>NZ_CM181223.1:0-5610000 GCF_014852505.2 Pseudomonas sp. PDM21 | reverse complement strand
ACAGACACGTCGAGCAGGTACGAAAGTAGGTCTTAGTGATCCGGTGGTTCTGTATGGAAGGGCCATCGCTCAACGGATAAAAGGTACTCCGGGGATAACAGGCTGATACCGCCCAAGAGTTCATATCGACGGCGGTGTTTGGCACCTCGATGTCGGCTCATCACATCCTGGGGCTGAAGCCGGTCCCAAGGGTATGGCTGTTCGCCATTTAAAGTGGTACGCGAGCTGGGTTTAGAACGTCGTGAGACAGTTCGGTCCCTATCTGCCGTGGACGTTTGAGATTTGAGAGGGGCTGCTCCTAGTACGAGAGGACCGGAGTGGACGAACCTCTGGTGTTCCGGTTGTCACGCCAGTGGCATTGCCGGGTAGCTATGTTCGGAATAGATAACCGCTGAAAGCATCTAAGCGGGAAACTAGCCTCAAGATGAGATCTCACTGGGAACTTGATTCCCCTAAAGGGCCGTCGAAGACTACGACGTTGATAGGTCGGGTGTGTAAGCGCTGTGAGGCGTTGAGCTAACCGATACTAATTGCCCGTGAGGCTTGACCATATAACACCCAAACAATTTGCGTGTTGTACGGTGAAGACGTAACGAACCGAAAGTTCGTGTGAACCGCAAATACCTGTCACATACCCGAATCTGGATGAACGTGTGCACTTGCCACGAGCGTCCATAAAGAATTGCTTGACGACCATAGAGCGTTGGAACCACCTGATCCCATCCCGAACTCAGTAGTGAAACGACGCATCGCCGATGGTAGTGTGGAGTTTCTCCATGTGAGAGTAGGTCATCGTCAAGCTCCTATCCCAAAGCCCCTGGTCAGCATCGCTGGCCGGGGGTTTTGCTTTTGCGCGCGAAAAGCTCGGCAGCGGCAACGCCGCTGCGGGTACGACTCGCTCCCAATGAATCGCGAAGAGCTGCGTCCCTGCCGGGTTTTCCAGAAATTTCGAGGCATGCTACGGGCACCGGAGATACGGTTGCGTCGTCTACAATAGCTTTCAAATTTCCCTGAGTTCCTACATGCCCGACATCGAAGGACAAGCCTTGCAGGACCTGCCTCTGGAAGAGCTGATGGCTTGCCACGAGTGCGACCTCCTGATGCGTCGCGAGCCCGTTCCGCTCGGGCACCGGTCAGTCTGTCCGCGTTGCGGATACGAACTGGAAATCCACCGTCCCCACATGGTCCGCCGTGCCCTGGCGTTGGTACTGACGGCGCTGTTTCTGTACATACCGGCGAACTTTCTGCCGATCATGCATATCACCATCCTGGGCCAGACCAGCATGGATACCGTGTGGAGCGGCGTCGTAGGCCTGTATCACTCGAACATGGCCGGCGTCGCCTTCCTGGTATTTCTGTGCAGCATGGTGATTCCACTGCTGAAGCTGCTCTGTCAGTTGTTCGTGCTGGTCTCCATTCGCTACAAGGCGCTACGCGAGCACGGCATGTTGCTGCTGCGCGGCTACCAGCATCTGCGGGAGTGGGGGATGCTCGAGGTATACCTGATGGGCATCCTCGTCTCGATCGTCAAGCTGATAGGGATGGCGGAGCTGCATGTCAGCGTTGGCCTGGCCTGCTTCGTGGGCTTGCTGCTCACGCAGGTCTGGCTCGAAGTCACGATGTCTCACCACCAGGTATGGGGCGAGCTGTGCGGGGAGTTCGACGATGCGAGCCATTGATGCGGGGATCGTGGTGTGTGGCGAATGCCACCAACTCAACCGCCGCGAGGAAGATGACGAGACTCACTGCAGCCGCTGTGGTGCCGTGGTGCATGAGCGTACGCCCAACAGCATCATCCGGACCTGGGCGCTGCTGATTACGGCGGCGATCCTCTACATCCCCGCGAACCTGCTGCCGATCATGACAGTGAACTTCCTCGGTAATGGGATGCCTGCGACGATCATGGAAGGCGTGGTCGAGCTTATCAATGCGGACATGATACCCATCGCTGCGGTGGTTTTCGTCGCCAGTATCCTGGTGCCCACCTTCAAGCTCGTTGGCATTGCGCTGCTACTGTATTCGGTGCAGCGGCGACAGCCGCTTTCCGCCCTGCAACGGAATGTGATGTACCGCTTCATCGAATGGATCGGTCGCTGGTCGATGCTCGACATCTTCGTCATCGCGATCCTGGTGACGCTGGTGAACTTCGGTAATCTGGCCAGTATCGAGGCGAACCTCGGTGCGGCCGCCTTTGCCAGCGTGGTGGTGCTCACCATGCTGGCTGCAGTGACTTTCGATCCCCGGCTGATCTGGGATAACACGGACGCGGAAGAAAACGATGAGTGACCTCCCAACACCCAAGATGCGCAAGACCACCAACTGGTCGGCTATCTGGATCCTTCCGCTGATTGCCCTGGCGATCGGGGCCTGGCTGGCATGGCGTGCCTACGACCAGGCGGGGATCATGATCCAGATCCAGTTCGAAAGCGGCGAGGGTATCCAGGCCAACAAGACCGAGGTGATCTTCAAGGGGATCGGCGTCGGCAAGGTTGTCGACCTGCATGTGAACAAGCCGACCCTGGGCGTGATCGCCATGGTGGAGATGCGCAAGGAGGCCGCCGAGTACCTGAGCAAGAGCACGCGCTTCTGGCTGGTCAAGCCGCGGGTTTCCATCGCCGGCGTCACCGGCCTGGAGACGCTGGTTTCGGGCAACTACATCGCGATCGACCCGGTGAAGGGCGAGCAGCAGAAGGAGTTCGTCGCCCTGAAGGAACCGCCGCCGCTCTCCGACAGCCTGCCCGGGCTGCACCTGACGCTGAAGGCTGATCGCCTGGGCTCGCTGGAGCAGGGCAGTCCGATCTATTATCGGCAGATCCAGGTCGGCCAGGTGAAGAGCTACCGGCTGGCGGAAGACCAGAAGACCATCGAGGTGAAAGTCCACATCGAGCCGGCCTACGCGAACCTGGTGCGTAAACACACGCGTTTCTGGAATGCCAGTGGCATCACCCTTTCCGGCAGCCTGAGCGGTTTGAAGCTGCGCACTGAGTCTCTGGCAAGTATCGCCGCCGGCGGTATCGCCTTCGCCACGCCGGAGAACTATGCCGACAGCCCGCCCACTGACCCGACCAAGCCCTTCCGCCTGTACGAGGATTACGATGCCGCACAAGCAGGGCTCAGCGTCAAGGTGAAGGTCAGTGACGTCAGCGGCCTGACTCCCGGCAGTACACCGGTGATGTACAACGGCGTTGAGGTCGGTACGGTCAAGAGCATCGACATGGACAAGGACTTCAACGGCGCCACCGCCACCCTGTCCATGGATCCGCGCACCGAAGAGTTCCTCAACAGCAAGACCGAGTTCTGGATGGTCAAGCCGAGCATCTCGCTGGCCGGCATCACCGGCCTCGAGGCCCTGGTGAAGGGCAACTACCTCAATGTGCGCTTTGCCAGCGACGGGGAACCGACCCGTGATTTCGTCATCCGGCCCAAGGCGCCACCGCTGAATCTCGACTCACCGGGCCTGCACCTGGTGCTGACCACGGACCAACTGGGTTCGCTGGAGGTCGGTACACCTATCCTCTACCGCCAGATGAAGGTCGGTAGCGTGCAGAGCTACCAGCTCTCCCGCCGTGACCCGTCGCGTCTGGTCATCGGCGTCCACATCGAGCCGGAGTACGCCAAGCTGGTGAATACTTCGTCGCGCTTCTGGAATATCAGCGGCGTCACCATCAGTGGCGGCCTGGATGGCATCAAGCTCAAGAGCGAGTCGCTGCAGACCCTGCTCGCCGGCGGTATTGCCTTTGATACGCCCGATCCCAAGGCGGCGCCGATCACCAAGGTGCGTCGCTTCGCCCTGTTCGACAGCGAAGACGATGCTCACCTGAAGGGCCAGATGATCGAGCTGCGTGCCGATACCGCCGACGGTCTGAAGGAAGGTACCGTCCTGCGTTACAAGGGCCTGGAAGTAGGCCGCGTGGAGCAGGTGGAGCTGAGCAAGGACCTGCAGAGCGTGCAGTTGAAAGCGCGTCTGACCCGCGGGGCGGATCGTATCGCTCGCCAGGGGAGCCGCTTCTGGGTGGTAGGGCCGCAGGTCGGTCTGTCCGGTGTCAGCAATCTCGGCACCATCGTCAGCGGTCAGTACATTGAGGTGCTGCCCGCGTCCAAGCCCAGCCAGGAGCAGACCAGCTTCAGCCTGCTGGGGGGCGAACCGAATCGCCTGCTGGATGCCGATGGCCTGCGCCTGACGCTGAGTGCGGCTCGTCGTGGTTCGCTGAAGACTGGCGTCCCGGTGACCTACCGTGAGGTACAGGTCGGCAAGGTGACGTCTTTCGAGCTGGGTGAAACAGCCGACCGCGTGCTGATCCACGTCCTCATCGAACCGCGTTACGCGGCATTGGTGCGGACGGGCAGCCGCTTCTGGAACACCAGCGGTGTCGGCGTGGATGCCGGGCTGTTCAAGGGCGTGAAGGTGCGCACCGAGTCGATGGAGACCATCCTCGCTGGCGGCGTAGCCTTCGCCACCCCGAACAATGCCGAGATGGGCTCGCCGGCCAAACCGGGGCAGACCTTCGCGCTGTTCGACGAGGCGAATGACGAGTGGCTGGACTGGGCGCCGAAGATCCCGCTGGGCAAGGCGAACTGAGTTTCAGCCGAACAGGAAAAGGGCCGCGATTGCGGCCCTTTTTCATTGCTCAACTCCGCGATGTGCCACCTGTAGGAGCGGGCTTGCTCGCGACCCTCCTCTTCCGATTCGCGATCAAGCTCGCTCCTACGAAAAGCGCAAAGAAAAAGCCCCGCAATGCGGGGCTTTTTTCAACGCTGAAGAAGCATCACGCCGGTTCGGCGCTGGCCTCCACGTCGTTATGCGCTGCCTTCTCGGTATCTCGGCGGCGGATGTACTTCCAGTCCGCCTCGTCGATGTAGATGCCGTTGGGGCCGCTACCGCCTTCCAGGTCGATGGCCACCTGGGCCGAGACCTGCGGCTTCACGCTCGCCAGGATGGGCACGAAGCCCAGCTGAAGGCTGGTTTCCAGTAGCGCCGACTGGTTGCGTTCGTCGATGTCCGCCGCCTCGTCGAGGTAGTAGGGCAGACGGATGCGGCCGGCCTGCTCGCGGTCCATCAGGTGCAGCAACAGGTACATGTTGGTCAGCGCCTTGATGGTCATGGTGGTGCCGTTGGATGCCGCGCCGTCGATGTCGGTGTGCATGATCGGCTGGCCGCCCATCTTGGTGATCTCGAACGCCAGCTCGAACAGGTCTTTGAGGCCGAGCTGGTTGTTGTTCGCTGCCACCAGGCGCGACAGGTAGTCCTTGGCTTCCTCGTTCCTGGCATCCTGCTCGGCGCTCTGGGTCAGGTCGAAGACCGAGAGGTTCTCGCCTTCTTCGTACTGGCCGGCGCTGTGGATGATCTGGTCGATGTGCTTGAGCGCGTCTTTGTTCGGCGCCAGCACGATGCGGAAGCTCTGCAGGTTCGACACCTGGCGCTTGTTGATCTCGCGGTTGAACAGCGCCAACTGGTGTTCCAGGTTGTCGTAGTCGCTGCGGATGTTGCGCAGGGTACGGGCGATGTCGGTGACGGCTGCACGGCGCGCCTTGGCCAGGGTCATGGCTTCGTCAGTGCGGTGCGCATAGGCGTTGATCAGCAGTTGCAGGCGACGCTCCGGGTCATCCTCGCTGTCGAACTTGGCCACGCCCTTCAGGCGCACCTGGGCATACAGCGCCTCGATCTGGCCGTCCACGCGCTGCAGCGATTGCCAGGTGTCCTGGTAGTCGTTGAGCAGCGGCAACAGGTTGTCCATGGAGTCGTCGACCGGATCCATGAACGGGATGCCGAAGGGCAGGTTCGCCGGCAGCAGTTGGCGACGGCGCAGGGCGTCGTCGAGGGTGCGTTGCTTGGCTTCCATGTCGGCCAGCTGGCGGCCGATCAACTGCAGCTTGGCGGAGAGCTGCTGGACGCGTTCGGTGAAGGCGTCGGCGGAGCGCTTGAGTTCGTCCTGGGTGGCTTCCAGCTGGGCGAGCTGCTCCAGCTTGCCCGGCTCTTCAGCGCTCAGGGTCTGGCTGCGGCGGAAGTCTTCCAGCGCCTTCTGCGCGTCGAGCACGTCCTGGTACAGCTTGTCCGCCTGCGCCTTGCTGGCGTTGCGGTCGGCGGCCACGGCCTGCTGGGTCTTGAGCTGCTTGAGCTCCTTCTCCAGGCGCTCCTTCTGGTCGCGCAGGGCGGCGCGGTCGGCCAGGGCCTGCAGGGCCGGCGGCTCGATGGTGGAGAGGTCGATGGTCAGGCCGGGGACTTCGAAGCGCTCGCCCTTGAAGGCATCGAGGATCTTCTCGACGCTGCCGACCCACTGGCCGGCCTCGTCCAGGTCCACGCCTTTCTCGCCCAGCGGCAGGCTGAACAGTGCTCCGTTGAACAGGCGCATCAGGCGCTCGACGTCCTGTTGGGAGAACTCCTCGCGCAGGCGGGCATAGCTGTTGTTGTCGGCATGCTCGAGCTGCTGGCGGACGCCTTTGAGGCGCTTCTCCAGGTCGCGCATGCGCTCTTCCAAGTCTTCGCTGGAGAACTGCCGGGAGTGTGCCAGGGCGCCGGCCAGTTCGTCGTGGGCGTCCTTGGCGGCGAGCAGCTGCTGCTCCAGCACCTTGACGTCCTCGACCAGCGCGAAGCGGTTCTTCAGTACGGCCAGTTCGCCCATCCAGCGCTGGACTTCGCTGATCTCGCGCTCCAGGCGCATCAGTTCGGCGGTGCTGCCGCGCTGCTCGTTCTGTAGCCCGTCCTGCTCGCGGCGGTAATGCTCGGACTGGATGACCAGCTCTTCCTTGCGCGCGCCGGAATAGTCTTCCCAGGTGCCCAGCAGGTTATCTAGCAGCGGCGAGAGACGGTGCATCTTGCCGCGCAGCAGCTCGCGCTGCTGCACGCCATTGGCCAGGGCCTCGACCAGTGGGCCGGCGGCGACCAGGGCCTGGTAGTCGCCCTCCATGCGGCGCACGTCGCGGAAGGCTTCCTCGCAGGCGGCGATGTAGTCGACGCTGCCCGAGCGCAGGCTGTGCTCGAAGGCATCGAGGAACAGCTGCTTGAGCTTGGCCGCGGTGATCTCGCGCATGTGCAGCAGGTTGATGAACAGCGAGCGGAAGGTCTTCAGGCTCTGTTCACTGGTGGAGCGCAGCGGGATCAGGGTCAGGTCCAGCGGGATCGAGGTGTGGCCGCCAACCAGCAGGCGGCGCAGCTCGTCGGGCTTGAGCTCGTAGGACTTGATGCCCTCGCGTTCGAGGTTCGCGTACAGCTCGCGCAGGCGCAGGCAGGTGCCGTTCTTCTGGTAGTGCTCCAGGTCCAGCTCGCCCTGATAGGCGAAGAACTGGTGGCCGAAGCCGCCACCGGGTCCGCGACCGCCCACGCCGATAACATGGCGGCCGTTGGGCAGGTCCAGTTCGACCAGGATGTAGCTGGTGTCGGTGGCGAAGTAGAACTTGCGCGAGGCTTCCAGGCTGTACTTGCCGAAGCTCATGTCGGACATGCGCGCGAGGATCGGGAACTGCAGCGCGTTGATCGATGCCGACTTGCCGAGGTTGTTCGCGCCGTACACCGACAGCGGCTGCTCCAGCGGGAAAATGCCCAGGCTGTAGCCGGCGGTATTGAGCAGGGCGAAGCGGCGGATGCCGTAGCGTTCCTGGGTCATGCCTGGGCCTCCATGTCGGCTTGTTCTTCGGCGATGGCGCGGGCGAGGGCGTCTTCTTCGCTCTCATTTTCAATGGCGGCGCCGGCGGCAGCTTCAACGGCAGCGGCCTCGACGGGGGCGCTGATGGCAACGATCTCTTCGTCGGCATCGGCGGTATAGCTTTCGAGGATCACCACCGGCTCGTCGTCTTCTTCCATCAGCACCGGCGCACTGAACTGCATTTCGCTGGCGTGCAGGTTGGCAGCCAGGTCGCGGTCTTGCTGGACCGACAGGCAGACGTCGAGGAAGCGGTGGATCGGCGGCAGGAAGCGGTACACGCCGTTGTCCTCGGCGGCGAAGCCGAGCTGGGTGAGGCGGCGCATGACCTTCTCTTCCAGTTCTTCCTGGGTGGTCACCTCCGCCTGCAGGAACAGGTCGCGGTATTTCTCCAGCAGCGGCGGCAGCTCGTCGCGGCCGATGCTGCCGCCGTCGAGGACGGCCAGCGGGTCGCGGCCCTGGTCGGCCAGGTGCTCGACGAGGATGAAGGTGAACAGCGCCAGGCGCTGGGCGGTCTTGTTCACCTGGGCGCCGACCTGTTCGGGCACGAAGTAGTAGAAGCCGCGGGTATCGCAGACCAGCTCGTAGCCCAGGCTGCGAAACAGCGCGCGGTAGGCGTCCTGCTGGTTGGACAGCTGGCTGTACAGCTCCGGGTCGCGGCGGCTGACGTGGAAGCCCTTGAACAGCTCTCGGAAGATCGGCGCGAGCTGGGTCATTTCGGTGAGATTAATCTGCATGCGATTCGCTCTTGCTGTCCTTGCCAGCGGTCGGGCCGGCGATCAGGGCGAAGGAGCACAGGCTGACGCTGTGCTGGAGAGTGTCGTATTGGCGGCGATCGAGGCGGTCGCGCTGGAAGCGGGCATCGCGCGACAGACGCGAGAACCAGTAGAGCAGCTCGTCGGTGGCGCCTTCGGGCTCCTGCTCAAGCAGCCAGCTCATCAGGTCCGGCAGCGGCAGCGCGGCCTGGCAGCGGTCGAGCATTTCCCGGGCAGTGCGCGGCGAGCGCTGCGGGCCATCGCTTTTGCGATTGCCGCTGGCCTTGGGGAAGTGCGCCGGCTTTGGCTGGAAGCTGGCGAGGGCGAAGACGTAGCTCTCGACCTGGGAGGCGGTGCCGAGGAAGTTGCTTTGCGGCCGGGTGAACATCGGCAGGGCAGCCTGCGGCACGGCGTCGATGCCCTTGCGGCGGATGACCGACAGCGCCAGCGCGGCGCCACGGGTGATCGCGTTGTGCCGGCGCGCTTCTTCGCGCAGCGGCAGCAGCAGTTCGCGGGCGCGGCGCAGGGTGAGCTGGGCAGTGGTCTGCATTTCCAGGATGCGCGCGTGGGTGCGCAGCAGTTGGTCGTCGTCAACCAGCTGGCCGAGGCGCGCCTGTTCGCTGAGCAGGCGCAGCAGTACCTGCTCCACGCGATGCACGCCCTGTTCGAAGGCGCCGTCGGCGGAGACCAGCTGGATCATCGGCTCGACGTACTCGTCCCAGGTCGCCAGGACTTCCGCGTAGCGCTGGCGCAGCGGAATCTGCCGGTCCTGGGTCTTGGCGCGTTCGGCCACGGCGACCAGCGCCTGTTCATCGTTGGCGAGCTTCTTCAGTACGTCGCGCACGCGCATGTCGAGCAGACGCAGCTGGCGGGCCAGGTCGTTGCCGTCGCGTGCTTCGAAAGCTTCGCGGATGTAGCCGGCCAGACGCTCGAGGTGGCGCAGGTAGGCTTCGATCTCCAGGCACAGACCCAGACGGTGTTCCTGGCGCAGGTAGGCGAGGAAGTCGTGGATCTGCGCGTTCAGCTCGAAGCGGTTGGGGCTCTTGGCGACCGGGACGAGGATGTCCAGGCGGACCCACTGGTCGAGCAGGGCGGTGATGTCCACCGGGGTGCTGTCGGGCAACTGGCTGGTGAGCTGGATGCGCAGCTCCACCAGGCTCAGGGTGCCGGCGTCGAAGCGCTCGCACAGCGGTTCGAGCAGCACCCAGTGTTCGGCGAGGGCGCGTAGTACGCGTCGTGGGTCGATCATCGGCTTGGTTGGGCCCGGAATGAACAAAGGGAGCGATTGTACTGCAAAGGCCTACCCCTGGCCGACAGGGTGACGAAACGCGTCAGTTTGCGACTGCACCATCAGCGCCCGTGTGACGTATCTCACGGAAAATGGGGCCTAAATGGCTGAATTTTCTGGCAAGTTTTTTGCCAACGTCCTTACCAGAGACCTAGATATCAGAGTCTGATTTACGCAGATGACTTACGACGCCGCACTCGCCAAAGCCCGTTGGGCCGAACTGGAACGCCAGAACGATCTCGACTGGGACCTGGATGCGATCACCGATCGCAACGAAGCCATCGCCTTCCTGCAGCGCTTCGAGAATCGCTTGTGCATCTACTCGTCGTATGTCGAGAAGCTCTACAGCAACTACAGCTTCGTGATCCCGGAGAGCCAGGAAGGCGGCATCACCATCCTCCCGGACGAACAGGCCTGGTTCGACACCTTCCACGATATCCCCGGCGATGCGGTGGAGCCCACCGGCATCCATATCCTGCCTGGCGAGACCATGGGCTACAGCGGCCTGTACCTGAAAATTCCCGGCGAGCACCGGCTGGTGGCCTCGCGCGAGCTGCCCTTCCAGGATGGTTTGAAGCTGCTGATCAACCGTTACCGCATGCGGGGGGATATCTTCCTGCCGGTACTGGTGAAGGGCGACCTGCGCGAGTACGAGGCGCGCATGCCCTCGCTGCACCTGCATCGCCTGAACATCGCCAAGCTGCAGGCCCATTCGCGACTGAACCTCGACGCCATCAAGGGCGCGATCGCCGAGCACCTGATCGGCCTGTTCCGCCACCAGTGAGCTGCCGATTGCCCGAAGCTGTCACCCCGGTGTGACGATGGGTAACAACCTGGCCCGGACTTTCCTTTCCTCGTCTATCGTTCGGAGCGATTTACTCGACTATGGGTCGGCCCGCCGTGGCGGGTGAATTCCTATAGTGGCATCACGGCGCCGAGTCTCGACCTGTTTACTGGCTCGATACGCCCGACGAATAACAACAGGCGCCCGCGAACAGGGAGCCAGGAAAGGAGAGTGCCATGCGTCAGTCCTCCGGTCCGCTCATGCGTGCCCTAGTCTTGCTCTGCGGCGGCCTGCTGGCCTTTTCCGCCCAGGCGCGCATGCAGTCGATGGACGATGAAGAGCTGTCCGCCATCTCCGGCCAGGGCGCGATGCTCACCGTCGACGCTTCCACCTACCAGAACTACCAGTACACCCGGCTCAACTTCGGCGCTGACGTCAGCCTGCTGACCAACATCGACCAGTTGAGCCTGGGCAACTACAGCCGCACCGGCTCGACCACCGTCTCCGGCCAGCCGGCGGACATCCTGATCAACAACTTCGCCCTGGGTCGGGTGGACAACGCCAACTCCCCGGATGCCAAGGTGGTGCCGTTCCAGATCCGCGACCCTTACGTCGAGTTCGCCTTCCAGACCAACAACGGCGTACGCCAATTGGTAGGCGCGCGGGTCGGCTTCGGCAAGGCGCAGGGCGATCTCTCCGGCGACATCCTGTCGATCACCGGCAACCTGCAGGGGCAGATCTACGGCCCGGCCTCCATCGCCTACGACTACTACACCCGCAACGGTTGCCCGAACATCATCAACTGCCTGGCGCTGGCCGTGGCCGGTGATACCCCGGTGTACGCCGACGTGGTGCTGCTCAAGGGCGGCACCGGCGAGGCCACGATCAACGGCCAGCCGATCAACCGCGCCGAGCAGATCGGTATCGCCAAGGGCGACTCGCTGCATTCCGACGCTGGCGGCCTGATCGCCTCGCTGATCCCGACCCTGTCCACTACCAGCAACTGCCAGGCGCTGGGCCTGACAACCTGCTTCGATCTGACCAACTACAAGACCATCTACATCGGCAAGCCGGGCTCCACCGACATCAACACCGGCGCCCAGGGCATCTTCTTCTCCCTGCAGAACCAGAATGTGCCCTGGCAGGACCTCGCCAACGCCGGCAACTTCGTCAACACCCAGTCCGGTGCCTTCGCCAACTTCCCGAAGGTGGGCAGCGGTGCGGACGCCGTATACCCGATCCTGATCAACCTCTACGACGCCCTGCGCGGCCTGCCCCGGCAGTCCACCTGCATGGGCTCGCAAGCAGCGGGCTGCTGACATGAGCTGGCGCGCAGCGGTAGCTGCCTGTCTCGCCGGTTGCCTGGTCAGCCTGCCGGCGCTGGGCATGAAGGCCCTGGATGATGATCAACTGGAGGAGGTCAGCGGCGCGGGCCTGGGTTTCTTCATCGATGGCTTCAGCTACGACCAGGCCACGGCCACTTCGAAGATCACCGGGGTGAAGAACAGCGCCAACCAGGATGTGCAGGTGGATATCACCGGGGCCTATATAAAAGGTGCGGGCAGCCAGCGCGGCACCCTCGACACCAAGGCCTACCTCGGCACCCCCATGCACCCCTTTACCCTCGGCCCGGTGAAGTACAAGGCGGGGCTGAACATCCCGGCCAACCAGGAAGCGCTGCAACTGATGACGCCGACCTGGACCGACCCGATCAACGACACCCACAAGTTCGGCCTCTGGTCCTACTACCAGGGCTGCCTGTATGGCGACGCCGGTTGCACCAACCCGGCCCAGGCGACCAACAAGATCAACACCGAGCTGAGCGCCCTGAAGACCCAGCGCGACACGCTGCTGACCACCTATTCGAACAACATGGTGACGCTCAAGAGCGGCATCGATGCCGACATGGTCGTGGTCAACCAGCGCAAGGCGACGGTGGATGCCGCGCAGGTGGTGCAGAGGAACAACTACAGCACCATGCAGAGCACCTTCAACGTGGCCCCGGCCAGGGTCTGCGATACCGTCCTGGGCATTGCCTGTACCAACAAGCCGGACTTCGGCGAGAAGTACAGTTGCGGCGGCATCGTCGGTTGCAGCAGCAACTCGGGGGTGAAGGCCTACAACGACTCGGTGGACAAGTACGCCAGCAGCACCTCCGACCTCACCAAGGCGCAGCAGGACCTCAGCGCCTCCTGGTCGGTCAGTCGCAACGGCGTCACCCTGAGCCAGCGCGCCAGCGACTACGACAAGTTCGTCCAGCTCTGCGGCGCGCAAGGTGGCAGCGCCACCACCTGCGTCAGCGGCACCATCAGCCGTACCGAGAAGAACGTCTCCACGGTGCAACTGGTCGCCAGCGCCATGCAGAACTCCTCCGGCACCCGTATCCAGGGGCTGGATATCGGTATCGCCACCAAGTTCACCCTGCCCAGCACCGCTTACAACAGCAACGGCAGCGCGGGCGCCACCACGACCCGCACCGACTTCTTCTCCATTGCCCTGGAAAACTTCACCCTCAACGGCTCCTACCTCAATCTGTGGGGCGATGCCGCTGGCCTGAAGGCCTCCATGAGTCTGCAGATGTACGCCGACAAGCTGATCATCGCCGGCTGCGAGAACTGCGCCGACAGCAACAAGGTGGTGGCCAAGAACGTCTACTTCGACCTCAACCTGGGCGATGCCAACTACCAGCCGGCGACGCTCTCGGTGGCCAGCAACGGCGACCTGATGCTCAGCGCGCCGGGCGTCACCTGGGCCAACCACGAGGCCTTCTACCAGAACGTGCAGAAGAGCAATATCAGCATCGGCAACCTGAACATCAGCGGCACCGACGTCGGTTCCCAGGCCATCCGCGGCCTGCGCATCGACTACCTGAACGTCCGCACCGTGAACCTGCCGCGCTAGCGCATGAGGAGACTCGCCGTGAAAACCGCACGCCTTTCGAGCCGACTCCTGGCCCCCCTGTTGCTGCTGGCTGCCGCGATCGCCCACGGCGAGATGCGCGGGCTGGACGACAGTGAAATGGCCGACGTCAGTGGCCAGGACGGCGTCAGCCTGAGCGTCAATTTCAACCTTGCCGCCAACACCGCCGATACCCGCTGCACCGGCGGCTGCGGTGCGCGACTGGCGATCCAGCCGCTCAACAGCACCGGCTACATCGTGCTGGACAACATCAAGGGCACCTTCAGCTTCGACGGCATGTCCATCGACATGGTGACCATCAACAACGGCTTCAATGGTGACGGCGCGCTGTTCAACCGCCAGGCCATGAAAGTTGGCCTGACCAACGCCAGCGCCAGCAACCTGCAATTCACCCTGGGCGGCTCCAACCAGGGCAAGGTATCCGGCAGCGGCCTGCAGCAGACCAACCTGCTGACCTACCAGGCCACTGGCGCGGTCAAGCTCACCGGCAACGTCTACGTCTTCGGCACCCCGTAAGCGAAACGTACAGGCTCTCCGCCCGCCGGCCTTTCCCCCCGGCGCGTTTCACGCGACAATCCCGCCTCGTCGTGTCGGCCTGTCCATGCAGGCACCACCCACAGGTAAACGCCCCTTGATCGAAGAAGCCCGTCGCCGCGCCTACCTTGGCGCCATGCAGGTCGCCAGCTGGCTGCCGCGCGTGGTGCTGCCGTTTGCCGCCCCGTCGCGCCCGGAGCTGCTGGAAACCCCCGCGCCCGTCACGGCCGAGCCCACGGTAGCTGCGCCTGCCGCGGCTGCACGCGGGGCCGCCGCTCCGGTTGTGGCACCCGCGCCTGCGCCGGTCACGGCCGGCGAACCCGGCTCGATCGCCGCGCGCCTGCTGCCCAAGGTCGGTGCCCAGGCCAAGCCGGCCGCGCCGGTCAAAGCCGAGGAGTCGACCGAGGCGGAAGCCGAACCTGCCGTCCGCGCGCCAGTCGCCCCGCCGCCGCGTTTCGCCCTGCAATTGCTGCGCGCCGGCGAATGTATCCTGCTGGTCGAGCTGCCCACCGGAGAGCCGCTGGCCAGCCGTGACCCGGCCTACTTGCTGCTGAAGGACCTGCTGCGTGCCTCTGGCCTGCCGGACAGCCCGCAACTGATGGGCGAGCCGGTACGCTGGCCGCTGTTCTCCCGCGGCAACATGGACCAGGGCCCGCAAGCCGCCCGCGAGTTCGTCCAGGGTTTCGTCGCCGCGCGGCTGGAGGAGGGCGCCCCATGCTCCTGCCTGTGGCTGGTCGGTATGCCCGCCGTGCGCTTCGCTGGCGAAGGCGATGAAGAATCCCTGCTGCGCGAGCTGCAGGTCGAAGGCCTGGGCGTCGCCTGGGCGCTGCCGGGCCTCGAGCGCCTGGCCGAAGAACCCACTTTGAAAGCCGACCTCTGGCGCGCCATGCGCCGGGTGCGGCAACGCTGGATGAGTCAGACCCCTGCATGAGCGACGCTGTTTCCTTCCGCCCGATGACCGAGGCGGACCTCGATGCCGTACTCAAGATCGAATACGCCGCCTTCAGCCACCCCTGGACGCGCGGTACCTTCGCCGACGGCCTGAAGAGCTACGAATGCTGGGTGATGTTCGAAGGCAGCCAGCAGGTCGGCCACGGCGTGATCCAGCTGATCCTCGATGAAGCGCACCTGCTCAACATCACGGTGAAGCCGGAAAGCCAGGGGCGTGGCCTTGGTCTGGCGCTGCTGGAGCACCTGATGAAGCGTGCCCACGAGAAGGGCGGGGTGGAATGCTTCCTCGAAGTCCGCGCCTCCAACGGCCCAGCCTATCGTCTCTACGAGCGCTACGGCTTCAACGAAATCGGCCGCCGCCGCGATTACTACCCGGCAGTCGGCGGTCGTGAAGACGCGCTGGTGATGGCCTGCACGCTGGTCGACTGACTTCGCTGGAAAGTCTCACCGCAGCATGGCGTGGAGCGAAGCGATACCCATCACTGGGTGCGCCTGCCGCAAGGGGCTCGCTCGTCCTGCAAACGTCGCTCGGATCAGACATGTGTACCTGTGGGAGCGGGCCATGCCCGCGATCGCGCGCATGGCGCGCTCCTGCAGGTCTACTTCGCGCGTTCGGCAAAGCGTCGGAATCTGCCGCCTCGATTCCCCCGCAATTATTGAGAAATTTCCTGCCGATCGGGTTTTTCCGAGGGCGATTCCTGGCTTACCCTTAAGACCAATAACAACAAGAACATAAGGTCGCAAACATGAATCGCAGTGATGTGATCGTGGTGGGCGCCGGTATTTCGGGGCTGACCGCGGCCTGGCGTCTGGCGCAAGCCGGGCGGCGGGTGAAAGTGATCGAGGCCAACAAGCGCGTCGGTGGGCGCACCCTCAACCATCGCTTCGCCAGCGGCGAAGTGGTCGAAGTGGGCGGGCAGTGGGTCGGCCCGACCCAGGAGCGTATCCTTTCCCTGTTGGCCGAACTCGGCCTCTCGACCTTTCCGCAATGGAGCCAGGGCGACAACCTCACTCTTTTCGGCGGCCGACTCAGGCCGTATCGCGGCACCATCCCGAAGTTTCCTCCCCACGTTCTGCTCGATGTCCTTCAGGCCCATGTCCGCCTGGACCGCATGGCGCGGGAAATTCCGCTGGGCGACCCCAGCCTGCATCCCAAGGCGCCTCAGTGGGACAGCCTCACCTTCGCCGAGTGGCTGCGGCGCAACGTGCGCACCTCCACCGGGCGCAAGGTCTTCGAGCTGATGTGCGGCGCCGTGTTCGCCGCCAGCCCCCATGACCTCTCGTTTCTCCATGTCCTCTTTTATATCCACGGCGGCACCAACCTCGACACCGTGCTCGGCGTCGAAGGCGGCGCCCAGCAGGACCGCATCGTCGGCGGCTCCCAGCGGATCAGCGAAACCCTGGCCGAGCGCATCGGCGACGTCCAAACCGGCGAACCCGTGCGCGCCGTGCGCCAGGACGGCAGCCGCGTCGAACTGGTGACCGACCGCGGCACGCACCAGGCCAGCCATGTCATCTTCGCCATCCCACCAACGCAACTGCTGCGCATCACCCAGGAACCGCTGTTGCCCAGCTGGCGCGACCAGCTCCTGCAACGGCTGCCGCAAGGCGCGGTGATCAAATGCATGGCGCTCTATGACAAGCCTTTCTGGCGCGACAAGGGCCTCTCCGGTCAGGCCACCAGCGAAACCGGCCCGGTGCGCCTGACCTTCGACAACAGCGTCCCCGATTCCGGACGCGGCGTGCTGCTGGGCTTCATCGAAGGCGACGAGGCGCGGCAATGGAACGCCCGGCCCGCCGGTGACCGCCGTGGCCAGGTGCTGGACTGCTTCGCCCGCTACTTCGGCGAGCAGGCGCTGCAGCCGGTGGATTACGTGGACAAATCCTGGGCCGAGGAGCCCTTCGCCCGCGGCTGCTATGCCGCCCTGTTCCCGCCGGGGCTGTGGAGCAGCGGCGCGGCGCGCCTGCGCGAACCCTACGGACGTCTGCACTTCGCCGGTACGGAAACGGCGACCCGCTGGATGGGTTATTTCGATGGGGCCGTGGAGGCCGGGGAGCGCGCCGCGCGGGAAGTGCTCGGCGCGCGGGAAGATCACGGGGAGGAAGATTATGTGCGACACCTTGGTATTGCGTAGCGGCGGGGCCACCTGGTTCGCCAAGAACAGCGACCGTGAACCCGCCGAAGCGCAACGCCTGATCCGCCTGCCCGCTGTCAGCGGCGACAGCGCGGCCACGGTGCGCACCAGCTACCTGCAGATCCCCCAGACCGCCAACCGCCACGGTGTTATCCTCAGCCAGCCTGCGTGGCTGTGGGGCGCCGAAATGGGCGTCAATGACAAGGGCGTGGCCATCGGCAACGAAGCCGTGTTCACCCGATTGACCCAGCGCGACGGTGAGGCCTTGCTCGGCATGGACTTGCTGCGTCTGGGCCTGGAGCGCGGCGGCAGCGCCCGCGAGGCCCTGGCAGTGATCACCGAACTGCTGGAACGCCACGGCCAGGGCGGCCCGGCCGGCTATCGCAACAAGCGCATGCGCTACGACAACAGCTACCTGATTGCCGACCGTGACGAGGCCTGGGTGCTGGAAACCGCCGGGCGTCTGTGGGCGGCGAAGAAGGTCGAGCGCTGGGCCATCTCCAACGCCCTGAGCCTTGGCCACGAATACGACCTCGCCAGCCCCAACCTGGAAACCCAGGCGCGCCGCTTCGGCTGCTGGAACGGCCGCGGCGACTTCCATTTTGCCCGTGCCTTCGATGGCCGCGTACTGCCCTGGGTGGCTGGCGCCCACCAGCGCCGCCAGCTCAACGAAGACTTCCTCGCCCACTGCCCGGTCCAGGTCGACTGGCTGGCGCTGGTGGTCGCCCTGCGCAGCCATGGCCATCGCGGGCACCGCTTCAATCTGCACGACAACCGGCAGATCTGCCTGCATGCCGGCAGCTTCTGGCGCCCTTCGCAGACCACCGCCAGCCTCATCGCCCGGCTCGACGGCGACTCTCCGCGCCTTGCCGCGACGGCGACTTCCGCCCCCTGCCTGTCGATGTTCCAGCCGCTGGGCTTCGACGAGCGCGCCGGGGAAGGGCTGCTCAGCCGCGAGACCGACGCCGTTGGAGATTCACTCTGGTGGCGCTTCGAAACCGTGCACCAGCGCGCCCTGACCGACCCCGGCTTCGCCGACGCCCTGCGCGCCGGTCACGGCTGGCTGGAAACCGAGTTGCTCGGCGCACTGGATCGGCGCACGCTGGATTGGCCGCGCCTCGCCGCCGAAGGCCAGGCCTGGCACGACGCCTGGCACCAGCTGGCGCTGCAGCAGGCGCCTCGCCCGTCGCGCTGGTGGCGGATGAACGCTGTGCGCTGATGCGGCTTGTCAGCCACGCCTGTGCTGCGTAAGGTGCCGCCAGCCAAATGATGAGGAGCCGGACATGAGCGATCTGCAGGAACTGTTCGACAACAACGCCCGCTGGGCCGAAGCCATCAAGCAGGAAGACCCCGACTTCTTCGCCAAACTGGCCCGCCAGCAGACCCCCGAATACCTGTGGATCGGCTGCTCCGATGCACGCGTACCGTCCAACCAGATCGTCGGCCTGCTGCCCGGCGACCTGTTCGTCCACCGCAACGTCGCTAACGTCGTGCTGCACACCGACCTCAACTGCCTGTCGGTCATCCAGTTCGCCGTCGACGTACTCAAGGTCAAGCACATCCTGGTCACCGGCCACTATGGCTGCGGTGGCGTGCGCGCTGCGCTGCACCACAGCCAGCTCGGCCTGATCGACGGCTGGCTGCGCACCATCCGCGACCTCGCCTACGAATACCGTGACCACCTCGCCCAGTTCGAGAAGGAAGAAGAGCGCGTCGACCGCCTCTGCGAGCTCAACGTCATCCAGCAGGTCGCCAACGTCAGCCACACCAGCATCGTCCAGAACGCCTGGCACCGCGGCCAGAAAATCTCCGTGCACGGCTGCATCTACGGCATCAAGGACGGCATCTGGAAGGACCTCAACGTCACCGTCAGCGGCCTCGACCAGTTGCCGCCGCAATACCGTCTGCGCCCGCTCGGCCAGTCTTGAGCCGACGCCTCTGCGTCATCCCCGGTGACGGCATCGGTCGCGAGGTCGTACCCGTCGCCGTGGAGGTGCTGCAGCGCCTGCTACCCGACCTGCAGGTAGAAGAAGCCGAAGCCGGCTGGGACTGCTTCCAGCGCCACGGCACCTCCGTTCCTGACGCCACCTACGAACGCCTTCGAGCCTGCGGCGCCGGGCTGTTCGGCGCGGTTTCCTCGCCCAGTCACAAGGTCGAGGGCTACCGCAGCGCCATCCTCAGTTTGCGCCAGACGCTGGCGCTGAACCTCAATTTGCGCCCGGTGCGTTCTCGCCCGGTCGTCTCACCGCGCGCAGGCATCGACCTGCTGGTTCTGCGGGAAAACAGCGAAGGCCTCTACAGCGGGCGCGAGCATTGGGAAGCCGAAGGCGTCGCCATCGCTGAGCGAGTCATCAGCCGCGCCGCCTGCGAGCGCCTCGCCGCTGGCGCTGCCGAATTTGCCCGCCTGCGACGTGCCCGGCGAATCACCCTGGTGCACAAGGCCAACGTCCTGCCGCTGACCTGCGGCCTGTTCCGCGACACCTGCCGCGACCTGCTCGCCGAAGACGGCTGGAGCGACGTGCTCGACGAGCGCCTGGTCGACGTCGCCGCCCTGCAACTGGTCGAGCGCCCGGAAGCCTTTGACCTGATCGTCACCACCAACCTCTTCGGCGACATCCTCTCCGACCTCGCCAGCCACTGGGGCGGCGGCCTGGGCCTGGCGCCCTCGCTCAACCTCGGCACCGGCATCGGCCTGGCCGAACCCGTCCACGGCAGCGCCCCCGACATCGCCGGCTCCGGCCGCGCCAACCCGCTGGCCGCCATCCTCAGCGCCGGCATGCTGCTGCGGCATTACTGGCAAATGTCGGCGCTGGCCGACCGGCTCGATGGAGCGGTGGACGCATTCCTGCGGGAGGAGGGCAGTGTGGACTTCGGGGGCGAGACGACGCGGGTGATAGGAAAGGGCGTGCTGGAGCGCCTGGGCTAGACGGACGCCCGTCGCCCTGTCTGGACAGCCCGCCATTCGACACCCAAGGTGAAAGTAATCCTTTCCCCAAGGTCACCGGCATGTGCGGACGCTACGTCAGCCCCGAAGAGGCAGCCATCGAACGCTACTGGCACATCGGCGCGCGCACGCCACCGCGCTGGCTGCAGGCCTGCTACAACGTCGCCCCGACCATGACCGTGCCCATCCTGCGCCACGACGAAAACGGCCAGCTCGAACTGTTGCCCGCCCGCTGGGGCCTGATTCCCACCTGGTGGAAACAGCCCACCCCGCCGCGCTACTCCTTCAACGCCCGCAGCGAAGACGCTGCCGGCAAGCCCCTCTGGCGCCAAGCCCTGCGCAGCACCCGCTGCCTCATGCCCGCGCTGGGCTGGTACGAGTGGAACGAGACGGAATCTGTTCGTAACCCCGCCGGTCGCGAGGTCCACCAGCCGTACTTCATTCACAGCCCGACCGACCCCATCATCGCTATCGCCGGTCTCTGGTCCCTGTGGATAAACCCTAATGGCGGGCCCATCCTCTCCTGCGCCTTGCTGACCCGATCCGCCGTGCCCAGCATCGAACGCATCCATCACCGCATGCCGGTTGTGCTGGCGCCGGAGAACTTCGAGGAGTGGTTATCCGCTGCTACGCGCAGCGAAGCGCTGGACGATTTGATTCACCATGCGCGGGATGACTTTGCGGGGTATCGGGTGACATTGCGGGTGAATGACGCGAGGAATGACTCGGCGGCGTTGATCGAGGAGGCCGAGTAGACGAGAGAGCGGTTTTTTCGCAGGCAAAAGAAAAGGGGTTGAGCTTTCGCTAAACCCCTTTCGAGAGATGGTGGCTACACCGGGACTTGAACCTAGGACATCAGCATTATGAATCGCATGGAGTGACCATCGCTCACCCTCAGAGACCCATATTTCGGGGCTTTCAGAAGGGCTGATAGCTGGATCAACCTTACTATTTCACGCTGGCGCTATGATGTAGTCACCAGTGGTTCGGGTGACTGAGGGGCGGGGTCCTGATGATTGTGTGTCGTGCCTTGGCCGCAGTCACGATCAAACTCCAGGGCACCACTGACCCGCGCGGGCGGACTCATAGAGATCTTGCGCAGTCATGGTTTTGAACGAGCGCCGGCCTGCAAAACTACCCCAGATCAATGAATCGAGTTCCCGAAACAGCGATAGCCTGGAATTGCTGGGACTGTGCATCTGTCTGTCTGCATAAGAATGCATGCTTGCAGAGCCTTCATCGGGAAAGTATTCACTGAAGGGAAGCTCAGATAGGTCGACACCAAATTCTTTAGAGAATCTCTCCAAAAACTCCTCGGCGTCATCTCCAATCAATCGGAGGTCTTCCCCAACTCGAGTGCCCATACTGATTTCGCCTTTGTAGCCCCGGCATTCGCCGTCTAGAAAGGCAATGATGCTTTCAGGCGTAACGTCTCTTGGGATCTGCATTCGTTTCACTCACTTGCGCTGCACATATGTCACGCACGTAGCGTTCGCAGGAAAATTCACGGCTCCCGCGTGAGGTACTGGTTCAGCTCTACGTTGAGCTTATCAGCAGAGTCTTATGGATCGCATGGAGTGCTCATCGCTCACCCTCAGAGGTCCATATTTCGTGGCTTCCAGAGGGTCTGATAGCTGGTTCAACCCTGCTGTTTCACTCTGGCTCTATGATGTAGTCACCTCGAATTCGAACACCCAAGGAAGGATGGCGTGACCCCGACGGATCTATCTCGCATCACCGCTGTGGCGGCAACCACCCAGACCTGCAGAAGAGCAGAGATCGTCGGAGTTAGTTACGACGTGGATTCGCTGCGGGTCGAGGTACGTGACCTTGAGGGCGATGCGCATTGGCAAATCACCTTCCCTGGAATCGAAGGTTTCCGGGTTCTCGATGAAGGCGACCTTGGAGAGTTCTGGGGGCACGTTCCCGGTCTGGTCATCGAGGTGACCGCTGGCGGCTGGTGGGAACAAGAGTGCTCAAGGGCCGGATTCGTCGCTCAATGGACCAAGAAAGTCCGAGAGTATTTTGTAAGTGGCCAAAATGCTTGCGTGAGCGTATTTGCTTGGAGCGAGCCCGAAATCTCGTTGAAGTGATAACCGTTGGCCCGCTTCGTTTACAGGGAGGTTGCAGGTGGTAATGAGAGAGTATTTTGTTGTTGATGTGGCTTATGAGCCGGAAGTCGGTCGCCTGGAGGTGGCTTGGTCGAATAACCACGTCTGGTGGCATTTCGGTGTTCCCGCTGACTTGTTTGAAGAGCTCAAAACTGCCTCGGACAAGACAGATTTCTATTTGAAACACGTGCGAGAGGGTTATCCCGCCCGTCGAAAATGGCGCGATCTTGAAGAGCTATTGGAAATATTTTCGGACATCCATCTGTTTGATCCCCCTCCTCAGGATGTGAACTCTTCAGGGATGGGGGGAGAGCGGCCGTTGCATTTGGCTGCTTCCTGGGGCGATGTCGAGGCGATAGACCTATTAGCCGCCCACGGGGCCGAGGTGGATGCGAAGGGCGATCTGGATGGCACTCCGCTGCTGACCGCTGTCTCTTCTGGTCATGTGGCCGCAGCACGTCGTTTGCTTGAGCTAGGGGCTTCGCCGCACGCCGCAAATGAACTCGGTTCCACTCCTGCCAGCGTGGCAAGCCGAAAGGGTAGCGAACAAATGAAAAAGCTATTCGGTGATTTGCCCTGAGTGGTAAGAAGACTTCGAGCTGTTCAGCTCGTACTGATGGGTTTTGGGCCCGGCAGCAGAGTCTATGAATCGCATGAGAGCCACCCCGCGCAGCCCCGAAGCCTTGTCAATCGGGCCTTTCAGCGTGGATAAACCTCACCTCAACGGGCTGTTTCTGACGATACCCCCGATGTAGTCACCCCAGAGGCTTTACCAATACAGGTACCTCGCGCTAGGGTCTGGACCACTTAATGGAGCGGTAGGTGGAAATGGATTTGTCGGTTCCTGGGGCGAAGGAAGAGCGTGCCAAGCTCAAGCGCCTCCATCAGATTCTGAATGCCTCTGACCTAGTCCCCGATCAGGCGTATCGGATGTCCTCGGGTCTCTACCCCTTGGTTAGCTTCGTCAACCACTGCATCGGGCTCTACCTCAGCAAGAATTACGACGTCATTCCGTTGTTTCTCGCCCGAGCCCATTTCTTTATGCAGGATCGGCCGCCGCAGTCCAATGCCACTGCGTACTACAAGTGGGTGGATGCCTACCTGCTTCAGATGGCGTACGTCTTGAGATGCTTCACCGGAGTCGCACCCGAGCTGCTGGCGCTGCATTTGCCACTGGAGCTGATGGAAGCCGGGGCGCAGGACATTCCGGAATGACCCGCCCGCAAATCATCACCATTGATCTTGGTGGCGTTCGGGGAATAGAGGAACTGCACGAGTGTTTGGGTCAAGCCCTGGGGTTTCCCGATTGGTATGGCCGGAACTGGGATGCTTTCTGGGATGCCATCACGGGATTGGTGGATATGCCGGAAATGCTGGAATTGCACGGATGGTCTGCATTCGCCGTGACCATGCCGAAAGAGTCGGTGCTGTTGTCTGAGCTGTTCGTCGAGATGAATGACAAATATCCGGCGTGGGCGCCAAAGGTCATCTACCGATAATCGACCATAAGGGGCGGAGAGCTTCTCACCAGAAGCTCATTAGTCGCATGAGAGCTATTCCGCGAGCCCCTGAAGCCCTATAAGCCGGGCCTTCCAAAGGCGACGAAACCTCAATTCAACCGGCTGTTTGGTCTGTCCCGGAGCTGGTGGACAGGTAGTTAAGAGTTACTACTCACATAGCGCCGCTCAAACTCCATCGGACTGAGATAGCCCAGCGTCGAGTGGCGGCGACGGTGATTGTAAAAGCGGATGTAGTCGAACAGGTCGTTTTTCGCCTCGTGGTAGCTGGCATAGCGCGTCAGGTACACCCGCTCAGCCTTCAGCGAACGGAAGAAGCTCTCCATCGCGGCGTTGTCCCAGCAGTTCCCGGGACGCGAATGGCTGGGCACGATTCGATGTCGCCGAAGCAAGGCCTGGTAGTCGTACGCGCAGTATTGGCTGCCACGATCCGAGTGCAGCAGCACTTCTTCTTTCGGCTGTCGACGTACAACGGCCATCTCCAGGGCGGCGTGTACCAAGGCCTGCTGCATGCGGTGGTGCATCGCCCAACCGACGACGGCGCGTGAATAGAGATCGAGCACGACTGCCAGATACAGCCAACCTTGGGCCGTCCGCACATAGGTCATGTCCGAGACCCAGTGCCGATTGGCGCGATCCGAGGCGAACTGGCGATCCAGGTGGTTCGGGGCAATCGGCAGAGCATGACGACTGCTGGAAACCAGCCGCCAGCGCTTGCGCGAGCGAACGCGCAGACCGGCTTCGCGCATCAGTCGAGCAACCCGGTGTCGACCACACGCATGCCCCATGGCCGCCAACTCGGCCTTGGTTCGGCGATGGCCATAGATCCCATTCACCTCATGGTGAATGGTGCGGATCTCCTTGCTCAGACGCCGATTCGCCATCTCTCTCGCCGAAGGTGGCCGCTGCTGCCAGGCATAGAAGCCGCTGCGGGATACCCGCAGCAGCCGGCACATTGGCGCTACGGGATAGCGACCAGCCAACGCCTCGATGGCGCGGAACTTCACTTCGTGGTCTGCGAGAAGATGGCGAGCGCCTTTTTTAAAACATCGCGCTCCATGGTGACCTGAGCCAGTTGCTGGCGTAGACGACGCAACGCCGCACTCTCACCACGCTGCTTGCCGTTGCCTGGAAAGGCATCGTCACCTTGCTGCTCGTACTGTCGCTTCCATTTGCCCAGCAGGCTTTCAGCGATGCCGAGCGTCTCGGCTACATGACGAAGCGGCGTGCCGGCAAATACCTGGTCTACTGCCTCGCGTTTGAAGGATTCGGGAAAGCGTCGTCTGGTCTGGGTCATGAACACTCCTCGCGGTGGGCATTATCCACCTTAAGTCAGTGTCCACTCAGCCCGGGACAGACCAGTACGGTCCCATATCGACCTAACTGCTGCTAAAAATCAGGTAAAAAATTACCGAAATCATAAATGTGACCCAAATAATCACTAGCCATGGCCTTATAGCTTTTTTCCTAAATCTCCGCCTGAAAAGCCTCCGAACATTACCACTTAACCCCTGTGTTGCCTTGGTTGTAAGAGTTACCTGCGCCTAAGCTTCCGCCATTATTGCTAGAAGCACCCTTGCTTACACCAGCCCCGACGCCAATAAGTACTGCTGTTCCATTGCCTGGTGAAGAGACCAGCCCGCCACCTACGTAGTAATAAGCCTTGGCTCCGCTTGCCGCGTATCCATTTAGGAAGTTATTGACATCGCCGTCGCGTACATAGGCACGGGTTAACCAACCCGCGTTGACACTTCCGGAGAAACTCAATGCTGAAGGATAAGCTCTATTAAACCCCAAGCCGGCATATGAATTTCCATCTCGACTAAATGTTCCCCACGCGCTGACCATGCACGCATCGACCTGGAAATTAACGAAGTCAGGAGCGCGCATATCATTCTGTCGAGGCATGTTCGCGGCACAATCTGCTGTTGCGCACCGCGCTTCATTGGGATAGCCAGTCAGGCCGCTTGAATCAGACATGTAGCACGCTGTTCCTGGTGGGGCGATACCCGGAGGGCATGGAGCTAGACCATTAGGATCGATGAGGTTGACGGGGTTGCCAAACACATACCCATAGATATTCAGCCCCCCGTTTAGCCCAATCGAATCACTCTGGATATAGCGCCCGGTATCGGTGTCGTAGTCTCGAAAGTAGTTGTAGTGCAGCCCGCTCTCTGCATCGAAGTACTGGCCTGGGAATCTCAGATTCAGCACCGTCTGTTGCCCGCTCCCAAGCGGATCCTGATTCGGTGCGCCGTTGCCGAATGCATCCGATTGCCACTGCCAAATTAGGTCCTGGTTCTCGGCGGTTGCCAGTCGTGGCGTGTTCAGGTGGTCGCTGTGCAGATAGATCACGCGTGGTGTGGCGCTAGCCAGCTTTTCGACACTAGCCAGAGGCATGCTGTCCAGCCACAGATAAGCTTGGCTGCGCTGCTGGGCGCTGGCGCTGCTGTAGTCGGTTTCTGCCAGCAGTTGGCCGTCGGGGCCGTACAGGTAAGTGGTGAACCCCTGGCCGGTGAGTTTGGCCACACGCTGGCCGAGGCTGTTGTAGCGATACTCTGCCACCTGCTGGCCGTTAATCTTCACTGTGGCCAAGCGGTTCTGCGCATCGTAGCCGAGCAGTCGGCTGGAACGGTCCTGGGTCAGGTTGCCGGCGGCGTCGGTGCTGACAGACTGTCCGTCGATGGCGGTCAAGCGGTTGCTATCACTGGCGTACTGATAGGTCGCGCTCACCGTTGCGCCGTTCTCGGTGACTTGGCGCTGTGTGCGGTTGCCTACGCCATCGTAGCTGTAGCTACCTTGCTTGCTGGTGCCGTTCTCACTGGTTAGGCGGTCTAGCGCGTCGTAGCCGTAGCTCAACGTGCCCCAGATGTTGGTGGCCAGTTCGGTGATGTTGCCGTTGGTGTCACGCTGGTAGTCGTTACGCCAAATGCCGACGTCCTGGCGGGTGAGCTGGTAGTCCTGGTCATACTGGCGGTTGAGCTGGATGTCATTGGCCCAGGTCAGTTGCTGTAGAGGGCCGAAGGGCAGGTAGCTGATGCCGCTGGCCACATTGGTGGTGGTGCCGCCATCGAGGGCGAGGGTAACGCTGGTGACCTGTCCGCCCGCGTTGCGTGGATAACCCACTTGCACAGCGCCCGGATACCCGATGCCCACCAGTTGGTCAGCGGCGTCGTACTGGAAGGTCACGGTGTCTGCCAGCGTCTGGCCGTTAATGCTCAGGTTGCGAGCCTGCTCGATCAGGTTGCCGCGAGCGTCGTACCGGTAGGCGAGGGTGCCGCTACCGTCCTGGATCGAGGTTAAGCGGCCGATACCAGCGTTTCCACCCACTGTGGCGTCGTAGCTGTAGGTGGCGTCCAGTGCCGGCGTGGCCGGATAGTGACGGGCTGTCAGTCGGTTCAGAGCGTCGTAGCTGAAGGTCACGACTACACCCCGAGCATCTGTCTGCTTGGTGACGTTGCCGGCGGCATCGTACTCGAAGGTGCTGGTACCGCTATCCGGGCTGATCAGCTTGGTCAGGTTGCCCAGGCCGTCATATTCGTAGCGCGTGGTGACACCGCGCGGATCCTGCACCTTGGTCAGGTTGTCCTGGGCGTCGTAGCCCAGTTGGGTGACGCCATTCAGGGCATCGGTCTGGCTGACCAGTCGATCCAGGGCGTCGAAGCTGCTGGAGTTGCTGAACTGGCGTGGGTTGGTGTGGCCAGTGGGGTTGTCGTTCAGGTCGTACTGGTAGTGATCGGTTTGCGCGCCGGCACCGACCGAACGCAGCAGGCGGCCCAGTTCGTCGTAGACCCAGTTCTGTTGCTGCTTCAGTGTGCCGGTGGCGTCTTTCAGGCGCTGCGCTGTGCGCTTGCCGGCCACGTCGACGTCGTACTCCACACGCTCGCCAAGGTTGTTGGTGATCGCGGTCAGTCGACGCGCCGGGTCGTAGGTGTATTGCAGCCAACTGCCGTCAGCTCGGGTGATCTTGGTCAGTTGCCCGACCGCATCGTGCTCGAAGCTGGTGGTGCTGCTGGCGGTGGTGATACTCGCAAGCTTGGGATCCACGCCGCTGTAGGTCAGGGTGCTGACCACACCGTTGGCGTCGGTGATGGTGCCGGGGTTGCCACGATCATCGTAATTGCCCAGCAGGGTTTCCTGCCCCAGGGCGTTGGTGGCCTTGGTGACGTTGCCCTTGGCGTCGTAGGTGTAGTGGGTGACGTCCTGCACGTCAGTACGTGGGCCGTCGGCTGTTTCGATCAGTCCCTGGGCGGTATAGGTGTAGTTCCAGCTACGCTCTGCCGCTGTCGCGGACATAGCGATGCCGCAGGCAAGGGCGAGCGCGCCCAGCCTGTACATGGGATGTACCTGCATGATGACTTCCTTGGTATTTAGCGGGGGGTAACGATCTGGCCGGTCTGGCGGCCTTGGGCGTCGTACTGGTAGGTAGTGATGCGGTCTGGTTCGATGACTTTGGTTTTCAGGAACAAGGTCGGATGCCACTCGGTGGTGGTGGTACGAGCCTGCTGGGTGCCGAAGGCTTCGGTGCGGCTGGTTTCGAGGCCGCGGTCGTTGTAATCGTAGGTCGTGAGGTTGCCATTGGCGTCGGCCATTTTTTCAAGCAGACCTTGCGAGTTGTAGGTGTAGTTAGAGTTGCTGTACGGACAGTTTGTCGATGCTTGCCCTGTAATCGAGTCAATAAGCCTCTGGCCTTGAACTAAAGAGAAATGATATGTCGTCTTCTTGTTGTATTCATTTGTAGCGGTAACGGTGTCGGGGGCGATATATGTTAGATCAACTTTGTTAGTGCCTTGGGCATGTTCACTTGAAACCGCTCTTCCTTGAGAGTCATAACTCCACTTTGCGAAAGTGATACCGTTAGCGTCTGTAATAGAGGTAAGAAGCCCTGGTTGAGATCCGGGTGAGTAAGTGTAGTTAGTTGTTTTGGTGATTCCATTACTTGTTTTTGATGCGCTTTTCAGTCGGATGGCATCGTACGTGTACACGATTGCTGTGTTCTCTGAGGTGAACGACTTGGGTTGGTGTAAAGAATCCTCAGAGATTTTGGCGATTGCATGCTGATCATAACTGACAGTGATGGTCTTATCTGTGTAGCTCAGCTGTAAGGTAATTCCAGGTTTCGAGGTTATGGAGGTAAGCTTCCCAGAAGATGAAAATGTAAGAATTTCGCTGTTGGCAGAGTTGTAAGTATAGGAACTTAATCCAGTGATGATGCTGCCTGGTGTTGTTTTTGAAACAAACTTTCCATCGATAGGGCTGAATAAGTGCTCGCTACCGTCAGAATTTATAAGTAGTACGTTGCCATTAATAAACGTTAGGTGTGTTGAAAGGCTGTGTCGCCAAAGCCCATCGACGCTATTATAGCTTCTGGAAAAACCAAATAATTTGCTGGAATAATCTAACTCTTCTTGATACTTGTTTCCAATTGCAATATTTATCGGGTTGCCTTGCGTCGGTGAGGGTGTGTCGCACGACATGGCCGCTGTTGGTCTCCCCTTGTGATTGGCCAATAGACATTGTTTCGAATTGAAGTCGAAAGTGGTTCCGTTTGCACAAGTGATGCTGGATTTCTGAGCAGCTCCGAAGGCAGTAAATCCTGTAGAGGTTTTCATTGCACATCTTAGAGTTTCAGGTGGATTGTAGTAGTTCTCGTCAGGGAGATACCTGTCAGCTAAATGTGGCCACCAGTCGGAGTATAAAAAGTCACACACTTCTTTTGCTGAGCCGAAAACGGGCTTTGGGGTATTGGATGTAAACCAAAATGTGTAAGTTTCTGCGTGGCTGTAGTTTCCAAGCGATTGGATAAAAATGGCAAGCGCCAAAGCTATGTGGGGTTTCATAAGGCATCCGTATCGATTGTTCTGAGAGTTGAAAGGTTTGGCTGATTAGCATTAATCGTGATTTGAACTGGGAGCAGGAATAAAAAATCCGGCGCGTGGCCGGATTTCAAAAAAGTCAGTAGCTGGATATTTCTTTGCTCAGCTTGAGTAATTTATATTCCTCGATTCCCAACACAGCAACTTTAATTAGCTGAAACACTACAATATATGGGGGATACATGGGCAACAGGGGGACAACAAACGGCAGAAGAGGATGCGTAATCGGAGAGGCTGCGATTGATCGCATGCAGACGGACCGTGAGCGGTCTGAGGGGGAGTGCTGATTCTGATCGGCCATATTTCGGCGTTAGAGCGGCTTTTTACGTGCCTTGCTCTAAATGGGCTCGCCTTGCTGGTCTCGAGAATAGGATCTGATTTGACGTCGCAAGGGAAGGAAGCACGAGCAGCTTGGCCGGGTGTCTGTCTCCGCTCGCATAGACCATTCAGCTTCTCTTATGATATCAATGATTTCATTGATTTCTCCCGGAGGGCTCTATGGCCAGCATCACGATTAGAAACCTAGACGAAGACCTCAAGGCCAAGCTCCGAGTGGTTGCAGCGAACCATGGCCGCTCGATGGAAGAGGAGGTCCGAGTAATTCTCGCCCAAGCGCTTTCTCCGAAAGAAAAGCAGAGTGGTTTGGGAAGCCGCATTCATGCCCGTTTTGCGTCGGTTGGCGGGGCAGATATTGAGCTGCCGGCATGCAAGGCCAAGGCTCGGGCTGCGGACTTCGACGAATGATTCTGCTCGATACTAATGTCTTGTCGGAGTTGATGAGGGCAAAGCCGGATCCGGCTGTGATTGCCTGGATCGATGCTCAACCTGCCCAGGATCTGCTGATCTCCTCGATCACGGTGGCTGAGATCCTTTATGGCATCGCCAGGATGCCGGAAGGTAAGCGCAGGCAAGCGCTACAGGACGTGGCCATCGCTATGTTCGAAGAGGACTTTGATGGGAGGATCTTGCCGTTCGATGCGGACGCCGCAGTGCATTACGCGGAGTTGGCGGCAGACAGTGAGGCCAAGGGAAAGATTCCCGATATGGCGGACGGGCAAATCGCTGCGATTGCCCGGCTTCACGGAGTGCAGATCGCCACGCGGAACGTCCGTCACTTTGAAAGCTTTGGCGTCCCGCTGACTAACCCATGGGGACTGTAGCGGGCTTTGGGGAGATTTCTGATTTAGGTTTGCTGCGGAACCAGATCTGACCTGTCTCGGATCCATGCTGCCTGCGCCTCTGAAGATCGAATAGGCGCGATTCATGAATGAGATGCCGCCAACTGCTACATCCATATTTCTTTGGGGTGTGCTCCGGCCAATTTTCCTCGAGTGTCTTAATTGCCTCAGCTAGACAGGTCCAGCCATCAACAGCAAAAGCTTGTTCGATCTTTTTCAGGTACTGAACGACTACCGTTTGGGGCCAGTTATGAGGTTGGCCGTCAACAATCCCGAAAACGAGAAGATCATCGAAACCTGGAGCTTGCATTAGCTCTTTTATCGCTTTCGTGGCCCGATTAGCTGTCTCTACCCATCCACGAAGCTCCTGATGTTGTTTATCAATTGCGGCATGAGTTGTGTCTAGGTAGCTCAACGCCTTCTGGCAGTCTTCGTAGCTCTGAAGATTGAAACGCTCTGTGAAGTGATGCACGAGCTCATTGCGGAGCGCCACGAAGCTATCTAAGCGATCTTTAGTATCTTGGAGCTCTTGCCCGGATAGCGGTGCATGGAACGTCACTCGGAACAGCGGTTCTGTTGCGCCCACTCCCCAGTTGTCCGCTTCGTCGTCTTGTGCATTGTTTAAAAAGCCGCTGACGAGTGTGTTTTTGACTTGGCCAAGGGTCTTGTCGGCAAACTCTTTTGTTCGCTTGGCGAAATTGTCCCCTATGGTCGTGACGGAGCCCCCAATCTGCTGGGTAGAGATGAGTCGCTTCACTCCCTGCTCGTACTGCTGCAATCGAATGATGCAAACGCCAACTTTTCGAGCGATGTCGTTTTGAAGGGGGGTTAAGTCAATAGCTGGCTCGTCCATGCCTGTCTCCATCCATATCTGGGGTATGACAAGGCTAGAGATCGGGAGCTAGGGGAGCAACAGATTTGGGAGGTAGACAGGGTGTAGTCACTTCGTAGTCACTACCCCAGAAAGCACAAAGGGCTAGCTTTCGCTAACCCTTTGTTTTGTATGGTGGCTACACCGGGACTTGAACCTGGGACATCAGCATTATGAATGCTGCGCTCTAACCGACTGAGCTATGTAGCCGAGTGGCGCGCATTTTCCGCAGATCGAGGGGGGGTGTCAACCCCTTTTCTTGAATATTGTTCTGATCTATCAATCGTTTAGCCTGCCGCGAGGGTTTTTCGCGATGAGCGGCGGGGCAGGGCGCTCATATGAAAAAGCCCCGGCGGGTGGCCGGGGCTTTTTCGGGTCTGGCTGGCGCTTATACGTTGAAGCGGAAGTGCATCACGTCGCCATCCTTGACGATGTATTCCTTGCCTTCCAGGCGCCATTTGCCGGCCTCTTTCGCGCCCTGTTCGCCCTTGAACTGGATGAAGTCGTCGTAGGCGACGACTTCGGCGCGGATGAAGCCTTTTTCGAAGTCGGTGTGGATCACGGCGGCGGCCTGCGGGGCGGTGGCGCCGACGCGGACGGTCCAGGCGCGGACTTCCTTCACACCGGCGGTGAAGTAGGTCTGCAGGTGCAGCAGCTCGTAGCCGGCGCGGATCACGCGGTTCAGGCCAGGCTCTTCGAGGCCGAGGGACTCGAGGAACATGTCCTTCTCTTCGCCATCGTCGAGCTCGGCGATCTCGGCTTCGATCTTGTTGCACACCGGCACGACCATGGCGCCTTCTTCTTCGGCGATGGCGCGCACGACGTCCAGGTGCGGGTTGTTCTCGAAGCCGTCTTCGGCGACGTTGGCGATGTACATCACCGGCTTGCTGGTCAGCAGGTGGAAGCTGCGGACGAGGCGCTTCTCGTCATCGCCCATGTTCTTCATCAGCGAGCGGGCGGGTTTGCCTTCGCTGAAGTGGGGGATGAGCTTTTCCAGCAGGGCTTTCTGCACCAGGGCATCCTTATCGCCGCCCTTGGCGTTGCGCGCGACTTTCTGCAGTTGCTTCTCGCAGCTGTCGAGGTCCGCGAAGATCAGTTCGAGGTCGATGATCTCGATGTCGCGCTTGGGGTCGACACTGTTGGAGACGTGGATGACGTTCTCGTCTTCGAAGCAGCGCACGACGTGGGCGATGGCGTCGGTCTCGCGGATGTTGGCGAGGAACTTGTTGCCCAGGCCTTCACCCTTGGAGGCGCCCGCTACCAGGCCGGCGATGTCGACGAATTCCATGGTGGTCGGGATCACGCGCTCGGGCTTGACGATCGCGGCCAGCGCATCGAGGCGGGCGTCGGGCATCGGTACGATGCCGCTGTTCGGCTCGATGGTGCAGAAGGGGAAGTTTTCCGCCGCGATGCCGGATTTGGTCAGGGCGTTGAACAGGGTGGACTTGCCGACGTTGGGCAGGCCGACGATGCCGCAGTTGAATCCCATGCTAGGTTCCTCGCGCCACGTGGCGGAAATAGAGGTGTGATCAGGCCTTCTGGCTGTGCAGCTTCTGCATCGCGCGGGTCCAGTCCCCGTCGAGCATTTCCGGCAGCACGCCGAGGGCGGAGTCGATGCTGGTGTCGAGCAGTTCCTGCTCGGAGCGCGGAGCGCGGCCGAGGACGAAGCCGGACACCAGGCTGCTGTGCCCCGGATGGCCGATGCCAAGCCGCAGGCGATGGAAACCGTTCTGGTTGCCGAGTTGGGCGATGATGTCGCGCAGCCCGTTGTGCCCGCCGTGTCCGCCGCCCTTCTTGAGCTTGGCGACGCCGGGAGGCATATCGAGTTCGTCGTGGGCCACCAGGATGGCTTCGACCGGAATGCGGAAGAATCCGGCGAGCGCCGCCACGGCCTGGCCGCTGCGGTTCATGTAGGTGGTGGGGATGAGCAGACGAACGTCGCGGCCCTTGTGGCTGAACTTGCCGACCAGGCCGAAGTACTTCTTGTCCAGCGACAGGTTCGCGCGTTGCGCGTCCGCCAGTCGCTCAACGAAAAGGGCCCCCGCGTTATGCCGGGTCTGGTCGTATTCGGGGCCTGGATTTCCCAGGCCAACGATCAGTTGTACGGCAGTCACGACGGGGGCCCCTTCCTTAAAGGCAATGGTGCGCGCGATTACTCGGCAGCAGCTTCGCCTTCACCTTCTTCTTTCACTACGCGGGAAGCGTGGATGTTGGCGACGGCCAGGTCGTTACCGTGGGCCAGCTGCACCAGCTCTACGCCTTTCGGCAGTTTCAGGTCGGACAGGTGAACGATCTGGCCCAGTTCTACTTTGGCCAGGTCGACTTCGATGAATTCCGGCAGGTTGGTCGGCAGGCAGGAAACTTCGACTTCGGCGATCACGTGGGAGATCTCGCCGCCACCAACCTTGACGCCAACAGCGGTGGCTTCGTTGATGAAGTGCAGCGGTACGTGAGCGGTCAGTTTCTGGCCGGCAACGACGCGCTGGAAGTCAGCGTGCATGACGAAACCCTTGGACGGGTGACGCTGCAGGGCCTTGATCAGTACGGTTTCCTTGGCGGAACCGACGTTCAGGGTGATCACGTGGCTGAAGGCAGCCTCGTTTTCCAGCAGCTTGGACACTTCGCGCAGTTCCAGAGTCAGGGATTGCGGGGCTTTCTCGCCACCGTAAACCACAGCCGGGATCAGGCCTTCGTTACGACGCAGGCGGCGGCTCGCACCTTTCCCCAGGTCGGAACGCTCTTGTGCATTCAGTACAAAATCAACCATTTCACACTCTCCAAAATGACAAGATCGCCCGGACGCTTGCGACCAGCGTTCGGGCGATTTTGCTAATGCCCCATCGACGCGACGGGGCGCTTTACGTCAGCGCTGTCCCGCCTTAGCGGAACATGGCGCTGATCGATTCTTCATTGCTGATGCGGCGCATGGCTTCAGCGACAACCGGAGCGATGTCCAGCTGGCGGATGCGGCCACAGGCTTGCGCAGCAGCGGACAGCGGGATGGTGTTGGTCACCACCAGCTCGTCCAGTACGGAATTCTCGATGTTTTCGATGGCGCGGCCGGACAGCACCGGGTGGGTGCAGTAGGCGATGACCTTGGCGGCACCGTGCTCTTTCAGAGCCTTGGCGGCGTGGCCGAGGGTGCCAGCGGTATCGACCATGTCGTCGACCAGTACGCAGGTACGGCCTTCGACATCACCGATGATGTGCATGACTTCGGACTGGTTGGCCTTCGGACGACGCTTGTCGATGATGGCGAGGTCCACACCCAGGGACTTGGCGACGGCGCGAGCACGCACCACACCACCGATGTCCGGGGAGACGATCATCAGGTTCTCGAAGCGCTGGTCTTCGATGTCGTCGACAAGAACGGGCGAGCCGTAGATGTTGTCGACGGGGATATCGAAGAAGCCCTGGATCTGGTCGGCGTGCAGGTCAACGGTGAGAACGCGGTTGACGCCTACGACGGTCAGCATGTCGGCAACGACTTTGGCGCTGATGGCCACACGGGCGGAACGCGGGCGGCGATCCTGGCGGGCGTAACCGAAGTAGGGGATGACGGCCGTGATACGAGTCGCCGAGGAGCGGCGGAAGGCATCGGCCATCACCACCAGTTCCATCAGGTTGTCGTTGGTCGGTGCGCAGGTCGGTTGAATCAGGAAGACGTCCTTACCACGAACGTTTTCGTTGATCTCAACGCTGATCTCGCCGTCGGAGAATTTACCGACAGAAACGTCACCGAGGGGGATGTGCAGCTGCCGTACGACACGGCGTGCCAGATCGGGGTTGGCGTTCCCCGTGAAAACCATCATTTTGGACACGCTGCAGTACCTGTGTCGGCTTGAGGGTAGGCCCGGTTGAGCCAGAAGAAAATGGCAGGGGCGGCTGGATTCGAACCAACGCATGGCAGGATCAAAACCTGCTGCCTTACCGCTTGGCGACGCCCCTGTAGCTTACAACTTGCGGAGCAATGTGTTCGTTGACGCTGTACGTGTAACCCTGTGGGTTAATGGCAGGGGCGGCTGGATTCGAACCAACGCATGGCAGGATCAAAACCTGCTGCCTTACCGCTTGGCGACGCCCCTGTATCGTACAACCGATTACATTGCTTACTTCTCACTCCAGGCTTTGCAGCTTTCGGTGCAACATCGAGATGTTACGGCCCTGGGCAACAAAACTAGGCAGAGTGGCCGGAAGTTGGCGGCGAACTTTATCAGCATCGCCTTTGTTTGGGAAGCTCCCAAACACACAAGCTCCGGTGCCGGTCAATCTAGCCTGGGTAAATTTACCTAGCTGGATCAGTGCGTTACGTACATCCGGGTAACGCTTCTCGACGACCGGCTGGCAGTCGTTATGACCGTCCACCCCGAGAAGGCTGCGAACTTTAATGGGCGGAGTATCCCGTGTCAACTCGGGATCGGAGAAAACTTCTGCTGTGGAGACAAAGACTTGCGGCACGGCGACGAGGAACCAGGGTTCGTCGAGTTCCACCGGCGTGAGCTGTTCGCCGACGCCTTCGGCAAACGCCGCGCGGCCGCGCACGAAGACTGGAACGTCTGCGCCCAGGCTCAGGCCCAGTGCGGCGAGGCGGTCCTCGCTCCAGTTCAGCTGCCACAGGTGATTCAGCGCGAGCAAGGTGGTGGCAGCGTCGGAACTGCCGCCGCCGATGCCGCCGCCCATGGGCAGGCGCTTGTCCAGCCAAATGTCGGCGCCCAGCTGGCAGCCCGATTGCTCCTGCAGCCGGCGAGCGGCCTTGACGATCAGGTTGCTGTCGTGGGGAACGCCCTCGATCTCGGTGTTCAGGCGGATTTCGCCGTCATTGCGCACTGCGAATTGCAGTTCGTCGCCGTGGTCGAGGAACTGAAACAGGGTCTGCAGCTCGTGGTAACCATCGGCGCGGCGGCCGGTGATGTGCAGGAACAGGTTGAGCTTGGCCGGCGCCGGCAGGGTCAGGCGGTCCTGCATGTCACTGCGGGTCCGCTTTGTTCGACTGGCCTGCGCCCAATTGACGCGGCTGCCAGGTCTTCACCACCAGGGTGACGTCGAGGTCCTGGCCGTGCAGCTTCAGGCGCTCGGGCAGCCAGTAGCCGTTCTGCTCGCTGTAGCGGGTGTACTCCACGTCCCAGCCGTCCTGCTGCAGCTTGGCCAGTCGGCTGTCGCCGTCCAGGGTCAGGCGGCTCTTGCTGTCCGGCGCGGGCAGGCCGCGAATCCACCAGAGCAGGTGGGAAACCGGCAGGCGCCAGCCCATCTGTTGTTCCAGCAGTTCTTCGGGGGAGGTGGCCTCAAAGCGGCCCTGGCCGGCGACCTCGAGGGTCACCGCACCTTCGCGCCCGGTCAGGCGTGCGGCGCCGCGGCCCAGCGGGCCCGACAGGCGGATGTCGTAGTAGTCCTGGCGTTGCAGCCAGAACAGGGTGCCGCTGCCGGAGTCCTTGGGTGCGCGGATGCCGACCTTGCCATCGATCTGCCAGCCGTCGAGGGTGGCGATGCGCGCCTTGTGGGCGTTCCAGGCGGTGGCGTTGCCCTGGCCTTCCAGGGCTTCGTGGGTGCCGAAGCTGGAGCAGCCGGCGAGCAAGGCAAGCGCGGCGGCGCCGATCAGGTGACGTAAACGCATGAATCAGAGGGTTCCGGAGCCGGTCAGGCGCAACATGGTGTCGCGTAGGACGGCGCTGTCAGGCTGGCTTTGCAGGGCGGTGGCCCAGACCTTGCGGGCTTCGCTCTGTTTGCCCTGGGCCCAGAGCACTTCGCCCAGGTGCGCAGCCACTTCGTGGTCGGGGAAGCGTTCCAGCGCCTTGCGCAGGTAGGTTTCCGCTTCGCTGAGGTTGCCCAGGCGGTAATTCACCCAGCCCAGGCTGTCGAGGATCGCGGGGTCGTCCGGGTTCAGCGAATGGGCCTTCTGGATCAGGTCGCGGGCTTCGCTGTAGCGGGTGGTGCGGTCGGCCAGGGTGTAGCCCAGCGCGTTGAGCGCCATGGCGTTGTCCGGCTCGCGCTGGATGATCAGCCGCAGGTCCTGCTCCATCTGCGCCAGGTCGTTGCGCTTCTCGGCGAGCATGGAGCGGGTGTAGAGCAGGTTGAGGTCATCCGGGAACTGCTTGAGGCCCTGCTGGATGACGTTCCAGGCGCGATCCACCTGGTCGCGATTGGACAGGCCTTCGGCTTCGATCAGGTACAGCTGGATGGCGTAGTCAGGCTGGCGGTCGCGAGTCTCGGCCAGGCGGCGCGAGGCGTCGTCATAGCGCTTCTGGTCCAGCAGGATCTCGGTCGAGCGCAGCTGGGCCGGGAGGAAGTCGTTGCCCGGGCCGACCAGGGCGTATTCCTTGAGCGCGGTTTCCGGGTCCTTCTGCTCCTCGGCCAGGCGGCCCAGGTTGAAGTGGGCGGAGTCGACGTGGCTGTCGCGCTCGACCAGTTCCTGCAGGTAGACCTTGGCCTCGTCCCAGGCCTGGGCTTCGAGGCAGACCAGCGCGAGGGAGAAGCGCAGGTCGTCGTCGTCGGGGAATTGCTCGACCAGCGCGGAGAACTCGGCCTTGGCGTCTTCCAGGCGGTTCTGCTCCACCAGCAGGCGGGCGTAGGCGAGGTGGACGCGCTTGTCGTCCGGGTGTTCCTTGATGCCGGCCTTGAGCAGCGGCAGCGCTTCGTCGCTGCGCTTCATGCTCTGCAGCAGGCGCGCGCGCAGCAGCAGCGGGGCGACGTCATGCTTGCTGGCGGAGTTGTCTTCGAGCAGGTGCAGTGCTTCCTGCGGGCGGCCGTCCTGCTGCAGCAGCAGGGCCTTGCCGAACAGCAGCTGGCCGTTGTCGGGGTACTTCTTCAGCAGGCGGTCGAAGCTCTGCAAGAGGCCGGCGCGGGTATCCGGGTCAGTCTCGGCGGCGGACAGCGCAAGGAAGTCGAAGTGAGTGTCGCCCTGGCCGTTGAGGACTTTCTCCATGTACACCATGGATTCGTCGTACTGGCCGGTGCGCGCCAGCTGGATGGCGGCGGCGCGCTGGGCATCGAGGTTGTCCGGCGCGGCCTTGGCCCAGATCAGCGAGGTGTCCAGGGCTTCCTGGTCGGCGCCCAGGTACTCGGCGATGCGGAAGGCGCGCTCGGCGACGCCAGGATCGCGGGTTTCCCTGGCCTGCTCGACGTAGTTGGCGAGGGCGATGTCGAAGCGGTTGCGCTGGCCGGCGAGCTCGGCGGTGAGGAGCGAGAACATCGTGTCTTCGCTGAAGGAGCCGTACTTCTGATTCTTCTGAGCAGCCGCGGCCTTGTCCTTCTCCACGGAAGCACTGTCGGAATTTTTCTGTGTAAGAGACTGGCAGCCGCCGAGCAGCAGCAGAGCAGTCAGCAGCGCAAGAGACTTGTTCATAGAGGAAGGACGAGGGCCTGACCTGCGAAATGGGACCATCATGACATAAGGAAAGTGCCAATCCCATGGGCAAGCGCCGCTGACGGGCCTGTATACGATTTGCAGTGTGCGATACGTCGCGGGTGGTTGTCCTTCACAAGGCTAAGTAGGACAATTGCGGGCTTTCCGATCAGCTCAGCGACTCTGCATGGCCTTCATTGCCCTCGGCATCAACCACAAGACCGCGTCCGTGGCCGTCCGCGAGCGCGTGGCTTTTACTCCCGAGCAGATGGTCGAGGCCCTGCAGCTGCTGTGCAGGCTGACTTCCAGCCGCGAAGCCGCGATCCTCTCCACCTGCAACCGCAGCGAACTCTACCTGGAGATCGAGCATCCGGACGCCGGCGACGTGCTGGCCTGGCTGGCCGATTACCACAACCTGGGGATCGACGACCTGCGCGCCTGCGCCTACGTTCATCAGGACGAGGAAGCCGTGCGCCACATGATGCGCGTCGCCGCGGGCCTGGATTCCATGGTGCTGGGCGAGCCGCAGATCCTCGGGCAGATGAAGTCCGCCTACGCCGTAGCCCGCGAGGCCGGCACCGTCGGGCCGATGCTGGGGCGCCTGTTCCAGGCCACCTTCAGCACCGCCAAGACCGTGCGCACCGACACCGCCATCGGCGAGAACCCGGTGTCCGTGGCTTTCGCCGCGGTCAGCCTGGCCCGGCAGATATTCAGCGACCTGAGCCGCAGCCAGGCGCTGCTGATCGGCGCTGGCGAGACCATTACCCTGGTCGCCCGCCATCTGCACGAGCAGGGCGTGAAGCGCATCGTGGTCGCCAACCGCACCCTGGAGCGCGCCAGCCTGCTGGCCGAGCAGTTCGGCGCCCGCGCCATTCTGCTGGCGGACATGCCGGACGAGTTGGTCAACAGCGACATCGTCATCAGTTCCACCGCCAGCCAGTTGCCGATCCTGGGCAAGGGCGCGGTGGAGCGTGCGCTGAAACAGCGTCGGCACAAGCCGATGTTCATGGTCGATATCGCCGTGCCGCGCGACATCGAGCCGGAAGTCGGCGAGCTGGAAGACGTCTACCTCTATAGCGTCGATGACCTCCACGAAGTGGTGGCCGAAAACCTCAAGAGCCGCCAGGGCGCCGCCCAGGCCGCCGAGGAACTGGTCGGCGACGGTGTGCACGAGTTCATGCTGCGCCTGCGCGAGCTGGCCGCGGTCGATGTGCTGCGCGCCTATCGCCAGCAGGCCGAGCGCCTGCGCGACGAGGAAACCCAGAAGGCCCAGCGCCTGCTGGCCAACGGCGCCGACCCGATGGAGGTCATCGCCCAGCTCAGCCGTGGCCTGACCAACAAATTGCTGCACGCCCCCAGCGTGCAGATGAAGAAACTCTCCGCCGAGGGCCGCATCGATGCGCTGGCCGTCGCGCAGGAACTGTTCGCCCTCGAGGAGGGCACTGACAAGCGATGAAAGCTTCCCTCCTGAAAAAGCTGGATATCCTCAGCGACCGCTATGAAGAGCTGACCGCTCTCTTGGGCGACGCCGAGGTGATCAGCGACCAGACCAAGTTCCGCGCTTACTCCCGTGAATACGCTGAAGTGGAGCCGGTCATCCTCGCCTTCCGCGAGTTCCGCAAGGTGCAGTCCGACCTCGAAGGCGCTCAGGCGCTGCTCAAGGACAGCGACCCGGACCTGCGCGAGATGGCCGAGGAGGAAGTCGCCGAGGCGAAGACCGCATTGGTCGGCCTGGAGGATCGCCTGCAGCGCATGCTGCTGCCCAAGGACCCCAACGACGGCCGCAACGTCTTCCTGGAAATCCGTGCCGGCACCGGTGGCGACGAAGCGGCGATCTTCTCCGGCGACCTGTTCCGCATGTACTCGCGCTACGCCGAGAAGCAGGGCTGGCGTGTGGAGATCATGTCCGAGAACGAGGGCGAGCACGGCGGCTATAAAGAAGTCATCGCCCGTGTGGAAGGCGAGAGCGTCTACGCCAAGCTCAAGTTCGAATCCGGCGCCCACCGCGTGCAGCGCGTGCCGGCCACCGAATCCCAGGGGCGCATCCATACCTCGGCGTGCACCGTGGCGGTGCTGCCCGAGCCGGACGAACAGGCGGCCATCGAGATCAACCCGGCCGACCTGCGCGTGGACACCTACCGTTCCTCCGGCGCTGGCGGCCAGCACGTGAACAAGACCGACTCGGCGGTGCGCATCACGCACATCCCGTCGGGTATCGTGGTCGAGTGCCAGGAAGAGCGCTCCCAGCACAAGAACCGCGCCAAGGCCATGGCCTGGCTGGCGGCCAAGCTCAACGACCAGCAGCAGTCCGCGGCCCAGCAGGCGATCGCCAGCACGCGCAAGCTGCTGGTCGGTTCGGGTGATCGCTCCGAGCGCATCCGCACCTACAATTTCCCCCAGGGCCGGGTGACCGACCACCGCATCAACCTCACCCTGTACTCCCTGGGTGAAGTCATGGAAGGCGCGGTGGAGCAGGTCATCGAGCCGCTGCTGCAAGAGTTCCAGGCCGACCAGCTGGCCGCGCTCGGTGATTGAGAGAGCGGGCGACTGAGAGAGCGATAGACCATGGCAACCATCATGACCCTGCTCAACGAGGCGCAACTGCCGGACTCGCCCAGCGCGCGCCTGGATGCCGAGCTGCTGCTCGCCGCCGCGTTGGGCAAGCCGCGCAGCTTCCTGCGGACCTGGCCCGAGCGCGTGGTCAGCCGCGAGGCCCACGACCTCTACGACCGCTACCTGGCGCGCCGGGTGGCCGGCGAGCCGGTGGCCTACATCCTCGGCCGCCAGGGCTTCTGGAGCCTGGATCTGGAAGTCGCGCCGCACACCCTGATCCCGCGCCCGGACACCGAGCTGCTGGTGGAGACCGCGCTGGCGCTGCTGCCAGCCTCGCCATCGCGCGTGCTCGACCTGGGCACCGGCACCGGCGCCATCGCCCTTGCGCTGGCGTGCGAACGCCTGAGCTGGCAGGTGCTGGGCGTCGACCGCATTCCCGAGGCCGTCGCCCTGGCCGAGCGCAACCGCGAACGCCTGCGCCTGGCCAACGTCGCCTTCCGCGCCAGCCACTGGTTCTCGGCGGTAGAAGGCGAGCGCTTTGCGCTGATCGTCAGCAACCCGCCCTACATTCCCAGCACCGACCCGCACCTCAAGCAGGGCGATGTGCGCTTCGAGCCGTCGAGCGCGCTGGTCGCCGGGCAGGACGGGCTGGACGACATCCGCCTGATCATCGAGCAGGCGCCAAACCACCTGGAAAACGGCGGGTGGCTGATGCTCGAACATGGCTTCGACCAGCCTGACGCCGTGCGCGACCTGCTGCTCAGCCGTGGCTTCAGCGCGGTGGAAAGCCGTCGCGACCTCGGCGGCCACGAGCGCATCAGCCTGGGGCGATGGACATGCTGACCGACAACGAACTGCTGCGTTACAGCCGGCAGATCCTCCTGTCGCAGATCGACGTGGACGGCCAGCTGCGCCTGAAGGACAGCCGCGTGCTGATCGTCGGCCTCGGCGGCCTCGGTGCCCCGGTGGCGCTGTACCTGGCCGCGGCCGGCGTCGGCGAACTGCACCTGGCGGACTTCGACACCGTCGACCTGACCAACCTGCAGCGGCAGATCATCCACGGCACCGACAGCGTCGGCGTGGGCAAGGTGGACTCCGCCATCGCCCGCCTGACCGCGCTGAACCCGGACGTGAAGCTGGTTGCCCATCGCCAGGCGCTGGACGCCGACTCCCTCGACGCCGCCGTGGCGGGTGTGGACCTGGTGCTCGACTGCTGCGACAACTTCGGCACCCGCGAAGCGGTGAACGCCGCCTGCGTCGCCGCGAAGAAACCGCTGGTGAGCGGCGCGGCCATTCGGCTGGAAGGACAGCTTTCGGTGTTCGATCCGCGCCGCGAGGACAGCCCGTGCTACCACTGCCTCTACGGCCATGGCAGTGAAGCCGAACTGACCTGTAGCGAGGCCGGCGTGGTCGGCCCGCTGGTGGGGCTGGTGGGCAGCCTGCAGGCGCTTGAAGCATTGAAGCTGCTGGCCGGCTTCGGCGAGCCGCTGGTAGGTCGCCTGCTGCTGATCGATGCCCTCGGCACGCGCTTCCGCGAACTGCGGGTCAAGCGCGATCCGCAGTGCGCCGTGTGCGGAGCCGCGCATGGCTGATGCCGCGCCGATCGGCGTGTTCGATTCCGGTGTGGGCGGCCTCAGCGTCCTCCACGAAATCCGGGCGCGGCTTCCCCACGAATCCCTGATCTACCTCGCCGATTGCGGCCACGTGCCCTACGGCGAGAAGACTCCCGAGTACATCCGCGCGCGTTGCCGCGCCATCGCCGATTTCCTCCTGAATCGTGGCGCCAAGGCGCTGGTGCTGGCCTGCAACACGGCCACCGCCGCCGCCGCTGCTGACCTGCGCGAGCTGTACCCGCAACTGCCCATCGTCGCCATGGAACCGGCCGTAAAGCCGGCGGCCGAAGCGACCCGCAGTGGCGTAGTCGGCGTGCTCGCCACCACCGGCACCCTGAAGAGCGCACGCTTCGCCGCACTGCTGGATCGCTTCGCCAGCGACGTGCGGGTCGTTACCCAGCCCTGCCCAGGCCTGGTGGAACGCATCGAGCTGGGCGACCTCAGCGGCTCTCAGACCCGTGAACTGCTGCAAGGTTACGTCTCGCCATTGTTGGCCGAGGGCTGCGACACGCTGATCCTCGGCTGCACGCATTACCCTTTCCTGCGTCCGCTGCTGCGTGAGCTGGTGCCGGCGGACGTTTCGCTGATCGACACCGGGGCCGCTGTGGCCCGGCAGCTCGAGCGTCTGTTGCAGGTACGGGGGATGCTGGCGCTGGGGGATGCAAAAAAAACTGAGCTATGGACCAGCGGTGCAGTCGAAGAACTTGAACGCGTACTGCCGGTGCTCTGGGGCACCGAAGAGCCGGTCAATTTCTTCCCTGGCTGATGAAAAAATAGCGGGCTGGATCTTTGGGTCTGTCAGCAAGTGGTGACAAATGGCCTTATAATCGCCAGCTATTCGCGGGGATTTTTCATTCAGCTTTCTAATAAAGGATGTTTCGATGAAGAAACTACTCTCGCTTGCCGCCGTGGCAGCTTTGACTCTGGGGCCTCTGCTCTCCGCACAGGCCGCTGGCCTGACTGGCGCCGTTGGTTTCACCGGGCAGAACACCATGACCTATCGCCTGGGTCTGGGTTTCGACTGGGACAAGAGCTGGTGGGAAAGCTCCACCGGGCGGCTGACCGGCTACTGGGACGCCGGCTACACCTACTGGGAAGGTGGTGACGAGGCCAGTGGCCGTCATTCGCTGTCCCTCAGCCCCGTGTTCGTCTACGAGTTCTCTGGCGAGAAGGTCAAGCCCTTCGTCGAAGCCGGTATCGGCGTGGCCGTGTTCAGTGGTTCCCGCGTCGGCGACCAGAACCTGGGTGGCGCTTTCAACTTCGAGGATCGCCTGGGCGTCGGCCTGCGCTTCGGTGAGGGCCAGGCACTGGGTGTGCGCGCCATGCACTACTCCAACGCCGGCATCAGCCAGCCGAACGATGGCATCGAATCCTACAGCCTTTATTACACGCATCCGCTGTAACAGAGCGCTGACAAAGAAAGCCGGACCCTGGGTCCGGCTTTTTTGTGCGCGACATGATTAGCTGAGGGCGGCTCCTGTGCTCCCAAAAGGCACTGGCGTTAATCGGTAACTCCGTAGGGCGCATAACGCACCAGCGTTATCCGCCGTGACCTAACCGGCGGATAACCCGTTCCGGGCGATTCGCCCTACGGGCGGAGTCTCCCCGCGATCGTGCGCATGGCGCGCTCAGCTTCAGCGGCCGGCGGAGAGGCTCTTGAACGCTTCCAGCGCGCGTTCCCGAGTGGCCGACAGGTCGCACATCGGCTGTGGATAACGTTCCGCGCCGAACAGCCCCAGTTTCGACGGATCGTGCATCGCCCGGCCTTGCAGCCCGGCCAGTTCCGGCACCCAGCGGCGGATGAAGCGGCCGTCGGGGTCGAAGCGTTCGGACTGCGAGATCGGGTTGAAGATGCGGAAGTAGGGCGCCGCGTCGGTGCCGGTGGAAGCGCTCCACTGCCAGCCGCCGTTATTCGCCGCCAGGTCGCCGTCGATCAGGTGGCGCATGAACCAGCGTTCGCCCTCGCGCCAGTCGATCAGCAGGTTCTTGGTGAGGAACATCGCCACCACCATGCGCAGGCGGTTGTGCATCCAGCCGGTGGCGAGCAACTGGCGCATGGCGGCGTCGATGATGGGGAAGCCGGTGCGGCCCTGCTGCCAGTCCTCCAGTTCTTTCTGGTCGTAGCGCCACTTCAGCTTCTCGGTGTCCTCGCGGAAGGCCCGGTGCCGGCTCACGCGCGGGAAGCCAACCAGGATGTGTTTGTAGAACTCGCGCCAGAGCAGCTCGTTGATCCAGCTGACCGCGCCGCTGTTGCCGGTCTCGAACTCGCCGTGGTTGTTCGCCAGCGCCGCGTGCAGGCATTGGCGGGGAGACAGCACGCCGGCGGCCAGGTACGGCGATAGGCGGCTGGTGCCGTCGCGGGCGGGGAGGTCGCGGGTGTCCTGGTAGGTCTTGAGGATTTCGTCGGTGAACCGCTCAACGCGCTCATGGGCGGCTTCCTCGCCGGCGGGCCATTCTTCGCTCAGTTCGGCGGGCGGCGGCTCGAAGCCCGCAACTTGCGAGGGCACCTCGTCGCTGGCGATATCCAGTTCCTGCTGCGCGCGGGGCGCCGGTACGAGGCTGGGCACGCCGAGGTTCAGGCGTTCATAGCAGACCTTGCGGAACTGGCTGTAGACCTGGAAGTAGGTGCCGCCCTTGGTGAGGATGGTGCCGGGGGTGAAGAACAGCTGGTCGAGGTGGCTGCGAAGGCGAACGCCGTCGTGCCCCAGCGCCTTCTCCACGGCGGCGTCGCGAGCAGCCTCGTTGACGCCGTACTCCTCGTTGACGTGCAGCGTTTCGATGTCCAGCTCGCGGCATAGCTGAGCGATGACTGTTGGTGCCTCGTCCCAGTGATCCGCCGTGCGGATCAGCAGAGGGATGCACAGCTTGTCGAGGTCGGCGCGCAGTTCGCGCAGGTTGCGCAGCCAGAAGTCGACCTTGCATGGGGCGTCATCGTGACGTCGCCACTGGCCGGGGCTGAGCAGGTAGAGAGCGATCACCGGGCCGCGCTCGGCGGCGGCATGCAGGGCGCTGTTGTCGTGCAGGCGCAGGTCGGTGCGCAGCCAGACGAGTTGGCGTTTCATGCGGCCTCCCCGTTGAGCAGGTGCAGTTCGCGCAGCAGGTGGAAGGCGGCGACCGGATCGCTGGCCAGGTGCAGCGGTGGTTCGGCGATGGCCAGTTCCTGCAGCGCGTCGGGGTGGATGGCGGTGGCAGGGCCGGCCAGCAGGCGCGGGCAGTCGACGCCGGCCAGCAGCCGGGGCAACTGCAACAGGTTCAGCGTGCGGCTGGAGTAGAGCAACACGGCACGCGGCTGCAGGCGCTCCACCGCCAGCGCCAGTTCACCGGGCGGCAAGGGCCAGTCGAAGATTTCCAGCGGGCAACCGGCACTGCTGGCCAGCCAGGCGGTGAGCCATAGGCCCGGTTCCAGCGGCAGTCCGGACTGGTTCACCAGCAGCAGCGGTGCGCCGCGCTGCTGGCGGTTGTGGTGGTAGAGGCGGGTGCCGAACTTGGTGCGCAGCCAGGTGTGGAAGAACACCCGTTCCAGCTGCGCGCCGAACTGGCCCTGCCAGCGCCGCTCGAGCTCTTCCAGCAGTGGCAGCATCAGTTGCTCGCAAAGGGTTTGCGCGGGATAGATTGCCAGTGCGCCGTTGAACAGCTCGTCCAGCTGGCGCTCATTGATCCGGCCGATGGCGGCGATGCACTGCTGGCGCAGGTCGTCCCAGGGCGAGGCGGTGGTTTCCGGCGGTGGCGGCGCGTCTTCGTCGATCAGCGAGCGGATCTTGCTCACCGCCACGCCTCTGCCTAGCCAGGTGAGAATGGCCTGGATGCGCGCGATCTGCGCTTCGGAGTAGAGGCGGTGGCCCTTGGGCGTGCGTTGCGGCACGACCAGGCCGTAGCGGCGCTCCCAGGCGCGCAGGGTGACCGGGTTGACGCCGGTGCGCCGGGAGACTTCGCGGATCGGCAGCCAGCCTTCGGCCAGGGCCTGACGGTAGTCGTCGTCCGATTCGCGGTGAGGGTGGTCGGGATTCATGGGCATCCTTTCAGTACGTCTGACGGCTACGTCAGATGGCATTGCGCAGGCTCAGGTCTTCGGGGTGCGGTTGCAGGTAGGCCTGGGCATCGATGTAGGGGTGTGGGTGCAGGCGGAAGTGGTGTTTGAGCAGTGTCAGCGGCACCACCAGCGGGATCACACCTTCGCGGTACTGGTCGATCAGGTGCTGCATCTCGGCCTTCTCGGTGGAGGGCAGGTCGTGCTTGAGATAACCGGCCAGGTGCTGCAGCACGTTGCTGTGGGTGCCGCGGGTGGCGCAAGTGCCCAGCGCCTGCATGAAGTCTCGGAAATAGTCCGGGGCGAAGTCTTCCAGCGGTTGCTCGCCGATCTTCGCCAGGCGCTGGCCGAGGGCGCTGTACTGGCGCGGGTTGTGCGCCATCAGCTGGTACTTGTAGCGGGAGTGGAAGCCGATCACCGCGTGGCGTGTCAGGCCGTCCGCGCAGAGCTTCTGCCACGCGGCGTAGGCGAACACGCGGGTGAGGAAGTTCTCGCGGATCACCGGGTCGTTGAGCCGGCCTTCTTCTTCCACGGGCAACTCCGGACGCGCGGCGCAGAAAGTTTCCGCATAGAGCCCGCGCACTCCCGGCGGACGCAGCTGGCCGTCGAAGCGATAGAGCTTCACCCGCTGCAGCCCGCAGGAAGGTGACTGCTGCATGAAGATGTAGCCGCAGATGTCCTGCAGCAGCGCGGCCTGCTTGCGGCCGAAGTCACGCAGGGCTTCGCTGACGTCGCGGCCGCCTTCGCGCTGGATCAGGGCCCGCGGGTCATCTCGGTCGCCAACCAGACGCAGGGTCGGCCGCGGCACGCCGAGGCCGATGGCGACTTCCGGGCACACCGGGACGAAGTCGAAGTAGCGGCTGAGTACGTCCAGGCACAGGCGTGAGGCCTTGTGTCCGCCGTTGTAGCGCACCGGCTCGCCCAGCAGGCAGGCGCTGATGGCGAGCTGGGGGCGTGAGGGGCTGTTGGGCTTGGCGATGGACATGGCGGCAACCGATTTCTTGTACAGATGAGTTTCTTTGTACAACTATCGGCAAGGATAGGCGCAGGCTTGTACAAGTGCAAAGACTTGTACAAGGAGGGGGCGAGCGCGTGATTCGACGGCCATCTCCGCAGGGAGTTGGCCGTGATCGGTCAGAGGTGTTCGAGCAGGCGGCGGGCCGCTTCCAGGCCGCTCAGCCAGGCGCCCTCGACGCGGCCGGAGAGACACCAGTCGCCGCAGGCATAGATGCCCAGGTCAGCGTCGGCGAGCGCGCCGAACTGGTGCGCCTCCATGGGCCGGGCGTAGAGCCAGCGGTGGGCAAGGGCGAAGTCGGGGGCGTGGACGGCGCAGCCGATCAGCTCGGCGAAGGCGCCGCGCAGGTGCTCGATCACGCTTTCCTTGGGCAGGTCGATGTGCTGTTTGCTCCAGCCGCTGGCGGCGTGCAGTACCCAGGTGTCGAGCTGCTCGTCACGGCCGGGCTTGGAGTGGTTGCTGGCCAGCCAGGACAGCGGGCCTTCGTGCACGAAACAGCCCTGCACGGGCGTATCCAGCGGTTCGCGGAAGGCCAGGGCAACGGCCCAGGTCGGCTCCATGGGAATGCTCGCGGCGGCGGCGGCCAGCTTTGGTGCACTGGCCAGCAGTGCGGCGGCCTGTGGCGCCGGTGTGGCGACCAGCACGCGGCTGAAGGGGCCGTGGGTCTGGCCCTCGGAGTCCTGCAGGTGCCAGTGCTCCTCGCCGCGGTAGACCTCGGTGATGCGGCAGGTGAAGGTAACGACCTGGTCCTGCAGCAGCGCCCGGGTGATCGCACTCATGCGCGGGGTGCCGACCCAGCGCGGCTGCTCGTCGGGGGAGGGGCTCAGTTCACCGTCGCGGTACTGGTACAGGGCCGGGTCCCATTCGGCGACCCAGCCGTGCTCGCGCCACTTCTGCACGGCGTCGAGAAAGCGCCGGTCGCGGGCAGTGAAGTACTGCGCACCGAGGTCCAGGGCGCCGGCTTCGCTGCGCTTGCTGGCCATCCGGCCGCCGCTGCCGTGGCCCTTGTCGAATAGCTGGATGACCTGTCCGGCATCGCGCAGGGCGTGGGCGGCCGAGAGTCCGGCGATACCGGTGCCAATGATGGCAATGGGGGCGCTCATGACATGCCTCGTAGTCTGTGTCTTTCAGCGTAACGAGCGGGAGGCTCTTGTACAAACGAAACTATCTGTACAATTGCATTTCAGCTGTCCGCGCTCGTCAACGATAGGGGGTCCGATCATCGGAACCTTCGGCGCCGCATCGGTTCATTCAGGAATGAGCCCGGCTTTGGTTCCGGCACTTACAGCGTAGACCTCGCCGTAGAGGGAGTGTCAATGCAATCGCCTCCCTCTCGTCCAGACTGATGGAAGGTGGAACAGCCCAACAAGGAGTTCGCCATGCATATTCTCTTGACCGGCGGCACCGGTCTGATCGGCCGCCGCCTCTGCCGCCAGTGGAGCGCCGATGGGCACCAGCTCACCGTGCTGAGCCGCCAGCCGCAGCGCGTCGCCTCGCTGTGCGGGGAGACGGTGCGCGGAATTGCCGACTTCGAGGTCTATGGAGACGGGCCGCTGGATGCGGTGGTCAACCTGGCCGGCGAGCCCATCGCCGACAAGCCCTGGAGCGCCCGGCGCAAGGCTCTGCTGTGGGACAGTCGCGTGCGCCTGACCGAGCGCCTGGTGAGCTGGCTTGAGGGGCGCAGCCAGCGCCCGGCGGTACTGATCAACGGCTCGGCGGTCGGTTGGTATGGCGATGCCGGCGAGCGTCCGCTGGAGGAGAACAGCGCGGCGGCCGGCGAGGATTTTGCCAGCGAGCTGTGCCTGGCCTGGGAGCAGATCGCCCGCGAGGCCGAGGCACTGGGCATCCGCGTAGTCCTGGTACGCACCGGTCTGGTGCTGGCGCCCGAAGGCGGTTTCCTCAAGCGTCTGCTGCCGCCGTTCCGCCTGGGCGCCGGCGGGCGGCTGGGGGATGGACGGCAGTGGATGTCCTGGGTGCATATCGAAGATCAGATCGCCCTGATCGATTTTCTTTTGCGCAAGGCGGACGCGGCCGGTCCTTATAATGCGTGCGCGCCGCAGCCGGTGCGCAACCGCGACTTCACCCAGGAACTGGGCCAGGCGCTGCACCGGCCGACGCTGATGCCGGTGCCGGGCTTTGCCCTGCGTCTGCTGCTGGGCGAAATGTCGACCCTGTTGCTGGGCGGCCAGCGCATCGTGCCGCGCCGCCTGCTGGACGCGGGCTTCGAGTTCCGCTTCCCGGAATTCAAGGCAGCGCTGGCCGATGTGCTGCAGGAAAAGCGCTGAGCTCTGCGACATCGGCAACAGCCCTGGAACATCTGGATAGAGCGGGCTGCGTGTAAACTGCGCAGCCCGCACGACGACCTCCTACCGTACCGGTTTAAGGACACTGCATGACCCAAAACGCCCTCCTGCTGGTCAACCTGGGATCCCCGGCCTCCACCCAGGTCGAGGACGTGCGCCGCTACCTCGATCAGTTCCTCATGGACCCTTACGTGATCGACCTGCCCTGGCCGATCCGCCGGCTGCTGGTATCGCTGGTGCTGCGCAAGCGCCCGGAGGAATCCGCCCACGCCTACGCGTCGATCTGGTGGGACGAGGGCTCGCCGCTGGTCGTGCTGAGCCGCCGCCTGCAGGAGGCCGTCCGGCCGTTCTGGCCGCACGGCCCGGTGGAGCTGGGCATGCGCTATGGCGAACCGTCGATCGAGAAGGCGCTGCTGCGCCTGAGCCAGCAGGGCATCACCCAGGTCACCTTCGCGCCGCTCTACCCGCAGTTCGCCGACAGCACCACCACCACCGCTATCGAGGAAGCTCGCCGGGTGATGCGCGAGCACAACCTCAAGCTGGAGCTGAAGGTGCTGCCGCCGTTCTACGCCGAGCCCGAGTACCGCCAGGCGCTGGTGGACAGCGTGAAGCCGTACCTGGAACAACCCTACGACCACCTGCTGCTGAGCTTCCACGGCCTGCCCGAGTCGCACATCCGCAAGTTGGTGAAGGACAAGAGCCACGACCTCACCGCCAGCTCCAGCCGGGGTGTGCACGAGGACGTCATGGCCGTCTGTTACCGCAGCCAGTGCCTGCGCACGGCGGAGGATTTCGCCGCTGGCGCCGGTCTGCAGGATGGGCGCTGGTCGGTGTCCTTCCAGTCGCGCCTGGGCCGCAATAAGTGGATCGAGCCCTACACCGAGGCGCAACTGGACAAACTCGGCAAGCAGGGCGTGAAGCGCCTGCTGGTGATGTGCCCGGCCTTCGTCGCCGACTGCATCGAGACGCTGGAAGAGATCGGCCAGCGTGGCCAGGAGCAATTCCGCGCGGCGGGCGGCGAGGAGCTGGTGCTGGTGCCTTGCCTGAACGACCAGGAACTGTGGGCGCGGGCGCTGGCGAAGCTTTGTGAACGGACGCCTGCTGCGGTCTGAGCGAGTCATGTCGGGTGAATTACGCCTCGAGCGTTATCCGCCACGGCGGATAAAGCGTTCCGTTTTATGCGCCTTACAGGGAAGCTCTGCTCTCCTACAGGGCGAGACGGCGAAACCCTCCATCCAATCCCTGACCACCCATTCATCAGCCAACGGCCGACGCGCGCATTCAGAGATTTGATAGTGCGCGCGCGACGCGTTCGCAATGCCTACTCTGCGGGTTCTCCCCTTCGCCTTCGCCGCGATTGGCGGCGTTTCAGGAGCCCGGCATGAACAACAACAATAACGGCTACCCCTCCAGTGCCGTGGCCTGGTCCACGGTTGCGATCCTCATGGTCGCCTACGTGCTTTCTTTCATCGACCGACAGATTCTCAACCTGCTGGTCGGCCCCATCCGGCGCGATCTGGAGATCAGCGACACGCAGATGAGCCTGCTGATGGGCTTGTCTTTTGCGCTGTTCTACACGCTGTGTGGCATCCCCCTCGGGCGCATGGCCGACAGCCGCAGTCGCCGCGGACTGATCACCGTCGGCGTGCTGATCTGGAGCGCCATGACCGCAGCCTGCGGCCTGGCCCGTCAGTACTGGCACTTCCTGCTGTTCCGCGTTGGCGTCGGTGTGGGCGAGGCGGCCTTGTCGCCGGCCGCCTACTCGCTGATCGCCGACAGCTTCCCGGCCCAGCGCCGCGCCACCGCCATCAGCGTCTATTCCATGGGGATCTACCTCGGCTCGGGGCTGGCCTTCCTGCTCGGCGGGCTGGTGATCAAGTTCGCTTCCGCCCAGGGCGACGTGCACCTGCCGATCCTCGGTGAAGTGCGCCCCTGGCAGCTGATCTTCCTGATCCTCGGCGCTGCCGGCGTGCTCTTCACCCTGCTGATGCTCGCGGTGAAGGAACCGACCCGCCGTGGCGTCGGTGCCGGCGTGGTGGTGCCGATGAGCGAAGTGGGCGCCTACCTGCGCGCCAACCGCAAGACCGTGCTCTGCCACAACTTCGGCTTCGCCTGCATCTCCTTCGCCAGCTACGGCAGCGGCGCCTGGGTGCCGACCTTCTTCGTCCGCACCTACGGCTGGGACGCCGGCCACGTGGGCGTGGTGTACGGCAGTATCGTCGCGGTGTTCGGCTGCCTGGGCATCGTCTGCGGCGGCCGCCTGGCCGACTACTGGTCCAAGCGCGGGCGCACCGATGCCAACATGCGCGTGGGCCTGCTGGCCGCCTGCCTGGCGATCCCGCTGAGCCTGGTCTATCCGCTGCTGGACAGCGGCAACGCGGCGGCAGCGATGATGGCGCCCATCGTGTTCTTCCTCAGCATGCCCTTCGGCGTCGCCCCGGCGGCGATCCAGGAAATCATGCCCAACTCCATGCGCGGCCAGGCCTCGGCCATCTACCTGTTCGTGGTCACGCTGCTGGGCCTGGGCATCGGCCCGACCGCCATCGCCCTGGTGACCGACTATGTGTTCGGCGACGACATGGCGCTGCGCTACTCGCTGCTGATCGTCAGCGTCGTGGCACTGGTCGCGGGGGCATTGCTGCTGGCCAATGGTCTGAAACCGTACCGCGCGAGCCTCGAGCACCTGAAGAGCTGGAGCCTGAAAGGCGAGAGCGACAGCGGCGCGATGCAACGCCAGCCGGCCTGATCGTTCTTCCGCGAGATCGAGCCCCCGCGCAGTGATGCGCGGGGGCTTTTCTTTGCCCGTGGCACAATGCAGCGGAACACCGGATCAAGGAGAAATTTCCAGCATGGAAGGAAATGGCATAGGTGCAGGGCTGGCAGGCCTCGTGGCGCTGGCGTTGAGTGTTTCAGCAGTGGCGGGCGAACCCTGGGTGGCATTCACGCAGAACGACCTCATCGGCTTCAAGGATGCCCAGGGCAGCGTGAAGGTTGCGCCGACGCTCAGCCCGATGTTCACCCTGGCCCGACGCTTCGAGCACATCATCGCCACCGGCGAGGAAACCGCCGACGGTTACCGCAGCTACTACCTGCTGCGCGATGGCCGCCACGTGGCGCCGGATTCGCTGTACTTCTTCGACAATGCACCGATCTGCGAGAGCGAAAACAGCATCCGCTTCCGTGACCGCCAGCGTGACAAGGTCGGCTTCCTCGACGGCAATGGCCAGGTGCTGATCCCGGCCGAGCTGAGTGACGCGACGGCCATGCGCAACGGCATGGTGGTGGCGCTGAAGGGCGCCACGCGCAGCTGTGCCGATCCGGACGTGAGCCTGGAGCAGTGCGAGCACAAGGGCTGGAGCGGTGGCATTGAACTGCTGCTGGATCGCCACGGCAGGACGCTGGTGCAAGGCTTCGACGCTTCCCGCGCCGAGGCGCTGGACTGGTATTCGAAGCAGGTGAGCGGGCAAGCTTCCAGCGACCCGCGCCGCGTGTCCTTCAAGGGAGTCGACGGCCGCTACATCAGCTTCGTCGATATCGAGAAGGACTTCGCCGTCTGGTTCCGCGATGAGTTCCTCGCGCACCTCGATGACGCCTCGCTGAAGGCCCACAGCTACTCCCGAATCCGGACTGGGCAGGGCAGTGGGCCGCTGGATGACTGGCAGGCTGCCACGCCGGACGAGGTGCTGAAAAAGTACGGCGCAGAGTTGCGCCAGCGACTGGAGGCCTTGCGAAGCTCCGCCGGCTACGGCGTGCGCCTGGGCGACATGGGCTGGCCCTTCGACCCCGAGCGCGACCCGCAGTATTTCGACAGCTGCGGCGAGTTCGCCCAGTGGCAGACGCCCAGGGTGTCGGCCATGGAGCATTGGCAGCAGGGCTCGTTCGAGCCGGGCAAGCACGCCAGCTTCGAATTCATCCGTACCGCCGAGGGGTATCGGCTGGTGGCGTTTTCTATCCCCGGGCAGTGACGGCTACCTGTAAGAGCGGGCCATGCCCGCGACTGGATACGACGCCTGGACATCCGGCGAGCCCTGTGCCGATCTGGTCCCGGTTCTGCCGGTGGATCGCGAGGCCTGTCGCGCCTCAACGCCAGCAATCACTTACGCTGCCGGTGCCGCTGCTGCCCTTCTGGCCCTGGGCGGTCAGGGTCAGGTGGGTGCACTTGCTATCGGTGAAGGTCGGGTTGGCCGTCAGCGTGTAGCCGCCGTCGCTGCTGCCTCCGCCCACCGTCAGGGTATACAGGCCGGTGGGGGAGGTGACGGTGCTGCCACTGGTGCCAGCCAGCTTCAGGTTGGCCACCGAAGACTGGTCGGTGACGTAGCCGGATACCGAATTGAGCGCGTACCAGCGTTCTTCCTGCGACGCGGCCTGGTTGAGCAGGGCCTGGCCTTCCGCGCGTTTGCCGCGCAGCACATATTCCTGGTAGTTGGGGTAGGCGACGGCGGCGAGGATCGCCAGGATCGCCACCACCACCATGAGCTCCATCAGGGTGAAGCCGTCTTGCCGGTAGTGCCTGTTCATTCCTGTTCCTTGATGTTCAGCCAGTTCTGCCGCCCGGAGCTGGCGCCGCTGGTTGCCACGCTGACGCAGCCGTCGCTTCCGCAGGCGTTGACGTTGCTGCTGCTGGCGCTGGTGCTGCCGACCGTGAAGCCGCCCTTGAGGCCGGACATCTGCAAGGCGGAGACGACGCTGCCGTTGTACAGATCGTTGTCGTCCACCACGCCGTCGTTGTTCAGGTCCAGGGTGGCGAAATCGGTGGCGCCGCCGGTATACGGGTCGAGCGACATCAGCCAGGTAGTGACGCCGTCGGCGCAGGGGTCTTCGTTGGGCGTCAGGGTGCTGGCGAGCAGCACGCCGGAGGTGGCGTAGGGGTTGTTGACCACCATTTCGCCGGTGGCGGGGAGGTCCAGGTACCAGCCGTACTGCGAGACGTTGCCGCTGCTGTCGTACCAGGTGACGGCGTTGTCGCTGACGGTGCGGATGGTCTGGGTCACCGCCGTGCCGTTGTTGTCGAAGGACGTGGTCACTTCGCTCTGGGTGATGGTCTGCTGCTGCAGCTTGCCGCGGCTGAGCGTGGGTGTACTGGTGGCGGCCTCGCCGGCGGTCTGCCGGTCCCAGATGCCGTAGAGGTCCATGATCTGGGTGGTGTTGGGGTCGGCGTCGTCGGACTCGATGTACTTGCCGGTGCCGAAGATCACCAGGTAGCCGGTGCCGGAGCTGTGCTTGACCAGGTAGGGTGCGCTGGTGATCGGTTGCACCTGCCCGGCAGTGGTGGTCGCGCTGTACAGCGGCGAGCCGCCGAAGCCGACGCGGAAGCTGCTGGCGGTGGTGCTGGCGGTGAGGCTGCCGGAGCTGGTCAGGTCGAAGCGCCAGAGGTTGCCGTGCAGGTCACCGGCATAGACGTAGTCGGTGATCAGGTCACCGTTGATATCGGCGGCGCGCGGGGTGGCCAGGCCATTGGCGGTGGTCTTGCCGTCGCTGGCGGTAAGGGCCTTGATCAGGCTGCCGTCCTTGACGTCCATCAGGTAGAGCACGGCCTTGTCGTTGGCGCCGTTGTAGCCGTTGCCCAGGATCACCGCCCAGGTGCCGTTGTGCAGCAGGCTGATGGTCGGCCGCGAGTAGGTGAAGCCCAGCTCGCTGTAGTCGCTGTCGCTGTAGCTCTTCTCCCAGAGCAGCTTGATGTTGGCCGGGTCGGTGATGTCCAGGGCGAACAGCGCGCGGCCGCCGCCGCGCAGGGTGCCGACCAGCACGGTGTGCCAGGCGTTGTCGTAATAGACATCGGCGGTGACCGGCGAGCCGTCCACGTAATACTGGTGGGTGGCGCTGGTGTAGTCGCTGTCGGTGAGCTTGTAGAGGTTGCTGATCACCGCGCTGGGGACGTAGGCGAAGACTTCCTTACCGTCGGCATCGAAGGCATGCAGCATGCCGTCGTTGGCGCCGACATAGAGGCGCGTGGGGCGCGCGCTCCAGGTGCTCTTGAAGGTGGTGTAGGAGGTGTCGGTGCTGCTGACGGTGGCGTTCATCAGCGAGGCTAGGCGGTTGGGTGGGCCCACCAGCACCGGCGAAGAATCGATGATGTCGCCCAGCACGGTGCTGCGAGTACGCAGCAGTGTGCCTTCATTGCTGCGGTCGCCACGCAGGTAGGCCACGCGCTTCTCGCCATTGCTGTCGGTGACGCTGGCGAGGGTCTTGTTGAGGGTGGTCTGCTGGGCGCTGCTGAGGTTGCTCCAGGTGAAGTCCTTGAGCGTCCCGGCTGTGCTGCCGGCCATCTTCACCGTACGCGTGGACCAGGCGCTGTTGCCGCTACCGTAGGTGCTGTCCATAACGTCCTGGGCGCTCCAGACAGAAGTCTGGCTGCCGTTGGCTGTGTTCTGCAGGTACTTGATCAGGTCGCCGCTCCAGTCTGTGCTGGCGAACTTCGGGGTATAGCTGTACAGCTCACTGTCGGCGGTGCTGCTGTCTGCATTGAGCAGCGGCGAGCTGACCAGCGCCGGCGCGGCGCCAGAGTCCTCGCGCTGGGAGATGCGGTTGACCACGTTCTGCAGGGCGGAGACCAGGTCATCGGGCGAGTCGACGCTGAAGAACTCGCCACGGGAGTCGATCGCCGCGTGCCAAAGGTCGTAGACGTTGTTGGCACTGCCCGAGGACGCCGCCGGCCAGCTCAGCGTGCCGGCGGCCAGCTTGCTGTAGTCCCCGGAATAGGTGTCGCCGCCCCAGGCGGGGTTGGTCAGGCTGGTGGTCAGGCCCAGACCGACGAAGTAGCTGACCATGTGCTGCCAGGTCGCTGGATCGTTTTTCGGGTTCCAGTACTGGGTGGTGGCGTTGCTGTTGCTCTCGGCGATGTAGGTGCTGACGTTGTTGGCGATGTTGGGCTGGGCGTCGGTGGCCCAGTACTTGAATGCCAGGTCGGCGAGGGTATTGGAAGCGCTGTCCTTGTACGGTGCGCGTGCACTGTAGGTCTGGCCGTCGGGCAGGGTACGGCCGGTGCTGTCCCAGTCGCCGTGGCTGCCGGCGGTGTTCCAGATGCCGTCGGTGAGGGTGATGCTGTAGCTCGCCCGGCAGCTGTACAGCGGCGTTTCGCTGCTGCCGATGGAGTAGGCATAGGGGCTGTACTTGCCGGTGACACTGAGCAGCGAACCGACGCGGTCGACGGCATCCAGCAGCGGGGTGCCCTGGTTGAAGTAGATGTCGCCGAGCCACTCGAAGAACTTGGCCCGGTGCGCACCGGAGAAGGTGCCGAGGCGGTTGTCGTAATAGCTGGTGCTGGTGTTGCTCAGCCCGCGGCAGTTGTAGCTCGACAGGTACGAGCTGCTGGTGATGCAGGTGTCGCTGGTGCCCAGGGCCTGCCAGCTGAGGCGGGTGTTCTCCGGCAGCGAGACGAAAGCGAGGTTGGCGCCGGACTGGGTCGCCAGCTCACGGTTGCGGTAGAAGCTGTACCAGTTGGCGAAGTTCTGCCGCTCGTCACTGCTGTTGGTGCCGGAGGTGGAGGACACGGTCACCAGCTTGTAGCAGTTGTCGTCGTTGACGTTGCTGCTGCAGCCGCTGAGTGCGGTGTTGTAGACGTAGTAGTACGCCGGCACTGCCGCCTTGGTGCGATCGGGGTAGGTGGTGGTCGTCGTCAGCGTGGTGGTGGCGGTCGAGGTCACCGTGTAGGTGGTGGTCTTACCGCTGGTGGCGTAAGAGCAGCTGGCGGTCGAGTAGCTGACGGCGGTGGTAGTGCTGGAGGTGCTGCCGTCACTGTTGGTGGTGGTCGACCCGGTGCTGGACTTTGGGTTGGTGATGGTCGCCGTGCAGCTGCTGCTCTTGGCGGTGACCGTGTAGGTGCCGCCGCCGGTGAGCGACGCCGACTTGCCAGTGGAAGTGGTCGAGCTGCTGACGCTGGAGGAACTGGTGGTGCTGGACGAGGTACTGCTCGAACTGAAGTCCGAGGACGGGTTCGCCGCCAGGTAGTAGACCTTGTCCGGGCTGTTGTAGGAGGTGTAGCCGGTGTAGGTCCAGTAGGTGCTGTCGGTGGTTGCGCGGGCGGTGTCGTACTCCCAGGAGACCTTGTACGCCGAGCTCAGGTCGAAGCTGCCCTTGGCGCTCTTGAAACCGTTCACATAGGCCGTGGTGAAGCTGGTGGTCAGCGGCGTGTAGGTGGTGCTGGCGTTGCTGTAGCTGACGCTGTAGGGCGCCTGGTAGGTGACGTTGGGGTTGTAGTACAGCGGGTTGAAGGTCGACGACTTGGCGCGCCGGCTGGTGCGCACCTGGTCGGCGGTGTAGCCGTTGTAGGTGCTGCCGGTGGTGGGGTTCATGCCGTCGGGGGCAAAGCTCCAGCGCATGCTGTTGGAGTTGTCGATGGTCACCATGATGTTCGGCGCCACGCCCTCGGTGAGGAACAGCGGCTGCTGGCTCAGCGTCAGTGTCGCGGCATCGGTGGGCAGCGCGGTGGCGAGCAACAGGCCGCCGAACAGGAGCGGCAGGAAGGGCTGGGCGGGACGTCGGCTCACGTCGGGCTCCTCAGTAGTAGCGACGGATGGTGACGGTCTGCAGCACGCTCATCAGGCGCTGTCCGTCGGCGCGGGCGGCAGCGCTCACCCGGTAGTAATGCGGCCCGCGCCCCTGGGAGCGCTCGTCGGGGTCGGTGATCTGTACGTTGCCGTTGGAGTCGGCCGGGTCGAAGGCGATGTAGGCGGCATTCCAGCGCGGCACGGGGTCGAAGGTGGAGCTGCCGTCCATGCCCAGGTAGGCGATGGAGGTGGCGTCGCTGCTCCACCAGTCGGCGTTGGCCTTGGCGTTGGAGGCGTACTTGTCGCTGACCAGGATGCACAGGTTGGCGTGCTGCGCGACGCTGGAGGCGCAGTTCGCCGAACCCTGGTCCAGGCTGGTCTGCGCGGCCAGTCGGCGCTCGCCCTCGCGCAGTGCTGACTCGGCGGCAGCCCGCGAATGCTGTTGCTCGCTGAGGTTGCCGATGATGCGGGTCTCGGTGGTGGTGCCGCGCATGCTGCTCAGGGCGATCAGGGTGCCAAGCAGCAGCATCACCAGGGCGATGACCAGGGTGGCGCCGCGTTGTGCGCGCAGGGTGTGTCGTGGGCTCATGGCATCAGGTTCCGCAGCATCACGCTGCCTTGGGCGATCTGGTAGAGGTAGGCGGTGTTCTCGCTGAGGGTCGCGCCGCTGAGGGTTTTCCAGCGGCTGGCGATCTCGCTGCTCATGCCGCCACGGGTCGATGCACCGGTGGCGAGCAGAGCGGCGTAGCTCACCGCCTGGCTGTCATCGCTGCTGGAGGGCAGGGCGAACAGCGCAAAGTCCGCCACGCCCTTGATCAGCGCCTGCTCGGTGGCGCCCTGGGCCGTGCAGGTGAGGGTGCCGTCCGCCGGCGTGCTGCCGGCGATATAGCTGATGCGCGTGAGCACACGTGTACCGCGCGGGACGAAGGCGCCCAGGCAGTCGTACTGGTTGCCATTGGAGCCGGCGACTTCCGTGGTGCTGTCGCTGGCGCCCTGGTAACGCAGGCAGACGCCCTTGCCGTCGCTGCTCGCCTGGTAGGTCTGGCCGGCCTTGAAGGACGGGCAGCCGTTGCTGCTGGCCAGTGCCGGGAAGGCTACTTCCAGGCTGTCCTGGGGCAGGTAGCGATAGCCGGTGCGGGCCAGTTGCTGGTCCAGCAGCAGGAGCGTGTAGCGGGCGTTTTCCTGGTTGCCCAGTTGGCCCTGCTGGAACTGGAAGTGCGCCTTGTTGTTGATGAACAGCTCGGTGGCGCCGAGGATCAGCAGGCTGCCGATGGCCAGGGCGACCATCAGCTCGACCAGCGACAGGCCGGCTTGGCGTGCTTGTGCGGGGAATGTTCTTGCGGACATGCCGGACCTCAGAGTTCGCCGCGCAGGCGGTAGATGCACAGGTTGTTGTCGCACTGGCCGCTGGGGTCGTTCCACGCCAACTGGATCAGCACGGCGGAGCTGGCGTCGTTGCTGCACTCGCCATCGGACTGGCTGGGGCAGATGGTGAAGCTGGCGCTGAGGATCGAGCTGGTCACCGGCAGCGTCGCCTGCACCGCTTGCAGCCAGCATGCGAGATCGGCTTTCGCCACGTCGGAGCCGCCATTACCGCGCTCGCGGGTGGCGCAATCGCTGCGCGAAGCGGTGGCGAAGGCCGTGCCGGCGACCTTGTAGTAGGCCGAGCTGCTGCTGAATTGATGGGTGGTGCTCAAGGCATCCTTGGGGTTGCTGCGCATCTGCTCCAGCAACTGTTGGGCGAGCATGATTGCCTCGTTGCGCTGCACCGCATCCTGCGTGTAACGCAGGCTCTTGCCCTGGAGTGCCGCCATGCCCAGTGCGCCGACGCTGACCAGCAGCAGGCTGATCAGCACTTCCAGCAGGCTGAAACCTCGGTGGGCGCGTCTCATGACGAGCACTCCGTGGTGGTGCTGGTGATCTGTCCGCTGCTGGAGATGCTCAGCAGACGGCCGCTGCTGCCGCTGCTGGGGCACAGACGGATGCTCTGTGCAGCGCCATTGAGCGTACCGGCTGCGCGGAAGGTCAGACTGCTGGCGCTGCCGGTCGCGGTCACCGCGCTGCCGCCGTTGATGCCCTCGCTGCCATACTGGCGCAGGGTTTCGCTGCTGGTGGCGACACTCAGCGCACCGACCCAGTTGCCGCTGCTGGCGGTGATCGTCACCGCGCTGGCGCGGGTGATGGCTTCGCTGCGCGCGTACTGCAGCAGGTGGGCCAGTTCGCCGCTGGCGGCATCGACTTTACTGCGTTGGATCAGGTCGCCGAACATCGGCGCGGCCAGTGTCGAGAGGATGGCCAGGACGGCCAGGGTGACCATCAGTTCGACCAGGGTGAAGCCTGGGCTTGGGGTGTTTGCCGGCATGGCGGGTTCCGACGTTGGGCCGGAGATCCCCGGCGAATGGCGCGCAGGGATACGCGATGCGTGTTTGGGGAATTTAGAGGTTGTGTATCAACGCCGAGATAAAGGAGCGGACGGTCGAAATGTGCGTATGAATGGTCTGTCGGAAGTCTGCTCAGATGACGAACTGGCGCGCCGATCCTGCAGGTGGGCCTCGTCCTGCAAGGCAGCTCCGGATGTCTCGGTGGCGGAGCTGCTCAAAGAAAAGGCCCCGCAAGTGCGGGGCCTTTTTGTTCAGTGCGCCGTGGCCGGTGCGGGGGATTCGGCCGGCTTCTTGTCCGGCTTGGCCAGCAGCGTGTAGACGCAGGGCAGCACGAACAGGGTGAACAGCGTGCCGACGCTCATACCGGTGGCGATCACCACGCCGATGTCGAAGCGGCTCACCGCGCCTGCCCCGGTGGCGAGCAGCAGCGGGATCACGCCGAGCACCATGGCAGCGGTGGTCATCAGCACTGGACGCAGGCGGATTGCCGCGGCTTCCTCCACCGCCTCGCGCACCGACAGCCCGCGCTCATGGCGCAGCTGGTTGGCGAACTCGACGATGAGGATACCGTGCTTGCTGATCAGCCCGATCAGCGTCACCAGCCCCACCTGGGTGTAGATGTTCAGGCTCGACAGGCCGAGGAACAGCGGGATCAGTGCGCCGCAGATCGACAGTGGCACGGTGACCATGATCACCAGCGGATCGCGGAAGCTCTCGAACTGCGCCGCCAGCACCAGGAAGATCACCGCCAGCGCCAGGGCGAAGGTAATCATCAATGCGCTGCCTTCCTGCACGAACTGCCGTGAGGCGCCGGCGTAGTCGAAGGAGAAGCCGCGCGGTGATTCCTGCTCGGCGATGCTGCGCACGGTGTCGATGGCTTCGCCCATGCTGACCATCGGCACGCCGGAGATGATCGCCGAGTTCAGCTGCTGGAACTGGTTGAGCTGGCGCGGGCGCGCGCGCTCGTGGAAGGTCACCAGGGTGGACAGCGAGATCAGCTGGCCGCTCTGGCTCTTTACGTAGTAGTTGTTCAGCCAGCTCGGGTTGTCGCGGTAGGCTCGCTCGACCTGGGCGATGACTTTGTAGCTGCGCCCGTCGATGGTGAAGCGGTTGATCTCGCCTTCACCCAGCAGCGCTCCCAGTGCGATGCCCAGATCCTGCATGGACACGCCCATCTGCGCGGCCTTGGCGCGGTCGATATCGACCACCAGTTCGGGCTTGTCGAAGGCCAGGTCGAGGTCGAGGAAGGCGAACTTGCCCGACTCTTCCGCGCGCTTCTTCACCCGCTCGGCTACCTGCAGCAGGGACTGGTAGTCGCTGGCGGTGTTGATCACGAACTGGAATGGCAGGCCCTCGCCTGTGCCCGGCAGCGACGGCAGGTTGAAGCCAAAGATCTGCAGGCCGGGGATCTTGTCCAGCTCGCCCTGCACCGCGTGCAGCAGTTCCATCTGGCTGCGCTGGCGCTCGTCCCAGGGCTTGAGCAGCATGCCGCCGATGCCGGTCTGCACGCCGTTGTAGCCGTTGATCTGGAACGCGGAATAATACTCGGGGAACTTGCGGAAGATGCCCTCGAACTCGGCGGTGTACTTCGACAGGTAGTCGAGGTTCGCCGTCTGCGGCGCGTTGGCCATGATGAAGACGATGCCCTGGTCCTCCTCCGGCGCCAGTTCCTTGTGGGTGAACATCATCAGCAGCGGGATGATCGCCAGCACCAGCAGGGCGAAGACGATGACCACCGGGCGGCTGTTCAGCGTGCCGTGCAGCGCACGCTGGTAGCGCACTTTCAGGCCTTCGAAGATCAGGTCCAGGCGATGGGCCAGGCCGCTGGGGTTCTCGTCGTGGCGCAGCAGGCGCGAGCACATCATAGGCGACAGCGTCAGCGCGACGATGCCGGAGATGATCACCGCGCCGGCCAGGGTGAAGGCGAACTCCTTGAACAGTGCGCCGGTGAGGCCGCTGAGGAAACCGATGGGCGCGTACACGGCGGCCAGGGTGATGGTCATGGTCACCACCGGCACGGCGATTTCCCGTGCGCCCTCGATGGCGCCCTGGAACGGCGATTTGCCCTCCTCGATGTGACGGTGGATGTTCTCCACCACCACGATGGCGTCGTCCACCACCAGGCCGATGGCGAGCACCATGGCCAGCAGCGTCAGCAGGTTGATCGAGTAGCCCATCACCTGCATGAAGAACAGCACGCCGATCATCGACAGCGGGATGGTCACCACCGGGATGATCACCGAGCGGAACGCGCCGAGGAACAGGAACACCACCACGATGACGATCAGGATCGCCTCGCCGAGGGTCTTCACCACCTCGTCGATGGAGGCCTGGATGAAGCGCGTGGCGTCATAGGCGATGGACACCTTGAGGCCCGGCGGCAGCTGCTCTTCCAGCTCCGGCATCTTGGCGCGGACTTCCTTGATCACATCCAGCGGGTTGGAGCTGGGCGTGCCCTTGATGCCGATGTACACCGACGGGATGCCGTTGAACGAGCTGACCGCGTCGTAGCTCGCCGCACCCAGCTCGATGCGCGCCACATCGCCCATCAGTACGCGGCGATCGCCCGCGGTCTTCAGGGGAATGGCGGCGAAGGCTTCCGGAGATTTCAGGTCGGTGGAGGCGTTCACCGAGGTGACCACCAGCTCGCCCTTCACCTCGCCGGCGGCGGAGAGGAAGTTGTACTCGCGCACCGCGCTGGCCACGTCGCCGGCGGTGATGCCGTAGGCGGCCATCTTCACCGGGTCGAGCCACAGACGCATGGCGAACACCTGGTTGCCGAGGATCTCGGCTTCGGAAATACCCGGCAAGGTGGCGAGCTTGGGCTGGATCACCCGCGACAGGTAGTCGGTGATCTGCGGGTTGTTCATCTGCTCGCTGAAGAAGCTGATGTACATCAGCGCCGAGGCATCGGCGGCTTCCTTGTCCAGTACCGGGTCTTCCGCATCGGGCGGCAGCTGGGTCTTCACCTCACCGATCTTCGACAGCAGCTCGGTGACCAGGCGATCGGAGTTGGCGCCGATGTGCGCGTAGATCGAGATCACCGAGTAGTTCTGCCGGCTCACCGAGGTCATGTAGTCGATGCCTTCTGCGCTGGCGAGACTCTGCTGCAGCGGCTGGGTGATGTAGCCCTGGATGGTTTCGGCGTTGGCGCCGGCATAGAAGGTGGTGACGGTGATCAGCGCGTTTTCCATCTGCGGATATTCGCGGATCACCAGCTTGCTGAAGGCCTGCATGCCGAGCAGGACGATCAGCAGGCTGACCACGGTCGCCAGCACGGGGCGACGGATAAAGGGATCGGTGAAGCCCATAAGCTCAATCCTTTGTGTTCGGATTTGCTGCGCGTCGGCCATGCGGCGTTGGAGGAAATCGTCGAAATGCTCATTGGCTACAGCCAACTCCGCTTTCGCCAATTCCCTCCGCCTTGCCTGGCTCTAGCTCGCGAAATCCGGGCAGAGCGGTTGTCTCTGGTTGCCCTCGCCGGTGGCGAGGGCACTGCTGTGCGATTACTGCGGGTCCTGGACGATGGCCACGGCGGTACCGTTGTCCAGCTTGAGCTGGCCGGAGGTCACCACTTCTTCGCCGGCCTTCAGGCCCTCGAGGATCACCACGCTGCCTTCGCGGCGTTCGCCGGTCTTGACGAAGCGGCGCTCGACTTCGAGCTTTTTCTGCGAAGACTCCGTGACCTTGGTCTGGCTGGTACTGGCCACGTCGGCGTCCTTGTCGTCGGCCTTGTTCTTCTGCGGCACCACCACGTACACCGAGTTGCCATACAGGGTGAAGGCCACCGCGGTCTCGGGTACCACGACGCGCGGCGCACTGTCCGGCAACTGCACTTCCAGGTTGGCGAACATGCCCGGCAGCAGCTTGCCGTCGGGGTTGGCCATGCTGGCGCGGACCAGCAGGTTGCGCGTCTGGTTGTCCACGCGCGGGCTGATGGCGTCGATCTGCGCGTCGAAGCTCTGGCCCGGATAGGCCGCCACGCGTACCACGACTTTCTGCCCGCGCTTGAGCAGCGGGAAGTCCTGCTCGGGCAGGAAGAAGTCCACCTGCAAGGTCGTCAGGTCCTGCAGGGTGACGATCTCGGTGCCGGGGGAGACGTAGTCGCCGACGTCCACCTGGCGGATGCCGATGGTGCCGGAGAAGGGCGCGAGGATGCGCTTCTTCGCCAGCGCCGCGCGCAGTTGCGCGACGGTGGCGGTGGATCGGTTCAGCTGGGCGGCGAGGCGGTCGTACTCGCTCTTGGAAATGGCCTGGCGGCCCACCAGGCTCTTGCCGCGCTCGTACTCGACCTGGGCCAGCCCGAGATCCGCCTCGGCGGTGCGCAGGGTGGCCTGCTCGACGTCGGATTCGAGTTGCACCACCGGCTGGCCGACCTTGACCTTGTCGCCGGAGACGAACTGCACCGCGCTGACCGTGCCGGAGACTTCGGCAGTCAGGGTCACGCCCTGGATCGCGCGCAGGGTGCCGATGGCCTGCAGGCGGCTCTGCCAGTCGCGCTCTTCGGCATTGGCTGCGTTCACGCTCACCGGCGGACGCGGCGCCGAGAACATGGCGATCTGTTTCTTGATGGAGAGGTATTTCGAGCCGGCGAGCACCGCAACGATGACGGCAACTACGCCCAGCATGATCAGCATGCGGCGCAACATCTTCCTGTTCCTTGGTACGTGCCTGGCAGCAATCGGGCGCGATCGCTCGCCCACAAATTGCCGGGCGGCCTTCCGTTCGCGCAGATATCGATCAGGCTTTGAAGCCGATACGGGGGACGCCCCATTGCGGGGCGGAATTGCGCACCTTATGCCTGAATGCACGGCGAGTCAAAGGGCTGCGATTACAAGAGGTTTCCCACGAAAAGTAAGGTTGTTTGCGGAAGATGTGCGCTGGATCGGTGCGACGGAATCTGCTGGAGAAGTGTGGTGGAGGGAGAGCCACGTCCATGTGGCTGAGAAGGATCAGGCGCTGAGCTTGCGAGTGACATCCGCCAGCTCGCCGGAGAGACCATGCAAGTGACGGCTGGCGCCCTGGGTGCGCACCACGTTCTCCTCGTTGGTGGCGCCGATGGCGGTGATCTCGGTGAGGTTGCGCGAGATGTCCTCGGCAACCGAGGTCTGCTCCTCGGCGGCGGTGGCGATCTGGCGGTTCATGTCGCGGATGGCTTCCACGGCGTGGGTGATGCTGCGCAGCACTTCGCCGGCCTGGGTGACGCGCTCCACGCCCTGTTCGCTGCGGGTCTGGCCGCTCTCGATGGCGCGCAGGGCGTTGACCGAGCCGGTCTGCACGGTGTCGATGATCTGGTGGATCTCGGCGGTGGACTCGGCGGTGCGCTGGGCCAGGGTGCGGACCTCGTCGGCGACCACGGCGAAACCACGGCCGGCTTCACCGGCACGGGCGGCCTCGATGGCGGCGTTGAGGGCCAGCAGGTTGGTCTGGTCGGCGATGCCGCGGATCACTTCGAGCACCTTGCCGATGCGTCCGCTGTCGCTTTCCAGGCGGCGGATGACTTCGGCAGTGTTGGCGATCTCGTTGCTCATCTCGGTGATGGTGACGATGGTGGTCTTCATCACTTCGCCGCCTTCCTGGGCGTGCTGGTCGGCATCGTCGGCGGCGCGGGCGGCGTCGGAGGCGTGTCGGGCGACTTCCTGGGCGGTGGCGGACATCTCGTGCATCGCCGTGGCCACCTGATCGGTGCGCGAGAACTGCTCGCGGGTACCTTCGGCCATCAGGGTGGCGATGGCGTTCAGTTCGCCGCTGGCGGTGTCCAGTTCGGTGGTGCTGTGTTTCAGGCGGGTGAAGGTCTCGGCCAGGAAGTCGCGCAGGGTATTGGCAGCGCGGGCCAGGCGGCCCAGTTCATCGCGGCGGCTGGCGTCGACGCGCTCGCCGAAGTTGCCTTCGCTGAGCTGGGCGATGTGTTCGATCAGGCGGGCGATCGGGCCGATCAGGTTGCGGTTGACCAGCCACAGGCTCAGCAGGCCTAGCGCGAGGCCGGAGATCAGCAGGGTCAGGCTGCCGCTGATGACGGTGCTGTGGGCGCTGGCGGAGATGTTCCCGGCTTCTTCCTGGGCATCGCGGTGCAGGCTGTCCACCAGGGCGGCCATCTGCTCGCTGGCGGCGCGGTCGATGCCTTTCACCGCGGCGTCACCGGCGCGCGGGTCGCTGCCGGCGGCGAGGTAGGCGTCGCGTCCCTTGCGGTAGGCCTGGCCGAGCTGGCGGTGTTCGTCGCGCAGGCGGCTGACCTGGGCCTTGAGCTGCGGCTCGTCGGCGGCGTTCTGCTCCAGGCGACCGAGCACCTCCTGCACGGCGCGTTCCTGGTCCTCGAACTGGCCCCAGTACTTGGTCAGGTCAGCCGGCTGCTGGCCGCGCAGCAGGACGTTCTTCCATTCCTGCACCTGGACCTTGAAGGCCAGGTTCGCCTGGTCGACCAGTTGCGAGGACTGCAGCGGGCCGTCCAGCAGGCGCTGGTAGGCGCCGACGCTGCCGGAGAGGAAGTGGAAGCAGGCGAGGGCGATCAGCAGCACGAGCAGCAGGCTGCCGCCCAGCAGCGAAAGGATCTGGGTACGCAGGGAAGTGTTGGGGGACATCTTGGTTTACGCCTCTAAGACGCAGGGTGGGAATCGGTCAGCCTTTGCATCGGCCGTGTCGGCACCTTCCGTAGTGCCGGCAGACGAGTGGTAGGGGGTGCGGACGCTCTGGTACGGGCGTTCAGGCCAGGTGCAGGTGGTTGTCCCAGAAGGCCGGGGGCAGGTCCAGCGGGGTGCCGGCGATGCGTTCGCTGCGGCAGTCGTAGAAGCGGCAGCGGCCCTGGCCGGAGGTGACGACGAAGCCGTCCTTCACCGCGCCGACACCGGCGCAGTCGGGCAGCGGCGCGTCCAGGCGCACGGCGCCGGAGTCCAGGTCCCAGATGAAGAAGCGGTTGCCGCGCGGAGCGGTAAGGGCGACCAGGCGCAGGTCGTTGTGCACGGCAACGCTGGCGGTGTACTGGGTCATCGCCAGGCGCTGCTCGTCGGCCAGCGGGAAGGCCTGGAAGGCCTCGCCGGGGCGCTTGATGGCGAGCAGGTCGGCGCGGTCATGGGAGTCGCCCATGTACTGCTGGCCGGCGACTATAGTGCCGTCCGCGGCGATGGCCAGGTGACGCACGCTGTTCATCTGCTGCGGCAGGGTTTCCCTGGAGATCAGCGCGCCGTCGCGCTGCATCAGCACCAGGCTCGGCTCCATGGCGTCGAGGTTCATCTCAACGCGGCTTTCTGCTTCGGTGCGGATGCCGCCGTTGGCCACCACCAGGGTCTCGCCATCGGGCATCCAGGACACCTGGTGCGGACCGAGGCCGTGGGTGGAAACCTCGCCAGTGTGGTTCAGGCGCTCGCCATCGAAGCGGTACACGCCGAGCAGGCCGCGACCCGGATCGGTGGTGTCGTTCTCGGTCGCGTAGAGCCATTCGCCGTCCTTGTGCCACACGCCGTGGCCATAGAAGTGGCGGTCGGCCTGCGAATCGACGGTCTGCAGCAGGCGGCCGTCATTCAGGTCGATCAGGTAGCTGTGCCGGCCCGGGCGGCGGGCGACGAACAGCGCCAGCGGCAGGCTGGGGTGCTGCACCACGTCGTGGCAGCGCAGGCCGACTTCGGTGGCGAAGGCGCAGCTGCCGTCCAGGCGATAGCCCACGGCATAGTGCTTGCCATCCGCGTCGTCACGGGCGGACAGCACCAGGGGCTCCTTGCCCTTGCGTGACAGCGTCCAGCCGCCGAAGGTCAGGGCGCCGAGGAGCAGGCTGCCCAGGCCGATCACGTGACGTCGCAACATGGCTTTCACCTCTATCACTTCTTGCATCCCATCGATCTTGCGAGCTAGAGCCAGGCCAGGCGGGATGGTGCGGCGGATGCGGAGTTGGCTCCAGCCAATGAGCAATCCGACGCGCCGTCCCAACGACGCATGGCCGACGCGCAGCCGATCGAATCAATCCCCGTCGTTGGCGTTGAAGCCCAGCTGTACTCCCAGGGCCTTGGCGAGGTCGCCTTCGTGCAGGCGGTGGACGACGTTGAGGCTGTCGTACAGCTCGTTCAGCTGCTTGAGGCCGGCTTCGTTCTTGAGCAGCTCGCTGAGCGGCTGGTTGATCGCCTTCAGCTTGCCGTGGACGTCGGCGTAGGCTGCGTCGATCTTGCCGGCCAGCTCTTTCTGTTCGGCCGGCAGCAGGGCGCGCAGGCCCTTCTTGTCGGTGCCGTCCCACAGTGCCTGGGCGCCAGTCAGGCTGGAGTCCAGGCTCGCGAGCGACATGTCGCTGCGCCAACCTTCAGCCTGGAACGGCTGCGGGATGCCCTTGCTCTGGCGGCCCAGTGGGGTGCCGAGTTTCTTCTTCAGCATGTCCAGTGCGGTGACCTGTACGCGCAGCAGTTCGGCGATGGCTTCGTGGGCATCGGCGTAGCGCTCGTTGGGGAACTTGGAGAGCTGGGCGAGCATGCCGCCGTCCTTCTTCCACTGCGCCAGGATGCTCTCCGCCAGCGCCTGCTGGTGTTCGCCGATGGCTTCCAGCAGCGGGCAGTAGCGCGCCTTGGTCTCGGCGTTGGCGAGGTCGATCCTGGCGTCATAGAGAATGTATTCGTAGGCGGTCAGGCCCTGCACCACGACGCTGGATTTATCCAGGGTCGCCGGGGAAATCGCGTTGCCGCTGTTGAGCAGTTGCTCGACCTGGCGCGCCACGAGGTTCTTCTTGTCCGGCCAGAACTGTACCTGCCAGGAGCGGTTGCCCTCGGCCAGCGGACCGACCAGCAGCGGCTGCAGCTCGGCCCAGGCCTTCTGCGCGACCATGAAGTCGGCGCGGGCCTTGGTCAGATCTTCCTTGCCCTGGCAGTAGGCCAGGGCGCTGGCGGCCAGCGCGCGGTCGGCGTCGACCCAGCGGCTGTAGGTCGGCAGGATCACCTGCTGGGCCAGCGTGGCGCTGGTGGTGGCCTGCGGGTCGGTGGGCGAGCAGGCGCCCAGGGCGATGGCAAGGCTGGTGATCAGCAGTCGGGGGCGGAACATGGTGGGCTCGGCTCCTTAGAGTGAGTTCAGGAACGCCAGCAGGGCATCGCGCTGCCCGGCGTCGAAATTCAGTACGCGTTGCTTGGCCGCTTCGGCTTCGCCGCCATGCCAGAGCACGGCTTCGAGCAGGTTGCGGGCGCGGCCGTCATGCAGGAACTGGGTGTGGCCGTTGACCGTCTCGGTCAGGCCGATGCCCCACAGCGGCGCCGTGCGCCAGTCGCGGCCGCTGGCAAGAAATTCCGGGCGATTGTCCGCTAGTCCCTCGCCCATGTCATGCAGCAACAGGTCGCTGTAGGGGCGGATGACCTGGTTGGCCAGTTCCGGCTCGGCGGCATTGGCGCCGGTGGTGAACTTGGGCGTGTGGCAACTGGCGCAGCCGGAATCGAAGAACAGGCCCTTGCCGGTGAGCACCTGCGGGTCGTCGACCTTGCGCCGCGCCGGCACCGCGAGGTTGCGGGCGTAGAAGGCGACCTGGTTGAAGATGTGCTGGCTGACTTCCGGCTTGCCGCCGTCGATGGCGTTCAGGCAGTCGACCTGGGCTTTTGTGCAGTCATCGCTGGGCAGCAGGTCGCTGGTCAGGCCCATGTCGCCTGAGAAGGCGTGGGCGTTCTGCTGGGCGACGTTGGGTTGCCCGGCCTTCCAGCCGAAGCGGCCGAGGACGGTGGCCTGTTTCTCGTCGTCCCAGACCCGGTTCGGCCGACCGTTGATGCCGTCGCTGCCCTTGGCCTGGAGCTCGGCGTTGGCGAGGATGTCCGCCTCGCTGATGGACTCCAGCAGGCCCAGGCCGATCATCGGCGGGGCGATGCGGGCGGAGAACATCGTGTCCTGGTGCATCGGGCCGTAACCCAGGTCGCTGATCAGCAGCTTGGGCTTGCGCAACTCGACCACGGTGCCGTCCTTGAAGCTCACCTTCACCGGCTCGTAGTCCACCCGCACCTTGCCCTCGGGCGCGACGCCTGGGATGGCCGAGTCCTGGAACTGGCCGCCGTACACCGGCTCGGGCACCACGCCCAGGCGCTTGATGGTTTCGACGTCGGCGGCGCCGGCGGGGATCGACAGGCGCACCAGCATCGACACGGCGTTGACGTCGTTGATCTCCGGCGGATGGCCGCGACCGTCCTTGATGTGGCAGTTCTGGCAGGCGTTGGTGTTGAACAGCGGGCCGAGGCCGTCGCGCGCGGTGGTGGTGGTCGGCGCGATCACCCAGGGATTGCGGAAGAAGCTGTTGCCCACGGCGAAGTCCAGGCGGCGACTCGGCGTGAGGTTGCCCGAGGGCATGGAATAGGCGTTGCGATCGCTCTGTTTCACCGTGGTGGCGCCGCCGGAGAGTGCTTCGCCAGGCTCGGCCACGGCATGCTGGGAGGTCTCCGGCTTGCACGCGGCAAGGGCGAGGGCAGACAGCAGCGGCACAAGGCACAGGGCGGTACGGCGGTGGAGCATTGGCGGGGTTCCAGAGCGGTAGATGGCAGCGCGCCATGGTAGCAGGGGCGTCAAATGCAAATATGAAAAATTTGTATTTGAGAACTACATCGTTTGCCGCCCGGAAATGACAAAGCCCCGCAGTGCGGGGCTTTGCAGAGGCTTGCAGGTGGCTGCGGCGTGGAGCCGCAGCACTTTCAGCCGTCAGGACAGGCGGATCAGAACTGGTGATCGGCGTTGTCCGGCTTCAGGTCCTGCACGCCGACCGCGGTGGCGGCCTTCTCGATGGCGCCGGTCTGCTTGACCAGCGAGGCGATGGCGTCGCGGATCTTCTGCTGATCGTCCTTGTCTTCCGGAGCGATCATCTGGTCGAAATGCACACCGTCCTTCTCGGCACGGTCGACGATGACCTGCATCTTGGCTTCGGTGTTGGCCAGGTCGGCCTTCAGGTCGGTGTCGGCCTGGGCGTCAGCCTTGGCGACCAGGTCGGACAGGCTCGGGCCCTTCACGACGCTGCCGTCGGTACGCTTGTATTCGCCGGTGTAGATGTTGCGAATGCTCTTGGCGTTGAAGAACAGGGTGTTGTGGGTGTTGTCGCTGAAGCAGTCGTGCTCGTCTTCGGTGGAGTTGGCTTCCAGCGCGACCTTCATGCGCTCGCCGGCCAGTTCGCCCAGGGACAGGGAACCCATGCCGAAGAACATCTTGCGCAGGTTGTTCTCGGCGGTGTCGGCCTCGACCTTGGCGCGGTAGTTGTCGGCAACGCCGGCCTTGAAGTTGCCGTGCATTTCTTCCAGGTCGGAAACCAGCAGGTCGGTGACGGCCTTCAGGTAGGCGGCACGACGGTCGCAATGACCGTTGGTGCAGTCCTTACCCTGGGCGTAGTCGGTGTACTTGCGATCGCCTGCGCCCGGCTTGGTGCCGTTCAGGTCCTGGCCCCACAGGAGGAATTCGATAGCGTGGTAGCCAGTGGCGACGTTGGCTTCGGAACCGCCCAGTTCGTTCAGGCCCTTGAGCTTCTCGCCGGTGATTTCCTTGACGTCGATCTTGTCTTCGCCGACCTGGATCTCGGTGTTGGCGACGATGTTGGCGCTGGCGCCAGCATTGCCTTCAGCGTGCTGGTAGTCCTTGGCGACGTAATCGATCAGGCCTTCGTCCAGCGGCCAGGCGTTAACCGCGCCTTCCCAGTCGTCGATGATCGAGTTGCCGAAGCGGAAGGCTTCGCTCTGCGAGTAGGACGGGCGGGAGGCGATCCAGGCTTCGCGGGCGGCCTTCAGGGTTTCTTCGCTGGGCTTGGCGATCAGCGCATCGACGGCGGTCTGCAGGGCCTTGGCGGTGGTCAGGGCGTCGCCGTAGGTGGCTTCGGCGATGTCCAGGTAGTTCTTCACCACGGCCTTGACCGCGGCCTCGTCGACCTTGGCAGCCGCTGCCGGGGCAGTGCTCTGGGTGCTGGCAGCCGGAGCGGCGGCAGGAGCTTCGGCTTTCTTGTCATCGCCGCAGCCGGCGAGGGAAATGGCGATGGCGAGCAGGCTGGCAGTGGCCCAGGGCATACGAGTCATGACGGGTTCCTTTGCATGGATAAGAGGCGCACGTAAAAAGGACTGCGCAAGAAAATCCGCAACATAATGCGAAAGATTTGCATTTTTGAAAAGAGAGATCGGTGGCGCCGCTCGATCAAGGGGCCAGCAAGTCGCCAGCAGCGGGCAGGGGATTGGGCTTTTCGTAGGAGCGAGCTTGCTCGCGAACAGCCCCAGCGCCAGTGCCATGCGGTTCGCGAGCATGCTTGCTACGACAGGGGGATTCGGCGTGGGGGAGGAATCAATGGCGCTCGACGGAGCCGTTGGGATTGCCGCCGGCCGCTTCGGCCAGACGTCGCGCCTGCTTGAGGTAGAGCGTCAGTTCGCGCGCCGGCAGCGGCTTGCTGTAGAGGTAGCCCTGACCTTCGTGGCAGCCCTGGGCGATGATGTAAGCCTCCTGCTCGACCGTCTCCACGCCCTCGGCGATCACCTGCATCCCCAGGCTCTTGCCTAGCTGGATGATGGCGCGAACGATGGTGGCGTCGTCGTCGTCCAGCAGCAGGTCCTGGACGAAGCTCTTGTCGATCTTGATCTTGTCCAGCGGCAGGCTCTTCAGGTAGCTCAGCGAGGAGTAGCCGGTACCGAAGTCGTCGATGGCGATCAGGGCGCCTGCGCGGCGCAGGCTGAGCAGGTGCTGGGCGGCGGTGGAGATGTCCTCCATCAGGCCCGTCTCGGTGACTTCCAGCTCCAGCGAGCGCGGCGGCAGGCGGTGCATCTGCAACAGGTTGCTGACCACACGCGGCAGGGCGTTGTGGCGCAGCTGCACGGTGGACAGGTTGACCGCCAGGCGCAGGTCGTCGAAGCCCTGGTCGTGCCATTCGCGCAGTTGGCGGCAGGACTGGTCGAGCACCCATTCGCCGATACTGAAGATGCTGCCGTTCTGTTCCGCCAGCGGGATAAACAGGTCCGGCGCGACCCAGCCCTGGGTCGGGTGCTGCCAGCGCAATAGTGCTTCCACGCCGACCACGCGGTGATCGCGGTAATCCACCTGCGGCTGATACACCAGGTGCAGTTCGTTGCGTGCCAGTGCCTCGCGCAGGTCCTTCTCCAGCTCGCGGCGACGACGCATCTCGCTGTCGACGCTGGCGATGTAGAACTGGTAGCGATTGCGCGAACGGCTCTTGGCCAGGGTCATGGTCTGCTCGGCTTTCTGCAGCAGCTTCTCGGTGGTCTCGCCGTCCTCGGGGAATAGCGTGATGCCGATGGTGGCGCGCAGGTGCACCAGGTGCTGGTCGAGCTCGAAGGGGGCTTCCAGGTCGTCGAGGATCTGCTGGGCCAGTTCCGCCGCTTCGTAGGGCTGTTCGATGTCGGCCTGGACCAGGGCGAACTGGTCGCCGCCCAGCCGTGCCAGGGCGCCGAGGTGCGCGCTGCGGGTGCGCAGGCGGTCGGCGAGGGCGATCAGCAACTGGTCGCCGAACTGGTAGCTGTATTGCTCGTTGATGCCCTTGAAGTCATCCAGGCCCAGGCAGAGCACGGCGACGCGGCGTTGCAGGCGCGAGGCGCCCTCGAGGATCTGGTCCAGGCGCTGTTGCAGCAGCTTGCGGTTGGGCAGGCCGGTGAGGAAGTCGTACTGGGAGATGCGCAGCAGGCTGTCTTCGGCCTCCCGGCGCAGGTGGCCATTGCGCTCGATGGAGGCCAGCAGCTGGTTGGCGGTATTCACCCATAAACCCAGCTCGTCCTTCTCGTGGCCGTCGGGCATTGGCAGCTTGTGCTGGCTGGGGCGGTCCGGGTTGATGGAGGCGAGGTGCTCGATGATCTTCGACAGCGGCTTGGTCAGCAGCCAGTGGTAGACCATGAACAGCACCAGGCTCAGGGCCATGGCGCGGAGGATGCCGGAGATGAAGATGATCACCGAAGTGGCGACGAAGTCGTCGCCGTAGGGCGCGGTGTCGAGGGTGATCTTCAGGTCGCCATAGTACTCGTTGGAACCGCCACGGCCGGCGAGGCGGATGGAGTAGTTCTGCTCGGCGCCGAGGATCGGGTCGGTCATCCAGCGGGTGCTGGAGTCCAGCAGCGGGCGGGATTTCTCCGCCAGCATGGGTTCGTCGGGGTGGCCGATGGCGGCGTAGCGCACGGCTTCGTGCTGGAACAGGCCCTCGAGGACCTGCATCGCCATGTCGCGGTCGAGGCTGTAGACGGCCTGGGTGGAGGGGTCGCGGACCATCGCCAGGATGCGCTGGGCATCGTTGTGCACGGCCTGGCGCGCCTTGTGGGCGTCATAGACGATCTGGGCACAGCTGAGTACCACCCCGACCACGAGGGCCGCGAGCAATACCATTCGCAGCAGCTTGAGGGAGAGGCTGTGCCGGGGATCCAGTTTCAAGGGCGTTCCTTGTTTCTCGCCAGGGGCGAACGACTGGGGCTGAGTATTGGCAATTGGCGCAATGACGTCAAAGGGCCATCGTTGTGTTTCGTGACTGTACCGGCCTTTCAGGTTAGCTGACACGAAGGTGTTACGCGCCCATTACGAAAAAACCCGGCGCGAGGCCGGGTTTTCGTATCAAGCAGGGTACATTCAGGCAGCGAACTGCTCGGCCACGAAGTCCCAGTTGACCAGGTTCCAGAACGCCTCGACATACTTCGGACGCAGGTTGCGGTAGTCGATGTAGTAGGCGTGTTCCCAGACGTCGCAGGTCAGCAGCGGGGTGTCGCCGCTGGTCAGCGGGCAGCCGGCACCGATGGTGCTGGCCAGGGCCAGGGAGCCGTCGGCCTTCTTCACCAGCCAGCCCCAGCCGGAGCCGAAGGTGCCGATGGAGGTCTTGCTGAACTCTTCCTTGAACTTGTCGAAGGAACCGAAGGCAGCGTTGATGGCGTCAGCCAGGGCGCCGGTGGGCTGGCCACCGCCGTTGGGGCTCAGGCAGTTCCAGTAGAAGGTGTGGTTCCACACCTGGGCGGCGTTGTTGAAGATGCCGCCGGAAGAGGTCTTGACGATGTCTTCCAGGCTCTTGCCTTCGAACTCGGTACCCGGAACCAGGTTGTTCAGGTTCACGACGTAGGTGTTGTGGTGCTTGTCGTGGTGGAATTCCAGGGTTTCCGCAGAAATGTGCGGCTCAAGGGCGTTCTTCGCGTAAGGCAGCGGCGGCAATTCGAAAGCCATGGTCTCTCTCCTATCTCACTCAGTCTGGGCTAGCGCGACGTGCGCGCGACCGGTACACGGGGCCGGTTCGATGTTTGTCGCGGCATCCGGGCGTAGCTGCAATGCGCCCCATCAAGGAGCAGGCAGCGCGCCAGTTGCGTCCGGAAGGCTCAGAGCCCGCCGGCGCCACGAAGGTCCGATCATAGCACCCGACCTGCGGCATATCCACGCAGCAACTGTAGGGGCAAAGGCCCTGCACAGCGGCTTGCGCCGGAGCGCGACGCTCACTATGCACAGACCGGGATGACGGAACGTCGTTCGAAAAGCTTCCGTTGGCGGGCCTGAGATCAGCTGGCGAACACCAGTTGCGCGGCCATGCCCAACATCATCACCGCGACCATCAGGTCCACCAGTCGCCAGGTCGCCGGCCGCGCCAGCCATGGCGCAAGCCACGCGGCGCCGAAGGCCAGGGTGAAGAACCACAGCAGCGAGGCGCTGGCCGCACCCATGGCGTAGGCGCCGGGCGCTGCCTGCTGGGCGCCGAGTGAGCCGATCAGCAGCACGGTGTCGAGGTAGACGTGGGGGTTGAGCAGGGTCACCGCCAGCGCTGCCATGAGCACGGTGCGGCGCGAGCGCGGGCCGGTTTCCTGGGCGTCGGCCATGGCTTCGGGTGCGACTGCACGACGCAGTGCCTTGAGGCCGTACCAGACCAGGAAGGTGACGCCGCCCCAACGGGCGATGGCCAGCAGCGTCGGGTTCTCGGCAAGGACCTTGGCCAGGCCGAACACCCCGGCGCTGACCAGGATGGCGTCGCACAGCACGCACAGCGCGGCCACTGACAGGTGATGCTCGCGGCGCAGGCTCTGGGCGAGGACGAAGGCGTTCTGCGCGCCGATGGCGATGATCAGGCCGGCAGCGACCAGCATGCCATTGAGGTAGCTCTGCCACATGGCTCAGGCCTCCGGATTCAGTGCGAGTGCACGGAGTGTTTCCAGCGCGCGCGGGCCGTCGGAGTGGGCGACGAACAGATGGTCGTGGTACCAGGCGGCGATTACGTTGCAACTGATCCCGGCCTTGGCCAGGGCGCCGGCCACGGCGGCGGTGAGACCGACCGCCTGCAACGCAGAGTGCACTTCCAGGGTCAGCCAGGCGGCGACGTAGTCGAAGGCCAGCTCGGCCTGCTCAGCCTCGAGGCGCGGCAGGATCAGCGTCAGCCCCTCGCTCTCGCGGAAGCTGCCCAGCGGCTGCAGGCCGATCGGGAGCTGACCGTCGGGCAGGGTGCAGAAGACGTACTCGCCGTCGTTGAGCACCGGGGTCATGTCGCGCAGCAGCGCGGCCAGGGAGGTTTCGCCAGCCATGGTGGGCAATCCATAAAGAGTGGGAATGCTGGCGATTGTCCGGCTTTGACCTGTATAAGAAAAACCAATACTGCTGATATCTCATTAGGAAAACTGATCATGTTCGACTACAAGCTGCTTGCCGCCCTGGCCGCCGTGGTGGAGCAGGGCGGTTTCGAGCGCGGCGCCCAGGTGCTAGGGCTATCGCAGTCGGCCATTTCCCAGCGCATCAAGCTGCTTGAAGCGCGGGTCGGCCAGCCGGTGCTGGTGCGCGCGGCGCGGCCGCAACCGACCGATCTCGGCCAACGCCTGCTCAACCATGTGCAGCAGGTGCGCCTGCTGGAGGGCGATCTGCAGCAGTGGGTTCCCGCACTGGATGACGGCGCGGCGCCCGAGCGCTTGCGGCTGGCTTTGAATGCCGACAGCCTGGCGACCTGGTGGGCTCATGCGGTCGGCGATTTCTGCGGCGAGCGCCACGTGCTGCTGGACCTGGTGGTCGAGGATCAGGAGGTCGGCCTCAAGCGCATGCGCGCGGGCGAGGTGGCCGGCTGTGTTTGCGCCAGTCCGCGCCCGGTGGCCGGCGGGCGCTGCGAGCCGCTGGGCGCCATGCGCTATCGCGGGCTGGCCAGCCCGGAATTCATCACCCGGCACTTCCCGAGGGGCGTGACGCCTACCGGATTGGTCCGCGCCCCGGCCATCGTTTACGGCCCGGACGATCAACTGCAGCACCGCTACCTGAAGGACCTCGGCGTCGACGGCCACTTCAGCTACCACCTGTGCCCGTCTTCCGAAGGCTTCGTGCGCATGACCAGCGGCGGCCTCGGCTGGGGCCTGGTGCCGGAGCAACAGGTGCGCGGCGAACTGGAACGCGGCGAGCTGGTGGACATGCTGCCGGGGCAGGTGATCGACGTGCCGCTTTACTGGCACCACTGGCGCAACGGCGGCGAATTGCTCGCCGCGCTGACCCGGCACCTGCTGGCGAAGGCGCCGGGGCTCATGGTGCCGATCAACCGCGAATGACGATGCTGCCGCTGCCCGGCAATTGCTCGATGCAGCGCGCGCCGAAGAGTTTCGACGGAGTGAAGTAGCCGACCGTGTTGGGGTTGGCCAGCAGGTGGCGCACCGCGAAGAGCACACCGTGGATGGTCACGTCGTAGCCGTTGGCAGTTTCCAGTCGTGCGGTGCGGCGTTCGCCACGGGCGTTGCGCACTTCGCCCCAGACCCAGGTGCGCAGTTTGCTGCGGGCCAGTTCATTGGGGCCATGGACGCGCTTGTCCACTTGCTGCTTGAGCCAGTCCTGCACGCGGTCGCGGCCCAGCAGCGGGCGGAAGCTGTCCATCACCCGCATGCCGATGGCGGCGGCCGGCGGCACCGGCAGGTAGACTTCGATGTCGCCGATGCCGGTGGAGTAGTAGGCCGTCGCCACGTCGCCCCAGGGGATGGTCACCGCGTGCTTGAGGCCACGGCCGAAGTCGATGTCGCGGCGCTTGTAGCCCAGCGGCACGTCGCGCAGACGCCCGGCCTCGCGCACCTTGCCGCCCAGCTTGAGCCCTTCCACGGTGGTCTTGGCGGTGCCCGGCGAGAGGCCGCTTCCGCTGTCGAAGCCCAGTGCCAGGTGCGCGGCGTCGGGCATGGCTTCCTTCAGGCAGGCGGCGACGCAGTCGGTGGGGATCACGTCGAAGCCGACGCCGGGGCAGATCACCACGCCCGCCGTGCGCGCCACTTCGTCGAGGCTGTGGGCGTATTCGAAGACGGAAATCTCCCCGGTGATGTCCACGTAATGCGCACCGCTGGCGACGCACGCCTCGATCATCGGCGCGGCGGTGGCGGAGAAGGGCCCGGCGCAATTGGCGACCACGCCGACATCTTCCAGCGCGGCCAGGGCGGCGGCGCTGTCGTTCAGGTCGAACACCCGGCATTCCAGGCCCAGTGAACTGCCCAGCGCATGCAGGCTGGCCGGGTTGCGGCCGCCAAGGATCGGTTGCAGGCCCTCGCGCTGCGCCTGCTCGGCCACCAGCCGGCCGGTGTAGCCGTTGGCGCCGTAGATCATCCAGTGGGGCTTGCTCATGGTGTGGCCTCTTGAGAAAACTGCGTGCCTCAAAGGGTAGTCGCAACCACCCGCTGTATGTCGCCGATCGCAAGTCGTGCAACCCTGGCGCAGCGGCGCGGTCTGCAAGGATTCGTTTCTGGCGTGCAAGGCCAGAGTAGTACGGTGCGGCGCCTGCTAGAGTCGCCGGACTATAAGAACGGGAGTGGCGTGCATGAAGATTCTGGTCACCGGAGCCAGCGGGTTCATTGGCGGGCGTTTTGCCCGTTTTGCCCTGGAACAGGGGCTGGCGGTTCGGGTGAACGGACGCCGCGAAGAGGCGCTGCAGCCGCTGGTGGCGCGCGGCGCCGAATTCATGGCCGGCGACCTGTCGGACCCGGCGCTGGTCCGTGCGCTGTGCAGCGGCGTCGACGCCGTGGTGCATTGCGCTGGCGCGGTGGGTGTGTGGGGCAGCCAGGACTATTTCCACCAGGCCAACGTGACCATGACCGAGTCGGTGGTCGAGGCCTGCCTCAAGCAGAAGGTGCGCCGGCTGGTGCACCTGTCGTCGCCGTCGATCTACTTCGACGGCCAGTCCCACGTCGGCATCAGCGAGCAGCAGGTGCCCAAGCGCTTCGCCAACCACTACGGCTCGACCAAATACCAGTCGGAACTGGTCGCCCTCGGCGCCCAGGAATTCGGCCTGGAAGTGCTGGCGCTACGCCCGCGCTTCGTCACGGGTGCCGGCGACACCAGCATCTTCCCGCGGATGATCGCCGCGCACCGCAAGGGCCGCCTGCGCATCATCGGCCAGGGTCTGAACAAGGTGGATTTCACCAGCATCCAGAACCTCAACGACGCGCTGTTCGCCAGCCTGATGGCCGGTGAGGAGGCGCTCGGCCAGGCCTACAACATCAGCAACGGCCAGCCGCTGCCGCTGTGGGACGTGGTGAACTATGTGCTGCGCCGGCTGGACATGCAGCCGGTGGAACGGCACATGCCCTACGGGCTGGCTTATAACCTGGCGTTGCTCAACGAGGGCGTGTGCAAGGTCCTGCCCGGCCGCCCGGAACCGACCCTGCATCGCCTGGGGATGGCGGTGATGGCCAAGGACTTCTCCCTGGACATCTCCCGCGCCCGCCAGTATCTCGACTACGACCCGCAGGCGAGCCTGTGGGATGCGCTGGACGAGTTCTGCGACTGGTGGCGGTTGCGCGGGGCGTAACGGCTGGCTCCTGCACCATCTGTTACCCCGCTGCGAGGGCTTGCCCTCTCCCTAACCCTCTCCCTGAAGGGAGAGGGCGGGGGGAGAGGGAAGTTCCTGGCACAGACTTTCAGAGATAGACAGTTGCTACTACGAGAGCACGTCCAAATCTAACGTGAGGGGCGGGCGCCGCCACGCAGCGGCCCGGAGTACTGCTGGTCGCCACTGCCCTGCATTGGCAGGAAGCTCGGTTCCTGCACCACGCGGGGCAGCTTTACGCCGCTCAGCTCGCTCAGGCGTTCGCCCAGCTGGCGCGTTTCTTCCCGCGTTGAGTCGGCGCAGGCGCGCAGCATGCGCTCGATGGCGTCGCTCTGCTGGTACTGGATCTCCAGTGCCTGTTCTTCACGCAGACGGCGGCGCAGTTCGCGCATGCAATCCAGGATGGCCTTGTTGAGTTCGATCACCCGACTTCCTCCCCGCGAAGGGCGCCAAAGCGGCGCCAAGTACCTGGAGCGGGAGCAAGGGGCGTGCCACGATGTCGCAAAGCCACTATTGGCGGGTCGCCTGGGGAACTGCGACCTCCGTCACGGGTCTTCTGTGCGCCGACGAGGTGCGTGACGCCCTGTGATGGCACGCTGCTCTGAGCGTCACGCGAACGGATATACTGCGCCCTGCGCAGGCAACACGCCGCTTTATCCCCACAGGTTCATTCCATGCGTAACGACACGTTCGACGAATTCGATGATGTGCCCCACCTGTCCACTGACGCCGCCGACCGCGACGAGTTCGGTCATCACCCGCGCCGCGTGGTCGAGCCCAACGGCCGTCCGCAGCCCCAGCCGGTGAAGCGTGGTGGCGGTACCGGAGCGCTGTGGGCGCTGGTCGCGGCCATGGCCATCGCCCTGGCCGGCGTAGGCTGGTGGAGCCACCAGCAACTGCTGCTGATGGAGCAGCAACTGATCGCCACCCAGGAAAGCTTCGCCAAGATCAGCGAGGAAGCCGCCGGTCGCCTGGATGACATCCGCGGCAAGTTCGTCGCCAACGAATCCAACGGCATGACCGACCGCGAGGCGCTGAAGCTGCAGGTCAAGCAGCTGCAGGGTCGCCTGGCCGAGCAGGCCAAGGCGCAGCAGGCGTCCCTGTCGGAGTTTGACGGCGCCCAGGGCAAACGCCTGGCGCAGGTCAGCGCCGACCTCAAGTCCCAGCAGGAAAGCGCCGCGCTGCTGATGCAGCAGCTCGACGTCAAGCTCAAGTCCATCACTGATGAACAGGCCAAGCTGAAGAACGTGCAGGCTGATCTGACCGCCGCCAACCAGCAGATCCAGGCGCTGAACACCGAGATCGCCAACCTGAAGAAGCAGGGCAATCAGAGCCAGGCGATCAAGAGCCTCCAGGACGACCTGATGCTGCTGCGCGCCGAGGTCGATGGCCGTCAGGGCCAGGCCAGCAGCGATACCAAGGAGTTCGACGTGTTCCGCATCCAGGTGATGCGCAACATCAACACCCTGCAGCAGCAGATGCAGAACCTGCAGCAGCAGATCAGCACCCGCTGATTGTCCTGCCGATGAAAAGCCCCCGTGCCGACAGGTCCGGGGGCTTTTTTCTGGCCATCCCTCTTTGGGGGTAGTCACGGCAATTCTTGTCTTGAATCAGTTTCAGGGCCGGCTTCGAGGCGAATAATCGCTAACAAATGAGAGTCATTCCGATTCTCTCCTTGTTCGATCATTCGCCCCGGAGGCTTCCCATGCACGATCTTCAAGCGCAACGCCGGTACCGCATTGCCGGTTACCGGCCCGGGATCGGCGCCGCCTTCCGCCAGCGGCTGTTCTCCATGGGGCTATTGCCTGGCGCCGAATTGCAGGTGCGCCGCGTAGCGCCGCTGGGCGATCCGGTGCAGGTGGATACCCGCCAGTGCAGCCTGGTGCTGCGCCGCCGCGACCTGGCGTTCCTCCAGCTCGAAGCGCAGGACTGATCCAGCATGGACGAACTGCGCATCGGCCTGATCGGCAATCCCAACGCGGGCAAGACCACCCTGTTCAACCAGCTCACCGGCTCGCGCCAGCGCGTTGGCAACTGGGCTGGCGTCACCGTGGAGCGCAAGGAAGGCAGCTTCCGCACCGCGCGCCACAGCGTGCGCCTGGTGGATCTGCCCGGTACCTATTCGCTGACCACGTTGTCGACCCAGGCTTCGCTGGACGAGCAGATCGCCCGGCGCTGCATTGTCGATGGCGAAGTGGACGTGCTGGTCAACGTGGTGGACGCCACCAACCTGGAACGCAACCTCTACCTCACTGTTCAACTACGCGAGATGGGCTTGCCCTGCGTGGTGGCGCTGAACATGCTCGACATCGCCCGCACCCAGGGCCTGAACATCGACCGCGAGGCGCTGGCGCAGGAACTGGGTTGCCCGGTGGTGCCGCTGGTCTCGACCCGTGGCGAAGGCATCGACGCGCTGAAGGATGCCATCGATAGCGTGACGGCACAGCCGCCGCTGCAGGTGCCGTACCCTGCCGCACTGCGCAATGCCGTCATCCAGCTGCTGCCCGCTGACGCACCACCGGCCCAGGCCTGGATGGCCCTGCTGGCGCTGGAAGGCGATCTGCACAGCGCCCGTCAGCTCAAGCTCGATCCGGCGAGCCTGCTGGCCGCCCGCGATGCGATCCGCTGCGCCTGCGGCGAAGACCCGGAACTGCTGCTGGTGGACGCGCGCTACCGGCTGATCGGCGAACTCTGCGAGCGCGCCAGCAACCACCGCCAGGCCGCGCCGCATCGCCTGACCCAACTGCTGGACAGCGTCGCGCTGAATCGCTGGCTGGGCATTCCGGTGTTCCTCTTCGTGATGTACCTGATGTTCTTCTTCGCCATCACCCTGGGCGGTGCGCTGCAGCCGATCTTCGACCAGGGATCCTCGGCACTCTTCATCGACGGTATCCAGTGGCTGGGTGCGCGCACGGGGGCGCCGGACTGGCTGACCGCGCTGCTGGCCCAGGGGCTGGGCGGTGGCATCAACGCGGTGCTGCCGCTGATCCCGCAGATCGGCCTGATGTACCTGTTCCTCGCCCTGCTGGAGGACTCCGGCTACATGGCCCGCGCAGCCTTCGTCATGGACCGCCTGATGCAGGCCCTCGGCCTGCCGGGAAAATCCTTCGTGCCGCTGATCGTCGGCTTCGGCTGCAACGTGCCATCGATCATGGGCACCCGTACCCTGGACAACCCGCGCGAGCGCCTGATGACTTCGATGATGGCGCCGTTCATGTCCTGCGGTGCGCGGCTGGCGATCTTCGCCGTGTTCGCCGCAGCCTTCTTCGGCCAGAACGGCGCGCTGGCGATCTTCTCGCTGTACCTGCTGGGCATAGTCGTCGCGGTGCTCACCGGCCTGCTGCTCAAGCACACGCTGATGCGTGGTGAGGCCTCGCCCTTCGTCATGGAGCTGCCGCTGTACCACGTGCCGCACCTGCGCAGCCTGCTGCTGCAGACCTGGATGCGCCTGCGCGCCTTCGTGGTTCGCGCGGGGACCGTGATCATCCTGGTCAGCCTGGTGATCGGCGGCCTCAACAGCGTCACCCTCGACGGCCGCCCGGTGCAGGGCGACATCGCCGACTCGGCGCTGGCCAGCCTCAGCCACAAGGTCACGCCGCTGCTCAAACCCATGGGCGTACACGAGGACAACTGGCAAGCCACGGTCGGCCTGGTCACCGGCGCGCTGGCCAAGGAAGTGGTGGTCGGTACCCTGAACACCCTGTACACCGCCGAGCACATCCAGGGCGAAGCCTTCGATGCCGACGGCTATGACCTCTGGGGCCAGCTCAAGCAGGCCGGCGCGGATACCCTGGATGGCCTGCGCGACTCGTTCAGCCTCAGCGTGCTGGCCAACCCGGTGGCCGCGAGCATGGCCGACGGCGAGATGGAGGAGGGCTCCATGGGCACCTTCGCCGCCAAGTTCGGCAGCCCCTTGGCCGCCTATGCCTACCTGGTGTTCGTGCTGCTCTACGTACCCTGCGTGGCGACCCTCGGCGCGCTGACCCGCGAGAGCGGTCGCGGCTGGATGACCTTTGCGGTGTTCTGGGGCCTCAACGTCGCCTACTCGCTGGCGACCCTCTGCTACCAGGTCTTCAGCTTCGCCCAGCATCCGCAGTACAGCGCGGTGGCCATCGGCCTGGTGCTGGCGTTCAACCTGGTGCTGTTCCTGATCCTGCGCTGGGTTGGCCGGCGCGGCCTGGAGCTGGACGGCGAGCGCGACCTGCGCCCGGCCCCGGCGGGGAGCTGCCACTGATGGCCACGGCAATCGCGGTGCGCAACCTGCTCGGCGAGATGGGCGAGGCCGATGTGCCGACCTTGGCCCAGCGTCTCGGCGCCTCCAGGGCTCTGCTCGAAGCGCTGCTGGAGCGGCTGCTGGCGATGGGCGTGGTGGAAAAGATCACGCCCGAGCCGGCGGCCTGCGGGAGTTGCAAGGGCTGCGCGGAGGCGACGCGATGTGCGACCACGGGGTATCGGTTGGCTGGTCGCAATGAGGCCACGCCCCTGCGCTGGATCACCACCTGAACCCGGCTCGCAGGGTGGGTGGAGCCTAAGCGATACCCATGCTCTCGGTGCCACGGATCGATGGGTATCGCTGCGCTCCACGCCATCCTACAGGTACCGGTAACTCTGGGTGCCCATTGCAGGAGCGGCTGCGAATTTTCAGGACAACAAAAAAGGGCGCCTTCGCATGAAGGCGCCCTTTTCATTGGCGCAGGAACCCGCCGTTACAGGCGCGGGTAGTCCAGGTAGCCGACCGGGCCCTTGCCGTAGAAGGTTTCCGGGTGCGGCTCGTTCCAGGCGGCGCCTTTTTCCAGGCGGGTCACCAGGTCCGGGTTGGCGATGAACGGGATGCCGAAGGCCACAGCGTCAGCCTTGCCGCTTGCCAGCCACTCGTTGGCGCTGTCCTTGGTGAAGCGCTCGTTGGCGATGTACACGCCACCGAAGATCTCCTTCAGTTTCGGGCCGATGCTGTCGTCGCCGGCCCTCTCGCGGGTGCAGATGAACGCCACGCCGCGCTTGCCCAGCTCGCGGGCGACGTAGCCGAAGGTGGCCAGCGGATCGGCGTCGCCCATGTCGTGGGAGTCCATGCGCGGAGCCAGGTGCACGCCGACGCGGCCGGCACCCCAGACGCCGATCACGGCATCGGTGACTTCCAGCAGCAGGCGGGCACGGTTCTCCACCGAGCCGCCGTACTGGTCGGTGCGCTGGTTGGTGCTGCTCTGCAGGAACTGGTCGAGCAGGTAGCCGTTGGCGCCGTGGACTTCCACGCCATCGAAACCGGCGGCCTTGGCGTTCTCGGCACCGACGCGGTAGGCCTCGACGATGTCGGCGATCTCTTCGGTTTCCAGGGCGCGCGGGGTGACGAATTCCTTGATCGGGCGCACCAGGCTGACGTGGCCGGCCGGCTTGAGGGCGCTCGGCGCTACCGGCAGTTCACCGTTCAGGTACAGCGGGTCGGAGACGCGGCCCACGTGCCACAGCTGCAGCATGATGCGACCGCCGTTGGCGTGTACGGCCTTGGTGATGTTGGTCCAGCCGCGGACCTGGTCGTCGGACCAGATGCCGGGGGTGTCCGGGTAGCCCACGCCCATCGGGGTCACCGAGGTGGCCTCGCTGAGGATAAGGCCGGCGTCGGCGCGCTGGACGTAGTACTCGGCCATCAGTGCGTTGGGCACGCGGCCTTCGTCGGCGCGGCAGCGGGTCAGCGGGGCCATGACGATGCGGTTGGGCAGTTCCAGGTCACCGATGACGATGGGGTCGAAAAGCGTGGTCATTGCGTTACTCCGGGGCGTGAGGGTGGAGGATCAGTCGAGGACGGGTTGGGTCTGGTTGGGCTTGCCGCTGAACGCGATCATCACCGCGATCAGCGCGAGTACGGAGAGCACGGCGCCGGCCAGGGGCACGCGGGTCAGGCCCAGGCCGTGGTCGATGACGCTGCCGCCGACCCAGGCGCCGATGGCGTTGCCGACGTTGAAGGCGCCGATGTTCAGGGTGGCGACGAGGTTCGGCGCGGCGCCGCCGACGCGCACCACGTTGACCTGCAGGGCGGGCACCGCGGCGAAGGCAGCGGCGGCCCAGATGAACAGGGTGATTTCGGCCGGGATCAGCGAGGCGCTGGTCCAGCTCAGGACGGTGGAGACCACCGCCATGGTGGCGAACACGCCGGCCAGGGTGGTGCCCAGGCGCCAGTCAGCCAGACGGCCGCCGAGGATGTTGCCCAGGGTCAGGCCGAGGCCGATCAGTACCAGGCTCCAGGTAATGCCGTGCGGCGAAACCCGGGTGACTTCGCCCAGCAGCGGCGCGACGTAGGTGAACAGCGCGAAGACGGCGGCGGAGAACAGCACGGTGGTGCCCAGCGCCAGCCACAGCGGGCCGTTGCGCAGCGCAGCGACTTCTTTGCGCATGTCCACGGCTTCTTCATCGTGTTTCTTCGGCAGCACGCTCCACAGGCCGATCAGCGCGAACACACCGATCAAGGTCACCGCCCAGAAGGGCGAGCGCCAGCCGGCGATCTGGCCCAGCGCGGTGCCGGCCGGTACGCCGAGCACGTTGGCCAGGGTCAGGCCGGTGAACATCAGAGCCACGGCGGAAGCCTTGCGGTTGGCCGGCACCAGGCTGGCGGCGACCACCGAGCCGATGCCGAAGAAGGCGCCGTGACACAGGGCGGTAATGATCCGCGCCAGCATCAGCAGGCCGTAGTTGGCGGCCACCGCGCAGAGCAGGTTGCCGAGGATGAAGATGCCCATGAGCATCAGCAGCGCGGTCTTGCGCGGCAGACGGGCGGTGAGCAGGGCCATGATCGGCGCGCCGATGGCGACGCTGAAGGCGTAGCCGCTGACCAGCCAGCCGGCGGCGGGAATGGTCACCGAGAGGTCGCCCGCAACCTCGGGCAGCAGGCCCATGATCACGAATTCCGTGGTGCCGATGGCAAACGCGGACAAAGCGAGGACGAGAAGCGAAGTGGGCATTTGCCTGCTCCTGGAGAGTGGGATTGTCTTGGCTGGCAGTAGCCGGGTTACAGCGCTTCGCTCAGGTGGCGAACAAAGGCCTGGATGGTTTCCTCATTACGTTTGAAGAAATTCCACTGGCCGACTTTTCGACTGGTCACCAGGCCCGCGCGCTGGAGGGTGGCCAGATGCGCGGAAACGGTGGATTGCGACAGACCGGTGCGCTGGTCGAACTTGCCGGCGCAGACGCCGATCTCGAAGGATTGGTGCTCCTGCTCGACGAAGAACTGCTCAGGGTCCTTGAGCCAGTGCAGCATGTCGCGCCGCACCGGGTGGGCCAGGGCCTTGAAGATTTCGTCGAGGTCGATGCCAGGATCGAGAGTGGGTTGTTCAGTCATGGGGCACATCGGTATATCGCGTTGGGACGAACTATATATCGGTCAAAAGCGATATGAATTCGTTTGGGGCGATAGTAATGATCGACACCCGTGATAGTAGCCGCTGACCACCCGCGCTACTCTCTGCCCATGAACTACCTCGCGCACCTTCATCTGGGCGGCGACCGGCCCGCCCAACTGCTCGGCAGCCTCTATGGCGACTTCGTCAAGGGACCGCTGGCCGGCCAGTGGCCCGCCGAGATCGAGGCGGGCATCCGCCTGCACCGGCGCATCGACGCCTTCACCGACAGTCACGCCTTGATACACAGTGCCAAGACGCGCTTCCCCAGCGAGCGCCGGCGCATGGCCGGCGTGCTTCTGGACGTGTTCTTCGACCATTGCCTGGCCCGCGACTGGGGGCGTTTCTCCGGCGAGCCGCTGGAGCACTTCACCCAACGGGTCTACGGTGTACTGGGCCGTACGCCTGGCCTGCCGGAGCGTCTGGCGCGCATTGCACCGCGCATGGCCGCGCAGGACTGGCTCGGCAGCTATCGGGAGTTCGAGGTGCTGCAGGACGTGGTCGTCGGGATGTCCCGACGCCTGTCCAGGCCGTCTTTGCTGGATGGCGCCTGGGATGAGCTGGATCGCCTGTATGAGCCTTTGAGCAGCGATTTCCGTGAGTTCTATCCCCAATTGCAGGCCTTCGTCAGAAATCTGCCGAATACGATGGACGGTCCGGCCTGACTTGATATGCGTCAACCGCCCGACGGCCCATAGCGTGTGCAATAGACACATCTGAAGGACGACGAGAGGAGCAGCATGATGAAGTCGTTAATGGTCGCAACGGATCTGTCCGGCCGTTCCGAAAAGGCTTTGCACCGTGCGGCAGCGCTGGCCAAGCGCTACGCCTGCCCCTGGACCGTGCTCTACGTGGTCGATGAAGACCAGCCTTCGGCGCTGGTCGAACAGGAAGTCACCCAGGTGCGCCTGATGCTTGAAGCGCGGCTGGTGGAGCTCACCGAGCTGGGCGGCACCTGCCCGAAACTGCTGGTGGAGCGCGGTGATCCGAATCAGCAGATCCTCGCCGCAGCGAAGCAGCAGGACTGCGAGATGCTGGTGATGGGCGCGCACCGCAAGAGCGTGCTGCGCGACATCTTCGTCGGCACCACGGTCGAGCGAGTGCTGCGCGCCGGGCAACTGCCGGTGCTGGTGGTCAACCAGCCGGCCGGCGGCCAGTACCGCGACCTGTTGATCGCCCTCGATACCTCGCCGGCCTCGGCCCATGCGGTGGAAGTGGCCGATGAACTGGGCCTGCTCGAAGGCGCCGTGCGCCGGGGCGTCTATGCCTTCAGCCCGCTGGCCAAGGGCATGATGCAGTACTCCGGGGTGAGCGAGGAGCGCATCGACGAATTCGTCGGCAGCGAATCCCGCCAGGCGGTGGACGAGCTGAAGAAGTTCCTCCACGAGCGCCATCTGGAAGAACGCATCGACGAACAACTGGTGGCCGTCGGGCTGCCGGGCAACGTGTTGCAGCGGATGGTCGACAAGCATCGGCCCGATCTGCTGGTCATGGGTACTCGGGGTATGGGTGGGATCAAGCGTGCCCTGATCGGCAGTGTTGCCGACTACGCTCTGCGCGAACTGGATTGTGACATCCTGGTCGTGCCGCCGGAGGCTTGAGCCTCCGGCGCCTGGAGACTGTTTTCAGGTTGCGTCGGGCGGCTCGAGGGTGCCGCCCGGCGTAGTTTGAAAGCCGTTTCGTCAGAGTGGGAACCCGTCGGCCGTAGGTTACGGCGGGCTCCAAACCTTCTTCGCTTTCCCTGCCGCCTTGCTGGCAGAACTCAGGCCGCGATGGCCGACTCTTCCTGAGACTCACACACCACCGCGTGGATCGCAGCATGCGCCTGCCTGGCCAGCAGATTGCGGTCCTGGTGCGCGCTGGACAGCGCCGGCAGCAGGTGGACTTCCACCACACCCCGATCATTGTCGAACAGGCGCTTCAGGTGACTGACCAGATCGTCGTCACCGATGAAGGGCGCCAGTTCGCACGCCTGGTCGTTGCGGCGGTAGCGCAGCCCTACCGGCTGCACCGGCACGCCGGCTTCGATGGCGCTGGCCATCAGGCGGCCGTGGAAGGTGCGCAGGCCCGTGCCGTCGGTGGTGGTGCCTTCGGGGAAGACCAGCAGCGAACGGCCGCGCGACAGGTGCGTGGCCAGCTGCGCATTGATCATCCGCGCATCGCCCGAGCCACGGCGAATGAACAGCGTGCCGGCCTTCTCCGCCAGCCAGCCGGCTACCGGCCACTGGCGCACTTCGGCCTTGGACAGGAAGGTCAGCGGCAGCAGCCCGCCCAGCAGCGGAATATCGACCCAAGACACATGGTTGGAGACCCACAGCATCGGCTGTGTGGGCAACTCGCCGTGCACCTGCAGTTCAAAGGGCAGGGCGGCGGACAGGCGCGCCAGGAACCAGCGCGTCAGGCGCTGGCGCAGGGGCATCCGGTCGCCGGGCAGGCGCTCCAGCAGGCTGACGAAGCTGGCCAACACGAGGCCCACCAGCAGAAGTGACAGCAGGCGGGCGACGCGCAGCCAGGCGCGCAGGCTGCGCATCAGACTGCGGCCTTGAAGTGGCGGGCGTAGCGCGGGCAGAGTTCGTCGCGCTTGAGCAGGATGAACACGTCGGCGACGCCGAAGTCCGGGTCCCAGCAGGGTTCGCCGCAGATCTTCGCGCCCAGGCGCATGTAGGCCTTGAGCAACGGCGGCAGCTCGGCGGTGAGGTTGTCCGGCACGTCCATCGGCGGCAGCGGGGTCTTCGGCTCGGCGCGCAGGTTCTGCTGGCACAGGTAGCGGTCGCGCAGGCGCTGCATGACCGCGCGGGCCTGGATGCCGCCGTCGCGCATGGGAATGCTGGCGCAGCCCATCAGGTAGCGGTAGCCGCCTTCGTTGAGCACTTCGGCCAGTTCGCTCCAGAGCACGGCGATGGTGCCGCCGTTGCGGTAGTCCGGGTCGACGCAGGTGCGGCCGATTTCCAACACCGGGCCCTGCAGGTTGTCCAGGCCGTCGAGGGCGAATTCCTCTTCGCTGTAGAAGCGGCCCAGGCGCTGCGCGGCGCGGTGGTCGAGCAGACGGGTGGTGGCCACCAGCGCGCCAGTGTTGAGGTCGCGCACGCCGATGTGGGCGCAGTGGCGGTCGTAGTCGTCCATATCCAGCCCCAGGTCCGCGCCCTTGAGCTGGGCATCGAACTCGCTGCTGAACACGCGGTAACGCAGGGCCTGGGCTTCGCGCAGGGCGCGGGCGCCGCGCAGACGCACGGCCTTGAGACGGCGCTGTGCCGGGGTGTCACAGGAGAGGGCGATCTGACTCATGCGAGTGCCTCCGTGAACCGGCCATGCGGGTTGCGGCCGGTCGGCTTTGTTGTGCAAGCTCAGGCTAGGAATGACCGGTGTCACGCCCATGACGGTGCGGTGATGCTTGTATGACAAGAACAACGACCTCGAAGGAAGGAGCGCCGCGATGCCCTGGAAATGCCTGCTCGGCCCGCAGGACCGGTTACCGCCCGGCCTGGCCCTGGACGACTGGTACGCCGAATTGCTCACCCGCGCAGAGTGCGCCGGCAGCTTCGAACTGGCAGTGCTCGGCGGCCGTCTGGCGACGTCACCGGGGCTGGCCTTCCTTGCTGGCTACCAGGCCGCGCTGCGCGCACTCTGGCCGGCTGCCCCGCGCAGCCTCGGCGCGTTGTGCGTGACTGAGAAGAAGAGCGTGCGCCCCGCCGATCTGCAGACCCGCCTCGAAGGCCTGGTGCTGCACGGTCGCAAGGACTTCGCCACCGCAGCCGACAGCGCCGCCTGGTGGCTGGTTGCCGCGCGTGACGAGGAGGAGGGCCAGCCGCCGCGCATCGCCATGACCGTGGTGCAGGCCGGCGCCCCCGGCGCGAAGCTCGAAGCGCTGCCGGCCCTGCCGCTGATGCCGGACATCCCCCACGCCCGCCTGCTGCTCGATGGCGCCCATTGCGAGCGCCTGCCCGGCGATGGCTGGGAGGCCTACAGCAAACCTTTCCGCACCCTGGAAGACACCCATGTGCTGGCCGCAGTCTGCGCCTGGCTCTATGGCCTGGCCGTGGAACACCAATGGCCGGCGGAGCTGAGTCTGCGCCTGAGCGGCGTACTCGCCGGTTGTGCCGAAGTCAGCCGACAGCCCGCCTCGCAGCCGGAAACCCACCTGCTGCTGGCCGGCGTGTTCAGCCAGTTCGAAAGCCTCGCTTCGGCACTGGATGCCGCATTTGCCTCAGGCGCTGCGGAGCAGGCTGTGGTGTGGAAGCGGGACAAGGGTGTACTCGCCATCGCCGGTTCCGCGCGGGCCAAACGCCTGGAGAAAGCGAGGGTGGCAATAGGCCTTGACCCACGTCAGTGAGGGCTCGGGGAGGGGACGTTAGCCTTACAGAAGTTTCTGAGATACCTAGAAATTTCCGCAGGGCTACCCACTGTTTTCCCTCCCACTGCTTTAGGAAATCCCCTCATGCGACGCGAACCCATCGTGCTGTTCGACGACGGTAAACACCAATGCCTGTGTTTCGACGATCTCGTCAGCGGCGACGGTGTGCAATCCAACCAGTTCCTCATCGTCGACCACGACCAGCGCCTGCTGCTTGATCCGGGCGGCGACCTGACCTACACCCCGTTGTCGCTGGAACTCTCCAAGCTGTTCCCGCTGCAGGACCTGGACTACATCTTCGCCTCGCACCAGGACCCGGACATCATCGCCGCGCTGGACAAGTGGCTGCTGCACACCCGCGCCAAGGTCATCTGTTCCAAGCTCTGGGCACGCTTCCTGCCGCACCTCACGGCCAGCTACCTGGCGGTCAGCCATGGCATCTCCACCTATGACCGCGTGATCCCGCTGCCGGACCGTGGCGAATCGGTGCAATTGGGCCGCTGCCAGCTGAAGATGATCCCTGCGCACTTCCTCCACTCGGTGGGCAACTTCCAGGTCTACGACCCGATCAGCAAGATCCTCTTCTCCGGCGATATGGGCGCCTCCCTGGTGGACGACGCCAGCCCGGTGCAGGACTTCGCCGCCCACGTGCCGCACATGGAAGGTTTCCACCGGCGCTACATGGCCTCGAACAAGGTTGGCCGGCTGTGGGCCAACATGGTTCGCGGCCTGGACATCGAGATGATCGTCCCGCAGCACGGCCGGCCCTTCGTGGGCAAACCGATGATCACGGCATTCCTCGACTGGATCGCCGACCTGCAATGCGGCATGGACCTCATGGGGCCGGACGACTACCAGGTTCCTCGCTAGCGCGCTCGTGCTGACACGTTCCTGTCAACAAGCGCGGCGCTGACCGATTGCGCCAATCGTCCTTGATTACGGCACGATCGGCGCTTAATCCGTCATCTTCACCGTGCTAGGGTGCGGGCCGACCTGATAACAAGAGGCCCGCCGATGCCCTTTGCCCCCTTCCGCCCAGCGCTGCGCGCGCTGGCGCTGGCCACCTGCCTGCTGAGCAGCCACGCCCACGGTAGCGAAACCTGGCCCGAGGCCGACTGGCCTCACGGCGCCACGCCCAGCGGCGCCGCCGTGCAGGCGTTCGAGAACTACGCCTTCCCCACCCGCGACGACGGCACCCGCAAGGGCGTGCGCACCGACGCCGTGGTGGTGATCCGCGATGGCCAGCTGATCTACGAGCGCTACGCCGGCCCGACCCGCGCCGAGACACCGCATCTGGCCTGGTCGATGAGCAAAAGCGTGATGGCCAGCGTCCTCGGCGTGGCCTTCGGCGAGGGCAAGTTCCAGCTCGACGACCCGGTCGCCAAGCATTACCCGGCCTTCGCCGATCACCCCGACATCAAGATGCGCGACCTGCTGCATTGGGCTTCGGGCCTGGCCTGGCAGGAAGAGTACGAGTACGCGCCGGTGCGCTCCTCGGTGGTGGCGATGCTCTACACCCGTGGCCGCGACGACATGGCGAAATTCACCGCCGGCTTCCCCGCCGATGCCGAGCCGGGCAAGCGCTTCCGCTACTCCAGCGGCGACAGCAACGTGCTCTCCGCCACGCTCAAGCAGATGGTCGGCAAGGACTACGCCAACTATCCCTGGACCGCGCTGTTCGAGCCGCTGGGCATCCAGTCCGCCGTCTGGGAGCGTGACGCCAGCGGGACCTTCGTCGGTTCGTCCTACGCCTACATGACAGCCCGCGACTTGGCGCGCATCGGCCTGCTGATGGAGCGCGACGGGCGCTGGAAGGATCGCCAGTTGCTGCCGCAGGACTGGCTGAAATTCGTCCTCGCGCCGTTCCCCGAGTACCAGCCCGATCCGAAGAAGCCCAATGAGGCGGTGCCCGGCGGCCAGTGGTGGCTCAACCGCCCGGTGGCCGGCGCGCCCGCGCCCTGGCCGGATGCGCCTGCGGACACCTTCGCCGCTCTCGGCCACTGGGGCCAGGCGCTGTACGTGATCCCCGAACAGAAGCTGGTGATCGTCCGCTACGCCGACGACCGTGACGGCAGCTACCAGCACGACACCTTCCTCAAGCTTGCCCAGGCGGCCTTCGCCCACGGGGAGGTGCAGCCATGATCCGCCGTCATCCGATCCTCACCGCCCTGGTCCTGTTGCTGCTCGCCCTGGTCACCACCGCGTGGCAGAACCGTGTCCATCTCGCCGCCTTCCCCGGCATCATCGGCGCCTACACCGCCAAGGAGTACTGCTCCTGCCGCTACGTTATGGGGAACTCGGCGGACTATTGTCAGGCCTATACCAAGCAGTACGTGCCGACCAGCGCCTTTCTCGACGACGAAGCGCGCAAGCGGGTGACCGCCCGCGGCCTGGGCAGTACGCAGACAGCCGCCTGGCTCGGTGCGCGCGAGGGATGCCAACTGATGCCCCAGGCGGACGATTTGCCCGAATCGGGCAGCCACTGACGGGCGCGTTCCACGGAGCGGGGCGACCCGCTTCGGAGGACCAATGCATTCTTTTGTAACAGGAGCTGTATGCGCCTTGCTGGTACTGGCCAGCCCCCTGGCCCTGGCTGAATGGCAACTGGACGGCGACACCTCGCGGATCAGCTTCGTCTCGGTCAAGCGCGGCAAGATGGCGGAGGTGCAGCGCTTCGACCGCCTCTCCGGGCAGATCGACGACAAGGGCGCGGTGCGCGTGGTGGTGCCGCTGGAGTCCATCGACAGCGGCCTGGCGCTGCGCGACGAGCGCATGCGCAATGCCTTCTTCGAGATCGAGCGCTTCCCCGAGGCGATTGTCAGCAGTCAGCTCGACCTGAGCCGCTATGAGGTCCTGCAGGTCGGCCAGTCGCGCCAGGAAACCGTGGATTTCAACCTCGACCTGCACGGCCAGCAGCGCCGGCTCAAGTCCGAGGTGCTGGTCAGCCGCCCCAGCGAGAGCCGCATCGAAGTGACAACCATGGAGCCGCTGGTGCTCAAGCTGATCGACTTCGACCTGGAAGAGAAGCTGGAGCCGCTCAAGGAAGTCGCCAACGTGCCGTCCATTACTCCTGAGGTGCCGGTGTTTGCGGTGTTGGGGTTCAGTCAGGTGATCAAGCAGGCGCCGTGACACTGAACGCCATGCCCGCCATCGTGCGCATGGTGGGGAGATGCACCTGACCTGTAGGAGCGGGCCATGCCCGCGATCCGTCGGCAGGGCCGGCGTCTTCCTCCGCTCCGATGTTGGTCCTGTATTGCTGCGTTGGCTTGGGGATTTCTGCGCCGCTTCGGCGTGCGCTCAGATTCCTGGTTTCGCCCCCTCGGGCGAGTTACTTTTCCAAACGCCGAAAAGTAACCAAAAGGCTTGCCCCGGACATCCGGTTTTTCGCCTAGGCGAAAAATACCCTCGTTGAAGCGAAGTTTCAGGGGCACGCTGCGAAGGGCCATCCCTGGCCCATCGCAGCTCTCGCGACATCCATGTCGCTCAACCCCTGAAACTCCGCTTCAACGAGGCCTCCTGAACGGGGCGTTCGGAGTGCGCTGAGGTTTATCTGGAAGTCATCAAGAGCCAGAGCCAGAGCCAGAGCCGGGGCGGGGCATTGGCTCTTCGTAGGACCGAGGGGGGCGCCTAGCCCTTGCTCGCGAACCGCACGGCTCAGCGTCAATTGCGAAAACAGCCAGCCTTAAGCCCGTGCCGCAATCGCCGGCACGTCGGGTTGGAAGCGGAAGCCGGAGCCCACGCTGCAACTGGAAGCGCCGATGATCACGAAGGTAAGCAGCAGGATGGTCTTCATGGTGATGCTCCTGTCATTCAGGATTGGACAGCCTCCAGTCTAGGCCGCACCGCGCGATGCGCGCCGAAGGTCAGGAAACTCCCCGCGGCGAACAACCAGGCAGCGATTCCGCCGTAGCCAAGCACCCAGCCGAACCCCTGCACCAGTGCCGCACGGGCGCCGTCCGGATCGTCCGGACTCAGCCGGCCGCTGGCGATGCTGGCCGCCAGTTGCAGCTTCTCGCCACTCTCTACGCCCTGTAGCGCCGCCGCGACGCCGGAAAGCAGGATCAGCCCCATCACCGCGATATTGATCGCCAGGGAGATCATCCGCGCGCTCATGTCGATGCCTGAGGCCATGCCGGCGCGGGTGGCGGGCACGGCGGCGGTGGAGGTGTTGGTCACCGTGGTGTTGGTCAGCCCCAGGCCGATTCCGGCCAGCACGCAGCCGGGCAGCAGGGTCAGCCAGCTGGCATGGTCCACGCTGCTGCCCCAGAGCATCAGGAAAAAGCCGGCGCCAATCACGAACATCCCGCCGGGAATCACCCAGCCGGGGTGGAAGCGATGCGCCAGGCGCTCGGCGATCGGCGGCACCACCAGCGTCGGCAGGGTGTAGGCGAGCAGCGACCAGCCGGCCTTCACGTCGTCGTAGCCGAGTACGCCGTGGTAGTAGACCGGCAGGTAGATCATCAGCGGCCAGAAGCTCACGTTCATCCCTGCCGAGGCGAACATCGCGCCGGAGAATGCGCGGATGCGCAGTACCGAGAAGTCGAACATCGGGTGGGCGACGCGGCGCTCGATCAGGATGAAGGCCGCCAGGCTGACGAGGCTGAGCAGCAGGATTGCCAGCGCCGGCGGGCTGGCGTAGCCCATGTCGGCGCCCTGGGTGATGTAGAACACCGTGCCGAGCACTGCCAGCGACAGCGTGAGCATGCCGCTGACATCCAGCCGTTCGGCATCCGGATCGCGCGATTCCACCGCGCCGTATTGCGCCAGGGCCAGGGTGAGCAGGGCGAGCGGCCCGTGCACCAGGAACACCCACTGCCAACTGGCCAGGGCGACAATGGCGCTGCCGACGATCGGCCCGAAGCCCAGGCCGATGCCGAACACCACACCCCAGGCGGCGAAGGCGCGCACGCGCTCGGCCGGGTCGCCGAACTGGCTGGTCAGCACGGCCACCTGGCAGATCAGCATGACCCCGCCGGCGGTGCCCTGCAGGAAGCGCCCGGCGATTATGGTCGGCATGTCGCCTGCCAGCCCGCAGAGCAGCGAGGTCAGGCCGAACAGCGCCAGGCTGATGACAAACAGGCGCTTGCGGCCGAAGCGGTCGGCCAGGGTGCCGGCGGCCATCAGCACGCTGGTGACGGCAATGGTGTAGGCGTTCATCACCCATTGCAGGTCCTGGAAGTCGCCGTGCAGCACGCGCTCCAGGGCCGGCAGGCTGGCCGGCACGCTGGAGATTTCCAGGCCGAACATCATCGAGGACAGGCACACCGCCGCCAGGGCGATGAGGTTTCTTGGGTTGCGGTGGGCAGTCATGGGAGTGGGCTCCGTAGGGCGAGCCACCATTGTCGAAAAGAACAAGGTTCCCCATTGGCTCCATTTGGTCCCATCATTGAGTCTTTTCAGGATTCAAAGGGGAAGGGTGATGGATGACCGTCTCGATGGCATCGCTACCTTCGTTCAGGTGGTCGACGCCGGCAGCTTCGCCCTCGCGGCGGAGCGCCTGAGCCTTACGCGTTCGGCGGTGGGCAAGGCCATTGCCCGGCTGGAGGCGCGCCTGGGCGTGCGCCTGCTGCAACGCACCACGCGTAGCCAGAACCTCACCGACGACGGCCAGGTGTTCTACGACAGCTGCGTGCGCGCGCTGGCCGAGCTGGATGCCGCTCACACCGCGCTGGAAGGCGGGCGGATGGAGCCGCGCGGGCGCCTGCGGGTCAGCGTGCCGATCTCCTTCGGCCACCTCTGCGTGGCGCCGCTGATGCTGGCGCTGGCGCGGCAATATCCGTCATTGAGGATCGACCTGTCGTTCACCGATCGCCGCGTCGACCTGGTCGAAGAGGGCATCGACCTGGCCGTGCGCATCGGCCCGCTCAGCGACAGCGCCACACTCGCCGCCCGCAAGCTGGGAGTGCAGTACACCGGCATCGGCGCGGCGCCGTCGTACATAGCCGAGCATGGCATGCCGGAGCATCTCGACGATCTGGTCGGCCACGCTTCCATCAGCTATTCCGTGGCTGGCGTCACCTCCCCCTGGGACATGCGCGACGACGACGGATACGCCAGGCGCATCGAGATGGACCCGCAGCTGAGCATGGACGACCTGCAAGCCATCACCGCCGCCGCCGTGGCCGGTTTCGGCCTGGCACGCCTGCCGACCTGGCTGTTGGCGCGGCACGTGAAGCGTGGCGAGCTGGTGGTGGTGAAGGGACGCTGCAGGTTGCCGCCGCTGGAGATCCATGCGGTATGGCCGAAGACGCGCTACATGCCGTCGAAGATTCGTTGCGCCATCGATGCGCTGGTGGCTGGGATTCCCGCGTTGCTGGCCGACTGAACCATTGGCGCCCACGCCTGCCCAATGGGCTCGCCGGTCGGCCGGTTTGCAAGCCGACGGCGGGCCGCTATCGTTGGCCGTTGATCCATCCGTTTTCCATGTAAGGGATTTCATGCGCTCGCTGTTCACCTTCCTCTTCGCGGCCTGCTTCGCCGCTTCCGCCCAGGCTGCCTGGTACCTCGACTACGAGTCCTCGCGGCTGACCTTCGTCACGACCAAGAACGCCGATATCGCCGAGGTGAACCGCTTCCTGGTGATGCACGGCAAGGTGGAGGAGCAGGGCCGGGTGGAGTTGCGTATCGAGATGGACTCGCTGAGCACCGGCATCCCGCTGCGCGATGAACGTGTGCGCGACCAGTTGTTCGATACCGAGAAGTTCCCCGAGGCGCGCATCACCTCGACCATCGACCTGCGCCCCATCACCGATCTTGCCAACGGCGTGCAGCTGGAGACGCGCCTGCCGCTGCGCCTGGAGCTGAACGGCCAGGCGAAGGACTACCGCACCGATGTGCTGATCACCCGCCTGGACGAGCATCGCTTCCAGGTGGTGACGCTCTCGCCGCTGGTGATCAACGCCGCTGACTTCGGCCTCGCACCAGGCGTGGCGCAGCTACGCAAACTGGCCGGGCTCAAGAGCATCGGCCTGTCGGTGCCGGTGGGCGCCGTGCTGATCTTCGCCTCGCGGTGAGCGGCCCGATCTTCCCCTGGCGGACGGGCAACCGTTTCGCCCTGCTCTGCGATGGCGAGCGCTTCTTCCCGCGCATGTTCGCCGCCATCGACAGTGCCGAGCGGCAGATCGAACTGGAGCTGTACCTGGTAGAAAGCGGCAGTTGCGCCGAGGCGCTGCTGGATCGCCTGCTGGCTGCGCGCTCGCGCGGTGTGAAGGTGCGTTGCCTGTTCGACGCTTTCGGCAGCCTCAAGTTATCCAGCGCCTGGACGCGCCAGCTGCTGGAGGCCGGCGGCGAACTGCGGCAGTACAACCCGCTGAACTGGAAGGCCGGCATCCGCAACCTGTACCGCGATCACCGCAAGCTGTTGCTGGTGGACGAGCGCATCGCCTATGTCGGCGGTACCGGCGCCACCGACGAGTTCTGGTCCGCGCGGGAGAACCGCAGCGACTGGCACGAAGTGATGGTGGAGATGACCGGCCACATCGTCGCCGACTGGCAGCGCCTGTTCGAGCGGCAGTGGAATGCCTGTCTCGGCGTGCGCGCCTGGAAGCCTCGCGAGGAAGTCCTGCTGACCCGCCTGCCGCCGATCCCCAACTACGGCGAAGGCCTGGCGCGGGTCGCCTATGCCGACGCCGGCCAGCACAGGGACATCCTCCAGGCGCTGGTGCGTTCGCTGCGTGGCGCGCACCAGCGTGTGTGGCTGGCGACGCCTTACTTCCTGCCGACCTGGAAAGTCCGCCGCGCCCTGCGCAAGGCCGCCCAGCGCGGTGTCGACGTGCGCCTGCTGCTCACCGGGCGCCTCACCGACCATGCTCCCGTGCGCTACGCGGGTCAGCGCTATTACCCCGGCCTGCTGCGTGCCGGGGTGAAGATCTTCGAATACCAGCCGCGCTTCCTTCATCTGAAGATGGTACTGGTCGATGACTGGGTCAGCGTCGGCTCGTGCAACTTCGATCATTGGAACCTTCGGTTCAATCTGGAGGCCAATGTAGAAGCGTTCGATCCGTCGTTCACCGCGGCGGTGGCCGACTGCCTGGCCGCCGACTTCGCACAGAGCCGCGAGATCGACCTGGGCTTCTGGCGCGCGCGTCCCTGGTGGAAGCGCCTGCGCGAGCGCCTGTGGGGCTCGCTGGACCGACTGGTGGTGAACTTCCTCGATCGCCGCCGCTGATGTCGTTGTGGTTCGTCCAGCTGTCGTTCGCCTACCTGGAAGGAGAGAAGCGTGGAGAACAGACAAAAAAAGGAGCGTTTCATCGGGCTGGAATGGCTGCGCTTCCTGATGGGCCTTTATGTGGTGATCTACCACACGCTGCACAGCTACCCGGCGGAGCAGAAGTTCGCCGGCCTCGATGACCTCACCGCATTGGGCTTCTTCGCCACCAGCACCTTCTTCGTGCTCTCCGGCTTCCTGCTCTGCCACGTCTACGTCACCGACGGGCAGCTGCGCGAGAGCCCGCGCAGTTTCTTCACCAAGCGCCTGTCCAACCTCTACCCGCTGCACATCTTCTCGATCCTGCTGACCATCACCGTGCTGCTGGTGGTGAGCGGGCTGGGCATCGGCCCGGACCTCGATCAGGCCACGCCGCGGTTCGTCATCTACGACACCAACGAGGCCATCGGCCGGCTGCAGCCGGAGCTGTTCCACCACTGGATGAGCGATCGCGAACTGCTGTTCAACAGCATCCTCCAGCTCACCATGCTGCAGGCCTGGAACCCGTATTACCTGACCTTCAACGCGCCGCTCTGGTCGCTGTCGACGCTGTTCTTCTTCTACCTCTGCTTCCCCTTCGTCGCGCCGCGCCTGGCGCGCCTGCAGAACAAATGGCGCTGGCTGCTGGCGCTGTGGGTGCTTTACCTGATCCCGCCGATCCTGGTGGTCGCCAGCGAACAGTACGGCATGCCCTGGACCGGCCTGCTGCACCGCAACCCGCTGCTGCGTCTGCCGGAGTTCCTCAGCGGCATCCTTGCCTACGGACTGTTCCGCGAGTACAAGGACGCCGGCCGCCTGCCGGGGCGCGGGATGCTGGTGGCGATGGGCGCCTTCGTGCTGGCCAATTTCCTCGTCGCCGATTACCTCTATACCCACGGCGCCAAGTACTGGTACTTCCTCCTGCATAACGGCCTGCTGCTGCCGGCACAGTTGGTGCTGGTGTACATGAGTGCCTTGCCGCGCGATCCGCAGAACAGCCTGATCCGCCACTGGTCGCCGAGACTGGGGGCTGCATCGTTGTCGCTGTTCGCCCTGCATGTGCCACTGTTCACCCTGTTCTCGCGCACCGAGAAGCTGATCCGCGCGCCGGGCGACTGCCTGGCCGACTGGGCCTTCTGCGTCGAGTCGGCGACCCACCAGCAGCTGTCGCTGTGGCTGTATCCGCTGTTCCTGCTGTTCATGGTCACCAGTTGCGTGCTGGTGCAGGAGCGCTGCGTAGTGCCGGTGCGCAAATGGCTGGTGCGCCACCTGTTGCCGGCACCGCCCGCGCCGCCAGCCACGCGGCGACGGGTGGTGACGGAGTCCTGAGGCGCGTCCGTCGGTCACACCCGCGAACTGCCTTGAAGGCTGGCGCGCACGGATATGCTTCTGTCGCGGTTGGAACTTCGGCTGGCTTCTCGGCCTATGCTAGGTTTCAACATTGCTGCCACCTTGCCGGCGGCGGCACCTGCGGACTCCCGCCATGCCCCTGGATATCCGCCTGCTCAGCGGTGATGCCCTCCGCCCGTTCATCGATGATCTGGCGCGATTGCGCATCACTGTGTTCCGCGAGTATCCGTACCTCTTCGACGGCAGCCCGGAATACGAGGCCGGATACCTCGACAGCCACGTACGTTCAGCCTGGAGCCTGTGCGTGCTGGTGATCGATGAGGGCAGGGTAGTGGGGGCCTCGACCGGGCTGCCGTTGTTGGACGAGTCCGAGGCTTTGCAGCAGCCGTTCCTGGTGCAGGGCTGGAACCCGGAACGAATCTTCTATTTTGGCGAGTCGGTGGTTCTGCCGGAGTACCGCAGCGCCGATCTCGACCTGCGCTTCTTCGAGGAGCGCGAACGCTTTGCGCGTAGCCTGGATCGCTTCGACTGGTGTGCCTTCTGCGCCCTTCGGCGGCCGCCGGAGCATTCTGCGCGACCTGCCGGCTACCGCTCGCCGGACGCCTTCTGTCTGCAGCGCGGCTTCACTCCGCAACCCTCCCTGCAGACCGAATACCACTGGCGCGATATCGGCGAGCAACAGGAGACCGCCAAGTCGATGATGTTCTGGCTCAAGGAACTGAGCTGACGCACACCAGTGTTCGGGACGCTGGATCAGGGACAGGTTTGCGCCGGTGACCCAGGTGTGGCCGAGAAGTGACCGACCCGGACTTTCGACGGGTGGCAAGGTGTGATGCGCTGGTTATGCTCCGGGGATAACCATAAGAGGGACTTTCCATGCTCCGAATGGCCCTGTGCGCCTTTCTCCTGATGCTCGCCGGTTGCAGCTCGCCCGGTGCGTTCTTCGGCGCGGTCGACGGACCGCCCTTCGGTGCGCTGCCTACGGATGCGCAGCAAGCCACGGTGTACATCTACCGGCCGCAGAACCAGTGGTCCGACGAGGAGCTGGAAGCGCCCGGGCTGTTCATCAACAACGAGCTGATCGGCAGCCTGCCGAGCAACGGCTACTTCGCCCTGAGCTTCGCCCCCGGCAGCTATCCGCTGCAGATGCGTCGCCCGTTGCTGGGCAGCTTCTGGACCTTCTTCGCCGGCGGCAGCCTGGACTTTACCCTGATCGCCGGCTTCACCCTGGAAGCCCGCGCCGGCGAGGTCTACTACCTGCGCTACGACGAGACCCACACGCCGCCCAAGTACGAACACACCGCCGGCCAGGGGGCTGGCCCGCTGCAACTGGTGGGCAAGGAGCTGGGCTCGCGGGAAATCCCCGCCACACGGCAGGTCCAGGAGCCGGTGAGCATTGCCGCCAGCGGCAAGGAAGTCGAAGGACCAGGCTTCTTCGAACGTATCGGGCTCTGAGATTTCCACCCTTTCGGAGTTATGAGGGCAACTCATAGCTCCTTGAGTTTTTATGGTTACCGGGCCGATTTGGCCCGGTGCTAAAAATCGTCGCACCAGCTCATCGACAACAACAAAGAGCGACGCGACATGATCACCTGCCTGCTTTCCCCACCCTCGATCCGTCCTCCGCGTTCCGGCCTGTCCGGTGCCTTCGCGCACCCGTCCGACTTGCTCGTCGATTCCTGATCCCACACCGACTTTCTCCCGGCGTTCTGTGCCGGTTTTGCCACGGGCCGCGCACGCAGGCCCGGGCTTTCTTACACCCCCACGGTTCCATGAGGTACCCCATGAAAAAGCTCGACCTGTACATCGGTGAAGGTTTCGAAGGCCCCGGCGTCAACGCCGCGCACATCAACATCCTGCTCGGCCCGCGCAGCGGCCCGGCCGGCCAGGCCTTCTCCAACAGCCTGGCTTCGCCCAGCCAGGGCCACTGCCCGTTCATGGTGATCGCCCAGCCGAACATTCCGGTCAAGCCGATGACCCTTTACGTGAACAAGGCCGAGATCGATGGTGACCTGCACGCCAACGCCACCTGGGGGGCTTCCCAGGCGGGCATCGCCAAGGCCGTCACCGAGGCGCTGCTGGACGGCACCCTGCCTCCGGAAGCGGAGGACGAATGGGCCATCGTCACCGCCAACTGGGTCAATCCGGGCTGCGACGACCTGGATGCCGTCTTCCGCAACAACTACAACGCCTGCCGCACCGCGATCCGCGCGGCGCTGACCTGCAAGCCCGAGCGTGCGCAGCTGGCCGACGTGGTCAACGCCATCGCCAACCCCTTCTACACCCCCAAGGCCTGAGGTCCGCACCATGCAATACATCCGTCTCGGCAACTCCGGCCTGCAGGTTTCCAAGCTGTGCCTGGGCACCATGAACATGGGCACCCCGGACTGGAAACCGTGGATCTTCGATGAGGCCAAGAGCGAGCCGATCGTGAAGCACGCGCTGGATTCCGGCGTGAACTTCATCGACCTCGCCGACTTTTACTCGGCCGGTGTCGGCGAGGAGGTGGTCTGCCGCATCCTCAAGCGCCTGGTGCGTCGCGAGGACGTGGTGATCACCACCAAGGTCGGCTACGGCACCCGTCCCGGCATCAACGCCAGCGGGCATTCGCGCAAGCACATCATGGATGGCATCGACGCCTCCCTGAAGCGCATGGGCATGGACTACGTCGACATCTACATGCTGCACTTCTACGACGTAAACACTCCGGTGGAAGAGGTGATGGGCGCGCTGAACGACATCGTCCGCGCCGGCAAGGCCCGCTACATCGGCGTGTCCACCATGCTCACCGGCCAGCTGGCGAAGATCCTCATGGCTTGCGAGCGCAATGGCTGGGTCAAACCGATCAACATGCAGCTGCAGCTCAACTGCGCCTACCGCGAGGAAGAGCGCGAGATGATTCCCTTCTGCCGCGACCAGGGCCTTGGCGTCTCGGTGTTCAGCCCGCTGGCGCGCGGGCTGCTGACTGGCGACGCGAACTCCACGCGCAACCAGACCGACTTCTTCACCCAGCAGATGTACGCCGACGAGGCCTCCTTCGAGATCGCCCGCTCCGTGCAGCGCGTGGCCCAACGCCGCGGCGTATCCAACGCGCAGATCGCCCAGGCCTGGGTCCTGCAGCATTCGGGCGTGGATTGCATGCTGGTCGGTGCCGACACCACCGCGCAGTTCGACAGCGCCCTGGCCGCGCTGGAAACCCGTCTGGACGACGAGGAAATCTATGAGCTCGAGCGCAACTACACGCCCTGCGACGTGATCAACGACTACAGCGCCGGCAAGCGTATCCTGCGCGCCGCCCGCCCCATGCGCGAAGCCTTCGCGCTGACGGAGGCGGTGGCATGAGCGCGCTGCTGAAGACTGGCCACTACATCGATGGCCAATGGGTGAATGGCGGCGCGACCTACCCGGTCCGCAACCCGGCCACTGGCGTGCTGATCGTCGAAGTTGCCCGTGGCGGCGCCGAGGAGACCAACGCTGCCATTGCCGCTGCTGAACGGGCGCTGCCGGCCTGGCGCGCACTCACCGCCAAAGAGCGCAGCGCGCGCATCCGTCGCTGGGGCGAACTGATGCTGCAGCGCCAGGACGACCTGGCGCGGCTGCTCAGCACCGAGCAGGGTAAGCCGCTGGCCGAGGCCAAAGGCGAGGTCGCCTACGCGGCGAGCTTCCTCGAGTGGTTCGCCGAGGAAGCCAAACGCGTGTATGGCGACGTGATCCCCTCGCACAAGGGCGATGCGCGCATCGTGGTGATCAAGCAGGCCATTGGTGTGGTCGCGGCGATCACTCCGTGGAACTTCCCGCTGGCGATGGTCACCCGCAAGGTGGGACCGGCGTTGGCCGCCGGCTGCACGATGATCCTCAAGCCTTCGGAAGAAACCCCGCTGTCGGCCTTCGCCCTCGCGGTGCTGGCGGAAGAGGCGGGCATTCCGCCGGGCGTGTTCAACATCGTTTCCGGCGACGCCCCGGCCATCGGTGGCGCGCTGCAGGCATCGGGCTCGGTTCGCAAACTGTCGTTCACCGGCTCGACCCGCACCGGCAAGCTGCTGATGCGCCAGGCGGCGGAGACGCTGAAGAAGGTCTCGCTGGAGCTGGGCGGCAACGCCCCCTTCATCGTCTTCGACGATGCCGATATCGAGGACGCCGTGCGCGGCGCCATGGCCTCGAAGTTCCGCAACACCGGGCAGACCTGCGTGTGTGTGAACCGCTTCTACATCCAGGACGGGGTGTACGACGCATTTGTATCGCGTCTCACCGAAGCGGTGCGTGCCATGCGCGTGGGAAATGCGCTGGAAGGCGAAACCGAGCAGGGCCCGCTGATCAACGAAGCCGCGCTGGCCAAGGTCGAGCAGCATGTCGGCGATGCGTTGGAGAAGGGCGCGAAGCTGCTCTGCGGTGGCCGTCGCCATGCGCTGGGCGGCACCTTCTTCGAACCGACTGTGCTGGCCGAAGCGAGTCCGAAAATGCTGATTGCCAGTGAGGAAACCTTCGGCCCTGTAGCGGCCTGTTTCCGATTCCGCGACGAGTCTGAAGTCCTGAGCCTGGCGAACGATACGCCCTACGGACTCTCCGCCTATTTCTACAGCCGCGACATCGGTCGCGTCTGGCGCATGGCCGAGGGCCTGGAGGCCGGCATGGTCGGTATCAACGAAGGAATCATCTCCACCGAAGTGGCGCCCTTTGGCGGCATCAAGGAATCGGGGCTGGGCCGGGAAGGCTCCAGGTACGGCATCGAGGACTACGTGGAGATCAAGTATTTGCTCATGGGCGGTCTGTCCGCCTGACGCTTCGCCAAGGCGTTCTGCCTCATCCGCCGCGCCCTCCGGGGCTCGGCGGCTCAACCTCGCTGTGTTTCCAATAACAAAAAGTCGGAGACGATCATGTCGGGTCAACCAGTCAAAATCGATGACCTGCCCATCGGCAGGTTTCACATCAAGATCGCCGGCCTCACCTTCGGCGCCCACTTCACCGACGGCTACATCCTCGGCCTCATCGGCATCGCCTTCACCCTGATCAACCCGCAGATGGCGCTGACGCCATTCTGGCAGGGACTGATCGGCAGCTCAGCGTTGCTCGGGCTGTTCTTCGGCAGCCTGTTCTTCGGCTGGATCTCCGACCACCTCGGGCGGCAGAAAATCTTCCTCATCAGCTTCGTGCTGATCACCGTTGCCTCGGTAATGCAGTTCTACGTCGAAACCGCGATGCAGCTGTTCCTCTGCCGGGTGTTGATCGGCATCGGCCTGGGCGGCGACTTCAGCGTCGGCCATGCCATGCTCGCCGAGTTCTCCCCGCGCAAGCAGCGTGGTGTGTTGCTGGGCTCGTTCAGCGTGATCTGGACCTTCGGGTATGTCGCCGCCACCTTCGTCGGCACCGCTCTGCTGGGGCTGGGCGATGATGCGTGGCGCTGGATGCTGGCGTCCTCGGCGATCCCCGCGGCGTTGATCCTGATCGCCCGCATCGGCACGCCCGAATCGCCGCGCTGGCTGATCCACAAGGGCCGCGTCGAGGAAGCCCGTGCCATCGTGCGCAAGCACCTGGGCGCCAACGTGGAGATCGACGAAGAAGTCATCACCCGCAAGCACGCCGGCTACAGCGCGCTGTTCAGCCGCGAGTACCGCAAGCGCACGGCCTTCAACTGCCTGTTCTTCATCTGCATCGTCATGCCGTACTTCGCCATCTACACCTTCCTGCCGTCGATCCTGCAGAAGATGGGACTCGCCGAAGGCTTCGGCACCGAGATGATGCTCAACGCGCTGCTGGTGGTCGGGGCCCTGCTGGGCATCTGGTGCACCATCAAGTTCAGCCGTCGCGGTTTCCTCATCAACTCCTTCCTGATACTCGCCGCTTCGCTGTTCCTGCTGGTGTTGCTGCCGGGCAGCATGGCCTGGCTGATGGTGGCGTGCTTCGGCCTGTTCACCCTGGTGCTGTCGGCGGTGAGCAACCTGGTCGGCGTCTACCCGGCGGAAAGCTTCCCCACTGAAGTGCGCGCCGGTGGTATCGGCCTGGCCACGGCGGCCAGCCGCCTGGGCTCGGCACTGAGCACCTTTCTGCTGCCGGTCAGTGTGGCGGGCATCGGCCTCAACCCGACCATGGCGATCCTTGCCGGCATTCTGTTGCTGGGGGCGATCATCTCCATCGCCTGGGCCCCGGAGACCAAGGACCTGACTCTGACTAACGCCTGCCGCGCCGAGTCAGGATCGGCACCTGGCGATGCGCCGGAAAAGGCTGCTCAACTGGCCTGACATCTCCCTGCGAGCTGAGCGAACGGGCGTGCCGGGAAACCGGTGCGCCCGTTCGTCTGTAGGCTCTGAAACGAGGCTCTACCGGGCAGTTCCTCAGATATCTGCGCTGATCATGTAGGAATTTGGCGCAACTGACTGGGGGACCATCCGTATCTATTTCTACCCCGATTTCAGCGCTCCGGATGGCGATTAAGGTAGCGGTCCCTGCCTCGGATTGCCGTCCCCGTACGTTCGTTCAACGGTGCAAAGGTCCCAGGCGATCACTCTTCAGCAAGGAGTCGCCATGCACCTGCGCCCCACCGTTACCGCCATCCTCCTCAATGGTCTGCCGTTGCTTCCCGCCTTCGCCTTACTGGCCTGCGCCGCCTCCCTGAGCGGCTGCATGACCGACCAGCAGTTCATAGCGCAGAACCAGAACGCGGCAATCACCACCGCCTTGTCCCGTGCACGCTTCGAACTCGATTGCCCGGACGCCACCGCCACCGTGCTGTCGAGCAAGGTCACCCAGTTCGCCTACGCCAACAACCGCACCGAATACACCATCGGTGCCCGCGGCTGTGGTCGGCAGGCGGTGTACATCGCCTTCTGCCTGACGCCCGACAGCTGCACCGCGGTCAGTGATACCGCGCGCCTCGGCCAGTGATGCAGCCACGTCGCCTACCTGTTCCGTTCACAAGAAACCGAGCCCAAGGAGGGTTCCTCATGCAAGCACCCAAGACTCTGCCCCTGTTCGCTGCGCTGGCCCTGGCGGCCATGGTCCCGGCGATGGCCGCCGATATTCCGCTGGGTACCGCGGTGGTGTCCGATGAGGTGGTGACCAAGGTCATCTCCGTCGATGCCAAGGACCGTCGCATCGTCGTCGAGGACGAGGCCGGGAAACCGCTGACCGTACAACTGACCGATGCTGCACAGGACCTGGGGCACCTCAGGGCGGGCGACTATATCGCCGCCCTGGTCGTCCACTCCGCTGCCTTTGACCTTGACACTCAGGTGCAGACACAGGCTCCCGGCGCTCTCGAAATCGATGGCGCGGCCATGGCCACTCCGACCAATCCGCATCCCGGAGGCGATGCATTCCGCATGGCCCGCGTCCAGTTGAAGATCGTCGGTATCAATCTCAAGAAGCATGAGCTGACCTTCGAAGGGCCGAACGGCGCGACCAAGGTGGTGCAGGTCGATGACGCCAAGCTGCGCAGCCGCATGAGCGAGCTGAAGACGGGCCAGATACTGACAGTGACCTACGAGGACACCCTGCAGATCGTCACTGCTCATCCGGTCGCTCAATCGGCAGCGCCGGCCAAGTCCAGCAACTGATGCCCTCGCGGAGTTCCCGCCGTGGCGGGAACTCCCTTTTCCCGTTCCCTCGCCTTCGGGCAATCGCTGTGGATTGACTATGCGCCTGACTCCTTTGGGCTGCCCCTGCGCAGTACTACTCGCGACCGTATTCCTGACCGCCTGTGATCGGGCGGAAAAAACGCCCGTCGGGGCCGCTCCAGTCGCTGTCACGACCGTCGTGGCGAAGTCGGCCAGCCTGCCGGCGAGCATGACTTTCGTCGGACAGACCCAGAGTCCACAGGCGGTGGACATCCACGCGCGGGTGGATGGCTTCCTGCTCAGGCGCAACTACACCGAAGGCAGTGTGGTGAAGGCCGGAGACCTGCTCTTCGAGATCGACCACGCACCGTTCCAGGCCCAGCTCGATTCGGCCAGGGCGCAGTATGCCGCGCAGAAGGCCAGCTACGAACGCGCCAAGGCCAACCTGGATCGCGTGCTGCCGCTGGCGGCGGAAAAGGCCCTGAGCCCGAAGGACCGCGACGATGCCATCGGTACGGCCAAGTCTGCCGAGGCCTCCATGGAGGCGGCGCTGGCCCAGGTGAGGACGCAGGAGCTGAATCTCTCCTACACCTACGTGCGTTCCCCGGTCGATGGCGTCAGTGACTACGCCCACGTCAACGACGGGACCTATGTCAATGCCGGTAATAGCCTGCTGACCTCGGTGTCCACGCTGGACCCGATGCGCGTGGTGATGAGCGTGAGCGAGGAGCAGTTCCTCACCATCCGCGACCTGCGCGACAGCGGTCGCCTGGTGTTGCCGTCCGACGGCCGGCTCGAGGCGGACCTGCAGATGTCGGACGGCTCGCGCTACCCGGCGACCGGCGTGGTGAGCTTCGCGTCTTCCACTTTCAACCAGCAGACCGGCACCTTCATGGTCCGCGCCGACTTCGCCAACCCCAAGGGCAATTTGCGCCCCGGCCAGTTCGTGCGCATCACCCTGAAGGGTGCGAACTACGCCAATGCGATCCAGCTGCCACAGCGTGCCGTCATGCACGGGCCCAAGGGCGACTTCGTCTACGTGGTCGACGGCGACAAGGCCGAGGAGCGCCCGGTGCAGATGGCCGAGCCGTCCGACGAGTTCTGGCGAGTCGAGAAAGGGCTCAAGGCCGGCGAGCAGGTCGTGGTCGATGGCGCCGGAAAGCTCGCGCCCGGCGTCCCCCTGAAGATCACCGGTGACGCGCCGGCCGGCAGTTTCGGCCCGGCGACCCCCAAGGCAGAGTGAGGCGACCGTCATGCTTTCGCGTTTCTGTATTGACCGTCCCATCTTCGCGATGGTGCTGTCGCTGATCATCATCATCGCCGGCGGCGTTTCCATCTTTGCCTTGCCGGTAGCGCAGTACCCGGACATCACCCCCATCCAGATCACCGTGACGGCGACCTATCCGGGCGCCGATTCGCAGACCATCGCTTCCACCGTGGCGGCGCCCATCGAGACGCAGGTCAACGGCGTCGACAACATGCTGTACATGCAGTCGGTCAGCTCGCCCACCGGGCAGATGACGCTGAACGTGTACTTCGACATTGGCACCGACCCGGATATCGCCCAGGTCCAGGTACAGAACCGCGTCAGCCAGGCGCTGGCGCAGCTGCCGCAGTCCGTGCAGCAGAACGGAGTGAACGTGCAGAAGCGCTCCTCCAGCTTCCTCATGCTGCTGGCGATCTACTCGCCTGACGGCAGCTTCGACCAGCAGTACGTGGGTAACTACGCCAACCTCTACGTGCTGGACGCGATCAAGCGCATCCAGGGCGCCAACCAGGCGCAGATCATGGGCGACGCCGACCTCGCGTTGCGCATCTGGCTCAAGCCGGACCGCATGGCGGAGCTGGGCATCACCGCGACCGACGTGCAGGACGCGGTCAGCCAGCAGAACCAGCAGTTCGGCGCCGGCAACATTGGCCAGGCGCCGTCCCAGGGGATGATGGAACTGACCTATCCGCTGGTTACGCCGGGGCGCATGAAGACTGCCAAGGAGTTCGAGCAGATCATCCTGCGCGCCGACGCCAATGGCACTGCGATCGTTCGGCTGGGCGACGTGGCCAGTGCCGAGATCGGTCTCAACCAGTACAGCATGCGCTCCTCGCTCAACGGCAAGACGGCAACCATGATCGCGGTCTACCAGCAGGCGGGCTCCAATGCCCTGGAAGTGTCGAAGAACGTCCGCGCCGCGCTGGCGAGCATGTCCACTACCTTCCCCCAGGGCATCGGCTATGCCGTCTCCCTGGATACCACCGAGTTCGTCCGCTCCTCGATCCATGAGGTCGTGGTTACGCTGCTGATCGCCATTGCCCTGGTAGTGCTCGTGGTGTTCATCTTCCTGCAGAGCGTGCGCAGCACGCTGATTCCGGTGGTCGCCGTGGTCGTGGCGGTAATCGGCACCTTCGGCGCGCTGCTGGCGCTGGGCTTTTCGATCAACCTGCTGACTCTCTTTGCCCTGGTGCTGGCCATCGGCATCGTGGTGGACGACGCCATCGTGGTGGTGGAGAACGTCGAGCGGAACATGGAGTCGTTCCACCTGAACGCCCATGACGCCACCGTGAAGGCGATGGAGGAGGTGACCGGCCCGGTGATCGCCATTGTGCTTGTGCTCTGCGCGGTATTCATTCCCGTGGCATTCGTCAGTGGTACCACCGGCCTGCTGTATCGCCAGTTCGCCCTGACCATTGCCTGCTCGGTGATCATCTCCGGCTTCGTCGCCCTGTCGCTGTCGCCAGCGCTCGCCTCGCTGATCCTCAAGCCGGGCCAGCATGCGCGCTGGAAGGGCTTCGAGTGGTACAACCAGCGCTTCGACAGGATGACCCATGGCTTCGTCGGCCTGGTCTCCCTGGTCGTTCGGCGCATGTTGGTGGCGCTGGTGCTGTTCGCCGCCATGCTGCTGGGCATCGCCGCGCTGTTCTCGAGGATTCCCACCAGCTTCGTGCCCGAGGAAGACCAGGGCTACCTGCTGGTTGCCGTGATGATGCCGGACTCGGCGAGCCTGGATCGCACTGAGGCCACAACCGAGCAGGTCGCGGCGATGTTCCGCGAGCACCCGGCCGTGCAGGACGCGTCGGCGATCTCCGGCTACAGCTTCATCGATGGCCAGAACCAGACCAACATGGGCACGGTATTCCTCAACCTGAAGCCTTCGGAACAGCGCAAGGGGGACGCGATGTCGGCCGATGGCATCATCCGCGCTCTCTACCCCAAGCTGGCGACCATTCCCCAGGCCCGCATCATCCCCATCAACCCGCCGTCGATTCCCGGCCTGGGTACCCAGGGCGGCTTCGAATTCTGGGTGGAGAACCGTGGCAACGGTGATGCGAAGGAACTCCAGGCCGCCACCTGGAAACTCATCGGCGCCGCCGCCAAGCGCCCGGAGCTGTCCGGCCTGATCAGTACCTTCCAGGCCTCGACCCGGCAGATGCGCGTCTCGGTGGACAACGCCAAGGCGGAGACCTTGGGCGTGCCGATGGCCGACGTGTACGGCGCACTGCAGACTCAGTTCGGTTCGGCCTATATCAGCCAGTACGTGCTGGGCAGTCGGGTGTGGCAGGTGATCGTGCAGGGCGATGCGCAATACCGCAGCTCGCCGACCGACCTGGGCAATCTCTACGTGCGGCAGAAGGACGGCAAGATGATCCCGCTGTCCGCCCTGGTGAAGACCGAATTCACCTCCGGCCCCAGTCTGGTGACGCGATTCAACAACTTCCCCGCGGCCAAGATCACCGGCAATGCCGGCCCTGGCTACAGTTCCGGCGATGCCATCAAGGCGATGCAGGAACTGGCCCTGCAGGAGCTGCCACCGGGTTACAGCTTTGCCTGGAGTGGCGAGGCCTTCGAGGAGAACAAGGCGGGTAACACCACGGTGCTGGTGTTCGTCTTCGGGATCATCATGGTCTTCCTCATCCTGGCGGCCCAGTACGAGTCCTGGTCGCTGCCGCTGACCGTGCTCAGTGCGGTGCCCTTCGGTATTTTCGGGGCGCTGGTGGCGATCTGGCTGCGCGGCATCTCCAACGACGTGTACTTCCAGATCGGCCTCGTCACCCTGGTGGGGCTGGCGGCGAAGAACGCGATCCTGATCGTCGAGTTCGTCATCCTGCAGCGACAGGCCGGGTTGTCGCCGCTGGACGCGGTGCTCAAGGCGGTCGAGTTGCGCCTGCGGCCTATCATCATGACGTCCCTGGCCTTCATCTTCGGCGCCGTGCCGCTGGCGATCGCCAGCGGAGCCGGGGCCAACTCCCGTCACTCCATCGGCACCGGCATCATCGGCGGCATGCTCGCGGCCACCAGCCTGGCGTTGCTGTTCGTGCCGCTGTTCTCCTACCTCGTCGAACGTTTCAGCGAACGACGGGAACAGTCCAGAAATTCCGTGACCGCGTTGGTGACGCCCCGTGGCGACACCACCCAGGAGGCGCACTGATGACCGCCAGGAAACTCATACTGGGACTGGCCGTCTCGACCCTGGCCGGCTGCATGGTCGGCCCCGACTATCAACGCCCCGAGGTCGCCATGCCGGCGGCCTACAGGGCGCACCTGAACTCCACCACGTCCCAGGTCGACGGCCCGTGGTGGGGCCAATTCGGCTCTCCCACCCTGTCGTCGCTGGTCAAGGAAGGGCTGGCGAACAACCTCGATCTGCAGCGCGCTACCGCGCGCATCGAGCAGTTCCGAGGTCAATTGCGCACGGTACGGGCGGGGCTGTTCCCGCAGTTGGGGGTGGGCGCAGGGGCCAAGCGGGCACGGACTGATCAGTTCGTCGGTACGCCGCTGGCTGGGTTCGATGGAGTGGGCAACCAGTACCAGGCGGGCCTCGATGCCAGCTGGGAGATCGACCTCTGGGGCAAGCTGCGTCGCCAGAGCGAAGCGGCAAGCGCGCAATTGCTCGGTGCGCAATACGCGCAGCGCGGCGTGGCGCTGAGCCTGGCCAGTCCGATCAGCGAGGGCTATCTCAACCTGCTGGCACTGGACGAGCAGCTCGTCATCGCCGAGCAGACCGCGCAGGCGCGCAAGGACGCCCTGGACATCTTCCAGAAACGCTATGACCGAGGCGTGATCCGCCAGATCGAACTCAGCCAGGCACAGAACGACTACTGGGCGACCCAGGCGGCGATTCCTCCCCTGAGAGCGAAGATCAGCGCGGCGGAGAACTCGCTGTCGGTGCTGCTCGGTCGAAACCCCGGCCCTATCGTGCGCAAGGAACGCCTGTCTTCCCTGCGCGCGCCGAAGGTGCCGGACGTCCTGCCAGCCACCTTGCTGTCGCGACGCCCTGACCTGCTGCAGGCCGAGCAGGCTGTGGTCGCCAGCAACGCGATGGTCGGTGCGGCGCAGGCGCTGTACCTGCCGGACCTGAACCTGTCGGGGATGATCGGCTTCAGCCGGGGCGAGAGCGGGCAGTTGTTCGAGAGTGCATCCAGGGTCTGGAACCTGGCCCTGGGGCTCAACCAGACCGTGTTCGATGCCGGGGCAATCTCCGGACAGGTGCTCCAGGCGAAATCCGAGTACCAACAGTCGGTACTCGCCTACAAGCAGGCGGTGCAATCGTCGTTGGCCGATGTGAATGATGCGCTGGTGAGCACGCGGGAGACGGCGGCGCAGCTGACTGCGGTCGAGCAGCAGGTCGGCGCATTGCAGACCTACTCGCTGCAGGCGCGTCGCCTGTACGAGGGGGGATATTCGACTTACCTGGATGTCACCACGGCGGAAGAAAAACTCTTCGACGGGCAGTTGCAGGAGGTAAGCAGCCGCCTGGCTTCGCTGAATGCGTTCAACACGCTGTATCTCTCCGTGGGCGGCGAGGTGGGCGCGGATGCCGCGCTGCTGTTCAAGCCTGTCGCGCTGAAGGGGGGCTAGTTCGATGGCACCGGCAGCTTCCCGCCGCCGCGGGGAGAAAATCCGCATCTTCCGTGGCGATGATGCAGGCGATGCAGAAATCCTCGCGGCGCTACGGGGCGAGGAATTGGCGGTGCGCGGCGATGGCGTTTGCACGTCGCTGTCTCGGCCGCCGATGAAAGGCGTGATGGTGCGTCTTTCTATTCGTGCTCCCCGCTGCATCGAGGTGTTGCGCGACGAGTCGATCGGCAAGTCGAAACTCCCCCGCATCTGACAATCCACCTGCGTAGGCGCCCCTCGGGCGAGAGGCGCCTACGGTAATCAGCTTTGGGGAACGACACGCGCCCCGTTGCCACTGCCCTCGATGTACACCGCCATGCCTTGGCCGAGGTTGGGGTTCACCGGCTGGGTCACCGAGACCAACACGCCGCTGCGCATGCGCACGATGACCTGCTGGGCTTCCTTGGGTTGGTCGTAAAGTTTCTTTTCCTCGTAGTCGCCACCCAGCGCTCCGCCCATTGCGCCAGCCACCATGGCTACGTCACTGCCCGTTCCGCCACCAATCAGGCCGCCCAGTACCGCACCACCGATGCCTCCAAGCACGGCACCGACGCCGCTGTCCTGGTTGCTCTGCATTTGCGTCAAGGTGATCTGCTCGATGCGCCCGCTGCGGATTGCTATCTCGCCCGGGCCGCCGTTTCCGGCGTCGACCGTTGCGCAAGCGCTGAGGGAAAGGGCGAGCAGGGCGCTGACGAGCCAGGATGTTGCTGGTTTCATGTCTCTGTACCTCGAGAATTGCAGGCGCGCCCTCATTGGCATGCCTGTTTCCTGAGGTTAAGGGGATGCTTCCGGCGATGCTGCGGGGGGAGGTGAGTACAGGAAATGTCGCGGCAGACTCTAGGATGCTTCCGGCAGAACTGAGACGGGCGCAGTGTCAAGAATGGGCGTGCACGCCGGTCGAGGCATGCGGCAGAGGCTTCACGAGGGGCTCCGTTACTCCCGTCTCTGTCTTGGGCCAGGTCCTGGAGTTTCGTGAGTCAGGGCCTGGCTTTTTTTACGCTCGCGAAGGCAGCTTCACGGATTCCGCTCCACATTCAGCCAATGCTGGAAGCGCTCCACTTTCGACAGGCCCAGCTTGTCGCTGGCGATATCCAGCCAATAGCCGTAGGGGCCGATCACCTCGACCGGGGTGATCGGCAACAGGCTGCCGCTGGCCAGCTCCCTTTCGATCATCTGCCGGTCGATCACCGCCAGCCCACCCCCGGCGAGGGCCGTATGGATGACCTGGTCCAGGGTGCTGAATTCGATGCCGCTGGCGGCATCGACGTCGCTGCGGCCGACCGCTTCCAGCCAGTTTTCCCAGACCCGCAGGCGCTTGCCTTCGTGCAGGATGTGCAGCAGCGGGTGGTCGTGCAGTTCCGGCGGTTGTTCGCCGTCGAACAGCTCCGGGCTTGCCACGGCTATGTGGCGCTCCATCACCAGCAACTCGCTGTGGCAGTGGGGGGCCTGCTCCAGGCCAAAGCGGATGCGGCAATCCAGTTCGCCAGCGCTGTCGTCACCCTGCTGGTTGGTGATGCTCAGGTTGATGTCCGGATAGCGCTTGAGGAAGCTGCGCAGGCGCGGCGACAGCCAGCGTGTTCCCCAGGTTGGTGGCGCGAGGATGCGCAGGCGCTGGCGCAGGTTGGGCACGCGCACGGCCTGCAGGGCGCGCTCCATCTGGTCGAAGGCGTCGCCCAGGTGCGGGGCGAGGGCGCTGCCGGCCTCGGTCAGGGTCAGGCCGCGTGGCGTGCGTAGGAAAAGGCTGATTCCGAGGTATTCCTCCAGTTGCTTGATCTGCCGGCTGACGGCTCCCTGGGTGACGTTCAGGGCATCGGCCGCCCGATTGAAACTGCGGTGGCGGGCCACTTCTTCGAAGACGCGGAGCATGGTCAAGGGCGGCAGATTACGCATGGCGGGGCCATCCGGAAGTACGCTCGGGGCGCGGGCTTTTTTCGCTGATTCTAGCGATGGCGATGCCTTCGGAATATGCGTTTTTCTCGGGTTATGACTGCGATTTAGTCGTTTGTGTGGTGGTTCGGCCAAGGGCTAGTTTCGGCCGCGCTCACGAACCGGGGAGCACCGGGCGCGGGCGATTCCCATAACGACAAGAAACCAGCCGAGGCACCTTCAACGTGGCCAGACTCCACCTGCCGTTCCTGCTTCCTGCCCTCTTCGCCCTGAGCTCTACTGCCATCGCCGTACCGGTGACCGACAACCTGGACATCGGCGGCGCCGTGCGCGCGCGCTGGGATCATGACCCGGACCGCGATATCGAGAAGTTCGGCATCGACACCGCGATGCTGCGCGTCACCTACACCTCCGACACCTGGATCGGCGCCGCGCGCTACCGCTGGTACGGCAAGGACTATCCCTACCAGTACACCGAGCACTTTGGTGACGTGAACTTCGCCGAGTACGCCTGGATCGGCTACAAGTTTGATCCGGATCGGCAGATCCAGGTCGGTCTCAACCAGATTCCCTTCGGTCTGCAACCCTTCTTCGGCAGCACCTTCTACGAGACCCTCGGCAACGTCATCGGCCTGGAAGACGTCAACGACGTGGGCGTGAAGTACCTCCAGCAGCAGGGCGACTGGAACCTGCAGGTCGGCGCGTATAGCCGCCCCGCCTGGGAGGGCAACGGCACCAGCAACGGCACCACCTATTCCACCGTGGTGACTTCGGCGGATGGCTATGTCGGCGATGGTTCGCGCAACAAGGAGCGGCAGATCCTGGTCGGCCGCCTGGCGCGCTCGCTGCAACTGGGCGATTGGAAATCCGAAGTGGGCTTCTCGGCGCTGACCTCGCGCCTGGAGAACCAGGACACCGACGACAACGGCCGGCGCAACGCCTACGCCATTCACTATGCCGGGCAGAATGGCCCCTGGGGCGTGCAACTGCAGGCAGCGCGACAGCAGATGTCGCCGCGCAATCAGGGGAGCGACGAAGTAGTCACATTCGGTGGGTACGACGGTACGTTCAACGTCGCCAGTCGCGGTAGCCTGTATGTCGGAGACCTGAGCTACAGCATTCCGGGAGGTTTCCTCGATGGTTGGGTCAGCGGCGTGAAGGTCTATGGCAACTACAGCGCCTTCGACAAGTCCGCTGACGACTTCAAGACTTCGCAGCGCTTCATCCTCGGCACCTCCTTCTCGGTGAAGGCGGTGTACATCGCCGTGGAGTGGCTCAACGGTCGCAACGATCCGTACATCGGCGGCAGCAACTACACCCAGAGCCTGGCCGAAGGTGGCACCAGCCACTGGGAGAACCAGCTGTACGCGAATGTCGGCTATTACTTCTGATATTGCGCTGACAAGGCCCGCGCGGCAGAGGCCGCGGGGCAGGGAAGGGTGGGTGAAACGCAAGATTCCGGCGCTCAATGCGCTGAAAGCCTTCGAAGTGGCCGGCAGCACGGGGAGCTTTACCCGTGCGGCCGAGCTGCTCAACGTGACCCAGAGCGCGGTCAGCCGCCAGGTGCGTCAGCTGGAGGAACAGCTGGGCGAGAGCCTGCTGGTGCGCCGGCATCATCACCTGGAGCTGACCGAGGCCGGGCGTGTACTGCTGCGTGCGCTGCAACTCTCGTTCGACCGCATCGAGCTGACGGTGCGCGGTATCCAGCAGCGCCACCACCTCAATCGCCTGCGGGTCAACGCGCCGCCCACCTTCGCCCTGCGCTGGCTGTTGCCGCGCCTGTCGCGCCTGCGCGAAGCGCACCCTGACCTGGAAGTGAGCCTGACCACCAACCTGCAGGACAGCCTTGCGCAGAGCAGCACGCTGGATTGCGCGATTCGCTTCGGCAATGGCGAATGGGACGGCCTGGACAGCTCGCTGCTGATGCACGAACGGCACATCGCAGTGTGCGCGCCCAGCCTGCTGGCGCAGCGCGAGGAGCAGGACATCGATCTGCGCAGCATGACTTTGCTGCATGTGCTGGCCCGCGACGACCAGCGCTTCCTGACCTGGCGACACTGGCTGGACGCGGCGAAGATCCAGGGCGTCGACCTGCAGGGTGGCTACGAATTCGACCTGCTGGACATGGCCATCCGCGCGGCCATCGACGGGCTGGGCATCACCATCGCCGACCGGCAGATGGTCGCCCGTGAGCTGGCGGCGGGGCAGCTGGTGCAGATGCTCGACGTCGAGGTGCAGGGGCACCAGTCGTACTGGTGGGTGAGCCGGCCGGAGCAGGAGTTGCCGTCCCACGTCCAGCGCTTCCATGAGTGGTTGCAGCAGGAGGTGTGGATGACCGAGCGCAACCTGGCGGGATCGGGCTCCGTCATCAGTCTTTCCTGAAAGAATCCGTCGTCATTTCCTGTAGGAAGTGGCGACTTTCCTGCGCGCACTAACCTGCGTTTTTTGCATGTTATGGCGGTTTATTAATCGCTTGTCGCGACTGGGGCGCCTGTCGAAACTTCGGCCAACCGATAACGACAAGAGTCACCTCCCTGCCTGCGCCGCGCCGCCTTGCCCGTCGCCTGCATGAGCCAGCCTGCACCTTGTCGTTGCGTGGGGCCGCCACCGGCCCGAAGCCTTGCTTGAACGACAGGACATGACCATGCGTACAGATCGACACTTCATCGACGGCCGATTCGCCGACGCCTCCTCCGCCCATATCGCCGTTTTCGACCCGGCGACCGAGCAGCAGGTCGCCCAGGTGCCGGCCGCGAACGAGGCCGATGTGCGCAACGCCGTCGAAGCCGCCGCCCGCGCCCAGCGCAGCTGGGCTCGCCTGCCGGCCATCGAGCGCGGCGAACACCTGCGCCGCTTCGCCGAAGCCCTGGAACGCAACGCCGATCGTATCGGCGCCGCCCTGGCCGCCGAGTCCGGCAAGAGCCTGGCCGATGCCAGCAGCGAAGCCTTCTACGCCGGCCAGATCACCCGCTACCACGCCGAATGGGCGCGTCGCATCGAAGGCGAAGTGATCCCCAGCGACTCCACCGACGAAACCATCCTGCTGCAGCGCGAACCGATCGGCGTGGTCGCGGCGCTGATCCCGTTCAACTACCCGGTCTATACCTTCCTGCGCAAGGTCGCGCCGGCGCTGATCACCGGCAACGCCGTGGTGGTGCGCCCGAGCAACAACACCCCGACTTCCGCCTTCGAGATCGCCCGTTGCGCCGAGGAAGCCGGCCTGCCCGCAGGCGTGCTGAACGTGCTGACCATGAATCACGACGTCGCCGCCGTGCTCTGCCAGCAGCCGCAGATCGGCCTGATCACCCTGACCGGCAGCGTTGGCGCCGGCCGTATCGTGCTCGACTACTGCAAGGCCAACATCGCCAAGCCGTCCCTGGAACTGGGCGGCAAGACCCCGGCGATCATCGAGGCGGACGCCGACCTGGAGAAGGCCGCCGCCGCCATCGTCGCCTCCAAGACCACCCACTGCGGCCAGCTGTGCACCGCCATCGAGCGCGTCTATGTGCAGGCCAGCGTGCATGACCGTTTCCTTGCCCTGCTGCGCGAGAAAATGGCCGCCGTGCGCATCGGTAACCGTGCCGAGGACGCCAGCCTGATGGGCCCGCTGCAATACGGCCGCGCCCGTACCGACGTGCACGCCAAGGTCCGGCGCGCGCTGGCCGAAGGCGCCGTGCTGGAGTGCGGCGGCGTGCTGCCCGAGGGCGCCGGCCACTTCTACCCGGCGACCCTGCTCAGCGGCTGCCGCCAGGACATGGAGATCGTCCAGGAGGAAATCTTCGGCCCGGTGCTGCCGGTGCTGTCATACAAGACCCTCGACGATGCGCTGGCCATGGCCAACGACCACCAGTTCGGCCTGTCCTCGGTGCTGTTCACCGAGAACTACCGCAACGCCATGAAGGTCGCCAACCACATCGAGGCTGGCGAGATCTACATCAACCGCACGCCTGCCGACCCCTACCAGGGCTTCCACGCCGGCTGGAAACGCTCGGGCCTGGGCGGCGACGACGGCAAGCACGGGATGCTGGAGTTCACCCAGACGCGCCTCGTGGTCCTCAAGTTCTGACCCCACCTACGGGGCCCACTGCCTGGGCCCCGATACTCCCACCGCTGTTCCGACCAGTTGCCGGCGACCGAGCCGGCTGCGAGATGCATGATGAAAAAAACAATAAGTGCAGATGCCATGACCATGGCCGTGCCGGCTAACGCCAACCTCACCCGTTACATCCAGCTTGCCCTGCTCGTACTTGCGGCGGGGGCAATCTATCCCATGCTGTACCTGCGCCAGGTGTACCAGAGCACCATGCTCGAGGCGCTGGCGATCAACAACAGCGAACTGGGCTACCTCTACTCGATCCTCGGTACCGCCTTCCTGCTCAGCTACCTGCCCAGCGGCTGGCTGGCCGACCGCCTGTCGCCGCGCTTCCTGATCAGCTTCTCGCTGATCGGCACCGGCCTGCTGGGCATGTGGTACGCGATGCTGCCGGGCTTCGACACGCTGCTAGTGATCTTCTGCGGCTTCGGCATCACCACCGGCCTGACCTTCTGGGCCGCGCTGATCAAGCGGGTGAAGATGCTCGCCGGCGAAGACGAGCAGGGCCGCTTCTTCGGCGTGCTCGACGGCGGCCGCGGACTGGTCGAGGCGCTGCTGGCGACCATCGCCATCGCGCTGTTCGCCTACGTCACCGAGACCCGCGGCGAGAAGAACGCCCAGGGCCTGCAACTGGTCATCCATATGTACGCGATCTTCTGCATCGTGCTGGGCGCCGCACTGATGCTGGTGCGTGATCCGCAGAAGAACGGCAAGCAGTCCCGCGCCGAGAAGGGCAACCTGCTGGAAGACTTCCGCACCCTGCTGCGCATTCCCGAACTCTGGCTGGTCACCGCCATTGTCTTCTGCGGCTACCACTTCTTCTGGGCCACCTACAGCTTCTCGGCGTACCTGCAGGAAGGCGGCTTCGGCCTCTCCGCCACCGCTGCCGGCCTGATCACCACCATCAAGCTGTGGATGCGCCCGCTGGGCGGCATCGGCGGCGGCTGGCTGGGTGACCGCTTTACCCGTACCGGCGTGCTGACCTGGGCCATGCTCCTGGCCGCCCTGGGGATGATCGGCCTGATCGTGCTGCCGAGCCTGCATGTGCTCGGCGTGCTGATCTTCCTGGTGATCTTCATCGGCCTGATGACCTACGCCATCCGCGGCCTGTACTGGGCGATCCTCGATGACTGCCACATCCCGCTGCGTGTCACCGGTCTGGCCATCGGCATCATCTCGGTGCTGGGTTACGCCCCGGACGCCTACCTGCCCCTGCTCAACGGCTACATCACCGACCGCTTCCCCGGCTTCGTCGGCTACCAGATCTACTTCTCCTATGTCGTGGTGATGGGCCTGCTGGGCGTGGTCGCCACCCTGATCCTGAACAAGCGCATCCAGAAGAGAGCGAAAAACGCATGAAGATCGTCTCCCTCGAAACCCATGTGGTCGCCGTCCCACCGCCCCACGTCGGCGGCATGTACTGGCTGTTCGTCAAGCTGAAGACCGATTGCGGCATCGAAGGCGTCGGCGAGATCTACGCCGCCACCTTCCATCCCCGGGTGATGGTGCCGGCCATCGAGGACGTGTTCGGCCGCTACCTGGAGAACCAGGACCCGCACCACATCGAGCGCTTCTTCCGTCGCGCCTATTCGAGCGGTTTTACCCAGCGCCCCGACCTGACCATGATGGGCATTGTCAGCGGCCTGGAAATGGCCTGCTGGGACATCATCGGCAAGGCCGCGAACAAACCGGTGTACGAGTTGCTCGGCGGCAAGGTCCACGAGCGCCTGCGCTCCTACACCTACCTGTACCCGAAGAACGCCCAGGGCGAATACGACTACTCCGACCCGGACCTGGCGGCCGAGTGCGCCATCGAGAACATGAAGCTTGGCTTCACCGCGCTGAAGTTCGACCCGGCCGGCCCCTACACCGCGTTCTCCGGCCACCAGGTGTCGCTGGAGGTGCTGGATCGCTGCGAGACGTTCTGCCGCAAGATCCGCGAAGCGGTGGGCAACCAATGCGACCTGCTGTTCGGCACCCACGGGCAGATGGTGCCGTCCTCGGCCATCCGCCTGGCGAAGCGCCTGGAGAAGTACGACCCGCTGTGGTTCGAGGAGCCGATCCCGCCGGGCCAGGAAGACGCCATGGGCCAGGTCGCTGCCAAGACCAGCATCCCGATCGCCACCGGCGAGCGCCTGACCACCAAGTACGAGTTCTTCAGGCTGCTGCAGGCCGGCGGCGCGTCGATCCTGCAGATGAACGTCGGCCGCTGCGGCGGCCTGCTCGAAGGCAAGAAGATCGCCTCCATGGCCGAAGCCTTCTATGCCCAGATCGCCCCGCACCTCTACAACGGCCCCATCGGCGCGGCAGCGAGTTTCCAGCTGGCGGCCTGCACGCCGAACTTCCTGATCCAGGAAAGCATCGGCACCTGGGACGGCTTCCACGCGCAGGTGCTGAAGAAGCCGCTGCAGTGGGAAGACGGCTACATCATCCCGTCCAGCGAGCCCGGCCTTGGCGTCGAGCTGAACATGGACGTGGTCCGCGCCCACAGCCCCTACACCGGCGAACGCCTGCACCTGCAGATGGGCCCGGACCCTGTCGATGTGAAAGACAACGCACCGGCCAAAGGCTGATGCCGGACCCGCTCCCTGCAAACGGGAGCGGGGATCTACCCAACACCGCGGTACGCAATCCATGAAATACGACTACATCATCGTCGGCGCCGGTTCCGCCGGCTGCATCCTCGCCGCCCGCCTGAGCGAATCGGGCCAACACAGCGTCCTGCTGCTGGAAGCCGGTGGCAAGGACAGCTCGCACTGGTTCAGGATCCCGGTGGGCTTCGCCAAGCTCTACTACAACCCGACCTTCAACTGGATGTACTACAGCCAGCCGCAGAAGCAGCTCGCCAACCGCGAACTCTATGCGCCGCGCGGCAAGGTGCAGGGTGGCTCGGGCTCGATCAACGCGATGATCTATGTGCGTGGCCAGGCCCATGACTTCGACGACTGGGCGGCCAACGGCAACGAGGGCTGGTCGTTCAAGGACGTGCTGCCGTACTTCCGCAAGCTGGAATCGCACCCGCTGGGCAACACCGAGTACCACGGCGCCAACGGTCCAATTCGGATCACGCCGATGAAGGGCCACACCCATCCGATCTGTGACAGCTTCCTGGAAGGCTGCCAGGAGCTGGGTTATCCGCTGAGCGACGACTTCAACGGCAAGGACTTCGAAGGCGCCGGTCTCTACGACGTCAACACCAGGAACGGCCAGCGCTGTTCCAGCAGCTTCGCCTACCTGCACCCGGCGCAGCACCGCGCCAACCTGACCATCGAGCGCAACGCGCTGGTGGAGCGCGTGCTGTTCGACGAGAACAAGCGCGCCATTGGCGTGAGCGTGAAGCAGAGCGGCGTGCAGCGTGAGTTCCACGCCGAGCGCGAAGTCATCATCGCCGCCGGCGCGGTGGACTCACCCAAGCTGCTGCAACTCTCCGGCGTCGCCGACCGCGAGCTGCTCGATCAGCACAGGATTCCCCAGGTCCACGAGCTCCCCGCCGTGGGCAAGAACCTGCAGGATCACCTCTGCGTCAGCTACTACTACAAGGCCAACATCCGTACCCTGAACGACGACTTCGGTTCGCTGTTCGGCCAGGCCAGGCTGGGCCTTGAATACCTGCTGACCCGCAAGGGCCCGCTGTCGATGAGCGTGAACCAGAGCGGCGGTTTCTTCCGCAGCGACGATGCGCTGGAGCACCCGAACCTGCAGCTGTACTTCAACCCGCTGTCGTACCAGATTCCCAAGAGCAACAAGGCCAGCCTGAAACCCGAGCCGTATTCGGGCTTCCTGCTCTGCTTCAACCCGTGCCGGCCGACCAGCCGCGGCGAAATCCGCATCGCCTCGAAGAACCCGGCCGATGCCGCACTGATCGACCCGAACTACCTGAGCACGCAGAAGGACATCGACGAGGCCATTCAGGGCAGCCACCTGATCCGCAAGATCATGAACGCGCCGGCGCTGAAGAAAATCACCGTCGAGGAAGTACTGCCCGGCCCGGCCACCCAGTCCGACGAGCAGATGCTGCAGTACTTCCGCGAGAACTGCGGCTCGATCTACCACCTGTGTGGCAGCTGCGCCATGGGCAGCGACCCGCAGACCTCGGTGGTGGACAACCGCCTGCGCGTGCATGGCCTCAAGGGGCTGCGCGTGGTCGATGCGTCGATCTTCCCCAACGTCACCTCCGGCAACACCAACGCCGCAGTGATGATGGTGGCGGAGAAGGGCGCCGACCTGATCCTCGAAGATGCCCGTCTGGTTGCCGAGCAACGCTCGAGCGCCAAGCCTGTCCAGCGCATGGCGGTGTAGTAGCGGCGTATTACCCACTGCCTGCGCCACTGACTAAGCTCTCCCGCATGCCCGGCCACCATGGCCGGGCCCTGCCGGGAGGATGCCCCAGATGGCCGCGAAGAAGATCCTGATGCTGGTCGGCGACTACGCCGAAGACTACGAAACCATGGTGCCGTTCCAGGCCCTGCTGATGGTCGGGCACACCGTCCATGCCGTCTGCCCGGACAAGAAGGCCGGCCAGAGCATCCGTACCGCGATCCACGATTTCGAAGGCGACCAGACCTACAGCGAGAAGCCCGGTCACAACTTCGCCCTTAATGCCAACTTCGCCGATGTGCGCGCCGAAGACTACGACGCGCTGCTGATTCCCGGCGGCCGTGCCCCGGAATACCTGCGCCTGAACGCCAGGGTGATCGAGCTGGTGAAAGCCTTCGACGCCGCGAAAAAGCCGATCGCCGCTGTCTGCCACGGTGCCCAGTTGCTGGCCGCTGCCGGCGTACTCAAGGGCCGCGCCTGCAGCGCCTACCCGGCCTGCGGCCCGGAAGTGACGCTGGCTGGCGGCGAGTACGTGGACATCCCGGTGGACGCGGCCCATGTCGACGGCAACCTGGTCACCGCCCCGGCCTGGCCGGCGCACCCTGCCTGGCTGGCGAAGTTCCTCGACGTGCTGGGCACGAAGATCAGCCTGTAAACTGGCCCGTCATCGAAGCTGGAGCAGCCATCCATGTGCGAACTCTACGTAAAGGCCGACCCGATTCTCTACGAGTCGCGTTCGCGCTCGCTGCGCATCCGTGGCGTGGTCACCACGCTGCGCCTGGAGAACCAGTTCTGGGATATCCTGCGCGAGATTGCCGAAGTGGACGGCATGACCACCAACCAGCTGATCACCAAGCTCTACGACGAGGTGATGGACTACCGCGGGGAGGTGGTGAACTTCGCTTCCTTCCTGCGTGTGAGCTGCACGCGCTTCCTCGCCCAGCGCCGCGACAAGGTGACGGAACTGAGCCTGGTAGCGCGCAGCGCGACCTGATTCGGCCTTTGCTCACGGCGTTTGCCGAATAGTCCGATCCCGGAGCCCGGTGCGGTCTTTCTAGACTGCGCCGTTGCCAGATTCCGGGAGTGTCCCATGCCATCCAGTACCCGCTCGCTTTTCCTCTGCGCCTTGCTGGCGGGAGGCATGGTCGGCCTGTCGATCGCCGAGCCCAGCTCCGCGGAACGCAAAGCCATCACGGCCTATCAGCAGAATGCCTTCGTCGAGCAACTGCACGATATCCAGGAGTCCGCCGGCTTTGCCGTGCCCGTCGAAGTGGACTGGGAGAGCATCGCCCTGCCGGGGCAGGCTGCTCACTATGGGGCCGAGGATTATTGGACCAACGTGTACTTCGTGCCGCTGGCCGAGGCGCTGGAGATGCTGACCTCCTACGACCAGGGCAAGCAGGCGGTACAAGGCAAGCTGAAACGTGTCGTGGTGCGCTACGACGCCAGTCGCGCCTCAGCGGACGGCTACCGCGACAAGGTAGCCCTGGACGCGGGAGTGCTCAGCATCAATTTCAAGCCCGCTTCGGCGGCCGAGGAAATCGAGGAGCGTACCGAGGCCATCCAGTCCGCTCTGGAAACCGCCCTCTGACAGAGAACGGCCAGACATGAAAAAGCCCGGCACTTGGCCGGGCTTTTTCATGGAGCGGTCATGCAGTGATTACTGCACTTCCACCGCCAGGCTCTCGGCGATCTTCTTCTGCCAGATGGCCGGGCCGGTGATGTGCACCGACTCGCCATTGGTGTCGACCGCAACGGTCACCGGCATGTCTTTGACTTCGAACTCGTAGATCGCTTCCATGCCCAGTTCGGCGAAGGCGAGGACCTTGGACTTCTTGATCGCCTGGGCGACCAGGTAGGCGGCGCCGCCAACGGCCATCAGGTAGACGGCCTTGTTGTCCTTGATTGCCTCGATGGCGATCGGGCCGCGCTCGGACTTGCCGATCATGCCCAGCAGACCGGTGGTCTCGAGGATCTGGCGGGTGAACTTGTCCATCCGGGTCGCGGTGGTCGGGCCAGCCGGGCCAACCACTTCGTCACCGACCGGATCGACCGGGCCGACGTAGTAGATGAAGCGGCCCTTGAGGTCCACCGGCAGCTCTTCGCCCTTGTTCAGCATGTCGACCATGCGCTTGTGTGCGGCGTCGCGGCCGGTGAGCATCTTGCCGTTGAGCAGGATGGTCTCGCCCGGTTTCCAGCTTTGCACTTCTTCCGGGGTGATGCTGTCGAGGTTGACGCGGCGCGCGGACGGGCCGGCTTCCCAGACGATTTCCGGGTAAGCGTCCAGGGACGGCGCTTCCAGTTCGGCCGGGCCCGAGCCGTCGAGCACGAAGTGTGCGTGACGGGTGGCGGCGCAGTTGGGGATCATGCAGACCGGCAGCGAGGCGGCGTGGGTCGGGTAGTCCATGATCTTCACGTCGAGCACGGTGGTCAGGCCGCCCAGGCCCTGGGCACCGATGCCCAGCTGATTGACCTTCTCGAACAGCTCAAGGCGCATTTCCTCGATCTTGTTCTGCGGACCGCGGGCCTTCAGTTCGTGGATGTCGATCTCGTCCATCAGGACTTCCTTCGCCATCACCGCGGCCTTCTCGGCGGTACCGCCGATGCCGATGCCGAGCATGCCCGGCGGGCACCAGCCGGCGCCCATGGTCGGAACGGTCTTCAGGACCCAGTCGACGATCGAGTCGGACGGGTTGAGCATGGCCATCTTCGACTTGTTCTCGGAGCCGCCGCCCTTGGCTGCAACGTCCACTTCCACGGTGTTGCCGGGGACGATGGAGTAGTGGATCACTGCCGGGGTGTTGTCCTTGGTGTTCTTACGCGCGCCGGCCGGGTCGGCCAGGATAGAGGCGCGCAGGACGTTCTCCGGCAGGTTGTAGGCGCGACGCACGCCTTCGTTGATCATGTCGTCGACGCTCATGGTGGCGCCGGCCCAGCTCACTTCCATGCCGACGCGGACGAACACGGTGACGATACCGGTGTCCTGGCAGATCGGGCGGTGACCAGTGGCGCACATGCGCGAGTTGATCAGGATCTGCGCCATCGAGTCCCGGGCAGCCGGCGACTCTTCGCGCAGGTAGGCCTCATGCATGGCCTGGATGAAGTCAACCGGGTGGTAGTAGGAGATGAACTGCAGGGCATCGGCGACGCTCTGGATCAGGTCGTCTTGCTTGATCACGGCCATGGAGCACGGTCCTCTTCAGGCGGGTAAGACAGGCTTCTAGCCTGTTACATCAGGGTTTCGCCGACACGGCTGCGGCGAAAAAAGGCGCCATAGTATAGCGCTGCGGCCGCTTGCCGCGCACTCGCCAGTGATCCGACCTTGGTCCCAGGTGACCTCTGCTCTTCATGCGGTCCGCCCACATTCCGATCGGCTAGGCACTGGGGCGCTTTGATAGTAGAGTGAAGGCCAGGTGCCATTACGGGACGGAGCCCCATGAGCACGCTGAAACCACCTCTGAAGCAGCACGCCTTACAAAAACTACTCATCAGGCGATTCGGCATGGCCCTCGGGACCTATGCGCTGGCGCTTCTGTTGTTGTGGTTGGCCGTATTCGGCGAGTTCTACCGCGCCCCCGTCAGCTTCGCCCTGACCTGCACGCTACTGGTCGCCGGCAGCCAGCTGGTGTTCGCCTGGCTGTTCTTCAGCGGGCGCAACCAGCGTTTCACCGATCCGAGCATGACCGAGCCGCAGGTGCTGGTGGCGCTGGTCTGGAACACCCTGTTCCTGGCCAACGTCGATACCGCGCGCGGCACGCTGATGGTGCTCTACGTGCTGATCCTGCTGTTCGGCGTGTTCCAGTTGCAGCCAAGGGTATTCGCCCGCTGCGCCGCGCTGGCCTTCATTGCCTTTGCTGGCCTGAACCTCCACGAAGCCTTCCAGCAGCGCCTGCAACTGCCGGCCCAGGCGGTCCTGCAACTGCTGGTGCTGTTCATCGTGCTTACCTGGCTGAGCCTGTTCGCCGGTTACGTGCAGTCGTTGCGCCAGCGCATGCGCCAGCGCCGCTATGCACTGCAGGCGCACCAGGACACCCTGCGCGGCATGATGCGCCAGCTCGAAGACCTGGTTGCCACCGACGAGCTCACCGGGCTGTTCAACCGCCGGCACTTCATCCGCCTGGCCGGTCGTGCGCTGGAAGAAATGCACCCCGGCCAGCGCCACGGCCTGGCGCTGATCGACCTGGACCACTTCAAGCGCATCAACGATGTCCACGGCCATGCCGCCGGTGACCGCGTGCTGCAGACCTTCGCCGCCGTGGCGCGGGCCTGCCTGCGCGAAGGCGACGTGCTGGCGCGCTACGGCGGCGAAGAGTTCGTCCTGCTGCTGCCCAACGCCGACGCCGATCGCCTGACCACCTGCTGCGAACGCCTGCGGATGGCCTATTCGGCGGCGGAACCGGTGGGTGTGAATATCGAAACCCTGAGCCTGTCGGCGGGGATGACCCTGCTCGACGCCAACGACGATCTCGACGAGGCCTTGCAACGGGCCGACCAGGCGCTCTACCGTGCGAAACGCAGCGGACGCAACCGCTGCGATGCCGCATGGGAGTGGACGCGTGCCTGAGATACAGGCCGGATCGCAACGCTTTTCGGTCAGCCCCGGAGTCAACCTGCTCGATGCCCTGCGCGGCGTCGGCATCGCGGTGCCTTACAGCTGCCGGGCCGGCAGTTGCCACGCCTGCCTGGTGCGCTGCACCCGTGGCGAGGTGCTGGATGCCTTGCCCGAGGCGCTGGATTCCGTGCGCCGCGCGGAGGGCTGGCGACTGTCCTGCCAGTGCCGGGTGATCGAGGACCTCTCGGTGGAAACCTTCGACCCGCAGCGCGATGGCCTGCCCGCCACGGTGACTGAACTCGACTGGCCGGCGCCGGACGTGCTGCGCCTGCGCCTCACCCCGCAACGCCCGCTGCGCTACAGCGCCGGTCAGCACCTGATACTCTGGAGCGCCGAAGGCGTCGCGCGGCCCTACTCCCTGGCCAGCGTGCCGGGCCTGGACCCCTGGCTCGAATTCCACATCGACTGCCGCGAATGCGGCGCCTTCGCCGATTTCGCCCGAGGCCTGAAGGTCGGTGACAGCCTGCGCCTGGGCGAGCTGCGCGGCGGCGCACTGCACTACGACCCGGAATGGCATGAGCGACCGCTGCTGCTGATGGCTTCCGGCACCGGCCTGGCGCCGCTCTGGGGCGTCCTGCGCGAAGCGCTGCGGCAGCATCACAGTGGGCCGGTCCGCGTCATTCACCAGGCCCATGACCACGCCGGCCATTATCTGGCGGAGCCCCTGCAATCCCTGGCCGCCAGCCATCCTGAGCTGCAAGTGACGCTGATGACCACGGCCGAGTCGGCCGAGGTTTTGGCGCAACTCCGGCTTGTTTCGCGGCGAACCCTCGCCTTACTCTGCGGCCATCCTGCCAGCGTCGATGCCTTCGCTCGCCGCCTCTACCTCTGCGGCGTGCCCCGTGGCCAGACGCTGGCCGACCTGTACCTGCCCCACGCCTGAGAGCCAGTTCAACACCTGCTGCGCGCCGGCATGACTGCGTTGGAACCAGGCTGAAAAATGCTCATTTACGCGATGTAAACTCCGCTTTTTCAGCCTGACTCCGCCTTGTTCTGCTCTAGCTCGCGAGGTGTTGAAAAGGCTCTGAGGCGGTCCCACCCTTCAATAAGAACAAGGAATTGCCATGAGCGAACAGATTCTCGTCGAGCGCGAAGAGGGCCTGCTGACCCTGCGCCTGAACCGTCCGGACAAGATGAACGCGCTGACCCGCAGCATGTATGCCGGTCTCGCCGATGCGCTGGAAGCGGCGCAGGAGGATCGTTCGGTGCGCGTGGTGCTGATCACCGGCAACGCCGAGTGCTTCACCAGCGGCAACGACATCGTCGACTTCCTCCAGGAGCCGCCGAGCGGTCCGGACAGCGCGGTGTTCCGCTTCATGCGCGCGCTGATGGAATTCACCAAACCGGTGGTCGCCGCCGTCGCCGGCCCGGCCGTGGGCATCGGCACCACGCTGCTGCTGCACTGCGACCAGGTGTTTATCGCCAGGAGCGCCAAGCTGAAGATGCCCTTCGTCAACCTGGGCCTGTGCCCGGAGTTCGGTTCCAGCTTCCTGGTGCCGCGTCTGGTCGGCCCGGTGAAGGCTTCCAGCCTGCTGCTGCGCGGCGAAGGTTTCACCGGCGAGCAGGCCGTGGCCTACGGCATCGCCAACGAGGCGCTGGCAGACGGCGCGGCCGCGCTGGAGCGTGCCCGCGAGGTTTGCCAGGCCTTCCAGCAACTGCCGCCGGCCGCGGTGGCGCTGAGCAAGCGCCTGCTGAAAGCGCCCTTCATCGAGGAACTGCGCCGGGTGGTGGCGGAGGAAGGCCAGCACTTCGTGCAGCGTCTGCATTCGCCGGAAGCCCACGAAGCGCTGAGTGCCTTCACCCAGCGCCGCCAGCCGGATTTCTCCAAGTTCCTCTGAGCGGCTCGCTCACGGCGTACAACCGCGAGCGGTTGTACGCCCCGTTTATGTAGGATGGGTATCGCTGCGCTCCACGCCATCCTGCGTCGTGCACTCGGTCACTCTGGTAGGGCGAATAACGCGCCAGCGTTATCCGCCGTGGGATGGCCGGGTTGCCCACACAATCTGTGGAGCGCGCTGTGGATAAGCTCTGGGGCAACCCAGCGAAGCCACGCCAGCCGTGATCTGCAGGAGATTGAGCGGTATTTGAGCGATACCCGGCAGGTTGCCCACATAAGGTGTGGAAGGTGCTGTGGATAAGCTTGGGGCCAAGGTGCCGAAGCCGCATGGCGCCGGGCTTTCAGCCGATTGGTTGCCCTTTGAGCAACCGCAAAAGGAAAAGGCCGCCCGAGGGCGGCCTTTCTCGCTCAATTAAGAGCCTTTACAGCAGGATCAGACCAGCAGGTCGCCCACGTGCAGCACCTTCATGGTGTTGGTGCCGCCCTGGGCGGTGTAGCTGTCGCCCTTGGTCAGGATCACCCAGTCCCCCTTGGTCACCACGCCACGCTGCAGCAGCGCGTCGACGGCTTCCTGGCTGACACGCTCCGGCGGCAGGGCGGCCGGGTCGAACGGGATGGTCTCCACGCCACGGAACAGCGCCACGCGGGCCTGGGTTTCGCGGTGCGGGGAGTAGGCGAAGATCGGTACCGAGGAGCGGATGCGCGACATGATCAGCGGGGTGTAACCGCTTTCGGTCAGGCAGATGATCGCCTTGATGCCCGGGAAGTGGTTGGCGGTGTACATGGCCGCCAGGGCGATGCTCTCGTCGCAGCGCTCGAAGGTCTGGCCCAGGCGGTGGCTGGACTTCTTGGTGGTCGGGTGCTTCTCGGCGCCGGCGCAGATGCGCGCCATGGCCTTGACCGCTTCCACCGGGTATTCGCCAGCGGCAGATTCGGCCGAGAGCATCACGGCGTCGGTGTAGTCGAGCACGGCGTTGGCCACGTCGGAGACTTCCGCGCGGGTCGGCATCGGGTTCTGGATCATCGACTCCATCATCTGGGTCGCGGTGATCACTGCCTTGTTGTAGCGGCGCGCGTGCAGAATGATCTTCTTCTGGATGCCCACCAGCTCGGCGTCGCCGATTTCCACGCCGAGGTCACCACGGGCAACCATCACGGCGTCGCTGGCGCGGATCAGGCCGTCCAGGGCTTCGTCGTCGGCCACGGCTTCGGCGCGTTCGATCTTGGCCACCAGCCAGGCGGTGCCGCCGGCTTCGGTGAGCAGGCGGCGGGCGTATTCCATGTCCTTGGCGTCACGCGGGAAGGACACGGCGACGTAGTCCAGGTCCATGCTCGCGGCCAGCTTGATATCGGCCTTGTCCTTCTCGGTCAGAGCCGGCGCGGTGAGGCCGCCGCCACGGCGGTTGATGCCCTTGTGGTCGGACAGCGGGCCGCCGATCAGTACTTCGCAGACCAGTTCGTCGGCCTTCACTTCCTTGACCACCATGACCACGCGGCCGTCGTCCAGCAGCAGCTCGTCACCGATGCCGCAGTCCTTGACCAGGTCCGGGTAGTCGATGCCCACGACCTGCTGGTTGCCTTCGGTGCGCGGGTGGCTGGTGGAGAAGCGGAAGGTGTCGCCGACGGCCAGTTCGATGCGCTTGTTGGCGAACTTGGCGATACGGATCTTGGGACCCTGCAGGTCGCCCAGCAGCGCCACGAAGCGACCGTGCTTGGCGGCAATGTCGCGCACCAGTTGGGCGCGCGCGCGATGTTCGTCGGGAGTGCCGTGGGAGAAGTTCAGACGGGCGACGTCGATCCCGGCGAGGATCAGCTGTTCCAGGACTTCGGGGGAATTGCTGGCTGGGCCGAGGGTGGCGACGATCTTGGTGCGGCGAAGGGACATGCGGGACTCCTAGGGGAAAGCAGCGGTCAGGCCGCCGCCGGAGCAGGTCCGGAGCGGCCAGGGCGCCATCTTACTCTCTTCAGGTGACTCTTTCAGGTAGCTCTCTCAGGTGCGGGGCCGGATCACCAGCAGATCGCATTCGACTTCCTCGAAGACCCGCTCGGCGGTCTGGCCGATCAGCGCGTTGTCGAGCTGCCCGCGGGCGACGGCGCCCATCAGCAGCAGGTCGATGGCGTGGTCCTTCACGTAGGCCGGGATCACTTCCTCGGCGAAGCCCTGGCCCAGCAACGCGCGCTGGCGATCGATCTGCGGGTAGTGCGCGAGCAGGGCGTCGAAGGCTGCGCGGTGGTGGGCTTCGGTGCGCAGCACGTAGTTATCGTAGTCGGCCAGCAGCTCGGCGTTGAACGCCAGGGTGCGCGGTACGGCCATGTAAGCGTGCAGGTAGTGGGCGTCGAGCTGCAGGCGCTGCTCCAGTTCGCGGGCTACCGTGATCAGCCGATGATCCAGCGTGGCCGGGGTATCGCCGGCGTGCAGCGGGTCGACGGCGGCGCACAGGTTCTTCCCCGACCATTCGCCGTGCTGCACTAGCCACAGCGGCTGCGGGCAATGACGGATCAACTGCCAGTCGTTGTTGGTGAGGAACAGGCGCTTGAGCAGGTTGTGGTGATGCGCGGACTTGAGTACCAGATCGGGCGTGGTCTGCTCGCAGCGGAGAACCACCTGGTGGTGCAGGGACTTGCCCCAGCGCACCTGGCAGTGCACGTCGAGGCCGGTTTCGCGCAGCGGTTCGGCAAGCTGTTGCAGCCAGCCCAGACGCTCGTCCAGCAAGTTGCGCTGGGCGGCGTCGAGGTCGCCACGTTCCAGCAGCAGGGCGTTGTCCAGCGCCGCGTTGTACACGCAGGCCAGCAGCTCTAGGCGCGCGCCGCAGCGCTGGGCGATCCAGCGGGCACGGGTGAGGGCGGGCTGGTCTGCGCGGGTCGGGTCGATGATGACGAGCAGGTGCTGCAGCTTCATGGCGGAGTCCTCGCGCGCTCTGCGTTCATTGCAGAGCACAAGCGTAGACACTGCCGCCCGCCGCGCGTCTTGACGTGGCTCAGCGGTGCGCAGGCTTTGCTGTCAGCTGCGGGGCGAGGTCTGGTTCAGCGCGCGGTCAAGGTGCCGGGCGCCCTTGTCGGCCAGTTCGCCGCTGGGGAATTCGGCGAGCTGGCGGCGCAGGTAGGCGATGGCCTTTTCGCGGTCCGGGTGCGGGTTGTCCGGCGCCATGTACATCAGTCCCAACTGGTACAGCGCCTTCTCGCGGATGTCCGCCGGGATGGCGGGGTCGTTGGCTCCCAGCAGGTAGAGTTGTGCGGCTTCGTCGACACGTCCCTTGAGCACGGCACGGCGCGACAGCAGGGTCATGTCCGGGTCGAGGGTCGGCTTGTTCAGGTCGAGGTTGTACTGCGGCTGCCAGTCGGCCAGCAATTGCCTGGCGGTCTTCTGCACCGGGTCCTTGGCACGCTGGCGGATGATCAGCTCGCGGGCATCGGCGTGTTCGGCGGCCTTGGTGCCGGGGAATTCACGGTCGATGCGCTGGAAGTAATCCATGGCTTTCTGATCGTCGCGCTGGTCGTTGTAGCGGCTCATGTAGATCAGGCCGATCTGGTACAGCGCGATGGCGCGCACCTCGGGGCCGTAGCGGGTGTTGTCGTAGCCGGTGAGGTAGAGCTGCTCGGCTTCGCTGCTCTTGCCGTCGCGGATGGCCTGGGCGCTGTAGGTGAGGAGGTCGCCTTCCTCTTCCACGGCAGCGGTCATGCGCTTGTTCTTGAGCTGCTTGTATTCGGCCACTTCGCCGGTGGTGATCTGGGCAACGAACAACGGCGTGGTCGGGGCGCAGGCGGTGAGCCAGGGCAGCAGCACGGCGAACGGGAGGGCAATAGAAATCGGGTGTGCGAAACGCATGGCAGATCCTTTGCGCTGAGGCGAAGTCCACGTGAGTCTAGTGGCGGGCTACAGTACGGCCAAGACGGGCCGATACACTTCCCAACGGAGGATATGCCCATGCGAACCCTTTTCCTCGCGCTGCTGGCGCTGAGTGTTACCGGCTGCACCAGCTGGTCGATGAATTATCACCTGAACAATGCCTACCGCGCGTACAAGAGCGGTGACTGCCAGCGCGTGCAGCTGGAGCTCTCGGAGACCGAGCGCAAGGCGCGCGCGCGGCCGTGGATCCAGCCGGAAATCTCCATGCTGCGCGGCCAGTGCCTGGAGCGTGAGAAGTTCTACGTCGATGCGGCGCAGACCTACCAGTTCATCGTCGCCCGTTACCCCACCAGTGAGTATGCTTACCGGGCCAAGGCACGGCTGGAAACGCTGCGCTTGAATGGCCGTCTGCCCAACGATCTGCGCCTCGACACGCCCACGCCCTGACCGGCGGTCGCGGGCCGACTTGAGCGCCGCTCATAGCTGGCTAATCTCTTGAGTGCATCATGCATGGAGGTACGAATGCGTGCCCTGTGGCTCTGCGCCTTGTGTTTCCCCCTGCTGGCATCGGCGGATATCTACCGCTGGACCGACGCTCAGGGAAAGGTGCATTTCAGCGAAACCCCACCGCCGGGGGCGCAACGCGTCGAGGTCAAGCCGCAGGTCATCGAACGGGATGCGGCGACACGCGAGCGGGAGGAACGCACCCGCCGCTTCTACGACGCGCGTCGAGATGAAAGCGCCGCTGCCCAGAACCAGGCGGCGGAGCAGCAAGCCAAGCTGGACCAGCAGTGCGCGAATTGGCGCCGTGATCTGGAGTCGCTCAGTCATGGCGGGCGGTACTTCACGCAGACCAGCAGTGGTGAAAGGACTTACTACAGCGATGCACAGCTCGACGCCGCTCGTCAGGCGCTTAGCGCACGGCTGGCGGAAGGTTGTCGTTAGGACTGGCCCTGCCTGGGCGGCATCGTCATACTGGACGATATTTCATAGCGAAACGCCATTATGCGTCATCAACGACATATCGAGCGCCATCAGCTGCCCTACTACCTGAAGGTGTTCAACAGCATCACCGACAAACCGATGGGTTACCTGGGCAACGTGTCGCTGGATGGGCTGCTCCTGATCAGCCAGCTGCCGATGCTGGTGGGTGGACGCTTCGAGATGCGCCTGAAGATTCCCGGACATGACGGCAAGCTGCAGCTGATTGAATTCGCCGCCACCTGCCAGTGGTGCCGCGAGGACGTCAATCCGGGCAACTACGATTCGGGCTTCAGCCTGACGGCGCCGCCGATGGAGTACGTCGAGCTGGTCGACGCGCTGCGCCGTTATTTCAGTTTTCGCCGGCAGGTGGAGTCGGTCTGAAGCGCAGGACGCGCTGACCGATCTGCACGGTGTGGGACGCCACGGAGTCGGCGTCCGGTTGTGGCCCACGGATAGAACCTGTTCAGAATCTCGCCGAGCGCAGCCCGGGTTAGGCGGGATCAGGTAAAAAAGCGCAGTTTACGCCTGCTAAATGAGCATTTTCCCCTGATTCCAACGCCACTTGGGCCAGCGCAGGCAGATTATGGACAGGTTCTACAGCGCGCCAGCCTTCTTCCAGCCTAGATAACGGCTGATCAGTTCCGGCCCCAGCTGGCTCGGCCGCGTGTCGAGTACCGGCACGCCATGGGCCGCCAGTTTCTCGTGCAGCCCCGCGCGGGCGTTCAGGTAATCCACCGCGCCGCAGTAGCCCAGGGCTTGCTCGAAACTTTCCACCGGCGCCTGGCGCAGGCGGTCCAGTACTTCCTCGCGCAGGCTCGCGACCAGCACGCGGTGCTGGCGCCCGAGGCGTTTCACCGCGGCCACCAGTTCCTCGTCATCCTCGTCGCGCAGGTTGGTCACTATCACTACCAGCGCGCGGCGGCGTTGGCGCGTGAGCACCGCCTGCACGGCGGCGGGGAAGTCTGCCGGGCGCTGGCTGCTGCGCAGGTCGTAGACGCTGTTGAGCAGGGCGGTGAGCTGGGCGCTGCCCTTGGCCGGTGGCAGATGGCGCGGCTGGTCGCCGGCAAAGGTCATCAGGCCCACCGCGTCGCCCTGGCGTAGCGCGACGTAGGCCAGCAGCAGGCTGGCGTTGAGCGAATGGTCGAAGTGCGAAAGGTCGCCGTCGTGGCTGCGCATGCGCCGGCCACAGTCGAGTAGGAAGAGAATCTGCTGGTCGCGTTCGTCCTGGTACTCGCGGGCGATGGGCGTGCGTTTGCGCGCGGTGGCCTTCCAGTCGATCTGCCGCAGGGTGTCGCCGTCGCGAAATTCACGCAGCTGGTGGAAATCCAGGCCCAGCCCGCGGCGCTGCCCGGCGCGCACGCCGATGCGGTTGAGCCAGTGGTCCACGGCCATCAGCTCGGCGCCGTAGAGGCGGGCGAAGTCCGGGTAGACGCGGGTTTCGTCGCGCTGTTCCAGGTAGCGCCGGCCCTTCCAGAGGCGCAGCGGGCTGGACAGTTCGATCTCGCAGCGCTGGAAGACGAAATGCCCACGGGACAGCGGGCGCACGCGGTAACCCAGCTCGGTCTGCTCGCCGGGGTGCAACTCCACGGTCTGCGGCAGGTATTCGAAGTCCATGCCGGCGGGCAGGTGGTCGAACACCGTGATGCGTTGTGGCTGTGCGTAGCGATGATGGAATTGCAGGCGCACCTCGCTCCAGCGGCCCAGCGGCAGGTTGCCGTTCAGCTGGCGGCGCAGCTCGGGCGATGGCGTGCGGCGTAGCCAGAGGGCATCGGCCAGCGCCAGCAGGGCCAGCGCGCAGAGCGCACCCCACCAGAGACGACCGAGCAGCGCCGAGCCTGAGTCCAGAGCGTCGGCGGCGCCCAGGGCGATCGCGATCGCCAGCAGGACGCCGAGCAGCGCGAGGAGCGCGCGCGATGGCTTCATACGCGCGGCGCCGGTACCTGGTCGAGCAGCTGTTGCAGCACCTGGTCGACCGACAGGCCTTCGATCTCCAGTTCCGGCGACAGTCGCACGCGATGGCGCAGCACGGCCAGGGCGCTGCCCTTGACGTCGTCCGGAATCACGAAATCGCCGCTGCGCAGCAGCGCGCGGGCGCGGGCGCAACGCACCAGGGCGATGGATGCGCGCGGCCCGGCGCCCAGCGCCAGGCCCGGCCAGTTACGGGTGGTACGGGCGATGCGCACGGCGTAGTCGAGCACCTGGTCGTCGATGGGCAGGTCGGCGGCGATCTTCTGCAGGGCCAGCACGTCCTTGTCCTTGAGCAGGGCGCGCATCGGCGCCACGTCGAGCATGTCGCTGCGCGCGGAACGGGTGACCTGGCGCACCAGGGTCTGCTCCTCGGCTTCCAGCGGATAGTCGATGCGCAGCTTGAGCATGAAGCGGTCGAGCTCGGCTTCGGGCAGCGGGTAGGTGCCTTCCTGCTCGATGGGGTTCTGCGTCGCCAGCACCATGAACGGCTGCGGCACGGCCAAGGCGCGGCCCTCGAGGGTGACCTGGCGCTCCTGCATCACTTCCAGCAGCGCGGCCTGGGTCTTGGCCGGGGCGCGGTTGATCTCGTCCGCCAGCAGCAGGTGGGTGAACACCGGGCCCTTGCGCAGCTTGAACTGCTCGGTGGCCAGGTCGTACACGGCGTGGCCGGTGACGTCGCTGGGCATCAGGTCGGGAGTGAACTGGATGCGCGCGAAGCCGCCGTCGAAGCAGCGGGCGAGGGCGCGCACCAGCAGGGTCTTGCCCAGGCCGGGGACGCCTTCGATAAGCACGTGGCCACCGGCGAGCAGGGCGGTGAGTACATCGTCGATCACCTCCTGCTGGCCGATCAGGGCCTTCTGCAGTTCGTGGCGCAGCGCCTGGGCCAGCTGGCTGGCGCGCTGGCGCTGGGCGCCCGGGTTGGGGGCGGTGCCGGCGGTGGTGCCGGGCTGTTCGGGCGTCTGTTCGCTCATAGGGCATTCCTGAGGCTTTGCAGGTGCGCGACCTGGCGGGTGAATTCGGCGACGGCCATGCGCTTTGGCGGATAGGGGCGCATGGCCTGGCTGATGGCGCTGACCGACATGCGCGTCATGCGGCCCAGAGCTTGCCATTGTTCGGCGACCGGCAGGCGGTCGAAGCCGGGCTGGCGCTGCCGCGCCCGGCGCATCACGTCACGTTGCAGGCCCTGCAGCAGGGCGAGCTGGCCACGCTGGCGGAGAATGAAATCAGCGCCGGCGCGCAGGTGTTCTTCCAGTTGCCGGCGGCTGCGATCCGGGTTGGGCTGCAGCGGGCCCTGGCGCAGGCCGTTGCGCCAGAGCACCAGGACCAGCAGCAGGACGGCGGCCAGCAGTGCCTGGGGGAAGTAGCGCATCAGCAGGGTCATCAGGCTGGTGCCGTCGGCGCGGTAGACCAGCGTGACGGCGCTGTCCTGGGTCAGGTACCAGAGCAGCCAGGCGTTGTCGTAGGCGTCGAGTTCGCCGTTCTGCCAGATCCAGTTGTCGGTGAGTACGGTGATCAGCCCCTGGCCCTGCTGCAGTTGCAGCAGGTGGGTGGAGTCGGCGCTGTTGGCCCAGGCGTAGGCGAGGTTCTTCGAGTCGAACAGGTGGTAGTCGGTGTCGAAGTCGAAGTAGGCCGGGGCCTTCTCGTTCTCCAGGTAGAGCTTGGTCAGGTTCGGGTAAGGGTCTGTTTCCGTCGCCTCGTTGTCGTGGGCGCTGGAGGTCTGGTCCGGATGTTCTTCTTCCACTTCCGGCTTGGTGGCTTCGTCCTGCTTCTGGTCTTCGGACGCCTCTGCGGACTTCTCGTCGGTCGGAGTGGATTTCTCCTCCTCCTTGTCCTTCAGGTCGGAGGTGAGGAATTGCTGCACGCCCAGCTGATCCAGCAGCGCGTCGCCGCTCTTGCCTTCGTCTTCATCCCACAGGCTCTCGGCGGTGACGATGAGGTGGCCGCCGCGATTGGCCCAGTCGAGTAGCCGCGCGTTCTGTGCTGGCGTGACGTTCTCGCGGGTGCCCAGCAGGATCAAGGTCTGGCCCTTGCTCGGCAACTGGTCCAGCACTTCCATGCCGCGCGCGGTGGTGACGTGGATGCCGCGACCGCGCAAGTACATTTCGGCGGCGAGATAGGGGTTGGCGCGGGCCTCCGGAGAGGCGCCGTGCTCGATGGTCTCGGTGTAGGGCTCGAGGTTGCGGTACAGGTAGTAGCCGATGCCGCCGAGCACGAGCAGGACGAGCAGCACCAGCAGGACGAGGTTGCCGCGCTTCATGCCCGCACCTCGCTGCCGAACAGGTGGCGCCATTCGCCGCACAGTTGCTGCTTGAGTTCAGCCTGTGGTGCGCGGTGGCCGTAGGCGAGCGCCTGCCACTGCTGGGTCAGGCTGCGGGCAAAGTTGTCCAGCGGCGGATCATTGAGGTCAGCCACGCGGACCAGGACTTCGCCTTCGGTGGTCGACTCGCGTAGCGGCACGCGGAAGTCGTGCAGCAGGCGGCTGAGCAGGGCGCGGTAGAGCAAGCCGAGCGCGGCGCGGGGCTGTTCGTCCCACAGGCGTTCGGCTTCGCTGGCGACGTCGCTGGGCAGGGTTTCCGGCGCCAGGTCCAGCCCGAACAGCACACTGGGCGCTTCGCGGCGCGGCTTCTGCGGCAGGCCGATGCGCCCGACGAACAGCCGCAGCCATTCGCGGTAGCGCCAGATGACCAGGGCGACGACGGTGAACAGAATGCCCCAGAGCAGCACTTCGATGCCTTGCGCGGCGAACTTGAAGGCCTTCCAGTTTCCCAGCGCCTCGAAGAAGCTCTTCAGCCGCTTGGCCTCGTCCGGGTCGGCCGGCTTCGGGTCTTTCTTGTCTTCGTGCAGCCGCCAGCTGGTGACCTTCTCGCTGTTCTTGAAGGGCGGCGCGGTGAGGATCTTTCCCGCGGCGCCGCGGGAGTCCTCGCTGTTGAGTTTCTGCTGGGTCAGGCGCGCGCCCTGCGGGCCGTCGGGATTCTGGTCAGGCAGCGGGCAACTCTGGCTGGCCTTGCTGCCGGTTTCCGAACCGGCAGCCAGCGCGTCGTTGGCCGGCAGCAGGGCGAAGATGCCGGCCACGACCAGCAGCAGGGCGTAGGCGCTGCCGATCAGGCGCTGGCGCAGGCGGCGGAACACCAGTTCGATGTCCCAGGCTTCCAGCTCGGTGCGGCGATTGAGGTAGAGGGTAAAGCCGCAGGCGACGTACACCGGTTCCCAGACGATCAGCAGCAACGCGTAGATCAGGTTGCTGACATGTTCCAGCCACGCCCAGTCGCCTTGCGCCACGCTGATCAGCGACTGCCATTTCCAGTCGTCCACCCACTGCTGCGGCAGCATCAGGTACATCAGTGCGGAAAGGCCCAGCCACAGTGCCAGTTCGAAATGCATGCCGACGATGGTCAGCCAGGTGGCGCCGCCGGCATTGCGCTGGCCGAGCACGACCAGACGCTGGCTGCGCGCCTGGCCCTTGAGGCCTTCGAGTTGCAGCACCGGCAGGTCGAAGCTGCGCGTCGGGCTCAGCCGGCGCCAGAGCAGGCTGGGCAGCAGTTGCGACTTGAGCAGGCCGGGGAAGGCCCGCAGCGCTTCCTTGAGCGTCGGCGTATCGCCGAACAGCGAGCGCGACAGGATGTACAGCGGCAGGCGCTCGAAGGCGGGCTTGAGCCACCAGAAGATCAGCACCGCCCAGCTGGAGTAGTTCCACAGCAGCACGGAGAGCAGCACGAACACCGGCAGGGTGACGATCGCCCAGCTGGCCATCAGCAGGCCGGCGTGACGGCGCGCCAGCAGGATGCCGAGGTCCAGCGCCTCCCAGGCACTGCGCGGGCGGATGGCGACGCTGGCGTCAGTCAGGCGCATGGCGACCCCGTCCGGCCAGGAGGAAATAGCTGCCCACCAGCAGCCACAGGCAGGCGCCGACGATGTACTTCACGGTCGCCGAGAAGTGCGTGACGGAGGACCAGTAGCCCTCGACGAACGCGGCGATCAGCAACATCAGGATCACTCCGCCGATCAGTTGCACGGCGCGGGCGGCGGCCTGGCGCAAGGCTTCAAGGCGGCTCAGGCGGCCGGGGGAGAGCAGCGCCCAGCCGAGCTTGAGGCCGGCGGCACCGGCGAAGGTGATCGCAGTCAGTTCGAAGGCTCCGTGGCCGATGACGAAGGACCAGAAGGTCTCGATGTAGCCGATCTGGGTCAGGTGGCCGGCTACCGTGCCGATCACCACGCCGTTGAACAGCAGGAAGAACAGGGTGCCGACGCAGAAGAGCAGGCCACTGGCGAAGGTCTGAAAGGCGATGCCGATGTTGTTCATGATGTAGTGGCCGAACATCTTCCAGTCATCGCCGGCGTCGCGCGTGCTCATCGGCCCCAGGCGCGCGGTGTCCGGCGAGTACATCGACTCCATCTCGGACACCCGCTCCGGTGCCATGACGCTGTAGACCAGGTCGGGGAAGTGATAGACCAGCACACCCATCAGCAACAGGCTGCCGTAGAACAGCAGGCTGGCGATGGCGATGCTGCGCCATTCTTCACGCACCAGACGAGGGAAGCCGGCGACCAGGAAGCCGAGGATGCGTGCGCCCAGGTGGCTGCGGTGGCGGTAGAACTGCTGGTGCCCGCGCATGGCGAGCTGCTGCAACTGGTCGATCAAGTGGCTGCTGTAGCCGCGCTCCTGGGCGAGAGCGAGCTGCTGGCAGATGCGTCGGTAGTCGGCGGCGAATTCCTCGGGCTTCTCGCTCGATTCCTGGCGCTTGCCGGTCTCCAGTTGCTCAAGGCGCTTGGCGAAACGCTTCCAGCTGCCCTGGTGACGCTGTTCGAAGAAGGCCTGCTTCATGGGTGGCCCGTCCCGTTGCCCAGCAGGCCGCTGGCGATGCGGTTCAGGCGTGCTTCGGCCTGCTCGGGCGCAATGCCCAGCGGTTGCGCGAGGATGGCAGCCAGCTCTTCACGGCGCGCGGCCGAAAGCTGTGTGCCGCGCTCGGCGAAGCTCATCAGGGCGCGCTGCTCTTCCAGGTTCAGGGGCCAGGGTGCGAGTTCGGGCGTGGTCTGCGGCACCTGCGGGCGGCTCGGCGGCGGATCACGGTAGATCACCAGGGTGCCGGCGGCGAGGTCGCCCAGGCGCTTGAATGCGGAGTTGGACAGGCAACTGAGCAGCCCGAGCGTGTAGGCGAACGGCAGGATGTCGGCGAAGCGCAGCAGATTGCGCAACAGTGAGGCGGACCAGCCGATTGGTGTGCCGTCGTCATGCACCACGCGCAGGCCCATCATCTGCTTGCCGGGCGAGCGGCCCTGGTTGAGCACTTCGAAGAGCACCATGTACCACCAGGTCATGATGAAGGTGAGGATCAGCCCGAGCCCGGTGCCCAGCTCGCCGAGGAAGGCCAGCAGCATGAACAGCGCGACCATCAGCAGGACGCGGATGCCCAGGTCGATCAGGTAGGCGAGGGCGCGGGGGACGACACCGGCGGGACGCAGCAGCAGGTCGATGCCTTCCGGGGTCTCCACGTGGTAGCGGGTATCCAGGACGGGCGCGTGGGGCGACGCGTTGGAGGAAGGGGCTGCTGGGCTCAAGGGAAACCGCTGTCGATGACGTAGGTGCCAGATGCTAGCCAGCGCGGTGCGGCGAGGCAACCGCGCTGGCAGGCTCAGGCCGATTTGATCACTTGGCCGGCGGCAGCACGCCGAAGATGGTGCGGTAGAGCACGCCGATGGCGACGATCAGCCACGGCAACACCCAGATCAGCGCAATGCCCAGGGTCAGAGTGCTGAGCATGAACAGCAGACCGAACACCAGCAGCAGGCCGAAGACCTTGAACCAGTGCTGGGTAATGGCCTTGCGCGAGACTTCCATCGCCGCCCAGGGCGACAGGCCGCGCTCGACCACCAGCGGGATGGCGAGCATGTAGGCGATGCTCAGGTAGATACCCGGCAGCACGAAGAGGAAGTAGCCGATGAAGATCATGATGGTGCTCAGCAGCACGCAGACCACCACCTGGAAGGTGCGGCCGAAGTGGCTGAAGACTTCGTTGAAGCGCAGCGGCTGATCGGCCGCGCGACGGATGCCGAGCATGTTCACGCCGGCCAGCAGCGGGTAGCAGACGGCGGTGGCGACGAAGCTCAGGACGATGGAGCCGATGAAGAACGCGACCAGGGCGCCGACCGCCATGCCGCCGGCGGCTTCGCTGTCGCCGAGCAGGCCCATGCCGGCGATCCCGGCGACGCCGACCACGGTGAGGAACAGGCTGAGCACGTTGACCAGGGCGAAGATCGCCGCATAGAAGACCACGAAGCCGCCGATGATCAGGCCCTTGGCGCCTTTGGTGCGGCGCCAGGATTCGCCCAGCAGGTCGCCAATGCCGAAGTTGTAGCCGCGGGTCAGGGCCTCGACGATAGAGGGCACTGCGCCCTGGGCGGCGCCCGGTTCGAGGTTGCTCAGCGGAGCGCTGTAGGGATTTTGTGCAGCGATGTCTTGCATGAGGAAAGTCCTTTCCAGTGGGTGTCCTTGCGACGCCCATCATAAAGGCGGGGGCTGGCGAGGTGCCAGCGAGGCGTTTTGGAAGTGTGGTCGGCCGCACTGTTAGACTGCGACGCACTCGCTTGCAGGCAAGGAAAAACGATGAACGCCAGCATCTTCTGGTACGACTACGAAACCACCGGTATCGACCCGCGCCGCGACCGCCCGCTGCAGGTGGCCGGCATCCGCACGGACGAGGACCTCAACGAGATCGGCGAATCGCTGAACCTCTATTGCCGGCCCAGCGACGATATCCTTCCGCACCCGGCCGCCTGCCTGGTCACCGGCATCACCCCGGATCGCCTGGAGGAACGCGGTCTGGGCGAAGCCGAATTCATGACCCGCCTGCACGCCGAACTGGCGCAGCCGGGTACCTGCGTGGCGGGCTACAACAGCCTGCGCTTCGACGATGAGGTGACGCGCTACAGCCTGTACCGCAACTTCTTCGATCCCTACGCCCGTGAGTGGCAGGGCGGCAACAGCCGCTGGGACCTGATCGACATGGTGCGTACCGCCTACGCTCTGCGCCCCGAAGGCATCGTATGGCCCGAGCAGGACGGCGTCGTCAGCCTCAAGCTGGAACGCCTCACCGCGGCCAACGGCATCGAGCACGGGCAGGCGCACGACGCGCTGTCCGACGTGCGCGCCACCATCGCCCTGGCGCGGCTGGTGCGTGACCGCCAGCCCAAGCTCTACGACTACCTCTATCGCCTGCGCGGCAAGCAGGGCGTGCTGGACCAGGTGCGCATACTGCAGCCGATGGTGCATATCTCCGGCATGTTCTCCGGGGCGCGGCATTACCTGTCCGTGGTGCTGCCGCTGGGCTGGCATCCGCGCAACCGCAATGCATTGATCGTCTGCGACCTGGCTGCCGATGTTTCGCCCTTGCTGGAGCTGGATGCGGAAACCCTGCGCAAGCGCCTCTACACGCGTCGTGACGAGCTGGCCGAGGGCGAACTGCCGGTGCCGCTGAAGCTTCTGCACATCAACAAATGTCCGGTGGTGGCGCCGCTGTCCGTACTGCGCCCGCAGGATCGTGAGCGCATCGGCCTGGACCTCGAGGCTTGTCTGGCGGCGGGGCGGACACTGGCCGATGCGAAGGCAATCTGGCAGGACAAACTCGCGCCCTTGTATGCCGAGGAAAGTTTCGCCGGCAGTGAAGATCCCGAGCAGCAGTTGTATGACGGATTTATCGGCGACCGTGATCGCCGATTGTGCGAGCAGGTGCGCCAGGCCGACCCTGCGCGGTTGGCGAAAGAACAATGGCCGTTCGATGATGCGCGACTTCCCGAACTGCTCTTCCGTTATCGCGCGCGCAATTTCCCGGAAACTTTGAGTGCCACGGAACAGCAACAATGGCAGGACTTTTGCCGTGCACGCCTGAGTCAGGCCGAGTGGGGCGCGCCGAATACTCTGGATAACTTTGCCGCGGCAATGAGCGAACAACTGGTCAATGCCACGCCGGCCGGCCGTCTGGTGCTGCAAGAGTGGGACAAGTATGCGCAGGTGCTGCGCGCGCGCTATAGCCTGTAGCGCCGCGCACTTTTCTACGGGCAATAAAAAACGCCAGCGCAAGGCTGGCGTTTTTCATGGCGGAAAGGCTCAGCCCAGCAGTGTGGCCCAGCCTTCTACGGCCTCGGCGCCCCACTTGGCTTTCCATTCCTTGAGGGTCTTGTGATTGCCGCCCTTGGTTTCGATCACTTCACCGTTGTGCGGGTTCTTGTACTGCTTGACCTTGCGAGCACGCTTGCTCACGTTGGCTTTTGCGGCACGCGGCGATTTGCTCAGCTTCGCGTCCGGATCGAGCAGGGCAATGACATCACGCAGGGACTTGCCGTAGCTGGCCATGAGTGCGCGAAGTTTCTCTTCGAACTCAAGCTCTTTCTTCAGCTTGTCGTCCTGCTCCAGGGATTTCAGGCGCTCCTGAAGTTCCTTGATGGCTTCTTCGGTAGCGCGGTACTCGTTGATCAGCGACATGTTGGGTACCTTGTTCTGGGTCCAGCGGTGGCGGAAAGTTTGTAGCAGACATAATAGTCAGCGAAGTTGTTCAAGTAAATGCTTGGGAAAAGTTTTGTCGGTAATTGTCGACTTGTTTAACTAGTTCATTCGTCGGTAATTAATCGCAGCACTCGCAATGCATCGAACTGGCTCTCGTCGGCGCACCGCGGCAATGGCTGATCTTTTCCCCTCGAGCCGCTAGAATGGCGGCCTTCGCGATGTATCTGGAGTACACCCATGCGCACTTTCCGACTGGTGATCGCCTGCCCCGACGGGGTCGGCATCGTCGCCAAGGTGAGTAATTTCCTGGCCACTTACAACGGCTGGATCACCGAGGCCAGTCACCATTCCGACAACGACAACGGCTGGTTCTTCATGCGGCATGAGATTCGTGCCGACTCCCTGCCGTTCGATATCGACGGTTTCCGCCAGGCCTTCGCACCGATTGCCCGCGAGTTCTCCATGGAGTGGCGTATCACCGACTCCTCGGTGAAGAAGCGCGTCGTGCTGATGGCCAGCCGCGAATCGCACTGCCTGGCGGACCTGCTGCACCGCTGGCACAGCGGCGAGCTGGACTGCGAGATTCCCTGCGTGATCGCCAACCACGATGACCTGCGCAGCATGGTGGAGTGGCACGGCATTCCGTACTTCCACGTCCCGGTGGACCCGAAGAACAAACAGCCGGCCTTCGAGCAGGTGTCGCGCCTGATCGACGAGCACCAGGCCGACAACGTGGTGCTGGCGCGCTACATGCAGATCCTGCCGCCGGACCTGTGCCAGAAGTACCGCCACCAGGTGATCAACATCCACCACAGCTTCCTACCGTCCTTCGTTGGTGCCAAGCCGTACCACCAGGCGTCGCTGCGTGGCGTGAAGCTGATCGGTGCGACCTGCCACTACGTGACCGAGGAGCTGGACGCCGGCCCGATCATCGAGCAGGACGTAGTGCGCATCAGCCACCGCGACAACATCGAAGACCTGGTACGCCTGGGCAAGGACGTGGAGAAACTGGTGCTGGCCCGCGGCCTGCGCTACCACCTGGAAGACCGCGTGCTGGTGCACGACAACAAGACCGTGGTATTCGACTGATCCACCCGGTTTCGTTCTAGACTGGGTACTCCGCATGCTCCCGCCGTCGCCTGACGGCAGGCGCTGCGCTCAACGGAGATGGTCAGCATGAGTGACCCGAAGAGCCCCGGCACCGCCACCCCGCCGCCCACCCTGGGCGAAGGCTGTACCAGCCGCTACGATCCCGAAGCCCTGAGCGACGAGGACGGCACCGAGTTTCCCGGCGCCGCTGAACTCTGGGATTCACTCAGACCAAAGGCGCCGTCCGAAGACGACAAGCCTTCCGGCGACTGATCCTCAGGCGCTTTCCCGCAGCCCCATCAGCTTGCGCAACAACGGCCGGCCCGCCATCAGGGCAAACACTGGCGCGCCCATCACCAGGTAGAAGTAGTAGGTCACCACGCGCCAGATCAGGATCGCTGCGGCTGCCGTGGACTTGCCCACCAGCGGGGCGAGCAGCGCGGCGCTGGTCAGCTCCGTGCCGCCGGCGCCTCCCGGCAGTAGCGTGGCGAGACCCGCGGCCAGCGACAGCAACTGGATCAGGAAGGCCCAGGCCCAGTGCAGGTCCACGCCCAGCGCCTTGAGGGTGATGTAGAGCACCGAGAAGCGCAGCACCCAGTGGCAGCAGGTGAAGAAGAAGATCAGCAGCAGCCGGCGCTTGGGCTGGCGCAGGCAGCTCACCAGGGTGTCGCGGAAGTGCAGGCATTTGCGCGCCCAGTGCAGGCGTGTGCGCGGTTTCATCCCCAGGCGCTCGAACAGCCGGCCGTTGGCCTTGATCACCCGGCGCTGGAAGCGCGCGAGCAGTACCACGCCGAAGAAGATCCCACCCAGCAGCACGCCGCTGGTGATCAGCGACGTCTCCAGGTTCGGACTGACGCTGTGTGACAGCGCCCACACCAGCACCGCCGCGAGTGCGCAGAGGAAGAACAGCAGGTCGCTCAACTGGTCCACGGCGAAGATCGCGCTGCTGTGCGCCGGGCGCATGCCGTGGCGGGCGAGCAGGGCCATCAGGGTGAGCGGGCCGCCGGTGCCGCCGGGGGTGGCGTAGAAGGCGAACTCCGAGGCCATGATGATGCCCACCGAGCGCACCTTGCCGATCTCGCCGGCGCGGCCGTTGAGCAGCACCCGCAGCTTCTGCGCGTTGATCAGCCAGCACAGGCAGATCATGCCGAACATGATCAGCAACTGGTCGAGGGGGAAGGCGAGGACATGCTCGAGCATCTCCCGGCCGCCGATGGCGAGGGGGATCAGCGAAGCGCCGATCAGGCCGAGCAACAGCCATGCGGCACGGCTCACGGGCGCACCTGCGACGGGGAAAACGGGACGAGCGAGGCGAAGCGGATAGGGAGTGCCTCCTGTCGGGATCGAACTGTCATGCTGAGTGGACCGTGATCGGCATGCTGCGTTCGCCTGACTTTGTGTGGGCAGGGCGCCGCCGCGAGGCGGCGCCCGGGGCTCACTCGGCGGGTTTGTCGGCCGCGGAGTCGTCGGCGCCCTGTTCCAGCGCCTTGTTTTCCCAGCCTTCTTCGCCGGGCAGGATCAGGTTCAGCAGGATGGCGACGATGGCGCACAGGGCGATGCCCTTCAGGCCGAAGTCGTCCGGGCCGGTGCCGGTGCCGATCAGCACGCCGCCGATGCCGAACACCAGGGTGACCGAGACGATGCACAGGTTGCGCGCCTGGGACAGGTCCACCTTGTGGCGGATCAGGGTGTTCATGCCCACCGAGGCGATGGTGCCGAACAGCAGGCAGAGGATGCCGCCCATCACCGGTACCGGGATGCTTTGCAGGATGGCGCCGAACTTGCCGACGAAGGCCAGGCTGATGGCGAACACCGCCGCCCAGGTCATGATCTTCGGGTTGTAGTTCTTGGTCAGCATCACCGCGCCGGTGACTTCGGCATAGGTGGTGTTCGGCGGGCCGCCGAACAGGCCGGCAGCGGAGGTGGCAATGCCGTCGCCCAGCAGCGTGCGGTGCAGGCCCGGGGTCTTCAGGTAGTTCTTGCCGGTCACGCCGCCCACGGCGATAACGCCGCCGATGTGCTCGATGGCCGGGGCCAGCGCCACCGGAACGATGAACAGGATGGCCTGCCAGTTGAATTCCGGGGCGGTGAACTTCGGCAGCTCCAGCCAGGGCGCAGCGACGATCTTCGCCACGTCGACCACGCCGAAGGCGAAGGAAAGGCCGTAGCCCACCAGCACGCCAGCGATGATCGGCACCAGGCGCAGCATGCCCTTGCCGAACACGGCGACGATCAGGGTGGTCAGCAGCGCCGGCATGGAGATGAACATGGCGGTCTTGTAGGGGATCAGCTCGGTGCCGTCTCCGGCCTTGCCCATCGCCATGTTGGCGGCGATGGGAGCCATGGCCAGGCCGATGGAGATGATCACCGGGCCGATGACCACCGGCGGCAGCAGGCGGTCGATGAAGCCAGTGCCCTTGACCTTCACCGCCAGGCCCAGGAAGGTGTAGACGAAGCCCGCCGCCACCACGCCGCCCATGGTCGCCGCCAGGCCGAACTGGCCCTTGGCGAGGATGATCGGGGTGATGAAGGCAAAGCTCGAGGCCAGGAACACCGGCACCTGGCGGCCGGTGACAATCTGGAACATCAGGGTGCCGAAGCCGGCAGTGAACAGCGCGACGTTCGGGTCCAGGCCGGTGATCAGCGGCATCAGCACCAGCGCGCCGAAGGCCACGAAGAGCATCTGTGCGCCAGAGATGATCTGGCGCCACAGCGGTTCGTTGAATTCATCGGCCATCTATCAGGTTTCCTTCTGCTTGGTGCCGAAGATCTTGTCACCGGCATCGCCCAGGCCCGGCATGATGTAGCCATTCTCGTTCAGGCACTGGTCGATGGAAGCGGTCAGGATGAGCACGTCCGGATGCGCATCGTTGACTGCCTTGATCCCTTCGGGAGCGGCCACCAGCACCATGGCGCGGATGTCCTTGCTGCCGGCTTTCTTGAGCAGGTCGATGGTGGCGACCATGGAGCCGCCGGTTGCCAGCATCGGGTCGATGATCAGCGAGCGGCGCTCGGCGATGTCCGGCGCGAGCTTTTCCAGGTAGGTGTGCGCTTCGAGGGTTTCCTCGTTGCGCGCCACGCCCACGGCGCTGACCTTGGCTCCCGGAATCAGGCTGAGCACGCCGTCGAGCATGCCGATGCCGGCGCGCAGGATCGGCACCACGGTGATCTTCTTGCCGGCGATCTTCTCGACCTGTACCGGGCCGGCCCAGCCTTCGATCTCGTAGTTTTCCAGGGGCAGATCCTTGGTCGCCTCGTAGGTCAGCAGGGCGCCCACTTCCTGGGCCAGCTCGCGGAAATTCTTGGTACTGATATCGTGACGGCGCATCAGTCCGATCTTGTGGCGGATCAGGGGATGGCGGATCTCGAGGACGGGCATGGATGGGTTCTCCGGACGGGCTGGCAAAAAAATTGCGGTAGCGTAATGCATCCTAGCTACCTTGGGCCACGATTGTCGGCGACATTCGTCCGCTGACCCTTGCTCCGTGGCACGCCGATAGGTACCTTTGCGCACTTTTTCACGGGAGAACCCCCATGTCCGTCGATCTCGCGCACATCCGCCAAGTCATGGCCGAAGCCGACTGCCTGTACACCAACGCCGAGGTAGAGGCCGCCATCGCCCGTGTGGCCGAGGCCATCAACGGCTCGCTGGCCGACACCAACCCGGTGGTGTTCTGCGTGATGAACGGTGGCCTGATCTTCTCCGGCAAGCTGCTTCCGCTGCTGAATTTCCCGCTGGAAGCCTCCTACCTGCATGCGACCCGTTACCGCAACGAGACCACCGGCGGCGAGCTGTTCTGGAAGGCCAAGCCGGAAATCTCCTTCATCGACCGCGAAGTGCTGATCATCGACGACATCCTCGACGAAGGGCACACCCTCTCGGCGATCATGGACTTCTGCAAGCATGCCGGCGCCAAGCGTGTGCACACCGCCGTGCTGATCGACAAGGACCACGACCGCAAGGCCCGTCCGGACCTGAAGGCCGACTACGTGGGCCTGTCCTGCATCGACCGCTACATCTTCGGCTACGGCATGGACTACAAGGGTTACTGGCGTAACGCCGCCGGTATCTTCGCCGTAAAAGGTCTCTGACGATGGGCGGGCCGCGTTTTCTCGACAGTGCGCTGTTCGACGAGGTCGCGGCCCGTGCTGCCGCCAGCCCCCGGCGCCGGCAGAACCACAACTTCCATGAGCAGACCGAGCCCTGCCATCGCCTGCTCAATGCGCTGCAACCCGACAGCTACATCCCGCCGCATTGCCACCGTCACCCGGACAAGGCCGAAAGCCTGCTGGTCGTGAAAGGCGCGCTGGGCCTGCTGATCTTTTCCGATAACGGCGAGTTGCTGACTACCCGCGTGCTGCGTGCCGGTGGCGACTGCGTCGGTGCGGACCTGCCGCCGGGTACCTTCCACGCCATCGTGGCGCTGGAGCCGGACAGCATCATGTTCGAAGCCAAGGCCGGCCCCTTCGTGCCGCTGAGCGAGGACGAGCGCGGGCAATGGGCGCCGCGCGAGGGTGAGACGGGCGCCGCCGAGTACCTGGACTGGATGCGTTCGCAGTTCCCAGCCTGATTCGAGAGGACGCCCGACGGGCGCGATTCGCGGGCATGGCCCGCACCTACACATCGAGTTATATCGATGCATGCATGGGCTGACTCGCATTTTTGCCGATGCATGCCCCGCCTATCCTGCGACCCTCACCAGACAACCGTCCGAGGTTCGCATGTCCCGTCTCCTTTATATCGATGGCCAATGGCAGCCCGCCGACAGCGGTGCCGTCCTGCGCCCGATCGCTCCCGCTACCCGTGAAGCGCTGCCGGAAGTCGCCTGCGCCGGTGTGTCCGACGTGGAGCGCGCCGTCGCTGCCGCCAAGCGCGCCTTCACTGACTGGAAGCTGACCAGCGCCGCCCAGCGCGCGGGCTACCTGCGCGCCTTCGCCGAACAGCTCGAAGCCCGCAGCGAAGCGCTGATCGCCCTGCAGATGCAGGCCAGCGGCAAGCCGCGCCTGGAAGCGGAAATCGATATCGGCGATGCCATTGCCACCTTCGCCTACTACGCCGAACTGGCCGACCAACTGGACGCCCGGCAGAACGCCGAGGTGGCCCTGCCGGACGCCGGCTACCGTTCGCAGACCCGCTTCGAGCCGATTGGCGTGGTCGGCCTGATCGTGCCCTGGAACTTCCCATTGGTGACCAGCGCCTGGAAAGTCGCGCCGGCCCTGGCGGCGGGCTGTACCGTGGTGCTCAAACCCTCGGAGATCACTCCGCTGATCGAACTGGTGCTGGGCGAGATCGCCGACGCCATCGGCCTGCCCGCCGGCGTGCTGAACCTGGTGCCGGGCCTGGCCGATGCCGGCGCAGCGCTGTGCAGCCATCCGGGCATCGCCAAGCTGTCCTTCACCGGCAGCAACGTCGTCGGCCGCAAGGTCATGGAAGCTGCTGCCGCGCGCACCCTGCCGGTGGGCCTGGAACTGGGCGGCAAGTCGCCGATCCTGGTGTTCGAGGACTGCGACCTGGACGAGGCCGTGCAGTGGATCATCGCCGGCGTCTACTGGAACGCCGGGCAGATGTGCTCCGCCACCTCGCGCCTGCTGGTGCAGGAATCCATCGCCGAGCCGCTGCTGGCGAAGCTGAAGGTCGCGGTGGAAGGCCTGCGCGTCGGTGACTCGCTGCTCGGCGAGACCGACATGGGCCCGATGACCAGCCAAGCGCAGTACCGCAAGGTGCTCGACTACTTCGCGGTGGCTCGCGACGAAGGCCTGGCCTGCCTGACCGGCGGCGAAGCAGCCGAGGGCTGGTTCATCCAGCCGACCGTGTACACCGACGTACCGGCTGACAGCCGCCTGTGGCGTGAGGAAATCTTCGGCCCGGTGCTGTGCGTGCGCACCTTCAGTGATGAAGCGGATGCACTGCGTCAGGCCAACGACAGCGATTTCGCCCTGGCCGCCACCGTGTGCAGCGCCGATCTCGAGCGCGCCCAGCGTGTCGCCGAGTGCCTGGAGGCTGGCAACGTCTGGCTGAACTCGCCGCAAGTGGTATTCCCGCAGACCTCCTGGGGCGGCGGCAAGCGCAGTGGCATCGGCCGCGAGCTGGGGCCGTGGGGCCTGTCGGCGTTCTTCGACATCAAGCACATCACCGCGCCGCGCTGACCGGCGCCACCCCGTGCTCCAGGCGCAGGTCCTCGACCAGCGCCTGGAGCGCTTCGTTGTGCCCCGGCTCGTCGCGCACCACCAGGCTGTGGGTGATGCCGTAACCGAGGCTGTCCGGCAGCAGCGCGCGCATCTCACCCTGTTCCACCCAGCGTTCGGCGTAGTGCGTGGGCAGGTAGCCCAGATGAGTGCCGCCGCGCACGGCGTGGAGCACCGCCTCCATGTGCTGGGCGAAGGCCGTGCTGCGTTGCGGGTCGGCGGGCAACTGTACGTCGGCCACCGCATAGCCGTGCTGGATCCAGTCGCAGCTTTCCAGCTCTGCGGCGTCTTTCACTGACCGGTCGAACAACGGATGCTCGCGCCCGCAGAACACCGCCACCCGCTCGTGGTACAGCGGCTCATAGCGCAGGTTCGGCAGGCGCCGGCTGAAGCAGGCGATGGCCAGGTGAAGGCGGCCGCTGAGCACCAGACGCTCCAGCTCGCTGGATGATTCGATGAGGAAGTGCAGGCGCACGTCCTGGTCGCGGTGGTTGAAGCGCGCCAGGGTCTGGTGGATGCGGGCGTCGGGAAGGGTGGCAATGTTGTCGGCCAGCCCCAGGTGCAGCTCACCGACCAGGCGCCCGGCGAGGGACTGCACCTGATCGCGGAAGTCGCCCAGCGCGGCGAACAGGCTCTGCGCATAGTCCAGTACCCGCTCGCCTTTCTCGGTCAGGCGGAAGCCGCTCTTGCCGCGTTCGCACAGGCGATAGCCCAGGCGCGTCTCCAGGCTGGCGATGTGCGTGCTGATGGTCGACTGGCCCATGCCCAGTTCGCCCTGCGCGGCGGAGAACCCGCCGCAGCGCACCACGCAGGCGAAGATGCGCAGCAGGCGCAGGTCGAGGTCGGAGACGTTGTGCAGCATGGCGGGTTTCGATTCGTGAAGGACGATGTGTCGAGGGTGTTGCTTCGAAGGCTATCAATGTATCGCTGCGCTTGCCACGTGTGCCTGTCGTGCCGCTTGGGGCGCATGCTAGAGTGCCTGGCCCTGTCCCGCGGAGGTGATGATGTCCATTCGCATGCCGGGCGCCGCGTTGGCGCTGCTGTTCTGCCTTCCTCTTGGCTTTGCCCCCTGCGTTTCTGGAGAGGCCGTTGCCGCGCCGATGCACAGCCAGTTCCTGCCGCCGGACGACGCCGGTCTGCGCCAGGGCGAGCCGGAGCAGCAGCAACTGCTGCAGGTCACTGAATACAGCGTGGTGCTGGGCAACCAGCGGCAGTCCAACCAGCAGCCGATCCCGATCACCACGCCGTCGCTGCTGCGCCTGAAGGGCAAGCCGCTGAACAAGGGAGCGCAGATCAGCCAGGTCGTCATCAGCTTCGACGCCGAGGGCAAGAGCCTGAAGAAGCCGGCCTACGACGAGAAGACCCGCGTGCTCAGCCTGTATTACCCGCAGGCGGCTTATCCACAGTTGCTCGACCTGGTGCGCAACGGCACCGTCTACGTGCAGTTCCTCACCTACGGCAACGGCCATATCTGGGCCGACCTGCATACCGGCGCGGTGCGTGCGCGTTGAGCCGCGCACGGCGCAGGGTTAAACTGCCCGACCCGTGGTGCCCGGCCTGAGCCGTTGCCGGCCGCGATCCCCGAGACAGCCGTAGAGAGAAGCGAGCGATGCGTAAAGACAAGAAGCAGGTGATTGGCGAAGAGATCAACGACGACGCCATCAAGCTGTTCCTCGACGTGGAACCGGCCGATGACACCCCGGCGTCCCTGCACAAGCTGGTCAAGGCCTACCGCGGCCTGCGCATCGACGACTTCGAGCGCTTCGTCGGCTTCTTCGTCGAAGCCGGTTACGACCTGTCCGCCAAGGATGCCCAGGGCCAGGACTTCATCGCCCTGATCCAGGACCAGCGCCAGGCCGAGCCTTACATCGAGGTGATCAAGGCCGCTCGCGGCTGATCGCTGCGAACCGCTGAAAAGCCCGCCTTGTGCGGGCTTTTTTGTTCGCGAGTTCAGCAGGGAAACTCGAAGTAGGATGGCGTGGAGCGCAGCGATACCCATCACTTCCGAGCTGCGGACCGCATGGGTATCGCTGCGCTCCACCCATCCTACGAACAGACTCGCCGGACACCTCCGCGAATCCCCGCCTAGACTTTCCCTCAGAACGATAACGACAAGGCGAGGACGAAGCCGTGCAAGTACAGCCCTATCTGTTTTTCCATGGTCGCGCCGAAGAGGCCATTGCCTTCTACCAACACGCAGTGGGTGCTCAGCTGGGGGCGCTGATGCGCTACGAGGAGGCACCCGGCCCCTCGCCGGTGCCCGATGGCTGGCTGGACAAGGTGATGCACGCCAGCCTGCAGATCGGCGAGACGGAAGTCTTCCTGTCCGATGGCCGCGGCGAGCACAACGCCGCTTTCAATGGTTTCTCCCTGCACCTGACGCTGCGCAGCGTGGTGGCGGCGGAGCAGGCATTTGCCGCCCTGGCGGAGGAGGGGCGGGTGGAGATGCCGTTGGAGAAGACCTTCTGGGCGCAGCGCTTCGGCATGCTTACCGACCGTTTCGGCGTCGGCTGGATGGTCAGCTGCCATTGACCGCTTCCGAACACAGAAACGAAAAAGCCCGCCGGACGGCGGGCTTTTTCATGGGTGCAGCACTCAGGACGCGGCGACGATCTGCAGACGGTCGGCGGTCATCTGGTTGACTTCGCGGTACACCGCGGCGTCGGTTTCCAGCTGCTTTTCGCGGGCCGGGAAGATCTCCTTGAGCTTCGCGGTCCACTCGGCCGACTTGTAGCGCTCGGGGAAGCAGCGCTCCAGCAGACCCAGCATGATCGACACGGTGACCGATGCACCCGGCGAGGCACCGAGAAGGGCGGCGATGCTGCCGTCCTGGGCCGCCACCAGTTCGGTACCGAATTGCAGGATGCCGCCTTTCTTCGGGTCCTTCTTGATGATCTGCACGCGCTGGCCAGCGGTTTCGAGGCGCCAGTCGGCCGGGTTCAGTTCCGGGTAGAACTTGCGCAGGGCTTCGATGCGCTGGTCCATGGACTGCATGACTTCCTTCACCAGGTAGCGGGTGAGGTCCATGTTGTCGCGGGCCACGGCGAGCATCGGCAGCAGGTTGCTGGTGCGCACCGAGAGCGGCAGGTCGAGGAACGAACCGTGGCGCAGGAACTTGGTGGAGAAGCCGGCGTACGGGCCGAACAGCAGGGAGGTCTTGCCCTCGACCACGCGGGTGTCCAGGTGCGGTACGGACATCGGCGGGGCGCCCACTTCGGCCTGGCTGTAGACCTTGGCCTGGTGGTGCTTGACCACTTCCGGGTTGTCGCAACGCAGCCACTGGCCGCTCACCGGGAAGCCGCCGAAGCCTTTGCTTTCCGGGATGCCGGACATCTGCAGCAGCGGCAGCGCGCCGCCGCCAGCGCCGAGGAAGACGAACTTCGCCTTGACCTTGCGGGCATCGCCGGTCTGGGTGTTCTTGATGTCCACCAGCCAGCCGTCGCCGGAGCGCTCGAGACCCACGACCTTCTGGAAGTAGCGGACTTCGCTGCCTTCGCGGCTGGAGAGGTAGCTCAGCAGTTGGTTGGTCAGGGCGCCGAAGTTGACGTCGGTACCGCTTTCTACGCGGGTCATCGCGACCTGCTCGTCGGCCGGACGGCCGGGAATGGTCAGCGGGGCCCAGTCGGCGATCTTCGCGCGGTCCTCGGTGTATTCCATCGAGGAGAAGGCATGGTGCTGGGCGAGCATCTCATGGCGCTTCTTCAGGAACGGAATGTCCTTGCCACGCACGAAGCTCATGTGCGGAACGGGATTGATGAAGTTGCGCGGTGCGCCGAAGGCGTCCTTCCCGGTCAGGTAGGCCCAGAACTGCTTGGACACCTCGAACTGGGCGTTGATGTTCACCGCCTTCTTGATGTCGATCGAGCCGTCAGCCGCCTGCGGGGTGTAGTTCAGCTCGCAGAGGCCGGCGTGACCGGTACCGGCGTTGTTCCACGGGTTGGAACTCTCGATGGCTCCGGATTCCTGAAGTTCGACGATCTCGAGCTTGACGCCGGGATCGACTTCCTTGAGCAGGACAGCCAGGGTTGCGCTCATGATGCCGGCGCCGACCAGCAGCACGTCCATCGATTCGATTTCGTTCTGCGCCATTAACGCGTCTCCAAAACTATCAGCAGCCAGTTGTGACTAGGGCCTTGCGCTCGTTGCGCGAAAGCCGCATGTCCGAATTCTTCTCAGGTCGCAAAGGACCTTTCGCGGAATGTCTCGGGCCGGGATCGGAGGAGGGGAAGTGCGCACCTTCTCGGCAGTCCTCGGCGGACGAATTCATCCGCAAGTGCATCCAAAAGTGGCGCTTATGCGCGGCTTCCGGTGCCGAAAAAGCGATTCAGTGCTGCGGGGTCAGACGTCAATGGTGCTACCAACGCAAAACTCTTCATTGCTCGCCACACTCTCGTGAAGTAGTGAAAAACCTTCGATCACGCTCTTTTGGAGGCGTGAAGCTCAAAGGGGATCGTCGTCGCGGGCCGGTCCGGTCTCCGTGCGGAGGGGGCGGCTGCATCCATGCCAAGTTCTGCGCAACGAACGTACAAAGCGCGACGGCCAGTGACCGAGGCGAGTGGCGACTCTCTTTGAGGGGTGGCAGAGGCGAGACACGGTGTGTCGGCATCGTGCGGGGCCCGACCAGGAGGCGTCCTTATAATCGGGGGGCGATTATAACGGCGAAACACAAAAAAAAGCTCTGCACCTTAGACTTTTTTCCTAGTGTCTACCCCTTGATTGACCATTTGTGCCCCTCCCGGTGCGTCTTGCCTGCAGGTGGGTCAAGGCGGCCTATCGACGCGCGGCGAGGGAACCCTGAGAACGGGTTCCGCGTCCAATGGCCAAGCGCTATCTGACCGCGCTGCCCGCCGGTATACTGCCGGCCATCGCTTACCCCATGGAGAGATGAGCATGCTGCCTCGCCTGTTGCTCGGCTTTATCGCTGCCGCCAGCCTGACCTTGACCGGCTGCGCCCTCAGCCCGCAACAACTCAACCCGACGCCCGAGTTCAAGGGCCCGGTCGCCGCCGTTGGCCAGGGCCAGCCGGTGGTGGTGAAAGTCGTCGACGGTCGCCCGAGCACCGCGCTGGGTACCCGTGGTGGCCTGTACTCGGAAACCAGCCAGCTGACCGTGCGCAGCGAAGACGTAATCCCCAAGCTGCAGCTGCAGGCTGAAACCGCCGTGCGCCTGCTGGGTTTCACCCCGTCGGCCAACGCCTACAACGCGCCACAACTGACCCTGACCCTGGCCGAGCTGAAGTACCAGTCGCCCAAGGAGGGCATGTACGTCACCGAGGCCGACATCGGCGCCACTTTCCGCGCCGATGTGCAGAGCGGCACCCGTCGCTACAGCGGCCGCTACGGCGCCTCGACCAACCAGCGTTTCGGCATGGCGCCCAACCAGGCGACCAACACCAAGCTGGTGAGCGACGTGCTCAGCGACGCGCTGACCCGCGTGTTCAAGGACCCGACCATCGGCCAGACACTGAACCAGCGCTGATCGATCGGACATGAAAAAGCCCGCCGAATGGCGGGCTTTTTCATGGACGCTGGTCGGCGGCGATCAGGCGGCCTGGCGGTACGGGTCGACCTCGAACGAGCGCATGCGCTCGTCGGTTTCCGGCAGGTCCAGGTGCTCGTGGCCGCAGGCCTGGGTGTAGACCAGCCAGTGGTCGTCCTGGACGTTGAACGAGAGTTCGACGACCACGGCTTCGATTTCCTCGAGGTGTTCGATCAGGTAGGCGTTTTCGTGGGGGACGATGTCGAGCATGGCGAATCTCCTTGGCGAAAGACCGGGTTTGCAGAATTCGTTGAAGCCAGCAACGTGCCAGAACGCGGGAGAGGTCTTAGACCCTTTCTCGATAACTCTTACGCTCGTCGTAAATAAGCGTTGCGTGCTGGCTGCGATGGCGGCCCAGCGGATAAAATGCGCGTCGATTGTTTCTCATCCATGACGGGCCAAGCCCGTTCGTCCAGACTGACCCCGCTTTGCTTCGAAGTCGTTGGCGTGCAGTTCTGAAGCGGAGGTTGTGATGTCGCTGCAGGCGCTCTGGAGTCTTTTCCAGGCCCATCCCGGTCGTATCGTGAATGACCTGGCCCTGTTCTTCGCCCTGGCCGGAGGCTGGCTGTTGCTGGCGACCCGCCGCCGCGAGCGCCTCGCCCTGGCGCGCCTGGCCGCCGAGAGCGAAATCGCGCCGGTGCCGCTGGACAGCGTCGAGCCCACCGCGCGGATGAACCGCTTCTTCTACCGTTTCGGTTTCGCCTGCATGGCCCTGGCCGTGACGGTGAGCTGGTACAGCACCCGGCTCTGAGTCATCAGGGAATTGAAAAAGGCGCCCGAGGGCGCCTTTTTTCATGCCTGCTGCTTGAGCCGGTACTGGTTCAGCACCGGGTTGGCGTACTGCAGGATCAGGTGGCCGCGCTGCTCCGCGGGGCATTCGCCCAGGCGGCGCTCCCATTCGGTGCGCGCACGCTGCAGTTCCTCGGCCTTGAACAGGGTCTCGGCGCGCGGCACGTTCAGCGCGGCGTCGCGCAGATCGGAGGCCTCGTAGGCGAGGTAGTGCACCGGGAACAACCGGTAGTTGCCGAGAATCTGCCGGTCCAGCTCGGCGGCGAGCTGCTTGGCGTCGGCGAAGTCGCCGGTGATCTCCTCGCCGAAGTTGATGTGCACCCGGCCCTTGTAGCCGGTGATGCCCTGCACGATGCTGCGGTCGTCCTCGCCCGGCGCCTTCGTGTACTCGCCGGTGGTCGCGCGGGTGAACAGCTCGCGGGCCTTGGCGGCATCGCAGGGGTCGTATTCGTAGCTGATGGACACCGGGATCAGGTGCAGCTGGCGAACGACCTCGGCAAACGGCTCGTCCTTGCGGCTCATGTGGAACATCTTGAGGATCGCCGAATCGGTGCGGTCGTCACCGTCCTTGGCGCGGCCCTCGGCCTGGGCGATCCAGATCGACTGGCCGTCCTGGCAGATCGAGTGATTGATGTAGGCCGAGAGGTTCTGGTACGCCGCCAGTTTCTCGCGCCGACCGCTGATCGAGCGGTGCACGATGAAGCTCTTGTTCAGGCGCATCAGGTCGCTGACGAAGGACTTCTGCAGCAGGTTGTCGCCGATGGCGATGCGCGGCGTCGGCAGCTTGGCGTGGTAGATCGCGTAGTTGCAGAAGGCCGGGTCGACCACGATATCGCGGTGGTTGGCGATGAACAGGTAAGCACGGCCGGATTGCAGGCGCTCGACGCCGGAATAGGTGACGCCGTCGGTGGCGTGCTCGATGGTCCGGTCGACGTAGGGCTCGACTTTGTGCTGCAGCTCGCTGACGCTACGGATGCCAGTGACTTCGCGGGCCAGCCGATGGGCTATAAGAGGTCTGAGCAGCCATCCGAACGGACCGGACAGACGCGGGAAACGGTAACGCGCCAGCGCGCCGAGGAAGGCGTCATCGCTCAGCAGGCGCTGCAGGACAGCCGGGACTTCGGCGTCGTTGTACGGTCGGATGGCTTCGAACTCGCCCATCATGCTCTCTATGAATTCTCGGGGTATCACGGGACAGGCCGCGAAATAGACGGCCCGGATGGGTATGCCGCCGACTCACCGGCCAGGCGGGCACCCAAAAAGACCGCGCGATTATAAACGGAAGTCACGGGGGAACCAGCGATGCTCGAAAGTCAGGCCTATTCCTGTCCCTATTGCGGCGAGCCGGCCGAGGCTGTGCTTGATCTCTCCGGGGGCGACCAGAGCTACTATGAAGATTGCCCGGTGTGTTGCCGGCCGATCCTGTTCCAGCTCCACACCGACGGCGTGGACTGGACCCTGGAAGTCCAGCGCGAGGACGATTGATGCAGCGAATCTACGAACCCGCCGACCTGATCGAAGCCGAGCTGCTGGGTGGCATGCTGGCCAACGAGGGCATTTCGTCGCACCTTGGCGGGCGCCATCTGGTCGGCGGCATCGGCGAGCTGCCGGGCCTTGGCCTGCTGCACCTGTGGGTGGAGGACGACGTGGCCGAGCAGGCGCGCGAACTGATCGCCGCGTACAATGCCGCGCAACCCTTGCCGGGCTGCGCCGACGATCACGAGGGCGGTCCCGGCGTCCTGCTTTGCTGACCTTCTCCCCCGACGAGTCCCAATGACCAGCCGCTACGCCCTGTTCCGCTGGAACCGCGAGCTTGCCGAGAATGCCGGCTTCCCTGCCGACCTGCAGCCGCAGTGGAACGTCGCGCCCGGCGCCCGCGTGCTCATGCTGCGCGAGGAGAACGGCGCGCGCCATGCCGACCTCGCGCGCTGGGGCCTTACGCCGGCCTGGCTGAAGGACCTGTCGCGAACCCCCGCCCATGCCCGTGCGGAAACCATCGTTGAACAGCCGATGTTCCGCGATGCCTTCGCCCAGCGCCGCTGCCTGCTGCCGGCCAATGGCTTCTATGAGTGGCTCGGCGTGCGCAAGCGGCCGCACTGGGTTTCCGGAGGTGGGTTGATCTGTTTTGCGGGGGTGTGGGAGGCGTATCCGGTGGAAGGCCACACCTATTACAGCGTGGCGATGCTCACCCAGGCGGCGGGCGATATGCGCCGGCCGCTGATTCTCGATGTGCAGGAGCAGGCGCAATGGCTGTCGAACGCGACGCCCGCCGCGCGCTTGCTGGAACTGCTGCAGTTGCCCCAGGCGCGGCTGCGCGTGCAGGCGCTGGCGAACTTCATCAATGACCCGACCTGCAATGGGCCGGAGTGCCTGACGCCGGCCTGAGAACTCCGGGGCAGTAAGATGGTGGGAGCGCAGCGATACCCATCGCCCCCTGCACCGGCAGCATGGGTATCGCCTAGGCTCCACCCATCCTACCAATGCGTGCGCTGTCGACGGCAGCGCACGCCCTGCAGCCTGTCTTACACCTTGAACTGATTCACCAGCCGGCGCTGCTGCTCCGCCAGCTTGGTCAGCTCGGCGCTGGCCTGGGAGGCCTCGTCGGCGCCGCCGGCCACCTGGTTGGCGACCATGCCGATGTTGCTGACGTTGCGGTTGATGTCCTCGGCCACCGCGCTCTGCTCCTCGGCGGCGCTGGCGATCTGGGTGTTCATGTCGTTGATCACCGACACCGCCTGGGTGATCGACTCCAATGCCTGGGCCGCCTCTCCGGCGTGGCGCACGCTGTCCTCGGTCTTGTCCTGGCTCTGCTGCATCACGTGCACCACTTCGCGGGTGCCGTTCTGCAGCTGCTGGATCATCGACTGGATTTCCTCGGTGGCCTGCTGGGTCTTCTGCGCCAGGTTGCGCACCTCGTCGGCGACCACCGCGAAGCCGCGGCCCTGTTCACCGGCGCGGGCAGCCTCGATGGCGGCGTTGAGCGCCAGCAGGTTGGTCTGCTCGGCGATACCGCGGATGGCCACCAGGATCGCGTTGATGTTCTCACTGTCGCGGGCCAGCGACTGCACCACGCCCACGGCGCGGCCGATCTCGCTGGCCAGCGCCTGGATCGCCGTGGAGCTGCTCTCGACGATGCGCTTGCCGTGGTGCGCGGCCTGGTCGGCATGGTTGGCCGCTTCGGCCGCATGGGTGGCGTTGCGCGCCACGTCCTGGGCGGTGGCGGTCATTTCGTGGACGGCGGTGGCCACCAGCTCGATCTCCGCCAACTGCTTCTGCACGCCCTGGTTGGTGCGGATGGCGATGTCAGCGGTGTGCTCGGAGGAATCGCTGACGTGCTGCACCGAGGTCACCACCTGGCCGATCATGCCCTGCAGCTTGCCCAGGAAGGTGTTGAAGCCCTTGGCGATGGAGCCCAGTTCGTCGGCGCGGTCGCTGCTCAGGCGGCGGGTCAGGTCGCCTTCACCCTGGGCGATGTCGTCGAGCATGCCGACCAGCTGGCGCAGCGGGCGGGCGATGCCATGGCCGACCAGCCAGATCACGGCCAGGCCGATGGCGGCGATCAGCAGGCCGACCAGGGTCATGCCCAGAGTGTCGCTGTCGCGCTGGGATTTCAGGTCGCTCTGCAGCTGGTTCAGGTCACCCAGCACAGCTTCCTGCGGCAGTTGCAGCATCAGGGTCCAGCGCGCACCGGAGTCGGCGATGGTGAAGGGCAGGAACAGCTCGATGTGGCCGTGTTCCTTGTCCACCGAGGTCAGCGGCTGGTCGAGGGTGAGCTTGGCCAGGTTGGCCACTTCGCTCGCGTCCAGCACGCTGCTGGCGGGTTCGCCGAGCTTGGCCGGGTCCTTGGTGTAGGCGACCAGGCGGCCGTTGGTGGAGATCAGCGCCATCTCGCCGGCGCCGTCGTAGAGCTGGCTGTCGGCAGCCTTGAGCAGGTCCTGGATGAAGTCCAGCGACAAGTCCACGCCGACGGTGCCCTTGAACTGGCCCTTGACCATGATCGGCGCGTTGAACGAGGACATCAGCACCATCCTGCCGGCCATCTCGTAGGGCGCCGGGTCGATGATGCAGGGCTGGTGCTTCTCTTTCGGGCACAGGTAGTACTCGCCTTCGCGCACACCGGTAGGCTGCATTTTCTGGCTTTCCAGGGTGTCGCCCATGGCTTCCACGGTCAGGCCGCCGTCCTTGCGGTACCACCAGGGCATGAAGCGGCCGCTGACGTCGTAGCCGGGCAGGCCGGAGTACTGGCTGTCGTTGCCGGCGAAGGCGTTGGGTTCCCAGCCGGCGAAGGCGTCGAGCAGCTTGGGGTTCTGCGCCACGGTCTGGCGCAGCAGGTTGGACATGCCGGCGCGGCCTATGCCCAGCAGCGGCTGGCCATTGCTGTCTGTCTCGTCGAGCAGGGCGTTGGTGTTGGCGAGGTCGCGGGCGACGGTGAGCGGGTATTCCAGTTCGCGCTGGATCTGTGCGACCTGGCCGCGCGCGATCGCTACCAGGCGATCGTTGATCACCTGCTCGAGCAGCGCCTGGGTGCGCTCCTGCACCAGCGCCTGGGTCCGCGAGCCGGCGAACAACGCGTAAAGCACCAGCGCCGCGACCACTGCCAGAACGCTGGCACCTGCCAACGCCACCACGGAAAACTGGATCGACTTGAATTTCATACGGGTACCCGGAATGCGCCAGAGGTCTGCGTGTCTATCTGTATCGGCAGGTCCGGGGATTTTCCTTAGGCGGCCGTTGTAATGGGTTGTAACGCGGCTGTTCGCCGCCTGTCGCAGGATTGTCGGCGCTGACCGGGAGGTCTAGCATGTGATGTCAAAATGAAATTATCTGGCCGTGGCGAGCGCCTCGACATCCTGGTTTTCAGGGTGAAATCAGACGCTGGCCGCGGCTAGCTCGCGGGTGTGGATCGCAGGTGCGATGCCATGCCCCGCGTACGCCACGACAGTCGCCCCAAGGCACCTTCAGATGCATCGGTGCGGTTTCCTAAGTCACTGCTGCGCCGGCTGTTTCCTGCCAGTTGCCGGGCATCGGGGGTGGGCCTACCATGCGCGCTGTCCGTGGGAGATTGCATTGTTTCGGGAGAGCAACATGCCCAGAGTTTTTCGTGTCGCAGGCCTGGCCGCAGCCCTGCTGCTCACCGCTTGCCAGCAGGTGAACACCACCAGCGGCGGCGTCGTCGGCGTCGATCGCAAGCAGAACATGTTCAGCATGCTGTCCAGCGCCCAGGTCGACCAGATGTATGCGCAGTCCTACCAGCAGACCCTCGGTGAGGCCTCCAAGGCCGGCAAGCTGGATGCCAGCAGCAATGACGCCAAGCGCGTGAAGGCCATCGCCGCGCGGTTGATCCCGCAGACCGGCGCCTTCCGTTCCGACGCGCCGTCCTGGCAATGGGAAGTCAACGTGATCAAGAGCGACGAGCTCAATGCCAACTGCGGTCCGGGCGGCAAGATCATCGTCTACACCGGGCTGATTGATCAGCTCAAACTCAGCGACGACGAACTGGCCGCGGTGATGGGCCACGAGATCGCCCACGCCCTGCGTGAGCACGGCCGTGAGGCCATGTCCCGCGCCTACGCGGAGCAGATGGGGTTGGGTATCGGCGGCGCGCTGCTGGGGCTGGGGCAGAGCAGCGTGGACATGGCCCACCAGGTGGTCGAATACAGCCTGACGTTGCCCAATAGCCGGCAGAATGAGAACGAAGCTGACCTGATCGGCCTGGAATTGGCGGCGCGAGCCGGTTATAACCCCAACGCCGCGATGACCCTGTGGCAGAAGATGGGGCAGGCATCGAACGGTGAAGCTCCGCCGGAAATTCTCAGCACGCACCCGGCGGACAGTACGCGGATGGCCAACCTGCAGGCCGCCATCCCGAAGGTCATGCCGCTCTACGAGCAGGCCAAGACCCGCTGAACAGTGTTTTTGCAGCAGGGGTTCGTGATTCTCTCGAACGGCCAGGAGCGGCGTAAGGTTGCGCCGCTTTATCCAGTGAACAGGGAGCACCCGTGAAAATCGCTGTACTCGGAGCCACCGGGCTCCTGGGCCACCACGCCGCTCGCGCGATCAAGGCGGCCGGCCACCAGCTGGTGCTGATCCACCGACCCTCGTCGCAGATCCAGCGCCTGGCCTACCTCGAGCCTGAGTGCCGGGTAGCCGAACTCTTCGATCACCAGGGGATGGCTCGTGCGCTCAGCGGGCTGGACGCCGTGATCTTCAGCGCCGGTTACTACCCGGTGCGCCCGCGTCGCTGGCAGGAGGAAGTGGCCAGCGCACTGGACCTGACCAATCATTTCTACGCCGCCTGCCTGCAGGCGAAAGTACCGCGCATCCTCTACGTCGGTTCGGCCTTCGCCATGCCTTCGCACCCTCAGGGGCTGCCGGGCCATGAGGGGCTGTTCTACGAAGGCCTGCCCACCGGCAAGAGCGCCTACGTGATGTGCAAGTGGGCGCTGGACGAACAGGCCCGCGAACAGGCCCGTGGCGGCCTGCCGGTGGTGATCGGGATTCCCGGCATGGTGCTGGGCGAGCTGGACATCGGCCCGACCACCGGGCGCCTGATCACCGCCATCGGCCGCGACGAGATGCTGCACTACGTGCCGGGCCGGCGGAACGTCATCGATGCCTCCGAAGCCGGGCGCGGCCTGCTCACGGCGCTCGAGCGAGGCCGGGTGGGCGAGCGTTACCTGCTCACCGGGCACAACATCGAGATGGGCGAGCTGACCAGCACCATCGCCAAGCTGCTGGGCAAGCCGGCGCCGACCCCGATGCCGCTGCACCGCGCCCGCGCGCTGGCGACACTGGGTCGCTGGCGCTACCGCCTGACTGGCAGGATGCCGCTGCTGGACGACACCGCCATCGAGGTGATGGCCGGCGGGCAGTTCCTCGACGGCCGCAAAGCCCGCGAGGAGCTGGGTTTCGAGTCCCATGTGCCGCTGGAGGATACGCTGGAGCGGGCCATTTCCTGGTTCCACGCCAACGATTACCTCTGAGGTCCTTTAGGAGCGAGCAAGCTCGCTCCTACGAAAATCCCCTGCAGGTCGTGGACATGGGTGACAAGCGGACAGAAAAAAGCCTGGCGAATGCCGGGCTTTTTCATTGTCAGGGCAGCGCCTTCTCGGCGAACGGCCGGTTGGGCAGGCCCATCTGCGCGCGGAAGCTTTCCATGTCGAACAGCGTGCACAGCTCCTGCACCTGGTTCTGGCTGTTGAAGGTCCAGAAGCCCATGGCCGAGATGCTGACGATGCGGTCGCTGGCCGGGTAGCCCAGCACCGGGCGGGCGATGCTGCCCATCAGGGTGCTCCAGGTGAAGACCTTGTTGCCCTCGCGGATGCATTCCTCCACGGCCACTTCCAGGTCCTCCATGCCACTGCGGATCTCCTCCACTAGCGCCCGGTAGCCTGCGTTGTCCAGCGGCTGGGCGGTGAAGGCGCTCTTGTAGATGAAGTCCGGGCTGTGCAGCTGCTCGACCAGCGCCAGGTGTCCCTTGTTCCAGGCGAGGTCGATGTGGTGGCGGGCGACTTTCTTCAGGTCTTTTTCCGGCATGGCGACATCCTTTGTCGTGGGAGGCTTCAGGCGCCACTGTGTATCGCGGGCGATACACAGGCATTGGCCGGCGCGCCAGCCTCCCGACGAAAAGCTGCCGGTCAGAACACCCCGGAGAGCTTCAGCGCGTGGTACACGGCAGCCAGGCCGAGGATGGCGAAGGCGGCGGCGGCCAGGCGGCGGATCAGGTTCAGCGGCAGGCGCTCGGCGGCGAAGTTGCCCGCCAGGACCACCGGCACGTTGGCGATCAGCATGCCCAGCGTGGTGCCGATGACCACCAGCCAGAAGTGCGGGTACTGCGCGGCCAGCATCACGGTGGCGACCTGGGTCTTGTCGCCCATCTCGGCGAGGAAGAAGGCGATCAGGGTGGTGAGGAACGGGCCGAATTTCTTCAGCGAGCCTTCTTCGTCGTCATCCAGCTTGTCGGGAATCAGGGTCCAGCCAGCGACCGCCAGGAAGCACACGGCCAGCACCCAGCTCAGCGTGCTTTCCGAGAAGAACGAGGCGACCCAGCTACCGACGGCACCGGCGGCGAAGTGGTTGGCCAGGGTGGCGGCGATGATCCCGGCGATGATCGGCCAGGGCTTGCGGAAGCGCGCGGCGAGGACGAGCGCGAGCAATTGCGTCTTGTCGCCGATTTCCGCGAGGGCAACGATCAGGGTGGGGACGAAGAGGGATTCCATCAGACTTCCTAAGGGGGCGGGTCGACTAATCACCATGACACGCGCCACCTGCCCGCCCCGGGTCAGGTTGCTCGTATCATAGGTCTTGTCAAACCCCGGCCTGAACGCTGCAGGCCTGGATCGTACGCGCCATGGTCTGTGGACCAAGTGTGTTGACGCGTACCGGGCGAGCAGGGCGCTCGCGGGAGACTACTCCCCTAGGACGGGGCGCATTCTGCCCAAGTCCTGGGACTTGGGCAAGCCTGCGCGTCGGATCAGTCGCGGGTGGGGCGGATGTCCATGTCTTCGTAGCGGATGAAGCGGGTGCCGTTCTTGAAGCGGTAGCCCAGCCAGATCGCCAGGAACAGCGGGATGGTGATGTAGGTGGCGACCAGGCCGGCCCAGTCGACGTGCTCGCCGACGAAGGCCTGGTAGTTCTGCCCCAGGGTGATGATCAGGCACAGGGTGAAGGCGAACAGCGGGCCGAGGGGGAACCACTTGGCGCGGTAGGGCAGGTCGTTGAGGTTGCCGCCTTGCAGGATGAAGCCCTTGCGGAAGCGGTAGTGCGACACGGCGATGCCCAGCCAGACGATGAAGCCGCACATGCCCGAGGCGTTGAGCAGCCAGGTGTAGACGGTCTTGTCGCCGATGAAGCTGGTGAGGAAGCACAGCGCGCCGATCAGCGTGGTGGCGTAGAGCGCATAGCGCGGCACGCCGCTCTCCGACACCTGGGTGAACAGGCGCGGCGCCTTGCCCTGGGTGGCCATGGTGTAAAGCATCCGGGTCGAGGCGTACATGCCCGAGTTGCCTGCCGAGAGGATCGCCGAGAGGATCACCGCGTTCATCACGCCTGCCGCGGCGGCGAGGCCCGCGCGTTCGAACAGCAGGGTGAAGGGCGAGGTGCTGATGTCGCTGCTGTCGGTCTTGAGCAGGTTCGGATCGGTGTAGGGGATCAGCATGCCGATGACGAAGATCGACAGGATGTAGAACATCAGGATTCGCCAGAATACCTGGCGGATGGCGATGGGAATGGACTTCTGCGGGTTCTCCGACTCGCCCGCGGCGACGCCGATCAGCTCGGTGCCCTGGAAGGAGAAGCCGGCGATCATCGCCACCCCGATCATCGCCTGCAGGCCGCCGACGAAGGGCGCATCGCCGGTGGTGAAGTTGCTGAAGCCGGGGCTGTCGATGCCATGCATGATGCCGATGATGCTGGCCAGGCCGATGCCGATGAAGATCACCACGGCCACCACCTTGATCAGCGCGAACCAGAATTCGCTCTCGCCGAAGCCCTTCACCGAGAAGAAGTTGAGCATGAACATGATGGCCAGGAAGCCGGCGCTCCAGTACATGCCTGAGACTTCCGGGAACCAGAACTTCATCACCAGCTGCGCCGCCACCAGCTCGGCGGCGATGGTCACCGCCCAGTTGTACCAGTAGTTCCAGCCCATGGCGAAACCGAAGCCATCGTCGATGAAACGACTGCCATAAGTGCAGAACGAGCCGGAATCAGGAATGTACGCCGCCAGCTCGCCGAGGCTGGTCATGAGGAAGAACACCATCAGGCCGATCAGCGCATAGGCCAGCAGCGCACCGCCAGGGCCGGCGGTGGCGATGGTGCTGCCGGAGGCGACGAACAGGCCGGTGCCGATGGAGCCGCCGATGGCGATCATGTTCAGGTGACGCGGCTTGAGGGAGCGCTTCAGATGGTGCGGCTTCTCCTTCGGCCCCATGGCGAAAGTCAGTTCGACGTCATCTCTAATTCTTCGGTTCACGGGTGTCCTCGATAGTTCAGGGCGAGCGGCGATGCGCCGATCCAGCGGGCTCGGTGGAGTGTAGTGCGAGCCTTGGATCAGCGCCGGGCGCTGTAGATACGGAAGCCGTCGGCCTCGGCCAGGATGCGGCAGGGGCCCAGGTGCTGTTCGATCAGCGGCGGGTATTTCAGGAAGCTGTTGGCCACCAGGCGCAGCTCGCCGCCCGACGCCAGGTGGTGTGCCGACTGGCGCAGCAGGTGTTCGGTGGCGGCGTAGCTGGTGTGCACGCCCTGGTGGAAGGGTGGGTTGCTGACGATGGCAGCGAGGCCTTCCGGCGCGGCGTCGATGCCGTCGCCGGCGATCACTTCACCCTCCAGGTCATTGGCGGCCAGCGTCAGGCGGCTGCTCTCGACGGCGAAGGCGTCGACGTCCAGCAGGGTCAGGCGGCTCTGCGGATAACGTCGCTTGAGCGTGGCGCCGAGCACCCCGGCGCCGCAGCCGAAGTCCAGCACATGGCCGGCTGGCAGCTTGTCCAGGTGTTCCAGCAGCAGCGCGCTGCCACGGTCCAGGCGACCATGGCTGAACACGCCGGGCAGGGTGATGACTTGCAGCGGGCCATCGGCCAGCGGCAGTTCGTAGCGTTGCGCGAGGGCATGCAGGTCCGGCGCGGTCGGCGCGCCGTCGATGTGCGTGTGCCACAGCTGGCAGTGGCGGGCGCTGTCCAGCTTGCTGGCGCGGCCGAACTCACCGAGCTGCTTGCTGGCGCGTTCGACGCCGGCGCGTTTCTCGCCGACCAGGTACAGCTCGCCGTCCGGCACGGAGCTGGCCAGCGCGGCGAGCAGGTAGTCGGTCAGTTCGCGGGACTTGGGCAGGAACAGCACGGCGGCAGCGAACTGGCCCGTCGGCGGCGTGGCGCTGAAGTGGCAGCGACCGGCGTAGCGGCTTTCCAACTGCCGGGCAACGCCTGCATGCCAGCTCCAGCCCTGGGCCTGCGGGAGGTCGCCGAGCAGGGCGTCGGCGGGCAGGCCGGCGAGCAGGACGCGGCCCTGGAAGCGCTCGATCTGGCGCAGCAGCACTTCACTGGTAGGGGCGTTGGACATGCGGCCTCCTGGCGAAAAAGGGCGCGAGTTTAGCAGGGCTGCCGCGGCCGAGCCTAGGCGAGCCGTACCTCGGCGTTCTTCCAGAAGTCGTCGCCGCGCAGTTCCAGCGCTCCGGCCGCGACTTGTTCGCGCAGGCGCCAGGCGGCCAGCAGATCGCTGACGAACAGACCGTCGACGTAGGCCATGGTCGGGCCGATGAGCGACTGCACCGGGCGCCAGGATTCGCTGGCGCTGTCCAGCAGGATGCGGTCGATGTGGGCGTAGCCGGTGCCGCTCAGCTGGCCATCCAGCCACAGGCGCAGCTCGGCGTTTTCCGCCAGGGCGCCCTGCCAGTCCGCCGCCAGGCCTTGGCGCTCGGCGGCATCCAGTTCGTGGCTGGCGGCCAGGGCGTTGGCCAGTTCGACGGGTTTCAGCATGGCAATGGCGTGACGGTTCTCGCTGCGGCACTGGCCGCTGCCGGCACCGACACTGCGCAGGATGATGTTCGCCGGCAGCAAAGCGCAGACGCGGCGCAGCAGCAGTTGCTCGCTGGCGCTGTCGCCGTGCCAGAGGGTGACGGAGGCGACGTCCGGGCTGTGCAGCCAGTTCACCTCGGTGGCCATCTCGATGGCGATTTCCCGCTCGCGCAGGACTTCGCCCCCCAACGCATGCCAGAACGCAGCGCGCTGCTGGCAGGGCGGGTTATCCACATCACTCAGTGGGCCGACCGCCAGGTCGTCCGGCATCACGCGGATTTTCTTTTCGGTCAGCACACCTGCTTCGACGGCCCGATGCAGGGCTTCGGCGGCGCCGTCGCCGCAGACCAGATGCAAGCTCATGGCGCCACCACCCGGCGCGGCTCGCCGGCGAAGAAGCCGGCGGCGTTCTCGCTCAACTGGCCGACGATGCGCTGCCGGGCCTCGCGGCTGCCCCAGGCGCTGTGCGGAGTGAGGATGAAGCGCGGGATGTCGCCGGCCAGCAGCGGGTTGCCGTCCCGCGGTGGCTCGACGCTGAGCACGTCGAAGGCCGCGCCGCCGAGATGGCCGCGACGCAGGGTATCGGCCAGCGCCTGCTCATCGACCAGCCCGCCGCGGGCGGTGTTGATCAGGTAGGCGCCGGGCTTCATCAGGTCCAGCTCGCGCTGGCCGATCAGGTTGCGCGTGGCATCGGTCAGCGGGCAGTGCAGCGTGAGGGCGTCGACCTGCGGCAGCAGTTCGTCCAGCGCCAGGCGATCAGCGCGCGCCGGGCGGCCGGGCAGGGCGCCGAGCAGTACGCGCATGCCGAAGGCCTCGGCCAGCTTCGCCACCGCGCCGCCCAGCTCGCCATGGCCGAGCAGGCCGAGGGTCTTGCCTTCCAGTTCGACGATGGGGAAGTCCAGCAGGCAGAACTGCGGGGCCTTCTGCCAGCGGCCCTCGCGGATCGCCGCCTGATAGTCCGGCAGGCGCGTAGCCAGGGAGAGCAGCAGCATCAGGGTGTGCTGCGCCACCGACGGGGTGCCGTAGCCCTGGCAGTTGCTCACGGTCACACCATGCTGGCGCGCGGCTTCGAGGTCGACGTTGTTGGTGCCGGTGGCGGCCACCAGGATCAGCTTGAGGTCCGGGCATTGTTCGAAAACATCGGCGCCGATACGCACCTTATTGCTGATCGCTACCTGCGCGCCCTGCAGTCGCTCGGCCACCTGCTGCGTGTCGCTGCGCCCGTGCAGGACCAGTTCGCCGAACGGCGCGCGCAGCGGCGTGAGGTCGAGATCACCGAGGTCGAGGGAGGCATGGTCGAGGAAGACGGCGCGAGCAGGATTCATGAGCGATGACACCTTGATCGGAAGGGCGGGATGAAGGGGATTCTCGGCAGAACCGCCGCCGTGGACAACCCGGTCTGCCCGCGGACGTGGACGGAGGGTACTGCGTACTGATGGTAGATGTTTGAGTGAAAAGTCTGACAGACGTTTCGGTTTTCCCTCATCCGCCGTCTCGTGCTCGCTTCTTAGAGTGATCCCATCGAAATCCCGAGGTGACTGGCGATGATGGGTTGGCTGCTCTCCGGCCTCACGGCCATTCGTGCGCTCGGCGTGCGTGTCGGACTGCGCAGTGGCGCGACGACTGGGTATCCCCGCTCCCGGCGGAGAAAGTCGCCCCGCGCCGCCGGCCCCGAACCCTTGCTGTGCTTCGGTGCGCTGCTGTCACACTGCGATGTGAGCGCGGGCGTGGTACAGGCCGAAGATCGGGTCGAGTTGTGGGGCATCACCGATGCGGCAACGGCGCGCCGGTCACTGCAGGAGCTGATGCTCGAAGCCCAGAGTCAGACGCTGGACGAGGAGTTTCGCCGGCTGCAGCGCAACGAACCTTGCGTCTTCGAGGGGGAGCAGCGGCTGCGCTTCAAGCAGGCGAAGCGAGCCTGGAGCAAGGCGGGCCTGACGTTGCCTGTGGATATCTCCATGGCCGCCCACGATCTCGAAAGCCTCGCCTGGCTGGCGCGGCAATGCCATGCCTGTGGCTATCTCGGCGAGTCGGAAACCTGGCTGTGCCTGGCCTGGGTGGCCGAGAGCGCCATCCGCCACTTTTCCGACTGGCAGGCGTATGCCGCGTCGTTCGTGCTGGGGCGGGCGATCCTGTTGCGCGACGGGACGTCCGGCTCGATGGCGATCAGGGCGTTCAAGGAACTGATCGGCGGCCGCGCCGATAACGGCTCGTTGGCCGGCCTGTGGCGAGCCCATCCGCTGGCAGGCATCCGCGTGAGCGAGGTGGTGTTGCAGGAAGAGCACGTCCATGAGCCGGCGGCGCATCCACCCCGCAGTGCCCTGCTCGCGTTGGGTTGTGTGATTGCCCACAGCGCGGGCGTGCGCGCCGACGATCTGGCAATTGCCCCGCAGGAGAAGGAGTTTCACCGGCTCTGGCTGGCCGAACATTGGCGGGCTGCCGATGCCGGGCAGGTGCGTGCGCGGCTGGACTGGTTGCTGGGCAGCGGCAGTCGCGAAAAGCTCGATCCGCTGCTGGACTGGGTGGCCGATGCTCCGGTGTCCGTCGGTGGAACGCCGATGGCGCGTTTTGCGCAGGCGCGTCGAGCGCTGCTGAAGGAAGGTCACGATCCGGCAATGGTCGATGAGTGCCGCACCGTGCTGGCCTACGACCTGGAGCGCGCTGCCTTCGGCGCGCGTCTGGCCTTCAGCGTCGGTCTGCTCGATGAGGAAAGCCTGTGGAATGCCCTGCGCCACATGGCCCGGCAGGCGCGAGGAGCATTCGATTGCTGGGAGCAGTACCTGATCTCGCTGATGCTCGGTCACGCCCTGGCCAATCAGGACTGGCAGGCGGGCAAGCGGTTGCTGCACAGCGGCATGGCGTTGCTCGACGGCATCACTCCGTTTGCCCAGTACCCTTCGCCGTGGCAGGTCTGCCCGCTGGAAATGCTGCCTGTGCTGCACCGAGTGGCGCCTGTCGCTTGTCGGGGGCCCGGCGCTTCGTATAGAACCTAGGGTTTTCCTGGCGGTGGTTCGGAGGCGCGATGTACTGGGCGGAATTTCTCACGGTGGCGTTCATTCACCTGCTGGCGGTGGCCAGTCCCGGCCCGGACTTCGCCGTGGTGGTGCGCGAGAGCGTGACCCACGGCCGCCGCGCCGGCACCTGGACGGCGCTGGGCGTGGGCAGCGCGATCTTCCTGCACGTGACCTACTCGCTGCTGGGCATCGGCCTGATCGTGTCGCAGTCCATCGTGCTGTTCAACGCACTGAAATGGCTGGCGGCGGCGTACCTGCTGTACATCGGCTTCAAGGCACTGCGAGCACGCCCGGCTGACCCGGCGGCGGCCGAATCCGTTGCCGCACCTGTCGCCCGCAGCGCACGCGGTGCCTATGTCGCCGGCTTCGTCACCAATGGCCTGAATCCCAAGGCCACGCTGTTCTTCCTCTCGCTGTTCACCGTGGTGATCAACCCACACACGCCGCTGCTGGTCCAGGCGGGCTACGGCGTGTACCTGGCCTGCGCGACCGCCGCCTGGTTCTGCCTGGTGGCGCTGCTGTTCAGCCAGCAACGGGTGCGCGCCGGTTTTGCGCGAATGGGGCATTGGTTCGATCGGATGATGGGCGTGGTGCTGGTGGGGCTGGGGATCAAGCTGGCGTTCACCGAACTGCGCTGAGCCGCGACTGGAGCGAAATGAAAAAGGGGCGCCGAGGCGCCCCTTTTTCATGCCGGTTCGAGGGTCAGACCAGCTCGATCGCCACCGCAGTGGCTTCGCCGCCGCCGATGCACAGCGAGGCCACGCCACGCTTGCCGCCCTTCTTCTGCAGGGCGTTGATCAGGGTGACGATGATGCGCGAGCCGGTGGAACCGACCGGGTGACCCTGGGCGCAGGCGCCGCCGTAGACGTTGACCTTGGCGTGGTCCAGGCCGTGTTCGCGCATGGCGAGCATGGTGACCATGGCGAAGGCTTCGTTGATCTCGAACAGGTCGACGTCGTCCTTGCTCCAGCCGGCCTTCTTGAACAGGTTGGTCATGGCGCCGATCGGGGCCAGGGTGAACTCGGCCGGGTCCTGGCTCTGGGTGGCGTGGGCGACGATCTTCGCCAGTGGCTTCAGGCCACGGCGCGCGGCTTCTTCAGCGGTCATCAGGACCAGCGCAGAGGCGCCGTCGGAGATGGAGCTGGCGTTGGCCGCGGTGATGGTGCCGTCCTTGCGGAAGGCCGGGCGCAGGCCGGGGATCTTGTCCAGGTTGGCGGTGAGCGGCTGCTCGTCGTCCTTCACCACGGTCTCACCCTTTCGGGTAGTGACGGTGACCGGGACGATTTCCGAATCCAGCGAACCGTCCTTGATGGCGGCCTGGGCGCGCTGCAGCGATTCGATGGCGTAGGCGTCCATCTCCTCGCGGGTGACGTTGTACTTGTCGGCGGTTTCCTGGGCGAAGGAGCCCATCAGGCGGCCGGTGCGGGCGTCCTCCAGGCCGTCGAGGAACATGTGGTCCTTGATCTCGCCGTGGCCCATGCGCAGGCCGGTGCGGGCCTTCTCGATGACGTAGGGGGCGTTGGACATGCTTTCCATGCCGCCGGCGACCATCACGCTGTTGCTGCCGGCCTTGAGCAGGTCGTGGGCCAGCATCACGGCCTTCATGCCCGAGCCGCAGAGCTTGTTGATGGTAGTGCAGCCGGTGGCGGCGGGCAGGCCGGCGTTCAGCGACGCCTGGCGGGCCGGGCCCTGTTTCAGACCGGCGGGCAGCACGTTGCCCATGATCACTTCCTGCACGTCCTCGGGCTGGATGCCGGCACGGGAAATGGCTTCGCGGATGGCGATGGCGCCCAGGTCGACGGCGGAAACGCCGGACAGGCTGCCCTGGAAGCCGCCCATGGGAGTACGGGCGCCGCTGACGATGACGATCTCGGACATGACTCTTAACCTCTTCGCTCTTGTTGTGATGCGCTATCTGGGTACCGGGCGTGAACGACCGGGCGTCAGGATTCTACCGCGTGACCGGATGTGGCCATAGAGTCATCGGCAAATCACTCTTTTGACTGATGAATGGACACACGGGGCGCTCTAGAGTCGGTCTCATCCTGATGAGATCCAGCCTTGAGAGTGCGTACGCCATGCTGAAAACCCGCGTCATCCCCGCTGCACAGAACGCCTACCAGTACCCGCTGTTGATCAAGAGTCTGCTGCTGTCGGGCAGCCGTTACGAGAAAGGCCGGGAAATCGTCTACCGCGACACCGTGCGATACAGCTATGCGACCTTCAACGAGCGTGTCGCGCGCCTGGCCAACGTGCTGACCGAGGCAGGTGTGAAGGCCGGTGACACCGTGGCGGTGATGGACTGGGACAGCCACCGTTACCTGGAATGCATGTTCGCCATCCCGATGATCGGCGCGGTACTGCACACCATCAACATCCGCCTCTCGCCGGAGCAGATCCTCTACACCATGAACCACGCCGATGACCGCTTCGTGCTGGTCAACAGCGAGTTCGCCGCGCTCTACCAAGGCATTGCCGGGCAACTGACCACGGTGGAAAAGACCCTGCTGATCACCGACGGCGCCGACAAGACCAGCACGCTGCCCCACTGCGTCGGCGAGTACGAGACCTTGCTGGCTGCCGCCAGCCCGCGCTACGCCTTCCCCGACTTCGACGAGAACTCGGTGGCGACCACCTTCTACACCACCGGCACCACCGGTAACCCCAAGGGTGTGTACTTCACCCACCGCCAGCTGGTGCTGCACACCCTGGCGATGGCCGCGACCATCGGCAGCCTGGACAGCATCCGCCTGATGGGCACCGACGACGTGTACATGCCGATCACCCCGATGTTCCACGTCCACGCCTGGGGTGTGCCCTACGTGGCGACCATGCTGGGGGTGAAACAGGTGTATCCGGGCCGTTACGAGCCGGAGCTGCTGTGCAAGCTGATCCGCGAGGAGAAGGTGACCTTCTCCCACTGCGTGCCGACCATCCTGCAGATGATGCTCAACGCCGCCGGTGCGAAGGACCACGACTTCGGCGGGCTGAAGATCATCATCGGCGGCAGTGCCCTCAACCACGCGCTGTACGACGCCGCCAAGGCCCGCGGCATCCAGCTCACGGCGGCCTACGGCATGTCCGAGACCTGCCCGCTGATTTCCTGTGGCTACCTCAACCAGGAACTTTGCGCCGGCAGCGAGGATGAGCGCACCACCTACCGCATCAAGGCTGGCGTGCCAGTGCCGCTGGTGGAGGCGGCGATCATGGACGAGCACGGCCAGTTCCACCCGGCCGACGGCGAGTCCCAGGGCGAGCTGGTGCTGCGCGCGCCCTGGCTGACGCAGGGGTATTTCCGCGAGCCGGAAAAGGGCGAGGAGCTCTGGGCCGGCGGCTGGATGCACACCGGCGACGTGGCGACCCTCGATGGCATGGGCTTCATCGATATCCGCGACCGTATCAAGGATGTGATCAAGACCGGCGGCGAGTGGCTGTCGTCCCTGGAGCTGGAAGACCTCATCAGCCGCCACCCGGCGGTGCGCGAGGTGGCCGTGGTTGGCGTGCCCGACCCGCAGTGGGGCGAGCGCCCGTTCGCCCTGCTGGTGCTGCGCGACGGCCAGGCGCTGGACGCCAGGGCGCTGCGCGAACACCTCAAGCCTTTCGTCGAGCAGGGCCACATCAACAAGTGGGCCATTCCCTCGCAGATCGCCGTTGTTACTGAAGTTCCCAAGACCAGTGTCGGCAAGCTTGACAAGAAGCGTATCCGGGTAGACATCGCCCAATGGCAGGAGGCTGGCAGCGCTTTCCTCTCCACGGTGTGACCGACGACCGGCAAGTCACGGTTTTCGGGCGCCGTGCCAAGCAAGCGCTTGGCACGGCGCAGCCCAGTGAACACGCCACCTCGGGGCCTGCGCAAGCGTCTAGTCAGGGCCTTTGTAAGACAAATCACACTTTAGAGCGATCAAGTGCCTTAGGACGCTGGATATAGTCGCCGCTACTCATAACAAAAAACACATGGAGTAGCGTCGATGAAAACCATGCAACATATCTGGCGCCTGGCACGGTTGCCGCTGGCAGTGAGCCTGGCATCCACGCTGGCGACGCCGGCTTCCGCCGTCAGCTTCAACATCGGGGAAATCGAAGGTTCGTTCGACTCGACGCTGTCCGTGGGGGCCAGCTGGTCGACGCAGAATCCGAACAGCAACCTCATCGGCATCAACAACGGCGGCAAGGGCCTGTCCCAGACCTCCGACGATGGCCACCTGAACTACAAGGCCGGCAAGACCTTCTCGAAGATCTTCAAGGGCATCCACGACCTCGAACTGAAATACCAGGACACCGGCGTCTTCGTCCGCGGCAAGTACTGGTATGACTTCGAGCAGAAGGACGAGAACACCGAGTTCAAGCCGCTCTCCGACCACAACCGCAAGGAAGCCGCCCAGGCCTCCGGCGCGGAAATCCTCGACGCCTTCATCTACCACAACTACAACATCGCCGACCTGCCGGGCACCGTGCGCCTGGGCAAGCAGGTGGTGAACTGGGGCGAGAGCACCTTCATCCAGAACGGCATCAGCGTAATCAACCCGTTCGACGTCACCGCCTTCCGCCGCCCGGGTTCCGAGATCAAGGAAGCCCTGGTGCCGGTGAACATGTTCTACCTGTCGCAGAACCTCACCGAGAACCTCTCCGCCGAAGGTTTCTACCAGCTGGAGTGGGACCAGACGGTAGTCGACAACTGCGGCACCTTCTTCTCCCAGCCGGACGTCGTGGCTGACGGCTGTACCCAGAACCTGGCGGTGCTGACCAATAACGCCGCTTCGATCCGCACTCTGAACGGCCTGCTCGGCCCGAACCTGGCGGTGACCCCGTCGCCGTGGAACGAAGGCCTGGTCGTACAGCGCGGCCCGGACCGCGACGCCCGCGACAGCGGCCAGTACGGCTTCTCCCTGAAGTACTTCGCCGACAGCCTGAACACCGAGTTCGGCGGCTACTACATGAACTACCACAGCCGCCTGCCGATCTTCTCCGGCCGTGGCGCCGATGCCTCCAAGGTTGCGCAGATCAACCAGCTGATCACCAACATCGCGGCGATCAGCCCGTCCCTGGCGGCCCAGGCCGGCGCGGCGGCGATGGCGGGCAACTCCAGCTACTTCATCGAGTACCCCGAAGACATCCGCCTGTACGGCCTGAGCTTCTCCACCACGCTGCCCACCGGCACCGCCTGGCAGGGCGAGATCAGCTACCGCCCGAACGCCCCGGTGCAGTTGAACACCACCGACATCCTGTATTCCGGCCTGGACCCGGTCTCCATCGGCGGCAACCACGTCTACGACAACGCCTCCGTGCTGACCGGCACCGCGGGTGAAGACCTGCACGGCTACCGCCGCAAGGAAGTCACCCAGCTGCAGACCACCTTCACCCACTTCTTCGACCAGGTCATGGGCGCCGAGCGTCTGACCCTGGTGGGCGAAGTCGGCTGGACCCACGTCGGCGGCCTGGAAAGCCAGAACAAGGCGCGCTATGGCCGCGACCCGATCTTCGGCCCCGGCCCGCTGAACGGCACCCTCAACGGCGCGCCGACCTGCCAGGCGCTCAACACTTCCACCCTGGGCACTGCCAACGCCAACAACGTCAGCCGCAACTGCGAAAGCGATGGCTTCACCACCGCTGACTCCTGGGGCTACCGCGCCCGTGCGATCTGGGACTACAACGACGTGTTCGCCGGCGTGAACCTGAAGCCCAACGTGGCCTGGTCCCACGACGTGGACGGCTACTCCCCCGGCCCCGGCGGCAACTTCGAGGAAGGCCGCAAGGCGGTCAGCCTGGGTGTCGATGCCGACTACCTGAACACCTACACCGCAAGCCTGGCCTACACCAACTACTTCGACGGCAAGTACTCCACCGTCGATGACCGTGACTTCGTCAGCTTGAGCTTCGGGGTGACCTTCTAAGCCGGCCGTTCAACCGGCAAGCGGCCCGCTCACGCGGCGGGCCATCCGCGCGGCCGGGTGACCCGGCCGCGCGGGGCAGCAGACAAAACCGCGCCCCGTCTTGGCGAAAGCATCCGGCAAGGGCGGCCAGCGCGGTGGGCAAAGACTCAACGAGGACGATAAACGAATGAGAACAACAAAGATCCTGCTGCACACGGGCGCCCTGGCGCTCAGCCTCATCGCCTCCCAGGTGATGGCGGCCGTCTCTGCCGATGAAGCGGCGAAGCTGGGCTCCACCCTGACTCCCATGGGCGCGGAAAAGGCCGGCAACGCCGACGGCAGCATTCCGGCCTGGACCGGTGGCCTGGCGAAGAACGCCGGCACCGCTGACAGCAAGGGCTTCCTCAGCGATCCGTTCGCCAGCGAGAAGCCGCTGTTCACCATCACCGCGCAGAACATGGACCAGTACAAGGACAAGCTGACCCCCGGCCAGCAGGCGATGTTCAAGCGCTACCCCGACACCTACAAGATGCCGGTCTACACCACCCACCGCACCGCCACCGTGCCGGAAAACGTGCTGGAGGCGACCAAGAAGAACGCCACCACGACCAAGCTGCTGCAGGGCGGCAACGGCCTGGAGAACTTCCAGGTAGCCAACCCCTTCCCGATTCCGAAGGACGGCCTGGAAGTCATCTGGAACCACATCACCCGCTACCGCGGCGGCCACGTGCGCCGTCTGGTGACCCAGGCGACCCCGCAGGTCAACGGCTCCTACTCGCTGGTGTACTTCCAGGACGAGTTCGTCTTCCGTACCGACCTGAAGGACTACGATGCCAGCAAGCCGAGCAACGTACTGTTCTACTTCAAGCAGCGTGTAACCGCTCCGGCGCGTCTGGCCGGTAACGTGCTGCTGGTGCACGAGACCCTCGACCAGGTGAAGGAACCGCGCCTGGCGTGGCTCTACAACGCCGGCCAGCGCCGCGTTCGCCGTGCTCCGCAGGTTTCCTACGACGGCCCGGGTACCGCCGCCGACGGCCTGCGCACCTCCGACAACCTGGACATGTACAACGGCGCGCCGGACCGCTACGACTGGAAGCTGGTGGGCAAGCAGGAGCTGTACATCCCGTACAACAACTACAAGATGGATGATCCGAAGCTGAAGTATTCGGACATCATCAAGCCCGGCCACCTGAACCAGGACCTGGCCCGCTACGAGCTGCACCGCGTGTGGCACGTGACCGCCACCCTGAAGCCGGGCGAGCGTCACATCTACGCCAAGCGTGACTTCTTCATCGACGAGGACACCTGGCAGGCCGTGGAGATCGACCACTACGACGGTCGTGGCACCCTGTGGCGCGTCGCCGAGGCGTTCAACCAGTACTACTACAACTACCAGGTACCGTGGTACACCGCGGAAACCCTGTATGACCTGCTGTCCGGCCGCTACCTGGTGCTGGGTCTGAAGAACGAGGAGAAATCCGCCTACGACTTCAACTACAGCGCTTCGGAAAGCGACTTCACCCCGGCAGCGCTTCGCCAGGAAGGCGTGCGCTGATCCCCCGATCCCCACGGGTGGTTCCGCGGTGAAAAAAGACCGGCCTTCGGGCCGGTTTTTTTATGGGAGATCATCTGTCAGATGAATGGAAGCCTGAATGTAGGACGCCTTCCGGTCATGTTGTGAGCAAAGGTAACAAAAACGACTTCTATTCCCGACCACGAGCGGCTAGGCTCGGACGGCAGTGTGACCTTCGTTGACCGCTATAAGAGCTAGAGCAAGAGCCAGGCCGATGACCGACTTCTCGACTCTGCCAAGTCTGACCGATGTACCCCCCAGCTCGGCCGGCAGCCGCTTCTTCCGACCGCCGCTGCCGCATGGCCACGTCGCCCGTTCGCGGCTGTGCCAGCGCATGGCCGCGGGGCTGCAGGGACGGCTGATACTGGTATCCGCCCCGGCCGGGTTCGGCAAGAGCTCGCTGGCCATCGAATTCTGTCAGACGCTGGAAGATCACTGGCGCAGCCTGTGGCTGGGGCTCAGTGCCAGGGACAGCGACCCCGGACGTTTCCTCGAACGCCTGCTCGAAGGCCTGCGCCTGCATTTCCCCACCCTCGGTGAGGAAGCCCTGGCCCTGCTGAAGATGCGCCAGCGCCATCAGCCGTTCGCCTTCGAAGCCTGGCTCGACGACCTGCTCGATGAGCTGGTGGACAGCCTGTCGGTCGACCGCCCGCTGCTGCTGGTGCTGGACGACTACCACCTGGCCCAGGGCGCGGTGCTCGACCGTTGCCTGCAATTCCTGCTCAATCACCAGCCCGCCGGCCTGGTCGTGCTGGTCACCAGCCGCCAGCGCCCGGACTGGCACCTGGCGCGCCTGCGCCTGTCGCGGCAACTGCTGGAGTTCACCGAACAGGACCTGCGCCTGACCGTCGAGGAAACCGCGCAGCTGGTCAGCGCCAACGGCGCGCAACTCGACGACAACGCCCTCGACAACCTGGTCGAGCGCAGCGAAGGCTGGATTGCCGGGCTGCGCCTGTGGCTGCTGGCCCATGGTGACGAGCTGGCGGCCAACGTGCCCGATCTGTCGGTGCATGGCGCCGAAGAGCTGATCCGCGACTACCTGCTGGAAGAGGTGATCGACAAGCAGTCGCCGGAGGTCCAGATGTTCCTGGCCCAGACCGCGCGCTTCGAACGCTTCTCCGCCCAACTGTGCGATGCGCTGCGCGATGCGCACGACAGCGCCTCGATCCTGCGGCACCTGCAGCAGCACCAGGTGTTCCTCGTGCCGCTGGACGAGCAGGGCCAGTGGTTCCGCTATCACCACCTGTTTTCCGACCTGCTGCTGGCGCGCCCACTGCCCGGCTCCGGGCCTTCGGCGGCGGCGCTGCACCTGCGCGCCTGCCGCTGGTTCAGCGCCCAGGGCCTGTTCGACGACGCGGTGGAGCAGGCCTTGCGCGCCGGCCACCCGGAGGTCGCGGCGAGCCTGGTGCAGAGCCTGTCCGAGGAACAACTGCTGGCCGAGCAGAACGTCGCCACGCTGCTGCGCTGGAAGATGGACCTGCCCGACAGCCTGCTGGCCAGCACGCCGCGTCTGATCGTGCTGTACAGCTGGGCGCTGGCGCTGGCCTGTCAGCTGGATGCAGCCGAAGAGCTGGCGGCGCAGCTGTCGCGCTTCCTGCCCGCCGCCGATGCCACCGCCCAGCGTGACCTGCTCGCGCAGTGGCAGGCGCTGGCGGGCGTGATCGCCCGTGGCCGCGGCGAGATCGAAGCGGCCGAGCGGCACTGCGAGGAAGCCATGCACGGCCTCGGCCCGGAGCGCTTCGGCCCGCGCCTGCTGTGCCTGTCGACCCTGAGCAACCTGGCCATCGTGCGCGACGACCTGTGGCGCGCCCGCGGGCTCAATCGCGAAGCCCTGGAACTGGCGCAGCGATTCGGTAATCCGCTGTTCGAAGCCATGGTGCATTACGACCGTGCCCGCGTTCTGCAGGCTCGCGGCGAGGTGCTGCGCGCCGAAGAAGAAGTGCGCCAGGGCCTGGCACGGCTGTCCGGCCTGTCTTCCCAGCGCCGCTATGCGGTACGTGGTCGCCTGATGCTTTACCAGGGCTACCTGCGCAGCCTCGCGCTGCAGCCCGACGAGGCGCGCAAATGCCTCAAGGCCGGCATCGAGGAAGCTCGCGCCTGTCGCGACATCAGCCTGGTGATCGGCTTCTGCGTGCTGGCCAGCCTGGAAGGGCGGCTGGGCAATTACACCCGCGCCTTCGCCCACCTCGCCGAGGTCGAGCGGATGATGCACGTGTGGGACGTGCCGCCGGTCTACTACCTGTCGGCCATTACCCTGATCAAGTGCGAACTCTGGCTCGGTCAGGGCCAGGTAGAACTGGCCACTGCGTGGCTGGAGCGTCTGCGTGAGACTTACACCGGGGACGAACCGGCCACTCCGCCGGAGTGCTCGCCGCAGCTGCCGCGCAACGTGGAGATGCTGCAGTCTCTGCTGGAGCGCCGCGAAGGCCGCATGGCCGACGCCGAGGTGCGGCTACGTACCGTGGCCAGCGGCGCCCTGCAAGGCGGTGCGCAGTTGCAGGCGCGCTTCGCCCAGGGACAGCTGGTCGCCCTGCTGCTGCAGGACGGTCGCGATCGCGAAGCTTCCTTCGAGCTGGGCGAGTGCCTGAACGGCCTGGCGGTCGGCCTGTTGATCCCATTGCAGGAAGTGCTTCTGCAGCATCCGGAATGGTTGCGCGAGCAGTTGGCCGTGCGGGCGTCAGCGCCGGCCATCGAAGCCCTGCGCGAACGCCTGCCGGCCGCGCCGGAGCGCGGGGTGGTGCTCAATGATTGCCTGAGCGGGCGCGAGCTGGCGGTGCTGGAACTGATCGCCCAGGGTTGCTCCAACCAGGAAATCAGCGAGCGCCTGTTCATCTCCCTGCACACCGTGAAGAGCCATGCCCGCCACATCAATGACAAGCTCGGCGTCGAACGCCGCACCCAGGCGGTGGCGCGGGCGAAAGAGATGGGGTTGTTGCGCTAGGGCGCTGGCGCGAATTTCAGATCGTAGGGCGGATCACGCGCCAGCGTTATCCGCCGCGAGGCAATCGGCGGATAACCCGTTCCGGGTTATGCGCCCTACGGTCCTGCAATCCTCTCGACTGGCGCCAGGATCACATCCCTTTCTTCTTCTCCGCCTCCGGCGGCGCACTCAGGTCCAGCCCCTTGGGCACAGGCTGTCCCTTGGCCGGGGCGGCCAGCTGCTTCTGCACGTCCGCCTGGATCGCCTGCAGCACCGGCAGCAGGTCGCGCATGTTCTCGCGGACTTCCGGGTAGGCGTGCTTCTGCGACAGCTCATCCACGCGCATCAGCAGTTGCACGCGCACTTCCGGCGGCAGGTGGATGAAGAGTTCGGGCAACTGCTTGGCCAGTTCGGCGCTGTAGAGCACCAGGTCCTGGCGGTCGAACTGCGCGGTGAGGCCGAGGTAGTCCAGCGCGCTGCTGGTCAGCATCGAGGCGGCGGCCTTGGCTTCCTGCATGCCCTGCAGGCGCACCGGGTTGCGCTGCTCGCTCTGCGCCAGGGTCATCCAGAATTCCACCGTCAGGTTGAACAGGATCGCCTGTTCGCGCAGCGAGTAGCTCATCAGGCCCAGCGCCTCGGCGCCGTAGGGTTGCTTGGCGGCGCGGAAGTTGAAGTACAGACGCATCAGCTCCTTGAGCTTGAACAGCACCTCGCGCGCCTCGTTCTGCCGCAGCTCCAGCGGGGCGTAGATGTTCAGCTGCGGGCGGAAGTTCTCCTCGCTGACCATGCGCTGGTAGATCGGCCCGGTGAACTCGCCGCTGCGGCGGGGCAGGCCGTTGACCTGGGTTTCGTCGATCTTCTTCAGTGCGTCGATCAGCACCTGGTAGTCGGCGCTGGTCCAGTTGCGCTGGATGTCGGGAATCTTCTGGCCCAGGTAATACAGGTCGGCGGACAGGGCAGGGCGGCACAGGAGCAGCAACAGCACGGCCAGCGGCCACAGCGAACGGCGAATGAGGATCGGCACGAACGGGCTTTCCTTGCGCGAGGGCGGGTCGGGCTAGGTTAACGGGGCGAAAGGTCTGCGTCATCCCGTGACGAGCCTCGACACTACCTAGGTTGGGCGCGGCGGCGCGGGCGCTGTGGTGTGATTCGGGCTTTAGAACAACAAGCACGGGAGTCACTCGTCCATGACCGCCACATTGTCTGTGCAACCGCCGCTGGCCGAGGGCCTGGCCCGCTATGGGTTCGGCCCCCTGCCGCTGGCCGCACTGAAGGCCCGCTACGCCTCGCCCGAATCCGGCTCGAAGTTCATCCACGTCGACGGTTTCGACATCCACTACCGCGACGAAGGCAGCCCGGACAAGCCGGTGCTGGTGATGGTCCACGGCGTGATGGCGTCGCTGCACACCTGGGACGGCTGGGTCGCCGAACTGTCCCGGCACTTCCGCATCATCCGCCTCGATGTGCCCGGCTTCGGCCTCACCGGCGGCGGCCAGGACCGCGAGTACGACGGCGAGCGCCTGGTCAAGGTGTTCGGCCTGTTCCTCGATCGCCTGGACCTCAAGCAGGTGTCCATCGCCGGCAACTCACTGGGCGGCTACATCGCCTGGAACTACGCGCTGGTCAACGCCCACCGTGTCGAGCGGCTGATCCTCATCGATCCGGCCGGCTACTACATGCAGAAGGTGCCGCTGATGATCGCCAGCGCGGTGCTGCCCGGCGCCGGCATCATGATGCCGATGTGGATGCCGCGCGCCCTGGTGGCCCAGGGCATCAAGGAAGTCTACGGCGATGCGCGCAACATCAAGCCGGGGGTGATCGACCGCTACTACGACATCAGCCGCCGGCCGGGTAACCGCCGCGCGATGATCGATATCTTCCGTGTCCTGGTGAAAGCCAACCGCGAGGAACTGCCCACCACGCCCAATCGAGTTGCCGCGCTGAAGGTGCCGACGATGCTGATGTGGGGCGAGCGCGACCGCTGGATTTCGCCGCGCCACGTGCCGATGTGGCAGCGTGACGTGCCGGGCATCGAGGTGAAGGTCTATCCGGGCGTGGGGCATATTCCGATGGAAGAAATCCCCGAGGAGTCGGCGGCGGATGCGTTGCGCTTCCTGCATGCTTGATTGCTCATCGCGCCACAAAAAAGCCCGGCCAAGCGCCGGGCTTTTTCATGGGCGTAAGAGCGGACTCCGTCCGCGATGGTTTTCCGTCGGCACGTCCTCCATCTGGGCGATGCCTATCGCGGATGAATCCGCTCCTACGTGAAGTCCCGCGCGGAGGCCTGCCCTCTCCCTAACCCTCTCCCTGAAGGGAGAGGGTTAGGGAGAGGGAAAGTCCAGGCACGGATTTTCAGAAGAAGACAGTTGCTCGCTCCTACAGGGGGACGGAAACGAAACCGCCCCGACAGAGCGGGGCGGTGTTCGAAGCGCAGCGCGAATCAGCCGGCGTGAGCCATCGGCTGCGCGTCGTACTCCTTGCGCACCTCGTAGAGCACATCGAGGTTGTTGTGCTGCCAGGGGTGGAAGTCGGACTTGAAGAAGTCCATGTACTCGCGCAGCAGCGGGCGGAACACGCCGTGCTTGCCCCAGGTCCACTTGATGCCGTCGCGCCAGACGCGCCAGTTCCATAGCAGGCCGTCGACCTTGAGCATGTGTACCAACCCGCGGAAGGTATCCAGCACGAAGAAGAAGGTCGCCATGCGCATCGCCCGGCGCAGCAGCTTGCGGCTGCCGCAGACCTGGTTGTAGACGTCGAAGGCCACCGCCTTGTGCTCGGTTTCCTCCAGCGCGTGCCAGCGCCACAGGCGCTGCATCACCGGGTCGGCGCCTTCCATGGTGCGCGGGTCGGTCAGCAGCCCGTTGGCCATGATCGCGGTGATGTGCTCCAGCGCGGCGGTCGCGGCCAGTTGGCGCTTGGCCGGGAATTTCTTCTGGGTGAAACGGATGCGCGCCTGGGCGCGCTTCTCGATGGCGGTGATGTCGTAGCCCTGGTCGCGCAGACGCTGGCTGTAGGTCAGGTGCTCGCGGCTGTGGTGGCCTTCTTGGCCGATGAAGCCACGGATCTGTTCCTTGAGCACCGGGTCGCTGATCTGGTCGCGGAACTGCCGCACCGAGTCGATGAAGAAGCGCTCGCCGTCGGGGAACAGCACCGACATGGCGTCGAACAGATGGGACTTGAAGGCGTCTCCACTGTGCCAATGACGTGGCAGCGGATCGGGCAGATCGAAGTCCATGTGCCGGGGCTTGATCTCCAGTCCTGCGGGGGTGGTGCTGGCCATGGCGGCTCCATTGTTGTGGTTGTCCATGGTCATTACTCTGGGCTTGTAGGGAAAGCGTCACAAGGTTATTGTCTGCCAACTTTCCGGTCATATCCGGCCAGCGGTCACTATAAGAAGAATGATGAAACAACCGCTCAATTTCACCGCCGAACTGGTGCCCGTCGCCTATGCGCAGGCGCTCCTGGACCTCGCCGAAGAGCTGGGCGTGCCGCGTGTGCGCCTGTTCGAACTGGCCCGCGTGCGCCCCGAGGTGCTGCAGAGCCCCAACGGCCGCCTGTCCTTCATTGACTTCCATCAGCTCTCCAGCACCGCCCTGGTGTACTGCAACGAGCCGGCTTTCGGCCTGTTGCTGGGGCAGCGGCTGAACGTCTCCACCCACGGCATCCTCGGCTATGCGGTGCTGTCCAGCGCCAACCTCGGGCGCGCTATCGGCTTCGCCCTGAAGTACTACCGCGTGCTCGGCCTGGCCTATGACCTGGAAATGGTGGAAGACGGCGGCGTGTCCTACCTGCGCGCCAGCGAGTCGATTCCGCTGGGCCCCACCAGCCGCTTCGCCGCCGAAGGCCTGATGACCAGCCTGCACACCATCGCCCGCTTCCTGGTGGGCGAACCCTTGCAGGGTGTCAGCGTCGGCTTCGCCCATGCCGAGCCGGATTACGCCGAACGCTACGCCGAGGTGTTTGGCTGCGAGGTGCTGTTCGACCAGCCGTTCCACTTCATCGGCCTGCCCAGCGAGTACCTGGCGCGGCCCATGGCACTGGCCAACCCGGCCACGGTGCAGATGTGCGAGCAGCAGTGCGAGGCGCTGCTGGCTACGCTGGACGTGCAGGAAGGCCTGCTGACCCGCATCCGCCGCCTGCTGCTGGCGCGCCCCGGCGAGTTCCCCGACCTGGAAAGCGTCGCCGCCGACCTGCACACCAGCGGGCGCAGCCTGCGCCGGCATCTCTCGAACCTGGGCACCACCTACCAGGAAGTGCTCGACGACGTGCGCAAGCGCCTGGCCTTGCAGTACCTCACCACGACCCACCTGCCGCTCTACGAGATCGCGCTGCTGCTGGGCTTCAACGACCCGTCGAACTTCCGCCGGGCGTTCCGCAAGTGGACCGGCAAGCTGCCCACCGACTACCGCGAGGATTGACCCCGGGACCGGCGCAGCTGCCGCCCGGCAGCTGCGCTGACCACTGGGGCTGCGTCGGCTTCAGAAGCGATAGCCGACGTAAAGTTGCAGGGCATCGAAGGTATCGTTGCCGAACACTTCGCGAGCGGCGGCCTTGGGTTTCACCCAGTTGTACGAGAGTGTCGCGAATAGCTGGCTGCTCGCCGCCCAGTCCAGGTACACCGCCGCCTCGTCGGCGAAGCGCCGGTCGCTGACCGGCTGGCCGTAATAGTTCTCCTCATCCAGCGAGAACTGGTAGTAGACCGTGCCCGCGCTCAGGCCGGGCGCGACCTGCCCGACCAGTCGCCACATGTGCACACGCTCGTTGCTGTCGTTGAGCAGGTAGTTGCCGACCACATCACCGATCACCCAGGAGCCGCGCTCGGTGTAGGCCTTGCTCAGCGGGTCCCAGCTCTTGCGGCGGTCGTCACTCGGGTCGTCGTCACCGGAGAACAGTGCATAACGGTAGGTCAGTTTCGGCTGAAGGGGCAGGTCGGCGAAGCCATAGTCCAGACGCACATACCAGGCGTGGCCGGAAAAGCTCACCTGTTCGCCCTCGCCGGTCTGCAGGCCGTATTCGGCGCTGATCGAAAGCTCCGGCAGGGCTTCGAAGCCGCCGTCCAGCCAGCGCAGGTTGTACACCTGCATGCCATTGCGCGGCGCTATCTGGTTGGCCTGGCTACCGACGTCGCTGACTTTCAGCGCCATCAGGCCGAGTTGGCCGCGCAGGAAGGGATAGTCGAGGTTGGCACCACTGAAGCGGGCACCGCCAAGGTCGTCGTCGTTGCGCACGCTGAACGCCTGGCCAGACAGTGCGCCGCCGCGATAGGCAAGGATGGCTCCATCGCGGAAGGCGGTGCGTGGGCCGGACCAGTACGCCCCTTCGCCGAGCAGGTCGAGGTTGCCGTCGGCGAGGATGAAGCCCGTGCCGACGCGGAAGTTCTGGTTGCCCAGCGTCAGGCGCCAGGGGCCACGCTCAATGCCGGCATAGAGTTCTTCCAGTGAGGTCTTGCCGTCCGAGTTGCGCGTGTAACCGCCGGCGTCGCCGTCGCCGAAGGTATGCGCGGCGACCAGCGAGGCGCCGCCGACCAGGCGCAGGTCCTGGTCCAGGGTGTAGCGGAAGCTGGCTTCCGGTTTGAGGAAGGCTTCCTGCCAGACGGCCCGCTCGCCCTTCACCTCGCCGCTGCGATAGTCGCGCTGGCCGGCGCCGAAGTTGACGTTGTGGCTGTCGATGAAAGTGGCGCCGCTGCTCAGGCTGAAGTCCGCCTGCAGGTCGCCGTTCTCGTAGTGACTGTCGGCGTGGGCGAGGCTCGTCAGGGAGGCGAGCAGGAGCGTGGATAAGGAACCCAGGTTCTGGTTGTTCATGTGGGAGCTCTGCGCTGTTGTTATTGGGATGGCAGGAGTTCAGGGCGCAACCGCTCGCGGCGTGCCCGAAGGCACACCGGAGGGAGGCGCGAGGTTGCGGTGGAGCGGGTCAGGCGCGGCGGCGGGCCAGTGGCAGGATCGCCAGGAACGACAGGGCGCAGATGGCTGCGGAGACCTGCAACAACAGGCTGAAGTTCTCCGTCTCGCCGAGCAGCCAGGCCGCCAGCGAAGGACCGACGGCGAGCCCGCCGCAGATCGCCAGGTTGGCCAGCACCACCAGCTTGCCGCCCTGGCGGTCGTAGTCGCTGATGGCTGCGAGGAGGAACGGCAGTGCGAAGGTCCAGGCGAACTTGAAGGCGCAGGCCGCCAGTACGTAGCGCAGCAGCGAGACGTCTCCCAGCAGGCCGATCAGGCTGGACGCCATGGCCAGGTAGCCCAGCGCGAGCAGCCACTCACGCCGGCCACGGATGCCGATCCAGCTGGCCAGCGAAGCGCCGACCACGCCCAGCAGGGAGGCGCTGGCCAGGGCGCTGGAGCTGTCCGTGGCGCTGATGCCCTGAGTCCGCGCCAGCTCGCCGACGAAGGTCCAGATGCCGGCGAGGCTGAGGTAGAACAGGAAGATCGCGCTCATGCCCAGGGCGATCTTCCCCAGCGCGGCGCGCGCCTGGCTGGGCGGCAGGGCTTCGGCCTGATTGTCGCTGCCCGCAGGCAGGGAGCGGATCAACGGCAGGCACGCGGCGGTGAACAAGGCGATCAGCAGGAAGAAGCTGGCGACGCGCCAATGGCTGAACAGCCACGGCATGAACTGCAGGCTCAGGGCTGCCAGCACCAGCTGGCCGGTGACCCACAGGCCGAATGCCCGCGCCGCGTTCGGCAAGGTGCCGGCGGTGCCCAGGCACACCAGCACCAGCGCCGCCTCGGAGAACGCGGTGAGGAAGCGCAGCGCTACCAGCAAGGGATAGGACGGTGCCGCCGTGCTCATCAGCACGGCGCTGAGCAGGTTGCCGAGAAGGAACACGGCAGCGGCGATCGCGGCGATCCGGCGCCAGTTGTAGCGGCGCATCCAGAAGTAGGTGGGGAGGGTGGAGATCGCCATGGCCCCCAGTTCCATGCTGAACAGGAAGCCGACCTGGCGGTTGTCCAGGCCCAGTTCGGCGATATAGCGACTGGCCAGGGCCGGTGCGGTGAGCAGCACCAGCGGGCCGATGGCGGAGAACAGCACCACCGCCAGCAGGCGCAGGCGTTGCTGCACCGGATTGAGCACCAGGGGAGCGGTGAGGGTGTTCATGCTTCCACCTTTTGCCGGCTGGCCGGGAGCAAGGGGCTGTCGTAGCGGGCGCGCAGGCTGGCGATCCACTGCCGCTGGTGCGCAGCCAGGGGCTGCCCGGAGAGGGCGCGCATCGCCTCCAGGTGCGGGTCCCGGATGTCAGTGGCAATGCCGCTGAGCGTCTCGATCACGGCCAGGCCGAAGTAGGGCACCGAGTTGGGCTCGTAGCCGCCTTCGTGGCACAGCACCAGACGGCCATCGCAGAGCTGGTCGGCCAGCGCCATCAACCTGGCGGTCAGCGCGCGGTAGGCATCGCCGTGGAGCATCATCCGCCCCAGCGGGTCGTGGGCGCCGGCGTCGAAGCCGCAGGGCACCAGGATCAGTTGCGGGCGATGGGCGCGCAGGGCCGGCAGCACGATCTCGTCGAAGGCATGCAGGTAGGCGCCTTCGCCACAGCCGGGCGGCAGCGGCACGTTGAGGTTGAAGCCGCGGCCGGCTCCAGCGCCCTGTTCGTCGACGAAGCCCGAGTCCTGGGGATAGTTGCCTTCCTGGTGCAGGGAGATGGTCAGCACGCGCGGGTCTTCCCAGAAAATGCTCTGCGAGCCGTTGCCGTGGTGCACGTCCCAGTCGACCACCGCGATGCGTTCCAGGCCGTGTTCGGCCATCGCCACATGGGCGGCCAGGGCGGCGTTGGCCAGCAGGCAGAAGCCGCGGCCGCGGTCCGCTTCGGCGTGATGGCCCGGCGGCCGCACCAGGGCATAGGCGTTGCGCGCGTCGCCGCGCAGCACGTGCTTGACCGCCTGGATCACACCGCCAGCGGACAGCCGGGCGATGTCGTAGCTGCCGTGGCCGAAAGGCGTGTTGTCGCCGGCGTCACCGCCACGCCCGGCGCTGAGTTCCTGCAGTTGCGCGAGGTAGCCGGGGGTGTGTACCCGCAGCAGTTGCTCCTCGGTCGCCGCCAGCGGCTTGACCGCCAGCAGGCGTTCGCCGAGGCCGCTGACGTCCAGCAGGTTTTTCAGCCGGCGCTTGGTTTCGGCGTTCTCGAAATGCAGGCCGGGCTGGATCCCCAGGCCGGGAGTGAACAGACCGGCGTAGTTGCCGGTGTCATGCCACATGTAGTGTTCGTGCCAGACGAATGCCGTGGTCATTGGCTTGATCCTTGTTGTTGTTCGGGATGTTGCAGCGTGCGCAGCGGGACTGGGCAAGGCACGGCGAGAGTAGGAAGGGGCCGGGGGAGGGTAAATACACCCGTGGGGGTAGGGCCCCCGCCGGACAGCAGGCAGCCGTGTTCCCGGCGGGAACACGGCTGATGTGGGGTGGGTAGGGGCGGATCAGCGCGGCAAGGGCAGCAGGCCGTTGGCGGAGTGGCGCAGGAACAGGTCGCAGAGTTGCAGTTCGGAGCGCACGCCGAGTCGCGTATAGAGATTGCGCCGATGCACCTTGACGGTGGCCTGGCTGATGTTCAGCTGGCGGGCGATCAGTTTGCTGGAGTTGCCCTGCAGCATCAGCCGGGCGATTTCCTGCTCGCGCGGCGTCAGCAGGCCGCCCGCGAAGGACGCCAGGGCCCGCGCGAGGCTGTCTTGCTCTTCCGGTTGGACGAGGGTTTCGCGGCTCTGTGCGAAGCCTCCCAGCAGGTACCGCAACAGCGGGTAGAGGTTGCGCAGGGCGCGCAGTTCGGCGGTGCTGGCGAGGTGGCGCTGGCGTCGGCCAATGGACATCACCAGCACGGTGTCGTCGCAGTCGTCGAAGAGAATGTCGATCTCGTCGTCCAGGCGCAGTTCGCGGTAGTAGTGCTTGTAGTAGTCGCTGCCGTGCAACTGGCTGGTGCGCTGGTTGATGCGCAGGATGCCGCTGCTCATGCCCTCGCGAATCGAGTTCGACACCGGGTCCAGGCGATACATGCCGTCGAGGTAGCGCTCGATGTACTCGGCGTGGAGCTGGTCCGGGTAGTCCTCGTAGAGAATGCGCGGGCAGCCGTCGCCGCGGTACGCCTTGATGATCACGTTGTCATGGGCCAGGACCGGTTGCAGGCTGTGCGACAGCAGCACCGGGAAATCCGGGTGGCCCTTGTGCTCCAGTAGCCGAGCCAGGTTCTGGTTCCAGTTGGCACTGGCCTGGGTCGCCAGCAGGTTGCTCAGTTGCATCGGCGTGCTCTCTGCATTCGATCTTGTTCTTTTCCGGGTGAGTTGCTGCAATATGGGTGCCATTCGGCCGCCGACTGCCATGCCGGCTTCGCTGGCCGCTCAACGCTCCGGAGTAACCGATGACCGATCAGCCTACCCTCATCCGCGAAACCTTCCCCGTCGGCCCCCTGCAATGCAACTGCAGCATCATCGGCGACCCGCTGACGAAGAAGGCCATCGTCGTCGATCCGGGCGGCGACCATGAGCTCATCCTGCAGCGTCTCGACGCGCTGGGGCTGAAGGTGGTCAGCATCATCCACACCCACGCGCACCTGGACCACTTCCTCGCTTCCGGGCAGATGAAGGAGAAGACCGGCGCGACCCTGCACCTGCACAAGGACGACCAGTTCCTCTGGGATAACTTGGAGATGCAATGCCGCATGTTCGGCGTCCCTTATACTCCGGTGCCTTCGCCGGACCAGTGGCTGGCCGATGACGAGGAACTGGCCTGCGGTTGCGGCGTGGCGCTGCACACGCCGGGGCACACGCCGGGCTCGATGAGCTTCTGGTTCCCCAGGGACAAGTTGCTGATCGCCGGCGACACGCTGTTCCGTCGCAGCATCGGCCGCACCGACCTGTGGGGCGGCGACTACGCCACCATCGAGCGCTCGATTCGCGAGCGCCTGTACTCGCTGGACGAAGACGCGACCGTGGTCACCGGCCACGGCCCGGATACCAACCTGGGCGACGAGATGAGGGAGAATCCCTTCATCCGAGCTTAAGGTTGCTACGGAATTATTTGCACGACCTAAGCTCTAACCTGCCGCCCGCTAATGGGTGTTTCGCTATTTCGAGGAGTCATCCGACATGTTCACCGCACGTAGTCTGTCCATGGTTGCGGCTGCCACCGCCTTTGCCCTCATGGCCGGTTGCGCCTCCCAGAACCCCTATGACCCCAACACCCAGGCCCCGCCGGCCGAAGGCGGCATGAGCAAGACTGCCAAGTACGGTGCGCTGGGCGCGCTGGCCGGTGCCGTCGCCGGTGCCGCGATCAACCATGACAACCGTGGCAAGGGCGCAATGATTGGCGCCGCCGCCATCGGTGCCGCCGCTGCCGGCTACGGCTACTACGCCGACAAGCAGGAAGCCAAGCTGCGCCAGCAGATGCAGGGCACCGGCGTGCAGGTCGAGCGCCAGGGTGATGACATCAAGCTGATCATGCCGGGCAACATCACCTTCGCCACCGATTCGGCGAACATCGCGCCGTCCTTCTACACCCCGCTGAACAACCTGGCCAACTCCTTCAAGGAGTTCAACCAGAACAGCGTCGAGATCGTCGGCTACACCGACAGCACTGGCAGTCGCCAGCACAACATGGACCTGTCCCAGCGCCGTGCGCAGTCCGTGGCCGCCTACCTGACCTCCCAGGGCGTCGACGCTTCCCGCGTCAGCACCCGTGGCATGGGTCCGGACCAGCCGATCGCGTCCAACGCCGACGTCAACGGCCGCGCGCAGAATCGTCGCGTGGAAGTGAACCTGAAGGCCCTGCCCAACGCGCAGACCCAGCAGTACCAGCAGTAAGCACTGCCCATGAAAAAGCCCGCCGATTGGCGGGCTTTTTCGTTCTTGCTGTTCTGCAAGGGCGGTCAGGCCTTGGCGGGGAATTCCCGGTGCAACTGGGTCAGCAACTGGTCCTTGCGTTCCCACAGCTGGTTCACCCACAGCTGGAACTCGGCGCGGTAGCCCTCGTCCTGGTCGTAGCTCTTGCCGATGAACTGGCGCGGGATTTCCAGCTCCTCGAAGCGCACCACCACCGAGCGCAGGCGTCCGGACAGCAGGCACCAGAAGGTCGGACGGCCGTCGGGGTAATGGATGGTCACGTTGACCAGGGTACGCAACTGCTCGCCCATGGCGTCGAGGACGAAGGCGATGCCGCCGGCCTTGGGCTTGAGCAGGTGCTGGAACTGCGAGTTCTGCTCGTCATGCTTGGCGGGGGTGAAGCGGGTGCCTTCGAGGAAGTTGAAGATCGCCACCGGGATGCGGCTGAACTTGGCGCACGCCTTGCGGGTGGTTTCCAGGTCCTTGCCTTTCTTCTCCGGGTGCTTGGCGAGGTAGGCCTTGGTGTAGCGCTTCATGAAGGGGAAATCGAGCGCCCACCAGCACAGGCCGATCACCGGGACCCAGATCAGCTCCTGCTTGAGGAAGAAGCGCAGCAGCGGAATGCGGCGGTTGAGCTGGTACTGCAGGACGAGGATGTCCACCCAGCTCTGGTGGTTGCTGGTGACCAGGTAGGAGTGGTCGTAGTGCAGGCCCTGCAGGCCCTGCACGTTCCAGCCGGTGTTGCGGACCAGGTCCATCCAGCCCTTGTTGCAGGTGATCCAGCTTTCGGCGATCACGCTCATGATCTTGCTCAGCGCCAGCTGCGCTGCCTTGAAGGGCAGCAGCAGCTTGATGATCGACATGCCCAGTAGCGGAATGCACCAGCACAGCGTGCTCGTCACCAGGATCAGGGTGGCGAGGATGCCGCGCAGGGTGTGCGGGAGGAAACTCAACATCGAGGAATGGTCCTTGTACGTAGGCGCCCGGTCGGCCGGGCGCGTGATGCGTTCTTGGGCACATCCCTCGTGCCGTGTCAGTCAGCCATCCTTGCTGCTGTCTGCCTGAATCGCCGTCAGCGCGATGGTATAGACGATGTCGTCCACCAGCGCCCCGCGCGACAGGTCGTTCACCGGTTTGCGCAGGCCCTGCAGCATCGGCCCGATGCTGACGCAGTCGGCACTGCGCTGGACCGCCTTGTAGGTGGTGTTCCCGGTGTTCAGGTCGGGGAACACATACACGTTGGCGCGTCCGGCCACCGGGCTGTCGGGCGCCTTCTGGCGGCCCACGCTGGCGATGGCGGCGGCATCATACTGCAAGGGGCCGTCAATCAACAGATCGGGGCGTTTTTCCTGCGCGATGCGCGTAGCTTCGCGGACTTTCTCGACATCTGCGCCGGTTCCGGAGTCGCCTGTGGAGTAGCTGATCATCGCCACCCGCGGGGTGATGCCGAAGGCCTGCGCCGAGGCGGCACTCTGCAGGGCGATTTCCGCCAGGTCACTGGCCGAAGGATCGGGATTCACCGCGCAGTCGCCATAGACCACCACCTGGTCGGGCAGCAGCATGAAGAACACCGAGGACACCAGGTTGTAGCCGGGCGCCGTCTTGATCAGCTGCAGGGCCGGGCGGATGGTGTTGGCGGTGGTGTGGATGGCGCCGGAGACCAGCCCGTCCACTTCGTCCAGGGCGAGCATCATGGTGCCCAGCACCACGTTGTCTTCCAGCTGCTGCTCGGCCATCGGCGCGTTCAGGCTCTTGCCCTTGCGCAGTTCCACCATGGGTTCGACGTAGCGGCTGCGCACCAGGTCCGGGTCGACCACTTCCAGGTCCTCGGGCAGCACGATGCCCAGCATCTGCGCCACGGCCTGTACGTCGTCGGGCTTGGCCAGCAGCACGCAGCGGGCGATGCCGCGGGCGTGGCAGATGGCGGCGGCCTGCACGGTGCGCGGCTCGCTGCCTTCGGGCAGGACGATGCGCTTGTCGGCGCGGTTGGCGCGCTGGGTCAGCTGGTAGCGGAATACCGGCGGCGACAGGCGCAGCTCATGGGGGGAGCCGCAGCGGTCCTTGAGCCACTCGAAGTCGATGTGTTCGGCGACGAACTCGGTGACGCGCTCGGCGCGCTCGCGGTCGTCCACCGGGATTTCCTTGTTCATCCGCGACAGGTCGCCGGCGGTGTCGAAGGAGCCGGTCTTCACCGTCAGCACCGGCAGGCCGCTCTGCAGCGCACTGCGGCACAGCTCCATGATCCGCGCGTCCGGCATCAGGCCCGAGCACAGCAGCAGGCCAGCCAGCGGCACGCCGTTCATGGCGGCCAGGCAGGCGGCGAGGATGATGTCGTCGCGGTCGCCCGGCACCACCACCAGCACGCCGGGTTTGAGCAGGTGCACGGTGTTGGGCGCCGAGGGTGCGCAGAGGATGATCTTCTGCACGCGGCGTTGTTCGTAGTCGCCGGCGTTGAGCACGCTGGCGTCCAGCAGGTCGGCCACGTCGCGGGTGCGCGGGGCGTTCATCTCGTCCTGCCAGGGGATGCAGCCGAGCAGGCGCACGTCGCCATCGCGCAGCAGCGGGGAATGCTCCTTCAGGCGTTCGCCGAACAGCCGTGCGGCTTCTTCGGCGTCACGCGGCAGGTCGTCGCTTTCGCCGCCGCGTACCTTGTTCACGATCAGGCCGGCCAGGTGCGGGTCGCGCGGGCCGCCGAACAGCTGGGCAAGGATCTCGATGCGGTCGGACAGCTCGCTCACCGTCTCGTTGTCCGGTGCGGAGACGAGGATCACCTCGGCGTCCACGCTGCGCGCCAGATGGCCGTTGATGCGCGCGGCGTAGCTGGCGTGCTTGGTCGGCACCATGCCCTCGACGATCATCACGTCCTTGTCGACGGCGGCGCTGTTGTACATCCCGACGATGTCCTCGAGCAGTTCGTCGAGCAGGCCGTCGCCGAGCATGCGTTCGACCTTGGACAGCGACAGCGGGGTAGGCGCGTTGAGGCCGTGGGTGCGCGCGACCAGTTCGCTGGAGCGCTCCGGGCCGTCATCCCCGGCGTGGGGCTGGGCGATGGGCTTGAAGAAGCCGACTTTCAGGCCGGCGCGTTGCAGGGCGCGGATCAGGCCCAGGCTGGTGGACGTCAGGCCGACACCGAAACCAGTGGGTGCGAGGAAGAAAGTGTGCATCCGGGCTCCTTAAGCCGTGCGGGAGTGGTCTGTGCCCTTGTGGGGCGCAACCGATGAATCTTCAGTCGAGCACGGCCAGGGTGTCGAGTGCGATCTGCTTTTCCTCGTTGGTGGGGATCACCAGCACGCGGGGGTGGCCGGGCAGGTGGATCGGCCCGCCGACGCCGCGCACGCAGCGGGCGTTGGCTTCGCCGTCGAGTTCGAGATTGAGCACGTGCAGGTGCTTGACCGTGAGGTTGCGCACCAGCGCGGAGTTCTCGCCGATGCCACCGGTGAAGATGATGCCGTCCAGGCGCGGCAGCGCACAGGTCAGCGAGGCCAGGGACTTGGCCAATCGGTAACAGAATACTTCGATGGCCAGCGCCGCATTGGCGTGGCCCTGCTCGCGGGCGTTCTCCAGGGTGCGCATGTCGTTGGACAGCCCCGACAGGCCGAGCAGGCCGCTGTCGTGGTTGAGCATGTGGTCGATCTTCTCCAGGCTCCAGCCCAGCGTGCGCGCCAGGTGGCTGTGCAGGTTAGGGTCGACGTCGCCGGAGCGGGTGCCCATCATCAGTCCTTCCAGCGGGGTCAGGCCCATGCTGGTGTCGCGGCTCTGGCCGTTGGCGATGGCGCAGGTGGAGCTGCCGTTGCCCAGGTGCGCGGACAGCCAGTAGCTGTCGCCCACGGCCAGCCCGCTCATTTCCGCGGCCTTGTGGCTGACGTAGCGGTGGCTGGTGCCGTGGAAGCCGTAGCGGCGCACGTGCTGCTCGCGGTACAGCGGCTCGGGGATGGCGTAACGGTAGGCGCGCTCGGGCAGGCTCTGGTGGAAGGCGGTGTCGAACACCGCGATGTGCGGCAGGTCCGGGTACAGCGCCATGGCGGCGTCGATGCCGACCAGGTTCGCCGGATTGTGCAGCGGCGCCAGGGGCGAGGTCTCGCGGATGGCGCTGAGCACTTCTTCGGTCAGGCGCGAGGCCTGGGTGAAACGCTCGCCGCCGTGCACCACGCGGTGGCCGATGGCGTGCAGTTCGCCCTGCGCGGCCTGGGCCACCAGCGGCAGAAGACGGGCGAGGGCGGCCTTGTGGTCGGCGCCGGGCAGCTCCAGAGTCTGTGGTTGCTCGTCGGTCTCGCCCTGCCAGCGCAGGCTGGCGCCGTTGGCGCCGAGGCGTTCGGCCAGGCCGTGGAGGATGAAATCATCGCGCCCCTCTCGAACCAGAGCGAACTTGATCGACGAACTACCGCAGTTGATCACCAGGATATTGCGAGCCGGCATGCCTACTCCTTGTTGCTGTCGGAATCCTTGGCGCACCAGCCGCAGGGGAACCAGCGGCCGATCTGCGCCATGCGCTGCTGCGGGTCCAGCACCCAGGGCCGCGACTGCCAGGGCGGCTGGTGGCGCAGGTGCTGGGTGTGACCGCAGGACAAGACTGCCACCCAGTGGCCGTCTTCGTCCTGATGAAAGTCAAGCAGGCGCGGCGAGACCGCGTGATCCCGTCCGTCCGTCTTCGGGTCGCATTCGGGGGCGTCGCCGCGTAAACTTACGCGCTCAACTTCTATATCAGATAGGTTTCGAACCATGCAGATCGCGGCCAACAAGGCGGTTTCCATCGACTATACCCTGACCAACGACGCGGGTGAGGTCATCGACAGCTCCGCCGGCGGCGCTCCGCTGGTCTACCTGCACGGTGCCCACAACATCATCGGCGGCCTGGAAAAGGCCCTGGAAGGCAAGCAGGTCGGTGACGAGCTGGACGTGACTGTCGAGCCGGCCGATGCCTACGGCGAATACAGCGCCGAGCTGGTTGCCACCCTGACCCGCGAAATGTTCGAAGGCGTGGACGAGCTGGAAGTCGGCATGCAGTTCCACGCTTCCGCTCCGGACGGCGGCATGCAGATCGTCACCATCCGCGACATCGAAGGCGATGACGTGATCGTCGACGGCAACCACCCGCTGGCCGGCCAGCGCCTGAACTTCAAGGTGAAAGTGGTCGACATCCGCGACGCTTCCTCCGAAGAAGTTGCCCATGGCCACGTCCATGGCGAAGGTGGTCACCACCACTGATTGTCGTCACCCGGTCGCCATCGACCGGGTGCAGCCATCATTGAGCTGCTACGCTCAATCGTGAAAGGCGCCTTCGGGCGCCTTTCTCATGCAAGTCGCTGTAACTGCAAAGAATGCCAGGGCATTTTTCCCGTATCGACTGGGATTGCGCAGCACGACGGACAGGTTGTCCGCTCCCTGCGCGGGCACTTTGTGCCTACCTCTTCAAGGAGCAAGCAATGAGCGCTTTTCACGATCTGACGCTGCATGGTCTCGACGGCCAGGATCTGCCGCTGGCCCCGCTCAAGGGCAAGGTCGTGCTGGTGGTCAACGTCGCCTCGAAATGCGGCCTGACTCCGCAGTACACCGGTCTGGAGCAGCTCTACCAGCAATACAAGGATCAGGGTTTCGTGGTACTGGGCCTGCCGTGCAACCAGTTCGCCGGGCAGGAGCCGGGCAGCGAATCCGAGATCCAGTCGTTCTGCTCGCTGAACTACGGGGTGAGCTTCCCGATGTCGGGCAAGCTCGAGGTCAACGGCTCCGAGCGCCACCCGCTGTACCGCTTGCTGGCGGGCGAGGGCGCCGAGTTCCCCGGCGACATCACCTGGAACTTCGAGAAGTTCCTCCTCGGCCCGGATGGCCGCGTGCTGGCCCGCTTCAGCCCGCGCACCACGCCGGATGATCCGGCGCTGATCCAGGCCATCGAGAAGGCGCTGGGCGCCTGATCCTGCCGGCGGGAGAGGGCGCAAGCGCCAATCCCGCCGGCATTTCTCCCTTTCGTCTTGCTCCACGCCAGGGGTGACGGCTTAATCGGGCGACCTGCTTCCGGAGCCCGCCATGAGCCGTTTCGCCGCTGAGTCCGCCTGTCTGCCCGCCACCCCCGATGCCTTGCGCGCCCTGATCGAACAGCGCCGCGCGGTGCGGCGATTCCTCGATGAGCCGGTGCCGGAAAGTGTGCTGCGCGACTGCCTGGAGCAGGCGGTGCTGGCGCCCAATGCGTGCAACCTGCAGCCGTGGAGCTTCCAGGTGATCCGCGACGCCGAACTGCGCCGCCAACTGACGCCGGTGTGCCTGGGGCAGAATGCGGCGCGCACGGCACCGGTGCTGATTGCCGTGCTGGCGCGGCCGGATACCTGGCGCGAGTCCTGCGCGGCCGTCCTCGACCAGTGGCCCGAGCCGCAGGTGCCGGAGAAGGTGCGCGACTTCTACCAGCGCACCGCGCCCTTCCAGTACAACCAGGGGGCGTTCGGCCTGCGCGGGCTGTTCAAGCGCGCGCTGTACGCGGTGGTCGGCCGTCGTCGCGCGCTGATGCGTCAGCCCAACAGCCACGCCGAGATGCGCCTGTGGGCGGTGAAGTCCACCGCGTTGGCGGCGCAGAACCTGATGCTCGCCCTGCAGAGCCACGGCTACGCCACCTGCCCCATGGAAGGCTTCGACGAGGTGCGGCTGCGCAAGGTGCTGCAGATTCCCCGTGGCGCGGTACCGATCATGCTGCTGGCCGCCGGGCGGGCTGCCGACAACGGCGTCTACAACCCGCGCCTGCGTTTCCCGCTGGAGCAGCGCGTCAGCTGGCACTGACCGCATCGGGACGCGTCAGCACACCCATGCGCCCGCCGCCGAAGGACCAGTCGTCTGCGTCGCTGTTGGTGATCTGCACCATCACGTCCTCGCTGGCTATGCCCAGCCGCTCGCCCAGCAGCACATTCAGCCGGCGGTAGAACGCCTGTCGGGTCTGCGAGTCCCGTGGCCGGCCGATGGTGATGGCGATCAGCACGAAGTCGTCGCTGCGCGGCCCGCCCAGGTAGTGGCGGTTGAAGACGAACTCTTCTGTCTCGTGCTGGTGGATCATCACGAACTGGTCGCCCTCCGGCACGTTGAAGGCCTCGTGCATGGCGTCGTAGACGGTGTTGGCGAGTTCGCGCAGGTACTCGGGTTGCTTGCCCTTGAGCAGGGAGATGCGGACGGTAGGCATGGCGCCGTTCCTCGGTGAGTGATTGACGAGTTCAGGCTAGCCCGGCAATTTTATTCGGAAAATCGGGAAATATTTGACCGATAGTTCGATTAATAAGGATGGTTGCCATGGCCCGCATCAATTTCGACCTGGACGTGCTGCGCACCTTCGTCACCGGCATCGAGCTGGGCAGCTTCGCCCGCGCGGCGGATCGCCTGGGGCGTTCCACTTCAGCCATCAGCGCGCAGTTGAAGAAGCTGGAAGAGCAGGCCGGCATCCCGGTGCTGCGCCGTGAAGGGCGCGGCATGGCGCTGACCGAGGCGGGCGAGACGCTGCTGGCCTACGCCCGCCGCCTGCTGGAGTTGAATGACGAAGCGGCAGGTGCCTTGCGCGGCGGCGTGCTGGAAGGTCGGGTGCGCCTCGGCCTGCAGGAAGACTTCGGCGAAACCCTGCTGCCGGCTGTGCTGGCGCGCTTCGCCCGCGCCCACCCCAAGGTGCGCATCGAGGTACGCACGGCACGCAATCAGCAGCTCATCGAAGGTGTGCGCAACGGTGAACTGGACCTGGCGCTGGCCTGGGAAACCGGCGAACGCACGCCGCACATGGAGCGCATCGGCGCCGTGACGCAATGCTGGATCGGTGCGCCGGACGCACTCCCATCTCCCGGTACGGAACCCTTGCCACTGGTGATGCTGGAGGCGCCGTGCCTGCTGCGCAGCGCGGCAACGGCGGCGCTGGATCGCGCCGGTATCCCCTGGCGCGTGGCATTCACCAGTGCCGGGTTGTCCGGAATCTGGGCGGCGGTCGGCGCGGGGCTGGGCGTCGGCCTGCGCACGCCGATCGGCCTGCCGGCCAGCGTCGAACGACTGGACGCCGAGCGCGCCGGGCTGCCGGTGATGGCGCCGCTGGGCCTGTGCCTGCACCGCAGCGAAGCCGAGCCGGAAGCAGTGGTGGAGCGCCTGCGCGAACTGCTGCAGGAAGGCGTGGCGGGGCTGCTGGAAAGCCCGGCGATTCGCTGATCTGCTTGTAGAGGAAAATCACTGCGATCAATGGTGCTGGAAAAAGCGAGACGACCGGTCATATTCTTGCGCCCATGAACAGCATCCGACTCGACAAGCGCGACCTGATCCTCGCCAAGGGCTCCCTGGCGATGACCCGCAGCGGCTACCACGGCACCGGCGTGCAGGACATCGTCCAGGCCGCCGGCATCCCCAAGGGTTCCTTCTATCACTATTTCGAGAGCAAGGAAGACTTCGCCCTGCAGGCCCTTGAGCACCTGTACGCACCGCGCCTGGCCCGTTACGCCGAAGCGCTGGGCAACCCGGCGCTGGGTCCGCGTGCGCGCATCCTCACCTATTACCGCGAACTGCTGGCGCACTTCGCCCGCCAGGAGAAGCTCGAATACCACTGCTTCATCGGCAGCCTGAGCTTCGAGATGGCCGAGCTGTCGCCGGCCATCGCCGAGCGCGTCGACGGCATCCTCCAGCAGTCCATCGACACCCTGCAGGGTTGCCTGGTCGACGCCCAGCGCGCCGGGGAGCTGCCGGCAGCGGAAGACGCCGAATCCCTCGCCGAGTTCATCGGCAACGCCTGGCAGGGCGTGCTGGCACGGATGAAAGTCAGTGCCTCGCTCAAACCGGTGGAGCGCTTTATCGAACGCCTGGAGCACCTGCTTCAGGCCTGATCTGCCTGAGTCATCATTTTCCTTTCCAAAAACGAGACGACCGGTCGCCTGGTCGTCATGGAGATCTCAATGACCGCATCCGTAGACACCCTGTTCTCGCCCTTCCGCCTGGGCGGCCTGGAACTGCCCACGCGCATCGTGATGGCGCCGATGACCCGCAACTTCACCCCGGGCGGCGTACCCCACGCCCAGGTGGTCGAGTACTACCGTCGCCGCGCCGCTGCTGGCGTCGGCCTGATCGTCACCGAAGGAACCACGGTCAACCACAAGGCTGCCAACGGCTACCCGAACGTGCCGCGCTTCTACGGTGAGGATGCCCTGGCTGGCTGGAAGCAGGTGGTCGACGCCGTGCACGCCGAAGGCGGCAAGATCGTCCCGCAACTGTGGCACGTCGGCGCCGTGCGCCGCCTGGGCACCGAGCCGGATGCCAGCGTTCCGGGCTATGGCCCCAGCGGCAAGGAAAAGGACGGCACCGTGCTGGTCCATGAGATGACCAAGCAGGACATCCAGGACGTCATCGCCGCCTTCGCCCAGGCCGCCGTCGACGCGAAGGCCATCGGCATGGACGGCGTGGAAATCCACGGCGCCCACGGCTACCTGATCGACCAGTTCTTCTGGGACGGCAGCAACAAGCGCACCGACGAATACGGTGGCAGCCTGGCCAACCGTTCGCGCTTCGCCATCGAGCTGATCCAGGCCGTGCGCGCGGCCGTCGGCCCCGACTACCCGATCATCTTCCGCTTCTCCCAGTGGAAGCAGCAGGACTACAGCGCCCGCCTGGTGCAGACCGCCGAAGAGCTGGAAGCCTTCCTCAAGCCGCTGTCGGATGCCGGCGTGGACATCTTCCACTGCTCCACCCGCCGCTTCTGGATTCCGGAATTCGAAGGCTCCGACCTCAACCTGGCCGGCTGGACCCGCCAGCTCACCGGCAAGCCGACCATCACCGTCGGCAACGTCGGCCTGGATGGCAGCGAGTTCCTCGCCTTCTTCGGCAACACCGAGGAAGTCGCGCAGCCGTCGGGTATCGACGGGTTGCTGGAGCGCCTGAACAAGGAAGAGTTCGACCTGGTAGCCGTCGGCCGCGCCCTGCTGGTCGACCCGGACTGGGCAGTGAAAGTGCGTGACGGCCGCCTGGAGGACATCAAGCCCTTCAGCCGCGATGCGCTGATGTCGCTGGCCTGATCCGCGCTTCGTTGAAATGAAAAGCCCCTGGCGCCGACGGTGCCAGGGGCTTTTTTGCTTTTCGCAGGAGCGTCTCGGTTATGGCGGGGTATTGATGGCCTGAATGGTCTGAAAGCACCGTCCTAGGCGTTTACAAATCTTTTCCGAGACCCACCTTTCCGCATGCTGACTTCCCAGTCCGAAACGGGCAGAGTATGACGGCGTTCACACAAAAATAGGCCGGGATACGGCCATAGGAGTAAGACATGCGGATCGGCTTGGTGGTCGATGCAACCTGTGACCTTCCCCCGGAATTCCTTGCTGCCAACAACATTCGCGTACTGCCCATCGGCATCCGTGTGGGCGAGCGGCGCATCGTCGATGACCGCGATCCCGATACCACCCTCAAATTCTATTCCCAGGACCTGCCCAAGGTTGGCCCGGAGGACGGCAGCGAACCGCTGACGCCGGCGCAGACCCACGACTGGTTCCTGGAGCAGTTGGTCACCGACTTCGACTACGTGATCTGCCTGACCGTGACCAGCCAGCGCAGCCCGATCTTCGAGCACGCCACCCAGGCCTCCTTCAGCCTGCTGCAGAGCTACAAAGAGCGCCGCGCCGCCGCCGGCATCGCCGGGCCGTTCGCGTTGCGGGTGATCGACAGCCAGACCGTGTTCGCCGGCCTTGCCGTGCTGGCCGCCGAAGGCGTGCGCCTGCTCGGTGAAGATCAGCATCCCAATGCCGTACGTACCCGCCTGGAACAGCTCAGCCAGCAGATGAACACCTTCCTGGTCGCCAGCGACCTGGGGCATATCCGTCGCCGGGGCTTCCAGAAGGGCGACCGCAGCAGCATCGGCGACCGCCTGCGCGGTGCCTTCCTCGGCCTGGGCTCGATGCTCGACATGAAACCGGTGCTGAGCCTGGTACAGGGCGAGGACAAGCCGGTATCGGTGTCGCCGAACTACGAGAAGTCCGCCGAGCGCCTGCTCAACTTCGCCCGTGCGCGGGTCGAGGCGGGCGAGCTGCTGGCGCCGCAGATGTGCCTGAGCTACGCCGGCGATCCTTCCGCCCTGCGCGACCTGCCCGGATTCGCGGCGCTGGAGGATGCCTGCGAGGCAAAAGGCATCCAGGTACACCTGGCGATGCTCAGCCCCACGGGTGGCATCAACCTCGGCGCGGGCGCCATGAGCCTGTCCTTCGCCGCCGAGCCCAAGCCCTTCACCTGATCCTATTTGTGGATTTCAGGGTGCCCCAGACCGCCGGGGTTCTTCCCCGGCAAGGCTGTGCGGCAGGCTGCCTGCAGATAGCCCTCGAAACGCTCGACCACCGTGTCCCACGCCTGATGGATGGCGTGGTGACGCGCATTGAGGCGCACCCGGCGCAGGCGCTCCGGGTCGCCCAGCAACCAGCTCGCTGCTTCGAAGAAGCTCTGGTCTTCCCCTGGCACGCCGAGTACGCCGTTGTGCCCGTGGCGAATGTGCTGGCCGGCGGCTGCCTGGTCGAAAGCCACCACACCCAGCCCTGACGCCAAGGCTTCCAGGACCACGTTGCCGAAGGTTTCCGACAGGCTGGGAAACAGGAACAGGTCGCCACTGGCGTAGTGCCGGGCCAGTTCTTCGCCGCGTTGCAGGCCGCAGAACACCGCTTCGGGCAATTCCTTCTGCAGCTGTGCGCGCTGTGGGCCGTCGCCGACTATCACCAGGCGCAGCTTGAGCTGCGGGTGCGCCGCGCACAGCGCGCGGAAGCTGCTGCCCAGCAGCGACAGATTCTTCTCCGCCGCCAGCCGTCCGACGTGCAGCACGGCGATGTCGCGTTCGCTCAAACCCCACTCGCGGCGCAACGATTCATCGCGCCGGGCGGGGTCGAACAGTTTGCTGTCGACACCGCGCGCTAGCTGCGCCAGGCGCTCGAAACCGCGCCGTTGCAGCTCCACGGACTGGCTGGCGCTGGGCACCAGGGTCTGCTGAGTGCGGTTGTGGAACCAGCGCAGGTACAGCGTCACCAGGCGCATCAGCGGGCCGAAGCCATAGTGCGCGCTGTACTGCTGGAAATTGGTGTGGAAGCCGCTGATCACCGGAATCCGCAGGCGCCGTGCGGCACGCAGGGCGGCGAGGCCGAGCGGGCCTTCGGTGGCGATGTAGAGCACGTCCGGGCGGGTACTGTTCCAGTGGCGCAGCAGCTTGTGCAGGCATGACTGGCCCCATTGCAGGCCGGGGTAGCCGGGCAGCGGCCAGCCCCGGGTGAGCACGAGGTCGCCATCGCTGTGACGGCCTTCATCGCCCTGCTGGCGCGGGCGCACGACCTGGATCTGGTGTCCGAGGCGCAACAGCCCCGAGGCCAACCGGCCAAGGGTGTTGGCAACGCCGTTGATTTCCGGCGGAAAGGTTTCGCTGATCAGCGCGATGCGCAGGGGAGTCGTGGTCATGCTTGCAGTGTCCCGGCGCGCGGTGGCGCGCCGATGACAGCGCGATGATCGATAGGTGACAGCGGCTCAGGCGGCGCCGGTGATTACTTCACCAGTGCCTGATCGCCGCCTTCACGCACCCAGAACAGCACCGCACCCGCCACGGCGGCGGGCATGATCACCAGGTTGACCACCGGAATCAGCAGCGCCAGGTAGGTGATGCCGCCAAAGCCCATGCACGCCCAGCGCTTGCTGCGCAGCCAGGCGAGCATCTCGTTCCAGCCCAGCTTGTGGTTGTCCGCGGGGTAGTCGATGTACTGCACGGCCATCATCCATACGCCGAAAATCAGCCACAGCGGCGCGGCAATCAGGTTCAGCCCGGGGATCAGGCTGAGGATGAACAGCGCGATGGCGCGCGGCAGGAAGTAGCCGAGCTTGCGCAGCTCGCGGCCGATGGTGCGCGGCACCATGGCCATCAGTTCGCCCCAGCTGAATTCGGGGAAGTCGTCGGTGCCTCGCACCACCACCTCGACCTTCTCCGCGAGGAAGCCGTTGAAGGGCGCGGCGATGATGTTGGCGATCATGGTGAAGGTAAAGAATACGATCAGCAGCACCAGTGCCACGAACAGCGGCCAGAGGATGAACTGCAGGAAGCTGAGCCAGTCCGGCAGGCTGGGCATCAGGGCATCGACCCAGTGGCTGAACTGGTTGATGGCGAAGCCGATCAGGCCGACGAACAGCAGGATGTTGATGCTCAGGGGCAGCAGGACGAACAGTCGCAGGCCGGGGCGCATCATCAGTTTCAGGCCTTCGCTGAGGTATTGCGGGCCGCTCAGGGTGGACATCGGATTCTCCAGGGTTGAACCGTAGGCGACCTTAGCAGACCGGGCGAACGGCCGGCGAGCCGTCTGTTTTGCCGGGTATGTGTTCGCGGGCCGGCGCTCAGGCTGCCGTGTAGCGATAGCAGCGGTTGCGTTCCTGCTTGGCCTGGTACATGGCGATGTCGGCGGCGCGGGTGAGGGCGTCGGCGTCACCGGCATCCTGCGGGTAGAAGGCGATGCCGATGCTGGGGGTGACGAAGTCGATCACCTGGCCGCCCAGGTCGTACTCGGCGCCCAGCACCGCCAGCAGGCGCAAGCCCAGGGCTTCGGCCTGATCCGGCTCGGCGTTCTCCAGCAGCACGGCGAATTCGTCGCCGCCCAGGCGGAAGGCCTGGTCCGGCTGGCGCAGGCTGCCGCGCATACGCTCGCCGACCGTGCTGAGCAGGGCATCGCCGAGGGCGTGGCCGAAGCGGTCGTTGACCTGCTTGAAGCGGTCCAGGTCGATGTACAGCAACGCGACCCGGTTGCTGTGCACGACGGCCTGCTGCAACTGTTCGTTGAACGCCTTGCGGTTGCCCAGCTCGGTGAGGGTGTCGCGGTAGGCCAGGTCGATCAACTGCTTCTGGTAGGCGACCTGGTCGCTGATGTCGCGCAGGATGCCGCGGAATCCCTGGAACTCGCCCTGGCCGTCGCGGATCGCCGAGAGCCGCGTCTCGCAGCTCACCAGCCGGCCGTCGCGGCGCTTGAAGGGCGCGGAGAAGGTAGTTTCCTGCTCGTCGTCGCGGGCCTGCTGGTAGAGGCTGCGAGCGCGGAGCAGGTCCTGCTCCTGCAGCAGGATGCTGAAGTGCTGGCCGCTGAGCTGCTCGGCGTCATAGCCGAGCATTCGGCACAGCGCCGGGTTGAGCGTGCGGATGATGCCCTGGGTGTCCATCTCGAAGTAGCCGTCGCGGATCGCGTCGAGGATCGCCCGGTCGCGCGCTTCACTCTGTTCCAGGCGGTCGAGGGTGCGGTTCATCTCGTTCGCCAGTTGGCCCAGTTCGTCCGTGCCCTGGGGGCTCAGGCGCGAGGGCGTGTCGTCCTGGCCGATGACCGCGACCTCGCGGTTCATGCTGGTGACGCGGCGGATGATGCGGAATTCCAGTGCCACGTAGGCCAGCAGGATGGCGCCGCCGAGCAGTGCCAGCGTCAGGTAGAGGAACAGCCGCACGGACTGCTGGCCCTGCTGGTAAAGCGGCCGCGGGCTGGTGAGCTCCAGGCGCAGTTGCGGCTTGCCGAGGGAGTCGAGGTAGAGCAGGGACATCTGCTGGCTGTTCTCGTCCAGCAGGCGTCGCGGGCTGAGCAGGGTGGCGCCGCGCCCTGTAGGGATGTTCAGGGTACGCCAGTCGTTGCCTTTCACCTCGTCCTGCACCAGGCGCAGGGTCGCGCCCATCTGGGTCTGCAGGTTGGACATGCGCGCATTGTCGAGCAGCACGCCGGCGATGACCGCGCCGGCCGGCTCGGCGGTGCCGGAGGTGTTGCTGATCGGGTAGCTGAGCAACAGCTGCGGGATGCCCTCTACCTGCAGCAACTGGTCGAGGCTGTGACGTGGGTCGCCGTCGATGTGCAGCGCGCCCAGGCGCAGCGCGGTGCTGAGAATGCTCTGGCGCAACTGGGCGGGGGCCGGTACCTGCTGGCCGGGGAAGCGCTGGGCCAGTTCGTCGAGCTTCCACTGCTGGGCGAGAATGCGCCCGTCGCGGTCGACGTAGAGCACGTAGTCGAAGCCGAGGATGCCGAGCAGGTCCTGATCCAGGTTGTCCTCGACGAAGCGTGTCTGCGGCAGGCGCATGAACTGGTAGCTGGCGTCCCACCAGGCATAGCTGTGGACGATATCGAGGTTGCGCTGCTTCTCGTAGGCGATGCGGTTGTGGACGATTCGCACCTCGTCGGCCAGGCGCTGGCGGTCCCCGCGGTCGAAGCGGTCGAGCAGGATCAAGTCCGACAGCAGCCAGACCCCGGCAAGGCTCGCGATGAACAGGGGCAGGCACAGCCATAGCAGGCGGGCGCGAAGGTTCATGGTGATACGGGTGACCTTTGGTTTCTTGAGTCTAGCCATCCAGGCAATGGGTGCCCGCTGCATAGGGGCAGCCTATGGAGGGCATTGATATTGGACATTTCAGCAGGACGCAGCGGCGGCGGTAAGCTGCGCGCCATCTGCTATCGAACAAGTTCGAGGGTCGATCCGCCGCTCCCTGACTTATCTCAAGGCGTTCGGGGCGACTGCGGAAATCCCTGACTTATCTCAAGGGATTCCCAGCGTTCTGCAGGACAATGCGAATTGTGACTTGGGTCACACCGCATTGCCCACGGTCTCCGGGCCATGCGGATCGCGCAAGAAACTTTTACGTGGAGCTGCCGCCCTCCCAACCTTCCCCCTGGTGCTTTGGCAGCTCCCTTTTCTTTGCCCGACTCATTCACCTGTGCACTGGAGGCTGTCATGTCCGATCGTCATGCGCGCGTCATCATTCTGGGTTCCGGGCCCGCCGGCTACAGCGCCGCGGTCTATGCCGCCCGTGCCAACCTCAAGCCGCTGCTGATCACCGGTATGCAGGCCGGCGGCCAGCTGACCACCACCACCGAGGTCGACAACTGGCCGGGCGACCCCCATGGCCTGACCGGCCCGGCGTTGATGCAGCGCATGCAGGAGCACGCCGAGCGCTTCGAGACCGAGATCGTCTTCGATCACATCCACGGCGTGGACCTGGCCGGCAAGCCCTTCGTGCTCAAGGGTGACAGCGGCACCTATACCGCCGATGCACTGATCATCGCCACCGGCGCCAGCGCGCGTTATCTGGGGTTGCCGTCGGAAGAGAGCTTCATGGGCAAAGGTGTGTCCGCCTGCGCCACCTGCGATGGTTTCTTTTACCGCAACCGCGAAGTGGCGGTGGTCGGCGGCGGCAACACTGCCGTGGAAGAGGCCCTGTACCTGGCCAACATCGCCAGCAAGGTGACCCTCGTGCACCGCCGCGAAAGCTTCCGCGCCGAGAAGATCCTGCAGGACAAGCTGCGTGCGCGCATCGCCGAAGGCAAGATCGAACTGCGCCTGAATGCCCAGGTGGAGGAAGTGCTGGGCGACGACATGGGCGTCACCGGTGTGCGCCTGCGCCACAACGACGGCGAGGATTCCGAACTGAAAGTGGATGGCCTGTTCGTCGCCATCGGCCACACGCCCAACACCTCGCTGTTCGAAGGCCAGCTTGCGCTGAAGGACGGCTACCTGGTGGTGAGCGGCAGCCGCGATGGCAATGCCACCGCGACCAGTATTCCCGGTGTCTTTGCTGCCGGCGACGTGGCTGACCACGTCTACCGCCAGGCGATCACCTCCGCCGGCGCCGGCTGCATGGCCGCGCTGGATGTGGAGCGTTACCTGGATTCCCTGTAACGGCCCGAAGAGCCGGCGTGCAGGAAGGGGCCCCGCTTGCGGGGCCTTTTTCTTGCCCACTCGGCGAGGTGGGCATTCTTCGTAGGGTGGATAAGGCGTCAGCGTTATCCGCCGTCGAGCATGATGCTCCATAAAAAAGCCCCGCTGATGCGGGGCTTTTTTTATGGAGCCGGATAACCTCAGCCGCGGCGCGACAGCGGCTGGCGCTCGAAGTTGACGCCGGCCAGGCCAGTGGTCTGCAGCGCACGGATGTTGGCGTGGTCGGTGCCTTCGGGATGCTCGCGCACGGCGCGGTAGTGCTCGCCGAATGCCAGCAGCGACTCTTCCTGGCTCAAACCTTCGAGGATCGCGAAACCCAGGGTCTTGCAGGAGCCTTCGTTCTGCCCGGCGGGGTTTTCCACGCTGCCGTTGGTGAAGGCGCTGGGGGTGTAGCTGTAGTGCTCGGCGATGTACGCCAGGGTATCGGTGAACAGGTGCTGTTCGCTGCGCAGGCGCGAGCGGAAATCAGTGAGGGTCATCAAGGCAAACTCTTAGTGTTTCTTCGCGTGGTCGAAGGCCGCCTGTTGCTCGGGCGAGGCTTCCGTCTGGTACTTGGCCTTCCATTCGGCGTAAGGCATGCCGTAGATCTCTTCGCGGGCCTGATCCGGGCTGACCGGCAGGCCCATGTCGTCCGCCGCGGCCTTGTACCACTTGGACAGGCAGTTGCGGCAGAACCCGGCAAGATTCATCAGATCGATGTTCTGCACGTCCTTGCGGGTACGCAGGTGCTGCACCAGGGTGCGGAACGCGGCGGCTTCGAGTTCGGTACGCTGCTCGTCGGTCAGGTTCATCGGCTCGGTCATGGCAGGTCTCTCAACTAAGGCGCATCGGAGGCGCATGGCGGGGCTGGCGAGATTCTAAGAGGCGGGCGATCTGCCAGCAACGCCCGTTGGCCGACTGGCACGCGCGTGCAAGTGCAGAGCGCGGCTCAGCGCTGGGCGGCCAGGGCGATCGATACCGACTCGGCGAAGCGCAGTGCGTGGGGTTTGTCCACTTCCACCTCGGCGTAGTGCACCGCCGGGTTGGCCATCACCAGGTCGAGCAGTTCCTGGGTCAGGCGCTCGAGCAGGGCGAAGCGGTTTTCCTCGACGTGGGCAATGATCGCCTTGGTGATGGTGCGGTAGTTCAGCGCGTGGTCGATGTCGTTGACCTGCACCGCATCACCGGCGGGGTAGAGGATGGTGAGGTTGATCAGCACATCCTGCTTGTTGAGGATTTCCTCTTCCTTGATGCCGATGTAGGTGCGCACGCGCAGGTCCTTGACCCGGATTCGCGCCATGCCCGGCTGCAATTGCGTCATTTCACTTGCTCCGTCCGATCAGTTGCAGGAATTCCTGGCGGGTATTGGTGGACGCGCGGAAGGCGCCAAGCATCACCGAGGTGTTCATCACCGAGTTCTGCTTCTCCACCCCGCGCATCATCATGCACATGTGCTGCGCCTCGATCACCACCGCCACGCCGGCGGCGCTGGTGACCTGCTGGACCGCCTCGGCGATCTGCCGGGTCAGGCTTTCCTGGATCTGCAGGCGCCGCGCGAACATGTCGACGATGCGCGCGACCTTCGACAGGCCCAGCACCTTGCCGGTGGGAATGTACGCCACATGGGCCTTGCCGATGAAGGGCAGCAGGTGATGTTCGCACAGCGAGTAGAGCTCGATGTCCTTCACGATCACCATTTCGTCATTGTCCGAGGCGAACAGCGCGCCGTTGACGATCTCGTCCAGCGTCTGCCCGTAGCCGTGGCAGAGGTACTGCATGGCCTTGGCCGCGCGCTTGGGGGTGTCCAGCAGGCCTTCTCGGGTCGGGTCTTCGCCGATCCCCTGGAGAATCTCACGGTAGTGGTGAGACAGGTCTTCGATCATGGTGGGAGTTCCTCGCGCCCGCGCCGGGCGGGTCATTTGAGGTGCCGGCCGCCGTTGACGGTCAGGGTAGTGCCGGTCACGTAGGGACTGTCGAGCAGGTAGCGCACGCTCTGGTAGATCACGTCCGGGCCGGGCTCGATGCCCATGGCGGATTTCGCCAGGGTGCGGGCGCGGTAGGCGTCGTCGTCGCCTTCGTTGAACAGGATCAGTGCCGGCGCGATGCCGTTGACCTTGATGCGCGGCGCGAGGCTCGCGGCGAAGGACAGGGTGAGGTTGTCCAGGCCGGCCTTGCTGGCGCAGTAGGCGATGCGGTTGGCGCTGCCCTTGCGGGCGACGTCGTCGGAGAGATGGATGATGTCCGCCGGGGCGCCGCGCTCGGCGGCGTCGCGCTCGAGCAGGGGCGTGCAGCGCAGGTTGATCAGGTAGGGCGCGAGCATGTGCAGGCGGAACAGCGATTCGAAGGCCTGGGCTTCCTCGCCGGGGGTGTCGCCGATCCACGCCGAGGCGTTGTGGATGATCGCGCGCAGCCGGTCGGTGCGGGACCTCAGTTCGTCGACGAAGGCCAGGATGCCGGTTTCATCGGCCAGTTCGGCGTGCAGGCAGGTGGCGCCCAGTTCGCGCAATTCGGCGATGCCGGGCTTGTCCTGGCGATGGGTCACGATGACCGGCTGGCCTTCGAGCAGCAGGCGTTTCGCGCAGTGCAGGCCGATGCGCTGGCTGGCGCCGGTGATCAGGATGGGGGCTGGGGTCTGGCCCATGCGCGCCTCGCGAAAATCCACTTCAGGGAGCGCCGCGGCGGACAATGTCCTAGCGGCCGGGTAGGGCAAAACTATACCAGCCCCGGCGCGGTGCGGCACGGATGGGGCATAATGGGCGGCCTTGTCTTGCCTTGTGGGAGTGAACATGAAAGTCGCCATCGTGTCCGGTTCGGTCTACGGCACCGCCGAAGAAGTCGCGCGCCACGCCAAGCGCCTGCTCGAAGCCGCCGGCTTCGAAGCCTGGTATGACCCGCGTGCCACCCTGGACGCCATGCTCGAGTTCGCTCCCGAGGCCTTCCTGGTAGTGACCGCCACCACCGGCATGGGCGACCTGCCGGACAGCTTCCAGCCCCTGTTCCATGCCATCCGCGACCGCCTGCCGGGAGAGTGGCGCGGTCGTCCGGGCGCCGTGCTGGCGCTGGGCGATTCCAGCTACGGCGATACCTACTGCGGTGGCGGCGAGCAGGTGCGCGAGCTGTACGCCGAGCTGGGCGTGCAGGAAGTGGTGCCGATGCTGCGCCTGGACGGCAGCGAGACGGTGGACCAGGAGACCGACTCCGAGCCGTGGCTGGCTGATTTCATCGCCGCGCTGAAGGCCTGATGCATCCCCGCGCCCGCTACCTGATCGACACCCTGCAGCTTGCCCCGCACCCCGAGGGCGGCTTCTATCGCCGGGTGTTCGAATCGAGACTGGTGGGCGCCGATGGCCGGCCGCAGTCGTCGGCCATCCTTTTCCTCCTGCCCGCCGGCACCGTCAGCCGCTGGCACCGCGTGGACGCCGACGAGCTCTGGCACTTTCACGAGGGCAGCGCGCTGGAGCTGCTGGTCGCCGAACGGCCGGATGCCGAGGTGCGCCGCGAGGTCCTCGGCCCGGTGGGCGAGGACAGCCTGCCGCAACGTGCCGTGCCGGCCCACGCCTGGCAGGCTGCACGTTGCCTGGGGGATTACGTGCTGGTGGGCTGCACCGTGTCGCCGGCTTTCGAATTCGCCGGCTTCCGGCTGCTGGCGGATGACAGAGAGGCGCAGCTGCAGTGGCCGCGGCTCGTCAGCGAGTTTCCTGTGCTGCTCTGAAAGGCTTCGTGCCGAGCTCTGGTAGGGCGAATAACGCGCCAGCGTTGTCCGCCGCCAAGTTGCCGTCGGATAACCCGTTCCGGGATATGCGCCCTACGATCTTGGTGGAATCGAGGGACGCCTGGCCCTTGCTCGCGAGCCTTGCTTCACTCCGCACCTTCTGGATGCAGCGGCATTTCCACCATCAGCGCCAGCCAGGCCTTCGCGGCATTCGACAGATAGGCGTCGCGCCGCCAGATGAAGCTGATGTCCCAGCGCAGGTCCGGCTGGCTCAGCAGCACGCGGACCAGTCCCGGCCGCTCCAGGTCCTTTGCCACCACCCGCGGCAGCAGCACCGCGCCTTGGCCGGCGGCGACCAGCGCGCCGAGGAAATCCGCCTGGCCGCTGCGGCCGCCTTCCTTCGGCTCGAAACCGGCCTCGCGGCAGGCGCGCAGCAGGCGGTCGTTGAGGGTGAAGCTCTGCTGGTAGAGCAGGAACGGCGTGTCCGAGAGTTCCGCCAGCTCCAGGCTGCCGCGCCCGGCCAGCGGGTGCGCGGCGGGCAGCAGAACGTCCAGCGGCTCGTTGCAGAAGGGCTGCCAGTCGAAGCCGGGGTCGTCCGGCGTGAGGCCTCCGCCCAGCTCCAGCTCGCCGCTGTGGACCATCTCTTCCATGGTCTTGCTGCCGCCCTCGATCAGGTGCACGTCGATGTTCGGGTAGCGCCGCCTGTATTCGGCGAAGCGCCCGGCGAACAGCGCATCCGCGCCCAGCAGCGGCAGGCCCAGGCGCAGTTCGCCGCGGTGCAGCTGGGTAAGGTCGTCCAGTTCGGTATGCAGCTCGCGGCGCAGGCGCAGCATGTCCTCGGCGCGGCGTAGCACCACCTCGCCCGCGGCGGTCAGGCGAATATGCGGGCCGCTGCGCTCCAGCAGCTGCACGCGCAGGCTCTGCTCCAGCTGCGCGACCTGCTTGCTCACTGCCGACTGGCTGGCGTTCAGGTACACCGCCGCCTGGGTGAAACTACCGTGGCGCACGACTTCGGCGAAGGTGCGCAGTTGCTTGAATTCCATTATGGAATGGCTCCGATTCGATCTATTCGCTTTGGGGATGATAGGCGTGGGAGTAGGCTTTGCGCCATTCCCAACCGATTCCCTCACCCGCCTAACGCATCGAGATCGCCGCCATGTTCCGCCGTGCCGCCCGCCTGACTTTCGAACTCGCCGTCCTCGCCGCCTTCTGGTGGGTGGGCGGCTGGATCGCCACCCTCACCGGGCTGCCGGTGCCGGGTAGCGTCGTCGGGCTGGCGCTGCTGCTGGTGCTGTTCGCCTGCGGGGTGATCCGCCCGGCCCTGCTGCAGGGCGGCGCCGGCCTGCTGCTGGCGGAGATGCTGCTGTTCTTCATCCCTGCGCTGATGAGCCTGCTCGACTATGGCCCGCTGCTGCGCAGCGAAGGCTGGAAGATTCTGCTGGTGATCACTGCCAGCACCGTACTGGTGATGCTCTCCACCGCCCTGGCGGTGGAGTGGATGTGCCGCTGGAGATCGCGCCATGAGCCTCGATAAGCAAGCCCTGTTCTGGTTGGCCGTGACCCTGGGCGGTTACCTGCTCAGCCGTACCCTCTACCGCCGGTTCCAGCAGTACTGGCTCTCGCCCATCGTCTTCGTGCCGGTGCTGCTGTTCGCCCTGGCGATCCCGTTGCAGGCCCGCTACGCCGACTACGCCCGTGACACCAGCTGGCTGGTGGCGCTGCTCGGCCCGGCCACTGTGGCCTTCGCCATCCCGATCTGGCAGCAGCGCGCCTTGCTCGCCCGCCACTGGCCGGCGCTGCTGACCGGCATGCTGGCCGGTTCGGGCATGGCCATCGGCAGCTCCTGGGCGCTGGCCCACGCGCTGGCGCTGGACGGCCAGGTGACCTTGTCGCTGATCCCGCGCTCGATCACCACCCCGTTCGCCATGGAAATGTCCCATGACCTGGGCGGCGTGCCGGCGCTGACGGCGGCCTTCGTGATGATCACCGGGGTATTCGGCGCCCTGATCGGCGGCGTGCTGATGAAGATGCTGCCACTGCGCTCCGCCCTGGCCCGTGGCGCACTGCTGGGTGTCGGCGCCCATGGGGCGGGGACCAGCCGGGCCTACGAGTTCGGTGGTGAAGAGGGTTCGGCGGCCGGCCTGCTGATGGTCCTGACCGGGCTGTTCAACCTGCTGCTGGCGCCGGTTCTGGTCTGGTGCCTGTAACGGGCATTCAGCTCAGCTCATAGGCATCGAGCATCTGTGAGGTATCGGCGGGGGAGTTGAACATCATCACGTCGATGATCGACAAGCCCGCCTCGAAGGTCGGGCGCTTCTGTTCATAGGGCGTGAGCTTCGGCTCCTGGAAGCGCAGCGTCAGCCCGGCGGCCTCGTACTTTCCACGGTCGAAGAAGCTCTGCCCGCCCGGCGGATTCCAGTACTCCTCCACGCCGCCCAGTGCCTTGCAGATGTTCAGCGCCCATTCGTCCGGCGCGGTGGGCCGCTCCATAGGCAGTTCCATGTGCGACAGCACCGGCATCTTCCGGGGGAAGCCGAGGTAGGCGCAGGTGGCCTCCAGGGTGGTCTTGTTCACCGAGACGATGTCCTCGAACGGATGGTCCAGGGACGCGGCGATCATTTCCCGCACGTCGCGGTAATAGGGCGCGACCTTGCGGTACACGTCCAGCTGGGAGAACAGGCTGCGCCGCCAGTCCTGGCGGTTGTCCAGGCGCACGTCCTTGATCAGCGTCTGGCGGTGGTGCTTGACCCGCGGCACGCGGATGTACGACCAGCCGGCCTGGTGATTGAGGATGCGGTTGCGCTCGATCCAGCCGTGGTGGATGTACTGCACGGTATCGAACAGGACGAACAGGTCGGTGTGCTTGATCAGGCTGAAGTAGCCCAGGTACGGAAAGAAGTAGGGCTGCATGATGGCGGTTCGTTTCACGTCGGCTGCCTCGTTGGCCGAACTGGAGTCTCCTCCCGACTCCCGGGTACTACTGAGGAATGTTGCGAAAGATATTGCGAAATGTTTCCAGATGACTCGGAGACGTCGCAAAGGACGCCGGGGCAGGGATGGAAATCGGGCACGCTTCCGCCAGCCCTGACGTGCGAGCTGGCTGCCGCACTGTCTGGATAGCGCTTTCGGAGGGAGTCGCCGGGCGCCGGGTCGATCAGGCGCCGCTGGTAGCGACTACCGCCACTATAGGTGGGCAAACCGCTGACGCAAGCTGAGTTATCCGCCTGCGCTTATAGGGGAACATTCGCCAGACGCTGCCAGATGAAACTGTCAGTTCCGTGACAGTCGCCAGGTTGCCGCGCTGACTAGACTGCGCCATCGAACAACAACAACGAAGAGGCTACCGACCATGCACGCCGCTCATCCGCTGCCCACCGTGAACGTCAAGGACCAGGTCTCCGCCGCCGAGTGGCAGACCCGCGTCGACCTCGCCGCCTGTTACCGGCTGATTGCCCTGCAGGGTTGGGACGACCTGATCTTCACCCACATCTCGGCCAAGGTCCCCGGCACCGAGGACTTCCTGATCAACCCCTACGGCATGATGTTCCACGAGATCACGGCGTCGAGCCTGGTGAAAGTGGACGCCTCGGGCAAGAAGCTGATGGACAGCCCCTATGACATCAACCCGGCGGGCTACACCATCCACAGCGCGATCCACGACGTGCGCCACGACGTCGAGTGCGTGCTGCACACCCACACCGCCGCCGGCATCGCCGTCTCCGCGCAGAAGCAGGGCCTGCTGCCGATTTCCCAGCAGTCGCTGTTCGTCCTCTCCAGCCTGGCCTACCACGGCTACGAGGGCGTGGCGCTGAACCATGACGAGAAGGCGCGCCTGCAGGCGGACCTGGGTGAAGCCAACTTCATGATCCTGCCCAACCACGGCCTGCTGACCTGCTCGGGCACCATCGCCGACACCTTCCTGATGATGTTCACCCTGCAGCGCGCCTGCGAGATCCAGGTGCTGGCCCAGGGCGGCGGCGCCGAACTGATCCTGATCCCGCAGCCGATCCTCGATGGCGCCCGCGCCATGGCTGCCGCCGTGACCAAGAGCAAGCAGGGCATGGGCGGCGCGCTGGCGTGGCCGGCGCTGCTGCGCAAGCTGGACTTGCAGAACCCCGGCTACCGCGACTGATGGCGCTGGCCGGCATCGCCCTGCGCGACTGGCGCGCGCGGGGCAGTGACTTCACCTTCCGTGGCCACGCAGTACGTTACTGGAGCGCCGGCAGCGGCGCTCCGTTGCTGCTGGTCCACGGTTTCCCCACCGCATCCTGGGACTGGCACTACCTCTGGCAACCGCTGGCCGAGCGCTACCGGCTGATCGCCTGCGATATGCTCGGCTTTGGCGATTCCGCCAAACCCAGGGGCCACGACTACCGCATTCTCGAACAGGCCGACCTGCAACAGGCGCTGCTGGAGCACCTGGGCGTGCGCGAGCCGGTGCACCTGCTGGTGCACGACTACGGCAACAGCGTTGGCCAGGAGCTGCTCGCGCGGCACGAGGAGGGCGGTTTCGCCCTGGCCTCGCTGGCCTTCCTCAACGGCGGGCTGTTCCCGGAGACCCACCGCGCGGTGCTTTCGCAGAAGCTGCTGCTGCTCGGCCCGTTCGGTTCCCTGTTCGGCCGGCTGTTCGACCGCAAGCGCCTGGCACAGAACTTCGCCAAGGTGTTCGGCCCGCAGACCCAGCCGTCCGAAGCAGAACTGGATGCCTTCTGGGAACTAATCCGCCACAACGACGGGCCGCGCGTCATGCACCGGCTGATCCACTACATCCTCGACCGTCGCCAGCATCGCGAACGCTGGGTCGGCACTATGCAGCGCACGGTGGTGCCGCTGCGCCTGATCGACGGGCCGGAAGACCCGATCTCCGGTGCGCACATGGTGGTGCGCTACCGGGAGCTGATCCCCCAACCGGACACCGTCGAACTGCCCGGCATCGGCCACTACCCGCAGGTCGAGGCGCCGGAACAGGTGCTACAGCACTATCTGGCGTTCCGACAGGAAAGAGTGTCGTAGCTACGGACCGATCTGGGCGAAGATTCGGAACTGACTGATAGATTGGCCCTGCGTGGCAGCGGTAGCTTCCCCGGCTTTGTCCAGCCGGAGGTCGCTGCCATGCCACTCAGATCCGTCATTCCCGTCCGCCAGCCGCAAGGGTCGCTGCTGTACCGGGCGCTGCTGCACCTGCGCCGTGACTTCGTCTTCGTCGCCATTCCGGTGCTGCTGGTACTGGGCGGAATCTGCGCGGCCGGCGGCTATTACGCCTGGCTTACCCAGGACTGGGTGCCCGCTGCCTTCGGCGCGCTGGCGCTGCTGCCGGCCTTCGGCCTGCTGCTGTTCTGGAGCGAGTACGACTGGTGGCTGTTCAAGCTCGGCCCGCGCTCGGAGCTGAACCTGCCGATGCGCTGACCGATCATCCCCTGGCCTTATCGAGCACCATTCAGCCTGGGTCGTCTTGGTTGTGACCGGATCGTGACTGCCGGACACTCGACGAAAAACCATCCTGCCTGGAGCCCCAATCATGAGTGATGCCCTGCGTTTCGACGGAAAAGTCGTGATCGTTACCGGAGCCGGTGGCGGTATCGGCCGCGCCCACGCCCTGCTGTTCGCCAAGCACGGCGCCAAGGTGGTGGTGAACGACCTGGGCGGCAGCACCCATGGCGAAGGCGCCAATGCCTCGGCTGCCGACCGCGTGGTCGCGGAAATCCGCGAAGCCGGCGGAACCGCCATCGCCAACCATGACTCGGTGACCGACGGCGAGAAGATCGTCCGCCAGGCCGTCGAGGAATTCGGTCGCATCGATGTGGTGGTGAACAACGCCGGCATCCTGCGCGACAAGACCTTCCACAAGATGGAAGATGCCGACTGGGACCTGGTCTACAAGGTCCACGTCGAAGGCGCCTACAAGGTGACCCGCGCCGCGTGGCCGTTCATGCGCGAGCAGGGCTACGGCCGGGTGATCTTCACCTCGTCCACCTCCGGCATCTACGGCAACTTTGGCCAGAGCAACTACGGCATGGCCAAGCTGGGCCTCTACGGCCTGACCCGCAACCTCGCCATCGAAGGCCGCAAGAACAACATCTTCGTCAACGCCATCGCCCCCACCGGCGGCACCCGCATGACCGAAGGCCTGATTCCGCCGCAGGTGTTCGAGGCGCTCAAGCCCGAACTGGTCAGCCCGCTGGTGGTGTACCTGGGCAGCGAAGCCTGCCAGGAAACCTCCGGCCTGTTCGAAGTCGGCGGCGGCTGGATCGGCAAGGTGCGCTGGGAGCGCAGCCTGGGCGTGGGCTTTGACCCGCGCGAAGGCTTCAGCGTTGAGGACGTGGCGGCCAACTTTGCGCAGATCTGCGACTTCGAGAACGCTGCACACCCCAAGGACAACGTCGAAGCGCTGCGCGAGATGATGGCCAACCTGCAGAAATACGCCGGTTGATCCGGCCAGCCTGACCGGTGGAACGGCCAGCAGGGCTGTTCCACGGCGGCGAACGCAGTAAGGTGAAAGGGCCGGCTCAATGCCGGCCCTTTTGCTTTTCCGCTTCCAGGCCCAAGGAGTTCGCCATGAGCGTGATAATCCAGAAGAACGGACCGGTGACCACCCTGGTCATCGCCCGACCTGCGGTGCGCAACGCCGTGGACTTGCCGACCGCCCAGGCGCTGGCCGATGCCCTGCGTGACTTCGAGCAGGACGAGGAAGCCCGTGTCGCCGTGCTCACCGGCGCCGGCGGGACCTTCTGCGCGGGCGCCGATCTGGCGGCGGTGGCCGAGGATGGCGAGCGGCGCAACCGTCTGGAAATGGAAGGCGATGGGCCCATGGGGCCGAGCCGTATGCAGCTGTCCAAACCACTGATCGCCGCCATCGAGGGCTATGCCGTGGCCGGCGGGCTGGAACTGGCGCTGCTGGCGGATCTGCGGGTGATGGCCGAGGACGCGGTTTGCGGGGTGTTCTGCCGTCGCTTCGGCGTGCCGCTGATCGACGGCGGCACCGTGCGCTTGCCGCGCATCGTCGGTCAGGGACGGGCGCTGGACCTGATCCTCACCGGTCGCCCGGTGGGCGCGCAGGAGGCATTGGCCATGGGCCTGGCCAATCGCGTGGTGCCCAGCGGGCAGGCGCTGGAGTCAGCGGAGGAGCTGGCGCGGGAGATTGCCGAGTTTCCGCAACGCTGCATGCTGGCCGATCGTGACAGTGTGTTCGCGCAGTGGAACCTGTCGTTCGACGTGGCGCTGGCCAACGAATTCCAGGGCGGGATGGCGGTGATCGAAAGCGGCGAGACGGTGGACGGGGCGAAGCGTTTCGCTGGCGGGGAAGGGCGGCACGGCCGCTTCTAGAAAGAGAAAAGCGGAGGCCTTGCGCCTCCGCTTTGCTTTGATCAGTCGCGCTCGATGATCACATAGGTCTTGCGCGTGGTTTCCTGGATGTCCCAGATGCCCAGGCTGTTCTGCGGCAGCAGGAAGGCGTCGCCTGCCTGGAAGGCGATCGGCTCGCCGCCGTCCGGAGTGAAGGTGCCGCGACCGGCGATGAAGTGGCAGAACTCCTGCTCGACGATCTGGCGGCGCCAGCGGCCGGGGGTGCATTCCCAGATGCCGGTTTCCACGCGGTCGGTGCGCTCGATGGATTCCACGCGGGTTTCCGAAATCGGCTCGCCCAGGGGCACGGCAACCGGGTTGGCTTCACCGAGTTCGGCGTGCAGGGTGTTCTTCAGGTGGGTCAGTTTCATACGGGGGGCTCCAGTGGGCTTTCTATTCGGGGCTGACTGTTCGGGGGCTGACTGTTCGCAAGCAGGTCAGCGTGTCAGCCGACCTTCCAGGTCATCAGGTTTTCCATGCTGGCGGCGACTTTCTCGGCCAGGCGGCGGCGCCAGGGCGCGCTGTGGGGGTTGGCCAGCACATCGTCCTCGTGCACGAAGCTGCGGATGATGGCGTTGTAGCCCAGCCAGCGGCAGGGTTCGGGTTCCCAGCCGCGCAGGCCGTCCTGCACGCTGCGATCATTGATGACCCAGGGCTGGCGGGTGAGGGCGCTGTCCTGGCCGAGGATCAGGTCGGCGAGGGTGCGGCCGCCCAGGTTGGTGGCGCCGACGCCTTCGCCACCGTAGCCGCCCGCGAGGGCGATGCCGTTGCGGCGGTCGATCAGCATGTGCGGGTGGAAGCGCCGCGACATGCCCAGGTTGCCGCCCCAGGTGTGGGTGATGCGCACGTCCTTGAGCTGCGGGAACAGTTCGCTGAACAGGTAGCGGCGCAGGCCGACTTCATCCTCGGTCAGGCTGAAGTCGTTACGCAGCTTGCCGCCGAAGCGGTAGCCGCCGCGGGCGCCGAAGGCCAGGCGGTTGTCCGGGGTGCGCTGGCCGTAGGTGACCTGGCGGCTGAATTCGCTGAAGGCCTGGCCCTTGTCGAGGCCGATTTCGGCCCACACCGATTCGGGTAGCGGCTCGGTGGCCACCAGCAGGCTCTGTACCGGCAGTTGGTAATTGCCCAGCGGCGGCAGGTCGGCGGCGTAGCCTTCGATGGCCGGCACCACCCAGTGAGCCTTCAGCTCTCCCCGGTCGGTGCGCAGCAGGCCGGGCGCCCAGTGGGTGACGCGGCTCTTCTCGAAAATCTGCGTACCCTGGCCTTCCACCGCGCGGGCCAGGCCACGGACCAGCTTGGCCGGGTCGATGGTGGCGCAGTGCGGGGTGTGGATGGCGCCCAGCGAGCTGGGAATGCGCAGCTGCTCGTCCAGCTCGCTCTTGCTCAGCCAGCGGTAGTCGTCCTCGGTCAGGCCTTCGGCGTGCAGGTGGGCGAGGTACTCGCGCAGGCGGGCTTCCTGCTCCGGGTAGCGCGCGGCGGTGTAGAGCACGCCGGCCTTGCGGTAGTCGCAGTCGATGCCTTCGCGGTCGAGCACGCGGGCCACTTCATCGGGGATGTCGTGCAGCAGGTCGTAGGACGCGCGGCGCTGATCGGGCGACACGCCGGCGAGCAGGCGATCCTCGCCGAGCATGTTGCCCATCAGCCAGCCGCCGTTGCGGCCCGAAGCGCCGAAGCCGGCGGTCTCGGCCTCGACGATGGCGATCTTCAGCTGCGGTGCGCGCAGCTTCAGGTAATAGGCGGTCCACAGGCCGGTGTAACCGGCGCCGGCGATGGCCACATCGACGTCCAGGGTGCCCTGCAGGGACGGCCGCGGGACGAGATCATCGTCCAGCTGGTTCATCCACAGACTGATATGACGCCATGCCGACATAGACGACTCCGAAAGGAAGAAGGGGGAATGTCGGCAAGCCTAGATTTGGCGCGGGGTTCTGTCGTGCGCGCGGGTACGCGAGGATTGCTCGCGTACCCGCCGGCAGGGGCGCATCAGGCCTCCTGCTGTTCCTCGCGCAGGCGCTTGAGGTACTCGCGGGGAGACTGGCCGGTCTGTTGGCGGAAGCAGCGATAGAAGGCCGACAGCGAGTTGAAGCCGGCGGAGAAGGCCAGTTCGTCGATGCGCGAAGGCAGCGGCGGGCGCAGCTGGCTGAGCAGGTGGGTCAGGCGCGTCTGGTTGACGTACTGGTAGAAGCTCAGCCCCATCACCTGGTTGAGCAGGTAGGAAATCTGGTTGCGCGTGTAGCCGGTGGCGGTGGCTACCTGGGTCAGGTCCAGGTCCGGCGCAAGGTAAGGCTGGCTCTTGCTGAAGTAGTCTTCCAGGTCGCTGGCCAGCTGGCTGAGCTGGCGTGGCGAGAGGCCCAGGCGGCTGGTGGCCGGTCGCGGGTCGATGGCCTGCGGGCGGCTTTCACCGCCTTCGCGGACCACCGAGGCGTACTCGTTGATGCGCCAGATCAGGCCTTCGCGCACGGTGATCGCTTCGCTGGAATGGAAGGTCGCCAGGCGGCCGCTCAAGGTGACCGCGATGCGGTACTGGATGAAGGCGGTGTCGCCGTCCACGCGGATGCGGTCGATGTGGTCGAGGAACTCTTCCGGGCGACTGGGCATGGTGCCCTGCACGTAGTCGCGCAGGTCGGTATAGCCCAGTGTGCGGTTCTGGAAGAAGTCGTTGTACTGCACCTGCGGATGATACAGCGCGAGCACCGCTTCGAGGTCGCGTTGCTTCCAGCACTGGTGGTAGCGCAGCACCACCTCGCGGGTCTGCTCGGTCAGGTGACTGTCGGTCGGGCGTTGGTCGATGGCTTGCATAGGAAGCTAAGGATGCCCCAGACAGCGCTTCTCGGGTAGTGGCAAAGCACCTGTCGGGCGCAAGGCACTATCCATCGTCTCGATGATCCGTCATCGCCTGCACCAATATCGCCCGCCAGAGCCCGTTCCAGAGGGGGGATTCACTCTTTCGGGCGACACGCCAAATACCACCTTGGAGCGCTTACTCCCTGTCAGGTCGCTCAGTAGGGTAAGGCCACCTAGACACCGTCAGGAGAGCCGCATGACAACAAAAACAAGGCGCGGATTCTTCCAACCGCAACTTCTCGCCACTGCTGTCGCCCTGGGATGCGCCACCCAGGCTCAGGCAATCAACTTCAATATCGGGGAGATCGAAGGGCAGTTCGATTCCAGCCTGTCCGTGGGGGCCAGCTGGAGTACCCAGAGTCCGAAAGAGGATCTGATCGGCGCCGCCAACGGCGGCCACGGCATGACCCAGACCAACGACGACGGCCGGCTGAACTTCCGCAAGGGGCATACCTTTTCGAAGATCTTCAAGGGCATCCACGACCTGGAGCTGAAGTATGGGGACTTCGGCGTCTTCACCCGTGGCAAGTACTGGTACGACTTCCGCCTGAAGGACGAGAGCACCGAGTGGAAGCAGATTTCCGACGATGGCCGCAAGGAAGGCGCCAAGTCCTCCGGCGCCCAGTTGCTGGATGCCTTCGGTTACTACAACTACTCCATCGCCGAACTGCCAGGTACCGTGCGTCTGGGCAAGCAGGTGGTGAGCTGGGGTGAAAGCACCTTCATCGGCAACAGCATCAACACCATCAACCCCATCGACGTATCCGCCTTCCGCCGGCCCGGTTCGGAAATCAAGGAAGGCCTGATCCCGGTGAACATGGTCTACCTGTCGCAGAGCGTCACCGATGCGCTGTCCGTGGAGGGCTTCTACCAGCTGGAGTGGGACCAGACGGTGCTCGACAACTGCGGCACCTTCTTCTCCACCACCGACGTCGCCGCCGACGGTTGCAACACCAACTACAACATCCTCGATCCGGCCACCATCAATACGCTGAACTCGCCGGGCATCCACTCGCTGCTCAACTCCATGGGAGTCACCGTCACCCAGGAAGGCCTGATGGTGCCGCGTGGCGCCGACCGCGATGCCCGCGACTCCGGTCAGTGGGGCCTGGCCCTGCGCTGGCTGGGCGACGATGTGGAATACGGCGCCTATGCCATGAATTACCACAGCCGTACGCCGATCGTGAGCATGAAGAATGCCGGCAGCGCCGACATCATCAACGCGCTGCGCGTCTCGGCGCTGGCCCAGCCAATCCTGCTGGGACGTGGCAACTACTTCCTCGAATACCCCGAGGACATCCGCCTGTATGGTCTGAGCTTCTCCACCACCCTGCCCACCGGCACTGCGTGGAACGGCGAGATCAGCTACCGGCCGAACATGCCGCTGCAGCTCAACACCACCGACCTTACCCCGCTGCTCGCCACCACCGTGGCCGGTGGGTACGCCAGCGGTGGGGTCGCGGGCGCGCTGGCCCAGGCCAACCAGATCAACCATGGCTACATCCGCAAGGAAGTGACCCAGGCGCAGACTACCTTCACTCACTTCTTCGACCAGACCATGGGCGCGGACCGCGTCACCCTGGTGGGTGAAGTCGGTGTGACCTACGTCGGTGGCATGACCAACGAGGTCGGCGAGCGTTACGGCCGTGACTCGGTGTACGGCGTGCCGGAGAACGCCACTGCCGACGCCGAGTACGGCGACGGCGGCTTCTACACCTCGTCCTCCTGGGGTTACCGCGCCCGCGCGATCTGGGACTACAACAACGTTTTCGCCGGGGTGAACCTCAAGCCGAACCTGGCCTGGTCCCACGACGTGCACGGCTACGGCCCGGTCTTCAACGAAGGCAGCAAGGCCGCCAGCATTGGTCTGGATGCGGAGTACCAGAACACCTACACCGCGAGCCTGAACTACACGAACTTCTTCGGCGGCGACTACAACACCATCGTTGACCGTGACTTCGTTTCGCTCAGCTTCGGCGTGAACTTCTGACCTGCCTGCTCAAGGAATCGACATGAGAACGACAAGAATCCTCCAATGCGGCGCGCTGGCCCTGAGCCTGCTGTCCTGCGGCGTAATGGCGGCGGTGTCCGCCGACGAAGTGGCCAAGCTGGGCACCAGCCTGACGCCCATGGGCTCGCAGAAGGAAGGCAACGCCGACGGCAGCATCCCGGCCTGGACCGGCGGTATCTCCCGCACCGCCGGCAAGCTGGACGCCAAGGGCTTCCTCTCCAACCCGTTCGCCGACGAGAAGCCGCTGTTCACCATCACCGCGCAGAACGTCGACCAGTACAAGGACAAGCTCTCCGCCGGCCAGCTGGCGATGTTCAAGCGCTACCCGGATACCTACAAGATTCCGGTGTACAAGACCCACCGCACCTTCGCGCTGCCTGACGACATCTACGCCGCCATCAAGCGCAGCGCCGAGTTTGTCCAGCCGATCAACGACGGCAACGGCCTGGAGAACTTCGAGAAGAGCCGCTACTACGCCTTCCCGCTGCCCCAGAACGGTGTGCAGGCGCTGTGGAACCACCTGACCCGCTACCACGGCGGCAACATCTCCCGCTCGGTGGTGCAGGTCGTGCCGCAGACCAACGGCAGCTACACGCCGATCCGCTTCGAGGAATCGATCGCGGTGCCGCAGAACATGGGTGACCAGGATGTCAGCAAGACCGGCAACATCCTCACCTACTTCAAGCAGCAGGTAACGGCTCCGGCGCGCCTGGCCGGTAACGTCCTGCTGGTGCACGAGACCCTGGATCAGGTGAAGGAGCCGCGCCTGGCGTGGATCTACAACGCCGGCCAGCGTCGCGTGCGCCGTGCCCCGCAGGTTGCGTACGACGGCCCGGGCACCGCTTCGGATGGCCTGCGCACCTCGGACAACTACGACATGTTCTCCGGCGCCCCGGACCGTTACGACTGGAAACTGGTGGGCAAGCGCGAGATGTATATCCCGTACAACAGCTACCACCTGAACTCGCCGGAGCTCAAGTACGACGACATCGTCAAGCCGGGCCACATCAACCAGGACCTGACTCGTTACGAACTGCACCGCGTGTGGGAAGTGGTGGGCACCCTGAAGTCCGGCGAGCGCAATATCTACGGCCAGCGCCACTTCTACCTCGACGAGGACAGCTGGCAGATCGCGGTGTCCGAGCTGTATGACGGTCGCGGCCAACTGTGGCGCGTCGGCGAAGGCCACGAGATGACCTTCTACACCGAACTCGCCACCGGCTACGCCGCCGAGTCGCTGTACGACATCCTCGCCGGCCGCTACGTGACCTTCGGCCTGAACAACGAAGAGAAGCGTGGCTACCAGTTCGGCAACAAGGCCAGCATGGCCGATTTCACCCCGGCAGCACTGCGCAACACCGGCGTGCGCTGAAGCAACACTCCGCTCCTTGGCCCCGGCATCCCTCGTGGATGCCGGGTTTCTTTTTTTTCGCCGTCGGCAAGGCGTGCAGCCTCTGTTCCGGCCCGGGGGCGGCCTGCGCTATACCGTCCCATGAATCTGGCTGATGGTCCTTTGCCCGCTTCGCCCGGCGGCATAGTCTGGCCTGCAAATGGCCGGAAGAAGCCCATGTCGACAATCGCCCTGCACAGTCTTACAGAGCACGGTGCGGCGCTGCCTCGCCTGCCCCGCCAGCACCTGCCTCGCGAACGGCTGCATGCCAGCCTGAGCGCCACCGAGTGCCGCCTGCGCCTGCTGGTGGCGCCGCCTGGTTGCGGCAAGACGGTGCTGATGAGCGAGTGCGCGCGGCTGGCGCCAGCCGGCACCCGCGTGGTCTGGTTGGGCCTGGGCGGTCGGGCGCTAGAACCCGAACAGTTCTGCGAACGCCTCGGCGAGGCGCTGGGCGTGCCCTGGTCAGGCGAAGCGGCGCTGGCGGCCTGGCTGGAGAGCGCCAGCGAGCCGGTCTGGCTGATGCTCGACGACTATCCCCGTGCCCCCGATCCCGCCCTCGACGACTGCTTCGATCGCCTGCTCGCCGTAGCCTCGCCGCAGATCGGCTGGTGGCTGGCCAGCCGCCGTCGCCCTGCCTGCAACCTCACCCGCCTGCTGCTCGAAGGCGAACTGCTGGAGCTGGCCGCCAGCACCCTGGCGCTGACCCAGTGCGAGCTGGATGCCTACCTGCAGACCGCCGGCCTGGAATGGCCGCAGGCCCAGCGCCAGGCCCTGCAGGACGCCACCCATGGCTGGTTCGCCGGCGTGCGCCTGCGCCTGCTCAGCCTGGGCAGCGAGCCCGTCGCACCCTGCGCCACCCAGGTGGCCGAGACCGGCAATGGCCTGCTGCAGGACTACCTGCAACGCGAAGTCCTGGCGAGCCTGCCGGCGGAGCTGGCGGAAACCCTCTGCGGTCTGGCACAGATCGCCCGCTTTAACCGCGAACTCTGTGATTACCTGTTCGACGAACCCGGCCTTGGCCTGGATGGCCTGCAGGCCTGGGGCGTGTTGATCGAAGCGGTGGACAACACCCAGCACTGGTTCCAGGTGGCGCCGATGCTTGCGGCGGCGCTGGCGAGCCTGTCGCGCTGGCCAGCGGCGACCTTGCACCGGCGCGCCTGCCAGTGGTTCACCCAGTGCGGGGAAATCCACTCGGCTTTCGAACATTCCCTGTACGCCGAGCAGCCGGACGTGTCCGCCAGCCTGCTGCAACGCCTGACGGAGGAGCAGTTGCTGCACGGGCGCAATGTCGAGCGTGTACTGCAACTGCGCGAGTCGCTGCCCGAGGAGCTGCTGTGCAGCACACCACGCCTGCTCATCCTCAATGCCTGGACGCTGTTGTTCGTCGGCCGCCTGGATGACGTGGAAGCGCTGCTGACCGGCTTCGACCGCTTCCTGCCGATGCCCGGCGAACACCGCCAGCGCGCGCTGATCGCCCAGTGGCAAGGGCTGAACGGCATGCTCACTCACGCGCGCGGCCTGCCCGGCTCCCGCGAGCAGCTACGCGAGGCCTTGCAGCACCTGCCGGAGGAAGCCTGGTCGCAGACGCTGATCTGCCTGTCCGCGCTGACCCAGCAGGCCCAGGCCGAGGGGCGCCTGGCCGAGGCTCGACTGATTAACCGTGAAGCGCTGCGGCGCGCTCGCCTGCAAGGTAGCACCACCTTCGAAGCGCTGCTGGAACTGGACCGTGCCCAGTGGCTGGAGCAGCGCGGCGAATTGCAGCGCGCCGATGCGCTGCTGGCGCGGGTGCAGGAATACCTCGACGAGATGCGCATCACCTGCAATGCCATGGCCGGCCGCGTCGCGCTTCGTCGTGGCTGGCTATGCCTGCGCCAGGGACGTGACGAGGAGGCCCGCGAGCTGTTCATCGCCGGCCTCAACGAAACCCGCCGCAGCCACGACCCGAGCCTGATCTACGGTTTCACCGGCATGGCTTGGCTGGATGCGCTGGACGGCGATACGGACGGCGCCTTCAGCCGCCTGCTGGAAGTCGAGCGGCTCATGCAGCTGCAGCATGTGCCCGAGCCGATCTACCGGGGGCCTCTGCTGCTGGCCAGCGGCGCGCTGAACCTGCGCCAGAATCGGGCGGGGCCGGCGCGGGAAGTCCTGCAGCGCGTGGCCTCGCGCTATCGCGTTGACCGTCTCAGCCCGCCCGCGGCGGCGCCGGACCAGATACTGCGCGTCGAACATCACCTGGCCCTGGCCGAACTCTATGACGGGGACGTTGACGCCGCCCTGCAGCGCTTGCTGGCGATGCTGCCGGACCTGCTGCGCCAGGGCCGCAACACCCTGGCCTGCGACGTCTGGCTGGCCCTGGCCGAGGCGCACTTCATCGATGGCAGCCTGGACGAAGCGCGCAGCGCGCTGGATGAGGGGGTATCCCTGGCCCAGCGCTTCGGGCTGCTCTCGACGCTGCGCGACACCCAGCGCCGCCAGCCCGGCCTGTTCGGCCTGCGCCCGCATGCCGGCGAGATGGCGCCGCACAACCTGCTGAGCCTGCGCGAACTCTCGGTGCTGGAACTGATCGCCCGTGGCTGTTCCAACCTGGAAATCGGCGAGCGGCTGTACATCTCCCTGCACACGGTGAAGACCCACGCACGCCGGATCAACGGCAAGCTCGGCGTGGAGCGGCGGACCCAGGCGGTCGCGCGGGCAAAAGAACTGGGCCTGCTGAAAGTCTGAACCGTGAGTATCAGTGCAGCGCCTTGGGCGGCAGACTGATCTCCGCCAGGCGCTGGGCCAGGCGCAGTTGCTCGGCGGCGTCGTCGCTGAGCAGCATGGCGCGCTCCAGGTCGTAGCGCTCCGCCTGCGGGCAATCCAGCACATGGTAGAGGTCGGCGCGGGCGAGGTGATCGCTGGCATTGGGCGGTCCCAGTTCCAGCACGCGCTGAGCATCCTTGAGCGCCCCCAGCGGTTCCCCGGCGGCCAGGTGCAGCTGGCGCAGATTGCGCGACAGGCGCTGCAGCATGTCGGCGGCGCTGGCGGTGCGCAGGTGCTCGGCGGACAGCTCGGCGCTGGCGCCCATCTGGCGCGCCAGCAGGTCGCGGCAGTCGCGTGTATAGAGGCGGCGGCCGGTGGCGGGGTCAAGCAGGTGGTCGGCGCCGGGTACGCGCAGCAGGAAGCGTCCGGGGAAGTTCACCCCGACCAGAGTGATGCCGTTGCGCCGTGCCATCTCCAGGGCGATCAGCGCCAGCGACAGCGGCTGGCCATGGCGGCGCTGCAGTACCTGGGGGAGCAGTGCGGCGCGCGGGTGCAGCGGGTATTCGTCGTCCTCGGCGAAGCCCAGCTCGCTCAGTCGGCGCAGCAGGAACTGCGCGCGCTCCGCATCGCCCGTGCCTTGCGGAAGGGCCACCGCGACCTGGTGCGCGAGCGAGTCGAACAAGCGCAGCGTCTGGTCCGGCGGCAGGTGCGGTTCGTGCTCGGCGGCGATCCACAGGGCCGCTTCGAACAGGGCGGGCGGGTCCTGGGCAAGACAGGCAAGACAGGCTTGACGCGGGTCCATGGCGTTCTCCGGCTGACTCTGCGGTTGTAACCGGAGCGCCGGGCGCTCGTCCAGTGGTGCAGTCGTCGCCCGTGAAGGTGTTGTGACAGGCGCTGCCTATACTGAAGAGGGTCCGCCTTCGGACCGCCGTCCACCCCCAGCAAGGGAGCGCCGCCATGTTCGACATGATGGAAGCCACCCGGCTCGAGTCGCTGCATCTCTTCCAGGACCCGGCCACGGGACTCAAGGCCATTATCGCCATCCACAATTCCCGGCTTGGCCCTGCACTGGGTGGTTGCCGCTACCTTCCGTACCCCAGCGACGATGCCGCGCTGCGCGATGCCTCGCGTCTGGCCCAGGGCATGAGCTACAAGGCGGCGCTGGCGGGACTGCGCCAGGGCGGCGGCAAGGCTGTGATCCTGCGCGCCCCGCACGTCAACAACCGTGGCGAACTCTTCGAAGCCTTCGGTCGTGCGATCGATTCTCTGGGCGGCGCGTACATTACGGCGGTAGACAGCGGTACCTCCAGCGCCGACATGGACTGTATCGCCCAGTTCACCCGCCATGTCACCAGCACCACCAGTGGCGGCGATCCTTCACCGCACACCGCTCTGGGGGTGTTCTCCGGTATCCGCGCCAGCGCTCAGGCACGCCTGGGCAGCGATGATCTCGATGGCTTGCGTGTGGCGGTCCAGGGACTGGGCAATGTGGGCTATGCGCTGGCCGAACACCTGTCGGCCGCAGGGGCGGAATTGCTGGTCAGTGATATCGATGCCGGCAAGGTGCAACTCGCCGTCGAGCAACTGGGCGCCCGCCCCGTGCCCAACGAAGCGCTGCTCACTACGCCTTGCGACATCCTTGCGCCCTGCGGGCTGGGCGGTGTGCTGACCTCGCACGTGGTCGGCCACCTGCGCTGTGCCGCTGTCGCCGGGGCGGCCAATAATCAGTTGGCGCATCCGGAGGTCGCCGATGAGCTGGAGGGGAGGGGCATCCTTTATGCCCCGGACTACGTGATCAACTCCGGCGGGTTGATCTACGTCGCCCTGCAGCACCAGGGCGAGGCGCTGCCGATCATCACTGCGCACCTGTCACGCATCGCCGAGCGGCTGACCGAGGTCTACGCCCACGCCCAGGCCGATCACCTGTCGCCGGCGCGGGTCGCCGACAAGCTTGCCGAGCGAATTCTCTACGGCGAGTATTCGGGGCACTGACGCTGTTGCATCTTGCAGGAGCGAGCCATGGCGTGCCCCTGCATGCCTGGCCGCCGGGTGTCACTCCTCGGCGGCAGGCTCGCTGAAGATATCGCTCAACGCATCGGGCTGGTTCTTGAAGGCGCGGGCGAACGCATCGCGGTTCCTGGCCATGAAGATACCGATCTCCTCGACCTGATCCTCCTTCAGCGAAGGCACCGCCTTCTGCAGCACGTCGGCCAGCGTTTCCGCCAGCTCCAGCATCTTGTCGTGCCGGTCGGCTTCTGCCTTATCCATGAACAGGCGCTCCGGATCGCGGCTGCTGCGGTACACCACTTCGACGGCCATTCATCACCTCTGTGCCTTCTCTTTGATTGGGGGAGTTCGATATTACTGTTTATTTATACAGTAAAATGATTGCGCAATGCTACTGCTGCTGCGCGAATCGTTGCCAGCAGCGTAGACGCCGGAAAGGGATGTGCCTGTAGATGGCCAGTATGGGTGGCGGCCCAAAGCAGTGCGCGCGCCCCGTCGGCGCGCGCAACGCAGCCACGTGACTGGCGCAATGAATTGTCAGTCAGATGGCTCTGTAGGAAGGAATTCTTGCGGAGGGTGGCGTCAGGACGCGATCGGCAGGCCGTTTTCGCCGCGCGTCATGGCAGCCAGCAGCTGCGGCGCCGTGCCGCCTTGCTCGATGGCGATGCCGAAGCGGATGCTCTGGATGAAGCGCTGCAGCTGTTCCGGGTCCTGCAGCTGGGTATTGCGGATCAGACGGCGCGCGGCGACGCCTGCCTCGGTGGAGAGGGTCAGGACAATGCTGCCGTCGGGCCGTTCAAGGCTGAAATTGACGCGGTACTGGTCCTGGAAGGCGTCGGTCAGCTTCTGAAAGGGACTTTCCATCACTCGTTCCTGCCTGTTTTGTGGCATGCCCCTGAATGGACTCGGGGCTGGCCGAAAAAGTTCGCAGTCATATTCGCGCAGCCCATCTGTGCCATGACTGCGCAAGATCAATGGCGTAGCACTTGCAGGCTTCACGCCAACAAAGCCTTGTATTGCGGAGAACCGACGAATGAAACAGAACTGGGCCGAGCGCCTGAGCGAGCGGATGCACGGCTGTGCCGAATCCCTGGGCAACCTGCTGGTGGAGGGCTTCCACTATCTGGCGCTGTTCGCCATCGGCGGCACGGTGTTCTGGTCGGCGGCGGTGGCTTTCGGCGAGATGGTGAGCAAGGGACACGCGAGCATCGACGACATCCTGCTGCTGTTCATCTACCTCGAGCTGGGCGCCATGGTCGGTATCTACTTCAAGACCAACCACATGCCGGTGCGCTTCCTGATCTACGTGGCGATGACCGCGTTGACCCGTCTGATGATCGCCGACATCCAGCACAACCACGTGCCCGACGACGGCATCATCCTCGTCTCGGTGGCCCTGTTGCTGCTGGCGCTGGCGATCCTGGTGGTGCGCTACGCCTCCTCGCGCTTCCCTTCGCCGAGCTCGCCGCAGCGTGGCAGCGAGCGCGACCTGATCAGCGACGACGAGCGCTGATCGCCCGGCGGCTTTGATCCAGAGCCGCCGCTTGGCCAGCGGATGCACTACCATCGGTGCATCCGCTGCCTGAGAAGACCGCTCCATGAAGGGATGGAAACTGTTCGCACCCCTGCTGATCCTGGTGATCATCGCCGTCACCCTTTACCTGCGCCTGCACACCCAGCCGCTGTTGCTGCAGGGTGAGGCGGACGCCACCAACGTCATCGTCGCGTCCAAGGCCAAGGGCCGGGTCGAAGTGTTGCACGTGCGGCGCGGCGACGACGTAAAGCAGGGCCAGGTGCTCATATCCCTCAGCAGCCCCGAGCTGCAGGCCCAGCTGGACTCCCTGCGCGCCGCGCGCAACCAGGTGCAGGCGAACCTCGACGAATCCCTGCATGGCACCCGCGAGGAAACCTTGCGCGCCCTGCAGGCCAGTCTGTCCCAGGCCCAGGCCGAGCTGCGCAACGCCGAGCTGGAGTACCAGCGCAACGAGGAACTGGCTGGCCGTGGCTTCGTGTCCCAGGCGCAGTTGGATCTGTCCCGCCGTGGTCGCGACGTGGCGCGCAACCGCGTCGCCGAGGCTCAGGCCAACCTCGATGAAGGCACCCAGGGCGACCGCGAGGAACGCCGCCGCGCGCTGGAAGCCGCCGTGCGCCGGGCCGATGCACAGATACTCGAACTCCAGGCGCAGACCGACGATCTCAACGTGGTCGCGCCGGTGGACGGCGAGGTCGGGCCGATCCCGGCAGAGCAGGGCGAGCTGGTCAACGCCTACAGCCCATTACTGACGCTGGTGCGGCTGTCCGACGCCTACTTCGTGTTCAACCTGCGCGAAGATATCCTCGCCGACGTGAAGAAGGGCGACGAAGTCTCCATCCAGGTGCCGGCGCTCAAGGGCGCTGAAGTGAAGTCCCGAGTCGCGTACATCGCGCCGCTCGGCGACTTCGCCACCAAGCGCGCCACCCGCGCCACCGGCGATTTCGACCTGAAGACCTTCGAGGTACGCCTGTATCCGGACCAGCCGGTGCAAGGCCTGCGCCCCGGCATGAGCGCGCTGTGGCAGTGGAAGCAGTAAGGCGCAACCTGCTGCGTTTCGCCCAGGCCTTCGGCAGCGAAACGCGGGTCGCCCTGCGCAGCTGGACCATCCACTGGCTCGGCTGGCTCTGGCCGTTGCTGTTGTTTGTGGTGATCAGTGGCGTCTACCAGGCTGGTACGCTGCTGGACATGCCGGTGGCCGTGGTCGATGCCGACCACAGCAGCCTGTCGCGGCGCATCGTCCGCGAGCTGGACGCCGGCTCCCACGCCAAGGTCGAGGTGCTCGGCGGCGGTCTGCAGGAGGGCTTGCGCCGCCTGCGCATGGCCGATGACTATGCGTTGCTCTACATCCCGCGTGACTTCGAGGCGGACGCGCTGTCCGGCCGCCAGCCGGTCGCCGAGCTGTACTACAACTCGCTGTTCTATTCCGCCGGCTTCTACTCGACCCAGGATTTCAGCGGCCTGATGAGTTCGCTCAACGCCGAGCTGCGCCCGCGCCTGGCCACCGGCATGGACCGCGCCGTGCCGGCGCTGGCCAGCATCAGCGTGTCCTATGAAAGCCTGTTCAATGCCAGCGGCAACTACATCTACTTCCAGCAGTTCGCCGCCATCGTGCACCTGCTGCAATTGTTCGTGATCGTCGCCACCGTGCATGTGCTGGCACGCGAAGCGCCGGAGCTGCGTGCGTCGTCGCCGCACATCCTGCGCGCCCAGGCCCTCGGTGCGCGGCTGCTGGGCAAGCTGGCGCCCTACACGTTGCTGTTCAGCACGCTGCTGATGGTCGAGCTGTTCCTGCTGGTGGAGCTCAATGGCGCGCGGATCAACGGCAATTCGTGGTGGATGCTGGCGATCACCGTCTGCTACGTAGCGGCGGCGCAGAGTGTCGGGCTGATGCTGTTCATCTTCACTGCCAACCGCTACAGCGCCTATTCCCTGATCGGCCTGCTGATCGGTGTGGCGCAGACTTATTCCGGTGTGCTGCTGCCGGAACTGGCGATGCCGCAGATCGCCCGGATCATCTCTGAAGCCGAACCGTTGACCCACACCCTGCACGGTCTGTTCGACCAGTTCCTGCGCCGGGCGCCGGCCGAGTCCGGGCTCTACACCTGCTGTAAGCTGCTGCTCTATCCGCTGATCGCCTACATGATCGCCAAGATGCGCCTGCGCCGGCGTCTCGACCTGAGTCCGGCGTAAGGAGCCGCCATGGAGAATTTCTGGAAGGTCTTCCGCGAGTCCCTCAGCAGCATGCTCGGCAAGCCGATGTGGTTGCTGATGGTGCTGTCCGTGGCGTTGACTACGTTGCCCTACGCCCATCGCACCATGGACGACCTGCCAGTGGCGGTGATCGACATGGACCACAGTGCGGTATCCCGCGAACTGGTGCGTCAGCTGGATGCCGCGCCGAAGATCGCCACCGTTGGCTACGACCAGTTGCCCGATGCCCAGCACGACCTGGCCTGGCGCAAGCTGTTCGCCATCGTGGTGATTCCGCTGGACTTCGAGAAGCGCGTGCTGCGCGGTGAGGCGGTGACCGTGCCGATCTTCGGCGACGCCACCAACCGCATGGCCAACGGGCAGATCCAGCAGGACATCAGTGCTACCTACACCGAGCTTTCACTGCGCTACAACCGCGAGCGGCTGATGCGCGGCGGCTTCTCCGAGGTGCAGGCGAACGTGTTGCTGCAGCCGGCCATCGGCCAACTGACTGATCTGTTCAACCCCGGCACCAGCTTCGCCGCCATCGTCCTGCCGGGGCTGGTTACGCTGATCCTGCAGCACAGCCTGCTGCTCTCCTGCACGCGGGTTAACCTCAACCTGCGCGGCGGCACTCCGCGCTCGCTGCGCCAGCCTACCTCCACGCGCTTCGGTCGTTACGCCGCGCAATTGTTGATCTGGACGGCGCTGGCGATGCTCTTCTACGTGATCTGGCCGTGGATCATGGGCTACCGGCAGACGGCCTCGTTCTTCATGCTGATGGGCCTGGTGCTGCCCTTCCTGCTGGCGGTGATCGCCATGAGCGAGTTCATCGCCGAGCTGCTGCCCTCGGAAGAGGCGGTGTACCTGACGATGACCTTCATCACCCTGCCGCTGTTCTACATGGCCGGCTTCACCTGGCCGCCCCAGGCCATGCCGCAGTGGGTGCAACTGTTGGCCGACGCGATTCCGTCCACCTGGGCGATCCGCGCGGTGGTGGAGATGAACCAGATGAACCTGCCGCTTTCCGCCGTGGCTGACCGCATCCTGATCCTTTTCGCCATGGCGGCAGCCTATGGACTGCTGGGTACGCTGATCTACCAGTACCGCAACTGGCGCTGGGACCAGCTCAAGGGCTGGTGACCGCGGCGCTCGGCTCCGGGCCGTCTAGAGTGAGAGTTCCAACTTCCCCGGGAGCTCTCTGATGAACGCATTGAACGGCAAGGTCGCGGTGGTCACCGGTGCGGCCAGCGGCATCGGCAAACAGATTGCCCTGACCCTGGCGCAGGCCGGTGCCGCAGTGGCCATCACCGACCTGCAGCAGGACGCCGCCCAGCGCGTGGTGGCCGAGATCGAAGCCGCCGGCGGCAAGGCGCTGGCGGTGGCCATGGACGTGACCGACGAGCAGGCCGTGGACCGCGGCATTGAGCAAGTAATCGCCACCTTCGGCGGGCTCGACATCCTCGTCTCCAACGCTGGCATCCAGATCGTCAATCCATTGCAGGACTATGCCTTCGCCGACTGGAAGAAGATGCTCGCCATCCACCTCGACGGCGCTTTCCTCACTACCCGCGCAGCGCTACGCCACCTGTACCCGGCCGGGCGCGGCGGCGTGGTGATCTACATGGGCTCGGTGCACTCCCACGAAGCCTCGCCGCTCAAATCCGCCTACGTCACTGCCAAGCACGGCTTGCTCGGCTTGGCCCGTACCCTGGCCAAGGAAGGCGGGGCGTACGGCGTGCGCTCCCATGTGGTGTGCCCCGGTTTCGTGCGCACGCCCCTGGTGGAAAAGCAGATTCCCGAGCAGGCGAAGGAGCTGGGCATCAGCGAGGAGGCAGTGGTGAAGCAGGTGATGCTCGGCGGGACGGTGGATGGGGAGTTCACCACCGTGGAAGACGTGGCGCAGACGGTGCTGTTCCTGGCCAGTTTTCCCTCGGCGGCGCTCACCGGGCAGTCGGTGCTGGTCAGCCATGGCTGGGGCATGCGCTGACAAGGCGGCGCAAGAACAACGACCCCGTCTCGTAAGGGGACGAGCGGGGTCATTGGGTCGACTTGCTTGCGCCGGCTGGGGCCCCGGTGTGCCCGGGGCGTCTGCCTCTGCCGGGTCCGGGCTCGTTGCGTCGGTGCAGGGGTAGATTCCTACATGCCAGTGCTTGGCGATGTAGTGGATTTCCCCTTCGTGGTGTCAGGTGCTTCTTCAATGTCGGAACAACTGTCTTTTCTCGGCGACTGATCTCTGGCACCCATAGGGCGAATAACCCGGAACCGGTTATCCGCCAGGACGGCAGATAACGCCGCGGGCGTTATGCGCCGTACACGGGATATCGAGGCATGGAGCTATTGTAGGGACGGGCCAAGCGGGTGATCGCCAGCATGGCCCGTACTTCGCAGTCAGGTGTGTTCGCGAGCAAGCTCGCTCCTACAGGGAGCGCGGCGGGTCAGACCGCCTTCGGCAGCGGCGCGAACAGCGCGTCGATATCCGCGTCGTCGAGCTGCCAGTCGCTGCCCGAGCCGTCGAGGATGCCGGCGGCCAGGGCGGCCTTGTCGCGCTGCAGCAGCTGGATCTTCTCTTCCACCGTGCCGCGGGCGATCAGCTTGTAGACGAACACCGGCTTGTCCTGGCCGATACGATAGGCGCGGTCGCTGGCCTGGTTCTCGGCGGCCGGGTTCCACCAGGGGTCGTAGTGGATCACGGTGTCGGCGGCGGTGAGGTTCAGGCCTACGCCACCGGCCTTGAGGCTGATCAGGAACAGCGGCACGCGGCCTTCCTGGAAATCCTTCACCGGTGCGCGGCGGTCGCGGGTCTCACCGGTGAGCAGGGCGTACTCCAGGTTGCGCTCGGCCAGCGCCTCGCCGATCAGCGCGAGCATCGAGGTGAACTGCGAGAACACCAGCACCCGGCGGCCTTCGGAGAGCAGCTCTTCGAGCATGTCGAGCAGGTAGACCAGCTTGCCCGAGGTCACCGCACGCGCGGATTTGCCGGTGGGCGGCGGGGCTTCCTTGTTCACCAGGCGGATGTCGCAGCAGACCTGGCGCAGCTTGAGCAGCGCCTCGAGGATGATGATCCGGCTGCGCGCCAGGCCACGGCGGGCGATCTCGTCGCGCACCTTGCGGTCCAGCGCCAGGCGCACGGTCTCGTAGAGGTCTCGCTGTGCCTCGCTGAGCTCGATATGCTGGATGAACTCGCTCTTGGGTGGCAGTTCCGAGGCCACCTGCTCCTTGGTGCGACGCAGCAGGAACGGGCGGATGCGCGCGGCCAGGTGTGCCAGGCGGCCCTGGGCGCCATGGCGTTCGATGGGGGTCCGGTAGTCCACGGCGAACTGCCGCGCATCGCCCAGCCAGCCCGGCAGCAGGAAGTGGAACAGCGACCACAGCTCGCCCAGGTGATTCTCCAGCGGCGTGCCGGTCAGGCACAACCGGTGGCGCGCCCGGAGGTGGCGCGCGGCCTGGGCGGCCTTGGTGGTGGCGTTCTTGATGTTCTGTGCCTCGTCGAGGATCAGCAGGTGATACTCGTGCTGCGCGAGCTTCTCGGCATCGCGCGGCAACAGGGCGTAGGTGGTGAGGATCAGGTCGTGCTCGGCAATCTTCGCAAATGCCTTGCGCCGCCCGGCGCCATGCAGGGCGAGCACGCGCAGGTCGGGCGTGAAGCGCTCGGCCTCGTCCAGCCAGTTGGGAATGAGGCTGGTGGGCATGATCACCAGGGCCGGGCTGGTCAGGCGCCCGGCCTGCTTTTCCAGCAGTACGTGGGCAAGGGACTGCAGCGTCTTGCCCAGCCCCATGTCGTCGGCGAGGATGCCGCTGGCGTCGACTTCGCGCAGGGTCTGCATCCAGCTCAGGCCTTCGTGCTGGTAGCCGCGCAACTCGGCGTTGAGGCCGGCGGGGATCTGCGCCGGCTGGGCGCGGTAGTCGCGCAAGCGATGGGCGATCTCGCGCAGCTGCTCGCCGCCCTGCCAGGTCAGCGGCAGTTCTTCCAGCTCGGTGAGGCGCGCAGCGTCCGGTGCGCCCATGCGCAGTCGGCGTACCGGCGGCTGTTCACCGATGTAGAACTCGGAGAGCGTGCCCAGCATTGGCTTGAGCTTGCCGAACGGCAGCGAGACGCGCAGCGGACGGTCGGAGGCGGTCTGCCAGGTGTGGACTGGGTTGCGCCCGGCATCCAGGCGCAGCACCAGTTGTTCATCGTCGGCATGGCGGGCGAGGGCGACCGGGTCGAGCAGCGCCGGCATGCGCCGGATCAGTTCGATCAGCGCTGGCAGCAGGCTGATGCGCCGGCCCTCCACTTCGATGCCCAGCTCCAGGTCGAACCACTGGCGGTCGTCGGTTTCCTCGATCTCGGCGTACCAGTTCTCCACTGGCGTGAGGTCGAAGACGAATTCGGGACGGATGTCGATTTCCCAACCCTGTTCGCGCAGGTGCGGCAGGCCTTCGCGCATGAACTCCTGCCAGGCACTGTCGTCAGGCAGTTCGAACATTTCCCCGGCACTGTCTTCCAGCGCGTCGCTACGGCGCATCGCCGGCTTGAAGCCCAACTCGCGAAGGTCCAGGCGCCAGGCGTGTTCCAGTTCGAGCTCACGGCTGACGCGGACGATCTGGTCATCGCGGAACACCCGGATCTCGCGGCCCGAGCGCGGCGTGACGCTGCCCGAGACCGGCATGTCCCCATACAGGAACGCCAGCGCGGCGCGGTGCCGGGAGATGTTCTGCATGCGCCCGCTGCGCAGGTCGAAGCCGCTATGCACGTGGCTGCCCAGGGTCAGCCGTGGCCGGGGCGCGAGTTCGTCGCGCTCCACGACGGGCAGTGGAGATTCGGCGGGTGGCTTCATCCGAGTGTCCTTCCGGCAGTCCAGCCGAGTACGCAAACGCCCGATCATACCGCGATTTTTCTCGGGCGGGACGCGGAAGGAAGCCGGCGGTCAGCGGGCGAAGCGTTTTGCCCCCGCGACGCACAGCACGACAGCGACGGTGGCGCCGGCCATCAGCGGGCTGATCTGCTCGTGGAGCAGAAGGCCGGCCAGCGCCAGGCCAAAGAATGGCTGCAGCAGTTGCAACTGGCCGACCGCGGCGATGCCGCCCGTGGCCAGGCCGTGGTACCAGAAGAAGAAGCCGATCAGCATGCTGAACAGCGAGACGTAGCCCAGGCTGATCCAGGCCGGCCAGCTGGCGCCGCTGAAGGTTTCCGGCTGGGTGTACCACGCCAGCGGCAGCATCAGCGGCAGGGACAGCACCAGCACCCAGCAGATTACCTGCCAACTGCCCAGGTGGCGTGCGATGCGCCCGCCTTCGGCGTAGCCCAGGCCGCAGACCGCCACGGCGGCGAGCATCAGCAGGTCGCCGGTGAAGTTGCCCGCACCGCTCTGCGACAGGGCGAAGCCGGCGACGACGGTGCTGCCCAGCAGCGAGCAGATCCAGAACGCCGGACGCGGCTGTTCGCCGGCGCGGACCACGCCGAACAGCGCGGTGGCCAGCGGCAGCAGGCCGACGAAGACGATGGCGTGGGCCGAGTTGACGTGCTTGAGCGCCAGCGCGGTGAGCAGCGGGAAGCCCACCACCACGCCACCGGCGACCACCAGCAGGGGGATCAGGTCCCTGCGCGCCGGCAGCTTCTGCCGCAGCACGATGAGGATTGCCGCCGCCAGCAGGCCGGCGATGCTGGCGCGGGCCAGGGTGAGAAAGGTCGGGTCGAAGTCGGCCACTGCTACCCGCGTCGCCGGCAGCGAGCCACTGAAGATGAGTACGCCGAGGAAGCCACTGAGCCAGCCACCGAGGTGGCTGTTCGTGGTCAGGGTGTGGGTGTTGTTCATGGTGGGCATCCGGTACGAGAGCGAGCTTGCAGATTGCGCGTGGAGCCGCCGGACGGCCAGTGACAGGAAGGTACAATTTGAGCAAACTGTCCGTAAATTATATCGGTACACCTTATCCGGTCGCAGGCGAGGGCAGCATGGGCAGACCAAGGAGCACACGGGTCGATTCGGTGATGCACCACGTGCGCGAACGACTGGCTGCGCGGGCGCTGGTGCCCGGTGAACGGTTGCCGTCGATTCGCCAGTTGGCCGAGCAGCTGGAAGTGTCCAAGACCACCGTCGTGGAAGCCTATGACCGGCTGGCCGCCGACGGAGTGATCGCCGCACGCCGGGGCTCCGGCTTCTATGTCGCCGGTCATGCGCCGCCGCTGTCGCTGGCGGATGTCGGCCCGGCGCTGGACCGCAGCATCGATCCGCTGTGGATATCCCGGCAGTCGCTGGAAGCCGCGGATACTTCGCTCAAGCCCGGCTGCGGCTGGCTGCCGCCGTCCTGGCTGCCGGAGGAAGAGTTGCGCCGCGCGCTGCGGCAGATTGCCCGCGCGCCACAATCGAGCCTGCTGGAATACGGTCGCCCCTATGGCCACATCGGTCTGCGCGAACAGCTCGCACGCCGGCTGGCGGACTACGGCGTGCCGGTCGGCCCGCAACAGGTGGTACTTACCGACAACGGTACTCAGGCGATCGACCTGGTCTGTCGCTTCCTGCTGGAGCCGGGCGACTGCGTGCTGGTGGACGACCCCGGCTACTTCAACTTCCAGGCGCTGCTGCGTGCGCACCGCGTGCAGGTTGTGGGTGTGCCCTACACGCCGACCGGGCCGGACGTCGCCGCCATGGCAACCCTGCTGGAGCAGCACCGGCCGCGGCTGTACATCACCAATTCGGCCTTCCATAACCCCACCGGCGCAGTGCTCTCGCCGCTGGTTGCCCATCGCCTGCTGAAGCTCGCCGAGGCCCATGACCTGCTGATCGTCGAGGACGACATCTTCGGTGACTTCGAACACGAGAGCGCGCCGCGCCTGTCGGCCTTCGACGGGCTGGAGCGGGTGATCCAGGTCGGCAGCTTTTCCAAGACGCTGTCGGCTTCGGTGCGCTGTGGCTACATTGCCACCAGGCCCGAATGGTGTGAGCGCCTGGTGGATCTGAAGCTGGCCACCAGCTTCGGCAACAGCCCGTTCAGCGCGGAGATGCTCTACGAACTGCTGCGCAAGGGCAGCTATCGCCGCCACCTGGACAGCCTGCGCGGGCGTCTGGCGGACGCCATGGGCGAGACGCTGCTGCGCCTGCGCGCGCTGGATATCCAGCCCTGGCTGGAGCCGCGTGGCGGGGTGTTCGTCTGGGCCTGCCTGCCCGGTGGGCTGGATGCCGCCGAAGTCTCGCGGGCGGCGTTGGCGGACAATCTGGTGCTGGCGCCCGGCAATGTCTTCAGCCTGAGCCAGAGTGCCGCCGGCTACCTGCGCTTCAACGTCGCCCAGTGCCTGTCGCCGCGCATTTACGAGGGGTTGGAACGGGCCATGGGGCAGGCGCGCGGGCGCTGACAGAAAACAAGCTCAGAAATGACCGGCTTTTCGTTTTCTTCACGTGAATCCAGTGCGTTTCCCTCTCCTGGAACCGTCAGAAAAAGGGGAGGGAAGGACAATAAGCCCTGAGCCGACTGAAAAGCCTGCGGAAAGTTGAACAGCTGTACAACGCGATCTGAAAAATACCACCTCACGGTCGAAAAGGTAGGGCGAACCGCTCACAGGCCAAGCCTCTAGGATTATCGATTCAGCACCTCAGGCTCGCGACAAGTGATGCGAGGTGAATCGTTGGATCAGAAGAAGAGGACACTCTATGGCCGAGCCGTGCCAGCTGTACCTGAAGGTTTCCATCAGTCGTTCCAGACTCGAGGACTTTCTCTCCCGGGAGGCGGGTTCCGCCGCCTGCTTCAGGGATCTCGAACAGTGGCTGGACGGCAATCATCATCGACGAGGCGGCCTGACCTGGGGCGAACTGTGCGAATTGGGGCAGGGCACTACTGCGGCGGCCTGGGTGGCGGGCTGGAGCCAGCATCTGCGCTCGCCGGCCTGGAACCACTACGACGAGACAAGCCAGACCTGGAGCCTTGGCGTGCTGGAGTTCACCGAAAGCCGCGACTGGATACTGGGGTCGATCAACGTGCTGCGGCGCATCGCCGAATTCAAGGACAGGCCTGGTACGGACTACCTGTTGATCTACGAATACCTGTTCGGCAAGGGCAATGTAGTGGCTGCCGTCGAACTGACCTCCGGCGCTTCCCGCATCCTCGAGGAGCAACCGCCCCCGCGGGTTACGGCCGAGGCGGACCTGATGATGAACAGCTTGCTGCGCGCCATGGATGTGAGCGCTACCTATGCCGTTCAGCGAATTTACGACACAGATACTCACAAACGGCGTTGCTGAGTTCTTTTAATTGAGAATTAATATCATATAATTCCGCTTTTCAATCGCGTGCCTGGGCGATGCCCGGGCCGCCTCGCAGGACTCAACTCGATGTGCGTTTCCCCGCGCCAGATCCAACCGAGAGCCGACGCATGAGCGCGACCCAAGCCGGCGCCCTTGTGGCCCGCATCCTGAGTGCCGTGGTCGGCGGCTATGCGCTGGCCTACACGGCGACTGCGTTTCTCAGCGTCTACCTGCCGATGTCACGGCCGGACCGCGTCTCGCTGTCGAGCCTCGCCTGCTTCATCGTCTGGGTCGCGGCGATCATCTACGCCTTCGGCGCGAAGAGCCCTTGGCGTGCGGTCTGGATCCCGGTGGCAGTGAGTGTCGTGCTTGGCGTCGCGGCCTTCCTGCCGAGCGGCTACGGAGTGCGTCCATGAGCCTGCGTCAATCGATGTCCGGCCTGCACACCTGGGCCGGGCTTCTGGTCAGCTGGATTCTCTTCGTCGTGCTGTTCTCCGGCACCGTCGCGGTGTTCGACAAGGAGCTCACCCGCTGGATGACCCCGCAGTTGCACAAGCTGGAGCGGGTCAAGGTGGGCGCCGACCAGGTGCGCGAGCTGATCGTTGAGCGTGCGCCCAAGGCCCACGGCTACTGGATGCACCCGCCCACCGAGCGCATGCCCTACTGGACGGCGGGCTGGGAGCCGGCGGACTTCAGCGAGTTCCAGTCCTTCCTGGTGGATGCCCAGAGCGGCGAGGTGCTGCCCAAGACCGTCGGTGGCAACTTCTTCCTCGAACTGCATTACGAACTCCACGGCGGCATCCTCGGCCTTTACGTGGTCGGCGTGGCCGGCGTGTTCATGCTGGTGGCGCTGGTCAGCGGGGTGATCGTCCACCGACGCATCTTCAAGGATTTCTTCACCCTGCGCCCGCAGGCGGCCAAGCAGCGGGCCTGGCTGGACGCGCACAACGTGCTGGGCGTCCTTGGCCTGCCGTTCCACCTGCTGATGGCCTACACCGGCCTGGCAATCTTCATCACGTTCTACATGACCGCCGGCATCAAGGTGGCCTACAAGAACGACATGGAGCACTTCTTCCATGACGTGCAGGGCGCCTTCGAGCGCGAGGCGCTGGGCAAGCCGGCCAAGGCGACCAAATCCATCGACAACATGATCCTCAAGGCGCGCGAGGCCTGGGGAGACGACAGTCAGGTGGGCTGGATCAACATCGAGAACCCCGGCGATGCCGCGGCGATGGTGCAGATCCGCAGGGCGGTGGACAAGAGCATGGTCAACGACCAGCGCACCGTGTCCTTCGATTCCGGTACGGGGGCGCTGATCCACCTGCAGAAGCCCTACAGGCCGGGTTACAAGACCTACGCCTGGCTGACCGGCCTGCACATGGCGCAGTTCGGCAACGACCTGCTGCGGGTGATGTATTTCGTCCTCGGCCTGGTGGGTTGCGTGATGGTGTTCGGCGGCCTGCAGGTCTGGGTCAGCAAGCGTGAAACGCGCGGCCACCGTGGCGTGGCGCTGGTGCGAACACTCAACGGCGCGGTCTGCGGCGGTCTGCCGATTGCTTCCCTCGGTCTGCTGGCGGCGTCGCGCCTGCTGCCGGCCGACCTGCTCCAGCGCACCCGCTGGGAAGCCACGGCCTTCGTGGTCATCTGGCTGCTGGCGCTGGCCCACGCGCTGTTGCGTCGTGGCAGCCGTGCCATGGCTCGCGAGCAGTTCATCGCGCTGGCGGCACTGGCGCTGCTGCTGCCGGTGCTGAGCTTGTTCGGCCCCGAGCCGGGCCGGGTGACGACGCATGTCGCCAATGGCGACTGGATGATGGTCGGTATCGATCTCGGCTTGCTGCTGATCGGCGGTCTCTGCGTATTCTTCGGCTGGCGCCTGGGACAGGAGCGTGCCGAGCCGGCTCGCGCCCGTCGCGTCCGTAACGAGGAGTATGCCTGATGCTGCTGGTGTTCGGTCTCAACCTGCTGGCGCTGGCGGCGGCCTGTCTGTCGCTGTCCCGTCATCATCGCGATCTGTTCGGCAGCGCGCCCTCGCCGTCGCGGGTGCGTCTGCTGCGAGTCGCTGCGCTGGTGGATGGTGCGCTGGCGCTGGCGTTCTCGATTCACCGCATCGGCATCGAACTGGGCATCGTCTACTGGGCGTGCCTGCTGATGATTGCCTGTACTGTGCTGGTCCTGCTGCTGGCCTGGCGGCCGCGCTGGGCGTTGCCGACAGCGGCGGCGATGCCGGTGATCGGTGGCGTGCTGGCGGTGCTGGGCTGAGGCTCCGGTAGGAGTCGTTCGGTCCTTGCTCGCGAACCATCCCGGCGCCGCGCCTGTGCTTTTGTCGGAGTGGCCCTGATCCAAGATCGGGGTTTCCATCCACATCGACATCACGGCGAAGCACGAACGTAGGATGGCGTGGAGCGCAGCGATACCTATCGATGGCGACGCGCAGGACAGCATGGGTATCGCAAGCTCCACCCATCCTACAAAGAGCTCGCTGAGGCGGGCGGCAGAATGCGGTGATGCGAGTCGCGAGCTAGCTCGTTCCTGCGAAGAAATGCCCCAGCTCTGGCTACTCCTCGAACGCCTGCCGGTATTCCCCCGGCGTCCCGCCTACCACTGACCTGAAGCGGTTGGCGAAGTGGCTGGCGCTGGAGAACCCGCAGGCCAGGGCAACCTGGCTCAGCGGCTGGCGGGTGTCGCGCAGCAGGCGCTGCGCCAGTGCCACGCGGCGGGCTAGTACGTACTGGTGCGGCGGCATGCCGAAGCTTTCGCGGAACATCCGCGCGAAGTGGTATTCCGACAGCGCTGTCTGCATCGCCAGCTCGCCCAGCGACAGCGGCTGGTCGAGGCGCTGCTCGATGTAGTCGGCCACGCGCCGGCGCATGGTCGGCGCCAGTCCGCCCTTGAGCTTCAGGCCTTCGCGCATACCCACCTGGTTCAGCAGCAGGTGGTCGATCAGGTCATGGGCCAGTGTGCTGGTGCGGATACGTTCACCGGGCTCGTGCCAGTCGAGCTTCACCAGTTGGCGGAAGCGCGCGGCCTGCTGCGGGTCGTCGAGGAAGGTGCGTTCGTGCAGCTGCAGTTCGCGCGGCTCGCGGTCGAGCAGGCGGATGCAGCCGAGGGAGAACTGTTCCTGGCCGATGTAGAGGTGCGCCAGGCGAATGTCGCCGTTGACGATCCAGGCCGACTCGGCGCCGGCTGGCATCACGCAGAGCTTGTCCGGCGCGCCGGTGGTGCCGGGGGCGCCACGGCGGAAGGTGCCGGTGCCGTCGTTCAGGTAGCAGGACAGTGTGTGGTGGCTCGGCGCGTGGTAGTCGCGGGCGTCGTGGCTGTTGCTCCAGATCGCCGCGGACAGCCCGTCGCCCAGCTCCGCGCAACGCTCCAGGCGGGCGTTGGGCGAGGCGTTCATCGACTGAAAGACTTCGAGCTGCGAAATGGCTGACATGGGTGTTCCTCTGTTGCCTTCACTCTACCCGCGCGGGCGCGCCTTGCCAGCCCGGTTGTCGCAATAAGCGCAAGAATCTGCAAGCCGGCGCCGGGGGCGGGCGGGAGACTGTTTGCGTAGGATTTCCGGAGACCGCCATGAACCTCTCGCTCTACCTGCTCACCGTGCTCATCTGGGGCACGACCTGGATCGCCATCAAGTTGCAGGTCGGCGTGGTCGCCATTCCGCTGTCCATCGCCTATCGCTTCAGCCTGGCGGCGCTGGTGCTGTTCGCCCTGCTGCTGGTTTCGCGCCGGTTGCAGCCGCTGGGACGGCGTGGGCAGGCGATCTGCTTCGCCCAGGGACTGTGCCTGTTCTGCGTGAACTTCCTATGCTTCTACACCGCCAGCCAGTGGATCCCCAGCGGGCTGGTCGCCGTGGTGTTCTCCACCGCGACGCTGTGGAACGCGCTGAATGCACGGGTTTTCTTCGGCCAGCGAATTGCACCCAACGTCCTGGGCGGCGGCGCATTCGGTCTGGCGGGGTTGGCGCTGCTGTTCTGGCCGGAGCTGTCCGGGCATCAGGCCTCGCGGGAAACCTTCTACGGCCTGGGGTTGGCGCTGCTCGGCACGCTGTGTTTCTCGGCGGGTAACCTGCTGTCGAGCCTGCAACAGAAAGCCGGGCTGCGGCCGCTGTCGACCAACGCCTGGGGCATGCTCTATGGCTCGCTGATCCTGCTGGTGATCTGTCTGGTGCAGGGTGTGCCACTGACTTTCGACAGCAGCCCGCAGTACGTCTGGTCGCTGCTGTACCTGGCGATCCCCGGCTCGGTGATCGGCTTCACCGCCTACCTGACGCTGGTCGGGCGCATGGGGCCGGAGCGCGCTGCCTACTGCACCGTGCTGTTCCCGGTGGTGGCGCTGAACGTCTCGGCCTTCGCCGAGGGCTACCAGTGGAGCCTGCCAGCGCTGGCCGGGCTTGGGCTGGTGATGGTGGGCAACGTGCTGGTGTTCCGCAAGCCCAGGCCGGTGTTGCAGCCGGCGCGGGCGTGAAGGTCCTTGTGGGAGCGAGTTTGCTCGCGAACCGCCCCGCAGCTATGTAGGGCGAATAACGCGCCAGCGTTATCCGCCGCCGAGATGCCGGCGGATAACCTGTTCCGGGTTATGCGCCCAAAGAAAAGTGCGTCAGGCTTTCCAGGTCTGCGGGTTGACCAGGTTCTTTGGCCGCTCGCCGCGCAGGGCGGCTTCGAAGTTGTCCAGCGCGCACTCGGCCATGGCCTGGCGGGTTTCGTGGGTGGCCGAGCCGATGTGCGGCAGGGTCACGGCGTTGGGCAGGGCGAACAGCGGCGACTCGGCCAGCGGTTCCTTCTCGTAGACGTCCAGGCCGGCGGCGAGGATGCGCTTCTCCTGCAGCGCTTCCACCAGCGCGGCTTCGTCGATCACCTGGCCGCGGGCGATATTCACCAGGATGCCGGTGGGCTTCATCAGCTCCAGCTCGCGCTTGCCGATCAGCTTGCGGGTCTTGTCCGACAGCGGCACCACCACACAGACGAAATCCGCCTCGCCCAGCAGTTCCTCGAAGCCGCAGAAGCGCGCGCCGAACTCCTGTTCCAGCTCCGGCTTGCGGCTGTTGCCGTGGTAGAGGATGTCCATGTTGAAGCCGAAGTGGCCGCGACGGGCGATGGCCGCGCCGATGCGGCCCAGGCCGAGGATGCCGAGCTTCTTGCCGTGCACGTCGACGCCGAAGTGCTGGGCATCCACGGTGCGCTTCCACTGCCCGGCCCTGGTCCAGGCATCCAGCTCGGCGGTGCGCCGGGCGGCAGCCATGATCAGGGCGAAGCCCAGGTCGGCGGTGGTTTCGGTCAGCACGTCCGGGGTATTGGTCAGCGGGATGCCGCGCTGGTTCAGGTAGTTCAGGTCGTAGTTGTCGTAGCCGACCGAAACGCTGGAGATGACCTCCAACTGGGTGGCCTGGGCCAGTTGCTTCTCGCTCAGCGGGCGGCCGACGCCGATCATGCCGTGGGTGGTCGGCAGGGCGGCGGCCAGCTGCGCTTCGACATCGCCCTGCTTGGGGTCGAGCACGGTAACGTTGAACTGGCTGCGCAGGCGGTCGAGGTGTTCCGCGGCAAGGCGGCTGAAGACGAACACATTCTTTTTCATGGCTCTCGGACGGCAGGGAGGCGGAGGGGGCTTAACCCTACCATTGCCGAGCCAGAGCGGCGCAAGGCCTGCGTGCGCGCCGGGCGATTATCGAACGTGGGGTGGTGTGCGGCGGGGAAGAAGATGGGTTCGCGGGCAAGCTCACTGAACACCGGGGTAAGGAGTTACACAGTGAGCTTGCCCGCGAAACACGACGAAAAGGGTGGTCAGGGTCCCACATCGGCGAGCCCGGCGCCATCGGCCTGGAGCACACCGGGGAGATTTTCTCGCAGGTACGCGACCCAGGTCTTGATCTTTGCGTCCAGGTACTGGCGAGACGGATACAGCGCGTAGACGTTGAGGATCTGCAGTTTGTAGTGCGGCAGCACGCGCACCAGCGAGCCGTCGCGCAGGCCGTCGATGGCCGAGTAGACGGGCAGGGCGCTGATACCCATGCCCGAGCCGATGGCCTCGGTCATGGCGTCGCCGACGTTCACCTGGAAGGGCGAGGGGCCGAGGGTGATCATTTCCTGGCCGTTGGGGCCGTCGAACAGCCACTTGTCCAGCGGCAGCACCGGGCTGATCAGGCGCAGGCAATCGTGGTCCATCAGCTCCGTCGGGGTTTTCGGCGTGCCGCGCCGGGCCAGGTAGTCGGGCGAGGCGCAGAGGATGCTGTAGGTCTCGCCGATGCGCTGGGATACCAGGCCCGAGTCGGGCAGTTCGGAGGCGACTACGATGGCCACGTCGAAACCTTCGTCGAGCAGGTCCGGCACGCGGTTGGCCATGGTCAGCTCGAAGGTCACGTCCGGGTGCAACTGGCGGTAGTTGGCGATGGCGCGGATCACGTAGTGCTGGCCGATGCCGGTCATCGAGTGTACGCGCAGGCGGCCGGCGGGGCGGGCATGGGCGTCGCTGGCCTCGGCTTCGGCTTCCTCGACGTAGGCGAGAATCTGCTCGCAGCGCAGCAGGTAGCGCTGGCCGGCCTCGGTGAGGGCGATCCGCCGGGTAGTGCGGTTGAGCAGGCGGGTCCGCAGGTGGGACTCCAGATTGGCGACCGCGCGGGATACGTAGGCGGTGGTGGTGTTCAGCTGCTGCGCGGCGGCGGTGAAACTGCCGGTTTCCGCAACGCAGGCGAACGCACGCATGGTCTGCAGTGTGTCCATTAGGGCCTCGTCAGTGGGGCGTCTGTCCCGGGTGGCGACGCCAGTGAAGCGATACGTCGTCGCCGGCGGCATGTCCTTGATGGGTGGCAATGCGCGGAGCAGAGCGGGGGCGGCCTATTGTCACATGGATGGCGACACACATTGTTTCATTATCGGTAATAAACAATCACAAATCAGCCGGCTTATCCGTTCCCTTCCCCATCCCTAGAATCCAATCGCCGCCATTGGCTTTGCCGGCATCTCCACGCTTAAAAGCCCCACGCTGAAAAGCTAGACCACTTCCAGGACCTCCACCGTGTCGCGTCACCTCATGAAAGGACTGACGTTCGTCGGCTCCTTTGTCATTTTTTCAACAATCGCCGGATGTATCAGCACCAACGGCATCGCCCCGCAGGAACAACGCCTGGGCGACACCGAGCTGGCCACCGACGCCGCCATCGCGCACGCCAACCAGGAAGCTGGCTGGCCGGCCGAGCAGTGGTGGCGCGCCTATGGCGATCCGCAGTTGAATGCCTGGGTGCAGACCGCGCTGGAGGGCAGCCCGACCCTGGCCCAGGCCGAGGCGCGGGTGCGCATGGCCATGGCCATGGCCGGCATAGCCGAGTCCGCCGAGTCGCCGCAGATCGGCGTGGACGCCTCGCTGACCCGCCACCGCTGGCCGACCGACTACTTCTACGGTCCGGGCGACCTGGCCGACAGCACCACGTTCAACAACAACGCCGCCCTGGGCTTCAATTATTCGCTGGACCTCTGGGGCCGCGAGCGCAGCAACACCGAGCGCTACGTGAACATCGCCAAGATGACTGCCGCCGAGGCGCGCATGGCCCAGCTGGAGCTGGAGGGCAATATCGTCCGCGCCTACATCCAGCTGTCGCTGCAGTACGCCAAGCTGGACATCGGCAAGGCCATGCTGGCGCAGCAGCAGGGCATCCTGGCCCTGGCCCAGCGCCGCCTCGACGGTGGCATCGGCACGCACTTCGAAGTCAGCCAGGCGGAAGTCCCGCTGCCGGAAACCGAACGCAAGATCGAGGCGGTGGACGAGGAAATCCAGCTTACCCGTAACCAGATCGCTGCCCTGGCCGGCAAGGGCCCCGGCGCCGGTGCCTCGATCCAGCGGCCGAGCCTGAAGCTCGCCGAAGGGCCGGGGCTGCCCAGCAAGCTGCCGATGGAATTGCTCGGCCACCGCCCGGACGTGGTCGCCAGCCGCTGGAAAGTCGCCGCGCAAGCCAAGGGTGTGGATGTCGCCCGCGCCGAGTTCTACCCCAACGTCGACCTGGTCGCGAGCATCGGCTACAGCGCCGTCGGTGGCGGCGTGCTGGAGTTCCTCAACGCCGAGAAATTCACCTACGGCGTCGGCCCGGCCATCTCCCTGCCGATCTTCGACGGGGGCCGCCGCCGTTCGCAGCTGAGCCAGGAATCCGCCGGCTACGACGCCGCCGTGGCGCAGTACAACCAGACCCTGGTCAATGCCCTCAAGGGCATCTCCGACCAACTGATCCGCATGCACTCCATGGAGCTGCAGGAAGGTTTCGCCGCCAAGTCCGTGGCCTCGGCCCAGCGCACCTACGACATCGCCACCAAGGCCTATCGTGGCGGCCTGACCGACTACCTCAACGTGCTCAACGCGCAGACCCGGCTGTTCCAGCAGCAGTTGGTGGAGCAGCAGGTGCGCGCCGCGCGCCTGGCTACCCATGCCGGCCTCGTCGTCGCCCTGGGCGGCGGTCTGATGGACAAGCAGGAAGGCCCGAAAGAGGCGAAGATGGTCCCCGAGACCGTCGACGTCCGCGCGGCCAGCGAGCGCTGAGATGGCCGGCGACTCCTTCAACGGCAGCACCGCCACCCGCCAGCTGGCGCCGCTGGACGCCCTGCGTCGCGCGCTGCTGGAGTGGGGCCGCAGTGACGGCGTCACCTGGGTGTACATCGCCAAGGTGCTGCTCGCCGCGCTGCTGACCCTGTGGCTGGCGATGCGCCTGGAACTGCCGCAGCCGAGCACGGCGACCATCACCGTGTTCATCGTCATGCAGCCGCAGAGCGGCCAGGTGTTCGCCAAGAGCTTCTACCGGATTCTCGGCAGCCTGGTCGGGCTGACCGTGATGGTCGCGCTGATCGCCATCTTCGCCCAGCAGCGTGAGCTGTTCCTGCTCGTCTCGGCGCTGTGGATCGGCCTGTGCACCGTCGGCGCTGCGCGCTACCGAGACTTTCGCTCCTACGCCTGTGTCCTCGCCGGCTACACCGCCACGCTGATCGGCCTGCCAGCCACCCTGCACCCGGAAGCTGCCTTCATGTCGGCCATCTGGCGTGTGCTGGAAATCAGCCTCGGCATCCTCTGTTCCATGGTGGTCAGCGCCACGCTGTTCCCGCAGACCTCCAGCACCGCCATGCGCAGTGCGCTGTACCAGCGTTTCGGCGCTTTCGCCGGATTCGTCCTGGACAACCTCGGCGGCGGCGAGCGGCCGAAGTTCGAGGCCGCCAACGTGGCCTTCGCCGCCCAGGCCGTTGGTCTGGAAGCGCTGCGCAGCGTTACCCGTTTCGAAGACCCGCACATGCGCCTGCGCTCCGGCCGCCTGTCGCGGCTGAACAACGAGTTCATGGTCCTCACCACCCGCTACCACGCGCTGCACCAGTTGCTTTCGCGCCTGCGCGCGCAGGAAGCCGAGGCCGTGTTGCGTGCGCTGCAGCCGTGCCTGGACGAACTCGCCCAGGTGCTCGCTCCGTGGCGTGGCCAGTCGGTCACCGACCGCGACGCCGAACGCCTCGCCGCCCAGCTGGAAAGCCACCGCACGCGGATGATGCAACGCATACGCTCCGGTCGTGCGCAACTGTTGGATGAACAGGACGATCCGTCCGCGCTGCTGGACTACAACACCGCCGGCGAACTGCTCTACCGCCTGGCCGACGATCTCTACAACTACGCCCTGACCCACGCTTCCCTGGCCGCGCACAAGCACGAGCGGGAGAACTGGAAGCACGGCTTCTCGCCCAAGGCCAACCTGGTCGCCTCGCTGGTGGCCGGCGGGCGCACCGCGTTGATGGTGCTGGTGTTCGGCATCTTCTGGATCGAGACCGCCTGGCCCAGTGGCAGCACCTTCGTGCTCAACGCCGCCGCCGTCGCCGCTCTCGTATCGGCCGCGCCGGACCCGGCGAAGATGGCCATGCAGATGGCCGTGGGCACCTTCTTCGCCGCCATCCTCGGCTTCTCGGAAACCTTCTTCGTGTTCCCGCACCTGGACGGCTTCCCCCTGCTGGCCTTCGCCCTGGCGCCGGTGTTCGCGGTGGGCGCGTTCTTCTCGATCAAGCCCAAGTACGCCGGCTACGGCCTGGGCCTGCTGGTGTTCTTCAGCTTCGGCGCAATTCCGGCAAACCTCACCGTCTACGATCCGGGCCGTATGCTCAACGAGTACATCGCCCTGGTGATCTCGCAGAGCCTCGCGGCCGTGGTCGCCGCGGTGATCATGCCGCCCACCAGCGCCTGGCTGTGGCGTCGCCTGGAAAAGGACCTGCGCCTGCGCGTGGTGGAAGCCATCAGCGGCAAGCTCGACGGCCTGGTCTCGTCCTTCGAGAGCGGCACCCGCGACCTGCTCAACCAGGCTTACGGCGTCGCCGCGCGCAGCCCGCAGATGCAACGCCGCCTGCTGCGCTGGACCTTCGTGGTGCTGGAGATCGGCCATTCGATCATCGAGTTGCGCGTCGAGCAGGAGAACCTGCCGAACGAGCCCTGCTACGCGCAATCGTCGCCCTGGCGGCAGTCGATCCGCGCCATGGGGCGCGCGCTGATCCGCCTGTTCGTCAAACCCGGGCAGGCCAACCGCGAGCGCGCCCTGGCCGCGGTGGAGCAGGCCATCGACTGCGTCAAGACCACCGACGAGCCTCGCGCCCCGGACTTCGAAAGCTCGCCGCTGCGCCGCGTGCTCAGCTACCTGCACTTCATCCGCAGCAGCCTGCTCGATGCGCAGTCGCCGCTGCGCGATGGCGAAACCTCTTCTGGAAGATCGACCCATGTTGCCTGACCTGCCCCGCGAGATTGCGTTCCACGGGGTCTACATGCCGACCCTGACCCTGATGTTCCTCGTTGCCGCGGTGATCTGCTGGGGCATCGACCGCATCTTCGCCTCCATCGGCCTGTACCGCTTCACCTGGCACCCGGCGCTGTTCCGCGTGTGCCTGTTCGCCTGCCTGTTCGGCGGCCTGTCTCTCACTATCTACAAGTAACGAGCGTGCACCCATGACTCTCAAATCCATCATCAGCCTGCTGGCGACCCTGATCATCCTGGCGGTCGCCGCGTTGATCGGCCGCGCCCTCTGGGTGAACTACATGGATACGCCCTGGACCCGCGACGGCCGGGTGCGCGCCGACATCATCAACGTCGCTGCCGACGTCTCCGGCGTGGTGGTCGACGTGCCGGTGCGCGACAACCAGCAGGTGAAGAAGGGCGACCTGCTGATGCAGATCGACCCGGACCACTACCAGATCGCCGTGAAGCAGGCCCAGGCCCTGGTCGACTCGCGCAAGGCCACCCTGCAGATGCGCCTGCTCAACGCCAAACGCCGCCGCGCCATGGACGAGGAAGTCGTCTCCCGCGAGAGCCTGGACGACGCCAGCAACACCGCAGCCGCCTCCGAGGCCGACTACCAGCAGGCTCTGGCCGCGCTGGACGCGGCCAAGCTGAACCTGGAACGCACCCAGGTGCGCGCCTCGGTGGACGGCTACGTGACCAACCTCAACGTGCACCGTGGCGACTACGCCCGCGTGGGCGAGGCGAAGATGGCCGTGGTCGACGAGAACTCCTACTGGATCTACGGCTACTTCGAAGAGACCAAGCTGCCGCACATCCGCGTCGGTGACCCGGCCGAGCTGCAACTGATGAGCGGCGAGCGCCTGAAGGGCCATGTCGAAAGCATCGCCCGCGCCATCTACGACCGCGACAACCCGGAAAGCCGCGAGCTGGTGGCCGACGTCAATCCGACCTTCAACTGGGTACGCCTGGCCCAGCGCGTGCCGGTGCGCATCCATATCGACGACGTGCCGGAAGGCGTGCTGCTGGCGGCAGGCATCACCGCTACCGTGATCGTCAACCCGCAGAGCCGCAACGCGGAACACTCCGACGGCGCGGCTGCGACGGCGCAGTGATCGGAGCGGGTGAATAAAGAACGGGAGCTGCGGCTCCCGTTTTCATTTCCCGAGGTGGCCTCAGCGTGGGCCTGTGGATTCTTCCTGCGGTGCAACGCCAGTGAGTGCCAGAGCTTCATGCAGTGTCGGCAGCAGATAGCGAGACTCGACGACCTGATCGATGGCGTGCCTGGCCATGTCCGCGCGCAGGTAGCTATTGACCCGCCCGAACAGCAATTGCACACCCTGCTGCGAAAGGTTGCGATACAGCTCCAGCAAGGTGCGCGCAGCGGAGTAGTCCAGGCTGGTGATGGCGCCAGCATCCACCACGAACCAGCGCAGCCCGGCTGGCGCCTGGCTGGCCAGCTGCGCTACCTGGCTGGCGAAGAATGTGTCGTTGGCATAGAACAGGTCGGCGCCGAAACGAAACACGATCAGCCCCGGCGCCGTCTCCCGGCCCGGCTGCACGGCCAGGGGCTGCCAGCGGCCGCCGGCGTCCGGCGCCAGCATCAGGGTGTGCGGACGGTAACTATGGCGAACGTGGTGCAGCAGCGAGAGAGCCATGGCCAGCAGGATGCCCTGCTCCACGCCCACCAGCAGCACGGTGAGGGTGGTGGCCAGCGCCATGCGGAACTCCATCGGGCTTTCCTGGCGCATGGCCCGCAGGGTCTTTACGTCCACTAGCCCGATGGCGATGGCGAACACCACCGCCGCCAACACGCAGTGCGGCAGGTACTGCAGCCACTGGCAGAGGAACAGCAGCACCAGCGCCACCACCAGGACGAATGCCAGCTGGGCGAACTGGCTGCGCGCGCCGGCCTGCTCGGCCATGGCGGTCTGGGTCGGGCTGCCGTTGACCACGAAGGCGCCGCTGAAGGCCGCCGCCGCGTTGGCCGTCGACAGGCCGAGGATATTGGCGTTCTGGTCATCGTGCTCATGGTGGCGGTCGGCGTAGATGCGGCTGGCCGCGGAGCTCTGGGCGATGATCATGACGAAACAGGCGCCGGCGGTCGGCAGCAGGGCGACGATGTCCTGCCAGCCAAGCCGGGGCAGAGTCAGCGATGGCAGACCGCCGGCCACCGGGCCGAGCACCTGGATTCCTTTTCCGGCGAAGTCGAACAGGGCACTGGCGGCGATGCAGCCGACCAGCACCAGCAGCGGAACGGGCAGACGCGGTGCCCAGCGCCTGGCGGCGAACAGTACCAGCAGCAACGACAGCGCCAGCGTGGCGGTCAGCACGTGGACCTGCGGCAGGTGACCGAGCATGTAAAGCAGTTTGCCCACCGAGGTGCGAGCGTCGACCGCAAGACCCAGCAGATCGCCGGACATCGCCAGTGCGACCTGCACGCCAACACCCGCGAGGAAACCGGTCAGCGCTGTGCGCGACAGAAAGTCGGCGAGGAAGCCCAGCCGCAGCAGGCGTGCAATCAACAGCAGCACGGCCGTGAGCAGCGCCACGGTGCCGGCGAGGGAGACGTACTCCGGGCTGCCGAGGCTGGCCATGCCGGACAACTGGCTGGAGAAGATGGTGGCGGTGGCCGAATCCGCCGCCACCACCAGATGCCGTGAGGCGCCGAAGAAGGCGAAGGCCAGCAGCGGCAGCAGCGCGGTGTAGAGCCCGGTGACTGCCGGCATGCCGGCGATGCGTGCGTATCCGAGCAACTGGGGGATGTCCATCGCCGCCAGCGAGACGCCGGCCAGCGCATCGCGCAGCGCGCCTTTGTGGGTGATGGGGCGAATGCCCTGGAGGAGTTTTACGGGAGACGCCATGGGTGCTCTGCCTTGAATGTGGTAGGGCATTCGAGCAATGGCGCCGGCCGGCGAACAGCGGGCGACTTCCCAAGGGCCTATCGGAGTCTTCGCGGCAATCCGTCAGGCGTCACCGCGCTGGCGGTTCTTGTAGCTGCCGCGAATGTTCATCGCCGCCAGGCACAACTGCAGCAGCACCAGCGCGTAGGCCTTGGCCGGAATGCCCCAGGCGATCCACAGCGCATTGCTGGCGAGAAAGACCCAGAAACCGATCTCTCGCCGTTTGCGCGCACGCGAGCCGACCAGCCAGGCGGCGAGGACGGTAACCAGCATGGCTGGCCATTGCAGCAGGTCGATCAGCTCGTTCATCGGCGGTCGGGCTCAGAAGGGTGTCCTGAACTCAGACCAGCCCCGGCGCGGCAAAGTGCGGACGAACTGGGTAGCCATCGAGCAGTGCGTTGGTTTTTTCCGGGTCCAGTTCGCCGTTGAAGGCCACGCCCAGCGCCTGGCGATGGATACCGGTGGACGCCAGCCACAGGGTATCGATACGCGCGGCCAGTGCGCCGGGCACGTCGGTCACCAGCGAATCGCCGACGAACAGGATGTGCTTCGCGCCGCGCGCTTCCAGTTGCCGCTGGGCGATGCGGAAGGCCGACGGATCGGGTTTGCCGTACCAATGGACGCTGCCACCTTCCTCGGCGAAGGCTTCGGCCAGGCAACCGGCGCCGAATACCGTCTTGCCGCCGGACACCACCACGCGGTCCGGGTTGGCGCAGAGGAAGGGTTTGTCAGTGGCGCTGCGCAACGGGGCAAAGCGCTCTTCCAGCTCATCCTGCGGAAAGCTGCCGACGCCGAGGATCAGTGAAGCGGCGTGGATGTCGTCGCAGAAGCGCTCGCGGATCTCCGCCGGCCAGGTGGTCAGTGCATCGCCGACGCCGACGGTGTAGATGCCGCCGCGCTGGAATTCCCGCTCATGGGTGAAGGCGTCGATGGCCAACTGGCCGGAGGTGGTGATGCCGGCGAACAGCTCGCGGGAGACGCCCAGCCGCACCAGGGTGTCGGCCATTTCCGGGACGCTACGCGAGGCATTGCTGAGAAACCACACCGGCTTGCCTTCGGCGGCGCGGCGGGCAAGCCAGTCGAGGGCGCCGGGGAAAACGTCGACGCCGTCGATCAGCACGCCCCAGAGGTCGAGCAGGAAACCGTCGTAGTCGGCGCAGAAGGCATCCAGGCCGGCGTGGTCGATGTAGCGGGTGTGGGTGACGGCACTGAAGCGGGAGGTGGTCATGGCTTGCCTGTAAAGCGGTGGGAGTGCGCCCACGTTAGCGCACTCTCGCCATGACGGTGTGACAGATACGCCGATCAGTGCGCCGGGTGCGGCGGACGGTCCTCGCCGAAGGTGTCCGCCAGCCAGCCCTTGAGCTGGCAACCGGCGAAGGCCGAGGTGCTGCACTCGCCGCTGGCCAGGGCCTGTTGCAGCTTGCCGATGTCGGCCTTCTGTACGTAGGCAATAGCGTCCGTCATGTCGTCTTCGGCGCCGTAGCCGCCCTGGACCATCTCCTTGAGCGCGTCTTCCTTGCTCCAGCCCTGGATCACCGTGCGGTACATCGCGGCGAACAGGCCGGTGCGGTCGCGCCCGTGCTTGCAGTGCATCAGCACCGGGCCGTTCTGTTCGGCCTGCTGCAGGAGGCGCAGGACCTTCAGCACGTCGGCATCATCGACGCGGTCGGCGTGGGTCGGGAAGCTCATTGCCTGCATGTCGTGCTGGTCGATCCATTCGCGGTCGTCGTCCTTGATGAAGCTCACCACAGTCTTCACCTGCAGGCGCTGCAACTCGGGCAGGTTGGCGCTGCCGGGCAGGGCGCTGCGGTAGAGGGTCGGCGACATCTGGTAAAGGTTGAACGATTTGTCCACCGGCTTGGCCCAGTCGGTCGGCGTCTCGCCAGCGGCCAGGGCAAGCGGGCCGAAGGTCAGGAGGGCGGCAGCGATGGCGCCACGGAAAATCGAAGGCAGGGACATGGGGACTCCTCTAAGGTCCGCGTCACCTTAGGTGGGGTCCGGTTGTGCCCGGATGAAAAGCAGGTGAAGAAAGCGTGAATACCCGTCAGCGTGAGCCGCTTGGCAGGAAGCGCACGAGCACGCCGGGGCGGAAGAACCACCAGACGCACAGCGGGTAGCACAGGTAGTTCAGCGCGTAGATCAGCAGCGCTGCCGGGCTCGGGGTGTTCTTCCACGCGGCCATTCCGACAAGGATGGCGTAGAGCACTGCCAGCCCACCGCCGTACAGCGCAGTCAGCCGCCAGCGCTCGCCGGTTTCCGCCAGCCGCTCGTGCCGGCGGGCGAACCAGAAGGCCATGGCGGCGGCGATTACCGCGGCGACCAGCAAGGTCGCCGGAACACCGCCGACCCGTAGCAGGCCGCGTGCCACCACGTTGAGGAAGAAGGCGGCGAGGATGCCGGCGAGAGCGAGGTAGCGGACCTGGTAGGTCATCAGAGTTGCCCGTCGAGGCCGAAGCGCTTCTTCAGCACCTTGTCCAGCAGGCCGGTGGGCAGCCAGCGCGAGAGCAGCGGCAGGGCCCGGCTGCCGTTGCCGATGCGCAGCAGGCGCGGACGCGGGGATTTCTGCGCGGCGGCCAGCAGTTCGCGGGCGAAGTCGCTGGCCGGCGTGGGTTTGTCCTGGGAGGCCGCGGCGCGCGCCTGGATGAATTTACGCAACGGCCACCAGGCGGAGTCTTCGCTGACCACCGCGGCCATCTCGCGGCTGGCGTTGGCGCCGAAGTTGGAGGCGATGGCGCCGGGCTGCACCTCCATCACCCCGATGCCGAAGGGCGCCAGTTCCAGGCGCAAAGCGTCGTTGAGCGCGTGCACCGCCGCTTTCGATGCGCAGTAGGCACCGGCGAAGGGCGTGACCAGCACTCCGGACACGCTGCCGATGTTCACCACCAGCCCGCGCCGCGCGCGCAGCGCGGGGAACAGCGCGCGGGTGACGCCGACCACGGCGAACACGTTGGTTTCGAACTGACGGCGGATCGCCTGGCTGCCGCCGTCCAGCAGCGGGCCCATGGCGCCGTAGCCGGCGTTGTTGATCAGCACATCGAGGCCGCCGGCTTCGCGCTGCAGCAGCTCGGCGAGACGCTCGACGGCGGGCTCGTCGTTGACGTCCAGCAGCACGCCACGCAATCCCGCCTGGCCGAGGGCGGCGACGTCTTCATCGCGGCGGGCGGTGGCCCAGACCTGGTAGCCGGCGGCCTGGAAGGCATCGGCGAGGGCGCGGCCGATACCGCTGGAGCAACCGGTGATGAGGGCGACGGGTTGGGGCATGGTCTGGCAGTCCTTTGGGCTATGAGCGCGGACTACCGTACCGGATTGTGCGGGGCAGGTGAATCAGTTGCCGAAACGGCCGCTCACCCGTTCAGCGCGGAATTCCAGGGTGCTGGCGCGGTAGCCGGGGCGCACCGGCGGCAGCGGCAGGCAGTCGCTCCAGCTGTCGCCGGCGAGCAGCGCGCCGGGGCCGCGGTAACGCGGGGCTTCGTAAAGGTTTTCGGCGAGGTCGGTGGTATCGCCGGGACGGTAGGCGGCGACTTTCCAGCGCAGTTCCAGCAGAGGTCGGGAGGCGCCGTTCTTCAGGCTGACGGCCAATGGGCGGCCGGGCTGGCACTGGTCGGGCTGGTAAGTGATGCGCAGTTCCAGGTGCTGGAGTTGGCGGGCGTCGCTGTTGTCCTGCCAGATGGCGATGGCGATCACCGAGGCCAGCCCGACCAGCCCGGCGCCGGAGATCGGCAGGGCACGGGAGGGGTAGCGGATCAGCAGGATGATCCAGGTGACGATCAGCAGGATGCCGTACAGCATGGAGCGCTCCGCGCAGGGTATCGGGCATTACCTTAGCAGGCGGCGGGGTGGGGCGGGTTGATGTAGCGCGGGGAGCTTACTCGCGAACAGACCGTGGGGCGGACAACGCGTCAGCGTTATCCGCCGTCAGGGCATCGGCGGATAACCCGTTCCGGGTTATCCGCCCTACGCAGGTACCTCGGCAGGCGACCATAAAAAAGCCCCCGCACCGAAAGGTGCGGGGGCATTGGCGCTGATGGGGGGAAGCGCCGGATCCTCGCGTGGAATCAGCGCACGACCGCGCGCAGCTCCACGTTCTCGGTGGTACGGCCGTAGACGTCTTCCAGACGCTCGATGTCGTCTTCGCCCAGATAGCTGCCCGATTGCACTTCGATGATCTCCAGCGGAATCTTGCCTGGGTTGGCCAGGCGGTGGACCGAGGCGATCGGGATGTAGGTGGACTGGTTCTCGGTGAGGAGGAAGGTATTGTCGTCACAGGTCACCTGGGCGGTGCCGGAGACGACGATCCAGTGCTCGGCGCGATGGTGGTGCATCTGCAGCGACAGGCGAGCGCCCGGCTTGACGGTGATGTGCTTGACCTGGAAACGGCCGCCCATGTCCACCGAGTCGTAGGAGCCCCACGGACGGTAGACCTGGCAGTGGTTCTGGGTCTCGCTGCGGCCAGCGGCGTCGAGCTGGTTGACCACCTTCTTGACGTCCTGCACGCGGTCCTTGTGGGCGATCATCATGGCGTCCTTGGTTTCGACCACCACGATGTCCTCCAGGCCGACCACAGAGACCAGCTTGCCGTTGCCGTGCACCAGGCAGTTGTGGCTGTCGTGCACCACCACGTCACCCATGGTGACGTTGCCGTCGGCGTCCTTTTCGTGGACTTCCCAGATCGAGGACCAGCTGCCCACGTCGTTCCAGCCGGCGGCCAGGGGCACCACGCAGGCGCGGCGGGTCTTTTCCATCACGGCGTAGTCGATGGAGTTGTCCGGGCAGCACTCGAAGGTGGCGGCGTCGATGTTGATCAGCTCACCGTCGTGCTGGCTACGCTCCAGGGCCAGCAGGCAGGTGTCGTAGATGTCGGCGTCGTGCTTCTTCAGTTCTTCCAGGAAGCGGCTGGCGCGGAACAGGAACATGCCGCTGTTCCAGAAGTAGCCGCCTTCCTCGACGAACTGCTGGGCGCGTGCTTCATCGGGTTTCTCGACGAAGCGCTCGACGCGGATGACGCCATCCGGCAGGCCGCGCTCGTCACCGGACTTGATGTAGCCGTAGCCGGTTTCCGGGCGGTCGGCGGGGATGCCGAAGAGCACCATCTCGCCCTTTTCGGCGGCGTTGGTGGCCAGTGCCAGGGCGCGCTGGAAGGCGCGCTGGTCTTCGATCACGTGGTCGGCCGGGAGGATCAGCAGCAGTTCGTCACGGCCTTCGGACATGAGCTTCATGGCGGCGATGGCGACCGCCGGGGCGGTGTTGCGGCCAAAGGGTTCGAGCAGGATCGACTGGGTCTTCAGGCTCAGCGCTTCGAGCTGTTCCTGGACGATGAAACGGTGTTCCTGGTTGCTCACCACCACCGGCGGCTCCATGCCTTCGAACACCAGGCGCTCCAGGGTCTGTTGGAACAGGGTGTGTTCGCCGGTCAGGGCCAGGAACTGCTTGGGATACTGTTTGCGCGAAAGAGGCCAGAGTCGCGAGCCGCTACCACCGGAAAGGATTACTGGGATCATCGGGTTTCTCCTAAAGCGTTTGCGTTCTGTCGGCCGGACCACGTCATGCGGGCCGGCGTGCGGTTTGGGTGACCTCTCCTGTGCTTGCCGTCGTTGCGGCGCACGGGTCTTGCTGCCGGTGTGGGGCCGGTCTTGTTGTTTTGCATATTTGTTTGGGAGCGGGGTGTAGCACCCTCTCCCCAGCCCTCTCCCTGAAGGGAGAGGGAGTTGTTCGTGCCGGCTGATGCCATGGTTTCCACCTGCGCCAATCCAGTCCCATCTCCCTTCAGGGAGAGGGTTAGGGAGAGGGCGAGTGGTACGCGTTGGCACGTCATCGTTGACTGACTCAGTCCGCCTTGACCGGGCGCTTGACCCACACCGGGTTCAGCTTGCCGCCGTCGCCGGTGACGTAGAGGCAGACCACTTCGCCGCGTTCGAGGGTGACGGGCTTGAGGTCGCTGACCTTCTTAGCGCCGTCGAACAGCGCCAGGTTCACCTTCACCGGGTTGATCTCGCGGTCGCCGTGGCTTTGCGGGGCGACGTTGCTGACCACTTCGGTCTTGCCGTCGGCGGTCTTCAGGGTGAGGGCCTTGCCGCTGAGGTTCTGTACGCGGACGAGGGCTTTCTGCTTGTTCTTGAACGGCGGCTCGGGCACCAGGCGCGGCTGGCCGCCGGGCTGGCTGACGAGGGTGTAGTAGGCGTCCGGATCGAGTTTCACCGGCAGGCTCTGGGTACCGACCTTGGCGGTGTAGTTGCCCGGCGGAAGGAACTTGAAGTCGCTGGAGCCCAGCGGCGAGATGTCGTTGAGGGTGGCGTTGCCGACGCTGACGGACAGCTCGCCGCTGCCGGCGTTGTAGGCCCGCACGAAGGTGGAGCCCTTGGGAGCCTGCGGGCCGTACAGCGCGCCTTCACCGCCGGCGAAGGCGCCGAAGGATGCGGCGCCCAGAGCCAGTGCGAGGGCGGACGACTTCAGGGTGCGAATGGTCAGTCGGTTCATGGGGTGTACCTCCGTCTACTTTCTCTTGTGGGCACGGGTGGTGCCCCGTTCAGCGCTCGGTGCGCCGTGGGTTCGTTGGATCAGTGTGCTGCGGCCTGGTTGGAAGCCAGGCGTTCGTCGCGGCTGCCCGCTGCCCGCAATTGCGCCACCCAGTCCGGGTTGAACTGGCTCAGGTCGCTGTGCATCGGCAGGTAGCGTTCGGGAAATTCCCAGACCAGCAGTTGTGCCGGCTTCTGCTTGAAGCCCTCGTCCTGCAGGAGTTCGAGCATCGGTTCCAGGGGGCCCTTGCCCTCCTTGGCGTAGTTGATGACATCCGCCGAGAGCGCCTGCTTGAGGGCGCCGGCGAAGTTCCAGCGCGCATTGGCGCTGTAGCTGGTGCCGACCAGGGCGACCTGCGGCTGGGCGCTGTCGCCGAACAGGTCGCCGCCACCGCTGTTGTCAGCGGAGCCGGCAGCGTCCTCGGCCGGATGGGTCTGGCGCTGCTGCAACTGGTCTTCTTCGGGCAGCAGGTTGGTGAACAGCGGGTCCAGGGGCAGGAAGGTCAGCAGGTCGCCCTTGTGCGCTCCGCTCTTGCCGGCTTCGGTGACGAAGCTCTGGGTCGGCAGGTCGGCACCCTGGCCGGCGCGGATGCTTTCGCCCAGTCGCTGGGCCACGGCTTCGGCGCCCAGCGGGGTCCAGTGGGTGTCGGTGCGCAGGAAGACCTGACCGTTGTCCTTGGCCTTTTCCATCGTCTCCAGCAGCTCGGGCGCGGCCATGCCGGCCTGGCGGGCGCGCTGCAGGAAGTCGGTGTAGAGCGAGGCGTGCAGGGCAGCCGGTTGCTCCTTGCCGACGTATTCGGGATACAGACGGGTCTTGGCCGGGATGATCGCCAGCACCAGCTTCACACCACGGCGCTCCAGCTCCTGCTGCACGCCGCGCACCAGCGCCCAGTTGTCTTCCAGTTGCTGCTGGGTGGGCGCGGGCTTGAACTCTTCATCGGTGAACAGCCAGCCGTCCTTGCCGATCACCACGCCGGGCCGGCCTTCGTCGAAGACGGTGTAGTCCAATGCGGCCCAGAGGTTGGTGCCCAGGCGCTTGATGGGGAATTCGTCGTCGTAGTGGCCTTCGAAGGCGTGGGCCAGCTTGCCGTTGAGTACGGTAGTACCCTCGGCGGCGGAGAAGCTGGGGAAGGCCTTCAGCGACCAGCCGGCGAGGCCCAGCAGCATCCCGCCGAAGGCGGCGATGTAGGCGTACTGGAGGGGCCTGGCGATTCTCTTGGTATCAACTGACATGATTGCCTCGCTCAGAACTGGAAGTAGAGGAACGGCGAGTAGCTCTGCGCCGAGAGCTTGAGCACCGAGGCGGCGAACAGCAGGAGCAGGGCGACGCGGGTGGCCACTACCGGCAGCTGGGTCATCCAGTGCGGCTGGTAGACGGCGGCGCCGCTGGGCGAATAGGCGATCGCCGCCGGGTCCTGCTGGGCCATGGCCGGGGTGCGCGGCTGGGCGCTGGCCGGGCCGTCGGCGTCGACCTGTTCGGTCTTCGCGGCGGCCTTGGGCGCCTTGCTCTGCATCGGCTGGTTGTAGAACTGGCGCAGGCCGAAGAAGGCGAGCACGAGGTAGGCGATCACCAGGGTGCCGACCTGCAGGCCGGTGAGGCTGGCGCGGTTGAGCTCGGAGAGCTTCCAGTCGCCGAAGCTGAACATGGCTTCGTACATGCGCCAGGCCACGTGCAGGTTCTCGGCGCGGAAGATCACCCAGCCGACGATCACCAGCAGGAAGGTGAACACCCACTTCAGCGGATTGAGCACGCGGGGTGCGGCGTTCACGCCCAGGGCGCGCTCGATGGCCAGCCACACGCCATGCCAGGCGCCCCAGATGATGTAGGTGACGTTGGCGCCGTGCCACAGGCCGCCCAGCAGCATGGTGAGGATCAGGTTGCGATAGGTCTGGAAGGTGGTGCCGCGGTTACCGCCCAGGCTGATGTACAGGTAGTCGCGTAGCCAGGTGGACAGGCTGATGTGCCAGCGCCGCCAGAACTCGGTGATGGACTGGCTGATGTAGGGCTGGTTGAAGTTCTCCATGAAGCGGAAGCCCATCATCAGGCCGAGGCCGATGGCCATGTCGCTGTAGCCGGAGAAGTCGAAGTACAGCTGCGCGGTGTAGGCCAGCGCGCCGAGCCAGGCATCGCCGGTGGTCGGGTCCTGCAGGGCGAAGCAGTGGTCGGCCACCGCCGCCAGGGTGTCGGCGATGAACACTTTCTTGACGAAGCCCTGCATGAAGCGGGTGCAGCCTTCGGCGAACTTGTCGACGGTGTGGGTGCGGTGGTTGAACTGGTCGACCAGGTCCTTGAAGCGCAGCACGGGGCCGGCGATCAGGTGCGGGAAGATCGCCACGAACGCCGCGAAGTCGATCAGGTTGTGCGTGGCCGGGGTGTCGCCGCGGTACACGTCGATGATGTAGCTGATCGATTCGAAGGTGTAGAAGCTGATGCCGATGGGCAGCAGGATGTGGGTCAGCACGAAGGGCTGCATGCCGAACGAGGTGATGATCTCGTTGAGGCTTTCCACGCCGAAGTTGGCGTACTTGAAGTAGCCCAGCACACACAGGTCGACCACCACGCCGAGCAGCAGCCAGCGCTGGGCAGCCTTGGTCCGGACACCGGCGGCGCCGATGCGCAGGCCGATCCAGTAGTTGAAGACGGTCACGCCGGCGAACAGCAGGAGGAAGTCCACCCGCCACCAGGCGTAGAAGATGTAGCTGGCGACCAGCAACAGGAGGTTCCGGTAGCGGTTCCCGCTCAGGTAGTACAGGCCGAGGAAGACCGGCAGGAACAGGAACAGGAACACGTTGGAAGAAAAGACCATTCCGCGTCTCTCTCTGGAGCTTCAAACCTTGAGTGGCTCCGGACCTTCCGGCGTCTTCGCGACGCCCTGAGGAAAGGCCGGGGCAACCCGCCAATTCCTCCCCATGTGATGCTCAATCTGTTGCGCCCGCCCGCGTCTTTATTGCGTGGGTCGGGTGGTGTTCATGCCGAAGGTTCGGCGTTGGGAGAACCCTCTCCCTAGCCCTCTCCCTGAAGGGAGAGGGGACATCCGTGCCGGCTGTTGTTTTCGTGCAAGCCGGCTGACTCAGTGCTTCCCGAACACTCGGAAAGCTCCCTCTCCCTTCAGGGAGAGGGCGGGGGAGAGGGGCTCTTGCCTTTCGGCTTCAGCTCCCCGCCCCCTGACGGTTGAAAACCTTGGTCACTTCACCCCCCAGGCGGAAGCTGTTGAACGGCTCCATCTTCTTCTTCCAGTCCTGGGTCTTCGGCGCGCAGCTGTAGAGCGCGCAGTAGGGTTCCAGCCAGGCGAACTTGCTGTTCTCCTTCAGGTCGCCCATGTCCTGGTCGTTGCCGGTCTTCTCGTCGAACGCGTCCTGGTCGTCCACGCCTTGCATCACGCGGTTGGCCAGGCGCTGCAGGGCGCCGTTGTTTTCCTGGCGCAGGTCGACGCCGTTCACCTGGGCGAAGGCGGCGATCATGGTCAGCGGCGGCAGCGAGTAGTTGTGGTACGACAGGGCGCGCTGACGGCGCTTGAGTTCGTTGGGCAGGTAGCCGTCGTTGTCCACCTGGTTGGCGGCGACCTTGAACTCCTGCACGGACCAGTCGAACAGGTCGCGGCGGTTGGTCACCACGGCGGTGGACATCACCGACCAGGCGGCCCAGTAGGAGTGGTTGTTGATCTTCTTCAGTGGCAGGTCGCTCCAGTCGCGCACCACCTGGCTGCCCAGGGTGCTGAACCAGTTCTCGATCTCCTTCGACTGCTCGGAGTAGGAGGCCAGCGGGCGGCTGCTGGAGAATTTCAGGCGCATGTAGGAGGACGACAGGCTGCCCAGTGCCCATTTGCGCATGGACTTGCCGGTGTGGTTGTAGTCGCTGCTCTCCAGCGCACCCGCCTTGGCCCAGCTATCCAGCCAGCTCATGGCGCAGTCCAGGTCGCCCTTGTTGCCGCTGCGCATGTACTGGGTGATGAGCTTGGTGGCGCCGCGCTCCATGTCGGTGATGTCCTTGATCTGGCTGCGGAACTCTTTCTCCGCATCCGCATTCAGGGTGGAGCGTGCCGAGTCCGAGCCCTTGTACTTGCTGGTGAACTGCAGGCTGCCGGTGTACGGCGTCGGTGCGGTGGGGCAGCGGTCGGCGTCCTTCTTGCTGCCCTTGTCGCCGACGGCGGAGAAGTAGCCCGGTGGCGGCATCAGGTCGGCCGCGTAGGTGGCGCTCTCGCCGCCGAACAGGGCGCCGAGCACGGCGATGGTCAGGCCGATGCGGGCGACCACGGGGGTCTTGATCTTGCGTAGGCTGGGCATGGAATTCACTCCCTCGCGTCAGTTGGCGGCCACGTCGGCCGACTTGGCTTTGGGCGTCTGACAGAGCTTGGCCTCGACTTCCAGGCCCGCCGGCATGTCGTCCGGCGCCTCGATCTCCAGGGAGAGGAACTGCTGGTTCGACCAGTCCTCGTCGTTGCGCAGTTCGAAGACGTAGCGTCCGCCGGTATCCACGGCCTTGGACTGCTCGATCTTCAGCTGCTCGCGACGACCGTTCATGTACCAGATGGTGTTCTTGAGCTCGTGCACGCCGGGGTCGGAATAGGTGACGTCGGCGGTGTAGCTGCCCGAACGGATCGGCAGGGCGCCGCTGTTGAGCAGCACCTCGTTGCTGCCCGCGTGCAGCTTGACCTTGCGACTGATGGCCGGCTTGCCGTCGGCGCAGCCGTTGTCCACCAGTGGCATGGCCTGGCGGTAGAAACTCTTCTGCGCCATGTCGTAGTGGGTGGCGAACTCCCAGACGAGGATCTTCGGCGGCTTGTCGTGGAATTCCTTGCTGGTCATGTAGGCCAGCAGGGAGCTGTCGAAGCCGCCGCCGGACACGGCGTTGTTGAGGATGTCGACCTTGCCGTACTGCTCCAGGAAGCCGGCGAAGTTGTAGGCCGGGCCGCTGTTGGAGGTGCCCACCAGCGCAACCTGGGCGTCGCCGCCCTCACCGAACAGGTCGCCGCCGCCGGAGTCGCCCACCGGCTCGGTCTCGAAGCGGTCGACGTACTGCGGTGCGTAGCTGCTGCCGCACAGTTGCGCGGCAGCCTTGTGGAAGGTGCCCAGCTTGGACAACAGGCCCACGCGCTTGCTCTCGAATTCCTTCTTGGGAATGTCGTTGTAGGCGGGGATCTCCTTCAGGGTCTCGGCGACGATCTTCGCGCTGCGCATGGCGCCGTACGGCGTCCAGTGGTGGTCGCCCTTGAAGTAGTACGGGTGCTCTTCCTTCTCGTCGAACAGCGGCGAGAAGTCCGGGGTGTAGATGCCGGCCTTGCGGAACTGGGCGATGGTCGCCTGGTAGTTCTGCTTGGCCAGGTCAAAGTTGAAGCTGGCCTTCTCCTGCGGGTTGAGCTTCTCGCGGTTCACCAGGCCACGGGTGGGCTGGTAGACGACGACCAGGTCGATGCCCTTGCGCTTGAGTTCGTCGCGCAGTTGCTTGAGCTCGCGCCAGCCTTCGGCGCTGGTGCCGAAGTCGGTGCGCAGGTCGTAGGTGGTACGGAACAGCCAGTCTTCCTGGGCCGGCACCAGATGGGTGAAGAAGCCCAGGTACTTGGTGTTGTACGCCGCGTTGTTGGCGGCGGTCGGGCACAGCCCGGCAGCCGGCTGCGCGGAGTAGCTCGGCGCGTCGGCGGCGCTGGCCTGGTGGGCGAGCAGCAGGGCGGCAGTGAGGCCCGACAGGCGCAGCAGGTTGATGGTCAGTTTGTTCATGTGTCGGTCCTCAATTCTGCAGTTCGGCCTGGCTTTCGACGGGGTCGATCAGCACCGCGCGTTGCTGGCGCACCAGCAGGTCCAGGATCTGGTCCTGCTTCTCGCCGAGCACGCCGTTGAAGGAGATGCCGGAGGATTTGGTCGGGCCGAGCATGGCCACCTTGTAGAGCTCCAGCGACAGCGGTGAATCCACCGACAGCGGGCCCGAGCCGTTGCCGGCCAGCTTGCCGCCGACCACGATCAGCGAGACCTTGGTGTCGAAGGGATCGAGGTCGATGTTGCGGTCGGTGTCGGACAGATCCTTGATGTGGCCGTAGACGCCGATCAGCTTGTTGCCGGCCGCGAGGTTCTCGTACAGGCGGATGTTCACGCTGTTACGGATGCGGATGCCGTGGCGCAGGTTGGCCAGCACCTGGTTGCCGTAGATGAGGTTGTCGCCCGACTCGTAGAGGGTGATGCCGTCGGAGTGGTTGCGATAAACCTCGTTGTAGGCCACCAGGTTGCGCTCGGAATTACGGTCGAGGACGATCCCGGAGAGGTGGTTGTCGTAGGTCTTGTTGTGGATGATCCAGCTGTCGTTGACCTCACGGGAAACGATGATGCCGTGCTTCTTCTTCGTCCCGTAGACGGTGTTCTCGGCGATGATCAGGCGATGCGAACGGTCATGCGGGTCGATGCCGTAGACGATGTTGTTCTTGTAGGTGTTGCCGCGCACCACCAGGTCGTCGGCCTCGTAGCAGTAGAAGCCGTACCAGGCGTCCTCGAAGGTCGAGCCGATCACCCAGCCTTTGGGGCGCGGGCGCTTCATGGTCTTGTCCATGCCCGGGCTGTACTGCGAGATGGAGATGCCGTAGGCCTTGGAGGCGTTGTAACCGAAGCTGGTGAAATGGCTGTTCACCAGGTAGGCCTCGGCGCCCCCCCAGGAGATCAGGAAGGGGCGGAACTCGTTGGGCGTCTTGTACCAGGCCGGTTCCTTCTTCGCCTCGTTCCAGGCGGTGACCTTGGTGTCACGCACGAACAGCTTGCCGTCGTTGACCAGGAACGCGCCGCGGTCCTGGGACAGGCGCAGTTCCTTGACCTTGCCGTCGATCTCCAGGGTCGCGCCCTGGCTGACAACGATGGGCAGGCGGGCGATGTAGACGCCCGGTTCGACCTGCTCCAGCGCGGTCTTGGGCAGCTTGCCGGCCAGCTCCGCGAGGTCGACGTAGCCGCCGTCGATGAAGATCGCCTGGGGCATCTGGCGCTGGCGCTTCACCCACTCGGCGAGACGGTTCTTGCCGCCGGTGAATTCCTTCAGCGGCTGCTGCTGGACCATGCGCTGGACCTGCGCCTTGCCGCGCTTGTTGCGCTCGATCTTCTTCTCCACCGCCTCGGCGGTGTAGCCGGTGAGGTCGGGCAGCTTGGGCGGCTCCAGGTGCAGCGGCTCGCTGGGAGCAGCGGTCACGGTGTAGTTGCCGGACTCCTTCAGCGTCTGGGTATGGCCCGGCTCGTTGCCCGGTTGTTCTGCCGGTGCCTTTTCGCCCTCGGCGGTCTTGCCGGCTTCGGCTTTCGCGGCGTCGGCCTTCTTCGCATGGGCAGCGCTGGTTTCGGCTTTGGCCGCGGGTTGCGCCGCCCAGGCCGGTGCGCTGGCGCTGAGCAGGCCGCCGAGCAGCAGGGCGGTCAGCGGCAGGGCGTGTATCGGGTGGCGGTTCATGGCCGTGTCTCCTTGCGCGCGGGCCCCCACCGGATACCCGGCCACGCAGCGAGTGCGGCGCAAGGCGAGCTTGGGAATCGGGTGGAGGGTCATCGCTACAGTCCTCAGAAGTGCCAGATCACATCGACGAAGGCGTGGTGCATGGTCGAGTCGACGTGGCTGCCGTAGGCGTCGCCAGGCTTGAACACGCCGCCGCGGAAGCGGATCAGCGCCGACGGTTCGTCGATCGCCTGGCTCATGGAGGCCGGCAGCAGGCCCTGCTTGAAGTACTTGGTGACGACGAGGTCGACTTCCTGGCCGATGTCCTTGGAATCGTTGACCAGCGGAGCGGTGATGCCGCTGCTGCCGATGTCCGAGTCGCTGTCCACGCGGCGGAACTTGTTGTAGATGACGCTGGCGTCGTAGTCGTCGCGTAGCTGCCAGGAGCCGAACAGGGTGGCGGCCTCGAGGTTCGACAGCTCGCCACGGAATGCCTCGCCGAAGCGGTGCGCGCGGGCGCGGGTGCCAGTGAAGTTGGAGCGGTTGCTCTCAAGGCCGGTCTGTTCGAACTGGTCTTCACCGTTCTTGCCGCCGCCACTGCCTCGGGCATAGGCGCCGCCGACGCGCCATTGCTCGTCGATGTTCCAGCGCAGGCCGAGGTCGGCGCCGTAGGCATCCACGTCGCCACTCTGCTTGCCGGCAGCGACCCGCTCGCCGTTCACCGGGACGGTGGTCAGGCGGTCACGGTTGCCGGTCAGCCAGGTGGCGCTGGCCCAGTAGTTGATGGGCATCTGCGAGCGCCAGTTGTAGCCGTCGCCGTTGGCCTCGATGCCGACCCAGGTGAGGTCGCCGGTGGAACGCTTGTCCAGCGAGTCGACGGTGTCGCCCGGGTCCGGCAGGCTGCCGCTGTCGTCGGAGTGGTGCAGGCGCAGGCCGACCCAGTGCTGAGGCATCCACTGCGTGGAGATATCGCCGAACACATGGGTGCGGTCCTTGTCCTCCGGCGCGAGGTCGGTGATGTCGGTGCGGTAGTCGGAGAAGCGTTGGGCGGCGCCGAGGTGGGCACGCAGCAGGGTGGTGTCGAAGGTCCAGTTCAGCGCTTCGATGTTGGTGTCCTGCCACATCCCGCTGTCTTCGCGCAGGCGCTGGCGACCGAAGCGCAGGTGCTCGCCGGGGTACTGGGTGAGGCCGGCGTAGTCCACCCAGAACTCGCGCAGGGCGAGGTAGGCATCGTCGGGCTCACGCTTGTTGTCGTTGCCGCCGCTGCTGGTGTTGTTGACGTCGTCGTTCTGCAGGGTGTCGGTCTGGATGGTGTCGGTGGCGGCGACTGCCTGGCCCATCACGTAGGCGCTCCAGTCGCCCCACTGGCCGAAGGCCCAGGGGCGCACGTCCAGGCCGATACCGTTGAGGTCGCCGCCGCGGGCGGTGCCCAGGTCGCGGTCGTCCTCGGATTCTGCGGTCACCTTGATGTCGAGGCCGAAGTTCTTCGGTGGCTCTTCCGCCGCGTGGGCGAGGCTGCCGAACAGGGTGCCGGCGAGGCTCAGGCCAACGCCGAGCATGGCGGGGAACAGGCGGGCGCGGCGGACAGCGGAAGCCAGAGCGCGCGGCTGAACTCCATCGACGAGAGCAAACAGCGGGGTGGTCATCGGGTCGGTGCGCTTCATAGATTTTCTTGTTCCTGGTTGTTCTGCAGAAGGCTGACGGTGGCTTGCCAGTTGGCGCCGCGAGCCTGTTCTTCACGCTTGAGCAACTGCTGGGCCGCACTGCGGTCGGCCGGCTGGATCTGCGGTTCGATCTGCGCCATCAGGTCGCTGGCGGTGGGCACCTGCTGGCGCTGCGCGAGCTCGCCGAAGACGTAGGCATTGACCAGGTTCGGGCGGATGCCGCGACCCTGCGAATAGAGCTGGGCGAGGGCCATGTCGGCGCTGGCCTGGCCGGCGCGGGCGGCGATGATCAGGTGGTCCACGGCCTTCTGCGGGTAGACCTGGCCGAGGAAGCCGCGGCGGTAGATCTGGCCCAGGTAGTAGTGCGCCTGGGGTTCGGTGGCGGCGGCCTTGAGCAGGTGCTGCTCGGCCTTCTGCGGCTCCTGCGGGGCCCACTTGCCGTCGTAGTAGAGGCGCCCGAGCAGCAGCTCGGCGCGGGGCTGGGCGGCGTCCTGGGCTTTCTTCAGGTAGTCGAGCATCTGGTCGAGGTCGCCCAGGTCGGGATTGTCGTACTGCAGCTTGGCGAGGCTGACCCAGGCGGCCGGATAGGTCGGCGCGATCTCGTTGAGCAGCGTCTGTGCGGCCTGCGGGTCGGCGGTGCCGATGTTCGGGTCGGCCAGCACGCCGGCCACCGATTCGACGCGCTCGGACGGTACGCGGCCGGCCTTCCAGCCTGCCTTGAGCGCTTCGAGGTGGGCCTTCTGCTTATCCGCGTTGCCCTGCTTCTGGTACACGGTGGCCAGTTCCATCCAGCACACGTCCATGCGGTTCAGCCAACGCTGGCAGACCTGCTCGACTTCGGTGAGGTGCTGGTCGTAGGTGCCCTGGGTGCGGTACAGGATGATCTGCGCCAGGTCCGCCTGCGGCAGGCCCTGGGCGCGCCACTGGTCGATGCGCTGCTGCGGATTCACGTTCGGCCAGGCCTGCGGGTACTGCAGGTAGAGGACGATCAGCGGAACCAGCGCGCTGTCCTCGCCTTCGTCGAAGGCGCGGGTCAGCAGCTGCTCGGCTTCGCGGTGCTCGGCGTCGGTGCCGCCGGGCTTGGCCGCCAGCCATTTGCCCAGGCGGGCGCGGGCGCGCGGGGAGCTCTCGGCCGCCTCGCGGTAGAGCTTTTCGGCGCGGGCCTGTTCATCGGGGTCGCCGGTGGCGGCCTGCATGTCGGCCAGTCCGACCTGTGCGTCGGCGTAACCCAGGGTGGCCAGGGCCTGGAAGTTGGCCTGGGCGGTGGCGATGTCACCGCGGTCCAGGGCCTCCTGGGCCAGGCGCTGGTCAGGCAGGCCGGCGCAACCGGCCGCTGCAGCGATGGCCAGTGCCAATCCAATGTGTCGGCCGAGGTGCGGGGCGTGTCGCAGGACAGGTCGATTCATGCGGGCGGTCCTCTTAGCGGGCGGTGGCCAGGGCCATCGCCTTGTTCAGCAGGGTGCGGCCCGGCAGGCCGCCGATGCTGACTTCAGTCGGGCGGCCAGCCATCTGGCTGTCGAGCGGCTGGTCGGGGGTGATCTGCACACGGATTTCCGAGGACAGGTCACCGTCCACCGGTGCAGTGCGCAGGATGCGGCCGCCGCGCACTTCACTGTCGCCGGCGACCTGGAAGTTCACGTGGGTGCCGGGGGAAAGCTCGGCGGCGTTGCGGTAGGGGAAGCGCGCCTCAACGGTGGCGGTGCTGTCGCGCGGGGTCAGGGTGAAGATCACGTCGCCCTTGTTGGCGAACTGGCCGTTGGCGACGCGCTGCTCGACCACACGGCAGTCGCACGGACTGGTCAGGGTGCCCTTCATCTGGTGGCCGAAGAGCTTCTCGATGTTGCTCGGATTGAGCTGCTCTTCGGTCAGGTTGCCCTTGAGCAGGTCCAGCAGGTTGGCGGAGAAGGACGCGATCGGCGCGCCCTTGGCGACTTCCGCGCCCGGCTCCACCAGGCTTTCCACGGTGCCCTCGCGGGGCATGGTGATCTGCTGGTTGGCCACGCTGACCACGCCCGAGTCGGCGTGGGTGACGAAGTACAGGTTGTAGATCTGGTTGAGGATCACCGCGAAGGCGCCGACGCCGACCACGAAGATCGCGGTGCTCACGGTGACCGCGCGGAAGCGGCCGAAGAAGCCCATACCGCCAGAGCCTGCACCGTGCTTGCGGGCCTTGGTGAAGTTCTCGCGCTGCAGGGTGTTGAGCATGTCGCCAACGCTCACCACTTCACCGGCCAGGTAGGAGGTGATCAGGTAGCGCAGGGCGGCGATCTCGCGCGGCTTCAGGTGCTGGAATTCGCAGCCGACGCGGGCGCTTTCGCGGTCATAGGAGCGCACCTGGAATTCCACTTCGAGGGAGAAGCTGATGCTGTCGATCTGGAACAGCAGCTTGCCCTTGTGCAGGTCGCCGACCTGCACCGGCGTGTTGTTGGCGGAAGTGAACGCGAAGCCGCCGGCGGACAGGTCCAGCAGGCGGGCGTCGACGCCCTCGCGGTGGGATCCGATGTAGCGGATACGGGCGGGCAGCTTGACCCGGGCGTGCTGGCGCTGGGCTTCGGATTCATGCACGACATTGACGTTGACGGCGGTATTCATGAGGTCGAGTCCTGTTCGTAATTGGGAGATGCTTTGCCCAAGAGAGTCTTCAGACGATGGTCAGCAGTACGGCGACGAAAACGCTGGCCGCGGAAAAGGTCATGGCTCGCGAAGACCAGGTGTTGAACCAGCGCTGGAAGCTGGCTAGGCCGCGGTCGAGCTTGGTGTTCTGGCGGGTCCACGACTGCTGGTCGAGGCGGAAGAACACGTAGATTTTCACCAGGGCACCGACGATCTGGTTGTAATAGAGGATCGCGGGGTAGGCCGGCCCGATGTGGTGGCCCGAGAGCGACAGCAGAAGGGTCAGCACGAAGCGGGTGATGCCGATCCACAGCAGGTAGATGAGCAGGAAGGCAATGCTGTACTTGATGCTGGCGATGATCGCGGCGACCAGGCCGAGCAGGCAGGTCCACATCGACAGGCGCTGGTCGAACAGCACCACGCTGGTGAACCAGCCCAGGCGTTGCGGGCCCAGGGCGAGGGCGCGGGAGTTCTGCCGCAGGTTGTTGCCGTACCAGCGGAACATTAGTTTGCGGCTGGCCTTGATGAAGCTCTTCTCCGGCGGGTGCTCGACCGTGTTGATCGCCGCGTCGGGCACGTAGAAGGTGTCGTAGCCCAGGCGCATCAGGCTGTACCAGCTGGACTTGTCGTCACCGGTGAGGAACTGGAAGCGGCCCAGGCGCCAGTGGTCCAGGTGGTCGCTTTCCACGTCGGTGATGAAGTCCGGGTCGGTGACCACGGCGGCGCGGAACACCGACATGCGCCCGGTCATGGTCAGCACGCGCTTGGACAGGGCCATGGAGCACATGTTGATGTGGCGCTGGGCGAAGCGCAGCTTGTGCCACTCGCTCATCACGTAGCTGCCCTGCACTTCGCAGAATTCGTTGGTGGTCAGGCCGCCGACGTTGGGGAAGAGCTTGAACCAGGGCACGGTCTTTCTCACCACGCCCGGTTCGAGCACGGTGTCGCCATCGATCACCGCGACCACGGCGTCTTCGTCCGGGAGGTGGCGGGAGATGGCGCGGAAGCCGTGGGCCAGGCCGTCGCGCTTGCCGGTGCCGGGGATGCGCACGAAGTCGAGTTCGACGTGTTCTGGCGGGTTGAGCTTCTGCCACTGCTGCTTGATCAGCACCTCGTCGGACATCTCGACGATGGAGCAGACCACGGTGGTGGGGTAGCCGCAGGCAATGGCTTCTTCGATGACCGAGCGATAGACCATCGAGGTGGTCAGCGCGTCGATACGGAAACTGGTGACCATCAGGTACACGTGGGACGGGTCGGCCGCGTCGCCGAGCTTGCGCATCCTGCGGCGGTAGTGCGGGTAGACCACGTAGAGGAACAGCATGCCGCGCAGGAAGTGCAGGCCGCCCATGGAATAGCGCCAGATGCCGACCGCGCCGATGAGCAGCAGGAAGTCCTTGGATTCGGCGTCGAATACGGTCGGCGGCACGAGCAGTGCCAGCAGCATCAGCAGGCCGAGAAAGACCAGCCAGCCGGTGGCCTCACCGATGATTCGTTTGTAGGTTTCCATCGTCGTCTATCCGTCTGGTTGGGCTTGGTCATCGGCCCGCCTGGGCGGGCCGGTGACCGGCGCTTTTAGGGTCTGAAGGCATGGACTCGATTGAGCGAGCTAGAGTCCGGTTAGGCGGAGAGGGACGAGGAAGCGGAGTTCACTGAAGTGAATGAGCATTTCCGAGTTCCTCTCCAACGACACCGGGCCGACGCGCAGCCAATCGAAACCCAATTACCAGCAGATGCCTTCGGCGCGCTCGTCTGTGACGCTCGGCATGAAGCCGATCAGGTCGACGACCTTCTTGCCTTCGGGCGCCTGCTTCACCACGTCGACGAACAGCTCGTCACCGTTGCCCAGGACCAGGACATCGGAGGACTTCACGACGGCGTCGAGGTCCGAGACCAGCAGCGAGGAGACGTGCGGGATCTTCGATTCGATGTACTCCTTGTTCGCGCCATGGACGCGGGCGTACTCGACGTTGCGGTCGAAGATCTGCAGCTCGTAGCCCTTGCCGATGAGCATCTCGGCCAGTTCCACCAGCGGGCTTTCGCGCAGGTCGTCGGTGCCGGACTTGAACGACAGGCCGAGCAGGCCGACCTTGCGGCTGCCGTGGGCGGCGATGATGTCGAAGGCCTTCTGCACCTGGTGCTGGTTGCTGCGCATGATCGAGCCGAGCATCGGGTGCTCGATGTCCAGCTGGCTGGCGCGGTAGGTGAGGGCGCGCACGTCCTTGGGCAGGCAGGAGCCGCCGAAGGCGAAGCCGGGCTTCATGTAGTAGCGCGACAGGTTCAGCTTGCGGTCCTGGCAGATCACGTCCATCACTTCGCGGCCGTCGACGCCGACGGCCTTGGCGATGTTGCCGATCTCGTTGGCGAAGGTGACCTTGGCAGCGTGCCAGACGTTGCAGGTGTACTTGATCATCTCGGCGACCTCGATGGTCTTGCGGATGATCGGCGCGTCCAGCTCGCGGTAGATCTCTTCCAGCAGGTCGCCGGTCTGGGCGTCCAGCTCACCGATGACGGTCATCGGCGGGAAGTCGTAGTCCTTGATCGCGGTGGATTCGCGCAGGAACTCAGGATTAGTACCCACGCCGAAGTCGGCGCCGGCTTTCTTGCCTGAGCAGTCTTCGATGATCGGGATCACCACGTTGTTCACGGTGCCCGGCAGCACGGTGCTGCGCACCACCACGGTGTGGCGCTCTTTCTTCTCGCGGATGGCGTAGCCGATCTCGCGGCAGACGGACTCGATGTAGCCCAGGTCCAGGTCGCCGTTCTTCTTGCTCGGGGTGCCGACGCAGATGAACGACACGTCGGTGTCCAGTACGGCCTTCTTGAAGTCGGTGGTGCCCGACAGGCGACCGGTGCGGATGCCCTGCTGCAGCAGAGGCTCCAGGCCCGGCTCGACGATGGGCGATTTCCCGTTGTTGATCAGATCGATCTTGGTGGTGGACACGTCCACCCCAACGACTTCATGGCCCCGTGCGGACAGGCAGCCGGCACATACTGCGCCAACATACCCAAGACCAAAGATGCTGATACGCATCGCATTCACCTCTTCAATGGTCGAACTGTTTAAAGTTGCCCGGTAGGGCGATTTATTCAGGTTGCAAGAGTCCCCGGAGTTCACTGTCAGAGTGTTCTCCGTACTTCCTTCCAGGCAGGCATGGGAATCGAGTGCTAAACTTTCGAGCACGGTATTGGCGCAAACTTTGGATGTTTGCCCTGTTATGTTTCAGGCAGATTGCAAAGTTGGTGCAGTGTCTGCCTGGCGTGCTCCAGTCTGGTTAGATGATTGCCTCGTCATCTGAAAAGTTCAGTTATTTCATTGGGTTGCGTTTCAAGGGTGAATCGACAAGAACTGATCGAAATAACCTTGGAAGCAAAACTCCAATTTCCATCGGGGCATTTCTGTTTTGCCAACGATGGTCGTTGCGCAAATAGGATTTATCCGAAATGCGGTTAGTTCCTTCCGCCCATCCCGCCCCTGAAAGAATGTGAAATATCCAATTGATATCACTTGATGCTGAGTTAATGGCAAATTGCACGGCGCTTTGCTTAGTGCAAAGTGCATGATTGAATAAAGTTCCATTGAATTTTTCGTTAAAAACGACCGTGTATCGTCGTCAAGACATTCGTTCAGCTGCCGTTCAGCTTTCTCTCTTGCAAAGTGCAATCGTGAAATGCATGTCATGGCCAAAGGCTGTTAATGGCCAATGGATTACAACGGAGAGGGCGAATCAGGACGATTTCCATCCTTCCGACCGGTCCGGGCGGTCGAAAAATTTTCTCACGATTAATCCTGAAGCAGACGAACGGTCATTTTGTCCCTTTGGCAAGTGTGGTCTTCAGGGGGCGTTTTGGGCAGGAAACGTACAGATCCGCCACCCGTGACCGGGTAGTTCCATGGTCAATGGCTTACAGGCCACTTGGAATCAGCGGTGATTTTGGGACGAAACAGAGGCGAAGCGGTGCGGTTAATCGCCCCCTGTAGGAGCGGGCCGCGCCCGCGAACCGTCGGCAGGGCTGCCAGTTGCACCGGCTTCGGTCTTGCAGGGGCTTTCGTAGGAGCGAGCTTGCTTGCGAACCGCCCAACGCCGGACGTCCCGGCAGGACGAGCGGGGCGCCTGGCCCATGCCCGCAACCGCACCCATGGGGCGTTCCCGCAGGTTCTGCGCGGAAACGAAAACGGGAGCCCTCAGGGCTCCCGTTTGGTGCAGCAGAAAAGGCGATTCAGTCTTCGGCGTGGTCGCGCAGGAACACCAGCTGGTCAGCTTTGGAGTGCTCCGCGCTATACGCGTAGCCCGCGTAGTTGAAGTCCTTCAGGCCCTCGGGGTTGGTCAGGCGCTCCTTGATCACGTAGCGCGCCATCATCCCGCGGGCCTTCTTGGCGTAGAAGCTGATGATCTTGTACTGGCCGTTCTTCAGGTCCTTGAACTCGGTGTCGATCACCCGTGCGTTCAAGGCCTTGCGTTTGACTGCGCCGAAGTACTCGTTGGAGGCCAGGTTCAGCAGTACGTCGTCGCCCTGCTCGGCCAGGGATTCGTTCAGCCAGGCGCTGATGCGCTCGCCCCAGAAGGCATAGAGGTCCTTGCCACGGGTGTTGGCCAGCTTGGTGCCCATTTCCAGTCGGTACGGCTGCATCAGGTCCAGCGGGCGCAGCACGCCGTAGAGGCCGGAGAGCATGCGCAGGTGGCGCTGGGCGAAATCGAAGTCGTCTTCGCTGAAGTCCTCGGCCTGCATACCGGTGTAGACGTCGCCCTTGAAGGCCAGCAGTGCCTGCTTGGCGTTGGCGGGGGTGAAGTCCGGGTGCCAGCTCCCGAAGCGCGCGGCGTTGAGGCCGGCCAGCTTGTCCGACAGGTGCATCAGCTCGGCGATCTGCGCCGGGGCCAGTTCCCGCAGGATGCCGATCAGCTCCTGGGCGTCGTCCAGGTGCTCGGGCAGGGTAAAGCGCTGCGTCACCGGCGCGGTGTCGTAGTCCAGGGTCTTGGCGGGCGAAATCACCATCAGCATCGTGCGGTCTCCTACAAGCGAGCGGCGATTGTAAGGAGTCGCGGGCGTTGGCTCCACCTATGGGGACGATTAGCGTCGGGCCAGTGGCACAGGCGACATCTATATAGGCAGGCGAGGAAGCGGTGGCAGTCGGCGGCGAGTGCCGGTGCAGATGCGGCGTGCAGGGCTAAGGGACTGATCCTGCGAAAAAAGCGGAGGGCGTTACGAGGGGTAGGACTCCTAAAACTAGCGCTGTCCGGAGCCCCCGCCAAGGTATTTCGTCGTACGACGAAAAAAACTTTCGTAGGAAGGAAAAAGACTTTTTATCGTCATGTTTTTTCCTGTATTTGTTGAGTCGTAGACCGCCGAACCCTGCAGACAGGTGGCGGCCCCGGCCCGGCCAGTCCCTTGTATGCAGTGCTCTCGAATCCTGCCAATCCCAGGAATCCGAGAGCCGGTGGCTCACCGCACGGCGGAGCGCTGTAAAGGCATTCCGTCGTAACGCTCCTACAAGAGGTGACCTGCGTATGGATGACCACGGACGCTCCCGCCCCACCCAGCCCACCCTGTACGTCCTCGACACCAACGTCCTGATCCACGATCCCAACGCCTTGCTGAACTTCCAGGAGCACCACGTCGCGATACCGATGACGGTGCTGGAGGAACTGGACAAGCTCAAGACCGGAAAACACACCGTGGCTGCGGAATGCCGCCAGGCAATCCGCCTCATCGACCAGGTGCTGGGTGAGGCCTCGCCCGAGCAGGTAGAGGATGGCGTGCCCATCCAGCGCGGCAAGAGCGGGCCGTGCGGCAGCCTGTCGATCCTCATGAGCAAGCGCGCCGAGCCGATCACCTGGCTGCCCGAGCACCTCAACGACAACAAGATCATCAACCAGTTGGTGGAGCTGAAGAGTCGCCATAGCAGCAAGCGTGTGGTGCTGGTCACCAAGGACATCAACATGCGCCTGAAGGCGCGTGCCTGCGGGGTATTCGCCGAGGATTACCACACCGACCAGCTGGTCGATGACATCAACCTGCTGTCGCGTGGTTATCACTCGCTGAGCGGATCGTTCTGGGACCGCGTCAGCAAGGTGGAGACCCGCCAGGACCGCGGTCGCACCTGGCACCGCGTGCAACTCACCGACAACCTGCCGGCGGTGCACATCAACGAGTTCATCGTCGATGAGCAGGGTTTCGTCGGCTGGATCAAGGGCATCGACCAGGACGAGCTGACCATCCTCGACCTGCACCAGGAACCGCTGCTGCACCAGGAAGCCTGGGGCCTGCGTCCGCGTGACGTGTACCAGTCGCTGGCGCTGTACGCGCTGCTGGACCCGGACATCCACCTGGTCAACCTGTCCGGCGCCGCTGGTTCGGGCAAGACCATCCTCGCCCTGGCTGCCGCCATCGAGCAGACCATGGTCACCAAACGCTACAAACGCATCATCGCCACCCGCAGCGTGCAGGGCCTGGACGAGGACATCGGCTTCCTGCCCGGTACCGAGGCGGAGAAGATGGAGCCCTGGCTTGGCGCGATCACCGACAACCTCGAAGCGCTGCATTCGGATGATGAGTGTACCCATGGCAGCGTCGACTACATCCTCAGCAAGGTGCCGCTGCAGTTCAAATCGCTGAACTACATCCGCGGCCGCAGCTTCCAGCAGAGCCTGATCCTGATCGACGAGTGCCAGAACCTCACCCCGCACCAGATGAAGACCATCATCACCCGCGCGGGCAACGGTTCGAAGGTGGTCTGCCTGGGCAACCTGGCGCAGATCGATACCCCCTACCTGTCGGCCACCAGCTCCGGCCTGACCTACCTGACCGAACGCTTCAAGGACTTCCCCCACGGCGTGCACGTGACCCTGCAAGGGGTGCCGCGCTCGGTGCTGGCGGAGTTCGCCGAAGCCCACATGTAACACCAGCCAAGGCCCGCCATCCGGCGGGCCTTTTCTTTGCGCCCCGTCTACCTCTTCTTGTATACAATCCCCCCTCCAATGCGCCGTCCGCCGGCCTGCCGGCTGCGCGCACCGGGAGTACACTGTTCCCCCTGATCCACCGGAGAGTTCCCAGCCGTGCTGACCCATCTCGATTCTCAGGGCCGCGCCAACATGGTCGATGTCACCGAAAAAGCGGTGACGTCCCGTGAGGCCGTGGCCGAAGCCCGGGTGCGCATGCTCCCGTCCACCCTGCAACTGATCCAGGACGGCGGCCACCCTAAGGGTGACGTGTTCGCCGTGGCGCGCATCGCCGGCATCCAGGCGGCGAAGAAGACCCATGATCTGATCCCGCTTTGCCACCCGTTGCTGCTCACCAGTGTGAAGGTCGAGCTGGCCGCCGAGGGTGAAGACACCGTGCACATCGTCGCCCGTTGCAAACTGGCCGGGCAGACCGGTGTGGAGATGGAAGCCCTGACCGCCGCCAGCGTCGCCGCGCTGACCATCTACGACATGTGCAAGGCCGTGGACCGTGGCATGACCATCGACAGCGTGCGCGTGCTGGAGAAGCTCGGCGGCAAGAGCGGTCATTACATTGCTGCAGAAGGCGTAGCAGGAGACACCCCATGATCCGCGTGCAGTACTTCGCCCGCTACCGTGAAGCCCTCGGCCTGGATGGTGAGCAGCTGAACTGGAGCCAGTCTCTGGCCAGCCTGGACGACCTGCGGCGCCTGCTGCTGGAGCGCGGCGGCGTCTGGGACGTGCTCGGCGAGCAGAACCTGATGTGCGCGCGCAACCAGGAGCTGTGCTCCCTGGACGAGCCCCTCGCCGACGGCGACGAGGTGGCGTTCTTCCCCACCGTTACCGGAGGCTGAGCCCATGACGATCCGCGTCCAGCCGGCGGCGTTCGATCCGGGTGCCGAACTCAACGCGATGCACGCCGCCAACGTCGGCGTCGGCGCGGTGGTCGGCTTCGTCGGCTACGTGCGTGATTTCAACGATGGCCGCGAAGTGGGCGGCATGTTCCTCGAGCACTACGCCGGCATGACCGAGAAGGCGCTGGCGAAGATCGAGGTCGAGGCCAATGAGCGCTGGCCGCTGCTGCGCCTGGAAATCCTCCACCGCATCGGCCGCCTGGAACCGGGCGAGCCCATCGTCTTCGTCGGTGCTGCCAGTGCACACCGCCAGGCGGCGTTCGATGCCTGCAACTTCGTCATGGACTACCTGAAGACCCGCGCGCCGTTCTGGAAGAAGGAAGACACCACCGAAGGTCCGCGCTGGGTCGAAGGGCGCTGCAGCGACCAGGCAGCCGCCGACCGCTGGAAGGGCTGATCCCCCCATTCACGGGATGGCGCATAACGCCGTAGGCGTTATGCGCCCTACGGGGTGTGCCAACGCTCAGCATAGGGCGCATAAAGCGGAACGCTTTATCCGCCGCCCCTGCAGAGCAGCGATGCCCCGCTCGCGCCGGGGCAGTACCTCCTAGGAGGAATGGGCGGTAGAGGGGAAGGGGCGCAGGCTGGCGCCAGCCCTTTTTGCTCCGAATCGGAGAGCCCCTCATGAGCCATCTCAGCACCCCGGAATTCCTGCCGCTGGAGATCGCTGTCCTCACCGTCAGCGATACCCGCAGCCTGCACAACGACACCTCCGGCCAGGCCCTGGTGACCTCGCTGCAACGCGCCGGCCACGCCCTCGCCGAACGCCAGCTGGTGATCGACGACATCTACCAGATCCGCGCCGTGGTTTCGGCCTGGATCGCCGACCCCAAGGTCCAGGTTGGCCTGATCACCGGCGGCACCGGCTTCACCGCCCGCGACAACACCCCGCAAGCCGTCGCTCCGTTGCTCGAACGCACCGTGGATGGCTTCGGCGAGCTGTTCCGGCAGATTTCCCGAGAGGAAATCGGCACCTCCACCATCCAGTCCCGCGCCATCGCCGGCATCACCAACGGCACGCTGATCTGCTGCCTGCCCGGTTCCACCGGCGCCTGCCTCACCGCCTGGGAAAAGATCCTCCTGCAACAGCTCGACAGCCGCACCAAGCCGTGCAATTTCGTTCCCCATCTCAAGCGCCTGCCCGAGCGCCCGGTGCTGGCCTGCGGTACGCGCTCATGAGCGCCTGCGGCTGTTCCGGCTCCGGCCTGCGTCCGGTGGACGAAGCCATTGCCGCGTTGATGGACTTCGTTCCGCTGGCGCCGCCGACCGTGCGCGTCGATCTGGAGGACGCCCTGGGCCGCATTCTGGCCGAGGACATCCATTCACCCATCGACCTGCCGCTGTGGGACAACAGCGCGATGGACGGCTACACGCTTCGCAGTGCCGACATGGGACCGGCGGGCGCACGGTTGCGAATCGCCGGCTATATCGCCGCCGGCGATGCCGCCCAGGTCGAACTGCAGCCTGGCCAGGCGATGCGCATCTTCACCGGCGCGCCGTTGCCGCCGGGGGCGGACAGCGTGATCGCTCAGGAAGACTGCGAGGTCGATGGCGACTGGCTGCAGGTGCCCGTGGTCGGGCATGGCAGCCATGTGCGTCGGCGCGGTGAAGAGCTGTGCGAAGGTGATGCCTTGCTCAGTGCCGGGAAGAAACTGCGCGCCCAGGACCTCGGCCTGCTCGCCAGTGTCGGCCTGGACCGCGTCAGTGTCTATCGCCCGCTGCGTGTCTGTCTGCTGAGCAGCGGCGACGAGCTGCGCGAGCCCGGTGAGCCCCTGGCTCCGGGGCAGATCTACAACGCCAACCGCTTCAGCGTCGGCGCTTTGCTGCGCGGCTGGGGCATCGAAGTCCACGACTACGGCGTGCTCGCCGACACTCTGGCAGCCAGCCGCGATGCGCTGAGCCTCGCCGCGTCCGAATGGGACGTGCTGATCACCAGCGGCGGCGTGTCGGTGGGCGACCGCGACTACCTCAAGCAGGCGATCCGCGAACTGGGTGAGCTGCACTTGTGGAAGCTGAAGATGCAGCCGGGCAAGCCGCTGGCGTTCGGCAGCATCGCCGGCAAGCCGTGGATCGGCCTGCCGGGCAACCCGGCCGCCGCGCTGGTCACTGCACTGGTGGTGGCGCGGCCGTTCCTCTGGCGCGCCCAGGGGCGCAGCTCGGTCGAAACCTTGCCGGCCATGCTGCCGGCGGGCTTCGACTGGCCCACGGCCAACTCGCGGCGCCAGTACCTGCGCGCGCGCCTGGAGCTGGACAGCAGCGGCGTCGCCCGCATCTGTCTGCATCCGCAGCAGGGCTCGGCCATGCTGCGCGCAGCGAGCTGGGCCGATGGCCTGGCGGTGGTGGAGGCCGGGCGTACTCTGCACGCCGGCGAACCGCTGCCCTTCCTGTCTTTCAGCGAATTCGGCGCCTGACGCCGTTCCCGGCTGCCGGCGGGGGCCGGCAGCCACCGCAATGCCTGGGGGAAGCATGCAACTGGTCTGTCCGGCGGGGAGTCTGCCCGCCCTGAAATCGGCCCTGCGCGAGGGCGCCGACGCCATTTACGTCGGTTTTCGCGATGACACCAATGCCCGGCACTTCGCCGGCCTCAACCTCGATGACCGCCAGTTGCGCCAGGGCGTGGAGCTTATCCACAGCGCCGGCAAACAGATGTACGTGGCGGTCAACACCTATCCCGGCGCGGCCGGCTGGGCCCGCTGGCAACGCGCGGTGGACCACGCCGCCGACCTCGGCGTGGATGCACTGATCGCCGCCGACTGCGCGGTACTCGGCTACGCGGCCAGGCGCCACCCGAACCTCGCCCTGCACCTCTCAGTGCAGGGCTCGGCCACCAACGTCGCGGCGCTGGCCTTCTACCACGAGCGCTATGGCATCCGCCGCGCCGTGCTGCCGCGCGTGCTGTCCCTGGCGCAGGTACGCCAGGTGGCGGCGAACAGCCCGGTGCCCATCGAGGTCTTCGCCTTCGGCAGCCTGTGCATCATGGCCGAGGGGCGCTGTCACCTGTCGTCCTATGTCACCGGCGAGTCGCCCAACCTCTGTGGCGTCTGCTCGCCAGCCAAGGCGGTGCGCTGGAGCGAGGAGCCCGAGGGTCTGACCTCGCGCCTCAACGACGTGCTGATCGACCGTTACGCGCCGGATGAGCCGGCGGGCTACCCGACCCTGTGCAAGGGCCGCTTCGTGGTCAATGGCGAGCGCTTTCACGCCCTGGAAGAACCCACCAGCCTGAACACCATCGACCTGATTCCGCAGCTGGCGGAAATCGGTGTGGCGGCAGTGAAGATCGAGGGCCGGCAACGCAGCCCGGCCTATGTCGAGCAGGTCACCCGCGTCTGGCGCCAGGCGCTGGATGCGTGGCAGCGCGCACCCGAGAATTACCGCGCGCTGACCCAGTGGCAGGACGCCCTGGACAAGCTTTCCGAAGGCCACCAGACGACCCTGGGCGCCTACCATCGCTCCTGGCAGTGAGGACCTCGTGATGAAACTCAGCCTGGGACCGGTGCTGTTCTACTGGGACCGCCGGACACTCCTGGATTTTTATGCGCAGATGGCCGAACAGCCGCTGGACGCCATCTACATCGGCGAGACCGTCTGCTCCAAGCGGCGCGCCATGTCGCTCGACAACTGGCTGGGCCTGGGGCGCGAGCTGCAGCAGCAGAGCGGGGCGCAGATCCTCATCTCGGGCCTCGCGCTGATCGAAGCGGCCTCCGAGCTGTCGTCACTGCGCCGCCTCTGCGCCAACGGCGAGCTGCAGGTTGAAGCCAGTGACATGGGCGCGGTGCAGATTCTCGGCACCCTGGGCGTTGAATTCGTCGGCGGCCCGGCGCTCAACGTCTACAACGGCCACACGCTGGCCGAGCTGCACGCGGCTGGCTTGCGCCGCTGGGTGCCGCCGGTGGAATGCTCCGGCGAGCAGATCCACGCGGTGATCGAGCAGGCGCGCGAGCTGGGCATCAACGACGTGGAGACCGAGGTGTTCGCCTACGGTCATCTGCCGCTGGCCTACTCGGCACGTTGCTTCACCGCTCGGGCGGAGAACCGGCCCAAGGACGACTGCCAGTTCTGCTGCATGAACTACCCCGAAGGCATGTCAATGCTCAGCCAGGAAGGCATGCCGCTGTTCACCCTCAACGGCATCCAGACGATGTCCGGCGAGGCCAGCAACCTGCTGGCGGACTACGCCTCGCTGCGTGACTGCGGTGCCGATCTGCTGCGCCTGAGCCCCCGTGCCGAAGGCATGGTGGAAGTGGTGCGAGCCTTCGACCGCGTGCGCAAGGGCGCCACGCCGCCGCTGGCGGTGGAGGGTTGCAACGGATACTGGCATGGCCGCCCAGGCATGCTGCGCAGCGAAGAGGTGAACCTGTGCTGACACTCGAAACCGGCGCCCTGCGCGTCGCCGACCGCCTGCTGCCCCTGGCCGCGCGCGTCCCCTCGGGGCTGCAGCGCGCGGTACTGCAGCGCGCCGCCAACCGCCTGTTCGCCGATCCGCTGGCGGACGGTGCCTTCGACATCCTCGACGGCCACTGGCTGCGCCTGGAAGTCAGCGATCTCGGTCTGGCCTGGAGCTTCACCCACGACCGTAATGGCCTGCGCTTTGCCGATGCCTGCACGCCGAGCGTGACCATCCGTGGCAGCTGGCGCGACTTCCTGCTGCTGGCGGGGAGGCAGGAGGACCCGGACACGCTGTTCTTCCGGCGTCGTCTGGTGATCGAGGGCGATACCGAGCTGGGCCTGGCGGTGAAGAACCTGATCGACAGCCTCGACCCGGACAGCCTGCCGGCGTGGTTGTGGAGCGCCATGCGCCGCGCCAGCCGGGTGGTGCAGGAGAGCGCCTGAGTCGCTCACCCTCTGCGATATCCATGCTGTTTTGGGGCGCCAATCGATGGGTATCGCTTCGCTCCACGCCATCCTACGCTGGAGCCGTCCTTCGGCTTTGAGCCGGGTCTGGGCGACTGACTAAGGCTCAGGCCGGGACGCGGACGAGGAACTGCAATTCCTCGTAGAGCATCTCGAAGTCCTGCACCGGCGCGTCCTGGCCGTAGCGCTTCTTCAGGCCGTACTCGGTCAGGGTGATCTCGTGCTCGGCCTTCACCCCGTGGCGCGCCAGGCAGTTCTGCACGCAGTGCAGGTGGCAACCGTCCACGGCGATGATCGGCCGGCCGGAGCAGGCCTTCTTCACCAGCGCCGGCACGTCGCCGCCCACTCCCGCGATGCAGGACATCTCCGCCAGGCCGTCACGGTCCAGGCGCAGGGCGAGGTCGTTGGCCAGCTGCGCGAGGTTCGAGCAGCCGGAACAGGAATAGACAAGGGGCAGGTGCGGCGAGGGCGGCATGGGGACCTCCAGGGTGAGTCCCGCAGTGTCCTGCCGCGACGGCTTGTCGCGACATGATCTGAATCAAGTCGGCGAGTGGACTACTACCTGGTAGGTAGGGCGAATAAAGCGGAACGCTTTATTCGCCGTCGCAGGCAGTTGGCGGATACCGCCTGGGGCGTTATCCGCCCTACGTACGGGATCAGCTTTTCGTAGGGGGGGAAGTGTGGTCAGACGAGGTGGTTCTCCACCGCCCACACCGCCGCCTCGACGCGCGAACGCATGCCCAGCTTGTGCAGCACGCGCTTGACGTGGACCTTCACGGTGCCTTCGGTGATGTCGAGTTTGCGCGCGATCATCTTGTTGCTGTAGCCGTGGGCGAGCTGGCGGAGGATCTGCCGCTCGCGATCGGTGAGCTCCTCGATGCCCTTGGGGCGGTCGTCGCCGCGCAGGGCCTGGGCCAGTACCTGGGTCAGCTGCGGGCTGATGGTGAGCTGGCCGGTGGCGGCCTGGCGGATGTGCTCGAGCAGGCGCTCGGGCTCCATGTCCTTGAGCAGGTAGCCGTCGGCGCCGGCGCGCAGCACGTTGATCACGTCGTTGCGGTCGTCGGAGACGGTGAACACCACGATGCGCGCATCTTCGCCGTTCTCGCGCATGGCGCGCAGGGTATCCAGACCGGTCATGCCCTTCATGTTGAGGTCGAGCAGGATCATGTCCGGCTCCAGCTCCGCGGCCATGCGCAGCGCTTCCTCACCGCTGCCGGCTTCGCCCACCACTTGCAGGTCCTCTTCGAACTCCAGCAACTGGACGACACCCTTGCGCATCATCGGGTGGTCGTCGACGAGCAGGATGCGTGCGCGGTCATCGGTGGGGGTGGCCGTCATGGGTGGGTCTCCGGGTGTTGCGACAGGGGTTTGTGGGTGAAGCGCACGCTGACACGGGTGCCCTTGGGCTCGCGCGGGGCGATGTTGAAGGTGGCTTCCAGGGTCTGACTGCGCTCCCGCATGATGCTAAGCCCATAGTGCCCATTGCGGCTCTGCGCTGGGTCAAAGCCGACTCCATCATCGTCCACGGTGATGCACACCTGGTCCTCGGCGTCCTCGAACAGGATGACCTTCGCGTGATGTGCCTGGGCGTGGCGCACCACATTGGACAGCGCCTCGCGGACGATCTGCAGGATGTGGATTTCCTCGTTGGGGTTGAGCGGGATGTGCGCCAGGCGGTTGTCCAGCTCGATGGACAGGTCGCCGCGCTCGCCGAACTCCTCCACGGTTTTCACCAGTGCCGCTTCCAGGCTGGATTGCTCCAGGCTCAGGCGGAAGGTGGTGAGCAGCTCGCGCAGCTGGCGGTAGGCGCTGTTGAGGCCCTCGCGCAGCTCGTCGATTGTCTCGTCGATCTTCTCTGCTGGCACGTCTCGCTTGAGCAGGGTGGCCAGCCGGCTGACCTGGATCTTCAGGTAGGACAGCGACTGCGCCAGCGAATCGTGCAGTTCGCGGGCGATGGTGCTGCGCTCGGCGAACAGCGCCAGGCGGTTCTCCTGTTCCTGCTGCAGTGACAGGGCGAAGGTGCGCGCGATGTTGTCGCAGAAGCCTTCGACGAACTGCTGCTGCCAGTCTTCCAGGTGGCCGTCGGGGGTCTCGATGAACAGCTCGCCGAAACGGTGCTCGCCGATGGACAGCGGCTGCATCAGCAGCGGGTTGATGCCGCGGATCGGGTTGTTGCAGTGGTCGGCCTGGGCGCGGCACTCGCCGCAGTTGCCCTGCAGGCAGAAACTGCCGGTGATGCCGTCGGTGGTCAGCGAGGAGTAAGCGCGCTCGACGCCGTCCTTGTTCAGGCACAGCGTCACCTTGCCGGCCTGCAGTACCCGTTCGAGCTGGTTCAGCAGCGGCTGCAGCGAGCGCTCGTCGTACGGATCCTGGCCCAGGCGGCGGGCGCTGTCGTAGAGCAGCTCCAGGCGCTGGTGGCTGTTGGAGAGGTCGCGGGTCTTGTCCTCCACCCGCGCTTCCAGTTCGCGGTAGCTGGTCTGCAGTTCCGCGGCCATCTGGTTGAAGCGCTCGCCAAGCTGGCTCAGCTCGTCTTCGCCGCTGCTGCTGACGCGCGCGTCGAGGTCGCCTTCGCCCAGGCGGCGCGCGGTGGTGGTCAGTTCGCGCAGCGGGCCGACCACGTGGTAGCTCAGGTCGTAGAGGCTGATGAACACCACCAGCAGGCTGAGGAACAGGCACAGGCCCTGCACCGTGCTGAGCATCTGCGAACGGTACTCGGCGTTGCGTTGCAGGGTGCCGACGAAGCCGTCGATGTGCCCGACGAAGGTGTCCAGCGTCGCCAGGGCCGGGGCTTCGGAGAGGTCGAGGTTCTGCAGTTCCTCGCGCAAGCGGTCGTGCTGCTGGCGGATCGGCGCGTCGGCGTCGGAGCGGCGCAGCAGACGGGTGATCTCGTCGTTGTCCAGGCGCGCGGCGAGGGTCGATTGCAGGGCCTGGCGGTTGATCGGCGACGGGTCCAGCGCCAGGCGGTAGGTGAGCATCCGCAGCGAGCCGGCCTGGTTGATCACCGCCGCATCCTGGTGTGAATAGTCGGCGAACAGCAGGGCGCTGAACATCCCGGCCAGGGCCAGCGATACCAGTAGCGTGAGGTAGCAGCCGAAGCGCACGACGATGGATTTGCGCAGGGAAGGGCGTCCGGCAGGGGGACTACCCACAAAGAGTCGGTCGTTGCCGGCAGGGTCGGCAGTGCGTGCCGTATTCATAGAAAATGCCTTTTAAAACAATAAGTTAAGCATTCATTTCGGTGATACCCACAAGGAGGTAGCGGCGCGCATCTGCTCATGAATCGCCGTTTGGCTCATTGATGGCGATCAAGAGAAGGCGGCTAGTCCTTACCTAACGTGCGGGCAAAGGCCGTCAGGAAGTGAGCTTAGCCATGTTGTCCCACCGTCAGAAACAGTACTCCGTGCTCGGCATGAGCACACTGGCGTTCGCCGTGAACTTCGCGGTCTGGACGATGTTTTCGATCATCGGTATCCGCATCAAGGAAGAGCTGGGCCTGTCCGAGGCGCAGTTCGGCCTGATGGTGGCGCTGCCGATTCTGACCGGTTCGCTGGTGCGTCTGCCGCTGGGGCTGATCACCGACCGCTTCGGCGGTCGCATCGTGTTCTTCATCCATATGCTGCTGGTGGCCATCCCGATCTACGGCCTGGCCTTCGCCACCCTCTACTGGCACTACCTGGTGCTGGGCCTGTTCGTCGGCCTGGCCGGCGGCTCCTTCGCGGTGGGCATCGCCTACACCTCCTCGTGGTTCGAGAAGGAACGCCAGGGCACTGCCATGGGCATCTTCGGCGCCGGTAACGCGGGCGCGGCGATCACCAACCTGGTGGCGCCGATGATCGTGGTCGCCTTCGGCTGGCGCATGGTTCCGCAGATCTACTCGGTGGCCATGCTGGTGACCGCGCTGCTGTTCTGGTTCTGTACCTGGACCGACCCCGCCCACACCAAGGGCGGCGACGCCGACCCGAGCCGTCCGCGCCCGACCCTGGCCAAGCAGCTGGCGCCGCTGGGCGAGCTGCGCGTGTGGCGCTTCGGTCTGTACTACTTCTTCGTCTTCGGCGGCTTCGTCGCCCTGGCCCTGTGGCTGCCCAAGTACTACATCGCCGAGTACGGCCTGGACCTGCGCACCGCCTCCTTCATCACCATGCTGTTCACCCTGCCGTCGGGCCTGATCCGCGCCCTGGGCGGCTGGTTCAGCGACAACTACGGCGCCCGTGCGGTGAACTGGGGCGTGTTCTGGATCTGCCTGGTCTGCCTGTTCTTCCTCTCGTATCCGCCGACCACCATGACCATTCATGGCATCAAGGGCGACGTCAGCCTCGGCATCGGCCTGAACGTCTGGCTGTTCACCTTCCTGGTGTTCGTCGTGGGCATCGCCCAGGGCTTCGGCAAGGCCAGCGTGTACCGGATCATCCACGACTACTACCCGCAGAACATGGGCACCGTTGGCGGCATGGTCGGGGTCATCGGCGGCCTCGGCGGCTTCTGCCTGCCCATCCTGTTCGGCTACGCCGCCGACCACATCGGCGTGCGCTCCTCCTGCTTCATGTTGCTGTTCGGCCTGACCGTGATCTGCATGGTCTGGATGCACTACGCGATCAAACAGCAGCAACGCCTCGATGGCCAGGCTCACGCGGCTGACGTCGACGCTACCCCCATTCCTTCTCGTCAATCCTGAGGTAGTGCCGTCATGGGCATGATCAACTCCCAACTCAAAGCCGCCAGCGGTCCGCTGCTGATCGACTGGCGCCCCGAGGACTCCGAGTTCTGGGCGCGCAACGGCAAGCGCATTGCCGCGCGCAACCTGTGGATCTCGATCCCCGCGCTGCTGCTCGCCTTCGCCGTCTGGATGATCTGGAGCACCGTCACCGTGCGCCTGAACGCCGCCGGCTTCAGCTTCAGCAACGAGCAACTGTTCCTGCTTGCCGCGCTGCCGTCGATCTCCGGCGCCACGCTGCGGGTGTTCTACTCCTTCATGGTACCGATGGTCGGTGGTCGTCGCTGGACGGCGCTGTCCACCGCGTCCCTGCTGATCCCCTGCCTCTGGCTGGGTTTCGCCGTGCAGGACCCGACCACCCCGTACTGGGTGTTCGCGACCATCGCTCTGCTGTGCGGTTTCGGTGGCGGCAACTTCGCATCGAGCATGTCCAACATCAGCTTCTTCTACCCGAAGAACCAGCAGGGAACCGCCCTGGGCCTGAATGCCGGCCTGGGTAACCTGGGCGTCTCGGTGATGCAGTTCGCCGTCCCCCTGGCCGTGGCCGGCGGCCTGTTCGGCGCCTTCGGTGGCGAGCCGCAGCAGCTGTCCGACGGTGGTCGGCTGTTCCTGCAGAACGCCGGCTGGATCTGGGTGCCCTTCATCGCCGTGGTGGCCATCGCTGCCTGGTTCGGCATGAACGATATCGCTGACTGCAAAGCCTCGTTCCGCGAGCAATCGGTGATCTTCAAGCGCAAGCACAACTGGCTGATGTGCTGGCTGTACGTGGCCACCTTCGGCTCGTTCATCGGCTTCTCCGCCGGCTTCGCCATGCTCAGCAAGACCCAGTTCCCGGACATCAACCCGCTGCAGTACGCCTTCCTCGGCCCGCTGGTGGGCGCCCTGAGCCGGCCGCTGGGCGGCTGGCTGGCAGACAAGTTCGGCGGCGCGCGCATCACCCTGTGGAACTACGCGGCGATGATCGCCGGCGTATTCGCAGTGATCAGCTTCCTGCCGGGTGCGAATGGCACGGGCAGCTTCTTCGGCTTCCTCGGCTCCTTCATCGGCCTGTTCTTCTTCGCCGGCATCGGCAACGGCAGCACCTTCCGCATGATCCCGGTGATCTTCCGCAACGAGTGGGCCGCACGCCTGAAGCAAGGCGGCTTCACCGAGGCCCAGGCGACCAAGAACGCCAGCATGGAATCGGCCGCGGTGATCGGCTTCTCCGCCGCCATCGGCGCCTTCGGCGGCTTCTTCATTCCCAAGGCGTTCGGCACCTCGCTGGCCATGACCGGCAGTGCCGAGGGCGCCCTCTACGTCTTCGTCGCGTACTACCTGAGCTGCATCGTCGCCACCTGGTGGTGGTACGCCCGCAAGGGCGCTGAAAGCCCCTGTTGATTGCTGCGGCGGGGCGCCCTGCGCCCGCCGCCAAACCGTTCCGCGAGCTTGATTAGCGTTTGAACGCCCGGCGCAGACCGGGTGAGGAGATACAGATGAGTTACCTGCTCGACCGCCTGCAATTCTTCAAGAAGAAGCAGGGTGAATTCGCCGATGGTCATGGCGAGGTCACCAACGAAAGCCGTGCCTGGGAAAACAGTTACCGGCAGCGCTGGCAGCACGACAAGATCGTTCGCTCTACCCACGGGGTGAACTGCACCGGCTCGTGCTCCTGGAAGATCTACGTGAAGAACGGCCTGATCACCTGGGAAACCCAGCAGACCGACTACCCGCGTACCCGCCCGGATCTGCCCAACCACGAGCCGCGCGGCTGCCCCCGTGGCGCCAGCTACTCTTGGTACATGTACAGCGCCAACCGCCTGAAGTACCCCAAGGTGCGCAAGCCCCTGCTCAAGCTCTGGCGTGAAGCCCGCGCCACCCACAACGACCCGGTGGACGCCTGGGCCAGCATCGTCGAGGACAAGGCCAAGGCCAAAAGCTACAAGAGCGAACGCGGCCTGGGCGGCTTCATCCGTTCGAGCTGGAGCGAGGTCACCGAGATCATCGCCGCGTCCAATGTCTACACCGCCAAGGTCTACGGCCCGGACCGCGTGGTCGGCTTCTCGCCGATCCCGGCCATGTCGATGGTCAGCTACGCCGCTGGCGCCCGTTACCTGTCGCTGATCGGCGGCGTGTGCCTGTCCTTCTACGACTGGTACTGCGACCTGCCGCCGGCCAGCCCGCAAATCTGGGGCGAGCAGACCGACGTGCCGGAGTCGGCCGACTGGTACAACTCCAGCTACATCATCGCCTGGGGCTCGAACGTCCCGCAGACCCGTACCCCCGACGCGCACTTCTTCACCGAAGTCCGCTACAAGGGCACCAAGACCGTGGCCGTTACCCCGGATTATTCCGAAGTGGCCAAGCTCACCGACCTCTGGCTCAACCCCAAGCAGGGCACCGACGCTGCGCTGGGCATGGCCTTTGGTCATGTCATCCTCAAGGAATTCCACCTCGAGAAACCCAGCGCTTACTTCGTCGACTACTGCCGCCAGTACACCGACATGCCGATGCTGGTGCTGCTCGAACCGCACACCGACGGCGTACTCAAGCCGACCCGCTACCTGCGCGCGGCAGACCTGGCGAACAACCTCGGCCAGGACAACAACCCCGAGTGGAAGACCATCGGCCTGGACGAAATCTCCGGCGAGCTGGTCTCCCCCACCGGCGCCATCGGCTATCGCTGGGGCGAGTCGGGCAAGTGGAACATCGAGGAAACCGAAGGCGGCGAGAAGCGTGAGACCCGCCTGGCCCTGACCCTCATCGACGGCCCGGAAAAAGCCTGCGACGTCGGCTTCCCGTACTTCGCCGGCCAGGAACACCCGCACTTCAAGGGCGTGGAGAACGACGAGGTGCTGGTGCGCCGCGTACCCTTCCGCGAAGTGACCGGTGCCGAGGGCCAGACCCTGCGCGTCGCCACCGTGTATGACCTGCAGATGGCCAACTACAGCGTCGACCGTGGCCTGGGTGGCCGCAACGTCGCTGCCTCCTACACCGACGCCGACGTGCCCTACACCCCGGCCTGGCAGGCCCGCATCACCGGCGTACCGGCTGCCCGCGCCATCCAGGTGGCCCGCGAGTTCGCCGACAGCGCCGACAAGACCCACGGCAAGGCCATGGTCATTATCGGCGCGGCGATGAACCACTGGTACCACATGGACATGAACTACCGCGCGGTCATCAACATGCTGATGATGTGCGGCTGCATCGGCCAGAGCGGTGGTGGCTGGGCGCACTACGTGGGCCAGGAGAAACTCCGCCCACAGACCGGCTGGGTCCCGCTGGCCTTCGGCACCGACTGGAGCCGTCCGCCGCGCCAGATGAACGGCACCAGCTTCTTCTACCTGCACAGCTCGCAGTGGCGCCACGAGAAGATCTCGATGCACGAGGTGCTGTCGCCGCTGGCCGACACCAGGCAGTTCCCCGAGCACGCGCTGGACTACAACATCCGCGCCGAACGCATGGGCTGGCTGCCGTCCGCCCCTCAGCTCAACCGCAACCCGCTGCACATCGCTGCCGACGCCGAGCGTGCCGGCATCCCGGTACAGGACTACGTGGTCCGCGAGCTCAAGTCCGGCAACCTGCGTATCGCCAGCGAGCAGCCGGATGATCCGCAGAACTTCCCGCGCAACATGTTCATCTGGCGTTCCAACCTGCTCGGCTCCTCGGGCAAGGGCCACGAGTACATGCTCAAGTACCTGCTGGGTGCTAAGAACGGCGTGATGAACGCCGACATCGGCAAGGACGGCGGTCCCTGCCCGGGCGAAGTGGACTGGGTCGACGAAGGCGCCGAAGGCAAGCTGGACCTGGTCACTACCCTGGACTTCCGCATGTCCTCCACCTGCATGTACTCGGACATCGTCCTGCCGACCGCGACCTGGTACGAGAAGGACGACCTCAACACCTCCGACATGCACCCCTTCATCCACCCGCTGTCGGCCGCCACTGACCCGGCCTGGGAAGCCAAGAGCGACTGGGAGATCTACAAGGCGATTGCCAAGAAGTTCTCCGAGGTCTCCGTCGGCCACCTGGGCGTGGAGAAGGACCTGGTCACCGTACCGCTGTTGCACGACACCGCCAACGAACTCGCGCAGCCGTTCGGCGGCAGCGACTGGAAGAAGGGCGAGTGCGAACCGGTTCCCGGCCGCACCATGCCGACCCTGCACGTGGTCGAGCGTGACTATCCCAACACCTACAAGAAGTTCACTTCCCTCGGCCCGCTGCTGGACAAGCTCGGCAACGGCGGCAAGGGCATCGGCTGGAACACCGACAAGGAAATCAAGCTGCTCGGCGAGCTGAACCACAAGGTTACCGAGACCGGCATCAGCGAAGGCCGCCCGCGTATCGAAAGCGCCATCGACGCCGCCGAGGTGATCCTCGCCCTGGCACCGGAAACCAATGGCCAAGTGGCCGTGAAGGCCTGGGATGCGCTGTCGAAGTTCACCGGTCGCGACCACACCCACCTGGCGCTGCCCAAGGAAGAAGAGAAGATCCGCTTCCGCGATGTCCAGGCGCAGCCGCGCAAGATCATCTCCAGCCCCACCTGGTCGGGCCTGGAAGATGAGCACGTGAGCTACAACGCCGGCTATACCAACGTCCACGAGATGATCCCGTGGCGCACCATCACCGGTCGCCAGCAGTTCTACCAGGATCACCCCTGGATGCAGGCCTTCGGCGAAGGCTTCGTCAGCTACCGGCCGCCGGTCAACACCCGCAGCACCGACAAACTGTTCAACAAGAAGCCCAACGGCCACGCCGAGATCACCCTGAACTGGATCACCCCGCACCAGAAGTGGGGCATCCACTCCACCTACAGCGACAACCTGCTGATGCTCACCCTGTCGCGCGGTGGCCCGATCATCTGGATGAGCGAGCACGACGCGAAAAGCGTAGGCATCGAGGACAACGACTGGGTCGAGGTCTTCAACGCCAACGGCGCCGCCACCTGCCGCGCGGTGGTCAGCCAGCGCGTGAAGGACGGCATGGTGATGATGTACCACGCCCAGGAACGCATCGTGAACCTGCCGGGCAGCGAGACCACCGGCACCCGCGGCGGCCACCACAATTCGGTGACCCGCGTGGTCCTCAAGCCCACCCACATGATCGGCGGCTACGCCCAGCAGGCGTGGGGCTTCAACTACTACGGCACCGTCGGCTGCAACCGCGACGAATTCGTCGTGGTGCGCAAGATGAACAAGGTCGACTGGCTCGACGAGCCGGAGCAGGGCGGACTGGGCGGTGACGCTCTGCCGCAACCGCTGCCCCAGGACATTTGAGGATTACTGCCATGAAAATTCGTTCGCAAGTCGGCATGGTGCTGAACCTCGACAAATGCATCGGTTGCCACACCTGCTCCATCACCTGCAAGAACGTCTGGACCAGCCGCGAAGGCGTCGAGTACGCCTGGTTCAACAACGTCGAAACCAAGCCCGGCATCGGTTACCCGAAAGAGTGGGAGAACCAGGAGAAGTGGAAAGGCGGCTGGAAGCGTAACGCCGACGGCTCCATCGTCCCGCGCATCGGCGGCAAGTTCCGCGTGCTGGCGAACATCTTCGCCAACCCGGACCTGCCGGAAATCGATGACTACTACGAGCCCTTCGACTTCGACTACCAGCACCTGCACACCGCGCCCAAGGCCCAGCACCAACCGGTTGCCCGTCCGCGCTCGCTGGTCTCCGGCCAGCGCATGCAGAAGATCGAGTGGGGCCCCAACTGGGAAGAAATCCTCGGCACCGAGTTCGCCAAGCGCCGCAAGGACAAGAACTTCGACCAGGTCCAGGCGGACATCTATGGTGAGTACGAAAACACCTTCATGATGTACCTGCCGCGCCTGTGCGAGCACTGCCTGAACCCGGCGTGCGTGGCGTCGTGCCCGAGCGGCGCGATCTACAAGCGCGAGGAAGACGGCATCGTCCTGATCGACCAGGACAAGTGCCGCGGCTGGCGCATGTGCATCAGCGGCTGCCCGTACAAGAAGATCTACTTCAACTGGAAGAGCGGCAAATCCGAGAAGTGCATCTTCTGCTACCCGCGCATCGAGGCCGGCCAGCCGACCGTCTGCTCGGAAACCTGCGTGGGCCGTATCCGCTACCTCGGCGTGCTGCTGTATGACGCCGACCGCATCCACGAAGTGGCCACCTGCGAGAACGAGCGCGACCTTTACCAGAAGCAGCTGGAGATCTTCCTCGATCCGTTCGACCCGAAAGTGATCGAGCAGGCCCGCAAGGACGGCGTACCGGACAGCGTCATCGAGTCCGCGCAGAAGTCGCCGGTGTACAAGCTGGCCATGGACTGGAAACTGGCCCTGCCGCTGCACCCGGAATACCGCACGCTGCCGATGGTGTGGTACGTGCCGCCGCTGTCGCCGATCCAGAACGCCGCTTCCGAAGGCCACATCGGCAACGACGGAGTGATCCCGGATGTCGAGTCCCTGCGCATTCCCGTGCAGTACCTGGCCAACCTGCTGACCGCCGGCGACACCGCCCCGGTGTTGCTGGCCCTCAAGCGCCTGCTGGCCATGCGTGCCTACAAGCGCTCCGAACACGTGGAAGGCAAGCAGGACCTGGAAGTGCTGAAGAAGGTCGGCCTGACCGTGAACCAGGTGGAAGAGATGTACCGCTACCTGGCGATCGCCAACTACGAAGACCGCTTCGTCATCCCCACTGCGCACCGTGAAGAGGCGCTGTCGGATGCCTTCGCCGAGCGTTCGGGTTGTGGCTTCAGCTTCGGCAACGGTTGCTCCAGCAACTCCGGCGTGAACCTGTTCGGCGGCAAGGCCGTGGACAAGCGCAACGTCATCCAGACCGTGCAGATACAGGAGTGATCGATATGGACACTCACAGCCAACTGCTCAAGCTCAGCGCGCTGATGCTCGACTATCCGCGCGTCGAACTGCGCGAGGAAAGCCTGGCGCTGCATGCCCTGATCCGCACCTGCGACCTGCCGGAAAAGCAGCGCGACGGCCTCGCCGCGCTGCTCAACGAGCTGTGCAAGGGCGACATCCTCGATGTCCAGGCCCGTTACGACGGGCTGTTCGAGCGCGGCCGCTCGGTCTCCCTGCTGCTGTTCGAACACGTGCACGGCGAAAGCCGTGACCGTGGCCAGGCGATGGTCGACCTGATGGACCGCTACACCCAGGCGGGCCTGGTCATCGACGTCAACGAGCTGCCGGACTACCTGCCGCTGTACCTGGAGTTTCTCGCTCTGCAGGACGCCGATTCGGCCCGCGTGGGCCTCGCCGAAGTCGCCCACATCCTCGCGCTGATCGCCCTGCGCCTGGAAGAGCGCGGCAGCAGCTATGCGGCGATCTTCAACAGCCTGCTGGAGCTGTCCGGCGAGCAGCCCGACCTCGGCGCGCTCAAGCGTGACCGTGAGCAGGAAGTGCGCGACGACAGCCTGGAAGCCATCGACAAGGCCTGGGAAGAAACCCCGGTGAGCTTTACCGAGCCCGCCGCCGGTTGCCCGTCCACCAGCGCCCGGCGGATTTCCTCCGCCGCAGAACAACCCATGCAGTGGGTCGCCCAGCCGGTGCCGCAGATGCAGTACCGGGCGGCCAGAGAAGGAGTCTGAACATGTCCCTCGATCTTCTAGCGTTCGGGATCTATCCCTACGTCGCGCTCGCCATCTGCCTGATCGGCAGCTGGGCGCGCTTCGACCTCTCGCAATACACCTGGAAAGCCGGCTCCAGCCAGATGCTGAGCAAGAAGGGCATGCGCGTCTACAGCAACCTGTTCCACGTCGGTGTGCTGTTCATCCTCGCCGGTCACTTCGTTGGCCTGCTGACCCCGCACTCGGTCTACGAGCACCTGATCAGCACCGAGCAGAAGCAACTGCTGGCGATGGTCTCCGGTGGCTTCTTCGGCATCCTCTGCTTCATCGGCCTGACCGGCCTGATCCTGCGCCGCCTGACCAATGAGCGCGTGCGCGCCACCGGCAATGCGTCGGACCTGATGATCCTGCTGGTGCTCTACGTCCAGCTGATCCTCGGCCTGTCCACCATCGTCGCCTCCACCCATCACCTGGATGGTTCGGTGATGGTCATGCTCGCCAACTGGGCGCAGTCCATCGTCACCTTCCAGCCGCTGGCCGCCGCCGAAGCGATCGCGCCGGTCTCGCTGGTCTACAAGCTGCACGTGACCCTCGGCCTGACCCTGTTCGTGCTGTTCCCCTTCACCCGCCTGGTGCACATCGTCAGCGCCCCGGTGTGGTACTTCGGCCGCCGCTACCAGGTGGTCCGCACCAAGCGTCGCGCAGCGTGATGAAGCGGCGGATGGCGCTGGTGCGTTATTCGCCCAACCCAACCTCGAACCCGTGGGGCGGATAACGCCATCGGCGTTATCCGCCATCCGGAGGTGATCGAAATGAGTTGCTCCCACTACGAAGCCAAGGTCGAACACGTCGACCTGCCGAAAATCGAAGTCAACGGCGTCGCCATCGCCGAGGACGAACTGGCCCGCGAGCTGCAATACCATCCCGCGTCCAGCCACGCCGAGGCGCTTTACTCCGCCTGCCGCGCGCTGGTGGTACGCCAGCTGCTGGTGCAGCGCGCCGATGCGCTGGGCCTTGAGGCTGAAGCGGAAGAGGGCGAGGCCCTGGAAGAAGCGCGCATCCGCACCCTGATCGACCGTGAAGTCGGCGTGCCCGAAGCCGACGAAGCCAGTTGCCGCCAATGGTACAAAGCCAATCCCACCCGCCTGACCGCACCCTGGCGCATGCGCCTGCGCCATGTCCTGCTGGGCTGCGCGCCGGACGATCTGGAAGGCCGCGCCAAGGCCCGCGAACAGGCCGAGGAGCTGCTGGCCGAACTGCGTGAACATCCCGAACGTTTCGCCGAGAAGGCGATGCGCTTCTCCGACTGCCCGTCCAAGGACGACGGCGGTGAACTGGGCTGGATCGAACCGGGGCAGACCGTCCCCGAGTTCGAGAAACGCCTGCTGCAACAGCAACCCGGCCTGCTCGGCCATCCGCTGGAAAGTCGCTACGGCCTGCATGTGGTAGAGCTGATCGAGCGTGATGGCGGTGAGCCGCTGGACTTCGCGCAGGCGCGCCCGCGCATCGCCGCCTACCTGCGCGCCCAGGTGCTGCAGCGCGCGGTCAGCCAGTACATCAGCGTGCTGGCCGGCGAGGCCCGGATCGACGGCTTCGTCTTCGACGGGGCGGAGTCGCCGCTGGTGCAGTGAACCGGTTCCGGGCCCCTCTCTCCCAATTCCTCCCCCAGAGGAGGGAGGGGCTTCGGAAACGGCCATGAATTTCGGCTTTCACCGTGGATAGTGAAGGCCGGCCGGAGTGAAACACCATGTCCGAATGGATCGACGGCCAGGGCCGCAAGATCGACTACCTGCGCCTGTCCGTAACCGACCGCTGCGACTTCCGCTGCGTCTACTGCATGTCGGAGAACATGCGCTTCCTGCCGCGTCAGCAGGTGCTGACCCTGGAAGAGATCGAGCGGGTAGCGCGCCTCTTCGTCGAACGCGGCGTGAAGAAGCTGCGCCTCACCGGCGGCGAACCACTGGTGCGCCCCGGCATCGTCCATCTCTGTGAACGCCTCGCGGAGCTGCCCGGCCTGCGCGAACTGTGCATGACCAGCAACGGCTCGCAGCTTGGCAAACTGGCCGGCGACCTGCACGCCGCTGGCCTGACCCGCCTGAACATCAGCCTCGATACCCTCGATGCGCAGCGCTTCGCCGCCATCACCCGCACCGGGCGCCTGGAGCAAGTGCTGCGTGGAATAGACGCCGCCCAGCAAGCCGGGTTCGAGCACATCAAGCTGAACTGCGTGGTGATGAAGGGCCGCAATGCCGACGAAGTGCCGGCGCTGGTGGATTACGCCATCGCCCACGGGCTGGACATCAGCTTCATCGAGGAGATGCCGCTGGGGCAGGTCGGCCGCGAGCGCGAGGAGAGCTTCTGCTCCAGCGACGAAGTCCGCGCGCTGATCGCCGAGCACCACGAGCTGCTGGACAGCACCGAATACAGTGGCGGTCCGGCGCGCTACGTGCGTCTGGCGCAGCATCCGGGCACGCGCATCGGCTTCATCTCGCCGCACTCGCACAACTTCTGCTCCACCTGCAATCGCCTGCGCCTGACTGCCGAAGGCCGCCTGCTGCTGTGCCTGGGCCACGAGAACTCCCTGGACCTGCGCGGGCTGCTGCGCCGCCATCCGCTGCACGACGAACCCATCCTCGAAGCTCTGCGCGGCGCCCTGCAGCGCAAGCCGGCGCGCCACGAGTTCACCGTCGGCGACGTACAGGTGCTGCGCTTCATGAACCTCAGCGGCGGCTGAAGCCGACCTCCCTCGGCGGGCCTCGCGCCCGCCCTTTGCCTTGCCTGCCTTGCTCCCGGAAGCGGCAGATGATGCCCAGCGTCATCTGCCGCTTTCGCATCTTTCGCCAGGCAAAAGAAAAGCCCCTGCGACATGAGCGTATCGCGGGGGCTTCGGGCATCTGCCAAAGGTATAACCGTGGAAGCTACGGTAAATCATGCGAAAGAATCGTTTCGAATCCTCCTCGGATCGCTTCGGAACGCTTCCAGACTAAGGCGCCAGCCCGGTGCGAGACATTCCTCCGAAGGAGTAGCGCAGGGCGCGCAAAGGGGAGTGTGCCGTGCGGTCGCAGGGCGATTGACGTTGTGTACTTTTTAGTCCAGATTGGATTTTAAGTTTACGCGCGCCCGCGTGTGGACGGACCAGAACAAGCCAGAACAAGCCAGAACAAGAAGTCGTTCGCCTGGGTCAGGGCAAGGCAATGCCGCCGCAACCTCCCGCGTTGCGCCCCGGACGAACCCAGACATGCCGTACTCACTGCCAGGACGTACCGGCCGGCGCTCGCCCCGGCGACCACACAACGGAGTTCATCGATGAATCGCAAAGCCCTGCTGGGCGGCCTGATGCTGGCCGCCTTCGCCACCTTCTCCCACGCCGACGACAAGCCGCTGCGCATCGGCATCGAGGCGGCCTACCCGCCCTTCGCCTACAAGACCCCGGAAGGCGGCATCGCCGGCTTCGACTACGACATCGGCAATGCGCTGTGCGAAGAGATGAAGCGCAAGTGCCAGTGGGTCGAGCAGGAATACGATGGCCTGATCCCCTCGCTGAAGGTGCGCAAGATCGACGCCGCGCTGTCCTCCATCACCATCACCGAAGAGCGCAAGCACTCGGTGGACTTCACCCACAAGTACTACTTCACCCCAGGCCGCCTGGTGATGAAGGAAGGCTCGCAACTGGACGAGCAGTTCAGCCAGCTCAAGGGCAAGAACATCGGCGTGCAGCGCGGCTCCACGGCTGACCGCTTCGCCACCGAGGTGCTGGGCAAGGCCGGCGCCAACGTGGTGCGTTACACCAGCCAGGACGAGATCTATCTGGACCTGCTGGCGGGCCGCCTGGACGGCACCTTCGCCGACTCCATCCCGCTGGAGATCGGTTTCCTGGAAACCCCGCGCGGCAAGGGCTTCGCCTTCATCGGGCCGGAGTTCAAGGACCCGAAATACTTCGGCGAGGGCGCCGGGATCGCGGTACGCAAGGGCAATACCGAGCTGGTCGGCCAGCTCAACGCCGCCATCGACGCGCTGCGCGCCAATGGCAAGTACAAAGCCATCGAGGGCAAGTACTTCAAGAGTGATATCTACGGCGATTGATCTTCCGCCGAGTCGTCGAAAAGGCCGCCTTCGGGCGGCCTTTTTCGTTGGCGCTGGCGTCTTCCTGTAGGAGCGAACCATGCTCGCGAACCGAGCTCCCACCCACGCTAACCTCACGGCGGAGCACGAACGTAGGATGGTGTAGAGCGAAGCGATACCCATCATTTCCCCTGCCACGTCTGCATGGGTATCGCTGCGCTCCACCCATCCTGCGCAAGCGTTCGCCGGGGACGTCGGCAGGATGCGTTCCGCGAGCATCGCCAAGCTTCCTTGTAGGGGCGAACCCTGCACCCGATCCGCCAGCAGGGCCGGCGTTTCAGGTGAGTTCGGAGGCGGGGAGCGCCGTCCGCGATTGCGCGAGAAAGCAGAAGAAGAGAGTCCCCTCAGACCTCCTCCTTCAACTCCTTCAGGTGCTTGTACACCGTCGCGCGGCCCATGTTCAGCACGTTGGCCACATAGTTCGCCGCGCTCTTGCCCTTGAACGCGCCCTCGGCGTGCAGCGCCAGGACCAGTTCGCGCTTGTGGTCGCGGCTGAGGGTGGAGAGGCTCAGCTGGCGCTGCTGCAGCCAGCCGTGCAGGAAGGTGTTGATGCGCTCCTGCCAGTCGTCGCGGAACAGTGCGTCCGGTTGCGGGATGACCTTGCTGGAGGAGAGGAACAGGTCGAGCGCCGCCTTGGCGGTCTCGAACAGGGTGATGTTGAGGTTGATGCACAACACCGCCAGGGGGTCGCCCTTGCCGTCGCGCAGCACGGTGCTGATGGAGCGGATCTTCTGGCCGTCCCAGTTGAGTTTCTCGTAGGGACCGATGTTGCGCTCCTCGCTGCCGCCTTCGAGCATGTCTTCCAGCGCCGAGTCGTCGCCGATCTCGCGTTTGGAGATGTTGTTCGCCAGGTAGGCCACGCGCTGGTTGCGCAGGTCGTGGATGACCACTTCGGCGTGGGGGAAGAACAGCGCGGCGATGGCGTCGGCGATGGCCTTGTAGTTGTCCAGCGGATCAGCGGCGGTCATGGGCAAGGCTCTCGGGGCGATTAGGCGGGCGATGGCACGGGCGCTGGCGAGTGTGCCGCAAGCGCCCGCAGGCTGTCACGAACGACGGCTCACTCGGCCAGCAGGCGCGCGGGGGACAGCATTTCGGCGGTGAGGCCATGGCGGGTGAGGTGCTCGGGCAGGGCCTCGCGGCGGATCAGCGCGGCACTGGCCTCGCCCATCGCCGCCGAAGTCTGGATGCCATAACCGCCTTGCCCTGCGACCCAGTACAGGTCGGGCGTGGCCGGGTCATAGCCGGACACCAGGTCGCCATCGGCGAAGAACGAACGCAGGCCCGCCCAGGTGTGGCTCGGGCGGCGGATGCTGAGGGTGGTGTGCTCCTCGATCTGGTAGATGCCCAGGGCGATGTCCAGCTCTTCGGGCTGCACGTCGTGGGGCTCCACCGGGTCGGCGTTGGCCGGCGAGCCGAGCAGCAGGCCGGCATCGGGCTTGAAGTAGAAGGATTCATCCAGGCTCACCAGCACCGGCCAGGCGTGGCTGTCGACACCCTCCGGCGGGCTGAACAGGAAGGCGGCGCGACGCTTGGGCGTGAGGCCCAGGGGAGTGGCGCCGGCCAGTTCGGCGATCTTGTCGGACCAGCTGCCGGCGGCGTTGACCAGCACCGGCGCACGGTAGGTCTGCTGTGCGCAGCGTACTTCCCAGGCGTCATCGATGCGGCGGATTTCCAGCGCTTCGCTGTCCAGCTGCACGCTGCCGCCGTTTCGCCGGATGCCGCGTAGGTAGCCCTGCAGCAGGCCGTCGGTGTCGATGTCGGCCGCGCTGGGGTCGAGCATCGCGCCGTGGACTTTCTCGCGGCGCAGCACCGGGACGATGGCGCAGGCTTCGTCGGCATCCAGCAGGCGCATTTCCGGCACGCTGTCGCGGGCGCTGGCGAACTGGCGCTGGAGTTCTTCCGGGTTGCCTTCGAAGTCCACGGTCATCTCACCGCGCGGGGTGAGGATCGGGTGCTCGACGAAGCCCTCCGGAGGGTTGTCGAAGAAGGCGCGGCTGGCGGCGGTCAGGGCGCGCACCTGCGGCGTGCCATAGGCGACGGTGTAGAGCGCTGCCGAGCGTCCGGTGGAGTGGTAGCCGGCGTGGGACTCGCGCTCGAGCACGGCGACCTTGCCGTGGCGGGACAGAAAGTAGCCGGTGGAGGCGCCGGCAATACCGCCGCCAATGATGAGGAAGTCGACTTCGATCATGTTCGTCTCCGGCTCAGGCGTTGTCGCGTTGCAGATGGTAGAGCGCATTGGCCAGGGCGACGTCTTCCAGGCCCAGGCCGATGGAGCGGAAGAAGGCGTGGCGCTGGTAGTCCGGTTTGGCGGCCTGCCCGCTGACCAGCTCCGGCAGGTCACCGCGGATGGCGCCGTCCCAGCCGTGCTCGTCGCGGGCCAGGCGCATCTCGCCGGCGGAGGCCGGGGTGGTGGCGCGGTAGTCGCAGTACACGTCCATCTGCGCCAGCCACTGCGGCGGAACTTCGTGGGCGCGGGCGACGTTGGTGCTGATGGAGGTGATCAGCGCCGGTTTGGTCAGGATCGCCGGATCGAGCACCGGGGTGCCGGACGAGGTACACAGCAGCACCACATCGGCGTCTGCCACGGCGGCTTCGACACTGGTGGCCGGTTCGGCGCGGGAATCGATGGCGCCGAACTGGGCCAGTACGCCAGCGCTCAGGTTCGGCGAGTAGACGCGGATGCTCTGCCAGTCACGCAGGCCGGCTGCGTAGCGCAGGTGTGCACGGGCGATCGGGCCGCTGCCGACGATGGCCAGACGCCTGGCGTCCGGGCGGGCCAGCTCCTGCACAGCCAGGGCGGTGGTGGCGGCGGTGCGCGCGGTGGTCAGACTGCCGGCGTCGCACAGCAGCAGCGGTTGGCCGCTGTCCATGGACATCAGCAGGCTCCACGCGGTGACCAGCGACTTGGGCTGGCGCACGATGTACGGCGAGGTCTTGACGCCGTAGACCTTCTGCGAGGCCAGCACGCCCAGGTAGTTGATGAAGTCGCCACCGCCGTTGGGGAATTCCACCAGTTGCTGTGCCGGCTGCACGGCGCTGCCAGCGGCCAGCTCGACGAACATGTCGCGCATCGCCTGGAGCACGTCGACCTGTGCCAGCAGGCGTTCGGCGTCAGCCTGATTGAGGGTGAAAGGCGTGGCGGCGGACATGGTGAGACTCCAAGTATGGATTTATTTTTCCATTCTGGACTCGATTGTCTTGATCGGCAAGGGTAGGTGGTCGGGTGGTGTATGTGTTTTCGCAGGGCTCAAACCGGTAGCGCTGGCCTGTAGGAGCGCCCCATGGGCGCGATCGCGGGCATGGCCCGCTCCTACAGGGAATGACGCAACTTACAGCTTGAACTGCGCCACCAGTTCTTCCTGGCTGCCGGCCACGCGGCGCAGGTGCTCGCCGCAGTCGCGGGTGTGCGCGGCGGTCTTGCGGTTTTCCACGGTCATGTCGCTCAGGCGGTGCATGTGCTGGTTCACTTCCTGGGTCGTGGCGGCCTGCTGTTCGGCGGCGGCGGCGATCTGGAAAGCCATGGCGTGTACGCCCTGCAGCGAATCGTCCAGCGCGCCGAGGGCTTCCAGCACGGCCTGGGTGTCCTGCTCCAGGGTATGGGCCTGTTCGCTGGCACCACTCATGCTCGACTGCGCCTGGACGGAGGAGTCGCCCAGGCTGCCAACGATGGCGACGATCTCGTCGGTGGCGCTGCGGGTGCGCTGGGCCAGACTGCGCACCTCGTCGGCGACTACGGCGAAACCACGGCCCGCCTCACCGGCGCGGGCGGCTTCGATGGCGGCGTTGAGGGCGAGCAGGTTGGTCTGTTCGGCGATGGAGCGGATCACGTCCAGCACCGAGCCGATCTGCTGGCTCTCGCCGGCCAGGGTCTGCACCACGCCGTCGGCCTGGCGCAGGCCGACCAGCAGTTGGTCCTGGCGGCCGATCATGTGCTGCAGGGTGCCCTGCATGGCGACGAAGGCTTGCCGCGCGGCGGCGCTGCCATCGGCGCTGCGGCTGGCGCTGCCGGCAATTTCCTGCACGGTGGCGGCCATCTGGTCGACGGCGCTGACCACCATTTCCAGTGCTTCCTGCTGCTGGTCGAGGTGGTGGCTGGTGCGCCCGGCGGCGTCGAGAATGTCGCCGCTGGCATCACCTACAGCCTCGCTGGCCTGGCGCAGGCGCTCGACCACCTGGCGCCAGGCCGTGGTCATCTCGCGCAGGGCCTGCATCAGGCCGCTGCTGGCGCTGGCGTCGTCGCTCAGGCGCAGCTCGCCGCTGGCCAGGCGCTGGGCCAGGGCGGCCATGCTGGCCGGCTCGCCACCCAGCGGGCGCATCACGCTGCGGCTGACCAGCCAGGTGCCGGCGGCGACGCCGAGCAGGGTCAGCACGCCGAGCACGAGGATCTGCCACATCAGCTTGCGCACCGGGGCGAAGGCCTGGGCCTGGTCCATTTCCGCCACCAGCGCCCAGTGCAGGCCGTCCAGGTTCAGCGGGACGAAGGACTTGAGCGCCGGCTCGTTGCTCAGGCCCGTCTCGGAGAGACGACCCTGCTCGCCGGCCAGGGCTTTCTCGATGGCCTGGCCGGGCAGGGCGGTGGGGCTTTCCTTGTCGCGGCGCACGTGGTGATCGGCAAAGCGCACCGAGTCCGAGCGCAGGCTGCCGTCGCCGCCGACCAGGTAGGTCTCGCCGTCGTCGCCCAGGCCCTGGCGGTTCTGCATCACTTCGTTGATCGAGGCGAGCGGCAGTTCCAGCACCAGCAGCAGTTGCAGCTTGCCATTGTCCTTGATCGGCGCGGCCAGCCATTGCACCGGTTGCTGGTCGTTGGGCGCCTGCTCCAGGTCGCTGATGCTGGCCTTGCCGCTGTCCAGAGCCTTGCGGATGAACTGGCCGAACGGCGTGTCGCGCCACTGCGGATCGCCGATGTTCTGCTGGTAGTCGACGCCACGGCCGAGGCTGAACACCACCTTGCCGTCGCCGGCCACCAGGCGCAGTTCGCGGTAGCCGAAGGTCTTGATGAAGTTCTCGAACACCGGGCGGTCGTAGTTGGCGGTGGTCACCAGGGATTCGCTGTCCAACCCGGCGTAGTTGCTGCCCAGGTTGGTGGCGAGGCTGCTGAGCTGGTCGTTACGGGCCTTCCAGGCGTCCATCAGCTGCCGCTGCTTGATGCTGGCGACCGCCTCTAGGGCGTTCAGGCTTTGTTCTTCGAGGGCACGGCTGGCCTGGAGATAGACCACGATGGCCATCACCAGCACGGGAATCAGGCCGACCGAGAGGAAACTCAGAGCAAGTTTGGCGCGCAAGGGCATGGGAGGATTCCGACGAGTTCTTGGAATTGTTCTCGCGTGCTTTGCAAGAAGCGTGCGAATTTTTTTACGTCTGTAAATAAAACTGAGCAGAAACGGCCGGGGGCAGGCCTATTGCGCGGATAATGGCGCGTGGCCATTGTTTGCGGGGGGATGCCGCACGGTCGTCCCAGCGGGTCCGGCAGGAGGAATGGCAGGCTCTAGGAAAGGGAATTCGTCACCCGCGGTAACGCCGGTGGAAACAAAAAAGGCGAAGCCATGTGGCTTCGCCTTCTTCTGGTGCAACAAGCGATCAGTGCTTGCGCGGTACCGGCTTGAGCAGCTCGGTGGGCGGCATTTCGCAGTTGATCTTGCGGCCCAGCAGTTCCTCGATCGGCGGCAGGGCAAAGGCATCGTCCTCGCCGGCGAAGCTGATGGAGGTGCCGGTACTGCCGGCGCGGCCGGTACGGCCGATGCGGTGCACGTAGTCGTCCGGGTCTTCGGGCAGGGTGAAGTTGATCACGTGGCTGATGCCGTCAACGTGGATGCCGCGGCCGGCGACGTCGGTGGCGACCAGGACGCGGATCTTGCCTTCACGGAAGCCTTCCAGGACCTTGATGCGCTTGTGCTGCGGCACGTCGCCGGACATCTGGGCGGCACTGATGCCGTCCTTGGTCAGGCGTTCCTCGATGCGACGCACCTCGTCCTTGCGGTTGGCGAAGACCATCACGCGGGTCCAGTCGTTCTGCGCGATCAGGTTGTACAGCAGCTTGTACTTGTCGCTGCCGGCAACGGCATAGACGTGCTGCTCGACGGTATCGCTGGCAACGTTTTCCGGCTCGATCTCGACGATGGCCGGGTCGACGGTCCACTGCTTGGCCAGGTTCATCACGTCGTCGGTGAAGGTGGCGGAGAACAGCAGGGTCTGGCGCTCGCCCTTGTACGGGGTCTGGCGGATGATCTGGCGGACCTGCGGGATGAAGCCCATGTCGAGCATGCGGTCGGCTTCGTCCAGCACCATCACCTCGACCATGTCCAGGTGCACCTCGCCGCGCTGGTTGAAGTCCAGCAGGCGGCCGGGGGTGGCGACCAGGATGTCGCAGAAGCGCGATTCCAGGGTCTTGAGCTGCTTGTCGAAGTCCATGCCGCCGACGAAGCTCATGACGTTCAGGCCGGTGTACTTGGCCAGGCCCAGGGCGTCGTTGGCGATCTGCACCACCAGCTCGCGGGTCGGCGCGATGATCAGCGCACGCGGTTCGCCCATGTAGCGCTCTTTGGGCGGCGGGGTCTGCAGCAGCTGGGTGATGATCGAGATGAGGAACGCGGCGGTCTTGCCGGTGCCGGTCTGGGCGCGGCCGATGGCGTCCTGGCCACGCAGGGTGAAGCCCAGTACCTGTGCCTGGATCGGCGTGCAGTACGGGAAGCCCAGGTCATGGATGGCATGCATCAGGCGCGGGTCGAGGTTGAAGTCGTGGAAGCGCGTCTTGCCTTCGGCCGGTTCGACCACGAAGTCTTCCAGCTTCCAGTTGTCCACCACCGGCGGGCGCGGCTTGCGCTCGCGGCGCGGTTTCGGCTCGCGGGGCTTGTCGGCCCCCTCGGCCTTGGCATGCTCCTGCTTCGGCGCGTGCTCGCGTTTTTCGCCGCGTTCGCCTTTGTCGGAACGCTCGGTGCGGGGTTTGTCGCTTTTCGGACCGCGGGCCGGCTTCTCGCCGTTGTCGCCTTCGGGGCGCGGATTGCGCGGTTTGCGCGGACGCTTTTCGCCGCTCGGGGCGGGCTGGGAGGCAGCGGGTGCGGGGGCTGCCGGCGTGGTGACGGGCTGCTCGCCATCACCCTTGCTGAAGATTTTCTTGAGTGCTTTGAGCACGTTGGTCTCGTACTGGTTAAGGAATGAACGGCCGCCAGTGTAATGCAAGATGCCCGCAGGGCGAAGTGCCACGGGCATTCTGCCTATTGACTTGGGCTACGGAAGGTTCTCCAGCAGCAGCCGGCGGACGTTTCCGCCCATGATGGCGGCGATGTCCTGGTCGCTGAAGCCGGCTTTCGCCAGGCCCTGGGTCAGTTGCGCGAGGCCGGTGGTGTCGAAGGGCGCATTCACCGCGCCGTCGAAGTCCGAACCCAGCGCCACGTGCTCGACGCCTACCTTGTCGGCGGCGTAGCGCATGGCCTTGACGATGGCCTCCATCGAGGTTTCGCAGACCGCGCCGTCCCAGTAACCGATGCCGATCACCCCACCCGTGTTGGCGATGCCCCGCAGGTGGGCGTCGGTCAGGTTGCGCGGGCCGGGGCAGGTGCCGGCGACGCCGGTGTGGGAAACGATCACCGGGCGCCTGGCGATGGCCAGCACGTCGTCGATCAGCGGGCGAGAGGCGTGGGCCAGGTCGATCAGCATTTTCTTGTCTTCCAGGCGCGGGATGACCCCGCGGCCGAACGCGGTCAGGCCGCCTTTCTTCAGACCGTGGGCGGAGCCGCCGACCTCGTTGTCGAAGAAATGGGTCAGCCCCATGATGCGGAAGCCTGCGTCGTACATGCGGTCGATGTTCCCGAGCTTGCCTTCGAGCGGATGCAGGCCTTCGGTGGCGAGCACGGCGGCGAGCTGCTTCGGGTCTTTCTGCCAGGCGGCGAGGTAGCGGGTAAGGTCGTCGCGGCTGCGCACCAGGGTGAGCTTGCCCTGGCTGTCGGCGGCGGCCTTGTCCAGCAGTTCGCCCTGGTAGAGCGCGCGTTCGAGCAGGCTGTTCCAGGTGCGTGCCGGCCAGCGCTGGGCAATGACCAGCGGGGTGATGTTGTCGCTGTCGGCGCTGTTGCTTTCGTAGTTCAGGCCGCGCGGGGTCTTGGTGACGGTGGAGAAAACCTGCAGGCCGACATGGCCTTCGAGCAGACGCGGCAGGTCGGTGTGGCCGTGGTCGTGGCGTTCCAGCAGGTTGCGGTCCCAGAGCAGGGCGTCGTCATGAAGGTCGGCGACGAACAGGGTCTGATGTAGCGCCTGGGCCTGCGGCGAGGCGGGGTAGGGCGGCGGGCTGGCCACGGTGTTCATCTTGCGGTCCATGTAGCCCGGCAGGTTGAAGAAGATCCCCAGGCCAACGGCCAGCAGGACGAGCAGGATGATCAGCAGTTTGCGCATGTCAGCTTCCCAGCTTTGTTATTGGTTTTCTTGCTGGGGCGCAATCTAACAGAAGGGCAGGTGAAGGGAAGCGGCCTCAGCCGCAGAGGCAGTTGCGGCCCTTCTGCTTGGCTTGGTAGAGGGCGCCGTCTGCCCGCAGGATCAGGCTCGGCAGGTTTTCCTGGATGTCCATCTCGGCCAGCCCCAGGGACACGGTGACGCCGGGCAGCACGCCCACCGGCGAGTAGAAGGAGGCGACCTGCTCCAGGCTCTGGCGCAGGCGATTGCCGATGCGCCGGGCTTCATCGATGGCGATTTCCGGCAGCAGGATGACGAACTCCTCGCCACCATAGCGCGCCATGCTGTCCTTGGGCCGCAGCTGGCTGCGCAGGGTGTGGGCGACCAGGCACAGCGCGTAGTCGCCGGCCAGGTGGCCGTGCTCGTCGTTGTAGTTCTTGAAGTGGTCGACATCGAGCATGAGCATGCACATGGGCTGCTCGTTGAAGGCACAGCGCGTGCTCTCGCGGTCGTAGATGTGCTCCAGCCAGCGCCGGTTGAACAGCCCGGTGAGGGTGTCGATGTTGGCGTTCTGCTCGGTGTCGAGAATGATCCGGTTGCCTTCGCGCACCCGTTCGCAAAGCACCGAGAGGAGGTTCTGCATCACCTGCGGGGAGTGCTCGAACAGGCCGATCAGCGCTTCGCGGTGCAGACGCAGGACGGTGGTCGGTTCACTGGCGACGACATAGGCAGAAGGATGGTCGCTGTCGATGAAGCTGATCTCGCCGGCGCAATCACCCGGATGCAGGGTGCTCACCGGCTGGTTGTCCAGCGACCCCAGGTACACCGTCAGGTGCCCGGAAAGGACCATATAAAGGAAGTGGTTGCGGTTGAAGGGCGACAGCAGGATTTCGCCGCGCTCCAGTTCGCAGGCGCGGAAATCCTTGAGCAACTGCTGCAGGTTGGCCGCGGCCACGTTCTGGAACAGGCGCAAGTGCTGGAGTTGGCGGATGTCCTCTTTCCACTGCGCGGCTTTCATGGCACAGCGGACGTCGGGTGGCGGCTGATGATGTGCACGACTGACTCTCCCTGTAGTCCTCTTCGCACATTGAGCCATCAGTATTAGTCAGATTTGACTACTGGCAATTCGCGGTCAGACCCGGCCGACCGGCGGTCGGCCGGGTGTTTCATCAGCTTTCCAGCAGCTCCACGTGCACGGCATAACCGCCCAGGCGCTCGGCCAGTGCGGCGCGTGAGTCTAGGTCGAGGCCGCCAACGAAAAGACGCGCTTTCTGACCAACGCGGTCATCGGCGATCACCTCGATACGCGGTGCCGGGGACAGGTGCCGGGTCTCGTCCTCGAACACACGACGAATGGCATCCAGGCGCAGTGCCGGCTTGAAGGTCTTGCCCACTGCTGTGACCGGGATGGCGTCCAGCAGCCAGACGTCCTTGGGCACCGCCGCGCGTTCGGGTACATGTTGCGCGGCGTGCTCCAGCAGCTCCGCCTCGCTCGCCTGCATGCCTGGCTTGAGCTGGATGTACACCACCGGCAGCTCGCCGGCCTTCAGGCACGGCTTGCCCACGGCGGCGGCCATGGCCACGGCGGGGTGGCGGTGCAGGGCTTCCTCGATCATCTGCGGGTCGATGTTGTGGCCGCCGCGGATGATCAGGTCCTTGCTGCGGCCGGTGAGCCAGATGTAGCCGTCGGCGTCGATGCGGCCCAGGTCGCCGGTGTTGAACCAGTCGCCGTCGACCCAGATGTCCTTGTTCTTGCTGGCCTGCAGGTAGCCCTTGAAGACAGTGGGGCCGCGCAGGCAGATGTTGCCGATCTCGTCCACGGCGGCGTCGCGCAGGTACTGGCCGTCACCGTTGAGAACCACCGATTTCAGCTCGCAGTAGGGCAGGCGCAGACCGATGGAGCCGGGCCGGCGCTCGCCGCCGCGCGGGTTGCAGCTGGTGCCGCAGGTGCCTTCGGTCATGCCATAGCCTTCGATGACCGTGAGGCCGGTCTTGGCTTCGAACTGACGGATCAGCTCCACCGGCATCGGCGCCGCGCCGCACAGGGCGAAGCGCAGGCTGGAAAGGTCGCGGCCCTCGCTGGGTACCTGCAGCAGGGCTGCGTAGATGGTCGGCACGCCGCTGAAACTGGTGACCTTGTAGCGCTCCACCAGCTTCCAGAAGTCCTGGATCAGCGTCGGGTTGCGATAGCCCTGGGTGCCGGCCAGCAGCACCTCGCCGCCGCGCATGAAGGGCGCAAGGCCGGTGACCATCACGCCATTGACGTGGAACAGCGGCAGGCCGCAGAGCAGCACGTCGTTGCCGTCATAGTCGGAGTTCAGGCCCATGATCTCGGCCATCGCCACTTCGTTGAAATGGCTGTGCGGCGCGAGTTTGGGCGTACCGGTGGTGCCACCGGTGTGGAAGTAGGAGGCGACTTCGTCCGGGCCGATCACCCGGCCGCTTTCCAGGTGGTCCGCCGGGCACTGGGCGAGCAGTTCGTCGAAGTCCAGCACGCCTTCGGGCAGTGCGCCGCGGGCGGTCTTGATCGCCGAGCGCTGCGGCTCGGGCAGCAGGTTGGCGATGTCGACGGTGACGATGGCGTTCAGTTCGGGCAGGTGCTCGCGCAGGCCGGCGACCTTGTCCCACAGGTCCGTCCCGGGGAAGGGCGCCAGCGTGACCAGCACGCGGGAATCTGCGGCGCGCACCAGTTCGGCGATGTGCTCGGGATCGAGCAGCGGGTTGATCGCGTTGACGATCCCCGCCGCTTCGCCGCCCCAGATCACGTAGTGGGTCTGCGGCAGGTTGGGAAGCAGGAACGACACCGAAGTGCCCGGCCGCACGCCCAGGCGGTGGAAGGCATTCGCCGCCTGGGTGACGCGGGCGAACAACTGCTCGTAGCTGACCTTGACCGGTTCCTCGGCCGCCGAACCCTGTAGCAGGAAGCTCAGGGCGGTGGACGGGCCGTACTGCTGCGCCGAACGACGCAGCAGTTCATAGGTGTTGGGCGGCAGGTCGCGGTCTTGCAGGGGGACCTGTTCCAGGGCTTCGACGTCACGCAGGCTGCTGATCGGGGCGTTCATGCTTCTTCTTGTTCTCCGCAGGGTCAGGGGATCACAGGCGCTCCCGCAGCCAGGCGCCGATATCGCCAAGTTCCTCGTTGCTCACTTCGTGGCTCATCGGGTAGGTGCGCCACTGGGCGGGCACCTCGTTGGCCTGCAGGAAGTCGTAGGCGGCGCGACCCATGGCCGGCGCCACCACGTCATCGAAAGTGCCATGCAGGCAGAGGGCGGACAGTTGTCTTTTTGTAGCCGGCAGGCTTATGCCTTCGCTGAATGTCGGGCCATAGGTGGAGAGGGCCATGACCCCGCCCAGTTCGCCGTCCCAGCGCAGGTAGCCGGTGTGCAGCACCACGGCGCCGCCCTGGGAGAAGCCGGCGAGGATGATGCGTTTGGGTGCGATGCCCTGGTCGATCTGCCCCTGGATGAGTGCGATCACGCTGTCGGCCGAGGCTTCCAGCTGCGCTTCGTCGATGGCGCGGGCCGGGGCCATGGCGAGGATGTCGTACCAGCTGGGGGCGGGCATGCCGTTGAACACGGTGACCGGGCGGGTCGGCGCCTGGGGCAGGATGAAGCGCGTAGAGGTGAAGCTGCGCTGCAGCAACTGTGCTACCGGTTCGAAGTCGTAACGGTCGGCGCCCAGGCCATGCAACCAAATGACGCAGGAGTCGACGCTCTGGCTGGGTTCGAGGATCAGGGGCTGGGTCATGGAGGCTCCAGGATGGGGCAGGCGCTCTAGGAAGGGGCGCTGCGCGGGAAAAAGGGTAGAGGGGCGATGCAAGAAGATGTCGCATGGCCATAACTTGTGGGACTTGACTGCACGAATTTGCACGAACGTTCCTAGGCTGGTACGCCCCTTGCTATCGCTACTGACAGGCTGTGCGGCCCCACTTCCGGTAACACTCTACCGACCCCATCCGGAAAGCTGTACCGGAAGTGGTGCCGCGACAACCTTGGGCTGCTTCAGGGCCCGCCGCGCCGGCTGCGGTCAACAGCCGGCGCGGCGGGCCTTCGCCTTCACGCAATGATCCCTTGATGACCCGTTCCAGCGTGCAAGACCTGCGCGCTCGAAGGTGTGTTCGTGGCTTGCCGAAGGAAATTTCGCAAGCCGTCTAGACTCACTTTCAGGTCTCCATCCCGTTTGTTGTCTTGCTGGTGCCTCACGAGGGTACGGCGGTGGAACCGGGACTCCAAAACACTAAAAAAGCAACGGAGAAGATCGATGAAGATGGTGAAATCCACCCTGGCAGTGCTGACCACCGCCGCCGTGTTCGGCATCAGCGGCCTCGCGCATGCCGGCGCCACCCTGGATGCAGTGAAGAAGAAAGGCTACGTGCAGTGCGGTATCAGTGACGGTCTTCCCGGCTTCTCGTATGCCGACGCCAAGGGCCAGTACAAGGGCATCGACGTGGATGTCTGCCGCGCCGTGGCGGCGGCCGTGTTCGGCGACTCGACCAAGGTCAAGTACAGCCCGCTGACGGCCAAGGAGCGCTTCACCGCGCTGCAGTCCGGCGAGATCGACATCCTCTCGCGCAACACCACCTGGACCAGCTCCCGCGACAGCGCGATGGGCCTGAACTTCGTCGGCGTGACCTACTACGACGGCCAGGGCTTCCTGGTGAACAAGAAGCTCGGCGTCTCCAGCGCCAAGGAACTCGACGGCGCCACCGTGTGCATCCAGGCCGGCACCACCACCGAGCTCAACCTGTCCGACTACTTCCGCTCCAACAACCTCAAATACACCCCCATCACCTACGACACCTCCGACGAGAGCGCCAAGTCGCTGGAGTCCGGCCGTTGCGACGTGCTGACCTCCGACCAGTCGCAGCTCTATGCCCAGCGCATCAAGCTGGCGGCGCCGGATGACTACGTAGTGCTGCCCGAAGTGATCTCCAAGGAGCCCCTCGGCCCGGCCGTGCGCCAGGGTGACGAGGAGTGGTTCGACATCGCCCGCTGGACGCTCTTCGCGATGCTCAACGCCGAGGAACTGGGCATCAACTCGAAGAACGTCGAGGAACAGGCCAAGAGCACCAAGAACCCGGACGTCGCGCGCCTGCTCGGCGCCGAGGGTGACTACGGCAAGGACCTCAAGCTGCCCAAGGACTGGGCGGTACAGATCGTCAAGCAAGTGGGTAACTACGGCGAGATCTTTGACCGCAACGTCGGCGACGGCAGCGACCTGAAGATCAAGCGTGGCCTCAACGCCCAGTGGAACAAGGGTGGTCTGCAGTACGCACCGCCGGTGCGCTGACCTGACCCGCTCCGGCGCCCGGAGTGTGGGCGCCGGACTGTTTCGAACGACGTGAAGCCTTCCGGGCGATCTCGGGCGTAGCCCCCTGGTCGCCCGGCGGCCTTCCGAGAGGGCTTACATGCAGAATTCCGTCAAGGCCCAGCGTCCGCGGGGGGTATCGCTCAACGATCCCGTCGTGCGCGGCTGGGCATTCCAGGTCATCGCCGTCATCCTCGTCGTGGCGGTCGGCTGGTTCCTCTTCGACAACACCCAGACCAACCTCGCCCACCGTGGCATCCAGTCCGGTTTCGGCTTCCTCGACCATAGCGCCGGCTTCGGCATCTCCCAGCACCTGATCGACTACAGCGAAAGCGACACCTACGGACGGGTGTTCATGGTCGGCCTGCTGAACACCCTGCTGGTCACGGTGATCGGCATTGTCTTCGCCACCATCCTTGGCTTCATCCTCGGCGTGGCGCGGTTGTCGCCCAACTGGCTGATCCGCAAGCTGGCGACCCTGTACATCGAGACCTTTCGCAACATCCCGCCGCTGCTGCAGATCTTCTTCTGGTACTTCGCCGTGCTCGGCCCCCTGCCGAACCCGCGGCAGAGCATCAGCTTCGGCGACCTGTTCTTCATTAACAACCGCGGCCTGCAGATGCCCGCGCCGATCGCCGCCGACGGCCTCGGCCCGTTCATCGTCGCGGTGATCCTGGCGCTGGTCGGCTGGGCGGTGATCTGGAAGTGGGCCAAGGCCCGTCGCCATGCCACCGGAAAGGCCTTCCCGGTGTTCCTCAGTGGCCTGGCGTTGCTGGTCGTGCTGCCGGGCCTGGTGTCGCTGGTGGCCGGCGCGCCGTTCCACTGGGACATGCCGGTGCTGCAGGGCTTCAACTTCCGTGGCGGCTGGGTGGTGATCCCGGAGCTGGTGTCCATCGTGCTCGCGCTGTCGGTCTACACCGCCGCCTTCATCGGTGAGACGGTGCGCGCCGGCATTCAGGCGGTCAGCCACGGCCAGACCGAGGCCGCGGGCTCCCTGGGCCTGCGTCCGGGACAGACGCTGCGCCTGGTGATCATCCCGCAGGCGCTGCGGGTGATCATTCCGCCGCTGACCAGCCAGTACCTGAACCTGGCGAAGAACTCCTCGCTGGCCGCCGCCATCGGCTACCCGGACATGGTCTCGCTGTTCGCCGGCACGGTGCTCAACCAGACCGGCCAGGCTATCGAGACCATGGCCATCACCATGAGCGTGTACCTGGCCATCAGCATCAGCATTTCGCTGCTGATGAACTGGTACAACAAGCACATCGCGCTGGTCGAGCGGTAAGGGGATATCCATGACAACTCATACCTTCAAGCCCGACCTGCCGCCCCCCGCGCGCAGCGTCGGCGTGCTCGCCTGGCTGCGCGGCAACCTGTTTTCCAGCTGGTTCAACACCCTGCTGACGCTGGTCGGCCTCTACCTGGTCTGGCTGATCCTGCCGCCGCTGCTGGAGTGGGCGATCATCAAGGCCGACTGGAGCGGTACCACCCGTGCCGACTGCTCCCGCGAGGGCGCCTGCTGGGTGTTCATCGGCTCGCGCTTCGGCCAGTTCATGTACGGCTTCTACCCCGAGGAACTGCGCTGGCGCGTGGACCTCACCGTGCTGTTCGTGGTGTTCGGCGCAGCGCCGCTGTTCCTCAAGCGCTTCGCCTACAAGGTGAAGTACGGCCTGGGCTTCCTCGTGGCGCTGCCGATCGTGGCCTACTGGCTGCTGCACGGCGGTTTCCTCGGCCTGGAAAGCGTGCCGACCAGTTCCTGGGGCGGACTGATGCTCACCGTGGTGATCGCCGCGGTCGGCATCTGCGGGGCGATGCCGCTGGGCATCCTGCTGGCGCTCGGGCGGCGTTCTAAGATGCCGGCGATCAAGGTCATCTGCGTCACCACCATCGAGTTCTGGCGCGGTGTGCCGCTGATCACCGTGCTATTCATGTCCTCGGTGATGCTGCCGCTGTTCCTCCCTGAGGGGATGAACCTGGACAAGCTGCTGCGCGCGATGGTGATGGTGGTGCTGTTCGAGGCCGCGTACATCGCCGAGGTGGTGCGCGGCGGCATGCAGGCCATTCCGAAGGGGCAGTACGAAGCCGCGGCCGCCATGGGCCTGGGCTACTGGCGGACCATGGGCCTGGTGATCCTGCCACAGGCGCTCAAGCTGGTGATCCCCGGCATCGTCAACACCTTCATCGCGCTGTTCAAGGACACGAGCCTGGTGATCATCATCGGCCTGTTCGACTTCCTCAATAGCATCAAGCGCGCCACCGCGGACCCGGCCTGGCTGGGCATGGCCACCGAAGGCTATGTGTTCGCCGCGGTCGTCTACTGGATTTTCTGTTTCGGCATGTCCCGCTACTCCATGCACCTGGAGCACAAGCTGGACACGGGCCACAAGCGTTAGGAGCGATTCATCATGTCTGAAGCCACCAACAAGACCGCACAGCCGGCCATCGGCGATCACGTGATGATCACCATGAAGGGTGTGAACAAGTGGTACGGCCAGTTCCACGTGCTCAAGGACATCAACCTGGAGGTCAAGCAGGGCGAGCGTATCGTGCTCTGCGGGCCCTCCGGCTCGGGCAAGTCCACCACCATCCGCTGCATCAACCGCCTGGAGGAACACCAACAGGGCAGCATCGTGGTCGATGGCACCGAGCTGACCAACGACCTCAAGCAGATCGAGGCGATCCGCAGCGAAGTCGGCATGGTGTTCCAGCACTTCAACCTGTTCCCCCACCTGACCGTGCTGCAGAACTGCATCCTGGCGCCCATGTGGGTGCGCAAGATGCCCAAGCGCCAGGCCGAGGAAGTCGCCATGCATTACCTGGAGCGCGTGCGCATCCCGGAGCAGGCCAACAAGTTCCCCGGCCAGCTCTCCGGCGGTCAGCAGCAGCGGGTGGCGATCGCCCGCGCGCTGTGCATGAAGCCGAAGATCATGCTGTTCGACGAACCCACCTCGGCGCTCGATCCGGAAATGGTCAAGGAGGTGCTCGACACCATGATCGGCCTGGCGCAGAGCGGCATGACCATGCTCTGTGTGACCCACGAGATGGGGTTTGCGCGCACCGTGGCGAACCGGGTGATCTTCATGGACAAGGGCGAGATCGTCGAGCAGGCGCCGCCGGACCAGTTCTTCGACAACCCACAGTCGGACCGCACCAAGCTGTTCCTCAGCCAGATCCTGCACTGATATCCGAACCTGCCCCTCTCCTTGGGGAGAGGGGCAGGTGATCGCTTGCAACGCTCGTCTCCCCCGATGGCAAGCCAGCGCCGCAACGGCGTATGCTGCCGATTCCACCGCAACAAGGTGCGCATCGGGAAAACCGGCTGAACTCGGCCGCCCCATCGGTGTTCCCATGTGCAGTGGTTTGCCAGGGATGGACTACCGTTTCAGGTAGCTCCCCTGCATCCGCCGTCCAAAGGAAGAGAGCCGACGTGAACCTGATCCTATCGCCATTGAACCTCAGCAAAGCCAAGGCCTGGGGCGCCCACGCGGTGACCTCCAGCGGTGTCATCCTCGCGCTGCTCGCGCTTCTCGCGCTGGTCGACAACAAGCCGCAGGCCTGCCTGCTGTGGTTGGGAGCAGCCTTGCTGGTGGACGGCCTGGACGGCACCCTGGCGCGCAAGTTCGACGTCAAGGCGGTGCTGCCGCACTTCGATGGCTCCACCCTGGACCTGGTGATCGACTACCTCACCTACGTCTTCATCCCCGCGATCTTCATCTACCGCTACGTGCCGCTTCCGGTGCACACCGAGCTGCTGGCGGTGGGGGTGATCCTGGTGTCCTCGCTGTTCTGCTTCTGCAACGTCAACATGAAGAGCAAGGACAACTACTTCGTCGGTTTCCCGGCCGCCTGGAACGTAGTGGCGGTGTATTTCTTCGTGCTCGACCTGAACCCCTGGGTGAGCTTCGTCACCGTGCTGGTGCTGGCAGCGCTGACCCTGACCCGCATGAAGTTCCTGCACCCCTTCCGCGTACGCCAGTTCATGCCGCTGAACATCGCCGTCACCTTCGTCTGGATGCTCAGCAGCGCGCTGCTGATCCTCCAGCACCCGGTGGACCAGCCCTGGCTGCTCGGCCTGTGGTTCGTGGCTTCGGCCTACTTCGTCGGCGTCTGCGTGTGGCGCACGGCGATGGAGTGGTTCAGCTGACCGAGCCGGAATCGCGGTTTGCTTCCACGTAGGATGGTGTGGAGCGAAGCGATACCCATCGATACCCATGCATCCAGCAGCATGGGTATCGCAAGCTCCACCCTTCCTACGTTCCTGCACCTCTCAGACGTCTTACGCCTGCCGCCCCATCAGCCGCTGCCGGAAAGCCCCCGGCGTCTCCCCGCACACCTGCTTGAACAAGCGCGCGAAGCTGGCCCGGTCGGCATAGCCGACATCGCTGGCGATGCGCTCCAGTGAACGCCCCGGATCACCCAGTGCCTCCTGCGCCGAAGCGATGCGCAGGCGTTGCACGTAATCGTTCGGCGACATCCCGACCTGCTCGCGGAAGCGCCGCAATAGCGTGCGCGTGGAGCAATGCACGCGCTGTGCCAGGCTGGCGAGGTCGAAGGGCTGCGCGTAGTTGTCCTCCAGCCAGGCCAGCAGTGGTTCCAGTGGCGAGCCAGCGGGCAGCGGGTCGGGCAGCAGCGGGGTGAAGCGCCGCTGGCGGCCGCGCCCGTGCTCGAACACCAGGGTCGCCGCCGCGCGACGCGCCAGTGCCGCGCCGGCATGGCGCTCGATCAGGTACAGGCACAGGTCCAGCCCGGCCTGAGCGCCGCCGGAGCAGAGCCGGCCATGGTCGTCGGTGCAAAGGGCGTCGATGTCCAGCCGTACCTGGGGATAACGTTCGCGGAACGCCGTTTCCAGCGCCCAGTGCGTGGTGGCGCGGCGGTCGTCGAGCACGCCGGCTTCGGCCAGCAGGAAGGCGCTGCTGCACAGGCTGCCCAGTTGCACGCTGGGGGGGGCGCGGCGCAACCAGTCCAGCAGCGGTTGATTGGCGGCGAAGGTGGTGTCGATATCCGCGCCCGTGGCGGGAATCAACAGCAGGTCGCAGCGCGCGGCGAGGTCGAGCCCGCCTTCCACTGCCACGTGGCCGAAGGGCAGCGCCACCGGCCGGCCGTCGGCGCTGACCCGCAGCACCTCGAAGCGTCGCTCACCGGCCAGGCGGTTGGCGAGGTGGAAACTGTCCATGGCCAGGCCAAGGCTGGAACACAGGGTTTGCGGGCAGACGAACAGGGCTATCCTGAACATGGCGTCTCGCTTTGCTCTGTCGATGGAAGTGGCGCTATTGATCATAATGTTGTCGATATTGCCAATCGTGTCCAGCCGATCCATCCCCGATACTGCGTCATCTCTCCTGACACGAGCTCCACCATGGCCCACCCCAACGCCCAGCTGATCGAACGTTTCTACCAGGCTTTCCAGCGTCGCGATGGCGAGGCCATGGCCGCTTGCTACAGCGCCGATGTGCAGTTCAGCGACCCGGTCTTCACCGACCTGCGCGGCGCCGAGGCGGGCGACATGTGGCGCATGCTCACCGCCCGCGCCCAGGATTTCTCGCTGACCTACGAAGGCGTCGAGGCCGATGAGACGCGCGGTTCGGCACGCTGGGTGGCGTCGTACACCTTCACCCAGACTGGTCGGAAAGTGATCAATCACATCCGGGCACATTTCCACTTCCGCGACGGATTGATCTGTCAGCACGTGGACAGCTTCGACCTGTGGAAATGGTCGCGCCAGGCCCTCGGCGCCAAGGGCGCCCTGTTGGGCTGGGCGCCGCCGGTGCAGGGTGCGATCCGTGCCCAGGCCGCCAAAGGCCTCGCGGCGTACCGCGCACAACGGGTGGCGAAGGCCTGATCGCGGGCTTTCGGGCTCGCCCGTAGCGGCCGGATAGGCTTAAATGACAGGCGACTGAGAGCCGGACGCCGCCATGATCACACTTTTCCAGTTCCCGCCCGCCTTCAACGTACCCAACGTCAGCCCCTTCTGCCTGAAGCTGGAGACCTTCCTGCGCCTCGCCGGGCTGGAGTATCAGATCAAGCACGTGATGGACCCCCGCAAGGGCCCCAAGGGCAAGCTGCCGTTCATTACGCTGGACGGCAAGTCCGTTGCCGATACAGCGATCATCATGCGCACGCTGCAGCAGTACTACGAATTCGACCTCGACGCCGGCCTCGATGCCCGCGGCCGTGGCTGGGCGGTGTCGATCACCCGCCTGTGCGACGAGCACCTGGTGCCGCTGCTGGTGTACTTCCGCTGGCTCGACGAGCAGGGCTTCCGCCAGGTGAAGGACGTGATGTTCCGCGGCGTGCCCGGGCCGCTGCGGCCGGTGGTAGGCGCGATGCTGCAGCGCAAGATTCGCGGCGACCTCAAGGGCCGCGGCCTGCTGCGCCACAGCCGCGACGAGCTGCTGAGTTTCGCCCGCGACGATCTCGAAGCCCTGGACGGCATGCTCGGCGACCTGCCGTACTTCGGCGGCGCCCAGCCGTGCAGCGCCGATGCGGCGACCTACGGCGTGCTGGCCAACCTGATCCTCAGCACCCTGGAAACCCCGCTCAACGATATGGCGCGCAGCTACGAGCGTCTGGTCGCCTATTGCGACCGCATGCAGGCGCGAGTCTGGGCGTCGTGACCGCCGCCGAGCCCAAACCCTGGTTCGTCTACCTGGTGCGCGCCGAGAACGGCGCGCTGTACTGCGGCATCAGCGACGACGCGCAACGGCGCTTCGAAACCCATCGCACCGGCAAGGGCGCGCGCTTCTTCCATTCCAGCCCGGCCCAGGCGCTGGTCTATGTGGAAGCCTGCCCCGGCAAGGGCGACGCCCTGCGCCGCGAGCGCGCAATCAAGGCGCTGACCAAGAAGGCCAAGGAGCGCCTGGTGCTGGCCAATCCCTTCACCATCAGCGCCGTGGATGTCGTCCTATCCGAGGGATGAGGTAGGACTCGTCCTACGTAAGGGTTAAGCTGCCGGACCACCTTCCGGCCGCTGGAGCCCACCATGTCCGAGCTGATCCTGCACCACTACCCGACTTCGCCCTTCGCCGAAAAGGCGCGTCTGATGCTGGGCTTCAAGCAGCTGTCCTGGCGCTCGGTGACCATTCCGCCGCTGATGCCCAAGCCGGACCTCATGGCCCTCACCGGTGGTTACCGCAAGACTCCGGTGCTGCAGGTCGGCGCCGACATCTACTGCGACACCGCGCTGATCGCCCGCCGTCTGGAGCAGGAAAAGGCCGTGCCGGCACTGTTCCCCGAAGGCCACGAATTCACCTCGGCCAGCTTCGCCCTGTGGGCCGACTCGGTAATCTTCCAGCATGCCGTCAGCCTGGTGTTCCAGCCCGAATCCATCGCCATGCGCTTCGGCAAGCTGCCGCCGCAGTTCCTCCAGGCCTTCGTCGCCGACCGCAGCCAGCTGTTCAGCGGCGGCACCGCCAGCAAGCTGCCGGCCGAGCAGGCCAAACACCAGTGGCCGGCCTTCATGGCTCGCGTCGAGGAGCAACTGGCCCGAGAAGAGGGCGACTTCCTGTTCGGCGAACCCTCCATCGCCGATTTCGCCCTGGCGCACTGCCTGTGGTTCCTCAAAGGCACGCCGGTCACCGCGCCGCTGGTGGACGATTACCCGTCGGTCGCTGCCTGGCTCGGCCGCGTCCTGGGCTTCGGCCACGGTGCCGCCAGCGAGATGAGTGCCGAGGAAGCCATCGCCGTGGCTCGAGACAGCCAACCGGCGGCACTGCCGGAAGAGGCCTTCGTCGATCCCAACGGCTTCAAGGCCGGCCAGCGCGTGGTAATCGCCGCCACCGACTACGGCTGCGACCCGGTGGAAGGCGAGCTGCTGCACGCCGGGCTGGAAAGCCTGATCCTGCGCCGCGAAGACCCGCGCGCCGGGACCGTCCACGTGCACTTCCCGCGTATCGGCTTCAGCATCCGCCCGGCCTGAGTCCTGCCGGGCCGGGGCACTGCCGCGTCACCGGCGTACGCAGACGCGGCAGGTTTTCGGCCATTTCGCGGAAGTGCTGCAGGCGCTCGTAACAGAGCGCCATTTCCCCGCTGTTGCTGTTGTACCACGCGTCCGGTGCGCCACAGCTGACCAGCCGCAGGTTCAGCGGGCGCGGCGGGTGAAACAGGCGGAAGACCTCGTTGACCATCAGCTGCAGGTGATCGCCGTCGCGCAGCAGGGCGATCAGCGGCCCGACTTGCTCCAGGTTCATCGAGGGCGTGTCCCAGCTCAGGCGCCAGGCCGTGTGGTGCTGGATCGAGGACGTGCGCCGGGTGTGCCGGATCCATTCGAACGCCTTGCTCGCCTGGCGGAACTCCCGGTCGCAGTAAACCGCCCGCTCGTAAGGCAGGCCGGTGAGCGGCGGCAGCCAGTCCAGCCGCGCCATGTCGCTGCCATAAAGCAGGCAGGCGATGTTGTAGTAGCGCTGCTCGTCCAGCGGGTGGCTGTCCCAGGCCAGCACCTGGTCCGGCGGCAGCTTGGGCGTCTGCCATTCCAGCCGCCAGTAGTCGGCGATATCCAGCAGGCGTGCGTCCACCTCGTCGCGCGGCAACCGGGCGTAGAGGTGGAACAGCAGGATAAAGCCGAGCTGGTCCGCCGCATCTTCCTCACGCCCGAGCACCGGCAGGTCGTACTCGGCGATCAGTACATGCCCCATCTCGTGCATCACGCTGAACTCGGCGTTGGCCAGCACGAAGCGCGCGACGTTCGGTGTAAGTGCGGCGGACGGGGGGCCAGCGCCAGCGAAGTTGAAGCACAGCAGCAACAGAAGTGCGAGATACGAGAGGTGTGTCCGGAGGATCCCGGGGAGTGTTTCTGCGGCTCTTGCTGGGAATGGGCCGGACATAGCGGCCACCAAGAAGTGGGGCGGTTCTTTTGACTCTAGCATTCCGTTGCGGGGCAACCTGCGTTGAACCGACGGGGTTACTGTATGCCGTTGATTATATGCCTGTCTGATTGAGCGCTGAGGTGTATAAAACATCTGAGCCACCCCTGAAGCAGCTCATTTACTACGAAGAGACTCCCGGTCTTAGTAGCAATCGATTCCTGTTGTCGTTGATGCTGCGCTTATGAATCGGCACAGGGTTGCCGGTGATCACTTTGATCGCCGAGGCGAACCGCCGCTTCCTCTCTTTTGGCTGCTAGCAATGAAATTGATAGTTCATCGTGAAGGAGCGGCCCGCCTCAAGCAGGTCAATGGGTAAAAGAACGCCTCGTGATTAATTGCTTAGCCAGCTAAATAAAAAGGTGGAAAATTTCCGAGGTCGTCCGTGGCTTTGGTTGAGTGTGGGAAACGAGAGCACCGCCGAAAACTCGAATAATAGGATTTGCTTTTTTATCAGGAATAAAGAAAATCTCAAGGTTGCGAACAGGGTAAGTGGGCTTCTGGCTGCTGCTATTCTTGTAGTAAGAGCGCGTTCCTTGGGCAGTGGGTGCGTGTCGCTACGGGCAAAGGCGGAAATGGAAGGGTTGTTGATTAGGATGATTGTATAATGATTTGTATTAACTTAATGGAAGGCTCCTTTGTGCCTTTGCCGGAGTTGGAGTAGGGGCGGAGGAGGCCGGATTGGCTCAAATAAAGATTTTGGCGGATTTATGAACGATTATCTCCAGGGGTGACCTGGTAGAGAGATTTAACCTGCCTTGTTGGGGTGTGTGCCAAGAATGTCCGTTTCCTTTTCTAAAAGTTGGCCGGAAATAGTGCGTCAGCTTGGTATTTCGACTGCTATTTTTCTGATGGTTCCGCTGCTTTTTCTCTTGGTGTATTTTGAGTGGCTACATGCGCCTTTGAGTGTGTTTGGTATTCATGTGCGCGTGGTCGCCTGGTTTGCAATGGCCTTGGCGGGGGTCCGCATTTTAATAAGCCTGTTACCAATTGAAACGGCTCTGAGGCGAATGTTGTCATCTTTGGCAGTCGGTTGCGTGTTTTTCGGATTTGTCGCTCTGTACAGTGGCGTTGTCGTCGGGGTGAAGCTATGGGGAAGGCCAGCTTCGTTGCAACTCGTTTCCATCTACTTTTCACAGGCTGCAGCTACTTTAAGGGTGATGGATATAAGTATTTACTGGGTGGTCGGTGTCGCCGGTTTGTTTGCTTTGATCGTTGTGGGTTCAGCATATTCTTATCTTAAAAAATATGATTGGGCTCTGAGATTTCGCGAGAGTATGTCACCTATTACTAGTGGGGTAGTGGCTGCCAGCCTTTTGTGTCTGTTCTCGGTTTATGCACTTTCCTTCGAGAACAGGGAGTGGGGGGCTCAAGGAGAACCACTGAGCCTTGCCCTTTTTCCTAATCAGGGTGACCTGGTGGCTCAGAGTCATCATGTTGGACTTTTACGCATGGCAGAGTTGCAGAGCAAGCACGATGCTGCTCGAGCTTCATACGTTCCCAGCGCAGGTGTGCACAAGAGCAACATTATTTTCATAGTCGTTGATGCATTGCGTGCGGACCATCTTTCCTTGTTCGGGTATAACCGAAAGACATCCCCGGGCCTGGAGCGCATCAGATCTGAAGGCGCCATGAGTGTGGCGACATCAGCGGTAGCAGTTTGCAATGAGTCATTTTGTGGCTTACGTGGGTTGGCAAGCTCTCAAACTGTAGCTAACCAGGCGGAGCACCCGTTCTCCATATATGATGTTGTAAGAAAGTACGGGTACAAGGTCAACCTCGTCCTGTCTGGTGATCATACAAATTTCTACGGATTGGCGAATATGTATGGCCGGGTGGATAGCTATTTTGATGGTGCCAGCCAGAAGGGTCGCTATATAAATGATGATCGGATCCTGCTTGATCGTTTGAATGCTCAGCCGAAGTGGGATGGTACTCCCACAATGTTTCAGTTTCACCTGATGTCAGCGCATTTTCTTGGGCTGCGTTTAGATGAGACACCAGAGTTTGGTCCCGGGCGCCCTTATGGGGTGATTCGAGACTGGTCGACGAGTACAGTTGAATCAGCAAATAATTATTACGATAGAGGTGTACTCCAGGCTGACGCAGTTATTGGGAGTTTATTGGAAAGATTAAAGGCGCTTGGATATCTTGAGGACGCTCTGGTGGTCGTTACCGGGGATCACGGTGAGTCTTTGGGGGAGCGTGGTTTGTATGGCCATGTTCGAGGTGTTTGGGAAGAGTCTCTACGAGTTCCTTTTATAGTGATTGCCTTTGGCAAGGCTGATCCGGTTTTGCTTCGATCTTCCGAGGTAATCTCGCAGATTGATATTGCACCAACAGTGCTTCAGGCTCTTGGTATGAAGGTTCCAGATGTCTGGATGGGGGCTGCGCTGCAAACACCGTACAGTCGTCGATATATAGATTTTCAACAGGCAAAACTGCTGGGTTTGATAGATACTCAATCGCGTGAGCAATATAAGTTCTGGGTCGATACTCAGTCTGGTAATACTTTTACATATAGTCTTTTATCTGATCGCAAGGAGGAGTTTGATATTTCCGGTAAAATCGCGCCGGAGCTCATGAATGAGTGGCGTGAACATTTGAAGCAGCAGTCGGGGGCACTGCCTGCGGGTGTTCAGTATCGCTGAAGATGTCGTTGACAGGCGCCGTACAACGTCTTGGGAGAGCGTCGGTGATGTTGGACATTGTACGGCAGGCGTCACCCAATACGACTGGTAATGCCGGGATTTTGTACCTGTATCGGGTGAGACCCATACTGGGGATGCCCATTTCTCCAGGGGCATTCCCGTGGTAGCAGGCATTTAGTCCTTGCGGCGCTTGAGCTGGTCCTGCAACTGAGTCGGCAGGCCGCGGATGATCAGCATGTCGCGGGCCTCGTCGTACTCCACCTTGCTGCCCAGCAGGTGCGCCTCGAAACTGATCGACAGCCCCTCGGCGCGGCCGGTGAAACGGCGGAACTGGTTGAGGGTGCGCTTGTCCGCCGGGATCTCCGGCGACAGGCCGTAGTCCTTGTTGCGGATGTAGTCGTAGAAGGCGCGCGGCGCCTGGTCGTCCATCAGCTCGGAGAGCGCGTCCAGGGCCATCGGCTCGCCGATCTTGGCCTGGCTGGTGGCGTAGTCCACCAGCACGTCGGTCTTCTCGCGGGCCTGTTCTTCGGGCAGGTCTTCGCTCTCCACGAAGTCGCTGAAGGCCTTGAGCAGGGTGCGGGTTTCGCTCGGGCCGTCGACGCCCTCGGTGCAGCCGATGAAGTCGCGGAAGTAGTCGGAGACCTTCTTGCCGCCCTTGCCCTTGATGAACGAGATGTACTGCTTGGACGTCTTGTTGTTCTGCCACTCCGAGATATTGATCCGAGCGGCCATGTGCAGCTGGCCCAGGTCCAGGTGGCGCGACGGGGTCACTTCCAGCGCGTCGGTCACCGCCACACCTTCGCTGTGGTGCAGCAGGGCGATGGACAGGTAATCGGTCATGCCCTGCTGGTAATGGCAGAACAGCACGTGGCCGCCGGTGGAGAGGTTGGATTCTTCCATCAGCGTCTTCAGGTGCTCCACCGCCTGCTTGGAGAACGCGACGAAGTCCTTGCCGTTGTCCAGGTACTCGCTCAGCCAGCCGCTGAACGGGTAGGCGCCTGACTCGCTCTGGAACAGGCCCCAGGCCTTGTTCGGCTTGGCGTTGTAGCTCTCGTTGAGGTCGGCCATCAGGTTCTCGATGGCCTGGGAGTCGCCCAGCTCGGCGTCGCGCGCGTGCAGCGTCGCGGGATTGCCGTCGGGCTTCTTGTCGATCAGGTGGACGATGGCGTGACGAATCGGCATGGCGGACCCGGAAGTTCAGTGCCGGCGGCGCCGCAGGCATCGAAGCGGCGGCGGGGCGGGCGGATTGGAAAACGCCAGAGTTTACCCGACCCGGCGCCGGGATGCGCGACGCCGATCAGTCCGCCGCCGGCACCAGCCCCTCGTCGCGCTCGCGGCGGTTGCGGCGCAGCTGGCGCAGTCGGCGGATCACGTAGTTCAGGTGCAGGTGCAGTTCGTATAGCTCGTTGTAGTAGGAGAGCGGCACCTCGACCTTGGCCAGTTCGGCCTCCAGCTGCTCCAGGCGTTCAATCTCGGTGCTCAGCTCGGCGCTGCCGGTGCGCTCGTCCAGGCGCCGGTCGATCTCGCGCAGGTAGCGGTACCAGCGGTAGATGCGCGCACGGATGCGCCAGCGATACAGCGGGCCAATGGACTTGAGCAGCGGGATGAGGATGGCGATGAAGGGGATCAGCAGGATGATGTAGCGGTCCGCCAGCGAGGCGATGCGGAACGGCAGGAAGCGCTGCAGCAGCGGCGGGCCGCTCTTGTAGTAGCGCTCGGCGTCTTCCTGCAGGGCCAGTGTGCGCGGCTCGGCGCTGGGGAAGGCGCCGGCTGCGTCGAGCAGGGTGCCGCTCTTCATCACCGCACGCGCGGCTTCGAGGATCAGCGGGGTGAGCGCCGGATGGAAGTCGCCGTTGACCACCAGGGTGGCGACCGGCGAGAGGGTCGCAAGGTCCTCGTCCGGCACGTTCTGCGCCAGGTTCAGCAGGCCCTCGCTGACCTCCACGCGCTTGAGGAAGGGAATCCGCGCCTCGTAGGCATGGGCGCGGCGAAATCCGGTGAGCTTGAGCTCGGGGCTCGCCGCCAGGCGCTGGATCAGCGGGTTCTCCGCCGGGCCGACGAAGAAGGCGGCGTCCAGTTCGCCGGCCAGCAACTGGTTGGCCACCGCGTTGCCGCCGTGCGCTTGCCAGCCGGCGGGCAGGGGATCGGTGGGAATCTCGTTGGCCTTGAGGATGGCCTCGGTCACCGCCTCGGTGCCGCTGCCGGAACCACCGATGGCGACGCGCAGGGCGAGCAGGTCGGCCAGTCGGTCGATCTTCGCTTCGCGGCGCTGAAACAGCCACAGCGGCTCCTGGAACACGGCGCCCAGTGTCTGCAGGTGCGCGCGTTGCTTGGGTTCGAGCTGTTGCTCCTGGCCGCTCTGCACCAGCGCCAGGTCCACGCCGCTCTTGCCGTCCAGCAGCTTGCCGAGGTTGTCGCGGGAACCTGCGGTGCGTACCAGCTGCAGGTCGAAGCCCTGCTTGGCCAGTTCCTCCTTCAGCCGTTGGCCGAACACCGCATAGCCGCCACCCGGCGCGCCGGTGGCCAAGGTGGCGCTCATCGGCGGCGGCGGCGCGACGAAGTAGAAGACCGCGGCGACCAGCGCGGCCAGCACCGGCACCAGCCAGAGGTTGGCGCGGACCAGGATGGCGAGGTCCTTGAGCATGTTCAGAAGGCGTTGCATGGGGAGTCCTTGTGACGACGTGCTGTCCTGAAAAGATAGCCAGCCTGCGCGACGGCGGCCGGCGAATCCGCCATCGGCAAGGCGCAAACCGCTATCATCGCAAGCCTCGAAACACGGCTGCGGACTTCACGGCATGCGCATTCTCCACACCTCCGACTGGCACCTGGGCCAGCATTTCATGGGCAAGAGCCGCGAGGCCGAGCACCAGGCGTTCTGCGCTTGGCTGGTCGAACAGGTGCGCGAGCAGGCCGTGGACGCGGTGATCATCGCCGGCGACGTGTTCGATACCGGCGCGCCGCCCAGCTACGCCCGCGAGCAGTACAACCGCTTCATCGTCGAGCTGCGCAGCACCGGCGCGCGCCTGGTGGTGCTGGGCGGCAACCACGACTCGGTGGCGATGCTGGAGGAGTCCCGCGACCTGCTGGCCTGCCTGGATACCCAGGTGATCGCCGCCGTCGGCACCGACCTCGACCGCCAGTTGCTGGTGCTGCCGCAACGTGACGGCCAGCCCGGCGCCATCCTCTGCGCGATCCCCTTCATTCGTCCGCGCGATGTGCTCACCAGCCAGGCCGGGCAGAGCGCGCAGGACAAGCAGCTGGCCCTGCAGCAGGCGATCCAGACACACTACCGCGAGCTGTTCGAGCGCGCCGAGGCACAACGTGCAGCCCTCGGCCGACACCTGCCGATCATCGCCACCGGCCATCTCACTACCGTCGGCGCCAGCGCCAGCGAGTCGGTGCGGGAAATCTACGTCGGCACCCTGGAAGCCTTCCCCACCAGCGCCTTCCCGGCGGCGGACTACATCGCCCTCGGCCATATCCATCGGCCGCAGAAGGTCGGCGGCCTGGAGCACATCCGCTACTGCGGCTCGCCCATCGCGCTGAGCTTCGACGAGGCGACCCAGGGCAAGGAAGTGCTGCTGGTGGACCTGGATGACGGTGGCCTGCGCAGCGTCACCGCACTGCCGGTGCCGCGCTTCCAGCCGCTGAAGTCGGTGTCCGGCAGCCTCGCCGAGCTGCCCGCCGAACTGGCCCGCGTCGCCCGCGAAGGCAGCGCGGAGCAGCCGGTCTGGCTGGAAGTCATGGTGCACACCGACGACTACCTGACCGACATCCAGCTGCGCGTCGAGAAGCTCTGCGAGGCGCTGCCGGTGATCGTCCTGCGCACCCGTCGCGAGCGCGGCACCACGCAGGCGGCGCTGTTCAGCGAAGCCAGGGAAACCCTCGACGAACTCAGCCCTGAAGACGTGTTTCGCCAGCGCCTGGACGCCGAGGACCTGGAGGCGCCGCTGCGCGAGCGACTCACCGGGCTCTACCGACAGGTCGTGGCCGATCTGCAGGAGGAGCACCCGTGAGAATCCTCAGCCTGCGCCTGAAGAACCTCAACTCGCTCAAGGGTGAATGGAAGATCGACTTCACCGCCGAGCCCTTCGCCGGCAACGGCCTGTTCGCCATCACCGGGCCGACCGGGGCGGGCAAGACCACGCTGCTCGATGCCATCTGCCTCGCCCTGTACCACCGCACGCCGCGCATGAGCGTGCTGTCGCAGAGCGGCAACGAACTGATGACCCGGCACACCGCCGACTGCCTTGCCGAAGTGGAATTCGAGGTGAAGGGCCAGCCTTACCGCGCCTTCTGGAGCCAGCGCCGCGCCCGCGACAAGGCCGAGGGCGCATTGCAGGCGCCGAAGGTCGAACTGGTGCGTATCGACCGCGCCACCGGTGAAGGGCAGATTCTCACCGACAAGATCAACGACAAGCTGAAGCAGACCGAGACGCTCACCGGCCTCGACTTCGAGCGCTTCACCAAATCCATGCTGCTGGCCCAGGGCGGTTTCGCCGCCTTCCTCGAAGCCAACGCCAACCAGCGCGCGGAGCTGCTGGAGGAGCTCACCGGTACCGAAATCTACGGGCTGATTTCCCAGCGTGTATTCGAGCGCACTCGTGAAGTACGCGGCGCGCTGGACCAGTTGCGCGCCCGCGCCGAAGGCTTCGAGCTGCTCAGCGCCGAACAACGCGGCGAACTGGAACAGCAGGGCCGCGACGCCGCCGTGCAGGAAACCGCCTGGCAAGCACAGCACGCAGCACTCCAGGCACAACGCCGCTGGCGCGAAGACCTGACCCGCGCGCAGCAGCAGGTCGAGCAGGCCGGTGCGAAAGAGGCAGGCGCGCGCCAGGCGCTGGAGCAGGCGCAACCCGATCTGCAACGTCTGGCGGACAGCGAGCCCGCCGCACGACTGCAACCGTTGCACCACGCCTGGCGCAGCACCCACGAGAGCGTTGAACAGGGCCGCGCGGCGCTGGAGGACAACCGCACGCAGCAGGCGTCCAACCGCGAAGCGGTCGCCCAGGCGCTGTGGGCGGCCAGCCAATACGCGCAGCAGATGCTGGCTGCGCGCGAGGGCGAGCGCAAGGCTGTCAGCGAACAACACCAGGAGCTGCAGGCGCGTCTGGCGCAGCATCCGCAGCGCGCGAAACTGGGAGAACTGCTCGGCGGCTGGCGCGCGCTATTCGCCCAGCGCTCGCGTCTGGCCCAGACCATTGCCGATCTGCAGCGGCAGGCGCAGGCAGCCGACCAGGCATTGCAGAACGCGACCGCGCAGCGCCAGACGCTGCAGGGCACCGTCGCCTTCATGCAGCAGCAATTCGACGCGGCCGGTGCGCAGGAGCGTCAGCACGAGCAGCAGCTCGATGCCTTGCTGGGCGGCGCAACTGAAACGGGCCTGCGTGAACGTCTGCAACAGGCGCAACTGCAAAGCCGGGGGCTGGACCGTCTGGAGCAACTGGCTCAGGCCCGCGCTCAAGCGACTGCGCAGCTGTCACGCTGGCAGCCCGAACGGGATGCGCTGCGCCAGAAAAAAACCGAGCGCGACACGGCCATCGTCGCGCTGCGCGAGCGTTATCAGGTGACCAAGCAGCGGGTCGCCGACAAGGAAAAACTCCTGCAGCAGGAGCAGCGCATCCACCAGCTGGAGCATCTGCGCGCGCAGTTGCAGCCCGGCGAGGCCTGCCCGCTGTGCGGCTCGCCGGAGCACCCGGCGGTGGCGGCCTACCAGGCGCTGGATGTGTCCACTACTCAGCAGGCGCTGGAGCAGGCGCGCCAGCATTTGGCCGAGCTGGAAAGCCAGGGCATCGCCCTGCGTGGCGAGCTGGCAGAACTGGATGCGCAACTGCAGCAGGGTCAGCGTCAGCTGGACGAAGCCCAGGCCGCGCTGGCACAGCACCAGCAGGCTTGGCAGCAACAGTGTGCAGCGCAGGGCATTGTGCTGAAGGACGATCAGCAGCTCAGCGCCGAGCGCGAGCGCCATGAGTCGTCGCTGGATGCCTTGCAGCAGCAACTGAAGGCGCTGGAAGCGCTTCGGGTTCAGCTCCAGCAGGCGCAGCAGCAACGCCAGCGCGCCGAGCGCGATCACGCCGAAGCCGCACAGCAGCTGGCGCTCTTCGAGCAGCAACAGACCCACGAACACCAGCGCCAGGAAGAGCGCGCGCAGCAACTCGCGGTTCAGCGTACTGACCTGCAACAGCAGGACCAGACACTGGCCACCACGCTGGGCGAACTGGGCTACAGCGTGCCGGACGACGGAGAGCAATGGCTTGCCGAGCGCACCGCGCAATGGCAGCAATGGCAGCAGGACCAGCAGCGTGGCCAGGAACTGGCTGCGGCCGAGCGCGACGCCGAACAGGCTGCCCGCGCGGCGCAACAGATTGCCGCGCAATGGCAGCAGCGTTGGCAGACGGCTGGCTTCGATGCGCGCCAGCCGCTGGCGATTCACGCAACTCCGCAACAGGCATTGGTACAGGCCGAGGAGCAGCTTGCTGCCGCCCAGCGTCAGGCCGATGCCTTGCAAGGGCGCGAGCAGTCGCTGGCGGAACGGCTGGAGCAGGAGCAGGCGCGCCTTGCCGAGCGCCTGGCGAGTTGGCAGCAGGCGCTGGCGGTGAGCCCGTTCGCCGATGAGGCGACCTACCTCGCCGCGCTGCTGGATGATGTGCGGCGCAGCGAACTCAGTGAACTGCGCCAGCGTCTGGAAACGGCCATCACCGAAGCCGTTACCCTGCGCACGGCCGCGAATCAGGACGTCGAGCGCCTGCAGGCCGAGCCCCATGGCGAACACGCGCTGGAAGAACTCGACCAGCAGTTGCAGGCACTCGCCACGCAGCTGCGCGAACTCGGCCAGCGCCAGGGCGAGATTCGTGCCCAGCTGCAAGGCGACGACAGCCGTCGCGCCAGCCAGCAGAGCCTGTTTGCGGAAATCGCCCGGCAAGAGGAAGAACACGATCTCTGGCAGCGCCTCAACAGCCTGATCGGCGCCTCCGACGGCGCGCGCTACCGACGCTTCGCCCAGGGCCTGACCCTCGACCACCTGGTGCACCTCGCCAACCGCCAGCTGCAGCGCCTGCACGGTCGCTACCAGCTGGCCCGACGCAGCGACGGCGAGCTGGAACTGGAAGTGGTGGACACCTGGCAGGGCGACACCGCGCGTGACTGCAAGACGCTGTCGGGCGGCGAGAGCTTCCTGGTCAGCCTGGCTTTGGCGCTGGCGCTGTCCGACCTGGTCAGCCACAAGACCAGCATCGATTCGCTGTTCCTCGACGAAGGCTTCGGTACCCTCGATGGCGAGACGCTGGAGGTTGCGCTGGACGCCCTCGACAGCCTCAACGCCACGGGCAAGACCATCGGCGTGATCAGCCACGTCGAGGCGCTGAAGGAGCGTATCCCGGTGCAGCTCAAAGTGCACAAGGGCGTCGGCATGGGCTACAGCCAGCTCGACGCACGCTTCCGCTTCAACCCGGAACGATTCGAGCCGGAGTAAGCCTGATGGACATGCCCGTGCGCCACTGCGAAGAGAACGATCTGGCCGACTGGATCGACCTGCGCCTGCAACTCTGGCCGGGCGACCACGCGGAAGCATTCTTCGAGGAAGCGCGCGACATACTTGCGCAGCCGCATCGCTTCGGCGCGTGGTTGGCTCGCGATGAACAGGGCAGGGCGCTCGGGTTGGCGGAAGCCTCGGTGCGCAGCGACTACGTGAATGGCACGGAAGGATCGCCCGTGCTGTTTCTCGAAGGCATCTACGTGCGTGAGGACGCACGCCGGCAAGGCGTGGCGCGGGCGCTGGTGCGTGCGGTGCAGGCCTGGGGTCTTGCGCGCGGCTGCGTGGATTTCGCCTCCGATGCGGCGCTGGACAACAGCGTCAGCCATGCCTTGCATCGTGCGCTGGGCTTCGTCGAAACCGAGCGGGTCGTGTACTTCCGCAAACCCCTCAACGATTGATTCACATCAGTCGGAACGCGTGCGCGGCACTGCGGTCAACTTGCAATCGACGTCAGGCGAGATAGGCTCAAGACCGCGTAAGTCAGCCGTTCCCGCCCGGGTCGGCATCCACAGGTATCGTGATCTTTCGTAGAGGTGATTTGTGATGAAGCAATCCGCATCGGCTCCGAAGAAACCCGCAGCGGCCAAACCCGCCGCGAAGCCGGCTGCGAAAGCGGCCAGCAAACCTGCCGCAAAACCTGCCGCTGCCAAGCCGGCCGCCAAGCCTGCTGCCAGCAAACCCGCTGCCGCCAAGACTGCCGCGGCCAAGCCCGCTACCAAGGCCGCTGCTGCCAAGCCAGCCGCTGCCAAACCGGCTGCCGCCAAGGCCGCGCCGCGCCGCGCCCCTGCGCTGGCCACGCCGTCGGACCTGAGCAAGAACGCCACCCGCGATCTGTCCGCGGCGCTGAACCGCCTGCTGGCGGATGTCTTCGCGCTGTACCTGAAGACCAAGAACTTCCACTGGCACGTGAGCGGTCCGCACTTCCGCGACTACCACCTGCTGCTGGATGACCACGCCACCGAAATCTTCGCGATGACCGACGCCATCGCCGAGCGCAACCGCAAGATCGGCGGCAATACCATCCGTTCCATCGGCCATATCTCGCGACTGAAGCGCATCCTCGACAACGATGCCGAGTTCGTCCAGCCGCTGGACATGCTGGCCGAGCTGCAGGAGGACAACAAATCGCTGACCTCCTACATGCGCGAGGTCCATGACCTGTGCGACGAGTACCACGACATCGCCACCGCCAGCCTGATCGAGAACTGGATCGACGAGACCGAGCAGCGCACCTGGTTCCTCTTCGAGACCAGTCGCCGGGGTGACAACACCGGTCACTGATCCTGGTGCCGGCAATAGAAAAAGGCCCCGCGAGGGGCCTTTTTCGTTACTGCGCCGCCGCGGGCTGGCTCTGCCAGAAGGTGGAGAACTCCTCGAACGGATAGCGCGTGCCGTCGTAGCTGACGGTCTTGCGCACGGTCTTGGGCGCGCCGACGTTGTCGCCTTCGTGCTCGCGCTGCACCTTCGAAGTCACGATCAGGTCGGCATAGCCGTGATGACTGTCCTTGCCCATGGCCAGGGTGAGTTGCGAGCGCTCGATGACCAGCTTGTCGGCGCCCCCGCAGACCACACCCTCGAGCGTCGTCCACTGCCGCAGGTAGGTGCGGAACACTTCCCTGAGCTGGTCGCCCTGCGGCGCGTAGAGGCTGAAGTCGTCATAGGACCAGGCGTCCGGGCAGCTTGCGCCGCGCGCCACGCTGCCGATGATCAGGCCGAAGCCGCGCACCTCCGGCGCCAGGCGATAGCGTGCGGTGTCGAGCCACAGGCTGGAGCTGTCGATCTCCACCAGGGCGTCCTCGCCGATGCTGTCGTCGCTGCGCGTCACCAGCTTGCCGCTTTGTGTGTCGAGCTGGCCGACCAGCAGGTTCAGGTTGCGCTCGCCCGGTTCGGCCTTTTCGCCCGCCGCGCTGTAGGCGACCGCAACCACCTTCAGCTTCGGGTCGTCCGGCCAGGGCTTACACGCAGCGGCTACCACGGGTGTTGCCGCTCCTGACTCCGGTGCCTGCCAGCCCTGCTGGCCGAGCAGCCCCGCCAGCGTCTGCAGGGTGGCTGCGTCGCAGGGCTGCGCGGTGCGCTCCGCTGCGCCGGCGCTGGCGGCAAGGGCCAGCAGCGCGGCGCAGGTCCATTTCCCTATGGGGTACATCGGGTGCTCCTTGGGTTCTTCGAGGAGGATCAGCGGCCTTCGCTGTCCTTCCACTTGGTCATCAGGGTGTTCGACTCCAGGCTCTCATCGAGCAGCTTCTTCGCTGTCTCCACGCCGGCCACCGGCAGCCCGGCGGGGTCGAGCAGGCCGATTTGCACCAGCACGCTGGCCTGGTCCCAGTAGATGTGCTCGTGGCACAGCTTGTCGCCACGGAAGCGGATCACGCCGAGCATGGGGATCTCCACGTACTTGCCGGTGGGCGGCACGCCGGGAAGCATCCAGTCGATCTCGCTGGTGTGGGTGAAGCACATGACGAATTCGTCCACCACCTGCAGCGCGCCGACGGTGCGGGAGATCGGCACCAGCTTCATGTCCGGCGGGTTGCCGTGGACGAAGTGGTTGCGGTAGAAGCGCGCCAGTTCATCCTGGCCGACGCCGCCGGTCATGGTCGGGATGTGGTTGACGTAGGGCTGGGCGACCATGGTCGCCATGGTGGCGGGCACGTCGCGGGCAGCGAACTCGTGGTGGATGTGGTCTTCCCACAGCTGCGACAGGTCGAAGTCCGGGCCGATCTCGCGTTTCAGCGCGCCGATGCTGCGCTCGTGGGCCATCAGCGCGGCGGGCTTGTCGAAGTGCATGCCGTTGGGGCGGGCGAAGGCGTGGTCGACGCCGGGGTAGCTGTAGATTTCCGCCTTCGGCAGTTTGCCGAGGACTTCGCCGATGGCGTCGCGGGCGCTGGCGTCGCAGTACACGTCCTGCTCGGCGAAGTGCAGCACCAGGCGGCCCCGGATGTTCTGCGCCTCGTCGAGCATCTGCTCGATGCCCATGCCGTAGTAGCCCACCGAGCAGGCCGCGTCGGTACGCGCGGCGGTCAGGTAGGCGAGCTTGCCGCCCAGGCAGAAACCGACGTAGCCGATGCCGCGCTCCTCAACCTCCGAAAGGGCACGTAGCGCGTCCATGGCAGCGGCGATGTCATCCACGCCCTTGTCCACGTCGAAGCGCTGGAACAGGCCGATGGCCTGGCCGAACTCGGCTTCGCTGTAGCCCAGTTCCAGGTTCGGCTGCAGGCGCCAGAACAGGTCGGGCACCAGGGCGACATAGCCTTCCTCGGCATAGCTGTCGGCGATGCTGCGCATGTTGGCGTTGACGCCGAAGATCTCCTGGCCGATCACCACGCCGGGGCCGTGCCCGCTGGCCGGTACCGCGAGATAACCGCTGAAGCTGCCGCTGCCGTCGCGTGCGGCGATGCTGATGTTCTTGCCCATGTTCCCTTTTCTCCCAGGCTCGTTGTTGTGTTGTTCTGGCGCCGCATAGGGTGCGTGCTGGAGCAGCGCCTGCCAAGTGGCCGATGGTGCGATGGCGGTTGACAGTGCGTCGCCGCGGGACCACAACTCGGGTTTGAATTCCCGCTCTCGAACGCAAGGAGGACACCCCGATGCTGCTGCGCGCCCAGGCCTCGACCCTGCTGATCATCGACATCCAGGAACGCCTGTTCCCGGCCATTCACGACAACGAGGCAGTGCTGGAGCACAGCGCCTGGCTGCTGGCGATCGCGCGGCGGCTGGGTGTGCCGGTGCTGGCCAGCGAGCAGTACCCCAAGGGCCTCGGCCCGACGTTACCGGCGCTGCGCGACGAGCTGGCCGAAGGCGAGGTGCTGGAGAAGATTGCCTTCTCGGCCGTCACCGATCCCGGCCTGTCACAGTTGCCCGGCGGTGATCGCCGGCAGTTCGTGGTGTGCGGCACCGAGGCCCATGTGTGCGTGCTGCAGACGGTATTGGGCCTGTTGGCGGAGGACCGCGAGGTGTTCGTGGTGGCGGAGGCCGTCGGCTCGCGCTGCCCGCAGGACAAGGAGCTGGCGCTGGAGCGGATGCGCCAGGCCGGCGCGGTGATCGTCTCGCGGGAGATGGTCGCCTTCGAGTGGATGGAGCGCGCCGGGACGGAAGTCTTCCGCGAGATCAGCAAGCAGTTCATCCGCTGAACCGCCCGTGAGTGCCCCTCAACGGGTGACGAACAGGCGGTCGCCGAGGAAGTCGAGGAACACCCGCAGCTTCAGCGGCATGCGCCGGCCCGCCGGCCACAGCGCGTGGAAGCTGCCCCGGTGCGTGGTGTGTTCGCTCAGCACCTGCACCAGCCGGCCGTCGTTGAGTGCGCTGCGCACTGCGAAATCCGGCAGGCAGGCGATGCCCATGCCCTGGCTGGCGACGTTGATCAGCATGTCGGCGGTGTTGCAGATCAGCCCGCCGTCCAGGCGTGGCTCCGTTTCGCCGGGTGCCAGCTTGAGCGGCCAGCGCTGCACCAGCCCGCTGCTCGGGTAGCGGTAGTGCAGGCACAGGTGCTGGTTGAGGTCCGCCGGCCGCCGCGGCGTGCCGTACTGCCTCAGGTAGCCGGGCGAGGCCACCAGCAGCAGGCTGAAGTCGCCCAGCTTGCGCGCCTTCAGCCGTGAGTCGCGCAGATCGCCACCGCGCACCACGAGGTCGAAGCCCTCTTCGATGACGTCCACCAGGCGGTCGGTGAAGTCGATGTCCAGCTGGATGCGCGGATAGCAGCGGAGGAACTCCGGCAGCACCTGCGGCAGCAGCCCGGCCACCAGCGGCATGCTGATCTTCAGCCGGCCGCGAGCCTGCTGGGTCGACAGCGCCAGTTCCTGCTCCGCTGCTTCCAGCTCGTCGAGGATGCGTCGGCAGCGTTCGAGGAACAGCTGGCCTTCGTTGGACAGGCTCAGGCTGCGCGTGCTGCGGTGGAACAGGCGCACGCCCAGGCGCTCTTCGAGGCGCGCGATGCTCTTGCCCACCGCCGAGGCGGAAAGGCCGAGCAGGCGCGCGGCCTGGGCGAAGCTCAGGGAGTCGGCGACCTGGAGGAAGACGCGCAGGCCGTTGAGGCTGTCCATGGAAAGGTGTCCGTGCGAGCGGGCAGCCATTGTGCCGCGCGATGGGGGGGCGATTGCGGACTCAAGCGTCCGTTTTGTTCGGAATCCTAGCCTGTTTTTCCGTAATGCCGGGTTGATTAGCTTTGGGCAGATCTTCCTCGACTCCTTGCGGACCCACCATGAAGTCTTCCCACGGCACCCCTGAGAACCGATCCGAGGCCTCACGCTGGCTGCTATTGCTCGCTGCCAGCCTGACGGCGGTGCTGATTCCCCTGTGCTTCACCGGCCCGGCCGTGGTGCTGCCGGCCATTGCCCATGAGCTGGGCGGGTCGGCTGTGGCGCTGAACTGGATCGTCAACGGTTACGTGCTGGCCTACGGCGCGGCAATGATGGCGGCGGGCAGCCTGGCGGATGTCTACGGGCGCAAACGCGTCTGGCTGGTCGGCCTGGCGCTGTTCTGCGTGACCACCCTGGCGATCCCGCTGGCCGGCTCGGTGGCGGCCATCGATGTGTTGCGCCTGGTCCAGGGCGCGGGCGGTTCGGCCGCCTTCGCTGCTGCCATGGCGGCGCTGGCGCAGGAATTCGACGGGCCGATCCGCACACGGGTGTTCAGCCTGCTGGGCACTACTTTCGGCGTCGGCCTGGCGTTCGGCCCGCTGCTCGCCGGCTGGCTCACCGACGGGCCGGGTTGGCGTTGGGTGTTCCTGGTGCCGGCGGTGTGCGCGCTGGCCTCGGTGCCGGTGGTGGTGCGCTTCTGCCGCGAAACCCGTGACCCGCAGGCGTGCGGCCTGGACTGGCCCGGCGCGCTGAGCTTCACCGCCGCTCTCAGCCTGTTCACCTACGGCCTGCTGCTGGCGCCCGAGCAGGGCTGGGCAAGCGTCCCGGTAATCGCGACGCTGGTGCTGAGCGGCGTGTTGCTGGTTGTGTTCATTGCCGTCGAGCGCCGAGTGGAGCGGCCGTTGCTGGACCTGTCGCTGTTCCGTCAGTGGCGCTTCGTCGGCGTGCAGTTGCTGGGCGCGTCGCCGGCGTTCGCCTATGTGGTGCTGATCGTGCTGTTGCCGGGGCGCTTCATCGGCATCGAGGGGCAGGGCGCGCTGCAGGCGGGCTGGACCATGCTGGCGCTGTCGGCGCCGCTGCTGGTGGTGCCTTTCCTGGCGTCACTGCTGGCGAAGCACTTCAGTGCTGGCAGCCTGTCTGCCATTGGCCTGCTGATCGTCGCGGGTGGCTTGCTCTGGCTGGCGCGCAACCTGGCGGAAGGTGTCGCGCCGGATATTCCGCTGCTGGTGATCGGCATCGGTATCGGTCTGCCGTGGGGGTTGATGGACGGCCTGGCGGTAAGCGTGGTCGAGCGCGAACGCGCCGGTATGGCGACGGGCATCTTCAACACGGTGCGGGTGTCCGCCGATGCGGTGGCCATCGCCGTGGTCGGCGCCTTGCTGGCGACCCTGCTCGCGGCGCAACTGCAGCCGCTGGGCCTGGCCGCGGCGGAGCGCCTGATGAGTGCGAACCAGCTGGCCATCGGCAACCTGGCGGTGGTGGTCGAGCAACTGCCGCAGCTGGCGCCCGAGCAACTGCGCAGCGACTACGTGGCGGTGTTCAGCCGGGTGCTGGAGCTGCTGGCGGGGGTGACCTTTGTGGTCGCTGGGCTGGTATTCCTGCTGCTGGGTCGGGAACGCGCGCCGGTGCTCGCCGCCGAAGCGTAGGTCGAACAACAGCTTGCGGTTATCCGCCGAGCCGTTGTGCGCGGTGTGTGGCGGCTTGATTCAGTAGCGGCGGTGTTCCGGCTCGAAGAAGGTCCAGGCGACGAAGCGGCTCTGCTTCTGCCCCTGGGCCATGTCCACGGTGCGGATGGAAATGGCGCCGGCCTTTTTCAGCGCGCGGCGGAAGTCGTCCAGGTTGCCGGCCTTGGACACCAGCGAGCTGAACCAGCGGACCTGCTGGCCGACCTCGGCGCTTTCCATCGCCAGCTTGCGCAGGAAGGCGATCTCGCCGCCTTCGCACCACAGCTCGTTGCTCTGCCCGCCGAAGTTCAGCTTGGGCAGCTGGCGCGACGGGTCGAGCTTGCCGAGGTTCTTCCATTTGCGCCGGCTGCCACTGCTGGCTTCCTCGGGCGAGGAGTGGAAGGGCGGGTTGCACAGGGTCGCGTCGAAGCGCTCGTCGGTACTGAGCAGGCCGCGGAAGATGTGTTTCGGATCGTGCTGCTGGCGCAGTTCGATGGCATCGCTCAGGCCCGGATTGCCGTTGACGATGGCGTGGGCGGAGGCCAGGGCAGCGGGTTCGATGTCCGAGCCGAGGAAGCGCCAGCCGTAGTCGCGGTGGCCGATCAACGGGTAGATGCAGTTGGCGCCGACGCCGATATCCAGCATGCGCACGTCCGGCCCGCGCGGCACGCTGCCGCCGTTTTCCTCGGCGAGCAGGTCGGCGAGGTAGTGCACGTAGTCCGCCCGGCCGGGGATCGGCGGGCAGAGGAAGCCGGCGGGGATGTCCCACTGGCCGATGCCGTACTGCGCTTTCAGCAGCGCGCGGTTGAACACCCGCACCGCCTCCGGGCTGGCGAAATCGATGCTCGGCTTGCCGTAGGGATTGGTGATGACGAAGCGACCCAGCTCCGGGCAGCCCTCGATCAGCGCGGGGAAGTCGTAGTGCCCCTGGTGGCGGTTGCGCGGGTGCAGCAGGTTCGGCCGCTTGGCGGCAGGGTCGCGCAGCGGTTGGGCAGGCTTTGCCGGGGCGGCGGGGCGTTTGGGCGGTCTGGGTGCTTTCGACATGAGGGCGCGCGGGGCTGGGAGGCGGTGGGCGATTTTCCCACAGTTGCGCGCTTCAGCCGAGCAGCACGTTGCCCAGGCGGTCGAACAGCAGGCAGCAGAGCAGCAGCGGAATCGGCAGGCCGAGCAGGGTGCCGAGCATGTAGGGCCAGAAACCGATGCCCGAAAGCGCGAGGCTGTAGTTCAGCGTCGGCGAGGTGATGAAGGCGTGGCGCAGCAGGAACACGCTGCTCGCCGGGCGCTGGTCAAGGTGGCTGAACACTGCGCGGGTCAGCTTGTTGTTCAGCAGGCGCAGGCCATTGCCGCCGACGGCGCGCACGATCAGGAAGGTGAAGCCGCAGGAGAATACCGCCGCGCAATAGGTGATCAGCCCGCCCCACAGCTTGCCCATGGCCAGCACGGCGGCGGCGAGGAACAGCAGGCCGGGGATGTGCAGCAGGTTGCCCAGGGCGAACAGGCCGACGAACAGCAGCAGGCCGCGCAGGCGGTTGTCGGTCAGCTCGTTGCGCAGGTAGTCGAGGCTGAACTCCTCGTGCAGCCCGCTGGCGCGGTAGAGCAGCACCAGCACCACGGCGAAGGCGAGCAGCAGGATCAGTCGGCGCAAGCGCCAGAGGGCGGGTGGGACGGCAAGCATGCGGGCGGGCTCAGGGGTACTGCAGGATGTCCTTGATCTTTGGCAGGTGCGCGGCGATCCAGCGCGGATCGATGGCGCCCCAGTCGCGGATGCGGTAGTGGCCGGCGTTGTTGCGTTCGCCGTCGTGCTGCTCGAAGGCGCAGTCGATGTCCAGGTCGGCCAGCGCGGCCAGGGTGTCCTGGGCGGTGCGCCGGGGCATGCCGGTGGCTTCCATCAGCGCGGGGACGCTGGTCGCAGTGCCGCTGTCGATCAGCCAGGCGACGTAGAGGCGGCGGTAGAAACTGCTTTTGGTCTTGCTCACTTCCATCGAGACGATTCCTTGGCGATCTTGTAATGGGCGGCTACAGCGGCAGCAGCCAGGGTACCAGCACAACGCTGACGATCATCACCAGAATCGTGAAGGGTACGCCAACCTTGACGAAATCGGCGAAACGATAGCGCCCCGGCCCCAGCACCAGGGTGTTCACCGGTGAGGAAATCGGCGTCATGAAGGCGGCCGACGCGGCCAGCGCGACGATCATCGCGAAGGCTTCCGGGGAGGCGCCCAGGGCCTTGGCCGTGGCGATGGCGACCGGCGCCATGAGCACGGCGGTGGCGGTGTTGGAGATGAACAGGCCGATCACCGCGGTCAGCACGAACAGGCTGGCGAGTATGGCGTAGGGGCCGGCGCCGCCGAGTGCACCGACCAGGCCGTTGACCGCCAGGGTGATGCCGCCGGTCTTCTGCAGCGCCAGGGCGAAGGGCAGCATGCCGACGATCAGCAGCAGGCTCTGCCAGTGGATGGCGCGGTAGGCGCTGTCCATGTCGATGCAGCGGAACGAACCCATCAGCAGGCAGGCGATCAGTGCGGCCATGACGTTGGGCACCAGCCCGCTGACCATCAGGACCACCATTACCGCCAGGCTGAACAGTGCGTGGGGCGCCTGACTGGCGGCAGGGGCGGCTTCGTCCACCTCGGCGGGCAGGCTGAGCACCAGGAAGTCGCGGGCGCGCGCCTGCAGCTGGCGGATTTCCTTCCAGCCGCCGATCACCAGCAGGGTGTCGCCAACCTTCAGCTTGGCGTCCAGCAGGCCTTCCACCAGGGCTTCGCGGTTGCGCCGCAGGCCGACCACGTTGAGGCCGAACTGGCTGCGGAACTCCAGGTCCAGTACGCTCTTGCCAAGCAGGACGGACTCCGGCGGCATCGTCACCTCGGCCATGCCCACTTCGTGGGCGCGTTCGGTGAAGTAGTCACCCTGCAGGCTCAATGGCTCGAGGCCGAACTCGTGGTACATGCCCAGCAGGTCGCTGCGCTCGCCGTAGATATCCACCAGCAGCACGTCGCCGGCGTGCAGCACGATATTGGCGCCGGGGCTCAGTATCTTCAGGCGGAAGTGCACCATGCGCTCGATGGCCACCACGTTGGTGCCGGCACGGGCGCGCAACTCGATGTCGCCCAGGCTCTTGCCCACCAATTGCGAATCGGGGCGGATGCGCAGGCGGCGCTCGCGGCCGGCGAGCTGGTAGTCGCGGATCAGGTCGCCCAGGGTTCGGCGCTTGACGCGCTGCCCGTCGTCGTAGCCGTCATCGCCCAGCCAGCGCCGCGCCACCAGCATATAGCCGACGCCGAGCACCAGCACCACCAGGCCGAACGGCGTGAAGCTGAAGAAGCCGAAACCCTTCGAACCTTCGCGCACCAGCTCGCTGTGGATCACCACGTTGGGCGCGGTGGCGACCAGGGTGAGCATGCCGCTGATCAGCCCGGCGAAGCTCAGCGGCATCATCAGCCGGCGCGGCGACACGTGCAGGCGCGCGGCGATGCTCAGCACCACGGGAATGAAGATGGCGACCACGCCGGTGGAACTCATCACCGAGCCGAGCCCAGCCACGGCGAGCATCAGCAGCACCAGCAGGCGCGTCTCGCTGGCGCCGGCGCGGCGGGTCAGCCATTCGCCGATGCGGTAGGCCACGCCGGTGCGCACCAGGCCTTCGCCGATGACGAACAGCGCGGCGATCAGGATGACGTTGGGATCGGCGAAGCCGGCCAGTGATTCCTGCACGCTGAGGATGCCCGACAGCGGCAGGGCGACCATCACCAGCAGGGCGACCACGTCCATGCGCGGACGGTTGATGACGAACAGCCCGACGGCGGTGGCGAGCAGGGCGAGGACCCAGATCAGTTGCAGACTCATGCGCTTCCCTAGCGATTTCCCGGCGCCATTGTGCCCGCAGGAGCGGGCGCAATGCCTTGACCCGGTGCAGCTTAGCGAAGCCTGCGCTGCTGCGGGGGAAGCGAAAGGTCCTCAGGGCAGCCGTGCGACCGGGGTGATCTGCTGTAGATCGGTGCGCAGTTCGATCAGCGCGGGCTTGCCGCTGGCCTGGGCACGCTCGAAGGCGGCGGCGAAGTCCTCGGTTCTCTCCACCAGCTCGCCATGGGCACCGAAGGCGCAGGCGAGGGCGACGAAGTCGGGGTTGCGCAGCTCGGTCGCGCTGATGCGGCCGGGGTATTCGCGCTCCTGGTGCATGCGGATGGTGCCGAGCATGCCGTTGTTCACCACGATGACGGTCAGCGCCGCGCCGTACTGCACGGCGGTGGCCAGCTCCTGCGGGTACATCATGAAGCAGCCGTCGCCGGCGAAGCACACCACGCTGCGCTGCGGGTCGCGCAGCTTGGCGGCGATGGCGGCGGGAAAGCCGTAGCCCATGGCGCCGTTTGTGGGGGCGAGCTGGCTGCGCGGCGAGCGATAGCGGTAGAAACGGTGCACCCAGACGGCATAGTTGCCGGCGCCGTTGCTGATCACCGCGTCGTCCGGCAGGGTTTCGTTCAGGTACTGGACGACCCGGGTGAGGTCCACACCCTTCGGCGATTCTGCGTTCTGCGGCGGGGTGATATAGCTGAGGTAATCGGCGCGTGCCGCGGCGGTCCAGTCAGCCCAGGGCGTCTCGGCAAGGGGAGCGAGGTCGGCGAGGGCGGCGGCGATCTCCGGCATGCCGGCCTGGATGCTCTGGTCCGCCTGGTAGACGCGGCCCAGCTCGCTGGCGTCGGGGTAGACGTGGATCATGCCCTGCAGCGGGCGTGGGCTCTGGATCAGGCTGTAGCCGGCGCTGGGTGTTTCACTCAGGCGCGAGCCGAGCACCAGCAGCAGGTCGGCTTCCTGCACGCGCGCGGTGAGCCTGGGCGAGGCGCCGAAGCCGAGCTGGCCGGCGTACTGCTCGTCGCGGTTGTCGATCAGGTCCTGGCGGCGGAACGAGGCCACCAGCGGCAGGCGGTTGGCGTGGGCGAAGGCGCGCACCTGCGCGCAGGCCTCCGCTGTCCAGCCGGTGCCACCGACGATCAGCAGCGGGCGCCGGGCCTGGCTCAGGCGCTCGCGCAGTTCGGCCAGTGCGTCGGCGCTGGGGGCCGCACGCGTGATGGGCGTGGGCAGTACATCGGCGACCTGTGCTGCGCCGAACAGCACTTCCTCCGGCAGCCCGATCACCACCGGGCCGGGCCGCCCGGACTGGGCGACGCGGAAGGCGCGGGCGACGATCTCCGGCAGGCGACGGATGTCGTCGACCTCGGTGGCCCACTTGGCCAGGCCGCCGAACATCTGCCGATAGTCCACTTCCTGGAAGGCTTCGCGGCCCTTGAAGGCGCTTTCCACCTGGCCGATGAAGAGAATCATCGGCGTCGAGTCCTGCATCGCCGTATGCACGCCGTTGGCTGCGTGGGTCGCGCCCGGCCCGCGGGTGACGAAGCAGATGCCGGGGCGGCCGGTGAGCTTGCCGTAGGCATCGGCCATGTTCGAGGCGGCGCCTTCGTGGCGGGTGACGATGGTCTGGATGGCGGCCGCGTCGTGCAGGGCATCGAGCACCGGCAGGTAGCTTTCGCCGGGGATGCAGTAGACGGTATCCACCGCGTGGCGCAGCAGGGCATCGACGAGGATCTGGCCGCCGTTGCGGGCCGGAGTATCGGACATGGGCGTGGGGTTCCTTGGCAGGGGAGCGGGTGCAGCTGTGCGCTGATCTTCGGCGAACCGGCGCGGTGATCCAAGCGAGCATTCTTCGCAAGGTCATTCCTCCGGGGAATGAACGGCATTTGAAGAAGGTGCATGCCAGAGCGGGCGCGACGACGAACCGCGCTGGCATTTCCCCATGGTTGTCTATGGTTGTTGCACGGGCGCGGACGCGTCCGCAGGACGATATTGCTGCAAAAGGAGAACCTCCCATGTACCACCTCTCGTCCCGAGCGCTGCTCGCCGGCCTCTTCGCCACCTCCAGCCTGCCCCTGTATGCCGCCCTGCCTTCGGCGCCGGGGTACGTCGATGACAGCGGTTACAGCGCCGCCGCGAAAAGCCGCATCCTCCCGGCGATGTTCGAGCAGAAGCTCACCAGCACGAAGTACATCGCCAAGACCGACAACCCGCTGATCACCCTGGCCGAATCCACGGGCTTCAAGCAGACCTCCGATTACCACCAGACCCGCGCCTGGCTGCAGAAGCTGGCCGATGCCTCCGGCGGCGCCATCACCCTCAGCGACCTGCCGGAGAACAGCGCCACCGGCGAGCCGATGCTGCTGGTGACCGCCAGCCGCGAGGCGGACAAGTCGGCAGCGGGGCTGAACAAGTCCGGCAAGCCGACGATCTTCGTCGAGGCGGAAATCCACCCCGGCGAGGCCAACGGCAAGGACGCCATGTTCATGCTGCTGCGCGACATGACCACCGGCGACAAGCCGCTGGCTGCTCTGCTGGACAAGGTCAACATCCTCTTCATCCCCACCGTGAACATCGACGGCGACCTGCGCCGCAGCCCCTACGGGCGGATCAACCAGAACGGCCCGGACGTCACCGGCTGGCGGGTCAACGGGCTGAACTACAACCTCAACCGCGACTTCACCAAGCTCGACAGCGCGGAGATCCGCAACGTTGCCTCGGTGTTCAACCAGTACGACCTGAGCTTCTTCGCCGACACCCATTCCACCGACGGCGCCATGTATCCCTACGACAGCTCCTATTGCCACAACGGCAACGGCTGGTCGCCGGCTTCCAGCGAGTGGATGGACAAGGTGATGCGCGGCCCGGTTTACAAGGAGCTGGAGGGCGACGGGCATGTGGTCCATGAGTGCATCAGCTTCAACGACAACCAGGACCCGACCCAGGGTTACTACCCGTACCGCACCGACCTGGCGCGCTTCTCGAATCAGTACGGCGATATTCGCAACGTGCCGTCGATCCTCATCGAGCAGCATGCCCTGCACCCCTACGAAACCCAGGTGCTGGGCAACTACGTGATGCTCAAGGCGATGTTCCAGGTGATCGGCGACAACGCCGACTCGCTGAAGCAGGTGATTGGCAAGGACCGCGAACGGCTGGCGGCGCAGAAGGAGGTGATCCTCACCTGGAAGCCGGGCGAGCCGCAGCACACGCCGTTCACCGTGGGTGATTACCGCTATGAGGTGTCACCGATCACCGGCAAGAAGACCATCGTCTGGAGCAACAAGCCCAAGCAGCTGAACGTGCCGGTCACCGACAACTCGGTGCCGGACCTGGTGGTGAAGCGGCCGAAGCAGTATGTGGTGCCGGTGCAGTGGAGCGAGGTGATCGCGCGCCTGAAGTCCCATGGCATCCAGATGAAGACTCTGGACAAGGCGACGCCCATCGAGGTGACCCTGTACCGCATGGACAACATCAAGCTGGCCGGTGGATTCGAGCCCGACCGCGCCGCCACCAACGAGATTCCCGGTTATGAGGGGCATCTGCTGGTCAGTGGCGTCGGCAAGCCGTTCCAGCGCCTGCAGACCTACCCGGCAGGCTCGGTGGTGATCGATACCGACCAGCCGCTGGGCGTGCTGGCGGTCAACCTGCTGACGGCGGAGAGTCCGGATTCGTTCTGGTCCTGGGGCTTCTTCAACTCGACGCTGGTGGTGGCCGAGGAGCCAGAGGAGTACGTGATGGAGCCGATGGCGCGCAAGATGCTCGCCAAGGATCCGAAGCTCAAGGCCGAGTTCGAGAAGAAGCTCAGGGACGACAAGGCCTTCGCCAAGGACGCCCAGGCGCGGCTGCAGTGGTTCTTCGAGCGCACGCCGTTCCATGACGTGAATGCCTACGTGTACCCGGTGGGGGCGGTGTACTGAAGCCCGACCTGCAGAAATGACAACGGCGCCCGAGGGCGCCGTTGTTTATACCGTTCCAGGCCTTACAGGCTGGCGATCTTCTCGCGCTGCTGGATCAGGTTGGTCACGGCCTGCTCGGCTTCAGCCAGCTTGGCGCGCTCCTTCTCGATCACTTCCGGCGGGGCCTTGGCGACGAAGCCTTCATTGGACAGCTTGCCGCCCACGCGTTTGACTTCGCCTTCCAGGCGCTGGATTTCCTTGTCCAGGCGCGCCATCTCGGCAGCCTTGTCGATCAGTCCGGCCATCGGCACCAGCACCTGCAGGTCGCCAACCAGCGCGGTGGCGGACATCGGCGGCTCTTCGCCTTCGTCCAGCACGCGGATGGTCTCGAGCTTGGCCAGCTTCATCAGCAGCGGCTCGTTGTCGGCCAGGCGACGGTGATCCTCGGGGGATGCGTTGTTCAGCACCAGGTCGATGCGCTTGGCCATGGAGATGTTCATCTCGCCGCGGATCTGGCGGATGCCCAGCATCAGGGCCTTGACCCACTCGATGTCGCCTTCGGCGGCGGCGTCGATTTTCGCCTCGTCGGCGATCGGCCAGGGTTGCAGCATCAGGGTGTCACCGGACTTGCCAGCGGCGGTCTTGATGCGCTGCCAGATTTCCTCGGTGATGAACGGCATGAACGGATGCGCCAGGCGCAGTGCGGTTTCCAGCACGCGCGCCAGGGTGCGGCGGGTGCCGCGCTGACGCTCGATCGGCGCGTTCTCGTCCCACAGTACCGGCTTGACCAGTTCCAGGTACCAGGCGCAGTACTCGTCCCAGATGAACTCGTAGAGGGCCTGGGTGGCGAGGTCGAAGCGGAAGGCGTCGAGCTGGCGCGCGACTTCGATCTCGGTGCGCTGCAGGGCGGAGATGATCCAGCGGTCCACCGAGGACAGCTCGACCGGCTCGCCATTCACGCCGGTGTCCTTGCCATCGGTGTTCTCGATGACGAAGTTGGCGGCGTTCCACAGCTTGTTGCAGAAGTTGCGGTAGCCCTCGACGCGGCCCATGTCGAACTTGATGTCGCGACCGGTGGAAGCCAGCGAGCAGAAAGTGAAGCGCAGGGCGTCGGTGCCGTAGCTGGCGATGCCTTCGGGGAACTCGGCTTTCGTCTGCTTGGCGATCTTCTCGGCGAGCTTGGGCTGCATCATGCCGCTGGTGCGTTTCTCCAGCAGCTCGTCCAAGGTAATGCCATCGACTATGTCCAGCGGGTCGAGCACGTTGCCCTTGGACTTGGACATCTTCTGGCCCTGGCCGTCGCGCACCAGACCGTGGACGTAGACGGTCTTGAACGGGATCTGCGCGGTGCCATCGCCATTCTTGATCAGGTGCATGGTCAGCATGATCATGCGCGCAACCCAGAAGAAGATGATGTCGAAGCCGGTCACCAGCACGTCGGTGGGGTGGAAGGTCTTCAGGTAGTCGGTCTGCTCCGGCCAGCCGAGGGTGGAGAAGGTCCACAGGCCCGAGCTGAACCAGGTGTCGAGGACGTCTTCGTCCTGGCGCAGGTTGGCGTCGCCCAGGTTGTGCTTGGTGCGCACTTCGGCTTCGTTGCGGCCGACGTAGACGTTGCCGGCATCGTCGTACCAGGCCGGGATGCGGTGGCCCCACCACAGCTGACGGCTGATGCACCAGTCCTGGATGTCGCGCATCCAGCTGAAGTACATGTTCTCGTACTGCTTGGGCACGAACTGGATGCTGCCGTCTTCCACGGCGGCGATGGCGGGTTCGGCCAGCGGCTTGGTGGAGACGTACCACTGGTCGGTCAGCCACGGCTCGATGACGGTGCCGGAGCGGTCGCCCTTGGGCACTTTCAGCGCGTGGTCGTCGATCTTCTCGAGCAGGCCGGCGGCTTCGAAGTCGGCAACGATCTGCTTGCGCGCGACGAAGCGGTCGAGACCGGCGTAGGCGGCCGGCAGGCTGGAGTCCAGCTCCGCGTTGACGCTGCCGTCGAGCTTGAACACCTGGGCGACGGCGAGGACGGCGGCGTCCTTGTCGAAGATGTTGATCAGCGGCAGGTCGTGGCGCTTGCCGACTTCGTAGTCGTTGAAGTCGTGGGCCGGGGTGATCTTCACGCAGCCGGTGCCGAATTCGCGGTCGACGTAGTCGTCGGCGATGATCGGGATGCGCCGGCCCACCAGCGGCAGGTCGATGAAGGTACCGATCAGCGCGGCGTAGCGCTCGTCTTCCGGGTGAACGGCGACGGCGCTGTCACCCAGCACGGTTTCCGGGCGGGTGGTGGCGACGACCAGGTAGTCCTTGCCGTCGGCGGTCTTGTTGCCGTCGGCCAGCGGGTAGCGCAGGTGCCAGAGGTGGCCCTTCTCGTCGTGGTTCTCCACTTCGAGGTCGGAGATGGCGGTGTGGAACTTGGTATCCCAGTTGACCAGGCGCTTGCCGCGGTAGATCAGGCCGTCCTCGTGCAGGCGCACGAAGGCTTCCTTCACGGCGTTGGACAGGCCTTCGTCCATGGTGAAGCGCTCGCGCGACCAGTCCACGGAGGAGCCCAGGCGGCGAATCTGGCGGGTGATGGTGCCGCCGGACTGATCCTTCCACTCCCAGACCTTCTCCAGGAACTTCTCGCGGCCCAGATCATGGCGGGCGATGCCCTGGGCGGCCAGCTGGCGCTCCACCACCATCTGGGTGGCGATGCCGGCGTGGTCGGTGCCCGGCTGCCACAGGGTGTTGCGGCCCTGCATGCGGCGGTAGCGGATCAGCGCGTCCATGATGGCGTTGTTGAAGCCGTGGCCCATGTGCAGGCTGCCGGTGACGTTCGGCGGCGGGATCATGATGGTGTACGGCTCGCCGGAACCTTGCGGGGCGAAGTAGTTCTCTCTCTCCCAGAGGGGGTACCAGTGGGATTCGATGGCGTGGGGCTGGTAGGTCTTGTCCATGAGCGCGGCGGGACCCTGATAAGGCTAGACGGAAAACCGCTGAGTATAACGGGAGGCGGGCAGTTCAGGCCACCGGGGCGGTTTTCCGTGTGGCCACTGGGCGGCTACAAAAAAGCGGAATGGTTTGGGGCGTCAGGTCTTGCGCTGGGCCAGCAGGCGCTGCATGCGCGCTTCGAGCCGGCGTTGCAGTTCGGCTTCGATCTGCGGGGCGAAGTCGTCGAGGACGTCCTGCAGGATCAGCTGGGCCGCGGCGCGCAGTTCGAGGTCCAGGCGGTTCAGCTCGCTGGCGGCGGGAGTGGCCGGCGGCGCGGCGGCAGGCTCCGGCGCCTGGGGCGCCGGCGTGACAACGTCGGAGAGCAGGGGAATGTTGTCCGGCTCGAAGGATTCAGTGAGCAGGGGCGGCTCGGCGCCCGACTCGTCCAGCAGGTCCTGGATCTTCTTCAGGTCTTCCAGCAGGTGGTCGGGGTCGTGCGGGGGCTTGTGGTTGTCCATGGTGTCTTGGCTGAGACGCTCTCAAGGGCGCGGCAGGCGGTGATCCTGCAAAGGATAGCCCTGCTCGCGGTAGCGACGGAAATTCTCCCGCGCGGCCTGACGAATCGCCGGTTCCTCGATCACCAGCTCGGCGACCCGGTTGAAGCGGTCGACGAAGTCGGGAATGGCCAGGGTCAGGTTGATCAGCAGGTCCCGGTGGCTTTCCGGCGGCTCGCCGAGGGCGAGAACGATCGGCGAGTCGGCATCTTCTTCCACCGCGTTGTGTGGGATGAAGGTTTCGCCCCGGAAGTTCCACAGCCGGGCATCCAGCGCATCGCGCTGGGCTTCGTCGCTGCACAGCACGAAGATACGCATGCCTTGCCGCCAGGCTTTTTCAGCCAGGCGGCAGGCGATGGTCAGGCGTGCGTCGGGATCGGCGCTGGGAATGACGTAGAAATCCACACGCGTCATGCGTTCGATCCCATCGGCAGGTTGCACTGTGCCATTACTTGGCGCGGTCCAGCAGGTACTGGGTCAGCAGCGGAACCGGGCGGCCCGTGGCGCCCTTGTCCTTGCCCCCGCTGATCCAGGCGGTGCCGGCGATGTCCAGGTGCGCCCAGTGGAACTTCTTCGCAAAGCGCGACAGGAAGCAGCCGGCGGTAATGGTGCCGGCCTTCGGCCCGCCGATGTTGGCGATGTCGGCGAACGGGCTGTCCAGCTGTTCCTGGTACTCGTCGAACAGCGGCAGCTGCCAGGCGCGGTCATCAGCGACTTCACCGGCCTTGAGCAGTTGCTTGACCAGTGCGTCGTTGTTGCCCATCAGGCCCGAGGTGTTGGAGCCCAGGGCGACGATGCAGGCGCCGGTCAGGGTGGCGATGTCCACCACCGACTGCGGTTTGAAGCGCTCGACGTAGGTCAGTGCGTCGCACAGCACCAGGCGGCCTTCGGCGTCGGTGTTGAGGATTTCGACGGTCTGGCCGCTCATGGTGGTGACGATGTCGCCCGGACGGGTGGCGCCGCCGCTGGGCATGTTCTCGGCGCAGGCCATCACGCCCACCAGGTTGATCGGCAGCTGCAGCTCCAGCACGGCGCGGAAGGTGCCGAACACGGAGGCAGCGCCGCACATGTCGAACTTCATCTCGTCCATGCCCAGGCCGGGCTTCAAGCTGATGCCACCGGTGTCGAAGGTGATGCCCTTGCCGACCAGTACGTGCGGGGCCTCGTCCTTCTTCTTCGCGCCGTTGTACTGCAGCACGATCAGGCGCGGCGGCTGGTCGCTGCCCTGGGCGACGGCGAGGAAGGAGCCCATGCCCAGCTCGCGCAGTTTCTTCTCGTCGAGAACCTCGACCTTCAGGCCCTTGTATTCCTTGCCCAGCGCCTTGGCCTGTTCGCCGAGGAAGGTCGGGTGGCAGAGGTTCGGCGGCAGGTTGCCCAGGTCACGGGTCAGGGCCATGCCGTTGGCGATGGCCTGGGCTTCTTTGGCGCCTTGTTCGACAGCGGTGGCGTCGGCCTTGTCGGCGAGCAGGGTGATTTTCTTCAGCTTCGGCGCTTCGGCCTTCTGGCTCTTGAAGCGATCGAAGACGTAGGTGCCGTCGGCCAGGGTTTCCACCTGCAGGCGGGCCTTGCCATGGGCATTGCGGCCTTTGACGGCCAGGTCGCCCAGGGCCAGGACGGCGTCGGCGCCACCCAGGTTCTTCAGATTGCCCAGGACGGCGGAAACCAGTTTGCGGTAGGCGCGGTCGGAGAGTTCGCGCTCTTTGCCGGCGCCGACCAGCAGGACGCGCTCAGCCTTAATGTTGGGTAAATCTTGCAGCAGTAGAGTCTGGCCCACCTTGCCTGCCAGATCGCCACGCTTGAGCAGGTTGGCGATGGCGCCGCCAGTGGCTTCGTCGACGGCCTTGGCGGTGGCGCCAAGCTTGCGGCCTTCGCCCACGGCGATGACCAGGGTGGCGGTCTTGAGAGTTTCCGGACGTACGCTTTTTACAAGGAATTCCATGGCTGAGTGTCCCCGGGACAAAGAGCAGAAGGGTCTGCGAATGAAGGTGGACTGCGCAGTGACAGGCCTGGCGAATCGCAGGATAATGCCGGCTATTTGCGCTGGGTCGCGTCCGCGCGCACCCGGCAATGCTTCACGGCGGCTAGTTTGAGCGTAGCCGCCTGAGCGTGACAACCCTGGAGTGTCCGGTTTGATTGTCTTCCGTTACCTGTCCCGTGAAGTGCTGATCACCATGAGCGCGGTGAGCGCCGTGCTGCTGGTCATCATCATGAGCGGCCGTTTCATCAAGTACCTGGCGCAGGCGGCCCAAGGCCTGCTCGATCCGGGTTCGCTGTTCATGATCATGGGCGTGCGCCTGCCGGGCTTCCTGCAGCTGATCCTGCCGCTGGGCCTGTTCCTCGGCATTCTGCTGGCCTATGGCCGCCTGTACCTGGACAGCGAGATGACCGTGCTCACCGCCACCGGCATGAGCCAGCAGCGCCTGCTGGCCATTACCCTGGCGCCGGCGCTGTTCATCGCCCTGCTGGTGGCCTGGCTGAGCCTGTGGCTGGCGCCCCAGGGCATCACCCAGATGCAGTTGCTGCTGAACAAGCAGGATGCGATGACCGAGTTCGACACCCTGGCGCCGGGGCGCTTCCAGTCGATGCGCGATGGCACGCGGGTGACCTATACCGAGACCCTGGCCAACGAGCGCACCGAGCTGGGCGGCGTGTTCATTTCGGACAAGAACCGCCCGCGCAATGGCAAGGACGGCGGCACTTCGGTGCTGGTCGGCACCACCGGCGTGCAGGAAATCCATGCGGACGGCAGCCGCTACCTGATTCTCAAGGACGGCTATCGCTACGACGGCACGCCCGGACAGGCCGATTACCGCGAGATCAAGTACGACACCTACGCCGCCCTGCTGCCCAAGCCGGAAGTGAGCAGCGAGATCGACGACCGCGACGCCATCCCCACCTCCGACCTGCTGGGCAGCGACGATCCTCGCATGAAGTCGGAGCTGCAGTGGCGCCTGTCCATCCCGCTGCTGGTCTTCGTGGTGACCGTGCTGGCCGTGCCGCTGTCGCGCGTCAACCCGCGCCAGGGCCGCTTCCTCAAGCTGCTGCCGGCCGTGCTGCTGTACATGGCCTACCTGGCGCTGCTGATCGCCGGGCGCGGCATGCTCGACAAGGGCAAGATTCCCATGGCCCTGGGCCTGTGGTGGATCCACGGGATATTCCTGGCCATCGGCCTGTTGTTGTTGTACTGGGAGCCGCTGCGTCTGAAGCTGGCCGCCAAGCGAGCGAAGTCGGGCGGAGTGCTGAAGCATGCGTAAGCTGGATCGTTACATCGGCACCACTGTCTTCGTTTCCATTCTCGCGGTACTCGGGGTGATCCTCGGGTTGGCCGAACTGTTCGCCTTCGTCGACCAGCTGGGGCAGATCAGCGACACCTACACCCTCGGCGAGGCGCTCAAGTTTGTCCTGCTGACCGCGCCGAGCCGTGGCTACGACATGCTCCCCATGGCCGCGCTGATTGGCTGCCTGGTGGGCCTGGGTACCCTGGCCAGCAACAGCGAGCTGACCATCATGCGCGCCGCTGGCGTGTCGCTGCAGCGCATCGTCTGGGCGGTGATGAAACCGATGCTGGTGCTGATGTTCGCCGGCATCCTGGTGGGCGAGTACGTGATTCCCTACACCGAAACCGCTGCCCAGAGCGGTCGTGCCCTGGCGCAGAGCGGCAATGGTTCGCAAAGCTCGAAGTCGGGCCTGTGGCACCGCCAGGGGCATGAATTCATCCATATCAACGTGGTGCGCCCGGATGGCGTGCTGCTGGGCGTGACCCGCTACAACTTCGACGACAACCGTCGCCTGCAGAGCGCGAGCTTCGCCCGTCAGGCGGTGTTCGAGAACGACCAGTGGCAGTTGCAGGATGTGACCACCTCGGTGCTGCACGCGGCTGAAAAGCGCAGCGAGGTCGTAAGCAAGCCCAGCGAGACCTGGAACATCCAGCTCAGCCCGCAACTGCTCAACACCGTGGTGATGGAGCCGGAGGCGCTGTCGATCACCGGCCTGTGGAACTACATCCATTACCTGCAGGACCAGGGCCTGAGCTCCAACCGCTACTGGCTGGCGTTCTGGACCAAGATCCTGCAGCCGCTGGTGACCGCTGCCCTGGTGCTGATGGCGATCTCGTTCATCTTCGGCCCGCTGCGCAGCGTGACCCTCGGCCAGCGCGTGTTCACCGGTGTGCTGGTGGGCTTCACCTTCCGCATCGCCCAGGACCTGCTTGGCCCGTCCAGCCAGGTGTTCAACTTCCCGCCGCTGCTGGCGGTGCTGGTGCCGGCGGCGATCTGCGCCTTCCTCGGCACCCTGTTGCTGAAACGAGCAGGCTGAGTCCCATCGCGGGGTAGAACCCGCGCCCGCAAAAAAGCCGGCAATCGCCGGCTTTTTTATTGCCCGGGGTTTCAGCCCCGCCCCTGCGATGCCTTGCGTACCGCCTTGGGGATCTGGATCACCACGCTTTCCGAGTAGCGGTCCTGCCAGGTGCGCTGGTCCTTGTCCCAGAGCATCCAGAGGAAGCCCAGGCCGGCGCAGCCCCAGGAGGCGATGGCGATCACAAAGCGCAGCAGCGCCTGCATCAGGGTGATGCGCGTGCCGTTGGCGTTCTGCACACGAACGCCCCAGACCTGCATGCCCAGGGTCTGGCCGCTGTGGGTCCAGAACTTCGCGAAGAAGGCGAACACGCTGATGAACAGCAGGCTGGACAGCAGCGGGTCGCCGGTCAGCGCCCCCTGGTCGGCCAGCATCCGGAGCTTCTCGCTGCCATAGATCAGGCGCAGGAAGCCCTGCTGATAGGCCAGCGTCACCACCATCAGCAAGGCCACGCAGAGCAGGAAGTCATAGAACATCGCGGCAAAGCGACGGAGGAGCGTGGCGGGCGGGAAGTTACCCGCGGGCTGGAGCTGCTGCGGCTTGGACATGGGCGTCTTCTGTGGCGATCAGGATGGATGGGGCGGGGATTATACGGATTCCGCCGCGTGGCGCCCGGCGGCGGTGGCTGTTCTAAGCTCAAACCACGTCGCTGCCCATGGGGGAGTGGCAATGCGTCGCAGGTCGCGGCGCCGTCAAGCAAGGAACAAGGATGCCGCTTCGCAACTACACCCGGCGCCGGCTGCTGCCTCGCCTGGTCTTCTCCCTCTCCATGGCCCTGCTGCCGTTGCTGCTGGGCAGCGCCATCATCTATTGGCAGGCCTTGCGCACCCTGAGCGTCGAGGCGCGTACTGCCTCGAACGAGGCTGTTCGGCTGTTCGACGTGATGCTGAGCAATGCGGCTGGGGCCGCCCAGGTGGCTCTGCTGCATGTGGATGAGGGCTGCGACGAGGCGACACTCGTCCTGCGCGAACAGGTGGCGGTGGTGCCGTTCGTCCGGTCGGTCAATCTGACTCGCGATGACCAAATCTATTGCACCTCGCTGTTCGGCGACTTCGAGGCGCCGCTGGATTCGAGCCTGTATGTCGCCGGCCGGCTGCGGATGATGGCCGGTAACGAGATCACGCCGAACTACGCGCTGTTGATCCTGCGGCGTGTCGAAGGACGCCACGCCGCGCTGGCGACGGTGGATGGACGTTACCTGAGCAACACGCTGCAACTGGTCGATCAACGCAGCGACCTGCAATTGCAGGTCGGCGGGCAGTGGATGGATGAGGAGGGCAGGGTGTTCGACGGCAAGCCTGTCCGCCTGCCGCTGGGGCATGTCGAGCTGACCTCCGAGCGATTCCCCTACAAGGTCATCGGCGGCTTCCCCGAAGGGGCGCAATGGCGGCACATCCACGAAGACGCGTTGCCGCTGGTGGCGTTGATGCTGATGCTGGGTGGTGCATCGGGCGTGGCCTGCTACTGGCTCTGGGGGCGTTCGGCGACGCCAAGCCTGGAGCTTGAGCGTGCCTTGCTCGCCGGGGAGTTCGTGCCGTACCTGCAGCCGCTGGTCGATGCCCGGGACGGCCGCTGGGTCGGCGCGGAAGTGCTGATGCGCTGGGTCCATCCGCGCGAAGGCATGGTCGGCCCGGACCTGTTCATCCCCATGGCCGAGCGCTCCGGGCTGATCGTGGCGATGACCCGCGAGCTGTTCCACCAGGTCGCCGATGGGCTGGCACCGCACGGGCACCTGCTGGGCGAGGGCTTCCATCTGAGCTTCAACATCAGCGCCCGGCATTGCACGGAGCCGGGGTTGTTCGGTGATTGCCGCGATTTCCAGGCGCGCTTCCTGCCCCATCGGCCGGAGCTGACCCTGGAGCTGACCGAGCGCGAGCTGATTGTTTCCAGCGAGGTGACCGACGAACTGTTCGACAACCTGCATGCTCTGGGCGTCAAGCTGGCCATCGATGACTTCGGCACCGGCAATTCCAGCCTCGCCTACCTGCATCGCTTCAAGGTGGACGCGCTGAAGATCGACAAGAGTTTCGTGGCGATGATTGGCGTGGATGCCCTGTCTTCGCACGTTCTGGACAGCATCGTCGAGCTGTGCGGCAAGCTGGATCTGATGATCATTGCCGAGGGCGTGGAAACCGAGGAGCAGCAGGATTACCTCGCCCTGCGCGGTGTGGAGGTGCTGCAAGGGTACCTCTTCGATCGACCCATGCCGCTGGCCGCATTTGTCCAGGCACTTCAGGGACGGTCACTCGGGGGCTGATGCCGGCTTGCCGTCCCTGTTGCGGTGAGGGGGCGGCGCGCTGGGAAATTTTCCAGCCTGTGGAGTGGATGTGAACAGCCGGCTGTTCCTGTCTGGGAGCTGATTGACTCGATAGTTAGCTGATGAATAGTCGGATAAGCATAGTTTTAAAGATGTAATGGTTTCTCGTTCGTTATTGCGAGATGGCTACTTTTTAATAGGTTATCAGTGCTGATGTTATTAACTTGAAATGCACTATTGAGAGTTTGATTTTACGTTTTTTTCACAACTTCTTCATGTGTATTTCATGAATGGTGCGGTTGTTCTTTATATTGCTTTTCTGGCTGGCTACCGGGTGTTTATTTTGATGCGTAAGTGACTGATTTTCAGGGATTTTGGCCCTGGCGATGTTTCGTTCTAATACCCCGGATTCAGCGGGTGTTGGTATTTTGGCGCTCTGGAATTGGCCCTCTTTTCGTTAGCTATTTTTATATATGGCGATACGTCGGCGACGACTGGTATTGAATTACTGTGTCGGCGGGGTGGCGATTCGCCATTTAACTAATAGAGTCTTTGAAAAAGGCCCCGGCAAAGAGAGTCTCGATAATGCCTGTTAGTTCCCGTGGTTTTACCCTGATCGAGTTGATGGTGGTGGCGGCGATAGTAGCGATCCTGGCTGCAATCGCTTACCCCAGCTATCAGCAGTACGTCATCCGGGGCAAGCGGTCCGCGGCCCAGGCGCAGATGATGGATATCGCCAACCGCCAGCAGCAGTACCTGCTGGCCAACCGCGCCTACGCCAGCAAGTCGGCGCTGGAAAGCGGTGGCTATGCGCTGCCCAGTGAGGTGTCGGGCAACTACAGCTACGACATCACCGTGGGCAGCGGCACACCGCCGACTTTCACCATTACCTTCACCCCGAGCGGCGGGCAGGCCAGCGACGGCAACCTGACCCTGGCCAGCGACGGCACTCGGACGCCATCGGCGAAGTGGTGATCAACATGATGACCTCCCGGCACCGCGGCTTCACCCTGATCGAGCTGCTTGTCAGCATCCTCATCATCTCGCTGGGCCTGCTCGGCCTGGCCAAGCTGCAGATGCGCATGCAGCTGTCGGACATGGAGTCCTACCAGCGCGCCCAGGCGCTGCTGCTGCTCAATGACATGTCCAGCCGGATGAACGCCAACGCGAAGAACTCCTCCAGCTATGTCACCGGCAGCAGCTCGCCGGTGGGAGCGGGCATGTCCTGTCCGACCAGCAGCGGGACCCGTCAGCAGGCGGACCTCGCTGACTGGTGCAACAGCCTGCAGGGCGCGGCGGAAGTGGGCGGCGGCAGCGTGAAGGCCGGCGCCATGCTCGGCGGGCGAGGCTGCATCGAGTCGCTGGGCAGCAATCAGTACCTGATCACCGTGGCCTGGCAGGGCATGTCGCCGATCTCGGCGCCGCCTTCGAGCGTGGCGTGTGGCAGTAACAGCTACAACGGCAGCTCCGGATGCAGCAGCGACCTGTGCCGGCGCGTGGTCACCACGGTTGTGCGGGTGGCCTCGCTATGAGGGGCGCATCCCGCCACAGGGGCTTCACCCTGGTAGAGATGATGATCGCAGTGACCATCAGCCTGCTGATCATGGTCGCGGTGCTGACGCTCTACCTGAACCTGCGCCGGACCAGTGACGACATGGCCCAGACCAACTCGCTGATCGAGAATGGGCGCTTCGCCGTGGGCCTGCTGCAGGAAGACCTCGCCCACGCCGGGTTCTGGAATGGCTATGTACCGCAGTTCGATGACCTGACCGCGACCGATCCGCCGGCCGATTACCCGACGGCGTTGCCGCCGGTGTGCTCGGCCTTCTCGACCTGGACGCAGCAGGACAGGATCAACTCCGTCGGCATCGCGGCACAGACCTTCTCCGCGGTGCCCCCCGGTTGCTCGGCGATAGTCACCAACCTGGCGAGCAACTCCGATGTGCTGGTGGTGCGGCATGTCGATACCTGCTCACCGGGCGTTGGCAATTGCGATGCACTGGCAGCCGGCAAGGTGTATTTCCAGTCGTCCTTCTGCAAGAACGAGACCCTCGGGGCCTTTGTGCTGGACACCACCGGGTTCACCCTGACGAGCCTCAATTGCCTGACCATCGCCGAGCGTCGCAAGTTCGTCATCGATCTGTATTACGTGCGCGATTACGCGGTGAGCGCAGGCGATGGCATACCGACCCTGATGCGCTCCACCTTCGATCTTTCCGGTGGGGCCACGCCGGCCAACGCGCTGCAGGCAGCAGTACCGCTGATCGAGGGGGTCGAGGCCTTCCGCGTCGAGCTGGGCCTGGACAGCCTCAGCAAGTCGAACGATCCGACCGATTACCTCGCGGCGCCGCACTGGGATGACCCCAACACCCGGGTCACTGTGACCAACCGCGGCGATGGTTCTCCCGACGGCAGCTTTGTCCATTGCGGGGCCAGTTCCTGCACGCTGGACCAACTGGCGAACGTGGTGGAGGCCCGGCTCTACGTTCTGGCCCGCGCCCGTGCCCGGACGGCAGGCTACACCTCGGACAAGACCTATGCCCTGGGAGGCTCCACCCTGGGCCCGTTCACCGATGGCTATAAACGGCATCTGTTCACCTCCAGCGCCACGCTGGTGAACATATCCCGGCGGAGGCAGACGCCATGACGACGCAGCGCAATTCGAAAGCCCAGCGGGGCGCGACCCTGGTGGTCGCCCTGGTGATGTTGCTGATGCTGATGCTGATGGTCGGCAGCGCCTACACCCTCAGCGGCACCAATCTGAAGGCAGTGGGCAACATGCAGTTCCGAAACGAGGCCATCGCTGCGGCTGATGTGGGTATCCAGCGGGTCATCGGCTCGGCCTTCACTGCGGCGCCGACCGCCGAGCAGCTCAATGTCGACATCAATAACGACGGCACCACCGACTACCAGGTTTCCATGGCGTCGCCGGTGTGCATGAGCGCCAGGCCGAGTCCCTCCAATCTGGCTTGTGGTGGTGGTCAGGCAGCCATGTGTTCCACGGGGTGGGACACCGTCTGGGGGCTCAACGCCAATGTCACCGATGCCGTGACCGGCACCTCGGTAAGAGTGCGTTCCGGGGTGCGGGTGCACCTGACCGATTCGCAGAAGATCGCCGCGTGCGGAGCATGAACATGAACAAGAGCTGCCAGGCCGGAATGCTCCGGCGGATAGTTGCCCTCTGCCTTCTGTGCGTCGCCCAGTCGGCTGTGCGCGCCGAGGACATCGACCTGTTCGTCGGCACTCCCACAGGCGCCACGGATGCGCCGAACGTCCTGATCATCCTGGACAACACCGCCAACTGGACCACGCCGTTCAGCAACGAGATGACTGCGCTGGCGTCGGTGGTCAACGGGCTGCAGGTGAACAAGTTCCGCGTCAGCCTGATGCTGTTCAGCGAGACCGGGAGCGGCAACAAGGGTGACGACGGCGCCTATGTGCGTGCCGCCATGCGTCTGCTCGACAGTTCGACCAAGCCCAAGTACCAGGCGCTGGTCAGCAGCCTGGATGTGGGGAGCGACAAGTCCAATGGCGGCAAGATCAGCAAGGCGATGGAGGAGGCCTGGCTGTATTACTCGGCGGGCACGCCCAACTCCGGCAACCAGAAGGTCAAGACCGATTTCACCGGCAATGCCAGCGGCACCACGGCGTCCAAAGCCATCTATGCCCTGGGTGGCAACGCCCTGGCATCGAAGGACGCCACCACCTACAACAATCCGATCGTCGCTGGCTGCGCGAAAAACTTCATCATCTACATCAGTAACGGCGCGGCGCAGGACAATACCAACGATATCAAGCAGGCTACCAGCGCATTGACTACTGCCGGGGGCAACACCACGGCGATCCCCATTTCCCCCAGCGGCTCGCAGGACAACATGGCCGACGAATGGGCGCGCTTCATGAAGAAGAGCACCCAGGCCATCACCACCTACACCGTGGATATCAACAAGGAAACCACCGGGCAGGGCCCGGGTTGGACCGCCCTGTTGAAGAGCATGGCCAACGTCAGCAGTGGCAAATATTTCGACGTGACGGCCAGTGGCACGCAGATCTCCGATGCGCTGAATGCGATCTTCTCCGAGATCCAGGCGACCAACAGCGTGTTCGCCTCCGTCACCCTGCCGATCAGCGTCAGTTCGCAGAGCACGTACCTGAACCAGGTGTTCGTCGGCATGTTCCGTCCGGATTCCGACTCCTTCCCGCGCTGGCCCGGCAACCTCAAGCAATACAAGGTGGGCGTGGTCAGCAGCCAGCTCACCACGGTGGACGCCAACGGCGACAGCGCAATCAACAGCGGTACCGGTTTCATCACTGAATGCGCCCGCAGCTTCTGGACGCCGACGTCGCTGGACAGCTACTGGGCGTTCAAGCCCCAGGGCAACTGCCTGACCGTGACCGGGTCCGACGTATCCAACTATCCCGACGGCAACATCGTCGAGAAGGGCGCCCAGGCCTATGTATTGCGCCAGGCCAGTTCGCGGACCATGAAGACCTGCAACCCCACGACCTGCACGGCGCTCACCAACTTCAACACCGCCAACACCGCAGTCACCCAGGCCCTGCTGGGCGCGGCGGACGCCACCGAGCGGACCAACCTGATCGGCTGGGCCATCGGCGCCGACAATCAGGATGAGAACCTCAACGCCAATGTCACCGAGATGCGCTCGTCGGTCCACGGCGACGTCGTGCATTCACGCCCCGCAGCGGTCAACTACGGCACCACGTCTTCACCGCTGGTGGTGGTCTACTACGGCGCCAACGACGGACTGCTGCACGCCATCAACGGCAACCGCAGCGGAACCGTCGCAGGCGTCTCGGCCGGCAGTGAAATCTGGTCGTTCATGCCGCCGGAGTTCTACCCGCGGATCAAGCGCCTGCGCGACAACACCACCACCATCAGCTTCCCCGGCCATACCACGGGTACGCCCACGCCGCAGCCCAAGGACTACGGCATGGACGGCTCGGTTTCCGTGGTGCAGCAGGGCACCAGCACCTGGATCTACTCCGCCATGCGCCGTGGCGGTCGCTCCATCTACGCCTTTGACGTAACCACCCCGGCCAGCCCGACTCTGAAGTGGAAGATCGGTTGTCCCAACATGGCCAATGACACCGGCTGCGGTACTGGCCTCAGCGGCATGGGGCAGACCTGGGCGACCCCAGTTCCTGTCCTGGCGCAAGGCTACGGCAGCGGTGCGTCGACGATCCTGGCCATGGGCGGTGGCTATGATAATTGCGAGGATGCCGACCCCAATACCTGCACGACGTCCTCCAAGGGCAATCACATCTATCTGCTGGATGCCGACACCGGCGCCTTGCTGAAGACCTTCGACACTGATCGCGGAGTCGTCGGCAGCGTCGCCCTGGTCACCAACAGCAGTGGCTTGATCGCCTACGGCTATGCCTCCGACCTGGGGGGTAACGTCTACCGGATCTCCGGCGTCGATGCCTACAGTGCCATCGGCAGCACCGCACCGGCCAACTGGACCATGACCAAGATCGCTTCCCTGGGGTGCGCGACGGCGACCTCCTGTACGGCCAACCGCAAGTTCCTCTACGGCCCGGAGGTGGCCTCCGTCAACGGCGAGTACGTGATCCTGCTGGGCTCCGGCGACCGCGAGAAGCCGCTGCTCACCTACACTTCCGCCGCCAGCGTGGCGAACCGCTTCTATGTCCTGCGCGACAAGCCCAGCGACGTCAACTGGCTGACCCTGGAGAACGCCACCTGCGCCGCCAACCTGATCTGCAACAACTCGCTGCTGCCCATTACCTCCACGGCCACGCCCACCAATACGCAGATCGCGGCCTACCCCAAAGGCTGGTACCTGGGCCTGCAGTCCACCGAGCAGGTAGTGACCTCGGCGCTGCTGCTTTACAACAACATCACCTTCAGCACTCACCAGCCTGCCGTGGCCAGCCCCACCAGCTGCTCCAGCCTGGGCACCGCGCGCGTCTACAACATCAGCTACCTGAACGCCGCAGGCACCGGTGACCAGCGCTTCGGCGTCATCTCCGGCGGCGGCCTGCCTCCGTCACCGGTGGCGGGGCGCGTGCAACTCGACGACGGCAGCCTGAGGGACTTCATCATCGGCGGTTCTTCCGACTCGCCGTTGAAGGTCTCCGAGCCGACTGCGCCGGGCACCAGTCCTCAGCCCAAATCCTGGGTGTTCTGGGATATCGAGCGATAGGAGGGCGAGCCATGAAAGCGACCAACAGACGCCCTGCCAACGGTTTCACCTTGCTGGAACTGATGGTGACACTCGCGGTGCTGGCAATCCTGGTCGGCATCGCCGTGCCTTCGCTTAGTGATGCGACCCTTGCCGGCAAGCTTGCCTCCAGTGCCAACGATCTGGTGGCGGGCGTCGCCGTGGGGCGCAGCGAGGCGATCAAGCGCAACACGGTGACCAGCCTGTGCGTATCCAGCAATGGCACCAGTTGCGGCTCGGGCGGCTGGGAACAGGGCTGGATTGTCATTTCCGGATCTACCGTGATCCAGAAGCATCCCGCCGCGCCGACGGGGTTCAAGGTTACTTCCAGTGTCGCCAAGATCGATTTCCAGCCCAGCGGCGTGGGCAATACCCAGGCAAGCGTCACCGTGTGCCGCTCCGCGCCGTCTGCTGGTGCCCAGGAGCGAGTCGTCAACGTCAGCGCCACGGGCCGTGCCTATGTCAGCAAGACGACGACAGGTTCCTGTTCCTGATGCGATGAAATGCTTCTGCCAGCAACCGGCAGGGCAAATCGCAGACAACAAAAAACCGGCCCGAAGGCCGGTTTTTCGTGGGTTTCGACAGTTCATCGGAACTGCCGGAACGATGTGGTGGTGCCCCGGGAGGGACTCGAACTTATTGATGGAAGGCTCGTGGCATCTGACTTATGTTGAGAGTGGTTCGGGTCAGTGCCCCCAATTATGCCCCCAAAGAGAATTGTGCCCTGGCTACTGAGGTTCGGTAACGGTGGCCATCGTCGAGTTGCGGTCCTCTCGGATGCCGCTGGGAATATGTTCTGGGGTGCTCGGCCCATTGTCTGTGGGTGCTTCATTGCGTTCCAGGTACTTGCGAACGTTGTTCGCGCACTTGGCGCTTAAAAAGTCCTCACCGAGTAGGCGCGCGAGAATAACCAGACCGCCGAATGCAAGCAGCCCAAGCGCCAAGCCGTATGGCATTGTCATAGACAGGGAGAGGTACGCAAAAAAGAAGATGCCGGCGGTGATGCAGTAGAAGAGCGAGAATAGGCCGATCGCGGCGCCAACCCAATCGAGTCGAGTGATCCGGATGACGGGCGCGGCATCTTGTGGCCCTTGCTCAAGGTGCTTTGCCACCCAGCGTAGCTGCGTGCGGTTCCACAGTCCTAGCGAGGCAAGCTCTACTAGAAAATCCATCTTCTGCTTGCTTGCTGTTACGCCAGAGGCGACGCGGAAAGCCTCAAGCTCGATGGCGTCATCCAGGTACTGGGCGAGTGGGCGGTCATCCTTCTTAACACCTGCCCGCAACTCGTTGAGCCGCTTGAAGCGCTTCTGTACGAAGTTCTTGTCGTGAAAGTCGAAGGCAGAGCCAAGTGTCGAGATGGTTTTGGCGAATACCAGCGCGGCTATTACCAGCACGCTGTAGCCGCTGCCTAAAACACTCTGCGCCTGCTGAAGTAACGCTTCCATACACGGACTCCCTTTTCTTCCCTGAGGGTGCTGCTTCTCTTGGGCCGCATCGTACCGCATCAGAGCTCATAAACCCCGGACGAGCACGGCCCATTCTGGCGACCGTTTCCGGTTGGTATAGTGCCGCGCGCCCAGTCATTGCGCGGGTTCCGCTTCAAACCGGAACCGGAAACGGCTTGCCCAGGAAAAGCTGGTATGTAGTCCGAATTCGGGGCTCGAATTACCCGCATCTGCTCCTAATACTCTAGGGACCCTCGTTCGATTCCGACGGCAGCTTCCGACCCATAGCGGACGTCTCAGGAGACAAACAACAGGAATCGATTCTTTCCCGTCAAGCTTGCCCCGCACTTACCAACTGTGCCGAGAACTGGCTGCGAAACTCCGCTGGAGAGACTCCAAACCATCGCTTATGAGCTCTACAGAAGGAGCCTGTACGCCTATAGCCAAGCGCGCTGGCGATCTCGTTAATTCCTATGTTCGTTTGCTGGAGCAAATGGAGCGCTTGGCTGCGACGCACATTGTCTAACAGTTGCTCGAAGTCGGTTCGCTCATCAGCGAGTCGTCGCTGCAGCGTTCGAGGGTTCATACCGAGAGCTTGGGAAACAAGGTCAAGCGTCCCTTGGTGAAGGGGCATGAGTCTCAGAATGTGGGCTGTGACTAGCTCCTGTATATGACCTGAATAACTGGTCTGCGATTCAATGTAGAAGCGCATGATGGAGTGAAGTGTGGGGTCTCGCTCCGTGCAGACCTCATCGAGCGTTGCTGAGGACAGTACCAGCGAATTATTTCTCTGCCTGAAAAGTGCTGGGCAACCGAATCTCTTGAGGTAGTTGCCACGGTCACCTAGGGGCCCGTGGCGAAAGGTAGTCTGTTGAGGAGAGAACGGCCGGCCGAGAAGTATCCCGATCAAGCGGGTTGTGTGGAGCATCCAGGTTTCGACCACCAGTCCATCACCTTGAGAGGGACAGGCGCACTCGAAATGCATCTGAGCATGAGACGGTACGCGCTCCAAACGGCATTGGACTGTCTTTATGCAGCTGCTCATGTATCGAGCGAGTGATTCAAGGGCATCGCCGACTGTCGGGGCAGAGGTCATCAGATAACGAAGCTCACCAAAATGAGCTAGTTGGGAGCCTTCTTTGTCGGAGCATCCGATTGATGGACGGTTGAGATTTACCTTCGTCAAAGAAATTCGCATTGGCCTGACCTTGAGCTGTTCAGAGTATGCCTCTCTTCGGAATCGAAGATGGCATATGTCTAGGCTAGACCATTGGCGCGCAGGTCTACTGTGCCTGCAGCAAGTCGCATCTGCTCAACACCTTATTGAAAAATCGCCATTCACCGCCCTTTGATAGCTGTTACCTGATTTGTTTGGAAGATGCGCCGCCTATGGGACTGGGTTGTCGTTGGCGGTACGAGGTGGAAGCGGGCCGAGGAACATCTTCCTCAGGCGCTCATGGCCGATCACCCGTGCCAGCTCCGAAATGACGCAGTACATAAAGATCAGGGTGATTAACAGTATCTGCACCGCCCAGAAGCGCGGCCAGTTCATGGACGTCCACAGCATGGAGTTGGCGTCCAGCAGGCTGGGCGCTTCCTTCCAATACTCGTAGAGCCGCTCCAGGTAGTGCACGAACAGGGCGACCAGTGCGTACATCAGGGTCTTCCAAGTGACGTTCCAGATCAGAGGCTTCTCGGGAAAGCGATTGATGAAGGGCAGCATGTCGGCCACCAGTACCGACTTGCCGAGCACCAGCGAGGCGATCAGAACCGAAGCCGTCACGGGAAGCGGAACGCCGGTTCCCTTGATCATCAGCGCGCGAATGGCTGCGACGATGTGCAGGATGACGAAGAAGAAAATGGTCGGCGGCAACGCCTTCATGAACTCGTGCTTTGCCTTCTTCAGTATCGATGACATGCGGTCCCCTATTGGTTGTGATCTCTTGAAATTCGCATGGGTGGCGCGGCCTGCGTGGTTCAGTGACCGACGCCTGCTGGGTAGGCCTTGCTGCCCAGCAGCACGCCGTCGACGGATTGGCCGTAGTAGCCCTGGTCGGAGCCGTGAAAGCGTTTGGCTGTGCTGGCGACATTGCCGTCGAAGCGCGGGTCTTGCGGTCGCTCCCGGCTGTTCAGGTAGGCCGCAACGTCCCAGGCCTGCTGGACGTTCAGTTGCACCGCCTTGCCCAGCGGCATGTTCTCGTAGATGAAGGTGGCCGCTGTGTTGACGCGGTGCATGCCGGCGCCCCAGTTGTACGAGTCGGCTCCCCACAACGCCGGGATCACCGGCACGTCGGCCATCTTGCGTCCTTCGCCTTGCGCGCCGTGGCAGACGGCGCAATATTGCGTGTAAACCTCTTCACCACGCTGCGGCGAATACGCCTGGGGCGGCTCGGGCAGGGCGGCGAAGGCGCGCCCAGGCATCCGTTCGCGGCCTTCCATCTTCACCTTGCCGGTCAGCGGTCCCGGCAGCTTGAAGGATTCGTCGCGACCACCGCGCTGCAAAGCTTCATCGCTGAGTTCGGGCACCGGCTTGTCCTGCATGCCGTACATGTCCAGCAGGCCGCCCATGAGCAGCCAGTAGGAGTAGGCGGAGATGGCCACCAGCTCGGGTGAGCCCAGCTCGGGGGCCTTGCCATTCATGGAGTAGTTGAAGCAGCCCTGCACGCGTTCGGCGAAGTTGTTCACCCGGTTGTCTTTCTTGCGGAACGCCGGGTAGGCCAGGTAGGCCGCCCACAGGGGGGCGGCATAGGCCTTGGTGCCCGCATCCAGGTGGCAATTGGTGCAGTTGAGCTGGTTGCCGACGTAGCGCCCCTTGAGCTGTTGGGTGTTGACGATCAGCTGATAGCCGCGGCGGATCTTGTCGCCGAAGGCACCGTCCGGGATTCGTGAAAGATCGCGTGGTGTGAAGTAGTGGGCGTCCCTGGCCTTGGGCTGCGCACTGATTTCTTCCATGGCGGTGGTCACTGCATCGGCGGCATGTGCCGGCAGCGCGATGCATCCCGCCAGCGACAGGTAGAGCAAGGGCCTGTTCATGAGCGCTCCTCAGCGAATCGCTGCCAGATAGCTGGCCAGCGCAGTGATGTCCTTGTCGTTCAGACGCTTGGCGATGGCCGCCATCATGCCGTCGGGATCGCCGCTGCGTTCGCCCTTGCGCCAGGCGTTCAGCTGGGCTTCAAGGTAACTCGCCTGCTGCCCGGCCAGCCTCGGGAAGGGGCCGCCGCCGATGGCCGAGGGGCCGTGACAGCTGAAGCAGGCCGGGATGTCGCGAGCCATGTCGCCCTCGTAATAGAGCTTCTCGGCCGGGGAGGCCGCCAGATTCTGCCCCCGCACCTGCAGCGCTGGGGCCTTGCCCTGGGCGGCAAAATAGGCAGCGGCAGGCTGCAGCAGATCGGCCGAGGCGTAGGCTTCGGCCATCGGCCCCATCAGCGCATTGCTGCGACGTCTTGAATTGAAGTTCGCGATCTGCGCGGAGATGTAGCTGGCCGACAGCCCGGCCAGCACCGGGCCTTGCGCGGTGCCCTCGCCATGCATGCCATGGCAGACGCCACAGGCTTGGACGGCATCCGGGATTTCGTCGGCGACGGCCGCTCCGGCAATACATGAAATCAGTACGACAGAAGGCCATCTGAGCATCGAGTTTCCCGCCTCTACATGCTGCGACTGCGCTGAGTGTAGACGGCGTGATCCAGCGTGGAAGGAGTCCGGTCCTGCGCGAGGACGGACCTTGCTCCGTGGGCGCTGATGCAATAGACCTCAGGGCGCCGGGGTTCAGATGCGCGGCTGCTCGGGTCGGTTGGTCAGGGCCAGTCTTTCAGAAACATCGAGACGGTCGACTGCGTGGCCCGCAAATTGGCAAAAGGCAAGAGTGGGTGCGTCCGGGGTGAGGCGCATGCGAGCCACTGAACGGCCCAGCGCAGATCCCCGTGGAGGGTTCGCCGAAGCGACGGGCGGGGGCAGGGTGGACCAATCCATTGACTCAGGTCCATGAACCGCGAAGGTCGATTTGTTCGTAGGTTTCGCATCCTGCAGACTGGTCGACTTGTATACAGTTTCTGGAGTCGATGATGCGGAAGTCCCTCTCAGCACTTGCTTTCACCATCCTGGCGTCACAAGGCGTCATGGCCGGCGAGAACACCACCACGGCTGTTGGTGGAGGTATCGGAGGCGCCTTGGGCAGCGTAGTGGGTAATGCAGTCGGCGGCAGCACTGGCGCTGCGATTGGCGCCGGAGTCGGCGGTGCGGCGGGCGGTGCGATGTCGGCGAAGGATGGGAAGAAGACCGAGGCAGCACTGGGTGGCGGCCTGGGGGCGGCGGGTGGCCAGGTCATCGGGAGCAAGGTGGGCGGGTCCACGGGCGGCCTGGTGGGTGCAGGGCTAGGCGGCGCGGCAGGCAGCGCCATCGGCAACAATCTGGCCGACGACAAGCACGACCACCACGACAATCACCACAAGCACAAGCATCATCACTGACGCGCTCGCGGGTTCCGGCCGGCGACCATTCAGGGCGCAGTGAAGGCCACGATGATGGGGCCGCAGACTGCCAGCAACACGTTCGAAATGGCGTAGCAGACGGTGAAGCCGATGACCGGGGTGTTGCTGCCGGACTGCTCGATGATCTTGTTCATCGATGCAGCTTCCGTCTGGGCGCCGGCCAGGGCGCCGAACAGGATCATCGGGTGCAGCCCGAGCACATAGCGGCCGAAGTAGAGCGTTACCAAGGGCGGGACGATCGTGACTATCGCGCCTGCGATCAGCAGGGCGGCGCCCTGTTCCTGGATGGCGGTGATCGCGGCAGGCCCGGCCAGTAAGCCGACAACGGCGCCGAACGCCGTCAGACCGAACTCGGAGAAGGCCCATTGAGCGGCCGGAGGCAGCGCACCGAGTTCGGGGTGCCGTGAGTTGAACCAGCCGATCAGCAGGCCCGCCAGCAGCACGCCGCCGCCAATTCCCAGTTCTATCGGAATCATGCCGATATGCGTTGAGAGCATGCCGGCCAGGGAGCCGATCACCATCCCCAGAGCGTGGATGGCGATGTCGCTCTTGTAGTTGCTCGTGCGGATGCGGCCAATCTGCTCTGCCAGCGCTTCCACGCTGGCGGTACGGCCGACCAGGGTAATCACATCGCCCCGGTGCAGGACGGTTTCGGGAAGCAGCGGCAGGTCCAGTCCCTGGCGGGTAATGGTGCGGATGTAGCAGCCCATGCGCTCGGAGCCGATCAGCAGGGTCTTGATCTGGTGAATGGTCTTGCCGGCCAGCCTGCGGGAGGTCAGCACGATGTCGGCATCACGGGTGGGAAAGGACATGCTTTCCGGATTGTCTATTTCCGGGCCGATCCACTGGTTCAGCTGCGGCACGGCCTCGCGCAATGCGTAGACGGCGAGTATGTCGCCGGCGCTGAGCGTCAGCTCCGGTGTGCGCTCCAGTATCCGCCCATCTCGAATGACCCGTTCGATGCTCAGCGATGCATGCAGCGCTTCGATGTCCTCGATGCGCTGGCCAATGGCGGCAGGCACGCTCAGGCAGTGGGCCCGCACGACGATACGGGTATAGGGGATGCTGATGGCGTTTTCTTCCCGCTCGATACCCAGTTGAAGTTCCAGTTCCCTGGCCGAGTCCTTCAGGTCGACCCGCAGCAGTCCGGGGGCGATGGTCCCGACGAAGACGACCAGTCCGATGGTGCCGAATACATAGGTAATGGCGTAGGCGACCGCCATGTGGCTGTTGAGTTGGGATTTTGCGGCTTCATCGATGGCCAGTTGGGCAATCGCGCTGCTGGCGGTCCCCATGATCGCGGTATCGGTCAACGCACCAGCCCCCAGCCCTGCGGTAAAGCCCGCGTCGAATCGGAACAGGCTGTTCATGATCAGGATGGTGGCCAGCGCGGTGCCGCACAGTACGACGGACAGCACGACGAGCTTCAGCGTGCCGCGGTTGAGGCTGCCGAAGAACTCCGGCCCGCTCTTGAATCCGACGGCGTAGATGAACAGGGCGAAAAACACCGATTTCAGGACGTGCGGCACCTCCAGGCCGATCTGGCCGATCAGCAAGCCCATCAGCAGGGCGCCGGCAACCGATCCCAGATGAAATTCCCCGATGCGGACTCGACCCAGCAACACGCCCAATGCGATAGCCAGAAAGACCGCTATCTCAGGGTTGGCGCGCAACGCATGCAACATGAAGTCGACCATCGACGAATCTCCCTCTCGTAATGGGCCGCTATCGGAAAGCCTGGGCTGCACTCAGTATGGCTGGCGATGCAGAAACCGTGAGGCAGCTCGCCAGGCATTCAGCCCGGCCATCTTTACGGGTTCCCCGGCGATTATTCGACTAGTCTTCCCCCGACCTAAGCGTGGCGCGAATCGGGGGCAGTAGCGCGCACACGGAAATATCGAGAGTTCGTATGTCGACCTCCGTAGATCTGATCATTTGCGAATACTGCGATGCGGTGTACCGGCGCGAGCCGCTCCAGCGCCATCAGCGCGCCCTGTGCGAGCGCTGTGGCGGAGTGCTTCACCGACACAACGCGCTGACTGTTCAGCAGCGGCTGGCCCTGGCGATTACCGGTGCGATCCTGCTGGCCTTCGCCCACAGCTACCCGGTGATGACCATCAGCATGCAGGGGCTGAGCAACTCCGCGACGCTGTGGGATTCGGTGATGATCCTCAGCAGCGGCAGCATCACTCTCATCGCGCTGGTCGTGGCGCTGGCAATCATCCTCGCCCCGTTATTGCAGATAGCACTGCTGATCTGGGTGCTGGCGTACGCCCAGGCCGGGCGCCGGGCGCCGGCTTTCGCCTTCAGCATGCGCTGGCTGGAGGCATTGCGCCCCTGGAGCATGCTGGAAGTCTGCCTGCTGGGGACCATGGTCGCGGTGATCAAGCTGGCAGGCCTGCTCGATGTTATTCCCGGTATCGGCCTGCTGGCCATGGCGGCCCTCAGCGTGCTGATCCTCTACATCGCGGGCAAGGACATCCGCGAACTCTGGGAGCGGGTATGAGCCGGCCACCCCTGGCGCCAGAGCTCAACCTGTGCCTTTGCCATGGTTGCGGGCTGGCCTGCGATGTCCGCGAGCACGGCCACCGCTGCGGGCGCTGCGGGGCGCCGCTGCATGTTCGAAAGGGCGACGCTGTCACGCGTGGCTGGGCGTTTCTCATGGCCGCGCTGATCTTCTACATACCCGCCAACCTGCTGCCCGTCATGCATACCGAAATGCTCGGCCAGGGCATCGACAGCACCATCGGCGGCGGCGTGCTGGAGTTCTGGGAAAGCGGTGCGTGGGACATCGCGCTGATCATCTTCATCGCCAGTATCGGTGTGCCGGCAATCAAGTTCCTGGCCATGGGAATGCTCCTGCTGACCGTGCAGCGGCGCAGCAACTGGGCGCAACGCCAGCGTTCCCAGCTGTACCGCTTCGTCGAACTGATCGGCTACTGGTCGATGCTCGATGTGCTGGTCGTCGCGCTGGTGGCGGCCCTGGTGCAGATGCGTGAGCTGGGCACCATCGAGCCGCGAGCCGGGATTCTTTTCTTCGGCCTGGTGGTTGTATTCACCATGCTTTCCGCCATGAGTTTCGATCCACGGCTTATCTGGGACGACGGAGAACCCAACGATGGAGCAGGACACCCCTAGGCCTGGCATTCCAGGACCGGCACCCGTGCGAACGCGGCGCTGGAATGTGTCGATGGTCTGGATCGTGCCGATCGTGGCGCTGCTGGTTGGCGCATCGCTGATCGTGCGCAACTGGATGGAGCAGGGCCCGAGCATCGAGATTTCCTTCAGGACCGGCGAAGGCCTGGTGGCGCACAAGACGCAGGTCAAGTACCGCAGCGTGGTCATCGGCGAGGTCGAGGCGGTCGAACTGGCCAAGGACAAGAACAGCGTCAATGCCACGGTGAAGCTCAACAAGGAGGCCGAATCCTTCGCCACTCAGGGCGCCAAGTTCTGGGTCGTTCGCCCGCGTATCGGCGCCGGTGGCGTCACGGGCGTGGATACCCTGCTGTCGGGCAACTTCATCGGCGCCGATGCCGGAGAGTCTAGCGCGCCGCAGAAGCGCTTCACCGGGCTGGAGGCTCCTCCGCCGATCACCTATGGGGAGAAGGGCAAGAGCTTCTTGCTGCGCGCAGACGACCTGGGCTCGCTGGATATCGGTTCGCCGATCTACTACCGCAAGATCCCGGTGGGGCAGGTGACCTCCTATGCCTTGCGCAGCGACGGCAAGGGCGTGGACCTGGGCATCTTCGTCGAGGCGCCGAACGATGCCTTCGTCACCCAGAACAGCCGCTTCTGGAACGCCAGCGGCGTGGACGTCGATGTCGGCGCCAACGGCCTGAAGGTGAATACCGAATCGCTCTCGGCACTGCTGGTGGGCGGGCTGGCGTTCGGCACGCCCGAAGGCAGTGCCGATGCCGCCGCTGCCAACGACAACCAGGCCTTCGACCTGTATGCCGACCGTGAAGGCGCCCTGGCGCCGCCGTCGGGTATCGCGCAGTACCTGCGCCTGCGCTTCGATCAGTCCATGCGCGGCCTCAGCGTCGGTGCGCCGGTCGAGTTCATGGGCGTCGAGTTCGGCAAGGTCACGGGCATCCAGCTGGACTATGACGAGAAGCGGCAAAGCTTCCCGGTGCTGGTCGATGCGGTGATCTATCCGCAGAGACTGGGGCCAGTGCACCAGAAGATGCTCCAGGCGTTCAACAGTACCAAGGGTGATGAGGCTGGTGTCAGTCGCGTGATCAGCAGCTTCGTCGAGCACGGTATGCGCGCCCAGGCGCGCAGCGGCAATCTGCTCACCGGCCAGCTGTACATTTCCCTGGACTTCTATCCCGATGCCAAGCCCGTGGCGTTCGATGCCAGCGCCCGGCCGCTGCTGATCCCCACCGTACCCAGCAGCCTGGAGAAACTCCAGGAGCAGTTGCAGGCCGTGGTGGAGCGCATCCGCAAGCTGCCGCTGGAGCGCATCGCCAACAATCTCGACGGCAACCTGCGCGAACTGCAGAGCGGCCTCAAGCAGTTCAATACCCAGACATTGCCGGGAGTGGCCAGCACCCTGGCCGAGGTGCGCTCGACCCTGGCTACGGCCAACTCGGCACTGGGTGAGAATTCGCCGCAGCGGGAGAAGCTCAGCGACACACTGAACGAGCTGGATCGCATGTCACGTTCGCTGCGCGATCTCTCCGACTACCTCGGACGCCACCCCGAGTCGCTCATTCGCGGCAAGCCCAAGGGTGCGGATGCGGACAACCTGCAGCCATGAGCCAGCACCGTACACAGGAGAGAAAGCCAATGCCGAAGTCATCCTTGCTGCTATTGGCAGGACTGTTCCCGCTGCTCTGGGGCTGCAGCAGCGCGCCCGTGCACTATCACACGCTGGTGCCGGCCCAGCCCGGCAGTCCCGCCAGCGCCCAGGTGCGCGTCGAGCGCGTCATCCTGCCACCGCAGGTGGATCGCTCGCAGATGGTGATCCGCCAGGGCGGCAGTGGCCTGGTCATCCTCGAGACCGAATGGTGGGGCGCCAACCTGGTGGACGAGTTCGGCAATGCCCTGCAGGACCTGCTCGGGGCGCCGGGGCCCGGCGCATCGCTGTTGCGGGTGGAGGTCCAGCGCTTCGACTCGGTGCCGGGGCAGTACTCACTGCTGGTCGCTCAATGGCGCCTGCAGAAGCGCGGTAGCGACAAGTCACTGACGTGCCGCAGCAGCCAGCAGACCCGCGCGGACAACAGCGTGGACAGCCTGGTCACCGCACATCAGAGCAATCTGCGCAAGCTGGCGGAGCAGGTGGCGCGGGCCAATACAGGGGGCGCGAGCGCCTGCCCCTGAGTTCTAGCGGGGGAGGGCAGCGCGGCCCGTCGAGAATCTTCGATGCCGAAAGAGGTTACCCTTGGCAGCGCTTGCGCAGATTCTGGGCGCAGGTTGACGCGTTACAGGAGATAACACTTGATGGAGACTTCGTCCCGACCCCGCAGCACCCTCAACCCACCGGTTTTCTATACCAGCGCCGCGCTGATCTTCCTGCTCGTGCTGTACGCCGTGGTTTTCCAGGCCCAGGCCCAGGCGCAGTTCGACAGCGTGCAGCGGTGGATCTTCGGCAATGCCAGCTGGTTCTACATCCTCGCTGTCGCGCTGATCCTGATCAGCGTGGTGTTCCTCGCCATCAGCCGCTACGGTGACATCAAGCTCGGCCCCGATCACAGCGAGCCGGAGTACCGCAGCAGCAGCTGGTTCGCCATGCTGTTTTCCGCCGGCATGGGCATCGGCCTGATGTTCTTCGGCGTCGCCGAGCCGATCATGCACTTCACCAGCCCGCCGGTGGGCGAGGCGGGCACCGTCGCTGCCGCCCGCGAGGCAATGAAGATAACCTTCTTCCACTGGGGCCTTCACGCTTGGGCGATCTACGCCATCGTCGGCCTGATCCTGGCGTATTTCAGCTTCCGCAAGGGCCTGCCGCTGACCCTGCGTTCGGCGCTCTACCCGCTGATCGGCGAGCGCATCTATGGCCCCATCGGCCACGCAGTGGATGTATTCGCCATCATCGGTACCGTATTCGGCGTCGCCACTTCCCTGGGCTACGGCGTACTGCAGATCAACAGTGGTTTCCACCACCTGTTCGGCCTGCCGGTGAATCCCACGGTGCAGATCATCCTCATCACGGTGACCTGCGGCCTGGCCACGCTTTCGGTCGCCAGCGGCCTGGACAAGGGAATCCGCATCCTTTCCGAGCTGAACCTGGCGCTGGCCGTGATCCTCATGCTCTTCGTGCTGCTGCTCGGTCCGACCGTCTTCCTGCTGCAGACCTATGTGCAGAACACCGGCGCCTACCTGTCGGACATCGTCAACAAGACCTTCAATCTCTATGCCTATCAACCGACTGACTGGATCGGAGGCTGGACGCTGCTCTACTGGGGCTGGTGGCTGTCCTGGTCGCCCTTCGTGGGGCTGTTCATCGCGCGCATCTCGCGCGGCAGGACGATCCGCGAGTTCGTTTGCGGCGTGCTCTTCGTGCCGGCCGGGTTCACCCTGCTGTGGATGACGGTGTTCGGTGATTCGGCCATCCACATGATCCTCAACGAGGGGGTGCGCGACCTGGCGACAATCGTCGACCAGGACAGCTCGCTGGCGTTGTTCGCCTTCCTGGAGCACTTCCCGCTGTCGAGTGTGGTGTCCATGGTAGCGGTGCTGATGGTGGTGGTGTTCTTCGTGACATCCGCCGATTCCGGCGCACTGGTGGTGGATATGCTGGCCTCTTCCGGGCATGCCCATTCGCCACTGTGGCAACGTATCTTCTGGTCGGTGAGCATCGGTGTGGTCGCCGTGGCGCTGCTGCTGGCTAACGGGCTCAAGGCACTGCAGACGGCGACCATCGCCAGTGCGCTGCCGTTCTCGATCATCCTGCTGGCGTCGATCTGGGGCTTGTTCCGCGCCCTGCACCTGGACGCCACGCGGCGCGGCTTGCGCAACCAGGCGTTGCCCGCACCGCGCCATGCCCCCCATCACGAAGGCGGTTGGCAGCGTCGTCTGCGCAGCATTGCCATGAAGCCACGCCGCGCCCACGTCACCCGCTTCATCAGCGAGGTGGTCCGCCCGGCCTGCGAGGAGGTGGCAGCAGAGCTGCGCAAGCAGGGTCAGGAGGTCTCGGTGGTGGAGCTGGACGATGGCCGTGTCAGCCTCGACCTCTCGCCTTCGGGTGAAGCGCACTTCCGCTATGAGGTTCGCCCGCGGGCCTTTACCAGCCCGAGCTTCATGGTGCTCGACGACAGCGATGTCGGTGAAGCCCGCAAGTACTTCCGCGCCGAGGTCCATCTGCGCGAGGGCGGCCAGGATTACGACATCATGGGCTGGAGCCGTGACGACGTGATTGCCGATATCCTGGATCAGTACGAGCGGCATCTGCACTACCTGCATGTAGTGCGCTGAAGTCCCGCGATGCAGACCACTGGCCTCTCCGTACGCCAGCCTTGCGGGCGCGGGCGGCGATGCCTGCCGGGTAGCTTGCACGCTGGCGCGGGAGATCGTCAGTCACGTGCGGGGAACGCTTTCCCGTCCAGATAGGGCGCTGCCAGCTCCAGTGCGCCGCGCCCACCCCGGCGAAGGCAGGCCAGCAGCGAAAGCCAGGGGATGTCGGTCATCACCACGGCATCCGCGGTCAGAGTCTGCACCTCGCCAGCGGTGCCGCCTGCGGGGCCGCCGTCAGGCATGTAGACCAGCAGCCAGTCTTCCCGGCTTTCCAGGCACAGGCCGAACCTGTAGCCACTTTCCTGGATGACCATCACGACTCGCGCTCCCTCGATGTTCTCCATGCCGGTGAAGCGGGCTGTCGCGTCCTTGAGCAGCTGGTAGCCCGGCAGATTGCCGAGTAGCCGGTCTTCCAGCGCCCGTAGCGCGCTGGATGCCGCGGCGGTCCTGGCCAGCAGGCCTGCCAGGAAGCAGAAGAGCAGCAGCACGAAGATGGCCGCCACGGTGACGGAGGTGGCACCCGCGACAGAGAAGCCCTCGAAGATCGGCAGCACCTTCTGCAGAGGGCCGCTGAGCAGGTGGATGGCCTTCTCGATGAGGATGAACAGCAGTACCAGTGGAAGAATGAAGAGCAGTCCGCCGGCAATGGTGGTCTTGATGAATCTGAACATGCGCAGTCTCCTTGGCTTTGCGGCCCGACTCCATGGGATCGCCCCGGGCCCCTTGTGTCGCAAGAGCTTAGACGCGCGGTGAGGAAGCACCCGGAGGATCTGCCCGCCAGTCAGTCGAAGCAAAGAGCATTTCACGACAGGGCATATGTCAGGCGAAGGCTTGGGCGAGGGGCTCTGCCGCTCTATTCCTGGTGGCCAGATTCGGCAATTGCTGTCGCCAGCGGGCAATGCGATGGGCTGCACTCATACCTAAGTATGAGTTTCTGAATCCCTACTTCGTCGCTTACGTCGCTGTCTCGTACTGATTAGTTTTCCCGGGCCAACACCAACCACGGGAAAGCCGCATGACAACAACAAAAGCGCGCGCCGGATTCGCCCCTAACGCCCTGGCGCTTGCCGTCGCGCTGGGCTGTGCCGCACAGGCCCAGGCCGTCACGTTCAATATCGGTGAAGTCGAGGGAACCTTCGACTCGTCTCTGTCCGTGGGGGCCAGCTGGGCACTGCGCGGCGGCGATCCGGACCTGATCGGCGTCAACAACGGCGGCAAGGGCCTGTCGCAGACCACCGATGACGGGCACCTGAACTTCAAGAAGGGCAAGACCTTCTCGAAGATCTTCAAGGGCATCCACGACCTCGAGCTGAAGTACGAAGACACCGGCGTGTTCCTGCGCGGCAAGTACTGGTACGACTTCGAGCTCAAGGATGAAAGCCGGCCGTTCAAGGACATCGACGACAGCGGTCGCAAGGAGGGCGCGAAGTCCGCCGGCGCGCAGATGCTCGATGCCTTCGTCTACCACAACTACACCATTGCCGATCAGCCGGGCTCGGTCCGCCTGGGCAAGCAGGTGGTGAGCTGGGGGGAGAGCACCTTCATCCTCAACAGTATCAACTCGATCAACCCGATCGACGTTGCCGCCTTCCGCCGCCCCGGCGCCGAGATCAAGGAAGGCCTGATCCCGGTGAACATGTTCTACGTGTCGCAGAGCCTGACCGACAGCCTCTCGGCAGAAGCCTTCTACCAGTTGGAGTGGGACCAGACGGTCGTCGACAACTGCGGCACCTTCTTCTCCCAGGCGGACGTGGTGGCCGACGGCTGCAGCAACAACCTGCGCCTGCTGACCAACAACCTCGCCGCCGGCAATGCCATCAACGCCGCGCTGCCTGGAACCACCATGGACATCGACCAGAACGGTGAAGGCACCCTGGTGCGCCGCAGTGGCGACCGCGATGCCCGTGACGGCGGCCAGTGGGGCCTGGCGCTGCGCTACATGTTCGACCCGTTGAACACCGAGTTCGGCGCGTACTTCATGAACTACCACAGCCGTGCGCCGTTCCTCAGCGTGACCGCACCTTCGCAAAGCCTCTACAACGTGGCTGGCCGCACCGGTGCAGCGGCCCCCCTGGTGGTGGCGGGGAACTCCAGTTACTTCATGGAGTATCCGGAAGACATTCACCTGTACGGCCTGAGCTTCTCGACCACGCTGCCCACCGGCACGGCCTGGAGCGGCGAAGTCAGCTACCGTCCCAACGCCCCGGTGCAGCTCAACACCACCGACCTGCTGTTCTCCGGCGTCGGCCCGCTCGCGGCGATCAACCCGGTGGCCTATGCGGCCTACGGTAATGCCTCGGTGCTCCAGGCCACACCGGGTGGCGACCTGCACGGCTACCGCCGCAAGGAAATCACCCAGTTCCAGACCACCCTGACGCACTTCTTCGATCAGGTCATGGGCGCCGAGCGCCTGACCCTGGTGGGCGAGGTGGGTGTGGTGCATGTCGGTGGGCTCGACTCGACCAGCGAGGCGCGTTACGGCCGCGACCCGGTCTACGGGCCGGGACCGCTGCCCGCTACCGGCTCGGTCAACACCTGCCGCGCGCTCAACCAGACCACCATCGCTGGTGCGGTGGGCAACAACGACTTCACCAACCTGACCACCAACTGCACCGATGACGGCTACGTCACCGCCACCTCCTGGGGTTACCGCGCCCGCGCGATCTGGGACTACAACAGCGTCTTCGCCGGAGTGAACCTGCGGCCGAACATCAGCTGGTCGCACGACGTCCACGGCTACGGTCCCAACGGCCTGTTCAACGAGGGCAGCAAGGCCGTCAGCTTCGGCCTCGATGCGGACTACGCCAACACCTACACCACCAGCCTTTCCTACACCGACTTCTTTGGCGGCGACTACAACACGTCGGTCGACAGGGACTTCGTCGCGCTCAGTTTCGGCGTGAACTTCTAACCCAGGGGACCCTGCCATGCAGACTCAGAAAACACTGTTGAAATCCGGCGTTCTGGCCCTCTCGCTACTGGCCAGCAGCGTGATGGCTGCCGCCCCGGCGGCCGAAGTGGCGCAGCTGGGTGGAACCCTGACGCCCATGGGCGCCGAGAAGGCCGGCAACGCCGACGGCAGCATTCCGGCCTGGACCGGCGGCCTGCCGGTGAATGCCGGGGCGGTCGACGGCAAAGGCTTCCTGGCCGACCCGTTCGCCAGCGAGAAGCCGCTGTTCGTCATCACGGCGGCCAACGCCGAGCAGTACAAGGGCAAGCTTACCGAAGGCCAGATGGCGATGTTCAAGCGCTATCCGGACAGCTACAGGATCCCGGTATACCCGACGCACCGCACCGCGGCGCTGCCCGATGACATCTATGCCGCGATCCGGACCAGTGCCCAGCACACCGCGCTGGTCGGGGGCGGTAACGGTCTGCAGAACTTCGACAGCCACTACTACGCCTTCCCGATCCCGAAGACCGGCGTTGAGCTGGTGTGGAACCACGAAACACGTTACCGCGGCGGTAACATCCATCGCTACATCACCCGCGTGCAGCCGCAGGTGGATGGCTCCTTCTCGATGGTGCACTTCGAGGATGAAGTGTCCTATCCCGCCAACCTGCCGGATTTCGACAAGGCCAAGGGCGACAACATCCTCTTCTACTTCATCCAGCGGGTGACCGCGCCGGCGCGTCTGGCGGGCAACGTGCTGCTGGTGCACGAGACCATCGATCAGGTGAAGGAACCGCGTCAGGCGTGGCTCTACAACGCCGGTCAGCGCCGCGTTCGGCGTGCTCCGCAAGTTGCCTACGACGGCCCGGCAACCGCTGCCGACGGCCTGGCTACCTCCGACAACTACGACATGTACAACGGCTCGCCCGATCGCTACGACTGGAAGCTGGTCGGCAAGAAGGAGCTGTACATCCCCTACAACAGCTACAAGCTCGACTCGCCGTCGCTCAAGTACGACGACATCATCAAGCCGGGGCACATCAACCAGGACCTGACCCGCTACGAGCTGCACCGGGTCTGGGAAGTGGTGGGTACGCTGAAGGACGGTGAGCGGCACATCTACGCCAAGCGCCACATGTTCTTCGACGAGGACACCTGGCAGCTGGCCGAGGTCGACCACTACGACGGTCGTGGCCAGCTTTGGCGTGTCGGCGAGGGCCACGCGCAGCAGTATTACAACCAGAAAGTGCCGGGCTACACCGCCGAGACTCTCTACGATGTCATCTCCGGCCGCTACTCGGTCATGGGCCTGAAGAACGAAGAGAAGCAGAGCATCGTGTTCGGCGCCAAGGCGCTTGCCGCGGACTACACCCCGGCAGCATTGCGCCAGACGGGCGTTCGCTGACGTCATCAGTTCACCGAGCAACTCCGTGTTGGGCGGCCGAACAGCCGCCCTTTTTTATGCCTGATCGTCGGCAAGCCCAATACAGCCTCAAGGGCAAGCCGTACCATGGCGGACTTTGTATCAGCGAGTAACGCCATGCCCACGGCGAACATCTATTCAGACCCGTGCCGCGTTCCCTCGTTGCCTACCGGCTTTCTGCCGCGCCCCCGACTCAGCAAGACCTTGCTCGCTGCGCGCTGCCGGCTGCGGCTGATCTGCGCTCCGGCGGGAAGCGGCAAGAGCGTGCTGCTGCGCGAGTGCGCCCTGGCCCGTCCCGAACAGACCCAGGTGCTGTGGCTCGACCTGAAAGGCCTGGTGCTGGATGACGTGGCCTTGCTGCGCCTGCTCGCTTCGGCGCTGGAGCTCGTCGACAGCGATCCCATCTCGGTGCTCAACTGCCTGGCGCAGCGCGAAGGTGCGCTCTGGATCATGCTCGATGACCTGCCGCGAGCGGCAGACGAGCGCATCGACCGTCTCCTCGAGCTCCTGCTGCGGGCGTCGGCGCCGACGGTGTCCTGGTGGATCGCCAGTCGTCGCAGGCCTGCCTGCAAGCTGGAGCGCCTGTTGCTCGACGGCGAACTGCTGGAGATCGGCGCAGAAGACCTGGCCATGACGGCCACCGAATTGAGCGAGCTGTTGGGCAGCCTGTATGGCGAGGTGCCGGTTACCAGCGTGCAGACCCTGATGATGCAGACCGATGGCTGGTTCGCCGGCATCCGTCTGCGCCTGCATGGTCGAGACCCCGGGCAGTTGCCGGAAGCGATGCAGGGCAACGCACTGGTGAGGCGCTACCTGGAGCAGGAAGTGCTGGCGGAGCTTTCGGCGGAGTTGCGGGATGCGTTGTGCAAGCTGTCTTGCCTACAGGACTTCGACGATTCCTTGTGCGATCACGTACTGGGCGCAGGCGAAGGCAAGCAGCTGCTTCAGCAACTGCTCGACGCGGGTGTGTTCATCGAGACGCTCGATGCGGACCTGGGATTGCATCGTGTTCGTCCGGCGGTGGGTAGCATTCTGGCGACGGAAGTTGCCCAGGGCCTGAAGCGTGCCTTGTACCGCCACGCCTGCCAGTGGTCCGCCGGGCGCGAGCAGGTTCGCCAGGCAATCGATTACGCGCTGCTCGCGGAGCAGCCCGAGATTGCCGCCAGCCTGTTGCAGCACTTCACCCGCGACCGACTGCTGCACGGCAGCCAGATGGCCCGAGTGCTCCGATGGCGCAACCTGCTGCCTGGCGAGCTGATCTCCAGTACGCCGCGCCTGCTGATCCTGAACTCCTGGGCGCTGCTCATCAGCGGCCGCCTCGACGAGGCGGAAGTCTGCGCGGCGCAATTGCAACGTTTCCTGCCGCAGCCGACGGCACAGCGTCAGCGCGAGCTGCTCGCGCAGTGCCAGGCGCTGTCCGGCAAGCTCGAATACCACCGGGGCAAGGCCGACGCACGGCATATGCGCGAGGCGCTGGATCATCTGCCGGAGTCCGCCTGGGCGCAGCATGTGATCGTGCTCACCGCGCTGATCGAAGTGGAAATCGTCGACGGGCGAATGGAGACGGCCGAGCAGTTTCACCGCGATGCCATCAAGATGGCGCGCCGCCATGGGAGCCGCATGCTCGAAGCAGTATTGCTGCTGCAGCAGGTGCAGTTGCTGGAAATGCGCGGCGAACTCGCTCAGGCGCTGCACCTGACCGAGCAGTTGCACCGGGAGTTGTGCGTTGAAGGCAAGGGCGAGGCCAACCCCCTGCGCGGCCGGACACGACTGCGCCTGGGTGCCTTGCTGGCGCGGCGCGGCGACTACGCCGTTGCCCGCGGGCATTATGAAGCCGGGTTGCAGGAATGCCTGGACTGCGAAGACCCGGCTGCCTCCTGGGGCTACATCGGCCTGGCCGAACTCGATGCGATGCACAAGTCGCTCGGCCAGGCTCACCAGCGTCTGGCCGATGCGGAGCGCCTGCTGCAATTCCGCAACATCACTGAGCCGCTGTACCAGAACCTGCTGCTGCTCGGCTACGCCCGCCTGTGGATTCAGGAAGGCCATGCCGGCCGCGCTCGTGCCGCGCTGGAAGAGGGGCTTCGGCAGTACAGCGGCGCTGAAGGCAACAGACCTCCGTACGGCAATCCCGAACTGGTCCAGCATCTGCAGGTAGCGCTGCTGCATGCACGACAGGCGATGGGTGAAGAGGTCAGCGATGCCTTCGAGGGCATGCTCAAGACGGCCCTGCGGCAGGAGCGTCGCAGTCTTGCCATAGAGTTGTGGTTCGGCATGGCCGAAGCACTCTATGCCAAGGGTCAGCAGGGCGGCGCGCAGCGGGCGTTGCTCGATGCGATGGCACTGTCCCGGCAGACTGGCATGCTCAGCGCCGAGTACCACTGCAGCCTGCGCAATCCCGGCCTGATTCGCTGGGGCAAGGACTCGCTCAGGCCGAAGGACCAGCAGGCCGCAGCGGTGTTGCTCAGCCCGCGCGAGCTCTCGGTGCTGAAGATGATTGCCCAAGGGTTGTCCAACCAGGACATCGCCGAGCAGCTGTTCATTTCACTGCACACCGTCAAGAGCCATGCGCAGAAGATCAACTTGAAACTGGGAGTGGCCCGGCGCACACAGGCCATTGTCCGGGCCAAGGAACTGGGGCTGGTGCGGTAGCCTCCAACTGCGCTAGCGGTAGGGCGGATCTTCAGGGTCAATTGCGGCGCTGCCGTCGAGCAATTGTCGCCGGATCGCGCGCGGCGTGTCATCGAACCAGCGGCGACAGGCTCGGTTGAACACGCTCTGTTCGCTGTAGCCCAACAAGCCCGCGACCTGGGACATCGGCATGTGGCGCTCGGCAAGGTAGCGTTGCGCGCAGGAACGTCGAGCCTGTTCGAGCACCTGCTCGAATCCCGTTCCCAGCTCCGCCAGGCGACGTTGCAGCACCCGCTCATGCAGACCGAGTTGCTCGGCGATCAGGCCGATTCGGCAGCGCTGGGTGGGCAGCGTCCGCAGGATCAGGTTCTCCACCTGACGTACCAGGCCGGCGGCGGCCTGGGCATCGAAGGGCCGCAGGTAGTCCAGCATCACCCGGTGCAGCTGCGGGTCCTGTTGTTCGATGCGCATGCCCAGTTGCTCATTGCTCAGGACCAGGGCATTGCAATCCTGGTTGAAGTAGGCCGCGGTCTTGAAGTAGCGCTTGTAGCGCGCGGGGGGCAGTGCGCCGGAGCCGCTGAGCAGCAGGGAGCGGGCGCTGAACTGGCTGCCGCACAGGAGTTTCAGGGTGTTGTGGCCAACCCCCAGTGCCAGCTCCTGCATCTGCCTCAGGCGCGTGGGGCCGGGCAGGCGAATCTCGATCAGCAGCCGCGGCGCCTGGCGATCACTGCGGTCGAGCTGCACATCGATGCCGGGACTGTGATAGCCGATGAACCGCGAGATTTCCTCCAGCGCCTGGCCTACCGTGGCCGAATTCCGCGCGATCAGCGCCACCGGCCCGAGCACCTGGAGGTCCTGGTACTCGGCCATTCGCAGGCCCAGGTCGGGGCAGTCCAGTTCGTTGGCGGCACATTCGAGCACGCCCACCAGGGCGCGCAGCGGTACCCGTGCCTCGTCGTCTTCGAGTGCGGCGGGGGCGATCTGGAAGCGGCGCAGCAAGTGCTCGCAATCCCCGCCCAACTGAGCGATCAGTTGCGGAAAGCCGATGAACGAGGTCGTGCGGATGAGGGCGGTCACAGTCGTCTAAAGTCAAAAACTAGTCGTTGAAAGTCAATTAATGTGCGCCTCGGCGGCGAAGAATTCCAGCGGTCTGCGCCGAGAACTGCTGCTCGGTGCGTATCGCCCGCAAACCGAGAAGAACAAGTATGGAATTCGACTACATCATCGTGGGTGCCGGCTCGGCCGGCTGCGTACTGGCCAATCGTCTGAGTGCCGACCCCTCGGTACGGGTGTGCCTGCTGGAGGCCGGTTCGGAAGATACTTCGCCGCTGATCCACACGCCGATCGGCGTCGCCGCCATCCTGCCGACCCGCCACGTCAACTGGGCCTTGCAGACGGTCCCGCAACCCGGCCTGGGCGGCCGCATTGGCTACCAGCCGCGCGGCAAGACCCTCGGCGGCAGCAGCTCGATCAACGGCATGATCTACATTCGCGGGCATCGTAGCGACTACGACGACTGGCAGGACCTGGGCAACACGGGTTGGGGCTATGACGACGTGCTGCCGTACTTCCGCAAGAGCGAAGGCCATCACCTGGGCGGCTGTGACTACCACGGTGGCGATGGCGAGTTGTATGTCGGCCGGGTGCAGCCGCATGCGGTTACCAATGCCTTCCTCGACGCAGCCCAGTTGGCCGGGCACTCGCGCAACGCCGACTTCAACGGTGCCGAGCAGGAAGGGGTAGGGCACTACGACGTGACCATCCGCGAGGGCCGGCGCTGGAGCACCGCTTCGGCCTTCCTCAAGCCCATCCGCGAGCTGCGCGGCAACCTCACGGTGATTACCGGAGCCACGGCCCAGCGCATCCTACTGCAAGGCAAGCGCGCCGCGGGCATGCAGGTGTCAGTCAAGGGCGAGCGCCTGGAGCTCAAGGCACGCAAGGAAGTCCTGCTCAGCGCGGGGGCGTTCGGTAGCCCGCAGCTGCTGATGCTGTCGGGTATCGGCGCAGAGGCCGATCTCAAGCCGCACGGTATCGCCCTGCAGCATGAGTTGCCCGGCGTGGGCAAGAACCTCCAGGACCACCCGGACTTCGTCGCATGCTACAAGAGCCATGACACCAGCCTGTTGGGGATCTCCGCCAGGGGCACCTTGCGCATGGGCAAGGCCTTCTTCGATTACACCCGCGAGCGCACCGGCCCCTTCGCCAGCAACTGCGCCGAAAGCGGTGGCTTCCTGAAAACCTCTGGGAACCTGTCGCGCCCGGATATCCAGCTGCACGCGGTGATCGGCCCGATCGACGACCACGGCCGCAAGCTGCACTGGGGACACGGCTTCAGCTGCCATGTCTGCGTGCTGCGGCCGAAAAGTATTGGCAACGTAGGCCTGAACTCGGCCGACCCTTTCGCCGCGCCGCGTATCGACCCCAACTTCCTCGGCCATGACGATGACGTCAGCACGCTGCTCAAGGGCTATCGCATGGTCCAGGACATCGCCGGCCAGGCGCCGCTGGCCAGGTATGGCCTGAAGGACCTGTACGGCCAGAACCTCTCCAGCGACGAGCAACTGATCGAGCTGCTGCGCAAGCGCACCGATACCGTCTACCACCCGGTCGGTACCTGCAAGATGGGCAGCGACGAGATGGCCGTAGTGGACGGGCAACTGCGCGTGCACGGCATCGAAGGCTTGCGCGTCGTCGACGCCTCGATCATGCCCACCCTGGTCGGCGGCAACACCAACGCCCCGTCGATCATGATCGCCGAGCGCGCTGCGGAGTGGATCATCGCAGCGTGAGCGTCATTTGCCGAGCTGGAAGCTTAGGGAGCATGGAGAACGGCAGCCTTGCGCTGGCGTTCTATCGCTTGCCGTTCTGCTGGTTCAGGCAGCTACCGACCCATAGCGGACGCTCAGATATCTGGAATTCACCGACTCAGGCGAGCTCCTGAGTGACATACAGGTAGAACGCTCGCGCCATTTCCCGCTCCGTACTTCGATCAGTCAGAGCAAGAGTTCCGCCGTGGTTGACCAGTGCGTAAACCAGGGTGCCGAGCATCATCTGGAATGCGTAGAGGATGCGTTGCTCTACTAGGGGCGACGGCCCCGCCGGGTGGATTCGGGCCAGACGCGGCATTGTCTGCTCGACGTAGGCCATATTCAGGCGCTTCACCGGATCGTCCCCTTCACGAGCGCGCTGGATGATGGACGCCCGCAGCACGCCTTCGTGCCGATAGGCCCATAGGCGCAGATGGCGAGCAATCTGCTCGATCATCTCGCGCAACTCCCACTGTCGGGCATCAAACTGCGCCATGCGCAACGCCGTGGTATCGCGCAATTCGGCTTGAACCAGAACCTGCAAGGCATTGAAAAACACTTCCTTGCTTTCGAAGCGCGTGTAGAAAGCGCCGGTAGTCACCTCGGCGCGGGCGCAGAGGTCATTGATCGTCAGTTGCTCCAGCGACATCTGGCGAAGCAGGCGGCGCCCGGCTTCCAGCATGGCATGAGTGGTACGCAGGCCGGGGGCGTAGCGGGGCGACTGGTAACCGGCCAGGCCGTCCAGTTCGCTCAAGGCGGCTTTCATGGTCGATGCGACTCTCCTGGATCAATGGCGAGGAGCATACCTGCTCGCCTCCAGGGGACATAGCTTGCCGCCCTTGGAATTCCCAGTTTCCCGTAGCTGCCAGCATTGGTATTCCCAAGCGCTGTGGCGCGCGGCCCGCACCCACTCAATGAGTTCCCCCTTCATCCCGCGACTCCATTCCCTGCGTTGACAATGGCATTTTCTCGTGCCTATCGTAGAAAACATATTACAGATTATCAATTGATCATTTTGCAATCTGATCTGGGCTATGCATCTCGGTACAGGCCTTCGGCTGCCGAGCCACTTGAACGTCATCGAAAAACAAAAAACTGGAGAGAACGATGAATGCACCTGCTCAAGTCGCAGCAACCGCTGCGCGTGATTACACCCAGCCCACTGTCCATCCTGATCTGGGAAGTGAGGTTTGTGTCCACTTGCATCCCGAGGGTGTTCCGCTCTTCATCGAGCCAATCTCGGAGCGACTGAAAACGGACTTCACGGCGTTCAAGGCGTGGTTTGTCGGGCATGAGCAGGCTCTCGAAAAGTTGCTCCACCAATTCGGCGCGCTGCGTCTACGTGGTTTTCCGGTGAACGGCTCCGAAGATTTCGCCCAGATGATGGCCCACTACCCGAGCGCAGACATGGGCTACACCGGTGGAGGTACCCCCCGCGCCGCGCTGGCCGGCAAAGTGTTCGAGGCCACGCGATTCCCGAAGAACATCCGCCTGCCGCTTCACCAGGAGATGAGTTACCTGAAGCACTGGCCGCTGAAAGTTGGTTTCTACTGCCACCAGCCCTCGGAAGTGGGCGGTGCGACGGATATCGGACTGATCTCGCGCCTGGAGTCGCTGCTCGAACCAAGCTTCCTGGAACGCATCCGCCGGCATGGCCTGATCTACAAGCGCAACTTCCGCGACAAATACGTCGAGAGCGACGACCAGCTCCATCCGGATCTGGTGAGCCTGCACCGCCCCTGGCAGGAAGCCTTCTTCACCGAAGACCGCACTGAAGCTCAGGCCGCCTGCGAGAAGATGGGACTGGAGTGGCGCTGGCTCGAGGATGGGAGCCTGGAAACCCGCTACCGCAGCAGCGGCTTCGTCAATCATCCGGTACTGGGTACCCAGCACATGTTCAACCAGGCCAACACGATGAACACCATCGACAGCGGCGTGAACAGCATCAACTGGCCGGCCTACACCCAGCGCTACACCAATCGCCCGAAGCCGACCGAGTGCACCTTCGGCGATGACACTCCCATGACGCACGACGAAGTGATGATGTACCGCCAGGCAGGTCATAAAGCCACGGTGATCGTGCCTTGGCAGAAAGGCGAGGTGATGCTGATCGACAATATCCTCGTGCTACACGGCCGCTCTCCCTACGACGGTGAACGCAACATCCAGGTTCAGCTGTTCGGGAGCGGCAGCCATGGCTGAGCTGAAGAGCGTTCCGAAGGACGCGGCGGATCAGGCGGCCCTGGAATGGCAGACGCGCGTAGACCTGGCGGCCGCTTACCGTCTGGTGGAGTTGTTCGGCTGGAGCGACCTGATCGCCACGCACATTTCCGCGCGTGTGCCGGGGACGACCGACGAATTCCTGATCAATCCGTTCGGCATGATGTTCGACGAGATCACCGCGAGCAGCCTGATCAAAATCGATCTGGACGGTAACCAGCTCGGCGAGTCGCCGTACAGCGCCAACAAGGCCGGCTTCACCATTCATAGTGCGGTGCATCAGGCTCGGCACGACGCAGGGTGTGTGATTCACCTGCATACCACCAGCGGCATGGCGGTATCGGCGCTGGAGGAAGGGCTTCTGCCGCTGTTCCAGACAGCCATGTTCCTTACTGGCGATCTGTCGCACCACGACTACGAAGGGCCAGCGCTTCACCTGGAGGAGCGCGAACGTCTGCAGAAGGATCTCGGCAACACGCACCAGATGATCCTGCGCAACCACGGCACTTTGACGCTTGGGGCAACCGTGGCCGAAGCGTTCATCCGTATGCACATGCTTGAGCGGGCATGTGCCGCCCAGGTGTGCGCACTGGGGATGGGGCGACCGATACACAGGGTCTGCGACGAAGCGCGTATCACAACCGAGCAGATGTGCCACACCGGCATGCTGGGGCGCTTTGGCGCCCTGGCCTGGCCAGCACTGCTCCGCAAGCTTGACCGTGAACTGCCCGGCTACGACCAGTGAACCCAGCAGCCCCTTTCCGGCCGGAGAGGGGCTTTTCAATACTAAGAACAAGAGAGCTCTTTTATGCAGCACGAACGCGCGCGTTTCACGCACATGGAAGACGGCACGGCCGATGACTGGGCCATCATCAGCCGAGAGTTTCGCAGTAACTACGGCCCCTACCTGCCAGATCGAATCCTCGCCCACCTGAAACTGCTGGAAGGTGACTGCGGCGGCTTCGCTGTCGACCGCCTGACCCATTCTCTGCAATGCGCCACGCTGGCCTGGGAAGATGGTCGCGACGAGGAATACATCGTCTGCGCCTTGCTGCACGACATCGGCGACACCCTCGGCTCGTACAACCATCCGGATATCGCCACCGCGATACTCCGTCCTTTCGTCAGCGAGGAAAACCTCTGGATGGTGCAGCACCACGGGATATTCCAGAGCTACTTCTTCTTCCACCTGATCGGCAAGGATCGCAACCTGAGGGAGCAGTTCCGGGGTGACCCAAACTTCGAACGCACTGTGGAGTTCTGCGTGAAGTACGATGCACCGGCCTTCGATTCGATGTTCCCGACGAAGCCCTTGGAGTTCTTCGAACCAATGCTTCGCCGGGTGTTCGCGGAACCGAAGCGCTCGATGTATACCCCTGCTAAATCGGCTTGATTCGTGGGGCGGGGCTGAGGCTCCGCTCGACGTTCCCGTATGCCGTGTCCATGTCCGCTATTGGCCGATTGCAGCCTCTAGCGAGAGGCCGCTACCGACCCATAGCGGACGCTCAGCGAGTGATTTCCGGATATCGACGGGGATCGCTGGGCGAGTTGCTTGGCGTACCGAGTTCCACTCGCCAATAGCCCACGTCGTGCCACTCGCCCAGCTTGAATCCGACCTGCGGGAAGGTGCCGATGTGCCGGAATCCCAACCGTTCATGCAGACCGATACTTCCAGCGTTGGGCAGCGCAATGCCGGCATAGGCTGCGTTGAATCCCTGTTCGGCAAGGATGGGAAGCAGCTCGCCATAGAGTCTGCGGCCCACTCCAGCACGACGCTCACCCTCTGCGATGTAGACGGTCACATCCACTGCCCATCGGTATGCAGCACGTGCCCTGTGCTGGCTTGCATAGGCGTAGCCAACCAGGCGCCCATCACGCATCGCGACGAGGTACGGGTAGTTCTGCAGCGTCGTGACGATGCGCTGCCGCATCTCCTCGATGGTCGGCGGTACTTCCTCGAAGGAGATTGCCGTGCCAGTCACTATGGGGGCGTAGATGAGCTGGATTGCCGGCGCATCTTCAGGGCGCGCTTGTCTGATTTCGATGGGCATGGCGACCTCAGATCGAGCGCTGATTCACGCGGGTGGAAAGTTGCTCGGCGCTTTCCTTGCGCTCCGAATAACGATCCACCAGGAACTCCTGGCGATCGCGCAGCAGCAGGGTGAACTTCACCAGCTCCTCCATCACGTCCACCACACGGTCATAGTACGCCGAAGGCTTCATGCGCCCCGCGTCGTCGAACTCCAGGTAAGCCTTGGGCACCGAGGACTGGTTGGGGATGGTGAACATGCGCATCCAGCGGCCGAGTACGCGCAGCTGGTTGACCACGTTGAACGACTGCGAACCGCCGCAGACCTGCATCACCGCCAGCGTCTTGCCCTGGGTGGGGCGCACGGCGCCAAGTGCCAGGGGAATCCAGTCGATCTGCGCCTTGAACACCGCAGACAAGGCGCCATGTCGCTCCGGTGAGCACCAGACCTGGCCTTCCGACCACAGCACCAGGTCACGCAGTTCCTGCACCTTGGGATGCTCCACCGGTACGTCGTCAGGTAGCGGCAGACCAGAGGGATTGAAGATGCGCGTCTCGGCGCCGAAGTGCTCCAGCAGGCGCGCGGCTTCCTCCACCAGCAGGCGGCTGAAGGAGCGTTCGCGGGTCGATCCATAGAGCAGCAGGATGCGTGGCTTGTGCTCACTGGTGCGGGTTGCCGCTGGCGGCAGGTCGAACAGCGAAAGGTCGAGGTTGGGCAGTTGCTCGGACATGGTTCCTCCTGCTCAGAGAGCGCCGATGCGATCCAGCTCGCGCTTGAGCTCGTCGCGGCCGAGGGTGGCGAAAGAAAGGGCGAAGAAGGCCCGGCAGCGCAACTCGATGCGGGCCAGCGTGGCGCGGAAGGCGGCGTCGATGGCGGGCTCATCACCCACCACATCGGATGGGTCTTCCAGCCCCCAGTGGGACTTCAGCGCCGGCCCGAAGTACACCGGGCAGGCTTCGCCGGCGGCCTTGTCGCAGACGGTGATGACGATGTCCGGCGGATTGCCTTCGAACGCGTCGTTACCCTTGCTGCTCAGGCCTGCGGTGGAGATACCGGCCTGCTGCAGGGTGGTGAGGCTGCGCGGCAGCACCTGGCCCTTGGGGAAGCTGCCGGAGCTGACCGCCTCGAAGCCTTCCGGCGCCAGGTGGTTGAACAGCGCTTCGGAGAGGATGCTGCGGCAGCTGTTGGCCGTGCACATGAACAGGACTCGCATGGAGGTCTCCTCCGCTTGACGCGGACTTCAGAGGCTCAGGCGCAGCGCCAGGGCCGAAAGGGTGATCAGCAGGACGGGCAGGGTCAGCAGGACGCCGACCTTGAAGTAGTAACCCCAGGTGATGCGCATGCCCTTGCGCTCCAGCACATGCAGCCAGAGCAGCGTGGCGAGGCTACCGATAGGGGTGATCTTCGGGCCGAGGTCGCAGCCGATCACGTTGGCGTAGATCATCGCCTCGCGTACCAGGCCGTCCGCGCCACTGGCCTGGATCGACAGGGCGCCGACCAGCACGCTGGGCATGTTGTTCATCACCGATGACAGCATCGCCGAGAGCAGGCCGGTGCCGATGGCCGCGCTCCACAAACCCTGTTCGGCAAGGCGGTCGAGCAGGTGGGTGAGGAAGTCCGTGAGGCCGGCATTCTTCAGGCCGTACACCACCAGGTACATGCCGAGGGAGAAGATCACCACCTGCCAGGGCGCTTCGCGCAGCACGCGGCGGGTGGAGATGCGGTGCCCGCGAGCGGCGACGGCAAACAGAATGGCCGCACAGGCAGCGGCCACCGCGCTGACCGGAATGCCCAGCGGTTCCAGGGCGAACAGGCCGACCAGCAGCACCAGCAACGTCCACCAGCCGACGATGAAGGTAGCGCGGTCGTGGATCGCCGCCTTCGGCTCCTTCAGTGCATCGAGCGCGTATTGCCTCGGGATGTCGCGACGGAAGAACAGGAACAGCACCAACAGGGTGGCGGCGACACTGGCGAGGTTCACCGGCACCATCACCGAGGCGTACTCGGCGAAGCCCAGGCCGAAGTAATCAGCCGAGACGATGTTCACCAGGTTGGAGACCACCAGCGGCAGGCTCGCTGTGTCGGCGATGAAGCCTGCAGCCATGACGAAGGCCAAGGTTGCGGCCGGCGAGAAGCGCAGGGCGAGCAGCATCGACATGACGATGGGAGTGAGGATCAGTGCCGCACCATCGTTGGCGAATAGCGCCGAGACAGCAGCGCCGAGCAGTATGCAGAAGGCAAACAGCCGGTAGCCGCTGCCATTCGCCCAGCGCGCGACGTGCAACGCGGCCCACTCGAAGAAGCCAGCCTCATCCAGCAGCAGGCTGATGATGATGACGGCGATGAACGTGGCGGTGGCGTTCCAGACAATGGCCCACACGGTCGGGATGTCATGCAGCGAAACCGCGCCGGCGGCCAGGGCAATGATCGCACCCAGTGCGGCACTCCAGCCGACGCCGAGGCCCTTGGGCTGCCAGATGACCAGAACGAGGGTGAAAACGAAGACAGCAACGGCGACCAGCATGGAGGACTCGCTCGAAGGGATCAGCAGCAGGCGGCATCACGGACCGGGCGACCGTCCATGTTCTGCAGGCGGAAGGTGTTGTCGGCCAACCATTGCGCGTTGGCCAGCAGGGTGACCTGCAGCATCTCGTGCACCCAGGCGGGCAGCTCGGGGTTGAGGCGGTAATAGACCCACTGGCCCTGGCGGCGATCCAGCAGCAGCCCGGTGCTGCGCAGTTGCGCTAGGTGACGGCTGATCTTCGGCTGGCTGTCGTCCAACGCGCACATCAGCTCGCAGACGCAGAGTTCGCCCAGACTGGCGATGAGCAGGGTGGCGCGAACACGGGTCTCGTCGGCCAGGCTCTTGAAGACTTCGGGTGGAGTGATCATGGCTTCACCTTACATATGGAAAATCGAATATACGGATTTCCATATGTTTTGGGCAAGCCTCATTGGACTTGAGCGTCCGCTTCTGGCCGATCTCAGACGGCGGCGCCGTAGTGCCCACGACCATGTGGGTCGAGTTCATCCAGCCTCTAAATGCATGTGGAATTGGGTGATTGCTGCTTCTGACCGCTTGCGGCCAACGGTGATGGGCAGCTGCCGACCAATAGCAGACATAGACGGCAAAGCTTCCACGCCTCGTTTGCGGTTCCAGCCGATAATTAATGCGATTGAGAGGTGCTAACTGCTTCAACTCGGCCGAGTAAGCGAGGAAATATGAAGAGTGAGTCTTTCGATCGATTTAGCTGCCCGCCGTGAGAGGGGCCACTCCGCTCGATGGATCAGCCAGAGTTTGTCCACCACCGGGGCGCCACATTCCATTACGGCGATCTCGTCCTGCCGGACGAATGCCTGTCGGGCGTAGCGCGGCAAGACGGTGAAGCCGAGGCCGCGGGCGACCGGCTCGAGGATCAGCCCGATCTGGTTGCTGAAGCCGTGCAGCGGCAGATTACGGAGCCCAGGGTTGCCGGGGAAACGGCGGCTCAGCAGGCGGCCAGCCATGGCCTGGCCGTCGGGGTGGTCGATGAAACCCAAGCGCTCCAGGCTTTGCCAGTCGTGCACCTCGATTCCCGCCGGCACCACCAGTTCCAGCGGTTCCTCGGCAAATAGCCTCGCGCTCAGGCGCGGGTCGTCAGGCTTGAAGCTGAGCAGGCCCAGTTCATAGTGGTTTTCCAGCACAGCGCTCAGCACCTCGCTGTCAGGTGCGAAACGGTGGCGTACGACCAGCCCAGGCGTGGCCTTCTGCATCTCCAGTAGCAGCGGATAGAGGAACAGGCCGATGCTGCCGGGGCTGATCAGAGCGATTTCTCCGTGTTCGGCATCGGCGCCTTCCAGCTCTTGGCGCAGGCGGCGATCCGCCTGGTTCACCTCGGCGCAGTAACGCAGCAGTGCCTGACCGGCAGGCGTCAATTCCAGCAGGCGCGGCCGGCGGATCAACAAAGGGCCGAGTTGTTCTTCCAGATGGCGGATGTGCTGGCTGACGGCGGCCTGGGTGAGGTCTAGGCGGTCGGCGCTGCGCGTGAAGCTGCCGACCTCAGCCAGAGTGGAAAAAGTGCGCAGCCACTGGGGATTAAGCATAACGATCTCTTATTGGTTCAATAACATCTGCGTTGTTTTCATTATAGCGGTTCGTCCCTAGGCTGGTGATACATCCGTATCATCGAGGCCTGAGCCATGAGCGCCACCTATCCCCGCAGCTTTTCCCACATCGGCCTGGCCGTCACCGACCTGGACGCCGCCGTTGAGTTTTACACCCAAGTCCTGGGTTGGTACTTGATCATGCCGCCCACCACCATCAGCGAAGACGACTCTGCCATTGGCGTGATGTGCACCGATGTGTTCGGCGCTGGCTGGGGCTCGTTCCGCATCGCCCACCTGTCCACTGGTGACCGCGTTGGCGTGGAGATATTTCAGTTTCCCAATGCCGAGCGTCCGCAGAACAACTTCGAGTACTGGAAGACCGGCGTCTTCCATTTCTGCGTGCAGGATCCGGACGTCGAGGGCTTGGCCGCCCGCATCGTCGCCGCCGGCGGCAAGCAGCGAATGCCGGTGCGTGAGTACTTCCCCGGCGAGAAGCCCTTCCGCATGGTTTACATGGAAGACCCCTTCGGCAACATCCTGGAGATATACAGCCACAGCTACGAGCTGACCTATTCGGCTGGTGCCTACCAATGAGTTCATCCCGGGCCTGGACTTGGCAAGGCGGTGCGCAGGCGCAGCAGTTGCAGTTGCAAAGCCGCGCGTTGCCCGTTCCTGCGCCGGGTGAAGTGCTGGTGCGCAACGCTGCCATCGGCCTGAACCCCGTGGATTGGAAGGTTCTAGGCGGTGAGCTGGTGGATTGGCAGCCGGGGAAAATCCCCGGCGTTGATGGCGCTGGCACCGTAATAGCGGTCGGTCAGGGTATCGATGAAGACTGGCTGGGGCGGCGCGTGGCCTATCACCAGGATCTGAACAAGCCGGGTAGTTTTGCCGAGCACACGCCCGTTGCCGCGCGAGTGCTGATGTGTCTGCCGGATGCGCTGGATTTCGCCCGTGCCGCCGGCTTTCCTTGCCCGGCACTGACCGCCTGGCAGGCCCTCGACAAGCTGCCGCTGCACGAAGATGACCTTCTGCTAATCAGCGGGGCCGGCGGCGCCGTCGGCCAGTACCTGGTGCAGTTCGCCAGCGAACGCTGTGTGCAGGTCAGCGTCATGTGCCATTCGCGACACTGGCAGCGGCTGCAGCGGTTGGGCGCCGCCCAGGTGCTACCCGGCCCGCTGGCCGATGACGAAGTCTGGGCCGCCGGTGAGCGATTCCATGCCTTGATCGACTGCATCGGCAGCGACCATGCGCAGCGATTGGCGCCAGCTCTGCGCGCCAATGGCCATCTGCTGTGCATCCAGGGGCGCGTCAGCGATTGGCCTAACCCGCCATTCGGTCGCGCGCTATCGATGCATGAGGTGGCCCTGGGAGCACTACACCGGCACGGCGACGACGTCGACTGGGCGCGCCTGGTAGCCGCCGGTGAGCGATTGCTGCTGGCCGCCTCCGAGGGACAACTGCAAACCGAACCGCTGGTCATCGGCGAATTCGAATCGTTGCCCGAGCGCCTTGCAGACCTGCGGCAGCGCAGTTTCTCCGGCAAACCTGTCATTCTTTTCTGAGCGAGAAGTCCATGTCCGCCCTGTTCTCTCCGTTCCGCCTCAAAGACGTCGAACTGCGCAACCGCATCGCCGTACCGCCCATGTGCCAATACATGGCCCGCAACGGTTTCACCAATGACTGGCACCCAGCCCACTACGCCGGTATAGCCCGCGGCGGCGCCGGACTGGTTATTGTCGAGGCGACCGCGGTGTCGCCCGAAGGACGCATCACACCAGCCTGCACCGGCCTGTGGAATGATCAGCAGGCCGAGGGCATGGCGCAGATCGCCGCCTCGATCAAGGCCGCTGGCGCAGTGCCGGGCATCCAGATTGCCCACGCGGGACGAAAAGCCAGCGCACACCGACCTTGGGAAGGCGACGATCACATCGCCGAAGGCGACCCCAGCGGCTGGCAGACTATCGCACCGTCTGCTTTGGCCTTCGGCGCTAATCTGCCGAAAGTGCCGCGCACCATGACCAGGGAAGACATCGAGCGCGTCCAGCGCGATTTCGTTGCCGCTGCAAGGCGGGCCCGTGACGCAGGCTTCGAATGGCTGGAGTTGCATTTCGCCCACGGTTACCTGGCGCAAAGCTTCTTCAGCGTCCACGCCAACCAGCGCAATGACGAATACGGCGGGGACTTCGCTGGACGCAGCCGCTTCCTCTTGGAAACCCTGCGTGCGGTACGCAAGGTCTGGCCCGAATACCTGCCGCTGACCGCACGGTTCGGAGTCATCGAGTTCGACGGCCGTGACGAGCAGACCCTCGCCGAATCCATCGAGCTGACCCGCCTGATGCGCGATGAAGGTCTAGACCTGCTCAATGTCAGCGTCGGCTTCTCCATCCCGCAGACCGACATCCCTTGGGGGCCGGCCTTCCTCGCCCCGATTGCCGAGCGCGTGCGCCGTGAAGCGCGGCTTCCCGTAGCATCGTCCTGGGGCATCGAGCGGCCGGCGGATGCCGAGCGCGTCGTCGCTCAAGAGCAGATGGACTTGGTAATGGTGGGGCGCATGCACCTGGCAGATCCGCATTGGCCGTTGCGTGCGGCGCAGGCGTTGGAGATCGAGCGGTCAACGTGGGTGTTACCGGCGCCATACGCACACTGGCTGGAACGCTACCAGAGCCGCTGAAATACACCCCAGGAGATGCGCTCGATGAAGCTGAGTGAACTACTGCTGTCGGCTCTGCTGGTGGTGCTACCTGTCGCCGCCATGGCAGCGGAAACGCCTAAGCAGTTGCTGCTGATTGCCTCCAAGACCGACCACCAGCTCCAGCTCCGTGATCCACTCAACTTCGAGCTGATCGCGCAGGTTGCGCTAGGGCCTGACCCGCACGAAGTGGAAGTCACGACTGATGGGCGTGTGGCCTACGTTTCCAATCCGGGGTACGGGGCCTTCCACGAAATCGATGTGATCGACCTGGCTCATGCCGTCGCCCAGACGCCGATCAGCACCTTGCCGCTGATCGGCCCGCATGGACTGGCCTACGTGGGCGGAAAGCTCTGGTTCACCGCTCAGGGCTCAAAGGCCGTGGGGCGCTTCGATCCGGCGCAGGGACGCGTGGACTGGGTCATGGGCACAGGACAAGACACGACGCACATGCTGTACGTGAGTCAGGACGCTAAGCATATGTACGCCACCAACGTCGGTTCCGGTACGGTCAGCCTGCTCGAGCAGCGCATGGTAGCCCCGGCCATGCCGCCAACAGGAGTCCTACCGCCAGCGGCAAAGCCGCGGCTGGACTGGGTGCAGACCTTGGTGTCGGTGGGCAAGGGCGCCGAAGGATTCGACGTCTCTCCCGATGGTCGGGAGCTTTGGACTGTTACGCCCGGCGGCATCTTGTCTATCGTCGATGTGCAGGCGGAAAGGCTAACGTCACAGATTTCTACCGGGCTGGACGGCGCCCATCGATTGAAGTTCACACCCGATGGCAAGCAGGTATTGGTGGTCAGTGTGAAAACCGGCGCGCTGGTGTTCTATGACAGAGCCACTCGCAAGCCGCTCAAGCGTCTGCAAATCGGGCGCGGCGCCGGAATCTTCATCGATGCAGCGACAGGACGCGCGTTCATTTCCTGTACGCCCGACAGCGTGGTTTCGGTGATTGATCTGGCAAGTCAAGAAGAGGTAGGACGCATCCCTGTCGGACGCCCTGACGGTGTCGGGATAGCCCGGCGTTGAAACCCGGCTGATTCGCAGCGGGTATTAGTAATGACTATGCCTGGTGTTAGAAGTGATCATTGGTGCTAATGGCTGTGTGTCGTCATCCTTTTGCCATGAGCTACCCATACCCGGCGGTTCAATCCTCACAGGAGCAAAAGCGTGACCATGAATTCGATCCATTGGCCGGAAGGATTCGTCCCCGGCTTCACCGAAAATTTCGCCTCCAACGAGGTGATAGTCACCGGCCTCAGCGCTCAGGACATCTGGCCGCTGCTCAGCGTACCGTCGCGCTGGCCTAGCTATTACGCCAACTCCGCCAATGTGCGCTTCTACGACGACAAGGGCCCCGAACTGGCGGATGGTGTGCGCTTCTACTTCGAGACCTTCGGCTTCCCTGTCGAGGCGCAGTGCAACGAGTACGTCCCGCCGGCGAACGGCCGGCCAGGGCGGGTTGCCTGGCACGGCTGGGCGGGAGAAGGCGAGACGCGCCTGGACGTTCATCATGCCTGGCTGGTGGAAGACCTCGAAGGCGGTCGCGTGCGCATCCTCACCCAAGAAACACAGAAGGGTAAGCCGGCTGAGGAACTGCACCGGACTAAGCCCAACCCTATGATCAACGGTCACCAGGATTGGCTGGATGGCCTTGTCATAGCCGCTAGCAACGAACAGAGCAGTTAAGTCGGTTGAAAGGGCAAAGGTGAGATAAGGAGCTTGGTCAGACGGGCGGACATCTGGTTCAGTGCCCGCTTCTGGCCGGTTGCGGCCATAGGATAAGAGATCGAGGGCAGTTGCGGGATTCACGGCCAAGGTTGGTGTATCGCTCGCCTGGAGGCCCCGTTACTACGGTATTTCAGGCGTGGGACAAAACAACAACCAACCGCCGATTTTTGGTCATACATAGTGTGTGTGCGGGGCTCGAATTACCCTCATAGGGGGGTGCCCCCGGGAGGACCCAAAGCCCATAGGCAGGCCCCATCGACGGGTGCGTCGGGCCTCGGCGACTGCCTTCACGGCCTCGTCGCGCAGCCTCGCCTCAGCCTCGCGCTGGGCGATCTGATGGAAGTCGAAGGTCTTGCGATAGGTGGGCTTCGAGACGAAGGCCAGGACCATCGCCAGGCCGCCCTTGCCCTTGGCTGTACGCTCGGCGATGCCGATGGGTTGACGATCAGTGCCATGCATCACGAAGTAGCGGCGGTAGTTGCCCTTCGGTGCCGTTCGGAACGCTTCGTCTGCCGCTCCTAGTGAGGCCGGCAAGTGGCGGGCTCACCGTCCAAATCTGGCTGACGAGCTTGCGCCCTACATCGTGGTAAACGGGGCTCGAATTACCTCAGTAACTTCGGATTCATCAAGGCCCCGGCACACTCATCTCCTCATTTTGTCCCTTTCTGCGCGGAGATCTTCATCATTGGCTTGGCGTAACCAGTTATCAGCGATGCGAGCCAGCATTGCTGATGCCATGGGAAAACGTGCGGCATGCGCGGACCATTCAAAATATTGATTCGCCAATGCTCTTTCTTGGGACCCACCCTCAAATATAGCCTTTGAATAAGCCCCACGCTTGTTGAAACACTCCAACTCGAAGCCCTTTTCTATCTCTGCTGCACGTACTCGCTCTATCACTTGACAAGTAGTTAGAAGAGGCCACTTACCGTCCTCGCCTAATGGGGAGTGAGCCAATACTTGGCCAATATACTGATCTGCAATGTCGCCCAGATCTTTAGTTGCAGCCTCTTTCCTTACAGCCTCTATCCAGTTTGCAAGGAATTCGTATTCCCAAAAGAAGGAAATCTCAGTGACTGCTTTCTTAAATGAGGCAAGCAAGCTATAGGAAACCCGAGCTCTTGACTTCTCTTGATCGGTCAAACTGGGTTTAGGGGCAGAACTCTTCCCCCTAAAGACACTAGCTAGTGTTCCAACATAAAATGCTGGCTCGCTAGCCAGATAATTGTACAAGAGGAGGTTTCTTTTGCTGCTTTCTAGAATATGAAGATAGGAAAATTCTCGCCTCGCAATATCCTCCTGAGGAAGACCATTGCGGCCCTCTAGCTCCTTAAACACGCCATCCAAGTAATAGGCGAGCATGGTATGGCTTTCGGAGACGGCTCCGTTATTAATCAAATCGATGCCGTCATCCAGTAATCTGAGGATTACCTCTGTTGGAACTTCTGAAATTCGATCGCGAGCCATGCATAAGGCGTCAATACCTCTACCTGAATGGTGAAGCCTCTCTATCGCGTATAACAGCGAATCAACTGGACCATTCTGAGGCAAAAAACTTATATGCTTCCAGTATGCAGACTGCGTATCATTGTCCAGATTTTTTATTAAATTCCACGTCGAGTTATCCAGGGGCCATCCCAAAACAAGCCCCGCCCGGTCATCGGCCGAGGCGATTTTTGGAAACACTTTTCCAAAAATCAACTTCGGCCAAGCTACTGGATCTCGCCTCATTCCAATTGCAGATGCATACCTAACCAGGTCTCTTGTTGATTGAACTGCCTTTGACTCATTAATCAATAAAAATAACTCGTCATTAGTGATATCTATATTGGGCAAAGTTTGAGCTATTAAGTGAGGTAGCTTGGACTTTTCTGTTAGTTCTATAATTCCAGCCACACCATCCCTTTGCAGAACTCGATTGAGAGCCTCCTTGCGCGCCGAAGCGTAATCCTCCATTGAATCGGCTGAATACCTTCCGATATGAGGAAGCCATTCATCAAATAGCTGCTTTTCTTCTTCCAATGGGTCTGTCGGACGAAAACGCTCTATTATTTGAGAGATCTCCGTGCGCTCAGCCTCGCTTATTGCCCAATCGCTATCGGCAAAAAAAGCATTTCTATTAAGCTCTGCTCGCAATGAATTCCAAATAAAATTCCGCTCTGTCTCCGCGCTTTTTGACAGTTGCTCCTCAATAAAAGAAATGAATATTTTTCGATCGTCAGGGCGGAATACTGAGAAGCGGCGCACCAATTCGGTCACACGTTGAGCTTGGCCGTTCGCTAAGTCCATCGCGAGTGAAATTGATGCGTGCTGCGCATCCCACACTACACCGAATGTCAGAGTCTCTGGATTCTTGGGAGCAACATCTCTCAATTTTGGTTTTTGAGTCTGGGAACCACTGTCGTGGCTTGCCGGAAGTAGCTTCAGCACCAAATCCCATCCAAGCTCTGGATTTCTTTCGACTATTTCATTTAAACATGCGGTTCTTTGATGCAGGGTTGCATAGGTGTTTGGAGCCCAGCTTAATAGTATCTCTCTTAAGCTGTTTATGGGGCGATTTGTTATTCTTGAGTTTGGTGTTGGGTCAAATTCTGCTAATCGAGCAATCAAAAGCGTTGCTCGCTTAAAATACGCAGGGTCCCAGGCTATTGTTTCTAGCGCCCATAGAATTCTAATGTGAGGACTAGGCGTGGAAAACAGGATGTCGTCCTGTTGAGCAAAAAGGCGAACGGCTTCGTCACGTTCGCCCTCGAGAATAGACTCGAGGGCCTGCAAAAAAGGGTTTGGAGCTGCTTCTGCTAGAACTGCAGTTTGCTCTGCAAGACCGACTATTATTCGATGGCTTTTCCCCCACTCCGGAAGTGAAGATATTAAGTCATCAACATATTGCTGGGCTGTGCTTGACACCATTTGAAGCCCGCCAACAGTGCTCATTGTTGCAATTACGAGCAAGGTTAGCGAAAGTCCTTCACGGAGCCACTCACTATAGTCGGCAGGTGATTTGTAAGTCAGACTAAACTTTTCGTCTCGGCTAGGCGGATCAACAACGTGACTAAAGACACGGACGAATACAGATTTCAATTTAGCGAGATCGCTCTCTCCTATCAAATGGCCGTAGAAGCTAAATGCATCTACTGGTGCCCTGACCTGCCAGCTGTCTGCTATCCGATCAAATGGCGGGTCGGACAGAATCGTGGTGGGTAGTAGGTGGCGCTCCAAGTCAGCGTAGGAGTTGAGTCCAGACAGTTCGCACAGGGCACTTTTATCTAGCTCCTGTCTATCTGACCAGCCACCGGCCAGCAGGCCGGCTTTCAATTCGCCCGCCATCCTCACCCACTCAGGACTGCTAATAGGTTGGTTGGGTATTAGCCGTTCTAAAATAGTTAGACTGCGACCACACCTATGTGCAAGCTCATACGCCGAGTCTCGCTCAAAACCCATTTCGGTGAATCCATCTACCATGCCGTTCGCAGAGGATCGCTTCAGCGCCCACTTTCCTCTTGCTTGGGCGCCCGTAACTGCAGACAGCGTAGCTGCATTCCTTGCGAGGAAGCCCGACATCCTCTCCCCCTCCCCCATAGTTATAAATATGAGGTTTTCATGCTCACATAGGAATCTTGCAGCCGGCTCGCTTTCGATGATTAGGACTCTAGCCTCAATGGTCTTCCTTATTTCCTCATTTGCAGTGCGAATTGCTGCTGCGGCGAAAGCTATAACCTCAATTGAAGACTCTGCGCCAAGCTCTATCCATTGTGGCGGGCCCAAAAGCTTTTGTATGAGCTCGCTGGCAATTTCCTGGCGATCGCCAATGACAACTTTTTCGTTTAGTGCCGGCTTGAATCTTGAGCTATATATTTCCCAAAACTCGTCGACACTTAAAGCGCCTGATTGAGGTGCGGACTTAAGCACTCGCCTGGCATATAGAGCAGCAACCGCAGGGTGCTTATCCAGCCAATGCACTAATTCGATGGCATCTATATATCTAACTTCTTTCCATTTTTTCTGTTCGTTCTTCTCCGCCTCCCAATCAGGAATCTTTTTCTGAGGAGTGTCCCATTTTTCTAGATTAACCAATACAAAGGTGGTATCAGCCATCTCTTCAGGAGGGGTTTGATTTGTTCGTTTTTCATAGTCAGCGTTCGCTTTCGCGACACCTGCGCCAGAGCCAAACTCCCATTTTGATTTCCCAGCAGGGACGAACTCATGCGCCTCATTTGTTTCCAGCGTGCCGTCCCAGCCCCGGACTTGAGAAGCGTCGCCACCTGGAAATCGGAATCGGCTGGCATCTGAGATGGAGGCGCGAATTAGGTCGGCGACCATGTCAGGAAGGTAGGCGCTTGCGTCCAATCGCTTCGCCCAATTGGCGAGATCTCGCTCATCAATCCATTGCATCTCATCAGCTCCTTTCAGAAGGGGGGTTGCTTCCCTGTGCCGGCCGGGCCAGTCCCGCGTACATTCCCTCACGGGAACTTCGTTTGTAAAGATCGGCGTCCAAGGATCCAATGGACTGACGATGTACAGGGCAGTGTTTTAGGCGATAGCTCTGGAGGCCGCACCGGGTGTGGCTTTCACCAGCTATCTTCGCTGGATCGACCTGTACATCGATTTTTCAATGCTCAACGTGTACATCAACTGAAAATCCCTGCAGCCCTTGCCAGATGCATCTTTCAGGCGTTTTTTAATTGACCTGTGGTGGAGCATCCGAAAAATCGAAAATTTCTGCCTTACCGCGCAGCTCGACGCCTCCCCGCGGTAGGGGGGGAGTGGCTCAGGGCCCCCGCCAATATCGAGCCTGCTCTATGATGCGTCGAACCGTTTCCACAGGGATGATGTATGGCCGCCAAGAACATTGAGAGATTCAACGAAATTACAGGGCAAGTATTTGCTCTTTTGTACGAGTCCTTCCCCTTGCCGATGGCACTTCGACCGAAGATGCTCGGCATCGAGGAACATGAAGGGGGAGAGTACAGCCCTGAGCTGGGGGAGGTTTTAGGTGTAGAGCCACAGTCAGCGGATGAGGTGCTCTTCAAGCACAGCATCACCTGGCTAATACAGGCGGGGTACATCGCATCGAAGACACCAGACTACGACAGACACTTCTTCGCTGAGGCGCGGCTCACCGCGAAGGGGTTAGAGGTGCTCAATGCAATACCTGAGAACCTCACCAAGCGCGAGCCGCTGGGAGAGCAATTGGCGGCAGCGTCGAAAAGTGGCGCTAAAGAACTGATGCGCTCCATTACAACGGAAGTGCTCGGCGCTGGGGTGCGTTTGGGGCTTAAGGCGGTCGGGATGGACGGCTGACCCTATCAAGGAAGCCGAGGTGCCACTGGACACCTCGACCGCCAGACGATCAGCACATGCCCTTTACCAAATTATCCAGAGCGATCTCGTCAGAGGCGTCCACCGCCTCCGTACGGGTCAGGGTCTCGCGGTCCTGAGTGCCGAACAATGGGAGCTTCGTCAAGTGCGCGCCCCAGCCGCCGTTGACCCGATCCGCTGCAATCAGGTGAGCACCGATGCCGGCCATGTCTTGGCTGCAGCGTTCCGCTCCTCTGCGTACTTGCTCCACAGCGCTTCCGACAGCAGCCCTGGCCACCTGTTTGCGCTGCCTGGAGGGCTTTAGGAGTTGCAGCTTTCATGTGACCTCCATTGCTCAATGTGAGCGCCAGCCCTGCGGCCAGCGCAGGGTTGGTATTACTCAGTGATCTCGGCGCCTGGCCATCGCCAGCGCGCTTCGATCAATGCCTCTTCGAAGGTCAGGGGCGGCGTGATCATCGTACAGAGCGGCTTGCCGTCCAACGTGATCGCCCAGTGCATGCGGCGCGTTTTGCCATCCATCGAGCCCAGTTCGGCGAGCAGTTCGAGGCGGTGCCGGCGGACGTACTGGCGGACCTCTTCGGTGAGCCGGCTACCAGGTGAAATGCTGACCTTGTTGCCGCTGATGCGGGCGGCGAAACCGCGTTCGGTGAGGAAGTCGAGAGCTGACATCAGAACTCCTCCCTGTCGGTTTCATCGTGGGAAGTCGCCTCTGCCTCTCCTGCTCCTTTCCGTGGAGGGGGCGTTTTATCCGTGACAACGTGACAGCCCGCGTGGTTACTGGGCTGTAGCGGTTTTTCATCCGTGACAACGACACCCTCCGTCGCGGAAGGAAAATCGCTGGAAGCCTTGTGGGAGTAGGCGTGTCGCGTTGTCGCGGATAGAGAGGGGGTGTCAGCAGAAAGGTAGCGGCTGAAGGCGTCGCGGAAGTCGCCCTTGTCGTACCCCTTCTTGTTGATCGAGCCGACCCGAATGTCCTTCGACTTGATACCGAAGTCGGCCAGCCTCGCAGACAGCTGACGGGCTGACATTGCCTTTCCACGGTTCCATGTCGCCCACGGTGCTTCGTCATCCGCGACCAGTTGTTCCAGCAGATCAGCACTGAACATCTTGGAAGCGCTGCGGGCTTCGAACGCCGCCTTCACATCAGCCAGCAGCTCGACGCCGACACTGGGTGCGTCACCCTCCAGACCATGCAACGCAATTGCGGCAGTGCGTGCCGACTTCGGCCAATGCGCGCCGGCTTGATCCGCGATCGCCAGCAGCGGTTCCCAGGAGTCGTTGGCGCGATCGTTCAGGCCTTCGATGGGCTTTGGACGTGCCTTGCCGATCGCCTCGGAGTTGTCCTGTGCGAAGCGCGCCATCCGCGAGCGCAGTTGCTCCCATAGGGCTGGGTCAGAGTGGCGCAGGTTCTCCACGCTCTCGCCGGGAGTGCGACGGCGCAGGCGCAGGGGCACGCTCCGATCAGCCAGCGTGTCGGCAATGCGGCCGATGCCACACAGAGCCTTCGCGCCCCACACGCTGAACGGTGTAGGTATATGGTCGTCACCTACGCAACGGATGACCACTGCGCTATCCCGAGTGAAGCCAGCATTGAGGATGCCGCGGGCGTCTTCGTGTGCCGCGAGGAAGGCGTCCACCTCGTCGATCAGCAGCGTCGGCGACCACAGTTCGATGGAGCGGAACAGCGCTGCCGGCCCGATGTTCGACACCTGCAGCGGGCGGTTGACCAGCTTGCCCAAGGCAGTGAGCAGGACCGACTTACCGCAGCGCTTCTCCGGAGCCGTGATGTTGGCGATGGGGGCGATCTGCACTACATCGACCAACCAGGTGAAGGTGGCCCACAGCGCTGCGGCTCGGAGCGTTTCCTTCTCTGCAATGACATGCCGGGCAAGCGCCTGGGTGACGTCATCCAGCAACTCGGCGCCATCCACCGGCTTCGACCAGGGCTCCACGTCCGCAAAGATGCTGTGCCCCGCAGCAGCTCCCGCTTCCGATTCGGCCGAGACGGTCAGGCGATCGAACTCCGCCATGCTCAGCATCTTGGTCTCCTTCACCTGGATGCGCAGGCGGGCGAATGCTGCCGGGTCCTTGCTGCGCATCGAACGCAGCTCCTCGAGCACCGCAGGTGCGTACAAGGCGCCAGCGTCCTCGGACAGGTTGTGGATGGCCTCCTGGATCGGGCTCTTGGCCTTCAGGGTGATGGGGCTACTCATGCGCCAGCCCTCCATACGTGCAGATCGTTGAAGTCGGTGAGCGATGGCGGCGCATCGTCTGGCCACTCAGGGAACGTCACCAGTGCGCCGGCAGCGAGTGCTGCAGCGGTGGCCGCAGTTCGCCCCGGATTGCCCGGGGTGTTGCGGTCGTCGTCCCCAGCAATCACCAACTGCACCTGGTCGCCGTAGCGGGCCGTGAGCGCCAGCGCCACGGGCATCAGGTTGCCGGCGTTCATCGCGCAGGCGACGGCCATGCCGGAGCTCTCGTGAATCGTTGCGCCAGTGGCCCAGCCCTCGCAGATGTACAGCAGCTTGCCGGGCGTGATCTGGCCGAGCGGCGAGTAGCAGCCGGTGACACGGCCACCGAAGAGGAAGCGCTTGCGGCCGGTGGTGCTGATGCGCTGCAGGTTGACCAACTCGCCGGAGTGGTAGAGCGGCACGAGCAGTTCGCCGGCTCGTTGCCGCAGCGCGTAGGAGCGGATGTGCTTTCTGGCCAAGTAGGCGTGAGCGGGATCTGCGCGGCGGGCATTACTCCACCAACGCTGGGCAAGTTCTGCTGCATCCTGCTGGCGTTGTTGCTGTTCGGCTTGCCGTTGCGCGCGGGCCTGCTCGATCCGCTGCCGGCTTTCCTCAAGCTCAGTGGCGGACAGTTCGCCGGCGCTGCTCCAGTGATGTACCTGGGCGCTCTTCCATGTACCGAAGGCGCCAGCGGCTACCCCATCCACGAACAGCACGTACCAGCCATTGCGGCTGCCGACACGATCACCCGGCACGTGGAAGCGGTGGATGCTCCCATCCCCCTCAGGCAGCCAATCCAACTGCCCGAAGATGCCCTGCAGGGCCTCGCGGAAAGCGTGTTCCACTTTCTGCAGGCAAGCCGATCCCGTCAGCGCTTCGCGGCGCTGTTGAAAAGTCGTCATGGATTACTCCTTGGTCAGGCCGTTGAATGCCTGGGCAGTGGGAGTGGGCGCCTGCAGCATGGCGCTCAGTTCATCGCGCGCTCGCAGTCGGGCCTGGGTCATCGCCTCGCAGGTCTGCGCGACGCCGTACACCGTTCCGCCGTACACGTTCAGCACGCTCTCAGGGCGAACGCCCCGCAACTTGCTGGCGGCCTTCTTGGCTTCTCGGCGCTTGGCGAAGGGGCCGCACACACCGAAGGGCAGGACTGGCCGGCGCTCATCGAGGACGAAGAAGTAGCCAACGGCCTGGCTGCGCTTAGGAGCAAATGCCTTCATGCCACACCTCCCTGCGCCAGCGCCTTGGATGGGCCAGTGCTGAGAATGTCGCGAGCATCGTGAGCAGCGCCTACATGGCGATGGCGCCAGCAGAAGTTGGAGGACAGCACCTGGACGTTTTCCAGATGGGCGCCGAGCTCTTGGCTGAGCGGCGATTGCCAACCGCCTACCGCGGGAATGACGACAAGCCGGATAAGGTTGGCCAAGTGCTCGAACTCCGCGCGAGCGGCGTTCATGTAGGCCATGTCCATGTCGCTGAGGCGAGCGTCGCCGAGCAGTTCGATGAAGCCGAGGTGATTAACTTGCTGCATGGTCCACCCCCTGCGCTTCGAGCGCGCGGACTTTGGCCATGGCGGCGTTGTAGCGAGCGAGACGAACAGAGAGGGAGGAATCGGCACGGAGTGCGGCCAGGGCGATAGCCCGGAGAGCTGCAGCATGTGCAAGCGGATTGCGGGTGTGCATGGGTGTAGCTCCAATTTCGTTGTAGGAGCTGCCACGTACCGTCGCCAAACGGTAGGAGGTGGCAACTGTGCGCAGGTTGGCGAACCGGGGAAATTGGAACCCGGCAGACCCGAGGGTCTCCCACGCACAGCCGCCACCATAGAGCGACATAGCAGGCACAAAAAAAGCGCCAGCAATGGTCTTGGGGCGCTTGTGCGCCAACTTCATTTCCGAGTCGCCAAACCCGGTCACGGGATTTACCGTGACGGGCAAACCATACCCCTGGCGGGAGGTGAGCGCAAGGGCGTCCATTTGCACATCGCACCTCACGGCGAAATCAGGCGTGAGCCAGCGGGCGAAGGCAATGGCCAGTTTCGAACGGGTCCACTTTCCGCTACCAGTGTTGGTCGATTTCCGTTCGGTGATGACAACGTCGGTGCAGTTGTTCAATTCGGGGCGGAAACCCGAATTGACGCCGAAGCTCACAGCCTGGCCTTCAAATTTTGCGGGGATAGTTCGAGCGATCATGCGACGGCCCTCCCTGCGTTCTGAGGCAGCGCGCCGATGTAGTACAGCGCTACCCACTGATGCTTGCGGCCGTGCTCGTCGGTCTTGGTTATCAGATGGGTCTTGATCGGATAGCCGCGGTCGCAGAAGTCTTGGGTGCCTGCGGCGGGGGGGAGGATGTCGAACTCGGTTCGCTCGCTCAAGGTATCGATGGGGCTCTCCTGGACCCGAGCCAAGAGGCGAGCGCGTTGCGCTTCAGTCGCGCTGCCAGAGGTCTGCATTTAGACAACCTCCCCGCGGCTCTCCGCAATGCGTGCCTCGCACCACTGGATAATCTCGTCCTCGATCCATACCGCGGACTTGGGGCCGAGCATGATCTGTTGGGGGAATTTTCCAGCGCCGATTCGGCGGTAAATTTCGGAGGTGGAGAGAGTGGTCAGGGATTTGACCGACGCCAGTTTGATGAAGCGACGCTGAGTCGCGGACTGCACTTGGGAAGGAGCGGAGAGCTTGCTTGCAGTAGCCATCGTTCGTGCCTCCTTGGGCGTGATTGGTAACGATGGCTACGGATTGAATCTCCCTTGGAGTAGTGACATACAACACTGACATGCTGACGTGTCAGTACGTCACGATCTACTGTCACCTCTCGTTGGGCGCGTCTGCCGGTCTGATCGCGGCGGCGAGCGTGTCTGTAGTGCGATTCGGTGCATCCATCCCTAATTGTTCGGCAATGAAACTGGAGACAGTTTTCTGAAGGGGAGGGCGTTGCTTGTCGTAGTCCACCCAGAAAAGGGCGGCAGCCTTCCTCATCGCCTCGATACGGTCCGTCACATAAGGAAAAGCAGCAGCCGACACCGGGTCTGGTGTGCCTTTTAGAATCCCCTCCGGCATGTCTTTCTGCAGCATGGCCCCATGTCGAGGAACCCAAGCGAGTCCGAGCGGCTCGATGTAATCCAGCAAGCTTCCAGGGTTGAAGGTGATGAGGTCATCACTCACTTGGTAATACTGCTCGTCGGCGCGCTGGCACATCACCACGCTGGGAAAGTCGCATCGGTCCAGATAATCGATAAGGTCCCTGGTGGAAACTCTCGTGGTATCTGAGCCCGCAACCCAGCAAACCTGCTGCGGTAGTACGGCACTTTCTGTGTGGTCTGCGATGAGTTGGAACAATTTCCGAACATGTAGGACAGCGTCCAGTTTTCCGCAGGAGAATTCTGCAGGAGCGCCCTCAACGATCATTTCTCTGAGAGTGATAGGCGATTATCGGCGTCCTATCGCGTTTTTGAACTCCAAAGCCATTATCTTCTCCTGTTGCCTTAAAAATGCGCCAACTCATTGAGCATTGATCGAGTCAGCCCAAGCCTGCATCATCTCGCGCCGTTGCTCGAGGTAAGTTGCGTGGTTGTAGGTATCACGCATCTCGTCCTTATCACCGTGCGCTAGCTGCTTTTCGATCCAATCTCGGTTGTAGCCTCGGCTGTTCAGCTCGGTGCTGAGCAGGTGCCGGAAACCGTGACCGGTCTGCCTATCCTTGTACCCAGCTTCGCTCAGCGCCTTATTAATAGTGTTCTCGCTCATCGGGCGCTTGGTGTTGTTTCTGCCCGCGAAGACCAGTTCATATTCCCCGGTGACCTGGTGCAGTTCCTTGAGGATTGCGACGGCCTGGCGGGGGAGGGGGACGACGTGGGGGCGGCGAGCCTTCATCCGTTCCTTCGGAATTGTCCAAGTGGCCTTCTTCAGATCGAACTCGCTCCAGGGCGCCATACGGAGTTCACCAGGTCGAACTGCTGTGAGCACCAGCAAGTTGATTGCATGCTTGGTCAGCAGGTTAATTCGTGCCTCCTCGATTCGCTGCAGTAGCTGGGGAAGCTCTTGGAATGAAACGTGGGGGTGATGCCTGAGCGTGGGGCCATGAGCAGCGACTACGTCCAGATCCGTGGCAGGGTTCAGCTCGATTACTCCCTTGGCCAACCCGTAGCGGAAGATCTGGCTAAGCCACTGACGCGACTTCTTCGCGACGTTGAATGCGCCGCGCGCCTCGATGCTTCGAACCAGCGCTACCAGATCCGGCCGGGTGATTGCCTTGAATGGTTTCTTGCCCAGCGCTGGAATCAGGTCCGATTCGAGGTAGGCCATGGTTTTGTCTGCGGTGGATTTAGCCCACCGCGGGCGACGGTACTCATGCCACTCGCGAGCTATTACCTCAAAGGTGAGGCTGTCGATTATCTCCGCCTCTCGCTGCGCCTTTCGCTCTAGGGAGGGGTCTTTGCCCTCGGCTAGTTGCTGGCGTGCATCGTCGCGCTTCTTGCGCGCCTGCAGCAGGGTTACCGTTGGATAGGTGCCGAGTGCCAGCCCTTTCTCAGTTCCCCGCACCCGGTACTTGAGCCGCCACAGCTTCGAACCGTTGGGATTGATCAGCAGGTAGAGGCCCTGAGCGTCGCTGAGCTTGTACGGCTTTTCCTTCGGCTTGGCCGCCTTGATGGCGCTATCAGTCAGAGGCATCGGGGCCTCCCGCGGGGACGGCGTGAAGGAAGGCGCGAATGGCTGCTGTCTGGGCTGGGTTGAGATTGAGTATTTGCGCTGTGGTTTCGATGGTGAGCGCGCCATCCAGTGACATAACCAAGCGGAAGGCCTTCGCCCTTGCACGTTGATTCTGTTGCTCAGCTTTCGCCTCCTTCCGCACTGCGCTCGGATCGAGGCCGGCTTTCAGCATTGCGCGAGCTTCATCTCGAGCTTGGAGTGCTTGCTCCAAAGAGACAGCAGGGAAGGCGCCCAGGGAGATCCTGTTTTCCTTGCCGCCGAACCGGTATTTGAGGCGCCACAGTTTCGAGCCGTGGGGGTTCACCTCCAGGAAGAGGCCGGCGCCGGCGCTTACCTTATAGGGGCGGTCTTTGGGCTGCAGGGCTGAGAGGCCCGAGTCGTCTAGGGTTGCGCTCATTCTGGGGGAATCGTCGGTGACCGAACTCAGATTCCCCCATATATGCCCCCAAATCGATGGGCTTACAAGGGTTTGGTTGGGAATTGCAGGCAACAAAAAACCGGCCAGAGGGCCGGTTCTTCGTGGGTCTCGGGATTTCTTGGGAAGTCCTGAAACTATGTGGTGGTGCCCCGGGAGAGACTCGAACTCTCACTCTGTCGCCAGAAACGGATTTTGAATCCGCCGCGTCTACCATTCCGCCACCGAGGCAATGGCGCGGCAGTATAGGGAGGCGCTCTGCGCCGGTCAATCGGCTCGCATGGTCAGAAATCGGCATATCCAGTAAGATGTGCGCCCCTTCGAGAAAGCTCCCCCATGCGCGTCGCTGACTTTCATTTCGACCTGCCCGAGGCGCTGATCGCCCGCCATCCGCTACCTGAACGCCGCTCCAGCCGTCTGCTGGTGCTGGACGGTCCGAGCGGCGAGCTCAGCCACCGGCAATTCGCTGACATCCTCGGCTTCCTCAAGCCGGGTGACCTGATGGTGTTCAACAACACCCGGGTAATCCCTGCCCGCCTGTTCGGCCAGAAGGCTTCCGGCGGCAAACTGGAAATCCTCGTGGAGCGCGTGCTGGACAGCCATCGCGTGCTGGCACACGTGCGCTCCAGCAAATCGCCCAAGCCGGGATCGAAGATCCTCATCGACGGCGGTGGCGAGGCCGAGATGCTGCAGCGCCATGACGCGCTGTTCGAACTGGGCTTCAGCGAGGACGTGTTGCCGCTGCTGGAGCGCGTCGGCCACATGCCGCTGCCGCCCTATATAGACCGCCCGGATGAAGACGCCGACCGCGAGCGTTACCAGACCGTCTATGCCGAGCGCGCGGGCGCCGTGGCGGCACCGACCGCCGGCCTGCACTTCGACGAGGCGCTGCTGGAGTCGATCCGCGCCAAGGGCGTGGATACCGCGTTCGTCACCCTGCACGTCGGCGCCGGCACCTTCCAGCCGGTACGCGTGGAGCGCATCGAAGACCACCACATGCACAACGAATGGCTGGAAGTCAGCCAGGATGTGGTCGACGCCGTGGCCGCCTGCAAGGCACGCGGCGGTCGCGTGGTCGCCGTCGGCACCACCAGCGTGCGTTCGCTGGAAAGCGCGGCCCGTGACGGCGTGCTCAAGCCGTTCAGTGGCGACACCGATATCTTCATCTTTCCCGGGCGGCCGTTCCATGTGATCGACGCCCTGGTCACCAACTTCCACCTGCCCGAATCCACCCTGCTGATGCTGGTCTCCGCCTTCGCCGGCTACCCCGAAACCATGGCCGCCTATGCGGCGGCGGTGGAGCAGGGCTATCGCTTCTTCAGTTACGGCGATGCCATGTTCATCACCCGCAACCCGGCACCGCGCGGCCCCGAGGACTGATCCATGAGCTTCATGAAATTCGAACTGCTGGCCACCGAGGGCAAGGCCCGTCGCGGCCGCCTGACCTTCCCCCGTGGCGTGGTGGAAACCCCGGCGTTCATGCCGGTGGGTACCTACGGCACCGTGAAGGGCATGCTCCCGCACGATATCGAGGGCATCGGCGCGCAGATCATCCTCGGCAACACCTTCCACCTGTGGCTGCGTCCGGGCACCGAAGTGATCCAGAAGCACGGCGACCTGCATGACTTCATGCAGTGGAAGGGGCCGATCCTCACCGACTCGGGCGGCTTCCAGGTGTTCAGCCTGGGCGCGCTGCGCAAGATCAAGGAGGAGGGCGTGTACTTCGCCTCGCCGGTGGACGGCGCCAAGGTCTTCATGGGCCCGGAAGAGTCCATGGCCGTGCAGCGTGCGCTGGGCTCGGACATCGTGATGATCTTCGACGAGTGCACCCCGTACCCGGCCGAGTTCGACGTCGCCAAACGCTCCATGGAGCTGTCGCTGCGTTGGGCCAAACGCTCGAAAACCGCCCACGGCGACAGCCCGTCGGCGCTGTTCGGCATCGTCCAGGGCGGCATGCACGAAGAGCTGCGCATGCGCTCGCTCGAAGGTCTGCAGGAAATCGGCTTCGACGGCCTGGCCATCGGCGGCCTGTCGGTGGGCGAGCCCAAGGAAGAGATGATCCGCGTACTGGACTTCCTGCCGCGGCACATGCCGGCTGACAAACCTCGTTACCTGATGGGTGTGGGCAAACCCGAAGACCTCGTGGAAGGTGTGCGCCGGGGCGTCGACATGTTCGACTGCGTCATGCCCACCCGCAATGCGCGCAATGGCCACCTTTTCGTTGACACCGGGGTGATCAAGATCCGCAACGCGGTGCACAAGCACGATGAGTCTCCGCTGGACCCGACCTGCGATTGCTACACCTGCAAGCACTTCTCCCGCGCCTACCTCTACCACCTGGACAAGTGCGGCGAAATGCTCGGCAGCATGCTCAATACCATCCATAACTTGCGGCATTATCAGCGGCTTATGGCTGGTTTGCGCGAGGCAATCCAACAGGGTACATTGGCGAACTTTGTCGACGCCTTCTACGCCAAGCGCGGCCTTCCCGTGCCGCCGCTGGCGGACTGACCTTATTCATCGAAAAAGCTTTGAGACAGGAGTTTCCAATGAGTTTTCTGATTCCCGCTGCCTACGCTGACGCCGCAGCTCCCGCCGCTGCTGCAGGCCCGGCCGGCACTGGCTTCGAGTGGATTTTCCTGGTCGGTTTCCTGGTCATCTTCTACCTGATGATCTGGCGTCCCCAGGCCAAGCGCTCGAAAGAGCACAAGAACCTGCTGTCCGGCCTGCAGAAGGGCGATGAAGTCGTCACTTCCGCCGGTATCGCCGGCAAGGTGACCAAGGTCGCCGAGGACTTCGTCGTCGTCGAGGTTTCCGACAACGTCGAGCTGAAGTTCCAGAAGGCCGCGATCGCCGCGACCCTGCCGAAAGGCACCCTGAAGGCGATCTGATCCTCCACCTAGAAACCCAACCGACGGGGCGCAAGATGCGCCCCGCGTCATAACGGGCGGTGTCATGCTCAACAAGTATCCCCTGTGGAAGTATCTGCTGATCCTGGCGGTCCTGGCCGTCGGTTTCATCTATTCCGCACCCAACCTCTATCCGGACGATCCGGCCGTCCAGATCAGTGGCGCGAGCACCGCGTTGCAGGTCACCCAGGCCGACGTCGACAAGGCCAGCAAAGCGCTCGCCGATGCGGGCATCGCCGTCAAGGCCGGCTCGCTGGGCAAGAACAGCGGCCTGATCCGTCTGGTCAAGCAGGAAGATCAGTTGCCGGCCAAGGACATCGTCCGCCGCGCGCTGGGTGACGACTATGTGGTCGCCCTGAACCTCGCCCAGACCACGCCGAACTGGCTGCGCAACATTGCCGCCCACCCGATGAAGCTGGGCCTCGACCTGTCCGGTGGTGTGCACTTCCTGCTGGAAGTGGACATGGAAAAGGCAGTCGACGCTCGTATGAAGGTGTACGAGAACGAGGTCAAGAGCGCCCTGCGTAAGGAGCGCGTGCGCTACCGCAGCCTGCCTGTGCAGGACGGCGGCATCCAGCTGGGCTTCACCGAAGAAGCCGACCTGGACAAGGCCAAGTCGATCATCGCCAAGGATTTCCGCGATTTCGAAACCGCCCAGAGCGAGCGTAATGGCATGCAGGTCCTGCGCCTGGCCATGACCGCCACCAAGCTGGCCGAAATCCGCGAATACTCGATCAAGCAGAACCTCACCACCGTTCGCAATCGCGTGAACGAGCTGGGCGTGTCCGAGCCGCTGGTACAGCGCCAGGGCGCCAACCGCATCGTCGTCGAGCTGCCGGGCGTGCAGGACACCGCTGAAGCCAAGCGCATCCTCGGCAAGACCGCCAACCTGGAGTTCCGCCTGGCCGCCGAGCCGGATGCGATCAAGTCCTCCACCGAGACCTTCGATTTCCGCGAGCCGCGTCGCCCGCCGGCGAGCCTGGAGCGTGGCGTGATCATCACCGGTGACCAGGTCACCGACGCCAGCGCCAGCTTCGACGAGAACGGCCGTCCGCAGGTGAACATCCGTCTGGATGGCCACGGTGGCGAGCTGATGAACCGCGCGACCCGCAACAACGTCGGCCGCAGCATGGCTGTGGTGTTCATCGAGCAGAAGCCGATCACCCGCTACACCAAGCAGGTCGTCGACGGCGTCGAGCAGGAAGTTGCTGTTCCGGCGTTCAAGGAAGAGAAACAGATCATCAGCCTGGCGACCATCCAGTCGCCGCTGGGCAACCAGTTCCGCATCACCGGCCTGGATGCCCCGGGCGAGTCCTCGGAACTGGCCCTGTTGCTGCGCGCCGGTGGCCTGGCTGCGCCGATGTACTTCGCTGAAGAACGCACCATCGGCCCGAGCCTGGGTGCTGACAACATCGCCAAGGGTATCGACGCTTCCCTGTGGGGTATGGTCTTCGTTTCCCTCTTCATCATCGTCATCTACCGCTTCTTCGGCGTGATCGCCACCGTCGCCCTGGCCTTCAACATGGTCATGCTGGTGGCGCTGATGTCGATCCTCGGTGCGACCCTGACCCTGCCGGGTATCGCGGGTATCGTGCTGACCATGGGCATGGCGGTGGACGCCAACGTGCTGATCTTCTCGCGGATACGCGAGGAACTGGCGGCGGGCATGTCGACGCAGCGAGCGATCCATGAAGGCTTCAACCGTGCCTTTACCGCGATCATCGACGCCAACCTGACTTCGCTGCTGGTCGGCGGCATCCTCTACGCCATGGGCACCGGCCCGGTGAAGGGCTTCGCCGTGACCATGTCCCTGGGTATTCTCACCTCGATGTTCACTGCCATCATGGTCACCCGCGCAATGGTGAACCTGATCTACGGCGGCCGCGACGTTAAGAAGCTGTGGATCTAAGGGGCCAGAGATGAATATCAAGATCGGTACTATCAACTTCATGGGCGTGCGCAACATTGCGTTCGCCGCGACCCTGATCCTGACCCTGATCGCCCTCGGCAGCTGGGTCTTCAAAGGCATCAACTTCGGCCTGGACTTCACCGGCGGTACGTCGATCAAGCTGACCTACGAGCAGCCTGCCGACCTCTCCAAGGTGCGTGAGCAACTGGTCGCCGCTGGTTATAGCGAAGCCGTGGTGCAGAGCTTCGGTGACACCCGTGACGTCCTGGTGCGCATGCCCAGCGAAGACCCGGAACTGGGCAAGAAGGTCGCCACTGCGCTGCAGAAAGCCGATGCTTCCAACCCGGCCAAGGTCAACGGCGTCGAGTATGTCGGTCCGCAGGTGGGTGAAGAGCTGCGCGACCAGGGCGGCCTCGGCATGCTCCTGGCGCTGGGCGGCATCCTCCTGTACGTAGGCTTCCGCTTCCAGTGGAAGTTCGCCCTGGGTGCGATCCTCTCGCTGATCCACGACGCCATCATCGTGATGGGCGTGCTGTCGTTCTTCCAGATCACCTTCGACCTGACCGTGCTCGCCGCAGTACTGGCGGTGGTGGGTTACTCGCTGAACGACACCATCGTGATCTTCGACCGGGTGCGCGAGAACTTCCGCGTACTGCGCAAGGCCAGCCTGATCGACAACATCAACATCTCGACCAGCCAGACCCTGCTGCGGACCATCGCCACCTCGGTGTCGACCCTGCTGGCGATCGCCGCTCTGCTGTTCTTCGGCGGCGATAACCTGTTCGGTTTCTCCATTGCCCTGTTCGTCGGTGTGATGGCGGGTACCTACTCGTCGATCTACATCGCCAACGTGGTACTGATCTGGCTGAACCTGTCCACCGAGGACCTGATTCCGCCGCCGAGCAAGGAAGTCGACGAGCGCCCGTAATAGAGCGTTTCCGGTCTTTCAGAGAAAACTCCCGCTTCGGCGGGAGTTTTCATTTGTAGGTGCTGTGTCACGGAATGGTCGGAACTTCTTACAAATCGATTGCTCCAAGGCAAGGTAAAGGGCGAGGCCCGATATGAGAAGAAAGACCAGGAGAACCCTATGAACAAGTCGTTGCTAATCGGTACCGTGCTGGGCGCTGTAGGCGTGACTGCCGGTGGCGCCGTGGCTACCTACAGTCTGGTGGACCGCGCGCCGCAATACGCCGAGGTGCTCGCCGTTCAACCGGTCAAGGAAACCATCAAGAATCCGCGCCAGGTCTGCAAGGACGTGGCAGTGACCCATCAGCGTCCGGTCAAGGACACCCACCAGATCGCCGGTACGGCGATCGGCGCCATCGCTGGTGGCCTGCTGGGCAACCAGATCGGCGGCGGCAACGGCAAGAAGATCGCCACCGTGGCGGGCGCCATTGGCGGCGGCTACGCGGGCAACAAGGTGCAGGAAGGCATGCAGGAGCGTGATACCTACACCACCACCGAATCCCGTTGCAGCACTGTCAACGACACCAGCGAGAAGGTCGTCGGTTACGACGTGAAGTACCTGATCGACGGCAAGGCCGGCCAGGTCCGCATGGACCGCGATCCGGGCTCGCAGATCCCGCTCGACAAGAGCGGTCGACTGATCCTGGGTCAGCAATAAGCAGTCGCCAGGTGTGGAGCGAGGAGGGCGCCCGATGGGCGCCTTTTTCTTTTGCTCTATGTGGGAGTGAGCTTGCTCGCGAATCGGCCAAGGCTGTGGCTACGGATGGAAAGGCTTCGCGAACAAGCTCGCCGCCTCAGGATTTGGATTATCGCAGGCACAAAAAAGCCCGGCATTGCCGGGCTTTTTCTGTCGTGGCTCAGGCTCAGCGCTTGAGCGACGGCGGCAGGTGCGGCTGGATGCTGGTCAGCAGCGCCTTGAAGCACTTGGTGTTGCCGGCGACGATCTGGCCTTTCTCGAGGAACTCGTGACCGCCGGTGAAATCGCTCACCAGGCCGCCCGCTTCCTGGATCAGCAGGGCGCCAGCGGCCATGTCCCACTCGGACAGACCGAACTCCCAGAAGGCGTCGTAGCGGCCGGCGGCAACGTAGGCCAGGTCCAGGCTGGCGGCGCCGGCGCGGCGGATGCCGGCGGTCTGGCCGACCAGGCTGCGGAACATGCCCAGGTAGGCGTCCAGGTTATCCATCTGGCTGTCGCGGAACGGGAAGCCGGTGCCGAGCAGGGCGCCTTCCAGGCTCTTGCGGTTGCTGACGCGCAGGCGACGGCCGTTCAGTGCGGCGCCACGGCCACGGCTGGCGGTGAACTCTTCCTGGCGGACCGGGTCGAGGACCACGGCGTGCTCGAGGCGGCCGCGGTATTTGCAGGCAATGCTGACGGCGTAGTGCGGAACACCGTGGATGAAGTTGGTGGTGCCATCCAGCGGATCGATGATCCACAGGTAGTCGGCGCCTTCGCCGCTGCCTTCGAGCACGCCGCCTTCTTCGCCCATGATCCCGTGGTTCGGGTAGGCCTTGCGCAGGGCGGTGACGATGGAGAGCTCGGCCGCGCGGTCGACTTCGGTGACGTAGTCGTTGGCTTCTTTCTCGTTGACCGACAGGGTATCCAGGCGTTCGATGGAGCGGAAGATCAGTTCACCGGCGCTGCGAGCGGCGCGCAGGGCGATATTCAGCATAGGCTGCATGGAGAGGTCACCTGGGTCGTTAAAGAAAGCCGGACATTCTAGCAGAAAGCCATGGAGTTAATAGAGCGACCTGTCGCCTGCGTGGCGCAAGCCCCACTGCTGCGGTAGGATTCCCTCCCTTTTTCGCTTTTGTGTGGAGTCGCGCGTTGCTCGACAAAATTCGCGTGGTGCTGGTCAACACCAGCCATCCCGGCAATATCGGCGGTACGGCCCGTGCGATGAAGAACATGGGCCTGTCGCGCCTGGTCCTGGTTGATCCGATGGATTTCCCCAGTGGCGAAGCGCGCGCCCGTGCCTCCGGTGCCGATGACATCCTTGATGCGGCCGTGGTCGTGCCCACGCTGGAAGATGCCCTGGCTGGCTGCAGCCTGGTGCTCGGCACCAGTGCGCGCGATCGCCGCATCCCCTGGCCGTTGCTCGACCCCCGCGAGTGCGCCACCACCAGCCTGGAACACGTCCAGCAGGGCGGTGAGGTTGCGCTGGTGTTCGGTCGCGAGTACGCCGGTCTGACCAATGAGGAACTGCAGCGATGTCAGTTCCACGTGCACATCCCGGCCAATCCCGAGTTCAGCTCGCTGAACCTGGCGACGGCGGTGCAGGTGCTGGTCTATGAGGTGCGCATGGCCTGGCTGGCCGTTCAGGGGCAGCCCACCAAGCAGGAGAAGGTCGAGTCCACTGCCATGCTCAACAGCGTTCCGGTGACGTCGGACGAGCTGGAGCGCTTTTACGCGCATCTGGAGTCGACCCTGGTGGACATTCAGTTCCTTGACCCGCAGAAGCCGCGCCACCTGATGTCGCGCCTGCGCCGCCTGTATGGCCGTGCCGGTGTCAGCAAGCTGGAGATGAATATCCTGCGGGGTATTCTCACCGAGACACAGAAAGCTGCCCGCGGGGAGCTTTCCAAGCGGAGTGATGAAGATGTTTGAGCGTGTACGCGAAGATATCCAGAGCGTATTCCATCGTGACCCGGCGGCGCGCAATGCCTTCGAGGTGCTCACCTGCTATCCGGGTCTGCATGCCGTCTGGCTGCATCGCCTGGCTCATGGTCTTTGGGCGTCCGGCTGGAAGTGGCTGGCGCGCATGGTGTCGAATTTCGGTCGCTGGATGACCGGCATCGAGATCCATCCGGGTGCGAAGATCGGTCGCCGCTTCTTCATCGATCACGGTTTGGGCATCGTCATCGGCGAAACCGCCGAGATCGGCGACGATGTGACCATCTATCAGGGCGTCACGCTGGGCGGCACCAGCTGGAACAAGGGCAAGCGTCACCCGACCCTGGCCGACGGCGTGGTGGTGGGGGCGGGCGCCAAGGTGCTCGGTCCGTTCACCGTCGGTGCTGGCGCCAAGGTGGGTTCCAATGCCGTGGTTACCAAAGAGGTGCCGCCTGGTGCCACTGTGGTGGGTATTCCCGGCCGCATCATCGTCAAGGATGACGCGGATCAGGCCGCCAAGCGCCAGGCCATGGCAGAAAAGCTCGGGTTCGATGCCTACGGGGTCAGCCAGGACATGCCCGACCCGGTGGCCCGTGCCATCGGTCAGTTGCTCGATCACCTGCAGGCGGTCGATGGCCGACTGGAGGGCATGTGCAAGGCTCTGACAGCTCTGGGTAGCGACTACTGTGCGAAAGATCTTCCGGTTCTGCGGGAAGAGGACTTCGCCGGCGTCAAGGACGAGGAGAGCAGCAAGTCGGCGCAGTGATGCGCCGGCCCTTGCATTGCTGCTACAATATGCCGCCGTTCGCTGGCTAATTCCGACTAAATTAATAGGTCTTATAGTTGACTTAAATAGTCGGAAAAGAGCATACTCCCGCCATACCAGCGATTCTTCCGGATTTCCCCATGCGATTGACCACCAAAGGCCGCTATGCCGTCACCGCCATGCTCGATCTGGCGTTGCACGCCCAGCGTGGCCCGGTTTCTCTCGCCGATATCTCCGAGCGCCAGGGTATCTCCCTGTCCTACCTGGAACAGCTGTTCGCCAAGTTGCGCCGTGGCAACCTGGTGGTCAGCGTGCGTGGTCCGGGCGGCGGCTACCAGCTGTCCCGCGACATGACCGGCATCCACGTCGCCCAGGTGATCGATGCAGTCAACGAGTCGGTCGACGCTACCCGCTGCCAGGGGCAGGGCGACTGCCACTCCGGCGATACCTGCCTGACGCATCACTTGTGGTGCGACCTCAGCCAGCAGATTCATGAGTTCCTCAGCGGCATCAGCCTGGCCGACCTGGTCGAGCGCCGCGAAGTTCAAGAGGTCGCCCAGCGCCAGGACGAGCGTCGCTGCTCGGGCACCAAGCCGCTGCGCCTCGACAAGATTGAAGCGTCCGCCATCGATTGAGCGAACGCCCGCCTGTAGGAGTTACCTGATGAGATTGCCGATTTACCTCGACTACTCCGCCACCACCCCGGTGGATCCGCGTGTCGCTCAGAAAATGGCCGACTGCCTGCTGGTTGACGGCAACTTCGGCAACCCGGCTTCGCGCTCCCACCTCTTCGGCTGGAAGGCCGAGGAAGCGGCTGAGAACGCCCGTCGCCAGGTCGCCGAACTGGTCAATGCCGACCCCCGCGAGATCGTCTGGACTTCCGGTGCCACCGAGTCCGACAACCTTGCCGTCAAGGGCGTCGCGCACTTCTACGCGACCAAGGGCAAGCACATCATCACCTCGAAGATCGAGCACAAGGCGGTTCTGGATACCTGCCGCCAGCTGGAGCGCGAAGGCTTCGAAGTGACCTATCTGGAACCGACCCCCGAGGGCATCATCACCCCGGCGATGGTCGAGGCCGCCCTGCGTGACGACACCATCCTGGTTTCGGTCATGCACGTGAACAACGAAGTCGGCAGCATCAACGACATCGCCGCCATCGGTGAGCTGACCCGCGCCCGCGGCATCCTGCTGCACGTCGACGCTGCTCAGTCGGCCGGCAAGGTGGACATCGACCTGGAGAAACTCAAGGTCGACCTGATGTCCTTCTCTGCCCACAAGGTCTACGGCCCCAAAGGCATGGGCGCTCTTTACGTGCGCCGCAAGCCGCGCGTACGCCTGGAAGCCCAGATGCACGGTGGCGGCCACGAGCGCGGCATGCGTTCGGGCACCCTGGCGACCCATCAGATCGTTGGCATGGGTGAGGCCTTCCGCATCGCCAAGGAAGAAATGCACCAGGAAATGGCCCGCATCGAAGGCCTGCGCAAGCGCTTCTTCGATCAGGTACAGGACCTGGAAGAGCTGTACCTCAACGGCAGCCCGACTTCCTACGCGCCGAACATCCTCAACGTCAGCTTCAACTACGTCGAGGGCGAGTCGCTGATGATGTCGCTCAAGGATCTGGCCGTTTCGTCCGGTTCCGCCTGCACCTCGGCCTCGCTGGAGCCGTCCTACGTGCTCCGCGCCCTGGGTCGCAACGACGAACTGGCGCACAGCTCCATCCGTTTCAGCTTCGGTCGCTTCACCACCGAAGAAGAGGTCGATTACGCCGCCAAGAAGGTGGTGGAAGCCGTTTCCAAGCTGCGTGAACTCTCGCCGCTGTGGGATATGTTCAAAGAGGGTGTCGACCTGTCCAAGGTCGAATGGCAGGCCCACTGACCCGCCCCGTAGAAGTGAGGATTAGCCATGGCTTACAGTGACAAGGTCATCGACCACTACGAAAACCCGCGCAACGTCGGCAAGCTCAACGCCGAAGATCCGGACGTCGGCACCGGCATGGTCGGCGCGCCGGCCTGCGGCGACGTAATGCGCCTGCAGATCAAGGTCAACGAGCAGGGCGTCATCGAAGATGCCAAGTTCAAGACCTACGGCTGCGGTTCGGCCATCGCCTCCAGCTCCCTCGCCACCGAGTGGATGAAGGGCAAGACCCTGGACGAAGCCGAATCCATCAAGAACACCACCATCGCCGAAGAACTGGCCCTGCCGCCGGTGAAGATCCACTGCTCTGTACTCGCCGAGGACGCCATCAAGGCGGCCGTGCGCGACTACAAGCAGAAGAAAGGTCTGCTCTGAAGCGATTCGTTGAGTAAGGAGTTCCCATGGCCATCAGCATGACCGAATCCGCCGCCAACCACGTTCGCCGCTCCCTTGAAGGGCGTGGCAAAGGCGAGGGCATTCGTCTTGGCGTGCGCACCACCGGGTGTTCCGGTCTGGCCTACGTGCTGGAGTTCGTCGACGAGCTGGCAGCCGAGGATCAGGTCTTCGAGAGCCACGGCGTGAAGGTCATCATCGACCCGAAAAGCCTGGTCTACCTCGACGGCACCGAGTTGGACTTCACCAAGGAAGGCCTCAACGAGGGCTTCAAGTTCAACAACCCGAACGTGCGCGGTGAGTGTGGCTGCGGCGAAAGCTTCAACGTCTGAGGCTGGGTGTGGGTAGTCCCTGTCACTTCGCGCTGTTCGACCTGCAGCCGGGCTTCCGGATCGATCTGGAAGCCCTTGGCAATCGCTACCGTGAGCTGGTGCGAACCGTCCACCCGGACCGTTTCGCCGATGCTTCCGAGCGCGAGCAGCGACTGGCGCAGGCCAAGGCCGCTGAACTCAACGATGCCTACCAGACGCTGAAGAGCGTTCCGCGTCGTGCCCTGTACCTGCTGGCCCTGCGCGGCGATTCGCTGCCGCTGGAAGCCACGGTGCAGGACCCGGAGTTCCTCCTGCAGCAGATGCAGCTGCGCGAGGACCTGGAAGACCTGCAGGAAAGCGCCGATCTCGACGGCGTGGCGCAGTTCAAGCGTCAGCTGAAGTCCGCCCAGCAACGGCTGGAAGAGGATTTCGCCGATTGCTGGGATGACGCCGCCCGCCGCGACCTGGCCGAACGCCTGGTGCGTCGCATGCAGTTCCTCGACAAGCTGGCGCAGGAAGTGCGACAGCTGGAAGAGCGACTCGACGATTAATCCGCGCGGCCCGCGCCGCGCCCGATAGCCTGATTAGAAACCGCATGGCCCTACTGCAGATCGCCGAGCCCGGACAAACCCCCCAGCCGCACCAGCGTCGTCTGGCTGTGGGGATCGACCTGGGCACCACGAATTCCCTGGTCGCTGCCGTGCGCAGCGGCGTCGCGGCTCCGTTGCCGGACGACCGCGGCGAAGTGATCCTGCCTTCGGCGGTGCGTTACCTCGCCGATCGCATCGAGGTGGGTGAGAGCGTTCGCGCCACCGCCTCGCAAGACCCGCTGAACTCCATCATCTCGGTCAAGCGCTTCATGGGTCGCGGCCTGGAAGATGTGAAACAGCTTGGCGGCCAGTTGCCGTACCGCTTCACCCAGGGCGAATCGCACATGCCCTTCATCGAGACCGTCCAGGGCGCCAAGAGCCCGGTGGAAGTCTCCGCCGAAATCCTCCGTGTCCTGCGTCAGCGCGCCGAATCCACCCTGGGTGGCGAGCTGGTGGGTGCGGTGATCACGGTTCCCGCCTACTTCGACGACGCCCAGCGTCAGGCCACCAAGGATGCTGCGCGTCTGGCCGGCCTGCACGTGCTGCGCCTGCTCAATGAGCCGACCGCAGCCGCCGTTGCCTACGGCCTGGACAAGAACGCCGAAGGCCTGGTCGCCATCTACGATCTGGGCGGCGGTACCTTCGATATCTCCATTCTGCGCCTGACCCGTGGCGTCTTCGAAGTCCTGGCTACCGGCGGCGACACCGCCCTGGGTGGCGACGACTTCGACCATGCCATTGCTGGCTGGATCATCGAGCAGGCCGGAATCTCGGCCGACCTCGATCCGGGCGCCCAGCGCCGTCTGCTGCAGACCGCCTGTGCCGCCAAGGAAGCCCTGACCGATAGCGCCAGCGTTACCGTCGCCTACGACAGCTGGACCGGCGAGCTGACTCGCGCCCAGATGGGCTCCCTGATCGACCCGATGATCCAGCGCAGTCTCAAGTCCTGCCGCCGTGCGGTGCGTGATTCCGGCATCGAGCTGGAGGAAGTCAGCGCCGTGGTCATGGTCGGTGGTTCCACCCGCGTGCCGCGCGTTCGCGAGCTGGTGGGTGAGCTGTTCGGTCGCGAGCCGTTGACCGATATCGACCCGGACCAGGTGGTCGCCATCGGCGCCGCCATCCAGGCCGATGCCCTCGCCGGCAACAAGCGCGGTGAAGAGCTGCTGCTGCTGGATGTGATTCCTCTGTCGCTCGGCCTGGAAACCATGGGCGGGCTGATGGAGAAGGTGATTCCGCGCAACACCACCATCCCGGTGGCACGTGCCCAGGAGTTCACCACCTACAAGGATGGCCAGACGGCCATGATGATTCATGTGCTGCAAGGCGAGCGTGAGCTGGTCAAGGACTGCCGGTCCCTGGCGCGCTTCGAGCTGCGTGGCATTCCGCCGATGGTGGCGGGCTCGGCGAAAATCCGCGTCAGCTTCCAGGTCGATGCCGATGGCCTGTTGGGTGTTTCCGCCCGCGAGCTGTCCTCCGGCGTCGAGGCGAGCATCCAGGTCAAGCCGTCCTACGGCCTGACCGACGGCGAGATCGCCCGCATGCTGCAGGATTCCTTCCAGTACGCCGGCGACGACATGGCTGCCCGCACGTTGCGCGAGCAGCAGGTCGAGGCTCAGCGCCTGCTGGAGGCCGTGCAGTCCGCGCTGGACGCCGATGGCGAGCGCCTGCTCGACGCTGATGAGCGCCTGGTCATCGATGCCGGCATGGATTCGCTGCGCGAGCTGGCTACCGGCAGCGATGCCACTGCCATCGAACTACAGATCAAGCGTCTGTCCCAGCTGACCGACGCCTTTGCCGCGCGCCGTATGGACGCCACCGTCAAAGCCGCACTGGCCGGTCGCCGGCTCAATGAACTCGAGGAATAAGCGAAGATGCCGCAGATTGTCTTTCTGCCCCACGCCGAACACTGCCCCGAAGGCGCGGTGATCGAAGCCCAGCCGGGCGAAACCATCATGAAGGCGGCGCTGCGCAACGGCATCGAGATCGAGCATGCCTGCGAGATGTCCTGTGCCTGCACCACCTGCCATGTGGTCGTGCGCGAAGGCTTCAACTCCATGGAAGCCTCCGACGAGCTGGAAGACGACATGCTGGACAAGGCATGGGGTCTGGAGCCGGATTCGCGCCTGTCCTGCCAGGCCGTGGTCGGCGAGACCGATCTGGTGGTGGAAATTCCGAAATACACCATCAACCAGGTGTCCGAAGGTCACTGAGGCGGAGCGCTCACATGAGTCTGAAATGGGTTGATGTGCTCGAAATCGCCATCCAGCTGGCCGAATCCAAGCCGGACGTCGATCCGCGCTACGTGAATTTCGTCGATCTGCATCGCTGGGTGCTGGCATTGCCGGAGTTCAGCGACGATCCCTCCCGCGGTGGGGAGAAGGTGCTGGAAGCCATCCAGGCCGCCTGGATCGAAGAAGCCGACTGAGGGTGCGGCTCACCAGAGCCGCGTACCCATTTTTCATGAACCCGCGTATAATTCGCGGGTTTTATCTTTAGGTGAGCTGTCGAAAATTTCCCCGGGGGAATTTTCCAGTCGCCGGCCCTGTCGCAGTCGGGCCGGTTTCGCGGCTTCCGCCCCACGGGCGCAGCGCGCGGCAAACCCTAGAATCGCAGGAGCTCCTGGCCACGCCAGGGGCTTCTTGGCATTACCAACCTTGCTTTTCGGAGTTATTTCCATGGCCCTGCAACGTACCTTCTCCATCATCAAGCCCGACGCCGTTTCCAAGAACGTCATCGGCGAAATCCTGACCCGCTTCGAGAAAGCCGGCCTGCGCGTTGTCGCTTCCAAGATGGTTCAGCTGTCCGAGCGCGAAGCTGGCGGTTTCTACGCCGAGCACAAAGAGCGTCCCTTCTTCAAGGACCTGGTTTCCTTCATGACCTCCGGTCCGGTCGTTGTTCAGGTTCTGGAAGGCGAAGACGCCATCCTGCGCAACCGTGAACTGATGGGCGCTACCGATCCGAAGAAAGCCGACGCTGGCACCATCCGCGCCGACTTCGCCGTTTCCATCGACGAGAACGCCGTACACGGTTCCGACTCGGAAGCTTCGGCTGCCCGCGAAATCGCTTACTTCTTCTCCAGCACCGAGGTGTGCGAGCGCATTCGCTAATCCAGGCGAATGAGCGAGGGTGAATCCATGACTGATACCGCTGTAAAGGCCAACCTGCTGGGCATGACCAAGCCCCAGCTCGAGGAATTCTTCGAGTCCATCGGTGAAAAGCGCTTCCGCGCCGGCCAGGTGATGCAATGGATTCACCACTTTGGCGCCGTCGACTTCGGCGCCATGACGAACGTCGGCAAGGCCTTGCGCGAAAAGCTCGAGGCCGTTGCCGAAATTCGCCCTCCGGAAATCGTCAGCCAGGACATTTCCGCTGACGGTACCCGCAAGTGGGTGGTGCGTGTGGCCTCGGGCAGTTGCGTCGAGACCGTGTACATCCCGCAAGGCGGCCGCGGCACCCTGTGCGTGTCGTCGCAGGCCGGTTGCGCGCTGGACTGCAGCTTCTGCTCCACCGGCAAGCAAGGCTTCAACAGCGACCTGACCTCCGCCGAGATCATCGGCCAGGTGTGGATCGCCAACCAGTCGTTCGGGACCATCCCGGGCAAGATCGACCGTGCCATCACCAACGTGGTGATGATGGGCATGGGCGAGCCGCTGCTGAACTTCGACAACGTCGTGACCGCCATGAGCATCATGATGGAAGACCTCGGCTACGGTATTTCCAAGCGCAAGGTGACCCTGTCCACCTCAGGCGTGGTGCCGATGATCGACAAGCTCGCCGAGGTGACCGACGTGTCCCTGGCCCTGTCGCTGCACGCACCCAACGACGAACTGCGCAACAAGCTGGTGCCGATCAACAAGAAGTACCCGCTCGAGATGCTGCTCGATTCCTGCTACCGCTACATCACGCGCCTGGGCAAGGAGCGCGTGCTGACGATCGAGTACACCCTGCTGGCCGGCGTCAACGACCAGCCCGAGCATGCTGAGCAGCTGATCGCACTGCTCAAGGATTTCCCTTGCAAGATCAACCTGATTCCGTTTAATCCGTTCCCGCATTCCGGTTACGAGCGTCCGAGCAACAATGCCATTCGCCGTTTCCAGGACATGCTGCACAAGAGCGGCTTCAACGTGACCGTTCGTACCACCCGTGGCGATGATATCGATGCCGCCTGTGGTCAGCTGGTAGGCCAGGTGATGGACCGCACCCGCCGCAGCGAACGCTATATTGCCGTACGTCAGCTGGCGGCCGATGCCGACCAGACCGCGCCTGCTACCAACCGAAACTGAACTAGGGAGGATTCCGATGACCCTGCGCGCCGCGCTGTGCTTACTGTTGGCAACCGTGCTGACGGGTTGCGTGACGACTGGTAAACAGGATCCTCTGAAGACCGAGAAGGGCCGGGACGAGGCGCGTGACGCCTATATCCAGCTCGGCATCGGTTACCTGCAGATGGGCAACACCGAGCAGGCCAAGGTGCCGCTGCGCCAGGCCCTGGATCTCGACTCTTCCAGCGCCGATGCCCATGCTGCCCTGGCCGTGGTCTATCAGGTCGAGAAAGAGCCCAAGCTCGCCGAGAGCGAGTTCCGCAAGGCGTTGTCCTCGCGCTCGGGCGATGCGCGCATCCTGAACAACTACGCGGGTTTCCTGTTCGAGCAGAAGCGTTACCAGGAAGCCTACGACACCTACATGAAGGCCACCGAAGACGGCCTCTATTCCGAGCGTTCGCGCATCTTCGAGAACCTCGGCCTGGTGAGCATGAAGCTCAACAACCGCGCTCAGGCCAAGGAATACTTCGAGAAGGCCATTCGCCTGAACCGCAATTCGACGGGTGCGCTGCTCGAACTGGCTGACCTGACCTACCAGGACCGCGAGTACGTGCCGGCTCGCGGCTATTACGAGGAATACCTCAAGCGGGGCCCGCAGACCGCGCGCAGCCTGTTGCTGGGGATTCGACTGGCCAAGATCTACGACGACCGGGATACCGCTGCCAGCTACGGGCTGCAACTCAAGCGCCTGTATCCCGCTTCTCCTGAATACCAGGCATACCAGGCGGATAAATGATGAATACGTCGCAGTCCGATGTCATCGGCACGACCCGCGCCAACCCTGGCGAAACGCTGCGCCAGGCGCGCGAGAACAAGGGCTGGAGCACCGCTCAGGTCGCCGGCCAGCTCAACCTGACCGAAAACGCCCTGCGTTCGCTGGAACAGGGCTCGTTCGAGCAGTTGCCGGGTCACACCTTCGCCCGTGGTTACATCCGTGCCTACGCCAAGCTGCTGGGTATGGACCAGGCCCAGATGGTTACCGCCTTCGACCAGTACACCGGCACCGACGCCACTGGCAGCAACGTCCAGGCACTCGGCCGTGTCGTCGAGCCGGTACGCCTGTCGCGTAACCTGCTGCGCCTGTTCAGCCTGGCGCTGCTGGCCGTACTCATCGGCTTCGGCTACTTCTGGTGGCAGGAGCGTTCTGCGCGCCCGGCCGAGACTGGCAGCCTGAACATGGAGCATGTCGAGGTCGAGAGCGCCGACGGCACCACCGAAATCCACACCCTCGACGAGCCGGAAGACCAGGCTGTCGCCGAGGACCAGGCCAACACTCCGGCGGTTCCCAGTGAGCCGGCCGGCGACAACGGCAGTGCCGAGGTTCCGGCCGAAGGCACTCCGCCGCTCGCTGCAAGCCCGTCAGTACCCGGCGCCCCGACCGCTGCCGAAACCGCTCCGGCGCAGGCGCCCGCGGTTCCGGCTCAGCAACCGGCTGCGCAGCAGCCCGTCGCTCCGGCCAGCCCGGTTGCTCCGGTTGCCCCTGTGGCTCCGACCGAGGCGCCTGCCGCCCCGGTGGTCGCTTCCGCAGGACAGGGCGTGGTCAAGGTTCAATTCAGCGCCGATTGCTGGACCCAGGTGACCGATGCCGACGGCAAGGTTGTCCTTGAGGGCCTCAAGCGCAAGGGAGATTCACTGGAAGTCGCCGCCAAGGCGCCAGTCCAGCTGCGACTGGGCTTCGCCCAGGGCGCCCAGGTCAGCTACAACGGCCAGCCGGTCGAAGTCACGCCGGCGCGCGGTGGCACCGCTCGCCTGAAGTTGGGTGGACAGTAAGATGCATTGCGAGTCTCCGATCAAACGCCGCCTGTCCCGCAAGATCTGGGTAGGTAACGTGCCGGTGGGTGGGGATGCTCCCATCGCCGTGCAGAGCATGACCAACACCGATACCCTCGATGTGGCCGCCACCGTGGCCCAGATCCGTCGTCTGGAAGACGCAGGCGCCGACATTGTCCGCGTCTCCGTGCCAGACATGGACGCCGCCGAGGCGTTCGGCAAGATCAAGCAGCAGGTCAAGGTGCCGCTGGTTGCCGACATCCACTTCGACTACAAGATCGCCCTGCGCGTGGCCGAACTGGGCGTCGACTGCCTGCGCATCAACCCCGGCAACATCGGTCGCGAAGACCGCGTTAGGGCCGTGGTGGATGCCGCCCGCGAGCGCAATATCCCGATCCGCATCGGCGTCAACGCCGGCTCCCTGGAGAAGGACCTGCAGAAGAAGTACGGCGAGCCGACCCCTGAGGCGCTGCTGGAATCGGCCATGCGTCATGTCGATCACCTCGACCGTCTGGACTTCCAGAACTTCAAGGTCAGCGTGAAGGCCTCCGACGTGTTCATGGCCGTCGCCGCCTACCGCCTGCTGGCCAAGCAGATCGAACAACCCCTGCACCTGGGTATCACCGAAGCCGGTGGCCTGCGTTCGGGCACCGTGAAGTCGGCCGTCGGCCTGGGCATGCTGCTCGCCGAGGGCATCGGCGACACCATTCGCATCTCGCTGGCCGCCGACCCGGTGGAAGAGATCAAGGTCGGCTTCGACATCCTCAAATCACTGCGCCTGCGCTCCCGTGGCATCAACTTCATCGCCTGCCCGAGCTGCTCGCGGCAGAACTTTGATGTGGTCAAGACCATGAACGAGCTGGAAGGCCGTCTGGAGGATCTGCTGGTGCCGCTGGACGTCGCCGTGATCGGCTGCGTGGTCAACGGTCCGGGTGAAGCCAAGGAGGCCCACATCGGCCTCACCGGTGGCACGCCGAGCAACCTGATCTACATCGACGGCAAGCCGGCGCAGAAGCTGCAGAACGATAACCTGGTGGATGAGCTGGAACGGCTGATCCGCGAAAAAGCGGCCGAGAAGGCCGAGGCCGACGCCGCACTCATCGTGCGCGGCTGACCGCAACAAGGATCCTAAGTGAGCAAGTCCCTGCAAGCCATCCGTGGCATGAACGACATCCTGCCGGACCAGACCCCGGCCTGGCGCTATCTGGAACGCACCTTCGCCGGCCTGCTGGACCGCTACGGCTACAGCGAGATCCGCCTGCCGATCCTCGAGTTCACCGAACTCTTCGCCCGCGGCATCGGCGAAGGCACCGACGTGGTCGACAAGGAGATGTACACCTTCCTAGACCGCAACGGCGAATCTCTGACCATGCGTCCGGAAGGCACTGCGGGCTGCGTGCGCGCCGTGCTGGAGCATGGCCTGTCGGGCGGTGGCCAGGTACAGAAGCTGTGGTACACCGGCCCGATGTTCCGCTACGAGAAGCCGCAGAAAGGCCGCTACCGCCAGTTCCACCAGATCGGCGTGGAAGTCTTCAACCTGCCCGGTCCGGACATCGACGCCGAGCTGATCATCCTCACCTGGCGCTTGTGGCAGAAGCTGGGCATGGCCGACGCCGTGACCCTGCAGCTGAACACCCTGGGCTCCAGCGAAGCCCGCGCGCGCTATCGCGACGACCTGGTGGCCTACCTGCAGGAGCGCTTCGAGCAGCTGGACGAAGACAGCCAGCGCCGCATGACCACCAACCCGCTGCGCATCCTCGACAGCAAGGTCGAGAGCACCCAGGCCCTGCTGGTCGGCGCGCCGAGCCTGCACGACTACCTGGACGAAGAGTCGATCGCCCACTTCGAGGGCCTGAAGGCCCGTCTGGACGCGGTCGGCCTGCGCTACGAGATCAACCAGAAGCTGGTGCGTGGCCTGGACTACTACTGCCGCACCGCTTTCGAGTGGGTCACCGACAAGCTCGGCGCCCAGGGCACTGTCTGCGGCGGGGGCCGCTACGACGGCCTGGTCAGCCAGTTCGGCGGCAAGCCGACTCCGGGCGTGGGCTTCGCCATGGGCGTGGAACGCCTGGTCCTGCTGCTGGAAACCCTGGGCGTGGTGCCCGCCGAGCTGAACCGCCCAGCCGATCTCTACGTCTGCGCCTTCGGCGAGCCGGCGGAGCTGGCTGCACTGACCCTGGCCGAACAGCTGCGCGAGGCCATTCCGGGCCTGCGCCTGCTGGTCAACGCCGGCGCCGGCAGCTTCAAGAGCCAGTTCAAGAAGGCCGACAAGAGCGGTGCACAGTTCGCAATGATTCTGGGTGACGACGAACTGGCCAACCGCGTGGTAGGTTTCAAGCCCCTGCGTGGCGAGGGCGAACAACAGAATATCGCCTGGGATGCTCTGCCCGAGCACCTGGCTGCCTGCCTCAAGCAGGCCTGAATCGAGCGGATAGGAGTATTGGGGTGAGTAACCGTACCGAAGAAGAACAGATCGCTGACATCAAGGACTGGTGGCAGCGTAACGGCATGCCCCTGCTGACCGGCGCCGCTCTGGCGCTGATCGTGGTGTTTGGCTGGCAGGCCTGGAAAAAGTACCAGAGCAACCAGTCCCAGGGTGCCTCGATCATTTACCAGGCCCTGCTGGAAACCGCGCTGAACCCGGCCGGCAAGCCCGACACCGCCAAGGTCGCCGAGCTCGCTGGCAAGCTGAACACCGATTTCGCCGGCACACCGTACGCCCAGTACGGCCGCCTGTTCGTCGCCAAGGTTGCGGTGGACAGCGGCAAGCTGGATGACGCCGTCCTCGAACTCAAGGCCGTGGTCGACAAGCCGGTTGACGCCACCCTCGGCGAGCTGGCGCGCCAGCGCCTGGCACGTGTCCTGGCTGCCCAGGGCAAGGCCGAAGACGGTCTGAAGCTGCTCGACGGCAACGTCGACAAGGCCTACGTCGCCACTCGCGAAGAACTGCGCGGCGACCTGCTGCTGCAGCTCAAGCGCAACGACGACGCCCGTGTCGCCTACGAAAAGGCCAAGGCTGCCCTGCCGGAAGACGCCGCCGTTGGCGCCCTGCAGATGAAACTCGACGACCTGGCCAAGGGAGACGCCTGAGATGTTGCGTTGGAAACACGTTGCACTGCTGGCACTGACCCTGATGGCTGTGGGTTGCAGCAGTAATAGCAAGAAAGAACTGCCGCCGGCCGAGCTGACCGATTTCAAGGAAGAGGTCCGCCTGGAGAAACAGTGGAGCCGTTCGGTCGGTGACGGCCAGGGCGACCTGTACAACCTGCTCGAGCCCGCCGTGGATGGCCAGACCATCTACGCCGCGTCTGCCGAAGGCCGCGTCATGGCCATGCAGCGCGAAACCGGCGAAGTGCTGTGGAAGAAAGACCTCGATCTGCCGATCTCCGGCGCCGTCGGTGTGGGCAGCGGCATGGTCCTGCTGGGCACCCTGCGTGGCGACGTGATTGCCCTGGATTCCGGTTCGGGCGAGCAGAAGTGGCGCGCCAAGGTCACCAGCGAAGTGCTGGCTGCTCCGGCTACCAACGGTGACGTGGTGGTGGTGCAGACCCAGGACGACAAGCTGATCGGCTTCGATGCTTCTACCGGCAACCAGCGCTGGATCTACGAAGGCACCGTACCCGTGCTGACCCTGCGCGGCACTGGCGCTCCGTTGATCGCGGGCCGACTGGCCCTGGCCGGTCTGGCCAGCGGCAAGGTCGTTGCAGTAGACGTGGAGCGTGGCTTGCCGGTCTGGGAAGCGCGCGTTGCGATTCCGCAAGGCCGTTCCGAGCTGGACCGCGTCGTCGATATCGACGGCGGCCTGCTGCTGGTCGATAACGTGCTCTATGTCGCCAGCTACCAGGGCCGCGCCGCGGCACTGGACGTAGGCACCGGCCGCGTACTCTGGCAGCGTGAAGCTTCCAGCTACGTCGGCGTCGCCGAAGGTACCGGCAGCGTGTTCATCAGCCAGTCCAGCGGCACCGTGGAAAGCCTCGACTCCCGTGGTTCGTCCTCGCTGTGGAGCAACGACGCCCTGGCTCGCCGCCAGTTGTCCGCTCCGGCCGTGCTGTCGAGCAACGTGGTCGTTGGTGACCTGGAAGGTTACGTGCACCTGCTGAGTCAGGTGGACGGTCGTTTCGTTGGCCGCGAGAAGGTCGACGGTGACGGCGTGCGGGTTCGCCCGCTGGTAGTCGGCAGCTGGATGTACGTGTTCGGCAACAGCGGTAAGCTGGCCGCCTACACGATTCGCTAAGCTGAGTGTTACTGCCGGCCGCTGCCGTGAAAAACGGCAGCGGCCGTCGTGTTTTCTGAAAATCAAAATTCCTGGAGAGCCGCATGGTTCCCGTAATAGCCCTGGTGGGCCGTCCGAACGTCGGCAAGTCCACCCTGTTCAACCGCCTGACCCGCACCCGTGACGCCATCGTCGCCGAGTACGCAGGTCTGACCCGAGACCGCCAGTACGGCGAGGCCAAGTGGCAGGGCAAGAAATTCATCGTCATCGATACCGGTGGTATTTCCGGTGACGAAGAGGGTATCGACGCCAAGATGGCCGAGCAGTCGCTGCAGGCCATCGAAGAGGCCGATGCCGTCCTGTTCATGGTTGACTCCCGCGCCGGCCTCACCGCCGCTGACGAGATGATCGGCGAGCACCTGCGCAAGAAGAACAAGCGCACCTACCTGGTGGCCAACAAGGTCGACACCGTCGATCCGGACATCGCCCGCGCCGAGTTCAGCCCGCTGGCCCTGGGGCATGCGATCCCGATCGCCGCCGCCCACGGCCGTGGCATCACCCAGATGCTCCAGGAAGCCCTGGGCGAGATGTTCGCCCCGGAGCCGGAAGCGCCGGAAGACAACGACCTGCCCGGCGAGCTGGAAGAAGTCGCCGAGGGCGAGGAAGCCAAGCGCATCCCCGGTCCGAGCGAGAAGGATGGCATCAAGATCGCCATCATCGGTCGCCCCAACGTCGGCAAGTCCACGCTCGTGAACCGCATGCTCGGTGAAGAGCGGGTGATCGTCTACGACCAGGCCGGCACCACCCGCGACAGCATCTACATTCCCTTCGAGCGCAACGAAGAGAAGTACACCCTGATCGACACCGCCGGCGTGCGCCGCCGCGGCAAGATCTTTGAGGCGGTCGAAAAGTTCTCCGTGGTGAAGACCCTGCAGGCGATTCAGGACGCCAACGTGGTCATCTTCGTCATGGACGCCCGCGAGGGCGTGGTCGAACACGACCTCAACCTGCTCGGCTTCGTGCTGGAGACCGGTCGTGCGCTGGTCATCGCGCTGAACAAGTGGGACGGCATGGAATCGGCCGAGCGCGACTACGTGAAGACCGAGCTCGAGCGCCGGCTGATGTTCGCCGACTTCGCCGACATCCACTTCATCTCGGCGCTGCACGGCACCGGCGTTGGCCACCTGTACAAGTCGGTGCAGGACTCCTTCCGTTCCGCCGTGACCCGCTGGCCCACCAGCAAGCTCACGCAGATCCTCGAGGACGCCATCCAGGTTCACCAGCCGCCGATGGTCAACGGCCGCCGCATCAAGCTGCGCTACGCGCACCTGGGGGGCGCCAACCCGCCGCTGATCGTGATCCACGGCAACCAGGTGGATGCGGTGCCCAAGGCCTATACCCGCTACCTGGAGAAGACCTTCCGCCGCGTGCTGAAGCTGGTCGGTACGCCGATCCGCATCGAGTACAAGGGCGGTGACAACCCGTTCGAGGGCAAGAAGACCCAGCTCACCGATCGCCAGGTCAACAAGAAGCGCCGCCTGATGTCGCACCACAAGAAGGCGGAGAAGAAGAAGAAGGACAAACGTAAATAACGTCTGTCAGTCTTTAGACCGCAAGCCGCAGGCGATAGAGTAGGGACTTCCTCTCATCGCCTGCAGCCTGTAGTCACACCATGCTTACCAGCAAACTGCCGAATGTCGGCACCACCATCTTCACCCGCATGTCCCAGCTCGCCGCGCAAAGCGGAGCGCTGAATCTCTCCCAGGGCTTCCCGGACTTCCCCGGCCCCGCACCGCTGCTCGAAGCGGTCGCCCGCCACGTCATGGCCGGGCAGAACCAGTACAGCCCGATGACCGGCCTGCCGGCGCTGCGCGAACAGGTCGCGATCAAGGTCGCGAGCCTGTATGGCCGCAACGTCAGCTCCGACACCGAAGTGACCATCGTTCCCGGCGCGACCGAAGGGATCTTCTGCGCGGTACAGGCGCTGATCCGCCCCGGCGACGAAGCCATCGTCCTCGATCCCTGCTACGACAGCTACGAGCCTTCGGTTGAACTGGCCGGTGGCCATTGCGTGCACGTTGCGCTGAGCCAGCCGGGCTTCCGCATCGACTGGCAGCGCCTGAGCGATGCCATCACCCCGCGCACGCGCCTGATCTTCCTCAACAGCCCGCACAACCCCAGCGGCGCGTTGATCGACCGTGCCGACCTGGATCGCCTGGCCGAGCTGATCCGCGACCGCGAGATCTACGTGATCAGCGACGAGGTCTACGAGCACCTGATCTACGACGGCGTACAGCACGCCAGCGTGCTGGCCCATGACGAGCTGTATCCGCGCGCCTTCGTCATCAGCTCCTTCGGCAAGACCTACCACGTCACCGGCTGGAAGACCGGCTACGTGGTGGCGCCACCGGCGCTGTCGGCGGAGATGCGCAAGATCCACCAGTACGTGAACTTCTGCGGCGTGACTCCGCTGCAATGGGCGCTGGCCGACTTCATGGCCGCGCACCCCGAGCACTTGCGCGAGCTGCCGGGCTTCTACCAGGCCAAGCGCGATCTGTTCTGCAATCTGCTGGAAGGCTCGCGTTTCACCTTCCAGCGTGCCGCCGGAACTTACTTCCAGGTGGTCGATTACTCGGCGATTCGCCCGGACCTCGATGATGTCGCCATGTCCGAATGGCTGACCACCGAGCATGGCGTGGCGGCCATTCCGGTCTCGGTGTTCTACCAGCAGCCGCCGGCGGACATGCGCCTGGTGCGCTTCTGCTTCGCCAAGAAAGAGGAGACGCTGCGTCAGGCAGCGGAACGACTATGCGCGATCTGACTCAACTGGCCGACCTCAAGCTCGCCCTCGTGCAGACCACCCTGGTCTGGCACAACGCCAAGGCCAACCGCGAGCGCTTCGAGGCGCTGCTGGAAAGCGCCCGTGGCGCCGACGTGGTGATCCTGCCGGAGATGTTCACCACTGGTTTTTCCATGGATTCCGAGACGCTGGCCGAGGCGGAGGAGGGCGCGACCTACGCCTGGCTGCGCGAGCAGGCTTCGAGGCTCGATGCCGTGGTCTGCGGCAGCGTGATCATCCGCGCCGCCGATGGCAGCCATCGCAACCGGTTGCTCTGGGCGCGCCCGGACGGCGAGATGCAGCATTACGACAAGCGCCACCTGTTCCGCATGGCCGGCGAGCACAAGCACTACACGCCCGGCGACCAGCAGGTGCTGCTGGAATGGAAGGGTTGGCGGATTCGCCCGCTGGTCTGCTACGACCTGCGCTTCCCGGTCTGGAGCCGCGATCCCCAGGATACCGACCTGCTGCTCTACACCGCCAACTGGCCGGCTGCGCGCCGCCAGCACTGGAATCGCCTGCTGCCGGCACGGGCTATCGAGAACCTCTGTTATGTCGCGGCGGTCAACCGCGTCGGTGAAGATGGCAAGGGCCACGCCTACTCCGGCGACAGCCAGGTGCTCGACTTCCAGGGTGACAACCTGCTGGCCGCCGGCAATGCCGACGGGGTCTTCCAGATTGCCCTGAGCGCAGCGGAGCTCGCGGCCTACCGCGAGCGATTCCCGGCAAACCTCGACGCCGACGAGTTCGATATCCGGGCGTAACGGATTTCCCTGGAGGGGCGGGCTTTGGCGCGCTCCTGCAGGGAGTCTCCAAGTAGGATGGTGTGGAGCGAAGCGATACCCATCAATTGCAGCGCTGACAGCATGGGTATCGCTGCGCTCCACCCATCCTACGGTCAGATTTCCCGTGACTTCCTCAGTAGGCGCTGGCGGTATCCAACCGCTGGATCGCCTCGTCACTGAGCTTCAGCTCCACCGCTGCGATCAGGTCGGGCAACTGCTCCAGCTTCGACGCACTGGCAATCGGCGCGGTAATGCTCGGGCGGGCCATCAGCCAGGCGAGTGCGACCTGGGTCGGCGTGGCGTGCAGTTCGCCGGCCACTTCCTCCAGCGCATCGAGGATCGCGAAGCCGCGCTCGTTCATGAAGTTCTTCACCTTGTAGCCGCGCACGCTGCTCTTGCCCAGGTCGTCCTCGCGACGGTACTTGCCGGTGAGGAAGCCCGCCGCCAGGGAGTAGAAGTTGATCACGCCCAGGCCCAGCTGTTGCACCGTGGGCTCCAGTTGCGTCTCGTAGTTGGCGCGGTCGTACAGGTTGTAGTTGGGTTGCAGGCTCTGGTATTGCGGGAGCTTCAAGCGGGTGCAGAGCTCCTGGGCTTCGCGCAGGCGCTTGGCGTCGAAGTTGGAGGCGCCGATCACCTGCACCTTGCCGCGCTCCACGGCCTCGGCGAAGGCGCCCATGGTTTCCTCCATCGAGGTGTGCGGGTCGTCGCAGTGGGACTGGTAGAGATCGATGTAGTCGGTCTGCAGGCGCTTGAGCGAGCGCTCCAGTGCCTGCTCGATGTACACCGCCGACAGCCCCTTGTGGCCGTTGCCCATGTCCATGCCAACCTTGGTCGCGATGATCACCTGGTTGCGCTTGCCGGTTTTCTTCAGCCACTTGCCGATCAGGGTTTCCGACTCACCGCCCTCGTGGCCCGGCACCCAGCGCGAGTAAACGTCGGCGGTGTCGATGCAGTTCAGCCCCGCGTCGAGCAGCGCGTCCAGCAAGCGAAACGAGGTCGCCTCGTCGGAGGACCAGCCGAACACATTGCCGCCGAAGACCAGCGCCGGAATCTTCAGGCCCGATTGTCCGAGTTCGCGTGTACGCATCTGCTTTGACTCCTGAGGGGCGGGAACCCTCAGTGTAGACGCGCTGCCTTGCGCCGCGGGGCGGATTGGCCGGCAGCGGTACGCCAGCTGGTCTATCATGGCGGCCAGCCCAATTGCCGAGTGCCCGTCATGACCACGACTCCCTACCTGCTGGACCAGCTGGAAACCGCCGACATGCTGTTGATCGACGGTCTGCACGCCTGGCAGTTCGAGCTCAACGAGGCATTGCTGGACCAGGCCGACGCCGCCGCCCACGCCGACCAGCCCTTCGCCAGCGAAGACGTGGTGCTGCAGATCGAGTCCATCGATGGCCGCGACCGCCGCGAGTGGCGCTTCAGCTACAACCAGGTGATGGAGGCCAGCTACCAGGCCGAAGACGAGACCTGGCTGCTGCAGGCCGGCGACCAGCAGCACCGACTGTGCTGCCTTGGCGCAGTCGCCGCCAGCGGCGACGACGAGTAAGCGTCCCCTGACAATGAAGAAGGCCCCGTGAGGGGCCTTCTTCGTTTCTGGCTTCAGAATGCCAGCGGGTAGCTTGTGATGAAGCGCACCTCGTCGTAGTCGCTGGCATAGCTGCTGCGCACTGTGGAGGTGCGCATGAGGAACGACAGCGTCTTCAGCGGGCCGCTCTGAATGGTGTAGCCCACATCGGTATCGCGCTCGTATTCGTGGCCGTCGCTCTGGCCCGGCCGCGAGATGTCGGTGCCCTTGGTGTAGCGCGTCATCAGGGTCAGGCCCGGCAGTCCGAGGCTGGCGAAGTCATAGTCGTAGCGCAGCTGGTAGGAGCGCTCCTGCGCCCAGAAGAAGCCGCCATTGGTGACCCAGTTGACCAGGTACGGCTGTGGTGTGTTGCCCAGCAGCATGGGGAACATGTCTTCGCCGAGCATGCGCTGGTAGGTGGCGGAAAGCATGTGGCTGCCGTGCTTCACGCCGAGTCGCGCGCCATAGGCGCGGTTGTCGATGCGCCCGGCCAGCGCCTGCCCGGATTCCTCGTTGTGGAAGTAGCTCAGGGTGCCGAGCAGCGCGGTGTTCTCGCCGATCGGTTGCTTGAGGTTGGCACCGACGTAGTGCTGGTCGTAGATGTCCTCGAGCTGGGCGAAGTAGTAGCTGGTGGACAGGCCGGACGTCCACTGCGCATCGACGCCCCCCAGGTTCAGCTTGTTGCTGTCCTGGCTGGCGGGGCGGGTAGCCAGATAGAACGACTCGCGGTCGCTGGAGGCGCGGGTACTGGTGTTCCACAGTTGCGCGGCGGTGAACCTGAAGCGCTCCGACTCCTTCGACTCCAGCATCACGCCCTGGAACGTCTGCGGCAGCACGCGCACGTCATCCTGGAAGATTACCGGCAGGCACGGCTCCAGCAGGCCGACCTTCAGCGTGGTCTTCGAATAGCGCAGCTTGAGCGTGGCGCCGCCCCGGCTGAAGTCATCCACCGGCTCACCCGTCGTGCGGTCGTAGGGCAGGTTGCTGTCGTTGCTGGTGCCTGCGCCGCCGTCGAGCTTCAGGGCGTAGAAGCCGGTGAAGTCCACACCGACACCGATGGTGCCTTCGCTGAAGCCGGAGCTGAAGCGCGCCAGCACGGCCTGGGACCAGCTGCCGGCCTGGGATTGCGGGGCATTGTCCTGGCGGTAGTCGCGCAGCATGTAGAAGTTGCGCAGGGTGGTGTCCAGGCGGCTGTCGTCGATCAGGTCGGCCTGGGCGCAGAGGGGCATCAGCGCGCTGCACAGCAGCGCACCGGTAAAGCGATTACGGAACATCGTCATCTCCTGGGCGCCGTTCGCCGGGGCGCGGGGCGCCACGCCGGCGAACGGGCGTAAATCTTGTCGAGGCGGCGCGATCAGTTCGCGGTGGCGGTGCTGTCCAGCGGTGCGGCTTCAGGCTGGGCTGTCTGCTCCTGGCCCAGGCTGCGACGGAAGTGCTTGCGTCCGTTGCCGAGCAGCCACAGGCAGAGCAGGCCGGCGAGGGTGACGATGATGCCGATGGACGAGCCGACGGCCTTCGGGTCCTTGAAGTACTGGTCGGTGAGCAGCGCCACCAGTGTGGTGCCGACACCCAGGCCGATCAGGTTGGAAACCAGCAGGAACAGCGCCGACACCTGCGCGCGCAGGCGGTTGGGCGTGAGCACCTGCATGGCGGCCGCCGAGGTGGAGATGCAGAAGGCGCAGAAGAACATCGCCGGGCCCATCAGCAGCACCGACAGCTGCAGGCTGCTCGCTGTCACCGAACCGATGACGAAGGGAATGGTGCAGGCCACGCCGAGCATGCCGCTGATCATCGCGGCGTCGCTGCGCCCGCGCTTCTGCAGCACATCCACCAGCCAGCCGGCGCAGAACACCCCGGCGGTGTTGAGCACCAGCAGGATGCCGCCGAGGATGTAGCCCACCTCCAGCGGCGTCAGGCCGTACTGGCGGATGTACATGGCCGGCGCCCAGCCCATCAGCGCGTACTGGCACATGGCGAAGAACGAGAAGCCGAGGTAGTGGCAGGTGAAGGTCGCGCGGTGGCGGCGCAGGAAGCGCAGGCCGTCGCCGATGGTCGCCTTGTGCTGCGGGTTCGCCTCCTTGCGCGCCGGGTCGCGGATGGTCAGCGCGATCAGCAGCGCCACCAGCACGCCGGGCAGGCCGACGATGAAGAATGCGATCTGCCAGGAGCGCACCTGGCCCAGCCAGCCCAGGTCGATGGCCGGCACGTCGCGCAGCGCCTCGATCACATAGCCGCCGACCAGGAAGGCCAGGCCGCCGCCGAGGAACGCCCCCATGGAGTACAACCCCAGCGCGCGGCCGAGTTTCTCCCTGGGGAACAGGTCGGCGAGCATCGAGTAGGTCGCCGGCGTCAGCGCGGCCTCGCCGACGCCAACGCTCATGCGTGCCAGGAACATCTGCAGGAAGTTCTTCGACAGGCCGCAGGCGGCCGTGGCAAAGCTCCAGAACGCCACGCCGATGGCGATGATCTTCACCCGCGAGGAACGGTCGGCGAGATAGGCGATAGGCAGGCCCATGAAGGCGTAGAACAGCGAGAAGGCCAGCCCGCTGAGCAGGCTGAACTGGGTATCGCTGATCTGAAGGTCGGCCTTGATCGGCTCGATCATCAGCGAAAGGATCTGCCGGTCAACGAAGGAGAAGATGTACGCCACCATGCACAGCACGACGACATACCAGGAATAACGCGAGGTCTGGACGGATTTCGAGTGGGATTGCGGGTTCACGGTTACTGGCTCCTGAAGCGGGTGAAGGCAGATGGCCAAGCACGTCGAGCTCGTTGTTGTTGTAGGTAACCAGGCGCCTCTGTACGCAAGGCAGGGGCAGCCGAATGTGTCTGATTGCGTGACACGGTTTTTTGTTTGCCTGCCGCTTTCACGGCAGTGCACGCAAGACTAGGGAAGGGGCGAGGCAGGGGTAATCGGGGCGAGTACCAGCATTGCGGAGACTGCCCCCTAGGGGACTAGGGGGAATCTTTAGGCGGTGCGAGGAGGTTGGGTCAGATCAGGCCGAGCAAGGAAAGGATCACTGTGCCGACGAAGAGCACGGCCAGGACGCCGAGCAGAAACAGCAGGCTGACGCCGAAGGCGCGCCAGTTCGAGGCGAACCGGCCTGCGGCAGCGGCATGCTCCTTGAGTGCTGATTCGCAGCGCTGCTTGGCAAGGCCGACCATGAAAACCAACGTGGCTATCGCCATCGGCATGCCGGACATGTTGGCGGGCAGGAGTTGGCCGATGACGAATATGGCCGCGGTCAGCGCTATGCCGGTAAACCAGATGTTCCTCGCTTCCTGCGGCCGACCGAGCCGCTTGAGGTTCTGGGTGATGACCCAGGCCCCGGCGACGGGCAGGCCAAAGAAGGTCGCGATGCCGACGGCACTGATCTTGTAGAGGGAGACGCCTGCAGCGATGGAGGGTAAGTCGTGAAGGGGCGCAGCGGGCGTCTGGAAGGGATTGTCCTGCGGGGTGTCCGTCATGTTTTCGCTCCTTCGAAAACAGCCCCGGACGCACGAGGCGTCCGGGGCAAAGGGACTTTCAGGTTAGCTTAAGGCTTACGCGGCTTTCGCGTGGCCCAGCGTCACGGCGCGGTTCAGGGCGCTGAACAGCGCACGGAAGCTCGCGGTGGTGATGTTTTCATCGATGCCGATGCCGTGCAGCGAACGACCACCCTCGACGCGCAGTTCGATATAGGCGGCCGCGCGGGCATTGGTGCCGGCGCCAATGGCGTGCTCGTTGTAGTCCATGATCTCGACGTCCACCGGCAGCGAGGCGACCAGGGCTTCCAGGGTGCCCTTGCCCTTGCCATGCCAGCGATGCTGCTCGCCCTTGTGGGTCACGTCGATGTCGATGGCGCAGACGCCGTTCTCTTCCTGCAGGCGGTAGTTCTTCAGGCCGAACGGGGAGACGGCCTGCAGGTACTCGGTCTGCAGCAGGGTGTAGATCTGCTCGGCGGTCATCTCCAGGCCGAGACGGTCGGTCTCGTTCTGCACCACCTGGCTGAACTCGATCTGCATGCGGCGCGGCAGGCTGATGCCGTACTCCTGCTCGAGCAGGAAAGTGATGCCGCCCTTGCCGGACTGGCTGTTCACACGGATCACCGCTTCGTAGCTGCGGCCGATGTCCGCGGGGTCGATCGGCAGGTACGGCACTTCCCACACGGCATCGTCCTTCTGCTGGGCGAAGCCCTTGCGGATGGCGTCCTGGTGGGAGCCGGAGAAGGCGGTGTGGACCAGGTCGCCGACGTAGGGGTGACGCGGGTGCACCGGAATCTGGTTGCACTCTTCCACCACCTTGCGCACGGCGTCGATGTCGGAGAAGTCCAGCTCGGGGTCGATGCCCTGGGTGTACATGTTCAGCGCCATGGTCACCAGGCAGAGGTTGCCGGTGCGCTCGCCGTTGCCGAACAGGCAGCCTTCGACGCGGTCGGCGCCGGCCATCAGGGCCAGTTCCGAAGCAGCCACGCCAGTACCACGGTCGTTGTGGGTGTGCAGGCTGAGCAATACGCTGTCGCGCTTGTTGATCTGGCGGCCGAACCACTCGATCTGGTCGGCGTAGTTGTTCGGGGTGGCGCACTCGACGGTGGCGGGCAGGTTGAGGATCAGGCGGTTGGCCGGGGTCGGCTGGAACACGTCGATCACCGCATTGCACACCTCGACGGCGAAATCGGTCTCGGTGGAGCTGAACACTTCCGGCGAGTACTCGAAGCCCCACTGGGTTTCCGGCGCGGCTTCGGCCAGGCGCTTGATGGTCTGGCCGGCGGCCACGGCGATGGCTTTCACGCCAGCCTTGTCCTGGTTGAAGACGATCTTGCGGAAGCTCGGTGCGCAGGCGTTGTAGTAGTGGACGATGGCCTTCTTCGCGCCCTTGAGGGACTCGAAGGTGCGCTCGATGAGGTCGTCACGGGCCTGGGTCAGTACCTGGATGGTGACGTCATCGGGAATGTGGTCGTTCTCGATCAGCTCACGAACGAAGTCGAAGTCGGTCTGCGAGGCGGACGGGAAGCCCACTTCGATTTCCTTCAGGCCGACCTGAACCAGGCACTTGAAGAAGCGCATCTTCTTCTCGGCGTCCATCGGCTCGATCAGCGACTGGTTGCCGTCGCGCAGGTCGGTGGACAGCCAGATCGGCGCCTTGTCGATGATCTTGTCCGGCCAGGTGCGGTCGGGCAGGGTGATCTGGGTGAAGGCGCGGTATTTCTTCGACGGGTCTTTCAACATGCTCATGAGCGGAATCCTTGTTCTCTGCGGCCTGCGGGGCCTGCGCATAAAAATCTGAATGAGGCGGAACCGGGGAGGGGGGGCTCAGCCACGCAGTCGCGGGCTGACCAGGCGCAGGCAGGCGTGTTGGCGAAGCAGAATGAGGGTGTGTGCGGTTTTCATGAGTGCCAAGCTAAAGGCCTGGGAGACCAATGGCAAGCATTTGGAAAAATTTGGTAGGAATAGTCTTTCAAGTCTATTTATCGAGAAATAATTGTCAGAAATATGCCATTTCAGCAATTTATCCTGAAGCTTGTCGCTGTGCTTAACTGATTCTGCGTCTTCGTGCCGCAGCGAAGCTTTGTAACTCCGTGCGATCATTGCGCACCCGCCCCAGGTGGGAACTCTCCATCCGCAAGGACATTTCGTGACCCGTCGTACACGACAAGGCGTAGGTACCTGGCTGGCGTTGTTCGCCATGCTGATGATCTATGTCGGCCCGCTGGTCTCCCAGTCGATGCCGATGGATCACGCCATGCCCATGTCCATGCCGATGGACCACGTCATGCCGATGGAGCATGGCAAGGCCATGTCCCACGACATGGCCGGCATGGAGGACATGCACTGCTCCGACAGCCAGCGTGCTGCGGACCATCAAGCCGCCCAGGTTTCCCACGGCGAGCAGCCGCTTACCGCCGACGCCTTCATGGAGAAGTGCGGCTATTGCAGCCTGCTGATCCACAGCCCGCCGCTGACGCCGCCACCGGTCGTGCTCGACCACGGCCTGCCCGCTGTCGGCGCGCCCGTTGCCCTGTTCGTTGCTTCCCGCATTCCCGCCTCGCCGGTCTTCCCCGGCGCCCGCTCCCGCGCACCCCCGTTCCTGATCGGCTGACCCGCAATCCCGACTCCCCGACCCCGGCGCGGATGCCTGCATTGGTATGCGCGCCGTGCGAGTACGCGTGGAGCGGGCGTCATCATCGATCATGGAACTCATGGAATGACCCGCATGCCCCTGCGCCGTCGGCAAACTGCCGTCGGCCTGCGCGCCCTGTGCGCGCTGACCGCCCTTGGCGGTCTCACTGCCGTTCCGGTACTGGCCGAGGAAGAAGATCACTCGGCCCACGCCACCAATGCGTCGGTTACCGAGCTGTCGCCCAGCGTCATCACCGCCGTGGCGCAGAGTTCGCCGCTGACCGTGGTCACCGACCCCAAGCAGCCGCGCCAGCCGATCCCCGCCAGCGACGGCGCCGACTACCTCAAGACCATCCCCGGCTTCTCCGCCATCCGAAACGGCGGCACCAACGGCGACCCGGTGCTGCGCGGCATGTTCGGCTCGCGCCTGAACATCCTCACCAACGGCAGCACCATGCTCGGCGCCTGCCCGGCACGGATGGACGCGCCCACCTCTTATATCTCGCCGGAAACCTACGACAAGCTCACCGTGGTCAAGGGCCCGGAGACCGTGATCTGGGGCCCCGGCGCCTCGGCCGGGACCATCCGCTTCGACCGTGAGCCGGAGCGCTTCGGCGAACTGGGCATGCGCGTCAACGGCAGCCTAACCGCCGGCTCCAACGGCCGCTTCGACCGCGTGCTGGACGCCGCCGCCGGTGGCCCCGAGGGCTACCTGCGTTTCACCGGCAACAAGTCGCAGTCCGATGACTACGAAGACGGCAGCGGCAACACCGTGCCTTCGCGCTGGAACAAATGGAACGGCGACGTGGCCGTGGGCTGGACGCCGGACGCCGACACCCTGGTCGAACTCACCGCCGGCAAGGGCGATGGCGAGGCGCGCTACGCCGGGCGTGGCATGGACGGCTCGCAGTTCAAGCGAGAAAGCCTCGGCCTGCGCTTCGAGAAGTCCAACATCGGTGGCGTGCTCGACAAGCTGGAGGCGCAGGTCTACTACAACTACGCCGACCACGTGATGGACAACTACAGCCTGCGCACGCCCTCGGGCACCGGCATGATGGCCGGCCCCATGGCCTCCAACGTCGACCGCCGTACCCTCGGCGGGCGCCTGGCCGCCACCTGGCGCTGGGACGATTTCAAGCTGATCACCGGCGTCGATGCGCAGACCAACGAGCACCGCGAACGCAGCGGCATGGGCATCAACACCTATGACGAGCAGCCGTGGGACAAGGACGCCGTGTTCCACAACTACGGCGCCTTTGGTGAGCTGACCTGGTACGCCGCCGACCGCGACCGCGTGATCACCGGTGCGCGCCTGGACCGCGCCTCGGTCAAGGATTACCGGCAGAGCACCGGCTCGGGGATGATGGCGATGCCCAACCCCACCGCCGACGACACCCGCGCCGACACCCTGCCCAGCGGCTTCGCCCGCTACGAGCACGACCTGGCCGACACGCCGACCACCCTCTACGTCGGCCTCGGCCACGTGCAGCGCTTCCCCGACTACTGGGAGCTGTTCTCCCCGGACAAGGGCCCGACCGGCTCGGTCAACGCCTTCGACAGCATCAAGCCGGAGAAGACCACCCAGCTGGACTTCGGCGCGCAGTACGAGGACGAGAAGCTCAAGGCCTGGGCTTCGGGCTACGTCGGCGTGATCCGCGACTACATCCTGTTCGACTACATGCCCGGCGGCATGATGGGACGCACCTCCCAGGCGCGGAACGTCGACGCCCGCATCATGGGTGGCGAACTGGGCGCGGCTTATGCGCTGACCAGTAACTGGACCGCCGACGGCACCCTGGCCTACGCCTGGGGCAAGAACACCACCGACGACACTGCGCTGCCGCAAATGCCGCCGCTGGAAGCGCGTTTCGGCCTGACCTACGTGGAAGGCGACTGGAGCGCCGGCGGACTCTGGCGCGTGGTCGCGCACCAGGGGCGGATCGCCGAGAACCAGGGCAACGTGGTCGGTTACGACTTCGACGAAAGCCCCGGCTTCGCGGTGTTCTCGCTCAACGGCGCGTACAAGCTGAGCAAGAACCTCAAGGTCAGCACTGGCGTCGACAACCTGTTCGACAAGGACTACGCCGAGCACCTGAACCTGGCGGGCAACGCCGGCTTCGGCTATCCGGCCAACGACCCCGAATCGATCCACGAGCCGGGACGTACGTTCTGGACCAAAGTGGACTTCAGCTTCTAAGCCCGACCGGCCCCCGCCGGACGGGGGCCTCCTTGCGTGAGGAGACCAACGAATGCAGAAGAAGACATTCGATTTCTACAACCTGGCCTGGCGCTGGCACTTCTATGCCGGGCTGTTCGTCGCGCCGTTCATGATCCTGCTGTCGATCACCGGGATCATCTACCTGTTCAAGCCGCAGCTCGACCCGCTGATGTACAGCGACCTGCTGCGGGTGAAACCCGGAGAGGTGCGGCTGTCCGCCGACGAGCAACTGATGCACCTGCATCACCAGAACCCGCAGTTGCAGGTCAGCCAGTACCTGCCGGCGCCGGCCGCCGACCGCAGCGCGCAGTTCGTCTCGCAGCTGGATGGACGCGAGGTGAATGCCTTCGTCGACCCCTACAGCGGCAAGCTGCTCGGTGTGCAGGACGGCAAGTCCAACCTGCAGGCGATGGCCCGCGCGCTGCACGGCGAACTGATGATCGGCACCGTCGGTGACCGGTTGATCGAGCTGGCCGCCGGCTGGGGCATCGTGCTGGTGGTGTCCGGCCTGTACCTGTGGTGGCCGCGCCAGCGCTCGCTGCGGGTGCTGCTGTGGCCGGACCTGTCGCGTCGCGGTCGCGCGCTGTGGCGCGAGGTGCATGTGGTGGTCGGCTTCTGGGGCTCGCTGCTGATGCTGTTCATGCTGCTCACCGGGATGACCTGGACCGGTTTCTGGGGCAAGACCTTCGCCGACGTGTGGAACCGCTTCCCGGCGCCCATGTGGAACGAAGTGCCCAAGTCGGACCTGGAGGCGCGCACGCTCAATGACGCGCACCGCCAGACCATCCCCTGGGCCATGGAAAACACCCCGATGCCGATGTCCGGCGGCGCCCACGCCGAGCACATGGCTCACGCCTCCGGCGGTATGGCGATGCCGCAGATCAGCCTGCAGCAGGTGGTCGATACCGCCGACCAGGCCGGTGTGACGCCGGGCTACGCCATCGCCCTGCCCAAGGGCGAGCAGGGCGTGTTCACCGTCTCGGTGTTTGCTGACGACTCGCGCAACGACGCCACCCTGCACATCGACCAGTACACCGGCAAGGTACTCGCCGACGTGCGCTGGAAGGACTACGGGCTGGTGGCCAAAGGCGTCGAATCCGGCGTGATGCTGCACGAAGGCAAGATGTTCGGTCTGTTCAACCAGCTGCTCATGCTCGCTGTCTGCCTGATGATCCTGCTCAGCGCGGTCAGCGGCCTGTGGATCTGGTGGAAGCGCCGCCCGCAGGGTCGCCTCGGTGTGCCGCCGATGCCCCATGCGATGCCGGTGTGGAAGGGCGGGGTGGCGATCATGGTCATCCTCGGCGTTGCCTTCCCGCTGGTGGGCGCTTCGCTGCTGCTGGTGCTGGCGCTGGATTGGGCTGTGCTGTCGCGGATCAAGCCGCGCAGCCCTGCCTTGAGTTGAGCGTTGCGGGTGGGACGTGCTTCCACCCTGACGCCTGCCGCGAGGCAGGCTATGCTGCGGCGCGATCGTTGCGCCCGCGGCCCGATGGATTCCCGCCGTTGCGGCGGACCTGATCACAAGCCAACTGGAGTCTCGAACATGCGTAAAACCCTGCTCGCTTTCGCTGTCCTGCTGGGCTTCTCCGGCGCCGCCATGGCCCACGAATACGAGGCCGGCAACCTGCACATCGACCACCCGTGGTCGCTGCTGCTGCCGGCCAACTCGGTGAACGGCGCCGCCTACTTCATCGTGCAGAACCACGGCAAGGAGGCCGACCGCCTGCTCGGCGCCGACACCGAGCGCGCCGCCAGCGCCGAGGTGCACCAGCACATCGAGAAGGACGGCATGATGAAGATGGTGAAGGTCGAGGGCGTGGACATCCCCGCCGGCGGCAAGATCGTCTTCGCGCCCGGCCAGTATCACCTGATGCTGTTCGGCCTGAAGAAGCCGCTGGCCGATGGCGAGCGCTTCCCGCTGACCCTGCACTTTCAGAAGGCCGGCGACGTGAAGGTCGAGGTCGCGGTGCAGAAGGAAGCACCGAAAGGTACGGATATGGGCCACGACATGCACGGCATGCAGATGAACTGATGAGCGACCGGCTCCTGCGCCCGCTGGTGTGGGCGCAAGACGGCGAGTGGCTGCTGGGCTTCGACGGCAGCTACTCGAGCGACTCGATCCTGCGCATCGAGAGTGCCGCCGATGGTTTCATCCTGCGCGAGGAGCGTCTGACCGAGCCGCAGACCAAGCGCTATCCCTTCGCCGACCTGAAGGATGACGTCACGGCGGCCGACTGGACCGCCGTGGCCGTCGACGAGGAGGGCGAGCGCCTGGGCTTCGCCATCGCCCGCTACGAAATCTGGAATCGCCGCGCGGTGCTGGACGACCTTTTCGTCCTCGCCGATGCGCGCGGCCAGGGCGTCGGCCGGCAACTCCTGGAAGGCTGCGTGGACTGGGCCCGGAGCACCGAGGCGCGCCACCTGTGGCTGGAGACCCAGAACCTCAACCTGCCGGCGGTGGGTTTCTACCGCTCCCGTGGCTTCGCCCTCAGCGGGCTGTCCACCGACCTCTACGACCCGGCGCAGGTGCTGCCCGGGGAAATGGCGCTGTTCTTCAGTTACCCGCTGGCCTGAGGGCCAGGCGCGTCTGCCGTGCCGCGAGGATCAGCACGAAGCCGATGCAGTAGGCCAGCACATCCAGCCAATCCGGCGTGGCGCCGAGCACGATGCGCAGAGCGCGGTTGCCGATCTGCCAGTGGAAAGTCGCGGCGAGGTACTGGCCGAATTCGATGATCAATCCACAGCCCAGCGCCGCAGCAGCCAGCCAGTGGGCAGGCGCATCGATAGCTGCGCGCAGCAGGCAGTACAGCCAGATCACCGCCAGCACATCGCCGCCGAAGCCGCGCAGCCAGCCGAGGTGCGCCCCGGCCGTGGCCAGCCAGACCAGTACGGCGAACCAGAGCAGCGCGAAGAGGGCGCTGCGTCCATCGAAGCGAAGCCGCATCAGGGCTTGAACGCGCCGATGAAGATCGCCGGGTCGACGCGGGCGTCGTTCAGGCTGACGTTCCAGTGCATGTGCGGCCCGGTGGCGCGGCCGGTGGCGCCGACGCGGCCGACCACGCCGCCGCGCGGGACCGCATCGCCGACTCTCACGTCGATCTTCGACATATGGCAGAACATGCTGATGAAGCCCTGGCCGTGGTCGACGAACACGGTGTTGCCGTTGAAGAAGTAGTTGCCGATCAGGATTACCTTGCCGGCGGCCGGTGACTTGATCGGGGTGCCGGCGGGCACGGCGAAGTCCAGCCCGGAGTGCGGATTGCGCTCCTCGCCGTTGAAGAAGCGGCGCAGGCCGAAGGGGCTGGAGAGCGGGCCGTTGACCGGTTTGTCCAGTACCAGGTTGCTCGGCGTGCCGGGGCTGAAGCTGCGGTAGGCGGCGGTCTGCTCGGCCAGCTCGCGGTTGATGCGCTTGAGGTCTTCGGGCAGCGGATTCACCTGGCGGGTGTTCTTCAGGGTGATGCGCTGCTCCTTGTAGTGCTTGCTGCCCACGTTGAAGCCGAGGTTGCGGCTGGCGCCGGCCTGCTTCACGACGATCTGCTGGTTGCCGGCCTTGGCGGTCAGCGGGATGCCGACCACAGCGATCCAGTCGCGGCCTTCCTCGCGCACCACCAGCACCTGCTTGCCCTGGTAGGTGGCGGTCGGCACGGCGGCGCCCTGGCCCAGTTGCACCACGGCAACGCCGCCGGGTACGGGTTTGTTCAGCGTGCGGCTGATGAAGCCTTCGGCGTGGGCAGTCAGGGTGAAGAGTGAGGCGATGAGCAGGCAGGAAAGTCGGAACATTGCGCTATCCGTGGACGTGTCGGCGGATGAAACGGGCAGTCTACACGGGCGGCTCCGGCGGGCGCGGCGATTTCGTCGAGAGCGGAACCCAGTTGTGCTGCGGACTAGTCCAGGAGCACGAACGTAGGATGGGTGGGGCGCAGTGATACCCATCGATAATCCAGCTGCGCCATTGATGAGTATCGCTGCGCTCCACGCCATCCTACAAAAGCAGTTGCTAGCGGCGCAGCCCTTCCAGCTGCTGGCGCCACAGCTGCTCCAGCGACTGCACCTGCGCCGGGCCGTAGATGGCGTGCGGCTTGCCCAAGTGCGCGGCCCACAGCTGGTCGCCGTAGTCGTAGTGCCACCACTCGCTGGAGAGGTTGCTGAAACCCGCCGCCAGCATGGCGTTGAACAGCATCCGGCGGTTGTCGCGGACATGGCGCTGGGCTCCGTCAGGCTGGGCAATCTCCTCGTAATGGCGGGTGTAGGAGCGCGGCGTCGCCTCGTCGAACAGGCTGCCCATGTCCAGCCAGCGGCCTTCGCTGTCGCACAGGGTCAGGTCGATGGCGCCGCCGGTGAGGTGCGGACTGGGCGACTCGGCGCGGGTGCTGGGCGGCGCGACGAATTCACGGGTGCGCCGGGTCAGCTCGCGCGGATCGGCGTCCGGCTCGTGCTGGCGGAGGATGTCGTAGAGCGTGTCGTACAGGTGCTGCTGCACGGCGAAGGGCCGCCAGGCATCGAGGATCACCAGGCGGATGCCATCGGGCAGCAGGCTCGCGGCGTGCAGCAGGCGCTCGAAGACTTCGGTACGCGCATAGCATTCCGGCTGCGCGTTCGGCACGCCGAGGCGGTGATACGCCGGCCACACCGCGAAGCCGGTGGCGATGCCCAGCGCCTGCAGCGGCTGTTCGCATTCGACGATGGGCACGCGGAAGGCCTCGGCCCAGTCAGGATCGGGCTGCGGCAGGATCGGCGCGAGCAGGTCGGTCATCGGCCGTCAGTCCAGCAGGGAAAGGGTCACGGGCGCCTGGTGGTTGTCCTCCACCCGCACTTCCAGTTCGCCGTCGCCCAGCTTGGCCTTGAGGCGCTGGCCGTTCTTCGTCTGCGCGGCGCTGCGGATGGCCTGGCCCTTGTCGTCCAGCAGGATGCTGTAGCCACGGCCGAGTGTCGCCAGCGGGCTGACGATGTGCAGCGTCTGCATCAGGCTGTCCAGGCGCTGGCGCTGTTCGCGCAGGATGGCGTTGGTGGCGCGCGGCAGGCGGGCGCTGAGGTTGTCCAGGCGCTGGCGCAGCAGGGCCAGGTTGCGGCCGGGGTGCTGCGCGGCGAGACGGGTGTCCAGCCGTACGACGCGCTCGTGGCGAATCTGCAACTGGCGCTCGAAGGCGCGGCGCAGGCGCATGTCCAGGTCATCCAGGCGCTGGGATTGCTGGCGCAGGCGTTCGCCGGGGTGGCGCAGGCGCCGGGCGGTGCCTTCCAGGCGCAGGCGCTCGCGAGTCAGACGGTCCTGGATGCGCAGGATCAGCCGGCGGCGCAGGCTGTCCAGGCGCTGCTGCAGGTCGCCGCTGTGGGGCGCCAGCAACTCGGCGGCGGCGGAGGGCGTGGGCGCGCGCACGTCGGCGACGAAATCGCTGATGGAGACGTCGGTCTCATGGCCCACGGCGCTGACAATGGGCGTCACGCAGGCGGCGATGGCGCGGGCCACCGGTTCCTCGTTGAAGCACCAGAGGTCTTCCAGCGAGCCGCCGCCACGGGCCAGGATCAGCGCATCGAAGCCCTGTGCGTCGGCCAGCTTGAGTGCGCGGACGATCTGCCCGATGGCCTCGCGGCCCTGCACGGCGGTCGGGATCAGGGTCAGCTCGATCTGCGGCGCGCGGCGGCGGAATACGCTGATGATGTCGCGGATCACCGCGCCGGTGGGCGAGCTGACGATGCCGATGCGCCGTGGGTGCGCGGGCAGTTCCTGCTTGCGCTCGGCGGCGAACAGGCCCTCGGTGGCGAGCTTTTCCTTCAGCGCCTCGAAGGCCAGGCGCAGCGCACCATCACCGGCCGGCTCGACGGTATCGGCGATCAGCTGGTAGTCGCCACGCCCCTCGAACAGCGAAACCTTGCCGCGCACCCGCACCGCGAGACCGTCGCGCAGGGCCTGGCGCACGCGCAGGGCGTTCTGCCGGAACAGCGCGCAGCGCACCTGGGCGTTGCTGTCCTTGAGGGTGAAATACATATGGCCGGACGCCGGGCGGGCGAGGTTGGAGATTTCTCCCTCGACCCAGACCTGCGGGAACACGTCCTCCAGCAGGTGGCGGGCGCGCTGGTTGAGCTGGCTGACGGTCAGAACCTCGCGGTCGAGGCCCAGCCGTTGGAAGGGATCTTTCTGCATGGCGAAGGATGATAAGCGGGCCTGCGGACAGGGGCCAGCGCGCGAGGTTCATAAAGGCTTCATTCAGATCGTCCGGTTGCGTTGAGCCCGACCCCCTGACTGAGATATAATGCCGCGCTTCCATTTTTCCCGATCGGGAGCCCCCGCCATGCTGCGCATCAGCCAAGAAGCCCTCACTTTCGACGACGTCCTCCTGATTCCAGGTTATTCGGAAGTCCTGCCCAAGGACGTGAGTCTCAAGACTCGCCTGACCCGTGGCATCGAACTGAACATCCCGCTGGTGTCCGCCGCGATGGATACCGTGACCGAAGCCCGCCTGGCCATCGCCATGGCACAGGAAGGCGGCATCGGCATCATCCACAAGAACATGAGCATCGAGCAGCAGGCCGCCGAGGTCCGCAAGGTCAAGAAGCACGAGACCGCCATCGTTCGTGATCCGGTCACCGTGACCCCGTCGACCAAGATCATCGAGCTGCTGCAGATCGCCCGCGAGTACGGCTTCTCCGGCTTCCCGGTGGTGGAAGAGGGTGAGCTGGTCGGTATCGTCACCGGTCGCGACCTGCGCGTGAAGCCGAACGTCGGCGACAGCGTTTCCGCGATCATGACCCCGAAGGAAAAACTGGTCACCGCCCGTGAAGGCACTGCCCTGGAAGAGATCAAGGCTGCTCTCTACGAGAACCGCATCGAGAAGATGCTGGTGGTCGACGAGAAGTTCCGCCTGACCGGTCTGGTGACCTTCCGTGACATCGAGAAGGCCAAGACCTACCCGCTGGCTTCCAAGGACGACGAAGGTCGTCTGCGCGTCGGCGCGGCTGTCGGCACCGGTGCCGACACCGGCGAGCGGGTTTCCGCCCTGGTTGCCGCCGGCGTTGACGTCGTTGTCGTCGACACCGCCCACGGCCACTCCAAAGGCGTGATCGACCGCGTGCGCTGGGTGAAGGAAACCTTCCCGCAGGTACAGGTCATCGGCGGCAACATCGCTACCGGCGAAGCCGCCAAGGCACTGGCTGACGCCGGCGCCGACGCCGTGAAAGTCGGTATCGGCCCGGGCTCCATCTGCACCACCCGTATCGTCGCTGGCGTCGGTGTACCGCAGATCTCCGCCATCGCCAACGTCGCCGCTGCCCTGGAAGGCACCGGAGTTCCGCTGATCGCCGACGGCGGCATCCGCTTCTCCGGCGACCTGGCCAAGGCCATGGTGGCTGGCGCCTACTGCGTGATGATGGGTTCGATGTTCGCCGGTACCGAAGAGGCTCCGGGCGAGATCGAGCTGTTCCAGGGCCGTTCCTACAAGTCCTACCGTGGCATGGGCTCGCTGGGCGCCATGGCCGGCTCCACCGGTTCCTCCGACCGCTACTTCCAGGACGCCTCCGCTGGCGCCGAGAAGCTGGTACCCGAAGGCATCGAAGGCCGCGTGCCCTATAAGGGCCAACTGACCGCCATCGTCCACCAGCTGATGGGTGGCCTGCGTGCCGCCATGGGCTATACCGGCAGCGCCGATATCCAGGACATGCGCACCAAGCCGCAGTTCGTCCGCATCACCGGCGCCGGCATGGCCGAGTCCCACGTTCACGATGTGCAGATCACCAAGGAAGCCCCGAACTACCGCGTAGGTTGAGGGTTCTTCGGTAAATGAGTCGGACACGGGGCTGGTTGATACAGCCCCGTGTCGTTTAAGAATTTCGCTACGAGAGATGGCCATGGCCCAAGACATTCACGCTCACCGGATCCTGATCCTCGACTTCGGCTCCCAGTACACCCAGCTGATCGCCCGCCGCGTCCGCGAGATCGGCGTGTACTGCGAAATCCATCCGTTCGACATGAGCGACGACGACGTTCGCGCCTTCGCCCCTCGCGGTGTCATCCTGGCCGGCGGCCCGGAATCGGTGCACGAAGCCAACAGCCCGCGCGCGCCGCAGGCCGTGTTCGACCTGAAGGTGCCGCTGTTCGGCATCTGCTACGGCATGCAGACCATGGCCGAGCAGATGGGCGGCAAGGTACTGGGCTCTGACCTGCGCGAGTTCGGCTACGCCCGCGTCGACGTGGTCGCCAAGGCCCGCCTGCTGGACGGCATCGAAGATTGCGTCAGCGAAGACGGCGTATTCGGCCTCGACGTGTGGATGAGCCACGGCGACAAGGTCACCGAAATCCCGGCCGGCTTCCACATCCTCGCCAGCACCCCGAGCTGCCCGATCGCCGCCATGGCCGACGATGCCCGCGGCTACTATGGCGTGCAGTTCCACCCGGAAGTGACCCACACCAAGCAGGGCGGTCGCATCCTCTCCCGCTTCGTGCTGGACATCTGCGGCTGCGAAGCCCTGTGGACCCCGTCCAACATCGTCAACGACGCCATCGCCACCGTTCGCGCCCAGGTCGGCAACTCCAAGGTGCTGCTCGGCCTGTCCGGCGGTGTCGACTCCTCGGTGGTCGCGGCCCTGCTGCACAAGGCCATCGGCGACCAGCTGACCTGCGTCTTCGTCGACAACGGCCTGCTGCGCCTGCACGAAGGTGACCAGGTGATGGCCATGTTCGCCGAGAACATGGGCGTCAAGGTGATCCGCGCCAACGCCGAAGAGCTGTTCCTCGGCCGCCTGACCGGCGTCAGCGATCCTGAGCAGAAGCGCAAGATCATCGGCGGCAGCTTCATCGAAGTCTTCGATCAGGAAGCCACCAAGCTGCAGGACGTGAAGTTCCTCGCCCAGGGCACCATCTACCCCGACGTGATCGAGTCGGCCGGCGCCAAGACCGGCAAGGCCCACGTGATCAAGTCGCACCACAACGTCGGCGGCCTGCCCGAAGACATGCAGTTCGAACTGGTCGAGCCGCTGCGCGAGCTGTTCAAGGACGAAGTCCGCAAGATCGGCCTGGAGCTGGGCCTGCCCTACGACATGGTCTATCGCCACCCGTTCCCGGGCCCGGGTCTGGGCGTGCGCATCCTCGGCGAAGTGAAGAAGGAATACGCCGACCTGCTGCGTCGCGCGGACCACATCTTCATCGAAGAGCTGCGCAACTTTGACTGGTACCACAAGACCAGCCAGGCCTTCGTGGTGTTCCAGCCGGTGAAATCCGTCGGCGTGGTCGGTGATGGCCGTCGCTACGCCTGGGTCGTGGCCCTGCGCGCGGTAGAAACCATCGACTTCATGACCGCTCGCTGGGCGCACCTGCCGTACGAGCTGCTGGAGAAGGTCTCGAACCGCATCATCAACGAGATCGAAGGCATCTCCCGCGTCACCTACGACGTGTCGAGCAAGCCGCCAGCCACCATCGAGTGGGAATGATCGGAGACGTTTAACGTTTCCTTAACGGAGAAGGCGGCAATCTCGCCGCTTTCTTCGGCAGGCGAGGGCGGGAATGCCCGCCCTTGACCTGGCGCATGAGAGGTGTTTGCCTCTTCATGCACAGTTCCTTCTGCTGTTTCTCCGTGCAGCCGGCCGCAAGAGCCTGGCGCCAGGCGCGAAACGCGCCAACCTCCGTGAAAGCCGATGGGGTCGCAAGTCCCTTGTTTGAGGAGTCTGGACCCATGTCGTTTACCCGTAGACAAGTACTCGGCGGCATCGCCGGCCTGGCCGTGCTCGGCCTGGGCGCTGGCGGCGCGCGCATCTGGCTGGCGCGCCCGGAAGTCGCCGCCGAGCACGATTACGAACTGATCGCCGCCCCGCTTGACCTGGAGCTGGTGCCCGGCCACAAGACCCCCGGCCTTGGCTATGGCGGCCAGGCTCCCGGCGTGGAGATCCGCGCGCGCCAGGGTGACTGGCTGCGCGTGCGCTTCACCAACAAGCTGAACGAGCCGACCACCATCCACTGGCACGGCATTCGCCTGCCCATCGAGATGGATGGCGTACCCTACATCTCCCAGCCGCCGGTGCAGCCGGGCGAGAGCTTCGTCTACCAGTTCAAGACGCCGGACGCCGGCAGCTACTGGTACCACCCGCACCTGATGAGCAGCGAGCAGCTTGGCCGCGGCCTGGTCGGGCCGCTGATCATCGACGAGCGTGAGCCGAGTGAGTTCACCAGCGAGAAGATCCTCAACCTGAAGACCTGGCACGTGGACGAAGAGGGCAACTTCACCGCCTTCAGCGTTCCCCGTGAGGCCGCGCGCGAGGGCACTCGTGGACGCCTGTCGACCATCAATGGCGAGCGCACGCCGGTGATCGAACTGCCGGCCGGTGAGATCGTCCGGGTGCGTATCCTGAACGTCGACAACACCGTGACCTACCGTCTCAACCTGCCGGACGCCGAGGCGAAGATCTACGCCATCGACGGCCATCCGGTGGAGCCGCGCGACTTCGGCAAGGGCCCCAACGACCAGTACTGGATCGGTCCGGGCATGCGCCTGGAGCTGGGTATCCGTGGTCCGGCGGAAGGCACCGAACTGTCGCTGCGCAACGGCCCGGTGCGCCTGGCGACCATCCGTGGTGTCGCGAATCCCAAGGCGCCGACCGCCAGGTGGCCGGCACCGCTGCCGCGCAACCCGGTGGCCGAACCGGACCTGAAGAACGCGGAGACCATCAACTTCAAGTTCGAGTGGGTCGGTGCCATGTCCGACTACTCCAAGGGCCAGTCGGCGCCTTCGCTGTGGCAGATCAACGGCGTGGCCTGGCAGGGTGGCGAGGAGCACAAGCACAACTCGCCGCCGCTGGCGAAGCTCAAGGAAGGCAACAGCTATATCTTCGTGCTGCGCAACATGACCCAGTACCAGCACCCGATCCACCTGCACGGCATGGCCTTCAAGGTGCTGGATTCCGATCGTCGGGAGATCATCCCGTATTTCACCGATACCTACCTGCTGGGCAAGAATGAGACGGCACGCGTGGCGCTGGTGGCGGATAACCCCGGCCTGTGGATGTTCCACTGCCACGTGATCGATCACATGGAGACCGGGCTGATGGGAACCATCGCGGTGGGCGAGGCATGGTGCGGCTGACCAACAGCAAGGGGCACCCGACGGTGAAGGGGCTGGCGCCGGTCATCGACCGTAGCCGGGACATCCCCTTCATGCGCGAGGCCATGGTGCTGGCCGAGCAGGGCGCGGCCCTGGGCGAAGTGCCGGTGGGCGCCGTGCTGGTGCTGGATGGGCAGGTCATCGGGCGTGGCTTCAACCAGCCGATCACCTCCCATGATCCCAGCGCCCACGCCGAGATGGTCGCCATCCGCGAAGCCGCCGCCGCCGCGCAAAACTACCGCCTGCCCGGCAGTACCCTCTACGTGACCCTCGAACCCTGCAGCATGTGCGCCGGCCTGCTGGTGCACTCGCGCATTCAGCGCGTGGTGTTCGGCGCCACCGAGCCAAAGTCCGGCGTGGTGGTCAGCCGAGGCAACTTCTTCGAACAGGACTTCCTCAACCACCGGGTGCTGGTGGAAGGAGGGGTACTGGGGGAGGAGTGCAGCGCGATGTTGTCGGCCTTCTTCAAAGCGCGGCGCAAGGGCTGAGTTCTTCTGCCGTTGCAGAGGGGAGTGGGCGCCCGGTCCTTGCTGGCGAACTAGGCCGCGCCCTGCCTATCGCGGACGGTGGACCTCAGAGCTTCTGATCCCGCCCGTCGTCATCGTCGTTGGGCTTGGTCTTGTTCACGCCCGGCAGGTGCAGGCCGCTTTCGGCGAGCTGGCCGCCTTCCATCTGCGGCTGGGTCACCCAGGTGAGAATGTCGTAGTAACGGCGCACGTTCTGCACGAAGTGCACGGTCTCGCCGCCTCGCGCATAGCCGTAGCGCGTCTTGCGGTAGTACTGCTTCTGCGCCAGGCGCGGCAGCATCTTCTTTACGTCGAGCCACTTGTTCGGGTTCAGGCCTTCCTGCTCGGCCATCTTGCGCGCGTCGTCCAGGTGGGCGCCGCCGATGTTGTAGGCCGCCAGGGCGAACCACATGCGGTCCGGGTCCTTGATGCTGTCGGGCAGCTCGTCCTTGATCTGCACGTAGTACTTGCTACCGCCCTGGATGCTCTGCTTCGGGTCGAGGCGGTTGGCCACGCCCATGGCCTGGGCGGTGCGGTTGGTCAGCATCATCAGGCCGCGCACGCCGGTCTTGGAGGTCGCGTCGGGCTGCCACATGGATTCCTGGTAGCCGATGGCGGCCAGCAGGCGCCAGTCGGCCTCGAGCTTGGTGCCGCTCTGGCGGAAGTGTGGTTCGTACTTGGGCAGACGCTGCTGCAGGTGCTGGGCGAAGGTGTAGGCACCGACGTAACCCAGGACGTCCACGTGGCCGTAGTAACGGTCCTTCAGACGTTGCAGCAGGCCGTCCTGCTTGGCCTTGTCGAGGAAGGCGTTGACCTTCTCGATCAGGCTGTTGTCATCGCCGGCGGGCAGCGCCCAGGCCAGGCCCTTGGCATCGCCGAGGTCGAAGGCGACGCGCACGTTGGGGAAGTACACCTGGTTCATCGCCAGTTCGTTGGAATCCACCAGCGTCAGGTCGATCTCGCCGACGTCCACCATGCGCAGCAGGTCGACCATCTCGTCGGCGTCGGATTCGCGGTATTCCAGCTTGGGGTACTGCTTCTTCAGTTCGGCCAGCTGCGAGGCATGGCTGCTGCCTTTCAACACGACGATGCGCTTGCCCACCAGGTCGTCGGGGCGGGTAGGGCGCTGCGCGCCGTTGCGGTAGACGACCTGTGGGGTGACGTCGAGGTAGGAGTGCGAGTAGCGCACCTGGGTATCGCGCTCGCCACCCGGCGTCAGGCCGGCGGCAGCCAGGTTCGGTCCGCCGTCGCGGCCGATGCGGTCATAGAGGTCGTCGATGTTGTCGGCGGTTTCGATCTGCAGCTGCACACCCAGGCTGTCGGCGAAGCGCTTGGCCAGCTCGTACTCGAAGCCGGTATCGCCGTTGCGGTCCTGGAAGTAGGTGGCCGGACTGTTGCGGGTGATCACGCGCAGCACGCCGTCCTTCTGCACGCGCTCGAGGGCCGTCGGGGCTTTCGCCTCGCTACAGCCGGAAAGCAGCAGAAAGATACAGGTCGCCAAGATCCAGGCGGTGCAGCGCACACGGGACACAGTCAGGGCAAGCATCAGGGCAGTATACGCAAAGGCCGTTGTGCGCCATATCTCGACAGCTCGAAGCTTCTCTGCTAGCTGGGGCACCGTTCGTCGGCATTTTTCCTGCTGAAGGCCGCAGGGCCGGGATTTTTCCTAGGCCGCTCGAAGGCCTTCGAAGATGAATGGCGATTTCCGCCGGAGCCGCGGCAAGGAAGGTACTTGAAAGCTGCCGCCGGGCTGCGCTTTACGGTAGAATGCACGGCCTCTGTGGGCCGGCGCGTCCGGCCCCACACACTTCCCCGTCTCCAGAGGCTGTTCCGACAATGCTGATCCTGCGCGGTGCTCCCGCCCTTTCCGCTTTCCGCCACGGCAAACTGCTCGACCTGCTGACCCAGCATGTGCCCGCCGTCACCGGGCTGTATGCCGAGTTTGCGCACTTCGCCGAGGTCACCGGAGCCCTCAACGCCGAGGAAGAACAAGTCCTGGCGCGCCTGCTGAAATACGGTCCGAGCGTTCCCGTGCAGGAGCCCGCCGGCCGCCTGTTCCTGGTTCTCCCGCGCTTCGGCACCATCTCGCCCTGGTCGAGCAAGGCCTCTGACATCGCCCGCAACTGCGGCCTGGCGAAGATCGAGCGCCTCGAGCGCGGCATCGCCTACTATGTCACCGGCGAGCTGAGCGAGGCCGACGCGCAAGCCGTCGCCGCCCGCCTGCACGACCGCATGACCCAGCTGGTCCTGAACCAGCTCGAAGATGCTTCGGCCCTGTTCAGCCACGCCCAGCCCAAGCCGCTGACCGTGGTCGACATCCTCGCCGGCGGTCGCGCGGCGCTGGAGAAGGCCAACCTTGAGCTGGGCCTGGCCCTGGCCGAAGACGAGATCGACTACCTGGTGAAGAGCTTCGTCGAGATGGGCCGCAACCCACACGACGTCGAGCTGATGATGTTCGCCCAGGCCAACTCCGAACACTGCCGCCACAAGATCTTCAACGCCAGTTGGGACATCGACGGCCAGGCTCAGGACAAGAGCCTGTTCGGCATGATCAAGAACACCTATGAAATGCACCGCGAAGGCGTGCTGTCCGCTTACAAGGACAATGCCGCGGTCATGAAGGGCTACGTCGCCGGCCGCTTCTACCCGAACGCCGAGACTCGCCAGTACGGCGCCAGCGAAGAGCCGGTGCACATCCTGATGAAGGTGGAGACCCACAACCACCCGACCGCCATCGCTCCCTTCCCCGGCGCCTCCACCGGCTCCGGCGGCGAGATCCGCGACGAAGGCGCGACCGGTCGTGGCGCCAAGCCGAAGGCCGGCCTGGTCGGCTTCACCGTCTCCAACCTGAACATCCCCGGTTTCGAGCAGCCCTGGGAAGTGCCCTACGGCAAGCCCGAGCGCATCGTCACCCCGCTGGACATCATGATCGAAGGCCCGCTCGGCGGCGCCGCGTTCAACAACGAATTCGGCCGCCCGAACCTGGCTGGCTACTTCCGCACCTTCGAGCAGGCCATCGCTACCCCGCGTGGTGAGGAAGTCCGCGGTTACCACAAGCCGATCATGATCGCCGGCGGCCTGGGCAACATCCGCGAAGACCACGTGCAGAAAGGCGAGATCTCGGTCGGCGCCAAGCTGATCGTGCTCGGCGGCCCGGCCATGCTGATCGGCCTGGGCGGCGGCGCCGCTTCTTCCATGGCCACCGGCGCTTCCGCCGCTGACCTGGACTTCGCCTCGGTGCAGCGCGAGAACCCGGAAATGGAACGCCGCTGCCAGGAGGTCATCGACCGCTGCTGGCAGATGGGCGAGAACAACCCGATCAAGTTCATCCACGACGTGGGCGCGGGCGGCATCTCCAACGCCCTGCCGGAACTGATCAACGACGGTGGCCGCGGCGGCCGCTTCGAACTGCGCAACGTGCCCAATGACGAGCCGGGCATGAGCCCGCTGGAAATCTGGTGCAACGAGTCACAGGAACGCTACGTGATGTCGGTGGACGCCGCCGACTTCGAGACCTTCAAGGCCATCTGCGAACGCGAGCGCTGCCCGTTCGCCGTGGTCGGTGAAGCCACCGAAGAGCTGCAGCTGACCGTCGCCGACAGCCACTTCGGCAACAAGCCGGTGAACATGCCGCTCGAAGTGCTGCTCGGCAAGCCGCCGCGCATGCACCGTTCGGTCACCCGCGAAGCCGAACTGGGCGATGACTTCGCCGCTGCCGGCCTGGACCTCACCGAGTCCACCGAGCGCGTGCTGCGCCACCCGGCCGTGGCCAGCAAGAACTTCCTGATCACCATCGGCGACCGCACCATCACCGGCCTGGTTGCCCGCGACCAGCTGGTCGGCCCGTGGCAGGTCCCGGTGGCCGATTGCGCCGTCACCGCCACCAGCTTCGACGTCTACACCGGTGAAGCCATGGCCATGGGCGAGCGTACTCCGCTGGCCGTGATCGACGCGCCGGCTTCCGGCCGCATGGCGATCGGCGAGACCATCACCAACCTCGCCGCCGCGAGCATCGACAAGATTTCCGAGATCAAGCTCTCCGCCAACTGGATGGCCGCTGCCGGCCACCCGGGCGAGGACGCGCGCCTGTACGACACCGTCAAGGCTGTCGGCATGGAGCTGTGCCCGGCGCTGGGCATCACCATCCCGGTGGGCAAGGACTCCATGTCCATGAAGACCCGCTGGCAGGATGGCGACGCCGAGAAGAGCGTCACCTCGCCGATGTCGCTGATCATCTCCGGCTTCGCTCCGGTCAACGACGTGCGCAAGACCCTGACCCCGCAGCTGCGCCTGGACAAGGGCGAGAGCGACCTGATCGTCATCGACCTCGGCCGCGGCAAGAACCGCATGGGCGGCTCGATCCTCGCCCAGGTCAACGGCCAGATCGGCCGCGCCGCTCCGGACGTCGATGACGCCGAAGACCTGAAAGCCTTCTTCGCCGTGATCCAGGGCCTGAACGCCGACGGCCACCTGCTGGCCTACCACGACCGTTCCGACGGCGGCCTGATGGCCACCGTGGTGGAAATGGCCTTCGCCGGTCATTGCGGCCTGGACCTGAACCTCGACGCGCTGGCTGACAGCCGTGACGAGCTGACCGCCGCCCTGTTCAACGAAGAGCTGGGCGCGGTGATTCAGGTGCGCTCCGCCGCCACCCCGGAAGTGCTGGCACAGTTCAGCGCCGCCGGCCTGGAAGACTGCGTCGCGGTCATCGGCCAGCCGGCCAGTGGCGCCGACATCGAGCTGTCCTTCAATGGCGAGCGCGTCTTCAATGCCCAGCGCCGCAACCTGCAGCGCATCTGGAGCGAAACCAGCTACCGCATCCAGCGCATGCGTGACAACGCCGACTGCGCCGACCAGGAATTCGACGGCCTGCTGGAAGAAGACAATCCCGGCCTGTCGGTGAAACTGAGCTTCGACGTCAACGACAACATCGCTGCGCCCTACATCAAGAAAGGCGTGCGTCCGCAGATCGCCATCCTGCGCGAGCAGGGCGTCAACGGTCAGGTGGAAATGGCCGCGGCCTTCGACCGCGCCGGCTTCGCCGCCGTCGACGTGCACATGAGCGACATCCTCTCCGGTCGCGTCAGCCTGGAGCAGTTCAAGGGCCTGGTGGCCTGCGGCGGCTTCTCCTACGGCGACGTACTGGGCGCCGGCGAAGGCTGGGCCAAGTCGATCCTGTTCAACGCCCGTGCCCGCGATGGCTTCCAGGCCTTCTTCGAGCGCAAGGACAGCTTCGCCCTCGGTGTGTGCAACGGTTGCCAGATGATGTCCAACCTGCACGAGCTGATCCCCGGCACCGAGTTCTGGCCGCACTTCGTGCGCAACCGCTCCGAGCAGTTCGAAGCGCGCGTGGCGATGGTCCAGGTGCAGGAGTCGCAGTCGATCTTCCTGCAGGGCATGGCCGGTTCGCGACTGCCGATCGCCATCGCCCACGGCGAAGGCCATGCGGAGTTCGAGAGCGAGGAAGCGCTGCTGGAGTCCGATCTGTCCGGCACCGTGGCCCTGCGTTTCGTCGACAACCTGGGCAAGGTCACCGAGAGCTACCCGGCCAACCCGAACGGCTCGCCGCGTGGCATCACCGGCCTGACCAGCCGCGACGGCCGCGTCACCATCATGATGCCGCACCCGGAGCGTGTGTTCCGCGCGGTGCAGAACTCCTGGCGTCCGGACGAGTGGGAAGAGGACGGCGGCTGGATGCGTATGTTCCGCAACGCCCGCGTCTGGGTCGGCTGAGTCCGGTCTGATGCGACACGGGAAAGGGGAAAGCTTCGGCTTTCCCCTTTTTCTTTGTCCGGCCATTGAGGAGGGGCGCGTTGGCTGACGACGAGAGGCTTCCTGAGGTTCGCGCAGTCACGCCGGGACAGGTCCTGCGCCTGTGCCGTTGCGGGCAGTGCGCCAGCCTGCCGGATGCCGCGGCGAGTTGTACCGACTCGCTGCAACTGACGGTCGGGCGGGAGCGACATCTGCTGCTGTGCTGTTGCGGGCTGTCGGCGAAGTTGCCGTTCTGCGACGGCTCCCACGCTCCTGCGGCGCCAGGTCTGAAAGAGCGCTGGCGGCGCTTCACCGGTCGGTGAGCTCGAAGTCCGTCACAGATTTCGTACAAAGTCGTTCCCAGGCGAACAAGCCCGGAACCGGACGGTCGAACTTCCACGATGACCTGCAAGTCATAAGAGGCAAAGTGCCACTATTTGTGGCAGGATTTGTCACCCGTGGCGCTCTTTGTCACGGCTGTGTCCCTGTTTCGATCGGAGCCTCCGATGTACAAACTGTGTTTCTACGTTCCGGAAAGCCATCTGGAACCGGTCAAGAAAGCGGTGTTCGCCGCCGGTGCAGGACGCATCGGTGCCTATGACAGCTGTTGCTGGCAGGCGCTCGGACAGGGACAGTTTCGCCCCTTGCAGGGCAGCAACCCCTATATCGGCCAGGCCGGCAGCGTCGAGCAGGTCGCCGAATGGAAGGTGGAGATGGTGGTGGCCGATGAGTTGATCCATGACTCGGTCAAGGCCCTCAAGCAGGCCCACCCGTACGAGACGCCGGCCTTCGAGGTCTGGCGGCTGTCGGACATGGTCTTCTGAGCAGGCATGAAAAAGGCGCCCTCGGGCGCCTTTTTTCTTTCCGAACCGCTTACGGGCGGATCTCGATCAGCGTGCCGTCCTTGACCAGGCTCCAGACCTCGCGCATGTCGGCGTTGGTCATGGCGATGCAGCCATTGGTCCAGTCCAGGGTCGAGAAGTACCACTCCGGGTAGTCGTCATCCATCGGCGTGCCATGGATCATGATCATGCCGCCGGGCGACAGGCTCTTTTCCCGTGCCTTGGCCACGTCGCGGGCGTTGGGGTAGGAGATGTGCATGGAGAGGTTGTACTTGTCGCTGGTCTTGCGCCAGTCGACCCAGTAGAAGCCTTCCGGCGTGCGGTTGTCGCCTTCGGCCAGCTTCGGGCCCTGTGGGCGCTTGCCCAGGGACACGCGATAGCTCTTGAGAACCTTGCCGTTGCTGATGAGGTTCAGTTTGCGCTCGGACTTGAGCACGAGAATCTTGTCGATACGACCGTCGAGCGTGGGCATCGCGTTGGCATGCGAGAACGCTGCGAAGGTCAGACAAAGTACGGCAATCAACCAGCGCATCGAGTGGTGTTCCCCGGTAGTTCCTAAAGCCTTAGAGGCGGTATATGAGCTTATTAGTTCTTTTTCTGTGCAAGCATTGGGAGAATCCCTTCATTGCGTATCGGGAAGCTCTGAACGATCCGATCCGTCAGGAAATATTCTAAGGTACGGCCCACGGTGGGGAAAGCCAGCTCGTCCCACGGAATGTCGGATTCTTCGAAGAGTTGTACCTCCAGGCTTTCCTCGCCGGCGAAGAAGTCCAGGTCAGCCAGTTCCGCGCGGAAGAAGATATAAACCTGGCTGATATGCGGTAGATCAAAGACCGTATAAAGCTGCAGGTCGTGGACGCGGGCATTGGCCTCTTCGAGGGTCTCGCGGGCGGCGGCCTGTTCCAGGGTCTCGCCGTTCTCCATAAAGCCCGCCGGCAGTGTCCAGAAGCCCTGGCGCGGCTGGATGGCGCGGCGGCAGAGGAGAATTTTCCCCTCCCAGACCGGCAGGCAGCCGGCGACGATGCGTGGGTTCTGGTAATGCACGGTCTGGCACTGGTCGCAGACGAAGCGCGGGCGGTTGTCGCCGCTGGGGATGCGCAGGCTCACGCTGGCGCCGCACTGGCTGCAGAATTTCATGCCGCTTCCTTGTTATTGAATGGAACAATCTTGCGCGTTGCGCGGTGCGCCCAGCAAGGGGCGGGGGTTGGGCAGGGGCGTCTTTCGTGCCATGATCCTTCAATTAGAAGAATCGGCCCCCGCAGGATGTTCGGCATGCTGGACCAGCTGCGCCAACGCATACAGACGCACACGCCAAGCGACCTTGAAACGGACCACAGCTTCCCGGAAGCAGCGGTCCTGCTACCCATCACTCCCCAGGAAGAGCTCGTGCTCACCCTGCGCGCGACCGGGCTTTCAACCCATAGCGGCGAAGTCGCCTTCCCCGGTGGGCGCCGTGACCCGGAGGACGTGGACCTGATCCACACCGCCCTGCGCGAGGCTCAGGAGGAGATCGCCCTGCCACCGGGACTGGTGGAGGTCGTCGGACCGTTGAGCACCCTGGTGTCGCGGCACGGTATCCTGGTCAAGCCATTCGTCGGCTTCGTCCCCGATTTCGTGGAGTACCGCCCCAACGACGGCGAGATCGACGCCGTGTTCAAGGTGCCGCTGGAGTTCTTCCGCGGCGACCCGCGGGAAACCACCCACCGCATCGATTACTTCGGCCGCAGCTGGTACGTCCCGAGCTATCTGTTCGAGGGCTACAAGATCTGGGGCCTGTCCGCGATCATGCTGGTCGAGTTGCTGAACCTGCTGTACGACGCTCGCATCGACCTGCACCAGCCGCCGTCGAAGTTCATCAAGTTGAGCTGAGACCCGATAACAAAGAGCGGCCCCCGCCTGAGGAGAAACCCATGAAGTACCGCCTGGGCTCGTCCCGAGTCGAAACCCATCCGGAAAGCTGGATCGCCCCCAATGCCACGGTAGTCGGCAAGGTGCGCCTCGACGCCGGCGCCAGCGTGTGGTTCAACGCCGTGCTGCGCGGCGACAACGAGCTGATCCATATCGGCGAGCACAGCAACGTGCAGGACGGCACCGTCATGCACACCGACATGGGCTTCCCGCTGACCCTGGGCAAGGGCGTGACCATCGGCCACAACGCCATGCTGCACGGCTGCACGGTGGGCGATTACAGCCTCATCGGCATCAACGCGGTGATCCTCAACGGCGCGAAGATCGGCAAGTACTGCATCATCGGCGCCAACGCGCTGATTCCCGAGGGCAAGGAAATCCCCGACGGCTCTCTGGTCATGGGTTCCCCCGGCAAGGTGGTGCGAGAGCTGACCGAGCCGCAGAAGAAGATGCTCGAAGCCAGCGCCGCCCATTATGTCCACAACGCCCAGCGCTACGCCCGCGATCTGGCCGAGCAGGAAGATGACTGAAGAACGTCCCGTCGCTTCGCCCTGTGTGCACGTCTGCGCGCTGGACGATGCCGATATCTGTCTGGGCTGCCAGCGCAGCGCCGCCGAAATCACCCGCTGGGGCCTGATGGACAATGCCGAGCGCCGTGAGGTGCTCCTGCGTTGCGACCAGCGCGCCCGCGAGCAGGGGGTGCTGGTCTAGCGCCTGCACGCCTGAGAGCTACCCCGTTTCGAACTTTCCCTTCCTGAGGTTTCCCGCAATGCCCCGTATTGGAACTCCCCTGTCGCCGAGCGCGACCCGCGTACTGCTCTGTGGCTCCGGCGAGCTGGGCAAGGAAGTGGCGATCGAGCTGCAGCGCCTGGGCTGCGAAGTGATTGCCGTCGACCGCTACGAGAATGCGCCGGCCATGCAGGTCGCGCATCGCAGCCACGTGATCAGCATGCTCGACGGTGTCGCCCTGCGCGCGGTGATCGAGCAGGAGAAACCGCACTACATTGTGCCGGAGATCGAAGCCATCGCCACCGCGACCCTGGTCGAGCTGGAGAGCGAAGGCTACACCGTCATCCCCACCGCCCGTGCTGCCCAGCTGACCATGAACCGTGAGGGCATCCGGCGCCTGGCCGCTGAAGAGCTGGGCCTGCCGACCTCGCCGTACCACTTCGCCGACACCTACGAGGACTACGCCGCTGGTGTCGCCGCCGTGGGCTATCCGTGCGTGGTGAAGCCGATCATGAGCTCCTCGGGCAAGGGTCAGAGCGTGCTCAAGTCCGACGCCGACCTGAAGACCGCCTGGGATTACGCCCAGGAAGGTGGCCGCGCCGGCAAGGGCCGCGTCATAGTCGAAGGCTTCATCGACTTCGACTATGAAATCACCCTGCTGACCGTGCGCCACATCGGCGGCACCACCTTCTGCGCGCCCATCGGCCACCGTCAGGTGAAGGGCGACTACCACGAGTCCTGGCAGCCCCAGGCGATGAGCCCGAAGGCGCTGGCCGAGTCCGAGCGCGTGGCCAGGGCGGTCACCGAAGCCCTCGGCGGTCGCGGCCTGTTCGGCGTGGAGCTGTTCGTGAAGGGCGATGAAGTGTGGTTCAGCGAAGTCTCCCCGCGCCCTCACGACACCGGCCTGGTCACCCTGATTTCCCAGGACCTCTCCGAGTTCGCCCTGCACGCCCGCGCCATCCTCGGCCTGCCGATCCCGGTGATCCGCCAGCTGGGTGACTCCGCCTCGGCGGTGATCCTGGTAGAAGGCAAGTCGCAGCAGGTGTCCTTCGGCAATCTCGGCGCCGCGCTGAGCGAACCGGACACCGCGCTGCGCCTGTTCGGCAAGCCGGAAGTGGACGGCCAGCGACGCATGGGTGTCGCCCTGGCGCGCGACGAGTCGATCGACGCCGCTCGCGCCAAGGCCACCCGTTCGGCCCAGGCGGTCAAAGTCGAGCTGTGAGCCGCTGGGCGGGGCTGATGTGGTGGGCAGCGGCGTTGCCGCTGCTGCCGCTGGCCCTGCCCTTGGCCGTGCGCACCCGGCGCACGGCCTTGCGCCTGGCACCCGCCGCCGGCGCCTGCGAAGGCATCGCAGGGACGGAATTTGCCGGCGACCCCTTTCGTCTGTTGTTGTTGGGCGAGTCCACCGTCGCCGGTGTCGGCGCTTCCTGCCTGGATTTCGCCTTGGCCGGCCGGCTGGCTTTGGCACTTTCAGATCGTCTCCAGCGCCCCGTCGCCTGGCATGCGGTGGGGGAGAACGGCATCACCGTCGGTGAGGCCTGCGAACGCCTGCTGCCGCTGGCCGGAGAGGCCTACGACCTTGTGGCGCTGGTCTTCGGCGTCAACGACACCACGCACTTCAGCTCCAGCCAGCGTTGGCTGGGCTCCCTCGGGCAGTTGATCGAGCACTTCCGTGGCCGTGGCGCACGGGTGGTGTGCACGGCGGTGCCTCCGTTGCAGCACTTCACGGCCTTGCCCTGGTTATTGCGACAATTGCTGGGTTGGCGCGCGATGCTGCTGGATCGCCAGCTCAGTGCCCTGGCGCTGGCGCAGGGGGCGGGCTATTGCGGGGTGAGCCTGGAGATGCAGCCGCAGTTCCTCGCCATCGATGGCTATCACCCGTCGGCGCTGGGCTACCAGGTCTGGGGCGAGCATCTGGCGCAGTGGCTGGTTGCCCAGCCCAGCCCTGACCTGTAGGAGCAAGCTCGCTCCTACAGAAGAGATCGGGCCTCAGCGAATGTCGTTCAGATCTGCCTCGCGGGTCTCGCGCAGGCACAGCACGGCCAGCAGGCTGAGTGCGGCCGCGACCGACACGTAACCGCCCACCCAGCTCAATCCACCCATGCCCACCAGTTTCTGCGCGATGTACGGCGCTACCGAGGCACCGAGGATGCCGCCCAGGTTGTAGGCCGCCGAAGCGCCGGTGTAGCGCACGTGGGTGGGGAAGAGTTCCGGTAGGAGTGCGCCCATGGGGGCGAAGGTCACGCCCATGAGGAACAGTTCCAGCGACAGGAATACCGCCACTTCCACCGAGGAGCCCTGGCTCAGCAGCGGCTCCATGGCGAAGCCCGAGGCGATGGCGGCGAGGGTGCCGACGATCAGTACCGGCTTGCGCCCGAAGCGGTCGCTCAGCCAGGCCGAGACCGGTGTGGCGGCGGCCATGAAGAGCACGGCAATGCACAGCAGGCCGAGGAAGTCCTCGCGGCTGTAGCCCAGGGTGCTGACGCCGTAGCTCAGCGAGAACACCGTGGAGATATAGAAGAGTGCGTAGCACACCACCATCGCCAGGGCGCCCAGCAGGGTCGGTCGCCAGTGTTTGCTCAGCAGTTCGGCGATCGGCAGGCTGGAGCGCTCGTGGCGTTCCATGGCCTTGGCGAACACTGGCGTTTCTACCAGCTTCAGGCGCACGTACAGGCCGACCAAGACCAGCACGGCACTGAGCACGAACGGGATGCGCCAGCCCCAGGCGCGGAACTGCTCTTCGCTGAGGAACATGGCCAGGCAGAGGAACAGGCCGTTGGCGGCGAGGAAGCCAATCGACGGGCCCATCTGTGGGAACATGCCGAACCAGGCGCGACGGCCCTTGGGCGCGTTCTCCGTGGCCAGCAGCGCAGCACCGCCCCATTCACCACCCAGCCCGAGGCCCTGGCCGAAGCGAAGCACGCAGAGCAGGATCGGCGCCCAGGCGCCAATGCTGTCGTAGCCCGGCAGCAGGCCGATCAGGGTGGTGGAGATGCCCATCAGCAGCAATGAGGCCACCAGGGTCGATTTGCGCCCGATGCGGTCGCCGAAATGGCCGAACAGCGCCGAGCCCAGCGGGCGGGCAAGGAAGGCGATGCCGAAGGTGATGAAGGCGCTGAGCGCCTGGGCGGTACCGGAGGTCTGCGGGAAGAACACCGGGCCGATCACCAGCGCGGCGGCGGTAGCGTAGACGTAGAAGTCGTAGAACTCGATGGCGGTGCCGATGAAGCTGGCCACCGCGACGCGGGTGGTGGAGTTGGTCTGTTCGGCCGGCTGTGCGGCTTCGAGGGTGGCGCTGGTCATACGGGGAATATCCCTGACAGTCACGGCTGGCGACGACTCTCTGATCGTGTCCAGCGTCATAGGAGGCATCGCCATGGCGCGAGTGCGAGCGCGGCCCGGGATCGGGGCAGGGTGGGCGCGGCTCGCGGCGGGTCAGGGCGAGTCCGGCTGCTTCGCAAGGCAACGACGCGGGTCGAGGCTCGGCGGGGCGTGCGATTGACTGGCCGGCGCGGCGTCGCGGGTAACGACGGGCACAGGCGGGAGGCTGGGTAAGCCGTCCGGATTATAGGGGCGGGCGGGGCGGCTCAGGCAAGCTCGTCGGTGTAGGGCGCTTCCCTGGGCGGCGCGCCGGGCAGCCAGGCGCGCACACTTTTCACCCGGTTTTCGCCGGACTGGAGGATTTCCAGGCGGTAGCGGCCGATCTTCAGGCATACCGCGCAGTCGGGAATCTGTTCCAGCGCTTCGGTGACCAGGCCGTTGAGGGTCTTGGGGCCGTCGCTGGGCAGTTGCCAGCCCAGGGCTCGGTTGACGTCGCGCAAGTTGGCCGAGCCGTCGATGACGTAGGTGCCGTCGGCCTGGGGATGGATGTCCGGGTTGCGCAGGGTGTTCTGGTTGCTGAACTCGCCGACGATTTCTTCGAGGATGTCTTCCAGGGTGATGATGCCGATCACCTCGCCGTACTCGTCGACGACGATGCCGATGCGCCGCTTCTGCTTCTGGAAGTTGATCAGCTGGGTCGACAGCGGCGTGCTCTCGGGCACGAAGTAGGGCTCCAGGCACGCGGCCTTGAGGCTTTCCTTGGTCAACTGGTTATGGGTCAGCAGGCGGGCGATCTGGCGCATGTGCACCACGCCCTCGACCTGGTTGATGTCGTTGCGGAACACCGGCAGGCGGGTGTGAGTGGTGTTGCGCAGCTGGCCGATGATGGTTTCCAGCTCATCGTCCAGGTCGATGCCCTGAACTTCGTTGCGCGGCACCATCAGGTCGTTCACCGTGATCTTTTCCAGGTCGAGGATGCTCAGCAGCATGTCCTGGCGGTTGTTGGTGAGCTTCTCGCTGGAGTCGGTGACCACGCTGCGCAGCTCGTCATTGCTCAGCGGCTTGTTGCCACGCTGGGTCGGGTCGAGGCCGCCCAGGCGCAGCAGAAGGTTGCTGATGCCGGTCATCAGCCAGAGCAGCGGGCTGAACAGCTTCTGCATCCAGATCAGCGGCAGGCTGGCAGGGAAGGCGACGCGCTCGGGGCGCAGGGCGGCGTAGGTCTTGGGGGTGATTTCGCCGAAGATCAGCAGGATCAGCGTCAGTGCCACGGTGGCGATGGCCACGCCGGCCTCGCCCCACAGGCGCAGGGCCAGCAGGGTCGCCAGGGACGAAGCGATGATGTTGACGAAGTTGTTGCCGATCAGGATGGTGCCCAGCAGCCGGTCGGTGCGCAGCAGCAGCCAGCTGGTGCGCCGTGCGCCGCGGTTGCCCTTCTTGGACAGGTGGCGCAGGCGGTAGCGGTCGAGGCTGAGCATGCCGGTCTCGACGCTGGAGAAGAACGCCGAGCAGAGGATCAGGAAGACCAGCAGGCCGATCAGGTAGCCGGGGTGGATCTCTTCCATGCGCGCAGGTCCTTCAGCGGCGCTCGGGCGCCGCCGTTAGCGTCAGATGTGCAGGATGAATTCCTTGACCAGCTTGCTGCCGAAGTAGGCCAGCATCAGCAGGCAGAAACCCGCGAGGGTCCAGCGGATCGCCTTGTGGCCGCGCCAGCCGAGCTGGTGGCGGCCCCACAGCAGTACGCCGAATACCACCCAGGCGAAGCAGGAGAGGATGGTCTTGTGCGCCAGATGCTGGGCGAACAGGTTGTCGACGAACAGCCAGCCGGAGATCAGCGACAGCGAGAGCAGCGACCAGCCGCCCCAGAGGAAGCCGAAGAGCAGGCTTTCCATGGTCTGCAGCGGCGGGAAGTTGCGGATCAGGCCCGACGGGTGCTTGTGCTTGAGCTGATGGTCCTGCACCAGCAGGAGCAGCGCCTGGACCACGGCGATGGTCAGCAGGCCATAGGCCAGGATCGACAGCAGGATGTGGGCGAGGATGCCGGGCTGCTCGTTGATCGGCTCGATGGTGCCGTGGGGCATCAGCACGGCCAGCAGGGTGGTCAGCGCGCCGAGCGGATAAAGGAAGATCAGCAGGTTGTGCACCGGGATGCGCAGGCACGCCAGCAGGGTCAGGGCGGTAACCGCGGCGGAGATCAGGCTGGCGGCGTTGAAGAAGTCCAGCGCCAGGCCCGCGGGCGTCAGCAGCTCCTGGCTCAGGCTGTACGCCTGGCAGAGCAGGGCGACCAGGCCCAGCAGGAGGAGCAGCGGTTTCTGCGGCGGGGTGCGGCGGGCCAGGCTTGCGCCCTGGTAGGCGGTGGTGCCGATATAAAGGACGGCGGCGATCAGGCTGGGCAGCAGAGGTTGCATAAGTCCTTGGAACAGTCCTTCGACGGGGGACCCGAAAGGTGCTGAGTTTGGCACAGATCGCCCGCGCCTAGAAAGCCGCTGAGAACAGTTCGCTACTGGCCTGCGAAGCGGTCCGTCACATCGGGATCATCGGCGGTGTTGGCGTTGGCCGCACTTGGTTATAATCGGCGGCTTGCTGACAAGCCAAACCCTGGTCCGACCGGGCCTGATTAGGAACGCGCATGTTCGAAAACCTTACAGATCGCCTCTCGCAAACGCTGCGCCACGTCACCGGCAAGGCCAAGCTGACCGAGGACAACATCAAGGACACGCTCCGCGAAGTGCGGATGGCCCTGCTGGAAGCCGACGTGGCCCTGCCGGTGGTCAAGGACTTCGTCGCCAAGATCAAGGATCGCGCGGTCGGCACCGAAGTTTCCAAGAGCCTGACCCCGGGCCAGGCCTTCGTGAAGATCGTCCAGGCCGAACTGGTCGAGCTGATGGGCGCGGCCAACGAGGACCTCGACCTCGCAGCAGCCCCGCCGGCGGTCATCCTGATGGCCGGCCTGCAGGGCGCGGGCAAGACCACCACCGCCGGCAAGCTGGCGCGCTTCCTGAAAGAGCGCAAGAAAAAGTCCGTGCTGCTGGTGTCCGCCGACGTCTACCGTCCGGCGGCGATCAAACAGCTGGAAACCCTGGCCAACGACCTGGACGTGACCTTCTTCCCGTCCGACACCAGCCAGAAGCCGGTCGCCATCGCCGAAGCGGCGATCCGCGAAGCCAAGCTGAAGTTCATCGACGTGGTGATCGTCGACACCGCCGGCCGTCTGCACATCGACGCCGACATGATGGACGAGATCAAGCAGGTCCACGCGGCGATCAAGCCGGTGGAAACCCTGTTCGTGGTCGACGCCATGACCGGCCAGGACGCAGCCAATACCGCCAAGGCCTTCAATGATGCGCTGCCGCTGACCGGCGTGGTGCTGACCAAGGTCGACGGCGACGCCCGTGGTGGTGCCGCGCTGTCCGTGCGCGCCATCACCGGCAAGCCGATCAAGTTCCTCGGCATGGGCGAGAAGAGCGAGGCGCTCGATCCGTTCCACCCCGATCGCGTGGCCTCGCGCATCCTCGGCATGGGTGACGTGCTCAGCCTGATCGAGCAGGCCGAGCAGAGCATGGACCGCGAGAAGGCCGAGAAGCTCGCGAAGAAGATCAAGAAGGGCAAGGGCTTCGACCTGGAAGACTTCCGCGATCAGCTGCAACAGATGAAGAACATGGGCGGCCTGGGCAGCCTCATGGACAAGCTGCCGATGCTCGGCGGCGTCAACCTGTCGCAGATGGGCAACGCGCAGAACGCGGCGGAGAAGCAGTTCAAGCAGATGGAGGCGATCATCAACTCCATGACTCCTGCCGAGCGCCGTGATCCGGAAGTGATCAGCGGCTCGCGCAAGCGCCGCATCGCCATGGGTTCGGGTACCCAGGTGCAGGACGTTGGTCGCCTCATCAAGCAGCACAAGCAGATGCAGAAGATGATGAAGAAGGTCACCGCCAAGGGCGGCATGGCCAAGATGATGCGCGGCATGGGGAGCATGTTCCCCGGCGGCATGCCCAAGATGTGAGGCCAGACGGCTCGCCGCCTGGCGGACCGGACGCGCTGCGGCTTGCGGCGCGTGGCTTTAGCTCATAGAATATGCGGCCTTTCGGGCTATGTGCCCGAGGGCTGCATTTCTTTTTTGCAAGCAAACCATAGGAACAACGTACGCATGGTAACCATTCGTCTGGCTCGTGGCGGCTCCAAGAAGCGCCCGTTCTATCACCTGACCGTGACCAACAGCCGCAACGCTCGTGACGGCCGTTTCGTCGAGCGCGTCGGCTTCTTCAACCCTGTCGCCACTGGCGCCGAAGTCAAGTTCTCGGTCAACCAGGAGCGTCTGAACTACTGGCTGAGCCAAGGCGCTCAACCGTCTGAGCGTGTTGCTCAGCTGATCAAGGAAGCCGCCAAGGCTGCCTGAGATCGATGAACACGAATACTGCTCCCGCCGAGGAGATGGTTGTTCTCGGCAAGATCGTATCGGTGCACGGTATTCGTGGTGAGGTGAAGGTGTATTCCTTTACCGATCCGTTGGACAACCTGCTGGACTATCGCCGCTGGACGCTCAAGCGTGGCAACGAGGTTCGACAGGCTGAGCTGGTTCAAGGTCGCGTGCAGGGCAATGTCCTGGTCGCGAAGCTGAAGGGACTGGAAGATCGCGAGATCGCCCGCACCTTCGCTGAATTCGAAATCCTGGTCCCGCGCAGCGAGCTGCCGGTGCTGGACGATGGCGAGTTCTACTGGAGCCAGTTGGAAGGTCTCAAGGTGATCGACCAGAACGGGCAACTGTTCGGGATTCTCGACCACATGCTGGAGACCGGCGCCAACGATGTGATGGTAGTCAAGCCCTGCGCAGGCAGCCTGGACGACCGTGAACGCCTGCTTCCGTATACGGATCAGTGCGTGCAATCGGTAGACCTGGAAGCCGGCGAGATGCGGGTGGACTGGGACGCGGACTTCTAGCCCATGTGGATAGGGGTTATCAGCATCTTTCCCGAGATGTTTCGCGCCATCAGCGACTATGGCATCACGAGTCGCGCGGTCAAGCAGGAGCTGATTCAGCTTCAGTGCTTCAACCCGCGAAGCAACACCGAGGACCGTCACCAGACGGTGGACGACAGGCCTTTCGGCGGTGGTCCCGGCATGGTGATGAAAATCAAGCCGCTCGAAGGCGCGCTGGGCGATGCCCGGCAAGCCGCAGGCGGACCGGTGAAGGTGATCTACCTCTCGCCGCAAGGTCGCAAGCTCACGCAGGCGGCCGTGAAAGAACTGGCGAACGAGGAACGACTGATCCTGATCGCCGGGCGTTACGAAGGCATCGACGAGCGTTTCATTGAAGAGCATGTCGATGAGGAATGGTCAGTTGGCGATTACGTCCTGTCCGGGGGTGAGCTTCCGGCCATGGTGCTGATTGACGCGGTCACGCGGTTGTTGCCCGGTGCACTGGGCCACGTGGACTCCGCCGAGGAGGACTCCTTCACGGATGGCCTGCTCGACTGTCCGCACTACACCCGACCCGAGGTGTACGCAGACAAACGTGTTCCTGAGGTGCTGCTCAGCGGCAACCACGAACACATCCGGCGCTGGCGTTTGCAGCAGTCCTTAGGCAGGACCTGGGAACGACGTGCCGATCTTCTGGATTGCCGCTCGCTTTCTGGAGAAGAGAAAAAGCTGCTGGAGGAATACATCCGCCAGCGGAACGATAGTTAACGTATCGATGGCCCGCGCCGTGCGCAGGTCTTAGGAGCACGAAATGACCAACAAGATCATTCAGCAGATCGAAGCTGAACAGATGAGCAAAGAGATTCCGGCGTTCGCCCCCGGCGACACCGTGATCGTCCAGGTTAAAGTGAAGGAAGGCGACCGTCAGCGTCTGCAGGCCTTCGAAGGCGTTGTCATCGGCAAGCGTAACCGCGGCCTGAACAGTGCTTTCACCGTTCGCAAGATCTCCAACGGCGTAGGCGTTGAGCGTACCTTCCAGACCTACAGCCCGCTGGTTGACAGCATCTCCGTCAAGCGTCGCGGCGACGTGCGCAAGGCCAAGCTGTACTACCTCCGCGAACTGTCCGGCAAGGCAGCTCGTATCAAGGAAAAACTGGCCTAATTCGCCGGTTGGTCCCGAAAAAAGCAGCCCACGGGCTGCTTTTTTCTTGCCCGTGATTTTTCGCTCTTGAATTGGATGTCCCATCTGCCCCGGCAGCGCATTAGAAACACAACATCCGCAGCACCGGCAGCCACCCTTATTGCATCAGGTAGCAGTGGCATGAGCCCCAGAGACCAGGAAATCCTCCGTCGTACGGAGCTTTCCGAAACCCGCGTGACCAAGGCGATCTTCCCGCCCACCACCAACCATCACAACACCCTGTTCGGCGGCACCGCGCTGGCCTGGATGGACGAAGTCTCGTTCATCGCCGCGACGCGCTTCTGCCGTTTGCCGCTGGTGACCGTGTCCACCGACCGCATCGACTTCAAGCACCCGATCCCCGCCGGCTCCATCGTCGAGCTGATCGGCCGGGTAGTGAAGGTCGGCAACACCAGCCTCAAGGTCGAGGTGGAAGTGTTCGTCGAGAGCATGTCCGCCGACGGCCGCGAGAAGGCCATCCACGGGCTGTTCAGCTTCGTCGCTATCGACGACGAGAAGCGCCCGGTACCGGTCCTGCCCGGTTTCGAGGCCTGAAACGCAAGAAGGCGCCCGCGGGCGCCTTCTTGCGTGATGGCTCGCCTTCAGTGACGCAGGCTGATCTTCAGCGAAGCCTGGGACAGGTCGATGTTCTGCAGGCTCAGGCTGCCCATGCTCTGGGTCTTGGGTGCGCCGGCGACGCGGATGTTGTCGAAGCGTACCTCGCCGATGGAGCTGGGCAGGCGTACGTTGATCGAGCCATCCGGGTTCAGGGACGAGGAAGCGTGCGCGGTGTCGTACTGCACGTCATGCAGCGAGGTCTCGGCATCGAGGCTGTCGACCACCGGCATCACGAGGCGCGACAGCTGCTTGATGGCGCCGACGCCATCGCCGCTCTCGGCACTGACCAGCAGGCTCTGCAGGGTGTCGTCGAAACCCTGGGCGCTGACGTCGCTCATCTCGCGGTCGCTCAGCGGCTTGAGGCCCTTGGGCGCTTCGTGGCGGGTGATGCTCGTCGGTGCCTGGCGCTGCACGTCGGCGCTGGCCAGCTGGAACGGGCTGAGCAGGGCGGCGACCAATGTCGCCGCCAGGCGCAGGTTGTTCTGCTTCTTCAGCGCGCGGCCGAGCTGGCGCTCGCTGATCCAGCCCTGCTGGATCAGGGTTTCGCCCAGGCGCAGTCCGTTGGTGAGCTGGAGCTGGATGGCCTTATCCAGCTGATGGGAGGTGATCAGGCCCTTGGTGACAAGGATCTGACCGAGGCGGGAGTTCTGTTGGCTAGGCATGGCATGGGCTTCGTGGGGCGCTATGATGGCGTGGTGCAATCATTGTCTTTCGGACACATTCTGTCACCAGCCTAAAGATAGGCTGACATGGCCGGTCGTCAGGTTGTCAGAGCCTGCACGGTGTCGTTCTTACTCACGGCGGTCTCCGCCTCTTCTTCGATCAGCGCGATCACCGTCCAGCCGCTGGCAGGGGCAAGCGGTTGCTCGGGGCTGGCTATGTGCAGCCGGCCACTGGGGTCACGGGCGAACAGCAGCAGGGCACGCTGGCCATGCTGCGCCTGGTATTCGTCCCAGCCGAAGTTGTCGCTGAGCAGTGTCGAGCGGACTTCCGCACCGCGGGCGATCAGCCCGGCCATCTGCGGGTAGGTGACGAGACTCTGGCCCAGCGGATGACCGCGATGGCGGTCGCTGACCCGGTGCTTCTCGCTGCGACGGCTGTCCTGGCTGGAGGGCAGGATGAAGCGGTGGCGCGGACTGAATTCGTGGCGGAAGCTCATGCACATCAGGGCGTTCAGTTCGGCGTTGGGCGACAGTGCCAGCAGATGGCCCAGGCCGATCAGGTCGAGATGGGCCTCCGCGTGCTGCGAGGCGGGGTTGCCGAAGTAGGTCGGCAGGTGCTCCATGCGTGCCGCGCGGGTGTTCTCCCAGCTGGAGTCGGTGAGCAGTACCTTCACCCCGGCATTCTGCAGCCCGGTGCCGACGGCGCGGGCCACGGGGTTGGCGCCGATGATGAGGAACCCGGTGGGCACCGGCTCGGCCACCTTCAACAGGCGCGCCAGGGGGCGGGCGGTCGCGCTTTGCAGGATCACCGTGCCGATGATCACCAGGAAAGTCAGCGGCACCAGCACGCCGGCCTGGGCGTGGCCGGCTTCCTGCAGGCGAATCGCGAAGATCGCCGAGACGGCCGCTGCGACGATGCCGCGCGGAGCTATCCAGCTGAGCAGTGCGCGCTCGCGCCAGTTGAGTGATGAGCCTGCGGTGGAAACCAGTACGTTCAGCGGTCGGGCGACGAACTGGATCAGCGCCAGTACCAGCAGGGCGATCGGACCCAGCCCCAGCAGTGCCGAGAGGTCCAGTCGCGCGGCGAGCAGCACGAAGAGGCCAGAGATCAGCAGCACGCTGAGGTTTTCCTTGAAGTGCAGGATCTGGCGAACGTCGACGCCCTTCATGTTGGCCAGGCGCAGGCCCATGACGGTCACCGCCAGCAGCCCGGATTCGGACATCAGCGTGTTGGAGAGCACGAACAGGCCCAGCACCACGGACAGCGACGCCAGGTTGTGCAGGTAGTCCGGCAGCCAGTGGCGGCGCAGCGCCACGCCCAGGGTCTGGCCGCCCAGCAGGCCGGCGACGATGCCGGTGCCGATCACGCTGAAGAAGGTCAGCAGGCTGTCGGTCCAGCCCGAGCCACTGTCGCTGGCGGCGATGAAGGTGTAGACCACCACCGCGAGCAGGGCGCCGATGGGGTCGATGACGATGCCTTCCCAGCGCAGGATGTTGGCGATGGTGGCGTTGGGGCGCACCACGCGCAGCATGGGGACGATCACCGTCGGGCCTGTGACCAGGGTGAGGGTGCCGAACAGCAGCGCCATCTCCCAGGTGAAGTCCAGCAGATAGTGGGTCGCCAGGGCGATCACGCCCCAGGTGAGCAGGGCGCCGACGGTGACCATGCGTCGCACCACCGTGCCGATTTCCTTCCACTCGTCCAGGTGCAGGGTCAGGCTGCCTTCGAACAGCACGAGGGCGACCGCCAGCGACACCAGCGGAAACAGCAGTGGGCCGAACAGCATCTCCGGCGATAGCAGGTGAAGGACTGGCCCCACCAGGATGCCGGTCAGCAGCAGGAACAGGATCGCCGGCAGGCGAAGTCGCCAGGCCAGCCACTGGCTGGCGAGGGAGGCGGCGCCGATGCCGGCGAGGGCGTAGTAGGTGCTGTGTTCATCCATGGAGCGGCGACATCCTGCGCAAGAGTGGTGAGGGTGATGGAGTCTATGAAAGACTACTCGCGCCGTAATTTCCTTAGCTCTGGCCTGAAATGACCCCGGTTCCCCATATTCTGATCGACCGCTTCCTCGATGCCCTCTGGTTGGAGAAGGGCCTGTCCGACAACACCCGCAGTGCCTATGGCAGTGACCTTGCGCTGTTCAATGGCTGGCTCGACGAGCGCAGCGTTGCGCTGGAGTCGGCCGGTCGCGATGTGATTCTCGATCACTTGGCCTGGCGCCTGGGTGAGGGCTACAAGGCACGTTCCACGGCCCGTTTCCTGTCCGGGTTGCGCGGTTTCTACCGTTATTGCCTGCGCGAGAACCTGATTGCCGAGGACCCGACCCTGCTGGTGGAGTTGCCGCAGTTGGGCAAGCCGCTGCCCAAGTCGCTGTCGGAATCGGACGTCGAAGCCCTGCTGGCGGCGCCGGAGACCGACGACCCGCTCGGCCTGCGCGACCGCACCATGCTCGAGGTCCTGTACGCCTGCGGGCTGCGCGTGAGCGAGCTGGTCGGGTTGACCCTGGAGCAGGTGAATCTGCGTCAGGGTGTGGTGCGCGTGCTCGGCAAGGGCAGCAAGGAGCGCCTGGTGCCGCTGGGCGAGGAGGCGATCCGCTGGATCGAGCGCTACGTGCGCGAGGCCCGCGGTGATCTGCTGGCTGGCCGGCCGAGCGATGTGCTGTTCCCCAGCCTGCGCGGCGAGCAGATGACCCGACAGACCTTCTGGCACCGCATCAAGCTTCACGCAAAGGTCGCCGGCATCGGCAAGAGCCTGTCGCCTCACACCCTGCGCCACGCCTTCGCCACCCATCTGCTCAACCACGGCGCCGACCTGCGCGTGGTGCAGATGCTGCTGGGGCACAGCGACCTCTCCACCACGCAGATCTACACGCACATTGCCCGTGCCCGTCTGCAGGACCTGCATGCCCAGCACCACCCGCGTGGGTGAGTGGGGTGCTGGCAGCGCATGCGTTGCCCCGCGAACGCCCGGCTACGGATGGCCGGGCTGGGGCTGAACCTGGGCAGGCTGTACCGACAGGGACGTCTACACCTTGTTCGATCTTTGCGGCCCAGGCCTTAACCTCTACTCCCGCCGAAGCTTCCGGCTACAGCCTTTGGCTCGGTCTTGCCGGTCCGGTGTGATAGTCTTCGCCGACTGACATCAGGAGCTTTCCATGCGTTTGTCCCGACTTCTGACTGCCGCGGCTTTTGGCCTCGTCAGCACCCTCGCTCTGGCGGCCGAGCCGGACCAGGCGATCCGCACCACCCTGCAGTCCCTGCAGCCTGACCTGCCCATCGAGAACATCTCCAAGGGCCCCCTGGAAGGCATCTACCAGGTGCAGCTCAAGGGCGGTCGCATTCTCTATGCCAGCGCCGACGGCCAGTTCGTCGTACAGGGCAACATCTACCAGGTGAAGGACGGCAAGCCGACCAACCTGACCGAGAAGGCCGAGAGCGCCGGTGTGGCCAAGACCATCAACGCCATCGCCGCCAAGGACATGGTGGTGTTCCCGGCCAAGGGCGAAACCAAGGCGCACATCACCGTCTTCACCGACACCACCTGCCCGTACTGCCAGAAGCTGCACGCCGAAGTGCCGGAACTGCAGAAGCGCGGCATCGAAGTGCGCTACCTGGCCTTCCCGCGCCAGGGCCCGAACTCGCCGGGTGACGCCCAGCTCCAGGCCGTGTGGTGCTCCAAGGACCGCCAGGCGGCCATGAGCGACATGTTCCACGAGAAGGAAGTGAAGGCCGCCAAGTGCGAAAACCCGGTGGACGCGCAGTTCGCTCTGGGTCAGATGGTCGGTGTGCAGGGAACCCCGGCGATCATCCTCGCCGATGGCACCCTGCTGCCGGGCTACCAGCCGGCCGGCCAGATCGCCAAGCTGGCTCTGGAAGCCAAGTAAGGCGCGGCTTGCGCACTGATTGACTAATGCGGAACCGCTTCGTAATGTTCGGTTCCTTTTGACTAGGGAACAGGCAGTCCGCCTGTTCTGACATGGTGCCTGCTCCCATGCCCGCCTCGTTGCGGGCATCGGCGTCTCAGGCGCCCCGATGCTGTAATCATGGGGAGTTTCAGCGTGAAACCGGTGAAAGTGGGAATCTGTGGGTTGGGGACCGTCGGTGGCGGTACCTTCAATGTACTCAAACGCAACGCCGAGGAGATTGCCCGCCGTGCCGGGCGTGGTATCGAGGTTGCGCAGATTGCCGCCCGTCGCCCCAATCCGAAGTGTGAAACCGGCAGTACCCCCATTACTGCCGACATCTTCGACGTGGCGAACAACCCGGAAATCGACGTGGTCATCGAGCTGATCGGTGGCTACACCCTGGCTCACGAGCTGGTGCTCAAGGCCATCGAGAACGGCAAGCACGTGGTCACCGCCAACAAGGCGCTGATCGCCGTGCACGGCAACGAAATATTCGCCAAGGCCCGCGAGAAGGGCGTCATCGTCGCCTTCGAGGCCGCGGTGGCCGGCGGCATCCCGGTGATCAAGGCGATCCGCGAGGGGCTGGCCGCCAACCGCATCAACTGGCTGGCCGGCATCATCAACGGCACCGGCAACTTCATCCTCACCGAAATGCGTGAGAAGGGCCGCGCCTTTACCGACGTGCTCAAGGAAGCCCAGGCGCTGGGCTACGCCGAAGCCGACCCGACCTTCGACGTCGAAGGCATCGACGCCGCGCACAAGCTGACCATCCTGGCGTCCATCGCTTTCGGTATTCCGCTGCAGTTCGACAAGGCCTACACCGAAGGCATCACCCAGCTGACCACCGCCGACGTGAACTACGCCGAGGCCCTGGGCTATCGCATCAAGCACCTGGGCGTCGCCCGCCGTACCGACAAGGGCATCGAGCTGCGCGTACACCCGACCCTGATCCCGGCCGACCGCCTGATCGCCAACGTGAACGGCGTGATGAACGCTGTCATGGTCAATGGCGACGCTGCTGGCTCCACGCTGTTCTACGGCGCTGGCGCCGGCATGGAGCCCACCGCTTCTTCGGTGGTCGCCGACCTGGTGGACGTGGTTCGCGCCATGACCGCCGACCCGGAGAACCGCGTGCCGCACCTGGCCTTCCAGCCGGACTCGCTCTCCGACCACCCGATCCTGCCGATCGATGCCTGCGAAAGCGCCTACTACCTGCGCATCCAGGCCAAGGACCATCCGGGCGTACTGGCCCAGGTGGCGACCATCCTCTCCGAGCGCGGCATCAACATCGAATCGATCATGCAGATGGAAGTCGAAGAGCATGACGGTCTGGTGCCGATGATCCTGGTTACCCACCGCGTGCTCGAGTCCCGCATCATCGAAGCCATCGCCGCGCTGGAAGCGCTGGATGACGTCGTCGGCAATGTCGTACGCATCCGCGTCGAACAACTGAACTGAATCGAACGCGGCGGCGCCTGTGCGCCGCCGCCAACCCGAAGGTTTCACACCATGCGTTACATCAGTACCCGCGGCCAGGCGCCCGCGCTGAACTTCGAAGACGTCCTGCTCGCCGGCCTCGCCAGCGATGGCGGCCTCTACGTGCCGGAAAACCTGCCGCGCTTCACCGTGGAAGAGATTGCCTCCTGGGCCGGCCTGCCGTACCACGAACTGGCCTTCCGCGTGATGCGCCCGTTCGTTGCCGGCAGCATCTCCGACGCCGACTTCAAGAAGATCCTCGAAGAGACCTACGGTGTCTTCGCCCACAACGCCGTGGCGCCGCTGCGTCAGCTCAACGGCAACGAGTGGGTGCTGGAGCTGTTCCACGGCCCGACCCTGGCCTTCAAGGACTTCGCCCTGCAACTGCTGGGCCGCCTGCTCGACCATGTGCTGACCAAGCGCGGAGAGCGCGTGGTGATCATGGGCGCCACCTCCGGCGACACCGGCTCGGCCGCCATCGAAGGCTGCAAGGCCTGCGAGAACGTCGACATCTTCATCATGCACCCGCACAACCGTGTGTCCGAGGTGCAGCGCCGTCAGATGACCACCATCCTCGGCGAGAACATCCACAACATCGCCATCGAAGGCAACTTCGACGACTGCCAGGAGATGGTCAAGGCCAGCTTCGCCGACCAGGGCTTCCTGAAAGGCACCCGTCTGGTGGCGGTGAACTCGATCAACTGGGCACGGATCATGGCCCAGATCGTCTACTACTTCCACGCCGCCCTGCAGCTCGGCGCGCCAGCCCGCTCCGTGGCCTTCTCGGTGCCCACCGGCAACTTCGGCGACATCTTCGCCGGCTACCTGGCGCGCAACATGGGCCTGCCGGTCAGCCAACTGATCGTCGCGACCAACCGCAACGACATCCTGCACCGTTTCATGTCCGGCAACCGCTACGACAAGGACACCCTGCACGCGTCGCTGTCGCCGTCCATGGACATCATGGTCTCGTCCAATTTCGAGCGCCTGCTGTTCGACCTGCACGGTCGCAACGGCAAGGCAGTCGCCGAGCTGATGGACAACTTCAAGGCCACCGGCAAGCTGGCCGTCGAGGATGACCGCTGGACCGAAGCGCGCCGCCTGTTCGATTCGCTGGCGGTGAGCGACGAGGAAACCTGCGAGACCATCGCCCAGGTCTTCGCCGAGTCGGGCGAGCTGCTGGACCCGCACACCGCTATCGGCGTACGTGCTGCCCGCGAGTGCCGCCGCAGCCTGTCCGTGCCCATGGTCACCCTGGGTACCGCGCATCCGGTCAAGTTCCCGGAAGCTGTGGAAAAGGCCGGTATCGAGGCCGTTCCGGCACTGCCGGCGCACCTGACCGACCTGTTCCAGCGTGAAGAACGCTGCACCGTGCTGCCGAACGAACTGGCCAAGGTCCAGGCCTTCGTCAGCGCCCACGGCAACCGCGGCAAACCGCTCTAAAGCGCGGATCGCCGTTCGAAGAAGCCCGCCTCCTGGCGGGCTTTTTCATGCCTGCGATCTGGTTCGGCCAGGGCCATGAAACATGCCGTCATGACCAACGGTACTGAGAGCGGCGAACTTTATCGCCGATCGTGCGGTCTTTTTCTGCGTGTTTTTCATTTCGCAACAAGGAGATACGACATGGACCGGCTGAGCGCCCTGCTGACCGAGACCTTCGCTCCCTACGCTCCCTCCCTGGGCCCGGCACGCCCCGATGGCGGCCGTATTCTGACCCTCACCAACGACGATGGAGACGTAATTCTGCGGCGTGTCATCGAAGGCCAGCACCTGTCCGACCATGAGCAGAGCGAAGAGGCGGTGCAGACCATCCGGCGCGACCTGCTGATCTCCGAAGGCCGCATGGAGGACGATGTCGTTTCCCAATTGCGCCAGCGTGCGCAGGTGCTGAGCTACGGCACCTGATCGACCTTGCAACGAAAACGCCGCCCCAGGGGCGGCGTTTTCGTTTCCGTGCCTACAGCTTGCCGAGGTACTTCAGGCGTGAGCGGATGCCGCCTGTGGTTCGGCCATGTTCGCGGGCGATGGCTGCGACGGTCTCCCCGGCCTCGAATCGCTCCAGCAAAGCGGCTTCCTCCGCTGTTTGCCAGGGTTTGCCGGCCTGCTGGGGCAGGGCACGGGGCTTCGGGGCGGGCACCTCCAGCGCGTGGATGGCGTGGAACAGGGCACGGATCACTTCCGGTGCCTGGCACGGGTCGTCGATGGCCAGGGGCGCGTCGTGGCGCGGGTCGATGCCCTGGGCGAGCTTGCGCAACACGGCGAGGGTGTCGGCGAGATGGTCGGCGTTCATGGCGGCTCTCCTTGTTGAATCCGCAGATGCTTGGTGAGCCCTGAACGATTGTCTGTCGGATGCAGCGGGAGATGCGGCAGAAATGGCGGAGCCGCTGTAGGAGCAAGCTCGCTCCTACAAGAACGGTGCGGACCGCTCGCCAATAAAAAACGGCCCCGAAGGGCCGTTTCTCATCGCAGCGGGAAGGATCAGCCGCCGAGGTACGCGTCACGCACCTTGGGGTTCACCAGCAGGTTGGCACCGGTGTCCTGCATGACGATGCGACCGTTCTCCAGTACATAGCCGCGGTCGGCGAGCTTGAGCGCCTGGTTGGCGTTCTGCTCGACGAGGAACACGGTCACGCCTTCCTGGCGCAGCTGTTCGACGATGTCGAAGATCTGCTGGATGATGATCGGCGCCAGGCCCAGCGACGGCTCGTCGAGCAGCAGCAGCTTGGGCTTGCTCATCAGCGCGCGGCCGATGGCGAGCATCTGCTGTTCGCCGCCGGACATGGTGCCGCCGCGCTGGTTGAAGCGTTCCTTCAGGCGCGGGAAGAGCCCCAGGACCTTGTCCATCTGCTCCTGGTAGTCACCCTTGCTGGTGAAGAAGCCGCCCATGGCGAGGTTCTCTTCCACGGTCAGGCGGGCGAACACGCGACGGCCTTCGGGCACGACGGCGATGCTCTTGCGCATGATCACAGAGGATTCCTTGCCGACCAGCTCTTCGCCCATGTAGGTGATGCTGCCGGAGGAGGCGCGCGGCGAACCGCACAGGGTCATCAGCAAGGTCGACTTGCCGGCGCCATTGGCGCCGATCAGGGTGACGATCTCACCCTGCTGGACTTCCATGCTGACGTCGTGCAGCGCCTGGATCTTGCCGTAGAAGGTGGAAACCTTGTCGAACTTCAGCATGACTCAGGACTCCCCCAGATAGGCTTTGATCACATCCGGGTTGCCGCGGATTTCCTCCGGGGTGCCGTCCGCAAGCGGGGTGCCCTGGTTGATCACGTAGATGTGGTCGGAAATGCTCATCACCAGCTTCATGTCGTGCTCGATGAGCAGGACGGTGACGCCGTGCTCGGAGCGCAGCATGGCGATCAGCGCCTTGAGGTCCTCGGTTTCCCGCGGGTTCAGGCCGGCCGCCGGCTCGTCCAGCATCAGCAGCTGCGGACGGGTCATCATGCAGCGGGCGATCTCCAGGCGGCGCTGCTGGCCGTAGGCGAGGGTGCCCGCCGGGCGGTTGGCGATGTCCTTGAGGTTGACGATTTCCAGCCAGTGCGAGGCGTAGTCCAGGGCCTCGGCTTCCGCGCGACGGAAGGCCGGGGTCTTGAGAAGGCCGGCGAGGAAGTTGGTGTTGATGTGCCGGTGTTGCGCCACCAGCAGGTTCTCCACCGCGGTCATCTCCTTGAACAGACGCACGTTCTGGAAGGTCCGCACCACGCCCTTGTGGGCGATCTTGTGGCCCGGCAGGCCCTGGATGGGCTCGCCGCGCAGCAGGATTTCGCCGCCGGTGGGCGCGTAGAAGCCGGTCAGGCAGTTGAACACGGTGGTCTTGCCGGCGCCGTTGGGGCCGATCATCGAGATCACCTGTTTTTCCTGGACCTTCAGGGCCACGTTGTTGACGGCTAGCAGCCCGCCGAAGCGCATGGTGAGGCCGGCTACTTCAAGAATCGGTCGGCTCATTTTCGCAACTCCAGGTGCGGGCGCTGCATGGGCAGGAGCCCCTGCGGACGCCAGATCATCATCAGCACCATGAGGGCGCCGAACATCAGCATGCGGTACTCGCTGAACTCACGCATCAGTTCGGGCAGCAGGATCATCACCACGGCGGCCAGTATGACGCCGAGTTGGGAACCCATGCCACCCAGCACCACGATGGCGAGGATGATGGCCGATTCGATGAAGGTGAACGACTCCGGCGTGACCAGGCCCTGGCGCGCGGCGAAGAAGCTGCCGGCGAAACCGGCGAAGCAGGCGCCGAGGGTGAAGGCGGAGAGCTTGATCAGCGTCGGGTTCAGCCCCAGCGCGCGGCAGGCGATCTCGTCTTCGCGCAGGGCTTCCCAGGCTCGGCCCAGGGGCATGCGCAGCAGTCGGTTGATCACGAACAGCACCAGCAGCACCAGCAGCAGCGCGACCAGGTAGAGGAATACGACCTTGTAGTTCGAGTTGTAGGCGATGCCGAAGAACTCGTGGAAGGTCTGCATCCCCTCGGGGGCGCGGCGCTCGAAAGTGAGGCCGAACAGCGTCGGCTTCTCGATGTTGCTGATGCCGTTGGGGCCGCCGGTGAGCCAGGTCATGTTGCGCAGCAGGATGCGGATGATCTCGCCGAAGCCCAGGGTCACGATCGCGAGGTAGTCACCGCGCAACCTCAACACCGGGAAGCCGAGGATGAAGCCGAAGAACGCGGCCATCAGGCCGGCGATCGGCAGGCACACCCAGAAGCCCAGGCCGTAGTAGTGCGACAGCAGCGCGTAGCTGTAGGCGCCCACGGCGTAGAAGCCGACGTAGCCGAGGTCGAGCAGGCCGGCCAGGCCCACGACGATGTTCAGGCCCAGGCCCAGCAGCACGTAGATCAGGATCAGGGTGGCGATGTCCACCGCGCCGCGCGAGCCGAAGAACGGCCAGGCGAGGGCGACGAGAATCAGCACCATGATGATCTTGCGTTGCACGGAGGCGTGGGTCAGACGTTCGGCCAGCCTGGTGTGCGGGTGCGACAGCGCCTGTTTCACGCTGCCGCCGAAGGCGAAGCGATCACGCACCAGTTGCCAGACGAACATCAGCACGGCGCAGGCGGCGATGGTCCACAGGCGGGTGGGGCTGACGTTCTCCAACTGCAGGCCGATGCCGATCACGCTGAGCTTGATGCCCAGCACCGGATAGGCGACGGCCATCACCAGCAGGGCGCTGAAGAAGGCGGTCTTGAGTTTCTGGCTCATACCTTTTCCACCTCCGGGCGACCGAGAAGGCCAGTGGGGCGGAAGAGCAGCACGAGCACCAACAGGGTGAACGCCACCACGTCCTTGTACTGGTCACCGAACACGTCGGCGCCAAAGGCTTCGGCAACGCCCAGCACCAGCCCGCCGAGCATGGCGCCCGGAATGCTGCCGATGCCACCCAGCACCGCGGCGGTGAACGCCTTGATGCCGGCGAGGAAGCCGATATGCGGGTTGATCACGCCATACTGCAGGCCCAGCAGCACCGCGGCCACGGCGGCCAGGGTGGCGCCGATGACGAAGGTCAGGGCGATGATGTTGTTGGTGTTGATGCCCAGCAGGTTGGCCATCTTCAGGTCCTCCGCGCAGGCGCGGCAGGCGCGGCCCAGGCGGGAGCGGGAAATGAACATGGACAGGCCGTACATGGTCAGCAGGGTGACGATGAAGATCAGCACCTGCATGTACGAGATGGTGACGCCGCTCATCTCGTCCGGGCCGATGATGAAGTTGCCCGGCAGCAGGTTGGGGATTGCCTTGTCCTTGGAATCCTGGGCCAGCAGAACCTCGTTCTGCAGGAAGATCGACATGCCGATCGCGGAGATCAGCGGAATCAGCCGGTTGCTTCCACGCAGGGGCCTATAGGCGATCCGTTCGATGGTGTAGCCGTAGGCGCTGGTGACGATGATCGCCGCGGCGAAGGTGCAGATGATAACGACAGGGAGACTAACGATCCCCATCATGGCCAGCCCCGTGATCACGATGAAGGCTACGTACGAGCCAATCATGTACACCTCGCCATGGGCGAAGTTGATCATGCCGATGATGCCGTAGACCATGGTGTAGCCGATGGCGATCAGGGCATAGGTGCTGCCGACGGTGAGGCCGTTGATCAGCTGTTGCAGGTAGTGATAGAGCTCAGGCATTACCTAACTCCTCGGGCGTCGCGTGAAGCGGCGCTTGTGGCGCGACGGACCCCCGGAATACTCGGATAAACAAAGCCCACTGCTGTGGGCAGTGGGCTTTGTGTGGCGGCGGGTGGCTTACTTGGCTTCGGTCTTGGTGCCGTCCTTGTGCCACTGGTAGACCACGAAGTTGAAGTTCTTCAGGTCGCCCTTCTCGTCGAAGCCCAGGTCACCGGTCGGAGTCGCGAAGGTGTTGGCGCGCAGCGCGGCTGCCACCTTGTCGGTGTCTTCGCTGCCGGCTTTCTTGATGCCTTCGGCGATGACCTGGACAGCGGCGTAGGCCGGGAACACGAACGGACCGCTCGGGTCTTCGTTCTTGGCCTTGAAGGCGTCAACCAGAGCCTGGTTCTTCGGATCCTGGTCGAAGGACTTCGGCAGGGTCACGTAGAGGCCTTCGGAAGCCGGGCCGGCGATGGCGGAGATCTCTTTGTTACCCACGCCTTCCGGGCCCATGAAGCCGACTTTCAGACCTTTCTCGGAAGCCTGGCGCAGGATCAGGCCCAGCTCCGGGTGGTAGCCGCCGTAGTAGACGAAGTCGACCTTGGCCTGCTTGAGCTTGGCGATCATCGCGGAGAAGTCCTTGTCGCCGGCGTTGATACCTTCGAACAGGGCGACCTTGATGCCAGCGTCTTCCAGGGTCTTCTTCACGGCAGTGGCGATGCCTTCGCCGTACTGCTGCTTGTCGTGGATCACGGCCACGGTCTTGGGCTTGATGTGCTCGGCGATGAACTTACCGGCAGTCGGGCCCTGCAGGCTGTCCAGACCGATGGTGCGGAAGATCAGCTTGTAGCCACGGGAAGTGATATCCGGGCTGGTGGAGGCGGCGGTGATCATCATCACGCCTTCGTCTTCGTAGATGTCCGAAGCCGGTTGAGTGGAGCTGGAGCACAGGTGGCCAACGACGAACTTGACGCCATCGTTGACGATCTTGTTGGCAACGGCCACGGCTTGTTTCGGATCGCAAGCGTCGTCGTAGACCACGCCTTCGAGTTGCTTGCCGTCGACGCCGCCGGCCTTGTTGATCTGCTCAATGGCCATCTTCGCGCCAATGAACTGCATCTCCCCATACTGGGCGACTGCGCCGGTCACCGGGCCGGCCAGAGCAATCTTGATGGTGTCGGCGGCCATGGAGAAGCTGGCAACGCCGGCGAGGGCCATGGCGGTGAACAGCTGGGAAAGACGCTGAGTACCCTTTTTCATAATGCTCCACTCTTCTTGTGTTTTCGTTTTTGTAGTCCTGGTCGCCAGCGGCTCACCGGACCGGGATTGCCCCGGACAGACCCACCGGCAACTGTACCGGTACAGTGTAGAGTGCCGCCGGACCGCTTGAAAAGCGGGTGGCGGGCAGCCGATTGTGGGCATGTCGCAAGATTGAAACAAACGTACAGAAAAACGGCGCTGTATGACTTTTCCTTGTGGGTTTCCGTCTCCAGCGAAAACGCCGTCCGAACCTTGCCTGGCGCGGTCCCGGCGCTATCATGGCGCCGTTCGTATACCAGGTGAGATTCATGACTGAACAAGCTAGCACCCTCTATGCCAAGTTGCTTGGCGAAACCGCGAAGATTTCCTGGCAGGAGCTCGCGCCCTTCTTCGCCCGCGGCAACCTGCTCAAGGTCGCGGCTTGCGCCGATCTGGTGGAGGTCGCGATGGGCGTTGCCGAGGACGACCGGACCAAGGTTGCCGGCTGGCTGGCCAGTGGTGATCTGAGCAAGGTCGACGAAAAGCTGGCGCAGGATTTCCACGATCGTGACCCGGAACTCTGGGCGGTGGTGATCGCGCCCTGGGTGCTGGTTCAAGAAAGAGTTCGAAAAGAGTCCGTGCACTGACACAGGGCGATTTCCAATTCGAAAAGGCCGGCTAGACTGTCGGGATTCCATAGAAGGAGATTCGCCATGTTCGAACCGGGCCATCTGCATCTCCAGTCCCTGCCGGGGCTGGGGGCGCAGGAGATCGACGCTCACATCAACTATGAAGTCCGCAAGGATGTGGAAAAAGGCACCATCGTCCACTTCACCATGAAGGGCGAGATCGACGGTAATTCCTTTACCGAAGAGTGGGACATGCCCAAGGAGCAGGCCTTCAACTTTGCCAGCGATGCCACCCGCATTGCGCAGAAGCACGGCCTGCACCCGCGCTTTGGCTCGATGGTGCGCAACCACAAGGAGTACGACGCGATGTTCGAGGACATCCGCCAGAAACTCGGCACCAACCCTGGCGACCCGATCGACCTCGACAAGGTGATCCACGGCGACTCGTAAGCGACGCATTCCGTAAAAAGCCCGGCCATGAGCCGGGCTTTTTATTGCGCGTCATCTGCCGCAGGACTCAGTGGCTCACCCAGCGCTGCCGCGCCCAGGCGCTGAGGCTGTCGACGCACAGCACCAGCAGCAGCATGGCGATGATCACTGTGGCCGCCTGGGCCTGCTGGAACAGGCTGAGGCTGAAATACAGCATCTGCCCCAGGCCGCCTGCACCGACGAAGCCGAGCACGCTGGCCATGCGGATGTTGTTCTCCCAGCGATAGAGCATGTACGCCACCAACTGCGGCCAGACCGCCGGAAGGGTGCCGTAGGCGAAGGCGGCGACGCGTCCGCCGCCGGCCAGGCGCACGGCTTCCGCCGGGGCGGTCGGGGTATTTTCCAGCGCCTCGGCGAACAGCCGGCCGAGCACGCCGCCGGTGTGCAGTGCCAGCGCGAGCGTGCCGGCGTTCGGGCCGAGCCCGGCGGCCAGCACCATCAGCGCGCCCCAGACCAGCTCCGGCACCGCGCGCAGGGCATTCAGGAACAGCCGCGAAAGACTTTGGGCGATACGCCCGAAACGCCCGGCCGCCGGTAGCGCGAGCAACATGCCCAGCAGCGCCGCAAGCAGGGTGCCGATGGCGGACATCGCCAGGGTTTCCAGGGCGCCGCGACCGACTGCCGTGAGGTGCGTGGCGCTCAGGTCCGGCGCGAGGAAGTCGCGGCCGTAGTCGAGCATCTGGCCGAGGCCGCGCGCGTCGAACAGTCCGCCGGTGTCCATTTCCAGGTAGGCAAAGGACGCGCCGATGGCGAGCAGGATCAGCAGCAGCCAGCCCAGGCTGCGCAGCAGGCCGGTCATTCGAGCCTCCCGCGCAGGAAGCGGCTGAGCAGGTCGGCGCCCAGCACCAGCACCAGGAAGGTCAGCAGGATGCTTGCCACCTCGCCCCCGGCGAACATGCGCAGCGACAGGTCGATCTGCTGGCCGAGGCCGCCGGCGCCGACGAAGCCCATCACCACCGAGGCGCGGATCGCGCACTCCCAGCGGTAGACGGTGTAGGAGATGAGTTCCGGCGCGGCCGAGGGCAGTACGCCGTAGGCGAAGGCCTGCAGCCGCGAACTGCCACCCAGCAGCAGGGCGCGGGTCGGGCGCGGGTCCACCGATTCGAAGATTTCCGCGTAGACCTTGCCGAGCATGCCGCCATAGGTGATGGCGATGGCCAGCACGCCGGCGGTGGGGCCCAGACCCACGGCGCGGACGAACAGCAGCGCCCAGACGATTTCCGGCACGCTGCGCAGCACGATGAGCAACCCGCGCACCGGCCAGCGCAGCGCCCGCGCCCACCAGGCCGGCAGGCCGCCGCGGGGCAGGGCGGATATTGACAGCGCGCGCGTCGCCAGCAACGCGGCAGGGAATGCGATCAGCCAGGCCAGCGCCATGCCGGCGGTGGCGATGGCCAGGGTTTCCAGGGTGGCGCGGCCGAGCAGGGCGAGGAATTCCTCGTCGTGGGCCGGCGGCCAGAAACCGCCGAGGAAGTTGGCCATGGTCCGCGCGTTGTCGCCACTGAACAGGCCGCCGATATCCAGCTCGGACAGGCGCAGGCCCGGCCACAGCAAGGCCAGGGCGAGCAGGGTGAGCAGCAGGCGCGGCAGCGCCGCCGGGTCGCGCGGCGGGCTCTTGGAAAGCGCGGGGTTCAGCATCGCGGAATCTGTACCACCAGCGGTTTGCCCACCGGCGAGGAAGCGTCCTGCTGGCCGAGCTGCTCGTTGGCGTAGAGGGCGCGCAGGTCCTCGGGAGTGACGTTCTCCGCCGCCTTGTCGAAGGCGATGCGACCGTCGCGCACGCCGACTATGCGCGGGAAATGCTCCAGTGCCAGGTCCACCGCGTGCAGGCTGGCGAGCAGTGTCACGCCACGGTTCTGCGCTTCACGGGTGAGTACGCCGAGGGTATGGCCGGCGAGCACCGGGTCCATGGCAGAGACGGGTTCATCGGCCAGCAGCACTTCGGCCTGCTGGTACAGCGCGCGGGCGATGCCGACGCGTTGCAACTGGCCGCCGGAGAGCTGGTCGCAGCGCTCGAAGAGCTTGTCGCCAAGGTCCAGGCGCTGCAATTCGCTGCGGGCGCCAGCGCTGTCGACGGGGTAGAGCAGGCTGGCCAGGCTTTTCCACAGCGGCCACTGGCCTAGGCGGCCGGCGAGCACGGCGGTGACCACCCGCTGGCGCGGTGGCAGCGGCGGAGCCTGGTGCACCAGGGCAATGCGCGAGCGCAGGCGCTGGCGCGCAGGACCACTCAGCGCCCAGGGCTGGGTGCCGAGCAGGTCGAAATTGCCGGAAGCGGGTTTCAGTGCGGTGGCGAGGATGCGCAGCAGCGTGGTCTTGCCGGCACCCGACGGGCCGATGATCGCCACCCGTTCACCGGCAGCGACGCTGAGGTCGATACCGGCGAGCGAGCGCTGGCCGTTGGCGTGGATGTGCTCCACGCCGGTCAGTTTCAGGGTCACTTCAGCAGGCCGGCGGCGCGCGCCGATTCCTCGATGCCCTTGTAGTTGTCAGGCTGGGTCTCGATGAAGCGGCTGGCCGCCTGCAGGTCGAGGATTTCCTTGTCGCGCGGCTTGCTCGGGTCAAGGGCGAGGAAGGCCTTCCTGATCTTCTCGGCCAGGGCCGGGTCGAGGTTGCCGCGCACGGTCCAGTTGTAGTCGTAGTAGGTCGGGGTGGTGGCGAAGACCTTCACCTTGTTGGTGTCGACCTTGCCGCTGTCCACCAGCTTCTGCCAGACGGAGGCGTTCAGCACGCCGGCGTCGACCTTGCCGGCCTGGACCCAGGCGACGGTGGCGTCGTGGGCGCCGGAATAGGCCACGCGGGAGAAGAACTGCTCGGGCACCACGCCGTCCTTCTGCATGAAGTAGCGCGGCATCAGGCTGCCGGAAGTGGACGACACGGAACCGAAGGCGAAGGTCTTGCCCTTGAGGTCCTGGATCGATTTCACGTTCGGGTCGGCAGTGATGAATTTGCTGGTGAACTGCTGGTCCTGCTCGCGCTGTACCAGCGGGATGGCGTTGCCGGTCTTCAGGCGCGCCTGGACGAAGGTGAAGCCGCCCAGCCAGGCCATGTCGAGGCGATCCGAAGCCAGGGCTTCGACCACGCCGGCATAGTCGGACACCGGGATGAACTTCACCGGCATGCCCAGTTGCTCTTCCAGATAGGCACCCAGCGGCTTGAACTTGCGCAGCAGTTCGGTGGGGGCTTCATCGGGAATGGCCGAGACTTTCAGTTCTTTCGGCGTGTCGGCGTGGGCGAAAACGGCGGACAGGGACAGGGCAAAACCGGCGGCGAGCGCCAGGGAGCGTTTCAGCATGGGGAGAGTTCTCCGGTTCAATGGCGGAAAAAACTCCGGGAGTATAGTGGCGGCGCATCTGTTTGGCAGCTGGCACGTCGTCCGCCGGGTCAACTTCGCGCCTGTTAGAATGCCGCCTCCCCGTGCCCGTCCTGCTGTCGAACTGGAGATCACCCCATGTCGTCCCCTTTGCCATCCCTCGCCTTTGCCGGTCTCGGCCTGATGGGGCTCCCCATGACGCGCCGCCTGCTCGCCGCGGGCTATCCGCTGGCCGTGTGGAACCGCTCCGCCGGCAAGCGTCAGCTGCTGGCCACCGAAGGCGCTACGGCCGTGGAAACACCCGCGCAGCTGTGTGCCAACGCCGAGGTGGTGATGCTCTGCCTGGCCGATACCGCCGCCGTGCGCGAAGTGGTGTTCGGCGCCGGCGGCATTGTCGAGAGCGCCCGCGCCGGCCAGGTGCTGGTGGACTTCTCCAGTCTCGAACCGGCCGCCACCCGCGAGATGGCCGCTGAGCTGGAAGCGCGCACCGGCATGCGCTGGGTCGATGCGCCGGTTTCCGGCGGCACGCCAGGCGCCGAGGCCGGCACCCTGGCGATCATGGCCGGCGGTCGCGTCGAGGATGTCGAGCGCGTGCGGCCGATCCTCGCCCACCTCGGCCAGCGCCTGACGCGCATGGGGGATGTAGGCGCCGGGCAGGTGACTAAGGTGTGCAACCAGATGATCGTCGCCTGCAATGCCCTGGTGATCGCCGAAGTGGTGGCGCTGGCGGAGCAGTCCGGCGTCGATGCCAGCCTGATCGCCCCAGCACTGGCCGGCGGTTTCGCCGATTCCAAGCCCCTGCAGATCCTTGCCCCGCAGATGGCCGAGAGCCGCTTCGAACCGGTGAAATGGCACGTGCGCACATTGCTCAAGGACCTGGATACCGCCGTCAGGCTTTCCCGCGAGGAAGGCTCGGCCACGCCCATGAGCGGCCTTGCCGCGCAGCTGATGCGCCTGCATGGCAGTCAGGGCAATCTCGAACGCGACCCGGCTACCCTGGTCGAGCAATACCGTCAGCCAAAGGAATTCCCCGCATGAAACTCTGCGCCAACCTGTCCCTGCTGTTCACCGAAGTCCCGCTGCTGCAGCGTATCGACGCCGCTGCCAAGGCCGGTTTCGAGGGCGTGGAGATCCAGTTTCCCTACGACGTCCCTGCACAGGACCTGAAAGCTGCACTGGACGAAGCCGGCCTGCCGCTGGTGCTGATCAACCTGCCGGCTGGTGACTTGATGCAGGGAGGTCCCGGCATCGCCGCCGTGCCGGAACGTGCGGCGGAGTTCGAAGCGGCGCTGGCCAAGGCGCTGGACTATGCGCGCATCGTCAAGCCGCAGCACATCAACGTGCTGGCCGGCCGGCTGGTCGAGGGGCAGGAGCGCGAGGTCGCGCTGCAGACCCTCGCCGAGCGCCTGCGCACCACCTGCGATGCCTTCGCCGGCAGCGGCACCGACGTGCTGATGGAAGCCATCAACTGCCACGACATGAAGGACTTCCTGCTCAACACCCCCGAGCACCTGCAGGACATGCTCGAACGCGTGGCGCGGGAAAACCTGCGCGCGCAGCTGGACCTCTACCACATGGCGCGCATGGGCCTGGAACTGGTCGATTGCATCTACGCGCTGATGGGGCAGATCGGCCACGTGCAGTTCGCCGACTACCCCGAGCGCGGCGAGCCGGGCTCGGGCGAGATGGAGTTCGCAGTACCGCTGCAGGTACTCGACGATGTCGGCTACGACGGCTGGCTGGGCGCCGAGTACCGCCCCACCGGCACCACCGCCGACTCCCTGCGCTGGCTGCCGCGCTGGCGCGCCGGCAAGTTCGACTTCTGAGCCTGGATCACGGGCCTCAGGCCTGGCTGCGCAGCAGCGCCGAGTCGCTGTCTTCGCGGTAGGCGTCGAGGAACTCCACCAGTGCGGAGAGGGGCAAGGGCCGGCTGAACAGGTAGCCCTGGGCGAGCTCGCAATGGTTGTCGCGCAGGAACGCCAGTTGTTGCGCGTGCTCCACGCCCTCGGCGATCACCTTAAGGTGCAGCTTCTGCGCCATGGCGATGATGGCCTGGGCGATCTCGCTGTCACGCCGTGATTGCGGCACGTCGCGGATGAAGGAACGGTCCACCTTCAGCGCATCCAGCGGCAGCTGGCGCAGGTAGGACAGTGACGAATAGCCGGTGCCGAAGTCGTCGATGGACAGGCTCACGCCCAGATCGCGCAGGCGATTGAGCAGCGGGATGGCCTGGCTGATGTTTGACATCACGGCGTTCTCGGTGACTTCCATCTCCAGATAATGCGCGGCGAGGCCGGTGTCGGCGAGGGTCTGCTGGACCTCATCGACCAGCCCCTCGCGGCCCAGGTTGCTGGCGCAGCAGTTCACCGCCACCCGCAGGTCCTTGTAGCCCAGGTCGTGCAGGCGGCGCAGGTCCTCGCAGGCGCGGCGCAGCACCCAGGCATCCAGCGCGCCGATCAGCCCGTTGGCAGTCGCCAGCCCGATGAAGCGATCCGGTGCCAGCAGGCCGTGGGTCGGGTGCTTCCAGCGCACCAGGGCTTCGAGCTGCTCCACTTCGCCGTGGTCGATGCGCAGGATGGGTTGGTAGTAGAGCACCAGTTCGTCGTCCCACAGTGCCTTGCGCAATTCCTCTTCCAGCTGAAGTTCCTGGGTCGCCTTGGTTTTCAGGTGCGGACTGAAGAAATGCGTGGCATTGCGGCCGTTGCCCTTGGACTGGTACAGCGCTAGGTCGGCGTGCTTGAGCAGTTCCTCGGGCTGCTCGCTGTCGTTGGGGAAGAGGCTGATACCGACGCTCATGGTCATCACCAGGCTGCGCCCGGCAATGCTGATCGGCTCCTTCATGCGTTGCATCAGACGCTGGGCGAGGATGCGCGCTTCGTGATCTTCGCCAAGGTCCGCGAGGATGCAGAACTCGTCGCCACCAAAGCGCGCCAGCAGGTCTGTGCTGCGCAGCGCGCTGCGGATGCGCTCGGAGACGATGCACAGCAGTTCATCGCCAGCGGCGTGGCCGAGGGAGTCGTTGACCCGCTTGAAGTGGTCCAGGTCCAGCAGGATGACTGCCATCCCCTGGGCCTTCTGCCGGTTGCGTTGCAGGCGGGCCTCGAACTCGTCATTGAGTGCATTGCGGTTATGCAGGCCGGTGAGGCCGTCGAAGCGCGCCAGTTTCTGCAGGGAGGCGTTGGCACTGTCCAACTGGTTGAGCAGTGCGTTGACCCGGCTCAGCTCGCTCACCTTGCTTTCCAGGCTGTCCTCGATCCAGGCCGCCCAGAGTCCGGCCAGCACCACGGCCAGCGCCAGCAGGCCGACCATCAGTCCGAGCTGGATGGCGTTGTTGCGCCCCAGGTCTGCTACCGGCGCTACCCAGCTGGGCAGGGTCAGGGTCAGTGCGGCCATGCCGGTGAAGTGCATGCTGGAGATGGCTCCGCCCAGCAGCAGGCTGGCGAGTATCTGGTAGATCCACTGGCGGCCTGCCGGCTGGCGATTGAGCACCGGCGCCAGTACCAGCGCGACGAAGGCCACCAGCACGGCCATCAGCACCGAGAGGGTGACCAGCAGCGGATCGTAGTGCTGCATCGGTGGTGACTCGATGGCGGCCATGCCGGTGTAGTGCATGCCGGCGATGCTGGCGCCGATGCAGCAGGCGGCCAGCAGATACTGCAGCGGGCTCAGCCCTGCGTGGGCGAGCAGGCGCATGGCAATTACGCAGATGGCGATGGCGATGAGCAGCGAAAGCAGCGTCAGGCCGCCGGAGAAATGCAGTGGCACCGAAGCGTGGAAGGCCAGCATGGAAACGAAGTGCATCGACCAGATGCCGCTGCCCAGACAGATGCCGCCGACCCATTGCCAGCGGTGTGCGTGTTGCGGAGCCCGGACCATCCTCGCCGTGATGTTCAACGCGACGAAGCTGGCGACGCAGGCAATCAGGATGGCCAGCAGGACCAGTCCGGGGTTGTGAGAACACTCCAGCAGCACAGCATCGGGTACGGCGTCCTGGTGCCAGTCCATGGGCGGGATGCTCCGGATGTCGGGGAGGAGGCAGATTGATATCACTTTGCTTCAAGTCTAGGAAGCCAGGATGACGCTGCAAGGAACTCGTTGAATTTTCGGTGTAATGCCGGAAGGTGCGCGACGTACGGTAGTACCAGGTGGTCTGCCTGTCCCGGATTCGACCACTGGCCGAAAGCTTGTAGCCAACTTGACACTTTTTTGACTAACTGCCCGCTAGAGTTGCGCCGCCGGCCGGCAGGGTCGGCCATCCCATTTCCTATCCGACTATCGATGTAAGGAGTGCGCTCGATGTCCGAGGGCAAGCGCCGCCTCTTCCCCCAGGTCAGTTCCGCGCGGCTGGTCCTGCTGTTCTCGCTGGCACTGGTGCTGTTCTACAACTTCGCCACCTGGCGGGCGCTGAACAGCCTGGTGCCCATGGAAGGCCTCTGGGGCGTGGCGTTCTTCGCCTCGTTCGGCTTCTTCCTGTGGGCGGCCTTCACCCTGCTGCTGACCCTGGTGTCTTTCCGCCCGCTGCTCAAGCCGGCATTGACCCTGGTGGCGCTGGTGTCGGCGGCCGCGGCGTACTTCATGAACTCCTACGGTGTCGTGATCGATACCGTGATGGTGCAGAACGTGGTCGAGACCAACCCCGGCGAAGCCGCTGCGTTGTTCAGTGCACGCATGTTCGGTTACCTGCTGGTGCTCGGCGTGCTCCCGGCGGCGATCATCTGGTTGACGCCGGTGCGCTACAGCCCGTTCTTCCGTGGCCTGCTGAACAAGGTGCTGGTGATCTTCGGCTGCCTGGTGGTGGTCGCCGTCTGCGTGGGGACGTTCTATTCCACCTACGCCCCGGTGTTCCGCCAGGAAGAGAAGCTGACCCACTTCATCAACCCGACCAACTACATCTACGCGGTGAGCAAGTTCACCAAGCAGCGCCTGGGCATCAAGGAAAACCTGGTGGTGCAGCCCATCGGCGAGGACGCAGTGATGCCGCGCAAGGTGAGTGCCGATGGCCGCAAGTCGCTGATGATCTTCGTAGTCGGTGAAACCGCCCGCGCGGACCACTTTTCCCTCAACGGCTACGCCCGCGACACCAACCCGGAACTGAAGAAACTCGACATCCTCAACTTCACCAACGTCAGCTCCTGCGGCACTTCTACCGCGGTGTCGGTGCCCTGCATGTTCTCCAGGTTCCCCCGCGAGGACTACAGCGACAAGAAGGGCAAGACCAACCAGGGCCTGCTGGACATCCTCCAGCGCGTCGGCGTGTCGGTGCTCTGGCTGGACAACAACAGCGACTGCAAGGGCACCTGCCTGCGCGTGCCCAATCGCGATATTCCGAAGGACCAGCCCGGCCCGTTCTGCGACGGCAAGAACTGCCTGGACGAAGCCCTGCTGCAGAACCTGCAGGCCTACATCGACGGCCTGAAGGACAACGCCATCATCGTCCTGCACGCCGACGGCAGCCACGGCCCGGAATACTACGAGCGCTATCCCAAGTCGCTGGAGCGCTTCACCCCGGTGTGCCGCACCAACCAGCTGGGCAGTTGCAGCAGCGAGGAGCTGGTGAACGTCTACGACAACACCATCCTCTACACCGACTTCTTCCTGTCCAGGGTGGTCGAGTTGCTCAAGCAGAACCAGGAGCGCTTCGACACCTCGATGGTCTATGTGTCGGACCACGGCGAGTCGCTGGGCGAGAATGGCGTCTACCTGCATGCCGCGCCCTATGCCATCGCCCCGAAGGCGCAGACCCACGTGCCCATGGTGATGTGGTTCGGCAGCGGTGCGCTGGGTGGCATGGGCGTGGATCGCGGTTGCCTGGAGAAGAAGGCCGACGGTGCCGAGCTGAGCCACGACAACCTGTTCCACTCGGTGCTCGGTCTCTACGGCGTGCACACCAGCCTGTACCAGCCGGACCTGGATATCTTCCACTCCTGCAAGCGCGACATGACTGCCGCGCAATGACTTGAGGGCCGGCCTGAACGGCGGCCATGAAAAAGGCCCTGGGGCGAGAACCGCAGGGCCTTTTGTCTTTGCGTGGGCTGTTACTTCTCGCGAACCAGCAGCACCGGGCGGTTGCTGACGCGCAGCAGGCCTTCGGCCACGCTGCCCAGCATCAGTCGGCGCACGCCACGGCGGCCGTGGGTGCCCATGACGATGATGTCGGCCTTGGAAGCTTCGGCCTCGACCTCGATGCGCTCGGCGATCTCTTCGCTGGCGCGTTCCTGGCAGACCCGCTCGAAGCTGGTTTTCACCGGGAACTCGGCGACCTTGTCCTTCGCCTTGGCGAGGATGTCATCGGCAGCCTTCAGCGCGGCTTCGCGCAGCGGCTCCGGGTTGTAGTACACGGCGTAGTCGGGCAGATGGCGCAGCGGGCTGTCGACGATGGTGATGACCCGCAGCTCGCCGCCGCTCAGCTGGGCCAGCTTGGCCGCTTCGACCAGGGCACGGTCGGAAACCGGGCTGCCGTCCACCGCTACCAGAATGCGCTCGTACATGATGTGTTCCCTCAATGAGTGGCTTGGTAAGGAAACTCTATCCCCCCATGGGTGAGATTCCCTTGCGCAGCGTCAATGGTAGTCGGTGTGTCCGATCGTGCCGGGAATAGAGCGGCGTAACGGGGTGTTTCGAAGTCGGCCGGCGCGCCGGCCAGGCATGAAAAAAGCCGCCACCGGTTGCCCGGTGGCGGCTTCTTCATGGCGCGATGGCGGGGATCAGCCTGCGACCAGTACGCGGATCGCTTCCAGGCGCAGGGAGGCCTTGTCCAGCAGCGCCAGGCTGTCGTCGCGCTGCTTGCGCAGGGCGTCCAGCTCGCTGTCGCGGACGCTGGGGTTGACGGCCTTGAGCGCGGTCAGGCGCGCCAGTTCCTCGTCCAGGGTCGCGGTCAGCTGCTGGCGGGCCGCTTCGACGCGCTCGGCATGGCGCGGGGTGATCTTGGTCTCGGCCTGGGCGAACTGCTTGGCGAGCACGTCACGCTGCGCCTGCACGAACTTGTTGGCGCTGGCGCGCGGCACGCTTTCCAGCTGGTCGTTCAGGGTCTCGAAGGACACACGCGAGGACAGGTCGTTGCCGTTGGCGTCCATCAGGCAGCGCAGCGCCACCGGCGGCAGGAAGCGGCCCAGCTGCAGCTTGCGCGGCGCCACGGCTTCGCTGACGAACAGGAGTTCCAGCAGCACGGTGCCGGGCTTGAGCGCCTTGTTCTTGATCAGCGCCACCGAGGTGTTGCCCAGCGAGCCGGACAGCACCAGGTCCATGCCGCCCTGCACCATGGGGTGCTCCCAGGTGAGGAACTGCATGTCTTCGCGGGCCAGGGCCTGGGCGCGGTCGTAGGTGACGGTCACGCCTTCGTCGTCGCCCAGTGGGAAGCTGGCGTCGAGCATCTTCTCGCTCGGGCGCAGGATCAGCGCGTTCTCGGAGTGGTCCTCGCTGTCGATGCCGTAGGTGTCGAACAGGCGCTCCATGTAGATCGGCAGGGCGAACTGGTCGTCCTGCTCCTCGATTTCTTCCACCAGCGCCTCGCCCTCGCCAGCGCCGCCGGAGTTCAGCTCCAGCAGGCGGTCGCGGCCGTTGTGCATTTCGGCTTCCAACGCTTCGCGGGCGGCGGTGCCTTCGGCCAGCAGGGCCTCGAAGGCGTCGTCGTCGCCGCCGTCCAGCAGTTCCACCAGACGCGGGCCGAAGCGATGCTGCAGGGCGTTGCCGGTGGGGCAGGTATTGAGGAAGGCGTTGAGTGCCTGGTGGTACCACTGGAACAGGCGTTCCTGCGGACTGTTCTCCAGGTGCGGCACGTGGATCTGGATGGTGTGCTTCTGGCCGATCCGGTCGAGGCGGCCGATGCGCTGCTCCAGCTGGTCCGGGTGGGCCGGCAGGTCGAACAGCACCAGGTGATGGGCGAACTGGAAGTTGCGGCCTTCGCTGCCGATTTCCGAACAGATCAGCACCTGAGCGCCGAATTCTTCATCGGCGAAGTAGGCGGCGGAGCGGTCGCGCTCGAGGATGCTCATGCCCTCGTGGAACGCGCTGGCCGGGATGCCGGACTTCACGCGCAGCGCGTCGCCCAGGTCCAGGGCGGTCTCGGCGTGGGCGCAGATCACCAGCACCTTGTACTGCTTGAGCATCTTCAGGGTGTCGATCAGCCAGTCGACGCGCGGGTCGAAGCGCCACCAGCGGGCGTTCTCGTCGCCGTCCTCGGCCTGGGCCTGGAAGCTGACTTCCGGGTAGAGGTCCGGGTGCTCGCCCAGCGGCAGTTCCATGTACTCGATCGGGTTGGTCAGCACGTAGGGATGCAGCTGGCGCTCCGGGAAGCCCTGCACGGCGGCGCGGGTGTTGCGGAACAGCACGCGGCCGGTGCCGTGGCGGTCGAGCAGCTCGCGTACCAGGCGGGCGCGGGCGTCTTCATTGCCGGCCTCGACGCTGGCCAGCAGCTCGTCGCCCGCGCTGCCGAGGAAGCCGTGGATGGCCTGGCGAGCGGCGGGGGAGAGGCTGCCCTGGTCCACCAGCTCCTGCACCGCTTCGGCGACCGGGCGGTACTGGGTGCTTTCGGTGCGGAAGGCTTCCAGGTCGTGGAAACGGTCCGGGTCGAGCAGGCGCAGACGGGCGAAGTGGCTGTCCAGGCCGAGCTGTTCCGGGGTCGCAGTGAGCAGCAGCACGCCGGGGATGACCTGGGACAGTTGCTCGACCAGCTGGTATTCGGGGCTGGCCTGTTCCGGATGCCACACGAGGTGGTGGGCTTCGTCGACCACCAGCAGGTCCCACTCGGCGGCGAACAGCGCGTCCTGGGCCTTCTCGTCCTCGCGCAGCCACTCCAGTGCCACCAGGGCCAGCTGGGTGTCTTCGAAGGGGTTGCTGGCATCGCTCTCGACGAAACGCTCGCGGTCGAACAGCGCGACTTCCAGGTTGAAGCGCCGACGCATTTCCACCAGCCACTGGTGCTGCAGGTTTTCCGGCACCAGGATCAGCACGCGGCTGGCGCGGCCGGAGAGCAGCTGGCGATGGATCACCAGGCCCGCTTCGATGGTCTTGCCCAGGCCCACTTCGTCGGCCAGCAGGACGCGCGGCGCCATGCGGTCGGCGACTTCACGGGCGATGTGCAGCTGGTGCGCGATGGGTTGCGCGCGGGCGCCACCCAAGCCCCAGAGGGAGGACTGCAGCAGACGGGTACGGTGTTCCAGGGTGTGGTAGCGCAGGCCGAACCAGGACATCGGGTCGATCTGCCCGGCGAACAGGCGGTCGCTGGCCAGGCGGAACTGGATGAAGTTCGACAGCTGGGTTTCCGGGACGGTGTGCTGCTCGTTCTGCGCGGTGATGCCGTGGTAGATCAGCAGGCCGTCGATCTCGTCCACTTCGCGGACGGTCATCTTCCAGCCTTCGAAATGGGTGATCTGATCGCCCGGGGCGAAGCGCACACGGGTCAGCGGCGCATTGCGCTCGGCGTACTGGCGGGTATCACCGGTGGCGGGATAGAGCACCGTGAGCATGCGGCCGTCCAGCGCCAGGATGGTCCCCAGGCCGAGTTCCGCTTCACTGTCGCTGATCCAGCGTTGACCGGGTTGATACTGCGCCATGGACACCTCCCAAAAAAAGCCGGCTATGGTACCGGAACGCGCAGCGTTCAGCGATGGCCGTCGGCACCTCCGGTCGCCCGAATCATCGGCAAGAGCAGTTGGAGGCGCGCACTCATCACGAATCGTGGAAAGTGTAGCGAGGCGCACTCAAGTCTGTGGCGCTCCGGCCGATAGCCTGACCAGAGGACTTGTCAGCGCACTTCTCCACAGGGCTTGCCCCCAGGAACCATCGATGCTGCCGCCCATTCCCCATAGTCTGGCACCCGTCACTGCCCAGCAGGACGTGCCCAAGCCGCGACCGGATGTCGCTCCGGTGACGCCGCCTGCACCCAGCGCGGGTAATGCCGGCGTGGAGCTGGAGCGTCGCCCTGACGAGCAGGCGCTGCGCGAGGAATACCAGCGCCGGCGCAAGCGTCGCCAGCTCGCTGACGGTACACCCGAGGGCGAGGCGCTGGAGGAACTGGAGGAAGTCGAGGAACTGGGCGAAGACGTGCAGGCCGCCCAGCGCAAGGGGCTGTGGATCGATGTCGAGGTCTGACGCGGCGGGGGAGTAGACTGGCCCCATTGCTGAGTACCTGAGCTTTCCATGCTGTTCGACGACGCCCCGATCCTTCTCCCCGATGCCGAGCTGCGCCTGGTCCCCGACTGGTGCCCGCCGTCGCGCGCGGCCCAGTGGCTGGAGCAATTGCTCGAACAGACGCCCTGGGAACAGACCATCGTGCACCTGCACGGGCGCGATTACCCGGTGCCGCGCCTGGTCAACTGGTACGGCGATCCCGAGGCTTTCTATACCTATTCCGGCCAGACCCACGCGCCGCTGCCCTGGACGCCGCTGCTGGCGGAAATCCGCTCGGCGGTGGAACAGGCCGCCGGCCAGCGTTTCAACGGCGTGCTGCTCAACTACTACCGCGATGGCCAGGACTCCATGGGCTGGCACAGCGACGACGAGCCGGAACTGGGGCGCAACCCGGTGGTGGCCTCGCTGAACCTTGGCGGTACGCGGCGCTTCGATCTGCGGCGCAAGGGGCGAAACACAATCGAACACTCCATCGAGTTGTCCGGCGGATCGCTGCTGGTCATGTCTGGCGCGACACAGCATTATTGGCAACATCAGGTTGCCAAGACGCGCCGTCCGGTTGCTCCGCGCCTGAATCTGACTTTCCGCCTGGTGCACGCCCTGCCATGAGCAACGACGACAAGCTGATCGACTTCACCGCCGAGCGCGACAAGCGCATCCACGACGTGCACGAAAAGCGTCTGCAGGACGTGCGCAAGGCCTTCGAGCAGGCGCTGCCGCTGGGCAAGCCGCGCAAGAAGGGCAAGAGCAAGCCCAAGAAACGCTGATTTACCCCCTCCCAGGGCCGCAAGACCCCGCTCTGCGCGGCTTCCCGCCGCACCCGACACCCTCCGGAACTTGACCTGCGTCAGTGCTCCGGCCCTCCCCGGAAAGCGCCTGGTCGACCATTGATCCAGGTCAATTGGTCCCGCCCGGCCGCCGGTAATCTGCACACATCCCCAGACGATGTAGGCAACAGGAGGCCAGCATCATGTTCATCGACGAAGTGGTTCTCGCAGGCGTCCTTACCGTTGGCCTCATGGTTCTGTTCTTCGGTGGGGTCGGAATTTTCATCTGGAAGGACAGCCACAAGAAGGGCTGATCCTTACGGATACACAGAGCACGCAAGGCACTTCGGGCGACTTAGGTCGCCCGTTTTTTTTGCCTCGACGAAAGTCGGGATGACATATTGTTAGCCTGCTAATAATATTATCGACAACGATTCCGTCATCCCCGTTGCCGGCTATCTTTAAGCGATAGATCCGGACCCTTTCGAGAGACCGCGTGCGACCTACGCTACAGGCATTCCTCGCGCCGGATACGCTGGCGCTGAAATTCGCGATCAAGACCCTCCTGGCCGGCGGCCTGGCGCTCTGGTGCGCCTTCCGTTTCGACCTGGAGCAGCCGCAGTGGGCGCTGATGACGGTGTTCATCGTGTCCCAGCCGTTGTCGGGGATGGTCGTGGCCAAGGGCATCTTCCGGCTGATCGGGACCCTGATCGGCACGGTCATGTCGGTGGTGATGCTCGCGCTGTTCGCCCAGACGCCCTGGCTGTTCCTGCTGGCCATCTCGCTTTGGCTCGGCCTCTGTACCGCCGCTTCCACTTCCCTGCGCAACCACGTCTCTTACGCGTTCGTGCTATCGGGCTATACCGTGGCGATCATCGGTCTGCCGGCAATCAGTCACCCGCTGGATGTCTTCGACCAGGCTGTGGCGCGCAGTACGGAAATCTGCCTGGGGATTCTCTGCGCTTCGGCGGTCAGCGCCATCCTCTGGCCGCGCCGCGTCGAGGCCAACCTGGACAAGCAGGCCCACGCCACCTGGCTCACCGGCATGCAGGCCGCGCGCAGTGAGATCGATGCCGACGCGCGGCAGATAAAGGGACTGCTGCAGGCGCTGGGCAAGATCGTCGAAGTCGATGTGCAGCGTGACCACGCCTGGTTCGAGGGCTACCGCGGGCGGATGCGTTCGCGTGCGCTGCGGATTCTTTCCCGCGACCTGCTCAGCCTGCTGCGCACCGCACGCGGTGTGGCCCGCCAGCGCAGCGTGCTGGATGCCGAGGACCGCGCGCGCCTGCAACCCTGGTTCGAGGAGCTGCGCGCTACCCTGGAGGACCCGCAAGTCGAAGCCATGCGCTCGCTGCAGGAGCGGTTGCAGGAGGCCGGCCTGAATGAAAGCTACTCCAACGACCTGCGCTACTGCCTGACCCGCTGCGCGCTGCTGCTGCTCAAGGCGCTGAACTCGGAGAAGACTATGCGCGCGGTGGCGGACGGGCGGGTGGACGATGTCGCCACCGGCACCCTGTCCTGGCACCGCGACTGGCTCATGGCGCTGTTCTATGGCCTGCGCAGCGCGCTGGCGCTGCTGGGAATGTCGGCCTTCTGGATGGCCACCGCCTGGCCGGCGGCTACCGGCGGCATGTTGCTCGCGGCGGTAATCTGCAGCCTGTTCGCCAACCGCGACAACGCCGTCACCATCGGCCTGGGCTTCCTGCGCGGCATCCTCTACGCGATTCCGGCGGCCGCCATCGTCAGCCAATGGCTGCTGCCACAGTGGAACGGTTTCCCGCTGCTCTGCCTGGCGCTGGGCGTGCCGCTGTTCTTCGCCCTGCTGGGCATGGCCACGCCGGCGCTGGCGGGTACGGCGACGTCCTTCTCGATCCACTTCATCACCCTGGTGGCGCCGAGCAACGTGATGAAGTACGACCTGGCCAACCTGCTCAATTCGGCGCAGGGCATCGTCATCGGCGTCGGCTTCGCCGTGCTGGTGTTCCGCCTGCTCACGCTGCCGGCGGACTGGCTCAACCGGCGGCTGATCCAGGCCACCTGCGAAGACCTCGGACGCCTGACCCGGCGGCCGCTGGCCGAAGCCGAGAGCTGGTTCGGCGGGCGCATGGCCGACCGCCTGATCCGCCTGGCGCGGCACTACACCCTGTTGCCGAAGGAGGAGCAGCGGCGCTGGCAGGATGGTCTGTTGGCGCTGGACCTGGGCAACGAGCTGATCCATCTGCGTTCCTGCCTCAGCGGCGCCCAGGGGCAGTTGCGCAAGCGGCGCGACCAGTTCCTCGGCGCGCTGGGCAGCGTGCTGGAAAAAGGCCCCGGAGGCGGGCGCGAGCAGCGCCTGGAAAGCCTCTGCCCGCCTCTGGAAGAAGCCCTCGCGCACGATCTGCAGGGCGACAACGAACCCAACCGCCTGGCCCGTGCCGCGCTGGCGCAATTGCGCCATACCTGGCGCCAGTGGTGCCGTCTGGAGGACGCCAATGGGACTGCATGAGTTCGGCTGGGGCGGAGTGTTCCTGAGCCCGCTGTTCATCTATGCGGTGCTTGCCCTGGGCCTGACGGTCGTATTGCGCCTGCTGCTGCAGGCCACCCCCTTCGGGCGCTGGATCTGGCACGAGGCGCTGTTCGACTGCGCGTTGTTCGTGCTGATTCTCTGCGCCATCACCTGGGCGCTCAGCGCAGCGCCTTGAGAGGAGAAGCTGTATGCGCGGATACCTTCGCGTAACCGTCACCATCGTCCTGGTCATTGCCGCCGTCCTGGCCGGTACCTGGCTGTGGCGCTACTACATGCTGTCGCCCTGGACCCGAGATGCGCGCGTGCGTGCCGACGTGGTGGTGATAGCTCCGGACGTTTCCGGCTGGGTCACCGACCTCGCCGTGCAGGACAACCAGCAGGTCAAGGCTGGCGACCTGATCATGCGCATTGACCACGAGCGCTACGCGGCGAACCTGGAGCAGGCCAAGGCCCTGGCCGAGACCCGGCACCAGCAGTACCTGCTGCGCGTGAGCGAGGCTTCGCGGCGCAGCAAGCTGGGCATCGCGGCGATCAGCGCGGAGGACAAGGAAACCGCGCAGATCAATGCTTCCATCGCCAAGAGCGAATACGACGAGGCACAGGCCCAGGTGCGCCTGGCACAACTGAACCTGACTCGCAGCGAGATGCGCGCCCCGCGCGACGGGCAGATCACCAACCTGCGGCTGGCCCAGGGCAACTATGTGCAGGCCGGCCAGGCGATGATGGCGCTGGTGGATCAGAAGTCCTTCTATGTCACCGCCTACTTCGAGGAAACCAAGTTGCCCGGCATTCGCATCGGCCAGCCGGCGCGAGTGGTGCTGATGAGCGGCGACATCGCCATCGAAGGCACGGTGGAAAGCATCAGCAGCGGCATCACCGACCGCAACGCGATCCCCGACAGCCAGCTGCTGGCCAACGTCGAACCGACCTTCAACTGGGTGCGCCTGGCCCAGCGCATCCCGGTGCGTATCCACCTCGACAAGGTGCCCGAGGGCGTACATCTGAGCGCCGGCATGACCGCCAGCGTCACCGTAAAACCGTGAGCGGGGCGTCTGCCCGCTCGCGCTGCAGCCAGCAGGACAAGGACGCGCAGAAGATCGACGCGGTGACCAGCGAGACGCCCACCCAGGGCGTCCAGGCGATGCCGGCCAGGCTGATCACCGCACCGCCCAGCGCTGCGCCGAGGGCCACGCCCAGGTGCATGGCCGAGGTGTTCAGCGCCACCCCGGCGCTGCCGCTGACCGGGTCGCTGGCCAGCAGGTAGCTCTGCACCGCCGGCGAGATCATCCAGCTGATGGTGCTCCAGACCATCAGCGCACCGAGCAGCAGCCACGGGTTGCCGAGGCTCAGCGGGATTGCCAGCATCGCCAGGGCGAACAGCGCCGGCACCACCAGCAGCGCGCGGCGATGGCCGAGGTGGTCGCTCAGCCAGCCGCCCAGGTAGCCGCCACCGATGGCCGCCAGGCCGATCAGCAGCAGGGTGAGCGCGATGCCCTGGCTGTCGGTGATCCCGGCGACCTGCTGGAACCACGGGGTGATGTAGGCGAACAGGGTGAAGTGCCCGCCCAGCAGCAGGATCGACACCAGTTGTGCCAGGTTCAGCGCCGGGTTGCGCAGCTGGCGCTGGTAGGCCGCGCCATTGGCCGGGCTATCCAGCGAGCGGCGGGGCAGGGCGATCCGCAGCAGCGCGGCCAGCGGCAGCGAGTAGAGGGCAATGGCGGCGAAGATCCAGCGCCAGCCGAACCCGTCATTGACCAGCACGCCGGCCGGTACGCCGAACACCAGCGAGCCGCTGATGCCCATGAAGATCAGGCCGATGGCGCGCCCGCGCTGGGCCGGCGGCGCCAGCTCCACCGCCAGCAGGCTGGCCTGCATGATCAGCAGCCCGCAGCAGGCGGCCATGCCGATGCGCATCAGCAGCAGCGAAACGTAGCCGGGACTCAGCGCAGCGCCCGCGTTGAACGCGGCGAATACCAGCAGGGTGATGACCAGCAGCCGGCGGCAGTCGGCGCCACGGGTGAGCCAGCCGAGCAAGGGCGCGGCGATGGCGAAGCTCAGGGAGAACAGGCTGGTGAGCTGCCCGGCGAGACTGAGGGAGACGTGCAGATCGGCGGCGAGCGAGGGCAGGATGCCGGTGAGGATGGCCTCGGCGAGGCCCGCGGCGAAGGTGCAGAAGGACAGCAACAGCAGTCGAAGGTCCATGGCGGCTCCGATTCCCGGTGAGGGGTTTCGGGCACGAAGCCTTCGGTTATCCCAAATGGATGTGGTGTGACGGGGGCAGGGTAGTCGAGGGAGAAACTGTATACAAGTTTCCGGGGCCGGACGGCCGGCCCCGGAACGCGCCTCAGCCGATGGTGATCGGCGGCAGGGCGGGCAGTTCGATGTTGAGCTTCTCGGTCGGCGCCATGACTTCGGCCTCGCCTTTGACCACGGCCTTGCCGTCCTGATTGAGCACGGTGGTGCTGATGCGCACGCGGTTCTTCGGCAGTTTCTCCAGCACTTCCAGCTCTACTGTCAGTTCGTCGCCGAGCTTCACCGGGCGGGTGAAGCTCAAGTTCTGGCCGAGGTAGATGGTGCCCGGGCCGGGCAGGGTGGTGGCTATCGCTGCGCTGATCAGCGCGCCGGTGAGCATGCCGTGGGCGATGCGCTCCTTGAACTGGGTGGTGGCGGCGTACTCGGCGTCCAGGTGTACCGGGTTGCGGTCGCCGGAGACCTCGGCGAACAACTGGATGTCACGCTCGGTGACGCTGCGCTGGAAGTTGGCCTTCTGGCCGACTTCGAGTTCTTCGTAAGGGACGTTCTGCACGGAAGTCATAGGGGCTCCTCGGTTCTCTCGACCTGCGGGACGGGGCAGTGCGCCGCCAGCCAGTCGATCAGGTTGCGGGTGACCTCGTCGCGGTTGCTCTCGTTGAACAACTCGTGGCGAGCGTCGGGATAAATCTTCAGTTGGACGTCACGAACCCCGGCCCGGGTCATCGCCTGGGCAAGATCGTTCAGGCGCTTGCCCTGGCTCACGGGGTCGCGCTCACCGCCGATCACCATCACCGGCAGGTCGCTGCGGATGCGCGACAGGTGCTCGACGGGCGTTATATCCGCCAGACCGCCGAGCAGGTCCACCCATAGCTGGTTGCTGCAGCGGAAGCCGCAGAGCGGATCGGCGACGTATTTGTCGGCTTCAACGGGGTCTCGGCTGAGCCAGTCAAAGGCGGTGCGGTTGGGTTTGAAGGCCTTGTTGAACGAGCCGAAGGACAGGAAGTCGATCACCGCGCTGCGCCCCAGCGGGCCCTGGCGCCAGCGCTCGAAGCGGGCGATCACGCGGGCGCTGTTGTACAGCGCCACCGGCTGGTAGTTGGAGCCGGACAGCACCGCCGCCTTCACGCTGGCGCTGTGCTGCATCAGGTAGGCGCTGCCGATGTAGCTGCCCATGCTGTGGCCGAGCAGGATGATCGGCAGGTCCGGGTGTTCCTCGCGCACATGCTGATTCAGGGTATGCAGGTCGCCGATCACCTTGCCCCAGCCCCCACGGTCGGCGTAGTGGCCTAGCTCGCCGTTCTCGGCGGTGCGGCCGTGGCCGCGCTGGTCGATGGCGTAGAGGTGGTAGCCGGCTGCGTTCAGCGCAAGCCCCAGGCGCTCGTAGCGGCCGGCGTGCTCGGCCATGCCGTGGGACAGCATCAGGGCGCCGCGGGACGGGCCTTCCGGCGCCCAGTGGCGGGTGTAGAGCGGTGTCTCGTCGCTGGCGGCAAGCCAGTAGGCGGCGTAGGGCATGGGGTCCATCCTGTTTCTTGTTCGTCGATTCTTATTGGAATGGGGCCATGGAGCGGGCCAGACGGGGCGATTCTGCCACGCCGGGACATCTCCTGTATGGATTGCCGACAGCACACGGCCGTTGTCGTGTAAGTCCCGTCCTAGGCGGCCGTCGGCTCTATCCCGCGCCATGCCGGGATGGTGGCGCAAGATTCACGCAGTCTATGACGCCGCCTGGAGTCTTTGCGATGACCAAAGGAACTGCTAGCTTCCGTCGAATGACCGCAATGACGGTTCGGTTTCGCTCAGGTATGAGGACAAGAATAAATGCAACCTGATTTCTGGAACGACAAACGCCCGGCCGGCGTGCCCAGCGACATTGACCTGACCGCCTACAAATCGGTGGTGGAAGTCTTCGAGCGCTCCTGCAAGAAATTCGCCGACCGTCCGGCCTTCAGCAACATGGGCGTGACCCTGACCTACGCCGAGCTGGACCGCCTGTCCGCCGCCTTCGGCGCCTACCTGCAGAAGCACACCGATCTCAAGCCCGGCGACCGCATCGCCGTGCAGATGCCGAACATCCTGCAATACCCCATCGCCGTGTTCGGCGCCCTGCGCGCCGGCCTCATTGTGGTCAACACCAACCCGCTCTACACCGCCCGCGAAATGCGCCACCAGTTCAAGGATTCCGGCGCCCGTGCGCTGGTCTACGTGAACCTGTTCGGCAAGCTGGTGCAGGAAGTGCTGCCCGATACCGGCATCGAATACCTGATCGAGGCGCAGATGGGCGACCTGCAGCCCGCGCTCAAAGGGCTGCTGGTCAACACCGTGGTCAAGCACGTGAAGAAGATGGTGCCGGAGTACAACCTGCCCCAGGCCGTCTCCTTCAAGGCCGCCCTGCGCCAGGGCCGTGGCCATGGCCTGCAGCCGGTCAAGGTCGGCCTGGAAGACATCGCGGTGTTGCAGTACACCGGCGGCACCACCGGCGTGGCCAAGGGCGCCATGCTTACCCACGGCAACCTGGTGGCGAACATGCAGCAGGTGCACGCCTGTCTGCAGCAGCACGGCCCGGACGGCAAGCCGCTGATGCAGGTCGGCAACGAGGTGATGATCGCGCCGCTGCCGCTGTACCACATCTATGCCTTCACCGCGAACTGCATGTGCATGATGGTCAACGGCAACCACAACGTGCTGATCAGCAACCCGCGCGACATTCCCGGCTTCATCAAGGAGCTGAAGAAGTGGCGCTTCTCCGCGCTGCTGGGCCTGAACACCCTGTTCGTCGCCCTGATGGACCGCCCGGAATTCAAGGAGCTGGACTTCTCCAACCTGAAGGTCACCAACTCCGGCGGCACCGCGCTGGTCACCGCCACCGCTGAGCGCTGGAAGGCCATGACTGGTTGCACCGTGGTGGAAGGCTACGGCCTCACCGAAACTTCCCCGGTGGTCAGCACCAACCCCTACGGTGATGCCGCGCGCCTGGGCACCGTCGGCCTGCCGGTGCCGGGCACCGCGCTGAAAGTCATCGACGACGACGGCAACGACGTCGGTCTGGGCGAGCGCGGCGAGCTGTGCGTGAAGGGCCCGCAGGTCATGAAGGGCTACTGGCAGCGCCCGGACGCCACCGCCGAGGTCCTGGATGCCGAAGGTTGGCTGCGCACCGGCGACATCGCGGTGATCGACCCGGACGGCTTCACCCGCATCGTCGACCGCAAGAAGGACCTGATCATCGTCTCCGGCTTCAACGTCTACCCCAACGAGATCGAGGACGTGGTCATGGCCCACCCGAAAGTCGCCAACTGCGCGGCCGTCGGCGTGCCGGACGAGAAATCCGGCGAGGCCGTGAAGCTGTTCGTGGTGGCCCGCGAGGGCGGTGTGACCGTCGAGGAGCTCAAGGCCTACTGCAAGGAAAACTTCACCGGCTACAAGGTGCCCAAGCACATCGTGCTCAAGGATGCCTTGCCGATGACGCCGGTGGGCAAGATCCTGCGCCGCGAGCTGCGCGAAACCGCCTGAGGCGAGCGTGAATGAAAAAGGGGGCTGATCCACGATCAGCCCCCTTTTTTATGGGTGACGGATTGTTGGCCGGGGCCGCTCAACCACCACAGCCGCCGCAGCAGCCGTCTTTCTTGCGCAGGATTTCGTAGAGATCGTCCTTGAGCTGCAGCTTCTGCTTCTTCAGCGCCTCGATGGCGTCGTGGGAGGCAGGGGTGATGCCGGCTTCCATGTTCTTGATCTCCTGGTCGAGATCGTTGTGGCTATGGAAGAGCCTGGCGAAATGCGGGTCTTCAGCTTTCAGGCGGGTAATCTTTTCGCGGTATTCGGGAAACATGAGGGTTCTCCAGGAGAGTGCACCAGCACTTTGCGAGATCCCGACCCGGAGAGTGTTGAGGCAGATCATTGAAGACGCCGCGTGGGGCAGGGCGAAATCGCCTGATCGAACTCCGACGATATACCCTGTCACGGCGACCGGTCCGAGGAGCACTTTCCGTTCTTTTTTCCGGTTTCATTTCTCTGAAATCCACTTTGTCGGACAATCCAACAAGGCTGCGAGCCTTCTGGCACGGGCTTTTCCGACGAGTGGAGCGATGGTGACCAGAAAGCCTGTCTCTGGTCATTTTTCTTACTGACAAGGCTGTGTTTGGTGCTGGTCGCTGTTTCTCAAAGCTGCTAATCTCGGCCCGCTTTTCGCTCCCCGAGCAGGGGAAAGCGACATAAACACAACAAAGAACCGCGAACGCGGTAAAGATGAGCTGTTGCTTAGGAGTGGGCTTCCATGACCGACAATTTCTGGAAGGACAAATACCCAGTGGGGATCGCTGCCGAGATCAACGCTGACCAGTACCCGAACATCCTCGCGGTACTCAAAGAATCCTGCCAACGTTTTGCAGACAAGCCTGCCTTCAGCAACCTGGGCAAGACCCTGACCTACGGTGAGATGTACAAGCTCTCCGGGGACTTCGCCGCCTACCTGCAACAGAACACCGATCTCAAGCCCGGCGACCGCATCGCCGTGCAGCTGCCCAACGTGCTCCAGTACCCGGTCGTGGTCTTCGGCGCCATGCGCGCCGGCCTGGTCGTGGTCAACACCAACCCGCTTTACACCGCGCGGGAAATGGAGCACCAGTTCAACGACTCCGGCGCCAAGGCGCTGGTGTGCCTGGCGAACATGGCGCACCTGGCCGAGGAAGTGCTGCCCAAGACCGGCATCCGCAACGTCATCGTCACCGAAGTGGGTGACATGCTGCCGCCGCTCAAGCGCTTCATCGTCAATTTCGTGGTCAAGAACATCAAGAAGATGGTTCCGGCCTACAACATCCCCAATGCGCAGAAGCTCACCGATGTCCTGGCCAAGGGCCGTGGCAAGGCGGTGAAGGAAGTCTCGCCGCACAACGACGACGTCGCCGTGCTGCAGTACACCGGTGGCACCACCGGCGTGGCCAAGGGCGCGATGCTGACCCACCGCAACCTGGTCGCCAACATGCTGCAGTGCAAGGCACTGATGGGCGCCAACCTCAATGAAGGTTGCGAGATCCTCATCACCCCGCTGCCGCTGTACCACATCTACGCCTTCACCTTCCATTGCATGGCGATGATGCTCACCGGCAACCACAACATCCTGGTGACCAACCCGCGCGACCTGGCCAGCATGGTCAAGGAACTCTCGCAGTGGAAGTTCACCGGCTTCGTCGGCCTGAACACCCTGTTCGTCGGCCTGTGCAACAACGAAGGCTTCCGCAAGCTGGACTTCTCCGCACTGAAGCTGACCCTCTCCGGCGGCATGGCCCTGCAACAGGCCGCTGCCGAGCGCTGGAAGGACGTCACCGGCTGCGCCATCTGCGAAGGTTACGGCATGACCGAAACCAGCCCGGTGGTCTCGGTGAACCCGTTCCAGAACATCCAGATCGGCACCATCGGTATCCCGGTTCCGTCGACCCAGTGCAAGGTCATCAGCGATGACGGCCAGGACCTGCCGCTGGGCGAGCGCGGCGAGCTGTGCGTCAAGGGCCCGCAGGTGATGAAGGGCTACTGGCAGCGCCAGGAAGCCACCGACGAGATCCTCGACAAGGCCGGCTGGCTGCGTACCGGCGACATCGCGATCATCCAGGAAGACGGCTACATGCGTATCGTCGACCGCAAGAAGGACATGATCCTGGTGTCGGGCTTCAACGTGTACCCCAACGAGCTGGAAGACGTGCTCGCCACCCTGCCGGGCGTGCTGCAGTGCGCCGCCATTGGCATCCCGGACGAGAAGTCCGGCGAGGCGATCAAGGTCTTCGTGGTGTCCAAGCCGGGCGTCACCCTGACCAAGGAGCAAGTCATGCAGCACATGCACGACAACCTCACCGGCTACAAGCGTCCCAAGTCCGTGGAGTTCCGCGACAGCCTGCCGACCACCAACGTCGGCAAGATCCTGCGCCGCGAATTGCGCGACGAAGAGCTCAAGAAGATCAGGGCCTGAGCCGATAGATAAGAAACCCGCCGCAAGGCGGGTTTTTTGATGGGGCAAGGAAGCCATGTCCCTTATCTGCCTGAGGTGAACGCCTTGAACACTGCCCTCCGTTTGCGCGCCAAGGTCCTGCTCCTGGCCATCGTGCCGATCCTCCTCCTGACCCTGCTGTTGTGTGCCATTTCCACCGTTGCCCTGAAGCAGCTGGCGAGCCAGCAGGAAGCGCAGATCCGCGAGAACCTCACCCAGGACCGCGAAGCCCAGTTGAAGAACTTCGTCGACGTGGCGCTGGCCGCCATTGGCCCGGTCTACCAGGCCGCTACCCAGGGTGATGCCCAGGCGCGCGAACAGGGCATCGCGATCCTCAAACGTCTCGAATACGGCAAGGGCGGCTACTTCTGGGGCTACGACACCCGCTCCGTTCGCGTCTTCCAGGGCACCAGCGACGAGCGCCTGGGCGAGGACTTCAGCACCTATCGCGATCCCAATGGCGTCTACGCCATCCGCGAACTGGTGGCGGCGGGCCAGAGTGGCCAGCATTACGTGCGCTACAGCTTCACGCTGCCGGGCGGCAACGCCATCGTGCCGAAGATCGGCTATGCGCACTTCCTGCCCAAGTGGAACCTGGTGTTCGGCACCTCGCTGAACCTCGACGACGTCGAGCGTGAAGTGAAGGAGGCCGGCGCCGCCTTCGACGCCAAGATCGACAACCTGCTGCTGCTCATGGGCGGCGCGGCGCTGGCGCTGCTGGTGGTGATCGGCGTGCTCGCCGGGCTGTTCAGCCGCACCATCGTCCAGCCCATCGTGCAGGTGCGCGACAACCTCGACGACATGGCCGCCGGAGACGGCAACCTGACTCACCGCCTGAACCTCGGTCGCCATGACGAGCTGGGCGAGCTGGCCGGCTCGTTCAACCGCTTCGTCGAGAAGATCCACGTACTGGTCCAGCAGGTCGCCGGTACCACCCAGCAGTTGTCCGGGCTGGTGGGCGACGTGGCCCAGCAGGCGCAGCGCTCCGAGCGCGCGATGGATGGCCAGCGCCACGAGACCGACCAGGTCGCCACCGCCATCAACGAGATGACCGCCGCCGCCCAGGAAGTGGCGCGCAGCGCGCAACAGGCGGCCGATGCCGCCCAGCAGACCGATCGCGAAGGCCAGGCGGCCAAGCGCGAAGTGGACCTGTGCGTCGCGCAGATCAACGACCTGGCGGGCGAGGTGCGCAGCAGCAGCGACTCCCTCGACACCCTGCGCCAGGATGTTCAGGGCATCGTCGGCGTGCTGGAAGTGATCCGCTCCATTGCCGAGCAGACCAACCTGCTGGCGCTCAACGCCGCCATCGAAGCCGCCCGTGCCGGCGAGGCCGGACGTGGTTTCGCCGTGGTCGCCGACGAAGTCCGCGCCCTGGCCAGCCGCACCCAGCAGAGCACCGGGGAAATCCAGCAGATGATCGACCGCCTGCGCGGCACCACGGAAGGCTCGGTGAGTGCCATGCAGCGCGCCAGCGACATGGCCGAGCGCACCCGTGGCCAGGCGAACCAGGCCGGCCAGTCGCTGGATGCCATCGCCCAGCTGATCGGCACCATCAACTCGATGAACGCGCAGATCGCCAGCGCCGCCGAGGAGCAGACCGCGGTGGCCGAGGAGATCAACCGCAGCGTGCACCAGATTGCCGGGGGCGTGGACAGCGTGGCGGACGACGCGGCCAAGGGCGCGCGCACCGCGACCGAACTGAACGGACTGGGAGAGCGCCTGCGCCAGCTGGTCGGCCAGTTCCGCATCTGATCCGGCGGGGCGCAACGCCCCGCCAAACCGGGTCGCCAAGCAATCGGATTGGCGGCCCGTGCCGGTCTTTTGCGACAATTCCCGAATTGTCGCCATGACAGCCCATTCCAGGGACCGGCTCCGCACCTGCTCGCGCCGCTCCCGCCTGATGCCCGCGAAGCCGATGACCACAGACAGTACGCCGACCCCCGAACAGCTCCTGCAGCGCATGGATCACGCGATGATCCGCGACCGCCATCGCCTGCGCCGGCAGCTCCACGAACTGCGCAAGCACCCCGACGAGGCCAAGCTCGCCCAGTGGGCCGAGCGCTTCCAGGCCTCCTGCGCCAAGGCCGAGGCGCGTCGTGCGAGCATCCCGAAGATCCGCTACGACGACAGCCTGCCCATCGCCGCCAAGCGCGACGAGATCAAGGCCGCGCTGGAAAAGAGCCAGGTGGTGGTAATCGCCGGCGAGACCGGCTCGGGCAAGACCACCCAGCTGCCGAAGATCTGCCTGGAGCTGGGCCGCGGCACCCACGGCCTGATCGGCCACACCCAGCCGCGCCGGCTGGCCGCGCGCAGCGTGGCCACCCGCGTCGCCGAGGAGATCGGCACGCCGCTGGGTTCGCTGGTTGGCTACCAGGTGCGTTTCGAAGACCAGAGCGACGACAGCACACTGATCAAGCTGATGACCGACGGCATCCTGCTGGCCGAGACCCAACATGACCGTTACCTCGAGCGCTACGACACGATCATCGTCGACGAAGCCCACGAACGCAGCCTGAACATCGACTTCCTGCTCGGCTTCCTGAAGACCCTGCTGCACCGCCGGCCGGACCTGAAGCTGATCATCACCTCGGCGACCATCGACCTGGAACGCTTCTCCAAGCACTTTGGCGATGCGCCCATCGTCGAGGTCTCGGGGCGCACCTACCCGGTGGACACCTGGTACCGTCCGCTGGCGGCGGAAGTGGACGAGGACGGCGAAGCGCTGTTCGACGACCTCTCCGTGGACCAGGGCATCCTCCGCGCGCTGGACGAGATCGCCGCCCACGAGCGCGAAATCGGCAAGCGCCCCGGCGACGTGCTGGTGTTCCTCCCCGGCGAGCGCGAGATTCGCGACGCTGCCGACATGCTGCGCAAGGCCAACCTGCGCCATACCGAGGTGCTGCCGCTCTATGCGCGGCTGACGCCGGCCGAGCAGCAGAAGATCTTCGCGCCGATGCCGGGGCGCAAGATCGTGCTCGCCACCAACGTCGCGGAAACCTCGCTGACGGTGCCGGGCATCCGCTACGTGATCGACAGCGGCACCGCGCGGATCAGCCGCTACAGCTACCGCGCCAAGGTCCAGCGCCTGCCCATCGAAGCCGTTTCGCAAGCCAGCGCCAATCAGCGCAAGGGCCGTTGCGGCCGGGTCGAACCGGGCATCTGCGTGCGCCTGTACAGCGAGGAAGACTTCAACGGGCGCCCGGCCTTCACCGATCCGGAAATCCTGCGTACCAACCTCGCGGCGGTGATCCTGCAGATGCTGCACCTGCGCCTGGGTGACATCGAGGCCTTCCCCTTCATCGAGCCGCCGGACGGCAAGGCGATCAACGACGGCTTCACCCTGCTGCAGGAGCTCTCGGCGGTGAACCGCGAGGGCCAGCTGACGCCGCTGGGCCGCCAGCTGGCGCGCCTGCCCATCGACCCGCGGCTGGGCCGCATGCTGCTGGAAGCGGCGCAACTGGGCAGCTTGCCGGAAGTGCTCACCGTGGCCAGCGCGCTGTCCGTGCAGGACCCGCGCGAGCGGCCGATGGACCGCCAGCAGGCCGCCGACCAGGCACACGCGCAGTGGAAGGACCCGGACTCGGACTTCGCCGCGCTGATCAACCTCTGGCGCGGCTTCGAGGAGCAGCGCCAGGCGCTGGGCTCCAACCCGCTGCGCAACTGGTGCCGGAAGAACTTCCTGAATTACCTGCGCCTTCGCGAGTGGCGTGATGCGCACCGCCAGCTGACGCTGATCTGCCGTGAGCTGCAGCTGCCCTTCGGCTCCAAGTCGGAAGGCGCCCAGCGCAAGAGCGAGCCCGCTCGCGAACAGCCCAGGCAGCACGACAACCGTGGCCGCCAGCCGGTCGCCAAGGCGGACGAGCCAAAGGCCCGCGACATCGACTACGCCGCCGTGCACAAGGCGATCCTCTCCGGCCTGCTCAGCCAGATAGGCCAGAAGGCGGAGGAGGGCGATTACCTCGGCGCGCGCCAGAGGCGTTTCTGGATTCACCCCTCCAGCGTGATCGGCCGTAAGAAGCCGCAGTGGATTATGGCCGCCGAGCTGGTGGAGACCACCAAGCTGTTTGCCCGCATGGTCGCGAAGATCGAGCCGGACTGGCTGGAGCCGCTGGCCGGGCACCTGGTGAAGAAAAACTACCTGGAGCCGCACTGGGAAAAACGCCGTGGCCAGGTGGTGGCCTACGAACAGGTCACCCTCTACGGCCTGATCATCATCGGCCGTCGCCCGGTGAACTACGGCCCGATCGACGCGCCGGTGTCCCGCGAGATGTTCATCCGCGAGGCGCTGGTGCGTGGCGAGATCAACAGCCGCGCCAAGTGCCTGGCAGCCAACCGCCAGTTGCTGGAGAAGCTCGACGAGCTGGAAGCCAAGGCACGCCGGCGCGACATCCTCGCCGACGAGGAAACCCTGTTCGCCTATTACGACGAGCGCCTGCCGGCAGACATCTACCAGTCCGCCAGCTTCGAGAAGTGGTACGAGCGTGAGCACAGGCAGCAGCCGGACCTGCTGATCATGCGCGAGGAAGACGTCCTCGCCCGCGACGCCAGCGAAGTCACCGCCGGCCTCTACCCGGACCGCCTGCGCCTGGGCGACCTGCAGCTGCCGCTCACCTACCACTTCGAGCCCGGCCACGTGCGGGACGGCGTGACCGTGCGCGTGCCGGCTCCGCTGCTGCCGCAGCTGCCCGCCGAACGCCTGGAATGGCTGGTGCCGGGGCTGCTGGAGGCCAAGTGCATCGAGCTGGTGCGCAGCCTGCCGAAGGCGATCCGCAAGAATTTCGTGCCGGTGCCGGACTTCGTCCGCGCCGCGCTGGGCAAGATGGTCTTCGCCGAGGGCGGGTTGTCCGAATCCCTCGGCCGCGAGCTGCAGCGCATGACCGGCAGCCGCGTACCGGAAGAAGCCTGGGCGGAGGCCGAGACTCAGGTGGAAAGCCACCTGCGGATGAACATCGAAGTGGTCGACGCCCGTGGCAAGTTCCTCGGCGAAGGCCGCGACCTCGTTGAACTCACCGCGCGCTTCGCCGAGGCCAGCCAGGCCGCGCTGGCGATCCCGCAGGCGGACAAGCCGCAGAAGCCGGTGGAAGCCAAGGGCTTTGGCGAAGTCGCGGAGAAGCTCCAGCAGAAGGTCGCCGGGCTGTCGATGACGGTCTACCCGGCGCTGGTGGAAGAGGCCGGCGTGGTGAAGGAAAACCGTTTCCCGACCCAGGCCGAGGCCGACTACCAGCACCGCCGCGCCCTGCAGCGCCTGCTGCTGCAACAGCTCGCGGAGCCGGCCAAGTTCCTGCGCAGCAAGCTGCCGGGCCAGACCGACATGGGCCTGCTCTACCGCGAACTGGGCCGCGTCGAGTCGCTGGTGGAGGACATCCTGCTGGCCAGCCTGGAGAGCGCCATTCTCGACGGCGAAAGCAACCTGCCGCGCGATGGCGCCGGGCTCGCGTCGCTGGCCGAGAAGAAGCGCGGCGCCTGGACCGAACACGCCGAGCGCATCGCCCGTCTGACCCTGGAAATCCTCAAGCTCTGGCACGGCCTGCAGAAGCGCTTCAAAGGCAAGGTCGACCTAGCCATGACGGTGCCGCTGAACGACGTGAAGGGGCAGCTGGCCAAGCTGGTCTACCCAGGCTTCGTCCGCGATACGCCGCTGGAATGGCTGAAGGAATACCCGCGCTACCTGAAGGCGGTCGAGCAGCGTCTGGACAAGGTCGCCGGGCAGGTCCAGCGCGACCGCGTGTGGAGCGGCGAGATGGCCGGCTACTGGGAACAGTACTCGGCGCGCCTGGCCAAGCACGCCCAGGAAGGCAAGCGCGACCCGGAACTGGTGATGTACCGCTGGATGCTGGAGGAATACCGCGTCTCGCTGTTCGCCCAGCAATTGGGGACGAAGGTGCCGGTGTCGGACAAGCGCCTGTCGAAGCAGTGGAGCCAGGTCGAGGCCTGACCTGTGGAGTCCCCTGTAGGAGCGCGCCATGCCCGCGATTCGCGCGCATGGCGCGCTCCTACAGGAAATATTCCGAGGTCAGTCGCGCTTGGGGATGTTCAGCCCGCGCTGCACCGCCGGCCGTGCGAGGAATTTCTCCAGCACACGCTTCACGTTGTGGAAGCTGTCGAAACCCACCAGATCGCCGGCCTCGTAGAAACCGACCAGGTTGCGGATCCACGGGAAGGTGGCGATGTCGGCGATGGTGTAGCGTTCGCCCATGATCCAGTCGCGGCCTTCGAGGTGGCGGTCGAGCACGCTCAGCAGGCGCTTGGACTCGTCCACGTAGCGCTGCAGCGGGCGCTTGTCCTCGTAGTCCTTGCCGGCGAATTTGTTGAAGAAGCCGATCTGGCCGAACATCGGGCCGATCCCGCCCATCTGGAACATCAGCCATTGCAGGGTTTCATAGCGGCCGCTGGCGCCGGGGGCGATCAGCGAGTCGGTCTTGTCGGCGAGGTAGACCAGGATCGCGCCGGACTCGAACAACGCCAGGGGTTTTCCGTCCGGGCCGTTGGGGTCGAGGATCGCCGGGATCTTGTTGTTCGGGTTCAGCGAGAGGAATTCCGGGGACATCTGGTCGTTGCGCTCGAAGCTGACCAGGTGCGGCTCGTAGGGCAGGCCGAGCTCTTCCAGCATGATCGACACCTTCACGCCGTTGGGCGTGGGCAGCGAGTACAGCTGCAGGCGGTCAGGGTGTTCGGCGGGCCATTTGCGGGTGATGAGGAACGCGGAAAGGTCTGACATGCATACTCCGGTCAGGTGAGCGGGATCTTGAGTCGGCCCTCAGGATAGCCCTCCGCGCGGCCACGGTCATGACCCGTGCGCGACAAACCGGTATGGTGCGGCCCTTAGACAAGCAACCGGCCCCCGACGCGGTCACCAGACAAGGAACCCAGCATGAGCCTGCAAGGCACTTACGATCCGCAGAACATCTTCGCCCAGATCATTCGTGGCGAGGCCCCCTGCTTCAAGCTGTACGAGGACGACGACGTGCTCGCCTTCCTCGACCTGTTCCCGCAGTCCTACGGCCATGCCCTGGTGATTCCGAAGAATTCCCCGGCGCGCAACATCCTCGAAGTCGACCCCGATGCACTGGCCAAGGTGATGCGCGTGGTGCAGCGCCTGACCGGTGTGATCGTCGAGGAGCTCAATCCCGATGGCGTGCAGGTCGCCCAGTTCAACGGCGCGCCGGCCGGCCAGACGGTGTTCCACATCCACGTGCACATCGTCCCGCGCTATGCCGGCGAGGGCCTGGGCATCCACGCGGCGAACAAGGCCGATGCGGGGGAGCTGGAGAAGCTGCAGGCGCGCCTCGTTGCCCGCCTGAACGGCTGAGGCGCACCCGGGCTGGCGGTTACTCGACCGCCGGCTTGATGTCGAAACCGGTGCGGTTGTCGCTGACGATGCGGAAGGCGTTGTTGCCGCCCGGCTCGAGCGGCACCAGCAATTCACGGCGCAGCATGGCCTTGCTACAAAGGCCGTCGCCGTCCTTGTCGCCGATGATGCCGACCACGTGCTTGCCCACCGGCACGTGGAAGCTGGCCGACTCACCCTTGCCGATGCGCGCGGCTATCTCATGGTCGATGGTGAGGGCGACGAAGCAGCCGCCGCCAATGTAGCCCACGTCGCGGGTGACATCGACCTGGACGCTGTCCTTGCCCGGTTGCTGGTAGGCCAGCAGGCGGTCGGTGGGGACGGGTTGGACTTCATCGCTCTGGTACGAAGCACAGCCGGAAAGCGCGAGCAGGGACAGGACGGCAAGGATCGAACGCATAGACTTCCTCCATGGACAATGCAGCCTAGGCTAGCCCATCCGACCGGTTTCCGTCGGCTGGGCTACGCGCTGTGGGAAATTGGAGTAGTCTTCAGCACATGTGATTCGGGCTGGAGTGCCCGAGTGCCGCCATTCAGGCCGATCCGCCGGGCGGTCGAGCCAAGGAGCAGGGCTGATGCACCGCAACAGCGATCCCGACCATCTGTTCGACTCCAGTGCCGGACCTACCGGGCTGGAAGAGGCAGACCATCGCCTGCTGATGCGGCTGATCTTCGGTTGCACCGGGGCGACCCTGGGGCTGTTCTCGATCCTGCAGTACCTCGCTGGCAATCTCTGGTTGGCTGGCGCTGAACTGGTCACCTGCGGGCTGCTGCTGTGGGCGGCGCACCGGCTGCAGCGTGTGCGTCGGCTGGTGCCGTGGATCATCGCCTACCTGCTGCCGACCTTCTGTTTCATCCTCTACATCATCGTCATGCCCAACGCCTCGGCGTCGGCCTTCGTTTGGGTCTACCTGATGCCGGTGATGGCCTACCTGCTGCTGGGCAAATGGCGTGGCTTCCTGCTCGCCGTGCCGTTCATGCTGATCGCCACGCTGATGTACCTGCACGCCAACCACCTGCGCCTGGATGCACCGGGGCTGATCGACATCGGCAACGGCATCTTCTGTGGCGTGCTGGTGATTGCCTTCATGCACGTCTATGAAGAGCGCCGCGCTGCCGCCTACAAGCAACTACGGCACCTGGCGCTGACCGATGCGCTGACCGGCGTGGCCAGCCGCGAGAGCTTCCAGCGTGCGCTGAGGCGCTGTATCCAGGAGGCGGCCCGCTATGAGACACGGCTGGTGCTGGTGGTGCTGGATGTCGATCACTTCAAGAACATCAACGACCAGTGGGGCCACGATGCCGGCGACAAGGCATTGCAGCACCTGTGCAACCGCCTGCGCCACCGCCTGCGCGCCACCGACCTGATCGGCCGGCTGGGTGGCGAGGAGTTCGGCCTGTTGCTGCCCTTCACCGATCGCTTCGACGCCAAGCCGCTGGTGGAATCCCTGCGCCGCGACATCGACGAGGCGCCGCTGATGTACCACGGAGAGCGCATCGAGATTTCCGCCACCTTCGGCCTTGCCGAGTGGCCGGGCGACGGTCTGGATGCCGATGAGCTTTACCGCTGCACCGACCGCCGCCTATATCGCGGCAAGGCCGAGGGGCGCAACCGGCTGGTCTACAGCGACCCCGCCTGAGCGCGCTTCGCTACCAGCGGCTCGGTGAGGCGCGCATAGGCCGTGCGTACCTGGCGCGCCATCTTCCGCTCCACCCATTCGTAGCTCAGCCAGGACAGCAGCAGGATCGCCGGTACGGCGACGCTCAGCGTCTGGTAGGGAGTCAGGCCCAGCCGCTCATGCAGCCAGTAGGCGGCCAGCCAGAGCACGATCACATGCAGCAGGTACACCGAATAGGACCAGTCGCCCAGCGCATGCAGCACTTTGCTGCGCTCGAACAGCGGCTCCAGTGCCACGCACGCGGCCAGCAGAGCGGCGGCGGGCAGGCCCCAGGTCAGCAGGCGCCAGGGGTGATCGGCGGGGAACGCCGCGATGGTCGTCACCGCAAGGGCTGCCGTCACCAGTGCCAGCGGGCGTGGCCAGTTCAGCCAGCCACGCCGGTACAGCGCCGCCAGGCCCAGGCCGAGGAGGAACTCGAAGATGATCGGATTGCGGTAGAAGTTGCTGAGCCAGGGTTCGCGCGCCAGCACCTGCGCCACCAGCAGCACCAGGGCGGTCACCAGCCAGGGCCGCCAGCGCTCGGCGACCAGGAAGGAGAGGGCGAACAGGCCGTAGAAAAGCATCTCGAAATTCAGCGTCCAGCCCACCGGCAGCACCGGGTACAGGCCGAAACCACCGGGATTTTCGCTGGGGATGAACAGCAGCGAGAGCAGCAACGACTTGCCGCCGACGCCGTAGATCGGCATCACGTCGGCGAAGGCGTAGATGATCAGGGCGGTGATCGCCGTGTACAGCCAGTACGCCGGGGCGACACGGGCCAGGCGCTGGACCAGGAAGGTCACTGGTGACATCGGCCGGCCGGCACTGGAGAGGTGGATCACGAAGCCGCTGAGGACGAAGAAGATGTCCACCCCGACCTGGCCACGGGTGGAAAGGAGCTTGCCGCCGAGGCTGTCGGCGCGGAAGTCGAAGAACACTTGCATGAAGTGATGGAACACCACCAGCCAGGCGGCCAGTGCCCGCAGTGCCTGAAGCGAAACCAGCATGGGTGGGCGAGTCCTCCGTCGGTGGATAAAAGAAAGAGGCGCGACTTTGCGCGCCCCTTTCCTCGACAGTCGGGTGTCGCCGATCGTTCACCGGGCCTGCTGGACGGTCGCGGCCGGCATCGCCGGCTCACGTTCCAGGCGCAGGCACAGCAGCGCCGTGATGATGGCCGCCACCGGCAGCGCGGCGCCGACCCAGGGCAGCGCGGCGAGGCCGGGCCCGTGGTCGATGGTCATGCCGCCGAGCCAGGCACCCAGCGCATTGCCCAGGTTGAAGGCAGCGATATTGAAACTGGCCGCGACACTCTGGCCGGCGCCGTGGGCCTTCTCCAGCACCCACATCTGCAGAGGCGGCACGGTGGCGAACCCGGCGGCGCCGAGCAGAGCGATGAAGATGACCACGGCAACCCGGTTTTCCAGCGCGAAGCTCATCAGCCCCATGACCACCGCCAGCGCGACCAGGCTGCCGAGCAGGGCGGGCACCAGTTTGCGGTCGGCGAGCTTGCCGCCCAGCAGGTTGCCCAGCACCAGGCCGCCGCCGAACACCAGTAGCACCGGCGACACCGCACTTTCGGAGAAGCCGGCGAGACGGGTCAGCAGCGGCGACACGTAGCTGAACACGGTGAACACGCCGCCGAAGCCGAGCACGGTCGTCAGCAGGCCGAGCAGCACGGCCGGGCGCTTCAGCACGCGGAAGTCATCGCGCAGGTTGCCGGCGGCCGGCGGTGCGCTTTGGCGCGGCAGGTAGATCGCCAGGATCGCCAGGGCCAGCACGCCGATTCCGGTTACCACCCAGAACGCCGCACGCCAGCCATAGAGCTGACCGAGCCAGGTGCCCAGCGGTACGCCGAGGATGGTGGCGACAGTGAGGCCGGTGAACATCAGCGCGATGGCCGAGGCGCGGCGTTCGGCCGGCACCAGGCTGGTGGCGACCACCGAGCCGACGCCGAAGAAAGTGCCATGGGCGAAGGAGGTCAGCACCCGCGCTGCCATCAGCGTGGCGTAATCCGGCGCCAGGGCACAGGCGAGGTTGCCGAGGGTGAAGATCACCATCAGCCCGAGCAGGGTGCGGCGTTGCGGCCAGCGCGCGGTGAGAGCTGTGAGCAGCGGCGCGCCGAGCACTACGCCCAGCGCGTAGCCGGAAATCAGCAGGCCGGCGGCGGAGATGGACACGCCGAAATCATGGCCAACCTCCAGCAGCAATCCCATGATCACGAATTCGGTAACGCCGATGCCAAAGGCACCGGCGGTCAAGGCATACAAGGCAATGGGCACGTGGGCTCTCCCGGATGATTCGTAGAATGGCTGCCACCTTATCCCCGTGCGAATTACTGATATAGACTGCTTGTAAGCAAATCACCTATGAATTGAATTCAATATGGCCCGCCCTGACGTCAACCGCTTCGGCGAAATGGAAGTGTTCATCCGCGTGGTGGAAACCGGGGGTTTTACCGCCGCCGCGCAGCAGTGCGGGATGACGCCCTCGGCAGTGAGCAAGCTGGTGGCGCGCCTGGAAGATCGCCTTGGTGCGCGGCTGTTCAACCGTTCCACCCGGCGCCAGCAACTTACGGCTGAAGGCGCGGCGTTCTACGAACGCAGCCTGCGCATCCTCGCCGATCTGGACGAAGCCGAGCGCGAGGCTTCGGTCAGCGCCGAGCCGCAGGGCAGGGTGCGCATCAGTTGCAACCTGCCGGTGGGCCGGCAGTTCCTGATCCCGGCACTGCCGCTGTTCTTCGAGCGCTATCCGGGCGTCAGTCTCGACCTGCAACTGACCGATGAAGTGGTGGACCTGCTGGAAGTGCGTGCTGATGTCGCTGTGCGCAGCGGCCCACTGCGGGACTCGCGGTTGGTGGCGCGTTCGCTGGGGGAGTCCGGACACAAGATAGTCGCCGCGCCCGAGTATCTGGCGCTGCACGGTGCGCCGCAGCATCCGCGCGAGCTGGGCGAGCACAACTGCGTGGGTTTCAGCTACCGCCGCGTCGAGCCGGACTGGCCATTCCTGGACAAGCCGGCGGATGCCCCCGAACCCAGCGGCAACCTGCTGGCCAGCGACGGCGACAGCGTGCGCCACCTGGCGCTGGCCGGGTTGGGTCTGGCGCGTCTGGCAGAATTCCAGGTACGCGAGGATATCGCTGCCGGACGGCTGGTGGCGGTGCTGGAGGACTTCAATCCTGGCGACCGCAAACCCATGCACGCGCTCTACCTGGGCAAGCCGGGTCACCTGCCGGCGCGAGTGCGCGCGGTGCTCGACTTCCTCGCCGAGCACGTGCGCATCGACTGACTCAGGCGGCTTCGAGCAGCGCCAGGGTGTCTGCCGCGCCCATAATCTTTGCCGCGGCCAGCGCCGTCAGGCCGCTGGCGTCGCGGGCCTCGCGGTCGGCGCCGTGTTCCAGCAGGCAGCGCACGATCTCCGGGCGATTGAACATCGCCGCCATCATCAATGCGGTCTTGCCATCGGGGGAGACGCCTTCCACCTGCGCGCCCCGGCTGAGCAGCAGGCGCACCATCTCCAGATCGCCCTTGAAAGCGGCCCCGGCCAGCGGCGTCTGCCCGGCGTTGTTGCGCAGGTCCGGGTCGGCGCCGTGGTCGAGCAGCACGCCAACGGTGTCGTGGTGGCCGTAATAGCTGGCCAGCATCAGCAGGCTGTCGCCCTTGTGGTTGCGCAGGTTGGCCGGCAGGCCCTGCTGCAGCAGTTCGGTCAGGCGCGGGGTATCACCCTGGCGGGCCAGGTCGATCACCTGGTTGGCGAATTCCAGGGTCTGTTCGTCCATTTCCGGGCGGTTCGCGGCACTCATCCTGAAGTCTCCTTGGCAAAGTCGGGAATGCACTGAAGGATAAGGACTGGCGCGCTTCGGCGCGCCAACACTGTGCCTATGGTGACGGTGGAAAATTTCAATCCGTTGCTCCAGGGCAGGCGTGGCGTGATTTATGTCCATGATCTTGCGCAAATGCCGCCCTCGCACGGCGACTTTTCGGCGAAAATTGCAGCATAATCAGCGATCAGCGGTTGCACCTGGGGTGAAACCGCAAACCGCCGGGCGGGCAAAGGTGCCCACCGTCGGTGGGAGTGGCACACTGCCCTGTTGCGGGGATCGCCATCCCTAAGCCTTCGCGCCAGGACGCGGAGCGACGAATATCCAGTGCCGGCCAATGGGCGGGCACCTTGATGCCTAACCTTGCCGCCCGGCCCGGCGGCGCAGATTGAGAAGAGGATTGACCGTGCATAAAGTCGTGATCAGCGGAACCGGCCTGTATACCCCGCCGTTCAGCATCTCCAACGATGAACTGGTGGAATCCTTCAACAGCTACGTCCGCAGTCACAACGAGCAGAATGCCGAAGCCATCGCCAGGGGCGAAGTCGAAGCGCTGTCCGAGTCCAGCTCGGCGTTCATCGAAAAGGCTTCCGGTATCAAGAGCCGCTTCGTGGTGAACAAGGAAGGCATCCTCGATCCGCAGCGCATGGCGCCGCGCATTCCGGAGCGCTCCAACGAAGACTGGGGCATCCTCTGCGAGATGGCGACTGCCGCCGCCAAGCAGGCCCTGCAGCGTGCCGGCCGCACCCCCGAAGACATCGACGGGGTGATCGTCGCCTGCTCCAACCTGCAGCGCGCCTACCCGGCCGTGGCCATCGAAGTGCAGGCTGCCCTCGGCATCCAGGGCTTCGGCTACGACATGAACGTCGCCTGCTCCTCGGCCACCTTCGGCATCCAGGCCGCCGTGAACAGCGTGCAACTGGGCCAGGCCCGCGCGATCCTCATGGTCAACCCGGAGATCTGCACCGGCCACCTGAACTTCCGCGATCGCGACAGCCACTTCATCTTCGGCGACGCCGCCACCGCCGTGGTCATCGAGCGTGCCGACCAGGCCACCAGCGAGCACCAGTTCGACGTGGTCAGCACCAAGCTGCTGACCCAGTTCTCCAACAACATCCGCAACAACTTCGGCTTCCTCAACCGCGCCGCGGAAGAGGGCATCGGCAGCCGTGACAAGCTGTTCGTGCAGGAAGGCCGCAAGGTGTTCAAGGACGTCTGCCCGATGGTGGCCGAGCTGATCGGCGAGCACCTGGCGCAGAACGACATCCCGGTCAGCGACGTGAAGCGCTACTGGCTGCACCAGGCCAACCTGAACATGAACCTGCTGATCACCCGCAAGCTGATCGGCCGCGATGCCGAGGCCCACGAAGCACCGGTGATCCTCGATACCTACGCCAACACCAGCTCCGCCGGTTCGGTCATCGCCTTCCACAAGTACCAGGACGACCTGCCCGCCGGCTCCATCGGCGTGCTGAGCTCCTTCGGCGCCGGCTACTCCATCGGCAGCGTGATCCTGCGCAAGCGCTGATCGTGCCCGCCGACGACAGCGAGCTGTTGTCGCGCCTGCTGGCCGGTGACCAGCAGGCCTTCCGCACCCTGGTAGCCACCTACCAGGGTGCGATGCGCGCCGTGGCCATTGCCATCATCGGCGCCGCCCATGCCGATGAAGTGGTGCAGGATGCCTGGCTGGCCGCCGTGCGCAACCTCGATGGCTTCCAGGGGCGCTCCAGCCTCAAGACCTGGCTGCTGACCATCACCGCCAATACCGCCAAATCGCGCCTGCGCAAGGTCCGCCGCGACGTTTCGCTTGACGACCTGCCCGCGCCCCACGGCAGCCTCGACGAAACCCGCTTCGCCGCCGACGGCCACTGGAGCCCGGCGCCGCTGGCCTGGCACGAGGACTCGCCCGAAGCCCTGCTGGCCGAGGACGAACTGCGCCTGTGCCTGGAAAAGACCCTGCTCAGCCTCTCCGAACTGCAGCGCAGCGTATTGCTGCTGCGCGAACGCCAGGGGCTGGAGTTGGAAGAGATCTGTAATCTGCTGGAGGTTTCGCTCTCCAATGTCCGGGTGCTGCTGCACCGTGCGCGACTGAAGGTGTTTGCCACCGTGGAGCACTTCGAGGAGACCGGGGAATGCTGACCTGCAAGGAACTGGTGGCACGCTCCAGCGACCTGCTGGACGAACAGCTGGGCTGGCGCGAGAAACTTGCGCTGCGCCGGCATCTCCTGCTGTGCCGCAACTGCCGGCGCTATCTGCGACAGATGCGTCTGGCCCAGGCCACCCTGCGCCTGCTGCCGGAACCGCCGCGCCCCGACTCGGAACGCCTGGCCGACCACCTCGCCGAGCTGCGCCGCGACAGCTCGCGGCGCTGAATCATTCGGACCTGTGCAGTCGGCGCGGGATGAGCACCTCGTAGCGTTTGCCGGATACGTCCGTGCGATGACGGTCCTGCAGCCGAATCCTCAGCCCAGACTTTGCGCTCGCCACGCATCCAACCCGCCCGACAGTGCCCACGTCCGCGGGTGTCCGAACGCCTGCAGCCGCTCCGCCAGCATCGCCGCGGAAAGCTCGTGGGGACAGGCGCAATAGATCACCACGTCCTTGTCCTCCAGGCTGCCACGCAGCTCGTCCAGCGCCCCGTCTAGGCGGAAGGCGATGGAGCCGGGAATCGCCTCGTCGTCGAACTGCGCACGTACATCGAGAATCAGTGGCGGCTCGCCCGCGTCCAGGCGCGCCCGCAGCTCGTCGACGCTGATGCGCGGAATCCGCGAGGTGCGCTTGAGCAGGCTGAAGCGCTGCCAGAGCTTCCAGGCGATGAACAGCGTGAAGCCGCCGAGCAGTGCCGCGACGCCAACACTGGCGTACTCGGTGAGCAAGTCGATGATGCGGTCCACCGCGCTGCTGAAAATACTCCCGAGCAACAGCGCGGAGCCCGCCCAGAGTGCCGCGCCGGCGCAGTCGTAGGCGAGGAAGCGCGGTAGCGGCGTGCGCGTCATGCCGGCCATGGTGGTGGTCAGCGCGCTGGCGCCGGGGAGGAAGCGCGAGATCAGCAGCGCGCGCGGCCCGACACGCAGGTAAAGGCTCTGGCTCTGACGAATGCAACTGTCCGGCGACAGCGAGACCTTGCACACGCTGCGCAGCATGAAGCCGCCATAGCGCCGCCCGGCGCAGAACCAGATCAGGTCGGCGATCAGGCAGGCGCAGACGGCCACTGCCAGTGCCTGGCCCAGCGGCACGCCGCTGCCTTGCAGCGCCAGAGCGCCAGCGACGATCAGCGCCGGGTAGGCCGGGATCGGCAGGCCCAACTGCTCGAGCAGGACGTTGAAGAACAGCAAGGTGAGGCCGTGCTGCTGGATCAGGGGTTGCAGTTCGTGCATGGGAAAGCCTGAGCGGGAACGGTCTTCCTGGGGAAGTCGACAGCATACCGGTAAAGCGGACTTCAGAAAGGCCTGAAGGCCTAGTGGGACATGGCTTAGGACCTTTATGCCATAAGGAAATCAAAAGTTCCTTTGTAATAAAAGTTTTATCTACGAGCAACTGATCTGAAATAACCCCTCGCCAAGATTCCCAGCAACACAAACGGGGGCCGCCAGAACGGCCTGTGCGAGTCCTTGGGGGGCGCGCAGCAGCCAGGCACTCGGCGTGTTCAACGCAAATACCATTAAGGGGAATCTTCGATGATCCGTAAGCACTTCGCCGGTTACGCCGCCACTGCCCTGGCACTGGCCGTTTCCGCCCAGGCTTTCGCAGGCACAGTCACCACCGATGGCGCCGATATCGTAATCAAGACCAAAGGCGGTCTTGAAGTCGGCACCACCGACAAGGAATTCAGCTTCAAGCTTGGTGGCCGTCTGCAAGCGGATTACAGCCGCTTCGATGGTTTCTACACCAAGAACGGCAACAACGGTGACGGCGCCTACTTCCGCCGCGCCTACCTGGAACTGGGCGGCACTGTCTACAAAGACTGGAAATACCAGATCAACTACGACATGTCCCACAACTCCGGTAACGCTGACAACGGTTACTTCGACGAAGCTTCCTTCAGCTACACCGGCTTCAGCCCGGTCACCCTGAAGTTCGGCCGCTTCGACCCGGACTTCGGTCTGGAAAAAGCTACCAGCTCCAAGTGGGTCACCGCCACCGAGCGTACCAGCGCCTACGAACTGGCTGACTGGATCAACACCCACCAGGACGGTATGGGTGCCCAGGTTGGCGGCGTCGTCGCCAACATGGCTTACCTGGACGCCGGCGTTTACGCCAAGGACGCCGACGACACCGACGGCGACAGCGTCAAGCAGTTCAACTTCCGTGGCGTGTTCGCTCCGCTGAACACCGACGGCAACGTCCTGCACGTTGGTGTGGACTACGCCTACCGTGACTTGGATGACACCGCCTTCGACTCCCGCATCCGTCCGCGTCTTGGCATGCGTGGCATCGCCACCAACGGCGGTAACGACGCTGGCGACAACGGCAACCGCGCTACCTTCGGCGGCGCCACCCTGAGCCCGGCCGGTTCCTACAAGGACGACTCCACCTGGGGTGCTGAATTCGCCTACGCCATCGGCCCGTTCTCCGCTCAGGCCGAATACCTGAAGCGCAAGCTGAAGGCTGATGCCGACGCTTACGAAGACATCAAGGCTGACGGTTACTACGGCCAACTGGCCTACACCATCACCGGTGAATCCCGCGTGTACAAGCTCGATGGCGCCAAGTTCGACACCATCAAGCCGTCCAACAAGGAAATCGGTGCCTGGGAAGTCTTCTACCGTTACGACCACATCAAAGTTGATGACCCGAACGTGGTCGTGGCTACCGCCACCCGCGACGTGGGCGACACCAAGGCCAGCACCAACACCATCGGTGTGAACTGGTACGCCAACGAAGCCGTGAAGGTCTCCCTGGACTACGTTCACGTCAGCACCGACGGCATCCGCAATGCCAACGGCGACGACGACGGCAACGGTGTCGTGACCCGTCTGCAGTACGTGTTCTAAGAACGACCGCTCTACCGTTTGACTCCTTTGTGTAAACCCCGCCTCGGCGGGGTTTTTTTATGGGAGTTGGACAGTCAATCTGTAGGAGCGAGCTTGCTCCTGCAGGGGTTGCCTCAGCGGAAACCGGGCCCCGCTGACCGTCGGCGGAATTCGAACTCGAGCAGCTCATCGAACGGATTGCCCATTTCCAGCCGCGTCCAGCCCAGCTTGATGAGAAAAGCCAGTGCCGTCGGGTTGTCCGGCCTCACGCTGGCCCGCCACAAGGGGCAGCCCTGCAGTTCCGGCCGGCTCATCACCAGGGTCATCACCGCGCGCCCGACACCCGAGCCGCGTAACTCCGGGCGCACGGCAAGATCGGTGACGAAGTAGTACGGATGCGCCGCAGTGGGCAGGCAAACCCCCACCACCGCGATCAGTTGGCCGCCACGCAGAATGCTGTACTGGGCCTTGTCCGCATCCTTCAGCACCTGTTCCAGCCAATAGCGGTCCATCGGGCCCAGTTGTGCATCGAGCAGCGGATCCTTGAACCAGCTTTCGTACGGCGGGATGTCACCCAGCTGGAAAGGGCGAATCTGCATGCGGGCGCTCTCCGGTGCACCTTTGGGAAGTTTCACACTCGCATCTGCTGGGCGATTGCGTCAATCGACCCTGAGCGCTCGCGTCATTGAGGCCGCGCGCAGCCAGCACCTACCCTGCGGGCACTCAACCCACCGGGAGTCGACCATGCTGCGCAATCACTTCGAGACCGAGCACAACCTGTTCCGCGATGCCTTCCGATCCTTCCTCAACAAGGAGGTGGTGCCTCACCAGGATGAATGGGAGGAAGCCGGCGTGGTGGACCGCAGTGTCTGGCGCAAGGCGGGGGAGATGGGCTTCCTGCTGCCCTGGGCGGAAGAGGAGTACGGCGGAACCGCTCTGAAGGATTTCCGCTACGAACAGATCATGTGTGAGGAACTGGCCGCCATCAACGAGCCGGGCTTCATGATCCCGCTGCACTCGGCGCTGTGCGGTCCCTACATCGCCGAGTACGGCAACGCCGAGCAGAAGGCCCGCTGGCTGCCGGGGATCATCCGTGGCGAAAGCATCCTGGCGGTGGCGATGACCGAGCCGTCCGCCGGCTCCGACCTGGCCGGCATGCGCACCACGGCGGTGGACAAGGGCGACCACTTCGTCCTCAACGGTTCCAAGGTGTTCATCTCCAACGGCCTGCTGGCGGACCTGGTGATAGTCGCGGCCAAGACCGACCCGGCGAACAAGCACGCCATGGGCCTGTTCGTGGTCGAGCGTGGCATGGAAGGCTTCGAGCGAGGGCGCAACCTGAAGAAGCTGGGCATGAAGAGCCAGGACACCGCCGAACTGTTCTTCAACAACGTGAAAGTGCCGAAGGAGAACCTGCTGGGTGATGCCAAGGGCGGCTTCTTCTACCTGATGAACATGCTGGCCCAGGAGCGCCTGACCAACGCCTGCGGCGCGGTGGCCGGCGCCGAGGCGGCGCTGAACGCGACCGTCGACTACGTGAAGGAGCGCAAGGCCTTCGACCGCCCGGTGGCGCACTTCCAGAACACCCGCTTCAAGCTCGCCGAGATGCGCACGCAGATCGACGTGGCACAGGTCTTCACCGATCGCTGCGTGATGGACCACAACCAGAAGAAGCTCACCCCCGAAGTGGCCGCGGAGGCCAAGCTGTTCACCACCGAGCTGCTGTGCAAGGTGGTCGATGAAGGCGTGCAACTGCACGGCGGCTGGGGTTACATGTGGGAGTATCCGATCTGCAAGATGTACGCGAACGCGCGCATCCAGCGCATCTTCGCCGGTACGTCGGAGATCATGAAAGAGATCATCAGCCGCGGCATGAAGCTCTGAGGCGCGGCGCCCACGCATCGTTTGAGCGAAACAGGAGTACCCATGAACGGCCCGCTCGCCTCACTGAAGATCCTCGATTTTTCCACCCTGCTGCCGGGGCCGTTCGCCTCGCTGCTGCTGGCCGACATGGGCGCCCAGGTGCTGCGCGTGGAATCCCCTTCACGCATGGATCTGGTCCGCGTTCTGCCGCCGCATGTGGACGGTACCTCCGCCAGTCACGCCTACCTCAACCGCAACAAGCGCTGCATCGCGCTGGACCTGAAGCAGGCCGAGGCGGTGGAGGTGGTGAAGCAACTGGTGCAGGAATACGACATCGTCCTGGAGCAGTTCCGCCCCGGCGTGATGGACAAGCTGGGCGTGGGCTACGAGGCGCTCAAGGCGATCAACCCGAAGCTGATCTACGTATCGATCACCGGCTACGGCCAGACCGGGCCGCTGCGCGACCGCGCCGGGCATGACATCAACTACCTGGCCCTGGCCGGCGTCGCCAGCTACACCGGCCGCCGCGAGAGCGGCCCGCTGCCGCTGGGCGTGCAACTGGCGGACATCGGCGGCGGGTCGCTGCACGGCGTGATGGGCTTGCTCGCGGCGGTCATCCAACGGCAGCAGACGGGGGAGGGGCAGCAGGTCGATGTGAGCATGACCGACTGCGCCTTCAGTCTGCATGGCATGGCTGGCGCGGGCTATCTCGCGGCGGGGGTGGAGCCGGAGATGGAAGGCCTCGCGCTCAATGGCGGCAGCTTCTACGACTACTATCGGACCCGCGATGGCCGCTGGTTCTCGGTGGGTAGCCTGGAGCCGCAATTCATGCAGCAGTTCTGCGCCGCCATCGGTCGCCCGGAGCTGGCTGCGCGTGGATTGTCGCCCAGGCCGGAAGAGCAGCAGGCGCTCAAGCGCGAGATTGCCATCGAGTTCGAGAAGCACGATTTCGCCCAGTGGCAGGAGCGCTTCGCCGCGCTGGATGCCTGCGTCGAGCCGATGCTGTCGCTGGCCGAGGCGGTGGAGCATCCGCAATTGATCGAGCGCGGCGTGGTCACCCGGGTGCCCAACGGCATGGGTGGCGAGCAACGGCAGATGGCTTGCCCGATCCGTTTCTCCGCTGGCCTGCCCGAGCCGCGCCATATTGGCGCTGCGCTGGGGGCGCATACGGCAGAAGTGATGGCGGAACTGGGTTATACCGACGAGCAGGTCGCAGCGCTAAAGGTCGCGAAGGTCATTGCCTGAACCACCTCACTCGCGGCGGGTTTCACCGGTGAAGATCAGCGTCGCTCGGCAGCGCCGACAGTAGTAGCGGCGGCCCTGGGCGACCAGGTTGTGGCGCTGGGCGGAGAAGGGGAATTCATTGCCTTCGCCGCAGTGGCAGCGATACAGGTAGCGGGTGGAGCGGCGGCGCTTGATCTCGTAGGTATGGCAGCGATCGGGGGGCAGGCCGTAGATGCCGCGCATGATCAGCTGCCATTCCTCGCCATGCGGGCGAATGCGCGGGCCGAACATCTGGTGGGCAATCAGGTGCGCCACTTCATGGGCCACGGTCTGCTGCAGGAAGTGTTCGTGGTTTTCCCGGTACAGCTGCGGGTTGAAGCGCAGCAGGTTTTCATCCAGGTGGGCGACGCCGGCCTTCTGGCCGCGTAGCCGGAAGCTGACTTCCGGGCGGGGAAAGCGCCGCTGGAAGAAGGCTTCGGCCTGCTGGTAGCAGGCTTCGACGCGAGCGTTGAGCTGTTCAGGCATACAGTAGTTCTCCGACGGGGGCAGATTATGCCGCAGTCGGAGCACGGGTGGAGGATTTCTCGCGGCCACTCGTCCGGGGTGCAGGTTCAGGCAAGCCGGGCGAGTTTCAGGCAAGCACGCAAAAGAAAACCGGGCCGCTGGGGCCCGGTTTTCCGTTCGTGTCGCGCAATCAGGTGTATTCCGGGCCGACGCCGCTGCCCCAGAGGATGACCGACAGGGCCATCATCGCCACCAGCACCACCAGTCCCACCGCCAGCACCGAGCTGGAGAACAGGAACCCTTCATCCTTGTGAATGTTCATGAAGGTCGGGATGCCGACGTAGAGCAGGTAGACGGTGTAGCAGATCGCGGCGGTGCCGATGATCATGCCCAGCCACAGGTGCGGGTAGAGCGCCGCCAGGCCGCCGATGAACAGCGGGGTAGCGGTGTACGCGGCGAAAACTATGCATTGGGTCAGCGATGGCGATGCGTCGTAGGTACGTGCCATCCAGTGAATGAAAGCGCCCATGATGGCGACGCCGGCGAGCATGGCGATGTAGGTCATGATGGTCAGCTGGATCGCACTGGCAGCCGTCAGCTTGACCGGTCCCGCATTGCCTAGAACCCAGCCGACCTGCGTGGTGCCGATGTAGGCGGAAATGACCGGGATGGCAGCGAGGATCAGGACGTGCGTCAGGTACATGTGGCTGATGGATTCTTCTTCGCCACGGATGTCCTGCCATTCCTGATCGGGATGGGTGAAGAGCCCCCACACATGATGGATCATGTCAGCATTCTCCTCTTCTTATAGAAGGTCGCCCCCCAGCGAGGCGCCGAATGCGCGTAGCCAGCGTCATCCGGTGCCCGGCCGACCTATGCGACCTTAAGTCGCAGTATAGGAATGGCTGCAGACCACGTCGTCCGTGGGGTTAGAGCAAATGGAAGTTTCACGGGCGGCTGTAATAGCGCTCCAGAATTTCCATGGCCTTGTTGATCGACTGCAGGCGCGTCGTGCTGCCGCCCCGGTCGGGGTGGTGCTGGCTGACCAACTGGCGGTAGCGCAGCTTGATCAGCGCGTAGTCCACCGGGCCGTCTTCCAGTTCGAACAGGGCCAGCGCTGCGGCCTTTTCCTCGTTGCCCTGCATGCGCGTCCAGAAGCTTTCCAGCAACTTCTCCACGTCGCGCTCGGTGGTTTCCTTCAGGTGTTTCTCGTCGAGGTAGTAGGCGCGCAGGGTGTCTTGCTCGCCGAGTGCCTGTACACCGCTCACATAAGGAGAGAGACGAATCTGCAACGGGCCGATCTCCAGGTGCGCGGCGTTTTCCTCCCAGAGCCGGTCGCGCAGACGATACAGCGCGTTGAACACCAGGAAATGGGTGCGGAACAGCACCAGCTTGTCGGTCAGTGGCAGGTTGGGCACATGGGTGGAATGCCGAGCCTTCAATTGCTGGATCAGCAGGAACTCGGAGATTCCTTCAGGCGCTTCCCGCAGCAGTTGCAAGAGCTGGTCTGTCAGGTCGAGGGAAGGGTCGAGATCGGGTGTCATGCTGTCAGATTAGCAGTAGCCCGATAGAGGGGCTGGGGTACGCGTCGCTTTGCGCGTAAAATGACCGGCTTTTCGTCTTGCCCTTCGGATTCCAGAGCACCATGGCCAGCACCCTTTCGGTCAACCAGAACAAACTGCAGAAACGCCTGCGCCGCCAGGTTGGCGAAGCGGTCACCGACTTCAACATGATCGAGGACGGTGACAAGGTGATGGTCTGCCTGTCCGGCGGCAAGGACAGCTACACGCTGCTGGACATCCTGCTGTACCTGCAGAAGGTGGCGCCGATCCAGTTCGAGATCGTCGCGGTGAACATGGACCAGAAGCAGCCGGGCTTCCCCGAGCACGTGCTGCCGGCGTACCTGGAGTCCGTCGGCGTGCAGTACCACATCATCGAGAAGGACACCTACTCGGTGGTGAAGGAGAAGATCCCGGAGGGCAAGACCACCTGCTCGCTGTGCTCGCGCCTGCGCCGTGGCACCCTCTATACCTACGCCGACGAGATCGGCGCGACCAAGATGGCGCTGGGGCACCACCGCGACGACATCCTGGAAACCTTCTTCCTTAATATGTTCTACGGCGGCACCCTCAAGGCCATGCCGCCCAAGCTGCTGTCCGACGATGGCCGCAACGTGGTGATCCGTCCGCTGGCGTACTGCAATGAGAAGGACATCGAGGCCTACTCGGTGCTCAAGGAATTTCCGATCATCCCGTGCAACCTGTGCGGCTCGCAGGAAAATCTGCAGCGGCAGGTGGTCAAGGAAATGTTGCTGGACTGGGAGCGCAAGTCGCCGGGCCGCACCGAAATCATGTTCCGCGCCCTGCAGAACGTGGTGCCGTCGCAACTGGCCGATCGTAACCTGTTTGACTTCAACAGCCTGCGCATCGACGAGAGCGCCACCCCGCGCTTCCTCGACGTGATGAACCTGTAAGACCTTGCAAGGACGCTCGATGCGCGATTACCAGTGGCTGTACGAATACTGCCTGAATCGCTTCGGCTCGGTCGAAGCGCTGGAAGCTCGCCTGCCACACGCCAGGTCGCCAGCGGAGCTGGCGGCGGTCGGCGATGATCGTTATCTGTCGCTGATCAGCCTGCGCATCTTCCGCGCCGGGCTCAAGCACAGTCTGGTGGACGCCAAGTGGCCGGCCTTCGAGGAAGCCTTCTTCGGCTTCGATCCGGAGAAGGTCGTGCTGATGGGAGGCGAGCGCCTGGAAAACCTGATGCAGGACACCCGGCTGATCCGTCACCTGGGCAAGCTCAAGAGCGTGCCGCGCAATGCCCAGTTCGTCCTCGACATCGCCCGCGAACACGGCAGCTTCGGCAGACTGATGGCCGACTGGCCCTCCTGCGACATCGTTGGTCTGTGGAAGCTGCTGGCCAAGCGGGGCAATCAGTTGGGTGGCATGTCCGCGCCGAGATTCCTGCGCATGGCCGGCAAGGACACCTTCGTTCTGAGCGATGATGTGGTCGCGGCGCTCAAGGCCCAGGAAATCGTCGACAAGACGCCGACCAGCCTGAAGGACCTGGCGCTGGTACAAACTGCGTTCAATACGTGGCAGGAACAAAGTGGCCGTCCGCTGTGCCATATCTCGATGATGCTGTCGTACACGGTCAACCACTGACGCGCGGCCCGGCCGCGGAGGAAGGGCGCATGGATTCGGCCATCGAACGCACCGGCGCGGCACTGGCTCGCGCCGAGCGCATCCTGGTGATCACCGGTGCAGGACTCTCCGCCGATTCGGGAATGCCGACCTATCGCGGCCTGGGCGGTCTTTACAATGGACGCACGGCAGAAGGGATACCCATCGAGGTGGCGATCTCCGGTCCAATGCTGCGAAAGGATCCCGCGCTGTGCTGGAAATACCTGGCGGAACTGGGCAAGGCCTGCCTGAATGCGCAACCCAACGCCGGCCACGATGCCATCGCGGAACTGCAACGGCTCAAGCCGGAGTGCTGGGTGCTGACGCAGAACATTGATGGCTTCCACCGCCGCGCCGGCTCGCCCCCGGAGCGGCTGATCGAGATCCATGGCGAGCTGGCGCCGCTGTACTGCCAGTCGTGCGGATTGGAGAGCACCGAACTGGCCGGACATTTGGATGCCCCGCTACCACCGAAATGCGCGCGCTGTGCAGGCGTATTGCGCCCGCCGGTCGTGCTGTTCGAAGAGATGCTGCCGGAAGAGGCGATCGACACGCTCTATGCGCAATTGCGCAAGGGATTCGACGCCGTTCTGCTGGTAGGAACCACTGCGAGCTTTCCCTATATCATCGAGCCGGTGCTGCGCACGCGGGATGCGGGAGGCTTTACCGCCGAGGTAAATCCGGGTCTGACCGACCTCAGTTCGGTGGTCGAAGAAAGAATGGTTGGTCGAGCCTTAGACATTATGCCGCGCCTGCTAAGTCACATTCCTCGATAAAAAACTTGCATTGCCCCCATTGAGCGGGCAAATTAGCCCGCTAATAAATGGAGCTAATGAGACACGGTCGTGCCCATGCTTAAACGCTTAGCACCCCTCGTGCCCATGAGTTTCGTTCTGCTGCTGGCAGCTTGTGCCAGCCATTCGCCGGAATCGCAGCCGAACCAGGTCGCTTCAGTGCCTGCTACTCGAGCAGCGTTCCAGGTCAATCAGCACAACATAGCGCTGATGAATGAGTCGCAGGACGAGGGGGCCAAAAACGATAACGGCAGTTCGACTGCCCATGTATCCGACATTCTGGACCGCGCGTTTTCGCTGATCGGTACTCCCTACCGCTTTGGTGGGAAGTCGGAGCGGACCGGCTTCGACTGCAGCGGCTTCGTGGGCTATCTGTTCCGCGAAGAAGCAGGCATCAGCCTGCCGCGCTCCACGCGTGAGATGATCAACATGGACGTCCCGCTGGTCTCGAAAGCAGACCTGCAGCCGGGCGACCTGATCTTCTTCAACAACCGTGGTCGTGGTCGAGTCAGCCACGCCGGCATCTACATCGGTGACGGACAGTTCATCCACTCCGCCAGCCGCCGTGGCGGTGGTGTGCGGGTTGATAGCCTGGACGAGAGCTACTGGCGCTTGAGCTACATGGAAGCCAAGCGTGTACTCGAGCCCGGCTACGAGCCGAAGACGGTGACCCGCTGAACTTAAAGTTTCACTTTAAGTATTGCGCTCAAGTTACTGTTGGTACAAAGTGATGGCACTCCTTGACGGGATGCCATCACATGCTCGTTCCTCAGCGCATCATTCTCCTTGCTGCTCTCGCTTCGCTGGCCGCCTGCGCCAGTCGCACTCCGCCGTCGCCGCCTCCGGTGGTGAACGCGCCCGCTGCTCCCGTCTACAACACGCAGGCTGCTGACGATGTCCTGATCCGTGCCATTGGCCTGGTCGGTACTCCGTATCGCTGGGGCGGCAACACGCCCGACGGCGGATTCGATTGCAGCGGCCTGATCGGCTACGTCTACCGCGATGCCACCGGCCTGATGCTGCCGCGTTCTACCCGCGAGATGATCACCCTGCGCGCGCCCACCGTCGGCCGCGAGTCCCTACAGAGTGGCGATTTGGTGTTCTTTGCCACCAGCGGTGGACGTGGCGTCAGCCATGCGGGTATCTATGTCGGGGAAGGGCGCTTCGTTCATGCGCCCAGAACGGGCGGGACCGTACGCCTGGACAGCCTCGACAGCGCCTATTGGCAGAAAGCCTTCCTGGAAGCCAAGCGCGTCCTTGCCGTGCAGAGTCTCGCCCTCCATCCCTGATCCTCAGGAGGGCCCATGACCACCCGCACGCTGAACCTGGACGACTCGCTTTACCAATACCTTCTCGACGTTTCCCTGCGTGATACACCCGTCAAGGCGCGCCTGCGCGCCGAGACCGCCAGTCTGCCGATGTCCCGTTGGCAGGTCGCCCCGGAGCAGGGGCAGTTCCTTGCCCTGCTGGTCAGGCTGACCGGCGCCAAACGCATCCTCGAGATCGGCACGTTCACCGGCTACAGCGCCTTGTGCATGGCCGAAGCTTTGCCAGAAGGCGGCCACATCCTCTGCTGTGATCTTCCTGGTGAGTACAACGAAATCGCTCGAGGTTACTGGCGTGACGCTGGCGTCGATTCGCGCATCGAACTGTGCCTCGGCCCCGCTCTGGCCACGTTGGAGGCCCTGGTGGCTGGCGATCAGCAAGGCAGCTTCGACCTGGTCTTCATCGACGCGGACAAGGCGAACTATCCCGCCTATCTGGAGCACGCCCTCACCCTGCTGCGCGAGGGCGGCCTGGTGATCTTCGACAACGTGCTGTGGAGTGGACGGGTGCTGGAGGCGAGTCCTGAAAGTGCGGACACGCGGGCGATCCAGCAACTCAACCTGGCGCTGAAGATGGATGAGCGTGTGGATTACTCGCTGGTGCCGATTGGCGATGGCATGAGCCTCTGCCGCAAGCGCTGAAATCCAGGCAGAAAAGGCACGCCAGTTGGCGTGCCTTTTTCATTTCCAGCGCCTGAATCAGGCTACGTCGACCAGAATCACTTCGCTGTCTTCCAGCGCCGTGACCTTCACCACCACCTCGTCGGCGATGGCGGCACCGTCGCGGGCCAGCAGTTCGACGCCATTGACCTCGACCTTGCCGGTTGCCGGTACCAGGTAGGCGCGGCGACCGTTGCCCAGTTCATACTCGGCGGTCTGGCCGGCCTTCAGGGTGGCGGCGACCATACGGCCTTCGGCACGGATGCGCAGGGCGTCGGCGTCGTTCTCATAGCCGCTGGCCAGGGTCACGAAGCGCCCGGCGCGGTCGCCCTTCGGGAAGGGTTTGGCGCCCCAGGACGGCGTGCCCCCGCGTACCGAGGGGATGATCCAGATCTGGAAGATCTTGGTGACATCCTTCTCCAGGTTGTACTCGGAGTGCACGATGCCCGAGCCAGCGCTCATCACCTGCACATCGCCCGCTTCAGTACGGCCCTTGTTGCCCAGGCTGTCCTGGTGGGTGATCGCACCCTGGCGGACGTAGGTGATGATTTCCATCTCGCGGTGCGGGTGTGGCGGGAAGCCGGTGCCGGCGGCGATTTCGTCATCGTTCCAGACGCGGAGGTTGCCCCAGTCCATGCGCTCGGCGTCGTAGTATTCGGCGAAGGAGAAGTGGTGCTTGGCGTTGAGCCAGCCGTGGTTGGCGCCGCCGAGTTGCTGGAAGGGTCTGCGTTCGATCATGACTTAGTCCTCGTGGGGCGCGGCTGGCCGGTGGGCCAGTCCGCGCGGTTCATGGGACTATCTTCTCTCGCACTCGATCGATAAAAAAGCGCAAATATCGGCGTATATTAATCGAATAATTTGATTTTATTCGGCTGCGCGCTTCTCGCCCTGATCGAGGAACTTGCTGAGGAACTGGCGGGTGCGTTCTTCCCTGGGGTGAGCGAACAGTGCCTTGGCGTCGCCCTGTTCGACGATCACGCCCTTGTCGATGAAGATCGCCCGGTTCGCGACGTCGCGGGCGAAGCTCATCTCGTGGGTGACGATGACCATGGTGCGCTTTTCCTGGGCCAGGCCTCGGATGGTGGCCAGGACCTCACCGACCAGTTCCGGGTCCAGCGCCGAGGTGGGTTCGTCGAACAGGATGACGTCTGGTTGCATGGCCAGGGCGCGGGCGATGGCGACGCGCTGTTGCTGGCCGCCGGAGAGACGCTTGGGGTACGAGTCCTCCTTGCCGGCCAGGCCGACTTTCGCCAGCAGCTGGCGGGCGCGCTCGATGGCCTGGGCGCGCGGCTCCTTCTTCACGATGATCGGACCTTCCACCACGTTCTCCAGCGCGGTGCGGTGGGGGAACAGGTTGAAGTTCTGGAAGACGAAGCCTACATGTTGGCGCAACTTGCGGATCAATCCTTGCTGGCTGCTGAGCGGCCTGGATGCATCGATGAGGATCTCGCCGACCTTGATCGTGCCGCCGTTAGGCACCTCCAGCAGGTTCAGGCAGCGCAGCAGGGTGGTCTTGCCCGAGCCGCTGGGGCCGATGATCGCGACCACTTCGCCGGCCTCGACGGTCAGGTCGATGCCCTTGAGCACCTCCTGGCCGCGGAACTGCTTGGTCAGCTGGCGTACTTCGATCATGCGTCGTGCTCCTGGTCATGACGGTTGACCCGGTCTTCCAGGCGGTTCTGCAGGTGCGACAGGATGCTCGCAAGGATCCAGTAGATCAGTGCGGCAGCGAGGTACATGGTGAAGACCTCGAAGGTGCGTGCAGTAATCAGCTGGGCCTGGCGGAACAGTTCCGGGACCTGGATGGTGGCGGCCAGGGCGGTGTCCTTGACCAGCGAGATAAAGCTGTTGCCCAGCGGCGGCAAGGCAGTGCGCGCGGCCTGCGGCAGGATCACCCGGCGCAGAGTCTCGGCGCGGGTCATGCCGATACTGGCGGCAGCTTCCCACTGGCCCTTGTCGATTGAGCCGATGGCGGCGCGGAGGATTTCGCAGACGTAGGCGGCCATGTTCAGCGAGAAGCCGATCAGCGCCGCCGGCAGCGGGTCAAGTTCGATGCCGGCCTGGGGCAGGCCGTAATAGATCATGAAGAGCTGGACCAGCAACGGCGTGCCGCGGAAGAACGACACATAGATGCGCGCGATCCAGCGCATGGGGGTGAAACCGTACAGGCGCATCAGCGCCAGAACGAATCCGAGCAGCAGTCCGAAGAACATGCCGCCTACGCTGAGGACTACCGTGAAGACCGCGCCCTTCAACAGGAAGGGCGCGGAATCCAGCGCAAGCTGCAGGCTTTCTTCGATCATTGGGTGACGTCAGCCTGGAACCACTTCTCCGACAGTTTTTTCAGCGTGCCGTCGGCCCGGAACTTCTCGATGGCCTTGTTCAGCGCCGCGAGCAATTCGGGGTTGCCCTTGCGCAGGGCGATGCCGGCTTCCTGGCGGGCGAAGGGGGCGCCGGTCAGCACCATGGCGCCCTTGGTCTTGTTGACCATGTCGAAGGCCGCCAGGCGGTCCACCAGGATCACGTCGATGCGGCCGCTGCGCAGGTCCTGGAACTTGGTCGGGTCGTCTTCGTAGGTACGCACGTCAGCCTGCGGCACGTGTTCGCGCAGCCACTGTTCGTAGTTGGTGCCCAGACCCACGCCGACTTTCACGCCTGCCAGTTTCTCCGGCGCGTCGTACTTGCCTTCGTCACCCTTGCGCACCAGCGCCTGGATGCCGGAAACGGTGTAGGCGTCGGAGAAGTCGTACTTCTTCTTGCGCTCCTCGGAGATGGTCACCTGGTTGATCACCAGGTCCAGGCGCTTGGATTCCAGCGCGGCGAGGATGCCGTCCCACTTGGTGGGCTGGAGCTTGGCGGTGACACCCAGTTCCTTGGCGATCAGCTGGGAGAGGTCCACTTCGAAGCCGGCAAGTTGGCCGTTCTCGTCCTGGAAGCTGAAGGGTGGGTAGGTGCCCTCGAGGCCGACGCGGACTTCGCCTTTTGACTTGATCTGGGCGAGCAGGTCGTCGGCGGCCTGGGCCTGGCCGAAGAGGCTGGCGCCGAGGGAGAGGGTCAGGCTGGCAAGCAGGAAATGACGTCGTAGTGCGGAGAAGGTCATGGTGGTCCCCGTTTTTGGTGTTTTAAGCAGGTTAGTCAACGTGTGGCGACTATATGGGCAGAATCGTTATGCAATAAAATAATAAAAAATTACATACCTAGTTCTGATTATCAGCCTGTCCACTTTGCCGGATGGTAAGCAAATAGCGCCGGCGAACCGCCGGTGTGCAGGAACAGGATAGGCCCGGGTTTTACGAAGCGATCACGGCGAATGCCGTCGAGCAATCCGGCCATGGCCTTGCCGGTGTAAACCGGGTCCAGCAGCAGGCCTTCCTGGCTTGCCAGCAGTTGCACCGCCTCCAGCGTGCCGGCATTGGGTTCGCCGTAGCGCGGGCCGAAGTACTCGTCCCACAGTTGTACCTTCGGCAGGGCCTGCGCGTCGCGGCCGAGCAGTTCCAGCGTGCGCTCGACGAGCCCTTCGACCTTCGGCCGTTGAGCCGCGTCGGTCCGCGAGACGGTTACGCCGATGACGTCCAGTTCCGGCAGGGCGTCGGCCAGGGCGATCACCAGGCCCGCATGGGTGCCGGCGCTACCGGAGGCGAGCACCACGGCGGAGAATTCCTGGCCACTGCCATGAATTTGCTCCGCCAGTTCCAGCCCGGCGCGCACGTAACCCAGGGCGCCCAATGCATTGGAACCGCCGATGGGCACGATGTAGGGTTTGCGACCTTCGTGGCGCAGGCGCTCGCCGGTTTGCGCCAGCATCTCGTCCGCGGTATCGAGGTTGGGTACGAGTTCGACTTCGGTGCCGAACAGGTCCAGCAGCAGGCGGTTGCCGTTGCTCAGGTAGTTGCGGTCATCGGTGCCGATGGGGTTTTCCAGCAAGGCCACGCAGCGCAGGCCGAGCTTCGCCGCGACGGCGGCGGTCTGGCGTACATGGTTGGACTGGATCGCCCCGGCGGTAACCAGCGTGTCGGCGCCGGCCTTCAGGGCATCGGCGGCGAGGAATTCCAGCTTGCGTACCTTGTTGCCGCCCAGGGCGAAGGGCGTCGTGTCGTCGCGCTTCACGTACAGCTCGCGGCCCAAGAGTGTGGACAACCGCTCCAGCTTGTCCAGTGGGGTTGGGCCACCCACGAGGTCGAGGCGGGGGAGGCGGGCGAGGGCGTTGCGAATACCGTTCATGGAACTCCTCACGTGGAAGGTGGCGAGAATAATCGTTTGATTCTGGGCGTGTCAGTGCTGAGTCAGCGGCCGTTCCAAAAAATACGCCGCGATGGGTGGTGGCCTTTTAGCACCCCTGTTGGCTCTGGATTTTTGCTGTACCAAATAGGGCACGGTGTGTCGGATTAAGGTGAAATTCGGTGTAGCATCAAGGGCTTCGCCCTCCATGAGGGAGGCTCGCTTTCTTCCAAGGGTACACATGGTTTCCACGACTGAGCCGCAGCGAAAACTGATCATTCAGATTCCCTGCTTCAATGAGGCAGACTCCCTGCCGGTCTGCCTGGCCGAGCTGCCGCGTGAAGTGAGTGGGTTCACCCAGGTCGAATGGCTGATCATCGATGATGGCAGCAGCGATGCGACGGTCGAGGTAGCGCGGGCTCACGGTGTCGATCATGTAGTGCGGCATGCTGGCAACAAGGGCCTGGCGCGTGCGTTCATGTCCGGATTGGACGCCTGCCTGCGTCTCGGGGCGGATGTGATCGTCAATACGGATGCCGACAATCAATACTGCGCGGCCGATATCCCCGCCTTGACCTTGCCGATTCTCGAACATCAGGCCGATCTCGTCATCGGCGCAAGGCCAATCAGTGCGATCGAGCATTTCTCCCCGGTGAAAAAAGCCCTGCAACGGTTGGGCAGCTGGGTGGTGCGTGTCGCCAGCAAGACCGATGTTCCGGATGCCCCGAGCGGTTTCCGGGCGATCAGCCGGGCCGCTGCGCAACGGATGATGGTGTTCAGCGATTACACCTATACGCTGGAAACAATCATCCAGGCGGGGCAGAAGAACCTGACGGTGGTCTCGGTGCCGATCCGGGTCAATGCGGACCTGAGGCCGTCCCGACTGGTAAAGAGTATTCCGTCGTACATTCAGCGCAGCATTGTCACCATCATCCGGATTTTCATCGTCTACCGTCCTTTCCGGTTCTTCGGCAGCATTGGCATCGCACTCTTTTCGGTGGGCGTGCTGATTGGCCTGAGGTTCCTCTGGAAGTATGTTTCCGGCGACGGAGAGGGGCATGTTCAATCGCTGATCCTGGCCGGGGCGTTGTTGGGAATGGGGTTCCAGACCCTGCTGATCGCTTTCGTGGCGGACCTGCTGTCGGCCAACAGAAAGCTCCTGGAAGATATGCGCGTCAAGGTAGCCGAGCTGAGCAAAGATGACTGACGAGACGGGTTTCAAGGCGCTGCGCGGAGCGCTGGCGGCAGGCCTCCAGAAGGAGACCTCATGGGCATCAAGGTAGCTGGCGGCGTTCGGGAGAACGGCGTTGTCGTTGGTAATGCCTATGACAAGTACGGTTCCCGGAACTGGCTGGTCAAGCGGATCATGGCCGGTTTCGAATTCGCCCTGTCCGGCCTGGTGGAGCGGGCGGCGCCAAAGTCGATCCACGAAATCGGCTGCGGTGAGGGGTACTGGGTCTTGCGCTGGCTCGAGGAGGGGCGTCAGGCCAGGGGGTGCGACTTTTCCACCCATGCTATCGACCTTGCCAGACAGAATGCCGACGCGCGGGCGCTCGATTCCGAGCGTGTCTTCGACGTCAGAAGCATCTATGACTTGCAGTCCGCGGAGGATTCCGCCGATCTGGTTGTCTGTTGTGAAGTGCTTGAGCATCTGGAGGATCCCGACGCCGGCATGCGCGCTCTGCAGCGCGTGGCGACGGGCCACCTGATTCTGAGCGTGCCCCGGGAGCCGCTCTGGTGCGTTTTGAATCTTGCTCGTGGAAAGTACATCGGTAGCCTGGGCAATACGCCGGGCCATCTGCAGCACTGGTCCGCCCGTGGTTTCGTGAGATGGGTCGAGCAGTATTTCGAGGTCATCGAGGTCCGCTCGCCATTGCCCTGGACCATGCTGCTCTGCCGTCCCCGCCGCTGAGATGGCGTTCTCCTGGCGCAAGCTGCTGCACTGGGGCGGCAGTTTCCTGGCTGTGCTCAGCCTGCTGTTCGTGGCTCTGCGCCTCAGGCAGTACGGTACTCAGTTCGATCCGGCGGCAATCTCTTTCTCGCACTGGTTGATCATTGCCGGGCTGGCTCTGACCTACGCGCTGGCCAATGGGCCGCTCGTGCTGGCCTGGCACTGCCTGTTGCGGCGCTTTGATATCCGCGCGTCCCGGCGCTGGGCGGTCAGGGCTTACGGGCTCTCGCAACTGGCCAAGTATCTGCCGGGGAACATCCTCCATGTCGCTGGCCGACAGGCGCTGGGGATGGCCGCGGGTTGGCCGGGCCGCGGGCTGGCCAAGTCCATCGCTTTTGAGCTTGCGCTACTGGCGGGGGCGGGCGGGTTGTTCGTTGTCTTGCTGGTCCCGGTACTTTTACCCGCGCTGCCCTGGCTGCTGGGGCCGGTGATCTGGTGCCTGGCCGTTGTGCTCGGAATGTACGGCGTGTATCGCTTCCTGGGCCGGGACGGAGTCCTGGCGCTGGCATGGCAGATTCTGTTTTTGCTGATCTCCGCGTCGATCTTCGTTGTGCTGGTGGAGCTGACCGCTTTGCAGACCGTACTCCCTGCCCATGAATGGCCCATTGTTGCGGGGGCCTTCGTCGTAGCCTGGCTGGTCGGACTGGTCACGCCTGGCGCACCGGCCGGCGTCGGCGTGCGGGAGTTGGTCCTGCTGGTCGTACTCAAGTCTATGGTGGCTGAAGCGGACTTGCTCCTGGCGGTGGTGCTGGGGCGAGTGGTGACGGTCTGCGGGGATCTGCTGTTCTTCTGCGCTGCGTTGGTCGTGCGGGATCTGGATTCAGGAAAGCATTGATGAACTGGTTGTCCAAGAGTGGTTTCAGTCGGTACCTGGTGCTGTGCCTTGCAATAGCCTTTGTGTGCCTGTTGAACAATGCCGTGCCGGGCCTTCTGACCCCGACGCTGGGCCAGGCTGTCTGGACCACGGGGTTCGCCCAGTCGTTGGCCAATCATGGGCTGGGCTCGCTATATGCCCAGGACATTGGTGTACCCAGCAGCGCTGCCATTGCCTTCGGTCTGGCCGGCGCCTGGCCGGTGAACATCCTGTTGCGGCTCGGGCTGCAGCCCGCCGATGCCTATTCGATGATGGTCGCGCTCTGGCTGATCGTGGCGTTTCTGGCCGCGCGGCAGATTGCGCTGCGATTGGGTTGCACGCCAAACCTGGCCACACTGGGCGCGGTGGTGTGGGCGACCCAGCCGGTCATTTGGGCACATGCCGGCTATAGCATGCTCTCCCTGGGAATCGCGCTGCTTCCTTTCTATTTCTGGTCGCTGATGCGCCTGCTAGATACCACAGTCAAGCCTTTGGCCGGTGCTGCGGGGTATCTGGTTGCGGCCTTCATTGCGGTGTTCATGGACGGATACACCTTTGTGATGTTCGCCGTCGGCTCCAGCCTCGCACTGTGCTACGCCTTGGTTTTCCAGGTGCTGCCGCGCGCCAGGGTACTCTTCTGGGCGATGCCTGTTCATCTCGCAGGCTTCGCGTTGGCCTATTGGTCCTACACCCGCTACGTCGGAGTTGCCGAGTTTTCCAAGTCGCCGCTTGAATTCTTCCGGGGGTGGGGGCTGGATCTGAGCTACCTTGTCGCGCCCAGTCGAGGCGTCTTGTGGATTCCGGATCTCCTGGGCCTCAGTGAGTATCGTTCTGCCGAGCGCTTCTATGGCGATGTATCGACCTGGCAGACCACCTTCGCCTTGCCATTGCTGTTGGCCGCAGGAGTGGCAACAGCTCTGTCTCGTCGTCGCCGGGCATTGACCGTGACGCTGATTGGCGCACTGCTGTTGGCCTACTATCTGGCGCTCGGGCCTTCGCTCAAGGTTCACTCGATCAAGCCGCAGGGTGTGCCGGACCAGCGCGCCGAAACACTTGCGCCCTTGATGCCGGCAGAGCGCGCACTCGCTCCGACGGGGACCGCCTGGGTCTGGGAGCATTTGCCGGGCTTCAATTCCATGCGCGCGGTTTATCGCTGGGCTGCGCTGGGTGTTTTTGCTGCCTGGCTTCTCCTCATGCTGCACGCGCCAGACATGCATAGGCGCCGCCTTGGCTGGGTATTGTTGGGCAGCCTGACCCTGCTCAACCTTCCGCACATGATTGCGCATTGGCGATGGGGAGAGGACTCTCGCTCTATGTTCGCCCTCATGGACGGGCAGATGGTCGAGCCGCTGGGTAAACAGTTGTATCCGGGGGAATTGGTGGCCTTTGTCCCCTGGGGCAACGATTTCATGGCGAATTACATGGCGTCCAGGCTCAAGGTTCGCACTTTCAATATCGGCGGCGACAAGAACCTTGAAAAGGCCTACCAGCGGTGGCCCCCGGCGTTTCAAGCCATGGGCGCCGGGGCCCCAGCCGCCCTGGATGTCGAATCGCTGACCCGCCTGCTGCTGACAAAAGATGCGGACGCGCTCGTATTCCCCTACATCGACATGCTCTGGGCGGTGCGTGTTTGGCCCTGTCTCGAGCAGACCAGCATGCGCCTTGCTGTGGAGCAGAGGGCGGACCTCGAACTGGCCCCCCACTTCTCCTGCCCTGCGGATATCCGACAGCAAAGGCATGATCTTGTGCAGCGGCTGGCCCAATCGCCCTGGCTGCAGGTCGAGGACGGTGAATGGTTCGCCACCGTACGCCTGAAGTCTCCCGCTCAGATGCAGCAGGCGCTCGGCCAATGGGCGGAGAAGATCCAGTTCCCCATCGTGATTCGTCAGGGCTTCAGTGAGCTGGATTCCGTGCTCGCCGCGGGATGGTATCCGGTGGAATCCGGACATGTCTGGTCCGGGAGCAAGGCTCGCTTGCAGCTGCCGATTCCCCGTGGTTGTCAGGACCGTCTTTGTGAATTCCAGCTCACCCTGGGGGCATTCGCCGCCAGTGCGGACAGGCACGTAGGCGTCAGCTTGAGGCAGAGTTGCCGTGGTATCGACTGGAGCGAGTCGCACCAGAGCGTCACTCCTGACCCGCGGATCTACAGTGTGCCGGTTTGCACCGAAGGTTCCGTGCAGAGTGTCTGGGTCGAGGTCGACAAGCCTGAGTCGCCTCAGCGGCTTTACGGCTCCCAGGACGTCCGGGTGCTGGGCGTCTCCCTGACGCGCATCGAATTGCATGAAGTGAAGTAAAGGCGTAACGGAGTTTTCCACCGCGGCGCCTCCCTGCAGCAGTAGGTGCCGTTGTCTGCAAGGGCTGTGAATCAATGTGCGGACAGCGGCGCGGCGAACCGCTACGCTCCACGCTCAGATCCGGAAGCCATAACCGGGCGATAACGAAAACAGGAAAACCAGGGCGGGAAATCCGATGACATCAGCAGTACCTTCACGCGCTTCGCTGCAACGCTGGACGCTTCAGCTGCTCGGCGCACTGGCCCTGATACTGGGGCTGAGCAGCCCGGCGCTGGCCGACCGGGTGATTCCTTCGGGGATGATGGTGGGTTTCGTCGACAGTGCGGTTTATCCGGTGATCACCCTCAAGCGGCCGAAGCCGAGCCTGCTGCGCCAGGTGATCACTATCGGGTTGTACCAGAAGACCATCAGCTATCCGCTGTCGGTCAGCATCCGCATCCGTGATGAGGACAACCGCTTCATGGTCTACGGCATGCTGCCGAAGATCGCCGGCAAGTTCGTCGGTATCAAGATGGGCCTGGATAGCCGAATCAGCCAGATCTGGGTGATGACCGAAGCCGAAGCGACCGAGTACGTGACCCGCCCGGACACGCTGTTCCCGCCGAGCTGATGGCTTTGCGTGCCGGTTGAAGGCCCGGCCCGCGCCGTTCGTGCGGGCGGGCAGCCGGCAGAGGGCGACTTCGGCTATCATGTGCACCGATTCAAACCTTTCAGAACCGGTCTACCCATGACGTCCTCTCAGCAGCCGCCCCGCGACGAAAGCGCCGACAACGCGCAGGAACAACCCAAACTCTCCCTGGCCGAGCTGGCCAAGGCCGCACTGGCTGCGCAGCAGCAGGCGAAAACCGCCTACCAGCATCGCAAGCCTCACGACCAGGCCGAGTACCGCCCGCCGCACCCGCGCGGCTCGCGTCGCTCGATGGGCAAGCGCTGAAGTAGCCTCTCGTCTGAAACACCGTCAGCCGGCGCTCTTGTGGGGGCGCTGGCTGAACTGCGGCGACCGGTATCGGTCGTATCCGCATCGGCCTTGCCATGCTGGCTGGCCATTCCCGCTCTCGCGAACCCGTCACGGATAGACACCTGCGCCCTATGCCCCGGCAGAAGGGGCGCCTCGCGTCCAAGGAGAATCCATGAAAGTCCTCGTTCCCGTCCTTTCCCTGCTGGCCCTCGCCGGCTGCATCACCATGACCGGCAATTACGAAGTCAGTGCCCGTGACGAATCCGGCAAGGCCCTGAGCAACGGCAAGTTCCTCGCCCATGGCAGCGGCATCTATACGGTGCGCAACTCACTCTGCTCGGTCTATCCGAAGGCCATCGTCACCATCAAGGACGTGGAAACGGATCAGGAGCTGGAAGGCGAAAGCCCCTACCACTGTCGCTGAGCCCTCTTACGGGGCAGGCGGCGTGAACTTTTGCTGCTGCCCCTGCTGCAACGTCCACTCCACCACCTGCGCGGAAAGCTGGTCGGCCGCCTTGCCGAAGGCGCTGACCACTTCGGGCACCTGCTTGCCGTCCACCGGCTGGCGGACCTCGAAGGTGTGCGAGGCAACGATGCGCTGGCCGAGGGTGCGCACCAGGCGCGCGTCGTAGCGGATGTGGATCACCGGCTGGCCGTTCTGGTACTCGCTCTGGAAGGCGCGCAGCTCGCCGGTCAGGTCGAGGTCGGCCTGCAGGCTGGCTTCGTCGCTGCTCAGGGCGTGTACGCTGCTGTTGGCGGTGAAGGCGTCGAGCAGACGGTCACGCAGCAGGCCCGGTGCACGGTTGCTCCAGCGCGCGCCCTGGTAGCTGCTCAGCTGGTTGCCCTGCGGGACCACGGCGATGCGGTTGCTGTCCAGTGCCAGGCTGGCGTTGGGGGCGCTGACGCGCAGCGACCAGTTGACCGCCGCATTGCTGCGCGCGGGTTGCTGGGTGGCGGGCAGCAGGTAGAAGTCCGGGCTCTCCGCTTCCGGGAGGATCGAGCAGGCGCCCAGCAGGCTGACCAGGGCGGCGACACCGAGCAGGCGGGGAAGGGCGGTCATGGCTGGAACTCCTTGTTGCGCTCGCGGCCGAGCAGGTAGCCGGTGGGGTTCTCCTGCAGGCGGCGGGTGACGCCGCGCAGGTCTTCCAGGGTGGAGCGCAGTTCGCGGATCGCCGGGCCGATCTCGCCCAGGCCATTGAGGCCGCCATTCACCGAGTCGTAGTTGCTGCCCAGCAGTTGTTCCACGCGCTCGCTGCTGGTGCGCAGGGAGGCGAGGGTCTTCTGGGTGTCGTCGAGGATGTCCTGGCCCTTGCCGCCCAGGGTCTGGTTGGCCCGTTCGAGCAGCTGGCTGGCGTTGGCCAGGGTGATGCGCGCCTGCTCGCTGGCGGCGGCCAGTTCCTTGAAGGTCTGGCGGATGTCGTCGCGTTGCTCGGCTACCACGCCGGTGGCCTGGTCGATGTGGTCCAGGGTGCGGCTGATGCGGTCGACATTCTCCTGGGAGAACATGCGGTTCACGTTGTTGATCAGGTTGTTGATGTTGGTCGCGATGTCCTCGCCGTTGGCCAGCAGTTTGGCGAAAGGCGAAGGGATGGTCTTGATCACCGGCACCTCGCCGTCCTTGCTGGCCAGCGGTGGGCTGTCCTGGGCGGCGCTGGAGAGCTGGATGATGGCCTGGCCGGTGACGCCGGTGAGGGCCAGCTTGGCGCGCGTGTCTTCGCGGATCGGTGTGCTGTCGTAGACGCGGATGCGTGCGCGGACCTTGCGCGGGTCGTTCGGGTCCAGGCGCAGGGACACCACGTCACCCACGCGGATGCCGCTGTACTGCACGGTGCCGCCCTCGGACAGGCCGGTCACCGCCTCGTTGAAGATCACGTCGTAGATCTTGTACTTCTGGTCGTTGCTCGACTGCGCCAGCCACAGAGCGAAGAGCAGCGCGCCGATCGACACGACCAGGGTGAACAGGCCGATCAGCACGTGATGGGCACGGGTTTCCATTCAGTTTTCCTCCCGCAGGTGTTCGGTGGCCTGCAGCGCAGCACGGCCGCGCGGGCCGTGGAAGTAGTCCTGCACCCAGGCGTCGTCGGTCCGGGCGACCTGCTCCAGCGGCCCCACCACCAGCACGCGCTTCTGCGAGAGCACGGCGACGCGGTCGCAGATGGTGTAGAGAGTGTCCAGGTCGTGGGTGACCAGGAACACCGTGAGGCCGAAGGCGTCGCGCAGGGTCAGGATGAGTTGGTCGAAAGCCGCCGCGCCGATGGGGTCGAGGCCGGCGGTGGGTTCATCGAGGAACAGGATGTCCGGGTCCAGCGCCAGGGCGCGGGCCAGGGCCGCGCGCTTGACCATGCCGCCGGAAAGCTCGGCGGGGTATTTGCCGCCGGCGTCCGGCGGCAGGCCGGCGAGGGAAATCTTCACCTTGGCCATGAACTGCGCATCGGCGCGGGACAACCCGGCATGCTCGATCAGCGGCAGGCAGATGTTTTCGCTCACGGTCAGCGAAGAGAACAGCGCGCCATTCTGGAACAGTACGCCGAAGCGCCTTTCCAGCTTCGAACGCTCGAGCGTGGACAGCGCTGGCAGGTTCTGCCCGAACACATGCACGCTGCCTTCGCTGGGCTGGCGCAGGCCGATGATGCTGCGCAGCAGCACTGACTTGCCGGTGCCCGAACCGCCGACCACGCCGAGGATCTCGCCCTTCATCACGTCGAGGTCCAGATGCTCGTGCACGGCATGGGTGCCGAAGCGGTTGGCGAGGTCGCGGACGACGATGATCGGTTCGCTCACCAGCCCATCTCCATGAAGAACAGTGCGAAGACCGCATCCAGCAGGATCACCACGAAGATCGACTGGACGACGCTGGAGGTCGTGTGCTCTCCCACCGACTGCGCACTGCCGCTGACGCGGAAGCCTTCCAGGCAGCCGATCACGGCGATGATGAAGGCAAACACCGGGGCTTTGACGATGCCGACCAGGAAGTGCTGCACGGCGATATCGTTCTGCAGCATGTAGAGGAACATGCGCGGCGAGATATCCAGGGCGAGGGCACAGACCACGCCGCCGCCGAAGATGCCGGAGATCATCGCCAGGAAGGTCAGCATTGGCAGGGTCAGCAGCAGGGCCAGCACCCGCGGTAACACCAGCAGTTCCACAGGGTCCAGGCCCAGGGCCTGGATGGCGTCGATTTCCTGGTTGGCTTTCATCGAGCCGATCTGCGCGGTGAAGGCACTGGCGGTACGGCCGGCAAGCAGGATCGCGGTGAGCAGCACGCCGAATTCGCGCAGGAAGGAGAAGCCCACCAGGTCGACGGTGTAGATCTGTGCGCCGAATTTCTGCAGCACCGTGGCGCCAAGGAAGGCCACCACCGCGCCGACCATGAAGGTCAGCAGGGCGACGATGGGCACGGCGTCCAGCCCGGTTTCCTCCATGTGCGCGGCCAGCGAGGTGAGCCGCCAGCGTCTTGGGCGCAGCAGGTTGCGCAGGAGCGTCTGCAGGGTCAGGCCGATGAAGCCGAGCAGGCCGACCAGGTGCTCGCGGAAGGTCAGGGTGGCGATGCCGATGCGTTCCAGCACGTCGACCAGCGCGTTGCCCGGCTCCGGCGCCTTTTCGTCCAGGCGGCACTGGGTGATGGCGCTGCCGACGGCGCGCAGCAATGCCTGGCGTTCGGCGGAGAGGTTGCGGGCGATCTGTTCCAGCTGGCTCATGCGCGCGCCGCCGATGATCTCGGCGAGCAGGGCGGCGCCGGCGGTGTCCAGCGCGCCGAGGCCGGCGAAGTCCAGCGCGGCGGGGGACTCGGCGTGACGCTGGGCGGCTACCTGGGCTTCCAGCGCGGAGAAATGCGCGAGCGTCCAGTCGCCGCTGACGTGCATCAGCGGTGGGCTGGCGGAGGTGTCGAGCTGAAGCTGGCCGGGCTGGGCGGTCATCGTCATGGTTCGCATTCTAGCGGAGTTACACAGTGCCATGATTGGACAGGTGTGTCGCATTGTAGAGCGGCCGCCTGCTGCTGGGACAAGCCCGGCGATATCCTGTTCAATTGACGCCCCAGGTCGCCAGCCACTAAGCTGCGCGCCTGCTTCAGGTGCTCCCGGCGCAAGCCGCGAGTGAAACAGGGAAGCCGGTGAAATCGATGCGCAATCGACCATTCCGGCGCTGCCCCCGCAACGGTAAGCGAGCTTCGAACCGCAGACAGCCACTGTGCCACGGCATGGGAAGGCGCGGTTCATCGACAGCCTCACGGCGTCACTCGCAAGCCCGGAGACCGGCCTGCTGCATCGCATGGCATCGCGGGAGGCGCTGCCGACGTCGGCGCTGCGCGCCGCGCGTTGCCGTCCTCCGCCTGCCCCGACTGGTCAGTGCCGCGCGGGTGAGAGCGGCGGAGAATCCTTCAGGTGAAATCCCTATTCCCCAGGTCGACAGCCTCTGTGCTGGGCGACCTCTGCCGCATGGCGCTTCTGCGCGCCTGTGGTTCATCCCTGCCTGTTCCATTCCTCGTTCGCTGCCACCCGGCCGGCAGCCTGACGCCTGCGCAATTCGTTTCAGGAGCAACCACCCATGACTGAATCCCCGGAAAAGGACGAGCGCCATCGCTCGCGCATGCAGCGCAAGAAGGCAGTGATCGACGAGAAGATCGCCCAGGCCCAGGGGGAGCGCGGCGTGTTCCTGGTCAACAGCGGCAACGGCAAGGGCAAGAGCAGCTCGGCCTTCGGCATGGTCGCCCGCGCACTGGGCCACGGCATGAAGGTGGGCGTGGTGCAGTTCATCAAGGGTGCCGCGACCACAGGCGAGGAGGCGTTCTTCCGCCGTTTCCCCGAGGAAGTCAGCTTCCATGTGATGGGCGAAGGCTTTACCTGGGAAACCCAGGACCGCCAGCGCGACATCGCCAAGGCGCAGTTCGCCTGGGACGTGGCGCGCCAGCTGCTGGCCGACCCCGAAGTCGGCCTGGTGGTGCTGGACGAGGTGAATATCGCCCTCAAGCACGGCTACCTGGAGCTGGACACCGTGCTGGCCGACATCGCCGCCCGTCCGCCCATGCAGCATGTGGTCGCCACCGGCCGTGGCGCGCAGCCGGCGATGCTCGAGGCCGCCGACACCGTGACCGAGATGGGCCTGGTGAAACACGCCTTCAAAGCCGGCATCAAGGCGCAGAAAGGGGTGGAGTTCTGATGCATCCCGTTGTGGCGGAGCGCGTCGTATGACCTCGCGCCAATGCCCCGCATTGCTGATCGCCGCCCCCGCTTCCGGGCAGGGCAAGACCACCGTGACCGCCGCCCTGGCACGCCTGCACACACGCCTCGGGCGCAAGGTGCGGGTGTTCAAGTGCGGCCCGGACTTCCTCGACCCGATGATCCTCGCCCGAGCCAGTGACGCGCCTGTCTACCAGCTGGACCTGTGGATGGTCGGCGAGGAAGAGAGCCGTCGGCTGCTGTGGGAGGCCGCCGGCGAGGCCGACCTGATCCTCATCGAAGGCGTGATGGGCCTGTTCGACGGCTCGCCGTCTGCGGCCGACCTGGCGCGGCGCTTCAATGTGCCGGTGATGGCGGTGATCAACGGCCAGTCCATGGCGCAGACCTTCGGCGCCATGGCCGTTGGCATGGCGACCTACCAGAGCGACCTGCCGTTCTCCGGCGTGCTCGCCAACCGTATCGGCAGCCAGCGTCACCGCGACCTGGTGCGCGACAGCCTGCCGGAGTGGATTCGCTGGTATGGCGCGCTGCCGCGCGATACCGAAGTGGAACTGCCCAGCCGACACCTCGGCCTGGTGCAGGCCGACGAGCTGGCTGACCTCGACGCCCGCCTGGACGCCGCCGCCGATGCCCTGGCGGCCAGCGCCAGTACCGAGCTGCCGCTGCCGGTGAGCTTTGCCGCGCCCGAGCCGCGCGGCGAATCCTCCCGCCTCGATGACGTGCGCATCGGCGTGGCGCGGGACAACGCCTTTGCGTTCCTCTACCAGGCCAATCTCGACCTGCTGCGTACGCTGGGTGCCGAGCTGGTGTTCTTCTCGCCGCTGCGTGATGACGCGTTGCCGGAAGTGGACAGCCTCTACCTGCCCGGCGGCTACCCGGAACTGCACCTGCAGGCGCTGGCCGGGAACCGCGCCATGGCCCAGGCCATCCACGCGCATCACGAGATGGGCAAGCCGATCCTCGCCGAGTGCGGCGGCATGCTCTATCTGCTCGATGCGCTGACCGATGTGGCTGGTGAACGCGCCGCACTGCTCGGCCTGCTGCCGGGCGAAGCGCGCATGCAGAAGCGCCTCGCCGCGCTGGCGCTGCAAGCGGTGACGCTGCCCGAAGGCACCCTGCGCGGGCACACCTTCCACCATTCGTTGCTGGACAGCAGCGAGGAGCCGCTGGCCCGTGGCGTCTGCCCCAACGACAAGCCGGTGGCCGAAGCGGTGTTTCGCCGCGGCCGGCTCACCGCCTCCTACATCCATTTCTACCTGCCGTCCGACCCGGACGCCGCAGCCGCCCTGCTGAGACCATGACCGAGCACGCCTACAGCCTTGAGGAGCGCGCCGCGCTCTATCGCGCCATTGCCGAGCGCCGCGACATGCGTCATTTCAGCGGCGGCGAGGTGGCGCCCGAACTGCTCGCGCGCCTGCTCGAAGCGGCGCACCAGGCACCCAGCGTCGGGCTTATGCAGCCGTGGCGGTTCATCCGCGTCACCTCGCGGGATCTGCGCGAAGCGATCCATGGGCTGGTGGAGGCGGAGCGCGTGCGCACCGCCGAGGCACTGGGCGAGCGTTCCGACGAGTTCATGCGTCTCAAGGTCGAGGGCGTGCTCGACTGCGCCGAAGTGCTGGTGGCCGCGCTGATGGATGGCCGCGAAGCGCACGTCTTTGGTCGCCGTACCTTGCCGAACATGGACCTGGCCTCGTTGTCCTGTGCCATCCAGAACCTCTGGCTGGCCTCGCGCGCCGAGGGCCTGGGCATGGGCTGGGTATCGCTGTTCGACCCCGCCGCGCTGGGTGAACTGCTCGGCCTGCCAGTGGGCGCCGAGGCGGTGGCGGTGATCTGCCTTGGCCCGGTCAGCGAGTTCTACCCGGCGCCGATGCTGGCCCTGGAAGGCTGGCGCCAACCGCGCGCGCTCAGCGAGCTGCTGTACGAGAACCACTGGGGAGAACAGCCATGAGCCTGGCCCTGCTGAGCGTCCTCGGCGTGGTGCTGGATGCCCTGTTCGGCGAACCGAGACGCTGGCACCCGCTGGTGGCCTTCGGACGTCTGGCGGATCGGCTGGAGCGGCGTTTCAATCGCTCCCGCGCCGACGCCGGCAAGGACACCCCCGGCCTCGGCTGGCGCAGCCACGGCGTCACCGCCTGGGTACTGGCGGTGATCCCGCTCACCCTGATCGCGCTATTGCTCAGCCTGCTGCCCTATGTCGGCTGGGTCGTGCAGGCGCTCGCGCTGTACGCCGCGCTGGGCCTGCGTAGCCTGGGCGAACATGCCGAGCCGGTGGCACTGGCCCTGCGCGCCGGAGACCTGAACGAAGCGCGCCTGCGCGTGGGCTACATGGTCAGCCGCGAAACCGCCGAACTGGACGACACCGCCGTGGCCCGCGCCGCCACCGAGTCGGTGCTGGAGAACGGTAGCGATGCGGTCTATGCCGCGCTGTTCTGGTTTGCCGTGGCCGGTGCGCCGGGCGTGGTGCTCTATCGCCTGAGCAATACTCTCGACGCCATGTGGGGCTACCGCAACGCGCGCTTCGAACGCTTTGGCTGGGCCGCGGCGAAGATCGACGATGTGCTCAACTACATCCCGGCGCGCCTGGTGGCATTCACCTACGCGCTGCTCGGCCACACCCGTCTCGCCCTGCGTTGCTGGCGCGCACAGGCGCCGCAGTGGGACAGCCCCAACGCCGGCCCGGTGATGGCGACCGGTGCGGGCGCCCTGGGGGTATCGCTCGGTGGTTCCGCCCGTTACCACGGCGAACTCCATGAGCGCCCACAGCTGGGCGAAGGCCCGGCGCCGACCGCCGCGGACATCTGGCGCGCGCTGGCCCTGGTACGTCAGGGCGTGCTGCTGTGGCTGGTGGTCATCTTCATCCTGGGAGTGCTCTGATGCTCGAACATGGCGGCCGGTTGCGCAAAGCGGCGCAGCAATACGGCATTCCGCTCTCCGAGTGGCTCGACCTGTCCACCGGTATTTCGCCCTGGCCCTGGGCGCTGCCCAGCGTGCCGGCAGCCGCCTGGATGCGCCTGCCCGAAGACAGCGACGGCCTGGAAGCCGCTGCGCGCCGCTACTACGGTGCCGAGAAGCTGCTGCCGCTGCCCGGCAGCCAGGCGGCGATCCAGTTGCTGCCGCGCCTGCGCCGGCCGGGCAAGGTCGGCGTGATCTCACCCTGTTATGCCGAGCACGCCGAGTCCTGGCGCGCCGCCGGACACATCCTGCGCGAGGTCAGCGACCAGGAGGTCCCTCATCACCTGGAGCGCTTCGACGTGCTGGTGGTGGTCAACCCGAACAACCCTACCGGTCGGCGCATCGAGGCCGGCGTGCTGCTGGAGTGGCACGCGCGTCTGCAGGAACGCGGCGGTTGGCTGGTGGTGGACGAAGCCTTCATGGACTGCACGCCCGAGCATAGCCTGGCGCCCAGCTGCGCGAGCCGTCCGGGATTGATTGTGCTGCGCTCCTTCGGCAAGTTCTTCGGCCTCGCCGGGGCACGGCTGGGCTTCGCCTTCGCCGAACCGCGCCTGCTGGATAGTCTGGCGAAACTGCTCGGCCCCTGGTCGGTGAACGGCCCGACGCGCTGGGTCGCGCAGGCCGTGCTGGGCGAGTTCCAGGAGCAGATCCAGCGGCGCCGCGATCTGCATGAGGCGAGCCGGCATCTGGCCGGGTTGCTCGGCGAACATGGGTTCGCCCCGCAGGGCGGCACGGCCTTGTTCCAGTGGGTGGTCTCCATGCGCGCCCACGCGCTGCGCGATCACCTGGCGCGCCAGGGCATCCTCGTGCGCCTGTTCGAGACGCCCGGCAGCCTGCGCTTCGGCCTGCCGCCGGACGAGAAGGGCTGGGAACGCCTGGAGCATGGCCTGCGCACCTTCAACCAGATGGAGAGCCTGCGTTGAGCACGCTGATGGTGCAGGGCACGACGTCCGATGCAGGCAAGAGCACGCTGGTGACGGCGCTGTGCCGCTGGCTGCGCCGTCAGGGCGTGGCCGTGGCGCCGTTCAAGCCGCAGAACATGGCGCTGAACAGCGCGGTGACCGCCGACGGCGGCGAGATCGGCCGCGCCCAGGCGGTTCAGGCGCAGGCCTGCCACCTGGCGCCGCACACCGACATGAACCCGGTGCTGCTCAAGCCCAACAGCGACACCGGCGCCCAGGTGATCATCCACGGCCGCGCGGTGACCAGCATGAACGCCGTGGCCTACCACGACTACAAGCGCGTGGCGATGCAGGCGGTGCTTGAATCCCACGAGCGCCTCAGCGCGCAGTACCCGGTGGTGATGGTGGAGGGCGCGGGGTCGCCGGCGGAGATCAACCTGCGCGCCAACGACATCGCCAACATGGGCTTCGCCGAGGCGGTGGACTGCCCGGTGATCCTGATTGCCGACATCGATCGTGGCGGCGTGTTCGCCCATCTGGTCGGCACCCTGGAGCTGCTCTCCGAGAGCGAGCGGGCGCGGGTAAAAGGCTTCGTCATCAACCGTTTTCGCGGCGACATCGCGTTGCTGCAGAACGGCCTCGACTGGCTGGAAGAACGCACCGGCGTGCCGGTACTCGGCGTGCTGCCGTACCTGATGGACTTCCACCTGGAAGCCGAGGACGCCATCGATACCCGTCAGGCCGCCAAGACCGGCGAGCACCTGCGCGTGGTGGTACCGGTGCTGCCGCGAATCAGCAACCACACCGACTTCGACCCTCTGCGCCTGCACCCGCAGGTCGAACTGACCTTCGTCGGCCCCGGCCAGCCGATCCCGCCGGCGGACCTGATCATCCTGCCCGGCTCCAAGAGCGTGCGGCCGGACCTGGCCTACCTCCGTGCCCAGGGCTGGGAAGAGGCGATCCGCCGTCACCTGCGCTACGGCGGCAAGCTGTTGGGCATCTGCGGCGGCTTGCAGATGCTCGGCCGCAGCCTGGCCGACCCGCACGGCCTGGAAGGCGCGGCGGGGGAGAGCGACGGTCTCGGCCTGCTGAACTTCTGCACGGTGCTGGAGCCGGAGAAGCAACTGCGCAACGTCAGCGGCCAGCTGGCGCTGGAAGAGGCTGCGGTGAGTGGTTACGAGATTCATGCCGGCGTCAGCGAAGGCCCGGCGCTGGCGAACCCGGCCGTGCGCCTGAGCGATGGCCGCAGTGACGGCGCGTTGAGTGCCGACGGCCAGGTGATGGGGACTTATCTGCACGGGCTGTTCGAGTCCAGCGCATCCAGCTCGGCGCTGCTGCGCTGGGCGGGGCTGCGCGAGGTGCAGAGCATCGATTACCACGCCCTGCGCGAACGCGACATCGAGCGCCTGGCCGATCAGGTCGAGGCGCATCTGGATACGGAAAAATTGAGTCGGCTGTGCGGACTGTAGGGCGGATGACCGTTCGCGGTTATCCGCCGTTTCGTCTTGCCAATGTTTCGGCGGATAACGCCGGGGGCGTTATGCGCCCTACGGCTGAGGCGGAGGTGCGCGATCCGAACGCCACCATCGCTCCGCGTAGGATGGGTGGAGCGGAGCGATACCCATCAATTCCCTGCTGCGATGCGATGGGTATCGCAGGCTCCACCCATCCTACAGGGACGTCGTCATTGCGGAGAGTCCATGCTTGAACTGATCCTCGGCGGCGCCCGTTCGGGCAAGAGCCGCCTGGCCGAACGCCTGGCGGCGGAAAGCGGACTGCCGGTCACCTACATCGCCACGGCCCAGGCCGGCGACGGTGAGATGTCCACGCGTATTCTCCAGCACCGCGAGCGCCGCCCCGAACACTGGGGCCTGGTGGAAGAACCGCTGGCTCTGGCCGACACGCTGGAGCGCCTGGCGGCGCCGCAGCAGTGCGTGCTGGTGGACTGCCTGACCCTGTGGGTCACCAATCTGCTGATCCATGAAAACGGCTGGCGCCTGCGCGGCGAGATCGACGCGCTGCTGGAAACACTGCCGCAACTGCCCGGACGCATCATTCTGGTCAGCAACGAAACCGGGCTGGGCGTGGTGCCGATGGGCGAACTCAGCCGCCGATATGTCGACGAGGCCGGCTGGCTGCACCAGTCCCTGGCCGAGGTCAGCGAGCGTGTAGTGTTCACCGTCGCCGGCCTGCCCATGGTGTTAAAGGGGGAAGCGTTATGAGTCTGCAATGGTGGCTGCAAGGCACCCAGCCGATCGACCGTGTGGCGCAGGACAAGGCCGCCGCGCGCCAGGACCAACTGACCAAGCCGCGCGGCGCGCTGGGCCGGCTGGAAGTTGAAACCATTCGCCTGGCCGGCCTGCAGGGCCGCGAGCGGCCAACTCTGGAACACATCTGGATCGCCCTGTTCGCCGGTGACCACGGCGTGGTCGCCGAAGGCGTGTCGGCCTACCCGCAGGCGGTGACCGTCGAGATGCTGCGCAACTTCGTGCGCGGCGGTGCGGCGATCAGCGTGCTGGCCCGCGACCTCGACGCGCGCCTGGAGGTGATCGACCTCGGTACTGCCACGCCGCTGGAGCCGCTGCCGGGTGTGCTGCATGTGATGGTCGGAGCCGGCACCGCGAACTTCACCAGGGAACCGGCGATGACCGCCGCCCAGTGCCTGATCGCCCTGGAGTCCGGCCGCGAGTCCGTGCGCCGAGCGCAGCAGGCCGGTGCGGAGCTGTTCATCGGTGGCGAAATGGGCATCGGCAATACCAGCTCGGCGGCGGCTCTGGCCTGCGCCCTGCTGGACGAACCGGCGCAGGTGTTGGTCGGCCCCGGTACCGGGCTGGATTCGCGGGGCGTTGCGCGCAAGGTCGAGGTGATCGACCGCGCGCTGGCGCTGCACCGCGCCCACTGCGACGAGCCCTTCGAGGCCCTGTGCCGTCTCGGCGGTTTCGAGATCGCCGCGCTGGTGGGCGCCTACCTCGCCTGCGCACAGAAAGGTATTCCGGTGCTGGTGGACGGCTTCATCTGCACCACCGCCGCGCTGTGCGCCACTCACCTCAACCCCGGTTGCCGGGACTGGCTGCTGTTCGCTCACGCTGGCGCCGAGCCGGGGCACAATCGCGTGCTGGCCGCGCTCGACGCGCAGCCATTGCTCGACCTCGGCCTTCGCCTGGGCGAGGGCAGCGGTGCTGCGCTGGCAGTGCCGCTGCTGCGTCAGGCGTGCCGGTTGCACAGCGGCATGGCGACTTTCGCCGAGGCAGCGGTGTCGGATCGTCCGGCATGACACTGCGCCTGGAATTGCTGCGTCACGGCGAGACCGAACTTGGCGGTGGCTTTCGCGGCCGCCTGGACGATGCGCTGACCGAAACCGGCTGGGCGCAGATGCGCGGCGCGCTGGGCGATGAGTGCCGCTGGTCGGTGCTGGTCAGCTCGCCTTTGCAGCGTTGCGCGGCTTTCGCCGAGGAGTTGGCGGCGCGCCATGGCTTGCCGCTGGGCTTCGAGCCGGGCCTGCAGGAGCTGGATTTCGGCCAGTGGGAAGGCCTTTCGCCAGCTAAGCTGATGGAGAGCGATGCCGCGGCGCTGGAGCAGTTCTGGAACGATCCGTACGCCTTCCCTCCGCCCGGTGGCGAGGCCATGGGCGACTTCGAATCCCGCGTCTTCGCGGCGCTGCAGCGCCTCTACCAAGCCCACGCCGGATCGTCCGTGCTGGTCGTCACCCACGGCGGTGTGATGCGCCTGCTCGGCGCGCTGGCCAGCGGCCTGCCGGCCAGGCGTCTGCTGGAAGTGGTGGTGGCCCACGGCGAATGCATGGCGCTGGACGTGACCCGCGACGGCGACGGCTGGCGCATCCACAAGGCAAGCAATTGATGAACGACCCGCACCGGGACCGCGAGCAAGAGGCACCCGAGCCCGCCGAGCAGAGCGGGGCGGACGTGCACGCCGCCCACCTCAGCGACTGGCTGCTGCCGCTGGTGGCATTGCAGTTCCTCACCCGACTGCCGGTGCGCCTGGGGCATATGCCGACGCCCGAACAGTTTGGCCGTGCCACCTTGTATTACCCGCTGGTGGGGCTGCTGATCGGTGCCGTCTTGTTCGCCATGGGCGAGTTGCTCAGTGGCGTGCACCTGCTGTTGCAGGCGGCGCTGATCCTGCTGGTGTGGGTAGCTTTCAGCGGCGCTCTGCACCTGGACGGCCTGGCCGATTCGGCCGACGCCTGGATCGGCGGCCTGGGTGATCGCGAACGTACCCTGGCGATCATGAAGGACCCGCGCTGCGGCCCGGCGGCGGTGGTCGCGCTGGTGCTGTTGCTGCTGCTGAAGTTCGCCGCGATCACCGCGATCCTTGGCAATCACCAGCACTGGGGTTTGCTGCTGGCGCCCTGGCTGGGGCGTTGTGCGCTGCCGCTGCTGTTCTTCACCACCGGCTATGCGCGCAAGGGCGGGTTGGGCCAGGCGCTGGCCGATCACCTGCCGCGCGGCGCGATGCCGTGGATGCTGGCGGCCAACGCGGCGCTGATGGTGCTGGTGGGCCTCACCGGCCTGCTGGCGCTGGTGGTCGCGCTGGTGGTGTTCGTCTGGTTGCGCAGCCGCTTCATCGCCCGCCTGGGCGGTACCACCGGGGATACCGCCGGGGCGATGCTGGAGATGATCGAGTGCGCCGTGCTGGTGGCCTTGGCGCTCTGATCTCGCCTTGTCACGAGCCTGGCCTGGACATCCTTGTAGGATGGCGTGGAGAGCAGCGATACCCATTACTGCTCATGCGCCGACCACATGGGTATCGCAAGCTCCACTCATCCTACGTTCTCGATAGCCTGCGCCGCCGGAGCAACCCTGTAGGAGCGAGCTTGCTCGCTCCTACAAAAAGCGCATGCGTCAGTCGAAGGCGAAATGCTCCGTCTTAAGCCCCATGATCGACCGCACCGGCTTCGCCATCGCTGCCGCATGGCCCTTGGCGCGGGGCAGCAGGCGGGCGAAGTAGAAGTCGCTGGTGGCGATCTTGGCCTTGTAGAAGTCGCTCGACTCGCTGCCGCCCTGACGCAGGCGCTTGCGAGCGGCAGCTTCCTGCAGCGCCCAGGAATACGCCAGCGCGGCGTAGCCGGAGAACATCAGGTAGTCGTGGCTGGCGGTGCTCACCAGGTCGCGCTGCTTGCGGGCGGTCAGGGCGATGCGCAGGGTCAGCAGGTTCCACTGCGCGCAGAGCTTGAGCAGCGTGAGCGCGCGGCCGCGCATGGCCGGCTCCTGCTTGAGCAGTTCGACGGCAAACTTCGCCACCTGCCGGGTGAAGTCGCGCACGGCCTTGCCCTGGGTCATCAGCAGCACCTTGCGGCCGAGCAGGTCCAGCGCCTGGATGCCGGTGGTGCCCTCGTAGAGCGTGGCGATGCGCGCGTCGCGGACGATCTGCTCCATGCCGTGTTCCTTGATGTAGCCGTGGCCGCCGAACACCTGCATGCCGAGGTTGGCGCTCTCCAGGCCCAGCTCGGTCAGGTAGCCCTTGAGGATCGGCGTGAGGAAGCCGAGCTTGTCGTCCCAGCGGTCGTACTCGGCGTTGTCGTTGGTCAGCAGGCCCTGGATCATCTTGTCGGCGTACTGGGTGGCCAGGTAGATCAGCGCGCGGCCGCCCTCGGCCACGGCCTTCTGGGTCAGCAGCATGCGGCGTACGTCGCCGTGGTGCATCAGGCTGTCGGCGATCTCGCCCGGCTCCTTGGTGCCGGAGAGGGCGCGCATGGAACGGCGCTCACGGGCATAGGCCAGTGCGCCCTGGTAGGCCAGTTCGGCGGTGGCGACGCCTTGGATGGCGGTGCCGATGCGCGCGCTGTTCATGAAGGTGAACATGCACTCCAGGCCCTTGTTCGGCTCGCCGATCAGGTAGCCGGTGGCGCCGTCGAAGTTCATCACGCAGGTCGCCGAGGCCTTGATGCCCATCTTCTTTTCCAGCGCGCCGCAGGTCACGCCGTTGCGCGGGCCGAGCGCGCCGGCAGACCCGCTGCTTTGGGAGGGTAGAAATTTCGGCACGATGAACAGCGAGATGCCGCGCGTGCCTTTCGGCGCATCGGGCAGTCGCGCGAGGACGATGTGCACGATGTTCTCGGTGAGGTCGTGCTCGCCGGAGGAGATGAAGATCTTGGTACCGGTGATCGCGTAGCTGCCGTCGGCGTTGGTTTCCGCGCGGGTCTTCACCTGGCCCAGGTCGGTGCCGCACTGTGGCTCGGTCAGGCACATGGTGCCGCCCCAGCGGCCTTCGGTGAGCGGGGTGAGGTAGGTGTGTTTCTGTTCCTCGGTGCCGTGCTGCATGACGGTGTTCATCGCGCCCAGCGACAGGCCCGGGTACATCGAGAACGGCCAGTTGGCGGTGCCCAGCATCTCCTGCTTGAGCGCGCCCAGGCTCATCGGCAGGCCCTGGCCGCCATATTCCACCGGGTGCGACAGGCCCTGCCAACCGCCGGCGACATAGGCGTCGTAGGCTTCCTTGAAACCCGCAGGCGTGCGTACTTCGCCGTTCTCCAGGTGGCAGCCTTCCTCGTCGCCGCTGTGGTAGAGCGGGGCGATCACTTCCTCGCAGAGCTTGGCGCACTCGCCGAGGATGGCGTCGACCATGTCCGGCGTGGCTTCGCCGCCGTTGACCAGGTTCTGGTAGTGGCTGGGGAAATCGAAGACCTCGTTGAGCAGGAATCGGGTGTCGCGCAGCGGAGCTTTGTAGACGGGCATCGGGGACCTCGGACCGTGATGCGCCCCGTCGAAAGCGCGGGGCTGGCTGGTCGCAGTTATACGGCCGGCTCCGCAGGATGCCCTTGGCTGCACCAACGCCTCGCACTGGCAGTTGGGACAATAGGCCAGATGGGGCAATCGATCAGAAGGGACAATCAGTCGCGCTGGCCATTGACCGAGCAGGAGTTGCGGGTATATACACGTATCCATGCTGACGACCCAATGCCTCTGCACCAAGCTGCGCCGCTCGGCCCGCGCCGTGACCCGCGTCTACGACGATGCCCTGAGGGGCGTCGGGCTGACCACTGCGCAATTCTCCCTGCTGCGGCACCTGTCGCGGCTGGAGCAGCCGAGCATCTCCGAGCTGGCCGATGCCATGGGCCTGGACCGCAGTACGCTGGGGCGCAACCTCAAGCCGCTGGAGGCCGATGGCCTGGTGAAGCTGGAAGAGGGCAAGGACCTGCGCAACCGTATCGTGGCGCTGACGCCAGCCGGGCTCGAGCGCATCGTGCGAGGTCGCGATGCCTGGGATGCGGCGCAGCAGGATGTGGCGGCGCACCTGGGCGATGAAAAGCGCCGTCAGCTGGAAGCCTTGCTGGATGAACTGGCCGCGCTGGAGAGCTAGCGGCGGCCTGCGTGCTGTTTAGAAGAACGAACAAAAGCGGGTATATACCCGTGCAGGAGCAACTGATGTCGAAGCTGTCGCGCACAGGGTTCTGGATACTGCTATCCGGCGCCCTGATCCTCGCCCTGTCCCTGGGCATCCGCCATGGCTTCGGCCTGTTCCTCGCACCGATGAGCGCCGAATTCGGCTGGGGGCGCGAGACCTTCGCCTTCGCCATCGCCCTGCAGAACCTGATCTGGGGCATCGCCCAGCCGTTCACCGGCGCCATCGCCGATCGCTTCGGCGCCATGCGCACCGTGCTGGTGGGGGGCATTCTCTACGCCGTCGGCCTGGTGCTGATGGGCTATTCAGACTCGGCCTTCAGCCTTTCCATGAGTGCCGGCCTGCTGATCGGTATCGGCCTGTCGGGCACGTCGTTCTCGGTGATCCTCGGTGCAGTCGGCCGCGCGGTGCCGCTGGAGCGCCGCAGTATGGCCATGGGCATCTCGGCCGCCGCCGGTTCCTTCGGCCAGTTCATCATGCTGCCGGGCACCCTCGGGCTGATCGGCTGGCTGGGCTGGTCCGCTGCGCTGCTGGCGCTGGGCCTGCTGGTGGCCTTCATCGTGCCGCTGGCGGCGCTGATGCGCGACAAGCCGCTGCCCATGCAGGGGCACGAGCAGACTCTCGGCGAGGCGCTGCGCGAGGCGGCCGGGCATTCCGGGTTCTGGCTGCTGTCCCTGGGCTTCTTCGTCTGCGGCTTCCAGGTCGTGTTCATCGGCGTGCACCTGCCGGCCTACCTGGTGGACCGCCACCTGCCCGCCACCGTCGGCACTACGGTGCTGGCGCTGGTCGGGCTGTTCAACGTATTCGGCACCTACCTCGCCGGCTGGCTCGGCGGACGCATGAGCAAGCCCCGGTTGCTCACCGGCCTGTACCTGCTGCGCGCGGTGGTGATCGTCGCCTTCATCTGGGCGCCGCTGAGCGTCTGGACGGCCTACGCCTTCGGCATCGCCATGGGGTTGCTGTGGCTGTCCACCGTGCCGCTCACCAACGGCACGGTCGCCACGCTGTTCGGCGTGCGCAACCTGTCGATGCTCGGCGGCATCACGTTCCTGTTCCACCAGATTGGCGCCTTCCTCGGCGGCTGGCTGGGTGGCTACGTGTATGACCACACCGGCAATTACGACCTGGTCTGGCAGGTTTCCATCCTTCTCAGCCTGCTGGCCGGCCTGCTCAACTGGCCGGTACGCGAGCGCCCGGTCGAGCGCCCGGCACTGGGGGCTGCGTGAAGCGCCCGGTGGTGATCGCACTGGTGCTGGGCCTCGGCCTGGCGCTGGCCGGTCTCGCCTGGTGGGGCTGGCAGCGTGGCGGGCTGGCGCTGATGCAGCTCGGAATGGGCAGTTGCTGATGTCCGGCGCGCGGGGTAGCGTGGCCTGATCACCGGAGGATTCCCACGATGCGCCCACGTCTTTCCCTGCTCGCCCTGACCCTGCTGCTGCCGATGGCCGCACAGGCCGCCGACTGCCCGGCGCTGCTCAAGACCCAGGGCGAGTTGCCCAAGCTGCGCTCCAAGGACAGCCTCGATCTCTGCGAACTGTACGCCGGCAAGCCGCTGCTGGTGGTGAACACCGCCAGCCACTGCGGCTTCACTCCGCAGTTCAAGGGCCTCGAGGCGGTCTACCAGCGGTACAAGGGGCAGGGCCTGGAAGTGCTAGGCGTGCCCTCCGACGACTTCAAGCAGGAAGACGCCGATGCCGCCGAGACCGCCAAGGTCTGTTACGGCAACTACGGCGTCACCTTCAACATGACCTCGGTGCAGCATGTCAGCGGTGACGAGGCGATCCCGCTGTTCAAGGACCTCGCCCAGCAGGCCGACCAGGTGCCGCGCTGGAACTTCTTCAAGTACGTGGTGGACCGCCAGGGCAAGGTGGTGGCCCAGTTTTCCAGCCTGACCAAACCGGACGATCCGCAGTTGCAGGCGGCGATCGAGAAGGCTATCGCCAGCCAGCCCTGAGGCGGAGCGACGCGCCATGAAGCCGGGCCCATGCCCGGCTTTTCCTTGCGCCAGAGCGGCGGAAGTGAAATTTCCTGTTACAGGTTCGACGCTGGAGTGCGACAATTCGGGCCCGGCGGCACTGCAATTGGCCGTCGATGTCATGGATACGATTCAGGAGATTCACCCTATGGATGGCAAAGCCCTCTTCCTGGCTGCCTTGCTCGCACAGGCTGTCGCCGCCCCGGCGTTCGCCGCTCCCGCCACCTCCAACCAGAGCGAAGCCCCCGCGGCTGCCGCTGCTCCCGCCGCCGCCGAGTCGGACGAGGAGATGTCGCCTGAGACCTTCGTCGCCAGCCTGCACTTCCAGAAGGGCAAGGTGGTGGTCGGCGACAACCTCGCGACCTTCGACCTGCCGGACAATTTCGTCTTCCTCGACGGCAAGGATGCCGAGCGCGTCCTCGAAGCCTGGGGCAACCCACCCAACGACGAGCCGCCGCTGGGCATGCTGATGCCGGCCGGCGTGTCGCCCTTCGACGCCGAGTCCTGGGCGGTGACCGTGCAGTACGAGGAGAGCGGCTATGTCTCCGACGAGGATGCGGCGAAGATCGACTACGCCGAGATGCTCAAGGACATGCAGGACGACCTCAAGGAAGCCAACCCGCAGCGCGAGCAGCAGGGCTTCGAGGCCATCCAGCTGATCGGCTGGGCCGCGCCGCCGCGCTATGACGCCGCAGAGAAGAAGCTGTACTGGGCCAAGGAGCTGCAGTTCGGCGACGCCAAGGAACACACGCTGAACTACAACATCCGCGCGCTGGGCCGCAAAGGCGTGCTGGTGCTGAACTTCGTCGCGGGCATGGAGCAGCTGCCGGAAATCGAGAAGAACGTCAGCAAGGTGCTGGCGATGACCGAGTTCAACCCGGGAAGCCGCTATGTCGACTTCAACCCCAGCGTTGACAAGGTCGCCGCCTATGGCCTGGGCGCGCTGATTGCCGGCAAGGTCGCCGCCAAGGTCGGCCTGTTCGCCACCCTGCTGGTCCTGCTGAAGAAGCTGTGGATTCTGCCGGCGCTGGCCATCGGCTGGATCGCCCGCCGCTTCAAGCGCAAGCCGTCGAGCGAGGGCTGATTCGACGGCCCGGGTTTCGAGGCATAAAAAAGCCGGGCATTGCCCGGCTTTTTCTTTGGTCCTGAAGGATCAGCCTTTCTCGCCCTGGACGGCCTTGCCGCCCACGGTGCCTTCCTTGAGCATGATCTGGTATTCCTTGCCGTCGGACTCCTGCTGGTACAGGCGCACGAGGAGGAAGTCCCAATCCTTGGCGAACCAGAGGATGGTCTTGCGGTTGCTCTTGGTGGGGTCGCGCACGCGCTCCACCTTGATCGCGGTGATCAGGCCGGCCTGGGTGCGGACCTTTTCTTCGCCGAGCACGCGGAAGTCGTAGGTATCGGTATCGGTACCCTCGATCACCTGGTAGCTCATGGCCTTCTTGCCGACGGCCACGTCATGCTGCAGCGCGAGCTGGTAGGTGGACTTGTCCAGCTGGCCCTTGTTCAGCGGCTGGCGTACCTGGTCGCCACGGTCGCTGCCCAGCACCTGCTTCTCGGCCCAGTCGAAATCGAGCTCGGTCTGCTTGTTCTTGCCCAGGCCTTCGCGGGCCCAGCGGTAGGTCAGTGGCAGGTAGGTGTCGTTCTCGACCTTGAACGTGCTGGTCTCGGTGAGGCTGGCAAGCAGCATGGACGCCTTGAAATCCAGTTCCCAGCGGCCGCCGTCGCCTTGCTTGAGGCTGCGGGAAGCGGTCCCGCTGATCGGCATCTGTTTCCAGTCGGCGGTGTAGCTGGCCTCGAACGGCTTCAGCTCGAAAGCCTGGGCCGGCAGGGTCAGTACAGCCATCAGGAACAGCAGGGCTCTACGCATCACGAATCTCCTAGGTTCGGTACGAATGGCCGGATGCGGGCAGAAGCTCCCCATCCAGCGTGGCGCCATGTTCACCCAGCCTGACTCGGCCTTCGGCGAACCAGCGCATGGCCAGCGGATAGATCACATGTTCCTGCACGTGAACGCGCTGCGCCAGCGTTTCCGGCGTGTCGTCAGACTCTACCGGGATTGCCGCCTGTACGACCAGCGGACCGCCATCAAGTTCCTCGGTGACGAAGTGCACGCTGCAGCCGTGCTCGGCGTCGCCAGCCTCCAGCGCACGCTGGTGGGTGTGCAGGCCCTTGTACTTGGGCAGCAGGGACGGATGGATGTTCAGCAGACGCCCCTGGTAGTGACGCACGAAGTCCGCGCTGAGGATGCGCATGAAGCCGGCGAGCAGCACCAGATCGGCGTCGAAGCCGTCGATGGCCTGGATCAGCGCGGCGTCGAAGCTTTCGCGGTCGGCGTAGGACTTGTGGTCGAGGAAGCGAGTCTCGATGTTGGCCTTTCGCGCACGCTCCAGGCCATAGGCGTCCGCGCGGTTGGAGATCACCGCGCGGATCACCGCCGGCGTATCAGCGCCGGCGAGACTGTCGATCAGGGCTTGCAGGTTGCTGCCGGAGCCGGAAATCAGCACCACGACATTGCAAGGTGTGGACATCAGTGGCCTTTCAGGTTGTTCAGGACCACGCGCTCGGCGTCAGCGGCGCAAGCGTCGATGCGGCCGATGACCCACGGCTGCTCGCCGGCGTCACGCAGGGCCTTCAGGGAAGCCTCGACCTGATCCTGTGCAACGCAGATGACCATGCCCACGCCGCAGTTCAGCACGCGGTGCATTTCGGTCTCGTCGACGTTGCCTTTTTCCTGCAGCCAGTCGAAGACCGCCGGGCGCTGCCAGCTGGCCACGTCAACCACGGCCTGGGCGTTGTCCGGCAGAACGCGCGGGATGTTGTCCAGCAGGCCGCCGCCGGTGATGTGGGCCATGGCCTTGACCGCGCCGGTCTGCTTGATCAGCTGCAGCAGCGGCTTCACGTAGATGCGGGTCGGGGCCATCAGCAGATCGGCCAGGGGCTGGCCGTTCAGCTGGGTGGATTCGATGTCGGCACCGGAGACTTCGATGATCTTGCGGATCAGCGAGTAGCCGTTGGAGTGCGGGCCGGAGGAGGGCAGGGCGATCAGGGCGTCGCCGGCGATCACTTTCGAGCCGTCGATGATCTCGGACTTCTCTACCACGCCGACGCAGAAGCCGGCCAGGTCGTAGTCTTCGCCTTCGTACATGCCCGGCATCTCGGCGGTCTCACCGCCGACCAGGGAACAACCGGCCAACTCGCAACCGGCGCCGATGCCGGTAACCACGGTGGCGGCCACGTCGACATTGAGCTTACCGGTGGCGTAGTAGTCGAGGAAGAACAGCGGCTCGGCGCCGCACACGACCAGGTCGTTGACGCACATGGCGACCAGGTCCTGGCCGATGCTGTCGTGCTTGTTCAGGTTCAGCGCCAGGCGCAGCTTGGTGCCGACGCCGTCGGTACCGGAGACCAGTACGGGCTGCTTGTAACCGGCCGGGATTTCGCACAGAGCGCCAAAGCCACCCAGGCCGCCCATGACTTCCGGACGCGCGGTGCGCTTGGCGACGCCTTTGATGCGTTCGACCAGGGCTTCGCCGGCGTCGATGTCCACACCGGCGTCCTTGTAGCTCAACGAGGGTTGCTTGTTGCTCATAAATCCAGGCCTATAGAAGGGATGATTCGTCTTGCCGCCGGGTGCGCCGTTCGCGCTTCCCGGCCTGCGCGGGAGGCGCGGGATTTTATCAGGCTTGCCCGGCAGCGGCCATCTCGCGCTGTTGCCGCTGGCCGGACGGCTGTTTAAGGTATAGGCCTTCCTTGCCAGCTCGTTGCACGCTGGCATCTTCGTTTTTGCCGCGAGAGCCCGCCATGCGCCTGACCGCCCGCCTGTTGATCCTCTGCCTGTCGCTGTTCAGCCTGCCGTCCTTCGCTGAAACGCTGGGCAACTTGTACCAGGTGCACGAACCGGTCGCTTCCCAGCAGCCGGACGAGCGCAATGCCGGCCTGACCCGTGCCCTGCAGACCCTGGTGCTGCGCCTGACCGGCAACGCCAGCGCCGCACAGAGCCCGGCGCTGGCCGGCTACTTCAAGGACCCGCAGCAACTGATCAGCCAGTACGGCTTCGAGAACGGCCCGCCCATGGCGCTGGTCGTGGACTTCGATCCGACCGCCACCGACAACGCCCTGCGCCAGGCCGGTCTGCCGGTCTGGGGTGCGAGCCGGCCGAGCGTGCTGGCCTGGTGGCTGAATGAAAGCGCCAACGGCAGCAGCCTGGTGGGCGACAGCCAGGAAGCCTCCGCCCCGCTGAACCGTGCGGCCCAGCGCCGCGGACTGCCGCTGCGCCTGCCGATGGCCGACCTCAGCGAGCAGCAGGTCGGCACTGCCGAGAACCTCAATGCCGCCCAGCCTGACGCTCTGAAAGCTGCCTCCGAGCGCTACGGCGCCGATGCCCTGCTGGCGGTGGACGCCAAGGAAGCCGACGGCAAGTGGACCGCCACCTGGCGTGTGTGGATGGGCGACGGCCGTGAACAGGGCCAGGCCCAGGGCGATACCCCGGACGCGCTGGCCGATGCGGTGATGCTCGGTGTTTCGCAGCGCCTGTCGCAGCGTTTCGTCGGTTCGGCAGGCACGGCTTCTGCCCAGGTCCTGCAGATCGAGGGCGCCGACCTGGCCCGTTACGCCGAAGTCTCGCGCCTGCTGGAGCCGATGGGCGCCAAGCTGGTGGAAGTCCAGGGTAACAAGCTCGTCTACCGCGTGACTGCCAGCGCCGAGCAACTGCGTGCGCAACTGGCGCTGGCCCGCCTGCAGGAAGCCCCGGCCGAGCCGGCGCAACCCGCGGTCGACGCCAATGGCCAGCCGGTGCCGAACGCAGCCGTTCCGGCCCAGAACACCCTGCGCTTCCACTGGTGACGAGCGCTACGGGGGCGGGCAAAGTCCCGCTTCCTGGCGTCGGTGGCTCTGAGTCGCACGTGGTAGCTGCGTTATCCTTCTGATTTGGATAAACTTTCAGTCACCAAGGCCCACCCCAAGCGATTGAAGAAACGCCGGCCCGGCATGACTCCTATGCAGCTCCCACTCAGCGTACGTCTGCGCGATGACGCAACGTTCGCCAACTACTACCCCGGCGCCAACGCCGCGGCGCTCGGCTATGTCGAGCGACTGTGCGAGCCCGAGGCGGGGTGGACGGAAAGCCTGATCTATCTCTGGGGCGCCGAGGGCGTGGGCCGCAGCCACCTGCTGCAGGCTGCCTGCATTCGCTCCGAGCAGCTGGGTGAGCCGTCGGTCTACCTGCCGATGGCGGACCTCGTGGCCTACGGTCCGGAAATCTTCGACAACCTGGAACAGCGCGAGCTGGTTTGCCTGGACGATCTTGATGCCCTGGCCGGCAAGCGTGAGTGGGAAGAGGCGCTGTTTCACCTGTTCAACCGCCTGCGCGATTCTGGCCGCAAGTTGCTGCTGTCCGCCTCGGTGTCGCCGCGCGAGCTGGGGGTGAAGCTGCCGGACCTGAAATCCCGCCTGACCCTCTCGCTGATCTTCCAGCTGCACCCGCTGACCGACGACGAGAAGCTGCGCGCCCTGCAGCTGCGCGCTTCGCGCCGGGGTCTGCACCTGACCGACGAAGTGGGACGCTTTATCCTTACTCGCGGCGCGCGCAGCATGCAGTTCCTCTTCGACCTGCTGGACGAACTGGACAAGGCCTCGCTGCAGGCCCAGCGCAAGCTGACCATTCCCTTCCTCAAGGAAACCATGGGCTGGTAAGCCCCGGTTTCCTCGATTCGCGGTTTCCGATCAGGCGCTCGTCGCTTCCTGTTGTGGCTCCTGGCCTTCGCCCGCCAGTTTGCGGTCGTACTGGAAGCGCCAGCGCGTGTACATCAGCGCCGAACAGAACAGCGACACGCTGAGGATGATCTCTGCCCAGCCGAAGATGGCGTGGTTGGGATCGAAGGCGTTGAGCACGCCGAGGATGAAGTACAGGTTGATCACGTAGCACGCCCAGGCGTGGCCACGCGCGCTGCCAATCAGGATCCCCGGCGCCACCACCAGCAGCGGCAGCAGCTTGAAGCCGAGGAAGGCCCACGGTACCCAGTGCGCGCCACCGTGGGCGTCGGCAAACAGCACGTCCCAGATGACGATGAGCAGAATCAGCCCGATGAAGCTGCCGAGGGCGACCGCGCGGCTGGCGGCCAGCCGGGGTTTGAGCCATTCCATGGGCGGCAGCGGTTTGTTCTTGCGGGCCATTCAGCTCTCCAGTTTGCGGGCAACTTCGGCCAAGCGCTTGCCCAGCGCGCGGCACAGGGTGATTTCGTGTTCGTCCAGGCTGCGCTTACCGTCGGCTGTGGCGAAGTGGCTGGCGCCGTAGGGCGTGCCGCCGCCGCGGGTTTCCAGCAGGGCGGGCTCGCTGTAGGGGATGCCGGTGATGAGCATGCCGTGGTGCAGCAGTGGCAGCATCATCGACAGCTGGGTGGTCTCCTGGCCGCCGTGCAGGCTGGCGGTGGAGGTGAACACAGCCGCCGGCTTGCCCACCAGGCCACCGGTCAGCCACAGGCTGCTGGTGCCGTCGAGGAAGTACTTGAGCGGCGCGGCCATATTGCCGAAGCGGGTCGGGCTGCCGAGGACGAGGCCGGAGCAGTCCTTCAGGTCATCCAGGTTGGCGTAGAGCGCGCCTTCGGCCGGGATATCCGGGGCGACGGCTTCGCATTCGGTGGAAACCGCCGGCACCGTGCGCACGCGCGCTTCCAGTCCGCCCTGCTCGACGCCACGGGCGATCTGCCGCGCCATTTCGGCGGTGGCGCCGTGGCGGCTGTAGTACAGGACCAGGATATAGGGAGTGCTCAAGGCAGGATCTCCAGTACCTTCTCCGGCGGACGGCCGATCACTGCCTTGTCGCCAACGATGACGATCGGGCGCTCGATCAGCTTGGGATGGCTGGCCATCGCCGCGATCAGCTGGTCATCGCCCAGTGCCGGGTTGGCCAGGTCCAGTTCCTTGTATTCGTCCTCGCCGGTGCGCAGCAGCTGGCGTGCGACGATGCCCAGCTTGCCGAGCAGCGCCTTGAGTTCGGCGGCGCTGGGCGGGGTTTCCAGGTAGCGCACGATGGTCGGCTGGAGACCGCGCTCTTCTAGCAATTCGAGGGCGCCGCGGGATTTGGAGCAGCGCGGATTGTGGAAAATTGAAATCTGGCTCATGTGCCGGGACTCGCAAGGCCGATGAAGTGGCGGCTATTCTAACCGCCTCCTCGGACTGGACTGAACCGCTGTCGTTCGCCGCGATCTACGAGGACGGATTTTTCAGTGCAGCCAAAGGACACTTCATGCACGAACGCTTGCAGGGCCTGGTCGAATTCGGCCGCTATCTGGTCCAGCGTTTCCTGGCCGACAAGGCGCCCAACAGCGCAGCAGCCTTGACCTACACCACGCTGTTCGCGGTCGTTCCGATGATGACTGTGACTTTTGCCATGCTCTCGGCAGTTCCGGCCTTCGAGGGCATGGGGGAGCGCATCCAGCTGTTCGTGTTCCGCAACTTCGTGCCATCCACCGGCGAGGCGGTCGAGGCCTACCTGCGCAACTTCACCGTGCAGGCGCGGCATCTGACGTGGCTGGGCGTGGCTTTCCTCGCGGTCACGGCCTTCACCATGCTGGTGACCATCGAGAAGGCTTTCAATGCCATCTGGCGTGTGCGTCAGCCGCGCCGGGGCGTGACTCGTTTCCTGCTGTACTGGGCGATTCTCAGCCTGGGCCCACTGTTGCTGGGCACCGGTTTCGCCGTGTCCACCTACATCACTTCGCTGTCGCTGCTCTCCGGCCCCCATGCGCTGCCGGGCGCGGCGATGCTGCTGAAGTTCATGCCGCTGCTGGCCAGCGTGGCGGCCTTCACCCTGATCTACGCGGCAGTACCCAATGCGCGGGTGCCGTTCCTTCACGCGCTGGCGGGAGGCGTCTTCACCTCGATCCTGTTCGAGGCGGCCAAGTCGCTGTTTGGCTTCTATGTGAGCTTCTTCCCTGGTTACAAACTGATCTACGGCGCCTTCGCCACCGTGCCGCTGTTCCTGCTCTGGGTCTACCTGTCGTGGCTGATCGTGCTGTTTGGTGCCGAGCTCGTCTGCAACCTGTCCTCGACCCGGCTCTGGCGCCGCCGCGCCCTGCCGCGCCTGCTGGTGATCCTTGGCGTGCTGCGGGTGTTCTTCGACCGTCAGCGCCACGGCCTGCCGACGCGCTTGGTGCATCTGCACCGCGCCGGTTGGCTGCTGCCCGAAGACGAGTGGGAAGAAGTGCTGGATTTCCTCGAGGGCGAGCAACTGGTCTGCCGTGCCGGCTCGACCACCGCGGCCTGGGTGCTGTGCCGCGACCTGGGCAGCTACAGCCTGCATCACCTGCTCAACCGCAGCCCCTGGCCGCTGCCTTGCCTGGAGGCGCTGCCGGCGGAGCTGGATGAGCCCTGGTACCCGGAATTACGGGAAACGCTGGCGCGCTACCAGGCGGATCGTCAGGCGCTTTTCGGTGACAGTCTGGCGAAATGGTTGAAGCCGTCACATTCCGAGTGACGCAAAACGTCAGTTTGCGGCGAATCTGATGCCTTGACAGCTTTGTACCACTTCAGAAATGCGCCATTTCTGGCTATTTCAGAATTGGCACAGTTCTGGCTATGGAGGATTCAGGACACAGGAGTCCTTCAGAAGTTCCTCCAAGGCCAGCGAATCCATGAAAAAAGACCAGAACAACGTAGTGCACCTGCATCAGCGCGATCTGACGAGCGCCCTGGAGCGGTTGAATAGAATCACTGGTCTGCAGTTCAGCAGCTGGCCCGAATCGCTCCTGCCGTCCGTCTCGCAAGAGGCCGCCGAACCCGCTGCAGCCGAGTCGTCGGACGACGACGCACTGGTACGTCAGCTGGGCTGAATCTTCACAGGCTGGTGGCTACCGGACGCGTTGCGCCGGCCTGCTGTTCCACCGCCTGCATGAAGACTTCCTCGGCGATTACCCGAGTCAGGGGAATGGCCGCGCGCAGCTTGATCTGCGCATCCTCGATCCGCTGTGAAAACGGCAGCCGGGCTACGGCAGACAACAGAATTCGGCTCTGCTTGTTGACCGTGCCATGGTCGATCACCACTTCCCGGCTGCGCTCGCCATCGCGGTAGCTGAGCAGCAACGTCACCGGCAGTTCCGCCACGCCGGGCAAATGCAGCCAGACCGCGACATTGAAGTCGGCCAGGCGTCCCCCGTTGGCCGCATTGGCCGGCCGTGCGCTGGCGACAATATGGCTGGGAACCTTGCTGACAAGCTGGTCTGTAGGCTGCATCGGGCTGTCCTGTCGATGGAGGCTGGCGTACTTGGCGCCAGTCGCATTCTGAAGGCCGCTGAATAGTCGGCGAACGAGAGTCGTCCCGGAAGTCAGGACGAACGTTCGAATTATAGGGAGGAGGCTCCCAGGCATTCCGGGCTTACTGCCGATCTTGCCTGTGACATTTCTCCCAAAATCGACAATCAGGCCAGGCGCAGCGGGTGGCGAGCTACCAATGGCGTGCTGAGGTTGGCGACGGGCAGCGGCAGGATGGTCTGGTTGTCGAAGCTGGCCAGTTGCAGCCACAGGTTCTCACCTTCGACGAACTGCCCCTGGGCTACCCAGAGCCCGTGATACCAGCCGTTGCCCGGTTCCGGCGTACTCTGCAGGACGCCGGGGTGACGCTGTGCGTCAGGCGCGCGGCGCAGCCAGACCGGACGGGGAAGTCCCTTCAGGTAGCGCAGGCCGAGGTGCAGTCCATCGTTGTTGAGGTGCCGCCAGCGCACCACCGCAAGGGTTGGCGTGCCGCCGTTGCCGGGAATCAGCAGCAACTGGCCGACCGGCAGCTGCCCGGCCTGCTGGCCGGTGCAGAGGATGCGGGCGCCGCCTGCGCTGGCGTCCATCAGTGCCGCTTCACGGCAGGGACTGGTCGAACTGTCCAGCAGGTGCTGCTGAATAGCCGGAAGGCCGACGACTACGCGGCAGGTGCCCTTCTGTTCGGCACGCTCATGACGGCGCGTCTGGTGTCCAAGCCAATGCTGGCGGACGCGCTCCAGCAGCACGGCCTGGTCCAGGCGACGCAGTGGCGCCGGGTCGTGCAGGGCAATCAGCAGGGCGCCCAGTTCCAGTCGGCGCAGTTGATCGGCCGGCGCGTCAGTAGCCTGTTCGACTGCAAGGCAGGGCTCGTCCGAGCCAAGGTCGACGACGAAGCCTTCCTGTTCCTCATCGTCCCAGGGCAGCAGGCGGCCCAGCGCGGCCAGCGGCGCCAGGGCTGAGAACAGCTGGGGGGCTTCGCCTTCAGTCAGGTGGAACGGGTTGCTCAGGGCCAGCAGCAGGATCTGCTGGTACAGCCCGCGCAAGGTGCCGGCAGGAATCGGGTCGAAAGCCGCCGCCACCGGTTCGTCCAGGCACTCCTGATGCTCACCGATCCAGTACAGAAGGTGGCTGTCGCGCCACAGGCTGCCCGGTGGCTGCTGGTATTGCTGGTAGTGACGCAGCAGGGCCTGGGCGAGGAAGTGCTGGGCCATGTACAGGCACCAGGCCATGTGCGGCCGCGACGGCTTGCGGCCGTGCAGGATCTGCAGCAGCAGGCGCTTGAAGCCGGCGGCGAGTTCGCTGCAGAAGTGTACGAAGAGCGCTGGCGGCACCTTTTCCTGGCGAATCAACCGTTCGTAATGCCGGTATTCTTCGCTGAGGCTTTGCAGGGCGCGTTGTCTTTCCAGTAAGGTCAGCGCGCATCGGTTGAGGCGGAACAGCGTGCCCAGCGCCTTCTGCAGACCTTCCTGCAGGGGCTGTTGCCGCGATTCCTGGAGCCTGACCGCCAGGTTGCTCATTGCCTCGGCGTCTTCTTCGAGGATGTCCGGCACCTCCAGGCGCAGGGCATCGAGCATCATGACCACCCCGCATACACGAGGATTGAAGGCATGGGAGTGCGGCTCCGTATTGTGATTGGCTTGATGGCCGGCCTGATCCTGGCCGGCTGCTCGGCGGACTATGGCACCGATCAGCATGGACAGAAAGTACCCGCTGCGAGCGTAGATGGCCAGTGGCTAGTTATTAATTACTGGGCGGAATGGTGTGCGCCGTGTCGCAAGGAGATTCCCGAGCTGAATCATCTGGCGCAAGAGGGCAAGGCGAAGGGCTTCCGGGTGCTGGGGGTGAACTTCGACGGGCTGCGCGACGCGGACCTGGCGAAGGCCTCGCAGGACCTGGGCGTGCAGTACACCGTACTGGCCGACGACCCCGCGCCGCGCTACAGCCTGCCGCGCAGCGAAGCGCTGCCTGTAACCTACATCATCGACCCTGAGGGCAAGATGCGCGAGCAGTTGCTCGGCGAGCAGACCGCCGCCGGCCTGCAGGCGCGACTGAGCGCATTGCGAGAGGAGAAACAGTGATGGCGAGGGTCTGTCTGCACGGCTACATCAGCGGCAAGGTGCAGGGCGTCTATTACCGCCAGAGCACCCAGGAACAGGCAGATCGACTGGAGATCGATGGCTGGGTGCGCAACCTCGAGGACGGGCGCGTCGAGCTGTTGATCGAAGGTGAGGAGGATGCGGTGCGCGAGCTGGAGAAGTGGCTGGCGCGCGGCCCGGTGAAAGCCAAGGTGACTGCGGTGGAGCTGCAGCCGATGACACCCCAGGGCATCACCGGCTTCATCGTTCGCCGCTAGCCGTCAGTTGCTGACGCCGGGGTCCGCCGCCAGGCGACCGGCGTCGGTCATCAGGCTGTGGAGGAATTCCTTCTGCAGCTCCGGATCGTTGCGGGTCAGCTCGATCAGGCTCTGTTCCAGTTCGCTCGCCTCCTCTTCCAGGCCGAGGTCGGAGAGGCGCTTCACCCGGTGTACCCAGTGGTGCACGTCGTCACCTTCCAGGTCGTCGTAGATCAGTGCGTGGGCTTCCTGCAGCTTGCCGCGCAGGGAGCGGCTGACCAGCAGGCTGGCATCGGCGCGGGTATCGTCCGAAGGGTCCTGGACGCTGAACTGCAGGCGGCCGATGCGGCTGACTTCGTCGTCGCTGAAAGGGCCTTCCAGCAGGTTCAGGCGCAGCACGCCATGGCGGTCGGTGAGCAGCTCCTGGGAGTTCTTCCCAGCCGTGACGGTCACCGGGCGCTCCGACCAGGGCAGGCTGGAGTATTCGGTGCGCTTGTCGCGCTGCTTCTCGTCGATCGATGCCAGGTTCTGCTCGGCGCGGCCGTTGGATTCGACGTTCATGAATGGGTTCATGCCGTCTATGCCATAGCGAATCCAGCCGCGGGTGACGCTTTCGGGCAGGTTGCCGAGAGCGAACACGTTGACCACGTTGGCGCCGATGCCGCCGACGAAGGCGACGATGCCGAGCGGCATTTCGTACACCTTGCGCCAGCCCTGGTACGGCGTGTAGCGGTCGTAGCGACGGGTGACCTCGAACTCGGTGACTTCAAAGGTCTTCTGTTCCTGCACGCGAATGCGGCGCTGCGGCAGTTCCAGGGTGCCCGGCGTGCCCACGTCGATCTGCAGGCTGTGGTCGAGCAGTTTCCGCTCGACTCGCTCTTCATGCTCGCTGCGTTGCGACAACTGGTTGGCGCAGCCGCTCAGCAGGAGGCTGCCGCACAGGGCGGCAGCCGCGAGGCTTGTGGTACTTCCGGTGGACATCGCTCTGCTCAGTTGCGGATCTTGGCCGTGATGAAGGCTTGCAGGTCGGACAAGGCGACAGGCTGCGACTCGGTGTCACGGCGGCCCTTGTATTCCAGGGCGCCTTCGTCCAGGCCGCGCTCGCTGACGACGATGCGGTGCGGGATACCGATCAGCTCCATGTCGGCGAACTTCACGCCGGGGCTGGTCTTCTTGTCGCGGTCGTCCAGCAGCACTTCGAAGCCAGCGGCGGTGAGGTCTGCGTAGAGCTTGTCGGTGGCGGCGCGCACGGCTTCGTTCTCGTACTTCATCGGCACGATGGCGATCTGGAAGGGCGCCAGGGCGGCCGGCCAGAGGATGCCGCGGTCGTCGTAGTTCTGCTCGATGGCGGCGGCGACCACGCGGGATACGCCGATGCCGTAGCAGCCCATGATCAGGGTGACCGGCTTGCCGCTCTCGCCCAGTACGGAGAGCTTCATGGCTTCGCTGTACTTGGTGCCGAGCTGGAAGATGTGACCGACTTCGATGCCGCGACGGATGATCAGCGTGCCCTTGCCGTCCGGGCTCGGGTCGCCCTCGACGACGTTACGCAGGTCGGCGACTTCCGGTACCGGCAGGTCGCGTTCCCAGTTCACGCCGAAGTAGTGCTTGTCGTCGACGTTGGCGCCGGCGGCGAAGTCGCTCATCAGGGCGACGGAACGGTCGATGATGCAGGGCAGCGGCAGGTTCAGCGGGCCGAGTGAGCCGGGAGCGGCGCCGATGGCGGCCTTGATGTCCGCTTCGCTGGCCATCTGCAGGGGGCTGGCCACCAGCGGGTGGTTGCCGGCCTTGATTTCGTTGAGCTCGTGGTCGCCACGGACGATCAGGGCGATCAGCTCGCCTTCCTCGGCGGCGTGCACCACCAGGGTCTTGATGGTCTTCTCGATCGGCAGGCCGAACTTCTCCACCAGGGCGGCGATGGTCTTGGTCTCGGGGGTGTCGACCAGGCGCAGCTCTTCGCTGGCGGCGCCACGAGCGGTTTCGCGTGGCAGGGCCTCGGCCTTCTCGATGTTGGCGGCGTAGTCGGTGGATTCGCCGAAGACGATGTCGTCCTCGCCGGAGCCGGCCAGTACGTGGAATTCATGGGAGCCGCTGCCGCCGATGGAGCCGTTGTCGGCCTGCACGGCGCGGAAATCCAGGCCCAGGCGGGTGAAGATCTTGCTGTACGCGCCGTACATGACGTCGTAGGTCGCCTGCAGCGAGTCCTGGCTGGCGTGGAAGGAGTAGGCGTCCTTCATGATGAACTCGCGGCCGCGCATCAGGCCGAAGCGCGGACGGATCTCGTCACGGAACTTGGTCTGGATCTGGTACATGTTGATCGGCAGCTGCTTGTAGCTGTTCAGCTCGTTGCGCGCGAGGTCGGTGATCACCTCCTCGTGGGTCGGGCCGACGCAGAAGTCGCGGTCATGGCGATCCTTCAGGCGCAGCAGCTCGGGGCCGTACTGCTGCCAGCGGCCGGATTCCTGCCACAGCTCGGCGGGCTGGATGGCGGGCATCAGCACTTCCAGGGCGCCGGCGGCATTCATCTCTTCGCGAACGATGGTCTCCACCTTGCGCAGTACCCGCAGACCCATTGGCAGCCAGGTGTAGAGACCGGACGCCAGCTTGCGGATCATGCCGGCGCGCAGCATCAGCTGATGGCTGATGACGACCGCATCGGAAGGGGTTTCTTTCAGGGTGGACAGCAGGTACTGACTGGTACGCATCTTTGGCCGTTTTGTCGGTTGCGAAGGGGAATATAGGCTGGGCATTGTACGGTGCAGGTCTGGCTGCGTACAGGGCGCGGCGGGCGGAGACGGAGGAGTGGCGTGAGTCGATTGAATGCAGCCCAGGTACAGGCGTTCATCCGTGCGGGATTGCCCATGGCGGACGAGATGGATTTCCGCATCGATGCCCTGGAGGGGCGCAGTGCCTTCGCGCGGATCCCCTTTCATGGAAAGCTGGTGAGGCCGGGCGGAACGGTGTCCGGGCCGACCATCATGGCGCTGGCGGACGCGGCGATGTACGCGGTGATCCTGGCGCAGCTGGATAACGTCGAGATGGCCGTTACTTCCAACCTGAATATCAACTTTCTCAGCAAGCCGAAGCCGGAAGACCTGTTGGCCGAGGCGAAGATATTGAAACTGGGGCGGCGGCAGGTGGTTTGCGAAGTAGCTGTCTACTCGGTCAGCAATCCGCAGGAGTTGGTCGCCCATGTCACCGGCACTTATGTATTGCCGATGTAACAGATACGTTCAAAGTTGTAGGTAAGTTGCAATAAAAAAGCCCGGCAGAAGCCGGGCTTTTTAGTTACCTGCAGTTCGTTCTGGATTACAGAACGGACAGCGGGTAGTCGATGATCAGGCGGAATTCATCAACGTTGCCTTCAGCCTGGTCGGCGTTGGCGCGGTGCCAAGCCTGACGAGCGCGGAAGGACAGGTCTTTTGCCGGGCCGCTCTGGATAACGTATTTGGCTTCCAGGTTGGTCTCGCGATGTTTGCCGTCCGGACCATAGCCGTAGTTGGCGTAGGGGCTGGTCGGATCGATCTTGTCGCCGTCGATGTCCTTACCGTAGATGTAGCGGCCCATGAAGGTCAGGCCCGGAACACCGTACTCGGCCATGTTCAGGTCGTAACGGCCTTGCAGGGATTTTTCACCCGGGCCGTTGAAGTCGGAGTACTGAACGGAGTTGGCGAGGAAGATCGAGTCGCCGCCGGCGTTGTTGTCGCCGATGCCGATGTAGTCGAACGGAGTGTTGCCGTTCACCTTCTGGAAGGCCAGGGTCAGGGTGTGCGCGCTGATGGTGTAAGCAGCGGCCAGCGAGAAGGTGTTGTTGCTGATGTCACCCAGCTTGGCGGAGCCAGCATCGGTAGTGCGGTAGTAGTTGAAGTCCAGGCCGAGGGACTGATTGTCAGCGATCGGCAGGGTGTAGTTCAGGTTGACGTAGTACTGGTTCCACAGGTCTTCGACCTTGGCGCCGTACAGAGAAGCCGAGAGTTGGTCATTGATGGCGTATTTGCCACCCAGGAAGTCAGCGCTGTTGGCGGTTACGCCACCGTACTGGGACCAGATCTCACCGTCACGGTTGGTGGTGTCCTGGCCGGTACCGGAGTAGAAGTGACCGCCTTCCAGATCCAGGCCGTCGATTTCGCTGCTCATCAGGCTGAAGCCGCTGGCGGTTTGCGGCAGCAGGCGGGTGCCGCCTACAGCGAACACCGGAGCGGTAGGCTGCATGTCGCCGAATTTCAGCTCGGTCTTGGAGATACGGACTTTGACCGCTGCGCCGGCTTTGCCGAAGTCGTCAGCCTTGTCGCCGTCATCGTGGACCGGCAGGTTGCCGGTGCCGCCGTAGCCGCTGCCACCGTCGAGTTTCAGACCCAGGTAGCCGAAAGCGTCAACGCCGAAACCAACGGTGCCTTGGGTGAAGCCGGAGTTGTAATTGGCCCAGAAACCTTGGGTCCAGTCACGGGCATCGGTGGCGCCGTCTTTCTTGTTGCGATTGAAGTAGTAGTTGCGAACCAGGAAGTTCAGGCTGCTGTCTTCGACAAAGCCTTTAGCGTCAGCCTGATTGCCTACGAAGGGCTCGGCCATTGCCAGTTGTGTGCTGCCTGCAGAAACGGCCAGGGCGATGGCGCTCCACTTCATCACTTTCATTGTGATTGCTCCTTTGGTTTTGAAATTATTCGCCATCACTAATGCCGCGGTGACGGCTCTTTCTTTTTTTGTCGGCGCTAACTTATAGCACGCGTGTTCAGTTGGCGATAGTTGCCCAAATGAACACACAAAATCTTTACGGGACTGTCGCAAAGCTGCATGACGCATGTCGCATTCAAGCAGTTCTCATGTTGCAAAAAGAGATTGCCCCCTGATTGCTTCATTGATGCCTCAGTCCTTGTGGTTCTCTATTCCATTGACCACTTCTTAAGTTCCCTCGCCTCCGCGTCCACTTCTCGAGTTGGGGTGGCCGTCGGTGCGTTGTCCTTGCCTCTAGCAACAACCGTGCACAAATGCCTGGTGCTGCCTTCACAGTGTTCGTCTTGCGACGCGTTGACGCATTTCACGGCTTCCGTTGGGGATTTGCAACATCCACGAGCACGCATGTCGTTTTCTGGCATCCCGTAGTTGTAGCTGTTTAAACGATTTTTCGCTGCGGATTGCCGTGATTGCCGTGCAGATTCCTGCACGCGCCTGTTGTCGGGATATGCCAATCCGCGTCATGCGCGATCCTGGTGCGGCGCTGCAAAGGGCGTGCTCCGGGACGATGCGTCGGTCGGGCATGTTCGCCGGAAGGGCTCTCTAGTATTCTTCGCGCCCTTCGGCTCCCCGTGGAGCTAGGCTTAAACAAGGCTCGTCGAACAGGAGAGGTCTTATGTTCGCCCTGGATTCCCGTCTCCAGCAGGACACCGTTGCGCTGGGTGATTTCCCGCTGAGCAGCCTGCTGTTGATGAATGACTCGCAGTACCCGTGGTTCATCCTGGTTCCGCGTCGCGAAGACGTCAGTGAGATCTTCCAGCTGGATTCTGCCGATCAGCAGCAGTTGTGGCGCGAGGCGACTCAACTGGCGGAAGTGCTCAAGGATACTTTCGACGCGGACAAGATGAACGTGGCCAATCTTGGCAACGTCGTCAGCCAACTGCATGTGCATGTGATTGTGCGCAAGCAGGATGATGTCGCCTGGCCGGGACCAGTCTGGGGCAAGCACCCGGCGGTTCCCTATAAAGAAGAAGAACTGGCGCGGGTGCGCGAGAAACTGCGCATGGCGCTGGGCGATGGCTTTCGCTTCAGTCAGGAGTGAATGATGGATCTGGAGACTCGAGTGATGGACCTGGAGAGCCGGCTGGCCTTCCAGGATGACGCATTGCAGACCTTGAGCGACGTGGTCTACGAGCAGGAGCGGGTGATCGAGCGCACCCGCCTGCAGATGCAGGCGCTGCTCAAGCGCCTGGAAGACCTGCAGGGCCAGGTTGGCGTCGCGGAAGATGACGCTCCGCCGCCGCACTATTGAGCCGCGCTGTTAATAGGTGCAGAAATGAAGAAGCCCGCCGATTGGCGGGCTTTTTCATGGAGCTGTGAATCAGCGGCGGTTGGGCAGGGCGGCGATCACGTCTTCCGCCTGCAGGCCCTTGTCGCGCTGGACTACCGAGAACTCCACGCGCTGCCCTTCGATCAGGATGCGGTGGCCCTCGCCGCGAATGGCGCGGAAGTGGACGAAGATGTCCTCGCCCGAGTCGCGGGAAATGAAGCCGAAGCCCTTGGAGGTGTTGAACCATTTCACGGTGCCGGTTTCGCGGTTCTCGCCGAGGAAGGTTTCGATGGGGGCGTGGGGACGTGTCGGGTTCAGGTTGGCGGCCCATTGCAGCACGACTGCGCCGGCCAGGCTCAGCAGTGGCAGCACGATGGCTGGTTGTTCGCCGATGAAAGGCAGCGGCGCGAGCAGGATAAGCACCTGCAGCACCACGGCCAGGACCACCAGGGCGGTGGCCAAGCCTTGCAGGGCTGAAGGCTGTTTCAGGTGGCTGCCCGGCGCGAGCAGGAGGCTGGTCAGGCCGAGCAGGGCCAGATAGATGGCATCGCTCTGTTGCAGATAGGGCAGGGCATCACTGCGCAGACTCGGGATAAGGGACAGCACGAGTGCGGCGACGCCCGTCACGAGATGGACGATCTTGAGCATGGCTACGGATTCACCTTGAGCGGGTAACGAAAAAAGAAGCAGCCGTCCCCAGGTGCGACGCCGGAAAGGAAAATGAAAGCGTGCTGGGCGGCCTATGCGCGAAACGCACGGCGGTTATTTAACAGCAAACCACTTGCCTTCTCAAATCAACCGCTTAGGCCATTCGTAGAGTGAGAGAAGCCCGTCGGGAGTGGCGGGCCTCCTTATATAAGGAGTGTTCACTCGGCGAGCAGGCTGCGCAGCATCCAGGCGGTCTTCTCGTGTACCTGCATGCGCTGGGTCAGCAGGTCGGCGGTCGGCTCGTCCGCCGCCTTGTCGGCCAGCGGCAAGATGCTGCGTGCGGTGCGCACCACCGCTTCCTGGCCTTGTACCAGCAGGCGGATCATCTCCTGGGCGTCCGGCACGCCTTCCTCTTCCTTGATCGAGGACAGGCGCGCGTAAGCGGCGTAAGTGCCCGGCGCCGGGAAGCCCAGGGCGCGGATGCGTTCGGCGATGCTGTCCACGGCCAGGGCCAGTTCCGTGTACTGCCCCTCGAACATCAGGTGCAGGGTGTTGAACATCGGTCCGGTGACGTTCCAGTGGAAATTGTGCGTTTTCAGGTACAGCGTGTAGGTGTCGGCCAGCAGTCGGGACAGGCCTTCGGCGATGGCGGCGCGATCCTGTTCGGCGATTCCGATGTTGATTTCCATGGTGATCTCCTCATCGTTGGCAGGGTGATTCAAAAGCATTGGATTCGAGGCTAACACCGAGGTGGGGGCGAAGCTCTTGGTCTATATCAAGGCAATCGATTGAGCTTTTCTATTAAAGGGCTGTGCGCCTGGCCGGCTTTTACGTCGCCGGAGCCTGGCTGCAACCTGCGGATTTTTCAGGCTATAATCCGCGTCTTTGCCGCGGGACGCGGGCCCGTGGCAGTGTGATCAGTCAAGGTGCCCCATGCCGATTTACGAGTACCAGTGCCAGTCCTGCGCGCATCAGCTGGAATCGCTGCAGAAGATCAGCGATGCGCCGTTGGTCGATTGTCCGGCCTGCAAGGCTCCCGAATTGAAGAAGATGTTGTCGGCTCCGGGTTTCCGCCTGGGCGGCAGCGGTTGGTACGAGACTGACTTCAAGACCGGAGCGAAGAAGAACCTCGCCTCCGGCGATGCCTCAGCGGCCTCTCCGGCCACCGGTTGCGGTGGTGGCGGCTGTTCCGCCAGCGAATGAGCGGTTCCCTAGAATTCAAGACTTTCGAGAAGCGAAACACACCATGATGCGCAGCCACTATTGCGGCCAGTTGAACGAGAGCCTGGACGGCCAGGTAGTCACTCTTTGCGGTTGGGTACACCGTCGCCGCGACCACGGCGGGGTGATCTTCCTCGACGTGCGTGATCGTGAAGGTCTGGCCCAGGTGGTATTCGACCCGGATCGCGTCGAGACCTTCGCCAAGGCCGACCGTGTGCGCAGCGAGTACGTGGTGAAGATCACCGGCAAGGTGCGCCTGCGCCCTGAAGGCGCGCGCAACTCGAACATGGCTTCCGGCGCCATCGAAGTGCTGGGGCATGAACTGGAAGTGCTGAACCAGGCCGAAACCCCGCCGTTCCCGCTGGATGAATACTCCGACGTGGGCGAGGAAACCCGCCTGCGCTACCGCTTCATCGACCTGCGTCGCCCGGAGATGGCCGCCAAGCTGAAGCTGCGTGCGCGCATCACCAGCAGCATCCGCCGCTACCTGGACGACAACGGTTTCCTCGACGTGGAAACCCCGATCCTCGGTCGCCCGACTCCGGAAGGCGCGCGTGACTACCTGGTGCCGAGCCGCACCTACCCGGGTCACTTCTTCGCCCTGCCGCAGTCGCCCCAGCTGTTCAAGCAGCTGCTGATGGTGGCCGGCTTCGACCGCTACTACCAGATCGCCAAGTGCTTCCGCGATGAAGACCTGCGTGCCGACCGTCAGCCGGAATTCACCCAGATCGACATCGAAACCAGCTTCCTCGAAGAAAGCGACATCATCGAGATCACCGAGAAGATGGTTCGCCAGCTGTTCAAGGAAGTGCTGAACGTCGAGTTCGACGAATTCCCGCACATGCCGTTCGAAGAGGCCATGCGCCGCTACGGTTCGGACAAGCCTGACCTGCGCATTCCGCTGGAACTGGTCGACGTGGCCGATCAGCTGAAGGACGTCGAGTTCAAGGTCTTCTCCGGCCCGGCCAACGATCCGAAGGGCCGCGTTGCCGCCCTGCGCGTTCCGGGCGGTGCGAGCATGCCGCGCAAGCAGATCGACGACTACACCAAGTTCGTCGGCATCTACGGCGCCAAGGGTCTGGCCTACATCAAGGTCAACGAACGCGCCAAGGGCGTGGAAGGCCTGCAGTCGCCGATCGTGAAGAACATCGCCGAGCCGAACCTGAACGAGATCCTTGATCGCGTTGGCGCGGTCGATGGCGACATCGTGTTCTTCGGCGCCGACAAGGCCAAGATCGTCTGCGACGCCCTGGGCGCGCTGCGCATCAAGGTCGGCCATGACCTCAACCTGCTCACCAAGGAGTGGGCGCCGATGTGGGTCGTGGACTTCCCGATGTTCGAAGAGAACGACGATGGCAGCCTGACTTCCCTGCACCACCCGTTCACCGCGCCCAAGTGCACCCCGGAAGAGCTGGAGGCCAACCCGGCCGGCAAGCTGTCCCGTGCCTACGACATGGTGCTCAACGGCACCGAGCTGGGCGGCGGCTCCATCCGTATTCATGACAAGTCCATGCAGCAGGCGGTGTTCCGCGTGCTCGGCATCGATGATGCGGAGCAGGAAGAGAAGTTCGGCTTCCTCCTCGACGCCCTCAAGTACGGTGCACCGCCGCACGGTGGCCTGGCCTTCGGCCTGGACCGCCTGGTGATGCTGATGACCGGCGCGGCCTCGATCCGCGAAGTCATCGCCTTCCCGAAAACCCAGAGCGCCGGCGACGTCATGACCCAGGCTCCGGGCACTGTGGATGCCAAGGCCCTGCGCGAGCTGAACATCCGCCTGCGCGAGCAGCAGAAGGCCGCCGAGTAAGTCGATCCAGATTGCCGCGGCGCCCGCAAGCCGGGCGCCGCGTGCGAAGCAAACAAGCGATACGGAGTGAGTTATGGCTGGTCATTCCAAATGGGCCAACATCAAGCACCGCAAGGAACGTCAGGACGCCAAGAAGGGCAAGATCTTCACCAAGCTCATCCGTGAGCTGACCGTCGCTGCCAAGCAGGGCGGGGGGATTCCGGCGGACAACCCGCGTCTGCGCCTGGCCGTGGACAAGGCGCTGACTGCCAACATGACCCGCGACACCATTGATCGCGCCATCCAGCGTGGCGTGGGCTCCAGCGAAGCGGACAACATGGCCGAGCTGACCTACGAAGGTTATGCACCCAGCGGCGTGGCGATCATCGTTGAAGCGATGACCGACAACCGCAACCGCACCGCGGCCGAAGTGCGTCATGCCTTCAGCAAGTGCGGCGGTAACCTGGGTACCGATGGTTCGGTGGCCTACATGTTCGAGCGCAAGGGTCAGATCAGCTATGCGCCGGGCGTGAACGAAGAAGCCCTGATGGATGCCGCGCTGGAAGCCGGCGCCGACGACGTGGTGGTCAACGATGACGGTTCCATCGATGTTTTCACCACCTTCGCCGACTTCATCTCGGTCAATGAAGCGCTGACCGAAGCCGGTTTCAAGGGCGACGACGCCGAGATCACCATGATCCCGTCGACCACCGCGACCCTGGACCTGGACACCGCACAGAAGGTCCTCAAGCTGATCGACATGCTCGAGGACCTGGACGACGTGCAGAACGTCTACTCCAATGCGGATATCCCGGACGAGGTGATGGCCCAGCTGGGCTGATCCCACCACCGGCGCTGGTCTGAAGCCGGAAGCGGGAGTGGTCGTCAGCGGCGCCTCCCGCTTCCGGTTTTTGTTATCTGAAGTACAGGTTACGGAAAAGGTTTGATCGGACGGACATGACCCTGATTCTCGGTATCGACCCAGGTTCACGGATAACCGGCTTCGGCGTGGTGCGCGACACCGGTCGTGGCTGCGAGTACGTGGCATCGGGCTGCATCCGTACCGGCAACGGCGAACTGTTCGAGCGCCTGCAGATCGTCTTTCGTGGTGTGCGCGAGGTCATCCAGACCTATCAGCCGACCATGATGGGCATCGAACAGGTGTTCATGGCGCGCAACGCCGACTCGGCGCTGAAGCTGGGGCAGGCGCGCGGCGCGGCCATAGTCGCTGCGGCGGAGGAGGGCTTGCAGATCGCCGAGTACACGGCGAGCCAGGTCAAACAGGCGATTGCCGGTACCGGTGGCGCGGACAAGCAGCAGGTCCAGATGATGGTCATGCACCTGCTCAAGCTCGTGCAGAAGCCGCAGATCGACGCCTCCGACGCCCTGGCCATCGCCCTGTGCCACGCGCACACCCGGCAGAGCCTGGTGCCACACGGCCTGGTAGGCGCCCGCCGACGTGGCGGGCGCTTGCGCCTGTGATATCCGGAAAAACATTGAGCAAGGACAAACACCCGTGATTGGACGCCTGCGTGGCACCCTGGCGGAAAAACAACCGCCGCACCTGATCGTCGATGTGAATGGCGTGGGCTACGAGCTCGAAGTGCCGATGACCACCCTGTATCGCCTGCCGAGCCTGGGCGAGCCGGTGACCCTGCACACCCACCTCGTGGTGCGCGAGGATGCCCACCTGCTCTACGGCTTTGCCGAGAAGCGCGAGCGCGAGCTGTTTCGCGAGCTGATCCGCCTCAATGGCGTGGGCCCGAAGCTGGCGCTGGCGCTGATGTCGGGGCTGGAAGTCGATGAGCTGGTGCGTTGCGTGCAGGCGCAGGATACTTCCACCCTGGTGAAGATTCCGGGCGTGGGCAAGAAGACTGCCGAACGCCTGCTGGTGGAGCTGAAAGATCGCTTCAAGGCGTGGGAAAATATTCCTTCCATCGCGCCGTTGGTGGTGGAACCCCGACTGGTTGCCGCAGTCTCAAGCGCCGAGTCCGATGCGGTCAGTGCGCTGATCGCCCTGGGCTTCAAACCCCAGGAGGCGAGCCGCGCCGTGGCCGCCGTGCAGGAGGAAGGCTTGTCCAGCGAAGAACTCATCCGTCGTGCCCTCAAGGGCATGGTCTAGGTAGCCATCGATGATCGAAGCCGATCGCCTGATCTCCTCTGTAACCGGTCGTGACCGCGAAGAGCAGCTCGACCGTGCCATCCGCCCGCTGAAGCTGGCCGACTACGTCGGTCAGCCGGTGGTGCGTGAACAGATGGAGTTGTTCATCCAGGCGGCCCGTGGGCGCCAGGAGGCCCTCGATCACACGCTGATCTTCGGCCCGCCCGGCCTGGGCAAGACCACCCTGGCGAACATCATCGCCCAGGAAATGGGCGTCTCGATCAAGAGCACTTCCGGCCCGGTGCTGGAGCGGCCTGGCGATCTGGCGGCGCTGTTGACCAACCTCGAACCCAACGACGTGCTGTTCGTGGACGAGATTCACCGCCTTTCGCCCATCGTCGAGGAAGTGCTGTATCCGGCCATGGAGGACTTCCAGCTGGACATCATGATCGGCGAGGGCCCGGCTGCGCGTTCGATCAAGCTCGATCTGCCGCCCTTCACTCTGGTGGGGGCGACCACTCGCGCCGGCATGCTGACCAACCCGCTGCGTGACCGCTTCGGTATCGTGCAGCGTCTGGAGTTCTACGGTGTGGACGACCTGTCCAGCATCGTCGCCCGTTCGGCGGGCATCCTCGGTCTGGAGATCGAGCCGGCGGGCGCCTACGAGATTGCCCGGCGCGCGCGCGGTACGCCGCGGATCGCCAACCGCCTGCTGCGGCGGGTGCGGGATTTCGCCGAGGTGCGCGGCACCGGCCACATCAGCAGCGATATCGCCGACAAGGCGCTGAACCTGCTGGACGTGGATGAAAGAGGCTTCGATCACCAGGATCGCCGCCTGCTGCTGACCATGATCGACAAGTTCGACGGTGGCCCGGTGGGGATCGACAACCTCGCGGCGGCCATCAGCGAAGAAAGACACACGATTGAAGACGTGCTGGAGCCCTATCTGATCCAGCAAGGCTATATCATGCGCACACCTCGGGGGCGTGTAGTGACCCGGCATGCGTACCTGCATTTCGGCCTGAATGTGCCGAAGCGGATGGGGGAGGGGACGACATCGGATCTGTTTGTCCCTGAAGATGGTAATTAATTGCATTTGTAGACGATTGCCGATTGGCAAAGTCTTTACTTGGTTCTAGAGTATGCGCGCGCAACACGGGGGTCAGCCGTTCCAGCAGCGGTATCGGGTCTATTACGAGGACACCGATGCCGGCGGCATCGTCTACTACGTCAACTACCTCAAGTTCATGGAGCGGGCTCGTACCGAGCGGCTGCGTGATCTGGGCTTCGCCCAGTCACAGCTGGCGGGGGAGAACCTGCTTTTCGTCGTTCATTCGGCTGAGGCGCGCTATCACGCGCCGGCCCGTCTGGATGACGAGCTGCTCGTCAGCGTCGAGGTGGAGGAGTTGAACCGTGCGAGCCTGAAGTTTCGTCAACAGGTTCGACGGGCGTCGGATTCGACCTTGCTCTGCGAGGGGCGATTCCTGGTGGCGTGCGTGCGGGCGGACAACCTGAAACCCCGCGCTATCCCAGATGTGTTGCGTGCGGCATTTGCCGGCAGTCCGGACACCCTTTCAGCAGGAGATTAACGTGGAACCGAACGTCGTCGACCATACTTCCATGTGGAGCTTGATCAGTAACGCCAGCGTCGTGGTACAGCTGGTGATGCTGACCCTGGTGGCCGCATCGGTCACTTCCTGGATCATGATTTTCCAGCGCAGCAACATGATGCGCTCGGCGAAGAAGGCCCTGGAAACTTTCGAAGAGCGCTTCTGGTCGGGCATTGACCTGTCCAAGCTCTATCGTCAGGCGGGCAGCAACCCCGATCCGGATTCGGGGGTCGAGCAGATCTTCCGTGCCGGCTTCAAGGAGTTCTCCCGTCTGCGCCAGCAGGCTGGCGTTGACCCGGATGCGGTGATGGAAGGCGTATCCCGCGCGATGCGCGTCGCCATTTCCCGTGAGGAAGAGAAGCTGGAAACCAGCCTGCCGTTCCTCGCCACTGTTGGTTCCACCAGCCCGTACATCGGTCTGTTCGGCACCGTGTGGGGCATCATGAACTCCTTCCGTGGCCTGGCCACCGTGCAGCAGGCCACCCTCGCCACCGTGGCGCCGGGTATTGCCGAAGCACTGATCGCCACCGCCATCGGCCTGTTCGCGGCCATCCCCGCGGTCATCGCCTACAACCGTTTCGCCGCCCGCTCGGAAATGCTCATCGGTCGCTACTACACCTTCGCCGACGAGTTCCAGGCGATCCTGCACCGCAAAGTGCACACCAGCGACGATTGATCGACGACCAAGAGGTAAGCCGTCATGGCAAGAGTTCGTCACAAGCGCAAGCCGGTCGCGGAAATGAACGTGGTGCCCTACATCGACGTGATGTTGGTACTGCTGGTCATTTTCATGGTGACCGCGCCCATGCTCAACCAGGGCGTCAAGGTCGACCTGCCCAAGGTTTCCAGCGAAGCGCTGCCGCAGGATAACGATTCCCGCGTGCTCACCATCTCCATCAAGGCCGACAAGACCTACTACTGGAACATGGGCTCCGAAGTGGACCCGGATCAGGGCAAGGCCAGCCAGACTGCCGTTGACCTCGACCAGCTGGTGACCGCGGCTACCGCGATCATGGCGCAAAACAGCAGTCAGGGTAAGAAAGTCCAGGTCTTCGTCCGTGGGGACAAGGCAGTCGACTATGGCTCTGTCATGGCCGTCATGGGCGGTCTGCAGAAAGCCGGAGTCGGCAACGTCGGTCTGATTACCGAGGCACCAGGTAGTTGATGCACCAGCTCGAGCGCTCTCAATCGGAAGGCTACTTCTGGCCAACGGTCCTGGCCGTGGCTCTGCACGTCCTGATCTTCGCCATGCTGTTCGTCAGCTGGGCCAGTACGCCTGAACTGCCGCCTTCGCGGCCGATCGTCCAGGCTACGCTGTACCAGCTGAAGTCCAAGAGCCAGGCGACCCAGCAGACCAACCAGAAGATAGCCGGCGAGGCGAAGAAGACTTCGGCCAAGCAGTACGAGCAGGAGCAGCTCGAGCAGAAGAAGGCTGAGCAGCAGGCATTGGCTGCTGCGAAAGCCGAGGAACAAAAGAAGGCCGATGCAGCTCAAAAGGCTGCAGATGCCGCCGAGAAAGCCGCTGAAGCCAAGAAGGCAGACGACGCCAAGAAGGTGGCCGATGCTGCCGCAGCCGCCAAGAAAGCGGCTGAGGCCAAGGCTGCCGAGCAGAAACAGCAGGCGGATATCGCCAAGAAGAAAGCCGAGGAAGAGGCCAAGAAAGAGGCCGCTGAAGAGGCGAAGAAGAAAGCTGCCGAGGAGGCCAAGAAGAAGGCCGCCGAGGACGCGAAGAAAAAAGCCGCCGCGGATGATGCCAAGAAGAAGGCTGCCGCGGTCGAGGCTGCGAAGAAGAAGGCTGCTGCAGCCGCTGCCGCAGCCCGCAAGGCCACGGAAGACAAGAAGGCCCAGGCGCTGGCCGACCTGCTGTCCAACGACACGCAACGGCAACAGGCCCTGGCCGACGAGCAAGGTGACGAGGTGGCGGGCAACTTCGACGATCTGATCGTCAGCCTGGTGAGCCAGCAGTGGAGTCGTCCTCCTTCAGCTCGTAACGGAATGAGCGTAGAAGTGCTGATTCAGATGCTGCCGAGCGGAGCCATCACCGGCGTAAGCGTAACCCGCTCCAGTGGTGACAAGCCGTTCGACGATTCGGCGGTGGCAGCGGTCAAAAACGTGGGCCGTGTTCCCGAACTGCAAAAACTGGATCGTGCCACTTTCGATAGCCTGTATCGTCAGCGCCGAATGGTCTTCAAACCGGAGGATTTAGATCTGTGAGTACCCTGATTCGCTTCGCGCTCTTCGCCCTGGCCCTGGTGGCCGGCGCAGCGCAGGCCGCCGACCCGCTGGTGATCTCCAGCGGTCGTGACTCGGCCGTCCCGATCGCCGTGGTTCCGTTCGGCTGGCAGGGCGGCAACGTCTTGCCCGAAGACATGTCGAACATCATCGGCAGCGACCTGCGCAACTCCGGTTACTTCGAGCCGATCCCGCGCCAGAACATGATCAGCCAGCCGGCCCAGGCCAGCGAAGTGATCTATCGCGACTGGCAGGCCCTCGGTGCGCAGTACGTCCTGGTCGGCAGCATCGTCCCCAGTGGCGGCCGCCTGCAGATCCAGTACGCCCTGCTCAACGTGGCGACCCAGGAACAAGTGCTGACTGGCAGTGTGGGTGGCACCACCGACCAGCTGCGCGACATGTCGCACTATATCGCCGACCAGTCGTTCGAGAAGCTCACCGGCATCAAGGGGGCGTTCTCCACCAAAATGCTCTACGTGACCGCAGAGCGCTTCTCGGTGGACAACACCCGCTACACCCTGCAGCGCTCCGACTATGACGGCGCCCGCCCGGTGACCCTGCTGCAGTCGCGCGAGCCGATCCTCTCGCCGCGCTTCTCGCCCGATGGCCGTCGCATCGCCTACGTGTCCTTCGAGCAGAAGCGTCCGCGCATCTTCATGCAGTACGTCGACACCGGGCGCCGCGAGCAGATTTCCAACTTCGAAGGCCTCAATGGCGCCCCGGCCTTCTCGCCGGACGGCAATCGCCTGGCCTTCGTGCTGTCGCGTGACGGCAACCCGGAAATCTACGTGATGGACTTGGGCAGCCGCCAGCTGCGTCGCCTGACCAACAACTCGGCGATCGACACTGAACCCTTCTGGGGCGCGGACGGCTCGACCCTGTACTTCACCTCGGACCGGGGCGGCAAGCCGCAGATCTACAAGATGAACGTGAACTCGGGCGCTACCGACCGCGTGACCTTCATCGGCAACTACAACGCCAACCCGAAACTGTCGGCGGACGAGAAGACCCTGGTCATGGTTCACCGCCAGGACGGTTTCACCAACTTCCAGATCGCGGCGCAGGACCTTCAGCGCGGTAATCTCCGGGTACTTTCCAACACCAACCTGGATGATTCGCCCACTGTTGCGCCAAATGGCACGATGCTAATATATGCCACCCGCCAGCAGGACCGGGGCGTGTTGATGCTCGTGAGCATCAACGGACGTGTTCGGTTACCGCTACCCACCGCTCAAGGCGACGTGCGCGAGCCTTCCTGGTCCCCTTACCTGAACTGACGGTTGCCAACTGTTTCAAATTTATACACTGGGGTTCATTAGGAGTTACATGATGGAAATGCTGAAATTCGGCAAATTTGCCGTTATCGCCCTCGCCATGGCTGTTGCCGTCGGCTGTTCGTCCAAGAAAGGCGATGCTACTGGCGAAGGCGCCAATGGCGGCGTTGATCCGAACGCTGGCTACGGCGCAAACAGCGGTGCCGTTGACGGCTCCCTGAGCGACGAAGCCGCTCTGCGCGCTATCACCACCTTCTACTTCGAGTACGACAGCTCCGACCTGAAGCCGGAAGCCATGCGTGCCCTGGACGTACACGCCAAGGACCTGAAAGGTTCCGGCCAGCGCGTAGTCCTGGAAGGTCACACTGACGAGCGCGGCACCCGCGAGTACAACATGGCTCTGGGCGAGCGTCGTGCCAAGGCCGTTCAGCGCTACCTGGTACTGCAGGGCGTTTCCCCGGCTCAGCTGGAACTGGTTTCCTATGGCAAAGAGCGTCCGGTTGCCACTGGCCACGACGAGCAGTCCTGGGCCCAGAACCGCCGCGTTGAGCTGAAGAAGTAAGACCTGATGCCGATGCGCCTGCGTTTTCTGACCTTGATCGCATGCGGACTGCCCCTCATGGCGGCAGCCGCGGTTCCGGTACAGGACGGTAATGGTGGCTACGCCAGCACACCGCCCTCGGGTTATGGCACCGCAGGCGCCGATGGCGCCTACGCCGGAGGCGGGATGACTACTCCCGTCTCCGGTCAGGCTCAGCTGTTCATGCAGCTGCAGCAGATGCAGGACGAGATGTCCCGTCTGCGCGGTATGCTCGAAGAGCAGCAGAACCAGATCCAGCAAATGAAGCAGGAAAACCAGGAACGCTTCCAGGACATCGACAGCCGCCTTTCCAGCGGTGCAGGTGCGGGAGCGGCCGGTGCTGCTGTTCAACAGGATTCCTCCGCTGCCGGCGCCAGTGCCGGAGCTGCCGCTGGAGCTGGTGTTGCTGCCGCCCAGCAACAGCAGCCCGCTGCCAGCAGCGAGCCGGGTGACCCGGCAAAAGAAAAGCTTTACTACGACGCCTCCTTCGACCTGATCAAGGCGAAGGACTTCGACAAGGCCAGCCAGGCCTTCGGCGCCTTCCTGCGCAAGTACCCGAACAGCCAGTACGCTGGCAACGCACAGTACTGGCTCGGTGAAGTGAACCTCGCCAAGGGCGACCTGCAGGGCGCAGGCCAGGCTTTCGCACGTGTCAGCCAGGCTTACCCGAGCAGCGCCAAGGTGCCGGATTCGCTGTACAAGCTCGCCGATGTCGAGCGTCGCCTGGGCAATACCGACAAGGCCCGTGGCATCCTTCAGCAGGTCGTGGCCCAATATCCGGGTACTTCCGCCGCCCAGTTGTCCCAGCGTGATCTGAAGAATCTGAAGTAAGCTCCCGATTCCATCTTGTGAAAACCCGCGCTAGTCGCGGGTTTTTTCGTTAGAATTCCCGCCCCCGGAAAGCAACAGTGGTTTCAGCTCGGCTGATGTCTGCTGTGTCCGGGATTGCCGGGCGCCCAGCGAGCGCGCCCACGACTCCAACGCAACGGAGGCGGATGGTCTGTGTAGCCGTCACGCCCGTGGCTGATATGCAACAGACCCTGCGCATCACCGAGATTTTCTACTCGTTGCAGGGGGAGACGCGCACCGCCGGCTTGCCGACTGTGTTCGTTCGCCTGACCGGCTGTCCCCTGCGCTGCAATTACTGCGATACCGCCTATGCCTTCAGTGGCGGCGAAATCCTGTCCCTCGACGCCATCCTTGACCAGGTTGCCCGGTACCGCCCGCGCTACGTCTGCGTGACCGGCGGCGAACCCTTGGCCCAGCCCAATTGCATCCCGCTGCTCGAGCGCCTGTGCGATGCCGGCTATGAGGTTTCGCTGGAAACCAGTGGTGCGCTGGACATTGCCGCCACCGACCGCCGTGTCAGCCGCATCCTCGACCTGAAGACTCCGGGCTCCGGGGAAGGGGCGCGCAATCGCTACGAGAACATCGGTGAGCTGACTTCCAACGATCAGGTGAAGTTCGTTATCTGCTCCCGCGAGGACTATGACTGGGCGGTGTCCAAGCTGATCGAGTACCGCCTGGAGCAACGGGCCGGCGAGGTGCTGTTCTCGCCCAGCCACCGCGAAGTGAACGCGCGTGCGCTGGCCGACTGGATCGTCAGCGACAACTTGCCGGTGCGCCTGCAGCTGCAGTTGCACAAGATTCTCTGGAACGACGAGCCGGGCCATTGAGCGCGGAGGAGACCTTCTCATGTCCATCAATCCATCCATGACCGACAAGAAAGCCGTAATCCTGCTCTCCGGTGGCCTGGATTCCGCGACCGTGGTCGCCATGGCCAGGGCCGAAGGGTACGACTGCTACACCATGAGCTTCGACTACGGCCAGCGTCACCGTGCCGAGCTGCAGGCAGCCGAGCGCGTGGCGCGCCAGCAGGGAGTGATCGAGCACAAGGTTATCGGCCTCAACCTGAATGGCATTGGTGGCTCGGCGCTGACTGACAGCAGCATCGACGTGCCCGAGGCACCGAGCGAAGGGATTCCGGTGACCTACGTGCCGGCGCGCAACACCGTGTTCCTGTCCCTCGCTCTGGGTTGGGCGGAGGTGCTGGGCGCTCGGGATATCTTCATCGGCGTGAACGCCGTGGACTATTCCGGCTACCCGGATTGCCGCCCGGAGTTCGTCGAAGCCTTCGAGCGCATGGCCAATCTGGCGACCAAGGCCGGCGTGGAGGGTGACGGCTTCCGTATCCAGGCGCCACTGCAGTTCCTTTCCAAGGCGCAGATCATCGAGGCGGGCATCGCCCGGGGCGTGGATTACGGCCTGACGGTTTCCTGCTATCAGGCCGATGATGAGGGGCGTGCGTGCGGTAAATGCGACAGCTGCCGACTGCGTTCCGAGGGCTTTTTGGCCGCGGGAATTTCCGACCCTACGCGGTATTTCTGAAAAAAGTTTTCGAAGGGTGTTGTTTTTGCGTTAGAAATCAGTATTATACGCCCCACGTTGGGTCGTTAGCTCAGTCGGTAGAGCAGTTGGCTTTTAACCAATTGGTCGTAGGTTCGAATCCCACACGACCCACCAACATGTAAGACAAAAGCCCCGTGATCGAAAGGTCACGGGGCTTTTGCCATGTGCCGGAAAAAGTCCGCCGTATGGCCATCCACGGTGCACCGCGTCGTAAGGTGGTGGTGATAAAATCGCCGGCATAATCAGACCGTGCCTGTTGAGGTTTTCACACGATGTCCCAGATTTCCGAACGCCTGCTGGTCCAGGCCCATCTGGCGGCGAAGCAGCCGCGGGTGTTGAGTGCGCAGGAAGAGGCTGACTACCGTGCGGCCATCGCCGCCGAGCTGAAGGCGCAGAACGCCGTGCTCGTTGCGCACTACTACTGCGACCCGGTGATCCAGGCGCTGGCCGAAGAGACCGGCGGCTGCGTTTCCGACTCGCTGGAAATGGCCCGCTTCGGCAACCAGCATTCGGCGCAGACCGTGGTGGTGGCGGGTGTTCGCTTCATGGGCGAGACCGCAAAGATCCTCAACCCGGAAAAGCGCGTGCTTATGCCGACCCTGGAGGCGACCTGCTCGCTGGACCTGGGTTGCCCGGTGGAAGAGTTCTCCGCTTTCTGCGACCAGCACCCCGAGCGCACCGTGGTGGTTTACGCGAATACCTCGGCGGCTGTGAAGGCGCGCGCCGACTGGGTGGTGACGTCCAGTTGCGCGGTGGAAATCGTCGAGCACCTGATGGATAACGGCGAGCCGATCCTCTGGGCGCCGGACCAGCACCTGGGCCGCTACATCCAGCGCGAGACCGGCGCCGATATGCTGCTCTGGGACGGTGCCTGCATCGTTCACGAGGAGTTCAAGGCCAAGCAACTGGAGGACCTCAAGGCGATCTACCCGGACGCCGCGATTCTGGTGCACCCGGAGTCGCCGGAAGCGGTGGTGGACCTGGCCGATGCCGTGGGCTCCACCAGCCAGCTGATCAAGGCCGCACAAACGCTGCCGAACAAACGCTTCATCGTCGCCACCGACCGCGGCATTTTCTACAAGATGCAGCAGCTGTGCCCGGACAAGGAGTTCATCGAAGCGCCCACTGCCGGCAACGGCGCGGCTTGCCGCAGCTGTGCGCACTGCCCTTGGATGGCCATGAACACCCTGGAGCGTACCCTGGCGTGCCTGAAGGAAAGCTCGGGTGAAATCTTCGTCGACCCGGCGTTGATTCCCAAGGCGATCAGGCCGCTCAAGCGCATGCTCGACTTCACCCAGGCGGCGAAGCTGAAGCTGGCGGGCAATGCCTGATGCGCTGGCGTAAATGAAAAAGCCCGGCCAATGCCGGGCTTTTTCATGGGTGGGAGAAGGGCTCAGCGGCCCATCATTTCCTTGAGGACACGCTCCTGGTCGCGGAACTCCTGCTGGCGGGCATCCAGGCGTGCGGCCAGGGTGAAGTTGCCGCCGGCGCGACGCTTGGCGAAGTCCAGCTGCTCGATCGCCTGCTTGTAGTCGCCGGTGAGCGCGTAGTACTCCGCGCGGGCCTGGTACACGCCAATGGCGTTGCCGCTCAGGGTGCAGGCATCGGCGAGGCGGTTCCACACGTCCGGGTCCAGCGGGCGGCGCTGGGACAGCTTGAACAGTGTCTTCTCGGCGTCGGCGGCGCGGTTGGTCTTCATCATCAGGTCGGCGTTGGCCTGGATCAGCGGGTAGCTGTCAGGGTACTGGCCGAGCATCTTCTGCACCCGCGCCTGGGCGTCGGGCAGCTTGTTGGCGGTGATGTCGAGATCGGACATGGCCAGGTTGTAGCTGATGTCGTTGGGCGCCTTGGCCAGCAGTTGCTGGAGGTTGCTGCGGGCCTCGTTCAGCTGGCCGATCTTGGTCTGCGACAGGGCAAGGCCGTAGCGAGCGGCGTCGTTCTTCGGGTCTTCGTCGAGCTGCGCGCGGAACTGCTTGCTGGCCATGCCCGGGGTGTCCTCGAACATCTGCTGGACGCGGGCGCGCATCAGCTCATAGCGCAGCGAGTCTTCCTTGCCGCCCTTGGGGTATTGCTCGGCGCGATTGCGGGTGTCGGCGATACGCGATTCGGTGACCGGGTGAGTCAGCAGGAATTCCGGCGGCTTGCCCTCGTAGCGGTACTGGCGGGCCAGGCGCTCGAACATGTTGGGCATGGAGCGCGGGTCGTAGCCGGCGCGGACCATGGTGGCAACCCCGACCCGGTCGGCTTCCTGTTCGTTCTGCCGGGAGAAGCGCAGCTGGTTCTGGATGGCCGCGGCCTGGGTGCCGGCGATGGCGGCGATACCGGCGTCACCGGCGCCTGCGGCGGCGGCGACGATGCCGGCCAGCATGGCGGCCATCACCGGAATCTGCATGCGCTGCTGCGCCTCGATGCCGCGGGCGAAGTGACGCTGGCTCAGGTGGCCGAGTTCGTGCGCCAGTACCGCGATGTACTCGCCTTCGGTCTGGGCGTAGATGAACAGGCCGCCGTTGACGCCGACCACGCCGCCAGGGGCGGCGAAGGCGTTGATCTGTTTGTCTCGAATCAGGATGAACGCCAGGCGGTGGTCCTGCAGTTCGCTGGACTCGGCCAGGCGGTAGACGCTGGACTCGACATAGTCCTTGAGTTGCGGATCGTTGAGCGTGTCGACCTGATTGCGCAGCATGCTCAGCCAGGCGCGGCCGAGCTGGAATTCCTGCTCCGGGGAGACGATGGACGAGCTGGCGTCCCCCAGGGAAGGCAGGTCGTCCGCCAGGGCCGGCATGGCGAAGGCGATAGCGAGCGACAGCAGGGCAGGGCGGAGTACTTTCATGTACACGAGGCTCGTTCCGAGAAAGGCTCTACTTTAGCCGCAGGCTAACGCCTATGCCTAGTTTGCAGGGCGGAAGTGCGGCGCAATTCGAAACGGGTATTTCCGCTTCGCTTCCGTTTTAACCCCCGAGGCTGACGGCTTGATTAATGATCGACGTCCTGGCCGGGCCTGGTTACTTTTCCAACGCTTTCGGTATTCTTGGGCGCCCTGACCGGAGTTCGTTTCGATGTCCGATACCACGCCGTCCGTCCCCGTCTGTGACGCGGAGCTGGACGCCAGCGGTCTCAATTGTCCGTTGCCGCTGCTCAAGGCCAAGCTCGAGCTGAATCGCCTTCCCAGCGGCGCGGTGCTCAAGGTGATCGCCACCGATGCTGGCTCCCAGCGCGACTTCCGCGTTTTCGCCGATCTTGCCGGGCACTCGCTGCTGCATGAAGAGGTCGAAGCCGGCGTCTATCGCTACTGGCTGCGCAAGAAGTAGCCCCCGATCGCGGGTAACCGCGACGTTACCCCATTCGTTTCGCAGGTTTCGTTGATGCTCAAGGTTTTGCAGGACTGGATGCAGCGCTATTTCTCCGACGAGGAGGCGATAGTGCTGGCGGTCATTCTCGGACTGGGATTCACCGTCATCCTGGCCTTCGGCGGGATGCTCGCGCCGGTGCTGGCGGCGATGGTCATTGCCTTCCTGATCCAGGGCATGGTCGGCGTGCTGGAGCGCCTGCGCGTGCCACACCTGTTCGCGGTGTGGCTGGTCTATTCGTTGTTCCTCGGGCTGCTCGCGGTGTTCCTGCTGGTGCTGGTGCCGCTGCTGTGGAAGCAGCTGTTCACTCTGTTCAACGAGCTGCCTGGCATGCTCGGCGAGTGGCAGGCGACCCTGCTGATGCTACCCGAGCGCTACCCGGACATGGTCACCGAGGAGCAGGTGCTGCACACCGTCGAGGCGGCGCGCAGCGAGCTTGGACAGTTGGGCCAGTGGGCACTGACCTTTTCCCTGTCGGGGCTGCCGGTGGTGGTCAACATCATGATCTACCTGGTGCTGGTGCCGATCCTGGTGTTCTTCTTCCTCAAGGATCGCCGCCGCTTCTACCACTGGTTCCGTCGCTACCTGCCGCGCGAGCGCGGGCTGATGAAGCAGGTGTGGAACGAGATGAACCAGCAGATCGCCAACTACATCCGTGGCAAGGTCATCGAGATATTCATAACCGGCGTGGCGACCTACATCGCTTTCGCGGTGCTGGGGCTCAACTACGCGGCGCTGCTCGCGCTGCTGGTCGGCCTGTCGGTGGTGGTGCCTTACATCGGCGCGGTGGTGGTCACCGTGCCAGTGGCGATGATCGCGCTGTTCCAGTGGGGCTGGAGCGACCAGTTCATCTACCTGATGGCCGTCCACGCGATCATCCAGGCGCTGGATGGCAACGTGCTGGTGCCGCTGCTGTTCTCCGAAGCGGTGAACCTGCACCCGGTGGCAATCATCTGCGCGGTGCTGCTGTTCGGGGGGCTGTGGGGCTTCTGGGGCGTGTTCTTTGCCATCCCGCTGGCGACCCTGGTGAAGGCCGTGCTGGATGCCTGGCCGCGACAGCCGCCTTTGGAACCGCAAGTCAGCCCGATGATGTAAACGAAAAAGGCCGCTGATCAGCGGCCTTTTTCATTGAAGCTGGCTCAGCGGATTACGGGTTCAGCTCTTGAGCGGCGGCGAGCACGGCGTCCACGTGCCCAGGCACTTTCACGCCGCGCCACTCTTGGCGCAGCACGCCCTTGGCGTCGATCAGGAAGGTGCTGCGGTCTACGCCCATGTATTCCTTGCCGTAGAGCTTCTTCAGCTTGATTACGTCGAACAGCTGGCAGACAGCCTCATCCTTGTCGCTGATCAGCTCGAAGGGGAAGCACTGCTTGGCCTTGAAGTTCTCATGGGACTTGATGCCATCGCGGGAGACGCCGAACACCAGGGTGTTGGCCTTGGCGAAGTCCTCGATCTTGTCGCGGAAGCCCTGGCCTTCGGTGGTACAGCCGGGGGTGCTGTCCTTGGGGTAGAAGTACAGGACGATCTGCTTGCCCTTGAGTTCGGACAGGCGGAATTCGACGCCGCTGGTGGCCGGGGCCTGGAAATCGGCGACGGGCTTGTTCAGTTCGACTGCCATTGGGATTTTCTCCTTGGGAGCATCCTTACGGATGCTGCGGACGCCAGGGTTCGATCAGCGCATCCAGGTTCAGCGCATCGGCGAAGTCGAGGAACTGATCGCGCAGCCAGCTGATCTGGGTGCCGGCCGGCAGCGTCACGGTAATGGTGGCGTTGAGCATGCTGGTGTTGGTGTGCGGCGCCTGGTAGGTGTCGCAGGTGAGGTTCTCCAGCTCGATGTTGTGGTCGATGAAGAACTGGCACAGCTCGTTGAGGATGTCCGGGCGATAGACGGCGCTGACATAGGCCACGTAGGGCAGGGCCTGGGCGCGGGTAACGTGGACATTGCTGCGGGTGACGCTGAGGGTGAAGCCGTGGCGCTTGGCCAGGGGCGGCAGGCCGCCTTCCAGACGGGCCAGTGCGTCCCAGCTGCCGGAGATCTGCAGGATCAGTGCGCTGAACTCGCCGTGACGGGTCAGGCGGCTGCTGACCACCGAGCAGCGGTTGTCGACGCAGGTGCGGCACAGCACGCTGGTCAACTCCATCGGGTTCGGGCCCAGAGCACTGATCAGAAGGAATTGTTCACGAGGGTGAGAGGCGGACATGCAGCTTTCCTGGGAGTGGCGGCCAAGCGGGCCGCATCGACAAAGGAGAAAGGGTAGCGAAAAGCGCCGATGAGGGGAATGTCTGACCGCTCGCGGGTCGCTGCGTCACCTTGTGCGTGGCCGGTGGCGACAGTACCATTACGGCTTTCTTTTTCCGGCAGGAGCGGTTGCATGATTGCGGGCAGTATGGTGGCGCTGGTCACCCCCTTCGATGCTCAGGGTCGACTGGATTGGGACAGCCTCGCCAAGCTGGTGGACTTCCACCTGCAGGAAGGCACCAATGCCATCGTAGCGGTCGGCACCACGGGTGAATCGGCCACTCTGGACGTGAACGAACACCTGGACGTCATCCGTCGCGTCGTCGACCAGGTCAACGGCCGTATCCCGGTCATCGCCGGTACCGGCGCCAACTCCACCCGCGAAGCCGTCGAGCTGACCGAGGCTGCCAAGTCTGGCGGTGCCGACGCCTGCCTGCTGGTGACCCCGTACTACAACAAGCCGACCCAGGAAGGCCTGTACCAGCACTTCCGCCACATCGCCGAAGCCGTGGCCATCCCGCAGATCCTCTACAACGTGCCGGGCCGTACCGCCTGCGACATGCTGCCCGAGACCGTCGAGCGCCTGTCCAAGGTACCGAACATCGTCGGCATCAAGGAAGCCACCGGCGACCTGCAGCGCGGCAAGGAAGTACTGGATCGCGTCGGCAAGGACTTCCTCGTCTATTCCGGTGACGACGCCACCGCCGTCGAGCTGATGCTGATGGGCGGCAAGGGCAACATCTCGGTGACCGCCAACGTCGCCCCGCGCGCCATGAGCGACCTCTGTGCCGCCGCCATGCGTGGCGATGCCGCCGCTGCCCGCGCCATCAACGATCGCCTGATGCCACTGCACAAGTCGCTGTTCATCGAATCCAACCCCATCCCGGTCAAGTTCGCCCTGCACGAAATGGGGCTGATTCCAGAGGGCATCCGCCTGCCTCTGACCTGGCTCAGCCCGCGCTGCCACGAACCGCTGCGTCAGGCCATGCGCCAGACCGGCGTCCTGGCTTAAGGAGCTCCCTCGCATGAAGCGACTGGCAGGACTGACTGCGCTCGCCCTGGTTATCGGCAACACCTCCGGCTGCGGCTGGCTGTGGGGCCCGGAAGGCTACTTCCGCGACCGGGGTGACGATTACCTCAACGCCCGCGAAACCGCACCGATGAAGGTGCCCGAGGGCATGCAGAGCAAGCAGCTCGACCCGCTGCTGCCGATTCCGATGAACGTCGCCACCAGCACCGAGAAGGAAGGCGAGTTCGAAGTGCCGCGTCCGCAGCCGCTGTCCGGCGCCGGCGAAGTCAGCGACTTCAGCCTGCAGAAGAGCGGCGACTCGCGCTGGCTGGTTGCCCAGCGTCCGCCGGCCGAAGTCTGGCCGGTCGCTCACCAGTTCTTCCAGGACAACGGCTTCTCCATCGCCAACGAACGTCCGCAGACTGGCGAATTCAGCACCAACTGGCAGCCGCTGTCGCAGCTCTCCGCGCCCCTGGCGCGTCGCCTGAGCAGCCGTGTGTCGGGCGTCGAGCCTGACAGCGAAGCGCGCGTTCGCGTGCGTATCGAGCCAGGCGTGCAGACCAACACCAGTGAAGTCTACGTGCTGAGTGAAACCCGCCCGGCCGGCAGCACCGCCACTGGCGATTGGCCGACCAAGCCGGCCGTGCCGAGCCTGGACGCCGCGCTGCTCGACGAAATGATCGCCAGCATGGCCACCAGCGCCGAGAAGGGCGGCTCCGTCTCCCTGCTCGCCGCGCACTCGGACTACGACACCCCTGGCGCTGTCCAGCTGAACAATGACGGCAGCGGCAACCCGGTGTTGACCGTCGATTCCGATTTCGACCGTGCCTGGGTCAGCGTCGGCCGTGCGCTGGATCGTGCCGACATCCGTGTCGACGACCTCAACCGCAGCCTGGGCGTGTACTACGTCAACATCGCCGAAGGCGCGAAGAAGAAGGACGAAGACAAGCCTGGCTTCTTCAGCCGCCTGTTCGGCGGTGGTGAGAAGACCAAGGAAGAAGAGGACGCCAAGGCCCAGCGCTACCAGGTTCGCCTGACCAGCGTGAGCAACACCGTCCAGATCACCGTCGACAAAGACATCAACACCTCCGCACCGGCTGACGTGGCGCAGGGTGTGTTGGAAAAACTCCAGGAGAGTATGCGGAATGCACTTCGCGGTCCTGGGGAGCGGAAGCCGGGGCAATTCGGCCTTGGTGAGCAGTTCTGACACCCGGATACTGATCGATTGCGGCTTCCCGCTACGTGAAACCATCCGCCGTCTGGCACGCCTGGGCGTAGAGCCCGGGCAGCTGGACGCGGTACTGGTCACGCACGAGCACTCCGATCACATCAACGGCGTCGAACTGCTGGCCCGGCACCATCGAATACCCGTGTATCTCAGCGCTGGCACCCTGCAGGGAATGCGCAAGCCGGTGACACCGGCGGGGCTGCTCAAATGCGGCGACCGCCTGGTACTGAAAGACCTGGAAGTCACTGCGGTGAGCGTCTCCCACGATGCGCGGGAGCCCCTGCAGTACGTGTTTTCCGATGGCCGGAAGCGCTTTGGCCAGCTCACCGATCTGGGGGCTGCCACGGCGCAGGTGCTGGAATGCTATCGTGGCCTCGATGCGTTGATCATCGAGGCGAATCACGATACCGACATGCTGGCCCGCGGTCCGTATCCCTACCCACTCAAGGTCCGTGTAGGCGGACAGTGGGGACATTTGAACAACCGGCAGGCCGCCGAACTTGTGGCGCAGCTGGGCTGGGAAAGTTTGCAGCACCTGGTGCTGGCGCATCTCAGCGAAAAGAACAACTCGCCGCATCTGGCCCGGCAAAGCTTCGTCGACACCCTCGGGTGCGACCCGGACTGGCTGCAGGTAGCCGATCAGCATTCTGGACTCGACTGGCGCACCATCGCCTGAGCCCACCCCCTAAGCAAGCGGAGCCCATCATGGAAAAACGCGAAGAACTCTATCGCGGCAAGGCCAAATCGGTTTACACCACCGATGACGCCGACCGCCTCGTCCTGCTGTTCCGCAACGACACCTCGGCGTTCGACGGCAAGCGCATCGAGCAGCTTGATCGCAAAGGCATGGTGAACAACAAGTTCAACGCCTTCATCATGCAGAAGCTCGAGGCCGCCGGCATTCCGACCCAGTTCGACGCCCTGCTGTCGGACAACGAAGTGCTGGTCAAGAAGCTCGCCATGATTCCGGTCGAGTGCGTCGTGCGCAACTACGCTGCGGGCAGCCTGGTGCGCCGCCTGGGTGTGGAAGAGGGCCTTCAGCTCACTCCGCCGACCTTCGAACTGTTCCTGAAGAACGACGCCCTGGGTGACCCGTTCATCAACGAATCCCACGTCCAGGCCTTCGGCTGGGCGACCCTGGAGCAACTGGCCGAAATGAAGGCCTATTCCTTCAAGGTCAACGAAGTGCTGAACAAGCTGTTCGACGACGCCGGCCTGCTGCTGGTGGACTTCAAGCTCGAGTTCGGCCTGTTCCACGGCAAGATCGTTCTGGGCGACGAGTTCAGCCCGGACGGCTGCCGCCTGTGGGACAAAGAGACCCGCAAGAAGATGGACAAAGACCGCTTCCGCCAGGGTCTGGGTGACGTCATCGAAGCCTACGAAGAAGTCGCCCAGCGCCTCGGCGTACCGCTCTGATCCCACCCGTGCACGCAAGCGTCTGATACCACGCGAAAAAATCCTGAATAAGGGCTTCGCCTTCAGGCTTCAAGCTGGTATCATGCGCGCCGCACGGAGAGATGCCGGAGTGGCCGAACGGGACGGATTCGAAATCCGTTGAACTGGCAACAGTTCCTAGGGTTCAAATCCCTATCTCTCCGCCATTACATATGGCCGAAGCCCCTGAAATTCCTAGAATTTCAGGGGCTTTGTCTTTTCTGCGTCCGGAAAATCCCCGCCCTTCGCTCCATTACCCGCAATACCCATCCATCTTCTGCCGATTCCCCTCCGTGGGGTTCGCCTGGTACTGCTGCCGCCAGAACTGGCACGGCGCGCTGTTGAAGCGCTTTTCCTGCTCCGATTTCTCCACTTGTCGATTCTGCTGTTCCTGCGTGGCCTGCTGGCGTTGCAGGTACTGCCGGAACATCTCTTCGTTACTGCGCGCTGGCGGGGGACTGGTCGAAGTTTCCGCAGATGGTTGCGCGAGGCGGGTGACGACGGCGGTCGGAAGGTCGGGCCAGATCAGCCAGGCGGTGGCGGCGACGGCCAGGCAGCCGAGCCAGATGCCGGCGGCTATGGCGAGGGTGAGTTTCCAGAATCCGAGGGTGGGCTGCGACATGGGCTGAGGCATTGGCTGGCTATGCCCCACTGATAACTCATCTGAGCCCTGAAGGGAAAGGGGCAAGCCCGCGGCGCTGGGGCGTCGCGGGCGGGTGCTCACTTCGGAGCGGCGGCAGACTCGTAGGCTTCCAGGGCGCGCAGGGAGTAGATGTAAGCGGCGCCGGCATTAAGGGAAATGGCGGTGGCCAGGGTCTGGGCGATCTCGGCTTCGGTGGCGCCGGCCTTGCGCGCGGCTTCGGCATGCACGCCGATGCAGCCGTCGCAGCGGGTGGTGATGGCCACGGCGATGGCGATCAGTTCGCGGGTCTTGGCATCCAGAGCGTCGCCGTCAGCGGCAGCAGCTTCCAGGGCCTGGTAGGCAGCGATCATCTTCGGGTGTTTCTTGCCCAGGGCGCCGAAGGCTTTCTTCACGGCGGGGACGTACTCGGACCAGTTGAACAGCATGGTGCTTCTCCTTGAGGCCGGGAGGGATGGGGTGTGGCCTTGAAGCTTAGTCTGTGTCAGCCGGCGTGCGGTGTATTGTCTGTTCCGCTCAGATTTTTCATCGATGCGCTCGGTTTCTACAGAGCTTTCGCGCGCATGGCCTGTCAACAGGCGTCGAGGATTTCGTAGCGTTGGCGGGCGCTGCCGGTGCCCACTTCCACCTCGTCTCCGGGATGGCGGTGGAGCAGGGCGTTACCCAGCGGTGCGCGGGTAGTGATGACGAGGATTTCGCAGCCTTCGAAGTGCACCTTGAGGCCGGCGCCATCCGGGCCGATGAAGACCCAGCGCTGCTGGTCGTGCTCGTTGACCAGCTGCACCAGAGCGCTGGTCTGTATGCCCTGTTCTTCGTCGAAGTCGCGCAGTTGCAGGTTCTCGAACAGCGCCAGGGCGTGGCGGATCTCCTCCACGCGGCGCGACTGGCCGGCGGCGAGGTAGGCCGCTTCCAGGCCGAGGGTGTCGTACTTGTTCTCGGCGATGTTCTCCTCATGGGTCGCGGTTTCGTGGGCCGTCTGTGCGGCGCGCACGGCGATCTCCAGGTCTTCGGCGAGGCGGGCGAGGATCAGTTGGTAGGCGCGTTTCTTGTCCATGGCGACAGGCTGGAAATAAAGGCGCCTATCCTAGGGGCTTTGCCAGGCCGTGCGAAGGAGCTTTCAAGATTTTCCTGTGGTGGCCGATACATCGGCTGAATTCCCGGAACAAAGGACATCCGGCATGAGTCTTTCCATCACCCCTGCCATCCAGACTTTTGCCACCCAGCTACGGGTGGCAAGCGATGCTGGTGCATCGGCTGGAACTGCCAATGAAAGCGCCGGCAGCAATACCGAAAGCCCGCGTCTGCAGGCTGGCGGCACGGCACCGAGCGGCAAGAGCAGCAAGAGTTCCGGCAGTTCCGGAAGCTCCAGCACGGCGGTCGAGCAATTACAGAAGCGCCTTAAGGAATTGCAGAAGCAGTTGCAGCAGGAGCAGCGCGAGCTGGCCGAGGCGCAGCAGCGTCATTACTCCTCGGAGGCCGAGCGGACCGCTGCGCTGATGGCGCTGCAAAGCCGCATCGCCAGCACCAGCGCCGCCATGCAGCAGACTGCTGCTGCGCTGGCCGAGGCGATCCGCAAGGCCGGTGGCAGTGGCGCCGGCTCGATGGTCAGTGCCAGCGCCTGAGGTGAATCAGTAACCGCTGAGGATGTTGACGATCACGCCGCTGGCAATGGCGACCAGAATGTAGTCGCCGTTGACGTACAGCCAGCGATGGTCGCGCGGCGGGGCGTACAGGTGGCGAGCGTGCCAGTCGGTGACCCAGTAGCGGTCGCCGCGATAGTTCGGCTCCACGACCACACCGCGGCGCCAGTCGCGATGAGGCACCGGCATGCCGGCCTGCGGACGGAAGTCCGGGTTGCGATAGGCATGGGCGTTGTGCTGGACGGGGCGTGCCTGCTGGTTGTAGCCGCCCTGTGGCGCGCGCTGCGGCTGCGGCTGCTGGTGCTGCTGTTGCGGCCCGCGGTTGTCCTGCCGGTTCGAGCCGTTGTTCGGGCCATTGTCCGGACCAGGGCCGGGCTGGGCGAAACTGGCCAGCGGGCTGCCAAGCATCAGGGCAGCACAGAGCAGGGCGACGGACTTCTTCATGGTGTTCTCCTGGCGCAACCGCAACGGCGGTGCGTATTTCTGCTTTCATCGTCCCGGACGATCCGGGTATTTCATCTGACCGCAGTGCTGCGTCAATGAGTGCCAAGGCTAAGTAAATGTCTGGTAAAGAGTTTTTCCAGTTTGTCAGCTTGTGGATACAAAGCCGGGCATGAGTCGCCGGCAGACGGCTGCGTCCTTTCGTCTTTGTGCATATTCAGCATTTAATGGTATGTTTGCAGCAAATGCACTGGATGGAGTTTCGCCATGAGCGCTCTGCTGAAGGAAAACCCGGTCGCCGATGCCGTCCTGGCGAAGGCAGTACTGACTGCCCGCGAACACCTGGCAATGACCCAGCAGGAACTGGCTGCCATCGTCGGTGTGGACCGCAGTGCAGTGAGTCGCTGGAAGCAGAACGGTCTGCGCGTGGACAGCAAGACCGGCGAACTGGCGCTGCTGCTGGTGCGCATTTACCGCGCGCTGTTCGCGCTGTTCGGCGGCAACCATGAAGACATGCGCCACTTCCTGCGCACCGAGAACCGCCACCTGGGCGGCGTGCCGTTGCAGTTGATGGAGCAGGTGCAGGGCCTGGTCGCGGTGGTCGAATACTTGGACGCCATCCGGGGCAAGGTCTGAATGTCCTTCGCAGCCGGCGCCCGTCTTTGGGCGAAGTATGAGGATTGGGTCGTCGCTCCCATTCGTGGGCGACTGGTACGTCTGGTGGAGAGCCAGGGCCAGGTAGCGACGTTGCAACTGGTGGACACCCTGGAGGAGCAGGCGCTGCTCGAGGAGTTGCTGGAGACCAGCAAACCGCGCATGCCGCCACCCGCCGAGCCGCTGCACTATCTATTGAAGACACCGTTCCGCTATCCACCGCTGCGCTGGGGCTCGCGCTTCGGCCGGCGGCATGAGCCGAGCCTGTTCTATGGCGCGCTCAAGCTGGAAACGGCCATGGCGGAGTCAGCCTTTTACCGCTTCGTCCTCTGGCAAGGGATGGCGACGCCGCCGCCCAGTGGGCGAATCCTTTCCGAGCATGCTTCGTTCGAGGCGCGTTTCCAGGTGCAGAAAGGCGTGCGCCTTCATCTGCCGCCGTTCCGTGAGCACGAGGCGCTGCTCGACCCGCAGGATTACAGCGTCACCCAAGGGTTGGGTAGCGCCATGCGCGATGCGGGTGTGGAAGCGTTCGAGTATCGCTCGGCGCGTTGCCCGCAAGGCGGTATCAATGTGGCGTTGTTCGTTCCCGCGGCGTTTACCGAGAAGCGTCCTCGGAACCTGATGCCGTGGCTGTGCGAGACGACTTCCGAGTACGTCGCCTTCAAGCATGCCCAGGTGCCCGACAGCCCGCGACTGTACCGGCGTGAGCAATACCTGGTGGATGGCAGGCTGCCGCATCCGGCCTGACCGTTCATCGTTTTGCCACTGTCGTGTCATGGTGAGCGGTGTATGTTTCGGGATGGCCAAGCAGGGAGCGCCAGACCATGGATATACGGATAGCCGTCCATCCCAGCGATGATCGTCGCTGGCGCGTGTACCTCAACCAGTTCTTCTACGACTGCAACAGCCGCAGTGCTGCCGAGCGCATTTATGCGCGGGTCAGCGCCGCCGAGCGGCAGTCGATTCAGCTTCCCGAACCACCCCGCATCGTCCGGCCGCAGCGACTGCCGCGCCGGCAGGTTCAGATCGCATGAAATTCTCCGGGTAACGGCGTCGGAAGACGGAGCTTCCGGCGCGCGCGTCGCCTGTGTTGAATGCACTGTCTGCCTGAGAATACTTCCTATCCACTGCCCTGAAACGGGGCGGTCGGCTGCTGCGTGGCGCGCACTTGTGCACAATGCTGACGCACTCTGTCAAGTCCCCGAAACATTGCAGTTGGCCACCCCGTGAATTTCCTTGCGTTTTTTAACTTATTGAAAAATAAAGGAAATTTCTATTGGTGAAAAAATCACCAATCTGTCACACGGCCCCAGTTCACTGGGGGTATGGGCTGTTTTAAGCAAGTTCTCCACTGAGTTATCCACAGCTTCTGTGGATTGTCCCGAGCGCTTGCTCAGGAGCCTTGTTCCAGGGCCTTTACAGCGGACGAGGGCTCATCGCGCGGGTGACTGTTAGACTGGCGCGATCCATTGCCACACCCGGAGCTCTGCATGCCCCTCGATCTTTCCGCTCTGTTGCTCGGTGCGCTCGCCGGATTGCTGCCCATGGCGGCGCTTGCCTGGCGTCTGCAGGCGCGCAGGGTGGAGGTGGAGCAGGAGGCAACCCTGTTGCGCGAGCGCCTGGCCACCGCGCAACTGGCACAGGACGGGCTGTCCGCCCAGGCCGAGGCGGATCGCGAGGCCTTCCAGCGCCTGAGCGGCCGGCATGGTGAGCTCTTCGCCGAGGCAGCGGCATTGCGTCGTGAGGTCGAACTGGGCAAGGACGAGCGCGCGCGCCTGGGTAACGCCGAGCAGGACTGGCAGGCCGAGCGTGCCGACAAGGAGGTCGAACTGCGCCGGCTCTCCGCCGAACATGCGGCGCTCTCGGCCGAGCTGCGCGAGCAGCAGGAAAATCACCAGCAGCGCCTGGGCGACCTGCAAGCGGCGAAGGATGACCTGCGTGCCCAGTTCGCCGAGCTGGCCGGGAAGATCTTCGACGAGCGCGAGCAGCGCTTTGCCGAGTCCAGCCAGCAGCGCCTCGGGCAGTTGCTCGACCCGCTGAAGGAACGCATCCAGTCCTTCGAGAAACGCGTGGAGGAGAGCTACCAGGCCGAGGCCCGCGAGCGCTTCTCGCTGACCAGGGAGCTGGAGCGCCTGCAGCAGCTGAACCTGCGCCTGGGCGAGGAAGCCACCAACCTGACCCGCGCACTGAAGGGCCAGAAGACCCAGGGCAACTGGGGCGAACTGGTGCTCGAGCGGGTGCTGGAGCATGCCGGCCTGGAAAAGGGCCGCGAGTACGAAACCCAGGTCAGCCTGCGTGCGCCGGACGGCGAGCGCTTCCAGCCTGACGTGCTGATCCGCCTGCCTGGCGACAAGCAGGTGGTGGTGGACGCCAAGGTCAGCCTGACGGCCTACCAGCAGTTCATCGCCGCTGATGACGACGTGATTCGCCAGCAGGCGCTCAAGGCGCACGTGCTGTCGCTGCGCAGTCACGTGAAGGGCCTGTCCGACAAGGATTACCGTCGCCTGGAGGGCCTGCACAGCCTCGATTTCGTGCTGCTGTTCATGCCGATCGAAGCGGCCTTCTCGGCGGCGCTGCAGGCCGAGCCGAACCTGTTCCAGGAGGCCTTCGAGCGCAACATCGTGATCGTCAGCCCGACCACCCTGCTCGCGACCCTGCGGGTGATCGACAGCCTGTGGCGCCAGGAGCGGCAGAACCAGAACGCCCGCGAGATCGCCGAGCGTGCCGGCGCGCTGTACGACAAGTTCGTGCTCTTCGTGCAGGACCTCGACGAGATGGGCACCCGCCTGCAGCAGCTGGACAAGACCTACGCGGCGGCGCGCAACAAGCTCTGCGAGGGGCGTGGCAACCTGATCAGCCGCGCCGAGCAGGTGAAACTGCTTGGCGCACGGGCCAGCAAGAGCCTGCCGACAGACTGGCTGGAGCGGGCACTGAGCGATGATGCGCCGCTGGTGGAAGAGGGCGAGTAACGCGGGCCTGCGTTATCGCCTGAACACTTGATCCTCCCTGCTGCAGGAGCGGCCTTGCCTGCGATCGCGCGCATGGAGCGTTCCTGTGGGGATAGCCGGTCACGAATATGCGCCGCAGGCAGCCCCTCAGAACAGCGAGTAGGGCTTGCCCGCCGTTCCATCAGCGAAGCGCCGCAGCCGGAAGGCATGCAGGTCCATTCCGGCTTCGCCCTTGTGAATCCACTGGCTCATCAACTGACCGACGATGGGCCCCATGGCGAAGCCATGGCCGCAGAAGCCGGTGGCGATCAGCAGGCCGGGCACTTCCGGCGGAGCGTCGAGCACCGGGATGCCGTCGGGCAGCACGTCGATCAGGCCGGCCCAGCTTTCCACCACCTTCACATCGCGCAGCGCCGGGAATGCCTTGGCGAGATTGGTCTGTGCCTGGAAGACGCGCGAGGTGTTCGCTTTCACCTGCGGATCACGCTCGCCGAGGACCGGGCCGTTCACGCTTCTTTCCGAGCCGGGCAGGCGCTGGCGCAGGTCGTGGAACAGCGCGCCATTGAGCTTGAAGGAGAAGCCCGCGCGGTGTTCCGGCAGGTGCGGCAGGTAATGTCTGGCATCGCGCAGATAGTCGAGATTCAGGTCGATGTCGGCCTGGGTTTCGTCGGCGAGGTTGATGCTGCCGTCGGCACGCTGGCGGAAGCCGATGCCGTGGCCGATGAAGCTCTGCGCGCCGACATCCGGGCCGGGGCTGGTGCGCGAGACGGTGCAGCGCACGGCCTGTTGCGGCAATGTCAGTCCTAGGCTCTGCACCAGGCGCCAACTGCTGGCACCGGCGCAAACCAGCAGCTGTCGGGTTTTCACATAGCCGCGCTCGGTCTGCACACCGCAGATGGCGCCGGCTGCGCGATCGATTCCAGTGACGCCGCAGCCTTCGACGAACACGGCACCGCGCTCGATGGCCCGCAGTGCGTAACCCGGAGCGACGCGGCGTGGCTCGGCCTGGCCGTCGTTGGCGGTATAGAGCGCGCCGCGGGCGGGATCGCTCAAGGCTGGCATCAGTTGTGCGACTTCCGCGCGGCCCAGCAGCCGGGTGCCGAGTCCGAAGTTGGCGGCGACCTTCAGCCAGTCCTCGTACTTGTGCTGCTGCTCCGGCGTTTCAGCCAGGTACAGACAGCCACCCTGACGCCATTCCAGCGGCAGTTGCAGCTGCTCTTCAAGTCGTTCCCACAGCGGGATCGCCGCCATCATCAGCGGCACTTCCGCCGGATCGCGCGCCTGCTGGCGGACGAAGCCCCAGGCGCGGGTGGACTGCTGGCTGGCGAGGCCGGTCTTGTCCAGCACCAGCACGCTCAGGCCAAGGCCGGCGAGCTGCCAGGCGGTGGCGCAACCCATGATGCCGCTGCCGGCGATGATCACGTCCACCTGCTCCGGCAGACGCTCCACGCGGGAGGACAGGGCGGAGTGAAGCGGGTAGGTTCCCATTGGCATACGCGGCATCCCTGAATCGAGTAACGGATGCCGCAGTATGCGATCGGCGCGCGCCGCGCATCCACTGCGCGGGCGCGCCGGCAGGCCTTACGAAGCGCGCGCGGCCCGGTTGGCTGCCGGCGAGCGGGCGAGGTAGTCCAGCGCTTCCTGGGTATTGGCCTCGTGGTCCGGGTGGTACCAGGGCTTGAAGTAGCGCAGGAAACTGGTGGCTACCGAGCTGATCTTCGGCAGCACGCCGGACTTCGAGCCGTCGCGCCAGATCGCCGCAAAGGAACGCGGCCGGGCGAGGCTCGGGTCCTGGCGCGACAGGGTTCGGGTGCCGAAGGCGAACAGGTAGATGATCAGCGGCCAGACCACGAACATCCACAGCTGGCGGCTGACGAAGGTCCCGCCCAGGTGTACGTGCAGGTCGTGCGCAACGTTGCGGTGCTCCACCTCTTCGGCGCCGTGCCAGCGGAACAGGTCCAGCAGCACCGGGTCGGCCTTGGCGCGGTCCAGCGCGTCGGCCTCCAGGATCCACTTGCCGAGTACGCAGGTGAAGTGCTCCACCGCCGCGACGATGGCGCAGCGCTGGCCGATCCACCAGCGCTTGAGCCAGGCCGTGCGATTGAACAGGGTAAGGCCCAGCGGCGTATCGCTGAGCAACTGCTCGAACAGGTAGTCCATGACCTTCAGGTAGCGCGTCGAGTCGATGCCGTGGTGGCTCAGGTAGCGTTCCAGCGCGCCGTTGTGGGCGCGGGCATGCATCGCCTCCTGGCGGATGAAACCCTGCACGTCGTCGCGCAGACGGCCTTCCTTCACGAAGGGCAGGGCCTTGTTGTACAGCCGGCAGAACCACAGCTCGCCGGCCGGCAACATCATGTGGATGACGTTGACGACGTGCGAAGCCTCGGGCTCGCCGGGAATCCAGTGCAGGGGCGAGTCGCTGTAGTCGAACTGCACCTTGCGTTGCACCAGCTTGTGATGAGGGTTGTTCATGGGGATTCTCAGGCAGTCAGGTTGAGGCGGGCGAACAGGCGCGACAGCCAGGGCATGAAGCGCCATTGCAGGGCGCCCAGATGCACTTCGCTGCCAACCTTCACCACCGGCTGGTTGCGTTCCACTGCGCGGGTGATGCGTTCGCCGACGGTGTCCGGGCTGAGCCGGCGCCGACGGTAGAAGCGCTGTACCTTGGCGCGGTGTTTCGCCTGTTGTTCGTCATCCAGTCCGGCGAAGCGCGTGGCCTGGACGATGCCGGTATCGACGAAGCCCGGGCACGCCGCGCTGACGCCGATGCCATTGCCCGCCAGCTCGGCGCGCAGGCACTCGCTGAGCATCAGCACCGCCGCCTTGCTGGTGGCGTAGGCCGGGTAGTTGCGTGACGGCGCGAAAGCCACACCGGAAGCGACGTTGACCAGGTGCCCCGGCTTGCCGCTCTCCACCATCTGCTTGCCGAACAGCCGGCAGCCGTCGATCACGCTCCACAGGTTGATGCGCAGCAGGCGCTCCCATTCCTCCGGGGTGGTCTTGAGCATCGGCCCGGCCATGCCGATGCCGGCGTTGCTGACCACCACGTCGGGCACGCCGAGGCTGCTCTTCACCCACTGTGCGAAGCGTTCCATGGCGGCGCTGTCGCCCACGTCCACGTAGTAGCTGTAGGCGCTGGCCCCCACCGCGCGGGCCAGTTCGGCGCTGCGCTCGGCGGCGGCCGGGTCGATGTCCGCTGCCAGTACGCTGGCGCCGCGTTCGGCGAAGCTCAGCAGGGTCGACCGCCCGATGCCGCCGCCGGCGCCGGTGACCACCACCAGCTTGCCGGCGAACGGGCCGGCGCCAGGTTTCAGCGCGGCGCGCTGCAGTTCCGGCGTGGCTTCGCCGCCTTCGATGTGGCTGACGAATTCGTCGATCCAGCCGCCCAGGCGGGCTGGTTCGGCGAGCAGTTGCCAGTGCCCGGCAGTGACGTCACGGCGCCACAGGCGCGGCGCCCACAGCGAGAGTTGTTGGAACAGTTGCTGGCCGACATAGCGGTCGCGGGTCGGCACGATGAGTTGCACCGGCACCTCGGTATGGCGCTTGCGCGGCTTGAAGATCGAGGTGATGAAGTTGGCTCGGTAGAGCTTCACGCCGTGCTCGCCGTCGCTGGCCTGGTGCGGGTTGCGTGCCGGGTTGCGGATGCCTTCGACCTTGCGCAGGTACTGCGGCCAGGCCTTGGCCGCGCCGAAGCGCCACGACAGAGACGGCAGCAACGGCAGATGGAAGTAGTAGATGTACCAGGAGTGCAGCAGTTGGCTGGCCATCTGCAGCAGCGCGCGCGGCGTCTTGCGGCGCAGGCGGTCGCGCATCCAGAAGCCGACGTGATCCAGGCAGGGGCCGGAGACGCTGGTATAGGACGCGATACGGGCGCGCAGCTGCGGATCGGTGACGCTCTCCCAGGTCTGGATCGAGCCCCAGTCATGGGCCACCAGGTGCACCGCGCGCTGCGGGCTGACCGCATCGAGCACGGCCTTGAGGTCCTGGCTGAGCAGTTCCAGGCGGTAGTCGCGGGTCTTGCGCGGCTTGTCCGATTCGCCCGCGCCACGCACATCGTAGGCGACCAGCTGGTAGCGTCCGGACAGGCGGCGGATCAGAGGCAGCCAGACTTCATGGTTGTCGGGATAGCCATGGACGAACAACACCATCGGCAGGTGCGGCTCACCCCAGCGCCATACGGCCAGGCGTACGTTGCCCGATTGCACGTCGAGGCGCTCCGGCGTCGGCAGCGTTTTTTCCAGCATCGCGTTCATGCCACCTCCTGCCGCGCCGGGGCGCTTATCAGACCGCGGGCGATCCAGCGGCGCACGTGAGGCAGGTCGTCGTCCAGCCAGTAGACGTCGTCGTCGGTGACCACCAGCAGCTCTTCGAACTTGGCGCCCACGCCGCGCAGGCCCAGGTGCGGCTCGACCGCCCAGAGGCCAGGTGTCGGGGCGTGTTGCGAGCGGTCGTTGCTCGACCACAGCGGCGACCAGCCTTCGCGGCGGCCGGTGATCAGGGCGTTCTTCATCAGCGTGGCGATGTTGCGTACGCCGAAGCGCGCCAGCGACGGGCCGCTGTCCCGCGCGCCGAGTTTTTCTACGCGGTGGGCCAGTACTTCGAAGGGGTAGGCCTTGTGCCGCGGCAGGGTACCCTGGCGCTGGCAGAGACGGTCCACCGACTGGCTGACTTCGGCCAGGGGCAGGCGTTGGCGCACCTGTTCGACGATCAGGTTGCGGTGCGCCAGCAGGTCGTCCATCAGACGCTCCACCAGCAGGTTGTGGCCCAGCGCGCCGGAGTAGCCGACGTCGGCGGTGTAGGCGCCCAGGGTCGGCGCGCAGTCGAGGATGAAGGGCATACCTTCCTCCAGGCGCTGCTTGCCGGGGTAGAAGGCCAGGTTGAAGCCGCCCAGGTGGCGCAGGCCGTCGAAGCCCTTGAACGAGGTGCGCGGGCCGAACCAGGCGAAGGGCTGGTGGAACCAGTCGCGTACGCCGTGATCGAGCAGCCAGGTTTTCATCAGGGCGGCGGTCTCGCGCTCGCTGATGCCCGGGCGCAGTTCGCCGGCAATGGTTTCGCAGCAGCGGTAGGCCAGTTGCTGAGTCTCGCGGAAGTGCCGCAGGTCTTCGGGGGTCAGATCTTCGGGAGTAGACCCCCACGCGCCTTGGGACATGACTTTCTCCAGGCTGGTTATTGTTATCGTGACATTGAACAATGTCACAATCGATGCTGACCCATCGGCGGGCGTTGCGCCATGCCGTGCGCGCCGGACCCTGAGTGTTACCGGAGCGCGGAGCCGCTGGCGGCGCGGGTTGTGGAAGGGCGGGGGATTTGCGGTGGGTGCAGGTCCCGTCTTTGGTTGGGCTGCCGGGCTGTGCGGCGGATCACTTTGGGACTAGTGCTTTCGATTGTTCTGAGGGCGCAACGGTGACTATCATCCGCGCCATGAGCACACCCCTGAATCTGCTGCAGCGCCTGCTGCAACGCCCGGACGACGCGCCCTCCGCGGTGGAGGAAGAGCGCGAGTACACGGTGGATGAGCTGGCCCGCGAGGGCGGCACCACGGTGCGCAACCTGCGCGCGTATCAGGATCGCGGCCTGCTGCCGCCGCCCGAGCGCCGTGGCCGCGCCGGGGTGTATTTCGCCAGCCACCTGCGCCGGCTACGGCTAATCAACCGCCTGCTGGAGCGCGGCTACAACATAGCCAATATCAAGGAGCTGCTGCAGAGCTGGGAGCATGGCCACGACCTGGACCATGTGCTCGGCCTCGACGAAGCCATCGTCGGCCCGTGGAACCTGGAGTCCGCTGGCAGCATCGAGTTCAGCGACTTGCAGGCGCTGTTCGGCGATGAGCTCAATGACGCGGTGATCGATCAGGCGCTGGCGCAGGGCCTGCTGGCCTTCGATGGCGAGCGCATCAGCATTCCCAGCCCGCGCCTGTTCAATGCCGGCGTCGAGCTGTACCGCGCCGGTATTCCGCTGGCGTCGCTGCTGGATCATCTGGCGGTCTTGCGGACCGACACCGAACACCTGGCCGCCGGCATCGTGCAACTGGTGGTGACCCATCTGGTGGACAAGCCCGGTGCCGACCTGCTGCCCGGCGCGGCGGACCTCGAGCGCCTCGCCGAAGTCTTCCAGCGCCTGCGGCCGGTGGCCGAACAGGTGGTGCTGGTGGAGCTCGCGCGCGGCCTGAAGCGCTCGGCCAACGAGATGCTCGGCGAGCGCGTTGGGGAGATCCTCCGGCGGCTGGAAACGCCGGAGTAACGCCTCAGGTCCGGCCGGCCACCTCGGCCAGTTTTCCACGTAGCCAGCGCCGCGCGGGCTCGTCCTCGCTGGTTTCCGACCAGATCTGCACGAAGTCGAAAGGCGCCAGTTTCAGCGGCGGCTCGAAGCTCGCCAGGCCATGGCTTTCGAGATCATCCGGGAGCATCCGCGCGGCGATGGTCAGCACCAGGTCGGTGCCCGCCAGCAGGCTGGGCGCGACGCTGAAGTGCGGCACGGTGGCGGCCACCTGACGGCGCCGGCCGAGTTTTTCCAGGTGACTGTCGATCTCTTCCGCCGGGCTCTGTTGCAGGGCGACCCGCAGGTGCGGGGCAGCCAGGTAGTCGTCCAGATCCAGGCGCTGTCTTTCGCCCAGGGTTTCCCTCGAGCACAGGCAGACGAAGCGTTCCTCGAACAACTGCTGCACACGCAGCCCTTCGGGCAGCATCGGGAAAACCCCGAGAGCGCCATCCAGCTCGCCGCTCGCCACCTGCTCGGCCATGCCCACCCGCGAGGCCTGGCGCACGTCCAGGCGAATGCCCGGCGCTTCTCGGCGCAGGAGCGGCAGCAGGACCGGCAGTACCACCCAGGTGCCGTAGTCGGACATCCCCAGGCGTAGTTCCAGCTCGGCGCTGGTCGGGTCGAAGTCGTCGCCCAGCACCAGCCGGCGCACGCCGCCGAGGATTTCCCGCAGCGGCCCGGCCAGCTCGAACGCGCGGCGGGTCAGTTGCATCTGGTTGCCGGCGCGCACCAGCAACGGGTCGTCGAGGAGGTTGCGCAGGCGGTTGAGCGCATGGCTCACCGCCGGCTGCGTCATCGCCAGCCGCTCGGCCGCGCGGGAGACGTGGCGCTCGTCCAGCAGCGCATCGAGGATCACCAGCAGGTTGAGGTCGATGCGGCGCAAGTCATGAATCGAGCGCATCTGTGCTGTACCGTTCATTCATTTCCATGCGCAGGATGGATAGCAGAAGCTTAAGGCACCGACAAGAAACGGAGGAAAGTCGATGTCGAAACTGCTTCTTCTGCTGCCTGCCATTGGTGTGGGCGCGCTGGTCGCCCTGCAGGCCGGCAGCAATTCCCTGCTAGGTCGCCAACTGGGTCATCCACTGAGTGCCAGCCTGACGTCCCTGGGCGTAAGCCTGGCGGCGGTGATCATCGCGCTGCTGGCCTTCCGCGTGCCGCTGCCGCCGGCGGCAGGCATTGCCGCCACCCCCTGGTGGGGCTGGCTGGGTGGGCTGTTTGGCGCGGCTTACCTGACGGTCGCGGTAATGCTGGCGCCGCAGCTGGGTGCGGCGACTTTCCTGGCCTGCGTGGTGGCGGGGCAGATGCTGATGTCGGCGTTGTGCGACCAGTTCGGCTGGGCCGGTTTCCCGGTGCGGCGGCTGTCACCCGAGGGCCTGCTGGCCGTCGGGCTGATCATCGCCGGGGTGGTGTTGTTGCAGTGGCGGGGGAGGGTGGTTTGAGGCTAACTCGGAGCTGGCCGGCAGGACCCTCTCCCCAGCCCTCTCCCTTCAGGGAGAGGGTTAGGGAGAGGGAACTAAGCCAGCGCCGAGAACCATCACCGCAGGCTCAAATGCCGACTCAGCAACGCCCGCAGCGCCGCCGGCTTCACCGGCTTGGGCAGGAAGTCCAGCCCCGCCGCGTGGATCTGCGCCACCAGTTCGGGGCGGGCGTCCGCGCTGATCACTACGCCTGGAACCGGCTCACCCAGGCGGGTGCGCAACCAGGCCATGAGGTCGGTGCCCAGCTCGCCGTCGTCCAGGTGGTAGTCGATCAGAGCCAGTTGCGGGCGTGCATCGCCTTCAAGCAACGCTTGGCATTCTTCTCGGCTACGCGCGGTGAGCACGCGACAGCCCCAGCGGGTCAGCAGGCTGTTCATGCCGGTGAGGATGCTGTCTTCGTTGTCGACGCAGAGCACCTGCGCGCCATTGAGCTGTTCCGGGGTTTCCACCTTGTGCCCGTTGAGCGGCGCCGGAGCCGGCTGGCGCGCCAGCGGCACGCTGACGCTGAACACGCTGCCCTTGCCCGGCCAGGAGCGTACTTCCAAGCGGTGGCCGAGCACCTTGCACAGTCGATCGGCGATCGCCAGGCCGAGGCCCAGGCCTTTCTCGGCGCGAGTCTGGTGGCTGTCCAGGCGTTTGAATTCCTCGAAGATCACCTGCAGCTTGTCCGGCGGGATGCCCGGACCGTGGTCCCAGACTTCCAGGCGCAGGTACCCGGCCTCGCGGCGAACGCCGAGCAGCACGTGGCCCTTGGCGTAGCGGAAGGCGTTGGTGAGGAAGTTCTGCAACACGCGGCGCAGCAGTTTGATGTCGCTTTCCACGCGCAGCTTGCTGCCGCGCACATGAAAGTCGATGCCGTGCTCCTGGGCCAGGACGCGGAACTCCACGCCCAGGGTGTCGTACAGGTTGCTCAGCGGGAAGGCCGCGACGTCGGCGCTGACACGCCCTCCCTCAAGACGCGAGATATCCAGCAGGTCGGTGATCAGGTCTTCCGCCGAGCGCAGCGACGAGTCCAGGTGGCGCACCAGTTCGGTGGCCTCCTCGGGCAGTTTTTCCTGGTGGGCGAGAGCGGCGGAGAATAGCCGCGCGGCGTTCAGTGGCTGCATCAGGTCGTGGCTGACCGCAGCGAGGAAGCGCGATTTCGACTGGTTCGCCGCCTCGGCCGTGCCCTTGGCCTCGGTGAGCGCCTGGTTGAGCTGCGACAGCTCGAAGGTGCGCTCCTGCACGCGCTGTTCCAGACCTTCGTTGGCGTCCTTCAGGCCCTGTTCGGCGTCGCGGTAGTTGGTGATGTCGGTGAAGCTCATGACGAAGCCGCCGCCGGGCATGGGGTTGCCGATCAGCTCGATCACCCGGCCGTTGGGGAACAGCCGCTCGGAGGTGTGCGGCGTGCCCTGGCGCATCCAGTACAGGCGCTTGGCGACGTGCAGGTCGGGGTCGCCCGGCCCGCAGAGGTTGCGCTCGGCGTTGTAGCGGATGATGTCGGCGATGGGGCGGCCGACGTAGATCAGCCCGTCCGGATACTCGAACAACTCGATGTAGCGGTGGTTCCAGGCCACCAGTCGCAGCGACTGGTCGACCACGCTGATGCCCTGGGTGATGTTCTCGATGGCGCCCTGCAGCAGCGCGCGGTTGAACTGCAGCACCTCGGAGGCTTCGTCGGCGATCTTCACCACGTCCTCCACCTGCATCTCGCGGCCTTCGATGGCGGCCTTCACCACGGCGCGCGCGGAGGAGGCGCCGAGTACGCCGGCGAGCAGGCGCTCGGTATGGGCGATCCACTCGTCGTTGGCGTTCTGGCTGGGGGTGAAGCCCTTGCCCTGGCGGTAGGCGAAGCGGATGAAGCTCTGCCGCGCGCGCTCCTCGCCGACGAAGCGGGCAGCGAGCATCAGCAGGTCTTCCAGCTGTACCGCGAGCATCGAGCGCGAGCTGAGTTTCTGGGAGATTTCCTGGCCGATGAAGCGGCTGGCCTGCCAGTGCTCGGAGACGCGGGTGCGGGAGAACACCGAGACCAGCCCGAACAGCGCGAAGTTGCCGATCAGCGAGAGCAGCACGCCCAGGGTCAGTGGCTCGATGGACAGGCCGAACGGGCGGCCGGCGAGCCACGCCAGGCCGGGGAAGGTCTGCAGCGGCCAGCCCAGGCCCTTGGCGACTACCGGCAGTACCAGGGTGTAGGCCCACAATAGCGAGCCGGCGGCCAGGCCGGCGAACACGCCTCGGCGGTTGGCCTGCTTCCAGTACAGCGCGCCGATCATCGCCGGGCCGAGCTGGGCGATGGCGGCGAAGGCGATCTGGCCGATGGTGGCCAGGCTCGCGGTGGAGCCCAGCAGGCGGTAGCTGACGTAGGCCAGCAGAAGGATCAGCGCGATGCTCACCCGGCGCACGGTCAGCAGCCAGTGGCGGAACACCTCGAAAGGCTGCTCGGCTTCGCCTTTGCGGCGCAACAGCCAGGGCAGCAGCATGTCGTTGGAGACCATGGTGGACAGCGCCACGCTGGCCACGATCACCATGCCGGTGGCCGCCGAAGCGCCGCCGATGAAGGCCAGCAGCGCCAGCGCCGGATGCGCCTCGGCCAGCGGCAGGCTGATCACGAAGGAGTCGGGCATCACGCCGGCGGGCAGGTGCATCTGCCCGGCGAGGGCGATGGGCACCACGAACAGCGCGGCCAGCACCAGGTAGATCGGGAACACCCAGCGCGCCAGGTTGAGGTCGCGCGGCTCGATGTTCTCCACCACCAGCACGTGGAACTGGCGCGGCAGGCACATGATGGCGGTCATCGCCACACCGGTCTGCAGCAGCATCGCCGGCCAGTGCACGGTCTCCTTCCAGTACTCGTTGAGCTGCGGGGCGACGCGCGCCTGGTCGACCAGGTCGCCGAAGCCGTCGTAGAGGCCGTAGGTGACGAAGATGCCGACGGCGATGAAGGCGGTGAGCTTGACCAGCGACTCGAAGGCGATCGCCAGCACCATGCCGCGGTGGTGCTCGGTGACGTCCAGGTTGCGGGTACCGAAGACGATGGTGAACAGCGCGAGGATCAGCGACACGATCAGCGCCGTGTCCTGGGCGCGGATGCCGGTGGAGTCGGGGCCGGCGCCGATCAGCAGGTTGACGCCGAGGACGATGCCCTTGAGCTGCAGGGCGATGTAGGGCAGCACGCAGACCACGCAGATCAGCGCCACCACCACCGCCAGCGCCTGCGACTTCCCATATCGCGCGGCGATGAAGTCGGCGATGGAGGTGATGTTCTCCTGCTTGCTGATCATGATCATCTTCTGCAGCACCCAGGGTGCGAAGAGCATCAGCAGCACGGGGCCGACATAGATCGGCAGGAAGGACCACAACTGGTCGGCGGCCTGGCCGACGGCGCCGAAGAAGGTCCAGCTGGTGCAGTAGACCGCCAGGGACAGGCTGTAGACCCAGGCGCGGACACGCGGCGAAAGAGGGGCGCGACGGCGGTCGCCATAGAACGCGATGGCGAACAGGACCGCCATGTAGAGCAGGGCGACCGTTGCGATCAACCCACTGGACAACGACATGCTGACTCCGGAAGTGAACTGGCTCCCCCGCAGGAGCACTGGCAGCAGTTTCGCACCAAAGTCCGGAACTGTCAGACGCCTGCTACCAATGTCTCAGTGGTGCTGTGTCGCGGCTCACACTTGAGGGCGGAGCGCCGGGCTGGTAGCTTGCCGGCCTTTTCGCGGTCCGTCTGTCGTGCGCCTGCCGGCGCGCGGCACTTCAGAGGGCCGCTACGCTCTGATGTGAGCGATGATTTCGCGTCGAGTTTCGAGGAGGGCGCCATGTTCAGACCGTTACCCATCACCTTGCAGCGCGGGGCCCTGCGCCTGGAGCCGATGGTGGAGGCCGACGTGCCGGACCTGGTGACGCTGGCGGAACAGAACCGCGACGTCCTGCAGTTCATGAGTGCGCCGGGGCGCCCGGACTGGTACCGCCAGGGCCTGGCGGACCAGCGCGAGGGCCGCGCCCTGCCGCTGGTGGTACGCCTGGGCAACCAGATCGTCGGCACCACGCGCTTCATGGATTTTCTCCCGGCGCTGCCGGCCTGCGAGATCGGCGCCACCTGGCTGGATCAGGCCCAGCACGGCAGTGGTCTCAACGCCACCATGAAGTACCTGATGCTGCGCCACGCCTTCGACAGCTGGAAGATGGTCCGCGTGCAGTTCAAGACCGCCGCCAGCAACGAGCGCTCCCAGCGTGCCATCGAGAAGCTCGGCGCGGTGCGCGAGGGCGTACTGCGTAACCACCGGCGCCTGGCCGGCGGGCGGCTGGACGACACCATCCTCTACAGCATCACCGACCAGGAATGGCCGCAGGTGAAGGCCGCGCTGGAAGCTGGTTTCAACGGCTGAGTGATACTCTGTTCGCGGCTTCAAAACCCCTCACCCTAACCCTCTCCCCATGGGAGAGGGGACCGATCGGCGCAGGATGAAACCGCTATGTCAGCCGGCACGGATTGCCCCCTCTCCCCCTGGGAGAGGGTTGGGGTGAGGGCAAGCACAGGCACAGAGGTGCCAGCAATGGCTCGGCGTTTAGATCATTCCAGGGCGGAGTAGTGCATGGCAGAACACGACGCGAGCGGCGAACGCACCCGCTTCTGGCGCGCCCAGGAGCTGGGCGGCGTCGAGCTGCTGCACGCGCGCTACATCGAGCAGGTGTTCTCGCCCCACGTCCATGAAGGCTTCGCTTTCGTCATGATCGAGCAGGGCGCGCAGCGCTTCCACCATCGCGGCGCCGAGCACTTCGCCCCGGCCGGCAGCGTGGTGTTGATCAACCCCGACGAGGTCCACACCGGTTCCAAGGCCGACGAGGCCGGCTGGCGCTACCGCGGCTTCTACCCGGAGCTGGCGCAGGTTTCCGGTGTGCTGGAGGAGCTGGAGCTCGGCGGAGGCGGTACGCCGTCGTTCGATGCCAGCGTGGTGTTCGACCCGGAGCTGGTGCAGGCGCTGTTCGCCGCCCACCGCCTGGTGGATTCCGACGCCACTGTGCTGCAGCGCCAGACCTGCTGGCGCGAGGCGCTGTTGCTACTGTTCCAGCGCCATGCGCGGATTCCCGAGGCACCGCCAGCGGGCAAAGAGCCCGTGGCTGTGGCTCGCGCCCGCGAGCTGCTCGGCTCGCGATTGATGGAGCCGCCGTCGCTGGAAGAACTGGCCGCCGCCGTCGGGCTGTCGCCTTTCCATTTCGCCCGCGTGTTCCGCAAGGCCACCGGCTTGCCGCCCCATGCCTGGCTCAAGCAGCGCCGGCTGGAGCAGGCGAGGGCGTTGCTCAAGCAGGGCTGCATGCCGGTGAACGTGGCGATGCAGCTGGGCTTCGCCGACCAGAGTCACCTCAGCCGGCAGTTCAAGCAGGCCTATGGCGTCGGCCCCGGCGAATACCGCCAGGCCTGTGCGCGGTCTTTCCGTCCCGTCTGATTTTTCCGGCGTCGTTATCGGCCAGAGCCCGCCACCGAAGGGCTGCTGGCCTATTGCCGTGGCTGATGAACAGTCGTTCGAGATGCCGAAAAGAGAATCTGAGTCAACCGGAATATTTTGTCATTTGCGATACATTTGCATTTACAAAATTTACAATCAGTTCTAATTTCCCGCCCCTTCACGAAGTACCCGGGGAGGGGGAAGCATGTCGCACGTTCGTTCGTGGTCGCGCCTGGCGATCGCCGTAGCCCTGGCCACGCCGCTGCTGCCAGCGCAGGCCGAGGAAGAGACCAAGGAGCTGGAGACCGTCACCGTGGTCGGTGACTGGCTTGGCGAGGCCGATCAGCAGGTGGTGCAGAACCACCCCGGCGCACGCACCGTGGTGCGTCGCGAGCAGATGATCGAGGAAGGCGCGCAGAACGTGCGCGACGTGCTGCGCGGCATTCCCGGCGTGCAGGTGCAGGACAACAACGGCACCGGCGGCAGCGATGTTTCCCTCAACGTCGGCGTGCGCGGCCTGACCTCGCGCCTGTCGCCGCGCTCCACCGTGCTCATCGATGGCGTCCCCGCCGCCGTGGCACCCTACGGCCAGCCGCAGCTGTCGATGTTCCCGCTGTCGGTGGGCAACCTCGACAGCGTCGACGTCGTGCGTGGCGCCGGTTCCGTGCGTTATGGACCGCAGAACGTCGGCGGGGTGATCAACTTCGTCACCCGCGCGATTCCCAAGGAATTCTCCGGCGATGTCGGCAGCACCGTGGAAACCGCTTCCCACGGCGGCTGGAAGAAGCTCTACAACGCCTTCCTCGGCGGCACCGCCGACAACGGCATGGGCGCTGCGCTGCTGTACTCGGGCGTGAAAGGCGCGGGCTACCGCGACAGCAACGACGCCACCGATATCGACGACGTGATGTTCAAGACCCACTGGGCACCCACCGACGCCGACGAGTTCTCCGCCAACTTCCACTACTACGACGGCAGCGCCGACATGCCCGGCGGCCTGACCCAGGCGCAGTTCGACAAGGACCCGTACCAGTCGGTGCGCGACTACGACAACTTCACCGGCCGTCGCAAGGACGTCTCGTTCAAGTACAAGCGGCAGATCGACGACCTCACCCAGGTCGAAGTGCTGACCTACTACAGCGACAGCTTCCGCGGCAGCACCATCGCCAACCGTGACCTCAAGACCCTGGCGTCGTACCCGCGCGACTACCACACCTTCGGTATCGAGCCGCGCGTGTCGAAGATCTTCATGGTCGGCCCGACCACCCAGGAAGCGAGCATCGGCTACCGCTATCTGAAGGAAGCGATGCACGAGCGCGCCAGCCAGGTCGCCCTGATCAACAACATCCCGACCACGCTGCCGACTCCCGGCGGCGACGGCCACACCTACCAGGACCGCACCGGCGGCACCGAGGCGAACTCCATCTACCTCGACGACAAGATCGACGTGGGCAACTGGACCGTCACCCCGGGCATCCGCTTCGAGCGCATCTCCACCGACTGGCACGAGCGCCCGGTGATCGACAACAAGGGCAAGCCGGTCCAGGAAAAGAACCGCAGCAAGGACTACAACGAGCCGCTGCCGGCGCTGGCGGTGATGTATCACCTGTCGGACGAGTGGAAGCTGTTCGCCAACTACGAGACCTCCTTCGGCAGCCTGCAGTACTTCCAGCTCGGCCAGGGCGGCAGCGGCAACGACACTGCTAGCGGCCTGCAGCCGGAGAAGGCGAAGACCTACGAAGTGGGCACCCGCTACGACAACGGCACCTGGGGTGGCGAGGTCACGCTGTTTTACATCGACTTCGACGACGAGTTGCAGTACATCAGCAACGACGTGGGCTGGACCAACCTGGGCGCCACCAAGCATCAGGGCATCGAGACCTCGGCGCACTACGACATGGCTGCGCTCGACCCGGTCCTTGCCGGCCTGACCGCCTACGGCACCCTGACCTACACCCGCGCGACCTACGAAGGCGAGATCCCCGGCTTCAAAGGCCGTGACCTGCCGCTCTACTCGCGCCAGGTGGCGACCATCGGCCTGCGCTACGAGCATGACCGCTGGACCTACAACTTCGACGGCTTCGCCCAGTCGAAGCAGCGTGCGCCCGGCCCGACCACCAACTCCAACGGCAGCTTCACCGGCGACTACATCACCGAGCCAACTGCCGACGGCCAGTACGGCAACATCCCCGGCTACGTGCTGTGGAACGCCCGCGTGGGCTACGACTTCGGCCCGCAGGCGTCGAACCTTAAGGTTGCCGCCGGGGTGAAGAACCTCTTCGACCAGATGAACTACACCCGCTCCAGCGACAACAACGCCGGTATCTACCTCGGCGAGCCGCGCACCTTCTACGTGCAGGGCAGCGTCGGCTTCTGAGGTCATCCCGGTTGATTGAAAAGCCCGTCCTTCGAGACGGGCTTTTTCTTGCACGGATTGCACGGTTCGAATGGATTTGTGCGGGAAATGTGGCTTTTCTTCACGCTGTTGCCGTCATATCCGTGCTGTCATTCCGGCTCAAGGCCGCTACGCAGGTATACAAGGACGATGTCTCAACACTCGCAATTCGCCCTGCTGGGCACCAAGCGATTCCTGCCCTTCTTCATCACCCAGCTGCTGGGTGCGTTCAACGACAACATCTTCAAGCAGTCGCTGATCCTGGCGATCCTCTACCACCTCACCGTCGGCGGTGACCGCAACCTGCTGGTCAACCTCTGTGCGTTGTTGTTCATCCTGCCGTTCTTCCTGTTTTCCGCCCTGGGCGGACAGTTCGGCGAGAAGTTCAACAAGGACGCGCTGATGCGCGCGCTGAAGCTGGCCGAGATCGTGATCATGGCGGTGGGCGCCACGGGCTTCGTGTTCGGCAGCCTGCCGCTGCTGTTCCTCGCGCTGTTCGCCATGGGCACCCACTCGGCGCTGTTCGGTCCGGTGAAGTATTCGATCCTGCCGCAGCACCTGCGCGAGGACGAGCTGGTCGGCGGCAACGCCCTGGTGGAAATGGGGACCTTCCTCGCCATCCTCTGCGGCACCATCGGCGCCGGCGTGCTGATGTCGCGGCAGGACTACGCCGCCGGCGTCGGCATTGCCGTGGTGCTGGTCGCCGTCTGCGGTTTCCTTGCCAGCCGCAACATCCCCCGCGCGGCCGCTGCACTGCCGGACCTGAAGGTCGACTGGAACATCTTCCGCCAGTCCTGGAGCATTCTCCTGCTCGGCCTGCGCCAGCGTCCGGCGGTGTCGCGCTCGCTGGTGGGCAACTCCTGGTTCTGGTTCCTCGGCGCGGTCTACCTGACGCAGATCCCGACCTATGCCAAGGAGCTGCTGCACGGCGACGAAAGTGTGGTGACGCTGATCCTCACCGTGTTCTCGGTGGGTATCGCGCTGGGCTCGATGCTGTGCGAAAAGCTCTCCGGCAAGAAGGTGGAAATCGGCCTGGTGCCCTTCGGCTCCATCGGCCTGAGCCTGTTCGGCATCCTGTTGTGGTGGCATTCAGGCGGTTTCCCGCAGGGTGAGCAGCCCTACAACTGGCTGGCGGTGCTGGAGCATTCGCAGTCCTGGGCGGTGCTGGCGGATATCCTTGGCATCGGCATCTTCGGTGGCTTCTATATCGTGCCGCTGTACGCGTTGATCCAGGCACGCACCGAGGAGGACAAGCGTGCACGGGTGATCGCCGCCAACAACATCCTCAACGCGCTGTTCATGGTAGTCGCGGCGATCGTCTCGATCCTGCTGCTGTCGGTGGCGAAGCTGACGATCCCCGAGCTGTTCCTCGTGCTCTCGCTGATGAACGTCGCGGTGAACGTGTACATCTTCAAGATCGTGCCCGAATTCACCATGCGCTTCCTGGTTTGGCTGCTGACCCACTCGATGTACCGGGTCGACCACCGCAACCTCGAAGCCATCCCCGACGAAGGCCCGGCCGTGCTGGTGTGCAACCACGTATCGTTCGTCGACGCGCTGCTGATCGCCGGTTCCGTGCGTCGCCCGGTGCGCTTCGTCATGTACTACAAGATCTTCCGCATCCCGGTGCTCAACTTCATCTTCCGCACCGCGGGCGCGGTGCCTATCGCTGGGCGTAACGAAGACGCCGAGACCTACGAGAAGGCGTTCGCCAAGGTCGCCGAGTACCTGCGGGAAGGGGAATTGGTATGCATCTTCCCCGAGGGCATGCTGACCCTGGACGGCGAGATGAACGAGTTCCGTGGCGGCGTGGAGCGCATCATCGAGGAAACCCCGGTGCCGGTGATTCCGATGGCGCTGCAGGGGCTGTGGGGCAGCTTCTTCAGCCGCGATCCGCAGAAGGGCTTCTTCCGTCGCCTGTGGTCGCGTGTCTGCCTGGTGGCCGGCCAGCCGGTGGCGCCGGAGGAGGCCCAGCGCCTGGCGCTGCAGGAGCAGGTCGCCGTGCTGCGTGGTGCGGCGCGCTGATCCTGCTCGCCGCAAAGAAAAAGCCCCGGCAATGCCGGGGCTTTTTCATGGGCGTGTCGCGGTTCAGATAACCTGAACTTCGTCAGCCTGCAGGCCCTTCTGGCCTTCAACCACAACGAAGGAGACCTTCTGGCCTTCCTGCAGCGATTTGAAGCCGGTGCCCTGGATGGAGCGGAAGTGCACGAAGACATCGTTGCCGCTTTCCGGAGTGATGAAGCCGAAGCCCTTGGCGTCATTGAACCACTTGACGGTGCCGGTCTGACGATTCGACATGGAAATACACCTTGAACAATTGAATATTGTTTTGCGGAAAAGTCCGCGCTCGTCCTGAGTTGCAAGGTGCAGTCGAAGCCGGTTGGCGGGGCGTGGCCCCGCCTGGTCACGAGCCACAGTGACCCAAGCAAACACAGTGGCCCGCAGCATACCGACAAATTTTCGGGAAAGCGACAGCCCGCCGGTATCGAGAACCGATACAGCGTCAGTGGCTCAATTTCAGGCCGACCAGTCCGCACAGGATCAGCGCAACGCTGAGCAGGCGTACCGGCGCCATGGACTCGCCGAACAGCACGATGCCGACGATGACAGTGCCCACCGCGCCGACGCCGGTCCAGATGGCGTAGGCGGTGCCCAGCGGCAGATTTCTCATGGCCAGGCCAAGCAGGCCCATGCTGGTGATGATCGCCAGCACGGTCAGAGCGGTCGGTATCGGACGGGTGAAACCTTCGGTGTATTTCAATCCGACGGCCCAGGCGACTTCGAACAGGCCGGCGACGAACAGAATGATCCAGGACATGGAGCTCTCCAGACGGTGGATGGTATGGAGGGCCGTCCCCGCTGGAGCACCGGAAGGTGGTGAGGTCGTCCTCACAATGTGCAGTATTTTGCACAAAACCGGTGCGCCGGGCAAGCCGGCGCCGGTTTTCTGCCCTATTGCGGGGCTTTTTCCCGGACCGATGGCTCGTCGGTCATGCGGCGGAACCAGGTGGAAAGCGTCGCGCCGGAGATGTTGTGCCAGACGCTGAACAGTGCGCTGGGCACTGCCGCCAGCGGCGAGAAGTGTGCGCTGGCCAGGGCCGCGCCAAGGCCGGAGTTCTGCATGCCGACCTCCAGCGCCAGAGACTTGCGCTGCGCCAGCGGCAGGCCGAAGACCTTGGCGGTGAAATAGCCGAGCAGGAAACCGAAGCCGTTGTGCAGGATCACCACGGCCATGATCAGCAGGCCGGATTCGGCGATCTTCGCCTGGCTGGCGGCAACCACCGCAGCGACGATGATCACGATGGAGATCACCGAAATCAGCGGCAGCACGTCCACCACGTGGCGCACCCGCGCGCCGAGCAGGCGCTGGGCGGCGAGGCCGAGGACGATGGGCACCACGACGACCTGCAGGATCGACCAGAACAACGCGCCGAAGGAGACTGGCAGCCAGGCTGAGGCCAGCAGCCAGATCAGTGCCGGGGTGAGCAGCGGGGCGAGGAGGGTGGTCACGCCAGCGATGGCCACCGACAGCGCCAGGTCACCGCGCGACAGCCAGGTCATCACGTTGGACGCGGTGCCGCTGGGGCAGCAGCCGACCAGGATGACGCCAACGGCGATTTCCGGCGGCAGGTGCATCAACTGGCAGAGCAGCCAGGCCATGCCGGGCATGATGACGAAATGGGCGATCACGCCGAGGGTGACGCGCCAGGGATGTCGGGCGACTTCGGCGAAGTCCTCGACCTTGAGCGTCAGGCCCATGCCGAACATCACCACACCGAGCATGGGCACGATGGCGGCGGTGAGCGGGGTGAACAGGGAGGGAACGAAGAACGCCAGGATGGCGAAGAGCAGCACCCAGAGGGCGAAGGTGTTGCCCATGAAGCGGCTGAGCAGGATGAGAGCACGCATGGGCCGTCCTTCTTTTATGTGGGCCTTGTTGTGTTGGCAGGCGCCGCGCGGACGCGGCGCCTGCCGGGGCATCAGATGCCTTCGGGCATCGCCTCGCCACCGAGTGCTTCGATCAGCGCCGGGATGAACTCGGCGAAGGTCAGCATCATCAGGGTGAAGCTGGCGTCGAGCTGGCCCAGGGCGTCTTCGCCGCCGTCCTGCTCTGCCTTCTCCTGCAGCATGTCTTCGAAACGCAGGCGCTTGATCGCGACCTTGTCGTCGAGGACGAAGGACAGCTTGTCCGACCAGGCCAGGGACAGCTGGGTGACCAGCTTGCCGGAGGTCAGGTGCAGCTGGATTTCCTCGCTGGTCAGGTCCTGGCGCTTGCAGCGCACCACACCGCCGTCTTCGTGGGTATCACGCAGCTCGCACTCGTCGAGGACGAAGAAGTCGCCGGCGGCTTCCTGGGTCTTCACCCAGTCGGTCAGGGTGGCGGTCGGTGCGGTCTTCACGGTCAGCGGGCGAACCGGCAGCGAGCCCAGGGCTTCGCGCAGGGTCGACAGCAGATCTTCGGCCTTCTTCGCGCTGGAGGTATCGACCAGGATCAGGCCGAGGCTCGGGGCGATGGCGGCGAAAGTCACCGAACGACGGATGAAGGCGCGCGGCAGCAGGGTCTGGACGATCTCGTCCTTGAGCTGGTCGCGTTCCTTCTTGTAGACCTTGCGCATCTGCGCAGCTTCGATCTCGTCGACCTTCTCCTTGAGCGCGTCACGCACGACGCTGCCCGGGAGAATGCGCTCTTCCTTGCGCGCGCTTACCAGGAAGAAGCCTTCGCTGGCATGTACCAGCGGGGCGTCCGGGCCCTTGCCGAAAGGCGCGGAGAAACCGTAGGTAGTCAGTTCCTGGCTGGCGCAGGAGCGCGCCGGCTTGCTGGCCAGGGCTTTCTCCAGGGCATCGGCGTCGATCTGCAGATCCTGGGTGAGGCGGTATACGAGCAGGTTGCGGAACCACATGAGGGGCTAACTCCTGGACACAAAGGATGCATTATTCCGTTCGGCGCGGTTCAGGCCAACCCCGTTTCGTCATTCGCACTCTTCATCTAAGCCTTTGGAACATCTGAAAATTTTTTTCATCCGGGGGCTTGTCAGGTGCAAATGTCCTCCGTAGAATGCGCCCCACTTCGAGACGAAGGGTGATTAGCTCAGCCGGGAGAGCATCTGCCTTACAAGCAGAGGGTCGGCGGTTCGATCCCGTCATCACCCACCACTCGAGGTCCGACGCAGCGGTAGTTCAGTCGGTTAGAATACCGGCCTGTCACGCCGGGGGTCGCGGGTTCGAGTCCCGTCCGCTGCGCCACAATTCGAAAAGCCCTCAGGTAGCAATGCCTGAGGGCTTTTTCTTTGCCTGCCTTTTTTATCGGCAACGGGCTTTCCTGCGAAGCTTCCCGTCGAAAGTTGCTCGTTTCGATCACAGCGATTCCGTGCTGGCCGTCTGACTTATCCTGTTAATTTTCTTATAAGTTTGCTGTGGGAACTTCTCCCCCGGTAGTGGTTCCTATTGCCCATAGCCACTGGCCACGAGCGCCTGATAAGCTCGCGGCTTCATTACTTCAGCCATGACGGCGCAAAGACAAGGATTCAGCATGAAACAACATCGGTTGGCGGCAGCGATCGCGCTGGTCGGCTTGGTTCTCGCGGGCTGCGACAAACAGGCCGCCGAAGTGGAACTCAAGACTCCTGCGCAGAAAGCCTCCTACGGCATCGGCCTGAACATGGGCAAGAGCCTCGCCCAGGAAGGCATGAATGACCTGGATTCGAAAGCCGTCGCCCTGGGTATCGAAGACGCCGTTGGCAAGCAGAAGCAGAAGCTGACCGACGAAGAGCTGACCGAAGCCTTCACCGCCCTGCAGAAGCGCGCTGAAGAGCAGGTCGCCAAGAAGAATTCCGAGGCCCTGGAAGCCGGCAAGAAATTCCTCGAGGAAAACGGCAAGCGTGAGGGCGTGGTCACCACCAAGTCCGGCCTGCAGTATGAAGTCGTGAAGAAAGCCGACGGCGCGCAGCCCAAGGCCACCGACGTCGTCACCGTTCACTACGAAGGCAAGCTGGTCGATGGTACGGTCTTCGACAGCTCCATCCAGCGTGGCAGCCCGATCGATCTGCCGGTTGGCGGCGTGATTCCGGGTTGGGTCGAAGCCCTGCAACTGATGCACGTCGGCGAGAAGATCAAGCTCTTCATCCCGAGCGAGCTGGCCTACGGCGCCCAGAGCCCGAGCCCGACCATCCCGGCCAACTCGGTCCTGGTCTTCGACCTGGAACTGCTGGCCATCAAGGACCCGAACCAGCCTGAAGCCGAAGCTCCTGCGCCGGCCGCGGAAGCGCCCAAGCAGTAACTGAGTACCTTCGTACCAGAGAAAACGCCCCGTTACCCACGGGGCGTTTTCATTTGTGCGGGAAGCGCTCTGGAACGCTGCGCTGACCGCCGGGTCTGAAAGGGAGTAACCTTGGGGCCGGTGTTACCCTTATGCACATATTTGACGCAGATGAAACAATGTCCTCCCCTTGACATTGGTAAGCCCATCGCTTAGCTGCAACTGCATGATTTTTAACGCATTTACAGGGCTGAACAAAAAATCGCCGATCTGTCTGCAGCCCTCATGGCTCGGGCGTTTTGGCGATATCGAGGGTGGCTTTCAACAGAGTTATCCACAGGAAAGGTGGATAACCTGAACCTGCTTTGTACGAACTTTCCTATCGAGGTGAATCGATGAAAAAGCCTCCGGGATTTGACCGTTTCCTGAAGCTCGCCAGCCGTTTCATCGCTGGTGGGAGATTGCCGGCGCTGCTGTTCGCGGTGTCGCGCAAGAGTGGCCGTGTCAAGCTGGCCAAGACCGATCTGAAGCTGCTGCAGGAGTTGCTGGTGGCCTGGGTACGCGGCGATTACCGCGGCATCAGCTCCCAGGCGCTGGTCTCGGTAGTGGCGGCGCTGTTGTACTTTCTCTCGCCGGTGGACCTGGTGCCCGATTGGCTACTGGGCGTCGGTTTCCTCGACGACCTGGCGGTGCTGGCCTGGGTGATCCGCCGCTGGCAATCGGAAATCGACGCCTTCAAGGTCTGGCGCGATGCGCAAGGCGTGGAAGCCCGCGAAGCCCTGAAGCAACTACCGCCGCCGGAAGCGATTCAGCGTCTCTGACGCAACCGCGCAGTCTGTTGGCCAAGCAGGCGCTGGATCGAGCCGTCACTGACCATCGCCTGCAGTACGGCATCCAGTCGCTCGGCGGGTAGCGGTAACGCCGGGCCGTACGAGCAGTAGATCGAGTAGCGCTGCACATTGCTGCTATTGATCGCCACGGGCAGTTCATGGTGCTGCGCGAGGAGGAATTCCAGCGGGCGGCGCATCTCGATCAGTGCGTCCAGGCGATGGGCTTCGAGCATGTGCAGGCGGGTATCCAGGTCGCGCACGTCGGCGCGCTTCACACGGCCTTCGGCGAAGGCCTGCATGAGCGGGGCGGGGTAGACGTAGCCCAGGCTGGTGCCGATGCGGATGTCGTGCAGCTGCGCGAGATTCTCCACCGGTGGCGCGTCCGCACGCTGGGCCAGGGCGTCTTCTTCCTCGAACAGGCTCGGCGACCAGTGCAGCCTTTCCGGCGCCTTCATCCACTGCGGATTGTTGATGCACAGCAGGTGGATCGCGCCCTGGGCGAGGGCCGGTTCTGCGCGCTTGTCCGGCGTTTCAACGAAGCGAACCTCGAGCCCCAGGCGCTGTCCGACGCTTTCGCCCAGATCGCGGATGAAGCCAGGAGCCAATTCATGGTCGATACTTTCTGCGTATGGCATGCCGTTGCTTGGCGAATAGCCCCAGCGCAGTTCCTCGGCGCCACACAGGGCGCTGGCCAGGCATAGGCAGAACGGAAGGAAGCGCTGCAAGTCGGTCCCCATGTCTGGTGGCGAGAAGCGGTGCGCAGTATAGCCGGCACAGGCACGCATCAGGCTGTTAAGATGGCCGCCTGCAAGGAGTGTTGTCATGAACGTTCAAGTCATCATGCGTGACGGCGAAGCGGAGTACGCCGTGGTTCCCTGGGCCGAATACCAGGCCCTGCTGGCTGCCGCCGGCCGGGGAGTCGCCCAGGTTGTCAAACCCGTTGCACCCCCGGCATTCGACGAGAAGCCGGACTGGAAAGCACTGCGTGAAGCTCGAGGCTTGTCCATTGAGACGCTGGCGCGTTCGGTGGGTATCAGCCCGTCCTACCTGGGACAGATCGAGAACGGCGAACGCGAAGCCAGCGACGCCATCCAGCATGGCCTGCGTCGTGCCCTGGGCACTGGGGAGTCCGCTTCTTGAGCGTGCAGATCAGTCGCAAGCATTGGGAAGGCCTGCTCGGCGAGCTGGAAGACGCCCGCCGCCAGCGCCATCTGCTCACCTACCGCGCGCTTATCGAGCGCCTGCAATTGCCGACCCCGGCGATGACCGTGCTGACCGCCGCGCTGGAACACCTGGCTGCGCTGGATGCCCGCGGTGGTCGTCCGCTGCGCAGCTCGCTGGTGATCAGTCAGGGCGCCAGCCGCCTGCCTCGCACCGGTTTCTTCGAGTATGTCGAGCGCCTGGGGCGTTTCTCCGGCGCCCCGGACGGCCCCGCTGCCGCCGGCTGGCATGCGGCGGAAGTCGCGCGCGTCTTCGAGTTCGAGTACCCCGAGGAACTCTGACGTGGCGACACCCCGCGAGCTGTTCTGGCGCCTGCGAGCACGATTGAGTTACGCCCTGGCGCGACGCCTGATGGGCTGGCCGTGGATGGTGCGCCAGCCGCGTTCCTGGGCCTGGATGCAGGGCCAGTTTTCGCGCATGGCCGCTCTGGGAGATGTTGGGGCGCAGAGCTTCTACGGACACCTGCTGCTGTTCCGCGGACAGGGTTTTGGCGCTCGCGAGGAAGGGTTGCGTCTGCTGCGTCTCGCTGCGGCAGAGGGTGACCACAAGGCGGCCTACCAGGTAGGTGTGCAAGCGCTCAAGGGTGATACCCGCCATGCCGCTGATGCGCAGGAAGCCGCACGTTACTGGGGTCAGGCAGCCGAGGCGGGCCACCCGCTGGCGGCGCGCAAGCTCGGCGAGTTGTATCGCAGCGGCGGCCCCGGGCTGGAGCCCGATGATGCCCAGGCCGAGCACTACGAAACGCGCGCCCGAGAGCTGGGCCTCTGATTCACTCGGCCGTGAGGATGTGCAGGCTGTAGCCGGGCATGTTCTTCGCGTGGCGCTTGGCCTCCGAGGCCAGCCCGGCCAACTGGCTGGCATCCAGGCGCTGCCCGGCGCCGCTCTTCACGTGCACCACGCCAATCGACAGTGACAGCAAGGGATATTCCTCGCGCCGCCCCTGGCGGTTGTGCGCGACGAAGCAGCCTGCGTCCAGATGCTCGCGGCTATAGAAGCGCCGGCACTGTCCCTGGAAATCCTCCAGCAGGTGATTGAGGCGTTCGCGCCAGTCCTGCGTGCCCAGCACCAGCATGAAGTCGTCGCCGCCGATGTGGCCGACGAAGTCCCGCGTCGGGTCCACCCGCTCGCCCAGGCACTGCGCCAGGCACAGCAGGACTTCGTCGCCGCGCGCGTAGCCGTAGAGATCGTTGAAGGGCTTGAAGCTGTCGATGTCGACGTAGCACACCACGGCCTCGCGGCCCTGTTGCAGCAGGCGCGCCAGGCACTGCTGGATGGGCACGTTACCCGGCAACAGGGTCAGTGGGTTGGCATGCCGGGCCTGGCGGATCTTCTGCTCGGTAATCAGCTTGAGCACGTCGATCACCCGACCCAGGCCGAGGTAGCGGCCGTTCAGGGTGATGATGAAGTCTTCCTCGATGCGCTGCCGCGCACGACTGGTGAGCAGGCGGCTGACCTGCTGCAGCGACTGGCTACGCTCCACGGCGAGGAAGTCGTCGCTCATCAACCGGCTGATCGGCTTGCGTGCATACAGCTCCGGCGCGAAGGGCTTGAGCAGCGCGTCGGCCAGCGCGTGCCGGTGGACGATGCCTACCGGCTGGTCATCGCGGTCCAGCACGGCCAGGGAGTTCAGGTTGGCCTGGGCGCGGAACGCTTCCAGCACATCGCCGATGGGCGTGCTGTCGGGCACGGCCGGTTGCTCCAGCAGCAGCGGCTCGAGGTCGGATTGATCCTCGGCGAGCAGCGTGCCGGCGTTGTCGACTTCCGGAAGCAGGCCGCGGGCGTCACGCGGCGGTGTTTCGTTGGGTCGGCCGAGCAGGTAGCCCTGCACCAGGTCGACACCCATCTCCGAGAGTACGGCCAGCTCTTCCGGAATCTCGATGCCTTCGGCAATCACCTGGGCGCGGGAGGCATGGGCCATCTTCAGGATCGAGCCGACGAACTCGCGCTTCACCGCATCCAGGTGGATGCCTTCGATGAAGTGGCGGTCGATCTTCACGTAATCGGGGCGTAGTTCGGACCACAGGCGCAGGCTGGAATAGCCGGCGCCCAGGTCGTCCAGGGCAATGGAGAAGCCCATGGCGCGGTAGTGGTGCAGCGCGGTATCGAGGAGGCTGAAGTCTTCGATGGGCGTCTGCTCGGTCAGCTCGATCACCACGTCGCTGGGCGAGATGCCGAAGGTCTGCAGCAACTGCAGTGTGCGGCCGGGCTGGTGGGTCGGTTCCAGCAGGGACTCCGGGGACACGTTGAGGAACAGCTTGCCCTCCAGCTTCAGGTCGCGGAAGCGTGCGCACGCCTTGCGCCGGCAGAGCAGCTCCAGCTGGCTGAGGCGGCCGCTGCTGCGGGCGATGCTGAACAGCGGCAGGGGCGAGTGCAGGGGGCCGTTGGACGGGCCGCGGGTGAGGGCTTCATAGCCCACCAGACGCCTTTCCGAAAGCGACAGGATGGGCTGGAACAGGCAGTGCAGGTCGCCGTGAGCGAGGATCTGGTCCAGCGCGCTCAACTGCTCGGTGACGGTCATGACGGTTCTCGGTGGCTGTAAAAAGCAAAAGGGCCGGTTTCCCGGCCCTGTGCATTTCACGACAGCGTCATGACTGTTTGATTACATCCGATCAGTGTTTGGCGACCTGGGAGTCCAGATTAAGGTAGTCGATCAGGATGTGCCCGGACTCGGTGAGGTAGGCGTCGTCCTGCGGCTTGGTCTTGTCCTCTTCCGGCAGGGCGTTCTCGTCTTCCTTTTTCAGCTCCTTGAGCGGCTCCTGGCCCTTGGATTTGCGCAGGGCATTCTCCATGGCCAACTGGCGGTTCTCGATGCTGGTCTGCTGGGCGCGACGTTTGGCTTCGTTGAGGCTGACAGTCTTCTCCTTCATCAGCTCCTGGGCCAGGGCGAGACGCTCGCGGGCGTAGACGAAGTCCGCGTTGTGCTCGGTGCGCGCGTCGTGACGGGTGCGCAACTGATCGAGGAACGGCTTGAACGGGTCGGCCTGGGCCTTCAGCGCGGGCTTGATGGTGTCCCACGGCATGGAGTCGGGCAGGGCGCTTTCGCCGATTTCCTTGTCGTCGACGATGGACGGGTAGGCGATGTCCGGGATCACGCCCTGGTGCTGGGTGCTCTGGCCGGAGACGCGGTAGAACTTGGCCAGGGTCAGCTTCAGCTCGCCATGATTGAGCGGCTGGATGGTCTGCACGGTGCCCTTGCCGAAGGTCTGGCCACCGACGATGAGCGCGCGGTGGTAGTCCTGCATGGCGCCGGCGAAGATCTCCGAAGCCGAGGCGGACAGGCGGTTGACCAGCACGGTCATCGGGCCGGTGTAGAAGGCCTTGCCCTCGTCATCGTTGAGCACGTCGACACGGCCGTCGCTGTTGCGCACCAGCACGGTCGGACCCTGGTCGATGAACAGGCCGGTCAGCTCGGTGGCTTCCTGCAGGGAGCCGCCGCCGTTGTTGCGCAGGTCAATGACGATGCCGTCGACCTTGTCCTTCTGCAGTTCGGCGATGAGCTTCTTCACGTCGCGGGTGGTGGACTTGTAGTCCGGGTCGCCAGCGCGGTAGGCCTTGAAGTCGAGGTAGAACGCGGGCACGTCGATGATGCCCAGCTTGTAGTTCTTGCCTTCGTGGTCGATGGTGATTTCCGACTTCTTCGCCGCCTGGTCTTCCAGCTTCACCGCCTCGCGGGTGATGGTGACGATCTTGCTGGTCTGGTCGTTCGGCGCGTTGGTGGACGGGATCACTTCCAGGCGGACCTGCGAGCCTTTCGGGCCGCGGATCAGCTTGACCACTTCATCCAGACGCCAGCCGACCACGTCGACCATCTCGCCCTTGCCCTGGGCGACGCCGATGATCTTGTCGGAGGTGGCGATCTGCTTGCTCTTCTCGGCGGGGCCGGCCGGTACCAGGCGCACGACCTTGACGTAGTCGTTGTCGCTCTGCAGCACGGCGCCGATGCCTTCCAGCGAGAGGCTCATGTTGATGTCGAAGTTTTCCGCGCTGTCCGGCGACAGATACTGGGTGTGCGGATCGTAGGTCTGGGCGAAGGCGTTGATGTAGGCCTGGAAGATGTCTTCGCTGCGGGTCTGCTCAAGGCGCATCAGCTGGTTCTTGTAGCGCTTGGTCAGCTGTTCCTGGATGGCCTTGTTGTCCTTGCCGGCGATCTTCAGGCGCAGGACTTCGTCCTTCACCTTCTTGCGCCACAGGTCGTCGAGCGCGGCGCTGTCTTTCGCCCAGGGCGATTTCTCGCGGTCGATTTCCAGCGATTCGTCGGTGTTGAAGTCCATCTTGTCGACGCCCTTGTTCAGGGTGGCCAGGGCGAAGTCCAGGCGCTCCTTCAGGCGGTCGAGGTGACGCTTGTAGATGGTGAAGCCGGGCTCCAGTTCGCCGCTTTTCAGGAAGTCGTCGAACTGGGTGCGCCAGGGCGCGAACTGGTCGATGTCGGCGGCGGTGAAGTACATGCGCGCCGGGTCGAGAGTCTTCAGGTAGCTGTCGTAGATTTTCGCCGAGCGCTCGTCGTTCAGCGGCGGCTTGTTGTAGTGATGGCGCTTGAGCAGCTCAACGATGTTGAGGCTGGCGATCACTTGATCCCGGTCGGGCTGCAGGCCGTCCCAGACGTTCGGGCTGGTGGTCGCCGCGAACGAGGAAAAGGCAGTTGCGCCGAGGATGAACAACAGGGCGGTACGGGGCAAAAATCGCTTCATGCTGATTCGACTGATCGCGGAGTTATGACGCATATTAGGCCTTAATTGGCGGCGCCGGGTTCAATCGCAGGTGAATTCGGCGCGAAGAAAGGGCCCGACCTTACGGATCGGGCCCTGCGAAGTCACTATGGAGGCAGCGTGAACGCATTGCAAGGCATCGAAGGGCGAGTGGAGTGGGCCGAGCGCCCGAACCCGACTTGCGCACAGGGACAGATCCGCATCCAGGTCGCCGCCGCGGGACTCAACCGCGCCGACCTGCTGCAGGTGGCCGGTCTCTACCCACCGCCGCCGGGGGCGAGCGACATCATTGGCCTGGAATGTTCGGGTGTGGTGACCGAGGTCGGCGCGGGCAGCACCTGGCAGGTGGGCGACCGCGTCTGTGCCTTGCTGGCTGGTGGTGGCATGGCCGAGGAAGTGGTGGTGGACGAGCGTCATGCGCTGCCGGTGCCTGCGGGCCTGAGCCTGGCCGAGGCCGCCGCGCTGCCGGAGGTGTACGCCACGGCGTGGCTGAACCTGTTCATGCTCGGTGCGCTGCAGCCCGGTGAGAAAGTCCTGCTGCACGCGGGCGCCAGCGGCGTAGGCTCGGCCGGTATCCAGCTGTGCAAGGCCTTTGGCAGCCCGTGCTGGGTGAGCGTCGGTTCGGCCGACCGTCTCGCCTATTGCGAGGGCCTCGGCGCCGAGGGCGGCGCCCTGCGCGGCGAGAGCCTCGAATCGCTTCGGGATTTCGCTCCCTTCGATGTGATCCTCGACCCTGTTGGGGCGAACTACGCCAAGCTGGACCTGGAAATCCTCGGCCGCGACGGTCGATGGGTGGTCATTGGCCTGATGGGCGGTCGCAAGGCTGAACTGGACCTGGCCCTGCTGCTGGGCAAGCGTGTCCAGCTGATCGGCTCGACCCTGCGTTCGCGCGACGCCGACTACAAGGCGCAGCTGATCGCCGAGCTGGGGCAGAAGGTCTGGCCTCTGTTCGAATCCGGCAAGTTGAGCCCGCAACTGGAGCGCACCTTCCCGGTCCGCGACGCGCAGAGCGCGTTCGATGCCCTGGCGAGCAACCAGGTGCAGGGCAAGGTGGTGGTGCTGATCGACGAAAGCCTGAGCTGATCAGGCGCTTGGCGCAGGGAGCGCAGCCATGAGCGAGACAGGGATGTCGCAAAGCAGGATCGGCAATGCTGCCGGTCTCTGGTCATTGCCCAAGTGGCTCAACACGCCCCTGCGGATGCTGACGGTTATCCTCGGTGGCGCGACGGGCGCGCTGGGCATGGCCCTGAGCATGCTCTCGATGCCCGCCGAGCCGGTGTGGATCGTCCCCGGTCTGCTGCTCGGCTTCGTGGCCATCTACCAGTCCATTTTCGTGCATGAATTCGGACATCTCTTGGGCGCCCGCCTGGGGGGAATGACGGTGATGCGCCTGCGCGTCGGCCGCTGGGATTTCCGCATGCGGCGCCGAGGCTGGACATTCAGCCGGCAGCCGAAGCACCCGCAGAAGCTCGCTGGCTATGTGATGGCTTTCGCCGACCCGCGTGGTCCCTGGCGGCGCCAGCATGTCTGGTTCAACGCCGGGGGGCCGTTGGCGAACCTGCTCGTGGCAGGGCTCGCAGGACTGGTTTCGCTGGCGCTGAAGGACGGCCCTGTGCAGGGCCTCCTGCTCGCGGTGGCGGCGACCAATGCCTGCATGGGCGTCGCCAATCTGTTGCCGGTACAGGGCAAGCTCAGGCAGGTCAGCGATGGCTTGTGGATGCTGCGCTGGTGGCGCGGGATGGATGCGGCGCACCCGCAACTGGCCTTCGCGCGCCTGATGGGGCTGTCCTGCTCGGGGCTGTGTGCGGATCAGATGCCCGAGGCGGAGCTGCAGCTGCTGGAATCCCAGGAGTCACCGATGCCGCTGGTGGCACTCTACATCCGTCTGCGTGCGCTGCAGATCCAGGGCCGCTGGCAGGAGGCCGCCGCGCTGGATTCATCCTTCCAGGTGCAGCGCAATGCACTTCCTGATGCGCTGCAGAAGGTGCTGTACGACATGCTCAGGTTGATCAGCGCCGAGCTGGCATTCGCTCAGGCCGTTGCGTCTGGAAGTGTGCTCGGCCTGTTCGACGAGTTGTTGCCACAGCGCCTGCAGCGCGAGTACGCGAGCATCTGGGCGCGCTGTCTGGCAGTACGCGCTGCGGCGGCGGGGGATCAACAGGAGTTTCGCCACCAGCTTGAGCGAGCAGTGGCCTTTGCCCGGCTATCACCGGATCTCTCGCAGGAGACGGAAGAGCTGCGCATGCAGAAGCATCTGCTGGAGTTGTTGCCGGCCTGACGGTTCAGGCAGACCGGCGCGCCGGGTTCACTTCCAGTTCAGAACGTCCCAGCCCATCTTCTGCGCGTGCTCCAGCAGCACCGGGTCGGCGTTCACCACGTGCGGTTTGCCCACCAGCTTGAGCAGCGGCAGGTCGTTGCGCGAGTCGGAGTAGAAGTGCGCTTCGGCCAGCGGGCTGTCGTCGCCCTCCAGCAGGTCGAGCAGGCGCAGCACCTTGCCTTCGCGGTAGGTCAGCACGCCCTCGGTGCGGCCGGTATAGTGGCCGTTGAGCACTTCCAGGTCGATGGCCAGCACTTCGTCGATGCCGATGCGTTCGGCGATGGGCTGCACCAGGTGCACGCCCGAGGCGGAGATCACCAGCGGACGGTCGCCAGCCTCGCGGTGGCGGGCGAGGCTGGCGCAGGCATCGGTGTGGATCAGGGGCTCGATCACGTCCTCGACGAAGGTTGCCACTTCCCGCTCGATCTCATCCACGCTGCGCCCGGCCATCGGTTCCAGGGCGAAGGCCATGTAGTCCTCCATGGGCAGTTTGCCCTGCGCGTACAGCGCCATCAGTTCGGCGTCGCGCTTGAGGAACGACTCCGCGTCCACCCAGCCGAGATCGGCCATGCGCTGGCTCCACAGGCTCGCGCAGTCGCCGTCGATCAGGGTGTCGTCGAGGTCGAATATCACCAGGGCCATCAGGCCACCTCCCGAATGCTTTCAAGGTCGATTTGCAGGCCGAGCTGGGTGCCGGCCGGGTACAGCCGCTCGGCGCTGCGATTGAGGACGTCCACGGTCAGCTCGACGCCACTGGCGTCGACCCGGTAGCGGATCACGTTGCCCAGCAGGCTGTGGGAGAGTACCCGAACCGGGATGCCTTCGCCCGGCTCCACGCTCAGGCGCAGGGACTCGGGGCGGATCGCCACCTGCTGGCGGAACGGCCGGTCGAGCAGCTTGGTTGCCTGGGCGGCGTCGAGCAGGTTGTAGTTGCCGATGAAACCGGCGGCAAAGGCGTTTTCCGGCGCGGTGTAGAGCGTCTCGGCGTCGCCGCTCTGGACGATGCGCCCGGCGTTCATCAGCACGATGCGGTCGGACAGCGTCAGGGCTTCTTCCTGGTCGTGGGTGACGAACACCGTGGTCAGTTTCAGCTCCTGCTGGATGCGGCGGATCTGCTCGCGCAGGTGCTTGCGGATGCGCGCGTCCAGCGCTGACAGCGGCTCGTCGAGCAGCAGCAGGCGCGGGCGGGTGACCAGCGAGCGGGCCAGGGCGACGCGCTGGCACTGACCGCCGGACAGCTGGTGCGGATAGCGCGCCGCCAGCGGGCCGAGCTCGACCATCTCCAGCGCCTCGCGCACGCGCAGGGTTGACTCCGCAGCCGGCACCTTCTGCATGCGCAGGCCAAAGGCGACGTTCTGCTCCACGGTCATGTTGGGGAACAGCGCGTAGCTCTGGAACACCATGGCGATGCCGCGCTTCTGCGGGCTCCTGGGCACGATGTCCTCGCCGTCCAGCAGGATGCGCCCGCTGTCCACCGCAGTGAGGCCGGCGATGCAGCGCAGCAGGGTGGATTTGCCGCAGCCGCTGGGGCCGAGCAGGGTGACGAACTCACCGCGTTCGGCGGCAAAGTCGATGTCCTGGAATACTGTGGTGCTGCCGTAGCTCTTGTTCAGTGTCTCGACGCTGAGGAAGCTCATGTCTTGTCCTTGTTAAGTCTGTTCGCCGCCCAGGTGAGCAGCAGGACGAAGAGGAAGTAGGAGACCACCACCGCGCTGGTGTAGTGGCCGCTGCTGTTGCGCATGTTGTTGAGGAACACCTGCAGCGTCTCGTAGCGGGTGCCCACCAGCAGGTTGGCGAAGACGAACTCGCCGATGAGGAAGCTGAAGGACAGGAACAGCGCCACCATCAGGCCCTTGCGCAGGTTCGGCAGCACCACCAGCAGGGCGGCCTGCCAGGTGCTGGCGCCGAGCAGGTGGGCGGCGTCCATCAGGTCGTGCAGGTTGATCGCCTGCAGGTTGTTGCTGATCGCCCGGTACATGAAGGGCAGGGCGATGGTGAAGTAGCAGCCGATGAGGATCCACGGCGTGCCGACGATGGGCACCGGGCCCGAGGCGTAGAGCTGCAGCAGGCCGACCGACGACACTACCGGCGGCACCGCGAAGGGCAGCAGGATCAGCACGTTCATCAGCGCGTCCAGGCGCGGGAAGTAGTAGTGGATGACGAACATCAGCGGCAGCACCAGCACCACGCTGAGGATCAGCGCGCCGAAGCACACCAGCAGCGACTGGCCGAAGGCGACGAGGAAGCGCGGGTCGCTCCACAGGGTCAGGAACCACTTCAGGGTCAGCCCGTCCGGCAACACGCTGGCGCTCCACGAGGTGGCCAGTGAGTAGAGCAGGGTGGCGGCCAGCGGCACCAGCAGGATCAGGAACAGCGCATAGACCACCACGCGGTGGTACAGCGGACTAGCGTTTCTCGACATGGTAGCTCCGGCGCAGCAGCCACTGGTGGGCCAGGGTAATGATGCTCATCAGGCCGACCAGCACCATTGCCAGCGCGCTGGCCATGTTCGGGTCGAGGAACACGTCGCCCGAGACCAGCCCGGCGATGCGGATCGGCACCACGTTGAAGTTGCCGGTGGTCAGCGAGTAGACCGTGGCGTAGGCGCCCAGCGCGTTGGCCAGCAGGATGACGAAGGTGCCCAGCAGCGCAGGCGTCAGCACCGGGATGCCGATGTGCCGCCAGAACTCCCACTGGCTGGCGCCCAGCAGCGCGGCGGACTCGCGCCAGTCTTCGCGCAGGGCGTCGAAGGCCGGGTAGAGCAGCATCACCCCCAGAGGAATCTGGAAGTAGGTGTAGAGGATGATCAGGCCGGTCTTCGAATAGAGGTTGAAGTCCTCGATGATCCCCGCCTGTTTCAGCAGCAGCGTGATGGCACCGTTGAAGCCCAGGATGATGATGAAGGCGAAGGCCAGCGGCACACCGGCGAAGTTGCTGGTCATGTTGGCGAAGGCCATCACGAAGTCGCGCAGCTTGCTGTCCACCTGGCGCAGCGAGTAGCTGCCGAGGATGGCGATGGCCAGCCCGATCAGGCTCGACCAGACCGAAATCTCCAGGCTGTAGCGGATCGCCTGCAGGTAGAACGGCGAACCGAAGATTTCGCTGAAGTTGCCCAGGCCCCAGCCGTCGCCGGTGCGCACGCTGTTGATCATCACCCACAGCAGTGGCGCGAGCTGGAAGGCGAAGAAGAACAGCGCGAAGGGCAGCAGGCAGAGCAGGGCGAAGAGTTTTCCGGTGTTCGATCTCATGCCTTGAGCAACTCCCGGCAGACCGGTTTGTCGTGGGCGGCGCCGAGGATCTCGCACAGCGTGCCGCAGAGTTCGATCTGGCGCGGGCGCGCCTGGTCATCGAGGCTGAACGCCTCGCCGAAGACGAACAGTGGCACTTCGCGCTCCTCGGGGAGGATGCCGCCGTGGCTGCGGTCGTCGTTCATGCCGTGGTCGGCGGTGACCATCACCTGGTGGCCGGCGGCCAGCCACTGGTGCAGGTACTCGGAGAGGATGATGTCGACGTGCCGCGCGCTGTTGCGGTACTGCGGCGTGCCCAGGCCATGCTTGTGGCCGGCGTCGTCGATGTTCATCGGGTGCACCAGCAGGCAGTTCGGCGCATGTCGGCGGCGCAGCGACTCGGCATCGGTGAGCAGGTGCGAGTCGGGGTAATGGTCCGTCCAGTAGAAGTGGCCGTGCTGGATCGGCAGGGACTCGTCGTCGGTATGACGGTCGCGCGCTGGGTCGAAGGGCGTGCGGTTGTACAACTCGCTGACCCAGTTGTACGCCGCGGCGGCAGTCGTCAGGCCGGCATCGCGGGCGTAGTGGAACAGGCTGCGCTGGTTGGACAGGCGCGACACGTCGTTGTGCAGAATACCGCTGTCGATGGGGCGCACGCCGGTGAGGATGCATTCGTACAACGGGCGGGACAGCGAAGGCAGCTCGCATTCGAGCCGGTAGAGCTGGCCGCGTCCGGCGTTGCACAGGGCCTGCAGGTGGCCCATGCAGTCGTGGGCGACGCTGTAGTTGAGGCCGTCGAGGACGACCAGGATGACGTCGTGGCGCATGGGCGGGGCCTTCGTTGGAACGCGGCCGCCCCGGTGCGAGCCGGGGCGGCTGGGCGTCATTGCATGTTGATGATGACGTTTTCCTGCCACAGGCGCGGCAGACGCTTGGAGGTCTCTTCCCAGGCCTTGGGGTCCTTGATCGGCTGGGCCTTGGCGTACTGCTCGTTGGGCAGCAGCTTGGCCTTCACGTCATCCGGCAGGGTCAGGTGCTCGGCGCGGATCGGGCGGGCGTTGCCTTTGGCGAGGTTGATCTGCCCGGCGTCGCTGAAGATGTACTCGCGGGCCAGCTTGGCGGCGTTCGGGTTCTTCGCGTACTTGTTGATGATGGTGGTGTAGCCGGAGATCACCGAGCCGTCGGAGGGAATCAGTACCTCGAAGCGCGTCGGGTCGATCTGGTCGCGGTAGCTCAGGCCGTTGAAGTCCCAGACGATGCCGACTTCCACTTCACCCTTCTCCAGGGTGTTGATCACCGGGTTGGTCAGCGACAGACGACCCTGCTTGGCCAGCTGGGCGAAGAACTCCAGGCCCGGCTTGATGTTCTTCTCGTCGCCGCCGTTGGCGATGCTCGCGGCCAGTACGCCGTTGACGGCCTGGGCGGCAGCGCTGACGTCACCGATGGTGACCTTGTACTTGCCCTTGAGCAGGTCGGCCCAGCTGTGCGGCACGTCCTTCACCAGTTGCTTGTTGACGATGAAGGCGATGGTGCCGGTGTAGGCGAGCGCCCAGTGGCCGTCCTTGTCCTTGGCCCATTCCGGGATCTGGTCCCAGGTGCTGGGCTTGTAGGGCTGGCTGACGTCCATCTGCAGGGCAATGGGGCCGAAGGCGGCGCCGACGTCGCCGATGTCGGCGCTGGCGTTCTCTTTCTCGGCCTTGAACTTGGCCAGCTCCTGGGCCGAGCTCATGTCGGTGTCCATGTGCTTGAGGCCGTACTTGCTTTCCAGATCCTTCCAGGTGTCCTTCCAGTTCGCCCAGCTGTCGGGCATGCCCACGCTGTTGACCTGGCCTTCCTTGCGGGCGGCGGCTTCCAGCGATTGCAGATCGGCGGTGGCCGCCATGGCGAGGCCGCTGCCCAAGGCAATGGCCGATCCCAGCAGTGAAGCAAGCAAGCGTTTCATTCGGTGCTCCTTCGGATGACGTTCAGTGTTTTCAAGCGTGGTCTAGATCAGCAAGACGCAGGCCAATCTAAGCGGGGCGGATGACAGTTTGATGTAAGCCCCAGGCGCGCCAGCCCGGCCCTGAGCGGCCGGCGGGTCGTAGGGGAAAAGCGTAGACCATCGCCAATGCCCCGATTCGCCTGGGCTACGCTGGTGTCGTTAACTGGCATGGCGGCTGCTTGAAAAGGCATTGTCACGGGATGGTCATGGGGCTTTCCTAGGATGACCGCACCCCGTCGGGGGAAAGAAATGCCCCGTTCTGGGGCTGGACTAGTCCAAAAGAGGGAATCGAATGCGCGATACGGCGCTACCCACGGTCACGGCGATCTGCCGCGCACTCATCGAACAGATCGACAGCGGCCTGCTCAGCGCCGGCGGCAAGCTGCCGGCCGAACGCAAGCTGAGCGAGCTGTTCGACACCACGCGGATCACCCTGCGCGAGGCGCTGGGGCAACTGGAGGCCCAGGGGCTGATCTACCGCGAGGAGCGTCGTGGCTGGTTCGTCTCGCCGCCGCGGCTGCTGTACAACCCGCTGGTGCGCAGCCACTACCACGCCATGGTGGAAGGGCAGGGCCGGGTGCCGGAAACCGAGGTGCTGTCGGCCCGGCAGATTCCCGCCAGCGCGGCGATCTGCGAGCTGCTGGAGCTGCCGGCGCTGTCCAGCGTCTACCAGGTCCGCCGGCTGCGGCGGGTGGATGGACGGTTGGTGCTCTATGTCGAGCACTACCTCAACCCGGCATACTTCCCCGGCATTCTCGACAGCGACCTGACCTGCTCACTCACCGAGTTGTATGCCAGTCGCTATGACATCCGTTACGGCCGCGTGCGCTTCGACATGGTGCCCACGGCCCTGCACGGCGAGGCAGCCAGCGTGCTGCGCGTCGCCGAGGGCAGCCCGGCGCTGCGCATCACCCGCATCAATGGCGACCAGCATGGGCGCATCATCGATTGTGACCTGGAGTTCTGGCGGCACGACGCCATCCACGTGAGCGTGGAGGTGCCGGATTGATTGCAGGGGCGGAGTGCTGGAAGAAAAACGCCCGGCTTTTGCCGGGCGTTCGGGTCAGGGCAGGTCGGCGCTGTCGTAGAAGGCGCTGAGGACCTTGGCCAGGTAGTGCAGGTCCTGGCTGCCGGCCAGCTCGCGGATCGAGTGCATGGCGAAAGTTGGCAGGCCGATGTCGACCGTGCGCACGCCGATCTGGCTGGCGGTGATCGGGCCGATGGTCGAGCCGCAACCCATGTCGCTGCGGGTCACGAAGCTCTGCACCGGCACTTCGTTTTCCAGGCACAGGTGGCGGAAGAAACCGGCGGTCTCGCTGTTGGTGGCGTAGCGCTGGTTGCTGTTGATCTTGATCACCGGGCCGCCGTTGAGCTTCGGGCCGTGGTTGCCGTCGTGCTTGTCGGCGTAGTTCGGGTGCACGCCGTGGGCGTTGTCGGCGGAAACCAGCAGCGAGCGCTGCACGGTGCGGGTGAAGGCATCGCCCTCGGGCAGCAGGCGGCGCAGCACCTGCTCCAGGAACGGGCCGTCGGCGCCGCAGGCGGAGCAGGAACCCACTTCTTCGTGATCGGTGCAGACCAGCACGCCACTCTGCTCGTCGCTGCTGCCCAGCAGGGCCTGCAAGCCGGCGAAGCAGGACAGCAGGTTGTCCAGGCGGGCGCCGGCAATGAAGGCCTGGTCGAGGCCGATCACGGCGGCGCGCTGGGTGTCGTAGAAGCTCAGCTCGTAATCGAGGATGGCGTCGGCGGTGATGCCGTGCTCCAGCTGCAGCTGTTCACCGAGCAGGTCGCGGAAGTCACGGGTCTCGCCGGCGGCGACCTGGGCGAGGATCGGTGGCAGTTCGGTCTGCGCGTTGATCGACCAGCCCATGTTGGCTTCGCGGTTGAGGTGGATCGCCAGGTTCGGGATCACCGCGATGGGAGCCCTGAAATCGATCAGCTTGCTCTCGACCTTGCCGGCCAGGCGGAAGGTGACGCGGCCGGCCAGGGACAGGTCGCGGTCGAACCAGGGGGCGAACAGCGCGCCGCCATAGACTTCGACGCCCAGCTGCCAGTAGCCGTTGCGCACCAGCTCGGGGTTCGGCTTGACGCGCAGGCAGGGGCTGTCGGTGTGCGCGCCGACCAGGCGCAGGCCGTTCTCCAGCAGGGGCGCAGTGCCGAGCTTGAAGGCGATCAGCGAGGAGTCGTTGCGGGTGACGTAATAGCGACCACCGGCTTCGGTGCGCCAGGCGTCGCGCTCGTCCAGGCGCTGGTAGCCGGCCTCTTCGAGACGAAGGGCGAGAGCCTGGGTGGCGTGGAAGGGAGTGGGGGAGGCCGCGAGGAAATCGATCAGGCCCTGGTTGAGTTCTGTACGCATGGGTAACTCCGGACAGCGAATGGCCGGAAGTTTAACGTAAATGCACGAATCTGCGGCCTGGGGGCGGGGTGTCGGGCGTACAACCGTTTACGGTTGCACGCCGATCAGAGAGCGGTCAGAACGGCGCGGGCGACTCGAAGCGCAGGCGCTCGCCGGTCTGCGGATGGGTCAGCGCCAGCATGCTGGCGTGCAGGCACAGGCGGTCGCGCAGTTCCAGGGCTTCGCCTTCGGCATACAGGCGATCACCCAGCAGCGGGTGGCCGATGCTCAGCATGTGCACGCGCAGTTGATGCGAGCGGCCAGTGATCGGCGTGAGCTCGACGCGGCTCCAGTTGCCGTGGCGCTCCATGACGCGCCAGAAGGTCAGCGCATGGCGGCCCTGCTCGAAGTCCACCACGTGGCGCGGCTTGGTCGGCGGGTCGTAGCGCAGCGGCGCTTCGATGCGACCGCTGTCCAGCTCGGGTTCGCCCCAGCACAGTGCGGTATAGGCCTTCTCGGTCTCGCGGTCGTGGAACTGGCGGGACAGCTCGCGGTGGCTGTCGGCATCGCGGGCCAGCACGATCAGGCCGGAGGTTTCCCAGTCCAGGCGGTGGACGATGCGCGCTTCGGGGTAGCCGTTCTCCTGCAGGCGGGTGATCAGGCAGTCCTTGTTGTCGTCCGCGCGGCCGGGCACGGAGAGCAGCAGGGTGGGCTTGTTCACCACCAGGAGGGCGGCGTCCTCATGGACGAATTCGATCTGGGAAAGCGGCATGGAAGCTCGTACGCGAAAGTAAGTGGGACAGAAACGACTGCGGCGGCCGAAGCCGCCGCAGATTCACCCGGGCCGGATCAACGCTCCGGCAGGGTGATGTTGAGTTCCAGGATCGAACAGCTGCCCTGGTTGGCCAGCTCGACCTGGACTTGTTCCTGGTCGATGGGCACGTATTTGCGGATCACTTCCAGCAGGTCTTTCTGCAGCTGCGGGAGGTAGTCCGGTTGCGAACGGTTGCCGCGCTCATGGGCGACGATGATCTGGAGTCTTTCTTTCGCGATCGAGGCGCTGTTTTGCGCTTTCCGGCTGCGGAAGAAATCTAAAAGGCTCATTCACGTCCTCCGAACAGTCGTTGCAGGAATCCTTTCTTCTGCACGTCGAGGAAACGGTGGGGCATTTCTTTGCCCAGCAGTCGCTCGACGGCGTCGCTGTACGCCTGGCCGGCATCGCTTTCTTCGTCGAGGATGACCGGTACGCCCTGGTTGGATGCCTTGAGCACCGCCTGGGATTCCGGGATCACGCCGAGCAGACGGATGGCCAGGATTTCCTCGACGTCCTCGACGCCGAGCATTTCGCCCTTGGTGACACGCTCGGGGTTGTAGCGGGTCAGCAGCAGGTGTTCCTTGATCGCGTCCTCGCCTTTCTCGGCGCGGGCGGATTTGCTGGCCAGCAGGCCGAGCATGCGGTCGGAGTCGCGGACCGAGGACACTTCCGGGTTGGTCACGACAATCGCCTCATCGGCGTAGTACATGGCCAGGTGGGCACCTTTCTCGATGCCGGCCGGGGAGTCGCAGATCACGTAGTCGAAGGACTGCTTGAGTTCTTCGATGACCTTGCCGACGCCTTCCTGGGTGAGCGCGTCCTTGTCGCGGGTCTGGCTGGCGGCCAGCACGAACAGGTTCTCGAGGCGCTTGTCCTTGATCAGGGCCTGGGTGAGGGTCGCTTCGCCGTTGATGACGTTGACGAAGTCGTAAACCACGCGGCGTTCGCAGCCCATGATCAGGTCGAGGTTACGCAGGCCTACGTCGAAGTCGACGATGACGGTCTTGTGGCCGCGCAGGGCCAGGCCGGTGCCGATGGCTGCGCTGGTGGTGGTTTTACCGACGCCACCCTTACCGGAAGTGACTACGAGGATCTTGGCCAAGGTGATTCACCCCAAAGAAAAAACGAAGAATTCTGGTCCCTGAAAGTCGCGGCAGTATCCGTTAAAGGCGGGTGATGTTCAACACGTCACCCGACAGGCTGACGTGCACCGCCTGCCCCCATTGCGGACTGCGTCGAAGGTCTTCGGCGACCTTGTAATTACCAGCGATGGACACGAGTTCCGCGGCCAGTTGCTGGCAGAAAATCCGCGCGCTGGTGTCGCCCTTGACACCGGCCAGGGCACGACCGCGCATCGGACCGTACACATGGATATTTCCGTCGGCGAGAAGTTCCGCACCGGGGCTGACGGGAGCCAGAACGATCAGGTCGCCGCCGGCGGCATAGATCTGCACGCCGCCGCGTACCGGGGTGGTCACCAGCTTGGTCGGGCGGACGACCGGCGCCGGCGGCTCGGCAGGCTTTTCCGGGGCCGCTTGCGCAGCGGCTTCCTGCGCTTCGGCTGTTGCCTCTGCAGCGTCGTCGACCGTCTTCTCGGGTTTGGTCTCGGCGGGTTGCTCAGCCGGCTTCTCCACGCTTTTGTCGGCCTGCACGCCAGCGCCGGCGGCCTGCTCGACCACCTTCTCGGAGAGCTTCTCGCCACGCGGGCGACGGACTGGCGCGGCGCCGGTCACCTGCGGGACGGCGTCCTTGGGTTCGACCGCTCGCTCGCGGGATGAGCCCGACGGCGGCAGCACGGGAATGTCGAACATGGTGGCCAGGCGGATATCTTCCTCGCGGCTGGCGCGCACTGCCAGGGTGCGCAGGCCGTGGCGGCGGCAGATGTCCAGCACGCCTTGCAGGTCGAGCTGGCCTTCGCCGTCGGGCAACTTGTCCAGCGCCAGCACCAGCGGGGTGTCGCGGAAGAAGTTGGGCGCCTGGGCGACCTTGTCGGCGAGCTGGCGGTCCAGACGAGGCAGGTCATTGTGGGCCAGTTCCAGAACGGTGACGGCCAGCATGCTGCCCTTGAGCTGGAATACGGGATCGTGGTCGAGAAGGTCAGCTTGGCTCATGGTCGGACTGCGTCATCAAAATGGTTGGACTTATAGCGGACCGCCCCGGCAGCCGCAAGCGTGGCCGATTGCTAGGCCACGCGGGAGGCGCGGGACGTATCGGCAAGGTAGAATGTCGGGCTTTGATCGTCACCGGAAAGTTCCATGGACCGCCCCACCTTTCGCCGTGAGTTCCTTCATCCCCGCCACTGGCCGCTCTGGCTCGGTCTCGGCGTGCTCTGGCTGGTGGTGCAGCTGCCGTACCCGGCGCTGCTGTCTCTGGGTCGTGCGCTGGGCGCGCTGATGTACCGCGTGGTCGGCAGCCGCCGGGCGATTGCCGCGCGCAACCTGGAGCTGTGCTTCCCGGATCTCTCCGCCGCCGAGCGCAAGCGCCTGCTCAAGGCAAACTTCGCTTCCACCGGCATCGCCTTCTTCGAGATGGCCATGAGCTGGTGGTGGCCGAAGGCGCGGTTGGCCAGGCTCGCCCATATCGAAGGCATCGAGCACCTGAAGAAGGCCGAGGCCGAAGGCAAGGGCGTGATCCTGATGGCCATGCACTTCACCACCCTGGAGATCGGCGCGGCATTGCTCGGCCAGGTGCAGACCATCGACGGCATGTACCGCGAGCACGACAACCCGGTGTTCGACTTCGTCCAGCGCACCGGCCGCGAGCGGCATAACGCCGACGCCACCGCCATCGAGCGCGAAGATGTGCGCGCCATGCTCAAGGTGCTGCGCGCCGGCCGCGCCATCTGGTACGCGCCGGACCAGGACTACGGCGCCAAGCAGAGCCTGTTCGTGCCGCTTTTCGGCATCCAGGCGGCCACCGTTACCGCCACCACCAAGTTCGCCCGCCTGGGCCGCGCGCTGGTGCTGCCGTTTACCCAGTCGCGCCTGGCCGATGGTTCCGGCTACCGCCTGACCATCCACCCGCCGCTGGAAGACTTCCCCGGCGAGAGCGAAGAGGCCGACTGCATCCGCATCAACCAGTGGGTAGAGAGCGAGATTCGTCGCCAGCCCGAGCAGTACCTCTGGGCGCACCGCCGCTTCAAGAGCCGCCCCGAGGGCGAGCCCAAGCTCTACGACAAGAAGAAGTAACGCTCCGGCGGGCTACGCTGGAAACGACGCGACAAGGACTTCTGCCGTGACCGACTCCGCCACTCCTCCCGCCACTCCCGCAAGATCATCGGCCGTCACCGGCCTGATCCTCTCCGGCGGCGGCGCGCGGGCGGCCTACCAGGTCGGCGTGCTGGCTGCCATCGCCGAACTGTTGCCGGAGGGGGCGGAGAATCCCTTTCCGGTGATCGTCGGCACCTCCGCCGGCGCCATCAATGCCGTCGGCTTGGCCTGCGGGGCATTGTCCTTCACCGGTGCGGTGGAGCGGCTGACCAAGGTCTGGAAGGGCTTCCGCACCGGGCAGGTGTACCGCGCCGACTGGCCCGGCGTGTTCAGCCAGGCTTTCAAGTTCCTTGGCCACAGCCTGCTGGGGCTGGGCAAGCGCGAGCCGGTGGCGCTGCTGGACAGCACGCCGCTGCGCTATCTGCTCGAACGTGAGCTGGACCTGTCCGGCATCGCCGCCGCTGTGCGTCGGCGCAATCTGCGTGCGGTGGCGGTGACTGCCTTCGGCTACGAGTCCGGCCAGGCGGTGACTTTCTACCAGGGCCGCGCCACCATCGATCCCTGGCTGCGCCACCGCCGCATCGGCGTGCCGACGCGGTTGCAGATCGAGCACCTGCTGGCCAGTTCGGCGATACCGCTGCTGTTCCGCCCGGTGAAGATTCTCCGCGAGTTCTTCGGCGACGGTGCGGTGCGCCAGCAGGCGCCGATCAGCCCGGCGCTGCACCTGGGTGCCAATCGTGTGCTGGTGATCGGTGTCAGTGGCAACCCCACGGTCGGCAGCGCCAACGAGCTGGTGGCCAACTACCGCACGGGCCAGCCGCCGAGCCTGGCGCAGGTGGGCATCCACCTGTTGAACAGTACCTTCATCGACAGCCTCGAAGGCGATATCGAGCTGCTGCACCGGATCAACTTCCTCAGTTCACTGGTGCCCGAGGAAGCTCGCCGTGCAACGCTGGGGCTGGCACCGGTGGATGTGCTGCTGATTTCACCGAGTCGGCCGCTGGACGAGATCGCCGCGCAGTACCGCCACGAACTGCCCAGGCCGCTGCGCCTGTTTCTGCGTGGGCCGGGCGCGACCAAGGCGAGCGGGGCGGGTGTGCTCAGCTACCTGCTGTTCGAGCCAGGGTACTGCAACGCTCTGATCGAACTGGGGTACCGCGACGCCATGGAAAAGCGCGCGGAAATCGCGCGCTTTCTGGGAATGGAAGACTGGTCGCTGTAAACCGCAGAGGTCTGTAACAGCGGACCTTGTCCGCTGATCGCGGGCATGGCCCGCTCCTGCAGGGGCCGGCGAGGCTTCAGACGGCGAAGACACCATCGCGGTAATCGCGCAGGGCCTGCTCGATCTCCTCGCGGCTGTTCATCACGAACGGGCCGTACTGCACGATCGGTTCATTGAGCGGTTTGCCGGCCAGCAGCAGGACGCGTGCGCCCTCGTCGCTGGACAGCTGGATCTCGTCGCCCTGACCGAGGCGCACCAGGCGGTTGGTGGCGACGGCCTCGTCACCGCGCTCGCCCGGTACCTTGAGCGATCCTTCGTAGACGTAGAGCATCACCCGATGACCCGCCGGAACGCGCGGTGCCACGGAGGTGCCTGCCGGCAGCACCAGGTCGTAGTAGTGCGGCTCGGTGCCCGGTCGTTGCACGGCACCCTCGGTGACGGTCTGGCCGTCGTCGAAGCGCCCGGCGATCACGGTCACACCAACGCCTTGCGCGGTGGTCACGCGGGGCACGTCCTCGGGTTCGATGTCGCGGTAGCCGGCCGGGGAAAGCTTGTCCTTCGCCGGCAGGTTCAGCCACAGCTGGAAGCCGCGCATGGCGCCTTCCACCTGCTCGGGCATCTCGCTGTGGATGATGCCGTGGGCCGCCGTCATCCACTGCACGCCGCCGGGCTTGAGCAGGCCGGTGTTGCCCAGGTGGTCTTCGTGACGCATGCGCCCTTCGAGCATGTAGGTGACGGTCTCGAAGCCACGGTGCGGGTGGGCCGGGAAGCCGGCGATGTAGTCGTCGGGATTCTGCGTGTCGAACTGGTCGAGCATCAGGAACGGATCGAAGCGTTCGATGCCGGGGCCGCCGACCACCCGGGTCAGGCGCACGCCGGCGCCGTCGGAGGCCGGGTGGCCGATGTGCTGGTCGATCACGGTACGTAAGCGGGTCATGGGGACCTCCTTGATCTGTGAATGGAGATCATCCTAGTCCCAGTTGATGGATAAATGGTTGCGAGTTTTTCAGTCTAACTATCGATGAATTCGATGCTTATTCGGAAAGAAAACCGCCGCCCGAAGGCGGCGGTTCCGGCTTACTCCTGGATCTGCAGGCGCCGGGCTTCGGTGTAGAAGTAGCGCAGCTTTTCGTACTCGAACGGCGTATTCATCTGCCCGTAGCGGAAGCTGTTGCTGTAGCGTTTGTTGACGATCTCCAGCACCGGCAGCTCCCAGTACTCGCGACTGAGGTCGGAGTAGTCCAGGTAATTCACTTCGCGGGCGGCGATGAAGTCGGTGACCAGGCCGCCGGTGTCGCGCAGGTTGGACGGGCCGAGGATCGGCAGCATCAGGTACGGGCCGTCCGGTACGCCCCAGTAGCCCAGGGTCTGGCCGAAGTCTTCGCTGACCTTGGGCAGGCCCATGGCCGTGGCCGGGTCCCACAGGCCGCCGATGCCCAGGATGGTGTTGAACAGCAGTCGCGCGGTGCTGTTCGCCGCGCGCTCGGGCTTGAGTTGGGCGACGCTGTTGAGCAGGGTCGGCACCTCGCCCAGGTTGCTGAAGAAGTTGCTCACGCCGGTGCGTACGAAGCGCGGGGTGACGTACTCGTAGCCGTTCACCACGGGCAGGAACACCCACTCGTCGAAGCGGTAGTTGAAGTGGTAGACCCGGCGGTTCCACGACTCCCAGGGGTCGTAGACGTTGAGGGCGTCGAAGGTGGCGCGCTCGAACTCGCGCTGGTCGAGGCCGGGGTTGAACTTCAGCGCGTCCAGCGGGTGCTTGAAGCCGTCCTCGTCCGGCACCATGTCGAAGGCGGTGGACGTCGGGGTCTTTATGGGTTGCGGCGTCTCGGCCTGGGCGAGGCCGCAGGCCAGCAGCAGGGCGAGAGTCCAGGAATGGCGAAGTGGCATGGAGTCAGTTCCCTGTCTGCGCGGTGGCGATGCCGGTGGCCGTGGCATCCTGTCCCTTGAAGAAGTCGAGCATGTCCTGGGCGTTCACGCGGTAGTTGAGGTTGCCGCAATGGCCGCCGCGCGGATAGAGCGTCAGGCGGTCGCCGAAGGTGCGACGCAGGAAGCCGATGTCGCCCGGACCGAGGATGACGTCGTCGGCGTTGTGCATGACGGCGATCTTCGGGCTCTCCTTCAGGTAATCCTGGACGCCGTACAGGCTGACCTGGTCAACCAGCTGCGGCAGGCTGCCGCCGTCGTACTTGGCGCGCCACAGCGGCATCAGCTGGTCGGTCATGTAGCACTCGAAGTCGCACTGCATGGCGCGCTTGAAGAAGGGCGTCAGGCTGGTGCCTTCGGTGATCGGGTACTTGGGCGGGGTGATCAGGCCGCGGCGGTTGATCAAGTCCGAGGTGAAGGCGATGTCGGCGGAGGAGAAGCGGAACACCGCGCCGATCAGCATGGCCATCTCTTCGTTGGAGAGGTGCTGCTTGGACTGTTGCAGGTCGAAGAGGAAGGCGTCGTTGAGGTCGACATAGCCTTTCTGCTCGAAGTAGCGCGTCAGCTTGGCCAGCACCACCTGGTAGAAGGTGTTGGTGTCGTTGATGCCCTTGACGTGGGTCTGCACCAGCTTGTCGAGGTTGCTCACCGAGGTATAGAGGTTCACCGGCGGGTTGAGCAGCAGCACGCGCTTGAAGTTGAAGCTGCGGCGGGTTTCGTCGAGCTTGCTGACGAAGGCCGCGTGCAGCGCGCCGAGGCTGTAGCCGGTCAGGTAGTAGTCGCTGACGGGCAGGTCCGGATGCTGCGCGCGCACGGCCTGCATGACCCGGTACAGGTCATCGGCGTCGTCGGGCGTGTAGCCGGGCGTGGCGACGCGGGAGGCGCCGACCATGAAGTCCCAGCTGGTCGGCGAGGACAGTTGCACCACGTGGTAGCCGGCGTTGTAGAACAGGCGCTTGAGGTACTCCGGCGTAGTGCTGGAGTAGTGGGCGCCGGTGCCGGCGATGATGAACACCAGTGGTGCTTCGTGGTTCTGCCAGGCCAGGCGGTAGTGCAGTTTCTTCACCGGCCAGAAGTTGCTCGGCAGCTCATGCTCGCGCTCCGGGCGCAGCTTGAGCGCGTAGTCCGACTGGCGGATGTCGTCATCCGTCGGCAACTGCGGGCGCAGTTCCGGCGGGGTGGTGGCGATGGTCGCCTCGAACGGGTTGAGCAACGGATAGCCGTAGCTGGCCTGATCCACATCGCGGGCGAAAGCGGGCCCGGCGAGCCCCAGTGCGAGGCCGCCGATCAGGGCGGCCACGCGGCGAAGAAATGTCATGGTTCGGAGTCCTTTCAAGAGGAGGCCAACTCTAGGGTGACCGGGCATTAAGACCAGCACATTTCCTACAAGTGCGATATGCGTTTCAGCCCTTGCGCGCCAGGTCACGCAAGGCGTCGCCGGTTAGACGATAGACGGTCCATTCGTCCTGTGGGCGCGCGCCCAGGCTGCGGTAGAAACCGATGGCGGGTTCGTTCCAGTCCAGTACCGACCATTCCAGGCGTCCGCAATCGCGCTCCACCGCCAGCCGCGCCAACTCGGTCAGCAGTGCCTTGCCCAGGCCGGCGCCACGGGCAGCGGGGCGCACGTAGAGGTCTTCGAGGTAGATGCCCGGCTGGCTCAGCCAGGTGGAGTAGTTGTGGAAGAACAGCGCGAAGCCCTGGGGCTCGCCGTCCACTTCACCGATCAGCACCTCGGCATAGGGGCGCGGGCCGAACAGGTGATCGTGCATGCGCTGGGCGTCGGCCTTCACTTCGTGGACCAGCTTTTCGTAGTCGGCCAGTTCGCGGATCAGCTCGAGGATCAGCGGAATGTCGTCGGGGGCGGCAGGACGCAGGGTGACGCGAGGCATGAAAGTATCCTTGTGCTGCGAATGCTCCGGAGCATGCCCAAAGCCCCGCACCGCTGGCAACAGGACGCTTCAGAAACGCTCCAGGCTTTCCAGCCAGATCAGCTCGCAGGCGCCAGCGCCGGTGTCCTCGCGGGTCAGCGAGCTGACCCAGCGCCAGCCGTCGTCGCCTTCCACGCGCACCAGCTTGCCGGACAGGCGCACATGCTCCCCGGCGCTGACCTGGGCCAGGGCGCGCGCCACGTCGTCATTGGCCGGGATCATGTGCATGTTGGCGGCGTGAGTTTCCAGCTCGCGGCGGGGAATCGGCAGCTTGTCGGCGTGCCAGTAGAACCAGCGGTTGCCCTGGCTGATGCGGATATCGGCGAGTACCTGCGGATCATCCATCGGTCCCCAGCCCAGCGCGAGGTCGGTGGGCGAGAGTTCGGCCTCGCGGCCCAGTCGGTAATCCTCGCGGCCTAGCACGCGGGCCTCGATGCTGAAGTCCTGTAGCGGATAGATGGAATAGCGCTCGACGCGGAAGCCGCCAGCAGACAGGACCTGGCTGTGCTGCTGCGGTGCGTGGGGGCGTTCGGTCGGCCACAGCCACCAGAAGCTGGAGGCCGCGCAGACCAGTAGGAACAGGGTCGATCGCTTCATCGAAGGCTCCGTGGGTGAAGGAAGTTTAAGCAGGCTTTGGACCCTCTTGCATCGGCCCCGGCGCTGGTTATGCTGGGCGCCGATTTCCTGCCTCCCGGAGTAGTGGCGCCATGTCCCGACGTTTGCCCCTGATCCTCCTGCTGCTTGCCCTGGCGCTCTGGCTGGCCGCCAGCTATGGCTTGCGTTTCGGGCTGATGGAGGACAGTCGCTGGGTGGGCATCTGCGCCGAGGAAGCCATGCGCTGGGAGTGCAGCGCGCGCTCGCAACTGGGCTGGGCGATTCATTTCGGCGTGTTCGGCAAGTTGGCGCTGGGGCTTTCGCTGCTGGCCTTCTTCGTGCCACGCCAGGCGGGCTGGTGGCTGGCGGTACTGGCCATGCTGGTCACGCTGCCGGCGCTGGTGCTCTACAACGCCGGGCTCGCCGTCTTCGCCGTGGTGCTGGCCGGGCTGCGCCTGGTGCGCGCACCGGCCCGCTGACTCAGGCCTTTCGTTCGGCCGGGCGTATCCCGCGCCACAGCGCGCCCAGCAGGAGCAGGCTTACCGCCGCCCAGCCCATTGCCTGAAGATTGCTCAGGCCTTCCAGTGCCAGCTGTGCGGGAATCCCGACGGCGATGATCAGTGCCAGCAGCAGCGCTTCGCGGCGCGGGGCGGAAACCGGGCGGCACAGGTAGACCAGCGCCGGGAACAGCAGGGCCGCGCTGGGAAAGCTGCGATAGCGCGCATCGAAGACCATCCCGAGCATCAGCACCGCGCCGGCGAAACCGGCGGTCGCCAGCCACAGTCCGGCGCGGCGCTGCAGGGCGTCGAACGCCTGCGAGCGCCAACCCGCGCGGGCCGACAGCGCCAGGCTGACGTGCAGCAGTACCAGCAGGTTGAGGCCGGCCAGCGCCGCCGCCCAGAGCCATTCGCCCCAGAAGCGGCTGGTGATCAACGACAGCTCCAGCCAGAGGCCGATGCAGCCGGCACCCAGCGCGCCGGCCAGCGGCAGCAGGAAAGCACTGCCGGCAGAGGCTGGGCGGCCGCCCACCAGCAGGGCGCCGAGCAGGATCACTCCGGAAAGCCCCAGCCACTGCGGCCAGCCCGGCAGATTGCTGACCGGCCCGGCGAGCACGCCTTTTTCCTCTCGGTCGGCGCTGAACAGACCCCAGTAGCCGCCCACCGCGCCTTCGCTCTGGCGCTTCCAGGGTTGGTCGAAGGCTTCGATCAGGTTGTAGTGCCAGCCTTTCTCCTCGGCCATATGCACGAAGCCACGGATGAACCGCGCCTCGTTGACCCGGCTGGGCAGGGCGGTCTCGCGCTGGCGGCCTTCGCTGGGCCAGCCGGTCTCGCCGATGAGGATGTCTTTGGGGGCGAACTCGCGGCCGAAGTCCTCGCGGATCTTCGCCACATGGGCGAGGGCATCGTCGATGCCGCTGGGGTTGTCTTCCCAGTAGGGCAGCAGGTGGATGGTGACGAAGTCCACCGCCGGGGCGATTTCCGGGTGCTGGTGCCAGAACTCCCAGACATCGGCGTAGGTCACCGGCTGGCGCACCTGGGCCTTCACCTTGTGGATAAGTCCGGCCAGGTAGCGCCCGGTGACCTCCTTGCGCAGCAGGGTCTCGTTGCCGACGATCACCGCCTGCACCACGTCCGGGTACAGGTTGGCGGCCTTGATCAGCGTCTCGACTTCACGTTCGGTATCCACCGGGTTGGCGTTGACCCAGGCGCCGAGCATCAGCTTCAGGCCGTGCTTGCGGGCCAGCGCCGGGATGCCTTCCAGGCCGGTCATGGAATAGGTGCGCACGCAGTCGAAGCGCGTCGCCAGCAGGGCCAGGTCGGCATCCATCTGCTCGGGGCGCAGCACGAAAGGCTGGTCGAAGGGCGACTGGTCCTTGGCGAACGGGCTGTAGGACGCGCACTGCAGCTTGTGCGTGGGCGTGGCCGCATCGGGCAGGACCACCGGTTTGCCCAGGCCGTACCAGAGCCCGCAGAGGGCGATCAGGGCAAGCAGCAGGGCGAGGCAATAGGGGAGGAGCGGAAAGCGCGAGGACTGTGGCATGGGAGCACGCGAACCGTGGCGAGGCGCGCATCTTAGCAATGCCGTCGGCCGCCGTCAGTGCCCGCGCGGGGCACTCAGGCGTGGCGGTGAATCCAGTGGGGCGTCGGCGCCGAATCGCCTGCGGCGCTGCCCTCGATGCGCTTCCAGAACTTCTCGTGGAAGTGGAAGCCCACCGCGTTGCACAGCGGCTCGACCACCGCGACCAGCCCGCCCACGGCGATGCTGCCGGTCAGCGCGTAGGCGACGCTGAAGGCGATCATGAAGTGCATCAGAGTGAAGGTGACGGTCTTGAGCATGGTGGCGCTCCTCCAGTCGAGAATGATTCTCCGTTGCTGAAAGACTACTGCGGGGGAACCCCGCCGGGTAATCGAGCCTCTGTATGGAGGCGATAGGCCGGCAGCGGGGTCGTGGTTGGAATGGCGCGGTCGTGGATGGACGGGTTCTGTCGCGGATCGGACCGTTTGGCGTCGCTCTCAGAGCAGTTCGCCATCAGGGTGCGCCGATCATGAAGGGGCGGCCAAGACCGCGAAATGCGCCGGGTTCGCCCAGGCGCGCCGATAAAATCACGGGGAGAAAACCATGCGAATGATGCGACGCCTGTTGGGCCTGGGCGCTGGGCTGGTGCTGTCGGCGGCTGCCGGGCTGGCCGGTGCGGCGGCCAAGCCGGAAATCACCATCGGTTACGTGGACGGCTGGTCGGACAGCGTGGCGACCACGCACGTCGCCGCCGAGATCATGCGCGAGAAGCTCGGCTACCAGGTCAAGCTGATGCCGGTCGCCGCCGGGATCATGTGGCAGGGCGTGGCGCGCGGCAAGCTCGACGCCATGCTCTCGGCCTGGCTGCCGGTCACCCACGGCGCCTACTACGAGAAGATGAAGGACAAGGTGGTCAACCTGGGCGTGAACTACCCGGGTGCGAAGATCGGCCTGATCGTGCCGGAGTACGTGAAAGCCAACAGTATCGAAGACCTCAATGCGCAGAAGGATGACTTCGGCGGCCGCATCGTCGGCATCGACGCCGGCGCCGGGGTGATGCTCAAGACCGACCAGGCGATCAAGGACTACGGCCTGGACTACAAGCTGGTGGCCAGTTCCGGCAGCGGCATGATCTCCGAGCTGACCCGCGCGGAGAACGACAAGAAGGCCGTTGCGGTGACCGGCTGGATTCCGCACTGGATGTTCGCGAAGTGGAAACTGAAGTTCCTCGAAGACCCGAAAAAGGTCTATGGCGACGAGGAGCACGTGGATAGCGTGGCGAACCCGGCGCTGGAGAAGAAGGCACCGGAAGTCTGGGCCTTCCTGAAGAAATTCCAGTGGAAGGACGGCCAGGAAATCGGCGAAGTCATGCTCGCCGTGCAGAACGGCGAGAAGCCGGAAGTCGCCGCCAAGAAATGGGTGGAGGCGCACCCCGATCGCGTGAAGGAATGGCTGTAAGCAGCTAGATCGAACTGACACGCGCCACAGAATAATCCCCCGCGAACCTCCGGGTTCGCGGGGGATTTTTTTATTTCACAGCGTCTATTCCGGGCTTGTCCGCGAAGTCTGGCTAAACGCTACGACTAAAGTCGTCTGGAGCCCTTGCAGCGCTCAAATAAATTAGGGATCGACGACATCCGCGTCATCCCCGCTGTGAGGACAAGAACAAAATGAACGACAGCATCTACCAGCGGATTGATACCAATCCGCGCTTCAAAGAGCTGGTGGCCAAGCGCGAGCGCTTCGCCTGGCTGCTCTCCCTGATCATGTTGAGCCTGTACGTGCTCTTCATCCTGCTCATCGCCTTCCAGCCGCAGCTGCTCGGCGCGAAGATCAGTGCCGATTCGTCCGTCACCTGGGGCATCCCCATGGGCGTCGGGCTGATCCTCTCGGCCTTCGTGCTCACCGGCATCTACGTGCGCCGCGCGAACGGCGAATTCGACCGCATGAATCAGGAAATCCTCAAGGAGGCCCAGCAATGAAAGGCCGAATTTCTGCGGCCCTCGCTCTGGCCGCGTTCGCACCTGCACTCTGGGCTGACGCCCTCACCGGCGAGGTACAGCGCCAGCCGCTGAACGTCTCCGCCATCGTCATGTTCGTCGCCTTCGTTGGCCTGACCCTGTGCATCACCTACTGGGCCTCCAAGCGCAGCAAATCCGCCGCCGACTTCTACACCGCCGGCGGCAGCATCACCGGCTTCCAGAACGGTTTGGCAATCGCCGGCGACTACATGTCCGCCGCGTCCTTCCTCGGCATTTCCGCGCTGGTGTTCACCTCCGGCTACGACGGCCTGATCTACTCCATCGGCTTCCTCGTCGGCTGGCCGATCATCCTCTTCCTGATCGCCGAGCGCCTGCGCAACCTGGGCAAATACACCTTCGCCGACGTGGCGTCCTACCGCCTCAAGCAGAAGGACATCCGCACCCTGTCCGCCTGCGGTTCGCTGGTGGTCGTGGCCTTCTACCTGATCGCGCAGATGGTCGGCGCCGGCAAACTGATCGAACTGCTGTTCGGCCTGAACTACCACGTCGCGGTGGTGCTGGTCGGCATCCTGATGGTGCTCTATGTGCTGTTCGGCGGCATGCTCGCCACCACCTGGGTACAGATCATCAAGGCCGTGCTGCTGCTCTCGGGCGCCACCTTCATGGCGATCATGGTGCTCAAGCACGTCAACTTCGACATCAGCACCCTGTTCTCCGAAGCCATCAAGGTCCATCCCAAAGGCGAGTCCATCATGAGCCCCGGCGGCCTGGTGAAGGACCCGATCTCCGCGTTCTCCCTGGGCTTCGCGCTGATGTTCGGCACCGCTGGCCTGCCGCACATCCTGATGCGCTTCTTCACCGTCAGTGATGCCAAGGAAGCCCGCAAGTCGGTGTTCTTCGCCACTGGCTTCATCGGCTACTTCTACATCCTGACCTTCATCATCGGCTTCGGCGCGATCCTGCTGGTCAGCACCAACCCGGACTTCAAGGACGCCACCGGCGCCCTGCTGGGTGGCAACAACATGGCGGCCGTGCACCTGGCCGATGCCGTCGGCGGCAGCCTGTTCCTGGGCTTCATCTCCGCCGTGGCCTTCGCCACCATCCTCGCGGTGGTTGCCGGCCTGACCCTGGCCGGCGCCTCGGCCGTGTCCCATGACCTGTACGCCAGCGTGCTGAAGGGCGGCAAGGCCAACGAGAAGGATGAACTGCGCGTCTCGAAGATCACTACCGTGTGCCTGGGTGTCGTCGCGATCGTGCTCGGCATCCTGTTCGAGAAGCAGAACATTGCCTTCATGGTCGGCCTGGCCTTCTCCATCGCCGCCAGCTGCAACTTCCCGGTACTGCTGCTCTCCATGTACTGGAAGAAGCTGACCACCCGCGGCGCGAAGATCGGCGGCTGGATGGGCCTGATCACCGCGGTGGTACTGATGATCCTCGGCCCGACCATCTGGGTGCAGATCCTCGGCCACGAGAAACCCATCTACCCGTTCGAGTACCCGGCGCTGTTCTCCATGGCCGTGGCCTTCATCGGTATCTGGTTCTTCTCCATCACCGACAAGTCGACCGCTGCCGACGAAGAGCGCGCGCGCTTCTTCCCGCAGTTCATCCGTTCGCAGACCGGCCTGGGTGCCAGTGGCGCAGCCGCCCACTGATAGCCTGAGCTAACCTGCCGGGGCCGGGGGTGGAAACACCTCCGGCCCCGCTTTTTTGACAGGGATGGATGACGGATGTCCGACGATTTCAACTTCGCCTCGCCACCCTTCGACCAGCTTCGCCCGCTGGAGCGCGAGCAACTGCGCGACGCGCTGAGCGTGGGCTACTACACGGTCGACGAAGTGCTGCTCGAAGCCGGTGCGCCGGTGCCTTGCCTGTTCGTGCTGATGAAGGGCGTGATCGAGGAACGCGGCGAAGACGGCAAGCTGTTCGCCCAGTATGGCGCCGAGGACCTGTTCGACGTGCGCGGGCTGTTCTCCGGCAGCAGCAAGCACCGCTACCAGGCGGTGGAAGAGAGCATCGTCTACGAACTGCCGGCGGCGGTGTTCCACCAGTTGTGCACGGACAACCCGCAGTTCGCCCGCTTCTTCCGTGCGGACCTGGCCAGCAAGCGCCAGCTGGAGCGCCGTGATGGGCAGAACCTGGCCGAATTCATCCTCACCCGCATCGCCCCAGAACACCTGTTGCCCGCCATCGAAGTCGAGCCCGGCCTGCCGCTGGGCGATGCAGCGCGCCTGCAACTCAGCCGTGGCGCGGACGCGCTGCTGGTGCGCGAGGATGGCGCGCTGGGCATCGTCACCCGCACCGACCTGATGACCGCGCACTTTCGCGACGGCTTCAGCGAGGCACAACCCATCGGCCCGCTGGCGCACCGTCCGCTGAGCCATGTCGAGCTGGGCGATTTCCTCTTCGACGCGATGATCCTCATGACTCGCCAGCGCATCGAACGCGTGGCGGTGTGCGAGGAGGGCAGGGTGGTCGGTTTGCTGCACCTGACCCAGGTGCTCAGCCTGTTCTCCACCCATTCCCACGTGCTGGCGCTGCGCATCGCCCGCGCTGAAAGCGAGGCCGAGCTGCGCGCCGCCGCCGAGACCCTGCACACCCTGATTGCGACCCTGGCAGGCAATGGCATCCGCCTGCGCTTCATCATCCAACTGGTCAGCGCGCTCAACGAACAGCTGCTTGAGCGCCTGTTCGAACTGCAGGTGCCGCCGGTGCTGCGCGGCCGTTGCTGCCTGCTGGTGATGGGCAGCGAAGGACGCGCGGAACAGCTGCTCAAAACCGACCAGGACAACGCGCTGATTCTCGATGACGGCCTGCCGGTGGAGCAGGGCCTGCTGCTGATGCAGCGCTTCTCCGCCGCGTTGCTGGCGTTCGGTTATCCACCGTGCCCCGGTGGTGTGATGGCCAGTCGGCCGGAGTGGTGCAAGCCGCTGTCGGAGTGGCAGCGCGAGTTGCGCGAGCTGCCGTTGCAAGGTCGCCCCGAACAACTGATGCGCCTGTCGATTCTCGCCGATGCCTGGCCGGTGGCAGGCAACCGGAGGCTGTTCGACAGCCTGCGCGACTGCCTGTACGAGCTGGCCGGCGACAGCAGCCGCTGGATAAGCGACCTGGCCCTCCCCGCGCTGCAATTCGATACGCCGCTGACTTTCCTCGGCCAGCTCAAGACCCAGGATGCTCACCTGGACGTCAAGCGTGGCGGCATCTTCCCCATCGTCCACGGCGCACGCGTGCTGGCCGTGCGCGAAGGGCTGGACGAGCGAGGCACCCTCGGCCGCCTCGCCGCGCTGAAGGCGCTCGGCGTGCTGGATGAGTCGCTGGTCGACAACCTGAGCGAAGCCTTCGAGCTGTTCCTCCAGTTGCGCCTGCGCCAGCAACTGGACGGTCAGTGCGACGGCCGCGAACAGGGGCTCGATGTTTCCCGTCTCAGCCGCCACGAGCGCGACCTGCTGCGCTTCGGGCTGCACACGGTGAAGAAGTTCAAGCAGAGCCTGACCCGCCAATTCCACCTGGAGACCCGATGAACGCCTGCGTCGTTGCCCCCGATCCGCACTGGTCCGCCTGGCGCCGCCGTCTCTACTGGTGGCGGCACGACCCGGCGGAAGCGGAAGAGCTGGTGTCGCTGGACCTGGAGACCACCAGCCTCGACCCGCGCAAGGCCGACATTCTCAGCATCGGCGCGGTGGTGATCCGGCGCGGCAAGCTGATTCTCGGCGAGCGCCTGGAGTTGCTGGTGGAGCCGCCGCCGTCGCTGGACGGCGAATCGATCCGCATCCACAAGCTGCGCCGCACCGACCTTGAAGGGCAGTTGCCGCTGGTGGAGGCGCTGCGCCAGGTGCAGGCGTTCATCGGCGAGCGGCCGCTGCTGGGCTACTACCTGTCGTTCGACGTCGCGGTGCTGCGCCGGCACTTGCAGGAACAGTTCGGCGCGCGGCTGGACAACCCCCGCGTGGAGGTCTCGGAGATCTACCACCGCAAGATGAGCCGGCGCTTTCCCGACCTGCACCTGGACCTGCGCTTCGATACCCTGGCGCGCAATCTGGATATCCCCATCGAAGGCCGCCACACCGCCATCGGCGATGCGCGCACCGCCGCGCTGATGTTCCTGCGCCTGCGCAAGGGCTCGCTGCCCCGCGACCTGAACTGACTCTGGCGCGGGCAGATTCTTTGAATCTTCCGCGCACCCTCCCGGTCGGACATTACAAGCGCTGGCCAATCGCAACACCGCGAGCCATCGCCCCTCGTCGACTGAAAGAGGAGAGACGATATGGGACTCGGGACCATCCTGTTGATCATCCTGATCTTGATGCTGATCGGCGGTCTGCCGGTCTTCCCCCACTCGCGCAACTGGGGCTACGGCCCGTCCGGTGTGATCGGCGTGGTGCTGATCGTGCTGCTGGTGTTGTTGTTGCTCGGGCGGATCTGAGCCAGTTGCAACCCCTCACCCTGACCCTCTCCGCAAGGGAGAGGGCTGGGGCGAGGGGGGAAACCCTGGCGCCGAGGCAAGGAGAAAACCTGATTCCCTCGGCTTTCGTCACAGCGCCGATACGCCACAGGGTGATTCGTCGCACAGCCCTCGTGGGGCACCTGTACTAACATACTGGGCCTTTGCCATCAGGGAGACGTAGGGATGCTGGGCGTTGTACTGGTTGTGCTCGGCGTGGTGTGGTTGCTCGTTCAGTGCGGGCTGGGCCTGCCGCCGCTGGCCGAAGCCATGACCCTGGACCCGGTGGTCAATCCGGATCGCTATTGGCAGTTCGCCTTCCTCGGCCCGGCCCTTCCCGTGGCGCTGGGTGTCTTCATGCTGCGCTACCGCATCAGCGGCTTCGCCCAGTTCAAGCGCGAGCGCATCAACTGCGCCGCCCATCTTCTGGTCTCCGCTGGCATCGCCCTGGTGCTGGGCAAGCTCTGCGTGCTTCTCCAGGCCTGATCGCGCAACCCGCGAAGCGCTAGTGCGCCGGCGGTTTGCCAGGGGCATTCAGCGCCCTGATTTCGCCGCTGATAGCGGAAAGCCTTGGTTACACTTCGGTCCACAGTCGTCGACAAAGCGTTGTCGATGACCCGTCCCGAACAAGACAAGAAAAGGCAGACCTCCCCTATGCAAAATCGCATCATGATTACCGGCGCCGGTTCCGGCCTCGGACGCGAAATCGCCCTGCGCTGGGCCCGCGAGGGCTGGAAGCTGGCGCTGGCCGATGTCAACGAAGCAGGCCTGCAGGAAACCCTCAAGCTGGTGCGCGAGGCCGGCGGTGACGGCTTCACCCAGCGCTGCGACGTGCGCGACTACAGCCAGCTGACCCAGCTGGCGCAGTCCTGCGAAGAGAAATTCGGCGGCATCGACATCATCGTCAACAACGCCGGCGTCGCTTCCGGCGGATTCTTCAGCGAACTGTCGCTGGAAGACTGGGACTGGCAGATCTCGATCAACTTGATGGGCGTGGTCAAGGGCTGCAAGGCCTTCCTGCCGTTGCTGGAGAAGAGCAAGGGGCGCATCGTCAACATCGCCTCCATGGCCGCCCTGATGCAGGGCCCGGCGATGAGCAACTACAACGTGGCCAAGGCCGGCGTGGTGGCACTCTCGGAAAGCCTGCTGGCCGATCTCAGCCTGGTGGACGTGAAGGTCCACGTGGTCTGCCCGTCGTTCTTCCAGACCAACCTGCTGGATTCCTTCCGCGGTCCGAGCCCGGAGATGAAGACGCAGGTCGGCAAGCTGCTGGAAAGCTCGCCTATCAGCGCCGCCGACATCGCCGACTACATCCACCAGGAAGTGGCCCGCGACGTCTTCATGATCCTGCCCCACGAGCAGGGCCGGATGGCCTGGCAGATCAAGCAGCAGAACCCCCAGGCGATCTACGACGAGATGGCGAAAATGGCGGAGAAGATGCAGGCCAAGCGTCGCAGCCTGTCCTGATTTTCATTCCCGAATTGCCCCCTTTCGGTGCAACGAAAGAGAGGGCTTGCCCAGGCCGGTGCAAAGGGTTAGTTTTAGTCACCGGCCTGCCTGGCTGATGTACGTTGGACCCCGGTGAAAGCCCCGCTCATTTCGCGGGGCTTTTGCTTTTTCGGGCTACTGCGCAGCTGCGGGGATTCGCGCTTTGCGCGATGCCAGGCCTGTGTTAGAAGGCTTGCGTGTCATTGAAGGAAGAACCCGCTTGCACTGTGAATCCATCGTCTATGGCTGCATCCGCGACTGGCCCGGCGACTCGATGGAGCGCCGCCTGCGCCGTGCCGCCAACCGCAAGGTGCTCGACAGCCTGCCCATGGGCGAGGCCTGGCCGTTCCTGGGCCGCGAGATGTTCAGCCGCTGCGAGACCGAAGGCGCGGGCCTGTACCAGTCCCAGGTGATCCATTTCGGCGCCAGCTACCAGACCATCGAGTACGAGTGGAAACTCTGGGTCGAACAGTTCGAAGCCCTGCTGCGTCGCCTCTACTGGGCCAGCGCGGTGGTGCACCTGGAAACCGAAGTCAACGGCAGCCACACCTTCCGCTGGGAGTCCGAGAACGGCTTCCACAGCCCCCGCGAAGGCGAGCTGAAAGTGCGCTGCGCCTGGGAACGCGAGGGCGGCCTGCGCGGCTGACCGACGCACTTCCCGTCACGGAAAGAACCCCATGATCAACTACCTCTGGTTCGTCCTCGCCGCGTTCTGCGAGATTGCCGGCTGCTACGCCTTCTACCTGTGGCTGCGTCTGGACAAGAGCGCCCTGTGGATAATTCCCGGCCTGCTCAGCCTGACGGTCTTCGCCCTGCTGCTCACCCGCGTCGAGGCGAACTACGCCGGACGGGCCTATGCCGCGTACGGCGGCATCTACGTCGCTGCGTCGCTGTTCTGGCTGGCCTTCGTCGAGAAGAGCCGTCCGCTGTGGAGCGATTGGATAGGTGTGGCGCTGTGCGTGATCGGCGCCAGCGTGGTGCTTCTAGGGCCGCGTCTGGCCCCTTGAGCTAAACGATTCGCCCTCCAGCATTCGGCGGATAACGCCGTTGGCGTTATGCGCCCTACGCAGACCCAACCGGGCGCTCCGGTCCCACCGCTGAGCTTCATCGTAGGATGGGTGGAGCTTGCGATACCCATGCTGTGGGTGCGCGCAATCGATGGGTATCGCTGCGCTCCACGCCATCCTACGTGGTGTTCATTGAGGTGCTCCTGGGCCGGTGCTTCAGTCCTCCAGCCACTCCTTCGGCACTTCGCTTTTCAGCATCAGCTGGCACTGCTGGCTTTCCGGATCGAAGACGATCACCGCCTCGCCGCGTTTGAGCGCATGCCGCGCACGCTCGACGCGTACGTCCAGCGGCGTGTCATCGCCGTTATCGGTGCCTTCGCGGGTGACGAAGTCTTCCAGCAGGTTGTTCAGGGTGTCGGCTTCGATCAGCTCGAAGGGAATCAGCATGGCGGGCTACTCGGGATCGCACTGGTGAATCGCAGCGCGGGATTGTAGTCCCGTGCTGCGCCGAGTGCAGCTTCAGTTCTTTTTCCCGTCCTTGCCCTTGTCGCTGCTCCGGTCAGAGCCATCGCCGCTGTCGATCAGGTCGTCCACCGGCGGCACGTGGGTGGTGCTTTCCATGTGCACCGGATGTTCCAGCTGCTTGCTGAAGCGCTCCAGCGTGCCTTCGCTGGGTTCTGCATCGCTGTCGAACACCGGCGGGCTGAGCATGTAGGCCGTCAGCAGTTTCGCCAGGGCGGCAAGGCTGTCGATGTGGGTGCGCTCGTAGCCGTGGGTGGCGTCGCAACCGAAGGCCAGCAGGGCGGTGCGGATGTCATGGCCGGCGGTGATCGCCGATTGCGCATCGCTGTGGTAGTAGCGGAACAGATCCCGCCGTACGGCGACCTCATGGCGTTCGCCGAGGCGCAGCAGGTGACGGGAAAGATGGAAGTCGTAGGGCCCGCCGGAATCCTGCAGGGCCACGCTCACCGCGTGCTCGCTGGAGTTCTGCCCCTCGGCCACCGGGGCGATGTCGATGCCGACGAACTCACTCACGTCCCAGGGCAACGCGCCGGCCGCGCCGGAGCCGATTTCCTCGGTGATGGTGAACAGCGGGTGGCAGTCGATGGGCGGCACCTGGCCGCTTTCCACGATGGCCTTCAGCGAGGCCAGCAGCGCGGCCACGCCGGCCTTGTCGTCGAGGTGGCGGGCGCTGATATGGCCACTTTCGGTGAATTCCGGCAACGGGTCGAAGGCGACGAAATCACCGATGGCCACGCCCAGCGATTCGCTGTCGGCGCGGCTGGCGGTGTAGGTGTCCAGGCGCAGTTCGACGTGGTCCCAGCTGATCGGCAGGGTGTCCACGGCGGTATTGAAGGCGTGCCCGGAGGCCATCAGTGGCAGCACGCTGCCACGGAATACGCCGTTTTCGCAGAACACCGTGACGCGGCTGCCCTCGGCGAATCGGCTCGACCAGCAGCCCACCGGCGCCAGTGCCAGGCGGCCGTTGGGCTTGATCTCGCGGACGATGGCGCCAATGGTGTCCAGATGCGCCGAGACCGCACGGTCCGGGCTCTTGCGCCGGCCCAGCAGGGTCGCGCGGATGGTCCCGCGGCGGGTCATCTCGAAGGGTACGCCGATCTCCTCCAGCCGCTCGGCGACGTAGCGCACGATGGTGTCGGTGAAGCCGGTGGGGCTGGGGATGGCGAGCATTTCCAGCAGCACACGCTGCAGGTAGTTCAAGTCCGGTTGGGGCAGTTGGGTCATGCCGGGGCCTCCACGTTGGGGTGTGGCTGGTCACGGTTGTCGCGATGCAGCAGTTCGCGGCTCAGCGGGAACAGCAGGTCGACGAAGCGCTCGGCGACGGGTTGTGGCTCATGGTTGGCCAGGCCGGGGCGTTCGTTGGCTTCGATGATCACGTACTCCGCCTGGTCGGCCTCGGTGACCAGCAGATCGAGGCCGGTGACCGGAATCTCCAGCGCCCGCGCCGCGCGGATGGCGGCGTCGGCGAGCGCCGGGTGCAGGCGCTCGGTGACGTCTTCCAGGGTGCCGCCGGTGTGCAGGTTGGCGGTGCGCCGCACAGCCAGGCGCTGGCCGCTGGGCAGCACGTCGTCGTAGCTGAAGCCGGCGGCGCTCAGGGTGCGTTCGGTTTCGCCGTCCAGCGGGATGCGGCTCTCGCCGCCGGTGGCGGCCTGGCGACGGCGGCTCTGCGCCTCGATCAGCTTGCGGATGCTGTGCCGGCCATCACCGATCACCTCGGCGGGGCGGCGGATGGCGGCGGCCACCACTTCATAGCCGATCACCACGATGCGCAGGTCCTGGCCGGGGTGGTAGCTCTCGAGGATCACCCGGGTGTCGAACTGCTTCGCGTGGGCGATGGCGTCCTCCACTTCTTCCGGCGTGCGCAGGTCCACGGCGACGCCCTGGCCCTGTTCGCCGTCCACCGGCTTGACCACCAGCGCGCCGTGGTCCTCGAGGAAGGCGGCATTCTCCTGCACGCTGCCCGCCAGCCGCTGCTGCGGCTGGCGCAGGCCGGCGCGGTCGAGGGCGCGGTGGGTGAGGGTCTTGTCCTGGCACAGGCTCATGCTCACGGCGCTGGTGAGGTCGCACAGCGACTCGCGGCAGCGGATGCGCCGGCCGCCCTGGGTGAGAGTGAAGAGGCCGGCGTCGGCATCCTGCACCTGCACCTCGATGCCGCGCCGATGGGATTCGTCGACGATGATCCTGGCGTAGGGGTTGAGCCCTTCCTCAGGGCCGGGGCCAAGGAAAAGCGACTGGTTGATACCGTTCTTGCACTTCACCGCGAAGGTCGGCAGCTCGCGGAAACGCAGCTTGCGGTACAGCGACTTGGCCTGCTGGTTGCCGTGCAGCACCGACAGGTCCAGGTACGCCAGCCCCCGGCTCATGAAGTGCTCGATCAGGTGGCGCACCAGCGCTTCGCCGACGCCGGGCCGGCTGGACTGCGGGTCCACCGCCAGGCACCAGAGGCTGGAGCCGCCTTCCGGGTCGCGGAAGGCCTTGGCGTGGTTGATGCCCATGACCGTGCCGATCACCGTGCCGGTCTCGGCGTCCTCTGCCAGCCAGTAGGCCGGGCCGCCCTGGTGGCGCGGGGTGACGTTGGACGGATCGACCGGCAGCATGCCGCGCGACAGGTACAGGCGGTTGATTGCCGCCCAGTCGTCATCGCTGTGCACGCGGCGGATGCGGAAGCCGCGGAAGGGGCGGCGCGCCGGGCGGTAGTCGGTGAACCACAGGCGCAGGGCATCGGAGGGGTCGAGGAAGAGTTGTTGCGGGGCGTGGGCCAGCACCTGCTGCGGCGCGGCCACGTAAAGGGCGATGTCGCGTTCGCCGGGTTGTTCGTTGAGCAGCTCGGCGGCAAGCTTGTCGGGGCTGGAGAAGGTGTGGCCGATCAGCAGGCGACCCCAGCCGCACTGCAGGATCAGCGGGCCGTGGCTTTCCGCGTGGTCACCGGCGAAGCGCGCCTGCAGGCGCTCGTAGGTCGGCGTCTGGCCGCGCAGCAACCTCTGGTTGTGAGGATGGGGCAGGTTGGAATGGGGTTTCATCTTGCGCTCCCTGATAAGGCTTCTGTCCTGGGCTGAAGGAAAAGGCAACGCCGCACGAGGCGGCGTTGCCGAGCCGAGGGACTGTTGTTGCTTTGCGCGAGCCGCGTTGCTGCGCCAAACCGCGCCAGGCTAGACGCGGGACGCCGGCAATGGTCATTCCCTTGCCTAGTCCCGCAACGACGCATGGCGCGATTTGCCGCGCAACCCGATGGGCCAGCCCGTCTATTGCGCAGCAAGACGTGATGCGTTGGCTGCTGGAACCACCGCACTTCCGCTTCGTGCCGGGCGCTGCGTAATGGGCGGCGCTGGCGTGGCCGCAGCGAAGCATCAACAGTCCCTCATAGGCCTTGTTCCGTCAGCCAGAGGTTGAGGGCCGCCAACTGCCACAACTTGGAACCACGCAGCGGGGTGAGGTCGCTCGCCGGGTCGCTGAGCAGGCGGTCGAACATCGCCGTCTCGAACAGCCCCCGGTCCTGGCTCGGGTCCAGCAGCAACTCGCTGACCCAGGCGCGGGTATTGCCTTGCAGGTGCTTGAGACCTGGCACCGGGAAGTAACCCTTGGGCCGGTCGATCACTTCGCTGGGGATGACCTTGCGCGCGGCGGCCTTGAGCACCTGCTTGCCACCGTCGCCGAGCTTGAAGCGGGACGGAATGCGCGCCGACAGCTCCGCCACGCGGTAGTCGAGGAACGGCACGCGCGCCTCCAGGCCCCAGGCCATGGTCATGTTGTCCACGCGCTTGACCGGGTCGTCGACCAGCATGATGGTGCTGTCCAGGCGCAGTGCCTTGTCCACCGGGTCATCCGCGCCGGCCCGGGCGAAGTGCTCGCGGACGAACTCGCTGGCCACGTCCTCCACCCGCAGGGCTTCGCGCACGGTGTCCAGGTACTCGCCGTGAGTGCGGTCGAAGAAGGCTGCGCGGTAGGCCTGCAGCGGGTCCTTGGCGCCGGCCACCTTCGGGTACCAGTGGTAGCCGGCGAACAGCTCGTCGGCGCCCTGGCCGCTCTGCACCACCTTGCAATGCCTGGAGACTTCCCGCGAGAGCAGGTAGAACGCGATGCAGTCGTGGCTGACCATCGGCTCGCTCATGGCGCGGAAGGCTGCCGGCAGCTGCGAGATCACTTCCTTCTCGTCGATGCGCAACTGATGGTGGCGCGTGCCGTAGCGCTGGGCGATCAGGTCGGAATACTGGAACTCGTCGCCACGTTCGCCGCCGGCATCCTCGAAGCCAATGGAGAAGGTCAGCAGGTCCTCGACGCCGGCCTCGTGCAGTAGGCCGACCAGCAGGCTGGAGTCCACCCCGCCGGAGAGCAGCACGCCGACTTCGCGGGCGGCACGCTGACGCACGCTCACGGCATCGCGCAGGCTGCTCAGCAGGCGGTCTTCCCAGTCGTCCAGGGTCAGCTCGCGCTCGTCCGGCAGTGGCCCGTAGTCCAGGGTCCACCAGCGCTGGCGCTCGGTGTGACCGTCGGCGTCGATGGTCATCCAGGTGGCCGGCGGCAGTTTCTGCACCTCGGCCAGCAAGGTACGCGGCGCGGGGACCACGGCGTGGAAGTTGAGGTAGTGGTTGAGCGCCACCGGGTCCAGCGCCGGGTCGATGTCGCCGCCCTTGAGCAGCGCCGGAAGGCTGGAGGCGAAGCGCAGGCGCTTGCCGGTCTGCGACAGGTACAGTGGCTTGATGCCGAGGCGGTCGCGGGCGATGAACAGGCGCCGTTTGTCGCGTTCCCAGATGGCGAAGGCGAACATGCCATTGAGGCGTGGCAATAGTTGTTCACCCCAGGCGTGGTATCCCTTGAGGAGTACTTCGGTGTCGCCTCCGGAAAAGAAGCGGTACCCAAGGGCTTCCAGCTCGCCGCGCAGTTCGGGGTAGTTGTAGATTGCCCCGTTGAACACCAGCGACAGGCCCAGCGAGGTGTCGATCATCGGCTGACCGGAAGCTTCGGCCAGGTCCATGATCTTCAGCCGCCGATGCCCCAGGGCCACCGGCCCTTCGCTGTGGAAGCCCCAGGCATCGGGACCTCGCGGGGCGAGGTGATGGGTGATGCGTTCGACCGCGGCAAGATCCGCAGCCTGTTTGTCGAAACGTAACTCTCCAGCTATTCCGCACATTTCCTTACCGGTACTCCGTTGGGGATGAAGTGGGTGGCGCCTCACGGACGCCTTAGGGGATGACCCGTCGATCTGGCGAGAGTTCTATCTGATTTCATTGAGAAAAAATGACGGAGCAGCAGGTGGACTGAGATGGCCGAGAGCAAGACTGCGATGCGCAACGCCCACGCACTCTCCATGTTGCAGGCCCTGAGACGGCTGCAGCAGGCGGCGGAAGTGCACTCCAAGAGCCTGGGCCGTGACGGCGAACTGACGCCGCTGCAGTTGCTGATCCTGCAGGTGGTGGAACTGGAGGGGGAGATAACCGCTGGTCAGTTGGCGCGGCAGGTGGCGCTGTCGCAGTCGTCCATTTCCAGCGCGCTGACTCGCCTGGAAAGCAAGGGCCTGCTGACCCGTCGGCGCGACGACGATGACCGCCGCAAACAGTGGCTGAGCCTGGAAGCGGTCGGCCGGCGTGCGCTCAGGAATGGGCCGACGCTGTTGCCCGAGCACGCACTGGAGCGTTTCGCCGGGCTGCCCGAGTGGGAGCAGCATGCCATTCTCGCCGGACTGCTGCGGGCGGCCGAGCTGTTCGAGACGCCGGGAGCCGCGGCCGAGGAAGAAGAGTTCTAGGGCCCTGTAAGGGCTGTCAGCTCATCAGCTTCTGCGCGGCCAGCGACAGGCTGACCGCCACCAGCATCAGCGCGAACAGTCGCTGTAGCGTCGCGCCACCCAGCCGTACCGCCAGGCGATTGCCGAACAGCACGCCGAGCGCACCGCCTGCCGCCAGGCACGCCAGCAAGGGCAGCGGCGGCTGTGCGTGGGTGAGGTAAAGCAGGAAACCACCACCGGACACCAGTGCGATCACCGCCATGGAGGTCGCCGTCGCCGCCATCATCGACAGCGGTGTGAACCACAGCAGCCCCGGCACGATCAGGAAGCCGCCGCCCACGCCCATCAGACCGGACAGCAAACCCACCGCCAGGCCAACACCCAGTAGCGGCCCGTTACGCATCGGCGTGTCGCAGGTGCGTGGCTGGCTGGAGCCTTGCCACATGCGCCAGGCCGACCACAGCACCAGCAGGCAGAAGCCGACGATCAGCCACGCGTCCGGCACGTACTTGCCCAGCCACTGGCCGACGGCGTTGCCCGGCCAGCCGGTGATCACCAGCCAGAACAGTGGCTTCCACGCCACCTGGCCCTGCCGTGCGCGCGGCACCGCACCAATGGCGGCGGACAGTGCGACAGCGCCGAGGCTGACGCCGATGGCATCGTGCAGTGGCAGATGCAGGCTGAGCAGCAGGGGTAGCGCCACCAGGGAACCGCCAGCGCCAGTCAGGCCCAGCAGCAGCCCGAGGATCAGGCCGATGGCGGAAGATTCAAGCAGCAGTGCATCCATGTCGGTGGTCCGCTCTGGAAGCTGGTCGCGGCCCTGTCGATGGATCGCGAGGTGTTCAGGAGTTCTTCTGGCCGCGCACGACATCGCGCAGCAAGAAGCGATTGGGGTGGCAGGCCTCGGCCACGGCGCGCGGCAGTGGCAGCGGTTCGCCGTCGATCCAGGCCGCCAGCAGTTCGCCGGCCAGCGGCGCGGTGACCAGCCCGCGTGAGCCATGGGCACTGTTCAGGTACAGGCCGTCCAGCCAGGGGCAGGGCGTCTCCGGTACCTGGCGCGCATCCTTGCCGAGCACCGCGTAAGACTGGGCGAAGGCTTCGCGATCCGCCAGCGGGCCCACCAGCGGCAGGTAGTCCGGGGTGGTGCAGCGGAAGGCGGCGCGGCCCTGCAGCGTGGCCGGGTCGAGCTGGGCTATGTGCATCCGCTCGCTCAAGTCTGTGGATATCTCCGCCAGCAGGTCGAGGTTGCCCAAGTGTTCTTCCAATGATGGCTCGGTATCGTCTCGTTTGAATTCGAAACTGGCGCCCAGGGTGTGCTCGCCGTGACGCGGCGGGGCGACGTAGCCTTCGGCGCAGACCACGGTACTCAGCGAGGCGCTCTCGGCGGTGGCTGGCACGCGGGTGATCTGCCCGCGAATGCGCTTCATCGGCAGTGATTCGGCGCCTGCGAAGCGGCGCACTTCGGCGGCGGTGGCGAGGATGGCGACGGGCGCGCCGGCGAGCTTCTGCTCTCCGCTCCAGGCGCTCCAGCCATCGGCTTCGCGTTGCAGGCGGACTTCCTCGCCGGTCAGCACGCGGATATTCGGATGCGCTGCGAGATGCCGACACAGTGCGGGCGGATGCACCCAGCCGCCTTCGGGATAGAACAGCCCGCCGGCCGGCAGGCCGATGCCGGCGATGGACTCCGCCTCAGCCTTGTCCAGCTGACGCAGCAGGGTCGCCGGAAAGGCATCGGCCAGCTTGGCCTGGCGCTGTGTCTCGGCGTCATCGAAGCCCAGTTGCAGCACGCCGCAATCGGACCATTCCTCGCCTTTCTGCAGACGCCGGATCAGCCGCCGCGTGTGCCCGAAGCCGCTGACGATCAACCGCGACAGTGCGGTGCCGTGGGCGGACAGCTTGAGGTAGAGCACGCCTTGCGGATTGCCCGACGCTTCTTCGGCGAGGCCTGCGTGACGCTCGATCAGCGTCACTTTCCAGCCCCGCGCGGCCAGGCTGGCGGCGCTGGCGCAACCGGCCATGCCGCCGCCGACCACCAGCGCTTCCCGAGGGCCTTTGGGGTGAGCGGGACGGCTGTACCAGGGCTTGCCGGCCGGCTGTTCGACACCGAGGAATTCGCCCTGGGACATCTCCCATTTCTTGCCGAAGCCCAGGGTGCGACGGATCTTGAAGCCGGCCGCGCCCAGCCCGCGCCGGACGAAGCCGGCGCTGGTGAAGGTGGCAATGCTCGTGCCCGGCCCCGAGAGGCGCGCGAGCTCGGCGTAGAGCGCGTCGTTCCACATCTCCGGGTTCTTCGCCGGGGAGAAACCGTCGAGGAACCAGGCGTCGATGCGCGCGTCCAGCTCGGGCAAGGTTTCCAGCACGTCGCCCACCAGCAGGGTCAGCACCACGCGGCCCCCGGCGAAGACCAGGCGCTGGAAGCCCGGGTGGATCGCCACGTACTGCTCCAGCAACTGCCCCGACAGATCCGCCAGCTCGGGCCAGAGGGCGAAGGCGCGGCGCAGGTCGTCCAGCGCCACCGGGTACTTCTCGGTACTGACGAAGTGCAGCCGCGCATCGCTCGGCGCCTGCTCTTCGAACAGCTGCCAGGCGCAGAGGAAGTTCAGCCCGGTGCCGAAGCCGGTTTCGCCGATGCACAGGCGTCCGCCAGCGGGGAGCGCAGCAAAGCGCTCGGGCAGGTGGTTGCCGTTGATAAACACGTGATGCGTCTCGGCGATCCCCGAGACGGGGGAGAAATACACGTCGCCATAGACGCGGGAGGTCGGCTGGCCGTTCTCGTCCCAGTCGATCTGGGCGCTGCTGATGTCTGGCATGTGGGGGCAGGGTTGTGAAACGAAGCCGGCAGTTTAGCCGATCCGCCGCGCAGACAGCCTGCGTCACATCCGCTACCTTTTACTCACTTCGAGACAAGGAGAGGTGCATGTTCGAATCCGCCGAGATCGGTCATTCCATCGACAAGGAAACCTACGAGAAGGAAGTCGCGGTGCTGCGCGAAGCCCTGCTCGAGGCGCAGTACGAGCTCAAGCAGCAGGCGCGCTTCCCGGTGATCATCCTGATCAACGGTATTGAGGGCGCTGGCAAGGGCGAGACGGTGAAGCTGCTCAACGAGTGGATGGACCCGCGCCTGATCCGGGTGGAAAGCTTCCTCCTGCCCACCGACGAGGAACTCTCGCGGCCGCCGCAGTGGCGCTTCTGGCGCCGCCTGCCGCCCAAGGGTACGACCGGTATCTTCTTCGGCAACTGGTACAGCCAGATGCTGTATGCACGGGTCACTGGCGAGATCAAGGACAGCCAGCTCGATGGCCTGATCAGCGATGCCGAACGCTTCGAGCGGATGTATTCCGACGAAGGCGCGCTGATCTTCAAGTTCTGGTTCCACCTTTCCAAGAAGCAGCTCAAGGAACGCCTCAAGGCGCTGGAGAACGACCCGACCCGCAGTTGGCAATTGAGCGAGATCGACTGGAAGCAGAACGAGGTCTACGACAAGTTCGTGCGCTACGGCGAGCGCGTGCTGCGCCGCACCAGCCGTGACTATGCGCCCTGGTACGTGGTGGAGGGCTCCGATGAGCGCTACCGCAGCCTGACGGTCGGCCGCACCATCCTCGAAAGCCTGCAGGCCGCGCTCAAGCGCAAGGACCGCCCGACCCCGCAGCCCCATGCCGCGCCGCTGGTTTCCAGCCTGGACAACAAGGGGCTGCTGGATGCACTTGATCTGGGCCTTTCGCTGGACAAGGACCAGTACAAGGAACAACTGGCCAAGGAACAGGCGCGCCTGGCCACGTTGATGCGCGACAAGCGCTTCCGCAGCCACTCGCTGATCGCCGTGTTCGAAGGCAACGACGCCGCCGGCAAGGGCGGCGCGATCCGTCGCGTGACCGATGCGCTGGACCCGCGCCAGTACCGCATCGTGCCGATCGCCGCGCCCACCGAGGAGGAGCGTGCGCAGCCCTACCTGTGGCGCTTCTGGCGGCATATTCCGGCACGCCGGCAGTTCACCATCTTCGATCGTTCCTGGTATGGCCGCGTGCTGGTGGAGCGGGTCGAAGGCTTCGCCAGTGACGCCGACTGGCTGCGTGCCTATGCGGAGATCAACGATTTCGAGGAGCAGCTGGCGAACTACAACATCGTGCTGGTGAAGTTCTGGCTGTCCATCGACCAGGAGACCCAGCTGGAGCGCTTCAAGGAGCGGGAGTCGATCCCCTTCAAGCGCTTCAAGATCACCGAGGAAGACTGGCGCAACCGCGACAAGTGGGACCTCTACGTGGACGCGGTGGGCGACATGGTCGACCGCACCAGCACCGAGATCGCGCCCTGGACGCTGGTGGAGGCCAATGACAAGCGCTATGCGCGGGTGAAGGTGCTCAAGACCATCAACGACGCGCTGGAGGCGGCTTACGCCAGTTCGAAGAAGGGCAAGAAGGACTGACGTTTCAGAAGTTTTTTTGTAGAAGCGAGCTTGCTCGCGAACCAGCCCCGCTCAGTGCTTCCCTGCAGGAGCGGGCCCTGCCCGTGAGCCGCCGGCCGGGCCGGCGGTCTACCCGCCGTTCTTCTGCGAAGGCTTCGGCGCCCCGACCAGCCGCCCCATCGCGCCGGCAATGCCCATCTCCCGTAGCACCTGCAGCTCGCCCTCGGTCTCGACCATCTCCGCGATCAGCGGCAGGTCGATGCTGTTGGAGGCGCGGTACATGGCTTCGATGAACAGGCGCTTGTCGTTGTCCTGGTCGATGGCGCGGATGTAGCTGCCGTCGATCTTCAGGTACGCAAGGCCCAGGCGGGTCAGGTTACCGATCAGGCTGAAGCGTCCGCCGAAGTGCTGCAGGCCCAGCTTGGCCCCGACGTCCTGTACCGACTGGGCGAGCTTCTCCAGCTCGGCCGGCGGCGGCAGGTAGCGTTCGTCCACTTCCAGGGTCATCAGTTGTGCTTCCTGCGGGTGGGCGCGGAGGATTTCGAACAGCTGGCGCAGGGGCTCGGCGCTGCGCACGGTTTCTGCCGACAGCGACAAGGCCAGCGGCGCCGGTTGCTGGGCGAGGTGGGCGAGGGCATGTTCGAGCATGGCCAGGTCGAAGCGCGCGGACCAGCCGAAGCGTTCGATCCACGGCAGGAACTGCCCGGCGGCGACGGCCTCGCCCTTGGGATCGAGCAGCCGCGCGAGGACTTTCTGGTGCAGCAGTTCGCCCTTCTCGGCGCAGGCGCGCACGGGCTGGAACCATAGCTGTAGCTTGCCTTTCTGCAGGGCGTCGTCGAGCCACTCGCGCCAGGCTCGGGAGTCCTGCGCGGGCTGGCCGCCGGAGCTGTCCAGGCGCTGCCAGGGACGGTCCGGCGAGGACTGCGATTGCGCCAGGGCCTGATCCGCGCGGGACAGCACGCTGGCCGCGGATTCGCCGGGGCGGAAGGCCGCGAGCCCAAGGTGCGCCACCGGCTTGCAGTCGCTGGCGCCGGTGCCGCGCAGGTTCTCCAGGGCGGCGCTGAGCTGGTCGGCCAACAGTTCGGCGCTGGCGCTGTCGACGCCAGGGGCGAGCAGGGTGAACTCGCCGCCACGGCTGCGGGCGGCAAGCCAGTCCGGGGTGCCGTGGGTCTCCCGCTCACGCTCCAGCAACTCGGCAACATCGCGGATCAGCGCGTCGGTGCGCTGCCCGCCCAGGCGCTGGTTGAGCCCGGCCAGGTCGTTCAGGCGCAGCAGCAGCAGATAGCCGGCGGCGTTCTGTTCGCTGGGGGACAATTGCGCATCCAGCCGCGCGTCGAACAGGCGGCGGTTGGCCAGGCCAGAGAGGCTGTCCTGGTAGGCCTCTTCGCGCAGTTTCTCGCTGCGGGTGGCTTCCTCGGCGAACAGCGCCTTGAGCTTGTCGACCATCTGGTTCATCGCCTGCACCACACGCTTGAGTTCGGGAGTGCGTGGCTCCTTGGGCAGGGTGAGGAATTCGCGGCGGGTGATGGCGTGGGCCTGCTGCACCATCTGGTCCAGCGGCTTGAGCTGGGTGCGCAGCAGCCAGCCGCCGAGGATGGCGCTGACCAGCCCGCAGGCCAGCAGCCAGGCGAGGCTGCCCAGCGCGCCGTCCCACAGCTTGGCCAGGGCGAACTGCGGATGGCTGACCACCTCGACCCGCGCGGCCTGTTCCCAGCCGCGCATGATCAGCGCATCGCCGCCCTGGGCCTTGAGGTTGACCAGCTTGGCGAACCAGCCCGGCACCTGCTGGTTCTGCGTGTCGCTGTCGCGTTCGACTATCACCTTGCCCTCGGGAATGCTCACCACGCGGATGGTGGCGAAGTAGCCGGAATCGAAGATCGAGCTGACCATCAGCTCGATCATCGCCGGGTCGTCCACGTGCGGGGTGAGCGACAGCCCCAGTGCGGTGGCTGCATCCTGGGCGTGGGAGCGCAACTGGCTGATCATCTGCTCGCGAGAGCTTTCCAGGCTGGCGGCGAAGCTGCCGGCGAAGGCCACCACGAGGAACAGGCAGATCGCCAGGAACAGTTGCTTGAGCAATGACATGCCGGGTTTCTCCTATCGCGTCTCGTCGAGGTCAAGGCCCTCGGCGCGCATCTTGGTCAACAGGTCCTGCCAGCGCGACAGCTTCTTGCTGTCGCCGGTGCGCTTGCCGCCGCCAGGGCCGGGCAGCCACAGCCCCTCGGCGTTGAAGGCGTAGACGGGCAGGAGGTCCTTGCGCTGGGAGGCGGGCTTGATCTGCGGGATCAGGTTGTCCAGCACCAGCGGTTCGGCAGTGGGGGAGGCGTAGTAGGTAAGCACCATGTGCGCCTGGTTCTGCTGCAGCGCCTTGACGTAGGTGATGCGCAGCTTGTCGCTGGCGACCCCGAGGCGGCGCAGCGTGACGAACTTGGCGATGGAGTAGTCCTCGCAATCGCCGGCGCCCTTGTAGAGGGATTCCACCGGTGTCGCCCAGTAGTCCTCCTGGTGCCAGACGGTGCGGTCGTCGGTGAATACCAGGGCGCCGTTGAAGAAGGTATTGACCGCCTTGAGCTTGGCGCTCTCGTCGAGGTTCTCACTGTCCTGGATCAGGCGTCCCCAGGATTCGATGCGGGTCTTGGCGGTGCCGAGGTTGCCGTAGCGCTGCTCGGCGTTCTTCAGGATGGTGTCGAAGTTCCAGGCGGCGCCGGCGGTCAGCGCGAGGAGCGCGAGCAGCAGCACGCCGGCCCGCAGACGCAGCGGGCTGGCGAACAGCCAGAGGGCTCCTCGGGGTGGCTGCATCGCCAGCGCTCCATGTGGGATGTGTGGAGTCTAGGCGCTCTTCGAAAACTTGCGCTGGCGTATCGCCATGGGGCGAGAAGGCCCGTCGTATGGGCCTTTCGGCGAATCTGACAGGATTGTCATTTAAGGGTCAGCGTGCGGTCCTGCGCTCTGGCTTATAACCCCAGGATGAGGCCGCTGTGGCCGAACCAGACGCAGGAGAGCGGGATGCAGGGGCAACGGCGGGTTTGGCTGGCAGCAGGGTTGCTGGGGGTGACGGCGCTGGGGGCTGGCATCTGGGGCTTTGCCGGCCGGCACGAGGCCCCGCAGGCGGCGGCCCAGCCAGCCGGCGTGCCGGTGACCCTGGCGCGCGTGGCCCGCGAGGACCTGACGCAGAACCTCGACGGCGTCGGCACCGTCACCTCGCTGCACAGCGTGCTGGTGCGTCCGCAGGTCGAAGGCCAGCTCACCGCGTTGCTGGTGGAAGAGGGGCAGATGGTCAAGGAAGGTGAACTGCTGGCGACCATCGACGACCGCGCCATCAACGCCGCGCTGGAGCAGGCAGAGGCGACCCGGCAGAGCAACCAGGCGCAGCTGCGCATCGTCGAGCAGGACCTGGCGCGCTACCAGACGCTGAGCCAGCGCGGCTCGATATCCCGCCAGACCCTGGAACAGACCGAAGCCGAGGCGGCCCGCCTGCGCGCCACCCTGCGTGGCAACCAGGCCACCATCGACGCCGAGCGCGTGCGCCTGTCCTACACACGCATCACCTCGCCGGTTGCCGGCCGCGTCGGCATCCGCAACGTCGACGTCGGCAACCTGCTGCGCACCAATGACAGCAGCGGCCTGTTCACTGTTACCCAGATGTCGCCGATCTCGGTGGTCTTCGCCCTGCCGCAGGAAAGCCTGCCGCAGCTGCAACCGCTGATGAAGGGCGATTCCCCGGTGGTCGCGCGCAGCCGCGACGGCGGTCAACTGCTGGGCGAGGGCCATTTGCGCAGCATCGACAACCAGGTCGCCAGCAGCACCGGGACCATCCGCGTGCGTGCGGTCTTCGACAACAAGGACGGCCAGCTCTGGCCGGGGCAGTTCGTCGCCATCGACCTGCAGTCCGGCGTGCTGCGCAACGGCCTGGTGTTGGACAGCCGTGCCGTGCGCCGTGGTCTGGACGGTGCCTTCGTGTTCCGCATCGAGGATGGCAAGGCGCAGAAGGTGCCGGTGCGCATCGTCCAGGAAGTGGATGGCCGAACGCTGGTCGAAGGCCTCGCGGCGGACGATGAAGTGGTGCTCGACGGCCACTCGCGCCTGACTCCCGGCGCCCGCGTGGAGGTGCAGGGCGACGTGCAGACCCTGGCCCGCCGGAGCGAGCCGTGAGCGTGCGCGCCGGCATGTCCGGCTGGTGCGTGCGCCACCCCATCGCCACCTGCCTGCTGACCATCGCCTCGCTGCTGCTCGGCCTGCTGGCGTTCTTCCGCCTCGGCGTGGCGCCTCTGCCGCAGGTGGACTTCCCCACTATCCAGGTGCAGGCGCTGCTGCCCGGCGGCAGCCCGGAGACCATGGCGTCTTCGGTGGCGACTCCGCTGGAAGTGCAGTTCAGCGCCATCCCCGGCATCACCCAGATGCTTTCCACCAGCGCCCTGGGCTCGACCACCCTGACGCTGCAGTTCGACCTGGAAAAGAATATCGACGTCGCCGCCCAGGAGGTCACCGCCGCGATCAACGCCGCCGCCGGGCGCCTGCCGGCGGACATGCCGAACCTGCCGACCTGGCGCAAGATCAACCCGGCGGACAGCCCGATCATGATCGTCCGGGTGAATTCCGAGCTGATGCCGCTGATCGAGCTCAGTGACCTTGCCGAAGTGCTGCTGTCACGCCAGCTCAGCCAGATCAGCGGGGTCGGGCAGATCTTCGTGGTCGGCCAGCAGCGCCCGGCGATCCGCATCCAGGCGCAGCCGGAAAAGCTGGCTGCGTTCCGCCTGACCCTGGCCGACCTGCGCCAGTCGCTGCAGTCGGCGAGTATCAATCAGGCCAAGGGCGCGCTGTTCGGCGACGGCCGCGTGTCCACCCTGGCGGCCAATGACCAGCTGTTCAGCCCCGGCGAGTACGGCGACCTCGTGGTTGCCTACCGCGCCGGCGCGCCGGTGTTCCTGCGCGACCTGGCGAAGGTGGTGAAGGCGCCGGAAGACGATTACGTGCAGGCCTGGCCGGATGGCCGCCCCGGCGTGGCACTGGTGATCCTGCGCCAGCCCGGCGCGAACATCGTCGAGACCTCCGATGCCATCCAGGCCGAGCTGCCGCGCCTGCGCGAAATGCTGCCGGCGGGCGTCGAAGTGGAAGTGCTCAACGACCGCACCCGCACCATCCGCGCCTCGCTGCATGAAGTGGAGTTGACCCTGCTGTTGACCATGGCCCTGGTGGTGCTGGTGATGGGGCTGTTCCTGCGCCAGCTGTCGGCGACCCTGATCGTCGCCACCGTGCTGGCGGTGTCGCTCAGCGCCAGCTTCGCGGCCATGTACCTGCTGGGCTTCACCCTGAACAACCTGACATTGGTGGCGCTGATCATCGCCGTGGGCTTCATCGTCGACGACGCCATCGTGGTGGTGGAGAACATCCACCGCCACCTGGAGCAGGGCAAGGACCGGGTACAGGCGGCGCTGGCCGGCGCCTCGGAGATCAGTTTCACGGTGGTGTCGATCAGTTTCTCGCTGATCGCCGCGTTCATCCCGCTGCTGTTCATGGGCGGCATCGTCGGGCGGCTGTTCCGTGAGTTCGCCGTCAGCGTCACGGCGGCCATTCTGATTTCGGTGGTTGCTTCGCTGACCATCGCGCCGATGCTCGCCTCGCGTTTCATGGGGGCGCCCCATCACCATAAAAGCGGGCACGGGCACGACGACGGAGGCATCGCCGGTTGGTTGCTGGCGCGCTACGCCAAGGGGCTGGACTGGTCGCTGCATCACCAGCGCACGGTGCTGGCCGGTTTCGTGGTCTGCGTGGCCATCGCGGTGGGCGGCTACGTCGGCATTCCCAAGGGCTTCTTCCCGTCCCAGGACACCGCCTTCGTCTTCGGCACCACCCAGGCCGCCGAAGACATCTCCTATGCCGACATGGCCGAGAAGCACAAGCAGCTCGCCGAGATCGTTGCCGCCGACCCGGCGGTGCAGAGCTACAACCACGCCATCGGCATCACCGGCGGCAGCCAGAGCCTGGCCAACGGGCGCTTCTGGATCGTGCTCAAGGACCGTGGCGACCGCGACGTCTCGGTGGACGAGTTCATCAACCGCATCCGGCCCAAGCTGGCCAAGGTGCCGGGTATCGTCCTCTACCTGCGTTCGGCGCAGGACATCAACCTCGCCACCGGGCCGGTGCGCACCCAGTACCAGTACGCCCTGCGCAGCAATGACAGCGCGGCGCTGGCGCAGTGGGCGGATCGCCTGACCCAGCGGTTGAAGGAGGAGGGCGGCCTGCAGGATGTGTCCAACGACCTGCAGATGGGCGCCAGCGTCACCTCGCTCGAGATCGACCGGGTAGCGGCGGCACGCTTCGGGCTGTCCGCTGAGGACGTCAGCCAGACCCTCTACGACGCTTTCGGCCAGCGCCAGGTCGGCGAATTCCAGACCGAGGTCAACCAGTACAAGGTCATCCTCGAACTGGATTCGCGCCAGCGTGGCCGCGCGGAAAGCCTGGCGTGGTTCCACCTTCGCTCGCCGCTGACCGGCGAGATGGTGCCGCTGGCGGCGGTGGCGCGGGTCACGCCGGCCAAGTCGGGGCCGCTGCAGATCAACCACAACGGCATGTTCCCGGCCGTCACGCTGTCCTTCAACCTGTCACCGGGCGTGGCCCTGGGCGACGCCGTGAATCTGGTGCAGCGGGCGCAGGCGGAGATCGGCATGCCGTCGAGCATCAGCGGCGAATTCCAGGGCGCCGCGGCAGCCTTCCAGAGTTCGCTGGCGAGCCAGCCGCTGTTGATCCTCGCGGCGCTGTTTGCGGTCTACGTGATCCTGGGCGTGCTCTACGAGAGCTTCGTGCACCCGCTGACCATTCTTTCCACCTTGCCCTCGGCCGGCATCGGCGCGGTGTTCCTGCTCTGGGGCTGGGGCCTGGAGTTCTCGGTGATGGCGCTGATCGGCCTGGTGCTGCTGATCGGCATCGTCAAGAAGAACGGCATCCTGATGGTCGACTTCGCCCTCGCCGCGCAACGCCAGCGCGGGCTGTCGCCCTACGACGCGATCCGCGAGGCGTGCCTGGCGCGCTTCCGGCCGATCATGATGACCACGCTGGCCGCGCTGCTGGGGGCGATCCCGCTGATGATCGGCTTCGGCACCGGCTCGGAACTGCGCCAGCCGCTGGGCGTGGCGGTGGTCGGCGGGCTGGTCTTCAGTCAGGCGCTGACTCTGTTCAGCACACCGGTGGTTTACCTGGCGCTGGACCGGCTGTTCCATCGCCAGCAACCTGCAGCGGCCGCGCTGGGAGGTGCGGTATGAGGAGCGGCTGGGTAGCATGCCGGACTGCGGGCGTCACGAACGGAGGGCTGGCATGCGCGTACTGATTGTCGAAGACGAGAGCAAGACCGCCGACTACCTGCAGCGCGGGTTGAGCGAGCAGGGCTTCACCGTGGACGTCGCCAGCAACGGCATCGACGGCCGGCACCTGGCGCTCAATGGCGAATACGACGTCATCGTCCTTGACGTGATGCTCCCCGGCATCGACGGCTACGGCGTGCTGCGCGCCCTGCGTGAACAGCGCCAGACGCCGGTGATCATGCTCACCGCCCGCGAGCGTGTGGAAGACCGCGTGCGCGGCCTGCGCGAGGGCGCCGACGATTACCTGATCAAGCCGTTCTCCTTCCTTGAACTGGTGGCGCGCCTGCAGGCCCTGACCCGCCGTGGCGCACACCTGGAAAGCGCGACGCAGATGCGCATTGCCGACCTCGCCATCGACCTGGTCAGCCGCCGTGTGCAGCGCGGCGGCACGCGCCTGGAGCTGACCGCCAAGGAGTATTCGCTGCTTTGCGTGCTGGCCCAGCGCAGTGGCGAAATCCTTTCCAAGACGGCCATCGCCGAGCTGGTCTGGGACATCAATTTCGACACCGACACCAACGTCGTCGAGGTCGCCATCAAGCGTCTGCGCGCCAAGCTCGACGGGCCCTTCGACACCAAGCTGCTGCATACCATCCGGGGCATGGGCTACGTGCTGGAAAGCCGCACCGCCCAGGAGCGTGAGGCGTGAGGGGGCTATCGCTATCCACGCGGCTGGCCGGCATGTTCGCCGGCGCCGCGCTGGGCATCTTCCTGCTGATCGGCTCGGCCCTCTACTGCGTGCTGGACGGGCAGATCGAGCGCCTGCAGCGCTCGGAGCTGGATACCCGCTTCAACATGGTCGCGCGCATGCTCGACAAGCCCGACCTGGCCGAGCGCTGGCCGCACATGCAGCTCAAGCTCAACACCCTGAGCCAGGAGTACCAGCTGATCCGCTTCTGGATCGACAGCGACGACTCGCGCTTCCGCTACGGCCAGCCCAACGACGCGGTGCGGCGGATGCTCGGCAGCGGCAACGGCTACGCCGAACTGGAACTGCCCGGCCACGATTCGCCGCTCAGCGCCCGCGTCGGCGTGCTGCCCGCCAGTGGCTCACGCCCGGCGCTGGTGCTGCTCGCGGCGATCGACAGCGTGGCCTTCCAGCATGCCCGCCACGCCACGCTGATTACCCTGTTCGTGCTGTCCGCGCTGGGCATCGCCCTGGCGACGCTGTGCGGGCACTGGATAGCGCGGGTCGGCCTGCGGCCAGTGCGCGAACTCTCCGCCGAGGCGCGGCAGATCAGCCCGAAGCAATTGTCCCAGCGCCTGCGCCTGGACGGCTTGCCGACGGAATTGTCGGCGCTGGCCGGTGCCTTCAACGAGGCGCTGGATCGGCTGGAGCAGGCCTACCTGCGCCTGGAGTCGTTCAACGCCGACGTCGCCCACGAACTGCGCACGCCGCTGGCCAACCTGATCGGCCAGAGCCAGGTGGCGTTGTCCCGCGAGCGCAGCGCGCAGGATTACGAAGAGGTGCTGCAGTCCAATCTGGAAGAGCTGGAACGCCTGCGCGCCATCGTCAACGACATGCTGTTCCTCGCCCGCGTCGATCAGGGTGGGCTGGCGGCCGAGCGGGTGGAAACCTCGCTGGCGGCTGAGGTGGCGACGACCGTGGATTTCCTCGAGGTGATCTTCGACGAGCAGGGCGTGCAGGTGAGCCTGCGCGGCGACGCACGGGCCTGCGTCGAGCGGGCGCTGGTCCAGAGGGCGGTGACCAACCTGCTGTACAACGCCGCGCAGCACACCGCGTCGGGTGGTCGTATCGAGGTGCGCCTGAGCGGCGAGCGCGGCGCCGCGCTGGTGGAAGTCAGCAACCCCGGCGAGCCGATCAACGCCGAGCAGCGCGCACGGCTGTTCGAGCGCTTCTACCGCGCCGACCTGGCCCGCGCCAACAGCCAGAGCAGCCACGGGCTGGGACTGTCCATCGTCAAGGCGGTGGCGAGCATGCATGGTGGCTCGGTGTTCGTGCGCAGCGAGGGTGGCATCAACACCTTTGGCTTTACGGTTGATGCGGTGGGGGCGGTGGTGGTGAGTCGCCTGGATGAAGGTGGGAGCGTGGGGGAGGTGGTGTCGGTCTGATGGTTCGGCGCGTGTGGCGTTGCCCTCTCCCTAACCCTCTCCCTGAAGGGAGAGGGGACTGTCCGGTGCGCTTTGAAAGCTCGGCGTTGTACGGCTGACTCCGCGTAGCCATCTGCTCCAAACGGCTCCCTCTCCCTTCAGGGAGAGGGCTGGGGAGAGGGCGCTCGCCCGGGCAGAGGACTCAATCCAAGCGCCGGGTCTTGGTCCGAATCAGATAGATAGTCACCAGCGTCGCACTGGTCAGCATGAAGGCCCAGGCCCACGGGCGCTGTACCAGGAAACCGGAGATCAGGATGCTGCACCACATCAGGCCGATGGCGTAGACCTTGCCCTTGAGCGGGATGCCTTCGCCGTCGAGGTAGTCGCGGATCCACGGGCCGAGCTTGGGGTGGTTCACCAGCCAGTCATAGAAGCGCTGGGAGCTGCGCATGAAGCAGGCGGCGGCGAGCAGGAGGAAGGGCGTGGTGGGCAGCACCGGCAGGAAGATGCCGATCACGCCCAGGGCCACGCTGAGCCAGCCGACGCCGAGCAGGCAGTAGCGAACCCAGGCGTGGCGGCTCTGGCGGATTTCTCGTGGCATCGACTGGCGCGAAGCGAGTCCGGAGCCGCGTGGCGCAGCTCCGGTGGCGGATCAGTGAGTGCGCGGCTTCAGCAGCGCCGGCTTCTCTTCCGGCGCCTGGCACAGCAGGAACAGGTTGGTCAGCAGCTCCGGGATCTGCGCGACCATGTCGTCCACCAGCCCGCGGTCGCTGGCGATCTCATCGAACTCGGGCTGTTCGTCGAACAGGCCGGAACCGACCATGATCGGCAGCAGCAGCTCGCTGACTTCTTCCTCAGCCTGTTCGAACCAGATGGCCTCGCGCAGGAACACGCCTTCCATGAAGCCGATGCACCAGCCGCGGATGTCGGAGTCGTCAGGCTGGTCGCCCAGGTAGGGTTCGCAGGGCAGCTCCAGCTCCTCGTCACCGGCCATCTGGCGGATGATGTGCGCCTTGAGCTGGACCAGGGTGGATTCGATCTCGCTGCGCTCTTCCTCGCTGCGGTAATGCGGCGGTTCGGCGAACAGGGCGTCGATCCACTCGCGCTCCGGCACTTCCTCCGGGCAGATCGCCAGCGCGGTCAGGTAGCCGTGTGCCGCCACGTAGTCCAAGGCTTCCTCGTGCAGATCATCGGCATCGAGAAAGGCTTGCAGGCGGGACAATTGGTCGGCGAAGGACATCGGGTACTACCTCGGAGGTGATCGGTCCCGAATTGTAGTCTTTCCGCTGGCCGGCGGCAAAAGCCAAATGCCCGTGCAGCCCGCGCCGACGCAGGGCTCGGACGCATGTGGCGGATTTTTCCGCAGTTTCCCGGACAAGGTGCCGGCCGCAGCGGGATCGCTTGCGTATAATGCGCGGCTTCATTCGGAGTCCCCCATGCTCGAACAGGCCCTGCGCATCCTCAAAGACGTTTTCGGTTACGACGCTTTCCGCGGCAATCAGGCGCGGATCATCGAGCGCGTGGCCGGCGGCGGCGATGCGCTGGTGCTGATGCCCACCGGTGGCGGCAAGTCGCTGTGCTTCCAGGTGCCGGCGCTGCTGCGCGAGGGCCTGACGGTGGTGGTTTCGCCGCTGATCGCGCTGATGGAGGACCAGGTCGCCACGCTGGACGAACTGGGCGTGCCGGTGGCGGCGCTGAACTCCTCGCTGAGCCCCGAGGCCCAGCGCGAAATCGCCGACCGCCTGCAGCGCGGCGAGATCAAGCTGCTCTACCTCGCCCCGGAACGCCTGGTGCAGCCGCGCATGCTGGCCTTCCTGCAGCGCCTGGAAATCGGCCTGTTCGCCATCGACGAGGCGCACTGCGTATCGCAGTGGGGCCACGACTTCCGTCCTGAATACCTGCAGCTGGGCCAGCTCGCCGAGCTGTTCCCGCATGTGCCGCGCATCGCCCTGACCGCCACGGCGGACATGCGTACCCGCGAGGAGATGATCCAGCGCCTGCACCTGCAGGACGCTGAGCAGTTCCTCTCCAGCTTTGACCGGCCGAACATCTTCTACCGCATCGTGCCCAAGGAGCAGCCGCGCAAGCAGCTGCTGGGCTTCCTGAGCGAGCGGCGCGGCGACGCGGGCATCGTCTACTGCATGTCGCGCAAGAAGGTCGAGGAGGTCGCCGAGTTCCTCTCTAACCAAGGCTTCCCAGCGCTGCCTTACCACGCCGGCCTGTCCAACGACCTGCGCGCCTATCACCAGAAGCGCTTCCTCAACGAGGAAGGGCTGATCATGGTCGCCACCGTCGCCTTCGGCATGGGCATCGACAAACCCAACGTGCGCTTCGTCGCGCACCTGGACCTGCCCAAGAGCCTGGAGGCGTACTACCAGGAAACCGGCCGCGCCGGCCGCGACAGCCTGCCCGCCGACGCCTGGATGGCCTACGGCCTGCAGGACGTGTTGCTGCTGCGGCAGATGATGCAGAACTCCGAGGGCGACGAGCGCCACAAGCGCGTCGAGCGGCACAAGCTCGAAGCCATGTTGGCACTGTGCGAGGAAACCCGCTGCCGCCGCCAGGCACTGCTGGCCTACTTCGACGAGGTGATGCCCAACCCCTGCGGCCACTGCGACATCTGCGTCGATGGCGTGGAAACCTGGGACGCCACCGAGCCCGCGCGCCAAGCCCTGTCGGCCATCTACCGCAGCGGCCAGCGCTACGGCGTCGGCCATCTGGTGGACGTGCTGCTGGGCAAGGACACCGAGAAGGTGCGCAGTGTCGGGCACCAGCACCTGGCGGTGTTCGGTATCGGTAAATCCCGTGGCGAGGACGAGTGGCGCACGCTGTTCCGCCAACTGGTCGCCCGTGGCTTCGCCGACGTGGATGTCGACGGCTTCAACGGCCTGCGCCTGACCGAGGCCTGCCGTCCGCTGCTGCGCGGCGAGGAGACGTTGGCCCTGCGCCGCGATCCGAAGCCGCAACGCAGCAAGTCCTCCTCTTCCGGCGGCGCCAGCCCGGCCAGCCAGCTGGTACGCCAGGAGGAACGCGAGATGTGGGAAGCCCTGCGCACCCTGCGGCGCAAGCTGGCGGAGGAGCACTCGGTGCCGCCCTACGTCATCTTCCCCGACGCCACCCTGCTGGAAATGCTCCGCAGCCAGCCCACCACGCTGTCCGCCATGGCCCAGGTCAGCGGCGTCGGCGCGCGCAAGCTGGAGCGCTACGGCCAGGCCTTCCTCGATGTCCTCACCGAGTCGGACAAGGCGCCGGACACCCCCGCACTGGTCACCGACCTGCGCCACGAACTGGTGACCCTGGCCCGCGCCGGCATGACCCCCGCGCAGATCGCCCGGCAGCTCGATTGCAGCGAGAAGAACGTCTACAGCCTGCTGGCCGAGGCCATCGGCCGCCAGCAGTTGACCCTGGAGCAGGCGCTGGACCTGCCCGAGGAACTGCTCGGTGAAGTCCAGGATGCCTTCCTCGACGAGGACGGCGAACTGCCGCCGGTGAGCGCCATCGCCGAGCTGTTCGAAGGCCGCGTGCCGCTGGGCGTCCTGCATTGCGTGCGCGCCGCCCTGCAGGCCGAGCTGGAAGTCTGATCGCGTCGAAATACGGCGTTACAGATGAAATATCAATGTGCCAGCAACGGCGCCTTTTCCTACCAGTCCTATCTGTCAGTACGGATCACTTTCGGAGTGACAGATGGCGAGCTGGGTGCGGGTAGTGGCGGGGCTGCTGGTCGTCGGGCAACTCAGTGGATGCGCCAGTGGCGGCGGACTGACCGAGGGCGGGAAGAACGCCTTGATCGGCGTTGCGGCGGTCGCGCTGGTGGCGGGGCTGGTCATCATGTCCAAGGACGATGACGACGACGATCGTGATTGCCGCAAGCGCCATGGGCATTCGGATCGCCGTTACTGCAACGACTCCTACTACGGCCATGACCGTTACCGGAACTCCCGGGACGATCGCTGGTGAGTGGGCTGTCCGTCAGTTTCGTGACGGGGCAAAACGACAAACTTGTGACGCACGTCCCGAACGGCTATGGTGGCACTTAGACCTCCACCAGAAGAGGTGAGCGTGCCACAACAACAAAGCTGGCTGGACGACGTTCGTTCCAATGCCTATGCCGAACAGCTCTCCCGGGGCTTTCGCCGCCTGCGTTTCGAACCCGACCTCGAGACCCAGTACCGCCATTACCTGCTCGAAGACAGCTTCGATCTCAAGCGCACCGCGCTGACCATCGGCGTGCTGATCTGGCTGGCGCTGGCGGCCATCGACTTTCTCCTGATCCGGACTGCAGAACACTGGGACATGCTCGCCGTGCGCATCGGCGTGCTGGTGCTGCTGAGCGTCTGCGGCGGGCTGATCCTGCAGCGCCGGCACACCCAGCTGCTGGTGCCGCTGAGCCTGGCCTGCATCCTCAGTGTCGGCATCGGCGCGGCGGCCGTGGCCGGCATCGCCCACACCGTGGACCAGAGCTATCCCTACGAGGGCCTGTTGCTGGTCAGCATGGCGGCCTACTTCCTGATCGGCCTGCGCTTCGCCGAGGCGGTGGGTAGCGCTTCGGTGATCCTGCTGGCCTACGTGGGCTTCGAGCTTTACGCGGAGTTGCCGCTGCCCAAGCTGATCAGCAACGTGGTATTCCTGCTGCTGGCCAACCTGGTCGGCGCAGTGGGCTGCTACCTGCTGGACTACAAGTCCCGCCAGCACTTCCTCATCAGCCGCCTGCTGAAGGTCATGGCCGAGCACGATGCCCTGACCGGCCTGCACAACCGCCGCAGTTTCAATCGCCAGCTGGAGCGCCTGTGGCGCCAGGCTCAGCGCGAGAGCGTGGGGCTGGCGCTGCTGCTCTGCGATGTCGATCACTTCAAGGCCTACAACGACCGCTATGGCCACCAGGCGGGCGACGGCGTGCTGCAGCGCATCGGCGAGGTGCTGACGGCCAGCGCACGGCGCCCGCTGGACATGGCTGTGCGGCTGGGGGGCGAGGAATTTGCCGTGCTGCTCTATGGCGCCAGCGAGCGCGAAGCCAGGGAGCGCGCCGAAGTCGTGCGCGAGTCGGTGCAGGCGCTGGGCATCGCTCACGAAGGGTCGCTGACGGCGGACGAGGTGACGCTGTCCATTGGCGTGTCCTGCCTGTGGCCGGAGACCGGCCACCCGCTGCGCAGCATCTACGAGCATGCCGACCGTGCCCTTTACGAAGCCAAGGCGTTCGGACGCAACCAGGTCGTCGCCTGATGGCCCATTCTGTCCCCCGAGCTGGCGCCGTGCGTGACTGCGGCGCGCGCAGGCGCGGTGCTAGCATGCGCCGCACCCCGTCACCGAGCCCGCGCCCATGCAGCAGCTGATCCAGCCCAACGGCCAACCGCACTACGGCATCTTTCCCGGCACCCCGGCGACCATCAACTACCGTGATTTCGACTTCCGCTCGCCGATGGGCCGCCGCCTCGGCGCATTGAGCAAGTGGCGCAGCTTCCACCAGTTCCAGTACTTCGGCCTGATCAGCCCGACGCTGATCGGCGGTTGCGCACTGGCGGATGTCAGCCTGCTCACTATCGGTTTCGTCTACCTCTACCACCCCGAGAGCGGGCGGATGATCGAGCGCCAGTTCAAGTGCCCGTTGGGCATGGGGACGAACTTCTCGCAGGCACCCAACGACGGCGTCTGTGAACTGCGCCAGGGGCGCAACCTGCTGCGCCTGGAGAACAGCTCCGCACCTTTCGAGAAGCGTCTGCTGGTCGAGCTGGACGACGGCACTCGCATCGACGCGCGCTTCAGCGAGGAGCAGCCGGCGTTCCAGCCCATGAGCCTCTGCACGCCAACGGCGGTGAACGGCTGGGTCTACGCGCGCAAGGTGGCCGGCGTGCAGTGCCACGGCGAGGTGCGCAGCGCGCTGGGCAACTACGACCTGCGCGAGCTGGATGCCTACGCGCACCACGACTGGTCCGCCGGCTACATGCGCCGCGAGACGTTCTGGAACTGGGCCTGCCTGTCCGGCGAGACGCAAGGGCGGCGCCTCGGGCTGAACCTGTCGTGCGGCGTCAACGAGACCAGCTTCACCGAGAACTGCTACTGGCTCGACGGCCAGTTGGTGAAGGTCGACACCGTGCGCTTCGAGTTCGACCGCGACCATCCGCTGCAACCCTGGACCATCCGTTCCTACGATGGCCAGGTCGAACTGCGCTTCGAGGCCCACGGGCTGCACCAGGAGCGCCTCAACCTCGGCGTGCTGGCCAGCAACTTCAAGCAGATCTTCGGACGCTTCAGCGGCGTGCTGCGACCGGCGGGACAGGCCGAGTTGCGCATCGACAACCTGTGGGGGTTCGTCGAAGACCAGTACGCGAAATGGTGAGATAGTGATTTACACCCTGCGACAATCTGTCATTGTACGGGCTTGATTAGCTGGCTAATAATTAGTCAAATCAATTAGCCGTCCAACCTCCTACCGTACGCAGCACAATGTCAGACAACGATAAGCACTATTTCGGTACCCAACTGGCCCAGGCTTCGCGTGCATGGCGGGCCGAACTCGACCGCCGTCTCAGCCACCTCGGCCTGTCCCAGGCTCGCTGGCTGGTGCTGCTGCACCTGGCCCGTCACGCCGCCGCCCCCACCCAGCGTGAGCTGGCCCAGTCGGTCGGTGTCGAGGGTCCGACCCTGGCGCGCCTGCTCGATGGTCTCGAAGCCCAGGGGCTGGTCCGTCGCCAGGCCGTCGCCGAAGACCGCCGCGCCAAGCGCATCGCTCTCACCCCCAAGGCAGACGTCCTGATCACCGATATCGAGAACATCGCCGCCGCCGTTCGCAACGAAGTGCTGGCAGGGATATCGGAAGAGGAAATCGCGCTGTGTCAGAAAACGCTCAGTCGGATTCTCGGCAACCTCGAGCGAAACTGAGCAATTCATCACGTTATTCGGGTAAAGTAGCCATTTTTCTGGCGGTCCTTTGCGGGGCCGCTGGCCATTCGCTATCCACCCCTTAACCATTCGCCGGTTTTTCGACGATTTATCTTGACCAAACCCTGAGCACCACCTAATCCGTGATATCAGACGGCCTGTACCCTGCAAGGTACAGAGGAGTGGTGCGTTGCGGTCTGCAGTCCGGCATGGTTCCAGTGTGTGGACAGGTTCAACCTGCCGCTTTAGAGCGGTCAGGGAATGGCGTGCAGACCCGGACAATGGGATGGGGTTATGGCTCGAATAAATAGAATTCCGCTGACGCTTGCCGCACTTTCGGTTTTTGTCTCCGCTCACGCGAATGCCCTTGGGCTCGGCGATATCACGCTGCACTCCGGGCTGAACCAGCCGCTGGATGCCGAGATCGCCCTGCTCGAAACCGGCGACATGACCTCCGACGAACTCATAGCGAAGCTCGCGAGTCCCGCCGACTACGAGAACGCTGGTGTCGACCGCTTCGTGTTCCTGCAGAACCTGCGCTTCACCCCGGTGATCCGCAATGGTCGTGGCTACATCAAGGTGGTGTCCACGCAGCCGGTGCACGAGCCTTACCTGAATTTCCTGATTGCCGTGGAGCGCCCCAACGGTCGCATGCTGCGCGAGTACACCGTGCTGATCGATCCGCCGGAGTACAGCGCCAACCGCAGCGTGGCCGCCAATGTCGCGGCGCGCGACGTCGCGCCTTCGCGCTCTTCCGGTTACCGCCCGGACGCCTACCGCCCGGAGCCCGTGCGCCGCGCGCCGGCACAGCCGCCGCTGCCGGCGGGTGATGGCCGCTACACTACGGTGCGCAATGACACCCTGTGGAAGATCAGTTCGCGCCTGACGGGCAGCGGCGCTTCCCGCGCGCAACTGATGGACAGCATCGTCGCGCTGAACCCGCAGGCCTTCGTCAATGGTGACCCGCACCGCCTGAAGGTGGGCCAGACGCTGATCCTGCCGCAGGGCCAGGAGCACGCCGGCAGCGCCAGCACGGCCTTGGCGCCGCAGCCCGCTTCCACCGCTCCAGCGTCGGCCGCCGAGCAGTCTGCAGTCGCACCGCAGACACCCGCCACTGCTACGGCCAGTACTCCGGCTCAGGCCCAGGGCAATGCTGCCGCACCGGCAGCGCCGGCCGCAGATGCCAGCGTCGCCAAGGTGGAGGCCGACCTGCTCCTGGCCAATGCCCAGCGCGACCAGATGAACCAGCGCATGGACGATCTGCAGAAGCAGCTGGTATCCCTCCAGCAGGCCCTGCAGAGCCGCGACCAGCAGGTGCAGTCGCTGCAGGCCGAGCTGGATCGCCGCCAGGGCGCGGAAGCCTCGGGCAATGCTCCGGCAGCCAATGCTCCGGTGGCTGATGCACCGACCAGCAACGCCCCGACCAATGCCGTGCCAGCCGCTCCCAGCTCCGTGGCGCCGGAGCCGCAGAACAACCCGGCCCCGAGCGTCGCACAGCCGGCAACCCCGGCGCAGGATGCCCAGGGCTCCGGTTTCAACTACTGGCCCTGGCTGGGCGCCGGCGCCCTTGGTGCGCTATTGGTCGGCCTGCTGTTCGCCCGTCGCAAGCGCGAGGAAAAGCCGGTCGAGATGCCGCCCCTGCGCGCGGCCGTGCCCGAGCCGGTGAAGCCGCTTCCGGAGGTCAAGCCGCTGGCTGCTGCTGTCGTGGCTCCGGTACCCACGCCGCATCCGGTGGTGGTCGCCACCCCGGAGCCGGGCGTTGCCCGCCTGCCCGCTGCCAGCGCGGACAGCCTGGAAGGCGCGGATATCTACATCGCCTACGGCCGCTTCACTCAGGCCCGCGACATGCTGCGCAAGGCCGTCAACGCCGAGCCGAATCGCCGCGAGCTTCGCATGAAGCTGCTGCTGGTACTGGCCGAGCTGGGCGACGTGGCTGGCTTCCATGAGGAAGAGCACGGGCTGGTGGCCGCCGGCGGTGACCAGAAGCAGATCGACCAGCTCAAGTCGCGCTACCCGGCGATGCTCATTCGCCCGGAAGACACCCTGCAGCCGCCCACCGGCGAGACGCTCACCGACTGGGACGACCTCGAACTGGGCGAGCCCGTGGCCACTCCCGTGGAGCAACCCAAGGCTGCGCAGGACCAACCGGACTTCGCGATGAACCTCAGCGACCTGTCGCTGGACCTGGACTGGGACAAGCTCGACAACCCCTTCGACTCCACCAAACAAGGCAAGGCTGCTGCACCCAAGGTCGCACAGGAAGTGCCGTCGGACTTCCGCAGCAATCTGCACGAGCTGCCGGAAATCACCGAGCTGGATCTGGGCGAGCACGGCGAGATGTTCGGCCATGGCAGCAAGACCATGGGCGTGGAGGAGGAGCTGACCTTCGACCTGCCGGATGATATTGGCCACGAGCACGACGAGCTGCTGGCCAGCCTCGACCGCGCCCGCCAGTGTATCGACCAGGGCAACCTGGAGGAGGCTTACGGCATCCTCAAGCAGGTGATCGCCAGCGGTGACTCCAAGGCCAAGGCCGAAGCGCGCGAGCTGCTGGCACTGATTGCCTGAGTCTCACCACGTATGAAAGAGCCCGGCAGTTGCCGGGCTTTTTCATACCTGCAGGATATCGCTCCCGCCATACCCTGTAGGAGCGGGCTACTGAGCGCATGCCTCAGAAATTACGCCCCAGGTTGATGTACACCGCGTGCTCGCTCGCATCGTTCAGGCCGTAGCTGAAGGACAGCGGCCCCAGCGGCGTCTCGAAGCCCATCAGGATACTGCCGGCGTTGACGTAGCCGGTGTCGTAGCTGTTGTCGTTGTTCCATACCCGCCCGCGCTCCAGGCTGCCGCCCAGGTAGAAGGGGAAGTCCAGCGGCAGGAAGGAGCGCTCGGTCATGCGCCGGTAGTAGATGACCCGCCCGAGGCTGTAGTTCTGCCCGGCCAGCGCGTCCTGGCGATAGCCGGAGAGCTGCCGCGCGCCGCCGAGCAGGAAGCTCGACACCACCACGTCAGCGTCGTCGAGGGTACGCCCGTAGCCGCCGCCCAGTACCCAGGTGTTCGGGCCGCTGCTCAATGCCTTGTCGAGCTGGAATTCCCACTGCCGATAGCGGTCGTCGTCGCCCAGGGAGGGTGTGTGCTCGCGGAAGGACGTCTGGATGTTCTCGCCCTCGCGGGGGAAGTCGACGTTGTCCATGGTGTCGAAGGAGTACTGCAGCTGGGCGTAGCCCTCGGTGAAGTGGAAGTCCGGCAGGTCCTGCTCGCCCACGCGCACGTCGGCCTTGCCGAAGGCCTGGGCCACGCCGAGGCGGAATTCACCGTTGTTGGCGATCTGCCGGCCCAGGTTGAGGCCGTAGCCGTAGCGCTCGAGCCGGTACTCGGCAATCGGGTCGTCGTTGTCCGTGGCCTCGACGTTCTGTGCCTCATTGAACACGTACGGAGCCACGAAGTAGCGCGAGCCCACGTCCAGCGGCTGGTAGAACTCGCTGTAGAGCTCCTGGCGGTCGCCGATCTGCAGGCGCGTCAACCATTCCGCGCCGAGGCGATTGATGCCGTTCATGCGGTAGCTGCCGCCGACGTTGAAGGTGCTGTCGCCGCGCAGGTCGTCGGAGAGGTTCAGGCCCAGGCGCAGGTAGTCGGTGCCGCCGCGCTTTCCGTACGCGTGGATCACCAGCACGTTGTCGGACTTGCCGTCCGCGCCTGGCTTGTTGTGCACCACGCGGTACTGCACCTGGTCGAAGTAATCCAGGCCGTAGAGGGTGCTCATGTCACGCTGCAGTCGCTCCAGGTCCAAGTGCTCGCCCAGCGGTTGGCGGATGTAATGGAGGATGACGTCGTCGCTGACCTTGGAGTTGTTCTCCACTTCGATCCGGTCAATCACCGGTTGCCGCTCGCCCGGCGCGCGCGCTTCGGTGAGCGCTACCGCCTCGGCGTCGGCGGGCTTGCGTAGCGTCGCCAGGCGCGGGGCGAGGATGCTGGTGGCGCGGTAGCCTGCGTCGATCAGTTGCGGCACGCGGCCGAAGTCGGTGGAGCTGTAGCCGCTCAGGGGCGGCTGCACCAGGATGTCGCTGGACTTCAGGGTGGCCAGCTGCGCCTCGGAGTTCTTGCGGGTCATCAGGGTGACGGACTGGTTGAGCATGTCCACCACCGTGGTCAGCTGCTTGCGGTCCAGCAGCGGGTTGCCGATGTCGACCACGATGACCACGTCGACGCCCATCTGCCGCGCCACGTCCACCGGGATGTTGTCGACCATGCCGCCGTCCACCAGCAGCTTGCCGTTGACGTCCACCGGGGCGAACACCGCGGGGATCGACATGCTGGCGCGGATCGCCTGGGGCAGGTGACCCTTGCTGAACACCACCTTCTCGCCGGTGGAGATGTCGGTGGCCACCGCGCGGAAGGGGATCGCCAGTTGGTCGAAGTTGCGCGTATCGCTGGTGTGTACCAGCAGGCTCTCCAGCAGCATCGACAGGTTCTGCCCCTGGATCGCGCCCAGCGGCAGGCCGAGGGTGCCGTCGTCGCGGAAGCTGAGCTTCTGCTTCACCAGGAAGTCGCGGTCGTCCTGCTTGCGGCGGAAGGGTACGTCAACCCGGGGCGGCGAGTCGGACAGCGCCTGCTTCCAGTCCAGCCCCAGAGCCAGCTGTTCCAGTTCCCTGGGCGTATAGCCCGCCGCGTACAGGCCGCCGATCACCGCGCCCATGCTGGTGCCGGCGATGGCGTCGACATGGATGCCCTGTTCGTCCAGCGCCTTGAGCACGCCGATGTGCGCCAGGCCGCGCGCCGCGCCGCCAGAGAGGACCAGGCCAATCTTCGGTGGGGTATTCGCCGCCAGGGCGCCGAGGGGAAGGAGCAGGAGGAGGGCGAACAGCAGTCGGCGCATGAAGAGAAGAGTCCGGTAGGGCGTTTCAGACCGGTATTATAGGTTCGCGTCCTACAGCAGAGTCTGATTCATGTCCGAAGCCAAAGCCGAAATCGTCATCACCTATTGCACCCAGTGCCAGTGGCTGCTGCGCGCCGCCTGGCTGGCCCAGGAGCTGCTGAGCACCTTCGGCGACGACCTGGGCAAGGTCAGCCTGGTACCGGGCACCGGCGGGGTTTTCCAGATCACCTGCGACGGCGAGCCGATCTGGGAGCGCAAGGCCGACGGCGGTTTCCCCGAGGCCAAGGTGCTCAAGCAGCGGGTGCGCGACCGCATCGATCCACAGCGCGATCTGGGCCACAACGACCGCTCCTGAATCCGAGCGGTACCGCCCGGCAGATTAATTCGATAGCTGGCTAACTTCTTTGCTTCATATCAAAAGGAGACTTGTGTCTCGCTTTTAGGCTGGTGGCATCCATTCTCCGCAAAGGATGCCCGCCATGAGCATCATCGTCACAGGCGCAGCCGGTTTCATCGGCAGCAACCTCGTCAAGGCGCTGAACCAGCGCGGCGAGACCGACATCATCGCGGTCGACGACCTGACCGAAGGCGACAAGTTCGCCAACCTCGCCGACTGCGACATCAGCGATTACCTCGACAAGCGCGATTTCATCGAGCGCTACGCCCGCGGTGACTTCGGCGTGGTGCGCGCGCTGCTGCACCAGGGTGCCTGCTCCAGCACTATGGAGCGCGACGGGCGCTACATGATGGACAACAACTACCGCTACAGCAGCGAGTTGCTGGACGCCAGCCTGTCGCTGGGCGTGCCGTTCCTCTACGCCTCGTCGGCAGCGGTATACGGCGGCGGCCATGAGTTCCGCGAGATGCGCTCCTGCGAGAAGCCGCTGAACGTCTACGGCTATTCGAAGTTCCTCTTCGACCAGCGCGTGCGCAAGGTGCTGCCCACCGCTCGCACCCAGGTTGCCGGTTTCCGCTACTTCAACGTCTATGGCCCGCGCGAGCAGCACAAGGGCCGCATGGCCTCGGTGGCCTTCCACTGCTTCAACCAGTTCCGCGAGACCGGCAAGGTCAGGCTGTTCGGTGACTACGGTGACTATCCGGCCGGCGGCCACCTGCGCGATTTCGTTTCGGTGGAGGACGTGGCGAAGGTCAACCTGCACTTCCTCGACAACCCCGAGCGCAGCGGCATTTTCAACCTCGGCAGCGGCCGCGCCCAGCCGTTCAACGACGTGGCCCTGGCGGTGATCAACACCCTGCGCGAACAGCAGGACCTGCAGCCACTGACCCTGGACGCGGCGATCCGCGCTGGATTGCTGGAGTACACCGAGTTCCCGGACGAGCTGCGCGGCAAGTACCAGTGCTACACCTGCGCCGATATCGCCTTCCTTCGCGAGGCGGGCTACCGCGCACCGATGATGGGCGTGGAGGAGGGTGTGCAGCGCTATTGCCACTGGTTGCTGAAACAGGACTGATACCGCTTGTATCGGGCTTTTTACCCAGTCTTTACCGACTGCTGACACTGCGCGGGGGGCGGGCGCGAGACAATTCTCACCACGAACGGCGGGCGGTGGATCGCCCGTGACTGGAGGTGAAATGAAGCTGTCCTCGCGCATCGCGCTCAGATCCGTCGCCACGCTGCTGGCCCTGAGCCTGTCGGCCACCGCCATGGCAGGGCCCCATGGTGGGCCGGGCGGCCCGGGACCGGGTCCGTACCATGGCTGGGGCCCAGGGCATGGCTATGGCCTGCCGGATTACGCGCGGGAAGTCTGGATCGGCAGCATGCTCTACTTCGTCGCCGCCGGAACCTACTACCTGTGGAACGCCGACCGCCGCCAGTACGTCGCGGTGGAAACGCCGCCGGCCGTGCAGGCTGCCCCGACCACCAGCTACGAAGTGATCGCCTATCCCGCCAGCGGCCAGTCACCAGAGCAGCAGAGCCGCGACCGCTACGAGTGCCACAGCTGGGCCGTCGGCCAGAGCGGTTTCGATCCCGCCGCCGCCACCCAGGCGCCGCCGGCGGGTCAATCCGACACCTACCGTCGCGCGCTGGGCGCCTGCCTGAGCGGGCGCGGTTACAGCATCAACTGATTCCCCGGCGCCTTATCCACAGGCGCCACACCGAACAGGCCGCCACGCAGGCTGTCGTGCGATGAATCCTTGGCATTCCCTCCCCGGGGCAAGGTTCGAGTTTCGCGCGCTGCGCGGCGGCCTTCTTTTTTGTCTCTCGCTCCTACAGAAAAGCCAGTCTGTGGGATTAGTGCGATCCGCGTGCGCTGAGGAAGGTTGCGAAGATGATCAGCACGCCGCCCGCCAGCATGCGCAGGCTTGGTTCTTCGCCAAACAGTACGCTGGCGAAGGCGATGCCGTAGACCGGCTCCAGGGCGAAGATCACCGCCGCCGTGCGCGCCTTGATCAGCCGCAGGCTGGCCACGAACAGGCTGTGGGCGACGCCGGTGCAGAGTACGCCCAGGGCGACCAGCCAGAGCCAGTCCATGCCGCGCACCGAGGGCAGGTCGAGAAGCACCAGCGGCAGCAGGCAGACGATGATCGTCAGGTTCTGGCACAGCGCCGCCTGGATCGGGTCGATGCCGCGCACGCTGACCCGGTTGGCCAGCGACAGCAGGGCGAACAGCAGGCCGGAGAGGGTGCCCCAGAGCAGGCCAGCGGTGGCGCCGTCGCGCAGGTCCAGGGTCGGCGTGACCATCACCAGACCGATGCACACCAATGCCACTACCAGGTACTCGCCCCTGCGGATGCGCTCGCGGAACAGCAGGCCCTCCAGCAGCACGGTGAAGGCCGGGAAGCTGGCGAAGCCGAGGGTGGCCACCGCCACGTTGCCCACCTTCACCGCGAGGAAGAAGGTCAGCCAGTGCGTACACAGCAGCACGCCGCCGCCCAGCAGCATGGCGGCCTGTTTCAGCGTGGGGCGCTTCTGCTGCCGCAGGTGCCCGGCGAACACCGCCGCCAGAGACAGCGAGCCGAACAGTGCGCGGCCGAAGACGATGACCAGGGGGCCGGCGAGGATGAGTTTGCCGAAGATGCCGGACAGCCCGAACATCAGGGCGCCGATGTGCAGGCCGATCAGGGCGCCGCGGGGAGTGAGTTCAGTAACGCGCTTCATGCCTGAGCTCCCGCCGACTGTCGTGGCGGGGCCTTGTCTGGAAAGAGGAGGGCGCGCCAGACCAGCCGGCGCGCGGTGGAACGGGGTCAGGCCAGCCGCGCGCCATTGGGCAGCGACTTGTCGAAACCGGCCAGCACCACTTTCTCGTCGCTGTCGTAAGCGCCGGTGACCAGCACTTCCGAGCGCACGCCGGCGATGGATTTTGGTTCGAAGTTGCACACGCACAGCACCTGGCGGCCGATCAGCTCGTTGGCGTCATAGTGTGCGGTGATCTGCGCGCTGGACGTCTTGATCCCCAGCGGGCCGAGGTCAACCTGGAGGATGTAGGCGGGTTTGCGCGCCTTGACGTTGGGTTCGGCCTGGACGATGGTGCCCACGCGCAGTTCGACGCGCTCGAAATCCTGCCACTCGATGGTGTCTGCCGACATCGCTGCTCCCGCTGGTTTGCCCGGTTTGTCTGGTTCGATGGCCGGCAGTCTAGGCCGTGGGCGCGCAGCTGTCTGTCGCGCGGCTAGCGGGAATTGTCGCGCGACTGCTGACGCAGTTGGCGCGGGGTGGTGCCGAACTGGCGCACCAGGGCGGCGGTGAAGGCGCTCTGCGAGGCGTAGCCGACCTTCGCGGCAATCTCGCCGACCGACTGGTGCGAGCCGCGCAGCAGGTCGCGACCCAGTTGCAGGCGGCGCTGGCGCACGTAGTCCATCGGCGTCTGCCCGGTTTCGGCGAGGAAGCGCGCGTGGAAGCGCGCGGCGGATAATCCGGCGAGCCGCGCCAGGTCGGCCACCTGCAGCGGGTGTGCGGCATGCCGGTCGATGTAGCTGTCGAGGCTGGTCAGCGGCAGTTGCGCCGGTTCGTCGATGCGCTGCTGCCCGGCGGCGAGACTGGCGAGCAGCAGGATGGCGCCTTGGCGCGCCAGCACCGGGTCATGCAGCGAGCTGCCGGCGAGCCAGTGCACCAGCTGCGCCTGGTCGTTGCTGAGCAGGCGCTGGCCGGGGGTTTCCAGCAGGCGGCGACCGGCATCGCTGTGCAGGCCGAGGCCGCCGAGCAGATCTTCCTCGTCTTCCAGGTCCACCACCAGGCAGCGGCTGCCATCGGGGCTGGCGCAGGCGTGGTGCTCGTCACGCGGGACCACCGCGAAGGTCTGCCGGGTTACCAGGCTGCCGCGACCGCCCACTTCGAAATCCAGGCTGCCGGACAGGCCCAGCACCAGCTGCGCATGGCTGTGGCTGTGGGCGAGGTGGTCATGGCTGTAGTGGCGCAGGGAGAGAATCTGGCTCATGCAAGGCTGCTTTCGTGCTGGCGGGCAGGCTGACAGTCTAGCGCGCCGCGGGCTGTAACGGGACTGTCGCGAGTCGGTCACTTTCGCTTCACCGCGCCGGTCGACACTCGGAGAAACCCCACTGGAGGTCGCCGACGATGAGCAGCGCGCAACGCATGACGCCGACGAAGAAGCAACGGGTGCGGACCCTGTGGATATCCGATGTCCACCTGGGCACCCGCGATTGCCAGGCCGAGCACCTGGCCGGCTTCCTCAAGCGCTACCACGCCGACCGCATCTACCTGGTGGGCGACATCATCGATGGCTGGAAGCTACGCGGCGGCATCTACTGGCCGCAGGCGCACACCAACGTGATCCGCCGCCTGCTGACCATGAGCAAGCGCGGCACCGAGGTGATCTACGTCACCGGCAACCACGACGAGTTCCTGCGCCGCTATTCTTCACTGCTGCTGGGCAACATCCGCCTGGTCGACGAGATCGTTCACACCACCGCCGACGGCCGCCAGCTGCTGGTGATCCACGGCGACCAGTTCGACGTGATCACCCGCTACCACAAGTGGCTGGCCTTCCTCGGCGACTCCGCCTACGAGTTCACCCTGACCCTCAACCGTTGGCTCAACCACTGGCGCAGCCGCTATGGCTACGGCTACTGGTCGCTGTCGGCGTACCTCAAGCACAAGGTGAAGACGGCGGTGAACTTCATCAGTGACTTCGAGGAGGCCATTGCCCATGAGGTGCAAAAGCGCGGCCTCAATGGCGTGGTCTGCGGGCACATCCACCACGCGGAGATCCGCCAGATCGGCGAGGTGGAGTACCTCAACTGCGGGGACTGGGTGGAGTCCTGCTCGGCGCTGATCGAGCACTGGGACGGCAGCATCCAGCTCTATCGACTGGCTGAGGAGCAGGCGCGCGCCGAGGAGCCGGTGGTGGTCGAGTCGGCGGTATGAGGCTGCTGATCGTCACCGATGCCTGGCTGCCGCAGGTCAACGGCGTGGTTACCAGCCTGAAAGCGCTGGTGGCCGAGCTGGAAGGGCTGGGCCACGTGGTCGGCCTGCTCTCCCCGCAGGACTTTCGTCACCGTCCGTGCCCGAGCTACCCGGAGATCCCGCTGGCGTGGGACCTGTGGAAGGTAGGCGAGAAGATCAGCGGCTTCGCTCCCGATTGCGTCCACCTCGCCACCGAGGGCCCACTGGGTTGGGCCGCGCGACGCTGGCTGGTGCGCCGGGGGCTGAGGTTCAGCAGTGCTATCCATACGCGCTTTCCCGAATACGTGAACACCCGTTGGCCGTGGCTGCCGCTGGGCTGGGGCTATGCCTTCCTGCGCCGCTTCCATGCACCCAGCGCAGCCGTGCTGGTCAGCAGCGAGCGCATGCGTAGCACTTTCGCCGATCACGCCTTCGACAACCTCGCGCTCTGGCGCAAGGGTGTGGATGTCCAGCGTTTCCAGCCGGGGGCGGGCGCACCGCCGGACGAGCCGGTATTCCTCTATGTCGGCCGGCTGGCGCAGGAAAAGAACCTCGAAGCCTTCCTCGCTCTCGATTTGCCGGGACGCAAGCGCGTGGTAGGCGATGGCCCGCAGCGGGCCGCGCTGGAAGCGACTTATCCACAGGTGGAATTCCTTGGCTATCGCCACGGCGACGAACTCGCCGAGGCCTACCGCAGTGCCAGCGTGCTGGCCTTCCCGTCGCTGACCGACACCCTCGGCCTGGTGATGTACGAGGCGCTGGCGTGCGGCACGCCAGTGGCGGCGTTCCCGGTGGCGGGGCCGCTGGATGTGCTGGAACAGGGTGTCACCGGAGTGATGGACGCCGACATGCGCAGCGCCTGCCTGCGGGCACTGGGACTGGATCGCCAGGCCTGCGTGCAGTGGGCACGGGGGCAGACCTGGCGGGCATCGGCGCAGGAATTCCTGGCGCTTCAGGTGCGCTTGTCGGAGATGCCGGTCAGTGACGATCCGGGCTACGTAAGCGGCTGATCAGAACAGCTGGCGGTCGTGGTCCAGGCTCTGATCTACCAGCCATTTACCGTGGGCAATGGACGCGTGCTGAGCCTTTTCCAGGTCCGACATGAAGGCGTACTCAACCGGCAGCGTCTTGCGCCTGGTGGTCTGCCCGTCCGGGGCGGTGATGTGGCAGCCGGCGGCCCAGGGGGTTGGCAGGCCGGGGTGTTCGACGACATCGGCAGTGATGGTGTACTTGCGGTACTCGCATTGCATCAGGCTCATGGGGCGTCCTCCTGGCTGTTCACCAACGGCCCATGCAGGGCGGATGGCGAGCGGATCGGTGCCGGCGTCATGCGCGGGCAAGCCTCGTTAACCCCCAACATAGACCACTGGGGCAGGCCATTGGCCGGATACCGACGAACGCGAATGTCACCTTTGCCGGAGATTTCCCGGCCGAATCTTCCCAATGCCGGCGCACCGCGCCAGACTGTCGGCCATGCCAATCCAGACCCTTTCCCGCCTCACCGAAGTCGACGCCCGCCAGTGGGACGCCCTGTTGCCGGAAGCCCAGCCGTTCCTGCGTCACGCCTTTCTCTCCGCGCTGGAGGAAAGCGGCAGCGTCGGCGGCCGTACCGGCTGGAAACCGTCCCATCGCGTGCTGCTGGCCGACGATGGCCGCTTGCTGGCCGCTGCGCCGGCCTATCTGAAAAGCCATTCCTACGGCGAGTACGTGTTCGACTGGAGCTGGGCGGATGCCTGCCTGCGCGCCGGCATCCCCTACTACCCCAAGCTGCTGGTGGGCATTCCCTTCACGCCGGTCGGCGGCGCTCGCCTGCTGGGTGCGCCCGAGGCGGCGCTAAGCCTGGTGGGCGCGCTGGTGGGTGAAGTGGACGAAGGGCATTGCTCCGGCGTGCACGTGAACTTCACCGATACCGCCGCCGATGCATTGCTGCGCGATGCCGATGGCTGGCTGGAGCGCCTGGGCTGCCAGTACCAATGGAGCAACCGCGGCTACCGCGACTTCCAGGATTTCCTCGACGCGCTCAGCTCGCGCAAGCGCAAGCAATTGCGCAAGGAGCGCGAGCAGGTCGCCGGGCTCGGGCTGGACTTCGTCTGGATGGAGGGGCGCGAGCTGTCCGAGGCGCACTGGGACTTCGTCTACGCCTGCTACAGCAGTACCTATGAGGTACGCGGGCAGGCGCCTTACCTGAGCCGCGCGTTCTTCAGCCTGATCGGTGAGCGCATGCCCGAGGCGATCCGCGTGGTCTTCGCCCACCAGAATGGCCGGCCCGTGGCCATGGCTTTCAGCCTGCTGGACGGCGACACGCTGTACGGCCGCTACTGGGGCTGCCTGGCGGAGTTCGACCGGCTGCACTTCGAAACCTGCTTCTACCAGGGGCTGGACTTCGCCATCGGCCATGGCCTCAAGCGCTTCGACGCCGGAGCGCAGGGCGAGCACAAGCTCATCCGTGGCTTCGAGCCGGTGATCACGCGCTCCTGGCATCGACTCGGGCACCCGGGGCTGCGTGACGCGGTGGAGGAGTTCCTGGTGGGAGAGAGGGCGGGCATCCTGGCTTACGCCGAAGAGGCCCGCGCGGCGCTGCCGTATCGGCAGGATTGACGCCTGTTGGCCGGCTCTGGGAATTCCCTGTAGGAGCCGGCCCTGTCCGCGAAGCGCCGGCAGGGCCGGCGTCCCGCGAGCGCTAACGGTCTACTCCGGCTTCGCCTCGCCTTTGCCCGGCAGCATGCGCACCAGCGTGTTGTCGCGGCTGATGTAGTGATGGAACAGCGCGGCCAGCGCGTGAATACCGATCAGCCAGTAGCCGAGCACGGCGATGGTCTCGTGCCAGTACTTCACCTGCTTGGCCAGGTCCGGGTTCTTGTCCACCAGGTGTGGCAGCTCCAGGCCCCAGAACGGCACCGGCTTGTCGGCGGCGCTGAGGATGATCCAGCCGGCCAGCGGCAGGCCGATCATCAGGCCGTAGAGCGCCAGGTGCGCGAGCTTCGCCAGCACCATCTGCCAGGCCGGCGGCGCCGGGACGATCGGCGGGGCGGGGTAGATGAAGCGGCCGATGATGCGCAGCCAGACCAGCACGAAGACGCTCAGGCCGAACATGAAGTGAAACTGGGAAAACAGCGCGCGGGTGTCGCTGCCTTTGGGAAAGTTGGTGCGGTACTCCATGCAGAAGTACGTGGCGGCGATCAGCACCAGCATGATCCAGTGCAGGGCAATGGACAGGCTGCCGTAGCGCGACGGGGACTTGGACAGGCTCATGACGGTTCCTTGTGTGGCTCTTTTTCGTACGCCGCGTTCTGACGACGGGGCTGTCAATCTGAGCATAGAGCCTTAAGCGTGCCTGAAAAACCGTTAAGCCAAAGTGAAAGGGCCGCAATGTGCGGCCCTTTTGATGTCGGTCAGCCTTCGTCGTCGGCTGACTGGCGGGAGCGGATGGCGTTCACCAGCCGCTTGGCCAGGGCCGGGTAGTCCTCGTCGAAGTGGTGGCCGCCGGGCAGTTGCAGGTTCTCGCCCACCGACTGCGGTTGGGTGCAGCCGCTTTCGTCCTTCTCTTCGATGCCGTACACACAGAGCACTTTCGGCCCCGGCAGACGAGCCATTTCCGGGCCGGTGGAGGCTTCCTGACCGGCCTTGCCGAGCCAGCCCTGCACTTCGATCTCGAAGCTGCCGCTGCGGGCGAAGGCCAGCAGGATCACCGAGCTGACGTCTTTCTTGGCGTCCGCCGGCAGGCGGTTGTAGATCGCCGGCAGCACGTCGGCGCCGAAGGAATAGCCAGCCAGCACGAAGTGCTTGGCGCCCCATTTCTCGCGGTAGTGCTGCATCAGCAGGGCGAGGTCGGCTGCGCTCTGTTCCGGGGTCTTGTGCTCCCAGAAGTAGCGCAGGGCATCGACGCCCACCACCGGATAGCCCAGCTCGGCCATTTGCGCCGCGACGTCGCGGTCCAGGTCGCGCCAGCCGCCGTCGCCCGAGTAGAACAGGGTGACGGTTTCCGACGGCTTGGCCGCCGGGACTTCCACCACCGGCACGTTGTCGCCACCGCCTTGTAGCTGCTGTCGCAGTTGGTCGGCTAGGACCTTGGGCAGCGGCGTGTCGTAGTCGGTGATTACCGTCTCTGCGTTCTGCAGGTTGCGGGCGAAGCGCGCACTGGCGTCGTCCGGGTTGTCGTTCCAGGCAGCCACCCAGTGGCCGTGGGCGGCAGTCGTCGGCAGCGGGGTGGCGGCGCAGTCGGGCTTTTCCAGGGAGAAACCGACCGACAGGGCCTTGGCCTTGTCGTCGGTCTGCCCTGCGAGCCAGCGGAAGGCCCAGGCGCTGCCCGGCCCGATGCCGGCGACCAGAGTCGGCTGGCCGTCGAGCAGCTCGCCGGCAGCCTTGATGCGGGCCTGCTGGGTGGCGCAGTCCTTTTCCGGGAGGACGAACTGCACCATGCGGGCGCCGCTGTCGTGGGCCAGGGCCAGCAACTGGCCGTCGTCGAGTTTCTGGTCGGCCTGCACGGCCAGCAGTACACGGGCGTTCGGTTGCTTGCTGGGGATGGCCAGCGCAACGGCGCTGCCGTCGGCGAGTTGGCGGTGTTCGAGGGAAGCCTGGGAAGCCGGGCGGCTCCACAGCAGCAGACCCACGGCGATGATGACCAGCAGGAGGAGGGCGAGCAGGTGTCGCCAGCGTCGTTTCAACATATCAGCGTTTTACCAATCCACTCAGGCCGCCGGCGATGAGGGCGGCCGTATCGGCCAGGGCCACCAGCGGATCCAGTCCGGCGGGCACGGCCAGGTAACGGGGTTCCCAGTCGGGCTGGAACTTGTCCTTGAAGCGCCGCAGCCCCTGGAAATTGTAGAACTGCTCACCCCGGCGGAAAACCAGCGCGCCGAGACGTTGGGTCAGCGGGGCGCCACGGCGCGGCTGCAAGCCGGCCAGGGGCACCATGCCGAGGCTGAAGCGGGTGTGCCCGCTCTCCTTGTAATGCAGGATCAGGCCGAGCATGAGGAATTCCATGGTCAGCTTGGGGGCGTCGGGGGCCACGCGCATCAGGTCGATGCTCGCCAGCTCCTTGCCGGAGGTTTCCAGCAGGTTGGCGAAGGCCACGGCGCGGCCCTGGAAGCGGACCACGACGACGCGGAAATAACGCAGGTATTCCGGGGTAAAGCGGCCCAGGGAGAAGCCCTTCTCGCGGACGTTCTTGCCGCCCAGCCAGGCATCGGAGATGGCGCGCAGTTCGTCCATCGGCGCGTTGCCGGCGTCATGGAATTCCAGGCTCAGGCCGTCGCGCTGGCCACGGTTCCAGGTGTAGCGCAGGTCCTTCATCTCCTTGCCCTTGCTCTCCAGGTCGAAGCGGCGCAGATCGACCCGCGCCTCCTCGCCGAGCTTGAGCGCGGTCAGGCCGATGTCCATGTACAGCGGCAGGTTTTCCGCGCGAACCTGGTAGAACACCGGGCGCGCATGGTGCAGGTCGCAGAGGTCGCGGAACTGCCAGATCAGTTCGGCGCGGGCCTGGGCCGGGCCGACCGGGTCGAACAGCGCCACCAGGCTGCGGCCACGGCGGGCGTACATCAGGAAGGCGTCGTTGCCCTCGTGGAACAGCAGCGCCTTGTCGCCGGACAGGGCCAGGCCGCCGTCGGGCTGCGCGGAATTGGCCAGGATGCCGGCGGCGGTGTCCAGGTCCTCGCGGGTCGGTGCATGGATGGCCGGCGGCGCGGTGCGCAGCAGCCAGTACAGCGCCAGCGCGGCCAGCAGCAGGCAGCTGCCCAGCGCGGCACGCAGGCCACGCGGGGCGTCGGCGTCCAGGGCGAACTGCCACCAGAGTTCGTGGCTGTAGGGCACATCCTGGTAGGCGAACAGCAGCAGCCAAATAGACGCGGCGATAACGCAGGCAGCGGCGCCCAGGTACAGCGGCGAGAAGGGCAGGTCCATCAGGCGGCTGCGGCGGTAGAAGGCGCTGCGGAAGATGACCAGCAGGGCGGCGGTGAAGCTGAGGATCAGCGCTTCTTCCCAGTCGAAGCCCTTGAGCAGCGACAGCACGGCGCCGGCGATCAGCAGGCCGATGGTCAGCGCCCAGGCGGCGGAAAGGCGGCGCCGCAGGCCGTGGGCGAGCAGCAGGCAGAGCACGCCGATCAGGCTGGCGGCCAGGTGCGAGGCATCGATCAGGCGGTGCGGCACGAGGAAGCCGACTTCGTCCAGGCGGGTGTCGATGGACGGCGTGGCGCCGGAGAACAGCAGCACGACGCCGGAGATGAACACCAGCAGGGAAAGGATCTGCGCGGCGAAGCCGGAGGTGATGCGCACTGCCTGTTTGGCCACCAGTACGCGCCGGGCTTCGAGGAACAGCAGCCACAGACAGGCGACGATCAGCGGCAAGACCACGTAGATCAGGCGATACAGCAGCAGTGCGGCGGCCAGCGGCGCCGCGCCCAGCTGGTTGGCGAAGGCCGCCAGCAGCACGGCTTCGAACACGCCGACGCCGCCCGGCACATGGCTGAGCACGCCAGCGGCCAGGGCAATCAGGTAGACCAGCAGGAAAGCGCCGAAGGGCGGAGCTTCCGGCAGCAGCAGATAGAGCACGGTGGCGGCAGCGGCCACGTCCAGCGCGGTGATCAGCAGTTGCAGCAGGGAAAGGCGCAGGCCCGGCAGGCGCAGGGTGCGGCGGCCGAAGCGAACCAGATGGCTGTCGGGCGAAGGCTGTTCCGGCAGGCGACGGCGTTCGACGGCAACCACCAGCAACAGGCAGAGGGCGATGATGCCCAGCGCCAGCACTGCCACCAGCCATTCCGGCAGGTGCAGGGCCAGGGATGCGTCGGAGAGGTCGCTCAGCGCGGCGAGCGCGGCCAGCACCGGCAGCGCGCAGCCCAGCGACAGGCTGGCGAACAGCGTCATCAACGCTACGTCGCCGGCGCCCAGCCCCTGGCGGGCATAGAGGCGATAGCGCACCGAGCCGCCGGAGAGCATCGACAGGCCCACGGCGTTGCCGATGGCGAACGCGGAAAAACCGCCGGTCAGCAGCGCCGGGACGGGCAGCTTTACGCCTGCGAAGCGGCTGGCCGACCATTCATAGCCGAGCAGAAAGATGAAACCGACCACGGTGGCGGCGAAGGCGCCGAGCAGCGAGGTGGTGGGCACGTCGAGCAGGGCGTCGTGCAGGGAGTAGGCGTCGATGTCGCGCAGCAGGTGATAACAGGCGATCAGTGCGAGGCTGAACAGCACCAGGGTCACGCCCAGGCCGAGTGCCTGGCGGTTGGCGTTCACCCAGTTGAGCCAGGTCGCTCGGCGGGGAGCGTCTTCGGCGGCAGGGGTATCGGGTGTGGCGGGGTTGGCGCTCATCGGGCACCTCAATCGATTTAGCGCGACAGAGTAGGGGCACTGACGCGAATTCCCAAGTCCCCGGAAGAGTATTTTCCTGATCCGTGAGACGCCACCCGTGGGCGATCATTTTTTGCGCACAACGAAAAAAGCCACTCCTAAGAGTGGCTTTCTTCTTGATGTCTGGTTGCGGGAGCAGGATTTGAACCTACGACCTTCGGGTTATGAGCCCGACGAGCTACCAGACTGCTCCATCCCGCGGCGGCAATTCTACGGATATGAAGCCTTGTGTCAAACGATATTTCGTTTTCGATCAATAATTTAAACGCGCGTAAACGAAAAAGGGCCACTCCGGAGAGTGACCCTTTTTCTGTGTCTGGTTGCGGGAGCAGGATTTGAACCTACGACCTTCGGGTTATGAGCCCGACGAGCTACCAGACTGCTCCATCCCGCGGCGGCCATTCTACGGATGTGAAAGGTCTTGTCAATCGATATTTCGCTTTCGATCAATAATTTAAATCGCGCGCAAACGAAAAAGGGCCACTCCGAAGAGTGACCCTTTATCTGTGTCTGGTTGCGGGAGCAGGATTTGAACCTACGACCTTCGGGTTATGAGCCCGACGAGCTACCAGACTGCTCCATCCCGCGTCGGCCATTCTACGCCGTTGGCCCGGTGTGTCAATGAAAAATGGGGAAAAGTGATTTTCTATCAGATATTTAGCTTCGGTGAACGGCAGCAGGGCAGTTGTCCGCAGGCGGGGGTTTCCTGGACGTGGATAACCGAAGCGGCGGCGTTTTGCATTACCATGACCGGGTTTTCCGCCGCCTTTTCGGGCGGCTTCCGATGGTGATGCAGGCGCCTTCTTCGTGACTCGGCAGAGAAAGATCATCCACATCGATTGCGACTGCTTCTACGCCGCCATCGAGATGCGCGACGACCCCAGTCTGGCAGGCAAGCCGCTGGCGGTGGGCGGGTCGCCGGACAAGCGCGGCGTGGTCGCGACCTGCAACTACGAGGCTCGCGCCTATGGGCTGCATTCGGCCATGGCTATGCGTACGGCGGTGAAGCTGTGCCCGGACCTCACCATCGTGCGCCCGCGCATGGATGTCTATCGCGAGACTTCGCGGGAAATCCACGCGATCTTTCGCGACTACACCGACCAGATCGAGCCGCTCTCCCTGGACGAGGCCTATCTCGACGTCAGCGACAGCGAGCGCTGCGGCGGCAGCGCCACGCGCATTGCCCGGGAGATTCGCCAGCGAGTCTGGGAAACCCTGCACATCACGGTGTCCGCCGGGGTAGCGCCGAACAAGTTCATCGCCAAGATCGCCAGCGACTGGCGCAAGCCCAACGGGCTGTTCGTGGTCACGCCCGACGAGGTGGACGGCTTCGTCGCCGAACTACCAGTAAAGAAGCTGCATGGTGTGGGCAAGGTCACCGCCGAGAAGCTGGCGCGTCTGGGTATCCGTACCTGCGCGGACCTGCGCGACTGGTCGCGTATCCAGCTGGCCAAGGAATTCGGCAGTTTCGGTGAACGGCTCTGGGGCTTGTCGCGGGGCGTCGATGAACGTCCGGTGCAGGTGGACAGCCGCCGCCAGTCGATCAGCGTGGAGAACACCTTCGACCAGGACCTGCCGGACCTGGCGGCCTGCCAGGAGGAATTGCCGTCGTTGCTGGGTGAGCTGGAGCGGCGCATGACGCGCCTGGACACCAGCTACCGGCCGGGCAAGCCGTTCATCAAGCTGAAGTTCCATGACTTCACCCAGACCACCCTGGAGCAGGCAGGCGCCGCGCGGGACCTGGAAAGCTATCGGTTACTGCTGGGGCAGGCGTTTCAGCGCGGTAACAAAGCGGTGCGGCTGATCGGCGTGGGCGTGCGCCTGGTCGATCTGCGCGGCGCCCACGAGCAGCTCACGCTCTTCTAGCGCGGGCGAAAACGCCTCAGCCTTCGGGCCACATGCGCATGGCGCGGCCGGAGACCGGCCACAGGCGCAGCTCGCCTTCTTCGGTGATATCCCAGCGCTGCACTTCGCCAAGCATCTTGAGGAATTGCTGTTCCTGCTCCATCACCAGGTCGGCGCACAGCTTGCGAGTGGCGCCGGGCTGGCCGAAGGTCAGCTGGTCGCCTTCGAGCTTGTAGCTGGCGAACCAGTGGTTGCAGCCGGCGCTGCCGTAGGCGCGGCCGTTGCCGTCCAGGGTCAGGCTGATGTGCGTGTAGTCGATCAGCGGGTGCTCACCGACCCATTCCACGCGGTAAGTCTGCTCCGCTTCGGGAACCGGCTTGCTGGCGCAACCGGCCAGGGCCAGCGCGGTGCAGGCGCTGGCGATCAGGGCTTTCATGCAGTCTCCTTGCTCTGGCAATCCGGGCAGAGGTGGCGGTTGCCGACCTTGGCCCATCCGAGTTCGGCGATGCGCTGCTCGGCGGCGGGCTGCTGGGCAGCCTTGCCGAGGGTGGCATCGACGGCGAATTCGAAATCCAGTGTAGCCTCGCAGCCGTCACAGTTGACCTTCCACTCGTGGATACCCAGTTCACGGAACACCGGGCCCTTGGCCACGGCCATCCACTGCCCAGGCGGGTTGATCAGGTGGCGGACCTTTTCCACTTCCAGCGTCATGCTCAGGCTTTTGCTGCCCTTGAGGCTGACCAGCATGGTGTCGCCGGCCTTGATCGAGCCACCGATGCCGGTGACCTGGTAGCGGCCCGGAGTCAGCGCGCGGCACTCGTTGAGGGTGAATTGCGGGTTGAGCAGGGTGTAGCGGAAATCGTGCTGGGCCATGGGTCCTCCGGGAAAGCGCGGCATTCTAGGGCGCGTGGCGTGCGGATGCGAGCGCCTTCTGCTCAGTTTTTCACCAGGTTGACCGGATCGCCGGCCTGCCAGGCGGCGATGTTGGCCAGCGTGGTCTGGGCGATTCCGGCCAGCGCCTCGCGGGTCAGGAAGGCCTGGTGCGCGGTGATGATCACGTTGGGGAAGGTGAGCAGGCGCGCCAGTACGTCGTCCTGCAGCGGCTGGTCGGAGCGGTCGGCGAAGAAGATGTCGGCTTCCTCTTCATAGACGTCCAGGCCGAGGTAGCCGAGCTGGCCGCTTTTCAGCGCCTCGATCAGCGCCGGGGTGTCGACCAGCGCGCCGCGGCCGGTATTGATCAGCATCGCGCCGCGCTTCATGCGCTCCAGGCTTTCGGCGTTGATCAGGTGCCTGGTGGCCTCGTTGAGCGGGCAGTGCAGGCTGATGATGTCGGACTGCGCAAGCAGGTCGTCCAGCTCGACGAAGCGCCCGCCCAGGGCCTCGACGGCGCGGTTGGGGTAGGGGTCGTAGGCCAGGATATGGCAGCCGAAGCCGCTCATGATGCGGGCGAAGACTTCGCCGATCTGCCCGCTGCCGATGATCCCGACAGTGCGCCCGTGCAGGTCGAAGCCAGTCAGGCCGTGCAGGGAAAAATCACCTTCGCGGGTGCGGTTGTAGGCGCGGTGCAGGTGCCGGCACAGCGCCAGGACCAGTCCTGCGCCATGTTCGGCCACGGCGTGGGGCGAATAGGCCGGTACGCGCACGACGGCAAGACCCAGCGCATGGGCGGCGGCCAGGTCGACATGGTTGTAGCCGGCCGAGCGCAGGGCGATCAGTTTCGTGCCGCCGGCCGCCAGGTGCTCCAGCACCGGGCGCGACAGGTCGTCGTTGACGAAGGGGCAGACCACCTCGAAGCCCATGGCCAGGGCGACGGTGTCCTCGCGCAGCTGCGCCTGCTGGAAATGCAGCTCGAAGCCGAGGCCATGGTTGGCGGCGAGGAAGCTCTCGCGGTCGTAGGTCTGGTTGCTGAACAGGATGATGCGCATCGATTGAATTCCGTCTTCAGTGCGTCTGGCCGGCTTCGGTTTCCAGGTGGCCCTCGGTCGCCTGTGCCAGCTCGGCCATGGCCTTGTCCAGCTCATCCAGCGCAGCGGGGCCGTCCGGATCGTTCTGCTTGAGCAGCGTCTCGGCGCGCTGGCAGGCCGCGCGCAGCATCGGCACGCCGCAGTAGCGGGTAGCGCCGTGCAGGCGGTGGATGCGTTCGAGCAGGGTGTTGCGGTCGTTGCGCTCGCGGGCCTGGCGGATCACCTGGCGGTCGGCGGACAGCGAGGCGAGCAGCATGCCGAGCATGTCGGCGGCCAGCTCCGGTTTGCCGGCGGCCAGCCGCAGGCCTTCCTCCGGGTCCAGCACGCTGAGGCCTTCCAGGGAGGACTGGGCCTGGCGCGGACGCTCGTCGCGCGGCTCGCCCAGCGCCAGGCCGGTCCACTTGAGGATCACCTGGACCAGTTGGCGCTCGTCGATCGGCTTGGTCAGGTAGTCGTCCATGCCACCCTGCAGCAGGGCGCGCTTCTCGTTGGCCAGGGCATGGGCGGTGAGGGCAATGATCGGTACCGGGCTGACTTCGCGGTCGGCTTCCCAGAGGCGGATCGCCTCGGTGGCCTGGCGGCCGTCCATGATAGGCATCTGTACGTCCATGAACACCAGGTCGAAACGCTCGCGCTGCACCGCCTCGACGGCGGCAAGTCCGCTGTCCACGGCGACCACCTCGGCGCCCATGTCGGTCAGCAGGGTCTTTACCAGCAGCAGGTTGGCCGGGTTGTCGTCGACGCAGAGCAGGTGCGGCGTGCGCTCGAGCCTGCCGTTGACGTTCTTGTCCTTGCGCGCCGGCCGCAGGTGCAGCAATTCATTCAGTGCCTGCTGCAGCTTGCGTGTGCAGGCAGGCTTGCTCTGCACCTGGGCGTCGGGCAGCACATCGTTGTAGTACGCCTGTTCGATGGTCGGGCAGAGCACCAGGCTCTTGCAGCCGTGCTGTTCCAGTTCGCGGATGGACTGGCGCAGCGCCTCTGGCGGGTGATCGGCGGCGGTCACGCCGAGCAGCGCCAGGGTGATCGGCGCCTTGTCCGACGGCCCGGCCAGCAGGGTCTTCTCCAGCGTGACGAGGTCAGGGAACTCGGTGACCTCCAGACCGCAGTCTTCCAGTTGGTGGTGCAGCGCGGTGCGCGTCAGTTCGTGGGGCTCGTACAGCGCCACACGCAGGCCGCCGGCTAGGGCGTGCGGCAGGTCGTCGCCGTCGTCGCGGGCCTTGGGCAGGTTTAGGCTGATCCAGAACTCGGAGCCATCGCCGGCGCTGCTTTCCACGCCGATCTCACCGCCCATCTGCTCGATCAGGCGCTTGGAAATGACCAGCCCCAGGCCGGTGCCGCCGGCCTGGCGCGATAGGGAGTTGTCCGCCTGGCTGAAGGCCTGGAACAGCGCGCGCAGGTCGGCGTCGGTCAGGCCCACACCGGTGTCCTGCACGCTGATGCGCAGTTGAGCGCGGTCGTCGCTCTCGTCCTCGAGCATGGCGCGTACGGCGATGCTGCCGTCATGGGTGAACTTGATGGCGTTGCTCACCAGGTTGGTCAGCACCTGCTTCAGCCGCTGCGGGTCGCCCACCAGCTGCAGCGGGGTGTCGCGGTAGATCAGGCTGACCAGCTCCAGCTGCTTCTCGTGGGCGGCGGGGGCGAGGATGGTCAGGGTGTCCTGGATCAGCTCGCGCAGGTTGAACGGGATGTTCTCCAGCACCAGCTTGCCGGCCTCGATCTTCGAGAAGTCGAGGATCTCGTTGATGATCCCCAGCAGGCTTTCGGCGGACTTGTGGATGGTGCCCAGGTAATCCTGCTGGCGGCTGGTCATCTCGCTCTTCTGCAGCAGGTTGGTGAAGCCGAGGATGCCGTTGAGCGGGGTGCGGATCTCATGGCTCATGTTGGCGAGGAACTCGGATTTGATCCGGCTCGCCTCCAGGGCCTCCTTGCGCGCGAGGTCCAGTTCGATGTTCTGGATCTCGATGGTCTCCAGGTTCTGCCGCACGTCCTCGGTGGCCTGGTCGATGTTGTGCTGCATCTCTTCCTGGGCGCTCTGTAACGCCTCCGCCATGCGGTTGATGCCGCCGGCCAGTTCGTCCAGCTCGTGACTGCCCAGCGCCGGCAGGCGGGTTTCCAGGCGGCCTTCCTTGAGCTGGGCGACGCCCTGGGCGATCTGCCCCAGCGGCGCGTTGATCGCGCGGCTCATGCGCAGGGCGAGGAGGGCGGTGACGGCCAGGCCCGCGCCGATCAGCAGCAGGCTGGTGAACAGGCTGCGGTAGCCGCGCAGCAGGGTGCCGTGGTGCGACAGTTCCAGTTCGACCCAGCCCAGCAGCTTCTCGGCGTCGTCGTCGGGGTCGCCGGACAGGCTGCGGTGCTTGCCCAGCACCGGCAAGAGGAAGTGGGTGGTGTCCAGGTTGCTCGCCATGCTCAGGTGCGAGCCGTCCCCACTGGGCATTGGCGTCAGTATGCTGGGGCCGGCGTGGACAAGCTTTTCCCGGTCCGGGTCAAGGAAGGTCACGGCGCGCACGTCGGGCTGGTCCAGCGCTTCATTGGCGATTCGCGCGAGCAGCTCGTTGTTGTGGTTGGCCATGGCCGGGGCGGACAGCGGCGCCAGTTGCTCGGCGATCAGTTGCCCGCGCTCGATCAACTGGGCGTGCATGTCCGACAGCTGCACCCAGGTGAAATAGCCGCCCAGCACCAGCGCCAGCAGGCTGGTGGGCAGCAGGGTGAGCAGCAGTACCCGTCCCTTGATGCCGAGATCCTTGAACACGCGCTTCCTCCGATGCGTTTATCCCCGGCAGTGTAGCGGTTCAGACCTTGGTCGGAAGCCCTTTGCCTTGCCGGGAACGTGCGGAATCGTGAATACTTCACGCAATTGCTAATCACTCTTATTTGATATGAATGCCATCGCTTCGTCGGGCCTGCGCCTGCTGACCATCGAGGACGACCCGACCCTGGGCGCCCACCTGTCTTCCCATCTGAGCGAACGCGGCTTCGCGGTTACCTGGTGCCAGGACGGCGACGAGGGCCTGGCCCAGGCGCGCGGAGGCGACTACGACCTGGTGCTGATGGACATCATGCTGCCCGGCACCGGTGGCCTGGACATCCTCCGCACCCTGCGCCGCGAGCGCGCGGTGCCGGTGATCCTGATGTCCGCCCTGGGCGCCGAGCAGGACCGCATTGCCGGCTTCTCCCAGGGCGCCGACGACTACCTGCCCAAGCCCTTCAGTCTCGCCGAGCTGAGCGTGCGCGTTGACGCGGTGCTGCGCCGGGTGGCGCTGGAGCGCGGCAGCCAGTCCCTGGCCAGCACTCCCATGCCCACCGGGCTGCAGATGGACCCGCAGAAGGACGACGTCGGCCTCGACGGCCATTGGGCAGGCCTGACGGGGACCGAGTACCGTCTGCTGGAAACCTTCCTCGGCAGCCAGGGCGAGACCCTGAGCAAACCCTTCCTTTATCAGCACGTGCTGCACCGCGCCTTCACCGCACATGACCGCAGCCTGGACATGCACGTCAGCCACCTGCGCCGCAAGCTGCAGGCCATCGGCTACGTCCGCCACCAGTTGCACACCGTCTGGGGCAAGGGCTACGTGTTCGCCGAGACCGAGGACTGACATGCCCGGCCGCCACTCGCTGTTCTGGAAGCTCGCCGTCGCCCTCGTGGTGCTGTGCCTGTCAGTGATCTGGCTGTCCTGGAACTGGGGCAAGCAGATGGAGCGCGACAGCTACTTCCTGTCCGAGGCGGCGCGGCAGGTGCTCGCCGGCTATGCCGACGAAGCCCAGCAGGCCTGGCGTACCCGCGGGGCGGCAGGCGTCGATGCCTGGCTGGCGCAGATGAAGCTGCGCGAACCGGTCTGGATGGTCGTGGTCGATGCCCGTCTGCAGTCGCTGGGCACGCAGCCGCTGCCCATGGAGGACGTGGCGCACCTGACATTCCAGCGCGGGCTGGACTGGCCGGTAAGCTCGCGCTCGGTGAACCTGCCGTACATCGGTATTCCTTTCCCGGACGAACCGGGCGCTGGCCGGCTGGTGGTGCAACTGCCGCAGCGCTACCTGCCGGGCGGCCTGAGCTTCCTGCGCCAATCCATCAGTCATGCGCTGGTGCCGACGATCCTTGCCCTGATGCTCTGTGGGCTGATCTATCGCCGGCTGGTACGCCCGCTCGGCCGTCTGCGCGAACACGCCAACGCCTTGCAGGCGGATGACCTCGGTTCGGTCGCCGGCCCGGAACTGATCGCCCGCCGCGACGAACTCGGCGAGCTGGGCCGCGCGCTGGACCACATGGCCGAGCGCCTGCGCGGCCACGTCGGCCTGCAGCGCCAGTTGCTGCGCGACCTGTCCCACGAACTGCGCACGCCCCTCAGCCGCTTGCGGGTCGCCGGCGACAGCCCGATCAGCGAAGCCGCGTTGCGCCAGCGTGTCGAGCGGGAAGTGGAGGTAATGCAGCGCCTGGTCGCCGATACCCTGGAACTGGCCTGGCTGGATACCGAGCGCCCGCGAGTGGAGCTGGAAGAGATCGACCTGCGCTCGCTGTGGGACCTGCTGGTGGACGACGCCTGCTTCGAGGCGGGCTGGAGTACCGAGCGCTTCCTTTATCAGGTGCCGGCGGATTGCCGCGTGCGCGGCCATCTCAACGGTCTGGCCCAGGCGCTGGAAAACCTGCTGCGCAACGCTATCCGCCATTCACCGGAACACGGTCGCATCCGCCTGAGCGGCCGGCGCGAGTCCGGCGGCTGGCACCTGTGGCTGGAAGACGATGGCCCGGGCGTGGCGGAAAGTGACCTGGAGCGCATCTTCCTGCCCTTCACCCGGCTCTCCGATGCACGTACCGGGGAAGGCTTCGGCCTGGGCCTGAGCATCGCCCGCAGTTCGCTGCGCATGCAGGGCGGCGAACTCTGGGCGGACTGCGCCGAAGCGGGGCTGCGCGTGCACCTGCGCCTGCCCGACGCGGCGGCGGCCTGAGGCGGACACGGGCCCCTGTACACGGCTTGTTAGGAAGTTTCGTATGGCCGGGCGGCTTTTGCCGGTATCATAGGGCGCCCTGTTCCAGATCCGAGTGCTTCCATGACTGTGCAGTACCCGACTATCGCCGATTGCGTCGGCCATACCCCGCTGGTGCGCCTGCAGCGCCTGGCCGGGGAAACTTCCAACACCTTGCTGGTAAAACTCGAGGGTAACAACCCCGCGGGTTCGGTGAAGGATCGTCCGGCGCTTTCGATGATCACCCGTGCCGAACTGCGCGGCGACATCAAGCCCGGCGACACGCTGATCGAAGCCACTTCCGGCAACACCGGCATCGCCCTGGCGATGGCGGCGGCGATCAAGGGCTACCGCATGATCCTGATCATGCCCGACAACTCCACCGCCGAGCGCAAGGCCGCCATGACCGCCTACGGCGCCGAGCTGATCCTGGTGACCAAGGAGCAGGGTATGGAAGGCGCCCGCGACCTCGCCGACCAGATGGCGCGCGAAGGCCAGGGCAAGGTGCTCGACCAGTTCGCCAACGGCGACAACCCGATCGCCCACTACCATTCCACCGGCCCGGAAATCTGGCAGCAGACCGGCGGTGAGATCACCCACTTCGTCAGTTCCATGGGCACCACCGGCACCATCATGGGTGTGTCGCGCTACCTCAAGGAGCAGAACCCCAACGTGCAGATCGTCGGCCTGCAGCCGATGGAAGGCTCGGCCATCCCCGGCATCCGCCGCTGGCCGCAGGAATACCTGCCGAAGATCTTCGACGCCACCCGCGTCGACCGCGTCGTCGACATGCAGCAGAACGAAGCCGAGGACGTGATGCGCCGCCTGGCCCGCGAAGAGGGCATCTTCTGCGGCGTGTCCTCCGGTGGTGCGGTGGCGGCCATGCTGCGCCTGTCGCGCGAACTGGAAAACGCGACCCTGGTGGCGATCATCTGCGACCGTGGCGACCGTTACCTGTCCTCGGGCGTGTTCGACTCCAACTGACATGGCCAAGCAGAGATCCGGCCTGCGCTTCCAGCCCAGCGGCGGAGCGCGCAGCCCTGCGGTACCGGTGGGCAAGAAGCAGCGCCTGAACATCGAGCGCCTGGCCCACGACGGCCGCGGCATCGCCCACATCGACGGGCGCACCTGGTTCGTCGACAACGCCCTGCCGGGCGAGTCGGTGGAAGCCCGCGTGCTGTCCGCCCGCGCGCAGATCGTCGACGCCCGTAGCGAACGTATCTTCACTGCCGCCGCCAACCGCCGCACCGAGCCTTGCCCGGTGGCCGGCACCTGTGGCGGCTGCAGCCTGCAGCACCTGTCCCACGCCGATCAGCTGGCGCTCAAGCAGCGCACCCTGGCGGAGCAACTGGAGCGCTTCTCCGGCCTGGTCCCGCAAGAGTGGGCCGCACCGCTGGTCGGGCCGGAGTTCGGCTACCGCCGTCGCGCCCGCCTCGCCGTGCGCTGGGACGTGAAGGCCAAGCGCCTGGACGTGGGCTTCCGCGCCGCTGCCAGCCAGGCCATCGTCGCCTTCGAAGACTGCCTGGTGCTGGTGCCCGAACTGCAGGTCCTCGCCCGCGAGCTGCCGGAGCTGCTGCGTGGCTTCGCCAAACCGCAGAGCCTTGGCCATGTCGAGCTGTTCCACGGCACTTCCAGCGCGCTGCTGCTGCGGCATATCGAACCTTTGTCCGATAGTGACCGCGCGCGACTGCTGGAATTCTGTTCGGCACGGGATGTGCAGCTGTGGTTGCAGGCTGACGGCGAACCGACGCTTTGCTCCGATGCTGCAGAAAACAGTGGGAACCGCGAGCTTGGCTTCCGGCTCGAAGCCTGGAATCTGACCCTGGCCTACCGTCCCGGCGACTTCGTTCAGGTGAACGAGCCGGTGAACGAGGCGATGGTCGCCCAGGCGCTGGACTGGCTGAAGCCGGGCAGCGACGAGCGCGTGCTGGACCTGTTCTGTGGCCTGGGCAACTTCGCCCTGCCGCTGGCGCGCCAGGTGCGCGAGGTGGTGGGCGTGGAAGGTGTGCAGACCATGGTCGAGCGTGCCGCCGCCAACGCCCGGGCCAACGGCCTGGTCAATACCCGGTTCCATCAGGCGGACCTGACGAAACCGCTTGCCGACGCCCCCTGGGCGGCGGAGGATTTCACCGCCGTGCTGCTCGACCCTCCGCGGGACGGAGCCTTCGAACCGGCACGGCAGATGCGTTCACTGGGCGCGGAGCGGGTACTCTATGTGTCCTGCAACCCGGCGACCCTGGCGCGTGACGCTGGCGAGCTGGCCCGACAGGGCTATCGTCTGAAGCGCGCCGGCATTCTCGACATGTTCCCGCAGACGGCCCATGTCGAGGCCATGGCTTTGTTCGAGGCAGGCTAGGACGGCCTGCGCAATCCGACCGGCTCAAGCAAGAAAGGCCGGCGCAGTGAGCGGTGTGTTGTGGCGCACCGTGGGGAAGGGTAGACACGATGGTACAGGTGAGAGCGCACCAGCCGGTCAACACCGACGGCAGCATCAATCTCGAGGCCTGGCTGGACCATGTCCAGACCCTGGTCCCGGTACTGGATCGCAAGGTCCTGCTGGAAGCCTGCGAGTTCGCTCGCGAGGTGGAAGACAGGGCTGTCAGCACGGCTGACAACTCCTGGGCGGATGGCACCTCCAGCTTCCAGACAGGCCTGGAGATCGCCGAGATCCTGGCGGACCTCAAGCTCGACCAGGAATCGCTGGTCGCCGCGGTGATCTACCGTGGCGTGCGCGAGGGCAAGGTCAAGCTCGAGGACGTGGCGCAGCGCTTCGGCCCTGTCGTCGCCAAGCTGATCGAAGGCGTGCTGCGGATGGCGGCGATCAGCACCAGCCTCAGCCCGCGGCAGTCCCTGGTGCTCGGCACCCAGGCGCAGATCGAGAACCTGCGCAAGATGCTGGTGGCCATGGTCGACGACGTGCGCGTCGCGCTTATCAAGCTGGCCGAGCGGACCTGTGCCATTCGCGCGGTGAAGAACGCCGACGAAGAAAAGCGCATGCGCGTTGCCCGCGAAGTCTTCGACATCTACGCCCCGCTGGCCCACCGTCTGGGCATCGGCCACATCAAGTGGGAGCTGGAGGACCTGTCCTTCCGCTACCTCGAGCCCGACCAGTACAAGCAGATCGCCAAGCTGCTACACGAGCGCCGGCTGGACCGCGAGCAGTACATCGCCACCGTGATGCAGCAGCTCAAGGACGCCCTGGCCGCCACCGGCATCAAGGCCGACCTCTCCGGCCGCGCCAAGCACATCTATTCCATCTGGCGGAAGATGCAGCGCAAGGGCCTGGACTTCAGCCAGATCTACGACGTGCGCGCCGTGCGCGTGCTGGTGCCGGAAATGCGCGACTGCTACACCGCGCTGGGCATCGTGCACACCCTGTGGCGGCACATCCCCAAGGAATTCGACGACTACATCGCCAACCCCAAGGAAAACGGCTACCGCTCGCTGCACACCGCGGTGATCGGCCCCGAGGGCAAGGTGCTGGAAGTGCAGATCCGCACCCACGCCATGCACGAGGAAGCCGAGCTCGGCGTCTGCGCGCACTGGCGCTACAAGGGCACCGACGTCAAGGCCAGCTCCAACCACTACGAAGAGAAGATTTCCTGGCTGCGTCAGGTGCTGGAGTGGCACGAGGAACTGGGCGATATCGGTGGCCTGGCCGAGCAGTTGCGGGTGGATATCGAGCCCGACCGGGTCTACGTCTTCACCCCCGACGGCCATGCCATCGACCTGCCCAAGGGCTCCACTCCGCTGGACTTCGCCTATCGCGTGCATACCGAGGTCGGGCACAACTGCCGGGGCGCCAAGATCAACGGCCGCATCGTGCCGCTCAACTACAGCCTGCAGACCGGCGAGCAGGTGGAAATCATCACCGGCAAGCAAAGCGGGCCGAGCCGTGACTGGCTGAACCAGAACCTGGGCTACGTCTCCACCTCGCGAGCGCGGGCGAAGATCGTCCACTGGTTCAAGCTGCAGGCGCGCGACCAGAACGTCGCCGCCGGCAAGGCCATGCTCGAACGCGAGCTGGGCCGTCTGGCGCTGCCGCCGGTGGACTTCGAGAAGCTCGCCGAGAAGGCCAACTACAAGACCGGCGAAGACCTCTTCGCGGCCCTGGGCGCCGGCGACCTGCGCCTCGCCCATGTGGTCAACTACGCGCAGCAGCTGGTCGAGCCCGAGCGCGGCACCGAGCAGCTGGAACTCATCCCGCGCAAGCCGAGCAAGATCGGCCACGGCAAGCGCGGCGACATCCAGATCCAGGGCGTCGGCAACCTGCTCACGCAGATGGCCGGCTGCTGCCAGCCGCTGCCGGGCGACCCGATCGTCGGCTACATCACCCTCGGCCGCGGCGTCACCATCCACCGCCAGGACTGCGCCACCGCGCTGCAACTGGCCGGTCGCGAGCCGGAGCGGATCATCCAGGTCAGCTGGGGCCCGGTGCCGGTCAGCACCTATCCGGTGGATATCGTCATCCGTGCCTACGACCGTTCCGGCCTGTTGCGCGACGTCTCGCAGATGCTGCTCAACGAGCGTATCAACGTGCTGGCGGTGAACACCCGTTCGGACAAGGAAGACAATACCGCGATCATGCGCCTGACCATCGAGATCCCCGGTCTCGATTCGCTGGGCCGCCTGCTGGCGCGCATCTCGCAGCTGCCCAACATCATCGAGGCGCGGCGCGACCGCGGTGCGGGTGCCAAGGATGCATAAGCTCGACGACCTGCTGTACCTGATGGCCCGGCTGCGTGACCCGCAGCACGGCTGTCCCTGGGACCTGAAGCAGAGCTACGCGACGATCGTTCCGTACACCCTCGAGGAAGCCTACGAGGTGGCCGATGCCATCGAGCGCGGTGACTTCGACCACCTGCGTGAGGAACTGGGCGACCTGCTCTTCCAGGTCGTCTACTACGCGCAGCTGGCGCGGGAAGAGGGGCGCTTCGAGTTCGACGCGGTGGTGGATGGCATCACCACCAAGCTGATCCGCCGCCACCCTCATGTGTTCCCCGACGGCGACCTGTACGGAGAGTCCGACCCGGCGAAACTGGCGGAAGCGGCGGTCAAGCAGCGCTGGGAGGAACTCAAGGCCGAAGAGCGTGCCGCCAAGGCCGCCGAGCCGGTGCAACTGTCCCTGCTGGACGACGTACCCACCGCCCTGCCGGCGCTGAGCCGCGCCGCCAAGCTGCAGAAGCGCGCCTCCCAGGTCGGCTTTGACTGGGCCGACGCCCTGCCGGTGGTCGACAAGGTCCGCGAGGAGCTGGATGAGGTGCTCGAGGCGATGGCCGGCGGCGATACCGAGGGCCAGGCGGAGGAAGTGGGCGATCTGCTGTTCGTGGTGGTCAACCTGGCGCGCAAGCTCAAGGTCGACCCGGAAACTGCCCTGCGCGCCGCCAACGCCAAGTTCGAGCGCCGCTTCCGCTACATCGAGACAGCCCTGCGCGACCAGGGACGCACCCTGGAAGACAGCAACCTGGAAGAGATGGACGAGTTGTGGGGCGCTGCCAAGCGTGACGAGAAGAACCCGCTCAGTTGTGGATAAGTTCTTTCTCCCATAAAAAAGCCCCGCAATCGCGGGGCTTTTTTGTTCTTCGTAGGAGCGTCAACGCGAGGCGCGCTCCTTCAGCCAAACAGCCAGCGCAGGATCAGCACCAGCAGCAGCACCGCCAGCACCGGGCGGCCGATGCGGTAGGCCTTGGGATAGGCACGTTTGAACACCTTCACCTTGCTGCCCACGGCGTTGCCGATGCGGATCAGCACCGAGTAGGCCTGGTTGATTCCGCCGACGCGCTCGCCCTCGACGTTCTGCGGCGCTGTTGCGCGCCCGAGGAAGGCGCTGACGCGGCGGTTGATGCGGGTCAGCAGCGGCGACTTGAGTGGACGCTCGATATCGCAGAAGAGGATCAGACGCGATTCGTCCGTCTCGTTCTTGACCCAGTGGACGAAGGTCTCGTCGAACATCACGTCCTGGCCGTCGCGCCAGGCGTAGGGCTGGCCATCCACGAAGATGCGGCACTCATCGGAGTTCGGCGTGGCCAGGCCCAGGTGGTAGCGCAGCGAACCGCCGTAAGGGTCGCGGTGCTTGTTCAGGTGGCTGCGCGGCGGCAGGCGGGTGAACATCGCGCCCTTGACGTTGGGGATGCTGCTCACCAGTTCCACGGTCTTGGGGCACAACTGCTGCGCCGAGGGCAGGGGGCCGTCGTACCAGGTCAGGTAGAAGCGGGTCCAGCCCTTCTTGAAGAAGGAACCGAAGCCGGCCTCGTTGTTGTTCAGGGCGTCGCGGATGTAGCCCTCGTCGAACAGCTGCTCGGCTTCCTCGCGGATCATCTGCCAGTTGTCGCGCAGCTTGTCGAGTTCGGGGAAGCGCTCGCGGTCCAGGTAGGGCTTGGAGGGCACGCTGGAGTTCAGGTACATCAGCGAGTTGTAGGGAGCGAACCAGGCGGAGTGGTTCACGACCTGGCGCAGGAAGGGCAGCCGCACCTTGCCGCGCAGATGCACGTAGAGAATGGCGACGAGGAAGATGGCCAGTACCGCGAGAACGATGAGCTTCAGCATGGAGGTTACGAGTCCGCTCCAGATGAGTGATTTCGAGCCAGGCACTTGCGCTGCGCTGGCACAGGCCCGAGGATTATACCCCCTGAGGACGATCCCGCCGCACCTATGCGTTGGTCTGGGATTTGTCCTGCATCACTATGGGCTGTTGGAGAGCCTTGATTCATGAGCATGTCATTGCGTGACCAGTTGCTGAAAGCCGGCCTGGTCAACGAGAAGCAGGCCAAGCAGGCCGGCAAGCAGAAACAGAAGCAGCAGCGCCTGGAGCACAAGAACCAGGTGGCGAAGGACGACAGCCAGCGTCAGGCGGCCCTGCAGGCCCAGGCCGAGAAGCAGGCCCGCGACGCCGAGCTGAACCGCCAGCAGCAGGAGAAGGCTGACAAGAAGGCCAAGACGGCACAGATCAAGCAACTGATCGAAGGCACGCGCCTGCCCAAACTGGAGTCGGACGACTACTACAACTTCGTCGACAACAAGAAGGTCAAGCGCATCGCGGTCAACGACATGGTCCGCGACAAGCTCAGCCGCGGCAGCCTGGCCATCGTCAGCTACGACGGCCGCTACGAGATCGTGCCTCGCGATGCCGCACTGCGTATCCAGGAGCGCGACGAGCGCCGCATCATCGTCCTCAGCGAGCCCAGCGGCGAGCCGGACGAGGACGATCCGTACAAGGATTACGTGGTGCCCGACGACCTCATGTGGTGAGGACGTTGCGGCCGCTCAGCCGGCCGCCTGCAGCTCCACCCTTCCGAACAGCGCCTGCGCCGACAAGGGCGTGATGGCGTGCAGACGGTCCAGCCGGAACTCCCGGCTGGCATCGTCCACCTGCACCTCGAGGAACTCCTCCAGCACTCCGCCCGCGGTCCTTCGCGTGTGCGTGGTGAAGGCCTGGGCGTCGAACGCCAGGCCGTCACGCAGCTCGATACGCAGCCAGTAGCGGTAGAGGCAGGCGATCTCCAGATAGTCATGGAGATCGCAGTGCAACGGCTGGTAGTCGCTCATACCGCCCGGCCTTATTTCAGGTCGGCCAGGGCGGCGCCGAAGTTCAGGTGCAGCACCTGCCCATCGACCACCAGCGCCGGTACGGATTTCACCCCGGCAGCCTCGGCTTCGGCCACGCGCGGCGACTGCTCGCCCAGGTGCACTACTTCGACTTCGCGGTTCAACAACGGCAGCAGTGCGCGCTCGGCCTCGACGCAGACGGAGCAACCGGCATGGTAGTAAACAGCTTTGCTCATGATCCTTCTCCTGATTGATTATGTATCGATTCGATACCAATTCAGTCTGCGTGTGAAAAGAGCCTTCTGTCAAACTGGTTTTTGATCGATACTATCTATCGGAGGGATCAGCCCATGACCGATACGACCCTGTACGACTACCTCGAACGCATCGCCAGCCTGATGCGCGCCTGGGCCCGCGAGCAGCCGCTGATGGCCGATCTGCAGCCGATCCAGCTGAGCGCGCTGAACTACCTGGCGCGTTGCAATCGCTATTCGAACACGCCGCTGGGCGTGACGGACTTTCTCGGGCTGACCAAGGGCACGGTGTCCCAGTCGCTGAAGGCGCTGGAGGCCAAGGGGCTGATCGCGAAGCGTCCGGATGCGCAGGACCGCCGCAGCGTGCACCTGGAGCTGACGCCGGAGGGCAGGGGGCTGATCGATGCGCTGGCGCCGCCTGCTTTCCTGCGCCACGCCGAAGAGTCGCTGGGGGAGCGCAGTGGGTTGCTGGTCGAGTTGCTGCGCGAACTGCTGGCGACGGTACAGCGCCAGGAGAACGTGCCGGGGTACGGCCTGTGCCGCACCTGTCGCTTCCACCAGAAGCTGGATGACGGCGCGCTTTGCGGGCTGACGGGGGAAAGACTGGAAGCGCGTGAGGGTGAGCTGATCTGCCGCGAGCACGCAGCGCCTGACGAGGCGGCCTGAGCCGGCTCGCTCTTACAGAAAGGCCACAGCACAAATCACGGCCATGAAAAAGCCGGGCATCTGCCCGGCTTTTTCATGCCGCAGAAGTTATCAGAAGCGATAGGTCATCTGCGCGGTCAGGCCGTGGGCGCTGTTGTCGTACTTGGCGCTGTAGGCCGGCTGCAGTTGCAGACCCGCCAGTTCCTGACCGTCCGGCTGGTTTACGCCGGCGGTGGATTCCCACAGGTAGGCGTAGGCGACGTCGAAGGTCATATCGGCGTTAGGCGAGTAGCCGGCGCCCAGGGTGAAGATCTTGCGATCGCCCACCGGGATACGCACGGTGCGGTGCTCGTTGGTGGTCGGCGAAGGATCGTAGGCGAAGCCGGTACGCAGGACCCACTGGTCGTTGAACTGGTAGGAGGTACCGATCGCGGCGGACCAGGTGTCGTGCCAGCTCAGGTCTTCGCCGATGGTGTCGAAAGCGGCCAGCGGGGCGCCGGTGTTCTGCACCTCGATGGACTTCAGACGGCTCCAGCGCGTCCAGGTGGTGCCACCGTAGACGGTCCAGCGGTCATCCAGCTTCTGGGTGATGGACAGGTCCAGGGACTCGGGCAGGGTGATGTCCAGGCTGGCATCCATGCGCGAGTCGAACAGGCCGGCTGGCGAGTTGGACACGGTGGTGTGACCTTCGAGCTCGTACTTCACCTTGGAGTGGTAGGTGGCGCCGATGGAGGTGCTGTCGGTCGGGGTGATCAGCAGGCCGACGTTGAAGCCGGTGGCAGTGTCGTCGCCCTTGATGCTGATCTTGGTGTCGCCGCCGTTACCACCCAGGGCGCTGTTCAGGCCACCGGTGTTCAGGTAGTTCTCCAGCTTGCCGTCGATACGGTTGATGGTCGGACCGAAGCCGACGGACACCACGTCGTTGAACTTGTAGCTGATGGTCGGCTGGACGGTGATCACCTGGACCTTGCTGTAGGAGCCGTGGGAACGGCCCTGGAAGCCACTTTCGTAGTCGTTGATGATGCCGTACGGCACGTAGATGCCCAGGCCGACGCTGACCTTGTCATCCAGCGGGGTGACGAAGTAGCCGAACGGAACGGCGGCCAGCGGAACGGAGTCGCCTTTGTTGGAGCCGGAGGCAGTGCTGTTCGCGTCGCTGATATCGTCCTTGGCAGAGACAACGGCCAGACCGCCGCTGACTTCAGTACGCTTGAGCTTGGACATGCCGGCAGGGTTGCCGTAGATGGTGCTGGCGTCCAATGCCGAGGAAGCGCGGCCCGCGTAGGCGGTACCGGCGCCGCTGGCGCTCTGCTCGTTGATGGCGATGCCGTTGGCAAGCACCTGAGCGGAGGCAGCGCTGATGGTCAGTGCGAGGGTGGTCTTAAGCCATGTTGTTTTCATTGTAAGAGCAACTCCTGTGTTTATCGGCGCGCAAGCTACCAAGATTCCCGGGTCTTGGGTAGTGGTCGGCAGGCGCTCTACCTTGGGCTTCGGGGCTCAAACGAGCGTTCCATCTGAATGATGTCCGTTCGTCGCTGTATGTAAATAATTTCTGACCGATTGGTCACCATCGGAATGAGAGATACTCAGGCGACTCGACTGAAATTTCCGACGTAGCTGTGCCACGCGTCGACGAAGTCGTGGAGGCGTCCGTGAGGGTGGAAAACCTGGCGCCAGATACGGGCCAGTTCCATAGGGTCGTCCGCCAGCGGCAGGGGCAGCTGTTCCGCCTCCACCAGCATCCAGGCAATGGCTGTGCTGTAGCGCAGGTTGACCGTGAGTTCGAGGTGCGGCGCGTCGAGGAAGGCATGCTGGCTGGCCAGCCCTCGCACGCGGCTGGCCAGCTCGGGGTCCAGCGCCAGGAATCCATCCCAGAGCGTCTGGTGCCGCTGTTCACCAATGCGATACAGCCCGTGACCATGGCTGTCATCGAGGGCGCTCCCCAGCGCCGACTGACAGGCCGCTGCCCCCAGCAGCAGCGATTCGGCCGCGACACTGTGACGCCCCAGATAGTGAAGGGTGGGGCGAATCACATACTGGCAAAGATCATTCGCGGCGATTCCCATGACATCCTCGTCATCAATGACCGGCGGGGCTGGGCGTCTTGGCAGCTTCTGATGATTATCCTCGGCCCCGCCGGAAGCGGACTTAGCCGCTCGAATTGAAGTGTAGTGCGATGAAGATGATGTAAAGGCCTGTTTTTAAACTGTTTCGTCGGCGCAGCTTTCGTTCATATTCCTTCTGGCGATTAGATGCTTGGCGGTAACTCCGGCATCGCAGAGAGCTTTTCCTCGGCCTCTTCGTGGCCCTGGTCCGCCGCTTTCTGGTACCAGGCACGCGCCTGTGCGGGGTTCTTCGCCACGCCGCGCCCTTTGGCGTAGCTTTCGCCCACCTCGTACTCGGCGTCCACATCACCCTGTTCGGCGGACAGCAGATAGAGGGCGAACGCCTTCTTGTAGCTGCGGGTTACGCCCGTGCCGTTCTCGTACATGATTGCGAGGTTGTACTGGGCATCCTTGTCGCCCTGGTCGACGGCCTTCTGGTACCAGTACACCGCCTTGGTCGAGTCCTGCTCCACGCCGTCGCCATTGTCGTAAGCGTTGCCGAGGTTGTACTGGGCACAGGCGTGGCCCTGTTTGGCGGCTTTCTCATACCAGTAGGCGGCTTTCTCGTAGTCCTGGTCGTACTCGTCGCTGCCGGCGTCGTACTCCAGGCCGAGGCTGTACTGGGCACTGGCATGGCCGGCCTTGGCGGCATTCACCAGGTCTTCGCCGTAGAGGTCGGACCACTGGTCCTGGATGGCACAGGGCGTTGCTTCAAGCGCGTCGGCGTACAGCGGGGTGGCGCTGCACAGGCCGAACAGCAGGCTGGCGAGCAGGGTCTGGCGGATGCGCGAAGGCATGGGATCACTCCTTTGAAGAATGGGCACGAGTCTGACCGATGCCCTGACACCTATCCATAGGAACGGATGGCGCCGGTGTGAAGCGCCTTCCGTTTTTTCCGCCAGAGCGGGGAGATCAGTCGCCCTTTGCCACCGGGCGGCGGGCATCGGTGATCCATTCGCTCCAGGAGCCGGCATACAGGCGACCCAGCGGGTAGCCCGCCAGGCTCAGGGCGAACAGGTTGTGGCAGGCGGTGACGCCGGAGCCGCAATAGGCCACCAGGTCTTCGGCCGGGCGTCCGCGCAGCAGGCCGGCGAAGCGCTGGTGCAGGTGTTCCGGGCGCAGGAAGCGGCCGTCATTGCCGAGGTTGTCGGTGAAGGCTGCGCACTGGGCGCCGGGAATGTGCCCGGCGACCGGATCAATGGGTTCGACCTCGCCACGGAAGCGCGGCAGGCCGCGGGCGTCGATCAGCGGCAGTTCGGCTTTGCCGAGTTTCGCGGCCAGTTCACTGGCGCTGATCAGCAGGCTGTTGTCCGGCTCGCCCTTGAAGTCGCCGGGGCGCAGCGGCGTTTCGGCGGTCGTCAGGCGCAGGCCGGCATTGCGCCAGGCGGTCAGGCCGCCGTCGAGCAGGTACACGCCCTCGCTCTTGCCCAGCCACAGCAGCAGCCACCAGGCGCGGGCGGCGAATGCGCCGGGGCCGTCGTCATACAGCACCACTTCGCTGTCGGCGTTCAGGCCCCAGGCACGCAGGTGTTCCTGCAGATGCTGCGGATCAGGCAGCGGATGACGGCCGGTGACACCCGGAATCACCGGGGAGGAAAGGTCCCGGTTGAGGTCGGCGAAATGCGCGCCGGGGATGTGGTTCTCCTGGTAGCTGCGTGCGCCGTAGGCCGGGTCTTCGAGGGCGAAACGGCAGTCGAGCAGGACGAGATTCGGGTCATCGAGGCGGGCGGCCAGTTGCTCGGGCGTGAGCAGGCGGGCTTGGGTCATGGGCGCGTTCCTGTGTCGTGACGGGGCTTGGGCGCATCATAAGGCTTGTACGATGAAAAGTTGGTGGGAGTTGGCGAACATGCACGACCAGCAATCGGCACCGCGCAAGGCGGGCCCGCTGCGCGTCGCCCTGGTGGGACTGGCGACCGTTCTGATCACCCTAGGCTACAGCGTCCGGGTCCTGGCGCTGGGCGCCATCGGCCGGTTGCGCCGCGCCAAGGTCGACGGCTTCACCCGCGACTGGTCCGGTAGTCTGCTGCGCCTGACCGGCGCGCGCATGAGTCGCCATGGAGCGGTGCCTGACTTCGGCGACGGCCGTCGCTACATGATCCTTTGCACCCATTCCAGCTTCTACGACATCCCGGCGATCTTCGTGACCATGCCCGGTTCGATCCGCATGCTGGCCAAGCGCGAGCTGTTCGCCGTGCCGGTGTGGGGCGCCGCCATGCGCGCGGCGGAGTTTCCGTCCATCGACCGGCACAACCGTCACCAGGCGATGGCTGACCTGGCGAAGGCGCGGGAAATGATGGAGAGCGGCATCGTGCTCTGGGCCGCGCCCGAGGGCACGCGCTCCAGGGATGGCAAGCTGCAGCCGTTCAAGAAGGGCTGCTTCCGCCTGGCTCAGCAGACCGACGCGATCATCGTTCCGGTGGCGATCCGTGGTATCCAGCAACTGCTACCGGCGGGCGGCCTCAAACTGAACCTCGGCATGCCGGTGGAGGTGCATGTCGGCGCACCGATCGATTCCACCCGGTTTACTGAACACGGCGTCGATGCGCTGATGGGCGAGGTGCGCGAGCGCATGCTGGAGCTGCTGGAGCCCGCCGCTGCGCCCGCACCGGCGCCTGCCCTGAAGGAGCAGGCGCCGGCCTGAGGCGCCCTGGGAGCCGGCGCCTTTCAGTGGATCGGCAGCCGGCCGATGCGGTCGTTCTCCAGGCTGCCCAGGTAGAGCACGCCGTTCACCGGCTTGGCCGAAGTCACCATGCGCAGGTGCTGGCCGCTGGTGTCATGCAGGCTGCGCACGATCTCGCCTTTCTCGTTCACCTGGATCACCAGGCCGTAGGGCACCGGCTTGGGTAGCACGGCGCGCGGTAGCTTGGTGAGCTGGCGTTTCAGCCAGGGCATCTGCTGGATCATGTCGGCGTCGGCCTTGCGCGGCGAGGGCAGGGCCACCCAGAAGGTGCCGCTGCGGTCGCTGGCAAGGTTGTCCGGCAGGCCCGGCAGGTTGTCGATGAAGACCTCGTGTTGTCCGGCCTTCTCGCCCTTGAGCCAGTAACGGGTGATGCGGTAGCGGTAAGTTTCGTTGACCAGCACGAAGTCCTCGTTCTGCGACAGCGCCACGCCATTGGCGAAGTACAGGTCCTTGAGCAGCGTTTCGGTCTTGCCGGTGGCGGGGTCGTAACGCAGCAGGCGGCCGTGGGGGCGGGCTTCGAGCAGGTCGAGGATGTAGTCGGGCTGGTGGAAGCGGCTGGACGCGTCGCTGAAATAGATGCGGCCATCGCTGGCAATGTCCAGGTCGTCGGTGAAGGCGAAGGGAACGCCGTCAGCCGAATCGGTCAGCACGCGGATCTTGCCCTGCGGGTCGATCTCCAGCAGGCCCTTCCAGGCGTCGGCGACGATCAGCTTGCCGTTCTTGTCGAAGGCCAGGCCCAGCGGGCGGCCGCCGGTCTCGACGAAGGACTCGGCCTTGCCGTCGGCGCCGATGCGCACGATGCGCCCGTCATCCAGCCCGGCGAAAACCCGGCCCTGGCTGTCCACGGCGGTGTCCTCCGGGCCGACGATCTGGCCCTGGGCGAGCAGTTCGGCTTTCATCAGGGTGTCGTTGGGTTCCATCACGCCGGTCATCGGTGGCGCCTTGGGCGGCGTCCAGGCCAGCGGGTCGATGGGGCTGGGCGTGAGCGCCAGGTAGACCGCGACGGCTACGGCCAGCAGGACGAGCAGTCCGAGAAGCTTTTTCATGCGCAAGCTGCCTTCTTGTTGTTGTGGGCGGGGCAAAGCGTAGAGATTGCCATGCAGTTGTCACAGACCGATGGCCGAGTGGAATGCTCGCACATCATGCATCTCTATATACTGCGCGCACCGAAACGAAGGAGATGTTCGTGACTGTCCTCGACATTCAGTGGATTCGCGACGATGCCACCCTGGAGCGCAAGTGCCAGGACTGGAAAGAACTGCCTTACCTCGCGCTCGATACCGAGTTCATGCGTGTCGATACCTTCTACCCGGCTGCCGGGCTGGTGCAGGTGGGCGACGGCAGCGGCGTGTGGCTGATCGACCCGCTGCTGATCCGCGACTGGTCGCCGTTCGCTGCCGTGCTGGAGTCGCCGGTGGTGGTCAAGGTGTTCCATGCCTGCGGTGAGGACCTGGAAGTCTTCCAGCGCCTGACCGGCAGCCTGCCGCAGCCGCTGTTCGACACCCAGCTGGCCGCCGCCTACCTGGGCATGCCGCATTCCATGGGGTACTCCAAGCTGGTGCTGGAAATCCTCGGCCTCGACCTGCCCAAGGACGAAACCCGCTCCGACTGGCTGCAGCGCCCGCTGACCGACATGCAGGTACGCTATGCGGCCGAGGACGTGCAGCACCTGGCCGAGGTCTACGTGAAGCTCGCGCCGCGCCTGAGCGACGAGAAGCTGCAGTGGCTGCTGGCTGACGGCACCGACCTGACCAGCAACCAGAGCCGCGTCAGTGACCCGCAGGAGGCCTACCTCGACGTCAAGCTGGCGTGGAAGCTGGGTCGCCAGCAACTGGCCGTGCTACGCGAACTGTGCGTCTGGCGCGAGGAGCAGGCGCGGTTGCGCAACAAGCCGCGCAACCACATTCTGCGCGAGCACACCCTGTGGCCACTGGCGCGCTTCCAGCCGGCCGACAAGGTCGCCCTGGCGCGCATCGACGACATGCACCCGCGCACCGTGCGCCAGGACGGCGACACCCTGATCGCACTGATGGCCCACGCGGCAAAGCTGCCCGAAGCCGCCTGGCCGCAGACCCTGCCCGAGCCGCTGCCGCGAGAGATCACACCGGTGCTGAAGAAGCTGCGTGAAGTCGGCCAGAAGGAAGCCGAGCGTCTGGAGATGGCGCCCGAGCTGATGCTGCGCAAGAAAATCCTCGAAGCCCTGCTCAAGACCGGCTGGCCCAATGGCCCTTACCAACTGCCTGATTCGCTGCAAGGCTGGCGCCGCGAGCTGATGGGGCAGGCCCTGCTGGACAGCCTGGCTGTCCAGACCCCCGAATAACGCGGCCCATTACCCAACGCGGCCCACTCCCAACGCGGAAAGTCCCGACATGAAACGCATCTGCTCCATCTACAAGAGTCCGCGCAAGAACGAGATGTACCTGTACGTCGACAAGCGCGAAGCCCTCAGCCGCGTGCCCGAGGCACTGCTGGTCGCCTTCGGCGCGCCACAGCACGCCTTCGATCTGGTGCTGAGCCCCGAGCGCCAGCTGGCCCGCGAAGACATCAACGTGGTGCTGGAAAACATCGAGAAACAAGGTTTCCACCTGCAGATGCCGCCGGCGGAGGAGGAGTACATCCAGCACCTCCCAGAGGAACTGCTGCGCCGAAACGACCCGGTCTGATCCGGACCGCATCGTCACTCCCTTCAGGCCGCGTATTCGCCCAGTGCTGGCACTGTGCAAATATGCGGCCTGAGCGCATTATGCAGGGGTAAAAAGGGTTCAACGGAGCGGAACGCTTGGTCTCTGGCTGTGTCTATAGCCGCCTGACTTCCCTAGAACTGACGACGATTTCCCCAGGGAAGCTCCCTTGAAGCGAGTCCAGATGCGCCAGCCGGAAAAACTCCACCGTTCGAAGCGAAAGGCCTGACCATGCGCCTGCTCGTACTCGATCGCGAACACGCCCTCTACGCCGCCCTGCTGATGGCGGCCGAGCCCCGGTTGACGGTGATCTCCGGCAACAACCCCGACACCCTGGCGGAAGCGGCGGCCGAATGCCCCGTGTGGCTCGGCGAGCCGACCCTGGCGGCGCAACTCTTGCGCCAGGGTGTGCACCCGGTCTGGATCCAGTCCAGCTGGGCGGGCATCACCCCGTTGCTGGCCGACGACCTCCCCAAGGATTACGCCCTGACCCGCGCCGTCGGCATCTTCGGCCAGGTCATGACCGAATACCTCCTCACCTACATGCTCGCCCACGAACGCCAGTTCCTTGGCCGCCTGGCCAGCCAGGTCGGCGTGCAGTGGGACGACCGCGCGCCCGGCAGCCTGAGTGGCCGGCAGATACTCATCGTTGGCACCGGCGAGATCGGCCAGGCCGTGGCACACATGCTGGCGCCCTTCGGTGTGGAACTGGTTGGCGTGGCGAAGAACCCGCGTTCGCTGGTGCCCTTCGGGCGCATGGGCGGGCTGGATGACCTGCCGCGCCTGGCCGAGACCGCCGACTACGTGATCAACCTGCTGCCCGACACGCCGGAAACCGCGGATATCTTCAACCTCGCGCTGTTCCAGCGGATGAAGCCTACCGCGCTGTTCCTCAACGCCGGGCGTGGCACTTCGGTGGTGGACGCGGACCTGGTCGCGGCGCTGGAAGCCAACCAGCTGGCCGGTGCGGTGATCGATGTCTGCCGCCAGGAGCCGCTGCCGACTTCGCACCCGTTCTGGCACACGCCGCGTCTGCTGCTGACCGGTCATACCGCCGCGCCGACGCTGCCAAGCCTGCTGATCGACCTGTTCCGCGACAACCTCACGCGCTTCTGGGCGGGGCAGGCCATGCGCGGCGAAGTGGATTTCTCCCGCGGTTACTGACCGCTGCGGACATGAAAAAGGCCCCATCCGGGGCCTTTTTCTTTTGGCTTTTCTGCAGGAGCGGGCCATGCCCGCGACCACGCGCATGGAGCGCTCCTGCAAGGGGTATTGCCCGTCAGAGCGAGAAATCACCCTCGGCCACGATTTCCGCCAGCGGACGGCGTGCATTGGGCACTTCGCGGGCCTGCAGGCTCTCGGAGAGGATCGACTTGTCGCCCAGCTTGCCGATGGCGATCACCGCGTGGATTTCATGGTCCGCCGGGACCTTCAGCTCCGTGCGCGCCAGTTCGCGGTCGAAGCCGGCCATGCCGTGGGTGTGCCAGCCCGCCAGGCTCGCCTGCAGGGCGAGGAAGCCCCAGGCCGAGCCGGTGTCGAAGCTGTGCCACAGGGCGGGCTTCTCCTCGCTGGAGCCGGGCGGGGCGAAGGTGGTCTTGGACAGCACCACCACCAGCGCCGAGGCGTGCTGCGCCCAGCCGCGGTTGAACTCGCCCAGCAGGTTCAGGTAACGCTGCCAGTTCGGCGTGTCGCGCAGGGCGAAGAGAAAGCGCCAGGGCTGCGAGTTGAAGGAGGACGGCGCCCAGCGCGCGGCTTCGATGAAGCTCAGCAGGGTGGCTTGGGGAATGGCTTCGCCGCTGAAGGCGCGGGGCGACCAGCGATTGATGAACTGCGGGTCGATCGGGTGCTCGGAAACGCGAGGGTTGGCGCTCATGGTGGCTCCTTGAAGGGCGTGGAATCTGCCGATGGTGCCGTGGTCGGCCGGGCATCGCGGTGGGATCGGGCGGTTGGCGGGTCTCGCGGCGCTGGCAGAAGGCAGTCGGAGCGGGCCCGTGGGGCGATCAAACTAACCAGCGCGGCCCGCTCTGGCAAGCGCTGCGCGGTCAATGGTCGCCTGCGCTTGGCCTGCGCGCACGACGGGCTTAGACTTTGCGCCCCGTGAAATTGCCCCTGACTAAAAAATGGCCGCCAAAGTCGAACCCTTCTGGAAACGCAAGACCCTCGACCAGCTCGATCAGGAAGAGTGGGAGTCGCTGTGCGACGGCTGTGGCCTGTGCTGTCTGCAGAAGCTGGAAGACGAGGACGACGGCACCGTCTACTACACGCGCATCGCCTGCAAGCTGCTGGACCTGAAGACCTGCCGCTGCACCGACTACGTCAACCGCCGCGCCAGCGTCCCGGACTGCATCCAGCTCACCCCGGCCCAGGCCGACGAGTTCCAGTGGCTGCCGCCGACCTGCGGCTACCGCCTGGTGTCCGAGGGCAAGGACCTGCCGCTGTGGCACCACCTCGTCTGCGGCGATCCGGACGCGGTGCACCACGAGCGCATCTCCCAATCCGGGCGCATGCTCGCTGAGGGCTCGGTGCCCGAAGACGACTGGGAAGAGCACCTGATCTTCCGCGCTGGCTGATCCTTCCGTCAGCAGCGGCCCCCGTGGCATGCTGCGCGTCTGCCGTCCCGGAGCCGCGCCATGCCCAGCCTCGAAAGCCTCAGCCTGTTCTTCATCGCCACCCTCGCGCTCAACCTCACGCCCGGGCCGGACATGCTCTATGTCGCCTCGCGTTCGGCTGCACAAGGCACGGCGGCGGGCCTGATGTCGACCCTCGGGATCGGTGCCGGCTGTGTGGTGCACATGCTGGCCGCGGCGTTCGGTCTTTCGGCGCTGCTGATGATGTCCAGCGTGGCTTTCGGTGTGCTCAAGTGGCTGGGCGCGCTCTACCTCGTCTGGCTCGGCGTGCAGCTGGTCCGTGGCGCCTGGCGCGAGCAGAAACGCACCGAGCTCGAGCCCGCGCGCTTGAGCCGGGTGTTCCTGCAGGGCATGCTGGTCAACGTGTTCAATCCCAAGGTGGCGCTGTTCTTCCTCGCCTTCCTGCCGCAGTTCGTGCCCGCTGGCAGCCCGAACTTCGTGCTGCAGATTCTCTGCCTCGGCCTGCTGTTCAACCTCGGTGGTTGCCTGGTGAACGCCGTGGTCTCGGTGGTCGCCGGACGGGTCGGTCATCGCGTGGGCAGCAACCCGACCTGGCGGCGCTGGCAGCAGACGGCCTCGGGCGGGCTGATCGTCGCCATGGGCGTCGGCCTGGCTGTCAGCAGCCGACGCTGAGGGCATTCAGGCCGGCGCGCGCAGCCAGTAGCAGGCTTCCTCGCCGGTCAGCGGCTCCTCGACATCCGGTAGCTCCACGCGTTTTTCCCACAGCGGGAACCAGCGGTCGTCCTTCACGTCGTCAATAGTGGCCGGGCGCACCTTGGCGCGGAAGCGCCTTTCGCAGGCGCCCCACTGCACGTAGTTGACCTGCGCCTCGATCAGGCTCACGGAGTTGGCGCCGCCGCGCGCGTCGGGGAAGCAGAGCTGCAGGTGGTCGTCTTCCCAGAAGCAGATTTCACAAATTTCGTACGACCCCGGAGGGTCGCCGAAACTGAAGTAGCCGCAGCAGGGGCAGGTGTAGAGCATCAGGCGTTGCCTTCGATGCCCAGCACCTTGAGCAGGAAGGCGTATTCCAGCGCCACGTCCTTCAGGCCCTGGTAGCGGCCACTCATGCCGCCGTGGCCGGCGCCCAGGTCGGTCTTGAGCAGCAGCAGGTGCTCGTCGGTCTTGCTGACGCGCAGCTTGGCCACCCACTTGGCGGCTTCCCAGTACTGCACGCGGCTGTCGTTGTAGCCGGCGACCACCAGCAGGGCGGGGTAGTCCTGCGCGCTGACGTTCTCGTAGGGCGCGTAGGCGCGGATGCGGGCATAGACCTCCGGCTCCTGCGGGTTGCCCCACTCGTCGTACTCGGTGACGGTCAGCGGCAGGTCGGGGTTGAGCATGCTGTTGAGCACGTCGACGAAGGGCACTTCGGCGATGGCCGCGGCAAACAGCTGCGGGCGCTGGTTGAGCACCGCGCCGATCAGCAGGCCGCCGGCACTGCCGCCGCTGATCGCCAGCTGCGCCGGGGTGCTATAGCCGTGGCGGAGCAGGTGTTCGGCACAGGCGATGAAGTCGCTGAAGGTGTTCTGCTTGTGCTCCAGCTTGCCGGCGCGGTACCAGGCTTCGCCCAGTTCGCCGCCGCCACGCACGTGGGCGATGGCGAAGACGAAGCCGCGCTCCAGCAGGCTCAGGCGGGCATGGGAAAACCAGGGGTCGAGGCTCTCGCCATAGGCGCCGTAGCCATAGAGGTACAGCGGCGCCGGCTTTCCGCGGGCGATGTCTTCCAGCACCTCGCGGCGGCCGACCAGGCTGATCGGCACCTGCACGCCGTCGGCGGTGTCGGCCCAGAGGCGGCGGCTTTCGTAGGCGTCGGCGTCGAACGGACCTTCCACCGGGGTCTGCTTGAGGACTTTCTGTTCGCCGCTGGCGAGGTCCAGCTGGCGGATCTGCGCCGGGCGGTTGAGCGCCTCGTAGCGCAGGCGGATCACCGCGCTGTCGAACTCCAGGCTGTCTTGCACGTAGAGGTTGTAGGCGGCGTCCGGTAGGTCGACGCGGTGCGCCGGCTGGTTGTGCGGGTGGACTTCGACGATCGGCAGGCCACCTTCGCGCAGGCTCAGGGTGAGGGCGCTGGCGCTCAGGGTCAGGCCCTCAAGCATCACGTCGTCGCGGTGCGCCACCAGCTCGATCCAGTGCGCGCGGGTCGGCTGCGTCTCGCTGGCATGGTAAAGGGCGAAGTTGATGCCGGTCTGGTTGCTGCGGATCAGCCAGGCCCAGCCGCCCTCAAGGTGACCGTGGTCCGGGTAGTACTCGTGGCCTTCCTCGCGCGGCGCCAGGCAGACGAACTCGCCCTTGGGCTCGTTGGCGTCCAGCACCCAGGCTTCGCTGGTGGTCTTGCTGTTCAGCAGCAGAATCAGCTGGCGCTCGGAACTGGCGCGGTAGCAGTTGAGGAAGAAGCGCCCGTCGGGCTCCTCGAAGATCAGCTGTGCGCCGCTTTCGCCCAGGCAGTGGCGATAGAGCTTGTGCGGGCGGTGGGTGTCGTCCAGCTCGCCGAAGAACAGGGTGCGGTTGTCGTTGGCCCAGGTGAGGCTGCCATCGCAGTCGTCGAAGGGCAGGGCGGTAACGCTGCCGTCAGCCAGATCCTTCACGTAGAGGGTGTATATCTCGTCGCCGCTGGTATCCAGGCTGTAGGCCAGCTTCGAATGATCGGGGCTGATGCTGAAAGCGCCGACCGACAGGAAGCCGTCGCCGGCCAGCTCGTTCGGGTCGAGCAGCAACTGCTCGGCGCTCTCCTCGACGGTCAGCGAACCATCGGCCGGGCGCGGGCTGCGGTAGTGGCGCGGGTACTCGTCGCCGGCGGTGGTGCGCTGGTAGTAGAGCCAGGGGCCCCAGGGCGTGGGCAGCGACAGGTCGGTCTCGCGGATGCGACCCTTGATCTCCTGGAACAGGGTTTCGCGCAGTTTCGTCTGAGGAAGAAGTCGATCTTCCAGGTAGGCATTTTCTGCTTTCAGGTAATCGAGGACGTCCTCGGCGTCGCGGTTTTCCAGCCAGGCATAGGGATCGGCGGCGGCTTCGCGGCGGGCGATGGGGGGCTGACGGTCGGTCATGGCGGTTCCTCGGGGACGGCATGGATGACGCCCGGCTGCGCACCCATGGGGAAAAGCAGCTATCATACGCACCCCTCTGTCGACACCGCACGTACGCACGCGCATGAACGAACACGATTACACGCTTGCCTGGGGCGCTTATATCGCCGCCGGCCTTGGCCTGACCCTGGTCTGGTTCCTGATGACCGGCTGGATGTGGCGCTGGCTGCGCGAACCCCTGCGGGTGATCGTCATCGTCCTGCTGTTCACCCCGACTCCGGTGGACCCGGCGAACAATCTGTATGCCCCGGCAATCGCCATCACCGCGCTGGACGTGGTATTCAAGGTCGGCAACAACGCCTGGCGCGCCGTCTCCGACCTCGCCTTGGTGCTGCTCGCCGCGTTCGGCCTGTACCTGCTGTTCGTGCTGATCCGCTGGCCGCTGGAGCGTTCGCTGAAGAAGCGCCGCCAGGACAAGGAAGCGGAAGACGAGCCGACCCTGCGCCAGCTGATGCAGCCTGAGCTGATCGAGGGCGTGGACGCCCACCCGAGCGAGCGGCGCGACAACCGTGCGCGGATCGAACCGCGCCTGTAGACCAACCTTGCGTCCTGCCCCGCACGCGTCCAGCATGAACTGAACGGCCTTTCGAGGAGTTCCCATGGACTGCGTGTTCTGCGCCATCGCGGCCGGTCGCGTGCCGGCCCGTACCCTCTACGAAGACGACCATTTCATCGTGCTGCTGGACATCTACCCGCTGCGCCCCGCGCACCTGCTGCTGGTGGCCCGCGAGCACGCGACCTTCCTGCACCAGCTCTCCGAAGCGGCGCAGCAGGACCTGATCCCGCTGGCCGAGCGCATGGAGCGCGTGCTGCGTCGTGCCGGCTACGGGCGGGTCGGCATCAACCTGCTGGTCAACGACGGCCCCGCGGCTAACCAGCACGTCGAACATTTTCATCTGCACCTTATCCCGCGTGAGCTGAACGACCTGCCGGCCCTGCTGCTGCGCGCGCTCACGCGGTTCCTGCCGCTGGGGCGGAAAAGGATGCAGAATCGCCTGGAACGCGAGCTGCATCAGCTGCGCGAGGCACTGATGGAGGAGAACTGATTCATGTGCGAGTTGCTCGGCATGAGCGCCAACGTCCCGACGGACATCGTCTTCAGCTTCACCGGGCTGATGCAGCGCGGCGGCGGCACCGGCCCGCACCGCGACGGCTGGGGCATCGCCTTCTATGAAGGGCGCGGTGTGCGGCTGTTCCAGGACCCGTCCGCCAGCGTCGATTCGGAAGTCGCGCGGCTGGTGCAGCGCTACCCGATCAAGAGCGAGGCGGTGATCGGTCACATCCGCCAGGCCAATGTCGGCAAGGTCTGCCTGTCCAACACCCACCCATTCGTACGCGAAATGGGCGGGCGCTACTGGACTTTTGCCCACAACGGCCAGCTCGCCGACTTCCATCCCGAGCCCGGTCTCTACCGCGCGGTGGGCGACACCGACAGCGAAGCAGCCTTCTGCGACCTGCTCAACCGCGTGCGCCGTGCCTTCCCCGAGCCAGTGCCGGTGGAGGTGTTGCTGCCCACCCTGGTCACCGCCTGCGCCACCTACCGCGAGAAGGGCGTGTTCAACTGCCTGCTCAGTGACGGCGACTGGCTGTTCACTTTCTGCAGCACCAAGCTGGCCTGGATCACCCGCCGCGCGCCATTCGGGCCGGCACGCCTGCGCGATGCCGACGTCACGGTGGACTTCCAGTCGGAAACCACACCCAACGACGTGGTGACGGTGATCGCCACCGAGCCGCTGACCGACAACGAAAACTGGACCCTGATGCAAGGTGGCGAATGGATGCTCTGGTGGCGTGGCGAGATCGTTACCCAGGGCCGCATCTGATCGGGACGTGAAGCATTCCCGGAATGCCGGTGCGGCAAACGGGAGAATCCGGCGTTGCCTTGCACATCCATAAGAACGAAGGGGAAAAGAATGCTGCGCAGCTACGTACGCATGGTGCTGTTTGCGCTGGGGCTGATGGTCGCGGTCCAGGTGCCGGGCTTCATCAAGGATTACGCGCAACGCGTCGACGCCCATCGCATCGAGGCGACTCAGGCGCTGCAGGGCTTCAAGGACACATCGGGGCAGTTCTTCAAGGGTGACCTGAGTGCCCTGGTGGCGCATTACCGCGGGAGTGCCGACCCGGTCTTCCAGCGTGACGCCGACAACATCGAGCGCCTGATGCGCCGTGCCCAGCTGTTCGAGAACGAATGGCAGGCCCTGCAGGGTCCCTGGTACCAGCGCGCCCTGCACATGGTGACGGCGCCAAACCATGAGTTGCTGCAGGAAACCTACGAGAACTACCGCTACCAGGTGGTGCTGGAGCCCGAGGCCATTGGCTGGGCCCTGGCCGGCGGCCTGCTGCTGGCGTGGATCGCCGAGGTGCTGATGGCTTCTCTGGCAGCCCTGGTTGGTCTGGGGGATAACCGTCGCGCCTCGCGGCGGCACTGGAACTGACGGTTTTTCATAAGGGCGCGCTCCAGCAGGAGCGTGCCTGACCCGGTCTAGCGCGCCAGCGCTTCCTCGGGCGATTCGTGGCGGCGGTAGGGGAACACGTCGATCACTTTCCCCGCGCGAATCTGCTCCTGCAGCCCCTTCCAGTAATCGGCGTCGAACAGGTTGCCGTGCAGCTTGGCGAACTGCCGTCGCAGCTTCAGGTCGACGAACAGGAAGCGCGGGAACTCCTCGGGGAATACATCCATCGGCCCCACCGAGTACCAGGGCTCGGAGGACATCTCGTCTTCCTCGTAGCGCGCTGGCGGGATGTGGCGGAAATGCACCTCGGTGAGGTAGCAGATCTCGTCGTAGTCGTAGAACACCACCCGGCCGTGGCGGGTGACGCCGAAGTTCTTCAGCAGCATGTCGCCGGGGAAGATGTTCGCCGCCGCCAGTTGCTTGATCGCCAGCCCGTAGTCCTTCAGCGCTTCTTCCACCTGCGCCGGCGTGGCGTGTTCCAGGTAGATGTTCAGCGGGGTCATGCGGCGCTCGGTCCAGCAGTGACGGATCAGCACCACGTCGCCTTCGAGCATCACGGTGGAGGGCGCGACGTCCAGCAGCTCGGCGAGGCAATCAGGGTCGAACTTGCGTACCGGGAAGCGGAAGTCGGCGAACTGCTGGGTGTCGGCCAGGCGCCCGACTCGGTCATGGTTCTTCACCAGCTGGTACTTCTGGATCACTGTGGCGTGGTCCACGGTCTTGGCCGGGTTGAAGTTGTCCTTGATGATCTTGAACACGGTGTTGAAGCCCGGCAGGGTGAACACGCTCATCACCATGCCGCGCACGCCGGGGGCCATGACGAAGCGGTCGTCGGTGGTCGCCAGGTGGTTGATCAGTGCGCGGTAGAACTCGCTCTTTCCCTGCTTGTAGAAACCGATGGAGGTGTATAGCTCGGCGATGTGCTTGCCCGGCAGCAGACGCTTGAGGAAGGCGACCATCTCCGCCGGCACCGGCGCGTCGACCATGAAGTAGGAGCGGGTGAAGGAGAAGATGATCGAGACTTCCGCCTCGTCGGTGATCACCGTGTCGAACTGGATGCCGCGCCCTTCGTGATGCACCAGCGGGAACACCAGCGGCCACTGCTCCTCCGGGGTGAACAGACGGCCCACCAGGTAGGCGCCCTTGTTGCGGTAGAACACCGAGCCGATCAGTTCGATGGTCAGGGTCGGGTCCTTGCACACCCAGTCCGGCAGGTTGGTGTGCAGCAGGCTGTCCATGCGTTGCAGGTCGCGTTCGCGGTCGTCGTAGTCCACGGCGAAGCGGTAGTCGTCGAAGATGCTTTCCAGCGCCTGGCGCAGCTGGCCGCCGGGGCGGTAGATGCGCGTGTGCGGGTCGCGCGAATGGGCGCGCAGCGATGGCCGTGTGGTGTGCACGAACATCGTGCCATCGCTGATGTTGTCGTGGCTGAACAGGCCGCAGAAGATCGAATTGAACCAGGTTTCCGCCAACTCATCGTCCAGCCGCGGGTCGATCAGGGTGATGTAGGCACTCTTGGCGATCGGCCAGCGCTCCACGTCCACCAGGTCGATGCCGGCCATGGCGCGGGTCAGTCTGCCCACGGTCTCGGCGACCATTTCCTCGTACAGCTCGATGCGTTCGGCGGAGGCGAGCTGGGCTTCCTGCCACTGTGCCTGTTCGAAACGCGCGGGCGCACCGGCGGTAATCTGGTGGAACTTCGCGCGGTAGTCGTCGAAGCCTTCGAGGATCAGGGTCGCGATCTCGGTCGCCGGCCAGTGCTGAGCCATGGGAGCGCCTCTGCTGGGTTCTGGTGCAGCGAGCTTAGCCATGGGAAACGGTGAGGGAAAGGGCGATTTCGCCGGAGGATCGTGGCGCTTTTCGGTGAAATTAGCGCGTATGCTGGCCGGCCACGCTCTTGGATAAAGAGCCCTGGAAAGCCCCTTCGGCAAGGAGCCGGCACGCAATGGAAGACTTTCGCATCGAGCGCTGCACCGAGCAGCACATCAATGGCCTCGCGGCCCTCTACAACGATCCAGCAGTGGCCCGTCAGGTGCTGCAGATGCCGCACCAGGCGCCGGATCTGTGGCGCAAGCGACTGGTGCTGGACGACGAGCGCCGCATCACGCTGATGGCCATGCACCAGGACCAGGTGATCGGCAGTGCCAGTCTTGAACAGTTTCCCCGCGTGCGTCGTAGCCAATGCGGCAGCATCGGCATGGGGGTCGCCGTAGCCTGGCAGGGGCGCGGAGTCGGCACGCGGCTGCTGGCTGAACTGATGGAAGTGGCCGACAACTGGATGGGCCTGCGTCGCGTCGAGCTGACTGTCTACACCGACAATGCGCCGGCCATCGCGCTGTATCGCAAGTTCGGCTTCGAGGTGGAAGGAACGCTGCGCGAATTCGCCCTGCGCGACGGCGTTTACGCCGACGTGCTGAGCATGGCCCGCCTGCGTCGCATCTGACAGTGGACTTTGAAAGTCAGCTATGGATGGATGGTGTTTGCCACCGGCGTAGGCTGGTGGCTTACCTGCCCTGGAGCTTTTCGCGATGAATCCCGCTGCTCTGCTGAATATGTTCGGGCTGGCCGCCATCTGGGGTGCCAGCTTCCTGTTCATGCGCCAACTGGTGCCTGCCATCGGCGTGATGCCGACGGCGTTCTTCCGTGTCGTGCTGTCGGCCATCGGGCTGGTCGTGATCATGCTGGCCCTGCGCACGCGCTGGGATTTCCGCGGCAAGCTGGTGCGTCTTCTGCTGATCGGCGTGATCGCCTCCGGCATCCCGGTGCTGATGTACAGCCTGGCGGCGCAGTTTCTGCCGGCGGGGTATTCGGCGATCTTCAACGCGACCACGCCGCTGATGGGTGTGCTGATCGGTTCGCTGTTCTTTGGTGAGGTGCTCACCGGCGGCAAGGCTCTCGGCGTGCTGCTGGGGTTGGCGGGCGTGGCGGTGCTGACTCGCGCCGGGCCTGTGCCCTTCGACTCCCAGGTGCTCTGGGGCGCCGCCGCTTGCCTGGTGGCGACGACCTGCTACGGCTTCGCCGGGTATTTCACCAAGCGCTGGATCAACGACCAGGGCGGCCTGGACTTCGCCGTCTCTGCCCTGGGCAGCCAGGCGGGCGCAACTCTGTGCCTGTTGCCTTTCTTCCTCGGCACGAGCCTGGACATGCCGCTGGCGCCGCTGGCCGACCCGAAGATCCTGCTGGCGCTGGCCGGGCTGGGCTTCCTCTGCACATCCTTCGCCTACGTCCTGTACTTCCGCCTGCTGGCCAGCATCGGCCCGCTGAAGACCATGACGGTGACCTTCCTGATTCCGCCGTTCGGCGTGTTCTGGGGCGTGCTGCTGCTGGATGAGTCGCTTTCCTGGGCGCACCTGCAGGGTGGTGTGCTGATTGCCCTGGCGCTGTGGCTGGTACTGCGCCCGGCGCCGCAGCCGAAGGCCGAGGCAGCCAACTGAGCGAAGCGCAGGCGAGGAACGATCCTCGCCTGCGTCCATCGGGGTTGGCTAGCGGTTATCCACAGCCTGTGTCGACTTGGATTCACGTGCCGGGGCTGCCGGGCGGAAGACCAGCATCAGGCCCAGCACGATCAGTCCCATACCTAGCAGGCCAAGCGCAGACAGGCGATTGCCGAACACCGCATAGTCCATCAGTGCCGTGACCGCCGGCACCAGGTAGAACAGGCTGGTGACGTTGACCAGGTTGCCCGCTGCGATCATCCGGTAGAGCAGCACGGTGGCCAGTACCGAGACCATCAGGCCCATCCACAGCGCACTGAGGATGAACGCGGCGTTCCACTCCACGTGCAGCGGCTGGAAGGGCGCGACGCCAATGCACAGCGCGAGCCCGGCCATGTACTGCAGGGGCAGGGTCCCCAGCGGGTTCTCGCGGATGTTCTTCTGCAGGATCGAGCCGCCGGTGATCGATAGCAGCGCCAGCAGGCAGCAGGCCAGGCCCGCGAAGGTCAGGCCTGACAGTCCGATGCTCTGGTAGACCACCATCACCAGACCTATCAGCCCGAGCGCGAGGCCGCCCAGTCGCGGCGCTGAATGCCGGCGTTCGAGCAGGAAACTGGTCAGCATCGGCTGCACGCCCAGCACCGTGGCGATGACGCCGGGGGTGACGTGCAGGTCCAGCGCCATCAGGTAGAAGATCGGGTAGATGCCCAGCATCACCAGGCCGGTGAGCACGGCGTGGCGTATCTGTTTGCGCTCGCGCGGCCAGCGCAGGCCGATCAGCGGCGAGAGGATCAGCAGCGCCACCAGCGCGGTGCCGAAGCGGGCGATGAGGAAGACCATCGGCGAAGCATGGGCCAGGCCCCACTTGCTGATGATGGCGGCGCTGCTCCACAGCAGCACGAACAGGGAGGTGCTGGCCAGGGCGACCAGGGAGGAACGGTTGAGCGAAATCATGCAATGCACCTGTCGTCAGGCAGATCACGACCGGCCATCAATGGGCCGGACACAGACCGGGCGCCGCGTCAGTTGAGCGCGGAAAACCAGGCGATGGAAAACGCGTGTGGCGTCAGAAGCTCACGCCGGGTGGCGGGTAGGCCGCACCGGGAGGCGGAGGCGACGCGACAGCGACGACAGGGGGCGGAGGAGGGCAGGCCGCGCCCGCACCCGCGCCGCAGGCCGGGGAGGCTGCAACGGTGATTGCCGGATCGGGCAATGGGTATCGGGACATGGAAGGCGAACCTGTTCAGTGGGGCATCATCTGTGCTGCGTGGGCTGACTATAGCGGCCCGGATCGCCGCTGGCGAGCCCTGTGCGAGTTGCGCGGCAAAGCGCGACTTGCGCGACGAAAACGACAACGCGCGGCCGGGGCCGCGCGTTGTCAGGCAAGGGTGACGCTTACTTGCCGGTCTTGATGGTGTTCCAGGTGCGGGTACGAACGCGGTCGATCTTCATCGGCATGGATTCGAGGGCGAACAGCTTGGCCATCTTGTCCTGCGGCGGGTAGATCGCAGGGTCCGCCTTGATTGCCTTGTCCACCAGCGGGTCGGCGGCCAGGTTGCCGTTGGCGTAGTGCACGTAGTTGCTCACGCCGGCCATGACTTCCGGGCGCAGCAGGTAGTTCATGAAGGCATAGGCAGCCTTCTCATCCGGTGCGTCGTTGGGCATGGCGACCATGTCGAACCACAGCGGCGAGCCTTCCTTCGGCGTGGAGTACTGGATTTCCACGCCGTTCTTGGCTTCCTTGGCGCGGGTGGCGGCCTGCAGGATGTCGCCGGAGAAGCCGACGGCTACGCAGATCTCGCCGTTGGCCAGGTCGCTGACGTACTTGGAGGAGTGGAAGTAGCGGATGTACGGACGCACCTTGAGCAGCGCTTCCTCGGCCTTCTTGTAGTCATCCAGCTTCTGGCTGTGATGCGGCAGGCCCAGGTAGTTCAGGGTGATCGGCAGCAGCTCCGGGCCGTTGTCCAGCACCGCTACGCCGCACTTGGCCAGCTTCTCCATGTACTCGGGCTTGAAGAAGATGTCCCAGGAGTCGATCGGCGCGTTGTCGCCCAGCACTTCCTTGATCTTGGCCGGGTTGTAGCCGATGCCGGTGGTGCCCCACAGGTAGGGGAAGCCGTGCTCGTTGCCCGGGTCGTTCACTTCCAGTGCCTTCATCAGCACCGGGTTGAGGTTCTTCCAGTTCGGCAGCTGGCTCTTGTCCAGCTTCTTCAGCGCGCCGGCCTGGATCTGCTTGGCCATGAAGTGGTTCGACGGCACCACGATGTCGTAACCGGATTTGCCGGTCATCAGCTTGCCATCGAGGGTCTCGTTGCTGTCGTAGACGTCGTAGGTCGCCTGGATGCCGGTTTCCTTGGTGAAGGTCGGCACGGTGTCCGGGGCGATGTAGTCGGACCAGTTGTAGATCTTCACGTTATCGGCCTGGGCGGCGCCGGCGGCAACGGAGAGGGAGAGTGCGAGGGTGGAGAGCAACGGGGCGGAAATTTTCATTCTTGTGTTCCTGACAACGGTGCGGAAAGCCCGGGCCATCCGCGAAAGATGGGCGACGCTTCGTCGCGGGCTGCGCAAGAATTAACCATTTTGCCGGAACATGGCGAGGGGCCATGGCTGCCTGCGGGTCCGCAGACAGCGCACGTGTCACGTACGAGACTTGGGCCGCACCGATTCGGAACGGCAGGTAGGAATCCGCCCCGCAGAGGGGCGGAATAGAGCTTACTGGACCAGTTCCTGGTCCTCGAACAGGCCGTCGAAGAGCATGGTGGAGAGGTAGCGCTCGCCCGAGTCCGGCAGCACCACGACGATGGTCTTGCCCTGCATGTTCGGCTCTTCGGCGAGCTTCACCGCGGCGGCCATGGCGGCGCCGCTGGAGATGCCGCAGAGGATGCCTTCTTCCTGCATCAGGCGCAGGGCCATGTTCTTGGCGTCTTCGTCGGCGATGGTGGCGACGCGGTCGACCAGGGACAGGTCGAGGTTCTTCGGCACGAAGCCGGCGCCGATGCCCTGGATCTTGTGCGGGCTGGGCTTGATCTCTTCGCCGGCCAGGGCCTGGCTGATCACCGGCGAGGTGACCGGCTCGACAGCCACCGAGAGGATCGGCTTGCCCTTGGTGTTCTTGATGAAGCGCGACACACCGGTGAGGGTGCCGCCGGTGCCGACGCCGGCCACCAGCACGTCGACCGCGCCATCGGTGTCGTTCCAGATTTCCGGGCCGGTGGTCTTTTCGTGGATCGCCGGGTTGGCCGGGTTGTCGAACTGCGCCGGCATGAAGTACTTCGCCGGGTCGCTGGCGAGGATTTCCTCGGCCTTGGCGATCGCGCCCTTCATGCCCTTGGCCGGCTCGGTCAGGACGATCTCGGCGCCCAGGGCCTTGAGCACCTTGCGGCGTTCCAGGCTCATGGAGGAGGGCATGGTGAGGATCAGCTTGTAGCCACGGGCGGCGGCGACGAAGGCGAGGCCGATGCCGGTGTTGCCGGAAGTCGGCTCGACGATGGTCATGCCCGACTTCAGGCGGCCGCCGGACTCGGCATCCCAGATCATGTTGGCGCCGATCCGGCACTTCACCGAGTAGCCCGGGTTGCGCCCTTCGATCTTGGCCAGGATGGTGACGCCGCGCGGGGCGATGCGGTTGATCTGGACCAGCGGCGTGTTGCCGATGGACTGCGCGTTGTCGGCGAAAATGCGGCTCATGATGCGTTCCTTAGGTTCGGAGCTGTGCAGACCCAGCAGCCTATGCCCGGCGGGCTTCGTAGTCCAGTCGGCGCACCCGCCTCACTCGGGCTGCGCGTCGCTGAAGATGGCCTCGATGGGCAGGCCGAAGACCCGGGCTATACGAAAGGCCAGCGGCAGGCTGGGGTCGAACTTGCCACTCTCGATGGCGATCACGCTCTGCCGCGAAACCTGCAGTTGCAGGGCCAGGTCCTGCTGGCTCCAGCCGCGTTCGGCGCGCAGTGCCTTGAGGCGATTCTGCATGGTTGCTCCTTTCTCGGATCGGTCAGGCGAAGCGCCGGCGCAGCAGCACCACGGCAACGCCGTAGGCGGCCCAGAACAGCGGGAAGGCGAGGATCACCGGGAAACGCGGCCAGGCGGCGTACTGCTCCAGAAAGCCCCAGGCGCTGAACAGCCCGACCACCGTGCCGCCGGCCAGCATCGCGGCGCGGGACAGCAGGAAACGCAGGAATTCGTCCGGCTCGCTGCGCAGGTAGCGGTCGAATACATAGAGCATCGCCAGCAGTGGCAGCGCCGGAGAAGCGGCGGCCAGGACGCGCAGGGCATAAGGCAGCTTCTGCAGGTCCAGCCCCCAGCTGATCAGTGCGACCAGGGCGGAGTAAATGAACATGAGGGCGGCGCAGGACAGGGTGTAGCGGCGCAGGGCGGGATTCATCGCGGTCTCCTTGTGATGTAAAGCGAACTTAACATCGGGATTTCTTCGATGTAAAGTAAACTTGTCATCGACAGGCCATTTGCGATCAGTCATCCCCTGACCCGCCATTCAATGACTGAATGCCGCGTCTGCGTTCACACTCGCCTCGGCTGCGCGGTATAGTCGCAGCTTGTCCGACCATTCGCCCGGCCCGGCAGAGCGCCCGGCCCGCATCGTTCGAGGATTCACCGATGAAGTTCGAAGGCACCCAGTCCTACGTCGCCACCGACGACCTCAAGCTGGCGGTCAACGCCGCCATCACCCTGCAGCGTCCGCTGCTGGTGAAAGGCGAGCCGGGCACCGGCAAGACCATGCTCGCCGAGCAGTTGGCGGAGTCCTTCGGCGCCAAGCTGATCACCTGGCACATCAAGTCCACCACCAAGGCCCACCAGGGCCTCTACGAGTACGACGCGGTCAGCCGCCTGCGCGACTCGCAGCTGGGCGTGGACAAGGTCCACGACGTGCGCAACTACATCAAGAAGGGCAAGCTCTGGGAGGCCTTCGAGGCCGAAGAGCGCGTGATCCTGCTGATCGACGAGATCGACAAGGCCGACATCGAGTTCCCCAACGACCTGTTGCAGGAACTCGACAAGATGGAGTTCTTCGTTTACGAGACCAACGAGACCATCAAGGCCAAACAGCGCCCGATCATCATCATCACCTCGAACAACGAGAAGGAACTGCCGGACGCCTTCCTGCGCCGCTGCTTCTTCCACTACATCGCCTTCCCCGACCGCGAGACCTTGCAGAAGATCGTCGACGTGCACTACCCGAAAATCAGCGGCACGCTGGTCAGCGAGGCGCTGGACATCTTCTTCGACGTGCGTAAGGTGCCGGGCCTGAAGAAGAAACCTTCCACCTCCGAGCTGGTGGACTGGCTGAAGCTGCTGATGGCCGACAACATCGGCGAAGCCGTGCTGCGCGAGCGCGATCCCACCAAGGCCATCCCGCCGCTGGCCGGAGCGCTGGTGAAGAACGAGCAGGATGTGCAGCTGCTGGAGCGCCTTGCCTTCATGAGCCGCCGCGCCAGTCGTTAATTATCGGGCTGCTGAGCGTCGGCCATGCTGCGTTGGAATCAGACTCGGAAAGCCACTTGTGGCTAACGCACTTTAGTGCGGCCCCGTAGGGGCGAGCGGAGCGAGTAATGCTCATTTACAGTCGTAAACTCCGCTTCCTCGTCTGATTCCGCCTTGCCTGGCTCTAGCTCGCAAGCCCTTGCACCGAGTGCAAAAGGAGCATCGCTCCTGCATCAATGAATCAACGAGGGTGCAGCCATGCTGCTCAACCTGTTCAACGAAATGCGCGCGGCCAAGGTGCCGGTGTCGGTGCGCGAGCTGCTCGACCTGATCGATGCGCTCAAGCACCGCATCGTGTTCGCCGACATGGACGAGTTCTACTACCTCGCCCGCACCATCATGGTGAAGGACGAGCGCCATTTCGATAAGTTCGACCGGGCCTTCGGCGCCTACTTCAAGGGCCTGGAAAAGCTCGACGACCACCTCAAGGCACTAATCCCCGAAGAGTGGCTGCGCAAGGAGTTCGAGCGCCTGCTGACCGACGAGGAGCGTGCGCAGATCCAGTCCCTGGGTGGCCTGGACAAGCTCATCGAGGAGTTCAAGAAGCGCCTGGAAGAGCAAAAGGAGCGCCACGCCGGCGGCAACAAGTGGATCGGCACCGGCGGCACCAGCCCGTTCGGTTCCGGCGGCTTCAACCCCGAGGGCATCCGCGTTGGCGACGCCGGCAAGCGCCAGGGCAAGGCCGCCAAGGTCTGGGACCAGCGCGAGTACAAGAACCTCGATGACCAGGTCGAGCTGGGCACGCGCAACATCAAGATCGCCCTGCGCCGCCTGCGCAAGTTCGCCCGCGAGGGCGCAGCGGAAGAGCTGGACATCGACGGCACCATCGACCACACCGCCAAGGATGCCGGGCTGCTCAATATCCAGATGCGCCCCGAGCGCCGCAACACCGTGAAGCTCCTGCTGCTGCTGGATATCGGCGGCTCCATGGATGCCCACGTGAAGGTCTGCGAGGAGCTGTTCTCGGCCTGCAAGACCGAGTTCAAGCACCTGGAGTACTTCTACTTCCACAACTTCATCTACGAGTCGGTGTGGAAGAACAACCTGCGCCGCTCCAGCGAGCGCACCGCCACCTTCGACCTGCTGCATAAATACGGGCCGGACTACAAGGTGGTGTTCGTTGGCGACGCCGCCATGGCTCCGTACGAGATCACCCAGGCCGGCGGCAGCGTCGAGCACTGGAACGAGGAGGCCGGCTACGTCTGGATGCAGCGCTTCATGGAGAAGTACAAGAAGCTCATCTGGATCAACCCGTACCCGAAGGACACCTGGAACTACACCGCCTCCACGGGGCTGGTGCGCGAGCTGGTGAAGGAACAGATGTTCCCGCTGACCCTGAGCGGCCTGGAAGAGGGCATGCGCTTCCTCTCGCGCGGTTGAGTTCCTCCACGTTTGAGTGCCAGGACGGTGCACCCGCACCGTCCCGGTGTCCGCGAAGGTAACCCTGCAGCCGGGCGGGAATTGCCCCTCCCGGCGTCGAAAGCCCCGCCCCGTGGGGATCGATACGGCCACGCTGGGTGGCCGGCACGCAACTTGCCTCACCCTGACCTGCGCCGGCCGCGGTAACATCCGCTGGCGCGCCGTAGCGTCTACGATGGGCATCGAATGAATCCTCTGACCTTCTCCCGCTCCACCTGGCTCAACTCCCTGCACATGACCTCGCTGACCGTCGCGCTGATGGAGTCCGAGGGGCACAGCCGCGAGTCCATCCTCGAGGGCAGCGGCATCACCGGCGACGACCTGCTCGACCTGCGCCGGCTGGTCAGCCCCTGGCAGGAGCAGCAGGTCTTCGGCAATGTGCAGAACCTCGCTGGCGAGCCGGCCCTTGGCCTGCGCCTGGGCGTGCGCACGCGGATCACCGCCTACGGTCTGCTGGGTTATGCGCTGATCTCCGCGCCGACCCTGGGCGAGGCGCTGCGCATCGGCCTGAGCTACCCGGTGCTGCTGGGCACCTACTTCCACCTCGCGCTGGAAGTGGACGGCGACATGGCCTGGTTGGTCGCCACCGGCTACGGCGAAGAAGAAGAGCTGCGCCCGTTCAATACCGAGCTGTGCCTGGGCTCGCTGAAGGTGGCCTGCGCCGACCTGCTCGGCCAGCCGTTGCCGCTGGTGCGCGCTGAATTCGATTACGCCGGCCCGGCCGATCGCCGCGCGGCCTACGCCACGCTGTTCGGCTGCCAGCTGGAATTCGATTGCGCTCGCAGCGCCATCGGCTTCCCGGCGAGCTGGCTGAACATGCGCCTGCCGCTGGCCGACGCAGTGACCCACCGCGAGATGCTCGAACAGTGCCGCCGGCAGAACATCGACCTGGCCGCGCGCCGCGCCTGGCTCGACAAGGTCCGCGCGATCCTCGGCGAGCGCCTGCAGGAACCGCCGGGCCTGGAAGAGCTGGCGCGCCGCCTGAACTGCTCCTCGCGCAGCCTGCGTCGCCACCTGCAACAGCAGCAGACCAGCTACCAGCAACTGCTCGATGAGCTGCGCTTCGCCCGCGCCAAGGAACTGCTGCAGGACGGCGACATGCCGATCTACCGCATCGCCGAGGAGCTGGGCTTCAGCGAAACCGCCAGCCTGCGCCACGCCTTCCAGCGCTGGAGCGGCCAGCCGCCTAGCCACTTCCGTGCGTAAAGATGCGCATGAATTTCGCGCGAAATTGTCGCAGATCAAGGATCAGGTCGGTCTGACAGGCATAGCCTTCAGGGATCCCACAAGGAAACCCTCGAGGGCCTGATCATGGCCAAGAAATTCCCGCTCAATCCTCCGCACCCCGAGCGCATCTGCTGGGGCTGCGACCGCTATTGCCCGGCGACCAACCTGGCCTGCGGCAACGGCGCGGACCGCACCATGCACCCGGCCGAGATGCTCGGCGATGACTGGTACCAGTTCGGTGACTGGGGTATAGAGGCGCCCAACACGATTCCCACTGTGCAGCTGGAGCCCGCCAGCTAGCACGCTCCGCGCCGTGGCGGCGCCGGAATGAAGAAAGCGCGCACTCCCTCCCCGGAGTGCGCGCTTTCGCGTCATCAGCCCTTGGCGGGAGTGATGCCGTAGATCTTCTGGAAGCGGGCGATCAGGCTGACCGGCTTCTTCTCTTCCTTCTGCATCAGGTAGACCACACGCTCGCCGTTGGGGCCGCTGGCGATTTCGGTGTGGCGGAAGATCGGTTCGCCCAGGCCGTTCATGTCGACCATGTCGCCGTAGCGCTGGGCCACGTAGATCACACCTTCCTGACGGATCTCGCCGTAGAAGCCGGCGGCCGGCGGCAGGCTCTGCTTGTAGAACTGGTAGGAGGCGATCTTCTTCGCGTCCTTGTCCTTGTCCTCGGCGCGCACGACCAGCACAACGTTCTGGCCGAACTTGTCCTTCTCGCCGACTTCCTTGGTGTAGGTGGTCTTGCCGGTCACGATGTAGTCCCGGTAGACGGTGGCGTCATCGAACAGGTAGAGGGTCTCGTCGGTGCGGACCAGGTACCAGTCGTCGTTGTTGGGGGTGGCTTCCTTGCTGGCGACCGGAGCCTGAGCGGCGCAGCCGGCGAGGGCGGCGACGAGCAGGGCGAGAGATGCAGCTTTGTTGGCAGTCTTTTTATTGAACATCTTTGGGGGCTTCCCTGGGTTGAAAGCCTGCGAGTTTCAACGGGTCGCATAACGGATTGATGACGGCAAAATGACGAATTGTTTCCGTGCTACAGCGCCCGTATTCCGGGCGCTGTAGCCGATCAGGGAGGCATTACGGGCGGGCTTCGAGGATCAGGTTGAACGGCGTTTGCGCCGCGCGGCGGAAGCGGCTGAAACCGGCTTGCTCGAACACCTTGCGCAGGCGTGCTTCGCCAGCCTGAGCCCCCAGCCCCAGCCCGACTTCCTGGGACAGCGAATTGGGCGTGCAGATGAAGGTCGAGGCGGCATAGAACAGCCGGCCGACCGGGTTCTGGTTGTCATCCAGGTGGTCATTGGCGAAGGGCTCCACCAGCAGTACCGTGCCGTCCGCCTTGAGCGCCTGGCGCGCGTGCTGCGCGGCGCCCACCGGGTCGCCCATGTCGTGTAGACAGTCGAAGAAGCAGATCAGATCGTAGTCGTTGCCGGGGTAGTCCTTGGCGCTGGCGCGCTGGAAGCTGGCACGCCCGCCGACTTCTGCCTGACCGGCGCGCTGGTTGGCCACGTCGATGGAGGGCTGGTGGTAGTCGAAGCCGACGAAGTTCGACGCCGGGAAGGACTGCGCCATGACGATGGTGGAGGCGCCGTGGCCGCAACCGACGTCTGCGACCTGAGCACCGCGTTCGAGCTTGCCGACCACTTCGTCCAGAGCCGGCAGCCACTCTGCAACCAGGTGCGCGCGGTAGCCGGGGCGGAAGAATTTCTCGGTGCCGGAGAACATGCAGGGGTGGTGATCGCCCCAGGCCAGGCCGCCGTCGCCGCGCATGGCGGCGACCAGCTTGTCCTTGTCGTGGTAGAGCGCCGCGACCACGGAGGCGCCACCGGCGACGTACACCGGCGAGTCCTCGATGGCCAGCGCCATGGCCTGTTCTTCGGGCAGGCGGAAGTTGCCGCCCTGGTGCTCCATGTAGCCGGAGGCGGCATGGGCGCTGAGCCATTCGCGCAGCAGGCGGGCATTGCAGCCGCTGCGTTCGGCCAGTTGCGCCGGGCTCAGCCACTGACCGTCGGCCATGGCTTTGTAGAGGCCCAGTTCTTCGCCCAGGATGATGTTGGCGAGCATCGCCGCGCCACCCATGTCGGTGACCAGCTTGCCCATGAATTCGTTGAGTCTGGCTTCGTCCATTGCGCGATCTCCCGTGCGCCGCAGCGGGGAGGCCCGGCGGCAACCGAGGAAGGAAGGCGGCAGGCGGCGATGCCGGATGCCGCGACGGGCGCCGGCCAACGGCGGGCACGGGACGCTGCAGGCGCAACGACGGCTCCCGCGCGGGACTGTTGCGCAAAGGCCGGCGAGGCGGCTGCCCCGCTGGCGTAACCCCTTCATTCTACGGCGGCGGATTCGGCCCGGTATCGTCGCCGACTTGTGGTGTTGCCGCTTCGTCGGCGGGCTCCGCGCGCGCCAGTTGCGGCCGCTGCAGGATCAGGTTCTGCGGTGTGCTCAGGCTGATGCCGGCCTCGCGCAGGCCGCTGAAAATGGTGAACAGCAGGTCGCTCTTGGTCGAGTACACCGCTCGCGGGCTGCTGACGTTACCCGAGGCGGCCAGGGTCAGGCCGGTGGCGCTCAGGTCCTTGAAAGTCACCGAAGGGGCCGGCGTCTCGACGATGTTCTCGTGTTCGCTGTAGGCCTTGAGCATCAGTTCGCGGACCTTCTGCACGTCGGTATCCAGCGGCAGGGTGAGGTTGATGCCGACCACACCCAGCGCGCTGCCCATGGTCACGTTGCGCACGTTCTGCGAGATGAACTGGGAATTTGGGACGATCACCGTGGACTGGTCGGACATCTGGATTTCCGTGGCGCGCACGTTGATCCGCCGGATGTCGCCCTCCACGCCACCGGTCAGGCTGACCCAGTCGCCCACCTTCACCGGGCGCTCGGTGAGCAGGATCAGGCCGGAGATGAAGTTCTGCACGATGGCCTGCAGGCCGAAACCGATACCCACCGAGAGGGCGCTGACCACCCAGGTCAGGCTGGTGAGGTTGATGCGCAGCGCGGAGAGCACCAGCAGCACCAGGATGACCATGCCGATGTAGCCCACCAGTGTCACCAGCGAGGCGCGCATGCCTGCGTCCATGCGCGTTTCCGGCAGCAGCTCGTCGGCCAGCCAGCGCTTGAGCAGGCGCAGGCCGAACAGGCCGGCGGCCAGGGTGCCGAGGGCCAGCAGGATGTCCTGCGGGACGATGTTCAGGCGCCCCAGTGACTGGCCGCTTTCCACCAGCTGTACCAGGCCCTGGAGCAGCTCGCCGGGGCTGGTGCCGGAGGTGGAGAAGGCGATCAGCAGGGTGGACAGTACCAGCAGCGTGCGCCCCGCGCCGGTCAGCAGGGTGGCGAATTGCGCCTGGTGGCGCGGATCGACGCCGAGGTTTTCCGCCAGCCGCTCGCCGATCGGCTGGCGGGGCGACAGCAGTACCTCGCAAAGGTCGACGAACAGGCTCGTCAGCAGGTAGCCGGTGGCGCACACCACGCTGGCCCAGAGCAGCTTGCCGGCAAAAAAGTACGCCAATGACAGATAGCCGGTGGCCAGTGCCAGCACGATCAGCAGCACCGTGACCAGCATTGCGAACACCAGGATGCCGGCCAGCGGCGAGGTTTCGTGGCCTTCGGCTTCGCGGCGCGCAACGCGATAGCGATACAGCGCGATGCCGTAGAGCAGGGCCGTCGCCAGGGCGGTGAGGCCGTTGACCGCCACGGTCAACGCGAGGCTGGCGCCGCTGGAGCTGTTGATGCGATCCAGCGTGCCCAGCACCAGCAGCATCCAGGCCATCAGCCAGGGGAAGGGCGAAAGGGCGGTGGCCACTGGGTCGGGCAGGTCGGGCAGTCGCCAGGACGGCCTCTGCACGGCCAGCAGCGCGCGGCCCAGGCCCGCGGTGAAGGTGCAGAAGATCACCAGCGAGAGCATCTGGTTGCCGAGGTTGTCCATGTTGCCGCTGAGCTGGCCGTGCCAGTTCATGCCTTCGTGGATCACCGTGGCGCCGCCACCGAGGGTGAGGATGGTGGCCAGGCCGACCGCCACCGCCAGGGCGCTGCGGCGCAGGCGACCGACCGGAATCCAGCGGATCATCGCCTTGGTCAGCAGCTGCTCCAGCAGGCGCCGGCCGGGAATCCACAGCAGCAGGGCGACGAGCAGGCTGGCGATGAAGGGGGAACGGTGCTCGGGCTGCCAGACCGTGGAGAGGGCGTCGCCGATCTGCGCGCGCATGGATTGCAGGCGCGTCAGGTCGTCGTCGGTGGGACGGATCAGGGTCGACCAGAAGCTGGGGCTCAGCGGCGGCGGGTAGCGCGTGGCGATCTGCGAGTTGAACTGGCTGCGGCGCAGGTTGACGATCTGCGCGGCGAGGTCCTGGGCGTTCTTGTCCAGCTGGTTGGCGCGCTCCAGCTGTTTCTGCAGGTCTTTCTGGGCATCCGTCAGGTCGTTGCGCTGCCGGGTCAGGCTCTCGGCCTCGTTGGGCGTGACCGGGCCGAGCACCTTGAGCTGGTCCTCGGTGCGCGACAGCGCGGTGCCGATGTCGGTGGCGTTCTGCTCCGCGCGGGCCTGAACGGCCAGCGCGGACTGCCGCAGGTTCGACAGCAGGCCATCGTCGCTGTCGGCGGAGACGCGCTGGCGGATCAGTTCGAGGCGCGCGCTCAGTTGGTCGACGCCAGCATCCTCGGGCAGGTCCGGCAGCTGGATGGAATCGCCGGCCTGGACGTCGGTCGGCTCGTCGGCCAGCACGGCGCCAACACCGGCCAGCGACAAGGTCAGCATCAGCAGCGCACGGCTGCAGGCGCGTACGAAGGTTTCCCGCATCTTCCCCCATCCTGTGGTCAAAACGCTTGATGATGTTCGACCGGCTCTGGGCCAGGACAATTCCCTGAGCATAGCGCCGCTGCGGTGGGGCTTTGCCGGGCGAAAGTGGATAATCAGCGCATGCAGATGGTTAAGGGTCAGAAATTCTGGCCACATCGATCCCCTTTTGGCCGCTTCCGCTGTTCTGCGCGAGGCGGTCGCTGGGCAGAATTCCCGTCACCGGACAACAAGAATCCTTCAGAGGGTACTCCCATGCTTACCGTGTACAGCGATGATCACCGCCTGCATTTCGGCCAGTCCGAACTGGTCGACGGCAAACTCCAGCCCTGCTTCGAGATGCCCAGCCGCGCGGACACCGTGCTGGCCCGCGTGAAGTCGCAGAACCTGGGCGAAATCATCGAGCCCAAGGACTTCGGTATGGAGCCGATCCTGCGCGCGCACAACACCCGCTACGTCGAATTCCTCAAGGGCGCCTGGGCCCGCTGGGCGGCCGAAGGTCACACCGGCGACCTGGTCTCCACCACCTTCCCGGGCCGGCGCCTGCTGCGTGACGGTCCGATTCCGACGGCGCTGATGGGCGAAGTGGGCCACTACAGCTTCGACACCGAGGCGCCGATCACCGCCGGCACCTGGCAGGCCGTGTACAGCTCGGCCCAGGTCGCGCTGACCGCCCAGGACCACATGCGCCAAGGCGCCAGCACCGCCTTCGCCCTGTGCCGTCCGCCGGGCCACCACGCCGGCAGCGACTTCATGGGCGGCTACTGCTTCCTGAACAACGCCGCCATCGTCAGCCAGGCCTTCCTCGACCAGGGTGCCAAGCGCGTGGCCATCCTCGACGTCGACTACCACCACGGCAACGGCACCCAGGACATCTTCTACCGCCGTAACGACGTGCTGTTCGCCTCGATCCACGGCGACCCGCTGGTGGAGTACCCGTACTTCCTCGGCCACGCCAACGAGCACGGCGAAGGCGCCGGCGAGGGCTACAACCACAACTACCCGCTGCCCCATGGCACCGGCTGGGATGGCTGGTTCGCCGCGCTGGAAGACGCTTGCCGGAAGATCGCGGACTACGCGCCTGACGTGGTGGTTGTATCGCTGGGCGTGGATACGTATAAGGACGACCCGATTTCCGAGTTCAAGCTGGACAGCCCGGATTACCTGAAGATGGGCGAGCGCATCGCCGCACTGGGTATTCCGACCCTGTTCATCATGGAAGGCGGTTACGCGGTGGAGGCCATCGGCGTCAACGCGGTGAACGTGCTGCAGGGCTACGAAGGCGCTGCACGCTGATAAGACGAAGCGGGCGGATGAGAATCCGCCCGTTTGCTTTTCATTGCTCGCAACCTTTTGCGCGAGCGCATCCAGTTGGGGAAGGACATGAACAAGAATACCGCGCTGCGCGGCCTGCTCGCCGCCGCCACCCTCGTCACGGCCAGCGCCGCCAGCGCTGCGCCGGAAGTGCGCATCTACAACTGGTTCGACTACATCGGCCCGGACACCCTCAAGGGCTTTCAGGGCGAGACCGGCATCAAGCCGCAATACGACGTCTACGACAGCAACGAAGTGCTGGAAGCCAAGCTGCTTTCCGGGCACTCGGGCTATGACGTGGTCGTGCCCAGCGACAGCTTCCTGCCCAACTACCTCAAGGCCGGCGTGTTCCAGCCGCTGGACAAGAGCAAGCTGCCGAACTGGAAGAATCTCAATCCCGCACTGCTCAAGGTGCTGGAGAGCAAGGACCCGGGCAACCAGTACGTGATGCCCTACATGTGGGGCACCAACGGCATCGCCTACAACGTCGACAAGGTCAAGTCCGTGCTTGGCGACAACGCGCCGCTGGACTCCTGGGACCTGGTGTTCAAACCGGAAAACCTCGCCAAGCTGAAATCCTGTGGCGTGGCCTTCCTCGACTCGCCCACCGAGGTGATCCCGCAGGTCCTGCATTACCTGGGCCTGTCGCCCAACAGCCACAACCCGGACGACTACAAGAAGGCCGAGGCACTGCTGGCGAAGCTGCGCCCGAACATCACCTACTTCAGTTCCTCGAAGTTCGTCACTGACCTCGCCAACGGCGACGTCTGCGTGGCCCTGGCCTGGTCCGGCGGCGCGATGCAGGCGGCCAATCGCGCCAAGGAAGCCGGCAACGGCATCCACATCGAGTACCGCATTCCCAAGGAAGGCGCCGCCGCCTGGTTCGACGTGCTGGCGATTCCGAAGGATTCGAAGAACGTCGAGCAGGCCCATGCCTTCCTCAACTACCTGCTGCGCCCGGAAGTGGTCGCGCCGATCTCCGATTACGTGGCCTACGCCAACCCCAATCAGGCGGCGGACGGGCTGATCTCCAGGGAGCTGCACGACAACCCCAACGTCTACCCGCCGGCGGACGTGCAGGCCAAGCTGTTCTCGGTGGAAATGCTGCCGCCGAAACTGGAGCGCATCCGTACCCGCACCTGGACCCAGGTGAAATCCGGGAAATAATGTCGCAGATGGCTGGCCGAACAGCGGATTAACGTTGGCGGCCGGCTGGCGCGAGCTGGCATGATCGGCGGACTTTCCTCGAGGAAGCCCGCCGATTGTCCTTTCGGCTTCCCGATTCCTGACTTTTGCTGCCGAGCCTTGCCATGAACTCCCAAGCCAATATCGTCGAGCGCAAGGGCGCCGACGCCTTCGCCATCCAGGTCATGACCGGCCTGTGCGTGATCTGGGGCATCCAGGCGGTGATGGTGAAACTGGCCGCGCCGGACATCGCGCCGATCATGCAGGCCTTCGGGCGCAACCTGGTGGCTGCCGTGGCGGTGGGTCTGATCATGTGCTGGCGCGGCGGCTGGGACGGCTTCCTGCGCCAGGGCACGCTCAAGGGCGGGCTGCTGGCCGGTGTGCTGTTCGCCGCCGAGTTCTTCTTCATCGCCCAGGGGCTGGTCTATACGTCGGCCTCGCACATGGCGGTGTTCATCTACACGGCGCCGATCTTCTCGGCGCTGGCGCTGCATTTCCTGCTGCCCAGCGAGCGTCTGCGGCCGTTGCAGTGGCTGGGGATCGGCGTGTGCTTCGGCGGCATCGCGATGTGCTTCGGCGGCGGCTTCGACTTCGCCAACATGGACAGCCGCATGCTGCTGGGCGATGCCTTCGGCGTACTTGCCGGGTTCGCCTGGGGCATGACCACGGTGGCGGTGCGCACCACTCGGCTCTCCGAGGCCAAGCCGATCCTGACGCTGTTCTACCAGTTGCTGATCGCCGCACTGCTGCTGCCCTTTGCCGCACTGGCGCTGGGCAAGACCCATGACGTGAGCTTTACCGCCATCGGCGTGGGTAGCGTGCTGTTCCAGGGCCTGGTGGTGTCGTTCTTCAGCTACTTCACCTGGTTCTGGCTGCTGCGCCGCTACCTGGCGTCGAACCTGGCGGTGTTTTCCTTCATGACACCGATGTTCGGCATCGCTTTTGGCGTGCTGATTCTTGGCGAGCCGCTGACCCTGAATTTCGTCGCGGGCGCCGTGTTGGTACTGGCGGGTATCACGCTGGTAAGCAGCGAGCAGTGGATTCGCCGGATGCTTCGCCGCTGAATTGGGAAATGTCGTGCTCTTGATTCAGGTCAGGCGCTGCGGCGGGGGAAGACGATAGTCTTTGTTGCAAGGAGTGAGTGGCACGGGCGGAGAGTGGGACGCCGGGCTATTCTTCCTAGGGCGGCCCATGGTGGTAACGGGCCGCCCGACCTGAATTCGTACAAGGAGGCATTCCATGAAAGTCTGGCTGCAAAGCATTGCGTGGAAACTCGGTGTCACGCTCGGCCTGATCGAGCCTCCACGTCTGCAACCCATCCCCATCCGCCGCGACGAGCAACGTCGCCTGATGGAGCAGCGCAGGCGCTATTGATTGCGCCCCGCCCATCGCAAAAGGAAAACCCGCCAGCTGGCGGGTTTTTGTTTTGGCTCTTCTCGGATGGCCCGTTATTCGTGGGCCTTGAACCAGCCGTCGATCATCGACTTCAGCCGTTCCCCGGAGAAGCTCTCGAAGTGCCCGCCGTGTACGGTGCGCACCGGCAGCTCGCGCAGGCGCGCCAGGCTCGCGGCGTAGTCGTCGAGGTTGGAGTGGTAGGCGTCCTCGATGAGCGGGCCGTCGTAGATGATGTCGCCGGAGAACAGCGTCTGCGTCTTCTCTTCCCACAGGCTGATACCGCCCGGCGAATGACCGGGGGTGTGCAGTACCTGCAGGGTACGGTCGCCGAGGTCGAGCACGTCGCCTTCGTCGATGGTACGGGTCGCCGGCGCGGCCTTGACGTGGTACTCGGCGTAGCACAGCGGGCAGTCCGGGTGCGCATCGAACATCTCGTCGTCGACGAAGGCAGTAGCCAGGGTGCGTTCGCCGTCGGGGCTGGCGAGGATGTCGGCTTCGGCCGGGTGAACCAGGCGCTCGTCGAACTCGTGGTGGCCGGCGATGTGGTCGAAGTGGGTGTGGCTGGCCACGGCCAGCAGCGGGCGGTCGGTGAGCCAGGGCAGTTGTTCGCGCAGGCTGACCAGGCCGGAGCCACTGTCCACCAGCACGTCGCGCTCGCGTCCCTGGATGTGCCACATGTTGCAGCGGTAGAAGGGGCGGACGTAGGGCTCGTGGATCAGGCTGACGCCGTCGTAGCAGTGACGGACCTCGAACCAGCGGTCACGGGTGACGATCTTCATGAGTCGGATTCCGGGTGGGATGCGCGACGCGTCCAGCGCGCGGATCGCGGGTGACTGTGCATTCACCCTAACCTCTCCCAGAGGGAGAGGGAACCGTTCGGAACCTGGGGGGGGAGTGGCCGGCGCCGGTAGCTGCGCCAGACACCCGGCTCCGCGCGTTTCCCGCTCCCTCTGGGAGAGGGCAGGGCGGCGGGGCGGGTTGGGGATAACCCGCCCCACGTCGCAAGCAACGTAGGGCGAATAACCGCTTGCGGTTATCCGCCGATGGCCGTGGTGCGAGGGCCGATGGCGGATAACGCTGGCGCGTTATGCGCCCTACGGGACCTGGGTTACGGCGCGAAGGGCGCCGCTTCCATCACTTCCACGATCAGCGGGCGATCGCTCGGTGCGGTACGCAGCAGCTCCTGCAGGTGGTCGTGGTCGCGGGCGCGCTCGGCGGCGCAGCCGAAGCCGCGGGCGATGGCGAGGAAGTCCGGGGTGTAGATGTCCACGCCCAGCGGGGTGATGTCGCGGCGTTCCATGTAGCGCTTGATCTCGCCGTAACCGTGGTTGTTCCACAGCAGCACGACGATGCCCACCTTGGCTTCCACGGCGCTGGCCAGTTCGGTCATGGTGAACTGCAGGCCACCGTCGCCCATCAGGCTGATCACCGGGCGACCCGGCTCACCGAGCTTGGCGCCAATGGCGGCCGGCAGGCCGTAGCCCAGGGTGCCGTAGCCGGTGGAGGCGTTGAACCAGCGACGACCGCCGTCCAGTTCCACCAGGTGGTTGCCGCTGTAGACGGTCTGGGTCGAGTCGCCGACGAAGCGCGCGTCGGGTAGCACTTCGAGGATCTTGTCGAACAGGGTGCGGTAGTGTGCCCAACCGCTGAAGTCCTCGGCCAGTTGCGCGCGCACCTTGGCCGCGCGCTGGGCGCCGGGGCTGGTGACGTCGGCCTCGCGGACTGGCAGCAGTTCCAGCAGGGCGCGCATGGCGGTGCGGGCGTCGGCCTGGATGGCGATGGTCGGCGCGAAGTTGCGCATCAGCTGCTGCGGGTCGATGTCGATGCGGATCAGCTCGCCGCCGATCTTGAAGTTGCCGTCGAACACCACGTCGTAGTCGGTCTCGCCCAGCTCGGTGCCGATGGCCAGCACCACGTCAGCCTCCAGCGCCAGTTCACGGACCGGGATCAGCGACTGGTTGCTGCCGATCAGCAGCGGGTGGCTCGGCTGCAGCAGGCCCTTGGCGTTGATGGTCTGCGCGGTCGGCGCATCGAGGGCAATGGCCAGCGCGCGGGCTTCGGCCTGGGCGGCTACGCAGCCACCACCGAGCAGCAGCAGCGGCTTCTGTGCCTTGGCCAGCTTGGCGGCGGCCTCGTGCAGCGGCGAGCGGGCCGGGGCCGGGCGGGCCAGCTGCACGCGCGGCAGCACCTGCATGTGGTCGGCCGGGGCGGTGATGATGTCCAGCGGCAGTTCGATGTGTACCGGGCGCGGGCGCTCACTGTCGAACACGGCGAAGGCGCGGGCCAGTACGGCGGGCAGCTCGTCGACGCTCATCAGGGTGTGGCTGAAGGCGCTGACGCCGGCGACCATGGCGCGCTGGTTCGGCAGTTCGTGCAGGTAGCCATTGCCGTGGGCGAGGCGCGAGCGCTCGTTGACGCTGGAGATCACCAGCATGGGGATGGAGTCGGCGTAGGCCTGGCCCATGGCGGTGAGGATGTTGGTCATGCCCGGGCCGGTGATGATGAAGCAGGTGCCCGGCTTGCCGGTGACGCGCGCGTAGCCGTCGGCCATGAAGCCGGCGCCCTGTTCGTGGCGCGGGGTGATGTGGCGGATGTCGCTGTGGGGCAGGCCGCGGTACAGCTCGACGGTGTGTACGCCGGGGATGCCGAAGACGGTATCGACGCCCCAGGCTTCGAGTTGCTTGACGAGGAATTCGCCGCAGGTGGTCATGGCAGTTCCTTACTATTCGTGGGTGAGGTCATCATGCAAAAGGGCGCGGAGATCAGCTCGCCGCGCCCTCTTGCCTAGCGCAAGTGCTTATCAGGCCGCGTCGGCTACCGGCGCCGGGCGGGGCGACAGCAGGCTGACGACGATGAAGCTGACCAGGCCGATGGCCAGGCTGTAGTAGATCGGGGTATTGGCGTCGAGGCCATCCTTGAACATGAACACCAGGGCGGTGATGAAGCCCAGGGCCATGCTGGTGATGGCGCCGGCGGTGGTGGCGCGCTTCCAGTAGATGGCGCCGATCAGCGGGATCAGCATGCCGCCCACCAGCAGGTTGTACGCCAGGGTCAGAGCGTTGAGCACGTCGTTCACCACCAGGGCGATGCCCAGTACCACGATACCGGTGAGCAGGGTGCAGATGCGGTTCAGGCTCAGGCGGGTGGAACGCTGGCCGGTGAAGATCGGCAGCAGGTCTTCGGTGATGGTGGTGGAGGCGGCGAGCAGGCCGGCGCTGGCGGTGGACATCATCGCGGCCAGGGCTGCGGCGATCACCAGGCCGCGGATACCGTCCGGCAGGGCGGCGCTGACGATGGCGGCGAAGGCGTTGTTGACGTTGTCCAGGTCAGGCAGCAGGACCTTGGCGCACATGCCGATCAGCGCGCCGACCAGGCCGTAGATCACGCAGTACACGCCAGCGGCGGTGCCGGCGTACTTGGTGACCTTGTCGTCGCGGGCGGTGAACACGCGCTGCCAGATGTCCTGGCCGATCAGGATGCCGAAGAAGTAGATCAGGAAGTAGGTGATGATCGTGTCGTAGCCGATGGTGTGGAAGCTGAAGGCGGTCGCCGGCAGCTTGGCGACCAGCTCGTCCCAACCGCCCACGCGGTACAGGCAGATCGGCAGCAGGATGAACATCAGGCCGACGGTCTTGATGATGAACTGCACGATGTCGGTCAGGGTCAGCGACCACATGCCGCCGATGGTGGAGTAGATCACCACGACGCCACCGCCGAGCAGCACGGACACCCAGAACGGCAGGCCGAACAGGACCTGCATCACGGTGCCGATGGCCAGGGTGGAGACCACGCCGATCATCAGTGCGTAGGCGAACATGATCACCGCTGACGCCTGGCGAGCCATCGGGTTGTAGCGACGCTCCAGGACCTGGGTGACGGTGAAGATGCGCAGCTTGAGCAGCGGCTTGGCGAGGAACAGGTTCAGCGCGATGATGCCGGCGCCCAGGGCGGCGCACAGCCAGAAGCCGGAGATGCCATGGACGTAGCCCAGGCGCACGGTGCCCACGGTGGAGGCGCCGCCCAGCACGGTGGCGGCCATGGTGCCCATGTAGAACGACGGGCCGAGGTTGCGGCCGGCCACGAGGTAGTCTTCGTGGGTCTTGGCGCGGCGCATGCCGTACCAGCCCAGCCACAACATGCCAGCGGCATATATCAGTACGACGATCAGATCTAACGCCATGGTCGGCTCCTCACACTTGCATTGTCATTGTTGCCGCGCGCTTGTGGCGTGCGGTAGGGCATCGGACCGGCGGCAACCGGTCCGATGGGGGCTTTCAGGTAGAGCGTTTCGCGTCAGGCCACGAAGCCTGGATCAGGCAGACGTCTCGCTGATGCTGCGGACCGGGCGGTCATGGCTGCCGACCCAGCGCGGGCCCTTGGGGCCATAGACGCCAGCGGGTTCGGGGAAGGTGCGCAGCAGGGCGAGGTAGAGCAGGGCGGCCATGCCGAGGGTCACCGGCAGGCTGATGTCGATACCGCCGGCCAGGTTGCCCAGTGGGCCGACGAACTGGCCCGGCAGGTTGACGAAGCACAGGCCCATGGCCGCGCTCGGGATCCACGCACCCATGCCGCGCCAGTTCCAGCCGTTGTGGAACCAGTAGGCGCCGCCTTCCTGGCCACGGGTGAACACCTGCAGGTCATCGGCGTGGTAGAAGCCACGGCGGATCACCAGGCCGAGGATCATGATCACCATCCAGGGGCTGGTGCAGGTGATGATCAGCACGGCGAAGGTGGACACGCTCTGCACCAGGTTCGCGGCGAAGCGACCGATGAAGATGAAGGCGATGGACAGCAGGCCGATCAGCAGGGTGGCCTGCACACGGTTGAGCAGGCGCGGGAACACGCTGGACATGTCCAGGCCGGTGCCATACAGCGAGGTGGTGCCGGTGGACATGCCGCCGATCACCGCGATCAGGCACACCGGCAGGAAGAACCAGCTCGGCGATACGGCCAGCAGGCCGCCGACGTAGTTGTTCTGGGCGATGTAGTCCGGGGCGTTGACCGCAACGATGGTGGCGGTGGCCAGGCCGAACAGGAACGGGATCAGGGTCGCCAGCTGGGCGCAGATCACCGCCAGCATGATGCGCTTCTGCGAGGTCTGGCGCGGGATGTAGCGCGCCCAGTCACCGAGGAAGGCGCCGAAGGACACCGGGTTGCTCATGGCCAGCAGGGCGGCGCCGATGAAGGCAGCCCAGAAACCTTCGCTGCCCATCTGCACGGTGCCGGCGTAGCCAGCGTCGAAGGGGCCTGCGAAGGCGAACAGGCCGAGCAGGAACAGCAGGCTCGCGGCCCACACGGCGATCTTGTTGACCATCAGCATGAAGCGGAAGCCGTAGATGCAGACGATCAGCACCAGCACGGCGAACAGGCCGTAGGCCAGGCCCAGGGTCAGGTCGGTTTCCGGCAGGTCGAACAGGCGCTTGGCGCCGCCGATCAGCGCATCGCCCGAGCTCCACACGGAGAGCGAGAAGAAGGCGACGGCGGTGAGCAGCGACAGGAACGAGCCGACGATCCGCCCGTGCACGCCGAAGTGGGCACCCGAGGAGACCGCGTTGTTGGTGCCGTTGAGCGGGCCGAACAGGCCCATGGGCGCGAGGATGAGCGAACCGACCAGCACGCCGAGGACGATGGCCCAGACGCCGGCCTGGAAGGACAGCCCGAAGAGCACCGGGAAGCTGCCGAGCACGGCGGTGGCGAAGGTGTTGGCGCCACCGAAGATCATGCGGAACAGGTCGGTGGGCGCGGCGTTGCGTTCGCTATCGGGGATCTGTTCGACCCCGAATGTCTCGATCGTTGTGATTGCGTGTGCGTTGTTCTTGTTATCCATGACTTCCTCCCGGGGAGCCCTGTCTTTATGGCGTCGGCGACGGTGACAGGTGCTCGTGTGTGGCCAGCCAGCGGCCCTGTTTCGGATCACGGCGGAAGACGATGGTCTCCCGTTCGTGGTTCAGGCTTTCCTCTCCCTGGATGCGCAGCCGCGTGGTGACGTCGTGGCAGAACACGGCCACGTCTTCGCCCTGCAGGCTCACAAAGGTGTTGCTCGAAAGGCAGTCAAGGACCTCGAAACCATCGTCACGCAGCCAGCTTTCCCACACCTCGCGGTAAGCCGCGCGCGAAAGCAGCGGCTGCGGCCAGGTGTGGAAGATGAAACTGGCGTCTTCGCTGAAGGCGGCGAAGTAGGCTTCGGTGTCGGTGCGCGCGAAGGCTGCCACGAGAACGCGGGCAGCCTCCAGCACCTGTGCTACGCAGGCGTCATTATTCATTGGTGTGCTCGTGCGCTCAGCGGCGCTCTACGCCCGGGAGGATGCAGAGCATTTCGTACAGCAGGTTGGCGCCGAGCAACGAGGTGTTGCCGGTGGTGTCGTAGGGCGGGGAGACCTCGACCAGGTCGCAGCCGATGATGTCCAGGCCCTGGCAGCCACGGACGATCTCGATCGCCTGAATGGTGGTCAGGCCGCCGATTTCCGGGGTGCCGGTACCGGGCGCCCAGGCCGGGTCGATGCCGTCGATGTCGAAGGACAGGTAAACCGGGCCGCCGCCGACTTTCTCGCGGACTTCGGCCATCAGCGGTTCCAGCGACTTGTGCCAGCACTCTTCGGCCTGCACCACGCGGAAGCCCTGCTTGCGGCTCCAGTTGAAGTCTTCGGCGGTGTAGCCCTGCGCACGCAGGCCGATCTGCACCACGCGGTCGCAGTCCAGCAGGCCTTCTTCCACGGCGCGGCGGAAGGTGGTGCCGTGGGCGATCTTCTCGCCGAACATGTGGTCGTTCACATCGGCGTGGGCGTCGATGTGGACCAGGCCGACCTTGCCGTGCTTCTTGTGGATGGCACGCAGGATCGGCAGGGTGATGGTGTGGTCGCCGCCCAGGGTCAGCGGGAGGATGCCGTGGTCGAGGATCTTGTCGTAGGACTCCTCGATGATGCGCACCGCTTCCATCAGGTTGAAGGTGTTGATCGCCACGTCGCCGATGTCGGCGATGTTCAGCGAGTCGAACGGCGCGGCGCCAGTGGCCATGTTGTACGGCCGGATCATCACCGACTCGGCGCGGATTTCGCGCGGCCCGAAACGAGTGCCGGAGCGCAGGGAGGTGCCGATGTCCAGGGGCACGCCGACGAAGGCGGCGTCCAGCTCGTTGAGCTCTTCGGGGGACTGGATATGCGGCAGGCGCATCATGGTGGCGATGCCGCCGAAACGCGGCATTTCGTTACCGCCCAGGGGCTGGTGAAGTTTCTTGTCCATGGGGAGGGCCTCAGGCTGATCGCTGTCTTCGTGGAAACAGGCTTGTTGAATACTGAGATCGGATTCTCATCAGACTGGGTAGTGGAAAAAATCGCTGGCTACAAATAATCACTTCAGAGTTTTCTAAACTAATGGCGGTCGCTAGACTGCGCCACCTGGCCGCAGCAGACGGCTCGCCGGGCTTGTGGTCTGCGGTTCCTGAATAGATAGCTGGCTTGCTATCATCCGTTTTTCAGGTACAGAAAGTACTGAACTAGAGCGGCCTGGCCGCGGTTTTGCGGAGTCTTCATGAGCGCGAGCGCACTGCCCGACGTCAAACTGCTGCGGATTTTCGCCTGCGTGGTGCGCAGCCAGGGCTTCGCCGCCGCCCAGCAGGAGCTGAACCTGTCGACCTCGGCAATCAGTACCTACATGAGCCAGTTGGAGAACCAACTGGGCATCGTGCTCTGCCACCGCGGCCGGGGCGGCTTCGGGCTGACCAGCAAGGGCGAGCTGTTCCACCAGGAAACCCTGCGCATCCTCGGCGAACTGGAAGGCTTCGAACGCTACGCGGCGACCCTCAAGGGCGAGCTGCGCGGCACCCTGAACCTCGGCGTGCTGGACTCCACCGTGAGCGATCCGGCGCTGCCGCTGGCCGACGTGATCGGCTCCTTCAGCAGCCTGCACCCGGCGGTGCACCTGCATCTGCAGGTACAGAGCCCGTACGAGCTGCAACTGGCGGTGCTGGATAACCGTCTTGACCTGGCCATCGGCTCTTTCTTCAGCCGGATGAACGGCCTGGTCTACCAGCCTCTTTATAGAGAGCAGCACTGGCTGTACTGCAGCGACCGCCACCCGCTGTTCGACGGCCGGCGCATCCCCGCCGAGCTGATCACCCAGCAGCGCATGGTCGGCCGTGGCTACTGGAGCCAGGCGGAACTGGCGCGGCACGGCTTCAAGCACAGCGCCGGCACCGTGGAGAGTATGGAAGCGCAGCTGATCCTGATCCTCTCCGGCGGCTACATCGGCTACCTGCCCGAGCACTACGCGCACCCCTGGGTAGAGCAGGGCCGCCTGCGTGCGCTGCTGCCGGCGACCTTCGGCTACCAGGCGCCGTTCTCGCTGATCCTTCGCCGTGGCCGGTCCCGCGAGCCGCTGATCCAGAACTTCCGCGACCTGCTGCGCACCCAGCCGAGTCAGTCATGAGCCGCGCCCGCTGCCCGCGCTGCGAGCGTCCGCTGAACCATTGCCTGTGCGCGCTGATCCCGCATCTGAACAACCGCACCCGCGTGCTCCTGCTGCAGCACCCGAGCGAGGTCGGGCATGCGCTGAATACCGCACGCCTGGCGGCGCTTGGCCTGGTCAATGCAGAACTGCTGGTCGGCGAGGATTTCAGTGGCCTCGACCTGTCCGCCTGGGATGCCTGCCTGCTGTTCCCCGGTGAATCCGCCGTGGCGCTGGCCGAGCTGGCCGCGCAGCCTGTGGATAAACCACGCCTGCTGGTGGTGCCCGACGGCACCTGGCGCAAGGCGCGCAAGCTGCTGCACCTCAACCCGAACCTCGCGGCGCTGCCGCGAGTCGTGCTGCCGGAAGGGCTGACCTCGCGCTACCGCCTGCGCAAGGCGCCGGCCGAGGGTGCGCTGTCGACCATCGAGGCGGTAGTCCATGCGCTCGATGCGCTGGATGCGCCGCAGTCCCACGCCGACCTGCTGCGTCCGTTCGATGCACTGATCGAAGGGCAGATTGCGGCGATGGGGGAGGAAACCTTCTTGCGCAACCACGGGCCGCGTAGCTCATAGCGCGATCCGCTGGCCGGGCCGGTGGATGCCCTGCGGTCCGCGCGCGGAATCGATGGGTATCGCTGCGCTCCACACCATCCTACGTCGTGATTGTCCTGTGAATATCTATGCTTGCGGGGACAAGGTGCGGTAGCGCTCCACCAGCAGGGGAATGGCGCGCTCGCGCCAGAAAGTGCAGCTGACCATCCCGCTGGACATGCCACCGTGGGCATGGCGCGGCAGGTGCACGTGGCTGGGATGATGCAGGCCGGTGCCGGCCAGTTGCTCGAAAAGCCGCGTGAGCAGCTGCGTCAGCTCCGTCTCGCTGGCGGGCCAGGGTGTGGCGGCGAGGTGCTCGGCCATTTCCCGCCACAGGTACGGGTCGCCGCGCAGGCCCCACTGGATGGGTTCTTCGTGGAAGAGGTCGGCCACTGAGGTGAGACGGGACATGGGGGACTTCCTTGTGGAGTGTTCCTGAGGCCGCGTGGGCGGGGAGTGCAGTGTCACCGCTCTCGAGGGAGTCTGGAAAGGTCGTCCGCGCATCGATTTCTGCCCGACGGGCATCCCCGTGCCAGCACCGCCGTTATACTGCGCCCCTCATTCCCCTTCGCGAGGTGTTCGTCCGATGCGCAATTGATGCCGCCGTGGTTTCACGGCCCGCTTCCTTCCCTGGCCCGTTCCCGGGGGATTTCCGGCATCAATCTGGTAGTGCGCATGACGAGCCCGTTCACCCTGGCGCTGCAAGGCGTCTCATTCCAATTGCCCAGCGGCGAGCCGCTGCTGAGCGACCTCAATGAAACTTTCGACGAGCGCCGCACCGCGCTGGTCGGGCGCAATGGCGTGGGCAAGTCCGTGCTGGCGCGGATCATGGCCGGCGAGCTGCCTGCCAGCGCTGGCCGCTGCCAGGCGTTCGGGCCGGTGCATTACCTGCCGCAGCGTATCGAGCCGCAGGCGTTCCGCAGCGTTGCCGAGCTGGCCGGTGTGCAACCCCTGCTGGATGCGCTGACGCGAGTCGAGGCCGGTGGACTCGATCCCGCGGACTTCGAACGCCTCGACGGCCACTGGGATGTCCGCGCGCGCCTGGAGGCCGAGCTGGCTGCTGCCGGGCTCGCCCATCTGCTGCCGGACACGCCCGCCTCGCGTCTCAGCGGCGGCGAATGCACGCGGGTGGCGCTGCTTGGCGCGTGGCTCAGCGGGGCGGACTGGTTGATCCTCGATGAGCCGAGCAATCACCTTGACCGCGCCGGCCGCGAGGCCCTGCGTGAGCAGCTGCAACGCTGGCGCGGCGGCCTGATCCTGATCAGCCATGACCCTCTGCTGCTGGACGACATGCAGCGCATCGTCGAGTTGTCGCCCTCGGGCCTGCGCAGTTATTCCGGCGGCCATGCCTTCTACCGCGAGGTATGCCAGCAGGAGCAGGACAGCGCCCAGCGCGAGTTGCAGCGGCGCAAGCTGGAGCGCGATCGCCAGCACCACGCCATGCAGGAACAGCGCGAGCGCCAGGAACACCGGCAGGCGACGGGGCGCAAGGAGGCGAAGCAAGCCAACCAGGCGAAGATCCTCGTCGACCGGCAGAAGGAGCGCAGCCAGACCAGCATTGCGCGTCTGGCCACACAGCAGGAAGAGCGTCGGGAGCGGCTGGCGCGGGACGTTCACGAGGCTTTCGGGCAGTTGCGCGAAGACGCCATGGTGGTCCTGAACGCACCGGACTGCGAGCTGCCCGAGTCCCGCGGCGTGTTGCTGCTGGAGGCGCTGCGCCTGCCGTTCGGCAATGCCGCGCCGCTGGACTTGCAGTTGAGCGGCCCACGCCGCCTGGCAGTCAGCGGGCGCAACGGCAGCGGCAAGTCGACCCTGCTCAAGGTCATCGCGGGCGTGCTCGACCCTGTGGCGGGCTCGTGCGAAGTGCGGGTGCGCAGTGCCTATCTGGATCAGCACCTGGCCGCGCTCTCGCCCGAGCGCTCGGTACTGGAACTGCTGCAGGAGCGCAGTCGCGTGGCGGACCCTTCGGTGTTGCGCGCCCGGCTGGCGCAACTGGGATTGCCGGCGGCACGGGTCGAGCTGCCCAGTGACCTGCTCAGCGGCGGTGAGCGGCTGAAGGCGGCGCTGGCCTGCGAGCTCTATGCCGAGCATCCAGCGCAGCTGCTGCTCCTGGATGAGCCGGACAACCACCTCGACCTGCCATCGCGCGAAGCGCTGGAAAACCTGCTGCGGCAATACCGCGGCGCGCTGCTGGTGGTGTCCCACGACGAGGCATTGCTTGCCCGGCTGGAGCTGGAGGCGCGGCTGGAATGTGCGGAGGACGGTTGGCGCTGGTTGGTCGGCTGAAGCTTTACCGGCCGGGAAGAGCTGGGTAGGATCGACCTCCCTCTCTTTCCGGCTGCCTCTGCCGTGTTCCGCCCAGGCGTTGATTCGCGAAGCGGGCATTCATGCTGCCGACGCTCCAACGGCCGTCACCTTGCGTGGCGCGCTATCCCTTTGTGATCTGCTGAATCAGGATGCATTCATGCTCATTCGCCAACGCATCGCTGCGGATAATCCGCGGCTGCTCGATATCTGGCTGGGCGCCGTGCGCGCGACCCACCACTTCCTCCAGGCGTCGGACATCGACGCACTGCTGCCCCAGGTCCGTGACCTCTACCTGCCCGCCGTCGAGGTCTGGGTGGCGGTGGACGACGATGACCGTCCGCTGGGTTTCATCGGGCTCAACGACAGCCATGTGGAAATGCTCTTCATCGACCCGGAACGGCGTGGCCAGGGCATCGGCCGCGCACTGCTCGATTTCACGCGCGAAAAGCGCGGCACGCTGAGTGTCGACGTCAACGAGCAGAACCCGCAGGCGGTGGGGTTCTATCTGCATTACGGCTTTGTCCAGACCGGGCGTTCGCCGCTTGATGGCGAAGGCCGGCCCTTCCCGTTGCTGCATATGAGTCTGCCTGCCGGGGCGTAAACGACCCGCTTTTGTAGGATGGCGTGGAGCGAAGCGATACCCATCACAAGGCTGTCAAGCAAAGCTGATGGGTATCGCAAGCTCCACCCGTCCTACTGCCTGCTTCCTGGCTGCCTGGAAAGAGACTCGCTATGTCGCCGTACAGCCTCAGACGGTTGCGCGGCTTACGCCGTCTCGCCGCTGCCGAAGCGAATGCTCCGCGCGCCGAGCTTGAGCAGGCTGTCGGCGAACAGGTCGCTGGCGGTCTGGCGGCAATCCCAGGCGGCTTCCCAGTCTTCCTGGCGGCGCCAGTGCAGGCGGCCGACCAGGCGCTGCGGTTCGCCTTCGGCGTGCAGCTCGCTGGCGAGGTAGCCCGTGCGTAGATAGAACAGTTCCTGCAGGTGCGACAGGTAATCGCCCAGGCGCGCGGCGATGTGCGGGCGTTGCTGCGGCGTTACGTCGATCTCGATCTGCAGGATGAAGTGCGGATTGTCCACGCAGGCATGGGCGGTGATCGGGGCGGGTTGCGTCATGTTCCTGGGCTCCCTGGCTTGAACCGAATGCCTGGCGAGGGTAAAACCTCAACTTAAGTTGAGGTCAATAGCCCATGAAAAATACTTCTTCCTGCTCCAAGCACCGCGAGCTGAGTGTCGGCGAGCTGGCCAAACGCGCCGGCGTGGCGGTTTCCGCGCTGCACTTCTACGAGGCCAGGGGCCTGATCAGCAGTTCGCGCAATGCCGGCAACCAGCGCCGCTATTCACGTGACACGCTGCGCCGGGTGGCGGTGATCAAGGTCGCGCAACGGGTGGGCATTCCCCTGGGCGAGATCGCCGAGGCGCTGGGCTCGCTGCCGACCGGGCACAACCCGACGGCAGCGGACTGGGCGCGATTGTCGGCACGCTGGCGGGAGGACCTGAACGAGCGGATCGAGAAGTTGCTGCTGCTGCGCGATCAGCTCGACGGCTGCATCGGCTGCGGCTGCCTGTCGATGGAGGCCTGCCCGCTGCGCAATCCGGGGGACCGCTTGGCGGAGGAGGGGCCGGGGGCGCATTGGCGGGGGGAGGTAGAGTGAGTGTGCAGGGGGCTCAAGAGCTGAGGAGCCCCTCTCCCTTCAGGGAGAGGGTTAGGGGGAAGGGAAAACCGCGTGCCGAAGCTGAACGAAGTACTTACCGCTCCCGCAAAGCCTCCCACCGCGCCTTGAGCACTGGCTTCAAGATGTAGTCCAGCACGCTCTTCTCGCCGGTGATGATATCCACGGTCGCCACCATGCCGGGGATGATCAGCAGGGGCTTGGCATCGGTGCCCAGGTGGTTCTTGTCGGTGCGCACCTGGATCATGTAGAAGCTGTTGCCCTTGTCGTCGGTGATAGTGTCGGCGCTGATCACTTCCAGCTTGGCCTTGAGCCCGCCGTAGATGGTGTAGTCGTAGGCGGTGAACTTCACCGTGGCCGGCTGGCCGGGGTGGAGGAAGGCGATGTCCTGCGGGCGCACCCGTGCTTCCACCAGCAGGTTGTCCTCCAGCGGGACGATTTCCACCATGTCGTTGCCCGGCTGCACCACGCCGCCGATGGTGTTGACCTTGAGCTGCTTGACGATGCCGCGCAGGGGCGCGACCACCAGGGTGCGGTTGACCTTGTCATCGATGGCACGGCTGGTGGCGGTGAGCTTGTTGAGGTCGGTGCGGACGTCGTTGAGTTCCTTCAGCGCGTCGCTGCGAAAGCCCAGTTTCGACTCTTCCACCTTGCGCTGGATCTCGTTCACCGCCGCCTCGGCTCGGGGGATGGCGAGGTTGGTGGCGTTGAGGTCACCATTGATTTCCACCGCGCTGCGGCGCAGGCGCAGCAGTTCCACCGGGGAGACCGCGCCGGCCTTCACCAGCGGCTCGGACATGTTGATCTCCTGCTGTACCAGCCCGAGGCTCGAGCGGTACTGCTGGACCTTGGCGCGGAACTCCTGCAGCTCCTGGCCCTTCTGCCGCAGCTGTTCCTGGAGGATGTTCAGCTCGCTGTTCTGCCGTTGCATGCGGGTCTGGTAGAGCGCCAGCTGGTCCTCCACCACCTGCGGCGCGGCCTTCTTCAGGTCGTCGGTGAACACCGGCTCACGCCCTTCGGCTTCCGCGCTCAGGCGTTCGACACGGGCTTCGAGGGAGTTGCGGTCGGCCTCGGTCTCGCCCTTGTTGGAGGAGAATCGGGTGTCGTCCAGGCGCAGCAGCGGCTGTCCCTTGTTCACCACCTGGCCCTCGCGGACGAAGATTTCCGAGACGATGCCGCCCTCCAGGTTCTGGATGGTCTGCACCTTGGAGGAGGGAATGGCCTTGCCTTCGCCCTTGGTCACTTCCTCGATATCGGCGAAGTAGGCCCAGGTGATGGCCGCTACCAGCAGCCCGAGCGCCGCCCAGAGGGTGATGCGGGTGGCATTGGGCGAGTCTTCCAGCAAGGTGCCCTGGACTTCGGGCATGAATTCGGTGTCGCGGGCGCCGTTGCCGCCCAGGTAGCCGCGGATCGATTGCGAAAAGTGCATGGCCATTACCCCGCTGCCGGGCCGACATGGCCCTTGCGCAATGCTTCGATGACCGCGTCTTTCGGGCCGTCGGCGACGATGCGGCCGCTGTCGAGCACCAGCAGGCGGTCGACCAGGCTGAGCATCGAGGTGCGGTGGGTGACCAGCAGCAGGGTCTTGTCGCGGCAGGCCTCGTGCAGGCGCTTGCGCAGGATTTCCTCGCTGCTGTTGTCCATGGCGCTGGTGGGTTCGTCGAGCAGCAGGATCGGCGGGTCGAGCAGCATCGCGCGGGCCATCAGCACGGCCTGGCGCTGGCCGCCGGAGAGCAGCTGACCGCGTTCGCCCACCGGTCGGTCGAAGCCGGCCGGGTGTTGCCGGGCCAGTTCGCTGACACCGGTCAGTTCGGCCACTTCGAGCATCCGCGCATCGCTGACGTAGCGCGCGCCGAGGGTCAGGTTGTCGCGCAGGCTGCCGGCCAGCAGCGGCAGGTCATGGGCCACGTAGCCGATCTGCTGGCGCAGGTCGGAGACATCCAGCTGGCGCAGGTCCAGGCCGTCGAGCAGGATCTGCCCTTCGTCCGGGTGGTAGAAGCCCATCAGCAGACGGCCGAAGGTGCTCTTGCCCGAACCGCTCTTGCCGATGATGCCGATCTTCTCGCCGGGGGCCATGCGCAGGCTGACGTGGTTCAGCGCCGGGGTAGTCTGCTCCGGATAGCTGAAGCTCAGCTGGCGGACTTCCAGCGCGCCGTGCAGCTGGGTGCGCTCCAGCGGGCGCTGGCGGGCCTGGCGCTCCTGCGGCAGTTCCATCAGCGCGTCGGTGCTCTTCATTGTCAGGCGTGCCTGCTGGTAGCGGGTGATCAGCCCGGCGATCTGCCCCAGCGGGGCGAGCACGCGGCTGTTGAGCATGTAGCTGGCGACCAGTGCGCCGACGCTGAGGTTGCCGTCGAGGATGCTGTAGACCCCGGCGCAGATCATCGCCAGGCCGGCGAACTGCTGGAGGAACAGGGTGCCGTTGGTGGCCAGCGCGCTGAGGAAGCGCGCGTGGTTGTCCAGCCGCGCCAGGGCGCCGTGGGTGGATTCCCAGCGGTACTGGCGCTCGCTTTCTGCGCCGCAGGCCTTGAGGGTTTCCAGGCCGCCGAGGGTCTCGATCAGCAGGGCCTGGCGTTCGGCACCCAGGGTCAGGCTCTTCTGCACGGTGTCGCGCAGGCGGCTCTGGATGATCAGGGCGAACACGATGGTGATGGGGAAGGCCAGCAGCGGCACGGCCACCAGCCAGCCGCCCAGCAGGCCGATGACCAGGATCATCAGGAGCGAGAAGGGCAGGTCGATCAGGCTGGTCAGGGTCAGCGCGGTGAGGAATTCGCGCAGGCCCTGGAAGTCATGGATGCTCTGCGCGAAGCCGCCGACGGTCTCGGGCTTGGCCTTGAGCGACATGCCGGTGATGCGTTCGAACAGGGTGGCGGAGAGAACCACGTCGGTCTTCTTGCCGGCCATGTCCAGCAGGTTGGAGCGCAGCACCCGCAGCAGCAGTTCGAACAGCGTGCCGATCAGCAGGCCGGCGGCGAGCACCCAGAGGGTCGACAGCGCCTGGTTGGGCACCACGCGGTCGTAGGTCTGCATGACGAACAACGGCACCAGCATGCCCAGCAGGTTGATCAGCAGGCTGGCGACCAGGGCGTCCGTATAGAGCCAGCGCGACAGCCGCAGGGTGTCGCGGAACCAGGCTTCGACGCGCGGTACCAGCGGTTTGCGCGCCGCTTCCAGTTCGTGACGCGGGCGCGCGAAGAGGGCCTGGCCGCTGTACTGGGCGGCCAGCTCGTCGGCGCCGACGGCCTGTTCGCCGCCTTCGGTCTCGCAGGGCAGGATCAGCGCCTGGCCGTCTTCGCGCCACTGGCGCAGCACGGCGCTGCGGCCGTCGTTGAGCAGCAGCAGGACCGGCAGGTTCAGGTTGGAGATGCTGCGCAACTCGCGTCGCAGCAAGCGGCCCTGCAGGCCGGCACGGGCGGCGGCCCGCGGCAGCAGGGCGGCGGAGAGTCGCTGGTCGCGCAGCGGCAGGCCGGCGGACAGGCTGTTGCGGCTCACCGCGCAGCCATGCAGGCGGCAGAGGATCAGCAGTCCGTCGAGCAGGGGATCGTCATGGCTCAGGCGCGGATCGCCCGGTGCGGGTGTGCCGCGCTCCTGGATGATCATGGTCACGCTACTTCCTCCCGGGCCGGGACGACCCGCGCCAGCGGCACCCGGCGAACACTTGCAGGTGTTCGCCGGCTGTGGCCGGTCGTCGGGTTTTCCGTGCCCCTTCGTATCGCTTCACGGCCGTCGCCCCGACGCCGGGCAGCGCGGGGCAGAGTGACGAGCGCGTGCGATTTTCTTATTTCAGATCAGGCAGGCGTGCCTCGTTCTTCACATCCGACAGGGCCACGGCCTCGTGCGGCGCGACGACATGCTGCGAGCGCAGCAGGGCGCCCATGCTGCCGAGCACGCGGTACATCGAGTATTCCTCGGTGTAGCGGACCTCGGTGTAGCGGCGGTTGGCGGTGAACAGTTCGTTCTCGCTGTCCAGCAGGTCGAGCAGGGTGCGCTGGCCAAGGGTGAACTGCTGCTGGTATGCCTCGCGCACCTTGCGGGTGTAGTCGGCATATTCGCGGGCGGGCTGGGTCTGCTTCTTGGAGTTCTCCATCGCGTCCCAGGCCAGCGAGAGGTTTTCGTTGAGCAGCCGCAGCGCGTTGTTGCGGATGTCCTGGGCCTCGTTGATCTGGTGCGAGGTGGCGTTCAGGTGGGCCTTGTCGCGCATCCCGTTGAACAGGTTGTAGCGCATCACCACCTGGGCTTCCCAGCTGTTGTAGTGGCCTTCGTCGCCGTCGACATTGTTGTTGGCGGCCTTGGCCAGCTCGGCGTCGAAGCGCGGGTAGAAGGGCGCCTTGGCGGCCTCGTACTGGGCCTCGGCGGCGTTGACGTCGGCCTGGGCCGATTTCAGCAGCGGGTTTTCATTGAGCATGCCCTGGCGCGCGGCGAGCAAGTCCGCCGGGACTTCCGCCTTCACGGTGGAGGGCGCTTCGAGCTGGTCCGGCATGCGGCCGGTGGCGCTATAGAAGCTGGCCTCGGCATCGGCCAGGTTCACCTCTTCGGTGTAGAGGTTGTTCTGCGCCAGGGCCAGACGGGCGATGGCCTGGTCGTTGTCGGCGGTACTGCCGACACCACGCTCGCTGCGCAGGCGGATCTGGTCGCCGATGCGTTCGTGGGCCTGCAGGTTGTTCTTGGCCAGCGTCACCATCTCGCGGCGCTTGAGCACATCGAGGTAGACCTCGACGGTGCGCAGGGCGGCGGTTTCCGAGGTGCCGAGGATACGGAAGGCCTTGGCGTTGACGTTGGACTCGTTGCGCTTGACCTCGTTGGGGGTGCCGAAGCCGTCGAACAACATCTGCCGCAGACGGATTTCCGCATCGCCGCGGGTCAGGGTCTCGTCGTTGTGGTTACCCGCTGCGCGGGTGCTGGGGCTGTCGGTGTTCTCGCGGCCATAGCCCGCGACAAGATCGACGGTTGGCAGGTAGCCGCCCCTGGCGAATTTGAGCTCTTCATCCGCGGTGAGACGGCTGTTTACGCTCTGGCTGATTTCCGGGTGGTATTGCAGCGTGCTTTGTATAGCTTCGGTCAGCGTCATGGCTTGCCCATGAGTCCCCGACACCGCCAAAAATACACCGCTCCATAGTGCCGCGTTACGACTGCGCATGGCTTTGCTCCTGGTGTTCTTGTACTTCGATGCTCTTTGGTCGCCAATTTATTGGCTTTTTTCTCTTATCAAGCGTTTCACGCCTGTAACATCAGAGCTAAGAACAACTTTTCGAAAACCTCAGAAGAATTTTTCACAAGGGTTATTCGGAAAAAATCTTATGAGCCGTGTGAAAAGCAGCACATTGTTTCTGCGTGCAAGCCCTCGTGTTTCCTGGGTATGGGCCGGAGCAGGCGCTTGCAGAAGAAGCCAGGTACGGTTTGTAGCAGTTAGGGCGGGGACCACCGCAGAAGGACAAGAATCGCGTGGCCAGCATGACAAAAAATTGTCGCTGGCTTTTTGATGCAAAAGCGCTAGCAGTCCTTTTCGCACCCTTCGCAACTTTCTTCGCAGCATCCGGATACAAGCGTGCCATGGCCTGTTTCGGTCAATCGTGCGTCGGTGGAACCGGCCACGGGATGTGCAGCGGAGGAAGGACTCATGGCTACTTTGATGGGTGTCGTCAGCAAGGTAATCGGCGAAGTGTTTGCGGTAGCCGCCGATGGATCGCGTCGTCCTTTGGAACAGGGAGACAAGGTTTTTGTCGGTGAGCAGCTGGTCACCGGCGCCAACGGCGCAGTCGCGCTGAAGATCGCGGGAGGCGGCGAAATCACGCTGGGGCGTGACAGCGCCCTGCCGCTGACCTCACAGATGCTGTCGGCCGCGCACCAGGCAGACCAGGGTGACCAGTCGGTTGCCCAGCAGCAGCCGGCGACGCCGACCCAGCAGGACGTCACCGACGTCAAGGCCTTGCAGGCCGCCATCGCCGCGGGCATGGACCCGACCCAGGCTGCCGAAGCCACCGCCGCCGGCCCGAGCGCCGCGGGCGCCGCCAACGGCAAACCCGGTGGCGGGCACTCCTTTGTGCTGCTGACCGAAGTGGGCGGGCATATCGACCCGACCATCGGCTTCCCCACCGGGCCCATCGGGTCCGGGCCCCTGCCCCTGCGTGAGTTCGACGGCACCCCGGACGTGCGTCCCGAGGCCGAACCGCCCGTCGTGCCGCCGGATGGCGTGCCGAGCGCCGGCCCCAGCGGCCCTGGTGGCTCCAACGTGTTCGAGGCCGGCCTGCCCGGCGGTATTCCCGATGGTGTGGGGGAGGGGGCGACCCACTCCGGCACTCTGGGCTACAGCTTTGGGCCAGATGGCGTTGGCAGCTTCTCCTGGGGCACCGCAGGGCTGCCCAGCCTGACCTCCGGTGGCGTCGCCATTACCTATAGCGTCAGCCCCGATGGTCATGTGCTCACCGGCAGCGCCAATGGCACGCCGGTCTTCACCGTGACCCTCACCGATATCAACACCGGTGCCTTCGAGGTCACCCTGCTGCAGCCGGTGGATCACCCGGTCAAGGGTTCCGAAGACACCCTGAACTTCGATATCCCCTACACCATCACCGACGGCAACGGCACCCCGGCCAACGGCACGCTGACCGTGGGTATCGTCGACGATGCGCCGCAGGCCAGCCTGTCCGCCGACATTGGCGTGGACGTGCTGCTGCAGACCCATGACGCCAACACCGCTGGCGCTGCCTTCGACACCTCCACCGCCGACTACAGCTCGGCCTTCCAGGTGACCGCCAACTACGGCGGCGATGGCGCCGGCACCACCCAGCTCAGCTACAACCTGAACCTGGTAGGCGGCAACGGCACCGACTCGGGCCTGACCAGCGGCGGCGCGACCATCTACCTGTACAGCGTGGGCGGCGCCATCGTCGCTTCCACCTCCGCCAGCGCCGCTGGCATCTCCGGCGAGAACACCATCTTCAGCCTGTCGGTGAACGGCAATAGCGGTGTGGTCACCCTGACCCAGTTCAGCGCCGTGGACCATGCCCTGCCGGGCAGCGATGGCAACTACGCCAGCCAGAACGCCGTGCTCGATTCCGGACTGGTGCAACTGCAGGGCAACCTGACGGTGACCGACCGTGATGGCGATAGCGTTTCCTCCAGCAGCTCGCTGGACCTCGGCGGTCGCGTCAGCTTCACCGACGACGGGCCGACCATCGCCGTGGGCGATACCGAAGGCCTGCACCTGACGGTGGACGAGTCCGCCCTGGGGACCGACGCCACCAGCAGCGTGGCGGCGGGCGATCTGTTCAACGCCCAGTTCGGCGCTGACGGCGCCGGCTCGATCACCTACAAGGTCGAGACCCAGGACAACACCGACAGCGGCCTGAAAGACACCGCCACCGGCAGCCAGATCTTCCTGTTCAACACCGCCACCGGCGTCGAAGGCCGCGTGGGCGGCGTGAACGGTGAAGTTGCGTTCCGCGTGACCCTCGGGCAGGACGGCAAGATCACCCTGGATCAGGTCCGCGCGCTGGTGCACCCGGACAACACCGACTCCAATGATCCGCTCAGCATCGGTGCAGGCAAGATCAGCCTGACCGCCACCGTGACCGACGCCGATGGCGACCATCAGAGTGCCGGGCTCGATCTGGGCAGCAAGCTGACCTTCCTCGACGACGGCCCGAGTATTTCCGTGGGCAGCACCGAAGGTCTGCACCTGACGGTGGACGAATCCGCCCTGGGGACCGACGCCACCAGCAGCGTGGCGGTCGCCGATCTGTTCAACGCCCAGTTCGGCGCTGACGGTGCCGGCTCGATCACCTACAAGGTCGAGACCCAGGACAACACCGACAGCGGCCTGAAAGACACCGCCACCGGCAGCCAGATCTTCCTGTTCAACACCGCCACCGGCGTCGAAGGCCGCGTGGGCGGCGTGAACGGTGAAGTTGCGTTCCGCGTGACCCTCGGGCAGGACGGCAAGATCACCCTGGATCAGGTCCGCGCGCTGGTGCACCCGGACAACACCGACTCCAATGATCCGCTCAGCATCGGTGCAGGCAAGATCAGCCTGACCGCCACCGTGACCGACGCCGATGGCGACCATCAGAGTGCCGGGCTCGATCTGGGCAGCAAGCTGACCTTCCTCGACGACGGCCCGCGCATCGCGCCCATCGAAGGCGGCGACCTGCACCTGAGCGTGGACGAAACCACCCTGGGCCAACCGGCGACCAGCACTGGCTCGGTGGCCGAGCTGTTCAACGGCCAGTTCGGCGCCGATGGCGAAGGGTCGATCACCTACAAGATCGAAGCCGCCAACAACACTGACAGCGGCCTGACCGATACCGCCAGTGGCCAGCGGGTAATCCTCTTCAACACCGCCAATGGAGTGGAAGGGCGCCTGGAAACCAGCGGCGAAACTGCCTTCCGCGTGACCCTCGGACCGGACGGCAAGGTCACCTTGGAGCAACTGCGCGCGCTGGTGCATTCCGACACCAGTGATCCCAATGATTCGCTGAACCTGGCCGGCAAGATCGCCCTCAGCGCGATCATCACCGACAAGGACGGCGACAGCGCGACCACCTCGATCGACCTGGGCGGTAAGCTGACCTTCCTCGACGATGGTCCGAGCATCACGCCGAACACCGCTCATGACCTCCAGCTGACCGTGGATGAATCCACCCTGAACCTGGATGCCACCAGCACAGCCAGTGTTTCCGACCTGTTCACCGCGCACTTCGGTGCCGATGGTCCGGGGCAGATCACCTATAAAATCGAGACCGAGGACAACACCGACAGCGGCCTGAAGGACACGGCCAGCGGTGACCAGATCTTCCTGTTCAACACCGCCAGCGGTGTGGAAGGCCGGGTCGGTGGCGAGAACGGCGCGGTCGCCTTCCGCGTGACCCTGGGCCAGGACGGCAAGATCACCCTCGACCAGGTGCGCGCCGTCGTGCATCCGACTCCGGGTGACAACAACGAAGGGGTAAGCCTCGATGCGAACACCCTGACCCTGACCGCCACCATCACCGACAAGGACGGCGACAGCACCTCGGCGAAAATCGACCTGGGTAGCAAGCTGACCTTCCTCGACGATGGCCCGAGCATCGCGCCATGCGAGGACGTGGACATCAAGCTGACGGTGGATGAGACCCACCTGAACGTCGATGCCACCAGCTCGGCCACGGTGTCCGACCTGTTCACCGCGCACTTCGGCAACGACGGCGCGGGCACGATCACCTACAAGGTCGAGACCAATGACAACACCGACAGCGGCCTGAAGGACACGGCCACTGGCAGCAAGATCTTCCTGTTCAACACCGCCAGCGGTGTGGAAGGCCGCGTCGGGGGGGAAGACGGCACCGTCGCCTTCCGCGTGACCCTGGGCCAGGACGGCAAGATCACCCTCGACCAGGTGCGCGCCGTCGTGCATCCGGACACCACGAAGTCCAATGAAGGCGTCAGCCTCGCGCCCGACAGCGTGACCCTCACGGCCACCATCACCGACAAGGACGGTGACAGCGCCCAGGCCCACATCGACCTGAGCGGCAAGCTGACCTTCCTCGACGATGGCCCGAGCATCGCGCCGAGCACCACCGCCGACATCAAGCTGACCGTGGACGAAACCCACCTCGGCGTGCCGGACACCAGCAGCGCTTCGGTGGCCGACCTCTTCACCACCCACTTCGGTGCGGACGGCGCCGGTACCATCACCTACAAGCTGGCCGGAGCCGACAACACCGACAGCGGGCTGAAAGATACCCAGAGCGGTGAGAAGGTCTACCTCTACAACACCGACAACGGCATCGAAGGTCGCCTGCAGGGCACCGACACCGTCGCTTTCCGCATCTACGTCGATGGCGACGGCAAGGTCACCCTGGAGCAACTGCGTGCCCTGGCGCACCCGGACACCGGCAACCCCGATGATTCGCTGAGCCTGACCGGCCAGGTCACCCTGACTGCGACCATCACCGACAAGGATGGCGACAGCGCCAGCGCCCACATCGACCTGGGCAGCAAGCTGACCTTCCTCGACGACGGCCCGAGCATCGTGCCGTGCCTGGACGCCGACATCAGCCTGGAGGTGGACGAGTCCGACCTGTCGAACAACGCCCGCGTCGAAGTCAGCCTGGTGTCCCAGTTGTTCACGCCGAGCTTCGGCGCTGACGGCGCGGGCACCATCACCTACAAGGTGACCACAGTCGATGGCACCGACAGTGGCGTGCAGACCACCCAGGGCCAGGCCATCCTGCTCTACAACGTGAATGGCACCGTGGTTGGCAAGGTCGCCGCTACCGGCGACATCGCCTTCGTGGTCAGCGAGGACCAGGGCGCGCTCATGCTCGACCAGCGCCTGGCACTCAAGCACCCGGATACCACCAACCCGGATGAGGCACTGCGCCTGCCCGACGGCAAGATCACCCTCACCGCCACCATCACCGATGGCGACGGCGACAAGGCTTCAGCCCAAGTCGACCTCGGCACCAAGATGGTGTTTTACGACGATGCCCCGACCATCACCGCGAATACCCAGGGCGCCCCGAACCTGGTGGTGGACGAGACCAACCTGGCCAGCAATGCCAGTGCGGACTTCTCCGGCCAGTTCAACGGAAATTACGGTGCGGACGGTCAGGGCTCGCTGAGCTACAAGGTCGAAGCCGTTGCCAATGGCGGCGACAGCGGCCTGCAGACCAGCCAGGGCCAGACCATCCTGCTGTTCAACGAAGGCAGCAGCGTGGTCGGCCGCGTGGGCGGCCCGGCCGGTGCCATTGCCTTCAAGGTCACGGTCGCCGATGGCGTCGTCACCCTCGACCAGCAAATGGCGCTCAAGCATTCGGATGCCAGCAACCCCAATGACTCGGTGAGCATCGCCGGCGGCAAGATCAACCTGGTCGCCACCATCACCGATGGCGACGGCGATTCCAGCCGCGCGCAACTCGACCTGGGCGACCGCCTCACCTTCAAGGACGACGGTCCGAGCATCAGCGCCAACAGCCAGGGTGCGCCGGTCCTGACGGTGGACGAAACCAACCTGGCCGCCAACGCCAGCGCGGACTTCTCCGGGCAGTTCACCAGCAGCTTCGGCGCCGACGGCGCCGGTACCCTGACCTACCAGCTCAGCGCCGTTACCAACGGCATGGACAGCGGCCTGAAGACCACCGACGGCCAGACCATCCAGCTGTTCAACGAAGGCGGCAATGTCGTCGGCCGCATCGGCGGAGACCAGGGGGCCGTCGCCTTCAAGGTCACCCTTGCCGGTGGCGTGGTCACCCTCGACCAGCAGATGGCGCTGCAGCACTCGAACGCCAGCAACCCCGATGACTCGGTCAGCCTGCTGAACAACAAGATCAACCTGGTTGCCACCATCACCGATGCCGACGGCGACTCGCTCTCCGCCAGCCTCGACTTGGGCGGCCGGCTGACCTTCAAGGACGACGGCCCGAGCATCACCGCCAACGCCGGCCAGGCGCCGGTCCTCACGGTGGATGAAACCGTCCTGACCACCGATGCCACCGCCAACTTCAGCGGCGCCTTCACCTCCAACGGTGGTGCTGACGGCGGCACCGTCAGCTACAGCCTGTCGGCGACCGACGGCACCGCGAGTGGTCTGCAGACCACCAGCGGGCAGAGCATCGTACTGGTCAAGGTCAGCGATACAGTGGTCGAGGGCCGCGTGGGCAACACCGGCGGCGCGGTCGCCTTCAGCCTGACCCTGAACAGCACCACCGGTGACCTGACGCTCGATCAGAAACTGGCGTTCAAGCACGCTGACACCACCACCCCCAACGACCCGGTGAGCCTGCTGGGCAGCAAGATCGCCCTGGTGGCGACCATCACCGACGGCGATGGCGACCAGCAATCCGCCAGCGTCGACCTGGGCGGCAAGCTGGTGTTCAAGGACGACGGCCCCGCGCTCATCGCCGGTGGCAACGTGACCGGCCAGGTCATGGAGGATGCGCTGCCCGGCGGCAACCCCGATGGCGCCAGCGACACCACGACCGCCAAGGGCTCGCTCACCAGCCTGGTGAACTTCGGTGCGGACGGTCCCGGTGCCTTCTCGCTGACCGGCGACTACTCCTCGCTGACCTCGCAGCACCTGACCTCCGGCGGCGTGGCTCTGGTCTACAGCGTGGTCGGCAACCTGCTGACCGCCATGGCCGGCGCCAAGACCATCTTCACCCTGTCGGTGGATACGGCGGGCAACTACGAGTTCAAGCTCGTCGGGCCGCTGGATCATCCGCTGCACAATGGCAGTGATACGGAGCAACTGGCGCTCAACCTCGGCGGCCTGATCAAGGCTACCGATGGCGACGGCGATCCGGTCAGCCTGGGCAGTGGCTCACTGGTGATCAACGTGCAGGACGACCTGCCGGTGGTACACAGCGAGCCGCCGTGCCAGGACGTATCCGAAACCCCCGGCTTCGTACTCAACGGCACGCTTGACGTGAGCTTCGGCGGCGACGGCCGGGGTGCCTTCGACCTCAGCGGCAATACCGCGCCGGATGGGCTGACCTACGTGGTCACCCAACTGCCGGGTGGCGGCTCGCAACTGACGGCCTATGACGGCTCCAACGAGGCGTTCTTCGTTCTCAAGGTCAATGCCGACGGCACCTACAGCTTCGAAGTGCTCAATTCGCGGCCGATCTCGACGGTGGAATACGATCTTGCCCAGCTCGCCGCCGGCGGTCCGCGTCCGTCGGCCTCCTTGACGTCTGACGGCCTGACGGTGGTCTTCACCAGCCCCAACGGCGATGTGAACCCCTCCAGCAATGGCATGGGTGTGGGCGGCAACAACCTCATCACCCCCGGCGAGAACCTCAACATCGCCTTCAGCGAGAAGATCTACGACGTCAGCTTCGACGTGCAGAAACTCTCCACCAGCGATGTGCTCAGCTGGAAGGTGCTCGGTGAAGGTGGCGTGGTGCTGGCGACCGGCACCTATTCGCCGCCGGCCGGCAATGGTGAGAACAGTTCGGTCTCCTTCAACCTGCTGACCGATGGCCACTTCACCAGTGGTTCGGCCTTCCAGCTGTCCGAAGGCGGCTTCAACTCGGTGGTGCTGAGCAGCAGCAGCGGCGACTATCGTCTGGTCACCGTGTCTGCCGGGCAGTCGGTCCTGCCGGAGAACCTGGACCTCAACTTCCACGTCGGCCTTACCGATGGCGACGGCGACAGCGCCGGGCTGAACCTGTGCCTGGACCTGAGCTCCCCGCAGTCGATCCTGGTGGTGGGCAGCAACAGCAGCGACCTCGACGGGTCCAGCACCCAGCACACCCTGCCCAACCCGCAGGATGTGGACAAGTCCGGGACCATCAGTGGCGGTGCCGGCAACGACGTGCTGGTGGGCGATCCGGGTGGCGTGTCGGTCTATACCCAGCCGGGCAAGAACTACAACATCTCGCTGATCGTCGATACCTCCGGCAGCATGAAGGACCCCTCCGGTACCGGCAGCCTGTCGCGCATGGACCTGGCGAAGAACGCGCTGGTGAACCTGGTCAACGCCATCAAGGGCCACGACGGGGTCATCAACGTCAGCCTGGTGTCGTTCGGCGACAGCGCCACCCGCGTCAGCTACAACGGCCTGACGGCAGCCAACGTGGCCTTGCTGATCTCCGCGATCAACGCGCTCAGCGCCAACGGTGCGACCAACTATGACGATGCCATGCAGAAGGCTTCGGCATGGTTCAACACCCAGGTCGGCACCAACCACGCCGATGCGGCCCACGGCTACGTCAACCTGGCGTTCTTCCTCACCGACGGCAACCCGACCGTCTACAACGGCAACTCCGGCAGTGGCAACAGCACCAGCTACAACGACATGAACGTCGCGATCACCTCGGGCAACGACATGCTGCATCATGCCGGCACCCTCGTCGGTGACAACTCGGTAGCGGTCAATGCCATCGGTATCGGCAACGGCATCAACAGCGACTACCTGCGCTACTTCGACAACACCAACACTACCGGCACCGTGGTGACCAATGTCGACGGTACCAACCTCTCCAATACGGTCGGCCAGCCGCAGATCATCAACACCGCCGAGCAGTTGCAGGCGGCGCTGCAGGAAGGCTTCAGCACCAGCACACCGGTGAGCGTGGGCAACGACCACCTGGTCGGCGGCGCGGGCAATGACATCATGTTCGGCGATGTCATCAACACCGACCAGCTGGCCTGGGCCGGGCATGCCGCCGGCACGCACAACGGCCAGGGCTTCCAGGGACTGGTGGACTACCTGACCGCCACCAACGGCACCGCGCCGACGGCGGCCACGATCAGCAACTACATCATCCAGCACGCGGATCAGCTCAACGTCGCCGGTGACATGCGCGGTGGCGACGACACCCTCGAAGGCGGCGCCGGCAATGACCTGATGTTCGGCCAGGGCGGCAACGACAAGCTGATCGGCGGGCCCGGCGACGACATCATGTACGGCGGCACCGGCGCGGATGAGTTCATCTGGAAGTCCGGCGATACCGGCCACGATGTGATCAAGGACTTCAACATCGCCGAGCACGACGTGCTGAACTTCGCCGACCTGCTGCAAGGGGAGGCCGCCACGGCTTCGTCGCTGGCGCATTACCTGACCTTCTCGGTCAACGCCGGCACCACCACCATTGGCGTCAGCCCGATCAGCAATGGCACCGTCACCCAGACCGTCGACCTGGCCAACGTCGACCTCGCCGCCAAGTACGCGGGCCATGCCGGCAACGGCGTGCTCTCGGCGGGGGATACCCAGACCGTGCTCAACGGCCTGCTGGGCGATCACGCGATCAAGACCGACACCGTCTGACCCCGTGTGAAACCCCTGGAAACCGCCGCCTTCGGGCGGCGGTTTCGTTCCTGCCCGGCGCAATGGGAAATGGGGAGGGTGGGGGCACGGCTATACGGCTGGTGAATGATCGTCGCCCTGTGTCCTCACTGGCGCCTATGCTCGGGCCCACACCATCCTCCCCAACGAACAACAAGCAACGAGGTTTCCCATGCGCGAAGTGGTGATCGTCGACAGCGTCCGTACCGGCCTGGCCAAGTCCTTCCGTGGCAAATTCAACATGACCCGTCCGGACGACATGGTCGCCCATTGCATCGACGCGCTGCTGGCGCGCAACAACCTCGATCCGCTGCTGGTGGACGACTGCGTGGTCGGCGCCGGCTCCAACGAAGGCGCCCAGGGCCACAACATCGGCCGCAACGCCGCCGTACTGTCGCGCCTGGGTACCCATGTCGCCGGCATGACCCTGAACCGCTACTGCTCCTCGGGCCTGCAGGCCATCGCCATTGCCGCCAACCAGGTGGCTTCGGGCTGCAGCGACATCCTCGTGGCCGGCGGCGTCGAGTCCATCACCCTGACCATGGGCAAGCAGAACCTCGACAACTTCGTGAACCCGCGCCTGAAGGACGAATTCCCCGGCATCTACTACCCCATGGGCCAGACCGCCGAGATCGTCGCCCGCCGCTACAACGTCACTCGCGAGCAGCAGGACCTTTACTCCCTGCAGAGCCAGCAGCGCACCGCCCGCGCCCAGGCCGAAGGCCTGTTCGACGATGAAATCGTGCCGATGAGCGTGAAGTACCTGGTGGAAGACAAGGCCACCGGCGAGAAGAAAGTGCTCGACGGCGTGGTCGACCGCGACGACTGCAACCGCCCGGAAACCACCCTCGAAGGCCTGAACTCCCTCAAGCCGGTGTTCGCCGAGGACGGCTCGGTCACCGCCGGCAACGCCTCGCAGCTCTCCGATGGCGCCTCGATGACCCTGATCATGAGCCTGGAGAGAGCCCTGGAACTGGGCCTCAAGCCCAAGGCCTTCTTCCGCGGCTTCACCGTCGCCGGCTGCGAGCCGGACGAAATGGGCATCGGCCCGGTGTTCTCGGTGCCCAAGCTGCTCAAGGCCAAGGGCCTGCAGATCGCCGACATCGACCTCTGGGAACTCAACGAAGCCTTCGCCTCGCAGTGCCTGTACGCGCGCGATCACCTGGGCATCGACAACGAGAAGTACAACGTCAACGGCGGCTCCATCTCCATCGGCCACCCGTTCGGCATGACCGGCTCGCGCCAGGTCGGCCACCTGGTGCGCGAACTGCAGCGCCGCAACCTGCGCTACGGCATCGTCACCATGTGCGTGGGCGGCGGCATGGGCGCCACCGGCCTGTTCGAGGCGGTGCGCTGAGCACGGCGGGCGAGGGCGCAAGCCCTTGCCCGGATGGCACCGATCGCTCCACGCAAGCGGTTCGGTGTCGCTGAGAGACCCCCGGCGGTGACGCCGGGGGTTTTTCATTCACGGACATTTCCTGCACGACTCGAAGCAGGGTCGACGCCACACACCGGAATGGTATGATGGCCAGAGTGTGATGTATGACATCACACTCTCGCGATGATCATCAGCTTCCGCCACAAGGGTCTGCAGGCCTTCTACGAAACGGGAACGACGCGTGGGATTCGTGCCGATCATGCTCGGCGGCTGGCGCGCATGCTGCCGTTTCTGAACAACGCAGCAGTGGCGGCGGACCTCGCCATACCTGGCTGGCGCCTGCACCCGCTGAAGGGAAATCTGGAGGGATTCTGGTCCCTGTCGGTCAGCGGCAACTGGCGGTTGATCTTCCGCTTTATCGGTAGCGACGTCGAACTGCTCGACTACCTCGATTACCACTGAACTTGCAGACTCCAGGAGGAGGCGCATTCATGGCAATGGCCAACCCCCCACATCCAGGTGAAACGCTGCTGGAAGATGTTCTCCCCGAACTGGGATTGAGCGTGGCGGCGCTGGCGCGGCACTTGGGATATGCGCGCGAAACCCTGTCACGTGTCCTGCATGGGCACGCTCCTGTCGGTCCTGACCTTGCGTGGCGCCTTGAGCTGGCCGGAATTGGCAGCGCACGCGTCTGGCTCGGAGTGCAGGCTGATTACGATCTGTGGCAGGCGCAGCACCGCGAGCACCCGCGGATCGAGCGACTCGCCAGCAGCGCCTAGGGTAGGAGGTTTTCTCCCGCCAATGAAAAACCCCGGCGAGCAGGCCGGGGTTCGTGTGGCCAGGACCTGAGGGAGATCAGCGTCCGACGCGGGCGAACAGGTCGGAGGCCTGCTGCATGCGGGTGATGTACAGCATCACCTCGCGTTCAGCATCGAAGCGCGTGAAGTAAGGGCCTTCCAGCGTTCCTTCGCGAGTGGAGAAGAAGTACTGACCATTGACCGCACTGATGCGGTCACTGCGGTAATGGGTGGCCGCCTGGCCGTCGCCGACGCGTTGTCCCAACATGAGCTGACCTCCCGAACGAAAGGATTAATTGAATCGAGTGTATGTCGCAAAGCCCCGCCGTGCCTGGGCTACGGAGGAATGGCGACGAACGGCAGTCAATCGTTTCAGCGATGAAACACTCACCCGCATGGGCTTCACATTCCCTTGACTATGCTCAGTGTCCGGCGGCGGTCGCCGCCGTGCAGGGTCGAGAAAAGTTAATTATTTTGGTTATAAGAAAATCAAAATATATTCTTTTTAATGCGTAAAGACCTTGTGCATAGTGGTTACCAACACGAACAAGGAGAGACCCATGAGCTTGCGACTCGGCGACATCGCCCCCGACTTCGAACAGGAATCCAGCGAAGGCCGCATCCGTTTCCATGAATGGCTCGGCAACAGCTGGGGCGTTCTGTTCTCCCACCCGGCCGACTTCACCCCAGTGTGCACCACCGAGCTGGGCCTGACCGCCAAGCTCAAGGACCAGTTTGCCGCCAAGGGCGTGAAGGTGATCGCCCTGTCCGTCGACCCGGTGGACTCCCACGTGAAGTGGATCGAAGACATCAACGAGACCCAGAACACCGTGGTCAACTTCCCGATCATCGCTGACGCCGACCGCAAGGTCTCCGAGCTGTACGACCTGATTCACCCGAACGCCAACGACACCCTCACCGTGCGTTCGCTGTTCGTCATCGACCCGAACAAGAAGGTGCGCCTGATCATCACCTACCCGGCGAGCACCGGGCGCAATTTCAACGAGATCCTGCGCGTCATCGACTCGCTGCAGCTCACCGACAACCACAAGGTCGCAACGCCCGGCAACTGGCAGGACGGCGACGACGTGGTGATCGTGCCCTCGCTCAAGGACGAGGAAGAGATCAAGCAGCGCTTCCCCAAGGGCTACCGCGCCATCAAGCCCTACCTGCGCCTGACGCCGCAACCGAACAAGTGATCCGAAGCGGCTGCGCGTCGGCCAGCCTGCGTTGCCAGCGACAGCGAGATGCTCATGTGCTTCAGCACACTCCGCTCTCACTGCCGCTGGCGCCCTGCCTGACTCTAGCTCGCGCGCTCCGGAGGCTGACGTCTCAACCTCGAGCGGAAATCGGGCCGGTTCGCCGGCCCATTTTTTATCCTTCATGCGCGGACCACGCCGCGCTTTTTTATTCAAGCTCTGCTTTCTGTTCGATCTATTCGATCTGACTTGCCCGCCAAACGGGAAGAAGACGCAAGCCCACGCCAAGGAGAAGACCATGGGTCATTCCACCTGGCGCCGCAGCCTGGCCGTCGCTCTTCTCGCGAGCCTGCCGATTTCTGTTCGATCTATTCGATCTGACTTGCCCGCCAAACGGGAAGAAGACGCAAGCCCACGCCAAGGAGAAGACCATGGGTCATTCCACCTGGCGCCGCAGCCTGGCCGTCGCTCTTCTCGCGAGCCTGCCGATCGGCGCCTACAACAGCCCCGCCCAAGCCGCCGATGCACCGAAAGAGGTGCGCCTGGATTACGCCTACTACGCGCCCACCAGCCTGGTGCTCAAACACTTCGGCTGGCTGGAGAAATCCCTCAAGCCGCAAGGCACCGAGGTGCGCTGGGTGTTCAGCCAGGGCAGCAACCGCTCGCTGGAATACCTCAACGCCGGCAGCACTGACTTCGCCTCGACCGCAGGCCTCGCCGCCGTGCTCAGTCGCGCCAACGGCAGCCCGCTGAAGACCGTCTACATCGCCAGCCGTCCGGAGTGGACCGCGCTGGTGGTGCCCAGGGATTCGCCGCTCAAGTCGGTGGCCGACCTCAAGGGCAAGAAGATCGCCGCCACCAAGGGCACCGACCCCTACCTGTTCCTGTTGCGCAGCCTGCAGCAGGCGGGGCTGGACAAGAGCGAAGTGGATATCGTCCACCTGCAGCACCCGGACGGCCGCGCCGCGCTGGAACAGGGCAGGGTGGACGCCTGGGCCGGCCTCGATCCGCACATGGCCGCCAGCGAGCTGCAGGCCGGTTCACGACTGCTGTACCGCAACGTCGACTTCAACAGCTACGGCGTGCTCAGCGTCACCGAGAAATTCGAGAAGGAACAGCCGGAGCTGATCAAGCAGGTCATCGCCGCCTATGAAGAGGCGCGTCAGTGGGCCGTGGCGCACCCGGAGGAGACCGCGAAGCTGCTCGCCGAGGAAGCCAAGCTGCCGCTGGAAGTGGCCAAGCTGCAACTCTCGCGCACCGATTTCAGCAAGCCGCTGCCGGGCGCCGAACAGGTGGCCGCACTGAAGGCCGCCGCGCCGATCCTGCTGGACGAGCAACTGGTGCGTCCGGGCACCGACGTCACTGCCGTGGTCGATCAGCTGATCGCGCCGACACTGGCCGGTGAGGTGATCGGCAAGCCCGCCGTCGCCAGGGCGGAGCAGTAAGCCATGCCGTCCCAGAGCCTGCCCCTGGCCCGCCAGCGTCGCGCACTGAAACTGCGTTGGCCACGGCTGAGCTGGCGCGCCTGGCTGGTGCCACTGCTGCTGTGTGCGGCGCTGGAGCTGTCGGTGCGCATCGGCTGGCTGGCCGAGCACCAGATGCCGGCGCCCAGCAGCGTTGCGCTGACGCTCTGGCAACTGGCCCAGGGCGAACTCTGGAAGCATGTCGCGGCCAGCCTGGCGCGGGTCGCTGCCGGTTTCTTCATCGGCGCGGCGGCGGCCGTGCTGATCGGCACCTGGGTGGGGCTCAGCCAGCGCGCCGAGGCCTATCTGGAGCCGACCTTCCAGGCGCTTCGAGCAATCCCCAGCCTCGCCTGGGTGCCCTTGCTGCTGCTCTGGCTGGGCATCGACGAAACCCCGAAGATAGTGCTGATCGCTCTCGGCGCCTTCTTCCCCGTCTATCTCTCGCTGGTGGCTGGCGTGCGCAATGTCGACCGCAAGTGGGTGGAACTGGGCCGGCTTTATCACCTGTCGCCCTTCGCTCTGGTGCGGCGCATCCTCCTGCCGGCGGCGCTGCCGAGCCTGTTCACCGGACTGCGCGGCGCGCTGAGCCTGAGCTGGATGTTCCTCGTCGCCGCCGAACTGATTGCCGCCACGCGCGGCCTGGGCTACCTGCTCAGCGACGGCCGGGAAACCTCGCGGCCGGACATCGTCATCGCCGCCATTCTGGTGCTGGCGGTGCTCGGCAAGCTCAGTGACAGCCTGCTCAAGGCGCTGGAACAGCGTGCGCTGGCCTGGCGCGATACTTTCCTTGGCAATGGAGTGAGCGGATGAGCGCGCTGCTGGAACTGCGGGATATCCGTAAAAGCTTCTCCGGCGTGCGGGTGCTGGACGATGTCAGCCTGAGCCTGGCGCCGGGCGAGGTGGTCAGCCTGCTTGGCCCCAGCGGTTGTGGAAAAAGTACGCTGTTGCGCATCGCCGCCGGGCTGGACGACGAGTTCGCCGGCTCGCTGGAGCGCAACCCGCTGTTGGGCTTTGGCCCGGACGGCGGTAGCGGCCGTGGCGGTGGTGGCGTCGGTGTGGTGTTTCAGGAACCGCGCCTGTTGCCCTGGCTCACGGTGGCGCAGAACATCGGCTTTGCCGACGGCTGGCTGGCTGACGATCAGCGCATCGAGCATCTGCTGCGCGACGTGGGGCTGGAAGGCAAGGGCGAGTTGTTGCCCAAGCAGCTCTCCGGCGGAATGGCGCAGCGCGCGGCCATCGCCCGTGGTCTCTATGGGCGGCCGCAAGTGCTGTTGCTGGACGAGCCTTTCAGCGCGGTGGACGCCTTCACTCGCATCCGTCTGCAGGACCTGATCCAGCAACTGGCGCTGGAGTACGACATCAGCATCCTGCTGGTCACCCACGACCTCGATGAGGCCTTCTACCTCAGCGACCGCGTCCTGCTGCTGGGCGGTACGCCCAGTCGCCTGCGCCGCGAATTCCCCGTGCCGCTGCCGCGTCCGCGCGATCGTCGCGCCGTGGAGCTGGCCTTCCTGCGCGGCGAAGCGCTGACCGAGCTGCACCTGTCCCACGTCATCTGACGCCTGCCGATTCTCCGACCTGCACACCTTGCCCTCGATCCGCGCGCAAGGTGCATTCCTGTTTATCTAACTAAAATGCATAACTAAATGAATAAATACCATTTATTGGAATATGAGAAGGGCTGTTAAGGTCTATGCACATTGGTTAGCAGGGCGGCATTTGTACCGTCTTGATCGTTATAAGGAAGCGTGCAGATGTATGTAGTCACCCTTGCCGGCAGCCCCAGCCAGCGTTCCCGTTCCGGTGTCCTCCTGGACATCGCGCGGAACTGGCTGCATGCCCACGGCGCCGAGGTGCGCTCCTACAGCGTGCGTGACTTCCCGGCCGAGGACCTGCTGCATGCGCGCTTCGACAGCCCGCGGGTGGTCGAGCTGATCGAACAGGTCCTGCGCGCCGACGGCCTGGTCATTTCCACCCCGGTGTACAAGGCGTCCATCGCCGGTGCGCTGAAGGTGATTCTCGACCTGCTGCCGGAGCGGGCGCTGGCACACAAGGTGGTGCTGCCCCTGGCGACTGGCGGCAGCAATGCCCACATGCTGGCGGTGGACTACGCGCTCAAGCCGGTCCTCGCCGCGTTGAAGGCCCAGGAAACCCTGCACGGCGTGTTCGCCGAGGAGAGCCAGGTGCAATACCCCGAGGGCAATACCCCGGCGCGCCTGGAATCGACCCTCGAACACCGACTGCTGGAATCCCTGGAACAGTTCCACGGCGCCCTGGCGCGCCGGCCGAAACCCATCGACCCGAACCTGCTCAACGAACGGCTGATCAACGCCCGCTGGAGCATCTGACCGACCCATTCAACGCAGGCGAACGCCCAGCCCCAACCCGGCAAGCGTCCCCGCGTCAAATAAGAAAAGGCCCTCACCGTCCCGACAACGGGACCGCAGGTCCGGCAAGCACACTCGATAAAGGAGCACTCCCATGCGGACCCTCACTTTGCGTAGTGGACTGGCGGCCCTGCTGATCGCGGCCCTGTCCTACAACGCCCAGGCAGACGAACAACCCGGTACCGTGCGTATCGGTTACCAGAAGTACGGCACCCTGGTGCTGCTCAAGGCCCGTGGCACGCTGGAGAAGCGCCTGGCCGAACAGGGCGTCAAGGTGCAATGGACCGAATTTCCCGGCGGCCCGCAGCTGCTGGAAGGGCTGAACGTCGGCAGCATCGACTTCGGCGTCACCGGCGAAACCCCGCCGGTGTTCGCCCAGGCCGCTGGTGCCGATCTCGTCTACGTCGCCCATGAGCCGCCGGCGCCGACCAGCGAAGCGATCCTGCTGCCCAAGGACTCGCCGATCAAATCCGTCGCCGAGCTCAAGGGCAAGAAGGTCGCCCTGAACAAGGGCTCCAACGTGCACTACCTGCTGGTGCGCGCGCTGGAGAAGGCCGGTCTGAAGTACAGCGACATCCAGCCCGTGTACTTGCCGCCGGCCGACGCCCGCGCCGCCTTCGAGCGCGGCAGCGTGGATGCCTGGGTGATCTGGGACCCGTACCAGGCCGCCGCCGAGAAGCAGCTCTCCGCCCGCACCCTGGTGGACGGCACCGGCCTTGTGGATAACCACCAGTTCTACCTGGCGACTCGCCCCTACGCGAACAACCATCCGCAGGTGATCACCACCCTGATCGACGAAGTGCGCTCGGTCGGCGAGTGGTCGCAGCAGAACCCGCAGCAGGTCACCGACCAGGTTGCGCCGCTGCTAGGCCTGCCGGCGGACATCACCTTCACTGCGGTGAAACGCCAGGGCTACGGCGCCCAGCCGATCACCCCGGAAGTCACCGCCGCGCAACAGAAGATCGCCGACACCTTCACCCAGCTGAAGCTGATCCCGAAGGCGCTGAGCATCAAGGACGTGGTCTGGACGGCGCCGGCCAAGGTGGCCGCCCAGTAACCCTGTAGGAGCGGGCCTGACGCCAGGTGCAATGCGGTTCGCGGGCATGGCCCGCTCCTGCACAAAGCAACACGAAATACCCCAATCCCATCATCGCGCGGCTACGCCACGCCGGCGCGCTTATCTGGAGTTACTGCGATGAGTCTCAACATCTTCTGGTTCCTGCCGACCCACGGCGACGGCCATTACCTGGGCACCGCCGAAGGGGCCCGCGCCGTGGACCACGGTTATCTGCAACAGGTCGCCCAGGCCGCCGACCGCCTCGGCTTCGGCGGCGTGCTGATCCCCACCGGTCGCTCCTGCGAGGACTCCTGGCTGGTCGCCGCCTCGCTGATCCCGGTGACCCAGCGCCTGAAATTCCTGGTCGCCCTGCGCCCGGGCATCATTTCCCCGACCGTGGCCGCCCGCCAGGCCGCAACCCTCGACCGGCTCTCCGGCGGGCGCGCGCTGTTCAACCTGGTGACCGGCGGCGACCCGGACGAACTGGCCGGTGACGGCCTGCACCTGAGCCACGCCGAACGCTACGAAGCCTCGGTCGAGTTCACCCGCATCTGGCGCCGCGTGCTGGAAGGCGAGACGGTCGACTACGACGGCAAGCACCTGCAGGTAAAGGGCGCCAAGCTGCTCTATCCGCCGATCCAGCAGCCGCGTCCGCCGCTGTACTTCGGTGGCTCTTCCGATGCCGCCCAGGATCTGGCTGCCGAGCAGGTCGAACTGTACCTGACCTGGGGCGAGCCGCCGGCCGCCGTCGCCGAGAAGATCGCCCAGGTACGCGAGAAGGCCGCGAAACAGGGGCGCAGCGTGCGCTTCGGCATCCGCCTGCACGTGATCGTCCGCGAGACCAACGAGGAAGCCTGGCAGGCCGCCGATCGCCTGATCTCCCACCTGGACGACGAGACCATCGCCCGTGCCCAGGCTTCGCTGGCGCGCTTCGATTCCGTCGGCCAGCAACGCATGGCTGCCCTGCACGGCGGCAACAGGGACAACCTGGAAGTCAGCCCCAACCTCTGGGCCGGTGTCGGTCTGGTGCGTGGCGGCGCCGGCACCGCTCTGGTCGGCGACGGCCCGACGGTGGCGGCGCGTGTGAAGGAGTACGCGGAGCTGGGCATCGACACCTTCATCTTCTCCGGCTACCCGCACCTGGAAGAGTCCTACCGGGTCGCCGAACTGCTCTTCCCGCATCTGGAACTGGCTCAGGCACAGGCACCGCAGGCGCGTGGCTACGTCAGCCCGTTCGGCGAGATGGTCGCCAACGACATCCTGCCCAAGGCAGCTGCAGCGAGCTGAGCAAACGTAGGGCGAATAACGCGCAGCGTTATCCGCCGTCGATCCCGAACGGCGGATGAAGCGTTCCGCTTCATGCGCCCTACGATCGAAGAATCCGGAGAGATGAGATGAGCGTTACCAACAACCTTGCCCAGCGCCTCGCGCCCTGGGCCCTGCCGGTGGGCCTGGTGGTCATCTGGCAGCTGGCGGTGGAGTTCGGCTGGCTGTCCAGCCGCATCCTGCCCGCGCCCAGCGCCGTGGCCGAGGCCGGCTACCACCTGGTGGTCAGCGGCGAGCTCTGGCAGCACCTGGCGATCAGCACCTGGCGCGCCGCCGTCGGCTTCGTCATCGGCGGCAGCATCGGTCTGGTGCTGGGCCTGATCACCGGCCTGTCGCAATGGGGCGAGCGCTTCCTCGACAGCTCGGTGCAGATGATCCGCAACGTGCCGCACCTGGCGCTGATCCCGCTGGTGATCCTGTGGTTCGGCATCGACGAGTCGGCGAAGATCTTCCTGGTCGCCCTCGGCACGCTGTTCCCGATCTACCTCAACACCTACCACGGCATCCGCAACATCGATCCGGGGCTGCTGGAAATGTCCCGCAGCTACGGGCTGTCCGGCTTCGCGCTGTTCCGCCAGGTGATCCTGCCGGGCGCGCTGCCCTCGATCCTGGTGGGCGTGCGCTTCGCCCTGGGCTTCATGTGGCTGACCCTGATCGTCGCCGAAACCATCTCCGCCAACTCCGGTATCGGCTACCTGGCGATGAACGCCCGGGAGTTCCTGCAGACCGACGTGGTGGTGCTGGCGATCCTGCTCTATGCCGTGCTCGGCAAGCTCGCCGACCTCGCCGCCCGCGGCCTGGAACGCGTCTGGCTGCGCTGGCACCCGGCCTATCAGGTCAAGGGAGATGCGGCATGAACGCAGTCAACCCTTTGTCTCAAAAGCAGCTGCCGCAGCAACTCAAGAAAGGCATCCCGCTGGCGCTGGAGAACGTGCGCAAGCGCTTCGGCGACCGCGAGGTGCTCAAGGGCATCGACCTGCGGATTCCGGCTGGCCAGTTCGTCGCCATCGTCGGCCGCAGCGGCTGCGGCAAGAGCACCCTGCTGCGCCTGCTGGCCGGGCTCGATGAGGCCAGTGACGGCCAGTTGCTGGCCGGCTCCGCGCCGCTGGAAAGCGCCCGCGAAGAGACCCGCCTGATGTTCCAGGACTCGCGCCTGCTGCCCTGGAAGCGGGTGATCGACAACGTCGGCCTGGGCCTGAAGGGCGACTGGCGTCCGATGGCGCTGGACGCGCTGGCGGCGGTGGGGCTGTCCGACCGTGCCAACGAGTGGCCGGCGGGCTTGTCTGGCGGCCAGAAGCAGCGCGTGGCCCTGGCCCGCGCGCTGATCCACCAGCCGCGCCTGCTGCTGCTCGATGAGCCGCTGGGTGCGCTGGATGCCCTGACCCGTATCGAGATGCAGCAACTGATCGAGAACCTCTGGCAGCAGCATGGCTTCACCGTGCTGCTGGTCACCCACGACGTCAGCGAGGCCGTGGCCATCGCCGACCGGGTGATCCTCATCGAGGACGGTGAGATCGGCCTGGACCTCAACGTCGAGCTGCACCGGCCGCGTGCCCGTGGCTCGGCCAGGCTGGCCGCATTGGAGGCTGAAGTGCTTGAACGCGTGCTGTCGCTGCCGGCCCAGCCGCCCGAACCGGAACCCGTTTCCCCACTGCCCACGCAACTGCGCTGGGCGCTTTGAACCCACAGTGAAATCCCTATTCTCCCAAGGAGCTACGCCATGACCATCAAAGCCATCAACGTCCGCAACCAGTTCAAGGGCACCATCAAGGAAATCGTCGAAGGCGATGTGCTGTCGGAAATCGACGTGCAGACCGCTGCCGGCATCGTCACTTCGGTGATCACCACCCGTTCCGTGAAGGAGCTGGAACTGGCCATCGGCAGCGAAGTGATCGCCTTCGTGAAATCCACCGAGGTCTCCATCGCCAAGCTGTGAGTGCGGCGCTGGAAGAGGCGGGCAGTCCGGAAACGGGCTGCCCGTTTTCTTTTACGCTGCCTGCCGAGGCGCTCCCGGCGCTTTGTCGGATGGGTATCGCAAGCTCCACCCATCCGACGAAGCGCTCAACTTTACGCCCGCAACTGATGACTAGAGCAATTGCTCTATTTCCCCTAGACTCCGCTCAAACCAACAAGAGAAAGGAGTCCCGCATGTCCCTGAGTCCCTCTGCCTTCGCGTTGCTGGGCCTGGTCGCCTGGACCGTGCTGCTGGTCCTGCTGCTGGTCAACCAGCGCGGCCTGCTGGTGATGTCCGGCCGCATGAAGGTCAACGTCTTCGCCGCCGACGGCAGCAACACCCCCGGCACCTTCGGCCAGCGCCTGGTGCGCGCCCACGCCAACTGCGTGGAGAACGTCCCACTGTTCTGCGCCGTGCTGCTCTACGCCATGGGCACCCAGCAGACTGTGATCACCGACCCGCTGGCGCCGGCCCTGCTGGTGGCGCGCATCGTCCAGTCGGTGGTGCACCTGCTCAGCACCTCGGCGCTGGCGGTGTGGGTGCGTTTCGCCGCTTTCCTCGTCCAGCTGATCATCCTCATCTGGTGGCTGCTGCGCCTCTCGACCCTGATCTGACCGGCGACCGGAACAGTTGCACCACGCAACTGTTCCTATGGGGCGATACCGCCATGACTTAGCATGGCGGACCGCATACGCGTCGAGGCACTCATGCACGTTTCATCCGGCCGCTGGCAGTTCGGCCTGTTCCTGGCCCTGGTCACCGCCGTCCTCTGGGGCATCCTGCCGATCAAGCTCAAGGAAGTCCTGAAGGTCATGGACCCGATCACCGTCACCTGGTTTCGCCTGGTGGTGTCCGGTGGCCTGCTGCTCATCTACCTGGGCCTCACCCGCCAGTTGCCGCGCTTCTCGCCGCTGGGCAAGCGCGGCAAGGGGCTGGTGCTGATCGCCATCCTCGGCCTGACCGGCAACTACGTCTGCTACCTGATCGGCCTGCGCCTGCTCACGCCGGGGACCACGCAACTGGTGATCCAGATCGCGCCGATCCTGCTGCTGCTGGGCAGCCTGTTCGTTTTCAAGGAGAGCTTCAGCATCGGCCAGGCGTTCGGCCTTGCGGTGCTGATCTTCGGCTTCGGGCTGTTCTTCAACCAACGCCTGGCCGAGCTGTTCGGTTCGCTCGGCGAGTACACCACCGGTGTGCTGATCGTGGTCTTCGCCGCCTTCATCTGGACCTTCTACGGCCTGGCGCAGAAGCAGCTGCTGACCCAGTGGACCTCGGTGCAGGTGATGATGGTGATCTACCTGGGCTGCGGCGCACTGCTCACGCCCTGGGCGAATCCGCTGGAGGCCCTGGACCTGTCCCCGCTGCAGGGCTGGCTGCTGTTGGCCTGCTGCCTGAACACCCTGGTGGCCTACGGCGCCTTCGCCGAGGCGCTGGCGCACTGGGAAGCCTCGCGGGTCAGCGCGACCCTGGCGATCACGCCGCTGGTGACCTTCGCCTCGGTGGCGCTGGCTGCCTCGCTGTGGCCGGAATTCGTGCGGCCCGAGGACCTCAACGGCCTGGCCTATGTCGGTGCGCTGCTGGTGGTCAGTGGCTCGGCGCTCACTGCGCTGGCGCCTTCGCTGCTGCGCAGCTACCGGGCGCGAAAGGCGCGCATCGCCAACATCTGAGTTCCCGAAGGGCCGCCGTGAGGCGGCCTTTTGCTTTCCATCGTTTTCGCCCGATCGTTCTCGTCCGGCTTCAATTCTGCAAATGATATGTATTATCATTTGTGTAATTCGATAGTTGCCGGTGGCCCAGCGCCCCGGTTCTGGGGGCGACGTGGTAGCGGGCAAGTGTGGGGCAGGGCGGCGACGCCAAGAGGCGTGCGTCGATGGATGAGCGTTTCTCCCGTTCGGTGTCCCAGGCCTATCGCTCCTTCCACGGCGAATTGCTGCGCTTCCTTCGCAAGCAGCTGGGCAGCTCGGCGGACGCCGCCGACCTTGCCCAGGACGCCTTCGCCCAATGGCTCAAGTCTTCCTCGCGGCATCAGGTAGAGCAGCCGCGCGCCTTCCTGTTCCAGGTGGCGCGCAACCTGCTGCGTGATCACTGGCAGCGCTCCCGGCGCTTTGCCTGCGAGCCGGAAGAGGCCACGGATACTGACCAGCAACCGGCCGCCGAAGGGGGCGAACCCGTGGTGCAGTTCGAGCGACAACGTTATCTGCGGCAGCTTTCCCAGGCACTGGACAGCCTGCCGCCCCGCCGACGTGAGGCCTTCATCCTGCACAAGTTCGACGGCCTGTCGCAGCCCGAGGTGGCGCGGCGCATGGGGATTTCACTGAGCATGGTGGAAAAGCACGTCGCCAGTGCGCTGTTGCACTGCAAGCGGCACGTTCAGGGAGAGGGCGAAGCATGACGCCGCAAGAGGAGCGCCAGCAGGTGATCGACGAACTGGCCGCCAAGTGGTTCAGTCGCCAGCGCTCGGGCGCCTGTGATGCCCGCGAGCGCCAGGCCTTCGCCGACTGGCTGGCGGAAGATCCGGCCCATGCATCGGCCTACCGTGAGATCGAGCAGCTGTGGATCGATCTCGACCAGCTGCGCCGGCCCGCCATCGCGCCGCGTCGCCGCTCCATTCTGCCCTGGCGCGGGCTTGCCGCCGCCAGCGTATTCTGCGCGGCATTGTTGCTGGCCAACGACTTCAGTGGCGGCCGCCTGGCCGATCCGCAGCAGGTGCAATCCACCGCGCCGGGTGAGCAGCGCGAGGTCACGCTGGTCGATGGCTCGCGGGTTTTCCTGGCGGCGGATTCAACACTGCGGGTGGACTACTCCGAGAGTTTCCGCGATGTGCAATTGCTGCGCGGCGAAGCCTATTTCGAAGTGACCCACGACGCCGACCGGCCCTTCCGCGTGACCGCCGGCGACAGCCGGGTGCGGGTGCTCGGCACCGGCTTCGATGTGCATCGCGAGGGCGATGGGCTGACCGTCGCCGTGCGTCACGGCAAGGTGGCGTTGCAGGCGCAGCTCGGTGCGCCGGCTGAGCAGACGCTGACGGCGGGGGACCGCGCCCGGTTGCTCGGCGGGGCAGGGGAGGCGGAGGTCGATCACGTACCGGTCGCCTCCATCGCCGCCTGGCGCGACGGCATGCTCGCCTTCCGCAACCAGCCGCTGGGTGCGCTGGTGGACGAGCTGTCGCAATACCGCGCGGCGCCGATTCGCCTGGGTGATGAGCGACTGGCGCAGAAGCCCATTTCCGGCAACGTGCGCCTGGCCCGCCCGGACGACTTCCTTGCGGCCCTGCCGGTGCTGCTGGACGTGCGCGTGCAACGCAAGGCGGACGGCAGCGCGATCATCCTGCCGCGCTGACTTCCCCGTTCCTGCGCTTGGCCTGAGGGTAGGGCGGATAACGCGCCAGCGTTATCCGCCGCAAAGGAACCGGCGGATAACCTGTTCCAGGTTATTCGCCCTACAGCGCTGGCTCATTACGTAGGAGCGGACTGCGTCCGCGATCGATTTCCGGCGGCTCCGAGCTGGCAGGTTGCACATCGCGGACGGAGTCCGCTCCTACAAAAACAGCAACGACCCAGATTCGATTCTTTTTGAGAAATATTTTTATTTGCAGGTGTGGGTTTTTCTCGAATGAGGGTCTTCCCCGTCATTCGCTGCGAAATGCGCAGCGCTTTTCGACCCTGGGGAGGGCCTTGCATGCAGTCTCGTTTCAACTTCCCGTTCGCGCGCCCGCTGGGCTGCGCCGTGCTGCTCGGCAGCCTGATGATGGCCGAGTACAGCCGCGCTGCCGACTGGCAGGTCGACCTGCCGGCGCAGGCGCTGAGCGAATCCATCGGCAGCCTGTCGCAGCAGGCCGGCGTACAGGTGCTCTACGACGCCTCCCAGCTGGACGGCCTCAAGGCGCCGGCGGTGAGCGGTCGCTACAGCCTGCGTGAAGCGCTGGAGCAGTTGCTCAAGGGCTCGTCCCTGGAGCTGGTCGAGGCGGGTGACGGTTTCGTCGTGCGCCGCTCGGGCAAGGTCGACAAGTTCAGCGACAACGCCATCGAGCTGGACTCGCAGACCATCGTCGGCAGCGGCCTGTCGGTGGATTCCAGCAACGTCGGCCGCTCGACCCTGACCCGCAAGGACATCGAGCGCATCCAGGCCGACAACATTCCCACCCTGCTGCAGACGCTGCCCGGCGTGACCATGGGCGGCTCGCCCAAACCGGGTGGACAGACCGTCAACATCTGGGGCCTGGGCGATGCCGAGGACGTGCCCTTCACCCTCGATGGCGCGACCAAGAGCGGCTTCGAGCGCTACCAGCAAGGTACCGTGTTCATCGAGCCGGAGCTGATCAAGCGCATCGAGGTGGAGAAGGGCCCGCACTCGGTCTACAACGGCAACGGCGGCTTCGGCGGCACCGTGCACATGGAGACCAAGGACGCGCCGGACATGCTGCGTGACGACCAGAACGTCGGCGCCATGCTCAAGTACGGCTACCACTCCAACGACCAGCAGAAAATCTACAGCGGCGCCGTCTATGGCCGCACCGAGGACCGCAAGGTCGACGCGCTGGCCTACCTCACTGCCCGTGACGGCCGCGACATCAAGCTCGCCGGGCACATCCCCGACCCGAACAACAACTACCCGATCAACCCCAGCCGCCTGCCCAACAGCGCCCAGGACCTGGACGCCGGGCTGTTCAAGCTGAACCTGCACCCCAACCTCGACAACGACATCAGCTTCGCCTACAGCCGCTCCCACAGCACGCGCTGGACGCCGTTCTCCTCGGCGTCCTATCCGACACCTCCGACCCAGTCGAGCATCGACCGATACGGCTACGAGGATGCGCTCAAGCGTCTGCTGGCGCACCGCGACACCACCGACACCACTTGGTCGGGCAAGTACGAATACCACCCGATCGACAACCCGCTGATCGACCTGATGGTGCAGTACTCCGAGTCGCACATCGACCAGACCGACGAGCGCAACCCGGACGCCTTCTTCCAGGTCTCCACCGGTGGCCGCAAGATGGACACCGACTACAAGGACAAGGTGCTGGAGCTGCGCAACACCAGTCTGTTCGCCACCGGCCCGGTGCAGCACGCGCTCACCGTGGGCACGCAGTTCCACCGCCACACCCGCACCACCGACATGTACATCCCCGGTTCCACCTACGACACCGCGCGCTACAACTACGGTCACTTCCAGCCGACCTTCATGCCCAGCGGCAAGCAGAACACCAACAGCGCCTACATCCAGGACGCGCTGACCCTGGGCAGCGTGACCATCACCCCGTCGCTGCGCTTCGACCACGTGCGCAACCAGGGCAAGGACAATGACGCGCCGCTCTACAACAACGCAGCCCAAGGCCATGACTACAGCTCGCAGACCTACAGCGGCTGGTCTCCGCGCCTGTCGCTGTTCTGGACTGCCACCGAGCGCCTGGGCTTCTTCGCCGACTACAGCCGCACCTGGCGCGCGCCGGTGATCGACGAGATGTACGAGGTGCAGAACAGCAGCACGGTCAGCGCCACCAGCCGTGACCTGGACCCCGAACGCATCCACGCACTGCGCTTCGGATCGCTGGTCAACCTGCCGGACCTGTTCATCAACGGCGACAACCTGCAGGTGCGCACCACGCTGTTCCAGAACAAGATCAAGGACGAGATCTTCCGCACCCGCAGCGTCGGCTGCGAGCAGCAGTCCATCGACAATGGCACCATTTCCGGCAGCTGTGGCGACTATCTGCCGCTGTCCAACTACCGCAACCTGCCGGGCGTGACCTACAAGGGCTTCGAGGTCGAAAGCTTCTACGACAGCCCCTGGCTGTTCGGCGGGCTGTCGTACTCGTGGGTGACCGGCAAGCACGACGGTGCCTACAGCAACCCCTGGGGGCCGAACGTATGGGCACGTGACGTACCGCCGGCCAAGTGGGTCGCCACCCTGGGCACCAAGATCCCGTCGTGGGATGCGCAGGTCGGCTGGCAGGGAGAGTTCGTCCGCAAGACCGACCGCCTGCCCAGCGACAAGTATTCCGGCGGCATGGGCACCAGCGTCGGCGACATCTTCTGGGACCAGACAGTGAATGACAGTTACGACACCCACCGCGTGTTCGCCAGTTGGAAGCCGCGCCGCCTGGGCCTGGAGAACACCGAGCTGAACTTCACCGTGGACAACCTGTTCAACCGCGATTACCACCCCGCGCTGGCCGGCGACAGCGTGTACAGCCAGGGCCGCAACGCCAAGTTCAGTCTCACCCAGTACTTCTGAAGTCTCCCTCGTGGGACACCTGTAGGAGCGAGCCATACTCGCGATCGCGGGCATGGCTCGCTCCTACAGAGATACTCGATGCCCGATACCTGTAGGGCGCATAAACGGAACGCTTTCTACGCCGGCTGCGACGATGGCGGATAACGCTTGGGGCGTTATGCTCCCTACCTGCATACCAACGAAAACGGGCGCCCGAAGGCGCCCGTTTCGTAACGGCAATGCAGGGTGAGTCAGGCGGAGGTCGGACGCACGACGCGATAGACCAGTGCACCGATCACACCGCCCACCAGCGGGCCGACCCAGAACAGCCACAGCTGCTTCATGAACAGCGGGTCGGCAAAGATCGCCACGCCCAGGCTGCGCGCCGGGTTCACCGAGGTGTTGTCGATCGGGATGCTGATCAGGTGGATCAGGGTCAGCGTCAGGCCAATGGCGATCGGCGCGAAACCGGCCGGCGCCAGTTTGCTGTCGGTAGCGCCCATGATCACGAACAGGAAGAACGCGGTCAGCAGCACCTCGATGGCCAGCGCCGACTGCATGCTGTAGCCGGTCGGAGAGCCTTCACCGAAACCGTTGGCGGCGAAGCCCGCCAGCACGTCGAAGCCCGGCTTACCGGAAGCGATGTAGAACAGCACGGCACCGGCGAGCACGCCGCCGATGATCTGGGCGACGATGTACGGCACGACGTCCAGGGTGCGAACGCGGCCGCCGGCCCACAGGCCGAGGGTGACGGCAGGGTTGAGGTGACAGCCGGAGATCGGACCGATGGCATAGGCCATGGTCACGACCGTCAGGCCGAAGGCCAGGGCGACACCCAGTACGCCAATGGCGTGGGCCGCGAAGATGGCGCTGCCGCAACCACCGAACACCAGCCAGAACGTGCCGATCATTTCGGCGGAAAGTTTGCGAAGCATGCTGCCTCCAGAGGCAAAGAGAAGCCCGGAATTCGGGCTTGCGCATGCTAGGGAAACGGGAGGTTGGCGCGGTGTAGGGGATTTCCCAAGGTGTAGGGAATACCTTCTGAAGGGGGAAGCGGTGGGGCGGACAGCGCGCCATGCGCTATCCGCCGTCCCTTCAGACCTGCGTGCCCAGTAGTTCCGCCCGGCGCAGCCAGCCTTGCCGCTGCTCCTCGCCGGAACCGCGCACCGGGCTGAACTCCTCCAGGTGGTGCAGTGCAATGCCACAGGGCGCGAGGATGCAGCGGGTCATCTGCCGGTGGGCCGGGGCTCCCTGGCGCAGGCGGTAGTGCCAGTGAGTCTGGTCGTGGCTGACCAGCAGATCGGCGCTGCGTCCTCCCAGCAGCGGCTCGAACTCGCGGGACTCCAGCGAGCGGTAGCGGAAGGCGAAGCCCGGCTGCAGCACGCGGTCGAAGAAGCCCTGCAAGAGCGCCGGCAGGCCGCCCCACCAGATCGGATAGACGAAGGCGATGTGCTGCGCCCAGTGGATCTGCCGCTGGGCTTCGAGCACATCCGGCTCCAGGTTCTGGCTCTGTTCGTAGCCGCCGCGCAGCACCGGGTCGAAGTTCAGCTCGCCGAGCCTGAGCGTGTGCACCACATGGCCCTTGGCGCGGGCGCCGTGGGCGTAGGCCTCGGCCACCGCGTGGCAGAAGCCGCCGGGCTTGGGCGAGCCCAGCACCAGCAGCACGCGCTTGCCGTCGCCCTCGATCGGGGTGGCGCCGGAGCGGGGCGGCTCAACCATTCTGCCCGGCCTCCAGCATGGTCTCCGGGCGCACCCACTGGTCGAACTCGGCGTCGGTCAGGTAGCCCAGTTCCAGTGCGGCTTCGCGCAGGGTCTTGCCTTCGGCGTAGGCCTTCTTGGCGATCTCGGCGGCCTTGTCATAGCCGATGTGCGGGTTCAGCGCGGTCACCAGCATCAGGCCGCGATCGAGGTGCTCGCGCATCTTCGCCGCATCCGGCTCCATGCCGGCGACGCAGTGGGTGTTGAAGTTGCGGCAGCCGTCGGCCAGCAGGCGTGCGGATTCCAGCAGGTTGTGGACGATCACCGGCTTGTAGACGTTGAGCTGCAGGTGGCCCTGGCTGGCGGCGAAGGTGATCGCGGCGTCGTTGCCGAAGACCTGGCAGGCGAGCATCGACAGCGCCTCGCACTGGGTCGGGTTGACCTTGCCGGGCATGATCGAGGAGCCCGGTTCGTTGGCCGGCAGCTTCACCTCGGCGAAGCCCGCGCGGGGACCTGAACCGAGCAGGCGCAGGTCGTTGGCGATCTTCATCAGTGCCACGGCGAGGGTCTTCATGGCGCCGGCCAGGGTCACCAGCGGTTCGTGGCCGGCGAGGGCGGCGAACTTGTTCGGCGCGGAGACGAAGGGCAGGCCGGAGAGGTCGGCCAGCTCGGCGGCAATGGCATCGGCGAATTCCTTGGGAGCGTTCAGCCCGGTACCGACGGCGGTGCCGCCCTGGGCCAGCTCGTAGACCGCCGGCAGCGCTGCGCGCAGGGCGCGCTCGGCGTAGTCCAGCTGGGCGACGAAGGCGGAAAGCTCCTGGCCGAAGGTGACTGGTGTGGCATCCATCAGGTGGGTACGCCCGGTCTTTACCAGGTTGGCGTGGCGCGCTGCCTGCTGGGCGAGGCCGCCGCTGAGTTCGGCGATGGCTGGCAGGAGGTCGTTCTGCACCGCCTGCGCGGCGGCGATGTGCATGGCGGTGGGGAAGCTGTCGTTGGAGCTCTGCGCGCGGTTCACATGGTCGTTGGGATGCACCGGCTTCTTGCCACCGCGGCCGTTGCCGGCGATCTCGTTGGCACGGCCGGCGATGACTTCGTTGACGTTCATGTTGCTCTGGGTGCCGCTGCCGGTCTGCCAGACGACGAGGGGGAACTGGTCATCGTGCTCGCCCGCCAGCACTTCGTCGGCGGCTTCCTCGATCAGGCTGGTGATGTTCTCCGGCAATTCGCCCAGCTGCGCGTTGACCCGCGCGGCGGCCTTCTTGATCAGCGCCAGGGCATGCACCACGGCCAGCGGCATGCGCTGTCCGCCGATGGCGAAGTTCTGCAGCGAGCGCTGGGTCTGCGCACCCCAGTAGGCGTCGTCGGGGACCTCGATGGGACCGAGGCTGTCGGTTTCGGTGCGGCTCATGGTGCTTCTCCGGAAAAGGGTCTCGGCCAGTTTAGGCCGCTGTGGGGCTTCCGGGTTCCACTCCGGCTCAATGGCCGTGATAGAGCGGTCTGGCTGGCGTGCGAGACTCAGCGACAGGCAGGTGCCAGAGGGCAGTCACCAACGGGCGTGCGTGGAACCAACCCAGCCGAGCGCGCCATTCACCGGCACCAGGTCGCCCTCGTCGCTGCGCAGCGAGCCGTCGAAGCGGCCGAACCACTGGCAGGTCTCGGCGAACAGCGGGCCCAGGCGCGGGCAGGCGCGGTGCAGCTTGCGCGGGGTAAAGGTGAGATCGACGCGCTCATCGCTGCCGCGTAGCTGCCAGGGCGACAGCGGGTCGTGCGGCACCTGACGGATATCCACAGGGCCGTCCAGCGCCTGCAGCTCGCCGCCGAACCACAGGGCGTTCTCGCTCAGGTGGCTGTTTTCCGTCCAGCCGGCGCCGAAGTTGCCGGCGATGCCGCCGGGCGCGGCGAAGGCGGCGCGGGTCCATTGGGTGTTGAACGGCCAGACGCCCCGGCCGAAATCCAGCGCGGCGAAGCTCTGGCCGTCGGTGCAGCGGTAGGTCTTGTGGCCGAGGGTAAGGCTGCCGCTGATCGGCAGGCCCATCTGCCGGCTGCAGGCATGGAAGCACTTGCCACCCATGGGCACCACCAGGTTGACCGACTCCAGGTGCGCCGGGCGCTGCACTTCCAGCGAGAGATTCAGCGGCTGGCCGCCCAGGTTCGGCGCGCAGGCGGTGATGCGCAGCTGGCCGGGCTGTTCATCGAAGCCCAGGCACAGCTGGCCGTGCTCGAAGCGATGGCTCTGGTTGGGCGTGTCCGGCAGGTGGCAGCCCAGGCCGAAGGGGCTGAACTGGGTGCGGTGCACCGACTGTCCGGTTTCCAGGTCGAGGAAGTACACGGCGCCGTAGCCCAGGTAGTCGAGGTCGGCGATGGTGATCGAGAGCATCCAGCCCGGCGCATTGATGCACCAGTGGTTCCAGCGCTTGCGCCGGCCGGCATTGCCGGACAGCTGGCAGAGCGTCTGTGGCCGCGACGACCAGCCCACGGCCGCGCTGTTCAGGCGGCCGCGCGCATCGCACAGGGGCGGCGCGGCGACGAGTGTCGGCGGGTGGGTGAGGGTGTTCATCGGTCACATCCATGTGGCAACGCGCCGCAGCATGACGTTTCGGGAACTGTACGACAAGAGAAGCCGGTCACTTCCGGGCCATTTGGCACTCTCTTGAGCACATTCCGAACTTAGGCGCAGAATGGCGGGTCCCACCCGGACACCCTTCAGACTCACAGGACTGCCCCATGACCGTTCTTCGTTCCCTCTGCACCGCAGCACTTCTGGTTGGCTTCAGTTCCGTGGCACTGGCTGACGCCAACGCCGAGGCGGAGAAGTTCCTCAAGCAGGTCCATGCCGACAAGCTGACCGTGCCGGTCTACGCGCAAGTCCAGCAGATGCTCGCCCAGCGCTTCGCCCAGGCCAAGGCGCCGGACAGCAAGAAGGCCGTGCTCGACCGCTACCAGGCCAAGGCCAACGCCGAACTGGACCGCGCGGTGGGTTGGGACAAGCTCAAACCCGAACTGGTCAAGCTCTACACCAGCAACTTCAGTGAATCCGAGCTCAAGCAGCTGAACGACTTCTACGCATCGCCCCTGGGCCGCAAGGTGCTGGAGAAGATGCCGCGCCTGACCGCCGAATCCGCCCAGCTGACCCAGGCCAAACTGCAGACCGCGGTAGAGCCGGTGAACAAGCTGATGGCCGACATGGACAAGGAGCTGGGCGTGAAGGCCCCGGCCGCTCCGGCCAAGAAGCCCTGATCGTCCTGACTTCCACCCGCCTTGACCGTACTGACTGCCAGCGAGACCCGACATGAGCATGCGTGACCGTATCCAGACTGCCCTGAGTGCCCTCGAACCCCAACACCTTGAGGTGCTGGATGAGAGCCACATGCACAGCCGCGGACAGGAAACGCACTACAAGGCCGTGATCGTCAGCCCGGCGTTCGCCGGACTGAACGCGGTGAAGCGGCATCAGAAGGTCTACGCCACGCTCGGCGAGCTGATGAGTCAGTTCCATGCCCTGGCCATGCACACCTACACCCCCGAGGAGTGGGCGCAGCAGGGCGCGGCACCGGATTCGCCGACCTGCCGTGGCGGCAGCAAGCATGATCTGCATTGAGAGCCTGATGCACTGATCGGCGGCTGACCAACCGCGTGCGGGGTTCGCCCCGCTCCGGTAGAATGCGACTCACAGCGCCGGCTTCAGCCGGCGCTGTCATTTTCAGCTGTCGATCAGCCTGTGTTTCCAAACGTTCGCTTCCAAAGAAGCCCGGTCCGCCCTTTACGCGGGCGACCACTGGAGTGATGCATGACCACCGAAAGAATCGTCGTCGCGGCGTTGTACAAGTTCGTCTCCCTGCCCGACTACGTCGCCCTGCGCGAACCGCTGCTGCAGACCCTGCTGGACAATGGCGTGAAGGGCACCCTGCTGCTCGCCGAGGAAGGCATCAACGGCACCGTCTCCGGCACCCGCGCCGGCATCGACGGCCTGCTCGCCTGGCTGCGCACCGATGCGCGCCTGGCCGATGTCGACCACAAGGAGTCCTACTGCGACGAGCAGCCGTTCTACCGCACCAAGGTCAAGCTGAAGAAGGAAATCGTCACCCTCGGCGTGCCCGGCGTGGACCCGAACGCCAAGGTCGGCACCTACGTCGAACCCCAGGACTGGAACGCACTGATCTCCGACCCGGAAGTCCTGCTGATCGACACCCGCAACGACTACGAAGTGGCCATCGGCACCTTCGAGGGCGCCATCGACCCGAAGACCAAGTCGTTCCGCGAATTCCCTGACTACATCCGCGAGCATTACGACCCGGCGAAGCACAAGAAGGTCGCGATGTTCTGCACCGGCGGCATCCGTTGCGAGAAGGCCTCGAGCTACATGCTCAACGAAGGCTTCGAAGAGGTGTTCCACCTCAAGGGCGGCATCCTCAAGTACCTGGAGGAAGTGCCCGAGGCGCAGACCCTCTGGCGCGGCGACTGCTTCGTGTTCGACAACCGCGTGACCGTGCGCCATGACCTGACCGAGGGCGACTACGATCAGTGCCATGCCTGCCGCAACCCGATCTCGGTCGAGGACCGCGCTTCGCAACACTACGCGCCGGGCATCAGTTGCCCGCACTGCTGGGACACGCTGTCGGAGAAGACCCGCGCCAGCGCCCGCGAGCGGCAGAAGCAGATTGAACTGGCGCGCCAGCGCAACCAGCCGCACCCCATTGGCCGTGATCCCCGCGCGGAGAACTGATCCATGACCAGCCGCCTGCTCTACGTGATGGACCCGATGTGCTCCTGGTGCTGGGGTTTCGCCCCGGTCGCCAGGCAGCTGGTGGAGCAGGCGCGCGCCGCAGGTGTGCCGCTGGCGCTGGTGATGGGCGGGCTGCGCACGGGGCAGGGCGCCGCGCTGGAGCCGACCACCAAGCGCTACATCCTCGAACACTGGCACGCGGTGCATGAAGCCACCGGCCAGCCGTTCCGCTTCGAAGATGCGTTGCCCGACGGTTTCGTCTACGACACCGAACCGGCCTGCCGGGCGGTGGTCACCGCACGCCGCCTGGACGAGGACTGCGCCTGGGCGCTGGTCGGCGAAATCCAGCGGGCGTTCTACGCCGAAGGCCGCGACGTCACCCAGGCCAGTGTGCTCAGCGAACTGGCCGAACAGGTCGGCCTGCCGCGCATCGAGTTTGCCGAAGCCTTCGACAGCCAGGACAATCACCTGGCGACCCTGGCCGACTTTTCCTGGGCCCGCGACCTGGGCATCGCCGGCTTCCCTACGCTGCTGGCCGAGCGCGACGGCCAACTGGCCCTGCTGACCAACGGCTACCAGCCACTGGGCGAACTCGCCCCGCTGCTGGAGCGCTGGCTGGAGCGCGGGCGGCATGCCTGAGCTGTCCGATGACCGCCTGAGCTGGGCGGAGATTCGCCGGCTCGCTTTCCGTCATCGCAAGGCCCTGCTCCTCGCCAATCTGGTCGCCGTACTGGCCACCGCCTGCAGCGTACCGATCCCGCTGCTGCTGCCGCTGCTGGTGGACGAAGTGCTGCTGGGCAAGGGCGACGCCGCCCTGCAGGTGATGAATCACTGGCTGCCCGCCGGCTGGCACAAGCCGGTCGGCTACATCGGCCTGATGCTGCTGGTAACCCTGGTGCTGCGCAGCTGCGCGCTGGTGTTCAACGTACTGCAGGCCAAGTTGTTCGCGCGGTTGTCCAAGGACGTGGTGTACCGCATCCGCCTGCGCCTGATCGAACGCCTGAAGCGCATCGCCCTGGGCGAATACGAGACCCTCGGCGGCGGCTCGGTCAGCGCGCACCTGGTGACCGATCTCGACACCCTCGACAAGTTCGTCGGCGACACCCTGAGCCGCTTCCTGGTGGCGTTGCTGACTCTCTGCGGCACCGCCGGCATCCTGATCTGGATGCACTGGAAGCTGGCGCTGCTGATTCTGCTGTTCAACCCGCTGGTGATCTTCGCCACGGTGCAGCTGGGCAAGCGCGTGAAGCACCTGAAGAAGCTGGAGAACGACAGCACTTCGCGCTTCACCCAGGCGCTGACCGAAACCCTCGAAGCCATTCAGGAAGTGCGCGCCGGCAACCGCCAGGGCTTCTTCCTCGGTCGCCTTGGTGTGCGTGCCCGCGAAGTGCGCGACTACGCCGTCGCCTCGCAGTGGAAGAGCGACGCTGCCGGGCGCGCCAGCGGTCTGCTGTTCCAGTTCGGCATCGACCTGTTCCGCGCCGCGGCCATGCTCACCGTGCTGTTCTCCGACCTGTCCATCGGCCAGATGCTCGCGGTCTTCAGTTACCTGTGGTTCATGATCGGACCGGTGGAACAACTGCTCAGCCTGCAGTACGCCTACTACGCCGCTGGGGGGGCGCTGACTCGCATCAACGAGCTGCTGGCGCGCGCCGACGAGCCGCATTACCAGCACCGCCGCGATCCGTTCGCCGGGCACACCAGCGTCGGCATCCAGGTGCGCGACCTGAGCTTCGCCTACCGCGACGAACTCGTGCTGGACGGCCTCGACCTGGACATCGCTCCCGGCGAGAAAGTCGCCATCGTCGGCGCCAGTGGCGGCGGCAAGAGCACCCTGGTGCAACTGCTGCTGGGCCTCTACCAGCCACAGTCCGGCAGCATCCGCTACGGCGGCGCGGCGCTGGAGGAGATTGGCCTGGATTGCGTGCGCGAGCATGTGGCCGTGGTGCTGCAGCACCCGGCGCTGTTCAACGACACGGTGCGCGCCAACCTGACCATGGGCCGCGAGCGCGGTGACGAAGCCTGCTGGCGCGCGCTGGAAGTAGCGCAGTTGGCGGACACCATCCGCGCCCTGCCGCAGGGGCTGGACAGCGTGGTCGGGCGTTCCGGCGTGCGCCTCTCTGGCGGCCAGCGGCAGCGCCTGGCGATTGCCCGCATGGTGCTCGCCGAACCGAAGGTGGTGATCCTCGATGAGGCCACTTCCGCCCTCGATGCCGCCACCGAATACGCCCTGCACCAGGCACTGGAGCGCTTCCTCGAAGGGCGCACCACGCTGATCATCGCCCACCGCCTGTCCGCGGTGAAACAGGCCGACCGCGTGCTGGTGTTCGACGGCGGACGCATCGCCGAAGACGGCGACCACCAGCAACTCATCGCTGAAGGCGGGCTCTATGCGCGCCTGTACGGACACCTGCAGCAGGGCTGATCAGCCGTAGCGGGTGACTTCGAGGAAGGCCACGCAGTTGCCCATGTCGTGGAAGACCCGCGCACTGCCGATGTCGTTGTAGGGAATGCCCAGCAGCAGATCGAGCAGGTGGGCATCGCTGCGGTAGTGCGGGCGCCAGTCCAGCAGGCCTTCGAGGTAGGCGATGTCCGGCACGCCGGGGAGGAAGTTGCCCATCAGCAGGCGCCCGCCGGGCAGCAGGCGGGCGAACAGGTTGCGGGTCAGGTCGCGGGCGTCGTGGTCGTCCAGCACCTCGTAGAGGCCCGGCGAGTAGATCAGGTCGAAATGGCAGAGGTCCTGGCGTCCGTAGAACAGGTCGTCCAGGTTGCATTGCTGCGTCTGGACGCCGAGCGCGGCATAGCTGGCCTCCACCGTCTGCAGGGACAGCGCCTGCGCGTCCAGCGCGGTGAACTGGCGGAACTGGCCATGGCGCAGCGAGCGCGCCAACTCGGCCTCGCGCAGGTGTCCGCAGCCCACACAGAGAATGCGTGCCTGGCCGCTGAGCTGTTGGCAGCAGCGGTCGATCTCGCGTGCCAGCAACTGGCGGCGCGAGCGCAATGCGCGGGAGGCGGGAGCGGAGCTGGCGTAGCGGAACAACTCTTCGGTCGGCCCATCGGGCAGCAGCGAACGCAGGGTGCTGTCGATGCCGTAGAGGTAGTCCATCAGCACCGCGTTGCCGGCACCTTCGCCCATCGGCCGCTCGCGGCGCCGGGGGAAGGGCACCACGCGCGGGGCTTCGGCTGGCGGCGCGCTGCCGGTGGCGAGCGCCAGCAGGTCGGTCTCGTCGTCCCGGAGGTGACGCAGCTGCTGTTCGAGTTGCTCGATGGCTTCGGTTAGCGAGTTCGGATTCTGCTGGGTGCCGTTGTCCATGCCGTCCACCTGGGATACCGCTCAGTGATGAGAAAGCGCCACCGGCCTTGCCGGTGATCCGTCCAACACCTTAGGGGGCACTTGGCCCCGGGCCATCATCTGAATGAATGACGGCCGCGAAAATTCAGCGCTGCCCGAGCCGCACCAGCAGGCTGACCAGTTCGGCCTGGCGGCTGGTGTGGGTCTTGCGGAACAACGCACGCAGTTGGCTGCGTACCGTATTGATCGAAGTGCCGAGCTGGTCGGCGCACTGTTCGGGCGTCAGCCCGCGGACCAGCAGGTCGCCCAGGCGCTGCTCGGCCGGGGTGAGGCCGAACAGTTCGCCCAGCAGGCGGCTCTGGCGGTGTGCGTCGAGCAGCGCCAACAGCACCAGTGGGCGCTGGAAGGGCTGGTTGAAGCTGGCCTCGGCGGGCACCGGGGTGACCAGCAGTTCCTGCCCGCTGCCATCGCCCAGCGGCAGCCAGCCGGCCTTGCCCTTGCCGGCGCGGGGCGCGGCCTGGCGTACCAGGGCCTGGAGCTTCGCGTCGTGCTGGCGGCAGTGCAGGCGGCCGAAAACCTCATGGAACAGCCCGCCGCGCAGACCGAGTCGCTGCTGAGCGGCCTGGTTGGCGTAGAGCACGCGGGCGTTGCCCTCGAGCAGCCACAGCGGCGTGGGGTGCTGGTCCAGCAGCAGGTCGCGGTGGGCCAGTTGCTGGCGCATCTCGTCGATACGCCCGAACATCCGCGCGGCGCGGGTCAGGTGCTCGCTCAGGCGGGTCAGCAGGGTCTGTTCCTGCGGGGTGGGGTAGCGCGCGCCGAGGCTGGTCAGCACCGACAGGTAGACGCCGGAGTTGGCCTGCTCGTTGAGTTTCAGGCACGACACGTTGTGCATGCCGTTGGGGCGCTGGAATTCCTGGTAGTACGGGTCGCGGGCCATGCGCTGCGGGCCGTATTCCTCGCGGTCGTGGTACCAGTGGCCGACCGGGCGGTGGAGCATGAAGCCCTTGGACGGATCGATGGTGCAGAATTCGCGGTTGTAGGTCTCGATGGCGCCGGGGTCGCAGAGGTTGATCTCGCTGGCCAGTGCGCCGCTCTCGGTCTGGTCCCAGAACAACAGGGCACCTTGCTGGCGGCCGCTGGCCGAGATCAGCTCAGTGAGCAGCGGCAGCCAGTTGGCTTCGTCGAGTACGCACTCGTAGGTCAGCCCCACCAGCCGGTCGTACCGCCTGTCCATATCCCGCCGTGGCATGGCCGCTCCATCCGTTGATTGCGGATCGCACTGTTCGCCGTGCGCTTTCAACGTGCTCGCTCACCGTGCAGATTGCACTTTGCAGATTGCACGATCGAGGTATGGCACATGGCCTTGAGTGTCGCAAGGCCACTAATCGGCCTGTTTCGGATGAATCGTGGGATGGCGACGGAAGGCATTTCACACAACGAATTGGCACTTTTCCGCCGGACGGCTGGAATCCGGACCACCAAGCTCATGCAGACAGTTTGAGGATTTCCCGCGATCGGCTAGAAGTTAAGGAAGGGGCGGCCTGACAGAAAAGTCCCGGGGTGAGCCGTCACTACCCCTGCGGCCTGCCAGGAATTGAAAGAAGGAAGTCGAAACTGGTTATGGATGCAATGGGACTGTTGCCGACCCGGCGTACGACGCGTCTGCTCAAGCTGGTCTGGCCGTTCATGGTCGTGGTCCTGCTACAGACGCTGATCGGCAGCGGCAGCTTCTTTATTCTCTCCGGGGTGCGCGCCTATGTGGGCGGCGAGAGCCTCTGGTCCAAAGGCCAGAAGGACGCCATCCACTACCTGCAACTCTATGGTCAGAGCCGTGATTCGGCGGATTACGAGCGCTACCGCACCGCCATTGCGATTCCCCAGGGCGACCGGACCTTCCGCGCCGCCCTCGATCTCAGCCAACCCGACCTGGAACTGGCCCGCGCTGGCGCCCTGCAGGGTGGCATCCATCCCGACGACGTCGGTGCGCTGATCTGGCTGTACCGCTATTTCCACGAGTACAGCTACTTCGACCAGGCCGTGAAGATGTGGATCATCGGCGACGCCTACCTCGACCAGCTGGAGCAGCTGTCCGACGAGATGAGCGCGAAGATCCGTGCCAATGACGTCCGTCCCGGCGACCTGAGCTACTGGAACAGCCGCATCCAGGCCATCAACGACGGCGTCACGCCGGCCGCCATGGCTTTCTCCGCCGCACTGGGGCAGGGCTCGCGGATGATCATGTGGGTGCTGCTGGTGGTCAACGGTCTGACCGGACTGGCGCTGATCCTCCTGGCGGTCTGGCGCACGCGCAAGCTGCTGCACCAGCAGCGCGCCTTCGAAAGTGCCCTGGACACCGAGAGGGAACGTGCGCAGACCACCCTGGCGGCCATCGGCGACGGCGTGGTGACGCTCGACCAACATGAGTGCATTGCCTACTTCAACCCGGCGGCGGAACGTCTGATCGGCTGGGACAACTCCATGGCTGTCGGCCTGCCGCTGCGTTCACTGCTGCGGGTGCTCGACGAGAACTCGCAGGTGGAGGGCCTGCCGCTGGTGGGGCAGATCCTGCGCGCAGAGGTGGATGGCGGCAGCGAGACCAGCAAGCTGATCCAGCGCCTGGATGGCACCAGCGTGGCCGTAACCCTGGTGGCGACCCCGATTCACGCCGATGGCCGTGTGATCGGCGTGGTGCTGGTGCTGCACGACATGACCCGCGAGCGCCAGTACATGGCCAGCCTGTCGTGGCAGGCAACTCACGACGCACTGACCGGCCTGACCAACCGCCGCGAGTTCGAGTTCCGCCTGAAGCAGGCCCTGGAAAGCTCGGCGGACTCCCACGACCAGCACTCGCTGATGTACCTGGACCTGGACCAGTTCAAGCTGGTCAACGACACCTGCGGCCACGCCGCCGGCGACGAACTGCTGCGCCAGGTCTGCTCCGTGCTGCAGCAGTGCCTGCGCGACGGCGACACCCTGGCGCGCCTGGGCGGTGACGAGTTCGGCATCCTCCTGGAACACTGTCCGCCGGACATGGCGGTGCAGATCGCCGAACGCATCCGCCTGACCGTGCAGGCGCTGCACTTCATGTGGGAGGGCCGCGGCTTCAACATCACCGTGAGCATCGGCGTGGTGCACATCTCCGCCATGCTGGTGTCGGTGGAGGAAGCGCTGCGCTGTGCCGACATGGCCTGCTACATGGCCAAGGAAAAAGGCCGTAACCGCGCCCAGGTGTTCCGTCCGGACGATACCGAGCTGTCCAACCGCGTTGGCGAGATGGCCTGGGTACAGCGCATACGCCTTGGGCTGGAGGAGGAGCGCTTCTGTCTCTATGCCCAGCCGATCTTCCCCGTCGACGAGCGCGTGATGGAGGGCGCCCACGTCGAATTGCTGCTGCGCCTGAACGACGAGTGCGGCCGGTTGGTGGCGCCGATCAACTTCATCCCCGCCGCCGAGCGCTACGGGCTGATGCCGGACATCGACCGCTGGGTGGTCGAGAACGCCTTCCGGACCCTGGCCGAGCGCAACGCCGAGGGCGGTTACGAACCGATTCATACCTGCGCCATCAACCTCTCCGGCGCTACCATCGGTGACGATACCTTCCTCGACTTTCTCCGCGACGTGCAGCCGCGCTACGGCATCGAGCCCGCCAGCGTGTGCTTCGAGATCACCGAGACCAGCGCCATCGCCAACCTGGTCAACGCCACGCGCTTCATCCAGGAGCTCAAGGCCCTGGGCTACCGCTTCTCGCTGGACGATTTCTGCGCCGGGATGTCTTCCTTCGTCTACCTCAAGCACCTGCCGGTGGACTATCTGAAGATCGACGGCAGCTTCATCAAGGACATGCTCGAAGACCCCATCGACCGCGCCATGGTCCAGGTGATCAACCAGATCGGCCACGTGATGGGCAAACGCACGGTGGCGGAATTCGTCGAAACCCAGGAAATCCTCGAAGTCCTGCGGGAAATCGGTATTGACTACGCCCAGGGATACGGGCTGGCTCGGCCGCAACCCTTCAACCGGAGCTTCCTGCGTGAGACGCATATCGCAGCTGTAGCATCCGACACAACCTCCGGACGGTGACGTGCAGCCAGGAGAGGACTAACCTGAGGCCTGAATTACCGGTGCTTGCATGGATCGACCAGCAACGGAGCCTTGGATGAACGACACCTTTGTTCGCAGTGGGCCGCTCAAGGAGCTTTCCAGCTATCCGCACTGGGCCCAGCGCCTGGTGCAGGAATGCGAAGCCAGCCGTTTATCGGTGGTCGAGCATCCCCTCTACGCCCGCATGCGCGACGGCCAGCTGAGCCGGCAGACCATGCGCGCCTTCCTGGTCGGTGGCTGGCAGGTGGTGGAGCAATTCCCCCTGTACATGTCCCACAACCTGCTCAAGACCCGATTCGGTCGCAGCCCCGGCGAAGACATGGCGCGGCGCTGGCTGATGCGCAACATCCGCGTCGAGCTCAACCACGCCGATTATTGGGTGCGCTGGGCCGAGGCCTACGGCGTGACCCTGGCCGAACTCAAGGCCCAGCTGGTACCCGCCGAACTCCATGCCCTCGGCCACTGGTGCTGGCACAGCTGCGCCACCGAGGAGCTGGCGCTGGCCATGGCCGCCACCAACTACGCCATCGAAGGCGCGACCGGTGACTGGTCGGCGCTGGTCTGTTCCACCGATGCCTACGAACGCACCCTGCCGGCCGGCAGCCGCAAGGACGCCATGCGCTGGCTGAAGATGCACGCCCGCTACGACGACGATCACCCCTGGGAAGCCCTGGAGATCATCTGCACCCTCTGCGGCCCGCAGCTCGCCATGCCGCGCTGTCTGGCGCTGCGCGAGGCGATCTGCAAGAGCTATGGCTACATGCGCCTGTTCCTCGACCAGTGCCTGGCGCTGGAGCAGGTGCAGGGCAATGTGCGGCGGGGGCCGATGCAGATAGCCGGCTGAGAGGCAAACCTCCCAGCCGTGTCCGGACTCAGGGCACGAGAATGATCTTCTCGCTGCTGCCCTCGTTGACCTCGTGATAACGCTGCACACCCTCGCTCAGTGGCACTTCGCGCAGGCCGGTGGGCAGCGGCAGCCTGCCGTCGTCGAACCACTGGCCGAACTGGCGCAGCATCGCGGCGCAGGCCACCGTGTCGTACAGCAGCGAATTCACCCCGACCACCGAACCGCCACGGCGATACAGCGCCAGGGCTGGAAGCTGCACGTGGCCGTCCACCGGCGCGGCGATGATGGCGATGCGGCCGAAGGTAGCCAGGGCGGAGACCGCTGCCGGCAGCCAGAAGCCGGTGGTGTCGAAGATCACCTCGGCGCCGCCGGGGAAGTGTTCTTCCACCTGCGCCGCCAGGGTGTCCGCCGAGCCCAGCAGGATGCTCGGCACGCTCTGGGCTTGCAGTTCCACCTGCGATTCGGCGCGACGCACCGCGCCCAGCACCTGGGCGCCGCGGGCCTTGGCCAGGGAAATGGCCGCCGCGCCGACAGCGCCGGAACCGATCACCAGCAGGCGGGTACCGGCGCCGACCTGGCTGCGCTCCAGCGCGTCCCAGGCGGTGGTGAAGGGCACGCCGCAGCTGGCGGCCTGGGCGAAGCTCATGTGCTCGGGCATCAGCGCCACCCCGCCGACCGGCACGCTCATCAGCTGGGCGTGGCTGCCGTTGCGGCTGAAGCCCAGCCCCCGGCCGGTGCCCCAGACGGATTTGCCCAGCAGCTCGGCCGGCCCTTTCACCACGGTGCCGGCGAAGTCACGGCCGGGCACGCGGGGCAGGGTGGTGTAGGGGAAGCGGCCGAGGACGTTCTTCACATCGCTGGGGTTCAGGCCGGCGGCGTGGATTTCCACCAGCACTTCATTGGTGGCGGGCACCGGGTCGGCGATCTCGGTGAAGCTCAGGGCGGCGAGGTCGCCGGTGCGGTCGAATTGCAGGGCTTTCATGGCACGGGTCCTTGGCAATCAGGGGGAGATGGGATCAGGGGAACCAGCGGGTCAACAGCGGCAGGGCGTTCTCGCCGATCTGCATGCCCAGCAGGCCGACCAGCGCCACCAGCGGCGGCGCCGGTGAACGGAAGTCGAGGAAGTGGTAGGCGAGGCCGACGCAGATGCCGATGGCCAGGGATATCAGGTAGTTCATCTTGTACTCCGCGGGTGTTTCCGGCGGCTGGCGGGAATGGGGCCAGTCTAGGAGCCGCGCCGAAGCGCCGCCGGTCATTGGCTTCGGAATATCGGACAGATGTGGGTGGGGAGTATTGGATGGGCGTGTCGGCAGCGCCCATTGCAGGAGCGGGCCATGCCCGCGATCCGCCGGCCGGGCCGGCGCTTTCTCTTGCTCTGGTGTTGCAGGTCTGCTGCGTTGGCTTGGGTGTTTCTGCGCCGCTTCGGCGTACGCCCGGGCATCTTGTTTCGCCCCCTCGGGCGACCTTCTTTGGCAAACGCCCCAAAGAAGGCAAAGGTCTTGCCCCGGACATCCGGTTTTTCGCTTAGGCGAAAAATTCCCTCGTTGAAACGAAGTTTCAGGGGCCCGCGTTGACGGGCCATCCCTGGCCCGACAACGCTCTCGCGACATCCATGTCGCTCAACCCCTGAAACTCCGCTTCAACGAGGCCTCCTGAACGGGGCCGTTCGGAGTGCGCGGGTATCTCTCTGGAAGACTTTCGAGCCAGAGCCAGAGCCAGAGCCAGAGCCAGATCAGGGCATTTTGCTTTTCGTGGGAGCGAGCTTGCTCGCGAACCGCCCAACGCCGAACCTCACCTGGCGCAATACTCCGACGGCACCACGCCCAACTCACGCCGGAACATCTCGCTGAAGCTCCCTGGCTGATACCCCAGCCCATGGGCGATCTGGCTCACCGCGAGGCCTTCGTTGAGCTGCGCCACCGCGGTGGCCAGTTGCACCTGCCGGCGCCACTGGGCGAAGCCCATGCCCAGGCTGCGTGTGAACAGGCGGGCAAGGGTACGCACGCTGGCGCCGGCGTCGGCGGCGTGCTGCTCGAAGGATATCTCCTGGGTCGGTTCGGCCATCACCGCCAGGCACAGGTTCAGCAGGCGACGGTCGGAGTCGTCCGGCAATGGCACGCGCAACAGCAGGCTGCGGGCGCGTTGCAGCTCCAGCACCGCCAGTTGCGACAACGCCTGGTAGTAGTCGGTATCCGGCTCGCGCTCGTGCTCCACCAGCCGGACGATCAGCTCGCGCAGCAACCCGCCCACTTCGAACGCCTGCACCTGTTCGCCGAGGGAGTCCGCCGTGCCCGGCCGCAGGTAGATGTTGCGCATCTGCAGTTCGCTGACCACGCGGATGCCGTGGGGCACCTGCGGCGGCAGCCAGACGGCACGGTTGGGCGGCACCAGCAGCGCTTCGGAAGGCGTCTCCAGCCACATCACCCCGGACATGGCGTAGAGCACCTGCCCCCAGTCGTGGGAGTGCGGCTCGATGTGCAGGCCGCGCGGGTAGCTGCGGGCCAGGGCCCGCAGGGTCGCCGGCGTGGCTTCGAAATCAGGGGGAGCGGCGCGGGCCATAGTGCGGGCCAAAGTCCGATTCGGGCAGGGGAGATGGGCCGCATGGTAGCCGCCGCACGGCGCCCTGACGAGGGCGCGGCACTCGCACTGGCAAGTTGGTGCACCACTTTGTCACGAAATCTTTACGGTGCGGCGGCATGCCGCACGGGGCCTTGGGCGGTGTAAGGATTTCTTGCCGGGACAAGCGCACCGCCAGAGCGCAAACCGGCGGCACCCGGCTTGTTCCAGAGCCCCGCGACGGTTGAGATGGAGGCATTCCAGACGCCTGGACGGCCCCGCGCCGAGCCAGCCGATAACGACAACGAGGAGGCCGGATGAACGCCGTGACCAAGATCGAACAACACAATCCCATCGGCACCGACGGCTTCGAGTTCGTCGAATTCACCGCCCCCGACGCCCAGGGCATCCAGCAACTGCGCCAGCTGTTCACCGGCATGGGCTTCACCGAGACTGCCAAGCACCGTTCCAAGGAAGTCTTCCTGTTCCAGCAGAACGACATCAACATCGTGCTCAACGGCAGCCCCACCGGCCACGTCCACGAGTTCGCCAAGAAGCACGGTCCGAGCGCCTGCGCCATGGCCTTTCGGGTGAAGAACGCAGCGCAGGCCGCCGCGTATGTCGAATCCCAGGGCGCGAAACTGGTGGGCAGCCACGCCAACTTCGGCGAGCTGAACATCCCCTGCGTCGAAGGCATCGGCGGCTCGCTGCTGTATCTGGTCGACCGTTATGGCGACAAGAGCATCTATGACGTCGACTTCGAGTTCATCGAAGGACGCACCGCCAACGACAACGCCGTCGGCCTGCTGTGCATCGACCACCTGACCCACAACGTCAAGCGCGGCCAGATGGACGTCTGGTCCGGCTTCTACGAGCGCATCGCCAACTTCCGCGAGATCCGCTACTTCGATATCGAAGGCAAGCTCACCGGCCTGCTTTCCCGCGCCATGACCGCGCCCTGCGGCAAGATCCGCATCCCGATCAACGAGTCGGCGGACGACAAGTCGCAGATCGAGGAATTCATCCGCGAATACCACGGCGAAGGCATCCAGCACATCGCCCTGACCACCGAGGACATCTACGCCACCGTGCGCCAGCTGCGCGCCAACGGCGTGGATTTCATGAGCACTCCGGACACCTACTATGCCAAGGTCGACACCCGCGTTGCCGGCCACGGTGAGCCGCTGGAGCAACTGCGCGAGCTGAACATCCTCATCGACGGCGCGCCGGGCGATGACGGCATCCTGCTGCAGATATTCACCAACACAGTGATCGGCCCGATCTTCTTCGAGATCATCCAGCGCAAGGGCAATCAGGGCTTCGGCGAGGGCAACTTCAAGGCCTTGTTCGAATCCATCGAGGAAGACCAGATTCGTCGTGGCGTGATCTCCGACCAGTAACTCGCTTGCCCGGCGGCCGCGCGGATAGCGTGGCCGCCCGCGGAGAACCGCCATGCTCACCCTGTATTCCTACTGGCGCTCCAGCGCTGCCTATCGCGTGCGCATCGCCCTCGGGCTCAAGGGCCTGGCCTACCGCCAGGTCCCGGTGCACCTGGTGAAGGACGGCGGGCAGCAGCACGCCGCCGACTACCAGTCGCTCAACCCGCAGGAGCTGGTGCCGTTGCTGGTGGACGGCGACGCGCGCATCGCCCAGTCCCTGGCCATCCTCGAATACCTCGACGAGACCCATCCGCAACCGGGCCTGCTGCCGCGCGATGCGCTGCAACGTGCGCAGGTCCGTGCGTTGTCTCTGCACATCGCCTGCGACATCCATCCGCTGAACAACCTGCGGGTGCTGCAGTACCTCAGCGGACCGCTGGGTGTGGCGGACGAGGCGAAAAGCGCCTGGATTCGCCACTGGGTCGAGACCGGCCTGCACGCGGTAGAAAAGGGCGTCGCCCACTGGACCGGCCCGCTGTCCCTGGGTGAGCGCCCCGGCTACTTCGAGGCCTGCCTGATTCCCCAGCTGTACAACGCCCGCCGCTTCGACTGCGACCTTTCCGGTTGCCCGCGCCTGCTCGCCATCGCCGCGCGCTGCGAATCCCTCGAAGCCTTCCAGCAGGCCGCCCCGGAGGTGCAGCCCGACGCCCAGTAAGACCCGCCATTCCACCGCTCTTTAGCCTTGCCTTGCCCGTACTGCTCTACACGAACCGTCTGGCCACAAGCCGGGCGGCCGATTCCCGTCACAGATAAAAACAACAGGTGACGCATGACGCGTGAAACTCAACACGCAGGCCAGCTCCAGCGCGGCCTGAAGAATCGCCATATCCAGCTGATCGCCCTCGGCGGCGCCATCGGAACCGGGCTGTTCCTCGGCTCGGCCGGGGTGCTCAAGTCTGCCGGCCCGTCGATGATCCTCGGCTACGCCATTGCCGGTTTCATCGCCTTCCTGATCATGCGCCAGCTCGGCGAGATGATCGTCGAGGAGCCCGTCGCCGGCTCCTTCAGCCACTTCGCGCACAAGTACTGGGGCGGCTTCGCCGGCTTCCTCTCGGGCTGGAACTGCTGGGTGCTGTACATCCTGGTGGGCATGTCGGAACTCACCGCGGTGGGCAAGTACATCCACTACTGGTGGCCGGACGTGCCGACCTGGGCCACCGCCGCGCTGTTCTTCATCGTGGTCAACGCCATCAACCTGTTCAACGTGAAGGCCTTCGGCGAGGCGGAGTTCTGGTTCGCCATCATCAAGGTCGCCGCCATCGTCGGCATGATCGCCCTGGGCTGCTACCTGCTGGCCAGCGGCACCGGCGGCGAGCAGGCGGCGGTGAGCAACCTGTGGGCCCATGGCGGCTTCTTCCCCCACGGCATCAGCGGGCTGGTGATGGCCATGGCGATCATCATGTTTTCCTTCGGCGGGCTGGAGATGCTCGGCTTCACCGCCGCCGAGGCCGACCAGCCGAGGAAGGTGATCCCCAAGGCGATCAACCAGGTGATCTACCGCATCCTGATCTTCTACATCGGCGCGCTGGCCGTGCTGCTTTCGCTGACGCCGTGGGACAGCCTGCTGCAGACCCTGAACGCCTCCGGCGACTCCTACAGCGGCAGCCCCTTCGTGCAGATCTTCTCGATGATCGGCAGCAGTACCGCCGCCCACGTACTCAATTTCGTGGTGCTCACCGCCGCACTGTCGGTCTACAACAGTGGCACCTACTGCAACGGCCGCATGCTGGTGGGCCTGGCGGAGCAGGGCGACGCGCCGCGTGCGCTGGCCAAGGTGGACAGCCGTGGCGTACCGGTGCGCTCGCTGATGGTCTCGGCGGCGGTGACTTTCCTCGCCGTGCTGGTGAACTACCTGGTCCCGGCCCGCGCGCTGGAGCTGCTGATGTCTCTGGTGGTCGCCGCGCTGGTGATCAACTGGGCGATGATCAGCCTGGCGCACCTGAAGTTTCGCGCGCGCATGGATGCCGACGGCAAGCGCACCGCCTTCCGTGCCGTGGCTTACCCGGCGGCCAACTGGCTGTGCCTGGGCTTCGTGGTGTTCATCCTCGGCGTCATGTTGCTCACCCCGGGCATCCAGGTGTCGGTCTATGCGATTCCTGTGTGGCTGCTGGTGATGTACGGCTGCTATCGCCTGAAACGCCAGGGCGCGGTGCGTAGCGAGGTGCGGGCGGCGTTGGCGGACTGAGTCGCCCGACTTTGAGACGGGCCGCCCGAGATTGACCGTGCGGCCCGACCTTTCCTAGAGTGACCGGGCCATTTTTCGTCAGAGGGATACTCATGAAAAAAGCACTTTGGCTGCTCGCGGCCGCCGTGCCGGTCCTCCTCGTCGCCTGCGGCGGTGAGGAAAAGAAAGCACCCCAGGTCGACGCGCTGGTCCTGCCCGGCGACGCCAAACTGGATTCGCGCAGCGTCTCGTACAAGTGCGAGGACGGCCGCAAGATCAGCGTTCAGTACCTGAACAAGGGCGACAACAGCCTGGCCGTGGTGCCGGTGACCGACGCCTCCAGCCTGGTCTTCGCCAACGTCATCTCCGCCTCCGGCGCCAAGTACGCCGCCGGCCAGTACATCTGGTGGACCAAGGGTGAGGACGCCACCCTGTACAAGGACTGGAAAGGCGGCGAGCCCGCCGACGGCGTAGCCTGCAAGGAGAGCTGATTCCTCTTGTGGCGCCCGGACGGAAAAGCCCGGCAGATGCCGGGCTTTTTCATGTCAGCGCGCCATGGGCGGATGAGCTTTTGCAGGGCGAATAACGCGCCAGCGTTATCCGCCGCATGGACAACGGCGCATAACCTGTTCCAGGTTATGCGCCCTACGACCGAACATAGGCCGAGACGCGGATTAAACCTGTAGGAGCGGGCCATGCCCGCGATCGCGCGCATGGCGCGCTCCTACAATTCGCACCCTGTCAGAAGGTGAATTCGAGGTTCACCGTCGGCGTCGAGGTGCGGGTGCCGCGTCCGCCGTCCACGCCGAACTTGTTGTGCCAGTACTCGTAGCCCACGCCCAGCCACAGGTTCGGCTGGCGCTTGGTGCCGGGCAGGGTGGCGAACATCAGTGAGGTGCGCATCAGCGTTTCCGGCGCGGTGTCGTTGTCGTTGTAGTCCTCGCCCTTTTCCCCGGTGTAGTTCAGGAAGCCCTGGAACTTCGCCCCGTGGTCACCCAGCTGGAACGGCCGCAGCCAGGTCAGGTTGACCATGTAGGTGGTGTCGAAGGTGTGGTCCGGGTGCTTCACGTTGGGGATGCCGGAGTGGTTCTTCTCGCGGTAGTAGAACAGCGAGAGGTCCAGCACGCCGGGCCCGTTGAACTTGATGGTGGGGCCGAACACCAGTGCGCGCTTTTTCGCCGAGCCGAGGTTGTTGTTGCGGCTGGCGTCGAAGCCGAAGGTGAAGGCGTGGTCCTTCACCAGACCCTTGCCCTGCGGCAGGTCGAACACCCGCGAGGCGTACAGCTGGCTGCGGAATACCCCGTAGACCTCGCTGCTGCCGCTGTCGGTGCCCTTGCGCGGGTCATCGCTGTCGGACTGCAGCACGTCGAGGTGGAAGAAGTTGCTGCCGTAGCGGTAACCGTCGGCGTGGCTGAAGCTGAAGATGCGTTTGCTGATGTCGTGCGGGTTGTTCGGGTTGGTGAAGCCCTTGCCGTAGCGGAAGCCCAGCGTGTTGCTGGTCCACTCGAAGAAGCGATCGTCATCGGCCTGCGCCATGCCCAGCGGGGCGAGCACCAGCGCGGTACCGAGGGCGAACCGGCGGCCGGTGCTCAGGCGGCGGCTGGAACGCAGTTGGGGGCGGGCGGCGCCAAGGGCCGTCATCGCGGAAGAAACCATGCTGCACCTCTGTGTTGTTCTTATTTTTTGTGGCTTCGGGGCCGGCGTCCCGCAGGGTGAACTGCGGTCGGTGACAGGCTGGGTTCTAATGGTGAATTGATGACATTGCAAGAAAAACTTGTACACAAATTCGTATACAAAAATTGACACGGAAGTCAGGAATGAGCCTTGCGCGGCGCTGTACTGCGGTTTGGCGACAGACTGGTCGCCAGCCGTTATGCTGCTGACTTTCCGACTCTTCCGACAGCCATGCTGCAGATTTCCAACACCGTGCAGATCCCCGACGCCGAGATCGAGCTGAACGCCATCCGTGCCCAGGGCGCTGGCGGACAGAACGTCAACAAGGTGTCCAGCGCCGTGCACCTGCGCTTCGATGTGCGCGCCTCATCCCTGCCTGAGTTCTACAAGGAACGCCTGCTCGCGCTGAGCGACCAGCGCATCACCAGCGACGGCGTGGTGGTGATCAAGGCGCAGCAGTACCGCACCCAGGAGCAGAACCGCGAAGATGCGCTGAAGCGCCTGGCAGAGCTGATCCGCAGCGTCGCGAAGGTGGAGAAGAAGCGCCGCCCGACCAAGCCGACGCTGGGCTCGAAGACGCGCCGGCTGGAAGGCAAGAGCAAGCGCGGGGCGATCAAGGCGGGGCGGGGGAAGGTGGATTTCTGAGTGGTTGGTTTGGCTGAACATCGGCGTTGGGGCGCCCCCCTCTCCCTAACCCTCTCCCTTCAGGGAGAGGGTTAGGGAGAGGGGCTCTTGCTCTTCGTAGGAGCGAGGGGGACGCCATTGTTATTGCTCGCGAACGGACCCCGCAGCGGATTCGGTTCGCGAGCAAGCTCGCTCCTACAGTGAATCCTGACGCCAGGTACGAATGGCGTCAGTCCCGTAGAGTGCACAACCTGGCACAGGATATCCGTCGCCTCCCAAACGGCGGATAACGCTGACGCGTCATGCGCCCTGCGCAAAGCTCCGGCGGCGAATCAGTGCACCAGCATCCCGGTGAACACATAGGCCTGCGCCAGCGTGATCAGGCCGATGAACGCGGCGAAGATCAGGCTGTGCTTGACCGTGAAGCGGAACAGGTCCGACTCGCGCCCGACCATCCCGGTGGCCGCGCAGGCTACGGCGATGGACTGCGGCGAGATCATCTTGCCGGTCACCCCGCCGGTGGTGTTGGCCGCCACCAGCAGTGTGTCGCTGACCCCGAGCTGGTGCGCGGTGGTCGCCTGCAGTGAGCCGAACAGGGCGTTGGACGAGGTGTCCGAGCCGGTCAGGAAAACCCCCAGCCAGCCGAGGAACGGCGAGAAGAACGGGAAGGCCGCGCCGGTGCCCGCCAGCACCAGCGCCAGGGTCGTGGACATTCCCGAGTAGTTGGTGACGAAGGCGAAGGCCAGCACCATGCCGATGGTCAGCACCGGCCACTTCAGCTCCTTCAGCGTCTCGCCGAAGGTCGCCGCGCCGCTCTTCACGCCGATGCGCAGGATGGCCATGGAGATCAGCGCCGCGAAGAAGATCGCCGTGCCGCTGGCCGACACCAGGTCGAACTTGTAGATCGCCCGCATCGGCGTCGGGTTGGCGACGATGGGTGCGGCCTTCAGGACAAGCTGGTCGAGGTACGGCACGGCGATTACCGCCACCCAGTTCTCCAGCGCGCCGCCGGGCAGGAACATCGCCTTGAAGGGCTTCATGGTCCAGATGGTCACCAGCACGGTGAGAATCAGGAAGGGCGACCAGGCCTTGAAGATCTGCCCGAAGCTGTACTGCGATTCCCGGCGCTGCCCGCCACCACCACCGACTGCACCGAGCGTCGCGGTGCCGTCGGCGTTGATGCTGGAGAACTCCGTCTCACGCACGTTCGCCGGCTGCCACACGCGCAGGAACAGGGTCAGGCAGACCATGCTCAGCAGCGCCGAGGTGATGTCCGGCAGCTCCGGGCCGATGAAGTTGGAGGTGAGGAACTGGCTGATGGCGAAGGTGCCGCCAGCCACCAGGAGCGCCGGCCAGGTCTCGCGGATACCGCGCCAGCCGTCCATCATCGCCACCAGCCAGAAGGGCACGATCACCGACAGGATCGGCAGTTGCCGACCGGCCATGGCGCCGATCTTGAAGGCATCCACGCCCGACACCTGCCCGGCGACGATGATCGGGATGCCCAGCGCGCCGAAGGCCACCGGCGCCGTGTTGGCGATCAGGCACAGGCCGGCCGCATACAGCGGGTTGAAGCCCAGGCCGACCAGCAGCGCCGCGGTGATCGCCACCGGCGCACCGAAGCCCGCCGCGCCCTCGAGGAAGGCGCCGAAGGAGAAGCCGATCAGCACCACCTGCAGGCGCTGGTCGACCGTGATCGACAGCACCGAGCTGCGGATGATCTCGAACTGCCCGCTCTTCACCGTCAGCTTGTAGAGGAACACCGCCGCCACGATGATCCAGGCGATCGGCCAAAGTCCGTAGAAGAAACCGTAGACCGCCGAGGCCAGCGCCTTGTCCACCGGCATGTGGTAGACGCTGATGGCGATCAGCAGCGAGAGCACCAGGGTGATGGCGCCGGCGACGTGGCCCTTGAGGCGGAACACCGCCAGGGCGAGGAAGAAGAAGATGATCGGCACGAGGGCCGCCAGGGCCGAGAGGCCGAGGCTGCCGAGCGGAGTATAGAGCTGCTGCCAGGTTTGCATGGGGAGTGTCCCTTGTTGTTGTCGGAGGCAAAGCGTCAGCGGTGGATAACTCTTTCAGGTGGCGCGTGTCCGGGCGGCGCGCGGGCCGGCAGGCATTGAAAAAGCCCCGCAACGCGGCGCGTAGCGGGGCTTCTGAAAGCGAGTTCGGGCAAGCTTTTGGGGGTGTCGCCGCCGGCTCGCTTGAGGCCGGCGACGACCACAACTCGGCCGGTGGCTGTCTGTCGCCAGGGCCGTGTGAGCGCTTTCAAAGCGCGGCCACTCCGGCGCTGGCGACCTGTGCATCCTCGCCGGCCTTCACCCCGGAAACGCCCACCGCGCCGATCACCTGGCCGTCCAGCACGACCGGTACGCCGCCTTCGAGCGAAGTGAGCAGCGGCGCGGTGACGAAGGCGGTGCGGCCGCCATTGACCATGTCCTCGTAGCCCTTGGTTTCGCGCCGGCCCAGTGCCGCGCTGCGGGCCTTCTCGGTGGCGATGTAGGCGCTGGCCGGGGCACAGCCGTCGAGTCGCTCCAGGGCCAGCGGGTGGCCGCCGTCATCGACCACCACGATGGCCACCGCCCAGTGGTTGCGCTGCGCTTCGGCGCGCGCGGCGGCGAGGATGCGGCCGACTTCCTGCTGGGTCAGAACGGCTTTGCTGAGCATGCTTGCACCTCGCCTTGAAGGGATTCCAATGGCGCATCGGCGAGCGCCTCTTCCACCAGTTCGATCCAGTGCCTTACCGGCGTGCGGCCTGCGCCGGCCAGGTGCGTCTGGCAGCCGATATTGGCGGTGACTATGACTTCCGGGGCGCCGCTCTCCAGCGCCTTCAGACGGTTGTCGCGCAGGCGCCGGGACAGCTCCGGCTGGGTTAGCGAGTAGGTCCCGGCCGAGCCGCAGCACAGGTGGCTGTCCGGCACGGCGGTGAGGCTGAAGCCCAGGCGCGTGAGCACGCCTTCCACCGCGCCGCCGAGCTTCAGCGCGTGCTGCAGCGTGCAGGGGCAGTGGAAGGCCAGGCGACGGTCGCCGTGCAGGTGCAACGCTTCCAGTGGTTCTTCGCGCAAAACCTCGGACAGGTCGCGAGTCAGTTCGCTGACCCGCCGGGCCTTGGCCGCATACTGCGCATCGCGCTCCAGCAGATGGCCGTAGTCGCGGACGAAGGCGCCGCAGCCGCTGGCCGTCTGCACGATGGCTTCGACGCCGGCCTGGATCGACGGCCACCAGGCGTCGATGTTCCTCCGCGCCCGATCCAGTCCCTGTTCCTGGGCATTCAGGTGATAGTCCACGGCACCGCAGCAACCGGCATCCGCCGCCGGGATCACGCTGATGCCGAGGCGATCCAGCACCCGCGCGGCAGCGGCATTGGTGTTGGGTGACAGCGCCGGTTGGACGCAGCCTTCGAGCATCAGCATGCGCCGCGTGTGGCGCGGTTTCGGGCGCTCCACGGGGGGATGCGGATGGCGCGGCAGCTTGCTTTGCAGGCCCTCCGGCAGCAGCGGGTAGAAGGTGCGCCCGGCCCTGGCCAGCGCGCCGAACAGCGCGGCATTCGGCACCACGGCGCGCAGGCCCTGGCGCATCAGGCGCTCGCCGAAGGTGCGCGGCACCTGCTGCTCGACCACCGCCCGGCCGATGTCCAGCAGGTTGTGGTAGTCCACGCCGGAAGGGCAGGTGGTTTCGCAGTTGCGGCAGCTCAGACAGCGGTCCAGGTGCTCGCGGGTGCTGGCGCTGGGCGCGGCACCTTCGAGCACCTGCTTGATCAGGTAGATGCGACCGCGCGGGCCGTCCAGTTCGTCGCCCAGCAACTGGTAGGTCGGGCAGGTGGCCGTGCAGAAGCCGCAGTGCACGCAGGAGCGCAGGATGCGTTCGGCCTCCTCGGCGCGCGGCAGGTGCCTGGCCTGTTCGCTCAGGTTGGTTTGCATCAGAGCTCCCTGTACATCCGGCCGGGGTTGAAGAGGCCTTGCGGGTCGAGCTGCTGCTTGAGGCTGCGGTGGTAGCGCAGCAGCGCGGCGGGCAGCGGGTGGAAGCCATCGTCACCCGGTGTGTAGCGCAGGGCATGGCCGCCGACTTCGGCGGCGCTGTGGCGGATCAGTTCTGCATCTGCCTCGGACTTCAGCCAGCGCTGCGCGCCGCCCCAGTCGATCAGTTGCTCGCCCGGCAGGGACAGCGCCGGTGTCGCGTTGGGCAGCGACAGCCGCCAGAGCGTGCCGGGGCCGGCGAAGAACCCCAGGCGTTGTTCGCGCAGGTCCTGCCAGTAGCCGCTGTCGATCTCCTCGCCGCCCAGGCGCAGTCGCGCGGAGCACACCGAACCTTCGCCGCCTTCAAGGCGCAGGTACAGCGCGGTGCCGTCATAGCAGGCGGCAGTGATCGGGATCGGCTGCGCGCCCCATTCGGCGAGCTCACCCAGCGCCTGGTGGACGCCCATTTCCAGGCGCAGGCTGGCGCACATCCGCGGCTTGGGCAGCACCTTCATCGAGACTTCGGTGATCACCCCCAGACAGCCGAAGCTGCCCGCCAGCAGGCGCGACAGGTCGTAGCCGGCGACGTTCTTCATCACCTCGCCGCCGAAGCGCAGCAGCTTGCCGTGGCCGGTGATCAGCCGCGTGCCCAGCACGTAATCGCGCACCGAACCCGACCAGGGGCGGCGCGGGCCGGAGAGCCCGGCAGCCACCACGCCGCCGAAGGTCGCGCCCGAATGATCGGGTGGCTCGCACGGCAGCATCTGCCCGGCCGCCTCCAGCGCCGCTTCGATCTCCGCCAGCGGCGTGCCGGCGCGGGCGGTCAGCACCAGTTCGGTCGGGTCGTAGCTGACGATGCCGCTGTGCGGACGAGTGTCCAGTTCCACGCCGTTCACCGGGCGGCCGAGGAAGGCCTTGCTGTCGCCCCCGCGAATGCGCAACGGCGTGCGCGCGGCGAGCGCCTGGTTCACCTGCTCGAGCAGTTCGCTGCTGGCGTCGGGCATCAGAAGCGCTCCAGGTCGGGGAAGGGCAGTTGGCCGTGGTGCACGTGCATTGCACCGAACTCGGCGCAGCGGTGCAGGGTGGGGATGTTCTTGCCGGGGTTGAGCAGGCGGTCCGGGTCGAACGCCGCCTTCACCGCGTGGAACAGGGTCAGCTCGTCGCTGTTGAACTGCGCGCACATCTGGTTGATCTTCTCGCGCCCCACGCCGTGCTCGCCGGTGATGCTGCCGCCCACCGCCACGCAGAGTTCGAGGATTTTCCCGCCGATGGCCTCGGCACGTTCCAGCTCGCCGGCCACGTTGGCGTCGAAGAGGATCAGCGGGTGCATGTTGCCGTCGCCGGCATGGAATACGTTGGCCACGCGCAGGCCGAACTCCTCCGACAGCTCGGCAATGCCGTGCAGCACGCGCGGCAGCTCGCGACGCGGGATGGTGCCGTCCATGCAGTAGTAGTCCGGGGAGATGCGCCCCACCGCCGGGAAGGCATTCTTGCGCCCGGCCCAGAAGCGCACGCGCTCGGCTTCGTCGCAGGCCAGGCGCACGTCGGTGGCGCCGGCTGCCCGCAGCACTCGGTCGACGCGCTCGCAGTCGTCCTGCACGTCGGCTTCCACGCCGTCCAGCTCGCACAGCAGGATGGCCGCCGCATCCACCGGGTAGCCGGCGTGGATGAAGTCCTCGGCGGCGCGGATCGACAGGTTGTCCATCATCTCCAGCCCGCCGGGAATGATGCCGGCGGCGATGATGTCGGCCACCGCGCGGCCGGCCTTTTCCACCGAATCGAAACTGGCCAGCAGCACCCGCGCCACCTGCGGGCGAGGCAGCAGCTTGACGGTGACTTCGGTGACGATGCCGAGCATGCCCTCGGAACCGGTGAACAGTGCCAGCAGGTCGAGGCCGGGGCTGTCCAGAGCGTCGCTGCCCAGCGTCAGCTGCTCGCCCTCGACGGTGAGGATGTCCACCTTGAGCAGGTTGTGCACGGTGAGGCCGTACTTGAGGCAATGCACGCCGCCGGCGTTCTCGGCGACATTGCCGCCGATGGAGCAGGCGATCTGCGAGGACGGGTCCGGCGCGTAATACAGCCCGTGGGGCGCGGCAGCCTGGGAGATCGCCAGGTTGCGCACGCCGGGCTGTACGCGGGCGAAGCGCCCCTGTGGATTCACCTCGAGAATGCGATTGAAGCGCGCCATCACCAGCAGGATGCCTTTCTCCAGCGGCAACGCGCCGCCGGACAGCCCGGTGCCCGCGCCGCGCGCGACCACCGGCACCTTGCGCGCATGGCAGAGTTTCAGCAGCGCCTGCACCTGCTCGATGCGCTCGGGCAGCGCCACCAGCATGGGCACAGTGCGGTAGGCGGAAAGGCCGTCGCATTCGTAAGGCTTGAGGTCTTCGGCGCGGTGCAGCAGTTCGAGATCGGGCAGGGCCGCGCGCAGCTCGGCCAGCAGGGCGGACTTGTCGACGGCAGGCAGCGCGCCATCGACGCGCTCGTCGTAGAGGATGTTCATAGGCTGACGGTGCTCTGATTTTGTTTTTTTGTTCGCGCCCGCCAAGCGGTCGCGTGGAGCCACGGCACGCTGAAAATGCGACCGCCGGTCAGGCGGCGTCCACCTGCATTGATACTGGTCCTACCAGTTCTTGCACGGGCGTCCACTGGAAAGGCCCAGTCCTGACAGCTAGGGTTCTTCGCAACCATACAGGCCAGTTTCAGCTGGTCCTACCAGTTCGGGAGAAGCGCAATGACGACTTATGCACAGGGCAAGCAGCGCGTCGCCGACCAGGTGGCCGAGAAGATCGAGCGGCTGATCGTCGATGGTGTGCTCAAGGTCGGCCAGGCGCTGCCCTCGGAGCGGCGCCTGGTGGAGAAGCTCGGCTGCTCGCGCTCGGCGTTGCGTGAGGGACTGCGCGCACTGCGCGGACGCGGCATCGTCGATACCGAACAGGGGCGCGGTTCGTTCGTTGCCGATCTGACCGGTGCCGAGGACGTGTCGCCGCTGCTGCACCTGTTCCGCTCGCAACCGCGCACGCTCTACGACCTGCTGGAGGTTCGCGCGCTGCTGGAAGGGGAGTCGGCGCGACTGGCCGCGTTGCGCGCCACCGAGGCCGACCTGGTGCTGATCGACCGGCGCTTCGACGAGATGCACGCCGCCTACGACGAACCGCAGCCGCTGGACCCACGCGAGCATGCGCGGCGCGACCATGCCTTCCACCAGGCTATCAGCGAGGCCTCGCACAACCCGGTGCTGGTGCACACGCTGCAGTCGCTCAACGAGCTGATGCTCAGCACCGTGTTCGCTTCGGTGAACAACCTCTACAACCGGCCGCCGCAGAAGCGCCAGATCGACCGCCAGCATGCGCGTCTGCACCGCGCCATCAACGAGCGTCAGCCGGAACAGGCCCAGCGCGCCGCCCGAGAACATATCCACAGCGTGCGCGACAACCTGCGGGAGATCGAGCAGGAAGAGCAGCGGCTGGTGCGGGCGACCTTGCGCCTGGAAGGCTGGAAATAACGGTTCGCTTTTGCGCGTGGAGCAGCGTAGGGCGCATAACGCGCCGGCGTTATCCGCCGTTTCGGGGCTGGCGGCGGGTAACCTGTTCCAGGTTATCCGCCCTACGCTTCTGTAGGAGCGGGCCATGCCCGCGACCGCGTAACGGTCCAGCCAGCGTCCAGAGCGCGAAATCAGGATTCGGTGGGAGCAGGGCGCTTCGCTGAAGCAGCGGACTTTGTCCGCTCAACGCGGGCATGACCCGCTCCTGCAGACTTGGCCTTGCGCTCGCGCATCTCGGCCAGCATGCGCTCGGCATTGGCCTGACAGCCCATGCCTTCGGGCTTGTTCTCGATGCCGTCGATCACCGCCAGCAGCCGCTCGCGGTTCTGCCGCAACTGCTGCTCCATCACCTCGATCTCCGCGACCTTGCGGCGCAGGCCGGCGACCAGTTCGCCGTGGCCGTTCTCGATGGGGTTGGAATGCGGCAGCAGGCTGCGGATTTCTTCCAGGCTGAAGCCGGTCTGCTGGGCGCTGCGGATGATTTCCAGCAGGTCGAGGGTTTCCGGCGGGTACGCGCGGTAGCCGTTGGCCAGGCGGCGCGCCGGGGCGATCAGCCCGCTGGCTTCGTAGAAGCGGATGCGCGAGGGGGCGAGGCCGCTGAGGCTGGCCAGTTCACCGATTTTCATGCTGGGCTCCGAAAGGGGCTTGACCTTGAAGTGAACTTTAAACTTAACCTCGCCGCAGCCACAACCACCCGGACAACCACGGAGTCTTGCCATGTCGCCCTTCCAGCCCCTGCGCCTGCCCAACGGCGGCGAAGTCCCCAACCGCATAGCCAAGGCCGCCATGGAAGAAAACATGGCCGACGCCGATCAGGCGCCTTCGGCCGCGCTGCTGCGCCTCTACCAGGCCTGGGCGGACGGCGGCGTCGGCCTGATCCTCAGTGGCAACGTGATGATCGACGGCCGCGCCATGACCGGCCCCGGCGGCGTGGTGCTGGAGAATGATCGGCATCTTGAGCGCTTCCGCGAATGGTCGCGCATCGGCCGCTCCCGTGGCGCGCAGTTCTGGCTGCAGCTCAACCATCCCGGTCGCCAGGTGCAGACCAACCTCGGCCAGGGCGCCATCGCGCCTTCGGTGGTGCCGCTGGAAATGGGCAAGTTCTCCAAACTGTTTGCCGTCGCCCGCGAGATGACCGAAGGCGATATCGCCGAGGTGATCCAGCGTTTCGTCCGCGCCGCCCAGCTTGCCGAGCAGGCCGGTTTCACCGGCGTGCAGATCCACGCGGCGCACGGCTACCTGCTCAGCCAGTTCCTCTCGCCGCTGGCCAACAAGCGCCAGGACCGCTGGGGCGGCTCGCTGGAAAACCGCGCGCGGCTGTTGCTGGAAGTCGTCCGCGCGGTGCGCGCCGAGGTATCGCCTGAATTCTGCGTGGGGGTGAAGATCAACTCCGCCGACTTCCAGCGCGGCGGCTTCGACGCCAGCGACGCGCGCCAGGTGATCGAGTGGCTGAACGACGAGAAGGTCGACCTGGTCGAGCTCTCCGGCGGCAGCTACGAGGCGCCGGCCATGCAGGGCGATGCCCGCGACGGCCGTACCCTGGCGCGGGAAGCCTACTTCCTCGAATTCGCCCGCGAGATGCGTGAAGCGGCGCGCATGCCGCTGATGGTTACCGGCGGCATCCGTCGCCTGCCGGTGGCGGAACAGGTGCTGGACAGCGGGCTGGAGATGGTCGGCATCGGCACTGCCCTGGCGCTGGAGCCGCAATTGGTGCTGCACTGGCAGCGCGGCAGCCAGACCCAGCCGGAGCTGCCGGCGATCCGCTGGCGTTCCAAGCCGCTGGCGGCGCTGGCCTACATGGCGCTGGTCAAGCTGCAGCTGCACCGCATCGGCGCCCGCCGCGCGCCTAACCCCCTGGCTTCGCCGTGGCGCACGCTGGTGATGGAACAGTGGCGCACGCTGCGCCGGGCCAAGCAGTACCGCCGCTGGGCGGCGCGGCAGGCGGGGTGAGCCGCTTCAATGCTCTGCGTAGGATGGCGTGGAGCGAAGCGATACCCATCGATTCCTGTCGCATTGGCAGCATGGGTATCGCCTAGGCTCCACCCATCCTACGGTGGTGTTTTTCCTGGGAGCTCGTGCGAGAGCTCCCACAAACACCCCGAACTTCCAGTCCGTTATGCCTGCTGCCGCGTCGCCGCCAGCACGATCTCGCGGATGCACACGCCTTGCGGCTGGTCGTAGGCATAGCGAATCGCATTGGCCACGTCCTCGGCGCTGAGCACCTTGCCGCCCATCTCACGCTTCCAGTCCTGGTAGCCGCTCTTGATCGCCTCGTCGGTGGTGTGGCTGAGCAGTTCGGTCTCCACCGCGCCGGGGGCGATGGTGACGACGCGGACATTGTGCGCCGCGACTTCCTCGCGCAGGTTCTCGGAGATCGCATGCACCGCGAACTTGGTGCCGACGTAGGCGACGTGGTTGGGGAAAGTCTTGCGACCGGCCACCGAGCTGACGTTGATCAGCGTGCCGCGGTTGCGCTCCAACATGCCCTTGAGCACGGCGTGCACGCCGTTGAGCAGGCCCTTCACGTTGACGTCGAGCATGCGTTCCCACTCGGCCGGGTCCTGCTCGACCATGTTGCCCAGCAGCATCACTCCGGCGTTGTTCACCAGCGCGTCGGCCGGGCCGAAGCGCTTCTCGGCTTCCGCCACGGCAGCCAGCAGCGCCTCGCGGTCGGTCACGTCCACGGCGCGGCACAGCGCGTTGGGCAGCTGCAGCGCCTCCAGACGTTCGATGCGGCGGGCGAGTAGCAGCAGCGGGTGGCCCAGCTGGGAGAAGAGGCGGGCGGTGGCTTCGCCGATACCGGAACTGGCGCCGGTGACGATGATCAGGGGCTTGCTCATGGGGATTCTCCTGCTATCGGAAATCTGGATGGCTGAACGATGCAGTGAAGTATATTGAGCGGTATCCCGCCTGAAAAATGGCTTATTCCTGTGCCTGGTATCGGGTTTGCCTATGGATATCCGACAGTTGGCCGCCTTTGTCGCGGTCTTCGAAGAACGCAACATCACCGTTGCCGCCCAGCGCCTGTTCGTCAGCCAGCCGACGCTGTCGGTGACCATCCGCCAGCTGGAAGAGGCGCTGGGCACCGAGCTGTTCCTGCGCCAGGCGCGCGGGGTGGAGGTCAGCGAGGCGGCTCGTGCGCTGTATCCCCGCGCCCGCGCCTTGCTGGCCGAAGCCGACGGCCTGCGCAACATGTTCCGCCGGGCCTCGGCGCGTCAGCCGTTGCACCTGGGCGTGGAAGGGGATGTCAGCGCCGAGCAGGTCGAGGGCTTCGTCAGCCTGGCGCAGCAGGCCGTGCCCAATCTGCTGCTGCATCTGGAGGAGGGCTGCGTGGGCGATGCGCGACTGGCGGTGGAGGAATTCTGCTGCGAGGACGAACTCTTCGTGCCGGTCTGGGAAGACCCGTACGTGCTGGCGTTGCCGCCGGGCGTGGAGGATGCGCAGAGCAGTGGCTGGATCACCTGCCCGACGCATCCGTCCCATCAGCGCCTGATGACTGCTTATGGCGCCGCGCCGGTGGTCGCGCAGGCCAGCACCCTGAACCTGGCGCTGCGTCTGGTCAGCGCGGGGGTGGGCGCGGCGATCCTGCCGGCATCGCTGCTGAGCGGCGCGCCGGCGGTGCGCAGTGGCTCACTGAGCCTGCCATTGCCGATCCGCCGCATCGGCCTCTGCCATTCCGCCCAGGCGCTGGAGCACCCGGCGGTACGCGGGCTCTACGACTTCCTGCGAGCGGCCTGAGTCAGGCCTGCGCCTTCTGTGCGGCAGGCGCGCGCAAGGACAGCAGCAAGACCAGCGAGGCAGCGACGATCTGCAGGCTGGCATAGCCGTTGGTGGTGGCGATCAGGCCGTAATGCTGGATCGCCAGCCCGGCAAGGATCGCCGGCACGCTGAAGGCCAGGTAGCTGAGCACATAGAAACTCGCCATCAGCGCCCCGCGTTCATGAGCGTGGGCCAGCGGCACCACCGAGCGCAGCGCGCCGAGGAAGGCGCCGCCGAAGCCGAGCCCGGCCACTGCGGTGCCGAGGAAGAACAGCCAGAGGTTGGCGCTGTCCACGCCGAGCAGGGTGATCAGCAGGCCGATGATCAGCGCCAGGCCGCCACGGCGCAGGATCACCGCTGCCGCCTGATTGCGCAGGGCGAAGATCGCCAGCGCACCGCACAGGCACAGCAGCGACACCAGCCCGCCACCGATCATCGGCACCTGCAGGCCGGTGACCTGCCGCGCCAGCGTCGGCCCCAGCGACAGGTAGAAACCGCCCAGCGCCCAGAGGCTGGCGTTCAGCGGCGCCACGCTCCAGAACGCGCGACGTGCCTGCGGCGGAATACGGATGCGCGGCTTCAGCGAGGCCAGCGCTCCCGGTTGGCGGCCGATGCTTTCCGGCAACCAGCGCAGCAGCACGATGCCCAGGGCGAACACCGCCAGCAGCCAGACGTAGACCTCATGCAGCGGATCGGAGCCGAACTGCACCAGCGTACTGCTGCCCAGTGCGCCCATGGCCATGCCAAGCATGGGCGCGACGCTGTTGATCAGTGGGCCGCGCTCGCGGTCGATATCCAGCATCGCCGCGCCCAGCACACTGGTGGCGATGCCGGTGGCGAAGCCCTGCAGCAGGCGCGCGAGGATCAGCAGCTCCACCGAGTTGGCGTAGAGGAATACCGCCATCGCCAGCAATTCGAAGATCAGTGCGGCGCGGATCACCGGGCGCCGGCCGAGGTGGTCGGACAGCGAGCCGAACACCAGCAGCGCCAGCATCAGGCCGCCGGCGTAGATGCTGAACACCAGGGTCAGCAGGGCCGGGGAGAAATGCCAGGACTCGCGGTACAGCGCATACAGCGGCGTGGGTGCGGCAGCGGCGGCGAGGAAGGCCATGAGGATGGCGGTCAGCAGCCAGGCCGAAGCTCGGGGTGAGAAGCCGGACGCGCTTTTCGATTGGGTGTGTGCCATGATTCAGCTCGCAAAGGCTAAGATTTTGCTTTTGCGAGATGCTGGACCCGTTTTTGGATAAAAGCAAATTCTTTGCTTTAAGGTGCTTATGGCAATCAATCAGGGTGTTCGACCGGGCGGCCGCAGCGCGCGGGTGCAGGCCTCGGTGCACAAGGCCGTGGCAGAGCTGCTGGAGGAGCGCGACCGCTCGGAACTGACGGTGCCGCTGATCGCTGCGCGCTCCGGCGTCACGCCGTCGACCATCTACCGGCGCTGGGGTGACCTGAGCGAACTGCTCGGCGACGTCGCCCTGCAGCGCATCCGCCCCGACGCTGAGCCGGCAGACACTGGCAGCCTGCGCGGCGACCTGCTGGCCTGGGGCGAGCAGTACATGGAGGAAACCGCCTCGGTGCCCGGCCGCGCCGTGGTGCTCGACCTGCTCGCGGCCGGCGGCGGTTCTTCGGGACGCTGCATGGCGATCGCCTGCGGCCAGTTCGACATCATCCTGCTGCGCGCCAGGGTGCGCGGTGAAAAACTGCCGGAGCTGGACCGCATCGTCGACCGGCTGATGGCGCCGCTGGTCTATCGCATCCTGTTCTCCGGCGAGGAACTGGAAGTGGCCTATGTCGAGCGCCTGGTCGATCTGACGCTGGAGGGGTTGTAGCGGATTCGCGGGCAGGCTCCGTACCTGCCATGGACGTATGCGTAGGATGGCGTGGAGCGAAGCGATACCCATCACTCCCGGCACCGTCAGCATGGGTATCGCCTAGGCTCCACCCATCCTACGTTTTTGCGGCACAGTTCAGCGCCAATCTTTAGGAGCAGGCCATGCCCGCGATCGCGCGCATGGCGCGCTCTTACAACTGCGCGCTCCGCACTGCATCTGCCCATGCCTGCAGGGCTTCACAGGCTGCGACGGCAATCTCCTCGTCACTGCGCCCGGCAAATACCCGCTCCAGCGCGTCCGCCGCGATCAGCCCGGCAACGGTTGGCGTGCCCACTGCTTCGGTGAGATCCAGCCACTCGCCGAAGCTGGCTGGCGTGTCGTACCAGCGCAGGTAACCCGAGAGCGACACCGGCCACCAGCGCTCGTCGAACTGCAGCACGACCTTTTCCAGTTGCCCCATGCCCAGGTGCGCCAGCGCGTCCTGCTGGGCCGCCGGCAGGGGCGGGGTGAAGCGGATATCGCGCAATGCACCGACAGGGACGGAGCAGACGCAGAAATCGACGATTTCGCCACCCGCCCGCACCTGCTCGCCGGACCAGTCGATGGCCGTCACCGGCTGGTTCAGGCGGATATCCAGCCCATCGGCGAGATGCGCGGCCAGCTGTGAATAACCCTGCGGCAGGAAGCGGTCGCCGGCGCCGACGCCTTCTTCGTCGAGCGCGTCGACCGACAGCGAATCCAGCGGCAGGCAGGCCTCCAGGATCAGGTTGGCGTCCAGGGCGAAACGAGTGGCGCGGCGGGTCGGCTCGTCGCGATCTTCGAGGTAGCGCGCGACGCCTTCGGCCAGTGGCAGGCTGCGGTCGATCCCGGCGCGCAGGGCTTCCCAGGCCGCATCGATGTCGGGCACCGGGCCATCTGCCGCCGCAGCCAGGGGCCGCCCGAAATCGGTTTCCCGCAACGGCAGGCCGAGGTGCTGGGCGTAGGCGGCCAGCAGGTTGTCGTCGAAGTGCTGCAGCCAGGCGGCGCCTTCGTCCACTCGTACCGGCCCGAGGGAAATGCTGTGGACGCGGCCGCCGATGCGCTCGCGGGCCTCCAGCACCACGCAGTCGATCCCGGCTTCGCGCAGTCGTCGTGCGGCGGCAATCCCGGCGAAGCCCGCGCCGATCACCAGTACCCGGCGGGCGCCGCTTTCGATGGCCGCTTCGGCCGCGCGCAGGCCGTCGTTCCAGGCGCCATGGGTCATGGCCGGCGCGACGGGATTGCAGGCCTCGCCGGCCAGCACCAGCTTGCCGCCCAGCACTTCGCCCAACCGGCGCCGATGCTCCGGCGTCGCACCGGGCAGCAGGGTGCTGTAGGCGCCACGGCTGAACGGATCGTCGCTCCAGTGGGTGACGTGGAAGGCGGTGGGGCGGTGGTGAAGGCTGTCCATGTCGTGCTCGCTCGGTGAAAGAGCGACGACCTTAGAAGTCTGGCGGTAATCACTGCAAGAGGCAGACATGGGCAATCCGCCCGGTGATCTGTACTGGTTTTAGCCTTGCCACGAGCAGGGTCTCAGTCTCTGCCGAAGCTGCAGCGAAACACCAACGTAGGATGGCGTAGAGCGAAGCGATACCCATCACTCCCGGCACCGGCAGCATGGGTATCGCCTAGGCTCCACCCATCCTGCGGGTTAGCGTCAAGCCGAGGGGCTGTCAGGCGCGGCTCAGGCGGATCACTGTCCGTGCGACCGACACCCCGGTGAACAGCACCACGAACAGCCGCAGCGTCTGCATCGCCAGCACCAGGCCGACGTCGGAGTGGGTGTCCACCGCGATGATCGCCATGGCGTCCAGGCCACCGGGGCTGGTGGCGAGGTAGAGGGAGAGGAAGTCCATCCCGGTGATGGCCGCCAGCACCCAGGCGAACAGCGCGCAGCTGGCGATCAGGGCCATTGCGCTGACCAGCATGGCCGGCAGGTGGCGGCCGACGTAGGCGAGGCTTTCGCGGTCGAAGCGCAGGCCGATGTAGCAGCCGATCACCCCGTAGGCGCTGGCCAGCAACCAGTGCGGCAGGGTGATGTGCAGCACGCCGGTGAGTTGCAGCACGGCGCCGGCCACCAGCGGCACCAGCAGCGGGCCGGCCGGCAGCCTGGCGCCGGCGGTGGTGCAGACGAAGATCAGCAGCAGGCAGTTGATCAGGTCGGGCAGGGTGGCGGTGTCGACGATCGGCGTGCTGTGCGCCGCCGAGCCGCCGCCTTCGATGCCCAGCAGGCGGCCGACCAGAGCGCCGGCCATGACCACGCAGACCACCCGCACGTATTGCATGGTGGCGACCACGCGCGGGTCGGCGCCGTTGGCTTCGGCCATCGACACCATGGCTGCCGCGCCGCCCGGTGCGGTGCCCCAGGCCGCGGTGCTGCCGGGGATGCCGCCGAAGCGCACCATGGCGTAGCTGACCACAGCCGAGAGCAGCAGAGTGAGCAGGGTGGCGCTGAGCATCAGCGGCCAGGAAGCGACCATTGCCTGCAGCACCGACCAGCTCATGGCGTGGGCGACCAGCAGGCCGATACAGCCCTGGCTCAGGCGGAAGGCCTGGCGCGGCAGGCGGATTTCCGCACCGCTGACGCCAAAGGCGATGGCCACCAGCATGGGGCCGAGAAACAAGGCGGCGGGGATGCCGAGCCAGGTCAGCAGTTGCCCGGCGCCTCCGGCTCCGAGCGCCAGGGCCAGCCATTGCAGACTGACGGGGATACGGGCGACGGGCAGGGCAGGGCGGCTGGACACGGACGGCTCCGGGCGGGGAAGACGTCGGAATTATCGGTAGCCGGATCAATCAAGTCTATTTTCTAATAGTCATGAATCCATTCCTGAAATTTATCGGTTGGCCGCCATGGACCTGCGCGATCTCGCCTACTTCGAAACCATTGCCGAACTCGGCCACCTGGGTCGCGCCGCCGAGCGCCTGGGGCGCAGCCAGCCGGCGCTGACCAAGAGCATCCAGCGCCTGGAAGAGTCTCTCGGCGCGCGGTTGTTCCAGCGCGATGGCCGACGCATCCGCCTGACGCCAGCCGGCGAACTCATGCTGCAACGCGCCCGGCAGTTGCGTCAGGACATCGAGGAAACCCGTCGCGAGGTGCGCGACTTTGCCAGCGGCGTGGTGGGCAATATCCGCCTCGGCTGCGCCGCGACCATGGCCGAGTACCTTTTGCCACGCCTGACCGAGGACCTGTTGGCGCGCGCGCCGGACGTCACCATGAGCCTGGTGCTGGGGCAGGACGACGTGCTGCGCGAGGCGCTGCGCAGCGGGCGGCTGGACATGGCGATCTGCTCGAGGATCGTCGACGACCCGCAGCTGAGCAGCGAGCCGCTGTTGCAGGATCAGGTGGTGGTGGTCGCCAGCCGTGACCATCCGATCTTCGACGGCCCCGTCGCCATGGCCGACCTGTGTCGGTATCGGTGGGTGTTGCCGGCTACCGGCGTGTCGTCGCGGCGCTGGATGGATTCCACCTTCCAGGCCCACCAGCTGCCCATGCCGCAGGTGCAGATCGAGACCAACGCGATTCCCATGCTGCCCAACCTGATCGCCCGCACCCGCTTGCTCAGCTTCATCGCCCGCGAGGCGCTGGCCGGCGGGCACGGAATGGACCAGTTGCGTGAGGTGGAGCTGGCCGAGACCACGCTGACGCGGACCATCGGTCTGGCGGTGCGCGAGGGCGCCTACCTGTCGCCCGCTGCGCAGTTGCTGCGCGGCATGTTGCGCGAGCATGCGCAGCGGTTTGGCGCGGGGCTGTAGCTGCCGGCTGAGCACCCTGTAGGAGCGGCTTCGTAGGGCGAATAACGCGCCAGCGTTATCCGCCCTACGATCACACTGAGTGTTCAACGGCTGGGCACTTCGCCCACCACAGTCGTGCGGTACATCTCCCGGCGCATGCCGTGGTAGTCCGACACCGGGTAGTGCCAGGTACTGCGGTTGTCCCAGATCGCCAGGGTGCCCGCGCTCCAGCGCATGCGGCAGGTGAAGGCCGGCTGCGTAGCGATGCTGAACAGGTAATCCAGCAGCGGCTGCGACTCCGCCGGGCGCATGCCCTTGATGCCGCTGGTGTAGGCCGGGTTGATGTAGAGGATCTTCTTGCCGGTCTCCGGGTGCCGGGTCACCAGCGGATGTGAGCGCACCTCGCCCTCGTGGCTGCCATAGCGCACCGCCATGTTTTCCATCAGGTCGTTGTGCTTGGCCTCGGCGCCGTAGGCACGCTCGGGGCTGTGGATGGCGTCGAGGGTTTCCAGCTGCGCGCGCAGTTTCGGCGACAGCCATTCGTAGGCCAGCGCCAGGTTGGCGTAGAGGGTGTCGCCGCCAAACGGTGGAATGTCGTGGCCGTAGAGCAGGGTGAACGCCGGGGGGCGCTCCTGGAAGGACCAGTCGCTGTGCCAGGCGCCGCCGAACACCACCGGGGTCTTCTCGTTGGCCTCCTTCACCACCCGCACCACGTGCGGGTGATCGTCCATGCCGACCACATAGGGCTCGCGGCCGAACTCGCCAAAGCGCAGGGTTACGGCTTCGAGGTTCTCCACGCTGAGGTTCTGCCCGCGGATGAACAGCACCTTGTGCGCCAGCAGCGCCTGGCGCAGCTCGGCGTAGCCTTCCTCGCCCAGGGTGGTGAGGTCGAGGTCGCTGACATCCGCGCCGATCGCGCCGGTGGCGGGGACGATGCGGAAGTGGCGGTAGTCGGCCGCGCGGTTCTGGCTCGGCAGCGCGTAGAAGAACTCGAACATGGGGAAGCCTCTTGTGAGTGTTATTGGCATCTCCAGCATGGCCAGCGCTGGCGCTTTCTTCCATGATGAAGTCCGCCAAAAAATGATGATTCCCGCCACGGCGTACTTTGCCGCCACAGGAGCCCGCGATGGACTGGCGCCAGACCCGCGAGATCACCGGAGTGCGTTACCTGCTCGACAGCGCCCGCGACGAGGGTCTGGGCGCGGACGATTGCCTGGTGGGCAGCGCGATCTCATCGGCTGACCTGCAGGCGCGGGCCGGACGTATCCAGGCCTGGCAGGAGCTGGCGGTGATCCGCAACCTGTTGCAGCGCGTCGGGCGGCCCGGTCTGGGGCTGGCGACCGGGCGGCACTACCACCTCACCTCGCTGGGCCTGCTGGGCTTCACCATGCTTGCCAGCCGCACGTTGCAGGAAGCCTTCGAAACTTTCGGGCGCTTCCAGAGCCTGGCGCTGACGCTCTGCCCGGTGAGCAGCGAAGTGGAGACGCGGGGATTGTGGCTGGTGTTCGATGACCGCGTGCTGCCCGAGGATGCCCGTGCTTTCGTGGTGGAGCGCGGCATCGCCGGTTGCTGGCAACTCTCCGGCGAACTGCTGCAGCGGCCGCTGCAACCCCTGGCGATTGAACTGCGCTGCCCGGCACCGGGCGATGCCAGCGCGTTCCGCGAGACCTTCGGCATCGAGCCGGTGTTCTCGGCTCCGCGCAACGCCATGCTCTTCGCCCTGGAGGACCTGCAGGCGCCGTTACCGCAGGCGCAGATCAGCGCGCGCGACAGCGGTGAGCAACTCTGCGAGCGCCTGTGTGGCGAACTGGCGCTGACCCTGGCCGCGACACCTACCGCGCGGCAGGTGCAGCAACTGCTGCTGCGCGACTCCGCCAGCCTGCTCGGCGCGGCGGCGGTGGCCGAACGCATGGGCCTTTCCGAACGCACGCTGCAACGGCGTCTGGCCGAGGAAGGGCAAAACCTGCAGGGGCTGAACGACGGCATCAAGCAGCGCCTCGCCGAACGCCTGCTGCGCGAATCGCGGATGGACCTGCAGGGCATAGCCCAGTGCCTGGGCTATGCCGAGGCGGCGAGTTTTTCCCGCGCCTTCCAGCGTTGGACGGGACAGTCGCCCGGTCGTTGGAAACGTCAGTCCGGAACCCTCCCGGCGCACTGAAGTCGAACCGCCCGCGATGCCTCTGCAACGGGCGAAAGCCGCGAGATAGAGCCTTCTGGTGTGGCCGATTGCCATCGGTCGCGGGCTAATTTCGCGTGCTTCCCATCCGTTGCCCTCAAGAGGCGCATCGTCATTTTTCGTGAGGCGCCCAACAAGAAAAGGAGAATCCATGTCCTGTGCAACCTGCCTGCGCGCGTGCCTCGGAAGGCGCGGCGCGACGACCTTCAGCGCACTGCTTTGGCGGACTTGAGCCGCCATCCACTCCTTGCACCGGCACCGCGCGAGCGGCGCGGCCGCGTGCCCCTGGCCGGGCATCCGGCCGTCATCCGAGCATTGAGGGAATCAATGAGCAAGACCTTCCGACTGGCCGCCGTGGCCGGCAGCCTGCTGGCTACCGGACTGCCCGCGCTGGCCTATGGCGCCGAACTCGAGGCGCAGATCCGCTGGACCCGCTATGGCATCCCGCACATCCAGGCCAGGGACGAACTGGGCCTGGGCTACGGCATCGGCTACGCCTACGCCCGCGACAACGCCTGCCTGCTCGCAGAAGAAGTCCTCACCGCGCGGGGCGAGCGTTCGCGCTACTTCGGCGAGGACGGCAAGACTTCTGCCGGCGTCGGCAACCTGCCCTCGGACTTCTTCTACACCTGGCTCAACGACAACGAATCCCTGCGCCGCCTGCGCAGCGCCCAGCCGCAGCCGATCCGCGACCTCCTCGATGGCTACGCCGCCGGCTACAACCGCTGGCTGTGGGACACCCAGGCTGCCGGCACGCAGTGCGCGGGCAAGGCCTGGCTGCGCCCGCTGGAGGCCGACGACCTGCTGCGCCTGACCCGCCGCCTGCTGGTGCAGGCCGGCGCCGGGCAGTTCGCCGAGGCCATGATGGCGGCCACGCCGCCGGGGCAGGCAACTTCCGCTGTCGTCAGTGACGGCGAGGTACTCGCGGCGATGGACCGGCGCGAGAATTTCCACCGTGACCACGGCAGCAACGCCGTCGCCGTGGGCAGCGAGCGCTCGGCGGACGGTAACGGCCTGCTGCTGGCCAACCCGCACTTCCCCTGGTTCGGCGCGCTGCGTTTCTACCAGATGCACCTGACCATTCCCGGCCAGCTCGACGTGATGGGCGCCTCCCTGCCGGGCATGCCGCTGGTGAACATCGGCTTCAGCAAGGACGTGGCCTGGAGCCACACGGTGGACACCTCCAGCCACTTCACCCTGTACCGCCTCGACCTCGATCCGCAGGACCCGCGCAGCTACCGCGTCGATGGCCAGTCGCGGCCGCTAAAGGAGATCACCCTGCGCGTTCGCGTATTGGAGGCCAATGGCCGCGTGGGTACGCGCAGCCACACGCTGTACGAGTCCGAGTACGGCCCGCTGCTCAGCGTGCCAGGCAAGTTCCCCTGGAACGCCAGCGAAGCCTTCGCGGTGCGCGACGCCAATCTGGGCAACGACCGCGTGCTGCAGCAGTGGTACGCCATCGATCACGCGCGCAGCCTGGATGAGCTGCGCGATAGCATCGAGCATGTGCAGGGTATTCCCTGGGTCAACACCCTGGCCACCAACGCCGAGGGCAAGGTGCTCTACCTCAACCAGTCGGTGGTGCCGCACCTGAGCCAGCAGCAACTGGCCGACTGCGCCATCGCCGAGTACCAGAAGCAGGGCCTGCCGGTGCTACAGGGTGGGCGCCGCGCCTGCAACTGGTCGAGCGCGCCGGGCGCCCGTCACGCCGGGCTGACGCCGCCGGAGCAGATGCCGGCGCTGGAGCGCGATGACTTCGTGCAGAACTCCAATGACAGCGCCTGGATGAGCAACCCGGCACAGCCGCTGACTGGGTTCTCGCCGCTGGTGAGCCGCGATTCGGTGCCGGTCAGCGCCCGCGCGCGCTTCGCCCTGGAACGCTTGACGGGCGACGCCAGGATCGGCCCGGACGACCTGCAGAAAATGGTCACCGACAACCGCGTCTATGTGGCCGACATGCTCCTCGACGACCTGCTGCAACTGTGCAAGCCGGCCCCGGCGGGCACCGAGGCGGCGTGCGCGGCGCTGGGTTCGTGGGACCGCCACGTCAACCTCGACAGCAATCCAGGCTTCGCGTACTTCCAGGCCTTCGTCGCGCGCTTCCTGAAGATCGACGGCGGCTGGCGCCTGCCTTTCGATCCCAAGCTGCCGCTGGCCACCCCTTCGGGCATCGCCCTGGACAAGCCGGAAGTCCGCCAGCAGGCGCAGCAGGCGCTGGTTGCCGCCGCGCAGGAGATCGATGGCCGCCGCATCCGCGCCGACGAGAAGTGGGGCGAGCTACAGCTGACCGGCGATGTCGCCAATCCGCTGGGCATCCCCGGCGGCACCGGCAACGAGGGTGTGTACAACGCCATCACCTCGGAGTGGCAGGGCGACCATTACCGCGTGCTCAGCGGCAGTAGCTACATCCAGCTGGTGGACTTCACCGCCGATGGCCCGAAGGCGCGCGGGCTGCTGGCGTTCTCACAGTCCAGCGAGCCCAACTCGCCGCATCACCGTGACCAGACCGAATTGTTCGCTCGGCAGCAGTGGCCGGAGTTGCCATTCACCGAGGAGCAGATCAAGGCCGATCCGGAGTTGAAGGTGATGGAGCTGCGCGAGCAGTAAGGGGAGGGCGCCCCTTGCGGGCGCTGGTCGCGGGCATGGCCTGCTCCTACAGGTAGTCGTGCTTTTGTAGGAGTGGGTCACGTCCGCGAATCCTGTGCGGCCGGGGTCGCTGTCACCAGCCTGACACCGAGCGCCCCTAGTCTGTCGGCAAAGCCCCGACGCGTAGGCCGCCGCCATGCCCCTGACCAATGAATCCGTGATCCGCCGCATCCACCGCGAACTGCTCGACCACAGCGACGAAGAGCTGGAGCTGGAGCTGCTGGAGGATGTGCGCAACCTCGACGAGCTGTTCGACGAGCACGCCGACGTCGACGAGGAAAAGCTCGCCCGCCGTCGCTACTTCAGCGAGCTGTTCCGCCTGCAGGGCGAACTGGTGAAGCTGCAGAGCTGGGTGGTGAAGACCGGCCACAAGGTGGTGATCCTCTTCGAAGGCCGTGATGCGGCGGGCAAGGGCGGCGTGATCAAGCGCATCACCCAGCGCCTCAATCCGCGCGTCTGCCGGGTCGCCGCGCTGCCCGCGCCGAACGACCGCGAGCAGACCCAGTGGTACTTCCAGCGCTACGTCTCGCACCTGCCGGCGGCGGGGGAAATCGTCCTGTTCGACCGCAGTTGGTACAACCGCGCCGGCGTCGAGCGGGTGATGGGCTTCTGCTCGGACGACCAGTACGAGGAGTTCTTCCGCAGCGTGCCGGAGTTCGAGCGCATGCTGGCGCGCTCGGGCATCCAGCTGATCAAGTACTGGTTCTCGATCTCCGACGACGAACAGCACCTGCGCTTCCTCAGTCGCATCCACGACCCGCTCAAGCAGTGGAAGCTCAGCCCCATGGACCTGGAGTCGCGGCGTCGCTGGGAGGCCTACACCAAGGCCAAGGAAATCATGCTTGAGCGCACCCACATCCCCGAGGCGCCCTGGTGGGTGGTGCAGGCCGACGACAAGAAGCGCGCGCGGCTCAACTGCATCAGCCACCTGCTGAAGCTGATTCCCTACGAGGACGTCGAGCACCCGGCGGTGATCCTGCCGCAGCGCCAGCGCCACGAAGACTACTCGCGCACGCCGACGCCGCAGCAGATCGTGGTGCCCGAAGTCTACTGATGCGAGCTCCTGTAGGGCGAACGGGGGCGCCGAGCCCGTGCGCGCGATCGCGGGCATGGCCCGCGCCTACAGGTGAGCACCGGTGTTCCGTCGTGCGCCGGTCAATTGCGCTGAGACACAACCTGTAACATTCCCTGCCGATCATGACCGGGACACCCCCAAGCGGACTCCCAGCATGACCACCGATACCCTGGCCGTTCCCGTCGTCGAAGACCGGCCCCATCTGGAACACAGGCCCGGCCGCATCACCGCCTTCATCTTCTTCGCCGTGCTCGCTGTCGGCCTGCTGTTCTCGGCCTGGAGCCTGGTGCGCGATGTCGACGACGTCACCACCGCGGTCACCACCTGGACGCCGTTCCTGCTGCTCGGGGTCGCCCTGTTCATCGCCCTGGGCTTCGAGTTCGTCAACGGCTTCCACGACACCGCCAACGCGGTGGCCACCGTCATCTATACCCACTCGCTGCCGCCGCACTTCGCGGTGGTCTGGTCGGGCTGCTTCAACTTCCTCGGCGTGCTGCTCTCCAGCGGCGCAGTGGCCTTCGGCATCATCGCCCTGCTGCCGGTGGAACTGATCCTGCAGGTCGGCTCCTCGGCTGGTTTCGCCATGGTCTTCGCCCTGCTGATCGCGGCCATCCTTTGGAACCTCGGCACCTGGTGGCTGGGCCTGCCGGCGTCGTCGTCGCACACGCTGATCGGCTCGATCATCGGCGTCGGCGTGGCCAACGCGCTGATGCACGGCCGCGACGGCACCAGCGGTGTGGACTGGGCGCAGGCGACCAAGGTCGGCTACTCGCTGCTGCTCTCGCCGCTGATCGGCTTCTTCTGCGCCGCGCTGCTGCTGTTGGCGCTGCGCCTGCTGGTGAAGAACCGCGCGCTGTACAAGGCGCCCAAGGGCAAGACGCCGCCGCCGTGGTGGATTCGCGGCCTGCTGATCCTCACCTGCACCGGCGTGTCGTTCGCCCACGGCTCCAACGACGGGCAGAAAGGCATGGGCCTGATCATGCTGATCCTGGTCGGCACCTTGCCGATGGCCTATGCGCTGAACCGCACCATGCCGGCGGACCAGACCGTGCAGTTCGTCGCCATCGCCGAAGTTACCCAGCAGGCGCTGGTCCGTGCCGCGCCGCAGCCGGCCCCGGCCGACCCGCGCGCGGTGCTGTCGGAGTACGTGCGCACCAAGGAAGCCAAGCCCGAACTCATCCCGTCCCTGGCGGCGCTGACCGGTGCCATCGGCGCGGAAGTGAAGGGCTACGGCAGCCTGGCCCGTGTGCCGGCCGAGGCCATGGGCAACGTGCGTAACGACATGTACCTGACCAGCGAGGCGATCCGCCTGATGGACAAGGACAAGGTCGGCAATTTCGACGCGGACACCACCAGCAAGCTGGCCGCATTCAAGGGCAAGATCGACGAGTCGACGCGCTTCATCCCGCTGTGGGTGAAGGTCGCCGTGGCCATCGCTCTCGGCCTGGGCACCATGGTCGGCTGGAAGCGCATCGTGGTGACCGTCGGCGAGAAGATCGGCAAGACCCACCTGACCTACGCCCAGGGCGCCTCGGCGGAGATGGTGGCGATGCTGACCATCGGCGCGGCGGACATGTACGGGTTGCCGGTATCGACGACCCACGTGCTGTCGTCCGGCGTCGCCGGGACCATGGCGGCCAACGGCTCGGGCCTGCAGATGCGCACCATCCGCAACCTGCTGATGGCCTGGGTGTTGACCCTGCCGGCGGCCATCGTGCTCTCGGCGTCGCTGTACTGGCTGTTCACCCATCTGTTCTGACCTTGGGTGATGCAACGAAAACGCCGCTCTCTTGAGCGGCGTTTTCTTTTGGCACGGATTCTCCTTGTAAGAGCGGGCCATTCCCGCGATCGCGCGCATGGCGCGCTCCTACAGTTTTCACTCCTGTGCCCGCTTGAAATATCGAACGCGTGATGCGTATTTTGTACGGGCTCGCGCGCCTCGCGCGGCGTCCTGTGACAGGGACAAAAGAACAAGGATAAGAAGTCATGAGTAACGATCCAGGAATCCCACTCGCCGAGCGTCTGGCCGGAGTGGAAGAGATCGAGTGCGTCACCCCCGACCTCAACGGGGTGCCGCGTGGCAAGGTGATGACCGGCGAGGGCTTTCTCACCGGGCGCCGGCTGCAACTGGCGCGCGGCGTCCTGCTGCAATGCATCATGGGCGGCTACCCGGCCGCGAAGTTCTACGGCAGCGACGACGGCGACCTCGCCCTGATCGCCGAGCCGACCCAGATTCACCGCCTGCCCTGGAGCGACGAACCCCGCGCCTTTGCCATCTGCGATGCGCTGGAGCTCGATGGCAAGCCCTCCGGCCTGTCCACCCGCGGCCTGCTCAAGCAGGTCGTCGCGCGCTACGCCGAACGCGGCTGGAGCCCGGTGGTGGCGACCGAGCTGGAGTTCTTCGTGTTCGCCCCCAACCCCGATCCGCTGGAAGCCTTCCAGGCGCCGGTCGGACTGGACGGTCGCCGCGAGATCGGTCACTCGGCCTTCAGCGTGTCGTCCAACAACGGCCTGCGCCCGTTCTTCCAGGACGTCTACCGCTGCATGGCAGCGGTGGGGCTCGAACGCGACACCTTCATGCACGAGATGGGCACCACCCAGTTCGAGATCAACTTCCTGCATGGCGACCCGGTACTGCTGGCCGACCAGACCTTCCTGTTCAAGCACCTGCTCAAGGAAGTCGCGCTCAAGCACGGGCTGATCGTGGTATGCATGGCCAAGCCGCTGGCGCACACGCCGGGCAGTTCGATGCACATTCACCAGAGCATCGTCGACGGCGAGGGCCGCAATATCTTCAGCGACGCCCAGGGCGAGGCCACGCCGGAGTTCCGCCACTTCATCGGTGGCCTGCAGGCGTGCCTGTCGGACTTCACCCTGCTGTTCGCGCCGAACGTGAACTCCTTCCAGCGCCTGTGCCACCCGTACGCTTCGCCGAACAACGCGTGCTGGTCCCATGACAACCGCGCTGCCGGCCTGCGCATTCCGGCCAGCGCGCCGGTGGCCCGTCGCGTGGAGAACCGCCTGCCCGGTGCCGACGCCAACCCCTACCTGGCCATCGCCGCGAGCCTGGCTGCCGGTCTGCACGGCATCGAGCGCGCACTGGAGCCCACCGCGCCGATCCAGGGTGAGTTCGAGGTGCCGCCGGAGTTGCTGCTGCCCTGCACGATGTACGACGCACTGCAGCGCCTGCAGCGTAGCGAGCTGGCCCGCGAGGTGTTCGGCAACGAGTTCATCGACGGCTACAGCGCGACCAAGTCCATGGAGCTGACCAGCTTCTTCGACGAAATCACCCCGTGGGAGCGCCGCGTTCTCGCAGCGCAAGCCTGAGGCGCATGATCTGATTTGAAGTCGCTGACACAGCTGCGCCGAAACCCGGTGCAGCTGTGATCGGCAGCCATCTTCTGGCGATCTTCAGGCCATCCTCGTTCATCCCGCCGACATCCTTCGAAACGCCCCGCATGACCGTGCGCGACACGCGCTATTCCGGGCCCGGCAGCCCTCTCGACGCGCCGATTGGCAAGCTCTAAGGTGTGTGCGCAAGTCCCGCTTTCCGCTGCCCGGACGTTGTGCCGGGGTTGTCCTGGACCAGGAGGTCCAATGCTTCGGATCGTCACTGCCTTCCGCGCTCTGTACTTCGCCGCCGTCATGCTCCTGACCGGTTCCGGTCTGCTCAGTACCTACCTCGCCCTGCGCCTGGGTGCGGAGAAGGTCGACGGGCTGTGGATCGGCGCCATGATGGCCGCCTACTACCTTGGCCTGGTGCTGGGCGGCAAGATCGGCCACCGGCTGATCGCCCGCGTCGGTCATATCCGCGCCTATGTCGCCTGTGGCGGGTTGGTGACCGCCGCGGTGCTGGGTATCGGCCTGTTGCCCTGGCTGGGCTTCTGGCTGTTGCTGCGGGTCGCCATCGGCCTGGGGATGATGTGCCAGTACATGGTCATCGAAAGCTGGCTCAACGAGCAGGCCGAGGCGCGCCAGCGCGGTGCCGTGTTCGCCGGCTACATGGTCGCGTCCTACCTGGGCCTGGTACTCGGCCAGCTGGTGCTGGTGGTGCATCCGGGGCTGGGCCCGGAGCTGCCGATGATGATCGCGCTGTGCTTTGCGCTGTCGCTGATCCCGGTGGCGATCACCCACAAGGTCCACCCCGCACCGCTACGCCCGGCGCCGCTGGAGCCGCGCTTCTTCATCCAGCGTGTGCCGCAGTCGTTGACCACGGTACTGGTGTCCGGGCTGGTGGTCGGATCGTTCTACGGCCTGGCGCCGCTCTATGCGGTGCGCCAGGGTCTGAGTAACGAGGAGATCGGTCTGTTCATGGGCGGCTGCATCTTCGCCGGCCTGCTGGTGCAGTGGCCGCTGGGCTGGCTGTCGGACCGCATCGACCGCGCCGTGCTGATCCGTAATGCCGCGATCCTGCTGTTGATAGTGGCCTTGCCGCTGGCGGCGCTGCCGTTGCTGCCGGTGCCGCCGATTTCGTTGGCGTGGCTGCTGCCGATGGGCTTCATCGTCTGCCTGGTGCAGTTCACTCTGTATCCGCTGGCCGTGGCCTTCTCCAACGATCACGTCGAAGGTGAGCGCCGCGTTTCCCTGACTGCGATGCTGTTGGTGACCTTCGGTGTCGGCGCCTGTATCGGCCCGCTGGCGGCCGGTGCGCTGATGAAGCTGTTCGGCGCCAACATGCTCTACGCCTTCGTCTGCGCCTGCTCGCTGATCCTCATCTGGCGCGTGCAGCCGGAGAAGGTCAGTGGTGTACACCGGGTCGACGAGGCCCCGGTCAAGCACGTTGCCACGCCGGACAGCCTGGCGTCCTCGCCACTGTCCGCCGCCCTCGACCCGCGGGTCGACGAAGCGGCCGTGGAGGAGCAGATGAAGGGCAACGACGGCAGCGCGCCGGCAGCCGAGCCGGAAGTGGAAGCAGAAGCGGAAGCCGAGGAAGAAAGCCGGCCCGCGTGAGGCGGCAGGGGAAGGGCGGCAAGTGCTTGCCGCCCGGGACGAACTAGAACAGCTCGTCCTTCTCGAAGCGCCGGGCTTCGCGTTGCAACTGGTAGACGAAGCGTTCGATGTTGCGCTGCGCCAGGCCGCTCATCTGGTGGAAGCGCATGCCGGCGAAGCTGTAGCCGACCTTCTCCTCGAAATGCACATGGCGCAGTTCGACTTCCATGGTCAGGGCGCCGAAGGGCAGACGCGCGGTGAACTCTTCATAGACCTGGCCGGGCTGCAGGCGCTCGGCGGCGTTGCCTTCCAGGCGAATCTTGCAGCCAGTGGCGGAAATGTCGATCAGGCTGCCCTTGAGCGGCGACTTCAGCTTGCTGCCGCCGATCTCCACGGCCACCGGCTGGCCCTGGCCCACGGGGGCGCGGAAGGCGTTGCGGCGCTGGTGGTAGAGCATCTCGGCCGGCACCGGCAGCCAGTAGCAGCGGGCACCGTCGATCTCGGAGAAGAAAGCGTTCTGGGTGTTTTCCCAGGCGATGCGCACGCCTTCGTGGAAGGCTTCGATGCGGAATTGCTCGCCATTCTGCAGGAAGCGCTCGCCGTCGTTGGGGATGAGCTCATCGAGGGCAACGATGTTGCGCTCGCGGTTGATCTCGACGACGAAGCTCTGGAAGCGCTGGCTGCGCCCTTCGAAGGTGATTACCAGGGGATCGTGACTGTCCATCAGCATTTTCAGGCTGGCGTGGATCTCCACCGGAGCTTTCAACACCTTCGGTGGTTGAGGGCCATTTTCCTCGGCGAACAGATTGGACACGGTCCGCGGGTCTCCATTGTGTTTGTTATGAGTCGTGCACGGGGCAGGGCCGGATAGTGGCATTCTGCCCTAGGGCGGGCCTTCAGGCCAGAGGAGTTCAGGCCTGGCTGAGCGGGCGCTGGCGGTTGCCCTGGGTGGAGCCGCCGTAGCGATCATAGAGTCGCGGAGTTTCCTGGCCGCGCAGGATGTCGAGCGTGCGCTCGGTGCTGGTCTGGCCGGAACGGATGAGGCGGCCGTTGCGCTGGTTGGCTTCCTGGCAACGTTCGAGCAGGGCGCCAAGCTCTTGCGCACGCGCGGTGAGAGCGGCGTTGCCGGTAGCCTGGGCAATCTGCGCAAGCCCCTCGTTGTCAGCGCTGACCCCGGCCTGTTGCAGTGCCTGGGTGCGGATGCGACCGTTCTGCTCGAGCTGATGCAGCAGCGGCAGTTTGCTGTCGAGCAGCTTCTGCAACTGGTCCAGGTCGCGTGCTTGCAGCGCCTGGAACTCATCGTCGATCAGCTGCAGCAGGCTGCTGGCTGCTTCGATGTCGCCGTTGATCAGAGAAAGCAGGGCATCGGACATCTTGGGCTCGGCGTACTAGCGGTTGACCAGGCGCTGAGTGAACTCAGCGCTGGGATTCGAAATCGAGCAGCTTGCTGGCGACTTTCTGGCTGTCGACCTGGTAGCTGCCGTCAGCGATGGCCGCCTTGATGCGGGCCACTTTCTCGTTGTCGACCACGGGCTGGTCCTTCAGTTGATCGCTTACTTTCTGCAGTTGCTGCGCGGTGTCGCTCAGCTGTACCGACTCGCCGCTCTTGGCCGGGGCGTTGACGGAGGCATTCTCTGCGGCGGCTTCGCTGCGACCGCTCTGGGCAGCACTGCTACGGCCAGTGCTGGCTGTCGTAGAGGCCGGGTTCAGCCGGTTGAAGTCGATGACCATGGTGGAAACCTCTGGAGGTATTGGACGCTTGCCAAGCTTTTCGGCCGTCTTGAGAGAAACTTTAGGCCGAATTTTCGTGCGCCTGAGCACATTTTGCAGAGGGCTGCGTCCATCATGCCAGAAAAAGCCCGGCGCCGAGCGCTACAGGGTGACTTCCACCGCCCCCGGCTCGACCACGCGAGCCTTGACGATACGCTGGGAGCGCAGGTTGCGCACGCGGATCTGCTCGCCGGTTACCCCATCGGACAGCGCCTCACCGGGCATGAACACGTTGATCGCACTGGTCCTGGCGCGGATCACCACCTGGTCACCCTTGCGCACGGCCGCCGCCTGTTCGAGGAACACCGGTGCCAGCACCTGATCATTGACCGTCGGACGCTTGAGCTTCATGCCGACCACCTGGCTGGGGTCGGTCAGGTAGCCCTGGCTCAGTTGGCCGACGTCCCTTTCGACGACGCTGATATCACTGGCCTCGACGACATGGTTACGCTGCAGGGGCAGGGTGGTGACGACAACTTGACGGAACAGCCTGACCGTCGCCGGCACGAACACCGTCCAGGGGGAACTGCCCTCGCAGAGCACCCGCACAGTGACCCGACCAACGGGCTGCGCCGGGCTTTCCAGCTTCTGTGTCAGGTCCTTGTCGCACTCTGCCAGGCGCAGGCGGGGGTCGATGCGTGCGACTTCGATCTCGTAGCGTGCGTCTATGCCCGAGGTCTGCAGATAATCTTCCACCTTGAACTCAAGAAAGCCCTGGGTGGAGCCGATAAGGATCTCAGGCGCAGTGAAGCCTTCCGCCCCAGCCGGGGAGAGGGTCAGCGCACCCGTCATGCCGAGCAGCGCAGCCATCAGGGCGCGCGCGGGTCTCAGCTGTCGGAAAAATGTCGTTGCTCGTTTCATGCAACGATCCAAGCAATGGTCATGCCGCCTTCGCGAGTCGGGCGGCGTTGCGTGCACAGGAGGCTCAATGGCCGGAGTCATGGATTCGGTCAACCAGCGTACGCAGCTGGTTGGCCAGAATCGTCTCGAACTGCTGCTGTTCCGCTTGAACGGCAGCCAGCTGTACGGGATCAACGTGTTCAAGGTGAAGGAGGTGCTGCAGTGCCCCCGCCTGACCGTGATGCCCAAATCCAGCCAGGTGGTGCGCGGGGTGGCGAACATCCGTGGCGGCACCATTCCGATCCTCGACCTGGCGCTGGCCACGGGGCGTCACGCCCTGCGGGACATCGCCAACAGCTTCGTGATCATCACCGAGTACAACACCAAGGTGCAGGGCTTCCTGGTGCATTCGGTGGAGCGCATCGTCAACATGAACTGGGAGTCGATCCATCCGCCACCCAAGGGAACCGGCCGCGACCACTACCTGACGGCGGTGACGCGGGTCGACAACCAACTGGTGGAAATCATCGACGTGGAGAAGATCCTCGCCGAAGTGGCGCCGACCTCGGAGGACATCTCCGAAGGCGTGCTGGATGCCGAGACCCAGGCCCGAGCGGTGAGCAAGCGCGTGCTGGTGGTGGACGACTCGTCCGTGGCGCGCAAGCAGCTGGTGCGTTGCCTGGAGACTGTCGGCGTGGAAGTGCTGGCGCTCAACGACGGCCGCCAGGCGCTGGATTACCTGCACCAGATGGTGGAGGCCGGCGGGCATCCGGGCAGCGATCTGCTGATGGTGATCTCGGATATCGAGATGCCGGAAATGGATGGCTACACGCTCACGGCGGAAATCCGTCACGACCCGCGCATGCAGGATCTGCACATTCTCCTGCATACTTCGTTGTCCGGGGTGTTCAACCAGGCGATGGTGAAGAAGGTCGGCGCTGACGACTTCCTCGCCAAGTTCCGTCCCGATGACCTGGCGGCCCGTGTGTCGGACCGCATCAAGGCAGTGGATGGCGCATCGGCCTGATGCCGGCGTGACGCGATGCGGGTGGCGCCGGTGCCGCCCGCATCGTCTATGGTTTTTTGAGCACCGGTCAGGCAGTTGCCGTCGTTTTGCCGGCAGCCGTCCACGAGCAAAGAGGCTTATCTGTGACATCCACCAATTCTGAATTCGAGCTGTTCCGGGATTTCCTGGAGAAGACCTGCGGCATCCTCCTGGGCGCCAACAAGCAGTACCTGGTCTCCAGCCGCTTGAACAAGTTGATGGAGCAGCAGGGCATCAAGTCCCTGGGCGAGCTGGTTCAGAAGATCCAGATGCGCAGCCAGCTGCGCGAGCAGGTGGTCGACGCCATGACCACCAACGAGACCCTGTGGTTTCGCGATACCTACCCCTTCGAGGTGCTGAAGAACCGCGTGCTGCCGGAGATGATCAAGGCCTCGCCCGGCCAGCGCCTGCGCATCTGGTCGGCGGCCTGTTCCTCGGGGCAGGAGCCATACTCGCTGTCGATGTCCATCGACGAGTTCGAGCGCACCAACCTCGGCCAGCTGAAGGCGGGCGTGCAGATCGTCGCCACCGACCTGTCCGGCTCCATGCTCACAGCCTGCAAGGCCGGCGAGTACGACAGCCTGGCCATCGGCCGTGGCCTGTCGCAGGAGCGCCTGGCGCGCTACTTCGACCAGAAGACGCCGGGACGCTGGACGGTCAAGCCACCGATCAAGAGCCGCGTGGAGTTCCGCGCGCTGAACCTGCTGGACAGCTACGCCACGCTGGGCAAGTTCGACATGGTGTTCTGCCGCAACGTGCTGATCTATTTCTCGGCCGAAGTGAAGCGCGACATCCTCCTGCGCATCCATGCCACGCTCAAGCCTGGTGGCTACCTGTTCCTCGGCGCCTCCGAAGCGCTCAACGCGCTGCCGGACCACTACCAGATGGTCCAGTGCAGCCCGGGGATCATCTACAAGGCCAAGTGATCGGCCGACGCCCCGCCTGTTCGGGCGGGGTTCTTGCTACGGCATTCACCTGATCGCGGACTTTGTCCGCGATCTGCATTTCTGCGTGCGTCGAATTCGCGGCGGAGCACGGCCGTGGGATGGGTGGAGCTTGCGATACCCATGCTGTCGGTGCCGCGGAATCGATGGGTATCGCTGCGCTCCGCGCCATCCTGAGTATGCGTTCGCCGGGGCGGCAGAGTGCCGTTCGCGATCGGGTGGCAATGACCTTCCCTGTAGGAGCGGGCAGTGCCCGCGATCCGTCGGCAGGGCCGACGTTGCCAGTCCGTTCGCGAGCAGGCTGAGCGTGGCAACCTAAACGGCAATGGCAACGGCGCAAGAGGGCGGCAAAGCGCAGCGGCAAGCTTGCCGCCTTGCCCCCGGCGGCAAGGAAAGCGGTTGCCGCTTTGCCGCTGTTTGCCGCCCCTTGCCGCTGCTCGTATTCTCTCAAGCCCTTGATTATCAAGGGAATGAAAATATGGCACGCACCTTGCTGAAGTGTTGGCAAGCCCACACCGGCAAACAGGTTCGTGACCATGAGCATCAGCTTCGACAAAGCCCTCGGCATCCACCAGCAAGCGCTGAACTTCCGCTCCCAGCGCGCTGAAGTCCTGGCCAATAACCTGGCCAACGCCGACACGCCCAACTACAAGGCGCGCGACCTGGATTTCGCCTCGGTGCTGGCAGCCCAGTCGGACAAGCTGAAGAACGGCACCTTCAGCGCGACCCTGACCAATTCGCATCACATTGCCGCCGATGGTTTCGGCATGGGTGACGAGTCGGTGAAGTACCGCATCCCGAATCAGCCTTCGGTCGACCAGAACACCGTCGACGAACAGATCGAGCAAGCCAACTACGCGGAAAACTCCGTGCAGTTCCAGGCCTCGTTCACCTTCCTCAACAGCAAATTCAAAGGGCTGATGAACGCCCTGCGCGGGGAGTAATCGCCATGTCGCTCGCCAGTGTCTTCAACATCGCCGGTACCGGCATGAGTGCCCAGACCACCCGTCTGAACACCACCGCGTCGAACATCGCCAACGCCGAGAGCGTCTCCTCGAGCATCGACCAGACCTACCGCGCCCGTCACCCGGTGTTCTCCACCATGCTGCAGAACGCCCAGGGCGGCGACCAGGGTTCGCTGTTCGGCGAGACCGACCAGGCCGGTTCCGGCGTGCAGGTGCTGGGTGTGGTCGAGGACCAGAGCCCGCTGGTGCCGCGCTACGAGCCGAACCATCCGGCCGCCGACAAGGACGGCTACGTCTACTACCCCAACGTCAACGTGGTGGAGGAGATGGCCGACATGATCTCCGCCAGTCGTTCTTTCCAGAGCAACGCGGAAATGATGAACACCGCCAAGCAGATGATGCAGAAGGTCCTGACCCTGGGTCAGTAAGCGCAGAGGACGCCGCATGAGCATCAATACCGATAACAGCGCTTCGAGTTCGATCCTGTCGTCACTGAACGCCGGGTCCAAGAGCTCGTCGACGGCCGAGACTGGCACCAGCGCGCTGGGCAAGGATTCCTTCCTGCAGCTGCTGGTCACCCAGCTGAACAACCAGAACCCGCTGGACCCGCAGGACAACACCGAGTTCGTCTCCCAGCTGGCGCAGTTCAGCAGCCTGGAGAGCATGCAGAACCTGGATACCACCCTGGGCACCTTCTATTCGTCGTTCCAGTCGTCGCAGGCCCTGCAGGCCTCCTCGCTGGTCGGCCGCTCGGTGATCGTCAACTCCAGCAAGGTGCAGGTCGATGACCCGAGCGCCGGCGTCAACGGCACCCTGGTGATGCCGTCCGGCGGTGATGGCGTGACCCTGAAGATCTACGACGACTCGGGCGACCTGATCCGCACCGTCGACATGGGCAGCCAGAAGGCAGGCAACATCGACTTCAAGTGGGACGGCAAGGACGACAGCGGCGAACTGGTGGCCGCCGGCACCTACACCGTCAAGGCCAGCGCCAGCCTGGACGGTACCAGTACCGCCCTGACCACCTACCTGCCGGCCACGGTCAACAGCGTCACGCTGGGCCAGAACGGCGGGGAAATGTCCCTGAACCTGGCTGGCATCGGCGCCGTTTCCGCCTCCAGCATTCAGACCATCGGAAAATAACGCCGCGTTTCGGCACAGGAGCAACACATGTCTTTCAATACCGCCCTGAGTGGACTCAACGCCGCGTCGATGGACCTGAACGTCACCGGCAACAACATTGCCAACGTCGGCACCACCGGCTTCAAATCCTCGCGTACCGAGTTCGCCGACCTCTACGCCTCCTCGATGCTCGGCACCGGCCGCATCGCCGTGGGTAACGGCGTGGTCACCCAGGCCGTCTCGCAGCAGTTCACCCAGGGCAACCTGAGCACCACCGGTCGCAGCCTGGACCTGGCGGTGAGCGGCAACGGTTTCTTCATGACCAGCGACAACGGCAGCCGCGTCTACACCCGCAACGGCACCTTCAACACCGACGCCAGCGGCTACATCGTCGATGGCTCGGGCAATCGCCTGCAGGGTTATGGCGTCAATGGCAACGGCAACATCGTCAATGGTGTGATCACCGACCTGAAGGTCGACACCGCCAACCAGCCGCCGAGCCCGACCTCGAAGATCACTTCGACCCTGAGCCTGAACTCCAACGCCACCACGCCGACTACCACGCCGTTCGATGCCACCGATTCGGACAGCTACAACTGGTCGACCTCCGTGGACATCTACGACTCCCAGGGCAACTCGCACACCATGACGAACTACTTCGTCAAGGACAGTGCCAACAACTGGAGCATGTACACCCTGGTGGATGGGCGTAACCCGCAGACCCCGACCAGCACCACGCCGCTGAGCAGCGACATCACCTTCAACAGCGCCGGCCAGCTGACGGGCATCACTTCCACCGGCATGACCGTCAACGCCGACAACACCATGACCCTGACCGGCTGGACGCCGGCGGCCGTCACCGACTCCACCACCAACCCGGTGACCTGGGGAGCCAACGGCGCGGCAGGTACCACTGGCGGCATCAGCATCGACCTGACCAAGACCACCCAGACCAACGGCTCCTTCGCCGTGACGGCGGTGACCCAGGATGGCTACGCGACCGGTCAGATGTCCGGCCTGTCGTTTGCCGAGGACGGCCAGATGTACGCCACCTACACCAACGGCCAGTCCAAGGTGATCGGCCAGGTGATCCTGGCCAACTTTGCCAACACCCAGGGCCTGACCCCGGTGGGCAACACTGGCTGGAAGCAGTCGCTGGCCTCGGGTGAGGCGGTGATCGGCACGCCCACCTCCGGCACCCTCGGTTCGGTCGGCTCGGGAACCCTGGAAGACTCCAACGTCGACCTCACCGCGCAACTGGTGAACCTGATCGTGGCGCAGCGCAACTACCAGGCGAACGCCAAAACCGTCCAGACCGAAAGCACTATCTCCGACACCATCATCAACCTGCGTTGATGACGTCCCCTTGCCGCAGGCGGCAGTCCTTCGCCGCCTGACGGCCATCGAGGCTCCTTCGGGAGCCTTTATTTTTTGATATTCCCTTGAATATCAATATCTTGAGATTTGATCTGCAGTTCTGGCACAGCCTTTGCTGAAGTCACTCCAACACCGCCGGGAATCCGACTCGGCACTGGAGGAATGCCTTGGACAGAATGCTGTATGTCGCCATGAGCGGCGCGAGCCAGAACACCAAAGCCATGCAGGCTCACGCCAACAACCTGGCGAACATCTCCACGACCGGCTTCCGCCGCGACTTCGAGCAAGCTCGCGCCATGCCCGTGTTCGGCGACAGCTTTCCGGCGCGCGTCTTCGCCATGAGCGAGCGCCCGGCGACCGACTTCACCACCGGCTCCCTGCAGGAAACCGGCCGTGACCTGGACGTGGCTGCCAAGGGCGATGCCTGGATTGCTGTGCAGGCGCCGGATGGCGGCGAAGCCTACGTGCGCACTGGCAGCCTGGAGATCGACGCCCTCGGCCAGCTGCGCACCAGCGACGGTATGCCGGTGATGGGTAACGGCGGGCCGATCGCGATACCTCCGGAAGAAAAGATCGACATCGGCGAGGACGGCACCATCACCATCCGTGGTCAGGGCAACAACCCCAATGCGCTGGCTACCGTCGACCGCATCAAGCTCGTGACTCCCGATGCCAAGCAACTGGAGAAGGGCAGCGACGGCCTCATCCGCATGAAGTCGGGCCAGCCCGCACCCCAGGTCGATGCCAATGCCAGCGTGCAGTCCGGCGTACTGGAAGCCAGCAACGTCAATGCTGTTGACGAGATGACCTCGATCCTGGCGCTGTCTCGCCAGTTCGAGTTGCACGTGAAGATGATGAAAACCGCCGAAGAAGATTCCCAGTCCATGGCGCGTGTTTTGCAATTCAGCTGAATAGAACCTGATTAACCGTTCGAGGCGCCACGAATCCGGCGCCCGAGGAGAACGACATGCTTCCGGCACTTTGGGTCAGCAAGACCGGTCTGTCCGCCCAGGACATGAACCTGACCACCATCTCGAACAACCTGGCGAACGTGTCCACCACGGGCTTCAAGCGCGACCGCGCGGAGTTCCAGGACCTGCTCTACCAGATCAAGCGTCAGCCCGGCGCCAACTCGACCCAGGACACGCAGCTGCCTTCGGGCCTGCAACTGGGTACCGGTGTGCGCATCGTCGGCACCCAGAAGAACTTCACCGCCGGCAGCCTGCAGACCACCGACAACCCGCTGGATATGGCGGTCAACGGTCGTGGCTTCTTCCAGGTACTGACCCCGGACGGCACTGTTGCCTACACCCGTGACGGCAGCTTCCACCTGAACTCCGACGGCCAGATCGTCACCTCCAACGGTAATGCCCTGGAGCCGGCCATCATCGTGCCGCCGGAAACCCAGACCTTCACCGTTGGCAACGACGGTACCGTCTCGGTCACCGTTGCCGGCAATGCCACGCCGCAGATCATCGGCAATATCCAGACCGCCGACTTCATCAACCCGGCCGGCCTGCAGGCCACCGGCAACAACCTGTTCCTGGAAACCGCCGCCAGCGGCGCGCCCCAGGTCGGCACCCCTGGCCTGAACGGTCTGGGCACCACCCTGCAGAACACCCTGGAGAACTCCAACGTCAGCGTGGTGGAGGAGATGGTGAACATGATCACCACCCAGCGCGCTTACGAGATGAACTCCAAGGTGATCTCCACCGCCGACCAAATGCTCTCCTTCGTCACCCAGAACCTATAACGACCGGCTGCGCGTCGGCCATGCAGCGTTGAAATCGAATTAGGAATGCTCATTGGCTGGAGCCAACTCCGCTTCCAAATTCGATTTCGCCTTGCCTGACCTAGCTCGCGCGGTCGTTGGATAAACCGGCCCTTGGGCCACCTGTGATCCCGTAGTCGCTCTCCCCGAGAGGTAGCTGTAGATGAACCGTTCCCACCTCCTTCCGCTGCTGGCCATCGCCGCGTTGGCAGGGTGCGTGAGCCCTCCGCCCAAGCCGGACGATCCCTATTACGCTCCGGTGCTGCCGCGCACTCCCGCGCCGGCCGCCCAGAACAACGGGTCGATCTACCAGGCCGGGTTCGAGAACAACCTCTACGGCGACCGCAAGGCCTTCCGCGTGGGTGACATCATCACCATCACCCTCAACGAGAAGACCCAGGCCAGCAAGAAGGCCAGTTCGGACATCTCCAAGGACAGCAATACCAAGATGGGGCTGACCTCGATGTTCGGCAGCGGCCTGACCACCAACAACCCGGTGGGTGGCGGTGACCTCAGCCTTTCTGCCGAGTACGGCGGCTCGCGCGATGCCAAGGGCGACAGCCAGGCCGGGCAGAGCAACAGCCTGACCGGCTCGATCACTGTCACCGTGGCCGACGTCATGCCCAACGGCATTCTCGCCGTGCGTGGCGAAAAGTGGATGACCCTGAACACCGGCAACGAGCTGGTGCGCATCGCCGGCCTGATCCGCGCCGACGACATCGCCACCGACAATACCGTCGCTTCCACCCGCGTGGCCGATGCGCGCATCACCTACTCGGGCACCGGTGCGTTCGCCGATGCGAGCCAGCCGGGCTGGTTCGATCGCTTCTTCCTCAGCCCGCTGTTCCCGTTCTGAGGTTGATGACGATGACTGCCGTTCGCAAGGTATCCCATGGCCTGCTCAGCCCGCTCCGCCTCGGCGGCGCGCTGCTGCTCTGCGCGCTGTTCGCCGTGCCGGCCGCCCATGCCGAGCGGCTCAAGGACATCGCCAGCATCCAGGGTGTGCGCAACAACCAGCTGATCGGCTACGGCCTGGTCGTCGGCCTCAACGGTACGGGCGACCAGACCACCCAGACGCCGTTCACCGTGCAGACCTTCAACAACATGCTGGCGCAGTTCGGCATCAAGGTACCGGCCGGCACGGGCAACGTGCAGCTGAAAAACGTCGCGGCGGTATCCATCCATGCCGACCTGCCGCCGTTCTCCAAACCAGGTCAGGTCATCGACATCACCGTGTCCTCCATCGGCAACTCCAAGAGCCTGCGCGGCGGCAGCCTGCTGATGACCCAGCTCAAGGGTATCGATGGCCAGACCTACGCCATCGCCCAGGGCAACCTGGTGGTCGGCGGCTTCGACGCCGAAGGCCGCGACGGCTCCAAGATCACCGTCAACGTACCTTCGGCCGGTCGCATCCCCGGTGGCGCCACCGTCGAGCGCGCGGTGCCGAGTGGCTTCGACCAGGGCAACACCCTGACCCTGAACCTCAACCGCCCGGACTTCACCACCGCCAAGCACATCGTCGACCGCATCAATGAACTGCTTGGCCCGGGCGTCGCCCAGGCCGTGGACGGCGGCTCGGTGCGCGTCAGCGCGCCGCTGGATCCGAGCCAGCGCGTGGACTACATGTCCGTGCTGGAAAACCTCGAAGTGCAGTCCGGCGAAGCCGTCGCCAAGGTCATCATCAACTCGCGCACCGGCACCATCGTGATCGGCCAGAACGTGCGCGTGTCGCCGGCCGCCGTGACCCACGGCAGCCTGACCGTGACCATCACCGAAGACCCCATCGTCAGCCAGCCCGGTCCGTTCTCCAACGGCCAGACCGCCGTGGTGCCGCGCTCGAACGTGAGCGCCAACCAGGAAGCCAAGCCGATGTTCAAGTTCGGCCCCGGCACCACGCTGGATGAAATCGTACGCGCCGTTAACCAGGTGGGCGCCGCGCCCAGCGACCTGATGGCGATCCTCGAAGCCCTGAAACAGGCCGGCGCGCTGCAAGCCGACCTGATCGTGATCTGAGGACGCCGCCGTGGACGCCCGACTGCTTTCTGCTGGTACCTCCACTACCGACTCCGGTTCCTACTCCGACCTCAATCGCCTGTCGGCGATGAAGACCGGCGCGAACCGCGACAGCGCGGGGAACATCCGCAAGGTCGCCCAGGAGTTCGAATCGCTGTTCATGAACGAGATGCTGAAATCCATGCGCTCGGCCAACGAGGTGTTCGCCAAGGACAACCCGATGAACAGCGAAGCGGCCAAGCAGTACCAGGACATGTACGACCATCAGCTGTCCGTGTCCCTGGCCACCCAGGGGCATGGCATCGGCCTGGCCGACGTGCTGGTCAAGCAGATGGAGAAGATGCAGGGCGTCCGCCACACCGGCAACAACCCCTTCGCCCAGACCGGCCAGGCGGCCACCGACAGCACCCAGAGCGCTGCGGCCACCGCCGCGGCTTCCGACCGGCAGAAGACCCCGAGCGTGTTTGCCGCCAACGGCAAGGCCTTGCCGCAACCCGAAGCCGGCCGTGATGATCGCCAGGCGCTGAACGCCCGCCGCCTCGCGCTGCCGGGCAAGCTCGCCCAGCGTATCGCGGCAGGCCTGGTGCCCGGCGCCGACAGCTCCGTGGCATCCACCGCCAACCAGCCGGCGCAGCTGGCCAGCAACGACTGGCGCGGTAGCCGGGCCTATACGAAGCAGATCGACACCGCCGTGCCGGTGGCCGATATCGATACTTCGGCGATCTCCACCAAGCCGGGCAAGTCGATGTTCGCCTCGGCCGATGACTTCATCAGCACCATGCTGCCGATGGCCGAACGCGCGGCCAAGCGCATCGGTGTCGACCCGCGTTACCTGGTGGCCCAGGCCGCGCTGGAAACCGGCTGGGGCAAGAAGATGATCGCCCAGCGCGACGGCAGCAGCAGCCACAACCTGTTCGGCATCAAGAGCGGTTCGAGCTGGAAGGGCGACTCCGCCCGCGCCACCACCACCGAATTCGAGCAAGGCAAGCAAGTGAAGGAAGTGGCTTCGTTCCGTGCCTACAACTCCTTCGAGCAAAGCTTCCAGGACTACGTCAGCTTCCTGCAGAACAACGATCGCTACCAGGGCGCGCTGGATTCCGCCGCGCGTCCGGATCAGTTCATGAAGGAACTGCAGCGCGCCGGCTACGCCACCGACCCGCAGTACGCGCGCAAGGTGAACCAGATCGCCAAGCAGATGCAGGTGTACCAGACCGTCGCGATGGCCGACACCCCGACTCGCACACTGTGAAGCCCTGTACAAAGGACTGCGCTAAGGAAAGACCATGAGCCTCTTATCCATCGGACTGTCCGGCCTCAACGCCTCGCAAGCGGCGCTGAGCACCACCGGCAACAACATCACCAACGTCAACACGGCCGGCTATACCCGCCAGACGACGTCGCAGGTGACCTCCGCGGAGCAGTTCGCGGGGCAGTACTACGTCGGCACCGGTACCACGGTGCAGGACGTCCGCCGGATGTACAGCGAGTTCCTGGCCAACCAGCTGCGCGGTTCCACATCGGTGAACAGCGATGCGCAGACCTACCTGTCCCAGGTCAACCAGATCGATTCGCTGCTGTCCGACAGCACCACCGGCCTGTCCAAGGTCATGCAGAACTTCTTCGCCTCGCTGCAGACCGCTGCGGCGACGCCGACCGACGCCGCCTCGCGTCAGCTGGTGCTGACCCAGGCCGCGAATCTGGCGCAGCGCTTCAACTCGATTTCCACCCAGCTGGGCACCCAGAACAGCTACGTCAACACCCAGATGGACAGCCTGGCCGGGCAGGTCACCGACCTGGCCAAGACCATCGCCCAGTACAACCAGGCGATCATCGCAGCCGAGGCCGGCGGCGCCAGCGCCAATGACCTGCAGGACAAGCGCGACCAGGCGGTGCTGCAACTCTCCGACATGATTGGCGTGAGCGTGGTCAAGCAGGGCAGTAGCCTCAACCTCTACCTGGGCTCCGGCCAGCCGCTGGTGGTGGGCGCCAATTCCTCCACCCTGACCGCCGGCCCGAGCGCCAACAACCCGTCGCAATTCAGCCTGAGCCTGAGCTCCGGCAGCTCGACCATGGACGTCACCTCGGTGGTCACCGGTGGCCAGATGGGCGGCCTGCTGCGCTACCGCAGCGATGTGCTGGATACCACCCAGAACGAACTGGGGCGCATGGCAATCGTCCTCGCCGACACCTTCAACAGCCAGCTCGGCCAGGGCCTGGACCTTAACGGCAACTTCGGCGCGGAACTGTTCAAGGACATCAACGACGCCAGCGTCATCGGCAACCGCAGCCTGGCCAACACCCACAACACCGGCACCGGCAACCTCAACGTCAACATCACCGACAGCAGCGCGCTGACCACCAGTGACTACGAGGTGACCTTCACTTCAGCCACCGGCTACACCATCAAGCGCTCCTCCGATGGCACGGTGCTGGGCAGTGGTGACCTGACCGACAACCCGCCCAAGGAATTCGACGGCTTCAGCATCAGCCAGCAGAGCGTCGGTACCGTGCAGGCGGGCGACCGCTTCACGGTGATCCCGACCCGCACCGCAGCCTCGGACATCTCGGTCACCATGACCGATTCCAACCGCCTGGCGTTCGCCTCGCCGGTGGTCGCCAGCACCACTACTGGCAACAAAGGCAGCGGCACCATCAGCGGCACCACCCTGACCAGCAAGCTGGATGCCAGCAACGGCACCGCGCTGGGTGCCTCGATCAAGGCCGGCCTGCCGGTGAAGCTGGTGTTCGACGCGGCCAGTGGCGGCACCCAGGGCTACACGATCTACGATTCGGCAGGTAACTCGCTGGGCACCGGCAACATCGTGCCGGGCCAGAGCAACGACATCAGCATCACCGTGCCGGGCTCGCCGTCGTTCAGCTTCCAGACCACCATCGCCGGTTATCCAGAGGACGGCGACAGCTTCGGCGTGGCCTTCAACAGCAACGGCGATGCCGACAACACCAATGCGCAGAAGCTCATCGACCTGCAGACCACCAAGACCGTCGGCAGCGGCACGGGCAGTGGCAGCGGCATGAGCCTGACTGGCGCGTACAGCAGCCTGACCGAGACCGTTGGCGCCACGGCCAACCAGGCCAAGCTCGACGCCACCGCCACCGAGGCGGTGCTGACCCAGGCGCAAGGCAGTCGCGACTCGCTGTCAGCGGTGAACCTCGATGAAGAGGCGGCCAACCTGGTGAAGTTCCAGCAGTACTACACGGCCTCCGCGCAGATCATCAAGACCGCGCAGACGCTCTTCGACACCCTGATCAACAACATCTGAGGAGGCTGAAATGGTTGTGCGAATTTCCACCCCGCAGATCTTCAATTCGAATATCGACAACTACAACCGCGGCTATGCCAGCCTGGCCAAGCTGCAGGAGCAGATCTCCAGCGGCACGCGCATCCAGACCCCGGCGGACGACCCTGTCGGCGCTGCGCGTCTGCTGCAGCTGGAACAGCAGCAGGCGCTGCTGACGCAGTACAGCGGCAACATGACGTCCGCGACCAACAGCCTGAACCAGGAGCAGAGCGTTCTCGACTCCATCACCACTGCCCTGCAGCGCGCCCGCGAACTGACGCTGCGCGCCGGCGACGGCTCACTGAGCGACGAGGACCGTGGCGCGGTCAGCGATGAACTGGGCGAGATCCAGAATCAGCTGCTGACCCTGATGAACAGCAAGGACGCCAGCGGCAACTACCTGTTCTCCGGCAGCAAGAGCACCGTGCAGCCCTTCGTGCAGAACGCCGATGGCAGCTTCAGCTACCAGGGTGACCAGAGCACCCTCAAGCTGCAAATCTCCGACAACCTGACGATGTCGACCAACGACAACGGCTGGAGCATCTTCGAGATGGCGGCCAATGCCAGCCGGACCACCAGTTCCCTGGCCAGCAACCCCAATGCCGATGGTGTGCAGCGTGCGTTCCTGTCCCAGGGCACGGTGACCAGTGACAGCAGCTACAGCGCGAGCTTCCGCGACGGTGCGCCTTACACCCTGAACGTGCTCAGCGGCACGCAGTACCAGATCCTCGACAAGGACGGCAACGACGTCACCAGCGACGCCACCACCAATGGCACCTATGACGCGACCTCCACCGACAGCAATGCCATCAACTTCCGCGGCGCGCAGTTCCAGCTCGATGTCTCGCTGCAGAAGACCGATGACGCCAGCACCATGGACAGCCTGGTGGGCGGCTACAGCTTCAGCTTCGGAGCGGCGACCGACACCCTGTCGGTCAAGCGCAGCGCCACCAACACGTCGACGGCACAGATCACCTCCGCGACAGTGAGCAACAGCACCAACTACACCACGCAGTTCCCCAGCAGTGGCGTGCAGCTCAAGTTCACCAGCGCCACCGCCTACGAGGTCTACGCGCTGCCCACCAGCCAGGGCGCGACGCCGCTGTCCACCGGGACGGTGGGCGCGACCTTCCCGCAGACGGTGACCGTGGCCGGCGTGGACATGACCATCAGCGCCGCCCCGGCGACCGGTGACCAGTTCTCCGTCACCGCCAGCTCTCCGGAGCGGCAGAACATCCTCAATACCATCGGCGACCTGCGCAAGGCGCTGGACACCTCCACCGCCAACAACCCGCAGGCGCAGCTGACCATCCGCAACATGGTGGCCAGCGCGATCACCAACCTCGACAAGGCCAGCGACCAGGTGCTGGCGACCCAGTCGTCGATTGGTGCGCGGCTCAATACCATCGATGTGCTCGACCAGGAAAACCAGAGCCTGGCGCTGACCAACACCACCACGCAGTCGTCGATCCGCGACACCGACATGGCCGCGGCGACCTCGCAGCTGGTCCTGCAGCAGACCATGCTCGAGGCGGCCCAGGCGGCGTTCGCGCGGATCAGCCAGCTGAGCCTGTTCAACAAACTGTGATTCATCCGGCTCGCCGCTCGACGGCGGGCCCCACCTCGGAAGAAACGTACATGGGCGATATCAATTTCAGTTCCAAGGGCCGCCAACTGATTGAGCTGTACGGGCAGATGGCCCGCGAAGGCTATGAGCGCAGCGACGAGCAGCACGTGGAAGTCGCCTTCAGCGATTTCGAATTGCGCCCGTTCCGTCCGCAGATTCGCGAGATCATGCAGAGCCATGGCGTGCGCAGCGTCCTCGACTACGGTTGCGGCGGGTCTGACTGGAATCTTGCCGGATTCGATGACAACGGCCAGTCCGCGGTGCAGTACTTCAACCTCGACGCGGCCTATCGTTATGAGCCGGCGCGCGGCATCGACGAGCGCCAGAAGGTCGACTGCGTGGTGTCCTTCGACGTGATGGAGCACATCTTCGTTGCCGATGTGCCGAGTGTGCTGCGTGACCTGTATTCCTGCGCGACCAAGCTGGTGATCCTCAACGTCGCCTGCTACTCGGCGGCGGCGCTGCTTCCCAATGGCGAGAACGCCCACATCACCGTGCGTCAGCCGATGTGGTGGAAAGGCATGGTCGACTGCATCACCCCGGAGTTCCCCGGTATCACGACCTGCCTGATCTGCTCCACGGGCTGGCGCCAGGCTACCGCCTTCCCGCAGTGGAGCGGTGACCAGTGGCAGGCCAGCGAGACTTTTGTCATCGCTAACTGAGCCGCCACCGACGCCCACGATAAAGCCTCCCGCGCGGAGGCTTTCTTGTTCGTGCGCAATGGGCAGGGGCAGACCTGTCCAGCCAGCCGAAGCGCTTCCCCTGTAGGAGCCAGGCCATGCCCGCGATCGCGCGCATGGCGCGCTCTTGCAGGTTGGCGTAGCTGCGAATGAGCTCGCTCCTGCGAGGAGCCCAAGAAAAAGCCCGGCAAAAGCCGGGCTTTTTTCGTTGCCGAGATATGTCAGTCCAGGCGCTTGAACACGCAGAAGCCGCGCTGGTGGATACCGTCGTCGATCAGCTGGCCCTGGTACAGCAGGAAGAACCCCTGCTCGTAGAAGTGGCGCATGTTGGCGAAGAAACGAGTGTCGTTCATCCGCATGTCGTTGCTTTCGATGACCACGATGCCGCCCGGGGTGAGAAGGTTCTTGAGGTCGGCAACGTAGTCGGGCATCGGCTTGCCGATCCAGACGTGTACGGCGAAGGAGAAGATCACGTCGAACAGACCTGGCTCGCTGGCGCGCAGGTCTTCATAGGTGCAGGTGCGGAACTCGCAGTTCTCCACCTTGTGATGCTGCGCCAGGCGGTCGGCGATGCGGATCAGCGAGTCGTTGTTGTCGAAGCCCAGATAGCTGTCGACCTGCTGCGCCACTTCGATGCCGAAGCAGCCGATGTTGCAGCCGATATCCAGCACGCGGTCGGTGGGCGAGAGCCATTTTTCCAGCGCGTAGCGCTCCATGCGCAGGAGGGTAGGGCGTACGCCCGGCAGATCCCAGCCTTCGTGGCCCTGGTACAGTTCCTTGTTGGCGCCAAAGACCTGCGACTGCGAGAAGAAGTCTTCATAGACCCCCAGCTTGCAGTCGCGCCAGGTGTCATCTTCCGCTTCGCTGCCGGGGCTGCGCAGGTAGCACAGTACTTCGGCGCCATCTTCCAGTTGCAGTTGCTGGCGCAGGTTCTGCTCGGCGAAGACTTCGAGTACGTCCGCCTGCGACGGCACGGCCGCACGTCGAATCAGCACTGGTGCGTGGCGGCCCTGATACTGCAGGTAGCCCTGGTAGTACCAGTAGCCCATGCGGATGTAGGGCACCTGCTGATAGGGCGGGGCGTAGACGATGCCGCTGCCCGACTCGAAGAACAGCGGAGCGATCTTGCGCACCATCTCCAGCGGGTTGAACAGCGCCTGCAGGTTCAGGGTGCCGGCCTCGATGGTCTGCCAGCCGGTGACATTGAGCAGGCTTTCGCGCTGGCTCGGGTTCTGCTCCATGATCGCCTTGGCGCCGGGCGGGCCGTCTGCCGAGCGGCTGGAACGGGCGAAAACGCGAGCCCGGCCGAACAGGCTGGTGGACTGCGGCGCGCGCTTGCCCTGCAGCAGCTCGAGCTGCGTGAGCAGGTCGGCGGTATCGGCGTTGGCCTGGTAGGTGGAAAGGCTGGCCAGCCAGTGGTAGGCCTCTTCGAGGTGGCCCTGGTAGAGCGCCAGCGTCGCCAGGGTATTGCGTACGTCATGATCCTCCGGCTGCAGCTGGATGGCCTGGAGCAGGAACTCATGGGCCTCGTCGTGCTTGCCGTCGCGTACCAGCAGGCGGCCCAGCAGGCTGTTCACCGCAGCATTGTCCGGAACCGCCTGCAGCACCAGGCGCAAGTGCTCGGCGGCTTCGTCACCGCTGCCGCGCTGCTCAGTCAGGGCCACAGCCAGGGTCAGGCGCAGTGGCAGCTCGTCGGGGTACTCCTGGAGCAGGTCGCGGTAGGCATCGATGCTGGCCGCGGCTTGCCCGCTGCTCTGCAGTTGCTGGGCATGGGCAAAGCGTTGTTCGTAGCTAGTGGACATGAGTTCCTCCGCAGGCGCGGTATCGGGCAGTTCGGGAAAGAGTGAGGGGCGGTCGCTCAGACCATGCCGTTGGTCTGCAGGTGTTGTATGGCGCGCTCGAGGGCGCCGCTCCACTGGCCGACTTCACGGTTGCGAATCAGGTGGACACTGGGATACCAGTAGCTGGGGCCTTCATTCAGACCCCAGCGCCAGTTCGGGTTGATCTGCAGCAGGACGACGGTGGGCGTGCCCAGTGCGCCGGCCAGGTGGACAGTGGTGTTGTCGACGCTGATCACCAGGTCCAGCGCGGCGATCTGCGCCGCCTGGGCGTCGAGATCGATCAGCGGGTCGATGCTGGCATCGTCATGGATGTGCAGGTCGAGCGAAGCGGCTTCCTCGCGGTCCCTGGCGGTGTCGCCATATTGCAGGTTGATCAGCTGGATGCCGGGCAGGTCCTTCAGCGCCGCCAGTTCAGTCATGCGGATACGCCGGTTCTGTTTCTGGTTGCCGATGCTGTTGCCGCCGCGCCAGGAAACGCCAACCAGGCGCTTGCCGGGGAACAGTCGTTGATACTCCGCGCGCAGCTGCTCGCTGCGTTGCGGGTCGGCCCGCAGGAAACTGACCTGGTCGGGGAAGTGCGCGAGGGACGGGCGCAGCTGCAGGCCCAGGCTGCCCATGGGGATCTGGAAATCGGTCGCTGGCCAGCCGAGCTTGATGACCTCGCGGCCGTTCTCCTGCACTGGAACGCGGCTGCGCTGGATCAGTTCGACGTCGGGGAAGCTGCGCTGGAGCAGGGGGACCAGGCGGGTTTCCACTTCGTACTTGAGCTTGCCGCCGCGCTGGATGAGCGAAGGCAGCATGCTGGAGAACATGATCTGGTCGCCGATACCCTGTTCACGCCACACCAGCAGCGAGCGGCCCGCCAGCGCTTCGCCCTGCCAGCGGGGCAGGGGGAAGTCCACATGCTGGTCCTTCAGCGCCGTGCCCCAGCGCCACTCGTAATGGCGCCAGCCGCTTTCGAATTCGCCCAGGCGCAGCATCAGGTGCGACAGGTTGTTATGGGTTTCGTCGTTGGTCGGGTCCAGCTTCAGCACGCGGCTGTAGTCATGGAAGGCTTCGCGGTAGCGGCCGAGCATTTCCTGGGCGACCGCGAGGTTGAACATCAGCGGTTCGCAGGTGGGGTCGAGTTCCAGGCCCGCCTGGCAGGCGGCGACGCTGTCGTGAGTGCGGCCGGTATAGAGGTAGACCTGCGCCATCATGTGCAGTGCCAGCAACTGGCCGTCCTTGGGCAGCGCCCCGGCGAGCAGGCCGAGCAGGAGGTGCTCGGCGTCCTCGAAGCGCTCGGCCCGATTGAGGTTCTCGAAATACAGGCGCAGGCGCCAGAAATTCGGCTTGGCGTCATACCAGGCCTTCGCACGATCCACATCACCGGTGTACAGGGGGGACTTGGCCATGCGCCCGAACAGCAGGCTGTCTATGTGGTCGTTCTGCGGATACGTCAGCGCTTTTTCGAAATGGCCGGATGCGCGCTGTTGATCACCACAGTCCCAGTAGAGGACGCCGAGCTGAGCCTGGCCCAGGGGGAGATCGGGCTTCTCCTGAACCAGCTCTTCATAGAGTGCGATCTGCTGGGGAATGTCGTGCCGGTCCTCGGCAATCCTCAGGGCATCGACGATACGCTGGAGTTTCTGGCGAGTTGCGTTGTGCATAGTGAGACGGGGCCTGTAGCGTGTGGTGGCGCAAATTTGACGTCGTGGGAGCTACCAGCAAGAACGGGGCCAGCCGCGGAATTTCGAGGGAATGAAAAGAAATTTGAAAAAAGGGCTAAAGCGATTGACGAAGACGACGATAACCCTAACGAAGGTTCTCCACGCCATTTCGGATCTGATAGCGGCAAGGAGAGGCCACCTAGCCCTAATACGAGGAATTCGTCATGGCTCTTACCGTTAATACCAACATCGCCTCGCTGTCGGTTCAAAAGAACCTGACCAAGGCCTCCAACTCCCTGACCACTTCGATGACCCGTCTGTCCACCGGCCTGCGTATCAACAGCGCCAAGGACGACGCCGCCGGCTCGCAGATCTCCAACCGTCTGACCAGCCAGGTCAAAGGCCTCGACGTGGCTGTGAAGAACGCCCAGGATGCCAACTCCATCGCCCAGGCCGCCGAAGGCGCCCTGCAGGAGTCCACCAACATCCTGCAGCGTATGCGTGAACTGTCCCTGCAGTCCGCCAACGGCTCCAACAGCACCGAAGACCAGGCGTCGCTGAACCAGGAGTTCAAGTCGCTGACCGCTGAACTGACCCGTATCTCCCAGACCACCACCTTCGGTGGCGGCACCTCCGGCATCAAGCTGCTCGACGGCACCGCCGGCGGCACCGGTACCCTGACCTTCCAGGTCGGCGCCAACGCCAACGAAACCGTGAGCTTCACCCTGGGCGACATGAGCGCCTCGGCTCTGAAAGGCACCTCGGTCCTGGCCACCGAAACCGGTACTGCTGCGATCACTGCTGACACCAACGGCAGTGGCGGCACCGTGGCGACTGCGAGCTCGCTGACCATCAACGGCACCACCGTGAACATCGCCAAGGGCGCCAGCGCCAACGACATCGCCGCCGCGATCAACACCAACATCACCGGCGTGTCGGCCAACGTCAACGCTTCCGGCAAGCTGATCCTGACCTCCGGCAAGGACATCGACGTCACCACTGGCGCAGCCAGCAACGACATCGCCACCACCCTGGGCCTGGCTGCCGCGACTGCCGTCACCTCCTACAGCAGCGTCGACAAGCTGGACATCTCCGATGCCACCAATTCGCAGAAGGCCACTCAGGTGATCGATGCGGCGCTGAAGCAGATCGACACCCAGCGTTCCGCACTGGGCGCCATCCAGAACCGTCTGGACAGCACCATCTCCAACCTGCAGAACGTCTCCGAGAATGCCACCGCTGCACGCAGCACCATCCAGGACGTAGACTTCGCCGCAGAAACGGCGCAGATGACCAAGCAGCAGACCCTGCAACAGGCCGCCACCGCGGTACTGGCCCAGGCCAACCAGCTGCCGTCCGCTGTCCTGAAGCTGCTCCAGTAAGGGATTGCCGAAAGGCTATAAACGGAAGGAAGGGCGCCCAGCGCCCTTTCTTGCTTTGCGTGTGGAGGGTGAAACCTGATGGATACCAGCCTCGGAATCAACACCCTGCGACCGGCCGACAACGCCGCCGCGGGCAGCAAGCCGGCCAGCGGCAACAGCTTGCCGCAGAGCGCCAAGGAGTCGCCGGCCAATAACCGCCGCAGCCTGAACGAAGCCGTCAGCCGGCTGCGTGAACAGGCTCAGTCGGTGCAGCGCAACCTGGAATTCTCGGTCGATGACGCCAGTGGCGAAACTGTCGTGAAGGTTGTGGCCTCGGATACTGGCGAGGTTATTCGGCAGATTCCTTCGGAAGTTGCACTCAAGTTGGCAGAAAGCCTGAAGGAAGCGGGTAATCTGCTGTTCAGCGAACGTGCCTGATCTCAGATTGCGAAAGATCTGGCGCGATTCTTGAATGAAGCGTTGATAGACGCAGGCGGTAGAGTCAATTCCGCCAGAAATTTGGACAGGAGGGTAGGCAAATGGCCGGGACTTCGATCAATGGTGTGGGGTCGGGATACGACATCGACTCCATCGTGACTTCGCTGGTGAACGCGCAGAAGGCGCCGAAACAGAGTCAGATCACCAATCAGAAGACCGCGACCAATACCACGCTCTCCGGTATCGGTTCGCTCAAGAGCGCCCTGTCGACCTTCCAGACAGCGCTGAGCAAACTCAACGACTCCAGCTCCAATTCCTTTGCCGGTCTGGCGGTGAAAAGCTCCAACACCGATGCTCTGACTGCCACCCTGGGTACCGGGGCTGCAGCGGGTACGTACAAGATCGAGGTGAAGAACCTGGCCACCAGCTCCAAGGTGGCAACGCAGTACATCGACAAGGCGGCCACCTTCGGCGCGGGCACCCTGAGCATCTCTCAGGGCAGCAGCACCTATAAGGTCAGCGTCGCCGCCGGCGCGAGCCTGTCGGACATCCGTGACAGCATCAACAGCCAGCTCAAGTCCAGCGGTCTCACCGCGAACATCATCACCGACTCCAACGGGCCCCGCCTGGTGCTGGGTTCCAGCGTCACCGGTTCTGGCAGCGACATCAGCATCGCCACCACCGGGGATTCGAGTCTGGGTGTGCTCAAGATCGACGGCGCCGGCACCAAGGCCTCCGCCACGACCGGCGGTTATGTCGACGAGCCGGCGAAGAACGCCAGCTACACCATCGACGGCCTGGAAATGAGCAGCTCGGTGAACAAGATCACCAGCGCCATCAGTGGCGTCGAATTCGATCTGGTCGACGAGGGCAAGTCCACCGTCACGGTGGATACCAACACCGATGGCCTGAAGACCTCGGTCCAGTCTTTCGTCGATGCCTACAACGCGTTGATGACCTCGATCAATTCGCTGACCAAGATCACCAACACCACTGACGCCGACGGCAATCCGACCACCTCGGCGGCCTCGCTGGCCAGTGACGCCATGACGCGTACGCTGCTAAATACCATGCGCAGCGAGCTGGTCGGCTCCTCTACCGAAGGCGGCAGCATCAAACTGCTGTCGCAGCTGGGTATTTCGACCAAGACCGACGGTACCCTGGCAGTAGACAGCGACAAGCTGGACAAGGCGCTGGAACAGAATTTCGCCTCGGTGCAGGGCTTCTTCACCGGTTCCGGTGGACTGCTCTCGCGCATGAGCGGCAACCTCGACGCGTATACCAAGACCAATGGCCTGCTCGATCAGCGCACTTCGGCGCTGAACGGCACCCTCAGCGACCTGGCGGATCAGCAGACCAAGCTGACCGATCGCATGGACAAGCTGACTACCACGCTCATGGCCAAGTACAACGCCATGGACTCCCTGGTCGCTCAGCTCAATGCCACCAAGTCCAGTGTGCTGACCACGCTCAACGCGCTGAACAAGTCCAGCAGCTCCGACAGCTGATGCCGCTGCCGCAGGCCGCGCCGCTCTGCGGCGGGGTCGTGCGGCAGTACGCCAGTGCTGAATTTCGCCTAAAGGTTTTTTCGCCAGCGCCGATATCCTGAATATCAACGATTTGATCGTTCGGCGAATCAAGGGGATATCAGATGAACGCTTCGGCAGCCATGCGTCAGTACCAGAACGTGAACAACCAGTCTCAGGTGCACGACGCCTCTCCCCATCGTCTGATCCAGATGCTGATGGAGGGTGGCCTGAGCCGCATCGCCCAGGCTCGCGGCTCGATGGAGCGTGCGCAGTACGCGCAGAAAGGTATCCTGATCGGCAAGGCCACCGGGATTCTCGCCGGTCTGCGCGAAGCGCTGAATTTCGAAGCCGGTGGTGAGCTGGCCGAAAACTATGCCAACCTGTACGACTACATGAGCCGTCGCCTGGGCGAGGCCAACCGCAGCAATGACCTGGAAGTCCTCGACGAGGTGTCGGGCCTGCTGCGTACCATCAAGGAAGGCTGGGACGCGATTGCGCAGTGATCGCAGCTCGCCAGGAGATACCGAACATGACTCTCGCCGTCCAGCAGATCGAACAGACCCGCCTCGCTTTGGGAGCCGCGCTTGCCCAGGAAGACTGGGAAGCCGTCGCCCAGCTCGACCTCCAGTGTCGCGAGCATGTCGACGCCGCCATGGTCGAGCCGATGGACGATGACAGTGATCTCAAGCGCAGCCTCGAAGGGTTGCTGGCGCTGTACCGCGAGCTGGTCCAGGCCGTCACCCGGCAGCGTGAAGAAGTGGCCACCGAGATCGTCCGCGTCAACCGTTCGCACCAGGGCGCCAAGGTTTACCAGATGTTCGGCTGATCCATTCGGATCGGCTCTCTTTCGGCGGTGATCGGCCAAGTGCCGGTGGCCGCCGCCTCCGCTTCGAACTACGCTCCATTTCAATTGCCATGACGGGGATCAACACCCTTCGTCGGGCCGCACCAAAAAAAACACGCCATAAATTTGACTCGAGCCACAATTTTGACTTAACTAGTGGCCAAATGCTGGCTAGCACGAGGAAATTGTGCTGTGGCCAGGTCGTGTCAGCCGCCGTAGTACGGCCTTCAAGCCCGGGATGACAAGCTAAGATGTGGCGCGAAACGAAAATCCTCGTGATCGATGACAACCAGGACCGTTGCCGGGACCTCTCGGTGATCATCAGCTTCCTGGGTGAAGACCAACTGTCCTGCAGCAGCCGCGACTGGCGCCAGGTCGTCGACCCGCTTCCCAATGGCAGCCGTGACGTGCTCTGCGTACTGGTCGGCGCCGTGGAGAGCAAGGGCGGGGCGCTGGAGCTGCTCAAGCAGCTCGCGTCCTGGGACGAGTACCTGCCGGTCCTGCTGATGGGCGAACCGGTACCCAACGAATGGCCCGAGGAGCTGCGCCGCCGCGTGCTGGCCAGCCTCGAGATGCCGCCCAGCTACAACAAGCTGCTCGATTCCCTGCACCGCGCCCAGGTCTACCGCGAGATGTATGACCAGGCCCGCGAGCGCGGTCGCCAGCGCGAGCCCAACCTGTTCCGCAGCCTGGTGGGCACCAGCCGTGCCATCCAGCAGGTGCGGCAGATGATGCAGCAGGTCGCCGATACCGACGCCAGCGTGCTGATACTCGGCGAGTCCGGCACCGGCAAGGAAGTGGTGGCGCGCAACCTGCATTACCACTCCAAGCGCCGCGACGCGCCCTTCGTGCCGGTCAACTGCGGTGCGATCCCGGCGGAGCTGCTGGAAAGCGAACTGTTCGGTCACGAGAAGGGCGCCTTCACCGGCGCCATCACCACCCGTGCCGGGCGCTTCGAGCTGGCCAACGGCGGCACCCTGTTCCTCGACGAGATCGGCGACATGCCGCTGCCGATGCAGGTCAAGCTGCTGCGCGTGCTGCAGGAGCGCACCTTCGAGCGCGTGGGCAGCAACAAGACGCAGAACGTGGACGTGCGCATCATCGCCGCGACCCACAAGAACCTCGAGAAGATGATCGAGGACGGCAGCTTCCGCGAAGACCTCTACTACCGCCTCAACGTCTTCCCCATTGAGATGGCCCCGCTGCGCGAGCGCGTCGAGGACATCCCGCTGCTGATGAATGAGCTGATCTCGCGCATGGAGCACGAGAAGCGCGGTTCGATCCGCTTCAACTCCGCCGCCATCATGTCGCTCTGCCGCCACGACTGGCCGGGCAACGTGCGTGAGCTGGCGAACCTCGTCGAGCGCCTGGCGATCATGCACCCCTATGGCGTGATCGGCGTGGGCGAGCTGCCGAAGAAATTCCGTCACGTCGACGACGAAGACGAGCAGCTGGCGACCAGCCTGCGCGAAGAGCTTGAAGAACGCGCGGCGATCACCGCCGGGCTGCCGGGCCTCGACTCGCCGGCCATGCTGCCGGCCGAGGGCATCGACCTGAAGGACTACCTCGCCAACCTCGAGCAGGGGCTGATCCAGCAGGCGCTGGATGACGCCAGTGGCGTCGTCGCCCGCGCCGCCGAACGCCTGCGCATCCGCCGCACCACCCTGGTGGAGAAAATGCGCAAGTACGGCATGAGCCGCCGTGAAGAGGAAATGGCGGAGGATTGACGCCTTCGCCTGACTCCTTTTTTCAAGTCATTGAAATATAACGAGTAAATTTTAGGCACGGGGTTTGCTAAGACTCATCCGACCGACAGATTCACGCCGTCGGACGGATGAGGAAAACCCGCATGATGCCCGCCACCAATCGCCAGACTGAACTTGCTCCCCAACTGCCGGCAGAAGCGCTGCAGGTGCCGGTGGAGCAGCAGAGCCGCGCCCATCTGGAGCAGACCTTCGAGCTGTTCAGCCAGATGTCCAGCCAGCTCAACCAGTCCTACAGCCTGCTGGAAGCCCGCGTCACCGAGCTGAAGGGCGAACTCGCCCTGGTCAGCGCGCAGCGCATGCAGGAGCTGGCGGAGAAGGAGCGTCAGGCCAACCGCCTGCAGAGCCTGCTCGATGTGTTGCCTGGTGGCGTGATCATGATCGACGGTCAGGGCGTGGTGCGCGACGCCAATCCGGTGGCGGTCGCGCTGCTCGGCAAACCGCTGGTGGGCATGCTCTGGCGTGAAGTCATCGCCCGCAGCTTCGCCCCGCGTGCCGACGATGGCCACGAAGTTTCCCTGCGCGATGGCCGCCGCGTGTCCATCGCCATCCGCCCGCTGAACGGCGAGCCCGGCCAGCTCATCCTGCTCAATGACCTGACGGAAACTCGTCGCCTGCAGGACCAGCTCGCCCGCCACGAGCGCCTATCCGCCCTGGGCCGCATGGTCGCCTCCCTGGCCCACCAGATTCGCACTCCGCTGTCCGCCGCCATGCTCTATGCCGGTCATCTGAGCGAGGGCGAGCTGCCGGTCGAGCATCAGCAGCGCTTCGCCGGGCGCATTAAGGAGCGCCTGCACGAGTTGGAAAGCCAGGTGCGCGACATGCTGGTGTTCGCCCGCGGCGAGCTGCCCCTGCCGGATCGCCTCGCGCCCAACCAGTTGTTTGCCAGCCTGCGCGCCGCCGCCGAATCCCACGTCGCCGGCCTCAACCTGCGCTGGCAGTGCGACGCTCGCGTCGGCGAGCTGCTGTGCAATCGCGACACCCTGGTCGGCACTGTGCTCAACCTGGTGGAGAACGCCATCCAGGCCGCCGGCCGCGATGTGCGCCTGAAGGTGCACCTGTACCAGCGCGACAACAGCCTGCGCCTGTCGATCAGCGACAACGGCCCGGGCATGAGCGCGGAAACCCTGGCGCGCCTGGGCGAGCCTTTCTTCACCACCAAGACCACCGGCACCGGCCTCGGCCTGGCCGTGGTGAAAGCCGTCGCCAAGGCCCACCAGGGTGAGCTGCGCCTGCGCTCGCGTCCCGGTGTCGGTACCTGCGCCACCCTGATCCTTCCGCTGATCCTGGCTCAACCCGTCGTCCACGAGGAGTGATTTCCATGGCCGCCAAAGTCCTGCTGGTCGAAGACGACCGCGCCCTTCGTGAAGCCCTCTCCGATACCCTCTCGCTCGGCGGGCACGACTTCGTCGCCGTCGACTGTGCCGAGGCCGCTCTGCCGGCGCTGGAGAAGGACAACTTCAGTCTGGTGATCAGCGACGTGAACATGCCCGGCATGGACGGGCATCAGTTGCTCGGCCTGATCCGCAAGCGCCATCCGCAACTGCCGGTGCTGCTGATGACTGCCTACGGCGCCGTTGACCGCGCGGTGGACGCCATGCGCCAGGGCGCGGCCGATTATCTGGTCAAGCCGTTCGAGCCGCGTGCATTGCTGGAGCTGGTGGCTCGTCATGCGCTGGGTGCCGTACCCAGCAGCGTCGGCGAAGGTCCGGTGGCCCTGGAACCGGCCAGCCTGCAATTGCTCGAGCTGGCTGCGCGTGTTGCGCGCAGCGATTCCACCGTGCTGATTTCCGGCGAGTCCGGTACCGGCAAGGAAGTCCTGGCGCAGTACATCCATCAGCAGTCGCCGCGTGTCGGCAAACCCTTCGTCGCGATCAACTGCGCGGCGATCCCGGACAACATGCTCGAGGCCACCCTGTTCGGCCACGAGAAGGGCGCCTTCACCGGCGCCATTGCCGCCCAGCCGGGCAAGTTCGAACTGGCCGACGGCGGCACCATCCTGCTCGACGAAATCTCCGAAATGCCGCTGGCCCTGCAGGCCAAGCTGCTGCGTGTGCTGCAGGAGCGGGAAGTGGAGCGCGTCGGTGCGCGCAAGCCGATCAGCCTCGACATCCGCGTGCTCGCCACCACCAACCGCGACCTGCTGGGTGAAGTGGCTGCCGGGCGTTTCCGCGAAGACCTCTACTATCGCCTGTCGGTCTTTCCGCTGGCCTGGCGCCCACTGCGCGAGCGTCCCGCCGATATCCTGCCGCTGGCCGAACGCCTGCTGGCCAAGTACGCCCGCAAGATGAATCACGCACCGGTCACTCTGGCCGACGACGCCCGCGCCGCTTTGCTGGCACATCCCTGGCCGGGCAACGTGCGCGAGTTGGACAACGCCATCCAGCGCTCTTTGATCCTGCAGCAGGGCGGGCAGGTGCAGGCCGCAGACCTCTGTCTGACCGCGCCTATCGGACTGGCTCCGCGCCCGGTGCTGACAGCGGTGCCGGCGACACCTGCGCCGCAGGCTCCGGCTGGTGTCGAAATTCCGTCACCGACTTCCACCGAAGCCGGGCAACTGGGTGAGGACCTCAAGCGCCGCGAGTTCCAGATGATCATCGACACCTTGCGCAGTGAGCGCGGCCGCCGCAAGGAGGCCGCCGAGCGTCTGGGTATCAGCCCGCGCACTCTGCGTTACAAGCTCGCGCAGATGCGCGACGCCGGCATGGACGTGGAGGCTTATCTCTACGCCAGTTGAGCCCCTGACAGGCAACCCCTCCTGGCCCGCATTCGTGCGGGCCTTTTCTTGGTTGGACTCGGCTTTTTCGCTGGCATGTTGACGCCGCGCCCGACTGCACTTCTCAAGAGATTCGCTGAGCTTTCTTCCTGGTCTATCGATAGGAGGAGAGCGCCGTGGAAGAGGTGGAATTCGCGCGTCAGTTGCGGCGGCGGCAAACCGACGCTGAGTCCAGGTTGTGGGGATATCTGCGGGATCGCAGATTCCTCGGTTTGAAGTTCAGGCGTCAGGTGCCGAGTGGCCGGTATGTGCTGGACTTCTATTGCCATGAGCTGCGGATGGCGGTGGAGCTCGATGGTGGCCAGCATCTGGAGTCTGCGTACGACATTGAGCGCGATGCCTGGCTGGTGGAGCAGGGGATTCGCGTCGTTCGGTTCTGGAACCATGATGTGCTGGCGCGCACGGACGTCGTGCTGGAGGCGCTTCGATTGACGGTCGAGTCCGGCGCGGGGTGATTGCCCTTTGCCACCGCCCCAAAGGACTCAGCCAGGAGCGCCTGAACAGAAGTCCCTGAATCCCCATCCCAGAGCCATCCTGCGCATTTTTCCTACGCCCTAAGAAACTGGCACCCAAGTTGCAATCACCTCTGCAAAGCGCCGCGCAGTGTCAAAAAACCGCGGCCAGTCGGAGGGGTAAGTGATGAGTCAGGGTATCGAGTTCAATCGTCTGCTGCTGGAAATGCGCTCCATGCAAATGGAGGCCATGGCCAAGGCGAAGACGCAGGCCGCACCGGCCGAGCCGGGGGCGCCAAGCTTCTCGCAGATGCTCGGGCAGGCCGTGGACAAGGTGAACGGTACCCAGCAGGTCGCCTCCGACATGGCGAACGCGTTCGAGATGGGGCAGAGCGGTGTCGATCTCACCCAAGTGATGATTGCCTCCCAGAAGGCCAGTGTTTCTTTCCAGGCGATGACCCAGGTACGCAACAAGCTCGTCCAGGCGTACCAGGACATCATGCAGATGCCGGTTTGAGCGGCGAGGATCGTAGGTAATGTCCCAAGCCTCCGTTGTTGACAGTCAGGTTCCGGCCAAGGTCGGCGCTGACGCGCCGAAAAAGCCGCTGCTCGGCCTGACTTTCCTCGAGAACCTCGCGGACATGCCGGTGCTGCGTCAGGTCGGCCTGCTGGTCGGTCTCGCCGCGAGCATCGCCATCGGTTTCGGCATGGTCCTGTGGTCGCAGCAGCCGGACTACAAGCCGCTGTACGGCAGCCTCAACGGCGTCGACGCCAACAAGGTGGTCGAGGCGCTGTCCGCCGCCGACATCGGATACAAGATCGAGCCCAACTCCGGCGCGCTGCTGGTGAAGGCCGACGACCTGGGCCGTGCACGCATGAAAGTCGCCGGTGCCGGCCTGGCTCCGACCGACAGCAACGTCGGCTTCGAGATCCTCGACAAGGAACAGGCGCTGGGCACCAGCCAGTTCATGGAAGCGACCAACTACCGTCGCGGCCTGGAAGGCGAGCTGGCGCGTACCGTCTCCAGCCTGAACAACGTCAAGGGCGCCCGTGTGCACCTGGCGATCCCCAAGAGCTCGGTGTTCGTCCGTGACGACCGCAAGCCCAGTGCCTCGGTGCTGGTCGAGTTGTACCCGGGCCGCACCCTGGAGCCGAGCCAGGTGCTGGCCATCGTCAACCTGGTCGCCACCAGCGTGCCGGAACTGGACAAATCCCAGGTCACCGTGGTCGACCAGAAGGGCAACCTGCTCTCCGACCAGCAGGAGCTCTCCGAGCTGACCATGGCCGGCAAGCAGTTCGACTTCACCCGACGCATGGAAACCAACTTCACCCAGCGCGTGCACAGCATCCTCGCGCCGGTGCTGGGCAGCGGCCGCTACAAGGCCGAGGTGTCGGCGGACGTCGACTTCAGCGCGGTGGAATCCACCTCGGAGTCGTTCAATCCGGACCAGCCGGCCCTGCGCAGCGAGCAGAGCAACAACGAGGAACGGCAGAACAGCAACGGCCCGCAGGGCGTGCCGGGTGCGCTGTCGAACCAGCCTCCGGGCCCGTCCAGCGCGCCGCAGACCACTGCACAGAACAAGCCGGCGGACTTCGTCGCGCCGGGCCAGCCGCTGAAGGACGCCAACGGCCAGCCGATCATCGACCCGAAGACCGGCAAGCCGGAACTGGCGCCGTACCCGACCGACAAGCGCCAGCAGAACACCCGCAACTACGAGCTGGATCGCTCGGTGAGCTACACCAAGCAGCAGCAGGGTCGCCTGCGCCGGCTTTCCGTCGCGGTGGTGCTGGATGACCGCATGATCGCCGATCCGAAGACCGGCGAAGTCAGCCACCAGCCCTGGACCGCCGATGAGCTGGGTCGCTTCACCCGCCTGGTGCAGGACGCGGTAGGCTATGACGCCAGCCGTGGCGACAGCGTCAGCGTGATCAACGCGCCGTTCGCCCCGGAACTTGGCGATGAAATTGCATCGCCGCCGTTCTACTCGCAGCCGTGGTTCTGGGACGTGGTCAAGCAGGTGCTGGGCATCGTCTTCATCCTGGTGCTGGTGCTGGGCGTGCTGCGCCCGGTGCTGAACAACCTGTCGGGCAACAAGAGCAAGGCCCTGGTGGCCGGTGGCGCAGCAGGCGAAGGTGGCCTGGGCGAGTTGGGCGGTCTGGAGGGCGAGTTGTCCGAAGACCGCGTGAGCCTCGGTGGCCCGGCCAGCATCCTGCTGCCCAGCCCGTCCGAGGGGTACGATGCACAATTGAATGCGATCAAGACACTGGTCGCCCAGGACCCGGGGCGCGTTGCCCAGGTAGTGAAGGACTGGATCAATTCCGATGAGTGAAGCGCGCATGAACGCCAAACTGAACAAGGTCGACAAGGCTGCCATCCTCCTGCTCTCCCTGGGTGAGACCGATGCCGCGCAGGTGCTGCGCCACATGGGGCCGAAGGAAGTGCAGAAGGTCGGCGTGGCCATGGCGCAGATGCGCAACGTGCACCGTGAGCAGGTCGAGCAGGTGATGGGCGAGTTCGTCGAGATCGTCGGCGACCAGACCAGCCTGGGCGTTGGCGCCGACAGCTACATCCGCAAGATGCTCACCCAGGCCCTGGGCGAGGATAAGGCGAACAACCTCATCGACCGCATCCTGCTGGGCGGCAACACCAGCGGCCTGGACAGCCTGAAGTGGATGGAGCCGCGCGCCGTGGCCGACGTGATCCGCTACGAGCACCCGCAGATCCAGGCCATCGTGGTCGCCTACCTCGACCCGGACCAGGCCGGCGAAGTGCTCAGTCACTTCGACCACAAGGTGCGCCTGGACATCATCCTGCGCGTGTCCTCGCTCAACACCGTGCAGCCGTCCGCGCTCAAGGAACTGAACCTGATCCTGGAGAAACAGTTCGCCGGCAACGCCAACTCCACCCGCACCACGATGGGCGGCGTGAAGCGCGCGGCGGACATCATGAACTACCTCGACAGCTCGGTCGAAGGCGCGCTGATGGACGCCATCCGCGAAGTCGACGAGGACCTGTCGGGCCAGATCGAAGACCTGATGTTTGTCTTCGACAACCTCGCCGACGTCGACGACCGTGGCATCCAGGCACTGCTGCGCGAGGTGTCCTCGGACGTGCTGGTGCTGGCCCTCAAGGGCTCGGACGAGGCGATCCGCGAGAAGATCTTCCGCAACATGTCCAAGCGTGCCGCCGAACTGCTGCGCGACGACCTGGAGGCCAAGGGCCCGGTGCGCGTCAGCGAAGTGGAAGGTGCGCAGAAGGAAATCCTCACCATCGCCCGCCGTATGGCCGAGTCCGGCGAAATCGTGCTGGGTGGCAAAGGCGGCGAGGAGATGATCTGACGTGGTACCGCCGGCGAAGGATGAAGACAAACTCAGCGAATTGATCCGCGCGCGCGACGTGGCGGGCTTCGACCGCTGGTCGCTGCCCAGCTTCGACCCGGCGCGGCCGGCCCCGGAACCTGAGCCCGAACCCGAACCGGTAGTCGAGGAGCCGCCGCAGATCGAAGAGGTGCCCGAGGAAGAGGTCAAGCCGCTGACCCTCGACGAGCTCGAGGCGATTCGCCAGGAGGCCTACAACGAGGGCTTCTCCACCGGCGAAAAGGACGGCTTCCACGCCGGCCAGATCAAGGCGCGTCAGGAAGCCGACGCGGCGCTGCAACCGCGCCTGCAGAATCTCGAAACCCTGATGTCGCACCTGCTCGAGCCCATTGCCGAACAGGACCAGATGCTCGAACAGGGCATGCTCAACCTGGTGACCCACGTGGTGCGCCAGGTGGTTCAGCGCGAGCTGGCCACCGATTCCAGTCAGATCCGCCTGGTGCTGCGCGAGGCGCTCAAGCTGCTGCCGATGGGCGCCAGCAACATCCGCATCCAGGTCAACCCGCAGGACTTCGAACTGGTGAAGGCCCTGCGCGATCGCCACGAGGAAAGCTGGAAAATCATCGAGGACGACGGCCTGCTGCCCGGCGGCTGCCGCATCGAGACCGAACATTCGCGCATCGACGCCACTGTCGAAACGCGCCTGGCCCAGGCCGTGAAGCAGCTCTTCGAGCAGCAGCGCGACCAGGCGACCCATGCCCTGGAGCCAGACCTGCACGTGAACCTCGAAGCCGATCAGGGCGGCGCCGATGCGTCTTGATCGCGTCAGCTTCGCCCGCCGCCTGCAGGGCTACAGCGACGCCGTGAGCCTGCCGACCCAGCCGGTGGTGGAAGGCCGCCTGCTGCGCATGGTCGGCCTGACGCTGGAGGCCGAGGGCCTGCAGGCCGCCGTCGGTAGCCGCTGCCAGGTGATCAACGACGGCGGTTATCACCCGGTGCAAGTGGAAGCCGAAGTAATGGGTTTCGCCGGCAGCAAGATCTACCTCATGCCGGTGGGCAGCCTCGTTGGCATCGCCCCCGGCGCCCGCGTGGTGCCGCTGCCGGACTCCGGCCGGCTGCCCATGGGCATGTCCATGCTCGGTCGTGTGCTCGACGGCGTCGGCCGCGCGCTGGACGGCAAGGGCGGCATGCGCGCCGAGGACTGGGTGCCGATGGACGGCCCGATCATCAACCCGCTGGCGCGCGACCCGATCCACGAGCCGATGGACGTCGGCATCCGCTCGATCAACTCCCTGCTCACTGTGGGCCGTGGCCAGCGCCTGGGCCTGTTCGCCGGTACCGGCGTCGGTAAATCCGTGCTGCTGGGCATGATGACCCGCTTCACCAAGGCCGACATCATCGTGGTCGGGCTGATCGGCGAACGGGGCCGCGAAGTGAAGGAATTCATCGAGCACATCCTCGGCGAGGAAGGCCTGAAGCGCTCCGTGGTCGTTGCTTCGCCGGCGGACGATGCGCCGCTGATGCGGCTGCGCGCCGCGCAGTACTGCACCCGGATCGCCGAGTACTTCCGCGACAAGGGCAAGAACGTCCTGTTGCTGATGGATTCCCTGACCCGTTACGCCCAGGCCCAGCGTGAGATCGCCCTGGCCATCGGCGAGCCGCCGGCGACCAAGGGCTATCCGCCCTCGGTGTTCGCCAAGCTGCCGCGCCTGGTCGAGCGTGCCGGCAACGGCGAGAAGGGCGGCGGTTCGATCACCGCGTTCTACACCGTGCTCAGCGAAGGCGACGACCAGCAGGACCCGATCGCCGACGCCGCGCGGGGTGTGCTCGACGGCCACTTCGTGCTGTCGCGCCGGCTGGCCGAGGAAGGCCATTACCCGGCCATCGACATCGAAGCTTCGATCAGCCGGGTGATGCCCCAGGTCACTACGCCCGAGCACATGCGTGACGCCCAGCGCTTCAAGCAGCTGTGGTCGCGCTACCAGCAGAGCCGCGACCTGATCAGCGTCGGCGCCTACGTGGCCGGCGGCGATCCGGAAACCGACCTGGCCATCCAGCGCTTCCCGATCATGCGCCAGTTCCTGCGCCAGGCCCTCGATGAGAGCCAGAACCTCGACGACAGCCGCCTGCTGCTGGATGCGGTCGTCAGCGGTAAGGCTGGCTGATGAAGCGGCCAGGAAGGGCTTTTCGTAGGGTGGGTGGAGCTTGCGATACCCATCGTCTTTCAGCTCGTGGCGAGTTGCAGCATGGATATCGCTCCGCTCCACCCATCCTACGGCTTGTGGTGAGCCTGTGAACCGCCGCGCCGAACGCCTCGCCCCGGTGGTGGACATGGCGCTCAAGGCCGAGCGCGAGGCCGCGCGCCAGCTCGGCCAGATGCAGGGCCAGTTGCAGCAGGCGCAGCGCAAGCTCGCCGAGCTGGAGCGCTACCGCTACGACTACCAGCAGCAATGGATCACCAACGGCCAGCAGGGCGTCAGCGGCCAGTGGCTGATCAACTACCAGCGCTTCCTGTCCCAGCTCGAAGGCGCCGTCGAGCAGCAGAATCGCTCGGTGGCTTTCCACGAGACCAACGTGGGCAAGGCGCGGGTCATCTGGCAGGAGAAGTACGCACGCCTCGAAGGCCTGCGCAAGCTGGTGGAGCGCTATCGCGAGGAAGCGCGCCTGGCCGCCGACAAGTACGAGCAGAAACAGCTCGACGAATTCGCCCAGCGCCTGAGGCCTTCCGCCGAGCAATAGCGATCGGGTTCCGCGGAACGCCGTGCTAGGCTCCAGTCAGTCTCCCTGGTTGGACCCCTTCATGCCTCTTCCCACGCCTGTGCCTGTGGATTTCCAGCGCGTCCTGCAACTCTGGCAGCTCGTCCCCGAGGGTGAGCCGATCATCACTCCCAGCAGCCATCTGCTGCCGGTCCGCTGGATGGGACGGGCTGCGATGATCAAGCGCGCACTGGATGTCGATGAGCAGGGCGGTGGGCTGGTGATGAACTGGTGGTGCGGCGAGGGCGCAGCGCAGGTCTTTGCCTACGATGGCGACACGATCCTGATGGAGCGTGCCGAGGGCAGCCGTTCCTTGATGCACATGGCGCTCCACGGTGAGGACGACCAGGCCAGCCGCATCGTCTGCGACACGGTGCGCCGCTTGCACTGGCCGCGCGATACGCCGGCGCCGGAGCTGCTCGACCTGCGCCAGTGGTTCCGCGATCTGGCACCGGCAGCCACGCGCTACGGCGGCCTGTTCCCGCGCTGCCTGGAAACCGCCGAGGCGCTGCTGGCCAGCGAGCATGACCGGCGCGTGCTGCACGGCGATGTCCACCACGACAACGTCCTCGACTTCGGCGAGCGCGGCTGGCTGGCCATCGACCCCAAGCGGCTCTTCGGCGAGCGCCTGTTCGACTACGCCAACCTGCTGTGCAATCCGGACCTGCCGACCTCCCGCGAGCGTACGCGCTTCCTGCGTCAGCTCGACGTGATCGTCGAACACGCACGCGTCGACCGGCGCCGCCTGCTGGAATGGGTGCTGGCTTTCGCCGGTCTCTCCGCCGCCTGGTTCCTCGACGATGGCATGGCCGCCGACAGCGACCTGAGCGTGGCGCATCTGGCCGCCGCCGAGCTGGACCGCATGGCATGCTGCGCCTGAACCGAGCCCTGTTGCAGGCGCATCCGCGACTGATCAGCTCCGTCGTCATGGGGGCGCTGGTGGGGCTGGCGTGCTACCCGTTTGCGCCCATGACCCGTGTGCTATTGGGCTGGAACTGCATGGCCTGGCTCTACGTGCTACTGATCGGTTGGCTGGCCCTGCGCGCTGCACCCGCAGAGGTGCGCCGGCTGGCCGAGATCGAGGACGAGAATGCCGAAGCGGTACTGGTGCTGGTCACCGTTGCCGCCGTGGCCAGCCTGGTCGCCATCGTCGTCGAGCTGGCAACTGCCGGGCACGCCAACGGCAGTGAGAAGATCGTCCGCTACGCCTTTACCGCCAGCACGGTGCTGGGCTCGTGGTTCCTCATCGGTACCATCTTCACCATGCACTACGCCCGGCAGTTCTACTCGGCCGATGCGGCGGAGCCAGCGCTGCGCTTCCCCGAGGGCGAGATGAATCCGGACTACTGGGACTTCCTCTACTTTTCCTTCACCCTCAGCGTGGCGGTGCAGACCTCCGACGTGGAAATCGCCTCGCGTGCGATGCGCAAGGTGGTGCTGGCGCACTCGGTGATCGGCTTCCTGTTCAACACCGCGATCCTGGGGCTGGCGATCAACATGGGCGCGGGGCTGATCGGCTAGCGTGGGTATTCAGGGATGAAGCGCCTCGACAGCCAGCCGTAGCGCCAGCACGACGAAGGCGAGGGTGAAGCTCCAGCGGATCAGCGTCATCACCGCCGGACGCCCGATCACATAATCGCGCACCCAGGATGCCAGCAGTCCGTAGCCGATGAACACGACGAAGGTCATCAGTGCGAACACCAGGCCCAGCATCAGGAACAGCCCCTGCGTGTCCTCGCTGCCGGCCGGCACGAACTGCGGCAGGAAGGCCAGGAAGAACAGCCCGAGCTTGGGGTTGAGCAGGTTCAGCCAGAGCCCGGTGCCTACCAGCTGCGGGGTGCTGCGCGGGCTGCTGGTCGAATCCAGCGCCACGGCGCCGCTGCCGCGAAACACCTGCCAGGCGATGAAGAGCAGGTACGCGGTGCCAAGCAGCCGGATGAGCTGGAAGCTGGCCGCGCTGGCCTGCAGGATCAGCGACAGGCCGAAGGTGGCGGCCAGCAATTGCGGGAGCATGCCCAGCGTGCAGCCCAGCGCCGCGAGGGTGGCGGCGCGGGCGCCCAGGCCGAGGCCGACGGCCAGGGTATAGAGCACGCCGGTGCCGGGCAGCAAAACGACGACGAACGCCGTCAGCAGGAATTCTGCGTTCATTCCCGTGGGTTTCCTGTGTGGAAGAAGTGAGGCCGTGAGACCGGGGCGATCAGGGCGTTGGCGGCTGCCTGAACGATGAGCGCCATTGCCCCGGTGTCAGCCCGAGCTGGCGGGCGAAGGCGCGGGTCATGTGCGACTGGTCGGCGAAGCCGGCGAGCAGAGCGGCGTCGGCTAGCGTGCGGCCTTCGCCGATGGCCTTGTGGGCCTGTCTTACGCGGTACTGCAGGAGGTAGGCGTGGGGCGTAGTGCCCAGTTCGCGGCGGAAGCGACGCAGCGCCGCGAAGGGGGTCAGCCCGGCAATGCCGGCCAGCTCCACCAGCGCGGGGGCATTGCGCGGGTCGTCGTGAATCCGTTCGAGCATGCGTGCCACGCTGCGGGACGGCAGGGTCGCCACGCTTGTGTCGAGGCGCTGGTCGAGTAGTTCGCCGAACAGGTCGAGCACGCCTTCGCTGGCTTCCTCCGCACAGGCGCCCGGCAGATGTTGCAGCAGGCTGGCAATGCGCTGGGCGAGTTGTCGGTCGGCGAGGGCGGGTATGGTGAACTCGCGTCGGGCCATTTCCCCGCCGGCCAGTTCTGCCAGCAGTGCCGGCTCCACGTAGAGCATCCACCAGCGCCGCGGCGCACCGCGCAGGGGAATGCCGTCGTGCAGTTCATTGGGGTTCACGGTGATGATGTCGCAGGGCCCGGCCTCGATCTGTCCGCGGCCACTCCAGGAGCTGTGCCCGCCTTCGAGCATCACGCCGATGCCGTACTCGTCATGGGCGTGGCGCGGGAAGCTGCGCTGCGTGAGTATCTCGACGATGCGCAGGCCGGGCAGTGCGGCGGCGGTGCAGTTCACTCGGTGCAGCATTGGGTCAGGCCTGCGGGCGCGGAGAGGTGATAGGCAGAGTAGTCCCTGGTACAGCGTCGATCTTGAATGAAATTGACTTTCTCGGCGCCGGGAGCTTTCCGCGCGAGGTCTCGCCCTCACCCCAGCCCTTTCCCCCTGGGAGAGGGCTGGGGTGAGGGGCTGGCGTCTCAGAAGAACGGTCGTGAGGCCTTGAACATGAACGCCGAGTCGCAATAGGCATTGTGCCCGGAGTAGGCGCTGCAGTCGCCGCCGGTCAGGCTGCTGCCGCTGTAGGAGAAGTTCAGATCAATGCCGTTCCAGGGGCGGCTGAAGTTCACTGACCAGTCGCCGAATTCGCTGACGCTGCCACCGCTGTTCAGACTCACGGGGGAGGCGAGGTTGTAGGTGGAATACTTGAAGGTCACGTCAAAGCCGAGGTCAGGCTGCACGCCCAGGTCGGTGAACAGCGTGGTGGTGCTGCGCCCGGCCTGGGCGCTGTAGGCCGCGCCGAGACGGCTGCCGAATACCGAGAGGCCGCCGTACAGGGCCTGGCTGTCGTAGTCGGGCTGTTCCGGCCGGGTGTAGCGCAGGGTGCCCACTTCGTAGCCCAGCTTGCCGTCGCCCAGCGGGTGCTTGAAGCCGGCGTAGCTGTCGATCTCCAGCGGCTTTTCCTGCTCGATGTTCGAGGTCCAGCTGCCCACGTACCAGCCACTGTCGTGGGTTATGTCGAGGCCGCCCTGGGCGCTGTTGGCCTGGCCCGGCTGGACCAGCCCCTGGGCCATGCTGCGCGTTGGCGAGTTGGCGAACTTGAGTTCGAAATCGCCCAGCTCGCGCTGCATCACCTGGGCACCTGCGTACGGCGCCGCGCACAACACGCAGGCCGCGATGAGAATGGACTTGTACATGCTCCCCCCTTCTTGCGGGTGCGACCCTTCCAAGGCCTCTTGCGAGCCTTCGCTCTGCGTCGCACGCGTAAAAGGGTAAAGGCATTCGCCGCGCCTGTGGCGACCGGCGGTCCATTAATCGACCTGCCGGGTACCGTTCGACCGGTCTGGCGAGGCGGTTTCCCATCGTTCGCCGAAGTTGCCGCTGTCACCGCTAGCTGCTACATCTTCAAGCTCGTGCGCGACCATCGATCGATAAGGAGAATCCCATGGCCATCACTTCCGTTCCCTCCGCTGACGGGCAGGAGCTCACCATCGTGGTCCAGGGACGTTTCGATTTCGGCGCGCACCAGGAATTCCGCAACGCCTACGAACGCGTAGAGACCACGCCCAAGCGCTATGTGGTGGACCTGAAGGGTGCCACCTACCTCGACAGCTCGGCGCTGGGCATGCTCCTGCTGCTGCGCGACCACGCCGGCGGCGAGAGCGCGCAGATCAGCCTGGCGCACTGCAATCCGGACGTGCGCAAGGTGCTGTCCATCTCGAACTTCGAGCAACTGTTCAAGATCAGCTGACGCGGCTCGCTCTGCAGTGGCAACGGCCATGTCCGAACTCCTCACCGTCCTGATCGCCGACGACAACGCCGCCGATCGCCTGTTGCTGTCGACCATCGTCAGCCGCCAGGGCCATCGTGTGATCACCGCCGGCAACGGGCTGGAAGCGCTCGCGCTGTTCGCCCAGGAGCGCCCGCAGTTGGTGCTGATGGATGCGCTGATGCCGGTGATGGACGGCTTCGAGGCGGCGCGGCGGATTCGCCGGCAGGCTGGCGAGGAGCTGGTGCCGATCATCTTCCTCACGTCGCTGAGCGAGCCCGAGGCGCTGGTGCAGAGCCTGGAGGCGGGCGGCGATGACTTCCTTTCCAAGCCCTACAACCGCGTCATCCTCGAGGCCAAGATCCGCGCCATGGGCCGCCTGCATCACCTGCAGCGGATGGTGCTGGAGCAACGCGACCTGATCGCCCGGCACAACGAGCACCTGCTCAACGAGCAGCGGGTGGCCAAGGCGGTGTTCGACAAGGTGGCGCATTCGGGTTGCCTGAACGCGGCGAACATTCGCTACCTGCAATCACCCTTCGCGCTGTTCAACGGCGACCTGCTGCTGGCGGCGTTCAAGCCCTCCGGCGGCATGCACGTGCTGCTCGGCGATTTCACCGGCCATGGCTTGCCGGCGGCCATCGGCGCCATGCCGCTGGCCGAGGTGTTCTACGGCATGACCGCCAAGGGCTACCCGATGGCGGACATCCTTCGTGAGATGAACGCCAAGCTCAAACGCATTCTCCCGGTGGGCGTGTTCTGCTGCGCGGCGGTGCTCAACCTGAGTTTCCAGCGCGGCCTGGTGGAGGTGTGGAACGGCGGCCTGCCCAACGGCTACCTGCACCGCCACGACAGCGGCGAACTGCAGCCGCTGGTGTCGCGGCATCTGCCGCTGGGCATTCTCGACCCTTCGGCCTTCAGCGACCATGTCGAGGTCTACGCGATGGAGGAGGGCGACCGTGTGTTCCTCTTCTCCGATGGCGTGCTGGAAGCGCGCAATGCCACGGGCGAGGCCTTCGGCGAGGAGCGCCTGCACCAGGTGTTCGGTGAGGGCCTCGTGCCGTCGCGCCTGTTCGACGGCATCCAGGCGGCGGTGGCGCGTTTTCGCGGCGAGGCCCAGGACGACGTCAGCATGCTGGAGATCGCACTGGTCCCCGAGGACTCGCTGCAGCGCCCGCCGCTGGCGTTCTCCGACAACGGACTGAGCAGCCCTCTGGACTGGTCCGCCAGCTTCGAATTCCGCGCGCCGACGCTGCGCAACTTCAATCCGCTGCCCTTCCTGTTGCAACTGCTGATGGAAGTGCAAGACCTGCGCCCGCGCGGCGGTGCGCTCTACACCGTGCTCGCCGAGCTGTACTCCAACGCCCTGGAGCACGGTGTGATGGGCCTGGACTCCTCGCTCAAGTGCGATGCCGCCGGCTTCGCCCGCTATTACCAGGAGCGCAGCAAGCGCCTGATCAGCCTGCGCGACGGCTTCGTGCGCTTCCATCTTGATCTCGCCCCCCACGGCGATGGCGGGCGCCTGCTGGTGCGGGTGGAGGACAGCGGCGACGGTTTCGACGTGGGCGCGGTGCTGGCTTCGCAGCGGGCCGCCGGCAGCCTCTGCGGGCGCGGCCTGACGCTGGTTCGGCAGCTATCGGACCGCTGTCAGTGGTCGGCCGACGGCAAGGCGGTCTCCGTGGAGTTCTTCTGGTCGGCTCAGGCATAATCGGGGCCTTCTTGTCCCCCGCAGGGTGGCGAGCCGTCTTTCAGGGAGTGCCCAATGTCCGAGCCGCATCTCGATGGCGCCGTGCTGAGCAATTTGCTGTCGATCATGGAAGACGAGTATCCGCTCCTGGTGGAAACCTTCCTCAGCGACTCCGAGGAGCGCCTGCGTAGCATCCGCGAGGCATTCGCCGCCAGCGATGCGCCGGCCCTGCGCCACGCCGCGCACAGCTTCAAGGGCAGTTGCGGCAACATGGGCGCCTCAGTACTGAGCAGCCTGTGCAAGCGGCTCGAGGAGGCCGCGCGGCAGAACGACCTGGCCGGCGCGCAAGGCCTGATCGGCAAGGTCGAGCACGAATTCTCCATCGTCCGCACCCTGCTGTTGCCCGGTCGCCCCTGACCTTTTCCGAGTTGGCCCGCGCCTTGCTATCTCCGTGTTGGATATTCACATCAACGGAGAACTCCGATGGCTGTCGCCCCGGATATTTTATTGACGTCGACGCCTGACACCCGGCCCAAGGCGGCGCTCTCCAAGTCTGCGCAAAGTTCGTCGAACAGCAGCAGCGACAAGGGTTCCAGCTTTGCGGACGTCTACGCCAAGGAGCAGCGGCCAGCCGCCAGCGAGCGCGCCGACAAACCGGTAAAGGCGAAGAACGACAAGCCGCGGGACAGTGCCGACAAGGACACCGCGAGCAAGGACTCCACCGCGCCGGCTGCCGCTGACCAGCCAAAGGTTGCCGAGGACGGCAAGGCCTTGCCGGCCGATGGCGCCAGCAAGGCGGACGAGAAGGTAACGGATACCCAGACCAGTCCCGACGCGACCCTCGACCCGCTGCTGATGCTCGGCATGACCGGCCAACTGCCGGAGCCCGAAGCGCCGCCGCTGGTGGTCAGCACCGGCACCAGTCCGCTCACCGATGCCAGCAGCGATGGCGATCTGCAGAAGCTCAACGAGATTCCGGGGGTGAACCTGACGCTCGCCGTGGGCGCCGACGACCAGGCCCAGCAGGCGCAGCAGACCCAGCTCACCGGTCATCTCGGCGCCAAGGCGGGGGACAAGTCACTGGATGCCAGCGGCAAGAACGATCTGTCCGCCGCCCTCGCTGCACTGACCTCGGACTCGACGGCCAAGGGCTCCGAAACCAAGCTCGCTGAAGGCGCATTGAAAGATGGCGCCGACCTCACCCAGCAACTGGCGGACGTGCAGACCGACGCCAAGCCGGAGATGCCGCGCAACGAGGCCTTTGCCGCACGCCTGGAGTCGCTGACGCAGGCGCTGAACACGCCGCAGGCCATGACCAGTCGCCCGGTGAACCCGCTGGTGCCGGGGCAGGCGGTGTCCGTGCAGCAGAACGGCTGGACTGATCAGGTGGTGGACCGGGTGATGTGGATGTCCTCGCAGAATCTCAAGTCGGCCGAGATCCAGATGGACCCGGCCAACCTCGGCCGCCTGGAAGTGCGCATCCACATGACCGGCGACCAGACCCAGGTGAACTTCGTCAGCGCCAACGCCAACGTCCGCGAAGCGCTGGACAGCCAGCAGCACCGTCTGCGCGAGATGTTCAACCAGCAGGGCATGCAACTGGACGTGAACGTTTCCGACCAGTCCGCCCGTGGCTGGCAGCAACAGCAGCAGGGCGACGGCCGTGGCAGCTCGCGGAGCGTGGCGGGTAGTGGCAGCGGTGACGATGAGCCGATGCTCAGTGGCATGTCCGAGATCCGCCCGCAGACGGCGGCGCAGGGCAGGGGATTGGTGGATTACTACGCGTGATCCCCGCGGGCTTCATGGGGCGTAGAACGGACAGCGTTTTACGCCCCATACCCCGATTAGCTGGCATCGACTGAAATTTCTCTTCGCTCCCCGTGACATCCTCCGTCTAGCCTGTAATATCCGCGGCGTCGCCAGTAGGACTCTTCCAAACTGGCACAGCCCTTGCTGCTACCCCGGTATCAGCGCTTCGCGCCGCAAAAGTGACGGATTATTGGCATGGCCAAGAAAGAACAGACGCCTTCTCTCCCCGATGGCCAGGCGCCCGGCAAGGGCAAGCTGAAGCTCATCATCATCATCGTGCTGGCTTTCCTGCTGGCGGTGGGTGCGTCGGTGGGCGGTACCTGGTTCTTCCTGCACAAGAGCGCCAAGCCCGACGAAGCCCAAGCCAAGGCCGCGGAACACGCCGAGCCGACGAAGAAGCAGGCGGTCTACGAGATTCTCGCGCCGTCCTTCGTGGTCAACTTCAACCAGAACGGCCGCCAGCGCTATCTTCAGGTAGCCGTTGCCCTGATGGGCCGCGACCAGGCGCAGATGGATGCCCTGCGCGAGCAGATGCCGCTGGTGCGCAACCAGCTGGTGATGCTGTTCTCCAGCCAGAATTTCGACAATCTGGTGACTCCGGTCGGCAAGGAGATGCTTCGTCAGCAGGCCACGTCCAGTCTTCAGGAACTGGCGAAGAAGGCGACCGGTCAGTTGACCGTGGAGCAAGTGCTTTTCACCAACTTCGTATTGCAGTAGGTACCCGCCATGGCCATGCAGGATCTACTTTCCCAGGACGAGATCGACGCGCTGTTGCACGGCGTCGACGACGGCCTGGTGGAAACCGAGTCCGACGTCGAGCCGGGGGCGATCAAGTCCTACGACCTGACCAGTCAGGACCGTATCGTCCGGGGTCGCATGCCGACCCTGGAGATGATCAACGAGCGATTCGCCCGTTATACCCGCATCAGCATGTTCAACCTGCTGCGCCGCTCGGCGGATGTCGCCGTGGGCGGCGTGCAGGTGATGAAGTTCGGCGAGTACGTGCACTCGCTGTACGTACCCACCAGCCTCAACCTGGTGAAGATGAAGCCGCTGCGCGGTACCGCGCTGTTCATCCTCGACGCCAAGCTGGTGTTCAAGCTGGTGGACAATTTCTTCGGCGGTGACGGTCGTCACGCCAAGATCGAGGGCCGCGAGTTCACCCCCACCGAGCTGCGGGTGGTGCGCATGGTCATCGAGCAGGCCTTCGTCGATCTCGCCGAGGCCTGGCATGCGGTGATGCCGATCAACTTCGAGTACGTGAACTCCGAGGTGAACCCGGCGATGGCCAACATCGTCAGCCCCAGCGAAGTGGTGGTGGTCTCCACCTTCCACATCGAGCTGGACGGCGGCGGCGGCGACCTGCACATCACCCTGCCGTACGCGATGATCGAGCCGATCCGCGAGATGCTCGATGCCGGCTTCCAGTCCGACGTGGACGATCAGGACGAGCGCTGGATCAACGCCCTGCGCGAAGACATCCTCGACGTCAGCGTGCCGGTGGGGGCCACTGTCGTGCGCCGCCAGCTCAAGCTGCGCGACATCCTGCACATGCAGCCGGGCGACGTGATCCCGGTGGAGCTGCCCGAATACATGATCATGCGCGCCAACGGCGTGCCTTCCTTCAAGGTCAAGCTGGGTTCGCACAAGGGCAACCTGGCCTTGCAGATTCTCGATCCCCTCGAGCGCTTGCGCTGAGCGGATCCCACGAGGACCCACCATGTCTGACGAAGAAAACGTGACTCCCGAAGAACAGGCGCTGGCTGATGAGTGGGCTGCGGCCCTCTCCGAATCCGGTGATGCCAACCAGGACGACATCGACGCGATGATGGCCGGCGCTGCGGCTCCGGCCGTGCCCGCCGCACCGCGCGCACCGATGGAAGAGTTCGGCATGGCGCCCAAGACGCCGATGATCGCCGGGCTGGAAGGCCCCAACCTGGATGTAATCCTGGATATTCCGGTGACCATTTCCATGGAGGTCGGCCATACCGACATCAACATCCGCAACCTGCTGCAGCTCAACCAGGGCTCGGTAATCGAACTCGATCGCCTGGCCGGCGAGCCACTGGACGTGCTGGTCAATGGCACCCTGATCGCTCATGGCGAAGTGGTGGTGGTGAACGAGAAGTTCGGCATCCGCCTCACCGACGTGATCAGCCCCAGCGAACGCATCAAGAAGCTGCGCTGACATGGGCCGCCTGCTTGCGAATCCCCGTCTGCTCTCCAGCGTAGGCGCCCTCCCGCTGCTGGGGCTGTCGCTCTTCGCCCTGGGAGAGGAGGCCAAGGCACCGGCATCCAATCCGGCCATCGTCCACGCCAGTTCCACGCCGAGCATCATCACCGGCAGCGCCGGCGCGCAACTGATGCAGTTGCTGCTGGGCCTGGTGCTGGTGGTCGGGCTGATCTTCCTGCTGGCCTGGCTGGTGCGTCGCGTGCAGCAGGTCGTGCCGCGCGGCAACCAGGCGATCCGCCTGATTTCCAGCCAGTCCCTCGGCCCGCGTGATCGGCTGGTGCTGGTGCAGGTGGGCGAGGAGCAGGTGCTGCTGGGCCTGACGCCCGGACGCATCACCCCGCTGCACGTCATGCGCCAGCCAGTGCATGCTGCCGAATCGGAACCGGCGCAGCCGGAATTCGCCCAGCGCCTGCTGGAATTGCTGAACAAGGACAAGGGCCGCCCGCAGTGACCCGTTCGCCGAACCTCTCCGCTCTGATCGGTGCGCTCAAGGCAGTCGCGCCGCTGCTCCTGGGCCTGCTGGCGCTGATGGCGCCGCAGGCCTTCGCCGCCGATCCGACGCAGCTGACGGCGATCACCGTGACCACCAACCCGCAGGGGCAGCAGGAATACTCGGTCAGCCTGCAGATCCTGCTGATCATGACCGCGCTGAGTTTCATCCCGGCGTTCGTCATGCTGATGACCAGCTTCACCCGGATCATCATCGTCTTCTCCATCCTGCGCCAGGCGCTGGGCCTGCAGAGCACGCCGTCGAACCAGGTGCTGATCGGCCTCGCCATGTTCCTCACCCTGTTCGTCATGGCGCCGGTGTTCGACAAGATCAACACGACTGCGCTGCAGCCTTACCTGAGCGAGCAGATCCCCGCGCAGGAAGCGATTACCCGCGCGGAAGTGCCGCTCAAGGCCTTCATGCTGGCGCAGACCCGGCAGTCGGACCTGGAACTGTTCGTGCGGCTGTCCAAGCGAACCGACATCGCCAGCGCCGACGCCACGCCCCTGACCATCCTGGTGCCGGCGTTCGTCACTTCGGAGTTGAAGACGGCGTTCCAGATCGGTTTCATGATCTTCATTCCGTTCCTGATCATCGACCTGGTGGTGTCCAGCGTCCTGATGGCGATGGGCATGATGATGCTCTCGCCGCTGATCATCTCGTTGCCGTTCAAGATCATGCTGTTCGTCCTGGTGGACGGCTGGGCATTGATCATCGGCACGCTCGCCGGCAGTTTCGGGACGGTCTAGCGATGAACCCCTCTGCTGAACGACAGGAGCAGCCATGACCCCCGAAGTCGCCGTCGACCTGTTCCGTGAAGCGCTCTGGCTGACCGCCGTGATGGTCGGCATCCTGGTGCTGCCCAGCCTGCTGGTGGGCCTGATCGTGGCGATGTTCCAGGCCGCCACGCAGATCAACGAGCAGACCCTGAGCTTCCTGCCGCGCCTGCTGGTGGTGCTGCTCACCCTCATCGTGCTGGGACCCTGGCTGCTGCGGCAACTGATGGAATACACCCAGTCGCTGATCACCAGCATCCCGACGCTGATCGGCTGATGCTCGAGCTCAGCAACGCGCAGATCGGCGGCTGGATCGGGGCCTTCCTGTTCCCGCTGTTCCGCATCGCCGCGATGTTGATGGTGATGCCGATCATCGGCACCCAACTGGTGCCGACCCGCGTGCGCCTGTACCTGGCCGTGGCCATCGCGGTAGCGCTGACGCCCAACCTGCCACCGATGCCGCAGGTGGATGCGCTGAGCCTCAAGGCGATGGTCTACATCGCCCAGGAAATCCTCGTCGGCGCCATGCTCGGCTTTGTCCTGCAGCTGATGTTCCACGCCTTCGTCATTTCCGGGCAGATCATCTCGATGCAGATGGGCCTGGGCTTCGCGTCCATGGTCGATCCCACCAACGGCATCTCGGTACCGGTGCTGGGGCAGTTCTTCACCATGCTGGTGACCCTGCTGTTCCTCTCCATGAACGGCCACCTGGTGGTCTTCGAGGTGCTGGCGGAAAGCTTTACCACACTGCCGGTGGGCGAGGGGCTGTCGAGCAACCACTTCATCACGGTGGCCGGCAAGCTCGGCTGGGTCCTGGGCGCAGGCCTGATGATCGCCTTGCCGGCGATTACCGCGCTGCTGGTGGTCAACCTGGCGTTCGGCGCGATGACCCGCGCGGCGCCGCAGCTGAACATCTTCTCGATCGGTTTCCCGCTCACCCTGATCATGGGCTTCGTCATTGTCTGGATTGGCAGTGCCGAGATTCTCACCCAGTACCAGGCGCTGGCCAGTGAGGGCCTGCGCCTGCTTCGCGAACTCGTGGGGGCCCGCTGATGGCCGAGAACGACAGTAGCGAAGACAAGACAGAGGAACCTACCGAGAAACGGCGCCGCGACGCGCGCGAGAAGGGCCAGCTCCCTCGGTCCAAGGAGCTTAATACCCTGGCCGTGCTCCTGGCCGGCGCCGGGGCCTTGCTGATGTTCGGCGCCAGCCTGGCCGATGCGCTGATGCGCCTGATGCGCGGCAGTTTCGAGCTGGACCGCGCCACGGTGATGAACAGCGAGAGCATGCTCAACCTGCTGATCGCCGGCGGCAAGATCGGCGCCGATGCGATCTGGCCGATCCTCGCGGTGCTGCTGATCGCGGCGCTGGTCGGTCCGGTTGCGCTGGGCGGCTGGCTGTTCTCCGCCGAGGCGCTGGCGCCCAAGTTCAGCCGGATGAACCCGCTGGCCGGGCTCAAGCGCATGTTCTCGCTGCGCTCGCTGACCGAGTTGCTGAAGGCCCTGGCCAAGTTCGTGCTGGTGCTGATCGTGGCGGTCCTGGTGCTCAAGTCCGACCAGGACGACCTGCTGGCCATCTCCCACGAGCCGCTGGAACAGGCGATGGTGCACAGCGCCCGGATTGTCGGCTGGAGCGCCTTCTGGCTGGCCTGCAGCATCATATTCATCGCCGCCGCGGACGTGCCCTTCCAGCTCTGGGACAACCGCAAGAAACTGATGATGACCAAGCAGGAGGTCAAGGACGAGTACAAGGACTCCGAGGGCAAGCCGGAGGTCAAGGCCAAGGTTCGCCAGATGCAGCGCGAGATGGCCAACCGGCGGATGATGCAGGCGGTGCCCGAAGCCGACGTCATCATCACCAACCCGACGCACTTCGCCGTGGCCCTGAAATACGACGCGGAGAAGGGCGGGGCGCCCAGACTGCTGGCCAAGGGCAACGACTTCATGGCGCTGAAGATTCGCGAGATCGCCCAGGAGCACAAGGTCACGGTGCTCGAATCGCCGGCGCTGGCGCGGGCGGTTTACTACTCTACCGAACTCGACCACGAGATTCCCGCCGGCCTCTACCTCGCCGTGGCCCAGGTGCTGGCCTACGTCTACCAGCTCAAGCAGTACCGCTCCGGCAAGGGCAAGCGCCCGGGACCGATGCCGGACCTGCCGATTCCGCCGGATTTGCGGCGCGACGAGTGATTTCGCCAGTGCATTTGCGCGGTGTGATTCAATCCGGAGAGCAACAGCTTAAGTCGTGCTGGCATTACTTCGGACTTCGCTATCGACGCCTTACTGCAATATTGGACAACTATTGGCAGCATCCAGCAATGCCGTGCGGTAATTCACGTAGGTTTCTTGATTGTAGGGTATGGCAGTGATGGCGAAGCTGGATTTCCCAGGATGGTCAATTAACTGGTCAAGAATAATTGCCCAAGCACGACCGGAATGGTCGATTAATAGATCAAATGTATGGTATCTAATGTCGCTGTTATCATCTAAAGCAGAGTATAGATAGCGTAGATTTTTATACCAATCGTGAGTTTTGGTGATGGCCTTCAGAGCCTCTCTGGCAGATTGCTCATCCGATTTGTTTAGATTAAACATGTTGGTGAAAGGTAGCTCTCCTGCATTTTTCAACTCAAGCAGTGGCGCAGATAGTGGCTTGCGGCTTATTAATCGGCGATATTTGCAATAGAATACCCATTGGCCAGTTTTTACATGGTCATCTGCGTAGATTACTACGCCGTTCCCTAGGTCATGTTTGTAAACGCTCGTCACTGCCTTAAGCTCGTGGTAGGCGATGATCAACAGCAGAGGGAGCAAAACTATAAAGGCAATCCAGAAACCTTTGCTTCGGTAAGAACTCAAGGTTTTCTCCAAGTGCTTCAATTGTTATGGGACTTGAGCGGATCGGAGAAGAGCGCCGGTTGAGTCGATCAGTCGGCGCCCTGGTAATTATTGAGATTTGGAACAGCTCTTGATAGCCATTTCTAATGCTTTTTCGTAATCTACATAGGTCTCAGCGGTATAGGGCTCAGCAGTTATCTCAATGCTTGGCATATTCTTGTTGTTGAGCCAATGGCGAACCTTCAAAATCCATGTTCTCCCATTGTGTTTTATTAATAGGTTAAATACATGAACGTTTAGGGTGCTGTATGTGTTCATTCCTGAGTAGGCGTATCTCAGATTTCTGTACCAATTTTCTTCTTTTAATTCTTCGTTGATGGCTGCCTTGGCCTGCTCTTTTTCGGGTTTTGTAAGGAGGTGCATATCGCCGATGGAATAGTATTTAGGATCTACCATGGGGGCGGCAGTGGGGTGCGGTTTATTAAACGTGAGTAGGTGCAGTCGAAAACCCATTGGCCGGTTTTTACATAGTCATTGGCATAGATTGCTACGCCGTTCCCCATGTCCGTTTTATAAGCGCTCGTCATTACCTTAATTCCGTAGCGAGCAGTCATCAGTAGAGTGGAAGAAAATATGACTAAGGCTATCCAGAAGCCTTTACTTCGGTAAGGTATCAAGGAGTTCTCATTTATAATGGTTTTGTCAAGTTGACGAGTGGGATTAGGCCGACTCCAGACTCTGGGGGCAGCGCCTCGGTAGAAGGTGGTGCACCCAGGCTTTTACGTTGTGCCTCTTACTGTGGAATGGGACAGCTCTTCGCGGCCATTTGCAGGGCCTTGGAATGGTCGACATAAGTTTTAGGGTCGTACGGCTTGGCTGTTATATCGAAGCTCGACGTGCCGTCGTAGTCAATTTCTTGCCAGACTCTAAATCCCCATCGCTTTCCGTAATTATCACCAAGTAGCCCAAAGACATGACTGCTCAAGTCACTGCTTTCGCCTAGAACAGAGTATCTATAGTTTAGTTTCTTATACCATTCGGGAGTTGTTATGAGATCGTTGATTGCTTTTTTTGCAAGTTTCTTGTCAGTTTCATTAAGGTCATGCATTTCGCCGGTAGTTATTTTTGGGGATTTCTCGAAGTCCATAATTGGTACGGGTAGTGGTTCTCGACTTATAAGTCTAGAGTGGCCGCAGTGGAAAACCCATTTGCCAGTTTTTACATATTCATCAGCGTATATTGCTACCCCGTTCCCTAAGTCTGTTTTGTATGTGCTGGTCATGACGTTGTATCCGTAGCGGAGTGCCGCTGCTAGTGGCAAGAGTAAAATTATGATTAAAATCCAGAGTGTCTTACTTTGCGATGAACTCAAGGTGACCTCCTGGTACCCCAAGCGGGGTGTCGCCCGATATCACAGGATTGAGAGCTCCAGTTTTTTGGTACGTAAAGTCGAACTCATCATTATTGTCCTTGCGTTCCCTTCTTAAGAGATTCCATTTCTTGCACCACTCCTGCCCGGGAACTGAGCTGTCAGTGATCCCACAAAGATCACCCATGCGACGTTCCTCGAACGTCCCCCAGGTGTTCCTGTAATCCGAGCGACGAACATAGGCGCGTACCTTGACCCGTAAATGGTTGGCCAGCAGTTGCGCGAGGCTCTCATTGGTCTGCGGGAAGAACTGGATGGCTTCTTCGATAGGGTAATCAGGGCGATTGCCCATGCCGGTGCGGCAGGCGTAGCTGTCAATTCGGGCGGTGGGGGAGAATGCTTGCGGTGAGAGCTTGCTGTAGTTCAGAACGTCGAGGGACATCTGATAGTCGTCGGTGGTGTGATAACCGAACGCAACCCGGTGCGGCACACCATGGCTAAAGAGGGATAGCTGCTTGATGGGCGATTGCTTTCGGTCCTTGCCACTGTTCAGGTAGTCAATCAGTTCAACGGCATTCGTGACGGTGACCACGCTTGCTCCATAGGCTTCGGCAGAGCTGCGCGCCGCACTGAGCATGGTGCCGTTATAGGCCGGGGTGAACAGCACTAGCGTCCGCATCATCGCCGGCTGGCTGCGCTTGAACTCCCCCAGTTCACGAACGGCCTGGCCGATGAACATCATCTTGTTGCCCGAAGCGTTATCGTGCTGGCTGCCGGCAACGGCGATCAGCTCGGGAGTCTGGGGGCCTTTTTCAGTGGCTTCCGGCTTTTCAGTTGCGGTGAGCGTCTGGTTGGATTTTGCCGGAGCGTTGGGCGATGAGGTCAGGGAGTGGCTCGACTGGTTGGCTGCCTTAATGGGCTCAGCGACCTTGCTCAAGGACATTGGCCCCAGCGGAGCGATGATTCGATTGCTCCCATGTGGACAGCCGCAACTGACGATATTGCCGTCCACAGCACAGAGTGCACCGTCCCATTTGTTCCTGGGGTCGCCTTCGGCGACGACTCCCTCCCGGCCACATCTGGGGCAGGTGGTGGTTGGGTCTCCCATTCGGACGATGCCTCGGGAGAGGCTCGTCGCGGAGTACGTCAAGGTGCTGATCAGGGTCGCGCCCGAGGTTGTCTTGTCACCGTCCAGGGCCTGACCGCGCCCATAGATTTCCGGGCGGCTCATCGCTGAGCTTCCGAGCCTGGAAGGAAGTCGCCGGGCCAGGTGTGCCCCTTGCGGAGGACAAGGACGGCGCAGCCTTGCGGGGTGTTGACGATTTCGTCGCCGTTGTCCAGCAGGCTGCCAACCAGGGCAAGGTTGGAATAGCTCTGGCCTGCGCCTGTCACGATATGGGCAATGCTTCCATCCGGATATTCGACCAGGTCCCCGATGATGGTGGCAGAGACTTTTTCGCCATCGGCAAGCGTGAAGTTCACTGGCGAACTCCCTCTGACGATTCTTCCACCCAGTCGGCTCTGGCTACCTTCGGTGGCAAGCCGGCGAATACCTGCCGCCGGATGCGTGAGCAGCCGCGATTGGCTCTGGCGTATCGTTTCGAGTTCCGCTGGATGGAAAGAAGCGAGTTGCTCCTCTGAAAAAGGCAACTCATCCAGCTTGCGCAACAATGCTTCGGTTGTCTCGTTGGTGTAATAAATGCGGGGGCTTGGTGTGTGAGTCATACCGTTCTCCTGATTGAGCAGTGCGCTGATTTCCCTACTCCGGGGAATGCAGGCGGAGCCCAGAACGCTATCAATGGTGATATGGGCGCGGCTGTCGGAAGTGGCCGAGGTTGCTGTGCTAATCGGGATTTCAGTTGGAGATACTGGGAGGGTTGAGACGCGAAAGCTGCGTAGGACTGTGGGGCGATATTCCGGCTGGACCTGCCGATCCCGCCGGACCTGCGCCGGGACGAGTGACCCGCAGGCTCCGCCCGTGCAGTAGGATGGTCGGCCTGCGTCCGGCGTCGAAGGCTCCGGGCGGCCTGTTCAGCCAAGGAAACGTTTCATGCTTCGGGATTCCTTCGCCGGCCTGCGCTTCGCGTTCTGGCTCTTGCTCTGCCTCTTCACCTGCGTCCAGCCCGTCTGGGCCGACGCGCCCGCCGATGGTGGCGTGCTGCTGCCGCTGAGCGAGCGTGTGGTGGACGTCACTGGCACCCTCGACCCCGCCGCCAAGGCGCGCCTGATCGACAAGCTCAAGGCTCTGGAGGACCGGCGTGGTGCGCAGATCGCCGTGGTGATGCTGCCGACGGTGGGCAAGATGGGCATTGAGGCCTTCTCCAACAAGCTGTTCGACCTCTGGAAGCTCGGCCGCAAGGGCGTGGACGACGGTGTGCTGGTGGTGGTGGCGAAGGACGATCACCTGATGCGCATCGAGGTCGGCTATGGCCTGGAAGGCGCGATTCCCGACGTGCTGGCCGGGCGCATCATCCGCGAGCGCATGGCGCCGGCCTTCCGCGAGGGCGATTTCGCTGGCGGTATCGATTCGGCGGTGGATGCGCTGATCCTGCTGGTCGATGGCGAGGTGCTGCCGGAGCCCGCCTCCGAACCCTTGCGCTTGCCGCTGGAAGCCTGGCTGTTGCTGGCGTCCTTTGTGGCCGGTGGCGTGGGTGGCGTGCTGCTGGCCGCACGGCGGATGGGCTGGCGCGGCGCACTGGCGTTTTGCGCGGTGGTGGTCGTGCTGGTGGCCATATTGTCCGGCGGCAAGGATGCCCTGGGAGTGGTTGCCGTCACGCCAATCTGCCTGCTGGTCGGCGGCGCTACCTTCGGTGCGCTGTGGACGGCTCGGGTGGTGTTCTACGGCGTGCTGGGGCTGATTGCCTACTGCATCCTGCTCGGTTTCCTGACGCCGCGCTTCGGCGGCCTGCTCTGGGTCTATGCGCTGGCTGCTCCGCTGGCGGTGCTGATGGTCATCGGCCTCTGGTGGCTGCTGATCTCGATGATGCGCGACGTCTGGCGCGGACCTCGCAAGGGGCGCAAAGGGCGCAAGACCGCCAAGGCGCCGGCCGGGCACAAGGCCTTCTACTGGCGCCTGGCGATATTCCTCGGCCTGTACCTGCTGATCGGTTTCTTCGCCGGTGCTCCGGCGGCTCCGCTGAACTGGCTGCTGGTGCTGCCGTTCATGTGCCTGCCGGGGCTGGTAGTGTTCGCGGCGGGGCAGGGCGGCGCGGGCGGCAGCTCGGGCTCCGGCGGCAGTTCGTCCAGCGGGTCGTCCGGCGGCAGTTCGGGCGGTGGGTTCTCCGGTGGCGGTGGTTCCAGTGGCGGAGGCGGTGCCTCCGGGAGCTGGTGACCGGCCTAAAGACAGGGGAACCTTTCGCCGGGAGTTGCCGGTCGAACCTTCGACGCGAGGGCGCCAGCCTTCGTGCGCCGGGGCACTGAGCGGAGAAGGGCGATGAGCGAAGCGAGACACTTCAGGATGCTGGCGATGGCGGTGGGCGTCGGACTGTGCGGCGCCTGCGCACCCGATACACCGGTGACGCAGTACCGCCTGCAGGTCTGTGGCACCCAGCACGAAGCGCAGGTGACCGATCGCTGGTGGGGCTCGCTGTATGTCGCCCAGCTCAGCGGTGACAACCAGCTGGTGGTTGGCGTGCCTCTGGCGGTGCAGGGAGAGGGCGGCCACCCGGCGACGCTCACCGCGCAGTTCCACCTGACCACTGCGCAGGACCAGTTGCGCCTGGATCCTTCGAAGCTCTCCGGTCGCTACGCCATAGGCCCCCAGCGCGAGGGTCGGGCAAGGCTGGGTGAGGGCGCGGCGGTACTGTTCCAGGAGGTGCCCGAGGATGCCTTGCGCGCCGGTCATGGCGAGCTGGTGATCGACCGCGTGGAGATCGTCCGCAGCGAAGACGACACCGAGTACGGCGTGATGTCCGGCCACTACCGATTCGAGGCGCGCAGCGACGCCAACCAGTCCACCTGCGCGGTGGCGGGCAGCTTCAAGGACGGTACTTTCAAACTGGTGAAAGACAGTTCCTGAAGCGTTTCGAAGAAGTTGGAACGCTTCCTGCAAAACCCTGTGCGGATGCCCGGTTGGGCGTCAAAAGTTTGATCCGGTGGCCGGCTCGGTCACCAACGCGCAGGGGAAATTCGGGTGGATCGTACGCAACTGATCGGCACTGTTCGCAGCAATCTGGTAGGGCTCAGCCGGGGCAACCTCGGCGTGCCGCTGCTGTTGCTCGCCATGCTGGCGATGATGACCCTGCCCATCCCGCCGTTCCTGCTGGATGTGCTGTTCACCTTCAACATCGCCCTGTCCATCGTGGTCCTGCTGGTCAGCGTTTACGCCCTGCGCCCGCTGGACTTCGCCGTGTTCCCGACCATCCTGCTGGTCGCCACGCTTTTGCGCCTGGCGCTGAACGTCGCATCCACCCGCGTCGTGCTGCTGCACGGCCACGACGGCCACGCGGCTGCGGGCAAGGTGATCCAGGCATTCGGCGAGGTGGTGATCGGCGGCAACTACGTCGTCGGTATCGTGGTTTTCGCGATCCTCATGATCATCAACTTCGTGGTGGTCACCAAGGGTGCCGGGCGTATCTCCGAGGTGAGCGCGCGTTTCACCCTCGACGCCATGCCCGGCAAGCAGATGGCCATCGACGCCGACCTCAACGCCGGCCTGATCGAGCAGGCGGAAGCCAAGAAGCGCCGCGCTGAAGTGGCCCAGGAAGCCGACTTCTACGGTTCGATGGATGGTGCCAGCAAGTTCGTCCGCGGTGACGCCGTCGCCGGCCTGCTGATCCTCTTCATCAACCTCATCGGTGGCGTGGCCATCGGCATGATCCAGCACTCGATGAGCTTCGGCGACGCCGGCAAGGTCTACGCCCTGCTGACCATCGGTGACGGCCTGGTGGCGCAACTGCCCTCGCTGCTGCTGTCCACCGCTGCCGCGATCATGGTGACCCGTGTCTCCAGCTCCGAGGACATGGGCCAGCAGGTCAATCGCCAGATGTTCGCCTCGCCCAAGGCGCTGGCGATCTCTGCCGCCATCCTGATCGCCATGGGCCTGGTCCCCGGCATGCCGCACGTCTCCTTCGTGGGCCTGGGTGGCCTGGCCGCTGCTGGCGCGTACCTGATCTGGCACCGCCAGCGCCAGGCCAGCCAGAAGGCCGAGCAGGAAGCCCAGACCCAGCAGGAACTGCTGCCGGCACAGCGCGCCGAGCAGACCAAGGAGCTGGGCTGGGACGACGTGACCCCGGTGGACATGGTCGGCCTGGAGGTAGGCTACCGCCTGATTCCGCTGGTGGACCGCAACCAGGGTGGACAGCTGCTGGCGCGGATCAAGGGCGTGCGCAAGAAGCTGTCCCAGGACCTCGGCTTCCTGATGCCTTCGGTACATATCCGCGACAACCTTGACCTGTTGCCCAACGCCTATCGTTTGACGCTCATGGGCGTCAGCGTGGCGGAAGCCGAGATCTACCCGGACCGCGATCTGGCGATCAACCCCGGCCAGGTGTTCGGCACCCTCAACGGCATCGCCGGCAAGGACCCGGCCTTCGGCCTGGAGGCCGTGTGGGTCGAGGCCTCGCAGCGTGATCAGGCGCAATCGCTGGGCTACACCGTGGTCGATGCCAGCACCGTGGTCGCCACCCACCTCAACCAGGTGCTGCACAAGCATGCCCACGAGTTGCTGGGTCACGAGGAAGTCCAGCAACTGATGCAACTGCTGGCCAAGACTTCGCCCAAGCTTGCCGAAGAGCTGGTGCCGGGGATGATTTCCCTGTCGACGCTGCTCAAGGTCCTTCAGGCGTTGCTGCAGGAACAGGTGCCGGTACGTGACATCCGTACCATCGCGGAAGCCATCGCCAACGTGGCGGTGAAGAGTCAAGATCCCGCCGCGATGGTGGCAGCGGTTCGTGTCGCGCTGTCCCGCGCAATCGTGCAAACCATTGTGGGACTAGAGCCGGAGCTGCCTGTGATCACTCTGGAACCCAGGTTGGAACAGATATTGCTCAATAGTCTTCAGAAGGCCGGACAGGGCTCCGAAGAAGGCATGTTGCTGGAACCCGGAATGGCCGAAAAGCTGCAACGCTCGATGGTTGAAGCGGCGCAGCGTCAGGAGATGCTCGGCAAGCCGGCGATTCTGCTGGTGGCAGGTCCCATCCGCGCGATGATGTCGCGATTCGCCCGGATGGCGGTTCCCACCATGAACGTGCTGGCTTACCAGGAAATCCCCGACAACAAACAAGTCACGATCGTTGCCACTGTTGGGCAGAATTGATTGAGGTCGCAGGCCATGCAGGTAAAACGCTTCTTCGCCGCTGATATGCGTCAGGCCATGAAACTGGTCCGTGACGAGCTGGGCCCGGACGCCTCGATCATCGGCAATCGCCGTGTCGCAGGTGGCGTAGAGCTGACCGCGGCGCTGGATTACCAGGCCCCGGTGGCAGCCAGCAAGCCGAACCCGGCGCTGGAAGCCGAGCTGCGCAAGACCCAGGCGAAGATCGCCCAGGCCAAGGCTGACCTGTCGGCTCCGACCCGCGCCAGCGATAGCGTGCGCGGCGACCGTCAAATGTACGGCACCGAGAAGCCGCGTCGCAGCGCCGCCGAAACCCTGGCCGCCGCCATCGATGCACCGGTTGCCCCGGCACCGGCCGCTGCCGGCCAGCAGGCGCTGGAAGCCATGCGCTTCGAGCTCAACGGCCTGCGCGAACTGATCGAAGTGCAGCTGGGCTCGATTGCCTGGAACCAGCTGCAGAACCAGCGCCCGAAACAGGCCGGCCTGTGGCGTCGCCTGCAGCGCATGGGACTGCCGGCTGACCTGTCACGCAACCTGCTGGAGCGCGTGGCGTCCATTGCCGACCCGAAGCAGGCCTGGCGCATGCTGCTGGCGCATCTGGCGCGCTCGATCAACACCCCGGAAATCGACCTGCTGGAACAGGGCGGCGTGATCGCCCTGGTCGGCCCGGCCGGCATGGGCAAGACCACTACCCTGGCCAAGCTGGCCGCCCGCTACGTACTGAAGTACGGCGCGCAGAGCATCGCCCTGGTGTCCATGGACAGCTTCCGCATCGGTGCGCAGGAGCAGATCAAGACCCTCGGCCGCATTCTCAATGTGCCGGTGACCCTGGTCGATCCGGGCCAGTCGCTGATCCAGGCCATGGCACCGCTGGCGCGCAAGCGCCTGGTGCTGATCGATACCGCCGGCCTGCCCGCCAACGATCCGGCGCTGCGCATGCAGCTCGAAGCGCTGTCGTCGCTGAGCCTGAATGTGAAGAATTACCTCGTGCTGGCCGCGACCAGCCAGAGCCAGGTACTCAAGTCCGCCTGGCAGAACTATCGTTCCTGTGGGCTGGCCGGGTGCATCCTGACCAAGCTGGACGAAGCGGGAAGCCTCGGCGAAGCTCTGGCTCTGGCTATCAGCCAGCATCTACCGGTAGCCTATCTGGCTGACGGGCCGAAGATCCCGGACGACCTGCATGTGGCACGCGCGCACCAACTGGTCAGCCGCGCGGTGAGCCTGCAGTCGCCCGAAGAGCCTTGCGAGGATGCCATGGCGGACATGTTCGCCGGCCTTTACCAACAGCCGGTGCGTCGCGCCAGCTGAAGATTGTGAGCCCCGGGTGGGGCGTGGGGTGGCCGGTTGAGCCGCCCAAGCGATGCGGATGCTCTGCAAGACGATCCGCGAGCGCCGGAGGCAGTAGAGCACTGCAGCCGGATTAGCCGAAACGCCGATGCGTGACGGTCGAACGACGAGACAAGGTATTGATATGGGTATGCATCCCGTTCAGGTAATCGCAGTCACCGGCGGCAAGGGTGGCGTGGGCAAGACCAACGTGTCGGTGAATCTGTCGCTGGCGCTGGCCGATCTCGGCCGCCGCGTCATGCTGCTGGATGCCGACCTGGGCCTGGCCAACGTCGACGTGCTGCTGGGGCTGTCGCCCAAGCGCACGCTGGCCGACGTCATCGAAGGCGAATGCGACCTGCGTGACGTGATCCTCCAGGGCCCCGGCGGCATCCGCATCGTCCCGGCGGCCTCGGGCACCCAGAGCATGGTGCACCTCACGCCGATGCAACACGCCGGCCTGATCCAGGCGTTCAGCGACATCAGCGACAACATCGACGTGCTGGTGGTGGACACCGCCGCCGGCATCGGCGACTCGGTGGTGAGCTTCGTGCGTGCCGCCCAGGAAGTGCTGCTGGTCGTTTGTGATGAACCCACGTCCATCACCGATGCCTACGCTTTGATCAAGCTGCTCAACCGCGACTACGGCATGACCCGTTTCCGCGTGCTGGCGAACATGGCCCACAGCCCCCAGGAGGGCCGCAACCTGTTCGCCAAGCTGACCAAGGTCACCGACCGCTTCCTGGACGTGGCGCTGCAATACGTCGGCGCCATTCCCTACGACGAGTCGGTGCGCAAGGCCGTGCAGAAGCAGCGTTCGGTGTATGAGGCGTTCCCGCGCAGCAAGGCTTCCCTGGCCTTCCGTGCGGTGGCGCAGAAGGTCGACAGCTGGCCGCTGCCGGCCAACCCTCGAGGGCACCTGGAGTTCTTCGTCGAGCGCCTGGTGCAACATCCCACGGGTTCGGCCGTATGACCGCGGCCTCCGGAGCGCGTATGTACAGCAAGGCACAGGCGCACAACTCCCAGGAACTGCTGATCCAGAAACACGCCCCGCTGGTGAAGCGCATCGCCTACCACCTGCTCGGCCGTCTGCCGGCCAGCGTGCAGGTGGAGGACCTGATGCAGGCCGGCATGATCGGCCTGCTGGAGGCTGCGAAGAAATACGATCAGGGCAAGGGTGCGAGCTTCGAAACCTACGCCGGCATCCGCATCCGCGGCGCCATGCTCGACGAGGTGCGCAAGGGCGATTGGGCCCCGCGGTCGGTCCACCGCAACACCCGCATGGTCAGCGACGCCATCCGCGCCGTCGAAGCGCGCACCGGACGTGACGCTAAAGATCAGGAGGTCGCTGCCGAACTCAATATGAGCCTTGAAGATTATTACGGCATCCTCAGCGACACCCAGGGCAGCCGTCTGTACAGCTTCGATGACATGTTGCAGGACGGTGACCAGGGCGGCGGCTTTGCCGAAGACGCCTCGCACCACGACAACGAGCCGTCCCACGGTCTGGAAGACGAGCGCTTCCAGGCGGCCCTGGCCGACGCAATCACCAAGTTGCCCGAGCGCGAGCGATTGGTGCTGGCGCTGTACTACGACGAGGAACTCAACCTCAAGGAGATCGGCGAAGTGCTGGGTGTCAGCGAGTCCCGCGTCAGCCAGCTGCACAGCCAGTGCGCCGCGCGCCTGCGTTCGCGACTGGCGGAGTGGCGCGCTCGCTGAGCATCGGGTAGTTTCGCGTCGGCTGCTTCTGACAGGCGGTGCTGAAGGGATTTTCCTTAGGCAAGTTATAGGCTTACGAATTTTTGGGTGACGTTCCTTTGACGCGCCCACAGCAAAGAGCGCACGGCGCTCGATGAATTGACGGCACGCCCGCCAAGGCGCGTTTGGTATCGATGGAGGCAGGTTTGGACAAGAACATGAAAATTCTCATCGTGGACGACTTTTCCACGATGAGGCGCATCATCAAGAACCTCCTGCGGGACCTGGGGTTCACCAACACCGCAGAAGCCGACGACGGCACCACTGCGCTGCCGATGCTGCACAGCGGCAACTTCGACTTCCTCGTTACCGACTGGAACATGCCCGGCATGACCGGCATCGACCTGCTGCGTGCGGTCCGCGCCGACGAGCGTCTGAAGCACCTGCCGGTACTGATGGTCACCGCCGAAGCCAAGCGCGACCAGATCATCGAAGCGGCCCAGGCCGGGGTCAACGGCTATGTGGTCAAGCCTTTCACCGCTCAGGTGCTGAAAGAAAAGATCGAGAAGATTTTCGAGCGGGTCGGCGGCTGAGGCTGACCAAGAGGGCGTCATGGATTTCAACGAATCCGCGGGTGACTTCGAGTCGACCCTGAAAAAACACGCGCGCGAATTGGTCGACTGCCTCGAGCAGGGCGACGTACAGACCGCCGTGCAGCTGATCTCCGAGCTCAACCAGGCGCGTGATCGCGGGCTCTACCAAGAGGTAGGCAAGCTTACCCGCGAGCTGCACAACGCCATCGTCAACTTCCAGATCGATCCCAGCTCCCCGCGCGCCCAGGAAGTCTCGCAGATTGCCGACGCCACTGATCGCCTGTCCTACGTGGTAACGATGACCGAGAAAGCGGCCAATCGGACCATGGACCTGGTGGAAGAGTGCACCCCGGTGGTCATGCACATCGAGACCCAGGCCAAGGAGCTGCAGGAAGACTGGTCGCGTTTCATGCGTCGCGAGCTGGGCCCCGAGGCCTTCCGTGACCTGGCCAAGCGTGTCGAGCAGTTCCTCTACATCAGTGCCCAGGACAGCCGCAAACTTTCCGCGCACCTGAACGACATCCTGCTCGCGCAGGACTTCCAGGACCTCACCGGGCAAGTGATCAAGCGCGTCACCAAGCTGGTGACCGAGGTCGAGTCGAACCTGGTGAAGCTGGTCTGGATGGCGGGGCAGGTCGATCGCTACGCCGGCATCGAGCATGACCACGAGAGCATGCGCGACGCGGTGGAAAAAGAAAGATCGTCCAAGGGTGAAGGTCCGCAGATTGCTGCCGATACAAGAAAGGACGTCGTATCCGGTCAGGACGATGTCGATGACCTGTTGTCCAGCCTTGGTTTTTAAGCGTCCGCTGACGCTGTAGAGGGAGCACCGAATGAGCTTCGACGCCGATGACGAAATCCTCCAGGACTTCCTGGTGGAGGCCGGCGAGATTCTCGAGCTACTGTCCGAACAACTGGTCGAGCTGGAAAGCCGCCCGGATGACATGGACCTGCTCAACGCAATCTTCCGTGGGTTCCATACCGTCAAAGGTGGTGCCGGCTTCCTCCAGCTGAATGCGCTGGTGGAGTGCTGCCACATCGCCGAGAACGTGTTCGACATGCTGCGCAAGGGCGAACGCCGCGTGGATGCCGAGCTGATGGACGTGATGCTGCAGGCGCTGGATACCGTCAACGTCATGTTCCAGCAGGTGCGTGATGCGGAGGAGCCGACGCCGGCGACTCCCGAGCTGCTGGCCGCGCTGTCGCGCCTGGCGGATCCGAACGCTGCTCCTGCCGAAACTCCCGCTGCGGCTGTTGCCGAGCCTGTCGTGGAAGAGGCCCCGGCCGCTGCGGCCGCCTATGGCGACATCACCGACGCCGAGTTCGAACAACTGATGGATGCCCTCGAGCCCGCCGCCGAAGCGCCTGCCGCACCGGTTGGCAGCGGTGGCGACGACATCACCGACGACGAGTTCGAAGCACTGCTCGACCAGCTGCACGGCAAGGGCCAGTTCAGCGCTGCTGCCAAGGAGCCCGTCAGCGCGGCTCCGGCACCGGTTGCCGAGGCGCCCGCCGTCGGTGCTGGCGACGAGATCAGCGACGACGAGTTCGAAGCGCTGCTCGACCAGTTGCACGGCAAGGGCCAGTTCACCGGTGCGAAGGAAGAGGCCCCGGCTGCCGTCGAGGCTGTTGCCCAGACCAAGCCTGAGGAAGCTCCGGCGGTCGGCGGCGACGACAACATCACCGACGACGAATTCGAGAAGCTGCTCGACGAGCTGCACGGCAAAGGCCAGTTTACCGGCGCGAAGGAAGAGCCGGTCGCGGCTGCGCCATCCCATGCACAGCCCAAAGCGGCTGCTGCGCCCGCACCCAAGCCTGCTGCCGCTCCGGCGCCGGCCGCTGCCGCCAAGCCAGCGCCGGCCAAGCCCACCGCTGCCGCCGCCGAGAAGCCGGCCAACGAAGCGGAAACCACCGTGCGCGTGGACACCGCCCGCCTGGACGAGATCATGAACATGGTCGGCGAACTGGTGCTGGTGCGTAACCGCCTGGTGCGCCTGGGCCTGAACAGCGGCGACGAGGCGATGGCCAAGGCCGTCTCCAACCTCGACGTGGTCACCGCCGACCTGCAGTCGTCGGTCATGAAGACCCGCATGCAGCCGATCAAGAAGGTCTTCGGCCGCTTCCCGCGCCAGGTCCGCGATCTGGCGCGCAACCTGAAGAAAGAGATCAACCTCGAGCTGATCGGCGAAGAGACCGACCTGGACAAGAACCTGGTCGAGGCCCTGGCCGACCCGCTGGTGCACCTGGTGCGCAACGCGGTGGACCACGGCATCGAAGGCCCCGACGAGCGAGAGGCCGCCGGCAAGTCGCGTTCGGGCAAGGTGGTGCTGTCCGCCGAGCAGGAAGGCGACCACATCCTGCTGTCGATCTCCGACGACGGCAAAGGCATGGACCCGGATGTGCTGCGCGCCAAGGCCGTGGAAAAAGGGCTGCTGGACAAGGACGCGGCCGATCGCCTGTCCGAGTCCGACTGCTACAACCTGATCTTCGCGCCGGGCTTCTCGACCAAGACCGAGATTTCCGACGTCTCCGGCCGCGGTGTCGGCATGGACGTGGTGAAGACCAAGATTTCCCAGCTCAACGGCATCATCAACATTTACTCGACCAAGGGCCAGGGCTCGAAGATCGTCATCAAGGTCCCGCTGACCCTGGCGATCATGCCGACCCTGATGGTGATGCTGGGCAACCAGGCCTTCGCCTTCCCGCTGGTCAACGTCAATGAGATCTTCCACCTCGACCTGTCGAACACCAATGTGGTCGACGGCCAGGAAGTGGTGATCGTCCGCGACAAGGCCCTGCCGTTGTTCTACCTCAAGCGCTGGCTGGTGCCGGGCGCGCAGTATGACGAGCCGGGCGAGGGCCACGTGGTGATCCTCTCCGTGGGCACCCAGCGCATCGGCTTCGTGGTCGACCAGTTGGTGGGCCAGGAAGAAGTAGTGATCAAGCCGCTGGGCAAGATGCTGCAGGGCACGCCGGGCATGGCGGGGGCGACTATTACCGGGGACGGCCGCATTGCGCTGATCCTCGACGTGCCGAGCATGCTCAAGCGCTACGCCCGTCGTATCTGACCGCCATGGGCGGGACGTGGGACGACCCCGCGCCCGCCCGTGTGATGGAAGAAGTTTTTTTCAGGAGTGTCTATGGCTGTCAAAGTCCTGGTGGTGGACGATTCGGGGTTCTTCCGCCGCCGCGTCTCGGAGATTCTTTCGGCTGACCCGCAGATCCAGGTGGTCGGCACGGCAACCAATGGCCGCGAGGCAATCGATCAGGCACTGGCGCTCAAGCCCGACGTGATCACCATGGACTACGAGATGCCGCTGATGGACGGCATCACCGCCGTGCGGACCATCATGCAGCGCTGCCCGACGCCGGTCCTGATGTTCTCCTCGCTGACCCACGAGGGCGCGCGGGTGACCCTGGACGCGCTGGACGCCGGCGCCGTCGATTACCTGCCGAAGAATTTCGAGGACATCTCGCGCAACCCGGACAAGGTCCGCCAGTTGCTGTGCGAGAAGGTCCACACCATCGCCAAGAGCAACCGCCGCTTCGCCGCGTACTCTTCGTACTCGTCGAGCCCGGCCGCGCCGGCTTCGGCTCCCGCTGCCGGCACTGCGCGTCCGGCCGCTCCCGTTTCGTCGGGCGCCAGCCACGCGCTGGCCGCTCCGGCTCCGGCGACTTCCGCCGCCCCAAAGCGTAAGCCCTACCGGCTGGTAGCCATCGGCACTTCGACCGGTGGGCCGGTGGCGCTGCAGCGGGTCCTGACCCAGCTGCCTGCCAATTTCCCCGCGCCGCTGGTGCTGATCCAGCACATGCCGGCGGCCTTCACCAAGGCCTTCGCCGAGCGCCTGGACAAGCTGTGCAAGATCACCGTCAAGGAAGCCGAGGATGGCGACATCCTGCGTCCCGGCGTGGCCCTGTTGGCTCCCGGCGGCAAGCAGATGATGGTCGACGCCCGTGGCGCGATCCGCATCCTGCCCGGTGACGAACGCCTGAACTACAAGCCCTGCGTCGACGTGACCTTCGGTTCCGCGTCCAAGGCCTATGGCGACAAGGTCCTGGCGGTGGTCCTCACCGGCATGGGCGCTGACGGCCGCGAAGGCGCGCGCATGCTCAAGCAGGGCGGCGCCCAGGTTTGGGCACAGGATGAAGCCAGCTGCGTGATCTACGGCATGCCCATGGCGATCGCCAAGGCCGGCCTGGCCGACGCGGTGTACAGCCTGGACGACATCGGCCGGCACCTGACCGAGGCCTGCGGCTGATGGATGTCCTCAGCCTGGTCGGCCTGATCCTCGCGCTGGTTGCCATCATCGGCGGCAACTTCCTCGAGGGCGGGCACGTCGGTGCCCTGGCCAACGGCCCGGCGGCACTGATCGTGGTGGGCGGCACCCTGGCCGCCGCACTGCTGCAGACCCCGGTCGCGGTGCTCAAGCGCGCTGTGACCATGCTGCGCTGGATGGTCCTGCCACCCAAGGTGGATCTGGTCGGCGGCATCAACCACGTGGTCGGCTGGAGCATGACGGCGCGCAAGGAAGGCCTGCTGGGCCTGGAAACCGTTGCCGACGCCGAGCGCGATCCTTACGCGCGCAAGGGCCTGCAACTGCTGGTGGACGGCACCGAGCCCGAGGCCATCCGCAGCATCCTCGAAGTCGACCTGTACAACCAGGAAAGCCGCGACCTGGCGGCCGCCAAGGTATTCGAAGCCATGGGCGGCTACTCGCCGACCATTGGCATCATCGGTGCGGTGATGGGCCTGATCCACGTGATGGGCAATCTCGCCGACCCCAGCCAGCTGGGCAACGGTATTGCCGTGGCCTTCGTCGCCACCATCTACGGCGTCGGCCTGGCCAACCTGCTGCTGTTGCCCATCGGCAACAAGCTGAAAAGCATCGTGCTGCGCCAGTCCTGCTACCGCGAAATGCTCATGGAGGGCCTGCTGTCCATCGCCGAGGGTGAGAACCCGCGCTCCATCGAGCTGAAGCTGCAAGGCTTCGTCGGCTGAGGGGGAGGGGATGCGCATGCCTCGCCGCAGACGTCATGAGGAACACGAGAATCACGAACGCTGGCTGGTGTCCTACGCGGACTTCATCACCCTGCTGTTCGCCTTCTTCGTGGTGATGTACTCGATCTCCTCGATCAACGAGGGCAAGTACAAGATCCTCTCGGAAACCCTGACCGGGGTGTTCAACCAGCCGGACCGCTCGATCCGCCCGATCCCGGTCGGCGAGGAGCGCCCGCGCACCCAGCAGCCGGACCAGTCGCTCAATGAGCCGCAGGACGACGGCCAGGCCCAGAGCAACCCCGATACCCTGCAGCAGATCAGCGACAGCGTGCGCCAGGCCTTCGGCGACCTGATCTCCACCGACCAGCTGTCGGTGCGCGGCAACGAGTTCTGGATCGAGATCACCCTCAATTCCAGCCTGCTGTTCCCCAGCGGCGATGCCATTCCCAATGACGCCGCCTTCGAGATCATCGAGAAGGTCGCCAGGATTCTGGCGCCTTACCGCAACCCGGTGCACGTCGAAGGTTTCACCGACAACGTTCCGATCCATAATTCGCAGTACCCGACCAACTGGGAACTGTCCGCTGCACGGGCCGCCAGCATCGTCCGCATGCTCGCCCAGGACGGCCTCGACGCCGGTCGGCTGGCGGCGGTGGGCTATGGCGAATTCCAGCCAGTGGCGGACAATGCCACGGCGGATGGCCGCGCACGCAACCGCCGGGTGGTGCTGGTGATCTCCCGCAACCTGGAGGTGCGCCGCAGCATCAGCGGGGTGGGCAGTGGCAAGGCGCAGCCGGACCCGGCGTTGCGGCATGCTGGCACGCAATCTGCACCAGTGATTGCCAGTGAGGCGCCCGGCAGTGGCGCCGTCAATTCTTCGTCATCGGCAGGGGACTGAACGATATGAAAACCCTGAACCGAATCACGGCCTGCGGGGAGCCAGCACTATGAAAGTCTGGGCGGTAGCCAACCAGAAAGGTGGCGTCGGCAAGACCACATCCTCGATCGCATTGGCAGGCCTGCTGGCGGATGCCGGCAAGCGCGTGCTGATCGTCGACCTGGACCCCCACGGCTCGATGACCAGCTACTTCGGGCATGACCCGGACACCCTGGAGCACAGCGTGTTCGACCTGTTCCTGCACCAGGGCAACGTGCCCGAGGGGCTGCCGGAATCGCTGCTGCTACCCACCAGCCACGAGAACATCCGCCTGCTGCCGTCGAGCACCGCGCTGGCCACCCTGGAGCGCCAGTCGCCCGGGCAGAACGGCCTGGGCCTGGTGATCGCCAAGAGCCTGGCGCAGCTGTGGAACGAATTCGACTACGCGATCATCGACAGCCCGCCGCTGCTGGGCGTGCTGATGGTCAACGCCATGGCGGCCAGCCAGCACCTGGTGATCCCGGTGCAGACCGAGTTCCTCGCCCTCAAGGGCCTGGAGCGCATGGTCAACACGCTGAAGATGGTCAACCGCTCGCGCAAGCAGGCGCTGCCTTTCACTATCGTGCCGACCCTGTTCGACCGCCGTACCCAGGCATCGCTGGGCACCCTGCGGGTGCTGCGCGATACCTACCCGGAAACCCTCTGGCAGGCGTTCATCCCGGTGGATACCAAGCTGCGCGACGCCAGCCGGCTGGGCACGGTGCCGTCGCGCAACGACAGCAACAGCCGGGGTGTGATCGCCTACCGTGCTTTGCTCAAGCATCTGCTGGCCCATGTGCCGGCGAGCCAGGTAGCCTGACGATGGCAGGCCTGAACAAAAGAATCCGACGGATGCGCTCAAGAGCGGCGCGTCCGCTGCCGATAGGCTGGACAGTCACCTTGCGCGGTTATCCATCATGAGTCGTTCCGCTACCGCCACTCGCCCCCAGCTCGCGCTGCAGTCCTACCTGGACGCGCTGCTGCAGGAGGCCACTTTCGAAGACTTCGCACCGGAGCCGGTGGCGCAGCCTGCCGCCGCGCCGGTTGCTCCGGCTCCGATCGCCCCGGTGGCGCTGGTGGTCAGCGAGCCGGTCGCGCCGCTGATCGCCGAGCCTCAGGTTGCGGTACAGCAGGCGCCGCAAGCCAGCGTCAGCCTCGATGAATTCGAAGCGGCCGTGCTCGAAGAGCAGGTCCGCGATGCACGCCTGAACGTCGCCGCTCGCGCACCGGTTACCCCGGCTCCGGTGGCCGAACTGCGCCTGCCAGAGCCCGTAGCCCCGGTCATCGAAGCGCCCGTTGCCGATGCTGCCGAGGCCGACGAGCCGCCAGCGCAACTGGGTCAGGTCATCGACCTGCACCAGCCCGGCAGCGCCGAGATGCCCGCCGCGCCGCTCAAGCTGCTCGACGACGGTCGCCCGGTCTGGGCCGCCGAGCCCTTCGAGTGCCTGCTGTTCGACGTCGCCGGATTGACCCTGGCGGTGCCGCTGGTTTGCCTGGGCTCCATCTATCCACTGGCGGGGCACGACCTGACCCCGCTGTTCGGCCAGCCCGACTGGTTCCTCGGCATCCTGCCGGGCCAGAACGGCAACCTGAAGGTACTCGACACCGCGCGCTGGGTGATGCCCGAGCGTTACCGCGACGACTACCGCGAGGGGCTGCAGTACGTGATTTCCGTGCAGGGCTACGAGTGGGGGCTGGCCGTGCATCAGGTCAGCCGCTCGGTGCGCCTGGACCCGTCCGAGGTGAAGTGGCGCAGCCAGCGCCAGCAACGCCCGTGGCTGGCCGGCACGGTGATCGACCAGATGTGCGCACTGCTCGATGTCTCGGCCCTGGCCGAACTGATCGCCAGCGGCGCCGCCAAGCGCCTGCAGCCCTGAGGCTGCGCGCAAGCAGATTTGAAAGACAACCTCCACGCCGCAGGCGGCGTGGAACCAGAAGAGGCGAGGGGATATGAAGAAAACGTCAGCGCAAGGTGCCGAAGATCCGATTCTGCAGTGGGTCACCTTCCGCCTGGACAACGAGACCTACGGCATCAACGTGATGCAGGTCCAGGAAGTGCTGCGCTACACCGAGATCGCGCCGGTCCCGGGTGCTCCGAGCTACGTGCTGGGCATCATCAACCTGCGCGGTAACGTGGTCACCGTGATCGACACCCGCCAGCGCTTCGGCCTGGACCCGGCGCCGGTCTCGGACAACACCCGCATCGTCATCATCGAAGCCGACAAGCAGGTAGTGGGCATCCTCGTCGACAGCGTCGCCGAGGTCGTCTACCTCCGCCAGTCCGAGATCGAGACCGCGCCGAACGTCGGTAACGAGGAATCGGCCAAGTTCATCCAGGGCGTCTGCAACAAGAACGGCGAGCTGCTGATCCTGGTCGAGCTGGACAAGATGATGACCGAGGAAGAGTGGTCGGAGCTGGAGAGCATCTGAGGTGCTGATCGCTCTGGTGGTGCTCGGTATCGCCTGCGCGGGCCTGGCGATGGCCTGCGTCTGGCTGTCCGGCCGGCAGCGCGCCCAGGAAGCCCAGGCGGTGCAGCTGGCCAAGCAGCTGGCGGTGTTCGAGCAGCGCCTGAAGGAACAGGGCAAGCGCATCGAGTCGTACCAGCAGATCAACATCCGCATGGGCGAGGAGCTGCGCGAGCTGAACAAGCAGGTCGCGCCGCTGCCCGAGCGCCTGGTGCGCATCGAGCAGCGCGACCCCACCAGCCTCTCCTTCAGCCAGGCGGCACGTCTGGTTGGCATGGGCGCCAGTCCCGAAGACCTGACCCAGAGCTGCGGCCTGTCCCAGGCAGAAGCCGAACTGGTCGCCCGCCTGCATCAGGGCAAGGCGCGGGACTGAGCCCGCGCCGCCGCCTTTTTCGAGCCCCAGCCGCCTGTCGGGATTCCTGGCTTGTAGGAGTTTCACTACAGGCAATTAGGACTCGTCTGATAAGAATCGCGGCAATACGTCGCTAAATTGGCCTCGTCAAAATTTTTCCGAGGCCATCGATATGGCGACCATTTCCCGCCGGGCCATGGTGCTGTGCTCGCACCCCGGCCGGCTGCTGAACTACAGCGTGCTGCTCAATCGTCTGGAGTTCTACCACCTGAGCCTGTGTCTGAACCTGGACGAAGTCCGCAAGGCGCTTTCGGGCCGCCAGCGCTACAGCCTGTTCATCCACGACGATTTCCGCCCCGGCCCCAACGAGCTGATGAGCCTGAAGGCGCTGAGCCAGAGCAACACCTTCCGCCAGTTCCTGCTGGTGGGGAACTACAGCGCGGAGGAGCGGCGCGGCCTGATGCAGTGGGCCTGGGCCAACCGTGTGCCGCTGCTGGATGTGTTGGACAAGCCGATTTCCCTGGCGCAGTTGCGCGAGGTGACCAGCAGCATGGTGCTCTACCACAGCGAAGACGAGCAGCCGATCCGCAAGTCGGTGCGCGAGTTCAGTGACTTTGCCCCGGCCGGCGACCTTCCTCCTGCCCGCAGCGGCTGCGAGTGCCGCGGCTGAGAAGGCTCACCGGCGACGGGAGTCCGGCCCTTCCAGCAACAGCGGCATCGCGTCCGGCGGCGCCTCCTGCTTGCTGTTCAGTGGGCTCTTGCCCTTGAGGTACCAGGCGAAGGCGATGATCTCGGCGATGGTGCGGTAGAGCGCCTCGGGAATCGCATCGCCCAGCTCCAGGCGCGCCAGCAAACGCACCAGCTCGCCGTTCTCGTAGATCGGCACCTCGTGGTGGCGGGCGATGGCGAGGATGGTTTCCGCCAGTTCATCGTCGCCCTTGGCGGTGAGCGTCGGTGCGCTCTGCCCGTCATAGTTGAGGGCAATGGCCTGGCGCGGCGCTTTCCTGGATTTCTTCATGCAGTCTCGTCCACCCAGCGTTGTTCCACCGCCGTGCGCGCGCCCTGGGGCGGCTTGCCCTGGCGGCAACTCAGCTCGCCCACGCTGAGACCCGCGTCGTTCAGGCGCTGGCGCAGGGTGCCCAGTTCGCCATCGATCAGGCTGGCGGTGGCGGCGCGCTCGGCCCACAGCTGAGTGCCGATGCTGCCGTGGGCCAGGGTGGCCTGGACCTGCAGCGGGCCGAGGCTGTCCAGGTCGAAGGCCAGATCGACGCGCCAGAGCATTTCCCGCGGCTGCTGCTCGCGATCGTTCGCCGGGCTGTCCTTTTCTTCCTGCTGGATACGCACCTGGATCGGCACCATCTGCTGTTGGTGGCGCAGGGGAATCTCCAGCTGCCAGGTGTTCAGTACCGTGCCGTCGGGCAGCACATCGCTCTGCGCCAGGCTGCCCAGCTGGTGGGTCTGCAGGCGGGAGACCGCAGCGGCGGCCAGTTTGAGCAGCGACTCGAGGTCGCCTTCTTCCTCCAGTTCATTGGCCAGCCGGCTGGGGAGCGGGAAGCTGACCGGTGGCGGCGTGCGCCCGCTGGTCTGGCCGATCACACCCAGTGCATTGCGTACGAAGGCCGGCATGGCCTGTGCCAGATTGTTGGCACCGGCCAGGGCGCTGCCCGGCAGGTTGCCCAGCACCGCGGCCGCCGTACCGCCCTGGACGGTTGGCAGTATCTGGGCAATCAGCCGCAGCAGATTGGCCTTGAGGTCCTGGGGCAAACTCTCTACGCCGCGCAGCAACTGCCCTTCGAGGAACGCGCCGCTTTGCTGGAAGGCCTGGGCGACGCCCTTGGCATCACTGAGCTGGCGGATGTCTGGCAGTGCGCCGAGCAGCTTGTCCACCGACTGGCGCAGCTCCGGGCTCAGGTTCGGGTTGCTGCCGCTACCCTGCAGCGCTTTGAACAGATTATCCAGCGGGCCCTGGCGGTTCTGCTGGGCGCCGAGCTGCAGGCTCAGGTCGAGCTGGTCCAGGCGGGCGTTCATCGGCAGGAACTGCAGGGCCTGCTGGTCCTGCACCCGGGCGCTGAGCAGGCTGTTGAGGGGGAGCGGGTTGGGCGATTCGATGCTCAGCTGGCGCCCGGCCAGCGGCGTGTTGAGCAACGTCACCAACACCTTGTAGACCACCTGCTCGGCCTTGCCCATGGCGATCAGCTGGCTGGCGTCCACCTTGCCCTGGATCAGCGTGCCCACCGGCAGCACGTCGAGATCGAGACTGCCCAGTGGCGCCTGGCTGGCGCCACTCATGCCGAGGGTGCTAAGGCTCGGTTGCGTCAGCAGGGTGGCGGCGAGGCTGGTCTGGTTCAGCGTCGACAGCTGCAGGGTGCTGCCCTTGGGCAGCGCCTGAGGGCTTTCCGCCACCACCAGCGCCTGCTGTCCGCTGGCCATGGTCAGGCGCAGCAACAGCTGAAAATTCACCTGCCCGTCGCGCACTGCCAGCACTTCTGCGTGGGCTTTGTCTCCCGGCGGCAGAAGGTCGCCGAGGCTCTGCGCGAGCTTGAGCGTCAGCTCGGCCGCGCTCGGCGTGCTGCGCAGCGACGGGGTAGGCGGTAGCGGACGGGAAGCGCCAATTTCACTCGGCATCGGGGACCTGCAGGCGGCGTGACGGGGTTGCGCCCAGTGTATCGGCGGCGATTGCCCGCACTTTAGACCGTCCGGCGGCAGGAGGGCAGGGCGGTGGTTGCGCATGGACGCAGCTCAAGGTGCGCTGATTTGACGTTACACCCTGTCGAAAAACCTGACGTCGGGTGTAGGAACCGCTGTGTATAATGCGCCGCCCGAGGCCGTGCTTGGCGGCCCGCGCGGTATGGCCGCGTTTTTGCACCACTGACTGTTTTCTGCCCGACGGTTGCCGATGCCCTTGACCCATCCCCTCCTCGAAACCGTGGCGCTCGCCTGCGAGCGGGACTGGCGCATGCTGTTCGAGCGTCTCGATCTGCGACTGGGCGCGGGCGAAATGCTACAGATCGTCGGTCCCAACGGCAGCGGCAAGACCAGCCTGCTGCGCCTGCTCAGCGGGTTGATGCAGCCTACCGCCGGTGATGTGCTGCTCAATGGCAAGCCGCTGACCGAGCAGCGCCACGAACTGGCCCGTCAGCTGCTGTGGATCGGCCACGCGGCTGGCATCAAGGGCCTGCTCACCGCCGAAGAGAACCTCGCCTGGCTCTGCGCGCTGCACCAGCCGGCCAACCGCGATGCCATCTGGCAGGCGCTGGAAGCCGTCGGCCTGCGCGGCTTCGAGGACGTTCCCTGCCATACCCTGTCCGCCGGCCAGCAGCGCCGCGTGGCCCTGGCGCGCCTGTATCTGGACGCGCCGCCGCTGTGGATCCTCGACGAACCCTTTACCGCCCTGGACAAGCAGGGCGTGGCGCAGCTCGAAGAACACCTGGCCGGCCATTGCGAGCGCGGTGGACTGGTTGTGCTGACCACCCACCACAGCCTGGAGCGCATGCCGCAGGGTTACCGCGCCCTCGACCTGGGCCAGCATGCGCGGGAGGTGGCGGCGCGATGAGCAACGTCTTCACCCTGCTGCTCGCCCGCGAAGCGCGCCTGCTGTTCCGTCGTCCGGCGGAGCTGGCTAATCCTTTGGTGTTCTTCGCCATCGTCATCGCACTGTTCCCGCTGGCGGTCGGTCCCGAATCGGAAATGCTCAAGAATCTCTCGCCGGGGCTGGTCTGGGTCGCGGCACTGCTCGCAGTACTGCTGTCGCTGGACGGCCTGTTCCGCAGTGATTTCGAAGATGGTTCTTTGGAACAGTGGGTCCTTTCGCCGCACCCCCTGCCACTACTGGTACTGGCCAAAGTGCTGGCACACTGGCTGGTTTCAGGGCTGGCCCTGGTGCTGCTGTCGCCGCTGTTCGCCCTGATGCTGGGCCTGCCGGCGCGCTGCCTGCCGGACCTGCTGCTGTCGCTGCTGCTGGGGACACCGATCCTGAGCCTGCTGGGCGCCGTGGGTGCGGCGCTCACCGTCGGTCTCAAGCGCGGTGGCCTGCTGCTGGCCCTGCTGATCCTGCCGCTTTACATTCCGGTGCTGATCCTGGGCAGCGGAGCGCTGCAGGCGTCGTTGCAGGGGCTGCCCACCGCCGGGCACCTGCTGTGGCTGGCCAGCCTGACGGCGTTAGCATTGACGCTGACGCCCTTTGCCATCGCCGCCGGGCTGAAGATCAGCGTCGGCGAGTGAACGAACGATCGCCGGGCTGGGAAGCGGCACCGGCGGCAGACTAGAGCTTTGAATTACAGAGCCTGATGATGAACTGGACTTGGTTTCACAAGCTTGGCTCGCCCAAGTGGTTCTACGAGATCAGCGGACGCTGGATGCCCTGGTTCGCGGTCGCCGCGATCCTGCTGATGGTTGCCGGCACTGTCTGGGGCCTGGCCTTCGCGCCGCCGGATTACCAGCAGGGCAACAGCTTCCGCATCATCTATATCCACGTGCCGGCGGCGTTCCTCGCCCAGTCCTGCTACGTGATGCTGGCCGTGGCCGGCGCGGTCGGGCTGATCTGGAAGATGAAGATCGCCGACGTCGCCGTGCAGTGCGCCGCGCCGATTGGCGCCTGGATGACCTTCGTCGCGCTGGTCACCGGTGCGATCTGGGGCAAGCCGACCTGGGGTGCCTGGTGGGTCTGGGACGCACGACTGACCTCGATGCTGATCCTGCTGTTCCTCTATTTCGGCATCATCGCCCTGGGCCAGGCCATCACCAACCGCGACAGCGCGGCCAAGGCCTGCGCAGTGCTGGCCATCGTCGGCGTGGTGAACATCCCGATCATCAAGTACTCGGTGGACTGGTGGAACACCCTGCACCAGCCGGCCACCTTCACTCTGACTGAAAAGCCGCCGATGCCGCCGGAGATGTGGATCCCGCTGCTGATGATGGTCGCCGGCTTCTACTGCTTCTTCGCCGTGGTGCTGATGATGCGCATGCGCCTGGAAGTGCTCAAGCGCGAAGCCCGCGCGAGCTGGGTCAAGGCCGAGGTGGAGCGCGCGCTATGAGTTTCGAATCATTCTCCGATTTCCTCGCCATGGGTCACCATGGCCCTTACGTGTGGTCCGCCTACGCCATCTGCCTGGTGGTCCTGGCGATCAACGTCGTCTCGCCGATCGTGGCGCGCCGGCGTTACCTGCAAGAAGAGGCGCGTCGTCTGCGCCGGGAGGCCAGCAAGTGAATCCGGTCCGCAAGAAGCGTCTGTACATCGTCCTCGCCATCGTCGCCGGCGTTGGCGTCGCCGTCAGCCTGGCGCTGTCGGCCCTGCAGGAAAACATCAACCTGTTCTACACCCCGACCCAGATTGCCAACGGCGAAGCACCGCACGACACGCGCATCCGTGCCGGCGGCATGGTCGAGAGGGGTTCGCTCAAGCGTTCGGCGGATTCGCTGGATGTGGAGTTCGTGGTCACCGACTTCGCCAAGGAAGTCACGGTGAAATACCGCGGCATCCTTCCGGACCTGTTCCGCGAAGGGCAGGGCATCGTCGCCCTGGGCAAGATCAACGAAGCCGGCGTGCTGACCGCCGATGAAGTGCTGGCCAAGCACGACGAGAAATACATGCCGCCGGAAGTCACCAAGGCGCTCAAGGACAGCGGCAAGCTGGAGCACTACGAAGCCAGCCAGAGCGGCAACGCCGCGTCGCAACAGGGGAGCAACTGACATGGTTCCCGAACTCGGTCACCTCTCGCTGATCCTCGCGCTGTGCATGGCGCTGGTGATGTCGTTCTTCCCGCTTGTGGGTGCCTGGCGCGGTGATCGCCAGTGGATGAGCCTGGCGCGCCCGGCAGCCTGGGGGCAGTTCGCCTTCCTGCTGTTCTCCTTCGGCTGCCTGACCTGGGCCTTCCTCCACGATGATTTCTCGGTGGCCTACGTCGCCAGCAACTCCAACAGCGCGCTGCCCTGGTTCTACAAATTCAGCGCCGTGTGGGGCGCCCACGAAGGCTCGCTGCTGCTCTGGGCGCTGATCCTCGGCGGCTGGACCTTCGCCGTGTCGGTGTTCTCACGCCAGTTGCCGGAAGTGATGCTGGCTCGCGTGCTGGCCGTGATGGGCATGATCAGCACCGGCTTCCTGCTGTTCCTGATCATCACCTCCAACCCCTTCAGCCGCCTGCTGCCGCAGGTGCCGGCCGACGGCAACGACCTCAACCCGCTGCTGCAGGACCCGGGTCTGATCTTCCACCCGCCGATGCTCTACATGGGCTACGTGGGCTTCTCGGTGGCCTTCGCCTTCGCCATCGCCGCACTGCTCGGCGGCCGCCTCGACGCCGCCTGGGCGCGCTGGTCGCGTCCGTGGACCTTGGTGGCCTGGACCTTCCTCGGCGTCGGCATCGTGCTCGGCTCCTGGTGGGCCTACTACGAACTGGGCTGGGGCGGTTGGTGGTTCTGGGACCCGGTGGAAAACGCCTCCTTCATGCCCTGGCTGGTGGGCACCGCGCTGATCCACTCGCTGGCGGTGACCGAGAAGCGCGGCGTGTTCAAGAGCTGGACCGTGCTGCTGGCCATCGCGGCCTTCTCGTTGAGCCTGCTGGGCACCTTCCTGGTCCGCTCCGGCGTACTGACTTCGGTGCACGCCTTCGCCTCGGACCCCGAGCGGGGGGTGTTCATCCTCGCCTTCCTGCTGGTGGTGGTCGGTGGTTCACTGACGCTGTTCGCCCTGCGCGCGCCGGTGGTCAAGAGCCAGGTCGGCTTCGCCCTGTGGTCCCGCGAAACCCTGCTGCTGCTGAACAACCTGATCCTGGTGGTCACCGCCTCGATGATCCTGCTGGGCACCCTCTACCCGCTGGTGCTCGACGCCATCAGTGGCGCCAAGCTGTCGGTCGGCCCGCCGTACTTTAATGCGCTGTTCGTGCCGCTGATTGCCATCCTCATGCTGGCCCTGGCGGTCGGCGTGCTGGTGCGCTGGAAGGACACCCCGACCCGCTGGCTGCGCAACATGCTCACCCCGGTGCTGATCGGCACCGTGGTGCTGGGCGGTGTCGGCAGCTTCCTGTATGGCGAGCTGCACTGGGAAGTACTGACCGTGTTCATGCTGGCCGCCTGGGTCGTGCTGGCCGGTCTGCGCGACTTCTTCGACAAGGTCCGTCACAAGGGCGTGATCGCCGGTGCTGCGGGCCTGAACCGCAGCTACTGGGGCATGCAGCTGGCGCACTTCGGTATCGCCATCTGCGCCATCGGCGTGGTGCTCACCAGCCAGTTCAGTGCCCAGCGCGACCTGCGCATGGCACCGGGCGAGTCGGTGGAACTGGCCGGTTACCAGTTCCGCTTTGAGGGGACCCATCACTTCGAAGGCCCGAACTTCACCTCCGACAAGGGCACCATCCGCGTCACCCGCAAGGGTTCGGAAGTGGCTGTGCTGCACCCCGAGAAGCGCCTGTACAGCGTGCAGAACTCGATGATGACCGAGGCCGGCATCCACGGCAGCCTGACCCGCGACCTCTACGTCGCCCTGGGTGAGCCGCTGGACAACGGCGCCTGGGCCGTGCGCGTGCACATCAAGCCCTTCGTGCGCTTCATCTGGCTCGGTGGCCTGCTGATGGCCCTGGGCGGCGTGCTGGCGGCGCTGGATCGTCGCTACCGCCTGAAAGTGAAAACGCGTGTACGCGAGGCCCTGGGCCTCGCCGGACAGGGAGCCTGAGTGTGAAGCGTGCGATCCTGCTGTTGCCCCTGGCGATCTTCCTGGTCGTCGCGGTATTCCTCTTCCGTGGCCTGTGGCTCGACCCCAGCGAGCTGCCCTCGGCGCTGATCGGCAAGCCGTTCCCGGCGTTCTCCCTGCCCAGCGTCACCGAGCCGGGCAAGACCTACACCGAGGCCGACCTCAAGGGCAAGCCGGCGCTGGTCAACGTCTGGGGCACCTGGTGCCCGACCTGCCGCTTCGAGCACCCGGTGCTGACCGATCTGGCCGCCAAGGGCGTGGTGATCTACGGCATCAACTACAAGGACGACGGCGCCGCGGCGCAGAAGTGGCTCAAGGAGCTGCACAACCCCTACCTGATGAATATCGCCGATGCGCAGGGCACTCTGGGCCTCGACCTGGGCGTCTACGGCGCGCCGGAGACCTACATCATCGACAAGGACGGCATCATCCGCCACAAGCTGGTCGGCGCCGTCGACGAGAAGGTCTGGCGTGAACAGCTGGCGCCGATCTACCAGGGTCTGGTCGACGAAGCGGAGGGCAAATGAAGCGTCTGCTTGCCGCCACCGCGCTTGGGCTTTGCCTGACCGGCATTGCCCATGCCGCCATCGACACTTACGAATTCGCCAATGACGCCGAGCGCGCGCGCTTCCGCGAGCTGACCACCGAACTGCGTTGCCCCAAGTGCCAGAACCAGGACATCGCCGACTCCAACGCGCCGATCGCCGCGGATCTGCGCAAGCAGATCTACACCCAGATGGCGGCCGGCAAGAGCAACCAGCAGATCGTCGACTACATGGTCGACCGCTACGGCGAGTTCGTGCGCTACAAGCCCGAAGTCAGCGAGCGCACCTGGCTGCTCTGGTTCGGCCCCGCCGCGTTGCTGGGGCTGGGCGTGATCGTCATCGGCGCCATCGTCGCGCGCCGCCGTCGCCCGGTCGCTGCCACTTCCACCACGCTGTCCGCCGAGGAGCAGGCGCGTCTCGACCAATTGCTGGATAACCAAGACAAATGATCGATTTCTGGCTCGCCGCCGGCCTGCTGTTGCTGGTGGCCCTGGCATTTCTCCTCGTCCCTCTGCTGCGCGGCCGCAAGGCCCAGGCTGAGGAAGACCGTACCGCCCTCAACGTCGCCCTGTACCAGGAGCGTCTGGCCGAGCTGGGTTCCCAGCGTGACGCCGGCACCCTCGACGCCGCGCAGTTCGAAGCCGGCCGCGCCGAAGCGGCCCGCGAGCTGCTCTCCGACACCGAAGGCGCCGGCGATGATCGCCGCTCCCGTCTCGGCCGCGCCGCGCCGCTGGTGGTAGCGCTGGTCCTGCCGTTCCTCGCGCTGGGCCTCTACTTGCACTGGGGGGCCAGTGACAAGGTAGAGCTGGCCCGCGAGTTCGCCACCGCGCCCAAGTCCATGGAAGAGATGACCTCGCGCCTGGAACGTTCGCTCAAGGCTCAGCCGGACTCCGCTGAAGGCTGGTACTTCCTCGGCCGCGCCTACATGACCCAGAACCGCGCCGCCGACGCCGCCAAGGCCTTCGAGCAGGCCGCGCGCCTCTCCGGCCGCCAGCCGGAAGTGCTCGGCCAGTGGGCGCAGGCGCTGTACTTCGCCGGGGACAAGGCGCTCAGCCAGCAGGTCCGCGACCTCGCCGACGAAGCGTTGAAGAAGGACCCGCAGGAAGTCACCACGCTCGGCCTGCTCGGCATCGCCGCGTTCGAGGACGAGAAGTACGCGGACGCCATCGACTACTGGGGCCGCCTGGTCACCGTGCTGCCGCAGGACGATCCGTCCCGCGACGCCATTGCCGGCGGCATTGAGCGCGCTCGCCAGCGGATGGTCGAGAAGGGCCAGACTCCGCCCGAAGCCCCGGTGGCTGCCGCCACCGCTGGCGTGACCCTGAAGGTGAAGGTCGACCTGACCGACGCCGTGAAGGGTCAGGTCAAGCCGGACGACAGCGTGTTCGTCTTCGCCCGTGCCGTGAGCGGCCCGCCGATGCCGCTGGCGGTGAAGCGCCTGAAGGTCTCCGATCTGCCCAGCGAGGTGTCGCTGAGCGACGCCGACGCGATGATGCCGCAGCTCAAGCTCTCCCAGCATCCGCAGGTGCAGCTGGTCGCGCGCATCTCCCGCGCCGGCAATGCCACTGCCGGGGAATGGATCGGACGAAGTGCTTCGTTGTCTACTTCCCAGGCGGGCGAGCAGAGCGTGACAATCGACAGCCCGGATCAGAAGTAATCACAAGAGAGGGTTGAGCGATGAAGGGCAGATTGCTGGCGCTGGGCGCCATGCTGGTACTGAGTGGTTGCGTGGTGCAACCGCAGCAGCCGGAGCAGCCGCCTTCGCAGATTCCGCCGCCCTCGCAACCGAGCAAGCCTATCCCGCCGGCCAAGACCTCCAGCTCGCCGATCACCCCGCAGCCCAGTGCTGCGCCGACCGCCAAGCGTCCGACCCAGTTCGCCCCGCCGCCCGGCGGCAAGGGCCGCTGGGACGCCAGCCTCGGCGTCTATGTGATCCAGGGCCAGAAGGACCTCTACTACCGCCAGCGCACCTACTACCACTGGGACAGCGGCTGGTACTGGGGCGTCGGCCCGCAAGGCCCCTGGACCGAGACCGACAGCAGCGGCGTACCGCCGGGGCTGACGCGTAAATACGCCCAATAGGGCGCACCCGGATAGCACGGAGCCTGGGCGCTCAATCGAACGTCCCCATTTCCGTCCCCAGCGCTATCACCTCCACCCGATTGCGTCCGCTTGCCTTGGCCTTGTACAGCGCCTTGTCCGCCGCGGCGTAGAGCCCTTCGTAGGTGCCCGGAACGCCGGCCTCCAGGCAGGCGATGCCGAAGCTCGCGGTGAGGTAGAGCAACCCGTCTTTTATCGGCAGCGGGGTTTCCTCCAGCAGTCGGCGAACCTTCTCGGCGATGACCCGTGCCTGGGGCTGGGAGGTATCGGGCAACAGCAGCAGGAACTCCTCGCCGCCCAGGCGCGCCACGCTGTCGCCGGTGCGCGTGTAGTTCCTCAGCAGGCTGGCGGTATGGCGGATGACTTCGTCGCCCAGCGGGTGGCCGTAGCGGTCGTTGATGAACTTGAAATGATCCAGGTCCACCATGAGCAGGCTGATCGGCGCCGGCTGGCGGGCGGCGCGCGACAGCTCCATGCCTACCAACTGGTCGAACTGGCGGCGGTTGAACAGCCCGGTCAGCGGATCGTGACCGGCGAGGTATTCCAGCTGGCGGTTCTTTTCTTCCAGCTCCAGCCTTTGCTGGCGGAGGAATTCGCGCTGACGCAGGTTGCGCACATGGCCGTGCCAGAGGATGAACGACAGCACCAGGCCGATACCGCAGATGGTCAGCCCGCCCATCTGGTTCGACAGGCGCAGCTGCGGGCTGGCCTGGGTCAGCGTCATGGTCAGCTCGAAGACGGCCAGCGCGAGGATATAGAGCGCGATGGCCAGGCTCGGGCGCAACAGGATGATCAGCGAGGTGGCCACCGAGGCCATCAGGAAAGGGGTGATGCTGCTGGTGACCTGCTGGTCGGCGCCGGTGATGGCGATGCCGAACCCCAGCAGCAGGATGCTACCCAGTACGCTCAAAGTCTGCATGTACCACAGAGGCGCGTGGCGCCGGGGTGGGGTGGCCAGCCAGGCGAGCAGGCCGATCAGGCTGAAGAGCACGGCGACCACGGCGTGGACGCGGATGATGTCCAGGCGCCAGCCGTCGTATTCGGGGCTGGAGCCCTGCAGGTTGAGGCGGAATACCAGGATGTGGACCAGATCGAAAGGCACCGCCAGCAGGGCGGAGAAGTACAGGCGCCGCAGGTTTTCCCGGGCGATCGGCAGCGCCAGCGCGTCGTTGACGGCAATGGCGTGGTGCAGACGCTGAAGCAACGTCCTGGACACGGGCTCTGGCCTCCTGCGCAAGTGCCGGCCAGTAGCAGGATAGACGCAGCGCCGGTTCGCTGCGGCGTGGATTGAAATCGACGTGACCTGGCGCGTCACCGCGGCAGTCACAGCCCGCTACGCTGAAATTTCCGAGCTCGGCAACAAATTGGCCTGGAACATTGTCGGATAGGCCCTCGGCGGGCATAGTCCGCAACCCTGTTTATCCAGGAATGCTGTCATGAATCCCCAGGACGCTGTCATGAATAGAGTGCAACGACTGTCGGCGCAACAGGGCCTGGACGCCGAGCGCGCGCTGCTCGACGCCACCTTCGCCGGCGAGCGCGATAGCGGCCTGCTGTTCTGGAGCCCGCTGGAGCAGTCCCTGGTGATGCCGCGCCGGTTGAGCCGCCTGGAAGGCTTTGCCGCCGCGGAGGCCGCCTGCGCCGGGCTGGGCTGGCCGATCGCCCTGCGTGACACCGGCGGCGAGCCGGTGCCACAGTCCGCCGGGGTGCTCAATGTCGCGCTGGTCTATGCGATCCCGCCGGGTGACAACGAGCAGACGCGTATCGAGACAGCCTACCTGCGCCTGTGCCAGCCACTTTGCGACTGGCTCGCGGCGCTCGGCCTGGATCCGGGCCTGGGCGAAGTGGAAGGCGCTTTCTGCGACGGCCGCTACAACGTCAACCTGGGCGGCCGCAAGCTGGTGGGCACCGCCCAGCGCTGGCGCCGCCGGCCCAGCGACGGGCGCTATGTGGTGCTGGCCCACGGCGCCATCCTGATGGAGAACCAGCGCGAGCCGATGGTGGCCGCGGTGAACGCCTTCTACGAGCACTGCGGGCTCGATGCCCGTGTGCGCGCCAGCAGCCATGTCGCGCTGGACGAGCGCTACGAGCAGCCCTGGGACCAGGTGGACGCCCTGGCCGGGCAGTTTCAGCGGCACCTGCTGGCCGAAGGCGTGGTGCTGAATGTGTGAAATGAACGACGTGGGTGGATGTTCGCTTCGCCCCAACCCTTCCAAGGAGTCTTGATCGATGGAACATGGGACGAATTACCTGCAGTCGGCAGTCGTTTTCCTGCTCGCGGCGGTGTTCATGGTGCCGCTGGCCAAGCGCCTGCAACTGGGCGCTGTGCTCGGCTACCTGCTCGCCGGGGTGTTCATTGGCCCGTCGCTGCTGGGGCTGATCGACAACCCCGAAAGCGTCGCCAGCCTGTCCGAACTGGGCGTGGTGCTTTTGCTCTTCATCATCGGTCTGGAGCTTTCGCCCAAACGCCTGTGGGTGATGCGCAAGCAGGTGTTCGGCGTCGGCCTGGCGCAGGTGCTGCTCACCGCGCTGGCCATTGGCAGCGTCGCGGTGCTGGTCTTCGACATGCCGGTGAATACCTCCGTGGTGCTGGGCGGCGGTCTGGCGCTGTCGTCTACCGCCTTTGGCCTGCAGATTCTCGCCGAGCGCAAGGAGCTGAACAGCCCCTACGGCCGCCTCGGTTTTGCCATCCTGCTGTTCCAGGACATTGCCGCGATTCCGCTGATCGCCATGATCCCGCTGCTGGGCGCGCGCGCCGATTCGGCGGCGCCGGGCGGTGACCTGGCTCACGTCATGGAAGTGGTCGGCAGCATCGCCGTGGTGGTGATCGGCGGTCGCTTCCTGCTGCGCCCGGTGTTCCGCTCGGTGGCCCGCACCGGTCAGGCTGACCTGTCCACCGCTACCGCGCTGCTGGTGGTGGTCGGCACTGCCTGGCTGATGGAATGGGCCGGCGTATCCATGGGCCTGGGCGCCTTCCTCGCCGGCCTGCTGCTGGCGGACTCGGAGTACCGCCACGAACTGGAAGCACAGATCGAACCCTTCAAGGGCCTGCTGCTCGGCCTGTTCTTCATCAGCGTGGGCATGAGCGCGGACCTCGGCCTGCTCAAGAGCGAGCCGCTGGTGGTCCTTGGCCTGACCCTGCTGCTGGTGGGCATCAAGCTGCCACTGCTGTTCCTCATTGGCCGTCTGGCCGGTGGGTTGGACAAGGTCTCGGCGATCCGCCTCGGCGTGCTGCTGGGCGCTGGCGGCGAGTTCGCCTTCGTGGTGTTCAAGCTGGCCCTGGCCCAGGGGCTGATGGACGGCAAGCTGCACTCGCTGCTGGTGCTGTGCATCACCCTGTCCATGGCGATGACCCCGCTGCTGGTGCTGGCCCTGGCGCGCAATATCAAGCCCAAGCCCGCCGTGCTGCGCGAGCCGCCGCCCGAATACCGCCAGCTGCCGGACGACGCGCCGCGCGTGGTGATTGCCGGCATGGGCCGGATGGGCCAGGTGGTCGCCCGTATCATGCGCGCCCAGGGCGTGCCCTTTGTCGCGCTGGATACCTCGGTGGACACCATCGAGCTGACCCGCAGCTACGGCAATATCCCGATCTTCTATGGCGACCCGCTGCGCCCGGAAATCCTCCGCGCCGCCCAGGTGGAGAAGGCCGAGTTCTTCGTGGTCGCCACCGACGACCCGCAGACCAACATCGAGACCGCGCGCCTGGTGCGCAAGCTCTACCCGCACCTGAAAGTTATCGGCCGGGCCCGCAACCGCCAGCACGTCTACCACCTGCTGGACGCCGATGCGACGCCGGTGCGCGAGACCTTCCACTCGAGCCTGGAGATGAGCCGCCTGCTGCTTACCGGCCTGGGCCTGACCGAGGAACAGGTCGCCGCGCGCATCCGCCGCTTCAAGCGCCACGACGAAGCGGTGCTGATGGCCCAGTACCGCGTCTACGACGACGAGACCGCGGTGATCCAGACCGCTCGCGAGGCGCGCAAGGAGCTGGAAACCCTGTTCGAGGCCGACCACCTGGAAGACCAGGGTATCGGCCACCACTGACCGGCCATTCCGCGCATCGATAGTGCTGGGGCGCCACGCGCGCCCCGGCGCATCCTCGGGCCTTCGCAACGGAGGCCCATCGATGAGCGACTACCGCACTTTCACCCGGGAAGACCGCGACGGCGTTGCCGTGGTGAGCTTCTGCCACCCGCCGATCAACCTGGTCGACCGCGCCATGGTCATCGACCTGCTGCACCTGGCCGATGAGCTGGAGCGCGACAGCGATACCCGCGTGGTGCTGCTGCGCAGTGCCAACCCGGATTTCTTCCTCGCCCACTACGACCTCGGCAGCCAGCTGGATGCGCCGCCGATGAAGCTGCCCGCCGGCATGGCCAACCCGCTCAGCGCGCTGTTCAGCCGTTTCAGCCGGCTGCCGCAGGTGACCATCGGCGAACTGCGCGGGCGCGCGCGGGGCGCCGGCAGCGAATTCCTCCTGGCACTGGACATGCGTTTTGCCTCCCGCGAGCGCGCGCTGCTCGGCCAGCCGGAAGTGGCGGTCGGCCTGCTGCCCGGTGCGGGCGGCACGGTGCGCCTGGCGCAAATGCTGGGGCGGGGCAGGGCGCTGGAGGTCTGCCTGGGCGGCGAGGATTTCGATGCGGACACGGCAGAGCGCTACGGCTGGATCAACCGGGCGCTGGCAGACGCGGAGCTGGAAGGGTTCTGTGAGGCCCTGGCGCGTCGCATTGCGGCCTTCCCGGTGGCGGGCATCGCCCATGTGAAGGCGCTGGTGGAGCAGGTGACGGCGGCGGATCAGGCGGCGTTGGTGGAGGAGTCGCAGCGCTTCGTCGGTGATATGTCGGCGCCGGAAACGCTGGAGCGGGTGCGCTGGATGATGGACAACGGCGGCCAGCAGGACGGGGATCTCGAGCGCGACCTGGGGGCCGCACTCGGGCGCTACCCGGGCTGAATCGCTGGCAAGGACGGCTTCACGCGGTTTTCGCCAGGATCGGTTCGTTCGCTACGGCGACCAGTACGGGGCGGGCCAACTGATGCTTCACCGCCGGACGCGGCTGGCGGCTGACCGAGGGACGGCGGTCGGGGATCACCACGGCCGAGCCCGGCGAACGCAGGGTCAGCACGGCGATGCCACCGGCCAGCACCGTGGTAGCAAGTACGACGCTGGCCAGGGCGACGTACAGCAGCAGCTCCACCAGGGAGCCAATGAGCAGCAGGAAATCGAGAATGACTTGCATGGTGGTGTCCTCTTGACGATCCGTTTGGGGGCGTCTCGCGAGTAGCTTGTTCGCCCCTGCGGCCCGACTGCGGGGCCGGCGAATCTCCTGCCAGCGAGTTGATGGGGCAAAGATGCCGCGCGCGGACTATCAAGAGAACTGAATGCGTCGACTGGTGACTATCGACGTTATCGATAGCGGCTGTAAGCCGCGGACTAGACGGGCGTCCTGGTTTTCCGCGGGCGCCCGCGACCTTGGTCGGGTAGACGGTCAGAACTTCTCGCCCGGCTGCAGGAAACGCCACTGGCCGACGGGCAGCTTGCCCATGGCCACGCCGCCCAGGCGCAGGCGGCGGATCGACAGGGCGTGCAGGCCGACCGCGCGGCACATGGCCGCGATCTGGCCGGGGCGGAACTGCTTGCCAGCAAAGCGCAGGCGGGTCTCGCTCTGCCAGCTGACCTTCAGCGGCGGCAGTTCGCGGCCGTCGATCAGCAGGCCGCGGCAGAGGCGCTTCAGGCCGTTGTCGGCGATCTGCCCGCTGACCTCGACCACGTACTCGTGCTCGATGTTGTCCGCCTCGTCCACCAGCCGGCGCTGCACGCCGCGGCTCTGGGTGTAGACCAGCAGGCCGCTGGCGTCGGTCTCCAGCACGGTGGTGTTGAACTGGTGGCCGAAGTGCTTGCGCAGCAGGCGCTGTTGCAGGTTGTCTTCGGTCCAGCGCTTGTCCGGCGTCAGCAGTTGCTGGGCGGAGTTGGCGCCGTTGCCGCTGCCCAGGCCGACCGGCTTGTGCACGAGGATGGTCACCGGCGGAATCGGGTCGGGGGAGGCGCCCGGCAGCAGTTCGATGCGCTGGGTATCGACCTTGAACTGCGGTTCCTCCACGCGCTGGCCGTCGACCGTGACCCAGCCACCCTCGATGTACAGCTCGGCGTCGCGGCGCGAACAGGGCAGCAGCTCGGCGAGACGCTTGGACAGGCGGATGGCTTCGGACATTTCGGGTAACCAGGCAGGGGAAAGCGTTCATTGTAACCGCAAGCCGGTGGAATGATCCGCGCCGTGTCCGGTCACAACCTCAGACCAAGCAGCGAGGAAGCGCGATGCAGATCACCCTGATCGACGGCCTGGGCTGGGACCTGGACGAGCACGGCACCGGCGGCCTGACCAACCGGCGTGGCGAGAAGGTGCACCTGCGTCAGGGCGACATGGACGGCGCCTGCGGGCCCTACTGCCTGGTGATGGCCATGCTCGCCCGCAACCAGCTGGCGCGGCGCCAGGCCAAGGGGTTGGCGCCGGTGGATTCGCGGACCCGCTACGGGCGGCTGATGGAGGCGCTGAACCAGCACGAGACGCTGGTGCGCGTCGGCACCACGGGCGCCGACCTGCTGGAACTGCTCAAGGTCATCAGCGACAAGGAGTACCGCGTCGAGCGTGGCAACGGCACGCGGATGGTCGAGCTGACCCGGCGGCACCTGGAGGAGAACATCCCGGTGGTGCTGGGCTTCCATGGCCGCAAGGACAGTGACATCCGCCACTGGTGCCTGGCGGTGGGGATGAGCGACGACGCCTTCTTCCTCCTCGACCCGGCCCACGACCTGCAGCGCGGGCTGGCCTGGAACGCGGTGCTGACCACCCAGGCCAACGGTTCGCGCTTCGGTTATCGCTACCTGAATGCGAAGGGGACCTGGGCGGTGACGCTCAAGGAGATGGTGGCGCTGCTCTGAGCCTTTCCTGGCGAGAGTGGGCTCAGCGGGTGAAGCGGAACAGGTTGTAGCCACCGAGCTGTTCGGGCACCAGCAACACGAATCCATCGTACGAATTGCGCACCACGCCGACCACGTCGGACTCGCGCGCGGCGGCTTGCTCCAACCCGCTGTAGCCGACCTGCGGGTCGTCGTTCACCGAAGCGCCGCCGACGAACACCAGCTGCCTGTCGTCCAGACGCTGCAGGTAGCCGCTGATGCGCTGCGAGCCGCTGGTCTTCTCCAGGAACAGGCCCTTGGGCGTCTGCCGCACCGAGCACTTGAAGTTCGGGTAGCCGTACAGCGCTTGTGCTTCGAGCTGCACCGAGCGGCACTTCCAGTTGCCGGTGAGGGCGGCGTCGGCAAGCGGTTCCGGGTCTTCCAGCACGATGCGGTAGAGGTTCAGCGCTTCGTTGCGGGTGGTTTCGTCCTCGCTCTGCTGGAGCTGGTCGAGCAGTTGCTTGACCTGCGCGTCGAGGGTGGTCAGGCGCTGCTGGTCGGCGGCGTTGACCGCGGCCGGCCAGACGACGGCGGTCTCTTCGGCAAAGGCCAGCGGGGAGAGCAGCAGGCCGGTGGCTAGAAGGGCGGCACTGAGGGAGCAGCGTTTGGACATCATGTGCATTCCATTGCGAGGTGGGGGCCCGCGTTTTTCGCCGCGGGCGAGGGGCTCAGGGGGCTGGCGGCGTCTCGACGGGTGGCGCGACGGGCGCCTCGCGTTCGTGGACCCAGGACATGAACAGCTCGTAGCCCAGCGCCAGCACCACCGGGCCGACGAACAGGCCGATGATGCCGTTGCTGAGCATGCCGCCCAGGGCGCCGATGAGGATCACCGCCATCGGCACCTTGCTGCCGCGGCCGAACATCAGCGGCTTGAGCACGTTGTCGGAGAGCCCGCCGGCCACCGTCCAGACGGTGAACAGGATGGACACCAGCAGCGAATCGTTGGTCATGAACACATAGGCCACTGCAGGCAGGGTGATCAGCACCACCGGCAGCTGGGTGATGCCCAGCAGCAGCACACCCAGAGCCAGCAGGCCGGCGCCGGGGATGCCCATGACGATGAAGCCCAGGCCGAGGATCAGCGTCTGGATGAAGGCCACGCCCACCACGCCCTGGGCCACCGCACGGATAGTGCCGGTGCACAGCTCGGCCAGGCCTGGGCCACGGTCAGGGCCGGAAATGCGTACGGCAATGTCACAAGCGGTACGGCTGCCCAGCTTGCCGTAGGCCATGATCACCCCGGCGATGACGAAGGCGGCGAGGAACTGCATCAGCCCCATGCCGACGCCCGCCGCTTGCCCGGCGACCTTCTTCGCCACGCCCTGCAGGTGCGGCGCCAGTTGCTGCGCGACGCCCATGAAGTCGGTGGCGACGCGGTGCCAGAAGGGATAGACGTACTGCCCGATCACCGGCCAGTTCTGCACCGAGTCCGGCGGCAGCGGAACCTGCAGGGTGCGGTTCTGGATGGCGTGTACCAGGTCGCGCACCGAATCGGCCATGGACAAGCCGATCACCACCACCGGCACCAGCAGGATCACCAGGCCCAGCACCACGATCAGGCTCGCGGCGCTGTTCGGGCGCTCGCCCAGCCAGCCGCTGAGCAACTGGTGCATGGGGTAGAGGGTAATGGCGAGGATCACCGACCAGAGCATCAGGTCGAGGAAGGGATGGAAGATGCGGAAGCAGAAAACGGCCAGCAACAGGATCAGGCCGGCGCGGATCAGCACATCGAGCAGGTTGCGCGACAGCAGCTTTTCCGGAGAGGGCAGCATGGGGTGCTCCTTGCGAGTGGCCTGGGATAGGCCAAGTCCTGACTATGGGCGGACTCTGCCCGAGTGCAAGGCGCGCAGGCAATACGGGATCGGCGGAATTGCGGAGGCTTTGGTGTAAAGCGGGGTAGCAGGGAGGGGGAACGCAGGACGGGTGAAGCGGAGGAGGCGGGCAGCCTGCCGGGAGCCGGCAGGCTTGCCTGCAGGTATTACTTCTTGCCGAGGCTGATGTGGCGGCTCGGTGCGCCGTAGTTCTGACCGGTCACGCCCTTGGCGATCTGCTGGATCTCACCGCCGGAGTTCAGGAAGGCCGCGATCTGGGCTTCCAGAGCTTCGCTGGTCGCGGTAGCGGCGGGGGCCTTGGGGGCTGCTTTCTGGCGGGTGGAGGGCTTGGTAGTCATATCTGCCATACCTGTCTGCGCAAATTGGCCGCCCATTGTACATCAAACGAGCACCTTTCGGGGCGGTTATGGAACGAACGGTCCCATTGCTTTGCCTGAATCGTCCTTCGCGCGGCGCGCTGCGGCGGTGCTACCCTCTGCCCATTCCGGCCGTTCAGAGCCCACCATGTCCCTGTTGTCGTCCCGCCAGCGCAATGCCCTGCGCCTGGCTCGTTCGTTCCTCGCCCCTTACCGCTGGCGCGCCCTTGGCGCCTTGCTGGCGCTGCTGTTCACCGCCGCCATCACCCTGTCCCTGGGGCAGGGCATCCGCCTGCTGGTGGACCAGGGCTTCATCACCCAGTCCGAGCCGTTGCTGACCCGCGCCATCGGCATCTTTTTCCTGCTGGTGCTGTGTCTGGCGGTAGGCACCTTCGTGCGCTTCTACCTGGTGTCGTGGATCGGCGAGCGCTTCGTCGCCGACATCCGCCAGCGGGTGTTCGACCATCTGATCGAGCTGCACCCCGGCTTTTACGAGAACAACCGTTCTTCAGAGATCCAGTCGCGCCTGACCGCCGACACCACGCTGCTGCAGTCGGTGATCGGTTCTTCGCTGTCCATGGCGCTGCGCAACGTGCTGATGCTGCTGGGCGGGGTGATCCTGATGTTCTTCACCAACGCCAAGCTGACCAGCATCGTGGTCGCCTCGCTGCCGCTGGTGATCGCGCCGATCCTGCTGTTCGGCCGCCGCGTGCGTAGCCTGTCGCGGCTCAGCCAGGACCGCGTGGCAGACGTCGGCAGCTATGTCGGCGAGTCCCTCGGCCAGATCAAGACGGTGCAGGCCTACAACCACCAGGCGCAGGACCGGGCACGCTTCGGCCGCACGGTGGAGGACGCCTTCGACACCGCGCGCAAGCGCATCATGCAGCGCTCCTGGCTGGTCAGCGTGGTGATCCTGCTGGTGCTCGGCGCTGTCGGCGTGATGCTCTGGGTCGGCGGCATGGACGTGATCGCCGGGCGCATCAGCCCCGGCGACCTGGCGGCGTTCGTGTTCTACAGCCTGATCGTCGGCATGGCGTTCGGTACGCTGAGCGAAGTGATCGGGGAACTGCAGCGCGCGGCCGGTGCCGCCGAGCGCATCGCCGAACTGCTGCGCGCGCGCAGTGAAATCCATGCCCCGGCCAGCGACCTGCTGCACCTGCCGGAGCGCATCGTCGGCAGCATCGACCTGCAGGGCGTGCGTTTCGCCTATCCGTCGCGCCCGGAGCAGTGGGCCATCGATGGCATCGACCTGCGCGTGGAACCCGGCGAGACCCTGGCGCTGGTCGGCCCGTCGGGCGCCGGCAAGTCCACTCTGTTCGACCTGTTGCTGCGCTTCTACGATCCGCAGCAGGGGCGCGTCCTGATCGACGGCCAGCCCATCGCCCAGCTCGACCCGACGGACTTGCGTCGCAGCTTCGCGCTGGTGTCGCAGAACCCGGCGCTGTTCTTCGGCACGGTGGAGGAGAACATCCGCTACGGCCGCCCCGGTGCCAGTGATGCGGAAGTCGAGGCCGCCGCCCGCGCGGCCCATGCCCACGAGTTCATCCTGCGCCTGCCGCAGGGCTACCGGACGCACCTGGGCGAGAGCGGCCTGGGCTTGTCCGGCGGCCAGCGCCAGCGCCTGGCGATTGCCCGTGCGTTGCTGGTGGACGCGCCTATCCTGTTGCTCGACGAAGCCACCAGCGCGCTGGATGCCGAGAGCGAACACCTGATCCAGCAGGCACTGCCGGGACTGATGCGCGACCGGACCACGCTGGTGATCGCTCACCGCCTGGCCACCGTGCTCAATGCCGACCGCATTGCGGTGATCGAGCACGGTCGCCTGGTGGCGCTGGGGCGGCACGCTGAGTTGGTGGCCAGCAATCCGCTGTATGCGCGTCTGGCGGAGCTTCAGTTCGGCCAGGCGGAACACCTGTAGGGGCGGGCCATGCCCGCGATGCGCGTCGATGGCGCGCGACCGATCCGGCAACCGGCGGCAGCCATAACGCGCCAATGCGCGTAGAATGCCCGCCCCGTTCACGAGGTAAGCGTCATGGCAGTCATAGGTCGGTTCAATTCGTTGCAGGTGGCCAAGCACACCGATTTCGGTCTCTACCTGGATGGAGAGAGCCACGGCGAAATCCTCCTGCCCAAGCGCTACGTGCCGAAGAACGAACCTACCGAAGTGGGTGACTGGCTCAACGTGTTCATTTACCTGGACAGCGAAGATCGCCTGATTGCCACCACCCAGAAGCCCAAGGTGCAGGTCGGCGGCTTCGCCAGCCTCAAGGTGGTGGAGGTCAACCGTGTCGGCCTGTTCCTCGACTGGGGCCTGCCCAAGGACCTGCTCCTGCCGCACTCGGAAGAGAAGCGCCCGCTGCAGGTCGGCGACTACTGCGTGGTCTACGTCTACCTCGACGAGCGCAGCCGCCGTATCACCGCCACCGCGCGCCTGGACCGCTACCTGGACAATGTCCCGGCCAACTACAAGGCCGGCCAGCAGGTGGACCTGCTCGTCGTCGAACGCACGGACCTTGGCTATAAGGCCATCATCGACGGCAAGCACTGGGGCCTGATCCACAAGAACGAAGTCTTCAAGTTCATGCGCAACGGCCTGCGCGAGACCGGTTACATCAAGGAAATGCGCGCCGACGGCAAGATCAGCCTGAGCCTGCAGCCCGCCGGCGCCGGCCTTTCCGATGCGCTGAGCGAGCAGATCCTCAAGGCCCTGCGCGAGGCCGGCGGCCAGCTGGCGCTCAGCGACAAGAGCCCGCCGGACCTGATCGCGCAGCAGTTCGGCGTCAGCAAGGGCAACTTCAAGAAGGCCATCGGTGGGCTGTTCAAGCAGGGCCTGATCGTCATCCACGACGACGGTATCGAATTGGTCTGACGGCTCAGCCGCGCCCGCGGACGATGGATTCGGCCACCGCGCAACGCGGTTCGGCCGGGGCCAGCGAGCCCATGCGCTGCAGGTCGACCGGCGTGCCCGGTTCGGCCTTCAGCCGACGACGCAGGTCGTCGAACACCCGGTCATGTTCCCTGCGAAAGCGCAGCACCGGCCCGCGGCAGACCCGCAGGCCGTGGCGGCGCAGGATGCGCGTGGCGCTGCCGGCGAAATTGAAGGCGAGGTCGCCGGGCAGGTCGAAGCCGTCCTTGAACGGCTGGCCGTCGATCTCGCCGTCCAGCTCGAACTTCACCAGCGCATCCCGGCTGGCGGCGTTCTCCACCGTATAGCTCAGGCGGATGCGGTACTGCTGGCGGTCGAGGCCGGTGCTGGAATGGATAGTGACCTCGGTAGGCGTGCTCATTCTCTTCTCCTGAAGTCAGCCATTGCTCCTGGAAAGCAAAAGCCCGCGGCCTGGGCCGCGGGCATCGGCGCCGAACCTCAGAGGCTCAGCTGACCCGCATACAGACCGTAGCCGGCGGCCAGGGTCGCGGCCAGCAGGAGGGCGAAGATCAGCCATTCCGCCTTGCTGAACACGCGCTCGCCACGCTCGCGCTTGGCCATGATGAACAGCACCACGCCCGGTGTGTAGAGCAGCGCCGAGAGGAGCAGGTGGTCCATGCCGCCGGCGTACACCAGCCACAGGCTGTAGATGAGGGCGATGGCACCGATTACCAGGTCCTTGCGGCGCTCGCGCAGCAGGCCTTGGTAGCCTTCCCCGCGCAGGCTCAGCAGTACGGCATAGCCGGCGGAGAACAGGTAGGGCAGCAGTGCCATGGACGCGGCCAGGTACACCAGGCTGGTGTAGGTGCTCGCGGCAAACAGGGTGACCACCAGGAACACCTGCACCGTGGCGTTGCTCATCCACAGCGCGTTCACCGGCACGTCCTTGTCGTTCTCGCGGGCGAGGAACTTCGGCAGGGTGTGGTCGTGGGCGGCGGCGTACATGATCTCCGCGCTGAGCAGGATCCACGCCAGAAGCGCGCCGAACAGCGAGACGACGAGCCCGGAGATGATCAGCACCGCGCCCCAGTGGCCCACCACGTGTTCCAGCACGTAGGCCATGGACGGGTTGGGCAGGCCAGCCAGTTGCGCCTGGCTCATCATGCCCATGGACAGCACGTTCACCAGAACCAGCAGCGCCATCACCGAGACGAAGCCGATTACCGTGGCGGTACCGACGTCCGAGCGCTTCTTCGCGTGGCCGGAATACAGGTTGGCGCCCTCGATGCCGATGAACACCCAGACGGTGATCAGCATCATGTTGCGCACCTGGCTCATCACGCTGTCGAAATCGACGTGGCCATGCCCCCAGAAGTCGGCGGTGAACAGGTCCATGTCGAACGCCACCAGGCCGATCAGGATGAACAGCACGATGGGCACGACCTTGGCGACCGTGGTGACCTGGTTGATGAAGGCCGCTTGCTTGATTCCGCGCAGAATCAGGAAGTGCAGGCCCCACAGCAGCAGGGACGAGCAGGCGAAGGCGATGACCGTGTTGCCCTCGCCGAACACCGGGAAGAAGTAGCCCAGTGCGCTGAAAATCAGCACGAAGTAGCTGACGTTGCCGAGCATGGAGCTGATCCAGTAGCCCCAGGCCGAGTTGAAGCCGATGTAGTCGCCGAAGCCGGCCTTGGCGTAGGCGTAGACGCCTGCGTCCAGTTCCGGCTTGCGGGTGGACAGGCTCTGGAAGACGAAGGCGAGCATCAGCATGCCGATACCGCTGATGGCCCAGCCGATCAGTACGGCGCCGGGGCTGGCACTTTTCGCGACGTTCTGCGGCAGCGAAAAGATGCCGCCGCCGATCATGGAGCCGACCACCAGGGCGGTGAGCGCGGCCAGGCCGAGTTTCTGGTTGGGCGATGAAGACATGTCCCAGCCTCCTGAGTAATGGGGAACTCGAATAGTTTCGAGTTCGACCGGAGGCGCGCGGCTGACATGTATCAATAGCAAGCTAACGGTTTCTGAATGATTCCTGAACGGCAGCCATTATCGTCCTGCCGACAGTGCTCTGCGCGGCGCACAACTGCCAGGCCGCTGGCCGCACGGGCGCGGAGAGGGTCCGCATAACCACCGGCGCGCGGCCGGTGCGCATCACATCATGTGGCGGAAGCGGTTCCAGGCCTGCTCGACGGAGAGCCACCAGGCCGGCATGGCGCTGCCGAAGCCGGCGATCTCCAGGCGCGGGTGGTGGCGCACCACCATGTCCAGCACCGGTTCCTGCTCGGGCTTCACGTCGACGAAGAACACGTGGCGGCCTTCATGCAGGTTGTCCTGGAAGCGGCGTACGTCGCCGCTGGGGCGCTGCAGGCCGAAGAAGCTGCTTTCCCACAGGCTGAAGCCCAGCAGCACCGCGGCGAGGAAGAGCACCGGAATCCAGCCGGCCGCCGTCTGCGTCCAGCCGCTCAGGTAGCCGACCACCAGTACCAGCACGGCCAGCGCGGCACCGATCATCAGGCCGATCTTGCCCCAGTGCACCACGTCCTTCTTCATCATCGAGGGCACTTCGTGAAGGCGGTGCTCCTGCAGTTCCGCGTCGCTGTCGCTGAGCACATGCATCTGTTCGATGCCGATGCCGCTTTCGGAGAGTTCCTGCTCGACCTGCTCCAGGTCGTCCAGGTTGTCGCTGATGTAGTAATGCCTGTTCATGACGAACCTCACGCCCCTCGGAATGAAAGTTCCCCCCAGGGTTCGACCGCCATCTGCCGTGAAATTCGGCAAATATCCGTCGTTCGATGGTTGTCGTCGCAGATCAGTCTACCACCGCGGCGCTGCGGGCTCCGGGGCGCTGCCCGGCGGTCGCGGGGTTGCCAGACCGGTTGCGGGGGCCGAGGATGCAGCTCTCATTGGAAGCATGCCGCTTTCACGCAACGGCGAACGAGGCCGAGAATGATCCGCGAGATTCTCAAGATGGGCGACGAGCGCCTGCTGCGCATCGCCCCACCGGTGCCCGAGTCGATGATCGGCAGCGCCGAGCTGCAGCAACTGATCGATGACATGTTCGAGACCATGCACCACGTCGGCGGCGTCGGTCTGGCCGCGCCGCAGATCGGTGTCGACCTGCAACTGGTGATCTTCGGCTTCGAGCGCAGCGAGCGCTATCCGGACGCGCCAGCGGTGCCGCCGACCATCCTGCTCAACCCGGTGATCACGCCCATCGGCGATGAGCTGGAGGAGGGCTGGGAAGGCTGCCTGTCGGTGCCGGGCCTGCGCGGTGCGGTGAACCGCCATCAGCGCATCCGCTACCAGGGCGTCGACCCGCAGGGGCAGCCTATCGACCGCACTGTGGACGGATTCCACGCCCGCGTGGTGCAGCACGAGTGCGACCACCTGATCGGCCGCCTGTACCCGTCGCGCATTACCGATTTCACCAAGTTCGGCTTTACCGAGGTGCTGTTCCCGGGGCTCGATCCGGGCGCGGATGACTGATCAGGCACGAATCGAGTCAGGGGCAGGCGCAGGATTCTAACTGCGGGAGCGGCGGCGTTCAGTCTTCCTCGTCGAGCTGGTAGCGCGTCGGCACCAGGCTCTCCTTGATCTTGCGCAGGTGCGGCTGGAAGTCCACGCCACGGCGCAGGGTCACGCCGGTGGCGAGCACGTCGAGTACGGTCAGCTGGATGATCCGCGAAGTCATCGGCATATAGATGTCGGTGTCCTCCGGCAGCGGGATGTCCAGGCTCAGGGTGCTGGCGCGAGCCAGCGGCGAGTCGGCGGCGGTCAGGCCGAGCACCGAGGCGCCGTTCTGCCGCGCCAGGTGCGCCACGTCCACCAGCTCGCGTGTGCGACCGGTGTAGGAAATCACCACGAACAGGTCGCCGGTGTGCGCCACCGAGGCGATCATTCGCTGCATCAGCACATCGCTCTGCGCCGACACCGCCAGGTTGAAGCGGAAGAACTTGTGCTGCGCGTCCAGCGCCACGGAGCTGGACGCGCCGAGGCCGAAGAAGTGAATCTGCCGGGCCTGGATCAACAGGTCCACGGCGCGGTCGATCAGCTTCGGGTCGAGTACCTTGTGGGCGCTGTCCAGCGAGGCGATGGTGCTGCTGAAGATCTTGCGCGTGTAGGCCTCGGGGCCGTCGTCGGCGGCCACCGCCTGGGTCACGAAGGCCGCGCCGCTGGCCAGGCTCTGGGCCAGCTGGATCTTCAGCTCCGGGTAGCCGCTCATGCCGAAGGAACGGCAGAAGCGGTTCACCGTCGGCTCGCTGACGCTGGAGGCCTGGGCCAGCGCGGCGATGCTGAAGCGCGTGGCCTGCTGCGGATCGCGCAGGATCACTTCGGCGACCTTGCGCTCGGCCTTGTTCAGCTCTTCCAGACGGCTCTGGATCTGCTCCAGCAGGTTTTTCATCCGTGCTCCTTGGGCAATCGACGGTTGGCCGGGTAGGTGCGGCTAGCGGCGCTATCCTAACGTCAGGCCGGCAGGCGACCAACAACGGCGCGAAGCGGCAAAAATATGTTGTTTAATTACTACATATTTGTCTTAATGCCGGCGTAGAAGGCTAACTATCGTCCAAAATTTGGTTGGTAACAACAAATGCCTGAAGTCCGTGTTCTGCCCTGCACCCTCGCGTTGTTCGGCGCCCTGGGTGATCTCGCCCTGCGCAAGCTGCTGCCGGCGCTCTACCAGCTCGACCGTGAAGACCTGCTGCACCGCGACACCCGCATTCTCGCGCTGGCCCGCGACGACGGCGCCAGCGAAGCCCCCCTGGCGACCATTGAGAGCCGCCTGCGCCAGGCCGTGCCGGCGAAGGAGTGGGACGAAGCCGTCTGGGCCCGCTTCCAGGCGCGCCTGCATCACCTGAGCATGGATTTCCTCGATGCCGGTTCCTACCAGGCGCTGGCTGAGCTGGTGGGTGACGAGAAGACCCTGGTCGCCTACTTCGCTACCGCCGCCTCGGTATTCGGCGGTATCTGCGAGAACCTTGCCGCCGCCGGCCTCGCCGAGCGCACCCGGGTAGTTCTGGAAAAGCCCATCGGCCACGACCTGGAATCGTCCCGCGCGGTCAACGACGCGGTGGCACGCTTCTTCCCGGAAAACCGCATTTACCGGATCGACCACTACCTGGGCAAGGAAACGGTGCAGAACCTCATCGCGCTGCGCTTTGCCAATAGCCTGTTCGAGACCCAGTGGAACCAGAACCACATCTCCCACGTGGAGATCACCGTGGCCGAGAAGGTCGGTATCGAAGGCCGCTGGGGTTACTTCGACAAGGCCGGCCAGCTGCGCGACATGGTGCAGAACCACCTGCTGCAACTGCTCTGCCTGATCGCCATGGACCCGCCGGCGGACCTTACCGCCGACAGCATCCGTGACGAGAAGGTGAAGGTGCTGCGCGCGCTGGAACCCATCGCCCCCGAACAGCTGGCAACCCGCGTAGTGCGTGGCCAGTACACCGCCGGCTACATCGACGGCAAGGCGGTGCCCGGCTACGTCGCCGAGGAGAACGCCAACCCCAACAGCGATGCCGAGACCTTCGTCGCCCTGCGCGTGGATATCCGCAACTGGCGCTGGTCCGGCGTGCCGTTCTACCTGCGTACCGGCAAGCGCATGCCGCAGAAGCACTCGCAGATCGTCATCCACTTCAAGGAACCGCCGCACTACATCTTCGCTCCGGAGCAGCGTTCGCTGATCAGCAACCGGCTGATCATCCGCCTTCAGCCGGACGAGGGCATTTCCCTGCAGGTGATGACCAAGGACCAGGGCCTGGGCAAGGGCATGCAACTGCGCACCGGCCCGCTGCAACTGAATTTCTCCGAAACCTTCCAGACCGCCCGGACGCCGGATGCCTACGAGCGACTGTTGCTGGAAGTCACGCAAGGCAACCAGAACCTGTTCGTCCGCAAGGATGAGATCGAGGCCGCCTGGACATGGTGCGACGGCCTTATCGACGGCTGGGGGCGCCTGGGCGAGGAGCCCAAGCCCTATCCGGCCGGAAGCTGGGGGCCGCAGGCCTCGGTTGCCCTGATCGCACGCGACGGGAGGGACTGGTATGGCGATCTTTGAACCCCAACTGGCTGAAGGCATGGCCTGGAAGACCTGGAACAACGCCGCCGAGCAGGCTCGCGGCCTGGCCGAAGCGGTAGCCGACGCGCTGCGCGAGGCATTGATCGAACGCGGCCGCGCGCTGCTGGTGGTATCCGGCGGGCGCAGCCCGGTGGCTTTCCTCGAAGCCCTGAGTGGCGCCGTGCTGGACTGGTCGAAAGTGGCCGTCAGCCTTGCCGACGAGCGCTGGGTGCCCGAGTCGCATCCGGACAGCAACGCCGGCCTGCTGCGTCGTCACCTGTTCAAGGGCGCGGCAGCCAAGGCGCAGTTCATCGGCATCTACCAGCCGGCAGCCAGCCTGGAAGAAGCGGCCGACAAGGCCGATCGTTACCTGCATGAATTGATGCTGCCCATCGATGTGCTGGTGCTGGGCATGGGCGACGATGGCCACACGGCTTCGCTGTTCCCCGGCAGCACCAATCTGGTGGAGGCGCTCGACCCGGCCGGCACCCGCCGTTGCCTGCCGATGTGGGCGCCGACCGTACCGCACCAGCGCCTGACCCTGACCCGTGCCGTGCTGCAGGGTGCGCGGGTGCAGATCCTGGCCATCCAGGGCGAGTCCAAGCTCGCTACCCTGAGCCAGGCGCTCAGCGACAACGACGACCAGCGCATGCCCATCAATGCGTTCCTGCGTTCGCCTCTTTCGATCCACTGGTGCCCCTGAGGCACGGAGTTACCGCAATGTCTGAACAACACATCCAGCAGATCGATGCCCTCGCGCAGCGTGCTCGCATCCTGCCGGTGATCACCATCGACCGCGAGGCGGACATCCTGCCCATGGCGGATGCTCTGGCAGCCGGCGGCATCACCGTTCTGGAAGTGACCTTGCGGACGTCGCTGGGCCTCACCGCGATTCGTCAGCTGAGCGAGCAGCGCCCGGAGCTGGTTGTCGGCGCCGGCACCGTGCTCGACCCGGAAACCTTCGCCCAGGCGGAAGAGGCGGGGGCGAAGTTCATCGTCACCCCCGGCTGCACCGACGAGTTGCTGCAGTACGCGCTGACCCGCCCGGTGCCGCTGCTGCCCGGCGTGGCCACCGCATCGGAAATCATGGCGGCGTACCGTCATGGCCTGCGCCGCTTCAAGCTGTTCCCGGCGAAGGTCGCCGGCGGCGTGGAAGCGCTCAAGGCGTTTGGCGGGCCGTTCCCGGAGGTCCGTTTCTGCCCCACCGGCGGCGTCGGCCCGGACAACCTCAACGACTACTACCGGCTGGCCAACGTGATGTGCGTGGGCGGCAGCTGGATGCTGCCCAAGGCCGCCATCGACAGCGGCGACTGGGCCACGGTCGAGCGCCTGAGCCGCGAGGCGCTGGCGCTGCTGGACACACACTGAGCTGTCCTGATCTGGAGGTGCCCGGCTTTATGCCGGGCTTTTTTATGGGCGCCGTATACCGCGGCGCACCCTGTAAGAGCGCCCCCTGGGCGCGATCGCGGGCATGGCCCGCTCCTGCAGGGTGGCTCCGGATTCAATCCACCCCGACGAACCCGCCGGTCTGGTGCCGCCATAGCCGCGCATACAGCCCTCCGTGGGCGAGCAGCTCGGCATGGCTGCCGCTCTCGACCACGCGACCGTGCTCCAGTACCACCAGGCGATCCATGCGTGCGATGGTCGAGAGGCGGTGGGCGATGGCGATCACGGTCTTGCCCTGCATCAGGGTTTCCAGGCTTTCCTGGATCGCCGCTTCCACTTCCGAATCCAGCGCCGAGGTGGCTTCGTCGAGGATCAGGATCGGCGCGTCCTTGAGCAGCACGCGGGTGATTGCGATGCGCTGGCGCTGGCCGCCGGAGAGCTTCACGCCGCGCTCGCCGACATGGGCATCGAGGCCGAAGCGGCCTTCGGCATCGCTCAGTTGCGGGATGAACTCCGAGGCGCGGGCCTTCTGGATTGCGTCCTGCAATTCGGCCTCGCCGGCGTCCGGGCGGCCGTAGAGCAGGTTGGAGCGGATCGAACGGTGCAGCAACGAGGTGTCCTGGGTGACCATGCCGATCTGCGCGCGCAGGCTCTCCTGGGTCACGTGGGCGATGTCCTGGCCGTCGATCAGGATGCGTCCGCCCTCCAGGTCGTAGAGGCGCAGCAGCAGGTTTACCAGGGTCGACTTGCCGGCGCCGGAAGGACCGACCAGGCCGATCTTCTCGCCGGGGCGCACGGTCAGCTCGAGGCCGCTGATCAGGCCGCCACCCTTGCCATAGCTGAAGTTCACCTGGTCGAAGCGCACTTCGCCGTGCTTCACCACCAGCGGCTTGGCGTCGGGCGCATCGGTCACCTGACGGGGCAGGGCGATGGTCTGCATGCCGTCCTGTACCTGGCCGACGTTCTCGAAGATGCCGCCGACCACCCACATGATCCAGCCGGACATGTTGTTGATGCGGATGACCAGGCCGGTGGCCAGGGCGATGGCGCCCACCGAGATCAGCGACTGGGTCCACAGCCACAGGGCGAGGCCTGTGGTACCGGCGATCAGCAGTCCGTTGAAGATGGTGATGGTGACGTCCATCGAGGTCACCACGCGCCCAGCGCGCTGAGCCTTGCGGGTCTGGTCGTCGATGGCTTCGCGGGCGTAGTCCTCTTCCTGGCGCGTGTGGGCGAACAGTTTGAGGGTGGTGATGTTGGTGTAGCCGTCGACGATCCGGCCCATGAGTTTCGAGCGCGAATCCGAAGCGATCACCGAGCGCTGCTTCACCTGCGGGATGAAGTAGCCCAGCGCGCCGACGTAGCCGATTACCCACAGTACCAGCGGAATCATCAGGCGCCAGTCCGCCTCGGCGAACAGCACCAGCGCGCTGATGGTGTAGATGAGCACGTGCCAGATGGCGTCGACCACCTGCACGGCGGAGTCGCGCAGGGAGTTGCCGGTCTGCATGATGCGCTGGGCGATGCGCCCGGCGAAGTCGTTCTGGAAGAAGCCCAGGCTCTGCTTGAGTACATAGCGGTGGTTCTGCCAGCGAATCAGGTTGGTCATGCTGGGGTTGATGCTCTGGTGCACCAGCATGTCGTGCAGGCCGTTGAACACGGGGCGCAGCACCAGTGCCACCACGGCCATCCAGATCAGCTCGCGGCCGTGCACGGTGAAAAAGTCGGCGGGGGCGGTGCCCTGGGCGAGGTCGACGATGCGCCCGAGGTAGCTGAACAGTGCGACCTCGATCAGCGCGACGATCAACCCGACGAAGAGCAGAGCGAGGAAAACCGGCCAGACCTGGCGCAGGTAGTAGACGTAGAAGCGGACGACGTCGGAGGGCGGCATGCGCTCGGGGACGTCGCGGAAGGGATCGATCAGACGCTCGAAACGACGGTAAAGCATGATGGCTCTCGGGTTGTGTCGGCGAGCCCGTCCCGGGCTCGCCTTGAATGGCCTCCGTCAGCCGTGGTTGCGCAGAATCACAGACGCTTGGCGGAGAGGATGACCACCGGGGTGGTCGGTACGTCCTGGAACATGCCTTTGTTGCCGGTCTTCACGCCGGCGATCTGGTCGACCACGCCCATGCCGCGCACGACCTTGCCGAAGACTGCGTAGCCGAAGTCGCGGGCGCCGTGGTTGAGGAAATCGTTGCCAGTCAGGTTGATGAAGAACTGGCTGGTGGCGGAGTTCACGTCGCTGGTGCGGGCCATGGCCAGGGTGCCGCGCTCATTGAGCAGGCCGTTGTCGGCCTCGTTCTTGATCGGCGCCTGGGTGTCCTTCTCCTTCATGGCTTCGGTGAAGCCGCCACCCTGGATCATGAAGTTGGGGATCACGCGGTGGAAGATGGTTCCGTTGTAGAAGCCGCTGTCGACGTAGGACAGGTAGTTCTTCACGGAAATCGGCGCCTTGTCGGCGTACAGCTCGATTTCGATTTCACCCGAGGTGGTGGACAGCAGCACGTGGGGCTTGTTGGCGTCGGCGGCGATTGCCGAGCCGGCCAGGACCAGGGAGCAGGCAGCGAGCAGGAAGCGTTTGAACAGGGTCATTTGGCGGATGTTTCCTGAAGGTTCTAGGGATGGTCGACCTGCTCGAGGAAGTCGAGCAGGGTGGTATTGAATCTTTCCGGCTGGTCCAGCGGGGTCGCGTGGCGCGAGTCCTCGATCACCACCAGGCGTGCGTTGGGCATGCGCCCGACATAGGCCTGCTTGAGCGAGACCGGGGTGTAGTCGCGGTCGGCGCTGATCACCAAGGTTGGACAGGTTATGCGCGCCAGGCGTTCCTGCACACCCCAGCCGATGATGGCGTGCAGGCTGGAGAGGTAGGCGCGCTTGTCGTTTTGCGGCCAGCGTTGCTGGATCTTGCGGCGCAGGTCGCTCTGTTCGGGCTTGGGGAAGAGCATCCTGCCCAGCGCCTTGCCCACCGTATCCAGGCCCAGCACGTGGGCGAGGAACAGCCGGCGCGCCACTTCCAGGTACTCGCGCAGGCTGCGGGGTTTCACTTCCGGGGCGCTGTTGACGATGGTCAGGCTGTTCAGCCGCTCCGGCCAGCGGGTAGCCAGTTCGAAGCCGATCATGCCGCCCATGCTGATGCCCACCAGATGCACGCGGCCAAGGCCCAGGTGATCGAGCAGGGCGATCACGTCCTCGGCGAAGGCGGCGATGCTGTAACGCTGGCGCGGTTTGTCCGACTGGCCGTGGCCGCGTACGTCGAGGGCGATCACCCGATGACGTTTCTCCAGCTCCGGCACCTGGTATTCCCAGTCGCGGGTGCTGGAACCGAGCCCATGCACCAGCAGCACCGGCGTGCCGAGTCCGCTTTCCTCGTAGTGCAGGCGATGACCGGCGTGGTCGAAGAACGGCATGACGAGCTCCTTGTTCGTGCGGGCTGTGGCTTCAGGCCGGGCTTTCCGGGGCGGCGAAATGGGCGTCGAGGGGCACGTTGGCGAAGGTGGTCAGCAGTTCCACGAGGATCTGCGTGGCCGGGCCCAGGGGCTTTTCCTTGTTCGGGTAAAGATAGAAGCGGCTCTCGCGCACGCCGCCCTGTTTCATCAGCAGCGGCTTGAGCTGCCCGTCGCGCAGTTCACGCTCGATCATGTGCCGCGGCAGCCAGGCGAAGCCCAGGCCGTTGCTGACGAAGGTGGCGGCGGTGGCGAGGCTGCCGACGGTCCAGCGCTGCTCGGCGCCGAGCCAGCCGACGTCGCGCGGTTGCAGACGGCCGGAGTCGCGGATCACCACCTGCATCTGGGTTTCCAGGTCCTGGTGGGTGACCTCGCGTTGCAGGCGATGCAGCGGATGATCGGGATGGGCGACAGCGACGAAGTCGACGATGGAGAGATCGGCGCCCAGGTGGCCGGGAATGTTCAGGCCACTGATGGCGAGGTCTGCATGGCCCTGCACCAGCGCTTCCTCCACACCCGACAGCACCTCTTCGCGCAGCAGCACGCGGCAGCCGCGGCTCTGTGGCATGAAGGCCGACAGCGAACGCACCAGACGCACGGTGGGGTAGGCGGCGTCGACGACCAGGCGCACTTCCGGCTCCCAGCCCTGTTCCATGTGGTGGGCCAGTTCTTCCAGCTGGCCGGCGGATTTCACCAGTTGCCGCGAGCGGCGTAGCAGTACTTCACCGGCCTCGGTGAGCACGGCCTTGCGTCCGTCGATGCGCAGCAGCGGCACGCCGAGCTGCTCCTGCATGCGCGCCACGGTGTAGCTGATCGACGACTGCGAACGGTGCAGGGCTTCGGCCGCCTGGGCGAAGCCGCCGTGATCGACCACGGCCTGCAGGGTTCTCCACTGATCCAGGGTAACGCGGGGCGCTTTCATCCTCGCTTCCTCTTGTCTACTCTGGCGGTCCGCAGAAGACCAACAAGAGACCGCCATGAAAAAATTCTGTTGTGCCGTTCTGGCCATGTTGCCGCTGACCGCCCTGGCCTATCCCATCGAAGTGCAGAAGAGCCTCAATGGCACCGAGATGGACATCGAGACCCAGGATATCGGCGACCAGATGGGGGCGATCCTCTTGCGCAACGGCGGCCAGCAGCCGGTGACCTGCACCGCGGTCTTCGTCAACGGTCCCGAGACGCCGCATGTGCGCAAGGCCACCATTGCGCCAGGCAAGGAGGCCAACCTGACTTCCAGCTTCAGCCGCGCAGTGATCAAGCTGCGGATCAAGCTGACCTGCAATCCTTCCTGAGCTCCCGACAAGACTAGAAGCTGTCAGGCAAGAAATCAATTTATTCGATAATTAGAAGCGACTATTTACGCTTTTTTATCGATTTGTTCATATTTAGGATGACCTCCATCGACACATTCAACGACCGATGGAGGTCCAGTCCATGTCCCGCGTTCTGGTTATCGAAAGCAGTGCCCGTCAGGAAGGTTCCGTTTCCCGCCAGCTGACCCGCGATTTCATCGCCCAGTGGCAGGCCGCCCACCCGGCCGACGACGTCCAGGTCCGCGACCTGGCCGTCGAGCAGGTGCCGCACCTGGACGCCAACCTGCTGGGCGGCTGGATGAAGCCGGCTCAGGAGCACAGCGAGATCGAACGCGCCGCTCTGGAACGCTCCAACCAGCTGACTGCCGAACTGCAGGCCGCCGACGTGCTGGTCCTGGCTGCGCCGATGTACAACTTCGCCATCCCCAGCACCCTGAAGTCCTGGCTGGACCACGTGCTGCGCGCCGGCGTCACCTTCAAGTACACCGAGACCGGCCCGCAGGGTCTGCTCACCGGCAAGCGCGCCTTCGTCCTGACCAGCCGTGGCGGCGTCTACGCCGGCGGTGCGCTGGACCACCAGGAACCCTACCTGCGCCAGGCGCTGGGCTTTGTCGGCATCCACGACGTGACCTTCATCCATGCCGAAGGCCTGAACATGGGCGGCGAATTCGCCGAGAAGGGCCTGGCCAAGGCCAAGGCGCAGCTCGCCGCCATCGCCTGATCTGCTTTTCTCCCTTGCGCGTCCTTCCGCTCCTGGACGCGACCGTGGCCGATCGCCTCCCCGGGGATCGGCCATTTTTTATTTGCCAACTACTTGACCGGATGAAAACACATCCTTTCTGTTCGGGCTGTTCAAAGCATGACCAGCATGCTAAAAGAACCTAGAGCTGATCTAGCCGCTTGAAAAAGAAGGGAAAACCATGACCAAGTCGGAGTTGATCGAGAGAATCGTCACCCATCAGGGGCAGCTTTCCGCAAAGGATGTGGAGCTGGCGATCAAGACCATGCTTGAGCAAATGTCCCAGGCTCTGGCCACTGGGGATCGCATCGAAATCCGGGGTTTCGGTAGCTTCTCGCTGCATTACCGTGCGCCGCGCACCGGCCGTAATCCGAAGACTGGCGAGTCCGTGCGCCTGGACGGCAAGTTCGTCCCGCACTTCAAGCCCGGCAAGGAGCTGCGCGACCGCGTCAACGAGCCCGAGTGACCCCGGGGTATCCGTCTTCAAGAAGGAGTGTCCATGCTTCGGGCAAAACGTTTCCTGCTGATTCTGGCGCTGGTCGTCCTGGCCGCCGTCGTCGTGGTTTTCGTCCTTGAAAACCTGCAGCCCGCGCAACTGACCTTCCTCGGCTGGCAGTCTCCGCAGTGGCCGCTGGTGGTCTTCATCTCCCTTGCCTTCATTGTTGGCGGCGTGATCGGCCTTTTGCTGAGCATTCCCTTCCGCGCGAAGACGCACGTCCGCATGACCGGGCTGCGCTCCGAAGTCACCCGCTTCCGCAAGGAGAATGACGCGCTGCGTGAAAAGTCGCTGACGGACCATGCCTAGCGTCATCGCCACGCTGTTCTTCTTCTGCGCCCTGGCCATCGGCTGGTGGATGGGGCGTCGCTCTCTTTCCCGAACCCGGTCAGCGCCCGAAACGAACCTCCGGGCGCGCGTCCACAGCATGCATAACCTGCTGGAGCGGCACTCCGACGACGCGCTGGAAAGCCTTTCCCAGGGCCTGGTCGTCAGCCCGGAAACGCTCGAAAGCCACCTGCACGTTGGCAACCTGTTCCGCCGTCGCGGCGATATCGAAAAGGCCATCCACATCCACCAGGATTTGCTGGGTCGAGCTGGCGAGGATGGCTCGCTTGTGGCGCAAGTACGCCTGGAACTGGCCCGTGACTACATTGCTGGCGGCTTGCTCGGCAGTGCCGAAGAGTTGCTGGACGAGCTGATCCAGCAGCGTGATGAGCCCATCTCTCTCGAGGCGCTCGACGAGCAGCGGCTGATCTGTGAACGCGAGAAGAACTGGTCGCGCGCCATCGAACTGGCCGCCCGGCTGGTACCGAGCCGTCCCGAGCTGAGCGCCGCGCTGGCCAACTATTACTGCGAGCTCGCTCAGGAAAAAGGCAAGACCGGGGATCGCAGTGCCATGCAGGAATTGCTGCGCGAGGCTCGTCGCGTCGACAAGCGCTGCGTACGCGCTCTGCTGATGCGGCTGGATTGCGAGTTGTGGCGCAAGGATCCGGCCGCTGCTGTCGCCACCATCGGCGAGCTGGCGAGCGATGCCAAGGCCTTCCTGGGCGAGATCGTTCCGCTGTTGCGTCGTCACGACGGTCTTGCCCGGCCCGAGGTGCTGGCCTGTTTGCGCGAGCTTGCAGAGGGCGAGGAAGTGCCTCCGGCGATCCTCGCGTTGTTGGCCGAAAGCGAGCCGCCGGGACGCTCTTCCAGCTGGCGCGAGAGTTTGTTGCAGCGGGTGGAACGCCATCCTTCCTGGCAAGGTGTGGGCGAATACCTGGAAGTGGTCGGGAGCGACACTGAAAAAGATTCGGCGACGGGAAAAATCGCTCCAATAATCACCGGGTTGTATAAGACAATGCCGCGCTATCGATGCGGCAAGTGTGGTTTTGCCGGTCGCGAACTGCACTGGCAATGTCCCAGTTGCCACGCTTGGAATGCCCTGCGGCCGGTCATTTCGCCGCTCTGACGCGTTCGCTCAAACATGGAAGACGCCGCAGGCGTCAGCTTCTGCAGGTACTGGATTGAAGGTTCTACTCACGGGCGCAAGCGGTTTTGTCGGCCGAGGCGTACTGGCGCGTTTGTGCCAGGAAGATCACGTGCAGGTTCGCGTTGCCCAGCGTGGCGCCATTGCGCAATACCCTGAAGGTGTTGAAGTGGCGCTCATCGACGGGTTGAGCGTGGCGCAATCCTGGATGCAGGCATTGCAAGGGGTTGATGTGGTGATCCACTGCGCTGCCCGCGTTCATGTCATGGACGAGCAGGCGGCGGACCCGCTTGCCGAGTTTCGCGCGGTAAACGTCGAGGCGACCCGGCATCTGGCGCAGCAGGCCGCGGCAGCCGGTGCGAAGCGGTTCGTCTTTGTCAGTTCGATCAAGGTCAATGGCGAGGAGACTGCTCCGGGCCATCCCTTTACTGCTGACGCCGAGCCGAAACCGCAGGACCCTTACGGCCAGTCCAAGCTCGAAGCCGAGCAGGCCCTGTTCGATGTCGCCCGGCAGACCGGGCTCGAAGTCGCCGTGGTGCGCCCGCCGCTGGTCTATGGTCCGGGTGTGAAGGCCAATTTCGCCAGCCTGATGCGCGCCTTGCAGCGTCGCCTGCCGTTGCCATTCGGCTCCATCGACAATCGCCGCAGTCTGGTCGCGCGGGACAATCTGGTCGATCTGCTGCTGCTTTGCGCACGCCATCCCGCGGCCGCCGGGCAGGTGTTCCTGGTGAGCGACGGTGAAGATTTGTCGACGGCACAGCTTTGCCGTGGTCTCAGCAAGGCCCTGGGGGTTCGCCCGCGGCTACTGCCGGTTCCGGCTGCGCTGTTGCGCCTGCTGGGGCTGCTGGCCGGGCGGAGCCAGCAGGTCCAGCGCTTGCTGGGGTCGCTGCAGGTGGATATCTCCACGACGCGCAGCCGATTGGGCTGGACTCCGCCGGTCAGTGTCGAGCAGGCCCTGAGGGCAGCAGCGCAGGGATGTGGTCAGGAGCAGGGACGATGAGCATGGCTATTCTGCTGGCGGCTGTGTTCATCGCATCCTGTGCGATGACGGCCGGCGTGCGCCGTTATGCGCTGGCGCGCAGCATCATGGATATTCCCAATGCCCGGAGCTCACACCAGATTCCGACGCCGCGTGGTGGTGGCGTTGCCATCGTGCTGGGTTTTCTGGGCTGTCTGCCCTTGGCTGGTGCTCTCGGTGCGGTGGAAGCGAGCAGCCTGTTGGCCCTGCTGCCGGCCGGCGCGCTGGTTGCGGTCATTGGTTTCCTCGATGATCACCGTCATATTCCGGCGCGTTGGCGGTTGCTGGGGCATTTTGTCGCCGCGTTCTGGCTGCTTGGCTGGCTGGGCGGGCTGCCTGCGCTGGCTGTGCCGTGGGGGACGCTGAACCTGGGAATGGCCGGCGACCTGCTGGGCGCGGTATTCCTGGTCTGGGTGCTCAACCTTTACAACTTCATGGACGGCATCGATGGGATCGCCGGTCTGGAAGCCATCAGTGTCTGTCTGGGCGGGGCACTCTGCGGGTGGTTCGTCGGAGACTGGCAGCTGGTTTGGTTGCCCTTGATCCTGGGCATGGCGGCGACGGGCTTCCTGATCTGGAATTTCCCTCCGGCGCGGATCTTCATGGGAGATGCGGGCAGTGGTTTCCTCGGGTTGATGATCGGAGGGCTGGCGCTGCAGGCGGGGGCGGTGTCCGCACCCCTGATCTGGAGTTGGCTGATCCTGCTCGGCGTGTTCGTGGTAGATGCCACCTTCACGCTGATCCACCGTCTGGTGCGTGGCGAACGGGTCTACGAGGCCCATCGCAGCCATGCCTACCAGCGCGCTTCGCGCCGTTACGGTAGCCACTTGCGGGTGTCGTTGATGGTGACTGCCGTCAATTTGATTTGGCTCATGCCATTGGCATTGCTGGTGGCACTCGGGCATGTTTCGGGTTTGCTGGGGCTGTTTGTGGCCTATGCTCCCTTGGTGCTTGTCGTAGCTCATCTGGGTGCAGGTCGTCCGGATGAACAGGATGTGAGCTGAACTCCACCGGATCTGGTGGTCAATGTAGCGGGTGAGAAACTTTTCTCCGCTCGGGATTAAGGACAAGCGCTGATGCTTCGAGAACGCCTGCTGAGGCTTCCGAGACGACATAAACGATTGCTGCAGGTCGTCACTGACATCTGTCTGGTGTGGTTCGCGCTTTGGCTGGCGTTCATCGTACGGCTGGGTACAGAAGATCTGGAGTACCCGTTCCGGGTGCACGGATGGTTGTTCGTCGCGGCGCCGGCGGTGGCGATTCCGCTGTTTATTCGCTTCGGCATGTACCGCGCGGTGATGCGCTATCTCGGCAATGACGCGCTGATCGCCATCTGGAAAGCGGTGACGATCTCGGCGCTGTTGCTGTCGCTGGTGGTTTACTGGAACCGCTCGGTGACCGAGGCGGTGCCGCGCTCGCTGGTGCTGAACTACTGGTGGCTGAGCCTGCTGATGATCGGCGGCCTGCGCCTGGCCATGCGCCAATATTTCATGGGGGACTGGTACAGCGCGGTCCAGGCTGTTCCGTTCCTCAAGCAGCAGGATGGCCTACCCAAGGTGGCCGTCTATGGTGCCGGCTCCGCCGGTAACCAATTGGTGGCGGCGTTGCGCCTGGGGCGTGCGATGCGCCCAGTGGCTTTCATCGATGACGATGACGAGATCGCCAACCGCATTATTGCTGGTCTGCGCGTCTACAAGCCCAAGCATATCCAGCAGATGATCGACGAAACCGGTGTGCAGGAAGTACTGCTGGCGATCCCTTCTGCGACCCGCGCCCGGCGCCGTGAAATCCTCGGTCTGCTCGAACCCTACCCGGTTCACGTGCGGAGCGTGCCGGGATTCATCGAGCTGGCTAACGGCCGCGTGCGGGTGGATGACATCCAGGAAGTGGATATCGCGGACTTGCTGGGGCGCGACCCGGTCGAGCCGCGCAAGGAGCTGTTCGAGCACTGCATTCGTGGCGAGGTCGTGATGGTCACCGGTGCCGGTGGCTCCATCGGTTCGGAGCTCTGCCGCCAGATCCTCGGCTCATCACCCACCGTGCTGGTACTGTTCGAGCACAGCGAATACAACCTCTACCGCGTGCACCAGGAACTGGAAAACCGCATCAAGCGCGAGTCCCTCGCGGTGCAGCTGGTGCCGATCCTCGGCTCCGTCCGCAGTGCCGAGCGCCTGCTGGATGTGATGCGTACCTGGAAGGTCGCCACGGTCTATCACGCTGCGGCCTACAAGCACGTGCCCATCGTTGAGCACAACATTTCCGAGGGGGTGCTGAACAATGTGATGGGCACCCTGCATACCGCCCAGGTGGCAGTGCAGGCCGGTGTCGAGCACTTCGTGCTGATCTCCACCGACAAGGCGGTGCGCCCGACCAATGTCATGGGCAGTACCAAGCGCCTGGCGGAGATGATCCTGCAGGCACTGAGCCAGGAGTCCGCTCCGGTGCTGTTCGGCGACAAGTCAGGGGTGCACCAGGTCAACAAGACCCGTTTCACCATGGTCCGCTTCGGCAATGTGCTGGGCTCGTCCGGCTCCGTCATTCCTCTGTTCCGCGAGCAGATCAAGCGCGGTGGGCCAGTCACCGTGACCCATCCGGGTATCACCCGGTACTTCATGACTATCCCCGAGGCAGCCCAACTGGTGATCCAGGCCGGCTCCATGGGGCGCGGCGGCGATGTCTTCGTGCTGGACATGGGGCAGCCGGTGAAGATCCTCGAGTTGGCCGAGCGGATGATCCACCTGTCGGGTCTTAGCGTTCGTTCCGAGCGCACGCCCCACGGTGATATCTCCATCGAGTTCAGCGGTCTGCGGCCCGGCGAGAAGCTCTACGAGGAACTGCTGATCGGTGACAACGTCAGCGCCACCGAGCATCCGATGATCATGAAGGCCAACGAGGAACTGATGCCGTGGGAGGGCTTCAAGCTCGTCCTGGCGGATCTGCTCAAGGCCGTGGACCAGGGCAACTACGCGCGGGTTCGGCAACTGTTGCGGGAAACCGTCAGCGGCTATTGCCCCGAGGGCGAGATCGTCGATCTGATCCACCAGCAGCGGCGGATGGAGCCCTGATCCAGGGCTCCTAGCAGGTGCGGCGGTCGCCGCGTCTGCGAGTATCGTCAGTCCTTTCCTGGCGATCTGTCGGCGTCGCCGGAAACTGCCGCCGACTCTCTAAACCAAGGTTTTCACGAGTGTTCCTGGCGATATGGTCACTGGGCGGCGCCGTCGCGCCCGCCTAGAAGCCTCTCATTCCAGGGAATGACTCATGAAGAAGAACCTGCGTTCCATTGCCAGCCTGATTCTGCTCACCAGCCTCTCATTTGGCGGTTTCGCCCAGGCAGCCACCAGCGTCCAGCCTGCCGCCAAGCCGGCGGCCGAAGCGCCGGCGCCGACTACCAAGGCACCTGTCTCCCAGGTCGAGGCAGTGAATATCAATACGGCGTCCGTCGAAGAGCTGCAGAAGTCCCTGAAGGGCATCGGCAAGGTGAAGGCCCAGGCCATCGTTGACTACCGGACCAGCAATGGGCCGTTCACCACAGTTGATCAGTTGCTCGAGGTGAAGGGCATTGGCAAGGGCACCCTGGACAAGAACCGCGACAGGATTTCGCTCTGAGTCTTTGCCTGCTGAAATGAAAAAGCCGGTCGATGACCGGTTTTTTCATGGAGGTATCGGGAGAGGGCGCTTTCGAAGCCCAATAAAAAAGCCCCCAGCGTGTGCCGAGGGCTTTGAATTTTGGCTCCGCGACCTGGCGAAGGCGTCAGCCGAACACGCTTCAGCGCGGCCCCGAAGGGGGAATCACCTGGGACGCAGTCCCTGGAGAGAGTCCAGCGCCCAATAAAAAAGCCCCCGGCGTGTGCCGAGGGCTTTGAATTTTGGCTCCGCGACCTGGACTCGACGGCGTCAGCCGAACGCGCTTCAGCGCGGCCCCGAAGGGGGGATCACCTGGGACGCAGTCCCTGGAGAGAGTCCAGCACCCAATAAAAAAGCCCCCGGCATGTGCCGAGGGCTTCGAATTTGGCTCCGCGACCTGGACTCGAACCAGGGACCCAATGATTAACAGTCATTTGCTCTACCGACTGAGCTATCGCGGAACAACGGAGCGTATCTTACTGATTAAAAAGGGGAAGTCAACATCGTGCCGACGACTTCCCCTGATTTTTTTACAGCACCTGGACGATGGCGCGGGTAACGGTGTCCAGGTTGCCGTTGTTCAGCGCGGCGACGCAGATGCGGCCGGTGCCGACGGCGTAGATGCCGAACTCGTTCTTCAGACGCTCGACCTGCTCGGCGGTCAGGCCGGAGTAGGAGAACATGCCGCGCTGCTCGGCGACGAAGCTGAAGTCGCGCTTGGCGCCCAGGGCGGCCAGCTGCTCGACCATGGCGACGCGCATGGCGCGGATGCGGGTGCGCATTTCGCCCAGCTCTTCTTCCCAGACCGCACGCAGTTCCGGGCTGTTCAGCACGGCGGCGACAACACTGGCGCCGTGGGTCGGCGGGTTGGAGTAGTTGGTGCGGATCACGCGCTTGACCTGGGACAGGACGCGGGTGGACTCCTCGCGGCTGTCGGTCACGACCGACAGGGCGCCAACACGCTCGCCGTACAGCGAGAACGACTTGGAGAAGGAGCTGGACACGAAGAAGTTCAGGCCCGACTTGGCGAACAGGCGCACAGCGGAAGCATCTTCGTCGATGCCGTCACCGAAGCCCTGGTAGGCGATGTCGAGGAACGGCACGTGGCCCTTGGCCTTGAGTACGTCCAGGACCTGCTTCCAGTCATCCATGGTCAGGTCGACGCCAGTCGGGTTGTGGCAGCAGGCATGCAGCACAACGATGGACTGCGAGGGCAGGGCGTTGAGGTCTTCCAGCAGGCCGGCACGGTTCACGCCGTTGGTGGCGGCGTCGTAATAGCGGTAGTTCTGCACCGGGAAGCCGGCGGCTTCGAACAGCGCGCGGTGGTTTTCCCAGCTCGGGTCGCTGATGGCGACGGTGGCGTTGGGCAGCAGGCGCTTGAGGAAGTCGGCACCGGTCTTCAGCGCGCCGGTACCGCCGACGGCCTGGGTGGTGACCACACGGCCTTCGGCCAGCAGCTCGGAATCAGCGCCGAACAGCAGCTTCTGCACGCCCGAATCGTAGGCGGCGATGCCTTCGATCGGCAGGTAGCCGCGCGGAGCGTGGGCCTCGATGCGGGCTTTCTCCGCAGCCTGCACGGCGCGCAGCAACGGGAGACGGCCTTCCTCGTTGTAGTAAACGCCTACGCCCAGGTTGATCTTGCCCGGACGGGAATCGGCGTTGAAAGCTTCGTTCAGGCCCAGGATCGGGTCACGGGGGGCCATTTCGACAGCGGAGAACAGACTCATTTTGGCAGCAGCTCTAAGGCGGGAGTGAAGTGCAATTGCAACCCACCCGCACACGGCGCTGGGGGTTGCGTCGACGGGCCGGTATTATATAGGCCTCTACAGCAGGCGGCGAGTTGTCGCGCGTGCTTTTCGACTGGTATGACGCTTTGGCGACCGAAGCGTCACACGCCAAAGCGAGGTTCCCATGTCGATTTTTCAGCTGGATTCGCGATTCGAGCCCGCCGGTGACCAGCCCGAAGCCATCCGACAGATGGTGGAAGGGCTGGAAGCGGGGCTGTCGCACCAGACGCTGTTGGGGGTGACCGGCTCGGGCAAGACCTTCAGCATCGCCAACGTCATTTCCCAGGTGCAGCGCCCGACCATGGTGCTGGCGCCGAACAAGACGCTGGCCGCGCAGCTCTACGGCGAGTTCAAGACCTTCTTCCCGAACAACGCCGTCGAGTACTTCGTCTCCTACTACGACTACTACCAGCCCGAGGCCTACGTACCGTCCTCGGACACCTATATCGAGAAGGATTCCTCGATCAACGACCACATCGAGCAGATGCGGCTGTCGGCGACCAAGGCGCTGCTGGAGCGCAAGGACGCCATCATCGTCTGCACCGTGTCGTCGATCTACGGCCTCGGTGACCCGGCGTCCTACCTGAAGATGGTTCTGCACCTGGACCGTGGCGACAAGATGGATCAGCGCGAGCTGCTGCGCCGCCTGACCAGCCTGCAGTACACCCGCAATGACATGGATTTCGCCCGAGCGACCTTCCGTGTGCGCGGCGATGTCATCGATGTCTTCCCGGCGGAATCGGACCTGGAGGCTATCCGCATCGAGTTGTTCGACGACGAAGTGGAGAACATCGCTGCTTTCGATCCCCTGACCGGCGAGGTGCTGACCAAACTGCCGCGCTTCACCTTCTATCCCAAGAGCCACTACGTCACCCCGCGGGAGACGCTGCTCGAGGCGGTGGAGCACATCAAGGCCGAGCTCAAGCAGCGCCTGGATTACCTGCGCACCAACAACAAGCTGGTCGAAGCCCAGCGCCTGGAACAGCGCACTCGCTTCGACCTGGAGATGATCCTCGAACTGGGCTACTGCAACGGCATCGAGAACTACTCGCGCTACCTCTCCGGGCGCGGTCCCGGCGAGCCGCCACCGACGCTCTACGACTACCTGCCGGACAACGCCCTGCTGGTGATCGACGAATCCCATGTCAGCGTTCCCCAGGTCGGCGCCATGTACAAGGGCGACCGTTCACGCAAGGAAACCCTGGTGGAGTACGGCTTCCGCCTGCCCTCGGCGCTGGACAACCGCCCGCTGCGCTTCGAGGAGTGGGAGTCGATCAGCCCGCAGACCATCTTCGTCTCTGCGACGCCCGGCCCCTATGAAGACCAGCACGCCGGCCGCGTGGTCGAGCAGGTAGTGCGTCCCACTGGCCTGGTCGACCCGGAAGTGGAAATCCGACCGGCGACTACTCAGGTCGACGACCTGCTTTCGGAAATCGGCAAGCGCGTGGCGATGGACCAGCGCGTACTGGTCACCACTCTGACCAAGCGCATGGCCGAGGACCTTACCGACTACCTGGGCGACCACGATGTGCGGGTGCGCTATCTGCACTCGGATATCGACACCGTGGAGCGGGTGGAAATCATCCGTGACCTGCGCCTGGGCAAGTTCGACGTGCTGGTGGGCATCAACCTGCTGCGTGAGGGGCTGGATATGCCCGAGGTGGCATTGGTGGCGATCCTCGATGCGGACAAGGAAGGCTTCCTGCGTTCCGAGCGCTCGCTGATCCAGACCATCGGCCGCGCCGCGCGGAACCTGCACGGCAAGGCGATCCTCTATGCCGACAACATGACCGGCTCGATGCAGCGGGCGATCAACGAGACCGAGCGCCGCCGCACCAAGCAACTGGAGTTCAACGCCAAGCACGGCATCGTGCCCAAGGGCGTGAAGAAGGACATCAAGGACATCCTCGAGGGCGCTGTGGTGCCGGGCGCCAAGGGTAAGCGACGCAGCCTGGCGAAAGTGGCGGAGGAGAGCGGGAAGTACGAAAACGAGCTGCGTACGCCCGACGAGATCGGCAAGCGCATCAAGCAGCTGGAAGAGCGCATGTACCAGCTGGCCCGCGATCTGGAGTTCGAGGCCGCGGCCGGGGTGCGCGACGAGATCGGCAAGTTGCGCGACCGCATGGTGTCGATGGGGTAAGAGGAGGGCGGGGCGCTCAGTGCGCCCCGGCTCCTGCGCCAGCCCCCATGCCCGCCGGTAGCGGGCGAGTCAGCAACACTGCCACCATGCTGATTGCCAGCACGATGCCAATGGCGTGGAAGGCATCGTTGTAGGCCATGATCGCCGCCTGCTGGTGGACGATCTCGCTGATCTTGCCCAGCGCCGCCTGCTGGGTGCCCAGCTGAGAGGTCAGTTGCGCCAGTCGCTCGTCCACCGCGCCATTCACCGGCACTACCGCTTCGCGCAGGTAGTCGTAATAAACCTTGGCACGGCTATCCAGCAGGGTCGCCAGCAGGGCGATGCCAATGGCGCCGCCGAGGTTGCGCAGGATGTTGAACAGGCTGGAAGCCGAGCCCGCGTCCTGCGGCTGCAGGTAGACGGTGGCGATCAGCGAGATGGTGACCATCACCATCGGCTGGCCGAGGGCACGCAACAGCTGGATCTGGTTGAACTGCGGGCCGGCGAAATCCGGGTTGAGCACGCCGGAAAAGAAGCTCGCCATGCCGAACAGCCCGAAGCCTATAGCGCAGAGCAGGCGCGGCTCGATGATCTTCATCAGCTTGGGAATCAGCGGGATGAGGAATAGCTGCGGCACGCCCATCCACATGATCACCTCGCCGATCTGCATGGCGTTGTAGCCCTGGATCTGCGCGAGATACAGCGGTAGCACGTAGATCGAACCGTACAGCCCCATTCCCAGGCCGATGCTGGAAATGCTCGACAGCCCGAAGTTGCGGTTGCGCAGGATCCCCAGGTTGATCAGCGGGTTCGGTCGTGAGGTCTGCAGGATCACGAAGAGGATCAGGCTGACCAGGGCGATGCTGCCCAGGCTGACGATCAGGTTCGACTCTAGCCAGTCCTTGCGGTGGCCTTCCTCGAGGAACACCTGCAGGCAGCCCAGGCCGATGGCCATGGTGACGATGCCGGCGTAGTCGGTGCTTTTCAGCAGCTCCCAGTGAGCTTCCTTCTTCTCCAGGCCGTAGAGCAGGCCGGCGATCATCAGCAGGCCCGGCGGAATGTTGATATAGAAGATGTATTCCCAGCCGAAGTTTTCCGTCAGCCAGCCGCCAAGGGTCGGGCCGATGGAGGGCGCGAAGGTGGCGGTGATGGCGAACAGCGCCATGCCCTTGGGGCGGTGGTGCTCCGGCAGCTTGATCAGCGCCAGGGTGAAGGCCAGGGGGATCAGCGCGCCGCCGGTGAAGCCCTGCATGGCGCGGAACACGATCATGCTCTCCAGGTTCCAGGCGAACGAGCAGAGCAGCGAAGAGAACAGGAAGCCGACGGAGATCATCCACGCCAGCCGGCGCGCCGAGAGCAGCTGCACCAGCCAGGCGGTGAGCGGGATCATGATGATCTCGGCCACGAGATAAGAGGTGGAAATCCACGAACCTTCTTCCAGGGTGGCGGCCAGCGCGCCCTGGATGTCTTTCAGCGAAGAGTTGGTGATCTGGATGTCGAGCACCGCCATGAACGCGCCGAGCATGGCGCTGAACACGGCGATCCAGTCGCGGCGGGTCGGTTCGCCGACCGGCCGGATCAGTTGATCACCGGCCACGCAGCTCGACCTCGGCCTCGACCGACATGCCCGGGCGGATCAGCCCTTGCAGCGGAGTGTCGGTGGCGAAGGTGATCTTGACCGGAATGCGCTGCACCACCTTGGTGAAGTTGCCGGTGGCGTTGTCCGGCGGCAGCAGGCTGAACTGCGCACCGGAGGCGGCGAAAAGACTCTGTACCTGGCCTTCGATGGGCTGGTCGGGGAAGGAGTCGAATACCAGTCGGACGGTCTGGCCGGGGCGCATCTTGCCGATCTGGGTTTCCTTGAAGTTGGCCTGGACCCAGATGCCGTCGTCCGGCACCAGCGATAGCAACTGGCTGCCGACCTGCACGTACTGGCCAACGCGGGCACCGCGCTGACCGACCAGGCCGCTGACGGGAGCATGGATTTCGGTACGAGCGAGGTTGATCTCGGCCTGGGTGATGTCGGCGCGGGCGCTTTCGATCTGCGCCTGCAGGCGCTGCACGTCGGTGCCCAGGGTTTCGCGCTGCACGCGCTGGGCCTGCAGGTCGGCCTGGGCCTTGGCCACTTGCGAGCGGGCGACGTTGGAGTCGGCGGCCAGGGTGGTCACGCGCTCTTCTGACACGTAACCGGGCTTGCGCAGCGCCTGAGCGCGACCGAGATCGACTTCGGTGCGGCCAAGGGTGGCCTGGCTGGCGTTCACGTCGGCCGCGCTGGCGGCGATCATGCTGGTCTGGCCCTTGAGCTTGCTGCGCGCCTGTTCCAGTTCCGCCTCGCGGGTAGCCAGGGTGGCCTTGGCGCGGTCCAGGGCGAGCTGGAAGTCGGCAGCCTCCAGTTTCACCAGCAACTGGCCTTTCTCGACGTGCTGGTTGTCCTGCACCAGTACCTCGTCGACGCGGGCGCCGAGCTGGCTGGCGATGCGGGTGATTTCACCCTGCACGTAGGCGTTGTCGGTGCTCTCGACGAAGCGGCCGATGAAGTACCAGCGCGCCAGGAAGGCGAGGGCGACCACCACGAGGATGACGAAGAACACGGACAGGCGGCGTTTCAATTGTGCGGGCATAGGTAAACGAGCGTTTGGTTGGCCAAAAAATGTTTGCCAATGTAACAGTGTTCCGTGGCGGCACGTAGCCGCTACACTTCGGAAACTTTGTTGCTTATAGGGAACAATCATGGGGCTGGATGATGCGCTGATCTTCACTCGCGTCGTGGAACTGCACAGCTTCACCCAGGCGGCGCAGAGCCTGGGGATGCAGAAATCCACGGTGAGCCGGCGTATCGCGCTGCTCGAAGAGCGCCTGGGCGTGCGTCTGATCAACCGCACCACGCGCAAGCTGAGGCTCACCGAAGTGGGCCAGGCCTACTACGACCGCTGCCGGCAGATCATGCATGACTTCGCCGAGGCGGAGCAGGCGGTGATGCAGTTGCAGCAGGCGCCTTCGGGATTGTTGCGGATCAGCGCGCCCATCGAGTTCGGCCAGATGTACCTGGCCAAGGTGGTGGGCGACTTCATGAACCTTTATCCACAGATCACCGCCGAGGTCGAGCTCACTTCGCGTACCGTCGATCCGCTGGAGGAGGGTGTGGACATCGTCATCATGGTCGGCCAGCCGGAGGATTCGACCCTGATCGCCCGGCGCATGCTGACCACCAGCCGCTGCCTGTGCGCCAGTCCCGATTACCTGAAGTTGCATGGCCGCCCGGAAACCGTGGAAGAGCTGGCCGGCCACCGCGCCGTGCTGCTGCAGGCCGACTCCCAGCGCTACTGGCCGTTGCGGGGGGAAACCGTGCCGTGCCACCGGGTGCTGTCGTGCAACAACATCACTTTCGCCCGCGAGGCCGTGCTGGCCGGAGTGGGAATTGCTTCGCTACCGGAGCTGATCGTCGACGAACAGTTGGCCAGCGGAAGCCTGGTGCGCGTGTTGCCGCAGGTTCAGCTGCCGGTGGGCGAGCTGTACGCTGTTTACCCGTCGCGGCGCTTCCAGGCAATGAAGGTAAAGGCTTTCCTCGACTTCATGATCAATAACCTGCCCCTTGATCCCGGTCGTTGGCTGGAGCCGAAGGTGGCCCGCCTGATACCATCGCACCCATGAGCGCGCGCGCCGTCGCGCGCTGTCCGCCTCACACGAAGAATTGCTGCACACGAGAGCCTTCATGACCACAGTCCGCACCCGTATCGCGCCGTCTCCCACCGGCGACCCGCACGTCGGCACCGCGTATATCGCGCTGTTCAACCTCTGCTTCGCCCGCCAGCACGGCGGTCAGTTCATTCTGCGCATCGAGGACACCGATCAGGTGCGCTCGACCCGCGAATCGGAACAGCAGATCTTCGACGCGCTGCGCTGGCTGGGTATCGAGTGGGACGAAGGCCCGGACGTCGGGGGACCGCACGGCCCGTACCGGCAGAGCGAGCGTGGCGCCATCTATAAGCAGTACAGCGACGAACTGGTCGAGAAAGGCCACGCCTTCCCCTGTTTCTGCTCCTCCGAGCGCCTCGACGCGCTGCGCGCCGAACAGCAGGCGCGCAAGGAAACCCCGCGCTACGACGGCCACTGCATGCACCTTGCGAAAGAGGAGTCGGCCAAGCGCATCGCCGCCGGCGAATCCCACGTGGTGCGCATGAAGGTGCCGACCGAGGGCGTCTGCGTGGTGCCGGACATGCTCCGTGGCGACGTGGAAATCCCGTGGGACCGCATGGACATGCAGGTGCTGATGAAGGCCGACGGCCTGCCCACCTACTTCCTCGCCAACGTGGTCGATGACCACCTGATGGGCATCACCCACGTCCTGCGCGGCGAAGAGTGGCTGCCCTCGGCGCCCAAGCTGATCAAGCTGTACGAGTACTTCGGCTGGGAACAGCCGGTGCTCTGCTACATGCCGCTGCTGCGCAACCCGGACAAGAGCAAGCTGTCCAAGCGCAAGAACCCCACCTCCATCACCTTCTACGAGCGCATGGGCCTGCTGCCCCAGGCGCTGCTGAACTACCTGGGCCGCATGGGCTGGTCCATGCCCGACGAGCGCGAGAAGTTCAGCCTGGCGGAGATGATCGAACACTTCGACCTGTCCCGCGTGTCGCTGGGCGGCCCGATCTTCGACATCGAGAAGCTCTCCTGGCTGAACGGCCAGTGGATTCGCGAGCTGTCGGTGGAGGACTTTGCGAAAGAAGTGCAGAAGTGGGCGCTCAACCCCGAGTACCTGATGAAGATCGCCCCGCACGTACAAGGCCGCGTGGAGAACTTCAGCCAGATCGCCCCGCTGGCCGGCTTCTTCTTCAGCGGTGGCGTGCAACTGGACGCCAAGCTGTTCGAGCACAAGAAGCTCGACGCCACCCAGGTGCGCCAGGTCCTGCAGCTGGTGCTGTGGAAGCTCGAAGCGCTGCGCCAATGGGAAAAGGACCGCATTACCGCGACCATCCAGGCCGTGGCCGAGCACCTCGGCCTCAAGCTGCGTGACGTGATGCCGCTGATGTTCCCGGCTATCACCGGCCAGGCCAGTTCGGTGTCGGTGCTCGACGCCATGGAGATCCTCGGCGCCGATCTCTCGCGCTATCGCCTGCGCCAGGCCCTGGAGTTGCTGGGCGGTGCGTCGAAGAAAGAAGCCAAGGAGTGGGAAAAGATTCGCGACGCCATCGGCTCCTGAGTCCTTTCCTGTACTGAAAAAGGCCGGGCGCTGCGAAGCGTCTGGCCTTTTTCATGCTGGCGCCGGTGATTGCGGATGAGCCGGAGGAGGGCAGGCGAGCCGCGGATTTCGCCGGGCGGAAACCGGGGCGGTCACATAAGTGATTGTTCTTTGGGAGAAAAAAATAAGAAATCTGAAAAAATGTTGTTGACAGGGGTTCGCCTCACCCCTAAGATGCGCCCCGTTCCAGCGACGAACTGAACTGACAGAACGAAGCGGAACGGTAGATCCAGCGGTACTTTGGGGCTATAGCTCAGCTGGGAGAGCGCTTGCATGGCATGCAAGAGGTCGACGGTTCGATCCCGTCTAGCTCCACCAAATTACCAGTAAGCTTCGCTTGTCCGAGTGGAGCTGAAATCGAAGGTTTTGCGTCCCCTTCGTCTAGTGGCCTAGGACACCGCCCTTTCACGGCGGTAACAGGGGTTCGAGTCCCCTAGGGGACGCCACTTATCCAGCGACGATGCGTTCGCATCGTCAGCCAGAGTCATCTGGGGCTATAGCTCAGCTGGGAGAGCGCTTGCATGGCATGCAAGAGGTCGACGGTTCGATCCCGTCTAGCTCCACCAAATTCCCTTACGGGATGAAGCCAGAATCCACCATCGGGTGGGTTTCTTCGAAGGATATGTCCCCTTCGTCTAGTGGCCTAGGACACCGCCCTTTCACGGCGGTAACAGGGGTTCGAGTCCCCTAGGGGACGCCATTTTTATCGCTCTGCGATGCCTATAGGGCCACTGAGACTTTCAGTGGCCCTTTTGTTTTTTCTCCCTTCAGAAAATTTTCCTCCGACCAGCGGTCGCGCTTTCTGCTTGCCGATTTTTATTATGATAATAATATTCTATCCATAATATTTGTCCGAGCGAGAGCCAGCCATGAGCGACAAGAAAGCCCAGACCCGCGAACGCATCCTTTCCGCCGCCACCAGCGCATTGCTCCAGCACGGGCCGGTCGGCCCCAGTGTGGGCGAGGTGATGTCGGCTGCGGGGCTGACGGTGGGCGGCTTCTATTCGCACTTCGAGAGCAAGGACGCGTTGATGCTGGAGGCCTTCCGCGACTTGCTCGCCAAGCGCCGCGAGGGTCTCAAGCGTTTCGATGCGCAATTGAGCTTCGCCGAGCGTCGTGCACTGACGGCGCAGTACTACCTGTCGCGCAAGCACCGCGATACCGAGGAGGAGGGCTGCCCGATCCCCAGTTCACTGAACGAGATCGCCGATCTGCCGGAAGCTTTCCGCCAGACCCTGGAGGAGCACGTGGAGTTGATGGTCGCGGCGCTGGCCGGCCGCCCCGAGGAAATCGACACCGTGCTAAGCGACATGGCCCTGATGATTGGCGGATTGGCGCTGGCTCGTGCCCTGGGCACCGGCGACCTGTCCGATCGTGTCCTGCGTGCCGCGAAGAAAGCGGTGATCTGAGGAGGTACGGCAAATGAACAGTCTGAGCTGGGTTCGAGGAATCAATGCCACCCTGGGCCGCGTCGCGCCGGCATGGGCGGCGCAGCGCATGCGTCAGCTGTTCGTGACGCCCAACGAATATGCCCCGCGTGACTGGGAACTGCCGCTGCTGGCCAGTTCCGAGCGGGTGACCTTGCGCTTCGGACTGTCTGCTTTGCGCTGGGGTGAAGGGCCGGTCGTGCTGCTGATGCATGGCTGGGAAGGGCGGCCTACGCAGTTCGCCACGCTGATCGAGAAGCTGGTTGGCGCTGGCTACGGAGTGATTGCCCTCGACGGGCCGGGGCACGGTCGCTCGCCCGGCCAGGAAGCGGACATAGTCCTGTTCGCCCGCGCCCTGCTGGAGGCTGCCGCGGAACTTCCACCGCTGCGTGCCGTGATCGGTCATTCCATGGGCGGCGCCAGCGCACTGCTGGCGACTCAGATGGGCCTGCGCACCGAAACGCTGGTCACCATCGGTGCGCCGAGCAATGTCCTGGGAGTCCTGCGCGGCTTCTCCAGGATGGTCGGCCTGGCACCGCTGGCACGCTCGCGCTTCATCCGCATGATCGAGGCGCGCGCGGGTATTGCGGCCAAGCAACTGGACGTCGCGCGTTATGAACTGGACTTCCCCGGCCTGGTGGTACACGCCGAGGACGACCGGTACGTGCGGGTCGGCGAGGCCACGGCCATCCACGAGGCCTGGCCGCGCAGTCGGCTGCTGCGCCTGAAGGATGGCGGGCACCACCGCGTACTGGCGGATGCAGTGGTCATCGAAGCCATTCTGGAGTTGCTGGAAGAGGTCGAGATGCCTTTACCCCTGGCGCTGGCTTCCTGAGCCATTCACCAGCCTGATAACGGCGGCTAAAGGCCGTCGTTATCGTTGCATGATGGCCGGTTGCGGGTCGTCAGGCCCGGCGCGCTGGCGTAGACTTTCGGGCATTTCCGGCCGCCCCGGCCTGGGCGCGAGGTCTTGCGCACGCGGGTGGCCGATTGGGGGAATGCATGAATCTGTCGCTGGACTGGGTGCTGCAGAAGGCGCGCCCGGTCATGCCGGTATTGGTGATCGATGACGTGGCGCTGGCTGGTGAGCTGGCCCGCGCCCTGTACGACGGTGGTGTGCGGGTGCTGGAAGTGACCCTGCGCACGCCGCAGGCGCTGGAAGCAGTGGCTGAGATCCGCCGTGAGCTGCCGGACATGATCGTCGGCGCCGGTACGCTGATTCACACCGAGCAGTTCCAGGAAGCCCGCGATGCCGGCGCGCAGTTCGCCGTCAGCCCCGGCTGCACGCCGCGCCTGGTGGCCGCCGCCGACGATGCGAAACTGCCGTTCCTGCCGGGGGTGATGACGCCTTCCGAGGTGCTGGTGGCGCTGGAGTACGGTTACCGCTCGCTGAAACTCTTCCCGGCCGACGGCAATGCGGCGATCAAGATGCTCAAGAGCCTGAAGGCTCCTTTCGCCGGCATTCGCTTCTGCCCGACCGGCGGCATCACCCAGGAAAACCTGCTCAACGTGCTGCGCCTGCCCAATGTCGCCTGCGTCGGCGGCACCTGGATCGCGCCGCCCAGCCTGGTCCGCGCCCGCGCCTGGGACCAGATCACCCAACTGGCCGCCGAAGCGATCGCGCTGGCCGCAAGCCTGGAGCACGCTTCATGAGTTGGCAGTTGCCCGATCCGTTCGTCATCGACATCGAGGTCAAGTCCGAGGACATCGACGGCCTCGGCCATGCCAACAACGCCGTCTACGTCAGCTGGCTGGAACGCTGCGCCTGGCGCCACTCCCAGAGCCTGGGGCTGGACCTGGCCGAGTACCGCCGGCTGGATCGCGCCATGGCCGTGGTGCGCCATGAAGTGGATTACCTGGCGGCCGCCTATGAAGGCGAGCAGCTGCAACTGGCGACATGGATCGTCCAGTCCGACCAGCGCCTGAAAATGACCCGTCACTTCCAGCTGGTGCGCCCGGCGGACGCCTTGACTCTGCTGCGCGCACAGACCACCTTCGTCTGCATCGAGCTGTCCAGTGGCAAGCCCAAGCGCATGCCGGTGGAGTTCACCGAAGGCTATGGCCGCGCGCTGCTCGCCCCGGAAACCGTGGCCGCCGACGCGTGATCCATCGTGCCGCGCTTTTCCCTGCGCGGCGCATTCCCTACAATCCGCGGCCTTCGCCATAGCCCGAGATTCCCCCGTGCAGATCGCCCTGGCCCCGATGGAGGGGCTGGTAGATGACATCCTGCGCGATGTGCTGACCCGCGTCGGCGGCATCGACTGGTGCGTCACCGAATTCATCCGCATCAACGACCGGCTGTTGCCGCCGTCGTCGTTCCTGGCGCTCGCTCCGGAACTGGCGCATGGCAGCCGTACCCGCGCCGGCGTGCCGATGCGCGTACAGCTGCTCGGCTCCGACCCGCAACTGCTGGCGGAAAATGCCGTGCAGGCCTGCGAGCTGGGTGCTCCGGTCATCGACCTGAACTTCGGCTGCCCGGCCAAGACGGTGAACCGCTCCCGTGGCGGCGCGGTTTTGTTGAAAGAACCCGAGCTGATGTTCAGCATCATCGAGGCGGTGCGCCGCGCAGTGCCGGCCCACATTCCGGTGACCTCGAAGATGCGCCTGGGCTACGACAGCCCGGACGGCGCCATCGACTGCGCACGCGCCCTGGCCGACGCCGGCTCCGCCCATGTGGTGGTGCACGCGCGGACCAAGGCTGACGGCTACAAGCCGCCGGCACATTGGGAGTGGGTGGCGAAAGTGGCCGATGCGGTGAAAGTGCCGGTGTTCGCCAACGGCGAAGTCTGGACGCTGGAGGATTACCACCGCTGCCGCTCCATCAGCGGCGTGGCGGACATCATGCTCGGCCGTGGACTGGTTTCCCGCCCGGACCTCGCCCGGCAGATCGCCGCGTGGCGCGATGGCCGCGAAGTGGTGCCGATGCCCTGGTCGGAAGTGCGCGTGCTGCTCGACGACTTCTGGCGCCAGGCCCGGCGCAAGCTGGCGCCGCGGTATGCACCGGGGCGCCTGAAGCAGTGGCTGGGGATGCTTACCCGCAGTTATCCCGAAGCCGTGGAGCTGTTCGCCCAGGTGCGTCGCGAGCACGACTGCGAAGTGCTGGATCGGATGCTGCAGGTCGAGATAGAAGCCGCTGCCTGACTCGAATTCGCTGGAAAAACGCTGAACCGCCCTCTCCCTAACCCTCTCCCTGAAGGGAGAGGGGACTGTCCAGCGCGCTTGGAGAGTCCGGTGCTTGCCGGCTAACTCCATTAAAGAGCCCTTGCGCCGAAGGGCTCCCTCTCCCTTCAGGGAGAGGGTGGGGGAGAGGGGCTCTTGGTTAGCGCGCGATCACGTTCGCGAGCAAGCTCGCTCCTACAAAAGCGTGCGCCACGATTCAGCGCCCGCCGCTGACGTCGACGAAACCGCCGGTGCTGTAGCTGGACTCGTCCGAGGCGAGGAACAGGATCGCCCGCGCCACTTCTTCCGCGTCGCCACCACGCCCCAGGGGGATCGCCGATTGCAGGCGCTCCACGCGCCCCGGTTCTCCGCCGCTGGCGTGAATATCCGTCCGGATCAGCCCCGGCCGCACGGCGTTCACGCGGATGCCCTCTGCCGCCACTTCCTTGGCCAGGCCGATGGTCAGGCTGTCCACCGCGCCCTTGGCGGCGGCGTAGTCGATGTACTCGTTGGGCGAGCCCAGGCGCGAGGCCATGGACGAGACGTTGACGATGCTTCCGCCTTTGCCGCCATGCTTTTGCGCCATGCGCTTCACCGCCTCGCGGCAGCAGAGGAAGGTGCCGGTGACGTTTACCGCGAACACCCGCTGCAGGCGCGCCACGTCCATGTCTTCCAGGCGCATCTGGCGCTCCAGGATGCCGGCGTTGTTCACCAGCACGTCGAGGCGGCCGAAGGCTTCGTCCACTTCACGGAACAGCCGCAGCACGTCTTCCTCGTTTGCCACGTCGGCGGCGAAGGCGCGTGCCGCGCCGCCCGCTGCCGTGATCTGCGCGACCAGCGCCTGCGCCGCTTGCTGCTCGCGGCGATAGTTGATCGCCACGGCGAAGCCGCGCTCGGCGGCCAGTAGTGCGGTGGCAGCGCCGATGCCGCGACTGGCACCGGTGATCAGCATGACCTTGTCCATGGACATTCTTCCTGTTGTGAAGAGGGCTTGAAATGCATTCGCGCAGCCCAATCTATGTTCGTGCGGGAGGCCGAAGACGGGTCCCGCACCGGAGTTCTGACCTCAGGCTCCAGATCATACCTTGCTGAAAATTTCAGGAGATTCGCATGAGCAACGTCCTTTCCCTCGCCCCGCTGTTCCGCCAGTCCGTCGGCTTCGATCGCTTCAACGATCTGTTCGAATCCGCCCTGCGCAGTGAAGGCGGCAGTTCCTACCCGCCCTACAACGTCGAGAAGCATGGTGACGACCAGTACCGCATCGTCATCGCCGCCGCCGGCCTGCAGGAGGAAGACCTGGAGCTGCAAGTGGAGCGCGGTGTGCTGACCGTCAACGGCGGCAAGCGCGAAAAGGCTTCCGAGAGCGTCACCTACCTGCACCAGGGCATCGCCCAGCGCGCCTTCAAGCTGTCGTTCCGCCTCGCCGACCATATCGAGGTCCAGGGCGCATCGCTGAAGAACGGCCTGCTCAGCGTCGAGCTGGTACGCATCATTCCGGAAGAAGCCAAGCCCAAGCGGATCGCCATCAACGGCCAGAACCCGGCCATCGAAGGCTAAGTGGCAGCCCGGCATCAGCCGGGCCTTAACCGCAAAGCAAAACGCCCGTCTCGCAGGAGACGGGCGTTTTCGTTGGTGCCTCGATCAGCTGCCGATCAGGCCTTCTGCTGGTCCGGCAGCGGCGCCGAGCGGTTGCGCCACCAGGCGACGACGATGGCTGCCATCAGCACGAAGCCCAGGTAACCCATGGCCGGATAGACCAGGCCCACCAGCTTGACGAAGCCGACCTGGCTGGCGATGAAGGCCAGCACCACCGCGACCACGGTCGCCACGCGGAAGGGCACGCCATAGGCGGCGCAGCGCGCGGCCAGGGTGTAGGCAAATCCGCTGGTGGTGCAGTACAGCTTCACCAGCAGCAGGGCCAGCATCACATCGCCGAACCAGGGCGCGATGTTGTTGCTCAGCAGCAGGGTGGGAATGGCGCTGCCGCCGATCACGTCGATCTGCACCAGCATCACCAGGGCCATGGCGAGGATCAGCACGCCCACGCCGATGCCGCCGAACACGCCGCCCATTGCCGCGGTGCGCAGATTGGCCACGCTGCCGCCCATCACCACCACGGCCGCTGCGGTGGCCGCGACGTTGTAGGAGACGTAGAGCAGCGCGCCGAGCAGCCAGTTGGGCGCCGGGTGCGGCACCGCCAGGGCGATCTGCTCCAGCTCCGCCAGCGGCTTCTGGATATGCGTCAGCGCGTAGATGGCGATGATGGCCACGATGACCATCAGCACCGGGGTGATCAGGCTCATCAGGGTGATCACCCGCTTCAGGCCCAGGCACACGGTGATGACGGTCAGCACGCCGAGGACCATGCCGCCAATGGAGTGGCCGATGCCCAGTTGCTGCTCGAAGGAGGAGTTGGCGCCGGCGAACATCACCACCATGGTGCCGAACAGGAAGAAAGTCAGCATCAGGTCGACGACGCGGCCCAGCGGCTTGCCACAGATGTACTCCATGGCTTCCTTGTGCGACTGGGTCTGCAGACGGCTGCCGATCTGGTAGAGGTTCATCAGCAGGAAGGCGAACAGCGCCAGCGCCACCAGCGCGCCGGCCAGGCCCATGATGCCGAAGCCGCCGAAGAACTGGAGGATCTCCTGGCCCGAGGCGAAGCCGACGCCCACCACCAGGCCGATGTAGGCCCCGCCGAGCTTGAGACTGGTTTTCATGATCGAGACTCTGTTGTTGTTATGGGGGCGGCCCCGCCCGCGGCGGGGCCGGAAAGGGTCACGCCTGGCCGACGTAGGCCTGGACTTCCACCTCGACGTCCACGCCCAGTGCCAGTGCCGAAGCCACGCAGGAACGCACCGGCAGGCCCTGTTCGAAGTAGCGCTTGTACACCTCGTTGAACCCGGCGAAGTGCGCCATATCGGACAGCCATACGGTGGTCTTCACCACTTGCGAGTAGTTCGCGCCGCAGGCTTCCAGGCTCTCGGCGATGCGGGTCATCACCGCTTCGGTCTGGGTCTGGATGTCGCCTTTCACTACCTGGCCGTCCGCGGTCATCGGGATCTGCCCGGACAGGAACAGGAAGCCGCCGGCCTTGACGGCGCGGGAGAAGGGGAAGGGCAGGGTGCTGGGGTAACGCTGGATATCGCTCATTCTAAGGTCTCCGGGGGAAATCAACGCAGGCGCGCCGGGCTCAGGCGCAGGGGATCGACGCCTTCCTGGCGCAGGGATTCGGGCAGCGGCTGGCCGAGCAGCAGCGATTGGGCCAGGCGCGACACGCCGTCGGCGGACTGGATGCCGTAGCCGCCCTGGGCGGCCAGCCAGAAGAACACCGGGTTCTGCGCGTCCTGGCCGATTACCAGGTCGCCGTCGGCGACGAAGGAGCGCAGGCCGGCCCAGCTGTGGTTCGGCCGGCGGATCGTCAGGGTGGTGTGTTCTTCGATGTGGTAAACGCCCAGGGCGATGTCGAGTTCTTCGGGCTGCACGTCCTGCGCTTCCACTGGGTCGGCATTGGCGGGGGAACCGAGCAACTGGCCGGCGTCCGGCTTGAAGTAAAAGCTTTCGTCGATGCCGATCACCGTCGGCCAGCGGCTGATGTCCAGGCCGTCGGGCACCGGGAAGGTGAAGGCGGTGCGGCGGCAGGGTTGCAGGCCCACCGGACGGATGCCGCAGCGCTGGGCCACATGATCGGCCCAGGCGCCGGCGGCGTTGACCAGTTGCGCGGCATGGACGGTTTCGCCCTGGCTGAGCTCGAGTGTCCACGCGCCATCGGCATAGTCAGCCGACAGCAACTCGAGGTTGCAGCGCAGTTCGCCGCCACGCTGGCGCAGCGCGCGCAGGTAGCCCTGGTGCAGGGCATGCACGTCGAGGTCGCGGGCGTCCGGCTCGTAGAGCGCGCCGATGATGGCGTCGGCACGCAGGACGGGGAGGAATTCCAGCGCCTGTTCGGTGCTGATGCGCTCGACGCCGGGCGTGCCTTCGGCCTGCTTGAGCAGCTCGAAGTGTTCCGGGCCGCCGACGTACAGGCAGCCGCGCGGAGTGAGGATCGGGTGCTCGCTGAAGCCGGCCGGCGGGTTCTCGTAGAAGGCCCGGCTGGCACGGGTCAGCGCCTGGATCTGTGGCGTGCCGTAGGCCTCCATGAACATGGCGGCGGAGCGCCCGGTGGAGTGGTAGCCGGGCTGCTCTTCGCGTTCCAGCACCAGCACCTTGTGGGTCTCGCTCAGGCGGTACGCAAGGGAGGCGCCGGCAATGCCGGCACCGATGATGACGAAATCGAAATGGCTCACTGCCAGGGCCTTCTGCAGATTTTCTCGTATGTGAGAAATCTAAGATATGAGAATTTTTGCGCGAAAGGCAAGGCCCGGTAAACTTTCGTCGGCCCCCTCACGAGATGTCCCATGAGCGAAACCGCCCAGGCACTACCCAAGCCCCAGCAACTGGATCGAGACGAAGTCGGTGCGCGCCTGCGGGCGGTTCGCAAGCAGCAGAAGCTGACCCTGAAACAGCTCTCCGACCTGTCTGGCGTGGCGGTTTCCACCCTGTCGAAGATGGAGCTGGCACAGGTCGCGGTGAGCTACGACAAGCTGGCCGCCGCCGCCCGCGCCCTGCAGGTGGATATCGCCCAATTGTTCCGCCCTTTGCCGCCCGTCGGCGGGCTGATGGGGCTGAAGACTTTCGTCAGGACCGGCATCGACGACGCTGCCGGCTACGACACCGGCGGCTACGAGTACTACCCCATCGCCGGCGATTTCCCGCAGCGCAGCATGACACCGCTGTACGCGCGCATCTTTGCCCGCGAGGTGGGTGAGTTCGATGATTACGTCCGCCACCCCGGCCAGGAGTTCGCCATGGTGGTGGCCGGTCGTGTGCGCATCCAGTTCGAGACGGGCGAGTCGGTGATCATCGGGACGCGCGAGACGGCTTATTTCGACAGCAGTGTCGGCCACCTCTACCTCAACGACGGCGAAGCCGACGAGGCGCAGGTTATGGTGGTGATGTCGGAGTTGCGGCCCGCGCAATAGGAGGCCTCAGGTCGCCTGCTGGGTATCGTTGCGGGGCAGCAGGGCGATGAAGTCCTCCAGCGGCACCGGTCGGCCGAACAGGTAGCCCTGGTACAGGTGGCAACCCTGTTCCGCCAGCAGTGCCAGCTGTTCCGGGGTTTCCACCCCTTCGGCCACCAGCTCCAGCCCGAGGCTGTGCCCCATGGCGATGATGGCGCGGACGATCTCTGCGTCGTTGCTGTCGTTGGGGGCGTCACGCACGAAGCTCTGGTCTATCTTCAGGCTGTCCACCGGCAGGCGCTTGAGGTAGGTCAGCGAGGAGTAGCCGGTGCCGAAGTCATCCATGGCGAACTGCACGCCGGCTTCGCGCAGGCGCTCCATGCGCGCGATGGTGTCGTCCAGTTGCTGGATCACGATGCCTTCGGTGATCTCCAGTTTCAGCAGGCTGGGCGGCAGCCGGGTCTTGTGCAGCAGGGCCAGCAGGCGTTCGACGAAATCGCTCTGGCGGAACTGCCGTGGGCTGATGTTCACGCTCAGGCTGAAACTGTCGATGTCGATGCGCCCCTCGGTGAGCAGGCGCGCTCCGGTTCGGCACGCTTCCTCGAGCACCCACTGGCCCACTTCGACGATCAGCCCGCTGTCCTCCAGCACACGGATGAAGCTGGCCGGCGATTGCGGGCCGCGAGTCGGGTGGCGCCAGCGCAGCAGCGCCTCGGCGCCGACGATGCGTGAATCGCGGGCGTCCACCTGCGGCTGGTAGTGCAGGTTGAACTCGCGGCGGGCGAGGGCCATGCGCAAGCCGTTCTCCAGGCGCAGGCGCTCGCTGGCGGCCTGCTGCATGGATTCGTGGAACAGCTGCACGGTGTTGCGTCCGGCGTCCTTGGCGCGGTACATGGCGATGTCCGCGCGCTTGAGCAGGTCGTCCGGGGTCGCGCCGTCGTCGGGGATCAGCGCGATGCCGATGCTCGGGGTGATTTGCAGCCGGTGGCCGTCCAGCAGCATCGGCTCGGCCAGCAGGTCGCGGAGTTTCTCCGCCAATTGGCGCACCTGCTGGGCAGTCTCCAGGCGGCTGCCTTCGATGCCGGTGATCAGTACAACGAACTCGTCGCCGCCCAGCCGCGCCACGGTGTCTTCCTGGCGCACGCTGGCTTCCAGGCGCGCGGTGACCATCTGCAGGATGGAGTCACCGACCGAGTGGCCGAGCGAGTCGTTGATGTGCTTGAAGTGATCGAGGTCGAGGAACAGCAGCGCGCCGCGCAGGCTGTGGCGTTGCAGCAGGGCGATCTGCTGCTTGAGGCGGTCCATCAGCAGGGCGCGGTTGGGCAGGTCGGTCAGGGCGTCGTGGTAGGCCAGGTGCTGGATGCGCGCCTCGGCCTCGCGTAGCTCGCTGGTATCGCGGGCGGTGAGCAGCAGGCAGTCCACGCCGCCCAGCTCGATCGGCTCCACCGACACGTCCACTGTCTTGATCGTGCCGTCGCGGTGGCGACCGCGCATTTCCAGGTGGTGGACGAAACCGTCGCGGTTCAGCGCGGCGATCATGTTCAGGCGCTCGTCCGGATCGGCCCAGATATTCATGCCCAGCGAGGTCTGCCCCAGGACCGCGTCCGGCGGGTAGCCGGTGAGGCGGTTGAAGCCTTCGTTGACCTCGATGTAGCGGCCGGTCTCACGCTCGGTGATGGTGATGGCGTCGGGGCTGGAGTGGAACGCCTTGGCGAACTTTTCCTGGCTGGCCTTGAGCGCGGCCTCGGCCTGCAGCCGCCGGGTGACGTCGCGGAAGCTGGAGAGGATGCACAGCTGGCGGTCGACCCAGATCAGCCGGCTGGCGACCATGCAGGTAAGGCTCTGGCCCTCGCGGGTGAGGAACTGCACCTCGATGTTCTGCAGCGAATGGTCGCGCATCAGTTGCTCGAACAATCGCGAACGCTGGTGGTGGTCGGCCCAGAAGGTGATCTGGTGGGACGAGCGGCCAATGATGTCCTCGGCGAGCCAGCCGAAGGTGCTGCAGAAGCTCGGGTTCACCTCGACGAACTCGCCGTCGCGCACGCGCGATACGCAGATCGGGTCCGGGCTGCCCTGGAACAGGCTGGCGAACTTTTCTTCCGAGGCCTCCAGGCTGCGTTCGCGCAGCACGCGCTCGGTGATGTCGAGCAGGGTGCCGGCCATGCGCAGTGGTTTGCCGTGGGTGTCGCGGTACAGGCGCGCGCGGCTTTCCAGATAGCGCACCTCGCCCGAGTCGAGCTGGGCGCGGTAGGTAAACTGGTAGTCGTTCTCCGGCCCGCGGGCGAGCCGGGCGTAGGCCTGGCGCATGCGCTGGCGGTCGGTCTTGTCGACGCAGGCGAAGAATTCGCCGAAGGGCCCGTGGAAATCCCGGTCAGGTAATTCGTGCAGCACGGCGGCGCGGGCCGAGCCGTAGAGCAGGCCGCTGGGGATGTGCCAGTCCCAGATACCCAGTTGCGCAGAGTCCAGCGCCAGGTCCAGACGCTCCTGGCTGTCGCGCAGGGCGCGTTCCTGGGCGCGCATGCGGGTGATGTCGCGGACGGTCAGCACCAGGCAGGGGCGGCCGTCCTGTTCGATCTGGCAGCCATAGACGCGGGCACTGCGGACTTCGCCGGTACGGGTGATGAGGGTGACGTCGAAGCCGTCGATCTGCCGCTCGGCGGTGATCTTGTCGAGCATCCGCTGGCGTTCGTCGAGGCTGTGCCAGAGGCCGAGTTCCACGGAGGTGTGGCCGAGGGCTTCTTCGCGGCTCCAGCCGAAGCGGTCGACGAAACTGGCATTGAGCTCGAGGAATTTTCCGCTGTCCCGGTCGGTGATGACCATGGCGTCGGGCGCGGTATGAAAGGCTTTGGCGAACTTGTCCTGTCCGTCGGAGGCGTGCGGGGGCGTGTGCGGATCGCGGCTCATGCGGCGCTCCCCCTGTGTCTGGCGGCGCCGGCCAAGTGGGGCCGGCTAACGCGAACTGATGTGCGGACGGGCATTCGGGCCCCTTCTTCTAGTTCTGTCAGAACAATAGAGGTTAGGCCGCGACAGGCGCAAGCCCGGCCGCCTGGGCGTCGAGCAGGCGCATGAAGGCCCGCGCGGCGTTGGACAGCGTGCGCTCGGTATGCAGGATGTAGCCCAACTGGCGGCTGAGCTGGATGTCCTGCAGCGGCAGGCGGACGACGCTGTCATCGAGCATGGTGCGCGGCAGGACGCTCCAGGCCAGGCCGATGGAGACCATCATCTTGATGGTCTCCATGTAGTTGGTGCTCATGCCGATGTTCGGCGTCAGGCCCTCGGCCTCGAACATGCGTCGCACGATGTGGTGGGTGAAGGTGTTGCCGCCGGGGAACACCGCCGGGTGCCGCGCCACGTCGGCGAGGAACACCGGGCCCTGCACCGACAGCGGGTGCTCGGGGGCGGCAACGAAGTCCAGCGGGTCGTCCCACACCGGCACGGCGCGTACCGGTTCGGCGGTCTCCGGAGCGAGGGTGATCACGGCCAGCTCGGCGCGGCCATGGAGAATTTCTTCGTAGGCCACTTCCGAGTCGCAGAACTGGATATCCAGCGCCACCTGCGGGTGGGCCTTGGTGAAGGCGCGCAGCAACGGCGGCAGTCGGTGCAGGCCGATGTGATGACTGGTAGCCAGGACCAGCCGACCGCTCACTTCGCCGTTCAGGTTGGTCAGGGCGCGACGGGTGTCGTCCAGCACACTGAGTATCTGGTAAGCGCGCGGCAGCAGGGCGCGGCCGGACTCGGTGAGGGTCACCTCGCGGCCGACGCGGTCGAACAGCCTTACTCCCAGCTGGTTCTCCAGGGCGGCGATGCGCTTGCTGACCGCTGGTTGGGTCAGGTGCAGGCGCTCGCCGGCTTCGGAGAAGCTGCCGGATTCGGCGATGGCGAGGAAGGTGTTGAGGCTGGTCAGGTCCATGTCGACTCCCTGCGCTCTGGAAGCGGCGCCCGACTTTTATAACGCACCGTATTCCTCGTGGGAATCCTTTGGATAAAAAATATGAATTTGAGTTATTCGGCGCCTTTCCATAGGATCATCCCCACAGGCCCAAGGGGCATAGAAAGACGCTGATGAGGACTCTCTGATGGCCGGCAAGACGCTCTACGACAAACTCTGGGAAATGCACGAGGTGAAGCGCCGTGACGATGGTTCGTCGCTCATCTACATCGACCGCCACATCCTCCACGAAGTGACCTCGCCGCAGGCCTTCGAAGGTCTGCGCCTGGCCGGCCGCAAGCCGTGGCGCATCGACGCGAACATCGCGACCCCTGACCACAACGTGCCGACCACCCAGGTCGAGCGCAAGGGTGGCCTCGCGGCCATCGCCGATGAAGTGTCGCGCATCCAGGTCCAGACCCTGGACGAGAACTGCGATGACTTCGGCATCCTCGAATTCAAGATGAACGACGTCCGCCAGGGCATCGTCCACGTCGTCGGCCCGGAGCAGGGCGCGACCCTGCCGGGCATGACCGTGGTCTGCGGCGACTCGCACACCTCGACCCACGGCGCCTTCGGCGCGCTGGCCCACGGCATCGGCACCTCCGAAGTGGAGCACGTGCTTGCCACCCAGTGCCTGGTCGCCAAGAAGATGAAGAACATGCAGGTCCGCGTGGAAGGCAAGCTGCCCTTCGGCGTGACTGCCAAGGACATCGTCCTCGCGGTGATCGGCAAGATCGGTACCGCGGGCGGCAACGGCCATGCCCTGGAGTTCGCCGGCAGCGCCATCCGCGACCTGTCCATGGAAGGCCGCATGACCATCTGCAACATGTCCATCGAAGCGGGCGCTCGCGTCGGCATGGTGGCGTGCGACGAGAAGACCGTCGAGTACGTGAAGGGCCGTCCGTTCTCGCCGCAAGGCAGCGACTGGGCCAAGGCTGTTGAAGCCTGGAGCGACCTGGTTTCCGACGCCGACGCGCACTTCGACACCATCGTCGAGCTGCGTGCCGAGGACATCAAGCCGCAGGTCAGCTGGGGGACTTCCCCGGAGATGGTCCTCGCGGTCGACCAGAACGTGCCGGACCCGGCGGCTGAAGCCGATGCGGTCAAGCGCGATTCCATCGTCCGTGCCCTCAAGTACATGGGCCTGAACGCCAACCAGGCGATCACCGACATCCAGCTGGACCGCGTCTTCATCGGCTCCTGCACCAACTCACGCATCGAAGACCTGCGTGCCGCTGCCGCCGTGGCCAAGGGCCGCAAGGTCGCTGCCACCGTCAAGCAGGCGCTGGTCGTACCGGGCTCGGGCCTGGTGAAGGCCCAGGCGGAACAGGAAGGCCTGGACAAGATCTTCATCGAAGCCGGCTTCGAGTGGCGCGAACCGGGCTGCTCCATGTGCCTGGCGATGAACCCGGACCGCCTGGAGAGCGGCGAGCATTGCGCTTCCACCTCCAACCGCAACTTCGAAGGCCGTCAGGGCGCCGGTGGTCGTACCCACCTGGTGAGCCCGGCGATGGCCGCTGCGGCTGCCGTGACCGGTCGTTTCATCGACGTACGTGAATTGATGCAGGCCTGAGGAGACCGAACATGAAAGCCTTTACCCAGCATACCGGTCTCGTCGCGCCGCTCGACCGCGCCAACGTCGACACCGACCAGATCATCCCCAAGCAATTCCTCAAGTCGATCAAGCGCACCGGCTTCGGCCCGAACCTGTTCGACGAGTGGCGCTACCTCGACGTAGGCCAGCCGAATCAGGACAACTCCAAGCGCCCGGTGAACAAGGACTTCGTCCTCAACTTCCCGCGCTTCCAGGGCGCCAGCGTGCTGCTGGCCCGTGAGAACTTCGGCTGCGGCTCCTCCCGCGAGCACGCGCCTTGGGCGCTGGACGAATACGGCTTCCGTGCCGTGATCGCGCCGAGCTTCGCCGACATCTTCTTCAACAACAGCTTCAAGAACGGCCTGCTGCCGATCATCCTGAAGGACGAGGAAGTCGACGAGCTGTTCGCCCAGTGCGAAGCCACCGAGGGTTACCAACTGACCGTCGACCTCGCCGCGCAGACCGTGACCCGCCCGGACGGCAAGCAGTACAGCTTCGATGTGGACGCGTTCCGCAAGCACTGCCTGCTCAATGGCCTGGACGACATCGGCCTGACCCTGCAGGACGCTGAGGCCATCCGCAGTTTTGAAACCGGCTACAAGCAGAACCAGCCCTGGTTGTTCCGCGACGCCTGACCGGCGTCGCACCACCGCGTCAAGGAGAGCAGCATGACCGAGAGTCGTCACGAGCAAGTGGTCCAGCGCCAGTTCGGCGCCCAGGCCAACGCTTACCTGACCAGCGCCGTACACGCCCAGGGTGAGGAATTCGCCCAACTGCGCGAGCGACTGTCTGCGACTACCGGTGCGCGCGTGCTGGACCTGGGTTGCGGGGCAGGGCACGTGAGCTTCAACGTCGCGCCGCTCGCCGGCGAGGTGGTGGCTTACGACCTGTCCCAGCAGATGCTCGACGTGGTGGCCTCGGCCGCCGCCGAGCGTGGCCTGGGCAACATCGCCACGCGCTGTGGCGCCGCCGAGCAGCTGCCGTTCGAGGATGGTGAGTTCGACTTCGTCTTCAGCCGCTATTCCGCGCACCATTGGCGGGATGTCGGCCAGGCGCTGCGCGAAGTGCGCCGGGTGCTCAAGCCCGGTGGCGTGGCCTGCTTCATCGATGTCGCCGCGCCGGGCTTGCCTCTGCTGGACACCTATCTGCAGACTGTCGAGGTCCTGCGCGACACCAGCCATGTGCGTGACTACTCCCCGTCGGAGTGGGCGCGTTTAGTGGGTGAGGCGGGTCTTGCGGTGACTGCGCAGAAGCGCCAGCGCCTGCGCCTGGAATTCACTTCCTGGGTCGAGCGCATGCGCACCCCCGAGGTGATGCGCCAGGCCATTCGTGCCCTGCAGCTTTCGATGGGCGACGAGGTGCGCGAGTATTTCGAGATCGACGCCGAGGGTTCCTTCAGCACCGACGTGCTGGTGCTCTGGGCGGAGCGCTGATTTCAAGGTTCTGACGCCCCGGATGGCGTGAGCCATCCGGGGCGTTACGTTATTTGCCAAGCGGCTTTATTTGCCAAGCGACTTTCAAAGAGTGAGCAGAAAGATGAGCAAACAGATTCTGGTTCTCCCCGGCGACGGTATCGGTCCGGAAATCATGGCCGAAGCGGTCAAGGTGCTGGAGCTGGCCAACGACAAGTTCGCCCTGGGCTTCGAACTGACCGAAGATGTGATCGGCGGCGCCGCCATCGACAAGCACGGCGTACCGCTGGCCGATGAGACCCTGGAGCGCGCGCGCAACTCCGACGCCGTGCTGCTGGGCGCCGTGGGCGGTCCGAAATGGGACAAGATCGAGCGTGACATCCGCCCCGAGCGCGGCCTGCTGAAGATCCGCTCGCAACTGGGCCTGTTCGGCAACCTGCGTCCGGCCATCCTCTATCCGCAACTGGCCGATGCCTCCAGCCTGAAGCCCGAAGTGGTCGCCGGCCTGGACATCCTCATCGTGCGCGAGCTGACCGGCGGCATCTACTTCGGCCAACCGCGCGAGCAGCGCGTGCTGGAGAACGGCGAGCGCCAGGCTTACGACACCCTGCCGTACAGCGAAAGCGAAATCCGCCGCATCGCCCGTGTCGGCTTCGACATGGCTCGCGTGCGCAACAAGAAGCTCTGCTCGGTGGACAAGGCCAACGTCCTGGCTTCCAGCCAGCTGTGGCGCGAAGTAGTCGAGGAGGTCGCCAAGGACTACCCGGACATCGAGCTGTCGCACATGTACGTCGACAACGCCGCCATGCAGCTGGTCCGCGCACCCAAGCAGTTCGACGTGATGGTCACCGACAACATGTTCGGCGACATCCTGTCGGATGAGGCTTCCATGCTCACCGGCTCCATCGGCATGCTGCCTTCTGCCTCGCTGGATTCGAACAACAAGGGCATGTACGAGCCTTGCCACGGTTCCGCGCCGGACATCGCCGGCAAGGGCATCGCCAACCCGCTGGCGACCATCCTCTCGGTCTCGATGATGCTGCGTTACACCTTCAACGAAGGCGCCGCCGCCGACGCCATCGAGAAGGCCGTGAGCCTGGTGCTCGACCAGGGCCTGCGTACCGGTGACATCTGGTCCGAAGGCTGCACCAAGGTCGGTACCCGCGAAATGGGCGACGCGGTAGTCGCAGCACTGCGGAATCTGTAATCTGTCCGGCTCGCTCGTTCCCGCGCCCCTGTAGGAAGGCGGGAACGACGGCCCTCTAAATATTTGAAGGTGTAGTAGCGATGAAGCGTGTAGGTCTGATCGGTTGGCGTGGCATGGTGGGTTCGGTGCTCATGCAGCGGATGCTGGAAGAGCGGGACTTCGACCTGATCGAGCCGGTGTTCTTCACCACCTCCAACGTGGGTGGCGAAGGTCCGTCCATTGGCAAGGACATTGCCCCCCTGAAGGACGCCTACAGCATCGAGGAACTGAAAACCCTCGACGTCATCCTGACCTGCCAGGGCGGCGACTACACCAGCGAGGTCTTCCCCAAGCTGCGCGAAGCCGGCTGGCAGGGCTACTGGATCGACGCCGCTTCCAGCCTGCGCATGCAGGATGACGCGGTCATCGTCCTCGACCCGGTGAACCGCAAGGTCATCGACAACTCGCTGGACGCCGGCACCAAGAACTACATCGGCGGCAACTGCACTGTCAGCCTGATGCTGATGGCCCTGGGCGGCCTGTTCGAAGCCGGCCTGGTCGAGTGGATGAGCGCCATGACCTACCAGGCGGCCTCGGGTGCCGGCGCGCAGAACATGCGCGAGCTGATCAAGCAGATGGGCGCCATCAACGCCTCCGTCGCCGATGACCTGGCCAACCCGTCCAGCGCCATCCTCGACATCGACCGCAAGGTCGCCGAAGCCATTCGCAGCGACGCCATGCCCACCGAGAACTTCGGTGCGCCGCTGGCCGGCAGCCTGATCCCGTGGATCGATAAGGAACTGCCCAACGGCCAGAGCCGCGAAGAGTGGAAGGGCCAGGCCGAGACCAACAAGATCCTCGGCCGCTTCAAGAACCCGATCCCGGTGGATGGCATCTGCGTGCGCATCGGCGCCATGCGTTGCCACAGCCAGGCGCTGACCATCAAGCTGAACAAGGATGTGCCCATCGCGGACATCGAAGGCCTGATCAGCCAGCACAATCCCTGGGTCAAGCTGATCCCCAACCAGCGCGAGATCAGCATGCGCGAACTGACTCCGGCGGCCGTCACCGGCACCCTGAGCGTTCCGGTCGGTCGTCTGCGCAAGCTCAACATGGGCACTCAGTACCTGGGCGCCTTCACCGTGGGTGACCAGCTGCTGTGGGGCGCCGCCGAGCCGCTGCGCCGCATGCTGCGCATCTTGCTCGAGCGTTGATTCGCACCTGAGTGTGAACCCCGCGACGCCGGCCTTGAGCCGGCGTCGTGCTTTGTGGAGCACGAGAAGTTCCCAGCATGTAGGTGAACCGCCGCACAAAAACGTCAGTCCGTCTGGCTGTCGGCTCTTTGGCGCCAGTTTCTGTGACGCACCCGGAAAAGCCACCGGGAACCAGTCGCTATCCTCGCAGCCCGTCCATGGGGACAGGTTTCGGCGCGCCTTTTCGCGCCGGCCGACGGCAAGCAAGCAGCGGGGAAGACAATGGCTCGGTTACACAGATTGTGGTTGGCGACGGCAGTCGCCGCGGCGTTCATGCCGGGCATGGCAGGCGCCCTGGAGCTGGGCGACATTTCCTCGCGGGCAGCACTGGGGCAGGCCCTCTCGGCCAATATCGACCTGCGCGGCGTGGCTGACCTGAGCTCCGAGGAGGTCGTGGTGAGTCTTGCCTCGGCAGATGACTTCGAGCGCCTGGGTGTGGACCGCAATGTGGTCACCAGCGGACTGAAGTTCACGCCCGACGTCGGCAAGAACGGCCGTGGCGTCATTCACGTCAGCTCGTCCAAGCCGATTCGCGAGCCCTACGTGAACTTCGTCCTCCAGGTGGTTTGGCCGCAGGGCCGCCTGGTGCGCGAATTCACCCTGCTGCTGGACCCGCCGACCTATGTGGCCAGCCCGGTGACGCCGCCGGCCATCGCGCCGGCGGCAGCAGTTCGCGCGCCGCAGGCGCAACCACTGGCGCCGTCGGTCGGCAATGCGCCGGCTGACAGCTATCGCATCCAGCGCAACGACGCACTGTGGGACATCGCCTCGCGCAATCGGCCGTCCAGCAGTGTTTCGGTCATGCAGACCATGGCTGCGATCCAGCGCATGAACCCGGATGCCTTCGTCGACGGCAACGTCAACCGCATCAAGGTCGGCCAGGTGCTGCGCCTGCCCAGCGAACAGCAGGTTCGCGAGCAGAGTCACGCCCAGGCAGTGGCCCATGTCGAAACCCAGAATTCCGAGTGGAAAGCCAAGCGCAATCCGCAACTGGCCCAGCAGGGGCGCCAGCTGGACGCCACCCACAAGGCGGAGGCGGGCAGCGCGCCGGCAAAGGCCGAAGAGCGCGACAACCTGCGTCTGATCTCCGGCCAGCCGGGCAAGGACAAGAGCAAGGTCGACGCCGAGCAACTGGCGGTGGCCCAGGAGGGGCTGGACAGTGCTCGCCGTGAGGGCGATGAGCTGCGTAGTCGGATTTCCGACCTGGAAAGCCAGACCCAGAAACTGAACAAGCTGATCGAGCTGAAGGACTCACAGATCGCCGGTCTGATTGCGCGTCTGGCCGAACAGGATCGCGTCAAGACCCAGGCCGCTCCGCAGGCAGGCAATCCGCAGGCTGCGGCCGGCGAGGTCGCCCAGGTGGCTGCGCCGCTGACCGCCCAGGCTACGGAGGGTGGGTCGCGCCCCTGAGCTGCGGCGATAGGCGGCGGAGCCCTCGATTGCTTCGCCGCCGGTGGGGGCAGTAAAGTGCTGCGCTACTTTACCCACCGATTGTGAGACACCGGATGCCTGAAACACTCGACATCGCCGTAGTAGGCGCCACAGGACTCGTTGGCGAGGCTTTGGTCGAACTGCTGGAAGAGCGCGACTTCCCCGTCGCCAACCTGTATCTGCTGGCCAGCGGCGAATCCGCCGGCAAGTCGGTTGCCTTCCGTGGGCGCAACATCCGGGTCGGCAAGCTCGATGATTTCGACTTCGCCAAGGTGCGCCTGGCCTTCCTTTCCGTAGACGCCGAGGTCGCTGCCGACTGCGCTGCCCGTGCCAGAGCGGCCGGTTGCAGCGTGATCGATCTCAGTGGTGCATCGCTGGGCAATGCCGCCGCGCTGCTGGCCCAGGCCTGCGTGAATGCCGAGGCTGTCGAAGCCCTGCAGCTGCCCGCTGTGATTGCCGCCCCGGCAGCGCCGGCCGCCGAGGTGGCCGAAGTGCTTGCCGCTCTGCGTGGCGTGCTGGAACTTCGCCAGGTCACTGTGAGCGCCTGCCTGTCCGCTTCCGCGCTGGGTCGCGAGGGGGTGCAGGAGCTGGCGCGGCAGACCGCCGAGCTGCTCAATGCCCGTCCGCTGGAGCCGCGACTGGTGGATCGCCAGTTCGCCTTCAACATGCTGGCGCAATTGGGCGACGTCGATGAGCAGGGTTATTCCTTGGTCGAGCGCCGCATCGCGGCAGAGCTCGCCGTGCTGTTCCCCGAGCTGAAGGATGGCCTGAGCGTTACCTGCAGTCTGGCGCCGGTATTCTTCGGCGATACCCTGATGCTTTCCATCAGGACGGCAGCCCCGGTTTCCCTGGCGGCAGTCAGCGTCGCCCTGGATGCGGCCGACGGCATCGAGCTGGTGGAAGACGATTACCCGACTGTCATCGGTGATGCACAGGGGCAGGATAGTGTTTACGTCGGTCGCCTACGGACCGGTCTGACAGATTCGTGCGAACTGAATTTGTGGATTGCGTCAGATAATGTGAGAAAAGGCGCAGGCCTAAATGCTGTGAACTTGGGCGAATTGTTGATAAAACACTATCTGTAAAAGATACTTACCGAATATTTGAAGAAGTATTCTAGCTTGGCAATACTGGCCGGGAACGTCGCTGACAGGGGAGAGCACCGCCGTGAAAACGGAAGGTGTAGTGGGCAGCGGCGCCCGTTAGACGTTGTTCTAATCCAGAAAAAAGCTATTAAAACAAGGGATTACTATATGGTCCGGCTTCGCAAACTGGTGCAGGCAATCGCAGCTGCTTCGGCACTGACCTCGGGCATGGCACATGCGCTGGGGTTGGGGGATATCCACCTGCGTTCGGCGCTGAACCAGCCGCTGGATGCCGAAATCGAGCTGGTCGAAGTTCGTGACCTGTCCGCGGCCGAGGTAATCCCGAAGCTGGCTTCACCGGAAGACTTCAACAAGGCCGGCGTCGATCGTCAGTATTTCCTGACCGGGCTGAAGTTCACTCCCATCGTCAAACCGAACGGCAAGAGCGTCATTCGCGTGACCTCCGACCGGCCGGTGCAGGAACCCTACCTGAACTTCCTCGTGGAAGTACTCTGGCCCAATGGCCGTCTGCTGCGCGAGTACACCGTGCTGCTGGACCCGCCGCTGTATTCGCCGCAGACCGCCGCCGCCGTGCCGCGCGCGCCGATGGCCGTTCCCGCTCCGGTAGTGCGCCCGTCCGCCACTGCCGCGCCGCGTGCGACCCCTGCGCCCAGCTCCGCGCCGGCCGCCCCGGCTCGCCGCCTGGAAGGCAACGAGTACCGCACCGGCAAGAATGACACCCTCTGGGAAATCGCCGCTCGCGCCCGCCCGGATGGCAGCGTTTCCGTCCAGCAGACCATGCTGGCGATCCAGGACCTCAACCCTGATGCCTTCCTCGGCGGCAACATCAACCGCCTGAAGAGCGGCCAGGTGCTGCGCCTGCCCGATGCCGAGCAGATCAAGGCGCGCACCCAGCCGGCTGCCGCGACCGAAGTCAACCAGCAGTACACCGCCTGGCGCGAAGGCCGCAGCCTGCCCACCGGCGGCGCTCGTCAGCTGGATGCCACGCCGCGCGCCAATGCCGGTAACGCTCCGGCCCAGGCCGAAACCAAGGACAGCCTGCGCCTGCTCTCCGGTGAGAATGGCAAGGCCAAGGGGGGGGACAAAGGCAGCAAGGACGGTCAGGCCGTCGCCGACAAGCTGGCTGTCACCAAGGAAAGCCTGGACAGCACTCGCCGCGAGAATGACGAGCTGAACAGCCGCATGACCGACCTGCAGAGTCAGATGGACAAGCTGCAAAAGCTCATCGCGCTCAAGGATGCCCAGCTGGCCAAGCTGCAGAATGAGCTGGGCAGCGACAAGGCAGCCGCCAATAGCGCCGCTGCCGTTCCGGCTCCTGTGCCGGGCGCCGATTCGGCTGCCCAGCCGGCCACTCCGCCGGCTCCTGCGGTCGCAGAGCAACCGGCCGCACCGGCTCCGGGGAGCGATGCAGGCACTCCGCCGGCTCCGGCCGCCGAGGCACAACCGCAACCTGCTCCGGCACCCGCACCGGCTCCCGCCGCAGCGGCCCCCGCGCCTGAAGCGCAGAAGCCGAAACCGGCTCCCGTTTCCGCGCCGGCCCCGCAGACCGAGACCAGCATCGTCGACGAGATTCTCGCCAATCCGATCTGGCTGGGCGCCATCGCTGGCAGCGCGCTGCTGGCCCTGCTGGTCCTGCTGATGATCATTTCCCGCCGCCGCGCCGCCAAGGAGCAGGAGAGTCTCGCTGCCTATGCCGGCGATGACGAGCCGCATCTGGACGACGACCTGACCCTTGCCGGCAGTGAACTGGACACCCTGGACGTGGCGCAGGCCGCCGAGGTTGCCGCCCCGGCTCAGGCTGCGCCAGAGCGTGTGGCTGCGCAGACCAGCGATGCACTGGGCGAGGCAGACATCTACATCGCCTACGGCCGCTTCAACCAGGCAGCCGAACTGCTGCAGGGTGCCATCTACGACGAGCCGCAGCGCACCGACCTGCGCCTGAAACTGATGGAGGTCTATGCCGAGATCGGTGACCGCGAAGGTTTCGCTCGTCAGGAAAACGAACTGCGTGAGATCGGCGGCGCCGAGCCGCAGGTCGAGCAGCTGAAATCCCGTTACCCGGGCATGGTCACGCTGGCCGCTGTGGGCGGTGGTCTGGCTGCTGCCGCAGCAGCTTCCGACGACGACCTCGACGGTTTCAGCCTGGACGACTTCGAAGTGGAGCCGACCCCGCCGGCCGTCGACCCTGCCACTCAGCCGCACAATGGGCTGGATGACGCCTTCGACCTGGCGCTGGACGACCTCGAACTGGGTGACGACAAGCCCGCTGCTCCGGTCGCGCAGCAGGACGACGAACTGTCCTTCGGCAGCTTTGACCTGGACGATGACCTGAGCCTGGGCGGTTCGCCAGCCGCAGCGCCGAGCGCCAAGGCCGAGGCCGAGGATGATTTCGCCTTTGATCTGGACCTGCCGGAAGAACCGGTTGCCAAGGTCGAGGCCCCGTCGCTGGTCGACGACCTTAGCGACTTCTCCCTGGATCTGGACAAGGATCTGGAGAAAGATACCCACTCCACCCTGGCTTCGGCGGAAGATGACTTCCTGCTGGGCCTGGATGACGACACCGCATCGCTGTCCGGCGTGAGCCCCGAGGAGTTCACCCTGGATATCGAGAGTAAGGCGCCGCAAGCCGATGACCTGCCGGACGATTTCGACCTGTCCCTGGCGGATGACGAGCCGGCGCCGGCCAAGGCCGACGACAGCTTCGCCGCCCAACTGGACGAGGTCAGCGCCGAACTGGACCGTCTCTCTGTGCAGAACGACGAGCCGCAGGCTCCGGTCGAGTCGTTGACTGAGGAAAGCTTCGCCGCCAGTGATCTGGATCTGCCGGGCGAAGGTGCCGACGACGAAGACGATTTCGACTTCCTCTCCGGCGCTGACGAAGCGGCCACCAAGCTCGACCTGGCGCGTGCCTACATCGACATGGGCGACACCGAAGGCGCCCGCGACATCCTCGATGAAGTCATCACCGAGGGTAACGACAACCAGCAGCAGGAAGCTCGCGAACTGCTCGGGCGTATCGCCTGAGCCGGAAGGCTCCAGATAGATGATTGAAGCAGTACCCTCAGCGGCGGCCGAATCGGCCGCCGTTGGCGTTTCCAGGATTGCCCTGGGCGTCGAATTCAAAGGCTCGCGCTATCGCGGCTGGCAGCGCCAGGAAAATGGTGTGCCGACCGTGCAGGGCGCGCTGGAAAAAGCGCTGTCCCGGGTGGCAGACCATCCGGTTTCCCTGATGTGCGCGGGTCGTACAGATGCGCTGGTGCACGCGAGCGGACAGGTCGTGCATTTCGACACCACCGCCGAGCGCTCGCTCATCGCCTGGGTCATGGGCACCAATGCCAACCTGCCCAGCGACATCAGCGTGACCTGGGCCAAGGTGATGCCGGCGCATTTCCATGCGCGCTTCACCGCCATGGCGCGGCGCTATCGCTACGTGATCTACAACGACCAGATCCGCCCGGCGCACATGGCCGAAGAGGTCACCTGGAACCACCGCCCGCTGGATGTCTCGCGCATGCGCGAGGCGGCCCGCGCGCTGGTCGGCACCCACGACTTCACCTCGTTCCGCGCGGTGCAGTGCCAGGCCAAGTCGGCCATCAAGACGGTGCACCACCTCGAGGTGATCGAGCACGGGCGCTTCATTGTGCTGGATGTTCGCGCCAACGCCTTCCTGCATCACATGGTGCGCAACTTTGCCGGGATGCTGATGACCATCGGCGCCGGCGAGCGCCCGGTGGAATGGGCGGCCGAAGCGCTGGCCGCGCGCGATCGGCGCGCCAGCGGTATCACCGCGCACCCTTACGGGCTGTACCTGGTGGGCGTGGAATACCCGGAGGAGTTCGTGTTGCCCGAGCGGTATGTGGGGCCACATTTCCTTTCAAGTTTGCCGGATATCGTCGGCTGACGATGGCGGGGGCATTTGCTACCATCGATCGATCACTTGCCTGAAGGTTGCTGCATCTTGTCCGCCGTTCGCATCAAAATCTGCGGTATTACCCGCGTCGAGGACGCCCTGGCCGCCGCCGAGGCGGGTGCCGACGCCATCGGCCTGGTGTTCTATGCCAAGAGCCCGCGCGCGGTGAGCATTCAGCAGGCGCGGGCGATAGTCGCTGCGCTGCCGCCCTTCGTCAGTACGGTCGGCCTGTTCGTCGATGCCAGTCGCTGCGAGCTGGGGGAAATCCTCGATGCGGTGCCGCTGGACGTCCTGCAGTTCCACGGTGACGAGACGCCCGAGGCCTGCTCCGGCTGGCACAAACGCTACCTCAAGGCCCTGCGCGTGAAGCCGGGCGACGACGTGGCGGCGCAGATCGCGAAGTATCCACAGGCCAGCGGCTTCCTCCTCGATACCTACGTGGAGGGCATTCCTGGCGGAACCGGGCTGGCCTTCGACTGGTCCCTGGTGCCGAAGGATGTGCAGCGTCCGCTGATCCTGGCCGGCGGTCTGACGGTCGCCAACGTGGCCGACGCCATTGCCCAGGTGCGCCCTTACGCCGTGGATGTGAGTGGCGGGGTGGAGGCGAGCAAGGGCATCAAGGATGCCCGGAAGATCCGCGATTTCATTGCGCAGTGTCGTTCGGTGGCGTGACGCGGAATCTTCATGTGACGACGAGCGGCCTGCCGCCGTCCACTACCCAATCGCTGCCCGTGGGTGGCGCCGGGAGTTGTCGGTGTTGGCAGTCTTGCCCATCGGCGACCCGCATCGAGTGCTGTATCCGTGGCGACGCCCCAGGCGGCGCCTTTGTTTGCGAGGGGTTCCGGCCTTGAGGTCGGAACCGCGACGATGAATTTGCTCAGGGGCACGCGCAACCCACCGCGCCGTGCCACTGCACTGGAGACGAGAGCATGAGCAACTGGCTGGTAGACAAGCTGATCCCTTCCATCATGCGTTCCGAGGCGAAGAAGAGCTCGGTTCCGGAAGGCCTGTGGCACAAGTGCCCGTCCTGCGAGGCGGTGCTGTACCGTCCGGAGCTGGAAAAGACCCTCGACGTCTGCCCCAAGTGCGATCACCACATGCGTATCGGCGCCCGCGCGCGCATCGATATCTTCCTCGATGAGGAAGGCCGCGAGGAGCTGGGTGCCGAGCTGGAGCCGGTGGATCGCCTGAAGTTCCGCGACAGCAAGAAGTACAAGGACCGCCTGACCGCCGCGCAGAAAGACACCGGCGAGAAGGACGCGCTGATCTCCATGAGCGGCAAGCTGATGGGCCTGCCGGTCGTGGTCAGCGCCTTCGAGTTCTCCTTCATGGGCGGCTCCATGGGTTCTATCGTCGGCGAGCGCTTCGTGCGCGCCGCCAACTACGCCCTGGAAAACCGTTGCCCGATGATCTGCTTCTCCGCCTCGGGTGGCGCGCGCATGCAGGAAGCGCTGATCTCCCTGATGCAAATGGCCAAGACCTCCGCCGCGCTGGCCCGCCTGCGTGAGGAGGGCATCCCGTTCATTTCCGTGCTGACCGACCCGGTCTACGGCGGCGTATCCGCCAGCCTGGCGATGCTCGGCGACGTGATCGTCGGCGAGCCGCGCGCTCTGATCGGCTTCGCCGGCCCGCGGGTGATCGAGCAGACCGTGCGCGAGAAGCTGCCCGAAGGCTTCCAGCGCAGCGAGTTCCTGCTGGAGCACGGCGCCATCGACATGATCGTCCACCGTGCAGAAATGCGTCAGCGGCTCGCCAGCCTGCTGGCCAAATTCACCCACACTCCAAGTACCGCGCTCGCAGGATGACACCACGTACCCTGGCCGACTGGCTCAGCTACCTCGAACAACTCCACCCCACGGCAATCGACATGGGGCTGGATCGCTCCCGTGAAGTAGCTGGCCGGCTTGGCCTGGGGCGCCTCGCGCCCCGCGTGGTGACCGTCACCGGCACCAATGGCAAGGGTTCCACCTGCGCCTTCCTCGCCGCCCTGCTCGGCGAGCAGGGCCAGCGCGTCGGCGTCTACAGCTCGCCGCACCTGCTGCGCTACAACGAGCGCGTGCTCATCGATGGCGTCGAAGCCAGCGATGAGGCGCTCTGCGAAGCCTTCGCCGCTGTCGAGTCGGCTCGCGGCGAAATCTCCCTGACCTACTTCGAGATGGGCACCCTCGCGGCCTTCTGGCTGTTCGAGCGTGCCAACCTGGATGCCGTGGTGCTGGAAGTCGGCCTGGGCGGTCGCCTGGATGCGGTCAACCTGATCGACTCCGACGTCGCCGCGGTCACCAGCATCGGTATCGACCACGCTGACTGGCTGGGCGACACCCGCGAAAGCGTGGCTTTCGAGAAGGCCGGTATCTTCCGCGCCGGCAAGCCTGCCGTCTGTGGTGACCTGGAGCCGCCGGCGCCGGTCATGGAGCAGGCTCGCAAGCTCGGCTCGCCGCTGGTCCTGCGCGGGCGTGATTTCGACCTGGCGATGGGCGAGGGCGACTGGCACTGGCGCGGCCGTTCCGCCACCGGCGAGGCGTTGAGCCTGCACAACCTGCCGCTGCTCGACCTGCCGATGGAGAATGCGGCGCTGGCCTTGCAGGTGTATGCCTTGCTGGATCTGCCGTGGCAGTCCGAGCAACTGGTCGCCGCACTGCAGCGCACCCGCGTGACTGGGCGCCTGGATCGCCGCACCGTGCAATGGCATGGCGAAGAGCGCCACTTGCTGCTCGACGTCGGGCATAATCCGCACGCAGCGCAATACCTCGCCAGCCGCCTGCGTGCGGCGCCGCCCAAGGGTGTGCGCCACGCGGTGTTCGGCCTGCTGGCGGACAAGGACCTCGACGGCGTACTGGAACCCTTGCTCGGCTTGGTGCAGGATTGGGCCGTCGCGCCGCTGCCCACCGGGCGCAGCCGTCCGGCCGCAGAGCTGGAAGCCGCGCTGCAGGCACGCGGGGCGCAGGTCAGTGGCCATGGCGATATCGCCGCGGCGCTGGTGGCGCAGTGCGATGCAGCGGGCACCGATGACGAGATCCTGGTGTTCGGTTCGTTCTACAGCGTGGCGGATGCCCTGGAGTGGCTCGCCAAGGCTGCTCAATAAGTGGACCTAAGGGGAGTTGTGCATGGCGTTGCTCGATAAGGGGCTCAAGCAGCGGGTAGTCGGAGCGCTGGTGCTGCTGGCACTGGCCGTGATCTTCCTGCCGATGCTGTTCTCCCGCGAGGATGATGTACGCCAGGTGGTGGTCGAGGCGCCGGTGATGCCCAAGCCGCCGGCGATGCCTACCGTCGAAGTGCAACCCACCGAAGTTCCCGAGCCGCAGGCAGAAGACGCGGATGACGCTGTGCCGCCGGCCGAAGCGGCTCCGGCGCAGGCGCCTTCCGCGCCCATTGCCAGTCTGCCGACCCAGCAGGCCCAGCCGACGCAGCCCAAGGCTCCGGTCGCGCAGCCGGCTGCTCCCAAGCCGGCCGCGCCGGCGCAGCAGCCTGCCCAGGCCGCCGCTGCTGCCGCTCCCGTGCAGCAGCCGGCCCAGCGCCTGGACAGCAACAACCTGCCGGTGAGCTGGTCGGTGCAGCTGGCCAGCCTGTCCAACCGCGCCCGCGCCGACGAGCTGCAGAAGTCGCTGCGCAGCCAGGGCTACAACGCCTACGTGCGCAGCTTCGACGGTATGAACCGCGTCTTTGTCGGCCCGGTAGTCGAGCGCGCAGAGGCCGATCGCCTCCGCGACCAGCTTGGTAAGCAGCAGAAGCTCAATGGTTTCGTGGTGCGTTTCCAGCCTGAACGTGGCTGAGTCCGTTCGTTAGCTTCTCTCAATCAGCCCCATGTCAAACTGGGGCTCTTCTAAATCGAAGGCCTCTGCTAAAATGCGGGGCCTTTCCGTTTCTGGGCCGCAACGTGGCATTTACCTGGGTCGATTGGACGATGATCGGCATCATCGTCATTTCCAGCCTGATCAGCTTGAGTCGTGGTTTCGTCAAGGAAGCCCTGTCGCTGGTCACCTGGATCGTAGCCGGTGCGGTCGCCTGGATGTTCGGCGGCGCCCTGGCCGAGCATCTCGCACCCTACATCCAGCTGCCCTCGGGGCGTGTCATCGCCGCCTGCGCTCTTCTTTTCGTCGTCACGCTGCTGCTGGGCGCGCTCGTCAATTTTCTCATCAGCGAGCTGGTGCGGGTGACCGGCATGTCCGGCACCGATCGCGTGCTCGGCATGGTGTTCGGTGGCGCCCGTGGCGTGCTGCTGGTGGTTTTGCTGGTCGGTCTGCTGAGCCTTGCGCCGGTGCAACAGGACCCGTGGTGGCAGCAATCGGTGCTGATGCCGCATTTCCTGATGGTCGCCGACTGGTCGAAGAACTTCATCCTGACTTTTGCCGGGCAGTGGATGTCCGGCGTTACCATCGCTCCGCCTTCCGGAGTGGGTGGCTTGCTGCCGGCCCAGTGACGGGCGGGCGGAGGCGACGGGTAGCCGTCGCCGCTACGGCAGGTCCGGTGGATACTGCCGAATATGGAATTGTTTTAGCCTGAACACCAACTAGGGGTTGCGTCGCATGTGTGGCATCGTCGGTATCGTGGGCAAGTCGAACGTGAATCAGGCGCTCTATGACGCGCTCACCGTTCTCCAGCATCGTGGCCAGGACGCTGCGGGGATTGTCACCTGTCAGGACGACCGTCTGTACCTGCGCAAGGACAACGGCCTGGTCCGTGACGTCTTCCAGCAGCGCCACATGCAGCGCCTGGTCGGCAAGATCGGCATCGGTCACGTGCGCTACCCGACCGCGGGCAGCTCCAGCTCCGCCGAGGCGCAGCCGTTCTACGTCAACTCGCCCTACGGCATCACCCTGGCGCACAACGGCAACCTGACCAACGTCGAGCAGCTGGCCAAGGAAATCTACGAATCCGACCTGCGCCACGTGAACACCAACTCCGACTCGGAAGTGCTGCTCAACGTGTTCGCCCATGAGCTGGCGGTGCGCAACAAGCTGCAGCCCACCGAAGAAGACGTGTTCGCCGCCGTTGCCGGCGTGCATGCTCGCTGCGTAGGCGGCTACGCCGTGGTGGCGATGATCACTGGCTATGGCATCGTCGGCTTCCGCGACCCCCATGCGATCCGCCCGATCGTCTTCGGCCAGCGTCACACCGAGAACGGCGTGGAGTACATGATCGCCTCGGAAAGCGTGGCCCTGGACGTCCTCGGCTTCACCCTGATCCGCGACCTGGCTCCGGGCGAGGCGGTGTACATCACCGAAGACGGCAAGCTCTACACCCGCCAGTGCGCGGCCAACCCGCAGTACGCGCCGTGCATCTTCGAACACGTCTACCTGGCGCGTCCGGACTCCATCATCGACGGCATCTCCGTCTACAAGGCGCGCCTGCGCATGGGCGAGAAGCTGGCCGACAAGATCCTCCGCGAGCGTCCGGACCACGACATCGATGTCGTCATCCCGATCCCGGACACCAGCCGCACCGCCGCGCTGGAACTGGCCAACCGTCTGGGCGTGAAGTTCCGCGAAGGCTTCGTGAAGAACCGCTACATCGGCCGTACCTTCATCATGCCCGGCCAGGCCGCGCGCAAGAAATCGGTGCGCCAGAAGCTCAACGCCATCGAGCTGGAATTCCGCGGCAAGAACGTGATGCTGGTGGACGACTCCATCGTTCGCGGCACCACCTGCAAGCAGATCATCCAGATGGCCCGCGAGGCCGGCGCGAAGAACGTCTACTTCTGCTCCGCCGCTCCGGCGGTGCGCTACCCCAACGTCTACGGCATCGACATGCCGAGCGCCCACGAGCTGATCGCGCACAACCGCAGCACCGAGGAAGTCGGCGAGCTGATCGGTGCCGACTGGCTGGTGTATCAGGACCTGCAGGACCTGATCGAATCCACCGAGGGCGGCAAGATCAAGATCGACCACTTCGACTGCGCCGTGTTCAACGGTGAGTACGTCACCGGTGACGTCGACGAAGCCTATCTGAACAAGATCGACCAGGCGCGCAACGACTCCACCAAGACCAAGGGTGCCGCGGTCAGCGCCATCATCGATCTGTACAACGACTGATTCAGACACGAATAGGGAGAGCAGGGCATGGCTCAGGATTGGGAAGCCGGCCGGCTGGACAGCGACCTGGAGGGCGTCGGTTTCGACACCCTCGCAGTGCGCGCCGGGCAGCGCCGCACCCCGGAGGCTGAACACGGCGAAGGCCTGTTCACCACCTCCAGCTACGTGTTCCGCAGCGCCGCCGATGCGGCCGCGCGTTTCGCCGGTGAAGTGCCGGGCAACGTCTACTCGCGCTACACCAACCCCACGGTGCGCACCTTCGAGGAGCGCATCGCCGCGCTGGAAGGTGCCGAGCAGGCGGTGGCCACGTCCACCGGCATGTCGGCCATCCTCTCGCTGGTGATGAGCCTGTGCAGCGCTGGTGACCACGTGCTGGTGTCGCGCAGCGTATTCGGCTCGACCATCAGCCTGTTCGAGAAGTACTTCAAGCGTTTCGGCATCGAGGTGGACTACCCGCCGCTGAGCGACCTGAAGGCCTGGGAAGCGGCCTGCAAGCCCAACACCAAGCTGTTCTTCGTCGAATCGCCGTCCAACCCGCTGGCCGAACTGGTGGATATCGCCGCGCTGGCCGAGATCGCCCATGCCAAGGGCGCGCTGCTGGCGGTGGACAACTGCTTCTGCACCCCGGCGCTGCAGCAGCCGCTGAAGCTGGGTGCGGATGTGGTGATCCACTCCGCGACCAAGTACATCGACGGCCAGGGCCGCACCATGGGTGGCGTAGTCGCCGGTCGCCGCGCGCAGATGGAGCCCGTCGTCGGCTTCCTGCGTACCGCAGGCCCGACGCTGAGCCCGTTCAATGCCTGGATCTTCATCAAGGGCCTGGAAACCCTGCGCGTGCGCATGCAGGCCCACAGCGCCTCGGCGCAACTGGTCGCCGAGTGGCTCGAGCAGCAGCCAGGCGTGGATCGCGTGTACTACGCGGGCCTGCCCAGCCACTCGCAGCACGAGCTGGCCAAGCGTCAGCAGAAGGGCTTCGGCGCGGTGGTGAGCTTCGAGGTGAAGGGTGACAAGGCCGCAGCCTGGCGCTGCATCGACGCCACCCGGATGATCTCCATCACCACCAACCTGGGCGACACCAAGACCACCATCGCCCACCCGGCCACTACCTCCCATGGTCGCCTGTCGCCGCTGGAGCGCGAGAATGCCGGTATCCGTGACAACCTGATCCGCGTTGCCGTGGGCCTGGAAGATGTCGATGACATCAAGGCCGACCTGGCGCGAGGCCTGGCGGCGCTGTGAGCGTGATGGACGCCCTGGGCAACGGCCAGGTGGTGCTGGTCACCGGTGCAGCACACGGCATCGGCCTGGGCGTCGCTGCCTGGCTGGTTGCCGAGGGCTGGCAGGTGGTGCTGGCGGACATCGACCGCGAGCGCGGTCCGAGAGTGGCAGCGGCGCTCGGGGAGCGCGCCAGCTTCATCGCGCTGGACGTGGCCAGTGAAGGGCAGGTCGCTGCCGCCGTGGCCGAGCTGATCGGCCAGTTCGGCCGCCTCGATGCGCTGGTGAGCAATGCCGCCATCGCCCGGCCGCACAACACGGCACTGGAAAGCCTGGGTCTGAACGAGTGGAACCGCACCCTGGCGGTGAACCTCACCGGCCCGATGCTGTTGGCCAAGCACTGTGCGCCCTACCTGCGCGCGCACAGCGGCGCCATCGTCAACATCGCTTCCACTCGCGCACACCAGTCCGAGCCGAACTCCGAGGCCTACGCGGCGAGCAAGGGCGGGTTGCTGTCGCTGACCCACGCCCTGGCCAGCAGCCTGGGCCCGGATATCCGCGTCAACGCGATTTCCCCGGGCTGGATCGACGCCCGCGACCTGCGCGAGCGCGAGGCCGAGCCGCTGACCGAGCTGGATCATGACCAGCACCTGGTCGGCCGCGTCGGCACGGTGGAGGACATCGCCGCGGCGGTAGCCTGGCTGATCGGCGACAGTGCCGGCTTCGTCACCGGCCAGGAACTGGTGGTCGACGGCGGCATGACGCGCAAGATGATCTACCTCGACTGAGTGTCGGGGCGTGGAAGAGGAGGGCGACCCGAGGGTCGCCCTTTTTCTTTTCTGGCCGCAGGAAGCGGAGGGGCTGCAGCGTTCTCGAACTTTTTTTGCGGGAAATGAAAAAAAGTTCAATCAGGGCATTGACTTAGGTTCTGCCGGCTGTAGAATGCGCCCCACTTCGAGACGAAGGGTGATTAGCTCAGCTGGGAGAGCATCTGCCTTACAAGCAGAGGGTCGGCGGTTCGATCCCGTCATCACCCACCACTCTCGCAAGTTACGCGCAGCGGTAGTTCAGTCGGTTAGAATACCGGCCTGTCACGCCGGGGGTCGCGGGTTCGAGTCCCGTCCGCTGCGCCATTTTCCCCTCCTTGGTTCCTACCCCGAACCGGCTTGTCGAGTGATTCACTCCAGGCGCCAGGAGGTTGCTGTACCGGACGAAAGTCCAACCGACACGCAGCGGTAGTTCAGTCGGTTAGAATACCGGCCTGTCACGCCGGGGGTCGCGGGTTCGAGTCCCGTCCGCTGCGCCATATTCGAAAGCCCTCAGGTAGCAATACCTGAGGGTTTTTTCGTTTCCGCGCGGAAATTCCCGTCGTCCTTCTGTAAGACGCTGTCACAGCTCGTTCACCTTTGCCGTCTAGCTTTTTTCCTGCGGTCTTTGCTAAAACCGGATCGAACGGTCAGGAGAAGAGCCAATGGACGACTATCAGGAAGAGCTGCTGGAGCTGCACGCCGTGGAACAGGATCTGCCGGAGCCGGCCGACGACGCCACGGAGATGTGATCAGGCGCTGTGACGCTGGGCGCGGCGGAATTCTCCTGGGGTCTGTCCGCTCCAGCGCTTGAAGGCACGCTGGAAGGCCTCGGCGGAGGCAAAACCGAGCAGGTAGGCAATCTCGCCGAAAGCCAGGTCGGTGTCGCGAATGTAGATCATCGCCAGGTCACGGCGGGTGTCGTTGAGGATGCTGCGGAACTGCGTGCCTTCCTCGGCCAGCTTGCGGCGTAGCGTCCAGGTCGGCAGCTTGAGCCGCGCGGCCACTTCCTCCAGGTCCGGTTCGCGACCGTTGAGCATCGGCCCCAGCAACTGGGCTACGCGCTCGCGCAAGCTGCGTGTACGGGTCAGTTGCTCCAGTTCCTTCTCGCAGATGTCCAGCAATTGCCGCCAGGTGCTCGGGCAGTGGTCCGGATTGGCGCGCGCCAGTGTTGCCTGGTCCAGGCGTAGCTGGTTGTGTTCGGCGCCGAACTCCACCGGGCAGCCAAGCATTTCCTCGAAGCGCGACGCCCAGGCAGGTGCCGGGTACTCGATCGCGACCTTCTCCGGGCGCAGCGGCTGCGCGCCGATACTGCCGAGCATGCTCACCCAGCCGGCCAGTACCGAATCCACCACGAAGCGGTTGTAGGCGTTGTACGGGCTGATGGAGTAGAAGCGCAGCCAGGCCCCGCTGGTGTCTTCGATGAAGCTGCTCTGGCCGCGATAGTTCTGCGCGTAGAGCGGCTCGAAGCGGATCAGCGCGCGGGCGGCGGCCCGCAGGTTGGGTGCCTGGGCGGCGGTGACGCCGGCCAGGCCGCTCTGGCTCGGTCGGCTCAACTGGCCCATGCGCAGGCCGAGGGCGGGGTCGCCGCTCTGCTGGATGGCTGCGTGGCCCAGGCGCATGTAGCGGGGGATCGACAGGCGCGCACCAGGCTCGCCCAGACGTGCCGCGTCCAGTCCGTATTGCTGGAGCAGGGGTTGCGGGGCGACGCCGCTTTCCGCCAGCGCGTCGGCGAGGCTGTGGACAAAGCCCACCGAGAGATCGCCGAGACGCATGGTCGGGCGATTCATAGCCAGAGGTTGATCAGGCGCGCGCCGGTGCCGTCGGGCGCCAGGGTATGGCTGTCGCCATTCACGACCAGGCTGCGACCGTCGCTGCCCAGGTCCCAGAGATGGCCACGGAAGAACACGGTGATGCCGGCGTGCGCGCCGCTCTCACCGAGACGGCCGGCCAGTGCCAGGCGTTCCCAGGCTTCGCCTTCGGAGAGTTCGCCGGGCTTGAGGGTCACATCGTTCGGCGTCGCGCCGCCGTTGTAGCCCTTCCACGGTCTGCTCCAGCTGCCGTTGCCGGTAAGAAAGGCCGGTACAGCAATGATGTCGGGCTTGTTCGCGGCCAGCGCGCTATAGCTGGCCGGGTACCAGCTGTCGGCGCAGACCAGCACGCCCAGGCGCCCGGCCGGGGTCTGCAGGACCTGCAGGTCGTCGGCGTCGCCGCCACGGGTGAAGCCTTTCTCGTCGTCGATGGGAAACAGCTTGCGCTGCGGCTTGCCCAGCGGCAGGCCGTCGCTGCCGAAGACCAGGCTGACGTTGTAGAGGCGGCCATTGCCCGTGCGAATCTGCCCTTTGACGATGCGCGGGTTGGGCAGCACGATGGAGCCGGCGACTATGGTGACGCCGAACTCCTTCGCCAGCGAGCCGAACAGCGTCTGGTAGTCATGGGCCATGTCCACGGCCTTCATGCGGAACAGGGCGTCGGCCATGCGATCCTCACCCTTGGCGCCGAGCCAGCCGCGCGCCAGTTTCAGCGGGTTGCTGGCAGCCATCCACTCCATGGCTTCGGCGATGTGCTCGGTCTGGTAGACCTCGGGCTTCTCGCCGGCAGCCACCAGCCAGGTGCCGATGTGCTCGGGGAAGACGACCACGGTGCGCGGGTTGATCAGCCCCTCGTCGCGGGCCTTGGCCAGGTAGGCGTGGAACTTCAGGCGCAAGCGCTCGACGCTCTGGTAGTCCTGGGTGAACAGTTCCGGCTGCACGCCCAGCAGGTTGCCGCGTTCGGACGGCTGGCCCTGGTTGAGCGAGACTTCGCTGCGCAGGTCGGACAGGTAATGGCCCACCGGGCGGCGCTCCGCCCAGCCGGCATAACCGGCGAAGAGAATGACCAGGACGAGGAAGATCAGCTTGCGCATAAAGGACGGGTACTCATGGGATGCACCACAGGGTAGGGGTTGGGCCGGGCCTTGCCAAGCTGGGGTGTCATCTTTGGTCAGTAACTTGTCATTTTCGATCATTGAGCGGCGAGGGTGCTCTCCTTAGAGTCTGCCCCATACCGACCGCGCCCCATGCCTCGCCGTTCCGCGACCGCAGGCTGAGGGCGCGGCATCATCGTGAATGCCGGAGGAACCATGACCGCCACTTACCCGCACCTGCTCGCACCGCTGGACCTGGGCTTTACCACCCTGCGCAACCGCACCCTGATGGGCTCCATGCACACCGGCCTGGAAGAGAAGCCCCAGGGCTTTGAGCGCATGGCGGCCTACTTCGCCGAGCGTGCCCGTGGCGGCGTCGGCCTGATGGTCACCGGCGGCATTGGTCCGAACGAGGAGGGTGGCGTGTACTCCGGCGCGGCCAAGCTGAGCACCGCCGAAGAAGCCGAGAAGCACAAGATCGTTACCCAGGCAGTGCACGAGGCGGGCGGCAAGATCTGCATGCAGATCCTCCACGCCGGCCGTTACGCCTACAGCCCCAAGTCCGTTGCGCCCAGCGCCATCCAGGCGCCGATCAACCCGTTCAAGCCGCGCGAGCTGGATGAAGAAGGCATCGAGAAGCAGATCGCCGATTTCGTCAATTGTTCGAGCCTGGCCCAGGTGGCCGGCTATGACGGCGTCGAGATCATGGGTTCGGAAGGCTACTTCATCAACCAGTTCCTGGTCGCCCACACCAACCACCGAACCGACCGCTGGGGCGGCAGCTACGAGAACCGCATGCGCCTGCCGGTGGAAATCGTCCGCCGCGTGCGCGAGGCCGTCGGCCCGAACTTCATCATCATCTATCGCCTGTCGATGCTTGACCTGGTGGAAGGCGGCAGCACCTGGGAAGAGATCGTCCTGCTGGCCAAGGCTATCGAGAAGGCCGGCGCGACCATCATCAACACCGGCATCGGCTGGCACGAAGCGCGTATCCCGACCATCGCCACCAAGGTGCCGCGCGCGGCTTTCACCAAGGTCACCGCCAAGCTCAAGGGCGAAGTCAGCATCCCGCTGTGCACCACCAACCGTATCAATACCCCGGAAATCGCCGAGCAGGTACTGGCCGAAGGCGACGCCGACATGGTCTCCATGGCCCGTCCGTTCCTGGCTGACCCGGACTTCGTCAACAAGGCTGCTGAAGGCCGCGCTGACGAGATCAACACCTGCATCGGCTGCAACCAGGCCTGCCTGGACCACACCTTCGGCGGCAAGCTGACCAGTTGCCTGGTGAACCCGCGTGCCTGCCATGAAACCGAGCTGAACTATATCCCGACCACCCACGTGAAGAAGATCGCCGTGGTCGGCGCCGGCCCCGCCGGCCTGTCCGCTGCCACCGTGGCGGCCGAGCGTGGCCATGAGGTGACCCTGTTCGACGCCGCCGGCGAGATCGGCGGCCAGTTCAACGTCGCCAAGCGCGTGCCGGGCAAGGAAGAGTTCTACGAGACCCTGCGCTACTTCAAGCGCAAGGTGGAAACCACCGGCGTGAACCTGCAGTTGAATACCCGCGTCAGCGTCGACGACCTGGTCAAGGGCGGCTTCGACGAGGTCATCCTCGCCACCGGCATCGTGCCGCGCACCCCGGCCATTCCCGGCATCGAGAACGCCAAGGTGATCAGCTACCTGGACGCCATCCTCGAGCGCAAGCCGGTCGGCAACAGCGCGGCGGTGATCGGCGCCGGCGGCATCGGTTTCGACGTGTCCGAGTACATCACCCATGCCGGCGAATCCACCAGCCTGGACCGCCATGCCTTCTGGCAGGAGTGGGGTATCGACGAGAACCTGGATGCCCGTGGCGGCATCGCCGGTATCCAGGCGCATCCGCACGCCGCGGCGCGCCAGGTGTTCCTGCTGCAGCGCAAGAAGTCCAAGGTCGGCGACGGCCTGGGCAAGACCACCGGCTGGATCCACCGTACCGGCCTGAAGAACAAGCAGGTACAGATGCTCAACAGCGTCGAGTACCTCAAGGTCGACAACGATGGCCTGCACATCAGCATCGCCGGCGGCGAACCGCAGGTGCTGCCGGTGGACACCGTGGTCGTCTGCGCCGGCCAGGACCCGTTGCGCGAACTGCACGACGGCCTGGTCGCTGCCGGCCAGAGCGTGCACCTGATCGGCGGCGCCGATGTGGCTGCCGAACTGGACGCCAAGCGCGCCATCAACCAGGGTTCGCGCCTGGCCGCTGAAATCTGATCCGACTGAGACATGGATCACAAAGCCGGGCCCGGAAAAGTTCCCTTCCGGGTCCGGATATCCCTCCAGAAATCCAACCGCGTCACAGAATTCTCCAGCCGGTTAACCGCCCGGCCCAACCGCCGGAGCGGGTGCCAACCGAGTCACATTGCCTGCGACATTAATTCCCCTAGACTTGCTCGGATGTCGGGATTTTCCCGCTGTCTGGGTGCTGCATTTCTGACAGACCCTTTTTTCAGACTTCCTCCCGCACCAGCCCAGAGGTCAATCGATGAGCATGCAGAAGAAGCCTCAAATGGTGGAAGCCGTGGTCTTCTTCAACGACCGTGGCGTCTGCAGGGAAATGCTCTACCCCGAATTCGAGGCGCTGCTCGACAACGTCGTGCAGATGCCGGAATACGCCGATCAGCAGATGCAGCTCGCCTATGTGCTGATCAACCCGCGCCTGCTGGTCAAGGCGGTGGTGTTCTTCTACCTGGATTTCGACGAGAAGGGCGAAGCCGACAGAGGCTGGAACCTGCCGCTGCGCAACCTGGCCGACCGTGCCGGTCGTGGCCCCGACATGGGGGCCGGGCCTATCCGCCTGGCCTGCCGCAGCCAGTGCCCGGTGTCCTGGCACCAAATGCACCTGTGGGATCCGACCCTCGACGCTGCCCAGAACCATCTGGTTCAACTGCGTGAAGCGGTGAAGCGCAACAACCTTGGCATGCTGGTGGAAGAAGAGCCTGCCGCCGTGGAGCTCGCGCGCCTGCAGATGGCCGACGAGCACCAGTGGTATGCGCCCGCCGAGGAGTCCCGCGAGGAGGCCGAAAAGCTCGCCCGCGCGCTGCTCGAAGAGCACCAGCAGAAGACCGCTGCACTGCTCGGTCAGCATGAAACCCGCCTGTCGCAGATCAGCCAGCAGCACGAACAGGAACTCAGTCGCCTGAAGCTCGGTGCGCAGGAGCAGGTCAAGGTGCTGCAGGCCGAACTCGCCGCACTGCGCGAAGGCCTGAAGCGCGAGGAAGAGATCAACGCCGGCCTGCGCCGTGAACTGGATGGCCAGGCCAATGGCTTCCAGCGCGGACGCGAGGAGCTGACCGCCCAGTTGCGCCATATCGAAGAAAGCGGCCGTGACGAGCTGGAGCAACTGCGCCAGCAGATCGAGGAGGAATCGCGTACTCGCCTGGCCAGCCTGGAAGCTCGCTACAAGGAACAGATATCCGTCCGCGACGTCGAGCTGGGCTACCGCAACGAACTGGACCAGCAGTTGAAGCAGGAGAACCAGCAACTGCGCAAGGAGGCCGAGCAACTGCGCGAGGAAACCGCTCAGTTGCGCGAGCTCGCCGGGCAACTGCAGCAGGGCGCCGAGGGCTTGCGCCTGGAACTGGACGCGCTGGCAGCCAAGGCGGCCGATAGCTCGATGCTGGAGCGCCTGGCCGGCATGGGGGTGATCTTCGTGGTGTACCATCCCGGCGCCGGTCATCTGACCCTGTCGCTGCAGGATGTCGCCCGTTACCAGGAAAACCCCATGGCTTACGCCGCGGCCAAGTGCTTCGTCGCCGAAGACCAGTACCGCAGCTGGCTCGCCCATTACCAGCAACCCGCCTGCGAAGGACGGCTGTCCAACGGCGAGCGCTGCGCCATGCCCATCGACCGCGTGGAAACTCCCGGCCGCTTCGTCGAAGGCGACAGCAACTGCTGCTCCCGGCACAAGACTGCCGGCCGACTGCGCAGCGTCACCACCGGCTGACCGGGGCGCCGTGCGGTTTCCCGACTGGCGCCCCGAAGCCCCCCTGCAACGCGTCCACCTGGATTGGCTTGACCGCGCCGGCTTCGAGCTGGCGTTGTTGCGCCTGGACCTCGTGGATGCGCGGGTCTCCGGCAACAAGTGGTTCAAGCTCGCCCCTTATCTCCAGCAAGCCGCCGACCTGGGCCTGAACGGTGTGATGACCCTGGGCGGCGCTCATTCCAATCACCTGCATGCGGTAGCCGCGGCCGGTGCGCGCTTCGGCTTCGATACCGTCGGATTACTGCGTGGAGACGAGCAGGACAATCCCACAGTGGCCGACCTGCGCCAGCTCGGCATGCAGCTCCACTGGCTCGGCTACGGGGGTTATCGCCGACGGCACGACCACGATTTCTGGACGCCCTGGCGCGGGCGCTATCCGCAGTTGCTGGCGGTGGGCGAAGGCGGCGGTGGGCTTCGAGGTGCGCAGGGTTGCGCACCGTTGATTGCGCAGATACGCGGGCAACTTGGTGCTCTCGGTTGGGAGGGGTATCACCAGATCTGGGTGGCCTGTGGCACCGGCACGACCCTGGCCGGCCTGGTGCTCGGCGAGGGTGGTGCGCATCCGGTGGTCGGCGCCATGGCGGTGCCGCCGGGGCACGGTATCGAAACACAGGTGCCCGAGCTGTTAAGGGAGGGTGGCTCCAGCGATGCCGGATACCGTTTGCTGGATGCCAGCCGTGGGGGCTTCGCGCAGATCGACGCGACGCTGGCTCGCTTCATCCTGGCGACCGAAGCCGAGTGCGGCGTGCCGCTGGAGCCGCTGTACACCGGGAAGTTGCTGTTGGCGTTGCACGATGAAATCGCCGCGGGGCGCATCGCGCGCGGCACCCGCATCGTCGCCATCCACAGTGGCGGCTTGCAGGGGCGTCGGGCGCTGGATGAGAAATTGAAGGCCCTGGCGGCTCAGCGCGAATAGCCGCTGTGCACCCGTGGCCAGCGGTCACCCACGAGGAACAGGCGCTCCTGCTCCCGCCAGCGCCCTTCGTGGAACTCCATGCGCACGAGCATCTGCGGGAAGCCGTCTTCCGGCAGTTCCGCCAGCCAGGTGGCGAAGCGCTCTGTGCTCCAGCTTTCATCTTCGGCGGCCGGGGATAGCCAGCCCTTGCGCGACAGCGCCCGCCAGCCGTCCGGCTGCTGCGCCTGGTAGGCAGGCCAGGCGCGCCGATGTAGCCAGCGGCCGCGCTGGTGGTTGTCGCTGGCCCCCGCGGGCGGCGGGCAGGGTGTGGGCCAGGAATAGAACAGGTAGCCGCCGAGCCAGAGGCCCGGCCGCGGCTCGGCATGGCTGTGCTCGCGCACCACGGCCAGCCCTTCGGCGGTGGAGGAGAGCGGCAGCTGGTGCTGGTAGAAGTGCCCGATCTTGCGCAGCAGGTGGTCTTCGGCGCCCGGCCCGAGCCAGGAGTCGGGACCGTCGTCGCTGGGGCCGAGGTAGAGCTTGATGGCCAGTTCCAGGTGATGCAGGCCGTCGTCGTCCTCCAGCAACAGGTCCAGTTCGCCGAGGGTCTGGCCGTTGTCGCGCACCGGCAGGTTGGCGGCGAGCAGGCGCAGGTCCGGCGCGCGCTCCAGGGCATATTGCCAGAGGCGTTCGTAGTAGCGTCCCAGGCGTTGGTGTGGCGCAGACTCGAGTTGCACCAGCAGTTCGCCCGGCGAGCGTTCCAGTGCGCGCAACCAGTCGGCTAGCCGCGCGGGCTGCGCGTACCAGCGGCTGGCGCTCAGCGGGTGGCGCAGCGCCGGGCTGCCGGGGTGCAGCAAGGGCGGGGAGAGCAGCGTCCAGGCGAGGTCGCGGACCTGCGGCTGGCGCAGGTCGATCAACAGCTCGTCGAGCAGGGCGGTGAAGTCGGTCATGCCCCAAGCCTAGCCGCTGCACACCCGCTCCGGCCACGCTGCGGTTTGCCGCTGCTTCTGCCTTTCGCCCATAATTCCGCCATTCGAGTAGCGCAACGCCGTCCGGAGTCCCATGGAACCCTTTCGCAATATCGGCATCATCGGCCGCCTGGGCAGCACCCAGGTTCTGGAAACCATCCGTCGGCTGAAGAAATTCCTCACCGAGCGCCACCTGCATGTGATCCTCGAGGACACCATTGCCGAGGTCCTGCCGGGCCACGGTCTTCAGACCTGCTCGCGAAAGATCATGGGCGAGATCTGCGACCTGGTGATCGTGGTCGGTGGCGACGGCAGCATGCTCGGCGCCGCACGCGCCCTGGCACGGCACAAGGTGCCGGTGCTGGGGATCAACCGTGGCAGCCTGGGCTTCCTCACCGATATCCGCCCCGACGAGCTGGAAACCAAGGTCGCCGAAGTCCTCGGCGGCCAGTACATAGTCGAGAGCCGCTTCCTGCTCGACGCGCTGGTACGCCGCCACGGCGAATCCATCGGTCAGGGCGACGCGTTGAACGACGTGGTGCTGCACCCCGGCAAGTCCACGCGGATGATCGAGTTCGAGCTGTACATCGACGGTCAGTTCGTCTGCAGCCAGAAGGCCGACGGCCTGATCGTCGCCACCCCGACCGGCTCCACCGCCTATGCGCTGTCCGCCGGCGGGCCGATCATGCATCCCAAGCTGGATGCCATCGTGGTCGTGCCGATGTACCCGCACATGCTGTCCAGCCGCCCCATCGTGGTGGACGGCAACAGCGAGCTGAAGATCGTCGTCTCACCGAACATGCAGATCTACCCGCAGGTGTCCTGCGACGGCCAGAACCACTTCACCTGCGCTCCAGGCGACACCGTCACGGTGAGCAAGAAGCCGCAGAAGCTGCGCCTGATCCACCCCATCGACCACAACTACTACGAGGTCTGCCGGACCAAGCTGGGTTGGGGCAGCCGCCTCGGGAGCAGCGAGTGATGGAACTCGACCCCGCACGTGGCTATGACCTGATCGGCGATATCCACGGCTGCGCGCACACCCTCGACCATCTGCTGGAGCGCCTCGGCTATCGCTCGCAGGGTGGCGTGTGGCGACATGCGCGACGACAGGCGCTGTTCCTGGGCGACCTCATCGACCGTGGCCCGCGCATCCGCGAGGCGCTGCACCGGGTGCATGACATGGTCGCCGCCGGCGAGGCACTGTGCATCATGGGCAACCATGAATTCAACGCGCTCGGCTGGTCCACGCCCGCCGCGCCGGGTAGTGGTCGCCAGTACGTGCGCGAGCACACGCCGCGCCACGCCCGGCTGATCCGCGAGACGCTGGAGCAGTTCGAAGGCCACCCGGCGGACTGGCGCGACTTCCTCGGCTGGTTCCAGGAGATGCCGCTGTTCCTCGATTCCGGGCGTTTCCGCATGGTCCACGCCTGCTGGGACCACGACGTGATCGACACGCTGCGCCAGCAGTTCCCTGATGGGCGCATCGACGAAGCCTTCCTCATGGCCACCGCCGAGCCGGGCAGTTTTGCCCAGCAGGCCTGCGACCGCCTGCTGCGCGGCACCGACATGCGCCTGCCCAACGGCCTGACGCTGACCGGCAGCGACGGTTTCACCCGTGCCTTCTTCCGCACCAAGTTCTGGGAAGAAGACCGCGCGCCGGAAACCTACGGCGATATCGTGTTCCAGCCCGACGCACTGCCTGACGAAGTGGCCAGCGAGCGCCTCAGCGAGGAGCAGAAGTCGCGCTTGCTGACCTACGGCGCCGACGAGCCGCTGCTGTTCGTCGGCCACTACTGGCGGCGCGGCACCCCGGCACCGATCCGCCCGAACCTCGCCTGCCTGGACTACAGCGCGGTGATGTACGGCAAGCTCGCGGCCTACCGGCTGGACGAGGAAACGCGGCTGGACCGCAACAAGTTCGTTTGGGTGGATGTGAAGCGTCCGGAGGGCGATGAGTGAGCGCAATTGAAGCGATGCGGTTGCCGGCGGCGGTCGATCTCGGGCAGTTCGTCACCCTGCTGCAGCGGCTGAACGTGCCATTCCGGGTCAGCGAGGAGTCCGGCGAGCAAGTGCTCTGGGTACCTAACTCTCAGCTGGCTGAGCAGGTACGCAGTCTGTACCAGCGTTATCCACAGGGCGATCCCGAATTTACCGTGCACGCCGAGCCCCAGCGCGGCGGGCCGGGTTTCGTCCAGCAACTGAAGATGAGCCGTATGACGGCGGCGGTGCTACTGGTGACCTTCGTGGTGGCCGCCATCACCCTGCTCGGCACTTCTCCGGAGACACTGCGCTGGTTCACCTTCCAGAATTTCCAGATGGTCGGCGAGGACCGCGCGCTGTTCTATCCGCTGTCCGACTCGCTGGCGCAGGGGCAGTGGTGGCGTCTGTTCACGCCCATGCTGATCCACTTCGGCTGGCTGCACCTGGCGATGAACGCCATGTGGTACTGGGAACTGGGGCGGCGCATCGAGTATCGCCAGGGCGCCTGGATGCTGCTGGGGCTGAGCCTGGGCTTCGGCCTGGTGTCGAATCTGGTGCAGTACGGCGTCAGTGGGCCGAGCCTGTTCGGTGGCCTGTCCGGTGTGCTTTACGGCCTGCTCGGCCACTGCTGGATCTTCCAACGCATGGCGCCGACGCCTGCCTATCACCTGCCCAAGGGCGTGGTGGCGATGATGCTGATCTGGCTGCTGGTGTGCCTGTCGGGCGTGATCGACCTGCTCGGCTTCGGCTCCATCGCCAACGGCGCCCACGTCGGCGGGCTGGTGGCGGGTTGCCTGAGTGGTCTGCTCGGCGGGCTGTTGGCGCGGCGCGCGGCGCGCTGAGCCGCATTGCGGCGTTTCATCATCGGCCGATCCTTGCCGGCTGGCGACTTCGTAGGATGGGTGGAGCCTAGGCGATACCCATGCTGTCGGTGCTGGGATCGATGGGTATCGCTTCGCTCCACGCCATCCTACGAAAGCGCCCCTGGATGAACGGGAGCTGCGCAACCGATTGACCGGCGTTCGTGCGCACAGCGCGTTCGCCCGGTAGAATGCCGGCTTCGTTTTTCCCCTGCAGGAGCCGGCCCATGTCGTCCTTCGCCGAAATGATCGAGAACATCACCCCCGAAATCTACGAGAGCCTCAAGCTGGCCGTGGAAATCGGCAAATGGCCCGACGGCCGCAAGCTGTCCGTGGAACAGAAGGAGCTGTCGCTGCAGGCCATGATCGCCTGGGAGATGGACAACCTTCCCGAGGACCAGCGTACCGGCTACATGGGCCCGCAGGCCTGCGAGTCACACGCCGAGCCGATCCCGAACATCCTCTTCTCCTCCAATTCGCTGCACTGATGGCAGGGTTTTGATGGAAGAGATTGGACGCGGCGCCCTGAGCAAGATGTCGGCGCGCCTGGAAAGCCCCGTGCAGTACGCCTTTCGCCTCGGCGAGAAGGAAGTCGCGGTAAACCCGCTGATCGGCAAGACCGTGCGCCTGGAGTACCTGGGCGAGATCAACTGCTGCCACTGCGGGCGCAAGACCAAGAAGAGCTTCGCCCAGGGGTACTGCTACCCGTGCTTCACCAAGCTGGCGCAATGCGACAGCTGCATCATGAGCCCGGAGAAGTGCCACTACGAGGACGGCTCCTGCCGCGAACCGGAGTGGGGCGAGCGCTTCTGCATGACCGACCATGTGGTCTACCTGGCCAACTCCTCGGGGGCCAAGGTCGGTATCACCCGCGCGACCCAGGTGCCGACCCGCTGGATCGACCAGGGCGCGCGCCAGGCGCTGCCGATCATGCGCGTGGCGACCCGCCAGCAGTCCGGCTTCGTCGAGGACCTGCTGCGCAGCCAGGTCACCGACCGCACCAACTGGCGCGCACTGCTCAAGGGCGAAGCCGAGCCGCTGGACCTGGTAGCCATCCGCGAGCAGATATTCGACGCCTGCGCCGAGGGCATCGTCGCCCTGCAGCAGCGCTTCGGCCTGCAGGCGATCCAGCCGGTGATCGACATGCAACCCATCGAGATCAGCTACCCGGTGGAGGCCTACCTGGCCAAGATCACCAGCTTCGATCTGGACAAGACGCCGGTGGTCGAGGGTACCCTGCAGGGTATCAAGGGCCAGTACCTGATCTTCGATACCGGCGTGATCAACGTGCGCAAGTTCACCGCGTACCAACTGGCCATCAGCGCCTGATCGAACCTGCATTGAATTTTCGGCACGAGGAACGCATCTAGGGATAGATGCGTTCCCGACTCGCCCGCGCCGTTTCCAATCGCTAGAGTCAGTATTCCTCCGGCCGGCCCATCCTGCCTGCCGCCTTCCAAGGGGCCAAAAGCCATGCGTACCGAGCAACCGAAAGTCATCTACCTCAAGGATTATCAGGCGCCCGAGTACCTGATCGACGAGACCAACCTGACCTTCGAGCTGTACGAGGACCACACCCTGGTCCACGCCCAGCTGGTGATGCGCCGCAACCCGGAGCGCGGCGACGGCTTGCCGCCGCTGGTGCTCGACGGCCAGCAGCTGGAGCTGCTGTCGGTGGCGCTGGACGACCAGACCCTCGAAGCCGGCCAGTACCAGCAGGACGAGAACCACCTGACCCTGCAGCCGACTGCGAAGACCTTCACCGTCGACAGCACCGTGCGCATCCATCCGGAAAGCAACACCGCGCTGGAAGGCCTGTACAAGTCCGGCAAGATGTTCTGCACCCAGTGCGAGGCCGAAGGTTTCCGCAAGATCACCTACTACCTCGACCGCCCGGACGTGATGAGCAGCTTCACCACCACGCTGTCGGCCGAGCAGCACCAGTATCCGGTGCTCCTGTCCAACGGCAACCCGGTGGCCAGCGGCTCGGAAGAGGGCGGCCGCCACTGGGCGACCTGGCAGGACCCGTTCAAGAAGCCGGCCTACCTGTTCGCCCTGGTCGCCGGTGACCTCTGGTGCGTGGAAGACCAGTTCACCACCATGAGCGAGCGCGAAGTCACCCTGCGCATCTATGTCGAGCCGGAGAACATCGACAAGGTCCAGCACGCCATGGACAGCCTGAAGAACTCGATGCGCTGGGACGAGAAGGTCTACGGCCGCGAGTACGACCTGGACATCTTCATGATCGTCGCGGTCAACGACTTCAACATGGGCGCCATGGAGAACAAGGGCCTCAACATCTTCAACTCCAGCTGCGTACTGGCCAAGGCCGAGACCGCCACCGATGCCGCGCACCAGCGCGTCGAAGGTGTCGTCGCCCACGAGTACTTCCACAACTGGTCGGGCAACCGCGTGACCTGCCGCGACTGGTTCCAGCTGTCGCTCAAGGAAGGCTTCACCGTGTTCCGCGACAGCGAGTTTTCCGCCGACATGAACTCGCGCACCGTCAAGCGCGTCGAGGACGTGGCCTTCCTGCGCACCAACCAGTTCGCCGAGGACGCCGGCCCCATGGCGCACCCGGTGCGCCCGGATTCCTTCATCGAGATTTCCAACTTCTACACCCTGACCGTCTACGAGAAGGGTTCGGAAGTGGTGCGCATGATCCACACCCTGCTGGGCGCCGAAGGCTTCCGCAAGGGCACCGACCTGTACTTCGAGCGCCATGACGGCCAGGCCGTGACCTGCGACGACTTCGTCAAGGCCATGGAAGATGCCAACGGCGTCGACCTGACCCAGTTCAAGCGCTGGTACAGCCAGTCCGGCACCCCGCGCCTGGCGGTGGAGGAAAGCTTCGACGCTGCGGCGCAGAGCTACACCCTGAACTTCCGCCAGAGCTGCCCGGCCACGCCGGGGCAGAGCGAGAAGCAGCCCTTCGTCATTCCGGTGCAGATGGGCCTGATCGATAAGCTGGGCAACGCCCTGTCGCTGCGCCTGCAGGGCGAAGAGCACGCCCACGGCAGCGATCGCGTGCTGCAGGTCACCGAGGCCGAACAGTCCTTCACCTTCGTCGGCCTGGCTGAGAAGCCGTTGCCGTCGCTGCTGCGTGGCTTCTCCGCGCCGGTGAAGCTGAGCTTCCCGTACAACCGCGACCAGCTGATGTTCCTCATGCAGCACGACGAGGACGGCTTCAACCGCTGGGAGGCCGGCCAGCAGCTGTCCGTGCAGGTCCTGCAGGAACTGATCGGCCAGCACCAGCGTGGCGAGAAGCTTGTCCTGGATGATCGCCTGATCACCGCTTTCCGCACCTTGCTGCTGGATACCGGCCTGGATCAGGCCATGGTTGCCGAGATGCTTTCGCTGCCCAGCGAAGCCTACCTCACCGAGATCAGCGAAGTGGCTGACGTCGAAGCCATCCACGCCGCCCGCGAATTCGCCCGCCAGCAGATCGGCGCGGCGCTGCACGAGCCGCTGTGGGAGCGCTACCAGGCCAACCGAAAGCAGTCCCGCGAGACCGCCTACGTCGCCGAAGCTTCGCATATCGCCCGCCGCAGCCTGCAGAACATTGCGCTGTCCTACCTCATGCAGAGCGGCAAGGCCGAAGTGCTCGCCGCCTGCCAGGAGCAGTACAAGGAGTGCGACAACATGACCGAGCGCCTGACCGCGCTGGCCGTGCTGGTCAACTCGTCCTTCGAGAGTGAAAAGGCCGAGGGGCTGGCGATGTTCGCCGACTACTTCAAGGACGACCCGCTGGTGATGGACCAGTGGTTCAGCGTCCAGGCCGGCTGCACCCTGCCGGGCGGGCTGGAGCGTGTACAGGAACTGATGAAGCATTCGGCCTTCACCCTGAAGAACCCGAACAAGATCCGCGCGCTGATCGGCGCCTTCGCCAACCAGAACGCGGTGAACTTCCACCGCGCAGACGGCGCCGGCTACCGCTTCCTGGCCGACCAGATCATCACCCTCAACGCGCTCAACCCGCAGATCGCCTCGCGCCTGCTGACCCCGCTGACCCGCTGGCGCAAGTACGCGCCGGCGCGTCAGGCGCTGATGAAGGCCGAGCTGGAGCGCATCCTCGCGTCCGGCGAGCTGTCCAGCGATGTATACGAAGTAGTCAGCAAGAGCCTCGCGTAACACACCCGCCGCGCTCCGTTCCAGGGGCGCAATGCACTTTCGAAAAGGTGTTACCAACTTTTGTTGGTAACACCTTTTTGTTACCTATCGAAATTAACCGATATCATTCTTATCGCTTTGTGATATTGGGCGAAAAACGCCGATGTGTCTGCGTCGCGCCTTCAGGGGCCGATTGCGCCATCAGGGATGGCAAATGGCGCAATCGGCCACTTGATTTGATCAGTGAACGACCAGTCACAAAAAGTAGCGCGCAGATTCTTTATTTTTTGTAAGCAGAATCGGATACATCGGTGCTGTTGGCACTGGGGTTGCACCGACGGACCCCGCTTAGCCTTTGCCCGTCCGATGGGGCGGGAGGCATGTCGAGCACCTTGGGGGAGTTTCCTTCAGATCGACGACAACAAGGCCGTGGAATAACGGCTGAAAACGGTGAACCGCCCGCAGTGGCGGCACCGCCAAAGAATGATCAGTCCATGGAGTGAGTCCTAATGGAAATCCCAGTTCGCAAGCCCGTCTTGCGTTTTGCGCCTGCTCGTGCGGGCTTCGCCCTGGCAGGCATTCTGCCTCTGCTGATGTCCGCCCCGGCGACCGCCGTGGAGTTCAGCTTCCTCGACAACGAGGTGACCGGCTCGCTGGACAGCACCGTTTCCTATGGCGCTCTGTGGCGCGTGCAGGGCCAGGACAAGACCAACAACGACATCAACGGCAACGACGGCAACCGCAACTTCGACACCGGCCTGGTTTCCGAGGTGTACAAGATCACTTCCGACCTGGAAGCGACCTACAAGAACTACGGCCTGTTCGTACGTGGCTCGGCTTTCTATGACACTCAGATCATGGACAAGCGCAACGACTACTACGATAACAACCATCCGGCGCAGCCGAGCCAGACCTACCCCAACAGCGACCGCTTCACCAGCGAGACCCGCGACGCCGCCGGCAACCGCGCCGAGATCCTCGATGCCTACGTCTATGGCAACTGGGACGTGGCCGACCACCCGCTGACCGCGCGCCTGGGTCGCCAGGTGTTCAACTGGGGCGAGGGCATCTTCTATCGCGGTGGCGTCAACACCACCAACCCGGTGGACGCCGCCAAGTTCCGCCTGCCTGGCTCCGAACTGAAGGAAGTGCTGATGCCGGTTGAAGCCGCGAGCTTCAACATCGGCCTGACCGACAACCTGTCGATGGACGCCTTCTACCAGTGGAACTGGAAAGAGACCCGCATCGACCCGGTCGGTACCTTCTTCTCCGAGACCGATCTGTTCGCCGACGGCGGCAACACGGCCTACACCACCGTGGGTGCGCTCTCCAACCCGCTGTTCCAGACCCTCTACCCGCAGCTGTCGGCAGCCCATGTGGGCGGCCTGCAGGGCACCGGCTACCTGGACTCCAATGGCGTGTTCAAGGTCGCCAACGTCGGCAAGGACATCAACGCCAAGAACGATGGCCAGTTCGGCGTGGCCTTCCACTACGTGGCCGAAGAACTGAACTCCACTGAGTTCGGCTTCTACTTCGTGAACTACCACTCGAAAGAGCCGACCATCTACGCTGACCTGAACAGCGATTACGCCGGCGTGAACCTCGACCAGCTGGCCGGCATTGGCGGCTTCAGCTCCTACGACCAGCTGGTCTCGGCAGCAGGCGGCGGCAACGCCCTGGCCGGGCAGGTGCTGAGCCTGGTCAACGGCGCGACCTCCGTGGACGTAGCCAACCAGGTCAACGCCCGCCGCGAGTACGTCGAGAACATCCGCATGTACGGCCTCAGCTTCAACACCACCGTGGGCGACGCCTCGGTATTCGGTGAGCTGGCCTACCGCCCGAACCTGCCGATCGGCATCGCCACCACCAACGACCTTCTTGGCGACCTGCTGGTCCAGGCTCCGGGTCTGGCCAGCGGGAAGAGCGTGAACATCGGTGGTGGTCAGGTCTCGATGAGCGACCAGATCCACAACTACGAGCGTGTCGAGGCCTTCAACACCTCGCTGGGCACCATCTACAACTTCGGTCCGTCGCTGTCCTTCGACTCGCTGATGGGCGTGGCGGAGCTGGCTTCCGAGCACCTGCGCGGCAGCAACCTGCAGTACACCGCTTACGACGGTTCGACCCGCTACTACTCCGGTCGCAGCAACGGCGCCTACATCTCCGGCTACGACCGCGACGATCAGGTGAACAAGAACGCCTACGGCTACACCCTGCTGCTGTCGGGTACCTGGAACGACGTCTTCGCCGGTGTGAACATCTCGCCCTACGCCGTCTACAAGGACGACTTCGAAGGCAACTCCTACCAGACCGGCAACTTCATCGAAGGCCGCAAGGCCTACACCCTGGGCGTCAAGGCGACCTACCTGAACGCCCTGGAAGCCGAGTTGCAATACACCGAGTTCTACGGCGCCGGGCAGAACAACGCCGCACGCGACCGCGACAACGTGGGCTTCAACGTCAAGTACTCGTTCTAACGAAAACAGATCCTATGAAAGCCGCGCGGCGGGGTTCAGAAGTACCCGCCGCGCACACCTCACGGAGAAGCAACATGCGCAACATGCGTACCCTGGTTGGCGCCGCAGTGGCCCTGGCCCTGTCGGCCGGCAGCGCCCTGGCAGCGGTTTCCCCGCAGGACGCGGCCAAGCTGCAGTCGACCCTGACCCCGATGGGCGCGGAAAAGGCCGGCAACGCCGCCGGCACCATTCCGGCCTGGACCGGTGGCATCACCCAGGCGCCGGCCGGCTACAAGCCGGGCCAGCACCACATCGACCCGTTTGCCGCCGACAAGCCGCTGTACACCATCACCAAGGCGAACCTGGACCAGTACAAGGCCAACCTGACCCCGGGCACCCTGGCGTTGTTCGCCACCTACCCGGACACCTTCCAGATGCCGGTGTACCCGAGCCGCCGCAGTGGTTCGGCTCCGCAGTGGGTGTATGACAACACCCTGAAGAACGCCACCAGCGCCAAGCTGGCCGAGGGCGGCAACGGCTTCGTCGATGCCTTCGGCGGTATTCCGTTCCCGATCCCGCAGAGCGGCGTGGAGGCGGTGTGGAACCACATCGCTCGCTACCGCGGCACCTTCATCGTGCGTCGTGCGTCCGAAGTGGCTGTGCAGCGCAACGGTGACTACTCGCTGGTGACCTCGCAGCAGGAAGCACTGTTCAAGTACTACGTCCAGGGCAAGAGCTTCGCTGACCTGAACAACCTGCTGTTCTACTACCTGTCGTTCACCAAGAGCCCGGCTCGCCTGGCCGGTGGTGCCGCGCTGGTCCACGAGACCCTGGATCAGGTGAAGGAACCGCGTCAGGCCTGGGGCTACAACGCTGGCCAGCGCCGCGTGCGCCGTGCGCCGAACCTGGCCTACGACACCCCGATCGCCGCCGCTGACGGCCTGCGTACCGCCGACGACACCGACATGTTCAACGGCTCGCCGGATCGCTACGAGTGGAAACTGATCGGCAAGAAGGAAATGTACATCCCGTACAACAACTACAAGGTTTCCAGCCCTGAGGTTAAGTACAAGGATCTGCTGACCCCCAGTCACCTGAACCCGAAGTACACCCGCTACGAACTGCACCGCGTGTGGGTCGTCGAAGGCACCCTGAAGCCGGGCTCGCGCCACATCTACTCCAAGCGCGTGCTGTTCCTGGACGAAGACAGCTGGGGCGCCGCCGAAGTCGACCAGTACGACGGTCGCGGCGAGCTGTGGCGTGTCTCGCTGGCCTACCTGAAGAACTACTACGAGCTGCCCACCACCTGGACCGCTCTGGATACCTTCCACGACCTGCAGGCCCGTCGCTACCACGTACAGAACCTGGACAACGAAGAGCCGAGCACCATCGACTTCGGCCAGGCCGTGCCGGACGACTCCTACTTCAGCCCGTCCGCACTGCGTCGCCGCGGCACTCGCTGAGTTCGTGTCATGTCTGAAAGAGCCCGCCCTTCGGCGGGCTTTTTCATTTGTGGCAGAAAAGTCGCCAGAACCTGTAGGGCGAAGGCGAAAAGTGTTACCGCTCACCCCGCTGAAAGCCGCCAGCCGCGCGCCTTTCGGCTGGGATGGCAAAACGCAGTCATCCTTTCGAGTGAGGCGGCCAGGGCTTAACAAAAGATAACGTGCCGTTAATTGTCAGCCTCGGAAAAGGCTGGCTATATAGCTCCAAACTACATACCGCCTGCATAAGAAAAAGAGGTAAAGGCATATGCGTGAGCCCCTGTGGCGCACTTCGAGCGAGCAGCCCGTATCGGGAGTGCGAAGCTCTTTCCCGATGTCGCGCAAGACGGTTTCCCTGCTCGGCGCGCTTTCCTTCCTGATGATGTCCCTGGCTCCGCTGCATGCCGTTGCCGCGACGGACGCCGCCAGTGATTCCAACTCGATCGTTTCCGCCAAGGCCTCCAGCAGCCTGCTGCTGAGCATTGCCCATGCCGGCAAGCGTCTGGTCGCGGTGGGTGATCACGGGCACATCCTCTATTCCGACGACGCAGGCAAGAGCTGGACCCAGGCCACCGTGCCGACCCGCCAGTTGCTGACCTCGGTGTTCTTCATCAGCGACAAGAAGGGCTGGGCCGTCGGCCATGATGCCCAGGTCCTGGCCACCACCGATGGCGGCACCACCTGGGTGCGCCAGTTCGAGGACCTCAAGCGCGAAGCGCCGCTGCTGGACATCTGGTTCCAGGACGAAAACCACGGCATGGCCGTGGGCGCCTATGGCGCGCTGCTGGAAACCACCGACGGCGGCCAGCACTGGGAAGACGTCAGCGATCGCCTGGACAACGAAGACCAGTTCCACCTCAACGCCATCACGGCGGTGAAGGATTCCGGCCTGTTCGTGGTCGGCGAGGCGGGCAGCATGTTCCGCTCCAAGGACTGGGGCGAGACCTGGGAAAAACTCCAGGGCCCGTACGAAGGCTCGCTGTTCGGCGCCACCGGCACCACCCAGGCCGGCACCGTCCTGGCCTACGGTCTGCGTGGCCACCTGTTCCGCTCCACCGATTTCGGCGGCACCTGGCAGCAGGTCAGCCTGCCCACCGCCAACGGCGGCGAGCTGGAGTTCGGCCTCTCCGAAGGCAGCCTGCTGGATGACGGCACCATCGTCGTCGTCGGCCATGGCGGCAGCGTGCTGGAGAGCAAGGACGACGGCGTGAGCTTCAGTGTCGTCAACCGTCCGGATCGCCTGTCCCTCGCGGGCGTGAGCGCGGCCGGCAATGGCAACCTGGTCCTGGTCGGCCAGGGCGGTATCCACCTGGCTTCGGCGACCGGCGCCGAGCTGACAGAACAACAATAAGCCGGGGAGCCGCAATGAACGCTCTGAACAAGCATCAACAGGACAAGGCGACTTTCCTGGAACGCATCATCTTCACCCACCGGCCGTTCGTGATCATCGCGTGCCTGCTGGTGACCGTCTTCCTCGCCTGGTCGGCCACGCAAGTGCGTCCGTCCACCAGCTTCGAGAAGATGATCCCGCTGCAGCACCCGTTCATCCAGAACATGCTGGAGCACCGCAACGACCTGGCCAACCTCGGCAACACCGTGCGCATCTCGGTGGAAGCGGTGAATGGCGACATCTTCACCAAGGAGTACATGGAGACGCTGCGGCAGATCCATGACGAGGTCTTCTACATCCCCGGCGTCGACCGCTCCGGCATGAAGTCGCTGTGGAGCCCGAGCGTGCGCTGGACCGAAGTGACCGAGGAAGGCTTCGCCGGTGGCGAGGTGATCCCGCAGACCTACGACGGTTCCGCCAAGGCCCTGGACCTGCTGCGCAACAACGTGCTCAAGTCGGGCCAGATCGGCCGCCTGGTGGCCAACAACTTCAAGTCGAGCATCGTCGACGTGCCGCTGCTGGAGGTCTACCCGGACCCGAAGGACCAGGGCAAGCTGATGAAGCTGGACTACCGCCAGTTCTCCCATGAGCTGGAAGAGAAGATCCGCGACAAGTACCAGCTGCAGAACCCCAACGTGAAGATCCACATCACCGGCTTCGCCAAGAAGGTCGGTGACCTGATCGATGGCCTGCTGATGGTGGTCGGCTTCTTCGGCATCTGCTTCGTCATCACCCTGGTGCTGCTGCTGTGGTTCACCAAGTGCGTGCGCTCCACCATCGCCGTGCTGTCCACCACCCTGGTGGCGGTGATCTGGCAGCTGGGCCTGCTGCACATCATCGGCTTCGGGCTGGACCCGTACTCGATGCTGGTGCCGTTCCTGATCTTCGCCATCGGTATTTCCCATGGCGTGCAGAAGATCAACGGTATCGCCCTGCAGTCCAGTGACGCGGAAACCCCGCTGCTGGCCGCCCGCCGCACCTTCCGCCAGCTGTTCCTGCCGGGCATGATCGCGATCCTCGCGGACGCCGTGGGCTTCATCACCCTGCTGGTGATCGACATCGGCGTGATCCGCGAACTGGCCATCGGCGCGTCCATCGGCGTGGCGGTGATCGTGTTCACCAACCTGATCCTGCTGCCAGTTGCCATTTCCTACATCGGCATCAGCAAGAAGGCGGTACAGCGCAGCAAGGAAGACGCCGTGCGCGACCATCCCTTCTGGCGTGCGCTGTCCAACTTCGCCAGCCCGTCCGTGGCCCCGATCTCCGTGGTCATCGCCCTGGCGATGTTCGCCGGCGGCATGTGGCAGGGTCATCACCTGAAGATCGGCGACCTCGACCAGGGCGCGCCGGAGCTGCGTCCGGACTCGCGCTACAACCTGGACAACGACTTCATCATCCGCAACTACTCGACCAGCTCCGACGTGCTGGTGGTGATGGTGGCGTCCGAGGCCGAAGGCTGCTCCACCCACAAGACCCTGTCCGCCATCGACGAGCTGGCCTGGCGCCTGGAGAACACCCAGGGCGTGCAGTCGGCCATCTCCCTGGTCACCGTCTCCAAGCAGATGATCAAGGGCATGAACGAAGGCAACCTGAAGTGGGAGTCGCTGTCGCGCAACCAGGACGTGCTGAACAACTCCATCAGCCGCGCCGAAGGCCTGTTCAACAGCAACTGCTCGCTGGCACCCCTGCTGGTGTTCCTCAACGACCACAAGGCCGAGACCCTCGACCGCGCCGTGGCCGTCGTTCAGGACTTCGCCAAGGCCAACGAGAAGGACGACCTGAAGTTCAAGCTCGCCGCCGGTAACGCCGGTATCGAGGCCGCCACCAACGACGTGATCAAGCACTCGGAACTGACCATCCTGATCCTGGTGTACATCTGCGTTGCGCTGATGTGCCTGATCACCTTCCGCTCCTTCGCCGCGACCCTGTGCATCGTGCTGCCGCTGATCCTCACCTCGGTGCTGGGCAACGCGCTGATGGCGACCCTGGGCATCGGCGTGAAGGTGGCGACCCTGCCGGTGATCGCGCTGGGCGTGGGTATCGGCGTGGACTACGGCATCTACATCTACACCCGCCTGGAGTCCTTCCTGCGCCAGGGCCTGTCCCTGCAGGAAGCCTACTACGAGACCCTGAAGTCCACTGGCAAAGCAGTACTGTTCACCGGCCTGTGCCTGGCCATCGGCGTAGCCACCTGGATCTTCTCGGCGATCAAGTTCCAGGCCGACATGGGCCTGATGCTGACCTTCATGCTCCTCTGGAACATGTTCGGCGCCCTGTGGCTGCTGCCGGCGCTGGCGCGCTTCCTGATCAACCCGGAGAAGGTGCGTCAGAAGAAGGCTTCGATCCTGGTTCACTGATCGACGCTCGAGCAATAAAGAACGCGGCCCTCGGGCCGCGTTTTTTTATGTTCTTCGTAGGGGCCGCCTTCACGGCAGAATCGCAAACACCCGCGCCGGGAAGCCCGTACCCTGGGCAATCTTCGGGAAACTCACCACCGCCAGCGCGCCGGCTTCGGGCACCTTGTCGAGGTTGGCGAGCAGTTCGATCTGGTAGTGGTTGGTGCCCAGGATGTAGGACTCCAGCGAATAGTCGTCCTTGCTGGTGGCGATGCCCGGATCGGTGTCGGTGGTCTCGTGGCCCGATGCAGTGATCTTGCGCGTCTCGTAGAGGTACACCAGCGCCTCCTTGCTCCAGCCCGGATAGTGCGCCACGCCCTTGGCGTCCTGGTTCTGCATCTTCGCCTGGTCTGGCCAGCGCTGGGACCAGTCGGTGCGCAGCGCCGCGAAGGAGCCTTCCGGTACCGCACCATGCCTGGCCTCCCAGGCCTTCACATCGGCGAGGGTGAGTACGTAGTCGGGGTTCTTCGCCACCTGTTCATGGATGTCGAACACCACCAGCGGCAGGAACTGCTCCTTCACATCGAGCTGGTCGACGCTGCGCAGGCCCTTGTGGAAGTGCACCGGCGGGTCGACGTGGGTGCCCCACTGGCCGACGTGGCTGTACAGCTCCACCTGGAAGCCATCCTTGTCCACGGTGTAGAGCGTCTTGCGGCCCATGGGGTCGAAGCCTTTCCAGTGCGGCGTGTTGCTGTCGAAAGAGTGGGTCAGGTCGACGAAAGTGTGCTGCTTGAGACTGGCGTAAGTGTCCCACAGGCCGGGCTGGGCAGCCTGGCTTGCGGCGGGCAACAGGGCGGCGGCGAAGAGCAGGGCGGGGAGGCGTTGCATGGGTCTGATTCCTTGACGGGGAGGGGAGAAAGCGCCTTATCTTTCTCCATCGTTCATTCCGCCATCCAATTCTGAATTCTGCTTTTCTTATTCCTTTCCGTTAGGAGCCACCATGTCCTTCCAGCTCATCGAGTACGCCGAAGCCAGTCCTGAAGTCCGTGCCGTCTATGACGACATCATGGCGACCCGCAAGATCGACTGGGTGAACAACTTCTGGAAGGCCCTCGCCAACCATCCGCAGACCCTCAAGCGCACCTGGGAAAGCCTCAAGGAAGTGATGGGGCCGGGGCAACTGGACCCGCTGGTGAAGGAACTGATCTACGTTGCCGTCAGTGTCACCAACAACTGCAATTACTGCATCGGCTCCCACGGTGCCGCAGCGCGCAAGGCTGGGATGGACGACGCCATGCTCGGCGAGCTGATGGCGGTGGTGGCCATGGCCAACGAAACGAACCGCCTTGCCATCGGCTACCAGGTGCCGCTGGACGATGTGTTCAAGGGCGCGGTGATGGAGAGCAGCGGCAGCTGAGTCGACTGGACCAGGGGCTGACCTTGTAGGAGCGGGCCATGCCCGCGATCCGTCGGCAGGGCCGACGTTTTTTTGCTCTGGTGTTGCAGGTCTGCTGCGTTGGCCTGGGTGTTTCAGCGTCGCTTCGGCGTACGCCCAAGCATCTTGTTTCGCCCCCTCGGGCGACCTACTTTGGAAAGACCCAAAGTAGGCAAAGGTCTCGCCCCTGGCATCCGGCTTTTCGCTGCGCGAAAAGTACCCTCGGTTCTTCGGAGTTCCAGGGGCCCGCGTTGACGGGCCATCCCTGGCCCGACAACGCTCTCGCGACATCCATGTCGCTCAACCCCTGAAACTCCGATCACCTTCGGCCTTCTGAAAGGGGCACTCTGGAGTGTGCGGACATTTCTCTGGAAGTATTTAAGAGCCAGAGCCAGAGCCAGAGCGGTGGCTTTTCGTAGGAGCGAGCCTGCTCGCGAACCCGCCATGCGCCCGAACCATCAGGGGGCGGATTGGGACAACCGCTGGATCGCCTTCACCGGAGTCCCATCGCTCCAGCGCCCCATGGAGAGCTGCGCCGGCCCGCCGCCCAGGGCGTAATCGCGATCCTGGCCGTAGAAGGCCGCATCGCACAGCGCATCGAACAGCTTCCACGGTCCGAACCAGTCCATCGCATCGGTGGCCAAAGCGTTGTGCGCCGGACGCTGGCCCTGCTTGAGCCGCTGCTTCACACGTTCCTGCACGCGGTTGAGCAGCCAGCTGGAAGAGTCGCTGGGCGGGTAGCGCGGATCGAAACGCGGCGCGGTTGGTGCTGCGTGATTGGCCAGCAGCGGCGGGCTGCCGTGGCGGTCGCTGCGAAGCAGGAGCAAGTCCTTATCGCGCGGTGCGACCTGCTTGCTTTCCGCGTAGACACGTCGCGCGTCATCGCAGGCGACGCGATCGTCCTCATCACCACAAACAGCCAGCAGCAAGGTGCCGGCGGGAATGTTTGCCAGTGGCTCCAGCGGCACCTGCCGCCAGCGCGGGCCGCTGCTCTTGCCCGGCTCAACCGCCATCAGCGCGCGCGGTTGTGGCACGCCGAGGCGTTGCCAGGAGGCTGCCAGCCCGCTGGCGATCAGGCCGCCCGCCGAATGGCCGACATAGGCGACGTGCTCCAGCTCCGGCTTCACCCCCAGTTTGCCCGCCTGCAGATCGGCGAGGGCGCGGCGCACGGAATCGGCGGCGTTGGGCAGGAATTCCGCCGCCGGCGTCTTCAGCGTGGCCTGGTAGCGCGGGTAGATGAGGATGGCACCGCGCCGGACGATGTGCTCGATCCAGGCGCGGTAGAGGTCGGGCTGCATGACGCTCCAGCCGTGGGTGAAGACCACGACGGGGGCCGTGGACGGGGCAGGACGGTCCGGGGTGAACACCCAGTACTCGTTGCCGTCGGTGGTGAAGTGCGACTGGCGCACATCGGCGTGGGCATAGTTCGAGCCGCCGGGGCCCTGCAGTGGCTGGGTCGGTGGCAGGACCTCGGCAGCGCTCAGCGGGGCTGCCTGGAGCAAGTTGCAGATCAGCAGCAGGCCGGCGGCCAGCGCTGGAATCAGCCGGTGGGCGGGCATGGAGGCACCTCTGGCGGGGATGCCTCCAGCATAGCTGTCAGCGTGGATAGAGCGGCGGCAGGCTGCTGGCTTCCGGCGCTGGCGGCGCGTCCGGATCGGCGCCGGGGAGGGTGCGGATGGCGCGCCAGAGGTCTTCGCCCTGCCAGTTGCGACCGCCTTCGCTGTCGCTGTAAAGCGCGCCGTTGAGGCCGTCCAGCGCATCGGACAGCGGCACGAAGCGCGCTGCCATGTCGGCCAGGGTTTCCGGCTGCTGGCGGGCCCAGGCGTCCAGCGCCTGGCGGGTGGCGTGGGAGTCGTTGGCCTGGCAGGCGCGGCGCAGTTCGTCGAGCAGCGTGCGGGTGCTGGGACCGGCCTGCGCCACACGGATCACCGCCGGCTGGCTACGGGCGCGCCACCACAGGCCGAAGCCGAGCAGGGTGGTCAGGCTAAGCAGCGCGCAGGCGAGCTGCCAGGGCCACAGCAGCGTGTCGCTGACCGGCGTTTCGCTGGGCGCGGCGGGGGGCTCGGCGTGTTCTTCGAGCTGTGCGTTGGCGGCGACCTGCAGTGTGCGCGCCGGCAGGCTGGTGCGCTCGACGCGGCGCTCCTGGGTGTTCCACCAGACGATTTCCACCGGCGGCAGCTCCACCGGGCCGGCCTTGTCGGCGATCAGTGCTTCACGCTCTTCGCGACTGCCGATCATGCCCTGGTCGCTGGCCTCGTTGGCCAGCTGCGGCTGGTCCGGATAATGGCGCAGGCCCTCGGGCAGGCTGATGGGCAACGGCGGCAGCTGGGCGCTGGAGAGGCCTTCCACGCGCAGCATGATGTTGCGGGTCAGCGACTCACCGGCCTTGGCTTCCTCGGGTTGCGGGCTCCAGGTCTCGGTCAGGCTGAGTGAGCGGGCAGGCAGCCATGGCGCGTCCTTGGGATAGTCCGCCGGTTTGGGGTCGACCTGCAGCGGGATGCTCGGCGAGACCACCCGAATCTGTTTGCCCGTTGGCGGGGCGAACGGGTTGTTGTCCTCGTTGCGGCGTTGCGCGACCTGGGTGGCGTTGAAGGTCTGGCCGGGGATTTCCAGGGTGCCGCTGTTCTGCGGGAAGATCGCGTAGCGCACTTCGATCACGCCGTGGCGAACGCCGTTGATGTCCTTCTCGTAGGTGCGCGGCTCGCCCAGTTGTTCGACGCGGGCGTCGTTCATGCGCAGCGGGCTGAGGCTGCTGTCGTCGTATAGCGACACGGAGTGGTAGATGCGCAGGGTGAGGATCACCTGGGCCTGCACCCAGCTTTCCTCGCGGTCGACGCTGGCGTCGATGAACACCGGGGCGAGTTTCTGGCCCTCGGCGTTGTCCTCGGCCTTGAGCACCTCGAGACTGATCGGTTCGCTGGCATTGCCGCCCAGGTGGACCGGTGGGATTTCCACCTTGCCTTCGTCGCGCGGCTGCAGGGTGATGATCCAGCGCGTGGTGGCCTGGGACTTGCCGTTGAGGGTTGTCAGGCGGTTGACCTGGCGGGTGCCGAGCACCACGAACTGCTCGTCCAGCGGCTTCAGGTCCGGCTTGCCGAACAGCGTGGGGTCGTCGGATTCCAGTGTCAGTTCGACGCTCTCGCCCTGGTTCAGGCGCGCGCGGTCGACGCTGGCGGTGAGGCTGGCCTCGGCGCGGAAGGCGGCGAGGCAGAGCAGGGTCAGGCAGATCAGCCTTATCATGGGTTGGGTTCCTGGCGCTGCTGCTGTTGCTGGTACCAGAACTTGCGGCGCAACAGCTCGGACGGATCGTCGGGAATCTGCCGCAGCCACTGTTCCAGGGCCTGACGGCGCTCGTCACCTAGTGGACCGGCATCTTCCGGGTTGGTTTCCTGTTCTTCGCGGGCATTCTCGCCGGGTTTGTCGCTCTGGCTGGCGGAGGGGCGGTCGGCTTCCTGCGAAGGGTTCTTCGCCGCCGGTGCCGGCTGGGAGTCGCGTTCGCTGGAGTGTTCTTCCTCTTGCTGTTGGTCCTGCGGCTTGGCGGCCTGGGGATCGCTGCTCTGGGCGGGATCCTGGTTCTGCTGCGGCGGCTGGTCGGTGCCATCGCCCGCGGGGTTGTCCTTGCGCTGGCGCAGCAGGTCCTCGAGCAGCGCCTTGTTGCGCTTGGCGGCTTCCAGTTCGGGGTCGCGTTCCAGCGCCTGGTCATAGGCGTCGATGGCCGCTTCCAGCTCGTTCTGTTTCGCCAGGGCATTGCCGCGGTTGTAGTGATCTGCGGCCTCATCGCCCTGGGCGAAGGCCTGGGCGGCGTCGACGTAGTCGCCGGCGCGGTACAGCGCCATACCTTTCCAGCGGAAGTCGTCGAAGCGCTCGGCGGCTTCGGCGGGGTGCCCGGCGTCGAGCAGGCGCTGGCCCTGCTGGTCCGGACGCAGCCAGAGATCGTTGAACTCGAAGGCGTTGGCATCCTGCGGCGGCGCCCACAGCAGTGGCAGCAACAGCGGCAGGCTGAACAGCCAGCCGCGACGGCCGGCGCAGGCGGCGAGCAGCAGTAACGGCAACAGCAGCCAGTAGCCCTGATCGGCCCAACGTTGCAGGCGCAGCAGGGCATCCTCTTCGCTCACTTGCAGCCCCTGTGTGCTGTCCAGCAGGCCGAGGGAGCGCAGGTCGCTGCTGCTGGCGCGCAGGCGCTGGAAGCGTCCGCCCATGTCGGTGGCGAAGGCGCGTAACGAGCTTTCGTCCAGGCGCGGCACGAGAATGTTGCCCTGGTCGTCCTTGAGGAAAGTGCCGTCTTCCTGGGCGATGGGCGCGCCGCCGGGAGTACCCACGGCGAGCAGCAGCAGGTCCTTGCCCTTGCCTTTGAGGGCCTGGCGGATGCCCTGGCGTTCGCGGGCATCCAGCGCACTGGTGATCAGCAGGATGCGACCGTTGCCCTCGGCGCCGTTGTCCAGCAGGCGGCGCGCCTGGGCCACGGCAAGGTCTGCGCGCTCGCCCGGCTCGGGCATGATCGAGGGCTTCAGGGCGTCCAGCAGGTTGCGAGCGGTGCCCAGGTCATTGGACAGCGGCACCAGCGTGTGGGCGCTGCCGGCATAGACGACGATGGCGGTCTGCGCGTCGCTGCGGCTGTGCAGCAGGTCGAGCAGCTTGTGCCGGGCCTGCTCCAGGCGCGTCGGCTTGAGGTCGGTGGCGAGCATCTGCGGAGTGAGTTCCAGCACAACAACCAGCGGGTCGCTGCGTTCCATGGTCGGTTGTTCCACCTGCTCCCAGCTCGGCCCGAGCAGGGCGAGCACGGCCAGCAGCCAGGCGATGCCGAGGTAGATCCACGGGCGGCGCTCATGGCGGCCGCTGCCGCCGGACAGCAGCCACGGATGGAAGGCTGGGGGCAGCAGTAATTGCCAGCGGCCGGCGCGGCGTTCGCGGTGCCAGAGTTTCCACAGCAGCCAGCCGAGCGGCAGCAGCAGGATCAGCCAGAGCGGATGCAGCAGGTGCGGCCAGACGTGGCTCATGACCGGCGCTCCTTCTGCAGGCGCGTCACCCAGGCGGGCCAGCGCCAGTCCTCGGGCGGCCACAACGTTCCGGCGACCAGCGCCGCGCTGATCAGCAGGGCCAGCAGCAGCGGCCAACGGTACAGCGCGATGGCCGGGCGTGCCTGGGTCGGCTTCTGCTCCACCGGTTCGAGTTGGTCGAGGCTGTCGGAGATGCGTTGCAGCTCTTCACCGTTGCGCGCACGGAAGTATTCGCCGCCAGTGCTTTCGGCGATGGCCTTGAGTGTTGGTTCGTCCAGGTCCAGCCCCGGATTGAGGCCGAACAGCCCGGCGACGCCGCCCTGCTTGGGGTCGGCGCCGATGCCGATGGTGTAGACCTTCACCTGTTCTTCGGCGGCGAGCTTGGCGGCGGTCTGCGGGGATATCTCGCCGGCGGTGTTGGCCCCGTCGGTAATCAGCACCAGTACTCGGCTCTCGGCCGGGCGCTGGCGCAGGCGCTTGACCGCCAGGCCGATGGCGTCGCCCAGGGCGGTGTCCTTGCCGGCGATGCCAATCAGCGCCTCGTCCAGCCAGATGCGCACGGTGTGACGGTCGAAGGTCAGCGGCGCCTGCAGGTAGGCGCGGGTGCCGAACAGGATCAGCCCGACGCGGTCGCCCCGGCGGCCTTCGATGAAGTCGCCGAAGAGCTTCTTCACCAGGTCCAGGCGGCTGACTTGCGCGCCGTCCCAGGTCATGTCGGCGTAGTCCATGGAGCCGGAGACGTCGACCGCCACCAGCAGGTCGCGGCCGGTGGCCGGGATCGGCAGCGGCTCGCCGACCCACTGCGGACGTGCGGCGGCCAGCAGCAGGCAGAGCCAGAGCAGGGCGAAGGGCGCCTGCTGGCGCCACGCCGGCAGGCGTGCGCGGGCACGGCGGCCGGCGAGGCCCTCGAGTTCCTTGAGGAAGCTGACCTTGATCGCCGCCTCGCCGTTGTCGGCCGGCGGCAGGATGAAGCGCAGCACCCAGGGCAGCGGTGCGAGCAGGAATATCCAGGGCCAGGCGAACTCAAACATGCTTGCGCACCCAGGTTTCCACCGAAGCAGCGAGGCCGTCGATGGCCTTGTCGTCCAGTTTGCACTCGGCGCGGTAACCGCCTTCCACCAGGATCATCCAGCGGGTCAGGCCGGCGGCCGGGCAGCGGGTATCGAGGAAGGCCAGCCAGGCGCGGCCGCTCAGGGTATGGCTGTGGCTGTCGGGCCAGCGGGCGCGCGACAGGCGCTTGAGCAGGCCGTTCAGCGATTGCAGCCACGGGCCGGCCGGCGCTCGGTCGTAAGGTCGTGGCAGGCGCTTGAGTTCCTCCAGCGCGGCTTCGCGCAGCGGGTCCAGCGGCACCTCGGTGACGACCTTGGCCTTGCGCCTGGGCAGCCAGCGCTGGCGGTTGCGCCAGAGCCCCCAGAGCAGCAGCGGCACCAGCGCGGCGAGCAGCCACCAGCCCGGCGCCGGCGGCCACCAGGGCACCGCGGCGGGTTCGATCAGCGGTTGCAGTTGGTCGAGGGGATTCATTTCGCGTAGCCCGGCTGGTGCTGTTCCAGCAGGTTGCGCAGCTGTTCCACCAGTTCTTCCTGGGTGGTCAGCGGCAGCAGCGGCACGCCAAGGCGCAGGGCGAGGCGCTGCCAGCGTTCGCGGCGCGCTTCGCCGAGGGCGCGGTAGGCCAGGCGTTGCTCGTCGATGTGGGTGTCCAGCTCCAGTTGCGCCTGACCCTCGGCGAACCTCAACAGGCCGGCGGCGGGCAGGGCGTGGTCGAGCGGGTCGGAGACCGGCAGCATCACCAGGTCGGTGTGGCGCGCCAGCAGGGACAGCTGTTGCTCTGCGACGTCACTGAGCGCGCGCTCGTCGCACATCACCATGATCAGGCTGCCGGGGCGCAGCACCTCGCGGGCGCGGCGCAGGGCCATACCGAAGCCGTCGCCGCTGTGGCTGAGGTTGGAACCGGCGAGTAGGGCGTTGTTGGCGCGTGCAATCAGGTTGAACAGCTGCAGCAGGCTCTGCTTGCTGCGCCGGGGTTTGATCTCATGGCATTCGCTGTCGGTGAAGACCAGCCCGCCGATGCGGTCGTTGTGCGCCAGCGCGGCCCAGCCGACGAAGGCGGCGGCGCGTGCGGCGAGCACGGACTTGAAGCACAGGCCGGAGCCGAAGAACAGCCGGGCGCTCTGCTCGACCAGCACGAACACCGGACGCTCGCGCTCCTCATGGAACAGCTTGGTGTGCGGCTCTTGGGTGCGTGCCGTGACGCGCCAGTCGATGGTGCGCACGTCGTCGCCGGCCTGGTAGACGCGCACCTGGTCGAAATCCACGCCGCGGCCGCGCAGGCGCGAGTGGTGCAGGCCGATCAACGGGCTGCGCCGCGAGGGCGTCGAGAACAGCTGGACTTCGCGCAGGCGGTGACGGATCTCGATCAGCTCGCCGAGCGAGACGGCCACGCCGGGCGCCAGGACGTTGTGCATGTCAGGCGACGGCGACTACGTCGAGGATGCGCTGGACCACACGGTCCTGGTCGATCCCGGCGGCTTCCGCCTCGAAGGTGAGGATCAGGCGATGGCGCAGCACGTCGAAGAGCATCGCCTGGATGTCCTCGGGGCTGACGAAGTCGCGTCCGGCCAGCCAGGCATGGGCGCGTGCACAGCGGTCCAGGGCGATGGAGCCGCGCGGGCTGGCACCGTAGGACAGCCACTCGGCGAGCTCGGCGTCGTACTTGGCCGGGGTGCGCGTGGCCATGATCAGCTGCACCAGGTATTCCTCCACGGCGTCAGCCATGTACAGGCCAAGGATTTCGTGGCGGGCGGCGAAGATGGCTTCCTGGGTAACCCGGCGCTCCGGCTTCGTCTCGCCGTGCAGCGCTTCGCCTCGGGCCTGCTGGAGGATGCGGCGTTCCACGGAGGCTTCCGGGTAGCCGATCTTCACGTGCATGAGGAAGCGGTCGAGCTGGGCCTCGGGCAGCGGGTAGGTGCCTTCCTGCTCGATGGGGTTCTGCGTCGCCATCACCAGGAACAGCGGCGGCAGGTCATAGGTGCTGCGGCCTACGCTGACCTGGCGCTCGGCCATGGCTTCGAGCAGGGCGGACTGCACCTTGGCCGGCGCGCGGTTGATTTCGTCGGCCAGCACCAGGTGATGGAAGATCGGCCCCTGCTGGAACACGAAGCTGCCGTTTTCCGGGCGATAGATCTCGGTGCCGGTGATGTCGGCCGGGAGCAGGTCGGGGGTGAACTGGATGCGGTGGAATTCGGCCTCCAGGCCTTCGGCCAGGTCCTTGATCGCCTTGGTCTTGGCCAGCCCCGGTGCGCCTTCCACGAGCAGGTGGCCGTCGGCGATCAGGGCGATGAGCAGCCGCTCGATGAGCTTTTCCTGGCCGAGGATCTGGCTGGAGAGATACTGGCGCAGTGCAAGGAGCGACTCACGATGTTCCATCGCGTGGATTTCCTGGACGAAGGGTGGGGCTGTCGGGCCGCCTACTTTACTGCATCGGCCCTCACTCTTGCAGCGCTGCGCTTCGAGCCTTGTGCGGCGCTAGTGGTTCCCGATGGGCTTCGAGGACGGGCAGTGGGGTCAGGCAGCGCAGCGAGGTATTGGGGTTGCGTTGGCGGCGCATGTCGCGCGCGCCGCCATGGACCACGGCGAAGCGATAGATCCAGGCTACCAGGCGTGGCATGCCGGCGCGCAGCAGCATGCGGTGGAACAGCTCGTCCGCCTCGGCCTTGGTCACCGGGGCGACGTTGAGGAACTGGTACAGCGCGTCATGCACCAGGCTGGCGTGGTGCGCCACCGGCCAGAACATCACGCGCTCCTTCTGCTGGCCATGGCGCAGGCACTGCACGCTTTCCAGGTGTTCCCACCAGTCCGGCGTACCGAGCGTGGCGATCCAGAAGAACGGCACTTTCGGCGAACAGCCGTCCCAGGCGTAGGTGCGGGTGCAGCCGAAGTCGTAGCCGACGGTGCCGGCGGTGAGGTCCACACTGGCGGGGCCGGGGTTGATGATGATGCGCCCGTCGTGCACCACCAGCCACTCGCTATAGAAGAAGCGGCCGTCGAACACCGGGTCTTCGCAGACCAGCGGGAAATCGATGTAGTTGATCCATGGGCCGTTGCGGTCGCGGCTGCAGAAGCCCCACTCGCGCACCGAGCGTTCGCGCGCAGCTTCGACACGGCGCAGGCGCTCGTCGCGGCCGACGATGCGCGGCAGCAGTACGCCAAGATAGACCGGGACGGCGCCGATCAGCAGCGGCCGCACGGCCTCGTCGAGGAATAGCCAGGCCAGCACCAGCAGCGCCACGCCCAGCAGGGTGACCAGCAGGTTGTCCAGGTGGCGCAGCAGCGGGCGGTGCAGGGGTGGGTGGCGTTGCATGGCGTCCGTTCCAGGGCAGGAGTCGCCATGATAGCGCTTTGATATTTCCTGCGGCAGATGCGGAACGATCGTACAGCGAAATCGGTCGTCCTCGCGTGGACGAGGAGCCTGCATGCCGTTGACCGAATATGTCGCAGCCCCGTAAGCCAGCGCCGGGTGACTCCCGATAAGCTCGGAGGGATCGATGACCGGCCGGTCGAGGCTGTCAATCGAGGGTCACACTGCCCGTCTATACCTGTGGCCCGACACAAGACGATATGCGTTCTACGCTCAATCCAACAAAACGAGCCCAGCGGAGTAACAACATGGCGTTCTTCACCGCAGCCAGCAAAGCCGACTTCCAGCAACAACTGAAAGCGGCCCTGGCGCAGCACGTCGACGACAAGGGTCTGCCACAAGTGGCCCTGTTCGCCGAGCAGTTCTTCGGCTTCATCTCCCTCGACGAATTGACCCAGCGCAGGTTGTCCGACCTGGTCGGCTGCACCTTGTCTTCCTGGCGCCTGTTGGAACGCTTCGATCCCGCCCAGCCCGAAGTGGCGGTGTACAACCCCGATTACGAAAAGCACGGCTGGCAGTCCACCCATACTGCCGTGCAGGTGCTGCACCCGGACCAGCCGTTCCTGGTCGACTCGGTGCGCATGGAACTGAACCGCCGCGGCTACAGCATCCACACCCTGCAGACCAACGTGCTCAGCGTGCGCCGCAACGCCAAGGGCGAGCTGCTGGAAATCCTGCCGAAGAACAGCACCGGCAAGGACGTGCACCAGGAATCGCTGATGTACCTGGAGATCGACCGCGTCTCCCAGGCCGGCGAACTGCGCACCCTGGAAAGGGCCCTGCTGGACGTGCTCGGCGAAGTCCGCCTGGCCGTCGCCGACTTCCCGGCCATGCGCACCAAGGCCGAAGAGCTGCTGGCCTGGCTGGGCAAATCCAAGGCAAAGGCCCGCGCGGAAGAAACCGCTGAGGTGCGCGCTTTCCTCGAGTGGCTGCTGGACAACCACTTCACCTTCCTCGGCTATGAAGAATTCACCGTGCAGGAGGAGGCCGACGGCGGCCACCTGGTGTACGACGAGAAGGCCTTCCTCGGCCTGACCCGCACCCTGCGCGCCGGCCTGAACAAGGACGACCTGCACATCGAGGATTACGCGGTAGCCTACCTGCGCGAGCCGGTGCTGCTGTCCTTCGCCAAGGCTTCGCAGCCCAGCCGCGTACACCGTCCGGCTTACCCGGATTACGTATCGATCCGCGAAATCGACGCCAAGGGCAAAGTCGTCCGCGAGTTCCGCTTCCTCGGCCTGTACACCTCGGCGGTCTACGCCGAGAGCGTGTTCGACATCCCGTTCATCCGGGGCAAGGTCGCCGCCGTCCTGAAGAACTCCGGTTTCGACAGCAAGGCGCACCTGGGCAAGGAGCTGGCGCAGATCCTCGAGGTGCTGCCGCGCGACGATCTGTTCCAGACCCCGGTGGACGAGCTGTACAACACCGCCATGTCCATCGTGCAGATCCAGGAACGCAACAAGATCCGCCTGTTCCTGCGCAAGGACCCGTACGGTCGCTTCGCCTACTGCCTGGCCTACGTGCCGCGCGACATCTATTCCACCGAAACGCGGATGAAGATCCAGCAGGTGCTGATGGAGCGCCTGAAGGCCAGCGACTGCGAGTTCTGGACCTTCTTCTCCGAATCCACCCTGGCCCGCGTGCAGTTCATCCTGCGCGTCGATCCGAAAAACCGCATCGACGTCGACGCCGCCCAGCTGGAGCAGGAAGCCATCCAGGCCTGCCGCTCCTGGCAGGACGACTACGCCGCGCTGGTGCTGGAGAACTTCGGCGAAGGGCAGGGCAACAACCTGCTGGAAGATTTCCCGAAAGGCTTCCCGGCCGGCTACCGCGAGCGCTTCGCCCCGCACTTCGCGGTGGTGGACCTGCAGCACCTGTCCAGCCTGTCCGAAAGCCGCCCGCTGGTGATGAGCTTCTACCAGCCGCTGGCACAGGGAGAGCAGCAGCTGCACTGCAAGCTGTACCACGCCGATACGCCGCTGGCGCTGTCCGACGTCCTGCCGATCCTGGAGAACCTCGGCCTGCGCGTGCTCGGCGAGTTCCCCTACCGCCTGCGCCACACCAACGGCCGCGAATACTGGATCCATGACTTCGCCTTCACCTACGCCGAAGGCCTGGACGTCAACATCCAGGAACTCAACGAGACCCTGCAGGACGCCTTCGTCCACATCGTCAACGGCGATGCCGAGAACGATGCCTTCAACCGCCTGGTGCTGACCGCCGGCCTGCCCTGGCGCGACGTGGCGCTGCTGCGCGCCTACGCCCGCTACCTCAAGCAGATTCGCCTGGGCTTCGACCTGGGTTACATCGCCAGCGCGCTGAACGCCCACGTGGACATCGCCCGTGAACTGGTGCGCCTGTTCAAGACCCGCTTCTACCTCGCCCGCAAGCTCACCGCCGAGGACCTGGAAGACAAGCAACAGAAGCTGGAGCAGGCCATCCTCACCGCCCTGGACGATGTGCAGGTCCTCAACGAGGACCGCATCCTGCGGCGCTACCTCGACCTGATCAAGGCGACCCTGCGCACCAACTTCTACCAGCCGGACGCCGCCGGGCAGAACAAGAGCTACTTCAGCTTCAAGTTCAACCCCAAGGCCATCCCGGAAATCCCACGGCCGACGCCGAAGTTCGAAATCTTCGTCTACTGCCCGCGCGTGGAAGGCGTACACCTGCGCTTCGGCGACGTGGCCCGTGGCGGCCTGCGTTGGTCTGACCGCGAGGAAGACTTCCGCACCGAAGTGCTGGGCCTGGTGAAGGCGCAGCAGGTGAAGAACGCGGTGATCGTGCCCACCGGCGCCAAGGGCGGCTTCATCCCGCGGCGCCTGCCGGTCGGCGGCAGCCGCGATGAAATCCAGGCCGAGGCCATCGCCTGCTACCGCATCTTCATCTCCGGGCTGCTCGACATCACCGACAACATCAAGGAAGGCCAGATCGTGCCGCCGGCCAACGTGGTGCGCCACGACCCGGACGATCCCTACCTGGTGGTGGCGGCGGACAAGGGCACCGCGACCTTCTCCGACATCGCCAACGGCATCTCCGCCGACTACAACTTCTGGCTCGGCGACGCCTTCGCCTCCGGCGGGTCCGCCGGCTACGACCACAAGGGCATGGGCATCACCGCCCGTGGCGGCTGGGTCTCGGTGCAGCGTCACTTCCGCGAACGCGGCATCGATGTGCAGAAGGACAACGTGACTGTCATTGGTATTGGCGACATGGCCGGCGACGTGTTCGGCAACGGCCTTCTCATGTCGGACAAGCTGCAGATGGTTGCCGCGTTCAACCACATGCACATCTTCCTCGACCCGAACCCGGATGCGGCGGCGAGCTTTGCGGAGCGCCAGCGCCTGTTCAACCTGCCACGCTCCAGCTGGGCCGACTACGACGCCTCGCTGATCTCCGCTGGTGGCGGCATCTTCCTACGCAGCGCCAAGAGCATCACCCTGACCCCGGAAGTGCGCGCACGCTTCGACATCGATGCCGAGCGCCTGACCCCGACCGAGCTGATCCACGCGCTGCTCAAGGCGCCGGTGGACCTGCTGTGGAACGGCGGCATCGGCACCTACGTGAAGTCCAGCGATGAAACCCATGCCGATGTCGGCGACAAGGCCAACGACGGCCTGCGCGTGGACGGCCGCGACCTGCGGGTGAAAGTGGTGGGCGAGGGCGGCAACCTCGGCATGACACAGCTGGCGCGGGTCGAGTTCGGCCTCAATGGCGGCGCCTGCAACACCGACTTCATCGATAACGCCGGTGGTGTGGACTGCTCCGACCACGAGGTGAACATCAAGATCCTGCTCAACGAGGTGGTGACCGCCGGCGACATGACCAGCAAGCAGCGCAACAAGCTGCTGGCGGAAATGACCGACCAGGTCTCCGACCTGGTACTGGGCAACAACTACAAGCAGACCCAGGCGCTGTCCCTGGCGGAGCGTCGCGCCCGCGAGCGCATCGCCGAGTACAAGCGCCTGATGAGCGATCTGGAAGGCCGCGGCAAGCTGGACCGCGCGCTGGAATTCCTGCCCACCGACGAGGGCCTCGCCGAGCGCATCGCGGCCGGGCAGGGCCTGACCCGCGCGGAACTGGCTGTGTTGATCTCCTACAGCAAGATCGATCTGAAGGAACAGCTGCTGGGCTCGCTGGTGCCGGACGACGACTACCTCACCCGCGACATGGAGACGGCCTTCCCGCAGACCCTGGTCGACACCTTCGGCCCGGCCATGCGCAAGCACCGCCTGAAGCGCGAGATCGTCAGCACGCAGATCGCCAACGACCTGATCAATCACATGGGCATCACCTTCGTGCAGCGCTTGAAGGAGTCCACCGGCATGACGCCGGCGAACGTGGCGGGTGCCTACGTGATCGTGCGTGATGTCTTCCATCTGCCGCACTGGTTCCGCCAGATCGAGGCGCTGGACTATCAGGTGCCGGCGGAAGTGCAGCTGACCCTGATGGACGAACTGATGCGCCTGGGGCGTCGTGCTACTCGCTGGTTCCTGCGCAGCCGTCGCAACGAGCAGGATGCCGCCCGTGACGTCGCGCACTTCGGTCCGCGTATCGCCGCCCTGGGCCTGAAACTCAACGAACTGCTCGAGGGCCCGACCCGCGAGCTGTGGCAGGCACGCTACCAGGCTTACGTCGACGCTGGCGTGCCTGAGTTGCTGGCGCGCATGGTCGCCGGTACCAGCCACCTCTACACCCTGCTGCCGATCATCGAAGCAGCGGACGTCACCGGCCGTGACCCGGCCGACGTGGCCCGCGCCTACTTCGCTCTGGGCAGCGAGCTGGAACTGACCTGGTACCTGCAGCAGATCAGCTCCCTGCCGGTGGAGAACAACTGGCAGGCGCTGGCCCGCGAAGCCTTCCGCGACGACCTGGACTGGCAGCAGCGGGCGATCACCGTCTCCGTGCTGCAGATGCAGGACGGCCCGGCGGAGATCGATGCGCGCGTGGCGCTCTGGCTGGACCAGCACGCCCCGATGGTGGCCCGCTGGCGCGCCATGCTCGTCGAGCTGCGGGCTTCCACCAGCACCGACTACGCCATGTACGCCGTGGCCAACCGCGAGCTGCTCGACCTGGCGCAGAGTAACCAGCAGGGCTCCTGCCCGGTCTGACGCTCATCGCCTTTAAAGCCTTTTCATGCTCCAGCCCCGCCTCGTGCGGGGCTTTTTTTCGGCTCGGGTTTTGTCGACGGGGGCTGACGCGAGCGCGCGTCATGTTTCTTTCCGTGATCCGCAGCGCATGGATGGGCGGCAACGACGGCGCTGACCTATAGGAGTGCCCTACGGGGGCGATCGCGGGCATGGCCCGCTCCTGCAAGGGGGCGTTGGGCTGGGGGGGATTGAACTTCGTCGCGACGGATATCGCGGAAACTAGGGCGGCCGCTATCAGAGGGACGGGATCAGCTCCCGCTGCGCCCATCCTCGTGCGGCTCGGTCAGTGCCCGGCGGTACTTGGCGTACAGCTCGTCGGACATATTGCTGGCACCCAGCATCTTCAGCGCGAAGGACTTCACTTGCTCATCGCTGTAGGGCTCTTGCTGCGGCGCCGGCTGGCTGGCGCAGCCCACCAGCCACAAAGGCAGGGTCATGAAGAGAAGGGCGAGGGCACGGTTCATGGTTTTCACACGCAGGCTGGTTCGGGATGGTTGTCAGGCTATCAACCGCTCGAAGCGAGCAGAAATCATCCCGTTCAATAGTGGGTATCGTTTCTGGCGACTTCGGACGCCTTTTTCTGACAGAAAGTTCCCGGCTGCGGCGTTTTACAGCGAATACGGATATCCTTTCCGGCTGTTCATCTCTCTGCAGGACCTCCCCATGAAAGCGCAACTTGCCGAACTTCTTACGCTGATCAGCTCCGGCTGCCTGGGCGAAGAGGAGATCCAGCAGATCGCCGACGAAGCTTCGCAGGCCTACGCCGATCCGGCGGCTTTCCTCGCCGCCAATCCGGACATCAACTACGACGAGGACTTCCCCATCCCGCTGGGTGAGTGGGTGGTGGTGGGCAGCCTGCCGGAAATCGTGCTGTTCATGGGCGACAGCTTTGAAGAGCTGTTCGGCGAGATCCGCGCTTCCTTCGACCCGAGCGTGAGCTTTGTGCTGCAGGCCAAGCAACTGCGCAAGACCGAGCCGCTGGCGGCGCTGAACCGCATCCAGACCCAGCTCGGCGCGCTTTACCCGGAAAAAGGCGGCTACGTGCTCGTGGACTTCAGCGAGCCGCTGGATACCGAACTGCAGTGCGTGCTGGTCTACCGCAATGACCTGGAGCGCGTCCTGGCACTCTGCGTGGACATCGGCATTCCCGCCGTACCGGCGCTGCAGGCCGCCCAGGAATCGGATCAGGCCTGATCCGGCTGGGTCATCAGCAGCAGGGCGCCCAGGTCGACGAGAACCTGGCCGCCCAGGCGGCGTGTCGGTATCGCCCCCTCATCGATCCAGCCTTGCACAATGGCGGGACGATCTTTGAGACCGACCAGCTGCGCAAAGCGCTGAGGCGTCACGTAATAGCCACCTGCGAGCAGGTCAGGGCTGAATCCGCTTTCATCGTTCATGCTGTGTCCCGCACCATCCCGTCGCTTTGATCCACGGCCTCCGCTACGGCCTGGATCGCGAATTTATCCTAATTGTTAGGGTGTTTTTCCGGGCCTTGGCAGTCTCGGAGATGGATGACGCATGATGAAGAAACGTTTCCTGTTTACTGCGGGAGAAAGACTACGGGCGCTTCGCTCGTTGACCGGGCTGTCGCGCCGCGCCTTCGCCGAGACGGTCGGCATGAAGGCCAAGGATGTGGAGAACATCGAGTACGGCAACCAGCGCATGCGTGACCTGGATTTCCAGAAGGTCTGCAGCGTGTACCCGGACTTCGCCCGCTGGATCACCTATGAAGGACCGATCGATTCGGACGAGGTGGACTGGAAGGTGGAGGACTCCGCCCAGCGCGCGGCGGTCTACCTGGTGAAGAGCAATCCGCAATTGCTGGCGACCCTGGGGCTCAGCCTGGAAGAGTGGCGAGCCCGGCATCATGAGGTGCTGGAAAGCCTGGACGAGGAAGAGCGCCAGCTCGGTGAGGATGCGCTCGGGGAGTGACGCTGCGGGTCAGCCCGCCTTGCCAGCGCGGCGCAGGTAGGCGATCACATCCGGCGCGCCGGCCTCCCGCAGTCCCTGGCCGAAGGCATCGGACTGCGGATGGTCCCGAGGCAGCAGCAGGCTCTCCGGGGTTTCCGAGTTGAACAGGCCGAAACGGGCATAGGGCATGCCGGTCTCCAGCAACAACTCCATGAACGACGCGTCGCTCCAGGCCTTGGCCGGCATGGCCAGCATGTGGAAGTCGCGCTCCAGCTCATCCAGTACCGTGACTTGCAGTTCGAAGCGCTGGATGCTCGCGGGCAGGATGATCTCCAGCCCACGGCGGCGGGCGTAGACCACCGCATTGGCCAGTTCGCAGGGGTGATTGTCGTCGTCCCAGAACAACCGCGCGCCGTGCCAGCCTGCGCTGCGCAATTGCAGAGGTGCCTTGCGCTCGAAGCCGGGCAGGGCCACGCCCAGCACCTTGGTGAAGTCGTTATAGCTGATGATCCGCACCTTACGGCACAACTCGCAATTGGACAGCTCCTCCAACCCCGCCAGCGGGCTGTCGAGCAGGCTGCGGCAGCAGAGACCATCGATGCTTCGAATATCGACGGCGGGATGCTCTTCGCGGTGGCAGGCCACCAGGCGCTTGAGAACGCTATGGATGCGCGCCTTGTCTTCCTGCACCGGCCCGGACAGCGCGCCACGCGGCAGGTCGATCAGCCGGTAGAGCGGCGCGCCGGAATGCCAGCCCAGGCCGGCAGGCCAGTCCGGCAGCTGTTCGAAGGGCAGGGACAGGCTCCGACTGCGTTCGGCGACGTTGCGCCCATCGGCGCTGCCGATGCCCAGGCGCTGGGCGAGGGCGGCCAGCCGGCTGGTCACGCTGCGGGGGCGAGGTGGTTGACTCATGGACGACGCAAGACTCCCGATGGCCGGCTGGTCAGTGCAGGAAGCGCCGGGCCCGATGCGCGGCGGATTGCCCTAAGCATAGAAAACCCTGGCGCTGTTGGGCGCATGCGTTGTGGCAAAATTCTTTCCTTCACTTGCTGGAGGCCTCCATGGCTTGCGTTGTGCTGGATATATCCCTGTCGGCGGACCGGCTGCAAGCGCTCTATCGCGGGCATGCCAATCGGGTTCAGGTGACCAGTCGTGATGGTCGGCGGGTCAATCTGCCGGCGCATCACCTGCGTCCATTCGTCACTCACTCCGGAGTTCACGGCAGCTTCGAGCTGGAATTCGACGATTCCGGGCGGCTGCTGGCGCTGCGTCGCCTCGCGTGAGCGAGGGCTGGCTGGCTATAATAGCGCCCCATTTTGCCGACCGATGCCCGACCATGTACAGCCTGGCCCGCGAGCTCCTGTTCAAGCTCTCCCCGGAAACCTCCCATGAATTGTCCATCGACCTGATCGGCGCGGGTGGCCGTCTGGGCCTCAACGGCCTGTTGACGCAAGCACCCAAAAGCCTGCCAGTAAAGGTCATGGGGCTGGAGTTCGCCAACCCCGTGGGGCTGGCCGCCGGCCTGGACAAGAATGGCGATGCCATCGACGGCTTCGCCCAGCTGGGCTTCGGTTTCGTCGAGATCGGCACCGTCACCCCGCGTCCGCAGCCGGGCAACCCCAAGCCGCGCATCTTCCGCCTGCCGCAAGCTACCGCGATCATCAATCGCATGGGCTTCAACAACCACGGCGTCGATCACCTGATCGAACGGGTCAAGGCGGCCAAGTACAAGGGCGTACTGGGCATCAATATCGGCAAGAACTTCGACACCCCGGTCGAGCGCGCGGTCGATGACTACCTGATCTGCCTGGACAAGGTCTACGCCCACGCCAGCTATGTCACCGTCAACGTCAGTTCGCCCAATACCCCCGGCCTGCGCAGCCTGCAGTTCGGCGATTCGCTCAAGCAACTGCTCGAAGCGCTGCGCCTGCGCCAGGAAGACCTGGCCGTGCAGCACGGCCGCCGGGTGCCGCTGGCGATCAAGATCGCGCCGGACATGAGTGATGAGGAGACCGCGATGGTCGCCGCTGCGCTGATCGAGTCGGGTATGGACGCGGTGATCGCCACCAACACCACCCTGGGCCGCGAAGGCGTCGAGCACCTGCCGTTCGGCAACGAGGCGGGTGGCCTGTCGGGCGCTCCGGTGCGCGAGAAGAGTACCCATATCGTCAAGGTGCTGGCTGGTGAGCTGGGCGGCCGTCTGCCGATCATCGCCGCCGGCGGCATCACCGAGGGCGCACATGCGGCCGAGAAGATCGCCGCGGGTGCGAGCCTGGTTCAGATCTATTCGGGGTTCATCTACAAGGGGCCGGCGCTGATCCGCGAAGCGGTGGACGCCATTGCGGCGGCCAAGCGGGCGTAAATACAGGTAGCAGAAATAAGTAGGGCTCCTTTCGGAGCCCTTGGGCTTGCGCCCTTTTCCGCCCGGATGGGGCGGCTTGGGGAAGTCGTGGGTGACCCTGGATTCAGCCTGTTGCGTGCTGCAATTGGTTCACTCGTTGAATACCGGCGGCGCCGGTCAAACCATCCCAGTTGTCGCCGCGGCCCTCACGCCAGCCGTTGAGCCAGGATTGCCGGGTAGTGGGATGGGTAAACGGACAGAGGTCGCGAGATTTTCCAGTAATGCCGTGCTGATAACCACGCAAAAAGGCTCTTTCCAACGGATCACGCTTAAGTCTTCTCATAGGGTGTTGCCCTCACTTGTTGACTGTTATGTCCCGTTGGCCCCCCAGGGAGGCCGGGCGGAATATTCCGCCAATGGGGCGCATTGCCGGCGTGACGCGCCCCGCCCGACACCGTTGCGGTGAAGGATTACCCCGAGTTCTATCGAAAGGTTCCGGGGCTGTGAATGACCAATTTGTCATAAGGACGTAACTCTTATGGGTTTGGGCCATAAGGTCCGTCCGGTTTGCAAAATGCCAGTACGGCATAACCCGCCAGGGGCGGGAGCTTGCCAAGGATCAAGAGGAATGTGTGTCCAATTGAGACCACCTCTCGTTCCGACGAGTGGGATGACTTTCTGCGACGCGAGGCCGCAGGCCGGTTGCCGGCCCATCCCTGAAAATGACTACAGGGGTTGCCTGGGTTCTCTGGAATGAACCCAAGGTGGCCGACAAGGCCATTAGCGGCTTTGATGAAAGGGCTGCGGCCCGGGAACTATTTGCATGTCGGATTTGCACGATCTTTTCCTCACCTGCCCGAAAGGGCTCGATGGCCTGTTGCTGGAGGAAGCCCAGGCGCTCGGGCTGACCGAGGCGCGCGCCCAGGTTTCGGCCATTCGCGGCAAGGGCGACCTGGAGACGGCCTACCGTCTGTGCCTCTGGTCGCGCCTGGCCAACCGCGTGCTGCTGGTGCTGTCGCGCTTCCCGGTGAGCAACGCTGAAGATCTCTACCTGGGCGTCAATGCCGTGTCCTGGAGCGACCACCTGGATGCCGGCGGCAGCCTGGCGGTGGAGTTCAGCGGCAAGGGCTCGGGCATCGACAACACCCACTTCGGCGCACTGAAGGTGAAGGACGCGATCGTCGACAACCTGCGCGCCGAGTTCGGCAAGCGCCCGACCGTGGACAAGGTCAACCCGGACATCCGCGTGCACCTGCACCTGGATCGTGGCCAGGCGGTACTGTCGCTGGACCTGTCCGGCCACAGCCTGCACCAGCGTGGTTACCGCCTGCAGCAGGGCGCCGCGCCGCTGAAGGAAAACCTTGCCGCTGCCGTACTGATCCGTGCGGGTTGGCCGAAGATCGCCGCTGAAGGCGGCGCATTGTCCGACCCTATGTGTGGCGTCGGCACCTTCCTCATCGAGGCCGGATTGATCGCCGCCGACGTCGCGCCGAACTTCAAGCGCGAGCGCTGGGGCTTTAGCAACTGGCTGGGCCATGTGCCGGCGATCTGGAAGAAACTGATCGAGGAAGCCCAGCAGCGTGCCGAAGTCGGCCTGGCCAGGACGCCGCTGTGGATTCGCGGCTATGAAGCCGACCCGCGCCTGATCCAGCCGGCACGCAACAATATCGAACGCTCTGGCCTGGCCGAGTGGGTCAAGATCTACCAGGGTGAGCTGGCCACCTTCGAGCCGCGCCCGGACAAGGGCCAGAAGGGCCTGATCATCTGTAACCCGCCTTACGGCGAGCGTTTGGGTGACGAAGCCAGCCTGCTGTACCTCTATCAGCACCTGGGTGAGCGCCTGCGCCAGAGCTGCCTGGGCTGGAGCGCCGGTATCTTTACCGGCGCGCCGGAGCTGGGCAAGCGTATGGGCATCCGCAGCCACAAGCAGTACGCCTTCTTCAACGGTGCGCTGCCGTGCAAGCTGATCATGCTCGACGTGGAGCCGCGCCAGTTCGTGACCGGCGAGCGTGGCGAACGCAGCGATGCCGCTCCGGTGCAGGGTGCCGCCGTGATCGAACAGGCTCGCCTGAGTGAAGGCGGGCAGATGTTCGCCAACCGCCTGCAGAAGAACGTCAAGGCGCTCGGCAAGTGGGCGCGCAAGGAGAAGATCGAGTGCTACCGGGTGTATGACGCCGACATGCCCGAGTACGCCCTGGCCGTGGATCTCTATCGCGACTGGGCACACGTGCAGGAGTATGCGGCGCCCAAGTCCATCGACCCGGAGAAGGCCCAGATCCGTCTGCTCGACGCGCTCGCCGCGTTGCCGCAGGCGCTGGGCATTGCTACCGAGCGTATCGTGATCAAGCGTCGCGAGCGCCAGACCGGCAAGAAGCAGTACGAACGGCAGAACGCCGAGGGCCGTTTCATGGAAGTCGAAGAGGGCGGCGTGAAACTGCTGGTCAACCTGACCGACTACCTCGACACCGGCCTGTTCCTCGACCACCGGCCGATCCGCCTGCGCATCCAGCGCGAGTCTGCCGGCAAGCGCTTCCTCAACCTGTTCTGCTACACCGCCACGGCCACCGTACATGCCGCCAAGGGCGATGCGCGCAGCACCACCAGCGTCGACCTGTCGAAGACCTACCTGGACTGGGCGCGGCGCAACCTGTCGCTCAACGGCTTCTCCGATAAGCAACGCCTGGTGCAGAGCGACGTCATGGAGTGGCTGCGCGAGGACCGCGGCGAATACGACCTGGTGTTCATCGACCCGCCGACCTTCTCCAACTCCAAGCGCATGGAAGGTGTATTCGATGTGCAGCGCGACCACGTTGAGCTGATCGACCTGGCCATGGCGCGACTGGCCAAGGGCGGGGTGCTGTACTTCTCTAACAACTTCCGCAAGTTCGAACTGGATGAAGGGCTGGCAGCGCGTTACCAGGTCGAGGAAATCAGCGCCCAGACGCTGGACCAGGATTTCGCCCGCAACAGCAAGATCCACCGCGCCTGGCGTATCAGCGTACGTTGAGGCCCGAGCGGCGCGCGGTCTGGGCCGTGCGTCGTGCCAAAGCTGGGCAAATGGCCATCGGCTGCTATAAAAACTGAGTCACCCTGAGAGTTGGGAAAGCGCATGACTCAGTTGCCGGCCTACGAGCAGTTGCCCGCCGCTCAGGGAGTCGCCAGCCAGAAGAAGGCCCTGCGTGCCGCCGGCGTCGTACTGGTGGCAGGCCTGTTGCTGACGGCCTTGTTGGGCTGGAATGTGTGGCGCAATGCGCGGACCTTCCTGGAACAGCAGTTTTCCCTCGCTGCCAACGAGCGGATCGAGCGCGTACGCGAGCGACTATCGAATCAGCAGAGCGAGCTGGAATCGATCCAGCGCTTCTTTGAGAACTCCTCGGACGTTTCCCGCGAGGAATTCGAGCACTTCGTCAGTCCATTGCTGGGCGACACGCTGGGTTACGCCTGGCTGCCGCGCGTGGACCAGCGTCAGCGCGACGCCTTTGAGGCCCGTGCCCATGACGCCGGCATGCTCGACTACATGCTTTTCGAGCTCGACCTTCAGGGCCAGCCGATTCCGGCACAGGTTCGCGAACGCTATTTTCCCGTCCTCTATGGCGCCTCCGAGTACCTGGAAGAGATGCCCCTGGGCCTGGACCTGAACTCGACCCTGCCAGGGCGTGAGTTGACCCAGCGTGTGGTGAAGACGCGCTCGGTGGCTGCCTCGATGCCCGTGGTCCTTCCCGGCGCGCCGCCAGCGGATTCCACCGGTCTGCTGCTGGCGGCGCCACTCTATCGCAGCAGTACGACGCCCAGCCCGACAGCCGAAACCCGCGTCGGTATCCAGGGCATCCTGCTGGCGGCGATCAGCTACCGCCTGCTCATCGAACAGGGTTCGGAAGCGCGCGGTGAGCAGCTGGCGCTGACACTGCGCGATGCCGGCGACCCGCGTCCGGATGTGCCGTTGTATCGCAGCCAGGTAGCGGCTGATCAGACGGCAGGACTGGTTTCCGAGCGACACCTGCCTTTTGCCGGTCGTGACTACCTGGTGCGCGTCGAGCCTTCCAGCGACTTCCTGCGGCGTAACCAGGGTCACCCGCAGCTCTGGGTGGCGTTCGCCGGCGGGCTGACTTCGCTGCTGCTGGCGGGCTATGTGCTGGCGCTGCTGGGTCAGCGCCAGCGGGCCCTGCAACTGGTGGGCGAGCGCACCGCCGAACTGAGGGCCAACCAGCTGGAGTTGCAGGAGAACCAGGCGCGCCTGCACTTCGCCATGGACAGCGCTGGCCACGGCGTCTGGGACTGGAGTCTGGATACTGGCAACGTATTCTATTCGCATGCCTGGAAAGCCATGCTCGGCTACCGCGACAGCGAGGTGGGCACGACCACCGACGAGAGCCTGAGCCGGGTCCATCCCGAGGACAAGGACGCGCGCTGCGATGCGCTGCGCCGGCATCTTCGCGGGGAATCCTCGCTGTACCAGAGTGAGCACCGGTTGCGCTGCAAGAGCGGGCGCTGGCTCTGGGTGCTGGATCGCGGCCAGGTGGTGGAGCGCGACAACCAAGGTTCGCCGCGACGCATGATCGGCACTCAGACCGACATCAGTTCGCGCAAGGCTGCCGAACTGGAACTGGGCGAGGTCAACAGTCGTCTGCACGGCCTGCTCGATGCGGCGACGCAGGTTGCCATCGTCTCGACCGATCTGCGCGGCTTCGTGCGCAGCTTCAACGTGGGCGCCGAGCGCATGTTCGGCTACAGCGCCCAGGAAGTGATCGGGCGGCCGGTGCCGGAGAATGTCTTCGTCAAGGACGAGATCCGTCGCCGCGCGCAGGACCTGTCGAGCATCCTCGGACGCGAGATTCGCGGCTTTGACGTCGTTGGCGCGCTCGTGGGCGAGGGGCACGAGGAGCATGAGTGGACCTGCGTGCGCCGTGATGGCCGGCAACTGAAGATCAACCTGATCATTACCGGCGTGCGCGATTCAGCGGGCAACACCACGGGTTATCTGGGCATAGCCACTGACATTACCCGGCGCAAGGAGGCGGAGATGGAGTTGCGGCGCTTGTCGGTCACCGATGCACTGACGGGCATCCACAATCGCCGCTATTTCAAGGAGCAGCTGGATCAGGGCATGGCGCGCTGTGCCCGCAGCGGCGAGCCTTTGTCGCTGGTGATGTTCGACATCGACCACTTCAAGGACATCAATGACCGCTTCGGTCATGAGGCAGGCGATATCGTGCTGGTCACCCTGTGTCAGCGCATCGCGCAGCGCCTGCGCAAGGTCGATGTGTTCTGCCGGATCGGTGGTGAGGAACTGGTGGTGCTCTGCCCCGGTAGCACCACGGATCAGGCCTGGCAACTGGCGGAGGCACTCTGGAAGGCCTTGCGCGGGCAGCCAATGGAGGGCGTCGGCGTGGTGACGGCGAGCTTCGGCGTTGCCTCCTGGTGCCCCGGCGAAAGCGCGGACGACCTGATGCGCAAGGTGGACCGCGCGGTGTATCGCGCCAAGCGGCTGGGGCGGGATCGTCTGGAGAAAGTCGAAGCCTGATGCGCAAACCCCGGCCAGTTGGCCGGGGTTTGCGGGGGATCAGCGCTTGGTGCTGCTGTAGAGGTCCAGCAACACCTGGTCTAGGATGGACGATGCCCCCCACGGCCGGTTGCTATTGAGGATTGCCACTACTACCCAGGTGCGGCCATTGGCGTCGCGGCTGAAGCCGGCGAGCGCGCGCACGGTGTTCAGGGTGCCGGTCTTCACGTGGGCTTCGCCGGCCATGGGCGTGCCACGCAAGCGTTTGCGCATGGTGCCGTCCTTGGCCACGATCGGCAGCGAGGAGATGTACTCCGCGGCGTAGGGGCTGTGCCACGCGGCCTGGAGCATGGCGGCCATTTCGCGGGCGCTGACTCGCTCGTCGCGGGACAGGCCCGAACCGTTTTCCATTACCAGGTGGCTCGCGGTGATGCCCTTGCGCGCCAGCCACTGGCGGATCACCCGCTGGGCAGCCTGGGCGTCGTCTGCGTCGGCGCCATTGCGATACTGGCGGCCGACCGAGAGGAACAGCTGGCGGGCCATGGTGTTGTTACTGAACTTGTTGATGTCGCGGATGATTTCCACGACGTCCGGCGACATGGCGCGGGCCACCAGGGTGGCGCTCTTCGGCACAGTGCCTTCGCGGTCCTTGCCGAGGATGCTGCCGCCCAGTTCCTGCCAGATGCCGCGCACCGCGCCGGCGGTATAGGCAGGGTGCTCGAGAAGGGACATGTAGGTCTGAGCGCTGCAGCCTTGCGGAATCTGTCCGGTGGCGACCAGCGAGGTGCCGTCGAACTGGGTCACCGGGTTGAAGCGCAGTTTCGGCCAGGCGGGGCAGGCCGCAGCCTTGCTCACCTGAATCTGGTTGTCGATGCGCACGTTCGCCAGCGGCGGGTCCATCAGCACGGTGGCCTTGCTGCCTTCGGTGCGGATCACCAGGCGCACGCTCTTCAGGTTGACCATCAGCGAGTCCGGGCCGACCAGGAAGGGCTTGTTGTCATCGCCACCGTCGTCGTTGAAGACCGGCAGTTGCGGGATGTTGAAATAGCTGCGATCCAGCACCAGGTCGCCGGTGACCTTGTTAACGCCATTGGCGCGCAGGTCGCGCATCATCAGCCAGAGCTTCTCCAGGTTCAACTTCGGATCGCCGCCGCCCTTGAGATAGAGGTTGCCGTTGAGAGTACCGTCCTTGAGCTGGCCGTCGGTGTAGAACTCGGTCTGCCACTGGTAGGTCGGGCCGAGCATTTCCAGGGCGGCATAGGTGGTGAACAGCTTCATGGTCGACGCCGGGTTCACCGAGACGTCAGCGTTGAAATAGGTAGCGTTGCCGGGGCCTTCCAGAGGGATCATCACCAGCGACAGGGCGTCGTCGGTGAGTTTGCTGGCCCTCAGCGCTTTCTGCACGCGTTCGGGCAGGGTGCTGTTGATCTGGGCAACGGCCGGCAAGGCGAAGGGTAATAAGGTAGCGAGAGCGAGGACACGCAGAGACTTGAACATAGAAAAGATGACATCCCAGTGGTCGGGCATTGACTTGAAAAAATGAAAAGATGAAGCGCAACACTACAGATGAAATACTCCCTGTTGGACCGGGAGCTGCGGCACATTATGCCGCAAGCCGTTCCAGGATGCGCTGGCCTTCGGATGCCAGTCGTCTCGGAGAGGTGCATCGGGACATTGTTCGCGCAAGTCCCGTATATGTTCCGGACACACTCGTGCATCGAGCGGCGAAAGCCCTCCTGAGGAGAGATTCAGATGGCGACCCATCGTTCCCGTCGTTTACGCAAGAAGTTGTGCGTCGATGAGTTCCAGGAACTCGGCTTCGAATTGAGTTTTCAGTACAAGGAAGGGATAGGCGAAGAGGCTGTTGGCGCTTTCATGAAGCGATTCGTGGGCGTCGCGGTCGAACCCAACGATCTGGTCTATAGCGGTTGCGACGAGTACGGCTTCATCTGTCTTGCCCGGCGCGGCTCGGTGAGCGTGGAGCAGCGGGAATTGATCGGCGGATGGCTGAAGCAGCAGCCGGAACTGGCAGGCTTCAGCCTCAGCCCGCTGATCGATGCGTGGTACCCGGACCAGCCAGTCAATCTGCCCGCGTCCTGAGGCTCTCGTCCTTTTCCAGGGCCAGCAGCAGCGCCCATTCATCGAGTGGCTTCGACAAGCAAGCCAGGACGGGTAGGCGCTGTTCGCGCAGGGTTTTCCGCAAGGCCTGCAGTTCTTCGGTATCGCGGCAACTCAGGAAGACCGCCTGGCGAATATGACCGGCTTCGGCCAGTTCGCCGAGCAGTTCTATACCGTCAGTGTCCGGCAGGTTGATATCGCAGAGCAGCAAGTCGAACGGTTCGTTGCGGCGTGCACACTCCTCGCGCGCTTCATGGGCATCGAGCGCGGGTGTCAATCGGTAGAAGCCCAGTCTGTTCAGTTGCATTTGCGTAGCGATCAGTTGGAAGGGATGGTCTTCGACTATCAGGATGCTGAACTTGTTGTCCTGCACGGAAGAGCTCCTGGTTGTTATGGGGCTCCATCGAAAGTCACTCGAATGACAAGCTGATTCGGTCGGCGCTATGCATTGTCGAATGGCAATTGATATGAGGCTTTAATGGTGCTGGGGCGTGTTCAGTTAATGCATAACTCTGATTTTCTTGCTGGGCTTTAGAACTCTCCTGGGAGTTGGGTTTCTTGTGGTTGATAGTTGTTGGTTGTAATTGCCTCGCGCGCTTTGTCTTGTTTGGGTTTTCTGATTTTTATATTGATGGAAAAAGTGTCCGGAATCAGATTGGTATGGACGCTTCAGTGTTCGATAGCTGATCAACCTGACAAGGGGAAGAGGCAGGGTACTTGTCAGACGCTGGCCAACGGAAAATGTGATCAGCGTCGGCGATGTGGATTGAGCTATGGCGAAGTGGCTTGTTTAGAGCGGGTGGCTTGATCTCTATGGCTCTCTGGAGGGCGGAGTGATTCCGCGGGTAGAGTGACGAAGGACCGGTCGTGAGGGAAAGCTCAGGCGTATATCGAGCGTCCGCTAGCTGGGATAAACAGCGACAGGGAAGCGTATTGTCAGGAGTCGTGGTCAGATTTTATTCCGTTCTGCATCGGAAATTTCTTGCTGACTTCGGGGTGGCGTCAAAGTATTTAAGGCTGCTTGTAGGAATTATTTAGATGTTGTGTAGGAAAGTCCTCTAATAGCCAATATTGAGGGCAAGTAATCTCGACAGAGCCGGCTCTGCATATATCTTACCGAAGGACATTTTTACGAAGGGTCTGAGGGAGGAAGCTGATGAGCAAAGTTCTAATTGTCGACGATCACCCAGTCATTCGCATGGCAATGCGCGTGCTGCTGGAAAAGGAAGGTCATGTCATCGTTGGTGAAACCGACAATGGTGTGGACGCGCTTTCGCTTGTCAAGGACCTGATTCCCGACCTGGTCGTTCTGGATATCGGTATTCCCCGGCTCGATGGCCTGGAGGTGATCAGTCGTATCTCTGCCTTCGAGCTGCCGCTCAAGGTGCTGGTGCTGACCGGGCAGAGCGCCTCGCTGTTCGCCATGCGCTGCATGCAGGCGGGAGCCTCAGGGTTCGTCTGCAAACAAGGTGGGCTGTCTGAGTTGATCAGCGCCGTCAACGCGGTGGTCGCCGGCTACAACTACTTTCCCAGCACGGCGGTGCGCCAGACTCGTCGCAACAATGGTCAAATGGATGATCAGGAGCTTATCCAGCGCCTCTCGGATCGCGAGATGGCTGTCCTCCAGTACCTTGCGAATGGTTATTCGAACAAGGAAATCTCCGAACAGATGTTCATCAGCAACAAGACGGTCAGCACCTACAAGACCCGTCTGCTGCTGAAGCTCAACGCTCATTCGCTGGTTGACCTGATCGAGTTCGCCAAGCGGAACGCGTTGGTCTGAGGTGTTTGATGTGCCGCTTCCGCTTTTTCGTCAGCGTGTTGCTACTCGTCTGTTGCGGATGGGGGATGGCGGAGCCGCACGACTGGACCTCGATCAACCTGCTGGCTCGTTCGGGCGACGAGCCAGTCAAGGTGCAACTCAGCGACTCCGACTGGCACTGGCTCAGAGACAAACGCACGCTGCGCCTGGGCGTGACAGCACCGGATTACGCCCCTTTTGATATCACCGGCAGCGGCACGGACCTTGAGGGCATCACGGCCGACATCGCGGGAATCATTGCCGACACGCTCAATGTTCGAATTGATGTACGACGTTATCCTGACAGGGATGCCGCCTTGGCCGCGTTGTCTCGTGGCGATATCGATCTATTGAGTCGTGCCACGGGGTATGAGGCCGCGCGACCGGGCGTCGTGCTGTCCGTCCCCTACTTTTCCAACCAGCCGGTCATTATCGGACCGGAAGGCACGCGTCTGGAAAGTAGTGAGCAACTCGCCGGCAAGCGCATTGCGGTGGTCACCGACTACTTCCCGGCAAATGATCGTGACAGGTTCCTGGCCGGCGCCTCTGTACAGAGCTACCAGTCGGTGCGCCATGCACTGGAAGCGGTCGCTTTCGGCCAGGCGGACCTGTTCGTCGGCGATGCCTTCAGTGCGCAGTACCTGATCAGCCAGGGATACCTTTCCAATCTCAAGCTCCTCAACTTTGCCAGCTTCAACGGCCAGGGTTTCGGCTTTGCCCTGAATGCGTCCGATCGGACATTGCTGGACATCATCGACCATACTCTGAGAGCGATTCCGCGACAGGGCGAGACGGCCATTCAGCGTCGCTGGAGTCCCGGCGGAAGCAGTCCCATTGCCGGCCAGCGTCTTATCCTGACGCCTCAGGAGCAACGCTGGGTGGACCGTCACCCGCGACCGAAAGTCGTGATCGATCAGGCGTTGGCTCCTGTTTCGTTTTTCGATGCACAGGGCCAGTTCCGTGGTATCGCTGCCGATTTGCTGGAGCTTGTCCAGAGCCGAACCGGAATCGAATTCGATGTGCGCCCGCAGGCAAGCGTCACGGCGATGCTGGAGCAGGTGCGTACGGGCAAGGCTGACATGATTGCGGCGCTGACTCCAACGGCGCAGCGCGAGGAGTGGCTGAGTTTTACACGTCCCTACATGACCGCGTCCTTCGTTGCCGTAGTACCGGAGGGGAGCGACTGGCTGCGCAGCCTGGACGATCTCGATGGTCACACTGTCGCCGTCCCCAGGGGGTCCGTCATCGCAGACTTCATGCGCGCCCGTCACCCAAGGGTGAAACTGCTGGAGGTCGAAAACAATGTCGACGACCTTTCCATGATCAGTGAAGGCAAGGTGGACGCCGGTATTCACCTGTTGTCGTCGGCCAACTACCTGATCTCCCGCTATTACCCGGATCTCAAGATCGCCCTGGCGCTGGACCGGGAGCCTGGACAGTTCTCGCTGGCGGTCTCGCAGGCGGATCCGGAGCTGCTCAGTATCCTGAACAAGGCGCTACTGGCCATCGCGCCCGAAGACCTGAGCAATATCACCACGCGCTGGTCTGCCAGCGTGGACAGGCCGGACAGTGTCTGGCAGGGCTACCGCGAGCAGTTCATCCAGCTCGCCTGGGCGGCAGCACTGGCATTGCTCATCGTGTTGCTGTGGAACGGGTGGCTCTGGCGCAAGGTGCGCCGGCGCCGGGATTCGGAGAAAGAACTCAGTTACCGGCTCGAGTTCAAGCGTGCATTGATCGATGGTATTCCGCAGCCCGTGGCGGTACGTGATCGTGATGGGAGACTGGTCACCTGCAATATCGGCTTCCTCAAGGAAACCGGAATGCCGCGCGAGTCGGTGGAAGGTTCGCGAGTCGTCGATTGCCCCTGGCTGCAGGCACACGACGCGCAAGCGTTGCAGTTGATTCACCGGCAGGCCATGGAGCAGGACGGGAAAGTGGCCTCCGATCTGGTCCTGCAGATTCGTAACGAGGTTCGGGAAATACATTACTGGGCCACTCCTTACCGTGGACCGGGTGGTGATATCTCCGGGGTAGTGACGGGCTGGATCGATGTCACCGAGCGTGAGCGATTGCACCATCAGCTAGAAGCCGCGAAGGAGCAGGCTGAAGAAGCCAACCGGGCGAAGAGTACCTTCTTGGCCACGATGAGCCATGAAATCCGTACGCCGATGAACGCGGTGATCGGCATGCTCGAATTGGCGCTCACCCGCGCGAACCAGGGGCATTGGGAGCGAGAGCCAGTCGAGGTGGCTTACGACTCTGCGCGTTCTCTGCTGACGCTGATCGGTGACATCCTCGATGTGGCAAAGATCGAGTCCGGGCGTCTGACGCTGATGCCGGAGCGCGCCCACTTGCGTGAGTTGGTGGAGTCTGTTGCGCGCGTGTTCGATGGGCTGGCGCGGCAGAAAGCGTTGGAGCTCAGAGTGGAAATCGAGGCGGAAGCCGCCTGTGACGTACTGATCGATCCGCTGCGGTTCAAGCAGATACTGTCGAACCTGGTCAGCAACGCCATCAAGTTCACCGACTTCGGGCATGTGAAGATTCGTGTCTACGGCGAGCGTGTCGCTGGTGAGCGCCTTTCCCTTGAGGTCAGTGTGCACGACAGCGGGATCGGCATTTCCGAGGATGAACAGCGCCAGTTGTTCGAGCCTTTCAGCCAGGTGGCCCGTAGTGGTAATGCCAGCCGAGGTGGTACGGGGCTGGGGCTCACTATATGCCGCAAGCTGGCGGAGATGATGGGCGGCACCGTACGCATGGAAAGTCGTCCTGGCGAAGGCACCACGGTCACGGTGCGCCTGTTGCTGCAGAGCCTGGAACGCCTGCCCGAATGCGAAGTTGGGCAGGCCGTGATGGTTCCGAGGACTGCCCATTCGCTGAAGGTCCTGGTTGTCGACGACCATGTGGCCAACCGGATGCTGCTGACCCAGCAACTGGAGCATCTGGGACATCAGGTCGAGGTGGCCTCCGATGGCTCCCAGGCACTGCAGCTGTGGCATCCGGGTGACTTCGATCTGCTGATCACCGACTGCAACATGCCAGTGCTCAACGGCTATGGTCTGGCCCGGCGAGTTCGTGAGCTTGAAGCGGAGATGGAAGCCGAACCCTGCGTGATCTTCGGGTTCACGGCCAACGCCCAGCCCGACGAGATCGAGAACTGCCGGCGGGCCGGCATGGATGACTGCCTGTTCAAGCCCATAGGCCTGGATAACCTGCGTATGCGGCTGGATGCGGTGCCGAAGCTGTCAGCGGCCCACGACGATCAGGCATCTTTGGAGAAGCAGGTCGATGGCTTCGACCTGAAGTCGCTACGGGAGATGACCGGCGGCAATCCGGGCCTGATCCGCCGTCTGCTGGAGGAGTTGCACAGCAGCAACCGAATCGATATCGATCAGGTCCGGCCGCTCTGGGAGGCAGGCGACTGGAAGCAACTGGCCGATCTGGCCCACCGTATGAAGGGCGCGGCACGACTGGTTAATGCGGATACGCTGCAGGACCTCTGCAGCAAGCTTGAGGGTGGCTGCAAGGACGGCCTCGATAGCCGGGAATTGGGCAATCGGGCACGGGCGGTGGAGCAGGCGATGGCGACCTTGCAGGACGATTTGCTGTTGCAGTTGCGCAAGCTGGCTGCCTAGCTTGCGCGCCCGCTTCAGCTTGGGCTGGAGCGGCCGGTCATCTCGCGCGCCATCTCGGTGGCATAGCTGTCGGTCATCCCGGCGATGAAGTCTGTTACACGCAGGAAGGAACGATAGAGCGTCCAACTGGGGTCCGGCGCGTAGTGGCTCAGCAAGTCGAGGATCCGCTGGTTCTTGAACGATGGCGTGCTCTGGCGGTGTTGCTCCAGCACGGCGCCACAGAAAGAGTTCAGCAGGATTTCCAGGGTGGTGTAGGCGCCGATCTCGTGCAGGGTTTTGCGCTTGTCCTGGAATATCTTCTCTCGCGCCATCGCCTTCGCGCGTTGCACGCAGCGCTTGGCCGGGCCATGCATGTGCTCTACCAGATCGCCTTGCAGGCTTCCCGCGAGCAGGGTCTTTTCCTGTTCGACGAACGCGCGGGCGGCGGCATTGGTCAGGTGCTCGATGGCCTTGCCGCGCAGGATGGCAAGCTTGCGACGGCGAGAGTCCTTCGGGCCGAGCTGGCGGTAGGTTTCCGGCAGGTCGTCACCGACCAGGTCAAGCAGCAGCGCTTCTACTTCGCTGTAGTCGAGCAGTTCCATTTCCACACCGTCTTCCAGGTCGATCAGGCCGTAGCAGATGTCGTCTGCGGCCTCCATCAGGTAGACCAACGGGTGGCGCGCCCAGCGCTCGTCTTCCAGTTGCGGCATGCCCAGCTTCTGGGTGATCTGCTCCAATAGCGGTAGTTCGCTGCGGTAGCAGCCGAACTTGTGCTTCTTGTAGCCGAGGGAGTCGGCGTGGCGCGCTGTCCAGGGGTACTTCAGGTAAGTGCCGAGGGTGGCGTAGGTCAGGCGTGTGCCGCCGTCGAACTGGTGGTATTCGAGCTGGGTGAGGACACGGAAGCCCTGGGCGTTGCCCTCGAAGTGCAGGAAGTCGGAGCGCTCCTCCTCGCTCATGCCATCCAGCCAGCCGCGCCCGGCAGCCTGCTGGAACCAGTGGCGGATTGCGTCTTCGCCGGAGTGGCCGAAGGGCGGGTTGCCGATATCGTGGGCGAGGCAGGCGGATTGCACTATCACGCCCATGTCCCCCGGGTCGCACCATTCCGGCAGGCGGTCACGAATGATCTCGCCAACGCGCATGCCCAGCGATCGGCCGACGCAACCGACTTCCAGTGAATGGGTCAGGCGGGTGTGAATGTGGTCATTGCTCGATACCGGGTGCACCTGGGTCTTGCGCCCCAGGCGGCGGAAGGCACCGGAGAAGATGATGCGGTCGTGGTCCTTGTGGAAGGCGCTGCGGCCTAGTTCGGCGCTGCTGTGCACCGGTTTGCCGAGGCGCTCCCGGGGGAGCAGGGTGTGCCAATCCATTCTTCTTTCCGCGATCCAGAGAGTTACCGGCAACGCTAGCCGTTCGCGGCGGCAATCTCAATCGCGGCGCTAGAGGCCTTCGGCGTCGATATCGATGAGCAGAAGGCGTCGACCCTGGTCGATGAACTGGCCGGCAGTCATGCAGTACTGGTTGGTGGTGGCGTCGCGGTAGGTGTTGGAAAGTGTCAGGCGGCGCTCTTCCCAGCCCTCGGCGAGCAGTTGGTAGAAGTAGGGGCGCCAGGACCAGTTGTGGCCCAGGTAACGGCGGTTCTCCTTCCAGAACAAGCCGTTCCATTCCAGGTTCGGCGAAGTCTGGGTGCCGTGGCGGTCGCACTGATAGATGCGCAGCAGACGGCTGAAGGATTCCGGCGCCGGCGGCAGGCTGCTGAGCATGGCGCCGCCTTCCGCCCAGGGGCGCAGCATGCTCATCAGTTCGGAGAGCTGCTGGCGCAGCTGGATGAGGTTGGAGCGCTCCTGCAGCTTGCGATGCACGTAGTGGTCGCGGCGTTGGGCGAAGGCTTCGCGGAAGGCGTCGCTGGCCGGAAATTCCAGTGCCGGCTTGGCGAACAGGAAGCCCTGCACGTAGCGCGCGCCGCACTCCAGGGCGAAGTCCATTTCCTCTTCGGTTTCCACGCCCTCGGCGATGATCCAGCAGCCGGTCTTCTCGGCCATCTGCGCCAGCGCCTTCACCACTTCGCCACTGGGGCCGCCGCGGGCGGCTTCCTGGAACAGGCGCATGTCCAGCTTGAGGATGTCCGGCTGCAACGCCAGCACGCGGTCCAGCTGCGAGTAGCCGGCACCGAAGTCGTCGATGGCGATGCGCGCGCCGGCATCACGGTAGCGTGCCACTACTTCCGGCAGGCGCTGGTGGGCACCGCCCAGTTCAGTGATCTCGAAGACTACGCGCTCCGGTGCTACGCCCTGTTGTTGCAGTTGCTTGAGGCTGGGCAGCGGTTGGTTTGGGCGCAGGCGGCTGATCCAGCGCGGCGAGATGTTCAGGCTGAGAAACCAGTCCTTGGGCGCTTCGTGGATGCGGGCGAGGGCGGCGTCGCGGATCTGCCGGTCGAGACGGCGCAGTTCGGCCAGGCCGACTCGTGGGTTGAAGAACAGCGGGCCGACCGATTGCAGATCACCGTTGTCCTGGCGCAACCGGCCCAGTGCTTCGACACCGGCGATCAGGCCAGTCGCGGTATCGATGAAGGGCTGGAAGCAGGCGATGGGTTGCCCGTCGATCAAGGGACACATCCTTAGTGGCGTGACAGGGACGCGCTCGCGCGCAGCTCACTGTCACTAAGCAAGAATGTGGCCAGTCTAGACGTCAGAGGTGCGTCGAGGGGGCGGGCGGGGCCTTCGGATCGGGCTTGCTGCGCATCTGCAGGATGATCGGCAGGAGGGCGATGCCTACGCGCAGCAGTCGCACCCAGCGGCGTTTGCGGCCTAATAGCAGGGCAAGGGCTGCAGCGCCGCCAGCGCCCCACAGCGGGGTGCTGCCGCCCAGGCCACTGCGCAGGTTCTGGCCGAGGCTGCGCGCCTGTTTCAGGGGTTGCAGCAGCAATTCGCTTTCCTGGCGGATCTGCTGGCGCTGCATTTCCAGGCGCAGGCGGACAATGGCTTTGCGCAGTTCGGCGCGGGTCAGGTTGCGGGCGTCGGGCATTTCACTCATGGCAACAGTCGCTCCCGGTCACGGGCCAGTTCCTCGAGGGTCGCGCTGAACGGTGAGCTTTCGTCGCTGACCAGCATGTGCAGGCGCCAGGCGCAGAGCAGGCTGCCGCCGACGTAGAAGACGCATAGCCCGATGGCAGCCTGTAGACGGTAGCTGTCCCAGAAGAGGATCAGCACCAGTACCGACAGGGCGACCAGCAGGAGCAGGGCGAAGACCAGCGCGAGGCCGGCCATCAGCAGCATCTGCACGGTACGGGTCTTCTGCTCCTGCAGCTCGATGCCGAGCAGTTCGATGTGCCCATGCAGCAGGCCGAGGACCGCGGCGCCGAAGCGCCGCGGGGAAGGGGAGTTGGCCGAGGGCTTCGGCCCGGCGTCCATTCCGTCGCTCATGGATCAGCGCCGGCTGACCAGCAGGCCGAGGAGGAAGCCAACACCGGCGGCGATGCCCACGGCCTGCCACGGGTGGTCACCGACATAGTCTTCGGTGGCGTCCACGGCGGCTTTGCCTTGGTCGCGCACGGAGTCCTTGGTGGAATAGATGGCATCGCGGGCGCGCTTGAGGCTCTCATGGATCTGCGCGCGCATCTGGTCGGCTTCGGCGCCAGCCAGGTCAGCCGAGCTCTGCAGGAGTTTCTCGGTGTCGCTGACGAGGGCCTGGAATTCGGCCAGGAGTTCATCCTTGGCGGCGTTCACTGCGGTCTTGCGAGGCATGTGATGCTCCTTGTGCGGGTTGAGGTTCCTAGTTTTCGAGCCCCAGGGTCGCTGGAAAGTTTCTCATAAATTCATCATGGGGCCGCTCTCGCGTGCGAGTTGAAGCCTAGCCGCTGAATGCTGCTGCGGTGGTATGCCGCTTGCATTTCTCTGGTGCGCATGGAGAGCCGAGCGCCCCATGGCGGGGCGTTCCCGATGTCTGAAACGGCCGGGAATATGAGCTCAAACCACTGAAAAACATAAGGAAGTACAAGAAATTGCGAAGCTGGCCGGATGGCTTGTGGGCCATGCTGGTTCAGCGCTCGGCTCCTCTGTGGTGCGCCGCTGCTTCAGTGTGGTGCGACGCGGGGTCGCCGCGAGCCGTTTTGGTGCTTTCCCCTTGACCTCCGGGGCTGCCTGTAGCGATGGAAAACCTCAATAGTGCCGTAGAGACGCTGGTCCACGGTTCCAACACGCTGTTCCTCCTGATGGGCGCGGTCATGGTGCTGGCCATGCACGCGGGCTTTGCCTTCCTGGAAGTGGGCACGGTGCGCCTGAAGAACCAGGTGAATGCCCTGTCGAAGATCCTCTCGGACTTCGCCATCTCGACCCTGGCCTATTTCTTCATCGGCTACTGGATCGCCTATGGCGTCACTTTTCTGCAGCCGGCGGCGACGCTGGCGCACGAAAACGGCTACGCGCTGGTGAAGTTCTTCTTCCTGCTGACCTTCGCCGCGGCCATCCCCGCGATCATTTCCGGCGGCATCGCCGAACGTGCCCGGTTCGGCCCGCAGCTGTGCGCCACGGCACTGATCGTGGCCTTCGTCTACCCGTTCTTCGAGGGGCTGATCTGGAACGGCAACTTTGGCTTCCAGGCCTGGCTGAAGGCCGAATTCGGCGCTGCCTTCCATGATTTCGCCGGCTCCGTCGTGGTGCATGCCTTTGGCGGCTGGCTGGCACTGGCGGCGGTGGTCCTGCTGGGGCAGCGCAATGGCCGGTATCGCGAGGGGCGATTGGTCGCTTTCGCGCCATCGAACATTCCGTTCCTGGCGGCGGGTTCGTGGATTCTCATTGTCGGCTGGTTCGGCTTCAACGTCATGAGTGCGCAGTCGCTGGCGGGCGCGAGTGGATTGGTGGCAGTGAACTCTTTGCTGGCGATGGTCGGCGGCACCGTGGCGTCGCTGCTGGTTGGTCGCAACGACCCAGGCTTCCTGCACAACGGCCCCCTGGCCGGACTGGTGGCGGTCTGCGCCGGCTCCGACCTGATGCACCCCATCGGCGCCCTGGCCACCGGCATGGTGGCCGGCGCGCTGTTCGTCTGGGCGTTCACCGCGACCCAGGTACGCTGGAAGATCGACGACGTGTTGGGCGTTTGGCCGCTGCACGGTCTGTGCGGCGCCTGGGGCGGCATTGCCTGCGGCATCTTTGGTCAGCAGGCGCTGGGCGGACTGGGTGGGGTTAGCCTGGCCAGCCAGGCGATCGGCACGCTGCTCGGTGTGGCGGTGGCTTTCGCCGGAGGCCTGCTGGTGTACGGCCTGGTGAAGGCGGCTGTGGGCATCCGCCTGACGAAGGAAGAGGAGTACTACGGCGCCGACCTGTCGATCCACAAGATCGGAGCGCTCAGCCAGGACTGATTGCTCCATGGTGAGGCAAAGAAAAAGCCCGGCAGATGCCGGGCTTTTTCGTCATGTCGTGTGGGTTACCAGAGCGGCATGGTGTAGCTGACGATCAGACGGTTCTCGTCGTAATCGTTGGTGTAGTTGGTGCGCATGGTCGCGTTACGCCACTTCACGCCGAGGTTCTTCAGCGGGCCGTCCTGGAAGACGTAGGCGATGTCGGTGTCGCGTTCCCATTCCTTGCCTTCGCCATCGGTGGTGATCAGGTCGATGTTGTCGCCTTTCACGTAACGGGTCATGAAGGTCAGGCCGGGGATGCCGAGGCCGGCGAAGTTGTAGTCGTAGCGCGCCTGCCAGGACTTCTCGTCCTTGTTGGCGAAGTCGCCGATCTGGATGTAGTTCACCAGGTAGGGGTCGGTGCCGTTGATGTAGGCGAAGCCGGTGTCGCCGCTCATCTTCTGATAGCCGAGGCCGAAGGCGTGGTAGCCCAGGGCATAGGTGAACATGGCGTTGAGCGCCTTGTTGTCGACGTTGCTGCCGCCGTCGTCATCGGACTTGGCCCAGCGGATGTCGGACTTCAGCGATTGCTTGTCGGCGATCGGCAGCACATGGATCAGGCCCAGGTAGTGCTGTTTGTAGATGTCTTCCAGGCCGCCGTAGTGGTAGCTGGTGCTCAGGCTGTCGGTCCACTTGTAGGTGAGGCCGCCGAACAGGAACTTGTTGGAGGTGAGGCTATCGCCGAGCTTGATGTTGCGCTTGCCGCCGCCAGTGATGGTCATGTCCTCGTAGTCCGAGGAGTCACGCTGGTTGACCTGGTAGAGGCGGCCGCCGTCGACGGTCAGGCCGTCCAGTTCGGCGGAGTTCAGGGCGAAACCGCTGAAGGTCTGCGGCAGCAGGCGGGTGTCGTTGAACTGCACCACCGGCATCTTCGGCATCAGGGTGCCGCCTTTCAGGGTGGTCTTGGACGCGCGCAGCTTGGCGGTGACGCCCAGGTCGCCGTAGCTGTCCTCGGCGCGCTTGTCGCTGGAGGAGCGCTGCAGCAGGCCAGTGCCGCTGCGGTCAGGCGAGGAATCGAGTTTCAGGCCCAGGGTGCCCAGGGCGTCGACGCCGACGCCGATGGTGCCATCGGTGTAGCCCGATTCGTATTTGAGGATGAAGCCCTGGGCCCATTCCTCGGCCTTGTTCTGGGAAGGAGCCGGGCTGTCCTGGCGGAAGTCGCGGTTGAAGTAGAAGTTACGCAGTTCGACGGTGGCCTTGCTGTCCTTGATGAAGTCAGCGTGGGCGAGTGTCGGAAGGATAAAGCTGGTACCCAGCGCGGCCAAAGCCACGGCACGGGCGATCGGGGTCTTGCTCATTGTTATTGTCTCCTCGAGCGCTTGGGGCAGTTTGATGATGCCGGCTGGATCAGGGCCGGCATGTCAATCTGTTACAGCCTATCTACTAAATCATTACCGAATGTTGACGACTCTTAGACCTTAGTCGCTGATTAGTAAGCTGGCTATTGAAGCGCTGAGCAGCGGCGGGCGTGGCTTTCACTGAATCCAGTGGGGGTAATAGCCGAGTTTGTCCTGGACCTGGGCGTCATGGGCGGGCACCACGGTCAGCTTTGGATAGGCAAGCATCAGTTCGTGGACGCGGGCCACTTCGGCCAGGGTCTGGTCGCGGTTGCTGTCCACCAGTTTGCGGCTGACCCAGAACTTCTCGCGGGGGCCGGTGAAGCCGGACAGGCGCCAGGTAGTGTCACCGCTGAAGAAGAAGCGCCGGCCGTCATCCAGGGTTATGAACAGGCCGACCGAGCCGGGTGTATGGCCGCGCATGGGCACCAGGACCAGGCTGCCGTCGCCGAACAGGTCGAGGCTGCGGTCGTAGCTCAGGAAGGGCCCGGAGTCGAACTGGAAGGGCACCCATTTCACCGGATGGCGGAACTGGCTGGGAAACACCGCCGGCGGCTGGGCGATATGGGCGTAGTTGATCTCGTCATAGGTCGCCCAGACCGGGACTTCCGGGAAGTCCGACAGCGCCGAGGCATGGTCCCAGTGCGCATGGGACAGGATGATCCGGTCGATGGAAACACCACTGCCCTGCAATTGCTCGCGTGCCGGTTTCAGGCCTTCGTAACGGAACAGTGGCTTGTCCCACCAGGGCATGTCCTGCTTGAACTGTGCGTCCGCCTGGCTGCCCAGGCCGGTGTCGAACAACAAGGTAGCCGCGTGGTGCTGGATCAGCATAGCGGTGTGGTTCATCGGGACTTTCTCGGTCCAGTTGCCGCCGGCCACGGTGAACGCATCCAGGGTGGTGACACCGGAAGTGCGGATCAACGAGAAGCGCAGGTCGGCGGCCTGGACATTCAGGCAGGCGAGGGCGAACAGCCCGGCCAGCAGCAGGGATGGCAGACGCATCGGAGTTTCCTTTTCGGTGAGCGGAGGGACGCGCCGCCGTGCAAGCGGCGGCGTGGCCTGTCAGAAGAAAATCAGAAGGCGGGTTGCGCGACGTAGCCGGGCAGGGCGCGCACGCGGGCCAGCCAGTCCTGCACATAGGGATAGCCGGATGGCTCCAGACCACCTTCCGTCGCCAGGGTGACGTAGGGGTAGACGGCAATGTCGGCGATGCTCGGCTTGTCCGTCTGCGCCAGCCAGCGGTGGTCGGCCAAAGTTGCGTCCAGCAGCTCGAGGGCGTGGCGGCCCTTGGCCTGCGCGGCGGCCAGATCGCCGGGGCGCTTGAACAGCAGGATCACACGCGCCATCGCCAGGCCGTGCTGCACCTCGTTGGCCGAGAAGCTCAGCCAGTTGGCAATGCGCCCCTGGGTGACAGCGTCCTGCGGGTACCAGTGCGCTTCGGCGTACTGCCGGGCGAGGTAGGCGAGGATGGCGTGGGAGTCGCCCAGGCGTAGTTCGCCATCCTCCAGCGCGGGAACCTGCCCGCGCGGGTTGATCGCCAGGAAGGCCGGGCGCTTGTGCGCCCCGCCCATCAGGTCCACCGGCAGCAGCTCGGCTTTCTGGCCGATGAGCCCAAGGAACAGGCGAACCTTGTAGCAGTTGCCGGAAAGCGCGACGTCGTGGAGTTTCATGGCGAGAGTCCTTTGCGGTGTTGTTGTGGGGCGGCGTTTGTGGAGTGGTGGAATAGATATTAGACAGACAGGTCTGTATAGTTCAAGCGAAATGACCGTCGGCCAATCGGTATCCGCGCTGTCACCCTTGGCGGCGTTCCAGCTCCCCATGGGCGCCGAGCCTCGCGCATAATGTCCGGTCAGGAGGTAATGCCATGGCATCCAGCAAACGCGAGCTGCTGCTCGCCACCGCCCAGGATCTGTTCTACCGAGAGGGCTATCACGCCACCGGTATCGATCGCATCCTCGCCGAGTCGGGCGTCGCGAAGATGACGCTGTACAAGCACTTCAAGTCCAAGGACGAGTTGATCATGGCGGCGCTGGAAGAGCGCCATGCCCGCATGGTCGAGCGCATGGAAGTCGCCGAGCGCATACTCGCGCCGCGCGAGTCGATCCTGGCGGTCTTCGACGGCCTGCAGGAAGTCCTCAACGGCCCGGACTTCTGCGGCTGCGCCTTCATCCACGCCGCCGGCGAGTTCCACGACCGCGAACATCCCATCCACCAGCAGGCCGCCGAGCACAAGGCCTTCCTCGGGCGCTTTTTCGCGGCCCAGCTGGCGCGATTGGGTGCGACGGAGCCGGAAGCCCTGGCACGTCAGCTGCAATACCTGCTTGAAGGCGTGCTGGTCATGGCGCACATGCAGGGCCCGGCGCAGCAGGGGCGAGAAGCCCGTGCCGTGGCCGACACTTTGCTCAAGCACGCCGGAGTCTGAACCCATGTCGCCAACCCTGGAGCCCACCATGCCCCCGGAATGCCAACTCTTCGGCACCCTTGGCTGCCACCTCTGCGAAGTGGCCGAAGCGGTGCTGATGCCCTTCGTCGAACACGGTTTGCTGGTCGAACTGGTGGATATTGCCGACCGCGAGGAGTGGGTCGAGCAATACGGCCTGAGCATTCCCGTGCTGCGCCGCTGCGATTCCGGCGCAGAGCTCAACTGGCCCTTCGATGCCGCACAGGTCGCCGCTTTCCTCGGCTGCTGAAGATTTCGGCAGCTTTCCCTCTCCTCAATCAACCGACGCGAGGCGCAATGCAATGAAGATTGGATTTCTCGGACTGGGCGGCATGGGTGCTGCCATGGCTGCCAACCTCATCCAGGCCGGCCACCAGGTCGTCGTGTGGAACCGCTCGCCCGGCGCCGCCGAGCCGCTGGTGGAACTGGGCGCCATCGCCGCTGCCACCCCTGTGCAGGCGTTCGATGTCGAGCTGGTGATCTCCATGCTGGCCGACGATGCCTCCACCCGCGCCGTGCTGCTCGACAGCGGCGCCCTGGCATCGGCCAGGGCCGGCCTGGTGCACTTGAGCATGGCCACGCTGTCCACCGCCTTCGTCGGTGAGCTGATCGAGCTGCACCGCGAGCAGGGCGTCGAGTTCGTCGCCGCGCCGGTATTCGGCCGCACGGATGTCGCCGCCGCCGGCAAGCTGAACATCCTGGTGGCCGGCCCCGAGGCGGCCATCGCCAAGGCGCAGCCGGTGCTCGACGTGCTGGGGCAGAAGACCTGGCCGCTGGGCGACGACCCGCTGCGCGCGGTCGCGGTGAAGATTGCCGGTAACTTCATGATCGCCAGCGCCATCGAGGCGATGGGGGAGAGCTCGGCGCTGGTGAAGACCTACGGCGTCGCGCCGGGCGAGTTCATGGAAATCATGGGCAACACGCTGTTCAACGCGCCGGTGTACCGCAACTACGGCGCGCAGATCGCCGAGCAGCGTTTCGACCCGGCCGGCTTCCGCCTGGTGCTGGGGCTCAAGGATGTTGGCCTGGCGCTGTCGGCCGGGCATGAGCAGCGGGTGCCGCTGCCACTTGCCAGCCTCCTGCGTGACAACCTGCTCGAAGCCATCGCACACGGTGACGGCGAGCGGGACTGGAGCGCCCTGTCGCAGGTTGCGCTGCGCAAATCCGGGCAGCTCTGATTCGCCCATGAAAAAGCCCGTCCTGGTGGACGGGCTTTTTTGTGCCTGTGACTACTTCTGGGGAAAAATCGCAGGCAATAAAAAACCCGCCGTTAGGCGGGTTTTTCGGGATTTGGTCGGAGCGACTGGATTCGAACCAGCGACCTTCTCGTCCCGAACGAGACGCGCTACCAAGCTGCGCTACGCTCCGTTTGATGGCGCGCATTCTACCGAAAAACTTTTGATGCACAAGGGGTTAGCGAAAAATATTTGAAAAATCTTTTCGCCCCCATGAAAATGCCAACGCCCCGCAGACCGCTCAGGGCCTGCGGGGCGTTTCCACCGCCGGGCGAATCAGAGGTCCTTGACGGTCCGTACCTGATCCTTGTTCACGCGGGCGGTTTTGCCATCCAGCTGTTCGAACTCATAGAAGCCGGATTCTTCGTCGTACTTGGGTTTGTCGACCGACTGAATCTCGCGTCCATCGTTCAGGGTGATGACGGACGGAGTGGAGCAACCAGCGAGCACGCTAAAGCCCAGGGCGAGCAGGAAGGCGGGAAGCATCCGTTTGTTCATGGGTGAATCTCCTGATGAGCGAACAAAAAAGTACGAAAAGTCTGACCGGGTGCCTTGCAGCATAGTTCCCGGAAAATTTTCGACTCTGTCGCTATCGGGCGTGATAGAGCAGCTCCGGGGTGTTCAGATTGGCCAGTCGCGGGTCGCCGGCCGGGCAATCCACCGCCTGCAGGCCGAGGTTCGAGAAGACATGGCGCGGGCTGCGGTCGCCCTGGTCCCAGGCCTCCTCTATCTGGGCGCGCAGCACCACCGGGATGATGCTGAACAGCGGTTCCCACTGCGTGCCGCAGCGCAGCATGTGGACGATGTCCGGCGCTGCGGCGGATGCGCGCAGCAGGCGCTCGAGCAAGTCGGCATCCAGGCGTGGCGCGTCGCAGGGCAGTACCAGCAGGTGGGTGTGGTGCGCGCTGGCCAGGCCCGCGCGGATGCCGGCGAGCGGGCCGGGGAAGTCCGCACTGTCGTCCTGTACCAGACGGTCGGCGAAGCCGGCGTAGACGTCCGCGTTGCGGTTGCAGGAGATGATCAGATCGTCGCTGAAGGGACGGGCGAGGGCGGCGGCGTAGCTCACCAGCGGACGGCCCTGCCACTCCAGCAGGCCCTTGTCCTGGCCGCCCATGCGCTGGCCGCGTCCTCCGGCGAGAATCAGGACGGAACAGGGGGGCAGCGGGGCTTGTGGCATGTCAGGGTCTCCGGGGCGGGCCTGTGATATAACACCGCGCATTCCAACCTCACAAGCAAGGGCCCTCATCATGAGCCACAAGGCCGAGCAGCCATTCGTCCCGCTGAACATCGCCGTCCTCACCGTCAGCGACACCCGCACGCTGGAAACCGACACCTCCGGCCAGCTGTTCGTCGACCGCCTGAAGGCCGCCGGCCATAACCTGGCCGCCCGCGTCCTGCTCAAGGATGACCTCTACCGCATCCGCGCCCAGGTCGCGACCTGGATCGCCGAGGACGAAGTGCAGGTCGTGCTGGTGACCGGCGGCACCGGCTTCACCGGCCGCGACAGCACCCCGGAGGCGGTGACCTGCCTGCTGGACAAGGTGGTGGACGGTTTCGGCGAGCTGTTCCGGCAGATTTCCGTGGCCGATATCGGCACGTCCACCGTGCAGTCCCGCGCGCTGGCCGGCCTGTCCAATGGCACCCTGGTCTGCTGCCTGCCGGGCTCCACCAACGCCTGCCGCACCGCCTGGGACGGCATCCTCGGCGAGCAACTGAATGCCAGCCACCGCCCCTGCAACTTCGTGCCTCACCTGAAGAAGGCGGCGCCCTGCGAGAGCCGCGGATGAGCTGCTGCGACAAGCCGGGACTGCTGCCGGTCGAGGACGCCCTGGCGCGCCTGCTGAGCCTGGCGGAGCAGTCTCCGATCCTCGATACCGAAGTCCTGCCGCTGAGCGAGGCTGACGGCCGCGTGCTCGCCGAGCCGCTGCTCGCCGGGCTGGACCTGCCGCCGTGGCCGAACAGTGCGATGGACGGCTATGCGCTGCGCCAGGCCGACTGGCAGGGCGAGCCGCTGTCGGTCAGCCAGAAAATCTTCGCCGGGCAGGCGGGCGAGCCGCTGCAGCCGGGCACCTGCGTGCGCATCTTTACCGGCGCGCCGTTACCCGAGGGCGCCGATTGCGTCGAGATGCAGGAAAACGTCGAGGTGCTGGAGGACGGCCGCGTGCGTTTCCTCGAAGCGCTTAAGGTGGGTCAGCACGTACGCCCGCAGGGCCAGGAAACCCGCAAGGGCGACTGTGTGCTGCCGGCCGGCACGCGCCTGGGGCCGATCGAGATCGGGCTGGCCGCATCGCTCGGCCACGCCGAAGTGAAAGTGCGCCGCCGTCCGCGCGTGGCACTGCTGTCCACCGGCGATGAGCTGGTGGAACCGGGCAAGCCGCTGGCGCTTGGGCAGATCTACAACAGCAACCGCCATCTGTTGCGGACCTGGTTGCAGCGCTTCGGTTGTGAGGTGGTGGACGCGGGCATCCTTCCGGACGACCTGGAGCGCACCCGTGCGGCCCTGGCCGGCCTGTCGAATGTGGACCTGATCCTCTCCACCGGCGGCGTGTCCGTCGGGGAGGCGGATTTCCTCGGTGCGGCCCTGCGTGAAGCGGGCGAGCTGGCGCTGTGGAAGCTGGCGATCAAGCCGGGCAAGCCGCTGACCGTCGGCCATTACCAGCAGGTGCCGGTGATCGGCCTGCCGGGTAATCCCGCCTCCACCCTGGTGACCTTCGCGCTGTTGGCGCGGCCCTACCTGATGCGTCGCCTCGGCATGCAGAAGGTCGAGCCGCTGCGCCTGCAGGTGCCGGCCGGGTTCAACTGGACCAAGCCAGGCAACCGCCGCGAGTACCTGCGCGCGCGCCTGGAGAATGGCCGTGCGGTGCCTTACGCCAATCAGAGCTCCGGTGTGCTGCGCAGCGCCGCCTGGGCCGAAGGACTGGCGGAAGTGCGCGAGGGGGCGACGCTGGCCGAAGGCGATTGGCTGACCTTCATTCCGTTCAGCGAACTGCTGGACTGAGCGCCAGGAACCCTATGAAAAACGCCGGTCTCAGACCGGCGTTTTTTTATGCTGCTGGCGATACTCGCCGGGCGTCTGGTCCGTCCAGCCCTTGAAACTGCGATGGAACGAGCGCGATTCGGTGAAGCCCAGGTACTGGGCGATGTCCTGGATCGGCAGATCGCTGTGCACCAGGTAATGCTCGGCCAGTTCCTGGCGCAGTTCGTCGAGGATCTGCTGGTAGCTGGTGCCGGCCTGCTGCAGGTGGCGCTGCAGGGTGCGCACGGTCATTTCGAAGCGCTCGGCGACGCGCTCCTTGCGCGGCAGGCCGTCCTTGAGGAGCAGGCGCAGGGCGTTCTTCACCCGCAGCGGCAGCGGCTCGTCGTCGTCCAGTTCGGCCATCAGCGCCAGGGCGTGTTCTTCCAGGGTGCGCAGCAGGTTGGCGTCGGCCTGGCGCAGCGGGTAGCTGAGCAGCTGCAGGGGGACCAGGAGGGCGCTGAAGGGTTGCTCGAAGCGCACCGGGCAGCCGAACAGCTGTTCGTATTCGGCGACGTCGGTGCCCTCGGGCTGCGCGTGCTCGAACCAGACTTCCTGCGGCGAGCCATTGGTGTCGGCGATCCAGCGCGCATAGAGCAGCCAGGACGCCAGTACGTTCTCCACCATGTGCCGGCGAATCTTCGCGGCGTCGTGGCGGCAGTTCCAGATCAGCTTGATGTGGCCTTCGCCCGGCTCCAGGCGGCTGACGCCCATGTCGCCGACCAGCTTCTCGTAAGGAATGATGCGGCCCATGGCTTCGCCCAGGTTGGCGCAGTTCATGGTGATGTAGCCCAGCACGCTCCATGAGCCCGGCTGCACGAAGCGCGCCGAGTGCAGGCCGAACAGTGGGTCGCCCGAGTGCGCACACAGGTGCTGCAGCAGGCGCTCGTGGGCCTCGCTGGGCAGGCGCTGGCTATTGTCGCTCAGTTGCGAGCGTTCAAGGCCCGCCGCCTGGAGGGCGACGTCCAGGTCCATGCCGAGGGACTCGGCGTGGCGCAGGTATTTCAGCAGTGCGGGGACGGATGTGTAGCCGAGGGAATGCATGGCGTGAGTTCTTGTTCTTCGGTGTCTCGATCGGCAACTGCGCCTGTCTTGATCCGACAGTGACAGGGCAGGGCGGCTGGCTAGTATAGGCAGCCATCAAGCGGCACCGAAATAGCAATCGAATTAGCGGGTTCAGACCCTGAACAAGAAGGAGCGGGCATGCGACGCTGGAATGGCTGGGGTGAAGAAACGACGGTGGTGGAATTGCCTGGCAACGGGCGCGACTTTCTCGCCGAACTGGTTGGTCCCGGCCTGACGCTGCCGGACGCGACGCTGGAACAGGTGCTGGCCAGGGTGCCGGCCTCGCGTCTGCCCGAGCATCCGCTGGTGGTGCGCGAAGCCCGCGACCGCCTGCTGCACGCCCGTGGCCAGAGCCTCCCGGACTGGCTGGCGATGCGCGAAGGCGAGTTCGGCGTGTTCCCCGATGGCGTGGCCTACCCGCAGACCGCCGAGCAGATCCGCGAGCTGCTGAAGTTCGCCGAGCTCTGGGACTGCCTGGTGATCCCCTACGGTGGCGGCACCTCGGTGGCCGGCCACATCAACCCGCCAACCTCCGACAAGGCGGTGCTCACCGTTTCCCTGGAGCACATGAACCGCCTGCTGGAGCTGGACGAGCAGAGCCTGATCGCCACCTTCGGCCCTGGCGCTAACGGTCCGCAGGTGGAAAGCCAGCTGCGCGCCCGTGGCTATACCCTGGGCCACTTCCCGCAGTCCTGGGAACTCTCCACCCTCGGTGGCTGGGTCGCCAGCCGCTCCAGCGGCCAGCAGTCGCTGCGCTACGGGCGCATCGAGCAACTGTTTGCCGGCGGCACCCTGGAAACCTTCGCCGGCAGCCTGGACATCCCGACCTTCCCGGCATCTTCCGCCGGCCCCGACCTGCGCGAAGTGGTGATGGGCTCCGAAGGCCGCTTCGGCATTCTTTCGTCGGTGAAGGTGCGGGTCATGCGCATCGCCGAGGATGAGCGCTTCTACGCGGTGTTCCTGCCGTCCTGGGAGCAGGCGCTGGAAGGCATCCGCACCCTGGTGCAGGCGCGTGTACCGCTGTCCATGCTGCGTCTGTCCAACGCCGTGGAAACCACCACCCAGCTCGCGCTGGCCGGCCATCCGGGGCAGATTGCCTGGCTGGAGCGCTACCTGAAGCTGCGCGGCGCGGCAGAGGGCAAGTGCATGCTGACCTTCGGCGTCACCGGCGACCGTGCCCAGAACGCGACTTCGCTGCGTGCCGCGCGGCGCATTCTCAAGGGCTTCGGCGGCGTGTTCACCGGCACCCTGCTGGGCAAGAAATGGGCGCAGAACCGCTTCCGCTTCCCCTACCTGCGCGAGGCGCTATGGGAGAACGGCTACGCGGTCGACACCCTGGAAACCGCCACCGACTGGTCCAACGTCGACAGCCTGTTGAACCGCATTGAAGCCAGCCTGCGCGATGGCCTGGCTGCCGAGGGCGAGCGTGTGCACGTGTTCACTCACCTGTCCCACGTCTACGGCGAAGGCTCGAGCATCTACACCACCTACGTGTTCCGCCCGGCGGCCAGCTACGCGGAAACCCACGAGCGCTGGCGCAAGCTCAAGCACGCCGCCAGCCAGACCATCGCCAACAATCGCGGCACCATCAGCCACCAGCACGGCGTGGGCAAGGACCACGCTCCCTATCTGCCGGTGGAGAAGGGCCCGCTGGGCATGGCCGCGATCAAGGCGCTGGCCGGGCATTTCGACCCGTCCGGCCGGTTGAACCCCGGCACTCTGCTGCAGGACTGAGCCCATGGGCTGGAATGCGACGTGGCGCGCCAAGGCGCTGCCGGAGCTGGCGGAGCGCGACTGGGACCTGATCGTGGTCGGCGGCGGCATCACCGGTGCCGGCATCCTCCGTGAAGCCGCGCGGCGCGGCTGGCGCTGCCTGCTGGTCGAGCAGCGCGACTTCGCCTGGGGCACCTCCAGTCGCTCATCGAAGATGGTCCATGGCGGCCTGCGCTACATCGCCAAGGGCCAGTTCGGCCTGACCCGCGACTCAGTGCGCGAGCGCCAGCGTCTGCTGGGCGAGGCGCCGGGGCTGGTCGATCCGCTGAGCTTCATCATGCCGCACTACCAGGGCGGCTTTCCCGGCCCGCGCGTGTTTGGCACGCTGCTGTCGCTTTACGACGCGTTGGCGGGGCGGCGCAATCATCTGTTCTATCGCCTGGAAGAACTGCGTTACCTGGCGCCGGGCTTGAGGGAAGATCGCCTGCTGGGCGGCACGCGCTTCCAGGACGCAGTCACCGATGACGCACGCCTGGTGATGCGCGTGCTCGGCGAAGCTCGCGTTGAAGGCGGCGAAGCGCTGAACGGCCTGAAAGTGATCGAGCTGGATCGCCGCGACGGTCGTGTCGAGGGGCTGGTTGCCGAGGACAGCGAAAGCGGCGAGCGCTTCACCTTCCGCGCGCGTGCCGTGGCGCTGGCCACTGGCGCCTGGGCCGATGCCCTGCGACAGAAACACGGCAGCGAGCACATCCGCCCGCTGCGCGGCAGCCACCTGCTGTTGCCGGCCTGGCGCCTGCCGGTTGCCCACGCCTTCAGCTTCATGCACGGGCAGGACAAACGCCCGGTGTTCGTCTTCCCCTGGGAAGGCGCGACCGTGGTCGGCACCACCGACCTCGATCACCGCGACACGCTGGACGACGACGCAGCCATCAGCCGCGAGGAAGTGGATTACCTGCTGGCGGCCTGTGCGCAGCAGTTCCCGTCTTCGCATATCAGCGCGGCGGACGTGCGCTCCACCTGGGCCGGCGTGCGCCCGGTGGTCAGCGATGGTGCGCCGTCGATCAAGCCCTCGGATGAAAAGCGCGAGCACGCGCTGTGGGTCGAGCCCGGCTGCGTAACCCTGGCGGGCGGCAAGCTGACCACCTTCCGCCTGCTGGCGCTGGAGGTGCTCGCCGCCTGCGCACCGATGCTGGAGCGCTCGCTGGAGGCGGCGGGAGAACAGGTCTTCGAACCTGTCGAAGCGGTCGATCTGCCCGGGCTGACTCCGCCGCAGCAGACCCGTCTGCGCGGTCGTCATGGTCGCGCATTGCCGGAGCTGGCGCGGGTGCTGAAAACCGTGGGCAACGAATGCATCGGCCATACCGATTCACTCTGGGCCGAACTGGCCTGGGCGGCGGAAGGCGAGCTGGTGCTGCACCTGGACGACCTGCTGCTGCGCCGTACCCGCGTCGGCCTGCTGCTGGCCGACGGCGGCGCCCACGAGCTGCCGAGAATTCGCGCGCTGTGCCAGCCACGCCTGGGCTGGGACGACGCGCGCTGGAAATGTGAAGAACAGGACTATCTGGCGCTGTGGCGTCGCTGCTACAGCCTTCCAAACTGACCGACGTCTCATTGACCAAGAGCCCCATGGATAACAAGAACTACCTGCTGGCCATCGACAACGGCACCCAGAGCGTGCGCGCGCTGCTCTTCGATCTCCAGGGTAACCTGGTGGGCAAGGGCAAGGTCGAGCTGGAAGCCTATTTTTCCTCGCAGCCCGGCTGGGCCGAACAGCACCCGGACTACTACTGGGAACAGTTGGGCGAGGCCTGCAAACGCCTGTGGGCCAGCGTCGACATTGACCGCAGCCGTATCCGTGGCGTCTCGCTGACGACCCAGCGCGGCACGGTGATCCACGTCGACCAGGCCGGCCAGGCCTTGCGCCCGGCGATCATCTGGCTGGACCAGCGCCGCGCCGAACTGGAAGGGTCGATCAAGGGGCCGTGGGGCTGGCTGTTCAAGCTGGTGGGCGCGCAGGGCGCAGTGGATTACTTCCGCACCCAGGCCGAAGTGAACTGGGTCGCCCAGCAGCAGCCGGACATCCACCAGCGCACGCACAAGGTGCTGCTGCTCTCGGGCTTCCTCACCCAGCGCCTGTGCGGACGCTACGTGGACTCGGTCGCCTGCAGCGTTGCCTACCTGCCGTTCGACTACAAGAAGCTGCAATGGGCCGCGCCACGCGACTGGAAGTGGCAGGTGCTGGACGTGCGCCGCGAGCAGCTTCCGGAGCTGTTCAAGCCCGGCGCGAAGCTCGGTGAGATCACCGCCGAGGCCAGCCGCCTGACCGGGATTCCCGAAGGCCTGCCGCTGATCGCAGCCGGCGCCGACAAGGCCTGCGAGGTGCTCGGCGCGGGCGCCATCGATCCGACTGTGGCCTGCCTGTCCTACGGCACCACCGCGACCATCAATACCACCCGCTCGCGCTACCTGGAAACGATCCCGCTGATCCCGCCGTACCCGGCGGCGATTCCCGATCACTTCAACACCGAGGTGATGATCTACCGCGGCTTCTGGATGGTCAGCTGGTTCAAGCGCGAGTTCGGCCTGCGCGAGATGCAGCGTGCGCAGGAACTGGGCGTCGAGCCGGAGAAGCTGTTCGACGAACTGGTCAACAGCGTACCCGCCGGCTCCATGGGCCTGATGCTGCAACCCTACTGGACGCCGGGTATCCGCGAGCCGGGGCTGGAAGCCAAGGGCTCGATCATCGGATTCGGCGACGTGCATACCCGCGCGCACATCTACCGCGCCATCCTCGAAGGCCTCGCCTACGCGCTGCGTCAGGGCAAGGAGCGCATCGAGAAGCGCTCCGGCACCCGCATCCAGCGCCTGCGCGTGGCTGGGGGCGGTTCGCAGAGCGACGCGGCGATGCAGCTCACCGCCGACATCTTCGGCCTGCCGGCGGAGCGCCCGCACGTCTACGAGGCATCCGGCCTGGGCGCGGCCATCGATTGCGCGGTGGGGCTGGGGCTTTATCCGGACTTCACCAGCGCCATCGCCGCCATGACCCGCGTCGGCGATGTCTTCCAACCGAATCCCGAGGCGCAGCGCACCTACGAGCGGCTGTACAGCGAGGTCTACCAGCGCATGTACAAGCAGCTCAAGCCGCTGTACCAGAGCATCCGGGAGATCACCGGCTATCCGGCCTGAGCGGCAAATCAAGTGGGAGGAATTCCCCTCGCGCTAGTCTGAGTCCATATCCGATGGACTCACCGGGAGGAAATCCGCCATGACGCAACCCAAGGCCCTGCTGATCCTGCATGGCAAGCAAGCCGCCAACGATGAGGTGCGCGCCGCCGTGCTGGCCACGCGCGAGGCGGGTCGGTTGATGGATGTCAGGGTGACCTGGGAGGGCGGCGACGCTCGGCGGCTGGTGGAGGAGGGGCTGGCGGCGGGCTACACGACGCTGATCGCCGGCGGCGGCGACGGCACCGTGCGCGATGTCGCCGAGGCGCTGGCCCAGGCCGGCGGCAAGGCCAGCCTGGCGATCCTGCCGCTGGGTACCGCCAACGACTTCGCCCGTGCGGCTGGCGTGCCGCTGGAACCGGCTGCCGCGCTGGCGCTGCTGGACGTGCCGGCACGGCCCATCGACCTGGGCGAAGTGGATGGGCAGATGTTCCTCAACATGGCGACCGGTGGCTTCGGCTCGAAAGTCACGGCCAACACCCCGGAAGACCTGAAGAAGCTGCTCGGCGGCGCGGCCTATCTGCTCACCGGGCTGACGCGTTTCTCCGAGGTGCACGCGGCGCAGGGGCGATTCACCGGGCCGGACTTCAGCTGGGAAGGCGAGTTCCTTGCCCTTGGCATCGGCAACGGGCGGCAGGCAGGTGGCGGGCACGTGCTCTGCCCGCAGGCGACGGCGGACGATGGGCTGCTGGACGTGAGCATCCTGCCGACCCCGCAGGATATGGTTGGCACGCTGGGTGCCTTGCTCGGCAGTGGCTTCGGCACCCAGGATGTGTTCATCCGCGCGCGGGTGCCCTGGGTCGAGGTGGAGGCCCGCGAGGGGCTGGACGTCAACCTCGACGGAGAACCCCTGGAGGGCTGCAAGCTGCGCTTCGAGGTACGCCCGGCGGCACTCTCCATGCACCTGCCGGCGGATTCGCCGCTGCTCTCGGCCACTGGGCGGCTCGGCGCGCCGAAGGGCTGATCGGTCTGGCCCGGATCGGACAAGTCGTGCATGATGGCGCACGGCCAGTATCTTGTTCCGCAAGATGCGGCCGATAGCGTTCCCGCACGACTCATTCCGAATCTGGAGCAGGCATGGCCGGTATTCTCGACACTGTCGATCAACGCACCCAACTGGTAGGCGAGAACCGCCTGGAAATCCTGGTCTTCCGCCTGGCCGGGCGGCAGCAGTTCGCGATCAACGTGTTCAAGGTGCAGGAAGTGCTGCAGCTGCCGCGCCTGACTCTGATTCCGCAGCGCCACCCGATGATCTGCGGGGTGATCAACCTGCGCGGCCAGACCCTACCGGTGATCGACCTGTCGCGCGCCATCGGCATGCGCGCGCTGACTCCGGATGCCAACAGCACCATCATCGTCACCGAGTACAACCGCTCGGTGCAGGCCTTCCTGGTGGGTGGGGTGGAGCGCATCCTCAATCTCAACTGGGAGTCGATCCAGCCGCCGCCCGGTGGCGCCGGCCGCCAGCATTACCTGACCGCGATCACCAAGGTGGAAGACCGCCTGGTGGAAATCATCGACGTGGAAAAGGTGCTGGCCGAGATCGTGCCGATGAATACCCGCGTCTCCAGCGATCGCCTGGACGACAAGCTGCTCAGCCAGACCCGTGGCCGCGAAGTGCTGGTGGTGGATGACTCCAGCGTCGCCATTTCCCAGCTGCGCGACACGCTTGGCCAGCTCGGCTTGCGTCTCAACGTGGCGACCGACGGCCTGCGCGCGCTCAATCAGCTCAAGCGCTGGGCCGACGAAGGCCACGACATGGAAGAGAAGCTGCTGATGGTTTTCACCGACGCGGAGATGCCGGAGATGGACGGCTACCGGCTGACCACCGAGATCCGCAACGACCCGCGCCTGCGTGACCTCTACGTGGTGCTGCACACCTCGCTGTCGGGCAGTTTCAACGATGCCATGGTGAAGAAGGTCGGCTGCGACGACTTCCTTTCCAAATTCCAGCCGGACCAGCTGGTGGAAGTGGTGCGTCGTCGGCTGCAGAAAGTCCCTGCCTGATCCCCGCCCTTTCTGTGCAGGAGCGAGCTTGCTCGCGAACCGCCTGATGCCGATATGTCAGGCGAAAAGCGTTCGCCAGCAAGCTCCCCCTACAGGTGTTCTCACCCATTGCTAGATGCGCATCCCACACCGTATAAGGTCGCTTCCGCCTGCATGAAAGGAAGCTTCCGATGTACAGCCTGAGCGAGCTCTACCGCTACCCGGTCAAGTCCACCGCCTACGAGCCCCTGGAATCTGTCCGCCTGGACGCCCTGGGCCTGGAAGGGGATCGACGCTGGATGGTGGTGGAGGCGTCCAACGGCCGCTTCCTGACCCAGCGCCTGCTGCCGCAGATGGGGCGCATCGAGGCGCGCTGGCAGGATGACTTCCATGGTCTGCGCCTGCGTGCGCCGGGAGCGCAAGATATCTTCGTGTCAGTGCCTGAAAGCGACGCCAACCTGCGCGGCGTGCTGATCTGGCGCGACATGCTGCAAGTGCCGGACGCTGGCGATGAGGCGGCACAGTGGCTGAGCAGCTTCCTCGGCCGCGACGTGCGCCTGGTGCAGATGCCCGAGCAGCGCGCGCGCCAGGTGGATACCGCCTACGCGGAGCCCGGTGAGCACGTGCACTTCGCCGATGGCTTCCCGCTGCTGCTGATCGGCCAGGGTTCGCTGGATGATTTGTCGGCCAAGGTCGGTCGCCCGCTGGAGATGCTGCGCTTCCGCCCGAACCTGGTGGTCACCGGCGCCGAACCCTTCGCCGAAGACGGCTGGAAACGCATCCGCATCGGCGATGTCACCTTCAAGGTGGCCAAGCCCTGCTCGCGCTGCATCCTCACCACCATCGATCCGCACACCGGCGAGCGCGACGCTGCCCGTGAGCCGCTGGCAACCCTGCTGGGTTATCGCAACGTCAATGGCGAAGCCCTGTTCGGCCAGAACCTGCTGGCGGAGAACCGCGGCGAGCTGAAACTGGGCATGCCAGTGGAAGTGCTGGAGTAACGCTGAAGTGGCGCGCCCGAGCGGGCGCGCCGGATGATGCGGAATTTACAGCTTGCTGTCGACGCAACCGGTGCTCTGGCATTCGCGCTCACGCTCGCGCAGCACGACCAGGCGCTCGTTGGTCTTGTCCACGGCGCACTGCAGGTTGACGAAGTAGCCGCCGTCGCGCTCGTAGCTGCACTGGGCGTCGCGGTCCTTGATCCAGGCGATCTGGCTCTTCTTCAGTGCGGCCTTCTGGCCGTCGTTGAGCATCTTGCGCAGGGTGCCGAATTCATTGTTCAGCTCGCGGTCCACCTGGGCGTATTCGGTGCTCAGGCAGTACACGCTGTCGAAGGCGTTGCGCGGCTTCTCGCAGGCGGCGAGGGCCAGGTCGGCACTGAGCAGGCCGGCGGCCAGGACGGTGAGGGAGAGGAGCGACTGGCGCATGGAATTTCCTTTTCCTTGAGGGGATGAAGACCGCCCGGCGGGTGCCGGGCGGAAGAGTGGATCAGAGTTCGTCGAAGAAGCGTTCGTGCCAGTCGACGATGGGCTGCGGCGCGTTGAGCTTCTGCCCGTAGATCACTGCGTAGGACAGCACGTTCTGCACATAGGAGCGCGTCTCGTCGAACGGAATGGTCTCGACCCAGACGTCGAAAGCCAGGTGACGCGCATCCTTCAGCCATTGGCGCACACGGCCGGGGCCGGCGTTGTAGGCGGCGGTGGCGAGCACGCGGTTGCCGTTGAACTGGCCGTGTACCTGGCTCAGGTAGGCGGCGCCCAGCTGGATGTTCACGTCCGGCACGATCAGCTGCTGCGGCGAGGCCAGCGGGATGCCGAACTTGCGCGAGGTTTCCTTGGCGGTGGCCGGCATCAGCTGCATCAGCCCGGTGGCACCGACGCCGGAGCGCGCATCGGACATGAAGGCGCTTTCCTGGCGGGTGATGGCGAACACCCAGCTGGAGTGCAGGCCGCGATTGCGCGCCTCGCGCACCAGGGTGTTGCGGTAGGCCATGGGGAAGCGGATATCGAGGTCGTCCCAGTACTTCGCCTGGCTGATCGCGCGGATAGCCGGGAAGTACCACTGCATGTCGTAGGCGATCTTCGCCTGGGCCAGCAGTTCGTCGTGGCTCAGGTGGCGGGCCGCGTGGTACCACTCGCGGCGGGCGTTGATGATCTCGCCGCGGGCGTAGAACTCCAGGGCGCGGCGGGTGCTCGGTGCGTTGCGCACGCGCTGCATCGTCCCGGCATCGGGCGAAACAGGTCGATTGTTCAGCTGGTAGGGGGCGTTGATCCGGTCGGCGGCGAGGAAGCCGTAGAAATCACGCTCCCCGGCCACTGGCTGGTACAGACTGATGGCCTGCTTGTTCTGCGGCTGCGCCAGTTGCAGCGAGCGAGCCTGCCAGTATTTCCAGCGATTGGTCTCGGCCAGCGACGGCGGCAGGGCGCGGGTCAGTTCGTAGGCTTCTTCCCAGCGGCCCAGGCGCAGCAGCAGACGCAGGCGCCATTCGGTGACGGTGTCGTCGCGCAGTTGCGGGTCGTACTTGACCATCATCGGCAGCGCGCGCGGGTCATAGCGGCGCGCCAGGCTCAGGCCGATCTCGCGGGCGATGGAGACTTTCTCGTCGCTGGAGAAGGGCAGCACCGAGCTGTAGTAGTCGAGCAGGCTGATGGCCTTTTCCGGGTCCTGCTTGGCCAGGCGGCGCAGGCCCAGACCGACGACGTCGGCGGTGGCGTGGTCACGGGCGCCGAAGCGGGTGGTCTGGCTCAGTTGCGCAGGATTCTGCGCGACGTTGACCATCAGCGCGCCCTGGCTGCCGAGGGTCGGCAGGCGCTTGGAGAGCACGGTGGCGAGGCTGTAGTTGCCTTTCTCGGCAGCCAGCTTCAGGCGTTTCCAGACCTTTTCCTCGGTGAGCTGGCCGTCGGCCTGCCACAGGGCGAAAGTGGTGTCGCAGGCATCAGGCTGCGGCTTGCCGACCAGCCAGAGCTTCTCGGCGGTGGCGTAGCCGTCGGCTTTGTTGCCGTGGCCCAGCTGGTACTGGCCGTAGAGGCAGTCCAGCTCGGTGAAGTTCATCTTCGGGTCGTAATAGCGGACGAAGGTGTTCCAGTCGCCGCGATCGGCCAGTTGGCGCATCCAGCGCAGCTTCAGCCAGTTGATCTGCGGCAGGTCGCCGTGCTGTTCGATGAAGCGCTCGATCTCGGCGTTGCTGGCGCTTTTCAGACGGTTGGTCAGCTCGTCGTAGGCCAGGTACGGCTGCAGCGGATAATCGGCCAGTGCCGATTGGTAGCTGAAGTACGGGCCGCTGTCGCCGCGCGCCAGGGCCTTCTGCGCCTCGTCGTACATCTGGCGCTGCTGGGGCAGGGACGCTGCGTTGGCTGTCGAAGCGGACAGGCTGAGGATCAGGCAGGAAAACAGTGAGAAAAGGCGACCGCGCATGGCTCTTCCGGGAAGATGATCGGTGGGCGCTGGATGGCGCGCGCCCGCTGCCGGGTAGCTTAGCCTGTTGCGCGCGGGGGGTGAAAGCGCCACCAGGGCTGCCTGGCTCAAAGGCGGACGAATGTCTCGCCCCTGCACTTTGTCCGCCCCCCTCTGACTTTTCCGCGCTTTCCCTTAAACTGCGCGCCCTGTTTTACGGAAGATGCCCTCATGACCCTGCTCAAGTTAACCGACGTGTCCCTCGCCTTCGGCACCACTCCGCTGCTGGATAAGGTGTCCTGGCAGATCGCTCGCGGTGAGCGGGTCTGCATCATTGGCCGCAACGGCACCGGCAAGTCGAGCATGCTCAAGCTGGTCAAGGGCGAGCAGAAGCCCGATGACGGCGATATCTGGCGCGCCCCCTCGCTGAAGATCGGCGAGCTGCCGCAGGAACTGCCGCGCGCCGACGACCGCACCGTCTACGACGTGGTCGCCGAAGGCCTGGCCGAAGTCGGTGAGCTGCTGGCGCAGTACCACCACCTGAGCATGCACATCGAAAGCGAAGAGGATCTGAACAAGCTGGCGCGAGTCCAGCAGGACCTCGAAGCCCGCGATGGCTGGCGCCTGGGGCAATTGGTGGACACCACCCTGAGCCGCCTGCAGCTGCCGGCCGACAAGACCCTCGCCGAACTCTCCGGCGGCTGGCGCCGCCGCGTGCTGCTGGCCCAGGCGCTGGTGGCCGAGCCTGACCTGCTGCTGCTGGACGAGCCGACCAACCACCTGGACATCGGCGCCATCGCCTGGCTGGAAAACGCCCTGGCGGACTTCCCTGGCGCCGTGCTGTTCATCACCCACGACCGCTCCTTCCTGCAGGCCGTGGCGACCCGCATCCTCGAGCTGGACCGCGGCCACCTGATCGACTGGAACGGCGACTACGCCAGCTTCCTCGTCCACAAAGAGCAGGAGCTGGCGGCGGAAGAGGCGGCTAACGCACTGTTCGACAAGCGCCTGGCCCAGGAGGAAGTGTGGATTCGCCAGGGCATCAAAGCCCGCCGTACCCGTAACGAAGGCCGCGTGCGCGCGCTGAAGGCGATGCGCAATGAACGCGCCGAACGCCGCGAGCGTCAGGGCAAGGCCAGCTTCCAGATGGAGACGGCCGAGAAGTCGGGCAAGCAGGTGATCGTCGTTGAGAAGGCCGGCTTCGCCCACCCGGGCGGCCCGGCGCTGATCCGTGATTTCTCCCTGGTGCTGCAGCGCGGCGACCGTATCGGCCTGCTCGGCGCCAACGGTACCGGCAAGACCACGCTGCTCAAGCTGCTGCTGGGCGACCTGCAGCCGACTTCGGGCAGCGTCAAGGAGGGCACCCGACTGGAAGTGGCTTATTTCGACCAGCTGCGTCACCAGCTGGAGCCGGAAAAGACCGTCATCGACAACATTTCCGAAGGTCGCGAATTCATCACGATCAACGGGCAGAATCGCCACGTCCTCAGCTACCTGGGCGACTTCCTGTTCTCCCCGCAGCGCGCCCGCACCCCGGTGAAGGCGCTTTCCGGTGGCGAACGGGCACGCCTGTTGCTGGCGAAACTGTTCAGCAAGCCGGCCAACCTGCTGGTGCTGGACGAACCGACCAACGACCTGGACGTGGAAACCCTGGAACTGCTGGAAGAGGTGCTGCTGACCTTCGATGGCACCGTACTGATGGTCAGCCACGACCGGGCCTTCCTCGACAACGTGGTGACCAGCACCCTGGTGTTCGAAGGCGAGGGGCGCGTGCGCGAATTCGTCGGTGGCTACCAGGACTGGCTGCGTCAGGGCGGATCGCCCAAGTTGCTCGGCGTGGGTGAGGAGAAGGGCGACAAGCCCGCTGCCGCACCTGTCGCCGAAGAGCCTGCTGCCGCACCTGCTGCTGCGGTGGAAGCGGCGGCGCCGAAGAAGAAACTGAGCTACAAGCTGCAGCGCGAGCTGGAGGCCATTCCCGGGCAGATCGACGCTCTGGAGGCAGAAATGGCCGCGCTGCAGGCAGAAACTGCGGCGCCGAATTTCTACCAGCGTCCGCCGAGCGAGGCGCAGGCTGTTCTGGATCGCCTGGGGTCGCTGCAAGGGGAGCTGGACCAACTGATCGAACGCTGGGCCGAACTGGAAGAGTGATCCGTTCGGTCAGGTGATGTGCCCGTGCGTAGCGCTGATCAAAGACTGTTAGGGATGGCCGAATGGCAATCGAGTACCGCATCACCCTGGATGATGAGCACGAGTTCAGTTACCGCATCGAGCTGGAGCGCCAGTACGACGCCGAGATAGCCGCCCAGACCCCGCGTTGGACGCGCCTGGAGAACAACCGTTGCAGCAACTGCCCGCTGAACCCGGCGCAGTACAGCCACTGCCCGGCGGCGGTGGACCTGCACCGGGTGATCGAGGATTTCCGTGGTTTGCCGGCCTTCAAGAAGGTCTCTGTGCAGGTCCGCACGCCGGAGCGCGAGTACATCAAGCACGCGGGGCTGGAAGAGGGCCTGCGCGCGCTGCTCGGGGTGATCATGGCCACCAGTGCCTGCCCGCTGCTGGGCAAGCTCAAGCCGATGGCGCAGCAGCACCTGCCGTTCGCCAGCAACCAGGAGTTCATCCTGCGCGCGGTGTCGCTGTACCTGATGCGCCAGTACTTCAACTTCCGTGAAGGGCGGCATGCGGATTGGGAATTGAAGGGGCTGGTGAAGCAGTTCCAGCAGTTGCAGTTGGTGAACCAGGCGTTCTGGCAGCGGATTCACGAGACCTGCGACGGTGACTCGAACCTGAAGGCTTTCCTCAGCTTCTTCTCCATGGCGTCGAGCATGAGCTATTCGCTGGAAGCGCAGTTGCAGAAGGTGCGGCCGCTGCTGATGAGCGGGGACATGCTCGGGGCCTGAAGCGAAGCGGGCCCCGCAGGGCCCGCCCCGTCTACTCGGGTTGGCTCAGCTGGTTTTCTGCAGGCGCACGGCGAGGACGTCGCAGGGCGCACCGTGCAGCACGTCGTTGGCGGTGGAGCCCAGCAGCAGGGCGAGCCCGTGGCGGCCGTGGCTGCCGACGACGATCAGGTCGCAGTCCTGCTCATCGGCGAGGCGGTGGATTTCCTGGCGCGGCTGGCCGTAGACCAAGTGGCACTGGGAGCTGGTGATTTCGGCGTAGGTGAGGGTGAACTGGTGCAGGCGTTCCTTGGCCTGGTCGAATTGCTGCTGTTGCAGCATCGACAGGTCCATCGGCACGTCGCCGCCGAAGGCCATGGCCATGGGCTCGACCACATGCACCGCCGAGAGCCGGGCATCGTTGGCCTTGGCTAGTGCGACCGCCCGCTTCATCACCGGATCGCATTCTTCGGTAAGGTCGACGGCGACCAGAATGTGTTGGTAGGGCATGAGCGTCTCCTCCGGGGGACTCGTTATTAATCAGTATGGCCCCAATGGCCGTGCTTGACCTGTTTGACCGGTATAACCGATATGACCACGTGGATGGTAATCCTGCTCATTGCATTGGTGCTCAGCCCGCTGACCTGGCTGATCCCTTCGCGCGGCCAGCGCGGGCAGATGGACCTGCGCCTGCAGGCGCGACGCCTGGGCCTGGCCATGCAGATGGCGCAGCAGGAGTGGCCTCACTGGCTGGAGCGGCAGCCACCGCGCCAGTGTGCGCAGTACCACCGCGCTCGCGGGAAGAACCGCGACGTCTGGTGCTACTGGCAGAGCGAGCCGGGCGTCTGGCTGGATCGCTGGCGCGAGGCGAGCGCCCCTGCCGAGCTGGCCCAGGCGCTGGCCAGCCTGCCAAAGGATGTCTACAAGGTCGAGGCGACACCCCAGTTCCTCGCGCTGTACTGGGGCGAGCGGGGCGACAGCAGCGACCTCGAGCGGGTCGCCAGCTTCGTTAAACAGCATGCCTGAGGCGATCAGCTCTGCTGCGCGGCATACAGACCGGAGACTTTCTCCAGGTCTTCGATGATGCGGTCGGAGTACTTGTTGATCAGGAAGGGCACGCTGTTCTGGTTGTAGTTCTGCAGCGATTTCTCGATGTAGCGCCACTTGATTGCCACGCCGCGTAGCTCCTGGCCGATCTCCGGCGTGGTCTGCGGCGCCTGCTGCAGCTTCACCAGGTTGATCGCGAAGCGGTTGGCGAGGTCGTCCAGCGGACGCTCCTCGCCGCCGCCGAAGAAACTGGCGCCCACCGAGGCGTTGCGCGAGGCGTAGTCCACCGCAATGTCCTGCATCAGCAGGCTCTGCTCTCGGGTCTGCTGGGTCAGCGGCGGGACCCTGCTGCCGCTTTCCTCCTGGATTTTCGCGTAGAGCTGCTCTGCGGTGTCCAGCAGCTTGCGGTTCTGCGCCGCGAGGTCAGCCACCGGTTGCAGGTCGGTGTAGCCGCTCTTGTCCAGCGCGCCGGTGAGCGTGTGCAACTGGGTCGCATAGGCCTTCCATTCGTCCTGCAGCTCGCTCTTGAGCTTCTTCGATTCGTTGCCGGGCATTTCCCCGAGCTTGCCCAGGGCATCGGTGGCGCTCTGAGACGAGGCCTCGACCATCCTGGCGTACTTCTGGTCGCCCTCCATCGCATTGAACATGAAGAAGTCGCCGAGGCTGCGCTGGGCGGCGAGGCGCGTCTGGTGGACATTGAGCAGGTCGCTGGCGGCGTCGGCGGCAGCGATGAGGGGCAGGGCGGTGAGCGCGAGCGCAGACAGCAGACGCACTAGCGGACGGCTGGGCATCGTTCCAACTCCTTGGAGCCATGGGCTTCTTGTTGTTTTGTATTCCACAGGTTCCAGGCGTCTGCCGGCGTTGGCAGAAGGCAGATCGCCATTGCGCCCGACTCTAGCGCGGGCCATGGGGTTTGAACAGTGGCTGTCGGGACGTCGGTGCCAGGTAGCAATTGTCACGATAGGCGTGGTGAATAGCTCATCAGGGTTGCGCTGAATGCTCCGGCCCAGACGCCCCGGCCGCTTTGCGACTGTTACGTCTCGCCGATTGACAAGCATTGGCTTTTGCTAGAAGGTGGGCGCACCCAAATCAAACGGGCGTATGAATCGATCGTTTGCCACGTGCGAAGGATCCAACATAACGCCCCGGCTATCGCGTCGGCGGGTGTGCCGCAAGCTTTGGGACTAACCTCGGCACTGCCGAACGGTCCCGATACACGGTGTCCGACGTGTGATTTCAAGCTTCCCTAGCGTGGAGATCAGTTGATGATTTACCAAGGTAAAGCCATCACGGTTAAGGCTCTTGAGAGCGGCATCGTCGAACTGAATTTCGACCTCAAGGGCGAGTCCGTCAACAAGTTCAACCGACTCACCCTGAATGAACTGCGTCAAGCAGTCGATACCATCAAGGCCGATGCGTCCGTCAAGGGCGTGATCGTGACCAGCGGCAAGGGCGTGTTCATCGTCGGCGCCGACATCACCGAGTTCGTCGACAACTTCAAGCTGCCTGACGAAGAGCTGCTGGCCGGCAACCTCGAAGCCAACAAGATCTTCAGCGACTTCGAAGACCTGAACGTTCCGACCGTAGCCGCGATCAACGGCATCGCCCTGGGCGGCGGTCTGGAAATGTGCCTGGCTGCCGACTTCCGTGTCATGAGCGCCACCGCCAAGGTCGGCCTGCCGGAAGTGAAGCTGGGCATCTACCCGGGCTTCGGCGGCACCGTTCGCCTGCCGCGCGTCATCGGTTGCGACAACGCCGTCGAGTGGATCGCCTCGGGCAAGGAAAACCGTGCTGAAGACGCGCTGAAAGTCGGCGCCGTCGACGCCGTTGTGGCTCCGGAGCAGCTGCAAGCCGCCGCCCTGGACCTGGTCAAGCGCGCCATCGCTGGCGAGCTGGACCACAAGGCCCGCCGTCAGCCGAAGCTGGAAAAGCTCAAGCTGAACGCCATCGAGCAGATGATGGCCTTCGAAACCGCCAAGGGCTTCGTCGCAGGCCAGGCCGGCCCGAACTACCCGGCTCCGGTCGAAGCGATCAAGTCGATCCAGAAAGCCGCCAACTTCGGTCGTGACAAGGCGCTGGAAATCGAAGCCCAGGGCTTCGTGAAGCTGGCCAAGACCTCGGTTGCGCAGAGCCTGATCGGCCTGTTCCTCAACGACCAGGACCTGAAGAAGAAGGCCAAGCAGTACGACGAGATCGCCAAAGACGTGAAACTGGCCGCCGTACTGGGCGCCGGCATCATGGGTGGCGGCATCGCCTACCAGTCCGCTTCCAAGGGCACTCCGATCCTGATGAAGGATATCCGCGAAGAGGGTATCCAGATGGGTCTGAACGAGGCCTCGAAGCTGCTGGGCAAGCGCGTCGAAAAAGGCCGCATGACCCCGGCCAAGATGGCCGAGGCCCTGAACGCCATTCGCCCGACCATGTCCTACGGCGACTTCGGCAACGTCGACATCGTCGTCGAAGCCGTGGTCGAGAATCCGAAGGTCAAGCAGATCGTTCTGGCCGAAGTTGAAGGCGTAGTGAAGGAAGATGCGGTTCTCGCGTCGAACACCTCCACCATCTCCATCAACCTGCTGGCCAAGGCGCTCAAGCGTCCGGAAAACTTCGTCGGCATGCACTTCTTCAACCCGGTGCACATGATGCCCCTGGTCGAAGTCATCCGCGGCGAGAAGTCCAGCGACGTCGCCGTGGCCACCACCGTGGCCTACGCCAAGAAGATGGGCAAGAACCCCATCGTGGTGAATGACTGCCCCGGCTTCCTGGTCAACCGCGTGCTGTTCCCGTACTTCGGCGGCTTCTCCAAGCTGCTGGGCTTCGGCGTGGACTTCGTGCGCATCGACAAGATCATGGAGAAGTTCGGCTGGCCCATGGGCCCGGCCTACCTGTCCGACGTGGTCGGCATCGACACCGGCCACCACGGCCGTGACGTGATGGCTGAAGGCTTCCCGGACCGCATGGCCGTGGAAGGCAAGACTGCCGTTGACGTGATGTATGACGCCAACCGCCTGGGCCAGAAGAACGGCAAGGGCTTCTACGCCTATGAGACCGACAAGCGCGGCAAGCCGAAGAAAGTCACCGATCCGCAGGCTTATGAGCTGCTGAAGTCCATCGTCACCGAGCAGCGCGAGCTGACCGACGAGGACATCATCAACTTCATGATGATCCCGCTGTGCCTGGAAACCGTGCGTTGCCTGGAAGACGGCATCGTCGAAACCGCTGCCGAGGCCGACATGGGCCTGATCTATGGCATCGGCTTCCCTCCCTTCCGTGGCGGTGCCCTGCGTTACATCGACTCCATCGGTGTGGCCGAATTCGTCGCACTGGCCGACAAGTACGCCGACCTGGGTGCGCTGTACCACCCGACCGCGAAGCTGCGTGAAATGGCCAAGAACGGCCAGAAGTTCTTCGGTTGAGTGCGCAACGAATAGAGCGAGAGTGAATTTATGAGCCTGAATCCGAGAGACGCCGTCATTGTCGACTTCGGCCGCACCCCGATGGGCCGTTCGAAGGGTGGCATGCACCGCAACACCCGCGCGGAGAACATGTCCGCGCACCTGATCAGCAAGCTCCTGGAGCGCAACCCGAAGATCGACCCGGCGGAAGTCGAGGACGTGATCTGGGGTTGCGTGAACCAGACCCTGGAGCAGGGCTGGAACATCGCACGCATGGCGTCGCTGATGACCCAGATCCCGCACACCAGCGCCGGCCAGACCGTCAGCCGCCTGTGCGGCTCGTCCATGAGCGCCCTGCACACTGCCGTGCAGGCGATCCAGACCGGCAACGGTGACGTCTTCGTCATCGGCGGCGTGGAGCACATGGGCCACGTCGGCATGATGCACGGTGTCGACCCGAACCCGCACATGTCCCTGTACGCCGCCAAGGCGTCGGGCATGATGGGCCTGACCGCCGAAATGCTGGGCAAGATGCACGGCATCACCCGCGAGGCGCAGGACAAGTTCGGCGTGCGTTCGCACCAGCTGGCCTGGAAAGCGACTCAGGAAGGCAAGTTCAAAGACGAAATCATCCCGATGGAAGGTTACGACGAGAACGGCTTCCTGAAGGTCTTTGACTTCGACGAAACCATCCGTCCGGAAACCACCCTGGAAAGCCTGGCGGCCCTGAAGCCGGCCTTCAACCCGAAGGGCGGCACCGTGACGGCGGGTACTTCCTCGCAGATCACTGACGGCGCTTCCTGTATGATCGTCATGAGCGCCCAGCGCGCCCAGGACCTCGGCGTGCAGCCGATGGCCGTGGTTCGCGCCATGGCTGTGGCGGGCGTTGATCCGGCGATCATGGGCTACGGCCCGGTTCCGTCGACCAACAAGGCGCTCAAGCGCGCCGGCCTGACCATCAACGACATCGACTTCTTCGAGCTCAACGAAGCCTTTGCCGCACAGGCCCTGCCGGTGCTGAAGGACCTCAAGATCCTCGACAAGATGGAAGAGAAGGTCAACCTGCACGGCGGCGCCATCGCCCTGGGTCACCCGTTCGGCTGCTCCGGTGCGCGTATCTCCGGCACCCTGCTGAACGTGATGAAGCAGAACAGTGGCACCTTGGGCGTGTCCACCATGTGCGTGGGCCTCGGTCAGGGCATCACCACCGTCTTCGAACGCGTCTAAGCTTTCGTCGATGGGAGAGCCGGGGCCTTGTGCCCCGGCTTTCGTTTTTGTCGGGCGGGGATTGCCCGACGGCCGCGCAATGAGCACAATCGCCGCCTTTTGGCCGGCCGAGGGAGAACCGACATGCACTTGCAGCCCGGACTGTATCGACATTACAAGGGACAGCAGTACCGCGTTCTCGGCGTCGCCAGGCACTCGGAGACCGAGGAAGAGCTGGTGATCTACCAGGCGCTGTACGGCGAATTCGGCCTCTGGGTACGCCCGCTGAGCATGTTCACCGAGGCGGTGGAAGTGAATGGCGAGAACGTTCCGCGCTTCGCTCTGGTGAGCGCCGAAAACGATCCGCTGGGTCTTCAGACCGGCCCGTCCGGCGAAACCCAAGCTTGACCTTGGCGCGACCGCCACTATATATAGCGGTGCCGCTCCTAGCTCCTCCCTCCTTATAAATTCATCTTTTCGACGCAGGAATATTCCGATCCATGGGTAAATCGCTGGTCATCGTGGAATCACCGGCCAAGGCCAAGACCATCAACAAGTACCTGGGCAACCAGTACGTGGTGAAGTCGAGCATCGGCCACATCCGCGACCTGCCCACCAGCGGCTCGTCCGCGTCGAAGGAGCCTGCGGCAAAAACGCGCAAGACCGCTGCCGAGGCGCCGGCCCTGTCGCCGAAGGAGAAGGCCAAGCGCCAGCTCGTCACCCGCATGGGCGTCGATCCGGAGCACGGCTGGAAGGCCAAGTACGAGATCCTGCCCGGCAAGGAAAAGGTGATCGAGGAGCTGCGCCGCCTGGCCAAGGATGCCGACACCATCTATCTCGCAACCGACTTGGACCGCGAAGGGGAGGCCATTGCCTGGCACCTGCGCGAGGCCATCGGTGGCGACGACTCGCGCTACAAGCGCGTGGTCTTCAACGAAATCACCAAGAAGGCCATCCAGGAGGCCTTCTCCCAGCCCGGCGAGCTGGATATCAATCGCGTGAATGCCCAGCAGGCACGCCGCTTCCTCGATCGCGTGGTGGGCTACATGGTCTCGCCGCTGCTGTGGGCCAAGATCGCCCGTGGCCTGTCCGCCGGCCGCGTGCAGTCGGTGGCGGTGAAGCTGGTGGTCGAGCGTGAGCGCGAGATCCGCGCCTTCGTTCCGGAAGAGTACTGGGAAGTGCATGCCGACCTCGGCACGCCGAAGAACGACAAGGTCCGCTTCGAAGTCGTGCGCGAGAAGGGCGAAGCCTTCAAGCCGCTGAACGAAGCCCAGGCCACCGCTGCCCTGGAGAAGCTCAAGGCCTCCAGCTACAGCATCGCCAAGCGCGAAGACAAGCCGACATCCAGCAAGCCCTCGGCGCCGTTCATCACCTCCACCCTGCAGCAGGCCGCGAGCAACCGCCTGGGCTTCGGGGTGAAGAAGACCATGATGATGGCCCAGCGTCTCTACGAAGCCGGCTACATCACCTATATGCGTACCGACTCGACCAACTTGTCGGCCGACGCCATCGACATGGTGCGCGGCTTCATCGACAGCGAGTTCGGCAAGAAATACCTGCCGGCCAAGCCGAACTTCTACTCCAGCAAGGAAGGCGCCCAGGAAGCTCACGAAGCGATTCGTCCTTCCGACGTCAACCTGCGTCCGACCCAGCTGTCGGGCATGGAGCGCGATGCCGAGCGCCTGTACGACCTGATCTGGCGCCAGTTCGTGGCCTGCCAGATGCCGCCGGCCGAGTACCTGTCCACCACCGTCAGCGCGGCTGCCGGTGACTTCGAGCTGCGCGCCAAGGGTCGCATTCTCAAGTTCGACGGCTACACCAAGGTGCTGCCGCAGCAGAGCAAGCCGGGCGAGGATGACGTCCTGCCGGAAATGAACCAGGGCGACGCGATGAAGCTGCTCAAGCTCGATCCGAGCCAGCACTTCACCAAGCCGCCAGCGCGCTTCTCCGAAGCCAGCCTGGTCAAGGAGCTGGAAAAGCGCGGCATCGGCCGCCCGTCCACCTACGCGGCGATCATCTCCACCATCCAGGAGCGCGGCTACGTCACCACCCACAACCGCCGCTTCTACGCGGAGAAGATGGGCGACATTGTCACCGACCGCCTCAACGAGAGCTTCTCCAACCTGATGGACTACGGCTTCACCGCCGGCATGGAAGAGAACCTCGATGACGTGGCCCAGGGCGAGCGCGACTGGAAAAACGTGCTGGACGAGTTCTACGGCGACTTCCGCAAGAAGCTCGATCTGGCCGAAGCCTCCAACGACGGCATGCGCGCCAACCAGCCGACCCTGACCGACATCCCCTGCCGCGAGTGCGGCCGGCCGATGATGATCCGTACCGCCTCCACCGGCGTGTTCCTCGGCTGCTCGGGCTACAGCCTGCCGCCGAAAGAGCGCTGCAAGGCGACGGTCAACCTGATTCCGGGCGACGAAATCGCCGCGGATGACGAGGGCGAATCCGAGTCCCGCGTACTGCGCGGCAAGCACCGCTGCCCGATCTGCAGCACCGCGATGGACGCCTACCTGGTCGACGAGAAACGCAAGCTGCACATCTGCGGCAACAACCCGGATTGCGCCGGCTACGAGATCGAGGAAGGCCAGTACCGCATCAAGGGCTACGAAGGCCCGAGCCTGGAATGCGACAAGTGCGGCAGCGAGATGCAACTCAAGACCGGCCGCTTCGGCAAGTTCTTCGGCTGCACCAATCCGACCTGCAAGAACACCCGCAAGTTGCTGAAAAGCGGCGAGCCCGCGCCGCCGAAGATGGATGCCATCCGCATGCCGGAACTCAAGTGCGAGAAGGTGGACGACATCTACGTACTGCGTGACGGCGCTTCCGGCCTGTTCCTGGCCGCCAGCCAGTTCCCGAAGAACCGCGAGACCCGTGCTCCGCTGGTTGCCGAGCTGGTGCCGCACAAGGAAGAGCTGGATCCGAAGTACCACTTCCTGCTCGCAGCTCCCGCGAAAGACCCGGATGGCCGCCCGGCGGTAATCCGTTTCAGCCGCAAGACCAAGGAGCAGTACGTACAGTCCGAGGTTGATGGCAAGCCCACCGGCTGGCGCGCGTTCTTCGACGGTGGCAAGTGGAAGGTCGAAGACAAGCGCTGATGGAAGGCGCGCCCCGCTGAGGCGGGGCGTGCTTATACTGCCGAAGTCGACTGCAGAGGGCCCGGTCATGGCGAACGAACTCTATACCCGTACCAACCAGAAGCTGTTCTTCGCCGGCCTTGCCCTGGAAGCCTGGCGCAGCGCCGAAGCGGCGCGTGCGATGAATGCCCAGGCGCGCATCCAGGCTGAACGCGAAGCGGCGCTGTTCCATCTCTACGGAGCGGTGCTGGGCGTAGCCCATGAGATCGCTGGCTACTACCGCCTGCCCCAGGCCGGCGCGCCGCGCGTCGATATGCTGCTGAATGCCGAGGTACTGGCTGCCGCGCCAAGCCCGGAGCTGGCGGAGATGGTCGAGCTGGCGCAATCGCCGGAAGCCTGGCTGGGTCGCCTGCTGGCCGCCTATGCCGCGTTGTTCCAGCCGCCGAGCGAGCCGAGGAAAGCCAAGGTTGATCCGACCCAGCCTCTGATCCAGGCGGTGAATGTCGACGACGAGGCGCCAGCCGAGTTGGGCAATGACGAGCTGGAAACCTGGCGCAAATCCCTGAAGGACCTGGTGCTGCGCTTCCGCGCATCGCTTACCGAGCTCTGATCCCTGCATCACAACCCGCCGGCCTTCCGGTCGGTCCGCGCAAGCTTTGGCTAGGGTGTGGCGGGTGTGGCTGTTACACTACGCGTTCTGCTGTGGAGAACGTCGCTATGCCAACCTCATTTCTGGAAATTGTCGAGCTGCCTGACGGGCGTATCGTGCTGCGTCGTGCGGACGAGGAGGAGGCGCTGGTGACCCTGGAGTTCTCCGCCGATGCCAAGGGCTTCCTGCAGGGCCAGCACATCGAGATCGCCAAGGCGATGTTCAATGTGGGTGTACAGATGGCCGGCCGTCTCGCCGAAGGCGGTGACATGAGCATGGACGACGAAGGTCCGCGCGTCCTGCATTGAGTTCTTCCGCTTCGCCGCGTTCGCGGCGAAGCTTCCCGATCAGATCAACCCAGACGAATATTCAGGCTCTGCGCCTGGCCGGCAACGGCGGCGCGGGACAGTTGCGCGCGCGCTTTCGCGCTGAGATTGAGCCAGCTCACCACGGTGTGGCTGTTGCCCAGGCGCAGCGCTTCGCAGGCCAGGGCCTGGGCGGCGGCCTGATCGCGGGCCGGAAGCAGCAGGATGCCCTGGCGGTTCAGGCCGGCCTTGCGCAGCCAGTCCGGAGTCAGGCTGGACGGCGGAGCGATCAGGGTCAGCCAGCGCGAATCACTTTCCTCGCTCAGCTCGCGGAGCATCGGCGCCAGCAACATCAGGCACTGGCCGGGGAGGCCGCGCAGGGCGATCTCGCTGAAGGCGCTTTCATCGGCGACGGGCTCTTCTTCCATCAGCTCCGGAAGCAGGGGAGCAGTACCGCTTGCCCAGAGTGCTTCCTGGAACAGCGGGAGTTGCGGCAGGTTCTGCGGCTGCGGGTACTGCATGGGTGTCTCCTGTTCAGCGACGGATCACGCCGACGCTCAAGCCTTCGATGACCAGTTCCTGTTCCTTGAGATCGACCTCGATGGGGGCGAACTCCGGGTTCTCGGCGAGCAGCCAGACCTTGCTGCCTTCGCGCTTGAATCGCTTCACCGTGACCTCTTCACCCAGGCGGGCGACGACGATCTGGCCGTTGCGCGCCTCGCGGGTGACATGCACGGCGAGCAGGTCGCCATCCATGATGCCAACGTCCTTCATGCTCTGGCCGCGCACGCGCAGCAGGTAGTCGGCCGGCGGGTTGAAGAAGGTGGGGTTGATCCGGCAGGTGTCATCGACATTCTGCTCGGCGAGGATCGGTGCGCCGGCGGCGACGCGGCCGATGATCGGCAATTCGTCGTCATTGGCGGCGGCCTTGGGTTCGAAGCCGGGGATGCGGATGCCACGGGAGGCGCCCGGGGTCATCTCGATGGCGCCTTTGCGGGCGAGGGCCTTCAGGTGCTCCTCGGCGGCGTTGGGCGACTTGAAGCCGAGCTCCTGGGCGATTTCCGCGCGGGTGGGCGGGTAGCCGTTGGCTTCCAGGCAGCGTTTGATGAAGGCGAGGATCTCGGCTTGGCGCGGCGTGAGCTTCAGCATGTCCATACTCTGGCTTTTTATACAGTGCCTGGAATTATATACAGTGATGGCGGGCTGGCAATGCTTTTATTGGGTGCGGCTGTCGGTGGAACGTTCGTGCATGTAACCTTTGGGCGTTGGCAGGCGTCTTGCTGTAGATCCTCATCGATTCAGGCGTCTCGTCGCATTGCCATGATATTGGTAACAATCCATCGCACTTTGCTTGACAATACAAGACGCTGAAACGTATGTTTCAAACAAGTGTTTGTCAGGCGGAGTAGCCATGGCCCAGTCGGAAACCGTCGAACGCATCCTGGATGCTGCGGAACAGCTGTTCGCGGAGAAAGGCTTCGCCGAAACCTCCCTGCGTCTGATCACCAGCAAGGCGGGGGTGAATCTCGCGGCGGTGAACTATCACTTCGGCTCGAAGAAGGCGCTGATCCAGGCGGTCTTCTCGCGCTTCCTCGGCCCGTTCTGCGCCAGCCTCGAGAAGGAGCTGGATCGCCGTCAGGCCAAGCCCGATGCGCCGCGCGCCACCCTGGAGGAGCTGCTCGAACTGCTCGTGGTCCAGGCCATGGCGGTGAAGCCGCGTAGCGGCAACGACCTGTCGATCTTCATGCGCCTGCTGGGCCTGGCGTTCAGCCAGAGCCAGGGCCACCTGCGCAAGTACCTCGAAGAGGTCTACGGCAAGGTATTCCGCCGCTACATGCTGCTGGTGCATGAGTCCGCGCCGCGCCTGCCGCCGCTGGAACTATTCTGGCGCGTGCACTTCATGCTGGGTACCGCGGTGTTCAGCATGTCCGGCATCAAGGCGCTGCGCGCCATGGCCGAGAACGATTTCGGCGTGAACACTTCCATCGAGCAGGTGATGCGCCTGATGGTGCCGTTCCTTGCTGCCGGCATGCGTGCCGACAGCGGCGTCAGTGATCCCTCGCTGGCGGGTGCGCAGCTCAAGCCGCGCACCAAGTCGAGTGCCGCCCAGGCGCCCGCCAAGGTCTGATCCGGGCCCGGCTTCACGCTGGGCTGCGTCGGTCCGATCGGCTACAGTAGCCGGCCATGGCTGATCTCGATCTTCTCCATATCTCCCTTGCTGACCAGATGCTCTACGGCTTCGCCGCAGGGCGTCTTGTCGTGCGCGTTCCGGTATCCAGCGCTGCCAACGGCGCGGGGGAGCGCAACGGCTCCGGCTGCACGCCACGCGGCTTGCACCAGGTCCGTGCACGCATCGGCGATGGCTTGCCCAAAGGCGCGGTACTGAAGGGCCGACGCTGGACTGGCGAGACCTGGACGGCCGTGCTTCACGAGGCGTTTCCCGGCCGCGACTGGATCCTCTCGCGCATCCTCTGGCTCAGCGGCTGCGAGCCGGGGCGCAATCGGATGGGCGAGGTCGATACCTTCCGCCGCTACATCTATCTGCACGGCACGCCGGACTGCGAGCCCATGGGCACGCCGCTGTCCCACGGCTGTATCCGCCTGCGCAATGATGACCTGCTGGAACTCTTCCCGCAGGTGCCGCTCCATTGCCGGGTCCGAATCGAAGAACCCGCCTGTCCCGAGTGGCAGGTGGCGCAACTGAATTGAAAGGAATGCACATGCAAGGCTCCCTGATGCTCGACATCGGCGGCACCTGGCTTACCGCCGAGGACCGCCAGATCCTGCGCCACCCGGAAGTCGGTGGCCTGATCATCTTTGCCCGCAACATCGAATCGCCGCGCCAGGTGCGCGAGCTGATGGAGGCCATTCGCGCAGTACGCCCTGACCTGCTGCTGGCGGTGGACCAGGAGGGCGGTCGCGTGCAGCGCCTGCGCCAGGGCTTCCTGCGCCTGCCGGCGATGCGCGCCATTGCCGATAACGCCAATGCCGAACGACTGGCCGAGCAGTGCGGCTGGCTGATGGCGACCGAGGTGCTGGCGGTAGGGCTGGACCTGAGCTTCGCCCCGGTACTGGACCTGGATCACCAGCGCAGCGCCGTGGTCGGCAGCCGGGCCTTCGAAGGCAATCCGGAGCGCGCCGTGGCGCTGGCTGGCGCCTTTATCCGTGGCATGCGCGCCGCCGGCATGGCTTCCACCGGCAAGCACTTCCCTGGCCACGGCTGGGCGGAAGTGGATTCCCATGTGGGGATTCCCGAGGACGAGCGCACACTGGAACAGATCCGCGCCGTGGACCTGGTGCCGTTCCAGCGCCTGTCCGGCGAGCTGGATGCGCTGATGCCGGCCCACGTGATCTACCCGCAGGTCGACCCTAACCCCGCCGGCTTCTCCCGCCGCTGGCTGCAGGACATCCTGCGTGGCGAGCTGGGCTTCGATGGGGTGATCTTCAGTGATGACCTGTCCATGGCCGGCGCCCATGTGGTCGGCGATGCTGCCAATCGCATCGAGGCTGCGCTGAGCGCTGGCTGCGACATGGGCCTGGTGTGCAATGACCGCGCCTCCGCCGAACTGGCCCTGAGCGCCCTGCAGCGCCTCAAGGTCACCGCGCCGCAGCGTCTGCAACGCATGCGCGCCAAGGCCTGGCCGGGTGTCGAATACAAGCAGCAACCGCGCTGGCAACAAGCCGTCGGCGAACTGCGCGCCGCACAACTGATTGATTAAGGATTTGCCATGACTGTCTACGCCATCATCGGCGGCACCGGCCTGACCCAGCTGGAAGGGTTGACCCTGAAGGACGCCATCGAGCTGGATACGCCCTACGGCGCGCCTTCGGCGGCCATCCAGCGCGGCGAGTTCGCCGGTCGCGAGGTGCTCTTCCTCGCCCGCCATGGCCACCCGCATCGCTTCCCGCCGCACCAGGTGAACTACCGCGCCAACCTCTGGGCGCTGAAGCAGGCTGGCGCCGAAGCCATCCTTGCGGTGAACGCTGTGGGAGGCATCCACGCCGCCATGGGCAGCGGCCATCTCTGCGTGCCGCACCAGATCGTCGATTACACCTGGGGCCGCGAGCACACCTATTTCGCCGGTGATATCGAGCGCGTTACCCACATCGACTTCAGCCACCCCTATGACGAGCCGCTGCGGCTCAAGCTGATCGCCGCCCTGCAGGCGCTAGGTTATGCCTACAGCAGCCATGGCGTGTATGCCGCTACCCAGGGCCCGCGCCTGGAGACCGTGGCGGAAGTCGCCAAGCTGGAGCGTGACGGTTGCGACATCATCGGCATGACCGGCATGCCCGAGGCTGCGCTGGCCCGCGAACTGGACCTGCCCTACGCCTGCCTGTCGCTGGTGGTGAACCCGGCGGCCGGCAAGTCCAGCGGCATCATCACCATGGCCGAGATCGAGCAGGCGCTGCACGAAGGCATCGGCAAGGTGCGCGAGGTGCTGGGGCGTGTGCTCATAAGCTGACGCTCTCTGCAGGAGCGGGCCATGCCCGCGAATCGCTTGGCGCCGTGCCTTGCAGGTTTGCGAGCAAGCCCGCTTCTTTGAAGAGCAAGAAAAAAGCCCGGCGAATGCCGGGCTTTTTGTTCATTGCGCGGGCTGTGCCGGCGGTGGGGCTTCGAAGCCGCCGTCTGCCGGTGCGGCCGGAGCCTGTTGCTGTTGCGGCGCATCCGGGCCGGTCGGGGCTTCGTCTTCCATGCCGGGCGGCGGGGCGGAGGCGGGCTTGGCGTTGAGCGGGGTCACCTTGATCAGCATGCCCAGGCTCGGGTGGTCGAGGTAGGTCAGCACGCTGTTCTTCAGGCTGGCTTCCTGGACCATGTGCTGGCTGGCGGCGAGCAGGCCGTCCTGGCCGAACTGGTTGATCCAGAAGTCGGTCTGGGTGTTAACGAAGCGCTGCTGGCTGAGGGTGACGGTGCCTTCCACCGGGAAGTGGCCGTCACGCTGGGCGCCTTCGCTCAGGGAAATCTTCACCGGGTTGGCGTCGATCTCCTGGCGCCAGGCCTTGTGCATCAGCACCTGGAAACCTTCGTTCTGCTTGAGCTTGGCCACCTGGGCGTCCATCGCGGTGGGGCGCGAGCTGTCCGGGCCCGGCGGTTGCGCGCCCTTGGCCCAGTCGTCGGGTGCGGGGCGGCTGGCGAACACGGCGTCGCCGGACTGCTGGAAGAGGATCAGCTCCACCTGGTAGGGCTCGGCGAAGGCGGCTGGCGACAGAAGCGCCAGCGACAGCAGCAAGGGTTGGAACAGGCGCATGCACAGGGTCCTTAATGAGTCTGTGGCGTGAGGCGCTCGAGCAGCGCTTCCAGCGTGTTGAACCGTTCTTCCGGGCGCTCCATGGGCACCTGGAACTTGAAGAGGGTGGCCCCTTCGAATTTGTACCGATTGGGCTGGCTCTGGATCATCTTGATCAGCACCAGCGGGTCGACGCAGGTATCGGCGGCGAATTCTACCCGTCCGCCCTGTGGGCCGGCATCTACCTTCACGATCCCGAGCTTTTCTGCCTGCAGTTTCAGCAAAGTCAGACGGATCAGGTTCTTCGCCGGGTCAGGCAGCAGGCCGAAGCGGTCGATCATTTCCACCTGCAGCTCGCGCAGGCCGTCCTCGTCGGCGGCGTTGGCGATGCGCTTGTAGAGGATCAGGCGGGCGTGGACGTCCGGCAGGTAATCCTCGGGGATCAGCGCCGGTACGCGCAGGTTGATGTCCGGACCGCCGCCCAGCGGTTGTTCGAGATTCGGCTGCTCGCCCTTGCGGATGGCCTTCACCGCGCGTTCGAGCATTTCCATGTAGAGGGTGAAACCCACCGCCTGGATCTGTCCGCTCTGGCCGTCGCCGAGCAGCTCGCCGGCGCCGCGGATTTCCAGGTCGTGGGTCGCCAGCACGAAGCCGGCGCCCAGGTCCTGGGCATTGGCGATGGCTTCCAGGCGCTTCTCGGCGTCCGGGGTCATCTGCTTGCGCGGCGGGGTGAGCAGGTAGGCATAGGCCTGGTGGTGGCTGCGGCCGACGCGTCCGCGCAGCTGGTGCAGCTGGGCCAGGCCGAACTTGTCGGCGCGCTCGATGAGGATGGTGTTGGCGCTGGGCACGTCGATGCCGGTCTCGATGATGGTCGAGGCCACCAGCACGTTGAAGCGCTTGTGGTAGAAGTCGCTCATCACCCGTTCCAGGTCGCGCTCGTTCATCTGTCCGTGGCCGATGCCGATGCGCGCCTCGGGAACCAGCTCCGCCAGGTCGCGGGCGCACTTCTCGATGGTCTTCACTTCGTTGTGCAGGAAGTACACCTGGCCGCCGCGCAGCAGTTCGCGCAGCAGGGCTTCCTTGATTACCGACTTTTGCTCTTCCATGACGAAGGTTCGCACGGACAGGCGGCGCGCTGGCGGCGTGGCGATGATCGACAGGTCGCGCATGCCGGCTACCGCCATGTTGAGCGTGCGGGGGATCGGCGTGGCAGTGAGAGTGAGGATGTCCACCTCGCTGCGCAGGGCCTTGAGCTGCTCCTTCTGGCGCACGCCGAAGCGGTGTTCTTCGTCGATGATGACCAGGCCGAGGTTCTTGAACTTCACATCGTCCTGCAGCAGTTTGTGGGTGCCGATGACGATGTCGACCTTGCCTTCTGCCAGCTGCGCCACGGCGCCTTCGACTTCCTTGGCGGACTTGAAGCGGCTCATGACCTCCACGCTCACCGGCCAGTCGGCGAAGCGGTCGCGGAAGCTGTTGTAGTGCTGCTGGGCGAGGAGGGTGGTCGGCACCAGCACGGCGACCTGCTTGCCGCTGTGCACCGCGACGAAGGCCGCGCGCATGGCCACCTCGGTCTTGCCGAAGCCCACGTCGCCGCAGACCAGGCGGTCCATCGGCTTGTCGGCGAGCATGTCGGCCACCACGGCTTCGATGGCGGTCTGCTGGTCCGGGGTTTCCTCGAAGGGGAAACCGGCGGAGAAGGTGGCGTAGTCGACCTGCGGGTCCTTGAACGCATAGCCCTTGCGTGCGGCGCGGCGGGCATAAATGTCGAGCAGTTCGGCGGCAACGTCGCGTACCTGTTCGGCGGCCTTGCGCTTGGCCTTCTGCCAGGTTTCCGAACCCAGTTTGTGCAGCGGCGCCAGGGCGTCGTCGCTGCCGGTGTAGCGGGCGATCAGGTGCAGGTTGGCCACCGGCACGTAGAGCTTGGCTTCGTCGGCGTACTGCAGGGCGAGGAATTCGGCGTTCTGACCGTCGATCTCCAGGGTAATCAGGCCCATGTAACGGCCGACGCCGTGGTCGATGTGCACCACCGGCGCGCCTTCGCGCAGCTCGGTAAGGTTCTTGATGACGTTCTCGCCGCCGTCGCGGGTCTTCTCGCGGCGCCGGCGCTGCATGACGCGCTGGCCGAACAGCGGGCTCTCAGCCACCAGGGCGATGCCCGGCCGGCCCTTGTCGGCGTCCAGCAGCAGGCCTTCGTCCATCGGTGCGATGGTGATCGCCAGACGATCCTGATGCGCCAGGAAACCCGGCCAGCCCTCGACTTCCACCGGGCGCAGCTTCAGCCGCGCCAGCAATTCCAGCAGCACCTCGCGGCGGCCGGCGGACTCGGCGGTAAAGAGGATGCGGCCGTCGAACTGCTCGATGAACTGGCGCAGGCGCGCCAGCGGCTCGGTGGCCTTGGCCTCGATGGCCAGTTCCGGCAGCGCTTGCGCGGGGAAGCGCTCGCGGCCGACGCCGGTGTCGATCGGCTCGGGGCTGACCACCACCCGCGGCCAGCTCTTCAGGCGGGCGAAGCAGTCCTCTACCGGCAGGAACACTTCAGCCGGCGGCAACAGGGGGCGTTCCGGGTCGTAGCGGCGGTCTTCATAGCGGTTGCGCACGTCGGTCCAGAACTGCTCGGCGGCGCCCTCGATGCCCGGCAGGGAGAACACCTGGGTGTCCTGTGGCAGGTAGTCGAACAGCGTCGAAGTCTCGCCATCTTCGAAGAACAGCGGGATGTAGTACTCGATGCCGGCGGGTGTCAGGCCGCTGGCGAGGTCCTGATAGATCGGGCAGCGGCGGTAGTCGACGTCGAAACGCTCGCGGAAGCGGCCACGGAAGCCGGTCACCGCTTCCTTGCGCAGCGGGAACTCGCGCGCCGGCAGCAGGCGGATGCTCTCCACCTTGTCGATGGAGCGCTGGGTTTCCGGGTCGAAGGTGCGCAGCGTCTCGATTTCGTCATCGAACAGGTCGATGCGGTAGGGCAGCTCGCTGCCCATCGGGAACAGGTCGATCAGCGCGCCGCGCACGGCGAACTCACCGTGTTCGTAGACAGTGTCCACGCAGCGGTAGCCGGCAGCCTCGAAGCGGCTGCGCATCTGCTCGACGTCGAGTTTCTGGCCGACATCCAGCACCAGGCTGCTGCCGAGCAGGAACTTGGCCGGCGCCAGGCGGTGCAGGGCGGTGGTGATCGGCACCACGAGCACGCCGCGGCGCAGTTCGGGCAACTGATAGAGCGTAGCGACGCGCTGGGAAATGATGTCCTGGTGTGGCGAGAACACGTCGTAGGGCAGGGTTTCCCAGTCCGGCAGCTGCAGCACCGGCAGGTCCGGCGCGAAGAAGCGCAGCTCCTGCTCCAGGCGCTCGGCGCTCTGGCTGTCGGCGGTCAGCAACAGGGTGAAACGTTTCGCCGGCCCGGCCGCTTCAGCGATGGCCAGGCTCAGGGCGGCCCCGGGGAGGTTGCCCCAGGATTGTTTGCCGGCTGCGGTCGGCAATGTAGGGATACGCAATACGGACACGGGCAGTCTTGGCTCCGGTCGAGGAATTTGACCGGTCGGATTGTAACTATCCCGATTGACGGATGTCAGTCATACGACCGCTGCGGATTGCCGGCGATTGTTCGCGCCGTCATAATGTAGCCCCTTTTTTCTTCTCCTACATGTGGAAGGTATTGCCCGTGACCCAGAAGCCCGACCAGTGTCTCGGTGAGTGGATCGATCGTGAAGCCCTCGCGGAAGCCATGATTCCGCTGATCGGTCAGCTGTACCGTAACAACAACGTGGTGACCTCGATCTACGGCCGTGGCCTGATCAACCGTTCGGTGATCGCGATCCTCAAAGCGCACCGTTTCGCCCGTCACCGCCTGGCCGAAGAAGGCGGGCTGTCGGTTCACGACACTTTCCCGATCCTCAAGGCGATGAGCGAGCTCAAGCTGGGCGCAGCTTCGGTAGACCTGGGCAAGATGGTTGCCAAGTTCAAGACCGAAGGTAACGGCCGCAGCATCGAGCAGTTCACCAAGGACGAGCTGGCCGACGTGGTCGGCAAGCAGAACGGCGGCGCCCGCGAAGGCACCGACGTGGTCCTGTACGGCTTCGGTCGTATCGGCCGCCTGCTGGCCCGAATCCTCATCGAGAAGACCGGTGGTGGCGACGGCCTGCGCCTGCGCGCCATCGTCGTCCGCAAGGGCGCCGAGAACGATCTGGTCAAGCGCGCCAGCCTGCTGCGTCGTGACTCCGTGCATGGTCCGTTCGACGGCACCATCACCATCGATGAAGAAAACAACACCATCACCGCCAACGGCAACCTGATCCAGGTGATCTACTCCAACGACCCGGCGTCGATCGACTACACCCAGTACGGCATCAAGAAAGCCCTGCTGGTCGACAACACCGGCAAGTGGCGCGATGCCGAAGGCCTGGGCCAGCACCTGAAGTGCCCGGGTATCGACCGCGTGATCCTGACCGCTCCGGGCAAGGGTGCGCTGAAGAACGTCGTTCACGGCATCAACCATGGCGACATCACCGCTGACGACAAGATCGTTTCCGCCGCTTCCTGCACCACCAACGCCATCGTGCCGGTGCTCAAGGCTGTGAACGACCAGTACGGCATCGTCAACGGCCACGTCGAAACCGTTCACTCGTTCACCAACGACCAGAACCTGATCGACAACTTCCACAAGGGCAGCCGTCGTGGCCGCGCCGCGCCGCTGAACATGGTGATCACCGAGACTGGCGCCGCTACCGCTGCCGCCAAGGCTCTGCCGGTCCTGAAGGGCAAGCTGACCGGCAACGCCATCCGCGTTCCGACGCCGAACGTCTCCATGGCCATCCTCAACCTGAACCTGGAAAAGGCCACCAACCGCGAAGAGATCAACGAGTACCTGCGCCAGATGGCCATGCACTCGGACCTGCAGAAGCAGATCGACTTCGTGTCGTCCCAGGAAGTGGTGTCCACCGACTTCGTCGGTTCCCGCCATGCGGGCGTCGTCGATGCCGAGGCGACCATCGCCAACGACAACCGCGTCGTCCTGTACGTGTGGTACGACAACGAGTTCGGCTACAGCTGCCAGGTCGTCCGCGTGATGGAAGACATGGCTGGCGTGAACCCGCCGGCTTTCCCGCGCTGATTCAGGCGGTCTAGATAAACGGGAGCTCTCGGGCTCCCGTTTTTCGTTAGTGGCACCCCCATAACCATCAATAAAATCTGCCAATTCCCGAACCTGGAAAGACTTCAAATGGATGGACAACATCTGCATGAAGGCGAGCTGAAGCGCGGTCTGAAGAACCGCCACATCCAGCTGATCGCCCTCGGCGGCGCCATCGGTACCGGCCTGTTCCTGGGCTCTGCCGGCGTGCTGCAATCCGCCGGCCCGTCGATGATCCTCGGCTACGCCATCGGCGGCTTCATCGCCTTCCTGATCATGCGCCAACTCGGCGAGATGATCGTCGAGGAGCCCGTTGCCGGCTCCTTCAGCCACTTCGCGCACAAGTACTGGGGCGGTTTCGCCGGCTTCATGTCCGGCTGGAACTACTGGGTGCTGTATATCCTGGTGGGCATGTCGGAGCTGACCGCGGTCGGCAAGTACATCCAGTTCTGGTGGCCGGACTTCCCGACCTGGGCGACGGCCGCGGTGTTCTTCGTCTTGATCAACGCCATCAACCTGTTCAACGTGAAGGCCTTCGGCGAGACCGAGTTCTGGTTCGCGATCATCAAGGTTGTCGCCATCATCGGCATGATCCTGCTCGGCGTCTGGCTGCTGGCCAGCGGCAACGGTGGTCCGCAGGCCTCGGTGAGCAACCTGTGGGCCCACGGCGGCTTCTTCCCCAATGGCTGGAAGGGCCTGGTGATGGTCCTGGCGATCATCATGTTCTCCTTCGGTGGACTGGAGCTGGTCGGTATCACCGCCGCCGAAGCCTCCGAGCCGAAAAAGGTCATTCCCAAGGCGATCAACCAGGTCATCTACCGGATCCTGATCTTCTACATCGGCGCCCTGGCCGTGCTGCTCTCGCTGTACCCCTGGGATGCCCTGCTGCAGAGCATCAACAGCGCCGGCGATCCCTACAGCGGCAGCCCGTTCGTCAAGGTCTTCTCGCTGCTGGGCAGCGAGTACGCGGCGCACATCCTGAACTTCGTGGTGCTTACCGCCGCGCTGTCGGTCTACAACAGCTGCGTGTACTGCAACAGCCGCATGCTCTTCGGCCTGGCCGAGCAGGGCGATGCCCCGCGCGCCTTCGCCAAGGTCGATGATCGCGGCGTACCGCTGCTGGCCATCGGCGTCTCGGCCTTCATCACCCTGGCCTGTGTCGTGGTCAACTACGTGATCCCGCACCAGGCGCTGGAGTTGCTGATGTCGCTGGTGGTCGCCGCGCTGGTGATCAACTGGGCGATGATCAGCCTGGCCCACATGAAGTTCCGCAAGGCCATGGTGGCCAAGGGTGTGCAGCCGTTCTTCCGAGCGCTGTGGTACCCCTACGGCAACTGGCTGTGCCTGGCCTTCGTGGTGTTCATCCTCGGCATCATGCTGCAGATCCCGGGCATCGACGTGTCGGTGTACGCGATCCCGGTGTGGATCGTGCTGATGGGTGTGTGCTACCTGTTCAAGCGCAAGTCCCCGGGCCAGGCCAGCGCCTGATCCAGTTGAGAAACGGGAGCTTCGGCTCCCGTTTTCTTTTGGTAATGGACCTTTGCCAGGGCGGCAACAGTGGCGCCCGGTGCTTGCGGTAGAATGCCGGCGCCGCGCCCCCGGCGGCTGATGGAGATGACCTTGTCCCGTGCAAGCCTGTTGATCGTACTGGTTCTGGCAGCCCTGAGTGGCTGCGGGCAATCCGTCGAGCGCTTCGGCGGGCCGACCATGGGCAGCAGCTACACGGTGCAGTTCGTGCCGACCGGAAAGTCGCCGGACGCAGCCAGGCTCAAGGCCGAGGTCGACACGATCCTGGCGAGCCTGGACGAGCAGTTCTCCACCTACCGCGACGACTCCGTGGTGTCCCGCTTCAACGCCTTGCCCGCCGGTACCTGCATGGCCTTGCCGGCGGACATGCTGACGCTCTGGCGCTACGGCGAACAGCTTTCGCAACAGAGCGGCGGCGCCTTCGATCTCACCGTCGAGCCGCTGATGAACCTCTGGGGCTTCGGCCCGCAGTCGCGCAGCGAGAAGGTGCCCGATGCCGCCGCGCTAGCGCATGAACGCACCCGCGTCGGCCATCAGCATCTGGGTCTGAACGGCGATCAGCTGTGCAAGGACGTCGATGCGCAACTGGACTTTGACAGCCTCGTCGCCGGCTATGCGGTGGATCAGGTCAGTGCGCGTCTTGCAGAGCTGGGCCTGGCGGATTACCTGGTGGAAATCACCGGCGAGCTCAAGGCCGTGGGCCGCAAGCCCGATGGCACGCCGTGGCGCATTGCCCTGGAAGTGCCCAGCGGCGAGCGCGAGCGGCAGGTGGAGCGCTCGGTGGCGCTGGATGGCATCGGCCTGTCCACCTCCGGCGACTACCGCAACTATTTCGAGGAGGGTGGGCAACGCTATTCGCACACCTTCGACCCGCGCACCGGCACGCCGGTCCGGCATGCGCTGGCGGCGGTCACCGTGGCGGAAGCCCGGGCTCTGCGCGCCGATGGCCTGTCGACCCTGCTGATGGTGCTGGGGCCGGAGGAGGGCTATACCTTTGCCGAGCACAATGGGCTGGCGGCCTTCTTCATCGTGCGTCAGGGCGAGGGCTTCGTGACCCGCGCGACGACGCGCTTCGAAGCGCTGTTTCCGTCGCCTGAATGAAAGCTTCGGCGGGCATGATGGCGGCCCGCAGGCTGGCAACGGCATGTAGTGGCGGCAAAATTCGCCTACCTGCCGACCAACCGCTAATGTGCAGCCTTTTGCCGCAGGGCTAAGCTGCGCCAATGATTTCGATCCGCCTCGGCGCATGTGGTGCCGAGGTTTTGCCGGGAGCGCCAAGCGAGCGCCCCGGCCTGTTCTGAAGGAGTACGCATGGCTGTCTACAACTACGACGTGGTGATTCTCGGCACGGGCCCGGCAGGCGAGGGGGCGGCGATGAACGCCTCCAAGTACGGGCGCAAGCTGGCGGTGGTGGACAGCCGTCGCGTGGTCGGCGGCAACTGCACGCACCTGGGCACCATCCCGTCCAAGGCGCTGCGTCACTCGGTGAAGCAGATCATCGAGTTCAACACCAACCCGATGTTCCGCCAGATCGGCGAGCCGCGCTGGTTCTCCTTCCCGGACGTGCTGAAAAGCGCCGAGCGGGTAATCTCCAAGCAGGTCTCCTCGCGCACCGGCTACTACGCGCGCAACCGCATCGACATGTTCAACGGCACCGCCAGTTTCGTCGACGAGCGCACCGTTGAAGTCGTGACCCCCAGCGGCGCCGTGGAGCGCCTGGTGGCCGACCAGTTCGTCATCGCCACCGGCTCGCGCCCGTATCGCCCGTCGGACATCAACTTCAACCACCCGCGTGTCTACGACAGCGACACCATCCTGTCCCTGAGCCACACCCCGCGCCGCCTGATCATCTACGGAGCCGGTGTGATCGGCTGCGAGTACGCTTCGATCTTCAGCGGCCTGGGCGTGCTGGTGGACCTGATCGACACCCGTGACCAACTGCTGAGCTTCCTCGACGACGAAATCTCCGATGCGCTGAGCTACCACCTGCGCAACAACAACGTGCTGATCCGTCACAATGAGGATTACGAGCGCGTGGAAGGCCTGGACAATGGGGTGATCCTGCACCTGAAGTCGGGCAAGAAGATCAAGGCGGACGCCTTGCTGTGGTGCAACGGCCGCACCGGCAACACTGACCGCCTGGGCCTTGAGAACATCGGCATCAAGGTCAACAGCCGCGGGCAGATCGAGACGGACGAGAACTACCGCACCTCGGTATCGAACATCTATGCCGCCGGTGACGTGATCGGCTGGCCGAGCCTGGCCAGCGCCGCCTACGACCAGGGTCGTTCGGCTGCCGGCAACATCGTCGAGCACGATGGCTGGCGCTTCGTGAACGACGTGCCGACCGGTATCTACACCATTCCGGAGATCAGCTCGATCGGCAAGAACGAGCAGGAGCTGACCGTGGCGAAGATTCCTTATGAAGTGGGCAAGGCCTTCTTCAAGGGTATGGCGCGCGCGCAGATCTCCAACGAGCCGGTGGGCATGCTGAAGATCCTGTTCCACCGCGACACCCTGGAAATCCTCGGTGTGCACTGCTTCGGCGACCAGGCCTCGGAGATCGTCCACATCGGCCAGGCGATCATGAACCAGCCGGGCGAACTGAACACCCTGAAGTACTTCGTCAACACCACCTTCAACTATCCGACCATGGCCGAAGCCTACCGCGTAGCGGCGTTCGACGGCCTGAACCGGATTTTTTGAAGTACCCCGACCGGCGGCCTGAGCCAGTCGGGGGGAACCTGCTCAGCGATTCCCGATCGTGGCAGTGGCCAAACCGGGAAAGTCTGTGATCAGGCTATCCACGCCAAAATCAGCGAGCCGGCGCATCAGCGCCGGCTCGTTGACCGTCCACACCGACACATGCAGCCCCTGCTTCTGCGCTTTCAGCAAGCGCTCCGGGGTGCACAGCATCCAGTTCAGCGCCAGCAGATCACAGCCGTAGTGCGCGGCGACCTTCAGCGGGTCGAGCCAGGCGTATTCGGCCACCAGCCCGCGTGACAGCTCCGGCGCCAGTTCCTCCAGTGCGCGCAGTACCGTGCGCGAACTCGAGGTCACGGTGATCCGGTCGCGCAGGCCGAAACGGCCTACCAGCTGGTGGATCGCCTGAACCGTGCGGCCAGCCCGATCCTTCGATGCGCTTTTCACTTCCAGCTGCCAGTGCTCGAACTCGCAGCGCTCGAACAGCTCCGCCAGGCGCGGGATGGGGCAGGGGCGCACCCAGCCCGGACCGCCGACGCGGGCGTCCATGGTCACCAGATCCTCCGCCAGTTGCTCGGAGACCTTGCCGCGTCGGCCGGTGGTGCGCTTGAGCGTCGGGTCGTGGATCACCATCAGCTCGCCGTCGCGGGACAGGTGCAGGTCCAGTTCGCAGCGCTTCACGCCATGTTCCAGACAGCGCTGGAAGCTGTTCAGGGTGTTTTCCGGTGCTTCGCCTTTGGCGCCGCGATGGCCATAGATCAGAGTCACTGGGGCTCCTTGGGAGTCGGTGAAAGGTCCTTGAGGGTTTGCGAGCGGTGCTGGCGGACGGCATCGACCACCACGCCGCTCTCGAAATAGACGCTGAATTCGCGGTAGTCCCAGCGTGAGATGGGCGGCTTGCCCACCGCCGGGTGCTCCTCGTCCGGCAGGCCGAAGCGTTCCAGCACGGCCTTCTGGCTCTCGCCACGGGCCGGCAGCACGATGTGCGGGTCGCCCTGGCTGCCCACGGGTATCTCGATGGTATCCGCCAGCAGTGGCAGCGGGGTGACAAGGCTCAACAGGAGCAGCAGATGGCGCATGGATATCCCTGGGTTCATTCTTCGCGGGCCTTGGCCTGCCGGCGTTCCAATGCCTGGCGCTGGAGGATGTGGCGGGCCAGCAACTGGCGCGGGGCGTCGCCGAGCATCTCGAACTCGGTGCCGATCTCGTAGTCGCCCTCGGGCTGCTGCTGGCAATGGGTGACCTTGGCGCGCAGCAGCAGGCCCAGGCCGTGGGGGAGCAGGACGATCTTCAGCGCCAGATCCTGGCCGACCGGCAGTGGCTGGGCGTCGCGGAAATTGATGCCGCCTTCGGACAGCGTGACCTTGCGCGCCGGGCCGATCTCGCTGAGCAGGCTCTGGGTCAGGGCCTGGGCGATCAGGTCGATGCGCTTGTTCATCACCTTCAGGTAACTGGCCAACGGGCGATCTCGCTCGTTGATATGGCGCAGCAGGTGCTGCGACTCGAAGTCGGTCAGGTGCAGGTCGCTAAGCAGGTTGAACAGCGCGGAATCATCCTGAAGCACTTCTCCCGACTGGATTTCGTCCTCGCGCAGCGGGCGAAATTCCAATGCGAGCGTGTCTTCAATACGATAGTATTCGCGGCGGTCATCCGCGTCTGGAGTGGACATGGCGAACCCACGGCAGCAGTGATGGTCTGAGTGTAAAGCCGCCTGCCTGGCCTCGCCACACGGAAGTCGCACGCCAGATGGAACTGACGCCCGACGCACTCTTCACCTTCTCATTCGGCCCCACATGTTCAGACCCCTTTCCGTCTACATCGGAACGCGCTACACACGCGCCAAACGCCGCAGCCACTTCGTTTCCTTCATCTCGCTCACCTCCATGATCGGCCTCGCGCTGGGCGTGGTGGTGATGATCGTGGTGCTCTCGGTGATGAACGGCTTCGACCACGAGATGCGCACCCGGGTGCTGGGCATGGTGCCCCACGCCACGGTCGAGTCCTACCAGCCGATCTCCGATTGGCAGGGCATCGCCACGCAGATCAAGACCCAGCACCCCAATGTGCTGGAAGTCGCGCCCTTCATCCAGATGCAGGGCCTGCTCAGCGCCGGCGGCACGGTACAGAAGGTGCTGATCAACGCCGTGGACCCGAACGAGGAGAGCAAGGTCTCGATCATCGACCAGTTCTTCCAGCAGGGTTCGCTCAGCAGCCTCAAGCCTGGCGAGTTCGGCATCATCATCGGCGACAAGGCGGCGAAGAACCTCGGCGTGAAGCTGGGCGACAAGGTCACCTTCATCGCCCCGGAAGTCTCGGTCACCCCGGCCGGCATGTTCCCGCGCATGAAGCGCTTTACCGTGGTCGGCACCTTCCATGTCGGCGCCGGCGAGCTGGACGGCTACGTCGCCATGGTCCACATCGACGACGCCGCGCGCATGCGCCGCCTCAAGCAAGGCCAGGTCGAAGGCCTGCGCCTGAAGCTCGACGACCTGTTCCAGGCACCGCGCACCGCCTGGGAAATCGCCCGCACCCTGAAGGGCAACGACTACTTCGCCCGCGACTGGACCCGCAGCCACGGCAACCTGTACCAGGCGATCCGCATGGAGAAATCCATGATCGGCCTGTTGCTGCTGCTGATTGTCGCGGTCGCTGCGTTCAACATCATTTCCACCCTGGTCATGGTCGTCACCGACAAGAAGGCTGATATCGCCATCCTGCGTACCCTGGGCGCTACGCCGGGGCAGATCATGGCGACCTTCATGGTCCAGGGCACGGTGATCGGCGTGATCGGCACCTTCATCGGCGGCGTGCTGGGCGTTCTCGCGGCGCTAAATGTCAGCTCCGCCATCGCCTTGCTGGAGCGCCTGCTCGGCCACAAATTCCTCAACGCGGACGTCTACTTCATCGATTACCTGCCCTCGCAGCTGATGAGCGAGGACGTGATCCTGGTGTGCAGCGCCGCGCTGATCCTGAGTTTCTTCGCCACCTTGTATCCGGCCTGGCGTGCGGCACGCACCCAGCCCGCGGAGGCCCTGCGTTATGAGTAAGCCGACCCCCAACGACCAGGCCGTCCTGAGCTGCCGCGACCTCGGCAAGCGCTACGAGGAAGGTCCGCAGTCGGTCGAAGTGCTCTCCGGCGTGCAACTGGAGCTGCTGCCCGGCGAGCGCGTGGCCATCGTCGGCAGCTCCGGCTCGGGCAAGAGCACCCTGCTGAACATGCTCGGCGGCCTCGACACGCCCAGCACCGGCAGCGTCTGGCTGGCCGGCGAACAGCTGTCGGCGCTGAACGAGAAACAACGCGGCCTGCTGCGCAACCGTGCGCTCGGCTTCGTCTACCAGTTCCACCACCTGCTGCCCGAGTTCACCGCCCTGGAGAACGTCTGCATGCCGCTGCTGATCGGCAAGACGCCGATCCCCGAGGCGCGCCAGCGTGCCACTGCGCTGCTGGAGCGCGTGGGTCTGGGCCATCGCCTGAGCCACAAGCCGTCGGAGCTGTCCGGTGGTGAGCGCCAGCGCGTAGCCATCGCCCGTGCCCTGGTCAACACGCCGAAGCTGGTACTGCTCGACGAGCCTACCGGCAACCTCGACCAGCACACCGCCCACGGCATCCAGGAGCTGATGCTGGAACTGTCGCAGTCCCTGCGCACCGCCTTCCTGGTGGTGACCCACGACACTCACCTCGCCCAGCAGATGGACCGTGTGCTGCGCCTGGAGGAGGGCCGGCTGGTCGCCGCCTGAGGGATAACGGAATGTTCAGACCCCTGTCCGTCTTCATCGGCACCCGCTACACCCGTGCCAAGCGACGCAACCACTACATCTCGTTCATCTCCCTGACCTCGATGATCGGCCTCGCTCTGGGCGTGCTGGCCATGATCGTGGTGCTTTCGGTGATGAACGGCTTCCAGAAGGAAATGCGCTCGCGCATCCTCGGCATGGTCCCGCATGCCGTGCTGCAGCAGACCAGCGGCCCGCTGGATAACTGGCAGCACGTCGCCGAAGTGGCCAAGCAGAACCCGAAGATCGTCGGCGCGGTGCCCTACACCGAAGTCGACGGCATGCTCTCCTACAAGGGCATGATGCAACCCATCGAGGTCGATGGCGTCGATCCGGCGCTGGAAACCCAGGTGTCGATCATCGGCCAGCACATGGTTCGCGGCAGCCTCGACGACCTCAAGGCCACCGAGTTCGGCGTGGTCATCGGCGAGATCACCGCGCGGCGCTTCCACGTCAACGTCGGTGACAGTCTGCTGCTGATCGTGCCCGAGCCGAGCACCGCGCCTGGCGGTATCACTCCGCGCATGCAGCGCCTGAACGTGGTCGGCATCTTCAAGGTCGGTGCCGAACTGGACAGCACCCTGGCGCTGATCCACGTAGACGACGCCGCCAGCCTGATGCGCTGGCAGCCTGGCCAGGTACAGAGCGTGCGCATTGCCCTGAAGGACCTGTTCCAGGCGCCGGAAGTCGGTGCGGCCATCGCCAGGCAATTGGGCGATGGCTATCGCTCGGTGGACTGGACCCACACCCAGGGCAGCCTGTTCAGCGCGATGAAGATGGAAAAGACCATGATCGGCCTGCTGCTGTTGCTGATCGTCGCGGTCGCCGCCTTCAACATCATCGCCACCCTGATCATGGTGGTGGCCGACAAGCGCGCGGACATCGCCATCCTGCGCACCCTGGGCGCCACGCCGAAGCAGATCATGGCGATCTTCATGGTGCAGGGCACGGTGATCGGCCTGATCGGCACCGTTATCGGCTGTGTGCTGGGCGTGCTGGCGGCGTACAACGTCACCGCCATTGTCTCGACCCTGGAGCGCGTCGCCGGCACCCACGTGTTCAACTCGGACATCTACTTCATCAACTACCTGCCGTCCGACCCGCAGATCAGCGACATCGTGCTGATCTGCGTCGCGGCGCTGTCGATGAGCTTCCTCGCCACGCTCTACCCGGCCTGGCGCGCGGCCTCGACCCAGCCGGCGGAATCGCTGCGGTACGAGTGATCACCGGCCCATGAAAAAGCCGCCCCCTGGGGCGGCTTTTTTGTACCTGTAGGAGCGAGCTTGCTCGCGAACCCACTCAACTCCAGAGCCGCCGGTAGGATGGTTCGTGAGCAAACTCGCTCCCACGAAAAGCCGTGATTGCCCGAGGCGGCGATTGCGTCTACAGGCCGTTCTGCAGGTTGCGCAGCGCCCGCCGCCGCCGCCAGCTGCGGCCGATCCACCAGCGCCAGTAGCCCTCAGTGAGCAGGTAGCCGAGGATGCCCACCAGGATGCCGCAGATCACCGAGCCCAGCAGGAACGGCTGCCAGAGCATCGACAGCTCACCGCTGATCCATTCCCAGGTCAGGTGGTCGGGCAGGGCGCGCGCCGGAATGCCCATGACCCAGGCGCCCATCTTGTAGGTGCAGTAGAACACCGGCGGCATGGTGATCGGGTTGGTCAGCCAGACCAGCCCCACCGAGATCGGCAGGTTGGCCCTCACCCATACCGCCAGCGAGGCGGCCAGCAGCATCTGCAGTGGGATCGGGATGAACGCGGCGAACAGTCCCATGCCCATGGCGCGGGACACCGAGCGGCGATTCAGGTGCCAGAGGTTGGGCGACTGGATCAGCGGTCCGAGAAAGCGCAGGCCCTTGTGGTTCCTGATGCTCTCCGGATCGGGCATGTAGCGCTTGAAGATTCGGCGCGGCATGGAGGAAATCTCTGGCAGACGGACGACGGCTCATTATGCCTAGCTAGGTGACAGTCATTCGTTGCCAACTATGTCCGTGTGTAACCGCCGCAGGCCAATCGGATCGGCGGTTGCGCCGGGGTCAGGGAGTCGCTCCGTTGCCTCGTACAGGGATGTTCGCGCTGGCCCTGGGGTTGCTGGCGCTGCGCTGGATGCCGGCGCTGCCATCCGGCTGGGTTCTGCTGCTTCTCGCGGTGGTCGCGCTGCCGTTGTTGTTCACCCGCGGCTATTTCGTCGGGCTGTTCCTGCTCGGTTTCGCCTGGGCCTGCCAGTCGGCGCAGTGGGCGCTGGATGATCGCCTGGCGCCGGAGCTGGACGGCCGCACGCTGTGGCTGGAGGGCAGGGTAGAGGGCCTGCCGGATCGCTCGGGGCCATCGGTGCGCTTCCAGCTCGCCGAGGTCTCCAGCCCCCGCGCGAAGGTCCCTGCCACGCTGCGTCTGTCCTGGTTCGGTGGGCCCCCGGTGGAGGGCGGCGAGCGCTGGCGGCTGGCGGTGAAGCTCAAACGCCCCCACGGCATGGCCAATAGCGCGGGCTTCGATTACGAAGCCTGGCTCACCGCCCAGCGCATCGGCGCCACGGGTAGCGTGAAGGATGGGCAGCGCCTGGTGGGTTCCAGCGGCCCGCGCGCCTGGCGCGAAGCCTGGCGGCAACGACTGCTGGCGGTGGATGCTCACGGCCGCTCCGGGGCGCTCGTCGCGCTGGTGCTGGGCGATGCGTCCGGGCTGACCACAGCGGACTGGCAGGTCCTGCAGGACACCGGAACCCTGCACCTGATGGTGATCTCCGGCTCGCACATCTCGCTGCTGGCCGGCCTGCTCTATGCGTTGGTTGCCGGGCTGGCGCGCTTTGGTTGCTGGCCGGCACGAATCCCGTGGTTGCCCTGTGCCTGCCTGCTGGCTGCAAGCGGTGCCTGGGCGTACAGCCTGATGGCTGGCTTCGAGGTGCCACTGCAGCGCGCCTGCGTCATGGTCTCCATCGTCCTGCTGTGGCGCCTGCGCTATCGCCATCGCGGGCTTTGGGCGCCCTTGCTCGGTGCCTTGCTCGCGGTGCTGCTGGTCGAGCCGCTGGTGGTGCTGTTGCCGGGCTTCTGGCTGTCCTATGCGGCGGTGGCGCTGCTGATCTTCGGCTTCTCGGGACGGTTGGGGCGCTGGACCGCCTGGCGCACCTGGCTGCGCGCGCAATGGCTGATGGCGGTTGGTCTGCTGCCGGCGTCCATCGCCCTGGGTTTGCCGCTGAGCGTTTCCGGCGTGATCGCCAACCTGATCGCCGTGCCCTGGGTCGAGTTGGTCGTCGTCCCGCTGGCGTTGCTGGGGAGTCTGGCGCTTGGCGTTCCCTGGCTGGGCGAGGCCCTGCTCTGGGTGTCGGGCGGCCTGCTGGAGTGGCTGTTCCGCCTGTTGGGCTGGATGGCCGGGCTGGCGCCCGCCTGGCAGCCAGTAGCCGCGCCCGCCTGGGCGGTGGCGCTGGCGATGCTGGGGGCGTTCTTGCTGCTTGCGCCGGCTGGCGTCCCATTGCGTGCACTGGGGCTGGCGATGTTCGTGCCGGTGTTCTGGCCGTCAGTCCCGTTGCCCGCACCGGGCATGGCCGAGATCCGCGTGCTGGACGTGGGGCAGGGGCTGTCGGTGCTGATCCGCACGCGCAGCCAGGTCTGGCTTTACGACACTGGGGCGCGCAACGGCGAATTCGACATCGGCGAGCGCGTGGTCGTGCCGACGCTGCGCAGCCTGGGCATCGGTCATCTGGATAGGCTGATGCTCAGTCACGCGGATAACGACCATGCCGGCGGCGCCGTGGCAGTGAAGCGCTCGTTGCGGCCGGCGCAGGTCATCAGCGGTGAGCCCGAGCGCCTGCCGGAGGAGTTGCAGGCGCGTCCCTGTGGAATCGAGGAGTGGCAGGTCGATGGCGCTCGCTTCTCCAGCTGGGCCTGGGCGGGCGCCAGGGAAAGCAACGACCGTTCCTGCGCGCTGGAAATCGAAGCCAACGGCGAGCGCATCCTGCTTACCGGCGACCTGCCACAACCCGCCGAGCTGGCGTGGCTGGCCGCGCATCCGGGGGAGCGCATCGACTGGCTGCTGGCTGGGCACCACGGCAGCCGCAGCTCCTCCGGGCCAGCCTTTCTGCGGGCGATCGGGCCAACGACGGCGATCATCTCCCGCGGCGCCAACAACCCTTATGGCCATCCGCACCCGTCGGTCGTCGAACGCTTCCGCGCGCTGGGCATCCGGATTCAGGATACGGCGGAGCAGGGCGCGCTGACTCTGATGCTCGGTGCCCATGGCGAGGTCCGGGGAGTGCGGGAAGGCGCACATTTCTGGCAGGAAAATTGAGCCTCGGGCGGTCGGCTCGCCACGGCCCCTGTGCTAGAGTGGCGCCACTTTTTTTCAGGGGATTCACCACTGTGTGGGAACTGGTCAAAGCTGGCGGCTGGATGATGCTGCCGATCTTGCTGAGCTCCGTCGCTGCCATGGCGATCGTCGCCGAACGTCTCTGGACCCTGCGCTTGAGCCGTGTGGCCCCGCCGCAGCTGCTCGGCCAGGTGTGGAAGCAGATCAAGGACAAGAAGATGAACAGCCAGGCCCTGAAGGACCTGCGCGCGTCTTCCCCGCTGGGTGAAATCCTCGCGGCTGGCCTGGCCAACTCCAAGCACGGTCGCGAGATCATGAAGGAGTGCATCGAGGAGGCCGCGTCCCGCGTCATCCACGAGCTGGAGCGCTACCTCAACGCCCTGGGCACCATCGCCGCCATGGCGCCGCTGCTCGGCCTGCTGGGTACCGTGTTCGGCATGATCCAGATCTTCAGCGCCTTCATGGGCGACGGCATGGCCAACGCGCCGATGCTCGCTGGCGGTATCTCCAAGGCCCTGATCACCACCGCGGCCGGCCTGATCGTGGCGATCCCGGCAGTGTTCTTCCATCGTTACCTGTTGCGCCGCGTCGATGAACTGGTCATCGCCATGGAGCAGGAAGCCATCAAGCTGGTGGAAGTGACCCAGGGCGATCGCGAAGTCGACTTCGTCGAGGAAGGCAAAGCGTGAAATTCCGCCGCAGAGCGGGCGGAGCGGCCCGCGAGGACGTCTTCATCAACCTGGCGTCGCTGATCGACGTGATCTTCGTGCTGCTGCTGTTCTTCGTGGTCGCCACCTCGTTCACCAAGCCGTCGCAGCTCAAGGTCGAGCTGCCCGAGGCGGTCAGCGGCACGCCGCCCGAAGCCACCGAGATCAAGCAGCTGGAAATCTCCATCAGCCTCGAAGGTCACTACGCGCTGAACGGCCAGAGTCTGGCGCGCGATGACCTGGAAAACCTGATGAACGCCATGCAGCGTGAATCCGCCGGCGACAACAGCCTGCCGGTGGTGATTACCGCCGACGGCAAGGTGGACTACCAGTCCGTGGTCACCGCGATGGATGCCGCCGGCAAGCTGGGTTTCACCCACCTTCGCATCACCACCATCGAGTCCCGGGCGGACAAGAAGACCCCCTGATGGCGTTCACCGACCGCCTGCTCGACGCCTGGTACAAGGGCCACCCGGCCCTTGCCCTGCTCAAGCCGCTCGAACTGCTCTACCGGCGCGTCGCCCAGGGCCGCCGGCAGGACTTCCTCTCCGGCGCCAGGCCGGCCTACCGCGCTCCCGTACCGATCATCGTGGTCGGCAACATCACGGTGGGCGGCACCGGCAAGACACCGATGATCCTCTGGCTGATCGAACACTGCCGTGCCCGTGGGCTGAAGGTTGGCGTGGTCAGCCGTGGCTATGGCGCCAAGCCGCCACGGACGCCCTGGCGCGTGCGCGCCGAGCAGTCGGCGGCCCAGGCGGGCGACGAGCCGCTGCTGATCGTGCGCCGCAGCGGCGTGCCGCTGATGATCGATCCGGACCGCTCCAGTGCCGTGCGCGCGTTGCTGGCCGAAGAGCCGCTGGACCTGATCCTCTGTGACGACGGCCTGCAGCACTATCGCCTGGCCCGTGACCTGGAGCTGGTGCTGATCGATGCCGCCCGTGGCCTGGGCAACGGCCGCTGCCTGCCCGCCGGCCCGCTGCGCGAACCCGCCGAGCGACTGGCCGAAGTCGACGCCGTGCTGCACAACGGCTCGCCGTCCGACCCGCCCGGCGCCTTCTCCTTCGTCCTGCGACCTTCTGCCCTGGTCAACCTGGCCAGCGGTGAGCGGCGGGGCGTCGAGCATTTCCCCGCCGGTCAATCGCTGCATGCACTGGCCGGAATCGGCAACCCGCAGCGTTTCTTCGCAACGCTCGAGGCGCTAAACTGGCGGCCGATTCCGCATCCCTTCCCCGACCATGCGGCCTATACCGCCGAGCAGCTGCGCTTCACGCCGGAACTGCCGCTGGTCATGACCGAGAAGGACGCGGTGAAATGCCGGTCCTTCGCCGCGCCCGACTGGTGGTACCTCGCCGTCGAAGCGCAGCCGTCTCCGGCCTTCGCCGCCTGGTTCGACGTTCAGCTCGAGCGCCTGCTCGCCCGCTGATCCGCCGTCGCAATCCGGCGTCGCCCGCATTCAAATTGTTCGCTGTTCAAGCTCAAGGAACGCACCATGGACCCGAAACTCCTCGATATCCTCGCCTGTCCGCTGTGCAAGGGCCCGCTCAAGCTCACCGACGACAAGTCCGAGCTGATCTGCAAGACCGACGGCCTGGCCTACCCGGTGCGCGACGGCATCCCGGTGATGCTCGAAGGCGAGGCGCGCACCCTGAACGTCGACGAGCGTCTGGACAAGTAACGCCATGACCCAGGCCTATACCGTCGTCATTCCCGCCCGCTTCGCCTCCACCCGCCTGCCCGGCAAACCGCTGCAGGACATCGCCGGCAAGCCGATGATCCAGCACGTCTGGGCGCAGGCCGGCAAGAGCTCGGCCACCCAGGTGGTGGTCGCCACCGACGATCAACGTATCTTCGACGCCTGCCAGGGCTTCGGTGCCCAAGTGGTGCTGACCCGTGCCGACCACAACTCCGGCACCGACCGCCTGGCGGAAGTCGCCGACGCGCTGGGCCTGGCCGACGACGCCATCGTGGTCAACGTGCAGGGCGACGAGCCTCTGGTGCCGCCGTCGATCATCGACCAGGTGGCCGCCAACCTCGCGGCGCACCCGGAAGCGGGCATTGCCACCCTGTGCGAAGAAATCCATGACCCGGCCGCGCTGTTCAATCCGAACATCGTCAAGGTGGTCAGCGACAAGAACGGCCTGGCCCTGACCTTCAGCCGCGCCACGCTGCCCTGGGCGCGCGACGCCTTCGCGGTGGACCGCGAAAGCCTGCCGGCCAACGTGCCGTACCGCCGCCACATCGGCATCTACGCCTACCGCGCGCGCTTCCTGCGCGACTTCGTGGCCTGGGGCCCGTGCTGGCTGGAAGATACCGAGTGCCTGGAGCAGCTGCGCGCGCTCTGGCATGGCGTGCGTATCCACGTGGCTGACGCCCTGGAGGCGCCGCAGGCCGGCGTCGATACCCCGGAAGACCTGGAGCGCGTCCGGCGCATCCTGGGGGCCTGATGAAGGTCCTGTTCGTCTGCCTGGGCAACATCTGCCGCTCGCCGACCGCCGAAGGCGTGTTCCGCCAGAAGGTCCGCGGAGCAGGCCTCGAGGATCGCATCGAGATCGATTCGGCTGGCACCGGTGATTGGCACGTCGGCAAGGCGCCGGATGCGCGTACCCGCGCCGCTGCGCTGCGCCGTGGCTATGACCTGTCGGGTCTGCGGGCGCGACAGGTCAACGTCACTGACTTCTCCCGCTATGACCTGGTCCTGGCGATGGACAACGCCAACTTGCGCGACCTCAAGCATCTTCGGGGCAGCAGCGGCAAGGCGGAACTGGACCTATTCCTGCGTCGCTACGCGCTGGAAATCGACGAAGTCCCCGATCCGTATTACGGCGGCGAAGACGGTTTCGAGCGCGTGCTGGATCTGGTGGAAAGGGCCTGCGATGGCCTGCTGACGGAAGTGAAGGGGCGCCTGTGACGCTGCAACTGCAAGAACGCATTTCCCTCAAGCCCTATAACACCTTCGGTGTCGAAGTCGCGGCGCGCTGGTTCGCCCAGGCCCATGACGATGCCGAGGTGCGCGCCGGTATCGCCGCCGCCGCCGCAAAGAGCCTGCCGCTGATGGTGATCGGTGGCGGCAGCAACCTGTTGCTGACCCGTGACGTCGAAGCGCTGGTGCTGCGCATGGCTTCCCGTGGTGTGCGTGTCGTCAACGACGACGGCGAGCGCGTGGTAGTCGAGGCGGAAGCTGGCGAGGTATGGAATGACGTCGTGCGCTGGACCCTTGCGCAGGGCTTCGGCGGACTGGAAAACCTCAGCCTGATTCCCGGCACTGTCGGCGCGGCACCGATGCAGAACATCGGCGCGTATGGGGTCGAAATCAAGGACGTGTTCGCCGGCCTGACCGCGCTGGACCGTGAGAGCGGCGAGTTGCGCGAGTTCTGCCTCGAGGACTGCGCCTTTGCCTACCGCGAAAGTCGCTTCAAGCGTGAGCCGGGCCGTTGGCTGATCCTGCGGGTGCGCTTCGCCCTGAGCCGCGTCGCGAAACTGCATCTGGACTACGGTCCAGTGCGCCAGCGTCTGGCGGAGGAGGGCGTGACTGCGCCGACGCCGGCCGACGTCTCGCGAGTGATCTGCGCAATCCGCCGCGAGAAGCTTCCGGACCCGGCGGTGCTGGGCAATGCCGGTAGTTTCTTCAAGAACCCGGTGGTTTCGGTGGGCCAGACCGACGTGCTGCGCCAGCGCTACAGTGACTTGGTGGCCTATCCGCAGGGCGATGACCAGATGAAGCTGGCCGCTGGCTGGCTGATCGACAAGGCAGGCTGGAAAGGCTTCCGCGACGGTGCGGTGGGTGTACATGCCCAGCAGGCGTTGGTGCTGGTGAACTACGGCGGTGCCACAGGAGCGCAGCTGCATGCACTGGCTGAGCGCATCCGCGACGATATCCGCCAGCGCTTCGGTGTGGAGTTGGAGATGGAGCCGAATCTCTACTGAGGTGCTTCGGAAACGAAGAAGGGGATGCCGTTGGCATCCCCTTTTTTGTGCCCGCTTCCTCGGGCTGGATCTAATGCGCACTCCGCAAGGCGAAGACAATAAAAAAGGGGATGCAGATGCATCCCCTTTTTCAGATCAGGAAGCTATCAGCTGTGGTGTTTTTCCACCACGGAGCCTTCTTCTTCCTCGGTCTTTTCGGCTTTGTCGTCTTCAGCCTGTTCGGCAGCCGGTTGCTCGGTGGCTTCAGCGGCTTCGTTCACGACTTCGGCTTCGACGGCCTCGACAGTGACTTCAGCAGCGGGCTCGACCACGACTTCGGCTTCCACGGCAACGGCTTCTTCAACCACGGCTTCGACGACCGGAGCCTGCTCTACCTGCGGAGCGGCGGCTGCGGCAGCAGCGGCTTCGCGGGCAGCGCGCTCCTGGCGACGACGCTCACGCGGGTCGTTGGAGGCGCGGCCGGTGGCGTTGGCCGGAACGGCTGGAGCTTCTTCGGCAGCAGTTGCAGCGGCAGCCGGAGCTTCCTCGGCAGTCGCCGGAGCTTCCACCTGAGGCTCTTCGACCAGCTGGGCGACGGCTTCGATCACGGTTTCAGCAGCCGGAGCCGACGCTTCTTCCGCAACCACTGGCTCGGCGGCAGCCACTTCAACGGTCTCGCTGGCAGCTTCTACCGGCTCGACAGCCTGTTCGGCGGGCTTGGCCAGGAACTCGATGGTTTGTTCCAGGGCGCTTTCGGTGCGCACGGCTTCAACCACGCCGGACTCCAGCGGCTGGGCCTCGGCCTGAGCCTGGGCAGTGGGCTGCTCCTGCTCGGCGGCGGCTTCAGCAACGGCTACAGCGGTAGCGGCGGCAGCCACCATGGCGGCAGGCGACGGGGTGTCCGAGGCAGCCTGTTCAGCAGTGCCTTCGGCATTTACCTCGCCTTCGGCGCCTTCAGCGCCATCCACACCGGCTTCACGCTGGCGCTCACGGCGGTTGCTGCGGCGACGCTGGCCACGGGAGCGGCGACGCGGACGCTCGTCGTCCGAACCTTCGTCGTCCTGTTGATCCAGCAGCTCCTCGTTCGGCAGCTCTTCGGCTTCCAGGGCGGCGGCATCGCGAGCCGGACGGTCTTCGCGCGGCTGGCGCTCTTCACGGGGCTGACGCTCGGCGCGCTCACCGCGAGGCTGGCGCTCTTCGCGCGGCTGGCGTTCTTCACGCGGTTGACGCTCGGCGCGCTCACCACGCTCTTCGCGGTGCTGACGCTCCTCGCGCGGCTGGCGCTCGGCGCGTTCCTCACGCGGCTGGCGCTCTTCGCGCGGTTGACGTTCGGCACGCTCTTCACGCGGCTGGCGTTCCTCGCGCGGTTGACGCTCGGCACGCTCTTCGCGCGGCTGGCGCTCCTCGCGGGGCTGACGCTCGGCACGCTCTTCACGCGGCTGACGCTCTTCGCGGGCCGGGCGCTCAGTGCGCTCACCGCGCTCGTCGCGGCGACCACGCTCTTTACGCTCGTCATCGCGACGACCGCCATCGCGACCGTCGCGGCGACGGTTCTGCTGACGGCCATTGCGACGCTCGCCCTGACCTTCGCTGCGCTCGGTGGCGGGCTTCTCGGCGGCAACCGGGGTCGGCTCCGGCTTGCTGCCGGCGAACAGGCCTACCAGCGACTTCACCAGGCCCTGGAACAGGCTCGGCTCAGGCATGGGCTTGGTGGCTTCGACAGCGACCGGTGCTTCGGCGGCAGCCTGCTGCGGGGCAGGGCTCTGCGGGGATACGGTCTTCACCGCGGCTTCCTGGCGAACCAGGGTGCGGGTGGCGCTGACCGGCTGGACTTCCTCGTGCTCTTCCGGGGCCATCTCGTAGCTGGCGTGGCCGGACAGGAGTTCGGGGTTGTCATCACGCAGGCGCTGAACTTCGAAGTGCGGAGTTTCCAGGTGGTCGTCCGGCAGGATGAAGATGCGCGCGCGGGTGCGCAGTTCGATCTTGGTGATGGCGTTGCGCTTCTCGTTGAGCAGGAAGGCGGCAACCTGGAACGGCACGCGCGCACGAACTTCGGCGGTGCGGTCCTTCAGGGCTTCTTCCTCGATCAGGCGCAGGATGGCCAGCGACAGGGATTCGACGTCACGGATGATGCCTTGGCCGTTGCAGCGCGGGCAGACGATGCCGCTGGTCTCGCCCAGGGACGGACGCAGGCGCTGACGGGACATTTCCAGCAGGCCGAAGCGCGAGATGCGGCCAACCTGTACGCGGGCGCGGTCGGCTTCCAGGGCTTCGCGGACGCGTTCTTCAACGGCGCGCTGGTTCTTCGCCGGGGTCATGTCGATGAAGTCGATGACGATCAGGCCGCCGATATCACGCAGACGCAGTTGGCGGGCGATTTCCTCGGCCGCTTCCAGGTTGGTCTGCAGGGCGGTTTCCTCGATGTCGCCGCCCTTGGTGGCGCGCGCCGAGTTGATGTCGATGGACACCAGGGCTTCGGTCGGATCGATGACGATGGAGCCGCCCGACGGCAGCTTCACTTCGCGCTGGAAGGCGGTTTCGATCTGGCTCTCGATCTGGAAGCGGTTGAACAGCGGAACGCTGTCCTGGTACAGCTTCACCTTGCTCGCGTACTGCGGCATGACCTGCTGGATGAAGTTCAGGGCTTCTTCCTGGGCGTCGATGCTGTCGATCAGCACTTCGCCGATGTCCTGGCGCAGGTAGTCGCGGATGGCGCGGATGATGACGTTGCTTTCCTGGTAGATCAGGAACGGACCGCTGCGCTCGCCGGAGGCTTCCTTGATGGCGCCCCACAGCTGCAGCAGGTAGTCCAGGTCCCATTGCAGCTCTTCGGAGCTGCGGCCCAGGCCCGCGGTGCGGACGATCAGGCCCATGTCGCCTGGAACGGTCAGGCCGTTCAGGGCTTCACGCAGTTCGTTGCGCTCTTCACCCTCGATGCGGCGGGAGATGCCACCGGCGCGCGGGTTGTTGGGCATGAGCACCAGGTAACGGCCGGCGAGGCTGATGAAGGTGGTCAGGGCGGCGCCCTTGTTGCCACGTTCTTCTTTCTCGACCTGGACGATGACTTCCTGGCCTTCGCTCAGGACGTCCTTGATGTTGATGCGGCCTTCAGGATTCTTCTTGAAGTACTCGCGGGAGATTTCCTTGAGGGGGAGGAAGCCGTGGCGTTCGGCGCCGAAGTCGACGAATGCGGCCTCGAGGCTCGGCTCGATGCGGGTGATACGGCCTTTGTAGATGTTGGCCTTCTTCTGTTCGCGCGCGCCGGACTCGATGTCCAGGTCGAACAGGCGTTGGCCGTCTACCAGCGCTACACGCAACTCTTCGGGTTGAGTTGCGTTGATCAGCATTCTTTTCATGTAGTACCAATGGTTTCCGGGGCCACCGGAAACGGCGATCGGCACACACGACTCTCACGGTCGGTGCTAAGGCACGTACTCAGGAACGGCGGACCATTCCAGTGTCCAGCGGCAGCAGGATAAATCTGCTGTGCCGCGACTACGTTTCCTGCTTGTCGAGTAAGAACAAGCACTCATCAGGAGGAGGAATTGGCTGTCAGATGCGGACGATAAGTGCGTCTACGTTCAAGGCATGCGTTCAAGGCATGAACGCAACGCAATCCGACAGTTGTGCATCTCCGCCCTGCACATTTCCCTAAGAGCCGGGTGCCACTCGCTGAATCCGGGAGCGGGGTTGGCTTTTATCACGGCTACCTTGGTGGCCGTGGTCATGTCTCAAGGCCTGGGTTTCGAGGCGCTGTCGGCGCGAGAATCGCTCGGGCCGTTGCAACGCTTCCGGGGACTGCCTCGTGTCCGTTCAATGTGTTTGCAGGCGGTTGGGGATGGCGATTACGCGATCATCCGCAGGCCTGGCCACTTTTGGCGGCCTCCCGAATATAGCAGCAATGATTAAGTGCTTCAATTGAATGAAAAATTGTTATTATATCCGGATGACGAATCCCGCCCCTCCGACTTCCGGCGTTCAGCTGCTTGAAGTCGCGCCGGAGTATGCCGGCCAACGAATCGACAATTTCCTCCGCACCCAGCTCAAGGGCGTGCCCAAGACCCTGATCTACCGCATCCTTCGCAAGGGTGAGGTGCGGGTCAACAAAGGCCGCATCAAGCCCGAGTACAAGCTGCAGGCCGGCGACGTAATACGCGTGCCGCCGCTGCGTCTGGCCGAGCGCGACGAGCCGGTGCCGCTGGCTCAGGGTCTGCTCGAGCGCCTGGAAGCCGCCATCGTCTACGAAGACAAGGCGCTGATCGTGGTGAACAAGCCCACCGGTATCGCCGTGCATGGCGGCAGCGGCCTGAACTACGGGGTCATCGAGGCGTTCCGCCAGCTGCGTCCGGAGTGCAAGGACCTGGAGCTGGTGCACCGCCTGGATCGCGACACTTCCGGTCTGCTGATGATCGCCAAGAAGCGCAGCATGCTGCGCCATCTGCACGACGCCTTGCGTGGCGAGCGCATCGTGGACAAGCGCTACCATGCCCTGGTGCGCGGCAACTGGCCGGCGGCGAAGAAACAGATTGCCGTGCCGCTGCTGAAGAACAACCTGCGCTCCGGTGAGCGCGTGGTCGAGGTGAACCCCGAAGGCAAGGAAGCGCTGACCGAGTTCAAGGTGCTGCGCCGCTTCGGTGACTTCGCCACTCTGGTCGAGGCGCGTCCGATCACCGGTCGTACCCACCAGATTCGTGTGCATGCCAAGCACGCCGGCCACTCCATTGCCGGCGACCCCAAGTACGGCGACGAAGATTTCTCCCGTGAAATCCGCGAGCTGGGCGGCAAGCGTCTGTTCTTGCACTCGGCCTACCTGCGTGTGCCGTTGCCTGATGGTGGTGTGCTGGAACTGGAAGCGCCGGTGGACGAAGTCTGGCTGCGCACCGTGGAGCGCCTGGATGCGTGAGTATTCCCTGCTGATCTTCGATTGGGATGGCACGCTGGTGGATTCCATCGGTCGTATCGTCGAGGCGATGCGGGTGGCTGCAGTTGGTTCCGGCCTTCCGGAACGCAGCGATGAGGCTATCAAGGGCATCATCGGCCTGGGTCTGCCGGAAGCTATCCAGACGCTGTACCCGGAGGTGGAGGATGGCGAGCCGCTGGATCGCTTCCGGCTCGATTACGGTAACCACTACCTGAGCCTGGAGGTGCAGCCTTCGCCGTTGTTCCCGGGCGTGGCCGAGGCGATGGCGGAATTTCGCAGCGCCGGTTATCAGTTGGCGGTCGCTACCGGGAAAAATCGCCGTGGGCTGGATCGCGTGCTGGCGGGGCAGGGCTGGACTGACTTCTTCGATATCACCCGTGCCGCCGATGAGTCGGCGAGCAAGCCGGACCCGCGCATGCTGCACGAAATTCTCGAGCATTGCCGGGTCGATGCTCGCGATGCGTTGATGGTGGGCGATTCGCCCTTCGATCTGGAAATGGCGCGCCGCGCCGGCATGGATTCGGTGGCGGTGAGCTACGGTGCTCAGTCGCTGGAAGTCCTTCGGGAGTATGCTCCGGCGCTGGAAGTGAATCATTTCAATGAATTGCGCGCCTGGCTCGCCGGGCGTTCGGTCAAACCGCTGCTCGAGGTAGGCAACTGATGTCGGATGAATGGAAGGCGGACGAGAGCAAGGCTGCGCAAACCATGGCGGGTGACGACAAGAGCTGGAAGTTGCTGGAGAAGGCCGTGCTGGCCGGTGTCCAGGAGCAGCGCCGGTCGCGTCGTTGGGGTATCTTCTTCAAGTTGCTGACTTTCGTTTATCTGTTCGGTGCGTTGGCGCTGTTCAGTCCCTTCAGTGGTCTGTCCAAGTCCGCGTCGCGCAGCGCCAGCCATACGGCGCTGATCGAAGTGAAGGGCATGATCGCCGACAATGAGCCGGCCAGTGCCGATAACGTCGTTGGCGCGCTGCGTTCCGCGTTCGAGGATGCCGGCACCAAGGGCATCGTCCTGCGTATCAATAGTCCGGGTGGCAGTCCGGTGCAGTCCGGCTATATCTACGATGAAATCAAGCGCCTGCGCGGTGAGCATCCGGATATCAAAGTCTACGCGGTCATCAGCGACCTGGGGGCTTCCGGTGCTTACTACATCGCCAGCGCGGCCGATGAGATCTACGCCGACAAGGCCAGTCTGGTCGGTTCCATCGGTGTGACGGCGGCGACTTTCGGCTTCGTCGGCACCATGGAGAAGCTGGGCGTGGATCGTCGTATCTATACCTCGGGCGAGCACAAGGCCTTCCTTGATCCGTTCCAGCCGCAGAAGGCGGATGAAACCGCTTTCTGGCAACAGGTGCTGGATACCACTCACAAGCAGTTCATCGATGTGGTGAAGAAGGGGCGCGGCGATCGCCTGAAGGACAAGGATCATCCTGAGCTGTTCTCCGGTCTGATCTGGTCCGGCGAGCAGGCGCTGCAGCTTGGTTTGATCGATGGTCTGGGTAGCTCCAGCTATGTGGCGCGCGAGATCATCAAGGAGAAGGAGATCGTGGACTACACCGTCCAGGAAACCGCCTTCGACCGCTTCACCAAGAAGTTGGGCGCGAGCGTCGCTGAGCGCATGGCGATGTGGATGGGCTGGCAGGGGCCGGTCCTGCGCTGAGTGTGCTTCCTTATATTAAGGAAGGAAAAAGGCTCGGCGATTGCCGGGCCTTTTCGTTTCAGGCTTTCCAGGTCAGGGGATTTGTACCTGCTCGGCAAGCAGCATATCCACCAGGCGAATAAGCGGCAGGCCGATCAGGCTGGTGGCGTCTTCGCCTTCGGTGGCGCGGAACAGACTGACGCCCAGGCCTTCGGCCTTGAAGCTGCCGGCGCAATCGAAGGGTTGTTCGGCCTCCAGGTAGCGGCGAATGCGTGCTTCGTCGAGGTCGCGGAAGTGCACGGTGAAGGGGATACAGTCAATTCGGGCTTCACCGCTCTGGCTGTTGATCAGGCAGAGTCCGGTGAGGAAGCTGATGCTCTTGCCGCTGGCATCCTTCAGTTGTTCGGTCGCGCGCTCGATGTCGTGGGGCTTGCCGAGAATCCGGTTGCCGTTAACCGCGGCCTGGTCCGAGCCGATGATCAGGTGGGCGGGGTAGCGCTGGGTCAGGGCGCGAGCCTTGCATTCCGCCAATCGGCGCACCAGTTGTTCGGCGCTCTCGCCGGGCAGTGGGGTTTCATCGATGTCGGGGCTGGCGCATTCGAACGGCAGGCGTAGGCGCTGCAGCAATTCGCGGCGGTAGGGCGAGCTGGAAGCAAGGATCAGGGGTAACATGGAGAATTCCTTCGGAGCGTCACTGCGATTCTAGCGAAAAGGGCTGTCCATACAGCGGTTTATGGCTAATTTCCTTTGACAGCTTCGGGTGCATCCCTATAATGGCGCGCTTATGTTGAATGGACCGATACCACCTCACGTTGATCCGCGCAAATTGGTTGAGCGCGCCGCCACCCTCGAGGGTGTGCTGCCGATCGCCAAGATGGCACGTCTCAGCGAGCAACTGACCAGCAGTGAAGGCGATGTTCACGCGAAGTTTTCCTTCTTCCGTGATCAGCAGAAGCTGGCGGTCATGCACGTCGAGCTCAATGGCGAGGTGAGCATGGTATGCCAGCGCTGTCTCGAACCGGCCAAATTCCATGTGGGTGGTGCGTACGATTACGTCATCATCCCGGAAGGCAAGTCGATCGATGATCTGCCCAGTGGCTACGATGCGTTGGAAGTGGGGGATGACCCCATCGACCTGACCTCGCTGGCTGAGGACGAGTTGTTGCTCGCCTTGCCCATCGTGCCGGTCCATGACCCTGAGGATTGCCAGCAGCCGGTGGGATACGCTACAGCGCCCGAACCGAGCGAGAACGTCGAAGAGCGGCCCAATCCGTTCAGCGTACTGGCGCAGTTGAAGCGTGACCCAAACGTTTAGGAGTTAATCAATCATGGCTGTTCAGCAGAACAAAAAATCCCGTTCCGCTCGTGACATGCGTCGTTCGCACGATGCCCTGGACGCGAACGCTCTGTCCGTGGAAAAGAGCACCGGTGAAGTTCACCTGCGCCACCACGTCTCCCCGGACGGTTTCTATCGCGGCCGTAAGGTCGTAGACAAAGGCTCTGACGAGTAATCTTTGTCCGCACCAATCATCGCGATTGATGCAATGGGTGGGGACTACGGTCCCCACTGCATTGTCCCGGCCTGCATTTCCTTTCTGGCCGAATATGCTTCCCTCCAGCTGGTCCTCGTCGGCCAAGCGCCTCTGATAGAAGAACACCTGCGCGGCCTTTCCCCGGTCGAGCGTCAGCGTCTTCATGTTCACCACGCCAGCGAAATCGTCACGATGGACGAGCGTCCGTCCCAGGCGTTGCGTGGCAAGCCCGATTCCTCCATGCGTGTTGCCCTCGAACTGGTTCGTGATGGCAAGGCCCATGCCTGCGTCAGTGCCGGTAATACCGGTGCGTTGATGGCGCTATCTCGTTACCTGCTCAAGACGTTGCCCGGCATCGACCGCCCGGCGATGGTGACTGCCGTGCCTACGCAGGGCGGCCACTGCCATCTGCTCGACCTGGGCGCCAACGTCGATTGCAGTGCCGAGCACCTTTATCAGTTCGCCGTCATGGGTGCTGTTGCTGCGGAAGCGCTGGGCAAGAGTAATCCGCGTGTAGCGTTGTTGAATGTCGGCACCGAAGACATCAAGGGCAATCAGCAGGTGAAGCTGGCGGCCAGTCTGCTGCAGCAGGCACAGGGTTTGAACTACATCGGCTATATCGAGGGCGACGGCCTGTATCGCGGGCTGGCCGATGTGGTGGTGTGCGACGGTTTCGTCGGCAATATCCTGCTCAAGTCCAGCGAGGGCCTGGCGGCTATGGTCGCGGCGCGCCTGGAAGAATTGTTCAACTCGAGCCTGCCGGCCAAGGCGGTCGGCCTGATGGCGATGCCTTTTCTGCGCAGGCTGCGTGGCGACCTCACGCCGTCACAGCACAATGGTGCGAGTTTCCTCGGTTTGCAGGGCATCGTGGTGAAGAGTCACGGCAGTGCGAAGGAGGAGGGCATCCAGAGCGCATTGCGGCGCGCGCTGCTGGAAGTTCGCGAGAATCTGCCCCAGCGGCTGCATGGCCGTCTGGAACATCTGCTCTAATGTGTGACCGCGGTCGTCAGACCGTCATCCAACTGTCAGTTCAATGCGCCAAGCTCTCGCCGGCGCTATCCATTTGACGACACAGACAAAAGGGACCTGTTGCAATGTCCGCATCCCTCGCCTTCGTATTCCCCGGCCAAGGTTCGCAGTCGCTTGGCATGCTCGCCGAACTGGGCGCTCAACACGCCATCGTGCGCGATACCTTCGCCGAAGCCTCCTCCGCGCTGGGTTATGACCTCTGGGCTCTCGTGCAGGACGGCCCGGAAGAGCGCCTGAACCAGACCGACAAGACCCAGCCTGCGATCCTCACTGTCTCCATCGCCCTGTGGCGCCTGTGGCAGTCCGAAGGTGGCGTGCAGCCGGCTTACGTCGCCGGCCACAGCCTGGGTGAGTACTCCGCCCTGGTCGCCGCTGGCAGCCTGGCTTTCGCTGATGCGGTGAAGCTGGTCGAGCTCCGTGGCCAACTGATGCAGGAAGCTGTCCCTGCCGGCACTGGCGGCATGGCTGCCATTCTCGGTCTCGAAGACGCTGATGTGCTCGCTGCCTGCGCCGAAGCGGCCCAGGGCGAAGTGGTCAGTGCTGTGAATTTCAACGCACCCGGCCAGGTGGTGATCGCTGGCGCGGCCAAGGCCGTCGAGCGTGCCATCGAGGCGTGCAAGGCTCGTGGCGCCAAGCGTGCTGTCGCGCTGCCGGTGAGCGTGCCGTCGCACTGCGAACTGATGCGCCCGGCTGCCGAGCGTTTTGCAGAGGCTGTCGAGGCCGTTCAGTGGCAGATGCCGCAGATCGCCCTGGTGCAGAACGTTACCGCCCAGGTTCCGGCCGATCTGGCCGCGCTCAAGCGTGATCTGCTGGCGCAGTTGTACAGCCCGGTCCGCTGGGTGGAGAGCGTGCAGCTGCTGGCCGAAAAAGGCGTCACCGACCTGGTCGAGTGTGGTCCGGGCAAGGTGCTGGCTGGTTTGAACAAGCGTTGCGCCAAGGGCGTGACCACCCACAACCTGGATTCCGCGGACGCCTTTGGCGCAGCCCGCGCGGCTCTGGCTTGAACAGGAGATAAGGCATGAGTCTGCAAGGTAAGGTTGCCCTGGTTACTGGCGCGAGCCGTGGTATTGGCCAGGCCATCGCACTGGAGCTGGGTCGTATGGGCGCTACCGTGGTGGGCACCGCCACCAGCGAGTCCGGCGCGCAGAAAATTTCCGAGTACCTCAAGGAAAACGGCATCCAGGGTTCGGGCATGGTCCTGGACGTCTCCAACGACGAGTCCGTGACCGCCGTTGTCGAAGCCATCCAGAAAGAGTCCGGCGCGCCGGCCATCGTCGTCAATAACGCAGGCATCACCCGCGATAACCTGCTGATGCGCATGAAAGACGACGAGTGGTTCGATGTGGTCAACACCAACCTCAACAGCCTCTACCGTCTGTCGAAAGCCGTCCTGCGCGGCATGACCAAGGCTCGCTGGGGTCGCATCATCAATATCGGCTCCGTCGTCGGTGCCATGGGCAACGCAGGGCAGACCAACTACGCCGCTGCCAAGGCCGGCCTGGAAGGCTTCACCCGTGCCCTGGCGCGCGAAGTCGGTTCCCGTGCTATCACTGTCAACGCGGTTGCTCCGGGCTTCATCGACACCGACATGACTCGCGAGTTGCCCGAGGCGCAGCGTGAAGCGCTGCTCGGCCAGATTCCACTGGGCCGACTGGGACAAGCCGAAGAGATCGCCAAAGTGGTAGCATTCCTCGCTTCCGAGGGCGCAGCTTATGTTACGGGTGCCACGGTACCGGTGAATGGCGGAATGTACATGAGCTGATGTGACGAGTTCCTTCGTGGCGATGTCATATGCGCTGTCTAAAATCATCCAAGCGTCGTAACGCTGGAATAGACAGAGCATCTGGGTTGCCGCGAAGGGGCGTCAGCGTTCAGCTTGAAATGCAGAAAACCCTTTCTATACACTTACCCGCAGCCCAGCTGTACGGATTGTCCATAGGAGTGAAAACAAGGTATGAGCACCATCGAAGAACGCGTCAAGAAGATCGTTGCTGAGCAACTCGGCGTTAAGGAAGAAGAAGTCACCAACAGCGCTTCCTTCGTCGAAGACCTGGGCGCCGACTCCCTTGACACCGTTGAGCTGGTGATGGCTCTGGAAGAGGAATTCGAGACCGAAATCCCCGACGAGCAAGCCGAAAAGATCACCACCGTTCAGGAAGCCATCGACTACATCGTTGCCCACCAGGCATAAGACGTAGTCGTCGGTTCCCCGACGAAAGAAGCCGCACGGCCTGCAAAGGCGTGCGGCTTTTCTTTAACGCCGGCATCTGCCGGCGTTATTGCCGTGAAACACATGAGAGGAAGTCACAGTGTCGCGTAGACGCGTAGTCATCACTGGCATGGGTATGTTGTCGCCCCTGGGTGTGGATGTGCCGAGCAGTTGGGAAGGCATTCTCGCCGGGCGCAGCGGTATCGCCCCGATCGAACACATGGATCTGTCCGCCTTTGCCACCCGTTTCGGCGGCTCGGTGAAAGGGTTCGACGTCGAGCAATACATGTCCGCCAAGGAAGCTCGCAAACTCGACCTGTTCATCCAGTACGGCCTCGCCGCCAGCTATCAGGCGGTGCGTGATTCCGGCCTGGAAGTCACCGACGCCAACCGGGAGCGCATCGGCGTTGCCATCGGTTCGGGCATCGGCGGTCTGACCAACATCGAAAACACCTGTCGTTCGCTGTTCGAGCAGGGCCCTCGGCGCATCTCGCCGTTCTTCGTGCCTGGCTCGGTCATCAACATGGTTTCCGGGTTCCTGTCGATCAACCTCGGTCTGCAGGGCCCCAACTACGCCATCACTACCGCCTGCACCACCGGCACCCACAATATCGGCATGGCCGCGCGCAACATCGCCTACGGCGACGCTGACGTGATGGTGGCCGGCGGGTCCGAGATGGCGGCCTGCGGTCTTGGCCTGGGCGGCTTCGGCGCCGCTCGCGCGCTGTCCACTCGCAACGACGAGCCGACCAGGGCCAGTCGTCCGTGGGACCAGGACCGTGACGGCTTCGTGCTCTCCGACGGCGCCGGTGCGCTGGTGCTGGAAGAGCTGGAGCACGCCAAGGCTCGTGGTGCGCGCATTTACGCTGAAGTCGTTGGCTTCGGCATGAGCGGCGACGCCTTCCACATGACCGCTCCGCCGGAAGACGGCGCCGGCGCTGCCCGTTGCATGAAAGCCGCGCTGCGTGATGCCGGGCTGAACCCCGAGCAGGTCGACTACATCAACGCCCATGGCACCTCGACGCCGGCCGGCGACATCGCGGAAGTCGCCGCGGTGAAGTCGATCTTCGGCGACCACGCCTATCAGTTGTCGATGAGCTCCACCAAGTCCATGACCGGCCACCTGCTGGGTGCTGCCGGCGCGGTCGAGGCGATCTTCTGCGTGCTCGCGCTGCGTGATCAGGTGGCTCCGCCAACTATCAACCTGGACAACCCCAGCGAAGGCTGCGACCTCGACCTGGTCGCCCATCAGGCCAAGGAGCGTCCGATCGACGTCGCCCTGTCCAACTCCTTCGGCTTCGGTGGCACCAACGGCTCCCTGGTATTCCGCCGGTTCCACGGCTGATGCAGAGCTGGATCGACGGCCAGAGCGCCGAGGCCCTGTCCGCGCGTGATCGCGGGCTGGCCTACGGTGATGGGCTGTTCGAGACGATTCGCGTGTCCGCAGGCCGTCCGCGCCTGCTGGTACGCCATCGGGCGAGGCTGGAGGAAGGCGTTCGACGCCTGTCCCTTCCAGTCTCTCTCGATCTCGTCGAAGACGAACTCCTGCGTTTTTCCGCCTTGCTCGGTGATGGCGTTGCCAAACTGATGCTGACCCGTGGCGAAGGCGCGCGCGGCTATGCGCCGCAGGCCGATGCCCAGGTGCGCCGTTTGCTGCTGGCCTCGCCCGCGCCGACCTACCCGGCGAAGAACCGTGAGGAGGGCGTCACGCTCTTCCCCTGCGCCACTCGACTGGCTGAGCAACCACTGCTCGCCGGCCTCAAGCACCTCAATCGCCTGGAGCAGGTCCTGGCTCGCGCCGAGTGGAGCGACCCGGCCTTCGCCGAAGGATTGATGCGCGATGTTTCCGGGCGGATCGTCGAGGGCGTGTTCAGCAACCTGTTCCTGGTGAAGCAGGGCGCACTGATCACCGCCGAGCTCAGCCGTTGCGGCGTCGCTGGTGTGATGCGTGCCGAAATCATCGAGCGCGCCAGCGATCTGGGGTTGCCGGTCATCGTCCGTGACGTAGAGCACGGCGAACTGGCGCAAGCCGATGAGGTCTTTCTCTGCAACAGTCTCTACGGTATCTGGCCGGTGCGCGGCATCGCCGAGCACGCTTGGCCGGTCGGGCCGCTGACCCGTAAACTGCAGGGCCAACTCCGCGAACTTCTGGATTCCTGATACGTGATGCGCAAATTGCTGGTGCTGCTGGAAGGCGGCCTGCTGCTGGCCGGGCTCGTGCTGGGCCTGGCGGCCTGGGAGCAGCACCGTGCGCTGCAGCAGCCGCTCCAGCTCACCGAAGAGCGTCTGCTTGATGCTCCCAGCGGCGCCACCCCTGGCCGCCTGCTGACCCGCCTGGAGGACGAAGACGTCCTGCACGGCGGCTTCTGGCTGCGTCTGTACTGGCGCTTCAACCTGGCCGGTGAGGCGCTGCACAGTGGCGAATACCGCCTGACGCCCGGCATGACCGCCGCCCAACTGCTCGATCTATGGCGCGAAGGCGATGTGGTGCAGTACGGCCTGACTCTGGTCGAGGGCTGGAACTTCCGCCAGGTGCGCGAGCTACTCGCCCGTCAGCCCAAGCTGGAGCAGACCCTGAATGGCCTCAGTGATGCCGAGGTCATGGCGAAGCTGGGCAAGCCCGGTGTCTTCCCGGAAGGCCGCTTCTTCCCCGATACCTACCGCTTCGTCCGCGGTACCAAGGACGTCGACATCCTCAAGCACGCCTACCAGCGCATGGACAGTATCCTGGCCGAGGAGTGGGACAAGCGCGCGCAGGAACTGCCCTACAAGGATTCCTACCAGGCGCTGATCATGGCTTCGCTGGTGGAGAAGGAAACCGGCGTGCCCCAGGAGCGCGGCCAGATCGCCGGCGTCTTCGTGCGGCGCCTGCAGAAGAACATGCTGCTGCAGACCGACCCGACCGTGATCTACGGCATGGGTGAGCGCTACGCTGGCAGGATCACCCGCACCGACCTGCGCACGCCGACGCCCTACAACACCTACGTGGTCGCCGGCCTGCCGCCGACGCCCATCGCGCTGCCCGGCCGCGAAGCCATCCATGCTGCGCTCAACCCGGTGGCGGGGCAGAGCCTGTACTTCGTCGCCCGCGGCGACGGCAGCCATACCTTCTCCGACAACCTGGACGACCACAACAAGGCCGTCCAGGAGTTCCAGATCAAGCGCCGCGCCGACTACCGTTCCAGTCCGGCGCCCGTCCCGCTGCCGGCGCAGACGCCGGATGCAGACGCTCCCGCTGCAGATTCTCCTGCAGCGCAGTAGCCCGATAACACAAGGAGTGAGCCGAGTGACCGGCCTGTTCATCACCCTGGAAGGCCCCGAAGGCGCGGGCAAGAGCACCAACCGCGAGTACCTGGCCGAGCGCCTGCGCGAGCGCGGCATCGAGGTCCAGCTGACCCGCGAGCCCGGCGGCACGCCGCTGGCCGAGCGCATCCGCGAGCTGCTGCTGGATCCCAGCGATGAACGGATGGCGGTGGATACCGAGCTGCTGCTGGTCTTCGCTGCCCGTGCGCAGCACATAGCCCAGGTGATCCGTCCGGCACTCGAGCGCGGCGCCGTAGTGCTCTGCGATCGCTTCACCGACGCCACCTATGCCTACCAGGGCGGCGGTCGTGGTCTGCCGGTAGAGCGCATCGCGCAACTTGAAAGCTTCGTCCAGGGCAGCCTGCGCCCGGACCTGACCCTGGTCTTCGACCTGCCGGTGGAAATCGGCCTGTCCCGCGCCGCCGCCCGGGGGCGCCTGGATCGCTTCGAGCAGGAAGACCGCGCCTTCTTCGAGGCGGTGCGCAACACCTACCTGGGGCGCGCCCACGCCGAACCGGGGCGCTATCACGTCCTCGATGCCGCACAGTCGCTGGCCGAGGTTCAGCGCGACCTGGACAAGCTGCTGCCGGCCTTGCTGGAGCGCCTCAATGGCTGACATCTACCCCTGGCAGCAGGGCCTCTGGCAGCAGCTCAGCAGTCGCCCGCAACATGCCCATGCCTATCTGCTGCATGGCCCGGCCGGCATCGGCAAGCGTGTGCTGGCGGAAAACTTCGTGCATTTCCTGCTCTGCCAGCGCCCTGAAGGCGGCAAGGCCTGTGGTCACTGCAAGGCCTGCCAGTTGCTGGCGGCCGGCACCCATCCGGATTATTTCCTGCTGGAGCCGGAAGAGGCGGAGAAGCCGATTCGCGTCGATCAGGTCCGCGAACTGGTGAACTTCGTGGTGCAGACCGCGCAGCTCGGCGGTCGCAAGGTGGTACTGCTGGAGCCGGCCGAGGCGATGAACCTCAACGCCGCCAACGCGCTGCTCAAGAGTCTGGAAGAGCCCTCGGGCAATACCGTGCTGCTGCTGATCAGCCACCAGCCCAGCCGTCTGCTGCCGACCATCAAGAGCCGCTGCGTGCAGCAGGCCTGCCCGCAGCCGACGGCCGCGCAGGCTCGTGCCTGGCTGGCCAGTGCGCTGCCGGATGAGTCGCCGGAGGCGCTGGACGAGCTGCTGGTGCTGGCCGGTGGCTCGCCGCTGACTGCTCAGCGCCTGCAGGGCCAGGGGGTGCGCGAGCAGCGCGCTCAGGTGGTGGAGGGCGTGAAGAAGCTGCTCAAGCAGCAGGTTGCCCCAAGTCAGCTGGCGGAAAGCCTGAATGGCGTACCCTTGCCGCTGCTGTTCGACTGGTTCTGCGACTGGGCGCTTTTGATGCTGCGCTACCAGCTGGCCCGCGACGAAGAGGGCCTCGGGCTCGCGGACATGCGCAAGGTCGTGCAGTATCTCGCCGAGAAATCGACGCAGCCCAAGGTGCTGGCGATGCAGGACTGGCTGCTGTTGCAACGGCAGAAAGTCCTCAACAAAGCCAACCTCAACCGTGCCTTGCTTCTCGAAGCCTTGCTCGTACAGTGGGCAAGTCTGCCCGGGCCGGGCTAGAATCCGGCCATCGGAAAAATCTGCCAGGACAGCTGAATGAGCTTGCCACCAAATCTGGGTCCGCGTAACGGAATCCTGTCCCTGACCATCAAGGACAAATCCGTGCTGTATGCCGCCTACATGCCGTTCATCCGCAATGGCGGGCTGTTCATTCCGACCAACAAGACCTACAAGCTGGGTGATGAGGTCTTCATGCTGCTCAACCTGATGGATGAGCCGGAGAAGATCCCGGTCGCCGGCAAGGTGGTCTGGATCACTCCGAAGGGCGCCCAGGGTAACCGCGCCGCCGGTATTGGCGTGCAGTTCAACGATGGCGACAATACTGCGCGCAACAAGATCGAGACCTACCTCGCCGGTGCGTTGAAGTCGGACCGCCCGACCCATACCATGTAGAATTTGCAAGCTTTACAGGCTGCAACCACGAAGCGCCCGCATGGGCGCTTCGTCATTTTCCGGAGAGTGTTTTCATGCTGGTCGATTCCCACTGCCACCTCGATCGCCTCGATCTCGCCGTCTACGACGGTTCGCTGGATGCCGCGCTGGACGCCGCCCGCGCGCGCGGCGTCAGCCAGTTCCTGTGCATCGGCGTGAGCGCGGACAATGCCCGGGCAGTGAAGGATCTGGCCGATCGCTATGCCGACGTGCATTGCTCGGTGGGCGTCCACCCGCTGGACCTGGAGCCCGGCGCCGCGCCGGCGCTGGACTGGCTGCTGGGCGAGCTGAACCACCCGCGCGTGGTGGCCATTGGCGAGACCGGCCTGGATTATCACTACGAGCCCGAAGCCGCCGAGTTGCAGCAGGAAGCCTTCCGCCTGCATCTGGAGGCCGCCAGGGTCACCGGCAAGCCGGTCATCGTGCATACCCGCGAAGCCCGCGCCGACACCCTGGCGCTGCTGCGCGAGGCAGCGCTGCCGCAGGCTGGCGTGCTGCACTGCTTCACCGAAGACTGGGAGATGGCCAAGGCGGCGCTGGATATCGGCTTCTATATCTCGCTGTCGGGCATCGTCACCTTCCGCAATGCCGAGCAGCTGCGCGAAGTGGCCCGCCAGGTGCCGGTGGATCGCCTGCTGGTGGAAACCGATTCGCCCTATCTCGCACCGGTGCCTCACCGCGGCAAGCCAAACCTGCCCGAGTACGTGCGCGAGGTCGCCGAGTACCTGGCCGTACTGCGTGGGGTGAGCTTCGAGACCCTGGCTGAGCAGACCACCGCCAACTTCCGCCGGTTGTTCCCGCTCGCTACCTGAGCGTCTTGAGGTGGAATTGTCTTGGCGCGGATACATTTCCTGCGCGCAAAAAAAACCCGGGTTCTGGGGGATGAATCCGGGTCAAGACCATTAGGAGTGTAACAATAAGGTACGCGATCCTCGGTACCTTCACCGGCGGGGCACTTGGGGGGAGATGCCGCGCACCGGTATCTACAAGTATTGGCCAAGATGCGGCGACTGCCACAGGGTGCCCGGTGTTTTTTAAACGGATTTGGAATACATCACACCGGGCTGAGCAGTTTTCTCGGTCGCGCCTGCGTCATTGCCCCGCCAGAGCCCCGATAAGCCCCAGGGTTTCCTCGATGACCGCCTCGCTGGTGTAGAAGTGTGGCGAGAAGCGGATACCCGCGCCACGCTGTATGCACACCACCTGTTCAGCGCGTAGGCGCTCCAGCAGACGGGTATTGTCCCAGCCGGCGAGGCTGAAGGTCAGGATGCCGGCGCGACGGGCCGGGTCCAGCGGGCTGTGCAGCGAGGCGCCGTCGATGCGGCCCAGGCCGTCGTACAGTTGCTGGACGCGCGCCCGCACCAGCTCACCCACCACTGGCATGCCGACTTCCTCGAGCAGGCTCAGGCTGGCCTCCAGCGCCACCGCGCCGAGCATATTCGGGCTGCCGCACTCGAAGCGCCGCGCACTGCGGGCCGGCTGCCAGTCGGCGAGGTCATAGCTGCCGGCGTTTTCCAGCATGTGCCAGCCGTATTCCTGCAGCGCCAGTTGCTCGCGCTCGGCGGCGCGGCAATAGAACACTCCCAGGCCTTCCGGGCCGAGCATCCACTTGTGGCCGTCGGCCATGGCGAAGGCGCAGTCATAAGCCTGAACGTCGAAGGGCAGGGCGCCCAGTTGCTGGATGGCATCGATGCAATACAGCACGCCGCGCTGGCGGCAGCCGGCGCCGAGGCGCTCCAGGTCCATGCGCAGGCCACTGGCGTATTGCACCGCGCTGATTGAGAGCAGGCGCGTGCGTGGGGTGCAGGCGGCCAGCAGGTCGCCTTCCGGGTCATCACCGTCCAGGCTCACCTGGATGACCTCCACGCCGCGCGGCTTCAGCGCTTCCCAGACGATACGGTTGGAGGGGAATTCCTGGTCGCTGATCACCACCTGGTCGCCGGCGCGCCAGTCCAGGCCGAAGGCGACGAACGACAGTGCCTCGGAGGTGTTCTTCACCAGTGCGATGTCGCCGGTGGTCTGGGCGTTCACCAGGCGCATCAGGCGCTCGCGCAGGCGCTTCTCGATGGTCAGCCACTGCGGGTAGTCGCGGGCGCCCTGCAGGATGTTCTCCTGAGCGAAGGCGGCAACGGCGTCTGCGGCGCGCTTGGGCCAGGGGGCGACTGCCGCGTGATTCAGGTAGCGTAGGCCGGTTTGATGGGGAAACTCGGAAGAAAAGCTAATCATGTCGGATGATCCGTGCAATTTGGCGCTGAATAGGCATAATACGCGGCTTCGAATTTTGACTATTTTTGACCGAACAGTCTTTTTATGCAGAAAGAGCCGCGCAAGGTTCGCGAATTCCGTCGTCGCGAACAGGAAATCCTCGACACCGCCCTCAAGCTGTTCCTTGAGCAGGGCGAAGACAGTGTCACGGTCGAAATGATCGCCGATGCTGTGGGTATCGGCAAAGGCACCATCTACAAGCACTTCAAGTCCAAGGCGGAGATCTACCTGCGCCTGATGCTGGACTACGAGCGCGATCTGGCCGACCTGTTCCACTCCGAAGACGTCGCCCGCGACAAGGAGCGCCTGTCGCGCGCCTACTTCGAGTTCCGTATGCGCGACCCGCAGCGCTACCGCCTGTTCGACCGCCTGGAGGAAAAGGTGGTGAAGACCAGCCAGGTCCCGGAGATGGTCGAGGAGCTGCACAAGATCCGCGAATCCAACTTCGAGCGCCTGAGCCAGCTGATCAAGGAACGCATCGCGGCGGGCAAGCTGGAAGACGTGCCAGCCTACTTCCACTACTGCGCGGCCTGGGCGCTGGTGCATGGCGCCGTGGCGCTGTACCACTCGCCGTTCTGGCGCGAAGTGCTGGAGGACCAGGAGGGCTTCTTCCAGTTCCTCATGGACATCGGCGTGCGCATGGGCAACAAGCGCAAGCGCGACGGCGATACGCCGGCCGCCTGAGTCGCCATTCAGATGGCCCATCGTCGCAGTTGCGACAGGGCTTGCGGTGAGGGTGGGGATATACTTGCATGAGTGATTCCCACCGGAGCCGAGCATGATCGTCGACCGCCAGGGCAGGCGCTTCCGCAACCTGCGGGTCAGCCTGACCGCCGCATGCAACTACGCTTGCACCTACTGCGTGCCGGACGGCAAGCGCCTGATCGCCGCGCAGGACGAACTCTCCGCTGAATCGCTGGTGCGCGGCGTCGCCTACCTGATCGAGGCCGCCGGCATCGAGCGGCTGCGGGTCACCGGCGGCGAACCGCTGGTCAGCCCGAAACTGGATGCCTTCCTGCACGGCGTCAGCCGCCTCGGCCTGCGGGATATCGCCCTCACCACCAACGGCCAGTTGCTGTCGAAGAAGCTGCCGCTGTTGCTCGATTGCGGCATCCGCCGCCTCAATGTATCCCTCGATACCCTGGATGCCGAAGCCTTCCGGCGCATCGCCCGTGGCGGTGATCTTGCCACCGTGCTCAAGGGGCTCGACGAGGCTCGCGCTGCGGGCCTGAAGATCAAGCTCAACATGGTGCCCCTGCGCGGGCAGAACCTCGACCAAGCCGTGCCGTTGCTTGACTACTGCCTGGAGCACGGCTTCGAGCTGCGCTTCATCGAGCTGATGCGCATGGGGCATCTTGCCCACGATCCGAACGGCTTCCACCAGCAGTTCGTCAGCCTGCAGGAGCTGCTGGAACTGATCGGCGAACGACACTCCTACATCCAGGCCGATGCGCCGGTGGATGCCACGGCCATTCGCTACGAAGTGCCGGGGCAGGGCTTCTTTGGCGTGATCGCCAACGAGAGCGTGCCGTTCTGCCGGACCTGTTCGCGCCTGCGCCTGTCCTCCACCGGTTGGCTGCATGGCTGCCTGTCGTCGAGCAACCGTCATTACGTCGGCGACCTGCTGGAAAAGCCGCGCCACCAGGCGCTGCCGGCCCTGCAGCGGCTGCTGGTGCGCGCCCTGGCGGACAAGCAGGAAGTCGCCTTCTCCGGCGGCGTCACCATCATGAAGATCATCGGCGGCTGAGACCGCCCCCAGACCTGATTAGCCCATGCCCAACGAATTCCCCATTTCCTATATCGAACCGGTCTTCCGGCCGCCGAGCGAGGCGAACTCGCTCATTCTTCCGGTCACCAACGGTTGTTCGTGGAACCAGTGCGGCTTCTGCGAGATGTATACGCAACCGCAAAAGAAATTCCGCGCCCGTGACGAGTCCGAAGTGCTGGAGGAGATTCGCCGCTGTGGCGAGCGCCTGATCGTGCAGCGGGTGTTCCTCGCCGACGGCGATGCGCTGGTGCTGCCGACGCGGCGCCTGCTCAACATCCTCCGCGCGATCCGTGAGCACATGCCTGAGGTGGACCGCGTCTCCAGCTACTGCCTGCCGCGCAACCTGCGCAAGAAGTCGGTTGAGGAGCTGAAGGAACTGGCTGACGCCGGCCTGCGCATGGCCTATGTGGGCGCCGAGTCCGGCGACGACGAAGTGCTGGCGCGGGTGAACAAGGGCGAGACCTATGCCTCGACGCTCGATGCCCTGCGGAAGCTGGGCGAGGCGGGGATCACCCGCTCGGTGATGATCCTCAACGGCCTGGGCGGCAGCACGCTGAGTGCCCAGCATGCCGACAACTCGGCGCGCCTGATGAACGAAGCGCAACCGGAGTTCCTTTCCACTTTGGTTGTCAGCTTTCCCACCGGCGAAGAGCGCTACCGCGCCGGCTTCCCGGACTTCCAGCCATTGTCGCAGGCCGAGCTGTTCGTCGAGATCGAGCGTCTGCTGAGCGCGCTGGAGCTGCGCGACACAGTGTTCCGCAGCGATCATGCGTCCAACTACCTGGTACTCAAGGGCACCCTGGGTGCGGACAAGGCGAATTTGCTCGCTCAGGTGCGTCAGGCCATCGAGCAACCCCAGCGCGCGCATCTGCGCCAGGAATGGCAGCGCGGCCTGTGATGGCGCGGAAGCTGCATTGCCTGTCCGAATGCCGGTTTTTCGTCGCCGGCTCCGGAGACTTTGCATGCGCCAACTGATACTGATCCTTGCCTTCGCCGCCTTGAGCGGCTGCATGAGCCCCAATGACCTGGCCGACGGCACCGATTACTACCTGCGCGACGCGGGCTTCCTCGATCACAGCCAGACCCGTCGCACTTCGAACTGGCGCCTGCAGCAGGACTCCTTCATCTATATCGCCCAGGGCCCGTTCGTGCCGCCCGGCCATGCCTATGCGCGGCCCAACGTGGTGGCGGAGGAGGCGTTCAAGGGCTTCGTCCAGTACTTCCCGCTGGTGCGCCGGGCCAAGAGCCCGCTGGGGCTCGAGGGCGCCATGCAGGAGGCGCGCGCGGCAGGCGCCAATTATCTGCTGTATACGCGCTTCGCCCGTGGGGAGGACAATGCCGGAACCTACGAGCAGTACGAAGACACCGATAATGCCGTGGGCCGCGACCGCAGCGTGATCCAGGTAATGCTGATCGAGACCGACAACCGCTACTTGGTGGACAGTGCGACTATCCGCAGTCGCGGCGGTTTTCTGACATTCTATGACGCCAGCCCCGAGGACCTGATCGGGCGACCGCTGGAAGACTATGCCCGCAGCCTGCTGGGGGTGAAGACGCGAGAGGAGTACCAATGACAGATCCACAGACTCAAACGGACCGGGCCGGCAACCTGCTGGCGCAGATTCCCACCAGCAAGGACAAGGGGCTGCCGCCGGTACATCTGTGGAACCCCGATTGCTGCGGCGATATCGACATGCGCATCGCCCGCGACGGCACCTGGTACTACCTGGGCACGCCGATCGGCCGCAAGCCGATGGTGCGGCTGTTCTCCACCATCATCCGCCGCGATGGCGACGACTATTTCCTGGTCACCCCGGTGGAGAAGTGCGGGATATCCGTCGATGACGCGCCTTTCGTCGCGGTCACCCTGGCGGTCGAAGGGGAGGGGGAGCAGCAGGTGCTGCGCTTCACCACCAACGTCGAGGATGAAGTGGTAGCCGACGCCGCTCATCCGATCCGGGTTGAGCTGGACCCGCAGACTCAGGAGCCATCGCCCTATGTGCTGGTGCGGGTGAACCTGGAAGCGCTGATCCACCGCAACGTGTTCTACCAGCTGGTGGAACTGGCGGTTCCCCGCGAGATCGACGGTGTTGACTGGCTAGGCGTCTGGAGTTCCGGGGAGTTCTTTCCTATTGCGCCGCAGCCGTGACCTGACGGTCTGAGCGCGGCCGGTAGTTCGATTTCGGCTTCGCTACAACTTTTTCGAACTTGCAAAAAAGGCTCCCGAGGGAGCCTTTTTCGTTACCGCCAACTCAATTACATGTTGGGGTAGTTCGGACCGCCAGTGCCCTCGGGGGCAACCCAGGTGATGTTCTGGGCCGGGTCCTTGATGTCGCAGGTCTTGCAGTGCACGCAGTTCTGGGCGTTGATCTGGAAGCGCTTGCTGCCGTCGTCGTTGCTCACCACTTCGTACACGCCAGCCGGGCAGTAACGCTGCGCGGGCTCGTCGTAGAGCGGCAGGTTCTTCGCGATCGGGGTGTTCGGGTCGGTCAGCTTCAGGTGGATCGGCTGGTCTTCCTCGTGGTTGGTGTTGGACAGGAACACCGAGGACAGCTTGTCGAAGCTGATTTTGCCGTCCGGCTTCGGATAGTCGATCTTCGGTGCTTCGCTGGCCTTCTTCAGGGTCGCGTAGTCCGGAGTCGTATCGTGCAGGGTGAACGGAATCTTGCCGCCGAAGATGTTCTGGTCGATGAAGTTGAACGCACCGCCACCGATGGCGCCGAACTTGTGCATCGCCGCGCCGAAGTTACGGCTGCGGAACAGCTCGTCATACAGCCAGCTGCCCTTGAAGGCATCGACGTAGTTGTTCAGCACGTCGCCGCCTTCGCGGCCGGCGAACAGGGCTTCGGCCACGGAGTCGGCGGCCAGCATGCCGGACTTCATGGCGGTGTGGCTGCCCTTGATCTTGGCGAAGTTCAGGGTGCCGAGGTCGCAACCGATCAGTGCGCCGCCCGGGAAGACCATCTTCGGCAGCGAGTTCAGGCCGCCCTTGCAGATGGCGCGAGCGCCGTAGGCCACGCGCTTGCCGCCTTCCAGGTACTGCTTGATCACCGGGTGGTGCTTGTAGCGCTGGAATTCGTCGAACGGCGACAGGTGCGGGTTGGTGTAGGACAGGTCGATGATCAGACCGACCACCACCTGGTTGTTCTCCAGGTGGTAAAGGAAGGAGCCGCCCGGGTTGTCATCGTTCAGCGGCCAGCCGGCGGTGTGCACCACCAGGCCCTGCTCGTGCTTGGATGGGTCGATGTCCCAGATTTCCTTGATGCCGATGCCGTAGTGCTGGGCGTCGGCTTCGCTGTCGAGCTTGTACTTCTTGATCAGTTGTTTGCCGATGTGGCCACGGCAGCCTTCGGCGAACAGGGTGTACTTGGCGCGCAGTTCCATGCCCGGGGTGTAGTAACCCTCTTTCGGATTGCCTTCGCGGTCGACGCCCAGGTCACCGGTGACAATGCCGCGCACCACGCCATTCTCGTCGATCAGCGCTTCCTGGGCGGCGAAGCCCGGGTAGATCTCGACGCCCAGGCCTTCGGCCTGCTGGGCCAGCCAGCGGCACAGGTTGCCCAGGGAGATGATGTAGTTGCCTTCGTTGTGCATGGTCTTGGGCACGAAGAAGTTCGGCACCTTGGCCGCCGCTTCCGGGCTCTTCAGCACATAGATGTCGTCGCGCTTGACGGGGGTATTGAGCGGCGCTTCGAGTTCCTTCCAGTTGGGGAACAGCTCGTTCAGCGCGCGGGGCTCGAACACGGCGCCCGAGAGGATGTGGGCGCCCACTTCGGAACCCTTCTCGACCACACAGACGCTGATTTCCTGACCCGCGTCGGCGGCCTTCTGTTTCAGTCGGCATGCGGCGGACAGACCGGCAGGGCCGGCGCCGACGATGACGACGTCGAATTCCATAAATTCGCGTTCCACTATCGATCTCTCCTGAATCAAGGCTCTGGGTATTTTGTAGGTATTGGGATGGGCGTGCCCCCACCCAGTAAGAGCGGGGCGCATTATAGCTAGACCTGTTGCTATATCTAAACCCTTTATCGAACGCAATACAAACGTTTGTTTGAATCGCGTGTAACCCTGATAGAATCGGGGTCCGCGGCTTATGAAGGGGTATTTTCGTGTATTGACCCGCCCGGTCGATGCAGTCAAGATACCTGCGGTTTTGCGGTCGCGTTGCGCTGGATGTAGTCGCAGATGGCGTGCACTACCGGCCAGGCCTGTCTGGCGACATTCCTATTCACCGGAGAAAAACGAGGAATCCATGAAGGTTCTTGTAGCTGTCAAACGAGTGGTTGACTATAACGTCAAGGTCCGCGTCAAGGCGGACAACTCCGGCGTCGATCTCGCCAACGTCAAGATGTCCATGAACCCCTTCTGCGAAATCGCCGTGGAAGAGGCCGTACGCCTGAAAGAAAAAGGCGTCGTCACCGAGATCGTTGCGGTCTCCGTCGGCCCGACCGCGGCCCAGGAGCAACTGCGTACCGCGCTGGCTCTGGGTGCTGATCGCGCCATCCTCGTTGAAACCAACGAAGAACTGAGCTCCCTGGCCATCGCCAAGTCGCTCAAAGCCCTCGTCGACAAAGAGCAGCCGCAGCTGGTCATCCTCGGCAAGCAGGCCATCGACAGCGACAACAACCAGACCGGCCAGATGCTGGCTGCGCTGACCGGCTACGCCCAGGGCACCTTCGCCTCCAAGGTCGAAGTCGCTGGCGACAAGGTCAACGTCACCCGTGAAATCGACGGCGGCCTGCAGACCGTTGCCCTGAACCTGCCGGCCATCGTCACCACCGACCTGCGCCTGAACGAGCCGCGCTACGCGTCGCTGCCGAACATCATGAAGGCGAAGAAGAAGCCGCTGGACGTGGTGACCCCGGACGCCCTGGGTGTTTCCACCGCTTCCACCGTGAAGACCGTGAAAGTCGAAGCTCCGGCTGCCCGTAGCGCGGGCATCAAGGTCAAGTCCGTTGCCGAACTGGTCGAGAAACTGAAGAACGAGGCGAAAGTAATCTGATGGCTATCCTGGTAATCGCTGAGCACAACAACGGCGCACTGGGCGCTGCCACTCTGAACACTGTCGCTGCCGCGCAGAAGATCGGTGGTGACATCGCTGTCCTGGTCGCTGGCCAGAACGTCGGTGGCGTGGCTGAAGCCGCTGCCAAGATCGCCGGTGTTTCCAAGGTGCTGGTCGCCGACAACGCTGCCTACGCTCACCAGCTGCCGGAGAACGTCGCTCCGCTGATCGCTGAGCTCGGCAAGGGTTACAGCCATGTGCTGGCCGCCGCCACCACCAACGGCAAGAACTTCCTGCCGCGCGTCGCCGCTCTGCTGGACGTCGACCAGATCTCCGAGATCATCGAAGTGGTCAGCGCCGACACCTTCAAGCGTCCGATCTATGCCGGTAACGCCATCGCTACCGTGCAATCCTCGGCCGCCGTCAAGGTCATCACCGTGCGTGGCACCGGCTTCGACGCCGTGGCTGCCGAAGGTGGCTCCGCCGCTGTTGAAGCCGTTTCCGGCCCGGCCGATGCTGGCAAGTCCGCCTTCGTGGGCGAGGAACTGGCCAAGTCCGACCGTCCGGAACTGACCGCTGCCAAGATCGTCGTTTCCGGCGGCCGTGGCATGGGCAATGGCGACAACTTCAGCATCCTCTACTCCCTGGCTGACAAGCTGGGCGCTGCCGTCGGCGCTTCCCGCGCTGCCGTTGACGCCGGCTTCGTGCCGAACGACATGCAGGTCGGCCAGACCGGCAAGATCGTCGCTCCGCAGCTGTACGTGGCCGTCGGTATCTCCGGCGCCATCCAGCACCTGGCGGGCATGAAGGACTCGAAAGTGATCGTTGCGATCAACAAGGACGAAGAGGCGCCGATCTTCCAGGTTGCCGACTACGGTCTGGTCGCCGATCTGTTCGAAGCTGTACCGGAGCTGGAAAAGGCCATCTGAGCCCGATCCGCTTGCTGAAGGAACCCGCCCATGTGGCGGGTTCTTTCATTTCAGGCCCCTGATTTTTCTCGGGAAATGAGCGTTTTACTGCGCTGATGACCCATTGGTCACGAATCTTTGCCGAGAAGTCCACCGGCGAAGGTGTCTCATCTACAATGCGCGACGTCTCCAGTTCCTGAATGTGTTCAATCGACACCTGGCTACCGAGGTTTTCATGATCATCAAACCGCGCGTGCGTGGCTTCATCTGCGTCACTACCCACCCGACCGGCTGTGAGGCCAACGTCAAGGAACAGATCGAGTACGTCGAGGCGCACGGCCCCATCGCCAACGGTCCGAAGAAGGTCCTGGTCATCGGTTCCTCCACCGGCTATGGCCTGGCCGCGCGCATCAGCGCCGCCTTTGGCGCCGGCGCCGACACCCTGGGTGTGTTCTTCGAGCGCCCCGGCAGCGAGACCAAGGCGGGCACCGCCGGTTGGTACAACTCCGCTGCCTTCGAGAAGTTCGCCAAGGCCAAGGGTCTTTACGCGCGCAGCATCAATGGCGACGCCTTCTCCGATGAAGTGAAGAAAGTCACCATCGACACCATCAAGCAGGACCTGGGCAAGGTCGACCTGGTCGTCTACAGCCTGGCCGCTCCGCGCCGTACTCATCCGAAGACCGGCGAGGTCTTCAACTCCGTGCTCAAGCCGGTGGGCAAGGCCGTCAACTTCCGTGGTCTGGACACCGACAAGGAAGTGATCAAGGAAAGCGTGATGGAGCCGGCGACGCCTGAGGAAATCGCCAACACCGTGGCGGTAATGGGGGGTGAGGACTGGCAGATGTGGATCGACGCCCTGCAGGAGGCCGGTGTGCTGGCCGACGGCGCCAAGACCACCGCTTTCACCTACCTGGGCGAAGAGATCACCCACGACCTGTATTGGAACGGCTCCATCGGCGCTGCCAAGAAGGATCTGGACCAGAAGGTCCTGGGCATTCGCGAGAAGCTGGCCGTCACCGGTGGCGACGCCCGTGTTTCGGTGCTGAAGGCCGTGGTCACCCAGGCCAGTTCGGCCATCCCGATGATGCCGCTGTACCTGTCGCTGCTGTTCAAGGTGATGAAGGAGAAGGGCACCCACGAAGGTTGCATCGAGCAGGTCGACGGCCTGTTCCGTGAGAGCCTGTACGGTGCTGAACCGCACCTGGACGCCGATGGTCGCCTGCGCGCCGACTACAAGGAACTGCAGCCGGATGTGCAGGACACCGTGAAGGACCTGTGGAACAAGGTGACCAACGAGAACCTGTACCAGCTGACCGACTTCACTGGCTACAAGTCCGAGTTCCTGCGACTCTTCGGCTTCGAGATCGCTGGCGTGGACTACGAGCAGGACGTCAATCCGGACGTGCAGATTCCGAATCTGATCCAGCTCTGAGTTTGCCCCAGTAGAAACGGCGCCTTCGGGCGCCGTTTCTGTTTTCCAGCCTGGTTCAGTTCGACGCGGTCACGGGGGCGTGGTTGCGCTGGAGGAAGTCCAGGTAGAGGCGGGCGGTTTCCTCCGGGCGCTCGATCATCGGCACATGGCCGCAATCGCGCAGGATGGCCACACTGGGTTTCTTCAGCAGTGGCTTCATCACGTCGATGCTGGAAACGTCCAGCACGCGGTCGCGGTCGCCCCACAGCAGCAGGGTCGGCGCAGTGATCTTCGGCAACTCGGGTTCCAGCGGGATATAGCGCTCACGTAGCTGCTGGAAAACCATGGCGTTGAACGCGCTGCGCTCCAGCGAGCGTTCCGCCAGATAGTCCTGCAGCCGCGACGGCAGCGGCGGCTTCTGTACGAAGACGAAGTCGAGCAGGGCGGGGAAGTCATCCACCGAGCGCAGCACCAGCGGGTTTTCGCCCTTCTTGAGGTGCTCGAACAGCTCGCTCGGGTGCGGTGCGATAACGCCGGCATTGTCGAACAGGCCGACTGACAGCACTTCCTGCGGATGCCGCGCGGCCAGCAGTGCGGCGATATGCCCGCCCATGGAGTTGCCGACCACGTGGAAGCGGCCGATGCCCTGTTCGCGCATGAAATCCGCCAGGCGCTCGGCCTGGGTGCCGACGTCGTAGCTGATGTTTGCAGGTTTGCTGCTGTCGCCGAAGCCTGGCAGGTCGACGGCGATGACGTGATAGTCGCTGGTCAGGAAGCGGGCGAAGCGCGGCCAGTTGCTCTTGTCGGCGCCGAAGCCGTGGATCAACAGAATGGTCTGGGCCTTATCCGGGCCGCCCTCGTAGTAGGTGATGTCGAGGTCGTCGACCTGCAGGCTGTTGGTGGACAGCCGGGCGCGGGCGCTTTCGACGTACTGCGCAGTCGCCAGCAGGGTGGAGGGGAAGGCATAGAGCACGCCAGCGGTGACGGCTATCGCCAGGAGAAGGGCCAGAAGGGCTTTCTTCATGAGAAGTCCTTATTACCAAATCAGGTCGGTGTGCTTTACGCTAGCATTTTGCGGCTCTAAGCATGGCCGTTCTTTCTTCTGGTGAGCGAGACTACCGATGCCCGATTGCTCCACGCTGATCCGTGCGGCGCTGTTGCTGGTGACTTTCTCCATTCCCCTGGCCGGTTCTGCAGCCGGCAAGTGCGAGCGCCTGGTGGCCACCGGAAACCCGGAATACCCGCCCTACCTGTGGCGTGATCCGGCGCAGCCGGAACGCCTGATCGGCGCCAACGCCGACCTGCTGGAGCAGATCGGCAAGGCGGTCGGGGTGAACATCCGGGTGATCTACACCGGCTCCTGGGCCCGCGCTCAGGAAGAAGCGCGGCTGGGTCGGGTCGACCTGATTGCCGGCGCCTTCCTCACGCCGCCGCGCCTGGAAACCATGGACTACATCCATCCGGCCTTCCTCACTACCGACAATGTGGTGTGGATGCGCAAGGACGCCACCACGCCCTATGCCGGTCGTGACGACCTGCGTGGCCTGAAGGGCGGTACCCTGGTGAACAACAGCTTCGGCCCGGACTTCGACACCTTCGCCAAGCGGGAGCTGACCCTGGAAGAGGTGCCCAGCCTGACCCAGGCCTTCCAGAAGCTGCTGCTCAAGCGCTCGGATTATGTGATCTACGAGCACTACCCCGGCCTGGCGGTCGCCGATACCCTCGGCATGGCCGACGATCTGCAGCCGCTGGAACCGCCGATCTCCAGCGAAGGTCTGTACCTGACCGTGGCGCACAACTCGGCCTGCAATGACCCGTGGCTGCGCGGACAACTGGCGAAAAAAATGACAGAATTGACGGCCGCCGGAGTCCCGCAGCGCCTGCTGCAGGACAACCTGGCCCGCTGGAAGGCCCAGCAGCTTCAGCCTGCCAGCACTCCCACCGAGTAGGACAATAGATTTCGTGATCAATCGACGGATGATGGTCGCCGGCCTGGCTTTGTTTGCATTGGCCGGCTGTGCGACGAACGACCCGGCTCCCAATGAACAGATGCGCCTCACCGAACAGGCGCTGGAACAGGCCAAGGCCGTGGGTGCGACCGATGACCTGGCCGAGCTCAAGCTCGCCGAGGACAAGTACCAGGCCGCCAAGGGCGCCCTGGCAGTCGGCTCGAACAAGAAGGCCCGGCAGCTCGCCGAGCAGGCTGAACTTGACGCCCGCCTGGCCGAGGCCAAGGAGCTGACGCGCAAGAGCGTCGAGCAACTGGCCGAGCAGAGCAAGAGCATCAACCGCCTGCGCAAACAGTTGGGAGAAGTGCAATGACTTCCGCACAACTGTTGCGCCGTGGCTCGTCGTGGATGGGGGCTCTTTCCGCCGTCGCGCTGCTGGCCGGCTGCGCCAACAGCCAGCTCAGCGAGAAGTCCCTGGAGCAGGCACGCCTGCAGTTCCAGGCCGTGAAGGAGGACTCCTCGGTGCTGCGCAGTGCGCCCAAGGACGTGATCCGCGCCGGCGAGTCGCTGGCCCGAGCCGAGCGCCTGTCCAACTACTGGGGCAGCAGCGACGACGTGCTGCAGTACTCCTACCTCAGCCAGCGCTACAGCGAAATCGCCCGCGAGCACAGCAACCTGGCCCTGAACCAGGAGCGCCTGGGCAAGCAGCAGATGGAGCGTGAGCGTCTGCAACTGGCGATGCGCGAAGCGCGTCTGCTCAACGTGCAGGAACAGAGCAAGTGGCTGGAACAGCAGATGGTCAGCCTTGCCACCAGCGAAACCGAGCGCGGGCTGGTGCTGACCCTCGGCGACGTGCTGTTCGATAGCGGCGAAGCGGACCTCAAGCCCGCCGCCAATCGCACCGTGCTCAAGCTGGTGCAGTTCCTCCAGCTCAATCCGCGCCGGGTGATCCGCATCGAGGGCTACACCGACGGTGAAGGAGACCGCGAGCAGAATCTGCAGCTGTCCAAGGACCGTGCGCAGGCCGTGGCTGACGCGCTGACCGATCTGGGTGTGGACGAAAAGCGCGTGCAGGTGCAGGGCTATGGCGAGTCCTATCCGATCTCGGACAACGCCTCCTCGCTGGGGCGCGCGCAGAACCGCCGGGTGGAGATCGTCTTCTCCGATGAGAAGGGCCAGCTCGGCGCCGAACGCTGATCCCTTCGCAATATCCCGTCACAGGAAAACCCCGGAAGCCTTGGCTCCGGGGTTTTTTGTCAGGGGGATCTCGAAATCTTTCGAGTGGCAGCTTGGCGAAAATAGCCAAGTGCGACTAATCCCCTCAGGGGAGCTGTAGACGAGAGAACGAGATGTCATCGGAAAAAAAGCTTTTCAATGTAATCGTGGCGGACCCGCAACCGATGATCGGTTGGGGCCTGGAACGCTATCTGCTGGAGCGCGAACTGGCGCAGGTGAAAGCCTTCGTCAGCGACACCGACAGCCTGCTGGATGTGCTCACTGCTCATCCCGAGGTCGATCTGGCCATCGTCGAGCTGGCGCTGCCCGGCGCCCGCGGGCGTGACGGTGTGCACCTCATCGAATGGCTGCAGCGCCACCATCCGGAAGTGCCTGTGCTGGTCTACTCGGTCATGGGCGCGCCACTCTTGGCCACCGCAGCGGTCAAGTGCGGCGCCGTGGGCTATGTCTGCAAACGCAACCCGCTGAGCCTGCTCGACGACGCCATCGCCCGCATCCGCAAGGGCGAAACCTACATCGATCCGATGCTGCGACCGCCGCGCCATACCGGCAAGCCGCTGAGCCCGACCGAGATCGATATCATCCGCCGCCTGGCCCATGGCGCCACGGTGGGGGAAATCGCCGAGCGGACCAACCGCAGTGTCTCCACTATCAGCACCCACAAGCGCAACGCCATGCAGAAGCTCGGCCTGACCACCGATGCGCAACTGGTGGTGGCGGGGCTGCTGGACTGGCTCGGGGAGATCTGAGCGAGCGGGGCGGCGTAACTGTATCGGACGGAATGCCTCAGACTGTTCTGGAACAGTTTGCACTTTTTGGCTACTGTTTCGGTTCAATGACCGAGGGATGGCCGTCATGTCCAATCTGCTGCTATACCAGCGCATCGCCCAGCAACTGGCGGAAGACATCCGTCGTGGTGTCTACCAGCCGGGCGAGCGCGTGCCGTCCGTGCGCAAGTTGAGCACTCAGCTCAACGTCAGCCACGCCACGGTGCTTCAGGCTTACGCCACCCTCGAAGACCAGGGGCTGATCCGTGCGCGCCCGCAGTCCGGCTTCTACGTGCACCGCACGCCAGCGCTGACAGCTTCGACCCCGGACATCGCCCGAGTCGAGCGGCCCGGGCTGGTCACCCGCAGCAGCATCATCAACCAGGTACTCGCCGAAGCGCGCCGCGAAGGCGTGTTTCCGCTGGGTGCTGCCGTGCCGCACGTGGACTACCTCCCGGTTCGCGCGCTGCACCAGCAGTTGGCCAAGGTCACGCGATTCTCCAGCCCGCGCGCCTTCAGCTACATGTTCAGCCCCGGCTACGAGCCGCTGCGTCGCCAGGTGGCGATCCGCATGCGTGACGCCGGCGTGGTGGTCGACCCGACCCAGGTGACCATCACCCACGGCTGCGTGGACGCCATCCACATGGCCTTGCGCGTGATGACCCGTCCGGGCGACCTGATCGCCACCGAGTCGCCGAGCTATTACGGCTTGCTGCAGTTGGCCGACATCCTCGGCCTCAAGGTCATCGAGATCCCCAGCGACCCGCTGACCGGTATCAGCCTGGAGGCCCTGCAACTGGCCGCCAACCAGTGGCCCATCAAGGCGCTGGTGCTGACCGCGCGTCTGAGCAATCCGCTGGGCGGCACCATTCCGGAAGACCGTCAGAAAGCGCTGCTCAAGCTCACCGCCGAGCACAACATCGGGGTGATCGAGGACGATATCTACGGCGAGCTGATGTTCGATCAGGGCCAGACCAAGGCGCTCAAAGCCCACGACCGTGATGGTCGCGTGGTGTATTGCTCGAGTTTCTCCAAGACCATTTCCCCCGGCGTGCGCATCGGCTGGATCATCACCGAGCGCTACCAGGAGGAAATCCGCCGCCTGCAGACCTTCACCACGCATTCAGCGTGCACCGTCACCCAGATGGGGGTGGCGGCCTACCTGGAGAACGGCGGCTACGACCGGCACCTGCGCTACATCCGCCAGGAGTACCGCAAGAACATGACCGCCTACCAGCTGGCGGTGCAGCAGTACTTCCCCGAAGGCACGCAGATGACCCGGCCCAAGGGCGGCTTCATCCTCTGGGTCAGCCTGCCGGCCAAGGTGAACACCAAGGAGCTGCACGTGCGCGCGCTGGAGCAGGGCATCAGTATCGCGCCGGGGCTGATCTTCAGTAACACCGAGCAGTTCAACAACTGCCTGCGCCTGACCTGCGGCATCCCGTGGGACCGCGAGGCGGAGCGGGCGATCATGACCCTTGGCATGCTGGCCTGCCAGCTCTGCCAGGAGGAGCTGATCGCTGCCTGACGGCTGTTCAGCGTCCCTTCATTGCTTGCGTCATGGGGCGCACTACCGTTCGCGGTCGTGCGCCCCATGAAGCTTCCGGCGCACGAATCGACCCGTTTCCACTCGCCGTCTCGTCCAAGGTCATTGACCCCTCGATGAGACCGATGCCGTGCCGCTCGACAGTCAAACCCTCCTGCCTGCTGGCCAGTGGCGACCCGGCGCTACACCAATACGCGCGACATCGGTGATACTGGACGGCTGGCGCAGTGCCTGCAGACACCCGCCCCGATACGGATCGAGAGAGTTGAAGATATCCCCCAAGGACGAAAGCGACGCGGCATTGCTGCGACGCTACCGACAAGGCGACGCCGAGGCCTTCGCCGAGCTCTACGCTCGTCATCGCCTCGGCCTGTTCCGCTTCCTCTGCGGCCTGTGTGGCGACCACGCCCAGGCCGAGGAAGTGTTCCAGGAAACCTGGATGAGCCTGATCCGCAGCGACAGCCAGCCGCTGGGTGCGGCCAGCTTCAAGACCTGGCTGTACCAGATCGGCCGCAACCGTCTGATCGACCATTGGCGCAAGCTGGGCCGTCACCTGGGCCGTCAGGAGAGCTTCGACGAGCAACTGCACGGCGAGGCGCTGGCCGGCGAAAGCGTCGACCCCGAGCGCGAGCTCAGCCTGAGCCGCGACCGGCAGCGCCTGCAAGGCGCGCTGGAGTCCTTGCCGGAAGAGCAGCGCGAAGTGTTCCTGCTGCGCACCCATGGTGACCTGGAGCTGAACGAAATTGCCGAGCTGACGAAAACTCCGGCCGAAACGGTGAAGAGCCGGCTCCGCTATGCGATGCAGAGACTGCGTCGGTTGTTGTCCGACCCGTCGGTGACCGAGGAGGTGAATCCATGAACCGCGATCCGCACGAGCAGGACCTGCTCGAGCACTACCGCCGGCACAGCGATGAGCAGCCGTCGGCGCAGCTGGACGCGCGCATCCTGGCTGCAGCCCGTGCCACCGTGCAGGAGAAGAGGCCGAGTCTCGCCCAGCGCCTGCACCATTGGCTGCAGGGCGCCTGCAGCCGGCAGCGCTGGGGCGTTGCCGTAGCGGGTCTGGCAACCCTGGGCATCGGCCTGAGTCTGACCCTGCGGACCTACGAGGAGGCGCCGGATCGTTTCGATGCACCGGCCGCTCCGGCGATGATGCGTGCGCCGGCTCCCGCTCCGGCCATGGCACCGCCAGCGGCCCCGTCTGCCGCGCCCTATGCGGCGGAGCCGAGCATGGCCGCACCGCAGAGGGATAGCGTGGCTGCCGGTGCTTCGATGGACGAGCTCGCCAAGCCTGCGCCGATGAGCAAGAAATTGGCCGTGGAGAGTGCGAAGGCCAAGGTTCAGGCAGAGGCTCGCGAGCTTTCTGATGCCCAGGCGCAGGGAAAGGTGCAGGCGTTCGCGGCGGAGACCGACGAGCCGCGCACCAGCCTGTTGCATCTGCGCGACTTGCAGGACAAGGGAAAGAAGGAGGAGGCTGAACGTGTGCGCGAGAGCCTGCGGCAGCGCTTCCCGGACCTGGATATCGATCACGCCTTGAAGGATTTGCCTGACAACCCTTGATCAGTGACAGGCGGGGTTCAGATCGCGCCTGTCAGACTGATCGTCGTAATGGTTTGTCATGGCAAGGCTCTTGCTCTGCCTCGCATCTCGCGCCAGCATTGCGCGGTTTTTCTGACGGTCAGCTCCATGAAGATGTCCAGAATTCTCATTGTCGCCAGTTTGTCCCTGCTGCTCGCCGCCTGTGGTGATGAGCACAAGGACAAGGCTGCTGCTCCGGTTCCGGCTCCAGCGCCCGCTGCAGTGCCGGCGCCAGCGGCCAGCGCGCCCGCGCCCGAGCCGAGCGCCGAGCAACCGCGCGAGTCGGAAGCCAAGCCCGCTGCCGCCAAGGCCGTGGCCTCGCCCAAGGCGCCCGCGGTCGAAGCGGCCATCAAGCCCGAGGCCAAGGCGCCGTCGAAGACCCCGGCGCAGGTAAAGAAGCCGGTCGACCCTGTCGTCAAGCAGCCACTGCCGCCGGTGAAGCTCGATCTGCGCCTGCCCAAGGATATGGTCCACCCGCTCGATCCGGATAAGTCGGTGACCGAGTTGGAGGACAAGCCCCTGCTGCCGCAGATGTTCGGCGAAAAGACCGGGCAGAGCCCGTTCCAGGTGGGCGGCCGGTTGATCTCGCGCGAGCCGAATGAGCGCGAAACCAATGACGACAGCTGGCACTCGGATATTCGCGGCGCCGAACTGCAGTTCCAGTTCCGCAACTGACCCCCTCGGTTTCCCTGTAGGAGTGAGCCTGCTCGCGAACATCGCCGCGCCTGGAACTCCAGGCAAAGCTTTGCGAACAGGCCCGCTTCTGCGAAGGTTCGCTCAGAAGCGGTGAACGCCGCCGCGAATCGCCTCGAACAGCGCGCCGTCCAGCGCCCGGTAGTCCGCCTCGCCGGGTAGTCGCACGAACAGCGCCTCGGTCACGGCTGAGGGGTCGTAGGCGTTACGCTTGAGGTCGGTCTTCTTGTACTTGAAGGTCCCGGTGGTCTCCACCTGGACCAGCAGGCGCAGGAATAGCGGCACGGCGTAGGCCGGTAGCTCGCGGTCCAGGTGCGCCGCCAGCAGCGCGGCGTCCAGGCTCGCGCCATCGGCCAGGCGCAGCGCGGCCATGCCGCAGCGGCCGTTGGTGCCGGGAATCTCCACGCCGTAGACCACCGCATCCTCCACGCCGGGGAAGGCGCCCAGGGCGTTTTCCACTTCAGTGGTGGAGACGTTCTCGCCCTTCCAGCGGAAGGTGTCGCCGAGGCGGTCGACGAACTGCGTGTGCTTGAAGCCGATGTCGCGCATCAGGTCGCCGGTGTTGAACCAGGTATCGCCTTCCTTGAACACGTTGCGGTAGATCACCGCCTCGCTCTTGGCCGGGTCGGTGTAACCGTCGAACGGCCACTTGTCGCTGATCTCGCTGATCAGCAGGCCAGCTTCGCCCTTGTCGACCTTTTCCATGAAACCCTTGGCGTTGCGCACCGGCTGGTCATTTTCCAGGTCATAACGAACGATCGCGTAGGTTGCCGGCGAGAAGCCCACCGTATTGTCGAAGTTGAATACGTTGGTGAAACCGATGTTGCCTTCGCTGGACGCGTAGAACTCCGTGATGCGCTCGATGCCGAAACGCTCTTTGAACTCGTTCCAGATCGATGGGCGCAGGCCGTTGCCGATCATGCAGGTCAGGGTGTTGCCGCGCTCTTCTTCGCATTGCGGCTGGTTGAGCAGGTACCGGCAGAGCTCGCCGATGTAGCCGAAGCAGGTCGCCTGGTAGGCCTGCACGTCCTTCCAGAAGGCGCTGGCGGAGAACTTGCGGCGCAGGGCGATGGCCGCGCCACCGGCGAGCACGGCGCTCCAGCAGACGGTCACGGCGTTGTTGTGGTAGCAGGGCAGGGTCAGGTAGAGCACGTCGCTGTTCGTCAGCCCGAGCCCGGAGTGGCCGAAGCCGCCGTAGGCCTTGATCCACTTGCCGTGGCTCATGATCGAGGCCTTCGGCAGGCCGGTGGTGCCGGAGGTGTAGATGTAGAAGCAGGCGTCCTTCAGACGTACCCGCGCTGTCTCGGCGAGGTTGTTCGAATCCTGTTCCTGCGCCAGACGCATCAGGCTTTGCCAGCCGGCCGGGGCCTGTGCCGAGTCTTCACCGTCGGCGATCCAGTAGCAGCGCCCGCCGCTGTTTTCCAGGGCCGGGCGGACGTCCTCGAAAGCCTCGCGCAGTTCCTCGCCGACCACGAAGTGGCTGGGCTTTACCAGGTTGAGGCTGTGGCTGAGCACCTGGCCGCGCTGGGTGGTGTTGACCAGCGCGCCGATGGCGCCGAGCTTGGCCAGGGCGGCAAGTACCACCATGAGTTCGGCTCGGTTCTCCAGCATCACCGCGACCACGCTGGCGTGGCCCACGCCTTCGGCCTGGAAGGCCCGCGCCAGGCGGTTGGCCCAGCCGTTGAACAGCGCGTAGGACAGGCGCCGCCGTTCGTCGATCAGCGCCGGGCTGTCCGGGTAGAGGCGCGCAGCGCGCTCCAGCGCCCAGCCCAGGGAGAGGTTCTTCTCGCGGTTGCGGATGCCGGTGTAGTACAGCCCGCGCAGCATGCGTGGCACGCGACCGAGGGTGGCCGGCAGGTGAGCGAGGAAGCGGGTCGGGGTGATGATATCGGCGTGGCTCATTGACGCGTGCCCTTATTGTCATTGTTGTCTGGCGTGCAGACGCTCCAGCGCGACTCTAGGTCGGCCCCTGGCGGGAGGCTATGGCCCGGGCGCGCGTGTGGCCGGGCAGATCGGCAAACCGGCCGGCAGAGCGTTCATCGCAGTCTAGGAGGGGATGGCCGGACGACCAGGGCGGGTTTGTGTCGATTGGTAAACGTCACAGGGCGCGCTGCCCGCGGCTATGCGGCGGATAACACGTGCCGCGTCATGCGCCCTACGGGGAGCTGGTGCCTGGAAGGGACGTAGGGCGGATGACCGCTCGCGGTTATCCGCCGTTGGCCTTAGTGCGATGGGCGGCAGCGGTCAGTCGAGGAAGAGATCGGGCACCAGGCTGCCGCCGTTCGGGTCGAAGCGGTACTGCTCGAAGTCGCTCTGGCCCTGTTCGCGGAGGATGTCCTCGTCGATCAGCAGGCGGCCGCTGATGGCGCGCTCGCTGCTGGAGAGGATGGCGTAGGCGGCGTCGGCCATGATCGCCGGCGTGCGGGCGCGTTTGAAGGCGTCGCGGCTGCCCAGTTCGAACTCGATGGCGGCAGTGGCGATCATGGTCTTCGGCCACAGGGCGTTGACGCTGATGCCGTACTTCTTGAACTCCTCGTGCATCCCCAGGGTGAGCATGCTCATGCCGTATTTGGTGACGGTGTAGGGGCCGTGCTGGGCGAACCACTTGCCGGCCAGGTTGATCGGCGGAGACAGGCTGAGGATGTGGCCCTTGCTCTGCTTCAGGTAGGGCAGCGCGGCCTGGCTGCAGACCATCACGGCACGGGTGTTGATCTGGTACATCAGGTCGAAGCGCTTGGGCTCCAGGCGCTCCACGCCGACCAGCTTGATGGCGCCGGCGTTGTTGATCACCGCGTCGATCCCGCCGAAGTGCTCGGCGGCCTTGGCCATGGCGTCGCGCACGGCGTTCTCGTCGCGCACGTCCAGTTGCAGGGCCAGCGCCTTGCCACCGGCGGCCTCGACTTCTTCGGCGACGCTGAAGATGGTGCCTTCGAGTTTTGGATGGGGCTCGGCACTCTTGGCGGCGATGACGATGTTGGCGCCGTCGCGGGCGGCGCGCAGGGCGATCTCGCGGCCGATGCCACGGCTGGCGCCGGTGATGAAGAGGGTTTTGCCGTTGAGGGACATGGTTGGGGCTCCGTGTTCTTGTTGTCTTTGTCGGACGGAATCGCGGATGAATCCGCTCCTACGAAATGTGCTTTCTGATGTCTGGTGCGCTCGGGCCTGCCCTCACCCTAACCCTCTCCCGGAGGGAGAGGGGACTGTCTGCTGCAAGGATGAATGGCGTGCCTCCCTTTTGCTCCGAACGGCTCCCGCTCCCTCAGGAGCGGGGCGCGCAGCCAGGGCTGGGGTGAGGGAAGCCAAGCTGTCAGGCGGACTCCAGCGCTTCGACCTCCACCAGCAACTGCCGGGATTTCACCTGCTCACCCTTGATCACCTGCACGCGGCGGATCACGCCGTCGACGCCGGCCTTGAGCGGGTGCTCCATCTTCATCGCTTCCAGCACCAGCAGCAGCTGGCCCTTGCTGACCCGCGCGCCCTCGGCCACCAGCACGTCGACGATGGCGCCATCCATCGGCGCCTTTACCGTGCCGGAGCCTGCGCCAGCAGAGGCGCCGGCTGGCTCATGGGTGACGTCCTGCAGTTCCAGGTTGCCGTCCGCGCCATACAGCCACAGGCGTGCGCCATCTCGGTGGAAGGGCAGGCGGCGGCGAACGCCGTCGGCTTCGAGGATGGCGTCGCCGTTTTCTTCGCCGAGCAGGTGCAGGTGGATCTCGCTGTCACCGATGCGCGCCAGCAGCGTCGGCCGGGGGCCGTGTTCGAGGACTTGCAGTTCGACGGCGAATTTCTCCTCGCCATGCTTGAGGACGAAACGCCACGGCGCGCTGCCGGCGCTGCGCCAGCCGGAAAGGCCGGGCTGGTGCGCGCGGTCGCTGGCCGAGGCCTGGTAGAGCAGGGCGGCGGCACAGGCCAGTTCCAGCGCCTGCGGCTGGCACGGGGCCAGGCTCGGGTCGCCGGCGAACTGCTCACCGATGAACGCGGTGGTGGCCTTGCCGGCGGCGAATTCCGGGTGCTTGAGCAGGTTGGCGAGGAAGCGCTGGTTGCCGGTTACGCCCAGCAGCACGCAGTCCTCGACGGCGCGTATCAGCTTGCGCCGCGCCTCGTCGCGGGTGGCGCCATAGGCGATGACCTTGGCCAGCATCGGGTCGTAGAACGGCGTCACCGGCTGGCCTTCGCGCAGGCCGTGGTCGATGCGGATGCCGTCCAGCTGTGGCGGTGTCCAGCGCAGTACCTGGCCGGTCTGCGGGAGGAAGCCGCCACCTGCATCCTCGGCGTACAGGCGCACTTCGATGGCGTGGCCCCTGAGCTGGACCTGCTCCTGGGTCAGCGGCAGCGGATGGCCTTCGGCGACGCGGATCTGCCAGGCCACCAGGTCCTGGCCGGTGACCAGCTCGGTGACCGGGTGCTCCACCTGCAGGCGGGTGTTCATTTCCAGGAAGTAGAAGGCGCCGCTGGCGTCCAACAGGAATTCCACGGTGCCGGCGCCCAGGTAGTTCACCGACGCGGCGGCCTTCACCGCAGCGTCGCCCATGGCCGCGCGCAGCTCCTCGCTGAGTACGGGGCAGGGCGCTTCCTCGATGACTTTCTGGTGGCGGCGCTGTACCGAGCAGTCGCGCTCGCCGAGGTAAACGATGTTGCCGTGACTGTCGCCGAACACCTGGATTTCCACGTGGCGCGGCTGCACCACGGCTTTCTCCAGGATCAGCTCGCCGCTGCCGAAGGCGTTCTGCGCTTCCGAGCGCGCGGTGCGCAGCTGTTCGGCGAGGTCTTCGCTGCGCGTCACCAGGCGCATGCCGCGCCCACCGCCGCCAGCGCTGGCCTTGATCATCAGTGGGTAGCCGATGCGCTGCGCTTCGCGGGTGAGGGTGGCGTCGTCCTGCTCCGCGCCTTCGTAACCGGGGATGCAGGGCACGCCGGCTTCGAGCATGGCGATCTTCGAGAGGCGCTTGCTGCCCATCAGGTGGATGGCTTCCACGCCAGGGCCGATGAAGACGATGCCAGCGGCCTCGCAGGCGCGGGCGAAGTCGGCGTTCTCCGAGAGGAAGCCGTAGCCGGGGTGGACGGCGCTGGCGCCGGTACGCTTGGCCGCTTCGAGAATCGCATCCGGCTTCAGGTAGGACTGCCCCACGGGTGCCGGGCCGACGCACACGGCTTCGTCGGCCAGTTGCACATGGCGCGCGTTGGCATCGGCCTCGCTGTACACGGCCACGGTGCGGTAGCCCAGGTCATGGGCGGTGCGGATCACCCGGCAGGCGATCTCGCCACGGTTGGCGATGAGGATTTTGTCGAAACTGGGCATGACGGTTTCCTCGGGGCTACTGCGCCCAGTTCGGTTTGCGTTTCTGCACGAAGGCCAGGGTGCCTTCGGCGCCTTCCGCGCCGGTCACCGCAGCGGCGAACTGGCGGGCAGCGTCGTCCAGCAGCGGGCCGAGGGCTTCGCTCTCGGTGGCGAGCAGCAGCGCTTTGGTGGCGGCGTTGGCACCGGGGGCGCAGCGGCGAACGTGGTCGATCGTCTGGGCGAGCTGTTCGCCGAGGTTATCGGCGCTGTCCGCGCAGGCATGCACCAGGCCCAGCCGCAGCGCCTCGCGGCCGTCGAAACGGGCGGCGGTGAGGGCCAGGCGGCGCGCCTGGGTCAGGCCGATGCGCTTCACCACAAAGGGCGCGATCTGCGCCGGCAGGATGCCGAGGCTGGTTTCCGGCAGGCCGAACTGCGCGTCCACTGCCGCCAGGGCGATGTCCGAGACGCAGGCAAGGCCGAAGCCGCCGCCAAGCACTGCGCCTTCCAGCACGGCGACCAGCACCTGGGGTTGCGCCTGGGCTTCTTCCAGCAGACCGCCGAAGGCGCGGTTCAGCGCGGCGTAGGCATCCGGACCGGCGGCGCGGGCGCCGGCCATGTCCTTGATGTCGCCGCCGGCGCAGAAGTGCCCGCCGGCGCCGCGCAGGACGATGGCGCGCACGGCGCGGTCGTCGCGCACGGCGGCCAGCACCGCAAGCAGTTCGCCGACCATTGCCAGGCTCATGGCGTTGCGGCTGTCCGGGCGGTTCAGGGTGACGTGCAGCACGCCGCCGTCACGTTCCAGCAGCAGGGTTTCGCAGTTCGGCAGGGTCATGGCATCAGCCCTTCTTCTTGCCCGGCAGGGTGCCCATCATCTTGCAGATGATGCCCAGCATGATTTCGTCGGCGCCGCCGCCGATGGAAACCAGGCGGGTGTCGCGGTAGGCGCGCGAGACCGGGTTTTCCCACATGAATCCCTGGCCGCCCCAGTACTGCAGGCAGGCGTCGGTGACTTCGCGGGCCAGGCGGCCGACCTTGAGCTTGGCCATGGAGGCCAGGCGGGTCACGTCCTTGCCGCGGATGTACTGCTCGGTGGCCTGGTAGGTGAGGGCGCGCAGGCACTCGATCTCGGTCATCAGCTCGGCCATGCGGAAGTGGATGACCTGGTTGTCGATCAGCGACTGGCCAAAGGTCTTGCGCTCCTTGCAGTACTCGATGGTGGCGTTGACGCAGTATTCCAGCCCCTTGATCCCGCTGGCGGCGCCGAACAGGCGTTCTTCCTGGAACTGCAGCATCTGCATCATGAAGCCCGCGCCCTCGGCGCCGATGCGGTTGCGCTGGGGGACGCGCACGTCGTCGAAGAACACCTGGGCGGTCTCCGAGCTGCGCATGCCGAGCTTGTCCAGGTGCGGGCTGACACTGATGCCCTTGGACTTCATCGGCACCATGATCAGTGACTTGTTGACGTGGGGCTTGTCGTCGGAGGTGTTGGCCAGTAGGCAGATGAAGTCGGCGGACGGTGAGTTGGTGATCCACATCTTGCTGCCGTTGATGACGTAGTCGTCGCCATCCTTGCGCGCGGTGGTCTTCAGGCCCGCCACGTCGGAGCCGGCGCCGACTTCCGAGACGCCGATGCAACCGACCATCTCGCCGGCGATCGCCGGGCGCAGGAACTCCTCGCGCAGCTCGTCGGAGCCGAAGCGCGCCAGCGCCGGGGTGCACATGTCGGTCTGCACGCCCAGGGCCATCGGCACGCCGCCGCAATGGATGGTGCCGAACTCTTCGGCGGCGACCACCGAGTAGCTGTAGTCCAGGCCCATGCCGCCGAATTTCTCCGGCTTGGAGATACCCAGCAGGCCCAGATCGCCGGCCTTCTTGAAGACTTCATGGATCGGGAAGCGCCCGGCTTTTTCCCACTCGTCGACGTAGGGGTTGATCTCGCGCTCGACGAAGTTGCGGACGGTGCGGCGGAGTTCTTCGTGTTCCTGGGTGAAGATCATCGTTGTTGTTCTCCTTGAGCCTGAGTTGTTCCCTTGCCCTCTCCCCAACCCTCTCCCTGAAGGGAGAGAGGGCTGTTCGGAGCGGGCTGGAAGTTCGCTTTACGCCGGGTCGCTTTGGCTCCCTCTCCCTTCAGGGAGAGGGCGGGGGGAGAGGGGCTCGGCCCGCACTCCCGACCTCCAATCAGAACCTCGCTACCCCAAAACTATTACCCTTGAGCGGCCGCACGGCCGCCTCCGCGCAGATGTCCAGCAGGTAACCGAGCAGCGCGCGGGTGTCGCGCGGGTCGATCAGCCCGTCGTCCCACAGGCTCGCCGTGCCGTAGAGCGCGGTGGACTGGGCGTCGAGCTTCTGCGCGGTCATCTGTTCGAGCATGTCGAGCATCTTCGGGTCGGGCTCCTTGCCCTCCTTGGCGTGTTTTTCCTCGGTGACGATGCGCAGCACCTTGCCGGCCTGGGCGCCGCCCATCACGGCGGTGCGGCTGTTGGGCCAGGCGAAGATGAAGCGCGGGTCCAGCCCGCGGCCGCACATGGCGTAGTTGCCGGCGCCGTAGGAGCCGCCGACGACCAGAGTGAGCTTGGGCACCGTGGCGTTGGCTACGGCCTGGATCATCTTCGAGCCGTGCTTGATCACGCCCAGGCGTTCGGACTCGGTGCCGACCATGAAGCCGGTGGTGTTGTGCAGGAACAGGATCGGCGTGTTGCTCTGCTCGCACAGCTGGATGAACTGCGCCGCCTTGGCCGCGCCCTGCGGGGTGATCGGGCCGTTGTTGCCGATCAGACCACAGGCGTGACCTTCGATGTGCAGGTGGCCGCAGACGGTCTGGCTGTCGAACTCGTTCTTGAAGTCGAGGAAACGCGAACCATCGGCGATGCGCGCGACGATCTCGCGCACGTCATAGGGCTTCTTGGCGTCCGCCGGGACCACGCCGAGCAGCTCCTCGGCCGGGTGCAGCGGGGCATCCCACTGTTGCTTCGGGCGCGCCGGCAGCTGCGCATTCCACGGCAGCGAAGCGAGGATCTCGCGGGCCAGGCGCACGCCGTCGGCGTCGTTCTCCGCCAGGTACTCGGCGGTGCCGGCGACCTGGGCGTGCAGTTCGGCGCCGCCGAGGTCTTCATCGGTGGCGATTTCACCGGTGGCGGCCTTGAGCAGCGGTGGGCCGGCGAGGAACATCTTGGCCTTGCCGCGCACCACCACCACGTAGTCCGACAGCCCCGGCTGGTAGGCACCGCCGGCGGTGGACGAGCCGTGCACCACGGTGACCTGCGGAATGCCCATCGCCGACATGCGCGCCTGGTTGGCGAAGCCGCGCGCGCCCTCGACGAAGATGTCCGCCGCGTAGTTCAGGTTGGCGCCGCCGCTCTCGGTCAGCGCCACCACTGGCAGCTTGTTCTCGAAGGCGATCTGCTGCAGGCGCAGGGTCTTCTTCAGCCCGGTGGGGGAGATGGTGCCGCCCTTGATCGCGCTGTTGCTGGCGGTGACCAGGCAGCGAACCCCGGCGATGTAGCCGATGCCGGAGATGATGCCGCCGCCGGCCTGGGTGCCGTCCTTGTCGTCATGCAGCTTGTAGCCGGCCAGCGAGGAAATCTCGAGGAACGGCGCGCCAGCGTCCAGCAGCAGGTTCAGGCGTTCGCGCGGCAGCAGCTGGCCACGCTTGTCGAACTTGGGCTTGGCCTCGGCGGCCTTGTCCAGCACCTTCTGCTCGACCTCGCGGAAGCTCGCCACGGCGGCCAGCATGGCCTCGCGGTTGCGGGCGAATTCTTCGCCCTGGGGATCGACTTCGGATTGGATGACGGGCATCGCTTACTCCTGATCCTTGAGGACGTCCGGCAGGTAGGCACGGTGGAAGCCATTGTAGGAACGGCTCTGCCCCGGCTTGCCCTTCACCAGCGGGAAGGCGCGGCTGCCCTGGCTGGCGGCGCCGTCGATACGGATGGTGTTGCCGCTGATGAAGGCGGCGCCGGGGGAGAGCAGGAAGACGATGGCGGCGGAGACTTCCGACTCGGTGCCGATGCGCTTGAGCGGCACATGCTCGCGCAGGGTCGGGATCACTGCCTTGAATGCGCCTTCGTAGGTGTCCATGCCGCTGGAAGCGACCCAGCCGGGCGCCACGGCGTTGACCCGCACCCCGGCATGGCCCCACTCGATGGCAGCGGTCTTGGTGAAGTTCTCCATGCCGGCGCGGGCGGCGCCGGAGTGGCCCATGCCGGGCATGCCGCCCCACATGTCGGCGAGCATGTTGACGATGCTGCCGCCAGTCTTGCTCAGGCTCTGGTTGAACACTTCGCGGGCCATCAGGAAGCCGCCCACCAGGTTGGTGCGCACCACCGCCTCGAAGCCCTTCAGGTTGATCGAGGCCAGCGGTGCGGGGTACTGGCCGCCGGCGTTGTTGACCAGGTGATGGATCGGCCCGCGCTCGGTGATGACCTGCGCCACCAGCGCCTTCACCGCGTCTTCGTCGCGGATGTCGCAGCTGTGCCAGCTGGCGCTGCCGCCGTCCTCGATGATTTCGCCGGCGGTCTTCTCCAGTTTTTCCGCCTTGCGCCCGACCAGCACCACGTGGGCGCCGAGGGCCGCCAGCTCGTGGGCGGTGCAGCGGCCGATGCCGCTGCCGCCGCCGGTGACGATGATGGTCTGGCCGTCGAACAGGCCGGCTTTGAAGATCGAGTCGTAGCTCATTGTGGTTCTGACTCCGAGGTATCCCGTAGGGCGAATGAAGCGGCACGCTTCATCCGCCGTTTGTGAATGGCGGATAACGCCGGTGGCGTCATGCGCCCTACGTTCATTTCATCAGCGTGCGTTCAGTTCGTCGGCGATGTGTTGCGGCACCGCCACCGGGAATTCCAGCAACTGCTGGGCGAAGGCCTTGCCCTGCGGGTCGATGCGCAGGCTGGCGACGCCGCCGCCGCCCAGGGCGTTTTCCAGCAGAAAGTTCAGGCTATGGCTGCCCGGCAGGTGCCAGCGGCTGACGCGACCCAGCTGCGGGTCGAGCACGTGCTGCATCCATTCGGCCACGGCGCCTTCGCTCAGCGCCTCGGCGATCCACGGCAGGTATTCGGCCTTGCGGGCCATGACGCCGATGTTGCTGTGGTTGCCCTTGTCACCGGAGCGCGCCACGGCCAGCTTCACCAGCGGCACGCTGGCCTGGGCCGGGCCCTTGGCGGCCGGTACCGGAACATCGTCGGCCAGCGCGGCCGGGTCGAAGGCGTCAAGGGCGGGCAGGGCGGCGCCGTGGCGCTCACCGTCGATGTCCACGGCCAGCTCGCAGCGGTCCTTGTCGATCAGGAAGGAGAACAGGCGGATCACCGGGTACACGGTCGGGCGACCGCCGACGATGCCGGTCAGGCCCGGCGCCATGCCGGTGGCGGCCTGGGCGATCTCGCGGGAGAACAGCACCAGCGCTTCCTTGCGGCTGTGGCGCACGGCGAGCTTCACCACGATCTCGCGGTTGTCGCTGCGGCGCCCGTGCGGGCCGTAGGTGGCTTCGCTGCCGAGCAACTCCACGCTGACCTCACGGTACGGCCCCCAGCCGCGTTCCATGAGGATTTCCTCGGTCTTGGCGATGATCGCCTGGCTGACCCGCTCAGCCTTCTTCACCGCGTCGATGCCGGCGATCAGACAGCTGGCGGTGCAGCGGAAACCGTCCGGATAGGTGGCGCTGACCTTGTATTGCCCGGTCGGCGGCAGGCCGCGCGCGCCGCTGACGGCCACGCGGTTGTCGCCCACCTGGGTGAGTTCGACCTGGGTGAAATCGCAGACCACATCAGGGAGCAGGTAGGCGCGCGGGTCGCCGATCTCGTAGAGCATCTGCTCGCCCACCGACAGCGGCGTCACCAGCCCGCCGGTGCCCTGCGGCTTGGTCACCACGAAGTCGCCGCTGGCCTGCACTTCGACGAGCGGGAAGCCGATGTGCTCGTAGTCCGGCACGCTTTCCCAGTCAGTGAAGTTGCCACCGGTGCACTGCGCGCCGCACTCGATGATGTGCCCGGCCAGCGCGGCCTGGGCCAGTTTGTCGTAGTCGTTCCAGGCCCAGCCGAATTCGTGTACCAGGGCGGCGCTGACCACTGCGCTGTCCACCACGCGGCCGGTGATGACGATATCGGCGCCGGCCTTCAGCGCTTCGACGATGCCGGGGGCGCCGAGGTAGGCGTTGACCGAGACGCACATCGGCGGCATAGGTGCGCCCGAGAACATCTCGCGGATGCCGGCCTTGGCCAGTTCGCCCAGGCGCGGCTGCAGGTTGTCGCCGTGTACCACGGCGATCTTCAGCGCCACGCCAGCCTTCTCGCAGGCGGCGGCGAGGGCGCTGGCGCAGGCCGAGGGGTTCACCCCGCCAGCGTTGCTGATCACGCGCACCTGTTTCGCCGCGATGTCACCCAGCAGGGGTGTCATCACTTCGACGAAGTCGGTGGCATAGCCTGCCTCGGGATTTTTCAGGCGGGCGCCGGCCATGATCGACATGGTGATCTCGGCGAGGTAGTCGAATACCAGGTAATCCATGTCCGCGCCGCGCACCAGTTGGGCAGCGGCAGTGGAGGTGTCGCCCCAGAAGGCGGAGGCGCAGCCGATACGTACGGTTCTAGTCATTGTTCTGCCCGTGACGCTGAGTGATGGATCGACATTACCAAGCAAGCGCTTGGTTGAAAAGCCCCGAAAGTGCTACAACCCCAACCAATGGATGGCCAAGCGCTTGCTTGGTTGGGCTCCGGGGGCTTACATTTCGTCAGACAACACAAGCACTTGCAGGGCGTTTCGATGAATCGCTCTGAGCAGATCGGCCGATGGGCCTCATGGGGAGAGAACAGCGTGGATGACCGCAAAGCCCGCGAAGTCATGCTGGAGCTGGTCAAGACCGGGCAGATCACCGACCCGGAGAGCGCCCGCGGCAAGCTGTTGCACACGGCCGCGCACCTGTTCCGCAGCAAGGGCTACGAACGCACCACGGTGCGCGACCTGGCCGGCGCCGTGGGCATCCAGTCCGGCAGCATCTTCCATCACTTCAAGAGCAAGGACGAAATCCTCCGCTCGGTGATGGAGGAAACCATCCTCTACAACACCGCCCTGATGCGTGCCGCCCTGGCCGACGCCACGACCCTGCGCGAACGCCTGCTGGCGCTGATCCGCTGCGAGCTGCAGTCGATCACCGGCGGCACCGGCGAGGCGATGGCGGTGCTGGTCTATGAATGGCGCTCGCTATCGGAAGAGGGCCAGGCCTACATCCTCAGCCTGCGCGACATCTACGAGCAGATGTGGCTTGAGGTGCTGGAAGAGGCGCGCCTAGCCGGTTTCAGCCAGGGCGATCCGTTCATCCTGCGGCGCTTCCTGACCGGGGCGCTGTCCTGGTCCATCACCTGGTTCCGCCCCGAAGGCAGCCTGACCCTCGACGAGCTGGCCGAGCAGGCGTTGCTGCTGGTGATGCGCGAGTGAGTTCTGCGTTGGGCGAAATCGATCGCGGACGGAGTCCGCTCCTACGCATGTGTCAGGTTCGGTAGGAGCGGACTTCGTCCGCGATTGCCTACCGGCGGCGCCGATTCGATCAGATGATCCGCAACGGATAGCTGAACAGCAGCAGATGCAGGCAGTTCACCGCCGCATGGAGCAGCACCGGCACCGCCAGGCGGCCGCTGAAGTGGAAGGCCAGGCCGTAGCCCAGGCCGGCGACGCCGGCGACCACCGCGAACAGCGGGTTGATCGGCCAGTGCACCATGCCGAACAGCACGCTGGCGGCCGCGACCCCGGCGACGGCGCCGAAGCGGCGCACCAGCTCAGTCTGCAGCAGGCCGCGGAAGAAGGCTTCCTCCGTCAGCGAGATCACGCAGACGTTGACCAGCATCCACAGCCAGAAGCCGGGCGGCCATTTCGGATTCCACACCACCAGGCCACCAGCGACGGCTACCAGCGGCACGGCGAACAGCGTGGTGACGATGACGATGGCGGCGAAGTCCGGAGAGCGCTTCTCCGTCGGTACCGGGTCGCGGCGCAGCCACCAGGCCAGCAGGGTCGCGCCCACCAGCGCCTTGTCCCAGGACAGGTGCAAGGCGTAGACGGGAGCGTCCGGGCTGAGCTGGCGCACCGGCCAGAGGGTCCAGGAGGTAGTGCCCGGCAGCAGGTGCGCGGCCAGGGCGATACTGAGCACGAGGCACACCAGCCACCAGAGCAGGCGCGGCAGGCGATGCTCGCCGTAGAGGGTCCAGGCGACGTAAACGGCGCCGATCAGCAACCCCACCGGCTGGACGAAACCCAGCGCGGATCCGCAGAGCAACAACACGATTGGCAGCAGCGGCAGGAGTTTCCTGAGCATTCTTTCCTCCAACAAGGAGGCGCAGTCTAGGCAATTTCGACTGCTGCTGGCCATGGCTATGGCCAGTTTTTGACTGAAGCGTCAGTCAGTTAGGCGATTTTCACCGCTTGTCGTCGGCTTCCTTGGCATCCATCTCGGCGTTGCGCTCGTGGATGCGCTTGAGCTGTTCCTCGGTGAGCGGGAGCTTCTTCGCGGTGTCGCGCAACATCATCAGCGCGCCGACGATGGAGCCCAGGGCTAGGGCGATGATCAACCAGGCATACCAGGGCATGGTCCCGTCTCCGACAGTGGTAGTAGAGCGTCACGATACGCTGTGATTCAGACCTTGTCAGGCGCGGGCCGGTTCCGATGGATTGCTTCGGGCAGGTCGCTATCGTCCTTGAGCCGTACGCCACTCACCCGCAGGCGCAGCGCCTGTTGCAGCAGGTGGGCGATCTTGTGCGCCGCCAGCTCATAGGGCAGACCCTGTGGGCGCACGTTGGAAATGCAGTTGCGCTCGCTGTCCATGCGCCCCACGCGCGGCTGCCAGGTGAGGTAGAGGCCGAGGCTGTCCGGCGAGCTGAGACCGGGGCGTTCGCCGATCAGCACCAGCGCGAGCTTCGCTCCCAGCGTCTCGCCGATGCCGTCGCCAATGGCCACGCGGCCCTGCTCGGCAAGCACCACTGGCGTGTGCTGCCAATCGGTGGCGAAGCGCTCGCGCAGGGCGCTCAGCAGCGGCAGCGCGTGTTGCTGGACAGCGAAGGAGGAGAGGCCGTCGGCGATCACGATGACCAGCTCCGCGGCGAGCTTCTCGCCCTTGAGCTGCCACTGGCTGTCCGGGTGCAGGGCGCGGCCCAGGTCCGGGCGCAGCAGGTAGGTCTGGCGGTCCGGCGCCTCGCTGCGCGCGCGCAGGACGCGAAAGCCCTCGTGGGCCAGCGCCTGCTGCAGTGCCTCGAAGTCCAGCGGATGGTGCACCGCATCGCGGGCCTGGGCGTGGGCCAGGCCGAACTTCAGCACCTCGCGGGTCGGCAGGCTGGAGCCGACGCGGCCCAGCGCGATGCGCGCGCAAGTGTGCGCACGCAGCTCGTCCCAGGGGTCGTTCTGGATCAGGTCCATGTTTCCAGCTCCTCAGAAGGCCCGCAGCAGAGCGTGGCCACGGCTGATCGGGCGCAGCTGGCCCGAGGCTTCGGTGATCGCCATCTTCGCCAGCCAGGCGTCGAATTCCGGCGCGCGCTTCAGGCCCAGGGTACTGCGCAGGTAGAGGGCGTCGTGGAAGGAGGTGCTCTGGTAATTGAGCATGATGTCGTCGGCGCCGGGGATGCCCATGATGAAGGTGATGCCCGCCGTGCCCAGCAGGGTCAGCAGGTTGTCCATGTCGTCCTGGTCGGCTTCGGCGTGGTTGGTGTAGCAGACGTCGCAACCCATGGGCACGCCCAGCAGCTTGGCGCAGAAGTGATCCTCCAGCCCGGCGCGGATGATCTGCTTGCCGTCGTAGAGATACTCCGGGCCGATGAAGCCGACCACGGTGTTGGTCAGCAACGGGCGGAACTCGCGGGCCACGGCGTAGGCGCGGGCTTCACAGGTCTGCTGGTCGACACCGTGGTGGCCGCCCGCGGAGAGGGCGCTGCCCTGACCCGTTTCGAAGTACATGACGTTGTCGCCCAGCGTGCCGCGGTTGAGTGACAACGCCGCTGCTTGGGCTTCGCGCAGCAGGGCGAGGTCGATGCCGAAGCTCTCGTTGGTCTTCTGCGTGCCGGCGATGGACTGGAACACCAGGTCGATCGGCGCGCCGGCCTCGATGGCCTGGATCTGCGAGGTGACGTGGGTGAGCACGCAGCTTTGCAGGGGAATCTCGAAGCGCTGGCGCAGTTCATCCATCATCCGCCACAACTGCATCAGCGTGGCTGGCGAATCGCTCGCCGGGTTGATGCCCACCACTGCATCGCCGGCGCCGTACAGCAGGCCATCGAGCAGGCTCGCGGCAATGCCGCGCAGGTCGTCCGTGGGGTGGTTGGGCTGCAGGCGCACCGAGAGGTGGCCGGGCAGCCCGATGGTGTTGCGAAAGCGCGTGACCACGCGGCACTTCTTCGCCACCAGGATCAGGTCCTGGTTACGCATCAGTTTGCTCACTGCGGCGGCCATCTCCGGGGTGATGCCTCTGGCGGCGGCAGTCAGCGTGGCGCTGTCGGTGCTGTCCAGCAGCAGCCAGTCGCGGAAGTCGCCGACGTTGAGATGGCGGATCGGTGCGAAAGCGGTGGTGTCGTGGCTGTCGATGATCAGCCGGGTGACTTCGTCGGCTTCGTAGGGGATCAGCGCCTCGTCGAGGAAGCGCTGGAGCGGCACGTCGGCCAGGGCGATCTTCGCCGCCATGCGCTCTTCGTAGCTGTCGGCAGCCAGGCCCGCCAGGGCATCGCCGGAGCGCGCCGGGCTGGCCTTGGCAAGCAGGGTCTTCAGGTCGGCAAAGCGGTAGGTCAGGCTACCGACGGTGGTCTGGTAGGGCATGCGAACGTCCCGGTGGCTGCGCGCCGGCCGCGAAAGCCGGCGCGCAGTGGGTGGCTGTCAGGCTCCCGTCAGCATAGCGTCCGCCGGGGCGCTGGCGCGATGGGCGGCGGTGAGCTGGAAGTAGACGAAGCCGGCTGCCATGAAGGCCAGGAATATCCCGGCGATCTGCAGGTTGAACCAGACCATCGCCACCAGGCACAGCACGGCCAGCGCCAGGGCGATGCCCGGCACCACGGGGAATCCCGGCGCGCGGAAGCTGCGTTCGAGGTCCGGTTCGCTGCGGCGCAGCTTGAACAGGCTGAGCATGCTCATGATGTACATGACGATGGCGCCGAACACGCTCATGGTGATCATCGCCGCGGTCAGGCTCATGCCCTGCAGGGCGATCAGGCCATCGCTGTAGATCGCCGCGATGCCCACCAGGCCGCCGGCGATGATCGCCCGGTGCGGCGTCTGGAAGCGCGACAGCTTGGCCAGACCGCGCGGCAGGTAGCCGGCGCGGGCCAGCGCGAAGAACTGCCGCGAGTAGCCCAGGATGATGCCGTGGAAGCTGGCGACCAGGCCGAACAGGCCGATCCACACCAGCATGTGCAGCCAGCCGGAGTTCTCGCCGACCACCATCTTCATGGCTTGCGGCAGCGGGTCGTTGATCCCCGAGAGGGCCTTCCAGTCGCCCGCGCCGCCGGCGAACAGCATCACCCCGAGGGCCAGCACCACCAGGGTCAGGATGCCGCTGACGTACGCCTTGGGAATGGTGCGTTTCGGGTCCTTGGCTTCCTCGGCGGCCATCGCCGCGCCCTCGATGGCGAGGAAGAACCAGATGGCGAAGGGGATCGCCGCAAAGATCCCGCCGATGGCCGCGCCGCCGAAGCTGTCGGAACCGGCCCAGCCATTGAGCACGAAGTTGCTGAAGCTGAAACCCGGCGCCACCACGCCCATGAACACCAGCAACTCGGCCACTGCGAGGATCGTGACGATCAGCTCGAAGGTGGCGGCGATGCTGACGCCCAGGATGTTCAGGGTCATGAAGATCAGGTACGCGCCGACAGCCGCGTGCTTCGGATCGAGGGACGGGAACTGCACGTTGAGGTAGGCGCCGATGGCCATGGCGATGGCCGGCGGGGCGAAGACGAACTCGATCAGCGTGGCGAGCCCGGCCACCAGTCCGCCTTTCTCGCCGAAGGCGCGGCGGCTGTAGGCGAAGGGTCCGCCGGCGTGGGGAATGGCGGTGGTCAGCTCGGTGAAACTGAAGATGAAGCAGGTGTACATGGTCGCCACCAGCAGGGTAGTGACCAGGAAGCCGAGGGTGCCGGCCACGCCCCAGCCGTAGCTCCAGCCGAAATACTCACCGGAAATCACCAGGCCCACGGCGATGCCCCACAGGTGCAGGGTGCCCAGGGTAGGTTTGAGTTGCGTGCTCATGCGAAGTCTCCAGGACAGAGGATGAAAGACACGACCCGTGCAGTCGTGCAGTGGTCGTGCCATTCCCCGGAGCCCGGTCGCAAACCGCCAGATCGCGTCGTTTCGTGAACATTCGCCACCTGTTCGCCTGCTTCGAAGCGGTGCGACGACGTTTCGCGCGTCCCGTTCGGGTGCGCTGCAGCGGCGCTTGTTGCAGTGAGATGACTGCGCCGTGAAGCTTCCTGGCCGCGCGACGGCTGTCACAGGATGGCAATCTGCCGCTGCTCTACTGGCGCCCATCCCAGCGACCGGAGATTCGCCAATGACCACCCGCGCCCTGCATGAGTTGTTGCGCCAGGTAGCGCCCTTGGCCCCGGAACTGAGCATCAGCGACGTGGCTGAGCGCTTCCTCGACGCGGAGCACCGTTCCTTCCTTTCGCTACCGGTGGTGGATGCCGCTGGAATGCCGCTGGGGCTGGTCAGCCGCAACGGCCTGCAGGACATCTTCATGCAGCGTTTCGGCCGCGACCTCTGGGGGCGCCGCCCCGCCAGCGACGTGATGAACGCGCAGCCGCTCAAGGTGCGCGCCGACCTGAGCCTCGAAGAGGCCTCGCAGCAGGTCACCGCGCAACTGCGCTACCCGATCACCGAGGACTTCGTGCTGATCGACGAGCAGGGCCGCTACCTCGGCCTCGGCACGGTGCTTGACCTGCTCAAGGCCATGGAGCAGCGCGTCGCCCAGCGCAATCGCGTGCTCAACAAGACCCTGCAGGACCTGCGCGAATCCCAGGCGCAACTGGTGCAGTCGGAGAAGATGGCCTCCCTCGGGCAGATGGTCGCTGGCGTCGCCCATGAGCTGAACACCCCGCTGGGCTACGTGAAGAACAACGTCGCGCTGCTGCGCGAGCTGCTGATCCCGCTGCTCGGCCTGACCGAGGCGCAAACCCTGCTCAACGAGTGCCTGGACGATACGGCCTGCGCTCCCGAGCAACTGGCCCGCGCCCGTGCCGCCTTCGAGCAGGCCCGTGACGACGCGGCGCTGGAACAGTTGGTGGGTGATCTCGACCAGCTGTTCGGCGACACCGATTTCGGCCTTGCGCAGATCGGCGAGCTGGTCGGCGGCCTGAAGGATTTCGCTCGCCTGGACCGCGCCCGCAGCGAGGAAGTCGACCTCAACGACTGCGTGCGCAGCGCGCTGCTGATCGCGCGCAACAGCATCAAGGAAAAGGCCGAGGTCGCCACCCAGCTGGGCGCGCTGCCCAAGGTCGTCTGCGCCGCCAGCCAGATCAACCAGGTGTTGCTCAACCTGCTGACCAACGCCGCCCAGGCCATGGAGAAATTCGGCCTGATCCAGGTGAAATCCTGGGCGGACGAAACCCAGGTGCACCTCTCCGTGCAGGACAACGGCAAGGGCATGAACGAGGAGGTGCGCGCGCGCATCTTCGATCCCTTCTTCACCACCAAGCCGGTGGGGCAGGGCACGGGCCTGGGCCTGTCGATCAGCTACAAGATCGTCCAGGACCACGGCGGCCGTATCCGCGTGGCGTCCGAACCCGGACGCGGCACGCGATTCCTCATCAGCCTGCCGATCCAGCAGGCCAGCGAACTGAAACGGAGCGCCTGAACATGAGCCAGCAGCCTGTCCGCATCCTCTTCGTCGACGACGAGGAACGCATCCTGCGCAGCCTCGCGATGCAGTTTCGCCGTCACTACGACGTGCGGGTGGAGACCGATCCGCACAAGGCCCTGCAGCGCCTGCGCGAAGAGCGCATCGACATCCTCGTCAGCGATCAGCGCATGCCGCAGATGACCGGCGCCGAGCTGCTGGCCCGGGCCCAGGAGATCGCTCCGGACACCCTGCGCATCCTGCTGACCGGTTATTCCGACCTCGATGCGGCGGTGGATGCGCTCAACAGCGGCGGCATCTTCCGCTACCTGACCAAGCCCTGGGACCCGCAGGAAATGGCCTTCACCCTGCGCCAGGCTGCGGAAATCGCCCAGCGCCAGGCGCCGGCCGAGCCCATCGACACCAAGGCCATCAGCCGCGTGGTCGCGCCGCTCAACGTACTGCTGCTGGATGAGGATCCCGAAACCCTGGCCTGCGTCGGCGAATTCTGCAGCGCCGGCACTCACCGGCTGCACCGCGCGCGCAACCTGGCCGAGGCCATCGTGCGGCTGAACAGCGAGCCGATCGACATTCTCGTCAGCGACCTGAAGCTTGCCGGGGAAGACACCGCACCGTTGCTCAAGTCCCTGGCCCAGGCTCACCCGCGCCTGCTGAGCATCGTTGTCACGCCGTTCCGCGACACCCAGGACCTGCTGGCGCTGATCAATCAGGCGCAGATATTCCGCTACCTGCCCAAGCCGATCCGCCGCGGGCTGTTCGAGAAGGGCCTGAAGGCCGCCGCCGAGCAGGCGCTGCTGTGGCGCGCGCAGCCCGAGCAGAAGGTCGCGCGCATCGCCGAGGTGCCGCGCGAGGAGCGCGAGCGGGAGAAGGTCGGCAGCCTGCTGGGCATGCTCGGCCGCCTGCGCGAGCGGCTGAGTGCCTGATCGCCGTCGGCGACGCAGCATTCCTGCCGGGCGGGCTACGGAAGTCGGCGCGTTTCTGCGACAATGCGCGCCGATTTTTTCGATACCCGCGAGAGAGCCCATGTCCGCCTGCCAGACCCCGATCATCGTCGCCCTGGATTTCCCCACCCGCGAAGCCGCGCTGGCGCTGGCCGACCAGCTGGACCCGAAACTGTGCCGGGTGAAGGTGGGCAAGGAGCTGTTCACCAGCTGCGCCGCCGGTATCGTCGAGACCCTGAACAGTCGCGGTTTCGAAGTCTTCCTCGACCTGAAATTCCACGACATCCCCAACACCACCGCGATGGCCGTGCGCGCCGCCGCCGAGATGGGCGTGTGGATGGTCAACGTGCATTGCTCCGGCGGCCTGCGCATGATGAGCGCCTGCCGCGAAACCCTGGATGCCTTCAATGGCCCGTCGCCGCTGCTGATCGGCGTGACCGTGCTGACCAGCATGGAGCGCGAGGACCTGGCCGGCATCGGCCTGGACGTCGAGCCCCAGGAGCAGGTGCTGCGCCTGGCTGCGTTGGCGCAGAAGGCCGGCATGGACGGCCTGGTGTGCTCCGCCCAGGAGGCGCCCGCGCTGAAGGCCGCGCACCCGGCGCTGCAACTGGTCACCCCCGGCATCCGCCCGGCCGGCAGCGCCCAGGACGACCAGCGTCGCATCCTCACCCCGCGCCAGGCGCTGGACAACGGCTCCGACTACCTGGTGATCGGCCGCCCGATCAGCCAGGCCGCCGACCCGGCCAGGGCCCTGGCCGAGATCGCTGCCAGCCTGGCCTGAAGCTTTCTTCGGACATGAAAAAGCCCGCAGTGATGCGGGCTTTTTTGTTTCGGCTTTTCGTTTCAGCCGTGGGCTTGGGCGGTTGACTGCGCCCGGCCAACCCAGCGCTCGCGCAGTACGTCATACACCCAGTTGAACACCAGCGCGTAGGGCAGGAAGAACAGCACCAGGCCGATGTCGAGGATGAATGCCTCCAGCAGGCTCACCGACAGCCACCAGGCGGCCAGCGGCACCAGCAGGATGATCAGGCCCAGTTCGAACAGCGAGGCATGCAGCACACGCACCGACAGGGTACGGCTGAAGCCCATGCGGTTCTGCGCGCGGTCGAAGGCGGCGTTGAACAGCATATTCCACACGGTGGCGATGGCCGAGAACATCAGGGTCATGGCGCCCATGTGGCCCAGCGGTTTGTCCATCAGCCAGGCCAGGGTCGGCGCGCAGATGACGACCGCCAGCAATTCGAAAAGGCCGGCGTGGAACATCCGCTCTTTCAGGGTTTTAGTGGGAGTCATGGGGTATCTCCAGGCATCAAGCTCTCAATTCACGAGAAGGCCGACTCCGTCGGTCCGGCGCCATTATCATCGGTCGACCGGCTGGATCTAAGTTGGATACCATCGGCTTAACCGATGGAAGAGGCTGCCACCATGCAATATTCCCCCGAATCCCTGCAGGCCTTCGCCGAGGCCGCCTGCCTGGGCTCGTTCAGCGCCGCCGCGCGCAAGCTGGGCAAGAGCCAGTCCACCGTCAGCGAGGCCATCGCCCGCCTGGAGATCGACCTCGGCCTGACCCTGTTCGACCGCAGCAGTCGCCAGCCGCAGCTGACCGAGGCCGGCCACGCGCTGCTCGGACGGGTGGAGGAAGTGCTGATGGCCAATGACCGTCTCGGCCAGCTCGCGCATCAGCTGGTCGGCGGACTGGAGTCGCGAGTGACCCTGGCGATGTCGGACACTTACCAGTCGGCCGAATTCGAAGCCCGGCTGGCGGAGATCGATGCGCGTTATCCGGATCTGGAGTTCGAATGGCTGATCGCCGAGGACAGCGACGTACTCGACCTGGTCGTCCAGGGGCGCGCCAGCCTTGGCTTGCTGGCGGCGCAGAAGGATTACCCGCCGGACGTCAGCTCGGCGACCCTGAGCGAGCAGGCCGAGTTCGGCCTCTTCGTCAGCCGCGACCATCCGCTGGCCGGCCATGCACAGGTAGAGCGCGAGGATCTGCTGGCCTACCGGGCGCTGCGCCTGAACACCTACCTGGATGACGCCGCACCGATGCTCGGCGGCCGCTGCTGGAGCGCGCCAAACTACCTGCTGTTGCTGGACATGGCGGTACTGGGCTTTGGCTGGATCGAATTGCCCAGCTGGATGGTAGGACGTTTCGCCAGTGGGCGTATGCAGGAGCTGAAGGTCGCTGGCTGGCCGCGCCGGGTGGCGGTGGACGTGATCTGGTCGCGGCAACGTCGGCTGGGGCCTGCCGCGAGTTGGCTGGCGGAGCGCCTGCTGGGACGCTAGGCGCTCTGGATCACAGCTCTGCATCACAGATTGCGGACTAAATGTGTCGAAGCCTTTGATGCTCTGTCCTGGATCAGTAGGATCGGAGTTTTCCGGGGAAGAGAGGGTAAGGATGCACGCCAAGCTGGAGAATTGTCTGAAGGCAGTCGATCAGGTACTGCTCGGCAAGGAAGTGCAGGTGAGACTGGCACTGACCTGCCTGCTGGCCCGCGGTCACCTGCTCATCGAAGACCTGCCCGGCATGGGCAAGACCACCTTGAGCCATGCCTTGGCGCGGGTGCTGGGGCTGAGCTTCCAGCGCATCCAGTTCACCTCCGACCTGCTGCCCGGTGACGTGCTGGGCACCTCGGTGTTCGACAAGGACAGCGGGCAGTTCGTCTTCCACGCCGGCCCGATCTTCTCCGAGCTGGTGCTGGCCGACGAGATCAACCGCGCCACGCCCAAGAGCCAGAGCGCGCTGCTCGAGGCCATGGAGGAGGGCCAGGTGACCATCGAGGGTGCGACCCGTCCGCTGCCCGAGCCGTTCTTCGTCATCGCCACGCAGAACCCGGTGACCCAGGGCGGCACCTTCGCGCTGCCCGAGTCCCAGCTTGACCGCTTCCTCATGCGCCTGTCTCTGGGTTACCCCGGTCGCGCCGCCGAGAAGGCGCTGCTGCTGGGCGAGGCGCGCCGCGACCTGCTGCCACGCCTGGAACCGATGCTCGACCCGCAGGAGCTGCAAGCGCTGCAGGGCGAGGTGCTGGAGGTGCGTGCCAGCGATGCCCTGGTGGATTACGTGCTGCGCCTGGTGGAGGCCACGCGTACCCAGCCGGCCTTCGCCCTCGGCCTGTCGCCGCGCGGTAGCCTGGCGTTGCTGGCGGCGGCCCGTGCCTGGGCGCTGCTGGCAGGGCGCGACTATGTGATTCCCGAGGATGTGCAGGTTGTGCTGCCGTCGGTGGCCGGCCACCGCCTGCGTGACCAGGCCGACCCGGCCGGCCATGGCGGCGGCGCGCTGGTGCAGTGGTTGCTGCGCGAAGTTCCGGCGCTCTGAGGGGCTTGCCATGCTCGTCAGGGTCAGACCGCTGTGGCAGAGCTGGATAGCCAGGCGCATACCACCGTCATCGTCGTTGCAGCTCAATCAGCGGCGCATCTTCATCATTCCCTCCCGGCAAGGGATGGCCTTTGGCGTCGCCCTGGCGCTGATGTTGCTCACGGCGATCAATTACCAGAACAGCCTGGCCTACGGTCTGACCTTCCTGCTGCTCTCGCTGTTCATCGTCGCCATCCTGCACACCTACCGGAACCTGGGCGGCCTGCGTCTGACGGCGCTCGGCGCGCAGCCGGTGTTCGTCGGCGAACAGGCTGCCTTCCGCGTGCGCCTGGAAGGCGAAGGGCGCGCCCGGCAGGCCATAGGCCTGGGCTGGGAGGCCGAGCGCATGCAGTTCGCCGATGTCGCGGCAGACCATGCCGAAGAAGTGCTGCTCACGATGACAGCGCAACGACGGGGCTGGCTGCGCCCCGGTCGCCTGCGCGTGGAAAGCCGTTTCCCGCTGGGGCTGCTGGTGGCCTGGAGCTGGGTGGACCTGGACCAGTCGGTGCTGGTCTACCCGCATCCGCAGCCCGGCGACCTGCCGCTCGAAGGCGGGCCGGCAGAGAATGACGAAGAGGGCGTGCGTCCCACGGGGCGTGGTGTCGATGATTTCCAGGGACTGCGGCCCTACCAGCCGGGCGACTCGCGCCGGCGCCTGCACTGGAAGGCCTACTCGCGCGGCCAGGGTCTGCTGGTAAAGGACTTCTCCGCGCTGGCCGGACGCAATGTCTGGCTGGAGTTCAACAGCCTGGGCGGGGACACCGAGGGGCGCCTTTCACGCCTGTGCTTCTGGGTTCTGCAGCTGTCGCTGCGCCAGCAGCCCTTCGGCTTGCGCTTGCCGGATGCGCAACTGGCGGTTGGCCTGGATGATGCCCATCGCGATGCCTGCCTGCGCGCCCTGGCGCTGCATGGTACGAAGCGATGAGCCGCGCGACCGCCGCTTCCGTCCAGCCGATTCCACGGGTTGCCCTGACCTGGCTGCTGGTGGCCCAGGCGGTGGTAATCATTCCGCACCTTGAACACTTGCCGCTGTGGATCGTCGCGCTGTGGTTGGGTTGTGCGGCCTGGCGTATCCAGGTATTCCGCATGCGTGCCAGCTATCCCAGCGGCATCGCCAAGCTGGCGCTGGTGGCAGCGGCGGGGCTGGGCGTTTGGTTTTCCAGCGGCTCTCTGATCGGGCTGGACGCCGGTGTGGTACTGCTGATCGCGGCCTTCGTGATCAAGCTGATGGAGCTCAAGACCCGCCGCGACGCCTGGGTGCTGATCCTGCTGGGTTTCTTCGCAGTGACCACCAGCTACCTGTTCCAGGACGACATCATCGCCGCCGCCTTCAGCCTGCTGCCGGTGTTGGCCCTGCTGGCAGCGGCCATCGGCCTGCAGCAGAGCAGCTTCGCCGCACGCCCTATGCCGACCCTGCGTCTGGCCGGCGGCCTGCTGCTGCAGGCGCTGCCCCTGATGTTGCTGTTGTTCTTGCTGTTCCCGCGCATGGGGCCGCTGTGGTCGCTGCCGCTGCCGGGCGACAAGGCCATGACCGGGCTGAGCGACAGCATGGCGCCAGGTGACATGGTGGAACTGAGCCAGTCTTCCGCGTTGGCTTTCCGCGTGAGTTTCGATGGCCAGCCGCCGCCGCGCTCGCTGCTGTACTGGCGTGCCTTGACCCTGGAACGCTTCGATGGCCTGCGCTGGAGCACCGCATTCCAGCGGGGCGATCGTCCGCCGCAATGGCAGCCGCGGGGCACTCCGTTGCAGTACCAGGTGATCATGGAGCCCAACGGCCGGCCCTGGCTGTTCGCTCTGGATGCGGGGCAGACCAGCCTGAACGATGCGCGAATGATGAGCGACTTCCACCTGGAACGGCGCCTGCCGGTGCGCCAGGGGCTGATGTACCGTGCCACCTCCTGGCCTGAAGCTCTGCTGGAGCCCGATGACGCCGCCCGCGCGCAACGGATCAACCTCAGCCTGCCGCAGGGCGGTAATCCCCAGGCTCGCGCCTGGGCGCAACAACTGCGCGAACGCTACCCGCAGCCGGCAGAGCTGGTGCAGGCGATGCTGAGGAGCTTCCGCGAGCAACCCTTCCGCTACACACTCCGGCCGCCGGATGCCGGCCCGGAGCGCATCGACGGCTTTCTGTTCGACACCCGCGCCGGCTTCTGCGAGCACTACGCCGGCGCCATGACCTTCGTCCTGCGCGCAGCTGGTATTCCGGCTCGCGTGGTCACCGGCTATCAGGGCGGCGAGGCCAGCAGCTCCGGCAATTACCTGGCGATACGTCAGTTCGACGCCCACGCATGGGTGGAGTACTGGCAGCGTGGCCGGGGCTGGACGCGGGTCGATCCGACGGGGGCCGTGGCTCCCGAACGCATCGAGCAGGGGTTGGAAGCGGCCCTGGGCCAGGAAGGCAGCTTTCTGGAGTCCGATCCGTTTTCGCCGCTGCGCTATCGCAACTTTGCGCTGCTCAATCAGCTGCGCATGGCCTGGGAAGACGCCAACTACGGCTGGCAGCGCTGGGTGCTGGGCTACCAGTCCGAGCAGCAGGGCGACATGCTCAAGCGCTGGTTCGGCGGGCTCGACCGGCAATGGATCGGCGCCCTGCTGATCGGCGGTGGCGCGCTGTTGCTGGGCCTGCTGGCGCTGGTGCTGTTCAAGCCCTGGCAGCGCACCGCCGATGTCCAGTTGCGCAGCTTCCAGCGCTTCGAGCGGATACTCGCGCCGCTGGGCATGCGCCGCGAGCCGGGAGAGGGCGCGCGGGATTTCTGTCGTCGCGCCATCAAGGTCTTGCCGGCCCACGCGCAGGCGATCCGCGACTATCTGGATGCCTTCGAGAAACAGCGTTACGGCGGTGCGGCTGCGTCTCCAGCCGAGCTCCGTGGGCACCTGGCGCGCCTGCGCCGAGAGCTGCCTTGGCGCCTGCGGCCGTCGCGCGGAAAAGGAACGTGACATTGCGCCCCTTGCCGCTGCGTCGGCCGGGGCTAACCTGATATTTCATCCTCTGAGTGGAGCCTGCCGTGACCTCCTTCTGCGATTACCTGGTAAGCCATCTGATCGAGCAGGAGGTTGCGCTGTTCTCCGCGTCTTCCCGCCTGAAGGCCGAATCCGATCCGGAAGCGCTGCACGACCTGCGCATCGCCGTACGCCGGTTGCGCAGCCTGCTGCACCCGGTGCGCGGCATGCCCGGTATCGACGAGCTGGAGCAGGCACTGGGCGACATGGGCCGGCTCAGCGGCCCGCTGCGCGACCTCGAAGTGTTGCTGCCGGTGCTGGAGGCCGAGGGCTATGAGCGTGCCGCCGCGCTGCGCCGGCCGGCGTTGATCTCCGGCTACGCCACGCTGCTTGCCAGCCCGCAGTGGGAGCGTCTGCTGATGCGCCTGGACGGCTGGCCACAGCTGTGGCGCACGTCCGAGCGCCACGGCGTGCTCAAGGGGCTGCACCACAAGGTGGAAAAACGCCTGGCCCGGGAGTGGCAGAAGCTGCGCGATGCCCTGAAAGACCCGGCCCACGACCGTCATCGCCTGCGCCTGCTGATCAAGCGGGTGCGCTATTCGCTGGAGGCCTATCCCGAGGAGTCCGCCGTGCCGCAACGCCTGCTGGCGCCGCTGAAGGAGGCGCAATCGGCACTGGGCGACTGGCATGACTACGAGCAGTGGCTGATCCGCAGCGAGCGCGAGCTGGACCTGATGCCGCTGCAACCGCACTGGAACGCCCGCCATGACCTCGCCGAGCGTCTCGCCGACGAGAGCCTGGAGGCCCTGGAGAAGGCTCTGCATAGAGGCCGTTGATGATCGGGCATTTTCTGCAAGGGACAAGGCTTTGGATGGTTTGCCGGTGCCGCCGGTACCCCTAAGATCGCAACCAGTTGCCATTCTCCAGAAGCTTCAGGGAAGTCCGATCATGTCCTTCAGCGAAATGCTCCGGGCGGTGCGTACTGCGCCGTTGTCCATCGTCATCCCCGCCGCCTGGGCCCAGGGCCGCGCCAGTTTCGGCGGCCTGGTGGCGGCGCTGGCCTATGAGGCCATGGCGTCGGTGGCCGAGGCCGGGCGGCCGGTGCGTTCGCTGGCGATCACCTTCGTCGGCCCCATCGAGGTGGAAGTGCCAGTGAGCTTCGAGGCCGAAGTCCTGCGCGAGGGAAAGTCGGTCAGCCAGGTGTTCTGCCGCGCCGTGCAGAACGGCCAGGTCGTGCTGCTGGCTCAGGGCAGCTTCGGCGTGGCGCGCGAATCCAGCGTGCAGATGGAGGGCCTGCCGCCGCCGGCGTTCAAGGCCATCGAGGACTGCCAGGAGCTGCCCTACATCCGCAAGATCATGCCGGCCTTCACCCAGAATATCGCCATGCGCTGGGCCGTCGGGCACATGCCGTTCTCGGCCAGTCGCGAGCGCGAGATGGGTGGCTGGATGCGTTTCCGTGGTGATGACGTGGGCGACGAGCCGATGGAGATCAGCCACCTGCTGGCGCTGATCGACGCCTGGCCGCCGGCCAACCTGCCGCACCTGAAATCGCCTGCGCCCTCCAGTTCGCTGACCTGGACCGTGGAGTTCGTCCAGCCGCTGCCGTCGATGCCGGCCAATGGCTGGTGCCAGTACCTGGCAACCATCGAGCATGCCCGTGACGGCTACGGCCATATTGCGGCGCAGACCTGGTCGGCGGACGGCCAGCTCCTGGCAATCGGCAGGCAGACGGTGACCATCTTCGGCTAGAAGCCTGGCGGCTAGCGACCCGGCGAGGTCTCCGTACGATTGCGCCCGCCGGCCTTGGCCCGGTACAGGGCACGGTCCGCGCGGGCGAGCAGGTCTTCCAGGCGCAGTTCGCCTTCGCGTCGCTCGGCCACGCCGATGCTCAGGGTCAGGCGCACGCGGTTGCCGTCTTCGCTGGTGAAGGACAGCGCCTGCACGCTGTTGCGCACCCGCTCGGCGACTTGCAGCGCCTGCTGCAGGTCGGTTTCCGGAAGGATCGCGGCAAACTCCTCGCCGCCCAGGCGGCCGAGCAGGTCGACTTCGCGCAGCCCCTGGGTGAGCTCCCTGGCCACGGCCTGCAGCACCGCATCCCCGAAGGCATGGCCGTGGCTGTCGTTGATCGGCTTGAAGAAGTCGATGTCCAGCATCAGCGCTGCGCACTGGCGGTCGTAGCGCTGCGCGCTCTTGAGCAGGGCGACGCCGCGTTTGACGAAGGCGTGGCGGTTCTGTAGGCCGGTCAGCGGGTCAGTGGTAGCCAGCAGGCGCAGCTCCTGCTCCATGGCTTTGCGCTGGTTGATGTCGAAGCTCCACACCAGCGAGGCGGGGCGGCCGTCCACTTCCATCTTGCGCGCCCAGACGATCGCCCAGTAAGCGGGGTTGCCCGCCAGACGGGTTTCCCAGCTGTCCAGCTGGCCATTGTCGGCCAGCGACTGGCGGAAGCGCGCTTCCTCGTCCGGGTCATCGAACAGGCGGTGCAGGGTGAAGGGTTCGTGCGGGCGGATGCCAGTGCGCTGCAACAGGCGCGGGCTGACGTAATGGGCGCGGGAGTCTTCGTCACTGAGCAGCGCCACGTCGCTGGGGCTGGTGTCGAGGATGTAGCGCAGCAGTGCCTTGCGTTCGCTCAGCTCCTGGGTGCGTTGTTCGACGCGTTGCTCGAGCGACTGGTTGAGGTCGTGCAGGCGCTGGGTGAGCTGCAGCTTGCGCCGCGAGTTGGCGATCACTCGCAGAGCCAGCAGCACGCTGCACAGGCCGAGGCCGAAGAGCACCCAGGCCAGCAGGTTGAAGGCGCGCTGCAGATCAAGGCGTTCGGCGTCCATGTAGTTGGTCAGGGCGATGTTGGTGACCACCACCAGTTCATGGGTGGGTTCGAGCAGCGGGGGCAGTTCGCGCAGCATCTCGCCGGCCAGCACCTTCGCCGCCGCCGGCTGGCCCCAGGGGGCACGCTGAAGCCAGGCGTCGCTCAGCTGCTGGATCGTCTCCAGCGTCGCCTGCACTTCCGGACGCGGCTCCACCAGGTAGCGGTAGACAGGCGTGGTGCGCAGGGGCGGCAGGAGGCTGGCGAGCACCTCGATGCGGGTCGCCAGGGCATCGCTGTCGCTCTTGCCAGCGAGCACCTGGCGGGCAGTGTTCAGCGAGCGTTCCAGCTCAGCGCGCAGCTGGTAGGCCTGCCACAGTTCACTGTGGGCGTCGGGATGGGCCAGCTGGCGGACGTGCTGGTGCACCATCAGCAGCGCCGCACCGGCGCCGGCGGTCAGCGCGGCGATCAGGCCGCTGAGAATGATGACGGTCAGGCGGCGATGGCGCCGCCTGGGAGGCTGCGGGGGCACGGCGATCACTCCAGGGTAATGCGGCTTACCTGCCAGACGGTGCGGTTGAAGTAGACCTGGGTCCGCAACTCCGGGTGATCGAGCATCGGGTAGATGACGAACAGCGGGCCGCGCTCGGCGATACCGATGGCCTGGCCATCGCGGCGGTAGGCGAGGATGGGGTCGAAGGCGTCGAGGTCGCTCAGCGGAATCAGCGCGGAATAGTCGTTCAGCGCCTCGACCCGCAGGCGCTGGGAATCGGTGCGGTCGAAACCGGCGAGCAGGGTGCTCAGGCGCACGCCCTGCCAGCCATAGACGTGGGATTCGTCAGGGAGCATGGAGCGCCGCTCGGTCTGCGGCAGCGCTTCGAGGTCGCGCAGACTGTAATGGCGCAAGAGCTGCGGCTGGTCCTTCACTGCAATGGTCAGCACGGTGCGCTCGGCCGCCGGTTCCGGGGCTGAGTACGCGGGCATGACAATAAACAGGCAGGCCAGAATGCCAATAAAATGACGAAAAGCCGACATCTCAACAGCTCGTGACGAAATCTCGACGATTATATCGGCGAACCTGCCAGGGACTTGAATGGCCGAAATGCCGCGCCCTGATGTGATGGCCGGCTCAGCCGTTACGATTTCGCCAGGCACGCCACCATTTGCCGCTCAGGACGAAGCGCGGGAAGGTGACGAATTGCTCGACCAGCAGCCGACCGACGGCGTCCTTGCGGTCGCTGAAGGGCTCGGGCGCCTGTTCCTCGAGCTTGTGCCCTCGGCCCTGGATGGCCAGCGAGGCGACCATGCCGATCACCCCCAGCAGGATCGCCGACAGGCTCAGGCTGAACAGCCCGTTGAGCAGCGTCAGGGCGCCGAGGATGAACAGCGGCACGGCGATGATGTGCAGCGCGAGGTTGGTCGGGTTGCGGTGGTTGGCGGCGTAGCCCTGCCACTGCCAGGCGAGGAGGTTGGGGTGACGTTTGCCCATGGTGCTGCTCCCGAGACTGAGAAGCCCGCCTGAGCGCAGGCGGGCGGAATGTCAGCAGTCTAGGTGTTGCCCCGGAGCCGGCGCCAATGGGCGCAGACTATGCGGGCGATAGGGATTACAGGCGCAGCTGGCGGATGGCGCGGCTGAGCTCGCCGGCGAGGTCCGCCAGCTGGTGGCTGGTGCCGGCAGAATCGACGGTCTGCTGCACGGTGTGTTCGGTGACGTCGCGGATGCCCACGACCGAACGGGTCATTTCCTCGGCCACCTGGCTCTGTTGCTCGGCGGCCACGGCGATCTGGGTGTTGCTCTCGCGCATCAGCGCCACGGCCGAGGCGATGGCCGCCAGTGCTTCGCCGGCCTCGCGGGCCTCCTCGACGCAGCCGTCGGCCTTGATCGAGCTTTCCTGCATGAACTCCACGGCGTCGCGGGTACCGGACTGCAGCGCGTTGATCATCTGGGTGATCTCGTCGGTGGAGTCCTGCACGCGCTTGGCAAGGTTGCGCACTTCATCGGCGACCACGGCGAAGCCACGACCCATCTCGCCGGCGCGGGCGGCCTCGATGGCGGCGTTGAGGGCGAGCAGGTTGGTCTGCTCGGCGATGCCGTGGATGACGCTGACTACGCTGCTGATCTTGTGGCTGTCCTGGGCCAGTTGCTGGATCATCTCGGCGGTCTGCTGCACGCCCTGGGACAAGCCAGCGATGGACTGGCCGACCCGACCGACAACCTGCTGGCCGTTGCCGGCGAGGCGGTCGGCTTCCTGCGACTGGTCGCGGGTGTCGGCGGCGTGCTGGGCGATGTGGTGGACGGTGGTGGACATCTCGTTGATGGCGGTGGCCGCCTGGTCGGTCTCGCTCTGCTGGCCGAGCATGCCCTGGCGCACCTGGCCCATGCTGCTGGCGAGGCTGCGCGCGCCTTCGTCGAGGCGCCCGGCGGCCTGGGCGACGGTGCCGACCACGCGCTGGTAGCCGGCCTGCATGGCGTTGAAGGCGGTTGCCATCTGGCCGACTTCGTCGCGGCTTTCCAGCGGCACGCGAGCGGACAGGTCGCCGCTCTTCTCCACGTGGAGCATCACGTCGCGCAGGGTCAGCAGGTGGGTGAGGATGAAGCGGATCAGCAACTGCGAGGCGGCCAGCAGGGCCAGCATCAGCACCAGCACGGCGCCGGCGAAGGGCAGGGCGCGGTCCTCGAAGACGCTCCAGAAGTCGGCGCCGGGGGCAAGCACGGCGACGCGCTGGCCGTTGCCGATGTCCTGCACGTAGGCACCTGCCAGGGCGCCATCGCGGGTCTGCGCGCCCTGCAGGTCAACCCAGCCGCTGGTGCGGGCGAGGGCGGAACCGTCGATACCGGCGATCTGTGGCGCGCTGCCGCTGGCGAAGCTGACGAGGTTCGGCGAAGCCGGCAATGCCGAGCCCGCCGGCCAGTTCTTCAGCAACTGGGCCTGGGCTTCGGCACCCTGGCGTGCCTGCTGGTTGCGCCCGTCGAGTTCCTGGTGCATGGCGAACATGACCAGCAGCAAGGTGGTGACGAAGGCGACCGCGTTGACGGCCCAGAATTTGTACTTGAGGGAAATATCGCGGATCCAGGCGGCCATAAATCTCTTCTTGTCGGTCAAATAATGGCAAGGCGCCATTATTGTCGTGAAAAGGGGGAAGGTTGGCCATTGATACCGATCAAGCCACCTTCTGCCCCCGACATATCGGCCGACGAGCCGCGATCTTGAGAGTTGGTTCAAATTTCCGGCAGGTTGAAAAACGCCCGCGCGCTGGCCGTGGTGTGGGCCGCGACTGCCTCGGTGCTTTCGCCGCGATGCTCGGCGACGCAGGCCAGAACTTCCGGCAGATAAGCCGGCTGGTTGCGGCCACTCTTGGGCTTCGGCCGCAGGGTGCGCGGCAATAGATAAGGCGCGTCGCTCTCCAGCATCAGCCGGCCTTCGGGAATCTCCCGCACCAGTTCCTGCAGATGGGTGCCCCGGCGCTCGTCGCAGATCCAGCCGGTAATGCCGATGTGCAGGTCGAGGTCGAGGTACGAATAAAGTGTGCGACGCTCGCCGGTGAAGCAATGCACCACGGCGGCCGGCAGCTTGTCGCGGAAGTCCTTGAGGATCGCCAGCAGGCGCTCGCCCGCATCGCGCTCGTGGATGAACACCGGCAACTGCAACTCCACGGCGAGGCCCAGCTGTTCTTCGAAAGCCTTCTCCTGCTGCGGGCGCGGCGAAAAGTCGCGGTTGAAGTCCAGGCCGCATTCGCCGACCGCCTTCACCCGGTCCTCGGCCAGCAGGCCGCGAAGAACCTTGGCGCTGCCGCTGTCCCAGTGGCTGGCTTCGTGCGGATGGACGCCGGCGGTGCAGTAAAGACGCTGCTCTTCGTCCCGTTGCCGGCACAGCTCCAGGGCCTGTTCGCTGTCGTCCAGGCTGGTTCCGGTCAGCACCATCTGTACGACGCCGGCCTCGATGGCGCGAGCGAGGACCGCTTCACGTTCCGGGACGAAGCTCGGGTGGGTGAGGTTGACGCCGATGTCGATCAGTTGCATTTTTGTTCCCTTTGTTCGGAAGCGGAGCATAGCAAAAGCCGCTTTTTTGACGAAAATTCTTCAAAAACAACAGGTTGAGGAATATTCCGAAGATCTATCGGAAGTTTCGGGTTGGTGTTTATCCCCTCCTGTGAGAGTCTTGCGCGCCCTTGGCGGCCGGGAACTACCGGTCGAAACCGCACTCTAATCGGCCCACCGCCGAGTGCGAGCCCCCGGAGAGCTGGATGACCCGACTGTTGCTGCTACTGCTGTGCCTCGTGGCCCTGACGCCACTGCCGGCGGCCGCGCGCCTGACGGCCCAGCCGGAAAACTGGGAGCAGGAAAGCAGCGACGCCCGCGACCTGGCCACCATCCGCTCTGGCGGCACCCTGCGGGTTCTGGTCAACCAGAGCCGCAACAGCTCCGGCGAAATCAAGGGCGAGCCGATTGGTATCGAGTACCGCCGCCTGCGTGCCTTCGAGCAGTACCTCAACGACAGCGCCCCGGGGCGCAAGCCGCTCACCATCAAGTTCATTCCCAAGGCCAAGGATCAATTGCTCGGCGCGCTGCAACGCGGCGAAGGCGATCTGGTCGCCCCCGGGGAGGTCCTGTTGGCCCGCGACGGCCAGAACGTCAGCCCCAGCCTGCCGTGGAAGGCCGACGTGCCGTTGGTGCTGGTGACCAAGCAGGGCAACCGCAAGTTCGTGCGCCTGGAGCAGCTCGCCGGCCGCACCATCACCCTGCCGGCCGGCAGCGCCGCTGGCGAGGCCGTGCGCAAGGTCAACGAGCGTCTGGCGCAGAAGCGCATGGCACCGCTGGTGCTGGAGTGGACCGATTCCTCCCTGGCCGTGGAAGATGTGCTGGAGATGGTCCAGGCCGGCATCTTCAACTACACCGTGGTCGAGCAACCCATCGCCGAGCGCTGGAGCAAGGTCTTCACCAAGCTGCGCGTGGACCGTCATCTGGTGCTGGACAACAGCGAGCCGATGGCCTGGTACGTGCGCCGCGACGCGCCGATGCTGCGTGCCAGCGTCAACCGCTTCCTCAAGGACTACCGCGCGCCGGCGGACCAGGACGTGGCCTTCCAGCGCCTTTATCGCCGCGCCTACCAGGTGCGCAATCCGCTGGTCGTGCCTGACCGCAAGCGCCTGGAAGCCGTGCGCCCGACCCTGCAGCGCTACGCCGAGCAGAACAAGGTCGACTGGCTGGCGCTGGCTGCCGTGGCCTTCAAGGAATCCAATCTCAATGCCAGCGCGCGCGGCGCTGGCGGCGCTACCGGGCTGATGCAGATCACCCCGGCGGCGGCCCGCGCCGTGGGCGTGGATACCGTGCACCAGAAGGACAGCAATGTGCAGGCCGCCAGCCGTTACATGGCGATGCTGCGCAAGCGCTTCTTCTCCAGCCCGCGCATCAATGAACGTGACCGCATGGCCTTCGTTCTTGCTGCCTACAACGCCGGTCCCGAGCGGGTGCAAAGCCTGCGCGCGGAGGCCAAGCGCCAAGGCCTTAACCCCAACCAGTGGTTCTTCCAGGTCGAGCGCGTGGCGGCCGAGCAACTGGGCATGGGCGTGGTGAACTACGTCAGCAGCGTCAACAAGTACTATCTTGCATATCAGCGCGAACGTGATGGCCTCGAGCCACGTGAAAGCGTGGCGGCAATCAAGAAGTAATCGGTTTATTCGATAGTTATTAGCGCTATTTTGCGCTTTTGATATCGGAAAAACTGGATATAGTGATCGCCAAGCAACCACGGTTGTCACCCACTTCCTACGCAACCCTTCGCTCCCACTCGAGCTTCCATAAGGACGCACCATGAACTCGCTGATCAAATCCATCCTGACCACCAACGCCGGCGCCGGCATCGCTGTACTGCGTATCACCACCGGCCTGACCTTCATGGCACACGGCTCGCAGAAACTCTTCGGCGCCTTCGGTGGCCCGGGTCTGCAAGGCATGGCGGGCTGGCTGGAATCCCTCGGCGTGACCCCCGGCTACCTGATGGCCGCTCTGGCCGGCAGCGCCGAATTCTTCGGCGGCCTGGCCCTGGTCCTTGGCCTGCTGGTGCGTCTGGCGAGTATCCCGCTGATCGTCGCCATGCTGGTTGCCGTGTTCAGCGTGCACCTGGCCAACGGCTTCTTCATCACCGCCAACGGCTTCGAATACGCCTTCACCCTGATCATGATCAGCGTCGCGCTGCTGATCAGCGGCGCCGGCCCGTTCTCCCTGGACCGCAAGCTGTCCAGCTGATCGCCAAGGCAGTAGCAGAAAGCCGGTAACGAAAAAGGGCGGACACCCAAGGTGTCCGCCCTTTTTGTTTGTCTCTGAATCGGTGGAACGCGATTCAGTGGAAGAGATACTGCACGCCGCCATTGATCAGGCCGCCGCCCACCAGCAGGAAGACGAACAGTCCAGCACCCAGCAGCAGCGGCTTGGGGCCTTCCTTGCGCAGGTCGCCCAGGCGGGTGGCCAGGCCCAGGGCGGCCATCGCCATGCCGAGCATCACATCGTCCAGCTGCTGCAGCGGCGCCAACCAGCTTTCCGGCACCCAGCCCAGCGAGCGCAGGCCGGTCACCAGCAGGAAGAACACGGCGAAGCCCGGAATGTGCAGTTTGCGGCGCGCACCCGGCTCGGCGGCTTCGGCGCAACCCACACGGCCGAGGATCAGCAGGGCCGGGGCCAGCAGCAGGACGCGCAGCATCTTGCTGATCAGCGCGGCGTCGGCAGCGGCGGGGTCCATGGCGCGGCCGGCGGCAACCACCTGGGCGACTTCGTGGATGGTCGAGCCGGTGAACACGCCGAAGGCCTGCTCACTGCCGAACAGGTTGGGCAGCGCAGCGTAGATCAGCGGGTGCAGCAGCATCGCCAGGGTGCCGAACAGGACAACGGTGGCCACCGCGACGGCGGTGTGTTCGGCGCGCGCCTTGAGCACCGGGCTGCTCGCCATCACCGCCGCGGCGCCGCAGATGGCGCTGCCGGCGCCGATCAGCAGGGCGCTTTCACGCGGCAGCTTGAGCCAGCGCTCGCCGATCCACCAGGCGACGGTCAGGGTGCTGGCGACCATCAGCACGTCGATGATCAGTGCGGCCGGGCCGAGGGCGGCGATGTCCTGGAAAGTCAGGCGCAGGCCGTAGAGCACCACGCCCAGGCGCAGCAGTTGCTGGCGCGACAGGTCGATGCCGGGGCGGATGCTGCCGAAGCGGGCCAGGCCCAGGTTGCCGGCGAGCAGGCCGATGAGGATCGCCAGGGTCAGGCTACCGAGCCCCAGGTGTTGCAGCGCGGGGATTTCCATGAGCTGGCGGGAGCCGAAGGCGATGCCCAGGCAGAGCAGGGCACCGGGGGCGTAGTAGGGCAGGCGGCGAAGGGCGTTCATTACAGGCTCCTTGTGTAAGGTGAAGCCATGGTGCCGCCGCCCTGCTTAGTGTAAAAACGGATTGTTCTTATTGGGTTGACCGGTTTTATCGATATGGGCCCGCGCATCACCCTTCGCCAACTGGCGACCTTCACCGCTATCGCCGAACTGGGCAACGTGACCCAGGCGGCAGCGCGCATCGCGCTGTCGCAGTCCGCCGCCAGCCAGGCGTTGCAGGAGCTGGAGCGCGCGCTCGGCACGCGCCTGTTCGATCGTAGCGGCAAGCGCCTGGCGCTGAACGACAACGGCCGCGCCTTCTACCCCAAGGCCAGTGCTTTGCTGGCGCAGAGCGCGGAGCTGGAGAGCCTGTTCGAGTCGGCGCCGGTGCAGCTGAGCCTCGGCGCCAGCCGCAGCATCGGTGGCTATCTGCTACCGCAGGTAATGGCCGGTTTTCTCGGCGAACTGCCCGAAAGCCGTCTGGAGTTGCAGGTTGCCAACAGCGGCGGGGTGATCGAGGCGCTGGCCGAGTTCAGGTTGGACGTGGCCTTCATCGAGGCGCCGATCCAGCATCCGCAGATCCAGCTCACCCCATGGATGGCGGACGAGCTTTTACTCGTAGTGGCGCCGGATCATCCCCTGGCGCTGGCCGAACGCGTCAGCCTGAAGGATTTGTCGGCGGCTCGCTGGGTGCTGCGCGAAGCCGGTTCCGGTACCCGTGTGACATTCGAGCAGCAGGTATTGCCACGCCTGGGCAGTGTCAACGCGCCTCTGGAGGTGAGCAACGCCGAGGCAATCAAGCATCTGGTGGGCAGCGGCTTCGGCATCGGCTGCCTGTCGCAGCGCGTGGTGCAGGCGGAGCTTGCACGCGGCGAACTGGTGCGCCTGGAAAACCCGCTGGGACCGCTGCGGCGTACCTTCTTCCGTGCGCTGCATATCGACAAGTACCCCACGGCGGGCCTGCGTCGCTTTCTCGATTACGCCCAGGGCTGGGCGGCGCGCTCAGACGCTGTCTAGCGGCCACTCGCCGATGGCGCGGTAGCGCACGCCAGTGGGGCTGTTCTCCGAGCTGAACAGCGTCACGGCACGGGCTGGCAGCAGGAAGGAGGCTGCGGCGGCCGGCGTGTGGTGGGTATGGCGAGCGAGGGTGATATGCGGATGGAACGGGCGATGCTCGACCTCGAATCCACTCGTATGCAGCTCCTCGCGCAGGGCGTGCACCAGTCCGTGCAGGGCGGCCGGCGCGTTGCTGGGCGCCAGGTGCAGGATGCCGTTGTTCCAGCGCGCGATGTGGTCCAGTTCAAGGTTGAAGCCTTGGCGTGGCAGGCGTTCGCCGATGGCGCGCAATTCGGCCTTGCGCCCGCGCGGCACGGAGCCGAGAAAGGCCAGTGTCAGGTGCAGGTTGGCCTGGGCTACAGGCTGGCCGTCGTGGTGCAGGCTGTCGCGCCAGGTGCAGATGCGCGCCGCCAGTTCCGCTGGGCAGGGCAGGGCGAAGAACAGCCGCATGGGGGGTGTGGTCATCGACTGAAGTCTCCTTGACAGCTTTGCCGGGGCTTCTCTAGGATGCCGCACAGCGCCGATTTAAGTAGCAACTTGCGGGGCGCGGATGCAGCGATGGCTGACATCGAAATACCGCTAAAGCGCTGGTTCGGTGTGCCTCTCGCCGCGTCCAGCAGGACCCCTGAGGCGGAGACGTGACACCATGACCTGTCCCAACCCGCATGTGCGCCTGGCCCCGATCACCACTGGCCTGGTGCGGCGCAATCCGAAGATTCTCCTGGGCGGCAATCACCAGCCCACCCTTGTCCGTTACCTCGATGGCTGGCCCAAGCGCTGGAACGGTTCGCGTACCTTTCTGATCCAGTTTGCCGAAACCTTTGCCGATCTCGCGCGCTTCCCGACTGACAGTTTCGACTTCGCCGTGGTGCAGTCGCCGGTGGTCGAGCAGTTGGAGTCGGCTGTTCACGAGCTGACCCGTGTGGCCCGGCAGGGCCTGATTACCCGGCGCCCACCGTCGTTCTGATCAGGTAGGCGCGAGCTTGCTCGCGAACGGATTCACCGGCGCCACCAACGCTGGGCGGATTCGCGAGCAAGCTAGCCCCTTCAGATAGGCTCCTTCAGGGATACTCGATTTCCACCACGAACCACATCTTCTCGCCGGACGGGCTGCGCACCATCACCTCGGCGTCCAGCTCCTTGCCCACCAGGGCGCGGGCCAGGGGCGAGTCGATGCTGATGTGGTTGTTGCGCAGGTCCAGCTCATCCGGGCCGACGATGCGGTAGCGGGCCTGTTCGCCGTCCTCGTCTTCCAGGGTGACCCAGGCGCCAAAGTAGACCTTGTTCGGATCCGCCGGGCGCTCGCTGACTACCTTGCAGTTTTCCAGGCGCTTGCGCAGGAAGCGCACGCGGCTGTCTATCTCACGCAGCATCTTCTTGCCGTAGGTGTACTCGGCGTTCTCCGAGCGGTCGCCTTGCGCGGCGGCCTCGCTGACCGACTGGGTCACCTGTGGCCGACGCACGTTCCACAGTTCATGCAGTTCTGCGCGCAGGCGCGCTTCGCCTTCGGGAGTGATCAGCGGGGTACCGGCAGGGCGGGGCGGACGATAGCGGCTCATGGCATCCAGTGCGGCGAGAGTGATCGGGGCAGTCTACCCGATCAGCTCTCGCGCAGCAGGCGCAATGGGCTCACATTGAGCGCGCGGCGGGTGCCCAGCAGGCCGGCGCCGCCCACCAGCAGCGCACCCAGTACCGGCAGCCCCAGCAGCCAGGGATGCGGACTCCACGGCAGGTCGAACACCAGGCGGTAGAGCAGGTAGCTGATCAACTCGCAACCCAGCGCCGCCAGCAGGCCGCTGACCGCGCCGAGCAGGGCAAACTCGCTGCGCCGCGTGCGCATCAGCAGGCCGCGTTCGGCGCCCAGTGCGCGCAGCAGTGCGCCCTGGCGCAGGCGCTCGTCGAGGGTCGCCTGCAGGCCGGCGAACAACACCACGAAGCCGGCGGCGAGGACGAACACCAGCACGTACTCCACCGCCAGCGTCACCTGGTCGAGGATGCTGCGCAGCTGCGCCAGCAGCGCGTCCACTGGCAGCAGGGTGACGGTGGGGTAGGCGCGGGCGAGTTCGATCAGTTGGCGCTCCTGGCTTACCGGCAGGTAGAAGCTGGTCAGGTAGGTCACCGGGAGGTCGGTCAGGGTGCCGGGCTCGAAGACCATGAAGAAATTGGGCTGGAAGTTGTCCCATTTCACCGAGCGCAGGCTGCGGATCTGCGCTTCGCGAGTCTGCCCGGCGACGGTGAAGCTCAGGTGATCGCCGACTTTCAGGCCGAGGTTGCCGGCGAGCTTCTCTTCCACCGAGACACCCGGCAGTTCGCTGTTCTCGCCGGTCTGCCACCAATCACCGGCGACTATCTGGTTGCCCGCAGGCAGGCGTTCCGACCAGGTCAGGCCAAGGTCCCGGTGCAGGGCGCGCTCGCTGCGCACGTCTTCCTTCAATGTCTGGACGGGCTTGCCGTTCACCGCCACCAGCCGGCCAGGCACCATCGGATAGAGGTCTTCGGCGTTGGGCGACAGTGCCTTCACCCGTTGCTCGAAACCGTCTTTCTCGGCCGGCAGGATGTTCAGCGCGAAGTGGTTCGGCGCATTGGGTGGCAACTGGGAATGCCAGGTGTCCAGCAATTCACCGCGCAGCAGGGCGATCAGCGCCATGGCCAGCAGGATCAGGCCGAAGGCGAGGCTCTGTCCGGCGGCGGCCAGCGGGTAACGCAGCAGCTGGCCCAGGCCCAGGCGCCACGGCAGGCTGGCACCCTGGAGGGCGCGGCGCAGGCCACGCAGGGCCAGCAGCAGGGTGAAGCCAAGGATCACCGCGGCGATGGCGCCGCCGCCGAGGAGAGCGAGGGTGAGTTTCAGGTCCAGGCTCAGGCGCCACATGATCAGGCCGAGGGCGAGCAGCGCACAGCCATAGGCGGCCCAGGTGCGCATCGGCACCGGCAGCAGGTCGCTGCGCAGCACGCGCAGCGGCGGTACGCGGCCCAGCGCGGCGAGCGGTGGCAAGGCAAAGCCGGCCAGCGCGACCAGCCCGGTCGCCATGCCGGCGAGCGCGGGGACTATGCCGGCTTCGGGAATTTCCGGCGGCAGCAGGTTGCCCAGCAGGTGCATCAGGCCCAGCTGCGCGAGCCAGCCGAGGAAGGCGCCGCAGACGCTGGCAACCAGTCCCAGCGCGAACAGTTGGCTGCCATACAGCAGAAGGGCTTCGCGGCGCGACAGACCCAAGCAGCGCAGCAGTGCGCTGGCGTCGAAGCGGCGGGTGGCGAAGCGGTTGGCCGACAGCGCCACGGCCACGCCGGCGAGCAGCACAGCGGCAAGGCTGGCGAGGTTCAGGTAGCGTTCGGCGCGGCCCAGGGCATCGCCGATCTGACGGTTGCCGTGGTGCGCGTCCTGCAGTTCCTGGTTGGCGGCCAGGTTGCCTTGGGTAGCTTGCCGGTAAGTTTGCAGCGCATCGTGCGCGCCGCCCCAGAGGTCGCGATAGCGCACCCGGCTGCCGGGCTGCACCACGCCGGTGGCGTCCAGGTCGTGCAGGCTCATCATTACGCGCGGGGTGAGGCTGTAGAAGTCGCCAGCGCGATCCGGTTCATAGGTCAGCACACGGGCGATGCGCAGGGACTTGCGGCCGATGTCGACGCTGTCGCCGATCTTCAGGTCGAGGCTGGCGAGCAGGCGCGATTCGACCCAGATGTCGCCCGGTGCCGGGCGGCCGCCCTCGACTTCCGGCTGCAGGGGGGCAGGCGCGCTCTTCAGTTCGCCACGCAGGGGATAGCTGTCGCCGACGGCCTTCACGCTGCTCAGCTGGATGCCGTTGTCGGTGGCCACCACGCTGGAGAATTCCACGCTCTGCGCGTGCTGCAGGCCGAGCTTGAGGCCGCGGTCGATCTGTTCCGGCTGCGCCGGCTGGGTGCCGGTGAGTACCAGGTCCGCGCCGAGGAATTCGGCGGCGCGCACCAGCATGGCGCCGTTCAGGCGCGCGCTGAAATAACCGATGGCAGAGCTCGCCGCCACCGCCACCAGAAGGGCGAAGAACAGCACGCGCAGTTCGCCGCTGCGCCCCTCGCGCCACAGCTGGCGGAGGGACAGGCGGAACAGGTTGGGCAGCGACAGTGGCTTCATCGGCTCTCGTCCGTCAGGGTTCGACGTGGTCGATCAGGTGGCCGCTTTCCAGGCGGATATGGCGCTGGCAGCGGTGGGCGAGGCGTTCGTCGTGGGTCACCAGGACAAGAGTGGTGCCGCGCTCGCGGTTCAGTTCGAAGAGCAGGTCGCTGATGCGCTCGCCAGTGTGGGTGTCGAGGTTGCCGGTCGGTTCGTCAGCGAACAGTACGTCCGGTTCGGCGGCGAAGGCGCGGGCAATGGCGACCCGCTGCTGTTCGCCACCGGAGAGCTGGCGCGGGTAATGGGTCAGGCGCTGGCCGAGGCCGACGCGTTCCAGCAATTCGCGGGCGCGCTGCTCGGCGTCCTTCCGGCCGTCCAGTTCCAGCGGCAGCATGACGTTCTCCAGCGCATTGAGGCTGTCGAGCAACTGGAAGGACTGGAAGACGAAGCCGACGTGGGCGGCGCGTACTCGCGCGCGCTGGTCTTCATCGAGGCTGCCCAGGGTGTGGCCGAGCAGGACGATCTCGCCGCCGCTGGGCAGGTCCAGGCCGGCGAGCAGGCCGAGGAGGGTGGATTTGCCCGAGCCGGAGCTGCCGACGATGGCGAGGCTGTCACCGCGGGCGAGGTCGAGGGAGAGGTCGTGGAGGATGGTCAGCTTGCCTTCCGCGCTGGAAACAACCTTGCTAAGGTTCCGCGCGGTGAGAATGCTTTCGCTCATGGAGAATCCGATGCGTGCATGGCTAATGGGCGGCTGCCTGGCGTTGCTTCTGATCACGCAGCAGGCCGCGGCGCAGACGCTGTTGGTCGTCGGCGATAGTATCAGCGCCGGTTTGGGGCTGGATACCAGCCTGGGGTGGGTCAACCTGCTGGACAAGCGTCTTCAGGAGCAGGGTTTCGACTACAAGGTGGTGAACGCGTCGATCTCCGGCGATACCACTGCAGGAGGCCTCGCGCGCCTGCCGGCGCTGCTTTCGGAGCAGAAGCCGAAGCTGGTGGTGATCGAACTGGGCGGCAACGATGGCCTGCGCGGAATGGCGCCGGCGCAATTGCAACAGAATCTTAGCGGCATGGTTGAACAGTCGCAGAAGTCGGGTGCCAAGGTGATCCTGCTCGGCATGCGCCTGCCGCCGAACTACGGCCAGCGCTACACCGATGCTTTCGCCAAGGTCTTCGACAGCGTGGCAGGCGAACAGAAGATTGCGCTGGTGCCGTTCTTCCTCGAAGGGGTAGGGGGCGTACAGGGCATGATGCAGGCTGACGGCATTCATCCGGCGGTGGCGGCGCAGCCCAGGCTGCTGGATAACGTCTGGCCGACGCTCAAACCGCTGCTGTGAGGCGACTTTACTAGTGTAAACCGCAGAATCGAGGCTTCCCCGCGAACGACCTTTCGGCTATGTTTGCGCACCCTTCTGGAACCCCCTATGTCGCGCCCCGCCTGGACCCTCTTCGCCTACCAGCTGATCGAACCCGATGAGCAGCTGGACTTGTTCGCCTGCCGCGAGGTCCGGGTGCATCTGGTCGCGCGCCAGCTGGAGCTGGGAACCCCGGCCGACCGCACGTTGTGCGGCAGCCTGCTGCCGGCACAGCCGATGTGGCGCGGCGCCGAGAAACCGCTGCTGCGCGATCGGCGCATCTGCGCGGCCTGCCTGAAACAACTCGAAGAGGAAAAGCGCGGCGCGCGCAGTTCCTGGCTCATCTGATATCTCCCGTTGACGGGGCTTGCGGTGGTAAACTGATCACCCTTTGCTCATTGCCCACGTCAAGGATCCTCGGATGTTGTCGCGCGTCATTGCCGCCTGCTCGCTGTCCCTCGCCGCGCTGCTCTCGGCCGGCCCCGTTTCCGCCATTGAATTGCCGCTGCCGGCACCGGGCGACGATATCGTCGGCCAGGTCCAGGTCATCAAGGCCAAGTACGAAGACACCTTCGCCGACCTGGGCGAGAAGTACGGCCTCGGCTACTCCGAGATGATCGCTGCCAACCCGGGCGTCGATGCCTGGCTGCCGGGCGTGGGTACCGAGGTCATCATTCCGACCCGTTTCGTCCTGCCGGCAGGTCCCCGCGAAGGGGTGGTGATCAACCTCGCCGAATACCGCCTGTACTACTTCCCCAAGGACAAGAATGTTGTCTACACCTACGCCCTGGGAATCGGTCGCGAAGGCTGGGGTTCGCCGGTGGGCAGCACCAGCGTGATCGCCAAGACCAAGGATCCGGCCTGGTACCCGCCGGCCTCGATCCGCGCCGAGCACGCCGCCGACGGCGATCCGCTGCCGACCGTAGTGCCGCCGGGTCCGGACAACCCGCTGGGTCCGTACAAGATGAGCCTGGGCTTCCATGGCTACCTGATCCATGGTTCGAACAAGAAGTTCGGCATCGGCACCCGTACCAGCCACGGTTGCTTCCGCATGTACAACTGGGACGTGACCCAGCTCTTCTCGATGATTCCGGTGGGCACCAAGGTGCGCATCATCAACGAGCCGTACAAGTTCGGTCGCAGCGAAGGCAAGATCTACCTCGAAGCCCACGCGCCCATCGATGACAACGGCGACCCGTCCGTGGTCGACAAGCACACCGCGGTGATCAACGCCCTGCTCAAGCGCGAAGACATCGCCAGCCAGATGCAGATGGATTGGAACGTGGTGCGTGAAGTGGTTGCTGCCGAAGACGGCCTGCCGGTTGCCATTGCCCAGCCGCAGCAAGTGCAGCAGGGTGGTTCGGTTGCCGCTACTGTTGACCAGGACGCGGTGCCGCTGCAGTAACTCGCAGCGCGCACTAAGAAGCCCGCCGACCGTTACCGGTCGAGCGGGCTTTTTGTTGCCTGCCTGTTTGTCGAGGGGAAAAACAGGCAGGCATAAAAAAACCGACCCCGAGGGGTCGGTTTTTTCGAACAGATCCGAAGATCTATTACTTGCGGCTGGCTTTGTCCAGCATACGCAGGGCGCGCTCGTTAGCCTCGTCAGCGGTCTGCTGGGCTTTCTGAGCGGCGGCCAGAGCTTCGTCAGCCTTGCGATAGGCTTCATCGGCACGGGCTTGAGCGCGAGCAGCGGCGTCTTCAGTAGCGGTCAGACGTGCTTCGGTTTCTTTCGAGTGGCTGCTGCAACCGGTGGCCAGAACAGCAGCCAGAGCCAGAGCAGAGAATTTCAGAACGTTGTTCATCGTGTTCCCCTTAAGGTGGACATTTCCATTAAAAGCAATCTCCCATGGCTGGGAAATTAGCCGGACTACATAGTACCCATTACTTGTAGTAAGTAAACTGACCAAGCGCAAGTACGGCACTTTTTTTTCATGTTACGGGTGCTGTTAGCAGTTGTGCGAGGCCGATTTGGGCAAAAACTGTCCAATCTGGCAAAGGAGTGTTGCCAACAGGTGTCAGGCGGGGTCTGAGGCGGGTTTCAGGGCTGCGGAACCAAGCTGTCAGATGACTGTCGACAATGGTCGAACAACTGTTTAATCGCCGTTGTGCATTTGTCCAACTGACAACTTGCAACTAGGCCGCAACAGGTGAAGAAAGTGTGAAGGGGAAAACGAAAAAGCCCGGCTAATTGCTTAGCCGGGCTTTTTCATGAATCTGGCGGTGAGGGAGGGATTCGAACCCTCGATACGATTTCTCGTATACACACTTTCCAGGCGTGCTCCTTCAACCGCTCGGACACCTCACCAGATTTCTCGACAGCGCTGTGTCTGTCGAGGCGCGCACTTTACTCAAAGGTTTCCTTCTTGGCAAATCTTTTTTGAAAATTTTTTCCAAGGGATTCATCGGCTTAAGGAGCATGGCCGGGATCGCGGGTACACTGGCTCCTTCTGAGACACGCTCTGGTACGTAGGAAAGCGCATGGCCAGCTGGGACATCTTCTGCAGCGTAGTCGACAACTATGGCGATATCGGCGTCACCTGGCGGCTGGCCCGGCAACTGGCCGGAGAGCACCGCCAGCAGGTGCGGCTGTGGGTCGACGATCTCGCGGCCTTCGTGCGTATCTGCCCGACAGCTGATGGCGCGGCCGCGTCGCAACAGCAATCGGGTGTGGAAGTGCGGCTGTGGCCCAAGCCCTGGCAGGACACTCCTGCGGCGGACGTGGTGATCGAGGCCTTCGCCTGTGAAATGCCGGCTGCCTATATAGAAGCGATGCGCGAGCGGCAGTCGCCTTCCCTGTGGCTGAACCTGGAATACCTCAGCGCCGAGTCCTGGGTGGAGTCCTGCCATGGTTTGCCATCGATGCAGGCCAGCGGGCTGCAGAAGTACTTCTATTTCCCTGGCTTCACTACTGCCACCGGCGGGCTGTTGCGCGAGCGTGACCTGATTGCCCGGCGCGATGCCTTCCAGGCCGATCCGGCGGCCAGCCTTCGCTTCCTGGAAAGCCTTGGCGTGCACCCCGAGCCTCACGAGCGGCGCATTTCCCTGTTCGCTTATGAGAATGCCGCGCTGGCTGGCTGGCTGGACGCACTGGCTGGAAGTACCGTCGCCACTTTATTGCTGGTGCCCGAGGGCAGGGTGCTCGCCGATGTCGAACGCTGGGCGGAGCAGGCTCTGGGAGTGGGGCAGCAGTACCGGAAGGAGGCCCTGCGTGTTCAGGTGCTGCCCTTCGTGCGCCAGGAAGACTATGACCCGTTGCTGTGGAGTTGCGATTTCAACGCGGTGCGTGGCGAGGACTCGTTCGTGCGGACGCAATGGGCGGGGCGGCCCTTCGTCTGGCACATCTACCAGCAGGATGAGGATGTCCACCTGGAGAAGCTGGAAGCTTTCCTGGCCCTGTTCGGTGAGGGAATGGACGAGACGCTGCGGATGGAGCTGCAGTCGTTCTGGATGGCCTGGAATGGCCAGGGTGACGCCGGCGCTGCCTGGCAAAAGCTGGAAAGCCGGCTGCCGGAGTGGGCCGCGTGGATTGGCAATTGGCAGCGGCGCCTGAGCGAACAAACCGATCTTGCCGCGGGGCTGGTGCGTTTTTATACAAATTGGCTATGATATGGCCCCTGATTTTTGTCTCCAATCCAATCGGATAATCGTATGAAAACCGCACAAGAGTTCCGCGCTGGCCAGGTTGCCAACATCAATGGCGCCCCCTGGGTCATCCAGAAGGCCGAGTTCAACAAGTCCGGCCGTAACTCCGCGGTCGTCAAGATGAAGCTGAAGAACCTGCTGACCGGTGCTGGCACCGAGACCGTGTTCAAGGCCGACGACAAGCTGGAGCCGATCATCCTCGATCGCAAGGAAGTCACCTACTCCTACTTCGCGGACCCGCTGTATGTCTTCATGGACACCGAGTTCAACCAGTACGAGATCGAGAAAGGCGACCTGGAAGGCGTGCTGACCTTCATCGAAGACGGCATGACCGACGTCTGCGAAGCCGTCTTCTACAACGAGAAAGTCATCTCCGTTGAACTGCCGACCACCATCGTTCGCGAAATCGTCTACACCGAGCCGGCTGTCCGTGGCGACACCTCCGGTAAAGTGATGAAGACCGCTCGCCTGAAGAACGGTGCTGAAGTCCAGGTTTCCGCCTTCTGCGAAATCGGCGACTCGATCGAAATCGATACCCGCACTGGCGAGTACAAGTCCCGCGTCAAGGCCTGAGCCTGATCCGAGACAGAAAAAAGCCCGGCTGATGCCGGGCTTTTTCGTTTCTGCCTTTCGTGGAATCACACGCTGACGTTCAGGCGCACGTCGATGTTGCCGCGGGTGGCGTTGGAGTAGGGGCAGACCTGGTGGGCCTTGGCGACCAGCTCTTCGGCCTCGGCCTGGTCCAGGCCCGGCAGGTTGATGTTCAGTTCCACTTCCAGGCCGAAACCGCCGGGGATCTGACCGATGCCGACCTTGCCGGTGATCGAGGCGTCGGCCGGGATCTGCTTCTTGCTCTGGCTGGCGACGAACTTGATGGCGCCGATGAAGCAGGCCGAGTAGCCGGCAGCGAACAGTTGCTCCGGGTTGGTGGCTTCGCCGCCCGCGCCGCCCAGTTCACGCGGAGTGGACAGTTTCACGTCGAGGATGCCGTCCGAGGAAACGGCACGGCCATCACGGCCTCCGGTAGCGGTAGCGGTGGCGGTGTAGAGGGCTTTGATGGTTTGCATGGTGGTCTCCGATTCGCGGTCAGGTAACTCGGTATGAGAGTGTCTTGCTGCTCAATATCTTGTGCGCTAAGCAGTTCGTGAGGTGAAAATTAGTTCGAATTAATTTAGTGCGCAAGATAATTATTGGAAGATTTCTGACTAAGGAACCTGCAGCTTTGGCATAAGCCCCGGATTACGGGGCTTGCAAGTGTCCGCGCAGGTCCACGAGCTCCTCCTGGAGGCGCTTCAGACTGTCCAACGTTAGACCGCTGCTGGCCAGGATGCAGGCCGGAATGCTCTCCGCCTGTCGGCGCAGCTCGCGGCCCTTGTCGGTCAGGCGCAGCTGTACCACGCGTTCGTCCGCCTGACTGCGGGTGCGGGTGATCAGACCCTCTGCCTCCAGGCGCTTGAGCAGGGGCGTGAGGGAGCCAGGGTCGGTGAGCATGCGCGAGCTGATCTCGCCCACGGTGATGCCGTCTTCTTCCCACAGCACCAGCATGGCGATGTACTGCGGGTAGGTGAGGCCCAGCTCCTGCAGCAGGGGCTTGTAGACCTTGGTCATCTGCAGGGAGGTGGAGTAGAGGGCGAAGCACAGCTGGTTGTCGAGCTTGAGGGCTTCGCAGGTCGGGTCTTGCTGGGTCATGGCATGCTCCTGGCCGGGGTGCTCGAAGCGAAGAGGTGATTGCGCATTAATTTAGCGCGATGGTTAATTCTTGAACAGCGCTTCCGCAAGCGCCGCATCCCATGGCGGCGGGAAGCCGAAACGCTCCAGCAGGAAGCCCAGCAGGCGCTCACTGCGTGGGTGGGTGCCGCGCTCCAGGCGCAATGCGTGGATAACGCCAGGCTCTGGTTCGGGAAGGCCGTTCTCGCAGAACAGCGGCAGCAACTGGCCGCTGATCAGGTACTCGCTGCATAGCCAGGTGGGCAGGTGGGCGAGGCCGATGCCTTGCAGCGCACCTTCCACCAGCGTCTCGGCATTGTTCGCGGTCATGCGCAGCCGGCGCGGGCGCAGGTGTTGCAGCTTGCCGTCGATGAGGAAGCGCCAGGCCAGCGGCGGCGCCAGGCCTTCCCAGTCGAGGCCGATGTGCTCCGGCAGCTCCAGTGGCGAGGCTGGTCTGCCGTGCTGCTGCAGGTAGGCGGGGCTCGCGCAGACGATCCGCCGCATGGGCGCGAGACGTGTAGCGACCAGGCGGCTGTCGGGCAGGGTGCCGATGCGCAGCACCAGGTCGACCTGGCCGAGGTTTTCCCCGCGGGTGTCGGTGAAGCTGTCGATCAGCCGCAGCTGCACGTCCAGGCCTGGGTTGGCGGTGAGAAAGTCCGCCAGCGCCGGGGCCAGATGACGGCGACCAAAGGGGACGGGGGCGTCGATGCGGATCAGGCCCTCCGGCGCGGTGCTCAGGGATACCGCTTCCGCGCGTGCCTGGCGCAACTCGATGACTATCCGCCGCGCCCGCTCGGCGAACGCCAGCCCCGCCGGTGTGGCGCGCACGTTGTGGGTGCTGCGCACCAGCAGGGTCGAACCCAATCCCTGCTCCAGCGCGTCCATGCGCCGTGCCACGGCGGAAGGGGTGAGCTGGCGTAGGCGGGCGGCGGCGGAGAAGCTGCCGTTGTCGAGCACGTCCAAGTAGAGGTCGAGCTGGTCTTCGAGGCTGGAAGGGTTCATCGCGGGTTATGGCTTTGCGAAAAGGACAAAGCCATTGTGCTACGCTTTGCGTTTCCCATCCAGCCGGGGTTTTCTAGCATGGACGCCTTGTTGTGGAGGTGCGTCATGTGGGACCTGGTCTTGGACTTTCTGCTCGGCGTCGTGCTGGGCAGTCTGGGTGGGCTGTTCGGTATTGGCGGCGGGCTGCTGGCGATTCCGGCACTGGGCGTGCTGTTCGGGCTGGACCAGCAGCTGGCGCAGGGCACCGCGCTGGTGATGGTGGTGCCGAATGTGTTGTTGGCCATCTGGCGTTATCACCAGCGTAACCGTATCGATTTCGCCCAGGCCGGCGTCCTGGCGCTGACCGGCCTGGTCTGCGCGTTCTTCGCTTCCAGCATCGCGGTGAACCTGGATGCCCGCAGCATGCGCACCGCCTTCGTGGTCTTCCTGGTGCTGCTGGCCCTGTATCTGCTGGTGCGTCTGTTCCAGCGCGTGCCCCAGGGCAGCGGCACGCCGCGCTACGGCCTGCCGTGGATGGGCGTGCTGGGACTGGGTGCCGGTTCTCTTGGTGGGCTGTTCGGGGTGGGCGGTGGTGTGCTGGCGACGCCGGTTCTGACGTCCGTCTTCGGCCTGACCCAGGTGATCGCCCAGGGTCTTGCGCTGGCTCTGGCGGCGCCCAGCACGGGCGTGGCGCTGGCGACCTATGCCATGCACGGCCATGTGGACTGGCGCATGGGCAGCGCGCTGGCGCTGGGTGGGCTGGTCAGCATTTCCTGGGGGGTGCGCCTGGCCCATGCGCTGCCCGAGCGTCAGCTGCGTCTGGCCTTCAGCGCTTTCCTGATCGTCTGCGCAGTGCTGCTGGCGGTGCGTTGAGCCGCATTACGAACGGAAGCCTTCGACGATGTACTCGGCCAGCTTGTCGGTCACCGGGGTCATCTTCTGCCCGCGTAGCAGCACGATGCTGGCGTTGGGGAGCATTGGCAGGCCCTCGTCCTCGCCGATGATGCGCAGATTGCCAGTGAGCAGGCTCTGCAGTTGCGCTGTGACCGCCAGCCCCGCACTGGCCACGGCGAACAGCGCCGACAGGCTCGGACTGCTGTAGGCGATGCGGTAGTCCACTTCCATCGCCTCCAGCGCATTGCAGGCCCAGGCGCGGCAGAAGCAGGCGGTGTTGAACATCGCCAGCGGCAGCGGGCGCTGCTCCTGCGGGCAGAAGCTCTCGGCGGCCATCCAGACGAAGGACTCCTGGCGCAGCAACTGGCCGATCTCGGTACCCGGCTCGCGGGTGACGATGGAAAGGTCCAGGTCGTTGCGCATCAGCAACTGCGCGGACGAGTCGCAGTGCACTTCCACCTGCACCAGCGGATAGGCCTCGGCGAAGCGCGAAAGGATGCTGGGCAGGAAGCGCATCACATAGTCATCCGGCGTGCCGATCTTCACCGAGCCGACCATGTGCGGCTGGCGGAAGGTGTTGAACACCTCACCCTGCAACCGCAGGATGCGCCGCGCGTAGCCCAGCAGGATCTGCCCCTCGGGCGTCAGGCGCACCTGGCGGCCGTCGCGTTCGAACAGGCTGCGCTCCAGTACGTCCTCCTCCAGGCGTTTCATCTGCATGCTCACTGCCGACTGAGTGCGGTTGACCATCTCGGCCGCGCGGGTGAATCCGCCGTGGTCGGCGATGGCGACGAAGGTGCGCAGCAGTTCGCTGTCGATGCTGGGGAAGCTGCTCATTCATCAATCTCCGAGATGGGTTGCATAAGAATGATTCGTTGGATTGATCTTAGCGCGAGCCTGAAACTGCATCCAACCCCACAGGGAGGGAAGCATGATGAAAGGTCAACTCGGTTTCGTAGCAGCGTCCTACCATGTCCACAAAGTCTCCACCGTTCCGCTTTGGAAGCGCGCCATTCAACGTGTCCTGCACTGGCACGAACTGGCCCGCCAGCGTCGTGAGCTGGCGACCATGAGTGATGAGGCGCTCAAGGATATCGGCCTGAGCCGTGCCGACATTCAGCAGGAAGTCGAGCGCCCGTTCTGGATGGATTATGTCCGCCGTTGAAATCGCCGGGCGGCACGGACCCTCGTCGTGCCGCCCGCTCCCCAAAGCCTGATCAGCCTCATGACCCGCTGGATGACAAGGAAGCCCATGTCCACCCGTTACCACCTTGCCCAGGTCAACATCGCCAGGGCCCGCGCACCGCTGGATCACCCCCTGATGAAGGGCTTCGTCGACCAGCTCGATCACATCAATGCCCTCGCCGAGCGCAGCTCCGGTTTCGTCTGGCGCCTGCAGACGGAGGAGGGCGATGCCACCTCGATTCGCGTCTTCGACGACCCGCTGATCATCGTCAACCTGTCGCTGTGGGAGTCGGTCGAAGCGCTCAAGGATTACGTCTATGCCGGCGAGCATCTGCAGGTCCTGCGCAGCAAGCGCGACTGGATGGAACGCCTGCCTTCGCCGAGCCTCGCGCTCTGGTGGCTGCCGGAAGGCGAGCTGCCGGATGTGGCGATGGCCCGCGACCGCCTGGAGCGTCTGCGGCTGGAGGGCCCCTCGGCGGAGGTCTTCACTTTCGCACGTCCCTTCCCGGTACCCACGCCGCTCGGTGAACCCGCCTGATGCAGCCAGGCGCTGCGATTGGCGTTAGGCTCTAGGGCTCGCCCAGCCCCGGAGTCCACGATGCCGACCGTCGAATCCCTGTCCCTCAAGCAGGCCCGCCGCCTGGCACTCGCCGCCCAGGGGTTCACCCTGCGCAAGCCCGGCGGCGAGGTGCAGCGCCGTCATGTGCGCAGCCTGCTCGAGCGGCTTGGCGTGCTGCAGATCGACTCGGTGAACGCGCTGGTGCGCTCGCACTACCTGCCGCTGTTCTCGCGACTGGGCAACTACTCGCCGACGCTGCTGGAAGAGGCCGCCTGGAGCGGCGGGCGGCATCGCCGTCTGTTCGAATACTGGGGGCATGAAGCGTCGTTGCTGCCGCTGGAACTCTATCCGCTGATGCGCTGGCGCATGCGTCGTGCGGCCGAGGGGCGTGGCATCTACCAGCAGCTGGCGCGCTTCGGGCGCGAGCAGCAACCGGTTATCCAGCGGGTGCTCGATGCCGTGCGCGAGCAAGGCGCGCTGGGGGCTGGCAGCCTGACCACCCGCGAAGAGCGCGCCGGCCCCTGGTGGGACTGGAGCGACGAGAAGCACGCGCTGGAGTGGCTGTTCGCCGCGGGCGAGGTGACGGTCGCTGGGCGTCGCGGTTTCGAGCGTCTGTACGACTTGCCGGAGCGCGTCCTGCCCGCCGATCTGCTGCAGCGGCCTGAAGTGGACGAAGACGAGGCGCAGCGCCAGCTGCTGCTGCATTCGGCACAGGCGCTGGGCGTGGCTACCGAGAAAGACCTGCGCGATTACTTCCGCCTCGACCCTGCCGACAGCAAGCTGCGGCTGGCCGAGCTGGTGGAGGCGGGCGAGCTGTTGCCGGTGCAGGTCCAGAGTTGGCAGGCGCCGGCCTACTGCCTGACAGACCCGGTGATCCCGCGCAAGGTGCGCGCCAGTGCCTTGCTCTCGCCGTTCGATTCGCTGGTCTGGGAACGCGCCCGTACCGAGCGGCTGTTCGACTTCCGCTACCGCCTGGAGATCTACACGCCGCAGCACAAGCGGGTTTACGGCTACTACGTGTTGCCGTTCCTGTTCGACGAGCGCCTGGCCGCGCGGGTCGATCTGCGCTCCGATCGCGCTGCCGGCAGGCTGGTGGTGCATGCCGTCCACGAAGAGGAAAAGGGGCTGGGCGAAGAAGGGCACGCTGCGCTGGCGCAGCAACTGGGCGAGATGGCGAACTGGCTCGGGCTGGAACGGGTAGCGGTGAACTGCCGGCGGCCGTCCGGCGAGCGTCTGCAAGGGTTGCTGGCGAGGGTCTGAAAACAAACGGGCCTCCGCAGAGGCCCGTCCGGGATCACTTGCCGCTGGCGATGCGCTGGCGGATGTGGTCCGCGCGCTGCTGCGAGCCGGGGTGCGAGTCGAACATGCTGCTCTCCTGGCCGCCGCTCAGCTTGGCCAGCTTGTCGAAGGCGGTGGCCAGGCCTTCCAGCGGGATGCCACGCTTCTTCAGCAGGTCGAAGGAGTAGTCGTCGGCGGCCGACTCCTGGGACTGGGAGAACTGTGCGTTGACCAGCGCTTCGCCGATCTCGCCCAGCTGCGACTGCGACAGTGCGGCCACGGTGGCATTGCCCGAGGCGGCAGCAGCGTTGCGTGCGGCGGCGGCTGCGTAGGCGGTCTGGGTGGCTTTCTTGATATGGCCCAGGGCGACGTGGCCGATCTCGTGGCCGACCACGCCTTCCACTTCGTTGTCGTTCATCAGGTCCATCAGGCCGGAGTAAACGCGCACGCAGCCGTTGGCCATGGCAAAGGCGTTGACGTCGTCGGTGAGGTAGACCTTGTAGTTGACCGCCGTGCCGTTGAGCGGGTTGCCCAGAGCGGCGGCGATCTTGTCCAGGCGCTGGGTATAGGGGCTGGAGGCCGGCGCGATCTGCGCTTCAGCATCCTGCTTGGCGCAGGCTTCGTCGGCGACCTGCTTGATCTCGGCGTCGCTCAGGGTGGCGGCCTTCATGGCCATCATGCCGGACTGCATGAGGCTGTCGGTGTTCACGTTCTGGCAGCCGGAGAGGGCTGCGGCGGCGCCAATGACGAGGGCGAGGAGGGAGCGGTGCAGTTGCATCGGGATCTTCCTTGGTTGACGGTTTCCATGGCGCGGCGGCTGCCGCGCGGGGCGCCACTCTAGGTAGGCGCCCCCGGCCGCGTCAATGCGGGCAGTGTTTTTAGGACTGCTCTGAGACCCGTGTCGGACTCAGCGGCGAACCTGTTTCAGGGTTTCCGCAATGAGGAAGGCCAGCTCCAGCGACTGGTCGGCGTTCAGGCGCGGATCACAGTGGGTGTGGTAGCGGTCGCTCAGGCCATCCTCGGTGATCGGCCGCGCGCCACCGATGCACTCGGTGACGTTCTGCCCGGTCATCTCGATGTGGATGCCGCCGGCATAGCTGCCCTCGGCCTGGTGCACTTCGAAGAACTGCCGGACCTCGGTGAGGATGCGCGCGAAGTCGCGGGTCTTGTAGCCGCTGGAGGCCTTGATGGTGTTGCCGTGCATGGGGTCGGAACTCCACAGCACCTGCTTGCCTTCGCGCTGTACCGTCTGGATCAGGCGCGGCAGGCCGTCGCCGACCTTGTCCGCGCCCATGCGCACGATGAGGTTGAGGCGGCCGGGGTCGTTCTCCGGGTTGAGGATGTCGATCAGTCGGATCAGCTCCTCGCTGTCCATGCTCGGGCCGACCTTCACGCCGATGGGGTTGCCGACGCCTCGGAGCATTTCCACGTGGGCGCCGTCGAGCTGGCGGGTGCGGTCGCCGATCCACAGCATGTGCGCCGAGCAGTCGTACCAGCCGCCGGTGAGGCTGTCGCGGCGGATGAAGGCTTCCTCGTAGTTCAGCAGCAGCGCTTCGTGGGCGGTGAAGAAACTGGTCTCGCGCAGTTGCGGCGCGGTATCCAGGCCGCAGGCGCGCATGAAGGCGAGGGTCTCGTCGATGCGGTCGGCCAGTTGCTGGTAGCGCTCGGACAGCGCCGAGTTGGCGATGAAGTCCAGGTTCCACTGGTGCACCTGGTGCAGGTCGGCGAACCCGCCGCCGGCGAAGGCGCGCAACAGGTTCAGCGAGGCAGTGGACTGGTGGTAGGCCTGCAGCAGGCGCTCCGGATCCGGCACGCGGCTCTTCTCGTCGAAGCCGATGCCGTTGACGATGTCGCCGCGGTAGGCGGGCAGGGTCACGCCGCCGATGGTTTCATCGCCGGAGGAGCGCGGCTTGGCGAACTGCCCGGCCATGCGCCCGACCTTCACTACCGGACAGCCGGCGGCGAAGGTCATCACCACGGCCATCTGCAGCAGTACCTTGAAGGTGTCGCGGATCTTCGCCGCGGAGAACTCGGCGAAGCTTTCGGCGCAGTCGCCGCCCTGCAGCAGGAAGGCGCGGCCGGCGGTGACCTCGGCGAATTGCCGGCGCAGCTCGCGCGCCTCGCCAGCGAACACCAGCGGCGGGAAGCTGGCCAGGGTGCGCTCGACTTCGCTCACGCGGTTGGCGTCGGGGTAGGCGGGCTGTTGCTGGATCGGCTTGCTTCTCCAGCTATCGGGGCTCCAGGGCAGGCTCATCGGCGGGGTCTTCGCGGCTGTGGACAGTATCCGCCCATGGTATCAGCTCGGCTTTTGCCCCGCGCGTGGTCGCTGGCGTGTGAAGAGAGGGGGGACATCCTTGTCCAGGGGAACACGGGTCTTCGGAACTCGTTGGTGCGATCAGCCGTCTGCGCGGTACGCGCGAGCGTGCCGTGTCTGGAGTCCGGGCGGGGAAAGGTGGCGTGCGGAGAGAGCTTGGGAGGTGTTGCGCTGGTGCATGCTCGGTTGTGCCTCTTGGGCTGTTATTCTTGCGGCCTTGCTGACGTGTCGGTCGTGGTTGGCCGTCTTGATTCGAAGGATTATTGCGTGCGCGAGCCCCTGTATTTCAATGGCAATCCGTGCCGTTCGCCGCTCCCGGCGGATCGCATTGTCACGACCGTTTCTGCCCGGAGCCGGTCATGAGCGAGGAGCTGCTGAGCGAAGAGTTGCTGATCGTCGAGGAGCGCGATGACTTCGGCGTGATACGCGTCGTGGAGAGCGGTGCCTTCCGCTACCTGGAGTTCGGCGACGAGGTCGAGCAGAGCTGCGTGCTGATGGGTGATCCGAGCTGGCTGGAATACGACTACTCGCGCGCCATGCTGGTCGGTGCGCTGTGCCATCCGCGCCCGCGCCGCGCGCTGTTCCTCGGCTTCGGCGCGGGCAGCCTGACACAGGCTTGCCTGAAGTACCTGCCGCTGGAAGAGGTGGAAGCCATCGAGCTGCGCCCATCCATCCCGCGCCTGGCCCGCGAGCACCTCGGGCTGGTGGACGACCAGCGTCTGAACCTGCGCATCGGCGACGCCGTGCAGGAGCTGGCCGAGTGCGAGCCGGCGGACCTGATCTTCCTCGATCTCTACACCGATACCGGGCCGGCGCCGGCGCACATTGGCTGGGACTTTCTCGGTGCCTGTCGCGAGCGTCTGAAGCCGGGCGGTTGGCTGGTGATCAACCAGTGGAGCACCGACGATGGCCGGCCGCTGGGCGCCGCGCTGCTGCGTGGACGCTTCAACCGGCATTACTGGGAGTGCCCGGTGCCCGAGGGCAACGTGATCGTCTTCGTTCCTGCCGAACTCGACCAGGAGCTGAACCTGCGCGGCCTGAAGAAGCGCGTCGGCCAGCTCGAACCCAAGCTGGGCTATTCGCTGCGTACCTACATAGAGTCACTGCGCCCGGCGCAGTGACTCTCCGCATCCCTCAGGGGATCTGGTAGCTGAAGGCGAAGTTCAGCCGCGGGCTGCGCTCGTTGTTGTCCAGCGCGCGGTCGCCGAAAGGCTTGGCGACCTCCATCGACACCAGGTAATGCTTGCGGTTGGAGAAGCGCACGCCCAGTGCTGCCGAGCCGAGCTTGCCTTCGTTCAGGCCGTCCTGGTTGTAGCGGGTGCGTGCGGTGTCTACGACGAAATAGGGCTGAATCTGGTTGAGCACCGCGCTCTGCCGCAGGAAGGAATAGTTCACCTCGTAGGAGGCGCCCCAGCCCTTGTCGCCGCTGGCCTGGTCGTCCGGATAGCCGCGGCCGAAGTTGCCGCCGCCATAGGTGACCTGCTCGGAGTCGGGCAGCACGTCGTCGCTCCACTGGAAGGCAGCACTCACCACGCCCTGCCAGTTGGAGCCGAACTGGTCCTGCTGCGCGCCAAAGCCGAGCAGGCGGGTGAAGTTCTTCTTGATCGGCTCCGGCGCTTCCGCGCCCATGCCGTTCAGCCCCTGGTAAACCGCCACGCTGCCGGCGCGCACGCGCTTCTCGGCGAACTGCTGGACGACGGTTTCGATACCCACCACGCGCAGCTTGCTCTTCTGTTCGATGCGGAAGGGGATGGCCGGGTAGACCAGGTCGTAGGTGCTGGTGTCGTTGACTGTGTAGCCACGCAGGTTGAGGTCCCAGGTCAGGTCGCGGCGCAGCATCAGCGGGATGCCCAGGCCGGCGCTGACCCGCTCGTTCTGCCGCTTGCGTTCGAACTCCAGGCCGCTGGCCAGGCGCAGGTTCTCGCCGGGGCGCGAGTTGTACTTGCTGTAGCCGGCCAGCAGCTGCACGCCGTTGTCGCCCAGCAACTGGCTGTAGTTCCAGGCGCGGTAGTACTCGTGGTCGTCGCCCGGCGGGTAGAGGTAGCTGAACTGCAGCTGCTCGCCCCAGCCAAGCATCGACATCACTTCGGCGTTGAACAGCCCGCGTTGCTCGCCGCGCCGGGAGTCGAGGTTCATCCCGGTATCGAAGCGCTTTTGCTTGCCAGCCAGTTCCAGCACCGCGCCACCGTCGCTGGTGGTGGGTGGGTTGAGCGCCATGGCCATCTGCATGCCGGGCACCCGGCTCATCAGCACGCTGAAGCGCTCGAAGCTCTCGCGGGTGAGGGGCTTTTCCGCTTTCAGCTTCTCGATCCAGCGGTCCACGCGCTGCTGGTGGACTCCCAGGTCGCCCGCGGCGCGGACCTGGCTGATATGGCCCTCGACCAGCACGATGCGCGCGACGCCGCTGCGGAAGTCCTGGTTGGGCACGTAGGCGAAGGAGATGAAGTAGCCGTCGTCCTGGTAGCGCTGGGTGATGGCCTTGGCCGCCGCCACCAGTTCGCTGACCTGGATGGTGCGCTTGGTCAGGGGCTCCAGCAGGGGTTTCCAGGTTTCGACGGGGTAGTGCTTGCCGCCGGCCAGCTCGATGCGCTTGATACGGATGCGCTGCTGGAGGATCTGCGCGGGCTGGGTGGCTGAAGGTTCCGGCGCGGTGACCTTGGGGGCCTTGGGGCGGATGTCGCCGCCAGGGAGGTTGGGGCGGGGCAGGGTCTGTTCGATATCGGAGCCGGGAAGCTGGATCGGGCGCTCGGCCCAGGCGAAAGGTGCAGCCAACAACAGGGGCAGGACAGCAAGTTTGCGCATCTGGCTCCTCCATGAGACCGACTTCGATAAAGGACCAGGAGCCGTGGGCGGCTCCTGGTAACCACAGTATGGGTGTAATTCGGATTATTGCTTGGGCGTACCGATCGCCAATCCACCACCCAGTCCGCCGGTCACACCACCCAGCGCGCCACCCACGGCGCCCAGCGTATTGCCCAGCAGGCCTCCCTGACCGCTGGTACCGCCAGTCGTACCGGCGCCTGCGCCGACTGCCACGCCCGAACCCTGGGTGTTGCTGCCGATGCCCACGCCTGCCCCGGCGACCAGGCCGCCACCACCGGTGAGACTGCTGGTCACGCCGCCGACGGTGCCGGCCACGCCGTTGACCAGGCCGCCTACCGGGTTGCTGCCGCCAGTGGCGCCGCCCAGAGAACCGGTGAGGCCGCCTACTGCGCCAGTCACACCGCTGACCAGGCCACCCACCGGATTACTGCCGCCGGTGGCGCCGCCCAGGGATCCGGTGAGGCCGCCCACTGCGCCGGTCACACCACTGACCAGGCCACCCACCGGATTGCTGTCGCCAGTGGTGCCGCCCAGGGCGCCGGTGATGCCGCCCACGGCACCGGTCACGCCGCTGACCACGCCGCCCACTGGATTACTGCCGCCAGTGGCGCCAGCCAGTGCGCCGGTGACGTTGCCGAGCAGACCACCGCCCGGATTGCTGCCATTGACCAAGCCGCCGGCCGCGCTGACTGCCTGACCCGCATCGCTGACGATTCCGCCGACCGGTGCCAGCGCCGGATTCGCGCTGGCTACCTGGTTGCCTGTCTGGGTCACAACACCGCCGACGGTGGTCAACAGGTTGTTCACCGGCGCTCCCAGTCCGGTGGCGGCGCCGACGCCGCGAGTGGTTCCTTCGACCTTGCCGACCAGTCCGGCGGTGGTGCCGCTGAGCTGGGTGGTCAGTTGGCTCAGCGGGCCGGTGGTCACTGCGCCGCTGAGAGAGTCGCCGAGCATGGTGATCTTGCCGCCGACGCCGTCCACCAGGCCGCCGACCTGGCCGGTCAGGCCATTGAGCGGGGTGTTGGCCAGCACCGGGGCATCACCGATGGCCGCCACGGTGTCGCCCAGGCTGCTGACTGCGCCTCCGGTGTGGCTGACCAGGCCAGTGGCGCCGGCGACGGTGGTGCCAATGGCGTTGGGGTTGTTGCCCAGCTGGCCGAGGCCGTTGGTGACGCCGGTGCCGACGCTGTCCACACCGGCGCCGACTTCCTGGACCAGCGTCCCGGCATTCTGCGTGACGCCATTGCCCAGCACCGGCAGATCGACTGTCTTCACCACGGCGCCGACGGTGCTCACGGTGTCGCCGACATTGGAGACCGCTTCGCCGGTATTGGTCAGGATATTGCCGGTGGTGCTGGCTGGCGGAGTGGTGGTGCCGCCGCCTGTGCCGTCGCCGCCGCCCGTTCCTCCGGTACCGCCAGTGCCTCCGGTTCCGCCGGTTCCGTCGGTGCCGCCCGTACCGCCAGTGCCGCCGGTACCGCCAGTTCCATCGGTTCCGCCGGTGCCGCCGGTTCCATCGGTCCCACCGGTACCGCCAGTGCCGCCGCTGCCATCGCCGCCGGAACCGGCGCCATCGTCGGTGCTGCTGCTATCGGAAGCGCGGTGGTGACTGCTGCCGCCGTGGCTGCTGCAACCTTGCAGCGACAGGGCAACGACGAGAAGGGAAAGTGCGAAAACACGAATCGGACCTGACATAGCGAATTCCTCCATGAGAACGTCAGTCAGCTGGCTGCCCGGTTCGGTATCCCGGCGAGTCGCTGCGCTGCTCTGGAGTCAGTTCTAGAGGTTTGTTTTCAGGCGCGAAATTGGAACTTGTATATAGCCGTTTTGTGTTTGGCAGGTCTTTGAATTAAAAGGAAAAACTAAAGGATTATGGCGACTTGCCAGGCGTTTTTAATACCTTGGATATAGCGCTTTTCGCACGATGGTTCCGTTTGGCGTTTTCCCGGTGCGTTCATTTGCCCTGGAAACGGCCTTCGCGGCGCTCGAGCATGGCGTTCAAACCCTCCTGCGCATCCTCGGTGGACAGCAGTTCGCTGGCCATCGCCGGCAACAGTCGCGCTGCCGCTTCCTCACCTTCGTCGAGACTGCGGCGCGCGGAAGCCAGGGTGGCGCGGATGCCCAGCGGCGCCTGGGCGGCGACCCGCTGGGCCAGCCACAGCGCACGGGGCATCAACTCTTCGGGCGCGGTGACTTCCTGAACCAGGCCGATGCGATACGCCTCGTGGGCGTCGAAGGGATCACCGGTGAGCAGCCAGCGCATCGCGTTTCCCCAGCCGGCCACCTGGTGCATGCGCAGGGTGGCGCCGCCGAAGGGGAAGATGCCGCGCTGCACTTCGAGCTGGGCGAAGCGCGCATTGCTGGCGCACAGGTTGATGTCGGCGGCGAGCATCAGTTCGATGCCCAGGGTGAAGCAGTAGCCCTGCGCGGCCACCAGCAGCGGCTTGGTCAGGCGCCGGCCGCCGAAGGTGCCCCACGGATCGGCGGAGCCCTCAGGCATGGTCCAGCCGGTGCGGAAGGTCTCGCCGATGTTGGCCAGGTCCAGGCCGGCGGTGAAGTGATCACCGTGGGCGAACACCAGGGCGCAGCGCAGGTCGTCGTCGCGCTCGTATTCGCCGAAGGCCTGCACCAACTGGGTAAGCATCTCCAGGTCGAAGGCGTTACGCTTGTCGACCCGGTTCAGGCCGAGCAGCAGGACGTGGTCATGACGTTCGACGGTGATGCGCGGTTCGCTGCTGGCGGTCATCGGCGGGCTCCGGTCAGGTGGCTTGCACGGTATAGCCGGCAGGGACGGGGTTGTCCACGGAATGACCGTTCGCCGGGCATGTTCCGAAAAGAAACACATTGGTCAGGTTTTTCCGGTATGATACGCGCCGGCCAAACGCTGGCCTCGTTTCGGATCCCGCATTCTCCCGCAGTTTCACACTCGGGCTATGTGTCCGCAGTGCGGACTTCCTTGACGCATTCTTCCAATCTTCATTTCGCAAATCCCCGCTTCCAGCTGCCTGGGTGACTTCACTGTCGTACAGGGCATGCGCAGCTCGGCTATTGGGTCTTTGCGGATGTACTTAGAGGCAAAACCCATGACCCAGGAAACCGCCGGCTTCGCCGCGCTCGGTCTTCACCCCAATGTTCTCGCTGCCATTGCCGCTGTCGGTTATGAAGAGCCGTCGCCGATCCAGGCCCAGTCGATCCCGGTGATCCTCGAAGGTCACGACATGATCGGCCAGGCCCAGACCGGTACCGGCAAGACCGCTGCCTTTGCGCTGCCGATGCTGTCGCAGATCGAGCCGAGCCGCCGCGTTCCGCAGGTGCTGGTACTGGTACCGACCCGCGAGCTGGCCCTGCAGGTTGCTACCGCTTTCGAAACCTATTCCAAGCAGATGCCGGGCGTCGGCGTCATTGCCGTCTACGGCGGCGCGCCCATGGGCCCGCAGCTGAAGGCCCTGCGCCAGGGCGCCCAGGTCGTGGTCGCCACTCCGGGCCGCCTGTGCGACCACCTGCGCCGCGACGAAAACCTGCTGTCCACCGTCAAGAGCTTGGTGCTCGACGAAGCAGACGAGATGCTCAAGCTCGGCTTCATGGATGACCTTGAAGTGATCTTCGAAGCCATGCCGTCCAGCCGCCAGAGCGTGCTGTTCTCCGCGACCCTGCCGGCCTCGATCCGCAGCATCGCCGAACGCCACCTGAAAGAACCCAAGCACGTCCGCATCGCTGCCAAGACCCAGACTGTCGCCCGCATCGAGCAGGCGCACCTGATGGTTCACGCCGACCAGAAGCCGGCCTCGATCCTGCGTCTGCTGGAAGTCGAGCAGTTCGACGCGCTGATCGGTTTCGTCCGCACCAAGCAGGCCACCCTGGACATCGCCGAGCTGCTCGAGCGCCAGGGCTACCGTGCCGCCGCGCTGAACGGCGACATGCCGCAGGCCCAGCGTGAGCGTGTGATCGAGTCCCTGAAGGATGGCTCGCTGGACATCGTCATCGCCACCGACGTCGCCGCCCGCGGCCTCGACGTGGCGCGCATCACCCACGTACTGAACGTGGACATGCCCTACGATCCGGAATCCTATGTACACCGTATCGGCCGTACCGGCCGTGCCGGTCGTGAAGGCCGTGCCCTGCTGCTGGTGACTCCGCGTGAGCGCCGCATGCTGCAGGTGATCGAGCGTGTGACCGGGCAGAAGGTTGGCGAAGTTCGCCTGCCGGACGCTGAAACCGTCCTCGAAGCGCGCCTGAACCGCTTGGCCACCGGCCTGCAACCGTTGCTGGCCAACGCCGTTGCCAGCCGTGGCGCCGTGCGTGACGAGCTGTGCCGTCGCCTGGGTACCGACATGGACACCCTGGCCGCCGTACTGCTGGCCAAGCTGACCGAAGGCAAGGCGCTGGACCTGGAATCGGTCCGCCGCGAACAGCCGCTGACCCCGGCCGCCCCGCGTGAGCGCAGCGACCGTTACGAGCGCAGTGAGCGTGGCGATCGCCCCGAGCGCGGCGACCGTCCGGAGCGCAGCGGCGCGCCGCGCACCATGGCTCCGCCGTCGGAAGGTAAGGCCCGCTGCCGTACCGCCCTGGGCGCCCGTGACGGCGTGCAGGCGAAGAACCTGCTGGGCGCCATCCTCAACGAGGGCGGCCTGTCCCGCGAGGCCATCGGCCGCATCCAGATCCGCGAGACCTTCAGCCTGATCGAGCTGCCGGAAGAGAACCTCGACCGTCTGCTGACCAAGCTCAAGGACACCCGCGTCGCTGGCAAGGCACTGCGTCTGCGTCGTTACCGCGAAGACTGATTCGTCAGTCCCCGCGCATGAAAAAGCCCCGCCATTGGCGGGGCTTTTTCGTTTCCGGTCCTGGACGGCTTCCCCTGCAGGGGTGGCTGCTTCAGCCGAAGCGATAGATATCCATTCCCAGCGCGCCGAGGGTGAAGCCGGCGTGCTCCACCGTCATCGCCGAGCCGCCGGCGCCACGGGCGAAGTACAGCGGCAACAGGTGCTCGTCGCGCGGGTGGTTGCGCGCTGCGTGCGGCGCCTGCTGGCGGTAGTCGAACAGGGCGGCTTCGTCATCGGCTTCCAGGTGCTGCACCATCCAGTCGCGGAAGGCCTTGGCCCACGGTGTGATGACTTCCGGGCCGGCGTGCCAGTCCAGTTCGCCCAGGTTGTGGGTGATGCTGCCCGAACCGATCAGCAGGATGCCTTCCTCGCGCAGCGCACGCAGGGCCGCGCCGATACGGTGCTGCATGGACGCGCCGAGGCGGCTGGGCAGGGACAGCTGGACCACGGGGATGTCGGCGCCCGGGTACATCAGGCTCAGCGGCACCCAGGCACCGTGGTCCAGCGGGCGCTCGGAGTCGAGGGTGGCCGGCAGGCCGTCCTCGGCCAGCAGCTCGACGACGCGCTGGGCCAGTTCCGGCGAGCCGGCGGCGGGGTACTGCACGGCATAGAGCTCGGGCGGGAAGCCGTAGAAGTCGTGCCAGGTCTCCGGCTTGGGCGATGCGGTGATGCGCAGGTCCGGGGTTTCCCAGTGGGCGGAGACCACCAGGATGGCTTTCGGACGTGGCAGCTCGCGGGCCAGGCGCTTCAGGGGCGCATCGCTGGCGCCGGGGTCCAGGGCTAACATGGGGGAGCCGTGGGAGATGAACAGGGCAGGGAGCATGGCGAACCTCGCTACTTGAATGGCTCTATGTTCACGCGGGTAAAGATCGAAATCCAGTATAGGTTTTTGACAGTAATGATCGTTTTTGTAGATTGTTCTGTCTGTGGCTATTCCCTTGAGGCGCATCGCTGTAGAAGTGCCAACTCGGTTGCAGAGTGATGGAGGCAGTCGCCTTAGCGCGCTTTGGCAGGATGTCAGTCGGACGATGCGTTAGAGTTTGCGGAAATTTCCGAAGCGAATGGCGAATTCGGCTATGCAACAAATTGAACAAGTCCTGGTGCTCGAGAGCGGCGACTGCCTCCATCTGGAGGACGGCACCGAGATCTGCGTGCAGCGGGTCCGTGGTAACCAGGTGCGGCTGAAGATCCTCGAAGCCGGCGAGCGTCAGCGCGAGCGGCGCGGTGCCTGGTGGCGCTGGCTGTTACCGCGCGTGATGCGCAGTGTTTGAACGGGTGACCTATGCAGCATGAATTCTGGCAGTCGCGCTGGGCGCGCAATGAAATCGGCTTCCACCAGCAATCGGTGAACCCCGGTCTGCAACGGCACTGGCCGAATCTGGAGTTGCCCGAGGAATCGCAGGTGCTGGTGCCGCTGTGTGGCAAGAGCCTGGACATGCTCTGGCTGGCGCAATGGGGGTACCGCGTGCTGGGTGTCGAATTGGCTGAGCGAGCCGCCGTCGACTTCTTCGCCGAACTGGGCGTTACGCCGCAGGTCACCGGGGAGGGCGCGCTGCGGCGCTATAGTTACGAGCGCCTGGAGATTCTCCAGGGGGATTTCTTCGACGTCACGGCCGAGCAGGTGGTCGAGTGCAGTGGCCTTTACGACCGCGCGGCGCTGATCGCTCTGCCGCCGGATCTGCGTGCCGACTACGTGGCGCACCTGCAGCGCATCCTGCCGCAACAGGCGCGCGGGCTGGTGGTCAGCCTGGAATACCCCCAGGCCGAGATGGATGGCCCGCCGTTCGCCGTGCTGGCGGATGAAGTGCGTGGGCTCTTCGTCGAGGGCTGGGAAGTGGCGGAAGTGGAGCGTCTGGACGTGTTGGCGGAAAACCCGAAGTTCCTCAAGCGCGGCGTCAGCCATCTGGATGAAGTGGTGTTCGCGCTGCGACGTGGCTGAATCGACGGTATGAAAAAAGGCGACCCGAGGGTCGCCTTTTTTATCGTTCCGAAACTCAGCGGCCAGCGGCGCGCAGGGCTTCGATACGGTCTTCCAGCGGCGGGTGGCTCATGAACAGGCCAGCCAGGCCGTGTTTGAGGTTGCCGTTGATGCCGAAGGCCTGCAGCGTGTCGGGCATCTGCACCGGCACACCCTGTTCGGCGCGCAGGCGTTGCAGGGCGGCGATCATCGCGCCGGTGCTGGCCAGGCGGGCGCCGGCCTCGTCCGCGCGGTATTCGCGTTTGCGCGAGAACCACATGACGATGATGCTGGCGAGGATGCCCAGGACCAGCTCGGCGAAGATGGTCGCGACGAAGTAGCCGATACCCGGGCCGTCTTCGTTCTTCAGGATCGCCTTGTCGACGAAGTTGCCGAAGATGCGTGCGAAGAACATCACGAAGGTGTTCACCACGCCCTGGATCAGTGCCAGGGTGACCATGTCGCCGTTGGCCACGTGGCCGATCTCGTGGGCCAGCACGGCTTTCACTTCTTCAGGCGAGAAGCGCTCGAGCAGGCCCTGGCTGACCGCGACCAGTGCGTCGTTACGGTTCCAGCCGGTGGCGAAGGCGTTGGCCTCGTAGGCGGGGAAGATGCCTACTTCCGGCATCTTGATGCCAGCCTCGCGGGACAGCTCTTCCACGGTCTGCAGCAGCCACTGTTCGTGGCGGGTGCGCGGCTGGCTGATGATCTCGGTGCCGGTGCTCATCTTCGCCATCCACTTGGAGATGAACAGCGAAACCAGGGAGCCGGCGAAGCCGAAGACGGCGCAGAAAATCAGAAGGCTACCGTAATTCTGGCCGGTGAAACGGTCCACGCCGAGCAGTTTCAGGGTGATGCTGGCGATCACCAGAACAGCCAGGTTGGTGGCCAGGAACAACAGGATGCGCATCATGGCGTAAAGCTTCTCCTCACGGTGACATTGGCGAAAGCCGCAGTGGGTCGCGGCTTTCCGGATCGCCGGGCACAGGCAGGCACGGGATCGCTGAATAGTATGCGGGGTATATACGGTTGGCCCCCAGGCGATTCAACTCGGGGACTATTTCAACTTGTGTCGCCTGCCCGTGTTACGGGCGCCCCGGGTCGCTCTCGAAGAGTAGACGGGTCAGCCGCGCGACGCGTTCTCCGTGCCGGGCGGCCAGTGCCTCGCGCAACTGGTTGGCCAGCGTGGCCTGGTCGCGGCGCACGCTGGGCGGCAGTTCCTCGCCGTCGCGCACGGCATGGGGGACGATGCGGGTCAGGCGCATGAAGGCCTTTTCGCTGAGCACCGCCTGGTCCAGCGCCTCGTAGCGAATGGTGGTCTCGAAGCGCAGATAACCTTCATCGGCCAGCCACAGCAGCGCACCCAGGCAACTCTGGTGGCGGGTGCTGGGCAGGCCGAACTCGTCGGGCTCCTCCCGGCCGATCAGGTCCTCCACATAGAGGGCGATCTTGCGCGGGAAGGCCTGGTAGAGAGTCAGCAGGCCGGAAGCGGCATCCTTGTAGAAGTCGTCGATCTGCAGGTCCATTTATGCGCTGGGCTTCACTGGCGATGAGTTATTGGCGATAGGTTTTCAGGAAGTTGCCGATGCGTCCGATGGCCTGTTCCAGGTCATCGACTCGCGGCAGGGTAACCACCCTGAAGTGATCCGGCCAGGGCCAGTTGAAAGCGGTGCCCTGAACGATGAGCAACTTCTCGGAAAGCAGCAGGTCGAGGACGAATTTCTCGTCGTTGTGGATCGGGCAGACCTTCGGGTCGATGCGCGGGAAGGCATAGAGCGCGCCCATGGGCTTCACGCAGCTGACGCCGGGAATGTCGTTGAGCAGTTCCCAGGCGCGGTTGCGCTGTTCCAGCAGGCGCCCACCCGGCAGGACCAGGTCGTTGATGCTCTGGTAGCCGCCCAAGGCGGTCTGGATGGCGTGCTGGCTCGGCACGTTGGCGCACAGGCGCATGTTGGCCAGGATATCCAGGCCTTCGATGTAGCTCTGCGCCTTGTGTTTCGGGCCGGAAATGGCGATCCAGCCGGAGCGGAAGCCCGCCACGCGGTAGGACTTGGACAGGCCGTTGAAGGTCAGGCAGAGCACGTCCGGCGCCAGGGAGGCGGTGGAGATGTGCTGGGCCTCGTCGTAGAGGATCTTGTCGTAGATCTCGTCGGAGAAGATCACCAGGTTGTGCTGGCGCGCCAGTTCGACGATGTCCAGCAGCACTTCCCTGGAGTAGACCGCGCCGGTGGGGTTGTTCGGGTTGATCAGCACCAGGGCCTTGGTGTTGCTGGTGATCTTCGCCTTCATGTCGGCGACGTCGGGGAACCAGCCGGCCTGCTCGTCGCACAGGTAGTGCACCGGCTTGCCGCCGGAGAGGGCGACGGAGGCGGTCCACAGCGGGTAGTCGGGCGCCGGGATCAGCACCTCGTCACCATTGTTGAGCAGCGCCTGCAGGGCCATGACGATCAGCTCGGACACGCCGTTGCCCAGGTAGATGTCCTCGATGCCGACGCCTTCCACCTGCTTCTGCTGGTAGTACTGCATCACCGCCTTGCGCGCGCTGAACAGGCCCTTGGAGTCGCTGTAGCCCTGGGCGGTCGGCAGGTTGCGGATGACGTCCTGGAGGATTTCGTCCGGCGCCTCGAAACCGAACGGCGCCGGGTTGCCGATGTTCAGCTTGAGGATGCGGTGGCCTTCCTCTTCCAGGCGCTTGGCGTGCTTGAGCACGGGCCCGCGAATGTCGTAGCAGACGTTGGCGAGCTTGTTCGATTTGGTGACCTGCATGATCTGGGATTCCGAAATAGTCCGCGGCCGGCGACTTGGCAGGCTGTAACGCGGGTGACAGACTGGCGTCAAATGATCGGTTCGGAAGTGCTTTTCCCTGGTATCGACCCTGAAAATCGACAGGAAAACAGTGGAATTCTCGAAAAATTAGAGTTTTTAAGGCTTTTATATCGCGAGAATGTCTCTGTGCGGCAGATTCTGAACCTGATGTTAACCACGCGCATCATACGTGCGGCCCGATTCCCGGAAAAGGAGGCATCGGGCATTTTTTCCATTAATGGAGGCAGATCGATGGAAAAGCTGGAAAAGCCCCTGGATTCCTGGCGTGACGAACTCACCGACGAGCAGTTCCATGTCTGCCGCCTGGGCGGCACCGAACGCGCCTTCACCGGTGAGTACCACGACACCAAGACTCCCGGTATCTACCACTGCGTGTGCTGCGGCACCGCGCTGTTCGACTCCGACGCCAAATATGATTCGGGCAGCGGCTGGCCGAGCTACTTCCAGCCGGTGAACGGCGAGGTGGTCAAGGAGCTGGAAGACTTCAGCCACGGCATGCACCGCATCGAAGTGCGCTGCGGCAAGTGCGACGCGCACCTGGGTCATGTCTTCCCTGATGGGCCGCGGCCGACCGGGCTGCGCTACTGCATCAACTCGGCATCCTTGAAGCTGGTGCCCAAGGAGTGACCCCAAGGCCCGCCACCGAGCGGGCCTTTCTTTTGGGCGTTCACCTGTAGGAAGCATGATTCCTCGCTATTTCAGTGGGTGATTCGTGATCAATTGAATTGCGTGCAATTTAATTGATAACTATTCTTGGGGTTCCCACTTTCCCCCGGAGCCATGCCCCATGAGCGACGCACTGCTGAACATTCCCGTGACCACCATCAAGGGCGAACAGAAGACCCTCGCCGACTTCGGTGGCAAGGCCCTGCTGGTAGTGAACACCGCCAGCCAGTGCGGCTTCACCCCGCAGTACAAGGGGCTGGAAAAGCTCTGGAAGCAGTACAAGGACAGGGGCCTGGTGGTGCTCGGCTTCCCCTGCAACCAGTTCGGCAAGCAGGAGCCGGGCAACGAAGGCGAGATCACCCAGTTCTGCGAGCTGAACTTCGGCGTGAGCTTCCCGCTGTTCAAGAAGATCGACGTCAACGGCGCCGCGGCCCACCCGCTCTATGTACAGCTGAAGAAGCGCGCTCCCGGCCTGCTGGGCAGCCAGGGCATCAAGTGGAACTTCACCAAGTTCCTGATCGGCCAGGACGGCCAGCTGGTCAAGCGTTTCGCCCCGACCACCAAGCCCGAGCAACTGTCCGCCGAGATCGAAGCGCTGCTGTGATGAAAGACGCTGTATCCCTGCCGGCCGAACTGCAACTGGACAGCCAGCTGTGCTTCCGCCTGTACGCCGTGTCCCGCGCGGTGATCCGTGGCTACCGGCCGATGCTCGAGGCGCTCGGCCTGACCTACCCGCAGTACCTGGCCATGCTGGTGCTCTGGGAGTGGCAGGCCGAACCGCCGCAGCAGCCGTCGGTGAAGGCGCTCGGCGAGCGCCTGATGCTCGATTCCGGCACCCTCACGCCACTGCTCAAGCGCCTGGAGCAGCTGGGCCTGGTGCAGCGCCGCCGTGCGCAGCATGACGAGCGTGAAGTGCACCTGGGGCTGACGGCAGAAGGGGTGGCATTACGCGAGAAGGTGCTGCCGCTGCGAGAGGAGTTGCTCTGCCGAAGCGGCATCGACCTGAGCGTCACTGACGGCCTGCGCGAGCAGCTGGACAGCCTGCTGCTGCAGTTGTCGAAACTGGACGCCTGACTCAGTTGCGCGGCCGTGGCCCCGCCCAGCGTTCGAGGAGGGCCGCCAGCTCGTCGCGGTGAAAGGGCTTGGCCAGGTAATCGTCCATGCCGGCGGCGCGGCAGCGCTCGCGTTCCTCCGGCAGGGCGTTGGCGGTCAGGGCAACCACCGGCAGGTTCGGCCAGCGGCCACTCTCGCGGATTTCACGGGTGGCCTGGTAGCCGTCCATCACCGGCATGTTGCAGTCCATCAGTACCAGGTCGAACTCGGCGCCATCGAGCTGCTTCAGCGCCTCCTCGCCATTGATGGCGATGCCGACCTGGCAGCCCAGTTTCTGCAACAGGCCGCGTGCGACCAGCTGGTTGACGGGGTTGTCTTCCACCAGCAGCACGCGGGCGGAGAATTGCTCCTGCGAGGTGGCGCCAGTCGTCTTCGATGAGGGCGACGGCTGGTGCTCGAAGGCCTGCTTCAGTGCCTGGTAGAGCACTGCGCGCGACAGTGGCCGCGCCAGTTGCCGCAGCGGGGCGAGGCGCTGGGCCAGCTCGGGGTCGAGGAAGTTGCCGTAGGCCGTGACCAACAGCACCGGCTTGGCGACGTTCTGGCGCAGCACGACCAGGCAGTCCGGGCAGTCCGAGAGCAGCGCGTCCAGCTCCACGCCGGCGAGGCTTTCGTCAATGTCCAGGCGCTGGTAGTCCACGCCCCATTCCGCCAGCCAGTTCTGCAGCAGCGCGGCGAGCCCGCTGCTGGCGGCGCACTGCACGACAAGCTTGCCGTTAAGGTTCGCCAACGGTTGCGCGGGCTCCAGTGTCTGCAGGGGCAGGGTGACGATGAACTCGCTGCCCAGGCCTGGCTCTGAGGTGACGCTCAGCTGGCCCTTCATCGCCTCACAGAGCTTGCGCGTCAGCGCCAGGCCCAGCCCGGTGCCGCCGTACTGGCGGGCGATGCCGGCGTCGGCCTGGGTGAAGGGCTGGAAAATCTTCTGCAGGGCCTCGGGTGCCACGCCGATACCGGTGTCGCGCACGCTGATGCGGACGCCTTGTTGCAGGGATTCGGCTCCCAGCGGCTCGACGCGCACATCGACGCGGCCGAAGCGGGTGAACTTGAGGGCGTTGGACAGCAGATTGCTGACCACCTGGCGCACCCGCGTCGGGTCGCCGGAGAGTTGCGCCGGCAGTTGCGGGCTGATCAGGCAGGTAAGTTCCACTGCAGGGCCGGCGTTCTGCGACAGCAGACTGGCGGTGTCTTCCACCAGGGTGCCGAGGTCGAAGGGAATCTGCTCCAGCTCCAGTTGGCCGGCCTCGAACTTGGAGAGGTCGAGTACGTCGTTGAGCAGCTCCACCAGCACCTTGCCCGAGTCGTGGGCGATGGACAGCTGCTGGTGTTGTTCGGCGGTCAGCGGGCCGTCCAGCGCCAGGCCGAGCATGCCCAGCAGGCCGTTGAGCGGGGTGCGGATCTCGTGGCTCATGTTGGCCAGGAAGTTGCCGCGCGCCTGGGCCATGGCCAGGGCGGTCTGCCGCGCCTGTTCCAGTTCCTGGTTGGACAGCGTCAGGCGTGCGTTGGCCGCCTTCAGTTCAGCGGTACGCGCGGCGACGATGCTTTCCAGTTCTTCCAGGTACTGGGTCAGGCGGTCTTCGGCTTCGCGGCGCTGCTCCATCTCCACCGAGATGCGATTGAGCTGGCGGTTGGTGACCTCCACCAGCACGCCGATCTCGTCGCGCTCATGCCCGCGTGGGCAAGGCAGACGCAGGCGCGAGGGCGAGCGCGGGTCGTGGCGGGAGAGGGCATCGATCAGGCTCACCAGCGGCTTGGTCAGCAGCGCGTAGAAGAGCACCAGCAGGATCAGCGAGAGCATCAGGCTGCGCACGAAGCCGGAGAGGAAGGTCATCCCGGCGCGGCGCAGGAAGTCGTTGCCGAAGACGAAGGTGTCGATCTCCAGGCGCAGCACGCCAAGGGATTCGGCCGGTGCGTGCTCGACGAAAAGTGGTTCCTCGTAGGAGCGCTGCTCGCCGAAGAGGAAGTCGCTGAGACCGCGCAGGTGGCTTTCCGCTGGCGGCCGGTCGGCGCTGGCCAGGGGCACGTTGGCGTTGTCGATGATCTCGGCGCGGATCACCGCGGGCGAACGCAGCAGGCCCACGACCAGTTCCTGGGCCAGTTCGGCGTCGATGTTGTAGGCAATGCGCGCGGCGGGGTTGTGGCTGACGTCCAGCAGGGCGCGCACTTCGCGGTTGATGGAGGCGTCCTGGCTGGCATAATCGACGCCTACCTGGATGAGGCTGAGCAAGGTGCCCAGGATGAACGCCACCAGCACTGTCAGGCTGGCCTGCTTGAACGAGAGGCGATGTGTAAGCGCAATATCCATGGTTGCGGAGCGTCGCCTCGCAGAAGCTTTCCTGCGGCGTAGCATAGCCCATCGGAACCGTCTGTCGGGATAGCCCGAAGGCGAAGAAATTCCCGAGCATGCGCCCGGAGATTTTCCCCTGTAGAGCCTGGAGACTCACGTGGATTCCCGTCTGAACGATTTTCTCGCCCGCGCCGAAACGCTGATGGCGCGCCTGGAACCGTTGCTGCCCGCGGTCCGCGAAACAGTGGATTGGCAGCACAGCCTGGCGGCGCGCTGGCACCGTGACGGCCGCAGCGGCTACCTGCAGCCGCTGAAGGTCAGTCTCGACCTGCGCTTGGCCGACCTGCTGGGTGTCGACCGGCAGCGCGAGCAACTGGCGCGCAACACGCGGCAATTCGTGGCCGGCCAGCCGGCCAACCACGCGTTACTGTGGGGCGCCCGTGGCACCGGCAAATCCTCTCTGGTGCGCGCGTTGCTGGCGGAGCTGGCCGGCGAGGGGTTGCGCCTGATCGAGATCGAGCGCGACCACCTCGCCGACCTGCCGCGTGTGGTCGAGCTGATCCAGGGGCTGCCGCAGCGCTTCGTGCTGTTCTGCGACGACCTGTCGTTCGACGCGGGTGAGGGCGATTTCCGCATCCTCAAGAGCGTGCTCGACGGCTCGCTGGAGCAGGCCCCGGACAACGTGCTGCTCTACGCCACTTCGAACCGGCGCCATCTGGTATCGGAAAAACAGAGCGACAACGAGAACTGGAAGATGGTCGACGGCGAGTTGCACCCCAACGAGGCCGTCGAAGACAAGATCGCCCTGTCCGACCGCTTCGGCCTGTGGCTGTCCTTCTATCCCTTCACCCAGGAGCACTTCCTCAGCGTGGTACGCCACTGGGTCGAAGTGCTCGCGCAGAAGTCCGGGCTCGCCGCCTGGGCCTGGGACGAGGAGCTGGAGAAGGAAGCCATCCGCTGGGCGCTCGGACGCGGCAACCGGAATGGCCGCTGTGCCTATCAATTCGCCCGCTACTGGGTGGGCCGACAATTGCTGGAAGGAGACACTCCATGATCGATCTGCAACAGGCCGGCGCCGGCCTTGGCGGCTATGCGCTGCTGGCCGCGCAGGCGGAGTCGCTGTTCGCCGACGAGCGCGACTTCATTGCCAACGCCTCGCAGTTTTCCGCGTTCCTGTTCAATGAGTTGCCGGACCTGAACTGGGCCGGCTTTTACCTGAACCGCAACGAAGAGCTGGTGCTCGGCCCGTTCCAGGGCAAGGTCGCCTGTGTCCGCATTCCGTTCAGCAAGGGTGTGTGCGGCGCTGCGGCACGTACCCGTGAAACCCAGCGTGTGGAAGACGTGCACGCCTTCCCCGGCCACATCGCCTGCGACAGCGCCTCCAACAGCGAACTCGTGGTGCCGCTGGTGAAGGACGGTCGGCTGATCGGCGTGCTGGACCTGGACAGCCCGTCGGTCGGCCGTTTCAGTGCGGAAGATCAGGCCGGTATCGAGCGCCTGGTGGAGATTTTCCTGCGCCTTTCTGACTGCTGATGGTTCGCGGGTAACAAAAAGCCCCGCCCGGGCGGGGCTTTTTCATTGCAGGCGTCGCTTCAGCGCTTAGCCATGATCTTGGCGATGATCTGCAGCTCGCCCTGGACGATCTCGGCCAGGGCAGGGCGGGCCAGGGTGCGCTCGAAGTGCGCGGCCAGCTTTGGCCAGTGCTGGGCGTCCAGCTCTTCCTCGCCGTGACGCAGGTTCACCAGCTGGCAGGCGATAGCGATGTCGGCGAGGCTGAAGCGGTCATCGACGAACCACTGCTGTTCGCCCAGGCACTTCTCCAGGTAATCGAAGTGCTCCGGGAGCTTCTCCTGCATGGCGCCTTTCACCGCCACTTCATCGCAGACCTTGCCCATCAGCGGCTTGAGCAGACGGTTGCGGAACACGGTGAAGGTGGTCAGCGGGGCCAGCTCGTAGTCGGCGTATTTTTCCAGCCAGTTGATCCGCGCGCGGGCCTCGGCGCTTGTGCCGCACAGCGGGGTGCGCTGCGGGTCGCGGTCTTCCAGGTAGTGGCAGATGACGCTGGAGTCGGCGAGGGTGAAGTCACCGTCGCGGATCGCCGGCACGCGGCGCAGCGGGTTCAGTTCGCGGTACCAGTCCGGCTGGTTGAACGGGTTGACGTTCTCCAGCTGGTAGTCGAGGCCTTTTTCGGCGGCGAACAGGCGGACTTTGCGGACGAAGGGGGACAGCGGGGCGCCGAAGACGACGAGGCTCATGCAAGGCTCCTGGGGCGAAGGTGGCCGGGGTTTTGATTCGACGGTGGATCAGTCGTAAAGGTTCTTCTTCTTCCAGATATCGTCTTCGTCCAGCGCCTTGAGGCCGTCGCCCAGTTCGCTCGGTTCGTCCGGGGCGGGCTGGGAGGTTTCCAGCACCAGGGCGTTGGCGTGGGCCAGTTGGGCTTCCATCTGCTTGAGCTGCGCCTGGTAGCGACCGATCTCGGGCTGCTTCTGCAGGTACTGCGCGCCACGCTCGAAGGCCAGACGTGCCTGGCGCGGTTGGCCCTGCTGCAGCGCCTGCTGGCCGAGGTTACCGAAGAACTCTATATGGAGGAGGGTGAGCAGGTGGCGGATTTCCTTCACCCACTTCTGAGCCTCGGCCCGCGGCAGCATGTTGTCCTGGGCGCAACGGGTGAGCTGGGCATGCAGTGCTTCGAAGAGGAAGCGCACGTCCTTGGCCTTGGCCTCGGTGAGGATCGGCTGCGGCGCGTTCTTCACCGGGATGGCTTCGCCCTTGGCGACCAGGCCGCGCAGCTCGTCCATGCGCTGCTTCAGTGCGGCGTTCTGTTTATCGACGGCCAGCAGGCGTTCGCTGAGGTTCAGCTCGAAGCCGCTGAGCAGCAGCTTCAGTGCCGGCGACATGAACTGGCCGGGCAGGGACTCGGAAACATCGGCGCAGCGCCGGCAGCGGTCGGACAGATCAGCCTTCAGGCGCGCCTGCTCCAGCTTGCGGTTTTCCACCAGGTGATTGATGTAGCCGATGGCGACCAGCAGGGCGATACCGACGAGAACCAGGACCGTAATGACGATTGGCGACACCGTGGAGTGCTCCGGATGTTTTTCCGCGAGTGTAATGTCTTAGTGATACTGCTGATAGCGGCAGCTCAGTTTTTACTCAGAAGTCTTTGATTTAAAAAATATTTCTCTGGAGGGTTGACGACCTAACAAAGCGTCCCTAGAATGCGCGCCACTTCGACGCGAAACGCAGAACTGCCAGAACGGCGAAGTCGGAAAGATGTTAAGTTCCGGGCCGCGTCCCCTTCGTCTAGTGGCCTAGGACACCGCCCTTTCACGGCGGTAACAGGGGTTCGAGTCCCCTAGGGGACGCCATTGCGGGAATAGCTCAGTTGGTAGAGCACGACCTTGCCAAGGTCGGGGTCGCGAGTTCGAGTCTCGTTTCCCGCTCCAGATTCTCGATCATCGCCACGGCGGTGACCGAAAGATGAAATGGCGTTACCCTTCGGCGAAAGCTGAAGGTTGCAACAAGTTGCTGCGGGAATAGCTCAGTTGGTAGAGCACGACCTTGCCAAGGTCGGGGTCGCGAGTTCGAGTCTCGTTTCCCGCTCCAAAATCGAAACGCCGTCCATCAGGACGGCGTTTTCGTTAACCACCGGCGAAAGCTGAGGGTTACAGCAGGTTGATGCGGGAATAGCTCAGTTGGTAGAGCACGACCTTGCCAAGGTCGGGGTCGCGAGTTCGAGTCTCGTTTCCCGCTCCAGAATCGAAACGCCGCCCATCAGGGCGGCGTTTTCGTTTGTGCGCTGAAAAAGCGTCCCGCCGTCATCAGCGAGGCGCTCGCGCCCGTACTGCCCCGCGCCAGTCCGGCGCACTTCCGTCGCAATACACGCCGTCCAGCCCCGAACTGAACCGCGAGAAATCCTTCGAGCGCCTGTATTGAAGAAGATTCCGACGCAGCCCTGAGGGACATCCCGTTTATCGGCCCGGATGGGCGCCCGAGAATGCCTGCGCTCGATCGCCGCGCGATGGAGCGAGCCCTGTTCGTAGCGCCTGGCGGCGATATGAACGGGAATTCCTGGTCGCTCCGCTGTGGTTGCCAAACAAATGGTGGAATTGCTGAATCGCCTGGTTCAAGGTACCTGACGGCCTGCGCCACCGGATGCTGTACTGGGGCATCCTCGGCGCCATCGTGTTCCGCGCCATCTTCGTGGCCATAGGCACCGGCCTGCTGACCTTCGGTCCCTGGGTGGAATCCTGTTCGCCGCCATCGTCGCCTGGACGGGCGTGATGATGCTCAAGGGCGGCAACGATGATGACGAAGAGACGGACTATTCCAAGCACGTAGCCTACCGCTTCGCCAGGAAGTTGTTCCCGGTCTGGCCGAAGCTGCTCGGTGGCCGCTTCTTTGTGGGGCGCAAGCAGCTCGAAAGCGAAGTGCTAAAGCCGGAGAACAAGGTTATCAGCCTGGCCGCCAGGGGCGCGCTGTTCGCCACTCCGCTGTTCTTCTGCCTGGTGGTGGTCGAGGTGTCGGACGTGCTGTTCGCCTTCGACTCGGTACCGGCGGTGATCGCCGTCAGCCGCGAGCCGCTGATCGTCTACTCGGCCATGCTGTTCGCCATCCTCGGCCTGCGCACGCTGTACTTCGTGCTGGAAGCGCTCAAGCGCTACCTGGTGCACCTGGAGAAGGCCGTGGTGGTTCTGCTGTTCTTTACCGCTGCCAAGCTGGGTCTGAATGCCACTGACCATCTGTTCCACCACGGCATCAGCATCGATGCCAATACCAGCCTGATCGTGGTGCTGGTGGTCCTGGCGCTGGGCATACTTGCCAGCCTGCTGTTCCCGGGCAAGGAGGACGCTCAGGCCGAGGCTTCCGAGCGCTGATCCGGACAATACCGCTACGCAAATGCCCGCCTCGCCGCGGGCTTTTTCGTCTCCTGAAACCGCGGACTCGACGAAGCCGGTGATCGGATTTTTCAGGGTTTCGACGGAACCAGTCTCATTTGGCGCCAGGGTCCGCCGTAGAGCGGTTCGGATGCGATGTCACGGATCGCCCGAGCGCGCTGGGCGCGCAGGTTTTTCACGAGTTTTTCACGGACTTTGCTCCGTGCCGCAGGTGGCATGGCCATTGGCCGCACAGCGGCAATTGGCCTGATCTAAGCTCCACTCAGGTCGGCCTCTCGAGCAGAGGTTTCCATGCGAAGTCCCCCTGAAGAAAACCTCCGAAGCGCACTGCAGGCCTGCCGCGAGAGCTTCCTGTTCGTGGGATTCTTCAGCCTGTTCATCAACGCGCTGATGCTTGTGCCGACCTTCTACATGCTCCAGGTCTACGGGCGGGTAATCACCAGTGGCAGCCTGACCACGCTGACCATGCTGACGCTGATCATGACCCTGCTGGTGATCACGCTCGGTTCCCTGGAGTGGGTCCGCTCGCGCATTCTGGTGCGGGTCAGCACACGGCTCGATGTGCTGCTCAGCCGCCAGGTCTACAAGGCCAGTTTCAAGCGGGCGCTGTACAGCGGCGGGATGGATGCCTCGGCCCAACCGCTCAATGACCTCACCGGCCTGCGCCAGTTTCTTGCCGGCAGTGGCCTGTTCGCCTTCTTCGATGCGCCCTGGCTGCCCATCTACATCGCCGTGATGTTTCTCTTCCACCCCTGGCTGGGCTGGGTGGCGGTGGGCAGCGCAGTGCTTCTGCTGGTGCTCGCGCTCATCAACGAGAAGCTGACCGCGCCGGCTCTCGCACAGGCCAACAAGGAGCACATCTCGGCGTCGCTGCATACCACCAAGAACCTGCGCAACGCCGAAGTCATCGAGTCCATGGGCATGCTGGAAACCCTGATGGACCGCTGGGGCGCGCGGCAGCGCGGCGTGCTGTTGCTGCAGTCCCTGGCCAGCGACAAGGGCGCGATCATCAGCACCATTTCGCGCACCTTCCGCCTGCTGGTGCAGTCGCTGGTGCTGGGGCTGGGCGCCTACCTGGCCGTGGATCACCAGGTCGGGCCGGGCATGGTGTTCGCCGGTGCCGTTCTGCTCGGCCGCGCGCTGGCGCCGCTGGACCTGATCATCGGCAGCTGGAAGGGCTTCATCTCGGCCCGCTCGCAGTACAACCGCCTCAACGACATCCTCGAAAAACTGCAGGCGCAACCCGAGCGCATGCCGCTGCCGGCACCGCAAGGGCATATCCAGGTGGAGAATCTGGTCGTCGCGGCTCCCGGCTCGATGACGCCGATCATCAAGAACATCAGCTTCAGCGTGCCCGCCGGTTGCGTGGTGGGCATCATCGGCCCGAGTGCGGCGGGGAAGTCGACCCTGGTGCGGGCGCTGATGGGTGTCTGGCCGCCACTGCACGGTGTCGTCCGCCTGGATGGCGCGGACATCAGCACTTGGAACAAGCACGACCTGGGCCCGCACATCGGCTACCTGCCTCAGGACATCGAACTGTTCGAGGGCACCGTGGGCGAGAACATCGCCCGCTTCACCGAGCTGGACTCGGAGAAGGTCATCCAGGCGGCGAAGATCGCCGGCGTACACGAAATGATCCTGCTGCTGCCAGAGGGCTACGACACCGTCATCGGCAGCGAAGGGCTGATGCTCTCGGGCGGGCAGCGCCAGCGAATCGGGCTGGCCCGCGCGCTGTATGGCAGCCCGAGGCTGATCGTGCTCGACGAACCCAACTCCAACCTCGATGACGTCGGTGATCGCGCCCTGGCGGCCGCCATCCACCAGCTCAAACTGAGCGGCGCGACCGTGTTCGTCATCACCCATCGCACCAACCTCGTTTCCCAGCTGGACCGGTTGATGCTGATGAACGACGGCACCGTCACGCTCTACGGCCCCCGCGACCAGGTGCTGGCCGAACTCACCGCCAGGCAGCAGCCACAGGTGCAGCAACGTCCCATGCCGGCGGGCGCGAGCATCGCTCCGGTGGATACCCACAAGGATGACGCCGATGCCCAGTCACCCCATTGAGAGCTTTGCCGACCTGCCCGTGTCGGACCTCAAGGTGCGTCGCGTGGGGCTGGTCATCGTCGCGGTGACATTCGGTCTGTTCGGCACCTGGGCTGCGTTCGCGCCACTGGACGGCGCGGTGTACGCGCCGGGGGTGGTGACCGTGCAGGCCTACCGCAAGACGGTGCAGCACCCCGAAGGCGGCATCGTCAAGGAGGTGCTGGTGCACGACGGCGACATCGTCAAACGCGATGCCCCGCTGATCGTGCTCGACGACGCGCAGCTGCGTTTCGAGTTCGACATGACGCGCAGCCAGCTGATCGCCGCCGAGGCCATGGAGGCGCGGCTGAAGGCCGAACGCGATGCGCAGACCGCGATCGATTTCGACGGTGTTGGCGATCTGGCCAGCCCCCGCGGCGTAGAGGCGCGGCAGAGCGAGACGCAGGTCTTCAACTCTCGCCAGGGCTCGCGGCAGGGCCAGATTTCCGTGCTGCGCGAGCGCATCGGCCAGTTGAACCAGCAGATCGACGGGCTGCAGTCGATGATCGGTGCCAAGGTCCAGCTGGCGAATTCCTACAGCGGCGAGATCGGTGAGCTGTCCGACCTGCTCAAGCAGGGTTACGTCGACAAGCAGCGCCTGCTCGAGCAGCAGCGCAAGCTGGAGATGATCCGTGCGGAAGTCGACGATCACCGCTCCACCATCAACCGCACGCGCCTGCAGATCAACGAAACGCAGCTGCAGATCCTGCAGATCGACAAGGACTTCAGTGCCGAGGTCGCCAAGCAACTGGCCGAGGTGCAGACGCGCATCTACGACTTGCAGGAGAAGAGCTCGTCCCTGCAGGACCGCCTGGGCCGCATCGTCATTCGCGCGCCCGACGCGGGCATGGTGATCGGCATGACGGTGCACACCGTGGGCGGCGTAGTGCGGCCGGCGACGCCGCTGCTGGACATCGTGCCCTCGGTGTCCGAGCTGGTGATCGAGGCCCAGGTGCCGCCGGTGGACATCGACCGCGTGGCCATCGGCAAGCGCGCGGACATTCGCTTCAGCGCCTTCAACAGTGCGACCACGCCGGTCATCGAAGGCGAGGTGATCAACGTCTCGGCGGACCGTCTGGTCAGTGAAAAGACCAACGCCGCCTACTACCTGACGCGGGTCCGGGTCACCGAGAAAGGTGCCCGTGCGCTCGGCGAGCGCAAGTTGCTGCCGGGCATGCCGGCGGACGTGCTGATCATCACCGGGCAACGCACCCTGTTGCAGTACCTGATGCAGCCGGCGCGCAACGCTCTTTCCCAATCGATGATCGAGGAATGACCATGGCCGCATCCTGCTTTGTGCTGGCGGGGACGCTGATGTTGGCGGCGGGGGGCGCGCTGGCGCAGACCTCCCCGGTGGTGCCCGGTGGGGTCAGTGTCGCCGATGACGCCACCGACCTGTTGCACCTGTACCACGAGGCACGACTGGAGGACCCGCAGATACTGGCTTCCTATGCCCACGCACAGGCGGGCAAGGAGTACCAGCGCGAGGCCATGGGCGTGCTGCTGCCGCAGCTGTCGCTCAATGCCGGGACCAACCAGATTCACCAGCGCAACGACCTGATCGACGAGAGCTACGACAGCGAGAACTACAGCCTGGTGCTGCGCCAGTACCTCTACAACAAGGCGGCCTGGGAGAACTACCAGAAGTTCAAGAGCATGGCCCTGCAGTCGGAGTCCGAGGCGCTGGATGCCCAGGCCGAGGCCACGGTGGAGCTGGCGCGGCGCTACTTCACCGCACTGGCCGCCGAGGACGAGCTGGAGCTGGTGGTCGCCGAACGGCGCACCACCCAGGAAAGCCTCGACCGGGTCAATGCGCTGTTTGCCAAACAGTTGGCCCTGGTGACCGACCAGCTCGACCTTCAGGCGCGAGTGGACCTGCTCGCGGCGCAGGAACTGGAAGCACGCAACCAGGCGACCATCAGCCGTGAGGCGTTGACCGAGATCGTCGGGCGGCCGGTCAAGGAGCGGCTCAGCCGGGTGCGTGATGACGTGCGCCTGCAGATGACGGAACAGAGCCTGGAGAGCTGGGTGCGTGACGGGATTGCCCTCAACCCGGCGCTCAAGGCGCGGGAGAGCGGCGTCGAGGCGGCGGAGGCGGCGCTGCGCAGCGGCAAGGGCGGGCACTACCCGACCCTGAGCCTGAACCTCAGCGCGCAGCAGACCAACGAGGGCTACAACAACTCCCTGGCGCCGCGCACCGACAGCTATGTCGCCGGCGTCGGCCTGCAGGTGCCGATCTACAGCGGCGGCTCCACTTCGGCGCGGGTGCGCGGGCTGTACCAGGACCAGCTGGTGGCCGAGGAGCAACTGGAGGAAATCCGCCGGCGGGTGGTCAAGGAGATCACCAGCGCGTACCTCACGGCCAATTCCAACGGCGAGAAGATCCAGGCCAACCGCCTGGCCCTGGTTTCGGCGCACAAGTCGCGGGAGTCGGCGGAGAAGGCGCTGGGCTACGGCATGGTCAACGCGGTGGATGTGCTGGCCGCGGTGCGCAACGAATTCCGTGCCCGACGCGACCTGCTCAAGACCCAGTATGAGTTCCTCAGCAATGTCTTCACCCTCAACCGCTGGGCGGGCAAGCCGCCGATCGAGAGCGTGCAGAGCGTGAACAGCTGGCTGAGCCCCGGCAGTTCCGGCCAGGACTTCCCGCGTCCCTGATCCCTTCCTGGAGGGCGCGCGATGCGCCCTCGCAGTTCCGGCTTGCGTCCTTGCGCGGCCGGCTAATTCCCCGCTGCCGGTTGTCGTCTTCGCATACTTGCTGCTCTCGTAAAGTGCCGGAATTGACGAGAATTTGACGAGATTGTGCTTATCGTGATTTCTCCCCAGCCACTCGTCGTTTAATTGACGAGTCGGGCCTTGACCGGCAGCAGCCTCCCGAGTGTCGCGGGCGTTTCCAAGCTTTTGATTTTCCGGGCGTGGAGCGCGTTGCGGGGGACGGGCGGCACGACCGTTCGCCGCGAAATCGAACCGCTGGTCGACGGGTGGCAAGGCGGGTAGCGAAGCGGCCTGACCTAGACTCAGGTGACCGGACGAGGGAGCACAGATCATGTGCAACTGGTTGATAGATATTCGTATTCATGCCGCCACGAAGGCTTTTTCCGGCCTGGGAAAGCCTCCCTTGGCCGGGCGTGCGGAGGTAACGTCCGCGCCAAAGAAGTCCTTGTCCGCCAGCTCCGGGGCTGGCACCGCGAGAACCTGTCGCCGCTTCCGTCCTGCTTCCAATCGCCGTGGCCCGGTGAGACCAACACCGAGCGGCTGGAGCGCGCGAATCCTTTTGCAGAGGGGGTCAGCCAGCCATGTCTGACCACAGAAAGCCGATACGGGTGATGCTGATCGATTGCCGCCCGCTTGTTCTGATCGGTCTTCACGACCTGATCAATGCCAGGAAGCCACGCATGGAGGTCAGCGGCCAGGCCACGACCTACACCTATGCCCTGGACCTGGCCGACCAGCAACGTCCCGACGTGATCTTCTTCAGCTTCTTTCCCGATGCCCTGAACCCGCTGGAGGTGGTCGGCGAACTGACCCGCAGCGCGCAGATGAAAGTGCTGGTGCTCAAGGGGCTGTACGAGGCAGTCCCGGTCGCCCAGGCGATAGAGGCGGGGGCGCGGGGCATCGTGCTGGCGGAAGACCCGACCGAGTCGATCATCCAGGCCATCGTCAATGTCCACCATCGCGATATCGGCCTGGACCGCGCCTGGGCGGGTGGGCTTTCCGGCTACGCCGCCAGTGGGCATGTACCGCTCAAGTGCAACCACGAGCAGGCCAAGCAGGCGCGGCTGACGCTGCGCGAGCGCGAGCTGATCAGCGCCATCGTCGAGGACCCGTCAGCCAAGTACATGAGCATCGCCGAGCGCCTGGGCATCAGCGAACACACGGTGCATAACCACCTGAGCAACATCTACCAGAAGCTCAATCTGATCAACCGCATGGACCTGCTGATGTACGCGCTAAAACACGGACTGGCGGGCAGCGAGGAGCTGCCGGAGTCCGCCTGGGTCGAGCTGGACCGGACGCAGCCGCCGGGCAACGGCTCTTCGCTCAGAGGCACTTGAAGCGACACCTGCCTGCGCGAATGCCTGCTCTGTTTTCTCCGTCCTGAAAAACGATGCGGGGGTGGTCTCCACTCCACCCCCGCACCTTTCCCGCGTGCGAACTACGTGGCGCTGCCGTGCACGATATCGGTGTTGAGGATATCGACGCCGACCAGGGTAATGGTCGTCAGTTGCCCGCCGGTCTCGTGGATCGTCACGATGCTGTTGGCGCCACTGTTGTCGATGTTCTGCACGGTCGACGTGGCGTCGCCATTGAGGACCAGCTTGTCCCGCTGGCCCGTAGTGTCGAAGCCGGTGACCTGGTACTTGTTCTCGGTGCGCGCCAGGTCGATGTTGAACGCCTCTTTCGTTCCGGTCACGCCCGCCAGCACGTAGTCGAAGGCTCCGCCGGCAGCCTTGTTGGCGAACAGGTTGGCGGAGAAGGCGCTGGTCGCCGCGTCGCCGTCCTTGTCGGTCACCGTGGCGTTGAACGACAGCTTGACGTCACTGGCCAGGTTTTCGACCTGTTTGATGAACTGGATGGTCGGGACCTTGATCATGCCCTCGGCCATGGTCAGCTGGATGGCATCGATCAGCTTGCCGGCGACGGTCTGCACGGTGAAGGATTTCTGCCCGCCGGACTCGTTCTGCAGGTTCGCCGCCAGCACCTTGATCGGTGCGCCGGAGGTCGTGCCGTCATCGTAGTAGGCGACGTAGTACAGCGACTCCGATGTCGGGTCATAGCCGCCCACCGAGTTGTCGATGAAGACCTTCACCGAGGTCAGCAGCGTCTGCGGGTTGGCGACGAAGCTGTCGTCACCGGCGGTAATGCCGGCACCGCTGCCCTGCAGGACGTTGTTCTTCACGCCGATCCCGGAGGTGCTGACGTTGAGGGCCTTCTGGTCGTCGATGTAGGACGGCAGCGGGGTGGTCTGCAACTGCGCCTCGGTGGGGTCGGTCAAGCCCAGGCCGATACCGGTGAGGATGCTGTCCGAGCCGGTCTGTGGTGCCAGCGCCTTGGCCGCGAAGAACACCACGGCGTCGGTGCCGATGGTCAGGGTCTGCACCGGGTCCGGGCCGCCGGCGCCGAGCTGGCCGTTGGCGGTGCTCAGCACCAGTGTCGAACTGAAGCCCTGCACCAGGTCCAGGGTGTAGGTGCCGTCGGCCAGGGCCGTCAACGTGTAGTCGACGCTGGTGTTGGCGGTGCTGGCGTTGTTGTCGAAGTCGCCGGTGAGGGTGCCGGCGAAGTGGAACGCGCCATTGGCATCCGGCGACGGTGACGTTTCGGTGAGCGTGCCGGTTCCGGTGGTGGTGGTGCCGTTGGGTCGAACCAGGGTGAACTGGCCGTTCGCCAGGACGATATCCAGGCCCGCCGCGCTGCTGCCGTCGGCGCCGAAGGCATGGTCCCAGTAGCCGGTCTGGGCGATGGTGCTACCGGTGCCGACGATGTTGCCGAAGGCCAGGGCTGGCCCGTCGTCGCGGAAAATCAGGTTCTGTCCGATGTTCAGGGTGGCCTGGGCGCTGTCGCCGTCCTTGTCGGTGATGGTCGCGGTGAGTTTCACCAGGCTGTCCGAGGTGAGCGTTCTGGTGTCATTCGGATCGCTGGCATTGGCGTGGAACACGGCGCGCATCTGGTCGAGGGTGACGTCACCGTTGCTGGCGGCGCTGACGGTGAAGACCAGTACGTTGCTGACGGCGGTGCGACCTTCCACCACGCCGTTGTTGACCGACAGGTTGACCGCCTGCCCGGTGGCGGTGTCGACCAGCCCGGACGCTCCGGCGACCACGCTCAGGGCGTAGGTGAGGGTGCCCGACCCGTCGGCGCCGTAGCCCGAGGTGAAGTTGGCAGCGAAGTTGGCCGTGGCGTTGGTGGCCAGCACGGTTTCGTCCACCGTCAGGGTCGGCTCGCTGCCGGTGGTGCTGATGGTCGGCCCGTCGTCCTTGAAGATCAGGTTCTGGCCGATGTTCAGCGTGGTCTGGGCGCTGTCGCCGTCCTTGTCGGTCTTGGTCCCGGTCAGGGTCACCAGGTTGTCCGAGGTGAGCGTCCGCGAGTCGTCCGGGTCGCTGGTGTTGGCGTGGACGATGGCGCGTTGCTGGTCGAGGGTGACATCACCGTTGGCATTGACGCTGACGGTGAACACCAGGTCGTTGCTGATGGCGCAGCGACCTTCCACTACTGTGCCATTGAGCGAGAGCACCACTGACTGGCCGGTAGCGGTATCGGTGAGCCCGGAAGCGCCCGAGACGCAGCCCAGGGTGTAGGTCAGCGTGCCGGCCCCGTCGGCGCCGAACGACGAGAGGAAGTTGGCGGAGAAGGCCTGCAGGGCGTTGGTGGTCAGGTCCGAGTCATCCACGGTCAGTACCGGTTCGGTACCGGTGGGGCTGATGCTCGGGCCGGCATCCTTGAACACCAGGTTCTGGCCGATGTTGAGGGTCGCTTGGGCGCTGTCGCCATCCTGGTCGGTCTTGGTTGCGGTGAGCTTCACCAGATCGTCCGAGGTGAGGGTCCTGGAGTCGTCCGGATTGCTGGTGTCGGCGTGGACGATGGCGCGCTGTTGGTCGAGGGTGACGTCACCATTGGCGGCAACGCTCACCTTGAACACCAGCAGGTTGGTGGTGACCGTGCGGCCCTCCGCCACGGCGCCGTTCATGGACAGGTTCACTGCCTCACCGGTGGCCGTATCGGTCAGCCCGGAGCCTCCAGTGATCACGCTCAGCGCATAGGTCAGGGTGCCGGCCCCGTCGGCGCCGAAGCCCGAGGTGAAGTTGGCGGCGAAGTTCTGCGTGGAGTCGGTCGCCAGGACCGATTCGTCCACCGTCATCACCGGCTCGACGCCGGTGGTGCTGATGTTCGGTCCGTCGTCCTTGAACACCAGGTTCTGCCCGATGTTCAGCGTGGCCTGGGCGCTGTCGCCGTCGCCGTCGGTCTTGGTCGCGGTGAGTTTCACCAGGTTGTCGGAGGTCAGGGTCCTGGAATCATCCGGATCGCTGGTGTTGGCGTGGACGATGGCCCGTTGCTGGTCGAGGGTAACGTCGCCATTGGCGGCCACGCTGACGGTAAACACCAGGTCGTTGCTGATGGCCGTGCGACCTTCCACCACGGCGCCATTCATGGCCAGGTTCACGGCTTGTCCGGTGGCCGTATCGGTCAGCCCGGAGGCACCGGCAATTACGCTCAGCGCATAAGTCAGCGTGCCCGCGCCGTCGGCGCCGAAGCCCGAGGTGAAGTTGCCGGCGAAGTTAGCCGTGGCGTTGGTCGCCAGCACGGTTTCGTCCACCGTCATCACTGGCTCGACGCCGGTGGTGCTGATGTTCGGTCCGTCGTCCTTGAACACCAGGTTCTGCCCGATATTCAGCGTGGCCTGGGCGCTGTCGCCGTCGCCGTCGGTCTTGGTCGCGGTGAGTTTCACCAGGTCGTCCGCGGTGAGGCTTCTGGAGTCGTCCGGGTTGCTGGTGTCGGCGTGGACGATGGCGCGCTGCTGGTCGAGGGTGACGTCGCCATTGGCAGCCACGCTGACGGTGAACACCAACTGGTTGGTGGTAGCGGTGCGGCCTTCGACCACGGCGCCATTCATCGACAGGTTCACCGCTTCGCCGGTAGCCGTGTCGGTCAGCCCCGAAGCACCGGCGATCACGCCCAGTGCATAGGTCAGGGTACCGGCCCCGTCGGCACCGAAGGCCGAGGTGAAGTTGGCGGCGAAGTTCTGCGTGGAGTCGGTCGCCAGCACGGATTCGTCCACCGTCATCACTGGCTCGACGCCAGTGGTGCTGATGTTCGGGCCGTCGTCCTTGAACACCAGGTTCTGACCGATGTTCAGCGTGGCCTGGGCGCTATCGCCGTCACCGTCGGTCTTGGTCGCGGTCAGTTTCACCAGGTCGTCGGAGGTCAGGGTCTTCGAGTCATCCGGATTGCTGGTATTGGCGTGCACGATGGCGCGCTGCTGGTCCAGCGTCACGGTGCCGTTGGCGGCCACGCTGACGGTGAACACCAGGTCGTTGCTGATGGCCGTGCGGCCTTCCACTACGGCGCCGTTCATGGCCAGGTTCACGGCTTGTCCGGTGGCCGTGTCGACCAGCCCGGAGGCGCCGGCGATCACACTCAGCGCATAGGTCAGGGTGCCCGCGCCGTCGGCGCCGAAGGCCGAGGTGAAGTTCGCGGCGAAGCTCTGCGAGGCATCGGTGGTGAGGACGGATTCGTCCACCGTCAGCGTGGGCTCGGTGCCGGTGGTGCTGATGCTCGGGCCGTCATCCTCGAAGATCATCTTCGAGCCGATTTCCGCCGTGGCGGTGGACACCTGCAGCAGCTTGAAGCCGCCGATGTCGAAGGCGGCGTGGTCATTGCCCTTGGCGCCGACTGCCGAGCCGTTCTCGACCAGCACGCGATTGTGGTCGGCTGTGGTGGTGTACTCGATCTTGTAGCCGGCCAGCACGCCGGTAATGGTCGCCACGCCACCCGTGATGATGATGGTGATGCCCGGATCGTTCACCGAGCCGTTGGAGTTCTCCAGCACCGCACCGGTGGTGCTGTTGAGAACGCGGACGTTGGTGATGGCGACCGTCGCGTCGCCGGCATAGCCGTCGATGAAGGCGTTACCCGCTTCGACCGCGGTGCTGAAGGCGCTGAGTTTGACGATGGCGCTCTTGCCGCTCTGTAGCTGCACGACGTCGAAGCTGGCGGTCTTGGCATTGAACATCTGGGTGAAGTCGATGTTGGCTTCAACGTCCGCTTCGTTCTGGTCCAGGTTGGGGATGGTCACGTTCTGCCGGGCGCCGGTGACGAAGGTGAACCTTATGCCTTCCTGCTCGGTGATCATCTGGTTGTTGGTGCCGAAGGTGGTCGGGCCGCCGGCCTGGCTGGTGTTGATGGTGTCACCGGTGGTGATGTTGGCGCCGGTGGACTGGTTGGCCGGGTCCCTGCCGGTGGCGATGATGGTCGGGTCGGTGATGCGGGTCACCCCGTTGTCATTGACCGTCGTGGGCGTTGCCGTGGTGAACATCAGGAACAGGTTCTGCCCGGACGGCGCGTCGGCCAGGCTGAAGGTCAGGTCCTGGCTGGTGCCGATGAAGACCTTGTTCAGCAGATCGAGAGTGTCGTCGGGATTGCTGGTGACCGGGTGCTTGAGCGGTTGGTACTCCACGGTCCAGATCTTGCCACCGCTGACCGGCGAGCCGGTTTCCTCGATGTAGGCGGCGAACACGATGGCGCCCGCGGGACCGCCGGCACGTCCGACGAGCACGTTGTTGTTGGTGGCGTCGGTGTAGAGAAGGATGTCCTGCCCGGCGAGGGTGTCCAGGCCGCTGTCCAGGCCGTTGAGCGCCGCGCCGTTGCTGCCGGTGAAGAGAATGTCGGTGATGGCTCCGCCGGGGGCGGCACTGATGGTGAAGGCGTTGCTGCCGGTATTGCCGGCCGCGCCGGTATAGCCGCTCAGGGCGGCGCCCGAGGCAGTGCCGGCGCCCAGGGCCGTCAGGCGGGCAGTGAACGCGGCGGGCAGGGACGCGAGGAGGATATCGTTGTCATTGGCGTCGCCCGCCGGGCTCGCGGTGGCCGTGGCGTTCTGCAGGCCGGTGGTTTCGTCCAGCGAGACGGTCACGCCGGTTGCCGACACGACGGGGCCGGCGTCGGTAAAGGTGGCGGTCGCCGTGGCGCCGTCACTGGAAGCGGAGAGCAGGAATCTTGCCCCCGCCGAGTCGTCCGGGTCGACATACCAGGAAGTGGTGATGCTGCCGTTGATCTGGCCGTCCAGGTCGCCGGCGCCGCCGTCGGTCACGTACCAGGGATCGTGTCCGGCACCGGCACTGGTGTTGAGCACGTCATCTGCAGTGCCCCATACGCCGTCGGCGCCGGGATTGGTGGCGTGGTCCACCTCGATCTTCACGGTGCTGCCGGCAGTGAAGCCGCTGGCGGTGATGATGGCGGTGCTGCCGGGGGCGTAGTCGTCCTGGTCGGTGGTAACGGAAGGGCTGTTGGTGTCATCTGCGGTGGGGCGCGTTGGCGACGCAATCTTCTTATGGAGGGTCATGATGTTCTCCCGAGCATTTCCATGCGTGGCGGCCAGACCTCGACTGCTGGCCTTTTACTGCTACATGCCACGACTATGGGGACGCCCCGGGGAATGCGCATCGGCCGATACTCCCAGGCGCGCTGGGAGTTTCGGACTAGACGGGCAGGGCAGCGCAGGCGCTGCGCGGGTTGCAGCGCTGCGCTTGCCGACGGGAGGTAGAAGCGTCGGATCGTCGAGGGAGAAAGTGGCGAACAGCTGGCGATCGCCCATGAAAAAGCCCGCATTGTGCGGGCTTCTCTGGTTCTGCTCGGTGCTTAATGCTTCGGCGTGTCTTCCGGCAGCGCGAGCAACTGCTTCTCGCGGTTCCAGTCGAAGGGCTCGCCGTTTTCTTCGGCTTCGAAGCGACGCTCGTCGAGCTGCTGGTACATCTGCAGCTCTTCGTCGGGCATGTAGTGCAGGCAGTCGCCGCCGAAGAACCACAGCAGGTCACGTGGGATCAGGTGGGCGATCTGCGGGTAGCGGTGGAAGATCTGGCTGATCAGATCCTGGCCCAGGTACTGGGCGCCTTCCGGATCGCGCGGCAGTTCCACCAGCAGCTCGTCGAAGCGCTCGAGGAACAGGCCGTGGTTGTCCTCGGGAACCTGCTCGGCTTCGCCCAGGGCGCCAAGGATCATGCGCAGGTGGTTGAGCAGGGCGATGTGGTGGTCGAGATAGGCGCTGGCCATGGGATTCCTCTGGAGCTGTGTGCAAACGGCCGGGGAGTATATCGGGTTTCGCCGCCGCTGCCGCCGGAGCGATCAGCGGAGCGGGCGCATCTGGATCTGCCGACGCTGGTTGTCGATCTGCTGGCGCTGCTGGTCGAGCATCCGTTGCTGCTGTTGCAACTGATCCTGCTGCAGCTCGTTCTTCTGCCGCTGGATCATCTGGTCGCTCTGTCGGCGTTGTTCGTTCCAGCGTTGCTGGTTGTTCTGCTGGCGCTGCAGGTCCTGCTGCTGCATCTGCAGGCGTTGGTCCTCGTAGTTCAGGCGCTGGCTGTCGAGCTGGTTCTGCCGCAGCTGTTGCTGGCGGCGCAGGCTGTCCTGCTGTTGCTGGATCGGGTCGATGACCGGGCTGGGCGCTGGCGCCGGACGCGGCCGGCTGGGGTAGAGCCAGGGATCGGCGTGGACGCTGCTGGCCAGCAGCACGAGCAGCAAGAGGATGGATCGACGCATGTGCGGTTCTCCATGGGGGTGATGCCTTCAGTGTGCACCTGATAGCCCGCGCAGGCATTGCTGTGCGTCGGAGAAAAAAGAGGCGCCCGAAGGCGCCCCGTGCGTGAAAGCTGCCGCTCAGTCGGCCTTGCCGGCCAGTTCTTCTTTTGAAAAATCGTCCACGTCGATCACCGCGCGACGAGCGCGTTCGGCGGCGTGCAGGGTTTCCGCTTCCGCGGCTTCCAGCACGCCCGCCTCGGCGGCGGCATCGATGGGCGACTGCCCTGGCTTGGGATTGACTCCGTGCTCCTTGAGCGCCTTGTGCAGCTTCTTCTGCAAGGGAGCCGCGGCAGCGAGCTGGTCGTAGGCGAGGGTGAGCTTGGCGACCGGATCATCTTCGCCAGTGGGCAGGTGCGCGCCGGCGAGGATTGCCTGCAGCGCCGGGTCGCTCAGCGGGCGGCCGAGGATGTGGGCGATCTCGGCATCCAGCGCGTCGCTCGGGCCACGGTGGCGACGGCCCAGCGGCAGCACCAGCAAGCGCAGCAGGCACCCAAAGGCGCGGTTGGGGAAGTTGTCGATCAGGTCGGCCAGCGCGGCTTCGGCCTTCTCCAGGTTTTCCTCCATGGCCCAGTGCAGCAGCGGGTGCAGGTAGTCCGGGTTGTCCAGGTCGTGGTAGCGCTTGAGCGCGGCAGAGCCCAGGTAGAGGTGGCTCAGCGCATCGCCCAGCCGCGCGGACAGGCGTTCGCGGCGCTTCAGCTCGCCGCCGAGCAGCATCATGCTGAAGTCCGCGAGCAGGGCGAAGGACGCGGCCAGACGGTTCAGCGCACGGTAGTACGGGCGGCTGATACGGTCGCCTGGCACCTGGTCGAAGCTGCCGAAGCCCAGGCCCAGCAGCAGGCTGCTGGCGGCGTTACTGACGGCGAAGCCGATGTGGTTGAGCAGCAGCTCGTCGAACTCGCGCTCGGCCTGGTCCTGGTCCTCGCGGCGGGCCAGTTCCATCTCCTTGAGCACGTACGGATGGCAGCGGATGGCGCCCTGGCCGAAGATCATCAGGTTGCGCGAGAGGATGTTGGCGCCCTCGACGGTGATGAAGATCGGCGCGGCTTGCCAGGAGCGGCCCAGGTAGTTGTTGGGGCCCATGATGATGCCCTTGCCGCCGTGGATGTCCATGGCGTGGGCGATGCACTCGCGGCCGCGTTCGGTGAGGTGGTACTTGAGGATGGCGGAGAGCACCGAGGGTTTCTCGCCCAGGTCCACCGCGTTGGCGGTGAGAATGCGCGCGCTGTCCATCATCCAGGCGTTGCCGCCGATGCGGGCGAGGGCTTCCTGGATGCCTTCGAAAGCCGACAGCGGCACGTTGAACTGCTCGCGCACCTGGGCGTAGCGGCCGCTGACGTAGCTGCCGGCCTTGGCGGCGCTGGTGCCCACCGCCGGCAGGGAAATCGAGCGGCCCACCGACAGGCAGTTCATCAGCATCATCCAGCCTTTGCCGATCATTTCCTGGCCGCCGATGATGTACTCCAGCGGCACGAACACGTCCTTGCCGGAGTTCGGGCCGTTCATGAAGGCGGCGCCCAGCGGTACGTGGCGACGGCCGATCTGCACGCCGTCGGTGTCGGTGGGGATCAGCGCGAGGGTGATGCCGAGGTCTTCTTCCTCGCCCAGCAGGTGGTCCGGGTCATGGCACTTGAAAGCCAGGCCGAGGAGGGTGGCCACCGGGCCGAGGGTGATGTAGCGCTTCTCCCAGGTCAGGCGCAGGCCGATGACTTCCTCGCCTTCCCACTGGCCCTTGCAGACCACGCCGACGTCGGTCATGCCGCCGGCATCGGAGCCGGCCTGCGGGCTGGTCAGGGCGAAGCAGGGAATCTCGTCGCCAGTCGCCAGGCGAGGCAGGTAGCGCTGGCGCTGGGCGTCGGTGCCATAGTGCAGCAGCAGTTCCGCCGGGCCGAGGGAGTTGGGCACCATCACGGTGGAGGCGAGGTCGCCGCTGCGGGTGGCGAGCTTCATCACCACCTGGGAATGGGCGAAGGCGGAGAAGCCCTTGCCGCCGTATTCCTTGGGAATGATCAGGCCGAAGAAGCCCTGGCTCTTGATGTAGGCCCAGGCTTCGGGCGGCAGGTCCATGGCCTTGCCGACCTCGTAGTCGTCGATCATCGCGCAGAGCTGCTCGGTGGGGCCGTCGACGAAGGCCTGTTCCTCTTCGGTCAATTGCGCCCTGGGATAGCCCAGCAGGGTGTGCCAGTCCGGGCGGCCGCTGAACAGCTGGCCATCCCACCAGACGGTGCCGGCCTCGATGGCCTCGCGCTCGGTCTCGGACATCGGTGGCAGGGTCTTCTTGAACCAGGCGAACAGCCGCGAGGTGAACAGGCTGCGGCGCAGGTCGGTGGCCAGAATGGTCACCGCGACCACGGCCCAGAGCAGCCACAACAGCACCATCCAGCCATGGGCGTGGCTGAACAGGCTCATCAGTGCCAGGTACACGGCGACGATGCCGAGTGCCTTCAGGGGGGCGGCGCGGCGGTGCGCGAGCCAGGCGACGCCGAGGATCAGGACGAGTAACCAGACGAGCAGCATGCGGATTCCTCCATGACAGCCAGCCCCGGCGAGAGCAGGCCGCGGCGAGCTTGGTGACGAAAGTGCGCGAACACAGCGGCAGGTATTCCCGGTGGGAGCCCCCTCCGCCATGCACCGGAAGCTTAGCTGGGCGAATCGGACCGATGGCCGCATGGCCGGACAGCTTGGCCGGATCGCCTTGTCGGTCAGGAGCCTGCGCTGGTTAGACTGGGGCCGACATCAAGGATGAAATGCCCGGAGACAGCGCCATGCAGCAATACCTCAAGCCCAGCCGCTTCGTTGATAGTGACCACCCCGGGGTAATCGAGTTCGCTCTAAATCACCGGGGCGACGGCGGCACTCCGCTGGAGCAGGCGGTGGCCCTGTATTACGCGGTGCGCGACCAGATTCGCTACAACCCCTACGTGTTCAGCCGCGACCCGCAGACGCTCAAGGCCAGCCATGCGCTTGGGGCCGGGCAGTCCTACTGCGTGCCCAAGGCTACGTTGCTGGCGGCCTGCGCCCGGCATTGCGGCATCCCCGCGCGCATCGGCCTGGCCGACGTGAAGAACCACCTGGCCACGCCGCGCCTGCTGGAACTGCTGCGCAGCGAAGTGTTCGCCATGCACGGCTACACCGAGCTGTTCCTCGAAGGCCGCTGGGTCAAGGCCACGCCGGCCTTCGACATCGGCCTGTGCGAAGCCTTCGGCGTGCTGCCGCTGGAGTTCGACGGGCGCAACGACAGCGTCTTCCACCCGTTCAACCGCGAAGGTGAACGGCACATGGAGTACCTGCGCGACCACGGCCAGTTCCCCGATGTGCCCGAGGAGTTCTTCTTCGGCTACCTCAAGCAGTGCTACCCGCACCTGTTCACCGGCGAGGACGCGCCGCTGGACGGCGACATGCGCAGTGAAGCGTTCACATGAGCGCGATCGCCATGAACGCAATCGCCATGAACGCAATCGATAGTAACCATCAGTACGTGTGTCTTTTTTCCTCGCGCCTTAGCCGGTAGGGTGCCGTCATCCGAAGTCACGCCTTCAGGCCGTGCCTTCATCCGATGACGACAACAAGAGAGGCGCAGCATGCTCAAGATCTGGGGTCGGAAGAATTCCTCCAACGTGCGCAAGGCGCTCTGGTGCGCGGAAGAGGCCGGGCTGGCCTATGAACGGATCGACGCCGGCGGCGCTTTCGGCCTGGTCAACGACGAGTCCTATCGCTCGCTGAACCCCAACGGTGTGGTGCCGACCCTGGACGACGACGGCTTCGTGCTCTGGGAGTCCAACACCATCGTCCGCTACCTTGCCGCGCGCTATGCCCCGGACCTGTACCCGCAGGACCTGCAGCAACGCGCCAGCGCCGAGAAGTGGATGGACTGGACCACCTCATCCTTCGCTGCGCCGTTCCGCACCGTGTTCTGGGGTACCCTGCGCACCCCGCCGGAGCAACGCGACGCCGCCGCCATCCAGGTCGCCATCGATACCTGCGTGGGTCTGCTGGCGGTCCCCGAGGCGACGCTGGCGAAACAGCCGTACCTCACCGGCGAACAATTCGGCATGGGTGACATTCCGCTGGGCAGCTTCATCTATGCTTGGTTCGAAATGCCCATCGAGCGCCCGGCACAGCCGCATCTCGAAGCCTGGTACGCGCGCCTGAAGGCCCGCCCGGCCTACCGTGCGGCAGTGATGACCGACCTGACCTGAATGCCTGCGCGTGCCCCGGAGGTTGCAATCCTCGCGGCGTACCCTTATCAAGCAGGCCTTTTTTCCAAAGACATGCGTCTTTCCACCGACTTGCAACGGGAAAACCCATGAGTTCCGCGCTGTCCATCCGTCAACTGACGAAGACCTACGGCAACGGCTTCCAGGCCCTCAAGGGCATCGATCTGGACGTCGCCGAGGGCGATTTCTTTGCCTTGCTGGGCCCCAACGGCGCCGGCAAATCCACCACCATCGGGATCCTCTCCACCCTGGTGAACAAGACCAGCGGCACGGTCAACGTGTTCGGTCATGATCTGGACAAGGACCCGTATGGCCTCAAGCGCTGCCTCGGCGTGGTGCCCCAGGAATTCAACTTCAACCAGTTCGAGAAGGTGTTCGACATCGTCGTCACCCAGGCCGGCTACTACGGCATCCCGATGAGCGTGGCCAAGGGCCGCGCCGAGAAGTACCTGACCCAGCTGGGCCTGTGGGACAAGCGCAACTCCGCCTCGCGCGAGCTCTCCGGCGGCATGAAGCGCCGCCTGATGATCGCCCGCGCGCTGGTGCACGAGCCGCGTCTGCTGATCCTCGACGAACCCACCGCTGGCGTGGACATCGAGCTGCGCCGCTCGATGTGGAACTTCCTCACCGAGCTTAATGGCGAAGGCATCAGCATCATCCTCACCACGCACTACCTGGAGGAGGCCGAGCAGCTGTGCCGCAACATCGCGATCATCGACCACGGCACCATCGTGGAGAACACCAGCATGCGCAAGCTGCTGAACAAGCTGCACGTGGAGACCTTCTACCTAGACCTGCAGGGCACCCTGAGCGCGGCGCCGAAGCTGGACGGCTACCCGGTGCGCCTTGTGGATGACCACACCCTGGAAGTGCAGGTGGACAAGTCGCTGGGCATCAACGGGCTGTTCGTCCAGCTCAACGCCCAGGGCCTGCAGGTGCTGAGCCTGCGCAACAAGAGCAACCGCCTGGAGGAACTGTTCGTGTCGCTGGTGGAGAAGAATCTGTCGAAGGTGGCGGTATGAGTCACGAACTGCGCGCCAACTGGGTCGCCCTCAACACCATCGTCTACCGCGAAGTCCGCCGCTTCCTGCGCATCTGGCCGCAGACCCTGCTGCCGCCGGCGATCACCATGGTTCTGTACTTCGTCATCTTCGGCAACCTGATCGGCCGGCAGATCGGCGACATGGGCGGCTTCACCTACATGCAGTACATCGTGCCGGGGCTGATCATGATGTCGGTGATCACCAACTCCTACGGCAACGTGGTGTCGAGCTTCTTCGGCAGCAAGTTCCAGCGCAACATCGAGGAGCTGCTGGTCTCGCCGGTGTCGCCGCACACCATCCTCCTGGGCTTCGTCTGCGGTGGCGTGCTGCGCGGGCTGGCGGTGGGCGTGATCGTCACCATCCTGTCGCTGTTCTTCACCGACCTGCAGATCCACCACCTGGGGATCACCGTGCTGGTGGTGGTGCTGACCGCCGGAATCTTCTCCATGGGCGGCTTCGTCAACGCCGTGTTCGCGCGCAACTTCGACGACATCTCCATCGTCCCGACCTTCGTGCTGACACCGCTGACCTACCTGGGCGGGGTGTTCTACTCGATCACGCTGCTGCCGCCGTTCTGGCAGACCGTGTCGTTGGCCAACCCGATCCTGCACATGGTCAACGCTTTCCGCTACGGCATCCTCGGCGTGTCCGACATCCGTATCGGCACGGCGGTGGTCTTCATGCTGGTGGCGACGGTGCTGCTCTACATCTTCTGCGTGCGCCTGCTGGTGAGCGGGCGCGGCATGCGGCAGTGAGCGGCGCGTTGCGCTGATGAAAAAGGCCCCGGTTGGGGCCTTTTAATGCGCCAGCTGGGACCTCGCTGCATTGGTTTGCCCTCACCCCAGCCCTCTCCCGGAGGGAGAGGGGGCCGCACGTGCCGGCTGACACTTTGGTTTCCACCTGTGCCGAACAGTCCCCTCTCCCTTTGGGAGAGGGTTAGGGTGAGGGGCTCTTAGCCCGGAAACTCGATGACGAACCGCGTCCACCCCTCGGCCGACTCACAGCGAATCTCCCCGCCATGGGCGTGGACGATGGAGCGGCAGATCGCCAGCCCCAGCCCCGCATGTTCGCCCTGGCCTTCGCGGCGGGCCGGGTCGGCGCGGAAGAAACGGTCGAACAGGCGCGGCAGGCGGTCGGCGGGAATCTCCCGTCCCGGGTTCTCCACGCTCAGGCGGCCCGGCTCCAGGCGTACGCGAATCTGCCCGCCGTCCGGGGTGAAGCGCAGGGCGTTGTCCAGCAGGTTGGCCAGCACCCGGCGCAGCAGCGCGCGGTCGCCCTGTACCGACAGCTCGCCGTCGCGCTCCAGACGGATGGACTTCTCCTCGGCCAGCGGCCCGTAGAACTCCAGCAGCTCGTCCACCTCGCCGGCCAGCGCCAGCGGCTGGCTGCTGGGGCTGAGCAGGCCGTGGTCGGCCTTGGCCAGGAACAGCATGTCGTTGACCATCGTGGTGAGCCGCTCCAGCTCCTCCAGGTTGCCGTGCAGCGCTTCGCGATAGTCCTCCAGGCTGCGCGTGCGCGACAGCACCACCTGGGTCTGGGTCAGCAGCCCGGTCAGCGGCGTGCGCAGCTCGTGGGCGATGTCGGCGGAGAACGCCGACAGGCGTTGGAAGGCCTCTTCCAGGCGCGCCAGCATGGCGTTCAGCTCGCCCGCCAGGCCGCGCAGTTCCTGCGGCATCTGCCCGGCGTCCAGGCGGGTGGTCAGCGAGTGCGCGCTGACCTGCGCCGCCACCTCGCTCATGCGTCGCAACGGGCGCAGGCTGGCACGGGCGGCCCAGGCGCCGAGCAGGGCGGTCGCCAGAGCGGAGAGGCCCATGGTCATCCAGATCAGCCGTTGCATGCGCTGGAGGAAGTGCTGGTGGTGGGTGATGTCGAGGATCAGCGTCAGCTGCGCGCCATCACGTTGCCGAGGCTCCAGCGGGGCCTGCAGTTCGCGGAAGGCCTGCTCCTCGCCGGTGGCCATGTTCATCGCCGGGTGTTGCTCGAACCAGGTAGCGCCGTCCGCGCCCTGCAGGCGCAGGCCGAGGTCGGGGTGGCGACGCAGTTCGCGGCGCAGTTCGGCGGTGTGCGGTGCCAGCTGCTGCGGGCCGCCAACATCGCCCAGTACGTCGCGGAAGATCGCCAGCTTGCCGGCCATCAACTGGTGGTCCAGTTCGATGAAGTGCGCCTCGCTGGCGCGGCTGAAGATGATCCCGGCCAGCAGCGACACGGCAGCGGTACAGGCGGCAAACAGCAGGCTCAGGCGCAGGCCGAGGGACAGGCGCGCGCTCATGCTTCGCGCTCTTCCAGCACGTAGCCCATACCGCGCACGGTGTGGATCAGGCGCTGCGGGAAGTCGTCGTCGACCTTGGCGCGCAGGCGGCGGATGGCGACTTCGATGACGTTGGTGTCGCTGTCGAAATTCATGTCCCACACCTGGGAGGCGATCAGCGACTTGGGCAGCACCTCGCCGCGGCGGCGCAGCAGCAGTTCCAGCAGGGCGAACTCCTTGGCGGTCAGGTCGATGCGCTTGCCGGCGCGCTGCACGCGGCGGCGCAGCAGGTCCACTTCGAGGTCGGCCAGTTGCAGGGTGGTTTCCTGGATCTGCTGGCCGCCACGGCGCAGCAGCGTGCGCACGCGGGCCAGCAGTTCGACGAAGGCGAAGGGCTTCACCAGGTAGTCGTCGGCGCCCAGTTCCAGGCCGCGCACGCGGTCTTCCACGGCATCGCGGGCGGTGAGGAACAGCACCGGCACAGCGCTGCCGGTCTGGCGCAGTGCCTGGAGGATCTGCCAGCCGTCGCGGCCGGGCAGCATCACATCGAGGATCAGCAGGTCGTGTTCGCCGGCCAGGGCCAGTTGCAGGCCTTCGTCGCCGTCGGCAGTCAGGTCGACGGCAAAACCGGCCTCGCTCAGGCCCTGCTGCAGGTACTGGCCGATGCGCGGTTCGTCTTCGACGATGAGGAGTTTCATCCGGGTATCCCTTGTGGCGCTCGGGGCGCAGCTGTCATCAGGGTAATGGGGCGGTCAGCGAACTGACAGTGTCGGTATTGCAGACTGGCGGCGTGTTCATTTTTCAGCGTCATCGAGGAGCCCGCCATGCACCTGATTATCTCCACGCTGTTTGCCGTGCTGTTCTTCCCCGCCGCGCCAGCCTGGGCTGACGGGGGAGGGGATATCACCTTCCAGCGTATGCAGGAGCAGGCCGCCACGGTGCACCAGGCCTGCTAATCCGATTCATCGTGCTGCCCCTTGCCCGCCTCTGGCGGGCTTTTTTTCGCCCTCTTTATACCTCGCGCCACGCAGGCGAGCGCCAAGCTGACAGAGTTGTAATCTTCCCGACAGCTAGCCCTCAGCCGCCGGCAGCGACCATGGCCACAGACCTTAAAGGAGAGTCGCCATGTCCCTGCGTCATCTGCTCCAAGCCTCCGTCCTTGGCCTCGTCGCCGCCATCAGCCTGCCGGCCCTGGCCGACGCCGGGCGCGCCTACGATTTCGGCGAGCCGGCCAAGGCTGCTCAGGCCACCCGCACCGTCGATATCAAGCTGGACGAGATGTTCTTCGAGCCCGAAAGCATCGACGTGAAGCCGGGCGAGACCGTGCGTTTCGTCATCCACAACACGGGCAGCCTGCTGCACGAATTCAACCTGGGCAGCGCGGCCATGCACGCCGGCCACCAGAAGGAAATGCAGCAGATGATGGATTCCGGGATGCTCACCTCCACCGGCATGCAGCACGACATGAGCCAGATGGACCACAGTAAGATGGGCCATGGCGATAAGCCGATGGACCGGCTGATGAAGCACGACGACCCCAACAGCGTGCTGGTGGAACCGGGCAAGACCGCCGAGCTGACCTGGACCTTCAGCAAGGCCACCAGCCTGGAGTTTGCCTGCAACATTCCGGGCCACTACCAGGCCGGCATGGTCGGCAAACTGACCGTCAAGCCCTGAGCGGGAGCGCCGTGATGATCCGCGCAAGGGAGTGGGCTCTGGGGGCGTTGCTGCTGGCACCGTTGGCGGTGCAGGCGGGCGTGTATGACCTGACGATTGGCGAGGGCGAGCTGAAGCTGTCCGACGGCGCCCGCAAGGCGCTCACGGTGAATGGCCGCACGCCCGCGCCGGAACTGCGCTTCAAGGAGGGCGAGGACGTCGAGTTGCGCGTCACCAACACCCTTGACCGCGACACCTCGCTGCACTGGCACGGGCTGATCCTGCCGTACACCCAGGACGGCGTGCCGGGCATCAGCTTCCCCGGCATCAAGCCTGGCGAGACCTTCACCTACCGCTTCACAGTGAAACAGTCCGGCACCTACTGGTACCACGCCCACAGCGACTTCCAGGAAATCGAGGGGCTCTACGGCCCGCTGGTGATCGAGCCGAAGGCTCGCGAGCCGTACCGCTACGACCGCGAGTACACCCTGCTGCTGGCCGACTGGCACGACACCCGACCGGAGACCGTGTTCGCCAACCTGAAGAAGCAGAGCGACTACTACAACCGCAACCCGCGCACCCTCGGCGACTTCATCGCCGACTCTAGCGCCAAGGGCTTCATGGCAACCCTGCGCGACCGCCTGGACTGGGGCGGCATGCGCATGACGCCGACGGACATCGCCGACATCGCCGGCTTCCGCTTCCTGGTCAACGGCCAGGACAGCGAGCAGAACTGGACCGGCCTGTTCAAGCCCGGCGAACGGGTGCGGCTGCGCATCATCAACGGCTCGGGCATGAGCTACTTCGACCTGCGCATTCCCGGCCTGAAAATGACCGTGGTGCAGGCCGACGGCAACGACGTGCAGCCGGTGACGGTGGACGAATTGCGCATCGCCGTGGCCGAGACCTACGACGTGATCGTCCAGCCGCAGGAAGACCGCGCCTACACCTTCTTCGCCGAGGCCATGGACCGCAGCGGCTACGCCCGCGCCACCCTGACCCCGCGCGCCGGGTTGCAGGCCGAGGTGCCGGCGCTGCGCGAGCGGCCGCTGCTGACCATGGCCGACATGGGCATGAGCCACGAGGGCATGGATCACAGTGGAATGGCGATGGCTGGGCAGGGCGGTGATTCGAACGATGCAGGCATGGCCGGCATGGACCACTCGCAGATGGCGGGCATGGATCACTCGGCCATGGCTGCGCCGAAGTCCGACTACGCACCGGGCAGCGGGCTGACGCCGCAGCCGGCCGAGCCGGGCAACCGCCTGCTGGTCTACGCGGACCTCAAGGCCATGCGCCCCTATGCCGATTACCGCGCGCCGGACCGCACCATCGAGTTCCGCCTGACCGGCAACATGGAGCGCTACTTCTGGTCCATCGACGGCAAGAAGTACTCCGAGGCCGAGCCGATCCGCCTGACCTACGGCGAGCGGGTGCGCATCCGCTTCGTCAACGACACCATGATGACCCACCCCATGCACCTGCATGGCATGTGGATGCAGCTGGACAAGGGCAACGGCCGCTTCAACCCGCTTAAGCACGTGGTCAGCGTGGCGCCGGGCAGCACGCTGGACGTCGACGTGCCCGCCGATGCGCTGGGCGAATGGGCCTTCCACTGCCACCTGATCTACCACATGGCCGCCGGCATGATGCGCAAGGTCATAGTCGAGCCGGCTCCCGCCAGCGCCAGCCTCTGAGGAACCGCCATGAAACGCATAGCAACGGTGGCCTGCGCGGCGACCCTGGGCCTGGCCTTGCCCGCAGAAAGTGCCGAGATGGACGACATGCCCATGGGCTCGCTGCTGATACAGCGCCTGGAAAGCCGCTTCCACGGCAACGATCAGGCGCTGGGCTGGGAAGCTCAGGGCTGGTACGGCACCGACTACCAGAAGCTGCGCCTGAAGCTGGAAGGCGAGCGCGACGCCGGCGGCCCGACCACCGACAACGAGGTGCAGCTGCTCTACCAGCGCATGGTCGCGGACTTCTGGGACTGGCAGGTGGGCGTGCGCCACGACGACCAGCCGGGACCGTCGCGCAGTTATGCGGTACTGGGTATCCAGGGCCTGGCGCCACAGTGGTTCGAGGTGGACGCCAACCTGTTCCTCAGTGAGCGCGGCGATCCGTCCTTGCGGCTGGAGACCGAGTACGAACTGCTGCTGACCCAGCGGCTGATCCTCGAACCCTCGCTGGAATACAACCTGGCGCTGGCCGATGACCGCGACATCGGCGTGGGCGCCGGGGGCAGTGAACTGGAAGCAGGATTGCGCCTGCGCTACGAAGTGCGCCGGGAGTTCGCGCCGTACTTTGGTTACGTCTGGAGCAAGACCTACGGCCGCAGCGGTGATCTCGCCCGCGCGGAGGGCGAGGACGACGAGGAGGGGTACTGGGTCGCCGGTGTGCGCATGTGGTTCTGATTGGCTCTACGTAGGATGGGCGCATGCCCAGGGCGTCGAAGTGGTCGCCTCGTCTGCCGCCTGCTGAAAGGGGCGGCGGATTTGTATACACTCGCCGCCTCGCGCCACCACCCGCATCGCCGATCCAGCAGGTCATCCCCATGCAGCATCCCGCCGAACACTCGCCCCTGGGCAAATCCAGCGAATACGTCTCCACCTATGCGCCGGAGCTGCTGTTCCCGATCTCCCGCACCACCAAGTGGGCGGAGCTGGGCCTGACCGCCCAGACCCTGCCGTACCAGGGCGTGGACCTGTGGAACTGCTACGAACTGTCCTGGCTGACTGCGTCGGGCAAGCCGGTGGTGGCCATCGGCGAGTTCGCGATCCCGGCGCAGTCGCCGAACATTATCGAATCCAAGTCTTTCAAGCTCTACCTCAACTCGCTGAACCAGAACGCTTTCGACAATGCCGATGCCGTGCGCGCGGTAATGGAGCGCGACCTGTCCGCCGCCGCTGGCGCGCCGGTGGGCGTGCGTGTGCGTGGTCTGGACGACGTGGCGAGCGAGGGCGTGGCCGTCATCGAGGGCACCTGCGTCGACGACCTGGACGTCGCGGTGGAGAGCTACGACCACCCGCGCCCGGAGCTGCTGCGCTGCGATGACACCCGCCGTGTCGACGAAGTGCTCTACAGCCACCTGCTCAAATCCAACTGCCCGGTCACCGGCCAGCCGGATTGGGGCACCCTGGTCGTGGAATACAGTGGTCCGGTGCTGGATGCCGCGAGCCTGCTGGCCTATGTCGTGTCCTTCCGCCAACACCAGGATTTCCACGAGCAGTGCGTCGAGCGCATCTACCTCGACCTGCAGCGCCTGCTGCAACCGACCCGCCTGACTGTCTATGCACGCTACGTGCGCCGTGGCGGACTGGACATCAATCCCTACCGCAGCAGCGAAGCCGTGCAGCCGGACAATCGCCGGTTGGTGCGCCAATAAGGCTTCGGTAAAACGCGGATACGAAAAACCCGGCCGCGGCCGGGTTTTTCTTGTCTGGTGGAAGCGAATCAGGGATCAGATCCCCATGTTCGCCAGGCTCTGCACGATGGAGCGCAGCGTGCCGGCCAGCGTCGGATGGCTCGCCTCGAAGCGCTCCACGGCCAGGTTGACGTTGTCCATCAGGGTCTCGTCGGCCAGCGCCTCTTCGTTGGCCAGCTGCAACTCGATGTCCTTGATCAGGGCTTGCAGCGATTCGCGCTCTTCCGCATTCAGCGGCGGCTGTCGCTCCAGCTGGTCGCGCAGGGCCTGGAGTTCTTCCTGGAGGCGTTGTGTCGGCATGGTGGTGTCCTTCTGCGGTACGTACCCAAAGATGGACCTCGCCCGGCGGGGAAAAGGTCCATCGCCATGCCTTTGAGCTTAACTCGCCGCGCGCACCCTTGCCTGATGCCGATCAATTCGCAGGAGACGTTCGAGCAGCGGGAAGAAGTGTTCCAGCTCCGGCGTGCGCATGGCCGGGTCCTTGCCCAGGTCATCCAGCCGGCGCAGGGTCAGCGCGTCCTGGGAGAAAGGCGCGTTGAGGAAGGCGCTGGAGCCGCGCTCGTCGAACGGCCCGCCCTGCAGCGCCAGGCTCTGCCGCGAAGCCCAGGACAACCCGGCGTGGTAGGCCGGATCGACAGCGCAGAGGTAGCGCTTGGCGGCCACGTGCAGGCGGATCGGCTGCCAGACGGATTCGGGCAGCAGCTCGCGCAGCAGGTTGGCGCCGAACTCCTCGTGACGCTGGTCCTGTTCATCAATCAATTGCGGGTCTTCATACAGGTGGCCGATGTCGTGGAGCAGGGCAGCGATCACCAGACTGTCGGAACAACCGGCGCGCTCGGCCAGGGTGGCGCACTGCAAGGCGTGTTCGGCCTGGCTGACGGCCTCGCCGTAAGGCTCTGCGCCGTGGCTGGCGAAGCGCTCGGCCAACTCGTCGAGGAAGCGGTGGCGTTCGTGCTTCATGGCTTTTCTCCTTTCAGGCGGCGACCGGCGATGTCCTGCAGGCAGGAATCCAGCTCGCCCAGATGATCGATGACCGAGTGCACGCCGAGGCGGTACAGGCCCAGCGTCGCCTGGGCGCGCAGGCGGTCGCGGTCGAGGTTGCCGAGGGCGTCCCAGTCTCCCGGCGCGTGGCCGCAAAGCGGACCGCTGGCGGCCAGGCCGATGGTCCACAGGCCGGCGTTGAGGCCCGCCTGGAGCAGGCGGGGCTGGCCGCTGACCAGCACGCAGCCGTCCAGGTGCGGGCTGTCCAGCTGCATCAGCGCCTGCCAGCAGGAGTCCGGTGCGGGCCATTGGCGCCCGGCGATGTCCAGGCCGGTGGCGAGGCGGTCGTCGAGGGCGGCGGCCAGGTGCACCGTGGTGGCGTTGGGCAGCTCATCGAGCCAGGCGCAGGGCACGCCGCGCTGGTTCAACGTCTGCAGGGCGTCCAGGGCGCCGGGAGTCGCCTCGGCGTGGGCCTGGGCAGCGTCGTCCAGGGCGGACTGGAAGCGGTTGCGCTCCTGGGCATCGGCGGGACGGCCCAGGGCAAGGTCCAGCGCGTCCTGCGGGGGCAAGGTCACAGCGCTGGTCAGGCGTTCCGGCGGACAATCGGGGCAGGTACGTTGCAGGGCAATCGGCAGCGTCCTTGCGCCGAAGTCCACCAGGTCGCCCGACAGTCCGAACAGTAGGGAAGTGAAGCGCGGAAGGTCGGCGGTCGCAGGCATGGTGGGCTTTTCTGGTAATTGGTCTAGGCCAGACTAGCGGGCCAATGTGACGGTCCGATGAAGTCCGCCGCCATGCCGTTATAATCGCCGCGCCTTTTTGCGGAAGACGCCCATGCCGGTCGAACCCATGCCTCATTACCTGCGCATCCGCGATCAGCTGGCGCAGGACATCGCTAACGTCGCCCTGAGCCAGCGCCTGCCCGCCGAGCGCGAGCTGGCGGAGCGCTTCGGTTGCACCCGAGTGACCCTGCGCGAGGCGCTGCAGCAACTGGAGACCGAGGGATTGCTGTACCGGGAGAACCGCCGTGGCTGGTTCGTCTCCCCGCCGCGCATCCGCTACAACCCGACGCGCACCACGGGTTTCATGGATTACGTCGAGGCCCAGGGTCGCGTGCCGCGTACCGAGGTCCTGGCCGCCGAACGCCGCGCGGCCGGGCCGGCATTGGCGCGGCGCATGGGGTTGGCTGAAGAGGCCGAGGTATTCCGCATCCTGCGCCGTCGCTGGGTCGACGAGCGGCCGGTGATGCTAGAGGAAATCACCCTGGACGCCAGCTGGTGCGCAGGCCTGCTCGATCACGAATTGGATACCTCGCTCACCCGCGTGCTGCGCGAGGAGTTGGGGCTGAGCCTGTCTCGCTCCGAGTTGGCCATGCACTCCACGGCGCTGGTAGAGGCGCGGGCGACGCCGCTGCAACTGACGCCGGGCTCGCCGGGGCTGTACGTGGAGCGCTCCAGCTATTTGGAAGACGGCCGGCTGGTGGAGTGGGACCAGGAGTTCTGGCGCTCCGACGCTCTGGAAATTGTCATCGACGCACGGTATCCCGACGGAAGTGGCACTATGCTTTCAACTGGAAGCAAGCGAAACGGCATCCTGCACCCCTGAATCGAAATCCTGTGAGAACGGTCCGGGTCTGCAAAACCGTTGCGCCTCTATATACTCTGCCCGCATAGCGGGGCCGCCATGGCTGGCCCGATAGACATTTACTGGAGAATTCCCGATGCGCCCACTAGGCGTCCAATGGACGAAACGCTGCTTCAGCCTGCTCGCCGCCGCTGGCCTTGCCACCATTCCGTTCCTAGCGCAGGCTGCCAGCGAAGACGACCCGTGGGAAAGCGTCAACCGCCCGATCTTCACCTTCAACGACACCCTGGACACCTATGCGCTCAAGCCGCTGGCCCAGGGATACCAGTACGTCACGCCGAACTTCGTGCAGGACGGCGTGCACAACTTCTTCGGCAACATCGGTGACGTGAAGAATCTGGTCAATGACCTGCTGCAGCTGAAATTCCACAATGCCGGCGTCGATACCAGCCGCCTGCTGTTCAACACCACCTTCGGCCTGGCTGGCGTCTTCGACGTGGCCACCCACATGGGCCTGCGCCGCAACGACGAAGACTTCGGCCAGACCCTCGGCCATTACGGCGTGGGCAGCGGGCCCTATGTGATGCTGCCGTTGCTGGGCCCGAGCACCCTGCGCGATGCCCCTTCGCTGATCCCGGACTCCTACACCGGCCCGTATCCGTACATCGACAATGTGCCGGTTCGTAACAGCATGCGTGCCGTGGACGTGGTCGACACCCGCGCCGACCTGCTCAAGTCCGAGAAGCTGATCAGCGGCGACAAGTACACCTTCATCCGCAACGCCTACCTGCAGAACCGCGAGTTCAAGGTCAAGGACGGCGAGGTCGAAGACGACTTCTGATCGGCCTTGCACGCAGACCTTACCTGTCCTCCAGCCCGCGCCATTCGTGGTGCGGACTGCGCCTGCTTGAACCCTTGAGCGGATGGGAGTAGTGTCTGCGCCTTGTCGCGACCGACCCGCGCCGCTGTTCCCTAGAATGAGCGCCAAACCACAACCCCGGCGCCGTTTGCCTGGATGACCCATGCACAAAGCCAGTGCCTCGCTGCTGATTATCGATGACGACGACGTCGTCCGCGAAAGCCTCGCCGCCTACCTGGAAGACAGCGGATTCAAGGTCACACAGGCCACCAACGGCCTGGAAGGCCTGAAAGTCTTCGAGCACGAACTCCCCGACCTGGTGATCTGCGATCTGCGCATGCCGCAGATGGACGGCCTCGAGCTGATCCGTCGCGTCACCGAGATGGCGGTGGAAACCCCGGTGATCGTGCTGTCCGGCGCCGGCGTCATGAGCGACGCCGTCGAGGCCCTGCGCCTGGGCGCCGCCGACTACCTGATCAAGCCGCTGGAAGATCTCGCCGTCCTGGAGCACTCGGTTCGCCGTGCTCTGGATCGCGCCTACCTGCGCTCGGAAAACCGCCGCTACCGCGAAAAGCTGGAAACCGCCAACCGCGAGCTGCAGGCCAGCCTGAACCTGCTCCAGGAAGACCAGAACGCCGGTCGCCAGGTGCAGATGAACATGCTGCCGGAGACGCCATGGGAATCCGAAGGCCTGGCCTTCGCCCACCAGATCATCCCGTCGCTGTACCTGTCGGGTGACTTCGTCGACTACTTCCGCGTGGACGCCCGCCGCATCGGCTTCTACCTGGCCGACGTTTCCGGCCACGGTGCTTCGTCCGCCTTCGTCACCGTGCTGCTGAAGTTCATGACCACGCGGTTGTTGTACGAGTCCAAACGCAACGACATGTTGCCGGAATTCAAGCCGTCGGACGTCCTCGGTCACATCAACCGCGGGCTGATCAACTGCAACCTGGGCAAGCACGTAACCATGCTGGGTGGCGTGATCGACCTGGATACCGACCGTCTGACCTACAGCATCGGCGGTCATCTGCCGCTGCCTGTGCTTTATGTCGACGGCGAAGCCCGTTATCTGGAAGGCCGTGGCCTTCCAGTGGGGCTGTTCGACGAAGCGACTTACGAGGATCATGTCCTCGATCTTCCCAAGTCCTTCAGCCTTTCCCTGTTCTCGGACGGCATTCTCGACGTCCTTCCGGGAGCTACGCTGAAGGAAAAGGAGACGGCCCTGCCCGAGCAGGTCGTCGCCGCCGGCGGAACCCTCGATGGCCTGCGTCAAGTCTTCGGACTGGCCAAGTTGTCCGAGATGCCGGATGATATTGCCTTGCTGGTGTTGAGCAGGAACCTTGCATGAGTACCGGTAAAATCCAGTTCGCCGAGCAGGATGGCTCATTTGTCCTGAAGTTTGTGGGCGAAGTCCGACTGACCCTGTGTTCGGCGCTGGATGCCACCATTGAAAAAATCTTCGCTGCGTTGAATTTCTCGGCGATCATCATCGATCTCACGGAAACCCAGAGCATCGACAGCACCACGCTGGGCCTCCTGGCGAAGCTGTCCATTCTCTCGCGGCAGAAGGTCGGCCTGTTGCCCACGCTGGTCACCACCAACGCGGACATCACCCGGCTGCTGCAGTCGATGGGCTTCGACCAGGTGTTCAACATCGTCGATCGCCCGATTCCGTGCTCGGATTGCCTGACCGATCTGCCTCCCCAGGACCAGTCCGAGGAGGTGGTGCGCGGCAAGGTGCTCGAAGCCCACCGTATCCTGATGGGCCTGAACGAGACCAACCGTGAGGCCTTCCATGATCTGGTGAGCGCGCTCGAGCGCCACTGATTCGATGAGCCCCAATGCAAACCGGCGCCCTGGGGCGCCGGTTTGCTTTTGCTCGTCTACAGCGTTTGCCGCGCTCAGCGGCCGGCGAGCAGCGCCTCGAGCTTCTCCTGGTCGCGGGCGAACAGGCGGATGCCTTCGGCCAGCTTCTCGGTGCCCATGGCGTCTTCGTTCATCTGCCAGCGGAAGGCGCTCTCGTCCAGCACCTGGCGGGCTTCGCCGCCGCCCGGCTGCAGAGCGCGCGGCAGTTCGCCTTCGGCGTCGGCCAACAGTTGCAGCAGGTCCGGACTGATGGTCAGGCGGTCGCAGCCAGCGAGCTGCTCGATCTGTCCGAGGTTGCGGAAGCTGGCGCCCATCACCACGGTCTCGTAACCGTTAGCCTTGTAGTAGCGATAGATGCGCGAGACCGACTGCACGCCTGGATCTTCCGCGCCCACGTAGTCGCGGTTGTTGGCCTTCTTGTACCAGTCATAGATGCGCCCGACGAAGGGCGAGATCAGGAATACGCCGGCGTCGGCGCAGGCCGCAGCCTGGGCGAAGGAGAACAGCAGGGTCAGGTTGGTCTGGATGCCTTCGCGCTCCAGTTGCTCGGCGGCGCGAATGCCTTCCCAGGTGGAGGCGATCTTGATCAGTACGCGGTCGCGGCCAATGCCCTGCTGGTCGTACAGCTCGATCAGGCGATGGGCGCGCTGCAGCGTGGCCTCGGTATCGAAGGACAGCCGGGCGTCCACTTCGGTGGAGATGCGCCCCGGAATCACGCCCAGGATGTCCTTGCCCACGGCAACGGCGAAGCGGTCGCAGGCCAGGCCGGCGTCACCCTTTGCGCCTTCGGTGGCGCGGGCCAGGTGCTCGGTGTAGCGGGGCAGGGCAGCGGCCTTCAGCAGCAGCGACGGGTTGGTGGTGGCATCCACCGGCTTCAGGCGGGCAATGGCGTCGAAATCGCCGGTATCGGCGACAACCGTGGTGTACTGTTTGAGTTGTTCCAGCTTGGAGGTCATGGCGCGTCTTCCGTAGAGAGTGCATCGACCTTACCCGAGCCCGATGCGCCACTCAACGGGACTCAGTGACCGGCGAGAAGTTCTCCGGCCTGATCGAGCAGTCCGAGGGAATCCTTGGTCTTGTGAACGTCCACCGAGAGCAGCTGGCGGAAGCGCCGCGCCCCTGGGAATCCCTGGGCCAGGCCGAGTACGTGGCGGGTTACGTGGTGCATGGCGCCACCCTCGGCGATGTGCCGCTCGATGTACGGACGCATCCGCGCCAGGGCCTCGGCGCGGGTGATGGCCGGCTCCTGCGAGCCGTAAAGCGCGGCGTCCACCTGGGCCAGCAGGTAGGGGTTGTGATAGGCCTCGCGGCCGAGCATCACGCCGTCGAATACCTGCAGGTGCTCGCGGCATTCTTCCAGGGTCTTGATGCCGCCATTGAGGACGATCTCCAGCTCCGCGAAGTCGCGCTTGAGCTGCGCGGCGATGTCGTAGCGCAGCGGCGGGATTTCGCGGTTTTCCTTGGGCGACAGGCCTTCGAGGATGGCAATGCGCGCATGCACGGTGAAGCTGCGGCAGCCGGCGTCGCGCACCTGGCCGACGAAGTCGCAGAGCTCTTCATAGCTGTCACGACCGTTGATGCCGATGCGGTGCTTGACCGTCACCGGGATCGATACCGCGTCACGCATCGCCTTCACGCAATCCGCTACCAGGGCCGGATGGCCCATCAGGCAGGCGCCGATCATGTTGTTCTGCACGCGGTCGCTGGGGCAGCCGACGTTCAGGTTCACCTCGTCGTAGCCCGCTTCCTCGGCCAGTTTCGCCGCGGCCGCCAGGTCTGCCGGGTTGCTGCCGCCCAGCTGCAGCGCCAGCGGGTGCTCGCACTCGTCGTGGCGCAGGAAGCGCGCGGCATCACCGTGCAGCACGGCACCGGTGGTGACCATCTCCGTGTAGAGCAGCGCGTGGCTGGAAAGCTGGCGCAGGAAGTACCGACAGTGACGGTCGGTCCAATCCATCATCGGCGCCACGGAGAAGCGGCGGGAAGGCTCGGGGCGGTTGGTGGCAGTCGGTGTTGCGCTGGTCATAGGTACTGGATATCTGGCTTCGCTAGGAGCGCGAAATCGCTCGCGCCGACGGAAAGGGCGGAGATTTTACCGGGGTTGCCGGCGCAGCGCACGGAAACCGGCAGGCGGTCTGCCACAGGCTTGACCTGACCGGACGGTCCGCATCGATGCAACTGCTACCCTCTGGGTTCCTGACAGAAGGATCTCACTCGATGAAACCCCTATTGTTGACGCTGCCACTGATCCTGCTGGCCGCCTGTTCTTCGCCGGGCAAGCTGAAGGAGGAGGCGCCGGCGTTGCGGCTGGAGAGTGGCAAGTCGCCCTCGGTCTACATGACCTGCCTGCTGCCAGAATGGCAGGCTATACGCCCTTCGGCGGCGGTGCGGGAAATCCGGTTCGGCTACCGGCTGCTGGCGCCGGCCGCCTCGGGCGATAGCACCGAGGTGCTGCTGGAGACGACGGCGGCGGACAAGGGTAGCGATGTGGCGCTCTATCGCCGCAATCCACCGAGCCCGGACGATGCGATCACCCAGGCAGCGCGCACCTGCCTGTAGCGACTCAAGCAGCGCCTCGTCTACCACTAAGGAACGATAGCCGCCGGGTGCAGCAGGCGGCCTAATGGCTCTGACAAGAATAATCGGGCTCCCCGGCAGCGTGCCCGCGCTGCGCAGCGGCAGGGCCCGCCAGAAGAGAGCTGTTGCCATGGATATCGCGCGTCCGCGTATCGTCCTCATTCTTACCCTGCAGACTTGCGGCCTGGTGCTGCTGTTCATCGCCCAGGCGCTGGGCGGCTGGCCATTGTCTGTGTGCCTGCTGCTTGCCGCGATACTGCTCTGGGGGCCGTGGTTCGTCCCCGAGCGGGCGGCGCCGGCCGGAGCGCTGGCGGTGTTGCCGGACGTCGCCGAGCTGACCCGCGAGCTGTCCCAGGGCACCAGCCGCAATGCTTTGTCCGCCGCCGGCGTGTCGTTCTCGGTGCAGCGGCTGGTGGAAAAGCTGGAGTCCCAGGTAGTGGCCGCCGAGCAGATCGTCGGTAGCGCCGAAGTGATGATCCACACCGAGCGGGCTACCTCGAATCTCGCGCGCCAGGCGAAGGAGGCCGCCACGCTCGCCCGTGCTGGCAGTGATAGTGGGCGCAGCGAGCTGCAGGCCGCCATCGATTGCATGCGTCTGCTGAGCCAGCGCGCCAGCGCCAGCCGTGCGCTGATCGAGACCCTGAATGCGCGCAGCGAGGATATCCAGCGCGTCACCCAGGTCATTCAGTCCATCGCCAGCCAGACCAACCTGCTGGCTCTCAACGCGGCCATCGAGGCGGCGCGGGCAGGGGAGCACGGCCGTGGCTTCGCCGTGGTGGCCGAGGAGGTTCGCGGGCTCGCCGGGCGCACCGCCGAGGCCACCGACGAGGTGGGGCAGATGATCGAGGATATCCAGCGCCAGACCGGCGAGGTGGTGGAGCAGATTCGCCAGCTTACCGATGACCTGGGCCTGGGCGTCAGCCAGGTGGAGAGCACCGGCCGCCAGCTGCAGGATATCGCCGGGCTGGCTGCCACCGTGGAAACCCAGATCACCGAGATCGCCGAGGGCGCGGAGATCAACCGCAACCAGCTGGACAGCCTGTTCGCTGCCGTCGAGCAGGTGCGCGGCGACCTGCGCGCCAGCGATGAGCAGACCCACCGTCTGGCCGATGCCGCGATGCAGCTGGAAAGCCAGGCGGAGACCATCAGCGAACGTCTCGCCGAGGTCGCGCTGGACGACTATCACCAGCGCGCCTACGACCTCGCCCGCGCCGGTGCCCAGGCCATCGGCGCGAAGTTCGAGACGGACATGGAGAACGGCCGGATCGGCTTCGATGATCTGTTCGACCGCGACTACCAGCCGATGCCCGGCACCCGCCCGCAGAAGTTCCGCACGCGCTTCGATCGCTACACCGACGAGGTGCTGCCGCGCATCCAGGAAGATCTGCTGCAACGCCACGAGGGGCTGGTGTTCGCCATCGCCTGTACCGCCGAGGGTTATGTGCCGACCCACAACCAGGCGTTCAGCCATCCGCCGAGCGGCGACCTGCAGGTGGACATGCTCAAGAGTCGCAGCAAGCGCCTGTTCAACGACCGCACCGGCGTACGCTGCGGCAGCCACAACCAGCCGATGTTGCTACAGACCTACTGCCGCGATACCGGCGAGCTGATGCATGACCTGTCTGTGCCGATTTACGTGCGCGGGCGCCAGTGGGGTGGGTTGCGTCTGGGTTACCGGCCGGAGGCCTGAGACCCAAAGCCGAACCGCAGGCGAAAAAAAGCCGCGAAGGAGTTGGACGCGGCTTGGTGCGGGCGTTCGGGAGACGCCCGCGAAAGGGACTCAGTGATGCCCGCAGAGGGCGTCGCGGCCTTGTTCGCCGAGGATGTTGAACAGGATGTTCAGCACCACGGCCCAGATCGCGGTCATCGCGATGCCGCTGTGAGTGATCGGCTCCATCCACTGGGGCAGGGCGGCGAAGAAGTCCGGGCGCACCACCGGCACCATTCCCATGCCAATGCTCACCGCCACCAGCAGCTGGTTGCGGCGGTCGACGATGTCCGCTTCGTGGAGGATGCGGATGCCGCTGGCCGCGACCATGCCGAACATGGCGATGCCGGCGCCGCCCAGCACCGCCGGCGGAATCGAGGCGACCAGGAAGGCGGCCTTGGGTAGCAGTGACAGGGCGATCAGGAACAGCGCGGCGGCGGCGGTCACATAGCGGCTGCGCACGCCGGTCATCTGCACCAGGCCGATGTTCTGGGCGAACGAGGAGTGGGTGAAGGTGTTCATGAAGCCGGCGATGAACGACGCGCCGGCGTCGCACAGCAGGCCACGGCGCAGGCGGTTAGGGCAGATTTCGGTCTCGGTGATCTTGCCCAGGGCGAGGAACATGCCGGTGGACTCGACGAAGATGATCACCACCACCAGGCACATGGACAGCACCGGGGCGAGGTGGAATTCCGGCGTGCCGAAATGCAGCGGGGTGACTACGTCGAACCACGGGCGCTGCTCGATGCCGTCCAGGCTGACCATGCCCATGCTGGCGCCGATGATGTAGCCCAGCAGCATGCCGATCAGCACCGAGACGTTGACCCAGAAGCCCTTCATGAAGCGGTTGATCAGCAGGATCACCGCCAGCACGAAGGACGACAGGGCGAGGTATTCGATGGCGCCGAAGTTGGCGGCTGCCTTGCCGCCTCCGGCCCAGTTGATCGCCACCGGGAACAGGCACATACCGATGGAGGTGATCACGGTGCCGGTCACCAGAGGCGGGAAGAAGCGCACGATGCGGCTCATGAACGGCGCGATGACCATGCCGAAGAAGCCCGCGGCGATGGTGGCACCGAAGATGCCGGTCATGCCCACGCCGGGCATACCGGCCATGGCGACCATGCTGCCGACGGCGGCGAAACTGGCGCCCATCATCACCGGCATGCGGATGCCGACCGGGCCGATGCCGAGCGATTGCACGAGCGTGGCGATGCCGGCGACCAGCAGGTCGGCGTTGATCAGGAAGGCGATTTCTTCACGGGAGAGACCGGCGGCCTGGCCGACGATCAGCGGGACGGCGACGGCGCCGCCATACATCAGGAGAACGTGTTGGAAGCCGACCAGCAGCAGCTGCAGCAAAGGCAAACGCTGATCGACGGGCGAGCCGGTATGGGAGCGCTCAGTTACCACGGACATGCAACACCTCGGTTTTTATTGTTGTCAGTCGCTGGTTGCCGGACGGGCACGACAACCGGGAAGTACTGGCCGATCTCACCCCCGGGGCCGAGCGGGTGAAGCGGTGCGGGACTTTATAAACGCGATGTGTATTACGTTCAATCGATTTTTGTATACAACTCGCCGGTCACGTTTTGTCTCCATGGTGCTGCATCGCTCTAGGCCGCATGTTTCCTGGCTTCGGTAATTCTGTAGCCATTGGTCGAGTGGACTACATTTTTTGTTTCAGCATTCGGCCCAGCCTGTAGGAGCGCGCCATGCGCGCCATGCGCGCCATGCGCGCGATCGCGGGCATGGCGCGCTCCTACAGGGAAATGCCAATCTGCGCGCATAAAAAAACCGCACCCGAAGGTGCGGTTTCTCTGGCCGTGCCGCAGGCTCAATTAACCTGGGCGCCCCTGGAGATCCAGTCTCCGACGAGCTTGCGCTCTTCCGGGGTCATCTGGGTGATGTTGCCCAGCGGCATCACCTGCGAGGCCACGGCCTGCGCCTGGATGCGCGGGGCGAGCTGCTGGATCTGCTGCGGGGTGTCGAACATCACGCCAGCCGGCGCGGTGCTGAACAGGTTGCTGGTCGGCTTGGCCGAATGGCACACGGCGCAGCGTTCCTGGATGACGTGATGGACCTTGTCGAAGCCTTCGGTCGAGCCGGCAGTGGACGCCTGGGCCGGAGCGGCCTGAGCCTGCTGGGCAGCGGCGGCCTTGGCGGCTTCCTCGTCCTTGGCGCGCTCGGCCGGGGTCTTGCCGCCGACGGCGGTTTCCGGCAGTGGTTGGTACTCCACCTTCGCCGGCTGGGCGCTGGCAGTGTTGTCGCTGCTGGGGAAGTTCGGGCCGGTGACGAAGGCCAGGGCGATCATGCCGACAGCGCCGGCGGGCAGCGCCCAGGCCATGCCGTTGCCATTGTGGCGGGTGTTGAAGTAGTGACGCACGATTACCGCCAGCGCCGCGATGCAGGTCAGGATCAGCCAGTTGTAGTGGCTGCCGTAGGTGCTCGGGAAGTGGTTGCTGATCATGATGAACAGCACCGGCAGGGTGAAGTAGTTGTTGTGGCGCGAACGCAGCAGGCCTTTGGCCGGCAGTACCGGGTCGGGCTCGCGGCCTTCCTCGATGGCCTTAACCAGTGCGCGCTGGGCCGGCATGATCACGCGGAACACGTTGCCCACCATGATGGTGCCGATGATGGCGCCCACGTGCAGGTACGCACCGCGACCGCTGAACACCTGGCTGAGCAGGTAGGCGGCGAGGACCAGCAGGCCGAACAGGATGGCGCCCAGCAGGGCGGGTTTCTTGCCAAGCGGGGAGTCGCACAGGGTGCTGTAGACGAACCAGCCGGCGATCAGCGAGCCGATGCCGATGGCAACGGCGGCGGCTGGGGCCAGGTCGCTGCCAGGAGCGATCAGGTACAGGGTCGGGTTCAGGTAGAACACGATGGTCAGCAGGCAGACACCCGACATCCAGGTGGAGTAGGCCTCCCATTTGAACCAGTGCAGGTTGTCCGGCATTTTCGGCGGGGCAAGCTTGTACTTCTCCAGGTGGTAGATGCCGCCACCATGGATCGCCCAGAGGTCACCGGAAAGCCCCTCGCGCGGGTTGGCGCGGTTGAGGTTGTTTTCCAGCCAGACGAAGTAGAACGAGGCGCCGATCCACGCGATACCCACGATCATGTGGATCCAGCGGACCAGCAGGTTCAGCCATTCGATGAGATGTGCTTCCACAGTTTTTTACCTCTTGCCCGGGCATCGCCGTCGCGCTGCGCGGGCCTCTCTTATTAGTTCGCTTGGGGGTCGAGGAGGAGCTGTTCGTCCTCGGTGAAGAAATGCTCGTCGCAGTTGTTGCCAGAACCGCTGCGATCGACCACCAGGAAGTCATCCCGCTTTTCGATCGTCAGCACCGGGTGGTGCCAGACGCCGCGGTGGTAATTGACGCCCTGCTTGCCGTTGGACAGGAAAGCGCGGACGAGACCCGATACAGGTACATCGCCAACTGGCGCGACCACGATCAGAAAAGGGTTGCCGAGCAGCGGAATGAAAGCCTGGCTGCCCTGCGGGTGACGTTCCAGCATGCGGATGCGCAAGGGCATCTCCAGGGACTCGGCGCTGAAGATGCTGATGATCGCCTTGTCATCGGGCTGCGCCGTTTCGACGGTGGCGAGCTTGTGATAACGGCGGGTGGAACCGTTGTTGATCATGAAGAAGTCACTGCCTTCGGTTTCGATGACATCACCGAACGGTGCGAAGGCTTCCTTGGTCAACGGCTCGATCTTCAGGGTGCGCATGGCTGGTCTTCTTTTTCGTTGTTCGCATTGGCCCCGTCGCTGGGACAGGGAGTGAAGGTCCGCTCGCTCAGAGCTGCTGCAGGCGGAACATCGCGATCTTGTTGATCTCCGCCAGGGCGGTCTGGAACTCCTGCTCCGGCGTGTTGTGGATGCGCTCTTCGAACGCGGCCAGGATCTGGTGGCGGTTGCTGCCCTTCACCGCCTTGATGAAGGGGAAGCCGAACTTGGCCTTGTAGGCGTCGTTGAGTTCGGTGAAGCGGGCGAACTCCTCGGCGGTGCAGTCCTGGATGCCGGCGCCGGCTTGTTCGGCGGTGCTCGAGGCGGTCAGTTCGCCACGTACGGCGGCCTTGCCGGCGAGGTCCGGGTGCGCGTTGATAAGCGCCAGCTGGGCATCGTGGCTGGCGGACAGGAGGATGTCGGCCATGCGCTGCTGCAGCAGTTCAATGTCGTTCAGGCTGTCGTCGACGCCCAGGTCATAGGCTTTCTCGGCGACCCATGGGGAGTGCTCGTAGATGTCGGCGAAGGCGGCGACGAACGCGGCGCGGTCGAGGCTGGCCGGGGTCAGGGTCTGGAAGCGGCTCATGCCTTGTTCTCCTGCGCTTTGTACGGATGGTTCTCGTGCCAGTGCTTGGCGATGTCGACACGGCGGGTGATCCACACCTTCTCGTGACCCTTAACGTACTGGATGAAACGCTCCAGCGAGGCCATGCGCGCTGGACGGCCCAGCAGGCGGCAGTGCATGCCGATCGACAGCATCTTCGGCGCGCCCTCGGCACCCTCGGCGTAGAGCACGTCGAAGGCATCCTTGAGGTATTCGAAGAAGTCGTCGCCCTTGTTGAAGCCCTGCACCTGGGTGAAGCGCATGTCGTTGGTGTCCAGGGTGTAGGGGATCACCAGGTGCGGCTTCTCGGCGGTGCTCGCCGGGTCCCAGTAGGGCAGGTCGTCGTCGTAGGTGTCGGAGTCGTAGAGGAAGTTGCCGTCCTCGCGGACGATGCGCCGGGTATTCGGGCCCAGGCGGCCGGTGTACCAGCCCTGCGGGCGCTGGCCGGTCAGCTCGGTGAGGATGCGCACGGCCTCGAACATGTGCTCGCGCTCCTGCTCCGGATCCATGTACTGGTAGTCGATCCAGCGGTAGCCGTGGCTGCAGATCTCGTGACCGTCGGCGACCATCTGGCGGATCGCCTCGGGGTGGCGCTGGGCGGCCATGGCCACGGCGAACACGGTCAGCGGCAGGTCGTACTTGCGGAACAACTTGAGCAGACGCCACACGCCAGCACGGCTGCCGTATTCGTACAGCGATTCCATGCACATGTTGCGTTCGCCCTTGAGCGGCTGGGCAGCAACCATTTCAGAGAGGAAGGCTTCGGATTCGGCGTCGCCATGGAGGATGTTGCGTTCGCCGCCTTCTTCATAGTTGAGGACGAAGGACAGGGCGATGCGCGCATCGTTGGGCCAGTGCGGATGGGGGATGTTGTTGCCGTAACCGATCAGGTCGCGTGGGTAGTCAGCGCTCACTGCAGTGTTCCTTCTTGTGGTTGGCGGTCGGCGCCGGGTCGGTGGACTGTGCGCTGCCGTTGATGGGTGCATTGTATACAAAATGTGGAGTGGTCTGTAAATACAATCCGCGCAACGGTCGTTTCATTCCTTTCGCGAGCGTTCGACAGGGCGTGGATGCCGGGCGCGCCCTGTTCTGGCGCAGCCTGAGGCGGGTTTTCCAGTGGTCTGGTACCCGGCTGTCGGCTGGCGCGACAGGGGTTTTTTGCGGGGTCTAATCAGTTTTTTGTATACAATCAATTGTGCCGCTGGGTATATTCGCTTCAGCCAAACGCACCCGCGGGCCGCTTCGATAGCGGCCCGTTCATTCGCATCAACGAGACAGAGGAGGAAGGTGTCGGCCGGCTCCGCCGCAGGACACCGATAAGCCCATGGGACGCCTGACCACTCACGTACTGGATTCCGCCCACGGCTGCCCCGGCCATGGCATCAAGATCGAGCTGTTCCGCGTCGAAGGCCAGCAGCTGGAACTGATCGCCACCCGCGTGACCAACGACGATGGCCGTTGCGACGAGCCGTTGTTGCAGGGCGAGGATTTCCGCGCCGGCGTCTACCAGTTGCTGTTCAATGCCGGCGACTACTACCGCGCCCGTGGCGTCGAACTGCCCCAGCCGGCATTCCTCGACCAGGTCGTGCTGCGCTTCGGTATCGCCTCTGAAAGCGACCACTACCATGTGCCGCTGCTGATTTCCCCCTACAGCTATTCCACCTATCGCGGCAGCTAGTCCCCCGCCCGTAGGTCTTCCCCCGGACTCTTCGTGGAGTCTTCCTCAGCCCGCCCACACGGCGGGCTTTTTTTTGCCTGTCGTACGGAAAATCGCGTAGGACGCACGGGCGGGATGGGCACATTTGGACTAGAAGAAAGGAGGGAAAAAACTGTTTCGAGGGGTGGTATGAGCAGGATTCTGATCGTCGATGAACAGCCGGTGACCCGTCACGCGCTGCGCCTGATGATGGAGGCGGACCGGCACGAGGTCGTCGGCGAGGCGGACAACGGACCCGATGCGCTGCATCAGGTGCGCGTATGCAAGCCGGACCTGATGATCCTCGAACTGTCGATTCCACGCCTGGGTGGGCTGGAGGTCCTGCAGCGCCTGGTGGCACAGGAATCACCCGTGAAGGTGCTGGTGCTCACCTCACAGGACTCCGAGTACTTCGCCGGGCGTTGCCTGACTGCCGGCGCCGCCGGTTTCGTCAGCAAGCAGGAGAACCCCCAGGCGGTGCGCGAAGCGGTGCGGGCCATCGCCCAGGGGCACAGTTATTTCCCCAGCCATGCGCTGGGCAGCGTCAGCGCGGCAGAAGAAGCCGGTCATGGCGAACTGATCAAGGGACTGTCGGTCCGCGAACTCAGTGTGCTGCAGTTGCTGGCTCGGGGCTTGAGCAACATCGCCATCGCCGACCAACTGGCCATCAGCGACAAGACGGTGAGCACCTACAAGGTGCGGCTGATGCAGAAGCTGCACGCCAAGTCGCTGGTCGAGCTGATCGACATCGGCCGCCGCCATGGGCTGGTGGAAGGTGGTGCGCGGGAAGAGTCCGGTAGCGCAGCGTCGGAGCTGGACGATGAGCAGCATCGCGAGCTGGGCCTGTTGCGCAGGTTCATGGAATCCATTCCCTATCCGATCAGCCTGCGCGGGCTGGACGGTCGCATTCAGTACTGCAGTGATGCCTCACTGGAGACCCTGGGTAGAACACGTGAAGAAGTCATCGGCAGCACCTGGTCAGAGCTTGGCGTATTCGCCAGTACTGACGAGGCTCGGCTGTTGCAGGACCGCTTCCTTGCCGCGGTGGGCAAGGGCGAGAGTCTGGACTGGGACGTCGAATTCCAGGGCGCTCGGGATCGTCGGGTGGTTCACGTCTGGGCGAGGCCCTATCGGGACGCGCAGGACGCCCTGCTGGGGGTCATGAGCGGCGTCGTCGATATCACCCACCAGGACAATGTGATTCGCGGGCTGCGTAATGCCAATGCCCGGATTGGCACCATCAGTCGCGGCAAGGGATTGTTCCTCGCGAGCATGGGCAGCGAATTGCAGGGGCCGCTACAGAATATCCTGGCGATGATCGGTATGGCGCTGAACCAGGATGATCCTGCGCGGCGTGTCGAGCCGTTGGAGGTTGCGCGCAGCATGGCAGAGAACATGTTGCACATGCTGGACGACCTCAATCTGCTCAGTCGTGCGGACCTGGGACGGCTCCACCTGGCGCCGGAGGAAGTGGACTTGAAGGCGCTCGCGCAGCGGCAGTTGGACATGCTGGCCGAGCCAGCGATGACCAAGGGATTGGCGCTGGACGCGGATTTCAGTCTGGCCATGCAGCCTCGGGTCTGGTGCGATCCGTTGCGCTTGCGGCAGGTGCTGAACAACCTGCTCAGCAATGCGCTGAAGTTCACCGATCACGGGGCAATCGTTTTGCGGCTGCGAGCGCGCGGTAGTGGCGAAGGCATGGTGGAGGTGCAGCTTGATGTCATCGACACCGGAGTGGGCATTCCGCTGGAGGAGCAGGAGGCCCTGTTCGAGCCCTTCACTGCGCCGTTGAAGGGCGAGCGGGTGCGTCGTGGCAGCACCGGGCTGGGTCTGGCGCTGTCGCGCAGCCTGGTCGAACTGATGGGGGGCGAACTGACCATGAGCAGCCGTCCTGGAATCGGCACAGAGTTCAGCATCAAGTTGCTGTTGCCTGCCGTGGAAGGCTGAGCAGCTTTCGCCTCGCTCCAATCCGGATGGCACTCTGTCACCGCACTGCTAAAACAAAGGCCCCGGCAATCGCCGGGGCCTTTTTCATCTTGCGCAGCAGAGACTCAGAGGAAGATGAACTTGGCCACGAAGATCGCGCACAGTGCATACAGGCTGATGGTTACGTCCTTGTGGCGGCCGGTGAAGACCTTCATCGCTACGTAGGTCACGAAGCCCAGCGCGATGCCGTCGGCAACCGAGAAGGTCAGCGGCATCATGATCACGGTGACGATGGCCGGGATGGTCTCGGTGTGCTCGTTCCAGTCGATGTGGGCCATGCCGCCCATCATCAGCATGGCGACGTAGATCAGCGCGCCGGCGGTGGCGTAGGCAGGGATCATGCCGGCCAGCGGGGCGAAGAACATCGCGGCGACGAACAATACACCCACCACCACGGCGGTCAGGCCGGTGCGGCCACCGGCGGCGACGCCCGCAGCGCTTTCCACATAGCTGGTCACCGGCGGCACACCGAGCACCGCGCCGAAGGCGCTGGAGGTGCTGTCGGCTTTCATGGCTTTCGACAGGTTCTCGATGCGACCGTCTTCACGCACCAGATGTGCACGCTGGGCAACGCCCATCAGGGTGCCGGCGGTGTCGAACATGTGCACGAAGAGGAAGGCCAGGATCACGCTGATCATGGTGACGTTGAACGCGCCGGAAATGTCCATCGCCATGAAGGTCGGCGCCAGGCTCGGAGGCATGGAGAACACGCCGCCGAACTGGACGATGCCCAGCGCGATGCCGGCCACGGTGACGGTGAGGATGCTGATCAGGATGCCGCCGAACACGCGGCGGTATTCCAGTACGGCGATCATCAGGAAGCAGATGGCGGCCAGCAGCGGGCCGGGGCTGGTCAGGTCACCCAGGTGGACCAGGGTGGCGGGACTGGCGACTACGATGCCGGCGGTCTTCAGGCCGATCAGCCCGAGGAACAGACCGACGCCGGCGCCCATGGCGAAGCGCAGGCTGACCGGGATGCTGTTGAGCAGCCATTCGCGGATGCGCGAGAAGGTCAGGATCATGAAGGCGATGCCGGAGATGAACACCGCGCCCAGCGCGATCTCCCAGCTGTAGTTCATGGTCTTGACCACGGTGTAGGTGAAGAAGGCGTTGAGGCCCATGCCCGGCGCCAGGCCCACCGGCCAGTTGGCGTACAGGCCCATCAGGAAGCAACCGAGCGCCGCGGCAAGGCAAGTCGCGACGAAGGCGGCGCCGTGGTCGATGCCGGCGTCGGCCATGATGTTGGGGTTGACGAAGATGATGTACGCCATGGTGATGAAGGTCGTGAGACCTGCGGCGAGTTCGGTCTTCACGGTGGTGCCGTGCTGGCTGAGCTTGAACAGGCGTTCGAGCAGGCCGGTAGCAGGCGGGCTGGTTGCAAAGGCTTGTTGTTCTTGTTTGGTGCTTTCCACAGCGGTACTCCTCAACGCTCTTGTTGTTGGTCCCTTGCCGTCGGCTGGTTCACCTGCGTCCCTTGCGCTAACGGAAAGAGTTGTGAGGGTGTGAATGTTGACCTTTGGGTCAGGAAGTCACGCCGCGATTATGCAGTTGTGTACAAAAAGTTCAAATAATGTTTAGTGTCTTGCCGAAAGATTTTTACAAGCAAAGCGTCGGAATGGTCGCACGCTGACCTTCGCCAGGCTCCTGTGCCGCGCGGCCTTGGGGTTGATGGGGAGTCGCTCGTGACGGCTGCACGATAGTGGCCACTTTGTGTACACTGTGCCCCATGCCTGGCCCGCGGCCAGCTCCACTCATGCCCCCACGGATTTCGCGCCGGTTCAACCCGGCTGAGCAGGGTTCGACTCCGATGACCGACCAGTTGCAACAGATCAGGAAGCAGCCGCGCAATGGCAAGGCGCGCAGCGGCACTCAGGACGAGATCGTCTACGCGCACATCTTCGACGCCATCCTCGAACAGCGCCTGGCGCCCGGCACCAAGCTGAGCGAAGAGGCCCTCGGTGAAATCTTCGGCGTCAGCCGCACCATCATCCGTCGTGCCCTGTCGCGCCTGGCCCACGAACAGGTCGTGCTGCTGCGTCCGAACCGTGGCGCCGTGGTGGCCAGCCCGAGCATCGACGAAGCCCGGCAGATCCTCTTCGCCCGCCGCACCGTCGAGCGCGCGATCACCGAACTGGCCGTGGACAACGCCAGCAGCGATATCCTCGCCGAGCTGCGCGACATGGTGAAACAGGAGCAATCCAGCTTTGCCCGCGGTGACCGTGGCGCCGGCATCCGCCTCTCCGGCGAATTCCACCTGAAGCTCGCCGAGATGGCGAAGAATGCCCCGCTGGTGGTGTTCCAGCGCAGCCTGGTGTCGCAGACCTCGCTGATCATCGCCCAATACGAAAGCGGCGGCCGCTCGCACTGCTCGTTCGACGAGCACAACGAGATCCTCGACGCCATCGAGAAGGGCGACAAGGAAAAGGCCGTGACCCTGATGATGCACCACATGGCGCACATCGACGACAAGCTGAACCTGGACGTGGACGGCGCCTCCGGCGACCTGCACGCAGTGTTCTCGCACCTGCTGGCCGGCAAGAAGAAGCCGCGCCGCAGCAAGGCCGACGCCGACTCGGCAGCCTGATCGCCGAGCCAGAAAAAAGCCCCGCAGATGCGGGGCTTTTTCGTTTCCGGGGGAGGGCGGATTTGCCGTTCCTACAGGTTCTGCGCGGTTTCCTGGCCTTGCTGCCAGCCACCGCCCAGTGACTTGTAAAGCAGCACCAGCGTGGTGGCTACGGCTTCGCGGCTGCGCACCTGCTGTTCCTCAGTTGCGAGTAGCTCGCGCTGGGCGCTGAGCACGTTGAGGAAGTCCACCGCGCCGGCCTTGTATTGCTCACGGGCGTTGGCCAGCGCGGTGCGGCCATGTTCGGTGGCCGTATCGAGGCTGGCCAGGCGACGCTGGTCGGCGGCGTAGTCGGTCAGCGCGTCGTCCACTTCCCGCCAGGCGTTGAGCACCGTGCGGCGGTAAGCGATGGCCGACTCCTGTTGCTGCGCCTCGCGCAGGGCGAGCGTGCCCTTCAGGCGACCACCCTCGAAGACCGGCAGCGACAGGCTCGGGCCGATGTCGAAGGTACGGCTGTTCCAGTCGCCGAAGTTGGACAGTTGCAGCGCCTGGAAGCCGAAGCTGCCGTTGAGGCTGATGCGCGGGTAGAAGTCCGCCTTGGCCACGCCGATGCTGGCGGTGGCGGCGTGCAGCGCGGCTTCGGCGCGGCGGATGTCCGGGCGGCGCTGGGCCAGTTCCGACGGTAGGCCGACCGGTACGCCACGCGGTGGTTGTGGCACCGGTTTGGCCTGGGCGAGTTCCGCCTGTAGCGCACCGGGCGCTTCGCCGAGCAGGTAGCCCAGGGCGTTGATCAGCCGCGCCTGGCGCTTCTGGCTATCGGGCAGGCGCGCTTCGATGCTGGAGACCTGGGTCAACGCTTCTGCCACGTCGAGTTCGGTGGCGACGCCATCGGCGCGGCGCAGGCGGGTCAGCTCCAGGCTGCGCTGGGCGATTTCCAGATTGCCGCGGATGATGGCTTCCAGGTCCTGTTCGGCGCGCAGTTGCAGGTAGTTGCGTGCGGTCTCGGCAAGCACCGAGACCAGCACGTCGCGACGGCTTTCCTCGGTGGCCTGAACGTTGGCGTCGGCGGCTTCCAGCTCGCGGCGTACACGGCCCCAGAAGTCCAGCTCCCAGGACAGGTCGAAGCCACCGTCGAGCTGGTTGAAGTTGTCCTTGCCGGCTTGGCCGGATGGGTCGCTCAGGCCGACCTCGCTGTTGCGCTTGCGCTGGTAGCCCAGGTCCGCGCCGACGTTGGGTGCGGCATCGCCGCCCAGTGCCTGGCGGATCGCCCGGCTCTGCTGCAGGCGCGCGTCGGCTTCGCGCAGGTCGAGGTTGGTATCCGCCACGCGGCGTTGCAGGTCGTTGAGCTGCGCATCGCCCAGCAGCGTCCACCACTGCGCTTCCAGCGGCGCATTGAGGGTCTGGCTGGGCGCGTTGCCGCGCCGGGCGGACCAGTTCACTGCGTCGGCATCGTCCGGGCGCTGGAAGTCCGGGCCGACGCTGCAGGCGCCGAGCGCGAGCAGAGCCAGAAACAGCGGCGTGCGGGCGGCGATCATTGCGCGGCTACCTTCTGCTCGGCCTCGACGTGCTTGCCGGTGTCGATGCGGGCGATCACCGACATGCCCACGCGCAGCTTGTCGCGCAGCGGCTGGTCGGCGTCGAGGATGATCTTCACCGGGATGCGCTGGACGATCTTGGTGAAGTTGCCGGTAGCGTTGTCCGGGGCGATGGGCGCGAAGCTCAGGCCGGTGGCCGGGGCGATGCTGTCGACGTGGCCGCGCAGTTTTTCGCCGGGGAAGGTGTCGATGCTGACCTCCACGGCCTGCCCTGGCTGCACGTCGGTCAGCTGGGTTTCCTGGAAGTTGCCGACCACATAGGCGTTCTGCAGCGGCACCACCGCGAGCAGTGCATTGCCCGGCGTGGTGTAGGCGCCGACGCGCACGGCACGGCGGCCGACCATGCCGTCGAAGGGCGCGCGAATCTCGGTGTACGACAGGTTCAGTTGTGCCTGCTGCAGTTGTGCCTGGCCACGCTTCAGCGCGCCGAGAGCCTCGGCCTGCTGGGCCAGCAGTACGTCGAGCTGCTTGCGGGCGGCGAGGGCGGCAGCCTTGTCCTTGTCCAGCACGGCCTTCGCCGAGTCGACGCGCGAGCGCGCCTGCTGGGCATTCTGCAGCGTGCCCGCGCCCTGGGTCGCGAGGTGCTGGTAGCGGTTCAGTTCCTGCGCGGCGAAGGTCAATGCGGCCTGGTCGGCCTGCACCTGGGCGGCGCTCTGGGCGATCACCGCCTGCTGGCGTTCGAGGTCGGCGGCGACGTGGTGGTGACGCGCCTCGGCGGCCATTACGTCGGCTTCGGCGGCTTCCAGGGCGGCGCGGTAGTCGCGGGCATCGATGCGCGCCAGGACCTGCCCGGCCCTCACCGACTGGTTGTCTTCCACCAGCACTTGCTCGATGAAGCCGGCGACTTTCGGCGCGACCAGGGTGAAGTCGGCATGGATGTAGGCGTCATCGGTGCTCTGCTCGCGGCTGGGGCCCAGCAGGCGCAGCAACAGGTAGACGACGAGGGCGAGAAGCAGCACGGCAACCAGGGCCAGACTGCCGCGACGGGAGCTCAGTTTCGACATGGGCAGACCTTTCATTGATTAGGCACGACAGGGCGCGGCGGGTAGACCCGCAGCGGCAGCAGGGGGATCAGGACGAGCAGGGCGGCGGCCAGCCAGGACATCGCCAGCAGCGTGTCGGAGGCGGCGAGCACGCCGGCCTGGCCGCGCACCTGGCCGGCCAGGCGGCCGATGTACTCGGCGCCGCCCAGTTGTTCCAGGCGCAGACCGAGGGCTTGCGAGGCATTGCCCAGGTGATCGACCAGGCGGTTGGAGTGGTAGTGCTCGCGCCAGGTCATCAGGATCGACACCACGGCGCTGCCGAGCACCGCCGAGAAGCCGCGCACACTGTTGAACCAGGCTGAGGCGAATGGCCCCTCGATGGGCGCGACGACGCTGGTGGCGGACATCAGCAGCGGCACGATGGCCACCGGCTGGCCAATGATCTGCAACGCCAGCAGCCAGTAGAAGTTCTCCCGTGTCCACTCGCTGGTGAGCTGGCTCATGCCGAAGGCCGACAGCCCGCACAGGCTGATGCCGATGGCGAGCACCCAGCGGCAGTCCACCCGCGGGATGTTGCACAGCGCGGCCACCAGCGGCAGCGAGATCAGCTGCGGCAGCGCCACCAGCAGCGCCATGGGCGCCGATTGCAGCGGGCGATAGCCGTGGGCGGAGGCGAGGTAGGACGCCGGCACGCCAGCGCACGCGCCGAGCACCACCAGCACGCCGGCCAGGGTGATCAGCGAGTGGGTGAAGTTGCGCCGCTTGAGGATGTCCAGGCGGAAGAAGGGCAGCGGGTGCGTCCATTCGTTGATGAAAAAGGCCACCAGCAGCCCGGCACCGCCGATCACCAGCAGGGTGACCAGGTCGGATTCGAACCAGTCCAGGCGCTCGCCCTGTAGCAGGCCCATCACCAGCATCAGGATGCCCGGCAGGCCGAGGGCGAGGCCGAGGTAATCGAACTGCTTCAGGCGCTCCAGGCGCAGCGGGTCCTGGGGGATGCCCCAGGCGACGGCGGCCAGCGCCACGGCGCAGAGCGGGATGACCTGCCAGAACACCCACTGCCAGCCGACGAACTCGGTCCACAGCGCCGCCAGCGGCATGCCGAGGTTCGGCGCAAAGGTCGCGGTCAGCGCATAGGCGCCCAGGCCGTAGAGCTTGATCCCCGGCGGCAGGAAGCGCAGCGCCACAGTCATCAGCATCGGCGGCATGCAGCCTCCGGCGAACCCCTGCAGCAGGCGCAGCAGGTAGAGCGTCTCGACGTTCGGCGCGAAGGGGCAGAGCAGCGCGAGCAGAGCGAAACAGGCGATGGCGCCTAGGGTGAAGCGGCGCAGCGACACGGTGACCGAGAACCAGGGCGCGAAGGCCATGGCGGCGACCTGCGCCGCCGAGTACAGGGCGATCAGCCAAGTGCCTTCGTCGTGGCCGATGGACAGCGCGCCACGCACGTCGGTCATGGCCAGGTCGGTGACTTTTTCGTTGAGCCCGGCGCTGAGGGAGGCGATCAGTACGCCGATCATGCCGACCACGATGCGCAGGCCGAATGGCTGGGCAACCGGTGCGGCAGGCTTCGCTGGTTGTGGGCTGGCGGCGGAAATCGGGGCGAGCGCGGTCATGGCCGGCCTCCATGGGGATGGCCGATGCCGCCGCCCTTGGGCGGTGATGTGCAAGGCATAGGAATCAACTCGGGTATTTGCGACCGAGTCTAGGGAAGGGTGATAGCTGTGGAAATTGAAATGATTGCAGCTAATTAGTGCGTTCAGCGCACTTTATGCACATTCAGCTCAGCAGACCGGAGCTCTCGCGCAATTCGATGCAGACGCGCTTCACCGTTTGCCGCAGCCAACTGTGCGCCGGGTCATTGTCGAAGCGCGGGTGCCAGGCCTGGATGATCACCACCGATTTGAGCGGCAGCGGAATGTCGAACTGGCGCAGGGCGAAACCCAGGCGGTCCAGGCGCCACAGCGAGTGCTCCGGAATGGGCAGCACCAGGTCGGACTCCAGCAGCGCGAAGATCGAAGAGTGAAAGGTCGGCGCGGTGAGGCGGATTTCCCGCTGCAGGCCCAGGTTGGCGAGTTCCTCGTCGATCGGCCCGCGGGATTTGCCGCGCCGCGACACACTGATCTGAGGAAACGAGGCGAAGCGCTCGGCGGTGATCTCGTCGTCGAAGATCGGATGGTCGCGCCGCGCAAGGCCGACGAAATTGGTGGTGAACAGGGTCTGCGTGCGGATTTCCGGTTCCAGCGTGGAAGCGCCGCCGATGTACAGGTCGATGCGGTTCTGCCGCAGGGCTTCGTCGTCGAAGTCGGCCTCCGGGGCGATGCGCAGGCTGCAGCGCGGCGCTTCTTCCTTCATCACCGCCAGCATGCGCGAGGCAAAACCGCCCACCAGCACGTTGTTGGAGCGCAGCACGAAGCAGCGTTCGAGCTGGTCCATGCGCAGGTTTTCCTTGGCGTTGAACAGGCGCATGGCCTGTTCCACCAGATCGCTGACTTCCTCGCGCAGTTGCAGTGCGCGGGGCGTCGGCACCAGGTTGCGTCCGGCGCGGACCATGATCGGGTCGCCCACCGCCTCGCGAATGCGCGACAGGGTGCGGCTCATCGCTGGCGGGCTGAGGTGCATGCGCCTTGCGGCACCGACCACGCTGCCTTCTTCCAGCAGGATGTTGAGGGCGACCAGCAGGTTGAGATCGGGCAGGGCCATGGCGACTCCGGAGGGTTGGCGCGATGCCATTCATGTTCCATTGCGACGGGCCCGATGGGCAAGCGTGCGTTTCATGCAATGGTCCATTACGTTTTGCGTGCCTTTACGCTCCACGCCCTGGCCCGAAGAATGGCGGCGGATTTCGTTCGTTGAGGAAGAAAGGCATGTTCAAACGGATTCTGCTGGCCATCGACGGCGCGGCGCAGTCGCCGCGCATCATCGCGACCGCCGGCGAGCTGGCGAGCTGTAACGGGGCGCAGGTGCATGTGGTCTGCGCCGTGGACCGCGCCTTCGCCATGCCGCGCCAGGATGCGCTGGAATATCCGCCGGCCGAACAGGAACAGCAGGAGGCGCAGGCGCTGGTGGATCAGGCGGTGGCGCAGTTGCAGCCGTGCGTAGCGGCGGGTGCGGTGGTGGCCGGTGATCCGGCGCGGGCGATCCTGCGCGAGGCCGAGAGGCTGGAGTGTGACCTGATCGTGATCGGTCACCGGCACCTGGGGCGCATCGAACGGTTGCTGGACCCTTCGGTGGGGCAGCGGGTGATCGAACGGGCGCCTTGTCCGGTGCTGGTCGAAGTCAGGGAGTAGGGGCTGCTCTGTGCCTTGTGGTTCGCGAGCAAGGACTAGGCGTCCCCCTCGGTCCTACGAAGAGCGCGCCGGCGTTGACCTGTAGGAGCGAGCTTGCTCGCGAACCCCGCCGGATTCCGATCTTGCCGGCTAACGCCGAGGCTCCCTGTAGGAGCGGGCCATGCCCGCGATCGCGCGCATGGAGCGCTCCTACAAGGGTGGATTTACGCGGGATTGCCGCGCAAAGGTGCCGGAAAGAAAAGCGGCCCCAGCGCCGGGTTGGTCCTGAGCGAGGACCCGGCGCCGGAGCCGTAAGGGGTCAACCGCGGCGATGCACGTTGCGGCCGTGCGCGAAGGTTTCCTTCACGGTACGGTCGTCGCCGAGGATGACCAGTGCGAAGAGTTTCTCCTCCAGGGTTTTCGCCTGCTGCAGGCGGTAGTCCAGCAGCGGGGTGGCCTTGTAGTCGAGGACCACGAAGTCGGCCTCGTTGCCCTGGGCGAAGCTGCCGACTTTGTCGTCCAGCTCCAGTGCGCGGGCGCCGCCGAGGGTGGCCAGGTACAGCGATTTGAAGGGGTCGAGCTTGATGCCCTGCAACTGCATGACCTTGTAGGCCTCGTTCAGCGACTGCAGCTGGGAGAAGCTGGTGCCGGCACCGACATCGGTGCCCAGGCCGACCTTGACCTTGTGCTTCTCCAGCTTGGCCAGGTCGAACAGGCCGCTGCCTAGGAACAGGTTGGAGGTCGGGCAGAAGGCCACGGCCGAGCCGGTTTCCGCCAGGCGCTGGCATTCGCCGTCGCACAGGTGCACGCCGTGGGCGAACACCGAGCGCGGGCCGAGCAGGCCGTGGTGGTCATAGACGTCCAGGTAGCCCTTGCGCTCCGGGAACAGCTCCTTGACCCACTCGATTTCCTTGAGGTTTTCCGACAGGTGCGTGTGCAGGTACACGCCCGGATGCTCCTTGAGCAGGCGGCCGGCGGCGTCCAGCTGTTCCGGGGTACTCGTGGGAGCGAAGCGCGGGGTTACCGCGTAGAGCAGGCGGCCCTTGCCGTGCCAGCGCTCGATCAGCGCCTTGCTGTCGGTGTAGCTGGTTTCGGCGGTATCGGTCAGGTAATCCGGGGCGTTGCGGTCCATCATCACCTTGCCGGCGATCAGGCGCAGATCGAGCTTCTGCGCAGCGCCGAACAGCGCGTCCACCGACTGCGGGTGCACGGTGCCGAACACCAGCGCGGTGGTGGTGCCGGCGCGCAGCAGCTCCTTGAGGAAGATGCCGGCGACATCGGCGGCGTGGGCCGGATCGGCAAACTGCTTTTCGGTGGGGAAGGTGTAGGTGTTCAGCCAGTCCAGCAGCTGTTCGCCGTAGGAGGCAATCATGCCAGTCTGCGGGTAATGGATGTGGGTGTCGATGAAGCCGGGGGTGATCAGCGCGTCACGGTATTCCACCACTTCGACGCCACCCAGTTGCGGCAGCAGGTCGGCAGCATGGCCGAGGCGGGCGACCTTGCCGTCTTCCACCAGCAGGATGCCGTCCTCGAAGTACTGGTAGGACTTCTCCACGCCGACTTCGGCCGGGTCGGCGACGCTGTGCAGGATGCTGGCGCGGTAGGCTTTGGCTTGAGTGCTCATCGATCTCTCTTCAGTCGTGTTTCGGGGCCGGGGCGCGCGCAGGCGCCGGGGCGGGATGGGCATGCGCCCATGCTACGGAAATTTCAGGCGCCGCTTTCGGCGGTGCGGGCGCGGCGGCTCGTGGGTAACAGTTTGGCCACGGTGTTCTCGCCTTTGCCGGTCTCCTGACCGAAGGTGGCGTTGTAGGTGGCGATCACCTCGCCGGCGATGGACACGGCGATCTCCACCGGCAGCTTGCCCTTTACCTCGCTGATGCCCATGGGGCAGCGCATGCGCTGCACGGTGTCGGCGGCGAAACCGCGGTCGCGCAGGCGGTGCTCGAACTTGGCGCGCTTGGTGTCGGAGCCGATCAGGCCGAAGTAGGTAAAGTCGTTGCGCTCGAGGATCTTCGCGGTCAGCTCCAGGTCCAGCGCGTGGTTGTGGGTCATGACGATGAAGTAGCTGCCGGCGGGCATCTCGTCGATCTCGTCGATCACTTCCTCGTTGATCACGCGGGTCACGCCCTCGGGGATGTAGCCGGGGAACTCGGCCTCCCGCGAGTCGATCCAGCGCACCTTGCACGGCAGGCTGGCGAGCAGCGGTACCAGCGCGCGCCCGACGTGGCCGGCGCCGAACACGGCGATGTGCGCCTGTGGCTGGCCCATGGGTTCGAACAGCAGGACGGTGGCGCCGCCGCAGCACTGGCCGAGGCTGGCGCCGAGGCTGAAGCGCTCCAGCTTAGGCTCGCGCTCGCGGGACAGCAGCATGTCGCGGGCGATCTGCATGGCCTTGAATTCGAGGTGGCCGCCGCCGATGGTGTCGTAGGCCTGGTCGGCGCTGACGACCATCTTCGAGCCGGCGTTGCGCGGGGTCGAGCCGCGCTCTTCGATGATGGTCACCAGCACGCTGGCTTCGGCGCGTTGTTGCAGGTCGGCGAGGGCACTGATCCAGTTCATCGTTGCGAACCTCAAGGGTGTAGTCGTGGGGCGCGCGAAGCGTTCCACGGTTACTTGTAAGGGTGGGGCGCCGCTGGCAGGGTGGAGGACGGAAGTGGGGACGTCTCTCCCTGCCAGCGGTGCCCCATGGTCACATCACGCCGGCTCGACCTGAACCGGTGCCTTCTCGACCTGGGCCAGCTTCAGCTTGCGCATCTGCTCCACGCCCCAGAGCACGCGCTCAGGGGTGGCCGGGGCATCGATCTGCGGCTGGGCGCGGTAGTCGGCGAGGCTGGCCACGGCGTCCTTGATCGCGCAGAACACCGAGATACCCAGCATGAACGGCGGCTCGCCGACAGCCTTGGAGTGGAACACCGTCTGTTCCGGGTTCTTGCGGTTCTCCACCAGCTTCACCCGCAGGTCGATGGGCATGTCGGCGATGGCCGGGATCTTGTAGCTCGCCGGGCCGTTGGTCATCAGCTTGCCCTTGGCGTTCCACACCAGCTCTTCCATGGTCAGCCAGCCCATGCCCTGGACGAAGCCACCTTCCACCTGGCCGATGTCGATGGCCGGGTTCAGCGAGGCGCCGACATCGTGGAGGATGTCGCTGCGCAGCATCTTGTACTCGCCGGTGAGGGTGTCGACGATTACTTCCGAGCAGGACACGCCGTAGGCGAAGTAGTAGAACGGCCGGCCGCGCGCCTGGCTGCGGTCGTAGAAGATCTTCGGCGTGCGGTAGAAACCGGTGGAGGAGAGCGAGACCTGGCCGAAATAGGCCTGCTGTACCAGTTCCTCGAAGGGCAGGATCTGGTCGCGTACGCGCACCTGGTTGTTGCGGAACTCGACGTCTTCCTCGGTTACCTTCCAGTGCTTGGCGGCGAACTCCACCAGGCGCTGCTTGAGGGTCTCGGCGGCGTTCTGCGCGGCCTTGCCGTTCAGGTCGGCACCGGAAGAAGCGGCGGTCGGTGACGTGTTGGGCACCTTGTCCGTGTTGGTGGCGGTGATCTGCACGCGGTCGATGTCGACCTGGAAGACCTCGGCCACCACCTGGGCGACCTTGGTGTTCAGGCCCTGGCCCATCTCGGTGCCGCCGTGGTTCAGGTGGATGCTGCCGTCGGTGTAGATGTGGATCAGCGCGCCGGCCTGGTTGAGGAAGGTGGCGGTGAAGCTGATGCCGAATTTCACTGGGGTCAGCGACAGACCTTTCTTCAGCACCGGGCTATTGGCGTTGAATTCGCGGATTTCGGCGCGGCGCTTGGTGTACTCGGAGCTGGCTTCCAGTTCCTCGGTCATTTCCTGCAGCAGGTTGTGTTCCACCTGCTGGTAGTAGTGGGTGACGTTGCGCTCGTCCTTGCCATAGTAGTTACGCTTGCGCACTTCCAGCGGGTCCTTGCCGAGGTGGCGCGCGACCGCGTCCATGATCTCCTCGATGGCGACCATACCCTGCGGGCCGCCGAAGCCGCGGTAGGCGGTGTTCGACGCGGTGTTGGTCTTGCAGCGGTGACCGTTCACCGTGGCGTTGCCGAGGAAGTAGGCGTTGTCGGAGTGGAACATCGCGCGGTCAACGATGGATCCGGAGAGGTCCGGCGAGTAGCCGCAGTTGCCGGCCAGCTCGATGTTGATGCCGTGCAGCAGGCCGTCGTCCTCGAAGCCCACGTCGTATTCGACGTAGAAGGGGTGGCGCTTGCCGGTCATCTGCATGTCTTCGACGCGCGGCAGGCGCATCTTCGCCGGGCGACCGGTGAGGCGCGCGATCACCGCGCACAGGCACGCCGGTGCGGCAGCCTGGGTTTCCTTGCCGCCGAAGCCGCCGCCCATGCGGCGCATGTCGATGACCACCTTGTTGAAGGAGATGCCCAGCACTTCGGCGACCAGCTTCTGCACTTCGGTGGGGTTCTGCGTCGAGGTATAGACGATCACGCCGCCGTCTTCGGTGGGCATGACCGAGGAAATCTGCGTCTCCAGGTAGAAGTGTTCCTGGCCGCCGATGTGCAAGGTGCCCTGGATGCGGTTCGGCGCGGTGGCGAGCTTGGCTTCCGAGTCGCCGATCTTGTGCTGGTGGCTGTCGAGCACGAAGTGCTTCTTGCGCAGCGCTTCGACCACGTCGAGCACCGGCTCCAGGTCTTCGTACTCGATGATCGCGGCCATGGCGGCCTTGCGTGCGGTTTCCAGGCTGTCGGCGGCGACGGCGATGACCATCTGGCCGACGTACTCGACCTTGCCGTCCGCCAGCAGCGGGTCACCGGCAACCACCGGGCCGATGTCCAGCTGGCCGGGAACGTCATCCTTGGTGATCGCGATGGCGACACCGGGGAACTGGTAGCAGGGGCTCACGTCCAGCTTGGTAATGCGTGCGTGGGCGCGGTCGCTCATGCGGGCATAGACGTGCAGCTGGTTGGGGAATTCCAGGCGGTCGTCGATGTACTGCGCTTCGCCGCTGACGTGCTTGGGCGCGCTCTCGTGCTTGACGCTGCGGCCCACGCCGGTGGTGAGGTCGGCGCGGAACAGCGCAGTGAGTTCTTCCTGGCTCTTCTGAGGCTTATGCATAGTGGGTCACCCGGGTCACGGCCTGAGGGGCTTCCAGTTCCAGGAAGCACTTGCGCAGCAGGTTCTGCGCGGTGAGCAGGCGGTACTCCTTGCTCGCACGGAAGTCGGTGAGCGGGGCGAAGTCCTCGCTCAGTGCCTGCGCGGCACGCTCGAAGGTGGCGCTGTTGAAGGTCTGGCCGAGCAGTGCGGCTTCGCAGGCGGCGGCGCGTTTCGGGATGGCGGCCATGCCGCCGAAGCCGGTGCGCACGGCGGTGATCCGGCAGTTCTCCACGGTCAGGTTGAAGGCAGCGCAAACGGCGGAGATGTCGTCGTCCAGGCGCTTGGAGACCTTGTAGGCGCGGAACGCCTGGCTGGCCTGCGGGCGCGGGATGATCACCTGCTCGATGAACTCGCCTTCCTGGCGCGCGGTGACCTTGTAGTCGATGAAGTATTCGTCGATCGGCAGTTCGCGACGTTCGTTGCCCTTGCGCAGTACCAGGCGCGCGCCCAGTGCGATCAGCAGCGGCGGCGAGTCGCCGATGGGCGAGGCGTTGCCGATGTTGCCGCCCAGGGTGCCCTGGTTGCGGATCTGCAGCGAGGCGAAGCGGTGCAGCAGCTCGCCGAAGTCCGGGTAGTCGCGGGCCAGGGTTTCGTAGCAGTCGGTCAGCGGAGTCGCGGCGCCGATCTCGATGCGGTCGTCGAAGACTTCGACGCGCTTCATTTCCTCGACGTGGCCGACGTAGATCATCACCGGCAGTTCGCGGTGGAACTGGGTGACTTCAAGGGCCAGGTCGGTGCCACCGGCCAGCAGGCGAGCCTGCGGGTTGGCGGTGTAGATGTCGGCCAGGTCGGCGATGGTCAGCGGGAGCAGGCAGCGCTTGTCGCCGCTGTTCAGCTCGGCGGTTTCGCGCGGGGCGATGGCTTTCAGCTGGGCGATGATCTCGGGCTGGGCAACATCGAACTGGTCCGGCTGCTTCTGGCAGCAGGATTGCTCGGCGGCATCGAGGATCGGGCGGTAGCCGGTGCAGCGGCACAGGTTGCCGGCCAGCGCTTCATGGGCCTCGGCCTTGCGCTCTTCGGCGGTCTCGCCTGCGGTGTTCTTCTGCAGGGCGAACAGCGACATGACGAAGCCGGGGGTGCAGAAGCCGCACTGCGAACCGTGGCAATCGACCATGGCCTGCTGCACGCCGTGCAGTTCGCCGCGGTGCTTCAAGTCATCGACGCTGATCAGCTGCTTGCCGTGCAGCGACGAGACGAAGGTCAGGCAGGAGTTGAGGGTGCGGTAGCGGATGCGCTCGGCGCCTTCTTCGCCGACCAGTTCACCGACGACCACCGTGCAGGCGCCGCAGTCACCGGAGGCGCAGCCTTCCTTGGTGCCTGTCTTGCTCAGGTTCTGGCGCAGGTAATTGAGCACGGTGAGATTGGGATCGAGGCGGTCTTCGACGCGCAGCTCGCGATTGAGCAGGAACCTGATCAAGGCTTGCCTCCAGGCTGGTTCTTGTTTTTGGTAGGGCACTGGAGGCGAATCTATGGAAAGCTGACTTTTGAGTCAATAAAATTTCTGTCTCAATGGTCAGAAAGTTTTTCGGCGGGTGATGAATGGTGTGATGGGGGCAGATTGGCGGGCGCTCCTGCCGCTCCGTAGGGCGCATAACGCGCCGGCGTTATCCGCCGCAGGACAACGGCGGATAACCCGTTCCGGGTTATGCGCCCTACATCCGGCGTGCCACGCCGTCCTACGTAGAGCGGCCGACTCAAGAAGGCAGAAAGAAAAAAGGCGGCAAGCCGGGGTAGGGCTTGCCGCCAAGGCGTGGAACTCGTCGATCAGGCCTGCTGTGTAGCGCTCAGCTGGTATTCCTCGCCGGCGTAATAGGCGCGCACGCGGCGGTCCATCACCGCCCGCCAGAGCGGTGGGAACAGCGCGAGGACGATCATCCCGGCGTAACCGTTGGGCAGCTGCGGGCTCTCGTCGAAGTGGCGCAGCACCTGGTAGCGGCGCTTGGCGTTGGCGTGGTGGTCGGAATGGCGCTGCAGGTGGAAGAGGAACAGGTTGGTCAGCAGGAAGTTGCTGTTCCAGGAGTGCTCGTGGGTGGTGCGCTCGTAGCGCCCGGTGTCCAGGCGGCGGCGGTGCAGGCCGTAGTGCTCGACGTAGTTGACGATCTCCAGCAGGGTGAAGGCCATCACCGACTGGCCGATGAAGTACACCGCGCCGATCCAGCCGAAGGCGACGCTGAAGCCGACCAGGAACAGCGCGCTGATCACGTACCACCAGATCAGCTCGTTGCGCCAGTGCAGTGCCGGCAGGCCCTTGCGCTTGAGGCGTTCGGACTCCAGCCGCCAGGCGTTGAGGAAGTTGTGCTTGTAGGCGTGGGGCAGGAAGGCATACAGGCTCTGGCCGTAGCGCGAGGACGAGGCGTCTTCCGGCGTGGAGACATGCACATGGTGGCCGCGTACGTGTTCCACCTTGAAGCCCGCGTAACACACTGCTGCCAGCAGCAGGCCGCCGGCGTTCTGCTCCAGCTCCGGGTCCTTGTGGATCAGTTCGTGGGAAACGGTGATGCCAATGGCGCCCATCACGGTGCCGACGGAAAGTATCCAGCCGAGCTGGCCGACCCAGTTCCAGGCGTCATAAGTGGCCAGTACCCAGCCGCCGTAGACCAGCATGCCCAGCAACAGCGGCACGGTCATCAGGCTGAGGAAGCGGTAGTAGCCCTCGCGCTCCATGGGCGGGACTTCCTCCACCTCGTCGGGATTGGCCGGATCGCGGCCGACCACGAAGTCCAGCAGCGGGATCACCCCGAACACCACGGTGATGACCAGCCACGCCCAGGCATTGGGATAGTCGCTGCCGTAGGACCACCAATAGCTGACGGGAATGCCGAAGACGGGAACCAGCCAGATCCAGTAGCCGGCTTTCTTAAGACGCAACATCCAGGCAGGGGAAAGGAACAAAGCGAACATGGACGACTCCCGATACGTCTCTTGTGTAGGATTGTCAGACAATCCTGCGCCTGTTCCTTCCGGCGGATGCACCAACCTTTGTTCTGTCGTCCCTCCTGGGCGGGGGATGGCGCGGTAACACCCTGTGTTACACTTCGCGTCCGCAATACCCCCTCGAAAGCGCCCCGATTCTTAAGGACAACCATGACGTTCAAGGCCCCGGACAGCCTGGCTGAGCAGATCGCGCACCACCTTGCCGAACGCATCATCCGGGGCGAACTCAAGGAACGCGAACGCATCCAGGAACAGAAGGTCACCCAGACCCTCAACGTCAGCCGCGGCTCGGTCCGCGAAGCGCTGCTGATCCTCGAGCGCCGCCATCTGGTCGTGATCCTGCCGCGGCGGGGAGCGCAGGTGTCCGAGCTGTCCGCGGCCCACGTGGAAAGCCTCTACTCGCTGGTGATGGAGCTCTACATCATGCTCGCCAGCAGCGTGGCGCGGACCTGGCGCCAGGAAGCCGATCTGGCACCCTTCATGGCCATCCAGCAGCGCCTGCTGGACGAACTCGAACGCGGCGACATCAACGCCTTCGTCGAATCCAGCTTCGACATCATGCGCGCTGCCTTCCCGTTCGCTGCCAATCCCTACCTGCAGGAAACCGTGGAAAATCTCCTGCCGGCCATCAGTCGCACCTATCATCTGGCCCTGGAACGCCGCAAAGGCGAGATGAGTCAGTTCATCGGCAGCTTCGAAAACCTGCTGCGCGCGGTGGTGGGCCGCGACGAGGCGGGCATCCGCGAGGTCCTGCTCGACTACGGTCGGCACAACAGCCAACTGGTCCTCGCCGCACTGGCTGAACGATAAGAAGAGAAAAGGGGGAAGAGGGCGCATGCGGCTCAAGTGCATCAAGCTGGCGGGCTTCAAGTCCTTCGTCGACCCGACGACGGTCAATTTCCCGAGCAACATGGCGGCCGTGGTCGGCCCCAATGGCTGCGGCAAGTCCAACATCATCGACGCCGTTCGCTGGGTGATGGGCGAGAGTTCGGCGAAGAACCTCCGCGGCGAGTCGATGACCGACGTCATCTTCAATGGCTCCAACACGCGCAAGCCGGTGACCCAGGCGTCCATCGAACTGGTGTTCGACAACTCCGACCAGACCCTGCTGGGCGAATACGCCAGCTACGCCGAGATTTCCATCCGCCGCCGCGTGACCCGCGACGGCCAGAACACCTACTTCCTCAACGGCACCAAGTGCCGCCGCCGTGACATCACCGACATCTTCCTCGGCACCGGCCTGGGGCCGCGCAGCTACTCGATCATCGAACAGGGCATGATCTCCAAGCTGATCGAGGCCAAGCCCGAGGATCTGCGCAACTTCATCGAGGAAGCCGCCGGCATCTCCAAGTACAAGGAGCGCCGCCGCGAGACCGAGAATCGCATCCGCCGTACCCAGGAAAACCTCGCGCGCCTCACCGACCTGCGCGAAGAGCTGGAGCGCCAGCTGGAACGCCTGCACCGCCAGGCCCAGTCGGCGGAGAAGTACCAGGAATTCAAGGCCGAGGAGCGCACCCTCAAGGCCCAGCTCGGTGCCCTGCGCTGGCGCGACCTGAATGAGCAGGTCGGGCAGAAGGAAAAGGTCATCGGCGACCAGGAGGTGGCCTTCGAGGCGCTGGTGGCCGAACAGCGCAGCGCCGATGCCAGCATCGAGCGCCTGCGCGACGGCCACCACGAGCTGTCGGAAACCTTCAACCAGGTGCAGGGCCGCTTCTATTCCGTGGGCGGCGACATCGCCCGCGTCGAGCAGAGCATCCAGCACGGCCAGCAGCGCCTGCGTCAGCTGCAGGACGACCTGCGAGAGGCGGAAAAGACCCGGCAGGAAACCGAATCCCACCTGGGCCACGACCGCACCCTGCTCGCCACCCTGGGCGAGGAGCTGGAGCGCCTGGCCCCGGAACAGGAAATCAGCGCCGCCGCCGCCGAAGAAGCTACCGTCGGCCTGGAAGACGCCGAGCAGCGAATGCACGACTGGCAGCAGCGCTGGGACGCCTTCAACCAGCAAAGCGCCGAACCGCGCCGCGAAGCGGAGGTGCAGCAGTCGCGCATCCAGCACCTGGAACAGAGCCTGGAACGCCAGGGCGAGCGCCAGCGCCGTCTGAACGACGAGCGCACGCAACTGGCCGCCGATCCGGAAGATGCCGCGATCCTCGAGCTGGGCGAACAGGTCGCCGCCATCGAGTTGCTGCTGGAAGAGTCGCAGATCGAGGAACAGGAACTGGCCGAGCGACTGGAGCGTGTGCGCCAGTCCCTGCAGGAAAGCACGGCCGCGCAGCATCAGGCGCAGGGCGAGCTGCAACGCCTGAATGGCCGCATTGCCTCGCTGGAGGCGCTGCAGCAGGCCGCGCTCGATCCGGGCGACGGCACCGCGCAATGGCTGCGCCAACAAGGGCTGGAGCAGCGTCCGCGCCTTGCCGAGGGCCTGCGAGTGCAGGCGGGTTGGGAGCTGGCGGTGGAAACCGTGCTCGGCGCCGACCTGCACGGTGTGCTGCTGGATGACGTGAAGGGGCTGCCCTTCGACGCGCTGGAGAAGGGCGAGCTGCGCCTGCTCGATCTGACCGCTGGCGCCGTTTCCCGCCCCGGCAGCCTGCTGGACAAGGTCGAAGCGAATGTCGACCTGAGCTACTGGCTGGGCCGCGTGCGGCCGGTCGAAACCCTGGAGCAGGCACTGGCTCAGCGTGCGTCGCTGGGGGATGGCGAAAGCCTGATCAGCCGCGACGGCTACTGGGTTGGCCGCAACTTCCTGCGCGTGCGCCGTGGTGAGTCCGCCGATGGCGGTGTACTGGCGCGTGGCCAGGAGCTGGAGCGCCTGTACGCCGAGCGCGAGACGCTGGAGCAGCGCCTCGCCGAGATCGATGAACAACTTGTACGCCTGCGCGACGAGCAGCGCCAGGCCGAGGAGGGCCGCGACCAGGTGCGTCGCCGCCTGCAGGACGAAGGCCGCCGCCAGGGCGAGCTGAAGGCGCAGCTGTCCGCGCAGCAGGCCAAGGTCGAGCAACTGACCCTGCGCCGTCGCCGTCTGGACGAAGAGCTGGCCGAGCTGGCCGAGCAGCACGCTATCGAGCAGGAGCAGCTGGGCGAAGCCCGCCTGAGCCTGCAGGAGGCGCTGGATGCCATGGCCGTGGACACTGAGCGGCGCGAATCACTGCTCGCCGAGCGCGACGGCATGCGCGAGAAGCTCGACCGCATCCGCCAGGAGTCTCGCCAGCACAAGGATCACGCCCATCAGCTGGCTGTGCGCGTCGGCTCCCTGCGCGCCCAGCACGAATCCACCCGTCAGGCGCTGGAGCGCCTGGACAGCCAGGCCGTGCGCCTGGTCGAGCGTTGCGAGCAGCTCAACCTCAACCTGGAGGAGGGCGCCGCGCCGCTGGAAGAACTGCGCATGCGTCTCGAGGAATTGCTCGACCGGCGCATGGCGGTGGAAGACGAACTCAAGCACGCGCGCCTGGCGCTGGAAGATGCCGACCGCCAGTTGCGCGACGCCGAGAAGCGCCGCACCCAGGCCGAGCAGCAGTCGCAACTGCTGCGCGGCCAGCTGGAGCAGCAGCGCATGGAGTGGCAGGCCCTGAGCGTGCGGCGCAAGTCGCTGCAGGAACAGCTCCACGAGGACGGCTACGACCTGCACGGCGTGTTGGCCACCTTGCCCCACGACGCCGCCGAGAAGGTCTGGGAAACCCGTCTGGAAGAACTGGCCGCGCGCATCGGCCGCCTGGGCCCGATCAACCTTGCGGCGATCGAGGAATACCAGCAGCAATCCGAGCGCAAGCGCTACCTGGACGACCAGAACGACGACCTGGTGGAAGCGCTGGATACCCTGGAAAACGTCATCCGCAAGATCGACAAGGAAACCCGCAATCGCTTCAAGGAAACCTTCGACCAGATCAATGCTGGCCTTCAGGCATTGTTCCCCAAGGTTTTCGGCGGCGGCCATGCCTATCTGGAACTTACCGGCGAGGATCTACTCGATACCGGGGTGGCGATCATGGCGCGGCCGCCGGGCAAGAAGAACAGCACCATCCATCTTCTGTCCGGTGGCGAGAAGGCTCTGACCGCTCTGGCGCTGGTGTTTGCGATTTTCCAGCTGAACCCGGCACCGTTCTGCATGCTCGACGAAGTCGATGCGCCGCTGGACGATGCCAACGTCGGCCGTTATGCGCGGCTGGTGAAGGAGATGTCGGAAAAAGTGCAGTTCATCTATATCACCCACAACAAGATCGCCATGGAGATGGCCGATCAGTTGATGGGCGTGACCATGCACGAACCGGGTTGTTCGCGTCTGGTGGCGGTGGATGTGGAAGAGGCTGTTGCGCTCGCCGAAGCGTGATCGTCCGGGCGAACTTGAGCTATGCTGGCAAGATGCTTTGTTTTCAGTCTAACGCATTGATTTGATTGGGGTAGGGTTCACTCCGGGGGCACAGCTGGCGACCGCTATGAAAAGTTGCAAAGAGTGCGGCGGAGTGTCGCCTCAGACAGTGTAAAGTTATGTGAGAGCGTGTTAGCTTAACCCCCACTTTTGTATCGCGTGGAAAACATCAGTCAGAACATGAAGTTGGCTCCACGTTTTCAAGGGATAGGATGTCCTTTTTTTCATCATCATTTTTTGTTCAGGGGCTACAGGATTAGATGGATATCGGTCTGCGCGAATGGCTGATCGTCATTGGGCTTATCGTCATCGCCGGCATTCTGTTCGACGGTTGGCGTCGCATGCGGGGTGGCAAGGGCAAGTTGCGTTTCAAGCTGGATCGCCAGTTTGCCAACCAGCCCGATGACGGGGACGAAACCAACCCGGAACTGCTCGGGCCTTCCCGTGTAGTCGAGCACCGCGAGCCGGAGCTGGACGAGGAAGACCTGCCCAAGCTCAGCGCCAAGGAGTCGCGCGGCAAGCGCCGCGGCGAGCCGCGTCAGGGTGACCTGAACCTGGACGACCCGGCGCCGAACCTGCTCGGCCCGCTGGACGAAGAGGATTTCCCCAATCCACTGGACGAAGCGCCGGCAGAGAAGGACAAGCCCAAGAAAGACCGCAAGAAGGACAAGGAGCGCGTAGCTCCCGCAGCTGCTGCTCCGTCGGCGCCGCAGGCGCCGGTCGATGAAGTGCTGATCATCAACGTCATCAGCCGCGACGAGAACGGCTTCAAGGGCCCGGCGCTGCTGCAGAACATCCTCGAAAGCGGCCTGCGCTACGGTGAGATGGACATCTTCCACCGCCACGAGAGCATGGCCGGCAACGGTGAAGTGCTGTTCTCCATGGCCAACGCGGTCAAGCCGGGCACCTTCGATCTGGACAACATCGACCAGTTCAGCACCCGCGCAGTGAGCTTCTTCCTCGGCCTGCCGGGCCCGCGCCATCCCAAGCAGGCGTTCGATGTGATGATCGCCGCTGCCCGCAAGCTGGCCCAGGAGCTCAATGGCGAGCTGAAGGACGAGCAGCGCAGCGTGATGACCGCGCAGACCATCGAACACTACCGTCAGCGCATCATCGACTTCGAGCGACGCGCCCTGACCCAGAAGCGCTAAGCTTTCCGCACGCTGCACAAAAAGCCCCAAGCGACCCTTGGGGCTTCGCATTTCTAGCCGCAACCTCTTGCCGCCCGAGATTCCCGCATGACCGACTCCCAATCCGCAGCCGAACGCATCGCCCAGCTGCGCAGCGAACTCGACGACCACAACTACCGCTACTACGTGCTCGACGAGCCGAGCGTGCCGGACGCCGAGTACGACCGCCTGTTCCGCGAACTTAAGGCGCTGGAAGCCGAGCATCTCGAACTGATCACCCCCGAATCGCCGACCCAGCGCGTCGGCGGTGCGGCCGCCTCGGCCTTCGGCGAGGTACGCCACGAAGTACCGATGCTCAGCCTGGGCAACGCCTTCGAGGAACAGGACCTCAGCGACTTCGATCGCCGTGTGCGTGAAGGCCTGGCCGACCAGCTGCCGGCGTCGGACCTGTTCGGTGGCGGCGCCGAAGTGGAGTACAGCTGCGAGCCCAAGCTCGATGGCCTGGCGGTCAGTCTGTTGTACGAAAACGGCGTGCTGACCCGTGGCGCCACCCGTGGCGACGGCACCACCGGCGAGGACATCAGCGTCAACGTGCGTACCATCCGCAATGTGCCGTTGCGCCTGAAGGGCGAGGGCTGGCCCGCGGTGCTGGAAGTGCGTGGCGAAGTCTTCATGTCCAAGGCAGGTTTCGATGCGCTCAACGAGCGGCAGATGGAAGCCGGCGCCAAGACCTTCGCAAACCCGCGCAACGCCGCGGCCGGCAGCCTGCGTCAGCTGGATTCGAAGATCACCGCCAGCCGCCCGCTGGAGTTCTGCTGCTACGGTTTCGGCCGCGTCGAGGGCGGCGCGCTGCCCGGTACCCAGGTCGATATTCTCGAAGCCCTCAAGGGCTGGGGCATTCCGATCAGTCGCGAGCTGAAGCTGGCCAAGGGTATCGAGGGTTGCCGCGCCTATTACGAAGACATCGGCGCCCGCCGCGACAGCCTCGCGTACGAGATCGACGGCGTGGTGTTCAAGGTCAACCGCATCGACTTCCAGCGTGAGCTGGGCTTCCGCGCCCGCGAGCCGCGCTGGGCCATCGCCCACAAGTTCCCGGCCCGCGAAGAGCTGACCGAGCTGCTCGATGTGGAATTCCAGGTCGGTCGTACCGGTGCCGTAACGCCCGTGGCGCGTCTGAAGCCGGTGCAGGTGGCTGGCGTGACCGTGTCCAATGCCACGCTGCACAACATGGACGAAGTCGCCCGCCTGGGCCTGATGATCGGCGACACCGTGATCATTCGCCGTGCCGGCGACGTGATTCCGCAGGTCATGCAGGTCGTCACCGAGCGCCGTCCGGCGGATGCTCGCCCGGTGGCGATCCCCACCCAGTGCCCGGTATGCGGCTCGCAGGTCGAGCGCACACAGCTGGTCAAGCGCAGCAAGGGCAAGGAGTCAGTCAGCGAAGGCGCCATCTACCGTTGCGTCGGCCGGCTGTTCTGCCAGGCGCAGCTCAAGCAGGCGATCATCCACTTCGTCTCGCGCCGCGCGATGGACATCGACGGTCTCGGCGACAAGATCGTCGAGCAGCTGGTGGACAAGGGCCTGGTGAAGTCCCCGGCTGACCTCTACACCCTGACCTTCGAGCAGGTCATCGAGCTGGAAGGCTTTGCCGAAGTCTCCACGCGCAACCTGCTTGCCGCCATCGCCGATAGCCGCAAGCCCGCGCTGGCACGCTTCGTCTTCGCGCTGGGAATCCCGGATGTGGGCGAGGAAACCGCCAAGCTGCTGGCGCGTTCCCTGGGTTCCCTGGCGCGCATCCAGAAGGCGCTGCCCGAAGTGCTCACCTACCTGCCGGATGTCGGCGGCGAGGTGGCCTACGAGATCCATAACTTCTTCGATGACGAGCACAACCGCAGCGTGATCGCTGAACTGCAGAATCCGGAGCATGGCGTCCAGCTGCAGGACGAAGGCGAGGTTTCCGCCGAGTTCGCCGCCGTCGCCACACTGGCGGGCTTCATCGACAAGCTGAACATCCCCTTCATCGCCGCCACGGGCGCCGAGAAGCTGGCCGACCGCACGGGCAGTCTCGACGCGCTCATTACCCTCAGCCAGGACTGGCTCGACCTCAGCACCCTCAAGGGCGTGAACGAGAAGGCCAAGCAGTCGGTACGCGAGTACTTCGCCGATGCCGCCCGCGTCGAGCGCGCGAAGGCGGTCGAAGCGCAGCTGGCGGAGTTCGGCATGCACTGGCGCAGCGAGCGCAAGGTGGTCGAAGGCCTGCCCCTGGCCGGCCAGACCTGGGTGCTGACCGGCACCCTGGAGGCCATGAGCCGCGACGTCGCCAAGGAAAAGCTCGAAAGCCTGGGCGCCAAGGTGGCCGGCTCGGTCTCGGCCAAGACCCACTGCGTCGTTGCAGGACCGGGAGCGGGTTCAAAGTTGGCAAAGGCCCAGGAACTTGGCGTCGCCGTAATGGACGAAGAGCAGCTGATCAAGCTGCTGGCCGACCATGGCCTCGGCGCCTGACACGCATCCATCAAGATCAATGCATCAAGGAGTCATTCCATGCCCATGACCAAGGACCAACTGGTTCGCGATATCGCCGAATCCCTCGACCTGACCCAGGCCGCCGTGCGCGGCGTGTTCGAGCAACTGGCGCAGATCGCCCAGGACGCCCTGGAGAACGACGGTGAGCTGACCCTGCCGGGGATCGGCAAGCTCAAGGTCAGCGAACGCGCTGCCCGCACCGGCCGCAATCCGCAGACCGGCAAAACCATCGAGATCGCCGCGAAGAAGGCGGTACGCCTGGTGCCCGCCAAGGCCCTGGTCGACAGCCTGAACTGATCGGCAGGCCTGCTCCGATCCCTGCGTTGCAACGCAGGGCGGGGTGGGCCAGCGATTGACGGAGAGCGAGATGGACAAGGCAAGAAAGCAGCGCCTGCTCGGCGTCGGGGCGCTGGTGGTGCTGTTCGGGGCCTACGTAGCCTGGACCGAGCGCCCGCAGATCGTCCTTCATTACGAGGGCGTGGGCGGGCCGGCGGTGAACTACAGCTTCAAGGAAAACGGCGAGGAAACCCTCGCGGGCGAGATCAAGCCGGGCGAAGCGCGCGCCTTCCCGCTGCGCCTGCTGCGTTCGGGTGAATACCGCGTCGCCTTCCAGTTCCACCAGGGGGCGGAGCGCTACTCCACCTTCAGCACCCGTCCGGGCTACAGCAAGATGGATCTGTTCATCGGGCCGAACCTGGAGGTCTCCACCCAGCCTCGGCCCGAAGGGCTGATCCAGGGGCAGTAACGCCCCTTACAGGTACTCGGCCACCAGCACCACATTGCGCTGGCCCGCGGCTACGCCACCCTTGGCGATTTCGCGGATCACGCTGTCGGTGTCGCCGGTGGCCGCGATGCCATTCCCCAATGCATTGCCGCGAGCATCGGTCAGCCGGTAGCTCACGCTGGGCATCGCGCCGCGCGGCTGGTTCAGCATCATCGTCATGGCCCGGTTGCACTCGCTCAATTGCACGCGGGCGCTGCGGGCGGTTACGTCGGTCAGCCCGACCTGGCAGGTCGGTTCGACCACCGCACCGCTGAAGTGGATGACCCCGTCGTAGGCCATCAGCGGGGCGGAGAAGAGCAGGGCAACGAGAGTGGTGGATCGCAGTGCAACGGACATGCTGGCATTCCTCGCTCGGTCATGGCCCGCCCTTGAGCGACGGGTTCGTCCTATAGCGTCGGCACCGCTGGAATTTTCTGAATTGGCTGTAGGGTAATTCCCCTAATGAAAAGGCAAATTCGTGATGAAGGTCAGGAATTGCGTGTGGAACGTCGCTAAGTGCTTGAAGTGCTTGTAAGTTGCGCTCAAGCCGCTACAATGGCGCGGCTCGCTGATCTGGCGAGCTTCTCGTGATGGTGGCCCTGTCGGTCCCCCCGCAACGATTACTCGCTTACCTGGTCAGGTCCGGAAGGAAGCAGCCAAGGCGGGGACATTGTGTGCCGGGGTGTGGCTGGCGGGGCCGCCTCCATTTCGTAAGTCCTTAATTCTAAAGGACTTCCTCTCCTGAAAATCTCTGAGTGTGACAGCGCCTTGGTACACCAAAGTGGTGTCCCAAGACTAATCGTACCGTTCCGGTGCGTCTGAAACCACTTCGCTTGATTCGCTGCTTCCAGCCAGTACCTATTGGTGGCATTCCGATATCGCTCTGACGCTGCTAATCTCCGTCAGGAGGGAGGCAGTGCTGCCCCTTTTTTAAGCAAGATAGTAGTAATAAGGATTTGCATTTAATCTTGTGGGGCTGGCTGAATGGACTCGGTTATCTACGTACTGGATGGAACTGATTGCACGGTGGCTGCATATCAGCAATCTCCTGATACGTACAGAGGAAATATTGTTTGTGATCTATGTCAGGAGAAGGCATTGAATCGCCCCTAGTTTCGTAGACACCTCCAAGCCTCATAATGAGGCCCATCAGGAGGTGCCATGAGCAACCAGCGTTACCCCGAAGAATTCAAAATCGAAGCGGTCAGACAAGTTACCGCGCGCGGCCTGCGTGTAGCGGATGTGGCGGAGCGTTTGGGTGTGTCGGTGCATAGCCTCTATGTCTGGATCAGGCGCTATAGCAAGCCCCAGGAACAGCGGCAGCAAGAAGGTGATCAGCAAGCCGAACTGCGTCGTTTGCGCGCCGAACTCAAGCGGGTGACCGAAGAGCGAGACATCCTAAAAAAGGCCGCCGCGTACTTTGCCAAGGAGTCCGGCTGAAGTACGCCTTCATCAGCAAGCTGTCGGTGGAGTACCCGGTTCGACGTCTCTGCCAGACCCTCAGGGTGCATCCCAGCGGTTACTACGCCTGGCTGGCCGAGCCGAAATCCGTACGCGCTAAGGAAGATCAGCGCCTGCTCGGATTGATCAAACATGCCTGGCTGGAAAGCGGTGGGGTCTACGGCTATCGCAAGATCCACGACGACCTGCGTGAGCTGGGAGAGTCCTGTGGCCGGCATCGCGTAGCCCGCCTGATGCGGGGGGAAGGGTTGCGCTCGCAGACCGGCTATCGTCGTCGGCCCGGCTACTACGGCGGCAAGCCCACGGTGGCTTCGCCCAACCGTCTGGAGCGGCAATTCACCGTCAGCGAGCCGAACAAGGTCTGGGTCACTGACATCACTTACATCCGCACTTATGAAGGCTGGTTGTACTTGGCGGTGGTGCTGGATCTGTTTTCGCGCCAGGTGATCGGCTGGTCGATGAAACCTCGGATGTGCAGCGACTTAGCTATCGATGCCTTATTGATGGCGGTTTGGCGACGCAAGCCCAAGCAGGAAGTGATGATCCACTCCGACCAGGGCAGCCAGTTCAGCAGCTCGGACTGGCAGAGTTTCCTCAAGGCCAACAATCTGATCAGCAGCATGAGCCGACGCGGTAACTGTCACGATAACGCCGTGGCAGAAAGCTTTTTCCAGTTGCTGAAGCGCGAACGCATCCGACGAAAAACCTATGCCACTCGCGAAGAAGCTCGCAGTGATGTGTTCGATTACATCGAGATGTTTTATAACCCCAAACGCCGGCACAGCAGCGCTATGCAGCTATCGCCAGTGGAGTTTGAGAAACGCTATTTCCAGAGCTTGGAAAGTGTCTAGGAAAGCCGGGGCGATTCACATGGTTCGTAAAAGGCTTCTCTACTTCAAAGTATATTAGGGCGCCTTGCTTTGCCGCACATCATGATGAAGAGTGCGGAAATAAAATTACTTTGATCGCTGATGAAGATGCTCCGTCGACTTCAAGCGACCCATCTACGATTCATGTTGACTTAGATAAGCAGCGAAAATCCTCTATCGATATTGCTGTTCCATCCTCAGTACTTCCTAAAGTTTCAAAATGGGGTACGACGAGAAGGTACTCTGATATTGCTGAATATCCAGAGAATAAAACCTTGCGTCAAATTCTAACCGCGCTTTGGCGTAACCCAAGTTATCCAGAGGCCGGCACCGAAGTGAAGATGATTGCGGATGGTGGACGCATCGTTATTCAAGGTGATCTAAAGGATTTTTTAATCCCTCAGTATAAAATTGATGAGGCTCCACTTGGTGAGCCTAGGATTTTTTGGGGGAGGATAAATAACGTTAATAAAAGTAACGGCGTACTGTGGCTAAATTGTGGGGATTATAAGGCTGAGCCCAGCATAATGGTGGAGGAAGAGGACTTGGAGGATGATTTAGTCGAAGATTTCCGGCTAAAGGATATTGATGACCTCCAAGGGGCTGACTTTATTGTGGTGGGAGTCGCTTTTAAAGCTCAGAATGGGAAGCCCTATATAAAGTTTGGATTCACCAAGTATATCTCATTCAGAAAATATCGGATTCTGGAGGAGGGCGATCTTGGTCAGGGATAGAGTGCTCTCTTGGATGGAGAGTGATGTATGAAGTATCAGTACTGTGAGCTTTCCCATATTCAATTTGAAAGCTTGGTGGTCCATCTTTGTTATCGATTGTTTGGTATAGGTACCGAGAGCTTTGCTGAAGGTGTTGACGGAGGCCGTGATTCTCGATTTGACGGGGTGGCAGAAAAATACCCGAGCACAGCTTCTCCATGGAAAGGTTTAACTGTAGTTCAGGCAAAGCACACTATTGCATATAATAAGAAATTCTCTGACTCTGATTTCTTTGGTGGTGTTTCATCCGACATAAATTTGGAAGTTGAGAAAATAAAAAGGCTTATCAGGGAGGATGGCTTAAGTAACTATATATTGTTCTCCAATAGGAAGCTCCCTGCTAATGCAAACGAGTCAATTAAAAATTATATCTCTTCAGAGACAGGGTTGCCAAAGCACAATGTGGGCTTGGTTGGTGTGGAAGCCCTGGAACGCTATTGGAAGATTTATCCAGAAATACCTGAAGAAGTAGGGCTGAACCCCTTTGATATGCCGCTAAATATTGAGCCCGATGAGTTGTCGCAAGTGATCGTTGCAATAAGCTCAGGGTTGAAATTTATAGCGTCTTCAAAATCGCCTAAGGCTATAATCAGAACTGATTTTGAGAGAAAGAATCAGATCAATGATCTGAGCCAGCAATATTCAAGTCGTATTAAGAGTAAGATTGCCGAGATGGCTCAGGTCGAGGAGTTTCTTGCTGTTCCTGATAATGAAGAGTATCAGAGGCTCTATATTGAAAGTTCCGAAGAGCTTTCGGCAAAGATATCTGCGCTTCGTCGGACTGAGCAAAGTTTTGATATTGTGATTGAGCGGGTTATTGATCTCTTGATCGAGCGGGATGTTGATTTGAAATCAAATAAAGCCCTGACGAGAATGATGATCTACTATATGTATTACCACTGTGATATAGGTGATGATGATGCTGTTGTTGCCTAATAAAAATGCGCACCCTGATATGACAATATTGTCTGTCTCAGCATTTGTGCTAAAGCGGCTGAGAAGAAACAAATTCGAAACCTACTCGGACTTGCATGAGAGATTAAAAGAGTATGAGCCTCGCGCATTGACTTTGTTTGAGAAAAGTTTGCAGCTGTTGTATGTGCTGGGCCTTATTGAATATCATCAAAAAAATGACCTTATTGAGTATGTGGGGAAATGAAGCTTTCAAGAATATATTGTAATTTTGAAAGTGACTTTCATACGATTGATTTTAATTCTGGATTCAACGTTGTCATCGGGGAGATTCTGAATCCGGATGCGAAGAATACAGATGCGCACAATCTAGGAAAGAGTAAGCTTTCTGAGCTTATTGATTTCTGCCTTCTAAAGGGACGCTCTAAGACATTTTTCTTGTTTCAGTTTTATCAGATATTTGAGAAGTATGTCTTCTTTCTAGAGCTTAAGCTGAATGATGGCAGCTATCTAACAGTAAGGAGATCTGTAGAAAAGAATACTAAGATTGCGCTCAAGAAGCATTTTGAGAGCAAGTGTGATCTTAGAGGTTTTGAAGATTCCAATTGGGATTATTGCAATATACCCATAGATCGAGCAAAGCTGATCCTTGACTCCTATATAGGTCTTTTTTCAATAGCTCCATGGACCTATCGCGACGCAGTTGCCTACTGCTTGCGCTCTCAAGACGACTATACAGACATTTTTCAGCTGGATAAGTTTAGAGGGACTCATCTGAGCTGGAAACCTTATCTTGGCCGCCTCCTTGGTTTTGAGGCGAGTAATCTTACCAAGAATTATTTGCTGCGTAATCAGTTAGATAAACTTTCGGAAAATATCGCAGCTGTGAGGGCCTCTATTGGGGCTTTGCAAAGTGATCAGGAAGAGATTCTGACCGCCTTATTGGATTCAAATAAGTCTCAGGCACGCTTTCTTGATGAACAGTTGTCTAGTTTAAATTTTGATAAGGTCGAGCAAATATCGCTCAATAATGTTGCTGATAATATTGATTCAGAGCTTGATGAGCTGACAAAGGTAAGGTATTACCTGGTTTCGAAGGTTCGTAAACTTGAGAAGGCCAGGGTTATAGGTCAGGCAAAATTTAATATTGAAGACGTTTCGAGGTTGTTTGAAGAGGCTGGGATTCTATTTGGTGATCAAGTAGTAAAGTCTTATGGTCAGCTTTCGGATTTCAATGAAAAGATTTCCATTGAGCGTGATCAGCTTATAGCGCAGCAACTTAATGATTTGGCTTTTGAGTTGGAAGGGGTGTCAGAGAGGATCTCTGAGCTTAATGAAGAGCGCTCCCGTGCATTGGCCTACCTGCGTACCTCGGATGTTTTCTTGAAATATAAAGGGGCAGCTGATCGACTTGCTCAAATTAATGCAAGCATTGCTGAGATTCAGCGAAAGCTGGATGTCAATGATCAGATTAGAAATTTAGAACAGGAAGAGAGAGACCTTCTTCGCGAGAAGCGATCAGTCGTTGACGCTATTCGCCAGAATAGAGATGAGGTTGTTAGGTCTAAGGGGGGTATTTATCAGAGGATTAAAGATTCTTTCGTTTCATATGTCTCTGATGTCCTCGGTTTAACCGGTATTTTGCGCACAGAGCAGAATTCGGAAGGAAATCTCGAATATTATGCTGGAATTCTTGGGGCGGACGGCTGTGTTACTGGACAGAGCGAAGGGCATAGCTACAAGAAAATACTTTGTATTGGATTCGACTTGGCTGTGATGGAAGCCTATTCATCAAAGGATTTTGTAAGATTTCTGTATCATGATGGTGGGCTTGAAACTCTTGATGACCGAAAGAAGATCGAGTTTATTGAGTATGTTCGGACAGCATCGAATATTTTTGACTTTCAGTATATTCTGACACTGATTGACTCTGATCTTCCCAAGGGATTTAACTTCTCTAGTCAAGAGGTAGTTAGAAAACTTAGTGATAATGGTCCAGAGGGGCGACTGTTTAACATTCCCGCTTGGTAAGTTCAGCGTTATGGTCTTTTGTAGAGGGGTATAGGCTTTAAGATTCGCTGCCTGCTGCAAATGTTCTCAGGAATATAAAGAGGATCAAGCTGCGGAAAAGCGAAAACGATCAGCCATACGCGTGTTATTAGTCTGGGTCGCTGCGTGTTCGAGTGGTACTTAATGCTCCGAAGGCGCTTTAGGAGGTGGCTGTCGGCTTGTTTTGAAGTATGTAGTGGGGATAATACCCTTCAGAATTTCCCAATCGGCCTGAGACAGACGGGATAGCCGGTCTACGGATTCCAACGAACATGATCACGCTATCTCTGCTTTATGCTGATCCAAAGCTAGTGTTTCTGATACAGTGTGGCGAATTTATTCGCCGAATATGCTTAGGGTCAGATTGAGGGCTATTGGTGATGATTTCTGGCCAAGCCCGATACTCGCTTATTATGTATATCCGGCTGGTACTTTGAGGTTTCGCTCGGAAGAGTAAGTCTCTGGAATTATTTTAGATTTGATATTCCTCTTAAGAGAAAGCTGGATAATATGGTGGCTATGTGAAAGTCCTAGCAGACAAACAAGAAAGATGGTTGTTTATTTTTGCAGTTTCGGCATTTTTTCTTTTGATAGTGGTGGAGATTCGATTCAAAATTCCTCACTTCCTTGAAGGGACGGATATAGCTAAGGTTCTAGTGGCTGATGCAACTCAATCAGTTGTTGCTGATCTTCTGGTAGGGCTTTTGTCGGCTTACGTTTTCTATCTGTTGATAGATTATGCCCCAAGATTGCGCAAGGAACGTGAGGCAGAGGCAGTGTTAAATATACATTTGGCATCTATCTTAAGTGCTTTTGATAAAGTATCAGTCTTTGGTCATGAGACAGCAGTGACAGAGGTGAATTGCGATGTTCTAAGGAAGTCATGGCTGGATGCGAATATTAATCGCGTTATGGAGGGTGAGACAAGCTTCCTATCGCTAAAAACGGCCATGTTTGTTGCTCATTCTAGACTAGAGGACTTTAGGAGTTTGCTCGTGTTGGCAAGTTCTATTTCGTCTGATCGTGCGCTTAGATGGATGGTGATAACAGAAAAGGTAAAGCTGTTTGCGGAAGAATATGGAAACCAGCCGGTTGTTGAGCAAGCGGAATTTATATTTGTCGATCATAATGCAGAAGAAAGCCCATTGGGGCATTACAAAGCGAGCTTGGCTGTACGATTTCTTGAGGTTATGGAGCAGGCGGAAGAATGGCTTTACGGAAGTTCGCGTGGTAGCCAAATAGTTATGGACTACAAGACTGAGAAGCCTGTCGAAAGTCCGCAGATGGCTAAGGCGGAACTATCAGCGAGATGAGGTGTGCTTTGGTTGGCTAAAAATTGGTTTTTTATTTTAAGAAAGGAGCTGTGATGCGGTGTTCCAAGCCTTTTGTCCTTCCGGCTGTTATGGGGTTGTTGTCGGCGTCTGGAAAGTCTCCTGAAGAGAAGCTTAATTAAGCTCTGGCTAGTCAAAATAACTTATCGATCCCTATGGTTTTCAGGTGCGATTCTTGAGACTAAGTGAATATAAAAAGTAAATATTGCGGTGATATAACGCCAAGAATCGACTTGGTGCATACGCCGAGTGGACTGCTTTTTATGCACAGCTAGATGACGGCGGGAAGCTAGAGTTACAACTTATTGAAGATAAGTACGGAACTGGGCAGCCCTATAGAGCTGCGGATTCGTCTATCGGAAGCCTTTGCATAGATGTGCACGGTTGACAGTCTTCATTTAATACACCTCTGTTGGGGTTGTTTACGAAAAATCAGAAATAACTGCCAGAGTTGGCTCAGGGTTAAGGGCACGCGCAGATGGCCCGCAGGAGGCTCTCTGATGAAATCAAAATATTACGTAGTGCTATCGCTACCCTCCGCTTATCGTCGCACAGAGACCTTCCTAGGCGGCATTGCGTGGGCTGCATAAGCAGGAGATAGGCTCAACGTTAAGGTGTGTTCTCAAACATTCCAGCGGCGTTTGACAGTAGGCAGGCTGATTCCCAGCGCCCCAGCGACTTGAGATTGGCTCATGCCTTGGGCCTTGAGTTCCCGTACTTCGTCAGCAGATGCCTTCACAGGACGACCGAGGGTCTTGCCATCGGCCTTGGCACGCTGCAATGCACTCTGAGTCCGCTCGATTAGCAGGTCACGTTCAAACTCTGCAACTGCCGCAAGTACCTGCATAGTCATCTTACCGGCTGCACTGGTTAGGTCTACGCCACCAAGGGCAAGGCAGTGAACGCGAATACTACGACTAGCTAGCAGTTCGACAGTAGCCCGCACGTCCATTGCATTACGGCCCAATCGGTCCAGCTTTGTAACTAGCAGCACGTCACCATCTTCCATTCGTTCCAGGAGCTTACAGAAGCCCTGACGCTTAGCAGTTTCTACCGATCCTGAAACTGTTTCAGCGATAACGCGCTGAGGTTGTACGTCGAAGCCAGCACGTTTGATTTCCTCGACTTGGTTGTCCGTAGTCTGATCACTGGTGCTGACTCGGGCATAAAGGAAAGTGCGACTCATGACTTAGACTCCATTCGGTATCAATAATGTGGTGTCATTATGATTTAGGTGTCATAAGTCGTAAAGCATATTTTTGATACCAAATTAAACCCTATTTCAGACAGGTATCAGAATCGGTCGTTTTTGAGCCTTCTAGTCTGGTTAGCTTCTGAGTAGGGCAGGGGAGAGCTCATTTCAACGGTGGAGCCTCACGTTTATTTCCCAGAAATGAGGATTTGATCAGGGTGAAGGCCTACCGGCTAAGGCCCTCCCAGCGGAAAGCCTGATGGATGGGGCGGGTGTAAGGATATGCACATACAAAAACGCCCCAGCGTGTTAGGCCGGGGCGAGGAAAGTCCATTGATACGGAATAGTTATCTGATCAAGTTTTGAGCAGCTGCGTTACAGCCCTTCCAGCAGCTCAGAAAGGGTCACCCCCAACCCATCTGCAAGCACCTTGGCGGCTTCCAGGCTGGGGTTAGCCGTTCCATTCTCAATACGAGACATGTAAGTGCGGACGAGCTTGCATTCGTCGGCAAAGGCTTCTTGGCTGAAGCCCTTCTTGATGCGTAGCTCGCGGATTCGTTGGCCAAAGGCCGTTCGCAATATCTGATTGGTTTCCATCGAAACATGATGGTTTGGTGTGGTCCAACCGTGAACGCACCAAGTGATGTCACACCAAGAGATGACACACCAATCGTTACATTTCTTTGAAATGATGGCATCATTCTGGTGGCAAAGCAGGTGGGGATCGGCACTACCGGCTATGAACAGACGGATGCATTACTAGAAGGAAGGTGAAGGTATGAGAACGGGATTCTTGGGGGCCATTTCGATTGGTCTTATGGTGACTCTTGCGGGGTGTGCATCCCCAGAGCAGGTGGCACGCGTGAAGGCTGAGAAAGCAAAGGTGAAAAGAGACCTGATCGCTTCTTGGCCTAAAGCAAGCGTCCGATGCAAGGATGAGAAGTCTTGCAATAAGGCATTCTCACGAGCAAAGGTGTTCGTTCAGCAAATCTCGGATATGAAAATCCAGATGTCTGATGAGACTATGGTCACTACGTATAATCCAACTGAGTTCGGCTATGTAGGGTTGACAGTAACTAGATCACCTGATGTCGGGAATGAGGAAATCATCAAGATTCAACCGGTATGTAGGGGGTTGAGAAGTCTTGAGGATATCGATAGTGATATAACTGGTTTTGCGGCTGATTGTGCTAAGAAGATGGCTTATATAAATAATAATTTCAAGGCGTACATAGCGCCGGACGCTTGATCGTAGGCTAGGATATTGAGGGATTATTGCAAGACTCACGGCTATGCCAATGTGATTGCAATAATTCTTCAATAGTTGACGTCTTGGCACGGGAAGAAAGGGGCTGATGGGTCAATGCCCTAAATAGAAGTTTACAGATTTCTTAATGGTTTTAGGTGCTGACGCAAAACTTGTCTTATGTTATCTCGTCCTTGCACGATAGCGTCAGATTCATTTGGCATGGCCGGTAGCTGATAGGTTTGTGCAGCACCTTGAAAAGATTTTGAGTAGAAGAGAAGAATACCAATGAGATGATTCATCTCTCTGTGTTTCTTGTCTCTACGACTAATTAAGCTATTCATGAGGGTGTTCTGGGTTATGCTTAAGAGTGCTCAAGGTCCCCCAGAATACTCTCATACTCGCTCAAGTTATATGCCGTAAGGCTGAAGAGGGGGTTAACCCTCATATGTCTTTTCCGTGCTGGGCTAGCTCTCGCTATCGTAGAGGGTTTCCTGGAATAACTCTGATGATCACTACAGATCTTCGAACACTATCCTAAGAATTTTCTACGATACCTACCTCAGCACCTATGACAAGAGGAGCAGACGGATTTTTCGATATCCGATCCGTCTTGTGCTGACGCAGATAAGTTTTATAGTGCTAGTAAGGTATATTCAAGCTTATATGTGGATGTGGAAAAAATCTCTTAGGGATTCTCTAAGAGAAAATTTCCATACTCATACTGTTCAAATGTCTATGCTGCTCGCTGCTCAAGCTGTCTGTAAGGCTTTAACCAGTCTCTAACAGTTCGTTCATTCTTGCCAATAGCATGAGCTATCGCTTTGATAGCTACGCCCTTCGAGTACATCCTCAAGGCTTCAGCCTTACTTTCATTTCGTTTAGATTTAGCTTCAGTTTCTACTCTGAGAGGATTCATGGATAGATTACTATCAATAATCGCATTACCAAGTTTCTCAGCTAGAAACTGTGCTACAGCTTCATCTTGCACGTACAAGGTAATAGGATTTTGGTTGCTTCTGTCTCTGAGTGCAGTTCTACATACAGTTTGAAGTGTGGATTCATATAGTCTTTCATACTGAACAGCGTTTTTAATATCTTGTTCTGTTACTAAATTCTCACCGGAGAGTAGTTGTGCAAGGGTAGATAGACTACGGACATCAACAGGACTTATGTTGCCGTGCTGAAGGCAGATGGCATAGGTGTAACCTGAGTAATCATTAATCCCTCTGTTATCAATCTTGATTGGAAGAATGTTACTTCCGCCCTTGCTGTCTAAGGGCAGCTCAACCTGCAACCACTTGTGGGAAGTCATAAGTGCTTGATGGTATCCAATGTCCTCAAACACCTTCTTAAGCCACTTGTCAATATTGCAACTTTCAGTGAACTCGGTCTGTGGCTTACAAGTATTCTCCAGTGCAGCTGACTTTGAGTAACTTCTACCTGAGAGAAAAGGTTTAATAACAACCCTGTTGCCGTAACCAGTGAAGCCTAGATCGTAATCAATAATACTGACGTTCCAGCCTTTGCCTTTGAGACTTACGCCAAGCAAAGACTTGTGTAGTTCTGCACACAGAATAGTAACTTCGTCCGCTGCTTCGAATGCCGAAAGGTAGTCATGAACTCCGATGATTCTGACTGTGCGATTGATGTTCTTGTCAAGCTTATCAACTTCTACCACATAGCTAGGATCAAGCAGTTTCTCAAGCACGGAAGTGGCGGTGTCGCTGTATGCTGTACCTTCTCCACCTTTCGACAAGGTTTCGATCAGTGCCAACTTATCTTGTCTTGCCTTCATTAATTTGTGCTTCTTTCCTTCTACAGGTTCCAAGGTGATGATGCTGTTATCAAACACCTTTTGGAACTGAATATCTTGGAAGGATGGGCTAGCACAGTTCCAAATAGAAGGTACTTCATCAACATAAAGCTTCCATCCGCACAGTAGGTCAGGGCGGATCAGCAGTAATGCCGTATGTGTGCAGATGATGATGTTATCATTCTGATTGCATAACGCCTCTTCTAGTACTTGAGTAACAGTGGCGCCTTCAATAGTGTCGCTGTTTATGATGTTGAAACGAATGCCTAGCTCTTCGAGACGTTTAGTAATCTCTTCAGAAAGAAGTAGAGTAGGGAATGCAAGAACAGAGTGTTCATTACGATGTTGGCTAATGTGTTTGATCAGCCATTGGGACTTGCCAGCTCCAGGAGGAGCGATAAGGGAATTACAAGTCTTCAAATTTTTCTCCTTGCTCATTGCAAGACAAGGAGGCTCAAGCCTTCTATGGCTGAGTGTAGGTCCTCCCTGCTTGCTGGTTAGTTTTGATGTTCATTTGCTTCACCATTTCGGTAGAGTTATTCCCTCGCCAATTGAGGGGAGGGCGACATTACTCAGGTTTTAGCTGGCTGTCAATATCTTGGGTTGCTTGCAACGGCAGGATTAGAGGCGAAAGAGCTCAAAGGTTTCATAAGAGTCGACTATTTGGTCCGCTTGGGATGGCTCTCCAAGGCATCAAGAATAGCCATCCAGCACTATGCCAGGAAGTGGGTATCTTGGTGTCTTGGAGTGCCTATCCATCGTTAAGCTGCTTACTTTGTCGTGCTGCCTGGGATCTTCTTGATTGCACGAGTCATCTCTTTAATTGGCATTCGACTACCATAAATCCCAAACGTCACTGAGTAATCAGCATGGCCAAGCAGCTGTTTGATTAGAGAGTCTTGAACTCCTGCCTCCCGTAGATCATCTACAAATGTATGACGGAAGCTATGAAATGTTTTCTTCGGATCGCTGACCCCAAGCTTGTTCCGATACCGGCCAAACCATTTCGACGGTCCATAACCGTACTTTCCTCGTACAGCCTCAAGCTCAGGGAAAGCTCTGAGCGCTCCAGAGGCCCGCACCGACTCCACGTAAGAGTGAATGCCCAGCTCCATGAGTATCGGATGGATAGGAATAATCCTTCGGCTGCTGCGGTTCTTGAGCTTCTGCCCATCGAGGCGATCATCTATTCGAATGCAAGGGGTTCCTTGAATCGAGCAGAAATCATCGATATGGAGCTGGCAGATTTCCTCTAAGCGGGCGCCCGTGAACCGTCCAAGTAGGGGGAGCCAGAACCTCCACAGGTGCTTCCTAGCTTCTTGACGAAGTGTAATGAGATCCAGCAACGCCTGAAGGTCGGATCGGTCGAAGGACAAGCGAGCTTCCTTGGCAGCACCGGTCATCACCTTCACGCCACTGAGCGGATTCTGATTAATGTACCCGTTGGATTTGCACCAGTTGAAGAGTGCCGTGAGCTTCCGTAGGCGATTGTTGATCGTCACTGCGGTGATGGTTGGGTAAGTCATCTTCGAATCGACAACCTGCCTTAGGGTCATACCTTTGAATTCTGGGCGCTGAGAGAAATACTGTGGCAGCCTGCTGAGCCTATGCTTAAGGAGCCTTGCCTGCTCTGAGTCGAACGCACAGGCGGGCATGTCATCCATCAGCTCGAAGAAGTCCCGAACGGCACGTTGCACATCGAGCGTATTTGCCTCCCTCCAAGCCCCACTGCTTTCACCTTCCTTTATATACAGCTGAGATAGCGTGCTCAGTGACGGAGTGGTTGCCGTAGAGGCGGTCGTAGGTAGCAGGTGCGCAGAGGTCTGCATTGGAAGCGGAATGCAGAGATAGTGGTCAGGCGTGGCTGAGGATTGCCTAACCTCGTTTCGCCATTGGATACATAGCTGACGCAGCTCCTCGGGAGAGCTGAGTGGATTAGCAGTGAGATGCAGGTAAACCCGTTGGGCAATCCCGCTTGCCATGAACAAGGCTTCCCTTCTGCTTCTGAGATTGAGGCTAATTCGAACGGTGTCGCGTTGGCGATGCAGGTGCATGGGCAATCTCAGATTCAGGTAGTAGACGGCGCCGCGACGAATGATGAAGGCCATGGGTGTGACACCTAGGTGTGACAGCAGAGTGTGACAGTGCAGCCACCTCTAGGGCTTTCAGGACCGATTTTCTATGCAAGCTTCGGTTGGGAATACCTTGAAGGTCATGCCCCACAAGGCTTTCAGCGATGCATTTGCCGATCTGGAAGGCTTCGGAAGTACTCAGCCAATACAGCGGGAAATACACTGCCAAATGCTGGCGGGGCCGCCTCCATTTCGGGTCCAGGAAAATCTTCCGTGCCCTCCTGTCGATGCATATGTCGCCTCAGCGATAGTGACCCAGGATTTCCTCGATCTTCCCCGACGCCTTAATCTTCGCCAGCACCGAAAGCACCTCTTCGGCGCGGACTTCGGGCGCGTCCAGCACCATGCATGACAGCGGCGTTTCTTCGATCACGCTGGCGATTCTCAGGCGCTCTGCCTCGGGCAACTCACGGTTGAACCAGTTCAGCGCGAACTCGCTGCTGATCGCGTACTGATAGCGACCGATACGCAGCTTCTTCAACACCAGTTCCTGGTTGCGCGCGTCGTCGCGGGTCAGCCAGTGGCTGTCCAGCAGCGGCTGCAGGCGCGGGTAGTGATAGCCCAGCACGGTGCCGACGGATTGGCTGGGCAGGGTTTCCAGCTTGTCGGCGGGGGCATCGCGGACTACCAGCAGGTCGCGTTGCACCATCAGCGGTGCAGTCCAGCGGTAGTCCTTGAATTCATGTTCGGTCCAGGTGCGCGAGACGTAGCAGCGCACGTCGACGGAGCGGCTCAGCAGGGCCTGCTCGATGCGGGCGCGGGGCACGATGTGGAAGGCTGCGGGCCGGCCCAGTTCGCGTGCCGCCTCGTTGAACAGCTCGAACATGATGCCGCCGGTCAGTTCGCCATTCTCGATCTGCGCCAGCGGCATCGCCCAGCTATCGACCACCGAAAAGCGCACGGGACGGTCGTCGGCCTGGGCGAGGGCAGTGGTCAGCAGCAGGGTGGTGGCGAGGAAGCGCATCAAGGCTCCGTTGATGGCAGAACGACAACACAATGCCGTGTAGCCCGGCCCTTGCCAAGATGCGATAGCGACCGGTGCGGACATCGGGTGCAATTTACGGTCCGCTTCGCTAGGATTAGCGCACTTCTGCTCACCTGTCGCGATGGATTTCAATGAGTTATCAGGTTCTTGCCCGCAAATGGCGTCCGCGCTCGTTCCGCGAAATGGTCGGCCAGACCCATGTGCTAAAGGCCCTGATCAACGCGCTGGACAACCAGCGCCTGCACCACGCCTACCTGTTCACCGGTACCCGTGGCGTGGGCAAGACCACCATTGCGCGCATCCTGGCCAAGTGCCTGAACTGCGAGACCGGCGTCAGCTCGACCCCCTGCGGGCAGTGCTCTGTGTGCCGCGAGATCGATGAAGGCCGCTTCGTCGACCTCATCGAAGTGGACGCCGCCAGCCGCACCAAGGTCGAGGATACCCGCGAGCTGCTCGACAACGTGCAGTACTCGCCGAGCCGCGGGCGCTACAAGGTCTACCTGATCGACGAAGTGCACATGCTTTCCAGCCACAGCTTCAACGCCCTGTTGAAGACCCTGGAGGAGCCGCCGCCCCACGTGAAGTTCCTGCTGGCCACCACGGACCCGCAGAAACTGCCGGTGACCATCCTCTCGCGCTGCCTGCAGTTCTCGCTGAAGAACATGCCGCCGGAGCGCGTGGTAGAGCACCTCACCCACGTCCTGGGCGCCGAGAACGTGCCGTTCGAGGACGATGCGCTGTGGCTGCTCGGCCGTGCAGCCGATGGCTCCATGCGTGACGCCATGAGCCTCACCGACCAGGCCATCGCCTTCGGCGAAGGCAAGGTGCTGGCTGCCGACGTGCGCGCCATGCTTGGCACCCTGGATCACGGCCAGGTCTATGGCGTGCTCCATGCGCTGCTGGAAGGCGACGCCCGTGCGCTGCTGGAAGCTGTCCGACACCTGGCCGAGCAAGGCCCGGACTGGGGCGGCGTACTGGCCGAAATGCTCAACGTGCTGCACCGCGTGGCCATCGCCCAGGCGCTGCCCGAGGCCGTGGACAACGGCCAGGGCGACCGTGACCGGGTGCTGGCACTGGCCCAGGCACTGCCGGCCGAGGACGTGCAGTTCTACTACCAGATGGGCCTGATCGGCCGCCGTGACCTGCCGCTGGCGCCCGATCCCCGTGGCGGCTTCGAGATGGCCCTGCTGCGCATGCTGGCGTTTCGCCCGGCCGATGCCGACGGCGCGCCCAGGTCACCACTAAAGGACCTGGGGATCAGCAAGGCCACGGCTGATTCCAACCCGAACCCAGTGGCCGGCGCCGCCGTTGCAGCGCCGGTTGCATCCATTGCTCCGCCGCCTGCTGCGCCAGCGCCGGTCGCTCCTGTAGCTCCGGTCGCCGAGGTTGCTTCGGTCGTTGCCGCACCGCAGACTCAGGTGGCTCCGGCTCCGGCTCCGGTGGTGGAGGCTGCGCCTGTTGCTGCTCCCGCGCCGGTCGTCGAGGCGGTTCCTGCTCCTATCGAAGCGCAACCGGAAGTGGTCGTCGCTGCAGAGCCTGTCGCTCCGGCCGTCGAGCCGCAGCCGCCAGTTGCCGAAGCGCCGGTCGACCTGCCGTGGGACGAACCCTCGGCACCGGTTGCCACCGCTCCCGCGCCGGTCGAACCTGCTGCACCTGCACCTGCACCTGCACCCGTAGCGGCAGCGCCAGCACCTGCATCAGTGGCTGCCCCTGCACCGGTGGAAGCACCCGCACCCGTCGTGGCAGAAGCACCGGCCGACGACGATGATCGCGATGACGAGCCGCCGCCCGCCGAGGATTACTACGAAGTCGACATGGAGTCCTACGGCTACCTCGAAAGCGAGGCGCCGCAGGAGCAGGCCGAGCCGGAACCCGAGCCTGCGGCCATGCCCGCCACCGGCCTTGCCGCCGAATGGCTGGACCTGTTCCCGCGCCTGGGCCTGGCCGGCCTGACCGCCAGCATCGGCGCCAACTGCACCCTGGTGGCCGTGGACGGTGACAACTGGCACCTGCACCTGGATCCGGGCCAGAGCGCGCTGTTCAACGCGACCCAGCAGCGCCGTCTGAACGATGCGCTGAACCAGTTCCACGGGCGTACCCTGACCCTGCAGGTCACGCAGCAGAAGCCCGAGCAGGAAACCCCGGCCCAGGCCGCCGCGCGTAAACGCGCCGAGCGTCAGCGCCAGGCCGAGGCTTCGATTGCCGCCGACCCTTATGTGCTACAGATGAAGCAACAGTTCGCCGCGGTCGTCCGCGACGGTACTATCGAACCCCTGGAGGTCAAGGCTTGAGCCTTGGCCGACGACTGAACGAATCGAGGAACTCGACATGATGAAAGGTGGCATGGCCGGCCTGATGAAGCAGGCCCAGCAGATGCAGGAAAAGATGCAGAAGATGCAGGAAGAGCTGGCCAACGCCGAAGTGACCGGTCAATCCGGCGCCGGCCTGGTGAGCGTGGTGATGACCGGTCGCCACGACGTCAAACGCGTCTCCCTGGATGACAGCCTGATGCAGGAAGACAAGGAAATCCTCGAAGACCTGATCGCCGCTGCGGTGAACGACGCCGTGCGCAAGATCGAGCAGAACAACCAGGACAAGATGTCCGGCATGACCGCCGGCATGCAGCTCCCGCCTGGCTTCAAGATGCCTTTCTGATCCAGGCATCCTGCTGACCTGTAGGAGCGAGCTTGCTCGCGAACGCTCTACCGGCCCTTCACGGCCTGGCAGGGTTCGCGAGCAAGCTCGCTCCTACAGTCGTTCTACCCCTCCGAAAAATATCCTGAGACCGCCCCATGAGCTTCACGCCGCTGATCCGCCAACTGATCGATGCCCTGCGCACCCTGCCCGGAGTGGGGCAGAAGAGTGCCCAGCGCATGGCGCTGCAGCTGTTGGAGCGCGACCGCAGCGGCGGCCTGCGTCTGGCCCAGGCGCTGACCCGGGCGATGGAGGGTGTCGGCCATTGCAAGCAGTGCCGCACCCTGTCCGAGGACGAGTTCTGCCCGCAGTGCACCGACCCGCGCCGTGACGACAGCCTGCTCTGCGTGGTGGAAGGCCCGCTGGACGTGTTCGCCGTCGAGCAGACCGGCTACCGTGGCCGCTACTTCGTGCTCAAGGGGCACCTGTCGCCGCTGGATGGACTCGGCCCGGAAGCCATCGGCATCCCGGAGTTGCAAGCGCGGATCAAGGCCGGCAATTTCAGCGAGATCATCCTCGCCACCAACCCTACGGTGGAAGGCGAGGCGACCGCTCACTACATTGCCCAGCTGCTTGGCGGTGGCGACCTGGTGCTGTCGCGCATCGCCCACGGCGTACCGCTGGGTGGCGAGCTGGAACTGGTGGACGGCGGCACCCTGGCGCACGCCCTGGCAGGACGCCGGCCGATCAGCAGCTAACGGTCGGCAAGGAGCAGCAGCTCGCGATCATCCATCCGGTAGGCCATCCACCGGTTTTCACGCCGGCCGCCCAGGCGCGAGTAGAAGCGCTCTGCCGCGTCATTGCCGGTCAGCACATCCCAGAGCAGGCGGCCCGCACCTTGCTCCAGCGCCCATTGGGCAACGCGCCGCATCAATTGCTCGCCTACGCCCTCGCCGCGCCGACCCTGGGAGACATACAGCTCCTTGAGTCGAACGCTCGGGCGTAGATCGAACGTGAAGTCCAGGCATTGGACGACGGCGTACCCGCAGATGGTATCGGTCTGGGCGACGAATACCTGGCATTGCGCCGTCGACCCGAAGGCGCGTGTGAGCAGGGCGTTGCCGTCAACCGCGAAGCCGTCGAGATAACCTTCGAATTCCGCCAGCGCGCGCATCAGCTCAAGCACTGCTGGAACATCGCCCGGCCGAGCCTCGCGAATGCTCAGCAGGCGCACGAGATGCCTTCCGTCTGGCTGCGGTTCCCGTGCCCTTCGGCACTGACCAGCGCCAGGCCTTCGTCCAGCCAGCCGGTCACCCCGCCGATCATCTCCTTCACCGGCAATCCCAGCGCGGCGAGCTTCGCGGCGGCACGGTGCACGCCGTTGCAGTGCGGTCCGGCGCAGTAGACGACGAACAGGGTGCCCGGCGCGAACTGCGCCATTCGCCGCGCATCGACCTCGCGGGTCGGCAGGTTCAGTGCTCCGGGTACATGCCCACGGGCAAAAGCGGCGGCGTTGCGCACATCGAGCAGGATGAAATCCTGCTCGCCGTTCTGCAGGGCGTGGTTGACGTCGGAACAGTCGGTTTCGAAGGCCAGGCGGTGGCTGAAGTGGGCGAGGGCATCGGCGGGCAGGGCGGCGGGGAACTGGCTGACGAGGCTGGGCATGGCAAGGCTCCTGTGGAAAGTGGGAGCACTGTATGAGGCCCTTCGGATCGGCTACAGTGGCGGACTGGACAGTGATCGGAAGTTTTCCGCCAAATGCCGCGCAATCCCCTGGAAGTCGCCGTGCTCGCCTACGACGGCCTGTGCACCTTCGAATTCGGCATCGCCGTGGAAATCTTCGGCCTGCCGCGTCCCGAGTTCGACTTCCCCTGGTACAGCCACCGGGTCGTTGCCGTCGATGAAGGGCCCATGCGCGCATTGGGCGGCATCCGCGTATTCGCCGACGGCGGGCTGGAGTCGCTCGGCACGGCAGGCACCATCATCGTGCCAGGCTGGCGTGATCGTACCGAGGCGCCGTCCGCCGAGCTGGTGCAGGCACTGCGCAAGGCCCATGACGAAGGCGCGCGGCTGCTGTCGATCTGCTCTGGGGTCTTCGTCCTGGCCGCCACCGGATTGCTGGATGGCCAGCGGGCGACCACACACTGGCGCTACGCCCAGGAACTGGCGATGCGCTTCCCGGCCATCGAGGTCGATGCCCAGGTGCTCTATGTAGACGCCGGGCAACTGATCACCTCCGCTGGTAGCGCGGCAGGCATCGATGCCTGTCTGCACCTGGTGGCGCGGGACTTCGGCGCGCAGGTTGCCAATACCGTCGCGCGGCGCCTGGTGATGTCACCTCAGCGCGGCGGTGGTCAGGCGCAGTTCATCCCCGCGCCGGTGGCGCAGGCGCCCCGGCATGACCTCGCCGGGCTGCTGGACTGGGCCCGGCAGCGACTGGACCGGTCGATCAGCGTCGGCGAACTGGCTAGCCGTGTAGCCATGAGCGAGCGTACCTTCCTGCGCCGCTTCAGCGAAGCCACGGGGATGACGCCCAAGGCCTGGCTGCAGCACGAGCGCATGCTGCGCGCCCGCGAATTGCTTGAAAGCAGCGCCGACAGCGTCGAGCGGATCGCCGAGCAGTGCGGCTTCGGCACCGTGGAAAGCTTTCGCAATGCCTTCCGTAGTGCGGCCGGCGTAGCGCCTTCGGCTTATCGCGAGCGGTTCGGGACGGCGCATCTGTCCTAGCCGATGGCGGGTGTCTCTCCTTGAAAACCAAGCAAGCGCTCGGTAAGTTTCAGTCAAACCGTCTGGAGCCTTGCCATGTCCGTGTTCGCCGAATACTTCGATGACAGCCACCGCCTGGTCCGCGACAGCGTGCGGCGCTTCGTCGAGCGTGAAATCCTGCCCCACGTCGCCGACTGGGAGGAAGCCGAGCAGTTTCCCCGCGAGCTGTACCGCAAGGCAGGCGAGGCCGGCATCCTCGGCATCGGCTATCCCGAGGCGCTTGGCGGCAGCCACGAAGGCGACCTGTTCGCCAAGGTAGCGGCCAGCGAGGAGCTGATGCGCTGCGGCTCCGGCGGGTTGGTAGCGGGGTTGGGTTCGCTGGATATCGGCCTGCCGCCGCTGATCAAGTGGGGCCGCCCGGAGCTGCGCGAGCGCATCGCGCCGCAGGTGCTGGCCGGCGAGAAGATCATGGCACTGGCGGTCACCGAGCCGTCCGGCGGCTCCGATGTCGCCAGGCTGAAGACCCGCGCCGTGCGCGACGGTGATCACTACCGCGTCAGCGGTAGCAAGACCTTCATCACCAGCGGCGTGCGCGCCGACTACTACACCGTGGCCGTGCGCACCGGCGGCGATGGCTTCGGCGGCGTCAGCCTGCTGCTGGTGGAGAAGGGTACGCCGGGCTTCACCGTGAGCCGCAAGCTGAAGAAGATGGGCTGGTGGGCGTCGGACACCGCCGAGTTGTTCTTCGATGACTGCAAGGTGCCGGTGGAGAACCTCATTGGCGCGGAGAACATGGGCTTCGCCTGCATCATGGCGAACTTCCAGAGCGAGCGCTTGGCGCTGGCGATCATGGCCAACATGACTGCGCAGCTGGCGCTGGACGAGGCGCTGGCCTGGAGCCGTGAGCGCGAGGCGTTCGGCAAGCCGGTCGGCAAGTTCCAGGTGCTCAAGCACCGGCTGGCGGAAATGGCCACCCAGGTCGAGGTGTCCCGCGAGTTCACCTACCGTCAGGCGGCCAAGATGGCTGTGGGCAAGAGCGTGATCAAGGAAATCTCCATGGCCAAGAACTTCGCCACCGACGTCGCCGACCGGGTGACCTATGACGCGGTGCAGGTGCTGGGCGGCATGGGCTACATGCGCGAGAGCCTGGTGGAGCGGCTGTACCGCGACAACCGCATTCTCTCCATCGGCGGCGGCACGCGAGAGATCATGAACGAGATCATCGCCAAGCAGATGGGCCTCTAACGGAGAGGCTCCTATAGGGATGGGCGAGCGCCGGCGGCCTGGCTGCGCCGCCACGCCGCCGGCGGGCAGCCGTATTCGCGGCGAAAGGCGCGGCTGAAGGCCGTGTCTGTCTGATAGCCGACGTCCTCGGCGATCCGCGCCAGCGGGGCGTTGCTGCCGCGCAGCAGGTTGGCGGCCAGCAGCATTCGCCACTGAGTGAGGTACTGCATTGGCGGGCAGCCCACCAGCCCGAGGAAGCGCTCGGCCAGCACTGAGCGCGAAGTACCGGCGCAGCGCGCCAGTTCCTCCAGGCTCCAGGGATGAGCCGGTGACTTGTGCAGGGCGCCCAGGGCGCTGCCGACTATGCGGTCGTGCAGCCCGGCCAGCCAGCCGCTGCGGTCCTCGCCCTGTTCCTCCATGTACAGGCGCAGCACCTCGATGAACAACACCTCCGCCAGCTTGGCCAGCACGCCGGCACCGCCGGGACGGGGGGAGCGCGCCTCGGCCAGCGCATAGCGCACCGAGGACTCCAGCCAGGCGCCTGCGGCCGAGCCGCGCACGTTGACCTTCACCAATGCCGGCAGCCCGGCGAGCAGCAGCCTCGCCAGCCGTGCGTCGCAGGCGAGGTAACCGCAGACCAGGCGCGTCGTCGCACCGCCGCCGCCATAGGACAACTGGCGCGGCCGACGGGCAAGCACTGCGTCCAGTCGCGCTCCCGTGGCGGGTGGGACGCCCGGTTGCGAGGCCATGCGGTGGGCATGGCCCTGAGGGAAGATCACCGCATCGCCGGCTACCAGTCGCACCGGCTCGGCCCTGCCCATTTCGACGAAGCACTCTCCCTCGGTAATGAGGTGGAATATCACCACCTGTTCGGCGCCGGGCTCCAGCAGTTCGACCACCGAATCCGCCCTTGGCGATTGATAGCACCATGGCGCGGTGAAGCGCGCATTGATGAATATGGCGCCGACCAGCCGGACCACGCGCAGGGTTTCCGACAGCGCGTCCATCAGGGGGCGGCGCTGTCGATGTCCAGGCGCACCGGTACGGCTTCGGCCAGCGCGCTGAGCATCGGGGAGACGCGCATGGCCTGCTCGACCATCTCGCGTACTTCTGCATCCGGGGCGCCCGGTACGCTGATGCTGACCCGCACGTGGATGGCCAGCGGGCCGGCGGGGATGTGCTGGCCATCTTCGCGGGGCAGCCCGAGCAGGCCATGCAGGTCGGTGTCGCTGGTGACTTGCGCCTCCAGCCGCTGTGGCTGCATTCCTCGCTCCGCGGCCAGCATCGCGATGCGTGTAACGGCGCAGGAGGCCAACGCGGCGCGCAGCAGCCAGCCGGGGCTGACACGCTCGCCATCGCCACCCAGTTCCTGCGGCAGGTCGGTATGGATCAGGTTGCCGTCCGGATGGCGCGTCTGCGTCTTGCCGCCGCCTTCCCAGAACGCGGTGGCGGGGACGTCGCGGACCTGGGCGACGCCCGGCCGCTGGCGCACCAGACGCTCCAGGCGCTGCTGGGCGGCGAGGATGGTTTGCGTGCTCATCGAGGGGCGCCTCCGAGGCGGGGTTCTCAGTCGAAGTCTGGGCGCGAAAGCGAAGCCGTGGCGAGCCGCCGGACGATCGGACAGGCAACACCGACGCTGGAGCAGGACGGCGGTCAGGCCGCAGCGCAGCATGAAGGTGCGGGATGTCGCGGTACCCGCATCAGCCCACCCATGGAGAGTGTCATGCCGAAGTTCGTCATAGAGCGCGAGATCCCCGGCGCCGGAGCCCTGACCGACCGCGATTTCCAGGCTATCGCGCAGAAGTCCTGCAAGGTCTTGAACCAGCTGGGGCCGCAGGTGCAGTGGTTGCACAGCTACGTGGTCGCAGACCGCATCTACTGCCTTTACATCGCCCCCGACGAAGCCGTCGTGCGAGAGCACGCGCGACTGGGCGGCTTCCCGGCCAACCGGATATCGCAGGTCGTCACTACCCTCGATCCGACCACCGCCGAATGAGCGCGCCTTGCCCGTCAGGAGAACCACAAATGACTACCGCTGTAGACCTCAATGCCCTGAAACAACGCCAGATGGCCACCTGGGCCAGTGGCGACTACGCCGTGATCGGCACGACTCTGCAGATCGTCGGTGAACGTCTGGCCGAAGCCTGCGACCTGCTCTGCGATGAGCGGGTGCTGGACGTCGCCGCCGGCAACGGCAACGTCACCCTGGCCGCCGCCCGGCGTGGTTGCCGGGTGATCTCCACTGACTACGTGCCGCGCTTGCTGGAACTGGGCGCCGAACGCGCCCGTGCCGAGCATCTGGCCGTGGAGTTCCGCGAGGCCGATGCCGAGGCGCTGCCATTCGAAGCCGGCAGCTTCGATGCGGTGGTCTCGACCTTCGGTGTGATGTTCACCCCCGACCAGCCGAAAGCCGCGGTGGAATTGGCGCGGGTCTGCCGCTCCGGCGGCCGCATCGGCCTGGCCAACTGGACGCCCGAGGGCTTCATCGGCCAGGTGTTCAAGGTGCTTTCGGGTTACATCCCGCCGGCGGCGGGTGTTCGCCCGCCGTCCGCGTGGGGACGGGAGGAGCATCTGCGCGAGCTGTTCGACGGATCGATCGGCGAGTTGCGTGCGACGCGACAGGTCTTCAACTTCCGCTATCGCTCGGCGGCGCATTTCATCGAGGTCTTCCGCGACTGGTACGGCCCGCTGCATAAGGCTTTCGCCAACCTGCCGGAAGCGGATGGGAAGTTGCTGGAGCGTGATCTGACGCAGCTGCTCGAAGCGAGCAATCGCGCGGGCCCCTCGTCGCTGGTGGTGCCCAGCGAATATCTGGAGGTGGTGCTGACCCGTCGGTGATCGCTGTCCGGCAATGATCCCTGAAAAAAACGGCGCCCATCCGGGGGTAAGGGGGATGGGCGCCGGCCCGACAGGGAAAAAGGGACTCTTGGGAATGACGGGTTACTTGGCCTCGTAGCCCTCGGCGTCGGACTTGCGCTTGGGCTTGGGAGCGAAGCGCTTGGCCAGCTTCATGCTGCCGGTGACCACTTTCTGGTACCAGACCGGCAGCAGGCGCAGCATCACGTCGATGGCGTGGGCATCCGGGCCGATCAGGATGCGCCGCGAATCGCGCTCCACGCCGCGGATGATCACCTGTGCGGCTTTCTGCGGGGTGGTGCGCAGCAACTGGTCGTTGAACTGGGTGCGCGCTGCTTCCGCGTTCTGCCCGGTGACCTTGACCATGCTGTCGTTCATGCGCGCGGTCTTGGCGATGTTGGTCTTGATCCCGCCGGGGTGCACGCAACTGGCGGAGACACCGCCGCGCTCCATGTCCAGCTCCTGGCGCAGTGACTCGGTGAAGCCGCGCACGGCGAACTTGGTGGCGTTGTAGGCGCTCATGCCCGGCTGGGAGAACAGGCCGAACACGCTGGAGACGTTGACGATGTGGCCGTCACCGGAAGCCTTCAGGTGCGGCAGGAAGGCCTTGGTGCCGTAGACCACGCCCCAGAAGTTGATGTTGGTGATCCACTCGTACTCTTCATAGTCGCTGGCTTCCACGGTACCGGCATGGGCGACGCCGGCGTTGTTGAACACCAGGTTGACCTTGCCGTGCTCGCGGGCGGCCTTGTCGGCCCAGGCGTGCACCTGCTCGCGGTCGGCGACGTTCACCGTGTCGATGGACACCCGCACGCCGGAGGAGGAGAGCAGTTGGCGGGTTTCCTCCAGGCCTGCGGCATTCACGTCCGCCAGGGCCAGGTGGCAACCACGGGAGGCCAGTTCCACGGCCAGGGCGCGGCCGATGCCGGAGCCTGCGCCGGTGATGGCGGCGACCTTGTTCTCGAAGTTCTTCATGCCGGCACCTCCTCGGCGTGGCGTTGCGGTTGGACGACAGGGCTGCTCAGGGGTTTGGCCTTCAGATGATAGGCGCCGGGATCGAACTGGCTGGTCAGGGCGCGGAAGCGCCAGGTGAAGCCCGGCCACAGGGTGCAGTTGCGCCCGCTCACCGGGTGCAGGTACCAGCTCTTGCAGCCGCCGGTGTTCCATACGCTGTGGTTGAGGCCACGCTGCAGCTTCTCGTTCCAGCGCTCTTGCACCTCCTGCTTCACTTCGACGCTCTGCAGCTCGCGGCGATCCATCAGTTTGATGGCGCCCAGCACGTAGGCGATCTGCGACTCGATCATGTAGACCATCGAGTTGTGGCCCAGGCCAGTGTTCGGGCCCATGAGGAAGAACAGGTTGGGGAAGCCGCGGGTCATGGTGCCCTTGTAGGCTTCCGGGCCGTTCTTCCAGGTGTCGAGCAGGTCCACGCCGTCCCGGCCGAACACCACGCCGCGCGGGATCGGGTCGTTAGCGGTGAAGCCGGTGCCGAAGATGATCGCGTCCACCTGACGCTCGCGGCCATCGCTGGTGATGATGCTGCCGGCCTTGATCTCGCGGATGCCGTCGACGATCACCGAGGAGTTGGAGGCCGCCAGCGCCGGGTAGTAGTTGTGCGACATGAGCACGCGCTTGCAGCCGATGGTGTAGTCCGGGGTCAGCTTGCGGCGAAGGTCCGGGTCCTTGACCTGCTGGCGGATGAAGCGCTCGGCCAGTTTGCCCACCAGCTTCATTGCCCAGGGTGCAAAGGTGAAACCCAGTACACGGCCTTCGAGCATGCTGTAGAGCGCGCCGCGCCAGAGTTTCTGCACGGCGGGGAAATGGCGGAAGCGTGCGCGCTCCTTGTCGCTGATGGCGCGGTCCGGCTTGGGCAGGATCCACGGCGCGGTGCGCTGGTAGAGGTCGAGCTTGGCCACCAGCGGCTGGATTTCCGGGACGAACTGGATGGCTGAGGCGCCGGTACCGATCACCGCGACGCGCTTGCCCTTGAGGTCGTAGTCATGGTCCCACTGCTGGGAATGGAAGGCCTTGCCCTGGAAGTTCTCCAGGCCCTTGAGCGCGGGGATCGAGGGGATCGACAGCGCGCCCATGCCGGAGACTACCGCCTTGGCGGTGTAGTGGTTGCCGGCGGCGTCGAACAGGTGCCAGAGCTGCTGTTCCTCGTTCCACTCGAAGCGCGCCATCTCGGTGTTGAGCAGCGTCTTGTCTTCCAGGCGGTACTTCGCCCAGCACTTCTCCAGGTACGCGCGGATTTCCGGCTGGCGGGCGAACATGCGCGTCCAGTCCGGGTTCGGCTCGAAGGAGAAGGAGTAGACGTGGGATTGCACGTCGCAGGCGCAGCCCGGGTAGTTGTTGACCCGCCAGGTGCCACCGACGCCGGCATCCTTTTCGAACAGCAGGAAGTCATTCTCGCCTTCCTGCATCAGGCGTATCGCCATGCCCAGCCCGGAAAACCCGGTGCCGATGATGGCGACCTTGCAGTGTCTGGGGGCAGTCTTTGGTTGGGTACTCACAACCGTACTCATGGCCACGCTCCTGTTATGATTATTGCTGGCGTATACAACTGTCTACGTGGTGAAATGTAGACACCTGTATACTGCGGGAACAACCAACCTTAGGTGGGGTCGGGCGCCAGACACATGGAAATCGGACAGGAAGAACGGCCAGTGGAGGCCGCCGGCAAGCGCGCGCTGATCGATGCGGCGCTGCGCCTGGCGGCCAGCCGGCGCAGCCTCAGCAGTCTCGGGCTGCGCGAGCTGGCGCGCGAAGCGGGGCTGAACCCGAATACCTTCTACCGGCACTTCGGTGACGTGGATGATCTGGGCCTGGCGATCATTCGCGACATCGCCACCCAACTGCGCCAGCCGCTGCGCGATCTGCGCCGCGAGGCCGCCGAGCGCGCGCAACCGGGGGAGGGCACGGCCAGCGTGCCTTTCGGCCTGGACCTGGAGCGTGGCCAGCGGGTGACGCGGGAGACCGTGCGGCTGTTCTTCGACTTCGTGGAAGGCAACCCGCAGGCCTTCATCATTGGTGTGCGCGAGCTGCATGGGCCGTCGCCGGTGCTGCGCGAGGCGTTGGCGCGAGTGATGGACGAGTTCGGTGAGGACATGGCCGAGGACATCCGCCAGTTCCACTTGTTGCCGGACATCGACGAGAACGAGTTGAACCAGCTCTCGCGGCTGATCAGCCGGCAATTGTTCCAGCAATCGCTGGACTATCTCGAGCGCCCGCCGGAGCAGCGCGGGGAAGTCTGCGCCCTGGCTGAACGACAAATCCTGTTGCTCTTCACCGGCGTCGCGGTACTGCAGACTTTCGGCATGCTCGCTAGGCTGTAAGTCTTCTTGGGTCATAGCGGGAGCGTCAGCATGTTGCCTTTGCCCCTGTTTGGCGGCTGCGCCTGCGGCGCGGTGCGCTACCGGGTGGATGCCGAGCCGGAAGAGACCGGCTACTGCCATTGCCGCATCTGCCAGAAGTCCAATGCCGCGCCGGCGGTGCCCTGGGCTGTGATTCCGCTGACGGGCTTCGCGTATACCGCCGGCGAACTGGGAGTGTGGCGCTCAAGCCCGGACGGCGAGCGGCGCTTCTGCGTGAAGTGCGGCACGCCGATGGAGTTCCGCGTGCGCGACGGCGAGACGGTGGGGCTCAACACCGTGACCCTGGACGAGCCGGAGCTGATCGAGCCGCAGTGTCATGTCTGGTGTTCGTCGCAGCTTTCGTGGTTCGACACGGTGGATGATCTGCCGAGGCGCGCTGAGGGCTGACGCCTGGTCATGCGTTGCAGGGGCGAGCTTGCTCGCGAACCTCTCGGCACCGGAGCGGCGTCCGTTCGCGAGCAAGCTTGCTCCTACAGAAACCGTCATTCGGTGCGATGTGCGGAATTGCATTGCACTTGATCATCCGTTTGCATTTGTTCTGACCATTGATTGCACCGGATTTGCTCAGAACCTTTGAAACCATGGTCTGTTGAGAGCGCTCAAGCCTCTGAAAAAACAGGGCCAGTCCTGTTGCTATCCTGCCGGCCGCGGTCATAGCAAAGGCTGTCCATGAGGAGTTCATCCAGGGTGAAAATCTAGACCAAACCAAGCTACTGCCCGACAGCTTGGATAATTAAGTCGCGGATACCAATCCGGCACCGGCATTGTCGGTTAGATGCTCGAACTTTCCGTTTGAAGAGTCGCTAAGCAGAAATTTTCCGGCGACTATTATGGGTCGTTCAAATGATTGGCGCCGATATGTGATCTCATACCTAAGTTGTACTGGTGGCGGTGCTTGGATTGTCAGATGGTTCTTGTTTTCTTGGTTGTTTATAGAGCTCTATTGTGGGACGGTTCTGTAACCCGATTTAGAGAGTTGTTCGCTGATCCTTGGTATCAAGTTGACACCATGTTGACAGGCATTGAAGGGGGATATAGAAACATTCTGCGGCATGTAGTCGGGGCAGAATTATCTGGATGGCCAGGGAAGAGGTATCTCAAGATGCGTCCACGTCATTCAATATTGGCCGCAATTTCAATACATTCATTGAGGTGATAACTTTGTATATTCAACAGGCGTTCACTCTTCGTGAAAATGAAGTCGCACGAGACCACGGTCAAAGCGATATTATTTACACTGAAATTGCATCGGCGGTAGTTCGTCATAATGCCACAAAGAGCTTGATCGTTTTGGCCAAATTCTGGCCAGTCGACCGCTTGATCATGAAGGCTTGGCAACTTTCTTCGGGACCCTTTGGGCATTTTTCAAAGACGTTCCCTCTGGCATCATCGCGCTGGCCGCTCGCATTACTGACGAACTGCTGGCCGAAGACACGTGGAACGCAACTGCAAAAGCTGCATACGTGCTCTACGCATCTGTTGACGAGTTCGGACTGCACCAGCATCAGCGACACATGCTGCCTACTCATCACCAAATGTTCCGGGAACTGACCGAACATCTTAGGCTGAGTCATCAAGACCTGCACAATCCAGCTTTTGTCTTGCCGGAAGGGGTCGCCATGGGCGATGCAACACATCGTCTCTATCGTTCTGATCAACTCGGTGAGGCCCTGGGATTCCATCTCGCATCCGAGATGACATCGTCCCGTGAGTTCCAATATTTCTTGGCCGGCTTCCAGAAGTACGCCAAGGAATATGGTCTGAAAGACGAGGATGACCCGGTTCTGGCCTTCTTCGCCGTACACTGCGAAGTTGAACCGATGCATGTATCCACTGGGCGAGACGTCTTGGTGTCGTTCCTGAACCGTGACGAGCGCATCGGCAAGCAGGCATTACGGGGCGCCATGGCATTCATGGATGGCTTCGAACGCATGTTCGCTGCCTTGAATCGTAAGCTGGGTCACAGTATTCAGTGATCGCGCCAAGGGCGCAGGCGTTGCCTGCGCCCTTTAAATGGAGAGTTATCATGGCTAGCAAGGAATATGAGTGCAATTTCTGCCATTACGTCTACTCGGAGGAACAAGGTGAGGAGACGGAAGGGGTAGTTCCAGGGACACAGTGGGAAGACCTTCCTGAAGATTTTAAATGCCCCCACTGCCGAACAAAGAAGAAGAACTTCACTGAACGGACGCTCTGACGTGCTGCCAGCAAGTGCCCTCAAGGCCTTTCTCTTTGGCATTACACTTTCTATTGCCGTAGGGCCTATCGCATTAATAATCATCCGAAACGGCATTCAGCATGGCAGAGTCGTTGCCATAAAAAGTGCGTTAGGGGCGGCGATTGGAGATCTTTTCTTTAGCGTGATTGCGTTTGCCGGCGCAAGCTTGGTAGTGGGATTTCTATCCAGTCATCAAAGGTTCCTGAGCGCAGCTTCCGCGCTAATTTTAATTCTATTCGGACTGCACATGATATGTGGCGAATTCAAGGCCAAGACTGATAGTGGCGTCCCGTCAAAAAACATTGGCTTTACAACTACGTTCATACTAACGATTTCAAATCCATTAACTATTCTGGCTATTTCAGCATTTGCAACTCAAGTTGACGGGCGCACAATAACTTCCCTCGTGATATCGTGTCTTTGTTTGTTTGCGGGGAGCTTATTTATTCAATGCTTGTACGCATTGGGTGGCACCGCATTAAAGCCATTCATCACCAATAATAGCCGCCTAAGAATTCTTGGATTTTTCAGTGGCTTGGGTGTCACGATGTTCGGCTTGGTCGAGGCTGCTTTTTTATGGAAATAGTGCTCCCCTTAATATTTCCGAGATCAGAGATACAGCTTCTTAAATTTCAAAAATTAACATCCATGTACCCTGCTATCGACATCAAGGGAGGGGGCTATGCTCGTTGAACACCGCTCCTTGGCAGTCGGGCTTTGCCTACTGCTCGCGCATAACATGCTCACCGGTTGGCAGGATGTATACCGCGCCGTTGCATTCCGGAAGCTAGACGTATTCTTCCTGACTTTCGTCGCCTTCTTGATTGTCATAGCGACTTTCGAGGTGTGTTTCAGGGGAGGCGGAGGCGAAGCCCGGCTGCGATGGAAGGAGGTCGTCTCGCTGAACCTCTGGACCGCGGGAAGTTGGGGGGCGTTGTTCCTTTCAATCTGGCTCATCCCCCCAGCCCTTGCCGCTGCGATTGCAACCTCCCTCTGTCCGATATTCACTTACTTCGTAAACCGTCGACTGCGCCCGAGTTCGCCGGCTGCCCTCCGCGACATCGCTGTATGCTTGGCTGCACTCGCAATCACTGCATTCTTGTCTTGGGCGACAATCGCCACAGATGCAGGAAAAGGGACGAATGGCCTCGTTCTTTGGGGAATCCTCCTAGCCATGGCAGCGGCTTTCTCGGATGCGTTCATGACCGTGTCCATGAAGGCCTGTTATGACCGGGGGGTTTCTGGTTCCGAACTGCTCGCGCGGAGGTTCTACTTGCTGACAGGCTTGGCGTTCATAGGCGCGCTTGTAAGGGGAGCTTTCTCAGTGTCAGCTGAAGAACTTATGAGCGGAGCCTCTCTCGCGCTTCTCGGTGTCATTCCCGCAACGCTCCTCCTGCAGAGAAGTCTTAAGTACATTGAGCCGGTACTTTTCGAGATTGTGCTCGCCACAGCACCTGCCTTTGTCCTCGCGTTCCAGTTCACGCATTCCGCCCTCACCCCATCTACTCCGGCCATTGTGGGCGTCGTACTGGTCATCGGCCTGTCCCTGGCCCAGATCTATCACTCCTTCTTTGGTGCCCGTCATGCATAGCCTTGGGATCATCGTTGATGCGTACTCAACCGGAAACAAGCTCGCCAGGGAGTTCTCGGCCTACGGAGTCGAATGTTTCCACGTCCAGTCCAGGGACCCTATCCTGGTTTTTGACGCGCCGTCTTTCGTGCCGGAGGACTTCACCAGAAATTTTGTGTACCAGGGAGATGTAGCTAAGCTGGCTGAGGACATCGGGAAGCTCTCGCCTTTGTTTGTGATAGCCGGCTGCGAGTCGGGCGTCCCCCTAGCCGACGCGCTATCGGAAGTCCTCAAGCTGCCTTCGAACGGAACGGCTAAGTCCAGCACCCGACGAGACAAGTTCCTCATGCAGGCAGCCCTAAAGGACGCCGGCGTTGAGCATATTCGGTCGCTGCGAACGGATTCGGCTGCAGAGGCGATCACATGGTGTGATCGGCAGTGCGCATGGCCTTGCGTGGTGAAGCCCCTCGACAGCGCTGGATCTGATGGAGTCACCTTTTGCCATGTGCCAAATGAGGTCCGCGCGGCCTTCGCGTCCCTACTCGGTAGGACAAATGCAATGGGGACAGTCAATACGCTGCTTATCGTGCAGGAAAGATTGGTTGGCGAGCAGTACATAGTCAACACAGTAAGCCTTCAGGGGAGCCACTACGTCTCCGAAGTGTGGAAGGACGTCCGTCTTGAAGTGCCCGGGGCGTGCGCAGTTGGATGCTACGAGGCGCTGCTCAAGTCCGCATCCACAGAATCCACTGTTCTCGGTCGTTATGCCGGCTCCGTCCTTGACGCTCTCGAGATTCAGAACGGCCCTGCCCACTTAGAGATCATGCTTGTCGAAGGACGCGGTCCCGTGCTCATAGAAGTGGGCGCCCGTATGCAGGGATCCATCTGCGACTCCGTGGTTCTTTCAACCCTCGGCCACAGCCATGTGACGCTCACTGCGCTGCGCTATGCGGACCCGAGTGGCTTTGCCAGCTATTCGAATACGCCTTACCAAGCCCGGAAGCCGGTGTTGGCGGCGATGCTTGTGTCCCCCCGAGACCTTCGAGTATCGGACTCTAGGTTCCCGTCAGCGATCAGGGCTCTACCGAGTTACGCAGCGGACCAGGGACTGCCAACGTCTGGGACCTCCATCAAACGGACAATCGACATGGATACCTGCCCGGGAATCGTCTACCTGTCCCACGAGTCGGCCGAAGTGCTCCAAGCAGACTACGTTCGCCTCAGGGAGTTGGAGGTGCAGATGTACGAGGAAGCTGTGGAGGAAGTCGATGTTTAGGATTGGTTGCGATCCCGACAACCCCCCCTACACGAAACTGTCAGCCGGTGTGTGGAGTGGGACTGAGTACGAGTTCATCACCCATTGCTTTATGAGACCAGGCTGGAATTCGAGATCGTCCCAGTCTCTTGGGATGACATGTTTGATCAGTTGCGGCTTGGTAAGGTTGCTGCAATCTTCTCGAGCCTCTCGGCAACGGAAGAGCGGCGGCAAGAGTTCCTTTTCAGCGACGCCTATTTCGACTCCCCAGAGACGCTGATGGGATGGGAAGGTGTCAATCTGGAAAGTATCGAACTGGGGCGCTGCTCCTTGGCGGTGCTCGCTGGATCCAACCATGAGCGCTACGCGCGGGCATCCTTCCCAGGAGCGGATATCCGCCTTTTCAGTAACTCAGTCGAGATGCTTAATGCGCTCGAAAGCGCAACTGTCGACACAGTCGTGTCTGAGTTAAATGCGGCCCAACATTGGCTTCATGGCCAAGGCAAACGAGAGAAAATCCGAGTTCTGGGAGAACCGATAATCTGCCCGGAAATATTCGGTAATGGTTCCTCGGTGGCGGTCGGCAGGTCTTTCCCGGAACTGAGAGACTGCATTAATACTGCCCTGCGGGGCACACCTGGCCAGGCATCTGCAGGATTAGGATGCGTAGTAGAGGATGGCCTGGGAGCACAAGTAATCGACTAGTGAACGCCGGGATTATGTGGATTGGCTGTGCCAAGCCGCAGGTCGCAGACTGCAGCGCGAGCCCCGATGCTCCGGCCTGATCAAACAGTTGCACCCAGCGCAGTATTCCAATCGTATGGGGCGTTCTCTGTCGGTCATGGCCACGCTGTGTAATGGTCAGGTCCGATGCAAATGATTGGTCAAGTCAAATGCAATCAGGTGGTCAAGAAAGTGCAATTGCGCTCGATGGGGTTGAATGAAAATCGCCAGGCGTTTGCCTGGCGTTTTCCTTGGTGCGCGACAGTCAGCCGGCGAAATCCAGCGTTTCCTTCCAGCGGGTTTCCAGCGCCTTGGTGTCATGGTCGAAGGGGTGGAAGCCGGGACGGAAATAGTCCAGCCACGGGCGGATCAGGTTGACGAAGTAGCCGCGGCGCGGGTGCAGCAGCACGCCCAGACCGTGTTTCCAGCTGCGCCAGTTGAACAGCTGGCCGTCGCGGCGCAGTAGGTTGATCTGGAAGCCGGCGATGACGCCGAGGAAGATCCCGGTGGTGAGCAGCATCACCGCGGTACGGGTGAAGTAGCCGCCATAGACCTGCTGGTAGACGTCGTAGGCCACCGCCTTGTGCTCGTTCTCCTCGACGGCGTGCCACATCCACAGCTTGTACATCTTGTCCGACTTCATCTGGCTGCTCAGGTCTTCACGCTTGAGCAACTGCTCGGCCATGGTCGCGGTGAAGTGTTCCAGGGCGCAGGTGATCGCCAGCTGGTGCTTCTGGGTGGTGACCTTGCTGATGGATTCGAGCAGCACCTTGATGCGCAGCTCCAGGGTTTCCAGGTCGATGCCGTGCTCGTCGGCGTACTCGTTGTAGGCCGCGTGCTCCTTGGAGTGCATGGCTTCCTGGCCGATGAAGGCGCTGACGTCCTTCTGCAGCTGCGGGTCCTGGATGCGCTCGCGCACGGCGCGCACGCTGTCGACGAAGAACTTCTCGCCATAGGGGAACAGCGAGGACAGGTTGTTCATGAAGTGGGTCATGAAGGGTTGCCCGTCCCACCAGTATTTCGGCGTTTCGCTGAAGCTGAAATCCATGCGGCGGACCGGGAAGTTGGCGCGGATCGGCGTGGTGCTGGCGTTCATGACTAACTCCTTCTTGTTGTGCGGGAGGGCGCGCGCGGCAGGGGCGGCGACCCAGGCAAGCCCTGTCGTTAGTTCGCTATGCCACCTCGTAATGTGTCATTAGCTGATGTCATGTTCGGAGTCTTGTCGGACAATCGAAAGGTCATATGTGGCCGTGGCGGGGTCGAATCAGGCCAAGCGGGTCACGACCAGCCATTGGATGGGGCGTCTGAGCGGTGGGGAGGGCGGAAACGAAAACGGGCGCCGAAGCGCCCGTGTTTACCGACAGCGGTCTGTCACTGCTCGTCGAGGGCGAAGGCAGTCAGGCTGTAGGTGGGGATCTGTGCGTCATTGAGCTTGGTCGAACCGCCCAGCTCCGGCAGATCGATGATCGCGGCGGCCTCGAACACGCTGGCGCCCATCCGGCGGACCAGCTGCGCGGCGGCCAGCAGGGTGCCGCCGGTGGCGATCAGGTCATCGAAGATCAGCACGCTGTCGCCTTCGCACAGGCTGTCGGCGTGGACTTCCAGCAGGGCTTCGCCGTACTCGGTCTCGTAGGCCTGGGCCAGCACGTCAGCCGGCAGCTTGCCACGCTTGCGGAACAGCACCAGAGGCTTGTTCAGCTCGTAGGCGATGATCGAACCGATCAGGAAGCCGCGCGCATCCATGGCGCCGATGTGGGTGAAGTCGGCCTCGACATAGCGCTGGATGAAGCTGTCGGCGACAAAGCGCAGGGCTCGCGGCGACTGGAACAGCGGGGTGATGTCGCGGAACATGACGCCGGGCTTGGGAAAGTCGGGAACGGCACGGATCACGGACTTCAGGTCGAGTTGGTTGAGGATCATGCTGGATGTGCACCTGATGCGGTTTTTGCTGAGGCCAAAGTATAACGGGCCCACCAGTCGGCGAGCCCGTTTTCGATGACCGGAAAGTCAACCAATAGGTCAGCTTTCGTGTCTGTCAGCTTTCCAGCTGGCCGCCGGCCAGTGCGCACAGCTCGATGGAATCGAGGATGTGCACTTCCTTGCCTTCGGCGGCGATCAGGCCGTTCTGCTGGAAGCGGGTGAACACGCGGGAGACGGTTTCCACCGCCAGGCCAAGGTAGTTGCCGATCTCGTTGCGCGACATGGCCAGGCGGAACTGCTGGGCCGAGAAGCCACGGGCGCGGAAGCGCGCGGAGAGGTTCACCAGGAAGGTGGCGATGCGCTCGTCGGCGGTCTTCTTCGATAGCAGCATCATCATCTGCTGGTCGTCGCGGATTTCACGGCTCATCACGCGCAGCAGCTGGCGGCGCAGTTGCGGCAGTTGCTCGGACAGCTCGTCCAGGCGTTCGAAGGGAATCTCGCAGACCGACGTGGTTTCCAGGGCCTGGGCCGATACCGGGTAGCTCTCGGTATCCATGCCGGACAGGCCGACCAGCTCGCTGGGCAGGTGGAAGCCGGTGATCTGCTCCTCGCCGCCGTCGGTGATGCTGAAGGTTTTCAGGGCGCCGGAGCGCACGGCGAAGACAGAGCCGAAGGCATCGCCCTGGCGGAACAGGAACTCGCCCTTCTTCAGCGGGCGTCCGCGCTTGACGATTTCATCGAGGGCGTCCATGTCGCTGTGGTTGAGCGACAGGGGCAGGCAGAGTGGAGCCAGGCTGCAATCCTTGCAGTGCGCCTGGGGCAGGGCGCGCACTTTGATGGTTTCGGCCATGAGTGTTCCTTGAATGGGATGGCACACAAAAACCAAGGGTACCGCAGACCGCAAGTCGCGCGCCAGTTGGCGACCTGTCTGAATCGCTGGTTCCAGCGATGGGGATGAGGGTTTCGTAGGGGTTGGAGCGGTCTCGAATCCTTTCGAAAAGTGCCGGTTCAGGGCTGTTCCTACACCCTGGGGTGAAGGACATATCCTGTAGCAAAGGGTGCGACAGTTGGCCCCGTACCGTCGGTCGTACGGAAGGGAACCCGCGGGTCAGATGACCCGCGAGAAGCGTTGCAGGTTCTGCATCGGCAGGTAGCGGTCGAACAGCATGCACAGCGAGCGCACCAGCAGCCGGCCGGAAGCACTGACATCGATACCGCGTGGGCCGAGGCTGATCAGTCCGTCGCGGGCGAAGCGTTCGAGGTCGTCCCAGATTTCGGCGAAGTAGCCACGGAAATCGATGTTGTAGAGGTCCTCGATGTCCTCGAAGTCCAGCTGGAAATGGCAGATCAGCTGCTGGATCACCGCGCGGCGGATCAGGTCGTCCTTGTTGCAGTGCAGGCCCCGGCGAGTGGCGAGCTGACCCTGGTCGAGGGTGTTCTGGTAGTCGGCGATGTCATTGCTGTTCTGGCAGTAGAGATCGCCGATCTGGCTGATCGAGGAAACCCCGAGGCCCACCAGGTCGCAGTGACCGTGGGTGGTATAGCCCTGGAAGTTGCGTTGCAGGGTGCCGTCTTCCTGGGCCATGGCCAGTTCGTCGTCCGGCAGGGCGAAGTGGTCCATGCCGATGTAGCGGTACCCGGCGGCTTCCAGTTGCTCGGTGGTGCGTTGCAGCATCTCCAGTTTCTGTCCGGGGGAGGGCAGGTCCTCGGCCTTGATCCGCCGCTGCGGCGGGAAGCGTTCGGGGAGGTGTGCGTAGTTGAACACGGACAATCGGTTGGGCTGCAGGGCGATGACCTGCTCGACGGTGCGGGCGAAGGTGTCCGGGGTCTGCCGGGGCAGGCCGTAGATCAGGTCGATGTTGATCGAGCGGAATTGCAGCGTGCGCGCCGCGTCGATGATGGCGCGGGTCTCGTCGAGGCTCTGCAGGCGGTTGATCGCCTGCTGCACTTCCAGGTTGAAGTCCTGCACGCCGATGCTGGCGCGGTTGAAGCCCAGCTCGCGGAGCAGGCCCATGGTCGACCAGTCGGCCTCGCGCGGGTCGATCTCGATGCCGTAGTCGCCGAAGTCGCCCTCGACGAAGTGAAAATGGGTGCGCAGTTGCGCCATCAGCTCGCGCAGCTGGCCGGGGCTCAGGAAGGTCGGGGTACCTCCACCGAAATGCAGCTGCTCGACTTGCTGCTGGCGACCCAGGTGACGGCTGACGATTTCGATTTCATGGATGAGACGGGCGAGGTAGGGGGCGCTGCGGCCACGATCCTTGGTGATGACCTTGTTGCAGGCGCAGTAGTAGCAGATGTTCGCGCAGAACGGGACGTGCACGTAGAGCGAGAGCGGGCGCTGCGCCTTCTGGCTATCGCGCAGCGCGTGCAGCAGGTCGAAGGGTCCGACTCCTTCGTGGAACTGCACGGCTGTGGGATAGGAGGTGTAGCGCGGGCCGGCCAGATCGTATCGGCGTATCAGATCTGCGTCCCAGCGAATATTGTCGAGCATGCCGATGTTCCCCGGTGGCGAGCTTTTCCTGCGCAGTCTAGGGAGAGTCCGACAGAGGCCTGTTGACCTGTATCAAGCGGCTTTATGGTGGGGAGCGGCGGCGCTGGCGTGCATGTCGTGGCCCATGATCCAGGCCTGGTGCGGGCCGGGGAGGGTCCACAGGCCAAAGAGGATCACCAGGATACCGCCGGTCATGCGTACGCTGCGTTTGCGCAACAGGGCGGTGATGCGCTCGGCGGCGAGCCCGGTAGCGAGCAGTACCGGCCAGGTGCCCAGGCCGAAGGCGAACATCAGCAGGGCGCTGTCTACCGCCGAGCCCTGGCTGGTGGCCCAGAGCAGGGTGCTGTAGACCAGGCCGCAGGGCAGCCAGCCCCAGAGTGCGCCAAGTAGCAGCGCGCGCGGCAGCGTGGCGACCGGCAGCAGACGGCTGGCAAAGGGCTGTATGTGCTTCCACAGGCCGCGGCCCAGGGCTTCGATGCGGGTCAGGCCGCTCCACCAGCCGGCCAGGTACAGGCCCATGGCGATCAGCAGCAGGCCGGCGATCACCCGCAGCGCCGAGGCGAACGGCGTACGCGCGACGGCCCAGCCGGCGAGGCCGAGCAGAAGGCCGGCACAGGCGTAGCTGAGGATGCGGCCGAGGTTGTAGGCCAGCAGCAGGCGCAGGCGGCGCCCACGCTGCTCTGGCGGAATGGCCATGGTCAGCGCGCCCATCAGGCCGCCGCACATGCCCAGGCAGTGACCGCCGCCGAGCAGGCCGAGGATCAGCGCAGACGCCAGCAGCGGCGCCAGGTCAGGCATCGCGCTTGTCCTGCTTCTGGCTGGCGTGCGCGTCGTCACCCTCGGCTTCGTCGATGCCAGCCTGGTGCCTGGGATCTTCGTCGTCGAACAGGATGCTGTGGGCCGGCCCGTCCAGGTCGTCGTACTGGCCGCTGTTCACCGCCCAGAAGAAGATCGCGATGCAGATGCCGACGATTACCACCGCGACCGGGATCATGATGTAGAGAGCGGGCATTTCAACTCCGTGGCAGCGCCTGCGCCGCTTGCGGGGCGACGGGCAGGGCAGTGGTCGCTGGCGGGGCGCCGGCGCCCTTGGGCAGCCGTGTCAGGCGCAGGGCGTTGAGCACCACGGTCAGCGAACTGATCGACATGCCCACCGCGGCCCACACGGGCGTGATCCAGCCGAGGGCGGCGAAGGGCAGCATGAGCCCATTGTACAGCCCCGCCCAGATCAGGTTCTCGATGATTACCCGGCGAGTGCGACGGGCCAGGCCGAAGGCCTGTACCACGCTGTCCAGACGATTGGAAAGCAGCACCGCGTCGGCGCTGGTCTTGGCGAGATCCGTGGCCGAGCCCATGGCGACGCTGATGTCGGCGGCGGCCAGTACCGGCACGTCGTTCACGCCGTCGCCCAGCATCAGCACGCGGCGGCCTTCCTGATGCAGTTGGCGCAGCACTTCGAGCTTGTCGTCCGGGCGCAGGCCGCCGCGGCAGTCGTCGATGCCCAATTCGGCGGCAACGCGGCCGACCATGGGCGAACTGTCGCCGGACAGCAGCAGGGTGCGCCAGCCGCGGGCACGACAGGCGTCGAGCAGGTCGGCGGCGTCATCGCGGATGCGGTCGTCCAGCACCAGCCACGCGAGGGCACCGCCTTCATCGCCCAGCAGCAACCACTGGCCGGGTTCCTGCGGGTGTTCGGGCGCGACGCTACCGCTGAGGGCGCAGACGAAGGACGGTTCGCCAATGCGCAGGCGGCGCTCGCCGACCACACCTTCCAGGCCCCGGCCGGGATGGCTCTCGACATTCTCGGCGGGCTGCGGCGCACGGCCGAAGGCGAGGGCGATGGGGTGTTCCGAGCGGTTCTCCAGCGCGGCGGCCAGGGCCAGGCAGGCATCGCTGTCCAGCGCACCCATCGACCTTACTGCACGCAGCGTCAGGCGGCCTTCGGTGAGGGTGCCGGTCTTGTCGAAGATCACCGTGTCGATGTGGTTCAGGCCCTCCAGCACGTGGCCGCGGGTCACCAGCAGGCCGAGCTTGTGCAGGCTGCCTGTGGCGGCGGTCAGCGCGGTGGGCGTGGCCAGGGACAGGGCGCAGGGACAGGTCGCCACCAGCATCGCCAGGACCACCCAGAAAGCGCGGGAAGCGTCGTGCTGCCACCAGAACAGGCCGACCACGGCGGCGAGCACCAGCAGGGCGACGAGGAACCATTGCGCGGCCTTGTCGGCCAGTTCGGCCAGGCGTGGCTTGTCCGACTGGGCGCGTTCGAGCAGGCGGACGATGGCGGAGAGCCGGCTGTCGCCGCCCAGCGCCTTGACCTGCACGGTCAGCGGGCCTTCGACGTTGAGGGTGCCGCCGGTGACGCTGTCGCCGCTCTGGCGCGCCTGCGGCAGGTATTCGCCGGTGAGCAGGGATTCATCGACGCTGGACTGGCCCTCGAGGATCAGGCCGTCGGCCGGGATCACCGCGCCGGGCTGTACCAGCACGTGGTCGCCGACGTTCAGTTCACTGAGCAGCACGCGGCTGCTCTGGCCACTCTCATCCAGGCGCAGGCAGGACGCGGGCAACAGGTTGACCAGCTGTGCGGTGGCGGCGGCGGTGCGTTCGCGGGCGCGGCGTTCGAGGTAGCGGCCGGCGAGCAGGAACAGGGCGAACATGCCCACGGCGTCGAAGTACAGGTCGCCATGGCCGGTGACAGCGGTCCAGATGCCGGCCAGGTAGGCGCCGCCGATGGCCAGGGACACCGAGACATCCATGGTCAGGTGACGGGTGCGCAGGTCGCGCACGGCGCCGCGGAAGAACGGCTGGCAGGAGTAGAAGACGATGGGCGTGGTAAGGAACATCGCCACCCAGCGCAGGATCTCGTGCAGCTCGGGGCTCAGGTCGATGTTGAATTCCGGCCAGGTGGCCATGGTCGCCATCATTGCCTGGAACCACAGCAGGCCCGCGACACCCAGCTGGCGCAGGGACTTGCGGTTTTCCTGGTGCAGCTGCTCGGCGGCGCGGTCCGGTTGGAACGGGTGAGCGGCGTAGCCGATCTTGCGCAGTTCGGCGAGCAGTTCGCTCAGCGGCAGCTCGCTGTCGGACCAGCGCACATGCAGGCGGTGATTGGACAGGTTGAGGCCGGCCTCGGCGACGGCGGGCAGGCCCTTGAGGTGCTTCTCGATCAGCCAGCCGCAGGCGGCGCAGCTGATGCCTTCCATGATCAGGGTGGTCTCGGCCAGTTCGCCCTGGTGCTGGACGAAGGGCTGCTGCACGTCGGGGCGGTCGAACAGCCTCAGCTCGTCAGCGAGTTGTTCGGGGAGGGCATCAGGGTTGGGGGCGGCTTCGGTGCGGTGGCGGTAGTAGCCTTCCAGGCCGCCGGCAACGATGGCTTCGGCCACGGCCTGGCAACCGGGGCAGCAGAATTCGCGGGGCTCGCCCAGGACGGGCGCAACAAAGCGGCTGCCGGGGGGAACCGGCAGCGCGCAGTGGTAACAGAGCAGCGCGGCGCTCATGGGCGCTCGGCTTCATCTCCGCTGAGGGGCTCGTCGCCGAGGTCGAAGGAGCCGCCGGGGGCGACTTTCTCTTCCTCGAACAGACGCCAGGTCTTGCCGTTCTCCTCGCCGAGCAGTTCGACGAAGCGGCGACCCTTGACGGCGGCATCCAGGCTGGCGGTGTAGCGGCCCGGCTCGGCGGGGCTGGCGCGCAGCTCCAGGTGCTTGTCCTGCGACTCCAGGGTAGGGGAGAGCAGGTTCAGGGTGAGCGTGGCCGGACGGCTGTTGCCGGTGAGGCGCAGGTCTACTTCGCCGGTCAGTTCGTCGAAGCTGATCCTGGCGCGCAGCTTGAGTTCCTGTGCCAGGTGCTCGCGGTCGAGGGAGCGGTTGATGCCCTTGCCGGCCTCGTAATAGTTGTCGCTGACCAGGGAGTCCTGATTGTTCACGGCGATGTTGACCATCGTCAGGCTGAGGGCGATCGAGGTGGCCAGCATGGCGATGATGATCCACGGCCAGAGGTGCTTGTACCAGGGTTCCACGGGCGTTTTCATGGCCGATTGCATGGTCTTTTTTCTCTCGCTGGCAGTGCCGCAGGGGCGCTGCCCGGTGAAGGGGCGGGCGAAATTCTACGTGCTTCGTTCGGTACTGGCACCCCATGCGCAACATGGGGTGCCAATTCGTTCAGCGTTGGTTCAACGAACGCGCGGGCCGATGAAGCGGCTGGTGGATTCCTTGCTGATGGACGGGTCGTCCACCGACTGGATGGTGAAGCTGATCTCGTTGGTGGTGGAGGGCAGCTTCTCCGGCTCGATGGACAGTTCCACCGGCATGGTGAAGATGTCCCCGGCGGCGACCGAGATTTCCTTCTTGCCTTCCAGGATCAGGCCGTCCATGCCCTTGGCGCTGAGCACGTAGGTGTGGTCCTTCTGGTCCTTGTTCATGACCTTCAGGCTGTACACGTTCTCGATCCGGCCTTCGGCGTTCTCGCGGTAGAGCACGCGGTCCTTGCTGACGTCGAAGCCCACCAGCGGGCGCAGGACGATGGCGGTAATCAGCAGGCCGATCATGATGCACAGGGCGATGGCGTAGCCGATCAGGCGCGGGCGTACCAGGTGGGTTTTCTGGCCCGACAGGTTGTGCTCGGTGGTATAGCTGATCAGGCCCCGCGGGTAGTTCATCTTGTCCATGATGCTGTCGCAGGCGTCGATGCAGGCAGCGCAACCGATGCACTCGATCTGCAGGCCGTCGCGGATGTCGATGCCGGTCGGGCAGACCTGTACGCACATGGTGCAGTCGATGCAGTCGCCCAGGCCCTGGGCCTTGTAGTCGACGGTCTTCTTGCGCGGGCCACGCTTCTCGCCACGACGCGGGTCGTAGGAAACGATCAGGGTGTCCTTGTCGAACATCACACTCTGGAAGCGCGCGTAGGGACACATGTAGATGCATACCTGCTCGCGCAGCCAGCCGGCGTTGCCGTACGTGGCGAGGGTGAAGAAGCCGACCCAGAAATAGGCCCAGCCGTCTGCCTGGCCGGTGACCAGATCGCTCAGCAGTTCGCGCATCGGGGCGAAGTAGCCGACGAAGGTCAGGCCGGTCACCAGACCGATCAGCAGCCAGAGGCCGTGCTTGGCGATCTTGCGTAGCAGCTTGTTGCCGCTCATGGGCGCCTTGTCGAGCTTCATGCGCTGGTTGCGGTCACCCTCGGTGACTTTCTCGCACCACATGAAGATCCACGTCCACACGCTTTGCGGGCAGGTGTAGCCGCACCAGACGCGGCCGGCGAACACGGTGATGAAGAACAGGCCGAACGCGCTGATGATCAGCAGGCCGGAGAGAAGGATGAAGTCCTGCGGCCAGAAGGTCGCGCCAAAGATGTAGAACTTGCGCTCGGGCAGGTCCCAGAGAACCGCCTGACGACCGTTCCAGGTCAGCCACACGGTACCGAAGTAGAGGAGGAAGAGGAGGGCGCCCCCGGCCATGCGGAGGTTGCGGAAGAACCCGGTAAAGGCTCGGGTGTAGATCTTTTCCCGGGAGGCATAAAGGTCGACGCTTTCACCCTTGCCCTTGGTGGGCGGAGTGACGTCCTGGACCGGAATTTGTTTGCTCATCAGTGCATTCCACGGCAGCGGGAGGGCGCCCTGTCGATACATGCCGAGAGGGTCAGAAATATGCTTGCACGCCTAACAATGATACGGCGTGGTGGGTGTTGCAACCGTGCGACAGTTGGTCGCGCAAGGAATTATGGACCCAGAAATAGAGCGGCGCCGGTGTAGAAACCGGCGCCGCTGGGTGTCGCTCTGGGTGTAGGAAGAAGAGGCTTATTCGGCGCTCTTCTCACCTTCGCCATGGGACAGGCTGTACACGTAGGCAGCGAGCAGGTGAACCTGGTCTTTGCCCAGACGCTCCAGCTGAGCCGGCATCTGGCCCTGACGGCCGTAGCGGATGGTCTGCTGCAGCTGAGCGAAGCTCGAGCCGTAGATGAACGCAGCCGGGTGGGTCAGGTTCGGCGCGCCCATGGCGGCGGTGCCTTTGCCTTCGGCGCCGTGGCAAGCCACGCAGTTGGTGGAGAAGATCTTCTGGCCGTTGGCGACCTGCTCGTCAGTCACGCCTTCGGGCAGCTTGCGGCCGTCCAGCTTGGTGGTGACGAAGGCAGCTACGTCATGAACGCCCTGGTCGCCGATGACTTCGCCCCAGGCCGGCATGGCCGCGTGGCGACCGCCTTCGATGGTTGCGATGATGTCCTTCGGCTCGCCGCCCCAGCGCCAGTCGGCGTCGGTGAGGTTCGGGAAGCCGTGGGCACCCTTGGCGTCGGAACCGTGGCAGACGGAGCAGTTGGAAGCGAACAGGCGGTTACCCATTTTCAGGGCCTGCTCGTCCTTGGCCACTTCCTCGATCGGCATGGCGCCGAACTTGGCGTACAGCGGGCCGTACTTCTCATCGGCCTTGGCCATTTCCTTTTCCCACTGGTGCACACCGGTCCAGCCTTGTTCGCCGTTGGCGAATTCGGCCTTGTCCTGGTAGCCCGGCAGCAGGCCTTTCCAGTTGCCCAGGCCCGGGTACAGGACCAGGTAGCCGAGGGCGAAGATGAAGGTGGCCACGAACAGCATGAACCACCACTTCGGCAGCGGGTTGTCGTACTCCTCGATGCCGTCGAAGGCATGGCCGACGGTTTCATCGGTGGCTTCGTTGCGCTGACCGCGACGGGTGGCGAACAGCAGCCACGCCAGGGCGAAGATGGTGCCCAGGGTAAGTACGGTGACGTACAGACTCCAGAAGGTTGTCATTCTTTGTTGCTCCTAGAAGCTTGCTCTTGCTCGACGTGCTTTTTGGCGACCGGGTCATCCGCGAAGGGCAGCAGGGCGTCTTCGTCGAAGCGCTCCTTGCGTTTGCCGCCATAGGCCCAGAGCAGGACGCCGACGAAGGCGACCATGACTACTACAGTGCCGATACCGCGAATGGTCCCGATATCCATCACTGTCACCGTTTGCTCTTGATGATGGTGCCGAGGCCTTGCAGGTAGGCGACGACAGCGTCCATCTCGGTCTTGCCTTTGACGGCATCACGGGCACCGGCGATGTCTTCGTCGGTGTAAGGCACGCCCAGCGTACGCAGGGCTTCCATTTTCTTCGCCGTGTCCTTGCCGTCGAGCTTGTTCTCCACCAGCCAGGGGTAGGAGGGCATCTTCGATTCCGGCACTACGTTGCGCGGGTTGTACAGGTGAGCGCGGTGCCAGTCGTCCGAGTAGCGGCCGCCGACGCGGGCCAGGTCCGGACCGGTACGCTTGGAGCCCCACAGGAACGGGTGATCCCAGACGCTTTCACCGGCGACGGAGTAGTGGCCATAGCGCTCGGTCTCGGCGCGGAACGGACGGACCATCTGCGAGTGGCAGCCAACGCAGCCTTCGCGGATGTAGATGTCACGGCCTTCCAGCTCCAGCGCGGTGCGCGGCTTCATGCCCTCGACCGGCTTGTTGGTCACGTCCTGGAAGAACAGCGGAACGATCTGGGTCAGACCGCCGATGCTCACCGCAATGACCATGAAGAAGGCCAGAAGGCCGATGTTCTTCTCGACTACTTCGTGCTTCATCAGTGAGCTCCTACAGCGGGGATCTGGGCAGCGGCATCGGCGTCAGCCAGTTTGAAACCGCGCACAGTACGGAAGGTGTTGTAGGCCATCAGCAGCATGCCGGAGGCGAAGAAGGCGCCGCCCAGAGCACGGACGATGAAGCCCGGGTGGCTGGCCTGCAGGGCTTCCACGAAGGAGTAGGTGAGGGTGCCGTCGGCGTTGATCGCGCGCCACATCAGGCCCTGGGTGATGCCGTTGACCCACATGGAGGCGATGTACAGCACGGTACCGATGGTAGCCAGCCAGAAGTGGGCGTTGATCAGGCCGATGCTGTGCATCTGCTCGCGGCCGAAGACCTTCGGAATCAGGTGGTACAGGGAGCCGATGGAGATCATCGCAACCCAGCCCAGAGCGCCGGCGTGTACGTGGCCGATGGTCCAGTCGGTGTAGTGCGACAGGGAGTTGACGGTCTTGATGGCCATCATCGGGCCTTCGAAGGTGGACATGCCGTAGAAGGCCAGGGAAACCACCAGGAAGCGCAGGATCGGGTCGGTGCGCAGCTTATGCCAGGCGCCCGACAGGGTCATCATGCCGTTGATCATGCCGCCCCAGCTCGGAGCCAGCAGGATCAGGGACATCACCATGCCCAGGGACTGGGCCCAGTCCGGCAGGGCGGTGTAGTGCAGGTGGTGCGGACCGGCCCAGATGTACAGGGTGATCAGCGCCCAGAAGTGCACGATGGACAGGCGATAGGAGTAGATCGGACGCTCGGCCTGCTTCGGAACGAAGTAGTACATCATCCCGAGGAAGCCGGTGGTCAGGAAGAAGCCCACGGCGTTGTGGCCGTACCACCACTGGATCATCGCGTCGGTGGCGCCGGCGTAGACCGAGTAGGACTTGAACCAGGTCACCGGCAGTTCCGCGCTGTTCACGATGTGCAGCATGGCGGTGACGAGGATGAAGCCGCCGTAGAACCAGTTGCCCACGTAGATGTGCTTGGTCTGGCGCTTGACGATAGTGCCGAAGAACACCACGGCGTAGGTGACCCAGACGATGGCCAGCAGGATGTCGATCGGCCATTCCAGCTCGGCGTACTCCTTGGAGGAGGTGTAGCCCAGCGGCAGGGTGATGCCGGCCAGCACGATCACCGCTTGCCAACCCCAGAAGGTGAAGGCCGCGAGGCTGTCAGAAATCAGGCGGGTCTGACAGGTGCGCTGTACGACGTAGTAGGAAGTTGCGAAGAGAGCACAGCCGCCGAAGGCGAAGATCACCAGGTTGGTGTGCAGCGGACGCAGGCGCCCGAAACTGGTCCAGGGAAGGTCCAGGTTCAACTGGGGCCAAACCAACTGTGAGGCGATGTAAACACCCACCCCCATTCCAAGTATCCCCCAGACCACCGTCATGATGGCGAACTGGCGGACGACCTTATAGTTATAAGCAGTCGGACTGATTGCTGTGCTCATTCTAAGGTTCCACGGTTTTTGGATTTTATGGACAAAAAAACGGCGGCAAGTATGGAGAAAGCAGGTGGCCATTGCAACGCGCCGGGCCTTGGCACGGTGCCGGTTCGACGCCTGCTCCGAAGCGCTTTGCGCCGCTGTTTGCGCCTGTTTCGAGTCGCCCGTACCAACCTGGGAAGTGGGTCAGGTTAGTCGTATTGCAGGTTTGCGAATGGAATCCAGCTTAGACGTGAACCGGAAGGGTGTGAAGAAAGGAGATAGAGAGGGTGCGACACTTCGTCGCGATATTGCGGGGGTAAGAAACTCGCGCCCGTTTTAATGGGCGCGAGTTGGGGGCGGGGAGTTTACTTCGCCTGGCCGGAAATGTTGTAGATGTAACCGGCGAGAATGTGCACTTTGTCTTTGCCCAGGTATTGCTCCTGCGCTGGCATCTGGCCCTGGCGGCCGTGGCGGATGGTCTGCTGCAGTTGTGCGTAGCTGGAGCCGTAGATGAAGGCGCCCGGGTGGGTCAGGTCAGGCGCACCCATGATCGGGTTGCCCTTGCCTTCCGGACCATGGCAGGCGACACAGGTGGTAGCGAACAGCTTGCCGCCGTTGTCGACGTTGTCCGCAGTCACACCTTCGGGCAGCTTGCGGCCGTCGAGGTTGGCGGTGACGAACGCGGCGACGTCCTGAACGCCTTTCTCGCCCAGTACTTCGCCCCAGGCCGGCATGGCAGCGTGACGGCCACCGAGGATGGTGGTCTCGATGTCCTGGGCGGTACCGCCCCAGCGCCAGTCGCTGTCGGTCAGGTTCGGGAAGCCCTGGGCGCCTTTGGCGTCGGAGCCGTGGCAGATGGAGCAGTAGGTGGCGAAGAGGCGCTCGCCCATTTTCATGGCTTGCGGGTCTTTTGCCACTTCTTCCACGGGCATGGCGGCGTATTTGGCGAAGATCGGGCCGTATTTTTCCTTGGCCAGGGCTTCTTCGCGCTCCCATTGCTTGTCCTGGGTCCAGCCGCCGTCGTAACCCGGCAGGATGCCTTTCCAGGTGCCCAGGCCCGGGTAGAGGACCAGGTAGCCGGCGGCGAACACGATGGTGCCGACGAACAGCAGGAACCACCACTTGGGCAGCGGGTTGTCGTATTCCTCGATGCCGTCGAAGGCATGGCCCATGGTCTGGTCGGTGGTGTTCGAGGACTGCCCGCTGCGGGTGGCGAATACCAGCCACAGCAGGGCGATCAGCGAGCCGACTGTTAGAACGGTGATGTACAGACTCCAGAAGGTAGTCATGCGTTGTTGCTCCTAGAAGCTTGCTCTTGCTCAGCGTGACGCTTGGCTGCCGGGTCATCCGCGAAGGGCAGTAGCGCGTCTTCGTCGAAGCGCTCCTTGCGTTTGCCGCCGTAAGCCCAGAGCAGTACGCCGACGAAGGCCACCATCACGATGACGGTGCCGAGGCCGCGAATGGTCCCGATATCCATGCTGTCACCGCTTGTTCTTGATGGAGGTGCCGAGGACCTGCAGGTACGCGACCACCGCGTCCATTTCGGTCTTGCCTTTGACGGAATCGCTGGCGCCAGCGATGTCGTCGTCCGTGTAGGGCACGCCCATGACACGCATCACTTCCAGTTTCTTCGCCGTGTCCTTGCCGTCGAGCTTGTTCTCGACCAGCCAGGGGTAGGCGGGCATCTTCGATTCCGGCACCACGTTGCGCGGGTTGTACAGGTGCGCGCGATGCCAGTCGTCCGAGTAGCGCCCGCCGACGCGGGCCAGGTCCGGACCGGTACGCTTGGAGCCCCAGAGGAACGGGTGGTCCCAGACGCTTTCGCCGGCGACGGAGTAGTGGCCGTAGCGCTCGGTCTCGGCGCGGAACGGACGGATCATCTGCGAGTGGCAACCTACGCAGCCCTCGCGGATGTACACGTCACGGCCTTCCAGTTGCAGCGCGGTGTAGGGCTTCATGCCTTCCACCGGGGTGTTGGTGACGTCCTGGAAGAACAGCGGAACGATCTGGGTCAGGCCGCCGATGCTGACGGCGACGGCCATGCACAGGGCCAGCAGGCCGACGTTTTTCTCGAGTATTTCGTGTTTCATGTCGGACTCCTCAGGCCATCTGCGCCGCGGCTTGCATTTCGGCCGGCTTGGCGGCCGCTACGGTGCGCCAGGTGTTGTAGGCCATGACCAGCATGCCCAGCAGGAAGATGGCACCACCGATCATCCGCACGATGAAGCCGGGGTGGCCGGCGGCCAGGGCTTCGACGAAGGAGTAGGTGAGGGTGCCGTCGGAGTTCACTGCGCGCCACATCAGGCCCTGGGTGATGCCGTTGACCCACATCGAGGCGATGTAAAGAACGGTGCCGATGGTGGCCAGCCAGAAGTGGGTGTTGATCAGGCCCACGCTGTGCATCTGCTCGCGACCGAAGACTTTCGGGATCATGTGGTAGAGCGAGCCGATGGAGACCATGGCTACCCAGCCCAGAGCGCCGGCGTGTACGTGGCCGATGGTCCAGTCGGTGTAGTGGGAGAGGGCGTTGACTGTCTTGATGGCCATCATCGGGCCTTCGAAGGTGGACATGCCGTAGAAGGCCAGGGAGACCACCAGGAAGCGCAGGATCGGGTCGGTGCGCAGCTTATGCCAGGCGCCGGAGAGGGTCATCATGCCGTTGATCATGCCGCCCCAGCTCGGAGCCAGCAGGATCAGGGACATCACCATGCCCAGCGATTGCGCCCAGTCCGGCAGCGCGGTGTAGTGCAGGTGGTGCGGACCGGCCCAGATGTAGACGGCGATCAGCGCCCAGAAGTGCACGATGGACAGGCGATAGGAGTAGACCGGACGCTCGGCCTGCTTGGGAACGAAGTAGTACATCATCCCCAGGAAGCCGGCGGTCAGGAAGAAGCCCACGGCGTTGTGGCCGTACCACCACTGGATCATGGCGTCGGTGGCGCCCGAGTACAGCGAGTAGGACTTGGTCAGGCTGACCGGGATTTCCAGGTTGTTGACCACGTGCAGGATCGCCACGGTCAGGATGAAGCCGCCGAAGAACCAGTTGCCCACATAGATGTGCTTGGTCTTGCGCTTCATCAGCGTGCCGAAGAAGACGATGGCGTAGGAAACCCAGACGATGGTGATCAGGATGTCGATCGGCCATTCCAGCTCGGCGTACTCCTTGGAGGAGGTCATGCCCAGCGGCAGGGTGATGGCGGCACACAGGATCACCAGCTGCCAACCCCAGAAGGTGAAGGAAGCGAGCGTGTCGGAGAACAGGCGGGTCTGGCAGGTACGCTGCACCGAGTAGTAGCTGGTGGCGAACAGTGCGCAGCCGCCGAAGGCGAAGATCACCGCGTTGGTATGCAGCGGACGCAGGCGGCCGAAGCTCGTCCACGGTAAGCCGAGGTTAAGGTCCGGCCACACCAGTTGCGCGGCGATCAGGACACCGACGGCCATGCCGACGATCCCCCACACCACTGTCATAATGGCGAACTGGCGGACCACCTTATAGTTATAAGCGGTCTGATTGGTTGTGCTCATTTATGGGCTTCCATCCACGGTTATGGGCTATGCCCATCCCGGCAAGGTTTTTTACGGCTTACGGCGTATGCCGCCCCTCCCCCTTGGGATAGGTACTAATTCGGAATTAGCGGAGTGAAGGATGGATAAAGGCACTTCCCGGAATATTGATTCGGATCAATTGGCACCTGAGACCCCTGTCGCGGGCGCCTGCGGTCCTTTGTCGCTGCTGCGGAACCCGGCACAGCGCGCACTGTCGGCGACGCTGGTTCTGGCGCACGGAGCGGGTGCACCGATGGACAGCCCGTTCATGGACGACATCGCTGCGCGCCTGGCCGAAAGGGGTATCTCCGTGGTGCGCTTCGAGTTCCCCTATATGGCTATGCGCCGCAAGGATGGAAAGCGCCGCCCGCCGAATCCGCAGAAGCAGTTGCTCGAGTGCTGGCGGCAGGTTTACGCGCAGGTCCGCGCCGAGGTGCCGGGCAAGCTGGCCATTGGGGGCAAGTCCATGGGCGGGCGGATGGCCAGCTTGCTGGCGGACGAACTGGGCGCTGATGCGCTGGTCTGTCTCGGCTACCCGTTCTATGCCGCCGGCAAGCCGGAGAAACCGCGCGTCGCGCACCTGGCCGATCTGCAGACGCCGACCCTGATCGTGCAGGGCGAACGTGATGCGCTGGGTGATCGGCCCACGGTCGAAGGCTATTCGCTGTCGCCGGCGATCCACCTGCACTGGCTGGCCGCTGCCGACCACGACCTCAAACCGCTCAAGGCTTCCGGGGTGACCCACGAGCAGCATCTGGAAAGCGCAGCCGCGAGGATCGAAGCTTTCCTATTGCGCTAATCGGTCCTTAATGCACGCGTTCCTATCCTCGCCGGCGTCGGCTCCCTGCAGTCGACGCCCCGCATCCAGAGGACAGGCCGAACGCTGCCATGAACCCCGATTACGCTGAACGCATTGCCACCCAACCCTTCCGATACTCCCCCGGCGCCGCGCACAGCCTGTTGTTGACTGGCGCGACCGGCTTCCTTGGCGGCTCCGTTGCCGCTCACCTGATCGCCGACGGTCACAGCCTGTCGCTGCTGTTCCTCGTTCGAGCAGAAAATCCGGAACTGGGCCTGGAGCGGCTGCGCGACAACTTGCGCCTGCACTGCGTGCCGGAGACTGCGCTGGAGGGCCTTCAAGAGAGCCAGATACTCTGCGGCGACCTGCTGGACACTGCATGGATGCAGGGCGAGCGCGCTCGCCTGATGCGCGTGGAGCAGGTAATCAACTGCGCCGCCGTGGCCTCGTTCTCGAAAAACCCGAGCATCTGGCCGGTAAACGTCGAGGGCACCTTCGCGTTTGCCCGCCTGCTCAGCCAGTCGCGCAACCTCAAGCGCTTCCTTCATGTGGGCACCGCCATGTGCTGCGGCCCGCAGCGCGAGTCGCCAGTGCGTGAGTCCTGGGATTTCCCCGACAGCGAAGAGCAACTGGTGGACTACACCGCCTCCAAGGCCGAGATCGAGCGGCGCATGCGCGAGGAACTGCCGTCGTTGCCGCTGGTGGTGGCGCGCCCCTCCATCGTGGTTGGGCACCGCGAACTGGGTTGCCGTGCGTCGGGGAGTATTTTCTGGGTGTTCCGCATGGGTTTCGCCCTGGAGAGCTTCACCTGCGGCCTGGACGAGCAGATCGATGTGATCCCGGTGGACTACTGCGCCGAAGCGCTGGTAGCCCTGGCGCTGAAGCCGACACTGAGCCACAGCCTCTACCACATCTCTGCCGGCCACGGTTCGGCGTGCACCTTCGGCGAGATCGATCGCGCTTATGCCGACGCTCGTGGCGAGGAGCCTGTGGGCGAGCGTTATCGCAAGGTCAGCAGCGAGGACCTGCGCGAGTTGGCCGGCAGCTTCGAGAGCCGCATCGGCAAGGCCAACCCACGCCTGGTGCTGCGGGCGTTACGCCTATACAGCGGCTTCGCGGACCTCAACTACCTGTTCGACAACCAGCGTCTGCTGGATGAGGGCATCGCCGCGCCGCCGCGCTTTACCGACTACCTCGACGTGTGCGTGCACTCCTCGCGGGATGTCAGCATTCCGGCTCAGATGCAGTGGGACTTCAAGTAGCTAAATAGGCATCCGCTGCAGGAGCGCGCCATGCCCGCGATCGCGCGCATGGCGCGCTCCTACAAGTCGTCCAGCAGGCCCGTACTCAGCGGTTGAACCGCTCCACCAGCGAGTACTGGCGGTGCGCAGTCTGCGTCAGCTCCTCGCTGAGCAGCGCGGTGCGCTGGGCCTCGCCGGAGGTCTGGTCGGCCAGGTTGGCGATGGTGCTGATGTTGCGGTTGATCTCTTCCGCCACGGCGCTCTGTTCCTCGGCAGCGGCGGCGATCTGGGTGGCCATCTCGGTGATGTTGGCCACCGCGTCGCTGATCCCCACCAGCGCGTTGTCCGCCTGCAGCACGCGCTCCACGCCTTCGTCGGCCTGGCGGCGGCCGGAGTCCATGGCGCGCACCGCCTCGGTGGCGGTGTTCTGCAGGTTGGCGATGAGCTGGTGAATCTGCCCGGTGGACTCGGCAGTGCGCTGGGCCAGGGAGCGGACTTCATCGGCGACCACGGCGAAACCGCGGCCCATCTCGCCGGCGCGGGCAGCTTCGATGGCGGCGTTGAGCGCCAGCAGGTTGGTCTGGTCGGCGATGCCCTTGATCACGTCCACCACGCCACCGATCTGCTCGCTGTCGCGGGCCAGTTGGCTGACTGCTTCACCGGTTTCGCCCACGGAGCTGGAAAGACGCTGCATGGCCTCGCGCGTCTCGGCGGCGATCTGCCGGCCTTCGGTGGTCAGGTTGTTGGCCTGGCGCGTGGCGTCGGCGGTGCGCTGCACGTTGTCGGCCACTTCCTGGGTGGTGGCGGCCATCTGGTTGACGGCGGTGGCAACCTGCTCGGTTTCCTGGCGCTGGCGGTCCAGCCCGGCGGAGCTGTGGTGGGCCAGGGAGTCGGCTTCACGGGCCTGCTCGGTGAGCGTTTCGGCGGTGTCCTGCAAACGGGTCAGGCAGGTCTTCAGCCGCGCTTCCTGGCTGAGGATCGACATTTCCAGGCGTGCCTGGGCACCACGGCTGTCGGTGTACATCTGCGCGATCAGCGGGTCGGATGTAGTCTGCTCGGCCAGGCGCAGCAGGCGTTTGAGCCCGCGTTGCTGCCAGCCCAGGCCTGCCAGGCCCAGCGGGATCGAGAGCAGTGCGGCGAGCAGGAAGCCCCAGTGGGAGTTCAGCCAGACGCCGATGAGGAAGCCGATCTGGCCGATCAGGATGAACGGCAGCCAGTCCAGCAGCACCGGCAACCAGCGGTCGCGGGCGGGGATGGCCGACTTGCCGGCATTGATCCGTGCATACAGCGCCTCGGCGCGGCGTACCTGTTCGGCGGTCGGCTTCACTCGCACCGATTCGTAGCCGACGATCTCGTTGTGCTCGTACATCGGCGTGACGTAGGCGCTGACCCAGTAATGGTCGCCGTTCTTGCAGCGGTTCTTGACGATGCCCATCCAGGGGCGGCCTTTCTTCAGGGTCGTCCACATGTGTGCGAACACCGCCGGTGGCACGTCCGGATGTCGCACCAGGTTGTGCGCGGCACCCACCAGCTCCTCGCGGGAGAAGCCGCTGATGGCGCTGAAGGCATCGTTGACGTAGCTGATGACACCGCGGGCGTTGGTCGTGGAGATCAGCCGCTGTTCGGCGGGGAAGGTGCGTTCACGCTGGGTGATCGGCTGGTTGTTGCGCATCAGGCTGGGGTCTCGGAGAAGGGCGAATTGGCACGTCTGTCCAGCTTATCGGCCGCTGGATCGAAAATTTGATGGCGATCACAGAAAAATGTCAGAAGAGTGACGCCGAGAGAATGACGATAGCGTATCGCCATCGGTCACGGAAATGAAACGAAAGAAGGAGGGCGGCGGCCCGTTGCAGGCCGCCGCACCGCTTTAGATCAGGCTGCGCAGCACGTAGTGGAGGATGCCGCCGGCCTTGAAGTACTCGACTTCGTTCTGGGTATCGATGCGGCAGAGCACCTCGAAACTGTCCTGGCTGCCGTCCTCGCGCTTCACCGTGACCTTGAGGTTCATGTGCGGCTTCAGCTCGCCCGACAGGCCGCTGATGCTCAGCACTTCCTTGCCGGTCAGCTTCAGCGCCTTGCGGTCCTGGCCGTCCTTGAACTGCAGCGGCAGCACGCCCATGCCTACCAGGTTGGAGCGGTGGATACGTTCGAAGCTTTCGGCGATCACGGCTTTCACGCCCAGCAGGTTGGTGCCCTTGGCCGCCCAGTCGCGGGACGAACCGGTGCCGTATTCCTTGCCGGCGACGATCACCAGCGGGGTGCCGTCCTGCTGGTAACGCATGGCGGCGTCGTAGATCGCCAGCTTGTCGCCGGTGGGAACGTAGAGCGTGTTGCCGCCTTCCTCGCCGCCGAGCATCTCGTTCTTGATGCGGATGTTGGCGAAGGTGCCGCGCATCATCACCTCATGGTTCCCACGGCGCGAGCCGTAGGAGTTGAAGTCGGCGTAAGCCACGCCGTGCTCGCTGAGGTAGCGGCCGGCGGGGCTGTCCTTCTTGATGTTGCCGGCGGGGGAGATGTGGTCAGTGGTCACCGAGTCGCCCAGTACCGCGAGGATGTTGGCGCCCTGGATATCCGCGACTTTCGGTGGCGCCTCGGCGATGTGCTCGAAGAACGGCGGATGCTGGATGTAGGTGGAATCGTCCTGCCAGGTGTATGTCTGGGCGTCCGGCACCTGGATCGCACGCCATTTCTCATCGCCCTGGAAGACTTCGGCGTACTCCTTGTGGAACATCGCCGTGTCGACCTTCTGTACGGCGTCGGCAATTTCCTTCTGGGTCGGCCAGATGTCCTTCAGATAGACCGGTTGGCCATCCTTGCCGGTGCCCAGTGGGTCTTTCGTCAGGTCGGTGCGTACGCTGCCGGCCAGTGCATAGGCGACCACCAGCGGCGGCGAGGCCAGCCAGTTGGTCTTCACCAGCGGATGAACGCGGCCCTCGAAGTTGCGGTTGCCGGAGAGCACCGAGGCGACGGTCAGGTCCGCCTGCTGCACGGCCTTCTCGATGGGGTCGAGCAGCGGGCCGGAGTTGCCGATGCAGGTGGTGCAGCCGTAGCCGACCAGATCGAAGCCCAGCTCGTCGAGATAACGGGTCAGGCCGGCGGCGTGGAAGTACTCGGTGACCACCTTGGAGCCGGGAGCCAGGGAGCTCTTCACCCAGGGCTTGCGCTGCAGGCCTTTCTCCAGCGCCTTCTTCGCCAGCAGGCCGGCGGCCATCATCACGCTGGGGTTGGAAGTGTTGGTGCAGGAGGTGATGGCGGCAATCACCACGGCGCCGTTCTTCAGCCGATAGGTGTGGCCGTCGTGCTGGTAGTCAGCCTCGCCGGTCTGGGCTGCCGCGCCCACGGCGGCGCCACCACCACCCTCGCTGAGCAGGCGGCCTTCCTCGGTGGAGGCGGGTTTGATCTGCAGGCCGAGGAAGTCATCGAAGGCCTGGCTGACATGGCCGAGGGCGACGCGGTCCTGCGGGCGCTTGGGCCCGGCGAGGCTGGCCTCGACGTCGCCCATGTCCAGTTGCAGGGAGTCGGTGAATACCGGTTCGTGGCCTGTCTCGCGCCACAGGCCCTGGGCCTTGCTGTAGGCCTCCACCAGTTTGACCGCGTCGTCCGGGCGACCGGACAGGCGCAGGTAGCCCAGGGTGATGTCGTCCACCGGGAAGAAGCCGCAGGTGGCGCCGTACTCCGGGGCCATGTTGGCGATGGTGGCGCGGTCGGCCAGCGGCAGGTCGGCGAGGCCGTCGCCATAGAACTCGACGAATTTTCCGACGACACCTTTCTTGCGCAGCATCTGGGTGACGGTCAGCACCAGGTCGGTGGCGGTGATGCCTTCCTTCAGCTTGCCGGTCAGCTTGAAGCCGATCACCTCGGGAATCAGCATCGACACCGGCTGGCCGAGCATGGCCGCTTCCGCCTCGATGCCGCCAACGCCCCAGCCGAGTACGCCGAGGCCGTTGATCATGGTGGTGTGCGAGTCGGTGCCGACCAGGGTGTCGGGGAAGGCGTAGGTACGGCCGTCCTCGTCCTTGGTCCAGACGGTGCGCCCCAGGTACTCCAGGTTGACCTGGTGGCAGATGCCGGTGCCCGGCGGCACCACGCGGAAGTTGTCGAAGGCGTTCTGCCCCCAGCGCAGGAAGGCGTAGCGCTCGCCGTTGCGCTCCATCTCGATCTCGACGTTCTGGGCGAAGGCGGACTGGCTGGCGAACTTGTCCACCATCACCGAGTGGTCGATGACCAGGTCGACGGGGGACAGCGGGTTGATCTTCTGCGGGTCGCCGCCGGCCTTGGCCATGGCGTCGCGCATGGCGGCGAGGTCGACTACTGCCGGTACGCCGGTGAAGTCCTGCATCAGCACGCGGGCGGGGCGGTACTGGATCTCGCGCTCGGAGCTGCGGGTCTTCAGCCAGCCGGCCAGGGCTTTGAGGTCGTCGCCGGTGACGGTGTTGCCGTCCTCCCAGCGCAACAGGTTTTCCAGCAGGACTTTCAGGGACATGGGCAGCTTGCCCAGGTCCCCCAGACTCTTCGCCGCTTCAGGCAGGCTGTAGTAGTGATAGGTCTTGCCGGCGACCTCAAGGGTGCGCAGGCTGTTCAGGCTATCCACTGCGGGCATGACATTCTCCTCAGGCTTGGATTCTGCTCGTGATCGGCGGCGCGGCCGAATCAACGGCGCACTGGCGATACTTGGCGAAGGAGGGCGCTAACGTCCTGATCCATCGCAGGCCTACTTCAGACAGGCCGCAATCGGGGGCAATCTTCGCCAGGCAGGGCAATCATCGGGCAGTCTTCTGGCGGGCTGGGCCAGACCACTCAAGCTAGACCGCCCGAAGGGGTATTGCCATCTGTTCTGGACCCCAGGTTCCTGAGTGGGGTTCAGAACAAGTGGCTCAGGTCGTGGGATATTTCCGGCGAATCTGCATGAAACCTTCGTGGCCAGCCTCTATAGTGCGCGGCCAAGGAGACACCCCGATGAATACCCTCTTACTGCATTGCCGTCCGGGCTTCGAGAACGAGGTCTGTGCCGAACTGTCCGAGCACGCCGCGCGCCTGGACATCCCCGGCTACGCCCGAGCCAAGCCGGCCTCTGCCTACGCAGAGTTCATCTGCATGGACGCCGATGGTGCTGACCGCCTGATGCGCCAGCTGCGCTTCCCTGAGCTGATCTTCCCGCGCCAGTGGGCGCGTGGTAACGGCTTCACCGCACTGCCGGAAACAGACCGCATCGGCGCGATCCTCGAAGCCCTCGCTGGCTTTGCGCAATGCGGCAGCCTCTGGCTGGAGGTGTTCGACACCAACGACGGCAAGGAGCTCTCGACCTTCTGCCGCAAGTTCGAGAAGCCCCTGCGCGCCGCCCTGGTGAAAGCCGGCAAGCTGGTGGAAGACCCCAGCCTGCCGCGCCTGCTGCTGACCTTCCGTTCCGGCCGCGAGGCCTTCATCGGCATTGCCGAGGCGCGCAACTGCGCCATGTGGCCCATGGGCATCCCGCGGCTGAAGTTCCCCCGCGAGGCGCCCAGCCGTTCGACGCTGAAACTGGAAGAGGCCTGGCACCATTTCATTCCCCGCGCCGACTGGGACCGCCGCCTGGCGCCGGACATGCTTGCCGTGGACCTGGGCGCATCGCCCGGCGGCTGGACCTGGCAGTTGGTGAACCGGGAGATGCGCGTCGTCGCCGTGGACAACGGGCCGATGGCGGAGAATCTGATGTATTCCGGGCTGGTCGAGCACCAGCGCGTTGACGGTTATGCCTTCCGTCCGCGCCAGCGCATGGACTGGATGGTCTGCGACATCGTCGAGAAGCCCGCGCGAACCGGCGCGATGATCGAAACCTGGATCGGCGAGGGGCTGTGCCGCGAGGCCATCGTCAACCTCAAGTTGCCGATGAAGCAGCGCTACGCCGAGGTGCGACGCATCCTCGACCGCCTGGAGGAGTCCTTCCGCGAGCGCGGGCTCAAGGTGCAGATCGGCTGCAAGCAGCTCTACCACGACCGCGAGGAAGTGACCTGCCACCTGCGCCGCATTGAGAAGGGCGAGCGCTAGCGACGCGCAACTGCCCGGTCACGCCACCCGACCTTCGGTGACTTGCCGCGCCGCCCGGCATTGCCCATGCTGTGCGGCGCGAGATCTTCCGGAGACCTTCGTGAAGCGAAAGTTGCCCTCCCTCCTGGGCAGTTACAGCCGCATGCTGTTGCCACGCCGTGGCCTCGGCCAGGGCGAGCGCGTGCCCTACCTGGCGATGGACAGCCGCACCCTGAAATTCGACCTGCGCCACCTGCGCGCCTACCGCCAGCATTTCGGCCTCGACCCGACGCTGGGCGTGCCGCTGCTCTATCCGCAAGTCATCAGCCTGCCGCTGCACCTGCGCCTGCTCAGCCGCTCGCGCATGCCGCTGTCGGTGGTCGGGCTGATCCACCTGCGCAGCCATATCCAGCGTTACCGCCTGCTCGAAGAGCACGAGCCGCTGCAGTTCGACTGCCGCATCCTCACCAGCCGCCGCAGCGAGCTGGGCCTGGAGGTGGATGTGGTCACCGAGGCCTGGCACCACGACATGCTCTACTGGCAGTCGATCACCACCTACCTGCGCCGGGGCGACTTCCTCGATGGCGGGAGCGAGCCTGATCCGCTGCCCGAGCGTGCCCAGTGGCACACCCTGGAAGCGCCGGTGCATTCCGGTGTGCAGTGGCGCGTGCCGAAGATCGTCGGCTGGCGCTACGCTGGGCTGAGCGGCGACTTCAACCCACTGCACCTGTCGCGGCTGATGGCCTCGCACTATGGCTTCGGCAAACCCTTCGCCCACGGCATGTGGGGCCTGGCGCGCAGCCTGACTGGCCGCCGCCTGGCCGAGAACGTGCGCCTGGACGCGCACTTCAAGGCGCCTTTGCCGTTGGGGAGCCAGGTGAAGCAGGTGTACCGCCGCTTGGGCAAGAAGGAACAATGGGCGCTGCTGCCCGCCGAGGGCGATGGTCAGCCGATGCTGCTGGCGCAGCTGGACGAAGCGCCGGACGGGCCTTTGCGCTGAGGGTCCGCTCCTTTGTAGGAGCGGGCCATACCCGCGATCGCGTCCATGGGACGCTCCTACAGGGAGCCCGCGACTCGTGGTTGCAGCGGGATGAGGTTGGGCAGTTGTACTTCGCCCTGCAGCTCTACCGGCGCAATCCGCCAGGAACTGTTGAACAGGTACTGGTCGCTGAACCCGCTCACCAGCAATCCGATTTCATCCCCCGGCGCGAGGCTGGCGCTGACGGCGTTCAGTCGCGTGCTGCCCTGGTTCGCCAGCGGTTTCACCTGTTCGTCCAGGCGTCGGGTGCTGCCATCGGCGCTGCGGATCGCCAGAGCGGCGAACAGCTGCGCGTCGGGGCGCTCCGTCAGCGGCCGGTTCAGGCGTACTTCGGCGCTGCCGAGCAGGGCGCTGTGTTCGCTGACGCGCTGCAAGGGGATGAACCTTGAAGGTTGCAGCAGGCCGCTCACTGCCGGGCGGATGGCGGTGCCCGGCAATGCCACGGTGGGGCCGGGAGCCGGCAGATCATCCAGCGCCACGCCCTGGTCAAGATCGAGGCTGATACACAGGTCCGGCACACCGTCGGCGGCGCCGGGGCGCTTGCGCAGCTTTTCCTCGTACCAGGCGACGATGCCGGTGTAGAGGTTGATCGCCCGCGAGCCGCAGTGGATCACCGGCTCGTTGTTGAACGGTGGCAGTCCGCTCCAGGCCTGCAGCGGCGGCGGCAGGATGTGCCCGCCCTGCATGCCCAGCAGGCGCACGTCCGCTGGGCCCTGTTTCAGGCACTGGCGGATCTGCAGGCCCTGGTCCAGCGGGAACAGCGTGTCGCGCAGACCCTGGATCAGCAGGGCATCGGCGTGGGGCAAACGGCCGGCCGCGCAATAGCTGGCAAGGCTGTTGGCATGCAGTTCCGCCTGCACCGGTGCAGCCATGCGCCCACCGGTGGTATGCAGGTAATCGGCCTGGACGAACTTGCCCAGGTCGTAGCCGGTGGCCAGCCCCAGGCTCACCAGCACGCCGCCCCAGCCGATCTTCAGCTGGCCATCCGGTGCCAGGGCATCGGCCAGGTCGTACCAGGTGGCGATGGGGACGATGGCATCGATGCGCGAGTCTTCCGCCGAGGCCAGCAGTTGCACGGCGCCGCCGTAGCTTTCGCCGAGCATGCCGACGCGCGGATCGTTCGGGCCGTCCATTGTCAGCCGCGCCAGGTGCGTGGCGGCCCAGTCGATCACCGCGCTGGCGTCCTGCACCTCGAACTGCGGGTTCATCATCTCGATGCGCCCGTCGCTGCCGCCCCAGCCGCGCTGGTCGTAGCTGACCACCCAGAAACCGGCCTTCCAGGCGCGCAGCGCGGCGCGGCCGGACATCATGTTCTTGCCGTAGTATCCATCCGGACCGGTCACCCGCCAGCCGCCCCAGCCGTGGGTGTGGACGATCAGCGGGGCGTTTTCGCCGGCCTTGAGCGCCGGTTGGAACACGGTGGCGGAGAGCTTCGTGCCGTCGCGGGCGGTGATGACGGCCTCGAACCAGGTGGCCGGCAGGTCTTTGCCTTCGCTGGTGTTGAAGTCGGGGACCTGGTCGCGGGCGGCGCAGCCGGCGAGCAGCACGAGGCACAGGCAGAGGAGGGTGCGCATCGACATTCCGTTGTGGGGGAGCGAATACGCCAGCATGCCCGGCGCCCGCCGCGCCCACCCCCAACCAAGGTTCGGTGACCCGGACGGACGCAGGGTGACCGCACGGTGCGCTTTGCGCGACAATGCGCCATTGGTTTTTCTGGAGTTACGCGATGTCCCAGCCTGTCGATGCGATTCTCGACGCCACCGGCCTGAACTGCCCCGAGCCGGTCATGATGCTGCACAACAAGGTACGCGACCTGCCGGCCGGCGGCCTGCTCAAGGTGATCGCCACCGACCCGTCCACCCGCCGCGACGTCCCCAAGTTCTGCGTCTTCCTCGGCCATGAGCTGGTGGAGCAGCAGGAAGAGGCGGGGACCTACCTGTACTGGATTCGCAAGAAGGCGGAGTGATCTGCCGGGCCACTGCGTGCCCAATTTGCAGGATGACTATTGCGTAGGATGGGTGGAGCGGAGCGATACCCATGCTGTGTGCGCAGGAAGTCAGTGGGTATTGCTGCGCTCCACGCCATCCTGCGTGGAGCCTCCATGGGGCGATGTTCGCGGGGCTGGGCGGCGCATAACGTCGAACGTTATGCGCCCTGCTGTCAGCTCCCCGCTGGGCGCGCTGCGAGCCTCTGGGCGATCATCCGCCCGATCAGCGCGACGAAGGTCAGGGCGATCAGCACCACCGAAATGGCCGCCACGGCCGGGTCGATGTTGTCGCGCAGGCCGGACCAGATCTGCCGGGGCAGGGTGTTCACCTCGGTGCTGGTGACGAACAGGGTCACCGCGATCTCTTCCCAGGAGAGCGCAAAGCACAGCAGCGCCGTGCTCGCCACGCCCAGCTTGAGGTTCGGCAGCACCACCATGAAGGTGGTCTGCCCCAGGCTCGCGCCGAGGTTGCGCGCGGCCAGTTCGATGCGCCGGTCCAGTTGGCTCAGTGCCACCAGCATGGTCACCACACCGTAGGGCACCACCATCACGATGTGCGCGATGGTCAGGCCGAACAGGGTGTCGTAGCCCAGGCTGGGGGCGAACTGGCTGACCTTGGTTTCCATGAAATACAGAACCATCGCCGAGATCATCGGCGGGATCGCCATGGGCAGCAGCACCAGGCCGATCAGCAGGGTCGCCAGGCGCGAGCGCAGATACCAGATGCCGAGGCTGAAGCTCACCGCCAGCGCGGTCGCGATGATGCAGGTGGCGGTGGCGACCATCAGGCTCTGGCCGATTGCCGAGAGCCATTCCGGGCTGTCCAGCAGCGCCTGGTAGTGGCGCAGCGACCAGTTGCCGTTGGGCATCGAGAGGAAGCGCTTGCTGGTGAAGGACACCGGGATCACTGCCAGCAGCGGGAAGACCATGAAGATCATCGCCATGGTCGCCAGCAGGCGGCTGGGGGCTTTGGTTTCGTGTGCGTTCATCGTTGTGTCCTCAGCCGACCAGCTTGTCGACGCGGGTCATGCGCAGCAGCGCCCAGATCATCCCGCTGACCAGCGCCAGCAGCACCACCGAGAGCGCGGCGCCCAGGCCCCAGTTGCTGGTCTGGAACATCTGCAGGTAGACGTACTCGGCCACCATCACGGTCTGTCCGCCGCCGAGGATCGCCGGGGTGATGAAGAAGCCCAGGCAGAACACGAAGACGATGATGAAGGCGCCGAGGATGCCGGGAATGGTCTGCGGCACGAAGATGCTCCAGAAGGTGCGCATCTGCCCGGCGCCCAGGCCGCGCGCGGCCAGCAGCACGCGCGGGTCCAGGCGGCGCATGGTCGACACCAGCGGGAACAGTGCGAAGGGCACCATGAAGTGCACCATGCCGATCACCACGCCCATCTCGTTGCGGGTGAGCTGCAACGGCTCGCTGGTGATGCCCAGGTACTGCAGCCAGTCGTTGAGCAGACCGTTGCTGCGCAGGGCGATCAGCCAGCCGAAGGCGCGTACCAGCACCGACAGCCAGAACGGGATGAATACGCAGATTTCCACCACGCGCTGCCAGAACGGCGGGCTGTAGACCCAGCAGTAGGCCATCAGGTAAGCGATCAGCAGGGAGATCACGCTGACCGTGGTGCACAGGCGGAAGGTCCGCCAGAGCACGTCGTGGATCGCCGGGTCCGTCATGATCCGCTGGTACTGCTCGATCCCCGGCTCCGGCAGGGTCACGCTCCAGCCGAGCACGCCGAGGAAGGGCAGTACGTAGAACACGATCAGAACCACCGGCAGCGGCAGCAGCAGGGCGCCCAGCTTGAGCCGCGAGGGGGCGTTATCGGCCATGACCTGCGCTCCGCGTCACTTGGAAATGTGGGTCAGGTACTGCTCCAGGGTCGCCGCATAGTGGTCGGTGTACCACTCGTGGCTGAGCATCACCTGCTTGGGCAGGTTGGACGGATCGGTGCAGTTCAGGTGCTTGCGGTCGTCCGGGATCAGCGCGGCGGCGGCGGGGTTGGCCGGGCCGTTGCCGAACATCTTGAACAGCTCGACCTGGGACTGCGGGTCCTGGGCGTAGGCGATGAACTTCATGGCCGCCTCGGTGCCAGCCGGGTTGCCCTTGAGCACGCCCCAGTTGCTGCAGCCCAGCAGGGCGTTGTCGAAGGTCCACTTGATGCGGCCTTCGCTGTCCTCGGTGATCACCTGGGCGCGGGTGTTCCAGATGGCGCCCATGGACACTTCGCCCTCGATCAGCAACTGCTGGGTCTCCGCGCCCGAGCCCCAGAAGGCCAGCACGTGGGGCTTGAGCTCCTCGATCTTCTTCATGGCACGAGCCACGTCCAGCGGGTAGAGCTTGTCCGGCGCCACGCCGTCGGCCAGCAGCGCGGCCTCGAGCATGCCGTTCATCCACTTGTAGAGGGTGCGCTTGCCGGGGAAGGTCTTCACGTCCCAGAAGTCGGCCCAGGTCTTGGGCGCCTTGTCGCCGAAGCGCTCGCTGTCGTAGGCGATCACGTAGCTGAGCATGTAGTCGGCGATGCCGTATTCGTAGGCGAAGCCGGGCAGCACCTTGTCCTTGGAGACGACGTTGTAGTCGATGGCCTGCACCAGGCCTTCCTTGCCCAGGTTCTGCAGGATCGAGCTTTCCGCGTCGACCACGTCCCAGCTCACCCGGCCGCTGGACAGCTGGGTGCGGATGGCGCCTTCGGTGGGGCCGCTGCCGTCGATCTTCACCGGGATGCCGGTGGCCTTGGAGAAGCCCTCGGTCCAGGCCTTGCCGAACGCCTTGATGGCGTCGCCGCCCCAGTTCACCACCACCAGCGGCTTGTCGCCGGCGGCGAAGCTCACGCCGCTGCGCAAGGCCAGCGGCAGGGCAGCCATCAGGCCCATGCCCTTGAGGAAGGTGCGGCGGTCGATGTGCCCGCGGCGGGTCTTTTCGATGAGGACTTCGATGCAGTCTTGCTGGTGAGGATTGAACATGGGTGCAGCTCCCGATCAGGTGGGATGGCGAATAGGGGACGAACGCGTTCGGCGACTCAGGCGATCAGCAGGCTTTTCTCGATGGGCCAGCTCAGCCAGACCTTGGCGCCCTGTTCCAGGCGCGAGGCCTGGTGGTCGGCATGTACGGCCAGGCTCATCGGTTGCTTGCCCTCGCTGCCGGCACCCAGGCACAGCTCGGTGCTGGCGCCCTGGTAGGTCTTGGCGGTGAGTACCGCCTGCACCACGTTGTGGCCGTTCACCTGCGGCGGCACGCTATGCAGTTGCATGTGTTCCGGACGCACGGCCAGCAGCGGTGCTTCGGCCTGCACGGCCGGGGAGTAGCCGGCGCGCAGCTCGGCCTCGCCGAAGCGTCCGCAGGCCAGCTCGCCGGCGCGGCCCACCTGGCTCAGCGGGAACAGGTTCATCTTGCCGAGGAACTCGGCGACGAAGCGGTTGCTGGGCTGGTTGTAGATGGTCTGCGGGTCGTCGACCTGGGCCAGTTGGCCGCGGTTGAAGATGGCGATGCGGGTGGACAGGGCGAGGGCTTCGTTCTGGTCGTGGGTGACGAAGACGAAGGTGGTGCCGACCTGGCGGTGGATGCGCTGCAGTTCGGCCTGCAGCTGCTCGCGCAGGTTCTTGTCCAGTGCCGAAAGAGGTTCGTCGAGCAGCAGCATGTCTGGCTCGAACACCAGCGCCCGGGCGATGGCCACGCGTTGCTGCTGGCCGCCGGAGAGCTCGCCGGGGCGCTTGCCCAGGTGCTCGCCGAGGCCTACCACGTCGAGCATGTGGCGTACGCGGCGGTTGCGCTCCTCGGCCTTCACGCCACGGATCTTCAGCGGGAAGGCGACGTTGTCCTCGATGCTCATGTGCGGGAACAGGGCGTAGCCCTGGAACACCATGCCGAAGTTGCGCTTTTCGGCGGGGCGCCGGGTGATATCGGCGCCGCCCTCTTCGAGCTTGCCGCGAGACGGGTCCTGGAAGCCGGCGAGGATCATCAGGAAGGTGGTCTTGCCGGAGCCCGAAGGCCCGAGGAGGGTGAGGAACTCGCCCTGCTGGATGTCGATGGACACGTTGTCCAGCGCGTTGAAACTGCCGTAGCTCTTGCCGATGCCGATGGCACGTAGTTGGGGCTGTCGCTCCACTGCACTTACCTCGATTTCTTGTTCTTGTTCGAGCGGCCGCCGGGTGAGGATCGGGGTAAAAATCAGCGGCCTTTTTTTAATGCAGTATTGTTAAATCTCTCTCCGCATCAATCGCGTTTTTTTGCCCTCATTGTTCGAAATCATTCACCTATCACGGCGCTCCGGCCGCTGTGGCGGAACTGCTCGGACATCCGCAACTCGGCCTTCATCCAGGCCTTGAAGGCCCGCACGTCGGGGCGTTCGGACTTGGCCGGGTCGGTGACGAAGTAGTAGCGGTTGGGCGGCTCGATGGCGACGTTGAACAGCCGCACCAACTGCCCCTTGGCCATGGCGTCGCCGCTGACCAGCGCGTCACCCATGGCCACGCCTTGTCCGGCGATGGCCGCCGACTGCACCAGGTGCGCGTCGGAGAAGACGATGCCGTTACGCACGTTGAGGTTCTTCACCCCGGCGGCGGCGGTCCACAGCAGCCAGTCGGAGTGGTCGACCATGTGCAGGAAGGGCAGGCTGGCGAGGTCTTCCGGCGAGTCGAGGCCGCCGACGGAGTTGATCAGCGACGGGCTGCACACGGGAAAGGTGTCCAGGGTGGCGATCAGGTCGACGTGCAGGTCGGTCCAGTCGCCGACGCCGTAGGCGATGAACAGGTCGACGTCGCGGTCGCTGACGTCGTCGGGTACCCGCGGCGAGACCAGGTTGAGCTCCACCTGCGGGTGTGCGCGCTGGAACTTGCCGATCTGGTGGCACAGCCAGTAGGTGGCGAATCCGGGCGTGCAGCTCACGCACAGGCGGCCGGAGACTTCCTCGGCATTGGCGAAGCGCCGCGCCTCGTTAAGGATCGCCAGGGCGCGCTGGGTCTCGCGGGCGAAGCATTCGCCGTGGTAGGTCAGCGCGATGCCGCGGCCAACCCGCTCGGTGAGCGGGATGCCCAGGCAGTCTTCCAGGCTGTGCAGCTGGTGGCTGACGGCGCTGCGGGTCAGGCTCAGTTCGCTGGCCGCACCGGACAGGCTGCCCAGGCGGGCAACGGCGTCCAGCACGCGCAGGGCGGTCATCGAGGGGAAACGCATGGCTCACTCCAATTTCGAAGTGGAGCCTTTATCCCTGAGCGGGGCGGTGGTGTCGAGTGGCTGCGGGTACGGGCGGAGAGGGTGGGTGTTTCAGGGCGTTTCGCTTGGCGCCTGCAGCGGGCGCCCTGCTGCGACGGATGCTCACTTGTAGGAGCGGGCCATGCCCGCGACCAGACTGGCCCCCGCACCTGCTGCACGGCGAAGCACGAACGTAGGATGGCGTGGAGCTTGCGATACCCATCGATGACCGGGCACCGGCAGCATGGGTATCGCAAGCTCCACCCATCCTACTTAGGCGTTTGCCGGCGAAGACACTGGAATGCGGTTCGCGAGCAAGCTCGCTCCTACAGGTTGACCTCGAGGCCTGGTGTCAGCGCAGCTTCTCCATCATCTGGTAGTACCACATGCCCGCGGCCAGCATCGGGTTGCCGAACACGTCGCCCATGGGCACGCGGATGTGCTTGCACTGGGCGAAGGTGTCGAACTTCTCCAGGTCGCCGGTCATCGCCGTGGCCATGATCTCGCCCATGATGTGGGTGGTCGCCACGCCGTGGCCGGAGTAGCCCTGGCAGTACCAGACGTTCTCCGACAGCTTGCCCAGCTGCGGGATGCGGTTCATCACGATGCCCATGGCGCAGCTCCACTGGAACTCGATGTCCACGCCCTTGAGCGCCGGGAAGGTGCGCTCGATGCATGGGCGCAGCTCGCCGGCGATGTCGCGGGAGTCTCGGCCGGAGTAATTGGCGCCGCCGCCGAACAGCAGGCGGCCGTCGCCGGTCATGCGGTAGTAGTCGAGCACGAAGCGGCAGTCGTAGACCGCCAGGTCCTGCGGGTTGATGCGCTTGGCCAGCTCGCCCAGCGGCCTGGTGGTGACGATGCCGCCCATGGCCGGGAAGATCATGCCCTTTAGCTGCTTGCGCTCCAGCTTGTGGTAGACGTCGCCGGCGAGCATCACCTGGGCTGCGTTGATCCGTCCGCCGGAGGTGACCACTGCCGGACGCGGGCCGTGGATGATATCCAGCACTTCGGAGTGCTCGAAGATCAGTGTGCCCAGGCTGGCGGCGGCCTTGGCTTCGCCGATGCACAGGTTGAGCGGGTGCAGGTGCATGTTGCGGGTGTTCTTGATGGCACCGCAGTACAGGTCGCTTTCCAGATGCGCGCGCACGCCGGCGCCGTCCAGCAGGCTGATCTCGTCGCCCATGCCGCGACGCTTGGCGTCGTCGAAGGTAGCCTTCAGTTCGTCCATGTGCGACTGCTTCATCGCCGCGTGCAAATGGCCGAACTTCAGGTCGCACTGGATGCCGTACTTCTCCACGCGGCTCTTGATGATCTCGTGGCCGCGCCAGCGCAGGTGCCAGATGAAGTCGTCGACGTCGTCGCCCAGCCACTGGCGCATCTGCTTCTCCATGGCGGAGTCGCCCGAGAGGCTGCCGGTGACCTGCCCGCCGTTGCGCCCGCTGGCGCCCCAGCCGACCTTGTTGGTCTCGACGATGGCGACCTTGTAGCCGCGCTCGGCCAGCTCCACGGCAGTAGCGACGCCGGTGAAGCCGCCGCCGATGATGGCGATGTCGACGTTTACCTCGCCCTGCAGCGTGGGGTAGCTGGTCTCTTCGTTGAGGCTCGCGGAGTAGTAGGACTTCGCGCGCTCGGGGGCGGGAGTGGCGGGGTTAACAGCGGCGTTCATTGCGGTGTTCCTTTCTTGTTCGTTCGTGTGGCCTGCCTCCCTCACCCTAACCCTCTCCCAGAGGGAGAGGGGACTGATCGGAGCAAGCTTAGATGTCTGGTTTTTGCCGGGCGTTTCAGTGAGCGGGAAGCTCATCTCGGCACATTCGGCTCCCTCTCCCTCTGGGAGAGGGTTGGGGTGAGGGGCTTTTTAGCGATCCTCGAATACTCACGCCTGCGTCAGATACCAGCGCCAGTCCTGCTCGCCGACCTCGCCCATGAACTGGCGGTACTCGGCCTGCTTGACCTTCAGGTAGACGCCGAGGAATTCGTGGCCCAGCGCATCGCGCGCCCAGCTGGAGCGCTCCAGCGCGCGCAGCGAGGTCAGCCAGTCGGTGGGCAGCAGTTCCTTGGCCTGGGCGTAGCCGTTGCCTTCCACCGGTGCGCCCGGGTCGATCTCCTCGCGGATGCCGCGATGGATGCCGGCGAGGATGGCTGCGGCGGCCAGGTAAGGGTTGGCGTCAGCGCCACAGATGCGGTGCTCCACGTGCCGCGTGTTAGCCGGGCCGCCCGGCACGCGCAGGCTCACGGTGCGGTTGTCGCAGCCCCAGGTCGGCGCCAGCGGTGCGTAGCTGTTGGCCTGGAAGCGGCGGTAGGAGTTGGCGTTGGGGCAGAACAGCAGCAGTGAGTCGAGCAGGCTTTTCAGCATGCCGCCCACGGACTGGCGCAGCAGCGGAGTGCCCGCCGGATCTTCACTGGCGAAGAGGTTGTTGCCCTCGGCGTCGGCCAGGGAAACGTGCATGTGCATGCCGGTGCCGGCCAGGTCGTCGAACGGCTTGGCCATGAAGCACGCCTGCATGCCGTGCTTGTGCGCCACGCCCTTCACCAGGCGCTTGTAGCGCACGGCCTGGTCCATGGCGACCAGCGCATCGCCGTGCTCCAGGGTGATTTCCACCTGGCCCGGTGCGTACTCGGAGATGGCCGTGCGCGCCGGAATGCCCTGGGCCTTGCACGCGGCATAAAGGTCGGCGAGGAAGGGTTCGATCTGCTCCAGCTCGCGCAGGCCGTAGACCTGGGTGGCACGCGGGCGGCCACCGTCGGCGTCCAGCGCTGGTTGCGGGCGGCCATGGGCGTCGCGCTTGGCGTCCAGCAGGTAGAACTCCAGCTCGCAGGCCATCACCGGGTGGTAGCCGGCGGCCTTGAGGCCGTCGATCACATGGATCAGTACATGGCGCGGGTCGGCGATATCCGCCGGCTTGCCTTGTTCGGGATGCATGCTGACCTGCACCGCCGCCGTGGGAATCTGCCGCCAGGGCAGGCGCACCAGGCTGCCTTGCAGCGGGTAGGCGCGGCAGTCGATATCGCCAACGTCCCAGACCAGCCCGGAATCCTCCACATCCTCGCCATGCACGGTGAGGCCGAGGATGGTGCTGGGCAGCGGCCGGCCGGACTGGTACACGGCGAGCAGTTCCTCGCGGTGCAGCAGCTTGCCGCGCGGCACGCCGTTGGCGTCGAGGATGAACAGCTCGACCATCTCGATATCGGGGTTCTGGGCCAGGAAATACTGGGCTTCTTGCACAGAGGCGAAATTCATGGGGCTCTCGTTAGTATCCACGCGGATGCGCTGACGACCTGCAGGCCAGGGCCGCACCGAGGGGCACGGGATTGAAGGCAGGCAAGCGATGCAACGGGCTACGTCTTGTTCGATGAAAAGCGTTGGCCGTGATGAGCCGAGCTCTTCGATGAATGTAGCTCCGTCGGGCGAAGTCGGGCGGGGTGCCCGGTCAGCGAGAGGTATGGTCGGGCGGGCGCGCGTGGCGGCAATGCCAGAGCGCCCAGAAGGCCAGTTCCAGAGGCAGGGTCAGCGGTTGCAGCTCGAGCCAGCGGGCATGTTTGCGCGGCAGGCGGACAGCGCTGCCGGCCTTGCGGGCGGCGACGGGTTCCAGCGGTGCGGGCGAAACGAGCAGGTGCATGTCGAAGGATTTGGCTGACGATTTCCGCAGACTCGCACGGCGTATGGGTTTGTTAAATGTGATTTTCACGACGTTTGGATTTGCAAAATCGAAACTGAATGCTCGTTGCTGATCGGCATGAAGGCCATTCCAGAGCCTTTGCGTTGCTCTTCGCGCACCTCGTCGAAGCACTCGTAGCGCTCGCCGTGTCTGCCCTAGACTGGGGCAATCAGCGTCCGCCACGGGCCCGTCCATGTGCCGCATCGTCTTCGCCCCATCGATCCAGCGCCATGTTCCCATCGAGGAGCGCGAGTTGCCGGCCGTGACCCTCGCCGGCGCGCTGGAAGCGGTATTTGTCGAAGCGCCGAAATTGCGCGGTTACCTGCTCGACGACCAGGGGGGGCTGCGTCGGCACCTGACGATCTTCATCGACGGTCTGCGCCTGCGTGACCGTGCCCGCTTCAGCGATGCGCTGGCGGCGGACAGCGAGGTCTACGTGGTCCAGGCCCTGAGCGGCGGTTGAGGGCCAGGCGGCATTTGAGGAGAACACAATGGATGATCGATTGCTGGTGGCGACCCGCAAGGGGCTGTTCACCTTCCAGCGTGGCGCGGACGGCTGGCAGGAAACCCGTCGGGACTTCATTGGCGAGCCGCTGAGCACGGTGCTCGCCGACCTGCGCGATGAAACCCTCTACGCCGCCCTCAACCTCGGCCACTTCGGCTGCAAGCTCTGGCGTCAGCGTGTCGGCGAGGGCTGGCAGGAGATCGCCGTGCCGACCTACCCGCCGCAACCCGATCCGCTGCCCGCGCCCCAGGAGGGGGAAGCCCCGCCCGCGCCCTGGGTCCTGCAGCAGATCTGGTGCCTGGAGATTGGCGGCGCCGCCGAGCCCGGCGTGCTCTGGGCCGGGACTATTCCCGGCGGCCTGTTCCGCAGCGACGATGGTGGCGATAGCTGGCAGCTCAATCGCCCGCTCTGGGACCGCCCCGAGCGCTCGCGCTGGATGGGCGGCGGCTACGACTGGCCGGGCATCCACTCGGTCAGCGTCGACCCGCGAGACAGCCAGCACCTGACCATTGCCGTGTCCTGCGGTGGCGTCTGGCAGAGCGACGATGGCGGTGCCAATTGGCGCCTCACCACCAGCGGCATGTACGCCGACTACATGCCGCCGGAGCTGCGCGAGGAGGGCGCCATCCAGGACCCGCACCGCCTGGTGCACTGTCCCGCGCAGCCGCAGCGCCTGTGGGTGCAGCACCACAACGGCATCTTCACCTCCACCGATGGCGGCGCGCGCTGGAGCGACGTGCAGGTCAAGCCGTCGAGCTTCGGCTTCGCCGTCGCCGTCCACCCGACCCGGCCGGACACCGCCTGGTTCGTCCCCGCGGTGAAGGACGTCTGCCGGATTCCGGTGGATGCCCGTTTCGTCGTGACCCGTACCCGTGATGGCGGCGCCAGCTTCGAAGTGCTCGACAGCGGCCTGCCGCAGGGCGCGGCCTTCGACCTGGTGTACCGCCACGGCCTGGCGGTGGACGACGATGGCGTGTGCCTGGCCATGGGGTCCACCACAGGCGGGCTGTGGCTGTCGGAGAACGGCGGCGATCACTGGCAATGCCTGTCGATGAACCTGCCGCCGATCTACTGCGTGCGCTTCGGCTGAGCCTTGCGCCTGGCCTGTTCGCGCACCTCGCGCGGCTTCATGCGGCGATCGAAATAGTTGATCGCGGTGCCGAACACGACGATGGCGATCAGGATGGTCAGGCCGATGTGCGTGGCATCCATGGGGTTCTCCTTGAGGGGGCGGATTACAGCGCCTGGCCGCGCCGCTTGAGTTCCAGGCGGCGGATGAATTCCTCCAGCACCTGGCGGTAGAGGTTGTCCCTGAGGCAGGCGTCTTCGATGCCGGCGTCGAGGTTGGGGTTGTCGTTCACCTCGATCACCACCACCTCGCCGTTCGCCTCCTTGAGGTCCACGCCATACAGGCCGTCGCCGATCAGGCTGGCGGTCTTCAGCGCCAGTTCCACCACGGCGGGCGGCGCGCTTTCCACCGGCAGGGTGCGGCATTCGCCAATCACCTCGCCGCCAGCCTTATGCTCGACGATCTGCCAGTGCCCGCGGGACATGAAGTACTGGCAGGCGAACACCGGCTTGCGGTTGAGGATGCCGATGCGCCAGTCGTACTCGGTGTAGAGGTACTCCTGAGCGAGCAGCAGCACCGAGTGCTCGAACAGTTCGGCGCTGACGCTGCGCAGTTGCTGGGCGTCCTCGACCTTGTAGACGCCCCGGGAGAAGCAGCCGTCGGGAATCTTCAGCACCAGCGGGAAGCCCAGCTGTGCACCGACGCGCTCCAGTTCCTGAGGGTTGTCCTTGTAGAGGATTTCCGTGTCCGGCATGCCCAGGCCCTGGCCGCGCAGCAGGTCGGTCAGGTAGACCTTGTTGGTGCAGCGCAGGATCGAAGCCGGGTCGTCCATCACGATCAGTCCCTCGCGTTCGGCCTTCTTGGCGAAGCGGTAGGTGTGGTCGTCGACGCGAGTCGTCTCGCGGATCAGCAGCGCGTCGTACTCGGCCAGGCGCGCGTAGTCCTTCTTCTCGATCAGGTCGACGTCGATGCCTAACTGCCGGCCGACGCGGACGAAGTTCTGCAGCGCCGCAGCATTGGACGGCGGCAGGCTCTCCGCCGGGTTGTGCAGGATGGCCAGGTCATAACGCGCCAGCCGCCGCGAGTTGGGCTGGCGCCAGACGCGCCGGCTGAAGCGGTCGAGGGCGTCGGCGAACTGGTCTTCCTGTTTCTCCCGCAGCTTGTGCAGGGCGCCGGGGCGAACGCCGGCGATATGCCAGGCATCGGTACGGCGGAAGTCCACCAGCAGGATCGGGCAGGGGAAGGCCTCGAACAGCTGGCGGGCGATGGGTTGCAGCGGCTCCAGGTCAGTGCGGCCGAAGTACAGGCGCAGGGTGAAGCCGTCGGTGCTGGCGCAGGGATGCTGGTCGAGGGCTTTCTCCAGGGTTTTTTCCAGGCCGTCCAGGGCTAGCCCGTAGAGGGATTTCTTCGCCAGTTCGCTGATCGTGCGTACCGATGGGATCACCTTGTGCCCGCGCGCCTCGGCGAGTAGCGAACAATAATAACCGTGGCCCAGGTATTTATAGTTTCGACACAGGTTGATCACTTGGAAGCGTTTTCCCGCATCGAGCTGGCGGGAGTCTTCCAAGTATTCCCGTGCGCTCAGCATATCTTCGCTGGGAATATACGAAGCCCAGTCTTCCTTGCGCTCGACGATGATCAGGACCTGGCTGGAACGGGCTGAAGGCGGCTCCGCAGAGGTGTCGGTGACAGCCTGGAGGGAACTTGCATTCAACTTTTCATGGAAGTTAGTGTGTAGCGAAGACATTGTTCACGGACCTGTCTGGAAGTTGCCGTGTGTCTATTAAGCAGCAACTTCTGGAAATGTCCCGATTCATGACGAAAGTTTTACGGAGTACCCATGCCGCTGTTATATCGCCTTGCCACCCGTGCCGATTTAGCGGGTCTTGTGGCGCTGGAGGAGGGCACTTTTCACCAGGACCGTCTGAGTGCGCGCAGCTTTCGCCAGTTGATCGCCGCGCCGAGTGCCGAGCTGATCGTGGCGCAGGAGGGCAACGAGTTGCTCGGTTACGCTTTGCTGCTGTTTCGCCGGGGCACGAAGGTGGCACGCCTGTATTCGCTGGCGACCTCGCAGCAGGCTCGCGGCAGGGGACTGGGCAGCGGATTGCTGGAACAGGCGGAGCGTAGTGCCGCGCGGCACGGTTGCAGGGCGTTGCGGCTCGAGGTGCGCGTCGATAACTGCGTCGCCATTGGGCTCTATGAGCGGCGTGGCTATCGCCGCTTCGGCCGGATCGCCAATTTCTACGAAGACGGCGCCGATGCCTGGCGGTACGAGAAACCGCTGATCTGATGAAGGGGGAGGGGCTGGTCAGGGTGCGGAAAACAATCTATAAAAATATAGATTGTATATTGGTAGATCGTCCCCATGACCGCCACCACGCTCGAACCCGCCGACGCCCTGCGCCTGCACCAATCCGCTGAATCCGCCTGCCAGTTGCTCAAGGCGCTGGCCAACACCGATCGCCTGATGCTGCTCTGCCAGTTGGCCCAGGGCGAGCTGAACGTCGGCGAGCTGGAAGCCTGTACCGGCATCACCCAGCCTACCCTGTCGCAGCAACTGGCCGTGCTGCGCCGCGAGGAGCTGGTGGAGACCCGCCGCGATGGCAAGCAGGTCTACTACCGCATTGCCAGCCAGCAGGCACTGGCGGTGATCGAGACCTTGTACCGGCTGTTCTGCGCGGAGCAGGCGAGATGATCGACTGGGCTCATTTCACGCCGTGGAGCGCGCTGGCCGGCGGCGCACTGATCGGTCTTTCGGCCGGGCTCTATGCCGTGCTCGATGGCCGCGTCGCCGGTATCAGCGGCTTGCTCGGCGGGTTGTTCAACAGTGCAGGCTGGAAGGGCGAAGGATTGTTCTTCCTGATCGGGATACTCGCTGCCCCGCTGTTGTGGACGGTGCTGCATCCGCTGCCGGAGATCCGTTTCGAGGCCGGCTGGATGACGCTGGCGGTGGCGGGCCTGCTGGTCGGCGTTGGCAGCCGTTTCGGTTCCGGCTGCACCAGTGGGCATGGCGTCTGCGGTTTATCGCGGCTGTCCGGCCGCTCGCTGGTAGCGACCCTGTGCTTCATGGGGACCGGCTTTGCCACCGTGTTTGTCGTGCGCCATCTGCTGGGGAGCGGAGCATGAGCCGCATCGTCGCGTTGCTGGCCGGGCTGCTGTTCGGTTTCGGCCTGCTGCTGGCCGGCATGGCCAACCCGGCCAAGGTGCTGGGGTTCCTCGATCTCGCCGGGGCGTGGGACCCGTCGCTGGCGCTGGTGATGTTCGCCGCCATCGCGGTTGGTCTACCGTTTTTCACTTGGGCGCGGCGGCAGCATCGTTCGCTGCTGGGCGGCCTGATGCAGCTGCCGCAGCGCCGTGAACTGGATGGCCGACTGATCGGCGGCAGCCTGCTGTTCGGCGTTGGCTGGGGCATTGCCGGCATTTGTCCGGGGCCGGCTCTGGTGACCTTCGCTGCCGGCTACTGGCAGGGAGCGCTGTTCTGCATCGCCATGCTGGTGGGGATGGCGGGCTACGAATGGAAAATCGAGACCAGGAGGAGACCCACATGAGCGCCACCATCCAGCACTTCTTCGATCCCGCCACATCCACCTACAGCTATGTAGTGGCGGATCACAGCACCGGGCGCTGCGCCATCATCGACCCGGTGCTGGACTACGATGCCGCCGCCGGCCGCGTTGGCAACGCCGGCGCCCGCCAGATACTCGAGTACGTTCGCGAGCAGGCGCTGACGGTGGAGTGGCTGCTGGAAACCCATCTGCATGCCGATCACCTGTCCGCCGCCGCCTGGCTCAAGGGCGAACTGGGCGGCCGGCTGGCCATCGGATCGAGCATCGCCCAGGTTCAGCGCACCTTCGCCGGCCTGTTCAACCTGGATGAAGATTTCCCCTGCGACGGCAGCCAGTTCGACCATCTGTTCGAAGATGGCGAGTGCTTCAGCATCGGCGAACTGCAGGCCCAGGCACTGCACACGCCCGGCCACACGCCGGCCTGCATGACCTACCTGGTCGGCGATGCGGCGTTCGTGGGTGACACCCTGTTCATGCCCGACTACGGCACTGCCCGGTGCGACTTTCCCGGCGGCGATGCACGGCAGTTGTACCGCTCGATCCAGCGACTGTTCGCCTTGCCGGACGAGACGCGGCTATTCCTGTGCCACGACTACCTGACTGCCAAACGCGATCACCATGAATTCGAGACCAGCGTGGCGCGGCAGCGCCGGGACAACGTGCACGTGCATGAGGGAGTGAGCGAGGACGCCTTCGTCAGCATGCGCGAGCAGCGCGATGCAGGGCTGCATGCGCCGGCGCTGATCTGGCCGTCGATCCAGGTGAACATGCGTGCGGGCGAGCTGCCGGAGACGGAAGCCAACGGCGTGCGTTACCTGCGAATTCCGCTGGACCGCCTGTGAAAAAAGCCGCCCCGAAGGGCGGCAAGCACCGAGGAAGATGGTTCCCCGCGCAGGGCGCGGGGAGGGTGGATCAGAAGCGCCAGTCCAGCGACAGGTTGCCCGACACCGAGTTGTAGCCGGTGCGGAACAGATCACTGGCAACCCCGGCGCCGATGTCGACGTTCTCGCTGAGCGAGTAGCGGATGTTGCCGCGCAGGCCCATGGAGTCGCGGTCCATGACGGTGTTCTTGCTGCGGAACGACGAGCCCTGGTAGGTGGCGAAGGTCGCGTCCTGGATCAGGTCGGTGTTCAGCAACTCATGGTTCCAGGTGACCTGGCCCTCGGCCTTGATGGCGCGGCCGCCTTCCAGCGGGAAGTTCATCGCGCTGTTCAGGCCGACGCTGGAGCGCAGCGAATCGAACTGCTGGGACTTCAGCTTCAGCGCGGAGCCATCGGCGCCTTTCTCGTGGGTGCCGTCGCGCCACAGGCTGGTGTAGGTCAGGGTGGCGATCGGACCCAGGCTGACGTTCTCGTTCAGCTGGAAGCGATAGCCGCCGCCGCCGACCACGGACGCGCTCTTGCCGGTCCAGTCGGCCTTGTTGCGGGCCGAGTAGTCGTCGAAGTCGATCTTGCGCTTGAGTTCGCCGTTCTCGTAGCCGACGCGGGCGCTACCCAGCCAGTAGGTGCCGGCCATCGGGTCGAGTGCGTAGCGGACGTGTGCACCCAACTCCAACGCCGTGGTATCGCCATCGCCGCGCTGCGGGTCCTTCAGGCTGAGGTTCTGCTTACTGGCGGCGCCATGCAGGCCAACGATCAATGCGCCGTCGCTGGAGGCGGCGGTTTCCGCACCGAAGATCACGCCGTAGCTGTCGGTGGTGTAGCCCACGGCATCGTGATCGCTGTTCTGCCGGGAATTGCCGCCGAAGGGCTGGATGAAGGTCTGCCACTCATCGTCACGCAGCTTGCCCGGTTCGCGGGCGCTGATGGCGTCGGCCACTTGCTGCTCGCGCTGCAGCGAACTGGCCATCATGGCGCTGTAGGCGGACGGGGAGAGCTGCTCCAGCGCCCTGGCGATGGTGCTGCCGTCGGGGTTGGAGAAGTCCAGCGCGGTGTACAGGTTCTGGCGGTCGGTGCTGGCCGGCGAGGAGGTGGTTTCGCTCAGGGCTTCACCGACATTACGCCCGTTTTTGCTCGTGGCGTACTGGCTGTAAGCATCGCTGGTGCGGTTGAAGCTCAGTAGCTGGCTGCCGTTGATTTGCGGAGTGGCCAGCAGCGACATAGTCGGCGAAATAGGCGTGGCCTGCACTTCGTCGAAGGCGCCGGTGGTGGAGTTTGCCGCCAGCAGTTGGCTGGAGCTGATTTTCCATTGCGGCGAGTACCAGCCACGCTGCGGCGAGACGGTCAGGCGACCGGCGAGGTCGGCGTTGCCCTTGACCACCAGGCTGTCGTGGGCGCCCTTGTCGTTGACCTCCACCAGCAATTGGCCGGAATCGGTCTGCTGGTAGTTGCCGTCGACGGTGATGCTGCCGATGGAGTTTCCCGGTGCGACGGTGCCACGGTTGACGAACGAGCCGTCTTCGTTGAGCTTGAAATAGCCGTTGCCGGCCAGCGTTGCGCCTTCAGCGACTTCCATGCTGTAGACCTGGTTGTGCCCGCCCAGGGAAGTGACGCCGCCACGCAGGTTGAGGGCGAAGTTGGTGATGCCTTGGATGTCGCCGTTGTAGGTCATGCGGAAGTTCGGGTCGGCCTGGTTGGTGGCGCGGCCCTGACTATCGGCCAGGCGACCGAAGGTCAGTTGGGTCAGGCGCTGGTTACCGTTGTCGTCCTCCTGGTCATAGGCGGAAAGGATATTGCCTTCGAGCTTCGCGCCGGACAGCACGTTGAGGGTATTGACCAGGGCGTTGCTGGAGATGGAGATGGCCGCTGCCTTGCCGGCCAGGCGACCGCTGATGTCGACGTTGTCGACCAGGGCGCCTTCGAGCTCCGGGAGCAGGTCGGAAGGACTGCCATCTTCAGTGCGAATGAACGATCCGCGATACTCGCTCTTGTTGCCCACTAGATTGTTGCCGAAGTTGAATTCGGCCGCGATGCCCTGATCGCCCAGCGCCTCGACATCACCGCGCTGGATGAAGTTGTGGTCCATGCCGTAAGCGAAGAGCACGCCTCGACCGTTCAAGCCGTCGGCATGAATGCGGGTGCCGGGTTCTACTATTAGGGTGTTGCCTTCGCCGTCGATTCGCACGCCGGCGGCCCCGGCGCCACGGGTCAGCAGGTTGGCCTGCTGGAAGATCAGGTTATTGTTGCCGTAAACGTGGAGCCCCAAGCCCATCAACGTGTTGCTGTAGGCGCCAACCAGGTAATCGGTGCCTTCGGCATTGCGCTGGTAATAGCCGTGCTGGTTGTACAGAGTCTGGCCGTCGCCATACACCGAATAGCCGAAGAAATTGCGGCGGTCGATCTGGTAACCCAGGTCCTGCAGGGCCGCCAGTTCCGCCTCCATGAAGGTGGTGTAGTTGCGATAGTTCTGGTGGCTCATCAGGCTGTTCTTCAGCTCGATATGGGCCATGTAGTCAGTGTCGATGGTGCCGTCCAGGCTCAGTATCCGCACGGGAACGCCGGGCATGGCGCCAGCCAGGACTTCATCCACATGCTTGCCTGTGACGTAACCGTTGTCCTGGCGCAGATCGAAGCCGGCGGGGTCATAGGGGGTGGCGCAGACCGAGCAGAGTACGGCCTGGCCCGGCTGCGCCGGATTGCCATTGTCGTCCCGCATATGCTCTTCCCAGGACCCCAACGAGGATTGGAAATAGGGGGTTTTGGAACCGCTGCCATTTTTATCGGCAACGTAAGTGGTGACTCCCAGTCCATGCGCCAGTTCGTGGAGTGCCGTGGCGCTGAGATCGAAGTTGGTTGAGCGCGGCTGCTGGGAGGGTAGGTAGGCGATCGAATCGTAGGTGAGCCCGTTGCCCATCTGGAATTGCGCATGGGACCCATAGTCCAGCGACTTGACCAGATCGTTCCGCCCGATGAGGGCTGCCTGAACAGCGGTGAGTGCGCTTGTCTCGGTAACCTGGACCGAATCGCTGGCGCCGCCGGCATTGTCCTCGTTATTGGTCCCCACGTTGACCACGGCAATGGGCGCACCCGGAGCCGGCCGGATCACTGTCGCCCAATACTCGATGGCTTTCTGAATCTTGCTCTTCTGGTCGCCGCTGAGATTCCATGTTGATACTTGCGCGGTGTCCCCGTCGGTCATGTAGGGGCCGTCGCCTACATCGAAGAAGCGCGTTTCGAAGACGGGAACGCCCTGTGGGCCGTAAGCCAGTCGGGACTCCTGGGCGCACAGCGAGAAGCTGGCGGCGGCCAGGGAGATGGCCAGTGAAACTTTGTTTCGGCTGAATGCCTGGGTTCTTTTCACGTTTAACTCCTGTCAGCTAGTACCTGCCAGCGCGTCATGGCGGCAGGACTTCCTCGAAACGCCAGGTGGCCTGTAATGCCCGACCTAGAGCTTTTTTATGCCTGGAAGCAGAACGGAGTGTTTGGAAGACAGGGGGGAGGAACAAGGTGAATTCAGGAGTGGTGGGGAAGGTATTTTCCGAAGCGCAAGAAAGTGTGAAGAGCGTGGCAAACGAAATAGGAAGGAGAGCCCTGACATTTGCGCGTGCGCTGACCGATGTTGCCGGGCCCAACCAGCGGAGCCCCAGGAACAATTCCGCCTGAGCGGGATTGTTCCTGGTTTTTTTAAAGCAGCAGGCTGCGAATATCCCCCAACACCTCCCCAAGCCTGCGGGTGAACCGCGCTGCCGCTGCGCCGTTGATTACCCGGTGGTCGTAGGACAGCGACAGCGGCAGCATCAGCCGGGGCTGGAAGACCTTGCCGTCCCACACCGGCTGGATGGCTGCCTTGCTCACACCGAGGATCGCCACTTCCGGCGCGTTGACGATGGGGGTGAAGCCGGTACCGCCGATGTGCCCGAGGCTGGAGATGGTGAAGCAGGCACCCTGCATGGCGTCGGCGGATAGCTTCTTCGTCCGCGCTTTCTCCGCCAGCTCGGCGGCCTCCAGCGCAAGCTGCAGCAGCCCCTTCCGGTCGACGTCGCGGATAACCGGCACCAGCAGGCCATCCGGCGTGTCCACGGCGAAGCCGATGTGCACGTACTTCTTGCGGATCAACGCCTTGCCACTGGGGGCGAGGGAGCTGTTGAAGTCCGGCAGCTCGCGCAGCAGGTGGGCGCAGGCCTTGAGCAGGATCGGCAGGATGGTCAGCTTGGTGCCGGCTTTTTCCGCCGCCGCCTTCTGCGCGATGCGGAAGGCCTCCGCCTCGGTGATGTCGGCGGACTCGAATTGCGTCACATGGGGCACGTTCAGCCAGCTGCGGTGCAGGTTGCTGGCGCCGACCTGCATCAGGCGGGTCATCGCCACTTCCTCAGTTTCGCCGAACTTGCTGAAGTCGATCTCCGGGATCGGCGGGATGCCTGCGCCACCGGTTGCTCCTGCAGCGGCACCGGACTTGCTGCGTTGCAGCTGCTCCTTCACGAACGCCTGTACGTCTTCCTTGAGGATGCGGCCCTTGGGCCCGCTGCCGGTGACTTGCGCCAGCTCGACACCGAACTCGCGGGCGACCATGCGCACGGCGGGGCCCGCATGCACCCTGGTGCCGTCGCGGCTGGGCGCGCCCACCGGGGCGACGCCCGGCGCCTTGGGCGGTTCGGCTTTCGCCGCTGGAGCAGCGGCTGGTTTTTCTGCAGCGGCTGCGGGAGCCGCCGCTGCGCCCGCCACTTCCAGGTCGAGTATCTCGTCGCCTTCCGTGAGGGTGTCGCCGATCTTCACCTTGATCGCCTTCACCACGCCTGCTTTCGGCGCCGGAATCTCCATGCTGGCCTTGTCGGATTCCAGCGTCAGCAGGCTCTGGTCGGCCTCGATGTGGTCACCCACCTTGACCATCAGTTCGATGACGTTGCCCTGGCCGTTGCCGATATCGGGCACGCGGATGCTCTCCACGCCGCCACTGGCAGTCGGGGCGGGCGTTGGCTTTTCTTCCTTCGCCGGAGCCGGAGCAGAGGCGGGCGCCGCCGCGGCCGGCGTGCTGGTCGTAGCAGCGCCGCCCTCGGTTTCCAGTTCGAGGATGTCGTCGCCTTCCTTGAGGGTGTCGCCGATCTTCACCTTGATCGCCTTCACCACGCCCGCTTTCGGCGCGGGAATCTCCATGCTGGCCTTGTCGGACTCCAGCGTCAGCAGGCTCTGGTCGGCCTCGATGCGGTCACCGACCTTGACCATCAGTTCGATGATCTCGCCCTGGCCATTGCCGATGTCCGGCACCTTGATGGTTTCCACGCCGCCGCCGGAAGGCGCAGGTTGAGGCGCCGGCGCGGCGGCGGGCTGGGGGGCCTCGGCGGCAGGTTGGGTCGGTTCCTCGGCCTTGGCTTCGGCGGCGCCGCCTTCGGCTTCCAGTTCGAGGATTTCATCGCCTTCCTTGAGGGTGTCGCCGATCTTCACCTTGATCGCCTTCACCACGCCCGCTTTCGGCGCGGGAATCTCCATGCTGGCCTTGTCGGACTCCAGCGTCAGCAGGCTCTGGTCGGCTTCGATGCGGTCGCCGACCTTGACCAGCAGTTCGATGACTTCACCCTGGCCGTTGCCGATGTCGGGTACGCGAATGGTCTCGCTCATCGTGCCTCTCCTCAGCAGTCCAGCGGGTTGGTTTTTTCCGGGTCGAGGCCGAACTTCGCGATGGCCTCGGCCACCACTTTCGGCTCGATGTCGCCGCGATCGGCCAGGGCCTCCAGCGCGGCGAGCACCACCCAGTGGCGGTCGACCTCGAAGAAGTGGCGCAGCTTGGCGCGGGTGTCGCTGCGGCCGAAGCCGTCGGTGCCCAGCACCTTGTATTCCTTGGTCGGCACCCACTGGCGAATCTGGTCGGCGTAGACCTTCATGTAGTCGGTGGACGCCACCACCGGCCCGCGCCGCCCGGCCAGGCACTGTTCGACATAGCTGGGCCGTGGCTTCTGTCCTGGATGCAGGCGGTTCCAGCGCTCCACCGCGAGGCCGTCGCGGCGCAGCTCGTTGAAGCTGGGCACCGACCAGACGTCCGCACCGATGCCGAAGTCGTCACGGAGGATTTTCGCCGCCGCTTCCACCTCGCGCAGGATGGTGCCCGAGCCGAGCAGCTGCACATGGTGCGCGGCGGCGTGCTTGTCCTCGTCGAGCAGGTACATGCCCTTGATGATGCCTTCCTCGGCGCCCTTGGGCAGTGGCGGGTGAGGGTAGTTCTCGTTCATCACGGTGATGTAGTAGAAGACCTCCTGCTGCTCCTCCATCATCTGCCGCACGCCTTCCTGGATGATCACCGCCAGCTCGTAGGAGTAGGTCGGGTCGTAGGTGCGGCAGTTGGGGATGACCGAAGCCAGCACATGGCTGTGGCCGTCCTCGTGCTGCAGGCCTTCGCCGTTGAGCGTGGTGCGCCCGGCGGTGCCGCCCAGCAGGAAGCCGCGCGTCAGGCTGTCACCGGCCGCCCAGGCCAGGTCGCCGATGCGCTGGAAGCCGAACATCGAATAGAAGATGTAGAACGGCAGCATCGGCTGGCGGTAGTTGCTGTAGGCCGTGCCGGCGGCGATGAAGGACGACATGGCACCGGCCTCGGTAATGCCTTCTTCGAGGATCTGGCCCTTCTTGTCCTCGCGGTAGAACATCAGCTGTTCCTTGTCGACCGGCTCGTAGAGCTGGCCCACCGAGGAGTAGATACCGAGCTGGCGGAACATGCCTTCCATGCCGAAGGTGCGTGCCTCGTCGGGAATGATCGGCACGATGCGCTGGCCTAGCTCCTTGTCTTTCACCAGCTGCGAGATGATCCGCACGAAGGCCATGGTGGTGGAAATCTCGCGGTCGCCCGAGCCATCGAGCAGCGCCTTGAGCGTCTCCAGCGGCGGCGCCGGGATGCGCTGGCTGTTGCCGTGGCGGTGGGGCATGAAGCCGCCCAGGGAAGCGCGGCGCTCCTTCAGGTAGCGCGCCTCGGCGCTGCCTTCGTCGGGGCGGTAGAAGGGCAGCTTGGCCAGGTCTGCATCCTTGATCGGGATATCGAAGCGGTCGCGGAAGGCGCGCAGGCTGTCCACGTCGATCTCGTGGATGTTGTGGGCGATGTTCTTCGCCTCGCCGGTGCCGGTGCCGTAGCCCTTGATGGTCTTAGCCAGCACTACGCTGGGCTGGCCCTTGTGGTTCACCGCGGCGTGGTAGGCGGCGTAGACCTTGTAGGGATCGTGGCCGCCGCGGTTGAGCTTCCAGATTTCCTCGTCGGAGAGGTCCTTGACCATCTCCAGCAGCTCCGGCCGCGCGCCGAAGAAGTGCTCGCGGACGAAGGCACCGTCCTTGGCCTTGTAGTTCTGGTAGTCGCCGTCCACCGCCTCGTCCATGCGCGCCTGCATCAGGCCGGCGGTGTCCTTGGCGAACAGCGGGTCCCAGAAACGGCCCCAGATCACCTTGATCACGTTCCAGTTGGCGCCACGGAACACGCCTTCCAGTTCCTGGACGATCTTGCCGTTGCCGCGCACCGGGCCGTCCAGGCGCTGCAGGTTGCAGTTCACCACGAAGATCAGGTTGTCGAGCTTCTCGCGCCCGGCTAGGGAGATCGCGCCCAGGGACTCCGGCTCGTCGGTCTCGCCGTCACCCAGGAAGCACCAGACCTTCTGCTTGCCGGCGGGAATGAAGCCACGGCTCTCCAGGTACTTCATGAAGCGCGCCTGGTAGATCGCCTGGATCGGCCCCAGGCCCATGGACACCGTCGGGAACTGCCAGAACTTCGGCATCAGGCGCGGGTGCGGATAGGAGGAAATGCCCTTGCCGTCGACCTCCTGGCGGAAGTTCTCCAGTTGCTCGTCGGTAAGCAGGCCCTCGATGTAGGCGCGGGCGTAGAAGCCCGGCGAGGCGTGGCCCTGGAAGTAGATCAGGTCGCCGGCGTGTTCCTCGGTGGGGCCGTTGAAGAAGTAGTTGAAGCCGATGTCGTAGAGGGTCGCCGAGGAAGCGAAGGTGGAAATGTGTCCGCCCAGCGACGGGTCCTTGTGGTTGGCGCGCATCACCATGGCCAGCGCGTTCCAGCGCACCAGCGAGCGGATGCGCCGCTCCATGAACAGGTCGCCCGGCATGCGGGCTTCGTGGCCTACCGGGATGGTGTTGCGGTAAGGCGTGGTGATGGCGTAGGGCAGTTGCGTGCCGGTTCGGCTGGCCAGCTCGCCTAGGCGAGTCATCAGGTAGTGGGCGCGCTCTTCGCCTTCTTTTTCCAGTACGGATTCCAGCGCGTCCAGCCATTCCTGGGTTTCGACGGGGTCGATATCGTGCATGGTCAGGGGTCCTGGTTACGGGGTCGGCTCTACGCAATGCCGGCTCCGGGCCAGGTGATCCATCGGTTTGGCGCAGTGGGCGGCAACCCTCGTGAGGCCGCCGCGCTGCCGCCGGCACGCGCGTGTGGCTATAGAGCTTAGACAGCTCTGGCGCCACTGCCCGTCCGGTTGGTCGAGTCAGGACGTCGCAGCCGCCTTGTGGTCGTTCCGGTACGTCGCCATAAAGAAGCCCGCCAATTGGCGGGCTTCTTTATGGAAGGCAGCGCGTCTTTGAACGCATCAAGTTGTGGCGAGGCCGGAGCGTGCCGATTTTTGCTTCCTGTTCACATAGTCGATGGCAGGCTGCTCGATGAATATGTGAACCAGATATGCAGCTCCGATCACCATCATCAGGTATGACGGAACGGCGGACCAGTCGCTCATATCCATGTGCTGCTTGTAGAAGCCCACGAAGATCGGGTGAATCAGATAGACCGAATAGGAAATGCGACCGAGGAAGTCGCCCAGTCGATTATTCGTCAGGTGATACACGATGCCAGCTTGGCTTGCGATGGAGTAGATGAGCACGGTGAAAATGAACGGAGCAATGTAGGCATCGCGGTTGACCCAACTGGTCTTTGCAAATAAATACAGGCCGATACTTATGACAATGATCTGGATGATGGATTCACCCCATTCGGATATCTGCTGCGAACGCACATGGATGGCGACGGCCGCACCGAGGCAGAAGCCAATCAGGCAGCGAATGAATCCAAAGGGAACGCCGTTGTTCCATAGGTGGTAATGCACGTTCATGTGCAGCGGAGATGTTCTGCTGATAAGCACGGCCAGCCAGAGTGCTACCAGGACCAGACAGGCCAGAAGGACACCCGCATGTCTCTGCTTCAATGCGTGGATGAGGGAGAAGAAGATCATGCCCAACCAGAATTCGGCGGAAATGCTCCAGCCCACTCCAATGGGCTCAAATCTGTAGTTGCCGCCACCACCAAAGGGGAACAGTTGAGTGAGGGTGACTATCTTGAACAGGTCCAGTCCGCTGGGAGTGGATAGGTTTTTCGTGAGCTTCAGGATCACGAATTGAACAGCGACAGCGAATAGAAAGGTCGGGAATAGCCGGAAGATTCGCTTCTCGGTGAACCTGACGAACCAGTCGCTACCATCGCGCTTGTCCGCAATGATCGATTTGGTAAGAACGAAGCCACTGAGGATGAAAAAGAAGTCCACCGCCAGAACGAACGAGGAGGGAATAACGTTCTTTACGCCGCTCCAGAAATAGAAATGTCCCAATGCGACTACTAGTGCGAAGGCTCCTCTGAAGAAGTCCAAGGATAAGTTTCGCGTCGTCCCCGCCACCGTAAATCTCCCTAATAAAAAAGGCGCAATTGTATCAGAGGTGATGTTGTTTTGATATTTTTTTGACATCTCAGGTGATTCGGTTGAACCGCTGATGCAGCGCGGCAGATAAGCTTCGGGGCTGGATTCCATTCGGCCGAAATCGACAAGCGAGGAGGTGCAGTGGAGGTCCTGCGATTCGACTCAGGACGTGGAAGCCGACTCCATCAAGGGCGGGTGCGCACCGCATCACGCCGCAGATCATCCCCGCGACTCCACTGCGCCGCCACCAAGCGGTCGCGCCCGGCCTGCTTGGCCTGGTAGAGCAGGCGATCCACTGCCGCGACGAAGTCCAGCGGACGGTCGCTGGAGGCGGGCACGGCGGTACCGACGCCCAGGCTGATGGTCAGGAGGTCGGAGACGGCAGACTTCTCGTGGGCAATGCGCTGCTCGCGCAGCACGCTGCGGCAACGCTCGGCGATCTGCCGCGCGGCCTCGCTGTCGGTCTCCGGCAGCACCAGCACGAACTCCTCGCCACCGAAGCGTGCGATGAAGTCCCTGGGCCGATGCAGCGCGCCGGCCAGCGCCTTGCCGACGCTGCGCAGGCAGTCGTCGCCCTGGATGTGCCCGTAGTGATCGTTGAACTGCTTGAAGTAGTCGATATCCAGCAGCACCAGCGAGATCGGCTGGCCGCTGCGCTGGGCGCTGCCCCATTCGGTGTCCAGCACCGAGTCGAACATGCGCCGGTTGGCCACGCCGGTCAGGCCGTCCTTGTACGAATACTCCTCCAGCTGGCGCTGCAGCATGATCAACTGCTCTTCGGCGCGCTTGCGCTCGCTGATGTCGAACATGAAGCCGACCAGCGAATCCACCTCGCCATTGTCGTCGCGCACCACGTGCACCACGTCGCGGATCCACACGTAGTCACCGGAGGAGGTGAGGGCGCGGTAGTCCGCCTCGTGGTCGGTGCCCTCGCGGGACTGCGACACACAGAAGTTCACCACGCGCTCGCGATCCTCCGGGTGCATGCGCTCGGCCCAGTCGTTGGCGCTGACCCAGCTGGCCTGGCTCCAGCCCAGAAGTTCTTCGATCTGTGGGCCGATGTAGGCGAAGGTCATGGATCGCCAGTCGATCTTCCAAGGAATGGCACGGGTGGATTCGAGGAGGGTCTGGTAGACGGGATTTTCCGGGGAGGCGTCGTACGGCATGGCGGCGGCTCTCTGATGGCACTGTGCCCTGTTCTACCACAGTGCGATGACCGAAAGCCGGCTGATTGTGTCAGCCGGCAGTATGAAAGCGGCGGGGCGACGGACGGTCGTTTCTGACAGAGACGGATTCTTCAGCAATTCATAACGGGTTCTTCACGAATCCGGCGATAGGGTTTGCTTGCCCGCCATCTGACAACCCCGCAGTGCGATGGTCATCCCAGGGATGGGTCGGGCCTCCCTCCTTCGAAGAGGGAACGGACGCGGACCCTTTTCCAGCTGCACGGCCTGAACCATGCCCATCCCGAAGTTCTTCAGATCACTGTCCCGCGGTTGGTTGTCCTTGCTGGCGATCCTCCCGGTGATCGCCCTGCTCAGCGGCTTCCTGCCGCTGGACTTCTCGCGGCCGACTCCCCTGGTAGGCGATGCCCAGCGCCAGGCGGAATTGCGCGAGCACTGGCAGAACGGCGACCTGATCGTGCTGGTGCGTCACGCCGAACGGTGTGACCGTTCCAGTGCGCCCTGCCTGGGCAATGTCGATGGCATCACCGTGCGTGGCGGCCAGAGTGCCCATGCCATCGGCCAGGACTTCGCCACCCTCGGCCTGGCCAATGCCGACATCCTCAGCAGTGAACAGCTGCGGGCGGTGCAGACCGCCACCTCGATGTTCGGCCGCACGCCGCAGGAGCAGCCCTGGCTGTACAAATGCGAAGGCTCGATGCTGGACCAGGCGCTGCAGCACAAGGTGGCGCACCGCAACCTGATCCTGGTGACCCACAGCGAATGCATCGAAGACCTGGAACACTCGGTAAGCGTGGACGACCCCGCAACCCCGGATTACGCCTCGACGCTCTTCGTGCTCAGTGAATCGGACAAGAGCCCGCGCCTGCTCGGTTACCTCGACGCCGACCAGTGGCCGCTGAACGTCAGCGGGCGCTGATCTGGCTGGGCGTGGCGCCCAGTCGGTAACGTTGCAACTCCTCCGGAGTCAGCACACGCATGCGCTGCGGATCGATGCTCTGCATGGTGTCGGCCAGTTCCAGCGGAATGTCCATGTCGCGGAAATAGGTGCGGGCGTTATAGCTGCCCGCCGCCTGGGACGAATCGCCGGCGGGGTAGTAAGGGCGATGCAGCCCCACATAGCCGCGCACCGTGCGGTGCTTGCCGGCGGCCAGCAGGTAGACGCAGGAGCCCTGGCAGACGCTGTTGGTCGGCACCAGGGTCTCGAAGCCGGACTCGCGCAGCAGGCGGCCCATCTTGATCGATTCGGCGGCGCTGCCTCCGATGCTGTCCAGCAGGGCCACCTTGCGGGCGAACTTGCCCGGGTTGGCCATCAGCCCCTTGAACAGGCGCTCGTAGTCGCCCGGAGCGATTTCCTCGCTGATCCGTACCGCCAGCACTTCGCCCACCTTGGAATGCTGCACGGGCTTCACCTCGACCTGGGCGACGGCAAGGCCGGAGGACAGCGCAAGGGTGCAAAGCATGGCAGCGCGAAGCATGGGGTAAATCCTGTACGGGCGTCTTATAGGAAGGCGCTGAAGATACCCTGATACGCGGCGTCCGTCAGCCTGTCAGCTGGCCTTCAGGCAGGTGCGCAGCAGGCGGCGTGCCGACTTGTTGACCCGGCGGCGCTCCAGTTCTTCGGGCGCGAACCAGCGGCAGTCGGCGATCTCGTTCAGGGGCGTGGGCTGCTGCGCCGGGTCGACCGGCGTCTCGAACACGTAGTGCAGCGTCTGGTACAGCTCCAGCGGTGCGACGTAGTTCAGCTGTTCGATGGCCAGCCCGGTTTCCTCGATCAGCTCGCGGGTGGCGGCCTGGCCGGGGCGTTCGTCGGCCTCGATGCGGCCGCCGGGGAGGTTCCATTTCGACTTGGATTTGCGCACGAAGAGAATCTTGTCGTCGAGGCGGCAGATAACCGTTGCACGCTCTTTCAGGTTCTTAGCCATACCGGCTGCTCCTCGACAATCTTCCAACAGTATTCAAGGTAGACATTAATCAGATATTTCCAACCAGATGAACTGGTTACGGCGTTTATGTCGACAAATGGTAAGGATTGGTCGCTGGAAAGGTATGTCAGGGCTTTCTGAAGAAATGCTCGTCCTATTCCCGACTCGTATTTCCTTCAGAGTCGACCCGTGTTCTGGGTTGAAGTGCGAACTTTCTGTCCGCCCTGCAGGACGCCTACTTAGGACATGTCGCTCTTCTCGAACTCCTCGCCCAGAAAATCGAGCAAGGTTCGTACCGACGGCAGCAAGCCGCGCCGCGAAGGGAACACCGCATGGACCACGCCGGTGCGTGGCGCCCAGTCGGGCAGCAGGTTCACCAGCTTGCCGTCATTCAGGTCATCGCAGACCACCACGGCAGGCATGTGCACCGCGCCGGCGCCCGCCAGCGCGGCCTGACGCAGGGCGACCAGATCGTCGGTGACCATTCGCGGCTGGTAGCGCACCTGCGCGCTGGCGCCCTTGGGGCCGTCCAGCAGCCACTGGTATTCGCGCTGCACCACGCCCCAATGCAGCGTCGGCAGGGCGGCCACGTCGGCGGGCGTCGGCCTGGCCGGCAGGCGCTCGCGCAAGGCCGGGGCACCCACCACACGCTGGCGGCTTTCGCCCAGTACCTTCATCACCAGGTCGCTGCTTTCCAGTGGCGGGAAGCGCACCCGCAGGGCGATGTCGATGCCTTCCTGGATCAGGTCCACCTGGCGGTTGGTGCTCTGTACATGCAGCTCCACCAGCGGGTACTGCACCATGAAGCGCGCCAGCATCGGGCCGACCCAGAAGTTCAGCAGCGCCGTGGGGCAGCTCAGGTTCACCACCCCGCGCGGTTCGGAACGGTGCTGCTCGACGGCCTCGGTGGCCGCCGCCGCTTCCACCAGCATCGCCACGCAGTGCCGGTAGAACACCTGGCCTATCTCGGTCACCGAGAAGTGCCGCGTCGAACGCTGGATCAGCCTCACGCCCAGACGCTCCTCCAGCGCGGCGATGCGCCGGCTGAGCTTCGACTTGGGCTCGTCCAGGGCACGGCCGGCCGGGGTGAAACCGCCGTGCTCGACCACCTGGGCGAAGTAATAGAGGTCGTTGAGATCGTCCATTTCAGTGTTCCTCTTGTGGAACACTGATACTAATTTTTGCCGTCTACCGAGGCAATTGTTCCATCCGTATCGTGGCCTCCATGCACTACAGGAGGCACTCCATGAAACAGATTCTTGGCATCTACAGCGCCGCCCGCCCGCATTGGGTCGGTGACGGTTTTCCGGTCCGCACGCTGTTCTCCTACGACAGCCTGGGCGAGCACCTCAGCCCCTTCCTGCTGCTCGACCATGCCGGCCCCCACGCTTTCGGCCCCAGCACGGTGCGCCGTGGCGTCGGCCAGCACCCGCACCGGGGCTTCGAGACCGTGACCCTGGTCTATGACGGAGAACTGGAGCACCGCGACTCCAGCGGCGGTGGCGGCCGCATCGGCCCTGGCGACGTGCAGTGGATGACTGCCGGCGACGGCATCCTCCACGAGGAATACCACTCGCCGGACTTCGCCCGCAGCGGCGGCAACCTGCACATGGCCCAGCTCTGGGTGAACCTGCCGGCCCGCCACAAGCGCACCGCACCGGCCTACCAGACGCTGCTGGCCGGTGACATCCCGCGCATCGAACTGGCCGACGGCGCCGGCAGCCTGCGGGTGATTGCCGGTGACTACGCTGGCCACGCCGGTCCGGCCCACACCTTCAGCCCGCTGGATGTCTGGGACTTGCGCCTGCAGCCCGGTCGCCCGTTGGAACTGGCCGTCAAGGCGGGGCGTAACACCGCCCTGGTGGTGCTGCGCGGCAACGTCCGGCTGGGCGGCGGCGAAACGCTGCGCGAAGGCCAGCTGGCGCTGTTCGACCGGCGCGGCGACAGCCTGCAGCTGGAAGCCGAGAGCGATGCCCTGGTGCTGCTGCTCAGTGGCGAGCCGCTGGACGAGCCCATCGTCGGTTACGGCCCCTTCGTGATGAACAGCGAATGCGAAATCCAGCAGGCCATTGCGGACGTCCAGAACGGACGTTTCGGACAGATGACCCGCTGATGTCATACCCCCGACTCAGGCCTCGCCTAGTCTGGATGAACGCCCGCGCAGGAGGCGCGGGTTTCTTGGGCCGGACGCCCCTTGTGGAGACCACGACATGAGCCACTTCAACCAGATTGCCAACTTCAACGGCCAGCGCCCGGTGATCGATCCCGACGACACCGCCATGCTGCTCATCGACCACCAGAGCGGGCTGTTCCAGACGGTCAAGGACATGCCCATGACCGAGCTGCGCAACAACGCCATCACCCTGGCGAGGATCGCCACCCTGGCGAAAATCCCGGTGATCACCACCGCGTCGGTGCCGCAGGGGCCCAACGGCCCGCTGATCCCCGAGATCCACGAGGCCGCGCCGCATGCTCAGTACGTGGCGCGCAAGGGCGAGATCAACGCCTGGGACAACCCCGAATTCGTCGCCGCCGTCGAGGCCACCGGCAAGAAGACCCTGGTCATCGCCGGCACCATCACCAGCGTATGCATGGCCTTCCCGGCGATTGCCGCGGTCAACGCCGGCTACCGGGTCTTTGCCGTGATCGACGCCTCCGGCACCTACTCCAAGGCCGCGCAGGAAATCACCCTGGCGCGTGTCGTCCAGGCTGGCGTGGTGCCCATGGATACCGCCGCCGTCGCCTCGGAAATCCAGCGCACCTGGAACCGCCCCGACGCCGCGCAGTGGGCCGAGGCCTACAGCCTGATCTTCCCGCACTACCGCCTGCTGATCGAAAGCTACACCAAGGCCCAGCAGGTGGTGACCGAACACGAAGTGCTGGACTCCCAGCGCTGATTCGCCCCTTGCCCGGCTCCGGCCGGGCTTTCACTGCAACGAGGAAACGCCATGAGCAAGCCCTACGTCCGTCTCGACAAGACCCAGGCCGCCGTATTGCTGGTCGATCACCAGGCCGGTCTGCTCTCGCTGGTGCGCGACATCGAACCGGACAAGTTCAAGAACAACGTCCTGGCCCTGGCCGACCTGGCCAAGTACTTCAAGCTGCCGACCATCCTCACCACCAGTTTCGAGAACGGCCCCAACGGCCCGCTGGTTCCCGAGCTGAAAGACCTGTTCCCCGACGCGCCCTACATCGCCCGTCCCGGCAACATCAACGCCTGGGACAACGAGGACTTCGTCAAGGCGGTGAAGGCCACCGGCAAGAAGCAGTTGATCATTGCCGGCGTGGTCACCGAGGTCTGTGTGGCCTTCCCGGCGCTGTCGGCGCTGGAAGAGGGCTTCGAGGTCTTCGTCGTCGCCGATGCCTCCGGCACCTTCAACGAAGTTACCCGCGATGCTGCCTGGCGCCGGATGGAGGCGGCCGGCGCGCAGATGATGACCTGGTTCGGCGTGGCCTGTGAGCTGCACCGCGACTGGCGCAACGACATCGAAGGGTTGGCCGCGCTGTTCTCCAACCACATCCCGGACTACCGCAACCTGATCACCAGCTACAGCACGCTCACCGCCAAGAAGTGAGGCAGCGCCGTCGGGTCGGCGCAGCGAGGCCGACCCGGTGGCGGAGCTTATCGATCCAGCGGCCCCGCCTTGTAGCCGGGGCGCTCCAGGGCCAGTTCGTAGAGTTGGCGGGCTTCGCTGACCAGTGGCGCCAAGGCGGAGGCGAGGCGGGCGGTGGCGCGGATGAGGCCGCTGTCGCTGTCGTCTTCCATCAGTTGCAGCAGGTCTTCGACCGCCGTGATGCGGCGCAGGGCGGCTTCGCGCAGGTGTTCGACCGGGGCCAGGGCGTTGATGAAGAGGACTTCTTCGCCGAATTGGCCGGTCAAGGGGACTGGGAGGAATTCACGCATGGGGCACCTCCGGAGAGAGCGTCGACTTGCGTGGTGAGAGAAGGCGGGGCGCGGGGGTAAAAAAGGGATAGTTCATGTCAGCCACTACTTGGTCTAAGGATCAAGAAGCCGCCAATCAACCTTCCTACGGGTAAAGAGAGGCGGACCGTGCAAGGGTAGGAATGCCGGGACCAAGGAACCGGTAGGCCGAAGCCTCCATGCACGGCCGCCATAGACGCACGAAAGTGCAAGGCGGATTTCGCCTGCAATCGTGACTACAAAGTTGCCGTACCTTGATCCTTATATCCCGGGTTCCTACGCCCGTCCGCGATGAACTGCGGCGAACCAGAGGCTAGGGACGGCGCTCGTAGGTCCGCAAGGCTAATGGCTCGTGGGACTTTTCGGTTGCTGGCGGCGATCCCGAGCAAGGACATTGCCGACAGAATGAAACGGGTCTCATCCGTTTCCCCAGCATGTAGGATCATTCCCCTTGCAGGAGTGGCACCCTGGCGCCTTCCCCTTGGAAGGCGCATAGCGCTGCAATGGATTTCGCGGAGCTGGCTTCGGGCTAAAGGATGTGCACCACAATTCTGCAATCTCGCCGGCTGTCGCTCCCGCTTCCAGGTCCCGCCCGCTGCTATGGGGCTTAGCATCCGTGCGGTCTACCGCCACACGTTGCGAGAGGGGGCCTGCGGATGCCCGGTACCGAGTTCCAATGGCTGGCTGTCGTCTTCGGCATGTTGACGGGGCTTGGTGTCACGCGGCTGCTGTCTGGTGTTGTGGCGACGCTGCGTTCACGGGCGACCTCGAAGATCGATTGGTTGCCGCTGATCTGGAGCGCCTCGCTCTTCCTGATGCTGCTCGAATATTGGTGGAGCACCTACTCCCTGAAGTCCTTGATCAATGTCTGGACATACAACGAGTTTCTGCGACTGCTGGTATCGCCGCTGCTGCTGTTCTTCAGTGCGGCGCTCATTCTGCCGGTTCACGAGCTGAAGGCCGGCGAGACTCACCAGGAGGTATTCGAATCCCACGGGCACTGGGCCCTCCTCGGGTTCAGCGCCTATTACGCCGAATACTTCTGGGAAGCGGCGAGGTACTGGGACAACCAATGGTTCAGCGGCTGGGGCGTCTTCATGGTGGTGATCATCCTGTTGCCGATCATCGCCTTCTTCAGCTCTCGCCGAGTCCATCTGGTCATCGCCACGGCCATTCTTGTCATTCAGGTACTGGGAATCTCAGTGGATTTTGGCGAGCTTCAGGACGTCCGTTTCTAAGGCGAAAGGCGGCCGCGACCGCCCCGCCGACCTACAGATCAGAGCATCGAGAAGTTGTAGCTGGCGATCAGCCGCACCTCGTCCACATCGCGCGCCGACTGTTCGTAGTTGGTGCGGTAGGTGGCGTTGCGCAGGCGCAGGCTGAGGTCCTTGAAGGTGCCGGTCTGGATCACGTACTTGAACTCCACGTCGCGCTCCCATTCCTTGCCCTCGTCGCCGTTGGCCAGGGCGATGTGGTCGCCGTTGACGTAGCGGGTCATGAAGCTCAGGCCGGGCACACCGACGCTGCGCAGGTCGAAGTCGTAGCGCAGTTGCCAGGAGCGCTCCTGGGCGTTGGCGAAGTCGTTCACCTGCACGTAGTTGGCGAGGTAGGGGTTGCTGCCGTCGAGGTAGGGCATGGAGCTGTCGCCGCTCATGCGCTGCCAGCCGGCGCTGAGGATGTGGCCGCCCTGGGCATAGGCCAGCAGCAGGCTCAGTGCGCGGTTGTCGATCTCCCCGGCGCGGGCCGAGCCGTCGTCGTCGCTGTCGAACCAGCGCAGGTCGGCGGTGACCTTGCCGGCACCCAACGCCTGCTTGCCGACGATGCCGACGTAGCGCTGGCGGTAGACGTTCTCCAGCCCGCCCTGGGCGTATTGCAGCAGGAGCTGGTCGTTGACCTGGTAGTCGGCCTGGTAGGAGTCGAAGCGGTTGCCGGTGGTATCGCAGGCGTAGCGCTTGTTCTTGCAGTTCAGGCGCACGTCCTGGGCATCGGTGGAGTCGCGCGCGGTGTAGCGCTCCAGGCGTGTGGCGGTGAACTTGAGGTGGGCGATTTCCTCGCTGGTCAGCTGCGCGCCGTGGAACATGTTGGGCAGCAGGCGGCCGTCGTTGTACTTGAGCAGCGGCATGTCCGGCAGCATCGCGCCGTACTTGAACTGGGTGTGGGAGACGCGCAGCTTGCCGGTGACGCCGGCCTTGGCGTACTGGTCCTCGGATTGACGCGGGTCGTGGCCGCTGGAGGGCAGCAGGCCGCTGTTGCTGTCGGCGGGGCTGGAGTCGAGCTTCACGCCGAGCATGGCCAGGGCATCGACACCGAAGCCGACGGTGCCTTCGGTGTAGCCCGACTGCAGGTTGAGAATGAAGCCCTGCGCGGTTTCCTCGCGCTTGGAGGCACCCTGCGGGTTGGACGAGCTGCCGTCGCGGAAGTCGCGGTTGAAGTAGAAGGTGCGCGACTCCAGGCGCGCGCTGCTGTCCTCCAGGAAGTCGGCGCTGGCCGGGGCGGCGATGCCACCGAGCAGGGCGAGGGCGCTCAGGCGGGCGAGCGGGCTGGAGGAGAGGGGCGAGGGCATGCGGTGACTCCGGGGGCGCTAAAAAAGCGCGCGAAGGTGTCACAGATGGGCGGTCGGGTCTTTGCGACCATGGTCTAGATCGGGGTTTTCGCCTGGGCGAATCCACCGGCGGTACCGTCGGACAATCGGCTGAAACCTTCGGCGCAGTCCCGCGTCCACCGTCATGCCATTACCCGAACCGCTGGAGGTGAACATGAAAGGCCACGGTGAAATCACAGAGCGCCCGGGCGTTGCCCCTGAACGCTGGCCGGACAGGTCCAGCCCCGGGGACAAGCGCGGGCTGCCCGGCTACCCGCAGCGCCAGGTGCCCCTGGGTGGTTCGCGGCATATTGATCCGGAACTGGGTTTCGACCCGGATTCGCCGGACCTCGCCGACCCGCAGATCGACCCGCCGCATCCGCCCCACGTTCCCCACGACGGCCCGGACCCGCAGCGCCAGCGGCGCGTGCCGGGGGACAAATATCCGCCGTATTCGGGGCACTAGAGCAACGGCAACGGCCCCTCACCCTAACCCTCTCCCGCGAGCGGGAGAGGGGACTGATCGGCGTGGGGGATACTGCAGCTTCAGCCGGCACAGTCTGCCCCCTCTCCCTATGGGAGAGGGCTGGGGTGAGGGCCAACCCCCACGCCATCCTACGTCGAGTTCAGCTTGCGAATAATCAGCAGGCCTGCGGCATCTCACCCCGCGCCAGGCGTGCATTGATGTCGGCAATCACCGCTGGCAGTTCGGCGATGGTGTCGATCAGGTAGTGCGGGCGCGAGCCTTCGAACATCTGGCCAATGCGGCGGCGTTCCTGCTCCAGCTTCTCCGCCGGCAGCGCCTTGTACTGCTCATAGGTCAGACCCAGGGCGTTGCCCGAGCAGGTCAGCGCCACGGTCCACATGCCGGCACTGCGGCCTTCGAGGATGCCCGGCCAGGTGTCGTCAACCTTCACGCAGGCCGCCACGTCGTTGATGCCCAGGGCAATCACGTTGGCCAGCGCCTGTGCCGGGTGCGGACGGCCGTTGGGCACTTCATCGGTAGCGACCACGTGGTCGGCGACGTAGCCGTTGGTCTTCGCCAGGGCAACGACCTTCTCCATCACCACCGCCGGGTAGCCGGAGCAGGAGCCGATCTTCAGCCCGCCCTTGCGCAGCGCAGCGATGGCATCCAGCGCGCCCGGAATCAGCGCCGAGTGCTCGGCGATCTTCTCGATCTGCAGCGGCATGAAGCGCTCGTAGATGGCGGTGACGTCGTCATCGGTGGGCAGGTGGCCGAAGGCGGCGCGGTAGCGTTCGCCGATGGCGGGGATGTCGCACAGGGTGCGGATGTGGTCCCACTTGCCCATGCCCATCGGGCCGCGGGCTTCTTCCAGGCTGACCTGGACGCCGAACTCGGCGAAGGCTTCGACGAAGATCTGCGTCGGCGCGAAGGAGCCGAAGTCGACCACGGTGCCGGCCCAGTCGAGGATGGCGGCCTGCAGTTGCTTGGGTTGCTGGTAGTGCATGGTGATGCTCCTGTGAGGGGGTTACTTGTGAAATCGAAGGTGAGCGCAGCCCGCCCGGCGTGGTGGCAGGCTCGCGGTTTCAGGGTTGGTCCGGGTTGCAGGTCAGGCCGTGGAGTCGAACAGCTCGGCGATGATCGGCCGCTTGCGGCGGATGCCCAGGCAGCACAGGTAGTAGCTGATGTGGAACGGGTCCTCGGCGAAGGCGATGGAGCGCGTGCCCGGCCGGTCGGCGTACTCCACCGCCGAGACGAAGCCCACGCCGATGCCGTGTACCACCGCATGCACGATGGCCTCGCGGCTGTTCAGCTGCATCGCGCAGTCCAGCTCCACGCCGTGCTGGCGACAGCCTTCCTCCACCAGCTGGCGGGTACGCGAGGCCGGCTCGCGCAGTACCACACGCTCCTTGGCGATCTCCTGCACGCTGACCGATTCCTGCCGTGCCCAGGGGTGGTCGTCGCGTACCACCGCGAGGATCGGGCAGGTGCGGTACAGCTGGGTGCTCAGGCGCTGGTCGAACTCGGAGAGGGCGAGGATCGCCACGTCGATGTCGAAGTTGTACAGCCGCTCCAGGGTGCCGGCCTCGCTGGTGAAGGAAGTCTCCAGTTCGATGTCCGGGTAACGCTGCATCAGCGAGTAGGTCAGGCTCATGGCGATCGGCGGCGACACCGCACCGAGGCGCAGCATGCCCTGCTTGCGCTGCTGGAAGCTCTGCAGCAGTTGCAAGGCTTCGTCCTCCTGGCCGAACAGGCCCTGGGTGATCGCGTAGAGTTGCTGTCCGGCCGGGCTCAGCTCGATGAAGCGGCCGCGGCGGTGGAACAGCTCCACGGAAAAGCGCTTCTCCAGCCCGCTGACCTGCTCGCTGATGGTCGGCTGGCCGACGCTCAGCAGCGCCGCGGCCTGGGTGAAGCTGCCGGTGCGGGCCACGGCATGAAAGGAGCGCAACCACTTGTGGTACTGGTACATGGCTTCTCTTTTTATCGGGGGCGTCTGGCATCGGGGCTTGCCACATGGCCGTGCCCTCAGCGCCGGACGAACAGGGCGACCACCGCACTGCACACGCAGGCCGTGGTGACCACGATGAAGATCAGTGAAGTATTGCCGGTCGTGTCCAGCATGCGACCGATCAGGGGTTCGGCCAGACCCGCAAAGAGGTAGGAGGAGAAGTTCATGATCCCGGTGGCGGTGCCGGCGCGGCGCGCGCCGACCAGGTCCGGGCAGAGCGCCCAGAAGCTCGACGCCGGGCCGTAGACGAAGAAGCCGCAGAGGAACAGCGCGAGCAGGCCGACGCCGCTGTGTGCCGGCAGGCTCCACATCCACAGGCTGGTGAGGGCGCCCAGCACCATGTAGAGCATGATCGCGCGGTAGCGCTTGCTGCCGAACAGGCGGTCGGATACCCAACCGTTGCTCAGCGCGCCCACGGCCATGCCGACGGGCAGGGCGATGGTGATCCATTTCGGGTCGATGAAGCTCTGGCCCTTCTGCCAGTCGGCGCCGAGGAAGTGCACCGGCACCCAGACGATCAGCCCGTAGCGCGCGGCGTTCTGGAAGCCCAGCGACAGCGCTGCCACCAGCAGGCGCGGGTTCTTCAGCACGGCAAGGTAGCGTTGCGTCGAGGTCTCTTCCTCGCCGTGGGCGGCTTCGCTGGCGCGGTCCTCGGCGTTGGCCACGCCGGTGTCGGCCAGCGGTTCGAAGCCCATGTCCTGCGGGCGTTCGCGGGCCACCAGGTAGAACACGATGCCGCCAGCGAGCATCAGCAGCACCGGCAGGCGGAAGATCCAGCGCCACTCCAGGTGCATCACGTCGATCACTATCACCGAGGTGACGTAGGACAGCACCGACGCGCAGCCGGCGGCGAACACATAGAAGCCGTAGACCTTGCCGCGCTCGGCGGCGCTCCACCAGTTCGACAGGAGGCGGCTGCCCGGCGCCCAGCCCAAGGCCTGGAAGTAGCCGTTGATGCCCCAAGGCAGCACCAGGCTGACGAAGCCGCCGGCGAAGCTGGTGACCCAGTTGGCCCCGCAGGACAGCGCTGCGCCGAGGCTCATGATGCGCCGGCCGCCGAACTTGTCGGCGAGATTGCCGTTGATGGCCTGGCCGATGGCGTACATCCACAGCATGGCGCTGGAGGCCCAGCCGAGGGTTTCCTTGCTCAGGCCGAACTCGGCCTGGATGCCGGGGATGGCGAAGCCGAAGGTCTGGCGGCCGGTGTAGAAGAACAGGTAGCAGAACATCGCGGCCAGCAGCATGCGCCACTGGGCGAGGCGAAACGGGGTGACGGCGGAGACTGGCCCAGACAGGGTTTGTGCACGGTTCATGGTGTTTTCCTTCTTGTTCGCTCGCGCCGGCTGGAAGCTCGGCGTGTCGGCACTCTTATTCGGTGCAACAGGAAAAGGCGGCCGCCAGGGCCGCCCGGTGAGGAGCGGCGTCAGGCGGCCTGTGAGCCGATGAAGTTGCGGCCGCGGGCACCCTGCATGGCGAAGTCGATCATCGCTTCGGCTTCGGCGGCAGTCACGCCGTAGTCGCCGAACTCGGTCTTGACCCCGAGGCGATGGAGGAATTCACGCAGGCGCTTCTGCGCGCCGGCAAGGTCGTGGCCGAACACCCGCTGCAGGGTGCGGTCGCGGTCGGCGTCGCGGCCCCAGGCCAGGCCCAGAACCAGCGGCAGGGTGAAGGAACAGGCAATGCCGTGGGGCAGGCCGTGGCGCAGGGTCATCTCATAGGAGATGGAGTGGGCGAGCGCGGTCTTGGTGTTGGAGAAGGCCATGCCGGCCTTCAGCGCGGCCAGGGCCATGCGCGAGCGCAGTTCGCGGTTGGAAAGGTCCTGTTGCAGGCGTGGCAGGCAGTCGAGGATGTCCTCGATGGCGGAGAGGGCGAAGGTGTCGGAGATGGGGTTGGCGTTGTGGTTCCAGATCGATTCCAGCGCGTGGGACAGCGCGTCCAGCCCGGTGGAAACCGTCACCCCGGCGGGCACGCTGAGCATCAGGTCCGGGTCGATCAGCGCGACCTTGGGCCAGGTGCAGTCCAGGTGCAGGGAATACTTCTTCTGCTGCTGCGCGTCCCAGATGGTCGCCCAGGGCGTGACTTCGCTGCCGGTGCCGGCGGTGGTCGGCGCGGCGATCAGTGTCTTGCTGCGCGCCGGAGTGAAGGGCTTGCCGGCGGCCAGCAGATCGAGCAGTTCGTCGAAGTGCCCGGATGCGGTGCCGACGATCAGAGCCTTGGCGGTGTCGATGGCGCTGCCGCCGCCGAGGGCGAAGACGGTGCTGCAGTCGGCTGCTTCACGCCAGAAGCGCTCGTGCACATCGCGCAGCCAGGCGACGTCGGGGTTGGGCTGCACGTTGTCGATGACGTAGGCGAGGCGGTCGCCGAGCAGGTTGCGAACACGGTCGATCAGCCCCAGCTGCGCAGCTTCGGGGAAGGTCACCAGGGCGACCTTGCCTTCGCACAACTCGGCGATGTGGTCCAGGCTGCCGCCGCCGAAAACGGTGGCGACCGGATTATGGAATCGGGCAGGCATGGGCAGTTCCTTGTTGTTGTTTGAACGTGCGGCCATGCTCGGGGCCTCTTCGGTTTCGTTCCAATCGATTGATCGCAGGTGGGCATCGGCCAGACCGATAACGGCGGGTGCGGGCATTTGTGCAAACTCCGGGCGTGCGCCTGCCCGGCGCGCGCCCTCCAGGCTGAAATAGCAGGCGCACGCGGCAGGGGGTTGGGGCGGAAGGGAGAGGCAGGTGCCGGGCGGTCAGTGCCGCCCTTTACCCTGGATGGCGTGGCGCAGGCGGTTCGAGAGCAGGTCGGCAAGCACCACCATGACGGTGATGACGACGATGCAGGTGGCGGTCTCCTGGTATTTGAACAGCTTCAGGCTGCTGACAAGCTCGAAGCCCAGGCCGCCGGCGCCGACCATGCCGAGCACGGTGGCCGAGCGCAGGTTGACCTCGAAGCGGTAGAGCACCACCGCGATCCACGCGGTGATCACCTGCGGCAGCACGCCGAAGACGATCACCTGCAACGGCCGCGCACCGGTGGCCTGCAGCGCCTCGATGGGGCCCTGGTCGATCTCCTCGATGCTCTCGGCGAAGAACTTGCCGAGCATGCCCACGCCGTGCAGTGCCAGGGCCAGCACGCCGGGGAAGGGCCCCAGGCCCACGGCGGAGACGAACACCAGGGCGAGGATCAGTTCGTTGATGCTGCGGATGACGTTGAGCAGCTGGCGCGTGGCGAGGTACAGCCAGCGGTTGCCGTGCAGGTTGCGTGCGGCGAGAAAGCCCAGCGGCACGGCGAGCACGATGCCCAGCAGGGTGCCCCAGAGGGCGATCTGCAGGGTCTCCAGCGCCGGGCCCCAGAGGCTCGGCAGGATGCTCAGGTCCGGCGGCAGCGAGCGGCTGAGGAAGTCGCCGATCTGCGGCAGGCCGCTGGCCAGTTCGCTCCAGCTCAGCTGTGCGCCCTCGGCGCTCCAGTGCAACAGGTAGAGCACCGCCAGCACGGCGGCGCCGGTGCTCAGCCAGCCGCGCTTGGTGTGCGGCGTCTCGACCATCCAGTGGTGGCTGCGCAGGTTCATGCTCCGGCTCCTGTTTCGCTGGCGTAGACCGCGCGGGCGGCGGTCTGGTAGGCAGTTGCCTCGCTGCTCGGACGTTGCTGGTAGATGCGCCGCAGGGCGTCGTCATCCAGTTGTTCGCGGCTGCCGTCGAACACCAGACGGCCGTTGGCGAGGCCGACGATGCGGTCGCCGAACTCCCGCGCCAGGTCCACCTGGTGCAGGTTGCACACCACGGTGATGCCCAGCTTGCGGGTGGCCTCGCGCAGGTAGTGCATGACCAGTTGCGCAGTCTTCGGGTCGAGGCTGGCCACCGGTTCGTCGGCGAGGATCACCTGCGGCCGCTGGGCCAGCGCACGGGCGATGCCCACGCGCTGCATCTGTCCGCCGGAGAGGGAATCGGTGCGCGCTTCCGCCTTGTGCTCCAGCTCCACCCGGCGCAGGCATTCGCGGGCCAGGGCGACGTCGTCGCGGCTGAACAGCTGCAGCACCGAGGCGAGGGTGCCGACGCAGCCCAGGCGCCCGGTGAGCACATTCTTCAACACCGACAGGCGCGGCACCACGTTGTGGTGCTGGAAGATCATCGCCACCCGCCGACGTAGTTCGCGCTGGTCGCGCGCCTGCATGGCGTCGACGCCGGCCACCTGCAATTCGCCGCCGTCGGCCTGGGCCAGGCGGTTCATGCAGCGCAGCAGGGTGGACTTGCCGGCGCCGGACTGGCCGAGGATCACCACGAACTCGCCGGCCTCGATGCGCAGGTCGATCCCGCGCAGCACCGGGTTGTCGCCGTAGCCCTTGGTCAGTTGGGCGACGCGGATCATTTCAGGCTCCGCAGGTCGAGGTCGAGCACCTTGGCGGTGTCGCGCACGACGTTGTAGGCGGCGTCGTTGGTGGGCTGGAAGCCATTGAGCTGGCCCTGGTCGCCCCATGGCACGTCCTTGATCGAGGCGAACGCGGCGACCAGCTTCTGCTGCAGTTCCGGGTCGAGGTTCTTGCGCCAGACCATGGGCGATTCGGGGATGTCGTCGGACTTCCACACCACCTGTATGTCGTCCTGCTTGACCTGCCCCGAGCTGATGGCGCCGGCGAGGATGCGGTCGGCCACGGCGGCGGCGTCCACCTTGCGGTTCGCCACGGCGAGGATGCTGGCGTCGTGGGAACCGGAGAAGATCACGCGCGAGAACAGCGCCTTCGGGTCATGGCCGGACTGCTCCAGGCCAGCCTTGGGGAACAGGTGGCCGGAGGCGGAACTGGGGTCGACGAAGGCGAAGGTGTGGCCCTTGAGGTCGTCGAGGCTGCGGATGCCGCTGTCCTGACGGGCGATGATCAGGCTGTGGTAGGCGCTGGTGCCGGTCTTCTTGGTCACCGCCACGGCGAAGGCGTCGGCGCCGGCGACCTGATGCGCCAGCACGTAGGAGAACGGGCCGAGGTAGGCGACGTCGAGCTTGCCGGCGCGCAGCGCTTCGATCACGCCGTTGTAGTCGGTGGCGACGAAGGGCTTCACCGGCATTCCCAGACGCTCCTGCAACTGGTCGAGGACCAGCTGGCTGCTCTTGATCATGGCCTGGGAATCCTCGGAGGGGATCAGGCCGACGGTGAGGGCGTCCTGCGCCTGGGCAGTGGAAGCCAGGGCGGAGGCGAAGGCGAGCGGCAGCACGGCGAAGCGGAACAGTCTGGTCAGCGAAGTCATGGCGTTACCCGGAGGTTGTGTTCGGTAGCGCCAAAGCTAGGGCTGTCATGTGACAGTCACGCCATCAAATCAATATGGGTTAAAGCACTAATCCATTGATAGGAGCTATGGATGTCCACCGCCCGCCTGCGCACCTTCCTCGCCGTGGCCCGCCACGCCAGCTTCAGCGCCGGGGCCAGGGCCATCGGCCTCAGCCAGCCGACCGCGACCACGCAGATCCAGGGCCTGGAGCGCGAGTTCAACGTGGAGCTGTTCCACCGCCGTGGCCGGCGCATCGAGCTGACCGCCGTGGGCCGCGCGCTGCTGCCCATCGCCCAGCAGATGTCGATGCTCGAATCCGAGGCGACCAACCTGCTGCGCGATTCCGGCCAGCTCAACCGCGGACAGCTGAAGGTCGGCGCGGTGGGGCCGTTCCATGTGATCGAGATGGTCGACCTGTACCGCCGCGACTACCCGCAGATCGACGTGTCGATCCGCATCGGCAACTCGGCCTCGGTGCTGGCCGACCTGGAAAACTATGTCACCGACGTCGGTGTGCTCGCCGGGCTGCATGACGATCCGGCGTTCGTCGCGCAGTTGTATGCGCGCCATCCGGTGATCCTCTTCGCCCACATCGACCACCCGTTCGCGCGTAACCACGAGGTGCGCCTGCAAGCCTTGCAGGGCCAGCCGCTGCTGCGCCGCGAGCAGGGCTCGACTACCCGCGTGGCGCTGGAGCGCGAGCTGGACAAGGCCGACGTGACGCCGCGCATCGCCATGGAGATCGGCAGTCGCGAAGCCCTGCGGGAGGCGGCGATCCGTGGCATCGGCATTGGTGTGGTGTCCGAGGCGGAGTACATCGCCGACCCGCGGCTGAAGGCCATCCGCATCAGTGGCGACCCGGTGTGTACCGAGACCTACCTGTACTACCTCGCCGAGCGCCGCAGCAGCCAGGTGATCGCCTCCTTCCTGCGCTCGCTCGCGCAATAGCACAGCTACCGGCGCCGGCGTAAGGCTTGTCCTGCGGGGCGGGGCGCGGGTTATCCTGCGGCCCCCGTCGTTGTCACGAGGCTGTCATGTCGTCCGCTTCCGCGCCTGCCCTGCAGCGAGCCGACCGAGATTCGCGCAACTCCGCCCAGGTACTCAGCCTGTGCCTGCCCAGCGACGTGCTGCTGTACCTGCTGCTGCCGATGTACGCTGCCGATTTCGGTGTGACCCTGGTGGAGGCGGGCATCCTGCTGGCGGCCAACCGGCTGGTGCGCATCGTCGGCTATGGCTGGGTGGTGCGCTTCTACGGCCGCTACGGCGACCGCGCCGCGTGCAGCCTTGCGGCCTTCGCGGCGGCGGCCTGTGCGCTGGGCAACGCGACCCTGTCCGGCTTCGCCGCGCTGCTGGTCCTTAGGCTGGTCTGGGGCCTGTGCTTCGCCACGTTCAACCTCAGTACCCAGACCCTCGCCACCGCTGAAGCACAGGGCGCTGCACGCCGCGCCGGGCGCTCGCGGGCGACCCTCTCCATCGGGCCGATGCTGTTCCTCCCGCTGGGCGCGGTGATGGCCCAGTCGCTGGGCCCGCGCAGTATCTTCTTCGTCCTCTGCGTCAGCGCCCTGTGCGGCCTCTGGCGTGCCCGCGCGCTGCCCGACAGGGGGCACGACATCCCTTCCAATAGCGGCCGCCGCCTGCGCCTGCCGGACAGCATCGCCACCTGGTCCTTCATCGAAGGCGTGACCCTCGACGGCCTGTTCATCTTCGGCCTGTCGCTCTACGCGCAGACTCACCTGGGCGGCACCGGCGTGCTGGTGGCCGGTGTGCTGATGGCGGTGCGGTATCTCAGCGAGATGCTCTTCAGCCCCTTCGGCGGGCGCCTGGCCGATCGCTTCGGCGCACTGCGCATGCTGGTCGTGCTGTCGCTGGCCACCTCGCTGGCGCTGCTGATGTTCGGCAGCTACTGGCTGTTCGTCGGTGCCTTCTTCGTGCTGGTGCTGCGCGCGTTGCAGCTGCCACTGGTGGTCACGCTGGTGGCGCAGCGCAACCCGCAGGCGCGTATCCAGGCGCTGGCGGGCAACGCGGTGTGGCGCGATATCGGTGCGGGGCTCGGGCCGATCCTGGCCGGCGTGCTGCTGCCGCAGGTGCCGGCGCTCTGGGCCTACGCGGGTGCGGCTGCGATACTGGCGCTCAGCGCGCTGGGCTGTGCCTGGCGACGTTGATTGAATCAGGATGGATTGGCACGGCAAGGAAGCAGGAAAGTGAAAGCATTATTCATCGGTCTGACCGGGATTCTGTCGCTCGCGCAGTCAGCGCCAGCCCTCGCGAACAACCTCAACGGCAAGAACCTCTTCACCCAGCGCTGCGCGGTTTGCCACGGTGCAGACATCAAAGCGACCGGGCCGCTGGCCCGTAAGAGCAACCCGCCCACGCCCGATCTCACGACGCCCGCGTTCAAGAAGCGACTGAGTGATTATCCGGGCGTCATCGTGTCTTCGGTGGTCCTGCGCCCCAACGGCAGCCTGATCCCCCGGACCCTGCGCGAGAATGGCGTGAAGCTGCCGCCGCACGCCTGGAACATCGATGACCTGCGCGATCTGAGCCAGTACATGGTCGGGGTGATTTCCAAGAGTCGCTGAGGCTGCCCGTGGGGCACGGAAATCCGCGCGCGATGGCGGCGCCGAATGCGCGGATTGTTCAAGCGCGGCTTGTGGCTCGGCGGGAACACTGGCGGCTCCCACCGTACTGGAGCTGCCTCATGCGATACCTCTATGCCCCTGCATTCTTCTTCGGCTTCATCGGCCTGGCCCTGTACCTGGTCGGTGAAGGCGTCTCGCTGCTGTGCCTGCCGGCGCTGTTGCCGCTGGCGATCCTGCTGGCCTTTCTCGCCGAGCGATTCTGGCCCTATTGCGCAGGCTGGAACGAGAGTCGCGGCGACGGCGCCCGCGATCTCATCCACGCGCTGGTCAACGAGACGTTGAATGCGCTGGGCATTGCGGCGATTCCGTTGATGGCCCTGTGGTTACCGCACTTCGAACTGTGGCCAACGGATTGGCCACTGGCGCTGCAATTGCTGGCGGCGCTGCTGATCGCCGACCTCGGCATCACCCTGGTGCACTACGCCAGCCACCGTTCGCCGCTGTTGTGGCGCCTGCATGCGGTGCACCACAGCGTCACGCGCATGTATGGCTTCAACGGGCTGATGAAGCATCCGCTGCACCAGATGCTGGAAGCCCTCGGCGGCACGCTGCCGCTGCTGTTGCTGGGTATTCCCGTGGAGGTCGCGGCGCTGCTGGCGTTCGCCATCGCTATCCAGCTGTTGCTGCAGCACAGCAATGTGGCCATGCGCATCGGCGCGCTGCGCCACCTGTTTGCCTGGGCGCCGCTGCATCGCCTGCACCACTTGAAATACGGCACGGCAGGGGACGTGAATTTCGCGCTGTTCTTCAGCTTCTGGGATCGCCTGCTGGGCACTGCGTTGCATCTGCCTGACTACGCGCTGGCGGAGGATGACCTGGGGATCGGCGACCGCCCTGACTACCCAATGGCGTACTTCGATCAGCTGGCCGAGCCGTTTCGCCGCATCGATACAACGCACTCCCCGGCACCGTTGCCGACGGAATTGCGTCGCCTGCTAGTCGAGTAGGCGCAGCTTCAGCTGGCGCAGTGTCAGGTCGGCGCGGATGCCGAACTGGCTGCGCACGCTGCGGGAGAAGTGCGCGGAATCGGCGAAGCCCGCGGTGACGGCAGCAGTGGTCAGGCTGTCGCCGGCCATGGCCAGCCGCAGTGCCTGGCGCAGCCGTTGCCAGAGCACCAGCCGGCGCACCGACAGGCCCAGCGTGCCGCTGAACAGCCGTTCCAGCTGGCTCAGCGAGAGTGAGGCTGCCTCGGCCAGCGCCTGGGCGGGCAGGGCGCCGTCGTCCAGCGTGCGGATGCGTTGCAGGGCTTTCTTCAGGCGTGGGTCGAGCTGTCGGCGCGGCAGTTCGCGCAGGCCTGATGTGAGCCTCTGCAGGTCGGGCCCGGCCTGCCGGCAAAGCTGCTCCAGATCGGCCAGCCCGAACGCCAGCGGCTCGGCGAACAGGGTGACGGCGCGCTGGTCGCTGTCGAGGATCGCGTGGCGCTGGTTGGAGGCGATCACCAGCAGCGCAGCCTGCTGCGGCTGCTCGTCGATCAGCGCGTTCACTTCACCTTCGCAGGCCATCAGCAACTGGTGCGCGTAGTGGGCGTGGGGGCGCGCATGGCCGGTGGTGCCGGCGACGAGGCAGAAGTCCGCGCCCAGCCAGAGTTCGCCCTGCCAGGCGCGCTCAGTCGTCTGCATGGCGTCCCAGCCACTCTTCCCGCGTCAGCTCCCAGGTTTCCCTTGGCAGCACGCCACTGACGAAGTGACCTTCGTCGCGGCCCACCAGACGCATGCCCTCGCGTTCGGAGACGCGCCGCGAGCCTTCATTGGGGACGGCCTTGGGCACCTGCAGCAGCGGCCGGCCCAGGGTCTGGAACCAGAAGCGGCTGACCGCCTCGCAGGCCTCGCTCATGTAGCCGTGCCCCTGCCAGGCGGGCGCCAGCCAGAAGCCGCGGTGATTGCCCGGCTGATCGAACAGCGAGATGTTGCCGATGCCATCGTCCGGCTCGCCAGCGAGGCGGATCATCCAGTGCCATTCCTCGCCACTGGCCATGGCCGGCAGTATCACGTCACGCACATAGGTCAGCGCGCCGTCGGCCGGGTAGGGCCAGGGCACTCGGCGGTCCAGGTAGCGCACCACTTCCCAATGCGGGAACAGGCGCTGGATGAGCTCGGCGTCTGCCAGCTTGATCGGCGTGAGCAACAGGCGAGCGGTGCGCAGAGTGGGTGTGGGTTGGCTGTCCATGGCAGGTTCCTCGAAGCTTGCGTGACAGTCTGCCGTTCCTGGGGGCGGCTGACCAGCCGGCCTCAGGCCGGACGGCCGAAAACAGCGATGGCGAAGTCGAGGAAGCTGCGCAGCTTGGGTGTGAGGCGCCTGTCCGGGGCGTAGAGGATGTGCATCGGCGAGGTCGGCACGCTGTATTGCGGCAGCAGCTGCACCAGCGTGCCACTGCGCAACGCGTCACCGACCAGCTCCTGGGGTTGCAGCACCACGCCCAGCCCGGCCACCGCCGCTGCCAGCAGCGGGTCACCCTGATTGATCGTCAAACGGCTTGTAATCGGCACCTCGATGCGTCCGTCCGGCCCATCGAAGGTCCAGCTGGAGCGGCCATCGGAAAAGGCGAAGCCCAGGCATTCGTGCTGGCTCAGGTCCTCGGGAGTGCGGATCGCCGGGCGCCGTGCGAGGTACGCCGGCGCGGCGCACAGCACGAGCCGGTAGGGCGCCAGTGGCACGGCCTTGAGGCGGCTGTCGGCCAGTTCGCCGATGCGGAAAACCACGTCGTAGCCGTCGTTGACCAGGTCCACCAGGTCGTTGGAGAGCGTCAGGTCCACCGCCACTTGCGGGTAGCGCACCATGTACTCGAGCAGGCGTGGCGACAGGACGCGCATGCCGAAGGTCACCGGCGCGTTGATCCGCAGCCGCCCGCTGGGTGTGCCACGGGTGACGGCGGCGAGGCTTTCCGCCGCCTCCATGTCCGCCAGGATCAGTTTGGCGCGCTGGTAGAAGGCCCGGCCGAAGTCGGTGAGGCTCTGCCGCCGCGTGGTTCGGTTGAGCAGGGACAGGTCCAGGTGCTGCTCGAGCATCTTCACCTGCTTGCCCACCAGTTGCGACGACATCTGCAGCTCTTCGGCCACCGCGCTGAAGGAGCCCAGCTCCACTGCCCTGACGAAGATGGCCATCTGTTCGAGACGGTCCATTGCAAACCCTGTGTTTCAAGTGTCTGGCCATCCTAGGCCTTTATCCGAGCCCAGCCAACGCCTAGATTTTCCCCCTGTCGCGAACGGTCGAGCACTGCTGCCGCGACTTTCTACACTCCCATTCCGGCCTGCGCTTTCACGCTGGCCCCAGCTCTGAAGAGAGGTTTCCATGGCCCGCATTGTCAGAATCCACCAATACGGTGACGCCAGCGTCCTGAAGCTGGAGGCGGTGGACCTGCCCGCCCCGGCAGCGGACGAGGTGCAGATCGCGGTCAAGGCCATCGGCCTGAACCGCGCCGAAGTGATGTTCCGCAACCACGCCTACCTGCAGGAAGCCGAGTTCCCCAGTCGCCTGGGCTACGAGGCGGCCGGTGTGGTGAGTGCGGTGGGCAGCTCCGTGAAGGCGGTCGCGGTGGGCGATGCAGTGAGCCTGATCCCGCCGCTGGATATCGCCCGCTGGGGCACCTACGGAGAAGTGGCCAACGTGCCGGCGCACCTGGTGGTGAAGCATCCGCAGAACCTCAGTTTCGAACAGGCCGCGGCGTCCTGGATGCAGTACGTCACTGCCTGGGGCGCGCTGGTGGAGCAGGCGAAGCTGTCCCGGGGCGAGTTCGTGCTGGTCACGGCGGCATCCAGCAGCGTCGGTCTCGCAGCGTTCCAGATCGCCCGCATGGTCGGCGCCACCTCGATTGCCGTGACCCGCACCCAGGCCAAGAAGCAGGCATTGCTGGAAGCTGGCGCCAGTCATGTGATCGTCAGTGACGACGAGGACATCGTCGAACAGGTGATGGCGCTGACCGGAGGGCAGGGCGCGCGCGTGGTGTTCGACCCGATCGGCGGCCCCGGCTTCGAGGTGCTCACCCAGGCCATGGCGCGGGGCGGCATCCTCCTCGAGTACGGCGCGCTGAGCCCGGAACCGACGCCTTTCCCGCTGTTCACCGTGCTGGGCAAGAGCCTGACGCTGAAGGGCTACCTCTACGCCGAGATCGTTGCCGACCCGGCGGCGCTGGAGCGCGCCAAAGCGTTCATCGTCAAGGGACTGGAGTCCGGCGCGCTGAGCCCGGTGATCGCGCGAACCTTCCCGCTGGAGCAGATCCAGGACGCCCATCGCTTCCTCGAAGCCAACCAGCAAGTGGGCAAGATCGTCGTCACGGTCTGAGGCGTTCATCCGACGGCAGTGCCTGGACGGCGCGCTCGACAGCCAGCAGCGCGCCTTCCATGTAGCCGGCCTGCTCGCCACCGGCTTCGCTGCCGATCAGGCGCAGGCGATGCTGTGAATGCCTGTCCAGCAGGCCGGTCAGGTCCTGCAGACCGTGCCAGCGTGGCGCAATCTGGTCGTCCTCGGTGGCAGTCAGTGGCTCCTGCGCCCAGTCCTGCAGGCTTTCGTCGATGGGGTGCGCAGCCGCTTCGCCGAACAGCCGGACCAGCTGCGCACGGCAGGCCGCCATGAGCGCCGGGCCATCCAGCGCCCGGCGCTGTGCGGCGCTCGGTCCAAGGAAGCCGAACAGCGCGGCGCCACCCGCGTGGCCGGCGTCATGTACCTCCGCGAGCGGGCCGGTGCCGCTGAAGGCGTCGCCGGAGAGCCCCGACTCACGCCAGAACGGCCGCGCATAGCGGGCCACGTACTTGGCGTGGGAGGCCATCCAGGTCGGTACTTCGACGAGCCTCTTCACCACGTCGGCCGGCAACGCCGGGGTAAAATGCAGGCGGGCCGCCAGGCGCGGCGGAATGGCGAGCCAGACGGCGCGGAAACCTTCCCGCACGGGGCCGGAGCAGGCAAGGCTCAGGCGCGCGCCGCTGTTCTCGAGCACGATCTGTTGCAGTTCGCTGTGCAGGAAAAGCCGTTGCGCGGGCAAGCGCTCGGCCAACGCCTGAACCAGGCGGCCGGTGCCGCCTTCGATGCGCAGCGAGAGGTTCCCGGAGGTGTAGCCCGGTCGGCGTTGCACCTGGGTACCCCAGCGCTCGATCAGCGCATCGCCGTCTTCATATTGCGCAAACGTTTCCAGCCCCAGCTCGCTTGCGAGATCTTGCAGGCGTGGCTGGCAATCCGGCCAGAACCAGGTCGGGCCAAGGTCGATGCCGCCAGCCGGCGTTGACAGGATGCGCCCGCCAAGGCGCGGGCGCGCCTCGAACAGCTCCCAGTCGATACCCAGCCGTTGCAGGCGATAGGCCGCGTACAGGCCGGCCAGCCCGCCACCGACAATGGCGATCTTGCGTGAGGACATCAGGGCTCTCCGCTCGGGTCGATTCGCAACCGGGGCGCCATCTGGCGCCCCGGCTCGTTCAGGATTTGTCGAACGCCGCCACGGCGTCGAACACCCGTGCCGTGTAGGTCAGAGCGGCGCCGGCGTTCAGCGCGATGGCCACACCCAGTGCTTCGGCGATTTCCTCGCGGGTTGCGCCGTGCTTGAGCGCCGCCTGTACGTGGGTGGCGATGCAGCCATCGCAGCGGGTGGTGATGGCCACCGACAGGGCGATCAGCTCATGCACCTTGGGCTCCAGGTGCGTGGCTGGCAAGTTCCCCAGGGTGTTCAGGCCGCGCATGGTCGCCGGGGCCAGGCCGGCGAACTCGCCGACGCGTTCGATCAGGCTGGTGAAGTAGTCGTTCCAGTTCATCATGTTCTGTTCTCCTTTCATTGACGTCCGGCGGTCACGCCGCCATCCACCGGCAGCACGGTGCCGGTAATCCACGAGGCCTCATCGGAGGCGAGGAACAGGATCGCCGCCGCCACGTCGCCCGGCTGGCCGTTGCGGCCCAGCGGGTGGAAGGCGTTGAAGGTCGGCAGCACCTGCCTGACCTGCTCGGCATCCATGAAGCTGCCGTAGACAGGGGTCTCCACTACGGCAGGGGCCACGGTGTTGATGCGGATGTTCGAGCTGGCCAGTTCGATGGCCAGGTTACGGGTCAGCGCATGCACGCCGGCATTGGCGGCGGAGTAAGCCGCCGACGGCGTGGCGCCGATGGCCTGGATGGCCCACAGCGAGCCGGTTTGCACGATGGCGCCGCCGCCGCGCTGGAGCATGGCTTTGGCCGCTGCCTGGGCCATGAAGAACTTGCCCTTGAGGATGGTATCGAGGAAGGCGTCGTACTCCTGCGGGCTGACCTCCAGGAACGGCTTGGGCGTGAAGATGCCGGCGTTGTTGATGAGGACGTCGACGCCGCCGAATTCGCGTTGCGCCAGGTCGACCAGCGCCTGGGCGGTGGCCGGGTCGGCGATGCTGCCGGCGAGGGTGCGCACACGCTGGCCGCTGGGGTCGATCTCGCGGGCCGCTGTATTGAGCTTGACGCCGTCGCGGCCGCCGATGACGACGCTGGCGCCGGCCTCGACCAGTCGCCGCGCGACTTCCTTGCCGATGCCCGAGCCGCCGCCGGTGATGATGGCAACCTTGTTAGAAAAACTATTCATGGTGGGAGTCCTCGTTGTGTCAGGGAGGAAAGCTGCTGTTGATCGCCGGAGCCTGTCTGGGGATGCCGTATCTGCTATCTTTCAGGCTTCAAGTGGCTCCGGCCTGGTACGCATTGTCGAACCGGGCCGGGGCGGAAACAACGCAGAAGTTCTTCGCTGGCGGAATAGAAAAACTATCCATGACCACACCGGCCTACCTGAATGCACTGCGCGCCTTCGATGCGGCGGCGCGGCACCAGAGCTTTTCCGCTGCGGCGGCGGAGCTGAACGTCACCCCGGCCGCGGTCGGCCAGCAGGTACGCAATCTCGAGTCGTGGTTGGGCATTGCCTTGTTCGCCCGGGCGAGCAGCGGCAGTGCGCGACTGGTGCTGACCGATGCGGCACGCGCGGCGCTGCCGGATATTCGCGAAGGCTTCGAACGGTTGACGGTGGGGCTAGCGCGGCTGAAGGACGCCGGTGTGCACGCCGGGCTGACCATCACCGTCAGCCCGGCTTTTGCCGCCAAGTGGCTGTTGCCGCGCATCGAGCGCTTCCAGCAGGCCTATCCGGACCTGGATGTGCTGCTGGACACCAATGCGCGTTCGGTGGACTTCCAGGCCGAGCGAATCGATGTCGGCGTGCGCTATGGCGGCGGAAAATGGCCCGGTCTGACGGCGGTGCGGCTGATGGACGAGGTGATGTTCCCGGTGTGCTCGCCGGACTTCGCACAGCTCATGGGCGGAACGCTCTCTGCCGCGGCGCTGGAGGGCAGCATGCTGATCCATGACCTGTCGATGGCCAACGAGCCGGATTACCCGACCTGGCGCATGTGGCTGGATGCGTCGGGCTACCCGCAGATCAAGGCGAACCACGGGCTGCGCATCAACAACTCGGCGGCGGTGCTGCAGGCGGCGATGGAAGGGCAGGGACTGGCGCTGGCACGCAGCGTGATGGTGCGCGACGACCTGGCGGCGGGCCGGCTGATCCGCCCCTTCGCCGACAAGGGCCTGGATTGCCCGTTGACCCAGGCCTACTACGTGGTCTATCGCCCGGAGTGCGGCGAGCTGCCCAAGGTGCGGGCATTCCGCGACTGGGTGCTCGGCGAGGCCGGGGCGTTGGCGTCAGAAGCCTAGGTCGGGCGCCGCGTCCTTCACCCACAGGCAGGCGCCCCGGTTGCCCGCCACGCCGGCCAGCTCCATGCCGGGAGGCAGGCGCATCCAGCTCAGGGGATGCAGCCGCAGCTCGCTGAGCGTCATCCAGCCCTGCAGGACCAGTACTTCCAGCCCACGTGGATTGGCGTGTCGCCAGTGGCCACCGGGTTCGATGACCTGCAGCCAGACCCGCTCATCGTCACTTTCGAACAGCGGCTGGCCATGGCCTGGTAGCGTCGGCACGACGACCTGTTCGTGGTCATGGTCGGGGAATTGCCGCAGGCGGACGAAGATTACACAGCCCTCGGTCGAGCCCGGCGAGTGCCGGCTGCCGGGCGGGTTACGCACATAGGTGCCGCCCGGGTAGCGGCCGTGCTCGTCCTCGAAGGTCCCTTGCAGCACGAGGAATTCCTCGCCGCCAGGATGGCCGTGGCCAGGGAAGCGGCTGCCCGGTGCGTATCGCACCAGACTGGTGGCACGGGCACGCTCGCCGCCCACGCGATAGAGCGGCAGCCGCTCCACGCCGGGCTGCGGGGAGGCGATCCAGGGCTGGGCGGCGCCGTGGCGGATCGCCCGTTGCGACAGGTCGTCGTGGAGGCGTTCGGGAATCACAGCTCGGCCCTGCCGCCATCGACGAGGATTTCCGCGCCGAGCATGTAACTGGAGGCATCGCTGGCGAGGAACAGCACCGCGGCGGCGATTTCCTCGGGGCGCCCCATGCGTCCGATTGGCGCCTGGCGGCCGACACGCTCGGCGTATGCGCGGAAGTCCTCTTCGGTCTGCCCCGGACTGCGGTGGATTGGCGTTTCGATGGCGCCGGGGCTGACCGCGTTGACGCGGATCTGCCGCTCCAGCAGTTCCGCCGACAGTGTGCGGGCCAGCGAGCGCGCCGCTGCCTTGGATGCCGACAGCAGGGCGCGGCCGGGCGTGCCCACCTGGTTGAGCCAGGAGGTATTGAGGATGATCGAGCCGCCGTTGCGCAGGATCGGCTCCACGGCTTGCACGGAGAAGAACAGGCCCTTCAGGTTGATGTCCATCAGGCCGTCGTACTGCTCTTCGGTGGTGCTCGCCAACGGCGTCCCGTAGGCGACGCCGGCGTTGGCGAAGAAGATGTCCAGGGCGCCGAAGGCATTGCGGACTTCGCCGGCCATCTCCTGCAACTGCTCGCGCGAGCGCACGTCGCAGGCCAGGGTAAGCAGGTCGGCACCGAGCTCCTTGCGGGCGGCGGCCAGCCTTGCGGTGTCGCGTCCGGTGATGGCGACGCGGGCGCCGTTGTCGAGGAGCAGGCGGGCCGTAGCGAGGCCGATGCCGGAACTGCCGCCGGTGATGAGGGCTGTCTTGCCTTTGAGCATGGAAATCTCCTGTCGAGTGGGGCAACCGGTGCGAGTCCGGCGCAGGAACCATGATCGACAGGGGCGGGCAGGGCCGCGACCGATTAAATCTTCGCGCCCGGCAAAGAAAAGCTTTATCGCGGGGGCGAGGGCTGGGTGTCCGGCCCGATCTCCCATGGCGCACCGTCGGCGAACTGCGCCTCGATCCATGCCTTGAACACTTCGCTGGTGGCCGAGCTGTAGCGCGCCGAAGGGCGCACGAAGTAGATGCCGGCGGCGGCGTCCAGTTGCCAGTCTGGCAGCACCCGCACCAGGCGACCGGCGTCGAGGTCGTGCTTCATCAGCCATTCGCCGCCAGCGAGGATGCCTACGCCCAAGCGCGCCGCCGAGAGCAGGGCCTCGTTGTCGTTGCTGTGCAGGTTGCCGCTGACGCGGACGGTCTGCTGCCGGTTGCCGTTGGCCAGCTTCCAGTCCGGCCAGGAGTGCAGGCCGGTGAAGCCCAGGCAGTTGTGGGCGGCGAGCTCAGCCGGCGCTCGCGGGGTGCCGTGGCGCTCCAGATAGTCGGGTGCTGCGCAGAGGATGCGCCGCAGGTCGCAGAGCCGGCGGGCCAGCAGTCGGCTGTCGGCCAGCTCGCCGATGCGGATGGCGGCGTCGAAGCCTTCGGCGATGAGGTCGACGAAGCGCTCCGAGTACTCCACTTCCAGTGTCACCTGCGGGTGCTCGAGGACGAAACGGGAGAGGATCGGGCTCAGCCACAGCCGGCCCATGGCGGCCGGCACGGCGAGTTTCAGGCGGCCCTGGACCTGCGCCGCGCTGCGGGTGGCCTGGTCCTGGGCTTCGGCGATCAGGCTGGCGGCCTGGCGCAGGCGTTCCACCAGGCGCTGGCCTTCGTCGGTGAAGCGCAGCTGGCGGGTGGTGCGCTCCACCAGCCGCACGCCCAGGCGTTGCTCCAGCGCGCCGAGGCGTTTGGACAGCACCGATGGGTGGCGTTGCAGGGCGCGGCCGGCGGCGGCAAAGGAGCCGTGCTCGGCAAGCGCCAGGAGGGTGGCGAGTTCGTCGGCCTGGCGACTATCGAACAGATCCATAGGGCTCCCGATTCGGCGAATCCACCAGGGCGGCTGCTCGCGGTGGTGGTCATGGCGTGAGCACGAGGGCCCCTTCGGAGCGGCCTTCGTGCAGGTCGGCGTGGGCCCGGGCGACTTCCGCCAGCGGGTAACGACGCCACACACGAGGCTGGATGATACCGTCCGCGACGGCTTGCAGGACGTCGTTTGCACGCTGCTGGTATTCCTCGGCAGAGGCGGTGTGCGCGGCGAGCGAGGGGCGGGTGAGGAACAGCGAGCCCTTGGCGTTCAGTGTGGCGACTTCCACGGCCGGCGGCGCGCCGGAGGCCATGCCGAAGCTCACCAGCAGGCCGCGCGGGCGCAGGCTGTCCAGAGAGGCTTCGAAAGTGGCGCGGCCGATGGGGTCGTAGACCACGTCGACCCTGTGCCCGTCGGTGACCTCGCGGACCTGTTCGGCCAGCGTCGCGGCATCGAACACCAGCACTGCGTTGCACCCGGCGGCGCGGGCGCGTTCGACGCTCTGCGGCTTCGACACCACACCGATGACGAAGGCGCCCAGGTGCCTGGCCCAGGGCACCAACAGTTGCCCCAGCGCGCCGGCGGCGCCATAGATCAGGACGCGGGAGCCGGGGCCGACCGGCCAGGTGGACTTGAGCAGGTATTGCGCGGTAATGCCCTTGCACAACACGGCGGCGGCGTCCTCGAAGCTGACGGAGTCCGGCAGCTTCACCAGGCGCTCCGCCGGGTACAGGCGGGCGCTGGCATAGGAGCCCAGCGGCCCGGTGGCGTAGGCGACGCGGTCGCCGACCTGCACGTTGGTCACACCTTCGCCGAGGGTGGCCACGGTACCTGCGCCTTCCAGGCCGAGCGTGGAGGGCAGCGGCACCTTCACCGCGCCGGAGCGCTGGCTCAGGTCCAGCGGGTTGACGCCAATGGCGGCCTGTTCCAGCCAGACTTCGCCGGGACCGGGTTGTTGCACCTTGGACTGTTCGAGTTGGAGGACTTCCGGGCCGCCGAAGGCTTGCAGTGATACGCGGGTGGGCATGGTGTTCCCCTGACTGGTGATGGTGCCCACCAGTCTAGGGATGTGCCCGTAATGAACCAGACAGGGCGGATGCAGGACATAGCTGCACGCTGTGCAGTAATCCGCCGGGCCTGCTCAGGCTTTGACGTGCTGGGCGAAGGCCAGGTGGTAGCCGTTGCAGTCGCGCACGCCGAATTCCTGCGAGCCGTAGGGCATGTCCTGCAGTGGCCAGGCGATCTGCGCCCGGTCCTTCACGGCGGCGAAGTAGCGTGCGACGTCGGCGAGTTGCAGGTAGATCGTGCCTGAGCAACCGGCCTCGCGGTCCCACAGGTCCTGGGCGGTGAACAGCAGTCGGCAGTCCTCCAGTTGCACGGTGAGCGTGCCCTCGGCGGAGTCGGTCACGCTGAAACCGAGCGTGTCGCGGTAATGCTCGCGGGTAAGCCCGAGGTCGTGGCAGTGCAGCAACAGGGTCAGCGGCATGGGAGCTCCGGCGGTGGGCGCGAAGCCGCAATCATGGCACAGGGGTCAGCGCAGAATCACCCGCAGCAGCGAAACCAGCGCCGCGCCGAACAAGGGCGAAATCCAGATGCCGAAGGTCTGCAGGACGAACTGCCGGGCGTACGTCAGCAGTTCCATGTCCGCAGAGGGGACACCGAGGCTGTGCCGGCAGTAACCCAGGACGGCGACGATGAAGCAGGTGCCTGCCAGCACGCCAAGCGCTCGCCACATCAGCCCTCGTTCACTGGCATAGGACAGCAGGGCGCCACAGAACGCGCCGCTGAGCGCCACCAGAATCTCGAAGGTGAATTCGGGTTCGGCAAACCATCGGTTACCGTTCAGCCCGATGATATTGCCGATCTGCCAGCCGGCGAGGCTGCCCACCAGCAGCGCCAGGGCGAGCCACGGGAAATAGCGCATTACCGTGTTGTTCTGCATCGGGGAGGCCCCCTGAAAATCATCGATGATGGCAAAAGAGCAGTATAGCGGGCGCCCCGGCGTGCGCCGGTTCAGCGACGGATGGTGAAAGCGCTTACTTGCGCAGGATGTAGACCCGCACGCCGTCCACGCCGGGGACGACGTTGTAATGGCGTATCTGCGAGAAACCCAGGCGCTGGAACTCGCGCTCCAGGGACCGGGCGCTGGCGAAGTCCGGGCCGCCGGGATGCGGATCCGGGCCGCAGGGGCAGGCCTGGTCCGCCGCGAGGGCAGGGCTGGAGTGGTCGACGCGGGCGAACAGGATCACGCTGTCGCGGGTCACGGGAATCCACTGGTTCAGCAGCCGGATGTTCTGCCGGTTGCAGGCGCTGTGCGGGATTTCCGGGAGCAACAGGCAATCGACCGAACCCTTGCGCAGTTCGGCGTTTTCCTGCGGGGCGGGCAGGTCCCTGATCCGCCGCTTCATCGCCTCGGGCAGTCGCCGGTGGGCGTCGGCCAGCGTGTCGCCGGACGGGCAGGTCGCCACGATGACGCGGTTGCTGTGCTCCAGCAGCACCGGCCAGGCGGCGCCGGGCAATTGCGAGACCTCCAGCACCAGGATCGGCTCCTCGGCCATGCGCAGGGCCAGGCGCAGCAGGCGCCTGAGGCGCCACTGACGGACGCGTTGGCAAAGACCTGTGCCGAATGCGCCGCCGGCAACGACGCCGTTCTCTCGAGGAGTGATGGAGGAAAACACGCGTTGGGGTTCGTTCATGGAGGCGGACTCGTCAATTGCCTCCATTGTCGAATCGCGCGATCAAGGTCTCGTCAAGGACATGTGAAAAAGACGTGGTCGCCGGGGAATTTCGAACCCTGTAGCGCCGTCGCTGAACGTGACCGGTTTCAGGTCGCCGGTAATTCACGAAACCGGCAGCTCCATTTGACGAATTCTTTTCCTTTCGACTTGTAGAGTCCCGCCCCGACTGCCGCTTTCGGCCACCTCCTGCGCTGCCTTTCGTCCAGTGCGACGGACCTTTACAAGGGACACCCCATGCAACTTTTCCGCTCGGCCCCGACGCGCTTCCTGGCGCTGGTTGCCTTGCTCTGGCTGATCGTCTTCTTCCTGACCCGCCTGGTCCTCCTGGTGAGCCACTTGCCCGAGGTGGGCGCCGGCCATGTCGGGGTCTTCGTCATCGGCCTGCTCTATGACCTGAGCTTCCTGGTCTATGCGTTGTTGCCGATGGGCGTGGTCCTGTTGCTGATGCCCGCGAGGGTCTGGCGCAGCGCCACCTGGCGCTGGTTGCTGACGACCACGTTGTTCGTCAGCGTCTACGTGATGCTTTTCACCGCGGTGGCCGAATGGCTGTTCTGGGACGAGTTCGGCGTGCGCTTCAACTTCATCGCGGTCGACTACCTGGTGTACTCGGACGAGGTGCTGAACAACATCCTCGAGTCCTACCCGATCGGCCTGCTGCTGAGCATCCTCGCGGCCATTTCGCTGGTCGTGACGCTTGCGCTGTTCAAGGTCATCGGCCGCCTGCGTGACGCTGAGGTGGCGTCCCTGCCGCGCCGCCTGCTGGGCTGCGTTGGTCTGGTGGTGCTGGCGCTGGTGGCCGGCCTGCTGGTGGACCAGGATTCCCCGCGCGGCCAGGGTGGCAACACCTACGCCCGCGAACTGGCGAGCAACGGGCCCTATCAGTTCTTCGCCGCCTTCCGTAACAACGAGCTGGACTACCCGCAGTTCTACGCCACCCTGCCGGCGCAGCAGGTGACCCAGGAGATACGCGCCGAACTGGCCGAGCCCAACGCCCGCTTCACCGGCGACGATCCGATGGACATCCGCCGCACTATTGCCAACGCCGGAACACCCAAGCGCTACAACATCGTCCTGGTGACCATCGAGAGCCTGAGCGCCAAGTACCTGGGCAGCAACGGCGACGGTCGCAACCTCACGCCCAACCTCGACGAGCTGCGCCGCAACAGCCTCTACTTCAACAACTTCTACGCCACTGGGACCCGCACCGACCGCGGCCTGGAGGCCATCACCCTGTCGATCCCGCCGACGCCGGGCCGCTCCATCGTCAAGCGCGTCGGCCGCGAGAGCGGCTTCGCCAGCCTCGGCCAGCAACTGAAGAACGTCGGTTACGACGCCGTGTTCCTGTATGGCGGCCGTGGCTACTTCGACAACATGAACGCCTTCTTCGGCGGCAACGGCTACCGCATCGTCGACCAGTCCAGCGTCCAGGAGTCGGACATCCACTTCAAGAACGCCTGGGGCATGAGCGACGAAGACCTTTACGCCCAGGCCATCAAGCTGGCGGACGAGGACAACGCGCGCCAGCAGCCGTTCCTGCTGCAGCTGATGACCACCTCCAACCACCGCCCGTACACCTACCCGGACGGCCGCATCGACATTCCCTCCGGCGAGGGCCGCGAGGGTGCGGTGAAGTACACCGACTACGCCATCGGCCAGTTCCTCAAGGCGGCGAAGGGCAAGCCCTGGTTCGACAACACCCTGTTTGTGTTCGTCGCCGACCACACCGCAGGCAGCGCCGGCAAGGAAGACCTGCCGGTGGCGAACTACCAGATCCCGCTGTTCATCTATGCGCCCAAGCTGCTGCCGACCGGTGAGCGCGGCGAGCTGGCGAGCCAGCTGGACCTGGCGCCGAGCCTGCTGTCGATCCTCAACCTGAGCTACACCTCGACCTTCTACGGGCGCGACCTGATGGTGCCGAACGCGCTGCCGCCGCGTGTGGTGATCGGCAACTACCAGCACCTGGGCCTGTTCGACGGCCAGGACCTGGCGATCCTCAGCCCGCGCGGCGAACTGCGCCGGCACAACCAGGCGCTGGGCGCGAGCACGGAAGTGCCGGCGAAGACCGACGATCCGCTGGTGGATCGGGCGATCAGCTACTACCAGTCGGCGAGCTACGGCTTCACCCATCACCTGCTGGACTGGAAACCGGCGGCGGGGCAGTAAGCCCCCAGCTGGCAGGTATCGCGCCATGCGATACCTGCCAGCGCGAAATACGCCACTTGCCGGCGCGGCGCTTGGGTATAAGTCGCCCATGCGCTACCGACGTCTGGACCTCAACCTGCTGGTCGCCCTGGATGTGCTGCTCGAAGAGGGCAGCGTCAGCCGGGCGGCGCAGCGTCTCAACCTCGGCCAGTCGGCGACCAGCGCCGCGCTGGGCCGCCTGCGCGAACATTTCCAGGACCCGCTGCTGGTGCCTCTGGGCCGGGGCCTGGAGCTGACCGCGCTGGCACGTCAGCTGGCGCCGAAGGTGCGCGAGGTGCTGAGCCTGGCCGGGGAGGTGGTGGAGACATCCACTGCCTTCGACCCTGCACGCTGTGATCGGCGGTTCACCCTGGTGGCTTCGGACTATGTGGCGGCGACCCTGCTGCCGGCGGTCAGCCGTGAACTGGCGCGCCGGGCCCCGGCTGCCTCGCTGGTGCTGCGTGACCTGCCGCTGCCGCGCGACGGTGATGTGGTGGCCGAGGCGCTGGAGTACCGGCGCAGCGACCTGGTGATAGTCCCGCAGCGGCGGATCAACCCGCGTTACCCCCATGAGGCGCTGCTCAGCGATGAGCTGTGCTGCATCGTCTGCTCTCATTCGGCGCACGATGAGCTGCTGAGCCTCGGCGGTTATTGCGCAGCCGAGCACGTGGTGCGCGAGTTCACCGATGGCCAGAACCTGTCGCTGGATACCCAGCATCTGCGCGAGATCGGTATCGAGCGGCGGGTCGCAGTGGCGGTGCAGAGCTTTGCCCTGATGGCCGAATTCGTCGTCGGCACGCCGCGAATCGCCACGCTGTTCCGCCGCCAGGCCGAGTCGCTGGCGCGGCGTTATCCGCTGCGCGTGTTGCCGGCGCCCATGGAGTTCCCGGCGGCGGCGCAGGTGCTGCAATGGCACCCGCAGCAGGCGTTCGATCCTGCACTGGCCTGGCTCCGCCAGGTGCTGGCGGAGCAGGCCGCGCTGCTCGATCAGGATTGAGTATCGCCCGTCTCGCCGTGCAGCCCGAGTTCCGCAATGGCCAGTAGGGCGCAGCGCTCGTCGTTGTCCGAGGTATCGCCGCTGACGCCGATGGCGCCCAGCAGCCGGCCTTCGTCATCGCGCAGGAGAATGCCGCCGGCCACCGGGATCACCTCGCCGCCAGTGAGGCTGTTGATCGCATCGAAGAACGCCGGCATGGCCTGGGCGCGGCGTGCCAGTTCGCGGCCGCCGAAGCCCATGCCCAGGCAGCCGCGCGCCTTGCCGGTGGCGATCTGCGGACGGAGGAAGCTGGCCTGCTCGTCGCGCAGCACGGCCAGCGGGTGACCGGCCGCATCCAGCACGGCGGCGGCCAGCGGGCGCACGCCCTCGGCGCGGGCGTGACGCAGGGTGACAGCGGCCAGGCGCGTGGCCAGTTCGAAGTCGAGATGGGTCATGTTCACTGGCTCCATTTGCCCAACTGGGCGACCCGGTCGCGGGTGTAGAGATCGGTCCACTTCAGCGAGTTGAAGTCCGACACCTGCTTGGGGTTGTAGGGGGTGCGTTGCAGGCGTACCGGCTCGCCGGCCTTGTACACGGCCTGCAGTCGGTTGCGGTCCTGAAGGATGCGGATGTCCTCCAGTGGCGAGCCGTCGAGGATCAGCAGGTCGGCCTGCTTGCCCGGCTCCAGGGTGCCCAGGGTTTCGCCGCGGGGCATCAGGCGCGAGCCGACATTGGTGGCGGCATAGAGCGCTTCGGCGGGGGTGAAGTCCAGCCGGCGCACCAGCAGTTCCAGTTCGCGGGCGTGCCATTCGCCATAGGGCGTCACGGCGAAACCGCTGTCGCTGCCGCAGGCGAAGGGAATGCCGGCGGCCTTGGCGCGCTTGAGCACCGGGGTGCCCAGTTCCAGGGTACGCGCGCAGTAGCCGGCGTAGCCGGTGGCGATGGCCGGATCGTGGGGCTGGCAGAAGTCCACGGTGTTCTGCGGGAAGGTCATGGTCGGTGCGAGCACGCTGCCGGCTTCGAGCAGCGCCTCGATGCAGGCGTCGTCCATGTAGAAGGCATGGAAGACCAGGTCAACGCCGGCCCTGGCCGCGTACATTACCGCTTCGCGACCGTAGGCGTGGGTCGCCACGCGGCAGCCCAGGCGATGGGCTTCCTCGACCATCTCGCGGGTTTCGTCGGCGGTGAAGGCGGCGATGATCTCGCCATTGGGCCGGCGGTGTGTGCCGTCCATGGCGATCTTGATCAGGTCGACGCCGTCCTTGGCCTGCTTACGGATTTCCGCGATGGCCTCGGTGCGACTGGTGACCAGCGCGGCGGTGAAGTATTCCGGTGCGCCGACGCGGCTGGGGAACCAGTCGTTGAGGCTCTGCCGGTTGGTGATCACGCGGCTGCTGGCGGCGATGCGCGGGCCCTCGAAGAGCCCGGCGTTGACCGTGTTGCGCACGGCGATGCTGAGCTGGCCGCTGTCGCCGGGACAGACCATGGAAGTGACGCCGGCGGCGAGCACGTGCTGGGCGAAGAACAGCCCGCGCAGGGCGCGGAATTCGTCGCTGGTCCAGATATCGATGTCTTCCTCGCTCTGGGCGTTGCCGAAGGCCAGGTGGGTGTGCACGTCGACCAGCCCCGGCATGACGAAGTCGCCGTGGACCTCGCGGTCCCCCGGAGCCGGGCGCGGCGCCTCGGCCGTCGGCCCGACGTGGCGGATCACGCCGTTCTCGATGATCAGTGTCTGTCGCTGGCGCGTTTCCAGGCCGGTGCCATCGAACAGGGTGGAGCAGTGCAGGTGCAGGGCGCCCATGGTCGGACTCTCCTCGTCTTGTTGTTTGCCGGCAGGCTAGGGTGGGCGTGCCGGCCGGCACCATCAGATGCTGTCGATGGGCACCCATCGATGCGGTCGATACCTGGCGCAGGCTGCGTGGTTCTTGGGCTTCAGAGGAGGAAACGGTGCTGTCGGGCGGGTATCGGGAGTGGCGATGCCTGGCATGGCGATCGGCGATTTTTCCTCGGGCGCCGGCGGGGGCGAGGATGCGCCCGCCCATCAACCACCAAGGGAAAATCCCATGAAGGCTATTCGTGATCTGTTGCTGAACCTGGAAGCCGAACGCCAGCGCGCCCTGGTCGAGGAGGACCACACGCGGCTGGACGAACTGTTCGCCGATGAGTTGCTGTACGTGCACACCACCGGGTTGGTGCAGGACAAGGGGCAGTACCTGGACTACGCCCGCCATGCTGTGCGCTACCTGGCGGTGGAGCGTGGCGAGCTGGCGGTTCGTCTGTTCGGCGATGGCCTGGCGCTGATGAGCGGCCCGCAGTGCAACCTGCTGCAGAAGCGTGGCGGCGGCGAGCCGGTGCGTGCCGAGGGTTTTGCCACGCAGCTCTGGGTGAAGGGCGAGGAGGGCTGGCGTATCGCGTCGTTCCATGGCACCCGCGCGCCGGCCTGACCCGGCATTCCCTGTAGGAGCGGGCCATGCCCGCGATCGCGCCCATGGGGCGCTCCTGCAGGGCAGCGAGCAGCAAGAAAACGGCGCCGATGGGCGCCGTGGAGGGCGGGGCCGACACCCCGCGGGAGCAGCGCCGGGTGACCGGCGCAAGGGAGGTCAGGCGGTGTGGCCGCCGAGGGTTTCGGCGATCCAGTCGGCGATGTAGTGACCGGCGTTGATGCTGTTGTCGAAGCTCGAATGCTGCACACCGCCTTCGCGCTCGGTGAAGATCTTCAGCTCGCGTTTCGGGCTGTTCACCAGCTGTTCGTAGGTACGGTGCGCCCACTTCAGCGGAATCTGCGAGTCCTTCTCGCCGTGGGTGACCAGGAAGGGCACGCGGATGCGCTCGAGCACGCCATCCAGGTGCACGTTCTCGGCGATCGTCATGAATTCGTCCATATCCTTCGCGCCCCAGACCCACTGCACGTGCGCCCAGTAGTGCGGCACCGGGAAGTTGCCTTCCTTCTCCAGACGGCGCTTCTGCACGTCGCGCCAGTCGTGGTTGGCGCCCCAGACCACGCCGCAGGCGAAGCGCGGCTCGAAGGCCACCGCGCGCGGGCAGTAGTAGCCGCCCAGGGAGACGCCTTCCAGGCCGATGCGCTTGGGATCGACTTCGGGGTGGGTTTCCAGCCAGTCCACCACGCGGCTGGCCCAGTGTTCGCTGTCGTAGCGCGCAGTCAGGCCATGCAGGCGCAGCGCCTCGCCGGTGCCGGGCTGGTCGATGATCAGCGAGGACACACCGCGCTTGGCGAGCCACGCCGGCAGGCCGACGCGGTATTTCATTTCCTTGGTCGAATCCAGGCCGTTGACCTGCACCAGCAGCGGCGCCGGGCCGTCGACGCCCTCGGCGCGCACCAGCAGGCCGGAGAGGTGCTTACCCTCATAGGGGATTTCCACCCGCTCGCAGTTTTCCTTCGACAGGTCGATGCCGCGCGCGAAGGTCTCCAGGAACCGCTGGTACAGCGCCTCGCGGCCGGCAGCGCCGTGGGCTTGCAGGCGTTCGCAGGTGAGGTAGTAGGTGGCGGCGCGGTTGTATTTCTCCCCGGCGGAGAGGCGGCGGCCGGCGGCCTCGTCGTCCTCTGCCAGGGCGCAGAGCTTGTCGGCCATCTTCGCCCAGGTCTCGCGGAAGGCCTGGGTACCGGCGGCGTCGGGCTGTTTGGCGGCCTCCTGCAGCGGAGCACACATCTCCTCGATTTCGCCCAGGCGGGCGCCCATCTCGATGGCCAGGTCCACCGAGAGATTCCAGACGTAATTGGTGGGGAAGTAACGGAACATTCTTCTTGTCCTTCTGCGGTCGTTGAGTCCGGCGCCCGGAAACAGCGGCAGGCACGCAGGGCGCGGTTCGAAGGCAAGGTACGCAGGCGGGCAGGGGCGGGGCCAATCGTGAGTGGGGATGCGAGGTATCGTGAAACGCGATGCCCCGGCGCCGTTGCGGCGGCCGGGGTGATAACTGGCGTCAAGCGCTGGCGCGCAGGGCATCCGGTGGCTGGTCGACACTCTGGATGAAGTCGCGGATGCGCTCGCGCAACCAGCGGTGCATGGGGTCGCCCTCCATGCTGCGGTGCCAGAGCATGAACTCGCGCATCACCGGGATCTTCACCGGCGGCGGCAGGATGCGCAGCGGCAGGTAGCGCGCGTACAGCTCGGCCAGGCGACGGTGCATGGTCGCCACGCGCTGGGTGCCCACCAGCAGTTGCGGCAGGGTGTTGAAGTCGTTGGTGATCACTTCCAGGCGGCGATTGAAGCCGTACTGGCTCATGAACCAGTCTTCGATGCTCAAGTGCCGGTTGCGCCCGAAGCCCACCGAGATGTGGCCCATCTGCATGTACTGTTCCAGTGTCAGGACGTCGCCGACCTCGGGGTTGTCGCGCCAGACCACGCAGACGTGATCCTCCTCGAACAGCAACTGCGCCGGATGGCCGTCGATGACGTAGCGCTCGGGCGCGATCATCAGGTCGAGCTCGCCGCGCATCAGCATCTCGGCGGTGTTGTCGCCGGGGCTGAGCATCTCGAAGGTGATGTGCGGCGCCTCCTGGTGGATCTTCTGGATGACCTGGGCGAACAGCACGCTGATCAGGTAGTCCGAGGTCACCAGGCGGAAGTGGCGCTTGCTGCTGGCGGGGTCGAACACCGGCTTGGAGGTGATCGAGGAGCGGATGGTCAGCAGCACTTCGCGCACCGGCACGGCCAGCTCCAGGGCATAGGGCGTGGGCTGCATCTTGCGCCCGACCTGCACCAGCAGTTCGTCCTCGAAGAAGGTGCGCAGGCGCCCCAGCACGCCGCTGGTGGCCGACTGGGTCATGTGCAGGCGTTCGGCGGCACGGGTGATGTTCTGCTCTTCGAGCAGTACATCCAGCGCCACCAGGAGGTTCAGGTCCAGGTGGTGAAAACGCATGGCGATGGCTCACGGTTCTTGTAGTTATTTTCGCGATACCTTCGGGCCGCATTGCCGATACGTCAATAGCACTCTGCCTTCCCTGCGCGGCTAACGCCCTGCGTCATGGGCCGCGCTGCAGGTATCGCGATTGCCGATGCCTCGCATCCCCACACGCGATTGGTCAGGGCGCCGGGCAAGCCATCAACCTGCGCTCCAGTCGAGCGGCCGACGAGCCGCGGCGACCCACCACCGGCGACCCCCTGCCCGGCGCCGAACATAATTTCAATGGAGTGGTAGCCATGAACATTCTTGGACTCGACGCGCTGGTATTCGGCGTCGACGATATCCAGGCCTGTGCCGATTGCCTGCGTGACTACGGCCTCACGGCCGCCCAACTGGATGCCGACGGCGGCCGTTTCGAGGCGCTGGACGGCACCGCGATCATCATCCGCCGGGGTGACGATCCGAGCCTGCCGCCGGCGCTCGGGCCAACCCCGTCGCTGCGTGAAACCCTCTACGGCGTGGCGTCCACCGCAGACCTGGAAGCCATCGCCGACGAACTGGGGCGTGACCGCGAGGTGCGCCGCGACGAGAACGGCGCGCTGCACAGCGTCGACGACCTGGGCTTCGCCATCGCCTTCCAGGTTTCCTGGCGCCGCACCTTCGAAGCGCCGGCCGATCTGACCAACGCCCCCGGCAGCGCGCCGCAGCGCCCGCTCAACCAGCTGGGCATCACCCCGGACATGCCGGCGCAGCCGCGCACCCTGTCCCACGTCGTCTACTTCGTGCCCGACGCGGCCAAGGGCGAAGCCTTCTACCGCGACCGCCTGGGCTTCGTCACCACTGACAGCTTCGTCGGCGTCGGCCCCTTCATGCGCACCGCCGGCATGGACGACCACCACTGCCTGTTCATGATCCAGACCCCGCCGCACATGCAGGGCTGCGAACACTTCACCTTCCACATGGGCAGCGGTACCGAAGTGCTGCTGGCCGGCACGCGCTTCCAGCAGAAGGGCTGGACCAGCTTCTGGGGCCCCGGCCGCCACCTGCTGGGCTCCAACTGGTTCTGGTACTTCAACAGCCCGCTGGGTTGCCACATCGAGTACGACGCCGACATGGACAAGCACGACGACGCCTGGGCCGCACGCCAGGCGCCGATGTCGGCGGACAACTCGCAGCTGTTCCTCTTCACCTCGCGGGAGAAATGGGCGCCCGGCGGCCCGCCGCCCAAGCAGGGCTGAGCCGTGGATTGCGTGGCGCTGTGCCGGCTCGACGAGCTGGGCGAGGGGCAGTCGCGCGGCTTCGACCCGCAGGGCAGGGGCGCGGACAGCCTGTTCGCCCTCCGTCACCAAGGTCAGGTGCGCGTGTACCGCAACCTCTGCCCGCACCTGTCGGTGCCGCTGGAGTACCGCAAGGACCGCTTCCTCAGCGCCGATGGCCAGTGGGTCATCTGCTACGCCCACGGCGCGCGCTTCCGCCCGGTGGACGGCGCCTGCGTGCACGGCCCCTGTCGCGGGGAAGTGCTGCCGGCGCTGCAACACCGCGAGGCCGACGGCTGGCTGCTATTGCCGCTGGCGCAACTGGACGCCTGAGGTATCGCGCCGCGCGATAGGTCGCATCCACGGACGCGATTAGTCAAAGCCTGGCCCCGCCGGGAAGCTGTGCCCCGGGCACGCAGAACGGCCGCCGCGCAGAACGTGGCGGACAACAAGAACAAGACGTGAGAGATGCCATGAATACTGTGAGCAATGTGCTGATCGTGGGCGGCGGGATTGGCGGGCTGTGCGCCGCCATCGCCCTGCGCCGCAAGGGAGTCGCGGTCGATCTGGTCGAGCTGAAGACCGAGTGGACGGTCTACGGCGTCGGCATCATCCAGCAGAGCAACGTGGTGCGCGAGATGCACCGCCTTGGCCTGCTCGACGCCTACCTGGATGCGGCCTACGCCTTCGAGGACGTGGCCATCTACACCACGCAGGGCGAGCAGCTGGCGCGCATTCCCGGCCAGCGCCTGGCCGGCCCGCAGTACCCGGCCAACGTCGGCATCTCCCGTCGTGCGCTGCACAAGGTACTGAGCGAGACCGCCATCGAACTGGGCACCCAGGTGCGCCTGGGCACTTCGGTGGAAAGCCTCGAACAGGACGCCAGTGGCGTCGATGTGCTGTTCAGCGACGGCAGCCAGGGCCGCTACGCGCTGGTGGTGGGGGCCGACGGTCTGTTCTCCAGGGTGCGCGGCCTGCTCTTTGGCGATAAGTACCAGCCGCGCTTCACTGGCCAGTCGGTGTGGCGCCACAACTTCCCCCGCGCCGCCGGCATCGATCACCTGGCCAACTACCAGGGACCGTCGGGCAACGCCGGCCTGGTGCCGCTGGCCGACGACCTGATGTACCTCTTCACCACCTCCCACGAGCCGGGCAATCCCTGGATGGACCCGGCCAGCCTGGCTGACGGCCTGCGCCAGCGCCTGGCCGGCTTTGGCGGGCTGATCGGCGAGCTGCGCGAGCAGATCGGCGACAGCAGCGAGGTCGTCTACAAGCCGCTGGAAGCCGTGTTCGTCGATGAACCCTGGTACCGCGGCCGCGTGCTGCTGATCGGCGACGCCGCCCACGCCACCACGCCGCACCTGGGCCAGGGCGCCGGCATGGCCATCGAGGATGCCGTGGTGCTGGCCGAGGAGCTGACCGCTGGCGGCGAGCTGGAAGACCAGCTGCAGCGCTTCATGGGCCGCCGCTTCGAACGCTGCAGGTTCATCAGCGAGATGTCCCTGCTGGCCGGCGAGAAGGAGATCCAGCGCGACCCGTCCTTCGATCGCATCGGCCTGGTCAAGCAGATGCTGGAGGTCACCGCGCGCCCCATCTGATCTCTCCGCCCGGCGCGCCCTGCCTAGATGGCGCGCCATGGCCCGGGTCACCCACAACCGCCAACACCGACGCACAAGAACAAGAAAGAGGAAACCCCGATGTTGACTCGCACGCGTGCAACCGCGCGGCCGCTGCCGCCGCTCAAGCCCATCACCCTGGCGCTCCTTGCGCTGGCCGCCAGCCACGCCCAGGCCTTCGAATTCGACACCGGCAACCCCGACCTGCGGGCGCGCTGGGACAACACCCTGAAGTACAGCGCCGCCTGGCGCACCCAGGATGCCAGCAGCAAGCTCACCGAAGGCCAGACTGCGCTGAACCTGGACGATGGCGACCGCAACTTCGACAAGGGCCTGATCTCCAACCGCCTGGACCTGCTCTCCGAGCTGGATATCACCTATGGCAACGTCGGTGCGCGGGTCAGCGGCGCAGCCTGGTACGACGACGTCTACAACCGCGGCACCGACAACAACGATCCAAGCCGCGCCAACAGCTACTCGGTGGATTACGACGAGTTCACCGACGACACCCGCACCCTCCACGGGCGCAAGGGCGAGCTGCTGGATGCCTTTGTCTTCGGCAAGACCGAGATCGGCGAGATGCCGGTTTCCGGGCGCCTGGGCCGCTACGCCATGCAGTGGGGCGAGAGCCTGTTCTACGGCATGAACGGCATCGCCGGCGGCATGGCGCCGATCGACGTGGTCAAGGGCCTGTCGGTGCCCAATACCCAGTTCAAGGAACTGATCCGCCCGGTGCAGCAGGTCTCCGGCCAGCTGCAGCTGACCCCGGATGTGTCCCTGGGCGCCTACTACCAGTTCGAGTGGGAAGCCAACCGCCTGCCCGCCGCCGGCAGCTACTTCTCCAACGACGACTTCTTCGGCGACGGCGGCGAGCGCATGTTCATCGGCGCGCCGGTGATGCCCGGCGGCCAGCCGCTGGCCTTCTACCGTGGCAACGACAAGGAGGCCAAGGACTCGGGGCAGGGCGGCGTGCAGTTGCGCTGGCGCACCGAGACGGTGGACTGGGGCGTCTACGCCATCCGCTTCCATGACAAGAACCCGCAGCTCAACGTGCGCCCGGACTTCGCCAGCCTCAACCCGGTGACCGGCAAGGCCGGCGAGTTCTACTGGGTCTATCCCGAAGGTATCGAGGCGTTGGGGGCGAGCTTCTCTACCACCCTGGGTAACTTCAACGTGGCGGGCGAGCTGTCCACCCGCTGGAACCAGCCGCTGGCCTCCACCAGCCAGCATGCGCTGGCGGTGGGCGAGGCGATCGACAACGACGACGACCCGGTCTACGCCACCGGCCGTACCTTGCACGCCAACTTCTCCTGGCTGGCGAGCCTGGAGCCGAACTTCGTCGCTGCCGAGTCGAGCTTCCTCGGCGAGATCGCCTGGAACCGGGTGATGAGCGTGAGCCAGAACGCCGATGCGGTCGACCCCAACGCCGACCGCGACGCCACCAGCCTGCGCCTGGTGTTCGAACCGATGTACCGGCAGATCTACCCCGGCCTCGACCTCTCGGTGCCCATCGGCGCGAGCTACACCAACGGCGCCTCCGAGGCGCTGGGCACCGGCTTCGGCACCGACCATGGCGGCGACCTGAACATCGGCCTGAAGGGCAACTACCTCAACACCTGGAGCCTGGGCCTGACCTACACGCACTACTACGGCCCGGAGAACACCTTCCTCGACGCCGACAACCACTACACCTTCGAACAGTCGCTGAAAGACCGCGACTTCATCGCCTTCACCGTCAGCCGCACCTTCTGACCGAGGACTGCCCGATGAAACACAACAAGAAAGTCGTTTCCCTGCTCACCGCTTTGAGTGCCTCCCTGCTGTTTGCCCATGGCGCCTTTGGCGCAGTGTCCACCGAGGAGGCGGGCAAGCTGAAAACCACCCTGACCCCGCTGGGCGGCGAGCGCGCCGGCAACGCCGACGGCAGCATCCCGGCCTGGACCGGCGGCTACACCCAGGTCGACCCGGCCTACAAGGACGGCGGCAAGCGTGGCGATCCCTTCGCCAGCGAAAAGCCGCAGCTGACCATCACCGCGCAGAACATGGCGCAGTACGCCGACAAGCTGACCCCCGGCATCCAGGCGATGCTGAAGAAGTACCCGGACAGCTACCGCCTGGAGGTCTACCCGACCCACCGCAGCGCTGCCGCGCCGCAGTCGGTATACGACGCCACCTTCGCCAATGCCACCAGCGGCAAGCTGGTGGAGGGCCCCGCCGGGCCGATGCCCGAAGGCGCCGCCGGGGGCATTCCGTTCCCGATTCCGGGCAACGGCGTGGAGGCCATCTGGAACCACCTGCTGCGCTGGCGCGGGGCTTCCTGGCACTCGAACTTCAACCAGTACCTGACCACCGCCGACGGCAAGCACGTGCTGACCAACGACTCGCGCGGTGATTTCCAGATGCCCTGGTACCTGCCCGGCGGCAGCGGCGAGAAGGGCGTGTTCTGGTCCATCCGCATGATCAACGACGGCCCGCCGCTGCGCGCCGGCGAGGCCATTACCGGCCTTGAGAACCTCAACGCAGACAAGGCTGCCGTGTGGACCTACCTGCCCGGCCAGCGCCGCGTGCGCCGCCTGCCCAACGCCTGCTGCGATACACCGACGCCGGCCACCGCCGGGGTCATGAGCTTCGACGAGCTGTACGTGTTCAATGGCCGCGTCGACCGCTTCGACTGGAAGCTGGTGGGCAAGAAGGAGATGTACATCCCCTACAACGCCAACAAGGTGTTCACCGCCGCCAGCGCCGAATCGATGCTCGATGCGCACCACCTGAAGTCCGACGCCATCCGCTGGGAACTGCACCGTGTCTGGGTGGTGGAAGCGACGCTCAAGGACGGCCAGCGCCATGTGATGCCGAAGAGCACCTACTACCTGGACGAGGACACCTGGGCCGCCGTGCTCGGCGAGCGCTACGACGCCCGCAACCAGCTGGCCAAGGTGGTCTGGACCTCGCCGGTGGTGATGCCCGACCTGCCCGGCGTGGTGACCCTCACCAACGGCTTCTACGACCTGCTCTCCGGGGCCTGGTTCGCCGGCGACCTGTTCGCTGGCAAGAGCGAGCAGTACCGCATCGTGCCGCCCTACAAGGACTCGGTGTTCACCGCCGACGCCATGGCCGGTGAGGGCGTGCGTTAAGAGGGGTAGGTCGATCACCTGTAGGAGCGGGCCCAGCTCGCGATTGCGGGCACCGCCCGCTCCTGCAGGGAGCTACGTCGCGATCCCGGCTGTACCGATTACAAGAAAAAAGAAAGGTTGCGTGCGATGAAGAAGAGTCTCTCCGCCTGGCTGCTGGCAGCCTGTTGCGCGGTGCCCGCGGCGTTTGCCGGTGGCAGCGTGGATGTCCTGGCGCAGCCCGCCGTGCATGGTCCGCAGGCCCTGCGTGCGGTGCTGCAGGATGTGGCCCGCGCTGGCGAGCGTCTGGTGGCAGTGGGGGAGCGTGGCGTGGTGCTGCTCTCCGACGACAACGGCACTACCTGGCGCCAGGCCACGGCGGTGCCGGTGAGCGCCGGCCTGACTGCCGTACAGTTCATCGATGCGCAGAGTGGCTGGGCCATCGGCCACGCCGGCGTGGTGCTGCACAGCGAGGATGGCGGCGAGCACTGGACCCTGCAACTCGACGGCAAGCGTGGTGCTGTCCTGGAACAGCAGGCCGCCGAGGCTTCCGGAGACGCTGCGCGCGTCGCCGCTGCGCAAAGGTTGGTGGCCGACGGCGCCGACAAACCGCTGCTGGCGCTGAGCTTCGCTGATACCCATCACGGTTTGGTGGTCGGCGCTTACGGCGTGGCGCTGAGCACTGCCGATGGCGGTCGTAGCTGGCAGTCCGAGATGGGCCGGCTGCCGAACCAGCGCGGTCTTCACCTGTACGCCCTGGCACGCGCCGGCAGTGACCTGTACGTCGCTGGCGAGCAAGGCCTGTTGCTGCGTTCGCGCGATGACGGCGCCCACTTCGATGCCCTGCAAAGCCCCTACGACGGCAGCTACTTCGCCGCCGCCGTGCTGCCCGGTGGGCGCCTGCTGGTGGGCGGCCTGCGCGGCACCCTGTTGGCTTCCGACGATGCCGGCGAAAGCTTCCAGCCGCTGGCCAATCCGATTCCCGCATCGCTCAACGGCATCCGCGTCACTGGCGGCCAGCTGCTGCTCGCCAACCAGGCCGGGATGCTGCTGCGCAGCGGCCTGGATGCCTTCGCCGCGCAGCCGCTGCCGGTCTTCGACGGCCTGCCGCTGACCGCTGCCACCAGCGCTGCCGACGGTGCCATCGTCGCCGTCGGCATGGCCGGTGCGCGCCGCCTGGCGCCTTCTTCCCAACCCCTTCGCGCGGACTGAGCCATGCACGCCACGACTTCCCCTGCGCCGTCCAGCGGCCGCCTCGACGACTTCGACAGTGCTTCCGGCTCGCTGCTGGAGCGCGCGCTGTTCAACCACCGCGCCCTGGTCCTGCTGCTGTGCCTGGCGGCGACCCTGCTGCTGGGCTGGCAGGCCACCCGCCTGACGCTCAACGCCAGCTTCGAGAAGATGATTCCGCGCGAGCACCCGTTCATTCACAACTACCTGGAGCACCGCCAGGAGCTGGCCGGGTTGGGCAACGCCGTGCGCATCGCCGTGGCCAACCCGCGCGGCAGCCTCTACGACAAGGACTACCTGCACAGCCTGCAGCAGCTCAACGATGCGGTTTACCTGCTGCCCGGCGTCGACCGTGCGGCGATGAAGTCGCTGTGGACACCCTCGACCCGCTGGACCGGTGTGACCGAGGACGGCCTGGAAGGCGGCCCGGTGATTCCAGACGGCTACGATGGTGGCGTCGCCAAACTCGAAGAACTCAAGCGCAACGTCGAGCGCTCCAACGAGATCGGCCAGCTGGTGGCCTTCGACCAGCGCTCGAGCATCGTCTACGTGCCGCTGCTGGAGAAGACCCCGGACGGTCAGGCGCTGGACTACACGGCCTTCGCCCATGAGCTGGAAAGCCTGCGCGCGCGCTTCCAGGGGCAGGGCGTGGACATCCACATCACCGGCTTCGCCAAGGTGGTGGGCGACCTGATCGACGGCCTGAAGCAGATCCTGCTGTTCTTCGCCGCCGCCATCGCCATCACCGCCGCGGTGCTCTATTGGTACACCCGCTGCGTGCGCAGCACCGCGCTGGTGGTGATCTGCTCGCTGGTCGCGGTGGTCTGGCAACTCGGCCTGCTGCCGCTGCTGGGCTACGAGCTGGACCCATACTCGGTGCTGGTGCCGTTCCTGGTGTTCGCCATCGGCATGAGCCACGGCGCGCAGAAGATGAACGGCATCATGCAGGACATCGGCCGTGGCATGCATCGCCTGGTGGCGGCGCGCTTCACCTTCCGCCGGCTGTTCCTCGCCGGGCTCACCGCGCTGCTGTGCGACGCCGTGGGTTTCGCCGTGCTGATGATCATCCGTATCCAGGTGATCCAGGACCTGGCGGTGATCGCCAGCCTGGGCGTGGCGGTGCTGATCTTCACCAACCTGATCCTGCTGCCGGTGCTGCTCTCTTACGTGGGCGTCAGTGCCCGCGCAGCGCGGCGCAGCCTGCGCGCCGAGGAGGCCGAGGCGAGCGGGGCGGACAAGCACGCCATGTGGCGCTTCCTCGACCTGTTCACCCGTCGCCGCTGGGCCGCCGCGTGCATCGCCGTGGCCGCGCTGATGGCCGCTGGCGGCTATGCCGTGAGCCTGCACCTGAAGGTCGGCGACCTCGACGCCGGCGCTCCCGAGCTGCGCCCGGATTCGCGCTACAACCGTGACAACGCCTTCGTCACCCGGCACTACGGCGCCAGTAGCGACGTCTTCGCGGTGATGGTGCAGACCCCGGCCGGCGCCTGCTCGGCCTACGACACCCTCAAGCGTGTCGATGACCTCGACTGGCAACTGCGCGGCCTGCCGGGCGTGGATTCGACCAACTCGCTGGCGCTGCTCAACCGCCGGGTGCTGGTCGGCCTCTCCGAGGGTAGCCCGAAGTGGTACGAGCTGGTGAACAACCAGGCGACCCTGAACATGGTCACCGCCAACGCCCCGCGCGGGCTGTACAACGACGACTGCAGCCTGCTGACGCTCTACGCCTACCTCACCGACCACAAGGCCGACACCCTGGCGCGGGTGGTCGATAGCGTGCAGGCCTTTGCCCACGACAACGACAGCGAGCAGGCGAAGTTCCTCCTCGCTGCCGGCAGCGCCGGCATCGAAGCAGCCACCAACCAGGTGGTGAAACAGGCCAACCGCGACATGCTCTGGTGGGTCTACGGCGCGGTGATCCTCCTCTGCCTGGTGACCTTCCGCTCCTGGCGCGCGGTGCTTTGCGCAGTGCTGCCGCTGGTGCTCACCTCGATCCTCTGCGAGGCGCTGATGGTGGCGCTGGGCATCGGCGTGAAGGTCGCGACCCTGCCGGTGATCGCCCTGGGCGTGGGCATCGGCGTGGACTACGCGCTCTACGTCATGAGCATCGTGCTGGCACAGCTGCGCCAGGGCGCCAGCCTGTCCGAGGCGTATTACCGCGCGCTGCTGTTCACCGGCAAGGTGGTGATGCTCACCGGCGTGACCCTGGCCATCGGCGTCGGCACCTGGATCTTCTCGCCCATCAAGTTCCAGGCCGACATGGGCGTGCTGCTGGCCTTCATGTTCGTCTGGAACATGGTCGGCGCGCTGATCCTGCTGCCGGCGCTGGCGTATTTCCTCCTGCCGCAGCGCCAGGCACGGGTGGAGGCGCAACCCACCGTGGCGGCGCACCACCTGCAGGAAGTCCACCACGACCGCGACTGCTGCCAGCAGCACGCCGCCACGCCCCTGGCTTGCAGCCAGGCGCGCTGAGTCCACACAACGAAAACAAGAGGACGACCCCATGCCCTGCCTGAAGACCCTGTGGCGCGAGCTGCGCGCCGGCCTGATCCAGTACGGCGCCACCCATTGCCTGCTGGTGGAGGTGCCCCATGAGCGCTGATCGCCGCGCGGGTGGCGCGCAAGCGCTGTTGCTGCTGTTCGGCAGCTGCCTGCCGGTGCTTGGCGCGGTGCTCATCGCGCCGGTGCTGCCACGCATGCAGGCGCACTTTGCCGAGACTCCCGGCGCCGCCGTGCTGGTGCCGGTGGCGCTGACCCTGCCGGCGCTGGTAATCGCCTTCCTCGCGCCGCTGGCCGGGGTGCTGGCCGACCGCGTGGGACGGCGCTCCCTGCTGCTCGCCAGCATGCTGCTGTACAGCCTCTGCGGCGTGCTGCCGCTGTGGCTGGATTCGCTCGGCCTGATCGTCGCCAGCCGCGCCGGCATCGGCCTGGCGGAAGCCGGGATCATGACCTGCTGCACCACGCTGATGGGCGACTACTTCGACGGCCAGCGCCGTGAGCGCCTGTTCGCCCTGCAGATGGTTGCCACCTCGCTGTCCGCCGCGCTGTTCATGGGCCTGGGCGGCGCGCTGGGGGAGAGCAGCTGGCGCACCCCGTTCGTGCTCTATGCCGTGGGCGTGCTGTGCCTGCCGCTGATGGCCGCCTTGCTCTGGGAGCCGCAGGCACACCGCGTCGAGCATGCGCCAACCAGCGCCTCGCGATTCCCCTGGGCGGCGCTGGCGCCGCTGTACCTGCTCACCGGGCTGGCCGGCGTCAGCCTGTTCATCGTGCCGGTGCAGGCGGGCTACCTGCTGCAACTGCTGCACGTCGACGGCCCGCAGCAGATCGGCCTGACCATGGGCGCCAACCAGCTCGGCGTGCTGGCCGGTGCGCTGACCTTCCGTCTGCTCGCCGGGTTGCCGGCGCGTCGCCTGCTGGCGCTGGGCTTCGCTACGGCGGGCCTGGGAGGCTGGCTGATGGCGCTGTCGTCCAGCCATGCTCCCGTGGTCCTCGCCGTGCTGTTGAACGGGTTGGGCGTGGGCCTGCTGCTGCCGACGCTGATCACCCAGGTGATGCAGCAGGTCGGCTTCGACCAGCGCGGTCGCGCCACCGGTGGCTTCACCGCGTCGATCTTCGCCGGCGAATTCGTCAGCCCGTTGCTGGTGCTGGCGCTCACCGGCGGCATCGCCACCCAGCTGCCGCATGCGCTGCTGCTGGTGGCGCTGGCCCAGCTTGCACTGGCTCCGCTGTGCCTGGTGCTGCTGGGGCGGCAGATCAAGGCTCAGGCACTGGCCTGATCACGACAACAAGAACGAGGACATGACCGTGAGCTACTTGCGCAACACCTGGTACGCCGCTGCCTGGGACACCGAGGTCGAGGCCGGGCAACTGTTCCCGCGCACCCTGCTGGACGAGCCCGTGCTGCTCTATCGCGACAGCCAGGGCATCGCCCGGGCCATCGGCAACCGCTGCCCGCATCGCTTCGCACCGCTGCACATGGGTTGCCTGAAGGGCGACGAGGTGCAGTGCGCCTACCACGGCCTGCGCTTCGACAGCAGCGGGGCCTGCACCCACAACCCCCACGGCGACGGTGTCATCCCCCGGGCGGCCAAGGTCAGGGCCTATCCCCTGGTGGAGCGCCACAGCCTGCTGTGGATCTGGATGGGCGAGCCGGCGCTGGCCGATCCGCAGCGTATTCCCGACTTCAGCTGCATGGACGCCGGGCACTGGTTCGTCGGCAAGGGCTACCTGCATGCCAAGGCCAACTACGTGCTGGAAACCGACAACATCATGGACCTCAGCCACGTCGAGTTCCTGCACCCCGCGACCCTCGGCGGCGAAGGTGTGAAGAGCGCGATCACCAGCGTCGAGCAGGAGGGCGACAGCGTCTGGTCGAACCGCCAGACCGTGGCCGAGATCATGCCGGACTTCCTCTACCAGGCGATGAACATCCCCCACGGCACCCCGGTGGACCGCTGGATCGATGTGCGCTGGGACGCCCCCGCCAACATGCTGCTGTACGCCGGCGCGGTGCCCACCGGGCGGCCGCGCAGCGAAGGGGTGAACACCCCGATCCCGCACCTGTTCACGCCGGAAACCGGCAAGACCACCCACTACTGGTTTGCCATGTGCTTCCCCAAAGCCATGGGCCCGATGGGCGAGCAACTGGCCCGCGAACAGGTCGAGGCGATTCGCCGGCCATTCGCCACCGAAGACCTGCCGATGCTCGAAGCGCAACAGGAAATGATGGGCGACGCCGAGTTCTGGTCGCTCAAGCCGGTGCTGCTGGTCGGCGATGCCGGTGCGATCCGTGCCCGTCGCGTGCTCGACCGGCTGATCGCCGAAGAGCGCACGGCTGCCGAAGTAGCGAAGGAGGCCGGCCATGCTTGAGGTCCGCGTCAGCCGCCGCCAGCACGAGGCGCAGGACATCCTCGGCTTCGAGCTGCGCTCGCTGGACGGCGCCAGCCTGCCGCCGTTCAGCGCCGGTTCGCATATCGACGTGCACCTGCCCAACGGGCTGGTGCGCCAGTACTCGCTGTGCAACGACCCGCGCGAGCACGACCGCTACCAGATCGGGGTGCTTCTCGACCCGGCCTCACGCGGTGGTTCGCGCTGCCTGCACGAGGCGGTGGAAGAGGGCACGCGGCTGCGCATCAGCGAACCGCGCAACCTCTTTCCGCTGGCCCATGAAGCCGGCCGCAGCCTGCTGTTCGCCGGCGGCATCGGCATCACGCCGATCCTCTGCATGGCCGAACGACTCGCGCAGAGCGGCGCCGCTTTCGAGCTGCACTACTGCTGCCGCTCGGCCGACCGCGCGGCGTTCCTCGAGCGCCTGAGCCGGTCGAGCTTCGCCGACCAGGTGCAGCTGCATTTTGACGACGGCCCCGCCGGGCAGCGCCTGGATGCTGCGCGCCTGCTGGCAGCGCCGGCGGACGGCACACACCTCTACGTCTGCGGGCCCGGCGGTTTCATGGCCCATGTGCTGGACAGTGCGCGCCAGGCCGGCTGGGACGAGTCGCGCCTGCACCGGGAGTACTTCGCGGCGGCGCCCGAGCCCGAGGCCGCCAGCGGTAGCTTCGAGGTGCAACTGGCGAGCAGTGGGCAGTGCTTCCTGATTCCTCCTGAGCGCAGCGTCGCCGACGTACTGCTGGAGTGCGGCGTGGACATCCCGTTGTCCTGCGAGCAGGGCATCTGCGGCACCTGCGTGACCCGCGTGCTGGCCGGCGAGCCGGAGCACCGCGACCTGTTCATGACCGATGCCGAACACGCCCGCAACGACCAGTTCACACCCTGCTGCTCGCGCTCGAAGAGCCCGCGCCTGGTACTCGATCTCTGAGGAGCCACCGATGATTCCCAGCCCCATCGCCACTTTCGACCCCGCTGCGCCCACCGGCCAGCCCGATTTCCCGCAGGACCGCTGGTACGTCGCCGGCTTCGCCTGGGAGCTCGCCGACAAGCCCCTGGCGCGCACGCTGCTCGGGCAGCCGCTGGTGCTGTTCCGCACAGCCGACGGCAGTGTCGCCGCACTGGAGGACCGTTGCTGCCACCGAGCGTTACCGTTGTCACTCGGCACCCTCGAGCAGGACGGTCTGCGCTGCGGTTACCACGGCCTGCTGTTCGGCGCCGATGGCCGCTGCCTGGAGATTCCCGGCCAGGCCAAGGTGCCCGGCAAGGCGCTGGTGAAGGCCTTCGTCCTGCGCGAGCGTGACCAGATTCTCTGGCTCTGGCATGGCAGCGGCGCCCCCGACCGGGAACCACCGGCCTACCCGCACCACGACAGCGGCCAGTACCGTTTCGGCGGTGACGTCTACCACTACGCGGCGCCTTGGCAGCTCATCCACGACAATCTGCTCGACCTCAGCCACCTGGGCTACGTGCACCTGCGTACCATCGGCGGCAACGCGCGCATCCACATGAACGCGCAGATGCAGGTCAGCGGCGATGAGCAGTCGGTACGGGTGGTGCGCCACATGCTCGACTCCGAGCCGCCACCCACCTACCGCGACGCCTACCCGTTCACGGGGCGCATCGACCGCTGGCAGGAGATCGAATTCCAGCCGTCGCACCTGTGCATCTGGACCGGCGCGGTGGATGCCGGCAGCGAGCCCATCGATACGCCCGAGCGGGGTGGCTTCCACCTGCGCGGCTTCCATGGCGTTACCCCGGAGACGAAAGAGACCTGTCACTACTTCTGGACCCAGGCGACCAATCCCCAGGCCGACCCGGAAGAGAACCTGAGCCGGGTGCTGGAGCAGACGCGCCTGACCTTCGACGAGGACAAGCAGGTGATCGAGGCGCAGTACGCTAACCTGCTGCGCTTCGGCGAACGGCCTATGGTCGACATCCATGTCGATGCCGGCGCCAACCGCGCCCGGCGAATCATTGCCAGTCTGCTGGCGGGCCAGGCATGAGCTCGCTGTTTTCCCTGGCCGGCAAGACTGCTCTGGTCACCGGCGCCACTCGCGGCATCGGCCTGGCCGTCGCCCGTGAATACGGCCTTGCCGGCGCGCGTCTGGTGATCAGCAGTGAGAGTGCCGAGGACTGTGCGCGAGCGTTGCAGTCGCTGGCGGAGGAGGGCATCGACGTGATCGCCGTACCCGCCGACCTGCGTGACGCTCATGCCGTGCAGGCACTGGCGCAGCGGGCTCTGGAACATCTCGGCCAGCTCGATGCGCTGGTCTGTAATGCCGGCGTCGCGCCGCACCTGGGGCCGCTCGGCACGGCCAGCGATGCCGACTGGGAGCTGACCTTCACCGTCAACCTGCGCAGCGCGCTGTGGCTGACCAGCGCCTTGCTCCCGGCCATGGCCGACGGTGGCGGCGGCAGCGTGGTGCTGATGGCCAGCATCGCCGGCGTGCGCGGCAACAAGAGCCTGGGCCTTTACGGGTTGTCCAAGGCCGGGCTGGCGCAGCTGGCGCGCAACCTGGCGGTGGAGTGGGGCCCGGCGAACATCCGCGTCAACGCCATCAGCCCCGGCGTGATTCACACCGAATTCGCCCGTCCGCTCACCGACAACCCCGACGTCCTGCAGCGCCGCCTGGCGCTCACGCCGCTGCGCCGGGTCGGCCGGCCCGAGGAAGTGGCGGCCCTGGCACTGCTGCTGGCCGCCCCGGGTGGCGCCTTCATCAGCGGACAGAATCTCATCGTCGACGGTGGCACGACCATCGGTGACGGCAATTGAAAGGAGACAGCATGCAACAGCTTCCCACCTTCAAACGTGTGGTCACCGGCCACGATGCCCAGGGCCAGGCGGTGGTCGCCAGCTGCGGCCCGACGCCGAACAACTTCCCGCTCAAGGCGGTGCCCGGGACCCTGTTCTACGAGGTGTGGAACAGCCTCGGCAGTCCCGCGCCGCTGGACAACGGCGACGACCCCACCGCGCAGCCGCTGCAGCTCAGCCCCGGGCCGCTGGGCAGCGTCATCCGCGTGGTGGATATCCCGCCGGACAGCGTGCAGAACCAGGTCAGCGCCGAAGACGCCGCAGCGGTCTTCGCCGAAATCGGCGAATCCCATGCCGGCACCGGCAAGGCCGACTCGAAGCACAAGCTGATGCACCGCACCCAGACCCTGGACTACGGCATCGTCACCGAAGGTGAGGTCTGGCTGGTGCTGGATGACGGCGAGGTGCACCTCAAGCGCGGTGACATCGTGGTGCAGCGCGGCACTAATCACGCTTGGAGCAATCGCACCGAAGCGATGGCGCGGATGGTCTTCATTCTTCTCGATGGCCGTTACGCGGCTGACTTGAAGGAGCTGCTGCCATGAAGTTCGCCACCCTCGACGACGGCAGCCGCGATGGCCGCCTGCTGGTAGTCTCCCGCGACCTGACGCGGGCGGTGGATGCCAGCGGTATCGCCGCCACCCTGCAGGCCGCTCTGGACAACTGGGAGCTGCTGGAGTCCGACCTGCAGAGGCTGTACCAGCGGCTCAACGCCAACGCCGTCGCCGGCGCCTTCGACCTCGACCCGGCGCAACTCGCCGCGCCGCTGCCACGCGCCTGGCAATGGCTGGACGGCTCCTGCTTCCTCAGCCACGGCGAGCTGATGCAGAAGGCCTTCAACCTGGAACCTATCGAAGGCGTCGAGCGCATTCCGCTGATCTACCAGGGTGCTGGCGACGACTTCCTCGGTCCCCGCGCGGATATCCCGCTGCCCAGCGAAGCCCACGGCATCGACTTCGAAGGCGAGTTCGCCGTGCTGCTCGGCGCGGTGCCCATGGGCTGTCCGGCGGAGCAGGCGTTGCAGCATGTGCGCCTGGTGCTGCAGCTCAACGATGTCAGCCTGCGCGCGCTGGCGCCTCGCGAGATGAAGACCGGCTTCGGCTTCCTCCAGGCCAAGCCGGCATCCAGCTTCGCCCCGGTGGCAGTGACCCCGGACGAGCTGGGCCATTCTTGGCGCGACGGCCGCGTGCATCTGCCGTTGAAGGTGGAATGGAACGGCGAATGGTTCGGCCATCCCCATGGCGGCGCCATGCACTTCGGCTTCCATGAGCTGATCGCCCATGCCGCCCTGACGCGGCGCCTGAGCGCCGGCACGCTGATCGGTTCGGGCACCGTGTCCAACGCCGATCGCTCGGTAGGCTCGGCCTGCATCGCCGAGCGCCGCGCCATCGAAACCATCGCCCACGGGGCACCGCGTACCGCCTTCATGCACTTCGGCGACCGTGTGCGCATGGAAGCGTGCGGCAGCGAAGGCGAGGTGCTCTTCGGCGCCATCGACCAGCGCGTGGTGCAAGGGGGCTGGCCATGCGCGTGATGGTCAGCGGGGCCAATGGCTTCGTCGGCCGCCTGCTGGTGCGTCGCCTGCTGGAAGTGGGCGAGCTGCGCGGCAGGCGGATCGGAGCCTTGCTGTTGCTGGACCAGAAACTCGACGGCCTGCCTGACGATTCGCGCCTGCGCCGGCATTACGGCAGCGTCACCGATCCGGCCTTGCTGCGCCGTGTGCTGGCCGATGGTGTCGACGTGGTGTTCCACCTGGTGAGCGTGCCCGGCGGTGCCGCCGAAGCGCAGTACGAACTGGGTTACCAGGTCAATCTGCAGGCCAGCCTGGAGCTGCTGCACCAGCTGCGCAATCCCGCGCGGCCGCCGGTGCTGGTGTATGCCAGCAGCGTGGCGGTCTACGGCGGCGAGCTGCCGGCGCGGATGGACGAGGAACAGCCGGCGGCGCCGCAGCTGTCCTACGCGGCGCACAAGCGCATGGTGGAGATTGCCCTGCAGGACCTGTCCCGTCGCGGCGAAGTCGACGGGCGCGCGCTGCGCCTGCCCGGCATAGTCGCCCGGCCGCGCGAGCCCAACGGGCTGCGCTCGGCCTTCATGAGCGACCTGCTGCACGCCTGTGCGGCGGGGGACAGCTACACCTGCCCGGTGTCGCCGCAGGCCAGCGCCTGGTGGATGTCGGCCCGCTGCTGCGTGGACAACCTGCTGCACGCCGCCGAACTCAGGGAGCCCGGCAGCCAGCGGGTATGGCAGCTGCCGGTGCTGCAGCTGTCCATCGCCCAGGTGCTTGCCGGGCTTGCCGCCTGTTTTGGCGAGGCCAGCTGCGAGCGCATCGCCTTCGAACCCGATCCGCAACTGGAGGCGCTGTTCGGCGCCTATCCGCCACTGCGCACACCGCAGGCCCGCGAGCTGGGCTTCTGCCACGACGGCACGGTGGCCGGCCTGCTGCGCAACGCCCTCGACCTTCCGCCGCGTCGCAGCCGCGCCGCCGCCCGCAAAGGAATTTCCGCATGAGCCTGAACCAACGCCGCCTGCTGGACCTGTCCGTGACCCTGGACAACAACCCCTACACCGACCCGCCGCCCTTGCTGCCGAAGATCGACTACATGGACCACCAGCAGGGCTGGCCGGAAATGGCCGCGATGTTCCCCGGCCTGCGCAAGGAAGACCTGCCCGGCGACGAGTCCTGGGCGGCGGAGCGCCTGCAGATCACCACCCACAGCGGCACCCACATGGACGCGCCGTGGCACTACGCGTCCACCACCGACGGTGGCAAACCGGCTTTCGGCATCGACGAGCTGCCGCTGGAGTGGTGCCTGCAGCCGGGCGTGAAGCTGGACTTCCGTCACTTCCCGGACGGCCATGTGGTGACTGCCGCCGAGGTCGAGGCCGAACTGGCGCGCATCGGCCATGCTCTGCAGCCGCTGGACATCGTGCTGGTGAACACCCGCGCCGGCAGCCTGTTCGGCCAGCCGGGCTACCTCGAAGCCGGCGTCGGCATGGGCCGCGAGGCAACGCTTTACCTTCTGGAGCGCGGCGTGCGGGTGGTGGGCACTGATGCCTGGAGCTGGGACGCGCCATTCAAGTACACCCGCGAGCGCTTCGCCGCCTCGGGTGACGCGTCGATCATCTGGGAAGGCCACAAGGCCGGGCGCGACATCGGCTACGGGCAGATGGAGAAACTCGCCAACCTCGAGCAACTGCCTGACCACGGCTTCCTGGTCAGCTGCTTCCCCTACAAGATCCGCCACGCCTCCGCCGGTTTCGTGCGCGCCGTGGCGATCCTGGAGCCCCTGCCAGCCGTGGGCTGAACGACCCTTTGTCGCCTCGCTTAGAGCGGCGCCATGCAACGTCTTTACTGGCACAGAGAACCTGTCGTTCAGCGAGGCGCGCGCGATGAACAGCCAAGAGGTGGCCCCCGAGACCCGGGGCGTGACGGTGGAGCTGTTGTCCTCGGTCGACCTCGGCCCGGAGATCGAGGGCATGGCCGGCCGGCAATTGCGGATGCGCCGGGTGACCATCGCGCCCGGCGGCGTCTTCGGGCCGTTGCATGACCACGTGGACCGCCCCGGCACGGTGTTCATCCTGCAGGGCACCATCACCGACCATCGCGACGGAATCGCCACCGACTACGGACCGGGCGTCGGCTGGCCCGAGGACCACACCACCACGCACTGGCTGGAGAACCGCGGCAGCGTGACCGCCGTGGAGATTTCGGTCGACATCGTCTGGCTGGGTTAGTCCCGGCCGGACGCGTTGCTTCGATCACCACTTGCAAGCGCTCAGTCAATGGCATGAACGAGGGACGACGAGCCGTGCTCGCCGATCAGGAGGGAGGCGATGGACAAAGCCGAGAAGGGCACCTGGCAGCGGGTGCTGGAACCGATCGACCGTATCACCGAAGTGATTTTCGGCCTGCTGATGGCCATGACCTTCATCGGCTCGCTGAGCGTGGCGACCTCGGGGCGGGAGGAGGTGCGGACCATGCTGATCGCCGCGCTGGGCTGCAACCTCGCCTGGGGCCTGGCCGATGCCGTGATCTTCCTGATGCGCACCTGGACCGAACGCACTCGCAGCCGCACGCTGCTGGAGCGCCTGCAGGGCGGTACCGAGCCGCGGGCCGGGCAGAGCCTCATCGCCGCCGAACTGCCACCGCGCATCGCCACGGCGGCGGGTGCGGAAGGGTTGGAAGTGCTGCGCCTGCGGCTGCTGGGCAGCGCCGGCACGCCCATCGAGGCGCGGATCGGCTGGGCAGACATCAAGGGCGCTCTAGCAACCTTCCTGCTGGTGGTGCTGGCGACCTTCCCGCTGGTCATCCCCTTCCTGCTGATCGACCAGACCGGCCCGGCCATCCGCGCTTCCAATGCGGTGGCGCTGGTGATGCTGTTCATCTCCGGCTGGATGCTCGCCCGCTATTCCGGCGGTTCGCCCTGGGCGGGTGGGATTGCATTGGCGGTAGTGGGTACGGCGCTGCTGTTCGCCATCATTGCGCTGGGTGGTTGAGCCCGGTCCAGGTTGAACCCCGGTCGGGTGAAGCGCCCAGCAGCCGCTTGTACCTGCGTCCTGCGTGAGCGCTGGTGGCTCACTGCTCCGAGGGGGCGATCGGAAGGCCGAAGGCTTTCAGGTCGTTGCGCAATTGCCGTGCGCTGGCGAACTGGATGGCCTGCAGGCCCAGGGCCTGCGCCGCCTCCACATTCTTGCGGACGTCATCGATGAACAACGTGCGGGACGGCGCAAGACCATAGCGCCGGATCAGCAGCTGGAAGATCTCCGGTTCGGGTTTCATCCAACCTTCCTGGCCGGAGACCAGTACCGCTTCGAACTTGCCGAGGAACTCGAAACGTTCTTCGGCCACCGGAAAGGTCTCCGCCGACCAGTTGGTCAGCGCCAGTAAGCGTACGCCGCTCTGGTGGAGTTCATCGAGGACCTGCACGGTGTCTTCCAGGGCACCGCCGAGCATCTCGTCCCAACGCTCACGGTAGGCCCGGATATGCGGCTCGTGCGCAGGGTGCAGCGCGATGGCCTCGGCGATCGCTTCGGCCCAGGGCCGCCCGCGGTCCTGGCGTTCGTTCCAGGCCTGGTTGCAGACATGAGCGAGGAAAGTCTCCATCGCCTCTTCGTCGCCATCGAAGACCTTTCGGTAGAGGTAGCGCGGATTCCAATCGACCAGCACGCCGCCAAGATCGAAAACCACTGTGTCCACGCTGGTGCTGTCGTTCTGCACTGGCTGCATCTCCCGAGCTGCTGCTCATTCGCGAATGGTGGGTCTGCCCCTGACCTTATCGAACGCAGTGCTCGCGTCAACCATTGCCTGACCGCTCCCGCGGCGGTACAGCCTGACCGTCAGCTCCGCCGTTATCCTTGCGACGGCGCGAGCGTCCGCTTCAGGCCGGCCTGGCTCCCAGTTCGGCGACTACCTGGTCGACGAAACGGCGCAGCTTCGGCGGCATGCGGCGGTCGCTGGCGTAGAGCAGATGGACCTGCCGCGCCGGTGCCTGAAGGTCGGGGAACAGCTGCACCAGGCGGCCCTGCCGGAGGTCCTCGGCGAGCATCATCTCGGCGCCGAGGATGATGCCCAGGCCATCGCACGCGGCGGCGCGCTGCGCGCGGGCGTCGTTGACCTGAAGGCGGCTGCTCTGGGCCAGCAGCTGCAGGCTCTCACCCCCCAGCATCTGCCATCCCCCGGATACCGATGCAGGCCATGCGGTAAGTCCCAGGCAGTGGTGCCCTTCGAGATCGTCGGGCGTCTGCGGAGTGCCATGCTCGGCGAGGTAGGCGGGCGCCGCGCAGGCAATCAGCCGATAGGCCGCCAATGGCCGCGCGACCAGGCTGGAGTCGTCCAGCGGGCCGATGCGGATCACCGCTTCGAAGCTCTCGTCGATCAGGTCCACCAGACGATCATTGAGCGACAACTCGATCTTCACGTCCGGGTGCTGGCGCAGATAGCGGCCCAGCAGCGGCATCAGGCAGTAGGTGCCATAGGTGACCGGGGCGCTGATCCGCAATCGTCCCCGGGGGACCGCGAGATGATCCAGGGCCAGCGCATCCGCCGCTTCTGCTTCGGCCAGCACACGCTTGCAGCTTTCATAGTAGTGCTGGCCGATCTCGGTCAGGCTCTGCCGGCGGGTGGTGCGGTTGAGCAGTTTGACGCCCAGGCGCTCCTCCAGCGCGCTGACATGCTTGCCCGCCATCTGGGAGGACATGCCCAGCGCCGCCCCGGCGGCGGAGAACGAGCCGCTGTCGGCGGCCCTGACGAACACCGCCATGCTTTGCAGTCGATCCATGATTCGCTACCTGTGGTTTCGACACTTCCAAATGAAGGCCGATATTTCAGCTGTCTGATTTCAAATAGCATCCTGGCTTCCGGTCTGGCTGGCAAGCGCGGGCCGGTTCCCACTGCACTGCAAGCAAAGGAGTCAGGCGATGCGTATCGGAATCATCGGGGCGGGGTTCATTGGCCGCGCCATGGCGGCACTTGCCGGGAAGAACGGTTGCGAGGTCATGCTCAGCAATTCACGCGGGCCGCACACGCTGGCCAGCACCGCGGCTTCCCTGGGCTGCGAGGTTGGCACCGTGGAGCAGGCGGCGAGCTTCGGCGAGCTGGTGCTGCTGGCGATTCCCTTCGGCCGCTACCCTGAATTGCCGGTGGAAGCCTTCGTCGGCAAGGTCGTGCTGGATGCCGGCAATTACTACCCGCAGCGCGACGGCCAACTCGCCGCGCTGGATGCTCGACAAACCACCACCAGCGAGCTGCTGGCGCAGCACCTGGTTGGCGCCAGGGTGGTCAAGGCGTTCAACGCCATCCTCGAGCGTGATCTGGTCGCCGATGCCCGCCCGGCCGGTGCCGCCGATCGTCGGGCTCTACCCATGGCCGGCGACGACCTGCAGGCCAAGCAGGCGGTCAGCGAGCTGCATGAGCGCCTGGGCTACGACGTGGTCGATGCCGGCGCCCTGGTTGAAGGACGGCGGTTCGAGCGCGCCCGCCCGGCTTACTGCAGACGCCTGAACAGCGTTGGCCTGCGCGCCGCACTGGCCGACGACGGCCCGGACCAGGTTGAAGGCAGCTGGCGTGATTGAACAAGGCATGCGCCGCCGGCAGGCGGTTGCATCGCAAGAGGCGGGATCGATCGCCAACATGACAAGGGAGTGCCATCGCGTGACAACCATTGACCGGAATCTTTTGCGCCTGGGGCTGCTGATTCCATTCTGGCTTTTCGTGGGGGTGGCGCTGACCTCACTGGGCTACCCCGGCTTCAGCCACCTCGACCAGGCGATGAGTCAGCTGGGGGCGGCGGGCGCGCCCACGCAAGGCTACTCCGCATGGGTGAACAACTTCCCGCTGGGGGTGTTGTTCGTGTTTTTCGCCGTGGGGGTCGCGCGAAGGTTCGCCAGCTCCCGCCTGGCGTTGCTCGGCGCCGCGTTGATAGCGCTGCACGGGCTGGCCAGCTTCGCGACCGGCTACTTCTCCTGCGACCAGGGCTGTGCGCCGGCGCAGCCTTCGACGTCCCAGCAGATCCACAACCTGGCGGGACTGGTGATGTTCCTCTCGCTGACGCTGGCCAGCGCGTTGTGGGCGTTCCTGGGCAAGCGACTGCTGTCGTCACCGGAGTTCGGCGGGTTCTCGGGGCTCTGCGTGGTGCTGGCTGTCGCGACGGTGGTGATGATGGCGAGTGCCTTCGCCAACGGGCATGGGTTCGGGCTGTATCAGCGGCTCAATTACGCCGTTTCCGTGATCTGGGTCGCCGGCCTGGCGTGGGTTGCTCTTTGCGATGAGTCACGAGCGCTGGTGAGCGAGGCGTGAGGGGAGGGGCAATCCCCCTGACGTGCATCGTCGGGGGGATTGCCGCTGCGACATCCGCTCAGAAGTCAGCCTTCAGGGTGACGGTGTAGTTGCGCGGGTCACCGTACTGGTTGCTCGCGTTCAGCCAGCCGATGGAGGAGTAGTACTTCTTGTCGAACAGGTTGTTGCCGTTCAGGGCGACGCTGAGGTTCTTGTTGATCTGGTAGCCCAGGCGCGCGTTCCAGATGGCGTAGCCGGATTGCTTGATATCGCCGAGGCCACCGGTGCCGCCGAAGTTGGTGTTGTAGTTCTCGCTCTGGATGCTGGCGCCCGCGCCGGCGGTCCACTGGTTCAGTTCGCCCGGCAGCTTGTAATCGGCCCAGAAGCGCAGCAGGTGACGCGGCGTGTAGCTGTTGAAGGTGGAGCCGGAGGACGAGGTGCCGTCGCCCGGATCGTTGAGGAACTTGGTCGAGGTGTAGGTGTAGCCGGCGAACAGCTGCAGGTCCCGCAGCATTTCGCCGCTGATCTCTGCGTCGAAGCCCTCGGCGCGAACCTTGCCGCCGGCCACGTAGCAGTTGTCTTCGCCGTTCTGCCCGCACTCCGAGGCGTAGTCGTACTGCGCGCGATTCTCCTGGTCCACGCGGAAGATCGCGAAGCTGGTGTTCACCCGCCCATCCATCAGCTCGCCTTTCAGGCCCAGCTCGTAGTTGGAGCCTTCGATGGGCTTGAGCGGAGCGCTGTCCTGGGTCAGCTCGGTCTGCGGCTTGAAGATGTCGGTGTAGCTGGCGTAGACCGACCACTGGTTGTTCAGCTCGTAGATCAGGCCGCCGTAGGGAGTGAACTCGCCGGTTTCCTTCGAATGCGCCGGGGCGGGGGAGGAGGTGGTGAAGCGGGTGAGTTCGTAGTCGTACTGGTAGTTGCTGGTGCGCCCGCCCAGGACCAGGGTCAGCGGCTCGGCCAGCTTGTAGCGAACCACGCCGTAGAGGCCGTTCTGGCGGATGTGACCTTTGGAGGTGCCGGCGTAGGTGGTGCTGAGCATCTCTTCCTCGGTCGGCTCGCGCGGGGAGACCGGGTCGTAGATGTTGATCGGCCCCAGGTTGAGCAAACCGCCCTGCAGGTCGTCGGTCTTCAGGTCGCTGGCGTTGGCGCCGACCACCACCTGGTGCTCCAGGTCGAAGGCACGCCACTTGCCGGCGAGGTTGATGTCGGCGCCCTTGTTGATGTTCTCGAAGTCGTAGAGGTAGGCGCGCGACTGCATGCCGTCGCCGGTGGCCGGGTCGACCGCGCCACGACCGAAGCTGTAGAGGATGTCGTTGGTTTCGCGAATGTAGCTGCCCGAGGCATTCAGGCGCCAGTCATCGTTGAAGTCATGGGTGACATCGGCGAAGTAGGTGGTCTGCTTGTTGTTCCATTTGTTCCAGTCCGCACCGGTAAAGGTGGAACGCCCCGCATGCACCGCGCTGCCGTCCTTGTTGCGCGGCAGGCCGCCGAAGGACGGTGTCGAGTGCAGGTCTTCCACACTGGCCCCGGCGGCCACTCGGGTATCGTCGGTCAGGTCGTACTCGAGAATGCCGTAGAGCACGTTCTTGCGGCTGTCCGCGGTGTCGTAGAAGTAGTCCCGGTCCTCATGGCCTGCTACTACCCGACCACGCAGCCTGCCGTCGGCGGTGAGCGGGGCGCTGCCATCGATGGTCTGCCGGTAGGTGTCCCAGGAGCCTGCGCTGGCGGTCAGCGAGAGCGACGGCTCGGCCTTCGGGCGCTTGCGCACGAGGTTGATCGCCGCGCCGGGGTTGCCGCTGCCCTGTAGCAGGCCGTTGGCGCCACGCAGGACTTCCACGCGGTCGTAGAGCAGCGTGTCGGAGGTGAAGCTGCTGCCGATGGCGTAGTAGCGGCGGTCGAGGGGGACGCCGTCGTACTGGATGGTTTCCACTTCGAAGCCGCGCGAGTAGATGTACTTGCCGCCGGACGGGCTCTGGTAGGTGGTGATGCCGGTGGTTTTCTCCAGCACCTGGTCCAGGGTGTCGAGGCGCTGGTCGTCCATCGCCTTGCGGGTGATGACGGTGACCGACTGCGGAATGTCCTTCAGGCGCTGGGTGGATTTGCCGATGGTGGCTTCGTTGGAGGTGTAGGAACCGGAGTCTTCCGTTGTCGGCCCCAGGCCCTGGCCGGTGATGATCGTGTCGCTCATCGCCAGCGCGGTCGGAACTTCCTCCAGCACATAGCTGCCGCCCTGGTCCACTGCTCGCAGCCCGGTGCCGGAGAGGAGGGCGGCGAACCCGGCCTCCCGCGAATAGCTGCCGTGCAGGCCGGCCGACTGCAGATGCGCGGTCCTGCTGGCATCGAACGAGAGCGCGACCCCGGCTTCGCTGGCGAAGCGGCTGAGCACCTCGGTCAGCGACCCGGCGGCGATGTCGTACTGCCGGATGCTCTGCGCTGCGCTGGACGCTGCGGACTCTGAGGGCTCTGCGCCCTGAGCGACGGGTACGCCGACGACGGCGACACTGAAGAGGGCAGCCTGCACGTGAATGGCAAGCCGGTGGCGAACGAACGGATACAGCATGGTCTCTCCCCGGTGGTGGTGACCAAGTGGGTCACTGATGCCGGAGTAGCCGAACCAGGGACGAAGAAAGTGCACACTGATTGGAAAAATCTTTTCGCGCCTCCAGGCCGGCTCAGCCGCGCGGAACCACGGTTACCCAATACCCCGTGCGATACACCGTCGTAACAGGGAAGCTGCGCTCCAGGGCCCTGAGCGCGAGGTCGGTGTCATCCACCGGGAAGGCGCCGGAAATGCGCAGGCCACTGATGCGCGGATCGCACCTCAACCAGCCGTGGCGGTAGCGTCCCAGTTCCTCCAGCAACTCGCCCAGCGGGCGGTCGATGGCGATCAGGCTGCCCTGCGCCCAGGCGCCCACGGAGGCATCGTTGGCCTGCACAGGCTCGATGACGCCGGAGACGATCCGCGTGTGCTGGCCGGCTTCCAGGCGCAACGGCTTGTCCTGGCCGGGCACCGAGACTTCGACGGCTTTCTCCAGCACCGCCACCTCGGTTCCGTTGCCCCAGCTGCCCACGCTGAAACGAGTACCCAGCGCGCGCACGGTGGCGTCGGTGCTGCGTACGCGGAAGGGTCTGTCGAGTGCATCGGTTGCGGTGCTGATCAGCACCTCGCCGGCGCGCAGGACGATCAGGCGCTGGTTCGCGTCGAACAGCACATCCACAGCGCTGTCCGTGCCCAGTTGCATCCGGCTGCCGTCCGCCAGGGTGAAATGGCGACGTTCGCCGACCGCGGTCCGGTAGCCGGCGGTGTAGCGTTGGCGTACGTCACTGCGCCAACCCAGGGTGGCCAGGCCGCCCAGCGAGGCGAGCACGACGAAGCTGCGCAGCACCTGGCGCCGGGACTGCCCGGCCGAGGCCAGCGTGGCAGCCGCCAGGCGACCCGGCACGCGGGCCATCTGCAGGTTCACCGATTCGATGCGTTGCCAGGCGCGCTGGTTGATCGGGTCGGCCGCCAGCCAGCGTTGCCAGGCCCGCTGATCGCCGTCTCCCGGCGTCGCGTTGGCCAGGCGTGCGTACCAGCGGGCCGCTTCGCTGATGGCTTCCCGTTCATTGGGTTGCAGGGAGTCGTTCACAGGACTCCCGCCATGGCCAGGCAGCAGTGCTCCATGGCCTTGGCCATGTACTTGTTCACCGTGCGCAGAGAGATCCCCAGTCGCTCGGCGATCTGGTTGTAGGTCAGCCCTTCGAGCTGGGAAAGGATGAAGGCCTGCCGGACCTTCGGTCCCAGGCCATCGAGCATCCGGTCGATTTCCTGCAGCGCCTCGAGCAGCAGCGCCTGTTCCTCGAGGGACGGTTGCACCGCTTCGGGCAGCAACGCCAGCGCCTCCAGATAGGCGCGCTCCAGCGAACGGCGGCGGTACAGGTCGATGACCAGGCCCCGGGCGATGGTTTGCAGATAGTGCCGGGGCTCGCGGATCGCCTCGGCGCTCCGGGCCATCAGCACGCGAACGAAGGTATCCTGCGCCAGGTCGGCAGCATCGGCGGCATCGTTGAGGCGCTTGCGCAGCCAGCCACGCAGCCAGCCATGATGGTCGCGGTAAAGCATCCCTACCGCCTGCAGCGACGAATCCCCCTGCATTGCAATCCCCTAAGAACAATTTGCAAACGACAATCGTTATCAAATATACGGGATGTGGGATTGCTTGAAAACTCCAGCTTGGCGATGGTCCGTTGCTGCCCGATGCGGAGGGCAGCTTCCGGCCCGGAGCTCATGGAGTCAGGCCGGACACCACCAGCCAATGCGAGTGCTGGCGCGGTATGACCCAGATTTCGCTCAGGGCTGGTCGCCGAGCCTGACGAGAACGTTGGACGCCAGCACGGCCAGGCCTTCCGCCTTCGGTAAGGTCCTGACCAGCGCCTGCGCGACCGCCCGCGCATGGACGGGTCGATATTTCCCTGGCATCAGCGGCCCCAGGAGCTTCGCGATCGGGATTGCCAGCTGCTCGCCGAGGCGCGGCGGTTGTTGCAGGCCATCGCGGTAGTCCAGCAACAGCGAGGGTTGCGCGATCACCAGCGCCGTCAGTTCCATCGCCTTGAGGGCATCCTCCAATTCACCTTTGATGCGGTTGTAGAACACGGAGGACCGCGCGTCGGCCCCTGCCGCGCTGACCAGTCCCACGCGCCGGACTCCCGCAGCGAGCGCGGCCTTGGCCACGGCGAGATTGGCGTCCAGGTCGACAGTGCGGAATGCCGCCTGGCTGCCGGCGACCTTGATCGTGGTGCCGAGCGCCAGGTAGGCCTCGTCGGTAGGTGGCAGCGCAGGCAGGCGGCTGAAGTCGACGATGTGAACCTGAAGCCTGGGGTGGCTGAGGCTCAATGGCCGACGACTCAGGGCATGCACCTCGCAGACAGAGGCGTCCGCCAGCAGTGCCTGGAGTATCTGGCCTCCCACGAGGCCGGTGGCGCCGGCCAGCAGCACTTTGCGTTGATCGTCGGGGGTGGGCACGTTTGCGGCTCCTCAGTTCAGGCGCATGGCATGTCGGGCGCTGTCGGGCGTCTGCCCGGTCCAGTCCTGAAATGCGCGGTAGAAGGAATTGGGATCTTCGAAGCCGAGCAGGAAGGCAATCTCCCCGCCCGACAAGGTGGTTTTCGCCAGATAGTGACGAGCGAGGTCTTCGCGGGTGGCATTGACCAGGGCGCGAAAGCTTTCCCCTTCGCCCTCGAGGTGGCGCTGCAGCGTACGCTTGCTCATGCCAAGGCGTACGGCGGTTTTCCCGATGGTCGCGGCGTTGCCCGGCAGCAGTTCCAGCAGTACCGCACGCACGCGCTCTGCCGTGGTCGCTGTCGCGTCGAGCTCACTGAGCCGGCGGCGGAGGTCCGGCTCGAACACCCGCCACATGGTGTCGTTGACCGTGAGAAAGGGACGCAAGGCGTCTGCGGCGGCGAATGTGATGCTCGGATTCGCCGCCTGTTCGACGCAGGCGCCGAAGAAGCCCTCGTAGCGTCGGGCATGGGCGCCGAGCGGCAATTGCGGAAGTGCCACACGAAGCGCCTTGACCGGCTCGCGGGTCGCGAGCCGGGTGAGACGCAGGAAAAACGCGATCTCGGCTACCTGCAGCGAATACGGCACTTCGGCCTGCACGGGTAGCCAGTGAGGCGTCAGCGTCAGTTCGCCTTCCTTGCCAACTTCCACTTCCAACCGCATGGGTGCCACGAGTTGCTTGTACTTGGCGAGGCGCTGCACGGCCTGCATGAGATTGGCGCTGCACAGGGCGGCGAACAGGGGCGGGTCGAAGGACTCGGCGGATAGGGTATCGACGAGGCGCAAGGGAAACAGCGCATCGCCGGCTTCGATCTCCAGGGCGCACCAGAAGCGGAAATAGTCCTCCGGAGAAAGACCCGGCGCTCCACGGGAAAGCAAGTCGTCCGGGAGCCCGGCACGGCGCAATACATGAGCAGGCTGCAGGCCAAGATCCTTGAGCAGGGTCTGCCAGCCGATGTTCATGGGAAAGGACTTGTTCTGCACCGTCGGGACTCCATCGTCACTCAGCGGGGGGTACGCAGCCCCTTCGAAACGTACGCGGAGTATAGAAAGGTGGAAAACTTTATCTCATGCAAAGTGCGCCATCCGGACGTCGAACGGCGCCAGTATCGGACATGTGCGCCCCGAAGCGAACTGGCGTCGTTCCCCTGAACAATGGCGTGAATTGCTAGAGCCCGGTGACAGGCCGTTTCTTAGAGTGAGCAGCACAACGTCGCCATGTGAGGGGATGTACCCCGCCACGACGCTGCTCAGCCAACCGGCCGCCCTGGATGTGGCTTGCCCCCGATTGGGCGCCATCCGCGACTGCTGCCGCACGAACGACTTTTGAGCCCGCGTGCTCGAGGAAAAACGCCATGACCCGCCAGACCATTCTCATCACCGGCTGCAGCAGCGGCATAGGCCGCACAACCGCCAGGTACTTTCAGGAGCGCGGGTGGAATGTCGTGGCGACAGTTCGCTCGAACCCGGAGGGGGACCAGGAACTCAACGCCCTCGACAATGTGCTGGTCACCGAACTCGACGTTACCCGCAAGGCCAGCATCGACTCGGCCATCGCTGCCGGGATCGAGCATTTCGGCAGGATCGACGTCCTGCTCAACAATGCCGGGTACGGCTCCTACGGGCTGCTGGAGGCAACGCCCGAGCACAAGATGCGCAGGCAGTACGAGGTCAATGTCATCGGCACCATGCTGGCGATGCAGTCGATCCTCCCGCACTTCCGCCAGCGTGGCGAAGGCCTGATCATCAATATCTCGTCCATGGGTGGAAAGATTACCTTCCCGCTGGGCACGCTGTACCACGGCTCGAAGTTCGCCGTCGAAGGCATGACCGAGGCGCTCTCCCACGAACTGGCCGCGATCGGGGTGACCGTCAAGCTGGTCGAGCCCGGTGCGATCAACACCAACTTTGCAACTACCTCGCTCGACATGAACCTCGACCCCGGCCTCACCGAGTACAACGCGTTCGTCGAGGCTGTAACCGGGGCGTTCGGCACTCTCGCTGGCCGTGGTTCCGATCCGGTCATCGTGGCGAACACCGTGTGGGATGCGGCTACCGATGGAACCCGCCAGCTGCGCTACATCGCCGGTGAAGACGCCCGGCAGATCATTGCGGCGCGCCAGCAGATGAGCGATCCCGAGTACCTCGCACACCTGCGCAGTCAGCTGGGGCTCTGACAGACCGACGAGAAACGCGGGTGAGGCACCGAAGGAAACGTGGATGCGTGCCCACCTCATGGCGATTGGGGCTATACCTCCCGCCAAAGGTTTTCCGGTGGTCCTGGCAGGTTGGAAAAGCTGCATTGGCCGCTGGAGGAAAGGCACAGTGCAGCACGACGGGGCAGGGCGGGGGCTCGCATGTTTGCGGTGATTTCGGGGTGTTCGGGCGCTGGCAAGTCAACGCTGCTGGCCGAGCTTGCGCGTCGCGGGTACGCCGTCGTCGAAGAGCCTGGCCGGCGCATCATTGCGCAGGAACGGGCGGGTGACGGAAGCGCATTGCCGTGGGCGGATGCAGAGGCCTTCGGGCGGCGCGCACTGGCCATGTCCGTGACTGACCATGAAGCGGCGCAAGGGCTCACCTTTTTTGACCGGGGCATCGTCGATGCGGTCGTGGCGATCGCCGCGTGTGGCGGTGTTCTGCCGGTGGCTTCTCTCGCCACCAATCGCTACGACCGGCTCTTTCTCGCGCCGCCATGGCCTGAAATCTACGAGAACGACGCTGACCGCCGACACAGCCTCGAAACGGCCTTGCGCGACTATGAGCGCGTCCGGCGGGCCTATCTGGATGCCGGGTACCAAGCAATCATGCTGCCCTGCGATACGGTTTCCGCTCGCGCCGATTTTGTCCTGGCCAACTGTCAGGGTGGGAGCGGCAGGTCTCGCCAGTGATCGGTAGCCGGTGAGCGCACCGATCTGGCCCATGGCACTCAAGCCAGCTATCTCTCCCAATCGTCGAGAAACTGGTCGTCCGCTGCTCAGCGACGACCGGTGCATCGATGCATCCACCAGCCGCCGCGCACTACCTCGGCGGCGCCACGCAAAGGTCGTGTATCGGCGGCGATACACGATAGGAAGGAAATGCAGGAGAAATTATCAAATGGGATGTATTACCATTTGCGACAAATAATCACTACCTGCCAATTCCAGACACAAGGCCGCCCCCCATGAAACCCCGTTTCTCCGCTCTGTTGCTCACCGGAGCCTGCAGCGCAATGCCTGCGGCTTATGCCGCAGACGATGTACTGAACATGTCCGACAGCGTGATCCAGGCCCCCGATCAATCCGACGCACCCAGCGAGGGTTATCAGACCAAAGCGTCGCGCAGCACCACGCGGATGAAGCTGACCGACCAGGAGACGCCGCAGGGCGTCACCACCATCACCCGCCAGCAGATGGATGACTTCGGCCTCAACGACGTGCGCGATGCGCTGCGTTCGGCCCCCACGGTGACCGTGGAGCAGTTCGAGACCGATCGCACCATCTTCACCTCGCGCGGCTACCAGATCGACACCTTCGAGTACGACGGCATGGGCTTGCCGTTCGCGCAGACGCTGATGGGCGGCGGCCAGGACATGGCCGAGTACGAGCAGATCGATGTGCTCCACGGTGCCAATGGCCTCATGAGCGGCACCGGCAATCCTTCGGCCACGGTCAACTTCGTGCGCAAGCGCCCCACCGATACCTTCCAGGCGAAGATCGGCAGCAGCGTCGGTTCGTGGGACAACCGCCGGGTGGAGGTCGATGTCTCCGGGCCGCTGACTGACAGCGGCAATGTGCGCGGGCGCTTCATCTACGCCCACGACAAGGGCAACTCGTGGCTCGACCGCTACAGCCACGAGGTCAACGTCGCCGCCGGCTTGCTGGCTTTCGACCTGTCTGCTGCCGACACCCTGACGGTCGGTTTCTCCCAGCACAATTCCGACTCCAACGGCACCACCTGGGGCAACCTGCCGCTGGTGGACAGCAGCGGCAACCCGATCCACTACAGCAGCCGCAGCTCCAGCGTCGGCCAGGACTGGACCTACTGGAACCTGCACACCCAGCGCGCCTTTGCCGAGCTGAACCACGACTTCGGCAACGGCTGGAACGGCAAGCTCACGCTGACCGGTATCACCCAGTACCAGGATACCCAGCTGTTCTACCTCTACGGCATCACCGACGACGCCGGCACCGCCTACTCCAACCAGACTGCCAGCACCCAGCACCAGGTGATCGGTGAAGGCCAGCTCTCCGGTCCGTTCCAGCTGCTCGGCCGCGAGCATGAGCTGACCCTCGGCGTAAACTATGGCCGCACCCATCTCAAGGCCAGCGCCAACACCATTGGCGAGAACGGCTACTACAGCGCCAACCTGTCCGACGCCCTGGCCGGCAACCTGCCGCGCCCGGCCATGCCTTACACCAATGACACCACCAACGCGCAGAACTTCGAGGACACGCAGAAGAGTGTCTACGCCGGCGCGCGCTTCAGCCTGATGGATGACCTGCACTGGATCGTCGGCGCGCGCATGCTCAGCGCCGACGGTAGCGGTGACAGCTATGGCGCCGCGCACGACACCCGCGAGCATGGCAAGGTCACTCCCTATACCGGCCTGGTCTACGACCTGAACCCGGAGTGGGCGGTCTACGGCAGCTGGACGCGGATCTTCTCACCGCAGTACGTGATCGGCACCGACGGTGGCCTTCTCGATCCGCTGGAAGGCACCAGCAAGGAATTCGGTATCAAGGGCAACCTGCTGGACAGCCGCATGAGTGTCAGCGCTGCGCTGTTCAAGACCGACCAGCGCAACGTCCAGGAGTACGCCGGTTACGTCGATGGCCATTACGTCTACAACGGCGTGGACAACAAGAGCCACGGTGTCGAGCTGCAGGCCTCCGGTGAGGCGCTGCCCGGCCTGGACCTGCTGGCCGGCTACACCTATGTGCGCATCGATGACGACAATGGCGACCGCACCCGCAGGTACGTGCCCAAGCACACCGTGCGCGGCTCCGCGACCTACCGCCTGCCGGGCCTGCCGAAGGTCAAGGTCGGCTCGCGCGTCAGCTGGCAGAGCGGCGTCGAAAGCGACAGCTACAGCGCGGTGCGCCAGAGCGCCTACGCGCTGGTCGACCTGATGACCAGCTACGACATCGACTCGAACTGGAGCGCCTCGCTGAACCTGAACAACCTCACCGACCGCAAGTACCTGCTCTCGCTGGAAAGCGGCAGCACCTCCAACTACGGCGCACCGCGCAACCTCACCGCGTCGGTGACCTGGAAGTACTGACGGGCAGATCGTCGGGCTCGCTGCATGCGGGCCCGAAAATCTGGCGCGGCACCGAAACGGGCTGCTACATGCCGTTGTGGAAGTCGCGGTGCTCCAGCTGGATGCGATCCCTCAAGCCGCGCATGCCGTGGGCGTATTCGCTCAGTACGCGCAGGGCCCAGTCGGCCCGGCGGCGGATGCGCATGTCGTCTTCTCCGGCCGGCTCGACACCGTTGAACACCTGGTCGACCTGGCGGATGACCAGTTGCTCGGGCAGGTAGCAGATGCGCGAGTTCTTGTAGCTGGAGGCGCGCAGCTCGGAGAGCGGGTAGGAGCCGCCCAGGCCTGCCGACACGCCCACCAGCAGCGCCGGCTTGTGTGCCAGTTCGGCGTAGCCGGCATAGAGGAACAGGTTCTTCAGGGCAGGGCAGGCCATGCCGTGCCACTCGGGGGAGATCACCACCAGGGCGTCGGCGCGCTGCAGTTGCCCGGTCTGTTCCACCCAGGCCTGGTCTTCGATCGGCGCCGGCCACAGGGGCAGCGGAGTACGGCCGAGGTCGACGACGCTGGCGGTGGTGCAGATTTCCAGCGCCTGCAGGCGCCCGGCCAGGTAGCGGGCCACCTTGGCGGACTGGCTGGATGCCTGGCTGGAGCCGGCGATCAGGGTGACGTTCAGGTTCATCGGGCGATCTCCGCTACTTCTTTCGATTGCGACTGTGGTTGGGCATCACGCACCAGCGGCCAGAACACTTCCTGTTGCCAGCTCACCGGGTGCATGTCCTCGATGCCATAGGCCGGCGGCCGGCGACGGGTGATCTTCGCGGTGCCGAACAGCACGTCCCAGAAGAACAGCAGGTTGCCGAAGTTGCCCTTGTAATTCGTCACGCCATCCTCGGCGTTCAGGCCGTGGTGCGCCGAATGGGTGGCGGGTGTGGAGATGGTCCGCTCCAGCAGCCACATCAGCGGACGCATTACGCGGATGTTGTAGAGCTTGTCGTCCCAGGCGACGCTGCTGTGCGCGCCGAAGATCACCAGCATCTTCACGATCAGGTAGCCGTAGTAGAAGTTGGCCAGTCCGAGGTAGACCAGCGCGCTGGTCAGCCAGATGCCGGGCATCAGCAGGTAGTAGAAGCTGTTGTTGCGATAGACGATGCGGATGCTCATGTACGGCGCCGAATGGTGCGCGCGGTGCAGTGCATAGAGGAAGGGAACGCGGTGGGTCAGGCGGTGCCACCAATATTGCGTCATATCGTCGAGCACCAGGAACAGTCCGAGGGCGGCGTACCACGGCACGTCGGCCAGGCGACCCTGCAGTTGCGGGGCGAAGTGGCCCAGCAGGTGGTTGGTGGTGAACAGGATCAGCGGAAAGGTGACCAGCAGCAGGATGCCCGAGCCGAAGATTTCCACCAGGGCATCGCGGCGCCGGGAAGCGGGCTGGCGGAAGCAAGCGCAGGCCATTTCCAGCAGTATGAAGGAAATGAAGATCGCGACCACCACGGGGGTCGGATTATTGGCGAGCAGTTCAGAGTTCATGGCACTCTCTTCTTGTTGGCTTCTTGGTTGCCCCTCGGGGCGCGGCAAGCACAATAAGAAAACAAGGGCCCGGCCCGCGTCAGGCGTGAAATGGACAGAAATCCCCGAGAAGTGGCCAATCCTCAGCGTTACCACCGCGGCTCGCTGGGGCTGGTGCTGGAGCGTTATCTGCAGGGCATTCGCCGGCACCGCGAAGGTGACTACAGCATGGTCGCCCTGGAAGAGCTGCTGGCCGAGGCGCAGCAGCATGACCCCGCCATCGGCTTGCACCTGTTCGGCCAGTTCACGGCGCAGGACCGCCACATCCTGGCGATTTCCGCCGGCTACTGCGCCAGTGTCGGCGAGGCCCTGCAGCTCTGGGCTCGCTATGGCCGGCTGGCGTCGGACATGGACACCATCGATTACCTCGTGGACGACAAGGGTGCCGGCGTGGAGGTGATGATCGATGCACCCGGAGATCTCGCCCGGTTCACCGTCGAGCACTATTTCGTCATGAGCCTCACCGTGATGCGCGAAGCCACTGGCCGCCCGATCACACCTTTGCGCGTGGAGTTCAGCCACCCGCGCCCGGTCTATCACGCGCAGTACGCCGAGGCATTCGGCGTGCCGGTGGCATTTGCCGGTCGCGGCAATCGCCTGTACTACGCGAAAGAGGACCTCGCCAGACCGCTGGCGGGCCGTCACGCCGGCATGCTCGAGATCATCTGCCAGGAGCTGGACCGTCGTCTCGGGCGCCAGCGTCAGCTCAGCGGCTGGGCCGGGAAGCTGGCGCGGAACATGCGCCGGGCCCTCGCCGAGGGGCGGGTGCCGGGCCTGGAGGAGCAGGCTGTGGCCCTGCACCAGAGCGCCCGGACCTTGCGCCGACGCCTGGAAGAGCAGGGGCTGAGCTTCCGCCAGTTGCTGGACCTGGTTCGTGGCGAGCTGGAGCAGCACTTCGAGTTGCAGGGGCTGACTGCCGGCGAGATCGCCACACGCCTGGGCTACGGTGACCAGGACGCCTACCAGCACGCCCGCCGTCGGTGGCGCGAGGCCGAATAACCGGTACTGGGCCCACTGGCCCGGCGCGGGCACGGCCCCGGCTTGTACGAGGCAGCTGACGCGGCTTTTGTGGTGGTTTGCTCATTTCACGACAGGTGCCCGCGTGGCGCGGCGTAAAGCTGTTGCTAGAGTAACGGGCAGGCGGTGGCACGGCAGTGTGTCTGGAGAGCAGCTCCAGCACGCCATCGGCAAGGAATCCGAATCGATGGAACAAGGAACCAACCGTGTCCACGCGTGAACAGATTGCAAGTCTGGAAGCCGCCGTATCGGCGCAGGTACTGGGTCAGGAAGAAACCGTCCGGCACATCCTGCTGGGCCTTCTGGCCAATGGTCATGTCCTTCTGGAAAGCCTTCCGGGGCTGGCCAAGACACGCACCGTGAAGACCCTGTCCAAGCACCTCGACGCGCGGATGAGCCGTGTGCAGTTCACCCCCGACCTGCTGCCCTCGGACATCACCGGCGCGGAAATCCTTCAGCAGACCGAGCAGGGCAACCAGCTGAAGTTCCAGCCCGGGCCACTGTTCGGCAACGTAATCCTCGCCGACGAGATCAACCGCGCCCCGGCCAAGGTCCAGGCGGCACTGCTCGAAGCCATGGAAGAGCGGCAGATCACTGTGGCCGGGCAGACCCACCGCATGCCGGGGCTGTTCATGGTGCTCGCCACGCAGAACCCGATCGAGCAGGAAGGTACCTACCCGCTGCCCGAGGCGCAGATGGACCGCTTCCTGATGAAGCTGCTGATCGACTACCCACGGGTCGAGGACGAATCCCGCGTGCTGCAGCTGGTGCGCGCCGAGGAGCGCAGCCAGCAGTCCGGAGCGACGCCCGAGGCGATCACGCCGCTCGCGCAGGAAGCCGTGTTCGCGGCCCGCCAGGAAGTCAGCGACGTGCATGTTTCCGAGGCCATAGACCGCTACCTCATCGACCTGATTAATGCCACGCGCCGCCCCGCCGACTATGACGCCGACCTGGCCCGCTGGCTGAAAGTCGGCGCCAGCCCTCGCGGCGGCATAAGCCTGGACCGGGTTTCCCGTGCCCACGCCTGGATGGCGGGTAACGACTACGTGACGCCCGACGATGTCCGTGCCGTGGTGCACCCCGTGCTACGCCATCGCCTGTTGTTGTCCTATGACGCCGTTGCCGATGGCGTGGGGCCCGATCAGGTGATCGACCGTCTGCTGGACAAAGTGGCGATCCCGGCCTGAGGAGGGTTTCCATGGCCGAGTCGCAGCCGGTTGCCGAGGGTTTTGTCTATGCGTCGCTGCCACAGCTGATGCTGCTGGAGCACCGAGTGCGCGGCCTGAGCTTTGTGTCGCGACAACCGCTTTCCAGCGTGCTCTCCGGCAGCCATGCCGCGTGCCTGCGCGGGCGCGGCCTGAGCTTCGACGAGCTGCGCCAGTACAACCCTGGCGACGACCTGCGCCACCTGGACTGGCGCGCCTCGCTGCGCTACGGCAAGCCCTTCGTGCGTAGCTACACCGAGGAACGCGACCGGCCGACCCTGCTGCTGGTGGACCAGCGCATGAGCATGTACTTCGGCTCGAAACGCAGCTTCAAGTCGGTGCTCGCCGCCGAGCTTGCAGCGCTGGGTGGCTGGATGGCGCTGCAGGCCGGTGACCGGGTCGGCGGCCTGGTGTTCGGCGACTGCAACATCGAGTACATCCGCCCCCTGCGCAGCCGGGCGAGGGTGGAGGCCCTGTGCGCGGCCATCGTCCGCTACAACCACGCGCTGCACGCCACGCACAGTGGCGAGGACTCGCCGGGTCAGCTGGACCGGGTACTGCGCCAGTGCCTGGGCGTGGCCGGACACGACAGCCTGGTGGTGATCGTCAGCGACTTTGCCGGCGTCACCCCGCAGACACTGCAACTGCTGCAGCAACTGAGCGCGCACAACGATGTGCTGGCCCTGCAGGTCTTCGACCCCATTGCCCTGAAAGTGCCGGACAAGGGCCGGGTGACTGTTACTCAGGGGGAGTTGCAGGTCGAGCTGGAAGTGGGCCGGCGCCAGGTCCACCGGCCACTGGGGGAGTTCCTTTCCGGGAGACTGAAGGACGTGGCGACACTGCTGCGCCGCAGCCAGGTACCGCTGATGATGTTCAGCAGCGGGCGTGACAGCCTGGAGCAGCTGCGCGGTGAACTCGGGCGCCTGGCGCGATGAGCATTCCCAGCATCGATCAACTCCAGGAGCTGGCGCCGCCGGCTCCGCTGGTCAGCTACTGGCCGCAGACCTGGACCTGGGTCTGGCTCGCCAGCGTGTTGCTGCTGCTCCTGGCGACATGGGGCTTCTGGCGCTACCGGAAATGGCAGCGAGATCGCTACCGGCGCGAGGCGCTGGCCTTGCTCGAGGAACTCGGTGCGGCCATCAGAGAGCCTTCCCAGCGATTGGCCGCGCTGCGCCAGTTGCCGACTCTGGTCAAACGTGTCGCGCTGTCGATGCCCGATGGTGCGGCTTCGGCGCCCCTGGGCGGTGCTGACTGGCAGGCCTTTCTGCAGGCACGCAGCCCGGCAGCACTGCCGGCCGGTCTGCAGCGGCAACTGACGCTGCTGGCGTATGCACCTGACGCCAGGGTTGCGAATATGGACGAGCAGGAGGCGCAAGCCCTGCTGGCGGCCTGCCGGCAATGGGTCGAGGTGCACCATGTGGCAGCTTGAGTACCCCTGGCTGCTGCTCCTGTTGCCGCTGCCCTGGCTCGCCTGGCGCTATCTGCCAGCCTACCGCGAGTCGCGCAGCGCCCTGCGGGTGCCGTTCTTCGCCGCCATGAGCCACGCGGCGGGCCAGGAGCCGAGCCGTGGCGGCGCCGCTGGCGGGCGCTGGCAACTGCCGCTCAACCTGCTGGTGTGGGCGCTGGTGCTGCTCGCCTGTGCGCGCCCGGTGCTGGTGGAGAAGCCCATCCAGCGCGTGCAGCCGATCCGCGACCTGATGCTGGCCATCGACATCTCGCAATCCATGGAAACCAGCGACTACCGGGATGCCGCAGGCAATCGCGTGGATCGTCTGAGCATCGTCAAGGGCGTGGTGCGCGACTTCATCGGCCAGCGCAGGGATGACCGCATCGGCTTGATCGTCTTCGGCACCGGCGCCTTCGCGCAATCGCCGCCGACCCAGGACCACGCCAGCCTGCTGATGCTGCTGGACGAAGTGGGCATCGGCATGGCCGGGCCCAACACCGCCCTGGGCGATGCCATCGGGCTGACCCTGAAGCTGCTGGAAAAGGCGCCGGAGCAGCAGAAGGTGCTGATCCTGCTCACCGACGGCAACGACACCGGCAGTGCCATCACGCCGAGCCACGCCGCGGCCATGGCCCATGAGCGCGGTGTGGTGGTGCACACCATCGGCATCGGCGACCCCGAGGCCAGCGGCGAGTCGAAGGTGGACCTGCAGACCCTGCGCGATATCGCCCATACCACCGGCGGACGGTTCTTCCGCGCGGGCGACCGCGAGGCGTTGCAGGAAGTCTACGCGACGCTGGACCAGATCACCCCGCACCAGGTGAAAACCCTCAGCCACCAACCCAAGCGCGACCTGTTCTGGCTGCCGCTGGGCGCTGCCTTGCTGTTGCTGCTGGTGGCGCATGTGCTGGCGGCCATTGCCGGGCGGCTGGCCGTTCCGCGTGCGGCGCAGGTCGGCCAGGAAACGGAGGGCTGATGGATATCGATCTCAGCGCCTTCCATTTCCTCCGCCCGGTATGGCTGTTGCTTCTGCTGCCGGGCATCCTCCTGCCGCTGCTCTGGAGTCGCCGCCACGACCTGGCGCGTCGCCTCGACGGGATCATCGCGCCCCACCTGCTGCAGCACCTGGTGATCACGCCGGTCGACCAGCACCGCGTGCGACCGGTGCAGCTGCTGGGTGCGCTGCTGGTGGTTGGCGGCGTGGCCGCTTCCGGTCCGACCTGGGAGCAGGATCGCCCGGCCTTCATGGAGAACCGCGCGCCGCTGATCCTGGCGCTGGACCTGTCGCCCTCGATGGCCGCCAATGATGTCCCGCCTTCACGCATCGAGGCGGCCAAGCACAAGTTGCACGACCTCATCGCTCGCCGGCCGAGCAGCCCCACGGCGCTGATCGCCTATGCCGGCAGCGCGCACCTGGTGCTGCCCGCAACCCAGGACGCGGCGCTGCTCGACAGCTTCCTGCAGGCGCTTTCGCCCGGCCTGATCCAGAGCGAAGGCAAGGATGCGCTGGGTGCCATCGAGAAAGCCGTGCAGCTGCTGGCCGCCGAGCATTCGCCGGGCACACTGGTATTGCTCACCGATGGCGCCGACAAGGGGCAGTTCGATGCCATCGACAAGGCGCTGCGCGGCAGCGACCTGCAGGTGCTGGTGCTGGCGGTCGGCAGCCAGGACGGCGGCCTGCTCGCCGGTGGGCAGCGGGACTCCGAGGGGCGTCCCTTGCTCGCTACCTTCGATGCGGAAGGACTCAAGGGCCTCGCGGACGCCGCCGATGCGCCCCTGGGCAGCCTGACCCTCAACGACGATGACCTGGACTGGATCGAGTTGCACGCCCAGCAGCACTTCCAGGCCGCCCAGGGCGATGATCAGCAACTGCACTGGAAGGATGCTGGCTACTGGCTCTGCTGGCCCCTGCTGCTGCTCGTGCTGCTGAGCGTGCGCAAAGGCTGGACGGTGCACTGGCTGAGCGCGCTGTTGCTCGCCGCCAGCCTGAGCGGTGTGCCACAGCCGGCGCGTGCCGGAGTGCTTGCCGATGCCTTCTTCACCGCGGATCAGCAGGGACGCTGGGCGTTCGAGCACGGGCACTATCCGCAGGCGGCAGCGCACTTCCGCGATCCGTTCTGGAAGGGGGTGGCTGCCTACCACGCGGCGGACTACCCGCTGGCCCTGGCCAGCTTCGCCCGGCTGGATACGGCGCAGGCCTACTTCTATCTGGGCAACACCTACGTGCGCCTGTCGAAGTTTGACCAGGCCATCGGCGCCTATCGCCAGGCGCTGAAGCGCCAGGCCGACTTCCCGCAGGCCACGGCCAACCTGGCGCTGGCCCAGGCGCTGGAGAAGGATCGCGAGGACCAGCAGGAGGCTGGCCCGCCGGGCGAGAAGCCCGATCAGGAAGTCTTCGACAATACGGCCGACAAGGGCAAGAGCGTGGTGCTCAAGAAAGGCGCGGCCGAGTCGGACGAGCAATGGCTGAACAACCTGAGCACGTCGCCGGCGCAGTTCCTGCGTCGCAAGTTCATGCTGCAGGATGCGGCAAAAGGGGCGGGATCATGAAGCACGTGCTCGCCGCTCTGCTCTTGTGCCTGCCGCTGCTCGGGCTGGCCGCCGAGCCCGAGGTGAGGGTCCGCACCCAGTTGTTGCCGGGGGATTCGGCGATGGTCGGCGGCACGCTCAGCCTGCAGGTCGATCTGCTGGTGGACACCTGGTTCAGCCAGCCGCCGCAACTGCCGCCGCTGAAACTGGCCGACGCACTGGTCTCCGAACCGGCCAGCGAGGCCACGCACCTCACCGAGAAGATCGATGGCAAGACCTTCTTCGGCCTGCGCTTCCACTACCAGATCACCCCGCAAACGGCACGTGGCTTCGACATCCCGCCGCTGGACATTCAGGTCCAGCCGGGGCAGGGCAGTGGTGTGATCCAGGTGCACAGCGAAGCGCTGCACTTCACGGCACGCCAACCCGCCGGCGCAGGGAGCGAATCGGCGCAGCGCCTGGTGGCGAGCCGGGTGACCATCAGCCAGGAACTCACGAAGTCCCATGAGCCGCTACGGGTCGGCGACAGCGTGACGCGCACAGTGCATGTCCGCGCCGAGGGCGCCCAGGCCATGCTGATTCCCGCAGCGGATTTCGCCGAACCGCAAGGGCTGCGTCGCTACCTGCAATCGCCAACCGTGCAGCCCCTCAGCGACGGCCGTGGCGATGTGCTGGGGGGCGAGCGCATGGACGCGGCGACCTATGTGGTCAGCCGGCCGGGAGACTTCCAGCTGCCGGCCATCGAGTTGCACTGGTGGGCGGCGGACAGTGGCGAGGAGCAATCGGTCTCGCTTCCCGCATTGAAGTTGTCGGCCAGCGGTGCGGCTGTCTACCAGGCGCCATTCTCGATCAGTGACGATCTGCGGGAACTGGGCCGCCGGGCGCAGGTGCGCATCGCCAGTCACTGGCTGGCGCTGGCCGCTGGGCTGGCGCTGCTGGCGGCCCTTGGTTATGCCGTGCATGCCTGGGGTGGGACGCTGCGCGCCGCTGCCCGGGGCGCTATGGAACGTCGTCGCCAGGCATGGCGGGACTCGCCAGCCTACGCCTGGCGACAGGTCCGTCAGCAACTCGAGGGCGAGCCGCCGCAGGTGGGGGCGCTTTATCTCTGGCTTCGTCGGACGAACGGTTGTCGTGAAATGAGTGCTGCAATTCCCAATCGCACCATCAAAGCCGTCAATCCTTTGCTAGCGTTCCTAAGGGCCCGCTACGGGCGTCCGGGCGCGCAGCCCGGCGCGGGGCCGCAACCACTGATCCAGGCTTTGCCGGACATCCGCCGGGAGCTGGGCCAGGGCAAGCCGACGGACTTGCCGGCCCACGCTCTCAAACCCTTGAATCCGTGATCCAGGGATGTGACATGCATTCGAAACTCGCTCAACCGATGGCCCGCTGGCTGCTCCTGCTGCTCCTGGGCATGCCGTTCCTGGTCCGCGCGGCAGACGCATTGCCCTCATGGAACGACGGCCCCTCGCGGCAGGCCATTGTCGCCTTCGTCGAGGCGGTGACCCAGCAGGGCGGCAAGGACTTCGTGCCGCCGGCCGAGCGCATCGCCGTGTTCGACAACGATGGCACCCTGTGGAGCGAGCAGCCGATGTACTTCCAGGTGCTCTTCGCCCTGGACGAAGTGAAACGGCAGGCGCCGCAGCACCCTGAGTGGAAGGAGAAGCAGCCGTTCAAGGCGGTGCTCGAAGGCGACCACAAGGCCCTGGCCGACAGCGGCATGCAGGGCATCCTGGAGATAGTCGCCGCCACCCATGCGGGCGTCAGCACCGACGAGTTCATCGCCAACGCCCGCAGCTGGCTGGCCAGCGCCCGCCATCCGCGCAGCCACAAGCCCTACACCGAGATGGTGTTCCAGCCGATGCTGGAGTTGCTGGATTATCTGCGCGCCAACGGTTTCAGGACCTACATCGTTTCCGGCGGCGAAGTGGCGTTCATGCGCGCCTTCGCCGAGGAGGTCTACGGCATCCCGCCCGAACAGGTGATCGGCACCACCCTGGGCAGCCGCTTCGAGGACCGCGACGGTCAGCTGTCGATCCAGCGCCTGCCCAAGCTGGTGCACAACGACGACGGCCCCGGCAAGCCGGAGAGCATCGACAGCATCATTGGCCGTCGGCCGATCCTGGCCTTCGGCAACTCCGACGGCGACCTGCAGATGCTGCAGTGGACGACCGCGGGCAAAGGGCTGCGCTTTGCCGGCCTGGTGCATCACACCGATGAAACACGCGAGTGGGCCTACGACCGGCAGAGCAAGGTCGGGCGCCTGGACAAGGCGCTCGACATGGCAAAGAACAAGGACTGGGTAGTAGTGGACATGGCAAAGGAGTGGAAGCGGATCTATCCGTTCGACCAATAGCAAGCCAACAGGCAAACCGCAGGGACACGGGGATTTCCAGCCAGGTAGTCGGCATCTCCAGTGACGCAGTCGTGGCAAACGATGAGTAACTGGAAGGGAGAAACACCAATGAAGCGCACGGGAAGATGGATATCGCGGTTCGCCCTCGCGGCGACGGCGATAATGGGGTGCTCGATCGCCAGTGCGGCGGACAAGCCGAACATCCTGGTGATATTCGGCGACGATATCGGCCAGACCAACATCAGTGCCTACGCCTTCGGCGTGGTCGGCTACCAGACGCCGAACATCGACCGCATCGCCAAGGAAGGCATGATGTTCACCGACTACTACGCGGAGAACAGCTGCACTGCCGGCCGCTCCACTTTCATCACCGGCCAGGCGGCGCTGCGTACCGGCCTGTCCAAGGTCGGCATGCCCGGCGTGCCGGTCGGCCTGCAGGACCGCGATGTCACCATCGCCCAGGCGCTCAAGGCCCACGGCTACGCCACCGGCCAGTTCGGCAAGAACCACCTGGGCGACCGCGACGAATACCTGCCGACCAAGCACGGCTTCGACGAGTTCTTCGGCAACCTGTACCACCTCAACGCCGAGGAGGAGCCAGAGCGTCCGTACTGGCCCAAGGACGACGAGGCCTTCACCAAGGCCGCCTCGCCCCGTGGTGTGCTGAAGGCGACTGCCGACGGCAAGATCGAGGACACCGGCCCGCTGAACAAGAAGCGCATGGAGACCATCGACGACGACACCACCCAGGCTGCGATCAACTTCATGGACAAACAGGTGAAGGCGAACAAGCCGTTCTTCGTCTGGATGAACACCACACGCATGCACGCCTTCACCCACGTGCGCGAGGCCATGCAGGGGCAGAGCGGTATGCCGGGCAACGAGTACGCCGACGGCATGCTCGAGCACGACGGCGATGTCGGCAAGCTGCTCAAGGCGGTGGATGATCTGAAGATCGCTGACAACACCATCGTCGTCTACACCACCGACAACGGGCCGAACCAGTGGTCCTGGCCGGATGCGGCCACCACGCCATTCCGCAACGAGAAGAACTCCAACTGGGAGGGCGCCTACCGTGTTCCGGCGATGATCCGCTGGCCGAACCACATCAAGCCGGGCACCGTCTCCACCCAGATGTTCTCGGGGCTGGACTGGTTCCCGACCTTGCTCGCCGCAGTGGGCGATACCGACATCAAGGAACGTCTGCTCAAGGGCGCGGATGTCGGCGGCAAGAACTTCAAGGTGCACCTGGACGGCTTCAATCAGCTGGATTACCTGACTGGCAAGGCCGATAAGAGCGCCCGTAACGAGTTCTACTACTTCAGCGATGACGGCGACCTGGTGGGCATGCGCTTCGGCGACTGGAAACTGGTGTTCTGCGAGCAGCGCGCGCCGGGCGGCTTCAAGGTCTGGAGCGAGCCCTTCACCTGCCTGCGGGTGCCCAAGCTGTTCAACCTGCGGATGGACCCGTACGAGCGCGCAGACACGGTCTCCGACCAGTACTACGACTGGCTGGCGAAGAACGACTACCTGCTGTTCCAGGGCGAACGCAAGGCGGCCGCCTTCCTGCAGACCTTCGTCGAGTACCCGCCGAGCCAGAAACCGGCCAGCTTCAGCATCGAGTCGGTGCGCAAGGAAGTTGACGCGAAGATCGAAGCGAAGATGAAGCAGGGCGCCAAGTAGTGAGCGACAACCGGGGCGCCCGAATCGGGGCGCCCGACCCATCCCCCGCGATAGCCTGGCTATCGCGGGGGCTTTTCTGTCAGACAAGGTTGATTCGATGCCTTCAGCGGTCAGCTCGTCCCCGATGAACACCCGTCGCGCCACCCCGACGCAGCTCCAATCGAAAGCTGGGCTCGCGGCCTGGGTGCCGGCATTGCTGCTGTTCGCCTCGGGCGGAGCGGCGCTGGTGTTCCAGGTGTTGTGGGTCAAGCAGTTGTCCCTGGTGGTGGGGGTGGAGGTGTATGCCGTCACCACCGCAATCAGTGCCTTCTTCGCCGGGCTGGCCCTGGGCGGGTTGGCGTTCGGCCGCTTGGCGGATCGCCAGGAGCGGCCGCTGCGACTGTACGCCGGTCTGGAATTCCTGGTGGCGCTGCTGGGCGTCGCCGCCACCGTCGCGCTGGCCAATGCCGCCAGCGCCTTTGCATTTCTCGAAGAGGCGTTCGGTCCCCTGGCCTGGGCGCTTCCGTTCGTATTGGTCGGTGTGCCGGCCTTCTTCATGGGCGGTACTTTGCCGGTGCTGGTGCGCGCGCTGGAGCCCGTCGAAGGGCAGATGGGCCGCGCCGGCGGAGGCCTCTATGCGGCCAATACGGCGGGTGCCATTGCCGGCACGCTGCTGGCCGCGTTCGTGTTGCTGCCCTGGCTGGGCGTGTTGGGCAGCGCCTGCGCGGCGGCTGTATTCAATCTCTTCGCCGCCGCCGGGGCGTTGCTGATCCGCCAGCAGAGGGCCCGGGTCACGGCGCAGGACGCGCCGGCGAGCGCCCCACGCAGCCGCGCGGCACGCCTGGCCATAGCGCTTTACTGCGTTGCCGGTGGGGTTGCGCTGGGGTACGAGGTGGTCTGGACGCAATCCATCGTTCAGTTCATGAGCACCCGCACCTTCGCTTTCGCGGTGGTCCTGGCCACCTACCTCTGCGGCCTGGTACTGGGCAGCGCCCTGTATGCCCGGCGCGCCGACCGCATCCGCGATCCCTGGGGCCTGTTCGGCCTGCTCATCGCTGCAGCGGGGCTGCTGGCCATTGCGCAGATAGCCGGTCTCGGTACCTGGCTGATCGGCCTGCAGACCCGCGTCGAATGGCTGGTGATGCAAGCTGGCGGCAGCGAGCTGGCGGGCATGTGCGCGCGCTTCGCGGTGGCGGCGCTGTGCGTGGTGTTCCTGCCGACGACCCTGCTGGGTGCGGCGTTCCCCATCGCGCTGCGGCTCTCGGTGGATCGAAACCATGTTGGTCGCGATGTCGGCGTGGTGGTCGCGCTCAACACCTTGGGCGGCATCGTCGGGGTCATGCTGACGGGCTTCGTCCTCGTCCCTGGGCTGGGGCTGGTTCGAACGCTGGCAGTGCTCGGGACGCTGGCTGCCGTCATCGGCCTGCTGGCCGTCTGGTGTGGCGAGGGGGTGAGCAGGCAGCTGCGCCTTGGCGTCGCCGCCGCGGCGCTGCTGGCCGTGGCAATCGGCGCCCTGACGCCGCCGCAGCACCTGGCCGAGCTGATGCCGGGCGCGCGAAACGGGCGGATCGGGTTCTATGCCGAGGGTCGCGGCGGCACCGTGGCAGTCATCGAGCAGGGCAGGGGAGACAATCGCTTCCACCGCCTCTACATCCAGGGCGTCTCCAACACCGGCGATGCCATGCCATCGCTGCGCTACATGCGCTTGCAGGCACTGCTGCCCCTGCTGATCCATAACGGCGAGCCGCACTCGGCGCTGGTGATCGGCTTCGGCACCGGTATCACCGCCGGCGCCATGCTGCGCTACCGCGACCTGCAACATCCGGTGGTGGCCGAGCTGCTGCCGGAAGTGCTGGCCGCCGCGCCGAGCTTCAAGGGCAATTTCGACGCCCTCCACGACCCGCGCCTGGACATCCGCCTGCGTGATGGCCGCCGCGAGCTGCTGCGCAGCGCCGAGCGCTACGACATGATCACCCTGGAGCCGCCGCCGCCTTCGGCCGCAGGGGTGGTCAACCTGTATTCCCGCGACTTCTACCAACTGGCCGCCTCGCGCCTGGAGGAGGGCGGTGTGGTCGCCCAGTGGCTGCCGCTGCCGACGCAGAACGACGAGGAAAGCCGCTCGCTGGTGCGCAGCTTCATCGACGTATTCCCTTACGCCACGCTATGGACCACCGAGTTCCACGAGATGTTGCTGGTGGGCTCGCTGCAGCCGCTGCACCTGGACGTGACGAACATCCGCCAGCGCTTCGAGCAGCCGGAAGTCGCCGCCGCGCTGGGGGAGGTTGGGGTCGACTCGGTCGAAGCCCTGCTGGCCACCTGGGTCACCGACCGCGCCGGACTGGAACGTTACGCCAGCGATGCGCTGCCAGTGACCGACGATCACCCGCGCATCGAGTACGCGCCCTGGGTACGCCCGAAGGAGATCGCCCGCGTGCTGCCAACCCTGCTGGCCCTGCGCACGGCGCCCCCGCTGGAGAACGCCCTGCCTTCGGTCCAGGCCTCGGTCAACGACAACTGGTTGCGGCTGCGGCGCTTCTACGACCTGAGCCTGAGCGCCTACCGCGGCGACCGCCAGAGCTGGGCGCGGGACGCCCGGCAGGTGGCGCTGGATGATGGCGACAACCCCTATTACCGCTGGTTCCTCGGCGCCCCTTGAGGGGGCGTGGCTGGCCGACTGCGGTTCGTTGCTACTGGCAGTATTCGACCCATAGAGGAATCTGCCGGAGCGGCCAAGAACGGGGCCCATAGCGGGCCGTTCAGCGAGAGCTACACCGACTCCGGCATCACCCACGAATGTGGCAGATCGGGGAAATGACCCCACTGTGACCATGGAGCGCCGACCTGATCCGCCTGTCGCGAGGCCAGCCCCCATTCTGGAGGGTCTGGGAAACCATGCCAGGTGTTTTGGATCAGAATCAGCTCTTCGCCGTCGAAGGTCGCGTAAAAAGCGATGTCATTCGAGACGAACCAGTCGCGATCATGACCAAAGATGCCTGACGGAGGGAAATCGCTCCATGGAGCGCACGTCCAAGGGATTGGTTTCATCGCTCGCTCGTGAAAGCCTAGTTCCTGTGCGTCGACAGCCGTCCCTTCCATGTCCCAGGGGTTGGGTTCCCACTCAGGATTTATATCGTGTCGGCGGTAGATACTCATAAGAGCCATCACATAAGAGGCTGACGTGTTCGCGGGTCCGCGGTAACGATCCGCTAGCTGGCCAACGAAACTGCCATCCAAGCCGCAGAGAATCGTTCTGACCACGATTGTCGACGATTCGGGGCATTACGTCGAACGACCGCTTCTGGCCGATTGCTGCCTCCCGCAAAAGAGCTTTCCTGCCGGAATACATTGTGGTTTGTGCCTGCGTAGTGGACGCAGCGAGACGCCACCAAGAACCCGGTCTAGAACCGTTTTTAATTGCCGGCAGGAATGCGGGCTAATGCTATGCAGGTTGCGCGATTGGCGCATGACTGACGGGGTGTATCCGGAACCAGATGGAATACATCGCTGGCAGGAAGACCAGAGTCAGGACAGTTCCAGCGAAGGTACCGCCGATCAGCGTGTAAGCGAGTGCTCCCCAGAAAACAGAATGGGTGAGCGGAATGAAGGCCAGGACAGCGGCCAGTGCGGTGAGGATCACCGGTCTGGCGCGCTGTACGGTGGCTTCGACAACCGCCTGGAACGGGGCTAGCCCCTCCGCTTCGTTGTAGCGGATCTGCCCAATCAGGATGAGCGTGTTGCGCATGAGGATGCCGGACAGCGCGATCAGCCCGACCAGGGCGTTGATGCCGAAGGGTTGGTTGAAAAGAATCAGAGTGGGCACCACGCCAATCAGCCCCAGCGGGCTGGTCAGAAAGACCATGACCATCGCGGAAATCGAACGCACCTGCAGGATGATGATGATCAGCGTGGCAGCCAGCATGATCGGGAAGAGCGGCAGCATGGCTTTGCTCGCCTTGCCCGACTCTTCGATGGACCCGGCCTGTTCGATGCGATAACCGCTTGGCAGCTTCTCGATGATGGGCTGGAGCTGTTGGCTGATGGCGGTCGAGACATCCGGCGGCTGCAGGTCCTCGGCAATGTCGCCCCGTACGGTGATCGTCGGCGTGCGGTCGCGCCAGCGCATGATCGGCTCCTCCATGCGCACTTCGACATCGCCCACTTGCGATAGCGGGATGCGTTGCCCATCGGCGCCCGCCAACGTGAAGTCCATGATCCGGGTCGGGTCGAAGCGGATATCGCCGGCTGCGCGCGCCATGACTTGTACGGTACGGATGTCCTCGCGCACAGCGGTGATCGGCACCCCACTCAGCAGGAACTGCAACTGCTGTGCGACGGCGCTGGAGGTCAGGCCAACTGCCTGCAGACGGTCCTGTTGCAGAGTGAAGTGCAACGAGGGTACGCGGGTACCCCAATCGGTATTGACCGTCCGCATCATCGGACTGGCCTCCATGACTTGCTGCACGTCGGCCGCTATTTCGCGAAGCTTGTCAGGGTTCGGCCCGGTCACTCGGTACGCAACCGGGTAGGGAGAGTACGGGCCAAAGACCAGTTGCGAGACCCGAACCCGCGCCTCGTTGGCCAGCCCGTCGGCGATTGCCTGGCGCAGCCGAAGTTTCAGGGCTTCGCGCTCGTCCTGGTTGTCGGTGCGCACCACGATCTTGGCGAAGGATGGATCCGGCAGTTCCGGCCCCATGGCCATGAAGAAGCGGGGTGCGCCCTGGCCTATGTACGCCGTGACGATCCTGGCCTCCTTCTGCTGAGCCAGCCAGGCTTCCACCTTCTCGGTGGCCGCGCTGGTCTGGGCAATGGAGGTGCCATAGGGCATCTGCACCTCCACCAGCACTTCGGGGCGATCGGAGATAGGGAAGAACTGCTTCTTGACCACGCCCATCCCGACGATCGCCATTGCGAACAGCCCGACTACCGCACCGGCGACCTTCCACTTGTGAGCGATGACCTGACCGAGCAGCTGGCGAAAGAGGTTGTAGCGCGGGGTGTCGTAGATGGCGTCATGGCCGCCCTCGACCTTCTTGAAGTCGGGCAGCAACTTGACCCCGAAATAGGGCGTGAACACCACGGCAACCAGCCACGAAGCGATCAGCGCGATACCGACAATCCAGAACATGTTGCTGGTGTATTCGCCCGCCGTGGATCGGGCAAAGCCATTGGGCATGAAGCCTACAGCGGTGACCAATGTGCCGGACAACATTGGAGCTGCTGTGTGGCTCCAGGCATACGCGGACGCTTGGACGCGGCTGAAGCCTTCTTCCATCTTCACCACCATCATCTCGATGGCGATGATGGCATCGTCCACCAGCAATCCCAGGGCGAGAATCAGGGAGCCCAGGGTGATGCGGTCAAAGTTCTTGCCCGTTGCGGCCATGACGACGAAGACGATCGCCAACGTCAACGGCACGGCGACAGCCACCACGATACCCACGCGCCATCCCATGCTGATGAAACTCACCAACATGACCACCAGCAGCGCGACGAAAAACTTGATCATGAACTCGTCGACCGAGGCGCTGATATTGACGGCCTGATCCGTGACCTTGGTGAGGTTCATGCCCAGCGGCAGCTCGCCGTTGATGGCGCTCACCTCGTCGTTCAGGGCCTTTCCGAGGTCGAGGCCATTCCAGCCCTCGCGCATGACGATGCCCAGGAGCAGGGCCGGCTCGCCGCCATTGCGAATCAGGAAGGTCGCCGGGTCTTCGTAGCCGCGCCTGACGGTGGCGACATCCGACAGCTTCAGCGTGCGACCTTGCGCAATCACCGGCGTGTCGCGGATTTTCTGCAACTCATCGAAGGCGCCGTCCATTCGCAGGAAGACCTGCGGCCCCCTGGTTTCAACCGAACCTGCCGGCGTAAGTGCATTCTGCCCATGGAGCGCGGCGAACACTTCCTGCGGACCGATGCCCAGGGTCGCCAAGCGCTCATGAGACAGCTCGACGAAGATGCGCTCGGCCTGCTCACCGATGATGTTGACCTTCTTCACGCCGGGCACGTGCAGCAAGCGCTGGCGCAGCGATTCCGCATCGCGCACGAGGAGGCGTTGCGGCTCGCCTTTGGCCTTGAGCGCAAACAGGGCGAAGGTGACGTCCGAGTACTCGTCGTTGACCAGCGGGCCGATGACGCCTTCGGGCAGGGTCTTCGCCTCGTCACTGATCTTCTTGCGGGCCTGGTAAAACTCCTCGGGGACCTCCGAAGGCGGGGTGCTGTCGAGCAGCGACAGGGTGGTGAACGCCAGCCCTGGCCGCGTATAGGTCTCGCTGCGGTCGTACCAACGCAGCTCCTGCAAGCGCTTCTCGATCTTCTCTGCGACCTGGCCGTGCATCTCCTGGGCGGTCGCGCCGGGCCAGGCCGTCACAATGGTCATCACCTTGACCGTGAACGCCGGATCCTCCGCCCGCCCCAGTTTGAAGAACGCGACAAGGCCCGCCAAAGAGATGAGGCAAACCATGAACAGGGTGATGGAGCGCTCGCGCACCGCAAGCGCCGACAGGTTGAAGCGGCCTCCACTCATCGCGAGGCACCCTCGACTGCAGCAACCTCGGCCTGACCCGCCACCCGCACCTGCTGCCCTTCGCGCAGCAAGTGCGCGCCAAGCGCAACGATCCGGTCGTCGTGCTTGAGCGCGCCGCTGATGCGTGCATGCTCATCATCGAGGCTCAGCACCCTGACAGACCGCCAGGACACTTTTACCGGGTTGCCTTGAATGACCCACACGCCCGGGCCTTTGCCTTCGTCGTACAGCGCGCCAATCGGAATCTGCAGATCGTTCTGCGCCTGCTCCTGCGCCATGCCCGTCGCGATCTGAACGGTGATAGTGGTGCCAAGCGGTGCCTGGGCCAGTTCACCATCGAGCACATACCGCGCCTCGAAAGTACGAGTCAGCCGATCGGCGACATCCGAGAGCTGGCGGAGGCTGGTCACGACACTGACGTTGTCTTTGCCGAACAGCGTGGCGCGGGCAGATGAACCAACCGCTGGACGCAAGGTTTCCGGCAGCTGGACAACCGCTTCACGAGGCCCGGCATGGGCCACCCGAACAACAAGCTGCCCGGCGCTCACAACCTGGCCAGGCTCGACGAGCGTCTCCATGACGACGCCGTCGGCGTCCGCCAGCAAGTCGGCGTACCCGGTCGCATTGGCGGCGACCTCGGCTTGAGCCTCGGCCGCGCTGAGTTGTGCTCGCGCCGTGTCCGCTGCGGCTTTGTACTGGGCATAGGCAGATGCCGATACCGCGCCGGTTCCGCGCAGGGTTCGGTAGCGCGCCTCATCTTCACTTGCTTGTTTCGCTAGCGCCCGGGCAGCGGCCACTGCTTCGCGCTGCGCATGGGCAGCGAGCTTCAAATCGACCGGATCGAGACGGAGCAGGACCTGGCCGCGCTTGACCGATTGGCCGGTATCGACGAGCCGTTCCAGCACCTTTCCGGAGACACGAAAGCCCAAGTCGCTCTGGACTCGTGCCGCAACAATGCCGGTGAACGAGCGCGGTGCGGGCACTGCGGACTGGGGAACGGCAACCCGCACCAGGGGGGCGTCAGTACGTGGGTCGTTAGGCGCTTTTTCGCCGCAGGCGATCAGCGCGATCGGGGTTACACCGATGAGAGTGGACAGAAGGAGGCTGCGCCGACGCATGAGGAGCCCATCGCAAGGAGGTAGGGAACCTCACTTTGTCTCTAGTGACCAATTTAGTCAATGGTCACAATCATTGCGGCGACAAACTACGGAGCACCAGGCTGGATAACAGGACGGGAGCTTCGTCGGTGGAGTCGAGGCTGTATTGCAGAAGTAGCGGGTTGAAATACGGGCGCATAACCAGGTGGACCGCCTTTGTGGCTTCATCGAGCGGGGTCTTGCGCTCGAAGTCGCCGCTCTGCCGACCTTGCTGCAGGATGTCCTGGATGATCTCCTCGATGAGATTTTCATACTCGAAAGTCACCTGCCAGCGTTCGGAAGCTGCGGACACGACAATTTCGTAGAGCTTACGGTCGTGAAACAGCAAGCGCAGGCATGCCTCCACAAGAGCCTTAAACATGCGGCGCAGCTTCTCTGGCGGCCGATCAGCCTCGCTGACAGCGGCCCGGACCTCGGACTCTATTTGGCTAATGCAATTCGAGCAGATCATTTCGCCAATGGCCTGCTTGGACTCGAAGAACTTGTAGATGTAGGCCTTGGAAAATCCGATCGACTTGGCGAGGTCGGAAACGGTGGTTTTTTCGTAGCCATAGCGGCTGAAGTGCTCGGTGGCTGCGGCCACGATCTGATCGCGCACCTCATGATCCGCTGGCCCACGGGTGGTTGTTTTTGCTGTGCGTGTCTTGTTCATGCGCCATAGCCTACATAGCCGTCAGGGGATGGACAACTTGTGACCAAAATGTATTATGGTCACAATCGCCCGGATTTCCTCCGGCAATGAAGAAGGCCATACCTGCCAGGCACCTCTATATCGCGATGATCAGCCGGCAATCCGTGCAGGTGGCCTTCTTCAGCAGCCTGGGCTGATCGAGTTTGTTGGAGTATTCCAACATGCAACGAGCCGATCGCGTAGCTAAGAAGGGGGAACGCAAATTCCGGCGCCCATCCATCCACAACGCGGAGCCCATCACCATGAATGACGTCATCATCATCGGCGGCAGCTTTGCCGGCCTTGCCGCCGCCCTGCAGCTTGGCCGAGCCCGCCGCAACGTCACCGTTCTCGATACCGGCCTGCCACGCAATCGCTTCGCCGGCCACTCGCACGGTCTGCTCGGCCACGATCACAAGCCACCGTTGGATATCCTGGCCGAGGCGCGACAGCAGCTGACGCGTTATCCCACGATTAGGCTCGTCAACGCCCGGGCCGACAGCATCTCCGGCACCATCGATGATTTCTCCGTCTTCACTGGTGAAGGCGAAAGCCTTGGTGCGCGCCGCCTGATCCTGAGCTATGGCATCACCGACCAGATGCCTGACGTTCCGGGCTTTGCCGAAAGCTGGGGCACGTCCATCGTGCCCTGTCCCTATTGCGACGGCTTTGAAGTCGCCGGCCAGCATTGGGGCCTCGTCTGGTCCGGCCCGCAGTCGCACCAATCTGTCAGGCTGTTCGGCGACTGGACTGACAAGTTGACTGTCTTTGCCGATGGTCATGACATTGCGCCCGATATCCAGGCCGATCTGGCGTGCCGAAACATCCCTGTCATCGATGGCCGGATCGTCGAGATCGCCCATCAAAAGGGGCACAGCACCACCGTCAATCTCGATACCCGCCGCAATGTCGCGGTCGACATCCTGTTCGCCCATCCGCGCAACAGGCCGTCCGCAGGCCTGCATGAAGCGCTTTGCCTCGCCACGGTCGAGACTCCCACCGGTATTGTCCTCAAGGTCGACGAGCGCCGCCAAACCAGCACGCCCGGCATCTATGCCGCCGGCGATCTCATGACACCCTTCTTGCCATCGGTCACCCAGGCATCATCGCAGGGCGCGATGGCGGGAATCTTTGCCCAGCAGTCGATGTTGGTCTGAGAGCACAGGTTCCCTTATCTGATTGCGTCATAGCCTTGGAGGCTGGCCTATAAGCCCTGACGAGGGCGGAATGCTTACCAAATTGCAGAGCCAGGGTTACGAAATCTTTCTCTTCCTCAACAGCTACTATCTCATCGTTCGCTCTTGGCAATAGTTGCCGTTGGAGAGAGGCCGCTACCGACCCATAGCGGACGGTCGCGCGTCGATGCACTCTTGGCTCGGCCACTCAGGATTCAAAGCAGGCGTGTGACATCCCCTACCTCGACCCTCGCACACCTGATAACACCACCTAGCCCCCATATGGACGCAACATTCACTTCGATGGACTGGTTCTCCAAGACAGTAAATTCAATCAAATCAATGACATTCTGGTGATTGAAATCCTCAAGAGACAGGTATTGCAGATCGCTGAACAAGAATTCAATCAGGACGCTCCTGATACAGACCATTTCGTAGTCTGCGGTCCCTGCACCGACCTCTTTGTACTGGCGAACGTTGACGCAGAGCCGTGCTGACGTGGCAACCGGATGGCCAGCCATGGCCCTGGTGGCAGACACCGAAATCACTTCCGCATCATGAAAGCCAGGCCAGTAGCCCAGCGCTTCGATTACTTTCTCGGTGTGTTGAACGCAACCTGGGCTTTCCATAAGAGGCTTTCCTTGAGAACGATGCTGCAGTCTAACCAATGCAGAACGGGTGCCCCAATTCGCTTTGGGCAGGCGGAAGCAGCTTTGGGCTCCTAATCCGAAAGGCAGTCACTGGTTATAAACGGAGAAAGTCGAATGTCCGCTTCTGGCCGGTTGCTGCCCATGGCGAGAGGCCGCTACCGCCCCATAGCGCCCCTGCCGTGCCTATAAAGCACAAATCTCGGGCCCTCGAACTCAACTGCTGCCCGAGTTGATTTGCCTGGCTTCCTGCGGGCTTTGTCCACACCACTCCTTGAACGCGCGGGTGAATGCACTGTGCTCCGAGTAGCCCAGCAGCATGGCGATATCCACGATCTGCAGACGTGGGTCGCGCAGATAGGAGAGGGCGAGCTCATGGCGGACCAGGTTCAGCTCTCTGCGAAAGCTGGTGCCAGCTTCCTGCAAACGGCGCTGCAGCGTGCGGGAGGAAAGATGCAGTTCACTGCCAATCCGTTCGACGTTCGGCTCGCCATGGCGCAGGGATCGGCTTATGGCCTTGCGCGTCTGCTCCACGATTTCATCCTGCCGGGGTAACTGCTCCAGCAGGTGTTCAGCATGCTGCTCCAGAATGGAGACCAGCGCCGGATCAGGACTCTTCAACGGCAGTTCGAGCAGTTTCCTGGAAAAGCGCAGGACAGCCTCTGCCTGACCAAAGCGAACCGGGCAGCCGAAGAAGGCCTCGTAGGGACGACTGTCGGCAGGACCGGGATGATTGAAGTCGATTCGAAGCGGTTTAGCGATGCCCCGAACCAGAGCGCGGCAGAACTGCACCATGGCAACGGTGCCCGTCTCGCTCACCAACGGTCCAGGTTGGTATTGGCCGGTATCCCAGACCAGCTCGAACCAGTCCGTACCTTCGCGGCGGCTCATCGGGATAACGTCGAACACCAGGCGCAGATAGCGCTCCAGGCGTTGCAGCGCGGTTTCAAGATTTCCGCAGGCGAGCAGTACCGATCCGAGTACGCCAAGGTGCCGGGCGGTGATGGTCTGGCCCACATGGAGGCCAAGCAATGGATCGCCCAGTAACGCCGATGCCGTCCTGAGCAGATAGTCCCAGCGTTCTACGTCGATTCCACCGGTACTTCCGGAGGCAGATGCGGGCCAAGGCTCGCCAAGTGCCCGTTCCGGGTCATGCCCGAAGGATTCCAGATATTCGTAGAGCAGTTGCACGTAAGTTTCGGGCACCACACGCCGGTACAGAGGCTGGCTCATCGGACTTGCTCTTATTGTTTGGCGCAAAGTGTCAAGCCGCTAGACGGGTAGCGTCAAGCCGCAGTTCCCAGCGTTTCCGAGAATGGCCGCCACCCGCCATTCCAATGGATACCGCCCATGAGCAAGATCACTGAACTCCTGGCCCCCACGACAAGGAGCTTCCTTTCCGGGGGCGTTCAGTGTGTGGCCGATCTCTACCATCCACCAGGTTCCGGCCCTTCACCCGTGGTGGTCATGGCGCACGGGCTGGGTGGCACCCGCAGGATGCGGCTTCCCGCATTCGCGGAGCGCTTCGCTGCGGCGGGTTATGCCTGCCTGGTGTTCGACTACCGCCACTTCGGCGACAGCGAGGGCGAGCCCCGCCAGTTGCTCGATATCCAGCGTCAGCTCGAGGATTGGAAGGCGGCCATTGCCTATGCCCGCCGCCTCGATGGTGTCGATGCCGAGCGGGTCGTTCTCTGGGGGACTTCCTTCGGTGGCGGGCACGTGCTGGCTGCCGCAGCCGAGGATGGCAAGGTCGCCGGTGTCATTTCCCAGTGCCCCTTCACCGACGGGCTGGCTTCGAGCCTTGCCACGCAACCACTGGTGTCGCTCAAGCTCACCGTGCTGGCTGTGGCAGACCGAGTGGGTTCCTGGCTGGGAGCTCGGCCAATTCTGGTTCCCCTGGCCGGTCGGCCGGGTGATACGGCGTTCATGACCTCGCCTGATTCGTGGGATGGATATCACGCGCTGATTGCGCCGGGAGCACGGGTCCGCAACGAGGTAACGGCACGCTTCGCTCTGGACATCATCCGCTACTACCCCGGCCGCAAAGCGGCCCAAATCCTGGCTCCCGTGCTGTTCAGCGTCTGCGATCCAGACAGCGTGGCACCCGCGAAGCAGACGCTGCGCCACGCCGAGCGGGCGCCTCGGCATGAGATACAGCGCTATCCGCACGGGCATTTCGCGATCTACGTCGGCAAGGCCTTCGAGCAGGTGGTACGCGACCAGCTCGACTTCCTCCAGCGCAATGTGCCAGTCACTTCAGTCGTGAAGGCGCATGTGTGAGCGACAAACTCAACCCTCATGCCAGTTCCGTTATCCGCCAAGAGAAGGTTTATTCATGAAGCGCTACTCATTGAACGGTCGTGTCATCGCCATCACGGGAGCCACTGGTGGCCTCGGTCGAGCTGCTGCGCAAGCCCTTCGCGCCAAGGGAGCGAAGCTGGTGCTGCTGGACCTCGATCTGGACGGTCTGAATGCACTGGCGGCCGCCCTGGGTGGTCCGGAGGTTGCCGCCGGCTGGGTGGCCAACGTGCGCTCGATCGAAAGTCTGGAAATCGCCATGAATGAGGCCGCACGGCACTTCGGCGGAATCGACGTGGTGATCGCCGGGGCCGGCATTGGCTCGCCCGAGAGCCTGGAAGCGATCACGCCTACCAGCTTCGAACGCCATATCGATATCAACCTTAACGGTGTCTGGCGTACCTTCCGGGCCGCGCTGCCTTATGTGAAGCCGCGCCAGGGATATCTGCTGGCCATTTCGTCAATGGCGGCGTTCGTGCATTCGCCGCTCAACGCCCACTATACCGCCAGCAAGGCCGGGGTCTGGGCCATGTGCAACAGCGCGCGCCTGGAGTTGCGGTCGCAGGGCGTCGGTGTCGGTTCGCTTCATCCCACGTTCTTCCAGACGCCCATGATGGACGCGGTCGTCGACGGTCCTTGCAGCACACTGGTGTGGAACAACCACCAAGGCATCTGGAGGTTCGTCTCGCTGGAGCAGGTGGTGAACGCCCTGGTCGACTGCATCGAGCGTCGGCGAGACCTGGTAACGGTTCCGGGCAGTAACAGCCTGGTAGCTAAGGCTCCTGGATTGTTCCGCAGGCTCATCGAGCGAATCGGCTTCGACGCTGGAAGAGTCGATGAGGCGGTGCAGTTTTCCCGTGGCGGAAACGCGTCCTGATGCTCTCGCAGTCGGTCTTTTCAAAGGTGTACCAAATGAGAGATCGACTGCTGATACTTCGGTTGGTGCTAAGCCGGCCAATGCCCGCTTCCGCCTGTGATATCGCGCGCGATGCACCCTGGTCCTTCACCGATGTGGAGGACGAATCATGACCACACCCAAAGCGAAAGCCCGCGAACCTTGGAACAAGGGCAAACTCGTCGGGCAAAAAGCGCCGCTAAGACTCAGGGATATCTGGGCTATAAGGGTGCGATTGGAAATCGCAAACAAGGATCGTGATCTGGCGCTGTTCAACCTGGCCATCGACAGCAAGCTACGAGCCTGCGATTTAACGAAGCTGCGCGTCAGAGACATAGCTCATGGTGATCATGTATCGACGCGCGCGATCGTGATGCAGCAGAAGACCCAGCGACCGGTGCAGTTCGAAATCACCGCTCAGACAAGAGCATCGGTTGAAGCTTGGATCCGCGCAGCTCACCGTCGCAACGACGACTTTCTTTTTCCCAGCCGTGCTCGACGCTCAGCTCACCTATCGACAAGGCAGTACGCCCGCATTGTTAAAGGCTGGGTAACCACGATAGGTCTCGACCCCACGCTATACGGAACTCATACGCTTCGTAGAACCAAAGCATCGCTGATCTATCGCAGAACGAAAAACCTGAGAGCAGTGCAGTTGCTGCTCGGTCATACGAAGCTGGAGAGCACTGTTAGGTATTTGGGGATTGAGGTAGATGACGCTCTGGAGATGGCGGAGCAGACTGAGGTTTGACTAAGTTCCCACGTTGGCGCCGGACTTCGAGCCGGCGCCTCCTGCGGCAGCTAGCGACCCATAGCGGACGCACGCAGGCGGCTCGCCCAGGGCGGCGTTGGTATATGCCCGCTTCTGGCGGGAAACGGACGTCCGCAATGTGACCTGCTGTAGCCAGAGTTCACCTGCTCAGCCCAACTGCCCTAGTCTCCCTAATTCCACCAGCGTCTCGACAACGCACTTGACCTTCGGCCGCAAATGGGCCGCCCTTGGCCAGACCGCATGGACGTCGATCAGATCCTGGGTGAATTCATCCAGTACTGTCACCAGACGCCCTTCGGTGATGTGTTCTCGTACCAGTGACTCCGGAATCTGGCACAGCCCCAGACCGGCAAGCGTTGCGTCGACAATCGCATCTCCGTCACCGAGCTGGTGCGTCGCCGGAGGGCTGAATCGTTGTGCCGCCCCCTCGATTGAAACCCGCCAGGATAAGGGCTGGTCGCGCCGATACCCTACGATACCCTGATGAAGCTCGAGGTCATCGAGAGTGACCGGGGTGCCGCGCTTTTCGAGGTACTTCGGCGCACCGCAGATCACCCAACGCTGACTGGTCAAGCGGCGTGCGATCAATTCAGTCGAGTCCTTCGGCTCCCCGAAACGGATCGCCAGGTCAACGCCTTCCTCGATCGGATCAATGAGGTGATCGGCAAATGTCATCGTGAAATGTAGATCGGGATACCGACACCCGATCTCCAGCAGAATCGGCATCATGACCTTGCGTCCGAAGACCACCGGCATGTCGATGCGCAGGCGACCGGATGGACTCATGGCACGGGCCCCCAGGCTGTTCTCGGCGGCGCCTATTTCCTCCAGGGCAGCGGAGCAGGCCGCGAAGTAAGCCTGACCGTCGGCAGACAATGTCACTCGCCGCGTCGTACGGAGAAACAGCTTTACCCCCAACCGCTCTTCCAGGCGGGCAATCGACTTGCCGACCGCAGATTTGGACACGCCCAACTGCGCAGCGGCGTCCGTGAAGCTGTGTGCGCGAGCCGCCACCACGAAGGTGGTGATTCCGCTCAACGATTCGATGGGGAGCATGGGAAGTCTCTGTAGACCTGAAGTCTACATAGTGACAATAAGTAGCGCGTTTATCGAGCTGAAAGTCATCCATAGAATCTCGAGCACGCGCTGGCCGGCTCTCCATCACCTGGTCGGCTCTCACTCGTTTATGGAGACACTATCAATGCCCCTCGCTATCTGGGCCCTCGCGATCGGAACGTTCGGGATCGGCACCACCGAGTTCGTCATCGCCGGGTTGTTGCCGCAAATGGCGGCCGAATATGGCATCACCATCCCACAAGCCGGGTACCTGGCGACCTCCTATGCACTGGGCGTCTTTCTCGGCGCACCGTTGTTGATCATTCTGGGCGGACAGCTGCCGCGTAAACGGATGCTCGCGATCCTGATGGTTCTCTTCGTCCTGGGAAATCTCATGACGGCCGCCGCGACGAGTTTCCCAATGGCACTGCTCGGCCGAGTGATTACCTCGCTGACCCACGGGGCCTTCATTGGTATAGGTTCGATCCTCGCCGCTGAACTGGTAGCTCCCAACAAACGGGTCAGCGCGATTGCCTTCATGTTTTCGGGTATGGCGCTGGCCACCCTGCTCGGTGTGCCTGCCGGCACCTGGTTGAGCCAGTTCATTTCCTGGCGGGCGACGTTCTACGCTATCACCGCTATCGGCATCATCGGCTTGCTAGCGGTGGTCTACATGATTCCCGATGTCGGCGGGAGCAAAGGTGCAAACGTTCGTCAGGAGCTGGCAGCGTTCAAGAACTCCAGGGTACTGCTGGCAATGGGTATCACCGTTCTCGGCCCAGCTTCGTTCTTCACCTCAATCACCTACATTGCGCCCATGATGACGGAAGTCGCCGGCTTCTCTGAGTCCGCAGTTGTATGGCTGATGATGGCCTTCGGCATCGGTCTGTTTGCCGGGAATTCTCTCGGCGGGCGCTTTGCCGATCGCTCACTGATGCCGCTGCTCTACATCACACTGCTCGCTCAGGCGATCGTCCTGTTCGTCTTCGCGTATACCGCTCACAGCCAGTGGATGTCCGTTTTGTGCATTGCGCTGATGGCGGGCTTTGGCTTCGCCACCGTGTCGCCCATTCAGAAGCTGGTTCTGGATAAGGCAGCGGCTGCGGGCGCTCCTACCCTTGCCGCCGCTGTGAACATCGGCCTCTTCAACCTGGGCAATGCCATCGGCGCCTGGGTAGGGGGCTGGGTGATCAGCGCGGGTTTCGGCCTGGTTGCCCCGAATTGGGCCGGCGGACTGTTGTCCCTCGGCGCTCTGGCACTGGCCCTGGTATCTGGCGCACTCGACAGGCGCGAAGCCATGGGCCTTCCGCAGCAGGCTTGAGCGAGGATTAGCGAGGGCCTTCGGCAGAGGGAGAGTGCTCTTTACTACTGAACAAGTGTTCAGCTATAAGGGTGTTCCTGAGCTCATGGCGCGCCGAGCGTCGGCGGAACACCACAGCTTTCTTCCCCAAGGGCGGTTAACTCCGCCTTTTCCCAGCTCTTCGCTGAACCGGAGTGCCCATGCGTAACCAGCTCTTCAGAACTCGCATTACCGAGATGCTCGGGATCCCTCATCCCATTCTTTGTGGCGGTATGGGGCCTGGGGTGTCAGACGCCAACTATGTCGCGTCGGTGGTCAACGCAGGCGGGATGGGATTTGTGGTTGCTGCCGGCTTCCCCGATCTGGAGGAATTCCGCGAACAGCTTCGTCGGTGTCGCAGCCTCACCTCGGGCAAAGGGTTCGGGGTGAATCTCTACCTTTCTGGCCTGGCCGGCGCAACCGAGCGCTTGCGTCAGCAGATGAGGATTCTTGCCGAGGAAGAAGTCCTCTGTGTCGAGACATCGGGTGGTAGCCCGGAAGCTGTTCTACCGGCGCTGCAGGAAGCGGGCATCAAGGTTCTGCACAAGGTTCCGGCGGTTCGCTACGCGCGCTCAGCCGCGCGTCTTGGCGTGGATGCGGTGATCGTCGTTGGCAACGACTGCGGCGGCCATCCAGGAACCTACGGCATCAGCAGCATGGTTCAAGCCGCCCATGCACCGAAAGAGGTTTCCATCCCGGTGGTTATCGGTGGAGGGATCGGCACCGGAAGCCAACTGGCGGCGACGCTGCTGATGGGGGGCGATGCTGTCCTGATGGGGTCGCGAATGCTGGTAGCCGAGGAACTGTGGATTCACCGCCAGTACCAGGAACGACTGGTTGCGAGCGATGGCACAGAAAGCATCATCGTGAAGACCGGCCTGCGGCAACATCACCGAGTCCTCAACAATGACAGCGCCAAGGCTGTCGCCGCATTGGACGCAGCGGGAGCGAGCGATTTCGAAAGCTATCGCCCTCACGTCATGGGCACGCTGACCACCCAAGCCTACAAGACAGGGGATAGCCGCCAAGGCATGCTCGATTACGGCCCATCGATCGTATTTGCCGACGCCGTGCAAAGCGTGGAAGCCATTTTTGATTCGATGCTCGATGATGCGCGCCATGCGATGCGGCGCCTCGAAGGTCTGCGTTGCAATGGGTGAGCGAACACATCTCCAATCTGGGGTTTCAAGCTGCCAAGGAGTGGCGGCAGAATCCGACCCATTGCTGCCGTTCGTGGTGGTAAAGACCAAGCAGTAGCAGCCCCACGTAATCACCATCCAGGAGAGGTCTCGCTGGGGCCAAAAAGCACTACGCGGAGTTCCTCCTTCCTCACGGCTAGAGCTTGTACCCACCACTCGCCTCAATCACTTGAGCTGTAGTCCAACGGCCTTCCTCGGAAGCCAAAAATGCCACGACAGCAGCGATATCCTCAGTTTCGCCGAATCGACCTAAGGCGGTATCAGCCTCGATGGCGGTGACCATGTCGGCGTTCTCGCGCACGGCGGCGTTCATGTCAGTGCGCACCCAGCCCGGCGCCACTGCATTCACCGTGATGCCACGTGGCCCCAATTCCATGGCCAAGGCATGAGTCAGATTGTTTATCGCGGCCTTGGCCATCGAGTAGATGGGCACCACCGGCAAGGGGCGCGCGCCAAGACTGGAAGACAGGTTAATGATTCGTCCGCCATCAGCGAGCCGGCACAATGCTGATTGGACAACGAAAAACGGCGCGCGGGCGTGGACGGCGAATATCCTGTCCCAGCTGTCCGGGTTTGCGTCGGCGAGGCCGCCCCAGCCGGAGTTGCCCGCGTTGTTGATCAGGATGTCGAGAGTATTGCTGCCAGTGTGGGCTATGAGTGCTTTGTCTAGCGCGTCGAATAACGTCGCGATGGCATGGGCGTCAACAAGGTCCGCGTGAAGCGCAAAGGCGTTACCACCGGCTCGCTTGATGGCAGTGACGACCTCCTCAGCGCTAGCTTGGCTTGCATTGTAGGTAAGGGCAACCGTTGCACCTTCCTTGGCCAGACGTTCAGCTATCGCACGACCAATGCCACGCGAGCCTCCGGTTACTAGGGCCGTTTTTCCAACAAGTGACTGGGGCATTCTGGGGTCCTCAAGGGAGTAAGGGGGTGTGGGCAGGTGGTGAGGTGCAGCGCTCAAACGATGCGTTCGCGCTGGATAGGGCCAGGGTTGGCTTCAACAATTGCGGCCCCCAGGCGGAGCAAATTGGCATCGCCGTTGTATTCATGCTCAGCCACTTGATGCAGCAGGACGCCCAGTTGCTCTAGTTGACGCGCGACCTTCAGAGGGCCGGCGTTGATGGGGGTAAACCCGGCGTCTTCGATCAGTTGCCGCGCCACCTGACCGGCGTACTGGTCGTCGGTGACATAGAAAACATTGGCGCGCACGGGGGAAGAAGCCCAGGCCGCAGCTTCAAGAGCTGGCGCCGCTAGCAGGCTGAAGGCCTTGACTACCCGCGCGCCGGGGAGGCGTTCCTGCAGGTACTCGGCGGTCGAGTTGTCGCGCATAAAGTCACGGTCGTGGAAGTGCACAAAGTCGTCGGTTACGCCGAGCGGGTTCATGGTTTCGATCACGATCTTGCCGTTCAGCGCATCGCCCACTTCGGCGATCAGGGCGTCGGTGCGTGGCCAGTAAACCGAGAACAGCACCACGTCACCGAAGGCTGCGGCCTGCTTGATGGAACCGAGCGCCACACGCTCGGCCAGTTCAGCCAGGAGCGGAGCGATCTTGCGCGTCTCGCCGTCTTTGGCAAGAACCAACTGATGGCCAGTGGCAGCCCAGGCCCTGGCGAGCCGGCTACCCACATTGCCCGCATTCAAAATGCCTATCTTCATGTGCGTTATGTATCCGTTTCTGCTGAGAGAAACGGCACTCTAGAACTGCAATGAAACTGGATAAATAGGACAAGAATCCAAACACTGTTGTCGCCAGGAGCATCAGTTTCGGCGCGGGAATCTGAGCGGAAATGGCCGGGATGCCCGGTGGAGGGGCCGAACGCCTGCAACGACGCGTCCGGCCGGACGAGGTTATCGCTGGACTGTATTGGCGCTGGCCAGCTCAAGGAACAGGGCGATATGGATCGGCGGCATCCCTTCCAGTGTGCCGCCGATGGGGGATGGGCGCTCGGCTCTGAGGATCAGTTGGCGGACCTGTTCCGGGGTAATGGGTGTGCCGCTCTGTTGATAGACCCTTTTTGCTTCGTCATCGGACAAGCCTGGCGCGATGGTAGGGGCATAGGGCCAGAAGTAGACCGGAGTATTGGGCTCGATGCGCCAGCTGTCTGCGAGCAAACCCGCGTCCACCACGTTGTAGCCAACGGCCTCGACAAAACGAGCCACGGTAGCTTTGGCATTCAGGTCATCACCGGCTATGGGCAGCGTGGTCCGCTCGCTATCACCTGCGGGCCGGGCGTTGTGTTGCATGTGAATCCAGCCCAGGTTGTGAATGCCCTTGACCACTTTTGCCCCGGGCAGATGCCGTTGCACCAGCTCGCTGGAAGTCAGCTCGCCGTTGTCCAGATCGGCTCGGCGAAAACCGCCGATGCCGGGATAGTAGTTGGTTTGGTCGATGACGATTTTGCCGACGAGCTTGTCCGCCGGTAACGCCTCGAAGTTGGCCAGGGGAATGGCCAACGACACGATGTCCGCCGCGGCGATGGCTTGTTCGACAGTGCCAGCCCGTGCGAGTGGCCCGAGTTCGCTCACCAATTCCGAGAGCGACTCAGGGCCCCGCGAGTTGCTCACCACAACGTGGATACCCGCCGCGACCGCCAGGTGTGCGACGGCTTTGCCAACCAAGCCTGAGCCGATGATTCCGATTGTTTGGGTCATTTTAGTGGTCCCTATATCAACGATAAGAGGCGCAAAGCCGCGACGGACTTCATGCGATGCGCGCCCTCAGGGCGCTGCATGGGGCGCACTCTAGAGGTGGTGTCATTGTTGATAAATAAGGGCTAACACCAAATACTGTTGTCCATGAATACATCAATCGATTTGCCGGAAATGCGAGTTTTCGCGGCCGTTGTTACCGAGGGCTCCTTCACCACCGCCGCCGATCGACTGGGCACCGACAAGGCGCGCATCAGCCGCATCGTTCGGCGTATGGAGGAGAAGCTCGGCGCGCAGCTGCTGACCCGCTCGACTCGCCGCCTGAGCGTGACGGAAGTGGGGCGCGACTATTTCGAACGTGCCATGAGCATCCTGACCGCCGCCGAGGCGGCCGAAGCAGCGGTGGCACAGCAGTCGAGGGAGCCCAAGGGGCTGCTTAAACTCACCGCAGGCTCCGAGTTCGGGACCATGGTCGTGGACGAGTGGATCGCGGCATTCCTGCGACAGGCGCCCAAGGTGACGGTCGAAGCGGAATACACCAACCGCCTGGTGGACATCATTCATGAAGGGTTCGATGTTGCCATTCGCATCGGCACACTTGATGATTCAGGCCTTTCTGCGCGAAAGCTAGGCGAGGTGGATTACGGTCTGTATGCGTCCACGGACTATCTCAAAGGCGCGTCAGTGATTGCCGTCATCGGCGACCTGAAGCAGCACGATCTCATCATGAAAACTACCCGTGGCCGCTCCCACTGGAACTTGGTGAACGGGGGAAGAACCGAGAAGATCACGCTCACTCCACGTTGCGCAGTCAACAGCACGATCGCGGCAAAGAACTTGGCATTGGCGGGAGTGGGAATCGCGCAGTTGCCGCGCTTTATGGCCGAGCCTTACTTGGCGTCAGGTGCGTTGGCGTGCGTGCTGCCTGGTTGGGCCGAGGTGCCTGCGCCCGTCCATGCGGTCTTCCCGTCCAGTCGTTACATGGACCCCAAAGTGCGTAGTTTCGTGGATCTCTGTCTGAGCATTTTTAGGTACGGCAAAGCACGTTGATGGCGGGTAAAGCCACAAGACCGCCCCATTGTTCGTCAGTAAGCCGCCACTAAGCCGAGAAAACTGGCGATGCCCGCTCCCGGCCGTTTGCTGCCTCTAGTGAGAGGCAGCTACCGACCCATAGCGGACGTTTTCCCCATGATGTTAGGGTGTATGGAGTCGAGAAATTTTAGTCCGACTGATGGGGCGCAGGTGACGCTCGTCGAGCTATCTACCTACGGGCAGATATCTATTGGGACAGGACAGCCGCTTTACGATGAAAATACGATTTATCTCAATCCTTCGGGGCAGAGAGATTCGAGCTCTTTATTAACTATCGGACGGTTGAGCGGTTATGAGTGATAATTTTGAAATCTCATGGGACGCACCAATTGTCCCAGGCGCGTCCCTGGCAGGAGTGCCTATAGGTATCAGTAAAAAGTGTCTTGATCTTGTATTGCCTCGATATCTGACTGACTCTAACGAATTCAAGTTTTTAAGGGGGCCATTGCTATGTCTGGAGAGCTATTTTGATGATGAGGATGGCGATGGAATTCTTTATTTTAACCTCTCTGATCGGAGCGTAATAAGTAAGTTTAAGCGAGAGATGCCTGCGCTATCCATGATGTTTAGGGAGGGAAGGCTGTACGCGATAAAAGCCTATGATTTTAGTTTTCCAGGTGACATGGCGGAGCCATTGATTTACCAAGGACGCCTCCCCGGTGAAATTGGCCTCGGCAGCTTGGTTGCGGATTTGTTAAGCTTTTCCGAATTGGAATACGATGATAACGAGCAGTGGTTCTATACTGATGAGAACTTTGGTGTGATGGAGATTACTGGCTGGGATGTCCCACTAGATTATCGGCCTGACCAGCGAATATACGCGCTATGTATAATTAACGGATAAAAATTTGAGGTTGATTCAGCAAGGTGCTCTTGTCGTATGTCCGCTAATGGCCGATTTCTGCAGTTCGTGAGAAGCAGCTACAGACATCATTTTGATTAGCGGATCCGCCGCAGAAGCAGTGCCTTTACCCGCCGGTGGGGGTATCGATCGGCGAAAGCCATAGTCCAATGCTTCAAAGATCGACGCGCGAGATTTCGAAGTCCACTGCACCATCACAAGGAATCGCACCTAACTCGATGTGAAAACCCAGTACTTCGACAAGGCCTGACGATCGATCAAGCACGCGCCCGCACCCTTGATAGGCGTAGGGTCCGACTTTCTGAAGCCTTTCTTTTCCTCTTTCTTCTATTTCATCAGATGGCCAGTCGGAAAGGCTGGCCGCACGTGCGTTAGCATCGAGTGCAAACAGAAAGTTCTCTACCCGATCTCCAGCTTTGAGATAACAGGGGTAACAAAACACCTCGATCTCACCATGAGAACTCTTCAGGGTAACGCTGGCAGACTCGCTGCCTGGGGCGTACGGCTCAACGTGCGCAACAAGGAGTGTGTTCATCCAGACCCCGAAATAATGCAGCCTGAATCCAACATCGCTGCGAACAGTGCAAACGGCGTTAGCCCTGGGCGTTTGTGGCTATTCGAGTGCATAAATCTCCAGGAGATACGGCTCTGCCAAAACCAAGTACTTGGCGTCTGCGCTGAACGAGGCGACAAACCAGTCTCCCGAGAATGTCCTGAAACTCAGAGTTTTGCTCCCTGAAGCGGATTTGATGGTGACTTTCTGAAAATCGTCCTCGGGGACAAAAACGTAGGACAGCTCATACGATCCCGCCTGGGCGATAGGTTCGCGCATAGATACCCCAAACCAATCGGTGCGTTTCAGTTCGAAGTCATTGGGGTGCTCATCGGTGACTTCAACGCTCGCCGGCTCAGACAACGATACCCGGAGCACCTCGTCGTAGTCGCAAATAAGGAACTCACTTGCAACAGGCAGGGTGAAGCCTCTGAAACGTACTGGAATGCGGGGCAAGTCGAGCTTCTGCATGGGTTTTCGCCAATGAGGATGAGCAGGCGAACCGTCGCTGCTCAGAGGGGGCGAGTGTAGCCTGAACTCTAGGGGCGACGGCCAGAATGAGACCATGTTTATGTCCGCTTCTGGCCGATTGCTGCCCCTGGGCAAAGGCAGCTTCCGGGCGGAGGCATCTATCGAACTCGATGAGCAAACGATCTCCGAGGGGGTGCCGTACGCACCGAAGAGATCACCGATCTGGCCTCCTGTGCGCGGCGCACCCGACGAAAAACATGTGGGTGACCTGACGGTAAATGTCTGCTGATCCTGCGGGTAGCGATTTACTGAACGGTGCCATAAAGCGCTGAGCGGAAGTACTCGTTGATCGGATCTGGGAGGAGGTCTTGAGGATGGTCGCCACCCAGGGTGGCAATCCCGCTTTTACCCTCAATCACAGTGGAGCTCTCCGCTTCGCCGGAGAAGACATCCACGATGTCGATCTTTACTTCGACCTTATCGCGCATGAAGTTCCACTCGGTGGCGCGGTCTTCCCAGTGCAGGATGGTGGGGAAAACCAGGTAGCTGTAGCCACCGATACGGGCGCTGTTGAGGGCTTGATCGAAGTCTTCGACGCGATTTGAGCTCGTCACCTTCTGCGAGTTCTTCTGAAGTGCGGACTTAATGGTGCTGGCGGTCATCTTGCCCGAGCCAGGGTAGGGCTTCGCGCCGTACTGCCCATCTTCAGGGAGAGCCACGTAGTAGCTGGAGTGGGAGGGCAGGCCGGTCGACTTGCCGTCTTTGACGAAGTGAGTCGAGTCCATGCAGCCCACTGACGAAAACGCGAATACTGCGACTGCTAGAAGCCTTGAGACTGAAACCGGGATCATCTTCTTTCCTTGGCGTGATGTGCAGCCACCCTCTGGCGAGGGTGAAAGCCGGGTTCAAAGAGTACCCGTGCGCGCCATTGTTTCGCCATGTTTTTACGGCGCCTGGATGCACGACTCGACCGGATCAGCTTTTAAGTGTGTTTCAGTCGGCTGGTAGCGACTTGTCACTTGAGGCAATGCAGCCAGCATGGGCCGAAGCAGCGGACAGCAGACCTACATGATTGATTCGCTGCTGTAGTCCGCGTCTGGCTGGCCTCTGCCCGTCGTGGCGGCCGGCCATCGGCCAGAGACCTCTCGAATGGACAATGGCCGGGCAGTCGACGGAGGTGCCTCAGCTGTGCCGCGCCTGGCTCGCCTGGACCACCCGGTGCGCCGGCACGCGCAATTGCGTCAGCAGGTAATCGGCGAAATCCTGCGAGAAAGGCTGCAGGGCAATGGCGCGCTCCATGCAGCCCAGCCAGGCGGCGCTGAGAGCTTCGTCGACGGGCCACTGGGCGTGGAAGGACGGGATGGAGATGGAGCCGTATTTTTCGCTGAACAGCCTTGGGCCGCCCAGCCAGCCGCTGAGGAAGCAGGCCAGTTTGTCGCGCGACTGCTCCAGGCTTTGCGGGTGCATGCGGCGCAGGTCTGCCGCCTCTGGCAGTTCATCCATCAACCGGTAGAAGTCGTCGACCAGGCGACGCAGGCCGTCGATTCCGCCAGCGGCCTGGTAGGAGGCATCGCCTGTGCCGAAGGGAAGGGTGCTGCTCACGTTCGGGGGCTCGCTGAAGTTTTGGGAAACCCGATCATACCCGGCGCGTCGACGGATGGCCCCAGGCTGGTGCCAGTTCAGACTCAACGCTCCCGCTCTGTGCGCCTCCCGATTCCTTCCTGGCCGGTGCAGCGAACGCCGCACACGCCGGAGTTGGTGCGGAACAAAGAGGCCAGCAGGGCTGGCCTCGGGACCTGCCTGCGGGTGAGGGTTCTTACTTTGCCCTGCTGCGCTGGTTCATCAGCCGCTCGATGATGCCCCAGTAGTTCACCGGCACCAGCCGCTCGATGATCGAGAGGATCAGCGCATCCATGCCGACGATGACCCGCGCGCGGTCTTTCTCGATGCCGTTGAGGATGATGCCGGCTGCCTTGGCCGGTGGCATGCGCAACAGGCGGTTCATTTCCTTGCGCTGGCGTTCGACCTCGGCCGGGTCGATGTCCTTCGGCGCCTTGGCATTCTTGGCGATGGAGGTGGCGATGCCGCCCGGATGGACGACCATCATGTCCACGTTGCTGCCACGCAGCTCGTGGCGCAGGGAATTGCTGAAACCACGCACGGCGAACTTGCTGGCGCTGTAGGCGGCCTGGCCGGGCGGGGAGACCAGGCCGTAGAGGCTGGAGACGTTGACGAACTTGCCGGGCGCGCCATTGCGCTGAAGCACCGGGAGAAAGCCGCGGGTGATATCGACGACGGCGTGGAAGTTGATCGCCATGAGCCAGTCGAAGTCTTCCTCGCTCACCCGGTCGAAGCTGCCGCCGACGGCTACACCGGCGTTGTTGATTACCAGATGGACTGTCGGGTGTTCCTGCAGCACCTGTTCCGGGAGCTGGCGAACGGCATCCCGTTGCGCCAGGTCGAGCACATGCAGGCTGACGTGGCGGCCGGTGCGGGGGAGGCGGGCGAGGGTCTCGCGCAAGCCGGCCTCGTCGCGGTCGACCAGGGCCAGGTGGCAGCCTTTCCCGGCGAGTTGCTCGGCGAGGGCGCGACCGATGCCGCTGGCTGCCCCGGTGAGTACGGCAACCTGATTATCGAGCTTCATGAAGGTTGTCCTGAGTGCGCTGGATGTGGTCGGCGATCAAGCGGGAGAGCTGATGCGCCTGGAACGAGTCGATCTGGTGGCGCATGCCACGGATCACCTGGTGAGTCGCGCGGGGAATAGCTCGGGCGGTGGCTTCGCCGCCGCTGGGGTGGACCATGCGGTCGAGGTCGCCGTGGAGTACCAGGCTGGGCGCGCTGATGGTTTTCAGGTGGGCCGTGCGGTCGCCGGAGCGCAGGATTGCGCCGATCTGCCGGAACAGCGCCCTGGCGTCGGCGCGCTCGCCGTTGCGCACCCAGGCCAGCGCGGAGTAGTCCTGCCACTGGGCCTGCGCATCCGGCGCGTTGGCGTCGCCGATGTGGCTCATCATGGCGCTGTAGCTGGCGATGGCTTCGTCCCGCGACTTCGGCGCCTTGGCCCGCGACAGGCGCCAGAGCGTCGAGTAGGCGGGCTGGCCGACGCGGCGGTTGCCGGTAGTGGAGAAGATCGACACCAGCGACTTCACCCGGCCGGGATGGCGGTAGGCGAGGGTCTGGGCAATCATCCCGCCCATGGACATGCCGACCAGGTGGGCGGCGCCGATATTCAGGTGCTCGAGCAACTGGGCGGTGTCGTCGGCCATCTGCTCCAGGCCGTAGCAGGCGTCCGGAGCCTTGCCGAGCAACTGTTGGAACTGGCTTGGATGGGGCGTCGAGCTGCGGCCGGAGCGCCCGGCGTCGCGGTTGTCGAAGCAGATGACCCGCAGCCCGCCCTCGACCAGTCGATCAATCAGTGCGGCGGGCCAGTAGACCATCTGCAGGCCGAGCCCGGCGATCAGCACCAGCGCCGGCGCTGCCTCGCTACCGTGTTCCGAGTAGCACAGGCGCAGGCCGTTGGGCAGTGTGGCGAAGCGTTCTTCGTGCAGGGCCAGGCTCATGCGTGCGCTCCCCCTGCCTTGGCGGAGATGAACTCCAGGGCCGGGTCGTCGATGCGGCCCTTGCGGAATACCTTCACGTCGGCAGCGTAGTTCCAGGACATGGACCAGGGCTGCGTGCTGCCCTGCCGGGGCAGTTTGTCGAGGGAGCGCTGGACGTAGCCGGCACCGAAGTTCAGCAGTGGTTCGGTCTTCATCGACGGGTCGGCCCTGGGGGTGCAGACCTCATAGCCGCGCTTGTGCATGTAGCCGAGCAGCCGTGTGAAGTGCTCGCACAGCAGGCCGATCTTCAGTGTCCAGGACGAGGAGGTGTAGCCGATTGCGATGGCGAAGTTGGGGATGCCGCTGAGCAGCATGCCCTTGTAGGTGACGCACTGCGACAGCGGCACCGGCTGGCCGTCGATCTTCGGCTGGATGCCGCCCAGCGGCTGCAGGTTCAGGCCGGTGGCGGTGACGATCAGGTCGGCTACGAGATGCTCGCCGGAGCGAAGCTGGATACCGGTCGGGGTGAAGCGCTCGATATGGTCGGTAACGATCGACGCCTTGCCCGAGGAAATCACCCGGAACAGGTCGCCGCCGGGCACCGCGCACATGCGCTGATCCCAGGGGTTGTAGGGCGGGTTGAAGTGAACGTCGACCGGGTAGCCTTCGGGCAGCATCCGCGTGTTCAGCTTATGGATGATCTCGCGGGCCTTGTTCGGGAAGCGCTGACAGAAGGCGTAGACCCAGCGCTGCTTGGCGATATTGAAACGGCGCGTCAGGGCGAACGCCAGGTCGACGCCCAGCCACGGACGCAGCCGGCGCGCGAGCGGGTCCTGCGCGGGCACCGGCAGCACGTAGGTCGGTGTGCGCTGCAGCATGGTGATGTGCGCGGCCTCGTCTGCCATCGAGGGAATCAGAGTCACTGCAGTGGCGCCGCTGCCGATGACGACTACGCGCTTGCCGCGGTAGTCGAGGTTCTCCGGCCAGTGCTGGGGATGCACAATCTGCCCCCGGAATTCGTCCTGGCCCTGGAAGTCGGGAGCGAAGCCCTGGTCGTAGCGGTAGTAGCCGGCGGCGGTGAAGATCCAGCGCGCCTCGATGACTTGTGTCTCATGGGTGTCTTCGCGGCGGATCGTGACCTGCCAGCGCTGCCGTTCGCTCGACCAGTCGGTGTCGGTCACCCGGTGCTGAAAGCGGATGTTCCGGTCGATGCCGTTCTCCCTGGCGGTTTCGGCGATGTAGGCCTTGATCGAGGCGCCATCGGCGATAGCCTTGTTCTCCTTCCACGGTTTGAAGCTATAGCCGAAGGTGAAAAGGTCGGAGTCAGAGCGAATGCCGGGATAGCGGAACAGGTCCCAGGTACCGCCCAGGTCGGCGCGCGCCTCGACGATGGTGTAGGAGAGGATCGGGCAGTCTTTCTGCAGGTGGTAGGCAGCGCCGATGCCGGAGATGCCGGCACCGATGATCAGAACGTCGACGGCAGCAGGGCTGTTGTTTTTTGTTGTAGTCATCGAGTCGCACTCTGGTTGTGGCAACGGATGGTGGTGGCAACGAATGGCTGTGACAGTGAACGGTTGTGACAACGATTGTTGTCAGTTAACTCTGGAGTGTGACAACGCTTGTTGTCAAGGAGTAAGATTTCGCCATGAGTGATTTACCTTCCCACGCCGATATGTCGGCGGAGCGCACCTATTCCGGTGTGGCAGTGGCCGAGCGCGCCGCCCAGCGGCGGCAGCGTTTCATCGAGGCCGGTATCGAGCTGTTCGGTACCGTGGGCTACCACGCCACCACCATGCGCACTCTCACGGCAGCGACGGGCCTGACCAACCGCTACTTCTATGAGTCCTTCGCGACCATGGAGGACCTGCTGGTGGCCTGCTACGAGCAGCTCATGGGCGATTACCGCGAGCGCCTGAGTCAGGTGCTGGACGCGGCGGAAGGCGGCGTGGAGCCGCGCCTGCGTGCGGGCCTGACCTGCTTCTTCGAAGCCATGACCAATCCCCAGTTCGCCCAGGTGACCCACCGCGAAGTGCTGGGTGTCAGCCCGCGGGTCGACGAGCTGTACAGCCGGCACATGGGCGAGTTCGCCGAGCTGATGATGGAGTACCTCGAGCGCGCGGGCGTGCCGATCACTTCCCATGATCCGCGTGAGATGGCGCTGGTCGGCGCAGCATTGGCCGGCTCGGCCATCCACGCTGCCGCCGCCTGGGTGCGCAGCCGCTACTCGGCGCCGATCGGCGTGGTGGTGGAAGCGACCCTGAAGATCTTCCTCGGCGCGGTGGGGCAGTTGCAGGCGCCGCGAAACTGAGGGCCGGCGGTGGCCTGGTCCCCCTGCTTATACAGCGCTCAGTGTGTTGCGTTCGAGGAATGAATCCACAGCCAACCGCCGCCTCTGGACAGAGGCAGCTACCGACCCGTAGCAGAAGTCAGCCAGACGAATATTGCGGCAATCAACCTTGCCGCGCATTCAGGAAGATTGCCCAGCTTCCCATGAGGTTGATATGATAATTATTCCCATTTGCACTCGAAAGATGATTGGCAATGACGAGCCAGGGCCCGATCCGTCAGCTCGAGGTCGGCGACCTCTATAAGGAACAGCACCGTTGGCTGCGTGGCTGGTTGCGCAGCCGTGTGGATTGCAGCCAACTGGCGGCTGACCTGGTTCAGGACGTCTTCGTCCGCCTGCTCGGCAGTACCGACCGGCAGGGGCGCATCGAAGCGGTGCGTGAGCCACGCAGCTTTCTGGCGACGGTTGCACGCCGCCTGATGATCGATCACTACCGCCGTCAGCGCCTGGAGCGCGCGTGGCTACAGGCGCTGGCCGAGGTGCCGGAAGCCCTGGACATATCCGCCGAGGATCGGCTGATCCTGATGGAAACCCTGGTCCAGCTCGACGCCATGCTCGCCGCGCTTGGCGACAAGGTGCGCCAGGCCTTTCTGTTGTCCCAGCTCGACGGCATGACCTACCGCCGCATTGCCCAGACCCTCGGGGTGTCGCTCGTCACGGTGAACCGCTACATCGCGAAGGCCTCGCGTCATTGCATGCTCTATAGCCTGGAGCACGGCTTGTGAGCGGCGCCGGCATCAGCGCTGCGCAACTGGAGTCCATCGAACAGGCGGCAGACTGGTTCAGCCTGTTTGCCAGCGGTGACGCCGTCGCGGCGGATCGCCAAGCCTGGCAGCGCTGGCTGGATGCATCCCCGCACAACGGTTGGGCCTGGCAGCAGGCTGAGAGATTGCAGCGGCGCATGCAGGGTATGCCCGGTGATTTCAGCGGACGTGTCTTCGGCCTGGCGCGGGAGGATAGACGCAGCAACCGTCGCACCGTACTCAAGGGCATGCTGCTGGCCCTCGGGACGGGCGCGCTTGGGCTGGGTGGCTACCGCGAGTTCGAGCAGGGCGCGCTGTTCGCCGATTACCGCAGTGCCATTGGCGAGCGGCTACCGATCACCCTCGCCGATGGCAGCCAGTTGCTGCTCAACACTCAGAGCGCGCTGGACGTCGCTTATGCAGACGGGCAATGCCGGATGATCTTGCGCAGCGGTGAAGTGCTGGTGAGCGCCCTGGCCGGCTCCAGCCTCAGCGTGGCAACGGGGCAGGGTGACGTCCGTGCCGTGGGCGGGCGTTTTTCGGTGCGCCAGTTCGATGCTGTCTCGCAGGTGGAGGTCTACAGCGGACAGGTGCAGGTGCAGCCGAAGAGCGCACTGGGCGCCACCGCGATGGATCAGGGGCAGGCCTGTCGGTTCGATGTCGTCGAGGTGTTCTCCACGCGGAGGCTGGATTACGCCGCTGATGCCTGGTCCCGTGGATTGCTGATCGCCAACGACCAGCGCCTGGCCGACTTCCTGGCCGACCTGGGTCGCTACCGGCCCGGCCTGCTGCGCTGCGACCCGCAGGTGGCGGACTTGCGTCTGAGCGGCACCTTCGAACTGGACGACACCGAGCAGACTTTTCGTGCGCTGGCCAGCGCCTTGCCGGTGCGCGTGGAGCGTCGCACACGCTTCTGGATCACGGTCGTGCCGGCCTGATCGGCAAGAAATAATTCATGTGGGGTGATATCAATTCGCATCTTCGTTCGACCCATGAAAGACGGCCGATTCATACGGTCGGTGACCATGAGAGAAGGACGACGATGAATACCCCGCATACCCCCCCGGCAAATTCCCTGCACCCTCTGCGCGCTCGTGTGCGGCTGGCGATCCTCTGCACCGCCTTGCTGGCGCCCCTGCCGGTGCTGGCCGATACGGTTGCCACACAGCGTTATCAGATTGCCGCGGGTGAACTTGGCCAGGTGCTGACGCGCTTTGCCGCCGAGTCGGGAATCGTGCTGTCGTTCGATTCGCGCTTGACCCGCGGCCTGAACAGCACGGGCCTGGAGGGCCGCTTCCCGGTGGAAGAGGGGTTGCGTACCCTGCTTGCTGGAACGGGCATTCGCGCCGTGCGAGAAAGTGATGGCCGCTTTACCCTGGTGGCTGCGTCCACCGAAGGCGCGCTGGAGATGGACGCCACTTCGGTGATCGGCCAGGGCCTGGGGGAAACCACCGAACACACCGGCTCCTACACCACCGGCAGCACCAGCACCGCCACCAAGCTGCCGTCATCGCTGCGCGAGACACCACAGTCGGTTACGGTGATGACTCGCCAGCGCATCGACGACCAGGCCCTGGCCGACCTCAATGACGTTGTGCAGAGCACCCCGGGCATGGTCATCCGGCGCACGGGGCCGGAGCGCTCCACTTACTACGCCCGTGGCTTTGCCCTCGACAACATCATGTACGACGGCCTGCCCACCAGCCTCGACAGCTCCCAGCTGTCCCAGGATCTGCTGTCCGCAGACATGGCCATGTACGACCGGGTGGAAGTGGTGCGCGGTGCCACAGGTCTGATGCAGGGTGCCGGAAACCCGGCCGCGGCCATCAACCTGATTCGCAAGCGTCCTACGCCAACCTTCCAGGCAAGCATCCAGGGCAGCGCTGGCACCTGGGACCGCTACCGCACCGACCTCGACGTGTCCGGCCCGCTGACCGACAACGGTGCCGTGCACGGCCGGCTGGTCACCGCCTACCAGACCCAGGGCAGCTTCCGCGACTCATTGGATAACGAGCGCAACCTGTTCTACGGGATCGTGGAGGCCGACCTGAACGACAGCACCACCCTGACAGTCAGCGCTTCGCGCCAGCAGGACGACTACAACGGCAACGGCTGGACCGGCCTGCCCGTGGGCTTCGATGGCAGCGACCTGAAGCTGTCGCGCTCCACCTCCCTGAGCAATGACTGGGAGTACTGGAACAAGACCAGCACCTCCGCCTATGCCGCCCTCGAACACGCGCTGGACAACGGGTGGAAACTCAACCTGTCGGCGACCAGGACCTGGGCCGACCTGGACATGCTGGGCACCTACATACTCGGGCGCACCGCCACCCAGACCTATGACCAGTATGTCGGTGCCGGCCATTACCGGGAAAGCCAGAACAGCTTCGATGCCTACGCCAGTGGCCCGTTCCGCCTGATGGACCGCGACCACGAGCTGGTGTTCGGCGCCAGCCATCGCCGCGTGGTGTTCAATGGTGATGTGCCGCCAAACGTGCTGCTGCACAGCAATATCGATATCTACAACTGGAACGGCGACACCCCGAAGATTGCCAGCCAGACCAAATACGGTTGGCAGAACACCAACGCCAAGCTCAACAGCGTTTACGCGACCACCCGACTGAGCCTGGCCGACCCGCTGAAGCTGATTCTGGGCAGTCGCCTGGACTGGTACGAAAACGATACCAGCGCGCCCTACAAAGGCACGGAGACTGAGCTGAAGGTCAACCGTCACGTCACCAAGTACGCCGGCCTGGTGTATGACCTGGACACGCATCATTCGGTGTACGTCAGCTACACCGACATCTTCAAGCCGCAGAGCTACTTCGATTCCTCAGGCTCGGTCATCGAACCGATCACCGGCAAGAACTACGAACTCGGCATCAAGGGCGAGTACTTCGACGGTGCGCTGAATGCCTCCGCCGCCATCTTCCAGCTGGACCAGGAGAACCGCGCCAAGGCCATTACCGACCAGAGCATCTGCCCCAGCTACCCCACGACCTCGTGCTACGAGGCGGCCGGCGAGGTGCGCAGCAAAGGCATCGAACTGGAGCTGCAAGGACAGCTCACGCCCAACTGGCAGCTGGGCGCCGGCTACACCTTTACCGAGGCCAAATACCGCAAGGATGCGAACAAGGCCAACGAAGGGCGCCTGTTCGATACCGACATTCCGCGGCACCTGTTCAAGATGAGCACGACCTACACCTTGCCCGGCGCGCTTGACCAATGGCGCATCGGTAGCTCCCTTTACCGGCAGAACCGCATCTACAACAAGGGCACCACCTACATGGTCGAGCAGGACGCCTTCACGCTGGTGGACTTCCTGGTGGGGTTCAAGCCGACTGCCCATATCGATGCGCAGCTGAACCTGAACAATGCGTTCGACAAGAAGTACTACAACTCGCTGAGCTCCTCCGTCACGGTGCCAAGCAATGTGTATGGGGAGCCGAGGAATATGATGCTGTCGCTCAAGTACAGTTTCTGAACAGGGTGGGCGTGCAGGCCTGCCTCAGCGCCGGGCGGGTGGATTGAATGTCCGCCCCTGGCCGATAGCTACCGCCAGGGAACGGTAGCTATCGTGGCCTGTGCCGATCACTAACGTCTCCGGGCGGCATCAGCCAGCGCTTTGCAACCTGCGTCGCTGTTTGGCCTTGTACATCTCGCGGTCTGCCAGCTTGATCGCTTCCTCGGCGCTCATCTGGCCAGGGGTGATGGCCGCAACACCGACGCTCGCGCCCGCATAGCTGTAGTCGCCCACGTCGCCACCCAGCTCGTAATTGCCGATGGTGGCCCGGGTAAGGCGCTCCTGGAGCAATTGCGCGGCATGCTCCATTTCCAGCGCCGGATCAGCAGGGCAGGCCGTCGGGCCGAGGGCGATCACGACAAACTCGTCACCCCCTGTCCGCCCGAGAATGTCGCTTGAGCGAAGGCCGTGTTTCAGTTGGCCGGCGACGCCGCAGAGGAGTTGATCCCCTGCCAGGTGGCCGAGCGTGTCGTTGATCTGCTTGAACCCATCCAGGTCGATCACCGCGACGAGGACGCAGGTCTTTTCCCGCTGGGCCAGGGCAAACAGGTGCGCGAAACTCTCCAGGATCGCGCGCCGGTTGGAGAGCCCGGTGAGCGAGTCCGTCAGCGCCAGTCTGGCCAGCTCGGCATTGGCGCAATGGAGTTGCTCGACCAGCTGCTCGCGCTCCAGCGAATAGCTCAGCAACCCCGACAGCAGGTTCAGCAGCGGCTCGGCATCGGGCTGTCGGGCCACCTGATCGGAGCTGGCGGCACAGACCGTGCCGAGCACCTTGCCGTCCTGGCCGCGGATGGGCGCGCTCACATAGGTCTTGATGCCCAACGCGGCGGCCGCTTCGGAGTCGCCCCAGCATTGCGCGACGTCGTCCGTGTACAACCGGTTCTCTTCCAGCGCGCGCTTGCACAGGGTATCTGCCCACGGCACCACCAGCCCTTCGGGAATGACCATGTTGCCGACGTTGCGGGCGAATTCGACGCGCTGGATACCTTCCTCGATGTTGATGGTCGTCAGGTAGGTTGATTCCATTCCGGTCACCTTGCTGAGCAGCGACAGCAATGGCCGCGTCAGTTCTTCGAGCGTTCGTGCCTTGGGAACGGTTTCGGAGAGAAGCGACAGTATCTGATCCATTTCGGTACTTCGGTCCCTGGGATTGATACGACGATTGTTAGCGAAACGGCTCTGTACGGAAAGGCCCGGAATGTCTATCAGGCATGCGCTTTTTCGCTGATATGTGGCCTGGGTCGAGTGCCGCTCTTTGCCGGCGAACTTCCTGCCGGTTCGGCGACCTGGCCCAGTAGCAGCACCGCCAACCCAGCAGTTGCATGCCCGAAAACGCGGTGCCCAGTGCTCCGCTAGATCGCTCGAGGAATTCTGTACGGCTGTACAGAAATTTATTGCGCGTCCTGCGCCTTGCTGATAATAATCTGTACAACTGTCCAAAAGCCTTCCGCCAGAGAACGCCTTGGCAGCCGCATTGAGGCGATAACAACTATCAGAAGACCGCAGGTGCCAGTTCGCTCCATGCCTGTACGGTCGTACAAAACTCACGTGTCTTGCGAGGTGTGGGATGAAGGAAAAGCAACCTGGGGAACCATCCTCCGGCGTAACCCGTCGTGACCTGGTGAAAGGGACGATGGGCCTGTTGTGGGCGGGCGTACTGCTGGGAGGCCTGCCGTTGCCGGCGTTCGCCGAGCCGAAGAAGGGCGGGCGGCTGGTGTTCGGCCTGGCCGGGGCGTCGACCACCGACAGCCTCGATCCGGGTCTGGCCGAAGACGATTTCATGATGCTGCTGAGCCAGGCGTTGCGCGGCAACCTGGTGGAGATCGACAGCAGCGGCAATGCCATCCCCGAGCTGGCCGAGTCCTGGGAGTCCTCGCCGGACGCCAAGGTCTGGACCTTCAAGCTGCGCAGCGGCGTGCAGTTCCATAACGGCAAGCCCTTCGTTGCCGACGATGTGGTGGCCACCCTCGACTACCACCGCAAGGACGGCTCCAAGTCCCTCTCCAAGTCCATCGTGTCGCAGATCGATGAGGTCAAGGCGGTCGACGATTCGACGGTGCGCGTCAGCCTCAAGGGCGGCAACGCCGACTTCCCGGTGCTGATGAGCGACTACCACCTGAGCATCCTCCCGCGCGGCGCCGACGGCCAGGTGGACTGGCGCTCCGGCGTGGGGACCGGTGGCTACATGCTCAAGGAATACAACCCCGGCGTGCGCGCCTTCGTGGTCCGCAACCCCAACTACTGGAAGCCGGGCCGCGCCCATGTCGAGGAAGCCGAGCTGATTGCCATCGCCGACCCGGTGGCGCGGCAGAATGCGCTGCTCACCGGCAAGGTCAACGTCATCAACCGCGTGGAGATCAAGACCCTGTCGCTGCTGCAGCGCAGCAACAAGGTGCGCATCGCCGAGGTCACCGGCCTCAACCACGCCACCATGCCGATGATCGCCCAGGTCAGCCCGTTCCAGGACAACAACGTACGCCTGGCACTCAAGCACGCGGTGGACCGCGACCAGTGGGTGAAATCGCTGCTGCGCGGCCACGGCAGCGTCGGCAACGACCATCCCATCGGGCGTCAGCAGAAGTACTTCAACAGCGAACTGCCACAGCGCCAGTACGACCCGGACAAAGCGCGCTTCTACCTCAAGCAGGCCGGCATGGACAGCCTGGACGTGAGCATCAGCGCCGCCGACGCGGCCTTCGCCGGAGCGGTGGATGCCGGCGTGCTGTTCGAGGAAAGCGCACGCAAGGCCGGCATCAACCTCAAGGTGGTGCGCGAGTCCAACGACGGCTACTGGATCAACGTCTGGTCGAAGAAGCCAATGTGCATGTGCTACTGGACCGGCCGCGCCACCCCGGACTGGATCTTCAGCCAGATCTACGCCAGCGGCGCTTCCTGGGGCGACACCCAGTGGAACAACGAGCGCTTCGACAAGCTGCTGCTGCAGGCTCGCTCCGAACTCGATGAGTCCCGGCGCAAGGCCATCTACTGGGACATGCAGGCCATGCTCCGCGACGAGGGATCCACCGTGGTGCCGATGTTCATGAACCACATCATGGGCATGGGCAACGACGTGGTCGCGTCGCCCACCATTGCCGGCGACATGGCGCTGGATGGCATGCGCGCCATCGAGCGCTGGTCGCTGGCATGAAGCGGGAGAGCGAAATGAGCAACCTCGACTGGCATCCGGTCAGCGCCGACGACACCCGCAGCCTGCGCAACGTCTTCGGCACCTTCATGACCGGCGTCACCATCGTCACCACCCGCGAGGCCGATGGCACCCCGCGCGGCTTCACCGCCAACTCCTTCACCTCGGTGTCGCTGAGCCCGGCGCTGGTGCTGGTGTGCATCGCCAAGAGCGCCGGTAGCCTGGCGGTGTTCAGCGCGGCTGAACGCTTCGCCATCAACATTCTCGGCGACTGGCAGCGCGAGCTGTCCAACCGCTTCGCCGGCCGCATGGCGGACAAGTTCGCCGGGGTCGAGCTGCTCTCCTGCGAGTCTGACGTGCCGTGCCTGGCCGATAGCCTGAGCGTGCTCAGCTGCCGCCGCCACAGCCTGGTGGAGGCGGGCGACCACGTGATCCTGATCGGTGAAGTACAGCGTTACCGCAGCAGCGTCGGCAGCCCGCTGGGCTACTTCCGCGGCAGCTACATCGACTTCGCCGAAGGTGCCAAGGCCATCCAGGTGGAGCGCGGCAGTGCGCTCAAGGTCGGTTGCCTGATCGCCCGCGACAGCGGCGTGCTGCTGGTGCGCGAGGCGGGCCAGCAGCACTGGAGCATCCCCGAGGTGTTCTGGCGCGCCGGGGTGAGCCAGAAGGCGGTGATCGACGAGGTATTCCGCCGCGTTGGCCTGGTGGGCGAGGTGTCGTTCATCTACTCGATGTTCGAGGAGGCGGGGGATGACTTCACCCGCCTGATCTTCCGCGCCGACGCCAGCGGCGAGCTGGCGCCGGCTGCCAGCGCCGGGCGCGAAGTGCGCCTGTTCCGCGCTGAGGACGAGCCCTGGCGGCTGGTGCGCGGCGACTACCTCACCAGCATGCTCCATCGCTTCTTCAGCGAGCGCCAGGCCGACAGCTTCGGCATCTACTGCGACACCGCCGATGGCGGACGAATCGCCGGCATCGCGGGCAAGCCCGTGCACTGGCTGGACTGGAAACACTAAGACCACCGAGTGGATAACAACATGGAATTCAACCATTTCCTCAGTTCCTACCTGCCCGATCCGGACGCCTCCGGCAAACAGCTCTACGAGCACATGGTCGAGCAGGCCGTGGTGGCGGAAGAGGTCGGCTACGCCGGCATCTCGATCCCCGAACACCACCTGATCAACATCCTGCTGGTGCCGTCGCCGTTGCAGATGGCGGTGAAAATCGCCTCGGTCACCCGGCACATCGAGCTGGTCACCTCTATCGCCGTGCTGCCGATCCGTGACATGCGCGTCTTCGCCGGCGAAGTGGTGCAGGCCGACGCGTTGTGCGACGGCCGGCTGGTGCTGGGAGTGGGGCGTGGCGCGTTCAAGTACGAGATCGAGATGCTCGGCGTGCCGATGCACGAGACCCGTGAGCGCTTCGACGAATCCCTCGCCGTGCTGCAGGCGCTACTGACGCGCAAGGAAGTGAGCTGGGACGGCAAGTACTACCAGTTCGGCCCGCTGACCGTCATGCCGCGCCCCGACCGGGAGATTCCGCTGGTGGTGGCGAGCATGGCGCCCGAAGGCATCCAGGCCTGCGCGCGCCAGGGCTTCTCGGTGCAGACCACGCCGCTCAGTGGCGACCACCAGATGCTGTTGGACCAGGTCAACGCCTTCCGCCGCGGCAAGGCCGAGGCCAGGCCGAAATCCGCCCGCCGCGCCCGACTCTCGCTGCAGCGCGCCACTTACCTGGCCCGCGATGAAGCCGACGCCCGCGAGAAGCTGCAGCTGGCCTACGAGTACTACCGGCGCTTCGACAACGTCTTCACCGGCCCCGGCATCGTCCATGGCGGTGGCATCGAGGCGCTGCCGCGCCAGCAGTCCATCGAGGAGCTGGGCAAGAACCTGCTGATCTGCACCCGCGAGCAGATGCTCGACCAGCTCTCGGCCTACGCCGAGGCCGGCATCGACGAAGTGATCATGACCGCCAACTTCGGCCAGTCCCAGGAAGACAGCCTGGACATGATGCGGCGCTTCGGCGAGCAGATCATCCCGCACTTCAGCGCCAACACCACGCAACCCGCCATGACCAATATGACAAAGAGGACCGGCTGATGCCCCTGCTTACCGTAGAACTTTTCCCCGGACGAACCCCCGAAAAGAAACGCGAGTTGATCCAGGCGCTGACCGAGACCTACCTGCAGGTCTGCGGCGGCAAGGCCCAGGCCGTCACCATCCTGCTCAAGGAAGTGGATCCGGCGGACTGGGGCGTGGGTGGTCGCAGCTACGCCGACATCATTGCAGACGCCAAGACCCAGGCCTGAGGAGGCGAACGATGAGCAAGGCAATCGATTGCGCCTATGTGGTGGACGGACAGGGCCCGGCCCTGGTGATGGTGCACGGCATCGGCGCACGCAAGACCGGCTGGGACAAGGTCACCGAGGCGCTGAAGGACAGCTTCACCTGCATCCGCTACGACCTGCGTGGCCACGGCGACTCGCCGCTGCCGGGCGAAGACTTCGGCCTGGAAGAACTGGTCGCGGACCTGGAAGCCCTGCGGGCGCGGCTGGGCATCGAGCAGATGCACATCATCGGCCACTCCCTCGGCGGCATGATCGGCCCGGCCTATGCGCACAAGTACCCGCAGCACGTGCTGAGCGTCGGGCTGCTGTCCACCGCGGCGTTCCGTTCGCCGCAGGACAGCGAGAACGTGCGCAAGGTGGTCCGCGCCATGGAAGAAAAGGGTATCGGCCCGGTTCTCGATACCCTGACCCAGCGCTGGTTCACCGAAAGCTTCTGCGCAGCGCACCCGGAGGTCATCGAGTGGCGCAAGCAGCAGGTGATGGCGACACCGGCCGAGGTATTCCTCAACGTCTTCCACATCTATGCGCAGACCGAGATGGCGCCGTGGCTGCATGAGGTCACGCAGCCCTGCCTGGTGCTCACCGGCGAGTTCGACGGCGGCTGCAACCCTGGGCTGAACCGACAGATTGCCGAGGCGCTGCCGCATTCCGAGCTGGTGGTGTTGCCCGATCTCAAGCACGCCATCCTGATCGAAGCGAGCGACAAGGTGGTTCCGCACCTGAAGGCCTTCCTGACCAAGGCCACGCAGTAACGCCTACCGACACGCGGAGGAGGGTGGGCATGGCCTGACCCTCCCCGCAACTGACCAGAAAAATTAGAAAACCGATAACCACAAGAACAACAACGGCCCAACCGATCAGCAGGTCGCTACCATGGCTCTGATTTACCCGATTCTCTTGCGGCGCATTCTTCTCGGAGCCCTGACCCTGTTGGGCGTCTCCGCACTCATCTTCGCGGCAGTCCAGCTGCTGCCCGGCGACATGGCACAGAAGCTCCTCGGCCAGTCCGCCACGCCCGAGGCGCTGAGCGCCCTGCGCCACGAGCTGGGGCTCGACCAGCCGGCGCTGAGCCGCTACCTGCACTGGCTGCTGGGCAGCCTGCAGGGCGACTTCGGCACCTCGCTGTCCAACGGCCGGGCGGTGTCCGAGCTGATCGGACAGCGACTGCTCAACACCCTGTTCCTGGCCGGCTACACGGCGCTGATCGCGGTGCCCCTGGCGCTGCTGCTGGGGCTCTTCGCGGCGCTCTACAAGGACTCGATCTACGACCGCGTGGTGAACATCATCTCCCTGGCGGCGGTGTCGCTGCCGGAGTTCTTCATCGGCTACATCCTGATCCTCTGGCTGGCGGTGAAGCATCCGCTGTTCCCCTCCATTGCCGATGTGCCCGCTTCGGCGAGCCTGCTGGAACACCTGCAGGCGGCCTTCCTGCCGGCGCTGACGCTGACCCTGGTGATCACCGCGCACATGATGCGCATGACCCGCATCGCGGTGCTCGACCTGTTGCAGCTGCCCTACATCGAGATGGCCCGGCTCAAGGGCCTGTCGCGGCTGAAGATCGTCCTGCGCCACGCGCTGCCCAACGCCTGGGCGCCCATCGTCAACGTCATCGCGGTGAACCTGGCGTACCTGATCACCGGTGTGGTGGTGGTCGAGGTGGTGTTCGTCTACCCCGGCCTCGGGCAACTGATGGTGGACTCGGTAATCAAGCGCGACGTCATGGTGGTCCAGGCCTGCTGCTGCATCTTCGCGGTGGTCTATATCGGCATCAACCTGCTCGCCGATGTGCTGTCCATCGTCACCAATCCGCGCCTGTTGCACCGCAAGTGAGGGCCAGCCAATGAATGCCTTGATCGCAACCTTCAAGCAGATGACCTGGACCGCCCGCATTGGCCTGCTGATCATCCTCTTCTACACCTTCCTCGCGCTGTTCGGCCCGCTGGTGGCGCCCTTCGGCGAGACCGAGATCGTCGGCAGCGAATACGACCCCTGGAGCGCGCAGCACTGGCTGGGCACCGACGCACTGGGGCGCGACATGCTCTCGCGGGTGATCTTCGCCGCACGCAACACCATCGGCATCGCGCTGCTGTCCACAGCGCTGGCGTTCTTCATCGGCGGCTCGCTGGGGTTGATCGCCGCCGCGCTGGGCGGCTGGGTGGATGGCGCGCTGTCGCGCCTGGTGGACGTGCTGATGGCGGTGCCGCAGCTGATCTGCGCGCTGCTCCTGCTGACCATCTTCGGCACCAGCATCGCCAACCTGGTGTTCGTCATTGCCCTGGTGGACGCCACGCGGATATTCCGCCTGGCGCGCTCGGTGTCGCTCAACGTGGTGGTGACCGACTACATGGAAGTCGCCCGGCTGCGCGGCGAGGGGCTGCTCTGGCTGGTGGCGATGGAGCTGCTGCCCAACGTGCGCGCGCCGCTGGTGGCGGAGTTCGGCCTGCGCTTCTGCTTCGTGTTCCTGACCATTTCCTCGCTGTCGTTCCTCGGCCTGGGCCTGCAACCGCCGCTGGCGGACTGGGGCAGCATGGTCCGCGAGAACGCTTCGCTGATTTCCTTCGGCGACCTCACCCCACTGATTCCCGCCGCCGCCATCGGTGTGCTGGCGATTGCCGTCAACTTCGTCGCCGACTGGTTCCTCGCCCAGCGGCGATGAACGTCCGCCCCCGTATTGTTTGAGGACACGCAACATGAGCGAACCCTTGCTGAAGATCACCGGCCTGCGCATCGAGGCCGGCGGCGCGGATGGCTGGAACGAGATCGTCCACGGCATCGACCTGCAGCTGCAGCGCGGCAAGATACTCGGCCTGGTCGGCGAGTCCGGCGCTGGCAAATCCACCATCGGCCTCGCCGCCATGGGCTACACCCGCGAGGGCTGCCGCATCAGCGGCGGCGAAATCCTCTTCGACGGCATCGACCTGCGCCAGGTGCCCGAGTCGCAACATCGCGAACTGCTCGGCGCACGCATCGCTTATGTTGCGCAGTCCGCGGCGGCGAGCTTCAACCCGGCGCACCGGCTGATCGACCAGCACTGCGAGAGCGCCCTGGAACACGGCCTGGCTGCTCGCGAGCAGGCACGCCGGGATGCCGTGGAGCTGTACCGCAAGATATCCCTGCCCGAGCCGGAAACCATCGGCGAGCGCTACCCGCACCAGGTCTCCGGCGGCCAGCTGCAGCGGATCATGACCGCCATGGCGATGTCCTGCCGGCCGGACCTGATCATCTTCGACGAGCCGACCACGGCGCTGGACGTCACCACGCAGATCGACGTGCTGCTGACCATCCGCGAGCTGGTCCGCGAATTCCAGGTGGCGGCCATCTACATCTCCCACGACCTCGCCGTGGTGGCGCAGATGGCCGACGAGGTGATGGTGCTCAAGGACGGCCATCTGGTAGAACGCGGCGACAAGCGCCGGGTGATCGCCCAGCCGCAGGCTGACTACACCCGCTCGCTGTGGGCGGTGCGCAACCTCGCCTGCGAGGCGCGCCCGCCGGTAGCCGCCGACCAGCAGCCGCTGCTGGAGCTGCGCGGCATCCGCGCCGGCTACGGCAACAAGCAGGTGCTCGACGATGTGTCGCTGAAGGTCTTCCCCGGGCGCACGCTGGCCATCGTCGGCGAGTCCGGCTCGGGCAAGTCGACCCTCGGGCGCTGTATCACCGGGGCTCTGCCCAGCCGCGAGGGCAGCATCCTGTTCCGTGGCGCGCCGCTGGCCGGGCACTACGCCAAGCGCAGCCGCGACGAGCTGCGGGCGATCCAGATGATCTACCAGATGGCCGACACCGCGCTGAACCCGCGTCAGCGTATCGGCGACATCGTCGGTCGGCCGCTGCAGTTCTACGGCGGCCTGGGCGCCGCGCGGCGCGATGAACGAACCCGCGAACTGCTGTCCGCAGTAGGGCTGGAACCGGGCCGCTTCATGATGCGGCGGCCGGGCGAGCTGTCCGGCGGCCAGAAGCAGCGCGTCGGCATCGCCCGCGCGCTGGCCGCGGACCCGGCGGTGATCGTCTGCGACGAGATCACCAGCGCCCTCGACCAGCTGGTGGCCGAGGGCATCCTGCGGCTGATCGACGACCTCAAGCAGAGCCTGGGTGTCACCTACCTGTTCATCACACACGACCTGTCGGTGGTGAAGTCCATCGCCGACGACGTGCTGGTGCTCAAGGCCGGCCAGGTCGTCGACTTTGGTGAAAAGCAGCGGGTGTTCACGCCGCCCTGCGACAGCTACGTCACCCGCCTGCTCGACAGCATGCCGCAGATGGACCCGGACTGGCTCGACGGCCTGTCACAGCGGGGCGTCGCCTGAATCCAATTCCGCTCAAGGAGCAAACCCATGACCGCAACAACTCGCCAGGACTGGAGCGAACGCGCCGCCGCGCTCGCCATCGAAGGCCGCTGCTTCATCGCCGGCAGCTACAGCGCCGCGCAGGACCAGCGCAGTTTCGACAAGAGCAGCCCGCTGGACGGCCGCAAGCTGGCGGCCATTGCCCGTGGCAGCGCGGCTGACATTGACCGCGCAGTAGCCGCCGCGCGCCGCGTCTTCGACGCCGGACACTGGTCGCGCCTGGCGCCGGTGCAGCGCAAGCGCATCCTGATCCGCTTCGCCGATCTGCTGGAAAGTCATGCCGAGGAGCTGGCCCTGCTGGAAACCCTCGACATGGGCAAGCCCATCGGCCATGCCCTGGCCACCGACGTGCCCGGCGCGGCGAATGCCATCCGCTGGTCCGCCGAGGCCATCGACAAGGTCTACGGCGAGATCGCCGCCACCGCCGAGGACCAGCTGGGTCTGGTCACCCGCGAAGCCGTGGGCGTGGTCGGGGTTATAGTGCCGTGGAACTTCCCGCTGCTGATGGCCAGCTGGAAGCTCGGCCCGGCGCTGGCCTGCGGTAACTCGGTGGTGCTCAAGCCTTCCGAGCGCTCGCCGCTGACGGCCATTCGCATCGCCGCGCTGGCGTGCGAGGCGGGGATTCCCGAGGGCGTGCTCAACGTGGTGCCGGGCTACGGCGCCGAAGCCGGCGACGCCCTGTCCCGGCACATGGATGTGGACGCCATCGCTTTCACCGGTTCGACCGGCGTGGCCAAGCGGCTGATGATCGCTTCCGGGCAGTCGAACCTGAAGCGCGTGTGGACCGAGGCCGGCGGCAAGAGCCCGAACATCGTCTTCGCCGATGCCCCGGACTTGCGCGCCGCCGCCACCAGCGCGGCTTCCGCCATCGCCTACAACCAGGGCCAGGTGTGCACCGCCGGCTCACGGCTGCTGGTGCAGGAGTCGGTGCGCGAGGAGTTCCTCGAGTACCTGCGCGAGGCGCTCGCCGCGTGGACGCCCAGCGATGCGCTCGACCCGGCCAGCCGGTACGGCGCGCTGGTCGACGCGCAACATCTGCAGTCAGTGCAGGGCTATATCGCCAGCGGCCTGGAAGAGGGTGCCCGGCTGGTAACGGGTACCGGCGAAGGCGAGGGCTGCTACCTGGCGCCGGTGGTCTTCGACGGTGTGCGCAACGACATGCGCATTGCCCGCGAGGAAATCTTCGGTGCGGTGCTCTCGGTGATTGCCTTCGAAGATGCCGGGGAGGCGGTTGCCATTGCCAACGACACACCTTACGGTCTGGCAGCGGCCCTGTGGACGTCCAGTCTTTCGCGCGCGCACCAGGTCTCGCGCGCGCTGCGGGCCGGCTCGGTGTGGGTCAACCAGTACTCCGGCGGCGACATGACCGCGCCCTTTGGCGGCTTCAAGCAGTCCGGCAACGGGCGGGACCGCTCGCTGCACGCCTTCGACAAGTACACTGAGCTGAAGGCGACCTGGATCAGGCTCTGAATGAACTAACTTTTGACCATCACGGACCCGGGGCGGAATAATCCGCCCCGAACTGCCAACCTCGGAACCGGCACGCCATGCCCCAGCAGAAAGCGGCGCAACACAAAACCGCCCAGCAGAAAACGAAGAAGGTCTACGACCCCGAACTGCGCCGTGAGGAAATCATCAAGGCGGCCTTCCTCTGCCTGAGCGAGGAGGGCTACGCCAAGCTCTCCGCACGCAAGGTAGCGGCGCGCGCCGAGATGGCGCTGGGGCACATCAGCTACCATTTCAAGGACATGAACGAGCTGCTGGTGGAGGCCTACAAGTACGCCTCGCACCAGCTCTACGAAGCGACACGCGCCGGGCTGGTGGCCGAGCCGCGCACGTCCATGGCGCAGCTCGAGGTTTTCCTGCGCAGCGGCTTCACCAGCACCTTCCTCGACCGCAGCTACCTGTCGGTGCGAATCGACCTGTGGTCCGCCTCGCTGTTCCAGGAGGACATCGCCGACACCGAGTGCAAGCTCTACGCTATCTATCGCGAACGCCTGGTGGAGATCCTGCGCAGGATCGCCGAGGAGCGCGAAGTGGGCAGCGAGCGCATCGAGAAGTCGGCCGATGCCATCATGGCCATGCTCGACGGCCTCTGGCTGGACTGGCAGCGCCGGCGGAACATGAAGGCGATCGAGCATGGCATCAGTGCCTGCCTCGATCTGGTCGCCTTCTACATGCCCGAAAACTCCCGGTAAGCGAAGCCTTCTCAATGCCTCTGGCGTCTCACAGATGCCACTCCAGGTTCAGGAACGGCGTATTGGCCTCGGTGCCTGGCGTGTTGGCGGAGTTGTTGCCGAACTTGTTCTTCCAGTATTCGTAACCCACCCCGGCGAAGAGCGTGTTTTTCCTGCCGAACGTCAGCTCGCCGACGTCTACCAGCACAGCCGCGTGTACCAGCGTCTCGCTCACGGTGTCGTTGCCAAAGCTATCCTTGCCCTTGGGCGGGACGAAGTTGGCGAAACCCTTGAACTTGAGTGATACCGAGTCGAGCTGGAACGGGGTGTCCCAGGCGGTTTCCACATAGTAGGTATCGTCGAAGCGGATATCGTGCTCGCGAGCGAAGGGCAGGCCATTGTGGTTCTTCTCGGTGCGGTACATCAGGCTCAGGTCCCAGAAGCCCGGCACGTCGAAGTTGAGGGTCGGGCCGACGACGAACATGCGTTTTTCCGGCGCGAAGGCGGTGTTCTTCGTGTTCCAGTCGAGGCCGGCCGACAGCGACCAGTCCCGCACGGGGCCCCACTTGAAGTCCTGGCCGGAAATCTTGTTGAGCGACAGTTGATGGCGGTACACCACATAGAATTCCGTGGCGCCGTCGTCGCTGTCTTCAGCGGGGTCGCTGCTGTCGGAAAACAACGCCTGGATGTCGAGAAAGTTGCCGCCGTACTGGTAGCCGTCGACATAGGTGAATTCGACGATGTTCTTGGCAATCGAATCATCGATGCCCGGCTCGGCAAAGCGAGTGCCGTACAGGTAGCTGAAAGAGCTGTCGCTCCATTCGGCAGCGGGCGCCGAAGTGACCGTGCTCAGCGACAGAACGCCGACGGCGAGGGCCTGGCAGGCAGGTAACATAGGTTTCTGCATCTTCTGTTTCCCGTGAGTCATCGCCCCGTTTGCACGGGGGATTCCTGGTTTTTTCCCGGTGGGACTTTGCTCAGGGCGTGTGCTTCCCGGCGCGGCGAAATGAGCCGGGCCAGTCGAGTTGTCCCGAGGGAATGAGGAGGCCGCAGGAGCCCGGCCCGAAGGCGCCATCGCTGGCAAGCCGGCTCCTGCGCGGTGCGTGGATCAGTCGTCGATCTGCATCAGTTGCTGCACGCCGTCCCAGGCTTCGGCGCGCATGCGCTCCAGGTCCAGCCCCGGAATCACGCCGTCATCGACCACCAGCCGTCCCCCGACCATGCTGTAGCGCACGCTGATCGGCTCGCCGGCAGCTACCGGTGCGAGCGCGGCATCGTGGAAGCCGAAGAAGCGCGGATGATCCAGGCTGTAGATGACCAGGTCCGCAGCCTTTCCGATTTCCAGTGTGCCGACCGAGTCCAGCCCCAGCACCCTTGCCCCGCCAGCCGTTCCCCAATGGATCACGTCTTCGACCGTGGTGGCCGACGCGCCTTGCTCCGCGCGATGGATCAGCCAGGCGGTATGCGCTTCGCCGACCATGCTTCCGGACTCGTTCGAGGCGACGCCGTCGACCCCAAGGGAGATCGGCACGCCGGCCTCATACATCTGTGGCACCGGTGCGATGCCGCTGCCCAACCGTGCATTGCTCACCGGGCAGTGGGAGATGCCGGTGCCGGTTTGCGCGAGCATGCGGATTTCGCCTGGCTGCATGTGGACCGCGTGGGCGAACCAGACGTCAGGGCCGAGCCATTCGTGTTCGGCGACGAATTCCACGGGGAGACAGTTGTATTTTTCGCGGCAGAAGTTGACGTAGTTCTGCGTCTCCGAAAGGTGAGTGTGCAGTCGCAGGCCGAGGCCGCGCGCGGAGTGGGCCAGTTCGCGCAGCAGGGTTGGCGGCAGCGAGAAGGTTGGCGTGGTCGGCGCCACCACCACCCGGCGCATCGCATCCGGAGTGTCCTGGTGGTACAGCGATTTGAGGCGCTCGATGTCGCCGACCATCTGATCCAGGGTCTCGGGTTGCAGCGCCGTTTTCGAGAATCCCGGATGTGCGCTTGCCGACTCCAGCGCTCCGCCTCGGCACAGAGCGAAGCGCATCCCGAAAGTCTCGGCCATGTCGAACAGCAGGTCGCCGGTCTCGGTGGTGCCGTTGGCGTGGTAGAGGTAATGGTGATCAGCGCAGGTCGTCACCCCGGACAGCAGCAGCTCGGCCATGCCCAGCCGCGCAGCGATCCGCGCCAGTTGGGGGGTGAAGAGGTTCAGGCGTGGATAGGGCACGCTGGCCAACCAGCCCTGCAGGTCCTGGTTCATCCCTTCTGGTACTGCCTTGAGCAGGTTCTGGAAGAGGTGATGGTGGGTATTGATCCAGCCCGGATACACCACCGAGTCACGAGCGTCGATGACTCGCTCCCCCGGTTGCGCCGTGAGGCCCACCGCCATTTCGGCGATGCGGCCGTCGACGACACGGATGTCTACGCCACCAGCCCGGGCGCGCGGACCGCGCAACCCGGTCATCACCGCCAGGGGATTCTTGATCAGGGTGTTCTGCAGTTGAGTCATGGGCTTCTCCAGTCAGAGGGTGTGGGAGGCGGACTTGCTGCCTGTACTGTCGGGGGCGCTGACGCCATTGAGCGCCGCGTTGAGCAGCACCGACACCAGGCAGGCGATCACCACGCTGCTGTGCAGGAACGGCTGAGACCACTCGGGCAGTTGCTTGAACAAGGTCGGCGCCATCACCGGCACCAGGGCAGCCACGATGGTGAAACCGACGATCAGGACGTTGTAGCGGTTGCGCTCGTAATCGACCTTGGCCAGGGTCTGGATGCCAGCTGCCGCGACCACGCCGAACATGGCGACACCGGCGCCGCCAAGAGCCGCGGTGGGCATCGAGGCGATGATCGCCCCGGCCTTGGGCACCAGCGCCACCGAGCACATCAGCAGCCCGCTGATCGCCACCACCCAGCGGCTGCGCACGCCGGTGAGGATCACCAGTCCGACGTTCTCCATGAAGGCAATGAATGGAAACGCTGCGAACATCCCGGCGATGGTGCTCGCCAGCCCGTTGGCGCGTAGGCCGCCGATCACCTGTTTCTCGCTCACCGGTTTATCGACGATGTCGCCGATGGCGACGAACAGCCCCATGGACTCGACCATCTGCACGATCATCACTACCACCATGGTCGCGATCGGGATCAGGCTGAAGGTCGGCAGGCCGAAGTGGAAGGGGTAGGGCACGGTCAGCCAGGGGGCTTCCTGTACGCTGTGGAAACTGCCCATGCCCAGGCCGTAGGCCAGCCCCGCACCCACCAGCATGCCCAGCAGTACCGCCATGTTGCGCAGCATCGGAGTGCCGTAGCGGTTGACCAGCAGGATGGTCGCCAGCACCACCACGGAGACGGCCAGGTAGGTCGGCGCGCCGAAATCGCTGGCGTGGCGGCCGCCGCCGATCCATTCATAGGCGATCGGGAAGAGTTGCAGGCCGATCACCGTGACGATGCAGCCGGTGACCACCGGTGGGAAGTACCGGCGCAATCGACCCACGAGCGGCGCGGCGAGCAAGGTGAAGATCCCCGCCCCGATCACCGCTCCGCAAACCCCGGCGAAACCCACCTGCGGGTCGCTGCCGATGGCGATGACCGGGCCGACGCTGCTGAAGGCCACGCCCTGGAGGATCGGCAGGCGCACGCCGAACTTCCAGAAGCCGACGCACTGCAGCAGGGTGGCGATGCCGGAGCAGAACAGCGTGGTGCTGATCAGCACCACGGTATCGGCTTCGGACATCTTCAAGGCGCTGGCGACGATCAGGGGCACGGCGATGGCGCCGATGTACGAGACGGCCATGTGCTGCAGGCCGAGGGTGAGCATTTGCCGGACCGGTAATACCTGGTCGACCGGGTGGACGGTGGAGACGGTACTGGCTGACGACATGGGGAATCACCTCTTGCTGTTTTTATTGGGTAGAGAGGGGTATTCGTTCTGCGTGCCCGGAGCCGCCATCCACCGGCGCCGATGCTTTTTCTCAGCCGGCCAGACAGGCCGCGAATCCTTGGTTCAACGCTGCGCGGTCCAGGTCGCGGCCGATGAACACGATCTTGCTGGAGCGTGGTTCCATGCCCCATGAGGTGGAGGCGCGAAACTCGACGAGGCTGTGCACGCCCTGCAGCACGTAGCGCTGATCCTGATCCTTGACCGCCAGCACGCCCTTCATGCGGTAGAGGTTGTCGGCCTGCTCGACGCGCAGCTCGCTGATCCAGCGGTGGAAGGCGCCCAGGTTCACCGCGCCATCCACGGCGATGCCGACGGAGGACACACTGGGATCGTGGTCATGCGCCAGATCGTCGTGGTCGTGATGATGTTCTTCGGTGTGGTGATCGTGGTCCGAGCCGATTTCCATCAGTTTCTGGGTTGACTCGAACGCACCCACGCCGAGGATCTTCGTCAGGTCGATCTCGGCGTAGCTGGAGGTCACCAGATCCGCCGTGGCATTCAGGCCGCGAATCCTCTCGCTCAGGCTCTCCACCTCGACAGCGCTGACCAGATCGATCTTGTTGATGACGATCCGGTCGGCACAGACGATCTGGTCCACGGCCTGGTTGTCCGCGCCGTCGAGCTGCAGGTCCTCCAGGTGCTGGGTGATGTGCCTGGCGTCGACCATGGCCACGATGGCGTCCAGTTCCACTTCCTCGGAAATCGGGTCGTTGATGAAGAAGCTCTGCGCCACCGGGTACGGATCGGCCAGGCCGCTGGTTTCGATGAGGATGTGATCGAGCCGCACCGGGCGCGCCACCAGCTCGCGGACGATGCGCACCAGGTCCTCGCGCACCTCCGCGGTGCAGCACACGCAGCCGTTGACCATCTCGTAGATTTCCTCGGTCTCGGAGCTGAGCACCAGGTCACCGTCGATGCCGACTTCGCCGAACTCGTTTTCGATCACGGCAATCCTGCGACCGTGGTTTTCCTTGAGGATGTAGTTGAGCAGCGTGGTTTTGCCGGCGCCGAGGAAGCCGGTGAGGATGGTCACCGGAATCTTGCGGTTCGGGGTCGGTTGCTGGAGTGGGCTGTTCATGCGAGCTCCTTCGATTGCGAGAAATGGCCGGTGGACGCCGGGCCGGGTTCACCCCAGCGCAGCGCGGTACCGGCGTCGAGGCCGAACAGGTCGAGGACACGGCCAAGGCTGTGATCGACCATTTGCGAAAGGGAGTGCGGGCGGGCATAGAAGGCCGGTACCGGCGGGGCGATGATTCCGCCCATCTCGGTGACGGCAGTCATGTTGCGCAGGTGCGCCAGGGTCAGCGGTGTCTCGCGGGCCATCAGCACCAGCGTTCGGCGCTCCTTGAGGGTGACGTCGGCGGCACGGCCGATCAGGCCGGTGGAGGTCCCGGTCGCGATTTCCGCCAGGGTGCGCATGGAGCACGGCGCGACCACCATGCCCAGGCAGCGGAACGAACCGCTGGCGATGCCGGCGGCTACGTCATCGGCGCGGTGGTAGTGGCTGGCCAGTGCCGTGACGTCCGCCAGCTTGTAGTCGGTTTCATGGGCCATGGTCAGAAGCGCGGCGCGGCTGATGACCAGGTGGCTTTCGATGTCCAGCTCGGCGAGCAATTCCAGCAGCCGTACGCCGTAGATGAAGCCCGACGCACCGCTGATGCCGACCACCATCCGCTGGCGGCTCATGATCCGATGCTCTTGAGCAGATCGCGGGCGCGCTCGACCACGTCCTGGTCCAGTTGCGCCTTGATTCCATCGAATCCCGATCCACGGGTGGCATCCAGGCCCATCCGCGAGGTGGTGCCATTGACCGAGGAGGAGGGGTCCAGCGGACTGCCGGGCAGGCCGTCGACGACGAAGATGTCCTGGTGCGGCTGGAAGTGCGTGGCCAGTGCCCACAGCACCTGGCTGTCATCGGTGATGTCGATGTCGCCGTCCACCGCGATCACGGTTTTCAGGTACGGGTCCCAGCCCAGCAGGGCGAGCATGATCTGCCGCGCTTCGCCATCGCGGCTCTGGTCCAGCGCCACGTAGCAGTGAAAGTGCGTGCCGGAGTTGGGGTAGTGCACGGCGGTGACGGCAGGGAAGCGAGCCTTGAGTTTCTCGCTCATCTCCGCTTCCCGAGGCAGCCTCGCCAGGGTCAGGTGCTCGGCATAGCGTCCTCCGACCACGTCCACCAGCCAGGCGTCCTTGCGGCGCATCAGGGTGTCGACCCGCAGGACGTTGTTGGTCGAGCGGTCCGAGGAGTAGCCGCTGAACTCGCCGAAGGGGCCTTCTTCGGCATACCCGGCCGGGTCTATCGCACCTTCCAGTACGAACTCGGCGTAGGCCGGTACGCCGATGCCATAGCGCGGGGTCCTGACCAGTTCCAGCGGTGCGCCGAACAGTCCGCCGGCCACGGCGCGCTCGTCACTGCCAAACGGCAGCCGGGCGGCAGCAGCCAGCATGAACAGCGGGTGTGCGCCGACTACCATGGCCACGTGCAGTTCTTCGCCGCGCTCGCGGGCGCTTTGCAGCATGCGCCACAGGTGGCCACGGGAGTGCAGGCTGGTGGCGAGGGTCTGCCGGGCGTGGCGCATCGAGCGGTGGTAGCTCATGTTGGCGATGCCGCTGACCGGGTCTTCGGCGATGATGATTGCATTGGTGATGTACGGCCCGCGGTCGCTGTCGAAATGCTTGAGCATCGGCAGCAGTGCCAGGTCCAGCGCTTCGCCCTCGAATATCTCGTCGAGTACCGGGCCGGTTTCCACATGGCGGGGCGGGATCGGTTGGTTGGCACGGCTCTGGAAGGCCTCGTGCAGCTGCGCCGGGGTAACGCCGAAGATCCGCGCGATGCGGGTCCGGGAGGCGAACAGGTTGGTGACCACCGGCACGCCGAGGGTGCCGACGTTTTCGCAGATCAGCAGTGGGTCGCGGCCTTGCGCGGCCAGGGCATCGACCAGCGCGGTGACCTCCTGGTCGGCGGAAAGCGGGGACTCGATGGTGAGCACATCGTCCGGATACTGCCGGCGATAGCTGTCGATGAAATCGTGGAAATCCTGGGTATCGCCGAGCGTGGAAAGGGGCATGCTTTCACCTCCTGAAAAAAACAGGCGCGCAGGGCCGAGGGCGACGTTCGATCGAGAGGCCAGCGGCCTGCCCGATCGAACGCCGGTTCATCTGTGCGCCTGGAAGTCCCGCTGTGTTACAGGTAGGTCTTGCTCAGACGGGCGTCTGCCTCGACCAGGTTCCTGGGTGGCGGTGTCGGCTCGATGCCGCACAGCCGGGCGATGTTGTTGCCCAGGTAGTCCTCGAGGTGGTCCTCATCGATGCCCAGGCCCTGGGGTGCCGGCGAACACAGCACTTCCAGTTCCCGCAGCCACATGCCCGGCTCATTCGGCGGCGAATCGGTGCCGAACACGATCTTGTGGCGCGGCAGGTCCTTGGCGAACTCGACGATTCGCGACTGGAAGCACCAGCCGGATTCGCAGTACACGTTCGGCGTGTCCATGGCCATCCAGAAGGCCTCGAACGAGTAGTTGCCGCCGGTCTGGATGCCGAAGTGGCCGATGATGAAATTGACCATCGGGAACTCGCGGATGATCGGGTAGAACATCGTCGGGATGGTGTAGGGCCCGTCGCCGGTGTGGATCAGCACCACGATGTTGTACTTGGCGCAGACCTTCATGGCCGGGCGCAGCCAGTCGAGTGCGCGGTCCGGGCGGTAGCCGTGCATGTTGGCGTGCAGCTTGAGCATCTTGAAGCCGTATTCCTTGACATGGAACTCCAGCTCCGCCGCACCGTTTTCCGGGCCCCAGCGCGGGTTGAAGGTGAAGTTGCCGATGAAGCGGTCGGGGTAGGTCACGCAGAGTTCGGCGACATAGGACATGTAGTCGCGCACGCCCTCGCGGCCCCGACGGTTGCCGTCGCGGTAGCCAGTGTTGCCCGGCGGCGGCTGGATGAAGCCCATGTCGATGCGGCGCGGTTTGCCGTTGATCATGTACGGGCCGTCCATCAGCTTGAGCATGCGCTCGCCGGTGAAGGGTTCGCCGGTGTGGCGCCAGGCCTCGTCGACCAGGTTGGTGGGGTGCAGATGGGTATCGATGATCATGGGTTCAGCTCCTGGCCTGTTGAGTCGTGACAGGGCGCTTGAGTTGCGCCTCGGCTTCGGAAACGGAACGCGGCGGCGGAGTCGGCTCAAGCCCGATCATTCGCGCGGTGTTGTTGCCCAGGTATTCCTCGAGGGTGTCCTCGTCGAGGTTCAGGCCCTGGGGCGGCTCATGGCAGAGCACTTCCAGCAGGCGCAGCCACATGCCCGGCTCGTTCGGCGGCGTGTCCGTGCCGAAGAGGATCTTGTGCGTCGGCAGGACCTTGGCGAATTCGACGATCCGCGATTGCAGGCACCAGCCCGACTCGCAGTAGACGTTGGGCAGTTCCATCGCCCATTGCATCGGCTCGAACACGTAGACCCCGCCGGTCTGCACGCCGAAGTGGGCCATGATGAAGTTGACGTTGGGGAATTCCTTGATCATCGGCACCCATTCCGATGGGATGCTGTAGGGCCCGTCGCCGGTGTGCAGCTTGACCGGGATGCCCAGCTCGGCGCACTTCTCGAAGGCCGGACGGACCCAGTCCAGCGCCCGGTCCGGGCGATAGGCATGCATGTTGGCCTGCATCTGGACCATCTTGAAACCATGTTCCGTGACATAGCGTTCGATCGCTTCGACGCCGTTCTCCACCCCGCAGCGCGGGTTGTAGACGAAGCAGCCGATGAAGCGGTCCGGGTAGGTCTGGACCATCTTCAGGGTGTAAGCCATGTAGGCGTCGATGGATTCGCGACCGCTGAGTTCGCCGTCGGTCCAGGTGTAGATGGTGTTGCCTTGCGGCGGCTGGATGAAGGCTTTGTCGATGCGGCGAGGTTTGCCGTTGACCATGTACGGGCCATCCATCATCTCCAGCAGACGCTCGCCGGTGAACGGGTCGCCGTCATGCCTCCAGGCCAGGTCAACCTGGTCAGTTGGATAGCAGCTGATATCGATGATCATTGAAGTCGATCTCCTGATAGCGGGGAAGGGAACCTTGCGGTTCGCAGCAACCACGTCCCGGATAATCGGCCGTTTCTATGCGCGACAGACTCGCGCATTCCCTCGCCTGGTCGCATCCGCTCTGGGACGCTGGCTGCTTGGGGGGCAGTATTGGAAGGGGGAGGAAAGTCCGTACAATATTAATTGGGCGAGGTGTTGATATGCGTTCGATATGGGCCACTTGCCGGTGCGGCGTTGCCACCTGTCACCGGCGTGCGCGCAGCGGGTTCAGCCCTGGGTTCGCGAGGCCATTCGCTTGATCAGCTCCACCACGGGCGCCACCCGCTCAGCCTGACCTGGCGGCCACACTGCGTACAGGTTGTAGTGCGCCGGAATCTCGGCCTCGTTCAGCTCTACCAGACGCCCTGCCGAGAGTGCATCCGCCGCCAGCAGGCCACGTACCAACCCTGCACCGACCCCGGCTTCAGCCGCTGCGATCAGGTTCGCCGCGTTGTCGAAGATCACCCGTGCGCCCGGTTCGATCGGCGCCATCCCGGCGGCATCCAGCCACGGAATCCACGAGCGCCGCGTATACCCCAGCAGCGGCAGCTCCAGCACCTGCTCCGGGGTGAGCGGGACCTGCAATCCATGGCGCTCCAGCAACGCCGGGGAAGCCACCGCCATCACCCGGTCGCCGCAGATCTGCGTCATCTCGCAGTCATCCCAGTCGCCATAGCCGTAGCGCAACGCCAGGTCCACCCGCTCGAAGGAAACGCGCTCCGAACGCGGCATCGACAGCAGCGCCACCTCATGCTCAGGCAGCGCATCGAGTAGTTCGGGCAGGCGTGGATTGAGCCAGCTCTGGGCCAGTTCGCTGTCCACATCGAGCGTCAGCCGTTGCGCCACCCTGCGGTTCTTGACCGACGACAGCGCCCGGTCGATCTGCGCCAGGCCATCGGACAGGACGCTGGCGAACAACTGCCCGGCATCGGTCAGCTTGCTGCCGCCGCCTTCGCGTACGAACAGCGCCTGGCCGACGAAGTCTTCAAGGGACCGGATCTGCTGGCTGATCGCGCTGTGGGTCAGGTCGAGCTTGCGCGCAGCGCTGGAGAAGCTGCCGCTGCGCGCGGCCTGGATGAAAGCACTCATGGACTGCACTGACGGGTATCGCTTGTACATGCTGTTAGTCCTGCTTACACACGATGGCAGAAATCGTTGCTGGCCCGAATTTTCCCGGGTTACCACTATTCGGTCACCAGGCCCGCACAAAGACGGGCCGCTCTCCTGGAGCCTGACAATGATCGAGTTAACGGTAAACGGCGAACGACACGAGCTGGCAGGGACGTCCTCGTCCATGCCGCTGTTGTGGGTGTTGCGAGACCACCTGAAACTGACCGGCACCAAGTTCGGATGCGGCATGGGCCTGTGCGGCGCCTGCACTGTGCACCTGGATGGTGTCGCGGTGCGTTCCTGCCAGCTGCCGGTCGCCGCCGTCGCGGGGCACCGCATCACCACCATCGAAGGCTTGTCGCCTTCGGGTGAGCATCCGCTGCAGCTGGCCTGGGTTGCCGAAGATGTTCCGCAATGCGGTTACTGTCAATCCGGCCAGATCATGTCCGCCGCAGCGCTGCTCAATACCGGAGCAGCGGTGACCGATGACTCGATCCGCAACGCCATGTCCGGCAACCTGTGTCGCTGCGGCACCTACGGACGGATCAACAAGGCCATCAAGCGTGCGGCGTCCGCGCCGAAGGAGGCGTGATGCGATTCGTCGATGACATGCCTGTCGAACCCTCGCGCCGGCGTTTCCTCAAGCAGGCGGCCACCGTCGCTTCCGGTCTGGCGATTGCGCTCTACCTGCCCACCGACGCGGCGGCGACGGAGGCCAAGGCCAGGGCACCCAGCAGTGAATTCGAGCCCAATGCCTGGGTCCGGGTGCTGCCCGACGGCACGGTGAAACTGGTGGTGCACAAGCACGACTCCGGCACGGGCACCCAGACCGCGCTGGCTGCGTGCGTAGCGGAGGAACTGGACGTCAACCCGATGACCGTGCAGGTGATCACGCCGGAAGACCCCTTCTTCGAGGCCTACATCCACCCGATCTGGAAGGTCTACTCCACGGGCGGCAGCACCAGCGTTTCGCTGGAGTACGAGCGCTTGCGTACCGCTGGCGCGACCGCCCGCGCGCTGTTGATCTCCGCGGCGGCCGGACAGTGGGGCGTCAGTCCGGACAGCTGCTCGACCGAGGACGGACGGGTACTGCATGCCGCCAGTCAGCGCAGCTGCGGTTATGGTGAGGTGGCCGGGCTCGCCGCGCAGTTGCCGGCGCCGGCCAAGGTCACGCTGAAGGATCCGAGCCAGTTCAGGTACATCGGCAAGCTGCGGCATAAGCGGGATGCGGCTTCCAAGGTCTGCGGGCGCTTCACCTACAGCATCGATGTGACGTTGCCGCAGATGCTGGTGGCGGTGGTTCAGCGCGCGCCGGTGATAGGCGCGAAAGTGCTGACGCTGGATTCCAGCGTGGCGCTGCAGGTGCCGGGGGTGCGCAAGGTGATCGCGATTCCGGGCAGGCCTGATGTGTTGGGCGGAAACCAGGAAGGTGTCGCTGTCCTTGCGGACAATTACTGGGCTGCCCGTCAGGGGCGCGAGTTGTTGCAGGTGCAATGGAGCGATTCGCCCCTGGGCGGGTTCGACAGCGATCAGCTGGCGGCCGCGCAGGCAGCGGCCATTGACGACAAGGCCGCACAACGGGTTACCGCGCTGGCGACGGGGGATGTCACGGCGCAGTGGCCGAAAGCCGCGAAGCTGCTTGAGGCCGACTATCGCATGCCCTACAAGGTGCAGAACCCACTGGAGCCGGTGTGCATCACCGCGCAGATAGCGGACAACGCCATCACTTACTGGGGCGGGGTACAGGTGCCGTCGTCGGCGCTGGAAGCCGCGGAAAAAGTGTGCGGGATCGCCAAGGGCAAGGTCACTATCAATGAGCTGGTCTCCGGCGGCAGTTTCGGTGCGCGTGAGTCCAAGTACTGGCTGTTCGAGGTGGCGTATCTCGCACAGCAAGCCGGAGTGCCGGTCAAGCTGATGAACAGCCGCGAAGACGAAATGCGCGCGCTGTTCATGCATCCGGCCACCTTGCACCGCGCCAAGGGCTCTCTGGACGCCAAGGGGCGCCTGACCGCCTTGCAGCTCGATGCGGTATCGCCGGCCTCGCCGGAGCAATGGGAACCGGGCTATTTCGAGCGGCCGGACCACATGGACTACAGCACCACCGAAGCCATTACCGCGTGGGATTTCGCCTATCGCCCGGCGAATCTGGACCTGGCCTGGGTCCGGCATGAAAGCGGAGTGCCCAGCGGCTGGTATCGCTCGGTGAGCTTCATCCCCAACGTGTTTGCCGTGGAAAGCTTCATGGACGAACTGGCCCACGGCGCGGGGCAGGACCCCCTGGCGTTCCGTCTGGCCAACATGCACGAGCGGCCCCGCCACATTGCGGTGCTCAAGCAAGCGGCCGAGCGTGCTGGCTGGGGCCAGCCATTGCCGGAGGGAATGGCATTGGGCATTGCCACCAACCAGGGGTACACCAGCTTCATTGCGGTGATCGCCCGGCTTTCCAGAAAGGACGGTGCCATCAGCGTCGACAAGCTCACCTGCGTGGTCGATTGCGGTCTGGCGGTGTCGCCAGGGGGCGTCGAGGAGCAGATCTACGGCGGCCTGATGTGGGGCCTCGGCCACGCGTTGTTCGACCGCATGGACATCAAGCAGGGGCGGGTGGTGCAGAGCAACTTCCACGACTACCGGGTGACCCGCATGTCGGACATGCCGGCCGTGGACATCCTGGTGCTGGACGGCGAGCCGGGCAAACCCGGCGGCGTCGGTGAACTGGGCAGTCCTTCGGTGGCACCGGCCATCGCCAATGCCCTGTTCAGCCTGACCGGCGTACGCCAGCGCTCGACACCACTGACCCTGGGGTAGCCCTCATGGACCTGCGCTTGCTGCGGTACTTCATGGCCCTGGCCGACGAGTTGCACTTCGGCCGGGCCGCCGAGCGACTGCACATTTGCCAGCCGCCGCTGAGCCAGCAGATCCGGCTGCTGGAAGAGGAACTGGGGACGCCGCTGTTCGAGCGCAGCCACCATCGTGTCGAGTTGACGGCGGCCGGACAGATGCTCAAGGAGCAGGTGCCACTGGTGTTCGAACAACTGGAGCGCGCATTGGCCCTGACCCGCCAGACCGGTCGGGGCCAGGTGGGCGAACTGGAAATCGGCATGATCAGCTCGGTGATGATCGGCGTGCTGCCACGGGCCCTGCACCTGTTCCGCGAGCGCTACCCGCAGGTATCCTGGCGCCTGCATGAAATGACCCCCGCGGCCCAGGTCAAGGCGCTGAAGGAAAAGCGCATCGATGCCTGTGTGTTCCGGGTCGGTTACGACGATCCGCAGTTGCGTAATGAACTGCTGCTCTACGAGCCTATCCGCGTGGTCATGCCGGCCGATCATCCTTTGGCTCGGCGCGACACCCTGGCGCCGGCGGATCTGGCGCAGGAGCCTTTCGTGGCGCTGGAGCTCAAGCAGTCGCGTTTTGCCGACTTCCTCTATCAGTGCTGCATCAAGGCTGGGTTCACTCCGCAAATCCGCCAGCAGGTCATCGAGGTGCAAACCCTGCTCAGCCTGGTACGGGCCGGATTCGGGGTGGCGCTACTACCCGCGTCCATCGAACCGATGGCGCCCGCCGGACTGGTCTTCCGACGTCTCATGCCCGCACTGCCCGAAGTGCCCCTGTACGCCACCTATCGCGCGGATGATGACTCGCCGGTAATCAAGCTGTTTCTCGATACGTTGCGGGAGTTGGTCAGCAAGGATGAAAGCGATCTCGAAGGGTCGTGCCCGTAGCAGTTTGCCGTATGGTGCGTCGTGCCGAACCTGCCCGCGAGCTTGGCTAGCCGTTACTGGCTCGTTGCTACTCTGTTCACCGCCTTGCTCATCGGGCGGTCGGGCAGGGAGTCCAGCAGTGGGAAGGGAGCTTCAAGGCATACTTTGTCCAGGGCTCGCCGGCGGAAATGGGTTCACATTGGCCAGCAACGTTTACGCAGGATGGCATCCAGCGTGCGGCTGATGGCCGTGCAGTTGCGGACCATCTCCATGCGCTCCCAGGTGGCTTGTTCGCCTTCTCGCACCAGCTTGCGCAACTCGGCCAGGGGCAGCGGCGCAAGGAGTTTGAGCGGGTTGTGCCAGCGCTTGCCGAGGAACAGATTGATGTCGGCGGTGTAATCCTGCGCCAGGATGCTGTAGCCCAGGTGTTGCCAGCGAGCGAGGGTGGGGTTGCGCAGGCGCAGGTGGTCGCGTCCCAGGCGCAGCAGCTGGGTCGCCACACCTTTGCCGAGACGGATCTGCCGGTTCACCGCGCTCTGCAGCAGGTTCGGCCGGGCGTCGGGGTTAGGTGTTAAGAGCAGCGCCGCCGGGTTGGCCATGCTGGAGATGAAGTGGTTGACTCCGTACAGGCGGCCGAGGCGCTTGGCCGGCAGGTCGTCGAGGAAGGAGCCGTCAATCCACTGCTGTTCCGGCAGGTAGGGAACCTGCAGGCCAGCGGCATTCTTCGCCTGCAGGGTGACGGGTGAGTAGATACCGGAGATCGCGCAGGACGCCATGATCGCAGAGCGCACCAGCACCGTCGGAGCCGTGATGGCGTTGAGTAAGCGCGGTGCCTGTCTGGGCTGCAGTCCGGTGACGGTGATGTTCAGGTGGCGGCCACTGACCTTGTACGCTTCGGCGAAGGTCAGGTCCGGAATCAGTCGCTGCAGGTAGCTCGCCAGGTCATTTGATTCAAGCGTCGCGCGTGACAGCGGACGACGCAGGTGCCGTCCCTGCATCAGCAGGTGCTCAGCCTGCAGGTGGTCCGGCAGTTCAGCATCGCTGTGAGTGCAGGCAATGGCAGCGAGAATCGAGCCGGCGCTGGAGCCGGAGATGATCCGGGGCAGCAGCCCCTGTTCGCCCAGTGCCGTGAGCACACCGGCGTGGAAGTAGCCCAGCACCGCGCCGCCACTGAGCATCAGCGCCGAGCGGCCGAAGCAGTGGCTGGCGCGCAGGAAGAAGTCCTTGCGTTCGGCCAGCGGTATGATGCTGTCGTCGACCGCATCGATGGCCTCCAGCGCAAGGCAGACCTCCTCGATGTACTGGTGGATCAGGTGCTTGGTGCCCAGGTGCGAATGGCCGTACAGCGAAGCCCGGCCCATGCCGGCAAGGTTTCCATGAATGCCCTCGTTGAGAGTGAACATCAGGCTGCCGTGGTCTCCGGCGTTGCGCAGGTCGCGCAGTCTCTCGAATCGCTGGCGTACGGTACGGTAGTCGTAGTCTGCACAGACTTCGTTGCGTCGCCAGTCATCCATGCCGGTGGCCTGGTCGTGGGCGGTCGCGTGCTGTGCCCACTCCTGGTAGCTTCGCGCATGGTCCATCCTGTCCTGCCATTGGCGGGCTGCCGACTTCTGCCTGAACATCGTTTCCTTCCTGTGCTGTGCGCGCTGACCTTCGGATTGGGCCGCTCGGTGGGCGGCCCGGATTTCAAGATTTTCCGGGCTCTGCCTGGTCCCGGGTGGCAGAGCGCCTGCGTGGCGCGGCGGGCCTGTCCTCGGCTGGGCCGGGAGGGGTGTCGCGGGCGAGCGCCAGGTACTCGTCGGTGGACTCCTGCAGGCAGGCCATGTACACGTCCATGTCCGGCAGCATCTGCCGGTCGGCGAGCACGCCGAGGATGATCTGCCCGTAAAGGCTGGTGATGCCGTGGCTCAGGCCCATGCCGTCGAGCACCGGCACGATGGGATAGGTGGCGAGGATCTCGGCGCCGGCAAAGTACTTCTTCTCGGCGCCATTGGTCGGCCCTGGCACATTGGTGATCAGGGTGTTCTGCAGGTGCAGATGGCCGACGTAGCGCACCTGATTCTGCAGCCAGCCACCGAGCATGCGCACCGGCGCCGGCAGCATGTCGCCCAGGGAGGTGATCAGCTCGTGCATCACTTCCCTGGCCAGCGGGCCGCCGCGTCGGGTCCGCTCGGTGATGGCCTGCAGGCGCCGCTGTGGGTCCGACAGGTCGGTGCCCATGCCGATGAGCATCATCGAGATCAGGTTGCCCATGTCCCTGCGTGCGCCTTCCGGGCGCATGGCCACCGGGCACAGCGCGACCAGCGACTGGTCCACCGGCAGGGCTTCGCGACGCAGCAGGTAGCGTCGCAGCCCGCCGGCGATAATCGCGATGATCACGTCGTTCAGCGTGGCGCCCGGGGCGCAGCGGCGAATCTGCTTGAGCTCGGCGATCGGCCAGCAGGTGGCGCCGTAGGTGCGGTGTGGCGAAACCGGGGCATTGAACAGCGTGGTCGGCACGCGGTGCTGGTCCGGGCTGGCCTCACCGCGCAACTGCGCGGCCAGTTGCACACTCTTGCGTGCGGCGCAGTAGCCGGCGCGGGCGCTGCGCAGCGATTGCCCGAGCAGGCGTGGCAGGGTCTTGGCCCACATCTGCGCACGGGTCGGCATCCGTTCGTTGAGCGGCTGGCGATACGGGTTCTCGTCGAATTCGACCTGGTCATCCATCAGCAGGGTGGTGATCTCCACCCCGGACTTGCCGTCGACGTAGGCATGGTGGAAGCGCAGCAGCAGGGCGAAGCTGCCCGGCGGGACGCCTTCGACATTGTTCAGCCCCTCGATGATGGTGATGTCCCAGGGCGCACGCTCCATGTCCAGGCTGCGTGACATCACCCGCGCGGTGAAGATGCACAGCTGGCGCCAGTCGCCGGGCTGCGGCAGGCCGACATGGCGGATGTGGTACTCCAGGTCGAAGTGCTTGTCCTCCAGCCAGTACGGGTCGTCCAGGCGGAACGGCGCGTGCTGCAGGCGCCGGCGGAACAGCGAGGTGCCGCTCAGGCGGCTGTCGATGAAGCGGATGATGTCCTTGTGCCGGACCAGGCCGTTGGGCGCCGAGCGCTGGTCACAGATCCACAGGCCACCGATGACCATAGGCTGGTGCGGGGCGTCGGAATAGAAGAACTGCGCGTCCATGGGGGTGAGTTGCTTCATGCTGACTGTTCCGGAGCGGGCCGGCCTCGAGGGGTAGGGATGTCCCGCACCGGGAAGGACCGGTGCGGGAGGGCGTCAGGGCGTGACGATGTTGAACTGCGGGGCGGGGCTGTCGATCATGCCGAGGAAGGCACCCAGCGCCTTGCCGTCGCCGCCGAGCTTGATGGCTCCCTGCTTGATGGCGGTGGGGAAGTCCAGCTTGCGCAGGCTGATCTGGTCCAGCGTGCTCTTGGCCAGGGTGATGGTAACGGTCGGGTTGGCGCTCTTCTCGTCGTTGCGGTGGGTCAGCACGCCGTTGCGCAGCGTCACCCTGTAGTCCTTGCCCAGGTCGCTGAACACCCAGTTCATGACCATGTCGTGCCCCTGGGCCTTGTCCGAATCCAGGCGGATCGCCAGGAAGTCGAAGAACTGGCCGGGCTCCATGCTCTTTACCACATCGGCCTTGGTCGCCCCGGCGTCATACACCGGCACGCCGCCGCGCAGCTCCATGGCGCCGGTCAGGTAGATGTTGCGCCAGAGCGCGTTCTCCGCCTGGTAGCCGAGTTGTTCCAGGGCATCGGCCTGCAGTGCCTTGGCCTGCTGGTTGTCCGGCTGGGCGAAGATCAGGTGGTTGCCCAGGGTCGCCGCCCAGCGGTAATCGCCCTTGTCGATGGCCGCGCGGACCAGCTTGAGCACCACATCGGCGCCACCCAGCGCCTCGACATAGTGGTTGCCGGCGTCCGCCGGGGTAAGCGGGTTGAGGTTCGCCGGGTTGCCATCGTAGAAACCCAGGTAGCGCTGGTAGACGGCGCGCGAGTTGTGGCTGAGCGAGCCGTAGTAACCGCGGGTGTACCACTTCTTCTCCAGCTCGCCGGGCAGCTTGTCCATCTTCTCGGCGATCTCGGTGGAGGTCAGGCCCTGGTTCATCAGGTGCAGGGTGCGGTCGTTGAGGAAGGCGTACATGTCGCGCTGGTCGGCCAGCAGCGTGCGGATGCGCTCGCCGCCCCAGGTCGGCCAGTTGTGCGAGACGAACATCACGTCGGTCTTGTCGCCGTAGCGCTCCAGGCTGGCGTCTAGGTACTGCGACCAGGCCTTGGCGTCACGCACCAGCGCGCCGCGCGGGGTGAGGATGTTGTGCATCATCTGCGTGCTGTTCTCGGACATGCACAGCGCGCGATGCTGCGGGAAGTAGAAGTTCATTTCCGCCGGTGCTTCGGTGCCGGGGGTGAGCTGGAACTCGATCGGGATGCCGGCGACGGTGTGGGTCTCGTACTCGTTGCGGATCAGGTCGGTCGGCGCGATCAGGGTGAAGGTGCCACCCGAGGGCAGCGCCTTGCCCATGCCGACGTCCAGTTGCCCGCGCTCGCCGCGCGGCAGGAAGGTGCCGAACTGGAACTGCGAGCGACGGCTCATGGCGTTGCCGGCGAAGATGTTCTCGCTGATGGCGTGTTCCATGAAGCCCGCCGGGGCGAAGATCCTCACCTTGCCGCTCTTCACGTCGGCCTCGTCGACGACCCCGCGCACGCCGCCGAAGTGGTCGCCGTGGCTGTGGCTGTAGCCCACGCCGACGATGGGCTTCTTCGGCCGGTGCTGGTAGTACAGCTGCAACGCCGCGCGGGCAGTTTCGGCATAGGTCAGCGGATCGATGACGAACAGACCGTCCTTGCCTTCGATGATGGTCATGTTCGACACGTCCATCCCGCGCAGCTGGTAGATGCCGTCCGCGACCTGGAACAGGCCCGCATGGTTGTTCAGCTGGGCAGCGCGCCAGAGGCTCGGGTTGACCGTGTCGGGGGCCTTGTCCGCGTCGAGGAAATCATGCGCCTGGCTGTCCCACACGACCCTTCCGGCGGCGTTGCGAATCTGCCCCTTGAAGGGTGCGACCAGCCCGCGGGTGACCGACTCGTAGTCGCTGCGGTCGCTGAAGGGCAGCACCTTGAGCACCTCGGCATTCTTCGCTGCGGTCAGGCTGCTCGCAGGCTGGCTGGCGTCAGGTTCGGCGGCCAGCAGCGGCAGGTGGAGGCTGGCGGCGATGGCGCCGGCCAGCAGGCTGTGAGGCAGGTAACGACTGATCCGGGACTTCATGCGTGACTCCATGTTCTTGTTCTGGATGCCAAGGCGGGCTATTGGAGGTTGCCGGCCACGGCGATGGTCTGCGCGGTGATGTAGTTGGATTCGGGTGAGCAGAACAGGTACACCGCGTCGGCCGCTTCCTGCACGCTGCCGGGGCGACCCAGCGGATTGCGCTGGGCGAAGGATCTGGCCGCTTCCGGGCTGATGCCGACGCGGATGTCGCGGCCCTCGATGTTCACCGTTGCGCCGGCATGGGCGTCGGCGCGGGTCATGCGGGTTTCGATGAAGCCGAAGGCCACCGCGTTGACGTTGACCTTGAAGCGGCCCCACTCGCGGGCCAGGGCGCGGGTCATGCCGGCGACACCGGCCTTGGCGCCGCTGTAGTTGATCTGCCCGGCGTTGCCGTTGAGCGCGGACACCGAGGAGATGTTCACCACCTTGCGGAACACCTCGCGCCCGGCTTCGGCGTCGGCCTGGGCCTGCGCCTTGATGACCGGGTAGGCTGCCCGGAAGATGCGGAAGGGCGCGGTCATGTGGCAGTCGAGGATGGCGTACCACTGCTCGTCGCTCATCTTCTGCACCACGTCGTCCCAGGTGTAGCCGGCGTTGTTGACGATGATGTCGATGCCCTGGAAGTTCTCCATCGCGGTGCGGATGTAGCGCTCGGCGAAGTCCGGCGCGCTGACGTTGCCGTGGCAGACCGCTGCCGCACCGCCCAGGTCGCGGATCAGCGCTGCGGTTTCCTGCGCCGGTGCCAGGTCCAGGTCGTTGAGCACGATGCGTGCGCCTTCGCTGGCCAGCTTGAGTGCGATGGCCTGGCCGATGCCACGGCCGGAACCGGTGACCAGCGCCACCTTGCCGTCGAGTTTTGCCATGTTCTTGCTCCTTACTGCAGGGCGACGATGGCGTCGCCGACGATGCGGGTTTCGCCGTACTGGTTGGTGGTCTGGATTTCCAGCTTGACGCGCTGTTCGCCCTCGGCCTCGAACTTCTCCACCACCTTGCCGCTGCAGGTGATCTGGTGGCCGAGGTGGGTGATGCCGGCGAAGCGCACGCCGAAGCCGCGCAGCTGGCGCTGGTCGACCCAGCCGGTCAGCAGGCGGCCGAGGTAGGCCATGGACAGCATGCCGTGGGCGAACACGTCGACCATGCCGGCCTTGCGCGCATAGTCGATGTCGATGTGGATCGGGTTGTGGTCGCCCGAGGCGCCGGCGAACAGCGCCAGGGTGGTGCGGTTGACTGGCGCCAGGGTCAGCGGCGGCAGGCTGTCGCCGACCTGCACGGAGTCGTATCGAACAGTGTTCATGGTGGGCCTCCGGATCAGCCGTTGCGGTGGACGAGGGTGGTGCGCAGGGTCGCCACGGGCTCACCGTGCTGGTTGCTGACCTTCGACTCGCGCACCACGAAGCTCAGCGCGCCGCCTTTCTTGTCGTAGATGTCGGTGATGCGCACGTCGTAGTGCAGCGTGTCGCCGGCATAGGCCATGCGCTGGTAGGTGAAGGATTCCTCGCCATGGAGGATGCGCGACGGAACGATGCCCAGCTCGTCGCGCCAGGCCTGGTTGGGCATCTGGAACGCCAGCGAGAAGAGGAAGGTCGGTGGCAGTGGCAGGCCGGGGTGGCCGGCATCGCGGGCGGCCTGCTCATCGAGGTAGACCGGGTCGGTCTCGCCGATGGACTTGGCGAAGAAGCGCAACTGGCCCGCTTCGGCGACCACGCTGAAAGACGGCAGCTGCTTGCCGATGTGCTTGGGATCGATCATCTGAATGCTCCCGCTGTCAGTGCTTCTGGTACACGGTGACCACGCCGGCGCCGCCGAGGCCGAGGTTGTGCTGCACGGCGATGCGCGCCGCGTCGACCTGACGATCCCCTGCGGTGCCGCGCAGTTGGTGGGTCAGCTCGTAGCACTGGGCCAGGCCGGTGGCGCCCAGCGGGTGGCCCTTGGAAAGCAGGCCGCCGGACGGGTTGACTACCCAGCGCCCGCCATAGGTGTTGTCGCCGTCGTTCACCAGCTTCTCGCCTTCGCCCTCGGCGCACAGGCCGAGGCCTTCGTAGGTGAGCAGCTCGTTCTGGGCGAAGCAGTCGTGCAGTTCGATCACGTCGATGTCGTTGACGCCGATGCCGGCCTGTTCATAAGCCTGTTGTGCGGCGAGGCGGGTGACCTCGAAGCCGACCACGCGGATCATGTCGCGGGTGTCGAAGGACGCCGGGATATCGGTGGCCATCGACTGGCCGGCGATCAGCACGTCGGTGCGCAGGCCGTGCTTCTTCGCGAAGGCTTCGGAAACCACAATGGCCGCCGCCGCGCCGCAGGTGGGCGGGCAGGCCATCAGGCGGGTCAGTACACCGGGCCAGAGCACCACGTCGTCCATCACCTGTTCGGTGGTGACCACGTTGCGGAACACCGCCAGCGGGTTGCGCGCGGCGTGGCGGCTGGCCTTGGCGCGGATGGCGGCGAAGGTTTCCAGCTTGGTGCCGTACTTCTGCATGTGCGCGCGGCCGGCGCCGGCGAACTGGCGGATGGCATTGCTGGGCACGTCGATGCCGGTCACCAGCTCGCTGACCACTGCGTTGGCGCGCTCCAGCGCCGCCGGGCGATCCGGCCAGGCGGACTTCAGCGCGCCCGGGTTCATCTGCTCGAAGCCCACCGCCAGCGCGCAGTCCACCGCGCCGCTGGCCACCGCCTGGCGGGCGAGGAAGAGGGCGGAGGAACCGGTGGCGCAATTGTTGTTGACGTTGAGCACCGGGATACCGGTCATGCCGGCGTGATACACGGCCTTCTGGCCGCAGCAGGAGTCGCCGTAGACATAGCCGGCGTAGGCCTGCTGCACCAGACGGTAGTCGATGCCGGCGTCTTCCAGCGCCTGGCGGATCGCCTGGGCCGCCATCACGTCGTAGAAGTCGCTGGTGCCGGGCTTCTTGAACTGGATCATGCCGACGCCGGCGACGAATGCTTTCTGGCTCATGGTTGTTGTCCTTGTGTGATCAGAGCTTGCGCGAGATCAGCTCGCGCATGACTTCGCTGGTGCCGCCGTAGATGCGATTCACCCGCATGTCGACGAAGGCGCGGGCTACCGGGTACTCGAGCATGTAGCCGTAGCCGCCATGCAGCTGGACCATCTCGTCCAGCGCCTTGCCCAGGGTTTCGGTGGCGAACAGCTTGGCAATCGCCGCTTCCTCCAGGGTCAGGCGGCGACGCATGTGCTCGGCCAGGTAGTGATCGATCATCAGGCGCACGGCGGTGGCCTGGGCCTTGATGTCGGCGAGCTTGAAACGGGTGTTCTGGAAGTCCCAGACGGTCTGGCCGAAGGCCTTGCGGCTCTTCACGTAGTCCAGGGTGTGGTCGAGCACCGCCTCCAGTCGCGCGGCGGCAGAGACGGCGATGGAGAAACGCTCCTGCGGCAGTTCGCCCATGAGGTAGGCGAAGCCCTTGCCTTCCTCGCCCAGGCGGTTGGCCACCGGCACACGCACGTTGTCGAAGTACAGTTCGGCGGTGTCCTGGGCATGCTGGCCGACCTTGTCCAGCTTGCGGCCGCGCTGGAAGCCGGCGCGGTCGGTTTCCACGGCGATCAGGCTGATGCCCTTGGCGCCGGCCTCCGGGTCGGTCTTGCAGACGACTATCACCAGGTCGGCGGACAGCCCGTTGCTGATGAAGGTCTTGCTGCCGTTGATCACGTACTCGTTGCCGTCGCGCACGGCGGTGGTGCGCACGGCCTTGAGGTCGCTGCCGGTGCCCGGCTCGGTCATGGCGATGGCGAGGATCAGCTCGCCCGAGCAGGCATCGGGCAGCCAGCGGCGCTTCTGCTCTTCGCTGCCGCAGCGGGCGATGTAGGGGGCGATGATGTCCGAGTGCATGCCCAGCCCGTTGCCGGACAGGCCGGCACGGTTGAACTCCTCGTTGTACACCGCGCTGTGGCCGAAATCGCCGCCACCGCCGCCGTATTCTGTGGGCAGGGTAATGCCCAGCAGGCCTTCACGGCCGGCTTTCAGCCAGGTCTCGCGGTCCCACTGTCCAGCCTGATTCCAGGCTTCCTGGCGTGGCACGCACTCACGTTCGAAGAAGCGCCGCACGGTGGTGCGGAAGATTTCATGGTCGTCGCGAAAGACGCTGCGCTCGATGTGCACGGATGGCTCCTGTGGCCGACCGGCCGGGCCGGTCGTTGGGTGTTGTCGGGGTGTCGCGGCGAGGCGCGAGGGTCTGTTTGTTACGGTAGGGGTGTGCCGGGCGGCGCTACTCCACCCGGCCCGGGTGGTTCAGTCGCGGTCCCAGTCGTAGCGCGAGGGTTCGCCGCGCAGGAAGGCGGATACCGCTTCATCGTGATAGGGGGTGGTGGAGGCGATGCCCTGGGCGAGGCCCTCCAGTTCGGCCATCGTCGCCCATGGGGTTTCGCTGCTCTGGTTGAGCAGGCGCTTGCTCAGGGCGATGGCGTCGCGCGGTGAAGCGAGGAAGCGCCGGGCCAGCCAGTGCGCGGCCGTGGCCAGCTCTTCGGGGCTGTGTATCGAATGCACGATGCCCAGCTCCCGGGCTTCTTCCGCGGCCACTCGGCGGGCACTGAACAGCAGTTCCTTGGCCTTCTGCAGGCCGACTGCCCGCGGCAACGTATAGAGCGCCCCGGAGTCGGGCACCAGGCCGAGCTTGGCGAACGGCAGGCAGAAAGAGGCGCGCTCGGAGGCGAGGATGAAATCCGCCAGCAGGGCGATGGCGAACCCGGCGCCATAGGCCGGGCCATCGACGGCGGCGATCACCGGGATCTCCAGCCCCCGCAGGCGCTCCAGCCAGCCGTGCAGGCGGCGGATGCGCAGGCGCATGGCGTTGGCCGAATTGATTTCAGGGTCGCTGCTGAGCTGGCGCTCCTTGAGCGACCGGATGTCGCCGCCCGCGCAGAAGCTGCCGCCGGATCCGGTGATGATCAGCGCGCGGATGCTGCGATCGGTCTCCAGGCGGTCGAGCATGTCCACGTAGTCCTCACGCAGCTCCAGCGACAACGCATTGCGTGCCGCTGGCTTCAGGTGGGTGAGGGTGGCGATGCCATCGGCGATGGCCAGCTGCGATTCGCGCAGCTCGATCAGTTCGGTGCTCATGGTGGACTCCGCAGGAAGAGTCCATCCATGCTCGGCCGCGCGCGGCCCGTCGCCGCCACCCGGAGTGGGTGGCGGCGTTGCTTCAGCGCGGGGTGCTGTTGGCGGTTTCCGCGTCGCGCAGGCGGGCTACCGCTTCGTCCCGGCTGCCGACGCCGAGCTTGCTGTAGATGTGCCGCAGGTGCCACTTCACGGTTTCGTGGGACAGGCCGAGCGCCCGCGCGATCTTCTTGTTCGGCAGGGCCTGGGCCAGCAGGCGCAGCACTTCCAGTTCGCGCTCGCTCAGCGGCTCCATGCCAGCTCCCAGTTGCAGGCCAGTGGCGCGGGGAGCCGCTTCAGCCGTTGCCGGTTGCGCTGCCACACGGCGTGTGCCGCGCAGGCGCTCGACGTAGAAGGCCAACACCGGGTCGAGTTGCTGGTCGCGGGTGAGCGTCTCGATCAGTTGCAGCGCGTCCGGGTGCGCATCGACCACGCTACGCAGCTGGCCAAATCGCTGGGCCGTGCGCAGCAGCGCCATGACTTTTTCACGGGCCTGGTCGATCTGTCCGCGCTGGGCGTCGAACACCGCGCAGAGCATCTTCAGGCGCGTCACGGCGAGCTGCCGGCCATCCTGCTCGCCGGCTTCGATCATGCGGTTCAGGCGCAGCGTGGCGCTGTGCAGGTCACCATGGGCGGCGTCCCAGCGCACGTGGGCGTTCTCGACGATGATGAAGATGTCCTTGCGATGGCTGGTGGCGGCGTCGGGGTGGCGTGCGGCGATGGCGTCCAGGCGGGCGAGCTTGGTCTCCGCAGCCACCACTTCGCCCAGTTGCAGGTGCCAGTGCACCTGCCAGACCAGCGCATGGGCCATCAACCGGTCGAGCTGGTGCCGCCGAGCGTACTCGTCCAGGTGTTCGAGGTAGGCGAACGCCTCGCGACGGTTGCCGGCCACCCAGTGCGCCTTGCCCAGCACCTCCAGGGCACGCAGCACCGAGTCGGGAATCGAGATGCGCTCAAGCAGGTCGATCTGCGGCTCCAGCAGCTGCAGGGCGTCATCGATCTCGTTGCTCTCATACAGCGTATCGCCGAGCAGCGCCGTCGCCAGGTGCCTGGCGTCGGCGCAGGAGCGGCCGTGGCGCTGGGCTTCGTAGATGACCTCGCGGTAGATGCGCTCGGCCTGGGCGATCTGCCCCTCCATGGCCAGGCTCAGGCCGATCAGGCAGCGACCCTGCAGGGTGCCGCCGGCAGTACCGAGCAGCGGCGCGCCATCCACCAGCAGGGGCGGGCGCTCTAGTTGCACCTGGCGTGCGCGTTCGTACTCGCCGCGGTTCATGTACAGCCAGGAGAGGATGTTCAGGCTGCCGCCGATCATCACCGAGTTGACCCCGGGCGGCGGATTCAGCAATTGCGGGAGGATACCCAGGGCCTCGTCGGTGTTGTCCCGCTGCACCGCCAGTACCGCGCGCAGCATGGCGACACGGAAGCGCGAGTCGTTGTCATCCACCGGAACGTCTTGATCGAGTTCGGCAATGCTTTGTTCGCAGGCAGCGAAGTCGCGGGCGAACACCTGCATGCGGGCCAGCAGCAGGCGCAGGCGGATGCTGGTCTGCACCTGCTCCCTGGGTAGCAGGCGGGCCAGCTCCACCAGGATGCGCAGGTCGCCCTGGGCATACAGCGCTTCCAGGCGCTCCTCGACGAGCTGCGCGGCGGCGGCGGCCTCGCCACCGGCGACGGCATGGCGCACCGCATCGATCAGCTGATCGCGCTCGCGCAGCCAGCTCCAGGCGCGGCTGTGCACGGCGCGCTGGTGTTCGGAGTCGCGGCGGGCGAACAGGCCGAGCAGGGTTTCGCGCAGCAGCGGATGCAGTCGGTACCAGCTTTCCGGGTCGCTGCTGTCCAGGGCAATGAGGAACAGGTTGTCCTGTTCCAGACGAGCCAGCAGCGCCAGGGCCTCGGCCACTGCATCGGGGCGGTTCACCAGCGCGGCGCAGAGCGCCGGACAGAAGCGATTGCAAACGGCGGTGTGCACCAGCAGTTCGACTTCGTCGGGCTCCAGGCGGGCCAGTACGGTGGACTCGAAGTAGCGGGCAAAGGCCTCGTGGTCGCGCAAAGGCGAAGGTGTTTCACCGAGCGCCGTGCCGGTGTCGGCCGGTTTACGCCGGCTGGCGGCGAGCAGTTGCAGGCCGGCGATCCAGCCGTCAGTCAGTTCATGGATCTGCTGCACTTCCGCGGCCGGCAACTCGCCCAGCTGCTGCCGGAGAAACTGCCGGGTTTCGTCGTGGGTGAAGCCGAGATCTCGCAGGTCCAGTTCGAGGATCTGCTCCTGGCTGCGCAGGCGGGCGAGGGACAGCGGCACGGCGCTGCGGGTGCCGAGCACCAGGTGCAGATTGGCCGGGGCATAGTCCAGCAACCACTGCAGGGCCTGGTGGATACCAACATCGGTAAGGCTGTGCAGGTCGTCGAGCACCAGCACCACTTCCTGGCGGCTGCTGGCGATGCCCTGAACCAGTGTGATGATCGTGCGCTCCACCGATTCGCTGTCGAAGCCGTGCGCCTCCATCAGGGAGGCTTCCTGGACCATCTGCAGGTCGATCTGCGCCAGGCTGCCAAGCAGGTAGTCGATGAAGCGGCCCAGTTCGTTGTCGTCATCGCACAGGCTCAGCCAGGCGACCTCGAAGCCCAGCGACAGCAGTTGCTGGCGACAGGCGAGCAGGACGGTGGTCTTGCCCCAGCCGGCGGGACCCTTGACCACGGTGCAGCGCCGCCGGCGGCTTTCCACCAGGCGCTGGACCAGGCGTTCACGCGGGATGACCCGGCCGCCGCTGCGCGGGGGGGCCAGCCGCGAGCGGTCCAGCGTGGTGGTCAGGGCGGGTTCGGCCCGCTCGTCGAGTGGGGCAGGGGCAGTTCTTCTTGTCGTGGTGCTGGGCTTTTCCATGGCATTTCCAGGCAGTCTCGAGCGCCCGCGATTGTTGTCGGTTTGTACGGGCGTCCTTCAGAGAATGCCTACAAGCGCTCGCGTTCACCAGTGCCTTTCGCTATCCGGTCCCGGCCCCTGCCGTGTGCCACCCGACGCGGGTGGCGGCCATGCCCGGCGGGCGTTGTTCCAATGCGGAAAAGCCGCCAATGGGCGGTATCGCTGCGGCAACAGCCGCGCCAGAAAGGCAGGGAACGACGTCAATGGGTGTGTTGAGCGGTATTCGGGTTCTGGAGTTCGAGGCCATCGGTCCGGCGCCTTTCGCCACCATGATGCTGGCGGACATGGGGGCGGACGTGATTCGCATCGACCGGCCCGTGGCCCACGGCGACCTGGGGCCGAAGATGGACGGGCCGAAGGTGGAAATCACCGGCCGCGGCCGGCGCTCGGTCACCCTTGATCTGAAGCGCCCGGAGTCCGCCGGGGTGGTCCTGGAGCTGATCGAGCGTGCCGATGTGCTGATCGAAGGCTTCCGCCCCGGCACGCTCGAGCGCCTCGGGCTTGGGCCGGAGCAGGCGCTCGCACGCAATCCCGGTCTGGTCTACGGCCGCATGACCGGCTGGGGCCAGCACGGCCCGCTGGCCCAGCGCGCCGGTCACGACATCAACTACATCGCGCTGTCGGGTGTGCTCTCAGGCATCGGTCCGGTGGCCGGACGCCCGCTGCCGCCGCTGAACCTGGTCGGCGACTACGGTGGCGGCGGCATGTTGCTCGCCATGGGTGTGCTGGCGGCGCTGGTCAACGTCCAGCGCGGCGGCGCCGGGCAGGTGGTGGACGCCGCCATGGCAGAAGGCGCGGCCCAGCTCGGCTCGGTGTTCTGGGGGCTGCTGGCCTCGGGCAACTGGCGCGAGGAGCGCGGCAGCAACCTGCTCGATGGCGGTGCGCCCTGGTACGACACCTACCGCACCCTGGACGGCAGCTACATGGCCATCGGCCCGGTGGAGTCGCGCTTCTATGCCGAACTGCTGGACAAGCTCGGCCTCGCCGGCGAGGCCCTGCCGGCCCAGCACGACCGGCAGGGATGGCCGCGCCTGCGCGAGGCGTTCATTCGCGCCTTCCTGCAGAGAACCCGCAATGAGTGGTGCGAAATCTTCGCCGACAGCGATGCCTGCGTGGCGCCGGTGCTCGGTTTCGCCGAAGCGGCCCGGCACCCCCATGCCCAGGCGCGCGGCAGCTTCATGGAAATCGGCGGGGTGGTGCAGCCGACACCGGCGCCACGCTTCCTCGGCACCCCCGGCGCCATTCCGCAACCGGCCCCCGCGCGCGGGCAGGGCGGGCAAGCAGCGCTGCGCGACTGGGGGCTGGATGCCGCACTGATCGAGCGCCTGCGTGCCATCGGCCTGGGCGCCGATGCCTGATTGAACCCCGACAACAGCAGAAGAAGAGACCGCCATGTCCAACGCCTACATCCTTTCCCCCGTGCGCACGCCGATCGGCAAGTTCGGCGGCGCGCTCGCCAGCGTGTCGGCGGCGGAGCTGGCCGCGCGCATCCTGCGGGAAGTCCTGCGGCGCAGCGGTGTGCCCGCCGGGCAAGTCGACGAAGTGATAGTCGCGCAGTCCTACCAGTCCAGCGAGGCGCCCTGCATGGGGCGCTACGCCGCGTCCCTGGCCGGCCTGCCTGACGAGGTGGCCGGCTACTCGGTGGACCGGCGCTGCGGGTCCGGCCTGCAGGCGGTGATCGATGCGGCGATGCAGGTCCAGACCGGCGCTGCCGACTGCCTGCTGGTGGCCGGCGTCGAAAGCATGAGCAACATCGAGTACTACAGCACCAGCATGCGCTGGGGCGCACGGCTGGGCGACGTGAAGCTTCATGACCGCCTCGACCGTGGCCGGGTCAACTCGCAGCCGGCGAGCCGCTACGGCGACTGCCCCGGCGGCGCAGTGGAGACCGCCGAGAACCTGGTGCGCGACTACGGCATCAGCCGCGAGGCTTGCGACCGCTGGGCGGTGGGCAGCCACCTGAAGGCCGCGGCTGCCTGGAGCCAGGGGCGTTTCGATGCCGAGGTCATGCCGGTCGAGGTAGCGCAGCGCAAGGGTGAGCCGTTGATCGTCGGCCGCGATGAAGGCATCCGTGAAGAGGCCAGCTATGAAGCCATGGCCAGGCTGGCGCCGGTCATCAAGGGCGGCACCGTTACGGCAGGCAGCGCCAGCCAGCAGAACGACGCGGCGGCGGGCTGCCTGGTGGTCTCCGAGCGCTTCGTCATCCAGCACGGCCTGCGGCCGATGGCGCGTTTCGCCGGCTGGGCCTCGGCCGGTTGCCATCCGCTGCGCATGGGCCTCGGCCCGGTGCCGGCGGTAGCGAAGCTGTTGCAGCGACTGAAGCTGGAACTGGCCGACATGGACCTGATCGAGGTGAACGAGGCCTTCGCCGGGCAGGTGCTCGCCGTGCTGCGCGAGTGGCAGCTGGAAGACGACCCGCGGGTCAACGTCAACGGCTCGGGCATTTCCCTGGGCCACCCCATCGGTGCCACCGGGCTGCGGATCATGACCTCGCTGCTCCACGAGATGCAGCGCCGCAACGCCCGGTACGGCCTGGAAACCATGTGCATCGGCGGCGGGCAGGGGCTCGCCGCGGTGTTCGAACGCGTCTGAGCCAAGGAGCTCCCATGAGTGCACAAACCGAGGCGGTGCCCGGCATCGCCGAACAACCCTGGCGCGAGCGCGATGGTCGCCTGGTCCTGCTGGCCTCGCGCCGCCGGGGCCACGCCGGCCTGCATTTCCCGCCGCTGCCGGAAACCTCGCCATTGCGCGAAGGCTGTGAGCTGGTGGAACTGGACTCCACGCCGCAGCTGTACAGCTTCACCGTCGTGCATTTCAGCCCGAAGGCCAACAAGTCGCCACAGCCGCTGGGCCTGGCCGATTTCCCTGAAGGACTGCGGGTGTTCGCCCGCCTGGACTATCCCGCCGGTCGCCAGCCGCGCATCGGCGAAGCCCTGAGCCTGTGCCTGGTCGACTCCGACAGTGGCCCGATCTACGCCTTCCGTCCGCAGGAGGACGCATGAACAAGCCGGTCTACATCTCCGGTGTGGCGATGACACCTTTCGGCCGTCACACCGCGTCCCTGCAGGACCTCACCCAGCAGTCGGTGTTGCAGGCGCTGGCCGACGCCGGTATCGAGCTGCACGAGCCGCAGGCCTTTTACGCCTGCAACGTGTTCGGCGGCATGGTGCTGGGCCAGGTGCTGCTGCGTGACCTGGGCCTGTCCGGCCTGCCGATCTACAACGTGGAGAACGCCTGCGCCAGTGGCGCCACCGGCGTACACCTGGCCTGCCATGCGCTGCAGGCCGGCATCTACGACACCGTGGTGGTGTTCGGCGTGGAGAAGCTCACCAGCCTGGGCGGTGGCACCATCCCGCTGCAACGCAACGACTACATGACGGAACTCTATGCCCGTGCCGGCATGGCGCTGCCGGCGATCTACGCCATGCGTGCCACCCGCTACCTGCATGAGTTCGGCGTGGGCGCCGAGGTGCTGGGCGAGGTGGCGGTGAAGAACCGTCGTCACGGCGCGCTCAACCCCTACGCGCAGACCCGCACCGAGGTCTCTCTCGACGAAGTGATGAATTCGCGGACGGTCTTCGACCCGCTGACCCTGCTGCAGTGCTGCCCGTCGGCGGTGGATGGCGCCGCCGCGCTGGTGCTCACCACCCGCAAGCCGCAGCAGGCGCGCGCGGTACAGGTGCTGGCATCGGTCATCCAGTCCGGCCGCGCCGAGGAGCCGGATGACGACATTCTGTCCGCCGAGATCACCGCCCGCGCCGCCACGCTGGCGTACCAAGAGGCGGGGGTGAAGCCGGCCGACATCGACGTTATCGAGTTGCACGACGCCTTCAGCATCGCCGAGCTCATCTACTACAACGCCCTCGGTCTGTGCGGCCGTGGCGAGGCCCACGAACTGCTGAAGAGCGGTGCTACCGGGCTGGGCGGCAAGACCGTGGTGAACCCCTCTGGCGGTCTTCTCGCCAAGGGCCACCCGCTGGGCGCCACCGGCGTCGCGCAGATGGTTGAGGCGGTCTGGCAACTGCAACAGCGTGCCGGTGAACGCCAGGCCGAGGGCGCCGAGCTGGCGCTGACCCAATGCACCGGCGGCGGCATCGCCGGCGTCGATCACGCGGCTTCCGCCGTACACATCCTGGGCGTCTGAGGAGACCCACATGAACACGTCCCCCATGAATAAACCGGTCGCCATCGTCACCGGTGGAGCCCAGGGCATTGGCCTGGGCCTGACCCGGGCCCTGCTGGGTGCCGGTTACGCCGTCGCCATGTTCGACCTCAACGGCGAAGCGATGGACAGACTGGTCGCCGAAGCCGGCGCGCAAGCGGACAGCCTGATGGGCGTGAAGGTCGACGTGACCGCCGCCGAGCAGGTGAGTGCCGCGGTGGCCCAGGTCGCGGAGCGCTGGAAGACCCCGGACCTGCTGGTGAACAACGCCGGCCTGACCCGCGACAAGCGCCTGGTGAACATGAGCGAAGCGGACTGGGACCTGGTGCTGGACGTCAACCTCAAGTCGCAGTTCCTCTGCGCCAAGGCCGTGGTGCCGGGCATGGTCGAGCAGGGCTTCGGGCGCATCGTCAACATCTCCTCGCGGGCCTGGCTCGGCGGCTTCGGCCAGGCCAACTACTCGGCGGCCAAGGGCGGCGTGATCAGCCTGACGCGCACCCTGGCCATCGAACTGGCCAGGCACGGCATCACCGCCAACGCCATTGCGCCGGGCGCCATCGATACGCCGATCCTCGCGCCGCTCTCCGAGGAGCAGCGGGCGAAGATCATGGCGACCATTCCCGTCGGCCGCATCGGCAAGCCCGAGGACATCGCCCATGCGGTGCTGATGTTCGCCGACCCGAAGGCGTCCTACATCACCGGCCAGACGCTCTATGTCTGCGGCGGCCGCTCCCTGTCCAGCCCGAGCGCCTGAGCCATGGCCATCCAGTTCCAGATCATCGGCCACGTGGCGCTCATCACCCTCGATGCGCCGGAGTCCATGAATGCCCTGACCATCGGTGACCTGCGCCACCTGCGCAAGGCCCTGGGCACGGCCCAGGACGACGACCAGGTGCGCGCCATCGTCCTCACCGGCGCCGGCGACCAGGCGTTCTGCACCGGCGCCAACCTCAAGGCGACCCTGCCGCCGTCCACCGGGTTTGCCAGCGGAAACTTCAAGAGCCGCACGGCGGAAGCCGAGGAGGGGGGCTACACGCGACTGATCGACCTCGGTGACCTGGACATCTGGAAGCCGATGATCGCCGCCATCCAGGGCTACTGCCTGGGTGGCGGGTTGGAACTGGCCCTGCAATGCGACCTGCGCATCGCCAGCGAGCAAGCCACCTTCGCCCTGCCCGAAGCGCGGGTCGCCAGCGTACCGGCCGTGGGGGGCGTGCAGTACCTGCTGCGCGCCATCCCGGCGGCCCACGCGATGAAACTGGCGCTGACCGGCGAGCGCATCGACGCCGCCCAGGCCCTGCGCATCGGCCTGATCAGCGACTGCGTGCCGCGCGAGCAGTTGCTCACGCTGGCCATGGAGCTGGCGGAGACCATTGCCGCCAACGGCCCGCTGGCAGTGCAGGCGATCAAGCGCCTGGCGGTGGAAACCAGCCACCTGGCGCCGCGCGACTTCGTCGCCCAGGCCAACCTGCACTGGGGCCTGCTACGCGACAGCCGCGACCGCATCGAGGGCCGCAAGGCCTTCGCCGAGAAACGTCGGCCGAAATTCACCGGCCACTGATCCCCGAGTAACCATCGATGAATTTCGCTCCCAATCCCTCCCAGGAAATGATGATCGACGCCGCCCGGCGCATGGTGCGTGACCGTATCGATCCCGTGCTCGCCCGTCACCCCGTGGACAAGCCGCTGCCGCGCAGCGCCATGCTGGAAATCTACGCCGCCCTGGCCGAGCTGGGCATCACCGCGCCGCGCCTGCCCGTCGAGGTCGGCGGCGGAGGGCTGAAGATGCTCGACTACGGGTTGATCCTCGAACAGCTGCCGGCCATCGTCGCGCTCTCGCTGATTTCCCACGAAGGCACCGTGGCGCGCATCTATTCCGGCTGTCCGCCGGAAATCGCCGCGCAGTACCTGCCGGACCTGATCGCCGGGCGCAAGATCGCCTGCACCGCCAACTCCGAGGTCAACGCCGGCTCCGACTCCAACGCGGTGAAGACCCGGCTGCGGGTCGAAGGCGACAGCGCCTACATCAGCGGTCGCAAGATCTGGATCACCAACGCCTCGGTCTGCGACCTGCTCAATGTCTCCTGCACCCTGGGCAACGACGAGCGTGGCCGGCCGATTGCCCAGCGCGCCCTGGTGGACCGCAGCCAGTCGACGGTGGAGGTGCGCGAGATCGGCGTCACCGGCCTGCAGCAGGGCCACCTGAGCGAGGTGCTGTTCGAGGAAACCCGTATTCCCCGCAGCCACCTGATCGGCGAGGCAGGGGATGCCGCCAGGACCCTCACGGTCGGCTGGAACGGCAACCGCCCGCTGATCGGCCTGATGTGCGTACACCTGGCGCAGAAGGCCTTCGAGATGTGCGTGGAGTATGCCGGCGTGCGCGAGCAGTTCGGCAAGCCACTGGCAGCGCACCAACTGGTACAGCAGGACCTGGCGGACATGCAGACGCTGATCGTCAGCGCGCGCCTGCTCTGCTACCAGGCGCTGGACGCGATGGACCGTGACCAGCGCGCCAACGGCAGCTCGGCGATGGCCAAGCGCTACGCCACCCAGGCCTGTGAGCGCGCGCTCGGCCTGGCGATGCAGCTGCACGGCGGCATGGGCATCACCGAGGAACTGGGCATCGAACGCATGTGGCGTGACGCCCGGATGTTCCAGGTGCCCGACGGCATGAACGGCATCCTGGCGTTGATCCAGGGCCGTGAGATCACTGGCGTCAGCGCTTTCCGCTGAGGCTCGCAGAACAGGAATCCGAAGGAGTTCTTCATGAGTTCGCAGATGATGGAAGGCAAGGTCGTCATCGTCACTGGCTCCGGCCGGGGCATCGGCCGTGAGATGGCCCTGCAGATGGCCGCGCAGGGGGCGCGGGTGGTGGTCAACGATGTGGGCGTCAGTGTCAGCGGCGAAGCCGACGACGAGGACCCCGGCCGCGAAGTGGTGGAGGCGATCCGCGCCGCCGGTGGCGAAGCCGTGCTCAGCCGTGACAGCGTGTCGGAGTGGGACAGCGCCCAGCGCATCGTTCAGCAGGCCATGGACAGCTTCGGCCGCCTCGATGCGGTGGTGAACAACGCCGGCATCCTGCGCGACCGGATCTTCCACCAGATGAGCCCGGAGGAATTCGACGCGGTGGTCCGCGTGCACCTCTACGGCAGCTTCTACATGAGCCGCGCAGCGATCACCGGGTTCCGCGAGCAGAAGTCCGGCGCGTTCGTGCACATGACATCCACCTCCGGCCTGGTGGGCAACATCGGCCAGGCCAACTACGCGGCCGCCAAGCTGGGCATCGTCGGGCTGTCCAAGTCCATTGCCCTGGATGGCGCGCGCTACGGGGTGCGCTCCAACTGCATCTCGCCATTCGCCTGGAGCCGCATGGTCGGCTCGATCCCCGCCAGCGATCCGGCCCAGGCTGCGCGGGTGGAGAAGATCAAGTCGATGACCCCGGCGCCGATCGCCGCCATGGCGGTGTTCCTCGCCAGCGACGCGGCCAGCGAGGTCAACGGGCAGATTTTCACCGTGCGCCGCAACGAAGTGTTCCTGATGAACCAGCCGCGCCCGGGGCGCTCCCTGCACCGGGCTGAGGGCTGGACGCCGGAGGCCCTGAGCGAGCACCTGCTGCCGGCGTTCAAGCCGTCGTTCCTGCCATTGGAAACCTCGGCCGACGTGTTCGGCTGGGACCCGGTCTGAGGAGAGCAAGCCCATGGATTTCAACGTACCCGATGACTGGGTGGCGGTAGGCGACGCGCTGATCCGTTTCATCGAACAGGAAGTGCTGCCGCTGGAAAAGCAGCACGCCGACCTGCTGCACAACGAACGCCGGCTGTACACCGAGGATGGCCGCTATGCGCCGCAGGTGATGGAGCTGCGCGCGCAAGTGCGCCGGCTCTCCGCCGAGGCCGGCTTCTACACCGCGCTGGGCGATGCCTCACTGGGAGGCGCCGGCCTGGGCGCCCAGGCGGCGGTCTACCTGCAGGAGCGATTGAATGCCCATGTCGGGCCGTCCCGGCACCTGATCCAGACGGTGATCCTGCCGTCGCCTTTCACCAACGGCCTGACCCCGGTGCTCAAGCACATGCAGCCGTCGGTGCTGGAGGAGTACCTGCCGGCCATCACCAGCGGCGAACGCACCCTGTGCTTCGGCCTCAGCGAGCCGGACGCCGGCTCTGACGTGCTGGCCATGCGAACCCGCGCCGTGCGCGATGGCGACCACTGGATACTCAATGGCAGCAAGCAGTGGATCACCAACGCTCCCTACGCCGACTACGCGATGATCTTCGCCGTCACCGATGAGGAAAAGGTCAGGGCAGGGAAGGGCGGCATCACCGGCTTCTTCCTCTCGACCGACACCCCTGGCTTCTCGGTGCCCAGCGTGATCCCGACCATGGGCCACCTGGGCGCGGACATCGGCATCATCGCGCTGGAAAACGTGCGGGTGCCCGACAGCCAGCGCATCGGCCCGCTCGACCGCGGCCTGCAGGCGGCGCTGGAGGGGGTCAATGCCGGGCGCCTGAGCATGGCGGCGTCCTGCCTGGGGCTGGCCCGCTGGGCCCTGGACCAGGCGCTGGACTACGCCAAGGTGCGCAAGACTTTCGGCCAGCCGATCGCCGAGCACCAGATGGTCCAGGCGATGCTCGCCGAATGTGCGATGGATATCTACGCGGTGAAGAGCATGGTGCGCCATTGCGCGTGGCTGGTGGACGAGGGCCAGCCGGCGACCAAGGAGGTTTCCATCGTCAAGGCCTCCTCCACCGAGGCGCTGTGCCGGGTGATGGACCGTTGCATGCAGGTGCATGGCGGCATGGGCCTGACCAACGAGCTGCGCCTGGAAGAGGGCTTCCGTTTCGCCCGTACCATGCGTATTCCGGATGGCACCTCGGAAATCCAGCGGCGCACCATCGCCCGCCGTCTGCTCGATGGCGATACCTGCTTCTGACCCATAATTCCAACAAGCGGGCCCCAGCCCGCGAACAGGAGGCTTCATGGCCTACAGTCATCCCCACCCGACGCCGCCCGGCGTGGCCGAGCGCCCGAGCGGCCCGCTGGCCGCCGATCCGCGCCATGCCGTCCACCTGCCGGCGCGTCAGGTGCATATTCCGCAAACCAGCATCTTCACCCACCTGCAGACCGCCGAGCGGCGCTATCCGGACAAGACCGCCGTGCAGTTCTTCGGCAGCGCCTACCGCTACGCCGACCTGCTGCGAGACGTCGAGCGGATGGCCGGCTACCTGCAGAGCGTCTGCGGCGTGGAGCGAGGGGACCGGGTGGTGGTGTTCAGCCAGAACTGCCCGCAGTTCATCGCCGCCTACTTCGCCATCCTGCGCGCCGATGCCGTGCTGGTGCCGGCCAACGCCATGCTGCTGCTCGAGGAGATGGAGCACATCGTCAGCGACAGCGGCGCGGTGGCGGCCTTCGTCGCCGAGGAACTGGTGGAGCAGGTCGCCCCGTTGATGGGTCGCACTTCGCTGCGGAGCGTGGTCGTACACGCCTACGGCGATGCGCTGGGTGAGGACGACGCCGGACTGAACATTCCCGACTGGGTGCGCCAGCGCTCCTCGACGCAGCCACTGTTCGCCGGTGGTGAGCGCTGGGCGGCGGCACTGGCCCAGGAGCACGCGCCGGCGCCGCACCGCGCCGGTCCCGACGACCTCTGCATGCTGCCCTACACCTCGGGCACCACCGGTAAGCCCAAGGCCTGCGTACACACCCATCGGACCGTCAGCACCTCCTTCGTCGGCTCCTCCGTATGGCGCCCGACCAACGCCTCCTCGGTGTTCCTCGCGGTGGCACCGCTGTTCCACCTGCTCGGCCTGCAGACCAACGTCAACGCCGCGATCTTCAACGGCAGCACCATCGTGCTGATGCCGCGCTGGGACCGCGAAACCGCCGCCACCCTGATCGAACGCCACGCCGTGACCTTCTGGGCAGCGCTGCCGACCATGCTGGTGGACTTCTTCTCGCAGCCCGGCATCGACCAGCGCGACCTCTCCAGCCTGCGCATCATCACCGGCGGCGGGGCGGCCACGCCGCAGCACATCAGCGACCTGCTCAAGCAGCGCTACGGCCTCGACTACATCGAAGGCTACGGCCTGACGGAGACCGCGTCCTTCCTCTGCACCAACCCGCTGTACAAGCCCAAGCGCGGTTGCTTGGGGGTCCCGACCTTCGGTGTCGACCTGCGCCTGCTTGATCCGGAAACCCTGGAACCGGTCGCCCAGGGCGAGGTCGGCGAAATCGTCGCCCACGCTGGCCAGGCGATGCTGGGCTACTGGAACAATCCGCAGGCCAATGCCGACAGCTTCATCGTCATCGACGGCAAGCGCTTCCTGCGTACCGGCGATCTGGCGAGCATGGACGAGGACGGCTACCTGTTCATGCGCGATCGCCTCAAGCGAATGATCAATGCCTCGGGCTTCAAGGTCTGGCCGGCGGAAGTCGAGGCTTTGCTGCACGGCCACCCGGCGGTATCCGAGGCCTGTGTGATCGCCGTTCCCGACCGCCACCGGGGCGAGACGGTGAAGGCGGTGGTGACCCTGAAGCCCGGCTCCTCGCTGAGCAGCGAGGAGCTGCTCGCCTGGTGCCGCGAACACATGGCCACTTACAAGGCCCCGCGCCTGGCGCAGATCGTCGACAGCCTGCCGAAGAACGCCACCGGAAAGATCGCCTGGCGCGAGCTGCAGGAACAGGAGATGGCCCGGCACGCCTCCTGAGCACCGGGCCCGACAACAACAATTCCAAGGATTCCCCGCATGTACCTGACCCAAGGCCTGCAGCGTTCGCTGCAGCAGACGCCCGAGCGTACCGTCACCCTTTTCGGCGCGCGCCGCCGTACCTTCCGCGAGTTCGGCGAGCGCGTCGCGCGCCTGGCCGGCGCCTTGCGCAACCTGGGCATGGTCGCCGAAGACCGCGTCGGTATGCTCGCACTCAACTCCGACCGTTACCTGGAATACATGCAGGGCACCTGGTGGGGCGGTGGGGTGCTCAACCCGATCAACATCCGCTGGGCGGTGCCGGAAATCGTCTATTCGCTGGATGACTGCAACACCCGCTTCCTGCTGGTCGACGACTACTTCCTGCCGCAGGTCGAGGGCATCCGTGCCCAGGCGCGCAATGCGCCGGTGTTCATCTACGCCGGGGAGAAGGACGCTCCGCCGGGGATGCTCGACTACGAGACGCTGCTGGCCGGCGCCACCCCAGTGGAAGACGCCGGTCGTGGCGGCAACGACCTTGCCTGCATCATGTACACCGGCGGCACCACCGGATTTCCCAAGGGCGTGATGCAGAGCCATTTCAACCTCTGGTCGGCATGCATCCAGCGCATGGCGGAAATCCACCAGGGCGCGGAGCAGCGGGACCTGCACGTCATGCCGCTGTTCCATATCGCCGGGCTGGCGCGGGTGGTCTCCGGTTTCATCGCCGGCGGCTCCCACGTCATCCAGCCGACCTTCGATGCACCGGCGGTGCTGCGCGCCATTGCCGAGGAGGGGGTGACCGACGCGATCCTGGTGCCGACCATGATCCTCGGCCTGCTGGCCCACCCGGAATTCGACCAGCACGATCTGTCCTCGCTTCGGCGCCTGACCTACGGCGCCTCGCCGACCGCCGGCGAGATGATCGAGCAGGTGCTGACCCGCTTGCCGCATCTGCAGCTCTCTCACTCCTACGGGCTGACCGAGGCGTGCCCGATCGTCTCCACCAACCCGCCGCAGAACCATGGCGCCGAGGCCAGGGCCAGCGGCCTGATCCGTTCGGTAGGGCGCGCCGGCCTGGGTGTCAATGTGATGATCGTCGACGAGCAGGGCAGCGAAGTGCCGCGCGGAACGGTGGGCGAGATCATCGTGCGCGGCCCGAACATTATGCTCGGCTACTGGAACAAACCGGAGGAAACCGCCAGGGCGCTGCGTGACGGCTGGCTGTTCACCGGCGATGGCGCCTACATGGACGAGCAGGGCTACCTGTTCATCGTCGACCGCCTCAAGGACATGATCGTCAGCGGCGGCGAGAACGTGTATTCCGCCGAGGTGGAGAACGTCGTCGCTCGTCATCCGGCAGTGCTGATGTGCGCGGTGATCGGCATTCCCCACGAGCAATGGGGTGAGTCGGTGCATGCCATCGTGGTGCGCAAACCGGGGGCGACGGTGGACGAGGACGACCTGCGTCGCTACTGCCGCGAGTACATCGCCAGCTACAAGTGCCCGAAGTCGGTGGAGTTCCGCGACGCGCTGCCGCTCACCGGGGCTGGCAAGATCCTCAAGCGCGACCTGCGCGAACCCTTCTGGGCCGGCAAGAGCCGGGCGGTGAACTGATGGCCGCCGTCGACCTGTCGCAGGCGGCCATTCCGGCGGGCTTTTCGCCGCTGCCGACGCCGCCGGGCTTCGCCCGTCACTGTGGCGGCTTCTACCTGCACGACGAACTGCCGGTGCTCGCTGTACGCATCGGCGAACACTTGCTCAACTCGGTGCGCATCGTTCATGGCGGCTTCCTTGCTACTCTCGCCGACAGTGCCTTCGGCGTAGTATTCCGGCGCGCGTACGATCTGGAGTTTCCGCCGATCACCGTCAACCTCTCCCTCGACTACCTGGGTGCGGTACGCGAGGGCGACTGGCTGGAGGCCCATGTGGAGATTCTCAAGTTCGGCGGCAGTTTCGCCAACGCCGATTGCCGTCTGAAGGTCGGCGAGCGCACGGTGCTGCGGGCCACTGGCATCTTCACCCTGTGGAAGGGGAGTACGGCCGGCGCCCGCTGATTCATCGAGGTTCCCGTCAATCACCCAAGCCCCATCGAACCCTCGATGGGGCTTCGTCTTTTCTGGCCTGGCAGGATGGCTGCGACAGCGCACCATCCGCTGCTTGTCACCCTTGGTAACGTGGCTCGGCGGCAGTCCTGGCGCGGTCTGCGGGCGGGCATGGTGGCATCCGGAAGAATTACCCGATCGGGTGAATTGGCGCACTCCACCCCTCGCTAGCATCGGCTCTCCAAACACTGATCCGCTTTCGGAGCGCCGCATGACAAGAACAACAAAACGCGGAGTTTTTCAGCCGCAGCTGCTGGCCGCCGCCGTCGCCCTGGGCGTCGGTTCGCAGGCCTACGCCGTCGACTTCAATATCGGGGAGATCGAAGGAAAGTTCGACTCCTCCCTGTCGATCGGCGCCAGCTGGTCCACCCAGTCCCCCGACAAACAGTTCATCTCCAACTTCAACTCGATGGGCGTGAAGGGCGGCAAGTCGTCGTCGCGTACCGTGGATGACGGCCGTCTGAACTTCAAGAGTGGCGAGAACTTCTCGACCATCTTCAAGGGGCTGCACGACCTGGAACTGAAGTACGGCGACAGCGGTGCGTTCGTGCGCGGCAAGTACTGGTACGACTCCGAGCTCAAGGATGGCAGCCAGCATTTCTACGATATCGACGACCATGGCCGCGACCAGGCCGCCAAGTCTTCCGGGGCAATGTTCCTCGACAGCTTCGTCTACCACAACTACGAGCTGGGCGACCTGCCGGGTAACGTGCGGCTGGGCAAGCAGGTGGTGAGCTGGGGCGAGAGCACCTTCATCCAGAACGGCATCAACTCGATCAACCCCATCGATGTCGCCGCGCTGCGCCGCCCGGGCTCCGAGGTGAAGGAAGCGCTGGTGCCGGTGAACATGTTCTACCTGTCCCAGGGACTGATGGAGAACGTCACTGCCGAAGGCTTCTACCAGATCGAGTGGGACAAGTCGGTGGCCGACAACTGCGGCACCTTCTTCGGCAATGACGGCATCCCCAAGGGTTGCGATGACCGCCTGGTGGTGTCCGGGCTGGACCTGGCGCCCGGCCAGGCCACCAACAAGGGCAGTGCCCTGGCCATCGCCCGTGGGCTGGATGATGTCTACATCCCGCGGGTCAAGGACAACGATGCGCGCGACGGCGGCCAGTTCGGCGTGGCACTGCGCTGGTTCATCCCCGAGCTGAACGACACCGAAGTCGCGGCCTATGCGATGAACTACCACAGCCGCAACCCGTTCCTCAGCACCGTGCGCACCAAGGGCGCGGGCTCCCCGCCCAACGCCCTGAACGTGCCGCGCAGCGCTGGCTACTTCATCGATTACCCCGAGGACATCCGCCTCTACGGCCTGAGCTTCCAGACCAACATTGGCGGGACCTCGCTGGGTGGCGAGCTGAGCTACCGGCCGAACATGCCGCTGCAGATCAACACCGCCGACCTGCTCAGCGCCACCACCAACGTGCGTGGCACGCCGGGGCTGTCGCCGCTGGTCACCAGCGGCTACATCGCCGACGTGCCCAATGGTGGCGTGATCAACGGTTACAAGCGCATGCCGGTGCTGCAGGCGCAGATGACCGCGACGCAGTTTTTCGACCAGGTGATGGGCGCTGAGCGCCTGACGCTGATCGGTGAGGTGGGCTACAACCGCATCAACGGCCTGGGCGACGCCGATGGCACCGACATCCGTTTCGGCCGCAACCCCGCGTTCGGCTCCGGCATCCTGCCCGGCGCCGCCGGCGCGACCACCTGCGCCGGCACCAACGTCGGCCTGGCCAACGCCAGCAACCCCGCGCAGGAGTGCAACAGCCACGGCTTCTACACCAGTGACTCCTGGGGCTACCGGCTGCGCGGCATGCTCGATTATCCCAACGTCTTCGCCGGGGTGAACCTCAAGCCGAACCTCGCCTGGTCCCATGACGTGGAAGGTCGCGGGCCCAACTTCGAAGAGGGCGCCAAGGCCATCAGCCTGGGCCTGGATGCCGACTACCTGAACACCTACACCGCCAGCCTCAGTTACACCAACTACTTCGACGGCAAGTACAACACCCTGACTGACCGCGACTTCGTCTCGCTCAGTTTCGGCGTGAACTTCTGATCCAGCACAGGCAGATACTCGCATGAAAAAGATCGCATTCCTGCAAACCGGCGTCCTCGCGCTGTCGCTGCTGACCACCAGTGTCATGGCCGCCATTTCCGCGGACGAAGCGGCCCGGCTCGGCACCAGCCTGACGCCGCTGGGCGGCGAAATGGCCGCCAACGCCCAGGGCAGCATCCCGGCCTGGACCGGCGGACTGAAGCCCGGCGCGGCGCCGGTGGATGGCAACGGCTTTCTCGGTGACCCCTTCGCCGCCGACAAGCCGCTGTTCGTCATCACCCGCGCCAACGTCGAGCAGTACAAGGACAAGCTGACCCCCGGCCAGCAGGCGATGTTCCAGCGCTACCCGGACACCTACCGCATCCCGGTCTACCCGACCCGCCGCAGCGCTTCCTCACCGGACTCGATCTACGCGGCGGCGAAGAAGAGCGCCCAGTCCACCGAACTGGTCAACGACGGCGATGGCCTGAGCAACTTTGCCGGGCATTACTACCCCTTCCCGATTCCCAAGTCCGGCGTGGAAGTGGTGTGGAACCACGAGACGCGCTACCGCGGCACCAGCTACACGCAGCAGATCGCCCAGGCCACGCCGCAGGTCAACGGTGACTTCACCGTGGTCGAGATGCAGCAGGATGTCGCTATTCCCTTCCTGATGCCCGACGTGGATGCGCAGAAGGCCGCCAACTACCTGTTCCTGGTCAAGCAGGCGGTGACCGCGCCGTCGCGCATGGCCGGCAACGTGCTGCTGGTGCACGAGACCATCGACCAGGTGAAGGAGCCGCGCAATGCCTGGTCCTACAACGCCGGCCAGCGTCGTGTGCGCCGCGCACCGCAGGTGGCCTACGACGGCCCCGGTACCGCTGCCGATGGCTTGCGCACCGCGGACAACGCCGACATGTACAACGGCTCGCCGGATCGCTACCAGTGGAAGCTGATCGGCAAGCGCGAGATGTACGTGCCGTACAACAACTACCGGCTCTGGTCGCCCAAGCTCAAGTACACCGACATCCTCAAGCCGGGCCACATCGACCAGGACCTGACGCGCTACGAGCTGCACCGGGTCTGGGAAGTGGAGGGCACCCTCAAGCCCGGCCAGCGGCATATCTATGCCAAGCGCCACATGTTCTTCGACGAGGACACCTGGTCGCTGCTGGAGGTGGATCACTATGACGGGCGTGGCCAGCTCTGGCGCGTCGGCGAGGGTTACCAGGTCAACGACTACCAGCACGGCGTCAGCCTCTATGCGGCGCAGGCGCTGTACGACCTGATCGCCGGTCGCTACCTGGTGTTCGGCATGACCAACGAATCGAAGAAGGCCACCCAGTACGACCAGAAGTTCAGCATGAACGACTTCACCCCCGCGGCCCTGCGCAACGCCGGTATCCGCTGAGGCAGTCTGTCCGAACGCGGCGATGCGTCGGTCATCGCCGTGCCTGCGCCGGGGCGTCCTGCTCCCGCTCCGGCGCTATTTGTCCGGGCCACCGGGCATCGCCATCCTGCGGCCGCCACCTGACACGGGTGGCGCCTTTTTCCACGGTGTTTTGCAGTCTGATTACAGACTCGGCGGGCTCCTGTGCCTTCGCACCGCCTGCTGCTCCCGCCACACCATGGATCGAGGCCCATCATGCAAGGTCTGGGTGTCAGTTCGAACTGGGCGTGCGCGCCCGTTGCCATTCTTCCACGGCTCCCGGAGCACCATGTGCCGCGCGGCGCGCTTGCCGCCGCTGTGCGCGATGGCCGGCAGCGCCTGACGTTGCTGTGTGCACCGGCGGGATACGGCAAGACGGTGCTGCTTTGCGAGAGTTTCGCCGGCGGCGCCGCTGGCGAGAACTTGCTGTGGCTGAGCTGCCGCGGGCAGGTGCCGGGGCTGGCCGAACTCTGCTCGAAGATCGCCTTGGCGCTGGGTTTTCCAGCCGCCACCGGCCCGGTGCAACTGCTGCGTCTGCTCGGTCTGCCGGGCCGCCCGTTGCGCCTGGTGCTGGATGACCTGGCGGGTGACCTGTGCCTTGAACTGAACAACTGGTTCGAGCAGTTGCTGCACCTGCCGGAGTGCCGTGTACGCCTGTGCGTCAGCTGCCGCCAGCGGCCCGCGTGGGACCTGCCATCGCTGTTGTTGCGAGGCGACCTTCTGGAGCTGGGCGTGGCTCAACTGTGCATGTCACACCGCGACTATGAGGCGGTCTGCTGCCGTATCGCGGCTGATGCCGACGAAGCGCAGCGCGAGGATATCTGGCTGAGGTGCGGCGGCTGGTGGGGTGCCGCCTGCCTTCTGCTGGCCGGCAACAGCCAGGGAAGGACACTGCTGCGCGACTACCTGCAACGCGAAGTGCTGGTGCGCCTGACGGACGGGGAGCGCCGGGTGTTCCATGGGCTGTGCCACCTGCCCAGGTTCTCCGCCGAGCTTTGCGCCCAGCTCTGGGAAGCCGGTGCCGGCGCCCAGGCACTGGGCCGTCTGCTGCACCTGCAGGTGTTCATCCAGCCGCTGGACGCGGAGGAACACTGGTACCGCGTCCAGCCTCTGGTCGCCAGCCTGCTGCACGATGCCATCGCGCCGGACGAGCTGGCGCGCCTGCGCCTGCACGCCTGCCGCCTGCTCAGCCTGGCAGGGCAGCTGCACGACGCCATCGACCAGGCCCTGCGGGCGCGGCAGCCCGAGGTGGCGGCGACCTATATGGAGCGCCTGAAGCCCAGCTGGCAACTCGCCGACCGTCATTTGCGGCGCGTGCTGGAGTGGCGTCGGCAACTGCCTGGCGAGCTGCTGGAGGGCACCCCACGGTTGATCTACCTCAGTTCGCTGGCGCTGTTGCTCAGTGGTCGGGTCGGCGAAGCCGAGCTTAGCCTGGCTGGCCTGTCGCGCTTCCTGCCGGCGGCCACCGCGGAGCATAACCGACTGCTGCTGGCGCACTGGCAAGCCCTTGCCGGTGGCATCCAGGCGTTCCGCGGTGAGCTTGATGGGGCCGAGCGGCACTGCCGCGAGGCGCTGGCCAACCTGAGGGACGAGCCGAGGGACTGGCTGTCGCACCTGCTCTGCCAGTTCACCCTGGGACGGGTTCTGCAGGCCAGTGGTCGCGTGCGGGAGGCCCAGACGCACTGGCACGCCGCACTGGAACAGGCGCGCCGGCAGGGCTGCCAGGACAGCGAGGCGTTGCTGCAGGGCGAGTGCCTGCGCGGGCTGATGCTGGCCGGTGAGCTGGAGCTGGCCGGGCTGTTGCTCGAGGATGGGCTGCAGGGACGCGCGCAGGCCGGGCTGGATTGGGACCCGGTACTGGGGCGTCTGATGCTCACTCGCGCCGATCTGTTGCTGGCGCAGGGTGCCGTGGAGGATGCCGACCTGGCACTGCGGGCCGCCCTGCCGCACCTGCGCGATTGCGACGCGCCCTTCGTGCTGGGCAGTTACCTTGGGCTGGCCGAGGTGGCTGGGCGTCGCGGCAACCTGGCCCTGGCGCAGGCCCAGGTCCGGCGCGGCGAGCGGGCCATGCAGTGCGCCGGTATCGACCGGCACTGCTACCAGCCAGCGCTGGCCCTGCAGCAATTGAAGGGCCTGGCGCAACAGCGTGACTGGCGTGGCGTGCTCGAAGCCGGCGGCCTGCTCGCCGGGCAGTACCCGGTGGGGGGCGCGCTGTCGACCCTGCTGTCGCCCACCCTGAGCCTGGAGGTGCAATGGCTCGTGGCGCAGGCAGAGCACCACCTGGGGCGGCGCGAGCAGGCTGCAGCGCGATTGCGGGTGATCGTCGAGCACTGCGGCCGGAGCGGGTTTGGCCAGCTGCGCGCGGAGGCACTGCGCTTCCGGCAACAGCAGGAAATCGAAGAGGAGGGGGCCGACGCCGGTGGTTATCAGGAGGAGCTGACGGCCCGTGAAGCGGCCGTGCTCGAGCGGCTCGCCGAGGGCCTGTCGAACCAGGAAATCGCCGATGCCCTGTTCCTCTCGGTGAATACCGTCAAGTACCACGCCAAGAACATCAACGCGAAGCTCGGCACCAGCCGGCGCACCCAGGCGATCGCCTTCGCCAAGGCCCGTGGATTGCTCGCCTGAAGCCGTACCACCTGATCCGGGTGGCGCCCTGCGGCGGGCATAGCCCCAACCATTGCAGCGACTCGCCGGCGCTGTCCGCCGGCCCGATTGTCCAGCTGAGGAGCCCCTGCCATGACCGCCACCGCCCACCCGGATGACGCCGCGATCCGTGCGATCCTGCAGCGCCAGCACGCCGCCAGCCGAGCGGGCGAGCCGTGGAGCGCCGAGCAGCGCATCGAGTTGATCGACCGCGCCATCGACCTGCTGGTCCGTCACGAGGCGGCGCTGATCGAAGCGCTCGACGCGGACTTCGGCCAGCGCAGCCCGACCTTCTCGCGCCATAGCGACGTGCTGTCGCCGCTGGCCACCCTGCGTCAGACCCGTGACGAGTTGCACCAGTGGATGCAGCCGGAGCACCGCCAGGCGCCGCGCGGCGAAGCCTGGGTGCAGTACCAGCCGCTGGGCGTGGTGGGCATCGTCACCGCCTGGAACGTGCCGGCCAATATGGTCTTCAAGGGGATGGCCGGCGCACTGGCGGCGGGCAACCGGGTCATGATCAAACCTTCGGAGTTCAACCCGCAGACCTCGGCACTGATCGCCCGGATGATCCGTGAGGTCTATGCCGAGGACGAGGTGGCGGTGGTCACCGGTCCGGCGGAGGTCGGCCAGGCGTTCTGTCGCCAGCCCTTCGACCACCTGCTGTTCACCGGGGCCGGCAGCATTGGCCGGCACGTGCTGCGCGCGGCAGCCGAGAACCTGGTGCCGGTGACCCTGGAGCTGGGCGGCAAGTCGCCGGCCATCGTGTCCCGCACCGCCGACCTCAAGAGCGCAGCCAGCAAGATCATGCTCGGCAAGCTGATGAACGCCGGCCAGCTGTGTGTTGCGCCGGACTACGTATTTGTTCCCGAAGAGTCGCTGGACGCCTTCGTCGAGATCGCCCGAGCCGTCGTCGCCAAGGTCTTCCCGACGCTGGCCGACAACCCCGAGTACACCGCTGTCATCAACCATCGTCACTACCAGCGCCTGCGCGGCTACCTGGACGAAGCGCGGGCGGCGGGCGTCGAACTGGTCGAACTCAACCCTGCCGGCGAAACACTCGACCCCGCGCGTCGCAAGCTTGCGCCGACGCTGCTGCGTGACCCCGGCGATGGGCTGCAGGTCATGCAGGACGAGATCTTCGGGCCGCTCCTGCCGATCAAGCCGTATCGCCATTTCGACGAGGCCATCGCCTACATCAACGCCCACCCGCGCCCCCTTGGCCTGTACTGGTTCGGCAGCGATGCCGGCGAGGAGCGAGCGGTGCTCGAACGCACCTGTTCCGGCGGCGTGACGCTCAACGAAGTGATGCACCACGCCGGGCTGGAAAGCCTGCCCTTCGGCGGCGTCGGCCACAGCGGCATGGGCGCCTACCACGGCATCGATGGCTTCCGCACCTTCAGCCACGCCAGGGCCATCTATCGCGCCGGTTGACCGGCACCGGCTCCCGTCACCGTCGAATTCCCCTACTGTCGAGAAGGCAAAACATGAAAGCAGCTGTATTCCACCAGGTCGGCGCGCCGCTGAGCATCGAAGACGTCGTCATCAGCAAGCCCGGTCCGCGCGAAGTGCTGATCCGCACCGTCGCCGTGGGCGTCTGTCACTCGGACCTGCACGTGATCGACGGCTCCTATCCCTATCCTGGCCCCCTGGTGCTCGGCCACGAGGCCGCCGGCATCGTCGAGCAGGTCGGCTCCGAGGTACGCACGGTCAAGCCCGGAGATCATGTGGTGACTTGCCTGACGGTTTTCTGCGGCCACTGCGAACACTGTGTGACGGGCCACCTGTCGCGCTGCGTTTCGCCGGAGACCAAGCGTGACAAGGACGAAGAGCCGCGTCTGAGCTATGCGCAGAAGCCCATGCCGCAGTTCGTCAACCTCTCGGCCTTCGCCGAGCAGTTGCTGGTGCACGAGAACGCCTGCGTGGCGATCCGCCGCGACATGCCGCTGGACCGCGCCGCATTGCTGGGCTGTGCCGTAACCACCGGTACCGGTGCGGTCTTCAACACGGCCAAGGTCCGTCCTGGCGAAACGGTCGCGGTGATCGGTTGTGGCGGCATCGGCCTGGCGGCCATCAATGGCGCGGCACTGGCCGGAGCCGGGCGGATCATCGCCATCGACATGCTCGACTCCAAGCTGGAGCTGGCCCGCCAGTTCGGCGCCACCGATGTGGTCAACGGCAAGGGCGGCGACGCGGTGAAGCAGGTGCTGGAGCTGACCCGTGGCGGCGTGCATCACGCCTTCGAGTGCATCGGCCTCAAGCAGACTGCCGAGCAGGCCTTCGGCATGCTCGCGCGCGGGGGCACCGCCACCATCATCGGGATGATCAAGCCGGGCCTGAAGATCGAGGTCGACCCCTACCAGTTGCTCCACGAACGTCGCCTGCAGGGCTCGTTGATGGGTTCCAACCGTTTCCCGGTGGACATGCCCGCGCTGGTGGATTTCTACATGGCCGGCCGGCTCAAGCTCGACGAGATGATTTCCCAGCGCATCCGCCTGGACCAGATCAACCAGGCCTTCGATGAATTGCGTCGCGGCGAGCTGGCTCGCTCGGTGATCGTCTTCGACCAATGACTTGCCCGGGGCCGCCCGCTGGCGGTCCGGCAACAGGAGTTCACTGATGGATATCCATTTCACGCCCGAGGAACAGGCGTTCCGCGAAGAGGTGCGTGCCTTCCTGCGCGCCTCGTTGCCCCCTGAACTGGCGCAACGCATCCTCGCCGGCAAGCGCCTGAGCAAGGAAGACCAGGTGCGCTGGATGCGCATCCTCAACCAGCGCGGCTGGCTGGTGCCGGGCTGGCCCGCGGAGTACGGCGGCCCGGGCTGGGGCGCCATACAGAAGCACATTTTCGAGGAAGAGTGCTTCGCCGCCGGCGCGCCACGGGTGGTCGCCTTCGGCGCGAAGATGGTGGCGCCGGTGCTGATCCGCTTTGGCACGGCCGAGCAGAAGGCGCGCTTCCTGCCTCGCATCCTCGACAGCTCCGACTGGTGGTGCCAGGGCTATTCCGAACCGGGTGCCGGTTCCGACCTGGCCGCGCTGAAGACCCGCGCCGTGCGCGAAGGCGATCACTACGTGGTGAACGGCCAGAAGATCTGGACCACCTTGGCGCATTACGCCGACTGGATGTTCTGCCTGGTCCGCACCGATCCGGATGCGCCCCAGCAGCGCGGCATCAGTTTCCTCCTGATCGACATGAAGACACCGGGCATCACGGTGCGGCCGATCATCACCCTGGACGGCGAACACGAGGTCAACGAAGTGTTCTTCGACAACGTGCGCGTTCCGGTTGAAAACCTGGTGGGCCGCGAGAACGAAGGCTGGACCTGCGCCAAGTACCTGCTCACCCACGAGCGCACCAGCATTGGCGGCATAAACCAGACCAAGGTGCTGCTGCGCAAGCTCAAGCAGGTCGCCGGGCAGGAGCTGCGCAACGGCCGGCCGCTGCTCGACGACCCGCTGTTCCGTGCGCAGGTCGCCGCCGTGGAGATGCAACTGATGGCGGCCGACATGAGCAACCTGCGCGCATTGGTGGCTGCCCGCGACGGCGGGGTGCCGGGTGCCGAAAGCTCGATTCTCAAGGTCAAGGGCACCGAGGTACGCCAGCAGATCGTCTACCTGCTGACCAAGGCCGTGGGCAGCTATGCGCTGCCCTTCCTGGAGGACGAACTGGGCCTGGAGGCCATGCCGGGCGAGGTGCTGCACAGCGCCGACAGTGCCACCGCCACCTATCAGTACCTGGATTCGCGCAAGGCCTCTATCTACGGCGGCTCCAACGAGATCCAGAAGAACATCATCGCCAAGATGATCCTCGAGTTGTAAGGAGCCTGCAGCATGGACTTCAAATTGAGCGAAGAGCAGCAGATGCTGCAGGACACCACGGCACGCCTGGTACGGGACCACTATGGTTTCGAGCAGCGCGAGGCCAGTCGGCGCGAACCGGGCGGCTTCAGCCGGGCCTTCTGGGCGCAACTGGGTGAGCTGGGGCTGTGCGCGGTGCCATTTGCCGAAGCCCATGGCGGGTTTTCCGGCCAGGGTGTGGAAGTGGGCCTGGTCTGCGCCGAGCTGGGTCGTGGCCTGTGCCTGGAGCCCTATCTGTACTCGGTGGTGTATGCCGGCGGCCTGCTGGCGCAACTGAGCAACCCGGCGCAAGGCGCCGAACTGCTGCCGCGAGTCGCCAGCGGCCAGTTGCAACTGGCGCTGGCCGTCGATGAGCCGCAAAGCCATTACCAGCTGCACGATGTGCACAGCACCGCCAGCCTCACGTCTGGCGGCTGGCTGCTGGACGGACGCAAGAGCGTGGTTTTCGGCGGACAGAGCGCCGGGCTGATCCTGGTATCGGCCCGCACCGCCGGGGATCCGCTGGACGAAACGGGCATCAGCCTGTTCCTGGTCGACCCGGACAGCCCCGGCGTGCGTCGCCGGGACTACCCGACGCTGGACGGGCGCATGGCCTGCGACCTGTACCTGGACCAGGTCTTCGTGCCAGCCGCGGCTCTGCTGGGCGCGGAGGGCGGCGCGCTGGCTGCACTGCGCTACCAGCAGGGGCGGGCAATCGCCGCGCAGTGCGCCGAGGCGGTCGGCAGCATGGAGGCGGCCTGCGCGCTGACCCTCGACTACCTGAAAACCCGCCAGCAGTTCGGCAACGTCATCGGTAAGTTCCAGGCCCTGCAGCACCGAATGGTCGACCTGCGTATCGAACTGGACCAGGCCAGCTCCATGGCGCTGCTCGCCGCGTGCCTGGCCGATGAGCCCGAAAGCGTCGAGCGCAGTCGCGCCCTGGCGGCGGCCAAGTACATCGTCAGCCGCGCAGCCCGCCTGATTGCCGACGAGAGTGTGCAGCTCCATGGCGGCATCGGCCTGACCTGGGAATACCAGCTCTCGCACCATGCCAAGCACCTGCTGATGGTGGCCCGTCAGCTGGGCGACGATGACCACCACCTGCAGGTCTTCAGCGACTTGATGGCGCCTGCCTGAGCCGCAGGCATCTCTTGCACCGGGCCGGCGAGGCCCGGTGCCGCAGCCTTCTCCTGGCGGTCTGCTGGTGGCTGAGTTGCAGATATTCGCGAGAGGCAGCTACCGACTCATGGCGGACGTTCAATTGCCCTGTCCGGCGGCAACTAGAACGGCCGATGCAAACAGGTTGGATGTTCAGTGTTGCGCTGAAATTCGAATCCGTGCTGAATGACTGCGCTTCAAGGGTGGCAGTCTCCCGTCTGCTGGATCTGCTATCAATGGAGCCTGGCTCAGGCCGACCTGATCCTGCCCCCTGACGCGGAGACACCCATGCCACATGTCATTATCAAAATGCTCGAAGGCCGAAGTGAGGCCCTCAAGGTCGAGTTGACCGAGGAAATCGCGAATGCACTGAAGTCGGTAGTCGGGTGCGGGGACGAATCGATATCCGTAGCCATTGAAGATGTGGCGCCTGCGGACTGGAAACGGACGGTCTACGACACCGACATCCTCGGTGCAGGCGACAATCTCTACAAAAAGCCAGGTTACAAGCCTTAAGCGTGGTACCCGCGCAGCCTCGATCCCGCTGCTGGGCTGCGCAAGCTTCTCGCCTATTCTCGCGGTGCCCCCGCGTCGGCGTGACCGCGCAAGCACTTGAGGTCCAGCCTGGGCGCGATGCCAAACAGACGACTGTACTCGCGGCTGAACTGGGAGGGGCTTTCATACCCGACCGAGAAGGCCGCCCGTGACACATCCAGGTGCTCGTTGAGCATCAGCCGGCGAGCCTCGTTCAGGCGCAACCACTTCTGGTATTGCAGCGGGCTCATGGCCGTCAGTTGGCGGAAGTGGTGATGGAAGGTCGGCGGGCTCATCTGGACCCTTGCCGCCAGGTCTTCGATCCGCAGAGGCAGGTGGAAATTCTGCTTCAGCCAGTCGACGGCCTTGGCGATCCGGTAACCCTGGCTATCCACCGAGGCGATTTGCCGCAAACGCGCCGCCTGGTCGCTTCGCAGCAGGCGGAAGTGGATCTCGCGCTGGATCAGCGGGGCCAGCACGGGAATCGCATCGGCGTCGTCCAGCAAGTCCACCAGACGCCCGAACGAGGAGAGCAGGCCTGGGCTCATGGTGCCGATCCCCACCCCTCTGCTGACAGCCCGCTCGCGGGTCAGTGGCAGGCCGCCCTGGGCGATGAGTTCGGCCAGGATCCGAAGGTCGAGCTTCAGCACCAGTCCTACGCAGGGGGCTTCCTCGCTCGCCTTCAGCACTTCCGAATTAGCCGGCAGATCCAGCGAGGTGACGAGAAAGCGCGATGGGTCATAGGCATATCCCTCAGCTCCCACCCAGAGCTGTTTCTCGCCCTGGGCGACGAGGACGATGCTGGGCTCGACCATGCAGATGCAGGGCGGTGACGGGCTGTTGCGGCGGAACAGGCTGAGCCCGGCGATTGCAGTGGAAACGTCGCTCGGTTCGGCGATGCGCGCGGCAATGGCCTGTGCCATCGACTGGGCTGGCTGTGTGGTGGTCTCGGTCATGCTGTTCGGGTCTGGCACCTGTTTCGCTAGAAGCTACCGCGAGCTTCGGCTCGCTTTCCATCAAAAAGCTGCACGCCCAGAGGATCAGGCAAGTAATCCAGTGGATTGCGCTACTGATTCAGCCGCGCCTGCCCGGACAATGGCCTCCACGAATTGAAGGAGGGCCATTCCCATGCAAGTCAACGCTTACGGTGCCCACGCGGGCAATCAACCCCTTGAGCCGCTGCGTATCAGCCGACGTGCTCCGAATGCCCACGACGTGCAGATCGAGATCGCTTTCTGTGGCATCTGCCACTCGGACCTGCACCAGGTGCGCTCCGAGTGGGAGGGGACGCAATACCCTTGCGTACCGGGCCATGAGATCGTCGGACGGGTGACTCAGGTCGGCGCGCATGTCTCTGCCTTCAAGCCGGGCGATCTGGTCGGTGTCGGCTGCATTGTCGACAGCTGCCAGCACTGCGAAGACTGCGATGCCGGCCTGGAGAACTATTGCGATGGCATGATCGGCACCTACAACTTCCCGACGCCGGACGCGCCGGGCTGGACGCTGGGTGGTTACTCCCAGGCGATTGTCGTGCACGAGCGCTATGTTCTGCGCATCGGCCACCCCGAGGAGCAATTGGCCGCGGTCGCGCCGCTGCTGTGCGCGGGCATCACCACCTACTCTCCGTTGCGCCACTGGAATGCCGGCCCCGGCAGGAAGGTCGGTGTGGTTGGCATCGGCGGCCTTGGTCACATGGGTATCAAGCTGGCCCACGCCATGGGAGCTCATGTGGTGGCCTTCACCACGTCCGAGAACAAGCGCGAAGCCGCTCTGGAACTGGGCGCCGACGAGGTGGTGGTCTCCCGCGACGCCAGTCAGATGGCTGTCCATGCCAAGAGCTTCGATTTCATCCTCAACACCGTGGCGGCGCCCCATGACCTGGATGCCTTCCTGGTCCTGCTCAAGCGCGACGGGGCCATGACGCTGGTGGGTGCGCCGGCATCGCCGCATACCTCGCCGAACGTCTTCAACCTGATCATGAAGCGCCGCACGCTGGCTGGCTCGATGATCGGCGGCATTGCGGAAACCCAGGAGATGCTCGATTTCTGCGCAGAACACGGCATCGTCGCCGATATCGAACTGGTGCGCGCCGAGCAGATCAACGAAGCGTACGAGCGCATGCTGCGCGGCGAGGTCAAGTATCGCTTCGTGATCGATAATGCCAGCCTCGCCGGCTGAGGGGCGCTGTCGATGACGTCTTCTTCCCGCCCAGCTGCCGCGGAACAGGGTTCCTGGGGCGCGGTGCTCGCCATGTCGATGGCGGCCTTCGCCCTGGTTGCCTCCGAGTTCATGCCGGTGAGCCTGCTGACGCCCATCGCCGCCGACCTGGGAGTCTCCGAAGGTCAGGCAGGGCAGGGCATCTCGGTCTCCGGGTTGTTCGCCTTGCTCACCAGTCTGGTGATTGCCGCAGTGGCGGCGCGGGTCAGCCGCAAGCCGCTGCTGATTGCACTGACCTTGCTGATGGTGCTGTCAGGTGCGTTGGTGGCTTTCGCCCCGAATTACGCGTGGTTCATGGTCGGGCGCGCGCTGATCGGTATCGCCATCGGCGGCTTCTGGTCGTTGTCAGCGGCTACCGCGATGCGCCTGGTGCCACAGGACCAGGTGTCGCGCGCACTGGCCATCGTCAATGGCGGAAACGCCCTGGCCACGGTGATCGCCGCGCCCCTGGGCAGCTACCTCGGCGCGCTGATCGGCTGGCGTGGTGCGTTCTTCTGCGTCGTTCCGGTGGCCGTGGCCGCCGCGCTCTGGCTGTGGATGCACCTGCCGACGCTTCGCATTGAGTCCCGTGCCGCCAGCAGCAATGTATTTCGTCTGCTGCGCCGGGGCCCGGTGGCCTGGGGCATGCTCGCCGTCAGCGTTTTCTTCATGGGCCAGTTCATGTTGTTCACCTACCTGCGCCCGTTCCTCGAGACGGTTACCCAGGTCAGCCCTTCGGGTCTGTCGCTTACGCTTCTGGTGCTGGGAGTGGCCGGGCTGGCCGGAACCTTCCTCATCGAGGCATTCCTCAAGAGCGGCCTCTACCGAACGCTGATGCTCATCCCGCTGCTGATGGCGCTGCTGGCGCTCGCGCTGATCGGCGTAGGGGCTTCCTCGGTGGCCACCGCCACGCTGCTGGGGCTCTGGGGCCTGGTTGCGACGGCCGCGCCGGTAGGCTGGTGGACCTGGCTGGCTCGCAGTCTGCCGGATGACGCAGAGGCAGGTGGCGGCCTGATGGTGGCGATCGTTCAGCTGGCCATCGCGCTGGGGGCCACCGTGGGCGGGGTGGTCTTCGATCTGCAAGGCTATCGGGCAACCTTCGAACTCAGCGCTTTCGTGCTGCTGCTGGCCGCTGGATTCGCGTTCATGGCCTCACGGGAGAGCACATCCGGTTGCGCTTCGGCTTCCCCGAACGGGTGCTGAGCGGGGCGATTCATGAGCCCTGCTAATGAGAGCTATCGGCAAGCGACGGCTGTGCAGGGCGGGGCCCATGCTACCGTCCGAAGAGAACACCAAGACCAACCAACGTGATAGCGGGTGAGCCATGGAACTGCGGATCAACCAGAAAACCTATGAGGTCGACGCCGAGGCGGACACGCCGCTGCTGTGGGTCATTCGCGACGACCTGGGACTGACCGGAACCAAGTACGGCTGCGGCCTGGCCCAGTGCGGCGCCTGCTCGGTGCTGGTCGACGGCAATGTCGTGCGCTCCTGTGTCACGCCCGTCGCCGGCGTGGTGGGCCGTGAAGTCACCACCATCGAGGCCATCGAGGAGGACGAGGTGGGCAAGCGGGTCGTGACGGCATGGGTCGAGCACCAGGTGGCGCAGTGCGGCTACTGCCAGTCCGGGCAGGTCATCGCGGCCACGGCCCTGCTCAAGCAGACCCCGGAACCGACGGATGCACAGATCGATGCCGCGATGATCAATCTGTGCCGCTGCGGCACCTACAACGCCATCCATGCCGCCGTCCACGATCTGGCATCGGCTGCCGCCACCTCGCAGGAGAAGGTCTGATGAGCCAGCCTATCGAGTTCGAAGACCGCGGTGAGGCCGTCAACCTGTCGCGCCGGCGCTTCCTCCTGGCCTCCGCCGGTGCGGCGGCTGGCGCGCTGGTCCTGGGCTTCGGCCTGCCGTTGGGGTCGGCCAGGATGCAAGCCCTGGCGGCGCCCGGCGAGCGCGGCACGCAAGTGGGCGCCTTCCTGGAAATCCGCCCGGACAACCGAGTGCGCCTGCTGTGCCCCTTCATCGAAGGCGGGCAGGGCACTTATACCGCGATGGCGCAGATCGTCGGCGAGGAATTGGACGCCGATCCTGCGACCTTCCTGGTCGAGAGCGCGCCTCCGGGCGAAGCTTACGTGGTGATGGACAACGGCCTACGGATCACCGGCGGGAGCATGTCGGTGCGCATGAGCTACGACACCATGCGCCGGCTCGGCGCGCTGGCCAGGGCGATGCTGCTGCAGGCCGCCGCCGCGCAGTGGAAGGTGCCTGTCGCCAACCTGAGTACCGAGCCGGGCCGGGTGCTGCATGCCGCCTCGGGCCGCTCGCTGACCTACGGAGAACTGGCCGCCCACGCGCTGGATCTGCCGGTACCCGATGCTGCCAGTGTCACCCTGCGTGACCCCGCCCGGTTCCGTTGGATCGGCAAGCCGGTGCGCCGGGTGGACAGCTACGAGAAGTCCACGGGCAAGGCGTTGTATACCATCGACATGAAGGTCGACGGCATGCTCCATGCTGCCGTCCAGCATGCGCCGCGCCTGGGCATGACGGTGGGCGAACTGCGCAATGAAGATCAGGTCAGGGCGATGAAAGGTGTGCATTCGGTACACCGCCTTGACGGCGCGGTAGCGGTGGTCGCCGAGCGCTGGTGGCATGCCAGGCGCGCGGCGGAGGCCATCCAGGTGCAATGGCAGGAGCCGGCGGGGGATTCGCCGCTGCGAATCATGCCGGCGGATTTCTCCAGCGTGGTCTATCGCGAGCAACTGGCCAGGCAGACCGACCCTGGGCGCGAAGCCGAGAAGGAAGGCGATGCGCAAGGCGTCCTGTCCAAGGCCGCCGCCCGGGTCGAGGCCACCTATTACAACCAGTATCTCAACCACGCCCAGTTGGAGCCGCCCGCCACACTGGTGCGATTCAATGCCGATGGCTCGCTGGACATCTGGCTGCCCAACCAGGCCCAGGACATGTTCCTGGGGGATATCGCTAAACGTGCAGGGGTCGATCCGGCCAGGGTCAAGCTGCACACGCCGTTGCTTGGCGGCTTCTTCGGCCGGCACTTTCTCTACCCCACCGCCAATCCCTATCCGCAGGCCATCGAGTTGGCGAAAGCCGTGGGACGCCCGATCAAGCTGATCTGGAGCCGCGAGGAAGAGTTTCTGCGAGACGTGTTGCGACCGATGGCCGTGGTCAGATTCCGTGCCGCGCTGGACGACAAGGGCCTGCCTGTGGCGCTGGAGGCCATCAGCGCTACCGAAGGGCCGACGGAGGGGATTGCCGGCAAGCAGGGCGACAAGCTCGACCCCACCGCGCTCGAGGGCCTGGCCGGCAAATCCTATGTGATCCCCAATCGACGCATCGCCCAGGTCTATGCCAAGGGGCCGGTGATGCTGGGCTACTGGCGCTCAGTGGGCAATTCGCTCAACGACTTCTTCTACGAAGCCTTCCTCGATGAACTGGCTGACAAGGGTGGCCACGATCCCTTCGAGCTGCGCCTGCACCTGTTGCAGGGCAATGCGCGTCTGCTGCACCTGCTGAAAACCGTGGGCGAACTCTCGGGGGGCTGGAAGCGCGGGCCGTTCGACGCCCCGGATGGTTCGCGCCGAGCGCGCGGCGTGGCCATGGCTTCGCCTTTTGGCACGGAGACCGCCGTGATCGCCGAAGTGTCCATCGAGAGTGGGCAGGTCAGGGTGCATGACATCTGGCAGGCGATCGACCCGGGCAGCATCGTCAACCCGGCCATCGTCGAGGCCCAGGTCAATGGCGCGGTGTCCCTGGGCTTGTCCCAGGCCCTGGTGGAGGAAGCCGTATACGTTGACGGCAAGCCACGTGCGCGCAATTACGACCTCTATCCCATCCTGCCGCCCTCACGCATGGCGCGGGTGCATGTGAAGGTGATCGAGAGCGGCGCGAAGATGGGCGGGATCGGCGAGCCGCCGTTGCCGGCTGTGGCACCGGCAGTGGCCAACGCGGTGTCCAGACTCACCGGCCAGCGCATCCGCAGCATGCCGCTGTCGGCTTATGACTTCAGCAAAACCGCCTGACCGGAGGCCTTGCCCATGAGCAGACGCCCATTCGCAAGAACCGTCGGCGCGCTGGCCCTGGGCGGTGTCGCAGTCGCGTGCCTGATGGCCTGGTATGGGACTCGCCAGCCAGGTTCGACTTTCGATTCCGCCGTCAGCAGCGCAACCGACGAGGCGCTGGTCCGCCAGGGGGAGTACGTCGCCCGTGCCAGCGATTGCGTGGCTTGCCACAGCCTGCCAGACGGCCCGGCCTTCGCCGGCGGTTTGAAGATGGCCACGCCGCTGGGTGCGATCTACGCCACCAACATCACGCCGGACGACAACGCGGGAATCGGCAAGTACAGCCTGGCGGACTTTGACCGTGCTGTGCGCCACGGCGTGGCGCCGGGCGGCCGGCGACTCTATCCGGCGATGCCCTATCCGTCCTATGCCAAGCTCCGCGATGAAGACGTGCGCGCGTTGTACGCCTTCTTCATGTCGGGCGTCCGGCCATCGGAGCGGGCCAACATGGCCAGCGAGATACCCTGGCCGTTGAACATGCGCTGGCCCATCGCGCTGTGGAATGCGCTGTTCACCGACTCCTCGCCCTTCACCGATCAAGCGGGCAAGGACGCACAGTGGAACCGTGGCGCCTATCTCGTACAGGGCGCCGGGCACTGTGGCAGCTGCCACACCCCGCGCGGCCTGGCCTTCAACGAGAAGGCGCTGAGCGAGTCAGGCGCGCCATTCCTGGCCGGCGCTCTGCTCGATGGCTGGTATGCCCCGAGTCTGCGCAACGACCCCAACACCGGGCTGGGACGCTGGAGCGAAGAGGAGATTGCGCGGTTCCTCAGGACGGGCCGCAACCAGCATGCAGTGGTCTACGGATCGATGACCGAGGCGTTCAACAACTCCACGCAATTCCTGACCGATGCTGACCTCGGCGCCATTGCCCATTACCTCAAGTCCTTGCCTGGCGACCCTGCTCGTGACGGGCCTGCCTGGCAGTACCAGAGGGCCGAGGCTGCGGCCCTCAGCTCGCCCGGCGGCCATCTCTATCTGACACGCTGCGCGAGCTGTCATGGCGCTGACGGCAAGGGCCAGAACGAATGGATGCCGCCGCTGGCCGGCGCTACTTCGGCGATGACGCCAATCGCCGATTCGGCCATCAACATCAGCCTCAACGGGGCGCTGCGCGTGGTCAGCGCCGGGGTGCCGGATGCGTACCGCATGCCGGCCTTCCGCGAGCAGTTGTCGGACCAGGAAATCGCCGCTGTCGTGAGCTTCGTACGAACCACCTGGGGAAACCAGGGCGGCAAGGTGGACCCGAAGGCCGTCGCCCGGCTGCGCGAGCATACCGATCCGGCCAGTCCGACGCCGATCGTGCTGCATATGCGTTGAGGCAGGCATGACATACACACTGACTCCACCCATCTCAAGCGCTGCCCGGCCATGGCCGGGAACGCCGGCGAGCCGCTCGCGGGAGTTCGCTGATGGATAACGCTGGCGCCGTGAAGTTCGCCTGCGTGGGTTGCGGTGCCTGCTGTCGTGGCCGGTTCGTACCGCTGACCCGGGACGAAGCCTTTGCCTGGCTGGCCCGCGGTGGCGATGTGGCGATCCTGCTGGAAGCATTCCTGCTCGAGCCGGCGCGAAGCCATGAGCCACGCTACGCCCATGACAGTGGTCGCGCTGGCGTTGGCCGGTCGGGCTCTGCAGACCTCAACGTCATTGCAATCTTCGCCGGTGTGGCTCAGCCGCAATGCCCGAACCTCGGCGTCGATAGCCTTTGTGCAATCTATGCGGAGCGGCCCCTGGTTTGCCGGATCTATCCAATGGAGATCAATCCATTCATCCCGCTGAACCCTTCGGCGAAGGATTGTCCGCCGCAATCCTGGGGCCGCGCCGACAGTGACGTGTTGATAGCCACCGACCACCGTGTGAATCCCGAGTTCGCCGCGTTGATCGAGGCGTCGCGCGAGGCGGATCGACGCGATGCTGCGTCGAAGCTGTCTATCTGCCAGGACTTGGGGTATTCGGTGGCGGGTTGGAAAGGCAATGGGCTGACGCTTTACCTGCCTGAGCGGCAACGTCTTGTCGAAGCTTTTTCCGCCGCGACGCAGCGGCCGGTGGTCGTTTCGCAGTGGACCGTACAGGTGCAGGGGAGGGCGTTGGAGGACTCACTGCAGCGCCGGGGAATCCGATTGAACGACACCGCCAGCGAGCACGTTTTCGTGCCGGCTGGGCAATGAGGTTGCGGAGCCTGGATGGAAAGTATCGATCTGTTGGTCCTGCGAACCGCCCGTGACTGGCTGGTAGCGGGCGAGCGCGTGATGCTGGTGACGGTGGCGCGCACCTGGGGTTCTTCTCCGCGGCCGGTAGGCTCGATGATGGCCCTGCGCAACGACGGCCGGGTTGTAGGCAGCGTGTCGGGCGGATGCATCGAGGATGACCTCATTCATCGACATACCACTGCCTACGGCGGAACAGGGTTGCCACAAGCTCGCCCCCAACTGGTTCGCTATGGCGTGAGCGCTGAAGAAGCACACCGTTTTGGCTTGCCTTGTGGCGGCACGCTGGAGCTGATCCTTGAGTTCGAGCCCGACCTGGCGGCTCTGCAACAACTGCTGGGGAGCCTCGACCAGGGGCAACTGATGCGGCGCAAGCTGGACATCGAGACGGGGCGAACGAGCCTCGAAAGCACGGCAACACCGGATGAGTTCATCTTCGACGGCCGGCGGATGGTCAGCACGCTGGGCCCGGGCTACCGCATGTTGCTGATCGGTGCCGGCGCGCTGGCTGAGTACGTCGCCACGATGGCGCAGTTCAACGGGTTCCAGGTCACCCTCTGCGACCCTCGGCCACAGTACCTGGAGAGTTGGAGCGTTGCTGGCGTGCAGCGCATTCAGGACATGCCGGATGACGTCGTCAGAGCTTTCGCGCCGGATGTCCGCAGTTGCGTCATCGCGCTCAGCCACGATCCGAAGCTGGACGATCTGGCCTTGCTGGAGGCGCTGCGTGGCCCGGCGTTCTACATCGGGGCCATTGGCTCGCGGCGCAACAGCGATAGCCGGCGCGCTCGCCTGATCGAGCATTTTGGCGAGACGCAGGAGTCGCTCCAACGACTGCGCGGGCCCATCGGCATCTATATCGGCAGCAAGACCCCGCCGGAAATCGCAGTCAGTGTCATGGCGGAAGTTCTCGCTGCCAAGAACGCCGTCGCTCTGCCTGCGGAACTCGCAGTATCCCATGCCAAGCAACTGCAGGATCGGCGCCGCCGGGCCTGATCGATCACGCCAATCCATCTTCGGAGATGACCAGCATGAGCAAGAAAATTGTCGATGCCGTCCTGTGCGCAGCGGCCATGCAGGCTGCCGTGGCCAGCGCCGCTGAGCCGGCAACTGCAAACACGCAGCAGATCAGCCGTGCCGGAACGCAGGCGTCGATGGCAGGTCCGGAGCAGTACTTCACCGGGCGCGTGCGGATCGATCCGGTCTGGCCTGCCGACGATCAGATCAATGCCTCGGGTGGTCTGGTGACCTTCGAGCCCGGAGCCCGTTCGGCCTGGCACACCCACCCGGCAGGGCAGCGGCTGTTAGTCACTACCGGGGTCGGCCTCACCCAGGAGTGGGGCAAGCCGGTTCAGGTCATTCGCCCTGGCGATGTGGTCTGGTGCCCGGCCGGCGTCAAGCATTGGCATGGCGCCGCACCGGGTACCGCCATGACCCACCTGGCGGTCACTGGCTCGGTGAATGGAAAGAATGTCGAATGGATGGAGAAAGTCACCGATGAACAATACAACGCCGAGCGGGCTGACTGACCCGCGCCGGGCGCCCCGCGTACTCGGGGTCGCACTGGGCCTGGTTTGTACGCTGGGCGTCATGACACAGACATTGGCCGCACAGGAGAACCGATCCATGGCTGAGAACGACACATCAACCCCTCACAGTGAAACGCTCGATGATCGCCAGAGACGCATCGTGCCCATCGCCGCCTTCGCGGCAGCTGGCGATATGGCTGGTCTGAACCGTGCGATCAATCAGGGACTGGATGCCGGGCTGACCATCAGCGAGGCGCGCGAGGTGCTGGTCCAGTTGTACGCCTATGCGGGTTTTCCTCGAAGCCTGAATGCACTGGGCGAGTTGATGAAGGTGGTACAGGCACGCCAACAGCAAGCAATCGTGGACCAACCGGGACGCGAACCCAGCAAATCGATTCCCAAAGGGGATGAGCTGCTGGCGGTGGGCACCGCAAACCAGACCAAATTGTCCGGCGCCCCGGTGGAAGGTGCATTGTTCGACTTCGCGCCGGTCGCCAATGAATACCTGCGCACGCATCTTTTCGGCGACATCTTCGAGCGTGACAACCTGGACTGGCAAAGTCGGGAAATTGCCACCGTGGCGATGCTCTCTGCACTGGAGGGCGTAGCGCCACAACTGCAGGCCCATATCCGTATCGCCATGAACACCGGGGTTACGCCGCAGCAACTCCGTCAGCTGATCCGGGTGCTGGCCGAACAGGTCAGTGCCGACGCATCGCGGCGGGCAAGCGAGGCGTTGGAGCTGCATCTGGCTGCCCAGTAGGCGAGCGTCGCACGCAGTCGGGACGACGGATCGAATACTCGCAACGTTCGCTTCTGGCCGCTGGCGGCCGCTGTATCAGCTTATCCCCAGAGCACGATCCAGCGACCAACCACCTGCGCCGCGTCCGATCAGCAACAGCAGCAGGCCTGCCCAAACCAGGTGGGTGGGCCAGGCGTCCGGATAGACGAAGACCTCGATTACCGTGGTCATCCCCAGCAATGCCAGGGCCGAAACGCGGGTGCAAAGGCCCAGTACCAGCAGCACCGGGAATAGGTGCTCCGCGTAGGTCGCCAGGTGGGCGGCGATCTGCGGTGGCAGCAGCGGCAGCATGTACTCGGTGCGAAACAGCTCGTAGGTGCTCGGGGTGATGGTCAGGAAGCCCTCCACCTTGGTGCGCCCGGAGAGAAAGAAGGTTGCCGCAATCCCGACGCGCGCCACCAGGCAAAGAACAGCGTCGCCGAGCAGGTGTTGCAGGAAGTCGGCAATGCGATTCCAGCGTTGGCGCAGACCGGTCCCGGTTAGAGCATTGCGAGCTATGTCCATGATGACCTCCTCACGCGAGGTTGATGGGACGGAAAACGCCGGCGCCGAGGAGGCGGCCGAACAGGTCGTGGAAGTCGAGGTCCGGATGCGTCTGAAGTGTCAGGGCCGAAGCCTGATCGAGGTCGCTACCGTTCGCACAGGCGTCGAGGAAGTCGCAGCCTCCAGCTTCCAGCGCGTGCCAGGCAACGCCGTCGGCATGGCCAACCAGCAATGCGCCTTCACCTTGCCAGGGCAGCTCCTCCGGTATCGGCACGGCCTCGCGGTTGTAGCGCCAGATGCTGTAGACCGGTTGCTCGGGAAACCAGCTCCAGCGCACGCAGGCGCGCGGCGCCAGGTGGCAGGTGGCAAGGTCCGAGGCGGTCATGCCGGCCAGGCTGACGAGGTCGAGGCGCGCCTCCTGAGGTGCGACGAAGGCCTCTGTCCATAACCGGTCCAGGCGCGCCACGGCGCCAAGGTAGGGCAGTTCCCGTGCCGGTTCGAATGCATCGAGGAAATTGGCAAAGCTCTTGCCATAAAGAACCAGGCGAGCGTCATCCGGCGGAGCCTCGCGGGCGTGAACTGCCGCCGCTGCGCGAATCCAGTCCGTCCCCACCAGGCGTTCGACGGTTGGGAAGTTGTCGCACAATGCGTCGACACAGCCCTTGAGCACGGTGTTGCGATAGACCTCGAAGGCCGCCTGTGTGGTCACGCCTTGCAGCGCAGGAGCAGGGCGCCGGTAGAGGGCTTCGACGAAGGCATCCTGGAAGGTGCCGAGTGAGGTTTTCATGGTTTCATCTCGGCCAGGTTGAGGATCGCCTGCGCGAGCTCGCGCTCGGCCAGCAACTCTTCGAAAGCAGGCAGATGGTCGTCGCGCTCGATCAGGGTCGGCCTAGGGCCGATGCGCTGGATCAGGTGCTCATAGAGCGCCCAGACCGGCTCGGCGACCGGCGCATCGTGGGAGTCGATCAGCAGTTCGCCGGCCTCGTCGAGGCTGTGTCCAGCCACGTGGATCTCAAGGACGGCGGCCGCCGGGAAGCGGTCGAGGTAGCGTCTCGCATCGAAGCCGAGGTTGTGCGAGCTGACGTGTACGTTGTTGACGTCCAACAGCAGGCCGCAGCCGGTGCGCAGCGCGAGTTCCGTGAGGAAATCGATTTCGTCCCAGTCGTGGCCTTCCAGACGCAGATAGTGGCTGGGGTTCTCGATGGCGATACGCCGGCCCAGGGCTTCCTGAGTGCGCTGGATGTTCTCGGTGATGCGCACCAGGGCCGCATGGCTGCGCGGGAAGGGCAGCAGGTCTGGCAGGTACTGGCCGCGCCAGGTCGACCAGGCCAGGTGCTCGGAAATCAAGTGCGGTTGCACACGCTCGACCAGCGCGCGCAGGTGCCGTAGGTGTGCCTCCTCAGGAGCAGCATCGGCCGCCAGGGACAGCGAGACCCCGTGCAGCGAAAGCGGATGCCGTTCGGCGATCCGTTCCAGCCAGGCAAGGCGGGGGCCGCCGACCATGTAGTTCTCCGGATGCACCTCAAACCAGAGACCCTGGGCGGAACAGGCCAGGGCCTGGGCGTAGTGTTCCCCCTTCAGCCCCAGCCCGGCGCCCGGTTGATGGAATGCGTTCATGGTCGGCGGCCTTGGCTCAGGCTTTGCTCGGAGTCAGCGAGCCCATGCCATTGGGCGTCTTGATCGTGGTGCAGGTGCCGGCCGGGACGTTCTTCCAGTGCATACCGTCGTAGTCCTTCTTGGCGCTGCCTGCGCAAGTGGTGCCCGCACCGGCCTTGCAGTCGTTCTTGCCGGCCATGGCAACGCCGTAGCATTTCTCCATGGCCGCGCCATTGCTGGCCTTGGTGTTCATGTCGTCGGCCAGGGCGCTACCGGTGATGGCGGCAAGTGCAATGGCGGCGGTGGCGAGGGTCAGGGTTTTCATGGTGCGGTCTCCCGTTCGATTGAAGGGCCGTGGAAGGCTTTCCGCCGGCTCGATGAGTAGTTCGCCGGGGGCGCCGATCCGGTTACAGCGCGGCGAAATTTTTTTGAGAATTCTTTTGCGTGGCCCTAACGTATTGAACGAAGGCCTGTTTTCTCTTCAGGCCAGTGGTACGCCAGCAGGCTGGGGCGGGACCGGGAAAGAATTCACCTTCCGTGTAACCAGGACGGCCGATGCAACGAACTACCAGCCAGGAAGTGTTGATCGCGCGCGAGACGCAGTTGCAGGCTTTGCTGCTGCGTGGCATGGACGGTGATGACAAGGCATACCGTGAGTTCCTCGGCGCACTCGGCATGCACCTGCGGGCTTTCCTCGGGCGGCGCCTGAGCCAGCGCCCCGGCGAGATCGAAGATCTGCTGCAGGAGGTGCTGCTGGCGGTACACAATGCGCGTCACACCTACCGTGCCGATCAGCCACTGACTGCCTGGGTGCAGGCCATTGCGCGTTACAAGCTGGCGGACCATTTCCGCGCTTTTTCGCGCCGGGAGGCGCTCCATGATCCGCTGGCGGACGACGAGGGAGAGCTGTTCGCAGCCGAGGAGAGCGAGCCCGCACAGGCCAGCCGCGATCTCGGCAAGCTGCTGCAACAGCTCCCCGACAAGCAGCGCCTGCCGATTGTCCACGTGAAGCTGGAAGGTCTGTCGGTGGAAGAAACCGCCAGCCTGACCGGGCTTTCCAGCTCCGCCGTGAAGGTCGGCATCCACCGCGGGCTCAAGGCCCTGGCGAATATCATCCGAGGGTTGCGAAGCGATGAAGACCAATGAACTGATCGACCTGCTGAGCGCTGGCGAGGGCGCAGTGGACCGTCATGCTCTGGGCAAGCGCTTCGCCATCGCCCTGCTGGCTGGTGCCCTGGGCGCACTGCTGTTGATGGCGGCAATTTTCGGTGTACGCCCCGACCTGGGCGAGGTGGCGCGCACACCGCTGTTCTGGGCCAAGGTCGCTCTGCCCGGCAGCCTTGCCCCGCTTGCCCTGTGGCTGAGCAGCCGCCTGGCACGGCCAGGCGTGAGCGGCGGGGCGGCCTGGGTGCTGCTGGCGCTGCCCGTGCTGCTGGTGTGGATCGGCGGAGCGATGGAGCTGGCCGGAGTACCCGCCGACGCCCGCACTGGCCTGATCCTCGGCAAGACCTGGCGCACCTGTCCGCTGAACATCGCGCTGCTTTCGGTGCCGACTTTCATCGGCGTGTTCTGGGCACTGCGCGGCCTCGCACCGACGCGCTTGCGCATTGCCGGCGCCGCCGGTGGCCTGCTGGCGGGAGCCACGGCGACCTTGGCGTACTGCCTGCATTGCCCGGAAATGGGCGTTTCGTTCTGGGGTGTCTGGTACCTGCTCGGCATGCTTCTGCCAACCGTGCTGGGTGCAGTGCTAGGGCCAAGGCTGTTGCGCTGGTAACTGAGCGACAACCAGTCCAGGACGTGCGTTGTGCACGCCGGACCTGGATCTCCCTCGCAGCTTTCGAGTTCCGTCGGTCCTTGCGTCCGTTCAGCGGCAGCTATCGGGCCAATGGATTTTCCCCGAGGCAGGGGCTGCTTCTGTCTCCAGGACGTCCAGAAGCTGGCTACGCTTGATTCAGTTTGTTCTCGGCAGGTCGGCTTTGCTTCCAAGGAGCGATGGGATGGGGCGTTGGATCAGCGCAAGGCTCAGCTTGATGCTGGTGGTATTGGGATTGGCCTGTGCGGTTACAGCCAGGGCCGAACCTGCGTCAGGCTCCGATGTAACCGAGGGCGTCGCCGCTGACCCCGTGGAGCTGAAGATTGCCAACCGCAGCATCGTCGTGTTCCGCGCGACATTGCTGGGCGAGACGCCAGCGGGCCGACAGCAACGGGCCAAGGCAGTCATTGAGGATGTGCTGCAAGGGACTGACGACCTGCAGGTCAGCACTGCGCCCATCCTCCACAGCTACATGGTACTGCTGGGAGGGCGGCGCGCCTTTATCGTTTCACCACAGGACGTCGATTCGCCGGAGGGCTCTGTGCAGGAGGCCGCAGCAAGAGCTGCCGCGAACCTCAAGGTGGTGGTGGAGGAAACCGGCCAGGCGCGCAATCTTCGATTCCTGCTCAAGGCCCTGGGATACTCTGCGGTTGCCACCGTCCTGTACGTGTTGCTGCTGAGGCTGGTGCATTTCCTCAGACGCAAGGTGCGTGGCCGGCTACCTCAACTGATGCGCGAGCGGGCCCGGCAGATCAGGGTGGGGCAACTGCAGCTGTTCGACATGCAGTATCTCTACTACCTGGCGGATCGGCTGATCTGGCTGTTCTGTTGGGCCGTCGTGTTTCTGCTGAGTTACGAGTGGCTCAGCTACGTGCTGTCGCAGTTCCCCTATACCCGGCCCTGGGGGGAAAGCCTCGACGTCTACCTGTTCCGGCTGCTGGATTACCTGCTCAGCGGGATCGTCAGTGCGATACCGGGCATAGCGGTCGCCGTGATGATCTTCTTCATCGCCAAGGGCATCAGCGGATTCAGCAAAAGGTTGCTGGAGCGCCTGTCCCGGCCTGGCACGATTCGCTGGTTGACCGAAGAGACCCTGCAGCCCACCACGCGCCTGACTTCGCTGGCCATCTGGTTGTTCGCCGTCGTCATGGCGTATCCGTACCTTCCCGGTTCGGGTACCGAGGCGTTCAAGGGGCTGTCGGTGCTCGTGGGCCTGATGATCTCGCTGGGGGCCTCCAGCGTCGTGGGGCAGGCTGCTTCCGGTCTGATCCTTACCTACTCGCGGACCCTGCGTGCCGGAGAGTTCGTGCGCATTGGCGACCATGAGGGCACGGTGACGGAAGTCGGTATGTTCAACACCACTATCCGCACCGGCCTCGGAGAGGTGCTGACACTGCCGAACTCGATGATCACCGGATCGGTCACCAAGAACTACTCGCGGATAGTGCAGGGCCAGGGTTACGTCGTCGACACCGTGGTCACCATCGGCTACGACACCCCCTGGCGGCAGGTGGAAGCGATGCTCATCGAGGCTGCCCGGCGTACGGATGGCATCTTGCAGGTCCCGCCGCCTTACGTGTTCCAGACGGCCCTGTCGGACTTCTATCCCGAATACCGACTGGTCGCCCAGGCCATCCCCAGCGAGCCGCGCCCGCGGGCACAATTGCTGAGCATGCTGCATGCCCACATCCAGGACGTGTTCAACGAATACGGTGTACAGATCATGTCGCCGCACTACCTGGGTGACCCTGACGTGGAAAAGGTGGTGTCACGTGAAAACTGGTATGCAGCGCCCGCAAAGCGCCCTGAGGCTGACTAGGGGAAGGCCAGTTTTCGATCGTCAGCGGTCGTCGTGGCAGAGACCGGGGAGACGGGAGATTGTCGTATTGATCACCCACCCTCTGCGGACTCTGAGCTGGTTCCGGTCCTGGCCGATAGCTGCCGGCAGCCCTGGCCTGAAGCAGCCTGCCGCATCGGACAGTCACCCAGCCGGGTGATGGCCGATGCGATGCAGTGCGCGACGCGGTTCAGTCCGAAGACTGAGCCTCGGTGGCAGCGGTGGCAGCGGTGGTATCAGTGGTATCGGCGGCGGCGGGAGTGCGGTTTTTCAGCTTCTCGCGATTGCGGCGCTCCTGGCTGCGTTGCCGGGAAGCCTGCTGCTTCGCGTGCAGCGCCTGGGCGGCGGTCACGGTGCCGACGGGCTGGCCGTTCAGGTCCAGGCGCGGTGCGTTCTCCACCATGCTGGCCCAGTATCGGGTGCCCTTGCACCAGGCCGCGACGCCCAGTTTGAGCTGCTCGCTGCTGATACCCAGTTGCGCCAGGTGTTGCTCGGCATCCTTGAGAATTCCCTCCTTGAGCGGAACCTTGGGTGCCGGATTCACCGGGAAGGCCAACGGAAAATGCCGCTGCAAGCGCCAGATCGCTTCCAGTGCAGGATCCTGCTCACGAGGTTTCTCCTGCGGTGAGGACTTCGGCTTGCGGCGCTTCTCGTTAGCGGCCTTGGCCTGCTCTTTTTCTGCCCGCAGGCGGTCACGTAGCCCAGCTAGTTGTTCAAAACCCATCGTTCAATTCACAGCTTCGAGGTTGATTGCGTGGTGCAAGGTTATTCCATACAGCTCTCGGGATCACCTGTATCAGCACAAATCGTCGCTGTTTTCGTCGGCAAAGGGCGAAGTCGCAGCCGACAGAGGCTCTGCACAAAGCCTTCCGGAGGGCCGAGTGGCTGATCCTGAAACCGTCGCCGGGTGCAGATGAATCTCTACATGGCCTTGCTGGGCGCGGGTCGATGCACTGGGTGTTCCTGGTGGCGTGCCTGGTCAGCGCGGTGGCCTTCGCGCTGTCGTGGTTGCTGCAAGAGGTGCCGCTACGCAAGGCCTGAGCTTGCTCGGAAGAGGCAGCGCTGCTGACTACTGTCCCGCATTCAGACGAAGGGCTGCGCTCTGCCGGCGCAGGTAGACAAATGCCAGGACGAAGGGGACCACGGCAAGGAAGGCGCAAGCCAGGAAGGGGAGCGAAAGGTGGTTCAACGCCGGGGTGAGGCTCAAATCCATGCTTTGCATGATGTAGGGGAGTGTACCGAGGATGCCGCATGCGACGGTCCCGGAAACGGCGCTGACCGCATAAAGCAGAAGAATCAGCCATTGCCCTGTGCTGCCCTTCTCGGCGGGCTTCAATAGCAGGAGTGCGTAGGCGAACGAGATCAGCGAAAGGCCCACGAGCAACATCGTCAAGGGCAGGCTGTTGGGGTAATGCTTGACCCCGTTCAGCAGATTGAACGCACCTGACAGTGCGCTGATGACGGAAACCGCAAACATGACCGCGAGATTGACGCTCCGCATGACGCTTCCTTGTGTGTGGCGATAAGCGCGTGAAACGAACGGACCGTGCCGGGCGTCCGTGCCGGGTGTCGCTGCAGTCCCTTGAGCAATCCCCACCAGCGCTGGCCTGTCGGCAAACCGGGGGAGCGGCTGGTTGCGTGCAGCTTACGAAGACACCGGCAACCTGTCCATTGGGCAGCCGGCCTGGGCCTCACTGATCGCCGAGGCCCATTTCCGCAGAGCACTTGCCTTGCGATCGCGCATAGCGACTTTGCCCAGGCGCCAATAGCCTTGGTGCGGGCGCTGGCATATAGTCGCGCCCCCCAGCGAAGCCGCCAGCTCCCATCGGGCCTGCATCCGGCTACGCAACCACTCAAGGCGCGAGGAGCACGCCAGTCATGAAAACAGAACAGGGCATCCTGCGGCTTTCCATCATCGTTACCGTCCTGCTGGCCGGTTTCGGGATCATCGTCGGCCTGCTTTCGGGATCCTTCTCCATCGTCTTCGACGGCGTCTATTCCCTGGCCGATGCCAGCATGAGCGGCCTGGCGCTGATGGTGGCCACCCTGATCCGCCGCCATACCACCGAGGGCGACGCCAGCCGGCGCCTGGCCGAGCGGTTCAACATGGGCTTCTGGCACCTGGAACCCATGGTGCTGGCGCTCAACGGCACGCTGCTGTCGGGCGTCACGCTGTACGCGCTGATCAACGCCATCGGCCGGTTGCTGACGGGCGGCCATGCGCTGGAGTTCGGTTTCGCCATCCTCTACGCGGCAGTTGCCACGCTGGTCTGTTTCGCCCTGGCGGCGGTGCAGTTCCGCGCCAACAAACGCATTGGCTCGGACTTCGTCGCCCTCGACGCGAAGTCCTGGGTGATGTCCGGCAGCATTTCCCTGGCCTTGCTGATCGCCTTCCTGGTCGGTGATGTGGCCACCGTGAGCGGCTACGCGCACATCGGCCCTTATGTCGACCCGGCGGTGCTGGCGCTGATCTGCCTGGTGATTCTGCCGATTCCCTTCCTGACCATCCGCCAGGCCTTCAAGGACATACTCCTGGTCACCCCGCCGGAGCTCAAGGAGCACGTCGACGAGGTGGCCGCGGCTATCGTCTCGCAGCATGGTTTCCTGGCGTACCAGGCCTACGTCGCCAAGGTCGGGCGAGCGCAGCAGATCGAGCTGTATTTCATCGTTCCGCCGGACTGGCCGGCGCAGACGCTCGCCGAATGGGACAGGCTGCGCGACGAGATCGGCGAGGCCATCGGCGGTGAAGGCCCCAATCGATGGTTGACCATCGCCTTCACCACTGACCCGCTCTGGACCCGCTGAGCGGTATTGGGGCCGGGGATTGCCGCCACTCGCGCGGCGATCGCCTCATTGCCTCTGCATCCGGTACGCGCCGGGCGTGGCGCCATACCAGCGGCGGAAGGCGCGGATGAAGCTGGACTGTTCATCGAAGCCGAGCCGGTCGGCGATCTCGGCGATGGTGCTGGCGGTGGCTTGCAGCAGGTCCACCGCCAGCAGGCGTCGGTGTTCCTCGATGATGCGGCTGTAGGTCCAGCCATCGCGCTGCAATGCGCGGTGCAGAGTGCGTGGCGTCGTGTGCAAGCGAGCCGCTACTTCATCCAGCCCCGGATTGTCCGCCAGCCTGTGCAGGACCTCGGCGCACACGCGCTCAAGCTCCGAGCCGGTTTCGGTCTGCGCGGCGTACTCGCGCAATGACAGCTTCAGCGCCTCATGGATGGCCGGGCTGCCCCCATCGCGTGGCTCCTGCAAGGCGGCGAGGTCAAGGAGCATTTCGTCCCGGCAGGAGGAGAACACCACCGGTGCCCGGATGACCTGCAACCAGGGCCGCGGATCGGACGGCTCCGGGCGCCGCAGGCGCACTTCGCGCAATGCCGGCAATGCGCCGGGAGCGCTGCGCAGGTGGCGCAGTTGGCGAACCATCCAGTAGTCCACCTCAGGAAGGGCCAGCTGATAATCGTTGACGGGCCGAAGAGTCAGTCGCAGGCAGTCGCCATCCTGTTCGAGCCGCTGCTCGAAATGTGCGGCGACCAGCGGCCAGAAATGCAGCATCTGCTGTAACGCCGAATAGCGATCCGGCATCAGCTGCATCAGATAGGCCAGACCCTGCATCTGCACCGGGTCCAGTTGCCGGGCCAGCTCCAGGCCGATGGCCGGATCGGCGCTTTGCTCCAGTGCCACTTCCCAGAAGCGCCGCGCGAGAAACAGTGGCAGGCGCAGATTGCCCACACGCAAGGCCGCAGGGTCGACACCCCACGCCGGGAAGAAATGCGCCAGGTCCACGCCCTGGTCCTCCAGCCCCTGTACCCACGACAGGATGATGGAGCCGCATAAGGCCCCCCTATGTCGGTGCTCGGGAAAACTATTTGTCCCTTCCAGACTATCTGCCGACACCGCGCTGCTCCCATCTTGCCCACGGGCTGCGGTCACTCCGCGCCCGGGACTGGAATTTAGTGGGCGCCTCTGTCGCCGGCAACTCCCCCGAGTCCCTCGACCTGCCAACTACAACAACTACAGGTACGTCTCAGCATGAATCACCTTCTGCATGCCCGGGGAATCGCACGCCCCAGCCTGCTGGCGCTGTGCATCGGCGCCGCCATCAGCCCAGGCGCCCACGGCGTCACCTGGCAGCTCAACGATGACTGGAGCGCCACCTCCAATACCACGCTCAGCCTCGGCACCAGCTGGGCTCTGGACGCTCCCGACAAACATCTGCTGACCGCGGCCGACGCGCGCAGCATCGGCCGCGAGGGCAGCGGCATCAACTACAACGGCGACGACGGCAAGCTCAACTACCGCCGCAACGAGACAATCTCAACGCTGTTCAAGGGCCTGACCGACCTGGATGTGCAGGACGGCAACCAGGGCGTGTTCCTGCGCTTCAAGTACTGGTACGACCAGGCGATGGAGGAGGGCAATGGCGACTTCCAGCGGTTCGACGATTCCGGCTGGCAGGATCTGGCCAGATTCAAGGGTTTCGAGAACCTCGATGCCTACGTCTGGAAGGACTTCCAGGTTGCCGATCGCAAGCTGGGTGTGAAGGTCGGCAAGCAGGTACTCAGCTGGGGCGAGGCGCTGTTCCTGCAGAACGGCATCAACGCCATCAACCCTCTGGATGCGTCGGCTTTCAACCGTCCCGGCGTCGAACTCAAGGAGGGCCAGCTGCCGGTGGAGATGGTCAGCTTCAACTACGACCTCGCGGACTCGCTCAGCCTGGAGGGCTTCTGGCAGTACAACTTCCGCCCGACGGTGCTGGATGGCTGCGGCACCTTCTTCAGCAGCAATGACAACATCGCCGAAGGCTGCCAGGTCGATTACATGGTCTCCGGCGGCACCGGAACCACCGGCCAGGCGCTGGCCCAGGGGCGCTACCTGCAGCGCACCAGCACCGACTACCCCAGCGATACCGGCCAGTATGGCCTGGCCATGCACTACGTGATCGAAGCGCTCAACGACGCGGACCTGGGTGTCTACTACGCCAACTACCACAGCCGTACCCCGCTGATTAACGGGGTGATCGCCCGCAAAGGGCCAGTATCGGCCTCACGCACCAACCTCAATACCGGTGACTACTTCACCGTCTACCCCGAAGACATCCATATGTTCGGCTTGAGCATGAGCGGCGTAGCGGGCACCACCGCGCTGTTCGGCGAACTCAGCTACCGGCCGAACATGCCGCTGGGCTACAACCCTGCGGACCTGGTGGCACTGCTCTCCGGGCAGGCCAATACGCCGATCCTGCCGATGACCGCCGCCGAGCTCGGCGCCGCCAGGGGCGATGAAGTGCAGGGCTACGTGCGCTTGCCAGTCTGGCAGTTCAGCCTTGGCGCCACCGACACGGTGAACAATGTCCTGGGCGCTACTCGCCTGGCCTGGGCAGGAGAGGCAGGGGCCAACCTGATCCAGGGCATCGGTGATGATCGACTGGGCCGAGCCGGCTCGTTCGGACGCACGCCGCCCACCAATGGCGTGCAGTGCAGTGCTGCCTCCGCAGCCGGTATTCCCGGTGGTGTGACGGCCGCGCAGCTGGCCGACTACAACGCCGACAACTGCAACACCGACGGGTTGATGAGTCACTTCTCCTGGGGCTATCGCCTGCGCCTGGCGCTGAACTACGAGGACCTGCTTCCGGCGACGGTGGTTACACCCTCGATCAACTGGCGCCACGACGTGCAGGGCTACGGCCCGAACTTCCAGGAAGGCCAGCAGGCGGCAGGACTCGCCCTGACCTTCGACTACCGCAACAACTACTCGCTGGAGCTGGCCTACAACAGCTTCTTCGGCTCCAACGAGTTCTCCACTGTCGATGACCGTGACTTCGCCTCTGTCACCCTGAAAGCGAGCTTCTAGCCATGCGCCCACTTCTTTGCAAACTTTCCCTGGCTGTCGCTCTCGTAGCCGCTTGCGGCCTGGCGCAAGCCAAACAGACCGACGCCGCATTGCTCGACGGCAAGCTCACTCCGGTAGGCGCCGAACGCGCCGCGAACGCCGACGGCAGCATTCCTGCCTGGACTGGCGGCATGAAGGCCGGCGCTGCCGCCATTGCCAGCAATGGCGACTACAGCGACCCGTTTGCCAGCGAGCAGCCACTGTATGTGGTCAGCAAGGCCAATCTGGCGCAGTACAAGGACCTGCTCAGCCCCGGCCAGCAGGCCATGTTCGTCCGCTACCCCGACTACCGCATGCGTGTCTTCCCCAGTCACCGCAGCGCGGTCATTCCCCAGGCGTACCTGGACGAATCGCGCAAGAACCTCACCCAGACAGGCCTGGCAGACAACGGCAACGGCCTGACCAACTATCACTTCGGCGTTCCCTTCCCGGAACCCACCGAGGCGCTGGAAGTGCTGTGGAACCACATCACCCGCTACCGCGGTGGCTCGATCGCGCGTGACTTCTCCTCGGCCACCGTGCAGGCCAAGGGCGACTACACGCTGGTGACCTACCGGCAACTGGTGGGCTTCCGCGAGAAAATCAGCGACCTCGAGCCGGAAGCGAACCTGCTGTTCTACACCCGTGTGCAGACCAACAGCCCGTCACGTTATGCCGGCGAAGTGACGCTGGTACAGGAGCCGATCAACCAGGTCAGCACCCCGCGTGCAGCCTGGCAGTACAACCCCGGCCAGCGCCGCGTGCGTCGCGCGCCGACGGTGGCCTACGACAACAGCGCACGGTACAGCTTCGGCCAGGTGGTTTCCGACAGCGTCGATGGCTTCAATGGTGCGCCCGATCGCTACGACTGGAAGCTCATCGGCAAGCGCGAAATGCTGGTGGGCTACAACGCCTTCGGCCTCGCCAGCAAGCAGGTCGGCTATGACGAGATGCTCAAGCCGGGCTACATCAACCCGGACGTCAACCGTTACGAGAAGCACCGCGTGTGGGTCATCGAGGCCACCCTCAAACCGGGAGCCCGCCATGTCTACGGCAAGCGTCGCTTCTACATCGACGAAGACACCTGGCAGGTCATGGCCAGCGACATCTACGACAACCGTGGCGAGCTGTGGCGCAACTACGAGTCGTTCCTGACCATGTACCACGACCTGCAACTGCCGATGACCGCGGCCGAAGCCACCTATGACCTGATCTCCGGGATCTATGCGGTGAACTACCTGACCAACGCGATCGATCACCGTGCCGAGTTCGGCAAGGACGTGACGGAGGCTGAGTTCACCCCGGCCGAACTCAAGCGACTGGGCAAGTAAGCGCCGGCAGGGGCCGTGAGGCACGGCCCCTGCGAACCCTATCTCTGAGGATCAATCACAGATGCCATTCTCCAAGCGAACCCGAATCGGCCTGGGGCTGTCCGGTGCTGTGCTGTTAGCCACCGCTGGTGCCGGCTACAGCCTCTATCAACAAGCCCGCGCCACAGCCGAGGCCTACGCCTTTGGCTATCCGCTGGTGATCATGGAGCTGACCAAGCAATACCAGCTTGGTCGCGGCCAGACTTCGGTGAACCAACTCAATCACCGTCTGCGCTTCCCCGATTACCGTTTCAACAGCGTCGTCGCGCCGAACGTCGATACGCTCTATTCGCTGTCTCATCTGGACCTGCGATCGGGGCCGGTGGTGCTGAGTGTTCCCGACACGGACGGGTACTACTACATGATGCCGATCCTGGATGCCTGGACCAACGTGGTGGCCAGCCCCGGCACCCGTACCCAGGGCAGCAAGGCCGGGCGCTTCCTGATCGCCGGCCCGCACTGGCAGGGCACTCTGCCGGAGGGCATGCAGCTCATCCGGGTGCCCACGCAGATGGCATGGATCATCGGCCGCTTCAAGAGCCACGGCCCGAGCGACTACGCCGAGATCAACGCCCTGCAACGCCAGTTCGACCTGCGCCCGCTTGGACAGGAGCAGAACTCCGATGCTCCCGCGCAAGCCAGCGTGGCTATGGCCCATCTGCCAAGGCTGAGCGCCGACATTCCGCCGGACCAGCAACTGCAGACATGGACCCAGAATGAGTTCTTCTCGGCCTTCTGCCAGTTGCTCGCGGACAACCCGCCCAGTGGCATTGACGACGCGCAGATGCGCCGCATCAGGGATGCCGGTCTGATCAGTCAGGATTGTCAGCCGCATCAATCCGCCTGGCAGCGCCTGGGCAGTCGTTTCGGCTACCGCAAGGTCATCGACCTGATGGCGCATGCCGAGGAGTTGCGTGACAAGCTGCCCGCCGTCAACGGCTGGAGGGTCAGCTACGACATGGGGGCATACGCGGACCGTTATGCCCAGCGAGCGCTGGTGGCGAAAATGGGCCTGGGTGCCAACACGGCGGACGACGCGATCTATCCCAATACCCGTGCCGACAAGGATGGCCAGTTGCTCAGTGGACGGCATCGCTACCTGATCCACTTCGACAAGGCACAGCTGCCACCGGTGAAGGGCTTCTGGTCGCTCACGCTGTACAACCCCCAGTTGCTGCTCGCCGACAACCCGCTGAATCGCTATGCCGTCGGCGACCGTGACGACCTGCACTACAACGCCGACGGCTCGCTGGACCTGTACATCCAGCACGAAGCGCCCGAGCGCCCGGAGTTGCGCAACAACTGGCTGCCGGCGCCGGACAGCGAGTTCAGCCTGTTCCTGCGCCTCTACTGGCCGAAGCCCGAGGTCCTCCAGCGGGACTGGCAACCGCCGCTGGTGCAGCGGGAGTCCTGATTCATCGTGCGACCGCTCCTTTGTGCCCCGGCCCCCACCGGGGCTTTTTTTGCAGGGGAGGTTGAATGCGCTGCGCGCCGCGGCCATGCTCGTTTCAGAGCCACCGTCCGTCAGCCGATCATGAAGCGCACCTTCCCTGTCTCACTGCCGCCCAGCACACAGGCCACTGTCGTGCGCTGCATGGCAACCACCCTGGGCCAGCACTACGGGATCGACCCCATTCCGGTGCTCAGGCGCGCAGGGATCGATCCGGGCATCATGCAGGAGGTCGACGCACGCCTGCCCATCACCTCGCTCAGCCCTCTGTGGCTGCTCTGCGCAGAAGTGACTGGCGATGCGAACTTCGGCATCCGCGCGGCACGTTACCACCAGTCCGCCAACCTCTACGGGATGGACCTGGCGCTATACGCCTGCACAACGCTCGGCGAGGCTGTGCAGCGCCATGTGCAGCTGGTCAACCTGGCCAGCACCGTGGGCCAGCCGCTGTTGATACAGGACGAGCGGAGTGACTGGAGGATGGAGTTCCACCTCAATGGTGGTTACACGCCCACCGACATTGCCCGCGACTTCTACTGGCATTTCCACGTACGCATGTTCGAACGCCTGACGGGAAAGCCGGCTGCCACATTCATGCGCGGCATCGAGCTGGCCCGGACGAGCCCGGCGGACCGGCAGGAGTGGGACGCGCTGAATGTACGGGTCAGCTTCGATCAGCCGCTGAGCGCCTTTGTGTTCCACAATACTTCCTGGGATTTGCCTCTGCCGGGGGCCAACCCGCGCCTGCTTGCCCAGGTGGAACGCCCCATTCTGCAGTACCTGGCCCAGCACGGCATGCCGCTGCCGCTCAGCGCCCTGCGCGCGCGCCTGGCGGAATTGCTCACCGGCCCGAGTTCACTGGAGGAGCTGGCGGGGCATCTGGATATTGCCCGTGGGCAGCTCGAGACGGCCTTGCAGCAGCACGGCCTGAGCTTTACCCAGCTGCTTGACCAGACGCGGGAGGCGCAGGCGCTGCAGCTGCTACGCGATCCACAGTGGTCGATGGAGCAGATCGCCGAGCGAATCGGCTTCAGCAGCACCAGCAGCCTGATCCGCGCCTTCCGCCGCTGGCAGGACTGCACGCCGCTGGCTTGGCGCAAGCGCTGGCTGTCGCAGGAGTCGGGGCGGATCTAGGCGCTGCCCCAGCGCTGGCGCGGCAACTCATAGCAGAGCCAGGATGCGGGCGTGCCGGAGAGGTCCAGGTCCGCTTGATAAGACAACCTCGCGCCCAGCTTGGCCGTGCCTTTCTGCGAGCGGATATTGCTCGGCGCGATGTGGAACCACACGCGCTCGAAATGCTGGAAGGCATGGCCGAGCATCAGCGTCTTCAGCTCGCGGTTGGTCGCGCCGCCCCAGTAGCGGTGGTTGATGAAGGTGAAGCCGATGCCGATGTCGGCCGGCTGGTCCGGCACCGGGTAGTAGCGCGAGCAGCCGATGGCCTCGCCCGTCTGCCGGTCGAGAATCAGCAGGCAACCGCCGGCCTGCACCAGGAACTGGAAGTAGGGCTCGAAAACTTCGCGGCGATAGCGCTCGGTGGCCGGGTGGCCGGCCCAAGTTTCCGGCGCACTGGCAGCGGCGAACAACGAGTCGAAATCATCGGCGCGCAGCGGGCGCAATTGCAGGGTGTGGCCGAGCAGGGTCGGCTGGTCATCGAAGGCGGTCATGCCGGGCTCCAGGGTGGCTGGAGCCCAGCTTAAGGGGGGAATGGTCCGTCGCCGAGTGCCAATCGCCAGTACTTCGACAGAGCCAATCCGTTGTCAGTCGGCGCAGATGCGGAGGATCGCCCGCGCCGCCGTTTCGGTGCCGCGCGAGGCCTGCATCTGCTCGCGCACGGTGCTCAGGCGTTGCGCCATGGCCTTGTCCGCGAGCAGTTCGGCAAGGGCGGCGGGCAGCGCCGCCAGCGGATCCTCGAAGCGCGGCAGGTAGCGCGCCACGCCGACTTCCTCGGCGCGCCGGGCATTGTCGTGGCCGTCCCAGCAGTAGGGGATGATCACCGACGGCAGGCCGAAATACAGCGCTTCGCAGAAGCTGTTGTTGCCGCCGTGGTGGATGAACAGCTGGCACTCGCGCAGCACCGCCGGCTGCGGATACCAGCTGTCGAGGTAGACGTTGTCCGGCACCGTGTCGTAGTGCTCGCGGTAGGCGCCGACGTTGATCAGGAAGCGGTAGGGCAGCTGCGCCACGGCTTCGATCAGCCGGCGCATCATCGCCACGTCGGCGGCGCCCAGGCTGCCGAAGCTCACATAGATCAGCGGCGCGTCGTCATGCCGGGGGAACTGCGGCGGGATGTACGGCGCCTCGCTGCGCACGCAGCCATCGAGGTACAGGTAGCGCTCGGCCGGTAGCGGCTTCTCGCGCTCGTAGCGCACCGGCGTCGGCGACAGCAGCAGGTTGAGCCAGGGCGAGTCCTCGAGGAACTGGCCGGCGGGCAGGGCGGGGTGGCCGCACTCGGCGAGGAAGCGGGCGAAGCGCTCGTGTGCCGGCCTGGTCGCCTGCAGGTAGTGCTCGCGGTAAGTCGAGCAGGCCTGAGCATCGCTGCTGCTGGCGCCGGACAGGTAGGGCGGTACGGCGGCGTCGGGCAGCTCGGTTTCCGCGCAGGAGACCATGCGCACCCAGGGGCAGCCGGCGGCGGCGATGGCCGGGAAGCTGACCACGTTGTCCAGCACGATGGCGTCGGGCTTGAGCCGGGCGAGCAATTGCTGCAGCGGCTTTTCCGACTCGATGGCGGTGTCGATGATGGCTTCCCAGGCCGGCGCCACGTAGCTGTCGATCTGCGCCAGGGGCGGCTGGTCGAAGTACGGCACGTTGCGCTCGATGAAGCGCTCCCAGTAGTGCTGGTGGTCGGCGGCGGAGAGCGGCGAGTCCAGCTGCAGTGGGTACTCGGCGAAGCCGTACTCGGCGAAGATGCCCTGGAAGTGCGCATGGCAGATGAACACCGGGCGGGCGCCGAGCTCGCGCAGGGCCTGGGCGATGCCGATGCAGTTCAGCGCGGCGCCGAAGCTGGCCTCGGGGAAGAAGGCGATGGTTCTTGTTCTTTGCGTCATGGGCACATCCGGGTGTTGCTCACGGGCACTGCGTGAAACTGATACTGCATTTTTTCGTTAAAAAAAACACCGTGAGAGAAAAATAATCAGCGACGGCCCATGGCGAACGACTGTGGAATCCCGCGGTTGGCGGTCTGCGGGCGTTGTGCGAAGGACAGCCGCAGGTGCAGGCGCATCAGGTCGGCGGCGACTTCCAGCTGGCCGCGTTCGATCTGCTCGATGATCCGCAGGTGCTCGCGCAGGGCTTCCTGCAGGCGGTGCACGCTGACCATCGGCAGCAGATTGGGCAGGCGGCGCAGGCGCTGGTGCTGCAGCAGGGCGTCGCCGACGAAGCGGTTGCCGCAGCCCTGGGCGATCAGCTCGTGGAAGCCGATGTCCAGCTCGCGAAACTGCGCCACGTCGAAGCGTTCAATGGGCGCGCCGAGCAGGTCTTCCATGGCGCCGCGCAGCAGCGCGAGGCGCGCCAGATCGGGGTCGAAGCCGGGCGCCAGCAGCGCTTCCGGCTCCAGGATCAGGCGGTAGCGCAGGCTGTCTTCCAGCGCCGCAAGGTTGTTCAGCAGCGGGCGGAACGACCAGCTCTGCCCGGCACCGCGCTCCAGCACCTGGTCTTCGCTGAGTTGCGCGAGCACCTTCTGCGCGGCGGCGCGGCCGATGTCGTAGCGGCGCATCAGCTCGCTGGCGCTGAGGCTGTTGCCCAGCCGCCCGGCCATGCGGTCGCGCAGTACCGAGGCGGCCAGCGCCTGTTCCTCGGCCTGGGGCAGGGCGGGGCCGAGTACCTGGGCGGACGGGTCGGCGGCGAGGCGATAGCCCTTGCCCGGCTCGTGGGCTACCAGTTGCTGTTCCAGCAGCAGGTCCAGCCCTGCGCGAATCAGTGTGCGCGATACGCCGAAGGTGCGCGCCAGTTGCTGCTCGGACAGGCCGTCGCCGTCTCCCAGTCCGGTGTCCTGGGCGTGCTCGATGATCCGCCGGGCCAGTTCCAGGTGGTTGGTGCGCGGTCTTTTCTCGGTGTCCTTGCTCAAGCGGCTTTTCTCCAGCAGGCCCCGGCAGGCGTGTCGCCGCAGGGCGACCCCTTATGCCACAGCGTGGGTGGTCCAACAAGAATGCAAGAAAAGGTTGACTTCGCCAGTGGTTCGGTTTTTATTTTGAAAAAAAGACATGTAGTACGCTTTTTGTTCCGCTGCCGTCGACACAACAACAACCAATCGTCAGGTGCGCAAGATGAAGCTGAAGACCATGCTCTACGCAGGGGCAACCCTCGCGCTCACGCTGTCCGCCACCACGGCCAGTGCCAAGGATCTGGTGATCTCCATCTGGGATGGCTACATGGCCCCGGACAACCTGGAGAAGTTCCAGAAGGCCACTGGCCTCGAAGCCGACAAATCCCTCCACGCCACCAACGAAGAGATCATGGGCAAGCTCATGGCCTCCGGCGGCGAAGGCTATGACGTGGTGTTCGTGTCCTCGCCCTTTGCCGAGATCCTGCACAAGCAGGGCCTGCTCGCCGAGGTCGATCCGGCCAAGGTGCCGAACCTGAAGAATCTCTACCCCGAAGCGCAGAAGCTCGAATACGACGTCGGCAACCACTTCTCCGTGCCTTACACCTGGGGCACCACCGGCATCTGCTACCGCTCGGACAAGGTCAGCCCGGCGCCGTCCAGCTGGAGCGACCTGCTCAAGCCCTCCGATGCCTTGAAGGGCAAGACCACCATGCTCGCCACCGACCGCTGGCTGCTGGGCGCCGGCTTCCTCGCCAACGGCTGGTCGGTGAACGACGGCAATCCGGACCAGATCAACGCGGTACGTGACCAGCTGATCGCCACCAAGAAGCGCCTGCTGTCCTTCGACGACACCACCTTCTACTCCAAGCTGGCCTCCGGCGAGGCGCTGATGGCCCACGCCTGGGACGGCTGGTGCAACTACGGCACCCAGGCCAACGAGTCGATCAAGTTCGTCGTGCCCAAGGAAGGTTCCGACCTCTGGGTGGACACCATGGTCGTGCTGAAAAGCTCGAAGAACCCCGACGCCGCCTACCGCTTCATCAACTACATGCTGGAGCCGGCGAACCACGCCTGGGTCGCCGAGAACATCCTCTACAAGGTGCCCAACCAGGCGGCGATGGCGACCTTGAAGCCCGACCTGCTGGCCAAGTACCCGAACCTCACCACCACGCCGGCCGAGTTGGTCAAGCAGCAGCAGTTGCGTGACGTCGGTGGCTCGACGCAGAAGGCCTATACCCGCGCCGTGACCGAAATCATGGCTGCACAGTAGGGCCGGCTGCGCGTCGGCGATGCTGCGTTGAGAACAAGCGCGGGCTTGCTCATTTAGCGGCCTAAACTCCGCGCCCACGCTTGTTCTCGCCTTGCCTCGCTCTAGCTCGCTCGCCCCAGAAGTTCACTGTATTCAATAACCCTGAAGCACCCCCGCCTGGCGTGGGGTTGGGGGAACTACGCATGACCGCTTTGTCCGCCGACCGGAAACTCTCGGCCTGGCTGCTCGCGCCCGGCCTTGGCTGGCTGGCCCTGTTCCTGCTGCTGCCGTGCCTGCTGGTGCTGGTCTACAGCTTCCTCGAGCGTGGTGCCTATGGCGGCATCGACTACGTGTTCACCTGGGAAAACTACCGCCGCGCGGTGGACCCGCTGTACCTCGACATCCTCCTGCGCTCGGCGAAGATCGCCGGCCTCGCCACGCTGTTCGCGGTGCTCATCGGCTACCCGGCGGCCTACGCCATTACCCGAAGCACTCCGCGCCGGCAGGCGGTGTTCCTGTTCCTGGTGATGCTGCCGTTCTGGAGCAACTACCTGATCCGCACCTACGCCTGGATCGTCCTGCTCAACCGCGAAGGCCTGCTCAACCGGCTGTTCAATCTGCTCGGATACAGCGGCGAGCCGATCAGCCTGCTGTACACCGACGCCACCGTGGTGCTCGGGCTGGTCTACAACTACATCCCCTTCGTCATCCTTGCCATCTACAGCTCGCTGTCGCGCATCGACAACGAACTCTGGGAAGCCTCGCGGGACCTCGGCGCTTCCGGCTGGACCACTTTCCGCCGGGTGATCCTGCCGCTGTCGGTGCCGGGTGTGGCCGCCGGCGCGGTGTTCGTCTTCGTGCTCTCCATCGGCAACTTCATCACCGCCGACCTGCTGGGCGGCAAGCAGGTGCAGATGGTCGGCAACCTGATCTACGCGCAGTTCCTCACCGCGCGCGACTGGCCGTTCGGCGCGGCGCTGAGCTTCTTCCTGATCGGCATCATGATGCTGCTGCTGTTCATCCAGGCCATGGTCTCGCGCCGGGCCCAGGGTGCGGAGGGCGAACGCCATGCGTAGTTCATCAGGCATCGCCCTCGGCGCGCACCTGTGGCTGGTGTACGCCTTCCTCTATGTTCCGATCCTGGTGCTGATCCTGCTGTCGTTCAACGCCAGCGGCCTGCCCACCGCCTGGGGTGGCGCGTCGCTGAAGTGGTACGCCAAGCTGCTGGCCAACGCCTCGATCCAGCACGCGGCACTGAACACCCTGATCGTCGCGCTGACTTCCACCTTTATCGCCTGCCTGCTCGGCACGCTGCTTGCCCTCGGCGTGGAGATGCGCGCCCGCAACAACCCCGGCAAGAAAGGCGCGAACCTCGCCGACACGCTGCTGATGGCGCCGATGATCATCCCCGACATCGTCCTGGCCATCGCGCTGCTGAGCTTCTTCAACCTGCTGAAGATGAGCCTGGGGCTGCACTCGATCATCCTCAGTCACGTGGTGTTCAACATCGCCTTCGTCTGCGCGGTGGTGCGCACGCGGCTCAAGCATTTCGACTACTCGATCCTCGAAGCCTCCATCGACCTCGGTGCCGGCTGGTTCACCACCGCGCGCCGCGTGCTGCTGCCGGCGATCTTCCCCGGCGTGATGGCCGGCGGGCTGCTGGCGTTCACCCTGTCGGTGGACGAATTCATCATCGCCTTCTTCAACTCCGGTTCCGGCAGCGCGTCCACTACGCTGCCGATGCAGATCTACTCGATGATCCGCTTCGGCGTGACCCCGGAAATCAACGCCCTCGCCACCCTGGTGATGCTGGTCAGCTTCACCGCGCTGTTCGCCTCCCAACGTCTGAACAAGGTGCCCAAAGCCCATGACTAAGTCATCCGACCTGCTCGTGCTGGAGCAGGTGAGCAAATCCTATGGCGAGGGCCTGACGGCGGTGGACCAGGTGTCGCTGAGCATCCGTGAGAACGAGTTCTTCGCGCTGCTCGGTCCCTCCGGCTGCGGCAAGACCACCCTGATGCGGATGATCGCCGGCTTCGAGACGCCCAGCTCCGGCGCGATCTATCTCAATGGCCAGGACATCTCGCCACTGCCGCCGAACAAGCGCCCGCTGAACCTGATGTTCCAGTCCTATGCGCTGTTTCCCAACATGACCGTGCGCGGCAACATCGCCTACGGTCTGGAGATGGAGAAGCTGCCAGCCGTGGAAATCCGCCAGCGCGTCGATGCGGTGCTGGAGACCGCGCAGCTCGGCCCGTTGTCCAACCGCCGGCCGGACCAGCTCTCCGGCGGCCAGCGCCAGCGCGTCGCCCTGGCCCGCGCGCTGGTCAAGCGTCCGCGTGTGCTGCTACTGGACGAACCCCTCGGCGCGCTGGACAAGAAGCTGCGCGAGAAGATGCAGTTGGAGCTCAAGCGCCTGCAGCACGAGAGTGGCATCACTTTCATCATGGTCACCCACGACCAGGAAGAAGCCCTGGTCATGTCCGACCGCATGGCCGTGCTGCGTGACGGCAAGGTCTGCCAGTGCGGCAGCCCCAGTGAACTCTACGAGAACCCGGGCAGCCGCTTCGTTGCCGACTTCATCGGCGTCAGCAACCTGATCGAAGGCCGCCGCGTGGGCACCAATCGCCTGCAGGCCGGCGACCAGGTGCTGAACATCGAGACCACCGCCGAGTCCAGCCCGGAGAGCGTGACCCTGGCGCTGCGCCCGGAGCGTTTAAGGGTTCTCACCGACGCCACGCCGGCCACCGACAACCAGATTCACGGCGAGGTGGCCGAAGTGGCCTACCACGGCCTGGACACCAACCTGCACGTGAACACGGCGCTTTCCAGCAAGCCGCTGATCGTCCGCGTGCCGTCCTCGGACTACGACTTCTTGCGCCTCGCCGCCGGCATGCCGGTGCGCCTGGGCTGGGATGCGCGGCACGGCCGCGTGCTGACTCACTGATCGCCTAAGAACAAGACTAATGGGCCTGCCCCATGAACGGAGAGCACCATGAGTAGTGAACGCAAGGTCATCGCATTCTTCCCCGAGGCCGCCTACGGCCCGGCCCTCAACTCGGTAGGCATCGCCCAGGCCTGCGAGGCGCTGGGGCACAAGGCGGTGTTCCTCACCGATCCGGGGATGACCGGGGTGTACTCGGCCTACGGCTTCGAGGAGCATTACGTGAACATGTCCGAGCCGATGCCGGCCGAGGAGATGGCGCGCTACTGGACCGACTTCATCAACGGCCACATCCCCAACTTCCGCAAGGCGCCGATCGACCAGCTCGACAACTACGTGAAGGAGTGCTGGGAGGCCATCGTCTCCACCTCCAAGTGGGCGCAGAAGGAGCTGCCGGCGATCCTCGACCGGATCAAGCCGGACCTGATCTGCGTGGACAACGTGATCCTGTTCCCGGCCATCAAGCACTACGGCAAGCCCTGGGTGCGGATCATCTCCTGTTCGGAAAACGAAGTGCACGACCCGGACATCCCGCCGTACCTGTCGGGCATGAGCGTCGACGACAAGGACGGCCACGCACGCTTCCAGAAACGCTTCGAGGAAGTGATCGCGCCGATCCACGCCGACTTCAACGACTTCCTCGCCGAGTGTGGCGAGCGGCCGTATCCGCTGGGCACCTTCTTCGAAGAGTCGCCCTACATGAACCTGCTGCTCTACCCGGACCCGGTGAAGTTCGAACGTCGCCATCCGCTGCCGGCGCGGCAGTTCCATTACCTGCAGGGCTGCGTGCGCACCGACAAGCCCTATGAAATCCCGCAGTTCAAGGCGCACAACGACAAGCCGCTGCTGTATGTCAGCTTCGGCAGCCTGGGCTCGGGCGACGTCGAGCTGCTCAAGCGTCTGGTCACCACCATCGGCAAGCTGCCGTACCGCGCACTGTTCAACGTCGGCGAGCACGTGGAGAAGTACACCGACCTGCCGGACAACGTGATCGTCTCCAACTGGTACCCGCAGCCCTCGGTGATCGCCCAGGTCGACGGGGTGATCCACCACGGCGGGAACAACAGCTTCACCGAGTGCCTGTTCTTCGGTAAGCCGGCCATCGTCATGCCCTATGTCTGGGACGGCCACGACAACGCCATGCGTGCCCAGGAAAGCGGCCACGGCCTGCGCATGGACCGCTACGACTGGAGCGAGGAAGACCTGGCGCGCAACATCGCCCAGCTGCTGGGTGACCAGCTGATGCAGGGGCGCCTGGCGCGCACCAGCGACTACATGCGCTCGCGCAAGGGCCCGGAAGACGCCGCGCGCATCCTCGACCAGTTGGTGCAGGGCAAGGTGGTGAACCATGCCTGAGTTCAAGGCCGCGTCCTTTAATGGAGAGAGCACTGCGCCGCACATCCGCGGCGCCCGCGACTACGACGACCTGGTGGACTGGGGCGTGCAGTCCGACGCGCTGGAGGGCGTCTCGCACTCCAGCGGCCGGTTGCTGTTCAAGGGCCCGAACAACAGCCCGGAAACCGGCCTGTGGGTCTGCACCCCCGGCCGCTGGCGGCTGTCGATCCCGCGCGACGAGCTCTGCCACTTCGTCTCCGGCCGCGCCACCTACCGCTCCGACGAGGGCGAGGTGATCGAGGTCGAGCCCGACACCCTGGTGCTGTTCCCCGCCGGCTGGACCGGCGAATGCACCGTGCATAGCACCTTGCGCAACCTCTACATGCTGGCCTGAACCCGTAGGGCGCATAACGCCACGGGCGTTATCCGCCGTCGATTTCCACCCGAACCCACCGGCGGATAACCGCAAGCGGTCATTCGCCCTACATGCTTCGACTCATCAGGAGTGAACGATGAAGACCCCCGTTATCTACCGCCCCCTGCAGGTCACCGAACTCAAGGACTGGGGCGTGATCCCGACCATGCTCGAGGGCGAGTCCCATGTCAGCGGCGTGGTCCTGCACAAGGGGCCCGAAGGCCAGTCCGAATGCGGCATCTGGCATTGCACGCCGGGCAAGTGGTTCTGCCACGTGACCAGCGACGAGTTCTGCCACTTCCTCGAGGGCCGTTGCACCTACGTGCACGAGTCCGGCGAGGTGATCGAGATCGAGCCGGACACCGCGGCCTTCTTCCCCAAGGACTGGAAGGGCGTGTGCACCGTGCACGAGACCATCAAGAAGGTCTACATGATCCGGTGATGCCATGAACCTGCCCTGCGAAACCACCCGTGCCGCTGCCCGCGAGACCTTCCTCGCCGGCAGCGGCCTGGACGGCGCGGCCATCACCGCGCTGCCGGCGGACGCCTCGATGCGGCGCTACTTCCGCCTCGACGGCAAGGGACTGCTGCTGATGGACTCGCCTCCCGGCGCCGAGCCGCTGGCCCCTTACCTGCGGGTGGCGCAGCTGCTGCGCGACTGCGGGTTGTCGGCGCCCAGCGTGCTGGCCGCCGACCGCGAGCTGGGTCTGGCGCTGGTGGAGGACTTCGGACAGGCCACCTATACCCGGTTGCTTGCCGACGGCCATGACGAGGTGGCGCTGTACCGCCTTGCCGTGGATGCCCTGGTGCGCCTGCACCGCGCGGGCCCCCAGGCCGCCGAAGGTGTGGCGGCCTACGACGGGCAGAAACTGGGCGATGAAGCGGCGCTGTTCATTGACTGGTATGCGCCACTGCTGGTGGGCGAGCAGGCTGCCGCGAAGCTGCGCGAGCGCTATCTGGCGGAGTTCGCCGCGCTCTGGCGCGATGTCTCGCTGCGCCGTGAAGTGCTGGTGCTGCGCGACTACCACGTCGACAACCTGATGCTGCTGGAGGGCAGGGCGGGCGTGGCGGCGTGCGGGCTGCTGGACTTCCAGGACGCGCTGTTCGGCGCGCCGGCCTACGACCTCATGTCCCTGCTCGAAGACGCGCGCCGCGATATTCCCGAAACTCTGCGCGTGACCCTGCTCACCCAGTACCTCAGCCAGCGACCGGAAGTGGACGGCCGGCGCTTCATGGCCGACTTCCAGGTGCTCGCCGCACAGCGCCACGCCAAGGTGCTGGGCATCTTCGTGCGCCTGGCCAAACGCGACGGCAAGCACGGCTACCTCAAGCATCTGCCGCGCGTGCTGCGGCTGTTCCAGCGCGCGCTCGACAGCGAACAGCTGCGCCCGCTGGCGACGCTGCTCGACACCCATCTGCCGAACTGGCGCCAGGGGCTTGAGAGCGACGTGATCGCCCAGCGCCTGGCTTCATCCGATTCCCTGCGGAGCATTCCATGACCGACTTTCACGTTGATCTGCCCCTGCGTTTCATCGGCCCGGATTACCAGGGCGTGGCGACGCAGCGCCGGCGCGACATCGTCAACCCCGCCGACCTCACCCCGGTCGGACGCATCGCCCTGTGCGAAGCGGAAGACGTGGACGCCACCATCGACGCGGCCAACGCCGCCCAGCGCGAGTGGAAGCGCGTGGATGCGAAGTCCCGTGCGGCGATCCTTCACCAGTTGGCCAACGCTATCGAAACCGACCAGGCCACCCAGCGTGAAGTGGCGCGGCTGATGACCCTGGAAATGGGCAAGCCGTTCCCCGAAGCCATGGGCGAGCTGGCCAACTGCGCGCCGATTTTCCGCTATTACGCCGAGATGGCCCGCGACGAGGCCGGCAAGGTCGCCGGTACCACGCAGCTCGGCTCGTTCCAGCATGTGCGCTACGAGCCCTACGGCGTCAGCGTGCACATCATGCCGTTCAACTTCCCCATCCTGCTGATGTGCTGGACCCTGGCCGCCTCGCTGGCGGCGGGCAACGCCTGCATCGTCAAGCCGGCGGAAAGCACCACGCTGTGCACGCTGAAGTTCATGCAGCACTTCAAGGTGCTGCCGGCGGGGATGGTCAGCTGCGTGCCGGGCGATGCCAGCACTGCGCAGCGCCTGGTGCAGTCCGAGCGTACCCACGCCGTGGCCTTCACCGGCAGCGTCGCCGCCGGCAAGGCGGTGGCGGTGGCCTGCGCCGAGCGGATGAAACCGGCGGTGATCGAGGCCGGCGGCAGCGACCCGATGATCATCTCCCGCCACGCGCCGCTGGAAGTCGCGGCGGCCGGCGCGGTGACCGCGGCCTTCCACCTGAGCGGGCAGATCTGCACCTCGGCGGAGCGCTTCTATGTGGTCGATGAGGTGCATGACGAATTCGTCGCGCGCTTCGCCGAGCGTACCCGCGCGTTGCGCATCGGCCACGGCCTGGAGCGTTCCGAGATCGGTCCGATGGTCAGCGAGGCGGCCCGCGCCAAGGTCATCCGCCTGGTGGACGACGCCATCGCCAAGGGCGCCACGCTGGTCTGCGGCGGGCGCATCCCCGAGCAGTTCCCGGTGGGCTGGTATTACGAGCCGACCATCCTCACCGACGTCACCCCGGCCATGGCGATCTTCCATGAGGAGTGCTTCGGCCCGGTGGCGGCGATCTGCAAGGTGAAGGACTTCGACGAGGCGGTGCGGCTGGCCAACGACTCGCCCTTCGGCCTGGGCGCCTCGCTGTTCTCCACCGACCTGGCCGAAGCCATGGAGGCGGCGGATCGCCTGGAAGCGGGGATGGTCTGGGTGAACAACCCGCTGATCGACAACGATGCGTTGCCGTTCGGTGGCTGGAAGATGTCCGGCATGGGTCGCGAGCTGGGCCGCCAGGGGCTGGATGCGTTCCGCCGCTCGAAGATGGTGATCATCGACCACCAGCCGCAGATCCACTCCTGGTGGTACCCGTACAGCGACGAGGTGTTCTACCAGGGCTGAGCGGCCATCAGGTCGGGGCGCGGCCGAGCCTTTCCAGCAGCCGTGCCTTCACCTCCGGCCACTCGCTGTCGATGATGCTGAAGCGCACCGAGTTGCGCTTGCGGCCGTCGGGCATGATGCGCTCGTGGCGGACGATGCCTTCCTGCACCGCGCCCAGGCGCAGGATGGCGGCGCGGGACTTCTCGTTCAGCTCGTCGGTGGTGAACTGCACGCGCACGCAATCGAGTTCCTCGAAGGCGTAGGTGAGCAGCAGGAGCTTGGCCTCGCTGTTGATCGGCGTGCGCTGCGCCGACAGCGCGAGCCAGGTGTGGCCGATCTCCAGCTTGCGGTTGGCGCGGTCGACCTTCCAGAAACGGGTGCTGCCGACGATCCTGCCGGTGCGCCGGTCGAGGATGGCGAAGGGCAGGACGCTGCCTTCCTCCAGGCCCTTTTCGGCCTTGGCGATATAGCCCGCGACGGTATCCGGGCCGGGTACCACCGTGACCTTGAGGTTCCACAGTTCGCCATCGGCGGCGGCGTCGAGCAGCGCCTGTGCGTGTTCTGCCCGCAGGGGCAGGAGTTCGACGTGCTGGCCTGTCAGATGGGGGCAGGTGAGGGCGGGCATACGGATGGGCTCTGGGTGCGACGATCCCACAGCCTACCGGATGCCAGCGCTTTTCTGTAGGAGCGGGCCATGGCCGCGAACAGCGCCTGTAAGGCGCCGCTGTCCCCGCACTCACGCATGCCTGATCTGCAGGTCCTTGATCACGCACACCGACGCATCGCTCGCCAGGGTCGTGTCGGTGAAATCGATCTGGTTGTAGACCCCGCCGTGGAAATCGAACACCCGTGCAGCCCAGCTGACATCCAGCGGCATCGACGGCACCGCCGAATTACGCCCGTTGCAGCTGGCCTGCACCGTCAGCATCAGGCTGGACGTGGCGAGGATCAGGATGTCGAACTCCGCCCCCAGCGGCACGTTGTCCAGCACTGTGCTGTTCACCGGCGTGGTCTGGTTGAAGTTCTGGCGGAAACCCATGGTCAGCTTGCCCTTCTGCCAGAACACCTTGAGCAGCGGGCTGTCGTCGTCCTTCACGTGCATCTGCGCCACCACTACCTTCTGTGCCGAGTTCACCTGGGTGACCTTCATCAGTTGGTGGTTCACATGCTCGGTGGCGCCGCTCAAGGCCCAGTAGATCGGTTCCTTCCATTCGCAGCGGGTGCGGTGGACGCTCTTGCTTGCCACGCCCTTGGTCGGCGCGGTGAGTTGCAGGCTGCCGTCCGGCAGGCGGGTGACCAGGTTCGGGTACTGCGCCAGCGCCTGCGGGCCGGGAATCTCGATGGAGACGGTATCGGTCGGGGTCTTGCCCACGGGCAGGGCGATATTGAGGTTGTCGATGCTGACGGTCATGCCGGGCACTCCTGCGGCGGTGAGGGTGCCTGGTTTGACTGGACGGAGTTCCCCGCGCGACGAATTTTCGGCTGGGCGGTCATGCTGACGAAGCGCTGTCAGCCGACAAAGCGATAGCCCTTGCCGCGCACCGTGACGATCAGCGGCCTTGGCGGGTCCTGGTCCAGCTTGGCGCGCAGATGGGCGACGCGTACGTCCACCGAGCGGTCCAGGCCGTCCCAGGTGATGCCGCGCAGTGCCAGGAGCAGGTCGTCGCGGCTGAGGGTCTGGCCGGCGTGGGCGACGAGTTGCCAGAGCAGGTCGAACTCGGCGCCGGTCAGGTCGATGCGCGAGCCGTTGCGCCGCACTTCGCGCTGGCGGGCGTCGAGGGTCAGTCCCGAATGCTCCAGCCGTTCCGCCGGCTCGGCGGCGCTTCGCGGGCGGCGCAGCAGGGTCCGTACGCGGGCTAGCAACAGGCTCGGGCGCACTGGCTTGCAGACGTAATCGTCGGCGCCGTTCTCCAGACCGTCGATCTGCTCGGTGTCTTCGGAGCGGGCGCTGAGCATGAGGATCGCGCCCTGGTACTGCGGGCGGAGGCGCCGGCAGATGGACAGGCCATCTTCGCCGGGCAGCATGCGGTCGAGGATCACCAGGTCCGGGCGTTCGTCCAGCACCCGCTCGGCGGCGCGTGCGCCATCGGACTCGATGACGGCGGTCAGGCCATGGTGTTCGAGGAAGTCGCGGGTGAGGGCGGCAAGGCGCAGGTCATCCTCGACGATGAGAATGCGGGTTGTGGTCATGGGTATGGGAAGAAGAGGGCGCCGGGCAGCTTGTGGCCGCCCGGCGCTGCGGCATCAGAGTGTGACGCGCGCAATCGAGCCGTCCACCGACAGCCGAGTACCGTAAGGTTCCGACAACGCGGCGAAGCGCTGCAGGATCGCTTGTGCGTGTTCGCCTTCGGCCAGGCGTGGGCGGCCACGGCGGTGTACCGCCTCGCCCAGGCCCAGGCTCACCGGGTACAGTTCAATGCCGGTGAGGCGGCGGCCGTCGAACTGGCAGACCGGCACCAGGCTTTCCCAGAAGCGCGCATCGGAGGGGAAGCTGCGGGTGTCGTTCTGGGTGCGCTGCAGGAACACCTTCGAAGGCGTCTGGTTGCGGTCCACGCGGAATTGCTCGTAGCTGTCCGCCGGCAGGCGCTCCACCAGCTCGTTCTGGCCGATGAAGTTGCCCAGGCTGTAGAAGATCGGCTTGCCGTTGTAGATCTCCATGCCGCGCAGCAGGTGCGGGCCGTGGCCGACCACGATATCGACGCCGGCGTCGATCATGCGCCGGGCTACCGGCTGGATGAATTCGGCGGCCACTTCCAGGTCCCACTCACCCTTGGCGTCGTGGCCCAGTTCGTGGGCGTGGATGCTCAGCACCACCACGTCGGACAGCGTACGTGCTTCCTCGACCCAGCGCAGGATGTCGTCCATGTCCTTCTTGCGCGGCAGGGTGCGCAGGCGCGCGCTCTCGCCCTGGCGGAACAGCAACGGGGTGAAGGGGCCGAACACCGCCAGCGACGGATCGGGAATCGGGTGGGCGAAGCCCAGGTCCACCGCGCCCTGGTACAGACGGTCCAGGCCGAGGCTGGCGATGATGCCGCGCATGGCTTCCATCTGTGCGCCGTCGAGCTGGTGCACGGTGTCGTAGCGCAGCGGGTTGAGCCCGGGGCGGCCGGGCATGTCGCGGGTCTGCTCGCTGGCTTCCTGGCCTTTGCCGAAGGTGGAGGTGCAGGCCAGCAGCGAGACGGTGCCGGCAGGCTTGGTGCAGTACACCGGGCGGCGAGCCTCTTCGAGGTTGCGGCCGGTGCCGGCGAACAGCAGTTCGCGCTTGTCCAGCTGGGCGTGGGCGGCCTGCAGGCCGGCGATCCCATAGTCCAGGCTGTGGTTGTTGGCGGTGGAGAACAGGTCGATGCCGCCTTCCACCAGCTCGTCGAGCACCCACGACGGCGCACCGAAGTGCGAGCCGCCGCTTTCCAGCACGGCATCGCCATGGAAGTCGTTGGGCAGCACTTCCAGGTTGGTGAAGCTGACGTCGGCGTCGCGCAGCAGGTCGAACAGCGGGAGCAGGGTTTGGTCTTCGCGGCTGTTCAGGCGGCGCTGCAGGATGCTGTCGCCGGTCAACGCAATCTTCATGGTCCACCTCAGGGTCGGGGAGTCGCTGATGGCGGCGGACTTTAGGGCAATGCGCGGCCCGGGTCGGCTGAATCCTGGGTATCGCGATAGCCGTCGGTTATCACCCGCAAAGCCTCGCGCGCTGTTGATGTGCTGGCGTTTTCATTCTGGCTATGGGCATCACTTTTTTTCAGAAGTCAGCCATGTGACAGCGCTCTAACCTGCGCTCGCCTCCCGGCCCAAGAGCCGCGGAGCAGGGGTGGCACGGCTTGCCGTGACCAGCACGATCCAGGCGGAGAGCAGCATGAAAAAAACAATAACCGGCGCCGCAGGCTTCAAGCCGCACGCGCTGGCGCTGGCTACCAGCATGGCCCTTGGCGGGGCATCTTCGGCTCAGGCAGTGAGCTTCAACGTGGGGGAAATCGAGGGTCGCTTCGACTCGACCCTGTCCATCGGCGCGAGCTGGGCGATGGACAGCCCGGACAAGAAATTCATCGGCACCCGCAACGGCGGCACGGCCTCCAGCCAGACCTCCGATGACGGCCGGCTGAACTTCAAGCGCGGCGAGACCTTCTCCAAGATCTTCAAGGGCCTGCACGACCTGGAGCTGAAGTACGGCGACAGTGGCCTGTTCCTGCGTGGCAAGTACTGGTACGACTTCGAACTGAAGGACGAACACCGCCCGCTCTATGACATCGACGACAGCGGCCGCGATACCGCCGCCCAGTCCTCCGGCGCCGAGCTGCTCGACGCCTTCCTCTACCACAACTACGAACTGCAGGACCGGCCGGGTACCGTGCGCGTGGGCCGCCAGGTGGTGAGCTGGGGCGAGAGCACCTTCATCCAGAACGGCATCAACTCGATCAACCCGGCGGACGTCGCCGCGCTGCGTCGCCCCGGTTCCGAGGTGAAGGAAGCACTGATCCCGGTGAGCATGCTGTATTTCAACCAGGGGCTCACCGACACCCTGTCCATGGAGGCCTTCTACCAGCTGGAGTGGGAGAAGACCGTGCCGGACAACTGCGGCACCTTCTTCGGCAGCGACGTGGCCGCCAAGGGCTGCGACATCAACATGGCGGTGAACGGCAGCGACTTCGACCGTGACATAGACGGCACCGGTATCAAGGGTGGCTATGGCTACGTACCGCGTGGCAAGGACCACGACGCCCGCGACGGCGGCCAGTTCGGCGTGGCGCTGCGCTGGATGTACAACGACACCGAGTTCTCCGCCTATGCGATGAACTACCACAGCCGCACGCCGACCAGTAACTGGGTGGTGGGCAAGGGCGCGCTGGCCGACCCGGTCGGCGGGCTGATCGGGCAGGGCGGCGTGAGCACCGCGCGCTGGTACCTGGACTACCCCGAGGACATCCGCCTCTATGGCCTGGGCTTCAACACGACCTGGGGCAGCACCGCGGTGCAGGGCGAGATCAGCTACCGGCCGAACATGCCGCTGGGCATCAACTCCAGCGACGTCTCCGGCGCCGCCACCCTCGGCTCGGCGGCGACCAGCCCGCTGGTCAACGGTGGCCTGCCGATCTTCTCCAGCGGCTGGGCCGACTCGGCCTACGGCTCGCTGATCCAGGGTTACGAGCGCAAGCCGTTCACCCAGGCGCAGATGACCTTCACCAACACCTTCGACCAGATCGAACTGATCGGCGCCGAGCGCCTGACCCTGGTGGGCGAGATCGGCTTCAGCCACATCGCCGACCTGGGCTCTACCGACGGCTCCGACCTGCGCTTCGGCCGCAGCAGCGTGTACGGCAATGGCGAGCTGGCCAGCGCCGGCACCTCGGCGCTGCTGGGGCTGTCGGGCAACGCGATCTGCCAGAAGGTGGTGAACACCGCCAACCCCGGCCAGTGCGATGACAAGGGCTTCTACACCCAGAACTCCTGGGGTTACCGCGTGCGCGCGGGCCTGGAATACAACGACCTGCTCGGTGGCGTTTCGCTGCGCCCGAACCTGGCGTTCTCCCACGACGTGCAGGGCTACGGCCCGACCTTCAACGAGGGCGACAAGTCGGTCAGCGTCGGCGTCGACGCCGAATACCTGAGCCGCTACACCGCCAGCATCAGTTACACCGACTACTTCGGCGGTGATTACAACGTCAACACCGACCGCGATTTCCTCGCCGTCAGCATGGGCGTCAGCTTCTGATGCCCGCCAGCCCCCTGAGGTAAAAGCATGAACAACAAACAATGGTTGCAGGCCGGCTGCCTGACGCTGAGCCTGCTCGCCGGGCAGGTCATGGCCGCGGTCGGCGCCGACCAGGCCGCGCGCCTGGGCAATGAACTCACCCCGATTGGCGCCGAGAAGGCGGGCAACGCCGACGGCAGCATCCCGGCCTGGACCGGTGGCCTGGCGCTGAACGCCGGCAAGGCCGATGCCGGCGGCTTCCTCGCCGACCCCTATGCCGCGGACAAGCCGCTGTTCACCATCACTGCGCAGAACGCCAGCCAGTACCAGGACAAGCTCACGCCGGGGCAGCTGGCGATGTTCCAGCGCTTCCCCGAGACCTACCGCATTCCGGTCTACCCCAGCCACCGTAGTGCGAGCTACCCGCAGGCGGTGATCGACGCGGCGAAGAAGAACGCCACGGCGACTTCGCTGGCCGAGGGCGGCAACGGGCTGACCCATTTCAGCATGACCATTCCGTTCCCCATCCCGCAGAACGGACTGGAAGTGATCTGGAACCACGTCACCCGTTACCGGGGCAACGCGATGCTGCGCACCACCGCGCAGATGAACCCGCAGACCAACGGCGCCTACACCATCAGCTACATGAAGGAGCAGTTCGCCTTCCCATTCGGGCTCAAGGACTACGACCCGGCGAAGATGGACAATATCCTCTACTACTTCCGCCAGGAAATTCTCTCGCCGCCGCGTCGCGCAGGCAGCGTGATGCTGGTGCTGGAGACTATCGACCAGGTCAAGGAACCGCGCATGGCGTGGATGTACAACGCCGGCCAGCGCCGCGTGCGCCGTGCCCCGCAGGTAGGCTACGACAGCCCCGGCGCGGAAGGCATGCGGACCTACGACGACTTCGACATGTTCAACGGCGCACCGGACCGCTACGACTGGAAGCTGGTGGGCAAGAAAGAGCTGTACATCCCCTACAACAGCTTCGCGCTCGACTCGCCTGGGCTGAAGTACGACGACATCGTCAAGCCCGGCCACCTGAACCCGGACCACACCCGCTACGAGCTGCACCGCGTGTGGCACGTGGTGGCGACCCTGAAGCCGGGCCAGCGGCATATCTACAGCAAGCGTGACCTGTACATCGACGAGGACAGCTGGCAGATCGCCGAGGCTGACGCCTACGACGGCCGTGGCAGCCTCTGGCGGGTGTCCGAGGGCCATGCGCGGCCGTTCTACGACCAGCAGTTCACCTGGCTGACGGCGGAGACCCACTATGACGTGCTGTCCGGCCGCTACACGGTGTCCGGCCTGCGCAATGAGGAGAAGAGCAGCTACGACTTCGCGGTGAAGGCCAGCAGCAACGACTTCACCCCCAACGCCTTGCGCGCCACCGGCATCCGCTGACGGCGGACCCGACTCGCGCTCACCGGCGCTCCGATGTGTTTATCAGCGGCCTTCGGGCCGCTTTTTTTGTGGGTCGCGCGCCCACCTGCAGGAGCGGGCCATGCCCGCGAACCCGTCCGCAAGCTCAGGGGCAACAGGCGTGACTCGTCGTAGGGTGGGTGGAGCGCAGCGATACCCATGCTGGCAATGCACGAAACTCCCATAAATGCCCACCGCCTGAATCAGCCGGCAAAAACACCCCCGCGACCCACCAGTCCACCCGCGTTTACCAACCGTTACTCACGCCGGCCTCGATTTTGCTTTATGTTCCGACCTGTTACCGATCCCCGAGCCGACGACCACTCCATGAAGTTGCATCAACTCCGCGCCATCGTCGCCATCTGCGAAAGCGGCAGCATCCAGGAAGCTTCGCGCCTGCTGCACATCTCCCAGCCCGCCCTGTCCAAGAGCATCAAGGAGCTGGAGGCCGAGCTGGGCGTGCCGCTGCTGGTACGCTCCAACCGTGGCATTACCGCTACCGAATACGGCGAGCGCCTGGTGCGCCGCGCCCGCCTGGTGGTGGAGGAAGTGCGCCGCGCGCGGGACGAGATCGAGACACTGAAGGGTGCCATGGATGGCCGCGTGGCCATTGGAGTGTCACCGGTGACGCCCAGTCAGCAGTTCGCCGCCAGCCTGCTGCGTTACCGCAAGCGCTACCCCAAGGTGCAGCTGCAGATCAACGAACTACGCCCGGCCAAGCTGCTCGAAGGCCTGCGCGAAGGCCAGCTGGACCTGGTGCTGACCTCGCAGCCGTCATCGCGCAACGTCGACGGCTTCCACTGGCAGGAACTCTATGCCCAGCCCACCACGCTGGCAGTGCGCAAGGGCCACCCGCTGCGCAACGCGCGGTCGCTGCACGAATTGCTCGACGAGGAGTGGCTGGTTCCCGACTCGCTGGACGTTTCCCTCGCCGGGCAGATGTTCGAGCAGTACCAGGTGCGCCACCCCGAGCGCGTCATCGAGTGCGCCTCGGTGGTGCTCTACGCGGAACTGGCGGCCAACACCGACGCGGTGAGTTTCTGGTCGCGGCGGGTGTTCGACCTGCCGATCATTGCCGGCACCCTGGAGGCGCTGGACATCGCCGAGACTGTGCCGGGAACCGACATCTCGCTGGTCTGCCGCCCGCCGGAACTGATGACCCGCGAGGCGCAGACCCTGGTGGACGAACTGGTCTACGCCTTCAAGGGGCCGCACCTGCGCAAGGCCGACGGCAAGGCCGATTGAAAGCAGGCGTCGATAACCAGCCTTGATAAGCATGCGCGAAGGTCATTATTCAGCGCCTCGCGCGTGGGGCATCCTGCCGGCCACATCAGAACAATGAGCAGGATGCGGCATGAGTCAGCACCCCCTTACCCAGCACGAGACAGTCGAAAGACTATTCGCTTCCCAGGAAGCCTTCGCCCGGATTCGCCGGGACCTTCACCAGCATCCCGAGCTGGGCTTCGAGGAGGCGCGCACTGCCGCCATCGTTGCCGGCTACCTGCGCGAATGGGACTATGAAGTCCATGAGGGCGTGGGTGGCACCGGCGTGGTCGGTGTGCTGCGACAGGGCAGCAGTGCGCGCAGCATCGGCATTCGTGCCGACATGGATGCATTGCCTATCGACGAAGCCAGCGGCGTACCTTACGCCAGCCAGCACGCCGGCCGCATGCACGCCTGCGGACACGATGGCCACACTGCCATCCTGCTCTGCGCCGCCCGCGACCTGGCCGAGCAGCGCCACTTCGACGGCACCCTCAACCTGATCTTCCAACCCGCCGAGGAAACCCTGGGTGGCGCCGTGGCAATGATGGACGACGGCCTGTTCGAGCGTTTCCCCTGCGACGCGGTGTACGCGCTGCACAACGCGCCGGGCCTGCCGGTGGGCTGCTTCCTCACCCGCGAGGGCGCGCTGACGGCATCCTCGGACCGCGTATCGATCCGTCTGACCGGCGTCGGCGGCCATGGCGCCATGCCGCACCTGACCAAAGACCCGATTGTCGCCGCCGCCGAACTGGTGCTGGCGCTGCAAAGCATTGTGGCGCGTAACGTGCCGTCCACCGAAGTGGCTGTAGTGACCGTGGGCATGCTCAAGGCAGGGGAGGCGGCGAACGTGATTCCCGACCATGCCGACCTGCGCCTGAGCGTGCGCGCCACCAAGCCGGAAGTGCGTGAATTGCTCAAGCGACGCATCGGCGAGATCAGCCGTGGCGTCGCCGCCGTGCACGGCATGGAACTGCACTACGAGTACGAGGAGCTGGTGCCGGTGCTGGTCAATACGCCAGAAGAAACCCGCCTCGCGCGCCAGGTGCTGACCGAACTGGTCGGCCCGCAGCGCCTGCTGTCCGAGATCCCTTCGGGCTTCCTCGGCAGCGAGGATTTCGCCTGGATGCTGGAGCGCCGCCCCGGTTGCTACATCGCCCTGGGCAACGGCAACAGCGGCCCCAGCGGCTGCATGGTCCACAACCCCGGCTATGACTTCAACGACGGCGCCATTCCCTTCGGCGCGGCGCTCTGGGTGCGGCTGGTGGAGACTTCTCTGTCGAGAGAGGAGCAGGCATGAAACAGCGCACCGTAGTCCTCATCCTGCTGATGCTGGTGATGGTCATCAGCGTGCTGGACAAGACCATCTTCGCCTTCGCCGGCGCGCAGATCATCGACGAACTAAAGCTCTCGCCAACCGAGTTCGGCTTCATCGGCAGCGCGTTCTTCTTCCTCTATTCGATCTCCGGCGTGCTGGTGGGCTTCCTCGCCAACCGCTTCCCGACACGCTGGATTCTCGCCGGCATGTCGGTGGTCTGGATGGCCTCGCAACTGCTGGTGGCGCTGTCCAGCGGCTTCGCCGCGCTGGTCGCCGGGCGCCTGCTGCTGGGCGCCGGCACCGGGCCGGGCACGGCGGTTACCCAGCACGCCTGCTTCAAGTGGTTCGGCCCGAAGGAGCGTGTGCTGCCCTCGGCGCTGATCCAGGTGTCGATCATGCTCGGCGCGGTACTTGGCGCGCTGAGCCTGCCGCTGGCGATCCAGCACTTCGGCTGGCGCACCGCGTACTTCCTGCTGGCGCTGCTCGGGCTGGTCTGGCTGGTCGTCTGGCTGATCTTCGGCCGTGAAGGCCAGCAGACCGAGGAAGAGGGGCCGGGGTCGTCACTGCGCCTGCCGTACAGCCGCCTGCTGCTCAACCGCAGTTTCATCTGGATCACCCTGATGGGCTTCCTCAGCTACCTGCCCACTGCGCTGGTGTACAGCTGGGTGCCGGTGTACCTGCAGAAGGGCCAGGGCATGACGCCCATGCAGTCGGGCTACACGGTGATGGTGGTGACGGTCGGGGTGATCCTTGCCAACCTGCTGCTCTCCACGCTCTCCCAGCGGGCGATGAAGCGCGGAGCCTCGGTGCAGCGCGCCATGGTGCTGCCGCCGATGGCCTTCGCAGCGGTCGCCGGTGTTGCTTTCTGCGCGCTGACCCTGCTGCACGGCGATCGGGTGGCGATCCTGGTGCTCTACGCCCTGGGCGCGATCCTGGTGAACGTCCTGCCGACCTTCTGCAACACCCTGGTCGCCTACATCGCCCCGAGTGCCCAGCGTGGCTCGATGCTGGCCATTCACATTGGCGGCATGACCAGCGCCGGCATGCTCGCGCCCTGGATCGTCGGCCAACTGGTCGAGTTGCGCGGCGGTGACATCGCCCATGGCTTCGAGACGGCGCTCGGCCTGTTCGGCGTGCTCACCGTGGTCGGTGCCATCCTCGGCTGCCGGATCATCGCCCCCGAGCGCACCCGCCAGTCCTTGCAGGGCGAGCACAGCGAAGCGCCGCTGCCCGGTGCGGTCGGCCACGCCTGATACTCCCCGAAGGGCCCGCCCAGCGGGCCCTGCAACATCCAATCATCCGGAGCGGTGATGAACCCGTCTGCCTGTTTTTCCCAGAGCTACGCCGAAGCGCGTGGCAAGTTTCTCGCCGCGTGCCTGTCCGCCGGCCTGGTCGTCGAATCCCACCGCCACCCGCTGGCCGGCCGCGATGGCGAGCCGCTCGCGCTGGACGTGGCGCGCAGTGGTCCGCGCGATGCGCAGAACCTGCTGATCATCAGCAGCGGCTGCCATGGGGTGGAAGGCTTCTGCGGCTCGGCGGTGCAGATTGCGCTGCTCAATGATCCCGACTGGCTGGAGCAATGTGCCAAGGCCGATTGCGCAGTGCTTTACCTGCACGCGGCCAACCCCTACGGTTTTTCCTGGTGGCGGCGCTGGACCCACGAGAACGTCGACCTCAACCGCAACTTCATCGACTTCTCCCAGCCGCGCCAGCGCAACCAGGCCTACGCGGCGCTCGACCCGATCCTGATCCCGCGCCGCTGGCCGTCCTTCGCCAGCCACCTGCGCCTGCTGCGCTACGCCATGCGCCACGGCCGCAAGCAACTGCAGGCAGCCATATCCAGCGGCCAGGACAGCCATCCCAACGGCCTGTTCTACATCGGCGCCAAACCGACCTGGAGCAACCAGGCTGTGCGCCAGGTGCTGCGCCAGCACGCCCGGGACTGCGCACGACTGGGCTGGATCGACGTGCACACCGGCCTTGGGCCCAAAGGCCACGGCGAGCGCATCTATGTGGGCGGGAACGATCCGCAGACGCTGGCGCGCACGCGCCGCTGGTGGAGCGATGAGGTGACTTCGGCGCACGAAGGGGGATCGGTGTCGGTGCAGCTGCAGGGGCAGATGATCCTCAGCGCTGCGAGCGAGTGTCCGCAGGCCGAGCTGACCGCCATCGCCCTGGAGTTCGGCACGCTGCCGGGGCTCAAGGTGCTCAAGGCGCTGCGCGCGGACCAGTGGCTGGCCAACAACCCCGGCGTACCGGCGGAGAAAGCCCTGCGCATCCATCGCCAGCTGCGTGATGCCTTCTACGTGGACGAGGACGGTTGGAAGCGCCAGGTGCTGGAGCAGGCCGGCGAAGCGGCACGGCAAGCCCTCGCCGGTCTGGGCGAAGCTCAGGCGGCGCCGGTTCGCGCGTCCAGGTAACAGATCGTCGTGCGCCGCGACCCATTGGGGCGGCGCTGCGGGTCGGCGAAGGTTTCCAGCTCGTCGAAGCCGGCCTTGCGCATCATCCCGGCGGAGCCGGGGTTCTCCTCGTGGCGCTCGATGTAGATGTCGGGCAGGCCACGGGCGAGCAGATCGGCAATGGCCGCGCGCAGCAGGCGCGTACCCAGGCCGCGCCCGGCTTCGCTGCGATGCACCGTGGCCTCGGCGATATAGGCGTGACGCGGGCGCCCTTCGTGCTGGAAGCGGCCGAACGCAGCGCTTTCATGGAAGGTCACCAGGCCGCGCAGCTCATCGCCATCCACTGCGACCAGCGCCCAGACCGTCCCCGCGGCGATGCCCTGGAAGTGCTCGCGAACCGGACCTTCGGGCAGGAAGTTCCAGTCGTTGGGGCCGTGCTCGAAGATCAGGTCCAGCATGGCCGGAACGTCATCGGCGGTGGCGGGGCGAATCTGCAGGTCGGCCATGGTGCTTTCCTTGAAGTCGGGACGAACGACTCTAGCCACGGTCGATGCCCGGTTGCAGGCACAGTGGCGCAGGAAAACTGTACGGGTGGGTGCGGATCAGCGGCCGGGCAGCATCGGCGTCAGGTGCAGGATGTTCAGCAGGTGCGGAACGCGCAGCGGGTAGCAGGCCTGCAGGCGCACGCGCGCCTCGGAGAGGGTCATCTGACGGGAAAACGAGCGCAGCACGGTCTTGCCCAGGCAGTGACCGTCCTGAAAATGCACGAGGAATTCATTCATGGCGAAGCGACAACGAGGAAACACGCACGAGGTGGCGCACAGGGCGCGAATAATAGCGACTTCGACGCGTTCATCGTTGCCATAAATCATCCTTTGCAGGAACTGTCCGACGGAACGCTCGTTCCGCCACCGGCCGAACCGACGGCCGGCAGCGTCGGAAAAGGCCTATAGCCCAGAAGCATGCTCGTAAGAGTAGTCCAGGCGCAGCACGTTGTAGTCCAGCCGCATGCCAAAGGCGTGCATGAAGAAGGCTTCCAGCTGCAGCTCCAGCGAGCGCGAGGTCAGCGTCGCCAGGCGCGCACCCTGGCGACGCGTGCGGCGGTTCACCGCTGTGAACTCCTCATGGACTATGCCCTGGGCGGCCGGGTCGGCGATCAGTCGGTAGCAACTGTCCGGAAGGTCATCGCGCTGGGTAGCGCTAAGGCTGAGTTCGGGGTGGCCGTCAGCGTTGGTGATCAGTTCCACGCTACAGCGCAGGCCTCGGTCGCGGGCGAAGCGCGAGGCCTCTTCGAAGGCCGGCAGGGCCTTCTGCAGGACCTGGATCTCGAAGGCGAGGAGGAATTGCTCGTCGAATTCGACGTCCTGGGTGTTCCGGGCTGCCTGGTTCAACATCGCCGGCATCTCCTGTGTCGATGAAACGAGAAAACTTTCGTAAGCGAGTCGGGATCGCCAAAGTTTCGTCATCGCGGCATTGCAGGACACAACGCACACACAGTCGGCCAGCAATGCCATTTGCCTGAACGAAAGGCCATCTCACTGAAGCGGCGGACGACTGTCAACGAGCATTCCTGCATAACGGCGCCCCCCTGCAATAGCCAAGCATGCACACGCCTGGGGCGCGGCCTGTTGTTGCCACCGCCGGCAGGATCGAAGGCAGGTGTAAAGCTGTCGTTACGGATGGCGCCCGCCCGCCGAGACTTCGGACGGGCGGGCATGTCCGCTCAGAAGGCGAAGTCCTCCATCGCCAGGGCAGCGTCGCCACCCTCGACAATGGCCTGCGCCAGACCCGGCGCGCGGGTGAGGAAATGCCCGGCATAGAACTGCGCAGTACGCAGCTTGGCCCGGTAGAACGCGGCGTCGCCGCTGTTGCCGGCCAGGCGCTCGCGGGCCACCTGGGCGGAGCGCGCCAACTGCCAGCCGCCGGTGACGATACCGAACAGTTCCAGCAGCGGCACCGAACCGAGCGCCACCTGGCGCACATGCTCATCGTAGTGGTTCACCACGTAGGTCACCGCGTCATCCAGGGCGTTGATCGCCGAGAACAGACGATGACGAATCGCGGCCAGTTGCGGGTCGTCGTCCGGTAGCGCCAGTTGCGCTTCACGCAGGCGGGCGATCAGGGCGAAGGCGGCCGCGCCCTTGTCGCGGGCAATCTTGCGACCGATCAGGTCGAGCGCCTGGATGCCCGTGGTGCCCTCATAGATCGGCGTGATCCGAGCGTCGCGCAGATGCTGGGCGGCACCGGTTTCCTCGATGAAGCCCATCCCGCCATGGACCTGCACGCCGAGGGAGGCGATGTCCACCGCGCTTTCGGTGCACCAGCCCTTGATCACCGGAATCATCAGGTCGACGAAAGCCTGCCGTTCACGGCGAACGGCTTGGTCGGGATGGGCATGGGCCAGGTCGGTCGCCAGCGCCACTTCGCAGGCCAGCGCGCGCATGGCCTCCACCCGTGAACGCATGGACATGAGCAGGCGGCGCACGTCGGGGTGGCGAATGATCGCGGCCTTTTCACGGCCCGGTACGCCAATCTCGGTGCCCTGGATGCGCAGCCGGGCATAGGCCACCGCGCGCTGGTAGGCTCGTTCGGCCAGGCCGATGCCTTCGATGCCAACGGAGAAGCGCGCCGCGTTCATCATGATGAACATGTACTCCAGGCCGCGGTTCTCTTCGCCCACCAGCCAGCCCGTGGCGCCGCCCTGGTCGCCGAAGGCCAGCACGGCGGTCGGGCTGCCGTGGATACCGAGCTTGTGCTCGATGGAGACGCAACGCACGTCGTTGTGCTCGCCCAGGCTGCCGTCGGTGTTCAGCAGCACCTTGGGCACCACGAACAGCGAGATGCCTTTCACGCCATCCGGCGCGCCCGGTACACGGGCCAGCACCAAGTGGACGATGTTGTCGGTTAGGTCGTGCTCGCCGTAGGTGATGAAAATCTTCTGCCCGAATACCCGGTAACTGCCGTCCGCCTGCGGCTCGGCGCGTGTACGCACGGCGGCGAGGTCTGACCCGGCCTGGGGCTCGGTCAGGTTCATGGTGCCAGTCCATTCGCCGCTCACCAGTTTCGGCAGCCAGGTCTGCTTCAGTTCATCCGAGCCACGCAGATCGATGGCCTCGATGGCGCCACGGGTCAGCATCGGGCACAGGCCGAAGGCGACGTTGGCGGCGTTCCACATTTCCTCCACCAGCGCCGAAACCAGTCGCGGCGCGCCCTGGCCACCGAAGTCCGGCGGGCAGGAGAGGGCGTTCCAGCCGTTGTCAGCGAATCGTTCGTAGGCCTCGCGCCAGCCCTCGGCCGTGCGCACATCGCCGTCCTTCCAGCGTGCTCCCTGGCGGTCGCCAACGACATTCAGCGGCGCCAGTTCGCCCTGGGCGAAGCGCGCGGCCTCGTTGAGGATGGCGTCCACCAGCTCGGCGTTCATCTCTTCCTGGCCGGGCAGTTGGTTCAGCCTGTCGAGCAGTTGCAGGTCACGCAGGACGAACTGCATGTCGCGCAGTGGGGCGATGTAGTCACTCATGTTGGAACTCCTGTGCAGCCAACGGCGCGGCCTGATTGTGCGAAGTGCGCCATTGAAGCGAGGCGGGCGCAGTGCCGCGCCCCTCTCTTCGAGTGGGCGCCACTTCAAACAGGGTCATGCAGTGGACCTGTCCTGGGCGCTGGAAGTTTTGGTATCGATGTGCGGAAGAGCGGGGAGGGTTGAAGCGAAAACGGGAAAAGGGCGCCCGTTGAGGGGCGCCCGATGGTGCTCAGCGGATGCCGGAGTTGCGCAGGGCGGCAGGGGTGAAGTCCGAAGCGGTGTACTTCATGTCGTAGCGGGTGCCTTGCTTGGCTTCGTTGATCAGGTTCATCGCCAGGTAGCGGCCGGCGATCAGGTCATAGAGCGTCTGCGCGGCGTACAGGGCGACGCCCTGCTGATAGTCGTTCGCCTGGTGGCCTTCGGCTACGCGCCAGAGCTGGCCGCGGCTGTCGTAGTGATCGACCTCGGCGAGCATCCAGGTGTCCTCGTCGAAGTACATGTGGCGCTTGGCATAGACGTGGCGGGCGCCGGGTTTCAGGGTGCCTTCCACTTCCCAGACTCGGTGCAGCTCGTAGCGGGTGTGCTCGGGATTGATGTGGCCTGGGCGAACGATGTCGGCCAGCTTGAGTTTCGGCGACATCAGCTGGTAGCTGTTGTACGGAATGTAGATTTCCCTCTTGCCGATCAGCTTCCAGGTGTAGCGGTCCGGCGAGCCGTTGTAGAGGTCGGAGTTGTCAGCGGTGCGCATGCCGTCGGCGGCGCTGCCCGGACCGTCGTAGGCCACTTCCGGAGCGCGGCGAACGCGGCGCTGGCCGGCGTTGTAGGTCCAGGCCTGGCGGGGTTCCTTGATCTGGTCGATGGTCTCGTAGGCGAGGTTCACGGTGCCGGTGAGACGCGACGGGGCGATGATCTCCTGCTTGTAGTAGTAGAGGATGTTCGCGCTCTTGGCCGGGTCGACATCGCTCATGAACTGCGGGAAGCCGGTGTTTTCCTTGAAGCCCACGGCGGTGAAGTCGCCATTCACCTGTGGCACGACCTGGGCGCTGTAGCGTTCGAGGCTGGTGCCGCGGTAGCGACCCTCGTGGTTCCAGACCACTTCCACGCCGCTCTTGGGGATGGGGAAAGGCGTGTAGCGGGTCTCGAAGTGGGCCAGGGCGTTGCCGTCGTTCGCCAGCTCCACCTGTGTTGCGCCCTTCTTGATGGCGTCGTAGACCGCCTGCGGCGCCGAGGCGCTGCGGTGAGTGGGATAGACCGGGATCTTGTAGCTGTCCGGGTAGCGCTTGAACAGCGCGAGCTGGCCGGGCGTCAGCTTGTCCTTGTACTGCTCGGCGTTCGCCGCAGTGATGATGAACAGAGGCTTGTCGCTGGCGAAGGGGTCGCCGAGGAAGCCGTTGTCCACCGGCGCGGCGCCGGGCTTCAGGCCGCCGGTCCAGGCGGGAATGCTGCCATCGGCGTTACCAGCTTTCTCTGCGCCGGTCGGGGTCAGTTTGGCGCCGCCGAGTTGTTCGGCCTCCTGAGGAGAAATGGCGGCCAGCGCGCCACTGGCCAGCAGGGACAGCGCCAGTGCGCCGCCGCCGAGGGTGAGGTGCTTCTTCATGGTGTGCGTCTCCGTGATGATCGTTAGAAGTTCACGCCCAGGCTCAGCGAGACGAAGTCGCGGTCGGTCATCGTGTTGTATTGGCCGTCGAAGTAGGTCGTGTAGTTGACCGCAGCGGTGTAGGTGTTCTGGTAGTCGGCGTTCAGACCGAGGCTGGCGGCCTTGGCACCTTCCTCGAAGTTCGGCCCGGTGCCTTCCACGTCGTGGGACCAGGCGAGGTTGGGTGAGAGGTTGATGCCGGCGATGGCGTTGGGGTAATCCAGCTGACTGCGGATGCGGTAGCCCCAGGAGTTGGCGGTATAGAAGCCGTGGCTGTTGCACTCTTGCGCGGGATTGCTGGCGTTGGGCAGGCCTACGTTGGTGCCGCGGCAGGTGGCGGCACCGGTAGCACCGGGCAGGATGCCGGAACCGAAGGCGGGGCTGCGGCCGAAGCGCAGATCGGTTCCGTCGGTATCGCCCAGGCCGTTGATACGGTTGTAGCCCACTTCACCGACCACGGTGAGGCGGTCGGCACCCAACACCTGGTTGAACAGCTTGGTCACTGTGGTCTGCACCTGCAGCACCGGCTTGCGGTCGTAGCCGTTGATCGTGTCACCGGCCGGTGTGCCGCTGGAGAAACCGGTGGTGAACAGCGGGGACGGCGAGCTGCGGCCGACCGGGGTCAGGGTGGCGCTGACCAGATCGGCGGTGTTGAGTTGCAACGGCATATTCGGCCGGTAGCTCAGTTCACCGCCCCAGGAAACGCCCGCAAGGTTAGTCGCGAAGCTCAGGCCGTAGAGACGGATGTCCTCGGGGTAATCGATGAAGTACTTGGCGTCCCGGATCGAGGCCAGGGAGTTGGCAGCGCTGGCACTGGGGTTGGTGGTGCGCACGGTGCTGAGGAACGGGCTGCGGCTGTGGTACTTCATGGCGTAAGCGCCAAACTCGGTTTCGTTCAGCTCCGGCACGAACCAGCGCAGGGCGAGGCCGTACTGGCCGCTGTCGCGCGGATCATTGTCCTTGGCGCGGGGGATGTAGGCGTCGTCGCTCATTGCCGCCAGGGCGGCCGCGCCACCGGTGTTGGTCGCGTCACCCGGGGCCAGGTCATAGCCGGCGGTGACGAGGCGGTCGTCGCAGCCTTTGGCCACGCCGTCGGCGCCGAAGAAGGTGCCGCAGTTGTCGGTGACGGTCTTGTCCCATTTGAACTGGTAGAAGGCTTCGGCGGTGATGTTCTCGGTCAGCCCCTGGGAGACGTAGAACATCTGCACCGGCACCAGACCCTCCTTCACCTCTGAACCGGGGCGGCGCAAGGCGGCGACGTCGAGCGGGTTGATCGAGCTGATGCCGTTCTGGATGAAGGTGCTTTCGCCCCAGTTCACCACCTGCTTGCCAAGTCGGACGTTGCCGGGCAGGTCGCCGAGGTTGTAGTTGTGGTAGACGAAGGCGTCGAGGAACATCGCCCCGGAGCTCTTGGCGGCCTGGTCGCGGCCGTGGTCGTCGATGTCGTAGAAGTGCTGGTGGCCGTCCTTGAGTTCGAAGTCATACCAGTACTTGCCACGCAGGAAAGCGCCGCTGTCCCCGTATTTCAACTCGAGGTCGTGCAGGCCCTTGACGATGGTCGAGATGTTCTCGCCGCTCTTGAAGTTCAGGCGGTTGTCGTCGGTGGTGCGAGAGGAGGACTTGCCGCCGTGCACGCCCATCGAGTTGTTGTTCGAGATGAACTGCTTGTCGGGCGCGGTGGTGGACCAGCTGGTGCCGAAGGTCAGCGACGAGTCGAACTTGCCTTCGATTTCCCCGATGTTGAAGTCGACAGCTCCGGCCTGCGAGCCGCAGGTCATGGTGACGGCGATAGCCAGGAGGCGCGGCTGGAACGCGCCGCTCTTTGTTGTTCTTGTAGTCATGCGGTACTCCAATGAAACGCTTGGTGAGTCAGTGGAGTGGCCATGCTAGGGAGTCGAGTGAGGGGCCTGAATTGCCTGTTCAGGTAATTTCGCGGATTACCCGGTGTGCCGGAGACCTGTGGGTGTCGCTGAAGTGACTGGAGCCCGGGCGCCTGAGTAGAGAAAGGTAACTAGAGCTGTCACCGTTCGGATCGAATACCTCGAATGGTTGATGGTGCGACGTCGCAAGGCTGGCAAGGATCGACTGACAGTCAGTCCGGTGTCCGCTCATGACGCTTTCCAGCCTCCTGCCCCTGAAGGTTTCCAGCCCGGCCATTCATCTGCCCCGCGAGCGTCTGAGCGGGCAGGTGCTGGCAGAGCACCGGCTGTGTCTGCTCGAAGCACCGGGCGGCTTCGGCAAGACCGCCTTGCTGCGCGAGAGCCTGGCGCAGCTGCCGGCGGACACCCGCTATGCCTGGCTCGCCCTGCATGGCCGGCCGGTGTCGCCGGCGCAGCTTTCCGGGTTGCTGGCGCGCCAGCTGGGCCTCGGCCGGGAGGCCGCGCCGGAGGTCCTGCTCGATTGCCTGCGCCACGCCTCCGCGCCGCTGTATCTCATCCTCGACGACTATCCGGCCCAGGCATCAGAACTGGATACCTGGCTGATCGGCCTGCTGGAAGAGGACGCCCCCGTGCGCTTCTGGGTCAGCGCTCGCCAGCGTCCGTGCTGGCCGTTGGCGCGGCTGTCGCTGGAAGGCGACGTCATCGCGTTGGGGGCGGACAGCCTGGCGCTCACCCGTGAGGAATTCGCCCGCCTGCTGCCGCTGATTGCAGGCAGCCAGTCCGAGGACTTCGCCGATGAACTGTGGGAGGCCACGCTGGGCTGGTGCGCCATGGTGCGGCTGGGATTGCAGGGAAGGGATGATCCGGTCCGGCCGCCGGTGCTCAGGCGCCGCGAGTATGTTCGCGATGATCTCCTGTCGCGCCTGAGCGATGCGCAGCGACACATGCTCCGCGGCATTGCGCACCTGCCCAGGGTGTCTGCCGCCTTGTGCGCAGAGTTCTGGCCGGAGCTGGATGCCAGCCGGCAGTTTGCCTCGCAGTTGCTCTCTCTGGGGATGTTGTCACCCCTGGACGCCGAGGCACGCTGGTGGCACCTGCATCCTGTGGTCGCGCGGGCGCTGGCCGATGAGTTGCCACCCCGCGAGGCCCGACGTCTGCGCCTGCAGGCCTGTCGCTTGCTGCGCGAAGCCGGCTTCGTCGGCGATGCAGTGGAGCTGGCACTGCAGGAAGGGCAGGTGGATACCGCGGCCAGCTATATGGAGCGAGTTCCGTTGGCCTGGCTGTTCGCCGGCCAGCACCTGCACAGCTGGTTGGGTTGGCGCGAGCGGCTTTCGGCGAACCTGCTGGAAAGCACGCCTTTTCTTATCTACCTCAATGCCCAGGCACTGCTCATTGGATGGCGGCTGGATGAGGCGCAGGCCTGCATCGATCGCCTCGGCTGGCAGCTGCCGCAGCCCTGCGCACAGCATCAGCGGCGCATGCTCGCCAACTGGGAGGCATTGCAGGGCACGCTGTTCGGACTGCAGGGACATGGTGAGCGAGCGCGGACACACTGCCGGTCCGCCCTGGAGGACCTCGATTCACGGGATTGGCATTCGATCCACCTGTGCTACTCGACACTGGCACGCATCGCTCTGTCGCAGGGGCAGGTCGAGCAGGCCGAATCCCTGCTCGGCAAGGTGGTGGGCCTGGCGCGCCGGCAGGGTTGCCTGGCCAGCGAGGTGCTGATCGACACCGATCGGATTCGCTTGCTGATCCTGACCGGAGAGTGGTCGCGGGCGGAAGAAGTGCTCAGTCTTGATTTCGAACTGCTCCGCGACCACGACGCGGAATACCCACTGTTGCTTGGCAGGCTGCTGCTCCTGCAGGCGGAACTGGCAATTCTCAATGGTGATGCGGAGCGGGGTGAATCGCTCTATCGACGCGGATTCGGCTATGCACGTCGCTGCAGTGATCCTTTCATCCTGCATGCCGGCCTGGGGCTTTCGGAGGCGGCGATCTACCGAAGCGACCTGATCCAGGCCGAGGCCCATCTGCTTGAAGTTCGCCGGCATCTGGAGTGCCTGCGGGCGGACGAGTTGTGCTATGAGCCAGTGCTCGGCGTGCAGGCATTGCGGGTCATGGCCCGTCAGCAGCGCTGGCCGGAGATGCTGGGGCGCGCCCGGCGTGCAGTTGAAAAACTGTCAGCCCCGGACGTCCTGCCGCCGCTGAATGCACCTTCGTTGCGCTATCGGGCCCAGCAGTTGCTCGCTCTCACGCTCGAAGGGCTGGGCGACAGAGCCGCGGCGCTGGAGGCTTCGCGCCAGTGGCGGGAAACCTGCGAGCGGCTGGGGTTTGCCGGACTGATTCGCACGCGACCCGAAGCCAGTCACTTGGCACGAGCGGGCTGCCTGGAGTCGAGCTGGGGCAGCGTCGCTGAGCTTCCGGATGCGACCCTGGCGCGGGTGCTCACGCCACGGGAGATGGGCGTGCTGAGGCTGATGGCCGAGGGCCTGACCAACCAAGAGATCAGCGGGAGGCTGTTCATCTCGCTGAACACGGTGAAGGCCCACACCATTCACATCAATCACAAGCTCGGTGTGAAGCGCCGGACCCAGGCGGTCCGGCGAGCGCGCGAACTGGGCCTGCTGGCCTAGTCGATCAGGCGGCGAGCGCGGGCGATGGCGATGACTTCAGTACGCCCTTCGGCGCCGAGCTTGCCACTGATATTGCGCAGGTGAGTCTTCACCGTATGCAGTGACAGGCACAGTTGGTCGGCAATGGTCTGGTTGCGTCCGCCTCCGGCCAACAGGCGCAGTACGTCCAGCTCGCGGGGGCTCAGTGTCGGCGTGTCGTCACTGTCGCCGCCTCCGGCCTGGCCGGCTTCCTGTAGCAGGCGGTGGAGGAAGTCTGCGGAAACATCCAGGCTGCTGCAGGCTGGCCCCAGCTTGACCATCCACTGTCGCAGCAGTTGGGCGAGGCGGTCACCTTCCTCGCGGAAGGTCTGGACGAAGCCTTCACGGCTGGCCCATCGCAACGCCGGCAGCAAGGTGTCGAAGGCATCGTCCTGCCTGCCCAGGCCGTCCAGCGCCATCGCGAGCAGCAGGTGCAGTTTCAGCGCCCGGCGCTGACGGCCTCGCTGTTGTGCCTCTTCCAGGGCCCTACGCAGGTCGGTGATGGCGGGCGCGTACTCGCCACGGGCAATGCGCCAGCGTTGCCGACCGATGAACAGGGTATCGACGTCGCAGCTGTAGAGCGCGATGCCTGGCTGGTCCCAGCCATTGTTGAACTCCGCCGAACGCAGCGCCTGGGCGGCCTGGTCCAGATGGCCCTCCATCGTGGCAACGCGCGCGCGCTCCAGCCAGGTGGCGCAGAGCAGACGGCTCGGGCCGCCCTGGCGACCCAGTTGTTCAAGGCCAGCCAGATGATGCATCCATGCGGCGCGCTCGCCTTTCATGCCGGCGATGCGCGCGAGCGTGATGTGGCTGGTGATCAGGACATCCGGCCCGGCGCTGAGGGCTGCGGATAGTGGCGTCTGGGTGAGGATGTGCCGAGCCGGATCGAGTTCGCCGGACTCGTAGAGCGTCAACGCGCGCATGGTATCTACCGAGATGCGTCCGGCCAGCCATTGTTCGTTGGAGTTCTGCAGATGGTGGTGGGCCGCCGCATCTACGCGTGTACGGGCGGCGAGGAGATGTCCTTGCAGCAGATCGATCACGCTTTCGATCACGTCGGACACTGACTGGACCACCACCATCGCCATTTTTCCCGCGCATTGCGCCAGCTGGGCCAGCACCTCGCGGGCTGCATCGGGCTGATCCATGGCGACCAGACAATAGGCCAGGCAGCCGCCGAGCAGGCCGCGATGGTGCGATTGCACCTGGGGCAGGCTGGCGAACAAGGGGCGGGCAGCGGCGCAAGCCGCGTGGAGTTGATCGCTGAAGGCCAGCAGCAGGCAACGGATGATCTCGCTCTCGCTGGTGCGCGGATTTCGCTCGACCACTTGCAGCGCCTGCTGGTAGCGGCGCGCCATGAGCAGCGTCCAGGCGTGCACCAGCGCCAGGCGCGGGCGCTGGTCGATCTGCGCTGGCGGCAGCTGGTCCAGGCACCGCAGCAGAGCGCGATAGCGCCCGCTGTCGAGGAGGGCATCGAGGTGGGCTTCCAACTGGTCGATGGCGGCGCTGGCGTCATCCACCTGCAGCAAGTGTTCGATGGCTGCCAGCGGCGAGCCGTGGCGAAGCTGCCAGTCGGCGGCTGCGCGGTGCAGTGGTCCGAGCAGTTCCGGGTGACGGCGGGACAGCACATCGCGGAGAAAACCGGCGAACAGCCGGTGGAAGCGGAACCACTCGCCATGCCCGTCCAGGGCGATGAGGAACAGGCCCTGGCGCTGCACCTGTTCCAGCAGGTTGGCGCTGTTCTCGCCCCCGCAGACCACGTTACAGAGTGGCGCGTTGAAGCGATCGAGCAGGCTGGCTCGCAGGAGGAACCCGCTCATGGCGGGCGGCAACCGGTCGAGGATGTCTTCGGTGAGGTACTCGGCCAGTTCGTGCTGCGATCCGCTGAAGGTGGCGACGAAGGCGCCGGGGTCGCGACGATCCTGCAGGGACAGCGCGGCCAGATGCAGGGCCGTGATCCAGCCTTCCGTGCGTGTGTGCAGCGTCTGGATGGCGTGTTCGGAGAGGCTCGAGCCCAGCCGGTCATTGAGGTACTGACGGGTTTCGGCGAGCCCGAAGCGCAGGGTCTCGGCGGTCAGTTCGAGCAACTCGCCGCGAGCCCGAAGGTTGCCCAGTGGCAGGTTCGGCGTACTCCGGCTGGCGATGACCAGCTGGCTGCCGGTGGGAAAGGCCTCCCACAGGTCGCGCAGCAGCTCCAGGGCCTCGGCGGATTGCAGCACTTCGAACTCGTCGAGGAACAGGGTGTGGGGCTTGCCGGTGGCTGCCAGGCGCGCCATGAGCTGTTCCAGCTCGGTCCGGAAGGACGTATCCGCTTCGACGGTCGGCGTCCTGTCGCCGAGCAGTTCCCGCAGGCCCAGGGACAGGACTTGGGCCAGCTGCCGTGCATCGTTGTCGCTGGAATCGAGGCTCAGCCAGGCGCACCCCTCGCGGGAGGCGAACAGCTGAGCCATCAAGGTGGATTTGCCGAAACCGGCCGGCGCGCGGATCAGCACCAGACGGGCACTTCGCCCTTGTTCGATACGAGCCAACAGGTGGCTGCGCTGCAGTTGAGCCTTGACCTTCGTGGGCATCTGAAGCCGACCCGAGAGCGCTTCGATACCGTTCGCCGATGCCGCCCCGCCGCCCGATCCGGCCGGGTCGATGGGCTTTCGCACCAATAGCGTCAGGAGGGGCTGCTGCTCGGCCATGAGGTAGGGCTCCGACAATCCGAATCAGGGGCTGCGCGCAGTGTGCCACGCGGCTCGAACCTTGCCACGGGAAGAATCAACCTGCCTCAGCCATTCGAGCGATTGCTCCTGCCCCGATGCCATTTAGTGTTCCTCTTCGCAGCGGCATACGCCGTTGTTCGCCCTTGCGGCGATATCAGAACAATAAAAGAGGACATGGCATGGCCGGGCCTTTGGCGGGCGTCAGGGTAGTGGAGATGAATGCGATCGGCCCGGCGCCGTTCGCCACGATGATTCTGGCGGACATGGGGGCACAAGTCATCCGGGTGGACCGCCTGACCTCGGGCTTTCTCAATGGCGACGACAGCGTGGTCGGCAGGGGCCGTCGCAGCCTCGCCATTGACCCGCGCAAGCCCGGGGCAACCGAAGTTCTGTTGGCGCTGATCGATGGCGCCGATGTGCTGGTCGAGGGGTTCCGCCCCGGCGTGATGGAGCGCCTGGGGCTGGGGCCGGAAGTCTGCCTGCAGCGCAATCCGCGCCTGGTCTACGGGCGCATGACCGGCTGGGGGCAGAGCGGCAGCCTCGCCCCGGTGGCCGGCCATGACCTCAACTACATCGCCCTGACCGGCGCCCTGCACGCCATGGGGCACGCGGACCGCGAGCCGACGCCGCCGTTGCACCTGGTAGGTGACATGGGTGGCGGCGCGCTGTTCCTTGTAGCTGGTGTACTGGCTGCGCTGTTCGAAGCACAGCGCTCCGGCAAGGGGCAGGTAGTGGACGCGGCAATCACTGATGGCGTGGCGCTGATGTCGACGATGTACTACGAGTTCCGCCGCCAGGGCGAATGGCGCGAGCGTGGCAGCAATATCTTCGATGGCGGTGCCCCTTTCTATGGTTGCTACACCTGCGCCGACGGTCGCCTGATCTCCATCGCCTCCATCGAGCCGCAGTTCTACCGACAGTTGCTGGAGCTCTGCGAGATCGACGATCCGGAGTTCGAGCAGCAATGGGATCGCTCGCGCTGGCCAAGCCTGCGCAGCAAGCTGGAAACGATCTTCCGCACTCGCACCCGCGAGCAGTGGAGCCAACTGCTCGAAGGCACGGATGTGTGCTTCGCTCCGGTGCTCGATTTCGCCGAGGCGCCGAACCATCCCCATCTGCGCGCCCGTGGGACTTTCATACACGACGAGCAAGGTGTTTATCCGGGTCCAGCGCCGCGTTTCAGCCGTACGCCCGCCACGGCGGGCACCCGTGGCCGCAATGGTGGACAGACGATCGAGGTGCTTCGCGAGCTGGGCCTGGACGACACGGCCATCGCCACGCTGCGCGCGGCCGGCGCTATCGCCTGAGGGGCGGGAAGGGGTGGGTTTCCCACTCCTCCTGGGCGGGATACAGCCCGGCCGGCTTGCAAGACCATGGCTGCAAGGTGCGCCGGTCCTGGCGCGCCCCTTCACTCACAGTCACTGGAGAGCGCGATGTCGCAGAAAACCTATGTAGCCGGGGTGGGCATGATCCCCTTCGCCAAACCCGGCGCCAGCGGCTCCTACATCGAGATGGGCGCCGAAGCCGTGCGTCTCGCGCTGAAGGATGCCGGCCTGAACCTGGACCAAGTGCAACAGGCCTACGCCGGCTACGTCTACGGCGATTCCACCTGCGGCCAGTCGGCCCTGTACGAAGTCGGCATGTCCGGCATTCCCGTCATCAACGTCAACAACAACTGTTCCAGCGGCTCCACTGCACTCTACCTGGCTCGCCAGGCGGTGGAGAGCGGCATGGTCGACTGCGCGCTGGCGTTCGGTTTCGAACAGATGCAACCCGGCGCGTTGAAGAACCACTGGACCGATCGCCCGATCACCACCGGCAAGGGCTTCGAGGCCGCCGCCAGGGCATTCCCCGAGGGCGTCGGCATGCCGGGCGCGCTGATGTTCTTCGGCGGGGCCGGCAAGGAACATATGGAGAAGTACGGCACCCGCATGGAAACCTTCGCGGCCATCCGCGCCAAGGCCAGCCGGCATGCCGCGAACAATCCGATGTCGGTGTTCCGCAAGGTGGTCACTACCGAGGACGTGATGGCCGACCAGGTGGTCTGGGAAGGCGTGATGACACGCCTGATGGCGTGCCCACCGACCTGTGGCGGCGCCGCGGCGATCCTGGTCTCCGAACGCTTCGCGCGCAAGCACGGGCTGCGTACCGACGTGACCATCCTGGCCCAGTCGATGGCCACCGACAAACCCGAAGCCTTCGATCCGCCGTCGATGATCAACATCGTCGGTGTCGGCATGACCCACGACGCCGCCTACGAGGTTTACGAGAAGGCCGGTGTGGGGCCGGAAGACATCCGTGTCTGCGAACTTCACGACTGCTTTGCCCACAACGAACTGCTGACCTACGAGGGCCTCGGGTTCTGCAAGGTGGGCGAGGGCGAGCAGTTCGTCATGGACGGTGATAACACCTACGGCGGCCAGGTGGTGATCAATCCGTCCGGCGGTCTCCTGTCCAAGGGGCATCCGCTGGGCGCCACCGGCCTCGCGCAGTGCTACGAGCTGACCCATCAGCTGCGCGGCACCGCCGACAAGCGCCAGGTGCAGGGCCTGCAGCATGCGTTGCAGCACAACCTCGGCCTGGGTGGCGCTGGCGTCGTCACCCTGTACGGGCGTGGCTGAGGAGGCGGGCATGGCAGACAAATCTCTGATCGGTCGCTCCACCGGGGTGACCTCCAGCGAGGTGGAGAAAGGCCGCCTGCGCTTCTTTGCCAAGGCGATCGGTGAGACCGATCCGGTCTATTTCGATGACGAGGCTGCACGAGCCGACGGCTACCCGGGCATCCCGGTGCCGCCATCCTTCCTCATGTGCCTGGAAAGCGAAGGCCGCAATGCCCAGTCCATCGTCGAAGACATCCTGGGCTTCGACCTCGGCCGCATCCTGCATGCCGAGCAGGAGTTCGACTACCACCGCATGGCCTTCGCCGGCGATGTGCTGACCTTCGATACGCGCATCGTCGATGTCTACGAGAAGAAGGGCGGGGCGCTGCAGTTCGTGGTCCAGGAAACCCGTGTCACCAACCAGGATGGCGATCACGTGGCCGACATCCGTTCCTCCCTCGTGCAGCGTTGAGGTAGCCGCCCATGAACACTCCTCTCTACAGCGACGTGCAGGTCGGCGACACGCTACCGCTGCTCAAGCTGCGCCCGATCAACCGCACCATGCTGGCGCTCTACGCCGGCGCCTCGGGCGATCACAACCAGATCCACATCGACATCGACTTCGCCCGCAAGGCCCGCCAGCCCGATGTGTTCGCCCACGGCATGCTGTCGGTTGCCTACCTCGGCCGGCTGCTCACCCACTGGGTGCCGCAGCCGCAACTGCGCCGGCTGGCGGTGCGCTTCGTCGGCATCACCCAACTGGGCCACATCCCGCACCTCAGCGGGCGGGTAGCGGAAAAGTTCGAGCAGCACGGCGAGAAGCGCGTGCGCCTGGAGATCCAGTGCGCCAACCAGTACGGCGAGCCCAAGGTCATCGGCGAAGCCGTCGTGGCGCTGGCCTGAGTTCCCATCCGACCCATTTCACTGCAGGAATAGAACGACATGCACAAGCTTGAAGGAAAAGTGGCGCTGGTGACCGGCTCCGGTCGCGGCATCGGCCGTAGCGTGGCGCTGAAACTGGCCTCCGAAGGCGCGCGGGTGGTGATCAACGATCTGGATGCAGGGCCGGCCGAAGAGGTGGTGGCGGAAATCCGCGCCGCCGGTGGCGACGCCGTGGCCTGCATCGGCAGCGTCACCGCGGTGGACTTCGCCGATCGCTTCGTCAAGACCGCACTGGAGAGCTTCGGCGGCATCGATATCATCGTCAACAACGCCGGCTACACCTGGGACAACGTGATCCAGAAAATGACCGACGAGCAGTGGTACGCCATCATCGACTGCCACCTGACCGCGCCGTTCCGCATCCTGCGTGCGGCCCAGCCGCACATCAGCGCCATGGCCAAGAAGGAAATCGCCGAAGGCAAGGCTGTCTACCGCAAGGTGGTCAACATCTCCTCCGTTGCCGCCGCCGGCAGCGCCGGCCAGGCCAACTATTCCACTGCCAAGGCCGGCATCCTGGGCATGACCAAGACCCTGTCCCGGGAGTGGGGGCGCTACAACGTCAACGTCAACGCGGTTGCCTTCGGCCACATCGAAACCCGCATGACCCAGGCGCTGGCCGGCGAGAACAGCAAGACGGTCACCATCGAGGGCCGCGAGATCAAGGTCGGCATCCAGGCCGCGGCGATCGAAGCGGGCAAGCAGATGTGTCCGCTGGGTCGGCCGGGTACTCCGGATGAAGCGGCAGGCGCGGTGTACCTGTTCTGCCTGCCCGAATCCAACTACGTTTCGGGCCAGGTGCTGGTCTGTGGCGGCGGCCTCGGCACGGTCTGACGGAGGGTATCGAGATGAGACTGGAAAACTACCGTTCCCCCTGGATGGACGCCGACCTGGATGCCTTCCGCGACAGCGTCCGTCGTTTCATCCGCGAGCAGCTGCTGCCCCACGAGGACAAGTGGCGCGAACAGCATCGCTCCGACCGCGAAGCCTGGAGAGCCTGTGGCGAGATGGGCATGATCCTGCCGGACATGCCGTCCGAGTATGGCGGCGTCGACGGCTCGCCGGCCTACTACGCGGTGGTCATGGAGGAGCTGAACTATGCCGGTTCGGTGAGCATCGCCCTGGGCATCAACCACATCGTCGGGCACTACATCCTCGCCAGCGGCACCGAGGAACAGAAGCGCCAGTGGCTGCCGGGCATCGCTTCCGGGGAGATCATCACCTCCATCGCCATGACCGAGCCGGGCACCGGTTCCGACCTGCAGGGCGTGCGTACCCGCGCGGTGAAGAAGGGCGACAAGTACGTCATCAGCGGCTCGAAGACCTTCATCAGCAACGGCCAGAACAGCGACATGGTGGTGGTGATCGCCAAGACCGACACCGAGGCCAAGGGCTCCAAGGGCATTTCGCTGTTCATCGTCGATACCCGGACGCCGGGCTTCATCCGTGGGCAGTGCCTGGACAAGGTTGGCCTGCCGGGCCAGGACACCTCGGAAATGTTCTTCGACGAGTGCGAAGTGCCGGCCAGCAGCCTGCTGGGCGGTGTCGAGGGCAAGGGCTTCTACCAGCTGATGCAGCAACTGCCCTACGAGCGCGCGGAAATCGCCATCGCAGCGGCGGCGGCCATGGAACGGGCCTTCACCCTCACCGTCGACTACACCCGCGAGCGCAAGGCCTTCGGCAAGTCGATCCTGGAGTTCCAGAACACCCGCTTCCAGCTGGCCGAGATCAAGGCCATCGTCATGGCCTCGCGGACTTTCTGCGACCTGATCGTGCAGCGCTGGGTGGACGGCACCCTGGATACCACCATGGCCTCCATGGGCAAGTTCTGGCTGACCGATCGCCAGTGCGAGGTGGTAGACCGCTGCCTGCAGTTCTTCGGCGGTTTCGGCTACATGAACGAATACCCGATTGCGCGAATGTTCTCGGATTCGCGGGTGGCGCGCATCTACGGCGGGGCCAACGAAATCCAGCGCGAGCTGGTCGGGCGTTCGCTGTAACGAGGGCCCTGGCGAGGAAAGAACGGTGGCGTCTACTGGGCGCCACCGTTCAGTGCATTTCAAGGACGGGAAGGGTGAAAGCCAGTACCCGGTCTCGCTTCCTTGCCTATCCGACGGAGCGCACGCCACTGGCGCGCAAGGAAGGGCAGCCAGTGCCATCCTGCGACACGCACTCCCTACAAGAACAAGACAGGAGAACGACATGTACATCACCCAGGGCTTGCATCGTCACCTGCAGCAGCGCCCAGGCGCGACTGCCGTCCGCTACCAGGGCCGCAGCGTCACCTTCTTTGAACTGCATAACCGCATCGCACGCCTGGCGGGGGCGCTGCACAAGCTCGGCATGGGCAACGGCGATTGTGTGGCGATGCTGTCGCGCAACTCGCAACGCTACATCGAATACGTCTTCGGCGTGCCCTGGGGCGGCGGCGTGCTGAACCCGGTGAATACCCGCTGGAGTCCCGCGGAAATCCTCTACTCGCTGGACGACTCCGAATCGACCCTGCTGATCGTCGACGACGCCTTCGCAGAGGTCGGCCGGACGGTCGCCGAGCGCGCCGGCAGCGTCCGTGCGGTGATCTATGCCGGCGACGGCGAAACCCCGCCCGGCATGTTGTCCTACGAGGGACTGCTGGCAAGCGCGGCCCCGGTGGAAGACGTTCGCCGAGGCGGTGATGCATTGCTCGGGATCTTCTACACCGGCGGTACCACCGGTTTCCCCAAGGGCGTGATGATCAGCCACAACAACCTGGCTTTCGCCAGCTACGCCGCCATGTCAAAGGACTTCTATCGCCAGGAGACGGTGTTCCTGCACGCCATGCCGATGTTCCATCTGGCCGACTTCTCCGCAATGTACGGGCTGATGGTCAGCGGCGGCGTGCACGTTCCGTTGCCGGCCTTCAGTGGCGAGGCAGCTGTGCGCACTATCCTGGCCGAAGGCGTCACCGATGTGATGCTGGCGCCGACCATGATCCAGATGATGCTGGATGCCCGCGATGCCAGCCCGGAACTCGCCCAGGTCCCTCTGGGACATATCCGCAATGTCATCTACGGCGCCTCGCCGATTTCGCCGGCGCTGCTGAACCGTGCCTGTCCGGCCTTCCCGGCAGCCGGCTTCTTTCAGGGCTATGGCATGACCGAGCTGACCACCGGCGGCACCATGCTGGATGCCCAGTACCACTGCGCCGAGCACCAGGCCAGCGGCAAGATGTACTCCGCCGGGCGGCCGGTGGCCTGCGCCGAAGTACGCATCATCGACGCGGAGGGTAATGAGGTGCCGACGGGCACGGTGGGGGAGATCGCCGTTCGCGGACCGCAGGTGATGCTGGGCTACTGGAAGAAACCCGAAGCCACCGCCGAGGCACTGCGCAATGGCTGGATGCACACCGGGGACGGCGGCTACATGGACGATGAAGGATTCGTTTACATCGTCGACCGCCTCAAGGACATGATCGTCAGCGGTGGCGAAAACGTTTATTCGGCCGAAGTGGAGAACGCCATCGCCAGCCATCCCGCCGTCGCCCAGTGCGCGGCCATCGGCATCCCGTCAGACAAGTGGGGCGAGAGCGTGCATGCCATCGTCATCCTCAAGCCGGGCGAAGAGGTGCCGACGGAGCAGATCATCGAGCACTGCCGCAAGCGCATAGCCGGCTACAAGTGCCCGCGCAGTGTGGAATTTCGCACCAATCTGCCGCTGTCCAGCGTCGGCAAGGTACTGAAGAACGAGTTGCGCAAGCCCTTCTGGGAAAAGCACTCGCGCAACATCGCCTAGGTCCGTTGTGCCAACAAGAAGGGCAGCTTGAGCTGCCCTTTTTTCTAGTCGCTCATCGCAGTGGCCATACCCCTGCCGGAAGCTCGGGCGACCAGCTCGTTGACTTCCAGGCTCAGCAGGGCAAGGTCATAGGTGTGGCCGTCGTGATCCTTCACGTGGTTGCGCAGCACTGATTCGGGCTGGAATCCCAGCTTTTCGAAGGCGTTGATCGCAGCGCTCTGGTCCACCGTCATTTGCACGGTCAGCTTCTCGAGTCCCTGGTCAACCGCCAGGTTGACGCATTCCCTGATCAGCACCCGGCCGAGACCGTGCCCCCTCCATTGCGGTGCCACAAGGATGCGCAGGTCGCCGACATGGGGTGACCAGGAACAGCTGTCGACCACCACGGCGCTGCAGCCCACCAACTGGTCGTCGTCATAGGCCACCAGGCTGGTAACGGAATGGCCCAGTGCGTCCAGCCAAGCCTTGATGACCTTGGGATGGCTGACATTGCGTCGGACGAACAACAGGTCGTGAACTGGCAGCTCGGCCATGAACTGGCTGAGCGCGGGGCCATCGTCCGCGGTCATCAGGCGGAAGTCGACCGCCGTGCCATTGAGGTCGAGACGTCGTGGATAAGAGCGGGGAGCAGGCTTTTTCATACGGAGCGTTTCCCTAACCAGCGATCCAGTGATGGCCACATGCGTTTAATGGCCGAGGGGCCGGCGACCAGACTGACGTGGCCGCCGGGAATGATCAGTTCTTCCTTGTCGGTGGAGCCGGCCAGCGTCATCAGCGCTTCCCCGCTGGCAGGCGGCACCAGGCTGTCGTGCTCGGCCAGCACGTGCAGCAGCGGTACCGTGATAGCCTCCAGGCGCACCGGCCGTCCGCCGAGGCGCAGGGTGCCCTCGACCAGGCCGTTCTTCCACACCAGTTCCTTGACGATCTGCCGGTAGTAGTCGCCGGCCAGCGGCAGGCCATTGGCCCCCCAGCCCGTCATCATCCGGTAGCCCTTGACGTACTGTTCGTCCCACAAGTTGTCCCACAGGCGGATCTGCCCGGCGACGCGACCGGCCGGGCGCAGCAGGTCGAAGGCGTCCTGGATCATCTTCGCGGGAATGATCGGCAGGCGTTCGACCAGCTCATCGACGTCGAAATTGTCCGGGTTGGTCAGGGCGCGAGCCCAAGTGATCCGGCTCCAGTCGATAGGCGTGGTGAAGCACACCAGGTTCTTCAGCGGCCCCTTCGGGTGCAGCGCCGCGTAGAGGCAGGAGAGGATTCCCGCCATGCAGTAGCCGATCAGGGTGACGTCTTCCACGCCGGCATCCCGCTGCACACGGCGCATGCAGTCCGGCAGGAAGTCGAGTACGTAGTTCTCGATCTTCAGGTGCTGCTCGGCCAGGGTCGGCGGATTCCAGTCGATGACGTAGACGTCGTAACCGCGGTGCAGGAGGAACTCGATGAGGCTCTGGCCCTTGGTCAGGTCGAACAGGTAGGCGCGGTTGGTCGTGGCCATGACCAGCAGCACCGGCACCCGGTACACCTCGTCCGCGATGGGAGTGTAGTGGTACAGGCCGAGGGTGCCACGGCGGTACAGCAGGCGCCTGGGGGTTTCACCAACGGCTGGGCCGGGGGAACTCAGGTAGTTCAGGGCGTTACGCCGGCGCTGCAGCATTCGCCGGGCTTCGGTTTTCAGGCGCTCCGTGAAGCTTTGCTGGAAGGGCATCGTTCAGGACCTCCCCTTGGGTTTTGCGGCGGGTCGCTTGGCCCGTTGCCGGGCCTTCGACAGCGCCTCGCCAGGTTCCATTTGCAAGGGCCGCCGACTGCGCGGCGGGCGAGGTGCAAGGGACTGGGGTACCTGCTCGGGAAGTAGTTGGCCGAGCTTGTCCTCTATGCGTCGCACCGCATCGGCCAGGCACTGCAGTTCCTGTCGGCTCGGCAGGTCGAGGCGCTCAAGCAGCCGGGCGACCGAGCGTTCCGCCAGATAACGCGCGCCGCTGGACACGCGGGTGCAGGAAGAAACCGTCTGGGAGAACTCGGGCGATTCCATCTTGCGTGAGGCTAGCCCGTTGATACCGCTCTCGAGTTTGTTCAGCGCTTCGCGGCACAACTGCAACGGATCGGGAAAGCGTGACGTCGGCATGCTGGTCTCTCCTGGGGTCAGGCACTGGCGGGATAGGTTTGTACCGCCTGGTGCGATGCCTCGTCCTGCAGGCAGCGGCGCAGGGGAAGGGTCGTGGCCGCATACGGGCGCAGGGCCCAGCGCGTGACGCGGGCAAGGCGCGGGTTGACGCGGGTCAGCAGGGCGTCGCGCCAGCCGTCGGTGGCGTTCCACAGGTTCAGGGTGGTGGCGCGACCTTCGCCAAGCAGGCTGCGATCCGACGCAGGGTCGGCCATTTCCAGCGTGACGTCGGGGTGTTCGCCAGCGAAGGCCTGCACCAGCGCCGTGGCGATGCGCCGAAGGGCGTCGGCGGCGGCGCCGTTGATCGCATCGAAATTGAGGAAGCCATGGAACTGCCCGGGGTAGTGCAGCAGTTGCACCGGTACCTGGGCCTTGCGCAGCCGTGTGGTGTAGTCCAGTCCATCGTCACGGATCGGATCGAAGCCGGCGCTGACCACGACGGCGGGCGTCAAGCCACTCAGGTTCCTTTCGCGCCGAGGCGATAGCCAGGGAGAACCCAGGTCCAGATGGCTGACGGCGCCGGCGACGGTGCGCTGGATATGGCCGAGCATGTCGGCGGTGATCATGTAGCCGTCGACGTTCTCGCGCAGGGACGGGAAGGACTCTTCCAGTTCGGTAGCGGGATAGACCAGCACCTGCAGCGCCAGCTCAAGCTCCCGTCGCCGGGCTTCCTGGGCCATCACAGCCGCGAGGTTGCCGCCGGCCGATTCGCCGCCAATGGCCAACCGGCTGGCATCGATGCCCAGCTCCTGGGCGTGCTCGATGACCCAGTCCAGGCCGGCCAGACAGTCCTCGCGGCTGGCGTCCAGACCATGTTCCGGGGCCAGCCGGTAGCTGAGCGCGACAGTGATGCAATCCGCCTCCAGGGCGATGTTGCGGCAGATCGAGTCCGCCGTGTCGAGGCCGCCGACCATAAAGCCGCCGCCGTGCACCCAGAGGAAGGCCGGGCGCGGAATATCGTCTTCGCGGGGTTTGTAGACCCGCACCAGGAGCTGGCCGCCGGGGCCTTCGAAATGGTGCTGGTGAACGCTGGGCAGCTCCGGCCGATGGCTCAGGGCAAGAGTGGTCAGGCGCCAGAGCTCGCGGATGTCCTCCAGGGAATAGGCGTCGAAGGGTTTGACGCGTGTAGCCAGGTTCAGCATGCGCAGGAAGGCGCTGGCGTCGCGGTCCGGCTGGTCCGCGCGCCAGGTGATCGGCAGGCCTTCGCCAGTCGGGCGGGGCAGGGGGGTACGGTGGGGCACGACAGGACTCCTTGTGGTGTCGAGAACAGCGACCATGCTAGGTAACGGGCCGGCTGGCGCGCCCCCCTCCTGTGGAACGGGACGGACGCGCGGTCCACTCCCTTCCCGACTGCCAGGCCTCGATGGTGCGCGGCACGCCGTGCCCACCCACCCCGCTCGAATGGAGTGGGGTGGGCGATCGGCGCGGATGGTTGAATCGACGGGTTACCCGATCCGTCAGCGATCGGTCGGAGTGTGCGTGCCGTCGTCTGGACAGCTCGCGCGCCATTGCTCACGATGCCTGGTACGGCCGCAGGCCCGGGACTTCCCTCCAGCAGATGACGGCGACCCCCACCATGATGCTCAGCACCAAGTTCGCGCCACCCCGCATCAGCAGTCACTGCGTCCCCCGCGAGCATCTGCTCGAGCGGTTGCAGGAGGCCGGCCACAGCCGGCTGTTCCTGGTCACCGGCGGTGCGGGGTTCGGCAAGACCACCCTGCTCGCGCAGTGGCGCCAGGCTCTGCTGAAGGAGGGCGCCGCTGTGGTGTGGCTGACCCTGTCAGCCGACGACAACAGCCTCGAGGCTTTCCACGCGAACCTGGTCGGGTCGCTGCGTCAGGCCGGGGTGCTCGACGATACCGAGGTCTATCCGGCCAGCGTGCTGGACGAAGGCGCGCAGCTGATTCCGGCCCTGCTGATCAACCAGCTGGCGCGCATTGGCGACGAGCTGTACCTGATTGTCGATGACTTTCATCTGGCCACTGACGCGCGCATCGCCCGACTGATCCAGGCGCTGCTGGACAGCGCGCCGCACAACCTGCATCTGGTGCTGTCCACCCGCCAGGCGCCGGAACTGCAACTGGGGCGGTGCCGTGCGCGCGGCGATCTGTGCGAGCTCGACTGCGCGGAGCTGACCTTCGATTTCCGCGAGTCGCATGCCTTTTTGCGCGCCAACCTGGACCCGGCCATCAACGTCGATGCCGCCCACGCGCTGCACGAGCAGACCAACGGCTGGCCGATCGGTCTGCAGTTGCTGTCGATCTCCCTGAAAGCCAATCCACGTAGACGTTTGCCCACTACATCGGGCAGCGCCGAGCTGGGCGCCTATCTGGTGGAGGACGTGCTGGCGGACCTGCCGGTGGAGCTGCTGGAGTTCCTGCAGAAGCTTTCCATCCTGCGGCGCATCAACGTCGAGGTCGCCGAGTTCGTCACCGGGGCCGCCGATGCCGAGGACATGCTGCGCGGTATCGAGGCGCGCAACCTGTTCCTGCTGCCGGTGGACGTTCCCGGTGAGCATCACTGGTTCCGGCTGCACCCGATGTTCGTCGAGTTCCTCACCCTGCGCCTGGACCGCACCGCTGTCGACCAGCGCGTTCTGCACCGTCGCGCCGCCGAGTGGTTCGAAGCCGCCGGCCTGGTCAGCGAGGCGATGAGCCACGCACTGCTGACCTGTGATTTCGACTATGTAGTGGAGCTGCTGGGCCGCGTGCCGCCGCCGCTGAACAACATCACCCAGCTCAACCAGTTCATGCACTGGCTGGAGCGCGTGCCGCAGGACTCCCTGCTCAATCATCCGGACCTGTTCCTGCTCGGCATCTGGGCCTGCGTGCTGACCCTGCGCATCGAAAAGGCCCAAGCCTGGGTCACCGCCCTGGGGCGGACCGAACACGGGCAGCGGTGGTCGGTGCAACTGGACTTGATCCGTGCGGCGCTGGCCCTGCAGCGAGACGACCCGGAAGAAAGCCTGAGCCTGCTCACCCCGCTGGCGAGCACCGCGCTGGAGAATGCGTTTCTCGAGCAGGTTCGCTACAGCGTCTACGTCAACGGGTTGGCCTCTGCGGGGCGCTATACCGAGGCGCGGCGCTTTGGCCACTCGACGCTGGCGCGGGCCGTTCGCCAGAGCCAGGACGAAATGGCCTTCATCGCCATGACCTCGTCGATCATGGTGTCGCTTTACGAAGGCAACATGCTGGAGGCCGAGCGTACTGGCGCCCGGCTGCTGCTGGAAGCCGAGATGGTGCACGGGCGCCGATCGGTGAGCGCCTGCAGTCTGGCGGCCCAGGTCGCCCCGGTGTTCTACGAGTTGGGCCGTCTCGACGACGCCCGCGAGGCGCTGGCCAACCGCCTGGATGTGCTGCGGCTTTCCGCGCCGCAGTACATGATCAACCTGGCCCGCTGCCACGGTCGTCTGCAATGGCTGCAGGAGGGGCCGCGGCAGGCGCTGGCCTACTTCAAGCAGAAGGAAGAGGACTTCCGCACTCTTGGCTACGAGCGGGGCGTCGCGCACATGCTGGCGGAGCAGATTCGCATTGCGCTGGCGGGCGGTGACTGGCGTTTCGCCGAAACCCTGCAGGTCAACCTTGATGACCTGCGTCGCGACCAGTGCCAGCCGGGCCCGCACCAGGCGGAAGTCGCCGTGCTTGGCGTATGGTCCACGGCGCGGGTCGCCATGGCTCGCCGCCAGCCGGAAATGGCCTTGCGCGTGCTGGACGAGGCCGACCACCTGGCCGCCGACTACAGCCGAGGGCTGTGGCGCGTGCAGACCGAAGTGCTGCGCGCCCTGGCACTGGCTCAGTCGCTGCGTGAGGAGGAGTCGCGCGAGTGCCTGCGCGCGGCTTTGGCCATGGGATATCGTCTGGGGTTGCAGCGCACCTTCATCGATGAAGGAGAACCGTTGCGCGGGTTGCTGGCGAGGTTGGGGACGAGCGGCGATACCGAGCTGGACGGTTATCTCGCCGGCCTGTCAGGAGAGTCTGCCGAGGCGCAGGTGCAGTTGGCGACGGAGAGTGCGGCGGTCAGCCGGGTCGACTCGCTGCTGACCAAGCGCGAGCGGGAAATTCTCGGACTGCTGGAGCAGTCCATGTCGAACAAGCGCATCGCACTGACCCTCAATCTCAGCCTGCAGACGGTGAAGTGGAACCTGCGCAACATTTTCTCGAAGCTTGAGGTGTCGAGCCGATATGACGCGATCCTCGCGGCGCGTAAGCAGGATCGCGGTTGACTGCCCGCAGCGGCACTGCCGCCGCTGCGGGCAACTCCATCAGAGCACTTCGAACAGCCCGGCGGCACCCATGCCGCCGCCGACGCACATGCTCACCACGACATAGCGTACGCCCCGGCGTTTACCTTCCAGCAGCGCGTGGCCGACCATTCGCGCCCCGCTCATGCCGTAAGGGTGGCCGATGGCGATGGCGCCACCATTGACGTTCAGTTTCTCGTTGTCGATGCCCAGCTTGTCGCGGCAGTAGAGCACCTGGCAGGCGAAGGCCTCGTTGATTTCCCAGAGGCCGATGTCGTCGACCGTCAGGCCGTGCCGCTTGAGTAACCTGGGGATCGCCAGCACGGGGCCGATGCCCATCTCCTCGGGCTCCAGGCCGGCAACGGCGATGCCACGGTAAAGCCCCAGTGGCTGCAGGTTGCGCTGCTCGGCGAGGCGCGCATCCATCAGCACGCAGGCGCTGGCGCCGTCGGACAGCTGGCTGGCGTTGCCGGCGGTGATGCACCCGTCTTCGAGCACCGGCTTCAGCCGGGCCAGGTCGTCCAGGGTGGTCTGTGGGCGGTTGCCTTCGTCCAGGCTGAGGCTGACCTGTTCGCGGCTTATCAGTCCGGTTTGCTTGTCGGTGACTGACTTGCGCACTGACACCGGGACTATCTCCGCATTGAACAAACCAGCCTGCTGCGCCCGCGCGGTGCGCTGCTGCGATTGCAGGGCGTAGGCATCCTGCGCCTCGCGGCTGATGCCGTAGCGCTTGGCGACCAGCTCGGCGGTCTGCAGCATCGGCATGTAGGCGTGGGGGACGTTGGCCAGCACCCGGGCGTCGTGGTGCTCGCCGACCCAGTCCATATGGCGGTTCTGTACCAGGCTGATGTGCTCCTGCCCGGCACCGAGGGTGACCTGCATGCCATCCACCATGATCTGCTTGGCGGCAGTGGCGATGGCCATCAGCCCGGAGGCGCACTGCCGGTCCAGGGTCTGGCCGCTGACCGACACCGGCAGGCCGGAGGCCAGCACGCTCATGCGGCCGAGGTTCCAGCCGGCGGTGCCGGCGGGCATGCCGGTGCCCATCACCAGATCCTCGATTTCCGCCGCCTCGATTCCGGCGCGCTGCACGGCGGCGCGGATGGCGAAGGAGGCCATGCTCGGCGAGGTGGTGTCGTTGAAGGCGCCACGAAACGCCTTGCCGATGGGCGTGCGGGCGGTGGAGAGAATGACGGCGTCGTTCATTGCGGTTCCTTGTCGGTAGAGGCCGCCCCATGGGCGGCCGCGAAGGTCAGAGCTTTCCGATACGGGTCTTGCCGGCGGCGACCAGTCGCTCCAGCAGTGGGGCGGGCTGGAACCACATCCGGCCGTAATCGCCGAGGGTGTCGCGGTAGTGGCGGATGCCTTCGAGAACAGGTTTCAAGCCCAACTGTTCGGCGTAGTGCATCGGGCCGCCGAGCCAGGCCGGGAAGCCGTAGCCGTTGATCCATACCAGGTCGATGTCGCCGGCGCGCAGGGCGATGCCTTCGTCGAGCAACTGGATGCCTTCGTTGATCAGCATGAACAGGCAACGGTCGTGGATTTCCTGCTCGCCGATGGCGCGACGCGGGACGTGCAGCTCGCCCGCGAGTTTTTCGGCGATGGCAATGACCTCCGGGTCATCCTGGCGCTGGCGTCCTTCATAGAGATAGAACCCACGCGCGGTCTTCTGACCGAAGCGACCCAGCGCGTAAAGCGCGTCGCCCAGCTTGTAGTAGCTCGGGTCATGGGCGAACGCCGCGCGGTTGGCGTCGCGCACCAGGAAGTTCACGTCGACGCCGGCGAGGTCGGTCATCGACAACACTCCCATGTTCAGGCCAAGGCCGGTCAGCACACCGTCGACCCGGGCCGGCGTCGCGCCTTCGAGCACCAGGCGATGGGCCTCGCGGTTGTAGGGTTCGAGCATGCGATTGCCAATGAAGCCGAAGCAGATGCGCGAGACCACGGCGACTTTGCCGATACGCCGGGCCAGCTTGAGCACGGTGGCGAGTACGTCCGGCGCGGTGGCGCTGCCACGCACCACTTCCAGAAGGCGCATGACGTTGGCCGGGCTGAAGAAGTGCGTGCCGACCACGTCCTGCGGACGACGGGTTACGCCGGCAATCTGGTCGACGTCCAGGCTGGAGGTGTTGCTGGCAAGGATGGCGCCGGGTTTGCAGACCTCGTCGAGGGTGCGGAATACCTGCTGCTTGATCTCCATCTTCTCGAACACCGCTTCGATCACCAGGTCGGCGTCGGCGATGTCGGCGTATTCCAGCGTGCCCCGCAGCAGCTGCATGCGCTGCTCCAGTTGCGTCGCGTCCAGCTTGCCGCGTTGCACACTGATCTCGTAGTTCTTGCGGATGTTCGCCAGGCCGCGTTCCAGCGCTTCGGCCTTCTGTTCCAGGAGAATGACCGGGATGCCGGCGTTGACGAAGTTCATGGCGATGCCGCCGCCCATGGTGCCGGCGCCGATGACCGCGACCGTGTTCACTGGGCGCAGCGGGATGGACGCTTCGATGCCGGGAATCCTTGCGGCCTCGCGTTCGGCGAAGAACACGTGGCGCAGCGCGGTGGACTGTGCGGAGGCTTCGGCCTGCTTGAACAGGGTCTCTTCGCGCTTGAGACCGTCATCAAGTGGCAGGAGGCATGCCGCTTCCACGGCAGCCAGTACCAGGCGTGGCGCCAGGCGGTCCTTCCAGCGGGCCTCGTGGCTTGCCAGGTAGGCCGGGAAGAAATCGGTGGACAGGTCGGCACCCGGTCTGGCGAAGCGCGGCGCTGGCTGCGCAGGCGAGTGCTCCGCCAGCAGGCCTGCGGCGAACCTTCGACAGGCCTCAAGCAGTGTCGCGGGCTCGGCAACGACGCGGTCCACCAGTCCCAGCTGCAGCGCGCGTGCGGTGCCGATGGGCTGGCCGGAGATCATCAGGTCCAGCGCCGCCTCCACGTCGATAAGGCGCGGCAGGCGCTGGGTGCCGCCTGCGCCGGGGAGCAGGCCGAGGTTGATTTCAGGCAGGCCAAGGCGGGCATCGCGGCTGGCGATGCGGTAGCCGCAGGCCAGCGCCAGCTCCAGGCCACCGCCCAGGGCGGTACCGGAGATGGCTGCGATAATCGGCTTTTTCAGCTGGGTCACGCACTGCAGCACGTCGGGCAGGGAAGGGGGCGCGAAGGAGGCCTCGCTGCCGAACTCGTTGATATCTGCGCCGGCACTGAACAGGCCGGCAGCACCCTGCAGGATGATGGCGTGCACGGCAGCGTCGCTGCCTGCCTGCTGCAGTGCTGCAAGCAGCGCGGCGCGCAGCGGTTGGCCGAGAGCATTGACCGGAGGGCGGGACAGCGAGAGAAGGGCGATGCCGGCTTCTACTTGGTAGCTGACGAGTGGGTTCATGATGACTCCGCTTGAGGTGATCGAGAGACGCGCCGGTCAGAACCAGGCGTCTTGCATGTCCAGGCTCGCGCTGTTGCCTTCGAGCAGTAGGCGTGCCGTTCCGGCGAGAGGAGCCAGCTCCCAGTCCATGAAGTAGCGCGCGCCCTGCAGCTTGCCCTGGTAGAAATACGCGTCATCGCCCTGGGCGCCATTACGCAGCGCACGGTTGGCGATCAGCGCCATGCGCAACCACAGCCAGCCCACCAGCACGCGGCCGAAAAAGTCGAGGTAAGCACTGGCGTTGCTCAATCCGGCCTCGGCGTGTTTTTCGACCTGCCGTTGCAGCGAATGGGTGACTTCCTCGAGCAGACCCAGGGCAACCTCAAGTTGCGTCATGAGTGGTCGGCAAGGGTTTTCGGAGGAGGCTTGCCGCAGGTCGCTGCGCACTCGCTCGAGGAAAAGCCGATAGCCATCGCCGCCGCGTGGGCCGAGCTTGCGGCCGAGCAGGTCGATGGCCTGGATGCCTTCGGTCCCCTCGTGGATCGGGTTCAGGCGGTTGTCGCGGTAGAGCTGCTCCAGTGGGTATTCGCGGGTGTAGCCGGCGCCACCAAGCACCTGGATGCCCAGGTCCGAGGCCAGGGTGGCATAGCGCGAGGGCCAGGACTTGACCATGGGCGTGAGCAGGTCGAGCAGCTCGGCTGCATCGCGCCGCTGTTCCGGGGTCGGGGCGGTGTGGGAGTCCTCCACCAGGCTGCTGGCGAACAGGCACAGCGCCAGGCTGCCCTCGGCGTAGACCTTCTGCTGCAGCAGCATGCGCCGTACGTCCGCGTGCTCGATGATGCGCACTTGCGGTTGCAGTGGGTCCTTGTTCCCGGGCAGGCGGCCCTGCGGCCGTTCGCGGGCATAGGCCAGCGCATGGTTGAAACTCTGGTAGCCGAGGCTGGCAGCGGCCAGCGCCACGCCGATGCGCGCCTCGTTCATCATCTGGAACATGTAGTTCAGCCCCTGGTTGGTTTCACCCACCAGGTAGCCGACCGCGCCATCGACTTCGCCGAAGCTGAGCACGGTAGAGGTGGTGTTGCGATGTCCCATCTTGTGCAGCAGGCCGGCCAGGGCGACGTCGTTGCGCTGACCGTCCAGCCACTTGGGCACCAGGAACAGGGAAATGCCGCGGACACCGGCCGGCGCGCCCTCGATGCGCGCCAGGACCATGTGCACGATGTTGCCGGTCAGGTCGTGGTCGCCGCCGGAGATGAACATCTTCTGCCCGAACAGCCGGTAGCTGCCGTCCGCAGCAGTGCGCGCGCTGCTGCGCAGGTCGCCGAGGGCCGAGCCTTGGCCGGGCTCCGTGAGCGCCATGGTGCCGCTGCAGCGGCCGTCCAGCATGGCGGGCAGGAAGCGCTCGCGCAGTTCCCGGCTGGCGAAGCTCTTCACCAGGTTGGCGGCGCCGATGGTGAGGAAAGAGTAGGCGGTGGTGGCCACGTTCGCCGCGTTGAAATAGGCCATGCAGGCGCGCAGTACCACTTCCGGCAACTGCAGGCCGCCATCCTCGGCATCGTGATGGGCGGCGAGGAAGCCGGCGTCAGCGAAGGCGTTCCAGGCGTCGCGGGTTTCCTCGATCAGTCGGACGTGCTCGCCGTCGAAGGTGGGCTCGTGTGCATCGGCTTTCTGGTAGTGCGGGGCGAAACGTTCGGTGGCGATGGCACGGGCAGTGGCGAGGGCGCCGGCGAACACCTGGCGATCATGCTCGGCGTAGCGCGGGCGCTGGGTCAGGGCTTGGGTGTCGAGCAGTTCATAGAGCAGGAAGTCGAGATCGCGCTCGTTGAGCAGGGGTACGGCCATATCGTCCTCGTCGGCAACTGACGGTGACCAGCCGGCAGGCTGGTCTGGACGCAGTGAAGCGGAAAGCGTCTGCGCAGGCACCCACCCCGGAATAGTGGGTGGGGTGACCCACTCCTCAGGAGTGGAAGGCAGGCCGTCTGGAATTGGCTAGGTTTGCCGGTACGCGCTGGCATTGCGTTAGGTTGCTGCAGCGAACAATAAAACCAAGGAGAGCGTTGATGAACCTTGCAAGACGATGGCTGGGCGGCCTGGTGATGTTGATATCGCCACTGCTGGCGGGAGCGGCGGACAAGCCGAACATCCTGGTGATCTTCGGCGACGACATCGGCTACTACAACCTCAGCGCCTACAACCAGGGCATGATGGGCTACGAGACGCCCAACATCGACCGCATTGCCCGCGAAGGGGCGCTGTTCACCCATGCTTATGGCGAGCAGTCATGCACCGCCGGGCGCTCGGCCTTCATCCTCGGCGAGCATCCCTTTCGCACTGGCCTGCTGACCATCGGCATGCCCGGATCCGAGCACGGCATTCCCGACTGGGCGCCGACCATCGGTGATGCCATGAAGCAGCAGGGCTACGCCACCGGGCAGTTCGGTAAGAACCACCTGGGTGACCGTGACCAGCACCTGCCCACCAAGCACGGCTTCGACGAGTTCTTCGGCAACCTCTACCACATGAACGCCGAAGAAGAGCCGGAAACCTACTACTACCCGAAGGATCCGGAGTTCCGGAAGAAGTACGGTCCGCGTGGTGTCATCCATTCCTATGCCGACGGTAAGATCGAAGACACCGGCCCGCTGACACGCAAGCGCATGGAAACCATCGACCAGGAATTCCTCCAGGCCACCGAGAACTTCATCGAGAAATCGCACAAGGCCGACAAGCCCTTCTTCGTCTGGTTCAACACCACCCGCATGCACATCTGGACGCATTTGAAACCGGAGTCCCAGGGCAAGACCGGAATCGGCATCTACCCCGATGGCATGGTCGAGCACGACGGGCAGGTCGGCGAGTTGCTGAAGAAGCTCGACGAACTGGGCATCGCCGACAACACCATCATCGTCTACACCACCGACAACGGTGCGCAGAAGGTCAGCTGGCCGGATGGCGGTTCGTCACCCTTCCGTGGCGAGAAGGGCACCTCCAACGAAGGCGGGCATCGTGTGCCACTGTTGGTGAAATGGCCGGGCGTGATCAAGCCTGGCAGCCATTTCAACAACCTCATCGCCCATAACGACTGGATGCCGACACTGGCCGCCGCCGCGGGCGATCCCGACCTGGTCGAGGAACTGGCCAAGGGCCGTGAGCTCAACGGCAAGCAGTTCCGCGTTCACCTGGATGGCTACAATTTCCTGCCGTTCTTCAAGGGCGAGGCCAGGGAAAGCCCGCGCCAGGAGTACTTCTACTTCTCCCAGAACGGTGAACTCAACGCCCTGCGCTGGAAGGACTGGAAAGTCGCCTTCGCCAGCGTCGATGGCTCCATCGGCTCTGGCTCGCGCAAGGTCACCAACTGGCCGGTCACCACCAACCTCAAGGCCGACCCCTTCGAGACTGCCCGCGAAGAATCGCCGCTGTCGGTGCGTTGGGCCGCCGACCAGATGTGGCTGTTCGTGCCGGTGCAGGCGGAAATCCAGAAGTTCATGGCGACAATCCCGCAGTACCCCTTCCAGGAGGGCGCCAGCCTGAACCCGGCGAACATCAACTACCAGAGCCTGCAGATCAAGCGCGCCCTGATGCAGTTGCAGAAGCTGACCCCGCCACCCACTGCCAACTAATACCGCCTGACACAGCGCCCCTCGTGTAGCCACGGCTGCGCGACGGCGGCGCTCGTCCTGGCGAAAGCACTCATCCGTCCCAGCAGGTAATGACCATGATCAGGCATCTGAAGAACTCCAAGCCCCAGCAGGTGAAGCTGGAAATCAATGCGCAGGTGCGCGACACCGTTTCCGGCATCCTCGCCGACATCACCGAGCGCGGGGACCAGGCGGTACGGGAATACTCCGAGAAGTTCGACAAATGGGCACCGCAGAACTTCCGCCTGACCCAGGCGCAGATCGACGCCTGCGTGGCGGAACTGTCGGAAGAGACCCTGGACGACATTCGCTTCGCCCAGGCCCAGGTTCGCCGCTTTGCCCAGGTGCAGCGCGATGCCTTGCGGGACGTCGAAGTGGAAACCCTGCCGGGCGTGGTGCTGGGCCACAAGAACCTGCCGGTCAACAGCGTCGGCTGCTATATACCCGGCGGCAAGTATCCGCTGGTGGCTTCCGCGCACATGAGCGTGCTGACCGCCAAGATCGCTGGCGTGAAGCGCGTCATCGCCGCTGCGCCGCCGTTCAATGGCAAGCCCTCGCCAGCCATCGTCGCCGCCATGCATCTCGCGGGGGCTGACGAGATCTACTGCCTGGGCGGCGTGCAGGCCATCGCCGCGATGGCACTGGGCACTGAAAGCATCGCTCCGGTGGACATGATCGTCGGGCCGGGCAACGCCTTCGTTGCCGAGGCCAAGCGTCAGTTGTTCGGCCGCGTGGGCATCGACCTGCTGGCCGGTCCGACCGAAACCCTGATCATTGCTGACGAATCCTGCGACGCCGAACTGGCGGTCGCCGACCTGCTCGGCCAGGCCGAGCATGGCCCCAACTCGCCGGCCATCCTGCTGACCAACTGCGAGGCGCTGGCCCGCGCGGTGCCGGCGGAGATCGAACGCCAGCTGGCCAAGCTGGAGACCGCGCCTATCGCCCGGGTAGCCTGGGAGGAGTATGGCGAGATCATCCTCTGCGACACCTATGAAGAAATGGTGCGCGAGGCCGACCGCATTGCCTCCGAGCACGTCCAGGTGATGACCCGCGACCCGGACCATTTCCTCCAGCACATGACCAACTACGGCGCGCTGTTCCTCGGGGCTCGCACCAACGTGTCCTACGGCGACAAGGTCATCGGCACCAACCATACCCTGCCTACCAGCCGGGCTGCCCGTTACACCGGCGGCCTGTGGGTCGGCAAGTTCATCAAGACCTGCACCTACCAGCGCGTGCTTACCGACGAGGCTTCGGCCCTGGTGGGCGAGTACTGCTCGCGCCTGTGCGCCCTGGAAGGCTTCGCCGGACACAAGGAACAGGCCGATATCCGCGTGCGCCGCTACGGCAAGACCCCGGCCTGAGGCCGTGCGCCGGATGCTTTCAGTGAGGGCATCCGGCCAACCCGTTGAATCCCAATCCCTCACCGCTGGAGTCAGAGCGATGAAACCCGTCGTCAGCCTTCGTGAAAGCTACCCGCATTTCCTGTCCATCCCGACCCGCTGGATGGACAACGACGTCTATGGTCACGTCAACAACGTCAATTACTACAGCTACTTCGACACCGTGGTGAACGAGTACCTGATGCGCAAGGAGGTGCTGGATTTCACCGATGGCGAGGTCATCGGCCTGGTGGTTGAAACCCAGTGCAACTACTTCCAGTCCATTGCCTTCCCGGATGTGGTGGACGCCGGTCTGCGGGTGACCAAGCTGGGATCATCCAGCGTGCGCTACGAGATCGGCCTGTTCCGTGAGGGCGAGCGCGAGGCGGCGGCACAGGGCCATTTCGTCCATGTCTATGTCGGCCGCGAGTCGCGCCGGCCAGTGAGTCTGCCGGACGGTTTGCGGCGAGCGCTGCACCTGCTGGTTCCCTGAGTCGCTTTCTGCCGATCAGTGGCCGGGAAAAGCGGAGATCATCCAGGTGATACCGGCGGCGTTGATTGCGGTGAAGACCAGTGCGGTGAGGAACGCCGTGTCCGCCACGTGCAGCATCCGGCGTCCGCGGCGCATGCGGTGGGTGCGCAGGCTCCAGTAGGAGCTGAAGGCTGCGACGAGATAGAACAGCAGGTTCACCGCCACCAGGTCGTCGAAGATCAGGTTCTCCTGACGCAGGGTGATGACCACGCGGATGATGCCGATCACCGTCAGGCATACCCCGACCATGGTGGCGGAAACGGAAAAGATGTGTACGCAGACGTCGTCGTCCAGCGTCGGGGAAGTGGGTTTGTACATTGAGGCTGCATCCCTTGTGAGGTGGCACTTCGGACACAATGGCCAGATCAGGTTATCGCCTGCTTATGCGTGAAAGGGCTGCCCTGACGGACGGAGCATGGTAGAAGAGGTTCTCTTTTTCTCCACCAGCTGACCCCGCCATGATCGACTTCAACAACGTCACCGCCTACCAGCAGCAGACCCGCGTGCTGGACGGCTTCTCCCTACACATCGGCGAAGGCGAGAAGGTCGCCATCCTCGGCCCCAACGGCGCCGGCAAGAGCACTCTGCTCAAGTTGATCAGCCGCGAGCTTTACCCGGTGGATCGCCCGGACAGCTCGCTGAATCTGTTCGGCCTGCAGAACGTCACGCTCTGGGACCTGCGCAGCCGCATCGGCTTCGTCTCCCAGGACCTGCAGGAGGACTACACGCCGTTCACCCAGGCGCTGGATGTGGTGATCTCCGGTTTCTTCGGTGCCATCGGCAGCCATGGCCACCTGCAACCCACACCAGAACAGGTCGAAAAGTCCCGCGAGATGCTCGCCGCCGTGGAGATGGGCGACTATGCCGAACGCATGTTCCAGCGCCTGTCCACCGGCCAGAAGCGTCGCCTGCTGCTGGCCCGCGCACTGATCCACGAGCCCCGCGCACTGATCCTCGACGAGCCGGCCAACGGCCTGGACATGGGCGCCAGCCTGCAGATGCTAACCCTGCTGCGGCGCTTCTGCGGGCCTGAGCACGCGATGATCATCACCACCCACCATCTGGACGAGATCATCCCGGAGATCGAGCGCGTGGTGCTGATCGCCAATGGCAAGGTAGTGGCCGACGGGCCAAAGGCCGAGATTCTCACCAGCGAGCACCTGTCGGCCCTGTACCAGGCGCCGCTGAAGGTGACTGAACAGGACGGCTGGTATCGCTGCTGGCATGCCTGACCGAGCGCAGGGGCTTCGCCCGATAGCGAAGCCCCGCTGCATCGTTGCGTGGCTCAGGCTCCGCCACGGAAGCAGGAAAGGCCCCACGCGGTGAGTTTGAACGGAAGGTGATAGTGCTGGTGCGCATCGCCGATGCCGAAGCGGTAGATCAGCTCGTCGAGAAAGGGCGTGTCGGGCAGCGCAGCTCCGGCTGCCCGGTAGAAATCGGCGACCTCCAGGCGCACTTCGTAGACCCCGCTGCCAAACTGCTCGGCGAGCGCCTCCAGCCCTGGCAGCAGGCCTCGCTCATCGATGCGGCCGTGCAGGATGACGCTGCCATCGTACCGCCCCACGCTCAGTTCCAGCCCTTGCGCGACCCGACCGCTGGCGATGTCGACGACATGGATGGACAGGCCGCCATTCATTCCCAGAACCCCACATGGGCCGTCGCGGCTTCGTCCTCCAGCATTGGTCCGTGCACGTCGATCACACGCTGGCCACGGGCAAAGACTTCCCGGCAGGGCAGGGAGAAGGTCGGGTTCTCCGGATGTGCGCCAGTCAGGCCCAGCAGCGAGTGCTCGGAGAGCGCGTAGACCACCCGACCGATGCCGGTCCAGTAGATCGCCCCGGAGCACATGCAGCAGGGTTCGGCGCTGGTGTAGAGCGTGCAGTTTGCCAGTTCCTCTGGGCTCAGCTGACGCGCAGCAAGGGCGGCGGCCACCAGTTCGGCGTGCTGGGTTGGGTCGCCTTCGGGCGGCATCGAGTTGTTGCCGGCGCTGGCGATCACCCGGCCCTGGGCGTCGGCTACCAGTGCGGCAAAGGGATGGCGCCCGCGTTCACGGGACTCCTCGGAAAGGCGGATCGACTGGCGCAGCAGGTCGAGGTCGAGATCCGACAGTCCGGCAGGAGTGAGCTTGCTGAAGTGAGTCATGGAAGTTCCTTGGGCAGTGAAGTGGTGCGTGCGCCCGGAGGCGCACGCCGGATGGATCACTCGGTGGCGCTGGCCTGTCCGGCGGGTTCGGCGGTAGCGCTCTTGTCGTTGTTGAGCAGCAGGTTGAGCAGGATGGCGGTAATCGCACCGAGGAAGATGCCGCTCTCCAGCACCAGCTTGAGCGGGCCGCTGGCGTGTTCGAAAAGGGCCGGGAAGGACATCGGCAGTACGCCCACGCTGACCGAAACCGCGACGATGATGCCGTTGCGGGTGCCTTCGAAACGCACGCGGGAGAGTTCCTGGATGCCGGCCACGGTAGTCATGCCGAACATCACGATGGCGCAGCCGCCGAGTACTGGCGTGGGGACTGCTGCGATCAGTGCGCCGAGCTTGGGGAACAGCCCCATCAGCACCATGATTGCGCCGGCGGCGGCGACCACGAAGCGGCTCTTCACGTTGGAAAGGGCGATCAGCCCGGTGTTCTGGGTGAATGCGTTGTAGGGGAAACTGTTGAAAATGCCGCCGAGCAGGGTCGACAGGCCGTCGGCACGGAAGGCATTGCCCAGGGTGCGCTGATCGGTCGGCTTGCCCACCAGCTTGCCGATGGCCAGGCAGTTGCCGGTGGTCTCGGCCATGATCACCAGCATCGCCAGGACCATGATCAGGATCGGTGTGAGGGAGAACTGCGGGACACCGAAGGCCATTGGCGGGCTCAACTCGAACCAGGCCGCTTCGCCCACCTGGCCGAAATGGGTCATGCCGAAGGCAGCAGCGAGCAGGCTGCCGGCGACCAGCCCGATCAGCACACTCAGATTGCCGATAAACCCTGAGAAACGCGCATAGATCACCAGGGTGATCGCCACCGTGGCCATCCCCAGCAACAGGTTGGCCGGTTTGCCGAAGTCCTCCGATCCCGGGTTGCCGCCGCCCAGCCAGATAGCGGCGGCGGGCATCAGCGAGATGCCGATGATGGTGATCAGGCTGCCGATGACCACCGGCGGAAAGAACCGCAACATCCGGCTGAACACCGGCGCGATGGCGATGGTGATGGCGCCGGCGGCGATCACCGCGCCGAACACTTCCTGCAGGCCGAACTGCTTGCCGATCATGATCATCGGCGCCAGGGCGATGAAGGAGCAGCCCTGGATCAACGGCAGGCGAGCGCCGAAGCGCCAGAAGCCGAGGGTCTGGATCAGCGTGGCGATGCCGGAGGTGAGCAGGTTGGCGTTGATCAGCGTGACGATCTGCGCCTGGGTCAGGCCCAGGGCGTTGCCAAGGATGAGCGGCACGGCGACGGCGCCGGCGTACATCACCAGGACGTGCTGCAGGCCGAAGGTGAAGAGCTGCCGCAGGGGCAGGATCTCGTCCACCGGGTGAACGCGGGTAAGGCTCATGTCATGAATCTCCTGAAGGTGCGGCTCTTGTTGTTATTACGGGCGCCCGGAGTGACACGCAGCACAGTGGTCGGGGGCAGCTGCTGCCGATGTCGGAAGGAATATTCCTGCGAAATAAGCGATGGAACAAATGAATAACCATCGCTAGCATCGATAGATCGAAGGGAGATCAGCCATGCGCTTTTCGCTGGAGCAGTTGCAGGTGTTCGTCACGGCGGTCCAGGCCGGGTCCTTTTCCGCCGCGGCGCGGCGTCTGGGGCGGACGCAGTCCACGGTCAGCGCGGCGATCGCCAATCTGGAGACGGACCTGGGCGTGGAACTGTTCGACCGCTCCAGCCGCATCCCGGCTCTCACCGCTGCCGGCCGCAAGCTGTTGCTGCAGGCAGAGGCGGTACTGGAGCGCTGCTATGCGCTGGAGGGCAGCGCCGACAGCCTGGCGGAACAGGTCGAGCCTTCGCTCACCCTGGCCATCGAAGTGCCCTACGGTTCACTGATCCCGGTGCTGCGCGAATTCGACGCCGCATTCCCCTTCGTCGACCTGCTGATCCGCCACCCCGTGCACGGTGATGTCAGCGAGTTGGTGCTCAAGGGGGAGGCTGACCTCGGCGTGGCGTTCTCCCAGCCGGAGTACCCACAGGAGCTGGCCTTCCAGCAACTGGGCAAACTGATCATGGCCCACGTCTGCCATGCGCAGTTCGCGCTGGCACAGCGCGAACGGGTTGGCTTCGCGGACCTGCATGCGCACCGTCGGCTGGCCTTCGTCGCCCATGCCCACAAGCTGCCCAGCAGCGAATACCTTCGCGCCGCCCAGGTCTGGCAGGCAGAGAGTTACCTCGCGCTGGTGGAAATGGTCCGTGCCGGCCTCGGCTGGGCAACCCTGCCGAGGCAATTGATCCAGCGCGAGCTGGCGGCGGGCGAACTGGTGGAGTTGCAGCTGGAGGCCTACCCGCACACGGACTGGCTGGTGGGCGTCGACCTGCTCTGGCAACGCCGGCGTCAACCGGGCAAGGCCGAGCGCTGGCTGCGCGAGTGCCTGCAGCGCAGCAAGGTGTTCGAGCTGGATCGGCGCGGCGTGTCCACGACTTTGTGATGGCGTCTGCGGCTAAAGCAGTCGGTCGGTTGCGCCCGTCAGACTTTCAGCGGCCCCGCGCCTGACGCTGGGCGTGCATCGCGCGTATGCGCTCTTCCCACTGGATGCGTTCGAGCTCTGGCAGAGCGTTCCACCACTGGCTCACCGCGCGGTTGCTGTAGGGCTCCAGCCAATCGGACCAAGGTGCGACCTGAGCCTGCGGGAAACCGTTGTCGAGGCCGCGCAGGTAGTGGTCGAAGAAGCCCAGTACCAGCGCCGCCGGTGCCTCGATCAGAACGTCAGTGGGTGCGCTGCCGATGAGCTTGTCGCGCAGTGGGCGGCGCATGTACAGCGCATTGTCGGTGAGGCCCGCATGCAGAGCGTCGCGCAGTACCAGGCGATGGATGCGCGGGTTCTGCCCGGCGTGTTGCAGGTTCTCGTAGGAGAAGTCGTTGAAGCTGCGCGGCCGGGACGGCGGCGTGAGGCCGAGCATGCGGTAGAACAGCGACAGGTCCGAATGCAGCATCAGCAGCGGCACTGGCAGGTCCTTGTCAAAGGGCAGGAAGTCGAAGTCGCCACCGTCCAGATTCACCGCCGCCGCGCAGCGCTTGTCCACCAGGCAGACGGCGCCGCTGGTGGAGCCGCCGAAGGACATGCCCATCTCGCCGGTACGGGTGAAGTCGCTGGCGGCCACCAGGTCGGCCACATTCGGCGGCACTTCGCCGGCCTGCAGGCGGTCGTGGACGAACAGCCGGTCGGCCAGCCAGACCGGTGCGCTGAGGTGGATGGCGCGGTCGGCTGGCGGCGTGGTTTCGGTGGCGAAACGCAACTGGCCGTCGAGGCGGCGGGCCAGGTCGTCCTCGCCGTAGCCTTGCAGCAGAAGCGGCGAGAAGCCGTGTTCGAAGGCGTAGCGCAGGTGTTCGTAGAGTGCCGGGTCAGTCGGTGCTACCTCGCCGTTGGGGAACTGTGTGGGAGACGCGTCACCGGTGTGCTGCACGGAATAGACCGCGTAACCGTTGCTCGCCAGCTCCTCCATGATCCGCCCGTTCATGCCGGCGAACGAGCCATAACCATGGCTGTAGAACACCACCGGCAGGCGACCCAGGTCGGCGCGAAGCGGCGCGTTCTCAAAAGAGTTGGTCCGCAGATGACGCAAGTACGTGAGCAGAGGCGGGAAATGGAACAGCTCGCCGAAGCCGCGCGCGGTGCTGCGCGATTCGGCGGCGCTGAAGTAATTGCGTGGTTTGCTGCCCGCCACTGGCCGGGCTGGATACCAGACCCGCACCAGCAGGCGCCGGGCCTTGCCGGCAGGCGCGCCGAGCACTCCGGTACGGCTGGCGTCGACCAGTTCGAAGTCGCGTACGCCGACCTGATAGGCCCCGCCCGGCTTGGGCAGAGGCGAAACCGGGAAGCAGTACAGCGCGGCGACCGCCACGCCCGTCAGCAGGGTGAAAAACAGCCCCGACCAGAGCGGGAGCCGCGCCGGACGCTTGCGCCGCACCAGCAGGGCCAGCACCAGCAGCAGGGCGACCACGGCGCCGGCACCCGCCTGCCATCGGTCGTCCCATACGTCAAATAGCGCCGTGACCAGAGCGAGCAGGGCGGCGACCATTGCCAGGGCCCGACGCCGCAGCCACCAACCCAGCAATGCAATAGCGAGAAGGGCCAGCAGCACGACGTCCGCAATAGTCATGCAGTGGCGCTCTTGCGCGGCAGCACGGTCCAGGCGACGCCGAACAGCAGCAGCGCGGCGACCAGTACATAGGGTGCGCGGCTATCCAGCTGGTGCAGCAGGGTGCCCAGCAGTGGGCCGCTGATCATGCCCAGACCATGCACGGCCACGAGGCTACCCGCTGCGGCACCCTGTTCGTCGGCTTCCACGGCATTGGCGTTGAGCGCCGAGACGGCAGGGAAGACCCAGCCCATACCGGCGGCAGCGACGAAGCAAGAGGCATAGAGCATCCAGGGCGCCATGGCGAAGCACACCGTGGCGAAACCCAGCGCGGAGACAGTGCCGCCAACGCCGATCAGGCGCAGCGGCGCCCAGTTCAGCTTGCGCACCAGCATCTGCGCGCAGATCAGCGCCACGCCCACCGAGGTGAGCGCGATGCCGGCGACGCGGGCGGCATCGGCCGGTGGCAGCTGCAGGCGGTCGAGGGCGAAGAAGCCGACGGTCATCTGCGCCACGGTCACGCAGACCATGGCGATGAAGCCCAGGGTGAGCGAGCGGCGCAGGCGCTTGTCGCTGATCGCCAGCGCCGGGCCCTTGCGTTCGCTGACGCGCTGGCTATCGGGCAGCCAGCGCCACAGAACGGCGAACGCCAGCAGCGGCAGCAGGCAGGTGAGCAGCAGCGGCAGGGCCAGACCGAGCATGGCCAGCAGACCGGCGAAGCTCGGGCCGACCACCATGCCTACGGCACTCGCGGCACCCAATCCGGCCATGGCCGAAGCGCGCTTGTCCGCGCTCACATGGTCCGCGACCAGCGCCGCCGAGCAGGCCGGCACGGCCGCATAGAAACCGCCCGCCAACCCCCGCAGTGCGACGATGCCGATGAAGGCGGGCAGCGGTGACATCGAGGTATTCAGTGCCAGCGCCATGAAAGCGCAGAGCAGCGCGTAGGTCACCGCGAAGCCGGCCAGGCCGCTGAGCAGCACGCGGCGGCGGCCGAGTCGGTCGCTGGCGATACCCCATACGCGCGCCATGAGCATCCACGCAATGCCGCCGACTGTGACCGTCATCCCCGCCTGCCAGGGCGCCAGGCCCAGGGTGCGCGCCACCGGGCCGATCAGCGCGACGAAGGACATCACCGCCACCGTGCAGACGAAGGTCTCGAACATCAGCGGGCGCAGGTTGAGGGTGGGCGCCTGGGGCGGCATGGCGGTCATTTCAGCGTGGCTCCTTGGGACGACGGGGCATTCTCATCCATACAAAGACGATCAGCAGCAGCGGAACACCAAGGGAAATCCACGACAGCAGGTCGAAAACCCCATCGCCCAGCAGCGCCGAGAGCAGCCCGAAGGTGCTCAGCACCGCCAGCGCGACGGGCCAGCGGAAGATCATCCAGAGTCCGCGTCTCATGCCTTTGCCTCCGTCGCCAGGCCGCCGGAATCCAGTTCCGCCAGGCGCTTCTCGATGGGCGTACGGCGCCTGCCGAGCCACAGGTACAGGCCGCTGGCGAGGATGACGATGCTGACGATATCCAGCAGTGCCCAGACGATCTTCAGCGGCATGCCGCCGTAATCGCCGAAGTGCAGTGGCTGGGATAGCAGCAGGGTCTTCACGTACAGCGGCATTTCGCGCATGTCGGTCAATTCGCCGGTTTCGGCATCCACCAGCGCGGGCTTGAGCAGGCGTTCGGTCAGCGGCGTGTTGCCACGCATGAATACCGCGTAATGGTGCTGGCTGCTGAACTGTGTGCCGGGGAAACCGACGAAGCTTGGCTTCATGTCCGGCGCCGCCTGGCGGGCGGTTTCGATGGCCTTGTGCAGCGAGCCGAGCTGTTCCAGCGGCGGCAAGTCCTTGTAGGGCGCGGTCATCTCGGCCAACTGGCCGCCTTGCCAGAGCATGAGGATCGGCAGCGCCAGGGTGTTGATCACTCCAGTGACGCCCACCACCAGCACCCAGGCGAGAGTGACGATACCCAGCACGTTGTGCAGGTCCAGCCACTTCAGTCGAGAGCTGCGCTGCGAGCGCACGGTGGCGAAGTCCAGCTTGCGTATGAAGGGCGTGTAGACCACCACGCCGGACACCAGCGAGGCCACCAGCAGCAGCCCCATGAAACCCAGGAACAGGTAGCCGGGCAGGCCCATGAACAGGTCGGTGTGCAGCTTGAGCATGATGTACATGAAGCCGCCCGGTGGTGGCAGCGGATCGAAAAACTCCCCGGTGCGAGCGTCGAACGGCTGGATGTGGCCGTTCTCCGGCGGCGGCACCAGGGTCGGAGCGGTGAGGACCGCGCCCAGCGGATCGTCCTGCTCCCAGAACACGAAGCGCACCACTTCGCCGGGCCGCTTGGCCAGGGCGCGAGCCACCACGTCGTCGTAGTCGATCTTCGGCGACTGCTCGGTGAGCGGCTTGAGCTCCGGGTGTGGCTCGAAGTAGTGCTCGATCTCTTCGTGGAAGATCAGCGGCAGGCCCGTGAGGCAGAGCATCAGCAGGAATACCGTGGAGATCAGGCTGGTCCACTTGTGCACCAGGTACCAGGTGCGGAGGGCTTTGGCGGTCATCGTCAGGCTCTTTCTTCGTTAGAAGTCCACGCTCGCGGACAACTGCAGGGTGCGTCCCTCGCCCAGGTACAGGTACCCGGCGGTGGAAGTGCCCCAGTAGTCCTTGTCGAACACGTTATCCAGGTTGGCGCGCAACACCACCGGCTTGCCGAGAGTGTCGAAGCGGTAACGCGCGCCCAGGTCCAGGCGCCACCAGTCGGGGATGCTCAGGCTGTTGGCCTGGTCCACGTACTGCTCGTCGGTGTAGATCGTGCGGGCGGTGACGGTCAGACCGGGCACCTGGGTGATGTCGTACTCGCCGCCGAGGTTCAGCTGCTTGCGCGGCACGCCGATGCCATCGTTGCCGTCGTACTGGCCGTCCTGGGTCTTGGTCAGCTTGGCCTGGGTATAGGACGCGCCGCCGAGAAGGCGCACGCCTTCGGTTACCTCGCCGAAGAGGCTCAGTTCAAGGCCACGGTTGCGCTGTTCTCCACCTCGGGTGAAGCGACCGCTGTCGTTGACGCTGTTCGGGCGCTTGATCTCGAACGCGGCCAGGGTCGCGCCGAAGCCGTCCCACTCGCCCTTGATGCCGACTTCCTTCTGTTTGGAGACATAGGGCGAGAGCATTTCACCGGCGTTGATGCTGCCGATGGGGGCGGTTTCGCCCGGGCTCAGGCCCTCGATGTAGTTGGCATAGAGCGAAATGTTTTCCCACGGCTTGACCACGATGCCGCCCATGGGTGTGGTCTCTTCCTCGTCGTAGCCGTCGCCCACCGGAGTGCCGACGTTCATCTCGAAGTTCTGCGATTCCACGCGCTGCTTGCGCGCCCCGAGGGTCAGTTCGACGCGGCCGTCGAGGATCGACAAGGTGTCGGCCAGCGCGTAGCTGGTGAGGGTCTGGGCCGTGTACTTCTGCACATTCTTCGGGTAGCCGTCCGTGCTCGGCGTGCCTTCGTAGACCGGGTTGTAGATATTCGACGCGCGTGACGGGAAGGCGGTGTAGAGGAAGAAGATGTCCGAGTTCTGCACCACGCGGGTCGCGCCGAAGTTCAGCCGGTGCTCCACCGGCCCGGTGTTGAAGGTGCTGCGCAGGCCCGCCTCGGCAGAGTGCGAGCCAACGTCGTAGACCTGCCAGGCCGGGCTGGAAACGAAGTCGCCGTCGTTGCCCATGAGCACCGGGTTGCCGGCCAGCGCATCCATCTCGCTGCGCCGGTCGCCATAGCCGGCGTAGCCGGTCAGCCAGTCAGTGAGGTCGTATTCGCCGCGCACCACCAGGGTCCGGTCGATCATTTCGGAATCGCCGTAGCCGGGGTAGTTCAGGTCGTTGTCCGGGGCGTGGGGAATCTTCGTCACACCGAGGCCGACGGAGAACTGGCGGACCACGTTGGTGATGTCCTCCCGCTGCCAGATGTAATCGGCGGAAAGGCGCAGACGTTCGCCAGCGTAGTCCAGACCAAGTGAGCCCAGGCCGTCTTCCAGCTCCTGTTTGTCGATGGTGGTGTCGCCATTGCGGTATACGCCGTTGAAGCGCATGCCGAACTCCTTGCTCTCACCGAAACGACGGCCGACGTCGACGTGGGTTCCGAACACCGAATCCGACAGGTAGTCCATGGTCACACGCGTCAGGGGTTCGTCGCCGGCGCGCTTGGTCACCAGATTCACCGCTCCACCGACGTTGCCGCTGGGAGGCATGCCGTTGAGCATGGTGCTCGGGCCCTTGACCACCTCCACGCGTTCGGCCATTTCCACCGGGACGCGGAAGAATGGCGCCAGGCCGTACATGCCGTTGAGCGCGACGTCCGCGCTGACCACCGGGAAGCCGCGCAGGGAGAAGTCCTCGTTGAGGTTGGTGCGCGCACTACCGATCTGCGCCGATGGCTCGTTGCTCAGTACATCGGCGACGCTGCGCGCTTGCTGGTCCTGGATAGTCTTCTCGGTGTAGCTGGTGATGCTGAAGGGAGCATCCATCAGGTCAGTGTTGCCCAGCAGACCGAGGCGTCCACCGCGCGCCACCTGGCCGCCGGCGTACTCGGCGGGCAGGTCTTCAGGGCCGGCGGCCTGGCCGGTGATCAGCGAAGGCTGCATCTGCAGGGCATCGGGGCTGGGCGAACGGATCAGAGTGAAAGTGCCGTCGCCGCGCTGCTCCAGCTCCAGGCCGCTGCCTTGCAGCAGCCGCTCCAGGGCGCTTCGGGTCGAGTAGTCGCCGCTCAGGCCAGGGCTCTGCAGGCCATCGGTCAGCGTCGGGTCGAAGGACAGGTGCACGCCGGTCTCGGCGGCAAACGATGCCAGGGCGCGACCCAAGGGGCCGGGGGCGATGCTGTAGCTGCGCACTTCGCTGGCAGCCGGCGCGGCCGTCACTGGCGTCGCAACGGCAACCGCCAGGGAGAAGAGGGCGGTGCGTACCGCCAGGGAAAGCGAAGAGGGTTGCGCGTGTCGATTGCTGGACATGGACGGGGTACCTTCGGGCCTCTGCGGGCTTCGTGTCGGGAGATGTTCCCCTGTTGCCAGCTGAAGTGAGAAAAAGTCTCACTTCTTTTTGAAAATATTTTGCATCAACGCCCGGCGCTTGTCTTCAGGCCGCTGCTAGGGTGATCCAGAAGTTCGTTACCCGACGGACTCGCAGAGGGTAGGTGGCCTGCAGCATCGATAGCGCGAGGTGGCTGTCCAGCAGCGGGAAGGCACCGGACACCGCCAGCTGTGCTACCTCAGGGTCGCAGCGCAGCACGCCACGGCGATAACGGCTCAGCTCGCCCAGCAGCGCCTGCAGGGGCATGCGGTCGGCCATCAGCATGCCGTGGGTCCAGGCATCCGGGCTGGGGGATGGCGGGGCGGTGCTGATTCTTCTGCTCGACAGCAACGCAGACTCCCCGGCGCCCAGCCATTGGCTGGGGCCCTGCAGCGGTGCGACCTCGACGCGACCGTGAAGGACGGAGACGCTGGTCAAGGCGTCGCCCTGGCGCACGTTGAAGCGCGCCTCGCGGGTATTCACCCGGCCTTCGCGGGTTGTCACCAGAAATGGCCGGCTGTCCGCACGCGCATCGAGGAATATCTCCCCGCGCAGCAGACGCACCAGGCGCTGTGCCGGGGTGAAGGCGATGTCCACGGCGCTGTCGGTGTTGAGCGTCAGCAGGCTGCCATCGGGTAACGGCAACTTGCGCTGCTCGCCGATCCCGGTGTGCTGGTCGGCGCTCCAGTCCTGCCAGGGCTGCGTCCGCCAGGCGGCCAGGCCGACCGGAGCGACGGCCAACAGCACAGCCAGTTGCTTGAGGGCGCGTCGGCGATCCAGCGTGCGTTCGCGGCCCAGTGTCGGCATCGCCAGCGCCGGAGGCAGGCTGCCAAGGTGGCCCAGCAGACGTTCGGCACGATCCCAGGCTCGCGCGTGTTGCGGGCTCTGGCGTTGCCAGTCGATGCAGGCGCGGCGGTTTTCCTCGCTAGCATCCTGCTGCAGGCGTACCAGCCAGTCCGCCGCCTCGTCGAGGATACGCGCGGCGATAGGCTCGGCGGTGCTCATTCCATCAGCTCCAGGCAATGGCGAAAGGCCTGCTGCATATAGCGCTTCACCGACCCCAGGGATACGCCAAGGCGCTCGGCGATGGCCTCGTACTTCAGCCCCTCGATCTGCGCCAGCAGAAAGGCCTGGCGCACAGGCTCGGGCAGGCGGGCGAGGAGGGCATCCACCTCGTGCAGGGTTTCCAGCACGAGGTAACGCTGCTCCGGCGAGGGCGCCAGCTCTTCGGGCAGATTGGCGAGCGCTTCGAGGTAGGCGCGTTCCAGCGACTGGCGCTGGAACCAGTTGATCATCAGCCCCTTGGCCACCGTGGTGAGGTACGCGCGCGGCTCGCGGGCATCCAGCACCCGGCGTGAGCCGAGCAGGCGCGTGAAGGTGTCCTGGGCCAGGTCGGCGGCCTGTTCATGGCAGCCCAGGCGGCGACGCAACCAGCCTTGCAGCCAGCCGTGATGGTGCTGATAGAGCTCACTGACGGCGGCGTGGAGAGGAGCGTCGACCGAGGACATGGCAGAACTTTTATCATTTGAGAATGCTTCTCATGATAAGGGTTGCTGCGCTCTGCTCACAAGCCCTTCTGAAGGAGGGCTAGCAGCAGCTCGTCAGCCCGCCCGGCTGGCGAGGTCGAGGGTGGCGAGTTGAGTGGCGGAAAGGCTCAGCAGGGTAGCCCGCACCAGACTGGTGAGCTGGCGTTCACTGGTGGCGCTGGCGATGGGGGCGGTGATGCCGGGCTGCTGGCGGAGCCAGGCGACGGCGACTTCGGCCGGCGACGACTGGGTTTCTTCGGCGACCTGGTCCAGCGCTGCGAGAATCTTCAACCCGCGGGCATCGAAGTAACCCTCCAGGTCTTCGCCACGAGCACTGCCAGTGAGGTCGCTGGGACCACGGTACTTGCCGGTGAGGAAACCCGAGGCGAGGCTGAAGTAGGTCACCACGACGTTGCCGTGCTCGGCAGCGATGGCTGCGGTTTCCGTTTCGTGACCCGCGCGGTCGTAGAGGTTGTACTGGACTTGCAGCGCGGAGTATGCGGGGAGGCCGGTGCTGCGCGAAGTTGCCTCGGCCGCTTTGAGTTGTTGCCGGCTGAAATTGGACGCACCGATGGCGCGCACCTTTCCAGAGGCGATCAAGTCTTCGTAGGTGCGCAGGGTTTCCTCGTGGGGCGTGCAGTCATCGGGGTAATGGCTGAAGTACAGGTCGATGTAGTCGGTGTTCAGGCGCCGCAGGGAGTCTTCGACGCCCTGCAGGATCCAGCGGCGCGACAGCCCGCGCCGCTGTACCGAGAGTTCGGCGCCGACCTTGGTGCACAGCGTCACCTCGGTGCGGCGTCCCGGATGGCTGGCGAGCCAGCGACCGATGATGGCCTCCGACTCGCCGCCCTCGTGACCCGGCACCCAGACCGAGTACATATCCGCCGTGTCGATACTGCTCAGCCCCGCGTCGAACGCCGCGTCCAGCAGGCGTCGAGAAATGGCTTCGTCTACCGTCCAGCCGAACACGTTGCCGCCCAGTATCAATGGCGAAAGGTTGAGGTCACGAGCATGCATGGCTTTCTCCTCAGCACACGGCGATATGCGAATCCGCACGCGGCTCGGTGCCGCCGCAGAGCACGCCGGTCTGCGGATCGCGGACGATGATCTGCCCGCGTCCGTAGTCGGTCAGGTCGCAGGCGATCTCCACCTCGTGGCCGCGCCGCGCCAGGCCGAAGGCCAGGTCACGGTTGGCGTGCTGCTCGATGCCGACCTTCATGCCGCCCAGCCATTGCCAGCGCGGGGCGTCCAGCGCGGCCTGTGGGTTGAGGCCGAAGTCCACCAGGTTCATCACCATCTGCACGTGGCCCTGGGGCTGCATGTAGCCGCCCATCACGCCGAACGGGCCGACGGCCACGCCATCCTTGCTGAGGAAGCCGGGGATGATGGTGTGGAAGGTCTTCTTGCCCGGCGCCAGGGCGTTGGAGTGCGCCGGGTCGAGGCTGAACTCCGAGCCACGGTTCTGCAGGCCGATGCCGCTGTCGGGCAGCACCACGCCAGAGCCGAAGCCGTGGTAGGCGCTCTGGATGAACGAGACCATGTTGCCTTCGCCGTCGGCGGTGGCGATGTACACGGTGCCGCTGGAGTGCGGGTCGCCATGTTTGGGCTCGGCAGCCTGTTCGCCGATCTCGGCGCGGCGGCGCGCGGCGTAGTCGTCGGACAGCAGCGCAGCGGTGCTGACGCGCATGTGCTCGGCGTCGGTGATGTAGTGCAGGCCGTCGGCGTAGGCCTTCTTCATCGCTTCGAGCTGACGGTGCCAGGTGAGCTGGCTGTCGCGCTGGTCGAAGTCGTAGCCCTGGAGGATGTTGAGGGTCATCAGGGCGATCAGGCCCTGGCCGGCCGGCGGGATTTCCCAGACGTCATAGCCGCGATAGTTGGCCTTGATCGGCTCGACCCACTTGGGCTTGTAGCCGGCCAGGTCAGCGGCGCTCAGTTCGCCACCGGTGGCGGCGGAATGGGCGGCCAGGCGCTCGGCGATGGCGCCACGGTAGAAGCTTTCGCACTTGGTCTCGGCCAGCTCGGCGAGGGTTTTCGCCTGGGCCGGATTGCGGAACAGCTGGCCGGCGCGTGGTGCTTCGCCATTGACGGTGAAGGTGTCGAACCAGGTCTCCAGTGCCGGTACGGCGGCGCGGCTTTGCTGGTATTCGCGGCGGGCGATTTCCCACTGGTGGGCGACCACCGGGGACACCGGGAAGCCATCGCGGGCCAGAGCGATGGCGGGCTGCAGCAGGTCGGCGAAAGGCAGCTTGCCGAAGCGCGCGGACAGTTGCGCCCAGGCCGAGGGAATGCCCGGCACGGTGACCGGCAGCCAGCCGTGTACGGGCATCTTGTCGAAGCCTGCGGCCTTGACCTTGTCGATGGAGAGGGAGGCGGGCGCGTGGCCGCTGGCGTCCAGGCCGTGCAGCTGGTCCTTGATCCAGACCAGGGCGAAGGCGTCGCCGCCGATGGCGCAGCCGGTGGGCTCGACCACGGTCAGCGCGGCGGCGGTGGCGATGGCGGCGTCGATGGCGTTGCCGCCGGCACGCAGCATGGCGATGCCGGCCTCGGCAGCCAGGGGCTGCGAGGCGGCGACCATGCCGTTGCGGGCGAACACGCTCTGGCGCTGGGAGGCGTAGGGATACTCGTGAGCGGAAAACTTAAGCATGGCAGGGCTCTTCGAAGGTCATTGGCCAGTCTTGATTCGGGTCCATTCGCGGGTGATCACGCGCTGGATTTTCGGCGGCAGGTCGGCGGAGACATAGAGCTTCTCGATCACCGCGTCGCTGGGGTAGATGCCGGGGTTGTCACGCACTTTGGGGTCGAGCAGCGCGGTGGCTCCGGTATTGGGGTTGGCGTAGCCGACGTAGTCGCTGACCGGGGCGATCACTTCCGGGCGCAGCAGGTAGTTGACCAGCTCGTGGGCGCCCTTGGGGTTCTTCGAGTCGCGCGGGATGGCGAGCATGTCGAACCACAGGTTGGCGCCTTCCTTGGGGATCACGTAGCGCACGTCGATCTTCTTGCCGGCTTCCTGGGCGCGGGTCTGCGCCTGCATCACGTCGCCCGAGTAGCCGACCGCCACGCAGATGTCGCCGTTGGCGAGGTCGGTGGTGTACTTGGAGGAGTTGAAGTAGGTGATCGACGGGGCGAGCTTCTGCAGCAGGGCGGAGGCCTTGGTGTAGTCGTCCGGGTTGGTGCTGTTCGGGTTCAGACCGAGATAGTGCAGCGCCTGCGGGATGATCTTCACTGGCGCGTCGAGGAAGGCGACGCCGCAACCGTGCAGCTTGGCCAGGTTCTCCGGCTTGAAGATCAGGTCCCAGGAGTCCAGCGGGGCGCTGTCGCCCAGTGCGGCCTTGACCTTGTCGTAGTTGTAGCCGATGCCGACGGTGCCCCACATGTAGGGCACGGCGTACTGGTTGCCGGGGTCGGCGGCTTCCAGGCGCTTCATCAGGCGCGGGTCGAGGTTCTTCCAGTTGGGCAGCTGCGAGCGATCGAGCTTCTGGTAGACGCCGGCGTTGATCTGCTTGGTGAGGAACTGGCTGGACGGCACCACCAGGTCGTAGCCCGAGTGGCCGGAGAGCAGCTTGGCTTCGAGCATCTCGTTGGTGTCGAAGACGTCGTACTGGACCTTGACGCCGGTGTCCTTCTCGAAGTTCTTCAGGGTGTCCGGGCCCATGTAGTCGGACCAGTTGTAGAAGCGCACCAGCTTGTCGTCGGCCTGCGCGGCGGTGGCGCAGGCGAGGAGGGTCAGAGTGCTGGCGAAGAGAACGCGTTTACGCATGACTTGTCCTTATCGTTAGAGAACGCGGCTTAGAAATTCCCGCGTGCGCGGGTGGTGCGGATTGCCGAAGACCTGCGCGGGCGGGCCTTCCTCGATGAGTTCACCCTGGTGCAGCACCACTACGCGGTCGGCCACTTCGCGGGCGAAGCCCATCTCGTGGGTGACGACGACCATGGTCATGCCTTCGTCGGCCAGCTCCTTCATGACCTGCAGGACCTCGCCGACGGTTTCCGGGTCGAGGGCGCTGGTGGGTTCGTCGAAGAGCATGGCCTGGGGCTTCATCGCCAGGGCGCGGGCGATGGCCACGCGCTGCTGCTGGCCGCCGGAGAGCTGGCCGGGGTAGTGCTCGGCCTTGTCCGACAGGCGCACCCGTGCCAGTAGCCGGCGGGCCTGATCCAGCGCCTCGCCCCGGGGGACGCCGAGCACCTGGGTCGGCGCTTCGATGATGTTCTCCAGCACGGTCATGTGCGGGAACAGGTTGAAGCGCTGGAACACCATGCCGATGTCGCGGCGGCGGCGGGCGATGTTGCTTTCCGAGTCGCGCACCAGCTTGCCGTCCGGGCGTTCGCGGTAGCCCATCAGCTCGCCGTTGACGCGGATGCTGCCGCCCTGAATGTCTTCCAGGTGGTTCATGCAGCGGATGAAGGTGGTCTTGCCCGAGCCCGAGGCGCCGATCAGCACCACCACTTCGCCACGGCGCACCTCCAGGGACACGCCCTTGAGGATTTCCAGCTCGCCGAAGGCCTTGTGTACGTTGCGGGCCTGGATCACCACGTCTTTCATGTCCGGGATCATCTCAACGCCCCCTCAGCAGTTTCATCGCCTGCCGGCCGAACATGCGGTTCGGTGCGGCAGTGTGGCCGTCGGATTTGCCGAAGCGCACTTCCAGCCAGCGCTGGAAGAAGCCCCACAGGGTGGTCAGGGCGAGGAAGTAGATCGCCACGACGAGGTACAGTTCGAACACGCGGAAGGTCGCCGAAGTGACCATCTGGGTGCTCAGCAGCAGTTCCTGCACGCCGATCACGCTGACCAGCGTGGTGTTCTTCAGCATCACGTTGAACTCGTTGCCCAGCGGCGGAACGATCACGCGGAAGGCTTGCGGCAGCACGATGCGGCGCATCAGCTTGGGGAAGGTCATCCCCAGGGATTTGCCGGCCTCGTACTGGCCCTTGTCCACCGCGCCGATGCCGGCGCGGATGATCTCGGCCATGTACGCGCCTTCGTTGAGCCCCAGGGCGATGATCGCCGCCTGGATGTTGCCCGGCAGGATGAACAGTCCCAGGTCCAGGTCCTCGAAGCGGAAGATCCCGCCGGCGGCCAGCGCGGTGTAGAGGAAGACGATCTGCACCAGCAGCGGCGTGCCGCGCATCAGCCACACGTAGAAGCGCACCGGGTATTGCAGCAGCGGGTTGGTCGACAGGCGCATCAGCGCCGCCAGCAGCCCGAGCACGCAGCCCAGGACCATCGCGCTGACGGCGATCACGCAGGTCAGCCAGAGGCCGTAGAGGTAGATGTCGCTCGGCCGCAGCAGGTATTGCCAGAACACGTCCCAACTGAAGTTCATGTCTCGTTACCTCAGTCCAGTTTGTCGCCTTCGATGTGCCACTTGGCCAGCAGCGCGGCGTAGCTGCCGTCGGCCTGCATGTCCTTGATGATCTGCGTGACAGCCTCGCTGAGCTGCTTGTCGTCCTTGCGGATGCCCAGGCCGGTGAGAATGCGCGCGAAGGCCGGTACGCCGATCTCGAACAGGTCCGGCGCCATGCTCTGGTAGTAGCCGGCGGTTTCCACGGTGGTGCCGTAGGCGTCGGTCTGGCGGATGCGCAGGGACTGGAAGGCATCGGTGTCGGTGTTGTAGACCACCACCTTCATCGGCGGCTTGCCAGCCTTGGCCAGCTTCTCGTTGTGGGCGTCGAGCAGGGTACGGATGGTCGAACCGTTGAGCACCGCGACCTTCTTGCCGGAGAGGTCGTCCAGGGTGCGGATACCCTCGGGGTTGCCCTTGGCGACCACCACGGCCTGGCTGGAGTACATGTAGTTGACCATGTCGATCACTTCGCGCCGTTCGGGCTTGTCGAACAGCTGATCCACCAGCATGTCGCACTGGCCGGCCAGCAGCGCCGGGATCAGCCCGGAGAAGGGCGTGATGCGCCAGTCGATCTTCTTGTCGCCCAGTCGCTTGGCGATGGCTTCGCCCAGGTCGATGGTGACCCCGGTGAGCTTCTGGTTCGAGTCATAGAAACCCATGGGCGGGGAGTCCATGCCGCCGCAGAAGGTCACCTTGCTGGCGTTCTGCAAGCGGTCGGGAATCTTCACATCGGCGTGCGCCAGCGGGGCGGCCAGGCAAAGGGCGAGAAGGCACTGCGGGATCCTGCGTTCGAACATGTTGAGCTCCGGGGTGGGGTTGCCAGGGGCAGTTCAGGGACACAGAAGTACGGGTCTAGGCGCCCGTTGCTTCGATTCGCTTCTTCGTGGATTGCGTTTGGGTGGATTGCGCGTGGGTGGCACGTGCTTTCAGGTGGCTTGAGCCTCCAGAAACTTCGCCAGCGAGGGGATCGTCCCCTCGATGTGGTCGCAGATGACCCGCTCGGCTTCGCGGGCATCGCCCGAGCGCAGGGCGTCGAGGATCACGGTGTGTTCCTCGCGGGCGCTCATGGGCTTGTCGACGTGCTGCAGCCACAGACGCATGTGCGGCTCGATCACCGAATACAGCGCGGTGATCTGGCGCAGCAGGCGCGGGCGCCCGGCGAGGCTGCAGAGGTATTCGTGGAAGGCGCGGTGGCGGCTGACCCACTCGGCGCTGTCGTCGCGGTAGTCGTCCATCTCGTCGAGCATGCGCTCCAGGCGGGACAGGTCGCGGTCGGTCAGTTGCGGCACGGCGATGCGGATGGCCAGGCCTTCCAGGGCGCTGCGCATCTCGAAGACTTCGCGCATCTCTTCGATGTTCAGACCACTGACGATGGCGCCGCGATTGGGCCGCAGGGTCACCAGACCCTCGGCGTCCAGGCGCTTGAAGGCACCGCGCACGGGCATGCGGCTCATGCCGATCTCGCTGGCGATGTCCTCGGCCACCAGACGGTCGCCGGTCCTGTAGCGGCCGGTGCAGATAGCCTGGAGAAGGTAGTCGTAGGCCTCGTCTTCGGCGCTCATCGGTGGGCGGGCAGCGGGTACCAGGCGCATGGGGTGATCCTCGTGGATTTTTGGATCCAATTATCCATGCATGCAATTAAGCAGTTGCCATGCCAAATTTGGCGAAACGATTGGAAGTGGGCGGGGTAGAGCGGTGCGCGTAGGAAACTGGCGTAGGCGGCGCTACGGGGAAAGGGGGCGAAACGGTAACGGATGGGGTGATTCGTGCGCGTTCACGGTGCGCATCGGTAACGTTGTAGTGCGTGTTGAGACGGTGCAGGAGCGGGTCGTGCGTGCGACCAGCTGCGCGCCAGGTCCGTCAGGCCGGCGCGCAGCTGGATCCGGCCTGCCGGCCGGTTCGCGGGCAGGGCCCGCTCCTGCAGGGGACCGATCAGGTGCCGATCACACCGCCATCATCCTTGGTGATCACCAGCGTCGTGGAACGCGGGATGCTCTTGCCGTCGCTGGCCGGGAAGCTCAGCGTCGGGTGCTGGATGTTCACCCACAGCGTCTTGCCGTCCGGCGTCTGGGTGATGCCGGTCAGCTCGCAGCCGCGCGGGCCGACCAGGAAGCGCCGTACTTCACGGCTGTGCGGGTCGGCGCAGAGCAACTGGTTGCAGCCCATGGCCTGCATCGCCGGGACGTCATCGTCGTAGTCGGTCTCGATCCACAGGCGCCCGGCGGCGTCGAAGTACAGGCCATCCGGCGAGGAGAAGATGTCGCCGTTGATGGTACCGATCAGGTTCTCCGGCGCGCTGGCGCCCTGGTGCTCGCCGGCCAGCAGGAAGATTTCCCACTGGAAGGTGGTGGCGGTCGGATCACCGCCGGCCTCGTTCCAGCGCAGGATCTGCCCGTGCAGGTTTTCCTTGCGCGGGTTGGCGGCGTCCACCGGCTGCTTCTTGCCGCGGGCATCGTTGTTGGTGAGGCTGACGTAGACCTCGCGGGTGGTCTGCTGCACCGCGACCCACTCGGGGCGGTCCATGGGCGTGGCGCCCAGCCTGTCGGCGGCGGCGCGGGCGTTGACCAGCACCTCGGCCTGGCTGGCGAAGCCATTCTCGGCGCTCAGGCCATTCTGCCCATGCACCAGCGGCAGCCACTGGCCGCTGCCATCGGCATTGAAGCGGGCGACGTAGAGGGTGCCTTCGTCGAGCAGGTCGACGTTCGCCGCGCGGTTGTTTGCGTCGTATTGGCCGGCCGGGACGAATTTGTAGATGTACTCGCCCTTGGTGTCGTCGCCGTAATAGAACGCCATGCGGTTGTCGGCGCCCAGCGAGGGGGTCGAACACTCGCGGCAGAAACGGCCGACGGCGGTGCGTTTCTTCGGCGTGGAGGTCGGGTCGAACGGGTCGATCTCCACCACCCAGCCGAAGCGGTTCGGTTCGTTGACGTGGCCGCCATGGGGCTGGTCGGCTTTCGGCGTGGCGTCGAAGCGCGCATCCACCGCTTCCCAGGCGTAGTAGTTGCTGAACTGGCCGTTGGACAGGCCGTAGCGCTTGTGTGAAACGCGCTTGGCGTAGTCGTCCTTGTCGCGGTTGACGAAGTACTGGTGCCAGTTCTCTTCGCAGGCCAGGTAGGTGCCCCAGGGCGTGACGCCCATGGAGCAGTTGTTCAGGGTGCCGAGCACCTGTTTGGCCTCGGGGTCACTGGCGGTGCGCAGCAGGTCGTGGCCGGCCAGCGGGCCGGACAGGTCCAGCGGCGAGCTGCCGGTGATGCGGCGATTGTAGCTCGAGCCCTCGACGCGCTGCCACTGGCCGCCGGCGTCCTTCTTCACCTCGATCACGCTCAGGCCGTGGGCGGCGATTTCCTTGCGCACTTCGCCTTCCGGGCGGCCGCGCGAACCATCGGGGCGGTCCTCGAAGGTCTGGCCCTTGGGGTGCAGCGTCGGGTTGATGTACTCGTGGTTGATCACCAGCAGGCCGTGGCTGTCCGGCGCATCGGGGAAGGGGAAGTAGTGCATGCCGTCATGGTTGTCGCCGGCCTGCAGTTCCTGGGCTTTCCAGTCCTCGCTGGCGTCGCCTTTCCAGGCCGGCGAGCCGCTCACCACGGCGTCGCCCCAGGAGAAGAACGGCCGCGCGCTGTAGCCCTCGGCGACGATCACCCGGTCGAATTTCGGGTCCTGCTGTACCGGCACGCCCTTGAAGCCCAGCAGCGCGTTGGGCACCGGGGCGTCGGCAGCAAACAGCGAGCGGCCGGGGAACAGGCCGCCGCCGAGGAAGCCGACCGCGCCCAGCACCAGGCTGTTCTTCAGCAGGCGGCGGCGCGAGGCGTCGATGATCTCGCTCATCGGCAGGTTGCCGGAGGGGTTGATCGACTCATCGTCGAAGGCGGAAAGATGGGCGTGGAAATCGGTCGGCTCGGCACTCATCGGGAGGTTTCCTGGATCCGGTAATGGAAGGTGTTGCGCACGTTGGCCACGGCGACGGCCTGGCCGTCGATTACCCGTGGCTGGTAGCGGAAGCGGGTGGCGGCCTGCAGCGACGGGCGCTCGAACACGCTGTGACTGCAGGCGCCGGGGACCACGCGCGGGTCGCGCACCGAACCGTTGGGGGCGACGGTGTATTCCACCGTGCAGTCGCCTTCCAGACGGCGGTCGAGGGCGCTGTCCGGGTAGGTCGGAGCCTTCTTCACCAGTGGCTGGTAGTTCTGCGCGGCGCGGGCGGCCTCGGCGGCGGCTGCCTGCTGTGCGGCGAGCTGACGGTTCTGTTCGGCGCGGGCCCGTTGCTCGGCCTGCTGGCGTGAGCGTTGCTCCTGCTCCTGGCGTTGCTGCTCGGCGATGCGCTGCTGCTCCTGGCGCCGCTCCTCGCGCTGGCGCTCTTCGCGTTCACGCTGCTCGGCTTTGCGCCGGGCCAGTTGGGCGACGTCAGGTTGCGGCGCCGGGCGAGGCGCCTCGACCTGTGGCGGGGGCGGTGTAACGGGCTCGGGCGGTTGCACCACGGGGGGGGGCGCTGGTGCGATGGGCGCGGGGCTCGGCAGGCTGACCAGCGCGGTACGCATCACCTTCGGTGCCGGGGTGGCCGGCGCCGAAGGGTGGAAACCGATGTACAGGCCGGCCAGCGCGAGCGCGTGCAGCCCGACGCTGATGGCGGCAGGCAGGGCGCGGCGGGTGATCCTGCGGTTCACGATTGCGGCGCCTCGGTGATCAGTCCGACATCGCTGACGCCACCGCGCTGCAGGGCGGCCATGGCGGCGATCACCCGACCATAGTCCACCGCCTGGTCGGCGCGGATCAACACCTGGGTGTCGGCGCCCAGGCGGGTGAGCTTGGCGGTCAGCTCGTCCAGGTTGCCGGCGGCGTCGGTGCGCTGTTCGGTATCCACCTGGCTGCCCAGGTACCAGTGGTAGCCGCCGTCGGCCTGCACCGTGAGCGTCAGCACCGGGCGCTCGGTCTCGCTGGGTAACGCCTCGCTGGCCACCTTGGGCAGTTCCACCTTCAGGCCCTGCTGGATCATCGGGGCGGTGACCATGAAGATCACCAGCAGCACCAGCATGACGTCGATGTAGGGCACCACGTTCATTTCCGCCTTGGGCGCGTGCTTGCTGCGTATGCGTCGCATGGCCGGCCTCCGGTCAGGCCGCCGCGGCCAGCGCCGGAGCGGCGTGGATGCGACGGTTGAGCTGGGCCTGCAGCTGTTCGGCGAAGGCGCAGTAGCGGCCCAGCAGTTGGTCGGAACTGGCAGCGAAACGGTTGTACGCCATGACTGCCGGGATCGCTGCGAACAGGCCGACGGCGGTGGCGACCAGGGCTTCGGCGATGCCCGGCGCGACGGTGGAGAGGGTGGCTTGCTGCACGCCGGAGAGGCCGATGAAGGCGTTCATGATCCCCCAGACGGTGCCGAACAGGCCGATGTACGGGCTGGTGGAGCCGACCGTGGCAAGGAACGGCAGGCCGCGCTGCAGGCGTTCCTCCTCCTGGGCGATGACCACGCGCATGGCGCGCTCGCTGCCCTCGATCAGCAGCGCGGGATCGATGCCCGGCTCGTCACGCAGGTGCAGGAACTCCTGGTAACCGGCATGGAAGATACGCTCGACGCCGGCGTCCTCGCCGGGTTCGGTGGTTTCCCGGAACAGCCGCTGCAGGTCGCCGCTGGCCCGCCAGCGCGCTTCGAAGGCGCGCAGGCGTCGGCGGGCGCCGCCCAGCAGCAGGCTGCGCTGGACGATCACGTACCAGCTCACCAGCGAGGCGGCCAGAAGGATCAGCAGCACGGCCTGGGCGAGCGGGCTGGCGGCTTCGACCAATGCCCAGATGCTGGTGTGTTCGAGAGTGGCTTGCATGGTGGTCTCCCGGTGAGGCTCCCCGTCACGGGGAGCCTGGTGGTCAGTCGAGGTTGAGGGCGCGGGCGATGTCCGCCCACGGCACGTACTTGAAGTTCTGCGTGCCTTCGGGCAGGCGCTTGCGGCCGTCCTGCACCACCAGCATTCCCTGGCCGAACGCGCCGCCCAGGTTGGCCGAGGTGACTTCGATACCGTCGGTTTCCGAGGTGCCGTCGATGCCGGCAGCGGCGTTCAGGCCGACGCGGAAGGCACCACGAACGCGGTAGGGCGCGGCGGCGTCGAGCACCAGGTAGCTGTCGTTGCCCTGGCTGGAAACCAGCAGGTAGCTGGCCTTGGCGCCGTGGTAGAGGGCCAGGCCCTCGACGTCGTCACGGAGCAGGTCGCCCACGGCCAGTACCTGTTCCGGCTCGGCCTTGGCGTCCGGCTCGGCCCCGAGGGTCCAGACCGCCACGTCTTCTTCACCGAGGAACAGCCGCTGGTTGCGGTCATCGGCGACGCAGCCTTCAGGCTGGCTGGCGACGCGGAATTCGCGCAGCAGCTCGCCTTTCACCTGGCCGCCGGGAGCGCTCAGTCGGTACTGCTGGAAGCGTCCGTCCTTGTCATTGACGAAGGCCTGGATGTCGCCGTCGCGGGGCGCATACAGGCACAGGCCGTAGACTTCCTCCAGCGGCGTTGGCACCCGGCCGATCTCGCGCACCTTGCCGTCGGCCGGCTCGATGGCGAACAGGGTCAGGCTGTTGTCGCTGCGGTTGCTCGCCACCGCCAGGTCGACGCGGCGATTGCCGAGCCGGAACCCGTGGCGCACGTCGACGTTGTTCACCAGCCCGGAAGCCAGGCTCTGCAACTGGCGACCCTGGAGGTCAAAGACCAGCAGGCCTTCCTGCTTGTTGGTGCCCAGTACGCGGCTGAGTTTCGGGTTCTTCGCGCTGACCCAGATTGCCGGGTCATCGGCGGCGTCGCCATGGCGCTGCACGCTCTGCGTCTGCACCGCCGGCATCACCTCGGGTAGCGTGCGGGGCGCTTCGGCGCGTGCGGGCAGGGCAGGGACTTCGGTGTGGTAGTAGTGCCCGCTGGCATCGTCCTGCAGGACGATGCGCAGCGTGCCGGCCTGTTCGGTGGCCGCAAGTTGTTCGGCTTTCTTCGGGCCGTTCAGTGCGATCGCGCCGAGGTTCTCCCAACCGTTGCCCTGACGCACGTAGCGCTGCAGGGCAGGGCCCTTGTCCAGCGCGAGCACGCCGCTGGACACCACCGCTAGTCCGCTGACCGATCCGGCGAGCCTGCCATAGGGCGCGCTCAGGTCCACCGGCAGGCGGCTGCCGTCTGCCTCCGGGTTGGCACCATAGGCCCAGAGGCCGATGCCCGGTTCGTCGACGTACAGGGTGCCGTCGCTGTCGTCGGCGCGGCACAGCTCGGCGCTCGGCGGCAGGGCCAGGCGACGCACCTTGCGAGCCTCGCGCTCGAGCTTCTGGCCGTGGCCGACCAGCCATTGCTCGCCCTGGCCGTTCTCGCCGACCAGGAACAGGTAGAGGTTGGCGCTGGCGTCACGGTAGAGGCACTGGCCGTTGACCGCGAAGTCCGGGCTCGGCAGGCGCAGCGCAGCGCCCCAGTGGCCGTCGCCGGCCAACGGCTGCAACAGCGGCTGCTGGCGTTCCCGGTCGAAGGTGGCGAGCAGGCTGCCGTCGCCCCAGGGGCGCTGGTCGAGGAAGTCGTAGCGGCCGGCGAGGCGACCGCGTTCGCTGCCTGCCTCGTCCAGCAGCAGGAGACCGTCGCGCTTGCTGGCGACGACGCTGCCGGCGCCGGGCAGCAGGGCGATGGCCTGGGCCTTGGCACGGGTCGGCCAGGGTTGCAGGGCGACGGATTCGGCGCAGGCGTAGCCGGCCAGCAGCAGGCTGGCGAGTAGCGGAGTCAGGGAGTAGCGGCGTTTCATGGAAGGCGTCTGTCCTTGTGGTGCTGCGCGGACGCCGGCGGACCGGCGTGCGCGGTCCTCAGAAGTGGGTGAGGGTCAGGCCGACGGTGTAGGTCGGGCCGTACTCTTCGTACTGGTAGTTGTAGCGACGGTGGCCGCTGTAGATGTAGTAGGGCTCGTCGCCGAGGTTTTCGGCGTTGAAGAACACCTGCAGGTTGTCCGTCAGCGAGTAGCGCGCGCTGAAGTCGATCTGCGTCTGGTCGTCGACACGACTGTCGTAGCGCTTGTCGCTGACGTTGCCGACCTCATAGAGGTAATCGGACTTGTAGTTGGCGGTCAGGCGCAGGCTCAGGCGGTCCTTCTCGTAGCCGATGAGCAGATTGCCGGTGACGTCGGACTGGCTGGGCAGGTCTATGTTGCGCTTGTTGCCGTCGGCATCGGCGATCTCGGCCCGCGAGCGGCTGAAGGTGGCGTTGGCGCCCAGCAGCAGGCCGTCCCAGGGCGCGGGGAGCATGACCATTTTCTGCGACCAGGCCAGTTCCAGGCCGTAGACCTTGGCCTTGTCGCCGTTGGCGAAAGTGGCCGCCTCGTCGAAGTCCGCCCAGGCGCCGCTGCCGGCGAGGTCGGTGTTGTAGACGAAGTTCTTGATGTCCTTGTAGAACAGCGACGCCGAAACCACGCTGGCGCGACCCAGGTAACGCTCGATGGCCAGGTCCAGGTTGTGCGAGCGCAGGGCGGCGAGGTCGGGGTTGCCGAACTCGGCTTCGTCGCCGTCGATGGCATAGCCGGGCGCGAGTTGCTCGAAGGTCGGGCGCACCACGGTGTTGGTCCAGGCCGCACGGATCTGCGTCTGGTCGTCCAGCTGGTAGCGGGCGTGCAGACCCGGCAGCCAGTGGTGGTAGTCGCGCTTGCGCTCGATGGCCTGGTAGTCGCCGTTGTCGATGCCGGTGCCGCTGGCCTCGAAGTGCGTGCCCTCGTAGCGCAGGCCGGCGATGAAGCGCCAGTCGCCGACGTCCACGGTATTCATGAAGTAGCCGGCATCGATGTCTTCGTGCATGCGGAAGTCATTGATGGTGGAGGCTTCCTCGTCGTAGTACTGCGATGCGTCCAGCCCGCCGATGAGGTGCTTGATGGCGTCGGCGGAGATGCCCTGGCCAAACTTCTGCAGGCGATAGTGAACGGTGCCGTCCAGCGCATTGGAGAGGTTCAGCTGGTCATCGCTCAGGCCCGCGTCGGCGAGGTCTTCGTACTTCCAGACGTCCTCGTCGTTGTCCTTGGTGCGTCGGCTGAGCTTGCCGCCGAACTTGAAGGTCGACGCGTTGCCGGCCAGGTCGTAGTCGCGGGCCAGGTCCAGGCGCAGGTTCTTCTCGCGGTCGGAGGTGTAGGACTTGCCCCACTCGACCTTGTCCAGGCTGAACCGGGTCGGGTCGTAGAAGGCCGAGTCGATGTTCAGGCGGGGCTTCTCGCTGTCATACCAGCCACTGTCCATGTCGCCGCCGCTGTAGACGGCCGGGTCGATGTGGCCGGGACTGTCCTCGTCGGACTTGCTCCAGCCGACCTGGCCGCTGAAGGTCCAGTCGCCGCGCCGCTGTTCGCCGCCGAAGACATAGGACTGGATGGTCTGGGTCTCCTCGCGGCTCTTCAGGCGCCGCTCGACTTCCGCTTCGCCGCTTTCGCCTTCGGCCAGGGCATCCTCGAAGTCGATCTTGGTGGACTGCCGGGTTTCCTCGTCCTTGAACTCGCTGTAGAGCGTGCGCAACCAGAGCTTGCTGTCGTCGTCCGGGCGGTAGTCGAAGTTCAGCGCGCCGCCGCTGCGTTCACGCTGGATGTCGTAGTCGCGTTGCTCCAGGCTGTTGAGCCGGGCGCCGTCGTCGAAGTCCCAGTCGCCGCCGGTCTCGACGTTGTCCGAACCGAACTTGCGCTTCTGCCAGCTGAGCGCGGCGGCCACGCCGAAGTTGTCGGTGCCGTCGCCCAGGCTGAAGCGCTGGCTGGCGGCGCCGGAGTATTTCGGGCTGAAGCGGTTGGTGTTCTCGTCGTAGCTGGTCTGTGCGGTGCCGCTGAAGAACAGGCCGTCATGGTCGAAGGCGGAGAGGCTTTCCACCTCGATGGTGCCGCCCAGGGAGTTGGCGTCCATGTCCGGGGTCAGGGTCTTGACCACCGACAGTGACTGGATCAGTTCGCTGGGCAGCACGTCCAGCGCCACGGCGCGGCGACCGGCCTCGGGCGAGGGCACCAGGGTGCCGTTGATGGTGACGGCATTGAGGTCGGGGCCCAGGCCGCGAACCCGCACGAAGCGGCCTTCGCCCTGGTCGCGCTCGACGGACGTCCCCGGTACGCGCTGCAGGGCTTCGGCGGCGTTGCTGTCGGGCAGCTGGCCGATGCTGTCGGCATGCACCACGCTCTCCACGCTGTCGGAGCGGCGCTGCTGACGCAGGGCCTTGTCCAGGCTGTCGGCCTGGCCGTACACGGTGACGCTTTCGCCGGCCTCGGTGGTTTCCTCGGCCCAGCCTGACGGCGTGGCGGCAATCGCCAGCGCCAGGGCGCTGACCTTGAACAGCGGACGCAGCGTCCGCGGCAATTGCTGATCGATCACGGCATTTCCCCTTGTGCCTGTTCCCCCGACCGGGGCGATTCGGCCCGGTCAACTGGGGAGCGGAAGCTAGGCAGCGGGAATGACGGTTACGTGACAGCGATCAGCTGCAGGCCGCGAAATACAGGGGTTTCAGCATTGCAGGGCAGGTTTCTGAGCCCAATTGACCCGGTGCGTTCGGCTCAGCCCCGGCGGCAGGGCGCAGGGCTTGGTGCGGGGAGCGGCGGCACAGGACTTTTTCGCAGGATGGGGGCGGTTTCGAGTGAGCCGATTGCACCCTCGGCGCTGTCATCAAAGCATCACGGGGACCTGTTTGGCTGGCGTCCGTCACTCGTTGCGGATACCGCTCCCATGTCCAACCTGCTCAAGCTGCACCGCCTGAAACTGATCGCACTGGTCGTGCTCGCCAACATCGGCCTGGTGCTCTACCTCGCAGCCGGGCAAATCAAGACCTGGGACCGGATCGACTGGCTCGACGTGGTGGGCGAGGGCGGTTCGGCGCTGCTGGCCTTCTGCTGGGTCTGCCTGGTGCTCGCGCACCGGCCGGCCGGGCGGGTCACCACGTTGCTGGCGGTGGGCCTGGGGGCGGTGTTCTTCTCCATGTGGATGGATGCCCTCGACGAATTCATCCAGCTGCCTGCGGAGATTTCCTGGGACCACTGGCTCGAATCGGTGCCGATGCCCATCGGCCTGCTGCTGATCACGCTCGGCCTGTACCACTGGAGCAAGGAGCAGAAAGCCCTCGGCCAGCAACTGAGCAAGCGCGAGCGGCTGTTCCGCGAGCACCTCCACCACGACCGCCTGACCCCGCTCAACGGCGCCGCCTACCTGCGCCGGCAGATCGAGCTGGAGCAGCGTCGCTCCGGCGAGGAGCAGCAGGCGTTCTCCCTGGTGCTGGTGGACCTGGACGACTTCGCACCCTTCAACCGCAACCATGGCCACGCCGAGGGCGACCGCGTGCTGCAGGCGGTGAGTCAGTTGCTGTTGCTCAACCTGCGCCACTGCGACCTGTTGTGCCGGCTGGCCGGCGATCGTTTCGTTGCCCTCCTGCCCGGCACTGGCGAGGCCCAGGCCTGGCGCATCGCCGGTGAGCTGGAGAACGCCGTGCGCTACTACTCGCACAAGAGCGTGCCCCAGGGCGAGAGCCTCGTCCTCAGCGCCACTGCGGTGGCCTGCATGGCGCGCGACGAATCGTCGGACAGCCTGCTGGAGCGGCTGAGCCTGTCCATGGCGCGCGCCAAGTCACGGCCGCGCCTGGCCCGCAGCGCCTGAGGCCTGTCGCATGGAGGCCCCGTTGAACTACTACGAGCGCGACCTGCGCTTCATCCCGGCGCAACACCAGCCAGCCTGCCTGCTCGACCTCGCGCTCAGCCGCGAACTGGACAGTCACCGCCTGCTGCGTGGCACCGGGCTGTTCCAGGAAGACATCATCGCCGGCCAGCGGCTGATCAGCGCCGAGCAGTACCTGCGGCTGGTGGACAATTGCCGCCAGGGCAGCGGCGGCGAGGAGCTGGGCTTTCTCTTCGGCCAGCGCCTGCTGCCGGGGCACCAGGGCGCCGCCAGTGGCGCGCTGATGCACGCCGCCAACCTGCAGGAAGCGCTGGACCTGCTGATCCGCCACCGCGCGCGCTTCAGCCCGTTGCTCGCCCCGCGCCTGCTGGTGGAGGAGCGCTTCGCCTGCCTGTACTGGGTCGACGCCTGTGGTGTCGGCGGCGCCCGTCGCTTCCTGGTGGAGAGTGGCATGACCGCCGTGACTGCGCTGTGCCGCTGGTTGTCCGACGAGCGCCTGCCGTGGAAGTACCTGTTCGCCCATTCGCGGCCCGACTACATCGAGCAGTACCAGGCGCACCTGGGGCTCAACCTGCAGTTCGACTGCCATGTCGATGCCATGCTGATTCCCCGCGACTACCTGGTGAAGCCCTGGCCGCGCGCCTCGCTCACCGCCGGCCAGGCGGCGCAGCGCGATGCGCGGCGCGAGCAGGAGCAACTGGGCCTGGGTGAGGGCGTTCTGGAGCATGTCTACCGCCTGTTGCAGCGCGAGGCCCGCGACCCGCTGAGCCTCGACCGGCTCGCCGAGCGCATGGGCATCAGTCCGGCCACCTGCAAGCGCAAGCTGCAGAAACACCAGACGCACTTCCAGGCGGTGCACGACGAGGTGCGCAAGCACGTGGCGCTGTACCTGTACTGGTCGCGTGGCTACAGCAACGAGGAGGTCGCCGAGTACCTGCGCTTCACCGACACCACCAACTTCCGCCGTTCATTCAAACGCTGGACGGGCCTGGTGCCCAGCGCGGTGCGGGATCTTCGGCCGGGGCGGGATAGCTGGCTGGAACACCGTGCAACGGATAGTTGAGCGAAACGGTTGGTGATGCAGTTCGCTTTCTATAGAATGCGCAAACGTTTCAGCAGACCATGCATCCCTCCCACAACAAAAGCCAAAGCCGAAGGCTTTGCGTGTCTCTCTGCGCAGGACGTCCCTCATTCCATCAAGCAGGCCCCAGAGCCGGCGGAGGAGGGAACTGAGTCCCGACTCATCCTCGTCATCTGTCGCCTTGCCCATCGTTTGCGCTCCGTGCGCGGGGCCTGGCCTTCACGCTGTATGACGCCGGTGGGGAAGGCCAAGCCCTAACGACGAGAAACCTTTCGATGATCAAGAAAGTTAGCGGGGCGCTGCTGGGCCTCGCTCTGGCAGTGAATTGCGCGCCCGCGTTCGCGGACACCAAGAAAGTCGATGTGCTGCTGATCGGCGGCGGCATCATGAGCACCACCCTGGGCGTCTGGCTCAACGAGCTGGAACCGGGCTGGAGCATGGAGATGGTCGAGCGCCTGGACGGCGTCGCCCAGGAAAGCTCCAACGGCTGGAACAACGCCGGCACCGGCCACTCCGCCCTGGCCGAGCTGAACTACACCCCCGAGGACAAGGACGGCAACGTCACCATCGCCAAGGCGGTGGAGATCAACGAATCCTTCCAGATCTCCCGTCAGTTCTGGGCCTGGCAGGTACAGAACGGTGTGCTGAAGAACCCTCGCTCGTTCATCAACACCACCCCGCACATGAGCTTCGTCTGGGGCGACGACAACATCGCCTTCCTCAAGAAGCGCTACGAGGCGCTGCAGGCCAGCCCGCTGTTCCGCGGCATGCAGTACTCCGAGGACCCGGCGCAGATCGCCAAGTGGGTGCCGCTGATGATGCAGGGCCGCGATCCGTCGCAGAAAATCGCCGCCACCTGGACGCCGATCGGCACCGACGTGAACTTCGGCGAGATCACCCGCCAGTTCGCCGGCTACCTGCAGACCAGGCCGAACTTCAGCCTGAAGCTCTCCAGCGAAGTCGAGGACATCACCCGCAACGACGACGGCACCTGGCGCGTCGGCTACAAGAACCTCAAGGACGGCAGCGTTACCCAGACCGACGCGAAGTTCGTCTTCATCGGCGCCGGCGGCGGCGCCCTGCGCCTGCTGCAGAAGTCCGGCATCGAGGAAGCCAAGGACTACGCCGGCTTCCCGGTGGGCGGCTCGTTCCTGGTCACCGAGAACCCGACCATCGCCCAGCAGCACCTGGCCAAGGCCTATGGCAAGGCGTCGGTCGGCGCACCGCCGATGTCGGTGCCGCACCTGGACACCCGCGTGCTCGACGGCAAGCGCGTGATCCTCTTCGGGCCGTTCGCTACCTTCTCCACCAAGTTCCTCAAGGAAGGCTCCTACCTCGACCTGCTGGGCAGCACCAACGTCCACAACGTCTGGCCGATGACCCGCGTAGGTATCGACGAGTACCCGCTGGTGGAATACCTCGCCGGCCAGCTGATGCTTTCCGACGACGACCGCCTCGCTGCGCTGCGCGAGTACTTCCCGGAAGCCAAGGCCGAGGACTGGCGCCTCTGGCAGGCCGGCCAGCGCGTGCAGATCATCAAGCGTGATGCGGACAAGGGCGGCGTGCTGAAGCTCGGCACCGAGATCGTTTCTGCCGCCGACGGCAGCATCGCCGGCCTGCTGGGTGCATCGCCGGGTGCTTCCACCGCCGCGCCGATCATGCTCAGCGTGCTGGAGAAGGTGTTCAAGGACAAACTCGCCACCCCTGAATGGCAGGCCAAGGTCCACCAGATCGTCCCGAGCTACGGCACCAGACTCAACGACAGCCCGGAGAAGACGTTCGAGGAGTGGAGCTACACCGCCAAGGTCCTGCAACTGGACCCGCCGCCGGCCATCGACCAGGCCCCGGCCACCCAGCCGACCGATGCCGCCCCGGCGCCGGAAAAGGCCTCCAGCGATATGGCGCTGTAAGTTGGCGCGCTGAGTAAGTGAGTTCCGAAGCCCGGACTTCCCGTTCGGTCTTCGGACACTCTGTTATATATCCCCGGCGGTCTAACTGCCCCGGCTTTAGTTGGGTGGCCGTCGCGCGATATCTCCTGGCGGATGCCATTCGTTATTCCGCCGTTGACCGCTTCTATTGCGGACGCTGATTCCAACTCTGGAATATCAGGGCCTATCCGAGCCTTCAATTAAGCGCGGTTCTACAGGTCTCGCCTGAAGTTGATCCAGCGCTATTCAACAGGTGGAACTGGCTGTCGTTTCCCGCTGGGGATAGACCTTTTACATTCATTTTTGCATGTCAGCGGGTCTATTCTGCCGCTTCGCTCTGTTTCGGGGCTCCGGGCGTCTTTGTGTTCCGGTTGTGGCCTGTCCGGGCGGACAGGATCGAGTCGGATCAGGCAATCCGACGAACGGCTTTTCTGTAATCCAGGGATTACAAGGATGTCAGCCATTGGCGATACTCGAACAAGCGACTGAATATTGTCGGATGCCTGTTGCGACATGCGGTTCAAGTTATCGATTCGCCCGGTTCGTGCGAAAGAGCAGAGCGCACGGCGTCTGCGGCAAATGTCAAATAATTGTCAAAAAGCGCAGCGGTAGTTGATGGCGATCCTATCTTCCATTGGTCAATAAAATCTGAACTTACTGCCCGGTGCATAGGTTACTACCTTTCAATTAAACCCTTCGTCCAAGAGCCTTTCGGAGCGCTTTCGGCGCGCTGCACAGAAGCTGCTATCTCTTTCTGGCCATAAACAAAAACATTATTCCGGGCAGAGGAAGTCAGCATGGCGATCCAGGCGAAGGTCGTGGCGTCTCAGGTGCAGGTGGCCACCGCCACGCAGCAGACGGTCGAAGGGAGCATCGTTCTTCAGCAAGCCAGCAACGTGGCCCTGGACGTCACTGCCGACGCGGTCGCCAGTTACCAGCAGGTCGGCGCCGACCTCGTGGTGCAGCTCAAGGATGGCGAGACCCTCCGCATCGCCAACTTCTTTGCCGAAGGCCAGCCGCCCAGCCAGCTGTACCTGGTGGACGAGAAGGGCGACCTGGTGGTGACCGAGCTGGATCAGGTCGCCGCTGACGGCACGCTGATGCCTACCTACGCCGCCGAGCCCATCGATGCCGGATTCGAGTCACTCACCGAGGCCGGCGCCGCTGCGGGCAGTGCGGGTGCCGCCGGTGGTATCGCCGGTTTGGGGACCGCCGGGACCATCCTCGCCGGCGCCGCGGTGATTGCCGGCGGCGCCGCCATCGCCAGCAGCGGCGGTGGCGGTGGCGGTGGTGGAGGCAGCAACCCACCAGCGCCTCCCGCGCCGGCCACCGATGTCACGGTCAGCCCTGACGGTGCTGTGATCACCGGCCGTGCCACGCCGGGTACGACCGTCGAGGTGGACGTCAACGGCGATGGCCAGCCCGACTACACCGCGCCAGTGGATGGCAACGGCAACTTCCAGGTGCCCGTCAGTCCGCCGCTGAGCAACGGTGAGAATGTCACCGTGGTGGTGCGCGGGCCCAATGGTGGCGGCGCCAGTTCCGGCACAATCGTCACGGCGCCGGATACCACGGCGCCGGGGGCCGCGACGGGCGTGGCGGTGTCCGAGGATGGCAGCAAGGTCAGCGGCAGCGCCGAGCCCGGCTCTACCGTGAAGGTTGACACCAACGGCGACGGTGTCCCCGACGCCACCGGGGTTGCCGGCTCCGACGGGCATTTCGAGATCACCCTCCCGACTCCGGTGACCAACGGCCAGGGTGTATCGGTGACGGTGACCGACCCGGCCGGGAATACCAGCCCGTCGACCGTGGTGAACGGGCCCGACACGACGCCGCCGGAACCGGCCCATGACCTGACGATCAGCGCCGACGGCAGGGGTCTTGCCGGGATCGCCGAGCCAGGCAGCTCGCTGTCCATCGACCTGAACAATGACGGCACCCCTGACCTGACCGTGCAGGTCGGGCCCGACGGCCGCTTCAGTCTCAACCTCGATTCGCCGCTGCCAGCCGGGCAGATCGTTTCGATCATCGTCCGTGACGCAGCCGGCAACGCCAGCCCGATTGCCACCATCCACGCGCCGGGCGGGAGCGTGCCCGCACCGGTGATCGACCCGAGCAACGGCCACCTCATCCAGGGCACCGCGACGGTCGGCACCCAGGTCTACCTGACCAACGCCCAGGGCACCCTGATCGGCGTGGCGCTGGTCGGTGGCGATGGCCACTGGAGCTTCACCCCCATCACTCCGCTGGCCGACGGCGCCGTGGTCAATGCCGTGGCACGCGGGCCGCAGGGGGAGAGCGGTTCCACCAGCATCACGGTGGACGGCATCGCGCCCGGCACGCCCGTCATCACCTCGGGCAATGCCGGAGGACTGGAGGGAACGGCGGAGGCCGGTGCAACGGTCGTGCTCACCACCGGTAACGGAACCCCGCTGGCGACCGTCGTTGCCGATGAGACCGGGCACTGGAGCTACCATCCCGGTTCGCCCTTGCCCAACGGCACCCAGGTCACCGTCGTCGCCAAGGACGCCGCCGGCAACCTCAGCGGCCCGGCGCAGACCACCCTGGATACCCAGCCGCCAGCGGCGCCCACGGTCAACCCGAGCAATGGCGGGCTGTTCAGCGGTATCGCGGAAGCCAACAGCACGGTGCTGCTGAGCAATGCCGACGGCCAGGTGATCGGCCAGGTCCAGGCCGACGGCAGCGGCCACTGGCAGTTCATCTTCAACCCGCCGCTGGCCAATGGCGCGGTGCTATCGGTGACGGCTGCGGACGCTGCCGGCAACACCGGAGCGGCGGCCAGCGTCACGGTGGATTCCAGCATTCCCTCGACGCCCACGGTCGACCCGAGCAACGGTTCGAACATCAGCGGCCTGGCGGATGTCGGTGATCGCGTGGAGATTCGCGACGCCAACGGCAACCCGATCGCGACCGTGACTGCCGATGGCGACGGCCACTGGAGCTACATCCCCGGCGTGCAGTTCCCCGATGGCACCCAGTTGCAGGTTGTCGCGGTGGATCCGCAGAGCGGCCAGCAGAGTCAGGTGGTCAACCTGGTCGTCGATGGAGTGGCTCCCGATGCGCCCCAGGTGGACGTCAGCAACGGCACCGTTCTCAGTGGTATCGCCGAGCCCGGTAGCCTGGTGACCCTCGTCGACAACCAGGGCAACCCCATCGGCCAGGTGCGCGCCGACGGTATAAGCGGCGCATGGTCCTTCACTCCCGGAGCCTCGCTGCCCGACGGAGCGGTGGTGGTGGTCCGGGCCATCGATGCCGCCGGTAACCCCAGCCCGCCCACCAGCGTCGTGGTGGACGCCGTCGCGCCGCCACCGCCGCAGGTCAACGCCAGCAATGGTCTGAGCTTCAGTGGCAGCGCCGAGCAAGGCGCCACCGTGATCATCCTCGATGCCAATGGCAATCCCATCGGCCAGGTCACGGCCGACGCCAGCACCGGACAGTGGAGCTTCACGCCGCCGTCGGCCTTGCCCAGCGGCACGCAGGTTTCCGTGGTTGCCCGCGACGCTGCCGGTAACGTCGGTCAGCCGACGCCTGTGATCGTGGACCGCCAGGCGCCCGATGCCCCGCAGATCGACGCGAGCAACGGCGACGTGCTGCATGGCTTGGCCGAGCCGGGCAGTACGGTGACGCTGACCGATGGCAACGGCAACCCCATCGCCCAGGTGGTGGCCGACCCGATCACCGGGGACTGGTCCTTCACGCCGGGCACGCCCCTGGGCAACGGTACCCAGGTGCGCGCCACCGCGACGGATGCGGCGGGCAACGTCAGCCAGGTCGGTCAGATCACCGTCGACAACCTGCCGCCCACTGCGCCCTCGGCCGGGCCGAGCAACGGCACGCAGATCAGCGGGACCGCCGAGCCGGGCAGCACCGTGGTGATCATGGATGCCTCCGGCCAGCCCCTGGGGGAGGCGGCGGTGGGCCTCAATGGCTTCTGGCTGTTCCGCTTCAGCCAGGCATTGCCCACAGGCTTCGTGCTGCGCCTGGCGGTGCGCGATGCGGCGGGTAATGTCGGTGCGGAAACCACCACGACGGTGGACAGCAACCTGACCACGCCGCCGACACCGGATGCGAGCAACGGCAGTGTCATCAGCGGCACCGCCGAGGCCGGCCAGCAGGTGATAGTGCGCGATGCCAACGGCAACGAGATCGGCCGCACCCCCGCCGATGGCGACGGCAACTGGAGCATCACGCCGGCTTCGCCGCTGGCCAACGGCTCCGATTACCAGGTGGTCGCTGTCGACCCGGTCAGCGGCCATGAAAGCGTGCCCATCGTCGGCACGGTGGACTCCGTGGCGCCGGTCGCGCCCACCATCAACGGCAGCATGGGCGTCACCCTGACGGGCACGGCGGAGCCAGGCTCCACGGTCACGCTCACCGACGGCAGCGGCAACCTCATCGCTGTGGTCACGGCAGACGGCAACGGCCAGTGGAACTTCACACCCGGTACGGCCTTGCCCGACGGTACGCTGGTCAACGTCACGGCGAGCGACGCGGCCGGCAATGTCAGCCAGCCGGCGAACACCACGGTGGATTCCGTGGCGCCGCCAAGTCCAGCGGTCGATCCGAGCAATGGCCAGCTATTTACCGGCACTGCCGAGGCGAACGCCACGGTGATCATTCGCGACGCCGGCGGCAACGTCATCGGTGAGGCCATCGCCGATGGCGGCGGTGTCTGGAGCTTCGCTCCACAGCCGGCGCTGCCCAACGGTACCCAGGTGACGGTGATGGCCCGCGACGCGGCGGGCAACGAAAGCGGCACCGTGGGCGTGACCGTGGACGCACAGCCGCCGGCTGCGCCGGTGGTCACCCCCAGCACCGGCGCCGAACTGAGCGGCACCGCCGAACCCAATGCGCAGGTGGTGGTGATCTCCGCCAACGGCCAGGTGATCGCCGAGGTGCCGGTCGGCCCCGGCGGCACCTGGAGTTATACCCCGTCCTCGCCGCTGCCCGACGGCGCGACCCTGAGCGTCGTCGCCGTGGACTCCTCCGGTAACCGCAGCGAAACCACCACGGTGACCGTCGACAGCACGCCGCCGGCCGACCCGCTGGTAAACCCCGGCAACGGTACGCAGGTCAGCGGTACTGCCGAGCCGGGCAGCACCGTCACGGTGACCGATGGCAACAACAATCCGGTGGGGCAGACCACCGCCGACGGCCAGGGCAACTGGAGCATCACCCCGGCGTCGCCGCTGCCCGATGGCAGCAGCGTGACCGTGGTCGCTACCGACGCGGCCGGCAATGCAAGCAATGGCACCACGGTGACCATCGACACCAGCGCACCGACGAATCCTGCCGCCGGGCCGAGCAACGGCACCGTGCTAAGCGGTACGGGAGAAGAGGGCAGCACCCTGGTGTTCACCGATGGCGCCGGCAATGCGCTGGGGCAGGTCACGGTGGGCGCGGGTGGCAACTGGACCTTCACCCCGGACCAGCCCCTGGCCGACGGCACCGTGGTGACCATCGTCGCCCGCGACGCAGCCGGTAACGAGAGCGGCCCGGTGCAGGTGACGGTGGATTCCAGCGCCCCCAGCACTCCAACACTCGACCCGAGCAATGGCCTGGCACTGAGTGGCACCGGCGAGATCGGCAGTACGGTCATCGTCAGCGTCGCCGGCAGTGAAGTGGCCCGCGTGCAGGTCGGCCCGGACGGGCGCTGGAGCTACACGCCCGGCAGCCCGATCGCCGATAGTACGGCCATCTCGGTGCAGGGCACCGATGCCGCCGGCAACACCACGCCGATCGTCAACGGCAGCGTGGACGGCCTCGCCCCCGGCGCGCCGGACATCCTCCCGAGCAACGGCAGCACCTTCACCGGCACCGCCGAGGCGGGCAGCACGGTCATCCTCAGCGGGCCGGATGGAGAGATCGGCCGCGCCCTGGTGGATGCCGAAGGCCGCTGGAGCTTTACCGCGACCACCCCGGTGGGTAACGGCGTGACAGTCAGCGCGGTGGCCCAGGACGCCGCCGGCAACACCAGTGGCAGCGACAGCGTGGTGGTGGACGCTTCCGCACCGCCGGCGCCGAGCATCGACCCGAGCAACGGTACGCTGATCACCGGAACCTCCGAGATCGCCAGCACCATCACCCTTGTGTACGCCAACAACGTACTGATCGGCCAGGCCACGACGGACCCGGACGGCAACTGGACCTTCACCCCGAACCCGCCGCTGGCCGACGGAACGAAGATCGACGTGATCGCCCAGGACGCCGCAGGTAACGCCAGCTCGGTGGCGAGCATCATCATCGATGCCACGCCGCCGTCGGCGCCTGTGGTCGCGGCGAGCAACGGCAGTGTGCTCACGGGCACCGCAGAGCCCGGCAGTACCGTGACCATCAGCCGTGGCGGTGTCGAACTGGGCAGCGCGACCGCTGACCCGGTGACGGGGCAGTGGAGCATCACTCCGACGAGCGCCGTCGGCGACGGGGATGTTCTGCAGGTCGCCGCGCGTGATGCGGCGGGCAACATCAGCCAGCCGACCGCAGTCACCATCGACGCGGTGCCGCCGGGGCAGCCCGTCATCAACGCCACCAACGGCGCCTTGCTGTCGGGGACCGCAGAGGCCGGCAGCACCGTGCTGCTCAGCGACGGCAGCGGCAACCCGCTGGGAACGGCCATCGCCGACGCCAACGGCCACTGGAGCCTCACGCCGGCCAGCCCGTTGCCCGACGGCACCACGGTAAACGCCGTAGCACGTGACGCTGCGGGTAACCAGGGACCGTTGCAGAGCGTGGTGGTCGACAACACCCTGCCTGACGCGCCGATCATCAATGCCAGCAACGGCAGTGTGATCTCCGGCACCGCCGTGCCCGGCGCGGAGGTCGTGCTGAGCGATGGCAACGGCAACGAGATCACCCGCGTCACTGCGGACCCCATCAGCGGCCAATGGAGCTATGAACCCGGCTTGCCCCTGGCCAATGGCACCGAAGTGGTGGCCGTGGCCGTGGTCGAGGGCCGCACCAGTGGCATCACTGCCATCACCATCGACGCCCTGGCGCCCGATACGCCGACCATTGTCCCGAGCAACGGCACCGAGTTCAGCGGCACCGCCGAGGCCGGCAGCACGGTGATCCTCGCCGATGGCAACGGCAACCCTGTGGGGCAGACCACCGCCGATGGCACCGGGCACTGGAGCTTCTCCCCCGTTGCGCCGCTGGCCAACGGCACGGTGGTCAATGTCGTCGCGCAGGATGCCGCCGGCAACGCCAGCGCGTCCGCCAGCACCACGGTGGATGCGGTGGCGCCCATCGCCCCGACCATCAACGCCAGTAATGGCAACGTGGTGACCGGCAGCGCCGAGCCGGGCGCCACGTTGCTCCTCACCGACGGCAACGGCAGTCCCCTCGGCCAGGTCGTCGCCGATGCCACCACCGGGCAGTGGAGTTTCACCCCCAACCCGCCGCTGGTGGGTGGCACCACGGTGAATGCCGTGGCCCAGGATGCCGCCGGCAACACCAGTAGCGTGGTCAACACGGTGGTCGACACCACCGCGCCGACCACGCCGACCATTCTGCCCAGCAACGGTAATGTGCTCAGCGGCACCGGCGAGGCCGGGGCGAGCATCGTGCTCACCGATGGCAACGGCAATCCGATTGCCCAGGTCGGCGTCGATGGCAACGGCAAGTGGACCTACACGCCATCGCCGGCTCTGCCCAACGGCACCACGGTCAACGCCGTATCGGTGGATGCGGCCGGCAACCAGAGTTCCTCGGTCAGCACCACGGTGGACACCACCGCGCCCGCCGACCCGACCATCAATCTCAGCAACGGCACGCTGCTCACCGGCACCGCCGAAGCCAATGCGCTGGTGCTACTCACCGACGGCGGCGGCAACGCCATCGGCCAGGTGCGCGCCGACGCCAATGGTGCCTGGAGCCTCGCGGTCAGCCCGGCGCTGGCCAACGGCACCGTGGTCAATGCCCAGGCCAAGGACGCCGCCGGCAACACCAGCAACAGTGTCAGCACCACGGTGGACTCGGTTGCACCCGTCGCGCCGACCATCGCGGCGAGCAGCGGCACCGAACTGCATGGCACCGCCGAGAACAACGCCACCGTGCTGCTCACCGACGGCAACGGCAACGTGATCGGCCAGACCACCGCCAATGGCAGCGGCAACTGGACCTTCACCCCTGGCACAGCGCTGGCCGATGGCACTGTGGTCAATGCCGTGGCCAGGGATGCCACCGGCAACACCAGCGTCGCGGCCAGCACCACGGTGGACAACCTGGCGCCGCCCACCCCAACCATCGATGCCAGCAACGGCGCGCTGCTCACGGGCACTGCCGAGGCAGACGCCACGGTCATCCTCACTGATGGCAACGGCAACCCCATCGCCCAGGTCGCGGCCAATGGCTCCGGGGAGTGGTCCTTCGCGCCGGGCGTCGCGCTGCCCGATGGCACCGTGGTCAACGTCGTGGCGCGGGACGCCGCCGGCAACACCAGCGGCTCCGCCAGCACCACGGTGGACGCCGTAGCGCCGGCCGTACCGACCATTGATCCGAGCAATGGCGTGCACATCACCGGCACCGCCACGGCCGGCGTCACCGTGGTGCTCACCGATGGCGGCGGCAATCCCATCGGCACCGTCGTCGCCGACGGCGCCGGCAACTGGTCCTTCGACCCGGCCACGCCGCTGGGCAATGGCGTGGTGATCCAGGCGGCCACCCGCGATGCCGTGGGCAACACCAGCGGCCCGGTCAGCACCACGGTCGACAACGTCGCACCGACGCCGCCGACCATCGAACCCAGCAATGGCACCGAACTGGCCGGTACCGCCGAGGCCAATGCCACCGTTGTCCTCACCGACGGCAACGGCAACCTCATCGGCACCACCCAGGCCAACGGCAGCGGCGACTGGGCATTCACTCCCAGCCCGGCGCTGGCCAACGGCACCACAGTCACCGCCGTGGCCCAGGACGCTGCCGGCAACACCAGCGGGTCCGCTTCCACGGTGGTCGACAGCCAGGCGCCCGAGCCGCCGGTGATCGACCCCAGCAACGGCACGCTGCTCAGCGGCACTGCCGAACTGGGCGTCACCGTGGTGCTCAGCGTGGATGGCGTGGAGCTGGCGCGGGTGGCGGTGCAGGGCGATGGCACCTGGTCGTTCCCGGTGCCCTCGGCGCTGGCCAACGGTACGGTCGTGGACGCCGTGACGGTGGATGCCACGGGCAACCTGAGCGCGAGCGTCAGCGTCACCATCGATGCCATCGCGCCGCTGCCGCCGGTGCTGGTGCCCAGCGACGGCGCGGTACTGGCGGGCACCGCCGAGGCCAACGCCACGGTGACCCTGCGTGATGGCGCGGGGAATCTGCTGGCCGAGGTTAGGGCCGACGTCAACGGCAACTGGCAGTACGTCCCGGACACGCCCCTGGCCAATGGCCTGGAGGTTTCCGCCAGCGCCCGCGATGCCGCGGGCAACGAAGGCCTGGCGGCAGGCATCGTGATCGACGCCAGCCTGCCGGCGATCCCGGTGATCACACCGAGCAACGGCACGCTCATCAGCGGCACCGCCGAAGCCAACGCGACGATCATCCTGACCACCATCGGCGGCCTGCCCATCGGCCAGGTCAACGCCGATGTCAACGGCAACTGGAGCTTCACTCCCGGTACACCGCTGGTCGACGGTACCGTGATCAACGCGGTGGCCCGCGATGCCAGCAACAACCTCAGCGGCGTCGCCACCGTGGTGGTCGATACGGTAGCGCCGAACTTGCCGGTGGTCTCGCCGAGCAATGGCGGTGTGCTCGCTGGCACGGCGGAGGCGGGCGCCACGGTGGTGCTCAGCGTGGCTGGCGCGCCCATCGCCCAGGTCGTTGCCGATGGCACCGGGCACTGGACCTATAGCCCCGGCGTGCCCCTGGCCAACGGCGTGCAGGTCAGCGTGGTGGCCAGGGACGCGACGGGTAATACCAGCGTCGCGGCGAGCGTCACCGTCGACAGTGTCGCGCCCAATACGCCGACCATCGCCGCCAGCAACGGCGCCACTTTCACCGGCACCGCCGAAGCCAATTCGACGGTGATCATCAGCGGCGCCAATGGCGCTCTGCTCGGTCAGGTCACGGCCAATGCCAGTGGTATCTGGACCTTCAACCCGACCACCCCGGTGGGCAATGGCGTGGTAGTCAGCGCGGTGGCCAAGGACGCCGCCGGCAACGTCAGCCTGATTGCTGCCACCACCACGGTGGATGCGCTGCCACCCGCGCTGCCGGTGGTCAATCCGAGCAACGGCGCGCTGCTGGCCGGTACTGCCGAGGCCGGTTCCACGGTGGTACTCAGCGTGGGCGGCAACGTCATCGGCCAGGTCACCGCCAATGCCCAGGGCCAGTGGAGTTTCGCCCCCGGCGTGGCGCTGGCCAACGGTGTGCAGGTCAGCGTGGTAGCCAAGGATGCCGTGGGCAACACCAGCGTCGCCGCCAACGTCACGGTGGACGCCGTGGCGCCGACCGCGCCGGTCGTCGCGCCGAGCAATGGCACGGTACTCAGTGGCACGGCGGAGATCGGTTCGACGGTGATTCTCAAGGTCGGTGGCGCCATCATCGCCCAGGTCACCGCCGATGCCACCGGCAACTGGAGCTTCACCCCCGGCACCCCGCTGGCGAACAACACCCAGGTCAGCGTCACGGCGAAGGACGCCGCCGGCAACACCAGCGTGGCGACCACCATTGGCGTCGATAGCGTGGCGCCGGTCGCGCCCAGCGGCCTGAGCGTTTCCGCCAATGGCACGGTGCTCACCGGCATCGCCGAGGCCAACAGTACGGTGAAGGTGGTCATCAATGGCGATGCGGCCAACCCGATTACGGTGCAGGCCAACGGCAGCGGCAACTTCACCGTCAACCTCAGCCCGGCGCTGACGGCGGGGCAATTGCTGACGGTCAACGCGGTGGATGCTGCCGGCAATGCCGGAGCCACCATCCAGGTGCAGGCGCCAGACCTCACGCGACCGGTACTGACCATCGCCGAAGCCGCCGACGGTTACATCAACAAGGCCGAGCTGGCCGACGGTATCCAGGTGCGTGTGGGCCTGACGGCCGGCGCCCGCGCCGGGCAGACCCTGACCCTGCGCTACAACGGCCCCGGCGGCTATACCTTCAGCCAGGCCCATGTGCTCACGGCGGCGGAAATCACCGCTGGCGTTGTGCTGGTGAGCATGCTCCCGGCGGCCGGCGTGGCGGCGATCCCGCAGGGCGCGGCGACCGTCACTGCCGACGTCAACGGCGGGCTGACAGCGACCCCGGCGAACTTCACCCTCGACACCGTCGCGCCGGCCAACCCGGTGCTGTCACTGGTGGGCAACCTGCTGACCATCGGCGCCGAGCCCAGCAGCACCCTGCTGGTGGATGCCAAGCTGCTCGGGCTGGTGTCGCATACGGAAGTCTCGGCAAGCAACGCCGGGCTCGCTTCGCTGGACCTGCTGAGCGGCCTGGCCACCGCCATGAGCTGGGACCAGCTGCTGGACGCCAATGTCACCGTCGGCGCCCGTGATGCGGCGGGCAACGTCGGCAACCTGGTGGGCATCAACCTGGAGAACGTGCTGACCCAGAACACCGTCACCATCGGCAACCTCGGCCTCGCCGTCGGGCTGCTGCCGCCGGTGCTGGGCCTCAGCGGCACGGCCATCGCCGGCGGCAGCCTGGGCGTGGAGGTCATCACGCCGCTGCTGAACGTCGCGCTGCACCCCATCGTCGACAGCACCGGCCATTTCACCATCAACCTGCTGGCGCCGGACCTGCTGGCGCAACTCGGCCTGTCCGTCACCCAGCTGCTCAACCTGGGCAGCCAGCTGAGCATCAACCTGATCGCCTATGACGCCGCCGGCCACGCCAGCGCGACCTACGGCATTTCCCTGACCGGCTCCGGTCTGAGCCTGGCGCTGGGCGAGATCAGCGTCACCGGTACCGCCGGCGCGGACGTACTGATGGGCACCAGCGGCACCGAGCACTTCTACGGTAACGCAGGAGCGGACCTGTTCCTCCATATCGGCACGGGCGACATCGTGCAGGCGGGCGATGGCAACGACACCATCCAGTTGCAGTCGACCACCTTCAAGAGCGTCGACGGCGGCGCCGGCTTCGACACGGTGATCCTCGACAGCGGCATCAACCTCACCTACGGCTCGCTGTTCACCGGGACCCTGACCAACATCGAGCGGATCAGCCTGGGCAAGGGCGACGCCGCGCCCAGCAGCCTGACCCTCACCGCGGCGCAGGTCGATGCGGTGACCGACGCCAACAATGTCCTGCAGATCACCGGCGACACCAACGACACCCTGACCGTGAGGGGTGCGGTGGATACCGGGGCCAACCAGGTCCACAGCGGCGTTAGCTACGACGTCTATTCATTCGGCAACACCACGCTGCTGGTGGAGGAGAACACCGTCCACGTCGTCGTGTCCTGAAGAAGGAAATACTGCATGACGCAACGCAACGCCTGGTTGTACGGCCTGCTGCTGGTGAGCGTGGCAGGCCAGGGGCAGACACTGGAGGAGGCCGTGCGCGCCGGCCTCGCCATCCATCCCGAAGTGCGCGCCGCGGTGGCGGAAGCGGAGCGCGGCAAGACCGACGTGGAGATCAGCAAGGGCGGTTACTACCCGCAGGTGAGCATGTCCGGCGGGCCCAACGAGTTCGACTTCGGCGAGGTGGTCTACGACCTCACCGCGTCCCAGATGCTCTACGACTGGGGCAGGATGAAGAGCAAGGTGGACAGCGCCAGGGCTACTCACCGCCAGTTGGATGAGACCGCGCTGGTGAGCCGCGAGGACGCGGCGCTGGACATCACCGAGACCTACCTCGATGTGCTCGCCGCGCAGGCTCGGATCGAGACGGTGCGCGAGCACATCCAGCGCCTGGGCGACATCCGCGAGATGACCCAGGCGCGTGGCGGCGACGGCTATTCCGACCGCAGCGAACTGGACCGCGCCAACCTCGAACTGTCCCGCGCCCAGGAGCAGTTGGCGCTGGAGAAGGGCGCCCTGCAGGACGCCCGCAACCAGTACGAGGTGCTGGTCGGCAAACCGCCGGCCGACCTCGCCGAACCGGAGCCCCTGTCCATGCAACGCTACCTGGTCGGTACCGATGTGAACCGCCTGATCGTCGACAGCCCGCTCTACCGCAAGGCCGCCGAGGACGCCGAAGTGGCCGAGGCCAAGCTGCGCGAGAGCAAGGCCTCGCTGCTGCCGCAGGTGAACCTGGAGGCCTCGTCGCTGCGCCGGGAGATCGGCGGGCACCTGGAGAACGACTCGGTGGTGTCGCTGCGCCTGCGCATGGATACCTTTGAAGGCCTGTCCAACTTCCGCCGGCCCACCGCCGCCCAGCAGCACCTGGAATCCACCCGCTGGACCCGCGACGCCATGCAGCGCGATATCAAGCGCAAGCTGCAGACCCTCTTCGACACCGACGACACCCTGCGCTGGCGGCAGGATTCGCTGGTCCAGCAGGTGCGCGAATCGGAGCAGGTCAGTGGCGTCTACCGGGACCAGTTCGAGGTCGGCCGGCGCGACGTGATCGACCTGCTCAATGTGCAGCGCGAGCGCTTCGAGGCCGAGCGCCAACTGGCCAACCTGCGCTTCGAGCGCAAGCGCGTGGAGTACCGTGCCGCCGCGCAGATCGGCCTGCTCGGGCCACTGCTGGAAAACCACCTGGCCCCGGGAGCCTCCTGATGAACGCCGAGAATGTGGCACTGCTGTCGGACCATGAGGCCGAGGCCGATCCGCTGCGCCAGGGGCTTTCGCTGCTCTGCCGCCAGCTGGGCCGGCCGCTGGGCGTCGCCGAGCTGGGGGAGGGCATGCCACTGCACCTGGGCCGCCTGCCGCTGCGCTTCGTGCCCCGAGCCCTGCGTCGCGCGGACATAGTTGCGCGGGTCGAACGCCTGGCCCTGGCGAAGATGGATAATTACCTGCTGCCGGCGCTGCTGCTGCTCGAAGACGGCTGCACCCTGGTGCTCTGCGAGCAGGATGAGCAGACCGCCAGCGTGCTGGTGCCGCACAGCGATGGCGGCGTCGAGCGGATTGCGCTGGCCGAACTGGAGCATCGCTACAGCGGCGTAGCGATCTTCGCCAAGTGCCGTTACCGGGCGGACGGGCGCGTCGGCGACTTCGCCAGGCGTGAGCCGGACCACTGGTTCTTCGGCCCGCTGAAGCGGCTCTGGCGTTCCTATTTCGAAGTCGCCATGGCGGCGATGATGGCGAACCTGCTGGCGATTGCTTCGGCGCTCTTCGCCATGCAGGTATACGACCGAGTGGTGCCCAACGCGGCCATGGATACCTTGTGGATCCTCGCCACCGGCGTGGGCCTGGCCATCGTGCTGGAAGGCGTCATCCGCGGGTTGCGCGGGCACCTGCTGACCACCATGGGCAAGCGTATCGACCTGCAGCTTTCCACGCTCCTGTTCGAGCGCGTGCTGAATACCCGGCTGGCGGCCAAGCCAGGCTCGGTGGGCGCTTTCAGCACGCAGGTGCGCGAGTTCGAAGGCGTGCGTGAATTCTTCACCGCCTCCAGTGCGGCGATGATCAGCGACCTGCCGTTCGTGCTGCTGTTCCTGTTGATCATTGCGCTGATCGGCGGCCACCTGGTCTGGGTGCCGGCGGTGGCGGCATTGCTGATGTTGATTCCCGGACTGTTCTGCCAGGGCGTGCTGGCGCGACTGTCGCGGGAGAACCTGCGAGAGGGCGCGGTGAAGAACGGCATCCTGCTCGAATCCATCGAGAACCTCGAATCGGTCAAGGCCACCCGCGCCGAGGGTCGCTGCCTGCACCTCTGGGAAAACCTGACCGCGCAACTGGCCGGCAATGCCATGCGCACGCATACGCTGACCACGGCGCTGTCCTATGGCGCGAGCATCGTGCAGCAGCTGTGTTACGTCGGCGTGGTGGTGTTCGGCGTGTACCGCATCAGCGCCGGCGAACTGAGCGTTGGCGCGCTGGTGGCCTGCTCGATCCTCGCCGCTCGCGCGGTGGCGCCGCTGTCCCAGGCCGCCGGCATCCTCGGTCGCTGGCAGCACACCAGGGTCGCCATGGAAGGGCTCGACCAGTTGATGAAAGCGCCCATGGAGCGCCCGCAGGACAAGCGCTTCGTGCGCAAGGAGCGTCTCGCCGGACACTATCGCCTGGAGGCGCTGAAGCTGGCCCACGGCGAGAACCCGCCGGCGGTGGACATCGCCGCGCTGGAGATCCGCCCCGGCGAGCGCATCGCGCTGCTGGGCGGCAACGGCGCCGGCAAGTCGACCCTGCTGCGCCTGCTGGCCGGGTTGTACGACGCGCAATCCGGGCGCCTGCTGCTGGACGACGTGGCCATCGCGCAGATCGACCCTTCCGACCGGCGCCGCCACATCGGCTACCTGCCCCAGGATGTCGCGCTGTTCTACGGCACCCTGCGCGACAACCTCAATCTGGAAGGCGCGGCGATCAGCGATGACGAGATGTTCGAGGCACTGGATGGCGTCGGCCTGGGCGATTTCGTCCGCTCGCACCCGCTGGGGCTGGACCTGCCGCTGCTGGGCAACGGCAGCCTTTCCGGTGGTCAGCGTCAGGCCGTGGGGCTGGCCCGTGTGCTGCTGCAGGACCCGCCCGTGGTGCTGCTCGACGAGCCGACCGCTACCTTCGACCAGAGCACCGAGCTGCACGTCATCGGTTACCTGCAACGCTGGCTGGAAGGTCGCACCCTGGTGATGACCACGCACAAGAAGACCATGCTCGCCGTGGCTACCCGCGCCGTGGTGCTCAGCCAGGGCCGGGTGGTGATGGACGGCGCCCTGGATCAGATCGTCAAGGACCGCACCGTACAGATTCCCGGACAGGAAGGAGCCGTCCATGGCCAGTGAAACCCGCGCTGCCGAACGCCTGCGCCGCGAGCTGCAGGACCCGCTGCTGGCTTCCAGTCACCCGGTGTCGCGGCCGCTGCTCTGGGCACTGCTGCTGAGCCTGTTCGCCGCTGTCGCCTGGGCAGCCTGGGCCGAGCTGGATGAGGTGACGCGAGGCGATGGCCGCGTGGTGCCCTTTAGCCGCATGCAGAAGATCCAGAGCCTGGAGGGGGGCATCCTCGACCGTCTGCTGGTGCAGGAGGGCGAGCTGGTGCAGGTCGGTCAGCCGCTGGTGCGACTGGACCGCACGCACTTCGAGACCTCCTGGCAGGAAGCGGCCAACCAGGCCGAGGTCCTCGGCGCCGCCATCGCCCGGCTGGACGCGGAAGTCATGGGCCAGGACCACATCGTCTTCCCCGCAGGCATGCCCGCCGACGGCCCGGTGGCGCGTTCCGAGCGTGAGCTGTTCAAGTCGCGGCGCGACAAGCTGGAGGAGAACACCCGCTCGCTGCAGCAGCAGGTTCGCCTGGCGCAGAGTCAGCTGGCGCTGGTCAAGCCGCTGGTGGAGCGCCGCGCGGTGAGCCAGATGGAGGCACTCAAGCTGAGCCAGGACATCGCTACCCTGAGCGGCAAGCTCACCGAACTGAAGAACACCTATTTCCAGGATGCTTACACTGAGCGGCAGGAGAAGAAGGCCCAGCTGGCGCAGATCGAGCCCATCGTCCAGCAGCGCAAGGACCAGCTGCGTCGCACGGAAATCCTCTCGCCGGTGCGTGGGCGGGTGAACACCGTGTTGATCAGCACCCGCGGCGGCGTGGTGCAGCCGGGCGAGCCGATCATGGAGGTGATTCCGGTGGAGGAACGCCTGCTGGTGGAAGCCAAGGTCAAGCCGCGCGACGTGGCCTTCCTGGTGCCGGGCATGCCGGCCAAGGTCAAGATCACCGCCTACGACTACAGCATCTACGGTGATTTGAAGGGCACCCTGGAACAGATCAGCGCCGACACGATCGAAGAAGATACGGTGCACGGCAAGGAGTACTACTACCAGGTGCTGATCAAGACCGACGGCAGCCAGCTGATGCGCAATGGCGAGGTGCTGCCGATCATCCCTGGCATGGTCGCCGAGGTGGACATTCTCAGCGGCAAGCGCAGCGTGCTGAACTACCTGCTGCGGCCGTTACTCAAGGCGCGGTTGATGTAACCGTGGCTGAAAGGGTCGCCGCGTAGGGCGGATAACGCCTGTGGCGTTATGCGCCCTACGTGTCTGGCCTGATATTCAATGGGTCAAGGCAACACCCGGCATACGCCTCCTTCCCCTGACAGGGAAGGGCCGGGAACCTGGGGAGGACAAGGCGTGGCATCTGTAGGGGCGAGCCTGCCTGCCATGGTTGTCCGGGCGGGGCTTGCGGGCGGGCTCGCTCCTACGGCGGCCGGCAGCACCGGTTCATCGGGCTCAGATCATCGGATCCCAGCGCTGCGACCAGTCCGGGTCCTGCGCCACCACCTCGCGCAGCAGCGCGAAGGCCTGCTGCAGCACCTGCGAATCGCGGTCCCGCGAATACACCAGATAGGTCGGGTAGCTGAACTCCGGCGCCTTGGGCACGCGGCGCAGTACCTTGCGGTCCAGATAACTCTGTACCACCCGCGTGCGGAAGTAGCCCGAGCCGCCGTTCTCCAGGATGTACTGCAATGCCAGCGGGCCGAGGTTGAACGATACCGGCGCCTTGGACAGTTCCGGCAGGGCGCTGTCGTGCTGCTGGCGGAAGCCATCGCCCCAGTCGATGTAGACGTAGGGCTCGGGGTTCTGCGCACGCACCAGGATCAGCTTCTCCTCCAGCAACTGCTCCACCTGCATCCCCGGCCAGTAGGTCGGCTGGTACACGAGCGCGGCATCCAGCACGCCCAGCTCCAGCTGGCGCAGCAGGCTCTGGCCGTCGCCAATCTCGGCGCGCACTGCGTGGTCACCGATCGACTGGCGGATACGGCTGACCCAGCGCAGCATCAGCGGGTTGCACAGGCTCACCTCGCCACCGATATGCAGCACGTTGTGGATGCCTTCGGGCAATGGCAGGTCGCGCTGGGCGGCCTCCCAGGTCTGCAGGATCTGGTTGGCGTAGGTGACGAAGGCCTCGCCGTCCGGCGTCAGGCGGGCCCCGGCGCGGTTGCGCACGAACAGCGTGCAGTTGAGGTGCGCCTCCAGCTTCTGCACCCGCGCGGTGACGGCGGTCTGGGTGACGTGCATGCGGTCGGCGGCGGCCACGAAGCTGCCGTGGCGGACGATTTCCAGGAAGGTGCGGGTGAGGTCGATGTCCATGCGAGAGCTTCTGCGCGAATCAGGCGGCCAGTGTAACGGAAAGGGCGGTTAGCCCAGGTGAACTGAAAGCGCGGTCAGCCCAGGTGACTGAGCAGGTCACGCTCCAGCGCGGCGATCAGGTCGGTCTGGGTGATCACGCCCACCAGTTCGCCACGTTCCAGCACGGGCAGGCAGTGCAGGCCGTGGTCGGAGAGCAGCGGGATCAGTTCCACCGCATGGGTGTCGGCATCCACGTGCAGCACCGGGCGGGTCATCACTTCGCCCAGCAGGCGGTCGCGGTGCAGGCCGATGCCGCCCAGCAGGCGCTTCCACCAGACGCCCCTGGGCACCAGCAGGTCGATCAGGCTGACGATGCCCACCAGCCGGCGCTCCTCGTCGAGGATCGGCAGAGCCTTCAGGTGGTGCTTCACCAGCAGGCGCAGGGCGTGGCTGAGCGGGGTTTCCGGCGAGGCACAGATCAGGTCGCGGGACATCACTTCCCGCGCGCGGGTATCGCCCATGCTGCGGCGCAGGGCGTGGCGCTCGGTGCTGCGCACCAGGCGCTCGAGGTCGTCGCGGGTGATGTCGACAAAGCCCTCAAGCTCGTCCAGCGCCTGGTCGAGGTCGGCGGCCTGGATGCCGACCCGCGCGCCGGGGGCAAGGTCTTGGGTCTGGTGATTGTCCGGCGCGAGGCTGCGGCGGCGCGGGTAGGGCATGCGCGTCAGGTTGTTGAACAACAGGGCCAGCAGCACCAGGCCGAGGCCGCCGCTGATGGCGGATAGCGATGCCATCCACACCGGCTCGCCAGGTACGGGTGAGGCGAAAACCATGCAGAAGGCCAGCGCACCGCCGGGCGGATGCAGGCAGCGCAGCGGGTACATCAGCAGCAGGCTCAGGCCCAGGGCTAGGGCCGCGCTGGCGATGCCGGCGGGCAGGAAGAGGCCGATCAGCAGCGCCACCAGCGAGGCGCACAGGTAGCTGCCGATCACCGACCAGGGCTGGGCGAGGGCGCCGGAAGAGACGGCGAACAGCAGCACCGCCGAAGCGGCCCAGGGGCCGGCGAAGTGCAGCGCCACCGAGGAGCCGAACAGCAGGCCGCAGGTGGCGGCGCTGAGCAGGAAGCCGAGGCTGGCGCCGAGCGAGGCGCGCAGCCATTCGCGCGGGCGGGTGTGGGGAATGTCGGGCAGGTACGTGGCGGCGCGGTGCCGCCAGCCGGTGAGGGCGGGCATCGGAAGGTCCGGGGAGCGAAGTCTGAAAAAAACGGGCTCTCGCGGGAAAGAGCCCTGCAAGGTGCCAACATCGGCACTCGGGGAGGCTCCGTCCTTGGAGCAGGAAATCACTAGCGTCGGAGATCAGGCGCGCAGTCGGTAGGGCGGAGGCGGTTCCGGCAGCGGCTGGACGATTCTTTCGCAGTGCCGGCCGGTGGCCGCGCTCATGCGTCGTGCGGCGTCCGGGTCGTCGGCGAAAGGCAGCAGTGCCGCCTGCTCGTCGTCATGGCGACAGGATTGCCAGCAGGCGGCGATACAGGCGATCAGGCCGATAAGGCTCAGCAGCATCGTCGCCTCCTCAGGCCGCGGCCGCTTCGAGGTTCGACACCGGCTTGCCGGCGCGCACCGTGGCCCAGGTATTCCAGGCCATCAGCAACATGCCGCTGGCGAAGGTGGCCCCGCCGATCAGGCGCACGATGTAGCCCGGATGGCTGGCCGCCAGTGCCTCGACGAACGAGTAGGTCAGCGTGCCGTCCTCGTTCACCGCGCGCCACATAAGGCCTTGGGTGATGCCGTTGACCCACATCGAGGCGATGTACAGCACGGTTCCGATGGTGGCGAGCCAGAAGTGCGCATTGATCAGCCCGACGCTGTGCATCTGCTCGCGACCGTAGAGCTTGGGGATCATGTGGTAGAGCGCGCCAATGGAGATCATCGCCACCCAGCCCAGGGCGCCGGCATGCACGTGGCCGATGGTCCAGTCGGTGTAGTGCGACAGCGAGTTCACCGTCTTGATCGCCATCATCGGGCCTTCGAAGGTGGACATCCCGTAGAACGCCAGGGACACCACCAGGAAGCGCAGGATCGGGTCGGTGCGCAACTTATGCCAGGCACCGGAGAGGGTCATCATGCCGTTGATCATGCCGCCCCAGCTGGGCGCCAGGAGGATCAGCGACATCACCATGCCCAGCGATTGCGCCCAGTCGGGCAGGGCGGTGTAGTGCAGGTGGTGCGGGCCGGCCCAGATGTACAGGGTGATGATCGCCCAGAAGTGAACGATGGACAGGCGATAGGAGTAGATCGGTCGCTCGGCCTGCTTGGGCACGTAGTAGTACATCATGCCGAGGAAGCCCACCGAGAGGATGAAGCCCACCACGCTGTGGCCGTACCACCACTGGATCATCGCGTCGGTAGCGCCTGAGTAGAGCGGGTAGGACTTGAACAGTGTCACCGGGATCGCCAGGTGATTGACCACGTGGACCATCCCGGTGACCACGATGAAGGCACCGTAGAACCAGTTGCCGACGTAGATGTGGCGCACCTTGCGGCGGGCGATGGTGCCGAAGAACAGGTAGGCATAGATCAGCCAGAGGAAGGTCACCCAGACGGCGATGGGCCACTCCATCTCGGCGTATTCCTTGGACGTGGTGATGCCCAGCGGGTAGCTGATCACCATGGCCACCAGGCTTGCCTGCCAGCCCCAGAACAGCAGGTTGGCCAGGCTGTCGGAGATGATCCGCACACGGCAGGTGCGCTGCACCACGTAGAAAGAGGTGGCGAACAGCGCGCTGCCGCCGAAGGCGAAGATCACCAGGTTGGTGTGGATCGGCCGGATGCGCCCAAAGCTGGTCCAGGGCATCTCCAGGCTCAGCTGCGGCCACACCAGCTGGGCGGCGATGAACACGCCCATGAGCATCCCGAGGATGCCCCAGCCTAGGGTGGTGAGGGTGAAGCGGCGAACGATGTCGTAGTTGTATTCGGCGTCGCGGGGGGTGTGCTGATCGAGGGGTATCGCGCTGTCCATCTTGATTCCGTCGTACTCCGGTTGACTGACGGCTCCCTGGGCACCCGAGAGTGCTAAGCGTTGCTTAATCGGCGAAGAGGCAAGGTAGGAGGCAATTCGCCGCAGGGAGCCCGATCAGTCTGAACAGCGGCGATGGATGCAACAAACGAATAATAATGCTGCATAAGTGCAGTTATTTTGATTTCAAGGTGGAGTGCTGGCACGCGGCCGCTCTGCGATGCCTTGTCCGGGGTCAAGGCCGACGAGCAGCGCAGCGGAAAGGAAGAGGTACCACATGGGCTGGATGTATTCTGAAAATTGCAGCGTCAGTGCAATTCAATTCATTTAAAACCGTTTCGCGAGACGGTCTAGGATGGGCCTTCGCGATGACCTGGGGGCGTCATGTCCGACGATCTGATTGACTGGTTGCAGACCTTGATGCGCGCCGAGCGCGCTGGTGCACGGGTGATGCTTGACAGCCTGCGGCAGGCCGACGAGGCCGTGGCACGCAACCGCCTGGAACGTTTGCACCAGGGCGAGGCGGAAAGCTGCCGGCGCCTGCGTCGTTGCCTGGAACGACTGGGCGCCACACCGGATACCGGCGTGGGCGATTTCCATGCCAGCGCCATGGCCATCGACGACCTGGAGCTGCGCTTCGACTTCATCGGCCGTGGCCAGCGCTGGGTTGCCCGGCAGATCACCCAGCGCCTGCCCCAGATTGACGAACCGTGGCTGCGCGAAGAACTGGAGGCGGTGCTGCGGTTGCATCAGTGAAGCCCTGCAGATCGCGGCGGAATCGGCAACTACCGGGAAACTCCGGCGCTCCTACAGACGGAACACGGGAGCAGGAGAGAGTCATCACACAACGGCTCGGCCATGGCCGCGCGCCATCCCGATGTTGTACGATGACCGCCACTTCATCCATTCCAGCGACCACCATGCCGACCAGCCCGCTTCCCCGCAAACGTTCCCGCAGCCTCGCCCATGACGTGGTCGCCGAGCTTTCCGCGCGTATCCGCGATGGTCGCATCAAGCCCGGCGACAAACTGCCCACCGAGTCGGCAATCATGGCCGAGCAGGGCGTCAGCCGCACCGTGGTCCGCGAGGCGATCTCCCGGCTGCAGGCCGCGGGGCTGGTGGAGACCCGTCACGGCATCGGCACCTTCGTGCTGGACACGCCCAAGGACGGCCCGTTCCGCATCGACCCGGCGACCATCGTCACCCTGCGCGACGTGCTGGCCGTGCTGGAACTGCGTATCAGCCTGGAGGTGGAGTCCGCCGGGCTCGCCGCCCAGCGCCGCAGCCCCGAGCAACTGCAGGGCCTGCGCGATGCCCTGGATGCCCTGGAGGAGAGCCAGGCCAACGGCCGCGACGCGGTGGCCTCGGACTTCCAGTTCCACCTGCGCATTGCCGAAGCAACCGGCAACCCGTACTTCACCGACATCATGAGCCACCTGGGGGCGAGCATCATCCCGCGCACCCGCCTCAATTCGGCGCGCCTGGCCCATGACGACCAGAGCCACTACCTGGCGCGGGTCAACCGCGAGCACGAAGACATCTTCGACGCCATCGCCCGCGGCGACACCGACGCCGCCCGCGCCGCCATGCGCCTGCACCTCACCAACTCCCGCGAACGCCTGCGCCGCGCCCACGAATCGGCCGAAGAAAAACTCGGCTGACGAGCGGACGGAAGAAAAGGTTGTCTGACGACTTGTCGGCTTTTGTTTGTAGTTGTACGATGACAGACAACATGACGCCATAAGCCGATTGTCGTTGCACCTCTTCCTATAAAAATTCGCTTTGCAGGGTGATCGCCAATGAATCCACAAGAACTGAAGTCCACCCTTTCGTCCGGTCTGCTGTCGTTCCCCGTGACGGACTTCGATACCCAGGGCAACTTCCGCGCGGACACCTACGCCCGCCGCCTGGAGTGGCTGGCCCCTTACGGCGCCAGTGCACTCTTCGCGGCCGGCGGCACCGGCGAGTTCTTCTCGCTGGAGCCCAATGAGTTCTCCTCGATCATCAAGACCGCGGTGGATACCTGCCGTGGCCAGGTACCGATCCTCGCCGGCGCCGGCGGCCCGACCCGCCAGGCCATCGCCTACGCCCAGGAAGCCGAGAAGCAGGGCGCCGCCGGCATCCTGCTGCTGCCGCACTACCTGACCGAAGCCAGCCAGGAAGGCCTGGTGGCCCACGTCGAGCAGGTCTGCCGCTCGGTGGACTTCGGCGTGGTGGTCTACAACCGCAACGTCTGCCGCCTCAATGCCGACAGCCTGGAAAAGCTGGCCGACCGCTGCCCGAACCTGATTGGCTTCAAGGACGGGATCGGCGAGATCGAGCCGATGGTTGCCATCCGCCGCCGCCTGGGCGAGCGCCTGACCTACCTCGGCGGCCTGCCGACCGCCGAAGTCTACGCGGCGGCCTACAAGGCGCTGGGCGTGCCGGTGTATTCCTCCGCTGTCTTCAACTTCATCCCGAAGACCGCCATCGACTTCTACAACGCCATCGCCAGCGACGACCACGCCACGGTCAACCGCCTGATCGACGACTTCTTCCTGCCGTACCTGGCCATCCGCAACCGCTGCGAAGGCTACGGCGTGAGCATCATCAAGGCCGGCGCCAAGCTGGTTGGTCATGACGCGGGCCCGGTGCGCGCACCGCTGACCGACCTCACCGGCGAAGAAGTCGAGATGCTCGACGCGCTGATCAAGAAACTCGGCCCGCAGTAAGCCGGAGGTCCCCGTGGCACATCAGTATTCGCACTACGTCGACGGCCAGTGGCTGGCCGTCACCGACGCAACCCCGAACCGCAACCCGTCTGACCTATCCGACGTGGTCGGCGACTACGCGCTGGGCGACGCCGCGCTGGTCAACCAGGCAGTGGAGGCGGCCCGCGCCGCTTTCCCGGCCTGGTCCAACAGCAACGTGCAGGCCCGTGCCGACGCGCTGGACAAGGTCGGCAGCGAGATCCTCGCCCGCCGCGCCGAGCTGGGCGCGCTGCTGGCTCGGGAGGAGGGCAAGACCCTTCCCGAAGCCATCGGCGAAGTCGGCCGCGCGGGGAACATCTTCAAGTTCTTCGCCGGTGAATGCCTGCGCCTGGCCGGCGACCTGCTGCCCTCGGTGCGCCCCGGTGTCAGCGTCGAGGTGACCCGCGAAGCCGTGGGCGTGGTCGGCCTGATCACGCCGTGGAACTTCCCCATCGCCATCCCGGCGTGGAAGATCGCCCCGGCCCTGGCCTACGGCAACTGCGTGGTGATCAAGCCTGCCGACCTGGTGCCCGGCAGTGCCTGGGCGCTGGCGGAAATCATCTCCCGCGCCGGCTTCCCCAACGGCGTGTTCAACCTGGTGATGGGCCGTGGCAGCGTGATCGGCGAAGCGCTGGTCAACCACCCGCAGGTGGACGCCGTGAGCTTCACCGGCTCGGTCGGCGTCGGCCGGCGCATCGCTGCGCAGTGCGTGGCTCGTGGCGCCAAGGTGCAGCTGGAGATGGGCGGCAAGAACCCGCAGATCGTCCTCGATGATGCGGACCTCGCCAGCGCCGTGGAGTTGTCGGTGCAGAGCGCCTACTACTCCACCGGTCAGCGCTGCACCGCGTCGAGCCGGCTGATCGTCACCGAAGGCATCTACCCGCGCTTCGTCGAAGCCATGGTCGAGCGCATGCGCCGGATCAAGGTAGGCAACGCGTTGCAGGACGGCATCGACATCGGCCCGGTGGTCTCCGAAGCGCAGTTGCGCCAGGACCTGGACTACGTCGAGATCGGCCGCAACGAAGGTGCGCGCCTGCTGTTCGGCGGCGAGCGCCTGTCGCTGGCCACCGAGGGCTACTACATGGCTCCGGCGCTGTTCGACGAGACCACCCCCGACATGCGCATCAATCGCGAGGAAATCTTCGGCCCCGTGGCCAGCATCCTCAAGGTGAAGGACTACGACGAAGCGCTGGCCCAGGCCAATGCCACCGAGTTCGGCCTGTCCGCCGGCATCGCCACCACCTCGCTCAAGCATGCCGCGCACTTCAAGCGGCACGCCCAGGCCGGGATGGTGATGGTCAACCTGCCCACCGCCGGCGTGGATTACCACGTGCCGTTCGGCGGTCGCAAAGGCTCGTCCTACGGGCCGCGCGAGCAGGGCCGCTATGCCCAGGAGTTCTACACCACGGTGAAGACCGCCTACGTCGGCGCCTGACCGATAGCAGTACCCGCGGGTGGCGCCTGCCAGCGCCATCCGCTGCACAAGACATGACCCGAACCCCGACACAAGAACAAAGCAGGGGAAATACCATGACCATCGACTGCCCGCCGTCGACACGTACCCGCGAACCCAGGCGCTGACCGCGCCCAGAGCTGTCCCACTCCGCTCAACTTCGCAGGTAGGTCGTCATGCAGAACCGTCCGATCTCACATCGCCGCGCCACCGTGCGCCGGCTTTCCCCGCGCCAGTTCCCTGGCCGCGCCGTGTCGTCTCGCCTGCCCGCCAGGCGTCCGGCGGGGCCCTTTTCTTCGCTCCACGCTCTCTCGCTGTACGCCATCCGGCTGCCTGCCGGCCGTGGCGCGCTATCTGCTGTGTCGCTCGCCGCTGTGCCCAGCGCGCGAGTCGGAACGGACGTACCGGCCGCGCCCGCCGTACGTCGGCAAGGAGGCGGTAACGGCTCGCTACGACGGGCCGGCTGATAATCTGGCCGGCCTGCGCCGGTCGCTCCCATAACAACAAGACACGAGACGCAATCGATGAGCCAAGCAACCGCCAAACCGACGCATGTGCGTTACCTGATCCTGCTGATGCTGTTCCTGGTAACCACCATCAACTACGCCGACCGCGCCACCATCTCCATCGCCGGCTCCAGCCTGCAGAAGGACCTGGGCATCGACGCGGTCACCCTGGGCTACATCTTCTCCGCCTTCGGCTGGGCCTACGTGGCCGGGCAGATTCCCGGCGGCTGGCTGCTCGACCGCTTCGGCTCGAAGAAGGTCTACGCCGCGGGGATCTTCATCTGGTCGCTGTTCACCTTCCTGCAGGGCTTCGTCGGCTACCTGCCGGTAGCCAGCGCGGTGATCGCACTGTTCCTGCTGCGCTTCATGGTGGGCTTCGCCGAGGCGCCGTCCTTCCCGGGCAATGCGCGCATCGTCGCCGCCTGGTTCCCTACCGCCGAGCGCGGCACGGCCTCGGCCATCTTCAACTCTGCGCAGTACTTCGCCACCGCGCTGTTCGCGCCGATCATGGGCTGGATCGTCTTCCACTTCGGCTGGGAGCACGTGTTCGTGGTGATGGGCGTGCTGGGCATGGTCTTCGCCGGTATCTGGATGAAGACCATCTACAACCCCAAGGAACACCCGCGCACCAACGCCGCTGAAATCGCCGCCATCGAAGCCGGCGGCGGCATGGTCGACATGGACCAGAAGCGCGCCAGCGACGGTCCGAAATGGCACTACGTCAGCCAGTTGCTGCGCAGCCGCATGCTGCTGGGCGTGTACCTGGGGCAGTACTGCATCAACGCCATCACCTACTTCTTCCTCACCTGGTTCCCGGTGTACCTGGTGCAGGAGCGCGGCATGTCGATCCTCAAGGCCGGCTTCATCGCCTCGCTGCCCGCACTGATGGGCTTCCTCGGCGGCGTGCTGGGCGGGATCATCTCCGACTACCTGCTGCGTCGCGGCCATTCGCTGACCTTCGCCCGCAAGCTGCCGATCGTCTGCGGCCTGCTGCTGTCTACCACCATGGTGTTCTGCAACTACGTTGACGCCGAGTGGATGGTGGTCGGCTTCATGACCCTGGCGTTTTTCGGCAAGGGCCTGGGCGCGCTGGGCTGGGCGGTGGTGGCGGACACCTCGCCCAAGCAGATCGCCGGTCTTTCCGGTGGCCTGTTCAACACCTTCGGCAACCTCGCCTCGATCACCACGCCGATCGTCATCGGCTACCTGATCAGCGCCACCGGCTCGTTCAAGTGGGCCCTGGTGTTCGTCGGCGCCAACGCGCTGGTGGCCGTGCTGAGCTACCTGTTCATCGTCGGCCGCATCGAGCGTGTGGAGCTGCGCGAAGAAGACCCAAAGGGTCGCCAGGTGCCTGAAAAACGTCTGGCCCCGGCCAATTCCTGAGCAGTTCCGGGGGTATTTCGGAGATGAGTGTCATGCAGTTGATCCCGCACCAGGACTCGCCGCGCTACGTGAAATTACACGCGGACGATAACGTCGCCATCGTCGTCAACGACCAGGGCGTCGCCGCTGGCGGTCGCTTCCCGGATGAGCTGGTGGCCGCCGAGTCGATCCCGCAGAGCCACAAGGTGGCGCTGGTGGATATCGCCGAAGGCGCGCCGGTGCTGCGCTACGGCACGGTGATCGGCTACGCCCTGGCGCCCATCGCCAGGGGGCGCTGGGTCACCGAGCAGTTGCTCAGCCTGCCGGAGCCGCCGGAGCTGGACGTGCTGCCGCTGGCCACCGAGGTGCCACCCACTGCCGAGCCGCTCACCGGCTACAGCTTCGAGGGTTACCGCAACGCCGACGGCAGCGTCGGCACGCGCAACCTGCTGGGCGTCAGTACCACGGTGCAGTGCGTGACCGGTGTGCTGGACCACTGCGTGGAGCGCGCCCGCCGCGAGCTGCTGCCCAGGTACCCGCACGTCGACGACGTGGTGGCGCTGACCCACAGCTACGGCTGCGGCGTGGCGATCAACGCTCCGGACGCGATCATCCCGATCCGCACGCTGTACAACCTGGCGCGCAACCCCAACCTCGGTGGCCAGGCGCTGGTCATCGGCCTGGGCTGCGAGAAGTTGCAGCCGGTGCAGCTGATGGACGGCGACGCACTCACCGCCGGGCAGGACGAAGCGCAGTGGCTGTACCGCCTGCAGGAATCCGGCAACGGCTTTCAGGGCATGGTCACGCAGATACTCGAACTGATCGAGGAGCGTCTGGTGGTCCTCGACCAGCGCCGCCGCGAGACGGTGCCGGCCTCGGAACTGGTGGTGGGCATGCAGTGCGGAGGCAGTGACGCCTTTTCCGGCGTCACCGCCAACCCCGCGCTGGGCGTCGCTGCCGACCTGCTGGTACGGGCCGGCGCCACGGTGATGTTCTCCGAGAATACCGAGGTGCGCGATGGCATCCACCTGCTCACCGCACGAGCCGCCAACCGCGAGGTGGCCGAGCAACTGGTCGCCGAGATGGACTGGTATGACCGCTACCTCGCCCGTGGCATGGCCGACCGCAGCGCCAACACCACGCCCGGCAACAAGAAAGGCGGGCTGAACAACATCGTCGAGAAGGCCATGGGTTCCATCGCCAAGTCCGGCAGCAGCGCTATCGCTGGTGTCATCCCACCGGGCGCACGGGTGAAGGGCAGGGGGTTGCAGTACTGCGCCACCCCGGCCAGCGACTTCATCTGCGGCACCCTGCAACTGGCTGCGGGCATGAACCTGCATATCTTCACCACCGGGCGCGGCACGCCCTACGGGCTGGCCATGGCGCCGGTGATCAAGGTGGCGACCCGCACCGAACTGGCCGAGCGCTGGCCGGACCTGATCGACGTCGACGCCGGCCGCGTCACGTCCGGGCGCATGACCCTGGACGAGCTGGGCTGGGAAATCTTCCAGCTCTACCTCGACGTGGCCAGCGGCAAGGTCCACACCTGGGCCGAGCGGCATCACCTGCACAACGATCTGGTGCTGTTCAACCCAGCCCCCGTGACTTGATGCAACAGCTGGGCTGATCCACCCCTGATCGTGATCGACGGCGCCTCCCGGCGCCGCCGGCCTCCCTTTGCCTGAAATCCCGCGCCTGCCCGCACCACTGGGACGGGTGGCGCTCACCCTGAAATCCACGACCCGGAGACAACAATGAAAAACTCCACCCTGGGCGCTGCCATCGCCTGCGCCGCCCTCGGCCTTCTCGTGCCCGCCGCCCAGGCTGCCGGCTTCATCGAAGACAGCAAGGCCAGCCTGACCCTGCGCAACTTCTACATCAACAGCGACAACCGCAATGGCACGGCCGAGCCGAGCCGCCAGGAAGAGTGGGGCCAGGGCTTCATCCTCAACTACGCCTCGGGCTACACCCAGGGCACGGTTGGGCTGGGCGTCGACGCCATCGGCCTGCTCGGCATCCGCCTCGACAGCGGCGGTGGCACCCATTACGAATCGGCCAGCCAGCAGGCGGGTACGGTGTTTCCGTCGAAAAGCAACGGCGAGGCGGTGAACGACTTCAGCAGCTTCGGCCCGACCCTGAAGGCGAAGATTTCCGGCACCGAACTGCGCTACGGCACCCTGATGCCCAAGCTACCGGTGGTGACCTACAACGACGGTCGACTGCTGCCCGGCACCTTCGAGGGCGGGCAGGTGACCAGCGCCGATATCGACAACCTCAGCCTGGTGGCCGGCAAGCTGGAGCACACCCGTGGGCGCAACTCCAGCGACTGGCGCGGCATGTCGATCCAGGGCGCCAACAGCGGCGCCACGGCTCGCGACAGCAACGAGTTCTACTACGCCGGCGGCGACTACAAGCTGAGCAAGGACCTGACGCTGCAGTACTACTACGGCCAGCTCAGCGAGTTCTACCAGCAGCACTTCCTCGGCCTGCAGCACAGCCTGAACCTCGGCCCCGGCGTGCTGAAGACCGACCTGCGCGCCTTCGACAGCGACTCCGACGGCAAGAACGGCAGCGCCTCCGGCCGCGCCGACGGCTACCTCTCCAGCGGCTACTACGGCAATCGCGTGACCAAGGGCGAAGTGGACAACCGCGCCTACAGTGGGATGTTCACCTACAGCCTGTCCGGGCACAGCCTTGGCGCCGGCTACCAGGTCATGAACGGCGACAGCGACTTCCCCTACCTGAACCGTGGTGATGGTGCCAGCGGCAGCGCCTACCTGATCACCGACGTGCAGATCGGCAAGTTCCTGCACGCAGGCGAACGCACCTGGGTGGCGCGCTACGGCTACGACTTCGCCCAGGCCGGCTTGCCGGGCCTGACCTTCGCGGCGATCTACCTCAAGGGCGACGACATCAAGACCGCCAGCGGCGACCAGGGCGAATGGGAGCGCGACCTGACGCTGTCCTACGTGATCCCCGAAGGCACCCTCAAGGGCCTGGGCTTCTCCTGGCGCAACGCCATGCTGCGCAGCGGCCTGCCCGCCAGCGGCTCCGGCACCCCGACCCAGCGCGACCAGGATGAGAACCGGCTGATCGTCAGCTACACCTTGCCGCTGCTGTGAGTTCAGTAATGCAGAGGCCGTAGGGCGGATAACCTGGAACAGGTTATCCGCCGTCGCCTCCACCAGTGGCGGATAACGCTGGCGCGTTATGCGCCCTACGAGACTGAGGGCGGACGAAGTCCGCCCCTACGTCAGTTGCATCCTCCGCGCGATGCCTTCCAGCGACGTATCACCAGCTTCTCCAGTTCCACCGCGAAGAACACCGCGATACCTATCCCTAACGAGATCAGCCAGCCGCTGAAGGGCAGGGCGACGGTGTGGAAGGCGGTCTGCATGAAGGGCACGTAGATCACGAAGCACTGCAGCAGGATCAGCGCCAGGGTCACGGTGAGCAGCGCGCCGTTGCGCAGCAGCGCGGTGTTCAGCGAAAACTCCTCCTGCAGGCGGCAGTTGAACAGGTAGGCCCACTGCGCCGTGACCAGGGTGTGCAGGATCATGGTGCGGATGTGGTCGGTGTCCTGGCCGTTGCTGACCATCCAGGCTTCCAGCAGGAAGGCCGCGGCGGTCAGCAGGCCACCCACGTAGAGCACCCGCCAGACCGCGAAGCCGTTGAGGATCGACTCCTTCGCGTTGCGCGGCGGGCGGCGCATCATCCCCGGCTCGCCAGGCTCGAAGGCCAGGGCGAAGGACAGGGTGGTGGAGGTCGCCATGTTCATCCAGAGGATCTGCAGCGGCGCCAGCGGGATCACCGCGCCGGCGAGGATCGCCATGACGATCAGCAGACCCTGCGCCATGTTGGTCGGCAGGATGAACAGTACGGTCTTCTTCAGGTTGTCGTAGACCCGGCGGCCTTCGCGCACGGCGCCGGCGATGGTGGAGAAGTTATCATCGGTGAGCACCATGTCGGCGGCTTCCTTGGTCACCTCGGTGCCCTTGATGCCCATGGCGATGCCGACGTCGGCCTGCTTCAGCGCCGGGGCGTCGTTGACCCCGTCGCCGGTCATGCCGACCACTTCCTCGTTGGCCTGCAGCGCGCGCACCAGGCGCAGCTTGTGTTCGGGGCTGGTGCGGGCGAACACCGAGTACTGCATGGCGAGGGCTTTCAGTTGCGAGTCATCGGCCTGCTCCAGCTCCTGGCCGGTCATGGCGCGCAGGTCGTTGCCCATGCCGAGCATGCCGGCGATGGCCACGGCGGTATCCGGGTGGTCGCCGGTGATCATCTTCACCTGGATGCCGGCGCGCTTGCACAGCGCGATGGCCTCGATGGCCTCTGGGCGCGGCGGGTCGAGCAGGCCGGCGACGCCGAGGAAGATCATGCCGTCCCGCACGTCCTCGTGGTCGATCACGCCGTCATCGGGCTGCACTGGCTTGTACGCGGCGGCGAGCATGCGCAGGCCTTGCCCGGCGATGAAGCTCATCTCGCGCTCCCAGTACTCGCGGTCCAGCGGCTCCACGCCGTTGGCGCCGAGCTGTTGTTGGCACATGCGCAGCAGCACGTCGGGTGCGCCCTTGAGGTAGACCAGGCTCTGCCCGGCAACGTCGCAGCGCCGCGCCATGTACTTGTAGGCGGAGTCGAAGGGAATCTTGCCGAATTTCTGGAACTCTATTTCCGGCAGGTTCGCCTTGCGCGCCAGGACCTTCAGCGCGCCCTCGGTGGGGCCGCCGACCACGCCCCAGCGTCCTTCCTCGTTGAGTTGCAGGCTGCTGTCGTTGCAGATGTCCACCGCGCGGATGAAGTCGGCCAGCGCGGCGTGTTGCGACCAGTCCAGCTCATCGCTGGTGCTGCCGAAGGTGATGCGGCCCTTGGGCTCGTAGCTCTGGCCCTCCACCGCGTAGAGACCGTTGGCGAGCAGCACGCTCTTCACGGTCATCTCGTTCATGGTCAGGGTGCCGGTTTTGTCCGAGCAGATCACGCTCATGGCGCCCAGGGTTTCCACGGTGGGCAGCTTGCGGATGATCGCCTTGTTCTGCGCCATGCGCTGCACGCCCAGCGACAGAATGATCGAGACGATCGCCGGTAGGCCCTCGGGCACCGAGGCCACCGCCAGGCTGATCAGCGACAGCAGCAGCTCGCCGAAGGGGTAGTCGTGCCAGAAGAAGCCGATGACGAACAGCACCACCATCATGCCGATGATGAGCTGGAAGATGCGCTTGCCCAGTTCGGCGATCTGCCGCAGCAACGGGGTTTCGCCCTCGTCGACGTTGGCGATCAGCTTGTTGATGCGCCCAAGCTCGGTGGCCGGCCCGGTCTCGATCACCACGCCGCGGGCGTTGCCGGCGCTGACGTTGGTGCCGGAGAAACCGAGGTTGGTGCGGTCGGCCAGCAGCGCTTCCTTGTCCAGCGCGTCGGCGTGCTTGCCCACGGTGAGGGATTCACCCGTGAGCATGGATTCCTCGACCTGCAGGTGGTGCACGTCGAACAGGCGCACGTCGGCGGGAATCTTGTCGCCGGGGCGCAGGATGACGATGTCGCCGGGCACCAGCTGGGCGGCGTCCATCTCGATCTTCTTGCCGTTGCGCACCACATGGGCGGTGCTGCTGAGCATGCCGCGCAGGGCGGCGAGGGACTTCTCCGCCTTGTTCTCCTGGAAGAAGCCGATGCCCGCGTTGATCACTGCCACCAGCAGGATGACGAGAGTGTCGGTCCAGTGGCCCATCAGCGCGGTGGCCACGGCGGCAGCCAGAAGGATGTAGATCAGCACGTCGTTGAAGTGCCGGGCGAAGCGCAGCCAGAGGGGGTCGACCTCCTTGGCCGGCAAGGCATTGGGGCCGACGCGCAGCAGCCGCGCCTCGGCTTCGTCGGGGGAAAGGCCTTCCGCGCTGGTCTGCAGGTCGGCCAGGGTCTGGTCGACGCTCTTGCGGTACCAGTCGGTGCCTTTGGATTCGGTGTTTCGCGGTTTGCCGTCGGTGGTTTGCGGTGCAGTCATGCGCTGACTCCCGGCTCCTGCCTGTTGGGAAAGTGGGACTGCCCCCAGACTAGACCGCGGGAATTACACCGGAACTGTCATACCTCAAAGTTCTTCGATTCCTAGCTGAACGCTTCCTGAACGGCGTAGGAATTGCTCGGAAACCTGTAGGAGCGGGCCATGCCCGCGATCGCGGACAAGGTCCGCGCATCAACCCGGCGAAGAATCCGCCGCCATTTCCTCCGTCCCACCCACCCGACTGGCCTGCCGCCAGCGGTTCGGTGTGCAGCCCACCAGCTTGCGGAAGCTGCGGCAGAAGTGTGACTGGTCGGCGAAGCCGCATTCCTGGCCGACCTGGGAGATCGGCGCATCGCCGCTGGCCAGCAACTCGCGGGCGCGGTCGATGCGCAGGCGCAGCGCCCATTCCCGTGGCGCAAGTCCGGTGGCCTGCTTGAAGGCACGGGAAAAATGGCTGCGTGACATGCCGCATTGCTCGGCGACATCGGCGATGTACAGGCGGCTGAGCAGGCTGCCGGCGAGAATGTCCTTGGCCTTGCGCTCCTGCCAGGGGGCGAGGGCGAGGCGTTCACCCGTGTCCGCCCCGTCGTTGCAGGGCTCGGGCACCCGGTAGTGTTCCAGCAGATGCTGGCAAAGGCGCTGGCTGGCTTGCTGTACGCCGTCGCCCTGGTTTTCCAGCTCCTCCATGAGCTGCCGGACGAGGCGGTGGGTCTGGGGGGCGAGCATGGTCGCTACCTGGTGGGCAGGTGCGGGCATGGCGTCTCTCTTCTCGTTCTAATGGCGGCCGAAATGCCGCTCCGGAATGTAAAAAATTCAAGGTAAATCAAGGTGATCCGATGCTCAATCGGATTAAGCCAAACGGTACGCGAATGAGCACACACGTCCAAGAAAAAAGCCCAGTTTCATGATCGACTGGCGCGACCCTTGTCTTGTGCAAAGATGCCGACTCCCACAGCCCCGAGCGACCAGCCATGAACCGAAACGACCTGCGCCGCCTGGACATGAACCTGCTGGTGATCTTCGAATCCCTGATGCTGGAGCGGAACCTCACCCGCGTCGGCGAGAAGCTGTTCATCACCCAGTCCACCGTCAGCGCCGCCCTGGCGCGCCTGCGCGACCTGTTCGACGACCCGCTGCTGGTGCGCGCCGGCCGCGCCATGGAACCCACCAGCCGGGCGCTGCACATCTTCGAGGAGCTGCGCCCGGCGATGGACGTGATCTCCGCCGCGGTCAGCCGCGCCAAGACCTTCGAACCCGAGAGCAGCTGCAATATCTTCCGTCTGGGCCTGTCCGACGACGCCGAGTTCGGCCTGTTCCCCGCGCTGCTGGCACGCCTGCAGCAGGAAGCGCCGAACATCACCGTGGTGGTGCGCCGCGCCAATTTCCTGCTGATGCCGGCGCTGCTGTCTTCTGGCGAAATCACCGCCGGCGTCAGCTACACCACCGACCTGCCGGCCAACGCCAAGCGCCGCAAGCTGCGCGATATCGGCGTGAAGGTGCTGCGTGGCGATGATCGCCCCGGCCCGCTGACTCTCGACGAATACTGCGCACGGCCGCACGTGATGGTGTCCTTCTCCGGCGACCTGAACGGCGCCATCGACCTGGACCTGGAGCGCATCGACCGCCGCCGTCGCGTGGTGCTGGCCGTGCCGCAGTTCGGCAGCCTGCGCGCGCTGCTGCGCAACACCGAGATGATCGCCACCGTTCCCGACTACGCCGCCTGCGCGTTGGTGGAAGACAGCTGCCTGCGCGCCGAGGACCCGCCGCTGGAGATCAAGCCCGCGGAGCTCTCGCTGGTCTGGAGCGCCGCCCACGACAACGACCCGGCCGAGCGCTGGCTGCGCGAGCGGATGGTCGAGTACATGAGCGCGCCGGTGCCCTGAGGCCCGAGTTTCGGCCTTTGTAGGATGGGTGGAGCCTGAGCGATACCCATGCTGCTGGTGCATGGGGTTGATGGATATCGCTGCGCTCCACGCCATCCTACGGTGTGTTTCTCCTGAAGACTTACCAGGCGCCCTTGTAGCTCGCAGGGCGGATATCCTGGAACAGGCTATCCGCCGGCTCAGCTGCGGCGGACAACGCTGGCGCGTTGTGCGCCCTGCGAACTGAGCAGAGCACCCTTGCAGGTGCGGGCCAGGCCCGCGATCGCGGACAAAGTCCGCGTCCAGCGGAGTGCGTCAGTGCCGGGCATATCCCGCTCCTGCAATGGCTGCTCGCTACGGCGCGACGGCGCTGAACGCCCGGGCGATGGCGTCGATCACCGCCCGTACCCGCGCGGTATGGCGCACGTCCTTGTGGGTCACCAGCCACACGTCGTAGGGCTGGGGCGGGCGCTCCGGCCACAGGCGGACCAGTCCGTCCGCCTCGCCCATCGGCAGCGGCAATTCCCCGACGCCAAGGCCGGCGGCCAGGGCGCGGCGGACCATGAAGCCGGAAGTGCAGGTCATGGCGATGCGTCCGTGGATGATCGGCTCGCAGGCGAGAAATACTTCCTTGCCCGCGTCGATGTACGGCTGATAGACCACCAGGTCGTGCCCGGCGAAGGCGCTCCCCGGTTCGGGAGCCCCGCGTTGCTCGACATACTGCGCGGAGGCGAACAGCCCGCTGCCCCAGCGTGCCAGGCGTCGTACGATCAGGTCAGGGTTTTCCGGCTGGTGGGTGCGCACGGCGATGTCGGCTTCGCGCTTGCTCAGGTTGAGCATCTGCGTGGAGGTCTGCAGTTGCACTTCGATGCCCGGTTCCTCGCGGTGCAGGGCGGCGACCGCAGGGATGATGAAATCGGCGGCGAAGGAGTCGGTGGTGGTGACCCGCACCTCGCCGCTCATGCGGTCGTCCATGCCGAGGATCCGCCGTTGCAGCTCGGCAGCGGACGACTCCATGGCCTGCGCTGCCGCCAGGGCGATCTCGCCGGCGGCGGTCAGGCTGTAGCCGGCCGAGGTGCGCAGGAACAGCGTCGCCTCCAGCGAACGTTCCAGCGACGCCAGGCGCCGGCCCACGGTCGCCTGGTCCACCGCGAGCACGCGGGCGGCGCCGCGCAGGGTCTGTTCGCGGCACAGGGCGAGGAACACCCGCGCGTCGTCCCAGTTCATCATGGCGAAATCCTCTTGATGCAGAAATGCAGCTCTGGCATGAAAACAAGCTGCATTATTTCATCTCTGCGCGACTTTATGATCCCCTCATCACCACTCAACGGCGCCGCCCTGACGGCGCGATAGGGGTTGTCATGAATACCGATGCTTCCCGCCTCGCCAGCCGAGGCTCCCTCTGGTTGCCGATCTGGGCGGGCCTCTGCGCCAGCCTGGTCGGCATCGGCCTGGCGCGTTTCGCCTACACGCCGCTGATCCCGGCGCTGATCGAGGCGCACTGGTTCTCGGCTTCCGCCGTGGTTTATCTGGGCGCCGCCAATCTCGCTGGCTACCTCGTCGGGGCGCTGGCCGGGCGCCCGCTGGCGGCGCGCTGGTCGAGCACGGCGGTGCTGCGCGGCATGATGCTGCTGGTGACGCTGTCGTTCTTCGCCTGCGCCTGGCCGCTGAACCAGGCGTGGTTCTTCTTCTGGCGGCTGGTCTCGGGGATTTCCGGCGGGGTGATCATGGTGCTGGCCGCCAGCACCATCCTCCCGCACGTGGCCGCCAATCGGCGTGGGCTGGCGAGTGGGGCGATCTTCCTCGGCATCGGCCTGGGCATCGCCGCCTCTGGCACCCTGGTGCCGCTGTTGCTGGCGCTGGGGCTGGTGCAGACCTGGCTCGGCCTCGGTTTGTTGGCCCTGGTGCTCAGCCTGAGCAGCTGGTTCGGCTGGCCACAGGAGCAGGCTCATCCCCAGACGCACAGCGTTGAGGGCGTGCGCGCCTCCGCGGGCATCTACGTGTTGTTCGCCCAGTACGCGCTGATGGCCGCGGCACTCGTGGCGCCGATGATGTTCCTGGTGGACTACGTGGCCCGGGGCCTCGGCGCCGGTACCCACGGCGGCGCGATGATCTGGACGCTGTATGGTGTCGGCGCCATCGTCGGGCCGGTGGTCTACGGCTTCCTCGCCGACCATCTCGGTGCGCGGGCGGCGATCCGCCTGGTGCTGGTGGCGCAATGCATTGCCCTCGGCCTGTTGCTGGAAACCGGCGACCTGCGCCTGCTGGGCGTGGCGAGCGTGGTGATCGGTTCGTTCCCGCCGGGCATCGTGCCGCTCGCGCTGGCGCGGGTGCATCAGCTGGTGCCCGGTCACGCCGCGCAGAACGCCACCTGGAGCCGCGCGACGGTGTCCTTCGCCAGCTTCCAGGCCATCGCCGGCTACGCCTACTCGGCGCTGTTCAGTGCAAGCCACGGCCATTACGCGCTGCTCTTCGCGGTGGCAGCGGGCGCCATCGTGCTGGCCCTGCTGATGGAAACAGCGCTGCTGTTCAAGGCGGCGCCGGAAGCCGGCGCCCCGGCCAGCGTCTGACTCAGAACACACCCTTGAGCGGGTACTCGACGATCACGTAGATGCGGTCGATATCCGCGCCACCCTGGGCGTCGTTGGCGCGGTGCGAGACCTGCGCGAAGCTCAGCGCCAGGTCCTTGGCCGGGCCGGACTGGACCACGTAGCGCAGGTCGAGATCGCGCTCCCAGTGGCGCCCGCCGTCGCCATAGGCGGGCTGGCAGGCGCCGCCCTCCATGGGGTTGTAGGCGCCGCCGCACGGGGCGTGAGTGCCGTCGATGCCGCTGCCGCGCACGTAGCGCGTGGAAAAGGTCAGGCCGGCGAGACCGGCGCTGGCGCCGTCCCACTGGTAGCGCGCCTGCCAGGAGTGTTCGCCGGGGCCGTTGAAGTCGGCGTACTTGATCGAATTGGCGAGGTAGATGGAGTCGCCGCCGACGAAGTCGAAGGGCGTATCGCCATCGATCTTCTGGTAGGCGAGGCTCAGAGCATGGCTGCCCAGGGCGACCTTGCCCTGCAGGCTCCAGGCCAGGGTGTCGATCTCGCCGGCGCGGGCGCTGCCGGTATCGCCGGTCTTGTACAGGTTGGCGTCCACCGACCAGCGACCGAAGTGGCCGTTGAGGTTGGCGTAGGCCTGGCGCCAGACGTCGTCCAGCTGGCTGGCGTAGAGCGCGCCGCCCCAGTTGGTGTCGGGCGCGCTCCAGGTGGCGCCAGCCAGGCTCAGGCCGCCGAAGCGGGTGCTGGCGCCGTAGCCTTCGAACTCGCCGTGGCTGGAGCTGGAGTCCTGATTCTTGAAGGCAGTGAAGCGCCCGGCCTGCAGGCGCAGGTTGGGCAGGCTGCGGTCGTCGAGGAACCAGCCGGTGGCGTACTCGGGTTGCAGGCGCTTGTCACCGGTGTCGAACACCGGGGTCTCCACTTCCATCTCGCCCCAGGCGAGGGAAGTCTTTTCATGCACCAGGCGCAGCGCGGCGCCTGCGTCGGAATACTCGCTCTCGCTGCGGCCGTGGCTGTCCAGTGGTAACAGGCCGGTGCCGGCGTGGCCGTGCCCGCCGTCGAGCTTCAGGCCGAGGAAGGCATGGGCATCGACGCCCAGGCCGACGGTGCCGGGTGTGACGTCGCTGCTGAACTTGCCGATGAAACCCTGCGCCCATTCTCGGCGCAGGCTCTGGCCGTTGGGACCGGGGCTGCGGTAGTCGTTGTCGAGAAAATAGTTGCGTGACAACAGCGACCAGTCGGCGGCGTGGGCCTGGACGCAGGCAAGCGCCAGTGCGCAGGGGAGCAGGAGGTTTTTCACGGTCTGGGCTCCGTACGAAGTTCACCCAGGCGGGGCAGGGCGAGGCGATAGCTGCCAGGGCCGGCCATCGCCAGGCCGGCGAAGAGGATCAGCATCCACCAGGCGAACTGGCCTTCTTCCAGCGACCATTGAGGGTGTACGAACAGCAGTGCCACCAGCAGCACGGCGATTACCGGCAGGCAGGCGAGGCGGGCGAACACGCCGAGGATCAGCAGGATCGGGCAGAGCACTTCGGCGAACACCGCCAGTGCCAGGGTCGGCGTGGCGCCGAGGCCGAAGGGGTCTTCGATGTGCTGCAGCTCGTTCTGCCAGTGCAGCAGCTTGGGCAGCCCGTGTACCTGGAGCAGCAGGAGGGCGGCGGCTACGCGCATGAACAGCAGCGCCAGGGCGCCGGAACGGTCTTGGGTCGGCATGGTGGGTATCCCGGAAATGAAAAAGGGGCGGCAATGCCGCCCCTTTCTGCTGCTCAGGCTCAGTGGCCTTCGCTGGCGTTGAACATGGTCTTGGCGTAGATCAGGCCGAGGCCGTAGGCGCCGCCGTGCTCGATGGAGGTCTTCACGGTCGCGTCGTAGGTTTCGCCGCGGGCCCAGTCGCGTTGCAGTTCCAGCAGGTATTGCAGGGAGGTCATGGGGCGCGCGCCCAGCTGGATCATTCGTTGCAGGGCCATCTCGTGGGCTTCGGTGGACACGTCGCCACAGGCGTCGGCGATCACGTAGACCTCGAAGCCCTGGTCGATGGCCGACAGGGCCGGGCCGACGATGCACACGGAAGTCCAGAGGCCGGCCAGGACGATCTTCTGCTTGCCGAACTTGTTTACCTCCACGGCGATGCGCGGGTCTTCCCAGGTGTTCATGCTGGTGCGGTCGATGACGTTGTGTTCGGGGAAGACCGACTTGATCTCGTCGAAGATCGGGCCGGAGAAACTTTTTTCGGCAACGGTGGTGAGGATGGTGGAAACGCCGAATTCCCTGGCCGCCTTGGACACCAGCGCCGCGTTGTTGCGCAGGGTCACCGCGTCGATGGACTTGGTCGCGAAGGACATCTGCGACTGGTGGTCGATCATGATCAGGGTGTGGTCGGTGGGGTTGAGCAGGGTCTTGCCGGGAACGGCTTTGGCGATGGCGGTCATGGTCGGATTTCCTGGTGGATTGCGTGGGGTGGGAAGTGGGCGTCTGGAGTGTTTTTTCGGCCTGCAGGACTTGGCTGCAAACCGTGGACACATCTTTGCCGAACACTGCGAGGCGCGGAACAGACAGCCTTGCAGGGTGGTTTTGCAGTTCTGCAAGGGTGTCCGGGGCGCTTCGATGGGCAGACTATGGTTTTGCCGCCACGGCATTTATTGGACCTGTGTGCTCGGCCCGCGCGGCGCAGAATGATGCAAACGTGCGATTCGCCGGCGCGGCGAATGGGTACAGTGGTTTTTTCCTATACCGGGGCACGCGAGACCGCCAAGCCCCGTTTGCGTGCGAGTAGAAGAATGAAAACAGTGGCCATGGTGCTGTACGACGATGTGCTGGCGCTGGATGTGACGGGGCCGATGGAGGTGTTCTCCATGGCCAACCGCTACCTGCCGCCGGAGCGGCATTACCGTTTGCTCACGGTGGCGGCGAAGCCCGAGGGCGTGCGCGCCTCCAGCGGCCTGAAGATGAGCGCCGACCTGCCGCTGGAAGCGCTGCTCGCCGGCGTGGACCTGCTGCTGGTGCCCGGCGGGCCCGGTGCCTACAACGGCAACAACGAGGCGCTCAACGCCTGGTTGCCGGCGGCGGCGCGCGCGGCGAAACGCTACGGCGCGGTGTGCACCGGCGCCTTCCTGCTCGGCGCCGCCGGGCTGCTCGACGGCTACCGCTGCACCACCCACTGGAACTACCTGGACCGCCTGGCACAGCTGTATCCCCGCGCCGAGGTGCAGGCCGAGCGCATCTACGTGATCGACCGCAACCTGATCACCTCCGGCGGCGTTACCGCCGGCATCGACATGGCGTTGGCGGTGGTCGCCGAGGACCACGGCAAGGACGTTGCCCTGGAAGTCGCCAAGGTGCTGCTGGTGGTGCTCAAGCGCCAGGGCGGGCAGACGCCGTTCGGCCCGCTGCTGGTCTCGGTGGTGCGCGATGGCTCGGTGATCGCCCGCGCCCAGGCCCACGTGGTGGACCACATCGACGAGCCGCTGACAGTGAATCGCCTGGCCGAGCTGGTGGCCATGAGTCCGCGCAATTTCGCCCGCGCCTTCCAGCGCGAGACGAGCATGACGCCCATGCAGTACGTGCAGAGCGCGCGGATCGACCATGCGCGCAAGCTGCTGGAAAGCAGCGACCTGCCGCTCAAGCAGGTGGCCAGCCGCAGCGGCTTCGGCAGCCCCCGGCACATGCGTACGGTTTTCGGCGAGCGGATCGGCATGACGCCGAGCCAGTACCGCGAGCAATTCGGCTTCGCCTGATGGCAGTGCGCCGCATTTTCAGCCGGATGACCGTCCGGCGCACCCAAGTTGGCCGAATCCTTCCCCCCGCGGGAATTGCGCTGTCACACGAGGGCGGGAAAATACCCTGACCAATAATCAGGGGCGCGTCACCTCGGTACTGGCCAGATCGCCTGGAAGACCCGTTGTAGAGCGATCCGTCAGATCCGCAGACGTGAGCAGGACATGAGCGCAAGCACGGAAAACCGCACCGAGACCATCCTGCAGTTCGGTCGCTTCCAGTTCCACCCCTACAAGCGCCAGTTGCTGCAGGGGGATCGCCCGGTGCGCATCGGTAGCCGGGCGCTGGACATTCTCCAGGTGCTGATCCGCCAGCCCGGCGAGATCATCGGCAAGGACACGATCATCGCCCAGGTCTGGGGCGATACGGTGGTCGAGGAGATCAACCTGCGCGTGCACATCGCCGCCCTGCGGCGTGCCCTTGGCGAAGGCCGCACGGGTGAGCGCTATATTGCCAACGTGCCGTTGCGCGGCTACGGCTTCGTCGGCGTGGTGGAGAGCGTGGTCGCTCCGGCGCAGGCAGTAGCGCTGCCGTGCGAAGTGCGCGCCAGCAACCTGCCGGTCCTGCTGATGGGGCTGGTCGGCCGCCAGGTGCTGCTTGAGCGGGTGGTGAAGCAGATGCCCGCCACGCGCCTGATCACCCTGGTCGGTCCCGGCGGCATGGGCAAGACCTCCCTGGCGATCCACGCCGCCGAGCAGCTCGGCAGGCATTTCAGCGAGGTGCGCTTTCTCGACCTGTCCGCCGACCCGGACGGTGTCTCCCTCAGCCAGAGCCTCGCCGTTCTCCTGCGCGAGCCGGCCTATGAACCGACCCTGCTGTTGCTGGACAACTGCGAGCACCTCGCCGACCGCTGCGCCGAGTCGGTGGAGCACCTGCTGCGCCTGCACCCGGCACTGAGCATCCTTGCCACCAGCCGCGAGCCGCTGCGCGCGGAAGGGGAACGCGTGGTGCGCCTGCCGCCGCTGGAGGTGCCCGCGCAGGACGATACGCCACTGGCGCTGGCCATGTGCAGTTCGGCGGTGCAGTTGTTCGTGATGCGCGCGCGGGAGGTCTGCGACCGCTTCGAACTCAAACCGGGCCAGGTGCGCGCAATCATCGATATCTGTCGGCGCCTGGACGGTATTCCCCTGGCCATCGAGATGGCTGCGCGGCAGGTGGGTATCCTCGGCCTCGCCGGGCTGCCGGCGCTGCTGGACACCCCCATGCAACTGCTGATGCCTGGCCGCCGCACCGCCCCAGCCCGACAGCAGAGCCTGCGGGCGACCTACGACTGGAGCTATGCGCTGCTGGACGTCGTCGAGCAGCGCTGCCTGGGCTTGCTCGCGCAGCTGGCAGACGGCTTCACCCTGGACACCGCCGTCGCCTCGCTGGACGACAAACGCTGGTGCCGCGAGAGCGTGTTCGCCGCCGTGCGGCAATTGGCAGACAAGTCGTTGTTGTGGGTGGAGCAGGGCGAGAGCGAGGTGCGCTACCGCGTACCCCATACCGCGCGTGCTTACCTGCGCCAGGTGACCTTGCCCGAGCCGGTCATCACTGCCGCCTGAATCGCTTTCTGCTGCAGGGCGTAGGGCGCATAACGCGCCAGCGTTATCCGCCGGGGCACCGATCCAGCACATGCGTCCAATAGGACGACCGTTGCCGCCGCCATAGTGACCGGACCTCAATCATGAGTCCGGAACACCCATGAGCGCCGAAACCATCGATCTGAACAGCGTGGTGACGCTGGTGGTCCACCACAAGGTGCGTTGCGAAGCCCTGCCCAGCTACGAGGCCTGGCTGCGCCGCACGGTGTCGGCCGCGCGCCGGCAGCCGGGGCATCTGGGCGTCAACGTGATCCGCCCGGACGGCGAGGGCGCGATGTACACCACCGTGGTGCGTTTCGCCGCCGCCGCGCAGCTGCAGGCCTGGATCGACTCCGCCGAGCGCGCCGAGCTGATCGACGAGGTTTCGCCGCTGCTGGAAGAAGGCGACCACCCGCTGATCCACAACGACGCCGAGTTCTGGTTCACCCCCGAACACGGCAACGTGCGCCAGCCACCGAAATGGAAGCAGGCGCTGCTCACCTACCTGGTGATCAGCCCGTTGACCATGGTCATTCCGCCACTCTGGGGACCTGCGTTCGAGCGCTTCCCGGTACTGGCCGGGGTGGTGCCGAGCAACCTGCTGGTGACCCTGTGCATCGTCCTTCCGGTGGTCTACCTGATCATGCCCTGGGTGACCCGTCGCTGCGCTGGCTGGCTCAACGCCGATTGATCCTTTCCCTTGACGTCCCCTCCCGCGGCGCCCGCGTGGCGCCCGTACCCACATCGTCCTGCATGGCAGGCAGAGGAGTTTCCATGAGCACTTTCGTTACCCGCGACGGCACCGAGATCTATTACAAGGACTGGGGCAGCGGCAAACCCGTGCTGTTCAGCCACGGCTGGCCGCTGGACGGCGACATGTGGGAATACCAGATGCAGTACCTGAGCAGCCGCGGCTACCGCACCATCGCCTTCGACCGCCGCGGTTTCGGTCGTTCCAGCCAGCCGTGGAACGGCTACGACTACGACACCTTCGCCGATGACATCGCCGGCCTGATCGAGCATTTGGACCTGCGCGACGTCACCCTGGTCGGTTTCTCCATGGGCGGTGGCGACGTCAGCCGCTACATCGGCCGCCACGGCACCTCCCGCGTCGCCGGGCTGGTGCTGCTGGGCGCCGTCACGCCGATCTTCGGTCAATCCGCCGACTTCCCGCAGGGTGTGGACACTGCCGTGTTCGACGGCATCAAGGCCGGCCTGCTGCAGGACCGTGCGCAGTTCATCGCCGACTTCGCCGCGCCGTTCTACGGCACCAACCACGGCCAGAAAGTCTCCGACGGCGTGCTCACCCAGACCCTCAACATCGCCCTGCTGGCGTCGCTCAAGGGCACCGTGGACTGCGTCAGCGCCTTCTCGGAAACCGACTTCCGCGCCGACCTGGCCAAGGTCGACGTGCCGACCCTGGTGATCCACGGTGACGACGACCAGATCGTGCCGTTCGAGACCACCGGCAAGCTGGCCGCCGAGCAGGTCAAGGGCGCCGAACTGAAGGTCTACGCCGGCGCTCCCCATGGCTTCGCCGTCACTCACACGCAGCAACTCAACGAAGACCTGCTGGCCTTCCTGCAACGCTGAGGGGCATGAGCATGAGCAACGCAGAGCGCAACGCAGACCTGATCCTGTTCAACGGCAAGCTGCACACCGTCGACCCGGAACGCCCCCACGCCACCGCCGTGGCCATCGCCGACGGCAAGTTCCTGGTCGTCGGCACCGACGCTCAGGCGATGGCCTACCGCGACGCCGCGACCCAGCTGGTCGACCTCAATCGCCGCACCGTCATCCCTGGCCTCAACGACTCGCACCTGCACCTGATCCGTGGTGGCCTGAACTACAACCTCGAACTGCGCTGGGAGGGCGTGCCGTCGCTCTCCGACGCGCTGGAAATGCTGCGCCTGCAGGCCCAGCGCACGCCCTCGCCGCAGTGGGTGCGGGTGGTCGGTGGCTGGAACGAATTCCAGTTCGCCGAGCGTCGCCTGCCGACCATCGAGGAGCTGAACAAGGCGGCGCCGGATACCCCGGTGTTCGTCCTGCACCTGTACGACCGCGCGCTGCTGAATCGCGCCGCGCTGCGAGTCGTCGGCTACACCAAGGACACGCCGAACCCGCCCGGCGGCGAGATCGTCCGCGACAGCAACGGCGAACCCACCGGCATGCTGATCGCCCGCCCCAACGCGATGATTCTCTACGCGACCCTGGCCAAGGGCCCGAAGCTGCCGCTGGAGTACCAGGTCAACTCGACCCGCCAGTTCATGCGCGAGCTGAACCGCCTCGGCCTGACCAGCGTGATCGACGCCGGCGGTGGTTTCCAGAATTACCCGGACGACTACCAGGTGATCCAGCAGCTGGCCGACGCCGACCAGCTCACCGTGCGCATTGCCTACAACCTGTTCACCCAGAAGCCCAAGGAAGAACTGGCGGACTTCAAGAACTGGACCTCCAGCGTGACCTACGGCCAGGGCACCGACTTCCTGCGCCACAACGGCGCCGGCGAGATGCTGGTGTTCTCGGCCGCCGACTTCGAGGACTTCCTCGAACCGCGTCCCGACCTGCCCGGCACCATGGAAGCCGAACTGGAGCCGGTAGTGCGCCACCTCGTCGAGCAGCGCTGGCCGTTCCGCCTGCACGCGACCTATGACGAGTCCATCTCGCGCATGCTCGACGTGTTCGAGAAGGTCAACCTGGATATCCCGTTCAACGGCCTGCCGTGGTTCTTCGACCACGCCGAGACCATCACGCCGAAGAACATCGAGCGGGTGAGGGCGCTGGGCGGCGGTATCGCCATCCAGGACCGCATGGCGTTCCAGGGCGAGTACTTCGTCGACCGCTACGGCAAGCAGGCCGCCGAGGCCACGCCGCCGATCAAGCGCATGCTGGCCGAAGGCGTGCCGGTCGGCGCCGGCACCGACGCCACCCGCGTGTCCAGCTACAACCCGTGGACCTCGCTGTACTGGATGGTCAGTGGCAAGACCGTGGGCGGCCTCAGCCTGTACCCGGAGGGCCTGTCCCGCGAGGTGGCGATCCAGCTGTTCACCCACGGCAGTGCCTGGTTCTCCAGCGAGCAGGGCAAGAAGGGCATGCTCAAGGCCGGCCAGCTGGCGGACCTGGCGGTGCTCTCGGAGGACTTCTTCAGCGTCGAGGAAGAGGCGATCAAGACCATCGAGTCGGTGCTCACCGTGGTGGGCGGCAAGATCGTCCACGGCGACCGCGAATTCGACAAGCTGGCCCCGCCGAGCATCCCGGTGGTGCCGGAATGGTCCCCGGTGGCCATGGTTCCCGGCCACTGGCGCCCGCAGGCGCCGCTGCAGCAGGCCGTGCACCAGTGCATCGGCTCCTGCGGTGTACACGGCCACAGCCACGAGCGAGCGCGCACCAGGGATGTCCCGGTGAGTGACTTCGCCGGGTTCTGGGGCGCCTTCGGCTGTTCGTGCTTCGCGTTCTGATGTTGACCTGAGCGCAGGAGCGGGCTTTGTCAGCGATCCCTTTTCGGGTTCGCGGGCGTGGCCCGCTCCTGAAAAAGCGAGGGCGCCGACGCCAGGACTGCAGGAGCGGGCCATGCCCGCGACCCTCCCCGCGCCAATCCTGCCGGCACACCCCTCTGTAACACGGCTTTTCGCCATCCCCGCATCGATAGCCTTTTACCGCTCGAGCCGATCAATAACTGCAATAGCAGCCCGTCCCGTTTGATCTATCTTCTGATGGGTTGTGCGTATACGAAGCGCCACGCCAGGCGCTCACAAGGAGCCTGCAATGAGTGAAGAAAAGAAAGGTAGCTGCCCCTTCCACCAGACCGCCGGTGGTGGCACATCGAACCGTGACTGGTGGCCGAACCAACTGCGGCTGGACCTGCTGCACCAGCATTCTTCCAAGTCCAACCCCATGGGTGAGGACTTCAACTACGCCGAGGCCTTCAAGACCCTCGACCTGGAAGCGGTCAAGGCCGACCTGCGCGCCGTGATGACCGACTCCCAGGACTGGTGGCCGGCCGACTTCGGCCACTACGGCCCGCTGTTCATCCGCATGGCCTGGCACGCCGCCGGCACCTACCGCATCGGCGATGGCCGTGGCGGCGCCGGGCGTGGCCAGCAGCGCTTCGCCCCGCTCAACAGTTGGCCGGACAACGTCAGCCTGGACAAGGCCCGCCGGCTGATCTGGCCGATCAAGCAGAAGTACGGCGCCAAGCTGTCCTGGGCCGACCTGATCGTCCTCACCGGCAACGTCGCCCTGGAGTCCATGGGCTTCAAGACCTTCGGCTTCGCCGGCGGCCGCGAGGACGTCTGGGAACCGGACATGGACGTGTACTGGGGCGAAGAGACCACCTGGCTGGGCGGCGACAAGCGCTACACCGGCGAGCGTGACCTGGAAAACCCCCTGGCTGCCGTGCAGATGGGCCTGATCTACGTGAACCCCGAAGGCCCCAACGGCAACCCCGACCCGGTGGCTGCTGCCCGCGACATCCGCGAGACCTTCGCGCGCATGGCCATGGACGACGAGGAAACCGTCGCCCTGATCGCCGGCGGCCACACCTTCGGCAAGACCCACGGCGCAGGTCCGGCGGATAACGTCGGCGCCGACCCGGAAGCCGGCGGCCTGGAAAGCCAGGGCCTGGGCTGGGTCAGCACCTTCGGCACCGGCTCCGGTGGCGATGCCATCACCAGCGGCCTGGAAGTCACCTGGACGTCCACGCCAACGCGCTGGAGCAACAACTTCTTCTGGAACCTGTTCGGCTACGAATGGGAGCTGACCAAGAGCCCGGCCGGCGCCCACCAGTGGCAGCCGAAGAACGGTGCGGGTGCCGGCAGCATTCCCGATGCCCACGACAAGTCCAAGCGCCGCGCGCCGTCGATGCTCACCACCGACATCTCGCTGCGTGTCGACCCGATCTACGAGAAGATTTCCCGTCGCTTCTATGAAGATCCCGACGCGTTCGCCGACGCCTTTGCCCGCGCCTGGTTCAAGCTGACCCACCGCGACATGGGCCCGCTGGCTCGCTACCTGGGGCCGGAAGTGCCAAAAGAGGAACTGATCTGGCAGGACCCGATCCCTGCGGTCAACCACCCGCTGGTGGACGAGCAGGACATCGCCTCGCTCAAGGCCAAGGTGCTGGCCTCGGGCCTGTCGGTTTCCGAGCTGGTCTCCACCGCCTGGGCCTCGGCCTCGACCTTCCGTGGCTCCGACAAGCGAGGCGGCGCCAACGGCGCACGCATCCGCCTGGCGCCGCAGAAGGACTGGCCGGTGAACCAGCCCGAGCAGTTGGCCAGGGTGCTCGGCGTGCTGGAGGAAATCCAGGCCGAGTTCAACGCATCCGCCGCGGGCGGCAAGAAGATCTCCCTGGCCGACCTGATCGTCCTGGCCGGCGATGCCGGCGTGGAAGAGGCCGCGCGCAAGGGTGGCCACCAGGTCAGCGTGCCGTTCGCGCCGGGCCGCATGGACGCCAGCCAGGAGCAGACCGACGTGCACTCGGTGGGCATGCTGGAGCCGGTGGCCGACGCCTTCCGCAACTTCCAGAAGGCGAAGTTCGCCGTGCCGGCCGAAGCGCTGCTGATCGACAAGGCGCAGCTGCTGACCCTTACCGGACCGGAAGTCACCGCGCTGATCGGCGGCCTGCGGGTGCTGGGCGCCAACACCGGCGGCTCGCAGAACGGCGTGTTCACCGCGCGCCCCGGAACCCTCAGCAACGACTTCTTCGTCAACCTGCTGGACATGGGGACCGTGTGGAAACCGACCTCGGCGGACAACACCGAGTTCGAAGGCCGCGACCGCAAGACCGGCGAAGCCCGGTGGACCGGCAGCCGCATCGACCTGCTACTGGGTTCAAACTCTCAGCTGCGGGCGCTGTCGGAGGTCTATGGTTGCTCGGACGGCGAACGCAAGTTCGTCCATGACTTCGTCAAGGCCTGGACCAAGGTGATGAACCTCGACCGCTTCGACCTGCCGCGCTGATCGGGTAGACGCAAGCAAAGGGCCCGCGGGCGAGCGATCGTCCGCGGGCTTTTTCATTGGGTTTCGGGTCTGGTCGCAGGTAGCGAGCCTGGAGATTGGAGCATTCTGCTCCAGATTTCGTCCTCTGCTTTGGTCGCGATTGCAGTGAATTTGTAGTTCGAGGCATCAGTGACGAAGAAGTAGCGCTTGAGCACCACTCGATAAGGAGAGGGATCGGCAGGGAATTCGAGGCTGGAGGCGACATAGGCCTGCAGTCCTTGCTGTGATACGGCCAGGGCGAAGGCGGGGTAGCTGGATTCGGCCAATACGCCGAGCACGACTCCGGAGCGTGGCTCGTAGGCATAGTAAGCCTGCACCTCACCCTGGACGTGGCGTAGCAGCGCTTCGCGGGGGAAATTCGGCTTCGGAAACGCCACATCATAGGGATTGAGTGCCTGACGTGCCAGGTGCATTGGCTCTGGTTCCCGGTACGGCACTGGTGGTGGCCTGTGGTCGGGTTGCGGTACCGACAGCTGTAGCGGAGTGGACAGATGAGCCAAGTCGGCAGCGTGATCATCAATGAGCCGGTGGGGGCCACCGTTGGGCTCACTGCTGACACTGCATCCTGCAAGTGCGCAAGCGAGCGCGCAGATGTTCCCTGTTTTGGTCGTTAGCATGAGGCTCGTCGTGGCAGTTTGATGGCGAGCGCTTTTATAAAGTAGTTCGCCTACGCTGCCAAACGGTCACGGTAAAACGGACGGAATTACGCCAGGCGACCAGAGTCCTACGCTCGTGGCCCGATACAGGTCCCTTGGCACCGATCGCACAAGGTTCATGCTCCAGCGCCAGACTGATCCGCTTTTTCGTAACCCATCGAAGGGGTTTCGCACATGCGCCGTCGCATCATCGCTTTACTGGGCACCATCGTACTGGCCGCCTCCAGTTTCACCGCCAGCGCCGAGGACTCACCCGGCCGCGCCCTCAGCGAGGCCGCCGGCGTTCCCTGGCCGACGGTGATCGCCCACCGCGGCGCTTCCCACGATGCGCCGGAGGAAACCGCGCCGGCCTATCTCGCCGCCCGTGACCTGGGCGCGGACTACCTGGAAGCGGACCTGCAGCGCACCAGCGACGGCGTGCTGGTGGCGGTGCATGACGACACCCTGGAGCGCACCACCAACATTGCCAAGGTCTTTCCCGGCCGCGAGAAAGACCCGGTGAGCAAGTTCACCCTGGCCGAACTCAAGCGCCTGGACGCCGGCAGCTGGTTCAACGCCACCTATCCCGAGCGCGCCCGCTCCAAGTACGCGGGGCTGCGCATCCTCACCCTGGATGAGCTGATCGACATCGCCGAAGGTGGCGCTGAAACCCCCGGCCTGTACCTGGAAACCAAGGCGCCGGGGCAGTTCCCCGGCATCGAGGAAGACCTGCGCAAAACCCTGGAGAACCGTGGCTGGCTCGATGCGCAGGGCGAACCGCAAGGCAAGATCGTCCTGCAGACCTTCGAGAAGAGCAGCCTCGAGCTGCTGCACAAGAGCATGCCGAAGGTGCCCAAGATCCTGCTGCTGTGGACCGGTGACGGCTACATGGCGGCGAAGAGCCCGACGACTTTTGCCCAGTCCGGCGAGAAGATCAAAGCGGACTTCTATGCCCGGCAGGAGGTGAAGTCCAGGGAAGAGTTCTTTGCCTGGCTGGACTGGGCCAAGGCCCATGGCGCGCTGGGCACGGGCCCTTCGGCGACCCTGACCGCCCGTGGCGACCAGAGTTACATGGACCTGGTGCAGCCGTGGATGAACCAGGCCGCCCACGAGCGTGGCCTGTTCGTGCATGCCTACACCGTCGACGACTCGGTGGACTTCGATAAGCTCACCAAGGCTGGCGTGGACGGCTTCTTCACCAACCGTACCGACCAGCTGCTGATGTTCCTCGGCCGGCCGCCGAGCCTCGACGTGGACGAGGTACTGAAGTCGGTGGGCTACTGAGCCGACTTCAATCAGGCTGCCGTAGTCGGGGCCAGCGGCAGGGGCAGGTGTACGCTGACCGACGGGCCCTGGCCCGGAGGGCTGGCCAGGACCAGTTCGCCCAGCAGCAGGTTGACCAGGCGCTTGGCGACGATCAGCCCGACCGGGGCATCCTGCAGCAGTTGCCGCGCAGCGTCGGCAGCCAGTTCCTCCAGCGAGTAGAGCGCCAGTGGATCCTGCTCCGGCGTGCCAGGGCCGGCGGCGTTCAGCCGAACCGCCACACGGGACTCCTCGACCTGTCCGTGCAGGCTGATGCGCAGCGGACCGGCAGCGGTCTCCCGGATCAGGTAGGCCAGCAGGTATTCGAGTACTCCCCGCAGCAGGGCGGGGTCGCCCAGCAGGGTGCAGCCCAGCTCGGGCGCTACGTGCAATTCCAGCGCCAGGCCCTTGCCGTGTGCCGAAGGGGTTGCGGCATCGATGGCTTCGCACAGCAGTTCGTCCAGCCGGAGGGGCACTGCCTGCGGTCGCTCCTCGCCACTCTCCAGGCGCGCGACCTGGCGCAGGTCGGCGGTGAGCTTGAGCAGGCCGCAGCTGGTGCTGTCGATCCACTCCAGCGCCTCGCGGTCCGCCGCTGCCAGCGTCGCACGCTGCAGGACCACCTCCAGCATGCCGTGCATGGCGCCCAGGGGCAGGCTGAACTCGTTGCTCGCGCGCACCAGGAAATTGAGCTTCTGCCGGTTGCCCAGTTCGGCCTGCAGCTTGTCCGCCTCGATGGCGCGCAGGCGGTCCTGGCGGCCGGTGATGTCGGCGCTGCCGCAGATCATGCCGAGCAGCCGCCCGCTGGCGTCGCGGTAGGGCTTGCCCCAGTGGTGCAGCACCCGCCGGTGACCATGGATGCGCAGTTCGATGTCGCGGGCGAAGGGCTGCTCGGTCGCCACCGCCTGGAGGAAGTACTGGTGCAGCAATTCCGCCTGTGCCGGCGCGTACCAGTCCACGTCCATGGCGCGGGTGCCCAGTACGTCGCCCAGTTGCACGTCGTACAGACGCAGGAAGGCCAGGTTGGCGTGAACCAGGCGGCCGCCGGTGTCGCGCACGTAGAGGGCATCGGGAAGGCCGTCGACCAGGCTGCGCAGCATCACCAGCTCATCGTTCTCCGGCGCCGCCGGTGCGGGCTCGGCCTGGGGCGCGGCGACGAGTGCGTTGCGCCGGGCAAAGTCGATCAGCTCGGGCAGGCTGCGCAGGTTGAGCTTGTGCTGCAGGCGCGTGCGGTAGGTGCTGACGGTTTTCTCGCTGATGGTCAGTTCGTGGGCAATCTGGTGGTTGTTGCGCCCGCTGGCGAGGAAGTACAGCACCGACAGCTCGCGGTTGGACAGGCTGGCAACCCGCTCGCGCTCGCCACTGCGTACTTCTGGCAGGTTGACGTTGCCCAGCAGGCGCATGGGGAAGTAGCTGCGCCCGCGCAGCAGCATTGCCACCGCCAGGCTCAGCTCGCGCAGGTCGTCGTGCTTGCTGACGAAGCCGGAGGCGCCACCCTGCAGGAAGCGCCCGACGATGTGCTCCGAGTCCTGTGCGCTGAACGCCAGCACCGGCAGGTTCACCCCGTGCGCCCTGAGCCGCGCCATGACGTCGAGGCCGTTCAGGCGCGAAAGGTCGATGTCCAGGATCAGCAGGTCGGCCAGCTGCTCCAGGCCCAGGCGCAAGGCTTCCAGGCCGTCCTCGGCCTCGCCGACGATGGCGTGCCCCTCGCTTTCCAGCAGCATGCGCACGGCATGGCGGGTGACGGGATGTCCGTCGGCGATCAGCACCTGGCCCATGGCAATGCCCTTAATCGAAGTCCCGTTCAACGCTAGGTCATTTTCTGTAGGTCTGCAGGATTTGTGTAGGAAGTTTCCTACTTAACGCTAAATGCTTTCCCATCTTCGTGGAGCCTGGCTCCGCGAAAAATTGCCCCCAGAGACCGGCTCACGCGCCGGCCGGACATGGATTCTGGAGGGCAACCAGATGAACACCCGCACTACGCAACCGGCGGCCCGGCATGCGCCGCCATTCCTCCCCACGCTACTGGCGGCCGTGATCACCGCACTGGCGGGGCTGCCGGCGGAAGCCGACGACTTCGACACGCCGCAGGTCTTTTCGCCGTGGGAAAACAACACCAGCGAACTCAATGATGCCCATATCGATGTGAACGCCGGGCAGTCCGCCGTCACGGTCAACGACATGGTCTTCAGCATGGACGGCGGCTGGGTGCACAACACCGGCAATGGCGGCGGCCTGCTGTTTTACCTGTGGAGCGGCAGCCAGGATCAGTTGCTCCACCTGGAAGTCGACAGCGCCGGTAGTTTCGGTGTGCAGACCAACGGCGGCACGGTTCGCATCCTCGACTCGCAGGTGCACACCCAGGGTGGTGGCGCGGCGGGCCTGGATGCCCAGAGCAACGGCCAGTTCGAGTTGAGTGGGAGCAGCGTCGCCACGGATGGCGACAATGCTGCAGCGGTGCATGCGCACAACAACGGTGGCGCCTGGGTCCGTGACAGCAACCTGAGCACGCTGGGCGATCAGAGCGCCGGGGTGCTGCTGGACAACAACGGCAGCCTGGTGCTGAGCGATAGCCAGCTCTCCACCCGAGGCAACGGCAGCACCGCTATCCAGGCCAACAACGGTGCCGCGCTGCAGATCAGCGGAGCCACCCTGGAAACCTCCGGGCAAGGCAGTCATGGCGTGCACGTCTCCAGCAATGGCGCGGACAACGTCATCGCAGGTTCCAGCATCCTCACCCACGGCGCCGGCAGCATCGGCGTGATCGTCAACAACGCCAGCGGCACCGTGGCCGTACGCGCCAGCCGGGTCACCACCGAAGGCGAGGGCAGCCATGGGCTCTATACGCGCCAGGGCACCCATATCGACCTGAACGACGGTAGTCATGTGCAGACCAGCGGCGCCAACGCTGACGGCGCGTGGACGGCCGAGGGCGGCACCATCACGGTGGCCGGCAGCCGCCTGGATGCCACTGGTGCAGGTTCCGCAGCGGTGCATGCGGCAGCTTCGGGCAGCATCAGCGTCGACGCCAGCCAGCTGTCCAGCAGTGGCAGCCAGGGCGCGGCGCTGCATCTGGACAATGGCGGGAGCATCGACGTCGGCGATAGCCAGGTGGATGCGCGCAATGGCTCGGCGATCCTCTTCAGCCAGGGCGAGCAGCCCTATGGCTCGGCGCAACTGGAGATGACCGACAGCGAGGCGGCCAGCGATGCGGCGCTGCTCAGCGCGCAGGTCGGCAGCGTCGGCACCTTCAACGCCAGCGGCAGCCAGCTGCGCTCTGGCAACGGCATCGGCTACGCGATCGCCGAAGGCGCCAGCGTGGACTCCACCCTTACCGATTCGAGCCTGGACGTAGGTGACAGCGGCCTGCTGGCGGACGTGGCCGGCAATGGCGCGCTGACGCTGACCAGCCAAGGCAGCGATCTGCACGGTGACACCCGGCTGCAGGACGGCGAGCTGGGCACCCTGGACCTGAAGCTTGGCAACGCACACTGGCAACTGAACGCCGACTCCAACCTGAGCCGGCTCGACCTGGACAACGCCCGCGTCTCCTTCGGCGCCAATGGCTACCACACCCTGTTCGTGAGCGGCGACCTGACCGGCTCCGGCACCTTCGACATGCACACTGATCTGTCCAGCCTGCAGGGCGACCTGATTCTGGTGGGCGGGCAGGCTTACGGTGAGCACACCCTGGTCGTCGCCGACAGCGGCAAGGACGCGGGCGGCGACCAGCTGCGGGTGGTCGGCACCCAGGGCAGCCCCGGCACTTTCGGCCTCTATGGCGAACACGTGGACGCTGGCGCCTACCGCTACACCCTCGAACAACAAGGCAACGACTGGTACCTGGTCGCGGCCGGCAAGAATGTGGTCGACCCGGGCGAGCCGACCGATCCGGAGGAACCGGATCAGCCCTCCACCGGCCCCGGTGACGGTGGCGAGCCCGGGACGTCCACCCCCGACCCCGACCCCGATCCGCAGAACCCTGGCGGCTCCGGTGGCAGCGAGGAGGGCAACCAGGGCGGCAGCGAAGGCAGCACCGGGGGCGGCAATGGCGGCGGCGTCAGCCAGCCCGACGTGATCTCCAAGGGCTCCAACGTGGCGCTCGGCATGCAGAGCGCCGCGGCCAGCCTGTACTACGCCGAACTGGGCACCCTGGTACAGCGCCTCGGCGAGCTGCGCCTGAGCCAGGACGAGGGCGGCGTCTGGGTTCGTGGCATCGGCAAGCGCCTGCGCCTGGGCGAGCACTACAGCCGTGCGTACGAGCAGAACCTCGACGGTGTCGAGATCGGCGCCGACAAGGCGATCCACCTCGACGGCGCGCGGCTGTACGTAGGTGCCATGGTCGGCGCCAGCGAGTCGCGCATCCGTTTCACCGAAAACAGTCGCGGGCATATCGACAGCACCAGCGTCGGCGCCTACGCCACCTACCTGCGGGACGACGGCTGGTACCTCGACAATGTCATCAAGTACAGCCACATGGACGGCGACGTGAAGGTGCCGACCAACCTCGGGCAGCCGGTGAAAGGCGACTACAAGGCAGATGCCTGGGGCGCCAGCGTCGAGGGCGGCAAGCATATCGACCTGCAGGACCAGTGGTTCGTCGAGCCGCAGGTGCAACTCAGCGCCACACACTTCGAAGGCCCGCGCTACACCAGCAGCGATGGCCTCAAGGTGCGCGCCAGCGACACCGACTCGCTGCAGGGGCGCGTGGGCCTGCGCGGCGGCAAGGAAATCCAGCTGGACCGCGAAATGCGCCTGCAGGCCTATGCCGTCGCGTCGTACATCGACGAACTGGCCGGCAACACCCAGGTGCGCGTCAACGGCGAAAAACTGACCAACCAGCTGCCCGGCTCGCGCGGCGAACTGGGCGCCGGCGCCGCCCTGCAGGTCAGCCGCCAGCAGAAGGTCTCGCTTGAAGTGGACTACGCCAAGGGCGACCACCTCGAACAGCCCTGGGCCGTGACCCTGGGCTACCGCTACCTCTGGTAGGCGGCCTGACAGCGGGGAGGGCGGTGACGTCCTCCCGACCATTCCCCAACCTCACCGACATTCCACGGCGAACCGCAACCGCGGTTCCACGGAGGTAATCATGTACAGGAAACTTGCGGCCGAGCTGATCGGCACCTTCTGGCTGGTCCTGGGCGGCTGCGGCAGCGCCGTCCTCGCCGCCAACTTCGGCGGCCACGGTATCGGCCTGCTCGGCGTGGCACTGGCGTTCGGCCTGAGCGTCGTCACCATGGCCTACGCGATCGGGCCGATCTCCGGCTGCCACCTCAACCCGGCGGTGAGCGTCGGCCTGATGTTCGGCGGGCGCTTCCCGGCGGCACACGTGCTGCCCTACATCCTTGCACAGATCGTCGGCGGCCTGCTGGCCGGTGGCGCGCTGTACCTGATCGCCAGTGGCACTGCGGGCTTCGATGCGGCCGCAGGGTTCGCCGCCAATGGCTACGGCCAGCATTCGCCGGGTGGCTACAGCCTGGCGGCGGTACTGCTCTGCGAAGTGATCATGACCGCCGTGTTCCTCTTCGTGATCATGGGCGCCACCGACCGTGACGCCCCGGCGGGTTTTGCGCCGCTGGCCATCGGCCTGACGCTGGCGCTGATCCACCTGATCAGCATTCCGGTCAGCAATACCTCGGTTAACCCGGCCCGCAGCCTGGCCGTGGCCTTCTACGCCGCCCCCTGGGCTATGGAGCAGCTCTGGGCCTTCTGGCTGGCCCCGCTGGCCGGCGGTAGCCTGGGCGCGCTGGTCTATCGGGTAGTCCGTGGCCGTTGATGTCTACACTCGCAGTGGCGCTTCGTGCCGCGTCGGACGCAACCAGGAGCGCCCCATGAACAGGAGAATCCCATGAATGCCCGCAAACTGATTCCCGCAGTCCTCACCGCCGCGTTGCTGCCCTGGTCGATGACCCAGGCCGCCTCCCTCGGCGATGTCGCCGGCCAGCTCGGCGGCCTTGGCAGTCTGCCATCCGCGTCGTCCAGCAGCAGCAACGTTGCCGGCTTGCTGGAGTATTGCGCGAAGAACAATTACCTCAACGCCGACGCTGCCACCCAGGTGAAGGACAAGCTCCTGGGTAAGCTGCCGGGCAACACCACCACCAGCGACAGTGGCTACAAGGATGGCGCCAAGGGCATCCTTACCGGCAGCGACGGCAAGAGCCTCGACCTGTCCGGCAGCGGCATCAAGGAAAAGGTCACCAAGCAGGTGTGCGACAAGGTCCTCAGCCAGGGCAAGTCGCTGCTCTGAACGGTTGCAGGGGAGGCCCTGCTGTAGGAACGGGCCACGCCCGCGCACAGCACCGGTAAGGCGCTGTCTGGAAACAATGATGACGTTCGCCTGACATTCAGCTGTTTGATCCGCCGCCTGACCTGCTGGCGGATCGCGGGCAGGGCCGGCTTCTACAGTGAGAGTTCAGGCTCAGACTCGAGACTTCTCGTACCGTACATCCCGTTCATCCACGCGCTCGGTGACTTGCCAGCCGTGGCGGCGGTAGAAGGCGTTGGCGCGAATGCCGTCGCCGCCATCGGTCACCAGCCAGATACTCCCGTGCTCGCGGAACAACTGCTCCTCGGCCGCCGCCAGTAACAGGCGACCCATGCCCAGGCCCTCGCACTCCGGGCGAACGAAGAGGGCGAAGAGTTCGCCCTCTTCGGTATCCACCATGGCGAAGCCGCCGGTAATACCGTCGACCTCGGCGACCCACGCGCAAGGCGCAGATTCAATGGCCTCGGCCAGCACCTGCGGCGTGATGCCCAGCTCGGCCATCTGCTCGCGGCTGAGGTGGTTTTCCCGCACGCTGGTGCGGATATCGAAGAGGGTGTCTATGTCCGCCGGGGTGGCGGGGCGGATCGATAGCGGCATGCGACTGTTCTCGTCTTCAGGTGGCGGAGAAACCGCTGTGGTAGGCAACCTGTCCGGCGGCTTTCGAGCCGTCCAGCGACAGTGCCATGAAGTATTCCGGCGGCACGCCCGCGTACTGGATCGCCGGGTCCCGGCGGAAGCCGAAGCGCGGGTAATAGGCCGGGTCGCCGAGTACCACGCAGCCTTTCGCGCCCATGGCGTTAAGGCGCTCCAGTCCGGCGCGAATCAGCGCCGCACCGATGCCCCGGCCGTGCAGGTCGGGCCGTACCGAGACCGGCCCCAACCCGTACCAGCCGAGGTCCGCGCCGTCCAGGGTGACGGGCGAGAAAGCCGCGTGGCCGACGACCTCGCCATCCACCGTGGCGACCAGGGAAATACTCAGCGCACCGGCTGCGCGCAAGCCGTCGATGATGGCGCTCTCGGCACCGTTGCTGTGCTCGGCCACGGCGAAGGCGGAGGTGGTTACTTCGGCAATGACGGCGGCGTCTTCGGGCCGTTCCAGGCGAATCTCGTAAGGCATGGTGTAGTTCCCTTGTGCAGGTGGCCGGGCGCGCGAAGCCGGCCCGGCCATTGGTGGGTCAGCGGTTGTCCAGTTGTGGGCGCACGGCGCCCAGGCCTGTGGCGTTGATCCGGTAGGGTGAGCCGCCACGCGAGATGATCAGGCGCTTGTCCCTGAGCTTCCTGAAGACAGCCAGGGTGCAGTCGGCCAGTACATACCCGTCACGGGTATAGCACTCGACGAAGACGACGCGCCCGGCGTCGTCGCGCTGGAAGGAAATGTGGCCGCCCTTGGCGAGGACGTGCAGAGTCCGTTGTTCCGGTCTGGAAATATTCATGATGGAAACCTGAATGCAGTAGGTGCGTAGAAACCGCAGACACGAGGTGGTGTCTGCCAGTGTTTGTGCGCATCGATAACCGGCCCGCCTTGTCGGCAAGGCGAAGGGGTTATCGGGTTACTGCTATCTCCAACATGAAGCCTGTCTCAACGGATCAGAAAGGATGCCCGGTAATCGAGCCCGGTGATTCTAGGTGCGACGGCCGAGGCCGATCAACCCGGCGTTTGTTGCCACGTCTTTCAAACAGGCTGCTCGTCACCGGCTCTGGAGCGCGCGGGCGACGAGGCTGCTGCGGATCGGCTGGCCACTCAGCGCTTCCAGAAACCGGGCGGACCCTTTGGCTTGTCGTTGACGCGAGTGAGGGTTGGCAGGTCGTCCAGCGGAACCCAGACTTTGCCCTGCCAGTTCGAGCACGGTGACGAAGCCGTCCAGCCAGGTCATGCGCATTCGCCGTGGCTGGTGCGGGCATTGCGTGTGCTCGTCGCGCAGCTGCGGGATCGCCTCAGGGAGGCGGACCGCGCGGGGTTGGTGAACCAGAACCAGAGCCGGCAGGCCCGACGTCAGGTCTTGCGCCAAACGCTCGCCAGCCAGGGCTGCTGCTCCCGCGGCAGGCCCGCCGGGCGATAGTAATGCTCCAGCTCTCGAAAACCGGCGTCTTCCAACAGGCGCGTCCAGTTCTGCAGGTCGTGGTAGGAGCCGTAGCGCCCGCCATTCCAGCCTTCCTGGTTCTCCCCGCGCGGATTGGAGCTGAACAGCACGCCACCCAGCTTCAGCGCCCCATGCAGTTGGCGCAACACACGCGACAGCTCGCTGCGCGGTACGTGGAACAGGCTGGCATTGGCATAGATGCCGTCGAAGCGCTCGACGGGCAGGTCGAGAGCGAGGAAATCCTGCTGCCAGACTTCGCAGCCGCTGGCCTCGCGCGCCATGGCGACGAAGTCGGCGCAGCCGTCCAGGCCGACCGGTGCATGCCCCATGCGTTTCAGCTCGCACAGGTCGCGCCCCGGACCGCAACCAAGATCGAGCAGCACGAACGGCGCCTCGCCCTGGATGTGCCGCAGCAATGCGGCGATGTTCTGGGTGACGTCGTGGTTCCAGGTACCCTCACGAAAGGACTGGGCGCTGTCCTGATAGTGCTGCAGGGTGACGCGCGAGATATCGCGCAGGATCGGGTCTTCGGTGCTCATGGCAGTCGTCGGTCTGGGGGGGATGCCTGTGATTCTACAATGCGTCACGGTAAGCGGCCCGCTCCTACAGGGAAGTTTGAAAGTCGGTTCTGGGGCGCGGATGGCAAGGGGGCGGTCCCAGACTGGGGCATCGCCATCATGGATCGCCAGAATGTCCCTCTCCCGAACTCCGTGCGCCCTGGATTGGCCCGTACTCACCCGCCAACTCGACGCCGATGGCCATGCGCTGATCCCCGGCCTGCTCGACAAGTCCCAGTGCGAGGCAATTCGCGCGTTGTACGACCAGGACGCGCCGTTTCGCGGCCGCGTGAACATGGCCCGGCATAACTTCGGCCTCGGTGAATACCGCTACTTCACCTATCCCTTGCCGGCACCGCTGCAGGAGCTGCGCGAAGCCTTCTATCCGCCGCTGCGGGCCATCGCCAACACCTGGCAGGAGCGCATGGGCACCGGCATCCAGTACCCGCCGGAGCATGCCAGCTTCCTCGACCAATGCCACGCCGCCGGCCAGCGGCGGCCGACGCCCCTGCTGTTGCGCTACCGTGCTGGCGACTACAACTGTCTGCACCAGGACCTCTACGGGGAACTGGCCTTCCCCCTGCAGATGGCAATCCTGCTGTCTCGGCCGGGCGAGGAGTTCTCGGGCGGCGAATTCGTCCTCACCGAGCAGCGCCCACGCTTGCAGTCGCGGGCGACCGTGGTGCCGTTGTGGCAGGGCGATGCCGTGGTGTTTGCCGTGGCCCAGCGCCCGGTGCCCGGCTTGCGTGGCTATTACCGGGTCAACCTGCGCCATGGCGTCAGTCGCCTGCCTACCGGCGAGCGCTTCACCCTCGGGGTGATCTTCCATGATGCGCTGTGAGGAGTAGCATGGATCGGTCCAGGGAACCGGGAGATCGACATGCACTACGAAGTGATTCAGCGTCACCGCAGCGAGTACCCCGCGCCCATCACCTTCGCCAAGGGCGCACCGCTGTTCGTCGGTGAACGTTATGAAGGCGCCGAGGGCTGGGAAGACTGGTACTTCTGCTCCACGCCCGGCCAGCGCGAGGGCTGGGTGCCGGCGCAGGTCTTCAACATGACTGCGCCGGGCGCGGGGGTGGCGATGGAGGACTACACCGCCCGCGAACTCGACGTCGAAGTCGGCGAGCGCCTCGAAGGCGGCCGCGAGCTGGGCGGCTGGCTCTGGTGCGTCCGCTCCGGTGGCGAGGCCGGCTGGGTGCCGCTGGATTGCCTGCAGGAAGTCAGCGCCTGATCTGGCAACGCCTGATCCGCAATGGAGTCAGGCCTTGTAGCGGCGTCCGGTGTGCTGCTTGAGCCAGGCCATCAGCCCGCGCTGCTGCACCACCGTGGGTTGCTCCACCAATAGCGCGGCGCTGGCCTTCTGGCGGAAGTCCAGCAGGCGGCCCATGGCCTCGGCGATCTCCTGGCGCGCCTCCATGCAGGGGGCGAGGGTTTCCTTGTCGATGTAGTAGGCGGCGCCATCGCTGATCGCGGTGAACTCAGCCTGCCAGGCCGAACCAGTCAGCACGCCGGCCTCGCCGAACACTTCGCCGGGCCCCATGCGGCCGGCCTCGATGGTCTGGCTTTCGTGGGGCAGGGTGACGCTGACCACGCCGGAGTCGATGATCAGCAGGCGGTCGCTGACATCCCCCGGCGCCAGCAGTACTTCCCCGCGCTTGAAGGGCCGGCGCTGCATGCGGTTCGCCAGTTCGTCGCGCTCCTCGTCACGCAGCGCATCGAACAGGCCCGAGCGCACCAGTAGCGCTCGTGCCCGCGAGGCGCTCTCGCGCATCGGCGCGTCGGCCTCGGCCAGCAGGTTGATGCCTGCGGCCTGCAGGTGGCGGTAGGCGAGGTCGAACAACTGGTTGCGCACCTCGCGCTTCTCGCCCATGGCGGCGACGAAGCCATTCATTTCGTACTCCGCGCCATCGGGTTCGGATTTGCGCATGCTGACCGTCGGCGCAGGGCTGGCGAGCAGGGCGCGACAGCCGCCCAGAGCGTGTTCGAGGGCATCCAGCACCTTGCGCGGACGGATGTGCGGGCTGACCGTCAGGCTCACGCTGACGCCGTAGAGGTTCGCCGGACGGCTCAGGTTGAGCACCTTGGCCTTGGCGGCGAGGGAGTTGGGCACCACCGCCAGCGTGCCCTGGGAGGTCTGCAGGTAGGTGGAGCGCCAGTCGATCTCGGTGACCTTGCCTTCGATGCCGTCGATGGAGATCCAGTCATCCAGCTGGTAGGGCTTGGTGGTGTTCAGCACGATGCCGGAGAACACGTCGCTCAGCGTGCTCTGCAGCGCCAGGCCGAGGACGATTGCAACCACTCCGGAAGTGGCCAGCAGGCCCTTAACCGGCAGCTCCAGCACGTAGCCGGCGGCGGCGATGATGGCGACCAGGAAGATCAGCGCGCCGACCACGTCCTGCAGCAACCGACCGCCGTGGCCAATGCGTTGCACCAGCAGGAAGCCCAGCACCACCGTCAGGCAGCGCGCGGCGAACAGCCACCAGAAGATCTGCACGGCAGTGGCGACCATGTGGCTGGGCAGGTCGTCTGGCCAGGGTGCGGCGCGCAGCGGGTTCATTCCGGCGTTGAACAGCAGCAGGCTGAACAGCAGGAAGCACAGGATGCGCGTGGCCAGCCGCCAGTGCGGATGGGCCGGGCCGACCAGCCGCCAGAGCAGCAGGTCGATCAGCAGCAGGACGGGGGCGGCGAACAGCGGGTGGGCAGTGAGCAGGGCGGGCATCGAGCCTCTCCTTGGAACGATCGCAAGAAGATGGCACAGAAAGCGTTTTCTGGCAGCGGCCTCAGCTCGGGTTGTGCGAGTCCACCAGCGTCAGCCACTCATCGGTCTCGACTTCACCGGCGATCCGCAGCTTGGGTTCGCTCTCGTCGAAAAGCACCAGAGCGCTGCCGTACTCGGGGGTGTCGGTCTCGCGCACCTTGAGGTTCTCTCGCAGGAGGTCGAAGCATTCGCTGTGGGTGACCAGTACGAGGTTGCGGTGCGCGGCCTTGTGCTGGCGGATCTGCTCGGCGAGGTCGCCGTCCTTGCAGGTGAGTAGCCAGTCCTGGCGTGCCACGTTGCGGTCGAACATCAGGTCGGCGGTCTGCACTGTGCGGTTGGCCGGGCTGCTGTAGATGTCGGTGGCGGTCAGGCCCAGGCGGGTGATGCTCTCGCCCATGCTCCGGGCGAGGGCGGCGGCGCGGGCGGTGATGCCGTCGGCGGCGCCCAGGCATTCGGCGGTGGAGCGGTCGCAGCGCTCCATGTGACGCACCAGCAGGACGACCCCGCCGCGGGCCCAGTTCTGCGCGAACAGGCTGCTGCTCGGCACGTCTTCCAGTGGCGTGGGCAGCGAGCGCCAGGCCACCAGGGCGAGAGTGGTGCAGGTCAGCAGGGAAGCGGCCAGAAGGCGAAGGCGGGGCAAGGGTCATCCTCGTGCGCAGGCGTCCGCGCGGGATGCGGGAAGCTGAATGCATGCTGCACCGGGCGGGTGACAATCACGCGATGGGTTGATGACGGGGCGGTGATGAAAGTTCCCCCTGCCCATCGGAAGATCGGGGTCTAGCGAGCGCCTTCGACCACGCTGACGGTGGCAGTGGTGCCGGCGCGCAGGCGGTCGCGGCCCTTGTAGTCCGGGGCGATGGCGATGCGCACGGGGATGCGCTGGGCGAGTTTCACCCAAGTGTAGCTTGGGTTGATGTTGGCCAGCAGCCGCGCGCCGGCGACGTTCTCGCGGTCGGTGATGGCGAAGGCGATGCTCTCGACGCGACCGTCGAAGCGCTCGCCACTCATCAGCTGCACGTCCACCCGATCCCCCTCGCGGATACGCGGCAGCTTGGTCTCCTCGAAGTAGCCGCCGACGTAGAAGGAGTCGCTGTCCACCAGCGCCACCAGTGAATGGCCGGCGGTTGCGTAATCGCCGGCGCGGGTCAGCAGGTTGGTCACGTAGCCGTTCACCGGCGCCACCACCTGGGTGCGCTCCAGGTCCAGGCGTGCCTGCTTCTGCGCGGCCTCGGAGAGCGCCACATTGGCCTGCGCCAGGCCCAGGTTGGCCTGTTCGCGCAGCAGCTGGGCCTCGGCCACGGTGACGTCGGTCTGGGCCTTCTCCCATTCCTCGTTGGAGATCGCCGAACGCGCCTTCAGCGCCCGGCGGCGGACTTCCTCGCTATGGCGCTGCTGCAACAGCGCCTGGTTGGCAGTGATGGCCGCCTGGGACTGGCCGAGTGCGGCGCGGGCAACTTCCACTGCGCGGTCGGCGTGCAGCACCGCCAGCTCGTAGCGCGCCGGGTCGATGCTCAGCAGCAGTTCGCCCTTGCTGACGTGCTGGTTATCCTTCACCCGCAGTTCGACGATACGCCCGGTGACGTCCGCCGAGAGCGTCACCACGTCGGCGCGCACGCGGGCGTCGCGGGTCCAGGGCGCGCGGGTGTAGTAGGTCCAGGCGAAGTAACCGAGGATCAGGGCGAGGGCGACCACGGCCAGGGTGATCAGCGGCGGCAGGGCTTTGCGCAGGCTGGCCATTCAGTGCAGGGCTCCCATGAGCAGGATCAGGCCTGCGCAGATGCAGGCATAGAGCGCGCCTTCGAACAGCGCTTCGTGCCAGACCAGACGCAGGACGCCGAGGCGACGCAGACTCCAGTCCAGCAGTAGGAAGATCGGCAGGGCCAGCAGCAGCGCCTGGGCCAGCGGCGGCAGGTAGACCCCGCCCAGTTCGATATCAACGGGCATGCAGCGCGGCTTCCCCGTGGTCGTCGTGGAGGTCGGCGGATTCGCCGTAGAGGTCACGGAAGCGTTCCAGCAGGTCGGCGGCCACCAGCAGTGCGACGCCGCTGACGAACACCGGGCGCATGGCATCGCCGCTGGGGTAGTTGCCGTGGCTTTGCAGCTCGTCCAGCTCGTTGCCCAGCTCGCGGATGGCCGGCAGTACCCGGTGCAGCGGCGCGGCGGGTGGCTGGTCGAGGCAGGCGGCAAGTTCATCCAGCAGCAGCGACAGCCGCTCGCGCAGGGCTTGCGGCAGGCCGTTGGGGTTCAGGCTCTCGCGGCGCAACTGATGCAGCACCACGCCCAGCGTCATGCTCGCCAGGCTGCACTGGAAGCGTTCGCCGGACTGGCTGTCGCGCGCCGCCGGCAACAACCCGAGCATGATCGCCAGGCGATCCACCATGCGGCTCTCGAACAGGAAGCGGCGAGCTTCGCTGGGCTTGGACAGCAGTACCGAGCGCACCTCGGCGCGGGTGCGGCGCGACTGGCGGCGCAGACGCGCATCGGCGTCAAAGGGGAACACCCAGGCGTAGACCAGCAACGCCAGCACACCGGCACTGACGTAGCCGCCGGCGAACTCGAACCATTGCAGCGAGGTGTTGATCCACGCGCCCTGGTTCTGCGGGCCGACCAGCAGGAAGGTCGATAAGCCCAGACCGATGCCGATCCCGGCTGTCTGCGGGTTGGCCAGCCCGACTGCGATCACGTACAGCAGCGGCGTGAGGAACAGCGCGAGCATCTCGAAGTCGCCAACGCTGGGCAGCAGCAGGAACTGCAGCAGCGCCGCCGCCACCAGCGCCATCGCCAGCCCGCGCATGTAGGCCAGGCTCGCCATCAGTGGGCGTGGGAAGGTGGCGAGCAGGGAGCAGAGGATGCCGATCAGGATCATCCCGGCGCGGGCACCGTCCCAGGCGGTCTCGATCCAGATCCAGCCCGCGCAGCACAGCGCGACGAAGGCGCGGGTGGCGTTCATCGCGGCGAGGTGAAAGTCCAGGTGCAGGGCGTGGGCCTGGCTCTGCGGATAGGAGCTGCTGCCGGGGCGGCCTTCCTGAATCGCCTCGCTCAGCTCGATCATCTCATCGAGTTGCTGCATCAACCGCGCCTGCTCGAAGCGCAGCGCCCAGGCCAGTGAACGCAGTGACGTGGGCAGGCCGTCGGCCAGTTCTTCCGCCTGCCGAGCGGCGGCGTCGAAGCGCTGGCGCAGCTGGGTGATGCGCTTGCGGGTGGCGCCGGGCAGGTCGCGGCCGAACTCGGCCAGCTCGGCAAGGCAGGCCAGTTCATCCTCGCGCAGGCGCCGCACGGATTCGGGCAGCGGGCCGCTCAGGCGCGCTTCGATCAACTTGCGCTGGCGCCGCAGGATGGCCAGGCGCGAGGTCATCAGCACCAGTTGGTTGGCCAGTTGCTGCACCAGTTCATCGGCGCCGCGCAGGCGCGGGGCGTCGAAATACAGGTGGCGGCGCAGCATTTCCAGGGCTGCGATCTCGCCCAGCAGTTGCTTCTGCCGTTGCTGGAAGTCTTCCTCCAGCTCCTCGCCACGGATCACCGCGGCGGCGTGCACGGCAATCAGGCGGATCAACTGGTCGACCTTGGCGAAATAGCCGCGCGCCACACTCTGCGGGCGGGCAAAGAACAGACTGACCAGGGTCACGCAGGCAACGCCCAGCAGGGTTTCGGTGACGCGGGTGATGGCCAGGGTGTAGGTGGATTCGGGCGCCGGCTGGGCCAGCAGCGCGACGATCACCGCGGTGAAGCCGCTGAGGACGAAGGCGTGGGAGTAGGTGAAGCGCATCAGGGTGCCGCCGGCCGTACAGAGCGCCAGCCAGAGCGCGAGGGTGACGATGAAAGGCAGTGGCGCCTGGGGGAACAGCGCCATGATGGCCACGGCGACCATGGCGCCGATGGTGGTGCCGATCACCTGGGCGAAGCTTTTCTGCAGGGTCATGCCGGCCAGCGGGGTACTGATGATCACCACGGTCATGGTCGCCCACTTGGGCTGGTCGAGGTCGAGCAGGAACGCCAGGTACAGCGTCAGCAGCCCCGCGAGCACGGTGCGCAGGGCGAACAGCAGGGTATCGCGGCCAGGATGGATGATGGCGCGCAGGTACAGCAGCATGGGTGACATGCCAGGCCCTCGATCTCTGCGGGAAGACGCCCCGGCGGTGGAGCGTCGCGAACCCTGTTGAGTGTGGTCGAGGTTTTCCGGCTGTGGGAAATTTCTTGGCTTAGCCGGTGGCGTGCAGCGACTGCGCCAGACGCTCCTGGATGAAGTCGAGGAAGCACTGGATGCGCAGCGCCAGCTGCGAGTTGCGGTAGTACACCGCGTGGATCGGCTGGCGGCGCTCGCTGGTCATCTCCGGCAGCACGCGCACCAGCCGCCCGGCGCGGATGTCGTCACAGGTCATGAAGCTGGCGAGGCAGGCGATGCCCTGGGCGCCGATGGCCAACTGGCGCAAGGTCTCGCCGCTGGAGGCGGACAGCGACGGGTCGACCGTGAGGGTGTCGCCCCCTGCGTGGCGGATCGGCCAGACGTTCAGTGCCTCGGGCTGGGTAAAGCCCAGCAGCGAGTGGCCGAGCAGCTCTTCCAGGTTGGTCGGGGTACCGTGGCGCTCAAGGTATTGGGGAGCAGCGAGCAGGTTCAGGCGGCTGCTGCCCAGCGGACGGGCGTGCAGGCTGGAGTCGGCGAGATGGCCGATGCGGATGGCGATGTCGGTGCTCTGTTCCAGCAGGTCGATGTTGAGGTCGTTGGTGTTGAGCTGCAGCTCGATGTCCGGGTAGCGCTCGCGGAAGGCGCCGATATGCGGCACTACCGCGTGGAGCATGAAGGGCGACGCCGCGTTGATCCGCAGGCGCCCGGCCGGGGATTGCTGGCGCAGGGCCAGGCGTTCTTCCAGGGCGTCCATCTGTTCAAGGATGTGGCGGGCGTTCTCGAGAAAGAATTCGCCTTCCTCGGTCAGCTTCATGCGCCGCGTGGTGCGGTTGAGCAGGGTGGTGCCGAGCTTTTCCTCCAGCTTCGACAGCGCCCGGCTCACCGCCGAGGGCGTCAGCCCCAGCTGTTCGGCGGCGGCGGTGATGGAGCCGCAGTCGATCACCGTGGCGAAGGTCTTGAGTTCGTCGGAGTGGGCTTTCATCGGCAGGCCTGTTCGGGAGCGGCGGGGGAATTGTAGAGCTTGGGGAAGTGATCGCAGGAGCGAGCTTGCTCGCTCCTGCGAAAAGCAACCGGTGCGGGATATTTCAGTAGGTGCCCGGATAAGCGCCGCCATCGAGCAGCAGGTTCTGCCCGGTCAGGTAGCCGGCATGGGCGCTGCAGAGGAAGGCGCAGAAAGCACCGAACTCCTCGGCGCTGCCGAAGCGCCCCGCGGGGATTTCCTGTTTGCCCGCATCCACCAGTTCGCCTTCGTCGCGGCAACTGAGGGTCGCCGCGCGGTGGAAGCCGCTGCGCAGGCGGTCGGTGTCGAAGGAGCCGGGCAGCAGGCCGTTGATGGTCACGTTGTTGCCCGCTACCTGCGGCTGACGTGCAACGCCGGCGACGAAGCCGGTCAGGCCGCTGCGCGCACCGTTGGAGAGACCCAGGGTGGCGATCGGCGCTTTCACCGAACCGGAGGTGATGTTGACGATGCGTCCGAAGCCGCGCTCGGCCATGCCGTCGATGGTGGCCTTGATCAGCTCGATGGGCGTGAGCATGTTCAGCTCCAGGGCGCGCAGCCAGTCTTCGCGTTCCCAGTCGCGGAAATCCCCGGGCGGGGGACCGCCGGCGTTGTTGACCAGGATGTCCACCTGCGGGCAGGCGGCGACCAGTGCGGCGCGCACCTCCGGCTGACTGATGTCGCCGGCCACTTCGCGCACTTCCACGCCCAGCTGGCGCAGCTCGGCGGCAGTGGCGGCGAGGGTGTCGACGTCACGGGCGTTGATCGCCAGGTTCACGCCCTCGCGGGCCAGCGCCAGGGCGCAGCCCTTGCCGAGGCCCTTGCTGGCGGCGCAGACCACGGCCCAACGGCCCTTGATGCCCAGATCCATGATGTTCTCCTGTTCGTTCTGAGGATTGTCCGGGGAGCGCTCTTGTAGCATGGGTGGAGCGCAGCGATACCCATGCGGCGGGTGCACGGCATCGATGGGTATCGCTGCGCTCCACGCCATCCCAAGACGTGTTCATCCTGCCAGATGGAGATTCGGCTTTACCCCGAAGCGGTCCGGTCAGGCAATGACCATCGGTGCCGGCAGGCGACTGATCGATTTACCGCTGCCTGCGCCGGACTTCAAGTGGCGAAGTGCTTCTGGCAGCTCGGCGAAGTCGAAGAACCGCTTCGCCGGCGCCTGCAACTGGCCGCTGGCGACGCTTTGCATCAAATGCTCTGCGCCGGCGCGCAGCTCTTGCCAGTCGAGGGTTTCGCCGTGGGCGTGGATGCTGTTGAGCGCCACTTCATGCAGCGAGATGGCGGTGCTGAAAGCCGGCAGCGGGGCGCCTTCCTGGCGGTCCTGGATGCACACCAGGTGGCCGTTGTAGCCCAGCAGCGGGGCGAGGCTGGCGGCGTGGTTACCGCCGATGGTGTCGAAGATCCCGTGCAGGCGACGCGGGCCGAGGGCTTCGAGCAGGTGCTGGGTCCACTGGCCGTCGCGGTAGTCGAAGACTCCGGCGACACCCAGTTGCAGCAGGTGCTCGCGGCGTTTCGCCGAGGCCGTCACCCACACGCGCAGGCCGCGTTGCAGGGCGAGTTGCGCCAGCAGGTAGCCGACTGCACCACCGGCCCCGGTCACCAGCACGTCGCGGTTGTTGCAGGCCGGCAGCTTGTCCAGCGCCTGCCAGGCGGTGAGGCCGGGGCAGGGCAGGCTGGCGGCGGTGGCGTCGTCCAGCGAGTCCGGAACCGGGTAGACGGCGCGGGCGCGCAGCAGGGTGTATTCGGCAAAACTGCCGCCGCGGGTCAGCGCCTGGTGATAGGCGACGCGGGTACCGGCGCGCAGGTTTACCTCGCTGCCCACTGCGATGACGATGCCAACACCATCCACGCCGGGCACCTGGCCTTGCTGCCAGTCGTCGCGGCCCCAGTCGATCATCTTCCAGTCCACCGGGTTCAGTGCGATGGCGGTGTTGGCCACCAGCACTTCGTCCGGACCCGGCGTGGGCACCGGCAGGCGGGCGAGGCTCAGCCCGTCGAGGCTGGCGCCGGGCGTCCAGGTCCAGGCGGCGTAGTCGTTTGCACGGGTATGGTCGGGGGCGCTCATGAGTACTCCTTGGAAACGGGACAGCCGCCCCGAAGGGCAGCTGTCAGGCAGCGATGAATCAATCCCAGGCCGGTGCCAGGCTTTCCGGGCTGGTGATGCGCTCGTTGCGCTCCAGCGCGGCGATAGCGGCCATGTCGGCGTCGGTCAGGCGCAGGTCGACGGCGCGCAGGTTGCCTTCGAGGTTCTCGCGTTTGGTGGACGAGGGGATTACCGAGTAGCCCAGCTGCATGGCCCAGGCCAGGGTGACCTGTGCCGGGGTGACGCCGTGGCGCTGGGCGATCTCGATGATTACCTCGTCGCTGAGCACCTTGCCGTAGCCCAGGGTCATGTAGGAGGTGATGTGGATGCCCTGGCTTTTGGCGAAATCGACGACCTTGCGGTTCTGCAGGTACGGGTGCAGTTCCACCTGGTTGGTGGCGATCTGGCCGGCGCCCACGGCGGCGACGGCTTCCTGCATCAGCGCGATGGTGAAGTTGGAGACGCCGATCTCGCCGGTCAGGCCCTGGGCCTTGGCTTCGGCCAGGGCGCCCATGAATTCGCCGACCGGGACTTCGCCCTTGGGCGAGGGCCAGTGGATCAGGGTCAGTTCGACGCGGTCGGTGCGCAGCTTGTGCAGGCTGTCCTTGAGGCTGGGGATCAGCTTGTCGGCAGCATAGTTCTCGGTCCAGATCTTGGTGGTCAAGTACAGCTCGTCACGCTTGACCCTGGCGCCGGCAATGGCCTCGCCGACGTCGGCTTCGTTGCCGTAGATCTGCGCGGTGTCGATGGCGCGGTAGCCCAGGTCCAGCGCGGTGCGGATGGAGTCGATGACGGTCTGGCCCTTGAGGCGGAAGGTGCCGAGGCCGAATGCGGGAACGCTCATGGGAAGTCTCCTTGGTCGATCAGTGAGTGGGAACCGCGCCAGCGGCGGCCGGTTCCATGGAATTTCTGCGGTCCAGACGGCCACTCAGGGCGGTCAGGCCGAAGGCGGCGAGGGTGACGACGGCGGCGATCCAGGGCGTGTGGCCCAGCCCCAGGTGGCTGACGACCAGACTGCCCGCCCAGGAACCGCCAGCCACGCCGAGGTTGAACGCGGCGATGTTGAAGCCGGCGGCCACGTCCACGGCATCCGGCGCCACGCGCTCGGCCTGTTGCACGACATACACCTGCAGGCCGGGCACGTTGCCGAAGGCCACTGCGCCCCAGGCCAGCACGGTCAGCACCACCAACCACGGGTTGCCGGCGGTGAAGGTCAGCACCAGTAGTACCGAAGCGAGCAGGCCGAAGATGATCTTCAGGGCGCTGACCGGGCCGCGCTTGTCGGCCAGGCGGCCGCCCCAGATATTGCCGATGGCCACCGAGACACCGTAGGCCAGGAGCACGGCGCCGACCATGTTCGGGCTGAAACCGGCCAGGTCCTGGAGGATCGGCGCGAGGAAGGTGAAGGCGATCAGCGAGCCGCCGTAGCCCACTGCAGTCATCGCATAGACCAGCAGCAGACGCGGTTGCAGCAGCACGCGGGCCTGGCGCAGCAGTGGTGCCGGCGGGGTATGCTGGATGCTCTTCGGCACGAACAGCAGGCTGCCCAGCAGGGCGACCACGCCGAAGGCGGCGACTACCAGGAAGGTCACGCGCCAGCCCAGGTGCTGGCCGATGAAGGTGCCCAGCGGGATACCGGTGACGAAGGCGACGGTCATGCCGCTGAACATGGTGGCGATGGCGCTGGCGGCCTTGTCCTTGCTCACCAGGTTGGTGGCGATGATCGATCCGACCGAGAAGAACACACCGTGGGCCAGGCCGGTAAGGATCCGCGCGATGATCAGCGATTCGTAGCTGGGTGCCTGCCAGGCCACCAGGTTGCCGAGGGTGAACAGTGCCATCAGGCCGACCAGCAAGGCCTTGCGCGGGATGCGCCCGGTCATGGCGGTGAGCAGCGGTGCACCAATGGCGACGCTCAGGGCGTAGAGGCTGACCAGCAGGCCGGCGGAGGGCAGGGTGACGCCCAGGTCGGTGGCGATGGTCGGGATCAGGCCGACGATGACGAACTCCGTCGTGCCGATGGCGAAGGCGCTGAGCGTCAGCGCCAGGAGTGCGAGGGGCATGGTGTGGGGCTCCGGACGAATGGGATGCGATGGGAGGCATTGTCCGGAAGTCAGTCATTGAGAAAAACGTGGTAAACAGCAAAGGATAGTTGAGTCGGAGTCACGAATACTCGGGTGTCTACGCTGATGTATTCATGAGGGGCAGCGATGAAGGGCATCCCCGAGGAGGATTCAGCCATGCATTACACCGGCACCTGCCACTGCGGCGCGGTGGCTTTCGCCTTCGACTCGGAGCTCGATGAGCTGGTGCGCTGCGACTGTTCGCTGTGCGGCAAGCGCAACGCCCTGATGGCGACCGTGCCGAAGGACAGCTTCCGCCTGACCCGCGGTGATCAGGCCTTGCACCTGTACCGCTGGAACAGCGGCGTCGCGCTGCATTACTTCTGCGGAACTTGCGGCATCTACGTCTACCACCAGCGCCGCAGTAATCCGGCGCTGCTCAGTGTGAATGCCTGCTGCATCGACGGCTTCGACCCGGAGTCGCTGCCGTTGCGGCGGGTAGACGGCAAGAGCATGACTACCGTGACCGGTTAGAGCCTGCAGCGGGCTTTGCCCGCAAGCAGATTCCCCGCTTGCACCGGTACTGCGGCGAAGCACCAACGCAGGATGGCGTGGAGCGCAGCGATACCCATCGATGTCCCTGCATCTGCAGCAGGGCCGGAGGGCATATAACGCGTCAGCGTTATCCGCCTTGAGGCAATCGGCGGATAACCCGTTCCGGGCTATGGGCCTACGTTCTGTGCGAGGCGGATGCCCACAAAAAAACCCCGCACAAGGCGGGGCTTCTTCTTTATCTATTGCGTGATCAGTTGGCAGCGGCAGCGGCGGCCATCTCCGACACGCTCTCGCCACGGTGCTGGCTGAACTGCGGGGCCAGGGAGCCGGCGATCATGCCCAGGGCGCTGCAGATCAGGCCCACCAGCTGCGGCGGCCAGAAGTCGCCTTCCTGGTGGCCCAGTTCCAGCGATACCCAGCCGATCAGGCCACAGGCGATGGCGGTCAGGGCGCCCTGGGTGGTGGCGCGCTTCCAGAACAGGCCGAAGAACAGCGGCACCACGGCGGCGACCAGGGTCACCTTGTAGGCGTTGCCGACCATCTCGTAGATGCTGGCGTTGGACAGCAGGGCGAACAGGCAGGTGGCGACGGTCATCGCCAGTACGCTGCAACGCATGGCCAGCAGGGCCTGGCGGTCATTCATGTTGGGCAGGAAGTGCTTGACGATGTTCTCGGTCAGGGTCACCGACGGGGCCAGCAGGGCGCCCGAGGCGGAGGACATGATGGCCGAGAGCAGGGCGCCGAAGAACATGATCTGGGCGAACAGCGGGGTACGCTCCAGGATCAGGCGCGGCAGGATCTGCTGGGAGTCTTCGGTCAGCCAGTGCTTGACCATCTCCGGCTCGATCATCTGCGCGGCGTAGATCAGGAAAATCGGCAGCATGCAGAAGACCAGGTAGCAGCAGGCACCGGTCATGGTGGCGCGCTTGGCGATCGTCTCGGTCTTGGCCGACATCACGCGGGCATACACGTCCTGCTGCGGAATGGAGCCGAACATCATGGTCACCGCGGCGCCGAGGAAGGCGACGATGTCCTTGGCCGAGGTGCCGTGCAGGAAGGTGAACTTGCCTTCGCTGGCGGCGTGGCTGATCACGTTGACCGGACCGCCGGCCATGTCGCCGATCAGCCAGACCAGGTAGAACAGACCGCAGACGATGATGATCATCTGCAGGAAGTCGGTCAGCGCCACCGACCACATGCCACCGAACAGGGTGTGCAGCAGGACGATGATGGTGCCGATGATCATGCCCTGGGTGGTGGTGATGCCGCCGTCGGAGAGCACGCTGAAGACCACGCCCAGCGCGGTGATCTGCGCGGCGACCCAGCCCATGTAGGAAATGATGATCACCAGGCTGGTGAAGATTTCCACGTGCTGGCCGAAGCGCTTGCGGAAGAAGTCACCGATGGTGAGCAGGTTCAGGCGGTACAGCGGGCGGGCGAAGACGACGCCGACCAGCATCAGGCAGCCGAAGGAGCCGAAGGGGTCTTCGATGATCCCGGCGAAGCCTTCTTCGAGGAAGGTGGCGGGAATGCCCAGCACGGCTTCGGAGCCGAACCAGGTGGCGAACACCATGGTCACGACGAGGGGGAAGGACATGCTCCGGCCAGCGGCGGCATAGTCCGAGGAGTTGTGCACGCGGGTGGTGGCGTAGAAACCGACAGCTACGGTGATCACCAGATACACCGCTACAAACCAGATCAGCATTTGTTCGTTCCGTTGGCTCGCCGGGAACCGTACTGCCGAGACGAAGCTCGGGCAGGTGGGCCACGACTGACAAAGTTGTTTTTGTTGGGTTGCGCGGCCGAGGTCATCCGGTGCACCAGGCAGTGGGAGCCGGAAAAACGTAACCAGTTGCGACAACGGGCCGCAGTCTGCCAAATCCGTCAAATATGTCAAACACTTGAATTGCTCATGAGCGAAAAAAATTACATCTCAAGACGAATGGCGCAGTTAAAGGATTGATTTGATTGGTTGCTAACGATCCTGACTGACCAGTTAGTCGTTTATTTTTTACAGACCATGTTCGATAAGCAGAACATTCGCCAGGCCGCTAGGCTCTTGGCACAGCACGTTTTCGAAGGACCTTCATGTTCGAGCATCTCGACCTCGCTCAACTGCTTTCCAGCTACGGCTATCCGGTGCTTTTCCTCGGTTGCCTGCTGGAGGGCGAATCCATGCTGCTGTTGGCGGGCATCGCGGCGCACCAGGGGCTGCTCGGCTTCACTCCGGTAGTGGTCTGGGCGACGCTGGCTGGCACCCTGGGCGATCAGTTGCTGTTCTGGGGCGGCCGCCGGGCGGGCGACCGTGCCGTGCCCTGGCTGCAACGGCATGGGCTGGCCATCGAACGGGCCACCGGGTTGATCGAGCGTTATCCGCACCTGTCGATCTTCGCGGTGCGCTTTCTCTACGGCATGCGCCTTGCCGGGCCGTTGCTGATTGGCGCCAGCCGGGTAGGGCCACTGCGTTTCCTGCTGATCAACCTGCTCGGCGCCTTCTGCTGGGCGCTGCTGTTCGCCAGCGTCGGGTACTGGGCCGGCGAGTTGCTGGAACAGTGGCTGGGCAACCTGCGGCCGTACCGTCTGCCGGTGTTCGTCGCGGTGCTGCTGGTGTTCGGCGGCCTGGCGTTGTGGCGCTACGGGCGGCATCGGCACAAGCGCAAGCAGGGCACATCCGCGAACTGATCGCCAAGTCCTTGATACAGAGCGGTTTGGATTCGCGCGCAGCGCGATTAGAATCGCCGCTCTTTCGTTCAAGGACGCTGTCATGAGCCTTTACCAGCCCGGCATTCTCGCCACCCCGGTTCCCGCCCACGCCCGCCATCTGTTCTTCGATCTGAAGTCGCTGCAGGACCTGCCCGCCGCGCTGGATCGCCTGATGCAGTTCGCCGATGGCGAACGCGCGGTGGTCGGTTTCGGCGAGTCGCTGGTGCGTGCGCTGGGCCGCCGCATCGACGGGCTTCGCGAGTTCCCGGCGATCTCGGGCGTGGGCGTCGACAACCCGTCCACCCCGCATGCCCTGTGGGTCTGGCTGCGTGGCGAGGAGCGTGGCGAGCTGCTCCTGCGCACCCAGGAAGCCCAGGCCCTGCTGGCTCCGGCGCTGGAGCTGGGTAGCCTGACCGAGGCTTTCCGCCATGGCAGCGGCCACGACCTGACCGGCTACGAAGATGGCACTGAAAACCCGCAGGACGACGACGCCAGCGCCGCCGCCATCATTGAGGGCGACGCCGGCCTGTCTGGTGGCAGCTTCGCCGCGATCCAGCAATGGCGCCACCAACTGCAGGACTTCGCTGCGCTGCCGCAGCACGAGCGCGACGACATCATGGGGCGTCGCCTGAGCGACAACGAGGAGCTGGACGACGCGCCGGAATCCGCCCACGTCAAACGCACCGCCCAGGAGAGCTTCGAGCCGGAAGCCTTCATCGTGCGCCGCTCCATGCCCTGGACCCACGGCCAGGACGCCGGGCTGATGTTCCTCGCCTTCGGCTGCACCCTGGATGCCTTCGAAGTGCAGCTGCGCCGCATGAGCGGGCTGGAAGACGGCATCACCGACGCGCTGTACCGCTTCAGCCGGCCGCTGACGGGCGGTTACTACTGGTGCCCGCCGCGCAAGGATGGGCTGCTGGACCTGAGCGCGTTGCTGGGCTGATTCTGCCGCCGCGCAGCCGAAGCCCCTCCGTAGTGCGGGGCTTTTTTTGTGGCCGCTGCGCGGCCATATCGCGGGCATGGCCCGCTCCTACAGGGGGCCGCGTGCTGTTGTAGAAGCGGGCCACGCCCGCGAAGCCGGTGTGGCACAAACCCGCCGGCGACCTCAATGGCACCCCGATCTTCCGCCGAATTGGCTGTTGGCCCTACTGGCCGCCGGGCGTAGCGTGGACTCACCTTCCCACTGCCGAGAACGCCGCCATGCCTGCCACTACTTCCCTGAAATGCCTCCTCGCCGGCTTCGGCCTGGCCCTGAGCCTGCCGCTCTTCGCCCACGACGCCACCCAGGAACAGATCGAGGTCCAGCAGGAGCACAAGCTTCCCGACGCAGCAGGCAAGAAGGGGCTGATGATCACGGTCTCCTATGCCCCCGGGCAGTCTTCCGGGGCCCACGTGCACAGCGGCTCGGTGTTCGCCTACGTGCTCGAAGGCGCGGTGATCTCCCAGCTGGAGGGGCAGAAACCGGTGACCTACCAGGCTGGCCAGTCCTGGTACGAGGCGCCGAACACGCCGCATCTGGTCTCGCGCAACGCCAGCAACGAGAAGCCGGCCAAGCTGCTGGTGTGGATGCTGCTGGACGAGAAGGCCCCGGTGCTGACACCGCTGAAGCAGTGAGCGCAAAACGCAGAACCCCGCCGATTGGCGGGGTTCTTCGTCACTGCCTCGACCCGTAGGGCGCATAACGCGCCAGCGTTATCCGCCGCACAAGACCTGGCGGATATCCTGTTCCAGGTTATGCGCCCTACGCAGTTTGAGAGTCAGGTCGCAGCGCCGGGCACCTTGCGCGGGGCCATGAAGAACATCCAGGCCAGGGCCAGGAAGTACATGGTCGGGATGATGGTGAAGAGGATCGCGTAGTTGTTGTGGGTCGCGGTGAGGATGTAGCCGACGATCTGGGTCATGAACATGCCGCCAATCGCCGCGAACATGCCGCCAAAGCCGAATACCGTGCTCATCAGGTGCTTGGGCGTGTAGTCCATCACCAGGCTCCAGATGTTCGCCGTCCAGGCCTGGTGCGCCCCCACGCCCAGGGCGATGGCGGCCACCGCGACCCACAGGCCGCTGGCCTTGGCAGCGAAGATCACGCCGATGATGGCGCAGGCGCAGATGAACATCGACAGCAGACGTGCATGGATGGAGTTCATACCGCGGCCGATCAGCCAGGACGAGAGGATGCCGCCGCCGATGCTGCCGAAGTCCGCGGTCAGCCAGATCAGCATCAGCGGGATGCCCATCTGGGTGACGCTGATGCCCAGGCCGTACTGCTGGTTGAGGAACGGCGGCAGCCAGTAGAGGTAGAACCAGAACACCGGCGCGGTCAGCGAGTAGGCCAGGGCAAAGGCCCAGGTGCCACGCATGCGCAGGATGGCGGAGAAGGGCACGCGCTCGGCTGGCGGCTCGTCGGCTTCCTGGATGTAGTCCAGCTCGCTCTGCTTCACCGTCGGGTGTTCTTCGGGGTTGAAGTACTTCAGGCTCCACAGCACCACCCAGACGAAGCCCAGTGCGCTCATGCACAGGAACGCCGCCTGCCAGCCCCAGGCCGCGAGGATCAGTGGCAGCAGGGCGGGGGTGACCATGGCGCCGACGTTGGTGCCGGCGTTGAAGATGCCGGTGGCCATGGCCCGCTCGCCGGCGGGGAACCACAGGCGCGTGGTCTTCACGCAGGCCGGGTAATTGGCCGCCTCGGTCAGGCCGAGGATGAAGCGGCAGACCATGAAGCCGGCCGCCGAACTGGCCAGGCCGTGGGCGCCGGTGGCGAAGCTCCACAGCAGCACGGCGAAGAAGAACGCGCGCTTCACGCCGATGCGGTCGATCAGCCGGCCCTGCAGCACGAAGCCGATGGCATAGCCGACCTGGAACCAGAAGTTGATGTTGGCGTAATCCATGGCCGTCCAGGCCATTTTCTCGGCGAGTACCGGCTGCATCACGCCCAGCGCGGCGCGGTCGATGTAGTTCAGGGTGGTGGCGAAGAACACCAGGGCGAGCATGCCCCAGCGCACCTTGCCGACGGCCATGGCGCCACGCACCTTGCCGAAGAAGGAGGAACCGTGCGGGGCGACCGCAGCGAGGGGAGCGGATTGCGTATGGATCATGATCGGGGCCATCCGTTATCGGGCTGACGCGCAGCCTCAGGAATTATTGTCGTGCCGCAGGCATTGCGCGTGGTCCGCCGCCGATCGGCGTGGACTGACACAAGGACGTGCGGTGGCTGGCGAAAATCAGTGCGCGCGACTGCGCCCGAGCAAGCAGCACAGGCCTGGCATCAGGCGGGCCAGGACGGTTTTCCGGTGGGGGATGGAGGCGGCGAGGCGAGGGTTGGGGAGGTACATGAGCATTTACCCGTTCTTGAAATTGTTATGGATGACACGCAGGCCATCTCGCAGCGGCTTTTGGGGGACTTCTCCAGGCAAAGGCAGGTGGCTGGAGAACAGCCGGATTGCGTCGACGTGGCTAAATCTTGAGCAGCGGCTGGAACAGCGTCAATTCGATAAACGGCCTTTGGTTCGGTAATCGAACACAAAACTAACCAGTTAGTACACTTTAAATTGCCGGCAACCCGGACCGCCAGAATAATCAGACTCAGCCGGAGACCGATTCCAACAAGCCCCTCAGCACACCCGGCAGGAGTCAAAGAAATGCAACGTTCGATCGCCACCGTTTCCTTGAGCGGAACCCTGCCGGACAAACTCGAAGCCATCGCCGCCGCCGGTTTTGATGGCGTGGAGATCTTCGAGAATGATCTCCTGTATTACGGCGGTAGCCCGCGCGACGTGCGCCGGGTCTGCGCCGACCTGGGGCTGGCGATCACCCTGTTCCAGCCGTTCCGCGACTTCGAGGGCTGCCGCCGCGACCGCCTGCCGCGCAACCTTGACCGCCTGGAGCGCAAGTTCGACCTGATGCAGGAGCTGGGTACCGACCTGGTGCTGATGTGCAGCAACGTTGCCGCCGACTCTCTGGGCGAGCGCGAATTCCTCCTCGAAGACCTCGGCCTGGCCGCCGAGCGCGCCGGCGCCCGTGGCCTGCGCGTGGGCTACGAAGCCCTGGCCTGGGGCCGCCATGTGAACACCTGGCAGCAGGTCTGGGACCTGGTGCGCGAGGTCAATCACCCGGCGCTGGGCGTGATTCTCGACAGCTTCCACACCCTCTCGCTGAAGGGCGACCCGGCGGGCATCGCGCAGATTCCGGGGGAGAAGATCTTCTTCGTGCAGATGGCCGACGCGCCGGTCCTGGCCATGGACGTGCTGGAGTGGAGCCGGCATTTCCGCAACTTCCCCGGCCAGGGCGAGTTCGATCTGGCGGGTTTCCTCGCGCCGATACTGAAGAGCGGCTATCGAGGCCCGCTGTCACTGGAAATCTTCAACGACGGCTTCCGCGCCGCGCCGCCGCGCGCCAATGCCGCGGACGGACTGCGCTCGCTGCTGTACCTGGAAGAGAAGACCCGCGAACGCCTGATCGGCGAAGGCACGCCGCAGGAGCAGCTCGACTGCCTGTTCGCGCCGCCGCCGGCCAGCCAGCTGGAGGGTGTGGAGTTTCTCGAATTCGCCGTCGACGAGGCCCTCGGCGCGCGCCTGGGTAACTGGCTCGAGCGCCTGGGCTTCGCCCGTGCCGGTGAACACCGCTCCAAGGCGGTGAGCCTGCTGCGCCAGGGCGATATCAATATCGTGCTCAATGCCGAGCCCTATTCCTTCGGCCACAGCTTCTTCGAGGCCCACGGCCCGTCACTGTGTGCCACCGCCTTGCGCGTGCGTGACGCCGCCAGTGCACTGGAGCGTGCGCAGGACTACAAGGGCCAGCCGTATCGCGGGCTGGTCGGCCCCAACGAGCGGGAGATTCCCGCCGTGCGCGCACCGGACGGCAGCCTGATCTATCTGGTCGAAGAACGCGCCGCCGGACACACCATCTATGACATCGACTTCCACCTCGATCCTGGCGCCCAACCCAGCGGCCAGTTGCAGCGCATCGATCATATGGCCATGGCGTTGCCGGCGGACGGGCTGGACAGCTGGGTGCTTTTCTACAAGGGCCTGTTCGACTTCGAGGCCGACGACGAAGTGGTGCTGCCTGATCCCTACGGCCTGGTGAAAAGCCGCGCCCTGCGCAGCGCCAACGGCAGTGTGCGGTTGCCGCTGAACATCTCGGAGAACCGCAACACGGCGATCTCCCATGCGCTGTCCAGTTATCGCGGCTCCGGGGTCCATCACATCGCCTTCGCCTGCGAAGACATCTTCGCCGAGGTGGCGCGGGCGAAGGACGCCGGGGTACCGCTGCTGGAAATCCCGCTCAACTACTACGACGATCTTGCTGCGCGCTTCGACTTCGACGACGAGTTCCTCAGCGAGCTGGCCTACTTCAACGTCCTCTACGACCGCGACGCCAGCGGCGGCGAGCTGTTCCACGTGTACACCGAGCCCTTCGAGGAGCGCTTCTTCTTCGAGATCATCCAGCGTCGCGGCGGCTATGCCGGCTACGGCGCGGCCAACGTCGCCGTGCGCCTGGCGGCCATGGCCCAGGCGCGCAACGGCACCACGCGCCGCCCCAAGGTGTGAGCCGCCACGCTTTGCCTGAAGGGTGCGGGGGCGCGCATAATCCGCGCACCCCTTCACCACAGCAGGCGCCCCTGGCGCCTGCCTGACGATGCAGAGCCATGACCGACAGCGCCACCCAGCCGATTCCCGCCGAAACCGCCCGCCGGGGCCGCAAGAACAACCCGGAGAAGACCCGCGAGGACATCCTCCAGGCGGCCATCGTCGAGTTCGTCCAGCAGGGGCTCTCCGGCGCGCGGGTGGATGCCATCGCCGAACGCATGAACACCTCGAAGCGGATGATCTACTACTACTTCGGCAGCAAGGAGCAGCTCTACCAGGCGGTGCTGGAGAAGCTCTACGGTGACATCCGCGGCACCGAGCAGACACTGCACCTGGCCGAGCTGGAGCCACTGGAAGCCATGCGCCGGCTGGTGGACTTCACCTTCGACCACCATGACCGCAACGTGGATTTCGTGCGCATCGTCAGCATCGAGAACATCCACTATGGCCAGTTCGCCTCTGGCTCCGAGGCGATCCGCTCGATGAACAGCAACATCCTGCGCACCATCGAGGACATCCTCCAGCGCGGCGCTGCCAGTGGTGCGTTCCGCGCCGGCCTGCAGGCCATCGACGTGCACATGCTGATCAGTGGGTTCTGCTTCTATCGGGTGTCCAACCGCCACACGGTGGGGTCGCTGTTCCAGGTCGAGCTGGAAGACCCGGCTATCAAGGCGCGGCACAAGGACATGATCATCGAGGCGGTGTTGCGCTACGTGCAGCCCTGAGCAGCGCTGCCACGATTGCATCAGGCGCTGGCCTTGCCGCGCCTACAGGTCGGTTCCAGCTGACTTGGAATGGTGTGGAGCGATACCCATCGCGGGTAGCGCTCCATGGTCCGATTACATCGCGCTGAAATGCGCCAGCATCCGCTCGCTGTCCGCTTCCAGGCCGCTGAACAGCTCGAAAGCCTTCACCGCCTGGAACACCGCCATGTTGCCGCCATCCAGCGTGCGGCAGCCAAGGCTGCGGGCATGCCGGAGCAGCTCGGTCTCCAGCGGGAAGTAGATGATCTCCGCCACCCACAGGCCCGAGTGCAGTAGCTCCAGCGGAAGCGGCGCGCCGGGCAGCTTGGCCATGCCCACCGGGGTGGTGTTGACCAGCCCGTCCGCCTCGGTGACTGCTCCAGCCAGGTCGAGTCCGACCCGCGCGCGCTGGCCGCCGAAATGGGCGTTGAGATTGTCCACCAGTGTCTGAGCGCGGGCCGAATCCACCTCGAAGATCGTCAGTTGCTGCACGCTTTCGCTGAGCAGTGCATGGGCCACTGCAGCGCCTGCGCCGCCGGCACCCAGCTGCACCACGCGTTCGCGCGGTGCGTCGCTGAGGTTGCGCCGGAAGCCTTCGGCAAAGCCCAGGCAATCGGTGTTGTGACCGATGCGCCTGCCATCGCGGAGCACCACGGTATTCACCGCGCCGATGCCGCGGGCTTCGTCGGATAGCTCGTGCAGCAGCGGAATCACTGCCTGCTTGCAGGGGAAGGTGATGTTCAGCCCGGTGTAGCTCATGCGCTCGGCGGCGGCGAGCAGGTCGGGCAGGGCGCCGGCATCGACGCCGAGGGAGTCCAGGTCGATCAGCCGGTAGAGGTAGCGCAGTCCCTGGGCGTCGCCCTCGCGCTCGTGCAGGGCCGGAGTGCGCGAGGCCTGGATGCCGGCGCCGATCAGGCCGGCCAGCACGGTGCGGTATTCGGTCATGGCGCTCACCCCTTGAGCCGCTTGGCGAAGTGCTGGATACCGGCGCGATAGCCGTCGCTGCCCAGCCCGGCGATAACGCCCAGGGCGATGGCGGAGACGAACGAGTGATGGCGGAACTCCTCGCGCTTGTGCACGTTGGACAGGTGCACTTCGATCACCGGCAGTTCCACGGCGGCGAGCGCATCGCGGATGGCTACCGAGGTGTGTGTCCAGGCGGCGGGGTTGATCAGGATTCCGGCGCAGCGGCCGCGCGCCTGGTGGATCCAGTCGATCAGCTGGCCTTCCTGGTTGGTCTGGCGGAATTCGATTTCCAGGCCGTGCTCGGCGCCGGTGCGCTGGCAGAGGGCAGCGATGTCGTCGAGAGTTTCGTGGCCGTAGGTCGCGGGCTCGCGGGTGCCGAGCAGGTTCAGGTTCGGCCCGTTGAGTACGAGCAGGGTGTGTGGCATGAAAGGTGGCTCCGTTGTTTTTGTATGGCCGTGAGGGGAAAGGCCTGTAGGAGCAAAATGTACCAAATGGTTAATTTGGTCAATGTCGCGAGGTTCTGTTCGTTATTGCCGTGAAATCGCAGGCTTAGACGGTAAAATAGACGCAAACGGCTGTGAACTGGTGCGTAGGTGCAGATCGGCCGGGTGGCGGTAATGCCACAATCCGTGCGGTGATCGGCCACGGTGCGTAGGAGCGGACTCTGTCCACGATTGGTCAGGTCCGGCAGAGAACCCCGACGGCGGACGTTGTCCGCCGTTCGCGGCCATGGCCAGCGCTGAACCCGTAGGCAAAAAAGACCCGCCAGCGGGCGGGTCAGGAGGGGGAAGCCTGGAGGCCAGGCCAGTTGGAGAGATCAGACTTCAGACGTGCAAGGCATGCCCCAGCGCGCGCAGCGCTGCTTCCTGCACCGCTTCGCCGAGGGTCGGGTGGGCGTGGATGGTGCCGGCGATGTCTTCCAGGCAGGCGGCCATTTCCAGCGACTGCACGAAGGCCGTGGACAGCTCCGAGACCGCCTTGCCCACGGCCTGCCAGCCGAGGATCAGGTGGTTGTCCTTGCGGGCCACCACGCGGACGAAGCCGTCGCTGGATTCCAGGGTCATGGCGCGGCCGTTGGCGGCGAACGGGAAGCTTGCGGTCAACATCTCATAGCCGGCGGCCTGAGCCTGTTCCGGCGACAGCCCGACCACCACCACTTCCGGATCGGTGAAGCACACCGCCGGGATCGCCGTGGGGGTGAAGGCGCGGCGCTTGCCGGCGATGATCTCGGCGACCATTTCGCCCTGGGCCATGGCGCGGTGCGCCAGCATGGGTTCGCCGGCGATGTCGCCGATGGCCCAGACATCGCGCATGGAGGTGCGGCACTGGTCGTCGATCTGCACGGCGCGGCCGTTCATGTCCAGGCGCAGGGTGTCGAGGTTCCAGCCGGCGGTGTTGGGGTGGCGGCCGACGGCGACCAGCACCTGGTCGGTCTCGATCACCCGCTGGGAACCGGCGCCGTCCTGCACGCGCAGGCCTTTGCCGTCCGGCTCCAGGCCCATCACGCTGTGGCCCAAGTACAGCTCGATGCCCAGCTTGCGCAGGGAATTGGCCACCGGTCGGGTCAGTTCCTCGTCATAGGTCGGCAGGATCCGCGGCTGCGCTTCCACCACCGTGACTTCCACGCCGAGCTTGCGATAAGCGATGCCCAGCTCCAGGCCGATATAGCCGCCGCCAACCACCGCCAGGCGCTTGGGCAGCGCCTTGGGTGCCAGCGCCTCGGTGGAGGAGATGACATTGCCGCCCACCGGCAGGAAGGGCAGTTCCACGGATTTCGAACCGGCTGCCAGCAGCAGGTGCTCGGTATGGATGTGCTGGGTGCCGCCTTCGGCAAGGTCGACCTCGACGGTCTTGCCGTCGACGATCTTCGCCCAGCCGTTGACCACGGTGACGCCATGCTTCTTCAGCAGTGCTGCAACACCGGTGGTCAGGCGGTCGACGATGCCGTCCTTCCATTCCACGGTGCGCTGGATGTCGATGCTCGGCGCCTGCACGCTGATGCCCAGCGGCGACTTGCCGGCGAACTCGCGGGCCTTGAGGTATTCCTCGGCAGCGTGGATCAGCGCCTTGGACGGGATGCAGCCGATGTTCAGGCAGGTGCCGCCCAGGGCCGCGCCTTCCACCAGTACGGTGCGGATGCCCAGCTGGCCGGCACGGATCGCCGCGACGTAGCCGCCGGGGCCGCCACCGATCACCAGCAGGGTGGTTTCGAGAGTCTGGTTCTGTTTCATGTCAGCGGCTTCCGTCAATCGATGAACAGGGTGGCGGGGTGTTCGAGCAGGGCGCGCACGGCCTGGATGAAGGCTGCCGCGTCCATGCCGTCGACCACCCGGTGATCGAAGGACGAGGACAGGTTCATCATCTTGCGCACGACTACCTGGCCGCTGACCACCATGGGCCGCTCGACCATGCGGTTGACTCCGACGATGGCCACTTCCGGGTAGTTGATCACCGGCGTGCTGACGATGCCGCCCAGGGCGCCGAGGCTGCTCAGGGTGATGGTCGAGCCGGAGAGCTCCTCGCGGCTGGCCTTGCCATGGCGCGCGGCTTCGGCGAGGCGCGCCACTTCCGCCGCATTGCCCCACAGATCGCGGGATTCGGAGTTGCGCAGCACCGGCACCATCAGCCCGTTGTCGCTCTGGGTCGCGACGCCCAGATGCACCGCGCCGTAGCGGGTGATCACGTCGGCTTCGTCGTCATAGCGCGCGTTGAGCTGCGGGAAGTCGCGCAGGGCGACGACCATGGCGCGGGCAATGAACGGCAGCAGGGTCAGTTTGCCGCGTGCCGCCGCGTGCTTGGCATTGAGGTGCACGCGCAGCGCTTCGAGGTCAGTGACGTCGATTTCCTCGACATAGCTGAAGTGCGGGATGCGCCGCTTGGCCTCGGCCATCTTCTGCGCGATCTTGCGGCGCAGGCCGATCACCGGGATCTGGTGTTCGTCGTGGCGCGCGGCATAACCGGAGGCAATGGTCGCGCCGCCGTGTTCCAGGAAGTGCTCCAGATCTTCACGCAGGATGCGCCCGGCCGGGCCGCTGCCTTGGACGAACTGCAGCTCCACGCCCAGATCACGGGCACGCTGGCGCACCGCCGGTGAGGCCAGCGGCTTCTCCCCCGGCGCGCGGCGCGGCGCCGGCGACGGAGCAGGGCGCGCGGCCGGGGCGACCGGTTTGCTTTCGACGCGCAGTGCAGGCTTGGGGGCTTCGGCGACGGGGGCCGGCTTGGCTTCCGGCTTGGCCGGCTCTTCTTCGTGGGCCTTGGGTTGCGCGGCTTCACGGTGGTTGCCGTGGCCTTCCACTTCCAGGCGGATCAGCTCGCCGCCCACGGCCATCACCTGGCCGGGCACGCCGCCCAGGGCGATGATCTTTCCGGCCACCGGCGAGGGGATTTCCACGGTGGCCTTGTCGGTCATGACTTCCGCCAGCAGCTGGTCCTCATGGACCTCGTCGCCGACCTGGACATGCCACTCCACCAGCTCGACCTCGGCGATGCCTTCGCCGATGTCCGGCATCTTGATGACGTGAGTGCCCATTCAGACCTCCATGGCGCGCTTGAAGGCCGCGCCGACGCGCGCGGGCCCCGGGAAGTAGTCCCATTCCTGGGCGTGCGGGTAGGGAGTGTCCCAGCCGGTCACGCGCGCAATGGGGGCTTCGAGGTGGTGGAAGCAGTTTTCCTGGACCAGCGACATCAACTCGGCGCCGTAACCGCAGGTGCGGGTGGCCTCGTGGACGATGACGCAGCGGCCGGTCTTCTTCACCGACTCGACGATGGTGTCCAGGTCCAGCGGCCAGAGGCTGCGCAGGTCGATGATCTCGGCATCGATGCCGGTTTCCTCGGCGGCGGTCTGGGCCACGTAGACGGTGGTGCCATAGGTCAGCACGGTCAGTTCGGAGCCGGGGCGGGCGATGGCCGCCTTGTCCAGCGGCACGCTGTAGTAACCCTCCGGCACCTGGCTGGCCGGGTGCTTGGACCAGGGCGTCACCGGGCGGTCGTGGTGGCCGTCGAACGGGCCGTTATACAGGCGCTTGGGTTCGAGGAAGATCACCGGGTCGTCGTTCTCGATGCAGGCGATCAGCAGGCCCTTGGCGTCGTACGGGTTGGACGGCATGACGGTGCGCAGGCCGCAGACCTGGGTGAACATTGCCTCCGGGCTCTGGCTGTGGGTCTGCCCGCCGTAGATGCCGCCGCCGCAGGGCATGCGCACGACCATGGGTACGGTGAAGTCGTTGACCGAGCGGTAGCGGATGCGCGCGGCTTCCGAGACCAGCTGGTCGGTGGCCGGGTAGACATAGTCGGCGAACTGGATTTCCACCACCGGGCGCAGGCCGTAGGCGCCCATGCCGACGGCGGCGCCGATGATGCCGCTCTCGGAGATCGGCGCGTCGAACACCCGCGAGGTGCCGTACTTCTTCTGCAGGCCTTCGGTGCAGCGGAACACGCCGCCGAAGTAGCCGACGTCCTGGCCGAACACCACGACGTTGTCGTCGCGCTCGAGCATCACGTCCATGGCCGAGCGCAGCGCCTGGATCATGGTCATGCTGGTGACCGCCTGGGCGTTCTCGTGTTGCTGGTTCATGGCATTCATACCCCGAGCTCCTGGCGCTGCCGGCGCAGGTGTTCCGGCAGGTCCTTGTAGACGTCGTCGAACAGATTGGCGGCGCTGAACACATGGCCGTCCACCAGTGAGCCGTGGCGTTCGGCTTCCTTCTGCGCGGCGATCACTTCGGCTTCCAGTTCCTTCTTCAGCGCTTCCTGCTGCTCCTCGGACCAGATGCCGAGGCCGATCAGGTGCTGCTTGAGGCGGGCGATGGGATCGCCCAGCGGGAAGTTGGTCCAGTCGTCGGCGGGGCGGTACTTGGATGGATCGTCCGACGTGGAGTGCGGGCCTGCACGATAAGTGACCCACTCGATCAGGCTCGGGCCATGGCCACGGCGGGCGCGCTCGGCGGCCCATTGCGAGGCGGCATAGACGGCGAGAAAGTCGTTGCCGTCCACCCGCAGCGAGGCGATGCCGCAGCCCACGCCACGGTTGGCGAAGGTGGTGCCTTCACCGCCGGCGATGGCCTGGAAGGTGGAGATCGCCCACTGGTTGTTGACCACGTTGAGGATCACCGGCGCGCGGTAGACGTGGGCGAAGGTGAGGGCGGTGTGGAAGTCGGATTCGGCGGTGGCGCCGTCACCGATCCAGGCGGACGAGATCTTGGTGTCGCCCTTGATCGCCGAGGCCATGCCCCAGCCGACGGCCTGGATGAACTGGGTGGCGAGGTTGCCGGAGATGGAGAAGAAGCCCTTCTCGCGGCTGGAGTACATGATCGGCAGCTGGCGGCCCTTGAGCGGGTCCTGCTCGTTGGAGAGCAGCTGGCAGATCATGTCCTTGAGCGGGTAGTCGCGGGTGATCAGGATGCCTTGCTGACGGTAGGTCGGGAAGGTCATGTCACCGTCGCGCAGGGCCATGGTGTGCGCGGTGGCGATGGCCTCTTCACCCAGGCACTGCATGTAGAAGGACATCTTCTTCTGGCGCTGGGCAGTGAGCATGCGCGCGTCGAAGATGCGCGTCTTGAGCATCAGGCGCATGCCGCGCAGCAGTTGCTCGTGGCTCAGGTCCGGAGCCCAGGGGCCGACGGCGTTGCCGCTCTCGTCGAGCACGCGCACCAGGCTGAAGGCCAGGTCGGTGGTCTGCGCGGGTTCCACGTCGATGTCGGGCTTGCGCACCTCGCCGGCGGGCGACAGGTGCAGGTAGGAGAAGTCGGTCTTGCAGCCCGGGCGTCCGGTGGGCTCGGGGACGTGCAGGCGGAGCGGAGCGTAGTCGGTCATGGTCGGTCTCCAGTTGTGATCGTGGGTGTGGATCAGCAGACGGAAGAGGCCATGCCTGGCGGGCGCACCCGGCCGGGTAGGGCTACGGTGCGGGTGCCGCGCGGGGTCGCGTGGCGGGGGGTGACATCACTCATGGTGAGGTCCTCGGTTGTTGTAGTTGTGGTTTCAGTATAGGTGTGACCGGTTGGTTTTTTGCTCCAAATTGACTAGCTATAAGCTTCGGGATTAGTGTGTTTGAACTATAAAAACAACCTTCCGTAGTACTGAGGAAAAATGGCTGATCTGGACCGCACCGACCTGAAAATCCTCCGCGCCCTGGCCGATGACGGCCGCCTGTCCTGGCGCGATCTGGCGCAGAACATCGGCCTGTCGCTGACCCCGACCCTGCGCCGGGTGCGCCGCCTGGAGGAGGAGCACTACATCCAGGGCTACTTCGCGCGCCTCGACGAAGAGCGCCTGTCCGGCGGCATGAGCGTGTTCGTCTCGGTGTCCCTGGAAAAACAGACCGGCGATTACCTCGCCCGGTTCGAAGAACGCATCGTCCAGGCGCCGCAGGTGATGAGCTGCTTCCAGATGACCGGCGACGCCGACTACATGCTGCGAGTGGTGGTGAAGGACCTGTCGGCTTACCAGCTGTTCCTCACCAACACGCTGACGCAGATTCCCGGCGTGGCGGGGATCAAGTCGGCGTTCGCGCTGAAGTCGGTGATGCTGCGCTCGGCGCCGCCGATCTGAGCCCGCGCAGGAGCTATCAGTGAGCGCATGGGTAGGATGGGTGGAGCGCAGTGATACCCATGCTGATCGTGCGTCGGATTGATGGGTATCGCTGCGCTCCACGCCATCCTACGACGAGGCACGCCGGACACTTTGGCGTGGAGGATCAACCCTCGCGGCGGAACTGCTCGCGATACTGCGTTGGCGTGACGCCCAGGCGCTGGGCGAACACCAGGCGCATGCGTGCCGCGCTGCCGAAGCCGCAGCGCCAGGCGATCACTTTCAGCGCCAGATCGCTGCCTTCCAGCAACCCGCGAGCGGCGTCGATGCGGGCGCGCTGGACGAACTCGGCCGGTGTCACGCCCGCCTCGCGGACGAACACGCGGGCGAAGCTGCGCGGGCTCATCGCCACTTCGGCGGCCAGTTGCGGCACCCCCAGCGGCTGGTCGAGATTTTCCTGCACGTAGCGCTGGATGCGCGCCACCGGCGAGCCTTCATCGGCCGGGGCCTGCAGGAAGGGGCTGAATTGCGACTGCCCGCCCTGACGCTGTGCGACCACCAGCAGCCGTTTCGCCACCGCCAGCGCCACCGCCGCGCCATGGTCCTCGGCGACCAGAGCCAGCGCCAGGTCGATACCGGCAGTCACGCCGGCCGAAGTCACCAATGCACCATCGCGCACATGAATCCGGTCGGGCTCGACCTGCGCGAGCGGGAACAACTCCGCAAGCCGTCGCGCATCGCTCCAGTGGGTCGTCACGCGCTTGCCGTCAAGCAGCCCGGCATGGCCTAGCAGGAAGGCCCCGGTGCAGATCGAGCCATAACGCGGCGCCTGGGGACAGGCCGCGCGCAACCAGTCGAGCAAATCCGGCGCAGGCGACTCATCCGGCAAGGCCGGCCCGCCCGGCACCAGCAGGATGTCGGCGGCGCCGTGGCCCTGTTCGAGGCTGAAGTCGGCGCCGAGCCACTGGCCGTTGGAGGCGCGCAGCGGGAAGGACGGGGCGGCGAGGGTCACCACCTGATAGCCCTGGCCGGCGGGGACGAAGGCATTGGCTTCGGCGAACACGTCCAGCGGGCCGGAAACATCCAGCGCCTGCACGCCGGGGAACAGCAGCATGGCCACGCGCTTCATGGCGCCTCCCGATCCGATCGATGGCATTCATTCTTGCGGGAGAAAGTGCTGGCCGCAAACGCTTCGGGAGTTCGAATGCTGCCAGTCAGACAACAGTCGGCGTGATAATCACAAGTCGGGGTGGCTCGCAAACCGCCATTGTTACGCAATCTGCAGAAATTCATTGTCGAACTCGCGCTGTGTCCCGAGCGGCCGCTCGGCTAGATTTATGGCTGTGGGCCACGATCGACGCGACCCGCGTGATCCCTGAGGTTCCTGCCATGAAATCCACCCTTAGCGCACTCTTCGCCATCCCCGCCTTGCTGCTGTCCTTCAGTGCTTTCGCCGACGATGCTGCCGTGTACCACTACGGCATGCCGCTGGATGTGGCCAAGGTACTGAGCATCTCGCAACCCAACGAGCGCTGCGAAGTCAGCCAGGCCACCATGGTCTACCTGGACTCCAAGGGCGAGCAGCACACCGTCAAGTACCTGCGCCAGACCCCGATGTGCAGCAAGGTCTGACTCAGGCGCGGAACTGCTCCACCAATCCCTGCTGCCGGCTGGCCAGGTCGTTCAGTGAACGACTGGCGCTGGCGGCCTGCTGCGCGTGATCGGAAATGGTCTGAGTGACGTCGCGGATGCCGGCGATGTTGCGATTGATCTCCTCGGCGACGCTGCTCTGTTCCTCCGCCGCGCTGGCGATCTGCAGATTCATTTCGCTGATCAGATTCACCGCCTCGCCGATCCGGCGCAGGGCGTCGATGGCCTGGCGCGCCTGATCGACGTTGCCCTGGGCCTGGGCAAAGCTGCCCTGCATCGCGCTGGTCACTGACTGGCCGCGCGCCTGCAGGTTCTCGATCACTTCGCGAATCTCTTCCACCGATTCCTGGGTGCGCCGGGCCAGCCCGCGTACTTCGTCCGCGACCACGGCAAAGCCGCGCCCGGCGTCGCCCGCGCGCGCCGCTTCGATGGCGGCGTTGAGGGCGAGCAGGTTGGTCTGCGCGGCGATGCCGCAGATGACTTCGAGGATCGAGCCGATCTGCTCGTTGCTCGCCGCCAGCTGCTGCAACTCGGCCATCGCCTGGTTCATCCCGGCGGCCAGCAGGTCGATGCCACTGTTGGTGGCGTCCAGGGTGCGGAAGCCATCGTCGCAGGCCTGCTCCGCGGTGTGCGCGGCTTCGGCAGCGCGGGCGGCGCTGCGGGCGGAATCCTGGGCGGTGGCGGACATTTCCTGGAGCGCCGTGGCGACCATGTCGATCTCGCGGAACTGTTGCTGCATGCCGTCGCTGGTCTGCCGGGCGATCTGCGCCGAGCGGTCGGCGGTGGAGTGTGCCTCGCGGGTCGCCGACTGCACGGCGGCGATACTCGGCTGCAGCTTGTCGAGGAAGCGGTTGAAGGCGGTGGCCAGCCGGCCCAGTTCGTCGCGGCGCGGGTAATCGAGGCGGCGGGTGAGGTCGCCTTCGCCGTCGGCGATATCTTCCAGCATCCGTGCCAGGCGCAGGATCGGCCGGCTGATGCCGAGCGCGGTGAGAGCCACCAGCAGCATGCCGAGCAGCCCGGCGGCGATGCCTACGCCGGTTTCCAGCGCGGTGCTTTTCCAGCGCAGGTCATCCAGCGTGCCCTTGAGGCGTTCCGCCGGGGCGAGCATCACCGCGCGCGGCACGCTGAGCAGGATGCCCCAGGGCGCGGCGTCCGGCACCGGCGCGAGGCTGTGCAGCACGCTGATGGATGCACCGTCATCAAAGAACTGCGAGCGCCCGGCGACAATCTCGGCGAGCACGGTTTTGTCTGCGAACTTCTGCCCCAGCTTCGAGGCGTCGCCGCTGTCGCCTGCGATCAGGCCGTTGGGGCTGAGGATGCGAATGCGGCCCTGGCCGTCGAACAGGCTGCGGCTGCCTTCCGCGCTGCTTTGCTGCAGCGCCGCCAGGTCGATGTCGAAGCCCACGGCAGCGATGGCCTTGCCGTTCTCCAGCAGCGGCAGGGTGACGCTGGTGACCAGCCGGCGCTGGCCCGAGGCGTCGTCGAAATACGGGTCGAGCACACAGGGGCGGGCATGCCCGGTGGAGCAGGTGAAGAAGGCGTTGTAGGGCTGGCCGCTGGGGCCGGGCGTGGTGTCGCCGAGAACCTGCTCGGTGCCGATCACCCGCTGGATATCCTTGCCGTTCTGCAGCAGGTAGAGGGCGAAGCGGCCGGTCTCGTTGCTGCCCAGGTCTTCGCGGGCGGCGAACTGGCTGTCGGCGGCGTCCAGCGCATCGGGCTGGAACACCAGGAACAGGCCGAGCAGCTCCGGGTGTGCGCCGAGGGTATCGGCCATCGAATGATTGAGGGCGGTGCGCAGCGCGGCGGGGTCGAGGACGCCCTGCTGCTGTTGCGCGCGCAGGCTCTGCACTGTGCGCAGCAGGCCTTCACCGAGCAGCAGGTTGTTCTGCAGGCGTTCGCGGATCAGCAGGGCCTGCACCTGGCCCTGGGTTTCCAGGTTGTGCCGTGCGGCAACGGCGAACAGCTCGCCGCTGTCGTGCTGGATGGTGCGGCTGTCCTGCCGCGCCTGGTACAGCGAGAGGCCGATCAGGACGCTGGCGACCAGAATCAGGCAGAGGCCCGCCAGCCAGGTGATACGGCCCTGGATGGACGTCAGGAGGCTGGGCATGGCGGGCTTTCCTTAGGCTTTGAATCCGTGGATCAGAACGTGGTGGAGAACAGCAGCTGGCTGTAGAGGTTGCTGTTGTCGTTGCCGATCTGGGTGCCGCCTTCGGCTGCGCTCTTCTTCGGCTGGTACAGGCCCACCAGCGGAATGATCACCAGGTGCTCGTTGATCGCCCACTCGGCGTAGAGATCCAGCTCGCGACCGTCAGTGTTGCCCAGGTCGGTGTCCAGGGTGTGGAAGTCGAAGTACTGCGCGCCGATGGAGAGATTCTCCAGCGGGGTGACCTTGGCGCCGACGTTGTGTACGCGCGTGTTGTTGTTGAACGGGCCGGAGTAGTTGCCCGCCACCTCGCCCTGGAACCAGGTGCCGAAGCCACGGCTGAAGCCGTAGAAGAGGGTGTCGTAGCCTTCGGAGAAGCGGCTGAAGCGGTAGCTGATATAGGGCTTCCAGGTGACGTCGGAGAAGGTCCAGCCGGCCTCCAGGTACCAGGCGTTGGCGGTGTCGTCGGTGTACTGGGCGTCGCGCTTGTCCTGCCAGGCGTACTCGCCGGAGAGGAACAGGTTCTCCACGCCGGCGTTGCCGGTGCCGCGCAGGCTGTAGGTCTTCATGTCCTTGCGGTCGAGCTGGATGGGCGAGGCGTAGCGCTCGTCCACGTCGGTGACGTCGATGTAGGTCAGGCCGAAGGTGGCTTCCGGGGCGACATGTTCGAGGGTGGCGACATACAGCTCGGAGTTGGCCTGGGCGCGGTTGTCCGACTTCAGGCGCATCAGGTCGCCGCGCCAGCCTTCCTTGCCGCCGATGCGCAGCACGGCGGTTTCGTCGAAGTCGCGGCGCGCCGCCAGGTAGTAGCCGCCGCCACGGTTGTATTCGCCGTCGGCCAGGCCCTTGCCCATGTTCAGGGCGTCGCCGTCGATCAGGAAACCATCGCCGACCACGATGTTCTGGCGACCGAAGGACAGGTCGATGCCATCGTCACCCAGCACCGGGAACAGCCCGGCCGAGCGCCAGCCGGCATAGGCGTCCTCGATCTTGGTGGTGCGTTCGGAACCGTCGCTGAAGCCGGCGGCGTCGCCGTCGCCCCAGGTGCCGGAGCTGAGCAGGTTGAAGGCGCCGTAGGCGGTGCCCGCGCCGCCCAGCTTCTGGTCGCCGCTCAGGCCGTACTTGATGAAGCCTTCCTGCCAGGACGAAGAGCCTTCATCCAGGGTGCCGGTCATGTTGTAGCGCTCCTGGCTGTGGAACAGCCCGAAGGTCGCCGAGAGGTCGGCGTTCAGGTGCGTGTCGTCGGTCGCGTACAGCTCGTAGGCGCTGGCGGAACTGGCCCCGGCGATGAGCAGGGCGAGCAGGGTGGGGCGCAGCACGGCGGCGTGGGTCATGGTGAAGGCATCCGTTTCGTTATTGTCGATTGAGGGGATGTGACTTCTGCCGATGCTAAGTAAGGGCTGGCCCCGTGCCGTTGCTCCTGTCTGCCAAGTGATTGGGTGTGGTTGCCAGATCGCCCAAGGCTTCTATTTCCGGGAAAAGTGGGCTCGCTGCGCCGAAAAAGTGCAGATAGTCGGAATTCGTGCCGATCAGCGCGAACGCGAGATCAGTGACGGTTGCTCCGCATACAGGCGTTTGTACAACGCCGAGAAGTGACTGGAACTGGCGAACCCCAGGTCCAGTGCCAGGTGGGTGATGCTCTGCTGCGGCTCCTGCTTGAGCCGGCGGCGCGCCTCGGCCAGGCGCAGGCTGAGGAAGAACTGTTGCGGCGTGCTCTGGCAGATCTGCCGGAAGCAGTACTGCAGGGTACGCTGGCTGGTGTTCAGGCGCTGGCTCAGTTCCAGCAGCGACAGCGGCTCGGAGAGGTCGGCCTGCATGCGCTCGATGGCTGCCAGCACCAGGCGGCGATGTTGCTGCAATGAGCGCGGCGCGCCTTCGCGGTCGTTGCCGGGGAGGATTTCTTCCAGCGCCTGCAGTACGTGGCTGAGCACCAGGGCGACTGCATGCCCGGCCTGCTGCGGATCGTCCACCCGCCACAGCTCGCCTTCGAAGCCGGCGAGGGCGTCGCACAGGCTGCGGCGCAGGCCGCCGGCGCCAGTAGGCGAAAGCTCCAGGCGTCGTTGCTGCAGCGCGCGTTCGAACAGCTCGCGCTCCTCTGCGCCGAGCAGGCGTTCCAGCTGTGGCTGGCTGAAGGTCAGGCCGAGCATGTGGATTTCCCCGGCGGCGCAGATTTCCAGCTCGCGACCGCCTTCGAGCACCAGCAGGGTGTCGTCGTGCAGGGCCTGGCCGTTGAAGCGCGAATCGGCACTGGCGCGCAGGGGGATGCCGATCACCAGGTGGCCGGCGGGCGGCGCCATGTTCTCGTGCAGGTGCAGGTTGGAATGTTCGTAGATCAGCGAGGCGTCGGGCAGTTGCACATGCAGCAGCTCCGCCTGCAGGCGGCCGTGGCCGAGCTGGGTGTAGTCCTGGCTCCAGCCGGCGAGGGCGCAGGCCAGTTCATCGGAGTCGGTTGCCTGATGGCGGGCGATGCCGGTCATTGCGGGTCACCTCGGTTGTGCGCCGAGTATCGGTCAGTGCTGGCGGGCAGGCTTGTGCCTGCGCGCCAGGGTGTTGCGGCGCTCTGCCAGTTTCAGCGGCCGGCGAGGTAGGCGGCGGCCAGTGTACAGGCGCGCTCGATCAGCATGGGCGCCAGTTCCCGGGCGGTTTCGCTGGTGGGCCGGGTGTGCACCCAGCCCAGGTAGGTGGTGCCGCGCAGGGCGAGGAACAACGGCAGCGCGGCGCGGTCGGCTCCGGACAGTGGCTTGACCGAGTCGTAGCCGGCCAGCAGCGCCGCCTGGATCTGCGCCAGGCGCGGGTCGTCCAGACAAAAGTACAGCGCAGTGGCCAGCTCGAACATGTGCCAGCCGAAGCCGGCATCGTCGAAGTCGATCAGTTGCAGTTCGCCGCCTTCGAGCAACAGATTCTCCGGCACCAGGTCGGCGTGGATCATGCCGAAGTTGCCTAGGTTGCGGCCGTAGCGGCGCAGGTCGAGGCGGGCTTCCTGTCGAGCTCTCTGCAGAAGCTCGCGTTGCCCATCGCTGAGCAGCTCCAGCTCCCAGAATCGCCCCCAGAACGGGTTGGCGCCGACTAGGCCTTCCTCGTCCCAGGCGTGCCGGGTGAATTCGTTGGGCTGGCGCCACTGGGCTGAATTCAGGTGGATGCGCGCGGCCACGACGCCGGCCTGATGGAACAGCGCCTCGATGTCGCCATCGGCGCTCAGGCCCTGCTCGGCGGAGCCCAAAGTGCTACCGGAAAGCCAGCCGAGCATGTCGACGAAGCGTGATTCTTCCAGAGCAGTGCTGCGTACCTCGGCCAGGTGCTCGCCGCTGCGGGTGCGGATGATGCTCGGTACGCCGATACCGCCGGCGGCCAACTGCTCCATCCAGGTCAGCTCCGAACGCAGTGCCGCTTCGCTGTGGTAGCCGCCGCGGTGCACGCGCAGGGCGCTGCGCGTGCCGTCGCTACGGGTGGCGCAGAACACTGCGTTCTCGCGGTACTTGAGCAGCTCCAGGCCGACGAAATCGCCATCCCAGTGGTGCAGGGCGTCCAGTGCCAGGTCGCGAAGGCAGGCGATCTGCTGGTCGTGATCGAGCTCTGTGAAACAAGCCTTGGAAAAGTCGTTCATGGTAGCTCCTCAGAGTTCGCTCAGGACCTGGTTCAGGGTGTCGATGAACAGCTCGCCGTGCTCGGCCTCGAACACCAGAGGCGGGCGAATCTTGAGGATGTTGTCGTCGCCGCCGATCTTGCTGATCAGCACGCCACGCTGGCGCATGCGGTTGACGATGCGTCGCGCTTCGAGCCCGGCCGGCTCGCGGCTGGCGCGGTCGCGCACCAGTTCCACGGCGAAGAACAGACCCTGGCCGCGAACGTCGCCGATGATCGAGTGGCGCTCGACGAGGCGATGCAGTTCGGCGCTGAGCTTCGCGCCCTGGCGCCGGGCGTTGCCTTGCAGGTCCTGCTCGGTGATCACGTCCAGCACCGCCTGGCCGACGGCAGCGGCCACCGGCGAGCCGCCGAAGGTGTTGAAGTACATGTTGCTGCGGCCGAAGGTCTCCACGCGCTCGCGGTTGGTCACCACGCCCGCCAGAGGGAAGCCGTTGCCCATGGGTTTGCCGAGGGTGACGATGTCCGGCACCAGCGGGTGCGACTGGTGGCCCCACATATGGTCGCCGGTGCGGGCAAAGCCCGATTGCACCTCGTCGGTGATCAGCAGGCCGCCGGCATCGCGCACCAGCTTCGCCACGCGCTCCAGGTAGCCGGCCGGCAGGCGCGGAATGCCTTCGTTGGCGAACAGGGTGTCGATCAGCATGGCCGCCAGGCCGACGCCGGCCGTCTGCAGCTCGGCGATGGCTTCGGCGACCTTGGCCACGTAGCGGTCGGCGATTTGCTCGGGCGTGCCGTCGGCATGGTAAAGGCAGGGGATCGGCACGGCCCGCGCGTGGGCGGAGAACGGCTCGGAGCTGGGCAGCGCGGTGGTCACTGCCGCCAGGCTGGTGGTGTTGCCGTGGTAGTTGTAGTCGCTGACGATCACGCCCTTGTTGCCGGTGGCGAAGCGCGCCATGCGCAGGGCCAGCTCGTTGGCCTCGCTGCCGGTGCAGGTGAACATCAGGCTGTCCAGCGGTTCGGCAAAGGTCGCGGTGAGGCTCTCGGCGTAGCGCACCACGCGCTCGTTTAGGTAGCGGGTGTGGATGTTCAGCGTCGCCGCCTGTTCGGCCATGGCCGCCACCACCCTGGGGTGGCAGTGGCCGACGCAGGGCACATTGTTGTAGCAGTCCAGGTAGCGCTTGCCGGCGGCGTCGATGAGCCAGACACCGTCGCCTTTCACCAGCTCCAGCGGCTCGTCGTAGAACAGCGGCGAGGCATCGCCCATGACCTGGTGGCGGCGTTGCAGCAGGGTCGATTCAGACATTCTCGGCATTCTCCAGGGGCTTGCCGGCGCGGTTGGCGGCGCGCAGCAGGTAGTTGAGGATGAGGGCGGCGACCACCAGGGCCAGGGCGCTGAGCATCGCCACTTCGAGCTGGAAGCAGGCGGCGATCACCACCAGCGTCAGCAGCATGCCGACGCTGGCCACGAGCGGGCCGCCGCGCAGGCGGAACGGGCGCGCCAGGCCGGGCTGGGTGCGGTGCAGACGCAGGTAGGCGGCGAACAGCACCAGATGGCAGCTGCCCAGCAGCAGGACGATGCACAGCAGGAGCTTTTCCGGCGGCACCAGGGTCAGCGGCAGGCCGATCACGGTCAGCACCAGCAGGGCGACGTAGGGCGCGCCACGGCGGTTGGTGCGCGCCATGGCGGCGGGGAAGAAGCCGTCACGGGCCAGGGCGAACAGCTGGCGGGAGGCGGAGAACACCACCGAGAAGAAGGTCGCCAGCAGGCCGCATACGGCGCCGGAACCAACCAGCAGCGGCAGCCAGTCACGCTCGCCGTAGAGTCCGCCGTGGGTCATGGCGGCGTACAGCGGGTCGCCGGCGTTGCCGACCACTTCTACCCCGGCGGCGCCCGGCGCGCTGATCACCACGGTCAGGGCGGTCAGCAGCAGGGTAGCGACGGCGGCGATGATCCCGCGCGGCATGCTGCGGCCCGGTTCGGCGGCTTCCTCGGCGGCGGAGGCGACCTGCTCCAGGCAGATGAACATCCAGATGGCAAAGGGCACGCAGGCGAACACGCCGCCGACGCTCACACCCGGCAGCGCGCTGGCGGCGTTGGGCAGCGGGCTGCCGGTAGTGGCCAGCAGGTTTTCCCAGTGTACGTGGGGCAGCATGGCGCCACCAAAGGCCAGCAGCGCGATGGCTGCCACGGCGCCGGCCAGCAGGGTCAACCCGAGGGCTTCGCCAACGCCAACGATGTGAATGCCGATGATTACCGCGAACAGGCCGATACGCACCGGCCAGCCGCCGAAGCCGAACACTGACTCCATATAGGCGGCGAGGAAGTTGGCAGCCGCGCCGGTGCCGATGGTCAGCGCCAGTGCACAGGCCGCGCCGACCAGATAGCCGACGAAGGGCCCGAAGGCCAGCTGCGCGTAGGCGAACACACCGCCAGCATGGGGCCGCGCGGTGGAAAGTTCGCACACGCACAGCGCCAGGCCGCCGCAGAGCACGGCCATCAGCAGGGTGGCGACGAGCATGTTGGCCCAGCCGCTGCTGGCCAGGCCGTAGTTCCAGCCGGAGAACTGCCCGGCGATGACCAGTGAAATGCCGAGCCCGGCGATCTGGGGCCAGCGGAGTACGCCTTGTTTGAGCATGGTGGGTGTCCCTTGCCTGTGAATGATGAGGGGTGAACGGCAGTCAGCCGCGCGCGCCGGAGCGCAGCGGGCAAGGGAGGGCGTCGGCGGTTGCCGACGGTTGGATGCGTGGAGTCATGGGGCGGCCCTTCTTGTTGTTTTGTGGGTTGCACGCGCCGGCCGTCAGGTGCGGCGGGCAGGGAGAAGGTACGAAGGGCGCGGGGTGGGGCGATATCAGAAATGCGCAAAGTCGCTGCGCTGGGGAGCAACCCTGCAGGAGCGGGCCATGCCCGCGATCCGTCGGCAGGAGAGCTTGAGCCAAAGCCTGAAGAACGGGCTGTAGCGGATAGCAAGTCTTCGCGCGAGCGCGCAGCGCCCGCCAGAATGAAAAAAGGCGGCCAATCGGCCGCCCTTTCTGTCTTGCGCCAGTCCGACTTACGCCAGGCCGACGTAGAGGTTCTGCACGTCGTCGTTGCCGTCCAGGGCGTCGAGGAAGGCTTCGACTTCCTCCAGTTCCGCGTCGGACAGGCTCACCGGGTTCTTTGCCTTGTAGCCGAGCTTGGCCGAGGCGACCGTGAAGCCGTGCTCGGGCAGGGCGCGGCAGACGGCGTCGAGGTCGGTGGAGTCGGTGAGGAACAGGGTGTCGCCGTCTTCCTCGCCCGGCTCGAAGTCCTGGGCGCCGGCTTCGATGGCGGCCAGTTCCGGGTCGGCGTCAGCGCTGGCCGGGGTGGCCTCCACCAGGCCCAGGTAGTCGAAGTCCCAGGACACCGATCCGGAGGCGCCCAGCTGGCCCTTGCGGAACAGTACGCGGATTTCCGCGATGGTGCGGTTCACGTTGTCGGTCAGGCACTCGACGATCACCGGCACGCGGTGCGGGGCGAAACCTTCGTAGACCACGCGCTCGAAGGTAGCTGCGCCGTCCAGCAGGCCGGCGCCCTTCTTGATGGCGCGCTCCAGGGTATCGCGCGGCATCGAGGCCTTCTTGGCCTGCTCGACGACCAGGCGCAGTTTCGGGTTCATGTCCGGGTCGGCGCCATTGCGCGCGGCGATCATGATTTCCTTCGACAGTTTGCCGAAAATGCGGCCCTTGGCGTTGGCGGCGACTTCTTTATGTTTGGCTTTCCACTGGGCGCCCATAGTGATCTCTTGCTGGCGGTTGCTGATGGGCGGCAAGTCTAAGGCCTCGCGCGGCCGCTGGCGATATCCGGCGGATCAGCGCGGGACCGCGAATACCGCGCTGGCCTGCGCCACCACCTTGTCGCCCACCGACAGCAGCGCATTGGCAAAGGCCATCTGCCGGCCCTGCCGGCTGTGCAGCAGGCGGATGCTCAGCCAGTCACCGACCTGGGCACTGGAGACGTAGTCCAGGGTCAGGCTGGCGGTGACCAGCGGTTGCGGCGGTTGGCTGGAGAAGGCCATGGCGTAGCCCATGCCGATGTCCGCCAGGGTGGCGAGGATGCCACCGTGTACGCCGCCGCGGCTGTTGGTGTGGCGTTCGTCCAGCAGCAGGCCGAGTTCCAGTGAATCACCTTCGCCGCGCACCAGGAACGGGCCGAGCAGGTCCAGCAACGGATTGCGCCGCTGCAGCGGCTGGAAGCCTTCGGGGTAGTCCAGATCGGCGAGTGCGTTCATTGCCAGCCTCCGGTGTGCTGCTGCAGCACGGCGCGGACGGTTTCGATGACCCGTTGCGGGACGTGGTAATCCGGGTGGCCGCGGAACACTGCTGCGGCATCGGCCAGGCGGGTGAGGGCGAGCAGCTCGCTCTCGGCCTTGCGGGTATCGCTGGCGCCCGCCGGCAGGGCCAGTGCCTGGCGCTCGCAGGAGCAGGCGGCCTGCGCGTTGACCAGCCCGCAATGCTGCTGCATGAACTCATCCAGTCGCTGGCGTGCCCGTGACAGGCGCTTGCGGTAGGCCGCCGGTTCGATCTCCAGCACCTCCGCCGCCGTCTCCGAGTCCAGCCCGAAGGCGATGTCGAGCACATAGGCCAGGCGCTGCTCGCGCTCCAGGCACATCAGCATGCCCTGGGTGCAGGCCAGCGCGATGCGCTCGGCGGTAAGCTTGTCGGCCGGTTCAAGCGGGCGCTCATTGGCTTCGGCCAGGCGCAGACCGAGGTCGAGCTTTTCCGCCAGAGCTTCCAGCGACACGGTGGGCGTCTCTCGGACCTTGGTGCGCGCAGTCAGCAGCGCGTTGCTGGCGATGCGGAAAGCCCAGGTGGAGAACTGGCTGTCGCCGCGGAAGCTGGCGAGGTGCGTGGTGATGCGCAGGAGGATTTCCTGGCTGGCGTCCTGGGCATCTTCACGGCGGCCGAGCATGCGCAGGGCGAGGTTGTAGACCGGTGATTGCAGGGCCACCAGCAGTGCGTCGAGGGCGGCGGGGTCGCCTTGCTGGGCGCGTTGCAGTTGCTGCGGGTCGATGGCGGGAAATTTCATGGTGTCCTCCTGACGTGCCGGACGAAAGACCGGCTGTTCTTCCTTGGACTCGGCTCCACTGATTGTTGTGACCATCAACCCTGTGCGGAGAGAAAGGTATACAGCCGCTCATCCAGCGAGTGCGCGACGTTGAAGCGCATCCACGGCACGCTGCGGCCGTCGGGCATGAACAGCTGGCCGGGGAACAGCAGAATCTTGGCCTCCTTGGCGCGGCTGGCGAGCAAAGTGGCGTCGTCGACCGCTCGGTGCCGGGCCCAGAGGAACAGGCCGGCGCGGGGTTCGTGGAAGATTTCCAGGCCGGCGGCTTCCAGGCGCCGCGCCACGCTGTCGTGGGCGTCGCCGAGCTGGTCGCGCAGCTGGCGCACGTGCTTGCGGTGGCGGCCCTGCAGGAGGATGTCCAGGGCCAGGGTCTCGGTGAGTTCCGAGCTGGTCAGGCCGCTGACCATCTTCAGCGGCACCAGCTCCTCGATCAGTTCCGGGTGCGCGGCGATGAAACCGGTGCGCAGCGCCGGGGCGATGACCTTGGACAGGCTGCCGATGTAGATCACCCGCGCCAGCTGGTCGAGGTTGGCCAGCAGCAGCTGGCCGGCGGGGTCGAGTTCGGCGTAGATGTCGTTCTCGACGATGAGGAAATCGTACTTCTCCGCCAGTTGCAGCAACCGGTGAGCGGCGGCCAACGACAGGCTGCCGCCGGTGGGGCTCTGCAGACGAGCCTGGGTGAAGTAGACCTTGGGGCGGTGCTCGCGGGCCAGTTGCTCCAGGCGGTCGAGGTCAAGCCCGTCGGCGCTGCGGGGTACGCCCAGCAATTGCGCGCCCTGCAGGCGCAGGTTGAGGAACAGGTTGTGGTAGCCAGGCTCGTCAACGAGCACCGGATCGCCGCGCTGTACCAGGTAGCGCACAGTCAGATCCAGCGCCTGGCTGGCGCCGGCAGTCAGCAGGATCTGCTCGGGGCTGGCGGCTACCCCCGCATCGCCCAGGCGGTCGGCGAGCTTGCCGCGCAGCTTGGGGTTGCCCTTGCTGTGGCCGTAGTTGCCGAACTGAGTCGGCTCTTCCCGCGCCAGGCTGCGCAGGCCGCGCAGCAGGCCTTCGCCGTCGAGCCAGTGCTCGGGCAGCAGACCGACGCCGGGGCGAAGTTCCATCCCCAGCGGCTGGAAGACCTTGTGCAGCAGCAGGTGCGCATCGAAGTCGAACTCGGTGGGCGCCTCGTCGCTGATGCTGCCCTCGACTACCGGGCCGCGCACATAGAAGCCGGCGTTGGGCACGGCGCTCAGACAGCCGCGCGCCACCAGTCGGTCGTACGCCTCGACCACGGTGAAGTGGCTGACGCCGTTGGCCTGGGCGAACTTGCGGATCGAAGGCAGCTTGGCGCCGGGGCGCAGGCGCTGCTCGTCGATGGCCTGGGCGATACCGTCGACGATCTGGGTGACCAGGGGAATGTCCGAGGTGGGGTCGAGCAACAGCATCCGAAGGTCCGATTATGGTGGGGAAGGATCTGTACAGGTCCGCGGACCATAACAGCACTGCAATTTCTGCGTTGTCCCTGTGCATGGTGCGGGCGGGGCGCGCCCAGCACACTCGGTCCCAGACGGCGGCAATACGCCGCACAGCCTGAAATAAGAACCCCCGAACAAGAACAGGGACAGCCCGTCATGCGTGACACAGCTTACAACATCGATCCGTCGAGTATTTCCGCCGAAGAGTGGCAGGCGCGCTGCGACCTTGCCGCGCTGTACCGGCTGATCGCGCACTTCCGCTGGACCGACCATATCGACACCCACATCTCCGCGCGGGTGCCGGGCGAACCGGGCCACTACCTGATCAACCGCTACGGCGTGATGTTCCATGAAATGCGCGCCTCCGACCTGGTGAAGGTCGACCACGCGGGCGACGTCATCGACCCACGCTTCGGCCCGAAGAGCGTCAATCGCGCCGGCTTCAACATCCATTCCGCGGTACATGCCGCCCGCGAGGACGTGGCCTGCGTGATCCACACCCACACGGCCGCCGGTATCGCGGTGTCTGCCCAGGAAGACGGCCTGCTGCCGATCAGCCAGCATGCGCTTAAGTTCTACGACCGCCTGGGCTACCACGACTACGAAGGCATCGCCCTGGACCCGGAGGAGCGCTCGCGCCTGGTCAACGACCTGGGCAGCCACATGGTGATGATCCTGCGCAACCACGGCCTGCTGGCCACCGGGCGCTGCATCGCCGAAGCCTTCAACCAGATCTACTTCCTCGAGCGCGCCTGCCAGGCGCAGGTCCAGGCCCTGGCCGGCGGCCGCCAGCTGCGCTACCCGCCGCACGCGGTGTGCGAGCGCGTCGCCTTGCAGGAGGAGGAAGCGCTGGTCGACGGCCTGCACCTGCTGGCCTGGGAATCGGCCCTGCGCCTGATCGAGGACGGCGAGGCCGCCTATCGCAGTTAAGACAAACGGGCGCACCTGCCCCTGTTATCGTGCCCCGGTCCGCAGAGACCGGGCGCCTGCGTGCTTGAACCATCTGCCAACAACAAAGCCAAGAGGTGGAAATGAAAAACCCGATTCTGGGAGCCCTGCTCATGGGCGTGGCGTCCGGCGCCATGGCTGCTGATCTGACCGTGATCTCCTTCGGTGGTATCAGCAAGGACGTACAGACCGAGGCCTTCTACAAGCCCTTCGAGAAGAAGGAAGGAATGAAGGTGATCGCCGGCGAGTACAACGGCGAAATGGGCAAGATCAAGGCCATGGTCGACACCGGCGGCGTCAACTGGGACGTCGTCCAGGTGGAAGGCCCTGAGCTGCTGCGCGGCTGCGAAGAAGGCCTGTTCGAGCAACTCGATCCGGCGATCCTCGGCAAGGCCGAAGATTACGTGCCCGGCACCATCTCCGACTGCGGCGCCGGCCTGCTGGTCTGGTCGATGGCCATGGTCTACGACGGTAAACGCCTTGCCAACGGCCCGACCGGCTGGACGGATTTCTGGGACACGAAGAAATTCCCCGGCAAGCGCTCGCTGCGCAAGGGCGCCAAGTACACCCTGGAGATCGCCCTGCTGGCCGATGGCGTGAAGAAGGAAGACCTGTACAAGGTACTGTCCACCAAGGAAGGCGTGGACCGCGCGTTCAAGAAGCTCGATGAGATCAAGCCATCGATCCAGTGGTGGGAGTCCGGCGCGCAGCCGATGCAGTTCCTCGCCAGCGGCGACGTGGTCATGAGCACTGCCTACAACGGCCGCGCCTTCGCTGCGCAGGAGGAGGGCGTGCCGATGAAGGTGGTGTGGAACGGCAGCCTGTATGCCATCGACTCCTGGGCGATCCCCAAGGGCAGCCCGAACAAGAAGGCCGCCGAGGACTTCATCGCCTTCTCGCTGTCGCCCGAGCAGCAGAAGATCCACACCGTGAAGCTGGGTTACGGCTCGGTGAACCTGGGGACCAACAAGCTGATCGATCCCAAGCTGATCGAGCGCCTGAACACGGCGCCGGCGAACCTCGAGCAGGCGGTGCCGGTGAACTTCGAGTTCTGGGTCGACCACGGCGAGGACCTCGAGCAGCGCTTCAACGCCTGGGCGGCGAAGGGCTGATCGGCGGTTTGACGCGGGTGGCAACACCCGCGTGATCGTGTCGCTGGTACGGCCCGCCCCTGCGAGGAGTCGTGTTCCCCAGCAGGGGCGGGCCTTGCCTGCGGCCGCGCCCATGGGACGCTACTGCAGACCCGCACCGACGCTTTCCGCTCGCAGGAGCGGTTGACTCCATTCTCCCCGTACATGACCGCCGCAGCATGGCTGGCGCGTGCCGCATCACCTGATACGGTAAGCTGCGCAGCTTTCCCAGCGTTCCAGGCGGAGAACAACCCATGGAAGACCTCAACACCCTCTATTACTTCACTCAGGTGGTGGAGCAGGGTGGGTTCGCCGCTGCCGGCCGCGCGCTGGACATCCCCAAGTCCAAGCTCAGCCGGCGCATCGCCCAGTTGGAGGAACGCCTGGGCGTGCGTCTGCTGCACCGCACCAGCCGGCACTGCTCGCTGACCGAGATCGGCCAGGAGTACTACCAGCGCTGCGTGGCCATGCGCATCGAGGCGGAAGGTGCTTCGGAGGTCATCGAACGCAACCGCGCCGAGCCACGCGGACTGGTGCGGCTGGCCTGCCCGACGACGCTGCTCAACTCCTGGGTCGGGCCGATGCTCACCCGCTACATGCTCAAATACCCGCTGGTGGAACTGTTCATCGAGAGCACCAACCGCCGCGTCGACCTGCTCCACGAGGGTTTCGATATCGCCCTGCGGGTGCGCTTCCCGCCGCTGGAGAACACCGACATGGTGATGAAGGTGCTGGGCAACAGCACCCAGTGCCTGGTGGGGCGCCCGGATTTCCTCGAACGCATGACCGGCGACAGCTCGCCGATGGGCTTCGGCCAGCTGCCCAGCCTGCACTGGGGCGGCATGCAGCGCGAATACCAGTGGGAGTTGTTCAACGAGGAAGGGGAGCGCCTGTTGATCTCTCACAAGCCACGCATGGTCACCGACGACCTGCTGGCCCTGCGCAATGCGGTGATCGCCGGTGTCGGCATCGCCCACGTGCCGCGTGTGGCGGTGCGCGAGGACCTGGCTGCCGGCCGGCTGGTCGAGCTGCTGCCGGACTGGTCGCCCAAGTGCGGCATCGTCCACGCGATCTTCCCCTCGCGCCGTGGCCTGCTGCCCTCGGTACGCACACTAATCGACTTCCTCGCCGAGGAATTCAGCAACAGCGACATGGCCTGAACCGTCGCGCCGGCAGGCAGCGTTGCGTTTCGCGCACCGCTGTATTGCCGGCCCGACCGATTCTGCGCGGGAGGCTGCCGGCATAGGCTGGCGCCACTGTTTTTCCCACAAGGAATGGTCATGAACCCCGCTTCGAATTCCCTTCCGGCCGACCACACGCAGCCGACCCTGTCCTCAGCGATGGTGGTGCTGCTGGCCTTCTGCTGCGGCGCCGTGGTCGCCAACCTCTACTACGCGCAGCCCATCGTCGAGCTGATTGCCCCGGCAATCGGCCTCTCCACCGAAAAAGCCAGCCTGATCGTCTCTTTGACGCAGTTCGGCTACGCCATTGGCCTGCTGTTCCTGGTGCCGCTGGCGGACCTGCTGGAAAACCGCAAGCTGGTGATCGGCTTCACTCTGGCCGTGGCGCTGTGCCTGGCCGGCGCCGGGCTGGCGAATTCGCCTTCGGTGCTGCTGGCCTGCGCACTGCTGATCGGCCTGACCTCGGTGGCAGTGCAGATCCTCGTGCCGCTGGCCGCGCACCTGGCGCCGGAAGAGGCCCGTGGCCGCGTGGTGGGCAACATCATGGGCGGCCTACTGCTGGGCATCCTGCTGTCACGGCCGGTGTCCAGCCTGGTGGCGGAAGTCTTCGGCTGGCGCGGGGTGTTTCTCGCCGCGTCCGTGCTGATGCTGGTGATCGCGCTGGTGATGGCGGTGGCGCTGCCGCGCCGCGTACCAGCCCACAGCGCGACCTACCCGCAGCTGATCGGTTCGGTGTTCTCCCTGGCGCGGCGCTACGCCGTGCTGCGTGAACGCGCGCTCTACCAAGGGCTGCTGTTCGCCGCGTTCAGCGCCTTCTGGACCATCGCCCCCATCGAGCTGATCCGCCACCATGGCTTCAGCCAGACTCAGGTCGCGCTGTTCGCCCTGGTAGGCGCCGTCGGCGCCGTCGCCGCGCCCATCGCCGGACGGCTGGCGGATGCCGGGCATACCGTCAAGGGCACCCTGGTGGCGCTGCTGCTGGCGCCGTTCGCGCTGTTGCTCGGTGCGCTGCCCGGTGCGGGATTCTTCTGGCTGGTGGTGTGCGCGGTGCTGCTGGATTTCGCGGTGCAGCTGAACATGGTGCTTGGCCAGCGTGAGGTGTACGCCCTTGACCCGCACAGCCGTGCGCGCCTGAACGCGGTGTACATGACCAGCATCTTCGTCGGCGGTGCGCTCGGCTCGCTGGTTGCCAGCCCGCTCTACGAAGCCATCAGCTGGACGCCGTTCGCCATCGGCGCGGCGGTCATCCCGACCATCGCCACCTTGCTCTTCCTGCTGCGCGGCGACAGCCACGCCTGAGAGCACAGGCGTGCAAGGCGAGCGCAGGGGTGATTGGGTACACTCCGGGGTTTCCCGCTCCCGGAGTGCCGCCATGGACAAACTGCAGGCCCTGTCGATGTTCGTCGAGACCGTCCGTTGTGGCGGTTACTCGGCGGCGGCCCGCAAGCTCGGCGTGGCAACCTCCTCGGTGACCCGCCAGGTGGCGGCGCTGGAAGCGGAGCTGGGCGCCACGCTGCTCAACCGCACCACCCGCCACAGCAGCCCGACGCTCGCCGGACAGGCGTACTACGACAAGGCCGTGGAAATCCTCGAGGCGTTGGTGGAAGCCGACGGACTGGTCAGCGACCGTGGCCGCGAGGCGAAGGGGCGGTTGCGCGTCAGCGTACCGGTGGAATTCGGTCGCCGAGTCATCGCCCCGCACCTGGGAAGCCTGCTGGCGCAGTACCCGGAGCTGGAAGTCAGCCTGTCCCTCAGCGACCAGATCACCGACCTGCCGAAACAGCAGATCGACCTGTCCGTGCGCCTGGGTTCGAGCCTTACCAGCGACGACATCATCAGTCGCCCCATCGGCCAGTTCCAGCGCTGGCTGGTGGCGAGCCCCGACTACCTGCAACGCGCCGGCACGCCGGCCCACCCGCTGGACCTGATGGAGCACCAGTGCCTGCGCTTCGACTACGGCGGCGCGCACCTGACCTGGACCTGTAGCGACGGCCAGGACACCTGGCCGCTCAACGTGCAGGGCCGCCTGCAGAGCAACAATGCCGATGTCCTGCGCGAGACCGCGCTGGCCGGCGGTGGCATCGCGCTGCTGTCGGACTGGCTGGTGGCCGAAGACGTTCGCGCCGGAAGGCTGGTGCGCCTGCTGCCCGAGTACGACTCCTATCCCGGCAACACCGTGGGCAGCATCAACGTGCTGTACCCGCCGAGCCTGCGTGAATCCAGCCGCATCCGCGTGTTCGTCGCCTTCCTCGAGGAGCTGATGGCGGCTCAGTGATTGTCTGCGCTGGGCTGCGTGGGCGGGGCGATCCTGCGCATCAGCGGCACCAACAGCAGCGTCACCGCGAAGCACGCGCCGACCAGCAGGAAGGCATCGGCGAAGGTCAGTGTCTGCGCCTCGCGCCAGGTCAGGTTCCACAGGTGCTTGAGCGCCTGCTGCGACGGTTCGCCGTTGAGCTCCATGGATGGCGCCAGCCAGCGGTTGAGCGCTTCGTTGCCGCTGTTCAGGTGCTCCGCCAGGCGCAGGAAGTGCAGGTTGGCGCGGTCGTTGAGCACCGTGGCGCAGGCGGCGATGCCGATGGCGCCGCCCAGGTTGCGCATCAGGTTGAACAGCCCGGAGGCGAGCTTCAGGCGCTCCGGCGGCAGTGAGCCCAGTGCCAGCGTCACGGTGGGCGCTACGCAGAACTGCTGCGCCATGCCGCGCAGGGCCTGCGGGAACATCAACTGGCCCGCGCCCCAGTCGTGGGTCAGCGGGGCGAATTCATACATCGACAGGGTGAACATCACCATCCCCAGCAACAGTATCCAGCGCAGGTCGACGCGCCGGGCGAGGGCGGCGTAGAGCGGAATGCTCATGATCTGGAAGATGCCCGTGGAGAAGATCGCCAGGCCGATGTCCAGCGCACCGTAGCCGCGCACCCGGCCGAGGAACAGCGGGGTCAGGTAGATGGTGGCGAAGATGCCGATGCCGGTGACGAAGCTGAACAGGCAGCCGAGCGCGAAGTTGCGTTCCCTCAGGGCGCGCAGGTCGACGATGGGGTGCGCGGCGGTCAGGCTGCGGTAGATGAAGGCGATGCCGCACAGGCCGGAAACCCAGGCGGTGACGACGATGGTGTCGTCGCTGAACCAGTTCCAGCGCGGGCCTTCCTCCAGGGTGTATTCCAGGCAGCCGAGGAACAGCGCCATCAGCAGAATCGCCGGGTAGTCGGCGCCCTTGAGCAGCGACAGGTCGGGCTTGTCGATGCGCACCATGATCGGCACTACGATGGCGACGAACAGCCCCGGCACCAGGTTGATATAGAACAGCCAGGGCCAGGAGGAAATGTCAGTGATCCAGCCGCCGATCACCGGCCCGAGGGTCGGCGCGAGGGAGGCGATGGCGCCGATGGTGGCGGCGACTATCACCCGCTGCTTGCCGTCGAAGTAGAGGAAGCCGGTGGTGAACACCATGGGGATCATCGAACCACCGAGAAAGCCCTGCAGCGCGCGGAAGGCGATCATGCTCTGGATGTTCCAGGCCATGGCGCAGAGCAGACTGGTGAGGGTGAAGCCCAGTGCCGAGGCGGCGAACAGCCAACGGGTGGAGAGCACCTTGGACAGCCAGCCGGAGAGCGGGATGACGATGATCTCGGCGATCAGGTAACTGGTCTGCACCCAGGCCAGTTCATCGGCACCGGCCGATAGCCCGCCGCCGATGTCGCGCAGCGAGGCGGAGACGATCTGGATGTCCAGCAGGGCGATGAACATCCCCAGGCACATGCAGGCGAAGGAGATGACCTTGCGGCCGGTGGAAAGGCTCTCCACCGGCACCACTTCGCTGCTCCAGTGCTTTGCGATCCACAGCTTGCTGCCGGAGAGGTTCACGGCTGGTTGCTCAGGGCGACGCGCTGGTCGGCGTCGCCATGCTCGTGGGCGCGGGTGTCCACTTCCACCAGCACGGAAAGGCCGGGGCGCAGGTTGCCGAGGCGGCCGTCGGCGTCGTCCAGGTGCACGCGCACCGGCACGCGCTGGACGATCTTGGTGAAGTTGCCGGTGGCGTTCTCCGGCGGGAGGATGCTGAACTGCGCGCCGGTGGCCGGGGCGAGGCTGTCCAGGTGGCCGTGGAAGACCTTGCCGGGGAGGATGTCGGCCTCGATGGTCACCGCCTGGCCGGGTTGCATGCGCGCCAGTTGGTCTTCCTTGAAATTGGCGTCCACCCACAGGCCCTGCGCGGGCACCACGGCGAGCAACTGGGTACCGGCGGCGACGTAGCTGCCGACCCGCGCACGGCGGTTGCCGATGTAGCCGTCCACCGGGGCTCGCAGTTCGGTGTAGCCAAGGTCCAGGTGCGCCAGGTCACGGGCGGCGACGGCCTGCTCCAGCGCGGCCTGGGCCTGCTGGCGCTGGCTGTGGATCACGTCCAGCTGGCGACGCGCGGCAAGCAGGCTGGCACGGGCCTTGTCGCTGTTGGCGCGGGCGGATTTGAAGCTGGCGTCGGCGCGCTGTGCGGCTTCCACCGACACGGCGTTGGTGCGCACCAGGGTGGCGTAGCGGCGTTGGTCGTCGCGGGTGCGAACCTCTTCCGCAGCGGCGGCGTCGATCTCCGCCTGGCTCTGGCGGATCAGTGCGTCCTGCAGCGAGGCCTGGGCGTCGACATTGCCCAGCGCCGCTTCCTCGGCATGCACCGCGCCCTCGGCTTTTGCCAGAGCGGCGCGGTAGTCACGGTCATCGATGCGCGCGAGCAGGTCGCCGGCATGCACCCGCTGGTTATCGCTGACCTTCAACTCGGCGATGTAGCCGGCTACGCGCGGGCTGATGACGGTGACGTCGCCGCCGACGTAGGCATCGTCGGTCTTCTCCAGAAAGCGCCCGTCGAGCCACCAGTGCCCGGCGTAGGCGGCTGCGCCGAGGATGGCTGCGGTGGCGATGCCCAGCCTGAGCGCCTTGCGGGATTTCGGTCTGGCCGTGTCGACGGCTGGCGTGGTGGGGAGGGTGAAGGGCTGGTTCATGGCGGCCTCGCTCAGGCGTGATCGGCGTGGGGAGTGTTCTGGGGAATGTTCTGGGGAATTGCTTGCGGGAAGACGGGGACGAGTCGGTCGCCCTCGCGGCGGTGAATCTGGTGCTGCGGACCGATGGGCTCGCCGCTGTCGGCATCCACCAGGGCGATACGCACGGGGCGGCCGTTGCGGGTGTCCACCAGCTCGGCGGCGCTGGCCATGCCGGCGTGGCGCTTGCCCCACTGCAGCAGGGTCAGCAGCACCGAGCGCAGGTCGCGGCCGCGCTCGGTGAGCAGGTAGTCGAAGCGCGGCGGGTGGTCGTTGTACTGGCGGCGCTGCAGCAGACCGCTGTCCACCAGGGCGCGCAGGCGGCGGGTGAGCACGTTGCTGGCAATGCCCAATCGTGCGAGGAACTGATCGAAGCGGGTGGAGCCGTAGAAGGATTCGCGCAGGATCAGCATGTTCCAGCTGTCGCCGATCAGGTCCAGCGCCTGGGCGACGGGGCAGGGCAGGTGGTCGAAGCTGGTTCTGCGCATGGCTGCACCTCTTTAAATTAATCTCATCATCCAATCGGGCCGCCTTGTCACGGGCCTGGCAATGCCACAGGCAAGGCTCGGTCGGAAAAGATTATGATCGTAATCTAAAACGGTCACTTGCTTTGCGCAAGTGAGTCGTTGGGGGAGGGACGGCGCAGGGGATGAACGGCGTGCCGGGTGAACTTCCGGCGGGCGAAATAGTTGCCTGATCCTGCGGAAATTGCCCGGATAAGTTCAGGGGAAGTTAGCGGGAAATACCGTGCGAATAACTTGGGAGGTGGCCGGGATAATTATCCGGTAAATGGTCTGGAACGGCTGTTCCACAACTTTTCTTCAGGCAAAAAAAGGCCGCCTGGGGAGGCGGCCAAACCAAAGGATGATGAAGTGGAGCAATCCTCCGGACGCTCTGGAGCGGGCGTCCGGGACTCATGTGCTTCATCGGGGCGCAAGCTTAATGGCGATATCGGCAAATGCTGAATCATTCGTCTCGATATCGACTATCGACAAAGCTGGTTTGAGGCGCGGACGAGGGATTGTTATCTCTTCGCTGGCTCTGCCTAGGGCGGGGAAACATAAGAAAGTTGTTCAGAATTCAATCGATACACCTGCCAAGACAAGTCCAACAAAGGGGTAGCAGATGTCCGCGTTCCGTCTTTCAATGCTCGGTGCCTGTGTCAGTGCATCGCTCGCCGGCATTCCGTTCCAGCTGGCGCACGCCGCCGCCGTTTCCGACCAGTCCGAAGCCACCGGCTTCATCGAAGGCAGCACCGCTTCGCTGCTGATGCGCAACTACTACTACAACAGCGACCGCAAGTCCGGGGCCGGTGACCGCAAGGACTGGACCCAGGGCTTCACGCTGAATTACAGCTCCGGCTTCACCCAGGGCACCGTCGGCTTCGGTGTCGAGGCCTTCGGCAACTGGGGCATCCGCCTGGACGGCGGTGCCGGCACCTCCGGCACCGGCAACCTGCCGGTGCGTGACGACGGCTCGCCGGAAAGCGAGTACGGCCGCGCTGGCGGCGCGGTGAAGCTGCGCGTCTCCAGGACCGAACTGCGCTGGGGCGACCTGCAGCCCACCGCACCGGTGTTCGCCGCCGGCGGCACCCGCCTGTTCCCACAGACCGCCACCGGCTTCAACGTGCTCAGCAGCGAGATCGAGGGGCTGGACCTGGACGGCGGCCACTTCACCGGCGGCAACGGCCCGGTGACCACCAACGGCGACCACGGCATCTGGGCCTCCTACGCCAACGTCGAGGCCAGCAGCATCGACTACGTGGGCGGCAAGTACGCGGTCAACGACGCGCTGAACTTCTCGCTGTATGCGTCCAAACTCGAAGACGTGTGGCGCCAGTACTACGGTAACGCCAACTACACGCTGCCGCTGGCGGATGACCAGTCGCTGAACTTCGACTTCAACCTCTACCGCACCAATGACGACGGCAGCGCCAAGGCCGGCGAGATCAGCAACACCACCTGGTCCGCCGCCGCCGCGTACACCTTCCTCACCGCGCATACCCTGACGCTGGCGTATCAGAAGGTCCACGGCGATACGCCGTTCGACTACGTGGCCTTCGGCGTCAACGGCCCCGGCGACACCGGCGATTCGATCTTCCTCGCCAACTCCATCCAGTACTCGGACTTCAACGGTCCGGAAGAGAAGTCCTGGCAGCTGCGCTATGACCTGGCGATGGCCACCTACGGCATCCCCGGCCTGAGCTTCATGGCCCGCTACGTCAACGGCCATGGCATCGACGGCACGAAAATGGCCGCCGACAGCCCGTACCGCGGCTATGGCTACGGTGAGGACGGCAAGCACCACGAGACCAACCTGGAAGCCAAGTACGTGGTGCAGTCCGGGCCGGCGAAGGACCTGTCCTTCCGCCTGCGTGAGGCGATCCATCGAGGCAACGCCGACCAGGCCGAGGGCGACGTCAATGAGTTCCGCCTGATCGTCGACTACCCGCTGTCGATCCTGTAATGGCTGGCACCGGCGCCTCGTTCTGGGGCGCCGGTGCGGCACGTAGCGTGTCTAACAGGCGAGGTGGGAAATTGCCTGCGCCAGGCCATCCGGGTTGTCGTAGGCGATCATGTGCCCGCTATGGGCAACGATCTCAACCCGGCAGCCGGCCTGGTGATACAGGCGGATGTCGTTCAAGGGGGTGTTGTCCGAGAGGATTACGGCCTTTTTGGGGGTACGCAGCACTTTCAGGGCCTCGATCCACCGCCCAGTGTCGTAGTCGGCGAGCGCCGCGCCGGCCCACTGGTAGATGGCCTGCGGCGAGCTGACCTGGAAGGGGCCGAGCCAGGCTTCGTTGTCTCCGTCTTCCCTGAGTCGTTCAAGCAGTTGTGAAAAGCCGATGGCGACAAACTCGCTTTCACCCATGGCCGTGATGGATTCGAGCAGGGCGACGCCATATTCGGTGAGGCCGGGTTGGCAGAGGATCAGCTTGTTGACCTTGGTTGGCAGCGCGGCCGCGAGCTTGAGCGCGATGAAGGCGCCGGCGCTGTGACCGAACAGGCCGCAGCGGTTGACGCCGGTGCTGAGAATCCAGTTTTCCAGTGTCTGGGCTTGGGCCGTTGTGCCGTAGAGGGTAGCGTCGGGCTTGTCGCTGAAACCGGCGCCGGGCAGGTCGACCAGCCAGGAGCGGCGCCGGCAATAGGCGTCCGACGCGATGACCGCGGGATAGTCGCTGGTCGATGCGCAGCCCAGGCCGTGAATGTAGATCAGGGGTGACGCTCCATAGCAGACATCTTGCCAACGCAGCAGGTCCTTCTGCTCGTCAAAGGGGTAGGTGTTCATGTCTCACACTCCCATTGGGATTGCAGAACCCGGAGGCTTGCGGAAGACGCACGAGACGGCATGGCAGCTTCTTCGTGCGTACCGCCATGGGCATGGCAGTGAGGTCAGGGTAGGGGGCGGAGCAGGGACGCAGGGTGGCAGTTCGGGCGAGGTTGAAGTCGATCAAATTCGGATCTGCTTTTGTTGTGGGAAGCGTCAGTTTGTTCGTCATTCGTTTGCCACTCCCGATGAAGGGGAGAACGACATTCGATCTGCTGTTGTCCTGGCGGGCCCGCAACGGGCCTTGCGTGCCATGACGCGGGAAAGCGACGGTTCTACAATGCGGGTTCCCTCCCTTCCCAAGGAAATCCGATGCCCGCCGAAGAACAGCGCAGCACACAACTGATCGATGGCCCGGTGGGCAAGCTGCAGTTGCTGATCGACCGGCCGGACTTGCCGGTGCAAGGCATCGCGCTGATCAGCCATCCGCAGCCGCTGCTCGGCGGCAGCCCCAAACACCGCGTGCCGCTGACCCTTTCGCGCAAGCTCTGTGGCGCCGGCTGGATGACCGTACGGCCGAGCTTCCGGGGTGTGGATGGCAGCCAGGGCGAGTACGCCGAAGGCATCGGCGAGGCGCAGGACATGCTCGCGGTGATCGCGCACCTGCGTAGCGAGTATCCGCAGCTGCCGCTGGCGCTGGTGGGCTTTTCCTTCGGCTCGTATGTATTTGCCCGCATAGCCAGCGAGCTGTCGCCGCCCGCGCAGGCCATCGCGCTGATGGGTTTGCCGGTGGGCACGGTGCCCGGTGGCCGGGACTACGAAGCACAGGACCTGCCTGCCGATTGCCTGCTGCTGCATGGCGAGGCGGACGAGATGGCGCCGCTGGCGAACCTGCTCGACTGGGCGCGCCCGACGCAGCGCGAGGTGGTGCTCTACGCCGGCGCGGACCACTTCTTCAAGGGTTGCCTGGAGCGCGCGGTGGAGCGCGTGCTGGAGCACCTGTCCCGCGCGATCACCTGAGTTATCTCCGTCCCAGTTCGCGCAGGTAGGACCAGGGGTAGATACCCCGGTCGTGGCCATCGTCGAACACCAGCTGTACGCCATAACCCTGCAGGTTCAGTTCCTGCAGGACGACTCCGGCGCAGACCAGCTCGATGCGCCCCTGAAGGCGCGCCGCACGGCACTGCGAGCAGGGGCAGGCGCCGCGCAGGCGGGTGAAGGCGATGCACTGCTCGACGCCGTCGTCCCAGCGGATGCGCAATTCCCTGTCGGCGCTGGAGCGGTGCAGTGCGACGGGTGTGTTCACGCTGGCTGCCCCAGTTGGGTGAGCGCGATACGCACGGCCTTGCGAACTTCCGGGTCGCCGTCGATTTCGGCGTTGCGCAGCGCGTCGATGGCATCGCCGCTGCCCAGCTCACCCAGAGCCAGTGCCGCTTCCTTGCGCAGGTTGCTGATGCCGTGGCCGAGGACGACTTTCAGGCCTTCCAGCGCCGGCAGATAACGCAGCTTGCCCAGCGAGCGGGCGGCGCGCAGGCGCACCTGCCAGAAGTTGTCTTCCAGTGCCTGTACCAGCGCATCACCGGCTTCGGGCAGAGCCAGTTTGCCGAGGGTGCCGGCGGCTTCCTCGCGCACCTGCCAGGCCGGGTCGGCCAGCGCCGCTTGCAGGGCTGGCAGCACGCTGGCGTCGATGGCCAGGCCGAGGGCGCCGGCAGCCGCACGGCGGACTTCGGCGTCCGGGTCGTCACGGGTCAGGCGCGCCAGGTGCGGCAGCGCGTCAATGCGCTTGAGCCAGCCGAGGATGCCCACGGCTTCGCGGCGCACGCCGGCGTCGCTGTCGTCCAGCGCTGCCAGGGCCGGTTCGGCGGCCACTTCCAGACGCAGTTCGCGCAGGGCGCGCAAGGCGCTGCGGCGGACGAAGAGGTCGGCATGGGTCGCCCAGGGCAGCAGGCGCACGCCGGCCTCGGCGGTCTTCAGTTCGCTCAGGCTCTGGGCGGCGGCTTCGCGCACTTCATTGTCGCTGTCGGCCAGGGCCTGGCAGAGGGCGTCCACCACCTCGGGTTCTTCCCAGGCTTCCAGCAGGCGCGCGGCCTCGGCGCGGACGCTGGCGGCGGAGTCATGGTTCAGCGCGTGGGCGAGCCAGGGCAGGCCATCGGGTTCTTCCAGATCGGCCAGTTCGATCAGGGCGATGCGCCGTACGCCGGCGTCGGCGTCCTGCAGGCGTGGCTGGAGGTCGAGGATGTCGGGATTGTCGGTGCTGATGCTGGATGAGGGATTGAAGTCGGTCATATGGCGAATCGCGGTATCCGTTGTGGAGTGGGCAGGCCCAGTGGCGTCAGGCGCGGCAGCTGGCGGCCGTCTTCGTGGCGCAGCAGTTCCAGGCAGTGGCGCTTGAGCCGGGAGAATTCCGGGCTGGTGAGCAGGTCGGCGTGGCGCGGGCGCGGGAAGTCGAGGCGGATGTCCTCGAGGATGCGTCCGGGGCGCGGACTCATCACCAGGATGCGGTCGGCGAGGAACAGCGCCTCGTCGATGTCGTGGGTGATGAACAGCACGCTGGTGCGCAGGCGCGTCCAGATGTCCAGCAGCAGCTCCTGCATCATCATCCGCGTCTGCGCATCGAGGGCGCCGAAGGGTTCGTCCATCAGCAGCAGGCGCGGCTGGTTGATCAGCACACGGGCGATCTCCACGCGCTGCTGCATGCCGCCGGAGAGCTGCGATGGCCAGCGCCCCGCAAAACCGTTCAGGCCCACCAGCTGGAGCATCTCGTCCGCCTGGCGATGGCGCTCGGTGCGGGGCACGCCGCGCATCTTCAGGCCGAAGGCGACGTTGTTGCGCACGGTCCGCCAGGGCAGCAAGGTGTGGTGCTGGAACACCATGCCGCGCTCGGGCGACGGCCCGGCGACGCTCTGGCCGTCCACTTCCAGCTGGCCGGCGCTGGGCCTCAGGTGCCCGGCCAGGGCGCCGAGCAGGGTGGACTTGCCGCAGCCGGAGGGGCCGAGCACGCAGACGAACTCGCCGGGCTCGATGGAGAAACTCAGGGATTGCACGGCCTCGAAGGCGTCGCGGCCGCTGCCCAGGTGGATCGACAGACCGTCGACGCGTACGCGCCCCGGTGCGCTGGCGGGCAGGGTCATGGCTTGCCTCCGGCCTGGCGCTGCCAGGGCGTGACCAGTGCGCCGAGCTGGCGTACCAGCAGGCTGCTGGCCATGCCGAGCACGCCGATCAGCAGCATGCCGACGACGATGTCGGGGTAGTTCTGCAAGGTGTAGGACTCCCAGGTGTAGTAGCCGATGCCCCATTGCCCGGAAATCATCTCGGCGGTCACCAGGCAGAACCACGAGGTGCCCATGCCGATGGCCAGGCCCGTGACGATGCTCGGCGCGGCGCCCGGCAGCACCACTTCGCGCAGCAGCGCCAGGCGCCCGGCGCCGAGGCTGCGGGCGGAGGCGAGCAGGCGCGGGTCGACGGCTTCGACGCCATGGATGGTGTTGAGCAGGATCGGGAACAGCGCGCCGGTGAAGGTGATGAAGATCATCGACAGTTCGGAGCTGGGGAACATCAGGATCGCCAGCGGAATCCAGGCCACCGCCGGGATCGGCCGCAGCACTTCCAGCGGTGGCAACAGGCTGTCGCGCGCCCAGCGCCCACGGCCGATGACGAGTCCGAGGAGGATGCCGGCGAAAGCCGCCAGCAGGTAACCGGCGAGCACCCGCAGCAGGCTGCTGCCCAGGTGGCGGCCGAGCTTGCTCGATTGCGCGAGGTCCCAGGCGGCGTCGAGCACGGCACGCGGGCCGGGCACGTTGGCGAAGGTGACCACGCCGAGGTTGACGTGGCGCGCGCTGAGCACCTGCCAGAGTGCGAGGCAGACCAGCAGAGAGGCCAGGCGCAGGCTCCAGCGGGTGAGGGGGGGGGTGTTCATCTGCGGTCTCCGCCCGCCCCGGCGCGTGGGCGCCGGGGCGGGTTGTCGATTCAGCGGCTGGCCACGGCCTGCTGGCTGGCGGCGGCGAAGTCAGCGACCTCACCACCGTGCTGACGGGCGAAGGCATCGGCCTGTTCGCGCAGCAGGAAGGCATCCAGTGCGCCGTCCTCGCCACGCACGAACCAGGCCTGCCCGGCGAGCAGCTTGATGCCGCTGTCGCTGGCCTGGGCGTACACCGCGCGGATGTCCTTGCCCTGTTGCTTGAGTTCGGCCAGCTGCCCCAGCGCCTCCTTGGCGGTCGCGTAGCTACGCACTTTCTGCTCACCGCGCACCCAGATCTGCGCGACCTTGCGGGTATCGCTGATCGGCTGGTTGGTCAGCGCGTCATTGCCCAGCAGCGGCTGTTGCGCGTAGTTCTTCAGCGCGGCGTCGTAGTCGGCACCGGAGGCCTTGAAGGCGGCGCGGAGGTAGCGGTCGTCGACGAACTGGTCGACGTTCAGCCCGCGGTCGGCCTTCTTCAGCAGCTTCAGGGTGTCGATGGCGGTGGCCACGGCCTGGCGGTATTCGGGTTTCCAGGTCAGGTCGCGGGTCTGCAGGCCGAGCGGGCCGTGGAACAGGTAGTTCACTTCGGCGGGAATGCCGGCGACCTTCTCGATCAGCTCGCTGTATTTTTCCGGGTCTTGCGCCAGCAGCTGGTTGGCTTCGTAGGTGGCGCGCAGGTAGGCCTCGACGATTTCCGGGTACTTCTGCGCGTAGTCGGCTTCCACCAGCGCGCCGTGGAAGGTCGGCGCCTTGGCCTGGGAGCCGTCGTAGATCTTGCGGGCGATGCCACGGCTTTCGAACAGCTCGGCGAAGGGTACGAAGTCGGCGTGGGCGGCGATCTTGTTGGCCTGCAGCGCGGAACCGGCGACTTCCGGCGGCTGCGCGATGATGGTGACGTCCTTCTCCGGGTCCCAGCCTTGCGCGGCGATGGCGCGCAGCAGCAGGCCGTGGGCGGTGGAGGCGAAGGGCACGGAGATGGTCTGGCCCTTGAGTTCGGCCAGCGATTGCACCCTGGACGCGGCGGGGACGACGATGCCGTTGCCGCTGCCGTCGATGCTCCCTGAGAGCACGCTGATGAACAGGCTGCGCTTGCCGGCGGCCTCGTGGGCGACGCCGTTGAGGGAGCCGGGGAAGTCGGCCATGGCGCCGAAGTCGAGCTTGCCGGCGACCATCTCGTTGGTCAGCGGCGCGCCGCTGGTGAAGTTCTTCCACTGCACGTCGTACTGCGCGTCCTTGTATGCGCCGTCGTGGGGCAGGTACTTGTCGAGCAGGCCGAGTTCGCGGATCAGCAGGCCGCCAGCGGCGCAGTTGATGGTGGTGTCCTGGGTGCCGATGGCGACGCGGATCGTTTCCGAATGGGCGGAAAGACTGGCAATGGCGAGCGCAAGGCCGGCCAGGGTGGTGCGCAAGGTCATGGGTGTTCCCCTCGAATCATCAGTGTTGGAATCGTCTCCGCCGCAGGCCTTGCGGTGGGAAACGAGGGGCGGTGCATCAGGCGTCCGGCGGTGGGGCCGGATGGCGTTTCTGGTTATCGGTGTCGTCCTGCGTTCACCTGCAGGAGCCGCGTCGTAGCACCGTAGGGCGCATAACCTGGAACAGGTTATCCGCCGATGGATCCATGGCGGATAACGCTGGCGCGTTATGCGCCCTACGGAGCTGCACGGGACGGCGGTCTCAGCGCAGGAGGTAGGGAATCTCGACCTTCACCGCGCCGGTCGGGCAGTCCTTCTCGCAGGGCATGCAGTACCAGCATTCGTCGAAGGCCATGTAGGCCTTCTGGGTGGCGGGGTTGATCGCCAGCAGGTCCATCGGGCAGACCTCGACGCAGACGGTGCAGCCCTTGTCGGCGATGCACTTGTCCTCGTCCACCGTCACCGGGGCGCTGGAGCGGAAGAAGATTTCCTGGGGTTGGTAGGCCATTGCACGCGGTCCTCATCGTGTTGCTTGCCGGCCGTCGTGGCGGCGGGCTGGTTGTTCAGGTCGAAGGTTCGGCGCGGTGGCTCGTTACCCTCTCCCCAGCCCTCTCCCTGAAGGGAGAGGGGGCTTGATCGTGCCGGCGGATACCGCTGAACTCGCCGGATAGCTCTTTTTCCGTTCGGTCTTGCGTGTACTCCCATGCCCGCTGGCTGACTCCATGATTGCCGCTGGCACCGGACAGCTCCCTCTACCGCTTGCGGGAGAGGGCGGGGGGAGAGGGGCTCTTCGGCCTGCCGGCGGACATCAAGCCGCCTCGCTCTTCACCCGCAGCCGCTCGTAAGCCTGCTGCTCATCCTCATCGAGAGCGATCACGTACGGCTCGATCGGCTTCTTGAAACTCGTCATCGCGCCGTCTTCGCCCTTCTTCAGGTGCGCATGGCAGAACCACTCGGCATCGTTGCGCAGCGGATAGTCGACGCGATGGTGGTACAGCCCCCAGCGGCTCTCGGTGCGGAACAGCGAGGCGCGGGCGGCCATCTCGGCGCAGTCGCGGATCACGCTGGCTTCCATGGCGCGCATCAGTTCGTGGGGGTTATTGGCCTTCATCTGGTCGAGGTCGCGGGCAATTTCGGCGAAGCGCTGCAGGCCGATCTCCATCTTCTTCGTCACCTTGGGCGGCTGCAGGTAGTCGTTGACCATCCGCCGCAGCTTGTACTCGACCTGCGCCGGCGGCAGGCCGTGCTCGCGCTTGAGCGGGGCGAAGACGCGTTCGCGCTCGCGCTCGACCTGGGCGGCATCGACTTCGCTGAACCCGCGCCCGGCCACGTACTGCGCGGCGTTGGCGCCGGCGAACCAGCCGTAGGTAAAGGCCCCTAGCATGTAGTTGTGCGGTACGGCGGCCATGTCCCCGGCCGAATACAGGCCCCTGACGCTGGTCTCGGCCCGCTCGTTGACCCAAACGCCGGAGGCCGAATGGCCGGAGCAGAAGCCGATCTCGGAGATGTGCATCTCCACCATCTGCTGCCGGTAGTCGGTGCCACGGCCGGCGTGGAACTGGCCACGGCTGGGGCGTTCGTTGCTGTGGAGGATGTCCTCGATGGTCTGGATGGTTTCCTCGGCCAGGTGGTCGAGCTTGAGGAACACCGGGCCGCTGCCGCCTTCGAGTTCCTGGTGGAACTCCCACATCATCTGGCCGCTCCAGTAGTCGCACTCGATGAAGCGCTCGCCCTTGCTGTTGGCGGTGTAGCCGCCCAGCGGGCCGGTGACGTAGGCGCAGGCCGGGCCGTTGTAGTCCTTGATCAGCGGGTTGATCTGGAAGCACTCCAGGTTTGAGAGTTCCGCCCCCGCGTGGTAGGCCATGGCATAGCCGTCGCCGGCATTGGTGGGGTTCTCGTAGGTGCCCATCAGGTAGCCGGACGAGGGCAGGCCCAGGCGGCCGGCGGCGCCGCAGGCGAGCACCACGGCCTTGGCGCGGATTACCTGGAACTGTGCAGTGCGACAGTCGAAGCCGAGCAGGCCGTTGACCGCGCCGTCTGCATCGGTCAGCAGGCGGGTGACCACCAGGCGGTTGGTGATCTCGATGCGCGCGCGCTTGAGCTGGCGGTACAGCACCTTCTTGATGTCGTGGCCCTCGGGCATCGGCAGCACGTAAGCACCCATGTGGTGGACCTTCTTCACCGCGTAGTCGCCGACCTCGTCCTTCTCGAACTTCACGCCCCAGCGGTCCAGCTGCTGCAGGGTCTCGAAGCTGTGGGTGGCATAGGCGTAGACCGCCGCCTGGTTGACGATGCCGTCGTTGGCGACGGTGATTTCCTTGGTGTACTGCTCGGGCGTGGCGTGGCCGGGAATGATCGCGTTGTTCAGGCCGTCCATGCCCATGCTGATGGCGCCGCTGCGCTTGACGTTAGCCTTGTCCACCAGCAGCACGCGCAGCTCGCGGTTGGCTTCCTTGGCCTTGATCGCCGCCATCGGGCCGGCGGTGCCGCCGCCGATCACCACGATGTCGTAGGCGAGTTCCTTGTCCTCGGGTACCTGGGAGAGGTCGAACTGGCTCATTGGTGCTGTCCCTTGTGGCGGTCGATGCGCAGGCGGTACTGGAAGGCATCGCCGCGGTAGTAGAGGTGTTCGTAGTCCAGCGGCGCGCCGTCGGCGGTGTGGGTCAGGCGCTCGATGCGCATCACCGGCGAGCCTTCTTCCACCTCCAGCGCGCGGGCCAGTTCGGCGTCGGCGAGGATGGCGTCGATGGCCAGGTCCGCGTGCCCTAGGGGCAGGGCGCAGTCGTTCTCGAGGATCAGGAAGATGTCGCGGCTGACCAGGTCGGCCTTCTCCAGGCGTTTGCCGACGTGCTCGGGCAGCCAGGTGATCTCCAGCGACACCAGCTCGCGATTGACCAGGCGGGCGCGCTTGATCTGCACCACGTTCTCGCCCTCGGCCACCTGCAGGCGGGCGGCGACCTGGGCGTTGGCCGGCACGGTCTTGAAGCTGCGCAGGCGGTTGATCACCTCATAGCCGCGCTGGGTCATGGATTCGCCCAGGCCCTGCAGCGTGCTGACGTTCTGGAACGCCTTGGGCTTGGCGACGAAGGTGCCCTTGCCGTGGATCTTGAAGATCAGCCCTTCCTTCTGCAGGTCGCCCAGCGCCTGGCGCACGGTGATCCGGCTGACTTCGAAGGCCTTGCCCAGCTCGGCCTCGGAGGGCATCCGACTGAGCGGCGGATAGGTGCCGTCGAGGATGCGCGTGCGCAGGACTTCCTTGAGCTGGCTGTAGAGGGGAACGGGGGAGAGGGGAAGTAGTTCGGCCATAGTTCATAACTTGTTATGACGAGTTGCCGAAACTATAAAAGGAATAATTGATTCAGGACAAGAAACGATTTGGCATAAGCATAGAGAGCGTTGTCTCCAGGGCTTTTCGGGGGATTGCGGCGGATATCGCTGGCGCGTATTCACCCTACGGGGCTGGAGGTTCCTACAAAATCAAAGGCCCCTCACCCTCACCCTAACCCTCTCCCGCAAGCGGGAGAGGGGACTGTCCTGAGCGGTTCTGAAATCGGCGCTCGCCGGGTGACTTCATTTTCGCCAATCGCACCGAACGGCCCCCTCTCCCTTTGGGAGAGGGCTGGGGTGAGGGCAAGTCTCGCCGCGGATACTCCGGTTCGTAGGGCGCATAACGCGCCAGCGTTATCCGCCGCAGGTGGGACGGTGCCTCAGAACGGCCGGCTGCCGGAGAGACTGATGCGCTTCAGGCGGCGCTTCTCGCTCGCCGGGAACGCATTGCGGCCATGCAGCACGGCCTGGTTGTCCCACCAGACGATGTCACCGACCGACCACTTGTGGCTGTAGATCAGCTCGGGCTGCTGCAGGTGCTCGCGCAGTTTCTCCACCAGCGCCGCGCCCTGTTGCGGATCGGCGCCGGGGATTTCAACCTCGGTGTGCACGGAGAGGAACAGCACGCGCTTGCCGTTCTCCGGATGGGTGCGCACCAGCGGGTGTTCGGTGCCCTGGATCGGCTCGATATCCGGGGTGCGGTAGCGCACGAAGGTGCCGTTGTAACCGCCACTCTTCAGGCGGATGAACGGGTTGTAGTTGATCAGGCGCAGCGGCACGATCTCGGCGCGGGTTGCTTCATCCAGCGTCTCGTAGGCACGGGCGAGGTTGGTGAACTGGGTTTCGCCGCCGGTCCTGGGCACCTCCAGCGCGTAAAGGAAGGAGCCGGACGAGGGCACCGGCGTCCACTGGTGGTCGATGTGGGCCGGCAGGGCAAAGTTGCCCAGCTCGCCGTCCTCGGTGTTGGCCACCTTGACGATATCCGGGGCCTTGCCGTCGGCTCCGGAAGACAGCACCGGGATGTCCGCCGGCGGCTGGAACACCGCGCCGAACAGGGTGGCGAAGCGCAGGTACTGCTGATCGTCGAGTTGCTGGTCCTTGAAGATCAGGATGTGGTATTCGCGGTGGGCCTGCTTGATCGCCAGGATCTGCTCCGGGGTGAGCGGCTCGCGGGCGTCCAGGCCGCGTACTTCGGCGCCCAGCGGGGCGTCGAGGGGGACGATGACGAAGGGTTCGGGGGTGGATTTCTGCAGGGCGGATTGGGTCATGCTTCAGTGCTCCGTTCAGGCATGGGCGGCCCTCTCCCTAACCCTCTCCCTGAAGGGAGAGGGGACTGGATCGGTGCCAGGCGAAACCAAGTGGCAGTCCTGCACCCGAGGTAGCAGGGCTGCACAACAAGAGGTGCGCTTCAATCGGATACTCCCTCTCCCTTCAGGGAGAGGGCTGGGGAGAGGGGCTCTGGCTCGCAGTGCTAGAACTCAAACCTTCTTGATCGTCCGGCTGCGCTGCCCGTCGACACCCACCGGCACATCGCCGTCGAGGGTCACGCGGCGCACGATGCGCGGCTGGGTGCCGTAGTCGTCCACGGCGTAGTGCTGGGTCGCGCGGTTGTCCCAGATGGCCACGTCGCCCGGCTGCCAGCGCCAGCGCACGGTGTTCTCCAGGCGCGTGACGTGGCTTTGCAGCACGGCGAACAGGTGCGCCGAGTCATGCTGCGAGAGCCCCTTCAGACGCTTGACGAAGTGCCCCAGCAGCAGCGTCTTCTCGCCGCTGACCGGGTGCACGCGCACGACTGGATGCTCGGTCTCGTAGACGGTGGAGGTGAACACCTTGCGGTACTCCTCCAGGCGCGCGGGGTCGAAGTTCGGGCGGATGCCGGCGTAGTCGTACTCGTTGCTGTGCACCGCCCAGAGTGAATCGGCCAGGGCCTTGAGCTCCGGCGTCAGGTCGTCGTAGGCGCTGGCGGTGTTGGCCCACACGGTGTCGCCGCCGGACTCGGGGGCCACCACGTTGCGCAGGATCGAGGCCTTGGGATAGGCGTCGACGAAGGTCACATCGGTGTGCCAGGAGTTGGCGCGGCGGCCCTGGGCACCGTCCAGTTCCAGCAGGTAATGGGTGCCTTCCTGCACCGGCACGGTCGGGTGGGCCACCGGGTTGCCGAGCAGCTGGGCGAAGGCCTCCTGGCCCTGGTCGTCCAGGTGCGTCTGGCCGCGGAAGAAGATCACCTTGTGCTTCACCAGCGCGGCCTGGATGGCGTCGGTGGTGGCGGCGTCCAGCTCGCCGGACAGCTTCACGCCGCGAATCTCGGCGCCGATGCGGCCGGCAACCGGGTGGATGTCGAGGCTTACTGCGTGCTGCTGGATAGCTTGTGCTGCGTTGCTCATCTCATCGTCCTCTTGCTGTGGCAATAGAGCCGCGCGCCGGGGCGCGGCAGATGGGGATCAGAAGTCATAGCGAACCGAAGCGCCCAGGGTGCGCGGCTGCCCCACCGAGGCGGTGTAGGAGCCGTTGATGCTGGCGAAGGCGGCCAGGTAGTAGTCCTTGTCGAAGGCGTTCTTCAGCCAGACCGAAGCATCCAGCTGGCCGTCGCCGAGGTCCTTGCGCACGCCGACGGAGAAGTTCGCCAGGCCGTAGCCGTCGATCTTCGAAAGCTCGGAGTTGTCCAGCGTGCCTTCGGCCTCGGAGCGGTAGGAGTAGCTGCCGGTCACGTAGGGGCGGATGCCGTCGTCGAGGTTCCAGGCGTATTCGCCGTTGAGGTTGGCGATCCACTTCGAGGCGCCGACCACGCGGTCCCCGGTGAGGTCGCAGGTGGCCGGGGCATTGGGTTGAGTGGAGATTTCCGCCGGGCACGGGGCGTCCTTGAACGACAGGTAGGTGACGTCGTTGTAGGAGCCGTTGAAGTTCAGCGTCAGGCCGCGAACGGGCAGGGCGGTGGCCTCGAACTCCAGGCCGCGCGAGCGCACGCTGCCGGCGTTGGAGAGCACCGAGACCAGCTGGGTCGAGCCTGGCGGCTGGTACAGGGTGGTCGCCTGGTAGCCGTGGATGCCCGTCCAGAAGAGGTTGGTGTTGAGCTGCAGGTGGTTGTCGAACAGGGTCGTCTTGATCCCCAGTTCGGCGTCGTTGGCGCGTTCCGGGCCGACCAGCAGCGAGTCCGCGCCCGCCGTCGGGGCGCTGGCCACGGCCAGGTTCACGCCGCCGGATTTTTCGCCATGGGACAGCGAGGCGTAGCCGAGGAAATCATCGGTGAACTGGTAGCTCAGGCTCAGCAGCGCCGAAGGCGCGAAGCTGTAGAGACTGAGGTCGCCCGAGTCATAGGCGCCCAGCTGGTTGCGCCGTACCACTGCGCCGACGCCGGTTACCGGTGCGCCGCCGACCGGGTCGAAGCGTTCGACCTTGGCATCCTTCTCCTCGTAGGTGCCGCGCAGACCGGCGGTGAAGTCCAGCTTGTCGGTAAGGTGCCAGGTGCCCTGGGCGAACAGCGCGAAGCTGTCGGTCTCGATCTTGCCGTTGGCTTTCGAGTAGGTGTTGTTCAGCGCATTCAGGTCGGTGCCCAGCAGGTAGCGGTCGGCCAGCGGGCCGTAGCTGGTGAAGGTCTTGTTGCCCAGGTTCTGGTTGAACGCATAGGCGCCGAGCACGTAGTCGAAGAAGCCGCCGGTGGGCGAGGCCAGGCGGACTTCCTGGGAGAACTGGCGGTCGTGGACTTCCACGCCGGTGTTGTTGATCGCCGAGACGTTGAGCTGCTCGTCGTTGGCCGGGGTGAAGTGCCAGTAGCGGTAGGCGCTGATGGAGGTCAGCTTGTAGCCGCCATTGAGGTTCCAGTTGGCCTCCACCGAGCTGCCGCCCTGGTGCACGCTGACGTGCTGGCGGGCGTTGATGTTGACTTTGTGCCGGTCCGGATCGCGCACTGGCGAGGCACCTACCGAGGCGGCGCGCTGCCAGAAGCGGTCGGCGGCGCCGTACACCACCATGCTGCCGTTGCTGGAGTCCTCCTCGTTGTAGTCGTTGATCCAGCGCAGGTCGAAATCCTCGTTGGGCTTGAACAGCAATTGCCCGCGGATGCCCTGGCGCTCGCCGCCATTGAGGGTGTTGTCGTCGTGGATGTTCTTGATGTAACCGTCATCGCGGGTGCGGTAGGCCGAGACGCGTCCGGCCAGGGTGTCGGTCAGGGCGCCGGAGACGCTGCCCTTGCCCTGGAAGTAGCCGTCCTGGCCGCCGGAGACCTCGACGCTGCGCTCGGGGGTGAAGGTCGGCGCACGGGTGCTGATGTTCAGTACGCCGGCCGTGGTGTTCTTGCCGAACAGTGTGCCCTGCGGCCCGCGCAACAGCTCAAGCTGCTCGATGTCCAGCAGGTCGAACACCGCCATGCCGGGGCGGCCGAGGTAGACGTTGTCCAGGTAGACCCCGGCGCTGCCTTCCAGCCCGTCGCTGGCCGGGTTGTTGCCGATGCCGCGCACGGCAATGCTCGATTGCCGCGCGTGGATGAAGGCGACGTTAACGCTGGGCAGGATCTGCTGCAGGTCCTGCACCTTGTAGACGCGCTGGGTCTCCAGGGTCTCGCCGCCGACCACGGTGATCGGCGTGGGCACCTTCTGCGAGTCTTCCTCGCGGCGGCGAGCGGTGACGGTGACCTTGCCCAGGGTGGCGTCGGCCTTGGCGGGCGCTGCGCTCACGGGCTTGGCAGTATCACTGGTAGTGCTGCCGTCCTCGGCTTCCTCGGCGAATACCGGCAGGGCGCCGCCCAGGGCCAGCAGGAAAATGGCCTGGCGCAGCCGGTGGGGCTTAAAGGGGAAGGGCGAATGTCTCGAAGTCATGCTGTGTCCTTGTCTCTGCACGCTGTTCGCGGGCAAAACGGGGCCGCGCCAGGCAAAAGTGGCGAACGACGTTTTTCGTTGTGGTTGGGTGCGGCTTTGGCTGTCAGCGACAGCGGGACAGGCACATTCGCGAGGAAAGGAGGTGCAGGGCTGGCATCGGGCGACTCCTGGTCTGAGCTATATTCTTAGTTCATAAAAGAATAGATGTTTGTTTTATTCTTCGTTGACGGAATAAGAGCTTGCATTTAAAACCAGCGCATACCCAGCGGCAAATGCCTTTGCCCACTTTTTTCAATGCCGGAAATGCATCATGGATCTGCGCCAGCTCCGCTACTTCATCGCCCTCAACGAACACCGCAGCTTCGTTCGCGCCGCCGACGCCATGGGCATCACCCAGCCGGCGTTCAGCCGCAGCATCCAGGGCCTGGAGCAGGAGCTGGGCTGCCGTCTGGTGGACCGTGGCAGCAAGGACCTGCGCCCGACCCCCGAGGGCCAGGTGGTGCTGCAGCACGCGCTGAGCCTGGTGCAGGGCGCCAATAACCTGAGCCACGCGGTGGCCCGTCTGAACAAGCTGGACTCCGGCGAGCTGCGCTTCGGCAGCGGGCCGGCGCCGGCGCAGAAGCTGGTGTCCGATGCGGTGTCACGCTTCGTCCAGCGCTACCCGCGCATCCATATTCAGTTCGGCGTGGACAACTGGGAGCGCCTGGCGCGCAGCCTGAGCCGCGAGGAGATCGAGTTCTTCGTCGCCGACATCCGCCATTTCGAAGCCGACCCGAACTTCCAGACCCGCGCGCTGAAGCCGCGCAGCGGGCTGTTCTTCTGCCGCGAGGGGCACCCGCTGCTGGCTAAGGAGAGTCTCTCCACCAACGACATGTTCGCCTACCCGCTGGCGGCCACGCTGATTCCGCCCAGCGCGCGGAAGATGCTCGCCAACCTCAGCGGCAAGATCGACATCAGCACCAACGTGCAGTGCGAAGACATGGCTTCGCTGGTGCGTATCGTCAGCCAGACCGACGCCATCGGCATCGCCGTGGAAGAGGCGCTGAGCGAACCGATGGCGCGTGGCGAACTGGTGCGCCTGCACTTTCGCAACCTGCCGCAGAACGTCGACATCCTCCAGGCACGCTGCGGGATCGTCACCCGCAGCGGCGACCGCCTCTCGGCGGCGGCGCGGGCGATGATCGAGCTGCTGGTGGACCTGGATGCGGGCGTGGAAAGCGAGGTGGCGTGAGGCAGCGGCAGAGTGCCTGACGCCGGTCCTGCCGGTGGATCGCGGGCGTGGCGCGCTGCCGCGACTTGAGCCAAGACCGTGCCGGAAGGATTTACCGAACCTTTACAGAGCGCCCAAGAACTCGCTCGGACAGTGCATGTCAATCTGATAGCAATCCCAAGGGTCCTGTTTACAGGCAAACCAATGGAGTGGTCAGGAGCATTGCATCATGCGCTTCCCATTCGTCGTGGTCCTGCTGGCCGCGCTGGGTTTCAACACCGCGCAAGCCGAGATCTACAAGTGCACTGTCGAAGGTCGAACGACTTTTTCCCAACATCCCTGCTCCGCCGATGCAATCCTCGTCAAACCCGCTATTTCTCCCCAGCCGACCGACGAAGAGCTCACGCAGCAGGAGGCCGCCAACCAGTCTGTTCGCGTCGCAGCAATGGGGCGCTGGAAATTCCACAAGGTGACGTTCCTGCGCAAGAGACTCAGCAGCCTCGATGGCCGCATTGCCGCCTTATTAAGGGAGCGGAGCGCGCGCCTGGATGATCTGCAGCAGGATGCGCTGGCTGAAAATGACGTCGTGAATCTGCAATACAGCGTGGATCTGCAGCGCTTGATGGAGGAGCGAGCGGACGTCAAATCACGCCTGGAAGGTATGCTGAGTGCGCCGAGATGAGATTCGGTCGATTCTGCCAGTTGCCACCGAGACCTGACGGATGCGATGGTCAGGTCGTATTGCTTGTTCCTGCCATGGAAACTGCAATGAGCCTTTCGCTCCGCCCCGCCCGCATCACCGATGTCCCCTTCGTCCAGCGCGGCGAAGAGGCCTATATCCGCCAGTGGGAGCCTGCCCATGAGGAGCGCTGGCGAGAAGACTTCGACCGCCACCTGGCGCGCTGGCTGGAGCACTTCGAGCGGCTGACCATCGCCGAGCTCGATGGCGAGAGCGTCGGCTACAGCCTCTGGTTGCCCGAAGCGGGCAGCGCGGAGCTCTGCACCCTGGGCGTCAGCGAGGCTTGGCGGGGAAAGGGCGTCGGTGCAGCGCTGTTGCAACGCTACATCGCCGATGCCCGGCAGGAGGGCTACCTGCGGCTGAAGCTCAGCGTGCGCCCCGACAACCCGGCGCGGCGCCTTTACGAACTCGCCGGATTCGAACCGCAGGGCAGCGACGCCCTGGGTTACCGGCAGTACGAATTGCGCATCGACTGAAGCGTCAGACCCACTCGGTGCTGCGTTTGCGGCGCACGCGCAGCATGGTCGGCAGGATCAGCCCGGCGAGCAGGCCGGCGCCGGCGATGCTGCCGCCATAAGCCATGTAGCGCATCAGCACCTGCTTGTTCTCGTCGCCCAGTTGCGCCTGGGTATCGCGCAGCTGCGAGCGCGCCTGGTTCAGCTCGGCGTCCAGCGCGCTGCGCGCGGCCTGCAGCTCATCGATGAGCTTCTTGCGCGCGTCCAGGGTTTCCTGCATGCCCTGCACACGGTTCTTCCAGGAGTCGTCGATGGTCTGCAACTGGGTGGTCAGCTCGGTGACCTTCTGTTCCAGCGAGGGCAGGCGTTCTGCCTGGCCGGGCTTCTCCTGCAGGTCCTTGCTGGCGATCCACACGGTGCTGCCGCTGTCGCTGCGCACCTGGCTGTAGTCGCCGGAGGTGCTGACCAGCTGGACCTTCTGCCCGGAGGTCAGAGTGCCGACGATGCGGTAGCCGTCGGTGGGGCCGCTGCGCACGTAGGTACTCAGACTGTCGTTCACCCAGCGCGCGTTGCTGGCGGGCTCCTCGGCCTGGGCCGGAGCGCCGGCGGCCAGCAGGCTGGCGAACAGGCAGGCACCGAGGGCGCGGGTCTGGAGGGGAGAAACTCGTGCGGGGAAGCGACGCGATAGGGACATGGGCAATCTTCACATGACTTGGAACGAAACCCGCCTTGCGGGAGCGAAAACGTCGGCCGGGCAACTTATTGAGAACTGGCCGGGTGGCCAATGGCCAGGAAACCCACCCGGGGGGCCGACAGCACACAGACAGTTGTCGGACGCCGAGAGTTCACCGCTGGGAAAATGCACGGATGAGTGGTGGGAAATTGCCTGCTTTGCCGCAGTGGCCCGTACGCCGGATAACCGAATCGTCATCCTTGCCTCAGCTTCCCGTTAGCGGCGGCCTCTTAAGGTGGAATCACTTTCAACCACCACGAGGTGACTGCCATGAAACTCTCCCGCATCTTCCTGACCGCCGCCCTGCTGGGCGCTTCCTCCCTGGTCCTGGCCGACGGTGGCGGCGACATCACCTTCGCCCGCATGGAGCAGGCCCGTCAGCAGGTCATGCAGGCGCGGCAGAGCGCACCGTCGCCGACGCAGATCGCCGAGGCCAAGCAGTACACCTACGGGATGAACCTGGACATCGCCGAAGTCGTGGCGGTGACGCCGATGAGCAGCGACTGCGGCGTGGTGCCGGTGCAACTGCGCTACAAGGATTCCTTCGGTGACGAACAGGCCATCGAGTACCGCACCGAGCGCGTCGCCTGCCGCGCCACCCGTTGATCTTGAGCTGGGTGGAGGTCAGTCGGGTGACGAAGGAAACGTCAGGAGGAAGCGCGTCGGCCCTTCCTCCGCACTCTGCGCGCTGGCCGAGCCCAGGTGCAGCTCCATGATCGAACGCACGATGGCCAGCCCCAGGCCGGTGCCGCCCTGTGCCCGCGAACGGCCCTTATCCACCCGGTAGAAGCGCTCGAACAGGTGCTCCAGGTGTTCGGCGGCAATGCCTGCGCCGGGGTTCTGCACCTGTAAGGTCACGGCTTCGCCGTCGTCGCGCACCTGCACGCTGATGCGCTCGCCCCCGGGCGTGTGGCGGATGGCGTTGGACAGCAGGTTGGATATCGCGCGCTGGATCATCAGGCGGTCACCGACCACCCGCCCGTGACCTTCGATGACAATGGAGAGCGACTTCTCCTCGGCGCTGAAATCGAACAGCTCGGCGACCTTCGCCGCTTCCTCTTCCAGCCGCACCGGCTCCTGCGGCAGCAGCGCGCGCGGATGGCTGACCTGGGCGAGGAACAGCATGTCGCTGACGATCCGCCCGACCCGTTCCAGCTCCTCGGTACTCGCCGCCAGCACCGTCTCGTACTCCTCCTTTTCCCGTGGCCGCGACAACGTCACCTGCGCCTTGCCCAGCAGGTTGCCGATGGGTGAGCGCAGCTCGTGGGCGATGTCGTCGGAGAACTGTGTGAGTTGCTGCACGCCGTCATCCAGCCGGTGCAGCATCAGGTTCAGTGCCCGCGCCGCCTTGCCCAGCTCACGTGGCAGGTCCTGCAGTGGAATGCGGTGGCTGAGGTCCTGGGTGGTGACCCGCGAGGCCACCTGGCCGAACTGGCGCAACGGCAGCAGGCCGCGCTTGGCCACCAGGCGCGCGCCAAGGGCGATAAGCAGCAGCAACGGCGGCACGGCCAGCCAGGCCGAACGCAGGAAGGCGCCAAGCAGGGCGTCGTCGTCGCGCCGATCCAGGGTCAGGAACACCCGCAGGCTGTTGCCGTCGCGCAGACGAATCAGGCTGCGTTCGGTGAGCAGACGGCGGCCGTCCGGCGCGGTCCAGCCGAAGGCACGGCCATTGCCGGCGAACCCATCGAGTATTGGCAGGTCGGCATTCGGCCCGCTGCTGAACTGCGCCGGCCGCCCGCGCTGCTCATCGAGCAGCGCGGCGCTGAGGTTGTCGTGGCCCATCAACTGGTCCTGCAGGGCATGGCCACGCAGGGGCAGGGCGGCGAGGCCGGGGTCGGCCTCCAGCGCGTGGCGCAGTTGCCCGAGCTTGTCCTCCAGCTCCCGGTGGGCGCGCAGGTCCAGCTGATGGTCGAGGGCGAGGTAGGCGAGGGTGAGCAGCAGGGCAATCAGCACCGACCCCAGCATGCCAACCCACAGGCCGATGCGCAGCGACAGGCTGGCCGGCTTCATGCGCGGGACTCCAGCACGTAGCCGACCCCGCGCAGGGTGTGGATCAGCTTGTCGGGGAAGGGCTCGTCGACCTTCGCGCGCAGGCGGCGGATGGTGACTTCCACCACGTTGGTGTCGCAGTCGAAGTTCATGTCCCAGACCAGCGAGATGATCTGCGTGCGCGAGAGCACTTCGCCGCTGCGGCTCATCAGCAGGTGCAGTAGGGCGAACTCCTTGCTGGTCAGGTCGATGCGCTGGCTGTCGCGGTAGGCGCGATGGCGACCGGGGTCCAGCTCCAGCCCGCCGATCTGCAGCACCTGCGGCTGGTCGATGCGTTCGCTGCGGCGCATCAGCGAGCGCACGCGGGCCAGCAGTTCGGGGAACTCGAAGGGCTTGAGCAGGTAGTCGTCGGCGCCCAGGTCGAAGCCTTTCACCCGCTCGGTGAGACGGCCGCGGGCGGTGAGCATCATCACGCGGATGTCGCTGTGCTGGCGCAGGCTGGCGAGCACGTCCCAACCGTCCATCTGTGGCAGGTTCACATCGAGGATGACCAAGTCGTAGGCGCACTGCCGGGCCAGGTGCAGGCCGTCGACGCCGTTGTCAGCGCGGTCGACGACATAGCCGCTTTCGCTCAGTCCCTGTTGCAGATAATCGGCCGTCTTGTGGTCGTCCTCGATGAGCAGGATTTTCATGGATAGTTACCCGGTAATTACGCGAAGAGTGGTGCCGCAGGCGCAGGGAAGTTCATACCGCCAACGAGAAAGGCGCGCAGTCTAGAAGCTGTAGCGACTTCAGGGTCAACCGTGGCGATGTCGCATTTCCGGCTGGGTGAGGAGCACTGAAAGTTATGTATGTCGCTGTTCTGTAAGGTTTTACAGAAGCGATTCAGTTTGTTCGGAGTGCCGCGAATTGTTTCCTGAAGTTACCTGGAAGAGGCGCGATGCCTTTTTAAATACATACAACGGGACGTCGGCAAATGGCCAATTACATGTTTGTAATTATCCAGTCACCTTGTCGCTAGAGAGGCACTTCTAGATTCGCCGGTGGAAATGACGGGATGCCGTCGAAGTTGACTCCACCGTGCGAGGTTCGCCGTGTTTTCAAGACGTACTGGATTTGCCGCGCCGGCAATGCTGCTGGCGTTGCTGCTCTGGCAGTTGCCAAGTGGGGCGCAGGCCCGCGAGATCGGTATCGAGGATGCCCTGCAGGCCGCCGCCAGCGGCAACCCCGAGCTGGCCGCCAGCGGCCGGGAAATCGGCATCGCCCAGGGATTGCGCGAACAGGCCGGCCTGCTGCGCAACCCGACGCTGTCCTGGGACCAGGAGGGCACCGATTCGCGCAATCGCACCACCACGATCGGCATCAGCCAGCCGCTGGAACTGGGCGGCAAGCGCGGCGCGCGGGTGGAACTGGCCGAGCGCGGCCAGGATGTTGCCGCACTGAGCCTGCAGGCGCGACGCAACCAGCTGCGTGGCGAAGTGATCGCGGCTTTCTACACGTCCTTGCGCGCCCAGGAACGGGAGCGCCTGGCACAGCAGTCGGTGGAACTGGCGCAGCGTGGTGTGACTGCGGCTGAGGGGCGTGTGCGTGCCGGCAAGGCACCGCCGCTGGAGGCCAACCGCGCGCAGGTGCAACTCGCCGAAGTACGCCTGGAGCAGTCCCGCGCCCGCCGCGAACGAGCCGACGCCAACCAGGCACTGGCCGCACTGATGGGCTTGGCACTGCCGGATTTCAGCGGCGTGCGCAGCGACAGCGTCGAACCCTTGCCCGGCCTGCCCAGCAGCAATCAACTCCTCGACCGCCTGGGCGACAGCGCGGAAATGCGCCTGGCGCAGACCCGCATCGATCAGGGCGAGGCCGCTGTGCGGCTGGCAAAGACCCAGCGCATTCCCGACCTCGACGTCAGCGTCGGCACCCAGGAGGCCATCGACGCCGGCAACCGCGACCGCATTGCGGTGATCGGCTTCAGCCTGCCGCTGCCGCTGTTCGACCGCAACCAGGGGAACATCCTCGCCGAATCCCGCCGCGCCGATCAGGCTCGCGACCTGCGCAACGCCACCGAACTGCGCTTGCGCCAGGAAACCCAGCAGGCGCTGCAGCAGTGGAGCACCGCCCAGGGCGAGGTGAATGCCTTCCGCCAGACCATCCTGCCCAGCGCCCAGACCGCCGTGGAGAGCGCCACGCGCGGCTTCGAGATGGGCAAGTTCGGCTTCCTCGAAGTGCTCGACGCCCAGCGCACCCTGATCACCGCGCGCGACCAGTACCTGCGCGCGCTGGCCCAGGTCAGCGATGCCTGGGGACGGATCGAAAGGGTCTACGGCGATGTCGGCGCGGCCCGCTAAGCGCCGCCGCGCCTGGTTCGGCCTGCTGCTCGTGAGCCTGACGCCGTCCGCCGCCGCGCCCATCGTCAGCCTGCCCGTGCACTGGTGCGTCCACGACCTCTTCAGCACCCTCCATCACCCTGCGGTGCCTGCGCTACGGCGCGGCGCCGGCGGAAATTTCCCGGAGCTTCCATGATCAAGAAAACCCCTCTCGCCGCCACCGTTCTGCTGGCCTCCGCGCTGGGCGTCTGCGCCTACGCCTGGATGGGCAGCGAACAGGCCGGCGGCAGCCACCTCGACGACGCGACCCATGCGGACGGCGAGCACCACGGCAACGCCGCGCCGACGCGCCATGCCGAAGCAGGCAGCCATGCCGATGGCGAGCATCACGCCGCCAAGCAAGCGCCAGCCGAAGAAGAGGGCCTGCACCTCAGCCCTGCGCAGATACAGGCTGCCGGCATCCAGCTGGCCACCGCCGGACCGAAGGCGCTGGACGAAGCGTTCAGCCTGCCCGGCGAGATCGGCTTCGACCAGGACCGTACTGCCCACGTCGTGCCTCGCACGCCAGGTGTGGTGGAGTCGGTGAAGGTGGACCTGGGGCAGAGCGTGAAGAAGGGTGAGCTGCTGGCGGTGATCGCCAGCCAGCAGGTTTCCGAATTGCGCAGCGAGCTGGCCGCTGCCCAGCGCCGGGCGAGCCTGGCGAGCAAGACCTTCGAACGCGAGCGGGAGCTGTGGCAGGAGAAGATTTCCGCCGAGCAGGACTACCTGCAGGCGCGCCAGGACCTGGAAGAAGCGCGCATCGCCCTGGCCAATGCGCAGCAGAAGACCAACGCACTGAGCGGCGTGTCGGCCAGCGGCGGGGGCAATCGTTATGAGCTGCGCGCTCCCTTCGATGGCGTGGTGGTGGAGAAGCACCTGGTGCCCGGCGAGGTGGTCAGCGAGACCACCGCGGCCTTCACGCTGTCTGATCTGTCGCGGGTCTGGGCCAGCTTCAGCGTGGCGCCGCAGGACCTGGCGCGGGTGCAGGTGGGCAAGCCGGCGCGGGTGGAAGCGGCGGACCTCGGCATGCAGGTCGACGGCCGCGTCAGCTATGTCGGCAACCTGCTCGGGGAGCAGACCCGCAGCGCGGTGGCTCGCGTCACCCTGGCCAATCCCGATGGCGCCTGGCGACCCGGCCTGTTCGTCAATGTGCGGGTGAGCAGCAGTGCGCGCCAGGTGCCGGTCGCGGTGCCGGAGCAGGCGATCCAGGAGGTGGAAGGCAAACCCAGCGTCTTCGTGCGCAGCGCCGAAGGCTTCGAACCGCGGCCGGTCGATCTCGGCGCGCGCAGCGCAGGTCTCGTCGAGGTGCTGGCCGGCCTTGTCGCCGGTGACCAGGTGGCGACTGAAGGCAGCTTCATTCTCAAGTCGGAGCTGGGCAAGAGCTCGGCGTCCCACGCGCACTGACGGAGCGAAAGCATGTTCGAACGCATCATTCGTTTCGCCATCGAGCAGCGCTATCTCGTGCTGCTCGCTGTCCTCGGCATGGCCGGCCTGGGCATCGCCAGCTACCAGAAGCTGCCCATCGATGCGGTGCCCGACATCACCAACGTGCAGGTGCAGGTCAACACTTCGGCGCCGGGCTTCACCCCGCTGGAGACCGAGCAGCGCATCACCTACCCGGTGGAGACCGCCATGGCCGGTCTGCCGGGCCTGCAGCAGACGCGCTCGATCTCGCGCTCGGGGCTGTCGCAGGTGACGGTGATCTTCAAGGACGGCACCGACCTGTTCTTCGCCCGCCAGTTGGTCAACGAACGCCTGCAGCAGGCCCGCGAGCAGTTGCCTGAGGGCGTCGAGTCGGCCATGGGTCCGATCTCCACCGGCCTCGGGGAAATCTTCCTGTGGACCATCGAGGCCGAGCCGGGCGCGCGCAAGGAGGACGGCAGCGAGTACACGCCGACCGACCTGCGGGTGATCCAGGACTGGGTGATCAAGCCGCAGCTGCGCAACGTGCCCGGCGTCGCCGAAGTGAACACCATCGGCGGCTTCGCCAAGCAGTTCCAGGTTGCGCCCGATACCCGTCGGCTGGCGGCCTACCGGTTGACCCTGGCGGATGTGATCGCCGCGCTGGAGCGCAACAACGCCAACGTCGGCGCCGGCTACATCGAGCGCAACGGCGAGCAACTGCTGGTACGCGCACCGGGGCAGGTGGGCAGCCTGGAAGACATCGCCAATATTGTGGTGGCCAATGTCGACGGCACGCCGATCCGCCTGCGCAACGTTGCCGAGGTCGAACTCGGCCACGAGCTGCGCACCGGCGCCGCTACCGAGGATGGCCGCGAAGTGGTGCTCGGCACGGTGTTCATGCTGATCGGCGAGAACAGCCGCACCGTCGCCAAGGCTGCCGCCGCCAAGTTCGATGAGATCAACCGCACGCTGCCGGCCGGGGTCAGGGCGGTGACCGTCTATGACCGCACACAACTGGTCGACAAGGCCATCGCCACGGTCAAGCGCAACCTTACCGAGGGCGCGATCCTGGTGATCGCGGTGCTCTTCCTGTTCCTCGGCAACATCCGCGCGGCGCTGATCACCGCCATGGTGATCCCGCTGGCCATGTTGTTCACCTTCACCGGCATGTTCAGCAACCGCATCAGCGCCAACCTGATGAGCCTCGGCGCGCTGGACTTCGGCATCATCGTCGATGGCGCCGTGGTGATAGTCGAGAACGCCATCCGCCGCCTGGCCCACGCGCAGCAACATCATGGCCGCATGCTGACCCGCAGCGAGCGCCTGCACGAAGTCTTCGCCGCGTCGAAGGAAGCGCGCCGAGCGTTGATCTATGGCCAGCTGATCATCATGGTGGTGTACCTGCCGATCTTCGCCCTCACCGGCGTCGAGGGGAAAATGTTCCACCCCATGGCCTTCACCGTGGTGCTGGCGCTGCTGGGGGCGATGATCCTCTCGGTGACCTTCGTCCCGGCGGCCATCGCGCTGTTCATCACCGGCAAGGTCAAGGAGGAGGAGAACCTGCTGATGCGCGGTGCGCGCCGTGCCTACGAGCCGGTGCTGGACTGGGTGATGGCACGCCGCGCACTGGTGTTCGCCGTGGCCGCCGTGCTGGTGCTGCTCTCGGGCGTGATTGCAAGCCGCATGGGCAGCGAGTTCGTGCCCAGCCTGGGCGAGGGCGACTTCGCCCTGCAATCGTTGCGCACGCCAGGCACCAGCCTGTCGCAGTCGGTGGCCATGCAGGAAAAGCTCGAGCGCCAGGTGCTCGACAAGGTGCCCGAGGCTCTGCGCATGTTCAGCCGCACCGGCACCGCGGAGATCGCCTCCGACCCGATGCCGCCGAACATCTCCGACGCCTACGTGATGCTCAAGCCCAAGGACCAGTGGCCCGATCCGAAGAAGAGCCGCGCGCAGCTGGAGGCGGAAATCCAGGAAGCCGCCAACGGCGTGCCGGGCAGCGCCTACGAACTGTCGCAGCCGATCCAGCTGCGCTTCAACGAGCTGATTTCCGGAGTGCGCAGCGACGTGGCGGTGAAGGTCTTCGGCGATGATATGGACGTGCTGAACAAGACTGCCGAGCAGATTGCCGGTGTATTACGTCAGGTGCAGGGCTCGTCCGAGGTGAAGGTCGAGCAGACCAGCGGCCTGCCGGTGCTCACAGTCAACATCGACCGCCAGCGCGCAGCGCGCTACGGGCTGAATGTCGGCGACATCCAGGACAACGTCGCCGTGGCCATCGGTGGCCGCGAGGCGGGCACGCTGTTCGAGGGTGACCGCCGCTTCGACCTGATCGTGCGCCTGCCGGAAAACCTGCGCAGCGACATCGACGCGCTGTCGCGCATGTTGATCCCGGTGCCGGCCCCGGCCAAGGCCACGGACTCGCGCATCGGCTTCATTACCCTGGGCGAAGTGGCGCGCCTGGAACTGGTGCAGGGGCCGAACCAGGTCAGCCGCGAGAACGGCAAGCGTCTCGTCGTGGTCAGCGCCAACGTGCGCGGGCGGGATATCGGCTCGTTCGTCTCCGAGGCCAGCGGCAGCATCGAGCAGCAGGTGAAGCTGCAGGCCGGTTACTGGACCACTTGGGGCGGCCAGTTCGAGCAGTTGCAGTCGGCGGCGCAGCGCCTGCAGATCGTGGTGCCGGTGGCGCTGCTGCTGGTATTTACCCTGCTGCTGATGATGTTCAACAACGTCCGCGACGGGTTGGTGGTGTTCACCGGGATTCCCTTCGCCCTCACCGGCGGGGTGGTGGCGCTGTGGCTGCGGGACATTCCGCTGTCCATCTCCGCCGGGGTGGGCTTCATTGCGCTATCGGGGGTGGCGGTGCTCAATGGCCTGGTGATGATTTCCTTCATCCGCAGCCTGCGGGAGGAGGGACGTGGCCTCGACGCAGCAATCCGCGAGGGTGCGCTGACACGCCTGCGCCCGGTGCTGATGACGGCGCTGGTGGCGTCCCTGGGCTTCGTGCCCATGGCCCTGGCCACCGGCACCGGCGCGGAAGTGCAGCGGCCGCTGGCGACGGTGGTGATCGGCGGTATCCTGTCCTCGACCACGCTGACGCTGCTGGTGCTGCCGGCGTTGTATCGGTGGATGCATCGGCGGGATGAGGAGGACTGAATAGGTTCGCGGTAAAGCACATGACCGCTCGTTGTCATGTGCCGTTCCACTGCGGCAGCCGCCCCGTAGCCTCCATAGTCTGGTGGCGACTGTAGCCCTGATGGGTGTGGCTCGCATCGTTCAAACTCACTTTTAGCCAATGGTTCAATTCCTATCTACGCTTCCCCTGCGCGCTGCTTTTCGACGCAAGAGCTCAACAAGGTTCATGCAACGTTCAGCAGGCGCAAATGACCAGGGATTGGGCCGCAGCATGGCTGGTCAAACAGGACTGCTGTCTGCGTACTTCAGTGAGGAAGTGATGCTCTATAAATGCATGCGTTGCGTAATGGTGTACGACGCGGAATTCGACGATGACCGGTTTCTCTGTCCGAACTGCCGTGACCGGGTATGGCCGTTTTCAGGTCCTCGGCCCGAGCACGTATCCGAAACTGAAATGGTATTGCCGCAGGAACCCATACTGCCGCTTCCACAGGTATCCCCGATCTCCTACGAGTTCACCCGGCTTACCAACGAAAATTTTGCTTTCTGGGAAAGCTACGTGTACCTGATGAGGTTCGTGGCAACTAATCTGCTTTCGTCTGAAGTCAGTTACGGTTATCAGCAAGCGGTAAAGGGTTTTCTCGACGCATTGAGTTGCTTCAAGAGAACGCCGACCAGCGAGGTGTGGGTGGCCTATGCGGTCTTTGGCTCGACTGTCGGGGTAACCCAGGCGGAGCACTTCGTGCGAATCGAGATGTGCATGACGGTAACTACACATCCGGATATCCCCATCTCTACCCACATGGGGATTTTCCGTTCGCCGCTGAGGATGGTGACGGTTCCCGCGCTGAAAAAAATCCGGCGTTTGGAGCACGGTGGAGTCAGTGTCCGTCAGTTGATGGAAGTCATGGAAAAAAACGGAAATCTGGCAAGACCCGTGCGTAAGCTCTCTGTCATGCTTCATGCGTTCGCCGCCGAGCGTTGTCTGCAGAAAAGTAGCGGTGTGAAGAAGGTCTTCATGATCACTGCGCCGCTGAAAAAGATGCTGCAAATCTTGCGGGAGAACTGTGGTACTTACGCGACTGAAGACATCTATTCAGAGGAGACAGGGGGCGTTTTGGCTGTCCAGGTTGGCGCTTCCCCATGGCATAAGTATTTCAATTTCGTCGTCACGAACATCCACCAGTATCCTTGGCTGACCGAGCTTGCCGATCTGAAGGGCGGGCGCCCGAAGATCGCCATCGAGCTCAAATCGCTGGAGGATGCTTTCGAAAGCACGCGTGTCGAGCTGATTCTCGACTGGCTGGAGAAATGGCAGTCCTGAAGGCGAGCGCAAGGGACGTATCTCATTCGGCGTGGGCTTCCTTTTGCGATGTCCGCCACGTAAAAAAAGGCGCCCATGTGGGCGCCGAGAGTTCCTCTCCCCCCAAAGGGCACGTGGAGCGCCAGGGAGAGGAGCAGTGCTGCGGGGAAATCATCACCAGAAGCCTTGGGGGGCGGTGATGGCTTCCGTTATACGCAGGCGCGCCTAACAGGAGGCTGAGGCGCAACTGACAATTCCGTCATCCGCCTGTCAGGCGCAGGCCGTCACAGAATCGCCAGCGGGTATTCGACGATCAGTCGCACTTCGTCCAGGTCCGACTCAAAGGCGGTGGCGCGGGTGGTCGCCTGGCGTACGCGCAGGGACAGGTCCTTGAGCTGGCCTTCCTGGAATACGTACTTGGCCTCGACGTCGCGCTCCCAGCGCTTCTGGTCCGTGAGCGGGTCGCCGTTGTCATCCGTGCGCATGTACACGGCGTTGGCGTTGGAATAGTCGGCGTCGGTGCCGCGGGCGTAGCGGGTCATGAAGCTCAGCCCCGGTACGCCGTAGGTGGCCATGTCGAGGTCGTAGCGGACCATCCACGAGCGCTCCTTCGGCGAGTTGAAGTCGCTGTACTGGATGGAGTTGTCCAGGTAGATGGAGTCGGCCTGGCGCAGGTAGTCGAAGTCGTTGTTGCCGTTGTTGCGCTGGTGGCTGACGGCGATGCGGTGGGCGCCGAAGTGCACGCCGGCGCTGGCGCTCCAGATATTGGTGTTGAACTCGCCGAGCAGCTCGCGGCCTTCGTCCTGCGATTTGTAGTAGTTGAAGCCGCCGAACAGCTCCACGGCCTCGCTGAGCGGGAAGTTCAGCGCAGTGCCGAAGTAGTACTGGTTCCAGGCGTCCTTCAGGCGGCTGCTGTAGAGGCTGATGCTGGCGTTGTCGTTGATGGCGTAGTCGCCGCCGCCGTAGGCGAGCCAGGCCGAATCCACCGGGCCTGCGTAGAAGGTGGCGAAACCGTCGTCCATCTGCCGCGACTGCGGCTGGCTCATGGCGTGCAGGCGGCCGCCCTGCAGCGTCAGGCCGTCGAGGCTGGTGTTCTGCAGGGTGAAACCACGGAAGGACTCGGGCAGCAGGCGCGAATCGCCGTAGTGCACCACGGGAGTCTCCGGGAAAACGTCGCCGGCCTTCAGCACGGTGTCCCACAGGCGCACCTTGGCCGCGCCGCCGGCCTTGGCGTAGTCGCTCTCGGTGCGCCCGTCGTTGTCGGTAGGCAGTACGTCCACCGAGCTGCCGGCGCCGTTGCGCCCGTCACCGGTGTCGAGCTGGAAGCCGACCATGGCGAAGGCGTCGACGCCCACGCCGACCGTACCCTGGGTAAAGCCGGACTCGAACTTGCCGATGATCCCCTGGGCCCAGACTTCCGAGTAGCCGTTGCCGCGCGGAGGCACTGACTGGCCGTGGCGGGCGTCGCGGTTGAAGTAGAGGTTGCGGTTGAGGATTTCCAGGCTGGAACCTTCGAGGAAGCCTTCGGCTTGCTCTGTGCTCTCTGCCTCGGCGAAGACGGTCGGCGAAGCAACCCCCAGTGCCAGCAGCGAAGCCGCCAGCGGAAATTTACGTCGGTACTTTCTATGCGTGCGATTCATGCGATGCGTGCGATACATGGATGTGCTCCCTAGGGCAGGATGGTTGGTGACCGCCTGCTGTTGTTGTTTTTGCCCAGGCGTGGCGAGGGCCACGGGCATCGTGTGGGAGCGCGGATAACGGCGAGATGAGCGGCGGATGACAAATCTGTCAGGGGGCGGATCAGAGCAGGGCGGGCAGCGCTGGCAGACATACCAATGTCGAATCCAGGCAACTCGCCGTTGCGGTTCGTGGCTAGGGTGACGGACCTTCACCGCAACGACTGGAGCTGTCATGTCCGATTTCATCACCGTACTGCGCGACACCTGCCCGACGCCCGTGCTGGACGCCACCAAGTGGAAGCGCATCGGCGGCGACCCGCACACCGTCAACCTCAATGCCTACCTGTCGGCGGACGGCAGCAAGATCATGGGCACCTGGATCTGCACCCCCGGCAAGTTCGAGGTGAACTACGAGAAGTGGGAGTACTGCCACTTCCTCGACGGCTATTGCGTTATCACCCCCGAGGGCGAGCAGCCGATTCACCTGCGCGCCGGTGATGTGTTCGTCATCGAGCCGGGCATGAAGGGCACCTGGGAAGTGGTGGAGACAGTGCGCAAGTACTTCGTCTTCGCCTGAGACAGGGCGCAGACGAGAAGGGGAGCCATTGGCTCCCCTTTGTCGTTTCAGCGGGCCGGGTAGATGTTCTCGAACCACCACTGGCGGCGCACGGCGTAGGGATCGGCCAGTAGCTCGGGTTGCTGGTCCAGGCTGAGCAGGGTGCGCTGCCCGGCGTCGTACCGCGGCCATTGCGGCAGCTTGTCACCAGGGGATTGGCTGGCGCCGGCGTAGTCCAGGAGCATGCCTTGCATCAGCCGTGACAAGCGATCGCTCTCGGCAGCGTCGGCGGCGTCCTGTGGCGTGCCGGCCAGCAAGCGGCCGACGTAGGTGTCCAGCTTGCCGAAGAAGTAGACCTGGTCGGCGGCGTGCTGGGCGCGACGACGCGGGTCGGTTTCGCGGTCGAAGCGGTAGACCTGCACCCGGTTTTGTGCGGCCAGGCCCTCCGCAGCCCAGAGCGCAGGCATGACGAAGGCGCAGTCGCCCAGCAGGTGCATGGCGCGGACGCCGTCGTCGTCCTCGGGGAATTGCGCGCGATACAGGGCCTTGGCGGAATCCTTGAGCGCCGTCGGGATGATCGCCAGGCGCTCCACCAGCGCATCGAGGCCGAGTCGGTCGAGGCTGTCGTCCCAGTTCAGCCACAGCCCCATCTCGTAGTGGGTGAAGCCGATCAGGATGTCGATACCGGTGGCTGCTCCGCGCCGGGCGAACTCGATGGGGTCCAGCTGCGCACTGGCGTGGGTCTTGGGCCAGAACAGCGAGTCCATGTGGAACAGCATGTCGGTGCGCTCGGACAGGGCGTGCACCTTGGTCATCAGGGCGTTGGTGTCCAGTTCCCGCAACTGCGCGAAGCTGTCGATGGCGCAATCGGCGAAGAATCCGCGCGCGAGTTCCTTTGCCGAGGCGTCGCTGAGCCCATGGCCGAGGTCGCCGCTCAACCCCGGCAGGCCGGCGTAGCCGCTCATCATCACAACGCGTTGCACCAGCCCCTGCAGATGACCGCCGGCGAGCAACCAGCTGATATCGATGCTGCCGGCGGATTCGCCCATCAGGGTGATGTTGCTCGCATCACCGCCGAACTGCGCGATGTTCTCCCGGATCCAGCGTAGCGCCTGGAGTTGGTCGAGCAGGCCATGGGAGTGCGAGCCGGCAAATTCCTCACCACCGAGCACGCTGACGTCGAGGAAACCGAACAGCCCGAGGCGGTAATTCAGTGAGACGAACACCACGTCGCCGTTCGCCGCCAGTACGTCACCGTGGTAGCACTTCAGGCGGCTGCTCTCCAGCCAGTTGGCGCCGCCATGGATCCACACCATCACGGGTTTGTCGCTGGCGGTCGGGTTACGGGTCCAGACGTTCAGCGTCAGACAGTCTTCGGAGCCCACCCACGGTCTTCCCGGCACTGGGGCGCTGTCGCTGAATTCGTCGTACTCGCCCTCGGTTTCGTCGAACAGCTGGGCGGCAGCCGGGCCGAAGCGCTCGGCGCTGCGAACTTCGCTCCAGGGGTGATGGGGTTGCGGCGGGCGGAAACGCAGTTCGCCCAGGGGCGGCTCGGCGTAAGGAATGCCGAGGTAGCGGTAGAGCCTGCTGGCCGGATCGTAGGCGCCGCGCAGTGGGCCCTGGGCGATGTGGATGAGGGTCTGGTCAGTCATTGCGAAGTTCCTGGCACGGACGCGGCGCCCGTCGTTGAAGCGGGGAATGGGAATCAGAGTCCGCTCTTGAAGCGGTTCCAGGCACGGGTCATCAGGCGCAGGTCCGCCGGCGTCGGGTTGGACTGCCAGAACATCTTCTGACGCACCGTTTCGGGCGGGAACACCGTGGGATTGTTCGCCACCTCGACAGGCAGCAGCTCCTGGCTGGCGGGGACTGCGGTGGCGTAGCCGACGGTGGCGGTGAAGTCGGCGCTGACCTTGGGCTCGAGTACCTGGTTCATGAAGCGGTAGGCGGCATCGGAATTGGGCGCGTTCCTGGGCATGGCCATGAAGCCGAACCAGGCGACCGTGCCTTCCCGGGGGGCGATGTAGCGGATGTCATCGTTCTTGCCGGCCTCCTGGGCGCGGCGATGGGCGATTTCGACGTCGCCGGACCAGCCCAGTACCAGGCAGACGTTGCCGTTGGCCAGGTCGTTGATGTAGCTGCCGGAGTTGATGTAGCGCAGGCTCGGCTTGATTCCGTCGAGCAGCTGGTTGGCCTGCTCCAGGTTCTCGCGGGTGGGCTTCTGCGGGTCGAGACCGAGGTAGTTGAGGACGATCGGATAGACGTCCTCGGGGCTGTCGATCAGCCCGACCCCGCAGTCCTTGAGACGGCTGACGTTGGCGGGTTTGAACAGCAGGTCGTAGGAATCCAGTGGCGCATTTGGCAGGCGCGCGTTGACGAGCGTCGCGTTCACTCCAAGACCGGTGGTTCCCCAGTCGTAGATGAAGGCGTGGCGGTTGCCCGGATCCTTGCCCTCGACGAACTTCATCAGCTGCGGGTCGAGGTTCTTCCAGTTGGGCAGCTTGCTGCGGTCCAGTTCCTGCAAGGCGCCGACCTTGATCAGCTGGTCCAGCGAGGTGCCGGAGGGGACGACCACGTCATAGCCGCTGTTGCCGGTGAGCAGTTTCACCATCAGCGTCGACTCATTGTCGAAGGTGTCGTACTGCACCGTGATTCCGGTGGCGGCCTGGAAGTCCTTGATGGTGTCCTGGCCGATCAGGTCTGACCAGTTGTAGACGCGCACCTGCTGCTGGGCGGCGCCGGCAGCGGGGATCGAGAGCGCAGTGAGCATGCCGAGCGCCAGCTTGATGCCTTTCATTTCGGTGGACCTCAGGGTTCTTGTTGAGAAAACTGTATTTTTCTACAAAGTTGTAGTCAACTACAATTTATCAGCGGCGCTGGCATGGCTTTCCCGATATCATGGCTTGAGTAGAATGCTTGCCGTCCATCCCCTGCAGAACCGAAACGGAGCCGCCATGCCCGCCCGAAAGCCCGCCGCCGAAACCTCGCTGCGTGAACGCAAGAAGGAAAAACAGCGCCAGGCGCTGATCGACGTTGCCACCGAGCTATTCCGCGAGCGCACCTTCGCCAGCACGCGCATGGAGGACATCGCCGCCGTGGTCGAGGTAGGGGTGACCACTGTCTACAACTACTTCCCCAGCAAGCACGAGCTGCTGGTGGCGATCATCGATAACCAGGTGACGCTGGCGCAGCACAAGGTCGAGCGAGTGCTGGACGCATTGCCGGTGGAGCCGGTGGACGGGCTGGTGAAGATGATCGGCGCCGACTACGGCAATATCGACCGCATAGAGGACAAGCGCCTGTGGCGCGAACTGCTGGCAGTGATGCTGTTCGCCAGCGCCGAGCACGTAGAGATCGAGCAGTCACGCAGCCGCTTCCGCAAGGCCCTGGACCGGGCGCTGGCGAGTTACATCGAACGCGGGAAGCTGCGTGCCGATTGCGAGGTCGGGGCAGTGGTGGACATTGTCTACGCCATCTATGCCTATCACTTCCGTAGCCTCGCCTGTGCCGACAAGGCGCGCACGCGTGATGCACTGAAGCTGGTGCGCCGTGACATCGAGGTGCTGCTGCGCCCGCACCTCGCGTGAGGCGGTCCTACTGCGGCCCGTCGCTGACCGACCAGCTGGCCGCCGATACGTAGGGCGCCAGGGCCAGTTCGCCGACCAGGGCTTCCAGCAGGCTGTCCTTGTCGCTCGGTGCCAGTACCAGGGCGGCCACTTCCACGTCGCCGCCGGTCTTGCGCGCGTGGCTTTCCAGGCTCTGCAGGGCAAGGCCGTTGGCGCTCAGGCGGCGCAGCAGGGTGGAGCGAACCAGTGCTTCCTGGTGGGCCTCGGTGACGGCCTGGACCGTGTAGTAGCGCTCGCTGCTCGGCTCGATAGGGGCGTGACGCTGGATCCAGCGGGTCACCGAGGGCAGGGTGAGGTTGCACAGCACGATCAGCAGGGTGGCGACCAGCGCCGCCGCAAGGAATCCGGCGCCCGCCAGCACGCCCACCGCGCCGGTGCACCAGACCGTGGCGGCGGTGCTCAGGCCGCGCACGCTGAGGCCATCGCGCATGATTACGCCAGCGCCGAGAAAGCCGATGCCGGTGACCACCTGGGCGGACATGCGCACTACCTGGTCCTCTGCGTTCATGAGGAAGGGCAGGGTGGCGAAGGTGGCTGCGCCGAGCGCGACCAGACCGTGGGTGGCGACGCCGGTGAAGCGCTGGCGCCACTGGCGCTCCATGCCTATCAGGGCGCCAAAGCAGAGCGCCGCGAAGAGGTCGAGGACGATTTCGAAGGACATGCCTTTGTACTCCGCGCCGGTCTTGCGCCAGCGCCCGTGGGAAGGGGCATCGTGCCCCCGGTGATGAAGAAGGAGAGGTCAGTCTACCGGGCTGTCAGGGCGCGCGGGGTGACATAGGGCAGCGCGCTCCAGCACGAGCGGTCGCAGGGTGAATCCTTGTATCGATGGGCGGCTTTGCCCGGTACAGTGGCCGTCCCTTTCACCGCAAGAGAGTCGGCAAGATGGTCACCTGTTACCTGCGCTACGTGCTGGACCCGTACAAGCTCAAGGAATTCGAACACTACGGCCGGTTGTGGATCCCCCTGGTGGAGCGCTTCGGTGGCCAGCACCACGGTTACTTCCTGCCTTCCGAGGGTGCCAGCAACATTGCCCTGGCGATGTTCACCTTCCCCAGCCTGGCCGAGTACGAAAGCTACCGGCAGCGGTCCATGGATGATCCCGAGTGCCAGGCCGCGTTCCGTTACGCGGAAGAAACCCGCTGCATCCTCAGTTACGAGCGCAGTTTCTTCCGGCCGGTGTTCGGCGACTGAGTTCCGGACACGGATAGCGGCGTCGTGCGCCATGGCGGCGGATAACCCGTTCTGGGTTATCCGCCCTACACGCTGCGCCGACCCGAGCCGGTTGATCGCAGGGCGAATAACGCCTCTGGCGCTATTCGCCGTAGCAGGGCAGACGATCAGCGCTGCGCCGTGACGTCACCGCTCCAGCCGCCGCCGAGGGCGCGGAACAGGTCCACCAGGGCGATCTGCCGCTGGGTGCTGGTCTCGATGTAGGCCGACTCGTTGACGAAGTTGCTGCGCTGCGCGTCGAGGTAGCGCAGGTGGCTGTCGACGCCGCCTTCGTAACGCGCCTTGGCCAGCTTCAGCGTTTCGTTGGTGGTGTTGGCCAGAGCCCGACGCGCGGCTTCCTCGCGTCGCAGGGTGTCGGTCGCTGCCAGTGCGTCGGCCACTTCGCGGAACGCCGTCTGGATGGTGCCTTCATAGGCGGCTACGGCGGAGTCCTTGCGCACCTTGGCCAGATCGAGGTTGGCGCTGTTGCGGCCGGCATCGAAGATCGGCAGCGACAGGGTCGGCACGAAGCTCCACGAACGCGAGCCGCCGTCGAACAGCCCGGACATCTCAGCGCTGGAGGTGCCGAAGCTGCCGGTCAGGCTGATGCGCGGGAAGAACGCCGCGCGGGCCGCGCCGATGTCGGCGTTGCGCGCCTTCAGCACATGCTCGGCGGCGAGGATGTCCGGGCGCCGCTCGATCAGCTCCGACGGGGTTCCCGGCGCGATGTCCTGGATCAGCATGGACTTGTCCTGCGGTACCTGCGGGATGCGCTTGGCCGCGTCGGATGTGCCGAGCAGCAGCACCAGTGCATTGAGCGCCTGCTGTTTCTGCCGCGCATTGCTTTCCAGCTCTGCGCGGGACTGTTCGACCAGCCCGAGTGCTTCCTGATAGTCCAGCGCCGTGGCCGCTCCAGCGGTGCGTCGCTGGCCGATCAGGCGCAGCGAGTCCTCGCGGCTGGCCAGGGTCTGCTCGGTGAGCAGGTGGCGGCGCTGGGCCCCATCGTAGGTGAGGTAGGCCTGGCTGACCTCGGCGATCAGCGCGATGCGCGCGCTGCGGGCGGCTTCCTCGGTGGAGAGGTACTGCTCCAGCGCAGCGTCGGTCAGGCTCTTCACCCGGCCGAACAGGTCCAGCTCGTACTCGGGCAGCGCCAGGCCGACCTGGTAGCTGCTGCTCACCGCCGAGCTGCCGCTGTTGGACAGGTCCGCCGGCAGCCGCTGGCGGTTGCCGTTGGCGGCGCCGCTCAGGCCGGGCACGCGGTCGGCGCGCTGGATGCGGTACTGCGCGCGGGCCTGTTCGATGTCCAGCAGGGTCTGGCGCAGCGAGCGGTTGTTGTCCAGAGCGATGTTCACCAGCTCACGCAGTTCGCTGTCGACGATGAAGCTCTGCCAGTCCAGGTTGCTGGCCGCAGTACCGGGCTGGGCGGCGGGGCCGCTCCAGCTCTGCGCCACCGGTGCTTCCGGGCGCTCGTAGGTGGGCGCCATGGAGCAGCCGCCCAGAACAATAGCCAGCAGCAGCGCGCTGGCGGCAAAGGCAGGTTTGCGCAGGGTGGTCATTGCGCGGCCTCCGTGGGTTGATGCGCAGGTTTGGGTTGGCGACGCAGCAGCGACAGCAGCCAGACGAAGCAGATGGGCACGAAGATCACCCCCAGCAGCGTGGCGCTGAGCATCCCGCCGATCACCCCGGTGCCGATGGCGCGCTGGCTGGCGGCGCCGGCTCCGCTGGCGACCACCAGCGGCACCACGCCGAGGATGAAGGCCATGGAGGTCATGATGATCGGGCGGAAGCGCAGGCGCGCGGCCTGGATCGCGGCGTCGCGCAGGCTGTGGCCCTGTTCCCAGAGCTCTTTGGCGAACTCGACGATGAGGATCGCGTTCTTCGCCGCAAGACCAATGATGGTGATCAGGCCGACCTTGAAGTACACGTCGTTGGGCAGCCCGGTGACCGTCACCGCGAGCACCGCGCCGAGGGCGCCGATGGGCACGATGAGCATCACCGACAGCGGGATCGCCCAGCTCTCGTAGAGCGCCACCAGCAGCAGGAACACCACCAGGATCGCCAGGGCGAACAGCTGGGTAGCCTGGCCGCTGGCGACCTTCTCCTGGTAGGAGAGGCCGGTCCACTCGTAGCCGATGCCGGCCGGCAGCTCACTGACCAGACGCTGCATTTCCGCCATGGCTTCGCCGGTGCTGACGCCGGGGGCGGCGTCGCCGGAGATGCGGATCGACGGATAGCCGTTGTAGCGTGCCAGCTGCACCGGGCCTTCTTCCCAGCGGGTGCTGACGAAGGCGGACAGCGGCACCAGCTCGCCGGCGCTGTTGGGCACGTAGAGCTTGAGCACGGCCTCTGGGGTCATCCGGTCGCCCTGTTCGGCCTGCACCACCACGCGCTGCTGGCGACCCGCGTTGGCGAAGTCGTTGATTACCGAGGAGCCGAACGCGGTGGACAGCGCGCTGCTGATGGACTCGAAGCTGACGCCCAGGGTGCGTGCCTTCTCGCGGTCGATCTCCAGGCGCAGCTGGGGAGCTTCGGCGAGGCCTTCCATCATGGCGTAGAGGATCTTCGGGTTGCCGTTGGCTTCGCCGAGCAACTGGTCGCGGGCCGCCAGCAGCGCCTCGCGGCCGAGTCCGGCGCGGTCCTGCAGGCGCAGCGAGAAGCCGCCGGAGTTGCCCAGACCGTCGATCGGCGGCGGGGTCACGGCCATGATCGCGCCGTCGCTGATGCCGGCGAAGCGTTCGTTGATCGCCGCGGTTTCCGCCTCCGCGGACTGCGATTTGTCACGCACGGACCAATCCTTCAGCGTCGGGAAGGCCAGCGCGGCGTTCTCGCCCATGCCGGAGAAACTGAAGCCCATCACCAGGAAGGAGGACGCGACGGCCTCGCGTGACTTCAGGAACTGCTCCAGCTCCTGGCCGGTGACGTCGGCGCGCGCACGAGTGGCGCCCGGCGGCAGCTGGATGTCGACGATCATGTAGCCCTGGTCTTCCACTGGCACGAAGGATTCCGGCAGGCGCAGGTAGCTGTAACCGAGCAGGGCGACGATGCCGGCGTAGATCAGCATGTAGCGCCCGGCACGTTTCACCAGCGCGGTGTTGAGCAGCGTGTAGCGTTCGGTCAGCCGGTTGAAGCCACGGTTGAAGGCGCCGAAGAAGCCGCGCTTCTCGTGGTGACCTTCGGGGATCGGCTTGAGCAGCGTCGCGCACAGCGCCGGGGTGAAGGTCAGGGCGAGGAAGCCGGAGAACAGGATCGACACCGCCAGCGACAGGGAGAACTGCTGGTAGATCACGCCTACGGAGCCAGCCATGAATGCCAGCGGCATGAACACCGCCGACAGCACCAGGGTGATGCCGATGATCGCGCCGGACACCTGGCCCATCGCCTTGACCGTGGCGGCGGCCGGGGAGAGGCCTTCCTCGGCCATGATCCGCTCGACGTTCTCCACCACCACGATGGCGTCGTCCACCAGGATGCCGATGGCCAGCACCATGCCGAACATGGTCATCATGTTCACCGAGAAGCCCAGCAGGTACATCATCGTCAGCGTGCCGAGCAGGCACACCGGCACCACGATGGCCGGGATCAGGGTGTAGCGCACGTTCTGCAGGAACAGGAACATCACCAGGAACACCAGCACCATGGCTTCGATCAGGGTGTGGATCACCTTCTCGATGGCCACGTCGACGAAGCGCGAGGTGTCGTAGGGCACCGAGTACTCGACATCGTCGGGGAAGTTCACCGACAGCTCGGCCAGGCGCTCCTTCACCAGCGCGGCGGTCTGCAGCGCGTTGGCGCCGGGGGAGAGCTGGATGGCACCGGCCACGGTGGGCTTGCCGTCCAGGCGCGCGGTGAAGTTGTAGCTCTCGCTGCCCACTTCCAGGCGCGCCACGTCGGCGAGCTTGACGGTGGAGCCGTCCGGATTGGCGCGCAGGACGATGCGGCCGAACTCCGCCGGGTCGTCCAGGGTGCCTTTCACGGCGAGGGTGGCGGTCAGCTCCTGCTCGGTGCTGCCGGGGGAGGCGCCGAAACTGCCGGCCGGTACCTGCACGTTCTGCCCGCGAATGGCGTTGCCCACGTCATCGATGGACAGGCCGTAGCCGACCAGCTTCTGCGGGTCGATCCACACGCGCATGGCGGCTTCGGAGGAGAAGAACTGCAGCTTGCCGACGCCTTGTACGCGGCGCAGCTCGTTGTTGATGTTGCGCGCGGCGTAGTCGCCCAGGGCGGTGGTATCGGTGCGCGCGGAGCCTTCCTTGTAGTTGAGCGCGTAGATCAGCAGGAAGCCGGCGCTGGTCTGCTCGACTTCCAGCCCCTGCGTGAGCACGGCCTGGGGCATGCGTGCCTCGGCCTTCTTCAGGCGGTTCTGCACGTCGACCTGGGCCAGCTCCGGGTTGGTGCCGGGCTGGAAGGTGACCACCACTTCGGCCATGCCGTTGGAGTTACTGGTGGACTCGAAGTAGAGCAGGCCCTTGGCGCCGTTGAGCTCCTCCTCGATCACGCTGGTGACCGAGTCCACCAGTACCTGCGCGGAGGCGCCGGGGTAGGTGGCGGTCACGGTGATCTGCGGCGGCGCCACGCTGGGGTACTGGGCCACCGGCAGCAGCGGGATGGCCAGCAGGCCGGCCAGGGAAATGAACAGCGCCACCACCCACGCGAAGTTGGGGCGCTTGATGAAGAACAGTGACATGGGAATTCCTCGCGGCGATCCTCGCCTTACTGGCGCGACGCCTGCTGTTGCTGCTGGGCGTGACGGGCTTCGACCTTGGCGCCCGGCTGCAGGCCGGTGAGGCCGCCGACGATGACCTGGTCGCCGCTGGCCAGGCCCTGGCTGATCTGCCAGCGCGAGCCCTGCATGGCGCCGGTCTGCACCTGGCGGGTCTCGACGCGGCTTCCGGCGCCGATCACCAGCACGTGGGCAGTGCCATCGGTGGCGCGCTGCACGGCGCGTTGCGGCACGAGAATGGCCTTGGCGTCGGTGCCTTGCGGGGCGGTGACGCGGACGTACATGCCCGGCAGCAGCAGGCCATCGGCGTTGTCGAACTTGCCGCGCAGCGAGACCTGGCCGGTGCCACGGTCCACCGAGATATCGGTGAACAGCAGTTCGCCCTGGCGCTCGTACTGCGTGCCTTCGACGCGCAGGCTCAGGGCCTGGCTCTGGCCGGCGGGGAGGTTGCCGCTCTTGAGCGCTTCACGCAGGCGCAGGGCATCGGCCACCGGCTGGGTGAAGTCGGCGTAGATCGGGTCGAGCTGCTGGATGCGCGCCATCAGCGTGGCGTCGCCCTGGCCGACCAGCGCACCTTCGGTCACCAGCGCACGACCGATGCGCCCGGAAATCGGCGCCTTGACCGAGGCATAGCCCAGGTTCAACCGTGCCGTTTCCAGGTCGGCCTGGGCCGAGCGTACCGAGGCCTGGGCGCTGCGCAGGTCGGCGGTCGCGGTGTCGAAGTCCTGTTGGCTGACCGCTTCGATCTTCACCAGTGGCTCGTAGCGCTTCACCCGTGCCTGGGCTTCCTGCTGCGCGGCCTGGGCCCGCGCCAATTCTCCTTCGGCGCGGGACACGGCGGCTTTCAACGGCGCCGGGTCGATCTGGAACAGCAGGTCACCGGCCTTCACGTCAGCGCCTTCCTCGAAGCGCTTCTGCACCACGATGCCCGCCACCCGTGCGCGCACTTCGGCGACGCGCATCGGCTCGATACGACCCGGCAACTCCGAGGTCAGGGTGAGAGGCTCGGTCGCTACCGCCACCACATCCACCGGGCGCGCCGCCTCGACAGCTGCCGGCGGCTCGCCGGATTGTCCGCAACCCGCCAGTGCCAGCGCTGTCACCAGCGCACTGATTGTCCCTACTGCACGCAACCTGCCCATGTTTCACCCGGGGTCTGTCTTTCTAAGAGGTTGCGTATGATCTTTCCGAAGCTAAAATGAGTCAATATTGACTCATGTGAAACAAGTGTGAGCAAAAGTGTCATTTCCTTTGGTAGGTTGGGACTTTTTCTGCACAATGCAGCTATCCCACCCTTTCCCTTGACCCTCTGACCGGTCACCGACCCGAGGCCCGCTGATGTCCCTGACTGCCCATGATGAACGACTCCTCAAGGCGCTTGCCGCCGCCATCGTCGACCGCCCGCGGGCGACGCTGAAGGAGCTCGCAGAGTCGGCAGGGGTGAGCAAGGCGACGCTGCACCGCTTCTGCGGCACGCGCGACAATCTGGTGGAGATGCTCATGAGTTACGGCGAGCGTGTGCTCAATCAAGTCGTCAGCAATTGCGAGCTGGAGAGCGCCGAGCCGCTGACGGCTTTGCGCAAGTTGATCCAGGAACACCTGACGCACCGCGAAGTGCTGGTCTTCCTGATGTTCCAGTACAGCCCTGACAGCCTTGACCCGTGCATGGACGGTCGCTGGCAGTCCTACAGTGATGCGCTGGATGCCTTCTTCCTCCGCGGCCAGCAATCCGGCGTGCTGCGCATCGACGTGACGGCGGCGGTGTTCACCGAACTCTTCCTGTCGATGATCTACGGCATGGTCGATGCGGAGCGGCGCGGGCGCGCGGCCAGCTCCAGTTCGGCGACCGTGCTGGAGCAGCTGTTCCTGAACGGCGCAGCGGCGCCTGCCAAGGCCTGACGCACTTCCATGCGGGATTAGCGGGTGGTGGCTGGACGTGGTTTTCCGTACCATTGCCGGCCCTTCGTGTTCCCCGCTTCCGAGTAGAAAAATGAAACCCGCCCGCCTGCGTGCCGATGTCCTGGCCGGACTCACCACGTCCTTCGCGCTGGTGCCCGAGTGCATCGCCTTCGCCCTGGTCGCCCACCTCAACCCGCTGATGGGGTTGTACGGCGCCTTTATCCTCTGCACCCTCACCGCCCTGTTCGGCGGGCGCCCCGGCATGGTGTCCGGCGCCGCCGGTTCGATGGCGGTGGTGATCGTCGCGCTGGTCGTGCAACACGGCGTGCAGTACCTGCTGGCGACCGTGCTGCTGGGCGGGGTGGTGATGATCCTGTTCGGCCTGCTGCGCCTGGGCAAGCTGGTGCGCATGGTGCCGCACCCGGTGATGCTGGGCTTCGTCAACGGCCTGGCGATCGTCATCGCCATGGCCCAGCTCGAGCATTTCAAGGACGGTGAACACTGGCTCAGCGGCAACCCGCTGTACGTGATGCTGGGTCTGGTGGCAGTGACCATGGCAGTGGTCTATGGGCTGCCGAAGCTGACCCGCGCGGTGCCGCCGGCGCTGGTGGCGATCCTCGGCGTCGGGCTGGCGGTCTACCTGCTCGGCCTGCCGACCCGCACCCTGGGCGACATGGCGCACATCGCTGGCGGCCTGCCGCAATTCGCGTGGCCGGATATCCCGTGGAACCTGGAAACACTTCGGATCATCGCGCCCTATGCCTTCCTCATGGCCATGGTCGGCATCCTGGAAACCCTGCTGACCCTCAACCTCACCGACGAAATCACCGAGACCCGCGGCTTCCCGGACCGCGAGTGCGTGGCCCTGGGCGCGGCCAACATGGTCTCCGGTGCCTTCGGCGGCATGGGTGGCTGCGCGATGATCGGCCAGACCGTGATCAACCTCAGTTCCGGCGGCCGCGGCCGGCTTTCCGGCGTGGTCGCGGGGGTGATGATCCTGCTCTTCGTGCTGTTCCTCTCGCCGCTGATCGAGCGCATCCCGCTGGCGGCGCTGGTGGGGGTGATGTTCGTGGTGTCCCAGCAGACCTTCGCCTGGGCTTCGCTGCGAGTGCTGAACAAGGTTCCGGTGAGCGACGTGCTGGTGATCATCGCGGTGACCGCCATTACCGTAGCCACCGACCTGGCCACCGCGGTGTTCTGCGGGATCATCCTGGCGGCGCTGGATTTCGCCTGGAAGCATGCCCGCGAGCTGTACGCAGACATCCATGACGAGGCCGATGGCAGCAAGCTGTACCGCGTCCACGGCACGCTGTTCTTTGCCTCCACCACGCCCTTCCTCAATCAGTTCGACCCGGCCGGCGACCCGCAGCAGGTGACCCTGGACTGCGCGCACCTGAGCTTCGTCGACTATTCCGCCATCGCCGCGCTGATGACCCTGCGCGAGCGCTACAGCAAGGCGGGCAAGAACCTGCGGGTGGTGCACCTGTCCGAGCGCTGCAAGCAGTTGCTCAAGCGGGCCGGCGCGCAGCACGCCTGAGTTGCGGAGCGGGCTGGCAGGGTTGTGTGCTTTGTAGGATGGTGTGGAGCGAAGTGATACCCATCGATCCCTGCGCCAGCAGCATGGGTATCGCTGCGCTCCACCCATCCTACGGTCCTGTTTGCGGACCAGAAGCGGGCATAGCACGTAGGGCGGATAACCCGGAACGGGTTATCCGCCGATACCAAGACGGCGGATAACGCTGGCGCGTTATGCGCCCTACGGCCCTGTTTGCGGACCGGGCATGGGCTTGGCGAGCTTCAGAACTTCACCTTGAAGCCCAGGATGCCCTCGTAGCTGCGCCCGTCGCCGTCCAGGGCGCGCTGGTAGCCCAGCGAGCCAGTGACGCTGGTGCGGTCGTTGAGCTGGTAGTCCACGCCCAGGTTGAGTTCGCCCCAGCTGCCGTCCATGTCGGTGCCGAAGGGGATGTAGCCGTCCGCCGAGGAGAACTCGGTCTTGGCCTTGCCCTTGAACTCGTGCCACAGGCTGGGGCGGACCCAGACGCTGGTGCGCTGTTGCTTGCCGTGGTCGTCCTCGCGGAACCAGTCCTTGTCGACGCGCACGCCCAGGCGGCCGGTCAGCGAATCGACATCTTCGAAACGCACGTCGGCGGCGTCGTCATGGCTGTCATCGAGTTTCAGCTTGCTGACGATCAGTTGGGCCTGCGGCTCGACGTGCAGGGTCTTGTCGGAGTCGAGCTTGAACGGGTAGCCAGCCTCCAGCGAGGCGGTGATGCCGTGGCCGCGGGTCTTCAGCGAACCGGCGTCGTTGGCGCGCGCCTTGAGGTCGAAGCGGTTGAACTGCACGACGCCGTCCAGGTACCAGCCTTCGGGGCCGAAGTGCGTCCAGTAGCCGCCTATGCCGTAGGAGCGCAGGGTGTCGTCGCCGGCGTCCTGGCCATCGGTGTGGTCGACGCTGCCCTTGATCCGCCCGGCCTGCAGCGAGAGCCCGGCCTGGTCGGTGCTGCCGTCGGTGTCCTCGCTGCGGTAGAGGTCCGCGCCGACCTGGAAGGCCTGGATGCGGTAGTCGTAGTCCGCGCCGTTGCCCAGTTTGTCGGAGCCTTTCTGGTGGATCAGACGGCCCCAGCCCAGGGATGGGCCGTAGCTGTTCACTTCCTCGCTGGGCAACGGATCGTTGACGTTACGGCGTTCCTCGCCGACCCGCTCGTGCAGGGTGTCGACCAGGGCGCGGCTGTAGTTCAGCGCCATGGCGGGGAGGGCGCTGTACAGCGAAGTTTCGGCGCGGTAGTTGGGCCGGGAGGACGGTGCCGAACGCTCCGGCGCGACCGGCTCGACAGGTGTTACCGGCGTGGTGGGATCAACCGGACTGACAGGATCAACCGGATCGACAGGCTCAACCGGATCGACAGGGTCAACCGGATCGACCGGATCGACGGGCGCCGCTTCCTGGTTCGAGCGCAGGTACCAGGCTTCGCCGTTGCTGTCGTCCAGGCTGGCCCGGTGCAGGGTGTATTCGTAGGGGCCGGCCTTGACCCGGTTGAGCAGGCGGAAGGCGTCCGTCTCGGTGGTGCCGCCGTTCACCGCGTCCACCACCTTGATGCCGTTGCCCTGAGTCAGGGCGCCGGGACCGCCGGCATTCTTGATCAGCAGGTTGCTCTCGCCGTCGGCCTTGCCACCGTCGATCACCAACTGGTCGGAGGGTGAGTCGTCCTTGTACAGGTAGGTATTCAGGGCGAGGGTGCCGTTGGCGCCGTGGTAGTCGTTGCTGGTGAGCTTCTTGTAGCCGCCGTCAGCGCTGAAATCGATCAGGCTGGCGCTGTTGGTCAGGCTGCTCAGGTTGGAATCACCGGTGAGCTGCCACAGGCTGCTGTCCCGCAGGGTCACATCGGAGTGGCTGCCCGTGGCAGTTTTCGCCGAGCCGCTGACCAGGGACGTCGAGAGATCGATGCGGGCATTGCCGACAGCGGCCTCACTCTTGCCCACACCTTGCCACTGGCCGGTTCCCATGTCCGGAATGCTGTTGCCGTCGCTGGCGATCGCCTCGTCGACGCTCAGCCACTGGCCGCTACCGCCCGCCAGGCTATGGCTGAGGGCGATATCGGCGGCACCGGCAGTGGCGATGGTGGCGCCGTCGCGGTTGCTCAGCGAGCCGTGGTCGATGCTGATCCTTCCCGGTTGTGCATCGGTGCCCTGGGCATAGAGGGCTGCGGACTGATCGCCGGTGGCGTTGACCACGAGGCGCTCGGCATCGACGCTGCCGGCATTCTTGGCGACCACGCCGTGGCCCAGTGCGCCGCTGGTGCCGACGCTGACATTGTCCAGCTGCGCGCTGGCGGTATTGCTGGCCAGCACGCCGAGGGCCTGTTCGCCGGTGGTGGCGACGGTGCTGTTGAGGGCGCTCAGCGTAGCGCCGGATTCGGCACGCAGCCCGTGGGACTGGATGCCGTGGGTGGCGACGCTGGTATTGCTCAGGTCCAGTGTCGCGCTATCGTCCTTGTACTGCCGGCTGACCAGCACCCCCGTGGCATGGTCGCCGAGGGTTTCCACACTGACGTGGTCCGCCGTCAGGCTGACCGCGCCGGGCTTGATCGAGCCGATGCCGGCGTAGAGGCCGACGGAGTATTCGCCCTCGGTCTTCACGCTGAGGTTATCGAGGATCATGCTGCCGCCGTCGTCCACCGCCGCGCCGTAAGCCTGCGAGCCCGTGGTGCGCACGCTGGTGCCGTCGGCCATCAGCAAGGCACCGGGATTGCGGGCTGCCAGGCCGTGGGGGAACGTGAGGTTGCCGGCGGTTGGCGAACCGTTGCCGGTGGTGGTGACCGATCCGCCGTGGACGGTCACGGTGGCGCCCAGGTCGGCGATGATGCCCATGGCGTTGTCGTTGCCGTGGGTGGTGACGGTCACGTCGTTGACGGTCAGTGTCGAGCCGGGCGCTGCGGAGGAGGAGCTGCCGGCGCCCAGCGCGGTGGAGTAGTTGCCGGAGGTGGTGACGCTGCCGTGTTCCACGATGGCGTCGGCGCCCTCGCGGATCTGCACGCCATAGCTGGTCTTCGGCGTGGTGCGGACGTCGCTGGCGGTCATCTTCAGGCTCGAGCCGGCGCCTTCGACCAGCACGCCGGGTGACCAGGGACCGGCGCCTCCGACCTGGCTGTCGACCGCGATGTTGCTGTTGCCGACGGTGGCGCTGCCGCCGCCGCTGATGTTCAACCCGATGGCGCGGTTGCCGTCCACCGCGACGCTGGCGTGATCGACGCTGGCGGTGGAGCCGGCACCCTCGACGGAAATGCCGTGGCCGTAGTTCAGGCCATGCACGTCCAGCGTCGTCCCGCTGATGTTCAGGGCACCGCCGGCCATGGCGCGCGCCCCGGCGGCAGGGTTGGCGACGCTCCCCGAACCCTGCACGCTGACGCTGCCACCGGTCAGACTGACGCGGCTGCCGGTGCCCTCGGCGCGGGCGCCGCCGACGTTGGTGCCGCTACTGAGGATGCGGTTGTCGCTGGCGTCGATGATCCCGCCATTGGTGGCATGCAGGGCAGCGGTGGTGGTGCTGCTGGTGGCGTTACCGCTGACATTGATCTCGCTGTGCCCAAGACTGATGTGCGCGCCGTCTTCCGCGCGGGCGGCACTGGCGCTGCCACCGCCTATGTTCAGCAGTGCGTCATCGGCCTCGATGTGGGTGCTGGCGCCCGTCGCCAATAGCCCGTGGCTCAGGCTCAGGGGCTTTTCATCGTCCACCGGCAAGGTGGCAGACACCGCAGCGCCGCTGGTGCGGATTTCACTGCCGGCCAGGTCCACCTGGGCGCCATCGCGCGCCCAGATACCCACTGAGCCCTTGCCAGTGGTGGCTATCTCGCCGCCGTCGATGGCAACCTGGGTAGCGCTGCCAGCGGCCAGCACGCCATGGCCGTAGCCGCCTGCGGTGCTTACATCGCTGTCGGTGAGGCGGACCTGGGCGCCGTCGTCCGCGCGCACGCCATAGGCGGAGCCGTTGCTGGTGGTTACGTCGATCCCCTCGGCGGACAGCGAACTGCCGCCACTCACCTGTATGCCGTGGGCCCCACCAGTGCTGCTGTTGCGCGCGCCGCTGGTGGCAATGGCGACGCCGTCCAGGCTGGCGCTCGAACCGTTTTCCAGTGACAGGCCGACCGCGCCCCAGGACTGGGTGGCGACCGAGCCGCCGGACATCTCCAACTGCCCCCCGTCGACGACCACTCCGCGGTTGTTGGTGCCTTTGGCGCCGCCGCCGACCAGTATGTCGGTATCGGTCAGGCGGGCTTCGCCATTGACGTCGATCTTCATTCCGGTCAGTTCGTTGGCGGTGATGGCGACTCCGGCGGTGGTCTTCGGATCGAGTGCGATGCTGCTGCCGGTCATCCGCAGGGTGTCGCCGGCAGCGACGTGCACGGCGGTCTGTCCCTTGGCCGCCGCCGCGCTGGTGGCGCTGCTTTCGATGCGCCCGCCGGCATAACCCAGGTTGCCGTTGCCGCTGGTCCGTATCCCGCTGGTGTTGGCGGCGGCCAGGCGGATGGTGGTATCGGCATGGTCGCCGCTGACGATGCCCGCGTTGCCGGCCAGCGTCACGCTGATCGGCGGCGGGGCGCCCAGCAGGCCCACGCCGGCGAAGGCTTGCGGTGCTTCGTGGGCGGCCTGCAAGGCGATGTCCAGGTAGGAGGGATGCGGCGGGTCGAAGAGCACGCCGGCTTCGGAGGGTTGGTTGAGGTCTTCGGAATCGGTCTCGGCGACGTTGTCCTCGGCTTCGGCGCGGATGATGCGCAGCCCGAAGGCGCTGGCCAGCACGAGGCTGATGGCTTGGGCCAGGCGGGAGTGGCTGAGACCGGAAAGGAAGGGCTGGTTGGCTTTCATGGCAGCCTCCAGGAGGCAAGGAAAAATTGCCGCCAGTCTCCGGGGAGCGTCCGTTGGTGAATGTCGGAGCCGCTGTCATCAGCTTGTAGGAGTGACTCCCGCCTTCAGGGCTGGTCTACGCTGGTAGCGGGACAAGCAAGGAGGGAGACAGGGAATGAGTACCATCCTGCTGGTCGACGGCCAGCCGGTGCTCCGTGACGGGGTGCGCGCGCTGGTCAGTCGTGCCGGGCACCAGGTGATCGGCGAGGCGGACAACGGCCAGGATGCGCTGACGCTTTGCCGCGAACGGCGCCCGGACGTGGTCATCATCGAGTTGGCGATTCCGCGCCTGGGCGGCCTGGATGTGCTGCGTCGCCTGCGCGCCGCGATGGATGGCGTGCGCCTGCTGGTGTTCAGCGCGCAGGAGCGTGAGGTTTATGCCGGCCGTGCACTGCAGGCGGGCGCGGATGCCTTCGTCGGCAAGGACGAGCCGGCCGCCGAGCTGGAGAAGGCGCTGGCCGCCGTGCTGCGCGGGCGCAGCTACTTCCCGCGCGGAGCCACGCAAGGGCCGAAGGCGACCGACGCCGATGGCCGGGCGGAGCTGGAACGCCTCTCCGGCCGCGAGCTGACGGTTCTGGAAATGCTTGGCCGGGGGCTCTCCAATAAGGAGATTTCCGACCAGCTGAGCCTGAGTTACAAGACCATCAGCACCTACAAGATGCGCTTGCACCAGAAGCTCAATGTCAGCAGTGACGTGCAGTTGCTGCAGGTGGCGCAGAGCCTCGGGCTGCTGGCCGCGGAAGGGACGACCGTGGCGCCGGCCGATCCGCAGCTCGAGCATGAGCTGGGCCTGCTGCGCGCATTGCTCGATGCTACGCCCAACCCCATGTTCGTGCGGGATATGGATAGCCGCCTGCTGCTGTGCAACCTCCCGTTTCTCAACCGTGTCGGCAGGACCTTCGAGGAAGTCCGTGGCGGGTGTTTCGAGGATGCCCACTGGCTGTCGCCATCGTTGCGCGAGCGCACGGCGCAGCGCTATCGCGAGGCGGTGCTGCGCGAGGAGCCGATCGCCGAGGAAATATCGCTGGATGATTCGACCATCGTCGGCACCTACTTCGCCTGGTGCGTGCCGCATCGCTCCGCGGATGGACGGATGCTGGGAATGCTCGGTGGAATGCTGTCCCTGGACGAGCGCGACGAGCAGTTGGCGGAGCTGCGTAGCGGCCTGTTCGAGAGCCGTTATCGCAGCCATCTGAAGACCAACCTGCTGGCCAGGATCGTGGCGGATTTCCGTGAACATCTCGGTGGGCTCGATGCCTCCGTGCGGCGATTCGGCGAAGAGGACGCGGGCACGCTGGCGGACGTTGAACTGGAGGCTTCGCGCGGGGGCCTGCAGTCGATGCTGGCGAGCCTGCGCCAGCTGGATGCCCTGCTCGACCTGCAGCACCATGTGGCCGAGCGGGTCAGTGAGGCGCACGAACTGGGCCGGCTCACCGAGGAAATCCTGCAGCCCCAGCGCGCGGAGCTGCAGGCCGCCGGTTACCGGCTGGATCTCGGGCCGGGGGTGCTCAGCCTGAGGAAGGTCTGGATCGACGCGGGCTACTACCGCCAGCTGCTCGAAGCCTTGATCGAGGCGGTGCCACGTAACCCGGACCACGCAACGATCCGCCTGCAGCTGAGCAACTGGCGGTATCTAAAAGGGCTCCTGCGCCTGCGTATCGAGGTGTCGCCCTGGCAGTGCCTGGCAAGGCTCGTGGACACCGGCGAGCCGGCGAGCTGGGCGCGGGCGCGGGTACAGCGGATGGTGCTGTTGTTCCATGGGGAGTTGTCGCAGCTGGAGGGCGAGCAGGGCGAAGGCCTGTTGCGCCTGGAGTTCGACCTGCCCCTGGTCATCTGAGCTGACTCAGTGCTGCCGTTCGTTCATCTGCTGGTAAGCGTCCTCCAGGGCCTCGGCGTCCAGCAGCAGCTGGCGGGCCGCGCAGCGCATGCGGCGGTTCAGTTCCTGGTTGGCGATCAGCGGCGCCAGCTCGCGCAGGAGTTCGGCGGCCACTTCGTTGTTGAAGGCGGTGGAGCGTACGCTGCGCAGCGTACGCAGATTCTGCTGTGACATGGAAACCTCCAGGGGGAGGCGGCCGGATAGGCGGCCGCCCGTCGTGGTTCAGAACAGTTTGAGGAAGTTGAGGTAGAAACGCGGCGCCTTGCCGTTGTCGTCGTCCAGTTCCTTGGCCGAGACCGAGCGGGTCAGCGGGAAGGCGACTTCCGGCGAGACGTAGGTGTCCTTGAACACCTGCAGGTGCGCGCCGAAGCCGGTGGAGGACAGGCTTTCGCTGCTGATCCAGTTCGGCTCCTCGCTCCACACCTTGCCGAAGTCCCAGAAGGCGTAGTACTGGGTCGGTACGGCGTAATCCCGGAAGGTATGGAGGCGGTTGTACTGCAGCTCGGCTTTCACCGCGAAGCCCTTGTCGCCGGTGATTTCCGACGGGTCGTAGCCACGGCCGAACTCGCTGCCGCCGACGCCGAACTGCTCGGGTGAGAGCAGCGTCTGGCCGAACGAGGTCTGTGCAGTACCGGCAATGTACAGATTCATGCCGTCGATGATCTTCGAAAGGTCCTGCAGACGCTGGGCGTCCACCTGCAGCTTGGTGAAGTCGGTCCTGCCGCCCTCGCGGGACGGGTTGGCGCGGTCTTCCTGGCTGGCGCCCATGATCTTCAGGCCCTTGCTCAGTTCGGCCTTGACCAGGTTCTTGCCGCCGAAACCGTCGAAGAAGTCGTAGCTGGCGCCGAGTCGGATGGCGCGAAGGCGGTCGTCGCTGGACGGCGGGTTGTGCGGATCGTCCAGGTACTCCGACTTGCCGTTGTACCAGGTGAAGGCGGCCGAGGTCTTGAAGGTCTGGTCGCGCTGGCGGACCCACGGGCGGGTGATGCGTACCGCGAAGGTATCGCCGGAGCTGTTGGCGTCGAGGAAGGAGTAGGTGTCGGCATGGCCGTCGTTGTGCTGGGCGAGGAAGCTCACCACATCACCCTGGCCGCCCACCGGCAGGTCGTACTGGCCTTCGAAGAAAGTCATCTTGTCGCCTTCCACCGACCGCCCGGCTCGGATGCCCAGGTGGTCGCCACGGCCGGTGAGGTCGTTGACGCCGACCCCGCCGTAGACCTGCCAGGGCCCGAAGTAGCGGCTGTCGCGGTTGTCGAAGCCGAAGAAGCCTTCGTACTTGCGCACCTGGTTATCGACGACCAGGTCGGTGCCTTGCTCCACCGGCGAGGCGGCGAGGGTGGCACGGCTCTGCTGGCCTGACAGGTCGTTCATCAGCAGCAGGTTGCGCTCGATGGTGGCGCTTTTCGGCGGCACTTCCTGGCGGATGTTGTCGGCGTAGCGCTGCACGGCCTTGTTGCTGTCGCCCTGCAGTTTCACTTCGTTGACCCGGCCCTCGAAGACCTGGATCAGCAGTTCGCCGTTCTCCAGGCGTTGCTCGGGCAGGTAGGCGCGGGCCAGCAGGAAGCCGGCCTGGCGATAGCGCTGGGTGATCTGCGCAACCACCGCGTTGACTTCACCGAGGGTGACGCGGTGGCCTTCGAGCCTTGCGGTCAGCGGCGCGAATGCCTCGGGGGCGTAGAGCGTGGTGCCGCGGATGATCACCTTGTCGACCTGGAAACGCGTGGTGTCGTTGGAGTTCACCACCATCTCGGCTGGCGGGCCTTCGGTTTCGGGGACGACCACGGTGTCCGGCAGTTGCAGGGTCGAGGGCATCTGCGTGGAGCTTTCACGGCCACCGTCGGGGCGGGGGATTTCCACCCTGCCGGGGTCGAGCTGGGCCCGCGGCCCGGCGAACGCCGGGGCCTGGACCAGCAACAGGGCGGAGCACACGGCGACCGCCAGGATGTGCAGTTTCGAAGGAATGCCTTTCATGGCTATTTCCCTCCCTTGATTGTGCTGCTAGTGGGTTTGAGGTCTTGGGGAATTACGCTGCGCTTGGCCTCGGGGACGATGAACTGGCCGTCCTTGAAGAGGCTGTTGGCGTAGGTCAGTACGTCGCTGAGGTCCGCCGTCGTGCTGGTCTTGCCCTGGTAGGAGCGCGGTTTGCATACCAGCTGGACGGCGTAGCTGCGCACCACGGCGGGGGACACCGAGTAGTTGGCCGAGGCCGCCGCGGGCGACTCCAGCGCGGTGCAGCGGGCGTTGCCGGGGGACTGCGCGGTCATCGGCAGCGGCGGCAGGCCGGGTTGTTCCGGGGGCACCGGGGCGAGCGGGCCGGTGATGGTCAGGGCGCCGTCCCTGAAGCTGACGCTGTAGTTGTTGCCGGCGCTGAAGGCCTGGTTCTGGCTGATGGCGTAGCTGCCGGCGTCCTCGCCGGGGGCACGCAGCAGCGAGCCCTGGGCGATCGAGGCCTGGTCCTTGCCCTTGAGGCCGCTGACGCTCCAGGTCAGCGTCGGGTCAGTCGCACCGTGCATCTTGCTCTGGTTGTCGGCAGTGACCACCAGCGGTGCGGGAGTGACCTGCAGGTTGCCGTCCCTGAACACCATGCGGTAGTTGCCGCTGGTGAGGGTCACGTTGCCCTGGGTGATGGCGTAGCCCTCGGGCGTGACGTTCTCACCGGAGATGCGCGCCAGGCTGCCGGTGGTGACCGAGGCTTGGGTGTCGCCGTGCTTCAGGCCGCTGACGCTGTAGGTGAGCGTCGGGTCGAGGTCGCCGTAGACCTTGGTCTTGTGGTCGGCGGTGACGGTCAGCTCGGCGGGGGTGATCGCCAGCTTGCCTTCGTTGAAGGTCAGGATGTAGTTGCCGTTGGCACCCAGCGAGCCCTGGCCGATGGCGTAGTTGCCGACGTTCTCGCCGGCCGCCCGCGAGGCCTGGCCGCTCACGACGGAGGCCTGGCTGTCGCCGTTCTTCAGTCCATTCACCCGGTAGGTGAGCGCTGGATCGATCTCGCCATAGACCTTGGAGTGGTCGTCGAAGTCGATCTGCAGCGACGCCGGGGTGATGGTGAAGGTGCCTTCCTCGTAGTGGAGGATGTAGTTCTGGGTGGTGCTAGTCAGGTCGCCTTTCCCGATGGCGTAGCCACCGGCCTTCACATCTTCGCCGGCCTGGCGAGCCACGTTGCCGCTGAGCACGGAGGCTTTGTCATCACTATGCTTGAACCCAGTGACCTGGTAGCTGAGCGTCGGGTCGACCTCACCATATACCTTGGTGCTGTCATCGGCGCGCACCATGAGGGTCGCGGGAGTGATGGTGAAGGTGCCGCTGGCGTAAGTGAGGATGTAGTTCTGAGCAGCCTTGCCGGTCAGGCTCAGGGTGCCCTGGTTGATGGCATAGCCGCCTTCCTTCACATCCTCGCCGGCTTGGCGCGCTAGCTGGCCGGCCAGAGCCTCTGTCTCCTTGTCAGCGCCTTTCAGGCCATCGACCTTGAAGGTCAGGGTCGGATCAAGTTCGCCGTAGACCTTGCCGTCGTTGTTCGCCGTGACGTTCAACTGGGCCGGAGTGATGTGCAACGTACCGTTCTCGAACTCCAGGACGTAGTTGCTGCCCTGACCGTTGTTCAGGCCCAGGCTGCCCTGGTGGATCGTGTAACCGCCGGCCCGGACATCCTCGCCGGCCTCACGGCCTATGGCGCCTTTAAGAACAGATGTCTCCGTATCGCCGTTCTTGTAGCCGGTAATCACATGGCTCAGGAGAGGATCTGCATCGCCATAGACCTTGGTTTGATCATCGGCCTTGACGGTCAACGTGGCGGGGGTGATGGCCAGGTTGCCATTGACGAAGGAGAGGACGTAGTTGCTGTCCCCACCTACCGAAAGGTTGCCTTGGCCAATGCTGTAGTTGCCAACGTTCTCGCCGGTAGCCCGAGAAAGGTCACCGCTCAGGCCCAGATTTGCTTCGCTGTCAGAACCCTTGAATCCGGTCACGGTGTAGCTGAGAGTCGGGTCTAAATCGCCATAGACCTTGGTGTGGCTGTCAGCAGTCACTTCAAGGGTGGCCGGGGTCACCGTGAAGGTGCCGTTGGCGAAGCTCAGTACGTAGTTCTGACCCTTGCCGCTGGTGAGGTCGACGTCACCCTGGCGGATGGCGTAGCTGCCGACATTCTCGCCAGCATCTCTGACCACACTGCCTGCAACCAGCTGATCCTCGGTGTCTCCGTTCCTCATGCCGGTCACGGAGTAAGTCAGTTTGGGGTCAAAGTCGCCGTAGACCTTGGTGCTGCCATCTGCAGTGACCACCAGAGTCGCCGGGGTGATCGAGAAGGTGCCTGCCTCGTAGTGCAGGACATAGTTTTTCCCGGCCCCACCATTGAGGTCTACAGAGCCTTGGTTGATGCCGTAGTTGCCGACGTCCTCGCCGGCCTGGCGAACCAGGGAGCCGCTGTTCATCACATCAGCTTCGACATCATTGCCCTTCAGGCCATCGACACGGTATTTGAGGGTCGGATCAGCCTCACCATAGACCTTGGTTTTGCCATCTGCGGTGACGGTCAGCGTGGCGGGGGAGATGGTGAACACGCCATCCTTGAAGTCCAGGATGTAGTTCGAGCCAACACCGCCATTGAGATCCAGAGTGCCTTGGCCGATGCCGTAGCTCCCCACGTTCTCGCCAGCCTGACGGGCCACGGAACCACCGTTGAGTACGGAAGACTCTGTGTCAGTACCCTTAAACCCAGTGACCACATGAGAGAAGGTCGGATCGGCATCGCCATAGACCTTTCCATCGTCCTTGGCGTGTACGGTCAACTTGGCCGGGATGATTGCCAATTGGCCATCGACGAAGGTGAAGATGTAGTTGCCTGATGCTGCATCTGTCAGGCCTACGTTGCCCTGCCCAATGCCATAGTTGCCGACATTCTCCCCGGTCTGGCGGGTGAGGGTGCCACTAACCACATCAGCTTCCTGGTCGCCGTTTTTCAGGCCGCTGATCTTGTAGGTGAGTTCTGGGTCAACGTCTCCATAAACCTTGGTATGCGAGTTGGCCTCAACCTGCAAGGAGACAGGAGTGATGACGAAATCTCCGCCTGTGTACTGGAGGATGTAGTTCTGCCCGGCGGCACCCGTGAGGCCCACGGTTCCCTGGTTGATGGCATAGGTTCCAGCGTTCTCGCCAGCGTCTCGGACGACCTGGCCACTCACCAACGTCTCAGGCGTGTCATTCCCTTTGTAACCTGAAACCCGATAGGTCAATTCAGGGTCGAGATCACCGTAAAACTTGGTCACCCCATTAGCCTGAACTGTCAATGTCGCAGGCGACACAGTAAACACGCCGTCATCAAAGTGAAGGATGTAGTTCTGCGAAAGCTCCCCCGTCATTCCAAGAGTGCCTTTATTTATTCCATATTCACCCACGTTTTCACCAGATTCCCTGGCAATAGCGCCGCTCAGAATTTTGCTCAGACTGTCAGTTTGCGCAAGCCCTGAAACAGAGTACGCAAGGAGAGGGTCAGCATCACCGTAAGTCTTGCCGGCATCCAGCGCACGAACTCTAAGTTCAGCTGGCGTGATGGTGATTTGACCATTCATTAACAAGACTGAGTAGTTGTGCGCTATCGAAGGATCAAGATTGAAGCTTTCAATCTGATTGACATAAGACCCCACGTTGGTTCCTTGACCAGAGGTTTTTACCGAATCATTTCTGATCGTGTCGCCATTCATGAGACCTTGCGCGGTGAACCATGGAGCGGCGTGCGACATGCCGTCGTAGACGTATTGCGCGCTACCGGCCGTGAGAGTCAGCGGAGCAGGAATGATAGTTAGCAGTCCATCCAAAATCCGGACAGTGTAGTTTGCAGATTTCGAAGGATCTAATGTTACGTTATTGATCCTGGTTACATATGATCCTACGTCTCTACCTTGGCCCGACAGGACTACGTTCTTAATAACAGCCTCGTCACCAGGAATAAGTCCATAATAAACATAACCATAAACGGACTGAACGTTTCCGTTATATACGTAGTATTCATTGCCGGCTTGCATGACAAGTTCGGCAGGAACTATTTCAAGTTTCCCGTCAACGAACTTAAGGGTGTAGTTTCCACCTAGCCCGTTGTTTAAGCCCAACCCACCCTGGTTGATGGCGTATCCACCAGGAATAACATCCTCGCCAGACTCCCTGGCTAGTGCTCCGCCATTTAAAATATCAGCACCAGTCTGCCCAAGCTTCTCGCCGGATACTTCATAATCTAATGTCGGGTCTCCAGTGCCATACGTTTTGGCTTTGTCTTTAGCAGTGACAGTCAATTCAGCAGGGGTGACTGTCAGTTTCCCAGTGCCACTGTTGAGTTCATATCGTTTTTGCGCAAACGACCCGGCAGCCAGGCCACCCTTGATGTCGTACTGCCCGACATTCGATTGCTGGGTAGCCGCAGTTGTGGGCTCAGACTGAGTAATGCCGGTACGCCCGAGCATCCGGTCAACGTAGTTGTCGATGCCGCTGACTTTCGAGGCCTGGGTGTTCTCGGCCAGGGATTGCGAGAGTGGTGGGTTAGCATCGCCATAGGTGCGACTGGCATCAGCCGGAGTGGCGGTGACAGTAGCCTTGTTCGAGGTGATCTGGACGTTCTGTGCAGTCCGATCCTGCGTCTTGAGGAACTGGACCTTGGCGTTTTCGTAACGGGCATCGTTGGTGGTGTTGCTGCCGTCGTTCATCAACCAGCCGATCTGCGCCAGCACCGAGGTGGTGGTGGAGCCCAGCTTGATCGCCAGTTGCTGGGAGGACTGGGTCTGCTCGTTGTACTGGATTTCCGCCTGCAGCTGGGCACCGGGGATGTAGTCGCCGAGCACGCCCCAGTAAGGTTTATTCGAAGAGTCCGAAGTGGTGCCGGCGACTGCTACGCCACCCACGCCAGACAGGGAGAATCCCACGGGCGTGCTCACTTCTACGCCGTTGCGAAGAACCTTGGTCAGGCCATCCTTCGTGCCATCCGGGATGAACTGCCATTGGACGTTGTTGGTGTCTCTGAAGCTGAGCCCATTGACCAGGTAGTCTGAGCTGTCCAGATAGGTGAGCAGGGTTGCGGGGCTGATGGTTCTACCATCACGCCCGGTATAGCTGGTGGCCTCGAAGATGATGTAATCGAACTGCTGCCCGCCAGCACTGAGGGTCACACTGCGATAGGTTTCATTGGCGTGTTGATAGGACGTGATGTTCTGCGAACCAACCACAGATAGGGTGTAGGCCTTCACCCCGGTCAATTGCTCTCCGGTGTAGGGCGCCGTGACGGTGTCGGTAGTGATAGGTTCAGCGCCAGTGGCATTTGTCTGCGTGAAGCGGAAGATACCGTTGCTGGCCTGGCCTGCCAGCGTGCCGGCGTAGTTCAGCCCGCTTTCCATGCGCACGCTGGCACCATCCAGGGCCACCTTGTCGCCAATCAGCGCGGTGTTGTTGTCCTGGAAGATCGATGCGGTGTCGCCGGTTTTCAGCCAGGCCACACCGGAACCGACATCGATGATCGCGCGCTTGTTGTAAGCCGCGTCCCCCGTGGCGCTTCCGGCGTTGTCGATCAGCCGGATGTCCCCCGTGGCGCTGATGTAGAGGTTGCCATCCTTGAGCAGGATCGGCGCACGGATATTGACTGCACCACTGGTGCGGGTCTTGTCCGTCCCGGTATAGGCGGAGACCGTACCTGCGTTGCCTGAGGAAATCAGGGCGAGAGTAGATTTGCTGGTTCGCCCGTCGTTGTTAACGGTCGCGAAGTTGGTGGCAATGATCGGGGCGTTGACGTTCAGGGTGTCAGTTGCATAGATCGTCACATTGCCTTGAGCCAGGCCGTTGACGATGGCGCTGGCAGCCACCGAGCCCTGGCCGCTGCCATCGGTGTCGGTCGCCTCGATGTTGACCGTGGCCGGGTCCAGCAGCCAGGTGCCGTCAGCCGTGCTGCCCTTGGTGGAGACGTTCGCGTCGGAGGTGACGGTCAGCTGCTGGCCGGAGGTTTCCACCACACCGCCGCGCTGGCCACCCTTGGCGCTTGCCTGGCCGGCGAAATGGGTCTTGCCGTCGCTCCAGACCACGACCTGGCCGCCATCGGTCTTGCCGTCGGCCTTGAGCTGGGCGCCCTTGGCCACGGTCGTGTTCTTCGCCGCCTGCTCGGTTCCTTTGCCTTGATAGCTGCCACCTACCAGCACCTTGCCGCCAGAACCCTGGGTGCCGCTAGCGTCGATCTTCGCGGAGCCGACGACATTCACCTCGTCGCCCAGTACCTTGATCTGTCCACCATTGACCCCGGTGGCGCTGATGCTGCCGGTGACGTTGGTCTTCGCCGAATTACCCAGCACCACGGTGCCGCCATCGGTGGACACGGAGTCGGCCAGCACATTACCGCCGACGTTGATCACCGAATCCAGGTGCTTGGCCGCGCGGGCGGCGCTCATCGCAACGGTGCCGTTGCCGACGTCGATTTCGCCGCTGTTGTGTACGCCGCCGGTGACGTCCGGGTTGACGCTGTCCTTCTCGCCGGGCTCACCGCTCACGGCGATGTTCAGCAGGCCGTCACCGTGGAAGTCCAGGGTCGCCTGCGGGCCGGTCGCCAGTTGCACCATGCCCTTGCGCGCCTGGATTACGCCGGCGTTGTTCACCTGGGCGCCTAGCAGGGCGACCATGCCGTTGTCATGCACGGTGATGCGGCCCTGGTTGGTCACGTTGCCGGTGAGCTGGATGTCCAGCTTGCCGCTCTCGGCGAACTTTTTAGCCTGTTCCTCGGTGAGGAAGCCGGCACTGGCGACCAGGGCGCTGGAGCTGATATGTGCCTTCGGGCCGATCCAGACGCCGTTGGGGTTCACCAGGATCAGCTGGCCGTTGGAGGTCACCGCGCCATAGATCTTCGACGGGTCGCTGCCGATGACGCGGTTGAGGGTGACGGACTTGCCGTCGGGCTGGTTGAAGGTGATGCGGTTGTCTGCGCCAACGCTGAAGCGCTGCCAGTTGATGGCGGTACGCGCGCTTTGCGTGTTCACCGTCATCTCGTTGCCGTTCTGGCTGATGCTGCCGCTGCCGGAGATGATGCTGCCGCCCTGGGGCAGGGCGTCGCCGGCCATGACGGTCAAGGGGATGCCGGCGCCGGCCAGCGCCACGGCGATGCACAGGATGTGCAGCCGGCTGGGGCAGGTGCCGTGGGAAGAGGTGTGCGAGGGTAGGTCTTTCATGATGCTGCTCCATAGCGAGAGGGCTATGGGGCAAGCATCGGGTCAGGGCACTGGCGCCCCCATCGGGGGCGCCTGAAAGCCGTGTAGTGCCCGCACTAGTGGGGGGAACTACTGCGCACAAGCTTGAGCTGGATCAATCCGGCGCTGGGTGGTTCGTCCGCGCTGCCGGTCTGGAAACTGCCCTCGAACAGCTGGCAGATCAGACGCACCAGTTCCAGGCTCGGACGCTGGTCGAGGCTGGCCAGGCGCTCGGGCAGATCGGCCTGCGGGGCAAGCGCGAAGTTCAGCCGCCAGATGAGCACGCCGTGGGCCAGGTTTTCCACGCTGGCCTGCACCTCGCGGACCTTCAGCGCGGAGCGTTCGAGTGAGAAGCGCAGCGCCTTGAGCAGGTTGCGGTAGCGCGCGAGATCGACCCAGGCAAACTGGGGCGCAGCGACGGGCCGCAAGGGCAGGTCGTCCAGCAGGCTGGCGGTCAGCTGGTTCAGCTCGCACACCTGCGGTGCTATCGGCTCGCTGCCCGTTTCGGTGCGCAGCAGTTCGCGCAAAATCAGCAGCTTCTCCTCCATTCTGCCGAGGCCGACGAAGGCGCCGGAGAGTGGTTCCTCTTCCGGGCGGTGCGCCACCGATGGCTGCAGCAATGCGTGCAGGTGGCGGATTTCGTCCAGCAGGTCGTCGAAGCTGTACTGCAGGTATCGCGCGCGGGTGGCGCGCAGGCCATCCAGATAGGCCTTGGCCTCCTGCAGGTGCTGTACTTCGAGTTCGTGTTCGGTGATATCGACGAAGGAGCAGACCACGCCGATGGATTCACCGGAGTCTTCGCACAGGGGCACACCGATCAGGCGGATGATGCGATGTTCACCGTGCAGGGTGCAGGCGATCACCTGGGTGAATGGCTTGTCGCCTGCCGCGCCAGTGAGGAAGTCGCGGCGCGCCAGAACACCATCGGCTTCATTGACCACACCCATTTCGAACATGCGCGAACCCAGCAACTGTTCCTCGCTCTTGCCGTAGACCTGCAGGAAGTAGCGATTGCAGGCCAGCAGCTCGCCTTCGCGGCTCCAAAGGCTGATGGGGCTGGGCAGGATGTCGAACAGCCGCGCGAGATCACGGGTCTTGCTGGACGGTTCTGCCGGCGCGCGCACCAGGCTTTCCACCACATTGTTGCTGAGCAGGCCCTTCACCTTGGCGGCCTGTACCAGGTCCACCAGCGAGTCGGTCTGCGTCTTCTCCAGCAAGCGCGCCTTGTAGGTGCTGACGGTGCGGTCGCTGATCGCCAGTTCTTCGGCGATATCCTTGACCCGATAGCCCTGCGACAGGTAGTGCAGGACGGTCAGTTCGCGCGGGGTGATGTGCTCGTCCGCGCCCGGTGCATCGCCGCCCTGATGCGGCGCCTGAGCGGGGAAGACCTTGCGCCCGCCGAGCACCAGGCGCACGGCGTCGTCCACTTCCTCGGGGCGGTCGCCCTTATGCGCGAAACCCCGCGCGCCGGCTTCCAGGCAGAGTCCCTGGTAGTGGGCGGCGGGCAGGTGGGTGAAGACCAGGGTCTTCTGTTGCGGCCAGTCGCGGTGCAGCCGCCGCAGCAGTTCGACGCCGCCCAAGCGCGGCAGGTCCAGTTCGAGGATCAGCAGGTCAGGGTGCAGGCGCTTGACCACGTCGAGCGCTTCGCGGCCATCGCCGACTTCGCCGACCACCTCGTGCCCGGCAGCCTCCAGACGCTGGCGCAGGGCAGCGAGCATGAAGGGTTGCGGGTCTGCAATGGCGATGCGGCTCATCCTGGGGCTTCCTGCACTAGGGGGTGCAGCAAGGGTAGTCCAGTTGGCGAAGGATCAGCTGGCGCAGGTCAACGGCAGCAGACTCAGCGCCGCGAGATAGAGGCCCAGCCCGAAGATCGTGTGGGTGACCAGGCTGTGCAGGCGGGCCTTGGCCGGGCTCTCGGTCCTGCTCGCGGCGATGCCCAGGCCCAGCGCTGGCTGCATCAGCAGGAAGGGCATCGCCACGGTGACCACGCCGAAGAGCAGCGCCGGCAGCAGGGTCGGCCGGCACAGCCAGTCGCTGCCGGCCAGCGCGACCAGGGTAAGGGCGAAGACGATCCCGGTGAGGTAGTGGATCGCCCAGCCCAGCGGGCGTTCGCCGGCCACTGGCGCGGCCTTGCCGATGGCGACGTGGCGGAACCGCCCGCGCGGCATGTGGCCTACCCAGCGGCCGACCAGGGCATAGTCAAGCGAAGGCACGCCAAGCAGATGCCGGCGCAGGACGGTCCAGCCGTCCATCAGCAGGGTCGCGCCGATACCGGTGGCGATGGCAGGGATGAGGACAGAGAGTGGCATGGCAGGTTCCTTCGAGTGGGTCGATGGAACCAGCATCCCGGTTCAAGCGGACTTGAGGTCAAGCCTCGCGGGCGATGCGCTGGCTCAGCCTGGATCCCAGCACATAGAACACCCCGCCGCCGACGATGAAGGCGCCGAGCATGACGAACACCCAGTGCGGTGCGAACAGCGCGAGGAAGAATCCGACCAGGATCGGCCCGAAGGCGCCGCCGAGGTTGGCCAGGTTCTGCGTGCCGTAGTACACGCCGCGCAGGTGGGGCGGCGCGATGCGGTCGATGAACATGTACTCGGCGGGGATCACGATGATCTCGCCCAGGGTGAACACCACCATCGCCAGCCCCCAGTGCACGAGGCTGTGGGACAGGCCGAAGCCGACGATGCCGAGCACGAACAGGCCCAGGCCAACGATCAGCCAGCGCTGCAGGTGCTCGTTGCCGATGCGCTTGCCCAGCAGGTACTGCAGCGCGATCACCGTCACCGCGTTGACCCCCAGCAGCGTCTGGATCACCTGGTAGGCGTATTCCGCCGTGCCGGTGGCCACCAGGTATTGCGAGAGGTAGGCGGAGAACTGGCCGAATACCACGGCGGTGAGCACGCCGCCGATGGTGAAGTACATCAGCCGGTGGTCCCTGGTCAGCACCCCCATCACCGCGATGAACGAGGGCGGTGCCACGCCTTCGGCCGGGCGCATGCCACGGTCGCCGTAGCGCGCGAAGGCCAGCAGGAACAGCGCGCCGAGGCTCGCCGAGAGCACGAAAGGCAGGTGCTGGCTCCAGTGCGCCAGGGCGGCGCCGATGAAGGGGCCGATGGCGTAGGCGAGGTTGATCAGGGTGTAGCGGATGGAAAACGCACGGCCCTGCTCGGCGGCCGGCAGCAGGCGGCCGAAGATGGTCTTCACCACCACGTCGGTGACCGAATAGGCGAAGTTGAAACCCAGCAGGAACAGGAAGAACAGCCACAGCTGGGTGGTCAGCAGCATGCCGGCAAAGGCGGCGACGAAGCACGTGCCGAAGCCGAGGATCAGGCGGAAGCCGGGCAGGCGGTCGATCAGGAAGCCACCGTAGAGGCTGAGCAGCGAGCCGCCGAACAGCGCGCCGCCCATGATCAGGCCGATGCGGCTGACGGGCAGGTTGAACTGGGTCGAGAGGTAGATCACCAGGTAGGGCAGGGTGATGGCCCGGCCCAGGGTGAGCAGAAAGGTGCCGCTGAGCAGCAGGTTGACCTGTAGCGGATAACGCTTGAGCGCGGCGAGCATTCCTTGCCTCGGCTGACAGTGGGAGCAGGTAGGCTCCCGATCCTATCAGCACCAGCTTGGTGCATGGCAAGCGCCGGTGGCCCTCGTGGGGCCCCGGCGTGCCCGCTGCGTCAGGCCCCGGGCTTTTCCCTGGCGCGCAGAGCCTTGACCGTTTCACCACCTACGCCCCAGCTGTCGGTGGGGATTTCCTGGATCACCACGAAGGTGCTCGCGGGCGGTTTGCGCAGGACCCGTTCCAGCAGTTCGGTGACACCTTCGATGAGCTGGCGGCGCTCGTCGGCAGTCACGCCTTCGTCGGTGACCTGGATGTTTACGTAGGGCATGGCGGTTCTCCGATGTTGTGAAGTGGCTTACCAGACGCCGGTGGTGGAGCCACCGTCGACGTTGAGGATGGTTCCGCTGACGAAGGTCGAGTCGGTCAGGTAGAGCACCGCGTCGACGATATCCTGCGGGCTGCCGATCTCGCCACTGGGCGCGAGGCCGCGCAGGAAGGCGCGGGTGCCTTCGTCATCGGGATGCAGCGGGGTTTCGATGATCCCCGGCGCCACCGCGTTGACCCGCACGTGGGACGCCGCCAGCTCCAGGGCCAGACCGCGCACCGCGCTGTTCAGCCCGCCCTTGATCAGCACCGGCAGCAGCGCCGGCACCTTCACGTTGGGTTGCATGGCGATGGATGCGGTAATGCTCACGATGTGCCCCGAACCCCTGGCGGCCATGTGCTTGGCGGCGGCTTGCGACGGGTAGAAGAAGCCCTTGAGGTTGGTGTCGACGATGGCCTCGAGTTCTTCCTCGGTGTAATCGCCTACCGGCTTGGCGATGAAGATGCCGGCGTTGTTGATCAGGATGTCCACCTGGCCGAAGGCTTCGATGGCCTGGGCGAACAGGCGCCGGGCGGTGTCCGGCCGGGCGATGTCGCCGGCCACGGCGAGGAAGTTGTGCGGGTTGCCCAGTCTGGCGGCGGCTTCCTCGAGGCGGGACTGGGTGCGGGCGTTGCCGACCACGTTGTAGCCGCGTTCCAGGTAGGCGCGGGCGATGGCGAAGCCGAGGCCGCTGGAGGCGCCGGTGACGATGACGGTCTTGCTCATGGTGATCTCTCCGAGAGTGGGGCGGGGCGGGGTGCCCGCGTCTTGGAGGCCAATCTAGGCTGCAATCGCGACTTGAAAAATGAGGTTGACGGCATTTGAATTGATACCTCATGTAATCAATAGAGTCGCGCCATGACCCGCCATTTCGACGATCTGCAACTGGGCAGCATCGAGCTGTTCTGCCTGGCTGCGGAGACCGGCAGCTTCACCGCCGCCGCCAACGAGGCAGGTATCACGCCCGCGGCGGTGAGTCGTTCGGTGGCGCGGCTGGAGGAGCGCCTGGGTGTGCGCCTGTTCGTCCGCACCACGCGGCAGATGCGCCTGACCGATGACGGCCGCATCTACTTCGAGCGATGCCGGCAGGCGCTGACCCAACTGGTGGATGCCGAGCGCGCGGTCAGTGGCGGCCAGAGCATCGCCTCGGGGCGCCTGCGCATCAGCGTGCCCACGCCCTACGCGCATTACCGGCTGTTCCCGCGGTTGCCGGAGTTCCGCCGGCGCTACCCGCAGGTGCAGGTCGAGGTGCATGTCAGCAACCGCAATATCGACTTCGCCAACGAGGGATACGACCTGGCCATCCGTGGCCGCGACCCGGCGGACTCCAGCCTGGTGGCGCGGCGCCTGGAGGAGGCGGAGAACGTGGTGATCGCCACGCCCGCGTACCTGGCGCGTGCCGGTACGCCGCAGACGCCGGAAGATCTCGCCGCGCACGAGTGCATCCAGTTCGAGCTGCCCAGCAGTGGGCGGCGTGTGCCCTGGTCCTTCCGGGTCCACGGCAAGCCGGTGGAGATCGAGACGACCGGTAGCCTCACGGTGCTGGAGGATTACCTGGCCACGGCGACCCTGGCCAAGTGCGGCGGCGGGTTGATGCAGGCTTACCGCTTCACCGTGCAGGAAGAACTGGAGCAGGGCCAGTTGGTGGAAGTGCTGAAGGACTACGGCCAGACCACACGGCCATTCCTCCTCATCTACCCCTACGCGCGCCATGTGCCGTCGCGTGTGCGGGCCTTCATCGAGTTCATGCTCGAGGCGCGTAATGACGGTGCATCCCTGTAGGAGCGGGGCACGCCCGCGGTCGCGCGCATGGCCCGCTCCAACAGGTTGGTTGCGTCACTCCGGCAGTCATGGGTGGTTTTTCGAGAAATAAGATACGAAGTATTCGCATTTACAAAGAATTTACATCTGCATACACTTTGGCTCCCCGTCGGCGTCCACCAGCCGGCATTCGCCAACCGAGTCATTGCGCCAACAGAGCGCAAACCTCGCACCGAAGGATCCTCCAGCAGATGAAAGACGTAGCCTCGGGCGCGCTCCTGCTCAGTCTCTCCACCCTTGCTCTCTCCGCGGTCGCCGCCCCCGTGGCCATCGACCTGCCCAAGCAGCCCCTGGCCGCTTCCCTGGAGCAATTGCAGTCCGCAACCGGAATGCGGATTTCCTATGACCGTGCCCAGATCGCCAGGGTTGGCGCGCCGGCACTCAAGGGCAACATGGAGCCGGGCGAGGCACTCGATCGTCTGCTGGCGGACAGCGGCCTGCAGGGCACGGTCAACGGCAACAGCGCGCAGGTCAGTGGCAGTGTGCGCAATGGCGCCGCGGGCAACGACAGTGTCGACCTGGGCGCCACCGAAGTCGTCGGCGCTGCCCCTGTGGCGCCGGGCACCACCGAAGGCACCGGCTCCTACACCACCGGCGTGATGCAGACTTCCACCAAGCTGAACATGACCGTCCGCGAGACGCCGCAGTCGGTGAGCGTGGTCACCCGGCAGCAGATGGAAGACCAGAACATGCAGGACCTCGACGACGCGATCCGCGGCGTCACCGGCATGACCGTCCAGCAGTATGGCCCGGCGCGCGTGAGCTACGCCGCGCGTGGCTTCGATGTCGACAACATCATGTACGACGGCCTCGCCACCAGCATTTCCACCTACACCCAGGACGTGATTTCCGCCGCGGATCTGGCGATGTTCGACCGCGTCGAAGTGGTGCGCGGCGCCACCGGCCTGATGCAGGGTGCGGGCAACCCGGCCGCCGCCGTCAACATGGTGCGCAAGCGCCCGACCCAGGACTTCCACATGAGCCTGGAAGGCAGCGCCGGCACCTGGGACCGCTACCGCAGCCAAGTCGACGTGTCCGGCCCGCTGAACAGCGAAGGCACCCTGCGCGGCCGCGCGGTGGCTGCCTACGAGACCCGCGACAGTTTCCAGGACGTGGTCAGCGGCGAGCGCGGTGTGCTTTACGGCATCACCGAGGCCGACCTGAACCCGGACACCACCCTGACCCTGGGGGCGTCCTACCAGAACGACAACAAGAACGACAACTGGGTAGGCCTGCCGGCACCGCTGGGTGGTCGTCACCTGGACCTCAAGCGCTCCGACTACTACGGCGCCGACTGGTCCTACTGGGATACCACCACCACCCACCTGTTCGGCGACGTGGTGCACCGCTTCGACAACGGCTGGCAGATGAAGGTCGCCGCCGACAAGCTGTGGGCGCGCATCGACATGCTCGGCCTGTACAACAGCTGCTACTACACTGAAGGCTGTCCGACCATGATTCAGGGGCCGGGCCAGTACGCCTACACCGATGACCACCAGAGCTACGACGCCTTCGCCAACGGCCCGTTCCAGGCCTTTGGCCGCGAGCACGAGCTGGTGTTCGGCGGCAGCTACCGCGAAGAGCGCTTCGACGGCCACGGCGGCTGGGGCGACCTGACCTACAACGATGGCTCGCCGGTAACCCCGTTCGACCCGACCAAGTGGGACCCCAGCTCGGTGCAGAAGCCGAACATCGACATGAGCCTCTGGAACATGAAGCTCGACCAGGAGCAGAAGGGTGCCTACGTCACCACCCGCCTGAACGTCGCCGACCCGCTCAAGGTCATCCTCGGCGGCCGCCTGGACTGGTACGAGGCCGACCCGCACAACGATACCGGCACCCAGAAGGTCACCCGCAACGTCACCCGTTACGCCGGCGTGGTCTACGACCTGAACGACGTCTATTCGGTCTACGCCAGCTACACCGACATCTTCAAGCCGCAGAGCAACTTCGATTCCAGCGGCAGCCTGCTCGACCCGATCACCGGCAAGAACTACGAGATCGGCCTGAAGGGCGAGCACTTCGGCGGCACGCTGAACACCCAGATCGCGCTGTTCCAGATCGACCAGGAAAACCGCGCCACCGACGACACCAGCGGTCCCTCGCCGTGCCCCAGCTCGCCGACCTCGATCTACTGCTCGCGCGCTTCGGGCAAGGTGCGCAGCCAGGGTGTGGACATGGAAGTCAGCGGTGCGCTGACCGAGAACTGGCAGGCGATGGCGGGCTACACCTACGTCGACGCCAAGTACAAGCACGACAGCAACGAGGACAACGTCGGCAAGCCGTTCGACCCGAGCAAGCCGCGCCACCTGTTCAAGCTCGCCACCAGCTACACCCTGCCGGGCGAGCTGCACCAATGGCGCGTGGGCGGCAACCTGGTGACCCAGAGCCAGACCGAGGACACCACCACCGGCTTCCAGCAGGGCGGCTACACGGTGACCAACGCCATGCTCGGCTACAAGGTCAACGAGAACATCGACACCCGGGTGAACTTCAACAACATCTTCGACAAGTACTATTACAGCGGTATCAGCTTCGGCAACCTGAACTACGGCGAGCCGCGCAACCTGATGTTCACGGTGAAGTACTCGATGTGATCCGCCCGGCCTGAACGAAAAAGCCCCGCATCGCGGGGCTTTTTCATGGCTTCTGTTTCACTGCGGAGCCGCTTGCCTTCGGTGCGTCCGTAGGATGGCGTGGAGCGAAGCGATACCCATCGATCTACCGGCCACTCCGTTGATGGGTATCGCAGGCTCCACCCATCCTGCGATCGAGTGTCCAGGGTGCCGAAGTTGTGGGGCCGACGCCTGTGGGGCGCATAACGCGCCAGCGTTATCCGCCGCGAAGTGTCGGCGGATAACCTGTACCAGGTTATGCGCCCTACGCCCCTGCAGATGACGGACCTGTAGGACCAAGCCATGCCCGTGAATGCGCCGGCAAGGCGCGCTTACGCCCGGCCTTCTGCCTTCTCGAACAGCTCCAGCAGGTCCGTCAGCGTGCTTTCCAGGTACTCGCCTGCACGGTACGCAGGCTTGAGCGCATCACCACCTGCCACCACTTCCAGCGGTCGTTCGATGAAACGGCCCACCGGCTGGAAGTCGCCATCGAGCACCAGCACCACCGGGATCAGGATACGGTCCAGTTCCATGCGTTCACGCAGGTCGTCCTCGGCACGCCCCTTGGTGATCACCGCCAGCTCCACGCGCGGTTGCAGGCGCTGCAGATGATCCATCACGGTGACGTTGATCTGGCAGTCCGGGCACCACATCTCGCCGGCGATCAGCAGGCGGTAGCGACCTTCCACGGCCTGGACGCGGCGCAGGGTGTCGGCGCTGATGGTGCCGGGTTCAGCCAACTGCTGCTGGACCTTGCGCACCCCGGCAATCTCGCCGGGCAGGCCGTGGGCGACGAAGGCGTCGAAGCTCTCACCGATGGAGAAGAGTTCCTCGTAGGAGGCCATGGGGATTTCCTTGAAGCGGGTGATGGCTCATCCCAGCAGAAATCCCCGTGGCGGGCAATCAGCTCTTGGCGGTCTGCGCCTTGGCGGCCGCCAGGTAGGGCGCCAGGCGGCGGCCCATTTCCTCGCCGAGGGCCTGCAGGCCGCTGAGCGGGCGGACCATCACCTCGAACTCGACGATCTTGCCGTCCTCGTCGAAGCGCACCATGTCGATACCCTTGAGGTCCTTGCCGTTCACCGTGGCGCTGAACTCCAGCACCACGTTCAGGCCGTCGCCGGTGGCCAGCTCGCGGTGATAGGTGAAGTTCTCGAACACCTGCAGCACGGTATTGAGAATGGTTGAGACCACCGGCGCGCCGGGGTAGGGCGAGTGCGCCATGGGCGAGCGGAACACCGCGTTGGGCGCCAGCAGCTGCGGCAGGTTGGACAGGTTCTTGGCAGCCACCATCTGGTGCCAGCTGGCCAGCGAAGCGGCGGCCTGGGGATGCAGGTTCAGTGCGGTCACGGGAATACCTCCTGAGAGTTCTTGTTGTTCACTCAGGACGATACGGCCGCTCCGGCAGGTCGCTCAATGATCGGAAATGACAGAAGACTGATCCTGGCGTACAGCGCGCTCAGTGCGTCGCCGGGCTGATCAGGTAGCTCACCAGCTGCGGGTCGTCCCCCGGCTCGATGCTCTGCACCGGGCGCGGCAGGTCGGCGAACACGGCTTTCCAGAAGGCCGCCGCCACTTCGTCCTGGGAATAGAAACGCACCAGCCAGGGGCCGGGATTGCCCAGCAGCACCTGGTTGGCCAGTGCGCGGCCTATCCCCGAGCGACGGTATTTCTTCAGCACGAACAGGTCCGATAGCTCCAGCGCGTCGATGCCCGGCAGCTCGCTGCCTTCCACCAGCAGGAAGCCGGCGATGAAGCCGTCGGCGAGGATCAGGTTGGCGCTCCACTCCGGCTCGCTCCAGTAGCGCGCCAGGTGCTCCTCGTGGATGTAGAAGCGCCCATCGACCTCCACGTCCTCGTCCTCCCAGTCCGACGACTCGTAGGCGTAGTACTGATAGAGGTTGCGGATCAGGTCCTGGTGTTCAGGGCCGGTCTGCACCAGCTGGATGGAAAGATCGTTCATGGTCGATGGCTCGCGAGGAGACGGAAGAGGGCGCGTGAACGCCATTGTCGCCCATTCCCGTGGCAATGCCAGTGGCAGACGGGTTTGAACCGCGCCGCGGCGGGGTGCGATGATGCAGTCGCCTTCACCTTCGAGACCCCACCGTGCGAACCGACAGCCGCCTCTCGCGCATGCTCCATGTGCTGCTGCACATGGCCCGCGACGACCAGCCCGTGACCTCCGAGCGCATCGCCCAGATGCTCGGTACCAACCCGGCCGTGGTGCGGCGGACCATGGGTGGCCTGCGCGAGGCCGGCTACGTGCGCTCGGAGAAGGGCCACGGCGGCGGCTGGACGCTGGACTGCGACCTGGCCCAGGTCACGCTGCTGGATGTCTATCGCGCGGTGGGCAGCGAGCGCCTGTTCGCCATGGGCTTCGATAACGTGCACCCGGACTGCCTGGTGGAAAAGGTGGTCAACGACGCGCTGCAGGACGCCATGGAGCAGGCCACCGCCATCCTCCTTGAACGCCTGGGCGCCGTGTCCCTGGCCGATCTCGCCGAACGCTTCACGGCGCTTTACCCGAAAGGCCACTGATGATTCCTGGCTGAAATGCCGGTCGATGACCGGCATTGACCCTGCGTGCTCAATCAAGTTACTTTAAAAGTAACGTAAGATACCAAGCCCACCAGGAACCCCCCATGATCGATCTCTTGAACTCGCCGCTGGCCGGCGCGCTGTGGACCTGCCTTGCCCTGGCCATCGCCGCCTCCGCGCTGTCCATGACCGTCACCCAGACCGAACTCTTCGCCCCCTTGCGCGCACTGGCCTGGAAGGTCCACCCGCAGGTCGGCCACCTGTTCCAGTGCTTCTACTGCTTCAGCCATTGGGTGGTGATCGCCGGCACCCTGGTCTACCGTCCGGTAGTGATCGCCAGTGGCTGGGCGCCGGTCGACTGGCTGGTGGCGACCTTCTTCACCATCGCCCTGACGGCGATGTTCTGCGGGCTGCTGTTCAAGGTGTTCCTCACCGCCATGGCCAAGGCCGTGAGCGAGCGGGAGCTGAAGAAGCTATTAGCCAGCGAGTGACCAGAAAGGACTCTGCATGACCCCCTCCGAACTGATGGCCCCGTTCCACGACCCCGACGCCGCCGCGCGCTACGCGGAAAACCCGCCACGCTTCGTCCCCGGCCTGTTCGACCTGCACCGCATGGCCACCATCCTGTTGGCCGAGCAGGCGCCGCACGACGGCCACCTGCTGGTACTCGGCGCGGGCGGCGGCATGGAGCTGCGCGCCTTCGCCGAAGCCCAGCCGGCCTGGCGCTTCACCGGCGTCGACCCGTCTGCGGAGATGCTCGCGGTGGCCGCGCAAATGCTCGGGCCGAACGCTGGGCGCGCTGACCTGCTGCAGGGCTACATCGACGACGCTCCGCCGGGCCCGTTCGACGGCGGTGCCTGCCTGCTGACCCTGCATTTCCTGCCCGAGGCGGAACGCCTGCGCGTGCTGCGCGAGATCCACGCCCGGTTGAGGCCCGGCGCTGCCTTCGTCATGGCCCATCTCTGCGCGCCGCAAGGCGCTGGCGAGCGGGCGCGCTGGCTGTCGCGCTATGCCGAGTTCGCCGTCAGCGCGGGGATGGAACCCGCCAGCGCGCAGCAGGCTCGCAGCGCCGTGGATGCGCACCTGAACATCCTCACCCCCGAGCAGGACGAAGCGCTGCTCTGGGAAGCCGGCTTCAGCCGCATCGAGGCCTTCTACGTCGGCTTTGCCTTCCGTGGCTGGGTCGCGCTCGCCTGACAGCCCTTGCAAGAGCTGCGTCTGCTAGGCTGGCGTCCCGTTTTGCGCTGGACGCCAGTCGATGCAGATTCCTGCCACCCACGTCATCCACCAGACCGAGCACTGGCTGCTCAACCACCATCTGGCGTCCGCCTTGCCGGGCTACCTGATGCTCGGTTCGAAGCAGCCGGTGGAGTCCCTGGCCGACCTACCGGAAGCCGCGCTGGCGGAAATGGGCGTGCTGATGGCGAAGGCCCAGCGCATCCTCGAAGCAACACTGCAACCCAGATGGCTGTATATCGGCCGTTTCGGCCATTCGCCGGGCTTCCCCATCCACTTCCATTTCATCCCGGTATACGCCTGGGTCGAGGAAGCCTTCTGGGCCGATGAGCGCTATCGCTCATTAAGTCAGTTCGCCCATATCGAGGATGCCTCCACCCAGACCGACGGCGCCGAACTGACCCTGTTCGTCTGGCGTGAATTCGGCGAAGCGCCGGTGCCGCCCGCCGTGCAGGGGCCGTCGATCAAGCAGGTGATCGAGCGGTTACGTGGGCGTTTCGTCCAGCCCCAGTGACGCCAGCAACCAGTCATGGAACAACTGCGCCGCCGGTGACAGCTGGCGGTGGCGCAGGGACACCAGGTACTCGCCGCGCTCGGTGACCATGGCCAGGTCCGTCACCCGCTGCATCTCGCCGTTGGCCACCGCTTCGTCGGCCATGAAGCCCCAGGCCAGGCCGATGCCCATGCCCTGCTGCACGGCGCGGTAGGCGAGGGTGAGCTGGTTGAACACCGGGTCGCTCTCCGCCGGCTGGTAATCCTTGCCGAAGTGACCGAACCAGTCGTGCCAGTCCAGGCAGCTCCAGGCCGAGGTATCCAGTTGCACCAGCGATGCGGCGGCGAGCTGGTCGAGGCTGGTGATGCGCGAGGCGTCGAAGTCCGGCCGGGCGACCGGGTAGACCACCTCCGGCAGCACGAAGCGGCTGTTCAGCGTGGTCCAGTCACCGGCGCCGTAGAGGATGCCCAGGTCGAAGTCCACCAGGCTGGCTTCGTCGATCTCGTTGATCGCGTGGACATGCACGGCGATGCCGGGGTGGGCCTTGTTGAACTCGATCAGCTTGGGGAACAGCCAGAACTGCGCCAGCGCATGGGTCGCCAGCACCGACACGGCGTTGCTCTGATGCACGTTGCGGATGCGCCGCACGCTGTGTTGCAGGCGATCGAGCAGCATGTCCACGGTGGTCAGCAGTTCCGCGCCGGCGGCGGTGAGGGTCACGCCGCGCGGTTTGCGCTCGAACAGCGGCACCTTGAGGCTGTCTTCCAGCGCGCGCATCTGCTTGCTCACCGCGCTCTGGGTGAGGAACAGCTCGGTGGCGGCCTGGGTGAAGCTGCCATAGCGGCCCACGGCCTCGAAGGTGATGAGGGTTTCCAGGGGGGGCAGGGTGCGCAGGTAACGGCTGATGACGGCTCTCCGGTGAAAGGCTTGAGGCATTCCTTGTGGGAATGTCTCGGTGCGGATTTATCCTTGGTCAGAACCTACCACAACCGCTACCGTGACGCCTCTTTATGGGCACTCACTGAAGTATCGAGGTTGTTGGAAATGAAACGCGGGGTGGTCTACGCAGGCATGGCAGGGGCAATCTGGGGCGGGGTGATCCTCGCGCCGTCGCTGGTGCCGGAATTCAACCCGCTGCTGATCAGTTCCGTGCGTTTCGCGCTGTATGGCGCCATCTCGCTGCTGATCGCCTTGCCCGTGGCCCTCGGCCTGCTGCGCCGAGTCAGCCGCGAGGACCTGTCGATGCTGATTCGCCTGTCCCTGGCCGGCAACCTCCTGTACTTCGCGCTGCTGTCGGCGGCGGTGCAGTTCGCCGGGGTGGCGGCGGCCTCCCTGATCAACGGCATCATGCCGCTGGCAATCAGCTATCGCAGCCGTTCCGAGCAGGACTCGCTGCCGCTGTCACGGATGAAGATGCCGCTGGCGCTGGTGGCGCTGGGCATCCTCTGCATCAACCTCGATCCCTCGGCGCTGATGGCCAACGGCAGCACGCCGGGTGAGCGCATCCTCGGTATCGTCTGCGGCTTCTCGGCGGTGGTCTGCTGGTCCTGGTTCGCCACGGCCAACGCGCGCTACCTGAAGGCCAGCCACTTCACCAGCCATGAATGGTCGACGCTGACCGGCGTGGTCACCGGCGTCATGGCCGTGGTGCTGGCGGGCGTCGGTGTACTGATTGCGCCGCAGGCGGTGCCGACCGGCATTTCCTCGGAGCGCTGGATGGTGTTCCTCTGGGTCTCGCTGTTCCTCGCCATCTTCGGCTCGTGGGTCGCCAATGGTCTGTGGAACGCCGCGACGCGCCGCCTGCCGATGAGCCTCGGCGGCCAGCTGATCGTCTTCGAAACGCTGTTCGCCTGCGCCTACGCCTACATCAACGAGCAGCGGCTGCCGGGCCCGGTGGAAGCACTGGCGATCGTCCTGCTGACCGTCGGCGTGCTCTGGGCCATCGGCCTGCACCGTGCGCCGGCAGAGGTTCCGGCACGCGCGGTGGAGTCCTGAGTCAGGCCTTCGGGCTGCCTTCCAGGCGCGGGCTCCAGTCTTCCACTGCGCCGTTCTCCAGGCGCCGCGACAGGGTGCGGCGCCAGTTCGGCGGCAGCGGCAGTTCCAGGCATCCGCGCAGCACGTCGGCGTCCACCCGCTTGTCGAACAGCACGGTGGAGAGCCGTTGCAGCGACCATTCGGCATAGGGCCGCTCGATCAGTTCGAGTGATGCCCCGGCGGCCACCGAGCCTTCCTCCAGCACCCGGTAGTACCAGCCGGTGCGCCCGGATTCCTGCACGCGCAGGGCCATCTGCGCCACGTCGAAACGGTCGTTGAGCTTCCAGCAGGGCATGCGCCCCTGGGAAACCTCCAGCAAGGCCGTGCCGGCACGGATGCGGTCGCCCAGGCAGAGGTCCGCTTCGGTCCAGCCGGTGGTGCTGAAGTTCTCGCCGAACGCTCCGGGCTGGCCCAGCAACGGGTGCTCGCCCAGCTCGGCGGCCCAGGCCGCATAGTGCTCGCGGGGGTAGTGATGGATGGCTTTTTCGATGCCGCCGTGAACGCGCAGGTCGCCTTGCTCGTCGCTCTCCAGCCCCAGCGTGGTCACCGCCAGAGTGGCCTGGCGCGGTTGCTTGGCGATGGCGCTGCGCGAGCCGGGCCGGGTGAAGGGCGCGGCTTGGCCGGTGAGGAGGGCATCGAGGGAAACGGCGGGCAGGCTCATGTCGGGATTCTCGGGCTTGGAAATGGTGTCGACCAAAAACTACCTGGACAAAATCCATCAGGACGGTAGGCTCTGTCAATGTTTCGATCCGATACCAAGTAAGTTTCCCTTCGATTTCGCGAGAGTTCGCCATGCACAAGTACCGCCTGATTATCCAGCGCCACGGCCAGTTGCTCGGCCATTTCGATTCCGATCTGCCCTGGGCTCGCGACGCCGTGCGCGCCATCGCCGAGAGCCTGGGCGGGCAGGATTTCGACCTGGAGCTGCAGGTCGCCGACAGCGAACGCCGCCTGCTGGAAAGCTCGCCAGCCGGCATCAAGGTGCTGGCCAGCGAGCCGTTATTCCGCCCGGTGCCGTTGCACACCTTGTAGGAGCGGGCCATGCGCGCGATCGCGGGCATGGCCCGCTCCTACAGGTTGAATCCGGTGTCTGACGTAGGGCGCATAACCCGGCACGGGTTATCCGCCGGTTACGTCACGGCGCATAACGCTGGCGCGTTAAGCCGGCCGAGACACTACGTAGGATGGCGTGGAGCGCAGCGATACCCATCAACGCACACGCACGGCCAGCATGGGTATCGCTGCGCTCCACCCATCCTGCAAAAGCGGGATCGGCGTCAGGCGGGGAGGTGGTTTTCCATCGGGCACGGCGCAGAGCGCCTCAACCCAGCTTCTGCCCCAGCTCGCCGATGAACTGGCGCAGCCAGTCGTGGTGCGGTTTGTTGTGCCGGGCGATGTCCCAGAGCATGAAGCAGCGGAAGGACGGCACCGGGAAGGGCACCGGGCTGACGGTCAGGTCGGTCATCGCCGCGTAGCTCTCGGCGGCGAAGGTCGGGATGGTGGCGATCACTTCGCTGCTCATCAGCGTCGTCAGCGCGCCACTGAAGTGGGTGAAGGAGGCGGTGACCCGGCGCGCATAACCGGCGGCCTCGAACATGTCGTCGATGAAGCCGCGCCGGCCGTCGTAGGACACCCGCACATGGTTCGCCGCGAAGTATTCCTCCAGGCCGATGGGCTGGTCCGCCGCACGGCCGCGCGGGCGGTACAGGCAGGAGTAGGACGAGGAGAACAGCACCTGGGACGAGTAGCTGGTGCCGAAATCCTTCGGCTCGCTGCAGATCACCAGGTCCATGTCCGGGTCCTGCAGGGACTGTTTCCACAGCGAGCTGTTGCTCTGGTGGAAGGCGAAGCTCACGCCCAGGCCTTCGGCCGCCGCAGCGTTGACGATACGTGGCGCGAGGCAGGCCTCGATGTCGTCGGACAGCCCGATGTTGAACACATAGCTGGACTCGTGGGCGGAGAATTCCGGCTCGCTGCCCAGCACGCCGGAGATCGAGGTCAGCGCCTCGGCGATCTTCGGCGCCAGCTCCATCGCCTTGCGCGTGGGCTGCATGCCCGAGGCGGTGCGGATGAACAGTTCGTCAGCGAAATGCTCGCGCAGCCGGCGAAGCGCCGCGCTCACCGCGCCCTGGGTCACGTGCAGCACGGCCGAGGCGCGGGTAGCGCTGCGCTCGGTCATCAGGCAGTGGAAGGTGAGCAGAAGGTTGAGGTCGATCCGCGAGATATTACGTACGTTAATCCGGCTCATATTTCCTAATCGTTTGCCCTGCGCCCGCGGGGATTCCTAGTCTGGCGTCCACACAACCATAACAAGGGATGGAGAATCCTGTGGACGCGATTTCGCAAAGCGTGGGTGCAAGCAGCATCCGTACCAGGGGCGGGCAGTCGGATATCCGCAAGCGGGCCATCGCGGTCGGCATCGGCAACTTCATGGAGTGGTTCGACTTCGCCATCTACGGCTACTTCGCCGCGGTGATCGGCATGCTGTTCTTCCCCTCCAGCGCGCCGGGAGTCTCGCTGCTCTCGTCGCTGGCGGTGTTCGCCGTGGGCTTCCTTTCGCGGCCGTTCGGCGCGCTGATCCTCGGTCCCATCGGCGACCGTTTCGGCCGCCGCGCGGTGCTGATCATCACGGTGTTCGGCATGGGCGTGTGCACCACCATCATCGGTCTGTTGCCCTCCTATGAGGCAATCGGCATCGCTGCGCCGATCCTGCTGATCGCCATGCGCTTCATCCAGGGCATGATGGTCGGCGGCGAGTGGTCCAGCGCCGGCATCTACATCGTCGAAAGCGCGCCGTCGAACCGCCGCGCCACCGCCGCCAGCGTGATCACCGGCACCGCCGGGCTGGCCTTCCTGTTCGGCACCTTCACCGCTGCGAGCATTTCCTCGGCGCTGGATGATGCGCAGCTGGCGGCCTGGGGTTGGCGCCTGCCGTTCGTGGCGTCGATCGTGATGACCGGCATTGCTGTGTTCATCCGCCGCAAGCTGGGGGATACGCCGGTCTACGAGGAAATGGTGCGCCAGCGTGATGCGCTCAAGGCCCAGGCGCCGAGCAAGGCCGTGCGCCGCCGGGCGTTCATCACTACCTTCGCCTTCTCCGCGCTGTTCGGTGTGTCGCTGTACTACTTCATCACTTACGCCAACAACCATCTGGTCAGCACCGTCGGCCTGCCGCGCAGCAGCGCTCTGTGGCTGTGCAGCATCGCGCTGGTGGTCTACGTGATCGTCAACCCGCTGATCGGCCGCCTGAGCGACGCCATCGGCCGGCGCAGACTCTTGCTGGGCGCGGCCGCTGCGCTGACGGTGCTGGCCTACCCGATCTTCCTGTTGCTCAACACCGGCAACCCGCTGGCGATCCTCGCCGGGCTCACGGTGATGGGCGTGCTGGTGGCGATCACCGCTGTGATGGACGTGGTGCTGCTGGTGGAGGTCTTCCCGGCGTCGATCCGCTCCACCGGCGCGGCCCTGGGCCACAACCTGGCCCTGGCGATCCTCGCCGGCCCCGGTCCCTTCATCGCTGCCGCGCTGATCCGCCAGACCGGCGACGCGAACCTGCCGGCGGCTTATCTGGCGGCGGTCTCCCTGGTTTGCCTGGTGGTGCTGTGGAAGACCCTGCCGGAAACCCGCGACAACGACATCAGCCGCTTCTAGGCCCCAAAAAATTTTCAGATAGTCAGCCCCAGACAGGAGTCCCCATGACCCGTGTAGCAATCATCCAGGCCGCCTCCGTTCCCTACGAGCCCATGGCCAGCGTCGAGAAGGCCGCCGGCATCCTGCGCCGGGTGGCGGAGCAGGGCGCGAAACTGGCGGTATTCCCCGAGGCTTACATCGGCGGCTACCCCAAGGGCGCAGCCTTTGGCAGCGTGGTGGGCAACCGCAGTGCCGCCGGGCGCGAGCTCTACCAGCGCTACGTCGAGGGCGCCGTGGCGCTGGACGGCCCGGAGCTGGCCGCGCTGGCCGAAAGCGTCGAGCAGACGGGCGTGACGACGGTGGTCGGCATTATCGAGCGCCACGGCCGCACCCTCTACTGCACCGCCGTGACCCTGGCGCCCGGCCGGGGCATCGCCGGCTATCACCGCAAGCTGATGCCCACCGGGCAGGAGCGCTTGATCTGGGGTTTCGGCGACGGCTCGACCATCGAGCCGGTGCAGACCGACTTCGGCGTGCTGGGCAGTGTGATCTGCTGGGAGAACTACATGCCGGCGCTGCGCCAGGCCATGTATGCGCAGGGTGTGCAGCTGTACTGTGCGCCGACGGCGGATGATCGCCCGACCTGGGCTGCGTCGATGCAGCACATCGCGCTGGAAGGCCGGGTGTTCGTGCTCTCGGCCTGCCAGGCGATCCGCCTTGGCGAGTACCCGCAGCAGCACCGCGAGGCTTTCGGCCTGGCGCATCAGGAAGACGACTACGTCATGCGCGGCGGCAGCATGATCGTCAGCCCGCTGGGCGAGGTGCTGGCCGGGCCGGTGTTCGATTGCGAGACCGAGCTTTACGCCGACCTCGACATGGGCCTGCTGGAGCAGGGCAACCTCGACTTCGACGTGGTCGGCCACTACGCGCGGCCGGACGTCTTCGAACTCAAGGTCAATACTGCGCCACTGCGCCCGGTGACTTTCGAGGGTTGATGGCAAGCGCCCGGCGCCGATGGGCGCCGGGCTTTCCCTCAGCGTCCGACGCGTTTCTGCAGATGCGCCGGGTAGCGTTCGCCGACGATCTCGATCTCGCGCAGCGCCGCTTCGATGGCGGCGAGGTCGGTGGCGTCCAGCACCAGCGAGGCCGCGCCGAGGTTTTCTTCCAGGCGATGCAGCTTGGTGGTGCCAGGGATCGGCACAATCCAGGGCTGCTGGGCCAGCAGCCAGGCGATGGCGATCTGCGCGCGGGTCGCGCCCTTGCTCTCGGCGAGGCGGCCGAGCACGTCGATCAGCCCGGCATTGGCCTTGCGGTTCTCCTCGGAGAAGCGCGGCACGACATTGCGGAAATCGCTGGCCGAGAACTGCGTGCTCTCGTCGATGGCGCCGGTGAGGAAACCCTTGCCCAGCGGGCTGAAGGGCACGAAGCCGATGCCCAGTTCGGCCAGCAGCGGGAGGATTTCCTTCTCCGGCTCGCGCCACCACAGCGAGTACTCGCTCTGCAGCGCCGCCACCGGCTGCACCGCATGGGCGCGGCGGATGGATTGCGGGCCGGCTTCGGAGAGGCCGAAGTGCTTCACCTTGCCCTCTCGGATCAGCTCGCCGACGGCGCCGGCGACGTCTTCCATGGGCACGTTCGGGTCGACCCGGTGCTGGTAGAAGAGGTCGATGCGGTCGGTCTTCAGGCGCTTGAGCGAGGCTTCCGCCACGGCGCGGATGTTCTCCGGGCGGCTGTCCAGGCCGAGGGAAACGTCACCGTCCCTGAAGCCGAACTTGGTGGCGATCACCACCTGGTCGCGAACCGGCGCCAGGGCTTCGCCCAGCAGTTCCTCGTTGGCGAAGGGGCCATAGGCCTCGGCGGTGTCGAAGAAGGTCACGCCGCTGTCGAAGGCAGTACGTAACAAACGGATGCCATCGTAGCGGTCGACCGCCGGCCCGTAACCGTAGCTCAGGCCCATGCAGCCCAGGCCCAGTGTCGATACCTGCAGGCCGTTGTGACCCAGTGTGCGCTTGTCCATCGAAGTCTCTCCAATCGAAAGTCAGTCCTGAAGCGGGAAGGGCAGGAATGCCCGGCGAAACGTCTGGAATGGACTTTACTCAAGGACTTTCACCGTGATTAGACGGTTGAAACCGCATTCGCCTATGAGCCTGGCTCATGGGTTATGCCGGGGCATTCATGAGGCTGCCTCATAGGTCCAAACGCGTTTCGGCGCTTAATCGCCGGCGTGGCAGGGCCTAGCATGGTCCCCAGTCAACGGGTCAAGCGGAGAACACCATGAGCGAACCAGCTTCTACCGCCCACAAGGCTTTCGGCGATATCGCCCCGGCGCTGGCCGACTACACCGACCAGGTGCTGTTCGGCGATGTCTGGGAGCGCCCTGGCCTCTCGCCCCGCGACCGCAGTCTGGTCACGGTCTCCAGCCTGGTGGCGCGCTACCAGGCCAATGAACTCCACTTCCACCTGGGCAAGGCGCTGGACAACGGCCTGACCCGCGAGGAGCTGATCGAGGCCATCACCCATCTGGCTTTCTATTCCGGCTGGCCGACGGCCTCCACCGCGCTGGGCGTCGCCCGCCGCGTGTTCGCCGAGCGCGATGCCGCCTGAGGAGCATTCCATGCAATACCGTTACCTGGGCCGTAGCGCCCTGAAAGTGTCGCCCCTGTGCCTGGGCGCGATGATGTTCGGTGGCGAGACCGACGAACCGACCTCGCGGCGCATCATCGACAAGGCCTTCGAGCAGGGCGTCAACTTCCTCGACACCGCCGACGTCTACCACAAGGGCCGTTCCGAAGAGGTGGTGGGCCGTGCGGTGGCTGCCCGCCGCGATGACTGGGTGATCGCCAGCAAGTTCGGCAACGCTCTGGGCGAGGGCCCGAACAACCGCGGCCAGTCGCGCAAGTGGATCTACCAGTCGGTGGAAGACAGCCTGCGCCGGCTGGGCACCGACTACCTGGACATCCTCTACTTCCACCGCACCGACGTCGACGCGCCGCTGGAAGAGGGGTTGCGCGCAGTGGGCGAACTGATCCGCCAGGGCAAGGTGCGCTACTACGGCCTGTCCAATTTCCGTGGCTGGCGCATCGCCGAGGTGGTGCGCCTGGCCGACCAGCTGGGCATGGACCGGCCGGTCTGCAGCGAGCCGCTGTACAACCTGGTGGACCGCACCGCCGAGGTCGAGCAGCTGCCCGTCGCCGGCCACTACGGCATCGGCGTGGTGCCCTACAGCCCTCTGGCCCGCGGCGTGCTCACCGGCAAGTACCGGCCCGGCGCCGAACCGCCGGCGGACTCCCGCGTCGGCCGTGGCGACAAGCGTATCCAGCAGACCGAATGGCGCCCCGAATCCCTGCAGATCGCCCAGCGCATCGCCGAGCATGCGATCGCCCGTGGCACCACGCCGGCCGCTTTCGCCCTGGCCTGGGTGCTGAACAACCCGCTGGTCAGCTCGCTGATCGCCGGCCCGCGCACCGAGGAGCACTGGGACGGCTACCTGCCGGCGCTGGACCTCCAGCTGACCGCCGAGGACGAAGCCTTCGTGGACAGCCTGGTGCCGCCCGGCCATGCCTCCACCCCCGGTTACAGCGATCCCGCCTATCCCGTGGAAGGCCGTCCGGCCCGTCGTTGAAATCCATCCATTCGAAGCGTCAGGAGCCAAACCGATGAAGACCCTTGGATACGCCGCGCAGAACCCGCAGGACCCGCTCGGTCCCTTCACCTTCGAGCGCCGTTCGCTGCGCGACAACGACGTGGCGATGGACGTGCTCTACTGCGGCGTCTGCCACTCCGACTTGCACCAGGCCCGCAATGACTGGGGCTTCAGCCGTTACCCGATGGTGCCGGGCCACGAGATCGTCGGCCGGGTCACCGCCGTCGGACCGAAGGTGACGCGCTACAAGGTCGGCGACGCCGTGGCGGTGGGCTGCATGGTGGACTCCTGCCGGGAATGCGACCAGTGCCGCAAGGGCGAGGAACAGTTGTGCCGGCAGGGTAACACCCAGACCTACAACGACCGCGACCGCGTAACCCGCGAAGCGACCCAGGGCGGTTATTCCAAGCAGTTGGTGGTGCGCGAGGAGTTCGTCCTGCGCGTGCCGGACGGCCTGGACCTGAGCAAGGCGGCGCCGCTGCTCTGCGCCGGGATCACCACCTATTCGCCGCTGCGCACCTGGAACGTCGGGCCGGGCAGCCGCGTGGGCGTGGTGGGGCTCGGCGGGCTGGGCCACATGGCGGTAAAACTCGCCATCGGCCTGGGCGCCACGGTCACGGTGCTCAGCCGCACGGCGGACAAGCGCAGCGATGCCATGGAACTGGGCGCCGATGCCTTGCTGGTGTCCTCCGATGCGCAGGCGATGAAGGCCGCGGCCAACAGCTTCGACCTGATCATCGACACCGTGCCGGTGAAGCACGACCTCAAGCCTTACATGCCGCTGCTCGATGTGGACGGCACCCTGGTGCTGGTGGGGCAGGTCGGGCCCATCGACGAGATCAGCAGCATTCCGCTGCTGCTCGGTCGTCGGCGCATCGCCGGCTCGCCCATCGGCGGCATCGCCGAGACCCAGGAGATGCTCGATTTCTGCGGCAAGAAGAACATTCTGCCGGAGTGCGAGATGATCCGCATGGACGAGATCAACCAGGCCTACGAGCGCATGGAACGCTCCGACGTGCGCTACCGCTTCGTCATCGATCTGGCCACGCTGTCCTGACCTGCAACGCCTTGCGCTGGGCTTTCAGTCCTGATGGCGCAGGGCGTCCACCAGCACCGTGAACGCGCGGGATTTCTGCCGCCGGCTCGGGTAGTAGGGATGGTAGCCGGGGAAGGTCGGGCACCAGTCTTCCAGCACCTTCTCCAGGCGTCCGGCGGCGACGTGCTCGGTGACCATGTCTGCGGGCAGGTAGGCCAGGCCGAAGCCATCCAGCGCGGCACGCAGGATGTGCGGGCTGCTGTTGAAGGTCAGCTGGCCTTCGACCCGCGCCTTCACTTCGTGGCCGTCTCTGGCGAACTCCCAGGCCATCAGCCCGCCGTAGGTGGGCAGGCGCAGATTCAGGCAATCGTGGCTGGCCAGTGCCGGCACGTCCAGTGGGCGGCCTTTGCGGGCGAGGTAGGCGGGGCTGGCCACCACTGCCATGCGCAGGTCCGGGGCGATGCGCACGGCGATCATGTCCTTGGCCACCTGGTCGCCCAGGCGCACGCCAGCGTCGAAGCGTTCGGCGGCGATGTCGGTCAGGCCGTAGTCGATGCTCACCTCGACCTTGATGTCCGGGTAATCCGGCAGCACTTTTGCCAGCTTCGGCCAGAGCACGGTGCTGGCCGCGTGCTCGGCGGCGGTGATGCGCAGGGTGCCGACCGGCTTGTCGCGGAAGTCGCTCAGGGCCGCCAGTTCCGCCTCGATTTCCTCGAAGCGCGGCGCCAGCGTCTGCATCAGGCGTTCGCCGGCTTCGGTGGGGGACACGCTGCGGGTGGTACGGCTGAGCAGGCGCAGGCCCAGGCGGGTTTCCAGCGCGCGGATGGTGTGGCTCAGCGCCGACTGGGAGACGCCCAGCTGCGCCGCCGCCTTGGTGAAGCTGCCCTCGCGCGCGACGGTGACGAAGGCGATCAGGTCGTTGAAGTTTTCCCTTGGCATCTCGGCTCCGCTGCGTCCAGCGCGGCGGGGAGCCGCGCCGGGGCAGTGTATCCGATGGTTAGACGGTGACCACGACTTTGCCGAACTGCTGGTTGGACTCCAGATAGCGGTAGGCCTCGACTATCTCGTCAAAAGCGAAGGTACGGGCGATCACCGGGCGCAGCGAGCCGTCGGCGAGGCCGGCGTAGATGAAGTCTGAGGCTTCGCGCAGGCGCTGCGGATCTTCCAGCACTTCATAGACGCGATAGCCACGCAGGATCAGCGAACGGCTCAGCACCTCGAACAGCGGGAAGGGCGTGGGCTCTGGGCTCAGGCCGCCGTACTCGATGAGAATGCCGCCCTCGGCCATGGCGGCAGTCAGCGCCTCGAAGATCGGGCCGCCCACCGGGTCGAACACCACCCGCGCGCCAGCCTTGCCGGTGATCTCGAGCAGGCGCGAGCGCAGGTTTTCCTCTTCGCTGGCGATGACTTCGATGGCGCCGGCCTGCAACAGGGCGTCACGCTTGGCCGAAGTGCGGGTCACGGCGATAGGCACCGCGCCCACGCGCCGGGCGATCTGGATGGCGGCAAGGCCGACGCTGCTCGACGCGGCAGTGATGACGACGAAGTCCCCCTCGCGCAATCCGGCAACCTGACTCAGAGCGCCATAGGCCGTCAGGTACTGCATCCAGGTGGCGGCGGCGTCGTTCCAGGCCTGTCCCGGCGGGTTCTTCACCAGGCGGGCCTGCGGGACCACCAGATGTTCCGCGTGAGTCGGGTCTTCCTGCATCAAGGTCGGCGGCAGGATGCTTACGGCATCCCCCGGAGCGAACCCGCGTACCGCGCTGCCTACCGCCTCGACCACTCCCGTGGCCTCCAGCCCCAGTCCGGAAGGGAGCTGCGGGCTCTCGATGTAGCGGTCAGTGCGCAGCAGCGATTCGGCGCGATTCAGCCCCAGCGCCTTGACCCGGATACTCACTTCATCTGCGCCGGGCTGGCGAACTTCCACCGGCTCTATGCGCAGGACTTCCGGGCCGCCGAACTGGTGGAAACGAACCGCGCGGGTCTTGGTGCTTTCCATGTGATGCTCCCATACGAAAGTGATTTGACGTAAAGCGACTATCAGGCATGGGATTTGCCCGATAAATGGCGTATAGAAACAGTTGGTCGAAATCAGGGGTTTCGAATGGATCGTCTGACCAGCATGGAAGTCTTTGTCCGAGCGGTGGACCTCGGGTCCTTCGCGGCGGCAGCGGATGCTCTGGAAATGTCCGCACCGATGGTGGGCAAGCACGTGCGCTTTCTCGAGGAGCGCCTGGGCGCCCAGTTGCTGATGCGCAGCACGCGCCGGCAGAGCCTGACCGAGGCGGGGCGGATTTATTACGAGCGCTGTCGCATGTTGCTGGCCGATGCGGAGGCGGCGGACATCCTTGCCGCCGGCGAGGTGGCTGAGCCGCGTGGCCGGCTGCGGGTGGCGATGCCGGTGCATTTTGGTCGACGCTGTGTGGCACCGGTCCTGCTGGAACTCGCGCAGCGCTATCCGCAACTCGAGCTGGACCTGCGCTTCAGCGACCGCCTGACGGACCTTGCGGAAGAGCAGATCGACCTGGCCATTCGCACCGGCGAGCCGCAGCCCAGGGACGGTATCATTGCGCGGCGCATCGGCCGGCAGCGCATGGTGGTGTGTGCGGCGCCAGCTTACCTGGAGCAGCACGGGCGGCCAGAGCACGTCGAGGAGCTGGCCGCGCACCGGGTGCTGGTCTACCACCGCTCCGGGCGGATCAATCCGTGGTTGTTCCCCCGTGAAGGACAGGAAGCGGTGGAGTTCGCGCCGAGCTCACGGCTGCGTTTCGACGACCTCGCCGCCATCGCCGACGCGGCGGTACGCGGCATGGGGCTGGCGTGGTTGCCTTACTGGCTGGTGCGCGAAGCCATCGAGGGCGGCGCGTTGGATGAGTTGTTGCCGGAGCAGCCGGGCTTTCTCTACGACGTCCATGCCACCTGGCTGCAGACCACTCAGTTGCCGCGCAAGGTGCGGCTGGCAATCGACGCGCTGGTCGAGGTGATCCCCGGTCTGGTGATGCCGGCGCAGGAGTAGGGCGGCCTGAGCGGACGCCCGGAGGCGTTACTTGGCCGGAGTGAGTTGCAGCACGCGGTTGCGGCCGCCTTCGGCGAGCAGGTAGCCGCCCTTACCGTCGGGCACGATGGACTGCGGCGCCTTGAGGAACGACAGGATCGTGCGCGGTTCGCCCTTGCCGTCCCACAGCAGCAGGCGGGCGCGGTGGGTGGAGTCTTCGCTGATCCACAGGCCGCGCTGGTCGCACATCAGGAAGGTAGGCTGGTTCAGGCCGGAGAGCAGGACCGGGTCCTTGCCGTTGTCGCTGAACTCGTGCACAACCCCTTTCTTCTTCTCGGTGTAGAGCAGCTTGCCGTCGGTGCAGCGGGTGACGGATTCGGTTTCCTGCAGGTGGTCGCGCAGTACGGTCAGTTCGCCATCGGCCCAGCGGTAGCGCAGCAGCCGGCCATTCTCGCCACGGTCCTCGATGGCATAGAGGTTTTCACCGTCGTCCCACAGACCCTGCACGGACTGACCCATGAACAGGTCGGAGACCTTGCCGTCCCTGAGCAGTTGTACTGGCCTGCCGTCGGATTCCTGGCTGAATACCCAGCCGCCCTGGGCGGCGATCATGCCGTCAGGTTTGGACAGGCCGTCGACCATGACCCGGCGCTCGCCGTCGGCGGCGATACGCAGGATGTTGCCCTTGTCCTTTTTCAACTCCTGGCTGACCAGCAGGCCGCCGTCGGGCAGCGGTACCAGCGACGCGGCCTTCTGCACGTTCTTGTGCAGCACCTCGACGGACCAGCCAGCGGTGGCCTGCACCGGATAGAAGCCTTGCCAGGCGAAGAAGCCGAGAGCGGCCACGACGAGGGATCCAGTGCCGGTGAGGGCAAAACGAATCAGCGAGCGGCGGGGCGAACGCACGGAAGTCTGGGACATGTATCGGCTGCCAAAACTGAAGGTGGGCAACACTGGGGTGATCCATTTGGATTTATGCCTTCCTGGCATCCAGCGCGCAGCCGGGCATGGTAACCAGACAGTTCACCCGTGGGCTAGGGCGAAACCGAGTGACAGACATCACGCAAGGCAATGCGGAATAGCCGGGTGATTGGTCGTGGAATCGACGCTATTGGTACGAATGTGCAGCGAACTGCCTGGAATTGCCCAGGTAGTTTGCGGTGTTTTGCCACATATGTGCTGATTTGCCAGTCATGCGGGAGAACTGGGAAGACGACTTGATGGCCAATGGCCTACAATCCCTGCGTCCTTTGCTGAGGACAATCCAGACGGCTGTTGCGGACAGGAAGTCCGCAACAGCCGTTTTCTTTTGTGTGCTTATTGCTCGGCCAGACGAATCACGGAGTCCGCTTTGGCCGACAGGACCTCGGGTTTCTGCAGGCGCGTCGGGACGCCCCGCAGCACTGGACCCAGCTCGCTGGTGCTGACGGGCTTGCCGAACAAATGCCCTTGCGCCGATTCGCACTCCAGGCTTTGCAGTTGACGATGCTGGCTGGCGTTCTCGACACCCTCGGCCACCACCATAAGACCCAGTTCGCGGCCAAGGGCCAGCGCATTGCGCAGGACGATGTGGCGGCGCGGATCGCCGTTGTTGAGGTCGGCAAGGAAGGTTCGGTCCAGCTTCAGTTCGGTGAACGGCAGTTCGACCAGGCGCTGCAGCGTCGAGTGGCCGGAGCCGAAATCATCGATCGCCAGACCGCAACCGAGCAGGCGCAGGCGCAGCACGTTTTCCAGGCTTAGCGGCGGCGCATGCAGCGGCGAAGTCTCGGTCAGTTCGAAGGTGACATTTTTCGGGTCCATCTCCAGTCGACGGAATACACGTTCGACAGCGGAGGCGAAGTCCGTCTGCGCCAACTGCTCGGATTCCAGATTGAAGGAAAGCTCCAGGTCGGCGCGATTGTGCGCCCGCAGTGCCTCGATGGCCTGACGCATCAGTTCGAACAACCCTTTGTCGAGCTGCCCATTGCGACGCAGGACCGGCAGGAATTCGCCGGGTGCCAGCAGTTGCCCGTCTTCGCGCTGCCAGCGGGCCAGTACTTCGAAGCCGTAGATCTGTGCCGTGGCAACTGTCACCTTTGGCTGCAGGAAGGCGCGCAGGGCGCCGCTGCCCAGCACCTCGGCGGGCGTCCCTTCTTTGCTCTGCTCCCCCTGCTGAGAGAGTGCGGAACGCGCTTCCTGTGGCTGGAAGTCCGCCAGCAGTGCGCGCAGGCGCTCCAGCGTGGCGGCTTCGTTGCCGAGCCAATAGACCTTCAGACCCTGCACCTGCAGAAGATGGGCGAGGGCGGTCCAGGTACCCGGCGCCAGTTCGCCGCTGACCACAACGCCTTGAGCCAGCCCTTCTCGGGCCACAGTCTGGAGAAACTCCAGACGCGCCACCGGCTCGCTGCGCACATCGCAGATCAATAGGTGTACGCCACCCAGGCTGCGCAGGCGGTCCAGCGCGAAGGCGTTGCTGGATACCTCCGACAGGAAGCTGTAGCCGAGATGGTGCAGCGCGGTGACGGCGGTCGAGCGGTGCAGCCCGGAGGCCTGGAGTACCAGCGCGGAAAGGGGAGGCATGGAGTTTTACTCACGGAAGATTGGCTTGGCACATTTTCGAAAACGACGCCCGCCATGTGAGGCAGGGGATTCCAGTTCTTCTGTCAGTTAAATCCGACTCTGTGGGCTCGACCTGACTTCGGGTAGATGTATCCCTTCCGAAAGGAGACTGATGGTCGATCCTTTGAGGAGTTTTCATGCAGTAAATTTCTGCTCCAATCCCCATCGGTTGGCTCGTTCAGCTCTGGCATGCGCCTTGCCACGTGGCATGCGGGTGAAACCCAGGGTCGACCCTCGTGGTCCCACATGTTAGGGTCCTTGGGCTCCCTTTCACGTCCGCACCGGCTACCCACGGCTGCGCGGCACGCCCTGAACATGGAGAAATGGCTCATGTCACGTCCCGTACCAAGGGGACCTGTCGACACCGCCATGGTCCCGCATAGCGAGGCCTCAGCCACTGCGCTGCTGAACCTCTGGCTCAGCCGACCTCAGCAGACCGCACTGTTCCTGGATGTCGACGGAACCCTTCTGGACATCGCCGAATCACCCGGCGCGGTCGTCGTACCGCCCGGGCTGCTCGATGCCCTCACGCACCTGCATCGCCGACTCGACGGTGCCCTGGCCCTGATCAGCGGCCGCCCGGTCGAAGAACTCGACCGGCTCCTGCAACCCTTGCGTCTTGCCGCCAGCGGCGGCCATGGCGCCCACTGGCGCGAAAGTGGCGACAGCCCCTTGCGCCGCACCAGCAAAGACCTGCCCGCCTGCGTGCGGGTGCAGTTGAACGCCCTGGCCAATCGGCATGTCGGAATCCAGGCCGAGGACAAGGGCAGCAGCTACGCGCTGCACTACCGCTCCGCACCTTCGCTCGCCACAGCACTGCATGTCGAGTTGCAGGCTTTGCTGCGGGCGCCGGAGGGCGCAGGGCTGCGCTTGCTCAACGGCAAGCAGGTCTACGAAGTCGTCCCCGAAGGTGTCGACAAGGCCCAGGCGATTCAGCGGCTGCTGGGTATGCCTGGCTTCGCCGGACGCTTGCCGCTGTACATCGGCGACGACGTCACCGACGAACCCGCCATCGCCCTGATGCCGGCCCTGGGCGGCCTCGGCCTTTCGGTCGGGCGCGCCTTGCCCGGTGCCAGCGCGGTGTTCAGCGACGCGGCGGATGTCCGCGCCGCTCTGATGCAAGCAGGAGGAATCAACCGATGACGAACCGGCACGAAGGTGCTCTGGAACTGGGCCTGATCGGCAACTGCCGGGTGGCCGCGCTGGTCAATCCGCAGGCGCGGCTGGTCTGGTGGTGCTACCCGAACTTCGATAGCGATCCGGCTTTTTCCCGGCTACTGGCCGGCGATGACGAGAAAGGCTTTGCCGATGTGGTGCTGGAGAACCAGGCCAGCAGCACGTCCGACTATCAGCGCAACACGGCGATCATCACCACCGTGCTGCGGGACGACAACGGCGGCGCAGTGCGCATCACCGATTTCGCCCCGCGTTTCCTGCAGCACGGCCATGTCTACCGCCCGGCGCAGCTGTGCCGGTTGATCGAGCCCATCGAGGGCGTACCGAAGATCACCCTGCGTGTGCGTCCGACCCACGGCTACGGCAAGCCGAGCCAGGGCGCCATCGGTTCCAGCCATATCCGCTACCTGGAAGGTGATGAGCCGCTGCGCCTGACCACCGACGCGCCGCTGGCCTATATCCAGCACGAAACGCCATTCGCCCTGCGCCATCCCGTGAGCCTGGTGATCGGCCTCGATGAACCGCTCGACAACGCTCCCGGCGAAGTGGTCCGCGATTACCTCAAACGCACCCAGAACCACTGGCACGACTGGGTGCGCGGGCTGGCCATCTGCTTCGAATGGCAGCCGGTGGTGATCCGCTCGGCGATCACTCTGAAACTGTGCAATTTCGAGGACACCGGGGCGATCATCGCCGCTGCCACCACTTCCGTGCCGGAGGCGCCCGACTCGCAGCGCAACTGGGACTACCGCTACTGCTGGCTGCGTGATGCCTACTTCGTGATCCTCGCCCTCAACCGCCTGGGCGCCACGCGGACCATGGAGGGTTACATCGACTTCATCACCACCGTGGCCAGCGGCGACGCCGAGCTCAAGCCGCTGTACGGGATAATCCCCAATCAGGACCTCACCGAACGTATCGAGCTGGATCTTGCCGGCTTCCTCAACCACGCTCCGGTGCGGGTCGGCAATCAGGCGGTGGAGCAGAACCAGCACGACGTGTTCGGCTCGGTGGCACTGGCGGTGCTGCAGAGTTTTGTCGACGAGCGCCTGCCCAATCCCAGCAGCGAGGGCATGCTGCAACTGTTGGAGAGCCTGGCCGCCAAGGCCGTGCACGCGGCGTTCGAACCCGACGCTGGCATCTGGGAATACCGTGGCCGCCAACGCATCCACACCCATTCCGCGCTGCTCTGCTGGGTTGCCTGCGATCGCGTCGGGCGCATTGCCAGACGCCTGGGCCGCGGCGAGAAAGCCGGCGACTGGATGGACAAGGCGGCCAACCTGCGCGAACGCATCCTCGCCGAGGCCTGGAGCGAGAAGAAGCAATGTTTCACCGGCGCTTTCGGCCATGACGACCTCGATGCCAGCGTGCTGCTGATGAACGAACTGGGGATCATCGAGGCCGATGACCCTCGCTTTATCGCCACGGTCGAGTGCATCGGCCGCGAACTCAACGTCAACGGGCAGATGCTGCGCTACGCCGCGGCGGATGATTTCGGCGTGCCGGAAACCGCCTTCCTGGTGGTGAAGTTCTGGTACCTCGATGCGCTGGCAGCCATCGGCCGAGTCGATGAGGCGCGTCAGCTGTTCGAGCAACTGGTCGCCTCGCGCAATCGTTACGGATTGCTTTCCGAAGACCTGCACCCGGACACCGGCGAACTCTGGGGGAACATTCCACAGACCTACTCCATGGCCGGGCTGATCAATTCCGCCATGCGTCTTTCCATTGGCTGGGAGGAAGGTCTATGCCGCGCCTCGTGGTGATATCCAACCGGGTCGCGATCCCCGACGAGAACGGCCCGGCGCCGGGCGGGCTGGCCGTGGCGGTGGACGCCGCCATGCGCAACCGCGAGGGCATCTGGTTCGGCTGGAGCGGCGAGAAGGCCGAGGAGCCGGGCCCGCCGACCATGGTCCAGCGCGACAACCTGCAGTACATCCTCACCGACCTGCATCCGCAGGACTTCGACGAGTACTACAACGGCTTTGCCAACCGCGTGCTCTGGCCGATCCTGCATTACCGGGTGGACCTGGCCGAGTTCAACGAGGCCGAGTTCGGCGGCTACCAGCGGGTCAACGAGTTCTTCGCCGAGCGCCTGAGCCCGCTGCTGGAGGAGGACGACGTCCTCTGGGTCCACGACTACCATCTGATCCCCCTGGCTTCGGCCCTGAGGCAGCGCGGGCATGGCAACCGCATCGGCTTCTTCCTGCATATCCCGATGCCGCCGGCCGACCTCATCACCGCGCTGCCGCATCACGACGAACTGATCCGCGCGCTCACCGAGTACAACCTGATCGGCTTCCAGACTGAAAACGACGCCAGCAACTTCGCCCGCTACCTGACCCGCGTGGTTGGCGCGGCGACTCCCGATGGCCGGCGCTATCACCTGGAGGACCAGCATTTTCGAGTCGGCGTCTTCCCGGTGGGCGTGGACGCGGCCGGTTTCCGCCGACTGGCCGAAGAGGCCTCGCAGAGCCAGGCAGCCGAGGACCTGCGCGAAAGCCTGGGCGGTCGCGCGCTGATGGTAGGGGTGGACCGTCTCGATTACTCCAAGGGCATCGTCAACCGGCTGGACGGCTACGAGCGCTTCCTCGAGCGCAATCCGGACTGGCACAACCGCGTCACCTGCCTGCAGATATCACCGGGCAGCCGCCAGGACATCCCCGAATATGCCGACATCGACGCCGCTGTGAGCGCGCGGGTAGGGCACATCAACGGGCGCTTCGGCGCCGTGTCCTGGGTGCCGCTGCGTTATGTGGCGCGCAACCACCAGCGCGCGGACATCGCGATGGTCATGCGCCACGCACGGATCGGCCTGGTGACGCCGCTGCGCGACGGGATGAATCTGGTCGCCAAGGAGTTCGTCGCCGCCCAGGACCCGGACGATCCCGGCGTGCTGATCCTTTCCCAGTTCGCGGGCGCCGCCGCCGAGCTGGGCGGCGCGCTGATCATCAATCCTCACGACCGAGACGCCCTGGCCGATGCCATGCAGCGGGCGCTGCGCATGCCGCTCAAGGAGCGCCAGGCACGTCACCGGGACATGTATGCGGTGCTGGAGGCCAACGACATCCGCTTCTGGGGGCCGAGTTTCATCGACGCGCTGACGCGGCCGGGCAGGGCGCTGAACTGGCTGTCGAACCATTACCTCAGCCACTGAAATGCAAAACCCCGCCATCGCGGGGTTTTCTTCATGCATTCAAACGGTTAGGGCGCCGGTTTCTTCCCATCGGACTTTGCCCATTGCGACTTCCGCTCGACCTTCACTGCCAGTTGGCCAACGGGGATTTCCTGGATTTCGCCACCCTGGGAGAGGAAAGCGGCAATCTTTTCATCGAGCTCCGAACGTTCGCGAATCAGCTGTGAATCAGTCATGAAGTCACCTTTGCGTTGGGCGCCAAACCGGCCCGGCCAGCCTACACGTCTTTGACCTGTCGCGTCGTAATTGCTCGACCATTTGTCAAAATCACCACTGGTCGTGAAAAAAAGCTATGAATTAGCGCCAAACCTTGTATTCTGCATGGGCTGCCTGCCCAGTAACGAGTTCCGCGACTTGATGTTCTTCTACAAGATGCTCCATCTCCTCGGCACCTCTTCACTACGCATTCAGCTCATCGCCGGTCGGCTTTCGGCCGGCCTTTAGCATTCTTTTAGGAGACAACATCATGTCCGATCGTCAAAACGGCATCGTCAAGTGGTTCAACGCTGAGAAGGGCTTCGGCTTCATCACCCCGGAAAGCGGCCCGGACGTATTCGTTCACTTCCGTCAGATCGAAGGCAACGGCTACAAGTCCCTCGACGAAGGCCAGAAGGTCAGCTTCGTTGTGACTGCCGGCCAGAAAGGCCCGCAAGCTGAACAAGTTCGCGCTGTCTAATCGACATCGCTGACGAAAGAGCCCCGCTTCGGCGGGGCTTTTTTTTGCCTGCGATTTGCCCCGCTGACTCTTGATGACGCTTTCGGGGAAAAAACAAAAACGCCCGGTGCAGTGCACCGGGCGTTTTTCGCGGGTGGCTGGGCGCTGAGCGCTCAGGTCATTCCTGCTGTGGGTCGAACTGCTTGTCGCGGATCAGCAGGGCGGGGATGACGCCGCAGATGAAGTACGCCGCGCCCATCACCAGGAAGCCGACGCCAATGGACATCTGCGTAGCGAGGAAGCCGATCACCGCCGGGGCGATGGCTGCGCCGATGCGGCCGATGTTGTAAGCCCCGCCCACTGCTGTGCCACGGAAGGCGGCGGCGAAGCTCTCGGTCATGTAGGTCGCGTTCACGCCGTACGGGATGCCATAGAGGAAGCCGAACACCACCAGCATCCAGAGAATGTTCTCGGGGCTGTGGAACAGCACGATCACCGGCAGGAACACCGCGGTGCCCAGGGCGCCGAAGGAGAACACGGTGCGGCGGCCGAACCAGTCGGCGGCGACGCCGGCCAGGACCTTGCCCAGGATCATCGCGGCATAGGTGCCCACCAGGTACGAGGTCATGGCCTTGAAGTTCATGCCCATCTCGGTTTCCAGGTACGACGGCATCCAGTTGTTCACGCCGTAGTAGCCGAACTGCAGGAAACCGGCGGTCAGTGCCCAGAACAGGAACATGCGGCTGGCCTTCGGGTCGGCGAAGATCTGCTTGAAGGCATTCTGCCGGGGTGCAGTGGCTTCGCGGCCGGACGAGCCTTCGGCCTTGCGCTGCTGGCGTTCTGCTTGCGCCTGGACCCAGGCGGCGGGCTCGGGGATCAGCTTGCGCATGGCGATGGCCAGCACCACAGGGATGATGGCGATGTAGAACAGGTAGCGCCAGCCATGGTCCGGCAGGATCCAGCCGGCCAGCAGGGTGGCGACGATGTAGCCCACCGACCAGCCGGCCTGCAGGGTGCCGAGCACGGTGGTGCGGTATTTGGTCGGCACGTATTCGGCCATCAGCGTGTTGCAGGCCACGTACAGGGCGCCGAGGCCCAGCGAGGCGACGAAGCGCGCGGCGGCGAACTGCCAGTAGTTGTGGGTGAGGCCGAGGACGGCGGTGCCGACGGAGAACAGCACAATGGTCCAGACCACCGTCTTGACCCGGCCGAAGCGGTCGCAGGCCCAGCCGCCGTAGATGCCGCCGAAGGCCATGCCGGCCAGGGTGACGCTGCCCAGGCTGCCGGCCTGGAGGTTGCTCAGGCCGAACTCGGCCTTGAGGCTGGTGAGGCTGTAGGAGAGGAGCATCAGGTCTGCGCCATCGATCAGCAGGCCGATGAAGCAGAAGGCGAAGACCAGGACCCAGGTCTTGCTCTGGGTAGCAGCGGTTGCAGCCGTTGCGGAAGCAGTGTTTTCCATGAACGAATTACCTGTTGTAGTTGTTGGCGGGGCGGTTGGCCGACCCTCGGTAAGCGTGCGTGCGAATCCTGCCGGCAGGCGCGTGGTGCGTGGCCACGCGCTGCCGAATTGGGTGCCTCAGTGCCTGTGTGTCAGGACTGGGCTTCGCGGATCATGTTGCGGGCGATGATCACCTGCTGGATCTGGGTGGTGCCCTCGTAGAGTCGGAACAGGCGGACATCGCGGTAGAAGCGCTCGATCGCGTACTCGCTGACGTAGCCGGCGCCGCCGTGGATCTGTACGCAGCGGTCAGCAACACGGCCGCACATCTCGGTGGCGAACATCTTCGCGCAGGAGGCTTCGGTGCTGACGTTGCGGCCCTCATCGCGCTTGCGTGCGGCGTCCAGCACCATGCAGCGGGCGGCGTAGATCTCGGCCTTGCTGTCGGCCAGCATTGCCTGGATCAGCTGGAACTCGGCGATCGGCTGGCCGAACTGCTTGCGCTCCAGGGCGTATTGCAGCGCGTCGGCGAGCATGCGCTCGGCGGCGCCGACGCTCAGCGCGGCGATGTGCAGGCGGCCCTTGTCGAGCACTTTCATGGCGGTCTTGAAGCCCACGCCCTCGACGCCGCCGATGAGTTGGCTGGCGGGGATGCGCACGTTGTCGAAGATCACGTCGCTGGTGTGCGCGCCTTTCTGGCCCATCTTGTGGTCCGGCTTGCCCAGGGAAATGCCCGGAGTGCCACGCTCGACGATGAACGCGCTGATACCGGCGGAGCCCTTGATCGCCGGGTTGGTGCGTGCCATTACGGTATAGATGCCGGCGTGCGGGGCGTTGGTGATGAAGCGCTTGGTGCCGTTGAGCACATAGAAGTCGCCATCGCGCACGGCGGTGGTTTTCAGCGAGGCGGCATCGGAGCCCGAGTCCGGCTCGGTCAGGCAGAAGGCACTGAGCAGTTCGCCGCCGGCGAGCTTGGGAAGGTAGTGGGCTTTCTGCTCCGGCGTGCCGTCGATCAGGATGCCGATGGAGCCGATGCCGTTGTTGGTGCCGATGTAGGAACGGAAGGCGGGGGAGGTGCGGCCGAGTTCGAAGGTGATATTCACCTCTTCTTCCATGGTCACGCCCAGGCCGCCGAACTCTTCGGGGATGGTCAGGCCGAACAGGCCCATCTCGCGCATCTGCTGGACGATGTCCTGCGGGATCGCGTCGGTCTCGGCGACCTCGTTCTCCCGCGGGATCAGCACTTCGCCGACGAACTGGTGGATGGAATCCAGAAGTATCTGCAGCGTTTCTGGGTCTCGGATCATGTGCACTCCTCAAAAGGCCCGCGAGCGGGCCTGTCTTCCGAGGCACCGTCACCCGAGATTCAGCGAGCGGCGGCACCTATGTTGTTGACCATGTTGATCAGGCGGGGCCCGATGTCGTCCTCGAGCTTCTCGCGTGTCAGCTGGAAGCTCGGGCCGCCGCAGTTGAAGGCCAGCAGGCCGTACTGCGGATGTACCAAGGGCACGGCGACGGAGTTGACGTCGCGGTGCCATTCGCCGATCGACAGGCAGTAGCCGTAATCGGTGAAGTCCCTGAAGGCGCGGTCCAGACCCTTGCGGATGGCCGGCCAGTTTTCCGGTTCGCGCTGGCGAACGTGGTCGAGCAGGAATTCCCGCTCGTTCTCCGGCATTGCCGCGAGGCACGCGCGGCCCACCGAACTCGCCGCCAGCGGCAGATAACTGCCGATCTGCCGGCGCATGGTCATGTTTCCCTGGCCCTGCACGACGTCCACGTAGACCATCTGCAGGCGGTCGCGGGCGGCCATGGCCACCGCCGCCTGGGCGTGGTTGGCCAGTTCCTCCATCAGCGGATGGGCCACCGCGCGGATCGACAGGTTCGACAGCATCGCGTAGCCGAAACCCAGCACGCCGACGTCCAGCTGGTACTTGCCTGAATGCACCTCGCGCTTGAGGCAACCCAGGCGCATCAGGGTGTTGGTCAGGCGTGTCACGGTCGGCTTGGGCAGGTCGGTCTTGCGCGCCAGGTCCTGGTTGCTCAGCACGTTTTCCCGTGGCGAGAAGCAACGCAGGATCTCCAGGCCGCGAGCCAGGGCCGTCACGAACTGGCCGCTGTTTTCCTCTTCGCTCAGTGCCGTGGCGGGGTCATACAGTCCCCGTTCCAGCAGGCCGATCTCACCTTCGTTTTTCGTCGGCGCAGCCGAGTCCATCTCCGTCTTGTTGCGGCGCATGGTAGAACCCCTATTCACGGAAAATCAATAAAATAAAATGCAGTTTCGTCAGGCGAAATTGTAATGAGTCTGGACTGGTTAGTACAGGCGTACCCTTAAAAATATTCAAAGCCGCGTATTTAAAGGCTTTTAGAGGGTGTGTCGATCTTCACCGTTTACAGGCTGGATGAGGTGTCACTATGATGAAATCGAAATACGGAATGTAGTTTCGTCAGACGAAACAACTAAGAGGTCAGAGCTCCAATGAATACCAGCGTGGTTCATCTCGATATCCAGGCCGATGGTGTGGCGGTCGTCCGCATCGACCGACCGGAAGCCAAGAACGCCTTGAATGCTGCCGTGCGCCAGCAGCTGGCCGAGCACTTCCGTGCCCTGAGCGAAAATCGCGACGTTCGCGCGGTGGTGCTGACCGGGGGCGAGGAATGCTTCGTCGCCGGGGCGGACATCCGCGAATTCGCCCAGGCCAGCCCCATCGAGATGTACCGCCGTCACACCGAACTGCTGTGGGAAGCCATCTCGCGCTGCCCGAAACCGGTGATCGCCGCCGTGAATGGCTTCGCCCTGGGCGGCGGCTGCGAGCTGGCGATGCACTGCGACATCATCGTCGCCGGTGAGTCGGCACGCTTCGGCCAGCCGGAAGTGAAGCTCGGCCTGATGCCCGGCGCGGGTGGCACCCAGCGGCTGATCCGCGCCGTGGGTAAGTTCCAGGCGATGCGCATTGCCCTGACCGGATGCCTGATCAAGGCGCCGGAAGCGCTGGCCATCGGCATGCTCAGTGAGGTGGTGGAAGATGCGCGCACGCTGCCCCGCGCACTGGAGCTGGCTGCCGAGATCGCCACACTGCCGCCGCTGGCCGTGGCGCAGATCAAGGAAGTGATGCTCGCCGGCGCCGACTTGCCGCTGGAGAGCGCCCTGACCCTGGAGCGCAAGGCTTTCCAGCTGCTATTCGATTCGCAGGACCAGAAGGAGGGCGCCGCCGCCTTCCTGGAAAAACGCAAAGCCAGTTTCCTGGGGGAATGAGCATGACCCTTTCTTTCGAGCGCATCGAGCGTATGGCCATTGTCGGCACCGGCGTCATGGGCAGCGGCATCGCCCAGATCGCCGCCCAGGCCGGCATCCAGGTGAAGCTCTTCGACGCCCGCGACGGCGCTGCGCAAGCGGCCCGCGATAACCTCGGACGGACCCTCGCCAAGCTGGCGGAGAAGGGCAAGATCACCACCGCCGACGCGGACGCGACCCTGGCGCGCCTGCTGGTCGCCGGCTCCCTGAGCGAGCTGGCGGATTCCGATCTGGTGGTCGAAGCGATCATCGAGCGCCTGGATGCCAAGCAGGCGCTGCTGGCCGAACTGGAAGCCGTGGTCAGCGCCGAGTGCATTCTCGCGACCAATACCTCGTCGCTGTCGGTCACCAGCATCGCCCGTGGCTGCCAGCATCCTCAGCGGGTGGCAGGCTTCCACTTCTTCAACCCGGTGCCGCTGATGAAGGTGGTCGAGGTGATCGACGGCCTGGCCAGCGACCCGCAGGTCGGCGACAGCCTGGTGGCGCTGGCCGCGCGCATGGGCCATCGCGGCATCCGCGCCAAGGACACCCCCGGCTTCATCATCAACCACGCCGGCCGCGCCTACAGCACCGAAGCCCTGCAGATGCTCAAGGAAGCCATCGCCGAACCGGCCGATATCGACCGCATTCTGCGCGAGGGCCTGGGCTTCCGCATGGGCCCGCTGGAGCTGTTTGACCTGACTGCGCTGGACGTGTCCCACCCGGTGATCGAGTCCATCTACAACCAGTTCTACCAGGAGCCGCGCTATCGCCCGGCGGCGCTGACCCGGCAGATGCTCGAGGCCGGTTTCGTCGGGCGCAAGGTCGGGCGAGGCTTCTATCGCTATGCCGACGGCAAGATGATCGATGCGCCCGCTCCGCAACCGGTGCCGAACGTGGCCGCGCTGCCGCCGGTGTGGATCGGTGCGGAGAACGAACAGGATCGCGAACTGCTCGGCGAACTGCTGAAGAAGCTCGGCGCGACCCTGGAGCAGGGCGCCCAGCCAAGCAGCGAGGCGCTGTGCCTGCTGGCTCCCTATGGCGTTGACGCCACCACGGCGTGCCGGAACTTCGGTACCGACCCGGCGCGCACCCTGTGCATTGACCTGCTGCTGGATCTGCAACGTCACCGCTGCCTGATGCAGAACCCGGCGACCTCCAGCGTCATGCGCGACGCCGCCCATGCGCTGCTGGCGGCTGATGGTGTGGGCGTCACGGTGATCAATGACAGCGTCGGCTTCGTTGCCCAGCGCGTACTGGCGCTGATCGTCAACCTGGCCGGCGACATCGTCCAGCAGCGCATCGCCAGTGTCGACGACCTCGACGAAGGCGTGCGCCGTGGCCTGGGTTACCCGCAAGGCCCGCTGGCCTGGGGCGACAGCGTCGGCCCGTCGCGCCTGCTGACCATTCTCGAACGCATGACCGGCCTGACCGGCGACGCCCGCTACCGCCCCGGCCCCTGGCTGCGCCGCCGCGCCGAGTTGGGGTTGTCGCTGCGCCATGCCGAGCCCGCGCTGGGCTGAGGCCCGGCGTCCACCTCTTTCAAGGAGACTTCCATGCTCAATGCCTACATCTACGCCGGCCTGCGCACCCCCTTCGGGCGCCATGGCGGCGCTCTGGCTCCGGTGCGCCCGGACGACCTGATCGCCCAGGTGATCCGCGAGCTGCTGGCCCGCACCAGCGTGCCCGGCGAAGCCATCGAGGACGTGATCCTCGGCAACACCAACCAGGCCGGTGAAGACAGCCGCAACGTCGCCCGCCATGCTGCGCTGCTCGCCGGCCTGCCGGTGAGCGTGCCGGGGCAGACGGTGAACCGCCTGTGCGCCAGCGGCCTGGCGGCCGTCATCGATGCGGCGCGCGCCGTGACCTGTGGCGAAGGCGAGCTGTTCGTCGCTGGCGGCGTGGAAAGCATGTCCCGCGCGCCCTTCGTCATGGCCAAGGCCGAGGCCGCCTACAGCCGCGACCTGACGGTGTTCGACAGCACCATCGGCGCGCGCTTCCCCAACCCGAAGATCATCGCCGGGTTCGGCAACGACAGCATGCCGGAGACCGGCGACAACGTAGCCCGCGAGTTCGGCATCAGCCGCGAGCAGGCCGACCGTTTCGCCGCGCGTTCCCAGGCCAACTACGAAGCCGCCCGCGAGGCCGGTTTCATCGCCGGGGAAATCCTCCCGGTCAGCGTGCCCACTGGGCGCAAGACGCCGCCGAACGTGGTCGAGCAGGACGAACATCCGCGTCCGTCTTCCGATGAAGCCGCGCTGGCGCGCCTGAAACCCTTGTCCGAAGGCGGCGTGGTCACCGCCGGCAATGCCTCTGGCGTCAACGATGGCGCGGCCGCGCTGCTGATCGGCTCGGCTGCGGCGGGCGAACGCCACGGCCTCAAGCCGCTCGCGCGGATTCTCTCGGCAGCGGCGGTCGGCGTGGAGCCACGCATCATGGGCGTCGGCCCGGTGGAGGCGATCAACAAGGCGCTTGCCCGCGCCGAACTGACCCTCGCCGACATGGACATCATCGAGATCAACGAGGCCTTCGCCTCCCAGGTGCTCGGCTGCCTGCACGGTCTGGGCGTGGACTTCGACGATGCGCGGGTCAACCCCAACGGCGGCGCCATCGCCGTCGGCCACCCGCTGGGCGCTTCCGGCGCGCGGCTGGCGCTGAGCGTGGCGCGACAACTGCAGCGCACGGGTCAACGCTATGCGGTGATCAGCCTGTGCATCGGCGTGGGCCAGGGGCTCGCCATGGTTATCGAGCGCGCGTGAGCGCGCCTGCGAGGAATTGAAGATGGGTGCTTTGAGCGGATACCGCGTACTCGACCTCAGCCGCGTGCTGGCCGGCCCCTGGTGCGGCCAGGTGCTGGCCGACCTGGGCGCGGAAGTGATCAAGATCGAACGTCCTGGCGTGGGTGACGACACCCGCGGCTGGGGCCCGCCCTACATGAAAGCCGCCGACGGCTCGGACAGTTCCGAGGCGGCGTACTACCAGTCGACCAACCGCAACAAGCTGTCGGTGGCGCTGAACCTGGCGACGGAAGAAGGCCAGGCGCTGGTGCGCGCCCTGGCCTGCGAGTGCGATGTGCTGATCGAGAACTACAAGGCCGGCTCGCTGGCCAAGTACGGTCTGGATTACGACAGCCTGTCCAAGGTCAATCCGCGCCTGGTCTACTGCTCCATCACCGGCTTCGGTCAGACCGGCCCGCGCGCCGAGGAGCCCGGCTACGACTTCATCATCCAGGGCATGGGCGGGCTGATGAGCATCACCGGCGAGAAGGACGGCGTGCCCGGCGCCAGCCCGCAGAAAGTCGGTGTCGCCGTGTCCGATGTGATGACCGGCCTGTACTCGGTGGTCGCCATCCAGGCCGCGCTGCTGGCGCGGGAGAAGACTGGCCGCGGCCAGCACTGCGACATGGCGCTGCTCGACGTGCAGGTCGCCATGCTCGGCAACCAGAGCCAGAACTACCTCGCCACCGGTCGCTCGCCGGGCCGCCAGGGCAACGCCCACGTCAACATCGTGCCGTACCAGGTGTTCAGCGCGCAGGACATGGATTTCATCATCGCCTGCGGCAACGACAGCCAGTTCGTCTCGCTGTGCGACGCCATCGGCCTGCCCGAACTGCCGAAGGACCCGCGCTTCACCCGTAACGCCGACCGCGTGCGCAACCGCGACGTGATCGTCGGCAAGCTGGCGGAACACTTCCAGGGCGACACCGCCGACAACTGGGTGCGCCGCATCCACGCGATGAAGGTGCCGGTCGGTGTGATCAACGATATCGGCCGCGCGCTGGACGAACCGCAGGTGGTCGCCCGGGACATGCTGGTGGAGATTCCCCACGCGCAGAACCCCGCGTTCCGCATGGTCGGCAGCCCGCTGAAGCTGTCCGACACCCCGGTGGAATACCAGCGCCCGGCGCCGATGCTCGGCGAACACACCGACGAGGTGCTCAAGCGCCGCCTGGGGCTTGACGACGCGCGCCTGGCTGCGCTCAAGGCAGAGGGTGTGATCGAGCAGCTGGGCAAACCCTGACGCGTCAATGCTCGCAAGAGAGTAGGGCGCATAACGCGCCAGCGTTATCCGCCGCTGGCCCGAATGACGGCGGATAACCGCAAGCGGTTATGCGCCCTACGGTCGTTGAGTCCGTTCGCGGGCAGGCCCGCTCCTGCAAGTGTTCCCCCATTGCTCTTCGCAGGAGCGGGTTTGCTCGCGAACCCACCCCAACAGCAGCGCCGAGGCAAACCGGCGTCAGCCAAGGAAACAACCGAATGAAAGTACTCGTAGCCGTCAAGCGCGTGGTCGATTACAACGTCAAGGTCCGCGTCAAGGCGGACCACTCCGGCGTCGATCTCGCCAACGTCAAGATGTCCATGAACCCCTTCTGCGAAATCGCCGTGGAAGAGGCCGTACGCCTGAAAGAGAAAGGCGTCGTCACCGAGATCGTTGCGGTCTCCGTCGGCCCGACCGCTGCCCAGGAGCAACTGCGTACCGCGCTGGCTCTGGGTGCTGATCGCGCCATCCTCGTTGAGGCCGTCAAGGGTGAGGGCAACGAAGAACTGAGCTCCCTGGCCATCGCCAAGTCGCTCAAAGCCCTCGTCGACAAAGAGCAGCCGCAGCTGGTCATCCTCGGCAAGCAGGCCATCGACAGCGACAACAACCAGACCGGCCAGATGCTGGCTGCGCTGACCGGCTACGCCCAGGGCACCTTCGCCTCCAAGGTCGAAGTCGCTGGCGACAAGGTCAACGTCACCCGTGAAATCGACGGCGGCCTGCAGACCGTTGCCCTGAACCTGCCGGCCATCGTCACCACCGACCTGCGCCTGAACGAGCCGCGCTACGCGTCGCTGCCGAACATCATGAAGGCGAAGAAGAAGCCGCTGGACGTGGTGACCCCGGACGCCCTGGGTGTTTCCACCGCTTCCACCGTGAAGACCGTGAAAGTCGAAGCTCCGGCTGCCCGTAGCGCGGGCATCAAGGTCAAGTCCGTTGCCGAACTGGTCGAGAAACTGAAGAACGAGGCGAAAGTAATCTGATGGCTATCCTGGTAATCGCTGAGCACAACAACGGCGCACTGGGCGCTGCCACTCTGAACACTGTCGCTGCCGCGCAGAAGATCGGTGGTGACATCGCTGTCCTGGTCGCTGGCCAGAACGTCGGTGGCGTGGCTGAAGCCGCTGCCAAGATCGCCGGTGTTTCCAAGGTGCTGGTCGCCGACAACGCTGCCTACGCTCACCAGCTGCCGGAGAATGTGGCGCCGCTGATCGCCTCCATCGCCGGCAATTTCAGCCACGTGCTGGCCCCGGCGACCACCAACGGCAAGAACTTCCTGCCGCGCGTCGCCGCCCTGCTGGACGTCGACCAGATCTCCGAGATCATCGAAGTCGTCAGCGCCGACACCTTCAAGCGTCCGATCTATGCCGGTAACGCCATCGCTACCGTGCAGTCCTCGGCCGCCGTCAAGGTCATCACCGTGCGTGGCACCGGCTTCGACGCCGTGGCTGCCGAAGGTGGCTCCGCCGCTGTTGAAGCCGTTTCCGGCCCGGCCGATGCTGGCAAGTCCGCCTTCGTGGGCGAAGAACTGGCCAAGTCCGACCGTCCGGAACTGACCGCTGCCAAGATCGTCGTTTCCGGCGGCCGTGGCATGGGCAATGGCGACAACTTCAGCATCCTCTACTCCCTGGCTGACAAGCTGGGCGCTGCCGTCGGCGCTTCCCGCGCTGCCGTTGACGCCGGCTTCGTGCCGAACGACATGCAGGTCGGCCAGACCGGCAAGATCGTCGCTCCGCAGCTGTACGTGGCCGTCGGTATCTCCGGCGCCATCCAGCATCTGGCGGGCATGAAGGACTCGAAAGTGATCGTGGCGATCAACAAGGACGAAGAGGCGCCGATCTTCCAGGTTGCCGACTACGGCCTGGTCGCTGACCTGTTCGAAGCCGTACCGGAGCTGGAACGGACTATCTGATCCCGCTCATTCCCCTGGCCGGGCCAGCCGTCATCGGCCCGGCGTTTTGCCAACACCTCAAGTAGAAAGAAACAAGAACAATGAATACTCGTCGACTCCCCGTGCTGGTCTCCGGACTGGCGCTGCTGCCCCCGTTCGTCCACGCCGATTTCCTCGCCGACAGCAAGGCCAGCATCGAAACTCGCAACTTCTACTTCAACCGCGACTACCGCCAGAGTGGCGCCGCTCAGTCGAAATCCGAGGAATGGGCGCAGGGCTTCCTGCTGCGCTACGAATCGGGCTACACCGACGGTACCGTTGGCGTCGGCGTCGATGCGCTTGGCCTGCTGGGTCTGAAGCTCGACTCCAGCCCGGATCGCTCCGGCTCCGGCCTGCTGCCGTATTCCGCCAGCGACAAACGCGCTGCCGATGACTACAGCGACCTCGGCCTGACCGCCAAGCTGCGCGTCTCCAAGAGCACCCTGAAGGTCGGCACGCTGCTGCCCAAGCTGCCGGTGGTGCAGTACAACGACACCCGCCTGTTGCCGCAGACCTTCCAGGGCGCGCTGGTGGAGTCGAAGGAACTCGACGACCTCGACCTGCAGCTCGGCCAGCTGCGCGAGGTGAAGCAGCGCGATTCGTCCAATGATGAAGACCTGTCGATGACCCGTGGCAACAAGCGCAACATCGTTGCCGGCAGCCACCTCACCAGCGACCGCTTCAACCTCGCTGGCGGCACCTACCGCTGGAGCAACCAGCTCAGCACCAGCTACCACTACGCCAACCTCGAAGACCTCTATCGCCAGCACTACGTGAGCCTGGTGCACACGCTGCCGATCGCCGAGGGCCAGTCGCTGAAGTCCGACATCCGCTGGGCACGCTCCACCGACGATGGCGGCAGCAACGTCGACAACCGCGCGCTCAACGCCATGTTCACCTACAAGCTCGGCAACCAGGCGTTCGGCCTCGGGCTGCAGCGCATGTCTGGCGACACCGGCTTCGCCTACCTGTCCGGCACCGACCCGTACCTGGTCAACTACGTGCAGATCGGCGACTTCGCCAACAAGGACGAACGCTCCTGGCAACTGCGCTACGACTTCAACTTCGCCTCCTACGGGCTGCCCGGCCTGAGCCTGATGACCCGCTACCTGCGCGGCGACAACATCGACCTGCTGAACGGGCAGGGCAACGGCAAGGAGTGGGAGCGCGACACCGACGTCGGTTACCTGGTGCAGAGCGGCCCGCTGAAGAACGTCGGCTTCAAGCTGCGCAACAGCACCTTCCGCAGCAGCTTCGGCAACGACATGGACGAAACCCGCTTCATCGTCAGCTACACCTTGCCGATCTGGTAAGTGCCACCTGAAGCCTCCCGGTCCATCGCAATTGGGAGGCTTCGCTCCACGAATCTCCGGGCGCTGCGCAGGTAGGCCCGGAGTACACCTCCGCGACACTCCGGGACGAACGGCGTGAAAGCCCGTGCTTGAGCGAGTGAGGGGATATTTCCTACGTGCTGGCTGTCTCACTGGGCGAGGAAAAGTCTGGTCAGGGCCTGCGCCCTCGGCTTATAAAACCCTTTCGCCGCTGTAGACCCGCAGGGATGGCGGCCCCACGAGATCAAGGAACGATGATGCGACGAGTCACGATGATTCTGCTCGCTGCCGCCCTGTTGCAGGGCTGTGCGCACCAGAAGACCGGCAACCAGTGCGAAGACAACTTCAATACCGAAGGGGGCTTCATCGCCGGCAAGACCTTCACTTCCAACGTCCAGCTGGACATGCCGGTGGCCAAGGTCTTCGACCGGGCGCAGAAGACGCTGGTGAAGGAGGGCTTCACCATCCAGAACGCCGACGAGAAGAGCGGCACCATCTCCGCCTACCAGGGCGTGATCCTGAGCAGCCGCAACGCACCGTTGAATGTCGTGGTGGAAAAGTCGGGCTCGGGCTCCAAGGTAAGCTATGTCTTTGTCACCCTGGGTGGCATGTACACCACCGAGGGCGCGGTGCGTGACGGCTTCTGCCGGTTCACCGACGGGATTCGGCAGTAATCGGTAGCCCGCTCCTGCAGGGAGCTCGGTTTGTAGGATGGGTGGAGCGCAGCGATACCCATGCTGCGGCGCGCCCCAGGGACGATGGGTCTCGCTGCGCTCCACGCCATCCTACGTTCGAGATTCTTGAGATTTCGCGGCGGCTGACGTCCATCGCGGACGTAGTCTGCTCCTACGCGCGGACCAGCCTCTCCACGAGGCGGCGCGTGAGCGGGGCGATGACCAGCACCAGCGGAAAGGCGATGCTCCAGCTGGCGAGCCACGCGCCCAGCCAGAGCTGGGCGAAGGCCGGGGCCAGGCCTACGGCGCGCCAGGTGGAGAGGCCGGAGACCAGCAAGGTCATCACGCAGGACAGGATCAGCGCGAACAGCAGCGGGCCGTAGCGGCGGGCGATCATGCGTGGGCCTCCTGCGCGTGCTCGACCTGCGGCTGGTGCAGGCGGCCGAGGGTTTCGGCGAAGTACTGGCCGAACAGCCGGGCGGTCTTCAGGTCGCCGGGGCAGAAGTCCGCGGCGGTCTTGTCCGCCTGGGCCATCAGCCCGGACCAGGAGCCGAGGCGGTTGGCGGCTTCCTCGGCGGGCACGCCCAGGTGCTGCTCGGGAAGGATCGGGTTGCCGGCCCAGAGCATCCCGTGCTGCATGCAGAAGGTGAACAGCGAGATCAATGTGGACTGCTTGTCGCCCGCCGGCAGCGCCGACACGGTGAAGCCGGCGGCGAGGCGGCCACGCAGCTTCTGCTGGCGCCAGAGCGGCCCGGTGGCGTCCATCAGGGCTTTCAGCGGTGCCGAGACGCCGCCCAGGTAGGTGGGCGAACCCAGAATCAGGCCGTGGTAGGCGAGCAGCGCTTGCGGCTGCTCGATCAACTCCTGCGCCTTGAGCAGGTGCACTTCGCAGCCGGGCACACTGCGGGCGCCGCTGGCGATGGTCTGGGCGATGCGCTCGGTACGGCCGCTGGCGCTGTGGTAGACGATGGCGATGGTTTTCATGGTTTCTCCGCAGGTTGCACGCAAGGGAAGGCCGCGCGTGGATTGACCCCGGCTGCCTTTGGCGTGAACCTACAAGTTCAAGCGAACTTGAGGTCAAGAGGTGTTCCATGGATATCGCTGACGTGGCCAGGCGCTCCGGCGTGCCGGCATCGACCCTGCGGTTCTACGAGGAGAAGGGGCTGATCGTTTCGCTCGCCAGACCCGGCGCTCGCCGCCAGTTCGCGCCGCAGATTCTCGACCAGCTGGCGTTGATCACCCTCGGGCAATCGGCCGGTTTCAGCCTGGAGGAAATCCGCTCGATGTTCGCCGGCGACGGCGGAACCAACATCGACCGGCAGATGCTGGCGGCCAAGGCGGACGAGCTGGATGCGACGATCAGGCGTCTGCAGGCGATGAGCCGGGGGCTGCGCCATGCGGCGGCGTGCCCGGCGCCCAGCCATGCCGAGTGTCCGACTTTCCAGAAGCTGGTGAAAGTGGCGGGGGAGAGTGCGCTGGAGGGGAAGAAGGAGCGGGGGCGGTTGAGGAAGGGGAAGGGTGCTGTCTGAGGGATTTGAGTGGGGAGAGGGTGGTATCGGCTGGCAGGATGCTTTGCAATTGCGAGCGGATGCCCGGTTCATGCTTGCGATCCCAGCCAACCGCCGGCCCTGCCGGCTCCTACAATTTCGTAGGGCGAATAACCCGGAACGGGTTATCCGCCCTGCAGAGAGACACCCAGCGCGGCGAACAGCCACTCGCAGAACCCTACCGCCTGCGCATTGCGCTCGCTCTGCTGGTGTACCAGCAGCGACCAGTTCGGCCCGCGCACGGTCTGCTCGCTGAGCGGGGCAAGCAGGCCATTGCTACGGGCATCGCCGGCCAGCAGCCGGCTCACCAGGGCAACGCCCAGCCCCTGGCTGGCGGCATCCAGCAGCAGGCCGGGGTCTGAGAAGTTCAGGCCCTCGCTGCGCTGGCCAACGTCGGCGCCGCCCTGCAGTTGCCAGTGCGCCCAATCCATTTCCCGTTCGCCGTGCAGGGTGGTGCGCGTTGGCCCCGGCTGTTGCAGCAACGAAGGATGGCAAGCCGGGTAGAGGCGATCTTCCAGCAGCACGCGGAAGCGACATTCGGCCTGGGCGGTGAGATCGTCGCGCACGGCGATGTCGATGGTCTGGCTGGCCATGTCCGGGGTTTCGTCGGTGGTCAGCAGCCAGAGGTCGATCTGCGGGTGGCGGGCGTGGAAGTCGCCCAGGCGCGGCACCAGCCAGTGGCGGGCGAAGGCCGGGGTGGTGTTGACCACCAGCTGGTTGGGCTTGCGGTACTGGTCCAGGCGGCGGATGCCTACAGCCAGTTGCTGGAGCATGGATTGCGTGGTGCTGAGCAGGTCGGCGCCAGCGTCGGTCAGCGCCACCTTGCGCCCGGAGCGGTAGAACAGCGGCTGTTCGACGAAGCTTTCCAGGCTGCGGATCTGCTGGCTGATGGCCGACTGGGTGAGGTGCAGCTCCTCGGCGGCCTTGTGGAAGCTGCCCAGGCGCGCGGCGGCTTCGAAGCCGCGCAGGGCATTCAGGGGTGGCCAGTGTTTGAGCATGATCGATAAGTCTGCCTAATCAGATTTGCGCAAAATCTATCGTTTGTTCTGACATTTTTACAGGCCTAGCATGGTTATCAGGCGCCGCTGAACCTTTTCCTTCCGATTAAAATTACTTACCAAAGGCTTGAGTATGCATCGCAACGACGATAGGCAGAACGGCTGGCGCATGCCTGCCGAATGGGTCAACCACGCGGCGACCTGGATGGCATTCCCGCATAACCGTCCACTCTGGGAGGGCGGCTGGCACGTGACCCTGGAGCAGGTGCAGGAAGACTTTGCCCGCGTCGCCAACGCCATCGCCCGCTTCGAGCCGGTGAAGCTGGTGGTGGACCCGTCCGCCATGGCCCGCGCCGCCGAGCTGTGCGGGGCCAACGTCGAGTTGGTGGCGCTGCCCATCGACGACAGCTGGTGCCGCGACTCCGGGCCGACCTTCGTCTGCCATCCGCAGCACGGCGTGGCCGGCGTGAGCTGGCGCTTCAACGCCTGGGGCGGCAAGTCCGAGCACACCCTGGACGAAGGCCTGGGCCGCCGCATCCTCAACCACCTCGGGTTCGATTGCTTCGGTACGCCGCTGGCCAACGAAGGCGGGGCGATCCACGTGGATGGCGAGGGCACGCTGATCACCACCGAGTCGGTACTGCTCAATCCCAACCGCAACCCTGGCGTCAGCAAGCGCGAGATGGAGGAAATCTTCAGCCGCCTGCTCGGCGTGACCAAGACCATCTGGCTGCCGGGAGACCCGCAGTACGTCACCGGTGACATGACCGACGGCCACGTCGATGGCGTGTGCGCCTTCGCCCGCCCCGGTGTGCTGCTGGTGGATGCGACCCACGACGCTTCCAGCACCTACGCCGAAGTGGCGCGCGAGAACCGTCGCGCGCTGGAGCTGGCCACCGATGCCAAGGGCCGTTCCTTCGAGCTGATCGAGCTGTTCGAAGCCGGCGCGGCGGTGGACCCGGAAGCAGAAGTCTTCTGCGCGTCCTACACCAACTTCTACCTCGCCAATGGCGCGGTGATCATGCCGGCCTACGGCATCGCCGCCGACGACGAAGCCGCGGCGGTACTGGCCCGCGCCTTCCCCGGCCGCGAAGTGGTGCCGGTGCGCATCAACAACCTGGCCCACGGTGGCGGCGGCGTGCATTGCATTACCCAGCAGCAGCCGGCCTGGCCGCTGGGGGGCCTGTGATGAGCAAGCTGACCGTCGCTGTCCTGCAGTTCTCCTGCAGCTGGGACCTGCCGCGCAACCTTGCCGAAGCCGAGCGCCACGTGCGCGCGGCTGCAGCGGCGGGGGCGAAGCTGATCCTCCTGCCCGAGCTGTTCGCCACGCCGTACTTCTGCATCGAGCAGGACCACGCCCACCTCGCCCTGGCCCAGCCTTATGACGACAGCCCGCTGCTACAGCGCTTCGCCAACCTGGCGGCGGAGCTCAACGTGGTGCTGCCGATCAGCTGGTTCGAGCGCGCTGGCAACGCCTACTTCAACTCTCTCACCGTGGCCGACGCCGACGGCAGCCTGCTCGGCGTGTACCGCAAGACGCACATCCCCAACGCCATCGGCTACCAGGAGAAGGAGTACTTCAGCCCCGGCGACACCGGCTTCCGCGTCTGGGACACCGCCGTCGGCCGCATCGGCGTGGGCATCTGCTGGGACCAGTGGTTCCCCGAGACCGCCCGCTGCCTGGCACTGCAAGGTGCGGAGATGCTGCTGTTCCCCACCGCCATCGGCTCTGAGCCGGGCGCCGAACAGCTGGATTCCCGCGACCACTGGCAGACCGCCCAACGCGGCCACGCCGCCGCCAACCTGCTGCCGGTGCTGGCGGCCAACCGCATCGGCGAGGAAGTGGCGCCCAGCGATGAGGCGCTGCGGATGCGCTTCTACGGCTCGTCCTTCATTACCGACCACAAGGGCGCGCTGCTGGCCGAGGCCGGGCGCAACGAGGCCGCCGTGCTGGTGCGCGAGCTGGACCTCGGCCTGGCCCGCGAGGAGCGCCTGACCTGGGGCGTCTACCGCGACCGCCGCCCGGAAATGTACGGCCCGCTGCTCGGCCTCGACGGCCGCCACCTGCACCCGCGCTGGCAAGGAGTCTGACCATGAACAAGCAACTGCTGATTGGCGCTCTGGGGCTATCCCTGGCATGCACCCTGCAACCGGCCGCAGCCGAAGAGAAGGTCCTGCGCCTGTTCAACTGGGCGGATTACTTCGCCCCCGACACGCTGGCGAACTTCACCAGGGAAACCGGCATCCGCGTCATCTACGACGTGATGGACAGCAGCGAGACGCTGGAGGCCAAGATGATGGCCGGGCACAGCGGCTACGACCTGATCTTCCCCGGCGATACCGTGGCCGAGCGCCTGATGCGCGCCGGTGCGCTGCAGAAGCTCGACGAGAGCAAGCTGGAGCACCTGGGCGATATCGAGCCGGGCCTGCAGAGCCTGCAGACCAAGTACCCGTACTCGCGGCATGCGGTGGTGCCCTACACCTGGGGCAGCATCGGCCTGACCTACAACCAGGCGAAGATCGAGCAGCGCATGCCCGGCGCACCGGTGAACAGCCTCGACCTGATGTTCAAGCCCGAGCTGGCCAAGCACTTCGCCGACTGCGGCATCTCGATGATCGATTCGCCGGACGAGGTGCTCGCCGTGGTGCTCAACTACCTCGGCCGCGACCCGCGCAGCGGCAAGCCGCAGGACCTGAGCGATGCGCTGGCGGTACTCAATGGCATCCGCCCGTACATCCGCAAGTTCCAGTCGCAACCGGTGACCCAGCTGGTGAATGGCGACCTGTGCCTGTCACTGGGCTACAGCGGCGACGTGATCCAGTCGCAACGCGCCGCCGACGAGGCGAAGAAGCCCGAACGCTTCGAGTACCGCGTGCCGCGCGAAGGCACTTCGGTGTGGATGGACACCATGGCCATCCCGGCCGATGCGCCGCACCCCGAGTACGCCTACGCACTGATCAACTACCTGATGCGCCCGGGCGTAATGGCGGCGATCAGCAACGCCACCGGCTACCCGACGTCCAACGCCAAGGCGCGGCCGATGGTCGAGGCGAGCATGCGCGACAACCCGGACATCTATCTTGATGAGAAGGCCTACGCGCGGCTGTTCCCCGGCAAGGACATTCCGCAGCGCGACATGCGTTCGCGGATGCGCACCTGGACCAGTTTCAAGACCGGCACCGGTGGTTGAGGAGGCGAAGATGATGACACGCAGGAACCTGCTTGGCGCCGGCATGACGCTGGCGACGGGCCTCGGGCTCGGCTTGGGACGCGTCGCCCTGGCTGCGAAGCCCTGGTACATGCCCGACGAGCACCGCAAGCAGGAGCGGGTGTTCGTTGCTTACGCGGCGAGCCCGGACGTCTGGGAAGACATCGCTCCGGACGTCAATGCCACGGTGGCGCGGCTGGCCCGCGCCATCGCCGAGTTCCAGCCGGTGACGGTGCTCTGCCGGCCGGAGCAGCAGGCCGAGGCCAAGCGCGCGTGCGCTGGCCAGAACATCGACTTCCTGCCGGTGCCGGTGGATGACATCTGGGTGCGCGACTACGGCGGCTGCTTCCTGGTCAATGATGCGCCGGGCGGCCTGGCGCTGGCCGACTTCAATTTCAACGGCTGGGGCGGCAAGCAGCACGCCGAGCGCGACCGTGAAGTGTCGGCAGCGCTGGCCGAGGACGTGGAGGCCAAAGCCCTCGTCAGCGAACTGTGCGGGGAGGGCGGCGGCATCGAGGTGGACGGCCACGGCACGGCCATCTTCACCGAGAGCTGCTGGCTCAACGACAACCGCAACCCGGGCTGGACGCGCCCGCGTATCGAAGCGGAGCTCAAGCGCATGCTGGGGCTGCGCAAGGTGATCTGGCTGCCGGGCATTCGCGGCAAGGACATCACCGATGCCCATGTGGACTTCTATGCGCGCTTCGTCGAACCGGGCGTGGTGGTGGTCAACCTGGACAATGACAAGCGTTCCTACGACTACGAGGTTACCCGCCGGCACCTGGAGATCCTGAAGAACGCCACCGACGCCGATGGTCGCAAGCTTGAACTGCACAGCCTGCCATCGCCGATGAACCCCAGGCCGAACGCCTACAACCTCGACAACCCGGACTTCGCGGCAGGCTACATCAACTACCTGCCGGTGAATGGCGGGGTGATCGCGCCGAAGTTCGGTGATGCGACGGCTGATGAGCATTGCCATGCCTTGCTCAGCGAGCTGTACCCGGATCGCGAGGTCGTGCAGCTGAACATCGACCCGATTGCCGCCGGGGGCGGTGGCATCCACTGCGTGACGTTGCAGATGCCGGCGGTGTGACGCCGGCCCTGCCTGCGACCGTGCAGTGTCAGGGGAACGCCGCGGCGAGCAGGGCGGGGAGGGCCTCGCCGGCGGCGCTGGCCAGGGCGAAGTCGCGTTCACCGTGCAGCGGGCCGGGGGCGGGATTGACGTGCAGGACGGTCGCGCGGAGGCGCCAGGCGATCTCGGGGATTTCCGCTGCCGGGTAGACCACGCCGGAGGTCCCGACGGAGATCAGCAGGTCGCACTGTTCGGCCGCCTGGAAGGCGTGGGTGATGGCGTCCACCGGCAGGCTTTCGCCGAACCACACCACGCCGGGGCGCAGCGGGCCGCCGCAATGGGCGCAGGCCGGCGGTTGCACGCGGCGGCCGGCCTCGGGTTCGTCCGGCACGGGCAGTGGCCCATCCGGCTCGCGCTGGCACTGGAAGCAGCGCGGGCGTTCCAGCTGGCCGTGCAGGTGAGTGACGTCCTGGCTGCCGGCGCGCTCGTGGAGGTCGTCGACGTTCTGGGTGATCAGCGTGAGCCTGGGTACCTTGCTGGCCAGCGCGGCGATGGCGAGGTGCGCCGGGTTGGGCTGGGCGCGGTGGATGACGCTGCGGCGCCATTCGTACCAGCCCCAGACCAGCGCCGGGTCCGCGCGGAAGGCTTCGGCGGTGGCCAGGGAGGCGGCGTCGAAGCGTTCCCACAGCCCGGTAAGACGGTCGCGGAAGGTGGGAATGCCGCTCTCGGCGGAAACGCCCGCCCCGGTGAATACCACGACGTGACGGGCCTTGCGCAGCGCATCGAGCAGCGCGGAATCGAGGGTCATTGCGGGGCTTCCTGCAGCGTCGGGGCACTTTCCAGACGATTGCGCCCGGCGGCCTTGGCGCGGTACAGCGCGCGGTCGGCGGCTTCGATGAGGGCCTGTGGGCTGCTGTCGGTGCCAGCGGGCAGGGTGGCGATACCGATGCTCGCGGTGATGCGGCCCAGGGGGCTGCCGGCGTGGGTGAGGTTGGCGCCCTGCAGGCGCTGCATGAATTGCTGGGCTACGGCCAGGGCGCCGTCAGGACCGGTGTTGGGCAGGATCACCGCCAGTTCCTCGCCGCCGTAGCGAGCGGCCAGATCGGCGGGACGCCGCACGCTGTCGGCGAGGACGCGGCCGATGCGCCGCAGGCAGTCGTCGCCGGCCGGATGGCCATAGGTGTCGTTGAAGCGCTTGAAATGGTCCACGTCGATCAGCAGCAGCCCCAGCGGCGAACGTTCGCGGTGGGCGCGGCGCAGTTCGGCGAGCAGGTGCTCGTCGAAGCTGCGGCGGTTCTCCAGACCGGTGAGGGGGTCGCGCGAGGCGAGCACTTCCAGCTGCCGGTTGGCCCTGAGCAGGTCTTCGCGGGCATCGCGCAGCAGGCGCTCGGTGCCGATGCGGCGCTGGATGGCGAGGATCAGCAGGCTGCCGATGACCACGATGACCATCAGCAGGCCGAAGGCGATGGCCACCGTGCGCAGGGCGTCGGCGGCCCAGGCGGCGAGGGCTTCGTCCTTGCCGAGGGCGACCGAGGTCACCAGCGGGTAGCGCTCGTTCTTGCGGAAGGCGTAGATGCGCTCGATGCCATCCAGCGAGGAGGCGAAGGTCGCGCTGCCGACCGTAGCGCTCTCCAGGTACCGGGTGAAGATCGGCGAGCGCGACAGCACGCGGCCCATGTCGCTTTCGCGGAAGGGGTAGCGCACCAGCACCTGGCCGTTGCTGGTGGCCACGCCGATGGCGCCGGTCTTGCCGATGTCGATCTTGCCGAACAGGCGAAGGAAGTCCTGCACGCCGAGGGTGGCGACTATCACTCCGGCGAAGTTGCCCTGAGCGTCGTTGTAGCGGCGGCTGACCGTGATTACCCAGACGCCGGTGGCGCGGCTATGGATCGGTTCGCCGATATAGGCGTCCAGCGAGGGATTGTCGCGGTGGTGGATGAAGTAACCGCGGTCGGCGCTGTTGGCACCGGGCGGGAAGGGGCCATTGGAAGTCATCAGCCAGTTGCCCTGGGCATCGTAGATGCCGACCCCATTGAGCTGTGCGAGCAGGTGTTGCTGGCTCCGCACCAGGTCATTCAGCCGTTGCAGCTGGGGCGCACCGCGTCCCTCGTGCTCCAGCCGTTCGGCCAGGTCTAGCAGCAGCATGGAACTCTGGGTGACGATGCCTTCGACGTAGGTATCCAGCGCCTGGGTGAGGTTGAGGTTGTGCGTGGTGGTTTCCGCCAGCGTGCGCTCGCGCGCCGACCACAGCTCCCACGCCGTGGCGGCGGCCACGGCAAGGCTGATGATCGACAGCAGGAGGATGGCAAGGCGGATGTCGCGTTTCACTCTGGCCTCGTTGGGTCGGTCCTTGTGGCGGTTGCCATGCTCGGCGGGCATCGTCCGCCGCGAGTGCAGGGAGACGCCGGCCGCGCGCGCCGGGTTACGTGTCGTTCGTCAGACGCCTGGCATGCCGCTGAGTTGCACCCGGTTGCGACCTTTCTGCTTGGCCACGTACAGGTGCCGGTCGCAGCGGGCGAGCAGCTCGCGCGGTTCGCCCAGGCCGCCCTCGTTGGCCATCGCCGCGCCGAGGCTGATGGTCAGGTGGCGCAGGCTGTCGGGCCGGTACAGATGCTCGATGCCCAGGCTCGCTACCTGTTCGCGCAGCCGTTCGGCGACACAGCGCAGGTCCTCGGCGCTGGTCGCCTCCAGCAGGATGGCGAACTCCTCGCCGCCATAACGATAGACGTTGGCGCGCCCGCCGCGCAGGGTGCCCACCAGGCTTTCGGCTACCTGGCACAGGCAGCGGTCGCCGGCCTGGTGGCCGTAGTGGTCGTTGTAGGGCTTGAAGTAGTCGATGTCGGCCATCAGCAGGGCGAACGGCCGCCCGTGGGCGCGCATGCCGTGCCAGCACTCGTTGAGCTGCAGGTCCAGCGAGCGGCGGTTGCCCACGCCGGTAAGGCCGTCGGTGGCGGCCAGCTCCTGCAGGCGCAGGTTGAGTGCTGCCAGCTCGGTGCGCTGGCGTTTTTCTTCAAGGTCGGCGAGGAATGCCTGGCGCACGCCCTTGATGTTGGTCCAGCTGATGAACAGGCTGAACAGCGCGATGGGCAGGTAGACCAGGGTGAAGATCAGCAGCGGCTTGGCGGCGCCGTCGTGGATCAGCCAGACGTTGTAGAGAATGATCGCCGTGATGATCGCCGAGACCAGCGCGATGCCCTTGAAGGAGTACCGCACGCCGAGGTTGCCCAGCAGCACGAACACCACCGAGGCATAGAGGAAGAACGGCACGTCCGGCGAGGCGCTGCGCCTGAGCAGTTCGAACCAGGCGATGGTGGAGATGATGTCATGCACCGGCATCAGCAGGTCCATGACCAGCACGCTGCGGCTGAAGCGGAACACCAGGAAGATGTTGATCAGCCCGATCAGACTGAGGCCTGTGCGCAGGAACAGTGATTCCCTGGCCATGTCGGGGATCAGCAGCGCGTCGGCCAGCACATAGGAGTCGTAGGCAGCCATGGCGATGAAGTTGATCGCCAGCAGGAAGCGCCGGTAATGCTGGATCACATACGCCTTGTAGGCATCCTGCAGGCGCGGTGGAATTCTCCCCTGGTACTGCTGCCGGGGAGGAGCGGCGGGGAACTCGGGTGCGGTCATCGAGAGTGGGAGCCTGTGTCTGCCATCCAGGGCGAATGCTGGCCAAGGGCTAGAGTAGGGTGCGGCACCATCGCCGTCCAGCGGGGCGATGCATAGGTTGTACCAAAACTTCGGTTGCCGCAGATTGGCTCTGTCGCCACAGTCGCTAATGGATCTTTATAGGGTGCCAATGCGGCGGCATGATGACCACATTCACCTGCTGTCGAGGCCTTACATGTACGTACCTGCGCATTTCGAGGAAACCCGCCCGGACGAGTTGCACCGGCTGATCCGCGACTATCCCCTGGGCATCCTGGTCACCGGCCATGACGGTCTGCTGGATGCCAACCACCTGCCGTTCGAGCTGGAGCTCTCCGGCGAGAAGCCGCTGCTGCGCGCCCACGTTGCCCGCAACAACCCGGTCTGGCAGGAGGCTGACGGCGAGGAGGTGCTGGTGATCTTTCGTGGCGAGCACGCCTATGTCTCGCCCAACTGGTACCCGAGCAAGCACGAGGCGCACCGCCAGGTGCCGACCTGGAATTACCAGGTGGTACACGTGCGCGGGCGCCTGACGGTCATGGACGAGGAGCGCTTCGTGCGCGGTGTGGTCGGCCGCCTGACGCGCACCCACGAAGCAAGCGAGGAGAAGCCGTGGAAGATGAGCGACTCCACCCCGGAGTTCATCAGCGGCATGCTGGCGAACATCGTCGGCATCGAGGTGGAGATCGGCGAGATCATCGGCAAGTCCAAGCTCAGCCAGAACAAGGAAGAGCGCGATCGCCTGGGTGCCGCCGAGCGGCTGGAGCAGCTCGGCAGTGGCGAACTTTCCGCAGCGATGAAGGGCGCGCTGGACTGAGTTCGTGCCGGTGAGGCCCGTTCCAGACATGTCCGCATGTTTCGAGGGGTTGGCGGATCGAGTGCGTGGAATGTAATAATATTACAATTCAATCGCAATTGATTCCGCCCATGACCTCCGCATTGAACACCGCAACACCCTCAATCGCCAAAGCCGCTACCCGACTCCACTCCATCGATGCCCTACGCGGGCTGGTGATCCTCTTCATGCTGCTGGATCACGTCCGCGAGACCTTCTACCTGCACCTGCAGGTGAGCGACCCGATGGATGTGACCCAGACCGACCCGGCGCTGTTCTTCAGCCGCACCCTGGCGCACCTTTGCGCGCCGGTGTTCGTCTTCCTCACCGGGCTTTCCGCCTTCCTTTATGGCGAGAAACACGAGGGCCGCGCGGCGGTCTCGGCCTTCCTGTTCAAGCGCGGGCTGTTCCTGGTGCTGCTGGAAATCACCCTGGTGAACTTCGCCTGGACCTTCCAGTTTCCGCCGCAGGTCATCTACCTGCAGGTGATCTGGGCCATCGGCCTGAGCATGCTGGCGCTTTCAGCGCTGATCTGGCTGCCGCGCGCCGCGCTGGTGGTGCTGGGAGTGGCGCTGGTGGCCGGGCACAACCTGCTCGATGGGCTGCACTTCGCGCCCGGCCACTGGGCACACGTGCCCTGGGCGGTGCTGCATGACCGCGGCTGGATCGAGGTGGGCGATGCGCTGCGCTTGCGCACGTCCTATCCGTTGCTGCCGTGGATCGGGGTGATTGCCCTCGGGTATGCCGCCGGGCCCTGGTTCGGTCGTTCTGCCGATGCTGCCCGGCGCACTCGCAACCTGCTGCTGGCGGCGGCCATCGCGCTGGGCGGTTTCATCGCCTTGCGCCTGAACAACGGTTATGGCGAGAAGGCCTGGGGCGATGGCGATACCGACCTGCAACTGCTGATGAGCTTCTTCAACATCACCAAGTACCCGCCGTCCCTGCTGTTCCTGGCGCTGACCCTGGGCATCGGCCTGCTCCTGCTGGTCTTCTTCGAGCGCCGAGGGCAGGGCGCACTGGCGCGCTGGCTGGCGGTATTCGGCGCGGCACCGATGTTCTTCTACCTGCTGCACCTCTATGTGCTGAAGTTGCTGTACCTGTCAGCCGTGGGGCTCTGGGGGCTGAACCGCGGGCAGTACTTCGGCTTCGATTCGGTGTGGGCGGTCTGGTTGGGTGCGCTGGTGCTGATCGTCGCCCTGTACCCGCCGGTACACTGGTTCGCCGGGCTCAAGGCCCGTCGTCGCGATATCGCCTGGCTTAAGTACCTGTGAGGCTGCGTAGTTCCGCCGTGCTGCTGGCGCTGTCTGCGCCGGCGTTCGGCGCGGTGCAGGGGGAGTCCGGCGGTTTGGTCGAGGACAGCCGCTGGAGCCTGCTTAACCGCACGGTGTTCGACCAGCGCGAGTACCGCCATGGCGACCGCAACAGTGGCGCACGCAATGCCTACAAGCCTCGCAGCGAGCGCAATGGCTATGCAGAGGAGTGGGCCTATGGGCTGATGGGCAGCCTGCAGTCAGGTTTCACCCGTGGCAGCGTCGGATTGGGGATGGATGCGCACCTCTACCAGGGCGTGCTGTTGGACAGTGGCGGTGGGCGCGCCGGCAAGGCACGGCTGGTTGGCCTGGATAACGAAGGCCACCCCAAGGACAGCTTCGCTCGCGGCGGCGCGGCGTTGAAGGCGCGGATGTCTTCGACCACCCTTTGGTGGGGCGAGCAGCGGGTAAAGACGCCGGTGTTCAGCTCGTCTGACAGCCGCCTGCTGCCGGAAACGGCCACTGGTTTCTTCCTCTCCAGCGAGGAGTTCTCCGGGCTGCGGCTGGTGGCCGGGCACTTCACCGAAAGCACCGATCGCAACGCCTCCAGCCATGATCGCGGCTTCGTGGTGAACTACTCCAACGCCCGCCAGGGCGATGCCTTCGACCTCGCGGGCTTCACCTACGCGCCAGTCAAGTCGGCAAGCCTTAGCCTCTTCACCTCGCGCTACGAGGACAGCTGGCGCCAGGACTACCTCGGCGGCACCATCAGCCAGCCGCTGAGGCAGGGGCAGGACCTGTCGCTGAACCTCAACCTCTACCGCACTCGCGACACCGGGCAGGCGCTGTCCGGGCGCATCGACAACACCACCTGGAGCCTGCTCGGCGGCTACGGTTTTGGCGCACACCGACTCAGTGTCGGTTACCAGCAGGTCGAAGGCGACACGCCGTTCGACTACGTGACGCGCGGGGCGATTTTCATCACCAACGCGGTGCAGCTATCGGACTTCAATGCGCCCAACGAACGCTCCTGGCAGTTGCGCTATGACCTGGACCTGGCTTGCTTCGGCGCGCCGGGGTTGTCGATGGCGGCGGCCTACGTGCGTGGCACGGACATCGATGGCAGCCACGTCGACCCGCGTGGCGGCTACGCGTACCTGGGCTACGGCGAGGGCGGCAAGCACTGGGAGCGCGACCTGATGCTGCAGTACCGCGTGCCGGAAGGCCCGGCCAAGGGGCTGCGGCTGGTGCTGATGCACAACAGCCACCGCGCCAATGCCGCGCAGGCGGAGCTCAATACCGATCAACTGAGGGTTGCCGTGGAATACCCGCTGGACGGCGGCTTCTGATCAGAGCCCGCCGAGCAGGTCGTGGGTGTCGAGCAGGCGCCAGGCGATCTCCGGGTTCCTCTCCAGGCCCCGGCGGATTGCGGCGGGTATGGCCTGGCGGGTCTTGCGACAGAGACCGGGCTGCTCGTCGAAGTCGAATTCGATGCCGCGCATGGTGCGCACTTCGTTGAAGCCGGGGGCGATGTGCAGGCGGATGCCAAGCTGCTCGTAGAGCTTGTGCTGCATGCGCTGCAGGTCGGACAGGTCCTTGAGGTTCTCCAGCCGCTCCAGCAGGCGCTGCTCCTCGTGCCGGGTGAGCAGCAGGATGCGCAGGTCGGCGTCGGGCTGTTCCAGCAGGCGTTCCCGGTCGCAGTTGCAGGCGCCGGGCGGGCATTGCTGGCGGAGCGGGGGAGTGGCGGTCATGTCCCGATCATAGCGGGGGATCGGGAAATTGCGCAGCGCTGCTTCGGTGAAAACCTGCCGGCTGAATGCAGGGCTTTACATTCTGCCCAACGGTCCCCTCTCCCTTCAGGGGGAGGGTTAGGGAGGGGGGAAGAAAGTTGGCACTGACATCGAAGCAAGACTTGGCTCCGTAACCCTCTCCCCAGCCCTGGCTGCGCGCCCCGCTCCGAAAGGAGAGGGAGCAAAGCGCACTCCAGCGCGGCGCGCGGACCTCAGTGCGCCGGCTTGCGAATGGTTTTGAGCAGGTCTTCCGGGCTGATCTGCCCGACGATGTTGCTCACGCCTTCGCTGCCCGGTTGCGGCAGGCCGAGGATGTGGCCCTTGATCTTGCCGATCACGTGCATCTCGCACGGCTTGCAGTCAAACTTCAGGGTCAGCACTTCGTCGCCGTGGATCAGCTGCATCGGCTGCACCTTGGTGCGCACGCCGGTGACGCCCTTGGCCTGTTTCGGGCACAGGTTGAAGGAGAAGCGCAGGCAGTGCTTGGTAATCATCACCGGCACTTCGCCTGTCTCTTCGTGGGCCTCGTAGGCCGCGTCGATCAGCTGTACGCCGTGGCGGTGGTAAAACTCGCGGGCCTTCTCGTTGTAGACGTTGTACAGGAACGACAGGTGCGACTCCGGGTACACCGGCGGCGGACTGGTTTCGGCCTTGCGGCCACCGCGCGGGTGGGCCTGCACGCGGGCTTCGGTGAGCGCCTCGATGGCCTCGCGGCGCAGCGACTTGAGCTGGGAGTTGGGGATGAAGAACGCCTGCGGGGCGTCCAGCTCGATCCGGTCGGCGTGGTACTGGGTGGTGCCCAGCTGGCCGAGCAGGTCGTGCAACTGGTCCAGCGCCTGTTCCGGCTTGTTGGCGGCGCCGAACGGGCCGTCCAGGGCGACGCTGGCGCTGACACCTTCCTCGCTGGTGGCGGTCAGTTCCAGGCACTCTTCGCGCAGTTTTGCGACCCACGACAGGCCGACGCGGCGCTCGGCGGAAGTCTTCTGCAGCGCCTGCTGCCAGTTGTGGTCGAGGTTGCGTGACAGCGGGTGGTTTGGGCGCAGACGGTAGAGGCCCTCGGGCATCTCGTTGGGCTCGACGCGGTAGCGGTAGCGCTTCTCGCCGTCCTCTTCGAATTCACCTTTCGGCTCGGCGATGTTGGCGCGGAAGCCGACCACTTCGCGCTTCACCAGCACGTTGAGGCCGTCGCCGTTGGACAGCGGGTCCTTGGTCACCACCAGCAGGTCGCGCTTGCCGACCTTTTCCACGGTGCCCACCGGCAGGCCGGTGAAGGTCGGCGAGTCGAAGGCGCCGATGTCGATCTTGCGGTCGCTGACGAAGTAATCGGTGCTGCCACGGTGGAAGGTCTTGTCCGGGTCCGGCACGAAGAAGTGGTCGGTGCGGCCGCTGGAGGCGCGGGCCAGGTCCGGGCGCTCGGCGAGAATGCCGTCCAGGCGCTGGCGGTAATAGGCGGTGATGTTCTTCACGTAGCCCATGTCCTTGTAGCGCCCTTCGATCTTGAAGGAACGCACGCCGGCGTCCACCAGGGCGCTGAGGTTGGCGCTCTGGTTGTTGTCCTTCATCGATAGCAGGTGCTTCTCGAAGGCCACCACGCGACCCTGGTCATCCTTCAGGGTGTAGGGCAGGCGGCACGCCTGGGAGCAGTCGCCGCGGTTGGCGCTGCGGCCGGTCTGGGCGTGGGAGATGTTGCACTGGCCGGAGAAGGCCACGCACAGCGCGCCGTGGATGAAGAACTCGATGGCGGCATCGGTCTCGTCGGCGATGGCGCGGATTTCCTTGAGGTTCAGCTCACGGGCCAGCACCAGCTGGGAGAAGCCTGCCTGATCGAGGAACTTCGCCCGCTCCAGGGTACGGATGTCGGTCTGGGTGCTGGCGTGCAGCTCGATCGGCGGGATGTCCAGCTCCATGATGCCAAGGTCCTGCACGATCAGCGCATCGACGCCGGCGTCGTAGAGCTGGTGGATCAGCGCGCGCGCCGGTTCCAGCTCGTTGTCGTGGAGGATGGTGTTGATCGTGGTGAACACCCGCGCGTGGTAGCGGTGGGCGAACTCCACCAGCTGGGCGATATCGCTCACCTCGTTGCAGGCATTGTGCCGAGCGCCGAAGCTCGGGCCGCCGATGTAGACGGCGTCGGCGCCATGCAGGATGGCCTCGCGGGCGATATGCACATCGCGGGCAGGGCTGAGCAGTTCCAGATGGTGTTTGGGCAAGGACATGATTTCTTCTTTATCAGGCGTGCTTGTCAGGTATGACACGGGCAATCGCGCATTGTACCGGCCAAACGCCGCGCCGGCACCCGTGGCGTGCCAGGCGGCGTAACCCCCGGTCGCTCCGGCTGCCCCTGTAGGAGCGGGCCATGCCCGCGAACCGCGGACAGCGTCCGCGCCAACCGCCGCTCCGCTCTCGCCAACTGACGCTTTGTAGGATGGCGTGGAGCGCAGCGATACCCATCCTACGTTTGTACCTGCGCGGGAACGCCCGCCACCTACGGCAACTCTGCAACGCCCCTTCAGCCCCCCTTGCAGAACTGCAAAGTGACCCTGCAACCCTGTCTATTCCGCGCTTTGCGGGCATGGATCAAGATTCGTTCGTCCTTTCGGAACACCTCCCCCCACTTTCAAGGAACCGAATCATGAACGCCAAGAAATCCCTGCTCGCCGCCTCCCTCGCCCTGGTCATCGGCAATGTGTTCGCCGCCGGCAACCCCACCGTCGAACACAACACCCAGGCCTTCCTCGAAGCCCTGGAAGCCGGCAAGGGCCAGCCGCTGGAAACCCTCTCGCCGAAAGACGCCCGCGCCGTACTGACTGGCGCCCAGGCCTCGGTGAAGGTCGACCTTTCCGGCACCCAGGTCAGCGAGAAGACCGTGCAGACCGACGTCGGCCCGGTGAAACTGACCATCGTCCGCCCGGCGGGCGTGAAGGGCACGCTGCCGGTGTTCATGTTCTTCCACGGTGGTGGCTGGGTGCTGGGTGACTACCCGACCCACGCCCGCCTGATCCACGACCTGGTGGTGAACTCCGGCGCGGTTGCTGTCTACGTCGATTACACCCCGTCCCCCGAGGCGCAATACCCGGTCGCGATCAACCAGGCCTACGCCGCGACCCGATGGGTCGCCGAACACGGCAAGGAGATCAACGTCGACGGCAAGCGCCTGGCTGTGGCCGGCAACAGTGTCGGCGGCAACATGGCAGCGGTGGTCGCGCTGATGGCCAAGGACAAGGGCACGCCCAAGCTGCGCTTCCAGGCGCTGCTGTGGCCGGTGACCGACGCCAGCTTCGAGACCGGCTCGTACAACCAGTTCGCCCAGGGACACTTCCTCACCAAGCCGATGATGCAGTGGTTCTGGGACAACTACACCACCGACCCAAAACAGCGCGCCGAGATCTACGCATCGCCCCTGCGCGCCACCACCGACCAGCTCAAGGGCCTGCCGCCGACCCTGATCCAGACCGCCGAATCCGACGTGCTGCGTGACGAAGGTGAAGCCTACGGTCGCAAACTCGACGCCGCCGGTGTGGCTGTCACTTCCGTGCGCTACAACGGAATGATCCACGACTACGGTCTGCTCAACGTGGTGAGCAAGGTGCCCGCGGTCCAGGCCGCCATGCGCCAGGCCGGTGAAGAGCTGAAGGTCCACCTGCAGTAAGCCGCTTATCCAACCAGCCGCTTTCCTCCCTCGCCACCGGGCGGGGGAGGTCACTTCTCTGGAGGCCTTTTTGGAGGGAATCCCAATGAGCCAGCCCACGCCGCAAGAATCCGTCACCCTGATCATTCGCCACCGTGCCCGCCCCGATGGCGTCGCCGCCTATGAAGCCATCCTGCGCGAACTGACCCGCGCCGCCAGCGAGTTCCCCGGTCACCTGGGTGTGGATGTGATGCGCCAGGGCGACCATTTCACCTCCGTCTTGCGCTTCGCCAGCGCCAACGAACTGCAGGCGTGGCTCGACTCGTCGCAGCGTCATGAACTGATCGAGCGCGCCAACCCGCACCTGATCGACGTCGAACAGAAGGAACTGCACACCGCCCACGAGTTCTGGTTCACCACCCCGGACAGCCCCCAGAAGCAGCCGCCGCGCTGGAAGCAGGCGACCATTTCCTACCTGGTGATCCTGCCGCTGGTGATGCTGGTGCCGCAGCTCTGGCGCCCGCTGTTCGCCCAGGTCCCGCTGCTGGGCGGCTTCGTCCTCGCCAACATGCTCGTCGTCGCGACCATCGTCCTGCTGGTGGTCTACGTTTTCATGCCACGGGCCACGCGCCTGTTCTCCGCCTGGCTCAATGCCCGCTGATCGAAAGAGGAACATCGCCATGTACGCCGACCTGATCCTGACCAACGGCCGCTTCCACACCGTCGACCGCGAGAAACCCGAGGCCACCGCTGTAGCCATCGCCGACGGCAAGTTCATCGCCGTGGGCACGGAAGCCGAGGCCATGGCCTTCCGCGCCGGCGCCACCCGCGTCATCGACCTCAAGGGGCGCACCGCGATCCCAGGCCTCAACGACTCGCACCTGCACCTGATCCGTGGCGGGCTGAACTACAACCTCGAACTGCGCTGGGAAGGCGTGCCGTCCCTGGCCGACGCCCTGCGCCTGCTCAAGGAGCAGGCCCTGCGCACGCCGTCGCCGCAATGGGTGCGCGTGGTAGGCGGCTGGAACGAATTCCAGTTCGCCGAGAAGCGCATGCCGACCATCGAGGAGCTGAACCAGGCCGCGCCGGACACCCCCGTGTTCGTCCTGCACCTGTACGACCGCGCGCTGCTCAACCGTGCCGCACTGCGCGTCGTCGGCTACACGAAAGACACGCCGAACCCGCCCGGCGGCGAGATCGTCCGCGACAGCAAGGGCGAGCCCACCGGCATGCTGGTGGCGCGGCCCAACGCGATGATCCTCTATGCGACCCTGGCCAAGGGGCCGAAGCTGCCGTTCGACTACCAGGTCAACTCTACCCGCCAGTTCATGCGCGAGCTGAACCGCCTGGGTGTCACCAGCGCCATCGACGCCGGCGGCGGCTTCCAGAACTACCCGGACGACTACCAGGTGATCGAACAGCTGGAGAAAGACAACCAGCTCACCGTGCGCATTGCCTACAACCTGTTCACCCAGAAGCCCAAGGAAGAACTGGCCGACTTCAAGAACTGGACCAGCAGCGTCCAGTACGGGCAGGGCAGCGACTTCCTGCGCCACAACGGCGCCGGCGAGATGCTGGTGTTCTCGGCCGCCGACTTCGAAGACTTCCTCGAACCGCGCCCCGACCTGCCCGGCACCATGGAAGCCGAACTGGAGCCGGTGGTACGCCATCTGGTCGAGCAGCGCTGGCCGTTCCGTCTGCACGCCACCTACGACGAATCCATCTCGCGGATGCTCGACGTGTTCGAGAAGGTCAATCGGGACATCCCGTTCAACGGCCTGCACTGGTTCTTCGACCACTGTGAAACCATCTCGCCGAAGAATATCGAGCGGGTGAGGGCGCTGGGCGGCGGCATCGCCATCCAGGACCGCATGGCCTTCCAGGGCGAATACTTCGTCGACCGCTACGGCAAGCAGGCCGCCGAGGCTACGCCGCCGATCAAGCGGATGCTGGCCGAAGGTGTGCCGGTGGGCGCCGGCACCGATGCCACCCGTGTCTCCAGCTACAACCCCTGGACCTCGCTGTACTGGATGGTCAGCGGCAAGACCGTGGGCGGCATGGAGCTGTACCCGGAAGGACTGCCTCGCAGCACCGCGCTGGAGCTGTACACCCACGGCAGCGCGTGGTTCTCCAACGAGCAGGGCAGGAAGGGCATGCTCAAGGTCGGGCAGATGGCCGACTTGGCGGTGCTCTCGACGGACTACTTCAACGTGCCGGAGGAAGAGATCAAGGCCATCGAGTCAGTGCTGACCGTGGTGGACGGCCGCGTGGTGTTCGGCAGCGGCGACTTCGAACGCCACGCGCCGAGCGCCATTCCGGTACTGCCGGACTGGTCCCCGGTGGCCAAGGTCCCCGGCCACTGGCGCCCACAGGCGCCGCTGCAGAATGCCGTGCACCAGTGCGTCGGCTCCTGCGGCGTGCATGGCCACAGCCACGAACGCGCTCGCCAGTCGAGCGTGCCGGTGAGTGATTTCCAGGGTTTCTGGGGCGCATTCGGCTGTTCGTGCTTCGCCTTCTGACCCAAACGATGGCCCGCTCCTTGTAGGAGCGGGCCATGCCGCGACCGGCGGATAACGTCCGCACCGACAGCCCCGTTGATACCGCCGGCTAACGCTTCGTAGGATGGCGTGGAGCGCAGCGATACCCATCGATCCGTGCACCGACAGCATGGGTATCGCTTCGCTCCACCCATCCTACGTTTGCTCCAGCGGACTGCGTCCGCATTGTTCCGGCGCCGGCTCGGCCGCAGGCATGGCCAGCTCCTACAGATTGGCTCCACGCTTCACTTGTAGGATGGGCGGGGGCGCCCAGCCCATGCCCGCGAGCCGCGGACAACGTCCGCGTTCAGAACCCCACCAACTGCCCCACGGCCTGCGCCTGCGGGTCATCGCTGCGGCTCACCAGGGCGTAGTTGTAGCCACCCCGGCTCCAGTAACGCGCCAGCAGGTCGCCATCCGTGCGCTGCCCCTGCGGCAACATCTCGTGACGCGGGCCCGGCGGGCGGATGAAGAAGGTCAGCCGGCGACCTTGGCCATCTTCGTAGATCACCAGCGCCGCCGCGCCCTGTTCGGTCGCGAGCAAGCGGGCGCCAACCGTCTTCAGGCCAACCTGCTCCAGCGCCGGCGGTGGCGGGGCGTCTTTCAGGTAGCGAGCCAGCCAACCGCGCAGGTCGCCGCCATCACGCAGGTCCAGGCCGTTCTGGTTGGCATCGGCAAACAACCGGTAAGCCTGCACTGCGTCCTGCATCGGCACCATGCCGCGCATCATCGCGTCGCCGCGCATCTGCCAGCCGCCCATGCCACCGACGCCCAGCGCCACCAGCAGAGCCGCCGCCGTGGCCAGCCGCGTGCGCCGGCGCTGCTGAATCTGCCCGCGAATCCGCGCCGGATCGAGCTGCTCGGGCAGCGCACCACGGGCCTGCCCGGCAAAGGCCGCGCGTAATTGCTGGGCATCCTGCCGCCAGCCTTCCACGCGGCGGGCGTCGTCCGGGTGGGCGGCCAGCCAGGCTTCCACCCATTGGCGGCGCGACGGGTCCAACTGGTCGTCGATGTAGGCGTGCAGATCCTGTTCCTGGGGAGTGCCGTCGGGAATGCGTTCGTTCATTTCAGTACCCGCAAAGAAGGAGTCGCCGCCTGTCCTTCGCTCAGCGCGCGCAGCGCCGTGCGGGCGCGCGACAGGCGGGACATGACGGTGCCCATGGGAATATCCAGAGTCTCGGCTACCTCGCGGTAGCTCAGGCCTTCGACGCTGACCAGCGTCAGCAGCGCGCGCTGCTCGGCGGGCAGGCGCTCGAAGGCCTCCAGCGTCGAGCGTGCGCTGACGATGTCCTCCGGCGAGGCGCTCACCGCGCTGTCCGCACCGAACAGGCTGAGCAAGCGCGCATAGCGTTTCGCACGGCGCTGCCCGTCGATGAAGTGCCGGTAGAGGATCGAGAACAGCCAGGCGCGCAGGTCGCCGTCGTCGCGACGGCCGGTCCAGGCCGACAGCGCCTTCTCCAGGGTCGCCTGGACCAGGTCGTCGGCGCTGCTCGCGCTGCGGGTCAGCGACAGCGCGAAGCGCCGCAGCCGAGGCAGCAGTTCGCGCAGTGAATGGTCGTCCAGTGAGTGCATCGGGGCGCCAGGAATGGGTGGGTTCGAGCGAGAAAGACGAACGCAGCGGCGATCTATTCCCTTCGCGGGGAAAAATAATTTATTCGCCCTCGGTGGGAATAACCCGTCGCACGGTGCGTCGTACCGGCTCAACGCATTCAGCCTAAGCCTGAGGAGCTGGAAATGACAGAAACACCGCCCACCGCACCCAACGTGCCCCTGCGCCTGGCCGCCATCGGCGCCGTGGTGCTCGGCGTGGCCGCCGTCTTCGCCTACGTCGCCGGCTGGCTCGACCCGCAGCGGCTCACCCCGGCCAGCGTGATCAACACCCTGGAGCACAACAGCGGCGTCTACCCCGGCTACCGGCGCAACCACGCCAAGGGCCTGTGCGTGATCGGCCACTTCGACAGCAATGGCGGCGCGGCCAGTCTGTCCCGAGCCAGCCTGTTCTCGGTCGGCCGCTCGCCGGTGGTAGGGCGCCTCGCCATTCCCGGCGGCAACCCCAAGGCCAGCGACGGTGCCGCGCCGATCCGCAGCCTGGCCCTGCGCTTCCAGCCGGCCGACGGCCAGGAGTGGCGCACCGGGATGAACGCCATGCCGGTCTTCGTCGTGCGTGATGTCGCCAGTTTCTACGCCCTGCAGCAGGCCACCGCGCCGCAGCCGGGCACCGGCAAGCCCGACCCGGAAAAGGCCGGCGCCTTCTTCAAGTCGCACCCCGAGACGCAGGCCTTCCTCAAATGGGCCAAGTCCTCGACGCCGTCCTCCAGCTACGCCAACAGCGCCTACTACAGCCTCAACGCGTTCTATCTGGTGAACAAGGAAGGCAAGGAGCAGCCGGTGCGCTGGTCCGTGCAGCCCGAAGCACCGGTCGAGCCGCTGGCCGCCGACAAGCGAGGTGATGCCGACTTCCTCGCCGCCGAACTGGCCCAGCGAATCGCCGCCGGCCCGCTGCGCTGGCGCCTGCAGTTCACCCTCGGCGAACCCGGCGACAGTACCGTCGACCCCACCCAGGCCTGGCCCGACAGCCGCCGCACCGTGGACGCCGGCGAACTGGTGATCGAGCGTCTGCAGCCGGAAATCGGCGGCGACTGCCGCGACGTCAACTACGATCCGCTGATCCTCCCCGACGGCATCCGCGCCTCCGATGACCCGCTGCTCAGTGCCCGCTCGGCCGCCTACTCGGAATCCTTCAACCGTCGTACCCGTGAGCAGGCCCAGGAGACCCACTGATGAAACCGACTTACTTCCCGCTCTCCCTGCGCGTGCTGCACTGGCTGATGGCCGTGCTGGTGCTTGCCATGCTGCTGATCGGCCTGGGCATGGTCGCCAGCGTCTCCCCGCGCCATGCCGCGCTGGTTGCCATCCACAAACCCCTGGGCGCGGCGCTGCTGGTACTCGTACTGCTGCGCATCGTTGTGCGCCTGAGCCAGCGTATCCCCGCACTGCCCAGCGACATGCCCGGCTGGCAACGCAGCGCCGCGCACCTCTCGCACTTGGCGCTCTACGGCCTGCTGCTAGCGCAGCCGCTGGTGGGCTGGACCATGCAATCCGCCGGCGGCTACCCCGTGGTGCTCTGGGGCGGCTTCGAACTGCCCGCGCTGGTTTCGCCGTCGGTGCAACTTCACACCCTCCTGCGCAGCGCCCACACCTTCATCGCCTACGCCTTGCTGGCAACCATCCTCCTGCACCTCGCCGCCGCGCTGTTCCACGGGCTCATTCGCCGCGACGAAGTCCTCCCTAGCATGACTGGCGCACCCATGCCGCGCAGCTCCAGCGGAGAGCAGCCATGAAGCGCTTGCTCGCTGTCGCCTACCTATTCACCTCCTGCGCGGCCCTCGCCGCGCAGGAGGCTCCTCCCGCGCAGGACTACCACTACGGGCAGAAACTCGACATCAAGCGCGTGGTGCAACAACCGGACCTGGGGTTCTGCGGGATTCGCGAAGTGGAGATGACTTACGAAGACAGCGCCGGGCAGCGGCATACGCTGCGGTATCCGGTGTGGGGGCAGGGGTGTGGGAATGAGAATTGAATGGTAATGGGGCGGGGGCTATGTGGCCCCCATTTCGCTTTGGGAGAAGAGCGGAAACGCTATTGGCACGTTGATTCGATATCAACGTTCAGATAGAGGTATGGTCTGTCCTGGGCTATTGAGCTTTTAAGCCCAGGTAGAAGTACTTTTTAGCGTGTAGCCGGGAATGAGGTGTAGGGCCAGTGCATGCAGTTGCATGCACCACCCATCGTGTCAGGACGATTTGGGAATCGTAGCGGCCGCTCTGGATGCTTGTTTGATCTTCCGCACCGTCTCCACAAACGGCGTAACGATCAGGCTCCACAGCGAAGAATACTTCCCGTCATCCTGCTCCCCGGCGCCGAACTGGATCGGCTCCGGCGCGCGCTGGGTGACGTAGAGCGTGCCGAACATCCAGTCCCACAGCGACAGGTTGATGCCGAAGTTCCTGTTGAAGTGGCGGGGCGCGTCGCTGTGGTGGATCTGGTGCTGGGCGGGGCTGTTCAGCACATGCTCGATTATCGGCCCGAACGACAGCCACACATGGCTGTGGCGCAGGTTGGTCGCCAGCACGTTGAACAGCAGGATCATGTAGGTCACGCCGAACAGCGTGTAGGCGCTGATTTCTCCGCCGCAGAGGTACCAGAAGGCGCCAGCATAGGCGCCCAGGGCGAAGGCGCCGGCCAGCTGCGCCGCCAGCTTCTCCACGAAGTGCACGCGGCTCGCGGTGATCGGCGTCAGCACCGCCGCCGAGTGATGCACCTTGTGGAACGCCCACAGCCAGCGTGAATGGAAGGCGCGGTGTACCCAGTAGTTCTTGAAGTCGCTGACCAGGAACACGCCAAGCCCGTAGAGCAGCGACAGGCCGAGGTTCGTCCCCAACTGTGGCCGCGCGCCCCAGAGGTGGGTGAAGAAGGCGATGTAGTCGCCCGAGCGCAGGATGTACGGATCGACCAGCCCGACGATGGGCACCAGCAACGCCACATTGAGGATGCCGCGCACCAGGTAGTAGCGGTAATCCAGCAGCGCCGAGCGATGCAGGTTCACCCGGCTGCCACCGATGAACTGCCAGAACGACGCCGCCTGCGTCAGCCCGCGCTGCCGGCGGAAGCGGAACAATGCGTAGGCGATGGCGTAGGAGCACAGCAGGAACACCACGCCGACGCGGCCGCTGAGGTCGAACAGGCCGGCGACCTGATGGGTGATGGGGTTGATCACCCACTCGGTGAAGTGGCGGTGGAGGTGCGGGAGGTCAGGCATGGGCGCTGGCGCCGGGAGTCAGGTGAACAGGCTTGTACGTCGAGTGACCGCCCACGGCGCTGAGGCGCCAGCGACTCATGGGGTGTTACGCGTTCGCTAAGCATGGAACCTGGGGGAGCACGCTGTCAAAGTCCAGCGGTGCCGGGGCGGGGCAATTCGACAGGGGGTCGTCAGCAGCCTGATGTGCGGAGGCGACTGGATTGGCCTGAAGTGGTCTGCGGAGCGGGGGCCATCGATGAGAGGGGGAGGCGCCGCCCGGTGACTAAACCGGGGCGTGAACCTAAGGGAGGCGGCCAAGGACCGACATCCGCGAAGCTGTAGGTTCCGCGCGAAGGGCAGGGTGAAGACGCTTGCCAGTCAGCAACGAGCCGCGTGGTTGAAGGCTCAGGCTGCTGTCGCCAATGGCTGCTGCTGTCGATCCAGCGTTTCCTGGAGTTCAGCCACGGAATCCAGGACTCTCTGTGCCCAGCGATCATCGTCCGGACGCACGACAACGACGCGGAAACCATGGTCATGGCCTTCGCTCTTCACGCCTTCGGAATCATCGACATGCAGGTCGATATCGAATGCCGGCGGAAGTTTCGAGGGGGAGTTCGCCAGCCCGCGCTCGGTCAGGGCCTGGTTGTGGCGAACGCTGTTGACCACGCCGTCGACGTGGATGCCGTACAGCAACAGCCAGCGCCTGATATAGGACGGTGTGCGGCCGGAGGACGTGTAGACCCAGATGCTGCAGCCCTGGCGGCGCAGTTCCCGGGTCAGGGAGCGGGTGCCGATACGCAGCGGTTCGCCAAGCCAGCGATGAACAAACTCCGGGAGCTTGCTGGGTTCGACGTCGCTGTGGTGGGGGAGGCAGGCCAGGGTGTCATCGATATCGAACGAAATCCGAATGCGCGGGCGTCCGAAGCGGTAAGGCGCAACGGAACCCTTCATGGCGTCCCACAGCTGATCCTTGATGGCCAGGCAGGTGGCGAGCATGGGTTGCGTACTCATCAGGTACCTCCCTGACAGGCGGAGGCGTGCTTCTCGCCAAGGAAAAATCGGTCCGGATCCGGTGAATGATCTTCGAGGAAGGCGGCGTACTTTTTCTTGATCTTGGGCAATTCGAATAGCGCCTTTACGCCATGCTTGGCGGAGTTGCGGATGACCGATGACGGGTTGTAGTAACCCTTGGCGTTGTCCAGGGTCAGCACAAACGGCGGCAGCCCGGCGCGTATCAGCAGATAGCTGACGATCAGCGAGCCGCTGCGATGGTTACCTTCGATGAACAATTGCGGTTTGCTCAGAATCCGCACGTAGACACCGGCGGCGCGCTTCCACACCGATTCGCTGTGATACGCGCAGTACCAGTTGTACAGGTCCTTGATGCCGCCTTCGACGTTGTTGAAGAAGTGCGCCTCGGTGGCCGCCAGGTGCGGCGCGAATTCCAGCCGACGGGCAGGGTCGCGGCCGCAAAGCACGGTGGCGTTGATCTCCAGCATCAGGTTCACCTGTTGCAGATCGAACAGGTCGACGCCCCGTGCGACGTAGTCGTCGATAAGGGCGTAACCCTCCAGCACGTTGTGCAACACCTCATCGGTGAACGGATCACGCGGCTCGGTAAAGCACTGGCTGAGCTCGCCGAAACGGCCTTGCACCTCACGCAGCGCACGTTCAATCGCTCGCAGATCAAGACGGCGCGTGGCAGGCATGGGCAACCCAGAGGATGAGGTGTGTGGCTTCATACGTCTGCAGGTTCGACTCAGCTGAACTTGCCGCTGATGTAGTCCTCGGTCATCTTTTCCCGCGGGCTTTCGAAGATCTGCTTCGTCGCGCCCATTTCGACCAGGTAGCCCGTGCGGGTGCCCTGGGAAATGTCGACCGAGAAGAACGCCGTCGTGTCAGCGACACGGATGGCCTGCTGCATGTTGTGGGTGACCAGAGCGATGGTGTAGTCCTTCTTCAGCTCGACCATCAGCTCCTCGACACGGCGGGTAGCGATCGGGTCGAGTGCCGAGCACGGCTCATCCAGCAACAGGACTTCCGGTTCGGTGGCGATGGCACGAGCGATGCACAGGCGTTGCTGCTGGCCACCGGAGAGCGACAGGCCGCTCACCTTCAGCTTGTCCTTCACTTCATCCCACAGCGCGGCGCCCTGCAGGGCATGCTTGACCCGGTCGCCGATGTCGCCCTTGTAGCGATTGAGGCGCAGGCCAAACGCGACGTTGTCGAAGATGCTCATCGAAAACGGGTTCGGCTGCTGGAACACCATGCCGATGTAGCGGCGCACGACGACAGGGTCCACGCCCTTGCCGTAGACGTCCTGCCCGAGGAAATGCACATGGCCCTCGAAGCGGAAGCCGCGCACCAGGTCGTTCATCCGGTTCAGGCTGCGCAGCACGGTGCTCTTGCCGCAGCCAGAAGGGCCGATGAAGCCGGTGATCTTGTTCTTTTCGATCGGCACGTGGCTGTCACGTACCGCCATGAAGTTGCCGTAGAAAATCTTGTCCAGTTTGCAGTCCATGACCACCTGGGTCTCGGCGCCAACCGGGGCGACTTTCTGTGCAGTAGCTGTGTTCACGATTCGGATGCTCCGTATCTCAAAACTTGGGCTTGCCAAAAATGCGGCTGATGACGTTCACGATCAGCACGATCATCACCAGCACCAGCGATGCGGCCCACGCGAGCTCGAGCTGGTTGTCGAAGGGCATGCCGGAGAAGTTGTAGATCAGCACGGAAAGCGAGGCCGTGGGGTTCATCACGGCCAGGCTGCCGTCGTGGTAGATCCAGTAGTTGCTGAACAGCGCGGTGAACAGCAACGGCGCGGTCTCGCCAGCGGCGCGCGCCACGGCCAGCATGACGCCGGTGAGGATTGCCGGCAGGCCGGTGGGCAGTACGATCTTCCAGATGACCTGGGCGCGGGTGCAGCCCATGCCGTAGGCGGCATCCTTCATGATCTTGGGCACCATCTTCATCGACTCTTCGGCCGTGAGCACGACGATCGGCAGCATCAGCACGGCCAGTGCCACGCCACCCGCCGGTGCCGAGTAGGTGCCGGTGGTCATCACCACCAGGGCGTAGGCGAAGACGCCGGCCAGGATGGAGGGCAGGCCGGTGAGCGTCTTGGCGGCAAAGCGCGCGGCGCTCGCCAGCTTGCTGTCCGGCCCCAGCTCAGCCAGGAAGACGGCTGCCATGATGCCAACCGGAACGGCAATGGCGGCGGCGATACCGACCATGACGAAGGTGCCGGCCAGCGCGTTGCCGAAGCCGCCGCCGGTCTCGAAGCCGGTCGGCGGCAATTCGGTGAAGACCTCCAGGCTCAGGCGCGCACCACCGCGGGTGATCAGCATGTAGAGCACGGAGATCAGCGGCACGCTGGCCAGCAGGGCGCCCAGCCAGACCAGCGTGGTCAGCACCAGGCTGCGCAGGGCACGGCCCTCGAGCTTGCGCTGCAGGCTTGGCAGGGCGGAAACGGTGGGAGTGAGGCTGGTCATTACTTGGTCCCCCGCTGGGCGTAAAGCATGATCATGGAGCCGAGTACGTTCACGATCAGCGTGATGAACATCAGCACCAGTGCGGCATACATCAGCACTTCAACCTCGTTCGGCCCGGCTTCGGGGAAGTTCAGCGCCAGCAAGGCGGCCAGCGTGTTGGCCGGTGCGAACAGCGACAGGGAAATGGTGTTGGCGTTGCCGACCAGCATGGCCAGGGCCATGGTTTCACCCAGCGCGCGGCCCAGGCCCAGCACCAGAGAGCCGAAGATGCCGGTGGCAGCGGAGGGCACCATTACCTTGAGGATCGCTTCCCAGTGGGTGGTCCCCAGGCCGTAGGCGGCCTGCTTGGTCTTCATCGGCACGCTGGAAAGAGCGTCCTGCGAGACCGCCGCAATGGTGGGCAGAATCATGATGGCGAGCACCAGAGAGGCGGGCAGCAAGCCTGGCCCGCTCAACGATGTGCCGAAAAAGGGTATCCAGCCGAGTTCGCTGTTCAACCACGCCGTCAGCGGGCGAATGGCCGGGATCACCACGTAGATCCCCCACAGGCCGTAAACGACGCTGGGGATCGCGGCGAGCAGTTCGACGATGGTACGGAACACCGCCGCAAGCCTGGCGGGGAGGAAATCCTGGGTCAGGAAGATCGCCATGCTGACGCCGAACAGGCCTGCGATCAGCAGAGCGATCAGTGCGCTGTAGAGCGTGCCCCAGATGGCCGGCAGAATGCCGTACTTGCCCTGGTTGACGTCCCAGACCGAACCCAGGAGAACGTCCAGGCCATGTTTCTCCATGCCCGGAAAGGCCTTGCGACCGACTTCGAACACGAGGGCAACGACCAGCACCAGAATCAGGACCACACCCAGGCGTGCAATGGCACGGAAGGTCCGGTCAACCAGGAAATCCTTCGCGGATGGCGGTTGGCAGGCAGAGTCCGGATTTACCGGTACGACAAAAGGTTGGGTCATGGGAGAGTTCCGGAACAGGTGGAAATCTCATCCGGCGTGGCCGACAGCCCCCGCCGGATGAAGACTCGCAGGCGTTACTGGATGTTGGCGGAAGCTTTGCGAACCTGATCGACGACTGCTTGCGGCAGCGGGATGTAGCCCATCGAATCAGCGATCTTCTGCCCTTCGGTCAGGCCGTACTCGACCATTTCACGCATGGCCTTGGCCTTGGCCGGGTTCTCGTTGTGCTTGCGGAAGATCATCCAGGTGTAGGAGGTGATCGGGTAGGACTGGGCACCGTCCGGATCGGGCAGCCAGGCCACCAGGTTCTCCGGGAACTTCACGGCAGCCAGCGCCGCGGCACCGCTTTCCGCGTTCGGCACGACGTACTGACCGGCCTTGTTCTGCAGCTCGGCGAAGTCGACCTTGGCCAGCTTGGCGAAGCCGTACTCGATGTAGCCGATGGCGCCCGGGGTCTGGCGAACGGTAGCGGTCACGCCATCGTTCTTCGGCGACTTGATGAATTTGTCGCTGGCCGGCCAGTTGACGGTGTTGCCTTCACCCAGGGCAGTCTTGAACTCCGGGTTGATGGTCGACATGTGCTTGGTGAACACAGCGGTGGTGCCACTGGAATCCGCACGCACGACAACGGTGATCGGCAGGGCCGGCAGCTTCAGCTCAGGGTTGGCCGCGACGATCTGCGGGTCGTTCCACTGAGTGATCTTGCCCAGGAAGATGTTGGAGTACACGTCGCGCGGCAGTTTCAGGCCCTTGGGGCTGCCCGGCAGGTTGTACGCCAGGACGATTTCGCCGGCGGTCATCGGCAGCAGTTGCACGCCTTCGGCAACCTTGGCGATGTCCTCGTCCTTCATGGCCGAGTCACTGGCCGCGAAGTCCACGGTCTTGTTGAGGAAATCCTGTACACCCGCACCGCTACCCTTGGACTGGTAATCCACGGTGACGCCAGCGGTTTTCTTGCTGAAGTCCTTGAACCAGGTCAGGTAGATCGGAGCGGGGAAGCTGGCGCCAGAGCCGGTCAGGCGGACGCTCTCGTCGGCAAAGACGACGGAAGAGGCACACATGGACAGCGTAACGGCGATCGCAGCAGATTTCACAAAGCTTTTCATCGAGGGCAATCCTTTTGATATCGGGCTGCCATACTGTGATCGGGTCCTGTGAATGTTTTATGACAGCGCGGTGGCAAACGCTCTGGCTTGCCGGCTCGACTGGCCTATCTCCGGGCTTCTGCGATGTGCGTCAGATGAATTCGCAGCGGCTGCTCGCCGTGGCTGGCGGCGATTTCGGGGCTGGGGTGGAGGTTCAGGGCGGGGGATCGCCTCCCTGTTCGATGAGCGCGCTGCGCAATAAATAGTTACGGTCACTCGGCAGTGCCAAGGGAGGCAGATGCGTTCGGTTGCCGCCAATGAACTGTCGGGGCGAGGCCGCTCGACAGGGGCCGCTATCGGCCAGTAGCGGACACTGAATAAGCTGAGTGGAGAGCCTTAGCCGTCAAACCTGCGCCTGACGGCCCGCTCTACGTCTCTAGAACAGATACTTGAATCCGACCATGGCGTCGTACCCATGGCTGTCGCCGTCAAAGGCCTCGCGGTAGCCCGCAGAGACGGTGAAGGTCACTTTCTCGCTGGCCTGGTGATCTATGCCGAGGTTCGCTTCCCACCAGGTGCCATCAATATCCGCCTCGAACGGGATGTAGCCGGACTGCGAGGAGAACTCGGTCTTGGGCTGCCCCTTGAATTCATGCCAGACACTAGGGCGAACCCAGCCCTGCGTGCGACGACGACTCTTGTCGCTACCTTCCGTCTCCCAGTCCTTGGCAATGCGCACGCCGAGGCGGCCGATCAGCGATTCGACATCCCGGAAGCGCACGTCGGCACCGACATCATCGCTGTCATCGAGATCGACGTAGCTGTAGATCACCTGGGCTTGGGGCTCGATCCACAGATCCTTGTCCGCCTCGTAGGGGTATCCACCCTCCAGCGAGCCGGTGTAGCCCCAGCCCCTGGTCTCCAGCTTGCCAAGCTCGTTGGGGCGCGCTTCGATGTCGTAGCGACTGACCTGCAGGACGCCATCCAGATACCAGCCTTCCGGGCCGAAGTGCGTCCAGTAGCCACCCAGGCTGTATGCGCGCAGCGTGTCATCGCCGGCGTTGCGGCCGGTGTAGTGGCTGACGCCGGCATCCATGCTGCCGATGCCCAGCGAGAAGCCCGCCTGGTCATGGCCGCCATCGGCCCGCTCCTTGCGGTACAGGTCGGCGCCCACCTGGAAGGCGGTCAAGTCGTAGTTGTATTCGGGGGTATTACCCACGGCGTCCTTGCGGTCGCCATCCTGCTTGCCGCTGCGGTAGATCACCCGGCCCCAACCCAGCGACGGCCCCCAGGTCGCCTCGTCTTCCGCCGGGGGCTCCTGCCAGGCCGTCGGACGCTCCTCTCCCACGCGCTCGTGCAGGGTATCGACCATGGTGCGGCCATAGACAAGGGCCAGCGCCGGCAACGCCCCGTACAGCGAGACTTCGGGACGGAAGTTCGGCGTGCGCGGCTCAGGTGGCGCAGGTGGAGTCGGAGGTTCCGGCGGAGTGGGCGGATCGGGTGGCGTCGGCGGGGTCGGCTCGATGTCCGAGCGCAGGTACCAGGTCTGGGTGCCCGAACCATCTGGCGCGCCACGATAGAGCTGGTACTCGTAGGGCCCGGCTACGACCCGGCGGGCCAGGCTGAACGCATTGGCGTCACTGGCAGCCACTGCCGTGTCCAGCAGGTTCACCACAGCGATACCGTTGCCCTCGGTAAGGGCCCCCTGTCCACCGACATTCCTAACCAGCAGCCCGGTGGAGCCTCCGCTACCTGTGGCGGTGGAATCCACCACCAGCATGTCCGAATGACTGTTCGGGCCGCCCTCGTTGAGCTCGCTGTTGAGCAACAGGCGCCCTCCGTTGGATACAAACACACCGGTTCCGGCGCTGCCGGCGACCTGGGCGTTGCTGATGAGCAATACGTTGCCCACCGCATGACTACCCCCGGTGAGGTCAATCAGGCCACTGTTGGTGAAGGTTCCTACGCCCAGCAACTGGCCTTGTACCGCGCCACCCAGCACTGGGGAGTTCGCACTCTGCCCAAGCGGCAGATAAGCACCCGTGGTGTCGAAGGTCAGAATGCCGCTGCTCGGCTGGGCGGCCAAGGTCAAGGTGCCGCTGTTGTCGATGCTGTTGCCTGCAGCGGTTCCGAGGTTGTTGACCGCCACCCCCCAAGTGTCCCGGACACCATCTCCATTGCTGTCGGCGTAGTTGCGCAGCGTCCAGGAACCCTGGTTGTCGAGGCTTACCTGAGAAGTAGCAGCGTTGATTGCGCCGACGATTGATCCGCCGTTATCAATGGTTACGGTGGCATCCGGGCCGTTGGCATCCCCCAGCACCGCGCGGTCGCTGAGGGCGCCGATGGAGCCGGTATTGGTCAGCGCCTGCGTCTCGCCGGCCAGGGACACACCCGTGCTCAGGCCCCAACCTCCAAGGATCGCCGCGCTGTTGGTGACGCTTGCCGATCCACCGACCGAGAGCGCATCGATACCTGACGCGATGCTCCCATGGGTTGTGATATTGCCGCTGTTCTCCACGCGGATAGTGGCCGCGCCGGAGGCTTGCGCCAGTATCCCCTGGCTGTCGGTATCTCCCAGGGTAGTAATCACCCCACGGTTGATGACTGTCTGGTCGCCGGTCACCGTTATCGTCCGTATGCCGCGCTGTCTTTCGCCTCTCGCGACTAGCTCACCGCTGTTGTCGACCGTGGCAGCACCTGCGCCCGTGCCCGATTTGTAGGTGGTATTGGCAAGGATGGCAGCACCTCTACCGTTCACATCGATCTTGGAGCCGGTGTAGGTGACACTGGCATCCTGTAAACCGCTCTCAGCACGCAGCCCATAAGCATCAATCCCCGTACCCACGCCGCCTGAACCTTCAGACTGAGTGGTGATGGTTCCACTGGAATTGACCGTTGCCTTTCCCTGTGTCGACGTCGCATAGATGCCATGGGCGTTCGTACTGAGTGTTTCGAGCTTCTTGCCCGTGTAGATCACCGTCGCATCGCCATCGATGGATTCCAGGCGAATAGCGCTCGCCCCCGGCCCGCTCGTGACGATGTCGCCGCTGTAGTTCACCAGGCCGTTCTGGGCGGTGGTGATGATGATCCCGTTAGCTCGAGTCGACACTGAACCGTTCTTGACCGTGATGTTGCCGCTCCCGGTCAGGGTGAAGCTGCCGGTGCCGCGCTTGGTGGCGTAAATACCCCGTGAACCAATCGTGTCGGTGTCGTTCCCCACTACCAGATCGCCGTCGTTCTGGATGCTGATGTCGCCCGTAGCGCCGACGTTGTCATTCACGTAGATGGCGTGGCCGTTATCACCGGTCGTGGTGATATCGCCGCTGTTGACGATATGGATGCTGCCAGTGGTGGAGATGGAGCGGATGCCGAAGCCGTTCAGCCCGTCGGTGGTAATGCTTCCGGTGTTGGCGAGGTTGGTCGTGCCCGCACCACCCTCTGTGAAGATGCCGAAAGCGTTCTGACCCATACCGCGAATGGTCGCAGCGTTACTCACCGTCGTGTTGCCGTTGACGGCGCGAGTGTGCACCCCAGCATGGTTGCCGGTGCCGGCCTGAGGATCGTTTTCGTCGTCGATGTTTGGATCGCCTCCCGATAGCGGGTCGTTGTTGTCAACGGTAAGGCTGACGCCAGAACCCACCGTGGCATTCACGTTCCCACTGGAAACTGCCTTCAGCCAGATGTTGTTTCCGCCGTAAGTGAGGATGCTCCCAGTGCCGGCATGCTGGAACACGATGTCCCCGCCCCCGGAAGCGCTCACATCAATACCATCGCGCTCGCTGCCAACTGAGCGGTTATTGATGTTCACCTCAGTGCCGGCGCCAATCAGGACTGTCGATGAACCAGTGTTAGTGTTGAGGATGGCGACAGCGTCCAGGCCGCTGCCTCCTGACTGGATGAGATTGCTCCCGCTCTGGAAGTTGATGAGTGCTTCCCCAGCCCCCAAGATTCCACCCGTGATCTGAGCCTGTACCGCACTGACCGCAGTCAACGGTGTGCTCTGAACTTTAGTGCCGTTGAGCAGGATGCTGGTGTTTGCGTTGGCGGCGCGGGCAAGCAGGGAGTTTCCTGCAGACGTGGTCACCTGGGTGCCGGCCAGCGTCGTGATATCGGCCGCGATGCCGCTAGCCGGAGTACAGGTCTGGGTTGTCGTGTAGGTGCCGCTTTGCTGCCCACAGACAGCATGGGCTGTCTCCGGCAGCATCACCAGGGTGAAAGCATTGGCTATGGCGACGCCCAGAGCGGATCGGGCATAGGCAGGCAGGGAATGCCGCGTAAATGGCGGGAGCATGAAGAACCTCCTTGTTGCAGTTACATCCGTGGCAGTTTCGTTGCCTCGGCTGCACGCCGTACTCCCTATATCGTCGTGACCACCTGCCGGCTGGCGCTTGTAAGCGAAATGTAGCGCAAGGCGTCAAAATCGCTACAAATGAAGTGCAGGTCTTAGTGGCTCGAATTGCAGTGCCAGGTGTCCGCTATGGGTCGGTAGCGACCTCTCGCTGGAGGCTGCAATCGGCCAGAAGCGGAAGCTTGGGTGAAAGAGGTTCAGTTCTCTCGACAGTGCCGCATTATTCTTTTCAGCTCGCTTAGTGCATCGCTGAAGTCGCTCACAGCGAAACTTACCGGCTTGCTGTCGGCGATCCAGCGTGTTGATATCCCTACTTCCAAACCGCTCGACGCGCTCCAGCCAAACCGGCGCCAGTGCAGCGTACTTCCCTCAATGACCTGCTCTGTCATGAGCACTGCGCAATTAAAATCCATATCGTCGCTGCACACCAGCAGCGGTACTAAGGTGGACGTGCCATCCTCTCCCGGTGCAAAACGGCGTTCAGCGAGAGCGTCCTCCTCTTCGTCCAGTAGCCACATTAGCGACAATCCTTTCTTCGAGACATCTGGGTTATCGATATGGCACGCCAGCCATTGCTCGATTGGTACCTCATCGATAGCAAGCCAAGCGCAGGGGCTTTTGGAAAAGCCTGCTTTGTGGCAGATGGCCCGAATTTGATGAAGCATTGAACACTCCCCGATTCTGTCCTGATCAAAAGGCAGGATTTAACACTACTTGCAATGTCTAAGCACCGATCTCGACAATGTCCGCTATGGGTCGGTAGTGAACTCTCGCCAGAGGCAGCAAACGGCCGATGGCGGACGTCTGCGGGAGGAAAGATTGCAACCGCATCTGGCCTCCCGACCCGGTATGGCGTTCTACGCACCAGGGAGGAGATGCCCGTACCCTGCAGCCCGGGTGAAATCGGCCAGGCGCCAGAGACTGCCGTTCGCCCCCCATGTGCCATCGGCAATGTCCGTCAGCTGTATCGAAGTCATCAGCATGCGACCGTCATCCAGCTCTGCACTTTTTTCGATTGCCTGGTGCAGGCCCAGCACGTAGTCCCTGCGCATCTGCTCATCAAGGACGCCTGTAGGCACCTTGACCATGACGATGCAGGGAATCGCGTGGGCGTGCACGCTGATCCCCCCACAGAGCCAGTCGGCAGCCCGCACTTCCTCGATCAGTACCCAGCACAGGCTGCGCTGCCGAGGATCGTTTCCCATGTGTTCATGAGCGATGGCTGCCTCGCTGACGCGCGTCAGTAGTCGCTCTCGTTGCTGATCGCTGAAAGCGCCGGTGGGTACCTTGATCAGGATGTTGGGCATGGCTGAAACCATTGGCAATGGATTGAGGCGCTATTGAACCTGGCGTTCGCTTCGGGCAATAGTGTCCGATCTGCCCTCTTTCGAGCCTAATCCGACAATGCACGATTTCACCATTGTGGTCATACCGGGTGCTTTCGCCTCGAGCGTGGCCTCTACGCTGGACATCCTCGCCACCGCCGCAAGCGTCGGCGAGCGGCGCGGCTTGGCCACGCCCCGCTGGCGGATATGCGGCCCTCGCCCCGGATCGGTGACGCTGGCACATGGTCTGCAACTGCAGGTGGAACCGCTCGAGCATGACGCCCAGGACAACTCCTGCTGGGTCATACCGGGTATCGGCGTCGGTGACGTCGGCCAGCTTCAGCAGCGCCTCGAAGAGCCCTGGGCGAGTCCCCTGCTTTCGGCGCTGAATACTCACGTCGCAAGCGGCAAGGAGATCGCCGCCTCATGCTCTGCGGTCTTCCTGCTGCATGCCGCGGGACTGCTGGAGGGGCGGCGGGTGACGACCTCCTGGTGGCTGGCACCGCACCTGCAGAAAATCGCTCCGGGCTGCCGTGTCGACCCTGACTTCATGGTGCTGGCCGATCCCCCATTGACCACCGCGGGGGCCGCCTTCGCGCAAACGGACCTCATGCTGCATCTGCTTCGCCGGCGCTTGTCGCCCGAAATCGCCGACTCCGTCAGCAAGGCACTCCTCCTCGACCGTCGACAACTGCAGTCGCCGTTCGTGATCCCCGCCATGATGGTGCAGGGCAATGCCCTGGTCTCGCGCCTGACCGCACAGATCGAGAACTCGCTGCCGGCCCTGCCCGAGGTCAAGGCACTCGCAGCGAGCGTCGGCATGTCCGAGCGGACCCTGTCGCGTCACGTCCACAAGGCAACGGGGCACTCCACTCGGCAGCTCATCCAGCGAGTGCAACTGCACAAGGCCCGAGCGCTGCTCGAGTCCGGCGAATACTCCGTGGAAGCGGTCTCGGCGCAGGTCGGCTATCGGGACGCAACAGCTCTCCGCCGCCTGATACGCCGACTTTTGAACGCCACCCCACGGCAACTGCGCCAGCGTTGATCGAGCGGCTGATTCAGCACTCTCGACCGTCCGCTATGGGTCGGAAGCCGCCATCGGCGGCAACGCAGTTTGCATTTGCCAACCGGCCTTGCTTGACCACCGCAACCCTTCCTCATAACCTCCCGACGCCCCTGTGAAAGCGACAGGGGCCGGGTTTGGCGACTCGAATAACTACCTAGGTGCGGTGACGTTTCGTCAGACCGTGACGTATCAACACGTCCACGGTTCTTCGCTATGGCGGGCCGCACAGGGAGACCTTCGGGTCTGCCGGGACCTAGGTAGCCGGTTCGCCAACCCTGTGTGGCTCTGCCTCCCTAATCGTTTGGCGACGATCAGGGCGGTGGTTTCTCGAAACTACCTAGGAAAAGCACATGGACGACATCTACGTTCCCACCGTTTTCCACCGCTACAACCGTTCCCTGCGCGGCGTGTTGATCGACAACCAGCCCTGGTTGGTCGCCCGCGAGCTGGGATATCTGATCCGCGAGCGGGTCGATGCTTATGTTCTTCGATTGGATGAGGACCTCTTTCGCGAGGCGCGCCTGGTGACGGGCAGCGGCGAGGAGGACGTGATGCTGGTGAATGACTTCGGCACCTTCCATGTGCTGCACCGTTATCGCGATCCGGAGCATCGGCAGTTGCGGATGTGGATCACCGGCCATGTGCTGCCAACGCTCAGGGATCAGGAGCGGGTGGCGGCAGGGTTGCCGAGGCGGATGCTGGCGAAAGGCGAGGGGCGGTCGCTGGCGGTGCTGGATTGGCAGGGGGAGTACTGGGTGCCGATGGGGGAGGTGCCGAGGTTGATGCGTGAGGAAAGGCGCGGGAGATGGTGGCGGAGGGAGTGATTGTTGGTTTGGAGTGGGGCGGGTTCGCGAGCAAGCTCGCTCCTACATAGAGCAAGAGCCCCTCTCCCGCGAGCGGGAGAGGGGACCGTCAGGTGTGAGTCATGCGGTGGTGTTAGCCGGATAGGGCTGCATTAGCGGTTGCCAATCACGCAGCCGGCGGGGTGCCTTCGGCGTTGGCGACCACGGCGTCGATCTGGATCAGCGCGCCCTTGGGCAGTGCGCCTACGCCGACTGTCCGGCGGGCGGGGACGCCACCGGGGAAGTAGCTGGCGTAAACCTCATCGACGGCGGCGATGTCGTCGATGTTTTTCAGGTAGAGGTTGACCTTCACCACATCGGCCAGGGCGTGGTCGATGCTTTCGACGATGGCCTTGAGGTGCTTGAAGCACTGGCCGGCCTGTTCCTTGATGCCGCCGGCCACCAGTTCACCGGTCTTCACGTCCAGCGGCAGCTGGGCGGAGATGTGGTTGTAGTGGGAGAAGGCGACGGTCTGGGTGGAGAAGGGGCACTTCGGCGCGGCGTCGGTGTTGCGGGCCTTGATGACGATGCCGTGGCGGTCTTCGACGGCCTGCGGGGGTGTGCCGTCGCCGTGGGAGACCACGGCCTCGACCTGCACCAGGGCATCCATCGGCAAGGCTTGCGCTTGCACCACGGTGCGTGCCGGCAAGTAGCCGACGGCGCGGGCGATAGCCGAGTCGGGGAAGAAGGTGGTGTAGACCTGGTTCACGGCCTGCATGTCGGCGAGGTTCTTGACGAAGACGGTGATGCGCACGATGTCGTCGAAGGGCACGTCGATGCTTTCGAGGATGGTCTTGATGTTGCGCAGGCACTGCCGGGTCTGTTCCTCGACGCCGCCGGCCACCAGCTTCCCGGTGCGCGGGTCGATGGGCAGCTGGGCGCTGAGGTTGTTGTAGTGAGAGAAGGCGACGGTCTGGGTGGACAGCGGGCTCAGCGGCGCGCTCTCGGTGTTGCGTTCGACCTTGATCAGGTCGCCGGCCTGCGGGGCGCTGGGGATGGTGCCTTCGCCGCAGGTGATGAGCGCTTCGACCTGTACCTGGGCGCCCAGCGGCAGGGCGGCCACGCCGACGGTGGTGAGGGTCGGCAGGTAGTTGGGGAAGAAGGCCGCGTGCACCTTGGCGACGGCTTCGGCGTCAGCGATGTTGGTCAGGAAGATGGAGATGCGGACGGTGTCGTCCAGTCTGTGGCCGATGCTTTCGACGACGGCCTTGAGGTTCCTGTAGCACTGTTCGGCCTGTTCCTTGGCGCCACCGGCCACCAGCTTGCCGCTGCTCGGGTCGACCGGAAGCTGGGCGGAAAGGTTGTTGTAGTGGGAGAAGGCGACTGTTTGGGCGTAGGGGCCGAGGTTTTGCGGGGCCTTGTCGGTGTTACGTGCCAGAACTGCGTTGTAGCCACTCATGTTGGTGCTCCCTTGTTCGCTGGGAATCCGTGGATTGGGTGGCAAACGCTTCGTCCATTGCGATATCGGTCGTTGCCACTATCGGTTCAGACGACGGATATCAAGCTCGTCGAGAGGCGCGCAGACTATCGAGTCTTGAAGGGTGACCCCTTTGACTTATGGCAAGCGTAGTGGGGTCTCCTTACCGGGTTGTTTCAATTGGCGATGGGAGGGTGTCGGGATATTTCGAAAGGGATTTCTGAAAGTGGGGTGGTGGTTTTCGTGGAGGTCCGGCGCTAGAGCGATTCCCTCACCCCAGCCCTCTCCCAGAGGGAGAGGGGGCAGTTCGTGCCGGCTGGCAGCTTGGTTTTATCCTGTAGGACCCTCTCCCCAGCCCTGGCTGCGCGCCCCGCTCCGAAGGGAGAGGGAGCCGATTGTGCCGGCTGAAGATGTGGGTTCTCCTTGCGCCGAACGGTCCCCTCTCCCTTCAGGGAGAGGGTTAGGGAGAGGGCGCTTTCCGGCCGCCTATCAGAATATGTAGTCAGTGGTCAGGAAGCTGGAGTCGCGGTCGCGGATGATCTGGCTGATCAGCGCCTTGTTGGCGTCGGTGAAGCGCGTGGCGACCAGGGTGCGGATGGAGAAGGTGCGCAGGGCGTCGTGGACGGAGAGGGTGCCCTCGGCAGAGTTCTTGCGGCCGTTGAAGGGGTAGCTGTCCGGGCCGCGCTGACACTGGGCGTTGATGTTGATGCGGCCGACCTGGTTGACGAAGGCATCCACCAGCGGGCCGATCTGCTCGGGGTCGTCGCCGAACAGGCTGAGCTGCTGGCCGTAGTCGGACTGCAGGACGTAGTCGATCACCTCGTCCAGCTCGCGGTACGGCACTACTGGCACCAGCGGGCCGAACTGTTCCTCGTTGTACAGCCGCATGTCGGCGCGCACCGGGCTGAGCAACGCGGGGTAGAAGAAGCTTTCGCGGCTCTCGCCGCCGCTGGGGTTGATGACCTTGGCGCCCTTGGCCAGGGCGTCCTGCAGCAGGCCGTCGAGGTAGTCGACCTTGCCCGGCTCGGGCAGCGGCGTCAGCGCCACGCCGGCTTCCCAGGGCATGCCGGGTTTGAGTTCGGCGAGCTTGGCGCTGAACTTGGCGAGGAAGCTGTCCAGCACGTCTTCGTGAACGAAGAGGATCTTCAGCGCGGTGCAGCGCTGGCCATTGAAGGAGAGGGCGCCGGTGATGGCTTCGCTGACGGCGTTGTCGAGGTCGACGCTGGGCAGGACGATGCCGGGGTTCTTGGCGTCCAGGCCGAGGGCGGCGCGCAGGCGGTGCGGGCGCGGGTGGAGCTTCTTCAGGTCGGCGGCGCCGGAGTGGGTGCCGATGAAGGCGAAGACGTCGACCTTGCCGCTGGCCATCAGCGCGCTGACGGTCTCGCGGCCGCGCCCGTAGATGACGTTGATGACGCCCGGCGGGAAGCTGTCGCGGAAGGCTTCGAGCAGCGGACGGATCAGCAGCACACCGAACTTGGCAGGCTTGAAGACCACCGTGTTGCCCATGATCAGCGCCGGGATCAGGGTGGTGAAGGTCTCGTTCAGCGGGTAGTTGTACGGGCCCATGCACAGCGCGACGCCCAGCGGCACGCGGCGAATCTGCCCGAGGGTGCCCTGTTCCAGCTCGAAGCGGCTGGAGCGGCGGTCCAGTTCCTTGAGCGCCTGGATGGTGTCGACGATGTAGTCGCAGGTGCGGTCGAACTCCTTCTCCGAGTCCTTGAGGTTCTTGCCGATCTCCCACATCAGCAGCTTGACCACGGCCGTGCGCTGCTCGCGCATGCGGTCGAGGAAGCGCTCGACGTGGGCGATGCGCTCGGCCACGCGCAGGTTGGGCCACGCGCCCTGGCCGTTGTCGTAGGCGGCCACGGCGGCGTCCAGCGCGGCGAGGGCGGCGTCGGCATCCAGCAGCGGCGTGCTGCCGAGGATGACCTGCTGATCGCCCTGATCGGTGGCGAGGAAGATCGGGCTGCGTACCGGGGCGAGCGGGCCGTCCCAGCGGCGCAGTTCGCCGTTGACCAGGTATTCGCGCTGCTCGACGGGGGCGTCGGGGCTCCAGGCATCGGGGATATCGGCGAGGCGGGGGAACAGATGGTCGAGCTTGTTGTTGTCGGGCATGACTCATCCCTCGGGGGAAGGTGGGCGACTGGTCTGTTGAGGCGCATGAGCGTTCGCGGTCATGTGCCGTACGGAATGTTCTAGAGCCTAGCTCGGCTCAGGTAAAACGATTCAGCAAAAGTAATGCACGGGCGTAGGGCGCATAACCGCTTGCGGTTATCCGCCGGCTTTATGGTGTACGGGTGGGGCGGCGGATAACCCGTTCCGGGTTATGCGCCCTACGGGTGTGCCGGGTTGGGCTGCTTTGCCGGAGCGGGCTGCAGGAGTTCCTGCTGCTCGGCGTAGCGGGCGCGGATGTCGAAATCACGGGGCCAGGAGGGCTGGACGGGGGCTTTCGGAGTTGCGGAGGAAGTCACGGGCGATACCTCGTTGCAGGAATCCGGGGCGGGCGGTTGGTGGTGCTCGCCGGGTGATGAGGTGCTGGGCGTGATGGGTATCGCTGCGCTCCACGCCATCCTACGTGGAGCTCCCTGGAGGGGAGTGCAGCGATACCCATCAATCAATGCATCAGACGAACATCGACAGCAGCAGGATGAACAGCAGGCCGACCACCGAGAGGATGGTTTCCATCGCCGTCCAGGTCTTGAAGGTCTCCATCACGCTCATGTTGAAGTACTGCTTCACCAGCCAGAAACCGGCGTCGTTGACGTGGGACAGGATCAGCGAGCCGGCGCCGGTGGCGAGGACCAGCAGTTCGCGGTTGACGCCGGGGATCAGGTCGATGACCGGCACCACGATGCCCGCGCCGGTGATGGTGGCGACGGTGGCGGATCCGGTGGCGATGCGGATCACCGCGGCCACTAGCCAGGCCAGCAGGATGGGCGAAATCTGCGCCTGCACCGCCATGTGGCCGATCACGTCGCCCACGCCGCTGGCCACCAGCATCTGTTTGAAGCCGCCGCCGGCGCCGATGATCATCACGATGGCGGCAGTGGGGGCGAGGCTCTGGTCAAGCAGCTTGAGGATCTTCTTCGAATCGAAGCCGCGCGCGTGGCCGAAGGTGTACAGCGACAGCAGCAGGGCCAGCAGCAGGGCGGTGATCGGGTGGCCGATCATGTCCAGCCAGGCGCGGATCACGTGGCCATCGTCGAGCATGACGTCGGCGAAGGTCTTGAGCAGCATCAGGAACACCGGCAGCAGCACGGTGAGCAGGGTGACGCCGAAGCTGGGCAGGTTGCTGGTGTCCGGCTCGTGGGCGATCTGCGCCACCAGCTCTTCATTGGGCTGGCCGGGAATGTACTGGGCGATGAACTTGCCGAAGATCGGACCGGCGATGGCAGCGGTGGGCAGCGCGACCAGCAGGCCGTAGAAGATGGTCTTGCCGATGTCCGCGCCGAATACGCCGATGGCCAGCAGCGGGCCCGGGTGCGGCGGCACCAGGCCGTGTACGGCGGAGAGGCCGGCGAGCAGCGGGATGCCGATCTTGATCAGCGACACGCCGCTGCGGCGGGCAACGATGAACACCAGCGGCACCAGCAGGATGAAGCCGATCTCGAAGAACAGCGGAATGCCGACCAGGAAGGCGGCGAGCATCATCGCCCAGTGCACGCGCTCCTTGCCGAAGGCGCGAATCAGGGTGCGGGCGATCTGATCCGCACCGCCGGACTCGGCCATCATCTTGCCGAGCATGGTGCCCAGGGCAAGGATGATGCCGACGAAGCCGAGTACGCCGCCGAAGCCGTCCTGGAAGGATTTGACGATGGTCGCCACGGGCATGCCGGAGGTGAGGCCGAGGAAGCCGGCGGCGATGATCAGGGCAACGAAGGGGTGAATCTTGAAGCGGGTGATCAGCAGGATCAGGCCGATGATGGTGACCACCGCGTCCAGCAGCAGATAGGTGTTGTGGGACATGCCGAGCATGGGTCTCTCCTGTTTTTGTCTTTGTGCCGGAGCGGCTCTTCTTTCTTGGATTAATCGAGATAGCGCTATCTTTCGATGGCAGGCGCTATTGCGTCAGTCGTTGGAGTGCTGTCGCCACCAGAGGTGTGCGGCTTCCGCCAGTTCGTCGAGCGGGCGGGTGGCGTCCAGGCGCAGGGTCAGCGGTTCGCTGGTCGGCACTTCGAGGGCGGCGAACTGGCTGTCGATCAGGCTGGCCGGCATGAAGTGGCCGGGGCGGGTGGCGACGCGCTGGGCGGCGGTTTCCGGGGTGAGTTCCAGGAACACCACGCCCAGGCCGGGCACGGCGCGGCGCAGGCGTTCGCGGTAGATGAGCTTGAGCGCGGAGCAGGTGAGCACGGGGCGCTGGCCGGCGGCGATGGCTTTCTGCAGCTGGGCGGCGAGGGTGTCGAGCCAGCCGGCGCGGTCCTCGTCGGTCAGCGGGATGCCGGCGCTCATCTTCTGGATGTTGGCTTCGGGGTGGAAGGAGTCGCCTTCAATGGCGAACGCGCCGCTGCGCAGGCACAAGGCCTCGCTGACGCTGGACTTGCCGCATCCGGCGACACCCATGATGAGCACGGCATCGATGGCGGGGAGCATGCAGGGCCTCGGTGTTGAGACAGCGCTATCTTTGGTGGGCGTAACGAAAAGCATCGGCTGCCTCCGTATTCTTGTCATTCTAGTCGGTGTGTCCCGGTGCTCTCGTGAGTATGTTTCACCGGCGGGCGAGGGGCGGCGGGAGCCGGCCTCAGGCAATTGCCCTGGCTGCGAGACAGCGCTACCTTAGTGCCTCGATTTTTGTTTGGCAAGCCGCCCGATGACCGCTCAGAAGAACGATAAGAAAAACGACAAAAGCTCTCGCACCACCGGCAAACCCACCCTCAACGATGTGGCACGCAGTGCCGGCGTCAGCCCCATCACCGCCTCGCGCGCCCTGCGCGGCGTGAGCACGGTGGCCGAAGAACTGGCGGAAAAGGTCCGCCAGGCCGCCGCCGACCTGGGCTACGTGGCCAACCCCGCCGCCCGCGCGCTGGCTTCCAAGCAGAGCCACAACATCGTGGTGCTGGTGCCTTCGCTGGCGAACCAGCTGTTCATCGAAACCCTCGAAGCCATCCACGCGGTGATGCACCCGCGCGGGCTGGAAGTGCTGATCGGCAACTACCACTACTCCCGCGACGAAGAAGAGAACCTGCTGCGCAACTACCTCGCGTACCAGCCGCGCGGCCTGCTGCTGACCGGCTTCGACCGTACCGAGAGCGCCCGGCGGATGATCGAGGCCAGCGGCGTGCCGGCGGTCTACATGATGGACCTGGACCCCGGCGCGGGGCTGCATTGCGTGGGCTTCTCGCAGATTCGCGCAGGGGAGGCCGCGGCCAGACACCTGCTCAAGAGCGGGCGCAAGCGCCTGGCCTACATCGGCGCGCAGCTGGACCAGCGCACCCTGCTGCGCGGCGAGGGCTATCGCCGCGCCCTGCAGCAGGCCGGCTGCTACGACCCGGCGCTGGAAGTCCTCACGCCGCGCCCATCCTCGGTGGGCCTGGGCGGCGAGCTGTTCCGCCAGCTGCTGGCCAGCCATCCGCAGGTGGAAGGCATCTTCTTCGGCAACGACGACCTGGCCCACGGCGCCCTGCTGGAAGCCATGCGCCACGGCATCCGCATCCCCGAGCAGGTGGCAGTGCTGGGCTTCAATGACCTGCCCAGCTCGGAATTCATGGTCCCGCGCCTCTCCAGCATCCGCACCCCACGCAAGGCCATCGGCACCCATGCGGCCGAGCGCCTGCTCGACCTCATCAACGACAAGCCGGTGAACGCGCCGGTGATGGACCTGGGGTTCGAGTTGATGGTTCGCGAGAGCAGCTGACGCACGCCGCAAGGATCGTAGGGCGCATAACGCGCCAGCGTTATCCGCCATCGGAGGTCAGCGGCGGATAACCTGTTCCAGGTTATGCACCCTACGGGGTTGGCTCCGGCATTCCCTTGTAGGAGCGGGCCATGCCCGCGATCGCGCGCATGGCCCGCACCTGCAGGTTGCACCGAGTCGCCGGGACCGCGTTGTAGGATGGTGTGGAGCGCAGCGATACCCATCGCTCCAGTGCGCAGACTGTATGGGCATCGCTGCGCTCCACCCATCCTACGCAAGCGCTCCCTGCAAACCCTTTGCGCATAAAAAGGCCCGCTGGAGCAGCGGGCGTAGTGCGGAGGCAAAGCTGTTTTCCGGCGGGCAGCCACCGGAGCAATCACTCAGTACGCATCGCTCATCCCATCGGTGATGGTGATGCCCTGCTTGCGCATTTCCTGGATCAGCCCAGCGCGTGTGCCGGGCAGGTTGAGCAGGGCCTGGTAGCGCGTGGCTTTGACTTCCTCGGCGGTGTAGGGCTTGAACTCGGCGGGCATGCTGTTGCCAGCCATGCCCTCCTTGCGCAGCAGCCAGTTGAGCAGGTCGGCCAGTTGCGCGTCGTTCAGCGCGGACTGGGACATGCCCGGCACGCGCACGAGGAATTGCCGCCCACCCTCCACCTTCAGGAAGTTGCCGACGAAGCCGTGCAGGCGCGGCGTGTCGTTGGCCTTGCTGCCGCTGCCTTCGGTGAGATGGCAGCCGGCGCATTGCAGCTGGTAGTTGGTAGCCGGGCTGTAGCTCTGCTGGGAGATCGGCTTCTGCACCTCCTCGTTGCCGGGCGCCGGCCGCTGGTGCGGATCGGGGATCGCACGGGCCTGGGCAATGGGGGCGACCAGACTGCAGAGCAGGGCGCCGACAACGAGACTGCGCATGGGCTTTTCTCCCGACTTCAGACCGCGACGCCGCGGATGATGGTGACGGTGCAGTTGTAGATGCGCGATTCCGCGCCCAGGCACCAGTTGACGTCGTTGTTGTTGAACGGACGGTACAGCGGTTCCTCGCTCTCGTTGCGGGTACAGGCGCACTGGGAGCAGCTGTGCTTACCGCAGCAGTCGTTGTAGGAAATGATGTAGTCCTTGCCGTCTGCCGGGTTGCGGCAGGTGCCGATCCAGGTCACTTGCGAGGCATCGGTGCCGGGCGGGCAGGAGGTGGTGGTGCCGCCGCAGCAGGTGCAGAGGAAACCGTCGATGGAGCAGTAGCGCCAGTAGTCGCAGCTGTTTGGGTCACCCGGATCGCCAGCCTTGGGCGCCTCGGCGGCCAGGGCCTTGGAGGTGCGGTCGATCGGCAGGATGATCGGCAGCGCGGCGCCGGCCACCAGCAGCGAGCCGAAGCGGCCCAGCAGCTTGCGCCGCGAAGTGACGTTGGCCACCTGGCGGGAGGAGCGCTCGAACAGGTTGTCGAGGAATTTCATTCTTGTTCTCTCCGTGATCAGTGGCTGTGGCCGTGGCTGGCGTCGTGGGTGTGCACGCCGTTGTGGCTGTGGCCATTCATGTACTGCTGCAGGGTGGCGCTGCCCAGGTGCTCGACCTCGAACAGGCTGTCCAGATGCTCGCGGGAGTTCACCAGGCCCTTGGCGCGCAGCACGCCCTTGCTGTCGATCAGCGCGGCGTAGGGCAGCTTGCCGATCTGGTAGGTCATGCCCACTTCCGGGCCGACCACGTAGGCGGACTTCTCCAGGCCGTGCTCGGCGATCAGCGCCTGCTGGGCGGCCATGTCGCCGTCGCTGACGTAGATCACTTCCAGCTCGCCGGCCTTGTCCTTGGCGATGGACTTGATCGCCGGCAGCAGTGATTTGCAGATCGGGCAGGTCGGCGAGAGGAAGAACAGCAGCTGGCCGCGCTCGCCTTCATAACCGAAGTTGACCGGACGACCATGACGGTCGGCGGCGGTGACTTTGGGGGCGGGCTCGTTGACCGCCACGCCCTTGTCGACCATCAGCGCGCCGGCCGGCGCGATGCGGCCGTGGAGGACGCCGATCTGGCGCACCAGCGCCATGACGGTGAAGGCGAGGGCGATGAGCAGCACCCAGAGAAGAATGTTGGAAACGATCAGACCTTCCATTTGTTCACCTTCCGATGAGTTTGAGCAGGCGGGGATGATTGGCCAGCAGGCCATCGGCCGCGGCATACAGGAGCAGGGCGACAGCGCTGGCGGCGAGAATCACGAAGGCGTCGAACACGCCCATCTCGCGAGCCTGCGGAGCGCAGGAGGCGATCAGGGCGAGCGCGGCGATGATCGCGTTGCGCAGCAGCAGTACCGGGCGCAGCGGTTGCATCTGGCCGGGGCCGGAGCAGCCGCAGTCGATGTCGCGGCGCCCGCGCCAGAGGTTGATGCCGATGGCGCCGGCATAGAACAGGATCAGCGCCGTGGCGGCCAGGGCCGCGACGTGGCGGCTCGCCGGCACCAGCAGGGCGAAGGCGACAACGCCTTCGACCACCGGCAGCACGCGGGCCACCGGGCCGACCAGCGAGGCCGGCAGCAGACCGTAGTCTTCGACCTGGCGGGCGAAGCGCATCGGCGCGCGCAGCTTGTGGCTGGCTGCGCTGGCGAGCAGCACTGCAACGGCCACCGCACTGGCGATGATCAGGATCGGATCGGAAAACATTTCCGTACCTCTCGGTTGGCTTTCTCGGAATGGATCAGTGGCTCAGGACCAGGATCGGCGTCTTGGCGATCTTGTCCATGGCGCCGTTGTACTTGCCGGTCTTCAGGTCGAAGATCTGCAGGCCGCCTTCGATGTCGGTGCCCAGCAGCAATGGCTTGTCGTCGGTAGTGGCATGCAGGCTCCACACCGGCTTGGGCGCTTCCAGGGTGCCGATCTTCTTCTGCGTCTTCAGGTCGTAGACCCAGATGAACGGGCTCGGGTCTTCCCATTTGCCGGCGCTGTGCTCTTCATGCATCAGCACGTACATGCGGTTGAGCTTGGGCGCTACGGCCATCAGCTGCCAGCCGCCGGTGCCCCAGCCTTTCTTGCGCTCTTCGTCGGTGGTCAGCGACCAGCTCGGCAGCATCTTCGGCTTGTCGCCGGAGACGTCCACCGGCTTGACCATGCCGTCGGTGGTCACGAAGAAGTAGGTCTCGCCCACGGCCAGGCCGCGTTCGTTGAGCTTCTCCTTGTTCGGATCGAAGAACGGAGTCTGGCTGCGGCCGGTTTCCTTGCCGTCGTCACCAATCTTGGTGATCTGCAGTTGGCCGTCACCGCACAGCGAGGCGAAGGCGCGCTTGCCTACCGGGTAGTTGAGCACGCAGCCGCTGATGGCGATTTCGCTGGCGACCTTCTTCTCCTGGGTGTCGACGACGGTGACCGAAGTGGACGGGGTGAAGTTGTAGATGTAGACGAAGCGGTCGTCCGAGCTCGCGCCCAGGGCGTACTTCTGGGTCAGGATCGAGGCGCGCTTGGCCGGGATTTCCACTTCCCACTTCGGACGCAGGTTCGAGGTGTCCCAGGCGGTCAGCACGTCGGTGCGCACGCCGCGGGTGCCGCGGGAGTAGAAGGTGTCGGCGGAGTACAGGGTCTTCGCATCGTGGCTCAGGGTGGACGGAGCCACGAAGCCGGTGCTGACCATGCCGAGCATCTTCTTCTGCTCGGGGTCGACCACGGTGACGCGGCCGGCGATGAAGTTCTCGAACTCCACGTCGACGATGTAGGCGCGGTGCGGCGAGGGCGGGAACGGCAAGACTGTCTCACCGATGCTCTCGGTCGGCAGCTCGGCCTGGGCTGCGCCCATCGCGAGGCACGTGCTCAGCGCGAGGACCGATGGAGCGAGGAACCTGGCGACGCTCATTGGCGGGTACTCCCTTTTTCTTGTTGGCGGGCTATCGGTTGTTATCGGGCCGTCTGCCAGGGGCGGACAGCGGACGGAACATTGAGGAGAGTCTGCCTGCGTCGGTTTGCAGCGGACTTGTTGTCCGTGCCATTTCCTTGTCTGGGGGTGACAGGGTGTCGCAGGGAGAAAGTGCAGACTGCCGTTGCGTTTGGAGGCGGGAAATCCGCCGAACGGCACAGACATGGATCAAGGCTTCGTCAGGTTTTGGTGCGAAAAAGCTGCATCGTGCCCCGAAAATCCGCACAATGCACATTTGAGCTATCTTGAAACGCCGTAACACCCACCGGAAGTGTGCATTGTGAACAGTTCACAATGTTCGACATGCTCAAAATTTCCGCGTCGTTCCTGATTGGCTTTTCCGGCCCGCTATTTGCGTTGTGCCGGGAGTCCTCAACCAATCCTCGCGGAGATCCCCCCTCGATGAGTTCCCCCAGTGAGTTCCCCCTGAGCGCCACGCCCAGGGAAGGGCGCAAAGGCCTGCTGCCCATCGCCATGGTCCTGTTCAGCTTCACCTTCTTCACCGGCACCATGTTCGCCGGCGGCAAGATCGGCATGGCCTTCGACTTCGTCGACATGCTCTGGGTCGCCTTCATCGGCAACGTGCTGCTCGCCGTCTACGCCGCCGCCCTGGGCCTGATCGCCTCGCGCAGCGGCCTGAACACCGTGCTGATGGGGCGCTTCTGCTTCGGCGAGCGCGGCAGCAAGCTGTCCGACTTCCTCCTCGGCTTCGCCGAACTGGGCTGGTACGCCTGGGGCACCGCCACCGTGGCCATCGTGCTGGTGAAGATGCTGTCCCTGCCGGAGTGGCTGAACATCCCGCTGATGGTGATCTTCGGCCTGCTGTTCTCGATTACTGCGATCATCGGCTTCAAGGGCCTGGACATCATGTCCCGCGTGTCGGTGCCGCTGATGTTCATCCTGCTGGTGGCATCGATGGTCATCGCGACCAACCACGCCGGTGGCTGGAGCGGCCTGCTGGCGAAGGAACCGAGCCAGACCCTGACCTTCTCCGCCGCCGTGACCATGGTCTTCGGCACCTTCGCCAGCGGCGCGACCCAGGCCACCAACTGGACCCGCATGGCCCGCAGCGGGCGCATCGCAGTGATCGCCAGCGTGGTCGCGTTCCTCATCGGCAACGGCCTGATGATCGTCGCCGGCGCCTGGTGCGCCATCGTCTACCAGAACGCCGACATCGTCGAAGTGATGGTGCTGCAGGGCCTGTCCTTCGCGGCGGTGATCATGCTCTGCCTGAACCTGTGGACCATCCAGGGCCCGACCATCTACAACGTCTCCGCCGCCGCCTGCCACCTGGTGCGCAGCGAACGTCGCCGCACCATGACCCTGCTGGCCGCCGGTATCGGCATCATCCTCGCCATCGGCGGCATGTACGAATGGCTGATCCCGTTCCTGGTGCTGCTGGGCTCGATCATCCCGCCACTGGGTGGCGTGATCATGGCCGACTACTGGTACCGCAACCGCGGTGAATACCCGGCGCTGGTGGGCAGCCACATCCCGGCGTTCAACGTCACTGGCCTGGTGTCCTACGCAGTCGGTGCAGGCCTGGCCTACGCCTCGCCGTGGATCGCGCCGCTGGTGGGCATTGCCGCTTCGGCCATCTGCTACATCGTCCTCACCGAAGTCACCCGCGCCCGTGCGCCGGTGACCGAGCCGCGCGCTTGAGCCTGAGCGTCGAGGAAATCCTCCGTCTGCCGGGGCTGGAAAGCCTCGCGCTGCGGGCCGGCGCGCGCAATGTGCATCGCAGCGTGCGCTGGTCCTACGTGGCGGAGAACGTCGGCATCGCCGACTGGGTGATGGGCGGCGAGCTGGTGTTCGTCACCGGCATCAACCACACCCGTGACGAGGCCAACCTGCTGCAGCTGGTGCGCGAAGGCGTCGCCAGCGGCATCGCCGGCATCGTCATCCTCACCGGCGACGAGTTCATCCAGCGCATCCCTCTGTCTGTGGTTCATCTGGCCGAGACTCAAGGGCTGCCGCTGATCGAGCAGCCCTACGCGCTGAAGATGGTCATCGTCACCCACCTGATCGGCACGGCGCTGGTGCAGATGACCCAGGTGAAGACCTCGCGCCGCGACATCCTCGGCCAGCTGCTCAGCGGCGACTACCCGAGCCTGGAGATTGTCCGCCGTCGCGCCCAGCATCTGGAACTGCCGGTGGAGACGCCACGGCGCCTGGTGGCGTTGCGGCTGTCCGGCGTCGACACGCTGTTCCAGCAGCAGGAGCCGGAGGAGGCCGAGCGCGCGCTGCAACTGACCCGCCAGCGCCTGCTCGACCACCTGGAGAACTGGCAGCAGGAGCGCCCCGAGCGCCTGCCGGTGGTGATCCAGGGTGACCTGTTCGTCCTGCTGCTGGATGATTCCAGGAGTGCCGAGCGCGCCGAACTGCACGCCCTGGCCGCCGGCTTGCAGCAGGAACTCGCGCCGTTGCGTGCCTATCTCGGTTTGTCCGCCCGCGCCGAGTCCTGCGCCGAGTTCCCCCGCGCGCTGCTCGAAGCCCGCCAGGCGCTGGACGTCGCCGAAGGCATGCAGGCGCCCGCCGGCTTCTGCGACTACCGTGAGCTGGGCGTGCTGCGCCTGCTGCGGGCGATCCCCGATCGTGCGGTGGTCGAGCAGTTCATGAAGGACACCCTCGGCCCGCTCAATGACGCGGGCCGCAAACAGCCGCAGTTGCTGATCGAGACGCTCGACGCGCTCGTCCAGGAAGGCGGCAACGCGCTCCGGGCGGCACAGCGCCTGGGCATCCACCGCAACACCCTGAACCAGCGGATCGCGCGCATCGAGGCCCTCAGCGGCCAGTCCCTGGACGACGCGCAGTTCCGCCTGAATACCTCCGTGGCGCTGCTCATCTGGCGCATGTCCAATGCGCCGCGCCACGAATAGCCTGAAGAGGACCTACGAGCCCATGAAGATCATCAACGCCTCGCTGCGCAAGCAGACCGGCCTGTTCACCATCCGCTGCGAAGGCGACGTCATCGCCGAAGTCGTGCAGCAAGCCGGCAGCGTAGCCGCCAGCGGCGACGACATCGACGCCCGTGGCAACCTGGCCATCGCTCCGCTGGTGGAACCGCATATCCACCTCGACGCCACCCTGACCGCCGGCGAGCCGGAGTGGAACATGAGCGGCACCCTGTTCGAGGGCATCGAGCGCTGGGCCCAGCGCAAGGAAACCATTACCTTTGATGACACCAAGTCCCGTGCCCACACCACCATCCGCATGCTGGCCGCCCACGGCATCCAGCATGTGCGTACCCACGTCGACGTGACCGATCCGACCCTGGCCGCGCTCAAGGCCATGGTGGAGGTTCGTGAAGAAGCGCGGCACCTGGTGGACCTGCAGATCGTCGCCTTCCCGCAGGAGGGCATCGAGTCCTACGAGGGCGGCCGCGAGCTGATGGAAGAGGCGATTCGCCTCGGCGCGGACGTGGTTGGTGGCATCCCGCACTTCGAGAACACCCGCGAGCAGGGCGTCAGCTCGATCAAGTTCCTGATGGACCTGGCCGAGCGCACCGGCTGCCTGGTGGACGTGCACTGCGACGAGACCGACGACCCGAACTCGCGCTTCCTCGAAGTGCTCGCCGAAGAAGCCCGCGTGCGCGGCATGGGCGGTCGCGTCACCGCCAGCCACACCACCGCGATGGGCTCCTACGACAACGCCTACTGCTCCAAGCTGTTCCGCCTGCTCAAGCGCTCGGGCATCAACTTCGTCTCCTGCCCGACCGAGAGCATCCACCTGCAGGGACGCTTCGACACCTTCCCGAAACGCCGTGGCGTGACCCGCGTGGCCGAGATCGACCGTGCCGGCATGAACGTCTGCTTCGGCCAGGATTCGATCAAGGACCCGTGGTACCCGCTGGGCAACGGCAACATCTTGCGCGTGCTGGATGCCGGCCTGCACATCTGCCACATGATGGGTTTCGACGACCTGCAGCGCGCGCTGGACCTGGTCACCGACAACAGCGCCCGTGCGCTGAACCTGGGCGCGCGCTACGGCATCGCCGCCGGCCGTCCGGCCAACCTGCTGGTGCTGGGGGTGGAGAGCGACTATGAGGCGGTCCGCCAGCAGACCAAGGCGCTGTACTCGATCCGCAATGGCCGCGTTCTGATGAAGCGCGAGCCGGAGCAGGTGGAGCTGGTCGAGGGCTGATAAGTGACGGCTTCACCTGTAGGAGCGCCCCATGGGCGCGATCGCGGGCATGGCCCGCTCCTACAGGGGAAACGCCGTTCATACCGCGCGATGCGAGCGTGGAATCTTCACGAATTCCTGCGCGGCGCCTGCCCTCACCCTAACCCTCTCCCAGGGGGAGAGGGGACCGCCCGGTGCAGTGTGAGGCCATGGCGTCAGCCGGCACGGACAGCTCCCTCTCCCTCTGGGAGAGGGCGGGGGTGAGGGACAGCAGTGGCACGAACTTGCTCAGGGCACCATCGCCATGCCGACGCCAAAGCGGTTCCACGCATTGATGGTGGCAATCGCCAGGGTCAGGTTGACGATCTCGGCCTCGCTGAACTGCTCGCGCAGGGCGTCGAACTGGTCCTGCGGGGCGTGTTTTTCCGGCAGGCGGGTGAGGCTTTCCACCCAGGCCAGCGCGGCGCGCTCGCGTTCGGTGAAGAAGCGGGTTTCCTCCCAGACGCTCAGGGTCTGCAGCCGTGCCTCGGTCTCGCCGGCCTTGCGCGCGTCATTGGCGTGCATGTTCACGCAGTAGGCGCAGCCATTGATCTGCGAGGCGCGCAGGCGCACCAGCTCCAGCAGCGAGGTTTCCAGCCCGGACTTGGCCAGGGCCTGCTCCAGGCCGAGCATGGCCTTGTAGGCGTCAGGGGCGGCCTTGGGCCATTCGATTCGTGCGCTCATGGCGATCTCCAGTGGGGCCCGCGCTAGTGCGGGAATGGAGCTAAGTTACCCCTCGCGCCGCTACCTTCGAATAGCCAATTCCCGGCAATAGCGGCAGACCAATGGCGGCCATTCAACGGTCATGGCCGACCGCCGTTCTAGTACCAAGGGAGTAGGCGGGAGCATCCAAAGCAGGATTCGGCCGCCGGCCGCGCGTTCTTACCATCTCATCACAGGCGTCGTTCCGGGCGCCGTGCCTTGCCAAGCATCTCGATGAGAGGATGAAGTGATGAACAACAAGAACGTGCTGTGTGGCCTGCTGTTAGTGGCCGGCCTGGGTGTTTCGGGTCTGGCCCTGTCCCACGGCAATGTGACGCCCCAGGCAGTGGATACCACGGGGCTGGAACCGCTGGGCAAGGAATGGCGCGACACCAACCCCTACCGCGAGCCCTATGCCAACCACGCCAAGGCGGTGGAGATCGGCGCCTCGGCGTACAACCAGAACTGTGCGCGCTGCCACGGCCTGGAGGCCAAATCTGGCGGCATCGCCCCCGACCTGCGCATGCTCGACGTCGGCGCCGAAGGGGATGAGTGGTTCAAGGAGCGGGTGATCAACGGCGCGGTGCGCGACGGCGCCGTGTACATGCCGAAGATGGCCGACTACATCAGCCAGGAAGGCCTCTGGGCGATCCGCACCTACCTGGACAGCGTGCACGTGGAAGAGTGACTGCCATGCGCCTGCCCACTCTGCTGATCGACGCGCTCCTGAGCCTGGCCCTGTGCCTGCTGCTGGGGCAGGCGCAGGCCGGGGTTCGCCCCTACGAGGACATGGTCACCAGCGGCGTGCTGCGGGTGGCCGTGTACGAGAACTTCCCGCCCTACAGCTTCATGCAGGGCGGGCAGCCGCGCGGAGTCGACATCGACCTCGCCCAGCGCCTGGCCAGCGGCCTGGGCCTGCGCGCGGAGTTCCTCTGGGTCACGCCTGGCGAGCGCCTGGATGACGACCTTCGCAACTTCATCTGGAAGGGCCACTACCTGCGCCCCGGCGTGGTCGCCGACGTGATGTTGCGTGTGCCCTACGACCGCCAGTACGCCAACCGGCGCAACGATGTCGGCGAGTTCGCCAACGAACAGGTGGTGATGTTCGGTCCCTACCAGCGCGAGCGCTGGCAGGTGGTCAGCGACGACCGCCGGCTGTCCGAGGTGGATACCATCGCCGCTTTCCGCGAACACCCCATCGGTGTCGAGCTGGACAGCGTGCCGTCCTTCTACCTGACCTCGGTGCTGGGCGGCCAGCTCAGCCGCATGACCGTGCACTTCCCCAGTACCCAGGCGGCCTTCGACGGCATGCGCGCGGGCAAGGTGGATGCGGTGATGGCCCTGCGCGGCGAACTGGACTGGATGCGCGCGCAGGCCGCCGACGAGCACCTGAAGAACGCCGAAAACACCTATCCCAACCTCGGTCAGCCCGAGTGGGACATCGGTATGGCCGTGCATGAAAGCAACCGCCAGCTCTCCAACGCCCTGGACGGCGAGCTGGAGGAGCTGGTGCGCAGCGGCGAGATGGAAAAGCTCTACGCGGCCTACGGCGTGCGTTACGAACTGCCGGGGCTCTACCAGGACGTGCAGTGAGGGAGACATGATGCACAGGCGCGAACTGCTGCTCGGGATCTGCGCGCTGCCGCTGCTGGTGGCAGCGGTGGAGGGCGACCCGATGCCCTCGGTGATGTGGGAGTACCACCACAAGCGCCTGCTCGATGGCGAACCCTACGTCTTCGATGAGCGGGTGAAACTGGGCGTGCCGCCGTTCGCCGAGGACGCCCGCCAGGTCCCGGTAGAAGTGGACGCCCGCGCCTTGCCGGGGCGCTTCGACCGGCTGCTGCTGTGGGCCGAGCTGAACCCGATTCCCCATGTGCTGACGCTCTATCCGGGCGAGCATCTGGAGCCGTTGCTCGCGGTGCGCATCCGCATCGAGCAGGCCACGCCGATCCGCGCCGCGCTGCGGGACGAGAAGGGTGTCTGGCATGTCGGCTCGGCCTGGATCGATGCCGCCGGTGGCGGCTGCACCGCGCCCAGCGTGGTGCGTGCGCAGCCGGGCTGGGAAGACCGCCTCGGCCAGGTGCACGGTGAGTCCTTCGCCAGGGGCGAATACAGCCGGGTGCGCCTGTCGGTCTCGCACCCGATGGACAACGGGCTGGTCGGTGGCATCCCCGAGTTCTATCTGGATCACGCCGAGCTGCGCGGGCCGGACGGGCAAGTCTTCGCCCGCCTGGACCTGTTCCCGGCGGTGAGCGAGAACCCCACCTTCACTTTCGAGGTGCGCGGCCATCCGCGCACACAGCTCTGGCTGCACGACAACAACGGCAACGAATTCCAGGCCGCTCTGCGCTGACGCCGCACCGAGTTGCCGCCGCCCTGTGCTGACGAGGTGCCCATGCGTTTCCTCCTGATCGCCCTGGCCTGCCTGTGCCTGCCGGCACTTGCCGACCTGCAGTACCACCTCGAACCCCGGCGGATCGCCGAAGGCACCTGGCTGGTGGAAGGCAGTACCGACAACTTCGCCAAGGACAACGGTGGTGCCATTGTCAACGTCGCCTTCATCGACACTAGCGACGGCGTACTGGTGATCGATACCGGCCCGTCGAAACGCTACGGCGAAGCCCTGCGTGCGCTGATCCAGCAAACCACCGGCAAGCCGGTGAGGCGCGTGCTGCTTACCCATCACCACCCCGACCACGTGCTGGGCAACCAGGCCTTCATCGATGTGCCCATCGGTGCGCTGGCCGGCACCGGCAAGCTGCTGAAAGAGCAGGGCAACGCCATGGCGGAGAACATGTACCGCCTGCTCGGCGACTGGATGCGCGGCACGGAAGTGGTGCTGCCCACCGAGGCCGTGGAGCCGGGCATCCTGCAGATGGGCAGTCACCGGTTTCGGCTGGTCGGCCTGCGCGGGCATACCGGCGCGGACCTGGCGATACTCGACGAGACCACCGGCGTGCTGTTCGCCGGGGACATCGTGTTCTACCAGCGTGCGCTGACCACGCCGAACAGTCCGGGCCTGGACGTGTGGCTGGGCGATATCGACACGCTGCAGAAATTGCCCTGGAAACTTATTGTCCCCGGCCACGGCCCCATCGCCACCGACGCCGCGCCCTTTGCGCAGATGCGCGACTACCTCGGCTGGCTCGATGGCGTGATGCGCGATGGCATCGCCCAGGGCGCCGACATGAACGACCTCCTGCGCACGCCCATCCCCGAGCGCTTCGCCGGCGTCAGCCTGACGCGCTACGAGCTGATCCGCAGCGTCAGCCACCTCTACCCGCGTTACGAGCAGAAGGCCCTGCCGCGTGTCGACGAGCACTGACCGCGCTTTCGTACCCATACGCTCGCTGACAACTCCGCTGCGGGGCCGCCCGTTCCTACAGAAAATGCCCAGCTTTCCGGAAACGTAGGAGCGGACTCCGTCCGCGATAGGTCCGCATCGCACCGGATGCCATCGCGGACAAAGTCTGCTCCTACGCACGCCCCTATTTCCGCGCCTTCGCGGCCCGGTATTGCTACCAAGGAACTAGGAAATTCGGCACTGCGTTCAATTGTTGGTGCGGCCCACCAAACCAAGAATCTGCGACAGACCGGGGAACTTTCCCGGGTACAACAACAATCGCAGAGGCGCACCGCCATGAGACAGCTTCAACCTTTCGCCCGCACCGTGCTGTTCACCGCCATCAGCCTGGCCTCCCTGGGCGCCCACGCCGGGGTGACCGACCAGGACATCAGCGATTCCGCCAAGCGTACCGACCAGGTCGTGGTCAACGGGATCAACCAGCAGGGCCAGCGCTTCAGCCCGCTCAATACCCTGAACAGCGACAACGTGAAAGAACTGCGGCCGGTCTGGGCGCTGTCCTTCGGTGGTGAGAAGCAGCGCGGCCAGCAGGCGCAACCGCTGATCAAGGACGGCGTGATGTACGTCACCGCCTCCTACTCGCGGGTGTTTGCCGCCGACGCACGCACCGGTCGCAAGCTCTGGCAGTACGACGCGCGTCTGCCCGACGGCATCATGCCCTGCTGCGACGTGATCAACCGTGGCGTGGCCCTGTACGGCGACCTGGTGATCTTCGGCACCCTCGACGCCAAGCTGGTCGCCCTGAACAAGGACACCGGCAAGGTGGTGTGGAAAAAGACCGTGGCGGACTACAAGGCCGGCTACTCCATCTCCGCCGCGCCGCTGATCGCCAAGGGCAAGCTGATCACCGGCGTGGCCGGTGGCGAGTTCGGCGTGGTCGGCAAGATCGAGGCCTACAACCCCACCAACGGCGAGCTGCTGTGGAGCCGTCCGACCGTGGAAGGCCACATGGGCTACGTCTACAAGGACGGCAAGGCGGTGGAGAACGGCATCTCCGGCGGCGAGGCGGGCAAGACCTGGCCGGGCGACCTGTGGAAGACCGGCGGCGCCGCGCCCTGGCTGGGCGGCTACTACGACCCGAGCACCGACTCGCTGTTCATCGGCACCGGCAACCCGTCGCCGTGGAACTCGCACCTGCGTCCGGGCGACAACCTGTTCTCCTCCTCGCGCCTGGCGCTGAACCCGGAAGACGGCTCGATCAAGTGGCACTTCCAGACTACCCCGCACGACGGTTGGGACTTCGACGGCGTCAACGAGCTGGTGTCCTTCGACTACAAGGACGGCGGCAAGACCGTGCAGGCCGCGGCGACCGCCGATCGCAACGGCTTCTTCTACGTTCTCGACCGCACCAACGGCAAGTTCATCCGTGGCTTCCCCTTCGTCGACAAGGTGACCTGGGCCAAGGGCCTGGATGAGAACGGCCGGCCGATCTACGACGACGCCCACCGTCCGGGTGCTCCGAGCGAGGGTGGTGAGAAGGGCACTTCGGTGTTCGTCGCGCCGTCCTTCCTGGGTGGCAAGAACTGGATGCCCATGGCCTACAGCCAGGACACCGGTCTGTTCTACGTCCCGTCCAACGAGTGGGGCATGGACATGTGGAACGAGAACATCGCCTACAAGAAAGGCGCGGCGTACCTCGGCGCGGGCTTTACCATCAAGCCGCTGAACGAGAAGTACATCGGCGTGCTGCGCGCCATCGATCCGAAGACCGGCAAGCAGGTCTGGCGCTACGAGAACTACGCGCCGCTGTGGGGCGGCGTGCTGGCGACCCACGGCAACCTGGTGTTCACCGGCAACCCCGAGGGCTACCTGATGGCCTTCGACGCCAAGACCGGCAAGAAGCTCTACCAGTTCAACACCGGCTCGGGCGTGATCGCTTCGCCTATCACCTGGGAGATGGACGGCGAGCAGTATGTGACCGTGCTTTCCGGCTGGGGCGGCGCGGTGCCGCTGTGGGGTGGCGAGGTGGCCAAGCGCATCAAGGACCTGGACCAGGGCGGGATGATCTGGACCTTCAAGCTGCCGAAGGATCTGGTAGCGAAGAAGTGATGGTTGTGTGATCGGGGAAAAGGGCCGGCCATTGAGCCGGCCCTTTGTTTTTGCGTTGGGGTCTGGGTGTTCCTGCGCCGCATCGGTGTAAGCGGAGATATTGGGTTTCGCCCCCTCGGGCGACCTACTTTGCCAAACGACGCAAAGTAGGCAAAGGTCTTGCCCCGGACATCCGGTTTTTCGCTTGGGGCGAAAAATTCCCTCGTTGAAGCGGAGTTTCAGGGGCCCGCTGCGAAGGGCCATCCCTGGCCCATCGCAGCTCTCGCGACATCCATGTCGCTCAACTCCTGAAACTCCGCTTCAACGAGGCCTCCTGAACGGGGCGTTCGGCGTGTGCGGATACTTCTCTGGAAGTCCTCAAAATCCAAAGCCAGGGGCGGGCGAGGCATTGGCTCTTTGTAGGAGCGAGCTTGCTCGCGAACCGGACGGCACGGTATTTCCCTGTAGGAGCGAGCTTGCTCGCGAACCACCCAGCACAGTAGGGCGCATAACGCGACAGCGTTATCCGCCGTGGTGGCGTCGGCGGATAACCCGTTCCGGGTTATCCGCCCTACAAACAGCCACGCCCACCGCATCTACTACCAAATGAGTAACCCACCACTCCCATGGGTGCATTCCGGGTCGGGAAGGGCGCTGCCTAAGATCGCTCCATGACCTGGCCGATGGAGGCCGGGAACCGACAGGAGAGCATCCCATGATCTACGCCGCACCCGGAACCCCAGGCGCCGTCGTCACCCTCAAACCGCGCTATGGCAACTACATCGGCGGCGAGTTCGTCGCGCCGGTGCTGGGCCAGTACTTCAGCAACACCTCGCCGGTGAATGGCGAAGTCATCGCCGAGTTCCCGCGCTCCACCGCCGAAGACATCGAACGCGCCCTCGACGCTGCCCACGCCGTGGCCGGCAGCTGGGGCCGCACCTCGGTGCAGGATCGTGCGCTGATCCTGCTGAAGATTGCCGACCGCATCGAGCAGAACCTGGAGCAGCTCGCCGTCGCCGAGACCTGGGACAACGGCAAGGCCGTGCGCGAGACCCTCAACGCCGACGTGCCGCTGGCCGCCGACCACTTCCGCTACTACGCCGGCTGCATCCGCGCTCAGGAAGGCGGCGCCGCCGAGATCAACGAGAACACCGTCGCCTACCACATCCACGAACCGCTGGGCGTGGTCGGGCAGATCATCCCGTGGAACTTCCCGCTGCTGATGGCCGCGTGGAAGCTGGCCCCGGCCCTGGCCGCCGGCAACTGCGTGGTGCTCAAGCCGGCGGAGCAGACGCCGCTGTCGATCATGCTGCTGGCCGAGATCATCGGCGACCTGCTGCCGCCGGGCGTGCTGAACATCGTCCAGGGCTTCGGCAAGGAAGCAGGCCAGGCGCTGGCCACCAGCAAGCGCATCGCCAAGATCGCCTTCACCGGCTCTACCCCGGTCGGTTCGCATATCCTCCATTGCGCGGCGGAGAACATCATCCCGTCCACCGTGGAGCTGGGCGGCAAGAGCCCGAACATCTTCTTCGAAGACATCATGCAGGCCGAGCCGGCCTTCATCGAGAAGGCCGCCGAGGGCCTGGTGCTGGCATTCTTCAACCAGGGCGAAGTGTGCACCTGCCCGTCGCGGGCGCTGGTACAGGAGTCGATCTTCGAGCCGTTCATGGTCGAGGTGATGAAGAAGATCAAGGCGATCAAGCGCGGCAACCCGCTGGACACCGACACCATGGTCGGCGCCCAGGCCTCGCAACAGCAGTACGAGAAGATCCTCTCCTACCTCGACATCGCCCAGGGCGAGGGCGCCGAGCTGCTCACCGGCGGTTCCAGCGAGCGCCTGGAGGGCGACCTGGCCAGCGGTTACTACATCCAGCCGACCCTGCTCAAAGGGCACAACGGCATGCGTGTGTTCCAGGAGGAAATCTTCGGGCCGGTGGTGGGCGTGACCACCTTCAAGGACGAAGCCGAAGCGCTGGCGATCGCCAACGACACCGAGTTCGGCCTGGGCGCCGGTGTGTGGACCCGCGACATCAACCGCGCCTGGCGCATGGGCCGGGGCATCCAGTCCGGCCGCGTGTGGACCAACTGCTACCACCTGTACCCGGCGCACGCTGCCTTCGGCGGTTACAAGAAATCCGGCGTCGGCCGCGAAACCCACAAGATGATGCTCGACCACTACCAGCAGACCAAGAACCTGCTGGTGAGCTACGACATCAACCCGCTGGGCTTCTTCTAAGGCGTTGCTGCCAGCCGGCGGGCCTTACCCCATCAGGTTCGCCGGCTCCCTTCTCTGGTGTACCGCCCGGCACTCCACCGGGTATCCCTTGTGTCGACGCGCCCGCTCGGGCGGCCGTCCGCTTCCGTGCCCACTTCCATGGGCGACGGCCTTCGTCGAACGCGGCTTCTGCCGCGTTTTCTTTTTCCTGGCTGGCATCGCGATGCGTCCCCGCGTAGGAGCGGACTCCGTCCGCGATTGGCCCCGCTTCGCGCCGGATACCCATCGCGGATGAATCCGCTCCTACAAGAGCGTTTTAGGCGTCCCGCGCCCGCAACACCTGCCGCTGTCCTGCGCAACACCTGTAGCGCCCGCAACATCCGCATCACATCCCGTGAGGAATGCCAGAGGCCAGGAAACACGGGGCCTTCAGCGTACTCCTGCAAGCCTGGCACAGCGGTTGCTCTGAGCCTTCCAAGCCGCGGCGAACGATCTGCGGCACCAACAAGAATCGGAGAACCTCCATGAGATCGATTGGCCTGCAAGTGCCTTCCGTTCGCCTGCAACCCACCCTGCGTCATTCCCTGCTGACCGCTTCGCTGCTGATGGCCGGTCTGTCCCCCAATCTCCAGGCTGCTGAAGTCCCGGCCAACGTCGATGGCAAGCGTATCGCCGCCGCCAACAGCGAGCCGGGCAACTGGATGTCCACCGGCCGCACCTACGACGAGCAACGCTTCAGCCCGCTGAAGAAGATCGATCAGAGCAACGTCGGCAACCTGGGCCTGGCCTGGAGCCACAAGCTGGACATCGACCGTGGCGTGGAAGCCACGCCGATCGTGGTCGATGGCGTGATGTACACCACCGGGCCGTTCTCCATCGTCTACGCGCTGGACGCCCGCACCGGTGAGCAACTGTGGAAGTACGACCCGCAGTCCGACCGCAGCCGCGCCGGCGAAGCCTGCTGCGACGCGGTGAACCGTGGCGTGGCGGTATGGAAGGGCAAGGTTTATGTCGGCGTGCTCGATGGGCGTCTGGAGGCCATCGACGCCAAGACCGGCAAGCGCGTGTGGAGCGTCGATACCCGCAGCGACCCGACGCGCAGCATCACCATCACCGGCGCGCCGCGCATCGTGAAGGGCAAGGTCATCATCGGCAACGGCGGCGCCGAGTTCGGCGTGCGCGGCTACATCACCGCCTACGACGCTGAGACCGGCAAGCAGGACTGGCGCTTCTTCACCGTGCCCGGAGACCCGAAGGAAATGCCCAAGGGCAAGGGCATGGAGATCGCCGCCAAGACCTGGTTCGGCGACAACTACCACAAGCAGGGCGGTGGCGGCACGGTGTGGGACTCCATGTCCTACGACCCGGAGCTGAACCTGCTGTACATTGGCGTCGGCAACGGCTCCTCGTGGAACCCGCGCATCCGCAGCGAAGGCAAGGGCGACAACCTGTTCCTCTCGTCCATCGTGGCGATCAACCCCGACAACGGCGAGTACGTCTGGCACTACCAGACCACACCCGGCGACGCCTGGGACTACACCGCGACCCAGCACATCATGCTGGTGGACCTGGAGATCGACGGTAAACAGCGCAAAGTGCTGATGCAGGCGCCGAAGAACGGCTTCTTCTACGTTATCGACCGCGCGACCGGCGAGCTGCTCTCGGCGAAGAACTTCATCCCGATCAACTGGGCCACCGGCATCGACATGAAGACCGGCCGGCCGATCCGCAACGAGAAGGTCTCCGACTACTGGAAGGACCCGCAGAAGAAGGCTCGCCTGATCCAGCCGGCCTTCTGGGGCGCCCACGACTGGCAGCCCATGTCTTACAACCCCAACACGGGGCTGGTGTACATCCCCGCGCACATCATGTCGGCGATGTACCAGGACGTCGACGGCGCGCCGCCGCGCTCCAAGTTCAAGAGCATCTACCAGCTCGACGTCAACACCGGGATGATGCCCGAGGACCCCGAAGGCCTGCGCAAGATCGCCGACACCTGGACCGGCAAGCTGATCGCCTGGGACCCGGTGAAGCAGGAAAAGCGCTGGGAAGTTCCCTACAGCACCATCTTCAACGGCGGCACCCTGAGCACCGCCGGCAACCTGGTGTTCGAGGGCACCGCCGACGGCCGCGTGGTGGCCTATGCCGCCGAGAACGGCAAGAAGCTCTGGGAATCCCCGGCCAACACCGGCGTGATGGCCGCGCCGATCACCTATGAGGTGGATGGCGAGCAGTACGTGACCTTCATGGCCGGCTGGGGCGGCGCCTTCTCCACCTTCGCCGGTGCCCTGTCGCTGCGCGCCGGGGTCAAGCCCAACGCCCAGGTGCTGACCTACAAGCTGGGCGGCACCGCGAAGCTTCCGGACATCAACTACAAGTGGGCCGACCGCAAGCCCGAGCCGCCGGCGCTGACCGGCACCACCGCGCAGATCGACCAGGGCCGCGAGCTGTTCAACGGCAGCTGCTCGCAGTGCCATGGCATCAACGCCATCAGCGGCGGCGTGGTGCCCGACCTGCGCACCCTCAGTGCGGAGAACCACCAGCGCTTCCTCGGCATCATCTACGGCGGACGCATTCCCGACGGCATGCCTTCGTTCCAGGGCCACCTCGACCTGCAGCAGGCCGAGGCCGTGCACCAGTACCTGATCAAGCGCGCCTACGACCTCAAGGAACAACTGGCCGGCGCGCAGAAGACCGCCGCCAAGTGACCGTCAAACCGGAGAGCAACCCATGACTGACGTGACAACCTACCAGCACTACATCGACAACCGCTTCGTCGCCGGCGAGCCGTTGATCGAGGTACACAACCCGGCCAACGGCGAGCTGCTGGCGCGCATCCCCGAGGCCAGCGCGGCTCAGGTGGACAGCGCCATCGGCGCCGCCCGCGCGGCGCAGAAGGGCTGGGCGGCCAGGCCTGCCATCGAGCGCGCCGGCTACCTGCGCAAGATTGCCGAGAAGGTCCGTGCCAATGCCCCGCGCCTGGCGAAGATCATCACCGCCGAGCAGGGCAAGGTGCCGGCGCTGGCGGAAGTGGAAGTGAACTTCACCGCCGACTACCTCGACTACATGGCCGAGTGGGCGCGCCGCCTGGAAGGCGAAGTGCTGACCAGCGACCGCGCCGGCGAGCACATCTTCCTGCTGCGCAAGCCGCTGGGCGTGGTGGCGGGCATCCTGCCGTGGAACTTCCCGTTCTTCCTGATCGCCCGGAAGATGGCGCCGGCGCTACTGACCGGCAATACCATCGTCGTCAAGCCCAGCGAAGAAACCCCGATCAACTGCTTCGAGTTCGCCCGTCTGGTGGCGGAGACCGACCTGCCCACCGGCGTCTTCAACGTCGTCGGCGGCACCGGGGCCAGCGCCGGCAGTGCGCTGACCAGCCACGCCGGGGTGGACCTGATCAGCTTCACCGGCAGCGTCGCCACCGGCTCGCGGATCATGGCGGCGGCCGCGCCGAATATCACCAAGCTGAACCTGGAGCTGGGCGGCAAGGCGCCGGCCATCGTCCTCGCCGACGCCGACCTGGAGCTGGCGGTGAACGCCATCAAGGCCTCGCGGGTGATCAACACCGGGCAGGTGTGCAACTGCGCCGAGCGCGTCTACGTGCAGCGCCAGGTGGCCGACCAGTTCATCGAGAAGATCGCCGCCGCCATGGCCGCCACCCGCTTCGGCGACCCGAACGTGCAGGCGGACCTCGACATGGGCCCACTGGTCAACCGCATCGGCCTGGACAAGGTCGCGCAGATGGTCCGCACGGCGACCGGGCAGGGCGCCCAGATCATTACCGGCGGCGCCGTGGCTGACCTCGGCAAGGGCTTCCACTACCAGCCCACCGTGCTCGCCGGCTGCAAGGGCGACATGGAGATCATGCGCAAGGAGATCTTCGGCCCGGTGCTGCCGATCCAGGTGGTGGACGACCTCGACGAAGCCATCGCCCTGGCCAACGACAGCGACTACGGTCTGACCTCGTCGATCTACACCCGCAACCTCAGCGCCGCGCTCAAGGCCAGCCGCGAGCTGGACTTCGGCGAAACCTACATCAACCGCGAGAACTTCGAGGCGATGCAGGGCTTCCACGCCGGTACCCGCAAGTCCGGCATCGGCGGCGCGGATGGCAAACATGGGTTGTACGAGTACACGCATACGCATGTGGTTTATGCGCAGGAGTGAGCCGGGCTAGTCCGTGTCTGGGCTTGGACCCTCTCCCTAACCCTCTCCCTAACCCTCTCCCTGAAGGGAGAGGGGACTGGATCGGCGTGAAGCGCAGCGACGGCTTCCTCCTGATATTAATGTGTCAGGAAAGCACCATCGCCACGCTTCACTCGAATACTCCCTCTCCCTTCAGGGAGAGGGCGGGGGAGAGGGTGTCAGGGCGCGCACGGAGCTCCCAGGGAAAGCGAATGCAGTACCCGTAAACCCATCACCGTTTTGATTGGGCGGGCCTTCCTTGCCAGGTGAGGCTCGCTCCTTTTTCCCTGCGCCCGAAGCCGGTGATTCGCGGACGCAGGGAAAAGGGGAAGGATCAATACAGCGCGTTGGGCTGCACGATGCCGTGCTTCTTCATCTTCCGATACAGGGTCGACCGGGCAATGCCGAACTGCTGCGCCACCGCACTGATGTTCCACTGCTGCTCACGCAGCACCGCCAGCAGGTGGCGGGCTTCGTCGTCGTCCAGGCGGGCGGCGAGGCCGGTCGTGGTGGCCGTCGGCAGCGCTTCGGCAGTGGCGGCAGGAGCAGCCTGATGCAACTCCATCGGCAGGCAGTCCAGGTCTATGCGGCCGTCCTCGGCGAGGGCAGCGGCGTAGCGCAAGCAGTTCAGCAACTGGCGGATGTTGCCCGGCCACGGATGGCCGCGCAGCCGCTCGCGCACCGCGCCATCGAGGTGCAGGGCGCCGCCCAGGCCCGCCAGCAGGCTGTCGATCAGCGCTTCGCGGTCAGTGCGCTCGCGCAGTGCCGGCAACTGCAGGGTCATGCCGGCGAGGCGGTAGAACAGGTCCTCGCGGAAGCCCTTGGCACGGATCATCTCGGCGAGGTTCTGGTGGGTCGCGGAGACCACCTGCACGTCCAGTGCCACTGGCGCTTCGGCGCCCAGCGGGAGGATTTCGCGCTCAGCCAGCACGCGCAGCAGGCGCGTCTGCAGGTGCGCCGGCATGTCACCGATCTCGTCGAGGAACAGCGTGCCGCCGTTGGCCAGTTCCAGCTTGCCCTTCATGCCTTTCTTGCTGGCACCGGTAAAGCTGCCGCCGCGGTAGCCGAAGAGTTCGCTCTCGATCAGGCTTTCCGGGATCGCCGCGCAGTTCAGCGCAACGAAGGGCCCGGCGTGGCGCGCACTCGCCTGGTGAATGGCGCGGGCGAAGGCTTCCTTGCCGGTACCGGTCTCGCCGGTGACCAGGATGGAAATGCCCTTGTCGAGCACCTTGCGCAGCTTGCGCACGCCGTCCTGCAGGCGTGGGTCGGCGCCGGCGAGTCGGGTGAGGTCGGGATGCTCCGGGCTTTTCGAGGCAGCAGCGGCTGGCGCACCGCGGCGTGGCAGGCTGGCCGGCGTGCGCAGGCCGACATCGACCAGCGCGTGATCGGCCAGGGTGCGCAGGCGGATGCCCCGCGCGCCACCCTTGCTCAGGTCGAGCAACTGGTCGACGTCCGCCTCCAGCAGTTGCTCGATGCGGCTGCCCAGCAGCTCGCCGCGGCAGGCGGTGAAAGCGGCATGGTTGCCGCCGATCACCCGGCCCTGTTCGTCGAGGGCGATCAGTTGTTCGTTGGCCAGGTCCGACACCTCGTCGCGGGCCTTCACCGAGAGGGTCAGGCGGTCGCGGTAGCGCTGGCGGAAGCTGGCGTTTTCGATCAGCCGGGCGTACAGGATCACCAGCTGCAGGGTCAGGTACTGCGCGTCCTTGGGCCCGTCGTTGTACAGGCAGGTGGCGTTCAGGCAGCCGCGCAGGCGGTGCTGGGCGTCGAAGATCGGTGCCACCGAGCAGCTCAGGCGGAAGTTGCTCACCAGGAAGTGCTCCTGGCGGTGGATGGTCAGCGCCTCGCCAGCGGCCAGCGCGGTGCCGATGCCGTTGGTGCCGGCGATGGATTCGTCCCAGCGCGCGCCGACGATCAGCCCGGCCTGGGTGTAGCGGTCGCGCTCGCTGGGCAGGCGCGCATCGAGGGTGATGCCGCGCTCGTCGCTGAGCAGCACCGCGAAACCGGCCGGCAGCACGCGCCGGGCAAGGCCGGTGACGCCCTGGCTGGCAATCGCCAGGTAGTCCTGGTGCAGGCCTTGGTGCTCGCGGATTTCCCCGGCGGTGAGGATGTGTTTTTTCGCCCGCGCGCGCGGGTCGAGATGGTGCTCCATCACGCTGCGGTACCAGGAGCGCGCGATGGCGCCCTCGGGCTGGATGTCACGCTCGCCGAAGTGATCGGCGATGAAGGCGGCAAGGTCGTTCGGGCAGTTTTCCAGGGATTGCGGGTGCATGGTCACTCCCGGCGGCCGTCAGTCGGACTGCGGCGCATTGTTTTTGTATGGGACCGGCTCCGTGTAGGACCGTTCCGAGGATTGGCTAGTCTAGACCGGTGGGTCACGGGCGACGAGAGCCCGAGCAAGGCCTGTGCCGAAATACGCCGCGCGGGGCGCCGAGCCCTGCGCCAGAGCGCTCGCCGCCAAAAGGTGCGGGAGCAACCGGGCAACGGCTGTCGCAGCGATGGGACAGTTGTAGCGGCGGGGTGCGACAGCTGTCGCGGGCCCGCTACCAAATCAGGGGGGAATCTCCTTCGAAAGTATCATTCGGAGTGTCCGACCCTGGTGTTTAACTCGACTTGCCGGGCTTGCCGGCGCCTTCCAACAAGAAAGAGGACAGACCCATGTGGACCAAGCCTAGCTTCACCGACCTGCGCCTTGGCTTCGAAGTGACCCTGTACTTCGCCAACCGCTGATCCACTCGGCCCCGGTCCGCCGGGGCCCCTGCCCACGGGGCACTGTCATGCACATCCGAATTCTCGGGTCGGCCGCCGGTGGCGGCTTTCCCCAGTGGAACTGCAATTGCCGCAACTGTCGTGGCGTCCGCGACGGCAGCGTGATCGCGCAGCCACGCACCCAATCGTCCATCGCGCTGTCCGACGACGGCGCCAACTGGATTCTCTGCAACGCCTCACCCGACATCCGCGCCCAGCTGGCGTCCTTTCCGGCGCTGCAGCCGGCCCGGCGTCTGCGGGATTCGGCGATTGCCGCCATCGTCCTGCTGGATAGCCAGATCGACCACACTACCGGTCTGCTGAGCCTGCGCGAGGGCTGCCCGCACGAGGTCTGGTGCACGGAAATGGTCCACCAGGACCTGTCCACCGGCTTCCCGCTGTTCCCCATGCTGTCGCACTGGAATGGCGGGTTGAAGCACCGGCTCATCGCGCTGGATGCCGAGCCCTTCAGCATCCCGGCCTGCCCGGGCCTGCGCCTCACCGCCATCGCCCTGCGCAGCAGTGCGCCGCCGTATTCGCCGCACCGGGGCAACCCGCATCCGGGCGATAACATCGGCCTGTTCATCGAAGACCTGTCCACCGGCGGCAAGCTGTTCTACGCACCGGGCCTGGGCCAGGTGGACAACGAGCTGCTGGCCTGGATGCGCCGCGCCGACTGCCTGCTGGTGGACGGCACGCTCTGGCGCGACGACGAAATGCGTGTCTGCGAGGTCGGCGACAAGCTCGGCAGCGAGATGGGCCACCTGGCGCAGAGCGGTCCCGGCGGCATGATCGAGGTGCTCGACGGCATCGACGGGCCGCGCAAGGTGCTCATTCACATCAACAACACCAATCCCATCCTCGACATCGCCTCGCCTGAACGCGCCGAACTGGACGCGCGTGGTATCGAGGTGGCGTTCGATGGCATGGGGATTTTCCTTTAATGGCTCTTTTCCCAGAAGGAGCGTCGCGATGACCCGCGAAGCCATGAGCCCCGCCGAGTTCGAGCAGGCACTGCGCGCCAAGGGCGCCTGCTACCACATCTTCCACCCGTACCATGTGGCCATGTACGAGGGCCGCGCCACCCGCGAGCAGATCCAGGGCTGGGTGGCCAACCGCTTCTACTACCAGGTGAACATCCCGCTCAAGGATGCGGCGATCCTCGCCAACTGCCCGGACCGCGATGTACGCCGCGAATGGCTGCAGCGCATCCTCGACCATGACGGCGCACCCGGCGAGGAGGGCGGCATCGAAGCCTGGCTGCGCCTGGCCGAATCCGTCGGGCTGGACCGTGAACAGGTGCTGTCCCAGGAGCTGGTGCTGCCCGGCGTGCGTTTCGCCGTGGACGCCTACGTCAACTTCGCCCGCCGCGCCAGCTGGCAGGAAGCCGCCAGCAGTTCGCTGACCGAGCTGTTCGCTCCGCAGATCCACCAGTCGCGCCTGGACAGCTGGCCGCAGCACTACCCGTGGATCGACGCCACCGGCTACGACTACTTCCGCAAGCGTCTGTCCCAGGCGCGCCGCGATGTCGAGCACGGCCTGCGCATCACCCTGGAGCACTACCGCACCCGCGAGGCCCAGGAGCGCATGCTGGAAATCCTGCAATTCAAGCTCGACGTGCTCTGGAGCATGCTCGACGCGATGAGCATGGCCTATGAACTGGAGCGGCCGCCGTACCACACGGTGACGAGCGAGCGCGTATGGCACAGGGGGTTGCTGTGATGAGTCTGCCTTCGCTGGACAGCATCCCGGCGCTGCGCCGGGGCTTCCGCCTGCAATTCGAACCGGCCCAGGGCTGCCATGTGCTGCTCTATCCCGAGGGGATGGTGAAGCTCAACGACAGTGCCGGGGCGATTCTCGGCCGGGTCGACGGGCAAGCCGACGTCGCCGGCATCATCGATGGCCTGCGTGCCGATTTCCCCGGCGTGCCGGGCATCGACGAAGACATCCTGGCATTCCTCGAGGTGGCCCATGCGCAATTCTGGATCGAGCTGCGCTGAAGCGCCGGTAGGCCCGCCACTCTGGCTGCTGGCCGAGCTGACCTACCGCTGCCCGCTGCAGTGCCCGTACTGCTCCAACCCGCTGGACTTCGCCAGGGGCAGCGAGGAGCTTTCCACCCAGCAATGGATCGAAGTGTTCCGCCAGGCCCGCGAGATGGGCGCGGCGCAGCTGGGCTTCTCCGGTGGCGAGCCGCTGGTGCGCCAGGATCTTGCCGAACTGATCGCGGCGGCGCGCGGGCTGGGCTTCTACACCAACCTGATCACCTCCGGCATCGGCCTCAACGAGAAGCGCCTGAAGGAGTTCGCCGACGCCGGTCTCGACCATATCCAGATCAGCTTCCAGGCCGCCGACGAGGAGGTGAACAACTTGCTCGCCGGCTCGCGCAAGGCCTTCGCCCAGAAGCTCGCCATGGCCCGCGCGGTGAAGGCCCACGGCTACCCGATGGTGCTGAACTTCGTCACCCACCGGCACAACATCGACAGCATCGACCGCATCATCGAGCTGTGCATCGAGCTGGAGGCGGACTTCGTCGAACTCGCCACCTGCCAGTTCTATGGCTGGGCCGAGCTGAACCGTGCCGGCCTGTTGCCGACCCGCGAGCAGCTGCAGCGCGCCGAGCGCATCACCGCCGAATACCGCGAGCGCCTGGCCGCCGAGGGCAACCCATGCAAGCTGATCTTCGTGGTGCCCGATTACTACGAGGAACGCCCCAAGGCCTGCATGGGTGGCTGGGGCAGCGTGTTCCTCGACGTCACCCCGGACGGCACCGCGCTGCCGTGCCACAGTGCGCGACAACTTCCGGTGAAGTTCCCCAACGTGCGCGAGCACAGCCTGCAGCACATCTGGTACGAGTCCTTCGGCTTCAACCGCTTCCGCGGCGACTCGTGGATGCCCGAGCCGTGCCGCTCCTGCGACGAGAAGGAGCGGGATTTCGGTGGCTGCCGCTGCCAGGCCTTCATGCTCACCGGTGATGCCGAGGCAACCGACCCGGTGTGCGCCAAGTCGGCCCACCACGGGATTATCCTCGACGCCCGCCGCGAGGCGGAAACCGCCGCCGCCCCGCTCAGTGCGCTGACCCTGCGCAACGAGCGGGCCTCGCAACTGATCTGCAAGGCCTGAGGATGCAGCGCAGCGACTGGAGCGCCGAACGCGCGGTAGCCGCCGCGGGGGATTTCGCCGAGCTGCACGTGGCCCACGGCGGATTGCTGTGGGCTGCGTTCGACCCCGCCAGCGCGCGCTGCCGGTTGTTCCTCCGTCGTGATGGGCAGAGCGTCGAGCTGACGCCGCCCGGAGCTTCGGTGCGCAGCCGCGTCTACGAATACGGTGGCGGCTCCTGCTGCGCCACCGCCGACGGCGTGGCCTGGGTGGAAGAGGGCGACCAGCAGGTTCACTGGCTGCGATTGGGCGGCGTGCCCAGGCCGCTCACCCACCGCGATGATTGCCGTTACGGCGACCTGCACTACGTGCCGGCGTGGAACGCGATACTCGCCGTGGAGGAGGAGAACGGCAGCGGCGGTGTGACTCACCGCATAGTCCGCCTCGACGCGGATGGCCGGCGCCGAGTGATCGCGTCGGGCGCGGACTTCTATGCGTCCCCGGTGGCGGACGGCAGTGCCGAACGCACCGCCTGGGTGGAATGGGATCGCCCGCACCAACCCTGGACGCGCACGCGGCTATGCGAGTCCTTCGCGGGTGAGCAGCGCTGCCTGGCCGGACAGACCCGCCATGAGTCCATCCAGCAGCCACGTTTCGCCGAGGACGGTCGCCTGCATTGGCTGAGCGATGGCGACGGCTACTGGCAGCCCTGCCACGAAGGCCACGGCACCTTGCCTTGCGTGGCGGCCGACCACGCCGGCGCGCCGTGGCAACTGGGTGGGCGTACCTTCCTGCCGCTGGCGGGCGGCAAGCTGCTGGCAACCCATTACGTGGATGGCTGCGGCCTGCTGGTGGTGTACGACGAGCGTGGCAGGCAGCACCGGCTCGCACCGGAGTACAGCCGTTTTCGCGCGCTGGCGGCGGATGAACGCCATTTCTATTGCATCGCCGCCGCGCCGGATCGACTGCCGACGCTGCTGGCGATCCGCCGGGTGGATGGCTCGACCCAGGTGCTGGCCGGTGGCGAGAAGCCGCTGCCCGAGGGCGAGCTGTCTCGTGGCGAGGCCTTCCGCTACCCGGTGGGCGGGGACGAGTGCGGGCATGGGTTCTTCTATCCGCCCCGCGCGGGCGACCCTGCGCCGCCGCTGGTGGTGTTCCTGCATGGCGGGCCGACGTCGGCCAGCTACCCGGTATTCGACGGGCGCATCCAGTTCTGGACGCGCCGTGGCTTCGCCGTCGCCGACATCAACTACCGCGGCAGCAGCGGCTATGGTCGTGCCTATCGCGAACGCCTGCACCTGGGCTGGGGACAGGTGGAAGTGGAGGACATCGGCGCGGCGCTGGACTTCCTTGCCAAGGCCGGGCGCATCGGCCGCCAGCGGGTGTTCGTGCGGGGCGCCAGTGCCGGCGGCTACAGCGCGCTGATGGCGCTGGCACGGCTGCCGGGCTTGCGCGGCGGCGCCAGCCTCTATGGCGTCAGCGATCCGCAGGCGCTGGCGCGGGTCACCCACAAGTTCGAGGCGGACTACCTGGACTGGCTGATCGGCGACCCGCAACAGGACGCCGAGCGCTACCGCGAACGCACGCCGGTGCTGCAGGCGGATCATATCCACGCGCCGATGATCTTCTTCCAGGGAGAGTTGGATGCGGTGGTGGTGCCGGCGCAGACCGACGCCATGGTCGACAGCCTGCGCCAGCGCGGCGTGCCGGTGGAAGTGCACCGCTACGCCGGGGAGCGCCATGGCTTCCGCCAGGCCGCCAACCTGGCCCACGCGCTGGAGGCCGAATGGCGTTTCTATCAGGTGCTTCTGGCGGACTGATATCCGTCAGAACCGACTGTCAGAACCGTCTGCCAAGGTCGCATTGCAATACCTGACGGATGCAGTAGGCTGCCGGAAATATCCCATAACAATAACGACAGAGCCCCCGATGTCCCACGAGCTCAGCCAGCTGCGCAAGTTCGTCTCGCCAGAGATCATTTTCGGTGCCGGATGCCGGCACAATGTCGCCAATTACGTGAAAACCTTCGGCGCCCGCAAGGTGCTGGTCGTGTCGGACCCCGGTGTAGTCGCCGCCGGCTGGGTCTCCGATATCGAGGCCAGCCTGGCCGCCCAGAACATTCTTTTCTGCCGTTACACCGAGGTGTCGCCCAACCCGCGCGTGGAAGAAGTCATGCGCGGCGCCGACGTCTACCGCAGCGAAGGCTGCAACGTGATAGTCGCGGTCGGCGGCGGCAGCCCGATGGACTGCGCCAAGGGCATCGGCATCGTCGTCGCCCACGGCCGCAACATCCTCGAGTTCGAGGGCGTGGACACCCTGCGCGTGCCCAGCCCGCCGCTGATCCTGATCCCCACCACCGCCGGTACCTCGGCGGACGTCTCGCAGTTCGTGATCATCTCCAACCAGGACGAGCGGATGAAGTTCTCCATCGTCAGCAAGGCGGTGGTGCCCGATGTGTCGCTGATCGACCCGGAAACCACCCTGACCATGGACCCGTTCCTCTCCGCCTGCACCGGCATCGATGCGCTGGTGCACGCCATCGAGGCATTCGTTTCGACCGGCCACGGCCCGCTCACCGACCCCCACGCGCTGGAAGCCATGCGGCTGATCAACGGCAACCTGGTGCAGATGATCGCCAACCCGGCGGACATCGCCCTGCGCGAGAAGATCATGCTGGGCAGCATGCAGGCGGGGCTGGCGTTCTCCAACGCGATCCTTGGCGCGGTGCACGCCATGTCCCACAGCCTGGGCGGCTACCTCGACCTGCCGCACGGGTTGTGCAATGCCGTGCTGGTGGAGCACGTGGTGGCCTTCAACTACAGCGCCGCGCCCGAGCGCTTCAAGGTGATTGCCGAGACCTTCGGCATCGACTGCCGTGGCCTGAACCATGCGCAGATCCGCCAGCGCCTGGTGGAGCACCTGATCGCCCTGAAGAACGCCGTGGGTTTCCACGAAAGCCTTGGCCTGCATGGCGTGGGCAGCTCCGACATTCCCTTCCTCTCGCGCCACGCGATGCAGGATCCGTGCATCCTCACCAACCCTCGCGAGTCCAGCCTGCGCGATGTCGAGGTGGTGTATGGCGAGGCCCTCTGACGAGCAGCAGCAACAGGCCCTGGCCGGGCTGCTGGGCCTGGGCAGCCATTCCGCGCGCAAGAGCCACTACCCCGAGCTGGTGGCGCGGCTGGACGAGCTGGAAGCGGAGCGCAACCGCTACAAATGGCTGTTCGAACACGCCGTCCACGGCATCTTCCAGGCCAGCCTGAGCCAGGGCTTGCGCGCCGCCAACCCGGCGCTGGCGCGGATGCTCGGCTATGACGACCCGCAGCAGGTGCTGTGGAACCTGCAGGACATGGCCAGCCAGCTGTTCGTCGGCGGCGAGGCGGAGATGCGCCGCATCCGCGCGCTGCTGCGCGAGCGGGACGGCCTGTTCGGCTACGAGACGCGCCTGCGCCGCCGCGATGGCAGCCATGTGATCGTCCTGATGAACCTGCTGATAAAGCCGGATGAAGAAGGCCTGGTGGAAGGCTTCGTCGCCGACATCACCGAGCGCGTCCAGGCCCAGCAGCGCCTGCAGAGCCTGAACGAAGAGCTGGAGCAACGCGTCGCCGAGCGCACCCGCGAGCTGGAGGGGCTGAACCAGCAACTGCGCGAGGCTCGCGACGCCGCCGAGGCCGCCAACAACAGCAAGGACAAGTACCTGGCCGCCGCCAGCCACGACCTGCTGCAACCGCTGAATGCCGCGCGCCTGCTGGTTTCCACCCTGCGCGAACGCAAGTTGCCGAACGCCGAACAGGTGCTGGTGGAGCGCACGCACCAGGCGCTGGAAGGCGCCGAGGACCTGCTCACCGACCTGCTGGAAATCGCCCGCCTGGACCAGAGTACGATCCGCCCGGACCTGGATGTCTATCCGCTGGACGAACTGCTCGGCCCGCTGGTCTCGGAGTTCGACGAAGTGGCGCGCGCCGCCGGGCTGCGCCTGCGCTCACGGATTCCCGCGCTGGCGGTGCGCACCGATCATCGTCTGCTGTCGCGCATCCTGCGCAACTTCCTCAGCAACGCCTGCCGCTACACCGAGCGCGGCAGCGTGATGCTCGCCGCGCGCCGGCGCGGGGATAGCGTCAGGCTGGAAGTCTGGGACACCGGACGGGGGATTCCGGCGGACCAGCTGCAAGCCATCTTCCTTGAATTCAACCAGCTCGACGCCGGGCGCACGGCCAACCGCCGCGGTGTCGGGCTGGGCCTGGCGATCGTCGACCGCATCGCCGGTATCCTCGGTTGCCGGGTGCAGGTGCGCTCGGTGCCGGGGCGTGGGTCGGTGTTCTCCCTCGAAGTGCCGCTGGTGCGCGATCTGCCGCAACCGGGGCTGGTGGAGAGCGGCCCGCGCCCGGTGACCGGCGACCCGCTGCCGGGCCGGCGCCTGCTGGTGATCGACAACGAAGAGGCGATCCTCGCCAGCATGGCGGCGCTGCTCGGACAGTGGGGCTGCGAGGTACTGGTAGCGACCAGCTACGAGGAAGCGCTGCAGGCGCTGGATGGCAAGGCGCCGGAGGTGATCCTGGCCGACTACCACCTTGACCATGGCCGCACCGGCTGCGAGGCGGTGCGTGGGCTGCGCGAGTATTTCCGCTGCGAGCTGCCGGCGCTGATGATCACCGCCGACCGCAGCGATGATTGCCGTCGTGCGTTGCAGCGGCTGGGGATGCCGCTGCTGAACAAGCCGGTGAAGCCGGGCAAGCTGCGCGCGACACTGAGCGTGCTGCTAACTCATTGAAGCCCTTCAGCCGTCCTTGCGCCGGAGCATGCCGTTGACCTTGTCACGGAGAGCGTCGATGGAGAAGGGCTTGGCGATCATCGACATGCGCGTGGCCAGTTCGCTGCCATCGATATGCACGATCTCGGCGTAGCCGGTGGCGAACAGGATCGGCAGCTCCGGCCGCGCCTCGCGCGCGGCCACTGCCAGTTCCTCGCCGTTCATGCCCGGCAGGCCGACATCGGTGAGCAGCAGGTGGATGGTGGTATCTCCCTGCAGGATCGACAGCGCCTCTTCGGCGTCCTCGGCCTGCAGCACCTGGTAGCCAATCTCCTCCAGCACTTCCACGGTGAGCATGCGCACCAGGTCGTTGTCCTCGACGACCAGGACGCACAGCTGCTCGTTGGCCGGTTCATTGGGGGGCGTAGGGGCGTCGGGAATGCTGACCACTGAGGTGCCTCTCGGGAAATAGAGTGTGACGCAGGTGCCCTGGCCGGGCTCGCTGCGCAGGCGGATGTGCCCGCCGGATTGTTTGATGAAGCCGTAGACCATCGACAGGCCCAACCCGCTGTTGGGGCCGATGCCCTTGGTGGTGAAGAAGGGGTCGAAGACGTGGGTCAGGGTCGCCTGGCTCATGCCCTGGCCGCTGTCCTGCAGGGAGAGGGCGAGGTAGTCACCGGCCGGCAGGTCATGCTCGCCGCTGACGATCTCCTGGCGCCGCAGGCTGATCTCCAGGCTGCCACCGCCGGGCATGGCGTCGCGGGCGTTCTCCACCAGGTGGAGCATGGCCTTGTGCAACTGGTCGCGATCGGTCAGGACGCTCTGCGTGTCATCCAGGGTGAGCGCCAGTGTGACGTCCGGGCCGGCGCGTTCGACCAGTTCGTCGTGCCAGTTGCGCAGTTGCTGGCCGAGGTTCACCGGGTGCATGGCCAGCGCCTGACGACGGGCAAAAGCCAGCAGGTTGTGGGTCAGCTCGGCGGCGCGCTCGGTGGCCTGGGTGGCGGCATGGAGGATGTGGCTGAGCTCCGGCTGGGTGTTGGCTGGCGCGCGGCGGGTGATCAGGTCGAGGCTGAAGCGAATGCTCGCCAGCAGGTTGTTGAAGTCATGGGCGATGCCACCGGTGAGCTGGCCGACAGCCTCCATGCGCTGGGCGTTGAGCAGGGCGGTCTGCGCCTGCTCCAGCAGTAGCGCGCCACGCTTCTGTTCGGTGATGTCGCGGCCGCAACCATAGATGACGCCGTTTTCCTCGGTGGCGTGCCAGGAAATCCAGCGATAGCTGCCATCGGCGTGGCGCAGGCGGTTCTCGAAGTGCTGCAGGCGCTCACCACGGGCGAGGGTGGAACGGATGGCGATGCTCGGCGCGAGGTCGTCAGGGTGTACCAGCTCTTCGCTGTTGCGGCCGGTGAGCTGCTCCTCGCTCCAGCCCAGCAGGCTGCCCCAGGCCGGGTTGACGTTGAGCAGCACGCCCTGGTGATCGAGCACGCAGAGCAGGTCCTGGCTCACCGTCCACACGCGGTCGCGCTCGCGGGTGCGCTGGCGGGCTTCTTCCTGTACGGCGACCTTCAGCCTGCGCTCTTCCGTACGCTGGCTGGCGGCGGACAGGGCATGGCCGAGCAGGGCGGCCAGTTCGTTGAAGAAGGTCGCGTAGTTCTCGTCCAGGCGCCGCCGCGGGCTGATGCCGAATACCGCCAGGCTGTCGGCGTGGCCATCCAGTGGGGTGGCGTAGGTGCTGTCGAGCACTTCCGGCCAGGGCGCGAAGGCGCGCATGTGCTGGCTGCCCAGGGGGGACTGGTGGGCTTCCTTGATGCCGCCGAACAGGTGCAGAGGGTCGTCGTCCAGCGTCAGTTGCGCGGGGGCGAAGTGATCGTTGGTGTCGGTGCCGCAGGCGCCGAGCAGGGTGCCGGCATGGTAGAGCAGGCAGAAAGGCACATCGTGGCTGGCTTCGGCAAGCAGGGCGAAAGCCAGGGCGCAGATCTGTGCGCTGTCGTCGGCCTGCCCGAGGCGCTCCGCCAAACGCGTCAGCAGGCGCTGGCGGCGTTGCTCGATGACGTTGCCGGTGGTCTCCACGGCGGTATTGAACAGGCCGATAGGCTTGCCGTCCTGGCCGAAGATCGGGCTGACGTTATAGGTGAAGTAGGCTTCCTCGACGTAGCCGAAACGCACCATGGGCAGCAGGCGGTCTTCCTCGTGGGCGGCCACGCCGGTCTGCAGGATGCCGTTGTACATGGGGTCGAGGATCGACCAGATGTCCGACCAGGCGACGTGCGCGGGCTGGCCCAGGCAGGCGGGATGCTTGTCGCCGGGGATTGCGCTCCAGGCGTCGTTGTACAGCAGGATGAACTCCGGACCCCAGTAGATGCACACCGGCAGGCGCGAGTTCAGGCCGACTTCGAGGATGCCCTTGAGCGTGGCCGGCCATTGGTCCATCGGGCCGAGCGGCGTGGTCGCCCAGTCGTACTGGCGGATCAGCGGTGCCATGGCGCTACTGCTGTTGAGGAAGTCGCCCTGGCCCTGCACTGGTGAAATAGGGGTTTCCCCCGGGGAGCTTGGCATCGAGCAAACCCTGCGACCGATTGATCTTCTGTTCCTTGTCGGACGTTGGAAAGGCGCACCGGGAGATAATTCCACTTTTCTCCAGGCTTATTCCGCAAAAAGTTCGAACGTCCCGCAGGAGTGGCTGTCAATTCGCCAGCTGGTATGTAGCCTACAACGCTTAGCGTTATTATTTCTCCAGTTTTAAGAACGTTCTTACAATAACTTCAAATACTTACCTGGCATCTGTCGCAATCTCCGCCATGCCGGCGGGATGCATCCAGGGAAGATAGGCCATCAGGGAACCCGCAGATGAACCAGAAAGCCATCGCCGACGAAAGCGCCTTCCGCCGCATACTCGCGCGCAACATGGCGCTGCCGCTGGGCATCTGCCTGCTGGGCGCGGTGCTGTTCATCGGCCTGATCCTCTACATGCTCGACGTGCTGGGCTGGGTCGAGCACACCGACCGGGTGATCTCCAGCGCCAACGAGATGCAGCGCCTGAGCGTCGACCAGGAAAGCGGGCTGCGCGGCTTCCTGATCACTGGCGATCCGGGCTTCCTGGAACCCCTGGAGCAGGCGCGGCCTCGCATCAATTCCGGCCTGAAGAGCCTCTCGGAGCTCGTGGCGGACAACCCGCCGCAGGTCGAGCGCGTGGGCCGCCTGACATCGATGCAGGACGAATGGATGACCTTCGCCCAGCAGATGATCGAGCAGCGCCGCCAGGGCCAGGACACCTCCGACGCCATAAAGGCGGGGCGCGGCAAGAGCATGATGGATGCGATCCGCGCCCAGTACGCCTCACTGATCAATACCGAGCAGCAGCTGCGCCACGACCGCAACCAGTTCGCCTCCAACCTCTCCACGGGCGTGGTCGTCCTCTACCTGGTGTTCAGTATCGTGGTCGGCACCCTGCTGGCGTATTTCGGTCGCCGACAGTTGGTCAGCCTGTCCGAGTCCTACTCCGAATCTCTGCGCCGCCAGGTGGCGCATAACGAACACCTGGCCCGCCAGGCCTGGCTGCGCGATGGCCAGAGCCGCCTGGGAGAACAGTTGATCGGCCAGCAGTCGCTGCCGACCCTGGGGCGCAGCCTGATGGACTTCCTCGGCGAGTTCGTCGCCTCCCCGGTGGGCGCGCTGTATGTGCGTGATGATCGCGGCGGCCTGCGTCTTTCCGGTACCTATGGTTTCGCCACCGGCGCCCTGGGTGAGGACTACTTTGCCCCGGACGAAAGCCTGATCGCCCAGGCCGCGCGCCAGCGCAAGCTGCGCGTGGTGGAGGGCTTGCCGCCGGACTACCTGAAGGTCAACTCGGCGTTGGGCAACGGCCAGCCGGTGAGCGTGGCGCTGCTGCCGCTGCTCAACGACGGTGGTGTGGTCGGCGTGCTGGAGCTGGGCTTCCTGCGCCAGTTGGAAGAGCGTGACCAGGCCTTCCTGCAGAATGTCGGCGAAAGCCTCGGCAGTGCCATCGCCTCGGCGCAGCATCGCCAGCGCCTGCAGGACCTGCTGGCGGAAACCCAGCAGCTCAACGAAGAGCTGCAGGTGCAACAGGAAGAGCTGAAGACCGCCAACGAGGAACTGGAGGAGCAGTCGCGGGTGCTCAAGGAGTCCCAGGCGCACCTCGAGGCCCAGCAGGCGGAACTGGAGCAGACCAACGAGCGCCTCGCCGAGCAGGCCCAGGAACTGGCCGCCCAGCGCGACGATCTCGACGGCAAGAACACCGAGCTGAACCAGGCCCGCCTGGACCTTCAGGGCCGCGCCGACGAGCTGCAGCGGGCCAGCCGCTACAAGTCCGAGTTCCTCGCCAACATGTCCCACGAGCTGCGCACGCCGCTCAACAGCTCGCTGATTCTTGCGCGCCTGCTGGCGGACAACGAACAGGGCAACCTGGACGATGAGCAGGTGAAGTTCGCCGAGTCGATCTACGGCGCCGGCAACGACCTGCTCAACCTGATCAACGACATCCTCGACATCTCCAAGGTCGAGGCCGGCAAGCTGGAAGTGCGCCCGGAGAACGCCAGCGTGCGTCGCCTGGTGGAAGCGCTGGAAGGGCTGTTCCGGCCGCAGGCCGACAACAAGGGCCTGCGCTTCGTTGCCGAAGTGGCGGAGGACGCCCCGGCGCTGCTGTTCAGCGACCGCCAGCGGGTGGAGCAGATCCTCAAGAACCTGCTGTCCAACGCCTTCAAGTTCACCGACAGCGGCGAAGTTGCTCTGCGTGTGAGCGCCGCGCCCGAGGGGCTGCGCTTCGATGTGCGTGACAGCGGCATCGGTATCGCCGAGGACCAGCTCGCGCGCATCTTCGAAGCCTTCCAGCAGGCCGATGGCGCCACCAACCGCCGCTACGGCGGCACTGGCCTTGGCTTGTCGATTTCCCGCGACCTGGCGCACCTTCTGGGCGGCAGCATCATCGTCAGCAGCGAGCCGGGCAAGGGCAGCGTGTTCAGCCTGTTGTTGCCGCTGAATTACCAGGCGCCGGCCGAAGACGAGGTGGTCAGCGCGCCTGCGCCGATTGTCGCGGTTGCCCCGACCGCCATTGCGCCGCCGGTGGTGCGTGCGCCGGCCGCCGCAGCATTCGCCGACGACCGCGAACAGGTCAGCGTCGGCCAGCGCTGCGTGCTGGTGGTGGAAGACGAGCCGAAGTTCGCCCGCATCCTCTATGACCTGGCTCGCGAGCTGGGTTACCGCTGCCTGGTGGCCATGGGCGCCGAGGAAGGCCTGCGCCTGGCCGACGAGCACGGCCCGGACGCCATCCTGCTGGACATGCACCTGCCCGACGAATCCGGCCTCGCCGTGCTGCAACGCCTGAAAGCCAACCCGCGCACCCGCCATGTGCCGGTACATGTGGTCTCCGTGGAGGACCGCAGCGAAGCGGCCCTGCACCTGGGCGCCATCGGCTACGCGCTCAAGCCCACCACCCGCGAGCAACTGCGCGAGGTCTTCGGCAAGCTGGAGGCCAAGCTGACCCAGGAGGTCAAGCGCATCCTGCTGGTCGAGGACGACCCGCTGCAGCGCGACAGCGTCTCGCGACTGATCGGCGACGACGACATCGAGATCACCGCGGTGGAGCAGGGCGAACAGGCCCTGGAGCTGCTGCGGCGCAACATCTACGACTGCATGATCATTGACCTCAAGCTGCCGGACATGCAGGGCAACGAGCTGCTGCGGCGCATGGGCGAGGAGGACATCTGCTCGTTCCCGCCGGTGATCGTCTACACCGGGCGCAACCTGACCCGTGACGAGGAAGCCGAGCTGCTCAAGTATTCGCGCTCGATCATCATCAAGGGCGCGCGCTCGCCGGAGCGCCTGCTGGACGAGGTGACGCTGTTCCTGCACAAGGTCGAGTCGCAGCTCTCCAGTGAACGCCAGCGCATGCTGCGCACCTCGCGCAACCGCGACCGGGCCTTCGAGGAGCGGCGCATCCTGCTGGTGGACGACGACGTGCGCAACATCTTCGCCCTCACCAGCGCCCTGGAGCACAAGGGCGCCCGCGTGGAAGTGGCGCGCAACGGCCGCGAGGCCATCGAGAAGCTCGCCGAGGTCGGCGACATCGACCTGGTGCTGATGGACGTGATGATGCCGGAGATGGATGGCTACGAGGCGACCCGCCTGATCCGCCAGGACGCGCGCTTCAAGAAGCTGCCGATCCTCGCGGTGACCGCCAAGGCGATGAAGGACGACCACGAGCTGTGCCTGCGCGCTGGCGCCAACGACTACCTGGCCAAGCCCATCGACCTCGACCGCCTGTTCTCCCTGATCCGGGTATGGCTACCCAAGCTGGAGCGCATCTGACATGCCTGATCGCAGCCAGGACATCGAGCTGCGCCTCCTGATCGAGGCGATCTACCTGAAGTACAGCTACGACTTCCGCGACTACTCAGGCACCTCGCTCAAGCGCCGTGTGCTGCACGCTACCAAGCTGTTCGAGTGCCGCAGCATCTCGGCCCTGCAGGAGCGCATCCTGCACGACCCGCACGCCTTCCATGAGCTGCTGCAGTACCTGACCATCTCGGTGAGCGAGCTGTTCCGCGACCCCAGCTACTTCCTCGCGCTGCGCCAGGAAGTGGTGCCGGTGCTGCGTACCTATCCGTCGCTGCGCCTGTGGGTGGCCGGCTGCAGCACCGGCGAAGAGGTGCATTCGCTGGCCATCCTGCTGCACGAGGAAGGCCTGCTCGAGCGCACACTGATCTACGCGACCGACATCAACCCGCGCTCGCTGGAGCAGGCGCGTCGCGGCATCTATGCGGTAGAGGACCTGGCCCAGGCCAGCGAGAACTACCGCGCCGCCGGCGGCAAGGGTTCGCTCTCGGACTACTACACGGCGGCCTATGACGGGGCATTGTTCGACAAGATGCTGCGCGCCAACGTGACCTTCGCCGATCACAGCCTGGCCACCGACAGTGTGTTCTCCGAGACGCACCTGGTCTCCTGCCGCAACGTGCTCATCTACTTCAACCGCCAGCTGCAGAACCGTGCCATCGGCCTGTTCCATGAATCGCTGTGCCACCGGGGCTTCCTCGGCCTGGGCAGCAAGGAAAGCCTGGACTTCACCGACTTCGCCGGGGAATTCGAGGTGGTGAATCGCCGTGAACGGGTGTTCCGCAAGCGATGAACGCGCAACGCAGCATCCAGGCCGTGGTCATCGGCGCCTCCGCAGGCGGCGTGGATGCGCTGTTCCAGCTGTTCGGCGGGTTGCCGGCTGGCTTCGCTTTGCCCATGGTGGTGGTGCTGCACCTGCCGGAAAACCACGAGAGCCAGTTGGTGGACCTGTTCGCCCGGCGCCTGGCGATCCCCGTGGAGGAGGCCCGTGACAAGGCGCCGGTGGAGGCGGGCACGCTGTACTTCGCCGCGGCCGGGTATCACCTGTCCATCGAGCGGGAGCGCAGTTTTGCGTTGAGTCGCGAGGCACCGCGGAATTTCTCCCGGCCGTCCATCGACATCCTTTTCGACTCGGCGGCGGACGCCTACCGGGAGAATCTCGCCGGCATCCTGCTGACCGGGGCCAACCAGGACGGCGCCGAAGGGCTGGCGCATATCCACCGCGAAGGCGGGCTGAGCATCGTCCAGGACCCGGCCGAAGCCGCCGTGTCCACCATGCCGGAGGCGGCCATTGCACTCCACGCCCCGGACCACATACTTCGGCTGCGTGAAATTCACGCGCTACTGACCCGAATGGGCACCCGACATGCTGCGTAACCAGGGAAGCAAACTGCTGATCGTCGACGACCTGCCGGAGAACCTGCTGGCACTGGAGGCGTTGATCAAGGGCGAGGGGCGCGAGGTGTTCAAGGCCTCCTCGGCGGATGAGGCGCTGTCGCTGCTGCTGGAGCACGAATTCGCCCTGGCGCTGCTCGACGTGCAGATGCCCGGCATGGACGGCTTCGCCCTGGCCGAGCTGATGCGCGGCACCGAGCGCACCAAGAATATCCCCATCGTCTTCGTCACCGCCGCCGGGCGCGAGCTGAACTACGCCTTCAAGGGCTACGAGAGCGGCGCGGTGGACTTCCTCTACAAGCCGCTGGACAACCACGCGGTGCGCAGCAAGGTGAATGTCTTCGTCGACCTCTACCGCCAGCGCAAGGTGCTCGCGCGGCAACTGGAGGCGCTGGAGCAGGCGCGCAGCGAGCAGGACGCGTTGCTTGCCGAGCTGCGCGAGACCCAGGTGGAGCTGCAGCGTGCGGTGAAGATGCGCGACGACTTCATGTCCATCGTCTCCCACGAGCTGCGCACGCCGCTCAACGGTCTGATGCTGGATACCCAGTTGCGCCGTCTTTACCTGTCCAAGGGCAAGCTGGAGCACTTCGCGCAGGACCGTCTGGGGGTGCTCTTCGAGCGCGACGAGCGCCAGCTCACCGGGTTGAACCGGCTGATCGAGGACATGCTCGACGTCTCGCGTATCCGCACCGGCAAGCTGTCGATCCGCCCGGAGCCGGCGAACCTCGCCGATATCGCCCGCCGCGTGCTGGGCAACTTCGCGGTGCAGGCGCAGGCGGCCGGTTGCGAACTGAGCCTGGAGACGCCTGAAGTGGTGGAAGGCGTGTGGGACGCCTACCGCCTGGAGCAGGTGATCAGCAACCTGGTCAGCAACGCCCTGCGCTATGGGCCCGGCCAGCCGGTGGAAGTGACCGTCGCGGTGGCGGATGGCCGCGCGCAACTCTGCGTGCGCGACCATGGCGACGGCATCAGCGCCGACGAGCAGCGGCGCATCTTCCAGCAATTCGAACGTGGCGCCGGCGCGGCCCGTGTCGCCGGCCTGGGTTTGGGGCTGTTCATCTCCGAGCAGATCGTCCAGGCCCACGGCGGCCGCATCGAGTTGCGCAGCGAGCCGGGGTTCGGCGCGGCGTTCAGCGTCTTCCTGCCGCAGGACTGAGTGCCGTCTGGCGGCGCCCGAAGTGAGGTGGCTGCGCCTATGCTTTGCTCCAATGAGCCAAGAGAGCAGACCTGATGCCCGATACGACCGCCAGCACCGCCCAGCTCGTCGAAGATGCGCGCTACCGCCTGCTGGTCGAGGCGGTGACCGACTATGCCATCTACATGCTCGACCCCGATGGCCGCGTCAGCAGCTGGAGCTCCGGGGCGCAGCGCCTGAAGGGCTACGCCGCCGATGAGATACTCGGCGAGCACTTCTCGCGTTTCTATACCCCCGCCGACCGCGAGGCCGGACTGCCGGAGCTGGCGCTGGGCGAGGCGGCGCGGGTCGGGCGCTTCGAGAGTGAGGGCTGGCGCCTGCACCGCGATGGCAGTTCGTTCTGGGCCCACGTGGTGATCGACGCCATCCGCGATGTTTCCGGGGAGCTGCTGGGCTTCGCCAAGATCACCCGCGACCGCACCGAGCAGCACGAGACCGAGCAGGCCCTGCGCCGCAGCGAGCAGCATTTCCGCCTGCTGGTCAATGGCGTCACCGACTACGCGCTGTACATGCTTGACCCCGAGGGCAATGTCACCAGCTGGAACTCCGGCGCGGAGCGGATCAAGGGCTACCACCCCGAGGAGATCATCGGCCGTCGCTTCGACTGCTTCTACTGCGACGAGGACCGCCAGGGAGGCGTTCCCGAGACCAGCCTGAGCACCGCGCTGGCCGAGGGGCGCTACGAGGAAGAACGCCTGCAGATGCGCAAGGACGGCTCGCGGTTCTGGGCCAATATCGTCATCGACCCGGTATTCGACGACGCCGGCAAGCTGCTGGGTTTCGCCAAGATCACCCGCGACATCACCGACAAGCGCCGCGCCCAGGAAGAGCTGGAGCGCGCCCGCGACGAACTGATCCAGTCGCAGAAGATGGAGTCACTCGGCCAGCTGACCGGCGGCGTCGCCCACGACTTCAATAACCTGCTGACAGTGATCCTTGGCGGGCTGCAGTTGCTCGAACGACAACTGCCCAGGGACAACGAGAAGGTCCAGAACATCTGGCGCAACGCGCTGGAGGCGACCCGCCGCGGCGCCCAGCTGACTCAGCGGATGCTGGCCTTCGCCCGCAAGCAGCGGCTGTTCCCGCAACCGATCCAGCTGCCGGCACTGCTGCAGGACATGAGCGAGCTGCTGGTCAGCTCCCTGGGCCCGACCATCAGCCTGGAGACGCGCTTTCCGCTTCAGCTGGACTGCGTGATGAGCGACCAGAACCAGCTGGAGCTGGCGATCATCAACCTCGCCACCAACGCCCGCGACGCCATGCCTGGCGGCGGCAGCATCACCTTCTCTGCACGCAATGCCCAGGTCGGACCGCGCCAGGGCGGCAAGCTGGCGCCGGGGGAATACGTGTGCCTGGCCATGACAGACTCGGGGCTGGGCATGGACGAGGACACCCTGCGCCGCGCCGCCGAGCCATTCTTCACCACCAAGCCGACCGGCAAGGGCACGGGGCTGGGATTGTCCATCGTCCATGGACTGGCCCAGCAGCAGGGCGGCGCGCTGCTGTTGCGCAGTACGCCAGGGCAGGGCACCACTGCGGAAATCTGGTTGCCGGCGGTGAAGACGAAGGCGGAGCTGGTAGCAGAAAGCACCGAACTGCCGCCCGATGCGGTGGGCGAACCCCTGGAGCCGCTGGGCCTGCGGGTGCTGGTGGTGGACGATGACGCGCTGGTGCTGGCCGGCACCAGCGCGCTGCTGGCGGACCTGGGTTGCCAGGTCGCGCGAACCGATTCGGCGCGGGCGGCGCTGCAATGGCTGGAGCAGTCGGACTTCGACCTGATGATCACCGATTTCGCCATGCCGGACATGGACGGCATGCTGCTGATCCAGCAGGTGCGCCAGTCATACCCCGCATTGACCTGTGTGCTGACCACCGGTTACGCGGGACGGCTGGATACTCTGGCCGACTCGGTGGTGCGTCTGCCCAAACCGTTCGACCGCGACCAGTTGCTGGCTTTGCTGCTGCAGGTGAAGCACGTCGGGTAGATAAACCGAACCTCAGAGGACAGGGCGCGCCCAATGGAGACTGCCCATGTCCCGGAGGACTCGCCATGTACGCTCATCCCCAGGCACAGCGACCGGACCCACAGGAAGCCCCGCCGGACCGCGAGAGCCAGATTCCCGAGGACTTTCCCGAGGAGCTGCCGATGCAGCAGCCCCCGGAGGAACCGGTGCCGCAGCCGGAACAATGAACGGCTACGCAGACTTTCCGGCTGCGCAGCAGTCTTCCATTGCCGCGATCGCGCGACGGGAAGGCTGCTGCAGGCCACGAATCTCGGCGCTTACTCCTGCAGATATTCCCCAGCCCCCGTCATTGTCTGGCCCCACATTTCCAGGAAGCCGAACGCCGTGGTCAGCAGCGCCAGAAAGCCAAGGCCGAGGATGCAACCCGCATAGAACGCGGCGCTGCGCTGGGTCAGACGCATGTAGATCGGCAGGCCGATGAACAGCAGCCAGCCGGAATAGGCCGTGGCGGCCCCGGCAGCGAGGATCAGCAGCCAGCGCGAGGGCAGCAGCGCGGCAATACCGGCGAGCATCAGCGGCAAGGCGACGGCGGTGGAGAAGCCCATGCTGTGGTTGATGTTGGGCCGCACCTCGGTGCGGAACAGCACCCAGCGCGTGAGGTAGGCGATGATCACTATCCCGGCCACCAGGCCGACGTAGCACCAGAACCCGAGCAGCGCGCCACTGGCGGCGCTGAGGAACTGGGTTTCGCTGTTGCCCGGCAGGCGCCAGCCCACCTGGGTGGTGCCGATGAACAGGCACACCGCCGGGATCAGCGGCAGCAGCAGCCAGAACGGCAGGTAGGCCGCCGGGTGCTGGTCGGTGCTGTCGCGCAGTTCGTGCCAGGCCTTCTCGGGGTGCACGAAGAAATGGGTCAGGGGAAAGGTCATGGCGTTCTCCTAAGCCTTGAAAGGGTTTCAGTGCCGCCTGGACCGGTTGGCGGAGTGCAGGCCCTCGGCAACCTCGATTTCGATCAGCGAACCGGGGTCTTCATTGCCCGGATCGTTGATCTGCGAACTGGCCAGCTCCGGATCGTCGATGGCCGGATCGAGGTCGCTCTGGGGCATCAGCCCCTCGCTGCGGTCACGGAGGTCGAGCAGTGGCAGCAACTGCTCCTGGAACGCCTGCTGCTGGGTTTCCGACAGTGCGGCAAACCCGTGGTTGAGGATGTAGCGAGCAAGGATTTCCTGGCGGCTGTCGGATTCCAGCGCGCCTTCTTCGAGCAGCCGGCGAAGGCCTTCCGAGCGTTCGACATCCTGATGATCATTCCAGCCCATCGTTTGCACCTCCCGGATCGGGTGAGCGTGAGTGGTCAAGCGTGTGTGGCTCGGCATGAGCACTGGCAGTGGGCGGCGTCTTTCGCGTCGCCTATGCGGATGACCTGTGCCGGGCGTCCGATGTTCGGTGCCAGGGACGAACGGTGCCGTGGCGGCGCTCAGGAGCTGCCGCTGACCTGAGCCTCACGCCACGCCCGGCAGGACCCATCGCATTCCGGCATGGGCGGCATCGACCTATGGTATTGGCCGGGCGCAGCGCTCGGCTCTTAGCATCTCTTGCGTTTCCCCTGACAACGAGAACAACAAGTGGACCTGGGTAAAATCCTGCGCCGTAGCGCGCTTTACTGGCCTGACCGCGAAGCCGTGGTCGACTCCCGCCAACGTATCACCTTCGCCGACCTCGAGCGCCGCACCAACCGCCTGGCCTCAGGGCTACAGGCGCTGGGGCTGGAGCAGGGCGCCCATGTGGCGATCCTGGCACCCAACCGCGTCGAGCTGGTGGAGGCGGAAGTCGCCCTCTACAAGAACGCCATGGTCAAGGTGCCGATCAACGCGCGCCTGGCCCCCGATGAAGTGTTGAGCGTGCTGAAGGATTCGCGCAGCCAGGCGGTGATCGCCGATGCCGCCTTCGCCCGACTGATCGACCAGCGCCGCGCCGAGCTGCCGGACCTGAAGCTGATCGTCCCGCTGACGGACGAGGGCGCCGACGTGCCTTACGAGCAGGTGCTCGAGCGCGGCTCTGAGGCGCCGGTCAGTTGCGACCCGGCGGACGATGCCCTGGCCGTGCTGCACTACACCTCCGGCAGCTCCGGCGTGCTCAAGGCCGCCATGCTCAGCGTCGGCAACCGCAAGGCGCTGGTGCGCAAGAGCATCGCCAGCCCCACCGGCCGTTCAGGGCCGGGCGATGTGATGGCCCATGTTGGCCCGATCACCCATGCCAGCGGCATGCAGATCATGCCGCTGCTCGCCGCTGGTGCCTGCAACCTGCTGGTGGAGCGCTACGACGACCGCCTGCTGCTGGAGGCCATCCAGCGCGAGCGCGTCACCCGGCTGTTCCTGGTGCCGGCGATGATCAATCGCCTGGTGAACTTCCCCGGCGTGGAAACCTACGACCTGAGCAGCCTGCGCCTGGTGATGTACGGTGCCGCGCCCATGGCGCCTGCGCTGGTGCGCCGTGCCATGCAGGTGTTCGGGCCGATCCTCGCCCAGGGCTACGGCGCCGGCGAGACCTGTTCGCTGGTCACCGTGCTCACCGAGCAGGACCACATCGCCGCGCTGGACGACCCCAGGCGCCTGGCCTCCTGCGGGCGCTGCTACTTCGACACCGACCTGCGGGTGGTCAACGACGACTTCGAGGACGTGAAGGCCGGCGAGATCGGCGAGATCGTCGTGCGCGGGCCGGACATCATGCAGGGCTACTGGCAGGCGCCGGAGCTGACCGCCGAGGTCATGCGCGACGGCTACTACCTCACCGGCGACCTCGCCACGGTGGATGAGCACGGCTACGTGTTCATCGTCGACCGCAAGAAGGAAATGATCATTTCCGGTGGTTTCAACATCTACCCGACCGAGGTGGAGCAGGTGCTCTACAGCCTGCCGGAAATCTTCGAGGCGGCGGTGGTCGGCGTGCCCGACGAGCAGTGGGGCGAGGCAATCAAGGCGGTGGTGGTGCTCAAACCCGGCATGCAGCTGGACGAGGCGCGGATCATAGAGCTGTGCGCCGCGCAGCTGGCCGGCTTCAAGAAGCCGCGCAGCGTGGACTTCGTCCGCGAGCTGCCGAAGAACCCCAACGGCAAGGTCGTGCGCCGCCTGGTGCGCGAACCCTACTGGCAGAACCAGGATCGGCGGATCTGAGGAGCATGACCATGCAAGCGATTCAACCCAGCCCCAAGGCGCAGGCGATCATCGAAGATCTGCGCGGCTTCATCCGTGAAGAACTGCTGCCGCTGGAGCAGCGCGAGGGCATCCGCTTCGGCGAGAAGCACTCCCGCGAGCTGTTGCGCAGCCTGTGGCAGCGCTCCTGCGAGCGCGGCTTCTACAACATCATGCTGCCCGAGGAACTGGGCGGTGCCGGCCTGGGCATCGCCGACCTGTGCGCGGTGAAGGAAGCCGCCGCCAGCAGCGGCGCAGTGCTGGCCGCCCACGTGCTGGGCGAGCTGAGCGGCCCGCCGCGGGTCGGTCATCTGTTCCGCGTGGCCAGCGAAGAGCAGGTCGAGCATTTCCTGCGTCCGGTGTGCCGCGCCGAGAAGGCCGTGTGCTTTGCTCTGACCGAGGCCGAGGCCGGCTCCGATGCCACGGCGATCAAGACCAGCGCGCGCCTGGAGGGCGAACACTACGTGCTGGACGGCGCCAAGCGCTACATCTCCGGCGCGCCCTACGCGGACTTCGCCGTGCTGCTGGCGGTGACCGGGCCAGGCAAGGGCGCGGGCGGAATCTCGGCGTTCTTCGTCGACCTGTCGGCTCCAGGTGCGAAAGTCGTCTCCGACTACCAGGCGATGTCCGGCCCCGGCACCCACGGCGACATCATCCTCGAAGGGGTGAAGGTACCGGTGGCGCACCGCATCGGCGAGGCGGGCAAGGGCTTCAAGCTGGCCATGGGGCGCATCACCCTGAATCGCCTGCTGCATTGCGCGACCATGCTCGGCATGGCCGACCTGGCGCTGAACCTGTCGGTGGATTATGCCCGCACGCGGGTGCAGTTTGGCCGGCCGATCGGCATGTTCCAGGCGGTCAGCCACATGATCGCCGACATGGCCACCGAGCTGTATGCCGCGCGCAGCATGATGTACGCCACGGCAGCCAGCTATGACGCGGGCGGCGACATCCGCACCCAGTCGTCGATGTGCAAGGTGTTCAGCTCGGAGACCGCCTTCCGCATCGCCGACCGCGCCGTGCAGGTGCACGGTGGCGCCGGCTTGATCAACGGCCATCCGGTGGAATGGCTGTTCCGCGCGACCCGTATGATGCGCATCCTCACCGGGACCAGCGAAATTCAGCGCAACACCATTGCCAAGGGCATCCTGATGCCCGATTGACCGGCAGGACCTGACAGCGCAGCGCCCACAAGAACAAGAGAGAGACAAGCAACATGCACGATGCTCATGCCTTCCAGCCCCGAAAAGCCTGGACTGTCGCCTTCCTGCTGGCGGCGATGATGCTGGTTAACTTCCTCGACAAGGTGGTCACCGGCCTGGTCGCGGTGCCGATGATGAAGGAGTTGAACCTGACCCCGGCCGAATTCGGCCTGGTCGGTGGCAGCCTGCACTGGCTGTTTTCCATCTCCGCGGTGGTCGGCGGCTTCCTCGCCAACCGCCGCTCCACTCGCTGGATGCTGCTGGGCATGGGCGCCTTCTGGGCGCTGGTGCAGTTGCCGATGCTCTATGCCACTTCGCTATGGACGCTGGTGGCCTGCCGGGTGCTGCTGGGCGTGGGCGAAGGACCGGCCTCGCCGGTCGCCACCCACGCGCTGTACAAGTGGTTCCCCGACGAGCGCCGCAGCCTGCCGGTGGCGCTGCTGCACTCGGGCAGCGCCATGGGCCTGCTGATCGCCGGGCTGATGATCCCGTGGGTCAGCACCCACTACGGTTGGCGCAGCAACTTCGCCATCCTCGCGATTCTCGGCGCGGTGTGGTGCGCGGCCTGGTTCTTCTTCGGCCAGGAAGGCCGGCTGGGCGAGGTTCGCCAGGGCCAGCCGGGTGGCGAACGCCTGCCGTACCGCCGCCTGCTGGGCGACAGTACAGTGCTGGCCAACTACTTCTGCCACTTCGCCGCCAACTGGTCGCTGGCGCTGACCCTGACCTGGGTGCCGGCCTACCTGGAGAGCGGCCTGGGCCTGAGCGGGATGAACGCCGGGCGGCTGTTCGGCCTGTTCGTGCTGGTGACCATGCCGCTGAGCCTGTTCATGGCATGGCTGTCGCAACGCATGCTGCGTGCCGGGGTGTCGTCGCGCGTGGCGCGGGGCGTGTTCGTCTCCGCCTGCCTGATGGCCAGCGGGGTTTTGTCCATCAGCCTGCTGGCGGACCTGCCGGTGGCGCTGCGCATGACCTACATGACCCTGAGCGGCGGCTTGGCGCTGGTGATGTACTCGGTAGGCCCGGCGATGCTGGCGGAAGTCACGCCCACCGCTCAGCGCGGCAGCATCCTCGCCATCGGTAACGCCTTCTCCTCGCTGGCAGGGCTGAGCGCGCCCATCGTCACCGGCTTCCTGGTACAGCGCTCCGGCGGCCTGGATGGCGCCGGCTATGCCCACGGCTTCGCAGTCAGCGGTGTATTGCTGGTGGTGGCGGGGCTGGTCGGGCTGGCCTGGCTGCGCCCGCAGCGTTCGCGGGCCCAGCTCTGCGGTGAGCTGGCCACGGCCAGCTGAGCGGGGGAGATGAAATAGCGGTCAATCGTCGAGATTGACCGCCGGCAGAGGCGAGCGCTCGATCAGCTCGCCTTTCCACGTTCCGTTACGCACCGACTCCACCAGCAGCTCGCGCATCAGGTCGTGCACGCAGGAGGCGGCAAAGCTCAGCGGCTTGTGCGCCGAGTGGGCAATGGACACGGTGCGCTCGATCTGCGGCTCGACGATGCGCCGCGCCATGGCTTGGGAGCCCACCTCGATGGGCGGCCAGTTGCTGATGGACGCCGCCAGCCCGCTGGACACCAGGCCGGTGATGCCGTACGCGGACTGCTGCTCGTACTTCACGTTGAGCTCAAGCCCTGCGGCCATGGCCACCTGCTCGATGCGTCGGCGCAGATGCATGCCCCGAGGCGGCATCACCAGCGGCAGGCTGAGCGCCTCGGCCAGGGTGATGGTGTCGCCTTCGCTGACCGTAGGAATGCGCCCAACCCAGTAGAGCTGCTCGACGAAGATCGGCTCGGCGACCACGCCTTCCAGCTCCTCGGCATTGGGCACGATGCCGAAATCCACCTTGCCCAGTTCGATGGCTTCGCCACCTTCCTTGCTCAGGCCGTCGCGTACCACCAGGTCGATGCCGGGGAAGCGTTCCTGCACGCGCTGGATGATCGCCGGCAGCAGCAGGGCGGAGGTGGTCACCGGGATCGCCAGGGACACCCGGCCGCGCGGATCGCCCCGGCTGGAAACCAGCTCGTCCTTCACCGAATCGATCTTCTGCACCACCGAGCGCGCCACTTCGTAGAGGCGCCGGCCGGCGTCGGTGAGGTCCACACCGTCGTGCTGGCGCAGCAGCAGTTGCACCTCCAGTTCGCTCTCCAGCATGCCGATCTGCCGGCTCAGCGCCGGCTGGGCGATATAGGCCTTGCGGGCGGCGGCGGAAAAGCTGCCGGCCTCGGCGATGGCGATCAGGTAACGCAACTGCTTGAGGGTCATCGTCGTGCCTTTTCCGGCCATGCCGGTTTGTTATGGGGCCCATCTGAAGACGATATTTGTTCGTCGCAAGGGGGCTATTTAGTATCGACCCATCACTGCAAAGCAAGGGTCGGTAACGATAAGCCAACAATCTGCCAAGTCTTCTGGAAGTTAATCTGAAGAGTAATTCTTCCAATAAAGATATCCAGATAATACAGCCACTTAAGATCGAAACCTCGCGTTGGTTAAAGTGATTTCGAGGATAACTCTGTATTGCCTGAAGATCGCTCGAACAAGAATAAAGAGGATAAGAGTGATGACGCCGAAAGTTCGCATCATGGTGCGAGGCTCATGGCTATTGGTCGCAACTTGCACCAGCCATTGTGCCTGGGGTTACAACTTCGAGATCGGGGAAATCCAGGGTCAGCTCGACTCTGCGCTGTCGCTGGGCGCCAGCATGTCCACCCACAACCCGGAACAGCGCCTGATGCGCAGCGCCTCGGGCGATGACGGCCGCCGCAACTACCGCGCCGGCGACGTCTTCTCGAAGATCTTCAAGGGTCGCCACGACCTGGAGCTGAAGTACAACGACAGCGGCGTGTTCCTGCGCGGCAGCTATTGGTACGACTACGCCCTGCGCGACGAGAGCCAGCGCTTCAAGGACGTCGAGGACAACGGCCGCAAGAACGCCAACAAGTCCGCCGGCTTCGAGCTGCTCGACGCCTTCGTCTACCACAACTTCCAGATCGCCGATGAGCCGGGCTCCGTGCGGCTGGGCAAGCAGGTGGTGAACTGGGGCGAGAGCACCTTCATCCAGGGCGGTCTGAACGTGGTCAACCCGACCAACCTGTCGGCCATCCGCCGGCCGGGCTCGGAAGTGAAGGACGCGCTGGTGCCGGTGAACCTGTTCTACGTCACCCAGAACCTCAGCGAGAACCTCTCGGCCGACTTCTTCTACCAGCTGGACTGGGAACAGACCAATCTGGACAACTGCGGCACCTTCTTCTCCAGCAACGACTACATCCCCGACGGTTGCTACGGCCTGGACGTGGGCAGGAACCTCACCGGCAACGCCGCTGCCGTGCGCGCGCTGACGCCGTTCGGCGTCGACCTGACCAGTGAAGGCATCCGCCTGCAGCGCGCCGCCGACCAGGACGCGCGCAACAGCGGCCAGTGGGGCCTGTCGTTGCACTGGTTCGTGCCGACCCTGGACACCGAGTTCGGCGCCTACGCGGCCAACTACCACAGTCGCCTGCCGTACACCGGGTCGATCAGCAGCCCGTACCTGACCAACAGCAACTTCGTCCCGCAGCTGTGCGGCAACCTCGGACTGTCCGGCGCGGCCTGCAACGGCCTGATGAGCAGCAGCGCCGGCAAGACGCTGACCGACGCGCTGCGCATGGGCACTTCCAGCTACTTCGTCGAGTACCCCGAAGACATCCGCCTGTACGGCCTGACCTTCGCCACCACGCTGTCGACCGGCACCGCGCTGCAGGGCGAGATCAGCTACCGGCCGAACCTGCCGCTGCAGTTCAATGGCCCGGACCTGATCCAGTCCGGTCTCGGTGATCCATCGCGCACACCGTTGTACGACAGCGGCGTGGTGGCTTACGCCGACAGCAATGCCACCGACGGTTACCGCCGCAAGGAAGTGACCCAGGCGCAGATGACCGCCACCCAGACCATCAGCCAGGTCATGGGCGCGGACCAACTGGTGCTGGTGGGCGAGGTAGGCGCCACCTTCGTTGGCGGGCTGGAGGGCAACGGCGGCCCGCGCTACGGGCGAAACAGCACTTTCGGCTCGGGCGAGCTGGCCAACAACGCGGTGTGCATCGCCAACTCGGCCACCCCGGAGAACTGCAACAACGAAGGCTTTGTCACGTCCTTCTCCTGGGGCTACCGCACCCGGGCGATCTGGAGCTACGCCAACGCCATCGCCGGCATTGACCTCAAGCCCGGTCTCTCCTGGTCCCACGATGTGAAGGGCTACGCCCCGGCGGAGGTCTCGGGCTTCAACGAGGGCTCCAAGGCGGTCGGCGTCTCGCTGGATGCGGACTTCAACAGCACCTACACCGCCGGTATTTCCTACACCAACTATTTCGATGGCGACTACGGCAACCGCGGCGACCGCGATTTCGTCTCGCTGTCGGTCGGCATCAACTTCTGACGGAGCCTGCCCCTTGAAACGCATTTATTGCCTGTTCTCCGCCATCCTCCTGGCCCACGGCGCGCATGCCGCCGTGCCGGCCGGGGAGGCCGCCAAGCTGCAAGACAGCCTGACCCCAATGGGTGCCGAGCGCGCCGCCAGCGCCGACGGCAAGGTCCCGGCCTGGCAGGGCGGGCTGTCCGGCGAGGGCCTGAAGATCCAGGGCAACGGCACGCCGGCCGACCCTTACGCTGGTGACCAGCCGCTGTTCACCATCGATTCGGGCAACTACCAGCAATACCAGGCCAACCTCACGGCGGGTCAGATTGCGCTGCTCAAGCGCTACCCCGGTCAGTACAAACTGCCGGTGTACCCGAGCCGCCGCAGCGTGGGCGTCTCGGACTCGGTGAAGGGCTGGGTGGCGCAGAACGCCACCGACGCGAAACTGGTCAACGAAGGCAACGGCATCGAGGGCTTCCACGGTGCGGTGGCTTTCCCGATCCCGCAGAACGGCCTGGAAGCGATCTGGAACCACATCACCCGCTACCGCGGCGGCAGCCTGCTGTCGGTCAACGACAGCGCGGCGCCCCAGGCCGGCGGTGACTACGTGATCACCACCACCGAACAGCGCTTCACCATGGCCGACCAGGTGAGCAACTACGAGCCGGGCAAGGTGGACAACATGCTGTTCTATTACAGCCACCGCATCACTGCGCCGTCGCGCCAGGTGGGTGAGGTGGTGCTGGTCCACGAGACGCTGGACCAGGTGAAGCAACCGCGCCTGTCCTGGGTCTACAGTTCCGGCCAGCGCCGCGTGCGCCGCGCCCCGGACAACGCCTACGACGCCGCCGGTCCGACCACTGCCGGCCTGCGCACCGCCGACAGCCGCGACATGTACAACGGCGCCCCGGACCGCTACGACTGGAAGCTGATCGGCAAGAAGGAGCTGTACATCCCCTACAACAGCTATCGTCTGGCCTCGCCGGGCCTGAAGTACGCGGACTTCCTCAAGCCCGGCGTGATCGACGCCGCGCCAACCCGCTACGAGCTGCACCGCGTCTGGGAAGTGGAAGCGATCCTGAAGCCCGGTGCCCGGCATATCTACTCCAAGCGTCGCTTCTACCTCGACGAGGACAGCTGGACGGTGGTGGAGAGCGACCAGTACGACAGCCGTGGCGAGCTCTGGCGGATCGGCGAGAACCACACCTTCTACCGCCCGGACGCCCAGGTATTGCTGTCCGCCGCGCAGGTGTTCTACGACCTGCAGGCCGGCCGCTACATCGCTTCGAACCTGAGCAACGAGCAGCCGCGCGGTTATGATTTCGGCTTCCGCGCCACCACCTCGGACTATTCACCGGGCGCCCTGCGCGGGCTGGGCATCCGCTGATGGCGCAGGCGCAATGAGCAGTGGCCGCAGCCGCCTGGCCGACCGCCTGCTGGGCGGCGGCCAGGAGCCGGACCCGCGCTTCACCCTGGCCAACGAGCGCACCTTCCTGGCCTGGATTCGCACCGCCATGGCGCTGCTGGCCGGCGCCGTCGCCGTGGACGCCTTCGCCGACCCCGCGCTGCCGGGGCCCGCGCGGACTTTCCTCGCGCTGATGCTGGCCGGCCTCGGCCTGCTCACCGCCGGCGCGGCAGGGTTGCGCTGGCTGGGCGTGGAGCGCGCGCTGCGCCAGGGGCGGCCCTTGCCGGTGCCGTTGCTTGTGCCGCTATTGGCAATGGCTTGCGTGGTGCTGGCCGCCGGGCTGATCGGCTACCCGCGATGAACAGGGACAAGGGATTGCAGGCCGAGCGCACCACGCTGGCCTGGACGCGGACCTTGCTGGTGCTGCTGGTATTGGCTGCGCTGGTGCTGCGGCGGATCGGCGAGCTGTCTGCGCTGGCGCTGGTTCCCGCGGCGTTGCTGGTGAGCTGCGCGCTGGTCTGCCTGGTCGGGCAGGGCGGTCACTACCGGCGCAGCCGCCGTGCGCTCGCGGGTGATCACAGTGGCGGTAATGGCCGCGCCGTAGCCTGCCTGAGCCTGGCGCTGGTGCTCACCGCCGGCATCTTGCTCGGCCTGATCCTGCTGCACGACGAAATCTGACCATGCACGATCTGTACGACCTCGACCTGAACCTGCTGTCGGTCTTCGACGCCATCTACCAGCAGCGCAGCATCACCCGTGCAGCGCGGCTGATGGGCCTGAGCCAGCCGGCGGTGAGCAACGCCCTGAGCCGTCTGCGCAAGCACTGCGGCGACCCACTGTTCATCAAGAGCCACCTGGGCGTGACGCCCACCGTGGCAGCGCACCGCCTGGCCGACCATGTACGCCTGGCCTTCGAAAGCCTGCGTGAAGGCTGGCGTCAGGTGCCGGGGCGCGAGCCTTCCACGCCGGAGCTACGGGTCAGCTGCATCGACTGCCTGCAGCCGCTGTTCCTCGACACGGCGCTGGCGCGGCTCGCTGAGGACTGGCGGGTGACCTTCTACCAGCCGCAACGCCGCGTGGCCTTCGACGAACTGCGCGGTGGCCAGTTGGACATCCTGCTGGACATCGATCAGGTGGTGCCGTTCGGCTATGGCATCGAGCGCCTCACGGTCGCGGCGGACCACTACGTCTTCGCCCATGGCGCGGCGCTGCAGCGGCCACCGGAAAGCCTCGCGGACTACCTGCGCCAGCCGCAGATCCAGGTCTCCGCCCGGCGCGGCGGCCTGTGCCCGGTGGACCTGCAATTGGGTTTGCGCGGGTTGCGCCGGAACATCGCCTGCCGTGTGCAGAGCGCACTGGCCGCGCGGCTGATGCTGGACCGGCATCCGCTGGGGGTGACGTTGCCAGCTCGCATGGCGTGCCTGCTGGGGCTGAACTGCCAGCCGTTGCCGCTGGGTGAAGCGGTGGCCTTCCCCGTGGCCATCTACATCGCCCCCAGCCTGGGTGATGGCGGGCGGATTGCCGGTCTGGCGCGGGCGCTGGCTTCGCGCCTGTCGATGCTGGATACGGCGGCCTAGGTTTCGTCGCTGCCGACCACGCGGTTGCGGCCGCTCTGCTTGGCGCTGTACAAGCGCTGGTCGGCAAGCTTGAGCACCGCTTCCGGGGTCACGGCCAGTGCGCCCAGGTCGGCGACGCCGATGGACAGCGTGACCAGCCCCACCTGCGGTATCTGTGTGAGCGCCACGGTCTCACGGATGCGTTCGGCGATGCCGGTGGCGGTTTCCAGGGACGTCTGCGGCAGCAGCAGGACGAATTCCTCGCCACCGGCGCGGCAGGCCAGGTCGCCGGCGCGGGACGAGTCGCGCAGCACCGCCGCGATCCGCCGCAGGGCTTCGTCGCCGGCATCGTGGCCCCAGGTGTCGTTGACCCGCTTGAAGTGGTCGATATCCACCGCGAGTACCGAGTAGGCCACCCCGGATTGCTCCAGCGCATCCAGTGCTACACCCAGCGCGCGACGGTTGGCCAGGCCGGTGAGGGCGTCGCTTTGCGCCTCCTGGCTTAGCTGGCCGAGCTTCTGCTGCATCAGCCCGACACCGGTGAGCAGCGCCTTGCGGATCGCCGCCGCTTCGCGGTACCAGGTCTTGATGCCCTGTAGTTCGCGGGGCGTTTCCGGGTTCGACAACTGCTCGGCGCTCAGCGCCAGCTGGCGCAGCGGTCGGGTGATCAGCAAGGTGCCGACCCAGATCGCCAGCACGCCGAGCAGGCTCGCCGGAATCAGTCCCAGCAGCATGTCCTTCATCAGCAGGTTCAGCGGCGACAGGCTCAGGTCGCGCGGTTGCTGGGCCACCACTGCCCAGTTGGCTTCCGGCACCTGGGCGTAACCGGCGAGCATGGGCACGCCCTGGTAGTTGAGTACCTCCATCGAACCGCTCTCGCCGCGCAGGGCGGCCTCGATGGTGCTGCTGTGATTCACGACCTCGCCGACGCGCTCGCGGACGGGGTGGTGCAGCAGTCGGTGGTTGGCGTCGGCAACGAAGGCGAAGGTGCCTTCCTGCTGGAAGTGGCTGCCGATGATGCTATGCAGCACGCTGGGCTTGAGGATGTACACCGAGCCACCGACCAGGCCCAGGTACTCGCCGCTCGGGCTGGTGATCGGTTGCGAGATCAGTACCACGAGGTTGCCGGCAATGGACTCGTAGGCCTGGCTGATCTTCGGCTGCTTCAGGCTCAGCGCTTCCTTTACGGCCTCCGAGCGCAGCGTGGTGCCGACGATCTGCAGCGAGTCGGGGTAGGCCTGCAGGACCTTGCCACTGGCGTCAACGATGATGATGGAGTTGAAGAAGGCGTCCTGGGCCTGCAGGCGCATGGCCTCTGCGTGGAGTATCGGAGGTTCGTCGAAGTGATTGGCGAGTATCCCGGAGCTGTAGGCCAGGTTGCGCCGTGCGGAGCCGAGGAACTCGCGAATGCTCGACGCCACCTTGGCTGCATAGGCGCGATTGGCCTCCAGCGTCGAGTGGATCAGTGCGGTGCGCTGCACGTTGTAGGCGACCACCAGACTGTTGCCGAGGGTGGCCAGCGCGGCGAGCAGCACGAAGACCAGTATCAGCATCCGCAGCGTCAGCGGTTTGCGGCTCCAGCGCTTCATGGGCTGGCCTGCCGGGTACTACGGGGTGATCGCGATGTCGGGGTCTGATCCATGTAAGCGCCGGGGCTGGTGAAGGACGTGCAGCCTACCCGCCAATCCTCGACGGGGCGAGGTTCAGGATAGGCAGGCTTGCGGCGTCCGTCACATTGCTGGCACGCATCCGGCAGGGGGCAATTGCGCTCAGGCGCCCATAAAAGAGCCCCGCATTGCGCGGGGCTCTTTCATTCACTAGTCACTCAGGCGTGCTTGCGCAGCTCGGTGCTGAGGCCTGCCTGGGCGATCGTTGCGATCGCCTGGTCGCGAGCGGCCTCGGAGTCGTACAGCTTGCTGGTCAGCAGTTCTGCACCGGTGTTATCGCGGATCACGAAGAAATTCTTGCCGCCGGGGGACATCTGGCGCTTGTAGCGCTCGACGGCCGCACAGGAGCTGCGGAGGCTGTTGATGGCCTGCTCGGCTGCCTCCTGTGTCGGGTAGGCCAGAGTTTCCAGCAGAGTACCGTGGGCAGTGTTCTTGAGCAGAACGCGACGGTTGCCGCTGCTGAGTTCCTTGATTTCATACCAACCGGGCATGTGTAGCTCCATATAACCGGTGTCAACGTCCTGCGGGTGTTCCCGCAGGGTGACAGGCCAGTTTAGGAGTACGGGCGTACTATTTGTATAGGAAAAGTCCTATGAATCATGGGGTTACTGTATCAATTTGTCTCAGGGTCACGGGTCTCAGAACGTCGCCTTGACCTGCAGGCCGAGCAGCAGGGCGTTGTCGATGTCCTGGCCGGAGAAGGCGCCCGGCTCGATGACGTATTGCAGGTCCGGGCGCAGGGTCAGCCAGGGCGTGGCCTGGTAGCCGTAGCTCAGCTCGATGAGTTGTTCGCCGCTGTCCAGGTTCGGGTAGTCCTGGCCGTTGGCGAGGGCGTTGTTCTCCTGCACCTCGCGGCTGCGCGGGTTGGGTACGGCGCGGCCGTAACCCAGTGCGAGGCTGTCCTTCGGGCGGCCTTCGAAGGGTTTGTAGAGCACGACGCCGGTGCCATACCACTGGGTGAAGGGCGAGGCGGCGCTGCTGGCGGCCGAGGCCTGGCCGAAGACGTGCAGGCTGCGGCCCCTGGAGGTCGAGTCGTTCCACACGGCCTGGTCCACCAGCAGGTAATGACCGCTGCGGCCGGACTCCTGCTTGTCGCTGCCGATGCGCTGCACGTCGGAGCTGTCGTAGTACCAGCCCAACTTGTACTCGCCGGGCAGCTCGCCCTGGGGCTTGTAGATCAGCTCGATGGGCACCACGGTGCCGGTGGTGTGCTTGGGGGTGAGATGCCAGGCGCGGCTCGAGTTGCCGTTGCTTTCCGGGTCGACGTTGAAGGCGGCGATGCGTAGCTGCCAGTCGGGCGCGAAACTGTACTTCACCCGTGCGCCCAGGTGCGCGTTGGGGTAGTTGGTCCAGCCGCTGCCGCCGGACATGTTCAGTGGGTGGCCGCAGAAGCCGGCGTTCATGAAGTTGCAGAGGATGCCGCTGTCCAGTCCGCCGACGTCGTTGCCCATGGCCATGTAGCCGAGCTTGAGGTTCACCGCCCGGCTCAGGTCGCGCTCGTAGCTCAGCTCGGTCAGGCGGGTATAGAGGCCTCCGTAGTTTTCCTGCACCGGCAGGCGGTTGCCCACCAGGTCTTCCGAGGCGCTGTTGCCGCGGCGGTCGTTGATGGTCAGCTGGACCTTGCCGCCGTTGTCCAGGCCGTAGAGTTTCGACAGGTCGAACTGCACGCCCAGCTTGATGTTCTGCGAATAGCGCGCCGAGCGGTGCAGTCCGCCGTGGGCGTTGTAGGCGGTCTCGCCGCTGTAGTCGCCGGTGAACTTGACGCCGTCCTGTTCCAGCTGGTGGCGCAGGCCGCCCCAGTCGCCGGACATGGTGGGGCGGTCGAGCAGGCCTTCTTCGGCCAGCGCAGGCAGCGAGGCGACGCACAGCAGCAGGCCGGGCGTGAGGCGAAGGGAAGTGCGCATGGAATTTCCTGAACGTGAAGCGAATAAAAAAAGGCGCGGGGGTAGTGCCGCGCCGGAAGGAGACGCCCGCACGAGGCGGGCGCGATGGGATCGTTACGCCGGGCCGCTCACTGCTTGTCGGGCAGGGCGTAGGCCATTACGTAGTCGCCGCGGTCAGTGGACTGGCGCGCACCGCCGGCGGTGATGACGATGAACTGCTTGCCGGTCTTGGGCGACACATAGGTCATCGGGCCGCCCTGGCTGCCGACGGGCAGGCGGGCCTTCCAGATTTCCTTGCCGTTGCCGCTGTCGTAGGCGCGCAGGTAGAAGTCCTGGGTGCCGGCGATGAACACCAGGCCGCCCTGGGTGGACAGCGTGCCGCCCAGGGTCGGCAGGCCGATGGGGATCGGCAGGTGCATGCGGATGCCCAGCGGGCCGGTGTCTTCCACGGTGCCCACCGGAACCTGCCAGGCCACCTGGCGGGTCTTCATGTCGATGGCGGTGAGGGTACCGAACGGCGGCGCCTGGCAAGGAATGCCGGCCACCGAGAGGAAGCGGTTCTTGTTCACCGCGTAGGGCGTGCCCTTGAGCGGCACGGCGCCCATCCCGGTGTTCAGCGCTTCGCCGCCGCCGGCCGCCGCGCCCTTGTTGGCCGAGGGGATCATCTGGATCCACAGGCCCAGGCGCATATCGTTGACGAAGATGAAACCGTGCACCGGGTCGGTGGAAAGGCTGCCCCAGTTCATGCCGCCCAGAGAGCCGGGGAAGCTCAGCGACAGGTCGGTACCCGGCGCGGTGTAGAGGCCGTCGTAGCGCATCTTCTTGAAGTCGATGCGGCACAGCAGCTGGTCATACGGCGTGGCGCCCCACATGTCCGACTCGGTGAGGGTCTGCGCGCCGATCTGCGGCATGCCGACGGATTTCGGCTGGGTCGGCGAGTAGGGCTCGTTGGGGATGTTGCCTGGCTTGACCGGTACATCCTTCACCTCGGTGAGCGGTTTGCCGGTGGCGCGGTCGAGCACATAGATCTGCCCGGCCTTGGTGCCGATCACCACCGCCGGCACGGTCTTGCCGTCGTCCCGGGTGAAGTCGATCAGGCTCGGCTGCATCGGCAGGTCGAAGTCCCAGAGGTCGTTGTGCACGGTCTGGTAGACCCACTTCTCGGCGCCGGTGGTGGCGTCCAGGGCCAGGATCGAGGCGCCGTAGGTGTGGTCGAGCTTGCTGCGCTCCACGCCATAGATGTCGGTGGAGGAACTGCCCATGGGCAGGAAGACGGTATTCATCGCCGGGTCGTAGGACATCGGCGCCCAGCTGTTGGGAGTGCTGCGCACGTAGGTCTTGCCGTCCGCCGGGGCCTTTTTGTCTTCCGGATTGCCTGGATCGAAGGCCCAGCGCATGGCGCCGGTGATGACGTCGAAGCCACGGATCACGCCACCGGGCATGTCGGTCTGGACGTTGTCCGCGACGCGGCCGCCAACCACCACGGTGGTGCCGGCCATGAGCGGGGCGGAGGAGAGCTGGTAGTAGGAGTCGGGCACGTCACCCAGGCCGGCCTTGAGGTCGACCTGGCCGTTGTTGCCGAAGCCCTGGCAGAACTCACCGGTGTCGGCATCCACCGCGATCAGGCGCGCATCGATGGTGTTGGTCAGCAGGCGACGCTGGCAGTTGGCGCCGGCCGGAACGCTGGCGGCGATGACCTGCGAGCTGTTGGGCTGGGTCGGCTGGGCGATCTCCTTGGTGGCATCGAAGTAGGCCATGCCACGGCAGCGCTGCCAGACCTTGGACTGGGCGTTGATCTCGTTCTTCCAGAGTTCCTTGCCGGTGTCCGCATCGAGGGCGATCAGGTTGTTGTGCGGGGTGCAGATGAACACCTTGTCGCCGACCTGCAGCGGGGTGAGCTGGTCTTCCGCACCGTTGCCGTCGCTGATCGCCACGTCGCCGGTGTGGTAGGTCCAGGCCACCTTGAGCTGATCGACGTTGCCACGGTTGATCTGGTCCAGCGCGGCGAAGCGGCTGCCGCCCTCGGTGTTGCCGTAGTGGGCCCAGTCCTTCTGCGCGTGGGCCGGGTCAACCGGCGTCAGGCCAGGGCCCTTGTCGGTGGGGGCAACGCTGGGATGGGCGACGAACATGTTGCCGGCGGCAATCACCACCAGCACTGCCAGCACGCCAGCGATGCCGTATGCGCCACGACCGGCGCCACGACCGGCGTCGCGGCCGGCGGAGCGGGCCAGCAGCGGGTAGACCAGCGCAACTACCACGCCGATCGCGCTGAACATGAACAGGCGCGAGAACAGCGGCCAGAACACCAGGCCGGTGTCGGCCACGGCCCAGACCGCGGTTGCCACCAGGAAGGCGGCGAACAGCCAGGCGCCGGCCGGCTTGCGAAGGGCGATCAGCAGGCCGGAAACGGCCATGGCCAGACCGCCGATGAGGAAGTACCAGGAACCGCCGAGGCTGACCAGGCGGATGCCGCCGGCGGCCAGGGCGAGGCCGAGGAGGGCGATGACCACACCCAGGCCGAGGAGGATGAAAGTGCTCACGCGGGAGGCGCGCTGTACCGGTTTCATACAGAAGGTTCTCACTGTTGGATTCGCCGATTATACTCTTAGCAAGCTAATTAACTAGATAGTACAAACGTCGAAGATGCGCCTTTTGTCAAAAAAAGCCGGGACGAATTCCATAGCCTCCTCCGGTTCTTGCCCAGAACATCCTGACCCACAATACCCCTGTGCAGAGGCTGCCAAGACTGGCAGCATCGTTGCTCGGTCCTACAGAAGAATCCTAGCTGCCGTGCCTGTTTCCCGCTCCGTTGTGCCCGCCCGACTCAAACTGCTGCCGCTGCTGATCTGCGGCGTCACCCACGGCCAGCTGGCCCGCGCCGCCGACCCGCAGAGCGCCGAGCAAGCGCTGGCCGCGCCCATGGTGGTGACGGGCGCCTATGCGCCGGTGTCGAGCTTCGACCTGCCGTTCTCCATCGACACCGTGCAGCAGCCGCAGCTCAGCGATGGCCAGCTCGGCGTCAATGCCTCCGAAGTGTTGCAGCGGGTGCCCGGCCTGGTGGTGCAGAACCGCCAGAACTACGCCCAGGACCTGCAGATTTCCTCCCGTGGCTACGGTGCGCGCTCGGCCTTCGGCATTCGCGGTCTGAAGCTGCTCAGCGACGGCATCCCGGCCAGCACACCGGACGGCCAGGGCCAGGCGGCGACGCTGAACCTCGACGTCGCCGAGCGCATCGAGGTGCTGCGCGGCCCGGCCTCGACGCTCTACGGCAGCAACAGCGGCGGGGTGATCCAGATGTTCTCCCGCGACGGTTACGGGGCGCCGAAGGTTGGCGCGGAAACCACCTTCGGCAGCGACGGCTTCAACAAGAACCACCTGTATGCCGAAGGCGGCACCGACCAGGCTGGTTTCCTGCTCGATGCCTCGCGCATGGACACCGACGGCTACCGCGACCACAGCGCCGCGCGCCGCGACCAGACCTTCGCCAAGCTCAACTTCAAGCCCGACGAAGACAGCCGGATGGCGCTGATCTACAGCAGCCTGGAGCAGAACAACACGCAGGACCCGCTGGGCCAGACCTGGGACGCCTATAAGCACGACCCGCGCTCCGTCGCTCCGGCGGCCGAGCTGTACAACACGCGCAAGAGCATCGATCACCAGCAGCTGGGCATGAACTACGAGCGCTATTTCGGGGATGCGACACTGCAGTTAAACCTCTACGCCGGCCAGCGCAGCGTGGTGCAGTACCTGTCGATCCCCAGGACGGTGGCTTCCAACTCCCAGCGCGGCGGTGGCGTGGTGGACTTCGACCGCGAATTCCACGGTGGCACCCTGCGCTGGATCCAGCCGGTGCACAGCGCTCCGGGCGAGTTGACCGTCACCACCGGGGTGGACTACGACCGCAGCGAGGATGACCGCAAGGGCTTCCAGAACTTCAGCGGCGACCAGTTGGGCGTGAAGGGCGAGATGCGGCGCAACGAGAACGACATCGCCACCAGCCTCGACCCCTACGTGCAGGCGCGCTGGGAACTGGGCAACTGGACCTTCGACGCGGGCCTGCGGCACAGCACCATGAAAATGGAAGTGGACGATCGCTACCTGGCCAACGGCGACTCCAGCGGCTCGAAGAAGTACCAGCAGAACAACCCGTCGCTCTCGGTGATGTACGCCTTCACTCCCGACCTGCACGGCTACGTCAGCGCCGGCAAGGGTTTCGAGACCCCGACCCAGGCCGAGATGGCCTACGCGCCGGGCCTGAGCGAGAGTTTCAACTTCGGCCTCGACCCGGCCACCAGTACCCAGTATGAGGTCGGTCTGAAGGCCAGGGTCGCCGGCAATACGCGGGTCAACGCGGCGATCTTCGAGATACGCACCGACGACGAGATCGTCGTCGCCAGCTCCAGCGGCGGCCGCACCAGTTACCAGAATGCCGGCAAGACCCTGCGCCGGGGTTTCGAGCTGGGCGTGCAGAGCGACCTGTCCGAGCACTGGCAGGCCAACCTGGCTTACACGCGCCTCGACGCCACCTATGACGAGGACTTCGTCGAAAGCGGCAGTACCATCGAGAAGGGCAACCACCTGCCCGGTGTGCCCGGCAGCAGCCTGTTCGGCGAACTGGTGTGGAAGCCGCAGGATGGCATCAGCATGGGCTTCGAAGGCCAGTACCGCAGCAAGGTCTACGTCGAGGACAGCAACGAAGACAAGCCGGCGCCCAGCTACGCGGTGTTCAACTGGCGCACCCGCTTTGAGCAGCACGTCGGGCCCTGGACCTTCCACCAGCTGGTGCGCCTGGACAACCTGCTGGATCGCCAGTACGTCGGCTCGGTGATAGTCGGCGACAGCAACGGGCGCTATTACGAGGCGGCGCCGGGGCGGTCGTGGTATGCGGGTGCGGGGCTGGAATACCGGTTCGATTGAGTCGGCGCCGGATCGCCTTCCAATGTTCCGATTGTCGTCTGCGGGGCGCCATGAGGTCCCTGAATCCTCTATCCTCGCGTCCTTTGCATTGCGTGGGACGAGTTGGTAATGGGCAGATGGGCAATGGGCGCACTGTTGATGTGCGTGGCGGGCATGGCGTCGGCGGCTGATCCGCTGTTCGGCAAGTACAACTACGGCGCGGCGCAGAAAGGCTTCGGCAAGCAGCAGGGCTTCGTCGAATGCCTGCAGCCCATGGGCGTCACCGCGCGCTGCAAGGATGGCGTGGACTACGCGGGCACGCGCTTCCGCCTGGCGCTGACCTTCGACAAGCAGAAACTGGTCGAAGCGGTGCTCTACAGCGAATACAACGACGCCGCCTACCGGCGCGTGCTGCAGGAGGTGGCCAAACGCTTCATGCTGGTGGCCATCGCCGACGACAAGAACGTGGTCGACGTGCTGGCGCACACTCTCAACCCGAACCGCACCGAGGCCGACGCCAAGGCCATTGGCGACTTCGAGACCCATGCGCTGCGCAGCGGGATGATCAGCTACCGGCTCTACGAGCAGCTCGACAAGTACATCAAGCCGGGCCTGGACGCCCGCCAGGTACTGGCCACGGTGCCGTCGAGCATTCGCGTGGCCGAGGTCACGGTGAAGCACGGCAAGTCCGATAACTGGCTGATCGTGAAATTCGCCAAGCCGGGCCTGGCGCCGAAGAAGCCCAAGGCCTGATATCCCCGGCAGGAGCGCAATGGCTTCATATCTTCGTATGAGGCCTTCCCCCGGATTGCATGGAACGGACGATTGTTCGCCACTGGCCTGACGCAGGACAGTGGCGCCACTACCGTTCAACCTGGAATCCGCACATGAAACGTTCCCTGTGGCTGGAGGAAATCGCCTCCGAGCTGACTCCGCTGCCTGCGCTGGAAGGCCCGCTCGACGTCGACGTGGCCATCGTCGGCGGCGGCTTCGTCGGCCTCTGGACCGCGCTGCGCCTGCTGGAGCTCAAGCCTGACTGCCGTATCGCCATCATCGAGCGCGACATCTGCGGCGGCGGCGCCTCGGGGCGCAACGGCGGCTTCGTCATGTCCTGGTGGCCAAAGATCAGTTCGCTGGCCGCGCAGTGCGGCAAGGACGAGGCACTGCGCCTGGCCCGTGCCTCGGCGGCGGCCATCGGTGAGATCGAGGATTTCTGCAAGGCCCACGACATCGACGCGCACTTCCGCCGCGCCGGCTGGTTGTGGACTGCCACCACCGACGCCCAGCGCGGTGCCTGGAAGGGCGTGCAGCAAACCTGCGAACGCCTCGGCGAGCCGGTGTTCCAGTCGCTCTCCAATAGCGAGGTGGCGAGCCGCGCCGGCTCCGCCAAGCACCTCGAAGGCGTGCTCGAAGCCAGCAACGCTACCGTACAGCCGGCCCGTCTGGTGCGCGGCCTGCGCCGGGTGGCGCTGGAGAAGGGCGTCCGCATCTTCGAGAACACCCCCATGCTCAGCTTCGATCGCGGCCGGCCGGCGGTGATCCGCACTCCCGGCGGCGAACTGCGCGCACCGAAGGTGGTGATGGCGACCAACGCCTGGGCGGCGGCGATTCCCGAACTGCGCCGCACCATCCTGCCGGTGACCAGCACCGTGGTCGCCACCGCGCCGATCCCCGAGCGCCTGGAACAGATCGGCTGGACCGGCGGCGAAGCCATCACCGACTCGCAGCTGATGGTCGACTACTACCGCACCACGCAGGACGGCCGCATCGCCTTCGGCAAGGGCACCGGGATGATCAGCTTCGCCAGTCGCATCGACGAGAGCTACGACCACAACCCGCAGCTCAGCGAAGACACCGAACAGGACCTGCGCCGCACCTACCCGCAACTGGACGACGTAGCGGTGACCCACAGCTGGTCCGGCCCCATCGACCGTACCTACGACAGCCTGCCGGTCTTCGGCCACCTGGAGGGCGCGCCGCACATCGTCTACGGCATCGGCTGGAGTGGCAACGGAGTCGGCCCGAGCCGCCTGGGCGGGCGCATCCTCGCCAGCCTGGCGCTGGGTATCGATGACGAATGGAGCCGTTGCGGCCTGGTCGGCCGGCAGCCCAAGCGCTTCCCGCTCGAACCGGTGCGCTACGTCGGCGGCCTGATGGTGCGCGGCGCGGTGCAACGCAAGGAACAGGCCGAGGCGCAGAACCGCAAGGGCGGCTGGCTCGACCGTACCCTGGCCGGCTTTGCCCCGGCGGGACTCGAAGACAAGGACCTCTAGGAGAAAGAACCATGCCCCAACCGATCCTGCTCACCGGCACCGCCGGCCTCGAACTGCCGGCGCCGCAACCGGTGAAGGAACCCCTGGGTACTCCGGTATCCAGCGCCGCGACCCACGCCGAGGAAGGCGAGGGCGGCCTGCTCACCGGTGTCTGGGAATGCACGCCCGGCCGCTGGCGGCGCCAGGTGCTGTCGCGGGAATTCAGCCACTTCATCAGCGGCCACTGCCTGTTCATCCCGGACGACGGCGAGCCGATCGAACTGCGCGCCGGCGACGCCGTGCTGTTCCCGGCGAACTGTCAGGGCACCTGGGATATCCGCGAAACCGTGCGCAAGAGCTTCGTGATCATTCCCTGATTCCGGCATCTATTCCGGCAATCTGCGCCGAGCGCAGCGCGATCCAGAGGACGGCCACGTCCTCGGTGCAGTCCAGCGAGCGCTCGGTGATTTCCTCGATACGGCGGATGCGGTAGACCAGCGTCTGCTTGTGCACGTTGAGCAACTGCGCGGCCTTCTGCCAGGAACGGTTCTGCTCGAGGAAGACGCGCAGGGTGTGCTGCAACTGGCCACCCTGTTGCGCATCGTAATCCGCCAGCGCACCGAGTACCCGGCGATGCACACGCCGTGCTTCTTCCAGGCTCGCCGGCAGCCAGGACTGCTCGCCCTGGGCATCGGCATAGGCCACCAACGGACGCTGGCGGTTGGCATGGGCCAGCGCGAGGCGCGCCTCGCGCAGGGCTTCCACCGCCCGCAACGCATGGCCCAGCGGGTTGCTGTGGCCAAGGGTGCAGTCCAGCTCGGCCTGCAACGTTTCTGCCTGCGCCGGATCGCTCAGCAGCAGGATCAGCTCGTTGCCCTGGTGGCGCACCAACAGGCCCATTCCCAGCCGCTGAAGGCGTTGCTGCCAGTGTTGCGGCAGCTCGCCGGCGGCGCGCGCCAGCACCAGGCAGGCGGCATCCACCGGGCAATTCAGCTGCGCCAGCCGTTCCTGCGCCGCGCGTTCGGTTAGGCGCTGTTGCAGCAGGTCGTCCAGCAGTTCCGAACCCAGCCGCAGCATGCGCTCATGCTCGACCTGGGCGCGTTCCAGCTCGATGCCCAGCACCGCCACGATGTGATGCAGCAGGCCGTAGTCGAGCAGCTCGCCGCCCGTGGCGAGGATTTCGCAGGTGGTCAGCGACGGTAGCGGCATCACCAGCGCTTCCTGCTCGCCATTGCTGCAGCGGGTCACGGTGTCCGGCACCGAGCGGCGCTGGGCGAGGGTTGCCCGCCAGCTGTCCGGCAGCGGCGGCAGGCCTTCCTGCCAGGGTTGCAGCGTCGCCGAGTCGAACAGGAACAGCTGCGCGCGCACGTCGCTGCACAACCGGCGCAACAGCCCGGCGAGGCCGAGACCGCGCAGGCCGATGCGGGCGCTTTCATAGATGCGCGTCACGGCGCTGCGACGCTCGTGCTCTTCCTGTTTGCTGGCGTCGACGATGGCGCGGGTCACGGCGGAGAAGGGCACCGCGTAATCGGTCATCAGCAGCGGGAAACCCAGCTGGCAGGCTTCGTCCTGCAGCGCCTGGATATCCGCCGGGGCCTGCATGTTCTCGCCGATCATCAGCCCCGAGATGCGTGCCCCGGCCAGCCGCTTCAGGTAATCCCGTTGCGCCTGGGCCTGGGCGGGAATGCCGATGCCGGTAGTCATCAGCAGGTCGCCTTCACCCAGCCACTGGGTCGGGTCCGCAAGCTCGCACACATGCGCCCAGCGCAGGCGCCGGCCGACGCCCTCGCTGCCGCCGAGCAGACGGGTGCGCAGGGAGGCGTTGTCGAGGATGTCCTGGATATGGAAAGGCATGGCGGGTCCGCGGGCAGGAGTGGCTATCGATCAGGCCGGCAAGCATGCCACCAAGCGCGAGGCCTTGTCGCGCCTGGCTTGAGCGAGCCTTGCGGGCTTCGTACCGGGATACGAGCGGGGCCCTTCAAATTGTAGTTCCGTCTGATTGTGGAGCCTGGCGGCGGCCTCAAGACTAGCTGGCAGTGCGCCATGCGAGCCCTTGCAGGCTGCGAATGGCGCCGCCTGCCGCGAGGCGGGCCGTCTACTCACCGGAGACCATAACAATGAACAAGATCCTGAGTTCCTCCATCGCCTGCGCCCTGGGTTGCGCGGCGACTTTCCCTGCCTTCGCCGACCTCACCGTGGTCTCCCACGGCGGCGCCAACAAGGCTGCCCAGGTCAAGGCCTTCTACCAGCCCTACATGCAGCAGAGCGGCAGCCGCCTGATCGCCGACGAGTTCAACGGCGAGATGGCCAAGGTCAAGGTGCAGGTCGATACCGGCAGCGTCTCCTGGGATGTGGTGGAGATGGAAATGCCGGAACTGGCGCGGGCCTGCGACGAGGGCCTGCTGCAGGAAATCGGCGAGCAGCCGGGTATCGCCAAGCTCGCCCCGGAGCTGCTGGATGGTTCGGTACAGCAGTGCGGCGTGGGCTTCTTCGTCTGGTCCACGGTGCTGGCCTACAACGCCGACAAGCTCAAGAGCGCGCCCACCGGCTGGGCGGATTTCTGGGACACGCAGAAATTCCCTGGCAAGCGCGGCCTGCGCAAGGGCGCGATGTACACGCTGGAGTTCGCCCTGATGGCCGACGGCGTGGCGCCGAAGGATGTCTACGCCGTGCTCGGGACGAAGGAAGGCCAGGACCGCGCTTTCAGGAAGCTCGACCAGATCAAGCCGAGCATCCAGTGGTGGGAAGCCGGCGCACAGCCGCCGCAATACCTGGCTTCCGGCGACGTGGTGATGAGCTCCGCCTACAACGGCCGCATCGCTGCCGTTCAGGACGAAAGCCAGCTGCGCGTGGTGTGGAATGGCGGCATCTATGACATGGACGCCTTCGCCATTCCCAAGGGCGCGAAGAATACCGAGGAAGGCCTGCGCTTCATCCAGTACGTGCTGCAGACCGAACAGCAGAAGAACTACGCGCAGCAGATCGCCTATGGCCCGGTGAACCGTGCCGCGGTTCCGCTGGTGGACGCCGCCCGCCGCACCAACATGCCTACCGATGAGGCCAACCTGGCCGGTCAGGTTGCGATGAATGCGGCCTTCTGGGCCGACCATGGCGAGCAGCTGGAGCAGCGCTTCAACGCCTGGGCCGCCAAGCAGTAAAGCTTCACAGTGTGCGGCGTCGCCGCACTTTCAGGCCGCCCTCGGGCGGCCTTTTTTGTGCGCGCCTACAACGATTAGCACCGCGACTCCCTTGTAGGAGCGGGCCATGCCCGCGAACCGCGGAAGAAGTCCGCGCGTCCCGTCGTGCATCGGTACCGTAAGCGTTGCTGACGGATCGCGAGCATCGCTCGTCCCTACAGGGAACGCCGTGCCTGGCCGGATCGCCGGGCACAAAAAAGCCCATCGGCAGCGCCGATGGGCTTCGGGTCAAACGCAGGAGCGGATCAGGTCGCCAGGCTCAGCGATGCCGATTGCTGCAGCGAGCGGCCCTTGGTTTCCGGCGCCCACGCCAGGCAGATGAAGAACGCCAGCAGGGTAATCGCCGCACCGATCAGCAGGGTTGCCTGCAGACCGATGGACTCGATGCCGATGGGCATCAGGTAGGTGCCGGTCGCCGCGCCGATGCGGCTGAAACCGACCGCAACGCCGACAGCGGTGGCGCGTACGGAAGTGGGGAACAGCTCGTTGGGGTAGATCCACTCCAGGATGCTCGGGCCGCCGGAAACGAAGGCGTAGAAGGCAAAAGCGCCGACGATGAACCAGGCCGGGGCGTCCGCCCACAGGCCCAGTGCCAGCAGCGGCAACGCCATCAGTGCGAAGGGCACCACCACCATGGGGCGGCGGCCCCAGGTTTCCACCAGCTTCAGCGCCGGGATCACGCCGATGGCGAAGAGGATAGCGATCATCAGCTCGCCCAGGGTCGAGGAGTTCTCGCCTTTGATGCCAGCGGTCAGCAGGATCATGCTACCGAAGGTGTAGAGCACATATTGGGGCGTGATCTGCGCGAAGTAGAGCATGCCGCACATGATGGTGCGCTTGAGGTAGCCGCCCGAGGAAATCATCTTCAGGTCGCTTTTCCACGAACGATGACGGCCACCGTCGTTCAGCTCGGCGACATCGGCGGCAGTGATTACCACGTCCTTGTCATAGACCAGCTTGATGACCTTCTGCGCTTCCTCGATTCGTCCCTTGCTGGCCAGCCAGCGCGGCGATTCCGGGATGCCGCGGCGGATCAGCACAACGATGATGCCCAATACCGCGCCGCTGAACAGCATCCAGCGCCACAGCGAGTGGTCGCCGGTCCAGGAGACCATCAGGTAGCCGACGATGAAGGCGGTCATGGCGCCGCAGGACCAGGCCAGTCCGGACACGCCGATCATGAAGCCGCGGCGCTTGGACGGGGTGAACTCCGTGAGCAGCGAAGTGGCGATGGGGTAATCCGCGCCGACCGCGAGGCCGATGACGAAACGCAGCACGATCAGTTGCCAGGCCTCGGTGACGAAGGCCGACAGGCCGCAGGCGATCACCAGCACGGTGAGGTCCAGGGCGTACATGGTTTCCCGGCCGATGCGGTCGGTGATGGCGCCGAACACCGTTGCGCCGAAGAAGATGCCGAGCAGCGAGGCAGCGCCTATCAGGCCGGTTTCCACCGAGGTGGCGGCGATGTCCTGACCGAAGCCGATCAGCGCGATGCCGATCAGGCTGAGGATGTAGCCATCGAGGAAGGGGCCTCCGCAGCAGGCCAGCAGCAATTTCCGGTGAAATTTCGATACTGGGGAATGTTCAATGACATCAAACACGCTCATGGGTACAACCTTTGTTGAATTTATAAGTGGCCGGGCAGGCAGCTTTCTGGAGCCGGCAACGGGCGGCAGGAGCCCTTTTCAGAGGCCGGCAAGGGGGAGGGAGAGGGTGCAGGGGGAGGCCCGGGCGGACAATTCACCCAAGGTAAGAAGCGCTGCGCAGGGCCTTGTACGATCGTATGAGCGGTGCCGCGGAGGCACTCAGCGCGTGCTGGCCTGTTGCAGCAGCAGGTGCACGGTGGCGCAGCAGCCTTGGCCGGGCAGATGAGAAACCTGCAGCTCGCCGCCGAGGCTGTTGATCAGGTGCTGGGCGATATTCAGGCTCAGGCTGTTGCGGGCCGGGTTGCGCGTGGGGTAATCGCGGGTCAGTTCTGAAAGGGAATAGGCGCGCAGTTCACGGCGCTTGCTGCCCGGAAGGCCTTCGAGGGTGATGCGCACACCCATTTGCTGCTGCTTCGGGCTGGCGGCGATGCGCAATCGGACGCTGCCGTCGTCGGTCAGGTCGATCACGTACAGCCCCAGGTGTCGCAGAGCTTCGCGCAGGGACTTGGCGTCGACCAGCAGGGCATTGCGCGAGCGACTGTCGGCCTCCAGTTTCAGCGGCAGCTGTTTCTGGTCGGCCGGTGCGTGCAGGACGTCGAGGACCTCGGAGGCGAGCTCGTCCAGCCGCGTCGGCATCAGGGGAACCTCGTCCTGGGCGATGAGCGCCCGCTTGAGCGAGGCGCCGTGGACCTTCAGTTCCTCGAGTATCGCCAGGGCCTGGTCGAGGTCCTTGGAATTGGGCTGCGCGAGGGTGTTGGCGAGCGCCTCGATACGTTCGTTGAGATGGGTCGTCGCGCTGGTGAAAAGATCGGTCAGTTGCTGGTGCGCCAGTTCGCTGGCTTCGGCACGGCCGCGCAGTTCGTTGAGCTGATCGTAGCGTTCGGTGATGTCGGTGCTGCAGCAGATCATCCCGAGCAGGTTGCCGTCGCGGTCGCGGTAAGGTGTGCCCCAGTGGTGGAGCACGCGGCGTTCGCCGTGGACCGAGAGTTCGATGTCCTTGCTGAAGGGCTGTTCCTCGGCGAGTGCGCGCTGCAGAAAGCGCAGCATGTTGCGGGCATCGGTCGGTTGATACCAGTCCACCTCGGTGGTGCGGGTGCCGAGCACGTCGTCCAGTTCCGCCTGGTACAGCTCCAGGTGCGCCGGGTTGGCGTACACCAGGCGCGCCTCGGTATCTCGGACGTAGAAAGCCGCTGGCAGGCTTTCCACCATGGAGCGCCACAGGGGCGCTTCGCCGCCGTCGGCGCCCGGGTCATGGGTATGACTCGCCGGTGCCGCGAGATGATTGCGCCGGGCGAAGTCGATCAGATCGAGCATGCTGGTGAGGTTGAGCTTGCTGCGCATGCGTGCGCGGTAGGTGCTGACGGATTTCTCGCTGATGGTGAGCTCGTGGGCGATTTCCTGGTTGCTGTAGCCGCTTGCCAGCAGGCTGAGCACGCTGAGTTCGCGGTTGGACAGCGAAGCGACGCGCTCGGCGTCGTTCTCGTACAGGCTGGCGCGATGCACGCTGCCCAGCATTTCGGAAGGGAAGTAGCTGTGCCCACGCAAGACCACCGCCAGGGCTTCCTTGAGGCGGTCGATGTCCTGGTGCTTGCTGACGAAGCCTGAGGCGCCCACCTGCAGGAAACGGCCGACGTAGTGTTCCGAATCCTGCGTGCTGTAGCCCAGGATCGGCAGCGTCAGGCCACGGCCGCGCAGGCGCGAGATGACATCCAGGCCGGTGAGCTGCGACAGGTCGATGTCGATGATCAGCAGGTCTGGCGCGAGGCGGGTAGTCAGGCTCAGCGCCTCGAGTCCGTTGCAGGCCTCGCCGACCACCGTGTGGCGCTCCGCCTGCAGCAGCATGCGCACCGCGTAGCGGGTCATCGGGTGTTCGTCCGCGATCAGTATCCGCGCCATCTGTTCCCCCTGGGTTGCCCTTCACTCTAAGGCATGGTGATCGCACTCGTGTAATCATTTTCCTACAAATCGTGACTGGTTTTCGCATCCTCACTTTGAGCGGGCACGCCAAGAATGGCCTCAACCGCTTCCCCTCAAGGTGACTCGCCATGGAACCCCTCACACGCATTCCCAACCTGTCCCACACACCGCTTGCGCTTGTCATCGCCCTGTTTATCGCCGCCCCGGCGCTGGCAGCGGACTTCAGCACTCCCCAGGTCTTCACCGTCGCCAGTGCGCTACCCCACGCGCTGGTGCAGTCGCGCATCGATATCCCCGGCAGCGGCCCAGCTGTCAATGTGCAGGGCACTGACTTTTCCCTGCGTGATGTGCTGCTGCGCAATGCCGGCAGCGGCGGCGCGCTGCAAGCTCTCGGCGGCGCGGTTGTGGACGCGACGGCGCTCGATGCGCAGACGCTGGGTGGCCGTAGCCCGGCCATCCGCGTCGACAGCAGCTCCCTGCGGCTGAGCGATTCGAGCCTGGTGACGCGCGGCATCCTCAGCTACGGCATACAGGTGTCGGGGGCCTCGGCCCTGCAGGTGGAGCATTCGCGCATCGAAACCTTCGAGACCAGCAGTACCGGCATCCTCGTGGAAGGTGACGCGCTTCCCGGTCTGGTCAGCCACTCGCAGATCCACACGCACAAGGCCGAGAGCGCAGGCGTCGGCCTGAGCGCCAGCGGCCCGCTGGAGCTGGTCGACACGCGGATTCTCACCGAGGGCAGTTCCAGCTACGGCGTTTCCGCGAACAACGGCAGCCAGGTGCTGCTGGGCCAGGGCAGTACGGTGAATACACAGGGAAACTATGCCGCTGCGCTGAGCGCCCGGGACGGCTCGGCCATCGCCATGAGCGACGGCTCGGTGTTCACCCAGGGGCGCCAGTCCGCTGCTGCCTTGGCCGGCCGGTCCAGCCAGATCGAGCTGCAAAATACCCAGTTGCTGAGCGCAGGCGCCCAGTCCTCCGCGCTGGAAATCAGCGGCGACAGCCGTATCGGCCTGCGGGACAGCCAGGCCGCCAATGTCGATGGCAGCACCGTGCTGTTCTCCGGAGGGCAGGGTATCGGCCAGCTGGAACTGACCGACTCAGCGCTCACCGGCCAGCAGGACCTGATCGAAACCGCCAGCGGCAGCCAGGGCCATGTTGATGCCCGGGGCGCGCAGCTGCATGTCGTCACCGGCAGTGCCTTCCTGGTTCGTCCGGGCAGCGTGCTGAACGCCGCTCTGGAGAGCTCGACAGTGGAAACCCCGACCCTTGCCAGCGTCGAGGACAACGGCCAGTTCGACCTGCTCGCGAACGGCAGCACCCTGCATGGCAACACCCAGTTGCTGGCTCCGTCCCGTGGCCGGCTGGACATGGACCTGGGCACCAGCACCTGGGAGTTTGCCGGTAACGCCTCCCTGGGCAATCTCAAGCTGCGCGATTCCGCAGTGTTCTTCAGCGGCCCCGGCTACCAGGTGCTGACGGTGAATGGCGACCTCAGCGGCAATGGCCACTTCCAGATGAAAACCGATCTTTCCACCTCCCAGGGTGACCTGCTGCAGGTGCTGGGCCAGGCCCAGGGCAGCCACGAGATACTGGTGGCCGACAGCGGCCGGGACGCCCAGGGTGCCCCGCTGAAACTGGTCGGCACCGGTGGCGGCGCCGGACAGTTCAGCCTGCTGGGCGGTCATGTCGATGCCGGCGCCTTCCGCTATGGGCTGCAGCAGCAGGGCAACGACTGGTACCTGGTGCAGACCGGGCAAGTGGCGCCGATGACTGCGCTCACTCCGGCGCTGCGCCCGCAGCTGGTCCCGCAGCCCAACGGCAGCAGTATTCCGATGACGGCGCTCAATCCCTCGATCCCGCCGCAGAAGGTGCCCCAGCCCAACGGCAGCAGCGTGCCCATGACTTCGTTGAATCCGTCGATGCGCCCGCAACTCGTGCCGCAGCCCAATGGCTCGATCATTCCCATGACGGCGATGACCCCCTCGATGCGCCCCCAGCTGGTGCCCCAGCCCAAGGTCGATACGCTGCCGATGACGGCACTGACATCGGCGAATCAACCCGCCGTCGCCACGGGTACCCCGGCCATTGCCATGAGCACACTGACCCCGGCATCGCGCCCGGCCAGCCAGGCCCAGCGCCTGTCCAAGGGAGCCAACGCCGCATTGGGCATGCAGACTGCCGCCGCCAACCTCTGGCAGAGCGAACTGGGCACCCTGACCCGCCGCCTCGGCGAACTGCGCCAGGGCCATGACCAGGGCGGCCTGTGGACCCGCGCCATGGGCGGCAAGCTGAACGTCGATAGCGGCGACAGCCGCGCTTTCGAGCAGAGCCTGAGCGGGGCCGAGATCGGCGCCGACCGCGCCTTCGAACAGGCTGATGGCACTCTCTATGTCGGCGGCATGCTCGGGGCGGGCCATGCCGACCAGGACTTCGGCGAGCACAGCTCCGGCGACCTCGACAGCCGCAGCGTCGGCCTGTACGCCACCTACGTGCGCGAAGACGGCTGGTACCTTGACTCGGTACTCAAGTACGACCACCTGCGCGGTGACGTGAAGGTGCCGACCAACAGCGGTGGCCAGGTCCGCGGCCACTACGACTCCGACGCCTACGGCGCCAGCGTCGAGCTGGGTCGTACCGTGCAACTGGGCCAGGGCTGGTTCGTCGAGCCGCAGGTACAGCTTTCTGGCGCCCATCTGCAAGGGCCGCAGTACACCAGCAGTGACGAACTGGAAGTGGACGGCGACGCCGTGGACTCCGTCCAGGCTCGGGCGGGCGGGCGTGCCGGGCGGAACTGGCAACTGGACTCCGGTGCGCAGCTGCAGGGCTACCTCAGCGCCTCGTGGATCGATGAGCTGGCCGGCGACAGCACGGTCAAGGTCAACGGCCACGCGCTGGACAACCAGCTGCCGGGTTCCCGTGCCGAACTCGGCGCCGGCGGTTCGCTGCTGGTCAGCGCCCATCAGAAACTGATGGCCGAGGTCCACTACGCCAACGGCAACGAGATCGAGCAACCGCTGTCGCTGACCCTCGGCTACCGCTACCTCTGGTAGCCAACCATCCCGCTCGGGCGCATGCCGTGCGCCCTCTGGAGACCCATCATGAGTCGCGCTCGCATCGTCAGGGCCGGCGCCATCGCCAGCCTGCTGGGTGTTGCTCTGGTACTGGCCGGCACCGGCTACCTGGCCTGGAGCCTGGTCGTGCAACACACCGGCGAACGCCTGGAGACGCTGGCCAGGCTCGCCTCCCAACGGGCGGACGACACCTTCGCCCAGGCCGCCGCGACGCTGCGCGAGCTGAACCGCTCGCCGCTGCCTCCCTGCTCGGCGGAAGGCATCGAGCAGATGCGTCTGCTGGCCATCGACACGCTAGCGGTGAAGGCGGTCGGCTACGTCGAGGAAGAGGTGTTCGTATGCAGTTCCTGGGGCCTGGTCGGCCGCGCGGCGGAGCGCTGGCCGGAAGATTTCCGAACCCGCGAGGGCTTGGGCGTATCCATCAACGTGCAGCCCTACGTGGCGCCGGCAAAACCCATGCTGGCCCTGCGCGATGCGGCGTTCAACCTGCTGATCGACCCCGAGCACTTCCTCGAAACCTCCCTCGCGCCCGGCGTCAGCCTGGCCCTGGGCACACCGGCAGGGCACTGGCTGGGCACGCCGGCCGCCGGTTTTGCCCAGGTTCTCACGCGCATCCATAGCGAGCCGCACACCGCGCTGCGGGGTGGTTACCTCTATACGCGGGTCAACCACGGCAATTGGCAGACAGTGGCTGCGGTCAGTCGCGAGGCCCTGGTCCGCGACTTGTGGCGCGAGCTGCTCATGCTCGCACCGCTGGCCCTGCTGCTTTCCGGCCTGTGGTGCTGGGTGGTTGCACGTCGCGTGCGTGCCTATCTGTCGCCTCTGGCAGTGCTGACACGGGCCGTGGCGAACGATGAGTTCACTGCCTTCTACCAGCCCATCCTCGACCTGCGCGATGGCCGCTGCATCGGCGCCGAAGCGCTCGTGCGCTGGCGTCGCAAGGACGGCTCGGTGACCCTGCCTGAGAGCTTCCTGCCCCTGGCCGAATCCAGTGGCCTGGTCGAGTCGATCACCGCGCAGGTGATCTCGACGGTCTGCCGCGACCTGGGCGCCAGCCTCGCCTCGGGGGAATTGCAGCATGTGTCGATCAACCTCTCGGCACTCGACGTGGCAAGCGGGAGCTTCCTGCCGCACCTGGCCGAAGCACGGCAGCAGGCGGGCATCGATCCCGGCAGCATCTGGCTGGAAGTGACCGAAAGCTGCCTGTTGAGTATCGACGCCGCGCACCGGACACTGGCGCAAAGCCGCGAGGCGGGCCACCCGATCGCCCTGGATGATTTCGGCACCGGTTACTCCAGCCTGCAGTACCTGCAGCGCCTGCCACTGGACCTGCTGAAGATCGACCGCTCTTTCGTCCAGTCACTATCGGACGGCGCGCCTTGCCCGGTGACCGACCACACCATCGCCATGGCTCGCCAGCTGGCGCTGCGGATGGTGGCCGAAGGCGTCGAAACCGACGAGCAGCTGCAGTACCTGCGTCAGCGCGGCGTGCAGTACGGCCAGGGCTGGCTGTTCGGCAAGGCGATGCCGCTGAACGAATTCGTCGCTTACCTTGCCGGCCAGACCTGGCTGGCGGCCTCATGACTTCCAACCCCTGACCACAGGATGACCACCATGAAAACCTCACTGCTGCTGTTCTGCCTGCTCAGTGCCACCCCGGCACTCGCGCTGGCCGCCGATACCGTCACCACGGTCCCGGTGCACTTCACCAAGGGCGCGAGCAGCACCACCGTCAAAGGCAGCTTCAAGGGCTACGACACGGTTCTCTACACCCTGTCGGCCAAGGCCGGGCAGCACATGAAAGTCGGCGTCAGCGGCAGCAGCAACGCCAACTTCAACGTATTTGCGCCGGGCGACAAACCGGGCGAGTCGACCGCCCTGGGCAGCGGCTCGGTCGGCCAGGACTGGAGCGGCGCATTGCCGGCCTCGGGGACCTACAGCGTGCAGGTCTATCAGATGCGCGCCACCGCCCGCCGCGGGACCAAGGTGGATTACAGCATTCACTTCGGCATCGAGTGACGATCAGGCCTGGCGGTTGCTGCGCAGGGCCAGCGCGGCCACCGCACAGGCCAGCAGCGCCAGGAAGGACAGGTAGAACGCATCCCCGTAGGCCATGAGGAATGACTCGTGACGGATGTGCGCGCCGAGCCGGGCCAGTGTTTCAGCCTGTGCCGGCAACCACTCGTTGAGGCCGAAGGCACCGCCCGGATCGTCCTGCAGGCGCTCCTGCACCGCGGGCGAGAAGAGCGTCACCTGCTCACCGATGCGCTCGGAATGGAAGCGCTCGCGCTGCGAGACGATCTGCGTCAGCGCCGCCGTACCCACCGCGCCGCCCAGGTTGCGCAGCATGGAGAACAGCGCCGAGGCTGAGCCGGCCTGCTGCTTGGACAGGCCCGAGACCGCCAGCACCGACAGCGCCACCATGATGAAAGGCTGGCCGATGCCACGCACCACCGTCGAGGGAATGATCACATTGGCCGCGCTGTCGGCGTCCAGGTGCGCGCCCAGGTAGCAGCCCAGCGCCATGATGGCGAATCCGGTGGCGACCATCAGCTTGGGATTCAGCCAGCGCATCAGGTGTGGCATCAGCGGTGCCAGCAGCAACTGCACGACGCCATAGGCGATCAGGCTCACGCCGATCTCGCGGGCGTTGTAACCGTGCAGCTGGGACAGGTAGTTGGGCACCAGGAACACCAGCCCGAAAGTCGCCGCACCGAAGATGAACATCGCCGCGCTGGCCACGCCGAAGTTGTAGCCGGCCAGCAGCCGCAGGTTGATGAACGAGCGCTGGCCGAACAGTTGCGTGTAGATGAACAGCAACAGCGCGAACACACCGATGACCAGCATCCAGACGATGAAATCGGAGCCGAGCCAGTCCTTGCGGCCGCCTTCCTCCAGCACGATCTGCACCGCGCCCAGGCCGATGATCATGCTGGCAATGCCCAGCCAGTCGCCATTGCGCAGTTTCTCCAGTTGCATGGTCCTGGGCTCGATGGCCCAGGCCACGGCGGCCAGCAGGAGCACGCCGGGGACCAGTTGCAGGTAGAAGATCCAGCGCCAGCTGTAGGCGTCCGTGAGCCAGCCGCCGATGGACGGGCCGGCGGCCTGGGCGACGCTGTTGGACAGGCTGAACAGCGCCATGCCCATGGCCACCCGCGAGGCCGGCAGCTCGGTGATGATCAGCTGGAACGACAACGGAATCAGCACTGCGCCGGCCGCGCCCTGGATGACACGGATGGCGATCAGGGTGGCGAGGTTGGGCGAGAACGAGCAGGCCACCGAGGCCGCCAGGAAGATTGCCGAGCCCACCAGCATCACCCGGCGCAGGGAAAACACCTCCACCAGCCAGGCCGTCAGTGGGATCATCACGATCTCCGCGACCAGGTAGGCCGTGGAGATCCACGAGCCTTCCTCGAAACTGGCGCTCAGCGAGCCCTGGATTTCCGGCAGGGCGGCGCTGGTGACGTGGACGTTCATGCCGGCCATGAAGCAGCCGAGCAACCCGCCGATCACCGCCACCCAGGCCTTGAGCGAGGTCTTTTCGCTGTCACCGGTCTCTCTATTCATGGTGCTGCGCCTCGCCATCGGAGCGGGTATCCACTTCGGCGATCACCGACATGCCGGGCAGGATCGGCACCTGCTGGCGGGCGCCGGGGTCGAGGGCGATCCGCACCGGGAAGCGCTGGACGATCTTGGTGAAGTTGCCGGTGGCGTTGTCCGGCGGCAGCAGGGCGAAGAGGGCGCCGGAGCCTGGCGAGAAACTCTCGATGTGGCCACGCAGAGTCGCCTCGGGAAAGCTGTCCACGCGCACTTCGACGGGTTGGCCAGGACGCATGCGGCGCAGCTGGGTTTCCTTGAAGTTGGCTACCACATAGGACTGCGCCACCGGCACCAGCGCCAACAGCGGCAGGCCGGGAGTGACGTACTGGCGCTGGCGTGCGCGGCGCTGGCCGACCACGCCGGCGATGGGCGCGCGGACCAGCGTGTCTTCCAGTTCGTTTTCTGTCAGGGCGAGACTGGCATCCGCCCCGGCGGCGCGAGCCTGCTGTTGCTGCAACTGGGCGGCGGCCTGCTCGCGGCTGGCCTGAAGCACGCTCAGGCGGGTACGTTGCCGGCTGGCCGCGGCTTCGGCGCGGCTGAACGCTGATCTTGCGCGGGCGAAGTCGGCAGTCACGCTCTCTAGGCGCTGGTCGCTGGCTGCCTTCTGGGCCACCAGGTCGCGGTAGCGCTGGTAGTCCAGTTGCGCGCGCTGGCGCTCGGCGCGAGCGCTGTCGATATCGGCGGCAGCCTGGTCGATCAGCGCCTGTTGCTCCATCAACTGCGCGTCCAGTGTCACCAGCGCGGCCTGCTGCGCGACGATGGCGGCGCGGGCCTCGGCCTGCCGAGCTTGCGCCTGCTGCAGGCGGGCCCGGTAGTCGCGATCCTGGATCCGTACCAGTGGGGTGCCGACGGCCACGCTCTGGTTGTCCTCCACCAGCACCTCGTCGACGTAGCCGGAGACCTTCGGGCTGATGGTGATCCAGTCCGCGCGCACATAGGCGTCGTCGGTTTCCTCCAGGTAGCGGCCGATGTTGGCCCAGTAGAGGCCATAGCCCAGCGCGGCCACGGCAAGGAAGCCGCCGCCCAGCCCCATCAGGCGGCGCTTGCCGATGATCCTTGTCGCCGGTTCGGTGGAGGCAGCTTGTTGTTCATCGACGGCCATGTTCATCGGGCGGGTCCTGTAGAAAAAGTGGTGCGCCCGGCAAGCTCCTGGGCTGGCTCGTCCTGCCAGCCGCCTCCGAGGGCGTGGAAGAGTTCGATCTGGCGCTCGACCAGTTGCCGGTCGGCTTCGGCCTTGTCTGCTTCGAGGCGGACCATCGCGCGCTCGCTGTCGAGCACGTCGAGGAAATCCAGGGAGCCAGCCTGGTAGTTCACCTGCGCCAGACGGTAGGCGTTGCGGCTGCTGGCCAGCGCACCGACCAGCGCATCGCGGTGGCCGCTCTCGCCGTAGTAGCGGGCGAGACTCTGGCGAACCTCCTTGAGCGCCACCAGCGCCTGCTGCTGGAAGCGTGCGAGCTGCTGGCGCTCGTGGGCCTGCGCGCCGTCGAGGCGGGCACGGGTGGTCAGCAGGTTGGGAAAGCTCCAGCGGATCAGCGGGCCGACGGCATAGGTGATCGCCTCGTGCTCGCCGAGGTCGTGCAGGCGCTCGGCGGAGGAGCTGATCGACGCGCCGAAGGACACGCTCGGATAGAAATCGGCCTGGCGTACACCCACTTCATGCCCGGCAGCCGCCAGCGCACGTTCGGCGGCGCGGATGTCCGGGCGGCGTCGCAGCAACGCCCAGCCATCGCCGACCGGCAGCGCCTGGTTCAGTCGGGGCACACTCTGGCAGTCGCTGACGGTTGCCGGCAATTGTCCCGGCGCGCTGCCGGTGAGCACGCCGAGCTCTTCCAGCGCGGCCTGGTGTTCAGCCTCCAGGCGCGGCAGCAGGGCGCGGATTTCCTGCAGAAGGCTGCGCACGCGGTCCACCTCCAGGTCGGTGACCAGCCCGGCGCGACGCTGGCGGACCGTAAGGTCGAGGCTGCGTTCCACGGTCGATACCGAGTGCTGCTGGATGACGGCACGCGCGGCATAGGCGCAGGCATTGGCATAAGCGCGGGCGGTGCCGGCAGCGATGTTGACCCGCAACTGGTCGTGACTGGCCTGAGCGGCCTCCGCGTTGGCCTGGGCGCCGAGGATCGACTGGCGCACCTCGCCCCACAGGTCGAGCTGGTAGTCCAGCGCGAACCCCGGCATCTGGTTCCACTGCGAGCCGGCGCGGATGCCGGTGGCCTTGGCTTCGGTCTGGTCATCGCTGGTGCGGCCGTAGAAGGTCTGCCAGCTCGCCGTGGTGCTCGGCCAGCGCTGCGCCCGCGCCTGGCCCAACAGGGCCAGCAGCTCGTCGATGTGGGCGAGGGAGGCTTGCAGGTCCTGGTTATGCCGCAGGGCCCGGGTTACCAGCAAGTCGAGCTGCGGGTCCTGATACAACCGCCACCAGTCGGCGGGCGGTTCCTGCGCGGCAGTACCGCTGGCGAGCGCCTGCCAGTCGCCACCGGGGGGCAGATGGGCAACCGGCGTCTCATGTTCGCTGATCGCCGAGCAGCCGCCGAGCAGCAGGCCGGCACAAGCCAGCGCGAGCAGCGAGTGTCGGGGGTTGGAGGAGGGTATGGGCATGTCGGGGAGTCACTTCGGTTCGGACTCCCGCAGGTTAGGGATTCAACCGGTGCGGCTCTCTCGCACGGCCGACAACCAGCCTCGCAAAAATGACAAGCTGCTCAGCGCCGGACCGCCTGGTAGTGGCTGGGCGATTGTCCGAGAACCCGCTTGAAGGTCTGCGAGAACGCACTCGGGCTCTGGTAGCCGTGCTCCAGCGCCACTTCCAGCACCGAGGCGCCGGCGATCAGGCGCTGCAGGCTGAGGACCATGCGCACGCGGGTGCGCCAGTCGCCGAAGTTCATCCCCAGTTCGCGCTGGAACAAGCGGGCGAGGGTGCGGCTGCTCATGTTCAGTTGCTGCGCCCAGTCTTCCATGCCGGTCTCGTCCGCCGGTGCGCCAATCACCGCGTTGCACAGCCGCAGCAGGCGCGGGTCCTGCGGCATGGCGAGGTGGATGCCGACCGTCTGCGCCGCGTCCATCTCCACCAGCAGCAGTTCATGCAGGCAACGGCGGCGGTGCTCGTTGCCGGCGTCGGCCGGTACGGCACTGGCGGCCACGAGCAGTTCCCGCAGCAGGGGCGTTACTGCGATCAGCTGGCACTGCTGGCCGCCCCAGGGCCAGGTGGAGGCGGGCATGAACAGGGTGCGCATGCGCACGCTGCCGAACATGCGGATCTGGTGTTCGGTGCCCGGTGGTACCCACAGCGCGTGGCCGGCCGGCACCACCCAGTTCTTCTGCGCCGCGCCGACCAGCATCACGCCAGAGATCGAGTGGATCAGCTGCGCCTGGGTGTGGCAGTGCGGCAGGATCTCCTCGCCATCCTGGTGGTCGTAGGCCAGCGCTTCGAGGGAAAGGGCGCAGGTCATGACGGGGTGCTTTCGGGGCGAGTGGAGGTGTCGAGCGGTTTCATGCGGGGCTCCTGGTGGAGCTTGCATTTTAAGTGAATATTCTGGCGGATAAGCGGCGTTTGAGTGCTTGAAAGTGAATTATCAAGCAATTAATGCTCGGATTATTGGCAGATGAAGCAATCGCCTGAAAGGCGGTGGATGGTCAGTGGGACGAGACAAAAGCCGAGGCTTCCTGCGCCGGCGGAATCGCGAAGTTCTCCCGCATGCGCTGCGCTTCCGCCAGTGGCGTGCGGCCGAACAGGCGCTTGAACTCGCGGTTGAACTGCGAGGCGCTGGCGTAGCCGACGGCCAGGCTCGCCGCCTGCGCCGTCATGCCCTGGCGCACGATCAGCAGCCGCGCCTGGTGCAGCCGCGTGCACTTGAGGTACTGCATGGGCGAGGTGCGGGTAATGACCTTGAAATGGCTGTGGAATGACGGAACGCTCATGCCGGCCTCGCTGGCCAACTGCGGCAGGTCGAGGGGTTGTGCGTAGCCCGTGTGGATGCGCTGCAGGGCCCTGGCAATGTTGCCGAAGCGACCACGCATGGCCAGCGCCGCGCGCATGGCATTGCCTTGTGCGCCGGTCAGCACGCGGAAGTACAGCTCGCGCAGCAGGGCCGGCGCGAGGATGGTTGCCTCCAGCGGATCGCCCAGCGCTTCGAGGAAGCGCAGCACGGACTGTGTCAGTGCCGGGTCCATCGGGCTGGAGAACAGGCTGCGCGGGGCGGTTTCTGCGGGTGGCTGGCCCAGCTGGAGGCTGTGCTGGTCGATCTGCAGCATCAGCTCGGCGGCGAGCTGGAAGTCCAGGTGCAGGTAGATGGCCAGCAGCGGACGCTCTGGTGTGGCGTCGGTTTCCATGGTGAAGGGCACCGGCACTGCGACGGCCAGGTAGTGCTGTGCGTCGTAGACGTAGGTTTCATCGCCGAAATAGCCGCGCTTGCAGCCCTGGCAGACGATCACGATGCCGGGATCGTAGAGCACCGGAGTGCGCGCCAGCGGCCGGTTCGAGCGGAGCAGTCGCACGCTTGGCAGTGCGGTGAGGTTGTAGCCCTCCTGCGGAGCCAATGCGGCGATCTGGGCGACCATGCGCGCCTGGTCACTGCTGGGGACGTCGATATCGGTATTCATAGAATCAGGCAATAAAGACAGAGCTTGAGGTCTCTGAAAGGGAGATGAGGCTGCGTATTGTGCACTCATTCCCCCTGCAATGGAGTCACCCCATGTCATCTCCCAAGACCCTGCTGATCACCGGCGCCAATAGCGGCTTCGGCCTGGCCCTGGCCCACGCGGCGCTCGCCGCCGGCCATCGCGTGGTGGGTACGGTGCGCACCGAGCAGGCCCGCGCCGAACTGGAAGCACTGGCGCCCGGCCAGGCCTTCGGCCGCCTGCTCGACGTGACCGACTTCGACGCCATTCCCGGCGTGGTCGAGGAAGTCGAAGCCAGCGTCGGCCCGCTGGACGTGCTGGTGAACAGCGCCGGTTACGGTCACGAAGGCATTCTCGAGGAGTCGCCGCTGGAGGCGATGCGCCGGCAGTTCGAGGTGAACGTCTTCGGCGCCGTGGCGATGCTCCAGGCCGTGCTGCCCTACATGCGCCAGCGCCGGCGGGGGCACATCCTCAACATCACCTCGATGGGCGGCTACATCACGATGCCGGGCATCGCTTACTACTGCGGCAGCAAGTTCGCCCTGGAGGGGATCAGCGACGCGCTGGGCAAGGAAGTCGAGGGCTTCGGCATCGCGGTAACCGCCGTGGCGCCGGGTTCCTTCCGCACCGATTGGGCCGGGCGCTCCATGGTGCGCAGCCCGCGCTCCATCGCCGACTACGACGCGCTGTTCGACCCGGTGCGCCAGGCGCGGCAGGAAAAGAGCGGCAAGCAGCTGGGCGACCCGCAGAAAGCCGCGCAAGCGATGCTGGCGGCGATCGAAGCGCCGCTGCCGCCACGGCATCTGTTGCTGGGCAGCGACGCGCTGGGGCTGGTGCGGCAGAAACTGTCGGCCTTGCAGGACGAGATCAGCCACTGGGAAGCGCTCAGCCGCTCCACCGACGGCTGAGCGGCGCATCAGTAGCCGGCGTTGCGCTCCTCGGGGCGCAGGGTGAGGACTTCGAAGCCGGTGGCGGTCACCGCCACGGTGTGCTCGAACTGCGCGGAGAGCTTGCCGTCGAGGGTGACCACGGTCCATTCGTCCGCCAGGGTTTTCACCCCGGAATGGCCCTGGTTGAGCATGGGCTCGATAGTGAAGGTCATGCCTTCGCGCAGCACCTGCCCGGTGCGCGGGCGGCCGAAGTGCAGTACCTGCGGCGGCTCGTGCATCTCGCGGCCGATGCCGTGGCCGCAGTAGTCCTCGACCACGGTGTAGCCGTGCTGCCGGGCGTGCCGCTCGATGGCGTGGCCGACGTCGCCCAGGCGCGCGCCGGGCTTCACCGCGCGGATGCCTTTCCACATCGCCTCGTAGGTGATCTCCACCAGACGCCGGGCAGCGGGGGAGACATTGCCGATCAGGTAGGTCTTGCTCGAATCGGCGATGAAGCCGTTCTTCTCCAGGGTGATGTCGAAGTTGACGATGTCGCCGTCCTGCAGGCGGTCCGCCTCGGACGGCACGCCATGGCAGACCACCTGGTTGCGCGAGGAGTTGAGCACGTAGGCAAAGCCGTACTGGCCCTTGCTGGCCGGCCGCGCGCGCAGTTCATCGACGATGTAGCGCTCGACCCGGTCGTTCACTTCCAGGGTCGTCATGCCTTCCAGCGCCAGCGTGTCGACGAAGCCGAAGACCTTCGCCAGCAACCGGCCGGATTCGGCCATCAGTGCCAGTTCCGCGGGAGTCTTGGTCACTTGGCGCCTCCCGCGGCGGAGTATTTGACCCCGGCTTCCTGCAGTTCGCGGGTGATGATCTCGTTGAAGCTCAGGGTCGGTTCCAGCTCGCAGAGCATGCCGATCTTGATCCAGAACGCCGCCTGGGCGTTGATCGACCGGCAGGCCACGGAGCTGGCGCGGCGCAGCTGGTCGTGCAGGTCGTCGTCCAGGTTGATGATGCCCATGATTCTCTCGCCTCTCTCTGACACAATTCGATATGAAGCATAACAAAACATATATGCATCATATTGATCGAGGCGAGGGAATGCAAAGCCGGCGGCTCAGCCCACCTGCGAGACGGGCTCGGCCAGTGGTTGGGCTAGGGCGATCGCGCCCTTGCCGGCCAGTTCCGCCAGTTGCTCGGTGGCCAGCCCCAGTTGCTCGGCCAGTACCTGCGCGGTGTCCTGGGCGAACATCGGCGGCGCCAGGCGGTAGGTGGGCGGCGAGGCGGAGAAGCGTGCCGGGTAGCCGAGCAGGGTGACTTCGGTGCCGTCCTGCCGGGTCAGGGTCTGCAACAGACCGCGGGCCTGCACCTGCGGGTCGGCGAGGGCCTGCTGCAGGTTGTTGATCGGGCCGCCGGGCACGCCGGCCTTTTCCATGGCAGCCAGGAGGTCGGCGGCATGCCAGCCGGAGATGCTTTTTGCCAGTTCCACTTCCAGTTCGCGGCGGTGCTGGCTGCGGCCAGGGTTGCGGGTGAAGCGCGGGTCGCCACCCAGGTCTTCGCGGCCGAGCAGGCGGCACAGCGCCTGGAACTGCCCGTCGGAGCCGCAGGCAACGAGGATGTAGTCGTCGTTGCAGGCGAAGTCGCGATACGGCACCACGTTGGGGTGGGCGTTGCCCAGGCGCTGCGGCACCTGCCCGCTGACCAGATGGTTCATCGCCTGGTTGGCCATCAGCGACAGCTGGCTGTCGAGCAGCGCGCAATCGATGTGCTGGCCTTCGCCGCTGGCGTGGCGATGGTTCAGCGCAGCGAGGATCGAGATGGTCGCGTACAGGCCGCAGAACAGGTCGCTCACCGGCAGACCGACCTTCAGCGGCCCGGCGCCGGGTTCGTCGTCGCGGCGCCCGGTGATGCTCATCAGCCCGCTCATGCCCTGCACCAGGAAGTCGTAGCCACCGCGCCCGGCGTAGGGGCCGGTCTGGCCGAAACCGGTGACCGAGCAGTAGATCAGCTTCGGGTTCAGTGCCTTGAGCGCGACGTAATCCAGGCCGTAGCGTGCCAGGGTGCCGACCTTGTAGTTCTCCACCAGCACATCCGCTGAGGCGGCCAGGCGCCGCAGCAGGGCGGCGCCGTCGGGGTGACCGAAGTCCACGGCGATGGCGCGCTTGTTGCGGTTGGCGCAGAAGTAGTAGGCGGCGTCCCAGGTGGGGCTGCTGTCTTCCAGGAAGGGCGGGCCCCAGGTGCGGGTGTCGTCGCGCCGGCTGGGGCGTTCCACCTTGATCACGTCCGCGCCCAGGTCACCGAGTATCTGCGTGGCCCAGGGCCCGGCAAGAACCCGCGACAGGTCGAGGACGCGCAGGCTCGAGAGCGGGCCGTGCTGTTGAGTGTTGCTCATGCTTCTCTCCAGTTCGCTGCGGGGCTTCAGTGCAGGTCTTTGCCACAGGTTTCGGGCATGCGCACGAAGGCCACCAGGGTGATCACCGCCATGACCGAGACGTAGACCAGGAACCACTGCTCCTGGCCGCGGCTCTGCAACCAGGTCATCAGGTAGGGCGTGGTGCCGCCGAAGATCGCCACCACCAGGTTGTATGGCAGGCCGATGCCCAGGGCGCGGATATCGGTGCTGAACAGCTCCGACTTGATCGCCGGGGCGATGGCCGAATACAGCCCGTAGAGCAGCAGGCCGAACAGTTCGACGGCGAGGATCGAGGCGAACGAGGCCTCCATGGAGCGCACCACCGGGTAGAGCAGGGCGGCGTAGCCCAGGGCGAAGACGATCAGTTGCGGGCGACGGCCGATGCGGTCGGACAGCCAGCCGAACAGCGGCTGGGAAATCATGAACACCACCAGCGCCAGGCTGCTGGCGGCATAGGCAGTACCCGGCTCCACGCCGAGGCTGCGGATGGCGTGCACCGGCAGGTAGCTGACGAACAGGTAGAAGGCGAAGGCCCCCAGCAGGCTGATGCCGACCAGGCGTCTCACGGCTTCCGGATGCTCGCGCCAGAGGGTGCGCAGCGGCTGCTCGATGCGCTGGCCGCGACGCTGTTCCTGGCCCTTGCGGAAGGCTGCGGTCTCGTCGACACCATGGCGAATCCAGAAGCCGGCGAGGCTGCCCAGGCCGCCGATGAAGAACGGAATGCGCCAGCCGAAGTCAATCAGCTGTTCACGGCTCAGCCATTGGCTCAGCGCCCAGGCCAGGCCCGAGGCGAACAGCAGGCCGAGGGCAATGCTGGCGAAGAAGAAACCCGAGTACAGGCCACGCTGGCTGGCCGGCGCCGATTCGGCGAGGAAGGTCGCGGCGGCACCGTACTCGCCGCCTACCGAAAGCCCCTGGACCATGCGCGCCAATACCATCAGCACGGGTGCGGCGATGCCGATGGTGGCGTAAGTCGGCATCAGGCTGATCAGCAGCGAGGGCAGCGCCATCATCAGGATGGTCAGGTTGAGCGCCGCCTTGCGCCCGGCGCGGTCATTGAAAATGCCGATCAGCCAGCCGCCCAGCGGGCGCATGGCGAAGCCAATGGCGAACACCGCGAAGGAGGCGAGCAGGGCGGTGGTCTCGTTGTCCGAGGGGAAGAACTGGTGGCTGAAGTAGAGCGCGAAGGCGGTGTAGACCGTCCAGTCGAACCACTCCACGGTGTTGCCGACGCTGCCGGCGATGATGGTGCGCCAGGCGATGGGCCGGGCGCGGGCAGCCGCGCCCATTGAAGCGGAGCGATGCGGTTGGCTGAGAAGGTGGGCCATCGGTGTTCTCCATTGTCATTGTTTTGAGAAGCACGGTTTTGAGAAGCACGGTTCTGAGGGGTACGGCTCAGGCTGCGGGCAGGTGGCGACGCAGGAAGGCCAGGCTGTCGCCGCTCTCCCGCAGGGCTGCGCGGCCGATCAGCGGCTGCCAGTGCGCCTCGCTGCCGAAGTCCGCGCGCCAGGCATACAGGCGGCGGGTGTAGAGCTGCAGATCGCATTCCTCGGTGACGCCGATGGCGCCAAAGACGGCATGGGCGATGGTGCAGATGCGCACCGCCGCGCTGCTGCAGCGCGCCTTGGCCACGGCGGCCGGGATGCCCTGCGGCCAGGTCGCCCCGCGCAGCGCCAGTTGCGCCGCCATGCGCGCGGCGAAGACTTCCTCGGCGAGCACGCTGATCTGTTGCTGGATGGCCTGGAAGCCGCCGACCGGCTTGCCGAACTGCTGGCGGGTAGTGGCGTAGTCCAGGGTCAGTTGCAGCACCCGCTCGGCAGCGCCGGCGATCAGCGCTGCGCTGAAGGCCGCGCCAAGTGCGCGCCATTCATGGTCCGGCGGCAGGCGCTGGGCGCTTTCCGGCAGGCTCTGCCAATGCAGTTCCTCGGTGCTGCTGGCGTGGACACCATCCGCCCGCCGTTGCGCGCCATCCACCGGCAATAGCCAGGCGTCTTCCGGCAGCGTCGCCAGTACCCAGCAGGATTGCGCGGCAAACGGCACCGCATGGCAGCGCAGGCCTTGACCATCGCGTTCGCCATTGGCCAGGGCGATGGGCCCTTCGGGCAGCGCGAGGCCAGCTTCGGCCAGCGCCAGGCGCGCCCACCAGGTGCTGGCCAACGGCAGCGGCAGGGCCGCGCCGCCAGCGGCGAACAGCAGGTGGCAGGCGGTTTCGGCACTGGCCGCCGCGCCGCCGAGTTCCTCGGGCAGCAGCAGGTCGGCGAAGCCGTGTTCGGCCAGCGAGCGCCACAGGCCGTCGGCAGATTCGCCCAGGTCGATGCGGCGCACGCGCTCGGCGCTGACTTCGCCTTCGAGCCACTGGCCGAAGGCGTCGAGAATGAGGTTGTCGAGGCTCATGGGGTTTCCTATCGCAAGCCGAGGCCGCGGGCGATCACGCCGCGGAGGATTTCGCGGGTGCCGCCGCGCAGGGAGAACACCGGGGCCATGCGTTCCAGGTAGGCCAGGGTGCGTTGCAGCAGGTGCGGGACGGCGGCGCCCTGCACCGCGCCCAGCAGGTCGCCGAGCAAGGTCGGGATGGATTGTTCGAAGCTGGTGCCCAGGTCTTTCACCAGTGCCGCTTCCACCACGGGGCTGCGGCCGTCCGCCAGTTGCGCGGCGAGGCTGACCGACAGCGCACGCAGCACCATCAGCTCGCTCAGAAGTTGGCCCAAGAGACGTTCCTGGCCCGCCTGCGGGTGGCTGCGCAGCCAGTCCAGCCAGGCATCGAGCAGGGCAATGCTGGAGTAGATGCGCTCCGGCCCGCTGCGCTCGAAAGCCAGCTCGGCGGTTACCTGTTTCCAGCCATCGCCTTCCTCACCGACCAGCGCCTCGGCCGGCAGCTGCACGTTGTCGAAGAACACTTCGCAGAAGTGCTCGGCGCCAGTGAGGTCGCGAATCGGGCGGATGCTCACGCCGGGCAGGGACAGATCGACCAGCACCTGCGACAGCCCGCGATGGCGGTCCTGGGCGCTGCCGGAGGTGCGCACCAGGGCGATCATGTAATGGCTGTGCTGGGCGTAGGTGGTCCAGATCTTTTGCCCGTTGAGCAGCCAGCCGTCGGCATTGGCCTCAGCGCGGGTGCGAACGCTGGCCAGGTCCGAGCCGGAGTTCGGTTCGCTCATGCCGATGCAAAAGAACTGCTCGCCACGGCAGATCGCCGGCAAGTGCTGGCGCTTCTGCTGCTCGCTGCCAAAGCGCAGCAGCAGCGGGCCGCTCTGGCGGTCGGCGATCCAGTGCGCGGCCACCGGCGCGCCAGCGCAGAGCAGTTCTTCCACCACCACGAAGCGCGCCAGTGGGTCGAGGCCGGCGCCGCCATACTCGCGCGGCAGGGTCAGCCCGACCCAGCCGCGCTCGGCCAGGGCACGGCTGAAGTCGGCGTCGAAGCCTTGCCAGCTGCGCGCCCGCAGGTCGGTGGGATAGTCCCGCAGGCGCTCGGCGAGGAAGCTGCGCAGCTCCTCGCGCAAGGCCTCGTGCCGCGCCGGTAGCGCGCGGAAATCGAGGGCTTCGAGCATCAGCCTTCACTCCGCTCGGGGCGGCCGGCGAGCAGGCGCTTGACCTGGTACTCCATCACCGTTTCCTCGCGCTGGTTGAGCACGAAGACGCGGGAGGTGACCACGGCGCGGTTGTTCTTCGAGGTCGGGCGGACGTCCTCGATCTCCACCACGGCTTCCAGGGTGTCACCCACGACCACCGGGCCTTTCACGCTCTTGTGCAGTTCCAGCAGGGCCAGGCCGGTGCCTTGCAGCATGGTCTGCATGAGGATGCCTTCGATCAGGCTGTAGCTCAGCGCCGCCGGCACCGGGCGACCCTGGATGGCGCCGTTGAAGGTGCTGTCGATGAAAATGACTTCGGCCTGCCCGGTGACGCCGACGAAGCCGATCAGGTCGGCCTCGGTGACGGTCCGGCGGAAGGTGCGGAAACGCTGACCGGCTTCGATCTGCTGCCAGTAGTAGCCTTGCCCGAGGGCGATTTCGTTGTGCGCCATGCACCACTCTCCTGTTGGGATTGTTGTCGTCGAGTGGGGTCAGGCTATGGGCAGGGCTCGTACTCATCCAATATTATTTGGAGAACGATTGATACGCATGGAATATCAGTATGGAGCTGCGCCAGATTCATCAGTTCCTCGCCCTGGCCGAGACCCTGAACTTCCGCGAGGCCGCCGAGCGCCTGCACATGTCCCAGCCGCCGCTATCGGTGTCGATCCGCAAGCTGGAGGAGGAGATCGGCCTGCCGCTGTTCGAGCGCACCACGCGCCAGGTGGCCCTCACCGAAGCCGGCGAGGCGGTCCTGCCGGAGCTGCGCAAGGCATTGCTGCACTTGCAGCAAGCGCGGCGCTACGCGCTTGAGGCCGGCGCCGGGGAACGCGGGCAATTGACGCTGGGCTCGGTCGGCTCGGCGACGCTTTCGCTGATCCCTCAACTGATTCCGGAGTTCCGCCGGCGCTATCCGGGGATCGCCCTGGAGCTGCGAGAGCTGCCTTCCAGCGGCGTGCTGGAGCTGGTGGAGAACGGCGGCGCCGATGTGGGGCTGGTGCGTTTCCCGCTGCCGCAGCAGACGGCGTTGAAGCTGATCCCGCTGGTGTGGGAGCCGATGATGCTGGTCGTCCCGCAGGACAGCCCGCTGGCACTGAGCGGGCGCAGCCGCGTGCACCTGGCGGAAGTCGCCGACCAGCCGCTCATCGATTACCCGCACACCGAAGGTCTTCACTACGTGTTGTTACAGCTTTGCCAGGCGGCGGGGTTCGTGCCGCAACTGGTGCATTCCACCACCCAGGTGCAGGCGGCCATCAGCCTGGTGGCGTGCGGGCTGGGCGTGGCGCTGGTGCCGGCGCTGCATGCGCGCAACTCATCGGCGCCGGTGTGCTTCCTCGATCTGGAAACCCCGCACCAGGAACGCACCGTGGCACTCGCTCTGGTCTACAACCCGGACAACGAAAGCCGCGTGGTGCGGCAGTTTCGCGACGTGGCGGTGGAGCTGCTGGCGGCGGAAGGCTAGGGATTGAGCTGTTGCAACGCGGGCGGACGGCGTTGCCGCTCGCCACGTTGACGGCGCAGTTTTGGCAGCAATCCACGCAGCACGCGCAGACCCCGTTCGGCATCGGGTGTGCCGCCGTACAGCAGGCGCAGGGTCCGTTGCAGCTCCGCCGAGTGCACCTGCTGCTGGTGCAGCCAGAGGTAGAGACCATCCAGCCGCGCAGGCCGCTGCTGCAGTTGCCGGTGCAGCCGACGCCAGGCCCGATGTTCAGAATGCCGGTAGCGCTGGCGCAGCCGGCTGACGAGTCGCTGCAGCCATTGCAGGGCTGCAGCGGCGGGCACGGTCAGCCAATGCCAGCCCAGCGCCAGGCCGGCAATCAGCAGCAAGGCGGCCAGCGCGTGCCGCTCGATCCACACCCCCAGTCGATCGCGCCACGCCCCGGGGTTCACCGAAGGCGGTGCTGCAGCCACCTCCAACGCCAGGCCCGGCAGGTGCTCCACGTGCAGTTCGCCGCTGCTGGCTTGCCGCCAGCGCAGCTCCAGCGGCGGCAACTCGACGCGTCCCGCGCGTTCGAGCTGATAGGCGACGCTGTCGACACGCAGCGCGCCATCGCTGTGGCTGCGTCCGTCGTCGAGCTCCTGCAGTCGGACGGGGTTCAGGTACTGGCGGGTGCCTTCCACGGCGGCGAATTCGGCGGGAGGCAACAGCTCCATCGGCGCGCCCTTTACTCGCAGCTCGACGCGGCGTTCCAGGCTGTCGCCCACCTGAAATGCAGCCACGGGCGGTCGCAGAACCTGCTGCAGTTGCACCGAGTCGGCGACCAGGCGGGCGCCGTCGTCCGGTGCGGGAGATACCTCGAAGCTCAACGGCCGGCTGTTGGCGTGAAGCGTGGCCGTGGCTTGCCCGACCTGCACGTTGACCCGGAGCGCGGGAATCTCGAAACGCTGCGCCTGACGGGGCGTGATCCGGTACTGGTAACGCAGGCCAAAGAAGGTCTGCCCGTCACGTTCCACCGTCAGGTGCACAGGGGAGCCGGCTGGCTCGGCCACGCGGGTGCCTGGCAGTTGCAGGGCAGGGAGCTGCGGCGCGGCGGTGAACCAGGTGTCCGTCAGTACGTCGAGTTGCAGCGTCAGCGTCGCGCCAAGACTTGCCTTGGAATCGGGGAGGAGCTGTGCTTCGACGCGCAATTGTGGCCCGTCTGCATACGCGGCAGTGGCGAGCAGCATCAGCAGCAACTGCAGGACCCGCTTCAAGGCCTGTCCTCCCCGATGTGGCTGCCCTGCGCGCGGAACTTGTTGCGCAGGAAGGCGGCGGGCGAGGTCTGCAGGCTGTCCAGCCAGTGCTCGTCGGCCGGTCGTTGGCCCCAGGGCTGGGCAATGCCGCGGCCCTTGTCCGCCGAGTCGTCGATGACTTCATCGTCGCCGCGTTGCTTGGGTGCGTTTTGCGCGGCGTCTTCGCGGTCCTTTTCCAGCGCTTCCACCAGCGCAAGGTTGGCGCGGGCTTCGGGGAAGTCGGTCTTCAAGGCCAGGGCCCGGCGATAGGCTTTGATGGCCTCGGTGAGTCGGTATTGCCGCGCCTGACAGTTGCCCGCATAGAACTGTGCCTCGGCGGTGTCGAGACGGAAGAACAGCGCGAGGGCGCCGGCGTAGTCCGCCGCCTGATAGCTCGCCAGTGCCTTCCAGTAGGGATCGTCGAAGCGCTCGGCGGCCAGTGCCGGGTGCCCATGCTGGAGGGCCCAGCGGCCTTGCTGGTCCGGACTGGCGAAGGCGTCCAGCCAGCTGGCGGCCATGGCGGGCGGGCTTGGCAGGACAACGCCCAGGGCCAGCAGCGCAGCACCCAGCCAGTGGACCCGACAACCACGGCGCAGGCTGAGCAGCACCACCGGGAGCAGTGCCCAGCACAGCCAGTAGCCCACCTCCCGTGAACCGTCCGTGGCCTGCTGGCGGGCCTGGAAGTGCCGCACGGCTTGCCGGCCGATCCAGCGCACGTCGCTGTCGTCCGGGCTCAGTGCGCGCAGGCCGGCATCCAGGGCGCTGGCCAGCTCGGTCAGGGAGGCGGAGCGGCCTGAGGGGGCCGCGCTGCAATCCACCAGCAGCCATTGCAGCGCATCGCTGGCGTGGCGCTGCAGATCGTTGAGTTCGCGCGGGTCAGCATGGTCGGCGAACAGCACCAGGCTGGCGGGCGTGCCGGCTTCCTCCGAAAGGCTCGCGGCCAGCCGCTGGACGCCACGCAGGTCGCTGCCGGGTGTTTCGATCAGGGCGGTGGACAGCGCCTGGACGTAGCTTTCCAGCAGGCCGGGGTCGTCGGTGGGCGGCAGTACCAGGTGTGCGCTGCCGGCATAGGCGATCAGCGCGGTGGGCGCGCCCTGGCGATCCCTGAGCAGATCGCGCAGCTTGCGCTTGGCGGCTTCGAGGCGGGTGGGGCGCAGGTCCGGCGCATCCATGCTGGGCGACAGCTCGACGGCGAGGATCAGCAGGCCGCGATCATCGGCGGAGTCAGTGGCGTGCCCCGGCCAGACTGGGCCGGCAACTGCCACTGCGCCGAGGCAGAGGAACAGCGTCAGCAGGTGTGCGGGGCTGAGCCGGCAAGCGCCGGGCTGATCGAGCAACAGGTGTTGCAGCAGGTGCGGGGCGATACGTTCGGCCAGCCGTTGGCCGAGGTTCTGGTGACGGCGCCAGAGCTGCAGCAGCAGGAGCGCCACGACGATCAGCAGCAGCCAGAGCGGTCGATGGAATGGCATTCAGGCTCTCCGCAGGCTGGGCAGGCGCAAGGCGCCGGCGGCCAGCAGATGGCCGCAGCAGGTCAGCAGCAGGGCCAGGCCCAGCGGCCAGTAGTAGCCTTCATGGCGCGGGCGGGGGCCCAGCCGTGGCTGTGGGTGCGGAGCGCTGCGGTCCAGTTCGGCGTAGACGTCGGCCAGCGCCCGGCTGTCTTCGGCACGGAAGAAGCGTCCGCCAGTGGTCTCGGCCAGGGCTTGCAGGCGCTCGCTGTCGACTTTCTCCGCACCCAGCCCGCGACTGTCGCCGATGGCGATGGCCTGTAGCACTACGCCGCGCTGCACTGCCAGTTCCACCGCGCGCTCCGGAGGAACGGCACTGGCGTTGTCGCTGCCGTCGGTGAGCAGCACGATCTGCTGTGCACGCAGCGCCGGCCCGTCCAGCACGCGCAGGCTCAGGCCGATGGCATCGCCGATGGCGGTGTCCGGCCCGGCCATGCCGATGGCGCTGTCGTCCAGCAGGCGCAACAGGGTCTTGTGATCGAGAGTCAGCGGGGCCTGCACGTAGGCGCCGCTGCCGAACACCAGCAGGGCGAGACGGTCGCCGGTGCGCCGGGCAATGAAGTCGTGCAGCACCTGTTTCACCGCCGCGAGCCGGTCCAGCTGGTGGCCCTGGGTGTCGCGATAGTCGCGGGTGGCCATGGATTGCGACAGGTCGATGACCAGCACCAGGTCGCGCGCCGGCTCGATCAGCATCCGCGGCGGTTCATAAAAGGCGGGACGGGCGAGGGCGAGCAGCAACAGGCACCAGTTGAGCGGGCTCAGCCAGCCCTGCCAGCGTGCGGCAGCCTTGCCCAAGGGTGCGTGATGCACGCGGCGCAGTTCGCTGAAGAACGGCACGCGCAATGCCGTGCGCGCCACGCGCTGCTCGGGCAGCAGCCAGATCGCCAGCAGGCCCAGCGGCCACAGGGCCAGCACCCAGGGGTAATCAAGCTGCCACACGGTGAGCCTCCAGCCAGAGGCGCACCTGGGCGAAGAGGGTGTCCCAGTCCGCTTGCGGCCAGTGCTGCAGTTGCGCAGACGGGGCGTAGGCGAGCTGCGCCAGGCGTTCCGCGAGATCGGAAGCCAGCGGCCACGGGCAGTGCCGTTGCAGGAAGGCCTGCCAGGCCGGGCCGTTCAGCGTGGCGAGTTCCCCGTGGCGATTGCGCAGTTCGGGGATCGACAGCGCGCAGCGCTTGAGCAGAGCGGCCAGCTCGCGCCGCTGTTCCGGGGCTCGCTGCGTCAGAAGGTCAAGTTGTGCCAGGGCTTCACGCCGGTACTGCTGGCCGCGCCAACGTCGGTAGCGCTGCAGGCCGAGCAACGCCGCCACGACGATCAGGACCATCAGCAGTACCCACCAGCCCCAGGCCGGCGGCCAGTAGGAAGGCAGCGGCGGCAGTGGCAATTCCTGCAATTGCCGCAGGTCCGGCGTCACGCTGCTCATGCCAGGACTCCGGGGCGCAGCAGTTCGCGGCGCAACTGGTCCAGCGGCGCTTCGGCGGTGCTCAGGCGCAGCAGCGGTACCTGGGCCAGGCGCAGGTGTTCCGCCACGCTGTCCAGGCGACCACGGAGGTAGTCCTGCATGGGATGGCGCACGGCCTTGCGGCGCAGGTCGAGGTCCAGCCAGCCATGGCCATCGCTGAGGCTCAGCGGCGTGTCGCCGTGCAGTTGAAGGGCGAGCGGGTCCTGTACCTGCAAAGCGAGAATCCGGTGGCGCCGACGCAGTTGCTGCAGCAGGTCACGGGTGTGCTCATCGCAGCCCGAGAAGTCGCTGATCAGATACAGCTGCCCGCCACGCTCCGGGCCACTGAGCAGCGTTTCCAGCAACGAGTTCAGCCGCGCGCCGTTCGCCGGGGCGCTATCGGCAGACAGTGCGTGGTTGTGCCGCAGCATCGCCGCGCAGAAGGCGCGAATGCCGGCCGGGTTGCGGGTGGGGCGCAGACGCTCTTCATGGCGATCACCGAACACCAGCCCGCCGACGCGGTCGCCGCCGTGCAGCGCGCTCCAGGCCAGCAGTGCGCCCAGTTCCACGGCGAGGGTGGATTTCAGGTAGCGCCGCGAGCCGAAGAACATGTCCATGCGCTGGTCGACCCAGATCAACGCGGGGCGCTCGCGCTCCTCGCTGAAGCTGCGTACCAGCGGCGTGCCGTGGCGCAGGCTGGCGCGGCTGTCGAGACGCCGCAGGTCGTCGCCGGGGCGGTAATGGCGCAACTCCTGGAAGTCCAGTCCGCGCCCGCGCAGGGTCGAAGCGTGTTGGCCGAGCAGGCTGACGGCGGCAAGGCGGGTGATCCGTGCGCCCAGTCGCCGCGCGGGCATTTCCAGGGCCAGCAGGCGGCCAAGGTCGGCGTAGGCCAGACCGTCGGCGCGGCGCTCAGGCGGGAATGGCGACATGGTCGCGCAGCCGGCAGAGCACGGCGTCGGTATCAATGCCCTCGGCCAGCGCCTCGTAGCTGAGCAACAGGCGATGGCGCAGGACGGGCAGCAGCACCGCGTGGATGTCGTCGGGCAGGACGTGGTCGCGGCCTTCCAGCCAGGCGTGGGCGCGTCCGGCGCGGTCCAGGCTGATGGCGCCGCGCGGGCTGCAGCCAACCTCGATCCAGCGCGCCAGTTGCGCGTCGTAATCGGCGGGGCGGCGACTGGCGCGCATCAGGTCCACCAGGTAACGGTCGATGCTCGGCGCCACTTCGATGGCGGCGACCTGCTCCCGTGCCGCCAATAGAATCTCCGCGTCCAGCGGCTCCACGGCTTCGCGGGCACGAGCACCGCCGCAACCTTCGGCCCGCAGCAGGCGCAGCATGGTTTCCTCGTGCTCGGGCGCCGGGTAGTCGAGCTTGAGTTTCATCAGGAAACGGTCCAGCTGCGCTTCGGGCAGCGGGTAGGTGCCTTCCTGTTCGATCGGGTTCTGCGTGGCGAGCACCAGGTACAGCTCGGGCAGCGGGTAGCTGCGGCCGGCGCAGGTGATCTGGCGTTCTTCCATGGCTTCGAGCAGTGCCGCCTGGACCTTGGCCGGCGCGCGGTTGATTTCGTCGGCGAGGATCAGGTTGCCGAACAGCGGGCCCGGCTGGAACTGGATTTCGGCATGCCCGCCGTGGGCGTGGAGGGTTTCCGCGCCGGTGATGTCCGAGGGCAGCAGGTCGGGAGTGAACTGGATGCGGCTCATCCTGCCGTGCAGGTGTTGCGCCAGGGCCTTGACCGTGCGCGTCTTGGCCAGCCCCGGAAGGCTCTCCAGCAGCAGGTGGCCGTCGGCGAGCAGGGCGATGAGCAGTTGCCGGATCACCGTTTCCTGGCCCAGCACGACGCGGCAGAGGTTGCGCTCCAGGTCCAGGAGCGGAGTGCGAATGTCCAAGAGGGAGCTCCGTGCGATCACGCCTGCGGTTGTACAGCGCGCGGTGAAGCACCACACCCCTCGTAACGGAGGGGTGTGGTGGTGGCTCAGGGCTTGGCGGCGGCCTGTTGCTGCCTGGCCTTCTCGGCGATCTTCTGGTACACGGCCTGCTGCACCTGGTCGATGGTGAAGCTGGCCGGGCGCTGGCTCGGCGGCCAGTCGACGAAGGTCTGCAGGAACTGCGCGGATTTCATGGTGGCGATGCCCAGCAGGTAGGCGTTCTTCACCAGCCAGTCGCTGTACTGGTCGGAGACGATGTCGGCGGTCTCGTACGGGTCCATGCGCAGGTTGAACAGTTTGGGAATCCGCAGGCAGACGAAGGGCTCGCTCCACACCTCGAAGCCGCCGGGCTTGCGCTGCTCGCAGAACACCGCCTTCCAGTCGCCGAAGCGCATGGCCACCAGTTGGCCGTCGTCGTTGAAGTAATAGAACTCGCTGCGCGCGCTCTTCGGGCTCTTGCCGGTCAGGAAGGCGAGCTGGTCGAAGCCGTCCAGGTGGACCTTGTAGCTGGTGCCGCCGGCAACCGGCGCCCAGCCCTTGAGCAGTTTGTCCTTGGCGTCGGGCACGCCGACGGCGGAGAGCAGGGTGGGGAACCAGTCCAGCCCGGAGAACATCCCGTTGGAGACCTGTCCCGCCTGGATGTGCCCCGGCCAGCGGACCATCGCCGGCACGCGGAAGGCGCCCTCGTAGTTGGAGTTCTTCTCGTTGCGGAATGGCGAGGTGGCGGCGTCCGGCCAGGTGAAGCGGTTCGGCCCGTTGTCGGTGGTGTAGATGACGATGGTGTTTTCGGTGAGTTTCAGGTCATCCAGGGTCTTGAGCAGTTTGCCGACGTCGCCGTCGTGCTCGAGCATGCCGTCGGCGTACTCGTTGCCGGGCATGCCGCTCTGGCCCTTCATCGAATCGCGCACGTGGGTATAGAGGTGCATGCGCGTGGTGTTCATCCAGACGAAGAACGGCTTGTCGGCCTTGGCCTGTTTGTCGATGAAGTTGATCGCCGCCTGGGTGGTCTCGTCGTCGATGGTCTCCATGCGTTTTTTGGTCAGCGCGCCGGTGTCCTCGATCTTGCCGTCGGCGTAGGAGTGGATCACCCCGCGCGGGGAGAAGTGCTGGACGAAGGGGTTGCTCGGGTCCTTGGGCCAGTAAGGACGCTCGGGCTCTTCCTCGGCGTTGAGGTGGTAGAGGTTGCCGAAGAATTCGTCGAAACCATGCTTGGTCGGCAGGTATTCATCGCGGTCGCCCAGGTGGTTCTTGCCGAACTGGCCGGTGGCGTAGCCCTGGCCCTTGAGCGCCTGGGCCAGGGTGATATCGCGGTCCTGCAGGCCGACCGGCGAGCCCGGCACGCCGACCTTGGTCAGCCCGGTGCGCAGCGAGGCCTGGCCGGTGATGAAGGTCGAGCGCCCGGCGGTGCAGCTGTTCTCCGCGTAGTAGTCGGTGAACAGCATGCCTTCCTTGGCGATACGGTCGATGTTCGGCGTGCGGTAGCCGACCACGCCCTGGGAATAGGCACTGATGTTGGTCTGGCCGATGTCGTCGCCGAAGATCACCAGGATGTTCGGTTTGTCGGCCGCCTGGGCGCCGGCTCCTGCCAGCAGGCCGACGGCCAGGGCGAGCCGCGGCAGCCAGCTGCGTTTGCGGGTCATAGCACGGTTCTCCGTGATGCTTGTTGTTGTGGTTTGCAGGCCTGGCGCAGGAGGCCGGACACAGGGCGCCATTGAACGCGGCAAGGGGTGGGGTGCAAATCACCCGTTGGGGTGGTTCGCCGGATTGTCGTGAGCGGGCGATGCCCAGGGGTGTTACGTGGGGTATCGCGGGGGCGGCCCGATCCTGGGAAAGGTTCGCGGGGCCGCTGCCGGATTCCGCGAAGAAAAGCCGGAATCACCTGCACGGGTGAGGGCGAAAATCACCTGATCGGGCGGTTTTTGCCGGCTGCGGGCACTGCCAGCATGCGCACTCCAACACCTGGACCACCTGGAGTACCGCATGCCAACAATAACAATGCGCGGACACTTTCGACCGCAGGCGCTGGCCCTGGCCATCGCCCTGGCGAGCGCGCCGTGCGCTCACGCCGTGAATTTCAATATCGGGGAGATCGAGGGGCAGCTGGATTCGTCGGCATCCCTGGGCATGAGCTGGGCCCTGAGCAACCCGGACCCGAAATTCATCTCCAACTACAACGTAGTCGGCGCCAAGGGCAAGGCCGCCTCGCGCACCGCCGATGACGGTCGCCTGAACTTCAGCAAGGGCGACGTGTTCTCGAAGATCTTCAAGGGCACCCACGACCTCGAACTCAAGTACGGCGACTCCGGCGCCTTCCTGCGCGGCAAGTACTGGTACGACTTCAAGCTCAAGGACGAGGACCTGCGCTACTACAACATCGACGACCATGGCCGCGACCAGTCGGCCAAGGCCTCGGGCGGTGAGTTCCTCGACGCCTTTCTCTATCACAACTACCAGCTGGGCGATCTGCCGGGCAACGTGCGCTTCGGCAAACAGGTGGTGAGCTGGGGCGAGAGTACCTTCATCCCAAACTCGATCAACTCCATCAACCCGGTGGACGTCTCGGCGCTGCGCCGCCCCGGCGCCGAGGTGAAGGAAGCGCTGGTGCCGATCCAGCTGCTGTACTTCTCCCAGGGCCTTTCCGAGAACGTCACTGCCGAGGCCTTCTACCAGATCAAGTGGGACAAGACGGTCACCGAGAATTGCGGCACCTTCTTCGCCGTGGACGCCGTGGCCAAGGGCTGCGACGACCGCCTGGTGATCGCCGGTCCGGACTTCGCGCCCAATGATCCGCGTGCCAACGCCGGGAGCATCCTGGATGTGGCGGGCAATCGCGCCAACGCCTACATCCCGCGCACCGACGACCACGAGCCGGGCGACTCCGGGCAGTTCGGCCTGGCCATGCGCTGGTTCCTGCCGGACTTCAACGACACCGAACTGGGCGCGTACGTGATGAACTATCACAGCCGCAACCCGTTCCTGAGCTTCACCCGCACGACCTTTGCCGGTGCCTCCAACGCGCTGACCACCGCCAGCCGTGTGCGCGGCGCCAGCTACTTCGTCGACTACCCCGAAGACATCCGCCTGTACGGCCTGAGCTTCCAGACCAACCTGGCGGGCGTGGCGCTCAACGGCGAGGTCAGCTTCCGGCCGAACATGCCGATGCAGATCAACACCGCCGACCTGAACCTCGCGGCGGTCAACCAGGTCGGCCTGGTCAATGGCGTAGCCACGGCGGTTTCGCCAGTGTTCGTCGACGGCCAGGCGGTCAACGCACCGGGCGCGTCGATCGAAGGCTACAAGCGCCTGCCATTCACCCAGGTGCAGGTCAGCGCCACGCAGTTCTTCGACCAGGTGCTGGGCTCCGAACGCCTGACTCTGGTGGGCGAGGTGGGTTACGACCATATCAGCGGCATCGGCAACTCGGTGGGCGACCTGCGCTTCGGCCGTAGCCCGACCTTCGGCGCCGGCGAGCTGCTCGACCAGTCGGTGTGCGTCGGCACCGCCGCCGGCACCGCCACGGCCAGCAACCCGCAGCAGGAGTGCAACAACAAGGGCTTCTACACCACCAGTTCCTGGGGCTACCGCGTGCGCGGCATCCTCGACTACCCGAACGTCATCGCCGGCATCAACTTCAAGCCGAACATGGCCTGGTCGCAGGACATCAATGGCACCGGCCCGAGCTTCGAGGAAGGCGCCAAAGCCATCAGCCTGGGCGTGGATGCCGACTACCAGAACACCTACACGATGAGCCTGAGTTACACCAACTACTTCGGCGGCGATTACAACACCCTGACCGACCGCGACTACATGTCGGTCAGCGTCGGCGTGAACTTCTGAGCAGGTGAACAGCACATGCAAGCAAAGACAATGATCAAGGGCGCCATCCTCGGCCTCAGCCTCCTGGCGTGCTCGGTGCAGGCCGCCGTCTCCGCGCAGGAAGCGGACAAGCTCGGCAGCGCGCTGACTCCCATGGGCGCGCAGAAGGAAGGCAACGCCGACGGCAGCATCCCGGCCTGGACCGGCGGCCTCAAGCCCGGCGCGGCGAAGGTTGAGAACGGCTTCCTCGGCGATCCGTTCCCCACTGACAAGCCACTGTTCGTGATCACTGCGGCCAACGCCGACCAGTACAAGGACAAGCTCACCGCCGGCCAGCTGGCGATGTTCAAGCGCTACCCGGACAGCTACAAAATGCCGGTCTTCACCACCCGCCGTACCGCCGCGAGCCCGCAGGCGGTGTACGACGCAGTGAAGCAGAGCGCGGTGACCACCCAGGAAGCCAACGACGGCAACGGCCTGGCCAACTTCAGCTCGCACTACTATGCCTTCCCGATTCCGCAGAACGGCGTGCAGGTGATCTGGAACCACATGACCCGCTACCGCGGCAGCAACCAGCACCGTGAGACCGTGCAAGCCACGCCGCAGACCAACGGTTCTTACAACACGGTGAGCATGGTCGAGGACATCGCCTACCCGCAGACGCTGGCCGGCGGTGCCGACAGCAAGCAGAGCGAGAACGTGCTGTTCTACTACAAGCAGCAGGTGACCGCGCCCTCGCGCCTGGCGGGCAACGTACTGCTGGTCCACGAGACCATCGACCAGGTGAAAGAACCGCGCCTGGCGTGGATCTACAACGCCGGCCAGCGCCGCGTGCGCCGCGCCCCGCAAGTGGCCTACGACGGCCCAGGCACCGCTGCCGACGGCCTGCGCACCGCCGATGACCTGGACATGTACAACGGCGCGCCGGACCGCTACCAGTGGAAGCTGGTGGGCAAGAAAGAGATGTACGTCCCGTACAACAACTACCGCCTGTGGTCCACGCAGCTCAAGTACGACGACATCCTCAAGGCCGGGCACATCAACCCCGACCACGCGCGCTACGAATTGCACCGCGTGTGGGTGGTGGAGGCCACGCTGAAACCGGGCGAGCGGCACATCTACGGCACCCGCCGGATGTACGTGGACGAGGACACCTGGTCCATCGTCGCCACCGACCAGTACGACGGCCGCGGCCAGCTCTGGCGTGTGGGCGAGGGCTTCCAGGTGAACGACTACGAGCAGGGCATCTCGGTGTACGCGGTACAGTCGCTGAACGACCTGATCGCCGGGCGCTACATCGCCATGGGGCTGGTCAACGAAGCCCGAAAGGGCGCGCAGTTTGGCGTCAGCGCCGCGATGAACGACTTCACTCCCGCGGCACTGCGCAACGCCGGTATCCGCTGATCCGCGCTGCCTGAAACAGCCCGGCGCCGCGACTCTCGTGGCGGCGCCGGGTCAGGGCTAGTCCTGCGGCTAGTCCGAACGACCGATTGTCCCGCCTCGCCCCGCAATGATCTTCTGACACCCCGACGCAGCACGAACTACAACGATAACGGGTGTCGCCATGTCCAGTTTCCCCGCCATTGCCGCCGCTACGCCGGTCGCCCCGCAACTGCCCCGCGAGCCACTGCTGCACGCCCTGCTGGAGTCGCCCCGGCGCCTGAACCTGCTGTGCGCCCCGGCCGGCTACGGCAAGAGCGCACTGGCGCGCGCCGTGCTGGAACGCCTGCCGTCGAGCTGCGCCCGCGTCTGGCTCGACTTCGCCGGGCAGCCCCTGGCGCTGAGCGCCTGCTGCACCCAGATCGCCCGTCAGCTGGGCTTGATCGACAGTGACCCGGCCAGCGTGCAACTGGCCCTGCAATCGCGCCGGCAACCCCTGTGGCTGGTGCTGGACGACTACCCTCAGGCCGCCGACCCCGAGCTCGACGCCTGGCTGCAGCGCCTGCTCGGTCTCGCAGAAGCACCGCTGTATCTGCTGGTGAGCAGCCGCCAGCGCCCGGCCTGGAACCTTTCGCGCCTGCTGCTGGATGAACGCCTCTGTGAGCTGGGCGCCGCGCGTCTCGCGTTCAGCCGTGACGAATGCGACCTGCTGGCGCTGGCGCAGGGCTACGACGCCGACTGCCGCGAGCGCCTGTGGGCCGCGACCCAGGGCTGGTGCGCTGGCGCGCGGCTGGTGCTCAGCGCGCGCGACGGCGTGCACGCGCCGGGGGAGGTGGCTTCCTGGCTGCGTACTTACCTGTCCCAGGAGCTGCTGGGCCGGCTCGACGCCGAGGCCGGCGCGATGCTCTGCGGTCTTGCCTACCTGCCGCGCTTCAACCGGGAAATCTGCGCGAGCCTGTGGGAAGAGCAGGGCGGCGTGATCTTCGACCGCCTGCAACAGGGGCAGGGTTTTTTCCTCGCCCTGGATGCCGAGGCCAGCTGCTTCCGCCTGCCGCCGCTGGTGGCCAAGGCATTGCAGTGTCACCTGCAGGGCCCGGCGCTGACCCGCCTGCGCCTGCGCGCCTGTGGCGTGCTGGGCCAGGCCGGCTGGCTGGACGAAGCCATCGAGATGGCGCTGGAAGCCGGCCAGCCGGAAGTCGCCGCCGGCTACATGGACCGCCTGGACATGGACTGGCTGTTCAGTGGCCGTCACCTCGGCCTGCTGCTGGAGTGGCGCGAGCGGCTACCGGCGACCCTGCTGGAAAGCACGCCACGGCTGATCAGCCTGAACGCCCGCGCGCTGCTGTTCAGCTGGCGGCTGGACGAAGCGCACCAGTGCATCGAGCGCCTGGGCAACTTCCTGCCGCAGCCCCAGGCGCCGCGCAACCGCCGTCTGCTGGCCAACTGGCTGGCCCTGCGTGGCGCGCTGGACGGCATGCACGGTCGCCTCGAACAGGCCCGCGACCACTGCAACGCGGCGCTCGAAGACCTGGAACCACGCGACTGGCGGTCGACCCTGTTGTGCCTGACCACCCTGGCGCGTCTGGACATGGCCACCGGCGCGTTGCCGCAGGCCCGGCGCATCCTCCAGGCTGCGCTGGAGCTGGCGCGGCGCCAGGGCTGCCTGGCCAGCGAAGTGCTGATCGACTTCGACCGCGTGCGCCTGTGCCTGCTGGCCGGCGAGCGCGAACAGGCCCGCAGCCTGCTGGACGCTTGCCGCGAGCGGCTGCCGGCCGGCAGAGAAGGGCATGAATTGCTGCGCGGGCGTCTGGCCTTCCTCGATGGTGAACTGCTGCTCCTGCAGGGCGATGCCATGGCTGCTGCGGCCGCGCTGGAAGGCGGGCTGGGTCTGGCGCGTTCCTGCGCCGATCCTTACATCCTCCACGGCCTGCTGGGCCTTGGCGAAGCGGCCTCGCGCAGCGGCGACGCAGCGTCCGCGCAACGCTACTGCGAGGAAGCCGAACGCCGCATGCACTGCTGGAATGTGCAGCCTGATTGCTACCGGCTGTCGCTGGAAAGCCTCAAGTTGCGCCTGCTGGCGCGTCAGGGCCAATGGCTGCGCCTGCACCACGAGGCGACGGTGCTGGACGGGGAGCTGGAACAGCGTCCGGAGCGGGTCGCACCGCTGCATACGCCATCACTGCCGCAGCGCGTGCGTTACCTGCTGGCGCTGGCCGAAGCCGGCTGTGGCCGGATCGACGCCGCGCGGGCCCGTCTGCTGCAGTTGCGTGAAGAGTGCCAGGCCCTCGGCTATCAGGCGTTGGCGGGTGAGACCGAACATGCCTTGAACAGCCTGCGGGTCGAGATCGCCCCAGAGCGCCTGCCCAGCCTGTTGCCGACGTCCAGCGGCGAGGCCGAGGACAGCGCCCACGGCCTCACCGCGCGGGAAGTGGCCGTGCTGCGTCTGCTCGCCGAGGGCCTGTCGAACCAGGAGATCGGCAACAGCCTGTTCATTTCGCTCAACACCGTGAAAACCCACGCCAAGAAGATCAACCTCAAGCTCGGCGTGCGCCGGCGCACCCAAGCCATCGTCCGCGCCAAGTCACTGGGGCTGCTCGGTTGAGCCAGCCTCCTGCATGCCGCGCAGCAGGTCCACCAGTGCGCGGGCACAAGCCGGCAGGGCCTCGCGGTCGCGCAGCAGCACGCTGCGTTCGCGCACCACCCAGGGCTCGTCCAGCGGCAATATGCGCAGGTTCATGGTGCGGCGGTGGCGGATGGCGGCCGTCTCCGGAATCACGCCGATGCCGACCCCGGCCTCGACCATCCGGCAAATGGCTTCGAAGCTCGCTACCTGGATGCGCAGGTTGAGGTCGCCGCCCATGCGCTCGACCCGTTCGCGCAGGAAACTCTGCAGGGTGCTGCCTTCATGCAGGGCGATGTGCGGGTAGTCCAGAGTGTCGGCGAGGGTCAGGCGTGGCAGGGCGCACAAGGGATGGTCGGGCGCTACCGCGAGCACCAGCCGGTCCGTGCTGAAGTGAACGATCTGCAGGCCTTCGGCGCGCACCGGGCCGGCGACTATCCCCAGGTCCGCCGAGCCGTCGAGGATGGCGCGGACGATGTCGCGGTTCAGCCGCTCCTGCAGGTCGACGCTGACACCGGGGCGCTCGGCGAGGAAGTCCGCCAGCAGTTCGGGGAGGAATTCGGTGACCGCCGTGGTGTTGGCGAAGATGCGGATGTGCCCGACCTGGTCGCCGGCCTGGCCGCTGAAATCGCTTTTCAGGTGGTCCACCTGGCGCAGGATCAGGCGCGCGTGCTGCAGCAGGCGCTGGCCCGCCGGGGTCAGCTCGACGCCACGATTGTCGCGGTAGAGCAGGCGGCAGTCGAGTTGGCCTTCCAGCGCCTTGATCCGCGCGCTGGCGGCGGCCGCCGAGAGATGGGCGCGGCGGGCGCCCTGGGTCAGGCTGGGAGCTTCGGCGATGTGCGCGAAAAGCCGCAGGTCGGCGAGGTCGAAATGCATGGGGCGGTTCTCCGCGAAGCGACCAACAGCGGCGCTAGGCTTGAAGTGTGGAAATGGCGTTAGGCATTGCCTAACGCTGGATTATGAAAATGTGGATTCGACGAACGCAAGCCCTGTTGCATGCTCCGTTCATCAAACCTGCCAAGAGGTCCGCAATGAGCGATTCACCCTACGCCGACTGGATCGGCCGCTCCCAGGAGCGCGAGGAAGAACTGAGTACGCTGCTGGTCCGCCGTCTGGCCGTGACCCTGGCCGAAGACGCCCCGGCTGCCGGCGAGGCGCTGCCGCCGCTGTGGCACTGGATGTTCTTCCAGGATGAAGTGACCGAGCCGGGCCTCGGCGCCGACGGCCATCCTGCGCGCGGCGGCTTCCTGCCTCCGGCCGATGGGCGCAACCGCATGTGGGCTGGCGGCCGCCTGGAGTTCCACGAGCCGCTGCGTGTCGGCGGCGTGGCGAAACGCACCACCACCATCGTGAATGTCGAGGAAAAGCACGGCCGCACCGGCTCGCTGCTGTTCGTCACCCTGCGCCACGAATTCGCCCAGGACGGCCGCCTGGCGTTCAGCGAGGAGCAGGACATCGTCTACCGCGAGCCCACTCCGCCCAAGCTCACCAGCGGCAATGCACTGCCCGCCGGCGACTGGAGTGAAGCAGTAGAGCCGACGCCGATCCTGCTGTTCCGCTACTCCGCGCTGACCTTCAACGGCCACCGCATTCATTACGACTGGCCCTACGTCACCGAGGCCGAGGGCTACCCCGGCCTGGTGGTGCACGGCCCGCTGATCGGCACCCTGAACCTGCGCGCTTTCTGCCGCGCCAACCCCCAGGTACGCCTGCGCCGCTATGCCTACCGTGGCCTGCGTCCGCTGATCTGCCCCGAACCGTTCGAAGTCGGCGGCCGCCTGAGCGGTCCCGGCAAGGCTGAAGTCTGGGCCGGCAACGGCGCCGGCATCGCCCAGCGCGGCGAAGTGGAATTCGACTGACCGCACCTTTCCCGGTGCCTCCAACAAGAAAGACATGAGGTGTTTCGATGACGTCCACCCCCGAAGAACTCCAGGCCATCCGTGACGGCGTGCGCGCCCTGTGCGCGGAGTTCCCCGCCGAGTACTGGCGCAAGATCGACGAAGAGAAAGGCTTCCCCGAGGACTTCGTCCGCGCCATGACCGAAGCCGGCTGGCTCTCGGCGATGATCCCGGAAGAGTACGGCGGTTCCGGCCTGGGCCTGGCCGAAGCCTCGGTGATCCTCGAGGAGGTGAACCACTGCGGCGGCAACTCCGGCACCATCCACGGGCAGATGTACAACATGTTCACCCTGCTGCGTAACGGCAGCGCCGAGCAGAAGGCCTACTACCTGCCCAAGCTCGCCAGCGGCGAACTGCGCCTGCAGTCCATGGGCGTCACCGAGCCCACCACCGGCACCGACACCACCAAGATCAAGACCACCGCTGTGCGCCAGGGCGACAAGTACGTGATCAACGGTCAGAAGGTGTGGATCTCGCGCATCCAGCATTCCGACCTGATGATCCTGCTGGCCCGCACCACGCCACTGGCCGAGGTGAAGAAGAAGTCCGAAGGCATGTCGATCTTCCTCGTCGACCTGCGCGAAGCCATCGGCAACGGCCTGACCGTGCAGCCGATTGCCAACATGGTCAACCACGAGACCAACGAGCTGTTCTTCGACAACCTGGAGCTGCCGGCCAGCAGCCTGATCGGCGAAGAAGGCAAGGGCTTCAAGTACATCCTCGACGGCCTCAACGCCGAGCGCACGCTGATCGCCGCCGAGTGCATCGGCGACGGCCGCTGGTTCACCGAGAAATCCGCCCAGTACGCCCGTGACCGCGTGGTGTTCGGCCGCCCGATCGGGCAGAACCAGGGCGTGCAGTTCCCCATCGCCGAGGCGCATATCGAGATCGAGGCTGCCGACCTGATGCGCTGGCGCGCCTGCCAGGAGTACGACAGCGGCAAGAATGCCGGCGCCGCCGCCAACATGGCCAAGTACCTGGCTGCCAAAGCCAGCTGGGAAGCGGCCAACGCCTGCCTGCAGACCCACGGCGGCTTCGGCTTCGCCAACGAGTACGACGTCGAGCGCAAATTCCGCGAGACCCGCCTGTACCAGGTGGCGCCGATCTCCACCAACCTGATCCTGTCCTACGTGGCCGAGCACCTGCTCGAACTGCCGCGCTCCTTCTAAGCCGGGACGAGAAGAACAATGAACAATACCCACGCACTTGCCGAGTTCCTTGCCGGCCTGCGCTACGAAGACCTGCCCACGTCCGTGGTCGAGTACACCGAGGAGCTGTTCCTCGACTGGCTCGGCTCGGCCCTGGCCAGCCAGAACCGCCACCCGATCCCGCTGTTCCAGCGCTACGCCCAGCGCATGGGCCCGGCCAGCGGTAAAAGCCGCGTGCTGGTGGACAGCAGCTCGACCTCCGCGTACTTCGCCGCGCTGGTCAACGGTGCCAGCTCGCACCTGGTGGAGCAGGACGACCTGCACAACAGCTCCGTGCTGCACCCGGCCACCGTGGTCTTCCCGGCGGCCCTGGCTGCGGCGCAGGAGCTGGGCAAGTCCGGCCGCGAACTGATCCTCGCCAGCGTCGCCGGCTACGAGGCCGGCATCCGCATCGGCGAGTTCCTCGGTCGCTCGCACTACCGCATCTTCCACACCACCGCCACGGTCGGCACCCTGGCCGCCGCAGTGGCCGTGGGCAAATTGCTGAGCCTGGACAGCCGGCAGTTCGTCAACTGCCTGGGCAGCGCCGGCACCCAGGCCGCCGGGCTCTGGGAGTTCCTCCGCGACGCCGCCGACTCCAAGCAGCTGCACACTGCGAAAGCCGCCGCTGACGGCCTGCTCGCCGCCTACCTGACGGCCGATGGCCTGACCGGCGCGCAGAACATTCTCGAAGGCGAGCAGGGCATGGCTGCCGGCATGTCCAGCGACGCCGACCCGAGCCGTCTGGTGGACGGCCTGGGCACCCGCTGGGCGCTCTGCGAGACCTCCTACAAGTTCCACGCTTCCTGCCGCCACACCCATCCTGCCGCCGATGCGCTGCTGGGCCTGATGCAGCGCGAAGGGCTCAGCCATGGCGACATCGCCAAGGTCACCACCCGCGTGCACCAAGGTGCGATCGACGTGCTCGGCCGCGTAGTCGTGCCGCAGACCGTGCACCAGGCGAAGTTCTCCATGGGCACCGTACTCGGCCTGATCGCCGTACACGGCAAGGCCGGTCTGGTGGAGTTCGAGGAATTCTCCCTGAACGATGCCCAGGTGGCGGCGTTCCGCGAGAAGGTCAGCATGCAGCTCGATGCGGAAGTGGACGGTGCCTACCCGCGGCGCTGGCTGGGCCGCGTCGACGTGCTCACCACCGACGGCCGCCAGCTGCACGGCGCCATCGATGAGCCCAAGGGCGACCCGGGCAACGGCCTGAGCCGCGCCGAACTGGAGGACAAGTTCCGCCGCCTGCTGGCCTTCGCCGGCCAGCGCAGCCAGGCCGAGGCGGATCGTCTGGTGCAGGCCAGCTGGGCTCTGCACCAGTTGCCAAGCCTCGACGTCTTCCACTGAGTCTGCTGCGGGCGGCCAGTCCGCCCGATTCTTCCGAAGCAAGCGCGTCGGCCAGCCGGCCGGCGTCTGGAGTTGCCCATGAGTTCGCGTCCCCTCGACGGCATCACCGTCGTCAGCCTGGAACACGCCATCGCCGCGCCGTTCTGCACCCGTCAGCTGGCCGACCTCGGCGCCCGCGTGATCAAGGTCGAGCGCCCCGGCGTCGGCGACTTCGCCCGTGGCTATGACGAGCGCGTGCGCGGCCTGGCCTCGCATTTCGTCTGGACCAACCGCTCCAAGGAAAGCCTGTCCCTGGACCTCAAGCAGGAACCGGCGCAGGCCGTGCTGGAGCAACTGCTGGAAACCGCCGACGTGCTGGTGCAGAACCTCGCGCCGGGCGCCGCCGCGCGCCTGGGCCTGTCGTTCGATGCGCTGCACGAACGCTTCCCGCGGCTGATCGTCTGTGACATCTCCGGCTACGGCGAAGGCGGCCCCTACGAACAGAAGAAGGCCTATGACCTGCTGATCCAGAGCGAGAGCGGCTTCCTCTCGGTGACCGGCGGGCCCGGCGCCGACGAGATGGCCAAGGCCGGCTGCTCGATTGCCGACATTTCCGCCGGCATGTACGCCTACAGCGGCATCCTCTCCGCGCTGCTGCTGCGTGTCCGCACGGGAGAGGGCAGCCGCGTCGAGGTGTCGATGCTCGAGGGTATGGCCGAGTGGATGGGCTTCCCCATGTACTACGCCTTCGAAGGCCAGTCGCAGCCGCCGCGCGCCGGCGCTGCCCACGCCACCATCTATCCCTACGGGCCGTTCCCCACCGGCGACGGCGGCAGCGTCATGCTCGGCGTGCAGAACGAGCGCGAGTGGAAGCTGTTCTGCGAAGTGGTCCTGCAGCGTCCGGAGCTGGCGGTCGATCCGCGTTTCACCGCGACCAGCCTGCGGGTGGCCAACCGCGACGCCCTGCGTGGGCTGATCGTCGAAGCCTTTGCCAGTCTTGGCGCCGAACAGGTGGTCGGACGCCTGGAGCAGGCGCAGATCGCCAACGCCCACGTCAACGACATGCGCGGCCTGTGGCAGCACCCGCAGCTGGCCGCCCGCGATCGCTGGCGTGAGATCGACAGCCCGGCCGGCCGCCTGCCGGCGCTTTTGCCGCCGGTGAACAGCAATGCCTACGCGCCGCGCATGGATGCCGTGCCTGCTTTAGGTCAGCAGACGGATGACCTGCTGCAGGAACTGGGTTATACCCCCGGTGATATCCAGCGTCTGCACGAGCAGGGCGCGGTATGACCCAGGAGAACCCAATGATTCAGCAAAGCCCGGCGGATTCCATCGTGCGAACCGCGCTGTTCGTTCCCGGCAGCCGCCCGGAGCGTTTCGCCAAGGCCCTGGCCAGCGGCGCCGACGCGGTGATCGTCGACTTCGAGGACGCTGTCGAGGCCTCGCTCAAGGCCCAGGCCCGCGACAATCTGGAAGCCTTCCTCGGCGCCAATCCGGAGGCCCGCGTGCGGGTGCGGGTGAATGCCGCTGGCGATCCGGAACAGGCCGCCGATCTTGAACTCTGCCGGCGCCTGCCGGGCGTCATCGGCATCCTGCTGCCCAAGGCCGAGCGCGCCATGCAGGTGCGTATCGCCGCGTCCTGCGGCAAACCGGTGTGGCCACTGATCGAGAGCGCCCGTGGCCTGCTCGCACTGGGCGAAATCGCTGCCTGCGAGGGTGTGGAACGCCTGACCTTCGGTGGCCTCGACCTGGCGCTGGATATCGGCATGAGCAGTGGCACCCCGGCTGCCGCGGTGGTCTACGACCAGGTGCGCCTGAGCCTGCTGCTGCATTCGCGGGTGAACGACCTGCAACCGCCGCTGGACACCGTGTTCCCCGCGTTCGACGACGCCGAAGGCTTCGCCGCGACCATCCGCCATGGCCGCGACCTCGGTCTGCTCGGCGCGCTCTGTATTCATCCGAAGCAGGTCGGTGTTGCCCATGCGGCGCTGGCCCCGAGTGCTGACGAGCTGGACTGGGCGCGCCGAGTGGTGGATGCGGCCGAGAGCGGCGCGGCGGCCTTCCAGGTCGACGGGCAGATGGTCGATGCGCCGGTGCTGGGCCGCGCCCGGCGGTTGCTGGCCAGCGCTGGCGACTGACGGCCTTTTTATGGCTCTCTGAAATTCCGCGCCTGGGTTTTCCCTCTCCCTAACCCTGGCTACGCGCCCCGCTCCGAAGGGAGAGGGGACTGGATCGGCACCAGTGGGAACCGTGGTTTCAGTCGGCACGGATAGCTCCCTCTCCCTTCAGGGAGAGGGCGGGGGGAGAGGGCAGGTCCGGGCGTCCAGTCCTCATCCATCTTCGCGAATCCCGTGCCTTTGTGCTGGGACATCCGACCGCTCCTACAGGGGCAATACCAGCGCGCAGATCGGGCGCGCGCTGTTCAGCTCAATCCAGCAGGCCCCGCGCCCGCGCAATCGCCACGGCCTCGGTGCGCCCCTGGGCGCCGAGCTTGGCGTTGATGTTGCGCAGGTGGGATTTCACAGTGAACTCGGAGAGGAACATCTTCTCGGCGATCACCTTGTTCCGGTGCCCGGCCGCCAGCAGGCGGATCACCTGGATCTCGCGGGTGGTCAGGCCTTCGCCGGCAGCGCCGGGTACCTGGCCGTTGCTCGGCGTCTCGCCATGGCCGACGAAGCGCTGCAGCAGGGTGGTGAGGAAGCGCGGCTCGATGCCCAGCGCCCGCGACTGCGCCTGATGCGGAACCGCCCAGCGTTGCAGCAGGCCACCCAGGCGCGGGCCCTCGTCGAGGAAGGTGCGCATGAAGCCTTCATGACTGGCGAAGCGCAGCGCCTCGCTGAGTGCCTCGAAGGACTCCTCGGTTCGCTCCAGGGCACTGAGCGCGAGGGCATGCAGCAGGCGCAGCTTGAGTTCGCGGCGGTGGTGCTGGCGGGCGTTGGCCTCGGCCATGGCTTCGCGCAGCTCGCGCTCGGTGTCCTCGCAGTCGCCTTGGGCGATGCGCAGGCGGAAGCGGGCGATGCTCGGGGTGTCCACGTCGTTGCCATGCAGCAGGATGCCCGGCCGCTCCCAGTCACCATGCAGCTCGGCATAGCGCAGGGATTGGCGGGCCGATTCCAGTCGATTCTCCAGGGTGGCCGCGCGGGCACGCTCCAGCCAGGCCGAGCAGATCACCCGCGCCGAGCCGGACTGCTGGCCGATCTGTTCCAGGTCCGCCAGCAGGCGCAGCCAGGCGTCGCGGTCGCCCTTGAGCAGAGCGACGCGGGCCAGCAGGACATGGCAGGAAATCAGTGAATCCGGCGGGCTGCTTTCCTTGGCGTGGGGCAGCACTTCGCCCAGCAGCTGCTCCACCTCGTCCAGCGCGTCGGTTTCGTAGAGTGCGATGGACAGCGTGATCTCCAGCGACGGCCGCCCCGCGAGAATCTTCTCAGCGCCGCCCGTGGTCTGCGTCGGGAAGGCCGCCTGCAGGCGCGCCACGGCATTGCCCAAACGCCCCTGGATCATGTCCAGCGCGCCCTCCAGGCAACTGGCGACGCTGCCCATGGACTGGGTGCGGCTCTGCGAGCAGCGCAGGATCGCCCGCGACAGCAGGCGCCGCGCCTCTTCGTAGCGTCCTGTGGAGACCAGGCTGTAGCCCAGGCAGTTGGCGATCACGCCGTACTGGAACTGCTCGTCATCGGGGATGCGCTGGATATGCGCCAGGCCCACCTCGCAGCAGTCCTCCACCTGGTCGGTGAGGGCGAACAGCAGGCAGCGGATGGTTTCCGCTTCCAGCGCCAGCGGTTGCTCGCCGTCCTCGGTGGCACCACGGATCAGCGCGATGCTGGCCAGCGCGTCGGTGTAGCGGCGGTGCAGGGCGAGGGTCCAGGAATAGCCCAGGCAGAGGTTCGGGTAGCGCTGCAGGGTCTGCGGCGGAATCTGGTCCAGCCAGCGCAGCAGCAGGCGCGAACGGCCGACGTCCATGAATTCGCCGACATGCCGGGTCAGGTGCAGCGCGGCCTCGTCGCGGGCACCGGCCTGCAGCAGGTGATCGATGGCCGGCACCGGGCGCTGCTCGGCCAGGTACCACTGCGCCGCCAGCTGATGCAGCCGTGCGGCATGGCCGGGGTAGGAACGCTGCAGGGCGTCGCGCAGGTAGCTGGCGAACAGGCTGTGGTAGCGGAACCACTGATGTTCGCTGTCCAGCGGGAACAGGAACAGGTTGGCGCGTTCCAGGTAGGCGAGCATTTCCTGGCCGTCCTGCCCGCCGGTGACGGCGTTGCACAGCGGTACGCAGAGCTGGTCAAGCACGCTGGTGAGCAGGAGGAACTGCCGGCAGGCCTCGCTCTGCCGCGCGAGGATGTCCTCGGTCAGATACTCGGCCAGCTCCAGGTTGCTGCCGGAGAAGCTGGAGACGAAGGCTGCGTGGTCGTTGCGCCCCTGCAGCGACAGGCTGGCGAGGTAGATGGCGGTGATCCAGCCCTCGGTACAGCGGTAGAGGGTGGCGATCTCGGCGTCACGCAGCGGCAGTTCGCGCTTGTCGCGGATGAAGCGCGTCGCCTCGTCGAGGGAGAAGCGCAGCGCGCCGGGGTTGAACTCCAGCAACTGGCCACGGGCACGGATGCGCCCCAGGCCTATGTCCGGTGTCGAGCGCGAGGCCAGCACCAGTACGCCGCAGGGCGGCAGGGTGTCGATCAGCTGCTGGACGAAGTTGAGCACCGCCGGGTTGTGGATCGCCTCGAATTCGTCCAGCAGCAGGGCGAAGGGGCGAGTGCGGTCGGAGAGCTCTTCCAGCAGCGTCTGCATCTGCTGGGACAGGCCCTGCGGCTCGCCGGTCGGCGTGGCGTCGAGTTGGCGCAGGCCGTTGGCGAGGTGGGCAACGAAGCGTTGCAGGTCGTTGTCTGCGGCATCCAGGTTGAGCCAGAGCACCTGGCGTTCCTGCGCCAGGCAGCGCTCGCGGTACTGCTGCAGGAGGGTCGTCTTGCCGAAGCCGGCGGCGGCGCGGATCAGGATCAGCCGCGCGCTGGACTGCTCCATCTGCTCCAGCAGGTGCTGGCGGGGCAGATGGCTGGCGGAGACGGACGGCGTGGCGAACTTGCTCGACAGGATGCGCAGGGGCGCGGTCCCGGTGGCAGAGGCGGCGGAAAACTGGGCAGACATGGCAACTCCGCTGGCCGGTCGTGTGGCTGCGCTGGGCGCGCCGCCGGCTCAATTGTTTTTCTATGTCGCGGCATCTTGCCACGGCCGGCGGCGGGATCGCAGTCGTCCATTCGAACTACTCGACAGTTTGAGGCACGCCAGAGGCCCGAAATGCGGCCCGAGCGGACTAGTCCGTGATTCGTCCGTTCGATCCATTGTTGCCCGCTGGCCCGTCGCTAGGCTGGGGAGCTGCCGGATATCCCGGCGCTTGCACAGCCAGACAGGAGCGATGCGATGGCGGGCCCGCTGACGGGGTTGAAGGTAATCGAGATGGTCGGCCTGGGGCCGGCGCCGTTCTGCGCCATGCTGCTGGCTGACATGGGCGCCGAAGTGATCCGCGTGCAACGCCCCGGCCAGGCGTTGGGCGAGCGGGCGCGCTTCGACGTGCTCGGCCGTGGCCGCCGCGCCGTCGCCCTGGACCTGCGCCAGAGCGAAGGGGTGGAAACCCTGCTGCAACTGGTGGAAGGCGCCGACGCGCTGATCGAAGGCTTCCGCCCCGGTGTGATGGAGCGCCTGGGCCTGGGGCCGGAGCAATGCCTGCAGCGCAACCCGAAGCTGGTGTTCGGCCGCATGACCGGCTGGGGCCAGAGCGGCCCGCTGGCCCAGGCCGCCGGGCACGACATCAACTACATCGCCCTGGCCGGCGCGCTGCACGCCATCGGCCGACCCGGCGAGAAGCCGGTGGTGCCGCACAACTACATCGGCGACTTCGGTGGCGGCGGCATGCTGCTGGGCTTTGGCGTGCTCTGCGCGCTGCTGGAAGCGCAAAGCTCCGGCAAGGGGCAGGTCGTCGATGCGGCCATGACCGACGGCACCGCGCTGCTCTCGGCGATGATGTACGGCTTCCGCGCGGGCGGCCGCCTGAGCGACGAGCGCGGCGCCAACCTACTCGACGGCGGCGCGCACTTCTACGACACCTACGCCTGCGCCGACGGCCGCTTCATCGCCCTGGGCGCCATCGAACCGCAGTTCTATGCCGAGCTGCTGCAGCGCTGCGGCATCGACGACCCGCAGTTCCAGCAGCAGATGGACCCGCGCCAGTGGCCGCAGCTCAAGGCCAAGCTCACCGCGCTGTTCCTGCAGCGCAGCCGCGCCCAGTGGTGCGAGCTGCTCGAAGGCAGCGACGCCTGCTTCGCCCCGGTGCTGGACTGGGCCGAAGCCGCCGAGCACCCGCACAACCGCGAACGCGGCACCTACCTCGAACTCGACGGTGTGCTCCAGCCCGCGCCGGCGCCGCGCTTCAGCCGCACACCCGCCGCGACGCCGACGCAGGCTTCGGGCGAACCGCAGAGCGAAGCGGTGCTGCGCGACTGGGGACTGAGTGACGAACGCATCGCCGACCTGCAGCAGGCCGGCGTCATCTGAACCCCGCAGCGACGGGGGCCAACAGCACAACAACAAGAAAGGTGAACCGATGGAACGCTTGTACGAGTACATAGTGGTAGGCGCCGGCTCGGCCGGTTGCGCAGTGGCCGGGCGGCTGGCCGATGCCGGCTGCAAGGTGGCGCTGCTGGAAACCGGCGGTCACGACCACCACGGCAAGGTCACGGTGCCGGTGGGCCTGGTGCTGACCATTCCGCGCAAGGGCGACTACAACTACGCCTACGAAAGCACCGCGCAGCCGAGCCTGGCGGGTCGCGCCAGCTACCTGCCGCGCGGTCGCGGGCTGGGTGGCAGCTCCTCGATCAATGGCATGCTCTACCTGCGCGGTACGCCTTCGGATTACGATGGCTGGGCCGCTGCCGGCTGCGAAGGCTGGAGCTGGAAAGAGGTGCTGCCGTACTTCAAGCGCGCCGAGAACAACGAGCGCGCCGCCGGCAAGGACGACGCACTGCACGGCGGCAGCGGCCCGCTGCACGTTACCGACCCGCGTTCGCCGTGCTCCTGGGCGCGCCACTTCATCGAGGCGGCGGCCAGCGCCGGCCACGCCTACAACCATGACTTCAACGGACCGCAGCAGGAGGGCGTGGGCTACTTCCAGGTCACCCAGTTCAACGGCGAACGCTGGAACGCCGCGCGGGCCTACCTGCACCGGGGCAATGCCGACGATGCGACGCACAACGGCGGCCGCGATAACCTGCAGGTGCTGACCGGCAGCCGGGCGCTGCGCATCCTGTTCCAGGGCAAGCGTGCCACCGGCGTGCTGGTGGAACGTGATGGCCAGGAAGTGGCGCTGCATGCCTCGCGGGAAGTGATCGTCTGCGCCGGCAGCCTGGTGTCGCCGCAACTGCTTATGGTTTCCGGCATCGGTCCGGCCGCGCACCTGCGGCAGTTGGGCATCGCGCCGCTGCACGACGCACCCGAGGTCGGGCAGAACCTGCAGGAGCACCCGGACCTGATCCTGCACAAGCGCATCTTCAGCACCGACCTGTTCGGTGTGACGGTGCGCGGCGCGCTGAGCTACCTGGGGCAATGGCGCAAGTACAAGCGCGAGCGCGGCGGCCTGTTCACCCGCACCTTCACCGAGGCCGGGGCCTTCCTCAAGACCGATCCGACGCTGGCCGATCCAGACATCCAGCTGCATTTCGTGATGTCCTCGGGCGACAACCACGGGCGCACCTTCCACTACGGCAGCGGCTATTCGATCCACGTCTGCGTGCTGCGCCCGCACAGCCGCGGACAGATTCGCCTGCACAGCGCCGACATGCGTGACGACCCGCTGATCGAGCTGAACCTGCTCAAAGACGAACGCGACATGGCGACCATGCTCAAGGGCGTGAAACTGGTGCATGAAATCCTCGAGCAGCCGGTGCTCACGCGGTTCGGCGGCAAGCCGCTGTTCCATGGCCACCTGAAGTTCGACGGCAGCGACGACGAGGCGGTGAAGCAGATGATCCGCGAGCACTGCGACAACGTTTACCACCCGGTGGGCAGCTGCCGGATGGGCGGCGACGCACAGTCGGTGGTCGACCCGCAGCTGCGCGTGCGCGGCGTCCAGGGCCTGCGTGTGGCGGACGCCTCGGTGATCCCGCTGCAGGTAGGCGGCAACACCAACGCGCCGACCATCATGATCGGCGAGAAATGCGCCGATCTGCTGCTGGCCGAGCGCAATGACGCCCAGTCGGGCCGCGCCGCATCACTGGGCGAGCTGCAGACCAGCTGATACGCAGGTTGTACGGGGGAGGGCCAGGCGGCTTCGGGCGCCTGGCCCTTTTCTGTTGCCCGCTGATATTCGGATTGGTGAATCCGGTTCGCGGCCATGCATTCCCCTGTAAGAGCCCCTCACCCTAACCCTCTCCCAAGGGGAGAGGGGACCGTTCGATGAAGGATGAAAATGCGGCGTCAGCCGGCACGATCTACTCCCTCTCCCTCCGGGAGAGGGCTGGGGTGAGGGCCGTCCCAGGCACAAGCTTCCCGGAAGCAGCCCTCTAGTCCATTCGAACCACCTGCCAAACCACCGCAGCTTCATCCCTTCGACCGACGCCGCGGGCAACGCCCCTCCCTAGTATCGAACTCACAAGAACAACATCGATTGGAGACCTGCCATGTACCTGACCCAAGGCCTGCAACGCATGCTGCAGCAGGACCCGGACCACGTCGCGACCATCTTCCGCGGCCGCACGCGGACCTTCCGCGAGCAGGGCGAGCGCGTCTCGCGCCTGGCCGCGGCCCTGCAATCGCTGGGTATGCGCAACGGCGACCGGGTCGGCATGCTGGCCCTGAACTCGGACCGCTACCTGGAATACATGCTGGCCACCTGGTGGGGCGGCGGCGTGCTCAACCCGGTGAACATCCGCTGGAGCGTGCCGGAGATCGTCTACTCGCTGGACGACTGCCAGACCGAAATCCTGCTGATCGACGACCACTTCCTGCACCTGGCCGAAGGCATCCGCGCCGGCGCCAGGAGCGCCCCGGTGCTGATCCATGTCGGTGACGGCGCCGCGCCCGAAGGCATGCATTCCTTCGAGGGCCTGATCGCCAGCCACGAGCCCATCGAAGACGCCCTGCGCGGCGGCAACGACCTCGCCTCGATCATGTACACCGGCGGCACCACCGGCCTGCCCAAGGGCGTGATGCAGTCGCACCTGAATCTCTGGTCCTCTGCTGTGGCACGCATGGCCGAGTTCCCCGCCGAGGATGACTCGCGCACCCTGCACGCCGCGCCGATGTTCCACACCGCCGCCATGGCGCGCTGCCTGAGCCAGGTGATCGGTGGCTACGTCAACGTCTTCATCCCGATGTTCGACCCGCTGGAAGTGCTGCAGACCATCGAGCGCGAGCGCATCAACGAGATGCTGCTGGTGCCGACCATGCTGCAGGCGGTGATCAACCACCCGGACTTCGAGCGCCACGACCTGTCCTGCCTCAAGCGCATGGCCTACGGCGCCTCGCCGATTTCCCTGCCGGTGCTGGAACAGGCCCTGGCGAAGTTCCCCGGCATTGCCTTCATGCAGGCCTACGGCATGACCGAAACCTCGCCGGTGATCTCGGTGAGCCCGGACTGGACCCACCAGGCCGAGGGCATCGCCAGCGGCCTGGTACGCAGCGCCGGGCGCGGCGGCTTCGGCGGCCTGGTGAAGATCGTCGACGAGGAGGGCAACGAAGTCCCCCGTGGCGTGGTGGGCGAGATCATCGTCTGCGGCCCCAACGTCATGCTCGGCTACTGGAACCGCCCGGAAGAGACCGCCAAGACCCTGCGCAACGGCTGGCTGCACACCGGCGACGGCGCCTACATGGACGAGCGCGGATTCCTGTTCATCGTCGACCGCCTCAAGGACATGATCGTCACCGGCGGCGAGAACGTGTACTCCGCCGAGGTCGAGAACGTGGTGGCCCGCCACCCGTCCGTGCAGAGCTGCGCGGTGATCGGCATTCCCCACGAGCGCTGGGGCGAGGCGGTGCACGCCGTGGTGGTGCTGCACGCCGGCAGCGACGTCTGCTCCGACGACATCCGCGCCCACTGCGCCCAGCACATCGCCGGCTACAAGTGCCCGAAATCCGTCGAGTTCGTTGCCGCGCTGCCGCTCTCGGCGGCCGGCAAGGTACTCAAGCGCGACCTGCGCGCGCCCTACTGGAAAGACCAGAACCGCGCCGTCAACTGACGGCGCGCGACACGCCCATCCCCAAGGAGAAACACATGAGCAATAAAGTAGTGGTGGCCGGGGTCGGCATGATCCCCTTCACCAAGCCGGGCCAGAGCGACGAGTACCACATCATGGGCGCGAATGCGGCCAAGGCCGCACTGGCCGACGCCGGTATCGACTATGCGCTGGTGCAGCAGGCCTACGTGGGCTACGTCTACGGCGACTCCACCTGCGGCCAGGCCGCGGTCTACGGCGTCGGCCTGACCGGCATCCCGGTGGTCAACGTCAACAACAACTGCGCCACCGGCTCCACCGCGCTGTTCCTGGCGCGCCAGGCCGTGGAAAGCGGCGCCGTGGAATGCGCCATCGCCCTGGGCTTCGAGCAGATGGTCCCCGGCGCGCTGAAGGGCGCCTACACCGACCGTACCGGCCCGATGGACCGCTTCGCCAAGACCATGACCCAGGTGCAGGGCTTCGACGAGGCCGCGCCGCGCGCCGCGCAGTTCTTCGGCGGCGCCGGGCGCGCCTACATGAAGGAATACGGCATCAGCCGCGAAGTCTTCGCCCGCATCCGCGTCAAGGCCAGCCAGCACGCCGCGCGCAACCCGCTGGCGGTGTTCCGCAACGTGGTCAGCGTCGACGAAGTGATGGCCTCGCCGATGATCTTCGACCCGCTGACCCGCCTGCAGTGCTGCCCGCCGACCTGCGGCGCGGCCGCCGCCATCGTCTGCACCGAGGCTTTCGCGAAGAAGCACGGCCTGCGCACCGACGTGGTGATCGCCGCCCAGGCCATGACCACCGACCGCAACAGCACCTTCGACGAAGGCGACATGCGCAAGGTCGTCGGCTACGACATGACCCGCAACGCCGCCAACATCGTGTACGAGAAGGCCGGTGTCGGTCCGCAGGACATCCAGGTGGTCGAGCTGCACGACTGCTTCACCGCCAACGAACTGATCACCTACGAAGGCCTGATGCTGACCCCCGAGGGCACCGCCGAGAAATTCATCCTCGACGGCGACAACACCTACGGCGGCCGCATCGTCACCAACCCCTCCGGCGGCCTGCTCTCCAAGGGCCACCCGCTGGGCGCCACCGGCCTGGCCCAGTGCTTCGAGCTGACCCGCCAGCTGCGCGGTACCGCCGATGCCACCCAGGTGGAAGGCGCGCGCTTCGCCCTGCAGCACAACCTGGGCCTGGGCGGCGCCTGCGTCGTCACCCTGTTCCAGCGCCAGTGACCGGGGAGCCGCGAGCATGATTGACAAGAGCCATATCGGCGCGGTGGTCTCCAGCCACACGCAACTGGTCGAGGCGGGGCGCCTGCGCTTCTTCGCCAAGGCCACCGGCCAGACCGATGCGCGCTACAGCGACGAGACCGCCGCCCGCGACGCCGGCTACCCCGGCCTGCCGGTGCCGCCGACCTTCCTCTTCTGCCTGGACATGGAAGCCGGCGGCTCGGGTTCGGTGCTCAAGCGCCTGAACATCGACCTCGGCCGCATCCTGCATGCCGAGCAGGGCTTCACCTACCACCGCATGGCCTTCGCCGGTGAGCGCCTGTCCTTCGAGACGAAGATCGTCGACATCTACGACAAGAAGGGCGGCGCCCTGGAATTCGTGGTGCGTGAAACCCGCGTCAGCAACGCCGCCGGCGAGCTGGTGGCGGAACTGCGCAACAGCCTCGTCGTACGCAACGGATAAGGAGCCGAGCGTGAACCTGAATGCAATCGCCGTCGGCGACGAACTGCCGAGCTTCACCACCGACCCGGTGAACCGCACCACCCTGGCGCTGTACTGCGGCGCCTCGGGGGACCACAACCCGATCCACGTCGACATCGACTTCGCGAAGAAGGCCGGCATGCCCGACGTGTTCGCCCACGGGATGCTGTCCATGGCCTACCTCGGCCGGCTGCTGACCAACTGGGTGGCGCAGGAGCGCCTGCGCAGCTACTCGGTGCGCTTCGCTGCGATTACCCAGCTGGGCGATGCCATCACCTGTTCCGGCCGAGTGCTGGAGAAGGACGAGACCTCCGGCACCCTGCGCCTGGAAATCACCACCCGCAACCAGGCGGGTGAAATCAAACTGTCCGGCGAAGCCGTCGTGGCCCTGGACGCCTGAAACAGGAGAACAACCATGAACAACAAACTCGCAGGCCAGGTCGCCATCGTTTCCGGTTCCGGCCGTGGCATCGGTCGTGAAATCGCCCTCAAGCTGCACCGCGACGGCGCCGCCGTGGTGGTCAACGACCTCGACGCCGCCCCGGCCGAGGAAGTGGTTGCACAGATCGTCGCCGAAGGCGGCCGCGCCGTTGCCTGCGTCGGCAGCGTGACTGAAAAGGACTTTGGCGAGCGCTTCGTGAAGACCGCCCTGGAGTCCTTCGGCGGCCTCGACATCATCGTCAACAACGCCGGCTACACCTGGGACAACGTGATCCAGAAGATGACCGACCAGCAGTGGGACGACATCATGGAAGTCCACGTCTCCGCGCCGTTCCGCATCCTGCGCGCCGCTTCCGGGCACTTCCGCGAAGCCGCCAAGAAGGAAGCCGAGGAAGGCCGCGAGGTATTCCGCAAGGTGGTCAACATCTCCTCCGTCTCCGGCGTGATGGGCAACCCCGGCCAGGCCAACTACTCGGCCGCCAAGTCCGCGATCAACGGTCTGACCAAGGCCCTGGCCAAGGAGTGGGGCCGCTACAAGGTGTGCGTCAACAGCGTCGCCTTCGGCCTGATCGAGACCCGCCTGACCTCCGCCGCAGCGGGCGAGGGTGCGACCATCAACGTCGGCGGCCGCGAGCTGAAGGTCGGCATCAGTGAGCAGATGGCGAAGAACGTTGCCGCGATGATCCCCATGGGCCGCGCCGGCACCCCGGAAGAGGCCGCCGGTGGCGTGTACCTGTTCTGCATCCCGGAGTCCAACTACGTCTCCGGCCAGGTGCTGATTGTCGGCGGCGGTCGTCCCTGACCGTCCCTTTGCCGGCTGCCTCGCGCGGCCGGCCTTCTTTCTGAATCGTCTGCCGAGGAGCCGCCATGAGCGCCACTCAATCGCCCTGGATCACCGACGACCTGGTGATCTTCCAGGACTCCATCCGCCGCTTCATCGCCAATGAACTGGTGCCCCATGAAGAGCGCTGGTGGAAGCAGCAGCACATCGACCGCGACATGTGGCTCAAGGCCGGCGAGTTCGGCATGTTGCTGCCGAGCATTCCCGAACAATACGGCGGCGGTGGCGGCACTTTCGCCCACGACGCCATCGTCACCCTGGAACAGAGCCGCGCCATGTGCACCAGCCTGGGCACCAACGTGCACAGCGGCATCGTCGCGCACTACCTGCTGCGCTACGCCAGCGAAGAGCAGAAGCTCGACTGGCTGCCGAAGATGGCCCGTGGCGAGCTGGTGGCGGCCATTGCCATGTCCGAACCGGGCGCCGGCTCCGACCTGCAGGCGATCAAGACCCGCGCCGTGCGTGACGGCGATGAGTACGTGATCAACGGCTCGAAGACCTTCATCACCAACGGCTATCACGCCGACCTCATCCTCGTGGTCGCCAAGACCGACCCGGAGAAAGGCGCCAAGGGCACCTCCATCGTGGTGGTCGAAACCAGGGACCTGCCCGGTTTCCGCCGTGGCCGTATCCTCGAGAAGATCGGCCAGAAGGGCCAGGACACCACCGAACTGTTCTTCGACGACGTGCGCGTACCGGCCAGCAACCTGCTGGGCCCGGAGGAGGGCAAGGGCTTCATCCAGCTGATGCAGCAGCTGCCCCAGGAACGCATGATCATCGCCCTCGGCGCGCTGGCCACCATGGAGCGGGCAGTGGCCGAGACGGTGGAGTACGTGCGCAACCGCAAGGTGTTCGGCCAGACCCTGCTGGACCTGCAGAACACCCGTTTCAAGCTCGCCGAGTGCCAGAGCACTGCCGTCATCGCCCGCGCCTTCGTCGACGACTGCATGGTCAAGGTGCTCAAGGGCGAGCTGTCCGGCGAGACCGCAGCCATGGCCAAGTGGTGGAGCACCGAGCAGAACTGCAAGGTGATCGACGAGTGCCTGCAGCTGCACGGCGGCTACGGCTACATGCTCGAGTACCCCATCGCGCGGATGTACGCCAACGCCCGGGTGGGCCGCATCTTCGGCGGCTCCAACGAAATCATGAAGGAAATCATCGCCCGCACCCTGTGATGCGGGTGGGCCGGGCCGCCGCGTGCGGGCCGGCCATTCGCGCCGGGATGCCTGCCGCGAGGTACGCATGTCGAGCATCGAACTCTGCATAGAAGACGGACTGGCGCGCCTGACGCTGGCCAATCCGGAACGCAAGAACGCGCTGTCCACGGCCATGGTCGCCGAGCTGATCGACGCGCTCACCGCGCTGCGGCGCAACCCCGAAGTGCGCGCGCTGCTGCTGTCCGGTGCGGGCGGGGCCTTCTGCTCCGGCGGCGACGTCGGCAGCATGGGCGGCACGCCCGAAGCCGGCGCGGTGCGCATGCGCATGACGGAAACCAACCGCCTGCTGGCCGCACTGGCCGACTTCGACTGCCCGGTGGTGGCGCTGGTGGACGGCGTGGCCTACGGCGCCGGCTTCAGTCTGGCGCTGGCCGCCGACTTTGTCATCGCCAGCGAGCGCGGCCGCTTCTGCATGGCCTTCGCCCGCATCGGCCTGGTGCCGGACCTGGCCGCCTCCTGGCTGCTGCCGCGCCTGGTGGGCATGCAACGCGCCCGCGAAATCATCTACTCCGCCCGCGAGATCAACGCCACCGAAGCCGTGCAGCTGGGCATCGCCCTGGAAAGCCACGCAGGCGAGCGGGCCCTCGAACGCGCCGAGGAACTGGCTCGTGCACTGGCGCGGATGTCGCCCCCGGCCTTCGCCATGAGCAAGCGCCTGCTGGCCCGCAGCTTCGAGAACGACCTGGCGACCCAGCTCGACGCCGAAGCCGCCGCCCAGGCTGTGGCGCTGACCTCCGGCTATGTGAAGGAGGCTTCGGCCCGCTTCATGCGCAAGGAAACCCCGCTGTACCAGTGGCCGACCCGGCGCGACGACGAATAACCAGAAGAGTCCATCAGGAGACCCCCATGACCCAGACCAGCCCCGGCACCGCCATCCGCGCCGTGCTCGACCAGCAGCGCGCCGCGCACCTGTCCAGTGAACCGCTGAGCGCCGAGCGGCGCATCGAGCTGATCGACCGCGCCATCGGCCTGCTGGTCGATCACCAGCAGGCAATCGTCGAAGCGGTGCGCGCCGATTTCGGCCAGCGCAGCGACGACTTCTCCCGCGTGGTGGAAGTGCTGTCGCCACTGATGAGCCTGAAGCAGACCAAGGCCCAGCTGCTCGGCTGGATGCAGCCCGAGCCGCGCCACTGTGAGCGCGGCGAAGCCTGGGTGGAGTACCAGCCGCTGGGCGTGGTGGGCATCGTCACGCCATGGAACTTCCCGGTGAACATGGTCTTCACCGGCCTTGCCGGAGTCCTGGCCGCCGGCAACCGGGCGATCATCAAGCCCTCGGAATTCACCCCGCACAGCTCGGCACTGATAGCCCGGATGATCGCCTCGGTGTTCGCCGAGGACGAAGTCGCTGTGATCACCGGCGGGCCGGAAGTCGGCCAGGCGTTCTGCGCCCAGCCCTTCGACCACCTGCTGTTCACCGGCGCCACCAGCATCGGCCGCCAGGTAATGCGTGCCGCCGCCGAGAACTTGGTGCCGGTGACCCTGGAGCTGGGCGGCAAGTCGCCGACCATTATTTCCCGCTCCGCCGACTTCCAGGCTGCGGTGCAGAAGATCATCGCCGGCAAGCTGCACAACGCCGGGCAGATCTGCCTGGCGCCGGACTACGTGTTCGTCCCCGAGGAATCGCTGGACGACTTCATCGTCAGCGCCCGCGAAGTGATCGCGCGTTTCTACCCGAGCCTGCGCGACAACCCCGACTACACCTCGGTGATCAACGTCCGCCACCAGCAGCGCCTGCAGGGCTACCTGGACGAAGCGCACGCGGCGGGCGTAGAGCTGATCGAGCTGAACCCGGCCGGCGAGGACTTCGCTGCGCAAACCGGGCACAAGCTGGCACCGACCCTGCTGCGCAACCCCGGCGACGAACTGAAGGTGATGCAGGACGAAATCTTCGGCCCGCTGCTGCCGATCAAGCCGTACAAGACCATCTCCGAGGTGATCGACTACATCAACGCCCACCCGCGTCCGCTGGGCCTGTACTACTTCGGCGTCGACGCCGACGAGCAGGCGCTGGTGCTGCGCCGCTCCACCTCCGGCGGGGTGACGATCAACGACGTGATCAAGCATGTGGGTGTCGAGAGCCTGCCGTTCGGCGGCGTCGGCCCTTCCGGCATGGGCTCGTACCACGGCCGCGACGGCTTCCGCGCTTTCAGCCACGCCAAGGCGGTGTTCAAGCCGGCGGACGGCCCGGACCTGATGCGCCCGCCTTACGTCGAGCCGCTGCGTCAGGCCGTCACCGCCATGATCTGTCGCTGAGGAATCGCCATGAAAGCTGCTGTACTGCGCCAACCGGGCACGCCGCTGACCATCGAGGAAGTGGCCATCGGCAAGCCCGGCCCGCGCGAGGTGCTGATTCGCACCCGCGCCGTGGGCCTTTGCCATTCCGACCTGCATTTCATTGAAGGCGCCTACCCCTGGCCGATGCCGGTAATCCTCGGCCACGAGGCCGCCGGCGTCGTCGAGCAGGTCGGCTCGGAGGTCCGTTCGGTGAAACCGGGCGACCACGTCGTCACCTGCCTGTCGGCCTTCTGCGGGCACTGCCCACATTGCGTTTCCGGGCACCTGTCGCTGTGCGTGTCACCGGAAACCAAGCGCGGCAAGAACGATGAGCCGCGCCTGAGCGAAGTCACCAGCCTCAAGCCGGTGAACCAGTTCATGAACCTCTCGGCCTTCGCCGAGCAGATGCTGGTGCACGAGAACGCCTGCGTCGCCATCCGCCGCGACATGCCGCTGGACCGTGCCGCCGTGCTCGGTTGCGCGGTAATCACCGGCACCGGCGCGGTGTTCAACACCGCCCAGGTGCGACCAGGCGAGACCGTGGCGGTGATCGGCTGCGGAGGCATCGGCCTGTCCACCCTCAACGGCGCGGCGCTGGCCGGGGCAGGGCGGATCATCGCCATCGACCGGCTCGAGTCGAAACTCGAGCTGGCGAAGACCTTTGGCGCCACCGACGTGATCAACGCTGCCGACGGCGATGCCGTGCAGCAGGTGCTGGAACTGACCCGTGGCGGCGTGCAGCACGCCTTCGAGTGCATCGGCCTGAAGCAGACCGCCGAACAGGCCTTCGCCATGCTCGCGCGCGGCGGCAGCGCCACCGTCATCGGCATGATCAAGCCGGGCGTGAAGCTGGAGCTGAGCGGCCTGGACTTCCTCGCCGAGCGGCGCATCCAGGGCTCTTTCATGGGCTCCAACCGCTTCCCGGTGGACCTGCCGCGGCTGGTGGACTTCTACCTGCAGGGCCGGCTGAAACTCGACGAGCTGATATCCCAGCGCATCGGCCTTGAGCAGATCAACCTGGGCTTCGACGAGCTGCGCCGCGGAGAACTGGCGCGCTCGGTCATCGTCTTCGACCAGTGAATCGCGGAGAACCGACATGAAGACACGCATTACCGAACTGCTCGGCATCCGCTACCCGATCATCCAGGGCGGCATGATGTGGGTCGGTCGCGCCGAGATGGCCGCCGCCGTTTCCAACGCCGGCGGCCTGGGCATCCTCACCGCGCTGACGCAGCCGACCCCCGAGGCGCTGGGTGAGGAAATCGAGCGCTGCCGAACCCTCACCGACAAGCCCTTTGGCGTGAACCTGACGCTGCTGCCGTCGATCAACCCGCCGCCGTATGAGCGCTACCTGGACGTGATCATCGCCAGCGGCGTGAAGGTGCTGGAGACCGCCGGCAACAATCCCGGCGAGTTCATCGCCCGCGCCAAGGCCGCCGGCATGACGGTGATCCACAAGTGCGTGGCCGTGCGCCATGCGCTGAAGGCGCAGAGCCTGGGGGTGGACGCAGTGTCCATCGACGGTTTCGAGTGTGCCGGGCATCCGGGCGAGGACGATGTTTCCGGCCTGGTGCTGATCCCGCTGGCGGCACGCCGCCTGCAGGTGCCAGTGATCGCTTCCGGCGGCATCGCCGATGGCGAAGGCATGGCTGCCGCCCTGGCCCTGGGCGCCGAAGGGGTGAACATGGGCACGCGTTTCTGCGCCACCCAGGAGGCGCCGATCCACGAGAACATCAAGCGCGCGCTGGTGGGCGCCACCGAGCGCGACACCCGGTTGATCTTCCGCACCCTGCACAACACCGCGCGAGTACTGCGCAACCCGATCTCCGAGGAAGTGGTCAGCATCGAGAAGCGCGGCAATGCGCAATTCGAGGACATCCGCCACCTGGTGGCCGGTGCCCGCGGCCGCGCGGCGCTGGAGAGCGGCGAGGCGGACGACGGCATCGTCACCGCCGGGCAGTGCGTCGGCCTGATCGACGACATCCCCAGCTGCGCCGAGCTGCTGCAGCGCATGGTCCGTGACTGCCGGGCCAGCCTCCAGCGAGCCCAGCGTTACGCGGGGAGCGAAGCATGAGCGCCAGTGATTTCATCGAAGAGGAGGGCGACGTGCCCGCCGGCTTCCAGCCCATGTCGCGGCCCGGCTTCGTCAACAACTGCGGTGGCGTGTACGTGAACCTCGAGCGCCGCGTGGTGGCGGCGCGAGTCCTCGAGGAGCACCTGAACCCGCTGGGGATTGCCCACGGCGGTTTCCTCGCGACCCTGGTCGATACCGGCTTCGGCACGGCAATCAAGCTCACCGCCGGCAGCGAACTGCCCCCGGCCACCATCAACCTCGACATGGACTACCTGAGCCCGGCGCTGCCGGGGCGCTGGATCGAAGTCCATGTGCAGATCCACAAGCTCGGCCGCAGCATCTGCGTGGCCAGTTGCGACCTGCTTGACGGCGACAAACTGCTGGCGCGAGGCAAGGGCACTTTCATCAACAACACGCGCAGCCTGCACGGCCGGGCGCAATGAACCAGGAGCCAGCCATGGCCGAGAATCCCCCAGCCGCCGCGCCCGTCGGACCGGAAGCGCAGTACCAGCGATTCCTCCAGCAGGGCGGTTTCATGATCCAGCGCAGCGCTTCCACTGGCCGCCATGTGTTCTACCCGCGGGTGGCCGTCCCCGGCAGCGGCGAGACCGACCTGGAATGGGTCGAGGCTGCCGGCACCGGGCGCATCTACGCCATCACCGTTAACCGCTCGCGCAATGCCAGCCACAACGTGGCGCTGATCGATCTCGACGAAGGCGTGCGCCTGATGTCGCGCATCGAAGGCCGGGAAACCGCGCCCATCGGCAGCCGCGTCAAGGCGCGGGTGATCGAGGAAGACGGGCAGGCGCTCGTGGTGTTCGACGTGATCGAAGAGGTGCAGGCATGAATTCGTCCCTTCGCGGCAAGACCGCCATCGTCGGCATCGGCAGCGCCGGAATCGGCGAAGCCCACGGTTTCAGTGCCATGGAACTGCTCGGCCAGGCTTCGCTGAAAGCCATCGCCGATGCCGGGCTGAAACTCTCCGACGTCGATGCGGTGTTCTCCGCCACCAGCTCCCATGCGTTCCCGACGCTGTCGGTATGCGAGTATCTGGGCATCAGACCCAGGTTCGTTGACGGCACCAACGTCGGCGGTTCCAGCTTCGAATGGCACCTGCTGCAGGCCACCCTGGCGCTGCAGGCCGGGCTGTGCGACGTGGCGTTGATCTGCTATGGCTCCAACCAGCGCACCGCCGGCGGCAAGCTGGTGTCGATGAGCGAGCCGCAGTGGCACGAGACGGCCTACAAGCCACGCCACCCGATCACCTCCTATGCGCTGGCGGCCAGCCGGCACATGCACCAGTACGGCACCACCCGCGAGCAACTGGCGGAAGTGGCCCTGGCCGCGCGCGGCTGGGCCAACCTCAACCCGGAAGCCTTCGCCCGCGGCCCGCTGAGCATGGACGATGTGCTGGGCGCGCGGATGGTCAGCGACCCGCTAAGCGCCGCCGACTGCTGCCTGGTCACCGATGGTGCCGGCGCCTGCGCGATGGTCCGCGCCGACCGCGCCCGCGACCTACCGAACAAGCCGGCGTACTTCCTCGGCGCCGGCGGCGCGCAGTGGCACCGTTCGGTGGTGTGCATGCCGGACCTGACCGTCACCGCCGCCTCGGAAAGCGGCCCGCGCGCCATGCAGATGGCCGGCGTGAGCCACGCCGATATCGACCTGGTGATGCTTTACGACGCTTTCACCATCAACACCATCCTGTTCCTCGAAGACCTCGGCTTCTGCCCGAAGGGCGAGGGCGGACGCTTCGTCCAGGGCGGGCGCATCGCCCCCGGCGGCGAGCTGGCGGTGAACACCAATGGTGGCGGCCTGTCGTGCGTGCATCCGGGGATGTACGGGATGTTCCTGATCCTCGAAGCGGTGACGCAGATTCGCGGCCAGGCCGGGGAGCGGCAGTTGAAGAAGGCCGATATCGCGCTGCTGCATGGCAATGGCGGGACGCTGTCGAGCCAGGTCACGGCGTTCCTCGGGAGTGAGGCGGCGCTCTGATCGGGCATCGAGCAAGAGCCCCTCACCCTAACCCTCTCCCAAGGGGAGAGGGGACCGTTCGGTGCAGGTTGAAACCAATGCGTCAGCCGGCACGATCTGCCCCCTCTCCCTGAGGGAGAGGGCTGGGGTGAGGGGGAAGCCCAGGCACGCAATCATCAGGCAAGCACCGAAAGCCCGCCCGGCCCATGCCGCGCGGGCTTTCTGCTTTCTCGCGGCCCGAAATAAATCCCACCCGAAATTGGTCCGAACGAACTACAGCCAGCCCCGCGCCACATCCCGATACTCGACCGCAGCACCCAACCCGTCGCCCCTGCGCGGCGCACAAGAACAACAGGTCTGAGGAACACCTCGATGGATATCCACTACACGCCCGAAGAGCTGGCCTTCCGCGAGGAAGTGCGGGCCTTCCTGCGCGACAAGCTGCCGGCCGAGCTGGCCGCCAAGGTCAAGCTCGGCAAGCGCCTCTCCAAGCAAGACAACGTCTTCTGGATGCGCACCCTGAACGATCGCGGCTGGCACGCCTCCCTCTGGCCGGTGGAACACGGTGGCACCGGCTGGAGCGTGGTGCAGAAGTACATCTTCGAGGAAGAGTGCGCGATCTTCGGCGCGCCCCGCGTGCTGCCGTTCGGAGCGGTCATGGTCGGCCCGGTGATCATCAACTTCGGCACCGAGGCGCAGAAGGCCTACTTCCTGCCGCGCATCCTCGACATGACCGACTGGTGGGCCCAAGGCTATTCCGAGCCGGGCTCCGGCTCCGACCTGGCCAGCCTGAAGACCCGCGCCGTGCGCGAAGGCGAACACTACATCGTCAACGGCCAGAAGACCTGGACCACCATGGGCCAGCACGCCGACTGGATATTCTGCCTGGTGCGTACCGACCCGCAGGCCAAGGCCCAGCGCGGCATCAGCTTCCTGCTGATCGACATGAAGTCCCCCGGCATCACCGTGCGCCCCATCATCACCCTGGACGGCGAGCATGAGGTCAACGAGGTCTTCTTCGACAACGTGAAGGTGCCGGTGGCCAACCTGGTGGGTCAGGAGAACGACGGCTGGACCTGCGCCAAGTACCTGCTCACCCACGAGCGTACCGGGCTTGCCGGCATCGGCTTCTCCAAGCAGTTGCTGCGCCAGCTCAAGGGCATCGCGGCGCGCGAGCGCAAGGGCGGGAAACCGCTGATCGACGATCCGCTGTTCCGCGCACAGATTGCCGACCTGGAAATGCAGCTGATGGCGGCAGAAATGAGCAACCTGCGCATCCTCGCCGCCGCCCGCGAAGGCGGCGGCAGCGGCGCGGAAAGCTCGATCCTCAAGGTGCGCGGCACCGAGATCCGCCAGGCGATCACCCATCTGCTGCGCAAGGCCGTCGGCCCCTACGCGCTGCCGTTCCTCGAAGAGGAAATGGAAGCCTGCTCCGGCGACCTGCTGCACACCGACTACAGCGCCACCGCCGCCAGCCAGTACTTCATCATGCGCAAGCTCTCGATCTACGGCGGCTCCAACGAAATCCAGAAGAACATCGTTTCCAAAGTGAACCTCGGACTCTGAGAGGCAGCCGACCATGGACTTCAAACTCAATGAAGAGCAGCAGATGCTGCAAGACACGGCGGCGCGTCTGGTACGTGACGCCTACGGATTCGAACAGCGCGAGGCTTTTCGCCGTAGCGAGCTGGGCTACAGCGCCGACTTCTGGCGCCAGCTTGGCGAGCTGGGCCTGACCGGCGTGTCCCTGCCCGAAGCCTACGGCGGCTTCGGCGGCGGCGTGGACAGCATGCTGGTGCACACCGAGCTGGGCCGTGGCCTGTGCCTGGAGCCTTACCTGCAATCGGTGGTCTTCGCCGGCGGCCTGCTGGCCCAACTGGGCAGCGACGCGCAGAAGGACCAGTTGCTGACACGCGTCGCCAGTGGCGAGCTGCAACTGGCGGTGGCCTTTGAGGAACCGCAGAGCCATTACGAACTGAACAGCGTGGCCACCCGCGCCGAGCCGGTGAACGGCGGCTGGCGTCTGAGCGGGCGCAAGGTCGCGGTGATCGGCGGGCACAGCGCCGGGCTGATCCTGGTCTCGGCTCGCGTGGCCGGCGGCGAGCAGGACGAGCAGGGCATCGGCCTGTTCTTCCTCGACCCGAACGAGGCGGGCGTGAAGCGCCGCGTCTACCCGACCGCCAACGGCCTCAAGGCGTGCGAGCTGTACCTGGACGGTGCCTTTGTCGCCAGCGGGCACGTGCTGGGCGAACCCGGCGAAGCCTTCGATGCGCTGCGCTACCAGCAGGGTCGCGCCATCGCCGCGCAGTGCGCCGAGGCGGTCGGCGCCATGGAAGCTACCTGCGAGCTGACCCTGGACTACCTGAAGACCCGCAAGCAGTTCGGCGTCGCCATTGGCTCCTTCCAGGTGCTGCAGCACCGCATGGTGGACATGCGCGCCGAACTAGACCAGGCCAGCAGCATGGCGATCCTCGCCGCCTGCGTCGCCGACCAGCCCGACAGCACCGAACGCAGTCGCGCCCTGGCCGCCGCCAAGTACATCACGGTCCGCGCCGGCCGCCTGATCTCCGAGCAGTGCATCCAGCTGCACGGCGGCATCGGCCTCACCGACGAATACCTGGGCTCGCACTACGCCAAGCACCTGGTGATGATCAGCCACCAGTTCGGCGACGACGACCATCACCTGCAGGCGTTCAGCCAGATGATGGACGTGGCCTAGAACGTAGGGCGAATAACGCGCCAGCGTTATCCGCCGCTGCCCCGAATGACGGCGGATAACCGCAAGCGGTTATCCGCCCTACGTTCTGCTTTCCTACAGGCCCCTGGCGTCCCGCAGGTGTAGCCCAGTCCCAGAGTCACCCCTTGTTCCGGGCCGCAAGGCCCGGTTTTTTTTCCAGGAGTCCCCGATGAAAGTCCTCGTAGCCGTCAAGCGCGTGGTCGATTACAACGTCAAGGTCCGCGTCAAGGCGGACCACTCCGGCGTCGATCTGGCCAACGTCAAGATGTCCATGAACCCCTTCTGCGAAATCGCCGTGGAAGAGGCCGTACGCCTGAAAGAGAAGGGCGTTGTCAGCGAGATCGTGGTGGTCTCGGTCGGCCCCAGTAGCGCGCAGGAGCAACTGCGTACCGCATTGGCACTGGGCGCAGACCGCGCGGTGCTGGTCGAGAGCAATGACGAACTGAGCTCCCTGGCCATCGCCAAGTCGCTCAAAGCCCTCGTCGACAAAGAGCAGCCGCAGCTGGTCATCCTCGGCAAGCAGGCCATCGACAGCGACAACAACCAGACCGGCCAGATGCTGGCTGCGCTGACCGGCTACGCCCAGGGCACCTTCGCCTCCAAGGTCGAAGTTGCTGGCGACAAGGTCAACGTCACCCGTGAAATCGACGGCGGCCTGCAGACCGTTGCCCTGAACCTGCCGGCAATCGTCACCACCGACCTGCGCCTGAACGAGCCGCGTTATGCGTCGCTGCCGAACATCATGAAGGCGAAGAAGAAGCCGCTGGAAACCCTCACTCCTGATGCGCTGGGCGTCTCCACGGCCTCCACCGTGAAAACCCTCAAGGTCGAAGCGCCCGCCGCGCGCAGTGCCGGCATCAAGGTGAAATCGGTGGCCGAACTGGTCGAGAAACTGAAGAACGAAGCGAAGGTGATCTGATGGCGGTCCTGGTTATTGCAGAACATTCCAATGGCGCGCTGGCCTCGGCGACGCTGAACACTGTCGCCGCTGCGCAGAAGATTGGTGGCGACATCGCTGTGCTGGTCGCTGGCCAGAATGTCGCTGGCGCGGCCGAAGCCGCTGCCAGGATCGCCGGTGTTGCCAAGGTGCTGGTCGCCGACAACGCTGCCTACGTCCACCAACTGCCGGAGAATGTGGCGCCGCTGATCGCTGAGCTCGGCAAGGGTTACAGCTACGTGCTGGCCCCGGCGACCACCAACGGCAAGAACTTCCTGCCGCGCGTCGCCGCCCTGCTGGACGTCGACCAGATCTCCGAGATCATCGAAGTCGTCAGCGCCGACACCTTCAAGCGTCCGATCTATGCCGGTAACGCTATCGCTACCGTGCAATCCTCGGCTGCCGTCAAGGTCATCACCGTGCGTGGCACCGGCTTCGACGCCGTTGCTGCCGAAGGTGGCTCCGCCGCTGTTGAAGCCGTTTCCGGCCCGGCCGATGCTGGCAAGTCCGCCTTCGTGGGCGAAGAACTGGCCAAGTCCGACCGTCCGGAACTGACCGCTGCCAAGATCGTCGTTTCCGGCGGCCGTGGCATGGGCAATGGCGACAACTTCAGCATCCTCTACTCCCTGGCTGACAAGCTGGGCGCTGCCGTCGGCGCTTCCCGCGCTGCCGTTGACGCCGGCTTCGTGCCGAACGACATGCAGGTCGGCCAGACCGGCAAGATCGTCGCTCCGCAGCTGTACGTGGCCGTCGGTATCTCCGGCGCCATCCAGCATCTGGCGGGCATGAAGGACTCGAAAGTGATCGTGGCGATCAACAAGGACGAAGAGGCGCCGATCTTCCAGGTTGCCGACTACGGCCTGGTGGGGGACTTGTTCGAGGCGGTGCCGGAGCTGCAAGGCGCGCTGTGAGCCGCGGCCGGCGTGCCCGACAAAAGAAATCCGGGTCGCCACGCGCATGGCCGAAAGTGATCTAGCTTGAATGGAGGGGAGCCGGCGTCGGTGCCGGCTCCGCGAGCAGATCGGCGCCGCGTCCGTGTGCGCCGCACGTCCCTCACCCCAGGTGACGAAACGCCATGGACTCCCCGAAGAAAGCCTCCAGCAAGAAAGCCGGTGCCCCCGAATCTGCCGTGCAGTTCCGCTCCCGCGAGGAGCGCCTGGACGTCGGCCGGCGCCTGCGGCAGAAGATTCCCCGCGAAAGCCATGGCAAATGGAAGTCGCCTGGGCGACAGCGCGATGTCATCGCCATCCTGGAAAAGTCCAACCGCGATCGCCTCAAGGACCTGGTGCCGATCCGCTACGGGCGCATGTTGCGCAGCCCCTTCACCTTCCTGCGGGGTTCGGCTGCACTGATGGCCCATGATCTCGCCGGGCTTCCGCATATCGGCGTGAAGGTGCAGGCGTGCGGCGACTGCCATCTGCTCAACTTCGGGTTTTTCGCGACCCCCGAGCGCAACCTGGTCTTCGATCTCAACGACTTCGACGAAACCCTGCCTGCGCCCTGGGAATGGGACATCAAGCGCCTGGCGGTGAGTTTCGCGGTGGCTGCCCGCAGTAGCAGCATCGCCGATGCTCGCGCGCGCGAAATTGCCATGACCTGCGTGCGGGCCTACCGCGAGAACCTGCGCTCCTATTCGCGCATGAGCCCGCTGGAGGTCTGGTACTCGCGCCTGGATACCCAGGCCCTGCTGGACATGGCGCCCGATGCCAAGGCGCGCAAGTTTCGCCAGCAGCTGTTCGACCGAGCCCGCGAACGGGTGGTGGAAAGCGCCTTCCCGAAGATCGCCGAGCAGGTGGCGGGCCAGCCGCGCATCATCGACCAGCCGCCGATCATCTACCACGTCGCCGAAGCGGACTTCATGCAGCGCGTGCTGAGCAGCCTGGCGGATTACCGCGGCAGCCTGTCGGACGATCGCCGGGTGCTGTTCGAGCGTTACCGACTGGTCGACGCAGCAGTGAAGGTAGTCGGCATCGGCAGCGTCGGCACGCGCTGCTTCATCGCGCTGCTGTTTTCCGAGGAGAACCACCCGCTGATCCTGCAGTTCAAGGAGTCCTGCCGCTCGGTACTCGAGCCTTATGCTGGCAAGTGCCAGTACCGCCACCAGGGGCAGCGCGTGGTGATGGGCCAGCGCCTGATGCAGTCCTCCAGCGATATCTTCCTTGGCTGGATGCGCAGCCCGGCCGGGCGCGACTACTTCGTCCGACAGCTGCGCGACATGAAACTGTCGGTGCCGGTGGAACGCATCAGTGCCGTGCAACTGGAGCGCTACGCCGATATCTGTGGGCTGACCCTGGCCCGCGCCCACGCCAAGTCCGGCGACGCCGCAAGCATCAGCGGCTACCTGGGCAAGGGCGACGCCTTCGACAAGGCGATAGGCGACTTCGCCTTGCTCTATGCCGATCAGACCGAACGCGACCACGACGCGCTGGTCAAGGCCGCGCGCAGCGGGCGAGTAAAGGTGTTGATGGAGGAAGAGTAGGGCGTCCTGCGAGCTGTTTCGCGCAGCGGCGGCGCCTACGAGGGACTGCTCCTGTCTTCTGATCACTTCTCCTGCAAAAGAGCATGCAAATGGAAGCATCCGGCAAGAAGATGACCCTGACCGGGCTCACCACCCTGGTCGCGGTCAACATGATGGGCTCGGGCATCATCATGCTGCCCACCAGCATGGCGCAGCTGGGGGCGATCTCCCTGCTGTCCTGGATCATCACCGCCATCGGTTCGATGGCCATCGCCTACTGCTTCGCCCAGTGTGGTATCTACTGCACCCGCTCGGGAGGCATGTCGGCGTACACCGAGGAAGCCCACGGCAAGTCGGCGTTCTTCCTCTGCTCCTACCTGTATTTCCTGTCGCTGGCCATCGGAAACGTGGCCATCGCGATCTCCGCAGTGGGCTACCTGACCCCCTTCATTCCCTGGCTGGGCACCGGCGCCATGCCGCTGTTCATCGGCAGCGTGGCGCTGATCTGGCTGACCACCCTCGCCAACTTCGGTGGCCCCAAGGTGACCGGGCAAATCGGCTCCCTCACGGTCTGGGGGGTGATCATCCCGGTGGCGGGCCTGTCGATCATCGGCTGGTTCTGGTTCGACAAGCAGGTGTTCGACGCTGCCTGGAACCCGAACAACATCGCCATGGGCGACGCCATCACCCAGAGCATTCCGCTGACCCTCTGGGCCTTCCTCGGCATGGAGTCGGCGGCGCAGAACTCCGACGCTGTGGAGAACCCCAAGCGCAACGTGCCGCTGGCCTGCCTGCTGGGCACCCTGGGTGCGGCGGTGGTCTACGTGCTGTCGACGACGGTGATCATGGGTATTGTGGCGAATGCCGAACTGGCCAATTCCAGCGCGCCGTTCGCCTACGTTTATGCGCAGATGTTCAATCCCGTGGTGGGCAATATCATCATGGCACTGGCGGTGATGGCCTGCGTCGGTTCGCTGCTGGGCTGGCAGTTCACCCTGGCACAGACGGCCAAGGTCACCGCCGACCAGCACATGTTCCCCCGCCTGTTCAGCAAGGTCACGCTGCTCGGCGCACCGATCCTCGGGCTGGTGGCCAACGCCGCGCTGCAGAGCGCCATGGCGGTGTCGACCATCTCGCCCAACGCCTCGGAGCAGTTCGGCAAGCTGGTCAGTCTGGCCGCGGTGACCAACATCGTGCCGTACATCACCGCGCTGTCGGCGCTGCTGGTGATCATGCAGAAGGCCGGAGTGACCGGCTTCCCGCACCACCGCAACGTGGCGGCGTTACTGATCGCCATGGCGTACAGCTTCTACGCGCTGTACGCCTCGGGGATGGAGGCGGTGTTCGGCGGGATGCTGGTCACTGCGGTGGGCTACCTGATGTTCGGCTACATCGCCGACCGCTTCATCGATCCGCAGGCGAAGCTCAACGTGGAGGCCCGGCCATGAACCGCTGGCTCCCCCGCGCCATCCTCCTGCTGGCCGCCGCGTTGCCGCTGGTCGCTCCCGCCCAGACCCTGGAGCGCATCCGCAGCAGCCACACCCTGACCCTGGGCTACCTGCCGGAGCGCCCGCCGTTCTCCGCCAGCGAAGGCGAGGGCGCCGTCGGCTACGGCATCGACCTGTGCCAGAAGGTCGCCGACCAGTTGCGGACCCAGCCGGGTCTGGCGCAACTGCAGGTGCGCTTCGTCGCGTTGAATGCCGACAAGGCGCTGGAAACGGTGGGCGCCGGCGGCGTCGACCTGCTCTGCAGCCCGATGGTGGAAACCTTGAAGCTGCGTCAGGACCTCGATTTCTCCCTTCCGGTGTATACCGCCGGCCTGGGCGTGGTGGTCCGCAAGGATGCGTCGTTCTTCCTGGTGCGCTCGCTCAACGGCGAGGTGGACCAGAGCGGCCCGACCTGGCGTGCCACGCTGAACCGAGGTCTGGCGGCCTACACCTTCGCGGTGCCCGGCAATACCAGGGTGGAAACCTGGGTGCGCGAACGCCTGCGCCTGCTCAAGGTTCTGGTCACCGTGCAGGCCGTAGCCGGCCCCACGGAGGGAGTCGAAGCGGTCGCGGGCGGCAAGGCCGATGCCTTCTTCTACGACCAGATGACCCTGCGCAGTCTGGTGGAGCACAGCGCTGGCAGGGCCAACCTGATGGTGCTCAGCCGGCGCTTCGAGTTTGCCCCGGTTGCATTGGCGATGCCGCGCGGCGACGAGGACTTTCGCCTGCAGGTGGATACCGCGCTGAGCAAGCTGTATCGCTCCGACGATTTCGTGGCGCTGTACAGCAAGTACTTCGGCGCACCAAGCGAGCTGGACCAGAGCCTGTTCAAGGTCTATTCGCGGCCGTAGGCCGGGCCGGATTGCAGGCGGGCACTTCGCTGCCAGCTTGCGTTTCAGGGTTGCACAAGCAGATGGGCGTTGGTGTCGATCAGCGTCTGCGCGACCTCCACCAGGCCGTTGATGGCGAACTGCACGCCCATGCATACCAGCAGGAAACCCATCAGTCGCGAGATGGCATCGATGCCGGACTTGCCGGTGGCCTTCATGATCAGGTCCGAGGCGCGCAGGCAGCCCCAGAGGATCAGTCCGGTGCAGAGGAAGATCAGCGGTGGCGCGACCAGGATCACCCAGTGCGGGAAGCTGGTGCTGTGCTTGATGCTGGCCGCGGAGCTGATGATCATCGCGATGGTGCCGGGCCCGGCGGTGCTGGGCATGGCCAGCGGGATGAAGGCGAAACTGGTGCGTTCGGGCAGGTCCTCGCGGGAGTCTGGGGAGGGCAGGGGCGCGGGAAACAGCATGCGTCCGCCGATGATGCAGAGGATGCCGCCCCCGGCGACGCGCAGGCCCGGAATCGAGATGCTGAACACCCCCATGATGAACTCGCCGATGTAGTAGGTCAGCGTCATGATGATGAACACGTAGCAGGCGGTCAGCAGCGCCTGCTGGTTCTTCTCTTCGCGGCTGAAACCCTGGGACAGCGCAAGGAACAGCGCGACCGTAGTCGGCGGGTTGATCAGCGGCAACAGGGCCAGCAGCCCGAGTAGGATGGCGTCGAACAAACTGCTCATGAGCGGGCGTTTCTCCAGTGACGGACGGCTGGGGGAAGTTTAGGTGCGAATCCGCCGGCGGCGCGGAAACTATCGTGACCGGCTCGACACTGGCAGTACGGCCGCTGATCTACGCTGTAGACGATACGGTTGCCGCTTCGCTGGGCCTTTTGTCGTCTTCGCCAGGAGCCACTTCCCCGATGTCCGAAACCCCGTCGCAATTCCGATCCGGCTTCGACTGGCAGCGCTGGCTGCCCGGCCTCGTCACCCTGCGCAACTACCAGGCGAGCTGGTTGCCCAGGGACGTGGCCGCCGGGCTGGTGCTGACCACCATGCTGGTGCCGGTGGGGATTGCCTATGCCGAGGCTTCCGGCGTGCACGGTATCTACGGGCTGTACGCGACCATCATCCCGCTGCTGGCCTACGCGCTGTTCGGGCCGAGCCGGATCCTCGTGCTCGGCCCCGATTCGGCGCTGGCCGCGCCGATCCTCGCGGTGGTGGTGCAGTACGCGGCGAGCGACCCGCAGCGGGCCATTGCCATCGCCAGCCTGATGGCGCTGGTGTCCGGTGCGGTTTGCATGATCGCCGGCCTGCTGCGCCTGGGCTTCATCACCGAACTGCTGTCCAAGCCGATCCGCTATGGCTACATGAACGGCATCGCACTCACGGTGCTGATCAGCCAGTTGCCCAAACTGTTCGGCCTGAAGGTCGACAGCGAAGGACCGCTGCGGGATATCTGGCAACTGGGCCAGGCACTGATGGAGGGGCGCGCCAACTGGACGAGCTTCGCGGTGGGCGCCGGCAGTCTGGTGCTGATCCTGCTGCTCAAGCCCTACAAGCGCATTCCGGGCATCCTTATCGCGGTCATCCTGGCGACCCTGGCGGTCAGCCTGTTCGACCTCGGCAACCAGGGTGTCAAGGTATTGGGGCAGCTGCCGCAAGGGCTGCCGTCGTTTGCCTTCCCCTGGGTGACCGATATCGACCTGGTGGAAGTGGTGCTGGGCGGCGTCGCCGTGGCCCTGGTTTCCTTCGCGGACACCAGCGTGCTGTCGCGCACCTATGCGGCGCGACTGAAAAGCCCGGTGAACCCCAACCAGGAGATGTTCGGCCTGGGCGTGGCAAACGTCGCCTCAGGGCTGTTCCAGGGCATCCCCATCAGCAGCAGTTCCTCGCGTACCCCGGTGGCCGAAGCTGCGGGGTCGAAAACCCAACTCACCGGCATCATCGGCGCGCTGGCGGTGACCTTGCTGTTGCTGGTGGCACCGAACCTGATGGAGCACCTGCCCAACAGCGCGCTGGCCGCGGTGGTGATCGCCGCCGCGCTGGGCCTGTTCGAGTTCGCCGACCTGAAACGCATCTACCGCATGCAGCCCTGGGAGTTCTGGCTGTCGATCAGTTGCTTCGTCGGCGTGGCGGTGTTCGGCGCCATACCCGGCATCTGCATCGCCGTGGTGATCTCGGTGATCGAATTCCTCTGGGACGGCTGGCGGCCGCACCATGCGGTGCTCGGCCGGGTCGATGGAGTGCGCGGCTATCACGACGTAACGCGTTACCCGAATTCCCGGCGCATACCCGGACTGGTGCTGCTGCGCTGGGATGCGCCGCTGTTCTTCGCCAACGCCGAGCAGTTCCAGAATCAGGTGCTGGCGGCGCTGGACGAGTCACCGACGCCCGTACAGCGGCTGGTGATCGCCGCGAGCCCGGTGACCAGTATCGACGTGACGTCTGCCGATATGCTCGCCGAACTGGACAAGGTGCTGGAGCAGCGGGGCGTCGAGCTGCAGTTCGCCGAGATGAAGGACCCGGTGAAGGACAAGATGAAGCAGTTCGAGCTGTTCGAGGGCCTGGGCGAATCGGCGTTTCACCCGACGCTGGGCGCCGCCGTGGATGCCTACCTGGCCGACTCCGGCGTGGACTGGAAGCCCTAGGCCGCGCGGGCCCGCGCGCGGCGGCCATCGATCCAGATGAGCATGCCGCTGGCGTAGAGCGACACCACGAGGAACAGCGCCATGCGGATCGCGAAGGCGCGGTAGACGTCCTGGCCGCCGGCGCTGTCCGCCACCGACTGGCCAAGCAGGATCAGCATGGTGGTCAGGCAGCTGACCCAGTACGCGGGGCTCTTGCGCGTGGCCACGGCGGCGTACAGCCGACGGCCTTGCCAGAGGGTGAACAGCAGCACCCAGAGGAAGAACATCCACAGGTGCACGAACAGGCTCAGGGCGCCCCACACCATAATCGCCAGCACGCCGGCCAGCAGGGTGGAGCCGATCAGCTCGCGGCTGGCATGGCGCGCACGGGTTTCCCCCGCCTGCTGGCCGAGGCTCACGGACTTCATGATCAACGGCATGAAACGGTCCGGCGCGATGATCGCCAGGAGGAAGGCGGGCATCACGATCAGCGTGGCGCGCAGGGCGATCCAGGCGGCTTCCTGCTCATTGGGCAGGGGCGGGGCTGGGGGGGAGGGCGCATCCGCGGGCTCCGGGAACAGGGCGTGGGCCACGGCGGTGCTCAGCACGGCCAGCAGCATGCCCTTGGCCAGCGCCTCGACCACCGACAACGCCAGGGTGAAGTCACTGGTGCCGGCGGCGGCGATCATGGTCAGGCCGATCACCAGCAGGTTCGCCAGCAGGCCGTTGCCACCGCGTAGCGCATAGCGGAACACGCAGTACAGGCCGACGCCGACCAACAGCACGCCGCTGAGGGGCGCGTGGCGCAGCAGCGGGATCAGCAGCAGGCCAATGCCGCAGCTGAGCATTACCAGCACCGCCAGGGCCGGAGCCGCCTTGAGCGGCAGGGCCTGGGCGCGCATCGCCAGCAGGAGCACGGCAAGCACGGGGGCGAGGAACGGGATCGGCATGCCGATCCCGTAGCTGGCCGCCAGGCACAGCGCCGTGCCCCAGGCCAGCCGGAGCGCACGTTGGCGACGCAGTTCAATAGGCATACGACAGCCAGCTCATCAGCCACATGAACACGCGGCCGAGCAGGTTCAGCGGATTGCCTTCGCTGGGCAGCGCCATGACTTCGGCCTGACCGCCCACGCGCAGGCCGGCCGGGCTCTCCAGCTGGTCGCGGTCCAGCTCGACTATCACCGGGAAACGCTGCGCCGAGCGCAGCCATTCGCGGCTGTTCTGCACCGTCGGCAGCGAGCCCGGCGGCGTGCCCTGGCCGACGCTGACGCCGTAGCCGATGCTGCGGACACGCCCGGTGAGCAGCTCGCCCGGCAGCGAGTCGAGCACCACCAGCACCGGGGTGCCGTTGCGCAGGTGGCCGAGATTGTTCTCGGTCATGTCGGCGCTGATCCACAGGTCGTGGATGGCGATCAGGGTCATCACCGGGCTACCGGGGCCGACATAGTGGCCGACGTCGGTGCGCAGGTCGGTGATCAGTCCGTCGGAGTCGGCGCGCACCGTGGTGCGGGCAAGATCGAGGCGGGCCTTGGCGACGTTGGCCGTGGCGCTGCGCAACTGGGCGTTGTCTTCATCGTGGCCGCCTTGCTGTTCGCGGGCGCGCTCGACTTCGGCGCGGGCCGCCGCGACCTGGCTGGCCGCCTGTTCGCGGGTTGCCTGCGCGCTTTCCAGACGGCGCACGGAAACCGTGCCGGGGTCTTCCTGGTAGAGCCGCTGCAGGCGCTCGGCATCCTGCCGGGCCTTGCGCTCATTGGCCTGGGCGGCGGCGAGCGAAGCCTGGGCGGAGTCGATACCGGCGGTGCTCGCGCCGATCTGCCGGCGCACCGTGTCCAGGTCCGCCTCGGCGCGCTGCAGGGCGATGCGGTACTGCTCCTGGTCCAGTTCGAAGAGCACGTCACCCTTGCGCACTTCCTGGTTATTGCCCACGGCCACGCGCTTCACCGGGCCGGCCACCTCGGCGCTCACCGCGACCACGTAGGCCTGCAGCCGCGCCTGCTGGGTATAAGGCGTGAAGCGATCGGCGAGCAGGTACCAGACCAGGCTGACGACGATCAGCAGCAACACCAGGCGCATGCCGCGATCCGGCGCGGATTTGCCGGGGGCGGGAGGCGAGGGCGGTGCCGGCGGGGTAGCGGGGGTGTCGCTCATTTCGGGCTTCCTTGATCCTTGGCGGCTGGGGAGGGCTCATCGAGCAGGTCACCCCAGTCGGTGCGTTGCTGCATCTGTTGCCGGGTAGCGGAATCGATGGGCGCGCGCTGGCTGTCCCAACCGCCGCCGAGCGCCTTGTACAGCGCCACCAGGCTGCTGACCGCGTTGCCACGACTGACCAGGTAGCCGTCCTGCTGTTGCAGCAGCAGTTGCTGGGCATCGAGCACGCGCTGGAAGTCGGCGAAACCTTCGCGGTACTGCGAGCTGGCGAGGCTCAGCGAGCGTTGCGCCGCCTGCGAGGCCTGTTCGCGGATGCCGGCGCTCTGCAGCGAGCGCACGAGGCCACTGGCAGCGTCGTCGGCTTCGCGCGCGGCGTTGCGCACATCCTGCTGGTACAGCTCGATCAGTTGCTGCAGGCGCGCATCTTCCACGCGCACGGCGTTCTTGCGCCGGCCGTAGTCGAAGGGATTCCAGACCAGGCTCGGGCCGGCGGCGAGGTTGAAGCTATCGGGCAGGTTGCTGGCCGAGACGAAGCTCCAGCCGAGACTGCCGATCAGGCTCAGCGACGGGTACAGGTCGGCCTCGGCAACGCCCACCAGCGCCGACTGCGCGGCCACCGCCTGTTCGGCCGCGCGGATGTCCGGGCGGCGCTGCAGCAGGCTGGCCGGCACATCCTGGAGGATCGCGCCATTGGGCATCGGCAACTGGCCGTGGCGTGCGAGCAGCTCCGGCATCTCGCCCGGCGGGCGGCCGAGGAGGGCGCAGAGAATGTTGCGCAGTGCGTTTACCTGGTTCTCGAATTCGGGGATGGTCGCTTTGGTCGCCAGGTACTGGGTACGCGCCTGCTGCCAGTCCAGCTCGTCGTTTTCTCCGTGGCGGAACAGCCGCTCGGTGATTTCCAGGCTGCGCTCCTGGCGCCTGGCGTTCTCGCGGGCGATATCCAGGCGCGCCTCGGCGGTACGCAGGCCGAAGTAGGTGTCGGCGACCTGCGCGCGCAGCAGCACCATGGCGTCGGCGTAATTGGCCTGGGAGGCGAAATACACCGCGTCGGCCGACTCGATGGCGCGGCTGAAGCGCCCCCAGAAGTCGATCTCCCAGCCGATATCGAAGCCGACGCTGGATTGCCAGAACACCGAGTCCCGCGCACTGGGCGCGCCGTGCTGGTTCTGCTTGAGATAGAGGCTGTCGGCGCTGATCTGCTGCAACTGCGGATAACGCCCGGTCTGGGCGATGGCCAGTTGTGCGCGCGCCTCGGCGATGCGCAGGCCGGCCACGCGCAGGCTGGTGTTGTGCGCGTCGGCCTCGGCGATCAGCGCATCCAGGGACGGGTCGGCGAAGACCGTCCACCAGCGGCTGAAATCCGGCGCAGCCGCACGCTGGCCGGCCTGCTCCAGCAGCGGTGTGCTCCAGCCGTTCAGCCACGGCTGCTCTGGCTTCTGGTAGTCCGGGCCGACCTGGGTGCAGCCGCCCAGCAGGGCGGCGAGGATCAGGATGCCGCGTGTGACGCGCTCTGCCATGGCGATCCCTGGGTCATTCGGCCGGCGTGGCGGGCTTGTCCATCTTCGGCACCTGCTGGTCCACCCATTGCCAGAACAGCTTGTAGGTCACGGCGAGGATCACCGGGCCTAGGAACAGGCCGATGATGCCCTTGACCACCATGCCGCCGAGGGCGCCGATCAGCACCACCGGCATCGGCACGTCGACGCCGCGCCCGAGCAGCAGCGGCTTGAGCACGTTGTCGGCGAGCCCGGCGACGAAGATATAGATGGCGAACACGATGGTCGTGCCGGTGAAACCTTCGGTACTCAGCACATAGATGATGACTGGCAGGGTGACCAGGCTCGCCGGTGCCTGGGCGATGCCCAGCACTAGCACGATCAGCGCAAGGATGCCCGCGCCGGGGATGCCCTTGATGACGAAGCCGATGCCGATCAGCAACATCTGGATGAAGGCGATACCGATCACTCCCAGGGCCACTGCACGGATCGTTGCGGTACACAGCGCAGCGATGTGCAGACCGCGCTCCGCGCCGGAAATCCGCTGGGCGATGCGTTGTGCGGCGATGGTGCCCATCTCGCCGAAGGCCATGATGATGCCGGAGATGATGATGGCGCCGACGAACAGCAGGAAGGCCCCGCCGGCACTGGCGGCGGCGCCCAGCAGCATGCGCCCGGCGTCCTTGATGTTGGGCATCAGGCCGCGCAGCACATCCGTGAGGCTGGTGGAAGCGGCCAGCCAGAGGTCATAGACGCGCGGACCGATCAGCGGCCACTCGGCCACCGAAGGCTGGGGCGCCGGCACGTGCAGGGTGCCGCTCTTGAGGATGTCGCCGACGCTGCCGGCGGACTCGGTGATGGACATTGCCATCAGGTAGATCGGCACAATCAGCACCAGCAGCACGAAGAGCACCAGCAGCGTGGCGGCGTGGCCATCCTTCAGGCCGGTGCGCGCCTTGATCCTGCACAGCACAGGATAGAGGGTGACCGCGAGGATCACCGACCACAGCATCAGTTCGAGGAACGGCTGGAACACCTCGAAGGAGAAAATCACCAGGGCGGCGACCAGCCCGGCCTTGATGAGTATGTCGAGCATGCCCTGGGAAAGGGCTCCGTCGAGCTTGAATCCTGGTTGCATGGCTGTTCTCCTCAGGCGGGGCGGTCATTGCGCTGTTCGGCGCCTGGTTGGGGTGGTACGGGTGGTTGTGGGGTGGGTGGAGTGACACCGGCAAGGCCGCTGCCATCGTCGGCGAAACAGCCACCCGGTTCGTCGTCGCGGCCCTGGCGGTGCAGTTCCAGCAGCGATTGCACTTCCTGTAACTGGTAGCGGCGCACCCAGGCGGCGGCCTGTTCCTCGCTCACGCCCAGTTCGATAAAGGCGCGGCGTCCCATCTCCAGGCTGGAGTGGAAGGTCTCGCGCACCGGGTTGGCGCCCCGGTCGAGTAATTGCAGGACCTGCTGGCGGTTCAGTGCGCGGGCGATCACCCGGGTCCTGGGGTAAAGGCGGGAGAGGGCGTCCACGGTGTTCAGGTTGATCTGCGGGTCGTCGGTGGCGACTATCACCAGTTCCGCCTCGCCGACCTTGGCGGCGTGGAGGATTTCCGGGCGCGTCGGGTCGCCGTAGTACACCGGCACGCGACCTTCCTTGCCTTGGCGAACGATGGCATCCATCGAGGTATCCAGCGCCACCACCGGCACACCCTGGGCCTGCAGCAGGTTGGCGACCACCCGCCCCATACGGCCCATGCCGGCTATCACCACGCGCGGCTCGTCGCTGACGTCCGGCGGCCCATCCGGCACCTCGCCGACGGACGCATCGCCGCGCAACTGACGGACCAGCGCCATCATCACCAGCGGCACCACGGCCATCGACAGAGTGATGACCAGGACCAGTACGTCATGCACCCGCTGCTCCAGGAGTTGGTGATCCAGGGCTAGCTTGAACACCACGAAGGCGAATTCGCCACCGGACGCGAGCACCACGCCCAGGCAGAGCGCCTCGGAACGTTCCAATCCGCCGGTGAAGCGCCCCAGACCGAACAGCAGCGGAAGCTTGATGGCGACTAGTAGCATGGTCAGGCCCAGTACTAGCAACGGCGCGTCGAGCAGCAGGCTGAGGTCGGCAGTCATGCCCACGCCAACGAAGAACAACCCGAGCAACAGCCCCTTGAGCGGCTCGATCTGGGATTCCAGTTCATGGCGGAACTGCGACTCGGCCATCAGCATGCCGGCGAGGAACGCACCCAGCGCCATGGAGACACCCACGTGCTCCATGATCCAGGCGGTGCCCAGCACCACCAGCAGCGCGGTGGCGGTGGAGAGTTCGCGCAAGCCCGAGCCGACCGCCCAGGTGAACACCGGGCGCAGCAGGTAACGGCCGCCGATGATCACGATGCCGATGCCCACGGCAACCGTCAGTAGTGGGCGCACGCCCTCGTTGGAAGGGTCGCCACTGCCTGCCAGCAAAGGCACCACGGCGATCAACGGAATGGCGGCGATGTCCTGGAATAAAAGGATGCCCACGGCCAGCCGGCCATGCGGTTTGCCCAGTTCCTTGCGCTCGGCCAGCACCTGCAGGCCGAAGGCTGTGGAGGAGAGCGCCAGGCCTACGCCCAGTACCACCGCTGCGGCGGGCGACTGGCCGAATAGCAGGAAGGCGATCAGCCCGAGCACCAGGGCTGTCAGTCCTACCTGCAGCGACCCCACGCCGAACAGCGAGCGGCGCATCATCCACAGGCGCCGCGGGGAAAGCTCCAGGCCGATGATGAACAGCAGCATCACCACGCCCATCTCCGAGAGGCGGCTGACGTTCTCCGGGTGGCTGACCAGGCCCAGCACGGATGGGCCGATCAAAATGCCGGCCAGCAGATACCCCGGCACGGCGCCCAACTTCAGGCGTTGCGCCAGAGGTACGAGAATGACGACCGTCAGCAGGAAGATTACCGTCGCCTGCAGCAGGCTCCCGTCATGTGGCATTCATCAGCCCTCTTGTGATTCCTTGCGGGCCTCTTGGCCCTGTCGATACTGCCCGGCAGGTGTACTCCCGCCGGCTGCTTCCTGGCTGCCACGTCACCCCCGCTCCCAGGGCTTCTCTGGGGAAAGAGAGCAGGGTGCTTGCATCTGCTACTGCGCCGCTCAGGCACACGCTTCGCACAGGCCTCACGTTGTGGAGGACCTGGCGGGTGCTGATCGGTGAGAAATGAGTATGGGTGATCCGCAGCTTTTTGCCGGCCGGCGAGCTTAAGTCGCTATCACCCACCTAGAAAGGCAACTCCAGCAGATTCAAATACTTACGATGGCTCGGGGGAAACTAGAGCTTCCAGATCGGACCGTAGCTGCCAAAGCAGGCGTTCGACAGGGCCTGCGGGCGTACGCCGTGGGTTTCGTATCCGCCGAATTCGTTGATTTCCAGGGTCAGCTGCGGGGTGAGTTCCCTGCCGCTTTTCAGTCGAACGCTGTCGAACACCTGCAGTTTCTTGCCCGTGTTGACCACGCTGGTTTCCATCCAGGCGTCGGGCGTGCTGCCTTCATCCAGGCGCGCCAGCAGTGCGTTGTAGAGCGGCAGGTAACGACCATCGGGAGCCTTGCAGTCGATATTGATCTTCTTCACCAGGGCCTCGGCCTCGGCGGAGCTGAAATACAGGCGGCTGCCGAAATCACGTTGCAGCCTGTCGACGTAGCTGCCCTGACTATCGTTCTTCGCGGCAGCCGTCATCGGTTGTGGGGAAAGGTCCGCCAGACACGACTGCCGGCTTTTATAGAAGGTGTGAGAAACGCGAACACCCGTGGGCTTGTAGATCGCCGAGGTGATCAGCACATCGCCACTGGCGCTGAGGTGCTCGCCATCAGGGACGTACTCGCCGCCGTTGCCCCAGACGCCATCCGGCAGCCCCTTGGGCCAGGCAACGCAGCTCGGTTGAGAAGTATCGCGGAGCAGTTCGTAGACCGCCCCCTGGAGGAAGGCCCCGGAGTCGTTGGCAAGAGCGAAGCAGGAAGTCAGTGAAAGACAGGAAGCGATGAGCAGTCGAATCCGATTCAAGTAGCATCTCCTGATGGCCCGTCGGCGCTCCGGCAGGCGTACGCCACAAAGAATAGTCGGCCTTGCGGCAGATGATGCTCGAACTGCGACATTGGCAGGCGGATGAAAGGGCGGGCGCCTGCCAATGGCGGCTGGGCATGCGGAACGCAATCGCGGACCGAATCCGCTCCTGCGCCGATGGCGGACCGGAGCGGATTCATCTGCGCAGCACTGGCATCACCTTACTGCTCGGCCACTGGCACAGGGTGGGGTCGAAGTGGTGGAAGGTCTGGTCAATCAGGCCGAAGTTGGCTGGAAAATCAATCCCTGGGGTGGTCTGTCCCGGGCTGAGTGGACACTGACTTAAGGTGGATAATGTCCACCGCAAGGAGTGTTCATGACCCAGGCCAGACGACGTTTTCCCGAATCCTTCAAGCGCGAGGCGGTAGACCAGGTGCTTGCCGGCACGCCGCTTCGTCATGTAGCCGACACCATGAGGTGAATGGGATCTATGGTCATCGTCGAATCAAGGCCGAGTTGGCGGCCATGGGGCATGCGTGTGGTCGCCACCGGGTTGCTCGACTGATGCGCAAAGCCGGTCTGCGCGTTCGCTCGCGCAAGCGCTGGCGGCTGGTTTCCAGCAGTCGTCATGCTCTGCCGATTGCCCCGGATCAACTGGATCGCCAGTTCGTCTCGGATCGCGCCAATCGGCTCGGGTCGAGGCAGCCAATACTGCGCGTACGACTGCCAGGCCTTACTTCGGCGACATCGAATCGTGCCCAGCCATTCACGTCCCGGGAACTGCTGGGACAACGCCGCGATGGAGAGCTTCTTCCGTTCGCTGAAGGCTGAGCGGGTGTACCTGACGCGCTGTGCCAGCTACTACGAGGCGAAAACCGACCTGCTCGACTACATCCGCTTTTACAATCACCGTCGCCGCCACTCGACGCTGGGCTATCTCAGTCCGATGGAGTTTGAGCGGCGAAATGTGAGCAGTAGCTCTTAACTGCCTGTCCACCAGTTCCGGGACAGACCACCCTTAGCCTGCGTTGGTAGCGGTCGACGGCAGCGCTGCTTGGCAAGTCTCGCCACACGAGTGTCTGGTCACGCAATAGATGCTCTGCGCTTTTGATCAAAGAATGCAGTCCGTTTCCGAGACGACATCGCGACCACCGGGGATCTTCATTCCCTTGGGGTAGCGGGCGTCGCCAAGACTTCACTGACCAGTGATCACGCAAGGCTGAATAACAAGAATGAATGCCTCCGCTCGCGAATTCTCCACACGAGAACCTGAAACCCTGGTGGAGTGCCTGCTCCGCTGGGAGCAACTTAAACCGGACAGTGTCTATCTGGTGCAGCCGCTGGAAAGCGCATCCGAGATGAGTTTCACCTGGCGCGTTGTAGCTGATCAGGCGCGCCGCATGCCTGTTCGCACCGCTGTCCACGGTTTGGGGGTGGGCCGTCGCCCAGGGGCTGGGGCAGGGCGCTCTGACCTCGGTCGCACTGACGCTCATTGTGCTGCGCTCGCGAAACGCGCATATCGCTGCTGAGCTGTCGAGCATGGTACAGGGCGTGGGTTACGGCCTCGGTGCCTCAGGGCCTCTACTGGTTGGTCTGCTGCATGGTGCGAGCGGGAATTTCGTCACTGTGGGTTGGTTGTTTGCCAGTGTCGGAATGGCGGCAGTCGTGTTCGGCGTTCTCGCCGGGCGTGCCAGGCATGTCAAGGGCGAGATCTACGAAGTGCGTGTGGTTGAGCGAATCGTCACCGAAATATAGAGCGTGCTTGCGCTGTACGGTTGAGCCGGCGCTCCCTGCCGCTTTGGCCGTCAGCGCAACGTGTAGCCGCCGTCCGGAGAAAGGGTTGCTCCAGTCATGTAGGGGTTGTTCAGCAGAAACAGCGCAGCATCAGCAGCATCTTCGACCGTGCCTACACGTTTCAGCAGAGTGGACTGGGCGTAGTGGGAGAAGGCGCTTTCGCGCAGCTTCGGATTGCGGCTCTGCCACAGTTCACCGTCCAGCGTTCCGGGAGCGATGACGTTCACCCGGCGCGGCGCGAGGTCCACCGCCAATGCCCGAGCCAGGCCTTCGATCGCGCTGTTGCAGGCCGCGTAGGAAGCTGCTCCCGGCACAGGACGTGCTCCCGCGGCGCCGCCGACCAGCACGATGCCGGCCTCAGGCGCGAGAGCGGGGAGGGAGGTCTGCACCGTCCAGTACTGCGGCCAGAACTTGCGCTCGAAGGCGCTGCGCACTTTCTCTTCGTCCTGCTCGGTGAAGTCGGCGACCTGGTAGCTGGCCGCCGGCGTGAACAGGCCATCGACGCGGTCAAGGCGCGCGAAGAAATCACGCAGCGAGATGCGATCGGTGTTGTCCACCGGATAGCCTTCGGCGTTGTCGCCAAGGCTGTCGACTACCCAGGCCAACCGCGCTTCGTCGCGTGCACCGAGAACGACACGCGCACCCCGTTGAACTGCCAGTCTTGCGGCTCGCAGGCCGATCCCGGACGTGCCGCCGATGATCACTAGAGTCTTGCCTTCGAACATGTGATTCTCCTGTCGATGAGGCTGCCGATTGTAGGGACGACCCTGCGTGACAGGGTTTCACCCCGGCGGTGACGCAGAGGGAAGTCGATGGACGATTCGATAGCCGGACTACGAGCCTTCGTGGCATTCGCGGAGAGTGGCGGGTTCACTGCCGCCGGTGAGCGTCTGGGTCTTTCACGCTCGGCGGTGAGCAAGGCAGTGACGCGCCTTGAAGAGCGCCTGGGTCGCCGGCTGGTCGACCGTTCCAGCCGCAGCCTGCAGCTGACCGAAGAGGGCGGTTTGCTGCTGCAGCATGGGCGCCGCGTGCTTGATGAGCTGGACCTTGCCGCACAGGCGTTGCACGCGACAGACGATGAGGTTTCCGGTCTGGTGCGCATCGATCTGCCGCCCCTGTACGGTAGGCAGGTCGTGATGCCGATACTGCGGGATGTCAGCGATAGGTATCCACGGCTGCGTTTTGACCTGGGTTTTTCGCCTGTGGCCAGCGAGTTGGTCGCTGAAGGCGTGCACCTGGCGGTGCGTATTGGCGTTCTGCCCGATCGTGCCGAACTCATTGCGCGATCGCTCGGCCGGCAGCCAACTCGCTTGTACGCGGCCCCGGTTTATCTGCAGGCAAACCCGCCTGTGCGGGATCCTGCGGACCTTTCCTTGCAGCGCTGCCTGCTGGCGGATGTTCATGACGATTGGGAGTGGCTGCCGGGAGCGCCGAGGCTCCGCGGACCATTCGTGCTGCGCGACACCTGCGCACTGCTCGAAGGTTGTATCGCCGGGCTGGGAGTCGCGTGTTTGCCCGACTGGCTCGCTCGGCCCTATGTGGCTCGAGGCGAGCTGATCCCTGTGTTGCCGGAGCATCCGGGGCCCGTGCTTCCCATTCATGTCATCTGGCCCAGGGGACGGTACTTGCCGGCTCGCGTGCGGGTAGTGATTGATGCGCTGGTCGAGATGCTGGCGGATTGAGTTCATTGCTGCTGGTCGGAGTCCGTGATCGCCGATGAAGCGCGTTGCACATTTCGATCTATCCCCACAGCTCATTCCCAATGAGGATTCTGTCGACTGGGTGGCTCACCCTGGCGCCTTGGATAGCAGGGTTTCTTCCGCGCTGTTGTTCACCCAACAGCAGCCGTACAGCGATGCTGCTTTAGCAGCATGCCGTTTACGTCAAAACGCAGGCAGGCCCTGGAATACGTGAGGTCTGGCCGATTGGCATGAAGTCTGCCCTGTCCCCTGTAATCTCATGAATTCCAGGGGCCGATGTGAGCGCTGATGAATACCCACTGATTGCCAGTGACCAAGTGGATGCCACTGCGCTGCAAGGCGCGGATGGACGAAGTGTTGCTTTTGCTTCTGATCCTACTGCCGATATCGCGCTGGAATTCCGCGCGGTGACCAAGCGCTACGACGGTGGTCGGTCAGATGCGAAGAACGCGGTTACACAAGTGAGCCTCGCGGTGCAGCGCGGCGAGGTGCTCTGCCTGATGGGCACCTCCGGTAGCGGCAAGTCGACCCTGCTGCGACACGTCAATCGGTTGATAGAGCCCAGTAGCGGCGACGTGCTGATTGATGGCGAGGTGCTGGGCAACCTGACGCTTCCAGCGCTTCGTCAACTGCGTTCGCAGCGCATCGGCATGGTGTTCCAGCACTTCGGATTGCTGCCGCATCGCAGCGTGCGCGACAACGTTGCCTTACCACTGGAACTGCGGGGGGCGCCGGAAAGCGAGCGGCACGCGGCTGCACAACGACAACTGCAGGCCGTAGGGCTGGGAGAGTGGGGCGAGCATTTCCCCCATGAGTTGTCTGGCGGCATGCAGCAGCGTGTCGGGCTTGCCAGGGCGCTGGTCACCGACCCCGAGATCCTGCTGATGGATGAACCGTTCAGCGCGCTGGACCCGACCATCCGCCGCGATCTGCAGGGCCGCTTCCTGCAACTGGTACGCGAGCGTGGCATCACGACCCTGCTGGTAACCCACGACCCTGGTGAAGCGTTGCGCCTGGCAGACCGCATTGCCGTGCTGCGCGCTGGCCGACTGATTCAGGTCGGCACCCCCGGTGAACTGCTCGAACACCCAGCAGACGATGGTGTGGCGGATTTCTTCGACGAGCGACCGCATATCAGTCCGACCGCGCCATCTTCCGAGAAAGAGCCGGTCGTCGCTTCACTGGCTTCTACCCTGGACGAGCCCACGATGCATGGTTGGGCTCGTCAGGTCCTGCTGGGCCCGGTGGCGCTGGCGTCCGCCGGGCGAAATGGCCTGTTCTGGCTTGCTCTGCTGGTCGAGTTGACGGCCTTGGCCTGGCTCGCTGGTGCGTGGCGCGAGGGGCCCGGGTGGACACTGGCCTTCGCACTGGCAGCGCTGCTGGTCAATCGTGCTGCCAGCGCCGGGCTAAGCCAGCAGGGCCACAGACGAGACTCGCACGGCGTGGGATTGCCCCTGGCGCTGCTGCTCACGAGTCAGGCACTGACGCTTTGGCGCGCCCTGACGCCTGATGCCGCTGGAGCGCTGCTGCAGTTCCCCGCCGACCGCGACAGCATGCTGGCGGTCGCCGGTGCCATCGACCGGTTGATCGGCTGGTCACAGTTGACCTTCGAGAGTGCCTTCGTCGGTGTGATCGTCGCAGTGCGTACGGTCATCGAGGGCGTCGAAGGCGCGCTGGGCTGGATTCCCTGGCCTGTACCGGCGCTGGCCCTGGTCTACCTGGCCTGGCGTTCTGCCGGAGCGGCCCTGGCCCTGACCAGTGCGCTGGCCCTGGGCTACATCGGCCTGTTCGGCTTTTGGGAGCGCACCGTTTCCACCATCGCTCTGGTCGGGTCTTCGGTGCTGCTATCGCTGCTGATCGGGATTCCCATGGGCATCCTGCTGGCCAAGCGGCCACTGGCGCGGCGCGTGATCACACCGCTGCTGGACGTCATGCAGACGCTGCCGACCTTCGTCTACCTGATTCCGGCGGTGGCCTTCTTCTCCGTCGGCAAGACACCGGCGGTAATTGCAACGGTGATCTTCGCCCTTGCGCCGATGATCCGTCTCACCGCCCTGGGCATCCGGGAGGTGCCCAAGGCCGCCGTGGAGGCCGCAGTCGCCCACGGCGCAACGTCCTGGCAGACGCTTACCCGCGTCGAGTTGCCACTAGCCTCTAGCTCCCTGTTGCTGGGGGTCAACCAAACCATCGTGATGAGCCTATCGATGGTCGTCGTGGCAGCGCTGATCGGTGCCGGCGGCCTCGGTTACGACGTCATGACCGCCTTGCGCAACATCAAGGGCGGGGAGGGTGTCCTCGCCGGCATTGCCATTGTTTTCTGTGCCCTGGTGCCCGACCGGATCATCCAGGCATCCCTTCGCAAACGTCATCATCCCACTCAGGAGTAATACCTTTCATGGCCAGATTACTTTCCCGCGCCCTTGCCGGAGTCGCCTTGCTGGGCACGCTGGTGCCAGCCACGGCAACCTTCGCCAAGGACAAGATCGTGATCGGCGAGCAGAACTGGACCGGCGCCATCGCCATCCAGTACATCCTCGGCGACATCATCTCCAGCCGTCTCGACGGTGACGTCTCCTACCTGGCCGGTGACCTGCCGGTGCTGTTCGCCGCCGCCGCCAAGGGTGACGGTTCGGTGGACGTACTTACCGATATCTGGCTGCCGAACCAGTCCGCAGCCTGGGCCAAGTACGTCACCGGTGGCACCCACTCGCTGACCCCCAACAAGCAACCTTATGTCGGTGTGCAGGGCTTCTACATTCCTGGCTACATCCAGGACAAGTACAACGTGAAGTCGGTGTACGACCTGAAGAAGCCTGAGGTCGCCAAACTGTTCGCGCCACTGGGTGGCGGCAAGTCGCAACTGCTGGTCGGCCCCGCGGGCTGGGAGTCGACCTACATTGGTCAGATCAAGGCCAAGGACTTCGGCTTCGACGGCAACTTCGAGTCGGTCTCCACCGAGGCATCGGTGACCTACGCCAAGCTCGATGCAGCCTACAAGGCCGAGCGCGGTGTAATTTTCTACGCCTATACACCGGACTGGATCTTCTCAGCGTACGACCTGCGCCGTCTCGATGAGCCGCCGTTCGATGGCTATGCCCAGGACAACAAGAAGGGTGATCCGCTGTATAAGGCTGACGGCTGCTGGAAGTTCATCAGTCCGACCGTCGATGCCGACTGGCTGAGCAAGAGCAGCGTCACCTGCGCCTATCCCGATGCGAAGGTGCACATACTGGCGTCTTCCACCCTGCAGCAACGCGCGCCCCGGATCGCCGCGTTCCTGGAAAACGTGAGCATTGATCCGACGTCTCTGAACGATCTGATCCTCAAGATCGAACGTGAGAAGCAACCGGCGGATGCAGCGGCCAAGGCCTGGGTTGCGGCCAATCAGGCGACCGTCGACCGTTGGTTGAGTGCCGCCGGCGCCAAGGTGGCCGCGCAATGAGTCACTGGACTCTGCTCGATGGTGGAATGGGGCGTGAGCTCAAACGCATCGGTGCGCCGTTCCGGCAGCCGGAGTGGTCCGCCCTGGCGCTGTTGGAAGCACCGGAATACGTGGCAAAGGTGCATCGTGCATTCATCGCCGCTGGCGCAAGGGTGATCACCACGAACAGCTATGCCGTGGTGCCGTTTCATATCGGCGAAGAGCGTTTCGCCAGTTCCGGACGGGCCCTGGCTGGGCTTTCCGGCGAGCTCGCCCGGGGCGCCGCCGACGAGGCTGGCACTTCAGTGCGGGTTGCCGGTTCCCTTCCGCCAGCGCTGGGATCCTACCGGCCGGACCTGTTCGACGCGGACCGTTCCCAGGCGATCCATCGTGAACTGATCGCCGGCCTGGCACCGCATGTCGACTTCTGGCTGGCGGAAACCCAGAGTTCCCTGGCCGAGGCGCGTGCCGTGAAGGCGGCCCTGGACGGCGAGAGCAAGCCACTCTGGCTTTCCTTCACACTGCAGGACGCGGATGACGTGAAAGCAGAACCCCTGTTGCGCTCGGGCGAGAGCGTGGAGCAGGCGGTTCTCCTGGCCCTTGAGCTGGGTGCCAGTGCGTTGCTGTTCAACTGCAGCCAGCCGGAAAGCATGGGCGTTGCGATTCTTCGTGCCCGGCAGGTGCTGACGGACCAGGTGCGCGAACTGCCACTTGGCGTCTATGCCAACGCCTTTCCTCCAGTGCGCGAGGACGCCCAGGCCAACGACACCCTGCTTGATATCCGCGCTGACCTTGGACCTGCGGCGTACCTGCAGTGGGCACAAGAATGGATCGATGAGGGCGCCGCCATTATCGGAGGCTGCTGTGGCATTGGCCCGGAGCACATCGCCCAGCTCAACGAGCATCTGCTGGCCAGTGAGGAGGGGAGACCATGAGCGAATCACAACGGGCGACATTTGGTGCAGGGTGCTTCTGGGGAGCCGAGGCGGCTTTGCGCAAACTTGATGGGGTGATAGACAGTCGTGTCGGCTACGCGGCGGAAGCTGGCCGGGAGGCCCCGCTGATTGAAGTGGTGCAGGTAGATTTCGCCCCGGAGGTGATCAGCTATGCGGCACTGGTCGAGGCCTTCTGGGGATTGCATGATCCAACCTCGGTCGATCGCCAGGGCGAGCATGTGGGTGTGAAGTACCGCTCCGCGATCTTCACGCACTCTGCTGCTCAGGCGGAGACAGCAGACGCGGCGCGTGCGCAGCTTGACGGTTCGGGCCGTCATCGCCGACCGATTACCACGGTGGTGGTCGAGCTGGGACGCTTTGAGCTGGCGGACGAGGAGCAGCAGCGCTACCTGGAAAAGAACGGGCTTGCGACATGCTCCATCGGAGCTGAATAGATGACAGGCTGGTGGCGCTTTTGCGTGGCCAGCCTGTCATTGAACGTCGGCCCCCGTCCCGGAGGCAGGGTGTCGAACTCTTGCAGAGGAAGACCCATGGAGAGTCCGGGCTTCGAACCAACGGATCGGCAGCGCTGGGGTGTACTGGCCAGGATCAACACCTCCTCGGCGCTTTCCCAAATCGTGCAGATTGGCACCATCACACCGCTACTGTCCTTGTCGATGGAACGGCAGGGCGTCGACCCTGCACGGATCGGTCTTGTGGTCAGTGCTTCCTGGCTTGCCATTCTGGTGCTTTACCGCCTGGTCCCTCGTTTACTTGTCCTGTTCGGGCTGGCGCGAGCGTCGATCATCAGCGCTGCCCTGACGGTAGTAGCGGTGCTTGGCATGTCCTTGACCCGGGAGCCGATGCTGCTCTTCATGTTGAACTTCGTGCTGGGTATCGGGCTCATTCTGCGCTGGATTGCGAGCGATACCTGGATAGTGCTCGTTGCGCAGCGAAGCGAGCGTGGCCGTGCCATTGGTATTCACGAAACCCTGATGGGGCTGGGCATTGCCGTGGGGCCATTGCTGCTGTCGCTGCTGGGGGTGGAGAGTTCCACTCCTTACTTTGCGTGCGCGGCGCTCGCCGGTGTCTCCGGAGTCGTGGCCTGGACCCTGAGGGATGTCGCGGTGGCACCTGGCATCCCGATGGATAAAAAGCCCAGGGGCGTGCTCGGAATAATTCCCCTTGCCCTGTGCGGAGCTTTCATCGCCGGCTTCAGCGAAACCTCCTCGATTACCTTCCTCGCCAGCTACGGCCTGGCAGCAGGTTACCTGCTGGCGACAGCCACGTTGTTGGTTGCCACATTCGGGGCCGGCGGGACGGCGCTTCAGCTCCCCATCGGCTGGGTGGCTGACCGCAGTTCATACAGGGCGGCGCAGTTACTGTGTGGGCTGGTGCTGGTCGGTGGGGCAATGCTCATCGCTCTGTGCCTGCCATATCCGTGGCTCGCTGCATTGGCCGCGTTCGTCTGGGGCGGCGCCATCGGCGGAATGAACACCCTGGCGGTGATCGAAGCTGGCGAACGAGTCGGCGAACAGCAACTGTCGACGGCCATGACCGCCATCGCGTTGTTCTACACCCTGGGCAGCATTGCGGGCCCGATCATCACGGGCGTTGTCATTGGTGCGCTGGGTGAACAGGGGCTGGTCGCGTCGGTAGGGGCGGTGGGGCTGCTGTTTGTGCTCGCTTTGGCGCTGTATCCCGGCTCTTCGCCCCGGCAGTGAACTTGGGGAAAGAGCATGGCGACCAGCTCCTCGGACCTCGTGAGCAGCGATCAGTCGATGTCCTCCGGCTGTTGCTGGCGTTGACGGTATCGCGCAGTGGCGTGGCGAGCACCACAGTTGGTGGAGCACCAGTGCCGATCCCCTCGACGTGAGCGGTCGACAAAGATGACTGGGCATATATGGCTGGCGCACTCCCGAATGCGCTCGGCGTATTCGCCGGAGAACAGTTCGATGGCATCTCGCGCCAACATCGACAGGACCTGTGCCTGCGAGATGCTTTCCGGCACTCGACGAGAACGGCCGTCCGCTGCCAGTTGCGCAACCGGTACCGGGTGTTCTGCGTACTGGTTTATAGCCCGTACGTCGGTGGGCAGCGCATCCATCCCTTTTACGCGAGCCTGTGCCAAGCCATAGATCGCTCTGCGCAAGTCGCGCATTTGCTCCAGGTCGTTGGCGCTGAGCGTCTCGGTAACCGTCGGATAACCGATCTGCTGCAGCCAATCGTTCCACACCTCTGCCGTCATGATCCGGTCATAACGACGGCGGGTCCATTCGCCGAAGGTTTCCACCAGGAAGAGCGCTGGCGTACCACTGCGAAAATTGAAACGCAGATCCCGCTCGCTCAGGGTCGTACTTTCTTCCGTCATTGCAGATAGCGCCTCGCAGGTTTTCGGAGGGTGTGGTGCGGTAAATGGCTGCATCAGTTTGTAATGGGTAAACCCCATGACTTTGTATTCTATCATTGATGTTCATGTTATTGGTCAAATACATGACATTCTGGGCATGGAGCGCATCGTCCTGTTAGCCGTGAAGCCATGATCCAATCGTCTATATCTGGCTTCTATTCGATTGATAGCCTTCATAGTCGGCGAAATTCCGCCACTCTAGACGTGTTTTTTCACGAATGAAATTTAAAGGAATAAAAACGACAACTGATATATCAATATATCAAATCAATCTTTGCTCTCACGGCTCAGCTGGGTAGGATCGAGTTCAGTTAGTGTATTGACCAATAACTGTTTCGAAGAGTTCGCTGATGGATGATTCCGTACTTCCTAGCCACCGGCAGCCTGCCAAGGCCCGCCGTCCGCTCCTGCCACGAGACCTGGCGCTGATCGCGCTGTTCGCCGCCTTGATCGCTGTGCTCGGCTTGTTCGGCGTCCTGCCGTTGGGGCCCGTGGCAATAACCGCGCAAACCCTCGGCGTCATGCTCGCCGGCACGCTGCTGGGGCCCCGGCGAGCGGTGCTGGCCGTACTGTGCTTCCAGGCATTGACGCTGGCCGGACTGCCATTGTTGTCAGGAGGACGTGGTGGTTTGGCGCCTCTGTTCGGGCCTTCCGCCGGATTTCTGCTGGGCTGGCTGCCAGGGGTGGCGGTGATTGCCTGGATGGCGCCGCGCGATGGGCGCCACTACTCGCTCGGACGTGCCCTGTTGGCGAACTTCGTGGGTGGCATCCTGGTGATCTATGCCGCCGGCTTGCCGGTTGCAGCCTGGCGGCTTGGGAGTGGCCTGGGCGCATCCGTACTGGCTGCCGTGGAGTTTCTGCCGGGCGACCTGCTCAAGGTGGTGCTGGCCTCCCTGATCGGCCGCTCGCTGTTCCGCGCCTTCCCCATTCCGCCCGCCGGTGTTCGGCGCGGCGAATCCTGAGATACCCCTTTCCTACGCAATCGAATACTGAGGTTCCCAGCGGTGATTTCCATTCGAAACCTGAGCCACAGCTTCGGCGATTGGCCCGTGCTGCACGACATAAACCTGGAGCTCAAGGAGCAGCGAATCGCTTTCATCGGCGCCAATGGCAATGGCAAGTCGACCCTGGCACGTATGCTCAATGGCCTGCTGATCCCGCAGCAGGGCGATGTCGTGGTGAACGGCGTTGAAGTGCGCCGCCATCCTGTCCAGGCTCGTCAGCGGGTAGGGTTCATCTTCTCCGATGCCGATAGCCAGATCATCATGCCAACCGTTGCGGAAGATGTTGCCCTCGGCCTGCGCCGTTTCGGCTACGACAAGCTGCGAACCCAGCGTGAAGTCGATGCGTTGCTGGCCCGCTTCGGTCTGCAGGAGCACGGCGAACATTCAGCGCACTTGTTGTCGGGCGGGCAGAAACAGATGCTCGCACTCGCCTCGGTGCTGGCCACGCAGCCACAGATACTGATCTGCGACGAGCCCACGACATTGCTCGATCTTCATAACGTCGAGATCTTCGTCGATACCCTGCGCCGGCTGGAGCAACAGGTCATTCTCCTGACCCATCAACTGGAGATCATCGAGGACTTTGATCGCGTGGTCGTCATCGACCGCGGACGGGTGTTTTACGACGGCCCGCCAGCAGAGGCGGTGTCCCGCTACCGCGCCCTGATTCGTGCTCGGCGGGTTCCCCAGGAGCTTTCGGCATGATGGGTCTGTTCAAGCCCGGTAGCTCGTGGCTGCACCGATTGACTCCCGGCTGGAAGTTCCTCGGCCTCCTGGCGCTTTCTGCCGGGTTGTCTCTGACCACCCTCTTGCCCGCCCAGCTAGCCTGGCTGGCACTCTTCCTGGCGTTGTATCTGCAGGCTGGTCTCGGGCTGCGACCCGCCTTCGCCGCGTCGCGCGGCTTGGCGCCGTTCGTGGTGCTGATCATGCTGGTGCAGGTGTTCACGCAGGACTGGAAAGCCGGCGCACAGCTATCGCTGACCATGTACAACGCCATCCTGCTTGCGGGTCTGCTGACCCTGACCACAAGAGTTTCCAGCATGCTCGACCTGTTCGAGCGACTGCTGCGTCCCTTCGGTCGATTGGGTGTGGATACCTGGAAGGTGAGCCTGGTGCTGGCGCTGACCATCCGACTGATTCCAAGCGTGAGTCGTGCCATCGATATCTCGCGAGATGCCTGCAAAGCTCGCGGTTACGCACGGCCTGGCGTGCGTATCGTGCTACCGGTACTGGTGCGCCTGATTCGTGAAAGCGAGGCCGTTGGCGATGCCATTGCTGCCCGCGGGCTGGAAAGCGATCCCGCTGTGATCCTGGATGAGCCGGGTCGGCAGCAGGTTGGGAGCATCGCCCAATGAGCAATGTGCACATCATTCGCGAGGAGTCCGAAGTCGATTCGATTCTCGATCGGCTGGCGACCGCGGTCGCCGAAGGCGCTATTGAGCGCGATGCGACCGGGTCTCTGCCTGACGCAGCCATAGCTGCGATCGCCAGCAGTGGCCTGTTGGCCCTGAACGTGCCGCGAGCCTATGGCGGGGTAGAGGCAAGCGCTGTGACCATTGCCAGGGTCTACCGTCGCATCGCCGCGGCTGATCCAAGCGTGGCGCAAATATTCCAGCCGCACTATGCCGCCCTGGATGCGATAGGCCGGGTTGGCAGCGAACGCCAGCGTCGCTTCTTCTTTGCCGAAGCTCTGGATGGCGCCTGGTTTGGCAACGGCACCACGGAAATCGGCGTCAAGCGTGGCTATGAGCACTTCCAGACCAGCCTGCAGGAGATCGAGCCCGGTGGCGATTACCTGCTGGATGGGCGCAAGTACTACAGCACCGGTGCCGTGCATGCGCGCTGGATTGCGGTGATGGCCAAGGACCCCCAGGGGCGGATCGCAGTTGCCTATGTCGAGCGGCAGGCCGCTGGTGTGCGGGTCGAGCAGGACTGGAATGGTTTCGGCCAGCGTGGCACCAGCAGCGGCACCACCACGTTCGAGCGGGTAGAGGTGCCGCGCTGGCGGGTGGTCGAACGCTGGAGGCTGTTCGAACAGCCACAAAGCCATGGTGCCTTTGGTCAACTGCACCACATCGGGCTGGACCTGGGGGTTCTCGATGCTGCATTGCGCGACGGCGCAGAGTACGTTCGGCTGCGTTCTCGACCTTCCAGTGAGTCACCGTTTGCGAGCAACAGTGAAGACCCCGTGGTGATCCAGGCGTTCGGCCGTTTTGCCATCGCCCAGCGGGCCGCCTCGGCTCTGCTGGACGAAGCCGCACGGACCTATGACCGCCTCGACCCGCTACTGCGTGATCCCGATACCCCGCCCGACCAGGCGGCAGAGGCTGCCGCGCAAATTTCCCTGGCCGTTGCGGCCGCCAAGACTTTTGCCGCCGAGCAAGCGGTAAGTCTGAGCAGCGCGGTATTCGACTGGATGGGCGCGGGCGGTACGGCACGACCACTGGGGCTCGACCGCCACTGGCGCAACACTCGTACCCACTCCTTGCACGATCCTGCGCGCTGGAAGATCCACCACCTGGGCAATCACCTGCTCAACGGAATCCTGCCGCCCAATAGCGGCATTCTCTAAGACCTCTTTCCATAAACGATGACGCCCCTTCAGTGGGGTTGGGGGAACTTTGCATGGCAGTTTGGCTTGTTACTGGATCCAGCCGTGGGCTGGGATGGCACTTGGTAAAGGAGCTGCTTGCCGACGGGCATCAGGTAGCCGCGATTTCGCGCGTGATCGCTGTCGGTGAACCTGAGCATCCGCAGCTGTTGCGCCTTGCCGCTGACCTGACCGACCCGGTTCAGGTTGGTGAGGCAGTGGCAGTGACAGTGCAGCGCTTCGGACGCATCGACACGGTCATCAACAACGCGGGCAAAGGCTTGCTCGGGGCTATCGAGGAAGCCAGCGACGCGGAGGTTCGCGAGGTCTTCGAACTGAATCTGCATGGCGCGCTGAACGTTATCCGGGCTGTTCTGCCAGGCTTCCGTGCCCAGCGCGCCGGCAACCTGGTGAACATCAGCTCGCTGGCAGGCCTCTCTGGCGCGGCATCCTGGGGCGTCTATTCGGCCAGTAAGTTCGCCCTCGAAGGATTGAGCGAAGCGCTGGCCAAGGAAACGGCAGCACTCGGTGTGCGCGTTCTGATCGTCGAGCCCGGCATCCTGCGCACGGAGTTCCTCGAGGACCAGTCGCTGCTGACCAGTCATACGCGCATTGCCGATTACGAGGCAAGTTCAGGCGCGGCGCGGGGCGGGCTTGCCCAGAGCCGTGGCCAACAGCCCGGGGATCCGCAGCAGGCAGCGCGGCGCATCATCGCTCAGGTCGGCGCCGGCCTTCCGGCTGACGGGTTTGCTTCCCGGCTTATCCTGGGCTCGGACGCTGCGCGGGTCATCAGCGCCAAGCTGGCGCTGTTGCAGGGGCAGGTGGCCGCCAGCGCGCCGCTGGCCGGCAGTATTGATTTCGCCAGCGCGCCAGCAGCATGAGTCGCCGCGGGAAGATGCACCTGGCCCTGGTGACCGGTGATGCCGGTTTTCACCAGGCGGCTTGGCGACAGCCCGACAGCGCGGCGGAGCAACTCTGCGATCTGCAGCTGTTCCAGCGGCTGGCCCGGCGCGCCGAGGCGGCGGTGATCGACAGCCTGTTCGTGGCTGACGTCGCAGGCTTCGACCCGCAATCCCATGCCAGTTGGCCGACCAACCAGCTCGAGCCGCTGACACTGCTCTCGGCGCTGGCCGCAGTGACCTCGCGGATTGGCTTGATCGCTACCGTGTCGACCACGTTCACGCCTGCATACACCTTGGCGCGACAGGTCCTTTCGCTGGATCACCTGAGCCGTGGGCGTGCAGGCGTCAACATCGTGACCTCCCGTGGCGGGCAGCAGCTTTATGGACTCGAGCAGTTGCCCGCACATGCAGCCCGCTACCAGCGAGCTACCGAGACGCTGGAAGCGGCTCGGGCGCTGTGGGACGGCTGGGAGCCGGAGGCGATCTTGCTCGATCGCGAGGCAGGGCAATATGGCGATCCGCGGCGCATTCATGTGGCCGACTACCGTGGTGAGCATGTGCGCGTGAAGGGCGTACTGCCAACGCCGCGCTCTCCGCAAGGACGGCCATTGGTGGTGCAGGCAGGGTCTTCGGAGGAGGGCCGCGAACTCGCCGCGTGCTATGCGGATATCGTCTTCACCATGCAGGGGGATGTGGAGCAAGCAGCAAGCTTCTATCGCGACCTAAAGCACCGCGCCCGCAAGTACGGGCGAGACCCCGAGCACCTGAGGGTGCTGCAGGGGGTGACGCCGATCAGTGGCCCAACCATCGCCCAGGCGCAGGAGCAACAGCGAGCGCTCGCTGAGCTGACTGACCAGGAGCAGGCGCTTCGCCGGCTTTCAGGGCTGCTGAACGGTATCGACTGCACGTCCCTCGCACTGGACCAGCCGTTGCCCGAAGCGTTGCTACGACAGGCACGCCAGGGCGAACCCAGCACGGCCGCGCAGGAGCTTTTGGCGCTGGCGGTTCAGCAGCGCCCGCTTGGAGAGATCCTGCAACGGTTGGTGAGCTCACGGGGGCATTGGACGCCGGTGGGCAGCTACGAGCAGATCGCTGACCAGTTGCAGGAGCGCTTCGACGCTGGAGCAACCGATGGCTACGTGGTTTTGCCTGCGGATCTGAGCGCCTCCCTCGACGGCCTGCTCGACCATGTCATTCCTCTTCTGCAAGAGCGCCAGGTGCTGCGTAGCCAGTACCAGGGCGAGACCTTGCGCGAACACCTGGATCTTCCGTTGCCGGACTGGCAACGCCCCGTTTAAGGACTTTCCCATGAGCGACCTTTCTTCTGGCCGCGGTGCCAATGAGCTTTTCTTCAATGCTTTCGAACAGAACTGCGTTTCCCTGGCCTATCACGGAGTCTGGGCTCACCCGGAGTCCAAGCGTTTCGACTACACCCGCCCGCGCTTCTGGACTGACCTGGCCAGGACGCTCGAGCGTGGTGGATTCGACAGCATCTTCCTGGCGGATGTCGTGGGTGTACATGACATCTACCGAGGCGGCTACCAGACGGCGGTCAGCAGGGCGATGCAGTCCCCCGGGGGTGATCCGAGTGTGCTGATTCCGCTGATGAGCGCGGTCACAGAGCACCTGGGCTTCGTCTTCACCCAGTCCATCCTGCAGGAACCTCCGTTCAACTTCGCACGGCGGGTCTCGACGTTGGATCACATCACTGAGGGGCGGGTAGGCTGGAACATCGTCACCTCGCATCTGGCGAGCGCGGCGCGAAACCTTGGCTGGGGCGACCTGCCCGAGCATGACACCCGCTATGCCATGGCGGCGGAATACCTGGAAGTCTGCGGTCGGCTCTGGCAGCACAGCTGGGAGGATGATGCCGTGCTGCGTGACACGGTGCTGGGCCGCTATGCCAATCCTTCCAAGGTGCACCGCATCGATTTCGAAGGCCAGTACTACCAGGTTCCCGGTCCCCACTTGTCCGAGCCTTCGCAGCAGCGCACCCCAGTCCTGTTCCAGGCGGGCTCGTCGGAGGCCGGTCGGCAATTCGCGGCACGTAATGCCGAGGCCATTTTCCTCGACTCGACGACGCCTCTCGGGGCTCAGCAGATCATCGCGGATGTTCGCCGCCGCGCGTTGGCACTGGGGCGTGACCCTTCGAGCATTCTGTTCTTCCAAGGACTCACTTTCGTGGTTGGCGGCACCGATGAAGAAGCCAGGGCGAAGGATGCCAGCTACCGGGAATATCTCGATGAGGAAGCCTTCGCGGCGCAACTGAGTAGCGCGGCGGGCCAGGATATTTCGGCGGTGGATTTGAACACACCGTTGGAGAGCATTCGCACCAATACGCAGCAAGGCTGGCTGAACAGCCTTCGACAGTCAGCGCCCGACCAGAAGTGGACGCTTGGTCAGGTCCTGCTGTGGCGCCGCAACCGGCAGATTGTCGGCTGCCCCGAGCGCCTGGCCGATGAGCTGCAGAAATGGAAGGACGCCGGGGTGGATGGCATCAACGTCACCTACGTGATCTCTCCAGGCAGCTTCGAGGACTTCAGCGACGGCCTCGCGCCCGAGCTGCGCAAACGCGGCCTGCTCAAGCAGGAATACCGCCCCGGAACCCTTCGCCAGAAACTGTTCGGCAAGGGCGACCGCTTGCCGAGCAATCACCCATTGCAGCGTCGCGGCTGACCCCGTGCGTTGAGTATCCAACCGCCTTTCAAGGATGTCGTCCATGCAGTCTCAACAACCACCTTTTGCACGCCGTGCATTGCCCTGGCTGGGCTATAGCGTTGCCTTGGCCTTCAGTCAGATTGCCCAGGCCGATCAACCGAACACCGCTGTCGAACTGGAGAAAGTCGAGGTCATCGGCCGCGCGCAGACTGAAGCGGAGGTCGCCAAGGAGCAACTGGAGAAGACCCCGGGCGGTACCAACTACATCGACCTGCAGAGCGTTGAGCAGGGCCGCGCCAGCAACAACGAAGACGTGTTCAAGTACCAGCCCGGCGTCTATGCCAAGGCGACCAACAATGACGGCATCAAGCTGTCGATTCGTGGCTCGGGGCTCAACCGAGGGGCAGGTGCCCACGCGTCCGGCCTCTACGAGACCATTGACGGCCTGCCGCTTACAGGTCCTGGCGGTACACCGTACGAGCTCAAGGAGCCGCTCTGGCTGAGCAGGGTAGAGGTGCTGCGCGGCGCCAATGGTTTCGACCGGGGAGCCCTGGCGCTGGGCGGTGCGGTCAACTACGTCACCCACACTGGCTATGATGCGCCCAAGTTGCAGTTGCACTATGAGGCGGGCTCCAACGGGTATGCCAAGCGCGAGATCAGCTCGGGCCAGGTACTGGGCGATGCAGACTACTACGTCAGCCTCACGGACTCGGAGTACGACGGCTATCGCGACCACAGCGGCGGCAGCGGCAAGGGTGTCGCGGCGAACTTTGGCTATCGCTTCAACCCCAACTTAGAGACCCGCTTCTACTTCCGCTATCGGGAAACCGACAACGACATGCCGGGCAATCTGACCCGTTACCAGGTCAATCACGATCCCCGTGCGGCGAACCCGGTCTACGTGGCTCGGGACTCCAAGCGTATCCAGCCGGGTACGACCTGGTTCGGAAACAAGACGACTTTCTACCTCGACGACAACTCGCGGGTGGAAGCCGGCCTGGTTTACCACGACTACCCCATGGACTTGCGCGAGGGTACCAACCGCATCAAGGTCGCCTACACCGATGTCAGCGGGGTACTGAACTACATTCGCCAGGACACCCTGTTCGGCCACGACAGCACCACCACCATCGGCCTGCGCAGCACCAAGGCACTGCCCAACAACGGCGCTTCGGAGTATGTGCGTGTTCCCACCGGCAACACCGCCGCGTACGCCGTGGGCACCAAGACGCGCGATTACAGCTACCTGGGCTCCGACAGTGTGCTGCACATCGGCAACGATCTGGAGCTTGCTCCGAGCTTGTGGCTGACCACCGGCCTGGCGGCCATCTATACCCGCCGTGAAAGTGAAGTGACCTATCCGGAAGGCGGAGGCAAGGTGAGCCAGCATGACTGGGACTATGCCCCACGTGTCGGGTTGCGCTACGAGTTCAGCCCGCAGTTGCAGGTGTACGGCAACCTCAGCCGCTCGGTCGAACCGCCTCACGCCTGGTCGCTCATCTGGGGCTCGAACAAGTACTTCCCGGCCGGAAGCGGACCTGCCACCGGTCTGCAGCGTGAGCCCGTCAACTTGAAGAACCAGACGGCCACCACGCTTGAGGTGGGCGGGCGCGGTGACGCTCAGTTCGGGCACTGGGATCTTGCGGTCTATCGCTCGGAGGTTCGTCACGAACTGCTGAGTGTCGAGACCCAGGCTGCCACGGCTACCACCTCGGCCATCATCGCCGAATCCAACGCCAGCCCGACGATCCACCAGGGCGTGGAGTTCAGCCTGGACAGCCTGCTCTGGGACGGTGGCGGCCAAGGCCGCCTGAACCTCACGCAGGCCTATACCTACAGCGACTTCCATTACCGCGACGATGACCGTTTCGGCGATAACCAGTTGCCGGGTATTCCCAAGCACTACTACCAGGCCGAACTGCGTTACAGCCTCCCCAACGGTTTGTATGCCGGGCTGAACACCGAGTATTCCTCGCGGATTCCGGTGGACTACGCGAACTCGTTCTATGCCGGTTCATACAACATCTTCGGGGCTCGAGTGGGCTATGACGCTCCGGGAAAGGACTGGCAAGGTTGGCTTGACCTTCGCAACCTGACCAATGAGCGCTACGCGAACATCGTCACTCCCGGCTATGACGACAAGGGCAAGGACGTAGCACGCTCTGTGCCGGGCGATGGCTTCGGCGTCTATGTGGGGCTCACCTATGCCTTCCGTTGAAGGAAGCGACACGCATAGGTCCTGCCGGGGGCGCCGAACGGCGCCCCTCGGTGCCGCTCTGCTGGCGTGCTGGCTTCCGTTGGCAGCCGTTGCGGAGTCTGCCAGGCTGGCTGTTCTCGACGACATCGCGCAGCTCGCTGAGCTCAGCGAACTGCGTGCGACGGCAGGCGGCGAGGGCGTGCTGTACACGGTAACCCGCCCATCATCCACGGACGATGTGCAGCAGAGGGAACTCTGGCTCGCCAATTCGGCGGAGCGGACGCCTCGCCTGTTACTGGGCGGCGACCAGGCTTTTTCGCAGGCACGAAGTATCCCGGGCGACCAGGGTTACAGCTTTCTGCGTGATGATCATGAAACGCGCCAGCTGTGGGTGGTCCGTGATGGCTCGGCGCCCCGTCGGCTTTCCCAGCTGCCGGGGCGGATCCTGGACTACGAATGGGCGCCCGACGGCAAGCAGGTCCTGATCGCATACGACAGCGAGGCTGCTCGCCCGGCCAGCCAGCCACTGGTCATTGACCGCCTGGAGTTCAAGCGGGACGGGCAGGGCTATCTGAGCGGTGCGGAACCATCGCTCTACGTCTTCGATCCTGCCGGCGGCCGATTGCATCGGGTTGCCGGCGACGGGCAGGCAAGTCCTGGCTCCGCGCGCTGGTCTCCGGACGGCCGCTGGATTGCCTTCATCGCCAGCGCGGAGCCCGGTGTGAATGCGCGTCGCAGCGAAACCCTGTTCGTTGTCGACAGCAAGGGAGAAAAGCCTCCACGCACCCTTGCTCCCGCTCGACTGGGCAGTGCGACATCCCTGGCATGGGCACCGGACGGTCGCTCCATAGCCTATCTCGACAGCGAGGAGCGTGATCTCGACTTTCGCGAGCACCCACACCTGTCCCTGGTTGAGCTGGACTCCGGTGCCGTCCGGTCGCTGACGAAGACACTGGATCAGTTTGTCAGCACACCTGCCTTCAGTTCCGATGGCAAGCGCGTGAGCTTCATGGTCAGCGGTGACCGGAGTCAGGGGCTGGCGGAGGTAACGCTGGCTGACGGCAAGGTCAGTCGCTTACTGGACGGCCCGCTGACAGTAAGCGACTACGCAGTGACATCGACGGGCATCCTCTACATTGCCTCTGGCGATGAACGTCCGGGCGAGCTGTATCGCTTGATACCAGGCTCGTCCAGCCTGCCGCGGCAGTCCATCAGCGGCATCCACGACGCACTCAACCGGCAGGTACGCTGGCTGGCGGCGAAAGACGTCGAGTTCAGCTCCAGTGATGGGCAGATAGTGCACGGGCTCCTGACGTTGCCCGGCGGAAAGCCCAGTCACACGCTGCCCGCTCTACTGCGCATCCACGGAGGACCCAACTCGCAGGACAGCCACTCGTTCGTCTTCGAGCGGCAGCTACTCGCAGCACAGGGCTATGCCGTTCTGAACGTGAACTATCGCGGAAGCAGTGGTCGTAGCACCGACTTCAGCAAGGCGCTGACAGGGGAGTGGGGTAAGTTGCCGGTGGCCGACCTGCTCGCTGGTGTTGAATACCTGGTCTCCAGCGGTATCGCTGATCCGCAGCGTCTTGGCGTGGGAGGCTGGAGCTTCGGGGGTATCCTCACCGACTACCTGATTGCTGCGGACACCCGGTTCAAAGCGGCCATCAGTGGTGCGGGCAGCGGCAATCGGATTGCCCAGTATGGGCATGACCAATGGCTGAGCTTCTGGCGAGCCGAGTTTCCAGATCCATGGCTCGCCCCGCAGGCATGGATCGATGCCTCCTGGCCGTTCTTCCATGCCGGCCAGATCCGGACGCCGACGTTGTTCATGGGCGGTGACCGGGACTGGAGCGTGCCTCTGGTGGGAAGCGAGCAAATGTACCAGGCGTTGAAGGTCAACGGTGTCCCGACACAGTTGGTGATCTATCCGGGCGAAGGGCACGTGTTGCGGCGGCCATCCTTTGTCCGAGACCGCCTGCAGCGAACCATCGATTGGTACGCGCAATGGTTGCGGTGATTCATCGCCGCGATGGTTGAGCTACAACCTGGACAGTTCGTTGTGACCAGGAAGAGTTCCCGCTGACAGCAGACTGGGCGAATCGCTTCCCGGAGCCAGTGTTCTCCATCTGACTTGGCGTGCGTGGCGGCCTTATGCATGCCAGGCTCTCTCGCTGACTTATGCAGCGCCAGAAGAAGTGTGCTTATGCTGGGTGCCGGCCCAAACTCAACCGCCTAGTGGCTGAGGGCAGTTGGTGACTATCGCTCTGCCAGTCAGCGCAATGTGTAGCTTCCGCCAGGCAAGAGCGTGGTGTCAGTCATGTAGGGGGGCAGCAGAAAGAGCGCATGCTCATGCGCTCTTTTTTGAAATTTATCGAGAGAGCAGAGAACCCTCTAAATCGGGCATCAGAGTCGGTAATGTCTATTTTTCCGGTGCTGGTTAGATCCAATATTCACTTCGGTTCTTTGTTCAGCACTGGATGAGATATCCATGTCGCTGAAATGGCTGCTTGTACTTCTATCGTGTTCTCGATAGCGAGCTTATCGAAAGTATCGCGTACAACGCCGCTGATATCGAATCCGAATCGCGGGTTGATACTACGAACCCCGACGTTCCCCCGCCATCTTGCCCTGCCGCCGCACTTTCCTAGAATCGGCCGCATTCGCAGCACTTCATTCCAATCGATTCAGGGAGCTCCACCATGATGAACGCCATGCAGATGCCGATGAACACCAACACCATGATGCCGATGATGGGCATGCCGATGATGATGGCGACCATGGAATGCGAGATGCTCGACGACGGCATGATGTGCCGCATGAAGCCGGCCATGGGCATGGAAATGGCCATGTTCCGCAACAGCGCCGAGATGATGGCGATGATGATGAACTGCGGCATGCCGATGATGATGCACTGCGGCAACCTGATGATGATGGGCATGTCCCAGCCCGCCATGGCCATGATGCCGATGATGGGCATGATGAGCCCGATGATGCAGATGCCGATGATGGGTATGAACATGGGCATGCCCGGCATGAAGTGCATGATGGAATGCGCGATGCAGGGCGACATGATGATGTGCAAGATGATGCCGATGCAGGGCATGGGCATGGACATGCTCAAGAACTGCTGCCTGCTGATGAACAAGATGATGGAATGCGGTATGCCCATGATGATGAGCTGCAACGGCATGCCGATGATGTGCTGCACCTGCTGATAGCAGGGCACTAAAACGAAAAAGGCCCGGAGGGGAAACCCGCCGGGCCTTTTTCATTGCGTGGGCGCTTTGCGTGGATCGGTTCAGTCAAGCCGTTCCGCATAGGTCGTCACCAAGTACGCCACTGCCTCGCTGTCCGCCGGGTTGCGGTAGCTGTGCGGCTGGTCGGCGTAGAACAGGATGGAGTCGCCGGTGCCGAGGAGGAAGCGTTCCTGGTTGACGCTGATCTCCAGCACGCCCTGGGCGACCACCAGGTTCTCCTGGGTGCCGGGCGCGTGGCCGGTGGAGTGTTCGGTGGCCAGGCCTGCCAGGCGCAGTTCGTAGAATTCCACCTGGCGCGAGACGTCAAAGGGGAACAGCGCGCGGCTGACGAAGGCGCCGTCGCCGCTGACCAGACGTTTGCTTTCGCGTGCTGGCAGCACGGCCACGCCGTCGAAGGCGCGGTCGTCGAGGAAGGCGGCGACCGAGACCTTGAGGCCCTGGGCAATCTTACTCAGTACCTTGATCGACGGAACACTGCGGCCGGATTCGATCTGCGCCAGCATGGTGCGGCTCACACCGCAGAGACGAGCGAGGCCGTCGAGGGAGAGGTTGCGCTTGGCGCGCAGGCGCAGCAGGTTGCTGGCGACGCGCTCGCCGATAGGGTCGTCCGGCGCGCCGGGTGTGGTTTGCTCAGCGTCGAACGCCACGGTGGGCAGATCCGTGGCGAGCGGCAGGCCCATGATTCAGGCCTCGCGGCGGCCGCTGTCGCGGCTCTGCTGGACGATCTGGAAGGCATCGTAGCCGGCGCGCTGCGCGTACAGCATCCACATCAGCTCGGCCTGGCGGCGGGCCTGACGGCGCGTGCGGTGGCGGGCGAGGTCGATGATGTTGTCGGTGCGGTCCATGGCGGCTCCAGAAGGCTTGCAGACAAGCCGGTTGCGGTGAAGTTGGAGCTAGCCTAGCTGCGATCCTGTTAGAACCAGAAATACTGAATTAGCATTTGATAATTACTTATTCAGCTATAACGAGCGTGACGGGAAATCCGCCTGCACGGCCACGGACACCGCGTCCGGCCGCCAGAATTCCTGGTCGAATTCCACCAGCAAGCCATCCTCGGCGTAGTTCAGTCGTTCGAGCACCAGGTTGCTGGCGCCGCAGGCCAATTGCAGCAGCTCGGCCTGGTCGTCGTTGACCGTACCCAGGCGCAGGTTCAGCGTGCAGCGCGTCTGCACCTTGCCGAAGCGTTCGCGAAGGATCGTGGTCAGCGAACCGTCCAGGCGCGCGTCGAGCAGATCCGGGCACCAACTGGCGAGCAGGGTGTTGATTTCCACCAGCACCGGTCGGCCATCGATCAGCCGGCGGCGGTGCAGGCGGAACACCGGTTCGTCCGGCGACGGCAGGTTCATCCGCGCCGCCAGCCAGGCGCCGGCGCGTCGTCGTTCGGCGCTCAGGCATTCGGTGTGGGGCACGCGGCCCTGCAGGCGCACGTAATCCATGAAGCTGACCAGCCGCGTCGGGTCGTAGTCGATGCGCGGCGGGCTGAGGTACCAGCCGCGCCGGTTCTCGCGGTAGATCAGCCCCTCGGTTTCCAGCTGTTGCAGGGCCTGGCGCAAGGTGACGCGGGTGCACTCGAAGCGCTCGGCGAGGTCGCGCTCGGGCGGTAGTTTCTGCCCGGCAAGGAAGCGTCGCTGGGCGATGTCGGCGGCCAGTTGGTCGCGGATGCGGGCGTAGTGCGGTGGGATGGCCTGGTAGAGCATGGCGGCACCTCAGGCATTGCCGGCGGCGAGTGCCGGCGGTTCATCGCGCAGCTCGCGCTGCCAGGCCAGTAGCCCGTAGATCGCCAGCACCACGAAGCCGGCGTAGAGTCCGGCGGTAAGGTACAGCGCCTTGTAGAGGAACAGGCCGCTGTAGACCAGGTCGAGGATGATCCATAGCCACCAGCTGCCGACATACCTGCGCGCGGCCCAGAAGCTCGCTACCAGGCTGAAGGCGGTCAAAGTCGCATCCAGCCAGGGGAGGGCGGCGTCGGTGTAGGTATGCATGGCCCAGCCCAGGGCGAGGGCACTGACGGCACCCGCCAGGCAGCTGGAGAAGGCGGTGTTTGGCGGCAGGCGCTGGACGCGCACCTTGCCGTGCTCGTTGTCGCCCCGGCTCCACTGCCACCAGCCGTAGAACTGCAGCACCACGAAGACCAGTTGCAGGAGCATGTCGGAGTAGAGCTTCACGCTGAAGAAGATCCAGGCGTAGAGCAGCACCGCCACCACGTTCACCGGCCAGCACCAGCGGATGCGCCGGGCGGTGAGCCAGACGCCGAGCACGTTGACGATCACCGCGATGATTTCCAGAGCAGACATTGCCGCTTTCCTCAGAAGTTGACGCTCGCCGTCAGGCGAGCCGTGCGCGGCGCACCCTGGAACAGGTAGCCGTCGCCGAAATATTCACCGACATCGCGCCAGTAGCGCTTGTCGAACAGGTTGTCGACGCTCAGCCGCAGCGTGGTCGGGTAGTCGCCGATCCGTGTGCTGAAGCGCGCGCCGGCGTCATAGACGGTGTAGCCGCCGACCTCCACCGCGCCGTCACGGTCGGCGTACTTGGCGCCGCTGTAGCGCGCCGTGCCCAGCAGCGAGAGCCCCGGCACTTCGGCCAGCGCGTAGTCGGCCTGGAGGCTGGCGCGCAGGCGCGGGACGTTGATCGCCTGGTGGCCTTCGTAGTCGTCCGCGTCGCTGCCCACCACCCGCGAGCGGATGGCCGCGACGCTGCCGCTCAATTGCAGCGCGGAGGTCACCCGGCCACTGGCGGACAACTCGAGCCCGCTGTTCTTCTGCTGGCCCTGCTGCACGTAGGTAAAGGTGCCATCGCCGTTGGGCCGGGCGAACTGGTAGGCCTGGTGGATCTGGAACAGCGCGGCGCTCCAGTCGAAGCCGGCCAGTTCCTGCTTGATGCCGAACTCGACCTGGCGCGACGAGGTGGGTGCCAGGGTGTCACCGGCGTTGCTGGCGAACCAGGGTGCCTCGCCGCCCAGGGACAGCCCCTTGCTGTAGCTGCCGTAGATCGAGATGTCCGCGCGCGGCTTGAAGATCAGCGCGCCATTGGGCAGGAACTCCGAGCGGCGAGTGTGGCGGGTGGTGTCGCCGTCGCTGTCGAAGGTGCGTTCGTCCAGGCGCACCTGGCGGCCCCCCAGCACGACCTGCCATTGGTCATTCAGCGAGATGCGGTCGCTGGCGAACAGGCCGTACTGACGGCTGTCGAGGTGGCGATAGCTGTGTCCCGGCTCGCCGTCGAAGGGCTCCACGGCGCCGATGCCGGTGTAAATATTGCCGGTGCCGACCCACTCGTTGAGCTCGGGTCGGCTGTCCAGCACCCGGCGGAAGGCCGAAGTGCCGACGGTCAGCTCGTGGCGCAGCCCTCCGGTGGCGAACTGCCCGTGCAGTGCGGCTTCCAGCTCGTCGTTGCGACGGGTATCGTCCGGGCTGCGGAAGTCGTAGAGGTCGTAGTCGCCTTCGAGGCTGAAGTAGTTCGGCACTGCGGAATCGGCGCAACTGGCGGCGCCGTAGCAACCCCAGGGGAAGGCGCTGTAGTCGTCGATCACCACCCTGCTGCGCGAGGCACTGAGGGTGCCGGTCCAGGCGTCGTCGAAGCGGTACTCGAAGCGCGTGTTGAGGTTCAGCGATTCGATGCGTACCGGGTCGGCCCAGCTCTGGTAGCCAATGCGGTCGTGCGGGTCGATGCCATGGGGCAGTTCGCTGCCGCCGAGCAACTGGTAGCCCGGCGCCGAGGGCTGGCGACGGTTCTGGTACTCGGCGTCGAACTGCCAGAGGGCGTTGGGTGAGAGGTTCCAGTCCAGGGCCAGGGAGGCGAAGTCACGGTTGCCGTCGGTGTGGTCGATGTAGGAGCGCAGATCTTCGTGGGCCAGGTTCACCCGCACGCCGACGGTCTGCTCGGCGTCCAGCCAGGCGCCGACGTCAGTGGCGAGGTAGCGGCCGCCTTCGGCGTCGGTGCCAAGGGTCACCGAACGCACGTCCTGTGGCCGCTTGGTGACGTAGTTGATTACACCGCCGGGTTCGGACACGCCGCTCTGCAGGCCGGATAACCCTTTGAGCACTTCGACCTGCTCCTTGTTCTCCAGCGCCACGTTCTGCTCGCCGGTGATGGTGCGGCCGTTGACCTTGTAACTGCTGGCGGCATTGAGCGAGTAACCGCGGATCTCGAAGTTCTCGTAGTAGCCCACCGGCGCGTACGCTTCGCCGGTGGATGCGTCGTTCTTCAGCACGTCGCTGAGCAGGCGCGCCTGCTGATCCTTGAGCAGCGCCTGGTTGAACACCGAGATCGAGGCGGGCGTGTCCAGCAGAGGTGCCTCGCCGAAGCCTCCGACCGAGGCGCGGTCGCTGGCGTAGCTCTCGGTGTCATGGCCGATCACCGTGACGGTGTCCAGGGTGGCTTCCTCGGCCTGGCCGGGGCCGCTGGCCAGCAGCACGGCCAGGGTCAGCAGGCTGAGGGGAAATCGCGTGCGCGCGGGGCGCGACAGGTACTGCATGGAACGCTCCTGAATATTGCCGGGGCGTGCGCCGGGAATACACGGGGCCGAGCCCCTCCCGTGCGAAACGGATGGCCTTGGATGTGAGACGTGATTGCCCGCAAACGGACTGTCAGGCCGGAGCTGCTCCGGTGGTCAATGGCAGGGAAGGCTCTGCGGCCCACTCCTGCAGCGAGCCGTCGTAGATGGCGACCCGCGTTTCCCCGGCCAGTGTCAGCGCCAGGGCGAGGGCAGCGGCGGAGATGCCGCCGCCGCAGTACAGCAGCAAGGGTGGTTCGGCCTGGCGCAACTCGGCGAGGGCTTCGCTTAGTGCCGCGCCTCGCAGGTAGCAGCCGTCTTCGTCGAACAGGCTGCGCGCCGGCAGGTTGCTGCTGCCGGGAATGTGCCCGCGACGGGCGTAACGGGTGACGGCGCTACCGTCGAACAGCGCGGTGGACAGGGCGCAGACCAGCGTGCCGTGAGCGTTGCCAGCCACGACTTTCTCGACGTCGCGACGATCGATCCAGAAGCCGTCCCGGTACTTCGCCGGGGCCGACAGCGCGCCATTTCCGGCCTCGCGGGACTCGCCATGTTCCAGCGAGAAACCGGCGGCAATCCACGAGCGCAGCCCACCATCCAGCACGGTCGCGTCGATGCCCAGGCTGCGCAGCATCCACCACAGGCGTGCGGCCCAGAAACCGTCGCTGCGGTCATAGATCACGATCAGCGAGTCGTCATGGGTGCCCAGCCTCTGCAACGCGTCCAGCGCCGCCCGAGCCTCCGGCAGGGCGAAGCTGAAGGGCGCATCGACATCCGCCAGATCGCCCAGCAGGTCGGCATGCCGTGCGCCGCGAATGTGCCCGGCGAGCCAACCGGCGTAGCCGCTCTGTGCGCGGTAGTCGCTGTCGAACTGCGGGGCGGCGAGTTCGACGCTGGCGTCCAGCAGGCACAGACGCGGGTCATCCAGCACGGCGGCGAGCCGGTTGGCATTGATCAGGGGTTCGCTCATCTCACGCCACCTTCGTCGCAAGTTGGCGAACGTGGTCCAGCAGGCGCTGGCCTTCGCTGCCGAGGAACCAGCGGGTGTGGCCGATCAGGTAATTGTCGTAGGCCAGCGAAGCGCTCTCGGCTGAACCGAGGATGCCGTGGAAGTAGATGACCTCTGACAGCGCGAAGTCCGCATGCACAAGCGGCAGCAGCGCGGCCAGCGCGAGCAGGTCGTCGCGGCTCAGCGGGCGAACGCTGGCGTAGCCCTCCAGCAGCGCGTCGAGGGTGTCGAGATCGGCCTCGGCGGTGCGGCCCTGGTCCAGCTCCAGCCAGGGCACCAGGTTGCGTTCGATGGCGGTGGCCAGGTCGAACAGTGCGAAGCTTCTGTCGCTGAGGCCGAAATCCAGCACCGACACTACCTGTGCCTGCGGCCCATCATCGCTCCACAGCAGGTTGGAGGCGTGCCAGTCGCTGTGAGTCCACAGTGCGGGCTGGCGCTGCAGGTAGGGCAACAGCGTGCGCTGCAGCGGCAGGTGCAGTTCGCTCAGGGCTTCCTTCCATGGACGCGCCTGCAGGTACTCGGCGAGGGCCGGCGCTTGGGAAAAGGTCGCCTCGATGGCGGCGAGCGGGTCCGCCGCGCCGAACAGGTTCAGGTTGCCGAGCAGCACACCGGCACTCCGCGAGGGCGCGTCGAAGCCTTCGGCGGCGCGGTGCAGTTTCGCCAGCGCAGCGCCGGCGGCGAAGGCGTGGGCATTGTGCCGGAAGGGCGTCCAGGACAGCGCGTCGCGGTACAGATCCAGGCCTGCGGCTTTCTGGTGGACTTCATAGGTCCAGCCGTTCCGTTCGATGGCGCTGCTGCCGTGTCCATCGCGCAGTACCCGGGCGACCGGCGCGCCACGGCGGGTGAGGTGATCGAGGAAGGCGTGTTCTTCCACCAGCGATTGCACCGTGCGTACGCTGGGGTGGTGGCGTTTGACGAAAAGGCTACCGCCGGTGCTTTCCACCAGTGCGGCGGCGGAGAAGGGCCGCGGGCTGTGCCAGATGAGGCGGGCGTTGGTGCCGACCTGGGGGAAAGCCGCCAGCAGGTCGCCGACCTCGGCTTCGGTCAATGCCGGCCAGTCAGCCTCCACCGGTTCCAGGCCCATGCCATGGCTGATGCGTTTGGTCATGCCGGGTGCCCCGCGAGCCACGCATTGCTGGTGGCGCCGCGCCAGATTTCCGGGTCGCGCAGTACACCATGGTCATGCAGCCACTGGGCGTAGGGCTGCAGCAGTTCCTCGCGTTGCTCGCCCCAGCGTCCGTCATGCAGCCAGCTGGGCGCTATGCGCCGCAGCGACTCCGCCAGCATCTCGCGGGGAAAGTAGGGAATGGTGCGTTCGTAGGCCGGCAGCGCGGCCTCCGGCTCGGCCGCCGCGGCGAGGAAGCCCCGCGCGGTGATGGCGAGGAAACGCCGGGCGATGTCCTCGTTGGCATCGAGCCAGTCCTCGCGGGCACCCAGCAGATAGCTGTGATAAGGCGGCGCGCCGATCTCGTCCACTGGCAGCACCACGCGGCGCTCCTCGGCAATGGTGCTGGGCAGCAGCGCTTCCCAGGCCCAATAGCCCCCGAAGCTGGCGTCGGCGAGGCCGGCGTCCAGGTCTTCGGGGCGAAACTCGCGGAAGCCGGCGTCGATCAGCTCCACCGCATCCGGATCACCGCCATCGCGGCTCACCAGGTGCCGCACCATGGCCAGACCCCGGGGCGTGGGGTTGAGTGCCAGGCGCTTGCCCTGCAGGTCGCGCGGGCGGCGGATGCCGCTGTCGGTGAGGGTCTGGATGGACTCCAGGCCTCGATGGTTGATCGACGCCACGCCGATCAGCGGCTGGCCCAGCTCGCGGCGCACCAGCAGGCGATTGCTGGGGAACACGCCGAAGGCAGCGGCGCCGCGCGCCAGGTGGTCCAGGGTGTCGCCGTGGTAGGGATCGTGCACCACCAGCTCCACATCCAGCCCCGCCTCGCGGTACCAGCCGCGTTCACGGGCAAGGTAGAAACCGGCCGAATTAGGCCAGGGGTGGAAGTATTCGAGCATGACCCGCAAGGCAAACATGGAACCTTTCTCCGATACGGCCAGCGGCCGGCGACTGCGATGGACGTATTGAAAGGGAGACTATTTGGTATATACCAATATGAATTTCGCTGGTTTTTATAATCCTGAGGAATAAAGACGCCTTCAGTAGCGCATACGGTAGCAATGGCCGGCGGAAATCCCGAAATTCCCGTGAAACGCTCTGGGCCGGGCGTTCAGGGTTATGACCTCATGCGATTTAGATATTTATGGTTATAAGAAGACAGCGATAAAGTAACGGCCTCATCTAAGCCAGCCGCAAGCAGGACCCATGAGCCAATCCCCCTGGGGCGCGACGCCCGTGCTGACCCTGCCGCAGGGCGAGAAGCAGCCGCTGTCCATTCGTGCCAAGGCGCTGGTGTTCGCTGATCCGCGCTCGCGCCAGCTGCTGGAGTTTCTCGACCGTGTCGGCCCCAGCGAGGTGCCGGTGCTGATCAACGGCGAGACCGGCACCGGCAAGGAACTGGTGGCGCGATACATCCATAGCGCCAGTGGAAGAAAAGGCGCGTTCGTCGCGGTGAACTGCGGCGCGATCAACGAGAACCTCGCCGAGAGCGAGCTGTTCGGCCATGAGGCCGGGGCCTTCTCCGGCGCCACCGGGCGCCGCGCCGGCTGGTTCGAGGAGGCCGACGGCGGCACCCTGTTCCTCGACGAGATTGGCGATCTGCCGATGCCGCTGCAGGTGAAGCTGCTCCGCGCCTTGCAGGAGCAGGAGATCGTCCGCGTCGGCTCGCGCAAGCCGATCAAGGTGGACATCCGCCTGGTCACCGCCACCAACGTCGACCTGGAGCAGGCGGTGGATGCCGGCAATTTCCGTCTCGACCTGTTCTATCGGATCAATGTCGCCCAGGCCCGCGTGTTGCCGCTGCGAGAGCGCCCGCTGGACATCATGCCGCTGGTGGAGCACTTCCGTCGGCTCTACGCCCAGCGCCTGAAGATCGCCGAGCCGATGTTCTCCGAGGCTGCCGTCAGCGCGCTGCTGGACTACGCCTGGCCGGGCAACATCCGCGAGCTGGAGAACGTCGTGCACCTGGCGCTGCTGGTGGCGGGGGAGAAGGCGGTGCGACCCGAGCACCTGAAGTTCTCCGCCGCGCTGTCCGGTCAGCGCATGGGCGCGGGAGCGCCGACCGGTTTACCGCAGGAGATCATCCGCGACCAGTTGCAGCGGCTGTTCGAAGTGCCGGGGGAAACCCTGCTGCACGACCTGGAGGACCTGATCGTCCGGGAGTCCTTCGCCCACTGTGGCTTCAACCAACTGCGCACCGCGGCGCTGCTGGGTATCAGCCGCAACGCCATGCGCACGCTGCTGGTCAACCACGGCCTGCTCAAGGGCCGCGCCAAGGCCTGATCAGTCGCGACGGCGCTGCCGGGCAGTGGCCCCGGCAGCATCGCGGCGCAGCAGGGGCAGCAGCTCCTCGCCGAGGTGGATCGCCTCTTCCAGGTGCGGGTAGCCGGAGAGAATGAAGGTGTCCACGCCCAACTGGTGGTACTCCTCGATGCGCTCGGCGACCTCCGCATAACTCCCCACCAGTGCGGTGCCCGCGCCACCGCGCACCAGGCCGACACCCGCCCAGAGATTCGGTGAGACCTCCAGATCGCGCACGCTGTGCGCGCGGCCCTGGGTCAGGCTGATCTGCCGCGATTGCCCCACCGACTCGTAGGCAGCCAGCTGTTGCTGGGCACGCTCGATGGCATCGCGGGGAATCTCTTCCAGCAGGCGTCCGACATGGGCCCAGGCCTGGCGCGAATCCGCGGCGGCGAACACATGCAGGCGCAGGCCGAAGCGCAGTTCGCGGCCGTGGCCGGAAGCCAGTTCGCGCATGCGCAGGATGCGCTCGCGGATCATCGCCGGCGGTTCGCCCCACATCAGGTAGCTCTGCGCATGACTGGCGGCGATACGCTCGGCCACCTCCGAGGCGCCGCCGAAACAGATGGGCGGCAGCACGGCTTCGCGGGCGATCGGCACCGGGCTGCCGGTGCGGTAGTGCCGGCCGTGGTGCTCGCGTCCGGCCCAGGTAGCGCGGAACACATCGAGAAATTCGGCGCTGCGGGCGTAGCGCTCGTCGTGTTCGAGGAAGTCGCCCAGGGCTCGCTGCTCGAAACGGCTGGAGCCGCTGACCAGGTGCAGCAGCAGGCGGTTGTCGCTGAGCTGCTGGAGGGTGGCGGCCTTGTGCGCGGTGTAGGCGGGCAGTTCAACGCCGGGACGCAGGGTCAGCAGGAACTTCAACCGGCGTACTTCCTGGACCATCAGCGCGACGATCAGCCAGGGGTCTTCGAAGCCGCTGGCGGTCGGCACCATGATGCCGTCGAAGGCCGCCTGCTCGGCGGCGCGCACCACCTGGCGCAGGTAGTCGAGAGTCGGCGCGCGCTCACCCTGCTGGAACAGCCCGACCTTGGGCAGGCCGCTGCTGGTGAGGTGGTGGCCGTCGCCGTTGGTGGGCAGGAACCAGTCGATCTCGATGCGTTGGCGTTTGGGTTCAGCGGCCAATCCGGGTGTCCTTTTCAGCTTCGTTGCGCAGCAGCGGCAGGATCCGTTCGCCGAAGCGCAGGACCTCGCGCACCGCGTTGGGTGCCTGCAGGATGATCTGGTCGAGGCCGGCGCCCTGCAGTTCGCGAAGGCGGCTGGCGACCTGGCTGTAGCTGCCCACCAGCACAGGCGATTCGCCGGGTGCGGGCAGCCACAGGTTCGGGTGGATTTCGTTGTGCCGGGCGGGGTGCAAGGCGCGCTCGGCGAGCAGTTCGACCACGCTGGCCTCGGCGCGGCGGCGCTTGCCCCTGGCCGGTGCGACGAAGGCCTGCGCCTGCCGGGCGGCCTCGTCCCAGGCCTGCTCCTCGCTGTCGCGGGCGATGATCCCGAAGCTGGCGACATGGCCCAGCGTGCGGCCGGCAAGCTGGGCGGCGCGGTTCAGGCGCGCGATGGTTTCGCCCAGTTGCGCGATGCCGTTGCCCTGGACGAAACAGAGATCCGCGCGGCTGGCGATGCGTTCGGCACCCAGGCTTTCGTCCAGCAGCAGCGGCGTCGGTGGTAGGTCGCGCAGGCCGAGTCCGGCGTTCTCCAGGTGGAAGTAGCGGCCGTTGTGGTCCAGCGGTGTAGCGGGGGCGTGCAGCAGGCGTTGCAGGATGTCGAGGAACTCGTCGATGCGTTCGTGGCGCTGGTCGCGGTTGAGCACCTCGCCGAAGGCCCGGCGCAGGCTGCCGCGATCGCTATCGGGCAGGTGCAGGCGCACCCGCCCGGCGGACAGCGATTGCAGGCTCTGTAGGGTGGCCGCCAGCGCGGCCGGGAGCATGGCTTCCGCCGGCAGGCTCAGGGTCAGCCCGAGCCGCCGGGTATGCGCGCACAAGGCGGCAGCGACCATCAGGCTGTCCGGCTGGCTGGGGCCGCCGGGCAGGTAGAGGTCATCGAACCCTGCGTACTCTACGGCCTGGGCCAGTTGCACCCATTCCGATGGCTGCGCCTGCCAGTCCAGTCCGCGCCGGGTGCTTCTGGTGCAGAGCTTCCAGGCGAAGCGCAGGCTCATCCGGCGACCGCCAGTCGCTCGCCGGCGCTCGTCCAGCCCAGCGCCGGGGCAATGTCACGCGCCAGCTGCTCCAGTCGCCGCAACACCTGGGCCTGGGTGGAACTCTCCGACTGCACCACGGCGATGAAGTAGTCCGCGTAGGGCAGCAGCGAGGGGTCGTTGCTCACGCTGGCAATCACGTCCTCGGGATGACCGTGGTGGACGTTGAGCAGGCGCAGGTGGCTTTCCAGGTCGGCGGCTTCGTCGATCAGGCCCTCGCGGATCAGCCTCGGTACGTGCAGCTCGATGTCCGGAGCGAGCTCCGCGCGGGACTGGGTCTTGTCTTCAGCGGGAAATACCGCGCGGACTACGCCGATGCGCGGCCGTCGCGTTTCGTCCTGCCAGGCGCCGAGATAGGCGTCGGCCAGCGGCTTCTGCACCGTCAGCGGATCGTGGGTGGCGGTGCCCAGCAGAAGGCCATTGCCTTGCTCGGCGGCATACACCGCGCCGGCTTCGCTGCCGTGGGAATGCCACAGCCGCTCCCTCAGCCCGGCCGCTGGCGGATGCAGGCGCAACTGCGCTTCACCGGGCAGCGGCGCACCGAGCAGGGCGGCCTGCAGTGCACGCTGGGCTTGCTGGAAATCCTCCTGCCGGCGCTGGGCGTCTCGGCCGAAGGCATTGAACATGTCCAGGTTGGCGCCCCCGCTGCCCAGCCCCAGTTGCAGGCGGCCGGCGGATAGCGCGTCGAGCACGGCGGCGTCTTCGGCCAGGCGCAGGGCGTCTTCCAGCGGCAGGGTGATCACCGCCGTGCCCAGTTCGATGCGCCGGGTGCGCGCGGCAATGTTGGCGAACAGCAGCAGCGGTGAAGGCAGCTGGCCGAAGCCGCCGCTCAGGTGGTGCTGGGCGATCCAGCCGCCGTCGAAGCCCAGCGCCTCGGCGAACTCGAACTGCTCCTGCAGGTCGCGGTAGACCTGGCGCGGATCGCTGCCGAAGGCATGGGTGAGGAAGCCGAGCTTGAACGGCTTCCGCGGTTTCAGTGCGCTCATGCCGGTATCTCCTGTGCGAATGCGCGCTGCTGGCGCGGTTGCCAGCCCAGCGCGGGGGCGATGTCGCGGGCGACGGTTTCCAGGTGGCGCAGGGCTTCGGCGAAGCCGGTCGAGGTGGTCTGCACCTGGACGATCAGTTGGTCATCGGCACCCAGCGGTGCATCCGCACGCAGCTGCTCGGCGATCTTCGCCGGGTCGCCGTGCAGCACGCCGAGGGCGTCGAGCACCGCTTCGAAACCCTGTGCCGGGTCGGCGTGGCCAATGCCGATGCGGCGCTGGCGTTCGACGTAGGTGAGGATGTCCTGGCGCAGGGTCGAGCCGGCTGCGGCAGCGTCGGCACCGGGAAAGACTGCGCGCACCAGGGCAACGCGGGGCATTCCGGCGTGGGTAGGATTCCACGCCTGGCGGTAGCGCTCGATCACCTGCGCGCGCGGCTCTGCACCGGCATTAGGGTTAGGCGCGAGGATCAGCCCGTTGCCGCGCGCGGCGACCTGCTCGACGCGGGACGTCGCCTCCCACAGTCGCTGTTCCAGCCCATTGGCGGCCGGGCGCAACACGCGGCCCTCAGCATTCAGCGGCTCGCCGGCCAGGGCTTGGCGCAGACGCTCCAGACGCTGGTCGTACTGCGCGTGGCGGCCTTCCAGGCTCTGGCCGAAGGCGGCGAAGCTGTCCGGGTCGAAGCCGGCGCCCAGGCCCAGCTGCAGACGGCCCTGGCTGATCAGGTCGAGCACCGAGGCGTCTTCGGCCAGGCGCAGGGCATTCTCCTGGTTGAGTACGACGATACCGGTGCCCAACTGGATGTGCCGGGTTCGCTCGGCCGCCGCGCTGAGCAGCACCAGCGGGGAGGGCAGGCGGCCGTTCTCGCTGGCGAAGTGGTGCTGGGCCAGCCAGCCGCTGTCGAAGCCCAGCTCCTCGGCGGCCTCGAACAGCTCCAGGGTCTGCTGGTACAGGCGCGGCTCAAACTGCGGGGCGTACACGCGATTGAGGAAGCCCAGGCGAAAGCTGCTCTGGGGAGTGCGGCGAGTCATGGTTCTTGCTCCGTGAGGTCGGCCTGGCCCAGCAATGGTGTCAGTGCGGCGTCGAGGCGTTCGCTGTCGGCCGGCGCGCCGGGCAGGGCGTTGAATGGGCTGAGGGTGAGGTAGCCCTTGGCGACCCACACCGCTTCGTCCTCACCGTTGCTGGCGTCCGGCGGCGACGACCAGGCGAAGCCGATGCCCGGTTTACCCGCCAGCTTCGCGTCGAGCTTGCCGAGGTCTTCGGTGTAGAGGGCGTGGAAGGGCACGTAGCTGCCGATGCGGGTCAGCCGCGCGCCCTGGAGTTTTTCCAGCGGCGGCAGGTTGAGGTTCAGACCTACGCCTTTGGGCAGCAGAGCGCCGTCGGCTTGCCGGTGCTTGTCCAGCGCGTCCACCAGGCGGGTGACGATGGCGGCGATGCGCGGGCTGTCCTGCTCCTTCAGGTCGGCGCTGACGGCCAGTGCGGGTACGCCGGAGAGCACCGCTACGCTGGCGGCGTTGAAGGTGCCCGAGGCGCTGTTTAGGGCGCCGAGGTTATTGCCGGGGTTCGGCCCGACTATGACCAGGTCCGGGTGCGGCAGGACCTTCTCCAGCCCCAGCAGCACGGCCATGACCGGCGTGCCGCTGATGCGGATGTCCACCTGCTGGCCGGCGCAGCTGGCGGTTTCGCAGAGGCCCTTTTCGGTGGTGGTGAGGTAGTAGCTGTCGGGGTAGGCCGGGTCGTCGTCACGGCCGACCTGTGTCTCGCGTCCGAAGAAGAAGGCGCCGCCGCGTGCGCTCTGGTCGCTGTAGGGCGCGGCGATACGCACCGTGTGCCCGTCGGCCTTCAGCGCGGTGTACAGCGCGCGGATGTTCGGGTGGCGGTAGCCGTCGTCGTTACTGAGCAGGATGTTCAGCGCGAACGCCGGCTGCGTGAGGGCGCAGCCGGCGGCCAGCAGCAAGGGCGCGACCCTCATGCCGCGCTCCCGGCGAAACGGTTGGCCGGGCGCACCAGGCCGAGGTTCTCGCGCAGGGTGGTGCCCTCGTATTCGCGGCGCAGCAGGCCGCGCTCCTGCAGAAGCGGCACCACTTCTTCGACAAACACTTCAATGCCGCCCGGCAGGTACGGGAAGAACACGTTGAAGCCATCGCAGGCGCGGGCCTGGAACCAGGCATCGAAGGTGTCGGCGATGTCTTCGGCGGTGCCGATCACCGGGTTGCCGCCGGCCAGGCGCAGGTACAGCTGGCGGATCGTCAGGCCTTCGTTGCGCGCCAGCTCCAGCACCTTGTCGCGGCGGCTGCCGCGCTGGCCGACTGGAGTTTCCGGCAGCGGGCCGTCGAGGTCGTGGGTGGAGAGGTCGATGTCCTCGCCGAGGGTGTCGGCCAGCAGGCGCAGGCCGAGCACCGGGTCCACCAGACTCTGGAATTCCTCGAACAGCTCGCGGGCCTCTTCACGGGTACGCCCGATGAAGGGGGTGATACCGGGAAGGATCTTGATTCCATCCGGATCGCGGCCCAGCGCAGCGGCGCGTTGCCTCACGTCGGTGTAGAAGGCCTGGGCGGCGGGAATGGTTTCGGCCATGGCGAAGATGACTTCCGCCACGCGGGCGGCCAGCGCCTTGCCGGCGTCCGAGGCGCCGGCCTGCACCAGCACCGGGTGGCCCTGCGGCGGGCGGGCCACGTTGAGCGGGCCGCGTACCGAGAAGTACTCGCCCTTGTGGTCGAGGACGTGCAGCTTGGCCGGGTCGAAGTACTGTCCACTGGCCTTGTCGCGCAGGAAGGCGTCGTCCTCCCAGCTGTCCCACAGGCCCTTGACCACATCGTGAAATTCTTCGGCGCGGCGGTAGCGTTCGGCATGGTCGATGTGTGCCTCGCGGCCGAAGTTCCAGGCTTCGTCCGAGACCACGGAGGTCACCAGGTTCCAGGCAGCGCGCCCCTTGGACAGGTAGTCGAGCGAGGCGAACTTGCGGGCGATGTGGTACGGCTCGTTGTAGCTGGTGGTGGCGGTGGCGATCAGGCCGATGCGGCTGGTGACGGCGGCCAGCGCGGCCATCAGGGTCAGCGGCTCGAAGTGCTCGCCGCGTGCGGTGCGGCTGAGGGCGTCGAGGTGGTGGCCCCAGAGGGCGACCACGTCGGCGACGAACAGCGCGTCGAAACGGCCGCGTTCGGCGGTCTGCGCAACCTGCTTGAAGTAGTCGAAATCCAGGCTGGCGTCGGCCTGGGCCTTGGGGTGGCGCCAGGCAGCGACGTGGTGGCCGCTGTTGGCGAGGAAGGCGCCGAGCTTGAGCTGGTCGGTGCGGCGGGTCATGTCTTGTCTCCCGTTCGGGCGGGCGCCGTCTGGGCGCCCGCCGGCTTGTGCCAGGTCAGAAGTTGTAGGCCAGGCCCGTGTACCAGTAGCCGCCGGTAGTGCCGTAGGGCGAGAAGTTGCCGTACGGGAAGGCGCCGGAGGTGCTGGGCAGGTTGGTGCGGTCGGGGTAGACGTTGAACAGGTTGTTCGCCCCGGCGGTGAGGGTCAGGTTGCGGGTCAGGTGGTAGTCGACATTGAGGTCGGTGATCCACTGCGGGTCGAAGGTGCGGTCGTAGACCTCGGCGGTGCCGTACTGGGTGTACTCGCCGTAGCGGGTCAGGTTCAGGCTCACGTCGAACTGGCCGATGCTCCAGTCGGCGCCCAGCAGCAGGCGCGATTCGGGCTGGCCGTGCTTGAGGTTGCCCTGGCGCTGGCGGTCGTAGCCGCCGTCCGGGCCGAGGGCGGACTGGGCCACGGAGGAGGCGTGGATCTTGTCGATCTCGGTGGTGTTCCAGTTGAAGCCGGCGTTGTAGCGGATGCTGCCGTAGGCGCCCAGCTCCTGGCGGTAGTCGCCGACGATGTCGACGCCGCGGGTGGTGGTGTCCAGTGCGTTGGTGAAGTAGGTGACGTACTGGTTGGGGTTGAGGCCGGCGCCGGCGAGGATGTCCTGGATCGCCTGGGTGCCGCCCAGGTAGCCGGTCTGGGCGATGCGGTCGCGGATCTTGATCTGGTAGGCGTCGATGGTCAGGCTGCTGGCCGGGGTGGGCTGCAGGGTCAGGCCGACGCTGTAGTTGGTGGACTTCTCCGGGCTCAGGGTGGACGCGCCGAGAGCCTGGGCCACATCCGAACTCACCGCGACGTTGCGGTAGTCGATCAGGTTGCCGTTGACGCTGCTCTGCGAGGTCGAGCTGTAGATCTGCTGGGCCAGCGAGGGCGCGCGGAAGCCGGTGCTGGCGGTGCCGCGCACGGCCAGGATCGGGGTCAGCTGGTAACGGGTGGAGAGCTTGCCGTTGGTGGTCACGCCCGAGCCGTCGTTGTAGTGCTCGTAGCGCCCGGCGAGGTCGACGTGCCACTTGTCGGTGAAGTCCTGGCCGATCTCGCCGTAGCCGGCGTAGCTGGTGCGGCCCTTGGAGGCGGCGTCAGCCGGGGTGGTGCCGGCGCCGGAGATGGTGCCGGGGGCGATCAGCGCGCCGTTGGCGCCGTACTGGTAGTCGCCGTAGCCGTAGGAGGCGTACTCGCCCTTGCCGATCTTGTAGTTCTCGTAGCGGTGCTCCAGGCCCCAGGAAATCTGCGTGGGCTTGGCCAGGCCGAGGTCGAAGGCGCGGGTCAGGTCGAGGTTGCTGGTCCACTGGCTGAAGGTCTTCACGCCGGTGTCGACGTTGGTCGGCGAGTCCGCGCCGTAGCTGAGGTTGTAGGTATCGGTCAGCGTGGCGCGGGCGTGGTCCTGGCCATAGGTGGTGGACAGGTCGTAGTCCCAGCCGGCCGCTTCGCCCTTGCCGCCGAAGGCGAACTGGAAGTCGTTCTCGATGAACCGCAGGTTGTCCTCGATGCCCTCGGGGTAGGGCGTCGGGATGCCGTTGAAGCTCGCCGGCTGGTGGAACGCCAACGGTTTGGACGATTCGCGGTTGGTGTAGGTGGAGAAGGAGTAAAGGGTCAGCGCGTCATTCACCGGCAGCTCGGCGTTGTAGCCCAGGCTGAAGTTCTCCACCTTCGGCAGACCGGTGCCGTAGTAGGTGTGCTGCAGGCTGGTGTTGCCCGCGGAGTCGGTATAGGGCGCATTGTCGGAGCGGTCGGAGACGTTCTGGTGCTTGTAGTCCAGGGCGAAGTTGACGAAGCCCTCGTTGCCCAGCTCGAAACCGATGTTGCCGCTCTGGCGGGCGGTTTCGCCGTCACCGTTCTCGTAGTTCTGGCCGTAGGTGCTGGCCAGACGGCCGCCGTGGTCGGTCTGCTTGAGCACCACGTTGATGACCCCGCCGATGGCGTCGGAACCGTACTGCGCGGAGGCGCCGTCACGCAGGACTTCGACGTGGTCCACCAGGGCGGTGGGGATCATGTCCAGGTCCACCGGCTGCGAGCCGGAGTTCAGGTAGGTGCCGTTGTTGAGCAGGGCGCTGTTGTGGCGGCGCTTGCCATTGATCAGCACCAGCACCTGGTCGCCGTTGAGGCCGCGCAGGCTGATCGGGCGGACCACGGAGGTAGAGCCGAAGCCGGACGAGGCGGGCAGGTTCAGCGAAGGCAGAACGCGGCTCAGGGCGCGGGTCAGGTCGCCCTGGCCGGTGGCTTCCAGCTGCTTGCTGGAGATGACGTCCACCGGTGCCGGGCTGTCGGCCAGGGTGCGCGCCTGGCCACGGTTGCCGACCACCACCACGGTGCTCAGGCGGTTGTCGGTGGTGCTGCCGTTGGCGCTGGCATCGGCATCGGCGGCGAGCGCCGGCAATGCCTGGGTAACGGCGAGGAACAGAAGGCTGTGGGTGAACAGCGTGCGGGCGGTCGATGCGCTCCGGGCACGGGTGACTGTGGTCATGGTTACGCTCCAAGGTTTGCTCCCGGCTGGCGCCCTTCTGGGTGGCCGCTGCGGGTTATCGTGTCGACGGCATCGGGGCCGCGTTGGCGAACGGCTTGTTGCTGGGAGGGACTGGTCGCGTTCAGTCGGAAGGCAGGCTCAAGCTCATGGCGGTGACTAGGCAAGCGCTGTGCCAGTCTGGAAAGGCCTTGTCTTTCAGTGGTTTGCCGGTAGCGCTGGTAATTCCCTGCTGGGTTTGCAGCAGCGCCGATCCAGGCTGTTGCTTTTCATCCAGCCGCCGGCGAGGCGCAGGTCCCGGGTGGCGTGATGCTGCATTTGCAGCAAGGGGCACGCAGGCAGGTTCGAGCCTTCGCCGGGGTGCTGGCACAGGCCTTGCTCCGGCGCTGTTTTCACTTATCTGCCTGGAGAGACGCATGCCCAGACCCGGCCCGCGCAACCTGATCACCGATATCCCCGGCCTACTGGTCGGCCATGCCACCGATGAACTCGTACAGAGCGGCGTAACCGTGCTGCGCCCGAGCGGCGTGTGGACTGCCAGCGTCGATATTCGCGGCGGCGGCCCCGGCGGGCGCGAGTCCGCTGCGCTGGAGCCGGAGAACATGGTGGGACAGCTGCATGCGCTGGTGTTTTCCGGCGGCTCGGTGTTCGGTTTGGGCGCGGCGGATGGCGTGAGCGCGGAGCTGTCTGCGCTGGATATCGGCCTGCACCTGAAGGCCGGTGCGCCGGCCATTCCCATCGTGCCGGCGGCCGTGCTGCATGACCTCGCCAATGGCGGCGACAAGGGCTGGGGTATCGACCCGCCGTACCGTGAACTTGGCCGCGAGGCGCTGGCCAACCTGGATGTGGAGTTCGCCCTGGGCGCAGTCGGTGCCGGGCGCGGTGCCATGGCCGGTGTGCTGCCCGGCGGCCTGGGTTCGGCTTCGCTGGACCTGGGCGATGGTCTGGTGGTGGGGGCGCTGGTGGTGGCCAATCCCATCGGCAGTGTCTACATGCCCGACGGTGAGACGTTCTGGGCCTGGCCCTGGGAGCAGGGCGGCGAATTCGGTGGGCGCGTGCCGGCACAGAGGATGGACTGCAGCGAGCCGATGCCGGAGCTCTCACGGCTCGATTCCATGGGCCGCCTGCAGGCCGGCGCCAACACCACGCTGGCGGTGGTGGCGTGCAATGCGCGGTTGACCACCGCCGAGTGCAAGCGCCTGGCGATCATGGCTCAGGACGGCATCGCCCGCGCGGTGCGCCCGGCGCACCTGCCGTTCGATGGCGACAGCCTGTTCGCCATGGCTTCGGGCGACGTCGAACTGGTGAGTGGCCAGCGCCGTCAGGTGGAGCTGTCGCGCATCGGCTCGGCGGCTGCCGACTGCGTGGCGCGGGCGATTGCCCGTGGCGTGTACCTGGCCCGCCCACTGTAGGAGCGGGCCATGCCCGCTGAGCGTCCAAGGGCGCTCAGCGGGCGGGTAGGTACGGATTCCCGGCCAGCGCGCGGTCCACCCGGCGGGCCGCGCGAGCGGCTTCCTGGGGTAGGCCGAGGGCGTTATAGACGCGCTCGAGATGGCGGTTGCCGGGCACGTCCAGGGCGTCGTAGCGACGCCGCAGTTCCAGCGCCTGTTGCGCGGCCAGCCATTCCCCGGCGCGCAGTTGCGCATCCAGTTCGATCAGCGCGAACAGGTCGCGCTGGGCATGGCTGCCGCCGATCTCCCCCAGACGCGGCAAAGCCTGGCCCAGGCGCCGCGCTGCCAGCGCGTACTCGCCGCGGGCATGGGCGTACAGGCCTTCGGCGGCGGGCAGTGTCACGTCGGCCCACACCGCGCGGCTGAAGTCTGGTGCCTGGCGTGCCTGCTGGCGTAGGGCCTCGAGCAATTCACCGGCTTCTTCCTGCCCGGCGCGGGCCAGACCGTAGAGGTATTGCAGGCTGAGGAAAGGCTGCACGACATCCGCCCGGCGTTCGCGCAGGTAGGGCAGCAGTGCTTCCCAGCGAGGGCCGACGTCGATGCCGGCGAACTCCAGGCGAGCCAGCAGCGAGACCGCGCCGATCTGGTCCTGGGAGTACTCGGGGAAGATGCCCCAGACGTGCCGGTCGTAGATTTCCAGCACGCGCTGCTGGTTACCCCGCGCCAGATGAAACAGCGCCAGGTGCCACCAGTTGTGGGTGTACATGAAGGAGTTGAGCCCTTGCCAGCCGGCGCTGGCTTTTTCGAGGAACTGTGTGCCTTCCTCGATGCTCCCTCGGGTCAGCAGCACGTGGGCGAGGGCGTGTTGCGCCCAGGGTTCGCCAGGCAGCAACTGCAGGGCATAACGCGCCGCCGCATCGGCTTCCTCCAGCAGGTGACACTGCTCGTAGGCGAAGGCCAGCATGCCGTAGGCCTGGGGTACATCCTCGGCGCCTTTCACGGCCTTCAGGGCGATGCGCAGCATGGCCGGCGAGTTGCCGCGGTTGAATTCGAAGTACTGGTTGAGCTTGGCGGCCAGCAGGTCGCGCGGGTGCTCATCGAGCAGCAGTTCGCTCAGACGCAATGCCTCGGGCAGATCGTCAGCGCTCCAGGCGGCGAGCAGCGCGGTGTAGCGTTCGGCACGGGGAGTGCCGGGGCCGGCGGCCCAGGCCCGTTGCAGGTAGCGCGCCGCGAGGCTGGGCGCCTGAGGTGATTCGGCGAACATCATCAGCAGGCCGGCGAAGGCGTTGGCCAGCACCGAGGCCGGGTCTGCGTCAGCGCCGGCGAGGATGTTTTCCGCGCGGGTCTGGTAGGCGAGCACACCGCCGGTGAAGTCGTCGATGGCCTGGCGGGTGTCCGCGCGCTCGCTGTCGATGGGGTTGCCAAGGTAGTCCTGGGTCATGCGCTGCAGCTCCAAGTAGAAGATGCAGGCTAGTCGCAAAGCCTGTGCCAGTCGCGCAGGCCGCGCCGTGCGTGAGGCTGCGCGGCAGCGGCTGCTGCTTTTCAGGCAATGCGCCGGCGGCACTGTGTGATTTGCACCAGCGGCCTCGCGCCCAGGCGCCGCAAACCCCGCAGCGGCGGGCCTGCAGGGCCATGGCACAGCGCTTGCTCAAGCCCCTGGCAAAGCCGAATCACGGCGCTGATCCTGCAGGAGCTCCCATGCCCAGTCCTACTTTCCGCCTCGCGCCACGGCGCCCACGTCACGCCCGGCTGCTTGCCGGCCTGCTGGCGGCCGGCCTGGCCATGGCAGGCGCCGCCGTGGCGGAGCCGACCCGCGGCGGCCAGCTTGACCTGGTGGCGCAGCCCGAGCCGCCGTCGCTGTCCCACGCGGTGGTCAGCCACGTCGCGACCCAGTACGTCGGCGGCAAGATCCTCGAAGGGCTGATCACCTTCGACACCGACCTCAGGCCGCAGCCGGTGCTGGCCCGCAGCTGGACGGTATCGCCGGACGGCCTGACTTACACCTTCGACCTGCAGCCCGGCGTGAAATGGCACGACGGCCAACCGTTCAGTGCCGACGACGTGGTGTTCAGCTTCCAGGACTTCTACCCGGAGGTGGACAAGCGCATGGCGAGCATCTTCGGTGAGTACGTGCAAAGCGTGCAGGCCAAAGGCGCAGACCAGGTGGTGTTCCAGCTGAAGAAACCCTTCTCGCCGCTGCTGTCGGCGCTGGGCAGCGGCCTGCGGCCCATCGTGCCCAAACACCTGTACGCCGGCACCGACTTCCGCAGCAACCCGTACAACCTCAAGCCTGTGGGCACAGGCCCGTTCGTGTTCCAGGAGTGGAAGCGCGGGGCGTACATCCGCCTGGCGCGCAACCCGGATTACTGGCACAAGGGCCTGCCGTACCTCGACGGCATCGTCTACCACGTCATCCCCGATGCCGCTGCCCGTGCGGCCGCCTTCGAGCGTGGCGAGGTACAGGTGCTGCGCAGCGGCGATGCCGATTACGCCGACCTCAAGCGCCTGTCTCAGTTGCCGGGCGTCGAGGCATCCGAGAAGGGCTACGAGCTGTATCCGGGGCTGGCCTTCCTGCAAATCAACACCCGCAAGCCGGGCCTGGACAACCCCAAGGTGCGCCAGGCGATCCTCTATTCGCTGAACCGCCAGTTCATCGTCGACAACATCTTCTTCGGCACCGGTCGCGTGGCGGCCGGGCCGTTCCTCGGCGCCTTCCACGACCCGAAGCTGCCGCAGTACGGCTATGACCCGGCCAGGGCCAAGGCGCTGATCGCCGAGTCCGGCGTGGATGTCAGCAAGCTGCGCGTGCGCCTGCTCAACGGCGAGAAGGGTGGCGCCTGGGAGCGCCTGGCCGAGTACACCAAGCAGGCTTTGCAACCACTGGGCATCAAGGTGCAGGTCGCGACCTCCGACGCCGCCACCTGGTATCAGCGCGCCAGCGACTGGGATTTCGACCTGACCTACAACTTCATCTTCCAGATCGGCGACCCCTACCTGACCACCGCTTACCTGTACCGCACCGACTACATCCTCAAGACCTCGCCCTTCGCCAACATCACCGGCTACAGCGATGCCGCCGCTGACGCACTCTGGCAGCGCGTCGCCAATACGCCCGAGGGCCCCGGACGCCAGGCTGTATACGGCGAGCTGGAGCGCAAGCTCAATGATGACCTGCCGATCGCACCGATCTTCGAGATGCGCTTCCCCACGCTCTACCAGCAGCGCGTGCACAACCTGATCCGCAGCGCCACCAGCCTCAACGACAGTTACGCCGAGGTCTACCTGGAGCCCGCCAAGCAATGAATGTGCTGCTGTACGCCGGCGCGCGCCTGGGGCGTGCGCTGGCCCTGATAGTCGCGGTACTGGTCGGTGCCTTCCTGCTGCTTCGCCTCGCGCCGGGCGACCCTGCGCTGCTGATGGCGGGCGAGGCGGGCAGCGATGACGCCGACTACATCGCCCGGCTGCGCGGCGAGATGGGGCTGGACCTGCCACTGCCCGTGCAGCTGTGGCGCTACCTTGCGCAGATCGCTCACCTCGACCTGGGCTACTCCTACCGCAACCAGGAAAGCGTCTGGCAACTGATCGCCGAGCGCCTGCCGGCGACGTTGCTGCTGATGGGCTCGGCCTTCGCCGTGTCACTGACCCTGGGAGTCGCTCTTGGTGTGCTGGCTGCACGCAGCCAGCAGGGCAGTGGCCGGCTCGACCGTTTCATTGGCCGTGCCGTCTGGGTGCTGTTCGCCACGCCGCCGTTCTGGCTGGCGCTGCTGCTGGTGCTGCTGTTCTCCGTGCAGCTGGGCTGGCTGCCGGCCTTCGGCATGCAGAGCGTTGGCGCGGACCTGAGCGGGTGGGACTGGTGGGCAGATCGCCTCGGCCACCTGCTGCTGCCGTGCCTGTCGCTGAGCTTCCTGTCGCTGGCGATGTACGTCCACCTGACCCGTAGCGCCATGCTCGACATCCTGCCTCAGGAACATGTGCGCCTGGCACGCGCCAAAGGCCTGGGCGAAGGGCGCATCCTGCTCGCCCATGTGTTGCGCAATGCGCTGGTGCCGGTGGTGACCTTCGCTGGCCTGCAGCTTGGCCAGCTCGCCAGCGGTGCGCTGCTGATCGAAGTGGTTTACGCCTGGCCGGGCATCGGCCGGCTGCTCTATGACGCGCTCAGCCAGCGCGACTATGCATTGCTGCTGGGGGTGTTCCTGGTGATCTCCTGCCTGGTGGTGGCGTTCAACTTCCTCACCGATCTGCTCTGCCGCCTGCTGGACCCGCGCATCGGCGCGGCGGGGGAGGTGCGATGAGCCTGCGCCGTGCGTTTTACCGCCCCGGTGCGTTGCTCGCTGCCGGTTACCTGATCCTGCTGGCAGCGGCGGCCATCCTCGCGCCGTGGCTGTGCTCGGCCTCGCCCTGGGAGATGCTGGCGCGGCCGCTGATGCCACCATTGCATGACGCCAGCCATTGGCTGGGCACCGACATGCTCGGCCGCGACATCGCCACCGGAATGCTCTACGGCGCGCGCACCTCGCTGACTGTCGGGCTGCTGGCGACGCTGGCGACCCTGTTGCCGGCCCTGCTGGTCGGCGCCACGGCTGGCTACTTCGGCGGCTGGATCGACGAGTTGCTGATGCGCATTGCCGAGTGCTTCCAGATCATCCCGCAGCTGGTACTGGCGGTGGTGCTGGTGGCGCTGATGGAACCCTCCGTGGGCTCGGTGGTGCTGGCTCTGGCGCTGGTGGCCTGGCCACCAGTGGCGCGGCTGGTGCGCAGCGAATTCATGAGCCTGCGTCAGCGCGAATTCGTCCAGGCGGCGCTGGTGCTTGGCCAGCGGCCGGCGCGCATCGTCTTCGTGCAGATCCTGCCCAACGCGCTGTCGCCGCTGCTGGTGAGCCTGACCTTCATCCTCGCCGCCGCCATCCTGACCGAAGCCGCGCTGGCCTTCCTCGGTCTGGGCGATCCCGAGGCGATGAGCTGGGGCTACATGATCAACGCCTCGCGCAATCTGCTGCGCGATGCACCTTCGATGAGCCTGCTGCCGGGCGTGGCGATCCTGCTCACGGTGCTTTCCGTGCAGCGTGTCGGCGAGGCACTGCGCGAAGCCGTGCAGGCGCCTGGAAACCAGGGAGGGCGCCCATGAGCGAGAAACTGCTGGAGGTTCGCGACCTGCGCATCGACCTGCCGGCGGGCGGCGACCGTACCAGTGCGGTCAGCGACCTGTCCGTCGACCTGGCGGCCGGTGAAGTGCTCTGCGTGGTCGGCGAGTCGGGCTCGGGCAAGTCGATGCTCGCCAACGCCATCCTGCGCTTGCTGCCGGCCCACCTGAAACCAGTGCGGGGCAGCATTCGCTTTCGCGGCGAAGACCTCGCCGGGCGTAGCGAGCAGGGCATGCGCGAGCTGCGCGGCAAGGATATCGCCATGGTCTTCCAGGAGCCCATGAGCGCGCTCAACCCGCTGATGAGCATCGGCCGGCAGATCGACGAAAGCCTGCGTGCCCATGGCGTTGCGCAGGCTGCGAAGCGGCGCGAGCGGGTGCTCGACCTGCTCGGCTACGTCGGCCTGCCCGAACCGGAAAACCTTTATCACGCCTATCCCTTCCAGCTCTCGGGTGGCCAGCGCCAGCGGGTGGTGATCGCCATCGCCCTGGCGCTGGAGCCGGCGCTGCTGATCGCCGACGAGCCGACCTCGGCGCTGGACGTCAGCACCCAGGCGCAGGTCCTCGAATTGCTGCGGCGCATCCGCCGTGAGAAGGGCATGGCAGTGCTGCTGATCACCCACGACTTCGCCGTGGTGGAGGCCATCGCCGACCGTGTGCTGGTGATGGAAAAGGGCCGCGTGGTGGAACATGGCGCGCTGCGCCAGGTGCTGGATGCGCCGCAGCACCCCTACACGCGCCAGTTGCTGGCGGCGCTGAATCCTGGCGAGCGGGGTCCGCGTCGTTTTGATGTGGACGCTGCGCCGCTGCTGGAAGTGGCCAGCCTGCACAAGCACTACGACAGCCGCCAGGGTCTCTGGCGCCGACGCCGCGTTACCGCCTTGGCCGACGCCTCGTTCAGCCTGCGTCCGGGCGAGTGCCTGGGCATCGTCGGTGAGTCCGGCTCGGGCAAGACCACCCTGGGCCGCGCGATGGTACGCCTGCTGCGCCCGGACGGCGGGCAGATCCTGCTGCGGGGGCAGGACCTGGCGTCGTTGTCCCAGCGACGCCTGCGTCCGTTACGCCAGCAGGTACAGATGGTCTTCCAGGACCCGTTCGCTTCGCTCAATCCGCGCCAGCGTGTCGGTCGGCAGATCATGGCCGGGCCGTTGGCCCACGGTGTTCCCGTTGCCGAAGCGGAGCGCCGCGCGCGGGAGCTGCTGCAGCAGGTCGGCCTGCCGGAAGCCGCGTTCGCGCGCTACCCTCGGGATTTCTCCGGCGGGCAGCGCCAGCGCATTGGCATCGCACGTGCGCTGGCCTTGCAGCCCAAGGTGCTGGTGGCGGACGAATGCGTGTCGGCGCTGGATGCACTGGTGCAGCAGCAGGTGCTGGAACTGCTGGAAAAACTGCAGCGTGAGCTGGGCCTGAGCCTGGTCTTCATCACCCATGACCTGCAGGTAGCAGCGCGCCTGTGCGATCGCATCGCGGTCATGCAGGGCGGTCGCATCGTCGAACTGGGCGAGGCGCAGCAGGTGCTGCACACGCCGCAACATGACTACACACGCCGGCTGCTGGCCGCGCATCCTTTGCGCGGCGTGGAGGAGCCCGCATGACGGCGCCGCGACAGATGGCGCTGGGCGCTTTCCTCATGGCCACCGGGCATCACCTGGCTGGCTGGCGGCACCCCCGTGCGCACGCTGCTGGCGGACTGGATGTGGCTCACTACCAGGCGCTGGCGCGCACCGCCGAGCGTGGCTGCTTCGATGCGATCTTCCTCTCCGACACTCTCGCCATGCTGCCCGGCCGGCTGGATGCACTGAGCCGCATGGCGCGCACCGAGCACTTCGAGCCGCTGACGCTGCTGGCGCATCTGGCCGTCAGCACCCGGCACATCGGGCTGGTGGCCACCGTCACGTCCTCTTACAACGATGCGGCGAACGTGGCGGACACCTTCGCCACCCTCGAATCCCTCAGTGGTGGCCGCAGTGGCTGGAACCTGGTGACCTCGAGCAATGCCGAGGAGGCCGGTAACTTCGGCCGCGACCGGCACTTCGAGCACGCCTGCCGCTACCGCATGGCGGAGGACTTCCTCCTGCGCGTGCGCGAGCGCTGGACAGCCCGTGGCGTGGCGCCGGTACAGGTGCTGGCGGGCGCGTCGGAAGCAGGCAAGGAGCTGGCGGCGCAGCACGCGGAAGTGCTCTTCACGGCGCAGCCGGAAATGACCGGTGCGCAGGCTTTCTACCGTGATATCAAACAGCGGATGGCGCGCCATGGCCGCACTCCGGGCGCCCTGAAGGTGATGCCCGGCGTGCTGCCGATCCTCGGCACCAGCCGCGCGGAGGCCGAAGAGCGCCGCGCACAGTTGCAGGAGCTGGTGCAGCCGGTGGTGGGATTGTCGCTGCTCTCGGACGTAGCCGGCGGTTTCGACCTGTCCCAACTGCCGCTGGATGGCCCATTGCCGGAGCTGCCGCCCACCGAGTCCGGCGTCAGCCGCCAGCACCTGCTGCTGGAACTGGCACGGCGGGAGGGGCTGAGCATCCGCCAGCTCTACCAGCGCATCGCCGATGCCCGCGGCCATCGCGTGGTCGCCGGCACCGCCGTGGATATCGCCGACCAGCTGCAGGAGTGGTTCGAGTCCGGCGCGGCGGACGGTTTCAACATCATGCCGCCGTACCTTCCCGGCGGCCTCGACGACTTCGTCGCGCAGGTGGTGCCTCAACTGCAGCATCGCGGCCTGTTCCGCCGGCGCTACAGTGGCAAGACCCTGCGCGACCATCTGGGCCTGGCCCACAGCAAGGAGACTGCAGAACATGGCTGAACACTGGACGCAAGGGCTGCCGCTGGTGCGCGGCGAACGCGTGGAAATCCGCCCCGGACGGGGCATCAGCCTGGCCCACAGCAAGGGACATCGCTACCCGCAGACCGTGGTGTTCTTCGCCCACGGGGGCGGCGGCAACAAGGACCAGTGGCGCGAACAATGGCGGGAGCTGGCGACCGAGGGCTACAGCCTGGTGGCCTGGGACCTGCTGGGCCACGGCGCCAGCGACAAGCCACGGCGCGCGACGGACTATGCCTGGGATGAGCTGGTCGCTGACCAGGTGGCGGTGCTGCGGCGCTATGCCGGCGAGCGCAACATCCTCGCCGCGCATTCCTTCGGCACCGGCCTGAGCGTCAGCAGCCTGCTGGCATTGCAGGCCGAGGGGCAGGGCGCACTGATCGATTCGGCATTGTTGCTGGGCACCCAGCTCAACCGCCCGCTGGGGCGCGGCGGCCTGCTGTCGTTGCCGACGTGGCTGCTGGAGTGGTTCCGGCCCGTCCTGTCGAAAGGTTTTCGTGAGCGCGCCTGGCACGCCGACGCCAATCCGGAGTTGATCGATTACGAAGAACAGTTGACCCGCCACAACCGCCTCGATGTATTCAAGGCGCTGGTCAGCCAGGCCTCCTGGTTACCGGAAGCGGAGCTGGATCGCCTACGGTTGCCGGTGCGGATCGTCTCCGGCGACAGCGATGGGCTGACACCCGCTGAGCGCGCCCAGGCCCTGCACCAGCGTCTGCCCAATTCGCAGTTCGAAGTGCTGGAGAACTGCGGCCACCAACTGATGCTGGAAAAGCCGCAGAACATAAATCGGCACCTGCGCGAGTTGCTGGCTTTCTGATGCGCAGGGTTCGTCGACTCTCCAGAGGATGGCGTGCTCTATTGGATCACGAAGAAGCCGTGGGTCCCGTCGCGGCCCAGTTGTTCCACCAGCCCGAACTCCCAGTCCAGATAGCCCTGCATGGCCTCGCGCGGGTTGTCGGTGCCCTCGTAGGGACGGCGGTAGCGATCGATGCGGGGGGCAGCCAGCAGACTTTCGCCGTCTTCGGTCGGCTGGCCGGCGGCGACCCAGGCAGTGGTGCCGCCATCGAGCAGGAAGACCGGCTTGTCGGTCAGTGCCGCCACGTCCGCCACGGCGAAGCGTGCCAGCAGGCTGGTGCCGCAGGTCAGTACGTAGCGATCGGCGTCACCGAGTCCGGCCAGCGCCTGCTGCAGCTGGCTGCGCAGCGCCCAGGCGGCGCCGGGGATGTGGCGCTTCACGTAGTTGGCGCTGGCGGTGAAGTCGAGCACGGCGGTACCCGGGGCACGCAGCCAGTCGGCCAGGGTCTGCGGGGTGATGGTCTCGGCCTGCGGCGTCGGCGGCAGCGGAGCAGCCCAGGCGCCTTTTTCACTGAAATCGGCGGCGACCAGGCCGTCCAGCACGGCCACCTGCCAGCCCATCTGGGCCAGCCAGGAGGCGCTCATGTTGGCGCGCACACCGTCGTCGTCCACCAGCACCAGGCGCGCGCCGCGCACACTGGCGACGTGATCGGTTTCCTGCACCAGCTGGCCGCCGGGCGTGGAGCGCGACCCCGGCAGGTGACCGGCTTCGTATTCCTCCGGCGTGCGCACGTCGAACAGGTAGGTAGTGCGTGCACCTTCGGCTTGCCACTGGTGCAGGCCGTCGAGGTCGATGCGTGCGACCTTTGCGCGATCGGCCACGGAGCGGGCGCGCAGGGCGGCGGACTGGCGGGTGCCGGTGGAAACCTCGGCGAAACGTCGCGCCTGGCCGTGCTCCAGTTGTTGCCCGGCCAGCGTCCAGCCAATGGTGCCGTTGCGCAGCGCCGAGACCGGGTTGGGGATTCCGGCATTCACCAGCGACTGGGTGCCGATGATGCTGCGGGTGCGCCCGGCGCAGTTGACGATGACGCGGGTGGCCGGGTCCGGTGCCAGTTCAGCGACGCGCAGCACCAGCTCGGCGCCGGGCACGCTGATGCCGCTGGGGATGCTCATGGTCTGGTATTCGTCGAAGCGGCGGGCGTCCAGTACCACCACGTCGGCATCGGCATCCAGCAGGGCCTGTACTTCCTCGGCAGCCAGGGACGGGGTGTGGCGTTCGGCTTCCACCAGCTCGCCGAAGGATTTGCTCGGCACGTTGACGTCCTTGAATAGCTCGCCACCAGCACTGCGCCAGCCGGCCAGGCCGCCTTCGAGCAGCGCGACGTTGCTGTAGCCAAGGCCAAGGAGGCGTTGCGCGGCCAGTTCGGCCAGGCCTTCGCCGTCGTCATACACAGTCACCGGCGTGTTGCGGCGTGGTATGCGGGCATGAATCTCCAGCTCAAGCTTGGACAGCGGCACGTTGGCGGCGAACAGCGGGTGCTCCTGGGCGAAGGGGTCTTCCTCACGCACGTCGAGCAGCGCCAGCTCCTGTCGAGCGAGGAGGGCGGTGCGGATGTCGCGGAAGGAGCGGTGGGTGATCTGGCTCATGCGGGGTTCTCTTTCGACAGGTCCCAGATGTTGGGCAACTGGCTGTTGGAATAGCCGGAGATGAAGGGTTTTTCTTCGCCTTCGGCGCTGAATACGGCACGCCGAACGGCGCCGATGTTGGCGCCGTAGACGTGGATGCTGATGGAGGGCTGGTCGGCGAAGGCGTTGCTCACCTGGTGGATGTCGCCGATGCGCGGCGACACCGCCTCCACTTCGCCCGGTTCCAGGCGGTGCGCTTCGCCGCTGGGCTGCAGGCTGCCGTCGGCGGCGAAGGCGAAGGGCTGCGAGTACTCGGCACCACGCAACATGCCGATCAGGCCCCAGACGCGGTGGTCGTGCACGGGAGTGCGCTGCCCCGGGCCCCAGACGAAACTGACGACCGAGAAGCGTTGCTGCGAGTCGGCATGCAGCAGGTATTGCTGGTAGCGCTGTGGATCGGGGCGGGCGTAGTCCTCGGGCAGCCAGTCATCGTGGCGCACCAGCTCGGCCAGCAGCGGAGCCGCCTGGGCGAGCAGCGTGGCTTCGTCGGGATGGGTGTCGATGAGGGCCGCGAGGTCGCCGATGAACTGGCGCAGGCGGTCAAGTCGCAGAGGGACGGACATGCGGAAAATTTCACTCCGGTCAGGTTTGGCGCTACGGTAGCAAACGTATTTTTATTCCTGAAATGCATTTTGAATCTAAGCTAATATGCAAGAAATGCAATTGGTGCCAAGCCCATGAAGATCGACGACATCGATGCCTTCGTCGCGGTGATCCGCAACGCTTCCCTCAGCCAGGCCGCTGAAAGCCTTGGTCTGACTCAGTCGGCCATCACCCGCCGGGTGCAGAGCCTGGAAGAGTCTCTCGGGGTGGAGCTGCTCGACCGCAACACCAAGCCGCTCAAGCCCACCTCTGCCGGGCGCCGCGTATTCGAACAGTGCCTGCGGGTGCTGCGCGAGGTGGACGGCCTGCGTGAGCTGGTGTCCAGCGACTCACCGCCCAGTGGCGTCCTGCGTCTGGGGGTGCCGCAGAGCATTGGTGACGTGGTCCTGCTCGAGGCTCTGCGACGCCTGGCGGACGAGTACCCTGAGCTGCGCTCTCAGGTGAGCAGCGGCTGGGGCAGCCACCTGCTGGCGCGGATGGAAAATGCCGAGCTGGATGCTGCTGTCGTGCTGTTCCCGCCGAGCAAGGTATTCCCCGATGACCTCGGTGCGACGCCGTTGGGTCCCGTCGAGCTTTGCGTGGTCGTTGCGAAGGACTGCAACGTGCAGGCCCGGCGCCTGCTCGAGTGCTACCAGCACGGCTGGGTGCTCAATCCGGACGGATGCGGCTTTCGCGCCGGCTTGCAGCGCGCCCTGGCCGACCAGGGACTGGGGCTGCAACTGAACCTGGAAACCTTCGGCAGTGAACTGCAACTCGGGCTGGTGGCGCAGGGCAGGGGGCTCGGCCTGGTGCCAGCGCCCGCGCTTGCCCGCAGCCGCTACCGCGAGCAACTGCGGGTGCTGGAACTGGAGGACTTCCAGCCGCTGATCCAGCTCTGGCTGGTGCGCCCGCGGCTACTGGGCAATCTGGAGACGCCGGCACAGCTTTTCGGCGCATCGGTGGCCCAGGGGCTGGATATCTCTGCAACCTGACCCCCTGTAGGAGGGAGCTGGCTCGCGAACCTCCTCGACATCACAACTCCCCGTAGGGCGGTTAACGCAGGCGCGTTATCCGCCCTACGGTCCCTACCCCCTTCATTCATGTGTTAGCCGGATGGTGCCGTCGTGGCTCTGTTCGCGAGCAAGCTCGCTCCTATCCGAAGCGGAAAGCGAGGCGCGCAACTTGGTCGAGACTAAATATGCGCACTTTGCATATTAGGATATGACAAAAATGAATTTCCATCATGGACAACTTGCCTATAGCTTCTAAGCAAGACGCCAAACAAGGCGTTTTTCTTATAACGAAAGCCGCCGGCATCAGGCCGCGGCCCAGGCGAGGGCAACACAGTGAGCGTGGAAATTCTCGGCATGATCACCGCCACCCCGAGTTCCGAGGTGGATCAGCCGTTGGGGGATGCGGTGGATGCCGAGTTCGTCCGGCGCTTTGCCCAGGCCCATGAGGACGCCGGCTTCGACCGTGTGCTGGTCGGCTACTTCAGCAATGCCGCCGAGGGCGCGGTGGTCAGCTCGTTCGTCGCGGCCGCCACTCGCCGACTGGGCATCCTGCTGGCCTACCGGCCAGGCGTGATCGCGCCGCCGCTGGCCGCCCGCCAGCTTGCCACCCTCGACCAGTTCAGCGATGGCCGCCTGGCCCTCAATGTGGTCAGTGGTGGTAACGATGAAGACCTGGCGCGCGACGGCGACTACCTCGACCACGACCGCCGCTACGCCCGCACCGATGAATACCTGCAGGCCCTGCGGCAGATCTGGACTGCCGAGGAGCCGGTTGATTTCAGCGGCGAGTTCTACCGTTTCCAGGGGGCTTCGCCTGCGGTACGCCCTCGGCAGGCGCCGCACATCCCGATCTACTTCAGCGGCTCGTCAGACTCGGCGATCAAGGTCGCCGCCCGGCACGCTGACACCTACATGCTCTGGGGCGAACCACTGGCTGCCGTTGACGGACACATCCGTCGCGTGCGTGCCGCCGCCCGGGCGCAAGGGCGTGATCCGCGCTTCTCGGTGTCCTTCCGGCCCATCGTCGCAGACACCGAAGAGGCCGCCTGGAAACGCGCCGCCGAGATACTCGAACAGGTGCGCGAGAACCGCACGCGTCTGGGCCTGCCGCTCAACGACCACCAGCCGGAAAACGTCGGATCGCAACGCCTGCTGGCTGCGGCGCAGCAGGGTGAAGTGCTCGACACCCGCCTGTGGACCGGTGTCGCCCGATTGACCGGCGCGCGCTGGAACTCCACCGCGCTGGTCGGCACACCCGAGCAGGTTGCCGCTGCGCTGGGCGAGTACTACCGCCTCGGTGTTTCCACCTTCCTGATCCGTGGCTTCGTCCCGCTCGGCGATGCCGTGCGCTACGGCCAGGGCCTGATTCCCGCCATCCATGAACAGATCGCCCGCCTGCCGCAACTGCGGCGCGCCGGCTGAGGAGCTTTTCGATGACCCTGACCCAACGTCTGCGCGCCTCCCTGGCCGCGCTGCTGCTGAGCGCTCCGCTGGCGCACGCCGCCGACCTGCCGACCCTGCGGGTGGGCGACCAGAACTACTACAACGTGCGCGCGTCCATGGAAGCCTCCGGGGTGCTGGAAGGCGCCCCGTACACGGTGGACTGGAAGCACTTCCAGTCCGCTGCGCCGGTCGCCGAGGGCCTGCAGGCCGGCGCGCTGGACCTGGGCTTCCTCGGCGATTCGGGCTTCATCTTCCTGGCTGCCAAGGGTGCGCCAGTGAAGCTGATCGGCATCTCGCGGCAGAACCCCGACACCATCGCGCTGCTGGTGCCCAAGGATTCGCCGGTGAAGACCATCGCCGATCTCAAGGGCAAGAAGGTCGCCTACTGGCCCGGCGCCTGGAGCCAGCAATTGACCCTTCGCGCCCTGGAAAAGGCCGGCCTGCCCAGTAACTACGTGGAGTTCGTCAAACTGATGCCCATCGATGCCGCCGCCGCACTCCCGCGCGGCAGCATCGACGCCTTCCCGGTGTGGGAACCGTACATCTCGCAGCAGATCGTGTTCTCCGGCGCGCGCCCGATCCTCACCGCCCGCGACCTGATGCCGGGGCTGTCGAGCATTGCCGCCAATGCTGACTCAATCGATCCCAAGCGCGCGCAGATCGCCGACTTCCTCGCGCGCCTGCAGAAGGCCCGCACCTGGGTCGAGGCCCACAAGGAGCAATACGCCGATATCTGGGCGAAGAAGGCCAATCTCGACCAGTCCGTCTCGCGCCACTGGATCGGCCAGGCGGCGATGAGTGTCGGTCCGGTGGACAAGCAGGCAGCCGCCGATTATCAGGGCACCGCCGATTTCCTCCTTCAGACTGGTGCGCTGCCCAAGGCTTTCGATACCTCCAGCGTGATCGATACCTCGTTTGCCGGGGTCTTCCACTGACCGGGCGCAACCAGGGAGCATCCCGCGTGCAGATGGCATGACTGCTTATCTGCCGCGGGTTGCACACTGACCGGGCGTGCTGTCGCCTGGCATTAGTTAAGAACTAAAGATTATTTATTTTCTGTTTTTTATACCCATAATCTCGTGTCTACCGGACCACCGGACGCATCCACCCGTATCTGATCTGTCCCGTGGTCCGTCCTCGCATTGCGGGCGGCCAACCTGAATCCAAGGAGCCGTATCCATGTCCCGCCACCTGTTCCTGCGCCGTTTCGCCGTTGGCCTGAGCGCCTCGGTCGCCCTGTTCGGTGCCTTGAGCGCGCACGCCGAAGAGACTTTGCGCATCGGCTACCAGAAGTCCTCCACGCTGCTCACCATCGTCAAGGCGCAGGGCAGCCTGGATCGTGAACTGGCCAAACAGGGTATCAAGGTCACCTGGCACGAATTCCCCAGTGGCCTGCCGCTGCTAGAGTCGCTCAACGTCGGCAACGTCGACCTGTCCGCCGACGTCGCCGACACCGTCCCGGTGTTTGCCCAGGCCGCCGGCGCGCAACTGACTTACTTCGCCCGTGAGACGCCTTCGCCCACCGCGCAATCGATACTGGTACCGCAGGACTCGCCGCTCAAAACGCTGGGCGACCTCAAGGGCAAGCGCGTGGCCGTCACCAAGGCCGCAGGCAGCCATTACCTGCTGATTGCCGCGTTGCAGAAGGCCGGCCTGAAATTCTCCGATATCCAGCCGGCGTACCTGACTCCCGCCGACGGCCGCGCCGCCTTCGAGAACCACAAGATCGATGCCTGGGTAACCTGGGACCCTTACGTCGCCAGCGCCCAGCGCCAACAGAGTGCCCGCGTGCTCGCCGATGGCCAGGGTCTGGCCAGCTACCAGCGTTACTACCTGGCGTCCACCGCCTACGCCGAGGCACACCCGGAAGTGCTCAAGCAGGTCTTCGCCGAGCTGCAGAAGACCGGCCGCTGGGTGAAGGAACACCCGACCGACGCCGCGAAGGTACTCGGCCCACTGTGGGGCAACCTCGACGTTGCCACTGTCGAGCAGGCCAACGCCCGCCGCAGCTACGACGTACAGCCGGTGCGCGCCGATGGTCTTGACGAGCAGCAGCGTATCGCCGATGCCTTCTACGCGCAGGGCCTGTTGCCCAAGCCGGTGGATGCGCGCGCGGTGCCGGTCTGGCAGCCTGACGTGGCGAGTAACTGATCGAGGATTCTTAACCGCCGCCACTGCCCGTGACCGGCTGATCTGCGTCTGCCCAGCCGCGCTCAGCGATTCCGTACCTGGGCCGTGCCCTCAGTTAGCCGCGCGGCGAAAGGCGCCGGGCTGTTGTCCGGTCGCCTTGTGGAAGGCGCGAGTGAAGGCGGCGATGGACTGGTAGCCGATCGCCGCGGCGACTTCCGCCACGCTCTGGTCAGCTCTGAGCAGTCGGCACGCCTGGCCCATGCGCAGGGCCAGCAGTACCTGGCCGGGCGATTGCCCGCAGGTCTCGTTGAAACGCTTGAAGAAGGCAGAGCGCGACAGCCCGGCGCATGCCGCCATGTCTTCCAAGGTCCAGGACAGCTGCGGTTGTTGGATCATCTGCTCCAGCAGGCCGGCGAACTGCGGCAGGCGGGCGAGGGCGACCAGCCCGCCGAGGGATGGGTTGGCCACTACTTGCTGGCGCAGAACGTAGAGGAACAGCAGGTGGCTCAGGCGTTCGAGCATCTGCTGGGACGGTGCGGGCTGCCTCTGGCACTCCTCGAGGATCAGCTCGAACAGGCTGCGCGCAGCGCGCTGGGACGGCTCCTCGGCGCGCAGCACGAGGAAGGCGGGCAGGGCGTCGATGATCAGCGCCGACAGGCCGGAGTCGAAATGGAAGAATCCGCAGACCAGGCCCACTCCGTCCTCGGCCTGCAACTCCAGCGCAGTCATGCTCTGGCGTGGCTGGCACGCCGCGGCCTCGGCACTGGCCTCGCTGGACAGCCGGTACGGCACGTCGCGCAGGATGAACACCGCATCGCCGCTGTCCAGCCGGCAAGGCGGCTCATTGTCGAGATGCAACCAGCAGTGTCCCTGCACTACCAGGTGGAAGCTCGCCCGTGCCAGACCGTGGGTAGAGGCGTGCCAGCCGCCGCAATAGCGCCCGACATGGAACAGGCTCGCGCTCAGTTCAAGGCTGTCTAATAACCAATCAACCAGGGGGCTGGACGAAATCATCTAATGGAAAGACTCATGAGCAAGTGATAGCGACTTTAGAATATTGAATGGATTTCTTATTACCAACAGACTTTTTCGACACCTCATTTCAACGGAGTCGAACCATGTCCCGCCTGCCCATCCAGACCCTAGACAGTGCCCCGGAAGCCGCCAAGCCGTTCCTCGAGAATGCACTCAAGGGCTCCGGTTTCATCCCCAACCTGCTGGGAGTTCTGGCCAACGCACCGGCCGCCCTGGAAACCTATGTGACCGTTTCCGGGCTCAACGGCAAGTCCGACCTCGGACTGCCGGAACGCGAGGTGGTCCAGTTGATCGCCGCCACCACCCACGGCTGCGATTTCTGCGTCGCCGGGCACACCGCCGTGGCCTACAACAAGGCCAAGCTGCCTGAGGAAGTCATAGCCGCCCTGCGCGAACAGCGCGAACTGCCCGATGCCCGCCTGGAAGCCCTGGCCGCTTTCGCCCGTGAATCCATCGCCACCCGTGGCGCGGTCAGCGACTCGAGCCTGGCGGCCTTCCGCGCCGCCGGCTTCAGCGACGGCAACGCCCTGGAAGTGCTGCTGGGCATCAGCCTGGCGACCCTGTGCAACTTTGCCAACGTGCTGGCGCAGACGCCGCTGAACCCGGAGCTCGGCCGCTATCGCTGGGAAAAGGCTGACTGATTTCGTGTGACCGGGCGGCCCGTGCCGCCCCTGCCAGGAGAGCAACATGCTCGACCCGACCCTGAGCCGCTGGCTCGATGAGCACGCCGAGAGCCTCGACCTCGGCCATACCGATCCGCAGAGCGTGCTGCCGCAACTCGCCGCTGCCGGCCTGTTCGCCATTGGCGTGCCGGCAGAACGCGGCGGCAGCGGCGGCAGCGTGCTCGATGCGATCGACGCCATTGCCGACGTCGCCGGCCATTCCCTGACCGCCGCCTTCGTCTTCTGGGGGCAACGCGCCTTCATCGAGTACCTGCTGCAGAGCCCCAATCGCGAACTGGGCGATCGCCTGCTCGGTGAGTTGCTGGATGGCCGTCTTGCCGGCGCCACCGGGCTGTCCAACGCCATGAAGTTCCTCTCCGGCATCGAGAACCTGCAGGTGGCCGCGACCCCTGCCGGCGATACCTGGACCCTCGACGGCCGCCTGCACTGGGTGACCAACCTGCGCAAGGGCCGCTTCGTCGTGGCCGCTGCCATCGAGCGGCCGGGTGAGCCGCCGCTGGTGGCGGCCATCGCTTCCGACAGCGCCGGCCTGACCCGTTCTGACGACCTGCAACTGCTCGGCCTGCAGTCGAGCAACACCGCCGCGCTGGATTTCTCCGCCGTCGAACTGCCCCGCGAGTGGTTGCTGCACGACGATGCCCGCCAGTACCTGCCAACGGTGCGTCCGGCCTTCCTCGGCCTGCAATGCGCGATGACCATCGGCTTGACCCGCAAGGCCCTGGACGCCGTGCGCAGCCATCTGAGCGACCGCCGCTCGGTGCTGCGCGAGGAGGAACAGCGCCTGAGCGGCGAACTCGATGAGCGTGCTACCCAACTTCGCGCCGGACTGCTGGACGGCACCTTCCTCACTGAGCCGGCCTCGCTGTTCCGTATCCGCATCGGGCTGGCCGAAGGCGCGGCCGCGGCGGTGCAACTGGAGTTGCAGGCCAGCGGCGGCAAAGCCTATCTCAGCGAGTACGGTGCGGCGTTCGCCCGTCGCTGGCGCGAGTCGGCCTTCGTACCGATCGTCACGCCCAGCCTGGTGCAGCTGCGTGCTGAACTGCAGAAGCAGGCGCGCGCATGACCGAGGCGATCCTGCAGGCCAGCGACGTCGCCCTGGGCTATCCCGGCGACAGCGGCTGGCGCAGCGTGCTCGAAGGCTTCGCGCTGGAGCTGGCGCCGGGGGAGGTGGTGTCCATCCTTGGTCCCAGCGGCGTCGGCAAGTCCAGCCTGCTGCGCGTGCTCGCCGGTTTGCAGAAGCCAGCCGCCGGCACCGTGCGGTTGCTCGGCCAGCCCATCGACGGCCCACACCCGCGCGTCGCTGTTGCGTTCCAGGACCCGAGCCTGTTGCCCTGGCTGAGCCTGGCGAAGAACGTCGCCTTCGGCCTGGACTTCGCTCGCCAGCCAAACATCGACAAGGCCACGCTGCAGCAGCGCGTGGAGGATGCCATCGCCGCGGTCGGCCTGAGCCATGCACGGGACTTCATGCCGGCGCAACTGTCCGGTGGCATGGCCCAGCGCACCGCGCTGGCGCGTTGCCTGGCGCGGCAACCGCAAGTGCTGCTGCTCGACGAACCCTTTGGCGCGCTGGACGAAGTCACACGCGCCGACATGCAACAACTGCTGCTCGGCGTGATCCACCAGCGGCGCACCGCCGCTGTACTGATCACCCACGACATCGACGAAGCCCTGCTGCTTTCCGACCGTATCCTGCTACTGGGCGACACCCCGGCGCGGACGTTGGGCGAGTGGCGCATCGACCTGCCGCAACCCCGTGCGGAGCTGGTCGAGGAACTGGGCGCGCGACGGGTCGAGATCCTCATAACCCTACGGCGGGCAAGCCGCACCCACGCAAATATCCCTTCTGCGCAGGAGCCTGCCCATGTGCCTGGACGACCCCACACACTCCCGACGTGACATCCTCAAACTCGGCGCGCTGCTTTCCGCCGCCGGCGCGCTGCCACTGCTGACCAGTCTGCAGGCGCGGGCCGCCAGCGAGCCGGATGCCCCGGTACGTATCGGCTACCTGCCGATCACCGACGCCACCCCCTTGCTGGTGGCCCACGCCAACGGCCTGTTCGACGCCGAAGGCATCAAGGCCGAACGCCCTGTGCTGCTGCGCAGTTGGGCGCAGGTGATCGAGGCGTTCATCTCCGGCCAGGTCAACGTCATTCACCTGCTGTCGCCGATGACGGTCTGGGCCCGCTACGGCAGCAAGGTGCCGGCCAAGGTGGTGGCCTGGAACCACGTCGGTGGCTCGGGCCTGACTGTGGCGCCGGACATCAGTGACGTGAAGCAGTTGGGTGGCAAGACCCTGGCGATCCCATTCTGGTATTCGATCCACAACGTGGTGCTGCAGTCGCTGCTGCGCGACAACGGCCTGCAGGCGGTGAGCAAGCCGGCGAACGCCGCCCTGGCCGCCAACGAGGTCAACCTGGTGGTGCTGCCGCCGTCGGACATGCCGCCCGCCCTGGCGTCCAGGCGTATCGCCGGCTACATCGTCGCCGAACCGTTCAACGCCCTGGCGGAGAACCTCAAGGTCGGGCGCATCCAGCGCTTCACCGGCGATGTCTGGCGCAATCACGCCTGTTGCGTGGTGTTCATGCACGAGCACGACCTGAACAACCGGCCGGAGTGGTCGCAGAAGGTGGTCAACGCCATCGTCAAGGCGCAGTTGTGGACCCGTGACAACCGCGCCGAAGCGGCCCGGCTTCTGTCCAAGGACGGCGAGAACCGATATACGCCCCATGCGCCGGAAGTGCTCGGCCGCGTGCTGGCCCCGGCGGCCAGCGAACGCCAGCAATACCTGGCCGACGGCGCCATCCGCCATGCCGATTGGCAGGAGGAACGCATCGACTTCCAGCCGTATCCGTTCCCCAGCTACACCGAGGAGCTGGTGCGCCGCCTGAAGGACACGCTGATCCAGGGCGACAAGGGCTTCCTCGCTGCGCTGGAGCCGGCGCAGGTGGCGAAGGACCTGGTCGACGACCGCTTCGTGCGCACTGCGCTGGCCAGCGTCGGCGGCCTGGGCGCCTTTGGTTTCCCGGACAGCTTCGAGCGGATTGAGGAGATCAGCACGTGACACCCGTTGTGCTTTCCACGCGCCGCCACTGGGCGCTGGGCCTGGCCGGGCTGCTCGTGCTGCTCGTCCTGTGGTGGCTCAGCGTGCGGTTGTTCGGCGGCGATGGCCTGGGGCAGCTGTTCTCGCCCTCTGCCACCTTCACCAGCCTGGGCGAGCTGCTGGCTCGCCCGGAGCTGTACGAACACGTACTGGTGAGCCTGAAGCGGGTGCTGCTCGGCCTGCTCCTGGCGCTGGCCGTGGGGGTTCCGCTGGGCTTGCTGGTGGGGGCCTCACGCCATCTGGAGGCGACCACAACGCCGGCCTTCCAGTTCCTGCGGATGATCTCACCGCTGTCATGGATGCCCATTGCGGTGATGCTGATGGGGGTAGGGGACTCGCCGATCTACTTCCTGCTGGCCTTCGCCGCCGTCTGGCCGATCCTGCTCAACACTGCCGCCGGGGTGCGCCAGCTCGACCCGCGCTGGCTGCAGCTGTCGAAGAGCCTGAGCGCCACGCCTTTCGAGACGTTGCGCAAGGTCATCCTGCCCGGAGTGCTTGGTCACGTGCTAACCGGCGCGCGCCTGGCCATCGGCATCCTCTGGATCGTCCTGGTGCCCTGCGAAATGCTCGGCGTGAGCGCCGGACTCGGCTACTACATCCTCGACACGCGGGACCGCCTGGCCTACTCGGAGCTGATGGCCATGGTGCTGCTGATCGGCGTACTGGGCTTCGCCCTGGATGCGCTGGCGCGCAGTCTGTACCGACGGCATGGCTAGCGCGCTGTGCGCCAACCTTGGCAGTACTCGCAGCGTGGTTTTATCGGTAGCCCGGAGGTTCACGTCGCCGGGCAAGCAATACAGAGCGCTCCCAAGCGACGGCACCCGAGGTGAGGTGAAGTTGGGTGTGGATCACAAGGCCGCGAAGAAGGTGGCCTTCTCCGTCTTCGTCAGCGACTGCGGGGCGTCTGACGGTAACAGCCTCGATTGCGACGTCGTGCAGGGATTCAGATATCTGCTCCGGATACACGGCGGCAGCCGTTAACCCCGTCGATTTGGTTGCTGCCGCTCTTTGCTCTGCTCATGCTATGTCCGCTGCCGACCCATAGCGGTCGTTCGTAAATGCCGTTATCGGCCTGAGCATTCGCTCCAGGGCAGAAGCCCCTGAGGTGTATCTTCAAATCAGGCGAGATACCCAAGTGCGGCCGAATTCCTGGAGTTTAGATTGTTCAATCCAGGCAAAGGTTTTTCGAATGCTCAGTGGGGTTAGCCCAGTGGGTGAAAGCCTTACACGGCCCTCTTTGTCGGGACTGCTGCACGACAGGTAGGCCCAAGAAAACCTACCGGGTTTCCACCGAACGGTGCTACCGGCGCGCGCTTCGCACAGGAAGCTAGCCACCTGTAACGCACATTGGTGCGGGACTTTCAATTGCCAGTTGCCAGACGTGCTGATCTCGATAGAAAGCAGATAGCCACTTGGGGCGCTTTGCACGTACATGTAGGTCGGGAACCATTTCCCTGCACTGCATACAGTGACCAAAGCGGGTGACGTCTCCATCTTAATCCCCATCCCTAGTGGTACCTGCAGAGTAGCTAGTCGCAGTGAGCGACCAATCCTTCAATTCCGGCTAATGAGAACGTGGTGCCTCACCTGGTGTGTGAGCTTCTGATGGGCAGCTACCGACCCAAAGCAGACGTCAGGCAATGCGATCAATGAGCGGTGCACTCCGATGCCCCTTCGCAAGCTCTGCACGATAGAGCTCAATCACCTGGGCGGCATAGTCCGCTGGCTGCTTACCGCATTGACGTGCTGCATGGCATAGCTCTGACCATGCTTTCTGTCTGAAAAAGGCTCCAGCTTGCTCACGCGTACTTCCTTGCGGGATCAGAAGCTGAATTTGCTGACGCAGGGAGGGGGTTAGCTCTAGAAATGCAACGGTCGCCAACTCAACGTTGACGTGATTTTGCGGGGTCATGCTGTTGCTCTCGTACACTGGCAATTGGCTGCGAACAGGCGTAGGCGAGAGCGCCAAGGGGCGGGGCGGAGCGACCGGTCGTGAGTCGGCGGTAGTCCGAGGAACTCAAGTCATAGGATCACTGTAGGCTGTTAACCTGTCGGCGGGAGGAAATCAGCTCAACGGGGCGTCAGCTATTGGCCGTCTGCTGACCCTGGCGAGAGTCCGCTACCAACGCCAAACCAGCATCACTGCTGAAGTGGCAGCATTTTTAGTAAATTCGAAGCGAGAGCGTCTCAGTCTGAGAGGCGCACCGAGATACAGAAACCTTTGGATCGCCACGGTGCTGCAAGCGACTCTCTAAACAATTCAACGAGGTGCTCGAGAGGAAGGGCGCGGAAGTCATCAACTTGGTCATTGCTGATAAATACCAATGCGCAACATCCAATCTGACGTAGCAAGGCCGCTAACCCAGCTTCGAACTGCTGAGTCTGAAGCTCCCCGTCGCCTTGGTTCGCGGAGAGCTCATCCCATTCATCCGCGAAGCATCGTTTCTGGAGTAGCTCTGCATAGTCGATGATGTGCTGATCTTCCATAACCACTTGTTCAAGGTCTTCCGCTTGGAGTGGCAGAGAGAGCTTGTCGCGAATCCAACCAGGAACAGGTGAATAGCTGCGAAACTTCACGGACGGAAGCGCTTCGAACGCCAGCCAAGGCTCTTCCGCGGGAATGATCTCATCGCCCCACGTCCTCGTTTCGACAACACCGTCGACGAACAGAGACTTCCGGCGGCGTTGGGGAAGAATGATGCCCAAGCGGATATCCATATTGAGTGGTCCTGCTCCCGGTTGCTTGCGGTATCTGTTCCGTTTGGCGGTAGGATCGCATTTGTGCAGGACAGCCGTGAATAGCTACCAGCAGCATGAGCTGAACGTCCACTTCTGGCCGATAGCTGCCTGTTAGCGGGACCGTTTCCGGTTGAGTTAGCGCTCCAGACTCAGCTGTGGCGGGGGGGGCACTTCAAACCGGAACCTGAAACGGCTTACCCAGGAAAGCTGGTGTGAAGAATCCTGGCGCCACAGGCTGGCTGCCTGGAAAGCCGGAAAATGGAGTGACGACATGGGCGATTTTTCTATTGTCGGCCTCGAGTCAGTACACCTGGGCATGTTGCTGGGAAAAACCGCTGCACTCAAAGATCGCGTACTTGACCGGCATCTGAGTCCGCTCGGCATTACGTCGGGGCAGCTGAAAGTGCTGAAGACAATCTGTTACGGGGAAAACACAGCAGTCGCGCTGTGTAGACGACTGGGCATCGATAGCGCAGCCATGACTCGCATGTTGAGCCGACTGGAGCGCAAGCACCTGATCCTTCGTAGTCGAGACGAGCACGACCAACGACAAGTGCGACTGGCCCTGACCGCAAAGGGCGACGAGTTGATCGCCTGCCTTGCGCCATCGGAGGCAACGGCTATGGGGGAGTTCGCTGGCAGCTTGTCTGCTGAGGAGTTACTGCGATTGCGAAGCCTGTTGGAGAAACTGCTGTCGCTGCAAACACCCGCAATTGGCATGGATTGCCCGACAAGGCTTGCCTAGCCTAGATGGCCTACCTTCGAATTCATACAGGAGGAGGCTGGTCTGCGACGCATCTTCCAGATACGAAATGACCGCGGGGCAAGTGCAGGACAACTAGCGGAATAGTAGTTAATGCCAGCATGACGAATTTTTCAGAGCAGATCAGGCGTCTGGTTAAAGTTCTTAACTCTCGCGTGCTAACGTGGACGCTGCGAAGAGGATGCAATATATTTCCATGCCTTAATAGTCGCACACTCATTCAGGAGTCATCATGTCACGTCTTGCTGAATTTCGAGCCGCAGAAAAAGCGCTCGCGGAGCAATTGGCCCATCTTGAGTCGCTGAAGAATGACTCAGCACTGAAAAAAGAAATCGAATTCGAAGAGCAGCTCAAGAAGCTCATGAGCGAGTATGGCAAGAGCCTGAAGGAAGTTGTCTCTATTCTGGACCCATCCTCTTCGAGCGAAACCCGCAAAGGAGCACCGGCCGGAGGGCAGCGCAAAGCGCGCGAGCTTAAGATCTATAGACACCCACACACCGGTGAGGTTGTTGAAACCAAGGGCGGCAACCACCGGGTCCTGCGCGGCTGGAAAGACGAGTTTGGCTCTGACACTGTCGAGTCTTGGCGTCAAAGCTAATCGCAAGGCCACTCACGGTGGCCATTTAGCCTTTCGATGTTGTCTCCTACTCAACTGACCCACGCAGTGGAGTAGGGGAGGCAAGCCTTTTTAGGGCTCCCTCCCATCAACTCCAAAAATGGGGCCGAATATACCGATTGGAAACTCAGAAGCACTCTCTTCAATTTGACAAGCCATCCGCAGATCAAATTCGTTGGGATAATGCCGCAGCAGAAACTTTGCATCTCTACGAATATCCTCAGGAGCAGCAGAGTCACGTGACAACTTGAGCAGAAAGTCCCTGGTTTGGAGCACTGCACGCGTTCGCTCATGGGGCATTGTCATGGCCTTACACCTGTTTGACGGCTCATTCGCACTGGATGATCATTTTGGCTGCCCAATCTGGCAGGTGACAAAGTTTGAGCTTCTCTAGGTCTGACGAGGACAATCTAGATGTAATAGCGTCAAGGGACGCACGATTTGCTTCTTGGTCTTTCAGATAATACAGAGCGGAAACCGCAATCCCAACAGTTGTTCCGAAGTGCTGCAGGAGGGACCGAGGTGCATGGATCAGCCTTACGCGCGAATTGCCCACTCGAATCTCGCGAGTCGAGCGATTGGTGTAATACGTTGCCACCATCTGCATTTGAGTACTCAAGCGGAATGCTCTTAAGGCTTCTGCCCCATGAATCTGCAGTTGCTCACCACGCGCCAACGCTATCGCTTTGACCACTGACTCCGCTGCGGGAAGAATCTCTCCGATGACTGGGTGGAAGCATGGCCGCTGGTACACGCCAGGAAGGAGTCGCCGAAGGCGTCCTTTCTTCACTAAGAAACTCAGCGCCTTGCGAACAGCGTTGGGAGAGCCCAGCCCGGACAGTCTCTCAGACGGAAACGGAACCCCTTTGGGGAAGCGTTGAACACGCTTAAACACCGCTGTCGACACAGACATCATTGACACCCTGAGAGTCGATGGAGGGACGAGAGCACTCGCTGCTGCGCGGCCGCCAGGCTCACTCGTATTCTAACCCACCCCCAAAAACCTAGATCCTAGCCCTATGGCAAGCGTTCGCTTTTCCAGTGTCGATCCAGAGCTGGTCGAACTAAATTTTCATTTTTATGAGCTTGGTGAGATTTCAGAGATTTACTTCGCCGTTTTTCAAAGGATCAGTTCGGAGAGCTACAGACCAGACCATGGGAGAGCGGCCTGAACCTTATACATAATTTAACATAATATACATTATGCGAAGTTATCTATGTGGGGCATAGGGTGGAGTGTCACAGAATAAAAGCTCCCGGCTGGCTGTTCTGCTCTTGATGTCCGTCTTTCCTAAAACTGGATTTCCGTTCTACAGAGAATCGTGTTTTCAAATCCGTCGCTCATGGTGCACTTCGACCTCTGACTGAAGTTCTTTAAAATCCGGTTGCTGATCCCGGAAGCGTCAGCGGCCATGCCGAGCGGATCGATCGCTACTCGGATATCTTCCCCGTTGTACCGCTGACTCCCAGTTCCCGAGCGACCTGCTGCAGCCTTTCCAATGACACAGGCTTGCTGACATGCGAGTTGAAGCCAGCGGCGTGGGCATCCTCCGCGTCCGCAGCAGCGCCATAGCCAGTCAGTGCCACAGACGGTGTCTGGGCGTGCCGTGGCAACTGGCGGACCCTGCGCATCAGCTCATATCCATCCATGCCAGGCATCCCGATATCCGAGAGAATCAGATCAAAGGACGAGTCTTCCAGGCATCTCAATGCTGTCGGGCCATCCTCGGCGGTCGTGACCTCCGCGCCCTCGATCGTAAGCAGTTGCTCCATGATCAGGCGGATATCCGGTGAGTCGTCCACCAGCAGCAGCCGGGCTCCGGCAAAGGGGCCGGCAGACTCCTGCAAGGTGTCCACCGGCAGGTCGAACTGGCGGTAAAGCGGCAGCCACACCGTAAATAGTGCGCCCTGCCCTCGCCCTGCGGACGACGCTTCGATCCGCCCTTGCTGCGCTTCAACCAGCTCGCGCACCAGTGCCAGGCCGATACCAAGCCCCGGTTTGTGGCTACGTTGCTGCTCGTTGCTGGCCTGGCCAAACAGTTCGAATATGCGCGGCAGATCTTCCACCGGAATACCTTGGCCATTGTCCCGCACCTGGATGCGTAACATGCCATCGTCCTGCTCGAGGGCAACCTGGATATGGCCGCTGGCGGGAGTGAACTTCACCGCGTTGCTCAGAAGATTCCAGAGGATCTGTTCGACACGTACCGGGTCCGCCTCGGCCACCAGTGGGTCATTGCCACGCGCGGGCATCTGAAGATCGATCAGCAGGTCCTTCTCATGAGCTTCCGCCGACAAAGCGCCAACCACTTCCTCGATCACGCTCTGCAGGATGACCGGCGCCATATTGAGCTTGAGCTTGCCGGTATTGACCCGCGACAGGTCCAGCAGGTCATCGATGATGCGTGCCTGGCTGCGTACCGAGCTCTGGATGCCTTCGATGGCGCGCGAGGCCACCGCATGCGAGCGCACCGCAGACAGGCGCGCAATCAGCTCGGCATTGAGCTGGATGATATTCAGCGGATGCTTGAGTTCGTGGGACATCATCGCGAAGAACTCATCGCGAAGACGGATCTTCGCCTGGTTCTGCTGCAGGCGGTGTTCCTGCTCCGTTTCCTCGCGCTTTTTGCTGGTCACGTCACGGCCGATCTTGGCATAGCCATGCGGGCCGCCATTGGGCAGCGCAGTGGTCACGCTGCTGCAGAAGAAGGTGCTGCCGTCCTTTCGCAGGTGCCAGCGATCGGTCTCCACCCTCCCCACCTGCCGCGCCACCCGCAGTTCTTCACGCAGCACGCCGGAACGCTGGTCATCCTCGCTATGCAGGATATCCAGGCTCTGCCCTATCACATCGGCCTCGCGGTAGCCGTAGGCGCGTTCGGCGCCCTTGTTCCAGCCGGTGATGCTGCCGCTGCGGTCCAGGGTGACAATGATGAAGTCCTGCGTGCTTTCTACCGCCAGGCGCAGGCGCTCCTCGCTTTCCCGGGCCTTGTCTTCAGCGAGGCGTCGTTCGGTGACGTCGATGAATGTCAGCACCGCACCGTCGATGATGTTGTCGGTCGTCCGGTACGGCAGCATCCGCACCAGGTAGCGCCTTTCATCCTGGCTGGAAACTTCACGCTCGATGGTCCGCAGGGACTCGAAGCTGCTCGACGCATCCCGGGCCAGGTCCGGGTAATCCAGCCGGTGGGTGATGTCCAGCAACGAGCGTCCAGTGTCGGAAGCGATGATGCTGAAAATCTCGGTGGCTCGCGGGGTGTAGGACTTGATGCGCATGTCGCGGCCGACGAAGACGGTGGCGATGTCGGTGGACGCGATCAGGTTCTGCAGATCGTCGTTGATCTTGCCGGTTTCCTCGACCTTGGTCTTGAGCTCCTGGTTGACCGTGATCAGTTCCTCGTTGATCGACTGCAGCTCTTCCTTGCTGGTCTCCAGCTCCTCGGTCGTCGAACGCAGCTCTTCGTTGATCGCCTGCAGTTCTTCGTTGGACGCCTTGAGCTCTTCCGTGGACGTTTCCGCTTGCTCGATGGTCGCCTGCAGCTGCTCCTTGTTGCGCTGAAGCTCACTCTCCAGCTGCGAGAGCACGCTGTCCTTGACGTTCTGCTGATGGCCGTTGGCGTCGCTGCTCATGGTCTCTTCGACTTCATCGAAGATCACCAGGGCGAAGTCCGAGTCCATGTCGCGGAATGGCCGGATGACCATGTTGATGTAGGACGTGGTGCCATCGCGCTCATGCTTGACGCGCCGCGCCTCGACACTCTTCCCGGTCTGGAACGCCTGGAACAGCGCGGTGCGCAGCTCCAGGCGCAGCGACGGATGGACCAGAGACAACAGATTGTGCGACGGCTCGCCGCCGACATAGCGCAGGTAGCGCCCGGCCTGGTCGGACATATGCACGATGCTCGACTCGTGGTTGACCACCACGCTGGGCGGCGCGTACTGCTCCAGCACGCGCTGGTGCAGGTCGGCAAAGGACACACGGCGACGCTCGGCCGGGCGCTCGTTGCTCGCCTGCGGCGTATCGGCAAGGGGCATCACCGGCAGTGGCGAGGTCGGCCGACCCATGACCGCGCCGGCCTTGGCGCGGTAGATGCGGTTCTTCTTGTCCACCGGGGTGAAGAGCTCCTGACAGACGTCAGCCGATTCGGAACTGCCCAGGAACAGGTAGCCGCCCGGCGCCAGGGCGAAGTGGAACATCTGCAGGATGTCCGCCTGCACTTCGCGGTCGAGGTAGATCAGCAGGTTGCGGCAACTGATCAAGTGCAACTTGGAAAACGGCGGGTCGCGCAGCAGGTTGTGCATGGCGAACAGTACGCGCTCGCGGATTTCTTTTTTCACCCGGTAGCGCGTCTGCTCCTTGGTCACGTACTGGCGCAGGCGCTGGGGCGTGATGTCGGGAAGGATCGCTTCGGGGTAGACACCGCTACGGCCGATGGCGATGGCGTGCTCGTCGATGTCGGTGGCGAATACCTGGAACTGCCGGTCGATCTCCCGGTAATCCACGTGCTCGGCCAGCAGGATGGCCAGCGAATACGCCTCTTCACCGGAGGAGCACCCGGCGCTCCAGACCCGTACCGGGGCATCGCTGGTTTCCGGCATGTCGAACAGGCCCGGGATGATGTCGCGCTCCAGCGCTTCGAAAGCCTCGCGATCACGGAAAAAGTTGGTGACCCCGATCAGCATGTCGGCCAGCAGGTGCCGGGTTTCTTCCGGCGCTCCCTGAAGGAAGGCGCGGTAGGCCGGCAGGTCCCCCAGGCGATTGACCTGCATGCGCCGTTCGATGCGCCGCAGCACCGTGGCGCGCTTGTAGTGCTTGAAGTCATGGCCGGTGCGGGTGCGCAGCAGACTCAGGATGTCCTTCAGAGCGGTTTCGGCAGCGCGCGACTGCTCCGGGTCCTCGATGGAGCGGAACGGCGTGGCGACGTCGGCGTCGGCGGGCAGTTGCATGTTGCGCATGCTCTGCCACAGGTCGATGAGCTTCTGCGGCATGTCGCCCACCGGCAGGACGAAGTCCACCTGGCCGGTAGCAATGGCACTGCGCGGCATCTCGTCGTACTCGGCGTCGTCCGGTGACTGGGCGATGGTCACCCCGCCCTGCTCTTTCACCCGCGACAGCCCGGCCGAACCGTCGCTGCCGTTGCCGCTCAGGACAATGCTCACCGCGTGCTCGGCGTGGGCGTCCGCCAGCGTGCGCATGAAGATATCGATGGCGATGTGGCGCGGCTGGCCAGGGTTGAGCTCGGTCACGCGCAGATAGCCATCGTTCATGGTCAGCTGCATGGCCGGGGAAATCAGGTAGACACAGTTGCGCTCGATGGGCGTCGGCTCACTGACCTGCTGCACCTTCATCTTGGTGACTTTCTGCAGGATCTGGTGCGCGCTGCTCTCATGATTGGGCGAGAGGTGCATCACCACCACGAAGGCCATGCCGTTGTCGTTGGGCATGTTTTCGAACAGCCGCAGCAACGCACCCAGACCACCCGCCGACGCGCCGATACCAATCACCGGGAAGTTGAGGTGGCTGGGCTGCACCTTCAGCTTGAGGCCTTCGGCGGCGGGGATCTCTTCACTCATGGCTCAGGGTTCCTTGGATCGTGTTCCTGCGAGTCAGGCGGCCGGATCGCCGGCAGGCCGAAGAGTAGCAGCGTTGAGCATCGAAACCGAGATTCGGCGCGCCAATTTCGAAAGAGGCTTCCGACGGCTGCATCACCTGGAACGGGCGTACCGTCGGGCTTCGTACGTTGCTGCTTGCTCCAGCAGAAGACCACGGGTCGGGCAATCGGGTTCGTAATTCCTGCCCTCGCAGGAGGTGGATCGTGCATTCTGCCGCCGTCGAGCCCGAGGGCCATGCGTTCTGCATACCTTGCATGCGCACCTTCAACCACAACTATTTGAAAATATTGATTTTAATATTTTGAAACAGCTGGCATGCGCGGTGCAAAGGCAGGTTCAGGCCCAGCCAAAGGAGCACCGCCCATGATTGCCAGCGCCGATACCTCCCTCACTAGCACTCTCGATCACTCCGGCGTCGCCTGGCCGGCGATCTTCGCCGGCGCGGCCGCCGCCGCGGCACTGTCGCTGATCCTCATTGTCCTGGGCTTCGGCCTTGGGTTCTCCGCAGTGTCGCCGTGGCCTGGCGATGGCGGCAGCTTCAAGCAGATGAGCATCTCCACGTTCATCTGGCTGGCGATCACCCAGGTGCTCGCTTCCGGTCTGGGCGGATACCTGGCCGGGCGCCTGCGGGTGAAATGGGCCAGCCTGCACGGCGATGAAGTCTATTTCCGCGATACCGCCCATGGCTTCCTCGCCTGGGCCATCGCGACGCTGGTCACCGCCACCCTGGTGATCGGCTCGGTCAGCAGCCTGGTGGGTGGTGGCCTGAAGGCGGGCGCCACGGTGGCCGCCGGCGCGGCGGCGAGTGCCACCAGCGCTTCATCCGGCAAGGACGACAACGACGCCGCCTACTTCATCGACACCCTGTTCCGAGACAACCGGCCGGTCGCCGTCAGCGATGATGCCGCCCATGCAGTCGCCTCCCGTATTTTCGTGCGCGGCCTGGCCGAAGGGCAATTGAGCGCAGACGACCGCACCTACCTCGCCCGAGTGATCGCCCAGCGCACCGAGATCAGCCAGGCCGAGGCCCAGCAGCGCATCGATGCCGTGTTCGCCCAAGCGCAACAGGCCAAGCAGCAGGCCTTGCAGGCCGCCGACACGGCCCGCAAGGTCGCTGCCGGTTCGGCGCTGTGGATGTTCGCGGCGCTGCTGTGCGGTGCGTTTTTCGCCAGCTTCATGGCCATCCACGGCGGTCGCCGCCGTGATGCCGACCTACTACTGGTAGCCCAGCCCCTGCACTCCACCACTCACGCCCCTTCCATTCGCTGACAGGAGACTCACCATGCGCTCGATCCTCCTTTACTTCCTCGGCGTGCCGATCCCGATCATCATCCTGATCGCGCTGTTCTGGCATTGACCTCCCGTTACGGGGATGCGGGAGGGTAACCCTGCCCTCCCGCAGCAATCCTGCGTGACAGATCCCCTCACCACCGCTCGTGCGTTGCGGCTGAACTTCTGGCCCCTACCCGGCCCCAAACCTACTCCTGTCATCCTCGATAAGGAGCAACCATGGAGTCGCTGTATGCCTGGCTGGACCTGAGCCAGCTCGGCCGCTTGCTGTTGGTAGTGGCGGCTGCCGCCGCGGGATTCCTCATCCTGCGCTTTCTGATCAGCCTGGCGCGCAAGCGCCTGGAGGGACGCACCAGCCAATGGGCGCGCTACGCCGCGGCAATCGCCGGGCGCACCAGCAACGTGCTGGTCTTCGTCTTCGCCTTGATGCTCGCGCTCAAGCTCACCACCCTGCCCGACAACTGGAGCACAGCCCTGTCGCATACCTGGTTCGTCGTGCTGGCATTGCAGGTTGCCTGGTGGCTGGATGTCTGCGTGCGCCTATGGACGCACAACCTGTCCCGCTCGCGCTTCGGCGGCATCCAGAACCCGGTGATGGCAACGATTGTCTCGGTGGTGGTGCTGGTGGTGGTCTGGGCCGTGATGCTGCTGTCGATCCTGGCCAACCTGGGCGTGGACATCACCGCGCTGATCGCCAGCCTCGGTGTCGGCGGTATCGCCGTGGCACTGGCGGTGCAGACCATCCTCAGCGATATCTTCGCCTCGCTGTCGATTGGCTTCGACAAGCCCTTCGAGATCGGCGATTTCGTGGTGTTCGGTGACGTAGCCGGAACCATCGAGCACATCGGCCTTAAGACCACGCGCATCCGCAGCCTGAGCGGCGAGCAGATCGTCTGCTCGAATGCCGAACTGCTCAAGCAGACGTTGCACAATTACAAGCGGATGAACACCCGCCGCATCGTTTTCCAGTTCGGCATCAGCTACCGGACCTCGCCTGAGCAGGCCAAGGCGGTTGCTGACCTGGTCCGGGAGATCATCGACGAGATCGACGAGGCGAAATTCGATCGCGCGCATTTCCTCTCCTTCTCCGAGAGCCGCCTGCTCTACGAAGTCGTCTACATCATGCAAACGGCTGACTACAACCGTTACATGGACGTGCAGCAGCGGATCAATCTGAGCTTGCTGGCCGGCATGCAGGAGCGGGGCGTCGAGTTCGCCTTCCCGGTGCGCGAGCTGCGCAATGTCTCGGCTGTTCGCGACTTGCGCGAGCAGGATCGCGGAGTATTCGGTGCACAGCGCCAGGAAGGATCGCCGCGCGGCACCAGCCACTAGCGTCAGTCGGTGGGAGCCGAGCGCTCGTAACGGGCGTTGAAGGCCTGGATGAAGGCGTTGCGCAGGATACCGAGGAAAGCCTGGAAGGCACTGATGTCCTGGCGATGGATATTGCCGTTCAGATCCACACGGGTAGCGAACTGGTCCTTGCTCTGGTTCTTCAACACCGTTTCGCCACCACCGACCAGGGCTTCCCAGATCGAACGGAACAGGCTCTTGTCCTTCTCCTCCACATCCTGCTGCCAGTTGAACACGTCGACATCGCGCAGCAGCGGTTTGATGTAGCCGCTGAGGCGACCGTTGTCCGCCTTCGCTTCGATCACCAGGGTGCCGTGGCCACGATTGAAGTCGAACTTGCCGTAGGCGGAGGCGAAGTCGTTGACCCGGCGCAGCTCCACCTCGCTGGCGCGCAAGCGCAACTGGAAGTCCTCGAAGTCGGTGAACGGGTCGAATGACGCCTCGACCTCCAACGGCGCCTGGTCGAACAGGCGCGCACGCCCCTCGAAACGGGCGACCCGCTCGCCCTTCTCGTCCGCCACGTTGGTGAGGTTGTACAGGCTTGCATTAACCGCGCTGGCAGACAGGTGCACTGGTGGATTGGACTGGTAGTTGTGGAAGCGGACGCGGCCGTCCTCGATGCGCAGCTCGTCCAGAGTGATCGGCAGCAGCTTCTCCAGCTGCTCATGCCAGTTGGTACCGGCGCCGCTCTGGGATTCCTGGCTGCTGCCGCCATCGACGAAATTCAGCTCCGGCCGCAGGAAGATCACCCGCGCCACGATCCCGTGCTCGTACCACAGCGCATGCCAGCTCACGGCAAGGTCTATGACTGGCGCATCCAGCAGCGGCACCGGCACCTTGCCGCTGACCTTGACGATCTTCAGCCCGTTGATGCGGTAGGCGCCGCGCCATAGTGCGAGGTCCACGTCGGTGATCTGGCCGTGATAATCGCCCATGCGCTCCAGTTGGCCGTTGAGGTAGTCGCGGATCACGTAGGGCAACGCGATATGCGCGACCAGCAGCAACAGCAGGATCGCCAGGATGCTCGCCATGGGCACGCTGTAGCGCCTTTTCATCCCTGCCTCCAAGATTCTCTGGCAGTGGACTGATCTGATGGCGAGCGAGTTCAGGGAATTGCTGCCGCCCGGCTGCGGCAACGGCGCGACGACGAATGATATTCAAATGCCATCATTTTGTGGTTTATTCGGGTTTTCAGGCTTTGACCCGGAGGTTGCGTGCCGCCGATTTTCAGCAAAGGCACCTACGAGCTGTTCACCCCCGGCGGGGTCGGCAAGCGTATCGGCGTGCTGCGCAACGGCCGCGTCGAGTTGCTGAGCAGCCCGGATCGCTTCCGCGTCTACGCCAACCATCTGTTCATCGAACTGGACGGCCAGGACCTTGGCGAATGCATCGGCGAGATAGACGCCAGCGGCCAGGCCCAGTGGCTGGATGGTCGCGCCCTCTTCCGCGTAATACCGGTGTCCGCCTGAGGCGCGTCGCATCAGATCAGGAACAGACCGCCCGCGAGCAACGCGGCAATGGCCTCATTTCTCGGAAATGCCACTGAGGGTGATGCCGTACCGGCGCAGCAACTCGGTACTGGAGGCATCTCCGTGCTGGTCTCTTGCCGCTCCGTACTCACCGGCCGGCAGGTTCTGCCGAACCCAGCCCAGGAGGAACGCCGTCGCGTGCTCGATGCTCGGGCGCCCGTCGTGGTTCATGTCCAGCGTGCTGGTGTTGTTGTCCTTCTGGTAGCTGATCACCCATTCAGTCATAGGTACCTCCTCGGTTCGCTGCATTGCGCCTGTGCAAGTGAGTCGCCCGGCGCGCTGGAGTTGCCCCGGTGCGACAGACGGACCGACCGTCCGCGAGTCAACTCGAACCAAACGCCGCCAGCGCCTGCCTACGGAATACCGGAGGCCCTGGCGCCTTGGCATTCAGCAGCGGGAGAGCGAGATGAGCAAACAGAATCTGAGCGGATGGGAGCGAGCGGCCTCCATCGCCGCAGGCATTGCAGCAATCGGCCTGGGTGTGCGACGTGGCGGGCTGGCCGGCTGGTTGCGCGTGGGGGCTGGAGTGCTGGCTGCCAAGCGCGGCCTGAGCGGGCACTGCCAGGTGAAGGCGGCGTTGAACAAGCCGGTCCTGGAACCGTTGCGCTCCGAACGGGCCGCTGCGGTGCCCTCCCCTGGCGTGGCGGATTCGACGGTGTCGGAAGCGCGCATCGACCATGCCCTGGAAGAGACCTTCCCGGCGAGCGATCCGATCTCGCCCTGATCCTGTCCGGCACCCCGGTCGTCAGTCATGCAGTTCTCCTGTTGGGTCACGCAGCCTTGAGCGCTTCGCCCAGTGCCTCGTTGAACGCCTTCAAGTCACCGGGGTTGCGCGACGTGATCAGCGTCCAGCCCTTGGCCAGGCAAACCTCCACCTGGGCGTCGCGCCAGTCGGCGCCGGCGTTCACCAGGTCGGTGCGCACACTGGCATAGGAAGTCAGTGATTTCTCGGAGACCACACCGGCGTCGATCAGCAACCAGGGGCCGTGGCAGATGGCGGCGATGGGTTTGCCTGCCTCGCTGAATGCCTTGACCAGTCGCTGCGCGTCCGCGTCCTGGCGCAGGGTGTCGGCATTCACCGTACCGCCGGGGATCACCAGCAGGTCGTAGTCACCGGCCTTGAGGCCCTTGATCCTGGCGACGGAGTTCACCTGGATGTCCTTCTCGCTGTCATGCACCCAGGTCTGCGCCGAACCGCCCTTCACGCTGGCATGGATGACGGTGGCGCCCTGCGCTTTCAAGGCACGCATCGGCTCGAGCAGTTCATCGCGTTCGATGCCGGCATTGGCGGTGATGATCAGGACATTCCGGCCTTGCAGATTATCAGTCATGGATAGACCTCCTCTGGGGCAGGGCGCCGCTGGGGCGCCCTGCTCGCGGATGGGTTGCGGTTGTGACGGATCAATGCGCCCGCGCCACCGAGCGCAGGAGATTGGCACTGAGCTTGTCGGCATTGCAGCTGGCGACGTTGGCCAGGGAGACGATGCCCACCAGGCGCTTCTCGCGGTTGACCACGGCCAGCCGGCGCCTCTCGATCTGCGCCATGTTCTTCGCCACATGGTCGACGGACTCGTCATCGAAGCAGTAGCAGACGTCCTCGCTCATCACTTCGCTCACCGGCGTGCTCAGGTTCAGCCCGTCAGCCAGGCCGCGCACGACCAGGTCACGGTCGGTGAGGATGCCGCTGAGGTGGTCGTTGTCGTTGACCAGCAAGGCGCCGACGTCCACCTGCCGCATCAGCAGTGCAGCCTCCTGCAGCGTGGTGTCCGGGGAAATGGTGCGCACCTCGCGGCTCATGATCTCGCGTACGACCATGGAGCTGCGCTCGGTCGAGCGGTCGCTTCGGGCTTGGTCTCTCATGACATGTCCTCCTGTGTCGTGGCTGTCGTTCGGTGGAAAGACAGTCGCCCCGATCGTTCGATGTTTCCGTCGCACCGGTCATTCAGGAGTGCATGTTCCATTGGCAGTCTTCGGTGCCAATCTGGGTGCCGTCGATCCAATGGATCGCCCCCCAGCCCGAAGACCCGCGCTGAGTCCGCTTGGAGCCGTGGGACACCGTCGCCGCGAGGCATGACTGGATTTCAATCCCCCGGATTGCGCTCCTGCTGCTCTTCCCGGTTGGCCACTTTCTGCGGCGAGCCTTCTGTGACGTTGTTCTCCTCGCCCATTTCCTCGTAGGTCTTGCGCAGCTTCTGCAGCTCTTCGCTGCCCATGTCGTCCAGCCCCATGAGCACACGATGGGCGTGATGGGTCGTGCGCAGGAGTTCGTCGATCTTGATGTGCAGCGCGTCGGTGTCGCGGTTCTGGGTGCTCTGGATGAGGAACACCATGAGGAAGGTGATGATGGTGGTCGAGGTGTTGATCACCAGTTGCCAGGTGTCGTTGAAATGGAAGAACGGTCCGCTGAGCGCCCACCCCACCAGCAGCACGCACGCCAGGGCGAAGGTCAGCGGGCGACCGGCCCATTGCGACAGGGCCTGGGCGAAGCGCGAGAAGCTGGCGCCGGCCTTTTTCTCGTCGGGGGAGTTATTCGCCGCGTTCGACATGGACAGTGCGCTCAGGGACGGTGATGGTGACTTCGCGCGGCGGCGTCGGCTTCTCCAGGACCTTGTGCTTCCGACCGCCGGGTTTACCGGCGGAAGCAGTCCGAGGGGCGGTCATGGCGTGCTCTCCGCAATAGGGGTACCTGTCCGGTAGAGGCGGCGCCCGCGCCACGAGTTCAGAAAAACCATGGCCGGGAGCCGCGATCGGCTGAAGGCGAGTTCACGGGCATGGCCCGCTCCTGCAGGTCGTCCCACAGGATGCAAGCGCCTGCAACGCACACCCGGCTCAATACGCGTCAGGCGTCGTGCCCTTCTTCTGGGTGTTGTCGTGGTTCTTGCTCTTCTGCTTGTCCCTGCTTTCCTGGGACTGCACCTGGCTGTTGTCGTCGGTGCGGCCCTCATCCTTCTGCTTCTGCTGCGAAGCCGGCGGCGTGGGCGCCTGGCCGGGGCTCTGGCCGTGGGGTTTTTCGTTGGTCGGTACTTGGTTGGTCGCCTCGGCGGCGTAGGCTGGAATCAGTCCGATGGACAGCCAGGCCAGCAGAACGGCGGCAAAGGGCCGGGTGAGTCTGGTTTTGTTCATGGTGCGTTCTCCTCTGGTTGGATCATCAGCTCGGGTTGGATCATTTGCGCGCCAGCAACTGCCGCGCGCTCTGGCGCAGCACGCCCCAGCGGCGCGGGTCGCCGGTCAAGGCGCCGAGCAGGTTGCGCGCCTGTTCGAAGCTGATGTGCGGCGGCAGCGGCGGTACGTCGGGGTCGGTGAGCACCTCCAGCAGCACCGGGCGGTCGGATTCGAAGGCTTCCTGCCAGGCTGCGCTCAGGTGCGCGGGGTCGGTCACGCGGATGCCGCGAAAGCCCAGCAGCTCGGCATAGCGCGCATAAGGAAAGTCGATGACTTCCTGGGCAGCGGCGAACTCCGGGTCGCCGGCCAGGGCGCGCTGTTCCCAGGTGACCTGGTTGAGGTCGCCGTTATTGAGCACCAGCACGATGAAGGTCGGGTTGTCCTTCCAGCGCTTGTGGTACTGCTGCACGGTGACCAGCTCGGCGTTTCCGTTCATCTGCATGGCGCCGTCGCCGACCATGGCAATCACCGGGCGCTCGGGGTGCGCCAGCTTTGCCGCCAGTGCGTAAGGCACTCCGCTGCCCATGCTGGCCAGCTTGCCCGATAACGAACCGAGCATGCCGGGGCGCGCTCGCAGGTCACGGGCGTACCAGTTGGTGTGGGAACCACTGTCGCCCGCCAGGATCACGTCGTCCGGCAGCTGCGACGAAAGCTCCCAGAACACCCGCTGCGGGTTGATCGGTTCGGCGGGCTTCATCGCTTGCTCGCGCAGCTCCTTCCAGCTGTTCTCCACCGCCTTCTCGATACGGATGCGCCAGGTACCGTGGCGCTTGGGCTTGAGCAGCGGCAGCAGGCGCTGCAGGGTCTCCCCGGCGTCGCCCAGCAATACCTGGTCGATGGGGTAACGCATGCTGACGTTGCGCGCCTGCAGGTCGATCTGCACCGCCCTGGCCTGCCCCGGCTTGGGCAGGAACTCGCTATAGGGAAAGGTGGTGCCGATCATCAGAAGCGTGTCACAGCGCTCCATCAACTCGGCGCTGGCGCGGGTGCCGAGCAGGCCGATGGAGCCTGTCACGTAAGGCAGGTCGTCGGCGACCACCATCTTGCCCAACAGCGCCTTGGCAACACCCGCGGAAAGCGCCTCGGCCACCGCCTCGACTTCCTGGTGAGCCCCCAGCGCACCGGCACCGACCAGGATGGCGACCTTGCGCCCGGCATTGAGGATTTCCGCGGCGGCCACCAGCTCTTCCTCGCGAGCGTAGGGTCGCGGTGCGATGAAGCCGACCCCCGAATAGACATGGCCATGCTGGTGTGGCGACTTTTCCGCCGGCATCTGCTGCACGTCGTTGGGGATGATAACTGTGGCGACCTGGCGCTCGCTGCAGGCCACCCGCAGCGCACGGTCGATCACATGGAGCAACTGGCCTGGGCTGGCCACGGTCTCGACGTAATTGCTCACGTCGCGGAACAGCGTATGCAGGTCCACTTCCTGCTGGTAGTCGCTGCCCAGGGAAGTCACCGCCTGCTGGCCGACGATGGCCAGTACCGGCTGGTGGTCCATGCGGGCGTCGTACAAACCATTGAGCAGATGGATGGCCCCGGTCCGGAGGTCGCCAGACAGACGCCCACTTCACCGGTGAACTTGGCATGGGCGCCGGCCATGAAGGCGGCCATTTCCTCATGGCGCACGCGGATGTAGTCGAAGTCTTGGGCGCGCCGGCCGAAGGCTCCCATGATTCCGTTGATGCCGTCGCCGGGATAGCCGAAGACGCGTTGTACGCCCCACTGGGTGAGGCGTTCGAGCAATTGGTCGGCGACCGTATGGGACATGCTTTCCTCCAGTGAATTCGCTGCGGGACTGCGCGACACAGGCATTGCGCCCCTGCCTCGACCGACCGGCCCTGGCCGGACGGGTTCAGAACAATTCGCCAGCGGCGGGGCTCAGCAAGGCTCGTCTGTCAATTGGCCGGCTTCCTTACGAACGGCACGCAGAGCCTTTGAACCCCGGCGCGGCAAAGCCAGTCCGGATGAATAAGCCCCTTCACCATCGGACCTCGCCATGACCCAGGACGGCCTGAATGCCCTGTACGACCTGCTGCAGGATTTCGAACTGCCGCCGGACGCCGATCAGCAGCAAGCCATGCTCGACCACGCCCTGCGCAGCCTGAGCGACAACGGTCTGGACCAGTTGCCGGGCCCGGGCAGCGGCGCCACGCTGCGCCGCTGGCAGGCCCTGGCAGTGGTAGCCGGCAGCGATCTGTCGCTGCTCAAGCTGTACGAGGGGCATACCGATGCCTTGGCCATCCTTGGCGAACTGGAGGGTGATCCCCTTCCCGGCACCTGGGCGGTCTGGGCAGCCGAGCCGCCGGGTGCCAGCGTGAGGATCGTCGCCCGCGAGGCCGGGTTCGTGCGCATCAGCGGCAGCAAGCCGTGGTGCTCGGGCGCCTCGCTGGTGGAGCACGCGCTGGTGACGGCCAAGGATGAGCAGGATCGCCCGCAGCTGATTGCCGTGACTCTCGGCCAGCCGGGGGTGAGGGTGGGCGATGGCGATTGGCATGCCGTCGGCATGGCGGCCACCCGCAGCGCCACGGTTGATTTCGACGGGGTACTGGCGCGCTGCGTGGGAGCTCCCCGGGCCTATCTGCAGCGGCCCGGTTTCTGGCACGGCGGCGCCGGCATAGCCGCCTGCTGGTACGGCGCCGCCAGCCGCCTGGCCAGCTACCTGCGCCATGGCCGGCCTGAAGACGTTCACGCCATGGCCCATTTGGGCGCGGTGGATGCCGCGCTGGCCGGCGCCGCCGGCGCATTGCGCGAATGCGCCAGCTGGATCGACGACAACCCGGAGGCCGACCCGGAACTGCCCGCGCGCCGCGTCCGCGCCCAGGTCGAAGGCGCGGTCGAGGCTGTGCAATGGCACGTCGGCCATGCCCTGGGCGCCACGCCCTTCTGCCGCGACCGGCGCTTCGCACGGATTGCCGCCGACCTGCCGGTATTTCTCCGCCAGAGCCACGGCGAGCGCGACCTGGCGCACCTCGGCCTGCATCTGGCCAATCAGCACCACGAACGGTGGGCGTTGTGAGTGACGCTGTCGACCTGATCGCCGGTTCGGCCGGCACGCCCATCTCAGCCTGGCGGGCCAGCGGCCAGTTGGACCAACTGCCGCGAATCAGCAGTCACGAGCTGTTGCCGTCGGGCCGGCGGTTGGTGGTGGTGGCGCCGCATCCCGACGACGAGGTACTGGCCTGCGGTGGTCTGCTGTCCAGTCTTGCCGGTGATCGCGAGGGACTGCTGATCTCTGTCACGGATGGCGAAGGCAGCCACCCGGACTCGCCGCACTGGACGCCGCAGCGCCTGCGCACGACTCGGCAGCAAGAAAGCCGTCGCGCACTGGCCGAACTGGGTCTCGACCGGTCTGCATGGCGTTGGCAACGCCTGCACCTGCCGGACAGTGGCGTACAAGCCGAGGCGTTGGCAGAGGCGCTGACCGAATGGATACGACCCGGCGATCGGTTGATCAGCACCTGGCGCCACGACGGCCACCGCGACCACGAGGCCACCGGGCAGGCCTGCGCCCAGGTCGCCGCGCGCTGCGACGCCCGGCATATTGAAGCGCCGATCTGGGCCTGGCACTGGGCCTCGCCCGGCGACCCGCGCCTGCCTTGGGCCAGAGCGCAGCGACTGGATCTCGACGAAGCTGCGGTGCATCGCAAACGCCGGGCGATCGAGGCCCATGCCAGCCAGCTCGAAGGCCCCCGGCCGATCCTCGATGCACGCCTGCTGGAGACCCTGCTGCAACCCTTCGAGGTGTATTTCCTGTGAGCACACAGACCTCCAGCCATTTCGACGAGATGTTCCGTGACGACCCGGACCCCTGGTCATTCCGCTCATCCTGGTACGAGCGCCGCAAGCGCGGACTGATCCTTGCCAGCTTGCCGCGCAGCCGGTTCGTTAGCGGCTACGAGCCGGCCTGCGCAAATGGCGAGACCAGTGCCGAACTCGCCGGCAGGGTCGACTCGCTGCTGTGCAGCGACTTCAGTACCGAGGCGCTCGCCCTCGCCCGCCGACGCCTGGCCGGGCTGGAGAATGTGCGCCTGACCCGGCACTGCCTGCCTGCCGAGTGGCCGCAGGGGCGTTTCGAGCTGATCGTGCTGGGAGAGCTGGGCTATTACCTGGCGCCTGACGACTGGGCCTGCATCTGTGAGCGCGCGGCGGCCAGCCTGCAGCCCGGCGGCGTGCTGGTCGCCTGCCACTGGCGCCATCCCATCGACGGCTGCTCGCTCACGGGGGATGCGGTGCATGAATACCTCGCACGGGCAATGTCCGCTGCAGCCACGGTCAGCCATGTCGAGCGGGACTTCCGCCTGGAGTTGTGGTTCGACGAGGCTGCCGCATGATCGGGGTACTGGTGCCTGCGCATAACGAAGCGGAACTGCTCGGCGCCTGTCTGGCGTCGCTGCAACAGGCGGCACGGCATCCGGAGCTGAACGAGGAAACGGTGTGCATCCTTGTCGTGCTGGACGCCTGTACTGACGGTAGCGAAGCAGTGGCACGCGCAGCGGGTGTCTCCGTGCTGCAAGTCGAAGAACGCAACGTTGGACATGCCCGCCGTGCCGGGGCAGCGCGTCTGCTGGAACTGGGGGCCCGCTGGCTGGCCTGCACCGACGCCGACAGCAGCGTTGACCGCGACTGGCTGGTGCGCCAGCTAGCTTTTGGCGCAGAAGCTGTCTGCGGCACCGTACGCGTAGAAGACTGGTCGCCACGCCTGGAGCCGGTTCGCCTGATCTACGAGGATCATTACCAGAGCCACGAGGACCACCGGCATATCCATGGCGCCAACCTGGGCGTCTGTGCCCGCGCCTACCAGCGCGCCGGCGGCTTCCGCCCGCTGCCTGCGGATGAGGATGTGCACCTGGTCCGCGACCTGGAGCGCAGCGGCGCGCGCATCGTCTGGACGCACCAGACCTGCGTAACGACCAGCGCTCGCCGTGATTGCCGCGCGCGATACGGTTTCGGCGCATTCCTTGATGGACTCGCGGTGCCTTCTGGATGAACGGGCGGCGCCATGTGGCTCAGCCGACGATCAGCCGGTTGGCCCGCTCGCCGACCACCATCTCGGTGATCCAGCGCACGAGGATGTCGGTATAGGCGGCCTGGGACGTCTCGCTGCTCAGCGCATGGTCGGCCTGGTCGATGATCCGGTGAGTCAGCGAGTGGGTGCGCTGGAAGGCTGCGCGGTAACTCATGATGGTCGGGTGCGGGATATAGCTGTCGTGTTCCGACTCCACCAGCAGCACATCGCCGTGAAACCCGGAACAGGCCTTCAGTGCGCGGTTGCTGGCCGCCGGGATGAGGCTGGAGCGGTAGGCCATCAGGTCGTCCCGGGGCAGGTCGCGCTTGGGCACGTCCCAGTCCTCGTCGCGGTAGATCGCCGGCACGCGCAGGGCGAGCCAGCGCACAGCGCGCAACTCGGTGAGGATCGCGGCGAGATAGCCGCCATAACTGGTGCCGACCACCGCGATGGCGCTGGAGTCGATTCGCGGATGCGCCGCCAGCCGATCATAGGCGGCCAGCAAGTCGCGCAGGTTGTCTTCGCGGGTGATGGAAGCCTGCAGCCCTTCGCCAGCGCCGTGGCCGGCCAGGTCGAAGGTCAGGCAGACGCAGCCAAGCCCGGCGATACCGCGAGCCCGATTGAGATCGCGCTCCTGACTGCCACCCCAGCCGTGCACGAAGAGTACGCCGGGTACATGAGTGCGCGGGCTGAGGAAATTGCCCTGCAGGCGCAGGCTGCCGACATCGATATCGATGCGCTCGTCGCTGGAAAACTCACGGGGAAACAGCTCGTCACGGGAAGACATAAGGCGCCACCATTGCGTACTTCATGAGGAAATCGCCGTGCTCATCCGGCCCGCGATACAGCACGCGAACGTTGCCCGGCAGGGGTTTGTCCTCGAAGATCTCGAACGTCGAGGCGCGCACCACGCACAGCGCCGGATCGGCGACGAAGGCTTCCAGCGCCGCCAGTTCCGCACCGCTGGCACCGCCGATGCGCCAGGACTGCTCCAGCACGCCCGAGCAACGCTGGCCGCGGACGTCCAGGCCCTGGGCGACGTCGTAGTTGCGCCGCGAGGCGAAAAAGGCCGGCAGCAACTGATGCGCGGCGCGGTCGAACTGCATCGCCTGGTGGATCGCCAATTTCACCGATTCCACCAGGTCCAGTGCGAGCAGGCAGTCGAAGTCGCCACGCACCACCAGCAGGTCACTCCCACCGTAAACCAGCTCACCGCGCGGATTGCGATTGCGCTGCTGGACGCCGTGATAGCTGAGCAGAACACCATTGATCATCACCTGGCCGACGCTGTGGGTTTGCGGCTCGTCGAGGTCGTCCTCGATCACCAGCCCTGCGTGGTAATGCTCGTCCTCGTAGCGGACCAGAGCCTCTGCCAGCTGATCCGTATCCGCCACGACCTGCTGGCCCTGCCCGCCCCGGCTGGCTGCCGGCTTCAGCCGTTGCGGGCCTCGCTGCAGGCGCGCACTCGCACAGCGCAAGGCGTCGTTGTGGGAGAACACACTGTGGCCATCGAGCACCAGCGGTTTCACCCGTGCGGCGAATGCGTCGCTCCAGCCGCGCGGGGTCAGGGTCGGTCGGTCGATCAGCGGGTGGACGATGGCCTTGCCGCCCTGGAAGCCGTACTGCACATAGCCGCCGAACAGGTCCAACGGGCCATGGATGTCAAACTCCTCAGCTTGTTCGCGACCTGCCACTGTGGCATCCGGCACCCAGTAGAACTGCTGGCCGGGCTGCCGGTGCGAGGGCGGTTCGGCGCGGAAGTCCAGACCCTGGATCTGCGCCAGCCAGGCGGCCAGCGCCTCGTGGGTGTGGCGGTCGGCACGCTGCGCATCCGGGTCCAGCGAGCAGGCCACGACCAGGCGTGGGCGATCGGCATCGTTCATGAATCATCCCTCGGTCAGGCTGTATGAACAACCTGACTGACGCAGCAGTCATCGGTTCTACACAGATGACGAACTGCTGGAGCCGACCATGAATCAGCACCGCAACGACCAGGACCGCGAAGCACAGATACGCCAGAAGGCTTATGACCTCTGGGTTGCCGAAGGCAAACCCACCGGTCAGGCCGCCCGCCATTGGCAGATGGCGGAGGAACACCTGGGTCACTCGTTGCCCGTCGAACGCGCTCAGGAGCTGGACTACAAGGGCAAGCACAACCCTCGCCGCGAAGCGTAGCGGCAAGGCGTATTGCAACCGACGCAGAGGCCGATCGTGCATTCTGCTGGTTGCACATCGCCACGCTCCCTTCTGAATTGCTCTTCCGATCAAGCAGTTAGCGCCACTTCGAAGACTGGTACGGACCCTGCTTGCAGCAATGCCTGTCGGCCGCAGCGTTTTCGGTCGCGCCTTCTGCCCCTGCCTGATGCCCCTCCAAGCAAGCGGCTCCCGCGCTGACCGGGATGCCGCCACGTCGGTAGCGCGCGTCGGCAGAAATTCGAAACTTCACCCGTTGGGGGCCGGTCCCCCGCAGGACAGGACAAACACCACGGAGAACCACGGGGCTGACAGGAAACGCCAGTCCCCCTGACGAATCGAGGAGTCAACGATGCGTAACCAGCTGGCCGATGTGCGCCTGGAAGAAGCCACAGTCAACCTCACCCCGATCCCGTCGGCCGATGGTACGCCGCCGCAGCGGCGCAAACGGATACTCTTCGCCACCTCCGAATTCAGCGACTTCGTCAAGGCCGGTGGCCTGGGCGACGTCTCTGCCGCCCTGCCCCGCGCGCTGCTCGCCGATCACGATATACGGGTGCTGATCCCCGGCTATCCGCAGGTGCTCAAGGGCGCGATCGCCTGCAAGATAGTCGGGCATCTGCCAGGTCTCGCCGCGCTGCCGGCCTGTGACATCGGCGAGCTGAAGCTGGCCGACGGGCTGGTGGTCTATGCAGTGATCTGCCCCGAGCTCTATGACCGTCCCGGCACTCCCTATGTCGACCAGAACGGCCACGAATGGGCTGATAATCACATCCGCTTCGCTCGCCTGAGCCTGGCCGCCGCCGATATCGTGGCCGGCATGAGCGCACTGGCCTGGTACCCGGATCTGCTCCACGTCAACGACTGGCCCACCGCGCTGGCGCCGGCCTACATGGCCTGGCGCGGGCAGACAACACCCAGCGTGCTGACCATCCACAACCTCGGCTACCAGGGTTCCTGCCCGCTGGGCTGCTGCGCCGAGCTGGGCCTGCCGGACTCCGCCGGCTTGCCGGGCAGCATGGAGTTCTACGGCAAACTGTCGTTCCTCAAGGCCGGTATCAGTCATGCCAGCCACATCACCACGGTGAGCGAGACGTATGCCCGTGAGATCACCGGTCCGGATCTCGGCTGCGGCATGCACGGCGTGCTTGCCCAGCGTCGTGACCGCGGCCAACTGAGCGGCATCACCCACGGTATCGACGCAGGCTGGGACCCGCTGACCGATCCGCACCTGATTGAAGGTTTCGACGCCTCGCACATTGCCGGGAAACGCCGCAATGCCGACTACGTGGAGAAGCAGTTCGGCCTGCTCCCTGGGCGCGGCCCGCTGTTTGCGGTGGTCTCGCGGCTGGTCCAGCAGAAAGGCATCGACCTGACCCTGGCGATCGCCGACGAGATGGTTGCCGCCGGTGGCCGGCTGGTGTCCATCGGCTGCGGCGAACCGGAGCTGGAGCAGGCCATGCGCGAACTCGCCGAGCGTTATCCGGGCCGGGTCGGCGTGCAGGTCGGTTTCGACGAGACCACCGCCCGACGCATCTACGCCGCCAGCGACTTCCTGCTCATGCCCTCGCGCTACGAACCGTGCGGCCTCAGCCAGATGTACGCCCAGCGCTTTGGGTCGCTGCCCATCGCCCGGCACACCGGCGGGCTGGCCGACACCATCATCGATGGCGTCACCGGCCTGCTGTTCCGCGACGAGACCCCCGCCAGCTACTTCGACGCCGTGCGCCGCGCGCTGAACATCTACCGCTACCCCGAACTGCTGCACGCCATGCGCTGCAAGGCCATGGAGTCACCGCTGCCCTGGGACGAAGCCGTGCGTCCCTATACCTCCCTCTACCAGCGCCTGTTGCAACGGGTGCCGGCGCAGGCCGTGCGATGACGTTGCAGCACGGCGCGATGACCCTGCCCGACGGCAAGGTGCGGTTTTCGCTGTGGGCGCCGGATGCGCAGCGCGTCGAGGTGGAACTGGGCGGTGGCAAACGCCACGATCTGGAAAAGATCGAGGACGGCTGGTTCAGCGCCGAGGTTCCAGCCATCGTCGGGCAGACCTACCGCTACCGCATCGACCACGACCTGCAGGTTGCGGATCCGGCTTCGCGGGACCAGGCCGGTGGTGTCGAAGGCGAAAGCCGTGTGGTCGACTCCGGCGCCTACCGCTGGCTGTACCCGAACTGGCGCGGTCGCCCCTGGCACGAAGCGGTGATCTACGAAGTCCACGTCGGACTGTTCGATGGGTTCTCGGCGTTGCAGGGGCGACTGGAAGAGCTGGCCGCGCTGGGTATCACCGCCATCGAACTGATGCCGCTGAATGCCTTCCCCGGTCGGCGCAACTGGGGTTATGACGGTGTGCTGCTCTACGCGCCGTCGTGTGCCTATGGCGATCCGGACAATCTGCGCCGACTGATCGACACGGCCCACGGCCTGGGGCTGATGGTGTTCATCGACGTGGTCTACAACCACTTCGGCCCGCAGGGCAACTACCTCGGCCGCTACGCCAGCGCCTTCTTTCGCGCCGACCAGCAGACGCCCTGGGGCCCGGCCATCGACTTCCGCCATCCGGCGGTGCGCGAGTTCTTCATCGGCAACGCCGAAATGTGGGTGCGCGAGTACCGCGTGGACGGCCTGCGAATCGACGCCGTGCACGCCATCTCCGACAAGGGCTTCCTTCTTGAACTGGCCGAACGCGCCCGCCGGGCCACCGAAGGCCGTGAGCTGCACCTGATCCTGGAGAACGAAAACAATGAGGCCAGCCTGCTGCAGGGCGAGCGTGGCTTCGACGCCCAGTGGAACGACGACCTGCACCACTGCCTGCACGTCCTGCTCACCAGCGAGAACGAAGGCTACTACGTCGACTACTCGCACACCCCGATCGAGCAGTTGTGCCGCTGCCTGCGCGAGGGCTTCGCCTTCCAGGGGGAGACCGACTACCGCGGCATCGCCCGCGGCGAGCCCAGCGACCAGCTGAGTCCTCAGGCCTTCGTGGCCTTCCTGCAGAACCACGACCAGGTCGGCAACCGTGCGCTGGGCGAGCGCCTCACCACCCTGGCGCGCACGGACCAGCTGCGCGCGGCCAGTGCGCTGGTATTGCTCGGCCCCATGGTGCCGATGCTGTTCATGGGCGAGGAATGGGGCGAGCAACAGCCCTTCCTGTTCTTCACCGACTACCAGGGCGAATTGGCGCGGGCTGTCACAGAAGGCCGGCGCGAAGAGTTCAGGCGCTTCAGCCGATTTTCCTCGCCGGGCGCGGCCGCCTGGATTCCCGATCCCAATGACTACCAGACCTACGTGGCTTCCCGGCCTCGTCCCGAGCAGGGTGACGACACCTGGCGAGCGCACTGCCGGCAGCTGCTGGCGCTGCGTCAGCGCTGGCTGACACCCCACCTGCCCGGCACCCGCGCACTGGATGCGCAACCGCTGGCCGAGCGTGCGCTGAGCGCGAAATGGCGGCTCGGTGACGGCAGCCTCTGGCGCATCGACCTCAACCTCGGCTCGGACGACGTCGCCATCGACCCGCCGGGCGAAGGCGCCCAGGTGCTGTTCTGCTGTGGCCAGGGTGTGGCGCACTACCGCCACGGCTGGCTGGGCGCCGCCGCGTTGGTCGCCAGCCTGGAGACGACCTGATGAGCGATGCGCAACTGGAGCGCCTGGCCAGCGAAGCGGGCCTGGCCATCGACTGGATGGATGCCGACAACCGCCCGCAGCGCCTGACCGCCGAGGTGCAGCGCTCTGTGCTGGAAGCTCTCGGCTTTCCGGCGCGGAGCCCGGAGCAGATTCGCCAGAGCCTGGATGCGCTGGAGCGCCGCCAGGCAGAACTGCCACCGCTGATTACCGCCGACCAAGGGCAGCCGATTGCCGTTCCGGTGCCACCCGGGAGCCGCTACAAGCTGTTCAACGAAGACGACAGCGGCCACAGCGAAGGCCAGGTCGACGAACACGGGCAATTACCCGCGATCGAGCAATCGGGTTACTACCCCCTGCACCTGGGCGAGCGGGAAATCATCCTTGCCGTGGCGCCCCCGCGTTGCCCGTCGGTGGCGCAGTATTGTGGCGGAAGGCAGCGTGTCTGGGGCCTTTCCGCGCAGCTGTACTCCCTGCGCCGCGAGCAGGACGGTGGCGCCGGCGACATCGCCGCCCTCGCCCAACTGGTGCGTGCGGCAGCCGGGCACGGCGCGGATGCCATCGCCATCAGTCCGGTTCACGCCATGTTCCCCGCCTCGCGGCAGATCTACAGCCCCTATTCGCCGTCGAGCCGGCTGCTGTTCAACGAACTCTATGCCGCCCCGGGGCTGGTACTGGGCGATGAACCGGTACGTGAGGCGCTCGCCGCCGCCGGACTGGGAGCCGAACTCGCGCGCCTGCAAGCGCTGCCGCTGATCGACTGGCTGGGCGTCGCCCACCTGCGCGACCGGCTGCTGACGCAGCTCTACGGGCAGTTCCAGCACGACGCGGGCGAGCTGCATGAAGACTTCCTCGCCTTCCGCAATCTCGGTGGCGCCGAACTGCTGCAGCATTGCTGCTTCCAGGTCCTGCAACTGCGCCGCGCCGAAGCTGGCGACGGGCTGGACTGGCGGTTCTGGCCCGAGGATTACCGTAACGCCGGCAGCACCGAGCTGGGCCATTTCATGGTCGACGAAGAACAGGCGATCAGCCAGCAGGCGTTCGGCCAGTGGCTGATCGCCCGCGGCCTGCGGCAGGTGCAGACCGACGCGAAAGCCGCCGGCATGGGCATCGGCCTGATCGCCGACCTCGCGGTGGGTGCCGAACCGTCCGGCAGCCAGGCCTGGATGCGCCAGGATGAACTGCTTACCGGCGTCAGCGTCGGCTGCCCGCCGGACATCCTCAACCGCGCCGGGCAGAACTGGGGCATCTGCGCCTTCTCCCCGGACGGATTGCGGCGCAACGGCTTCCGCGCCTTCATCGAGATGCTGCGGGCGAACCTGCGCTACGTCGGAGGTCTGCGTATCGATCACATCCTCGGCCTGCGCCGGCTCTGGGTGATTCCCGCCGGTGCTGAGCCACAGGACGGCGCCTACCTCGATTACCCGATCCAGGACCTGTTGCGGCTGATCTGCCTGGAAGCCGAACGCGCCCAGGCAATCATCATCGGCGAGGACCTCGGCACCGTGCCACCGGGGCTGCGCGAGGCGCTGGCCGAGCGCGGCATCCTGGGCATGCGCGTGCTGCTGTTCGAGCAGCAGCACGGCCGCTTCATCGCACCGGCACAGTGGCCAGACAACGCCCTGGCCACCAGCACAACTCATGACCTGCCGACCCTGGAGGGCTGGCAGAAAGGCCGCGACATCGACTGGCGCGAGCAGCTCGGCCAGCGCAGCCGCGAGTCCGCTGCGGACGAGCGCAATACCCGCCAGCACGAGTCCTTCGCCCTGCGCCGGGCCTTGGGTGAGAACCAGATCCAGTCAGACCCGGTGCTGGACGGCGCCATCGAGCTCCTGGGGGCCACGCCTGCGCCGTTGGTATTGCTGCCGCTCGAAGACGCCCTCGCCTGCATCGAGCAGCCCAACCTGCCAGGGCCCGGCGATGCGCATCCGAACTGGCGACGGCGCTTCGAGCGCAACGCCGCAGAGATGCTCGACGACCCGCAAGTGCGTACGCGCATGGAACGCCTGCGCCGTGCGCGTAACGGAGGGCGCGAACATGGCTGAAATCCGCGCCACCCTGCGCCTGCAGTTCCACCGGGAGTTCACCCTGGATGACGCCCTGCCCTGGCTGGACTACTTCGCCCGGCTCGGCATCAGCCACCTGTATGCCTCGCCTCTGCTGGCGGCGCAGCCGGGCTCGCTGCACGGCTATGACTCCGTGGACCCGACCCGCATCAGCGAGGAGCTGGGTGGCGAGCCGGCACTGCGCCGGCTGGTGGCGGGCCTTCGGCAGAACGGCATGGGGCTGATCGTCGACACCGTGGCCAACCACATGCGTATCGGCGACGCCAATCCCTGGTGGCAGGACGTGCTCGAGTGGGGCCTGGACAGCCCCTATGCGCACTTCTTCGACATCCGCTGGCACAGCGACGACCCGCTGCTGGACCAGCAGGTGCTGCTGCCGTGCCTGGGCGAGGACTATATCGACGAGGTGACCTCGGAGCGCATCTGCCTGGATTACGACAACGCCAGCGCGCGCTTCCTGCTGCGCTACGGCGAGCAACGATTCCCGGTCTGCCCGTCCAGCTACGGGATGATCCTCTGCCATACCGAATGCCCCGAACTGCTGGCCCTGGCGCCGCGCTTCGTCGAGTTGCACCACCATCCGCTGGGCCGTCATCTGGCGCAGGCGCTCTGCCGGGAAGCGGCCGCTCCGCTTGCCGACAGCGGACGGCTCACCACCCTGCTGGCGTCCTACCGCCAGGATTGGCACAGCCTGCACCGACTGATCGAGCAGCAGCATTACCGCCTGGCCAACTGGCGGGTGGCGGCGGACGACATCAACTGGCGGCGTTTCTTCGACATCAATGAACTGGTAGGCCTGCGCGCCGAACATCCGGACGTCTTCCAGGCCAGCCACGCCTACCTGCTGCAACTGATGGATGAAGGGCTGATCGACGGCCTGCGCATCGACCACGTGGACGGCCTCGCCGATCCGCGCGGCTACTGCCGACGCCTATGGCGAGCCACCCGCGGCGCACCGGTCTACGTGGAAAAGATCCTCGGCCCCGGCGAAGCCCTGCCGGCGGACTGGAAGGTGCAAGGCACCACCGGGTACGACTTCATGAACCAGGTGTCGCAGCTGCTGCACGACGCCCACGGCGAGTCGCTGTTGCGCCACCTGTGGCTGGAGGTCAGCGGCCGGCAGGACGGGTTCGCCGAGGAAGTCCGCCAGGCACGCAAGCATGTGCTGGCCTCGCTGTTCGCCGGCGACGTAGAAGGCCTTGCACAGCAGCTCTGGCACATCGCTCGGTTCACCCTGGCCAGCCGCGACATCCCCTTGGGCTCGATCCGCCGCGCGCTGTTCCAGTTGCTCGCCGCCTTCCCCGTCTATCGCACCTATGCCGACGCGCTGGGCCGCTCCGAGCAGGACGAATACTTCTTCAGCCAGGCGCTGGAGCAGGCTCAGCAACACCTGGAACCGGGCGACCAGCGCACCCTCGGCTGGCTTGATCGCATGCTCGGCGGCGAGGCGCTGCGCAGACAGCCGCCCGGCCCGATGCGGCAGCTGCGCAAGCTGGCACTGGACCGATTCCAGCAGCTCACACCACCGATCGCTGCCAAGTCCCTGGAGGACACCGCCTGCTACCGCTCGGCGGCAGCGCTGGGGCGCAACGATGTCGGCTTCGATCCGCAGACCCTCGGGGGCGATACGGACGCCTTCCACCTCGCCTGCCTGAAGCGCCTGCGCAACTTCCCCCGCGCCATGCTGGCCACCGCGACCCACGACCACAAGCGCGGCGAGGACTGCCGGGCGCGCCTGGCGGTGCTCAGCGAGCGCGCCGGGTGGTTCGCCGAGCGGGCCTGGAGCTGGTGGAAACTCGCCGCGCCGCTGCGCCAGCACATCGCCCGTGGCCCCGCGCCCAGTGGCGGCGACGAACTCATCCTCTACCAGTGCCTGCTCGGCAGCTGGCCGCTGGAACTCGACACCGACGACGCGGTAGGCCTGCGCGAGTATCACCGGCGCATCGAGCAATGGCAGCGCAAGGCGATTCGCGAGGCCAAGCTGGACAGCGACTGGAGCGCGCCCAACGAAGCCTACGAACGCGTCTGCGGCGAATTTCTCGCCGGCATCCTGCTGGCGGACGACGGCGCAGCGCTGCGCCGGTCCATCGCCGAAGCAGCACGCAGCCTGATGCCGGCCGGAGCGCTCAATGGACTGACTCAGTGCGTGCTGCGCAACACCACGCCCGGGGTTCCGGATCTCTACCAGGGTTGTGAGCTCTGGGACTTCAGCCTGGTCGACCCGGACAACCGGCACATCCCGGACTTCGCCAGCCTGGAGACCACGCTGGACGGCCCGCCGGATTGGCCCGCGCTGCTGCGCGACTGGCGCACTGGCCGCATCAAGCAGGCGCTGCTCGCTTGGGCCCTCGGGCTGCGCAAGCGCTGGCCGGCACTCTTCGCAGCTGGCGACTACCTGCCGCTGGAAGCACGCGGCGAGCACGCCGCACAGGTCGCCGCCTTCGTCCGCAGCCACGCCGGCCAACACCTGCTGGTCGTGGTGCCGCGCTGCGTAGCCGGGCTGCTCGGCGACTCTTCACTGCCGCAGGTGCCACCAGCGCGCTGGACGGACACGCGCCTGCACCTGCCTTCCTCGCTGGCCGCCATCCGCTGGAACGGGCTGGCTGCCCCGCTCGAACCGCACAACGGGGAACCCCGCCTGGCTGAGCTGCTCGGTGAGACCCCGGTCAACCTGCTCATATCCGGAGGTGAACGATGAAGGTCAATGAGCGAAGAGTCCGCGAACTGGCCTACCAGATCTGGGAGTCCGAGGGGCGCCCGGAAGGCCAGCATGACCGCCACTGGCGCATGGCGCGCAGCCTCGCCGAAGCCGAGGCAGGAAATGCCGATGGTACGCAGGAGCCGGTAAAACCCCGCTTCGAGGGGGACAAGGAACCGGAGAAGCCCGCCCTCCTCCAGGAGCCGCCACGGCGCAAGGGCCGGCTGCCCAAGGCAGACCCGGAAGTGCCGGACCAGGACGAAGGCGAAACCGTGACGCCGACACCGCCGGAGGCCGAGCGCAAGTCCCCGGCCAAGGCCAAGCCGACCAGAAGTGCGCCGACCGTGACGCCCACTGCCAAGCGCAAGCCCAAGCCCAGCCCGGCCGAGGCAGCGACTCCCGGCAACCCAGCGGCGCCCAAGCCACGCACGAAGAAGCAGAGTATCTGACCCCAGGAGCCGGCCATGACCCGACGAGCACAGTCCCGCGTCACCGAAGGCCGCCCCTTCCCGCTGGGGGCCACCTGGGATGGCCTGGGCGTCAACTTCGCGCTGTTCTCCGCCCACGCCACGCGGGTCGAGCTGTGCCTGTTCGATGCCCAGGGCAAGCACGAAATCGAGCGCATCGAGCTGCCCGAATACAGCGACGAGATCTGGCACGGCTACCTGCCCGATGCCCATCCGGGGCAGATCTACGGCTATCGCGTGCATGGCCCCTATGAACCCGACGCGGGGCACCGCTTCAACCCCAACAAGCTGCTGATCGATCCTTATGCGCGGCAGCTGGTGGGTGAACTTAAATGGTCCGAATCGCTGTTCGGCTACACCATTGGCTCGCCGGATGCGGATCTCAGCTTCGACGAGCGCGACAGCGCGGCATACGTCCCCAAGTGCAAGGTCATCGATCCGGCCTTCACCTGGGGCGAGCAACAGCCGGTGCGCGTGCCCTGGGACGAGACTGTCATCTACGAAGCCCACCTGCGCGGCCTGAGCATGCGCCACCCCGCGGTGCCCGAGCGCCTGCGCGGCACCTGCGCCGGTCTGATGAACAGCGAGCTGCTGCAGCACCTGCGACAGCTGGGCATCACCAGCCTGGAACTGCTGCCGGTGCATGGCTTCCTCGACGACAAGCACCTGCTGGAAAAGGGCATGAGCAACTACTGGGGCTACAACAGCATCGCCTTCTTCGCGCCCCAGGCCCGCTACCTTGCCAGCGGCCACGTCAACGAGTTCAAGGAAATGGTCGCGCACCTGCACGCCGCCGGTATCGAGCTGATCCTCGACGTGGTCTACAACCACACCGCCGAAGGCAACGAGCTGGGCCCGACCCTGTGCATGCGCGGGATCGACAACGTCTCCTACTACCGCCTGCAGGCCGACAACCGCCGCTACTACGTCAACGATTCGGGCACTGGTAACACCCTCGACCTGAGCCACCCGTGCGTGCTGCAGATGGTCACCGACTCGCTGCGCTACTGGGCCACGGAGATGCGCGTAGACGGGTTCCGTTTCGACCTGGCGTCGATCCTCGGGCGCTACGCCGACGGTTTCGACGAACGCCACAGCTTCCTCGTCGCCTGCCGCCAGGACCCGGTGCTCAGCCACCGCAAGCTGATCGCCGAGCCCTGGGACTGCGGCCCCGGCGGCTACCAGGTGGGCGGCTTCCCGCCCGGCTGGGTGGAGTGGAACGACCGCTTCCGCGACACCGTGCGCAGCTTCTGGCGTGGCGATGAAGGCCAGCTGCCGGACTTGGCGCGGCGTCTCACCGCCTCGGGCGACCTCTACGACCAGCGTGGCCGGAGGCCCTATGCCTCGGTGAACTTCATCACTGCCCACGACGGGTTCACCCTGCGCGACGTGGTCACCTACGACCACAAGCACAACCAGGCCAACGGTGAGGACAACCGCGACGGCCACGACGACAACCGTTCCTGGAACCACGGCGTCGAAGGCCCTACCGACGACGAGGGCATCCGCCGCCTGCGCGTGCAGCAGATGCGCAACCTGATGGCCACGCTGCTGCTCTCCCAGGGCACGCCCATGCTGCTGGCCGGTGACGAGTTCAGCCGCACCCAGCAGGGCAACAACAACGTCTACTGCCAGGACAACGAACTGGGCTGGGTGGACTGGAACCTCGACGACGAAGGCCACGAACTGCTGGCCTTCACCCGCCGGCTGATCCGCCTGCGCCAGGCCTACCCGATCCTGCGGCGCGGGCGCTTCCTGGTGGGCGAGTATAACGAGGGCCTGGGGGTGCGTGACGTCACCTGGCTCGCGCCCGAGGGCGAGGAAATGACCGAGGATCGCTGGCACGACCCGCAACGGCGCAGTCTCGGCATGCTCATGGACGGTCGCGCGCAACCCACGGGCATCCGCCGCAGCGGCGGTGACGCCACCCTTTTGCTGCTGCTGAACGCCGGGCACGAGGGTCTCGATTTCATCCTTCCGGAGACTGCCCAGGGCCGCGACTGGCAGTACCTGCTGGACAGCGCCGAACCGCAGGAGCACGGGCAGAACTGGGAGTTCGGCGCCGCCTACCCGCTAAGCGCTCGTTCGCTGGCTTTGCTCGCTCTGCGTCGCAGCGACGACTGACCGTCGGGCAATCCGGCTGAACGTCGCCCGCGTGGCTCAGTCGGAACCAGTAGACGCGGAGGCCCGAAATCGCCAAGGGCAGGCCCGGCGTCGGAATATTCACTCCATGGGGAGGAGGCACATGACCCAGGCCGAGGCCGGTCCGCAGAGCCTTGCCCAGGCGCAGGCCGATACCCTGCTGCGGGTGCTGACGGTGAACACCCACAAGGGTTTCAACGCCTTCAACCGCCGCTTCATCCTGCATGAGCTGCGCGATGCGGTGCGCGCGACCTCGGCGGACCTGGTGTTCCTCCAGGAAGTCCACGGCGAACACCAGCTGCACGCCGAGCGCCATGCCAACTGGCCCCACGCCCCCCAGTACGAATTCCTCGCCGACAGCATGTGGCCGGCCTTCGCCTACGGACGCAACGCCGTCTACCCCGAAGGTCATCATGGCAATGCCCTGCTCTCGCGCCTGCCGATTCGCTGTTGGGACAACCGCGATGTGTCGGTGGCCGGCACCGAAGAACGTGGCCTGCTGCATGCACAGATAGACCTGCCCGGCGAAGGCACGCTGCACGCGGTCTGTGTGCATCTGGGGCTGCATGAGGTGCAACGGCGGAAACAGCTCCAACTGCTGTGCGCGCTGATCGGCGAACTGCCCGCCAACGACCCGGTGGTGGTCGCCGGTGATTTCAATGACTGGCGCTGCAAAGCCACCGGCGTCCTTGCCGGCTGCGGCCTGCGCCCAGCCTTCCCCGAGAGCGGCGGCGAACCGCGCAGCTTCCCCGCGCGCTGGCCGCTGCTGCGCCTGGACCGCATCTACGTGCGCCACCTCAAGGTCACCTTGAGCGAAGTGCTCAACCGCAAGCCCTGGCCACACCTCTCCGATCACCTGCCGCTGCTCGCGGAGGTGTCGCTATGAAGGAGGTATGGCGCGACGGCAACCGCGTGGAGCTGCTGATCAATGGCGAGGATTTCTTTCCCAGCGTGTTCCGCGCCATCGAGAGCGCGCGGCACGAAGTTCTGCTGGAAACCTTCATCCTGCGTGACGACAAGGTGGGGCGCGAGCTGCGCCAGGTACTGATCGACGCTGCCAATCGCGGCATTCGCGTGGAAGTGACCGCCGACGGCTACGGTACGCCGGACCTGGACGCAGGTTTTGTCGGCGGCCTGCTGGATGCCGGTGTGCGGCTGCACCTGTTTGACCCGCAGCCACTGCTGCTGGGCATGCGCACCAACCTGTTCCGCCGCCTGCACCGCAAGCATGTGGTGGTGGACGGTGCCGTGGCCTTCGTCGGCGGCATCAACTACTGCGCCGACCACCTGGCCGACTTCGGCACCATGGCCAAGCAGGACTACGCAGTGAGGGTCGAAGGCCCCGGCGTGGAAGACATTCGCCGCGCCTGCCTGGATCTGCTCAGCCCTGCTCCTTACCTTGAGGGCGGCGACATTCCCGCCGCCGACGCCGTGCACCCCGGCGGGTCGGCGGGCCCTTGCCGGACCTGCCTGGCCATCCGTGACAACCTCTACCGCCGCACCGAGATCGAGCAGCATTACCTGCGCGCCATCCGTCAGGCGAAGGAGCGGCTGCTGATCGCCAATGCCTACTTCTTCCCCGGTTATCGCCTGCTGCGCGCCCTGCGCGATGCGGCCGGGCGCGGGGTGAAGGTGCAGCTGATTCTCCAGGGACTGCCCGACATGCCGCTGGTCCGGCTATGCAGCAAGCTGCTCTACGACACGCTGTTGCGCGACGGCGTGGAAATCTACGAGTACTGCGAGCGCCCGCTGCACGGCAAGGTCGCGGTGGTCGACCGGCACTGGGCCACGGTGGGCTCCAGCAACCTCGACCCGCTGAGCCTGTCGCTGAACCTGGAAGGCAACCTGATGATCGAGGATGAGGCCTTCGCCGGTGGCCTGGACGAGCACCTGCAGCGCCTGGCCGTCGACAGCTGCCGCCGCGTCACCCGCCAGCATGCCCGTCGCGGCTACTGGTGGCGCGCGCCGCTGGTGTTCCTGAGCTTCCACTTCCTGCGTCACTTCCCCGCCATCGCCGGGCAGTTGCCGGCACACCGGCAGATGCTCCACCCCGCCAGCATCGACGATGAGGCCGGCCATTCGCAGGTGCAGCCATGAACCACAAGCGCTTCTGGAAGCGGGCCAACCGAGCCTTCAATATCGCGCTGCTGATTGCCCTGCCGGTCCTGCTGTTCCTGCTGTTACGCGCTACCGACTGGGACGAGGTATTCCGCCTGCTGCGCGAATACCCGCTCAGCACCCTGGCGCTGGGCATGCTGATCGCCATTTGCAGCTACGGCATCTTCAGCAGTTTCGATGTGCTCAGCCGCTTCTACATCGGCCACCCGCTGCCGGTGCGCCGGGTATTCACCGTGGCCTTCGTGTGCAACGCCTTCAACCTCAACCTCAGTTCCTGGGTCGGAGCCATCGCCTTGCGTTACCGCCTCTACGGGCGACTGGGGATGAGCACGGGGGACATCACGCGCATCCTCACCTTCAGCCTGATCACCAACTGGTACGGCTACCTGCTGCTGGCGGGGGCGCTGTTCGTCTCTGGTTTCCCCGACCTGCCGCAGAGCTGGTCCCTCGGCCAGAGCGGCCTGCGGGTAATCGGCGTGTTGCTCCTGCTGCTGGGCGCGGCCTACCTGCTGGCCTGTCGCTTCGCCAGCCGCCGTGCCTGGGGCTGGAAGCGCTACCGGCTGAACCTGCCGACCTGGCGCCTCGCTGCGCTGCAGGGCATCGCCGGGGCCAGCAACTGGTCGATGATGGCGCTGCTGATCTACAGCCTGCTGCCCGCCTCGGCGAGCTACCCGGAAGTGCTGGCGACCCTGATGATCAGCAGCATCGCCGGCGTTGTGTTGCATGTGCCGGCGGGCCTGGGGGTGATCGAGACGGTGTTCATCACCGTGCTGCGCGATCATTTCTCCCGCGGTGAACTGGTCGCCGCGCTGATCGGTTATCGGGTGCTGTACTTCCTCATACCGCTGCTGCTCGCCTGCCTGGTCTACCTGTGGCTGGAGCGGCATGCCAAGAAGCTGAAGCGGCGCGCGGATCGCCGGGAAGCCGCGAGGGCGTCCTGACCGCCGACCCTGCAGGCGGATCAAAGCATGGCCTGCGGCTACAGGTCGACGGCGTCGCCGGTGGGGCGAAGGATCAGGCAGCCCAGCGGCGGCAGGTTCAGCGCCAGGGATTGGTTCTGCCCGTGGGATTCATGGGGGTCGCTTTCCAGCGTCCCCCGGCTGCCCGCACCCGAGCCGCCAAATGCGTCGGCGTCGCTGTTGAGCAGCACCTGCCAATGGCCGGCCAGCGGCACGCCGATGCGGTAGTGCGGACGTGGTACCGGGGTGAAGTTGTGCACCACCAGTAGCGGCGCGCCGTCGCCAGCCAGACGCAGCCAGGCGTAGACGCTGTTGCGCTGGTCGTCGCCGATCAGCCAGTGGAAACCCTCGGCGCGATCGTCGAAGGCGTGGAGCGCGGGCTCCTCACGCAACAGCTGGTTCAGCTCGCGAACCAGTGCCTGGGCGCCGAAGTGCTCGGCGTAACGCAGCAGGTACCAGTCCAGCTGGCCGTCGTGGTCCCATTCGCGCCACTGGCCGAACTCGCAGCCCATGAACAGCAGCTTCTTGCCCGGATGGGTCCACATCATCGACAGGAACAGCCGCAGGTTGGCGAACTGTTGCCAGCGGTCGCCGGGCATCTTGCCCAGCAGCGAACCCTTGCCGTGCACCACCTCGTCGTGGGAGATGGGCAGGATGAAGTGCTCGGAGAAGGCATAGAGCAACCCGAAAGTCAGCTTGTGGTGGTGATGGCCGCGGTTGATCGGGTCTTCGCGGATGTACGCGAGGCTGTCGTGCATCCAGCCCATGTTCCACTTGTAGGCGAAGCCCAGGCCGCCCTCTTCCGTCGGCCGGCTGACGCCCGGCCAGGCGGTGGACTCCTCGGCGATGACCAGCGCGCCCGGCGCTTCGGTGTGTACCACGCTGTTGAGGTGGCTGAGGAATTCGATGGCTTCGAGGTTCTCCCGGCCGCCGTGGCGGTTGGGAATCCACTCGCCTTCCTTGCGCGAATAGTCGCGGTAGAGCATCGAGGCCACCGCATCCACTCTCAGGCCGTCGATATGGTATTCGCGCAGCCAGTGCAGCGCCGAGGCCAGCATGAAGCCGTGCACCTCGTTGCGGCCCAGGTTGTAGATGTAGGTGTCCCAGTCCTGGTGGAAGCCCTCGAAGGGGTGCGCATACTCGTACAGCGACGTGCCGTCGAAGTGCGCCAGGCCATGGGCGTCGGTGGGGAAATGCGCCGGCACCCAGTCGAGGATCACGCCGATCCCGGCCTGGTGGCAGCGGTCGACGAAACGCGCGAATTCCGCCGGGCGGCCGTAGCGCGCGGTGGGCGCGAAGAGCGACAGCGGCTGGTATCCCCAGGAGCCGCCAAAGGGATGCTCCATGATTGGCATCAATTCGATATGGGTGAAGCCCAGGTCGTCGATGTAGGGGATCAGTCGATCCGCCAGCTCGTCCCAGGTTGGCGCGCGGTTTTCCACCCACTGCCAGGAGCCGGCGTGCAATTCGTAGATTGACAGTGGCCGGTCGAATCCCTGGCGCTCGCCACGTTGCAGCATCCATTCGTCATCCTGCCAGGCGAAGGGTGTCGGGTCCGCTACCCGCGAGCCGGTGGCCGGCGGCATCTCGGTGGCCAGCGCCATCGGGTCGGCCTTGAGCGGCAGCAGGCCGTCCTGGCCGAGCAATTCGTATTTGTAGACCTCGCCCGGCTGCAGGCGCGGGATGAACAGTTCCCAGACGCCAGCCGGGTAGCGCAGGCGCATCACATGCCGGCGACCGTCCCAGCCGTTGAAGTCGCCCACCACCGAGACCCGCCTGGCATTGGGTGCCCACACGGCGAAACGCACACCGATCACGCCTTCGTGCTCCATCGCCTGCGCGCCGAAGCATTTGCCGAGCTGGCGATGGTTGCCCTCGGCGAACAGGTAGAGGTCCAGTTCACTTACGGAAGGGCCGAAGGCATAGGGGTCCTCGGTGACCTGCTCATGCTCGGGCCAGTGGATGCGCAGCCGGTACGGTGTCTTCCGGGGCAGGCGCGCAACGAACAGTCCACCGGCATCCAGCGGCTCCATGGCGACGAGGAATTCGTCCTGCGGCGACAACAGTTCCACCGCCAGCGCACCGGGCAGCCATGCCCGCACCAGTTCGCCCTCTGCGTCACGGTGCGGACCGAGGAAGGAGAAGGGATCGGCGTGGTCGGCACGCTGCAGATGGTCCAGGTCGCGGAGCGGTGTCATGTACGTCCTCCAATCAGATGTCGCGCCAGTTCGAACAGCCCTTGCAGCGGAACGTCCAGCCAGTCAGGGCGATGTCCGGCTTCGTAGAGCACTTCGTACGCGGCCTTCTCCAGGCTGAACAGGGCCAGCGCCGCGCCCTCGCCTTCGCGGCCATGCCATTCGTGCGGCAGGTCCACAGCGGCGGCTCGATAGGCTTCGAGGAAGGCGTCGCGGGCTTCGCGGCGATAGCGCAGCGCCAGTTCCGCGCGCGCCGCCTGGAGTTCTGCGGGCGCCTCGGTGCCCTGGGCGCTGCGCAGGGCCATGGCGGCGGCATAGTCGAAGGAACGCAGTACGCCGGTCACATCTTTCAGCGGGCTATGGCGACGACGGCGCTCGGCCAACGGGCGGTTCGGCTCGCCTTCGAAGTCGATGAGGAACGCATCACCCTGCACCACCAGGACCTGGCCCAGGTGCAAGTCGCCGTGGACGCGGATCATCACCCCGCCCTCGGCCAACCGCGCCAGGTTGGCCACGGCCTGCAGCAGTTCGCCGCGTTTCTCCAGCAACCAGTCGGCCATCACACCGCCACGCTCATCCAGGTGGCCGCGAGAGCGTTGCAGAGCCTCCAACGCCTGTTCGATCTGCGTGCCGATGCTGCTGTTCCAGGCGGCGCTGTCAGCGGCGCCACTGCGGTGCAGGCCGAAATCCGGCACGTCGGTGGCTTCGGCCAGCAACTGGTGCATCTCGCCCAATCGCTGGCCAAGCTTGCCGGCGAACAGGCGCAACTCTTCCATCACGTCGAACCCAGGCTCTGCAGCTTCCACACCCGGCAGCAAGCCGTCGCGCATGGCGCGTTCCAGCTGGTTCAGTGTCCAGCTCCAGGCATCGCCCTGGTTGCTCAGATAACCCTGCAGCAACATCAGGGTGTGCGGCTCGCCCCTGGCGTCGATACGCCGTACCTCGCCCAGCAGCGGGGCGATGTTGGCGTAGCCGCGCCGGCTCAGGTAGCCGCCCATCTCCGCCTCCGGATGTACACCGGGGAACACGCGGCGCAGCAGCTTGAGCAGCAGCTTGTCGCCGATCAGCGCGGAGCTGTTGGATTGATCGACGCTGAGTACGCGGACTTCCGCCTCCTCGCCAATCTCGCCGTACTGCGGCAAGCCGGGTTGCGGCAGGAACTGCAGCTCGCCGGCAGGGCCTTGCATCGTTGCTGTCTCGCGCAGCATGCGCAGGACCAGGCGGCTGAATGCGGGCAAGGCAAAGGCGTCGGTCAGCAGACCGACCTTGCGCCCGCGGCGTAGTCGGGCCATGGCCAGTTGCTGAGGCAGATCGGTGCCGGCGCCGCCTTTCTCCGGCACGGCAGCCAGTGGCAACTGATAGTGCTCAGCGCCCTCGGCCCCGGAGACTTCCACCTCCGACAGCATCGGTGCCGCATCGTCCTCGGTCAGTGGCATCGCATACAGCAGGTGGGCGCTGCCGGCTTCCAGGCGGCCGCCGGCGAACCAGCGGCGCTTGGGCAGGTAGCGCGGCAGTGAGTCGTTCTCCAGCAGCTCGCGTGGTGCACCGTTCATGATCTCGCCCAGGCGCTGGGCCAGCACCAGGGTTGGCAGCTCGGGCATGCGCTCCACGGGCTGCACGTGCCAGGCCGGCATCTGCTGGCTGTCGGCGAGGTAGAACCAGTAGAAACCGTAGGGCGCCAGCGTGAGCAGGTAGGTCAGCCGACCGATGGGCGGGAAGGAAGCGCCACCGAGCATCTCGACGGGCACCCGGCCGTCGAAGGCTGCCAGGTCCAGCTCCACCGCCTGGGCGGCGTTGGACAGGTTGGCGACGCACAGGAGGGTCTCTTCGCTTGCGCCCTCGCCCTCCGGCCGGTACTGGCGCAGGTAAGCCAGGATGCGCCGGTTCGGCGGCGAAAGCATACTGATGCTGCCGCGGCCGAAGGCCTTCTGCTGCTTGCGCACGCCGAGCATGCGACGGGTCCAGTTGAGCAGCGAGTGTGGGTCGCGCGCCTGGGCCTCGACGTTGACACCCTGGTAGCCGTAGAGCGAATCGAGAATCGGCGGCAGCACCAGGCTGGCCGGGTCCGCACGGGAGAATCCGCCGTTGCGGTCCATCGACCATTGCATCGGCGTACGCACGCCATCGCGGTCGCCCAGGTAGATGTTGTCGCCCATGCCGATCTCGTCGCCGTAGTAGAGGGTCGGCGTGCCCGGCATGGACAGCAGCAGGCTGTTGAGCAGTTCGATGCGCCGGCGGTCGCGCTCCACCAGCGGCGCGAGACGGCGGCGAATTCCCAGGTTGATGCGTGCGCGGCGGTCGGCGGCGTAGTAGTTCCACAGGTAGTCACGCTCGTCGTCGGTGACCATCTCCAGGGTGAGCTCATCGTGGTTGCGCAGGAAGATCGCCCACTGGCAGTTGTCCGGGATCGCCGGGGTCTGGCGCAGGATGTCGCTGATCGGGAAGCGGTCTTCCTGGGCGATGGCCATGTACATGCGTGGCATCAGCGGGAAGTGGAAGGCCATGTGGCACTCGTCGCCGGGGCCGCCGTCCGTCCCGCCAAAATACGGGCGCGTGTCCTCCGGCCACTGGTTGGCCTCGGCCAGCAGCATGCGGTCCGGGTAGTGGGCGTCCAGCTCGGCGCGGATCCGCTTGAGCACCACGTGGGTCTCGGGGAGGTTCTCGTTGTTGGTGCCTTCACGTTCGATCAGGTAGGGGATTGCGTCCAGGCGCAGGCCGTCCACGCCCATGTCCAGCCAGTAGCGCATCACCCCGAGCACTGCGCGCAGCACCTGCGGATTGTCGAAGTTCAGGTCCGGCTGGTGCGAGTAGAAACGGTGCCAGAAGTACTGCCCGGCCACCGGGTCCCAGGTCCAGTTGGACTGTTCGGAGTCGATGAAGATGATCCGCGTCTGGTCGTACTTGCCGTCATCGTCGGACCACACGTACCAGTTGCGCGCCTGGGAACCCTTCTTCGCCCGCCGTGCGCGCTGGAACCAGGGGTGCTGGTCGGAGGTGTGGTTGATGACCAGTTCGGTGATCACCCGCAGCCCGCGTTCGTGGGCTGCATCGATGAAGCGGCGGGCATCGGCCAGGGTGCCGTAGTCAGGGTGCACGCCCTTGTACATGGCGATGTCGTAACCGTCATCGCGGCGTGGCGAGGGGTAGAACGGCAGCAGCCAGAGGGTGTTCACGCCTAGCTCGGCGATGTAGTCGAGCTTCTCGATCAGCCCGCGAAAGTCGCCGATGCCGTCGTTGTTGGCGTCGAAGAAGGATTTGACATGCAGCTGATAGATGACCGCGTCCTTGTACCAGAGCGGATCATCGAGGAACGGTCGGGTCTTGCGCTTGGCCATGGTCGCAATCCTTAAGGGTTCAGGTCTCGGGGTGCAGGCGCCAGATGCCGAACGGCAGGTGCCAGGGCTCGATGCGCATCCACTGGCGCTTGCCGTGCCAGGTCCAGCGGTGGCCGTTCATCAGGTCCTCACCGCCCATGGACGCGTCATCGGGCAGGCCGAACTCCCAGAGCGGCAGTTCGAAGTCGGCTTCCTGGGCGTTGTCCGGGTCGAGGCTGACCGCGACCAGGATGAAGTTGGACAGGTCTGCGGTGCGCTTGCCGAACAGCAGGATGTTGTCGTTGAACGCGCAATAGGCCTGGAAGCCGAGATGGCTGTGCAGTGCCGGGTTCTCCCGGCGGATGCGGTTGAGCCGGGTGATCTCGCCGACGATGTTGCCGTGGGCGTGGTAGTCGCGCTGGCGCAGTTGGTACTTCTCGGAATCGAAGTACTCCTCCTTGCCCGGCACCGGGTCCGCCTCGCACAGCTCGAAGCCTGAGTACATGCCCCACAGGCCCGACCCCATGGTCGCCAGCGCCGCCCGAATGAGAAAGCCGGCTCGCCCGGAGCGCTGCAGGAAATAGGGGTTGATGTCCGGCGTGTTGACGAAAAAGTTCGGCCGGTAGCAATCGCGCAGCGGCGACTGGTTCAACTCGGTGAAATACTCCTCCAGCTCCTGTTTGGTGTTGCGCCAGGTGAAGTAGGTGTAGCTCTGGCTGAAGCCCACCTTGCCCAGTCGCGCCATCATCGCCGGCCGGGTGAAGGCCTCGGCGAGGAAGATCACCTGCGGATGCTCGCGGCGCACTTCGGCGATCAGCCACTCCCAGAATGGCAGCGGCTTGGTATGCGGGTTGTCGACGCGAAACAGGTTGACGCCCTGCTCCACCCAGCCCAGCACCACCTGCAGCAACCCCATCCACAGATCGGGTACGGCATCCGGGGCATAGAAATCGACGTTGACGATGTCCTCGTATTTCTTTGGCGGGTTCTCCGCGTGGCGGATGGTCCCGTCGGCGCGCCAGCTGAACCAGCCGGGATGCTCGCGCAACCAGGGGTGGTCCGGCGAGCACTGGATGGCGAAGTCCAGGGCGACTTCCAGGCCGCGTTCGCGGGCGGCTTCCACCAGGTCGCGGAAGTCTTCCAATGTACCGAGCTGAGGATGCACGGCGTCATGACCGCCCTCTTCGCTGCCGATGGCGTAGGGGCTGCCGGGGTCGTCCGGACCGGCCTGCAGGCTGTTGTTACGACCCTTGCGGTGTTGGCGACCGATGGGATGGATCGGTGGGAAATACAGGACGTCGAAGCCCATGGCGGCGATGTCCGGCAGGCGTCGGTGAACGTCGGCGAAGGTTCCGTGTTGCCCCGGCACGCTGCTTTCTGAGCGCGGGAACAGCTCGTACCAGCTGGCGAATTCGGCCAGTGGTCGCTCCACATCCAGTTCGAAAGTCAGGCTGCGGGTCAGGTACGGCCGGTGTTCTGCGCGCTGCATCACTTCCAGGGTGCGCGGCGCCATGAGCAGGCCGAAGCGCGCCTCGCGCTCTTCGCTGCCCTGCAGTTCGCGGACGATCTTCTCCAGCTCCGCTTCGCAGTCCTCCGGCGCGGTCTGCAGCACGTGCTGCAGCAGCTCGATGCCCTCGCGGAACTCCAGGTCCACCACCTGTCCAGCGGCGTACTTCTTCTCCAGCTCGTAGCGAAAACTCGCATAGCTGTCGATCCAGGCCAGCACGATGAACTCGGTGCGGCCGACCTGGGTCGGGGTGATATGCGCTTCCCAGTGGTCGTTGCCCATCGCTTGCAGGGGCGTTTTCTGCCACGGCTGACCCTTGCTCTCGCGCCAGGCGACCTCGGCAGCCAGCTTGTCGTGGCCATCACTGAAGATGCGCGCGTGGATGCGCGATGCGCGGTGGCTGATGGCCTTGGCAGCAAAACGACCGCTTTCCAGGCGTGGCTGCACGTCCTCGATGACGATGCGCGGCTCATTGGCGGCGGCCTCGGCCCGGCTGGCCGGATTTTCCCGTTCCATCGCGGCGCCCTCCTCGCGGTGGTGCGCGCTCCGTGGCGCGCTCGTGGTGGATTGGCGAGCTACAGGGGTTGGGAACGACGCTACGGCGGCAAGTTCAGGCTAATTGCGCCAGTGGTTGGCTCAAGAGGTCTTGCGCTTGGGCGTGGGTTTGCTGGTTGCACTTTTCTTCGCCGGCGCGTTGGCCGCCACGCGCCGCTTCCCGTCGCCCTTGAGGCTACGTTTGAGCAGCTCGGTGAGGTCGATGATGTCCGCGCCTTCGCCACTTTTCGCTTCCACTTGCGGGACCGTCTCCAGCTGTCCCTTGGCGGCCTTCTGCTCCACCAGGCGGTGGATTTCCTCACTGAAGCGGTCTTCGTAGTCCGCCGGTGTCCAGTGGCCGGACATGTCCTTGACCAGCCGCTCGGCCATTTCCGTCTCGCGCTTGTCCAGCTTCACCTTGCCCAGCGCCAGGCCCAGCTCGTCCACCTCGCGCACGTCCGCCGGCCAGCGCAGGGTCATCAGCAGGATGGCTTCGCCTTCCTCGCGCAACATCGCCAGGTGTTGGCGGCTGTGCATCACCAACTGGCAGACGGCGGCCTTGCCGGTCTTCTTCAGGGTGTCGCGCAGCAGCACGTAGACCTTTTCGCCGCGCTTCTCGGGCGTGAGGTAGTACGGCGAGTCGTAGAACGGCACCGGAATTTCCTCGATGTCGATGAAGCCGAGGATGTCGATGCTCTGGGTCGCCTCCGGGCGTGCGGCGCGGATTTCCTCCTCGCTGATGACCACATAGCGGCCTTTCTCCAGTTCCACGCCCTTGACGATGTGTTCCCTGGGCACCTCCTTGCCGGTGATCTTGTTCACCCGCTTGTAGCCAACCGGCTCCAGGCTGCGCTCGTCGAGCCAGTCGAAATCGGTGCCGCTGGAGCGCGAGGCGCTGTTGAGCGCTACCGGGATATGCACCAGGCCGAAGCTGATGGCGCCTTTCCAGATCACACGGGCCATGGGCAGTCCTCCTGCAAGGTCACGCCGTCATCGAAGTGCACGCGGCCCTCAGCGTCGATATCGCGTACCCGTGCGAGCATGCGGCGCGCCGCCGCTTCGGCTTCCGACGTGTTTCGGCTGCCGGGGGCATAGACCCACAGCACTTCCACCGCGGCGCCCTCGCGGATGACCTGGTATTCGATCAGCCCGCTGTAGCGGCCGTTCTCGAACATGGCGTCGGTCCAGGCGCAGGCCTGGGCGAATTCACGGAACATCGCGGTCCTCTCTCGACTCGTGAGGGGCATGTTTGTGGTTGCGCTCCAGCCAGCGCGGCAGGCAGTGCAGCACCAGCAGCGCCAGCAGCGTGCCGAGCACCGCCGTGGCCGAATGCCCCAGCCCGACGCTGATACCGATGGCCGTACTCAGCCAGAGCCCGGCCGCGGTGGTCAGGCCCTTCACTTCGGAGACTTGGCTGCCCTTGAGAATGGTGCCGGCGCAGAGGAAGCCGATCCCCGCGGCGATGCCCTGGATGACCCGACTGACGGCGTCCGCCTGCGCGCCACCTTCCCGGATCGCCATCACGAACAGTGCCGCGCCCAGGGTCACCAGCATGTGCGTGCGCAGGCCGGCGGCCTTACCCTGGCTCTCGCGCTCATAGCCCACGACACCACCCAGCACCACGGCGAGGCTCAGGCGCAGCGAGGCGCGGGTGATCTGCTCGACTTCGCTGAGGTCGGAGAACTCGGCCACCAGCGTCAGCCAGATTCGCTCCAATGTGTCCATGTCCGGCTCATGTTGAAGCCCTGATAAGAGTCCAGACCCGGACGAACGCCATTTGGTTTGCTTGATTTCGCCTGCAACCGCTGACCGCCCGGCAGAAATTCAGCAGTTCGTCCGCGGCAAGCCCCGCGTCTTCGTAGCCAGGGCTTGCCGGCTGTTGCTGTGTCGCGAGCGGTTCACTCCCCGCCGACGGGCACCTGCCAGATGTCCTGGGCGTACTCGCGAATGGTCCTGTCCGAGGAAAACCACCCGACTCGTGCAGTATTGAGCATCGAGGCTTTCCACCAGCGCGACGGTTTTCGCCAGAGCTGCTCCACGCGCTCCTGCGCATCCCAGTAGGCGTCGAAGTCCGGGCAGACCATGAAGCGGTCGTCATGGCGCAGACTGTCGACCAATCCGCTGAAGCGCTGCGGGTCATCCGGCGAGAATACCCCGCTGCTGATCGCCATCAGCGCCTCGCGCAGGCGTGGCGACTCGGCGATCTCGTTGTGCATGGCCAGCTCCCCTGCCCGTTTGCGAGCCTCCACCTGCTGCGCCTTGAGGCCGAAGATGAACATGTTCTCCGGGCCGATACGCTCGCACATCTCGACGTTGGCGCCATCCAGGGTGCCGATGGTCAGCGCGCCGTTGAGGGCGAACTTCATGTTGCTGGTGCCTGACGCCTCCAGGCCCGCCGTGGATATCTGCTCGGACAGGTCCGCCGCCGGAATGATGGATTCGGCCAGGCTGACGTTGTAGTTGGGGATGAACACCACCTTGAGCAGCCCGCGCACGGTGGGGTCGGCATTGACCGTGCGACTGATGTCGTTGGCCAGCTTGATGATCAGTTTGGCCAGCACATAGCTGGGCGCGGCCTTGCCGGCGAAGATCTTCACCCTGGGTACGCGTTCGGTGGTCGGGTCATTGCGGATGTCCTGGTATAGCGCCACGGTGTGCAACAGGTTGAGCAATTGACGCTTGTACTCGTGGATGCGCTTGACGTGCACATCGAACAGGGCATCCGGGTCGACACGCAGGCCCAGGCGCTCCTCGATAAGCACGGCCAGGCGCTGTTTGGCGTTGCGCCGCTGCTGGGCGAAGCGCTGGCGCACGGCGGACTTCTCGGCGTGGGCCGCCAGGTCGCGCAAGCGGCTCTCGAGGTTGTCCAGGACGTCGTCCCCGAGGGTGTCGACCAGCAGTTCGGTCAGTTCAGGGTTGGTCTGGAACAGCCAGCGGCGGAAGGTCACGCCGTTGGTCTTGTTGCTGATGCGATTCGGGTACAACCGGTGCAGGTCACGGAACACCGTCTCGCGCATCAGTTCGGTGTGCAGCGCAGAGACACCATTGACGCTGTGCGAGCCGAGGAACGCCAGATTCCCCATGCGCACGCGGCGGCCGTGGTCCTCCTCGATCAGCGACACCGACCGCAGCAGGGCGAAGTCGTGGATGTCCTTGGCGCGCAGGGCGTCGATATGGAAGGCATTGATCAGGTAGATGATCTGCATGTGCCGGGGCAACAGGCGTTCCATCAGCCCCACCGGCCAGGATTCCAGCGCCTCGGGCAGCAGCGTGTGATTGGTATAGGACAGGGTCGCCACGGTCAGCTCCCAGGCGTCGCCCCAATCCAGCCCACGCTCGTCCAGCAGCAGGCGCATCAGCTCGGCCACGGCGATGGCCGGGTGGGTGTCGTTGAGCTGGATGGCGACCCGCCCGGGCAGGCCGTACACGTCCTCGCCCTTGCCCAGGTGGCGCTGCATCAGGTCCTGCAGGGAGGCAGCGACGAAGAAGTACTCCTGGCGCAGACGCAGCTCCTGTCCGGCCTCGGTGCTGTCCGCCGGGTAGAGCACGCGGGAGATGCTTTCCGCACGCACGGTGTCGGCCACCGCCCCCAGGTGATCACCGGCGTTGAAGCGGTCGAGCTTGAGGGTTTCCTCGGCGCGGGCGCGCCACAGGCGCAAGGTGTTCACGCTGGCAGTGCGCCAGCCCACCACCGGCATGTCATAGGCGACCGCGCGAACGCGCTCTACCGGTTCCCAACGCTGGCGCTCGACACCATTGGCGTCCGGCTCGCTGTAGACGCTGCCGCCAAAGCCGACGCTGTAGGCGGATTCAGGGCGCTCGAATTCCCAGGGGTTGCCGAAGTCCAGCCAGGTTTCGGTGTGCTCCTGCTGCCAGCCATCGCCGATCACCTGCTTGAACAGCCCGTGCTCGTAGCGGATGCCGTAGCCGTGGGCGGGGATGTCCAGCGTCGCCATGCTTTCCATGAAGCACGCTGCCAGCCTGCCGAGGCCTCCATTGCCCAGTGCCGCGTCTGGCTCCAGCAGGCGGATGCGTTCCAGGTCCACGCCCAGTTCCGACAGTGCCTGACGCGCCACCTCGAGCAGCCCGAGGTTGCTCAGGTTGTCGATCAGCAGACGGCCGATGAGGAACTCCAGGGAGAGGTAGTACACGTGCTTGCGCGCGCTGCGATCGATGGCGCGGGTGGTTTCTTCCCAGTTGTCCACCTGGTACTTGCTCGTGGCCAGGGCCACCGCTTCGAACCAGTCATGGTCAAAGGCGTCGGCCGGGTCCTTGCCGACCGCATAGCGCAAGCGGGTGAGCACGGCATGCTTGAAGATCTCGACTGCCGACTGATCGGGAATGCTGTCCAGGGCCATTGCCGTCTCCTGCTTCTGTCGGTGACTGATTGCCGATGGCGCACGAGGCGCCCCAGTGCATCTGTCCGCGAGGAAAACGCTGAGTTCAGACCTTTTCCTTCACCGGCATGGCCCGTTCATCAGAAACGCCGAACGATCGGCGACGAGCGGTTTCTCCCCACTGTGGCCTGCGCTGGCGGGCCGGGCGCTCGAAGAGCGTGCACTGACGCATCAGCCAAGGGAGAACAAGCCATGCCACGGGGCGATAAAGACAAGTACACCGACAAGCAGAAGCGCAAGGCCGAACACATCGAGGAAAGCTATGAGAGCCGGGGCGTTCCCAAGGACGAGGCAGAAGCCCGAGCCTGGGCAACCGTGAACAAGCAGTCCGGCGGCGGCGAACGCAGCGGTGGCTCGGGCCGGAACAAGAGCGCACCGGCCAAGGCCGCCGCGCGGCGCAGCTCGGCCAAGCGCGCGGTAGCCACCAAGCAAGGCGTGCCGCGGCCTGACCAACCGCTGGAATCCATGACCAAGGCCGAGTTGCTCAACCGCGCACGGACCCGGCACATCGCCGGTCGTTCGAGCATGCGCAAGCAGCAGCTGATCGAGGCCTTGCGACGCGCGGCCTGATCTCCTGCGGCTCAGCCGTTGACCACCGTCCCACCGTTGACGTGCAGCACCTGCCCGCTGACATAGGAGGAGTCGCTGCTGGCGAGGTAGACATAGGCCGGGGCCAGTTCTTCGGGCTGTCCTGGTCTCCCCATCGGCGTGTTGGTGCCGAAGGTCGCGACTTCCTCGGCATCGAAGGTCGAAGGAATCAGCGGTGTCCAGATCGGTCCCGGTGCCACCGCGTTGACGCGAATGCCGCGCCTGACCAGGTTCATCGCCAGCGAGCGGGTGAACGAGGTGATCGCGCCCTTGGTGGATGAATAGTCGATCAGTTTCGGGTTGCCCTTGTAGGCGGTGATCGAGGTGGTGTTGACGATAGTGCCGCCCTCGCCCATCAGCGGCAGCACCGCCTTGGTCAGCTGGAACATGCCGAAGATGTTGGTGCGGAACGTCCGCTCCCACTGCTGCTGCGTAATGTCTTCCAGGCACTCCTGGGGATGCTGTTCCCCCGCATTGTTCACCAGTATGTCCAGACGTCCCCAGCGCTCCTCGACGCGGCGCGCCACTTCCGCGCAGAAGCCCGCATCGGCGACATCACCGGACATCTCCAGGCATTGCTGGCCGAGGGATTCGATGATCTGGCAGGTCTTGAGCGCGTCCTCGGATTCGTCGAGGTACAGCAACACCACATCGGCGCGCTCACGGGCGAATGTCACCGCGACGGCACGACCGATGCCGCTGTCGCCCCCGGTCACGATGGCGACCTTGCCGGCCAGCTTGGCAGCAGCACGGTACTCGCCGGAGACGAACTCCGGCTGCGGGCGCATCTGTTCCTCCAGGCCCGGCTGCTGGTCCTGGTGTTGTGGTGGCAGGGTTTCGGTCTCGCTCATGGGGTTCTCCTTCGATGCACCAGGGCATCTCGGATGGGTTCAACCACGCGGCGGCTTTTGCTGTCCGCAATGGCAGTGCGTGTCCTGACAGTGTTTTTCGCCATCCGGATGGCCGTCGGCGCAGGCCTGGCAACAGTAGGCACGGCCTTCGCGGTACACGGCCGTAGCTCCCAGGCTGCAGGAACAGCCGGGGCAGGAGCAGCGTTGTTCGTTCATGGCTTGGTTCCTCCAGGAGTCATCGACTCATTGGGTAGGCCGAAGCCAGGAAGCTTGGTTCAGGCTTTTTCACCAATGGCTCAGGCCGCCGACCGGCTTTTCTGAACCGTGCGCCCAGGGCTGCGTCCACTGCGGTAGTCGCAAAGCCAGAAGAAGGAGCAATTCCCATGTCGACTCCCCTCGCCTCCTCTTTCCTGCGCTGGTTGTTGCTGAGCTTCGCAGTGCTCGCCGGCAGCAGCTTCGCAGAGGGCAAGGACGATGAATCAGCCTTCATCTCCGCCGCCCTGACCAACAGCCAGCAGCAGCTCGCTCGCGCCCAGCAGGCTATCCGCTACGGCAAGACCCTGGCGGTGCGCGACCAGGCCCAGGGCGTGCTGGACGAACATTCGGCGATGCTCCGCGACCTGCAGACCCTGGCGCAGAAAAAGGGCGTGCCGGCGCAGAGCGACGCCCCGCTGAAGCCAGAGAACAGTCAGGCGCCGCTCACCGCCAGTGAACGCTTCGATCATGACTATGCGGTGGCGCAGTTGCGATCGAGCAAGGAAGCGGTGAGCTCCTTCGACCGCATGAGCAAGGAAGCCGCCGACGCTGACTTGCAAGGCTTCGCCCGTATCTGGCTGCCGATGCTCTATCACCAGCGCGAACTGGCGGACCAGCTGGTGGCGTCGCAGGCCCCCTGAACCGCCACCTTCAGCCTTCCAATTGGTCGATCATCCGGCGAGTCAGGCGCTGCCTGGTGTTGGCCCAGCCCGCCCACGGATCGGCCGCCACCAGGCGTTCGTCGACGTTGGCAATCGTCCACTGATTCGCGGCCTTGAGCGTGGCAAGCTCATCGCGACGAACCGGCACGGACACCGGCAAACCCTCTCGCGCCCGCACCGACCAGACGCAGACCGTGCTGGCGCCGCGAGTGTTGCGCAGATAGTCGATGAAGATTTTCCCGACGCGGTTCTTCGGCCCGGACACAGCACTGAAACGATCGGGCATCAGTTTGGCCAGATGCCGACTGATGGCATGGGCGAAGTCCTTCACCTCGTCCCAGCTGTGACGCCGCTGCAGGGGGACGAGAATGTGCATGCCCTTGCCGCCGCTGGTCTTCAGGTACGCCGGGAGTCCGAGTTCATCCAGCAGCGTCAGGGTCAGCTGCGTCGCCTCGATCATCCGCTGCCAGGGCAGTGACGGGTCCGGGTCGAGATCCAGGACGAAGCGGTCAGGCTTTTCCAGATCATCCAGGGTGGCGTTCCAGGTATGCAGTTCCAGAGCGCTCATCTGCGCAGCGCCCACCAGCCCCCTGGCCGTGGCGATCCGCAGCAGCGGCGCATGGCCCGGATCGAGTTTCGGATCGAGCGGCTGCGCGCCTGGGATTTCCGTGCGCGAGGCATGCCGCTGGAAGAACTGCTCGCCACCGACACCGTCCGGTACGCGCACCAGCGACACCGGGCGGTCAGCCAGCCAGGGCAGCAGGCGCTCGGCGGCCTTTTCGTAGTAATGCGCCACGTCGATCTTGCGCAGTTGGCTGGCAGGGTCGATCACCCGGTCGGGATGGGTGATGGTCACGCCCTGCAGGGTGTTGCCCGGTGTTCCCTTCGCAGTCTTTGTGTCAGCGCCCTGTGCGGCCTGTCTAGGTTTCTCCTCGACGATGGCCTGCACCGGCTTGTCACTGCGCAGGCCCTGGAATACCGCCTGGCGCACCAACCCCTCGCGGGTCATTTCGGCAAAGGCGACTTCGCACAGCAGCGCCGGGCGTAGCCAGGTCACGCCCCTGGCGTCCGCGCCCTTGGGCGCGTCCTTCAGCGGAGAGGTCTTGCGCTGAAGAGGTTTGAGCTGCTGATGAAGGGTTGCGAGACTCGCTGCGCTGAAACCGGTTCCGACCTTGCCGGCGTAACGCAGCGCTCCGTCCTCGTCATGCAGGCCGAGCAGCAAGGCACCGAAGTGCGAGCGCGAGCCTTTGGGCTCGCTGAAACCGGCAATGACGAATTCCTGCCGGCGCTTGCACTTGAGCTTGATCCAGTCGTGCGAGCGCTTCTCGGAATAGGGGCTGCCGGCACGCTTGCCGATCAGGCCTTCCAGGCCGAGACGACAGGCGCTGTCGAGGATGCTGCGCGGGTCATCGGTGAAGTCTTCCGAGTAGCGCAACGCTTCATTGGCATTGCCACGCAGGACACGCTGTAGCGCCTGGCGGCGTTCTTCCAGCGGCTTGCCGCGATAATCCGTGCCGTCCAGCCAGAGCAGATCGAACAGGGTGTAGTGGATCGGCGCGGAGACATTGGCATCGAAGGCGTTCTGCAAGCGCTGGAAATCAGGGCGCCCCTCCTCGTCCATGACCAGGATCTCGCCGTCCAGCCAGGCGGATTGCACCTCGAGCGCCGCCAGCGCCTTGCTCAGCTCCGGCAGCCTCTTCGACCAGTCGTGGCCGTTTCGCGTCATCAGACGCACCTTGCCCCGATCGAGACGGGCAAGGATGCGATAGCCGTCGATCTTGATCTCGTAGCGCCAATCGCCGGGAGGCGGTGCGTCCACCAGCGTGGCGAGTTGCGGGGAAATGGCGTCAGGGAGCGTGGCTTTGCGGGTTGTCGGGGTCTGCTTCGTCGACCTGGCCCGTTTCGGAGGCGTCTTTTTCGCCCCGGAGGACTCGCTGGGCAGCGATCGCCCGGTCACGACGCTCAGTGGCTCCTCGGCCAGGATGTCGAAGCGCGGATAGTCCCGCGCCTGGTCGTCGCGTCCCTTGATCAGGAACCATTGCGGCTGGCGACCCGCCATACGGGTTCGCACAAGGTTCCAGCTGCCGGCGAGCTTGCTGCCTTCCAGGCGAAACTTCAGAAGGCCGCTCTGCATGCCCTCGTGGGGGTCGCCGATGGGCGTCCAGCGGCCTTCGTCCCAGACGATCACGTCGCCTGCGCCGTAGTGTCCTTCGGGGATGTGCCCTTCGAAGCGCGCGTAATCCAGCGGATGGTCTTCGACCTCGATGGCCAGGCGCTTCACGCTTGGGTCCAGGCACGGGCCCTTGGGCACCGCCCAGCTTTTCAGCACCCCATCCAGTTCCAGGCGAAAGTCATAGTGCAAGTGGCTGGCGTCGTGCTTCTGCACCACGAAGGCGTATTCCCCGGCATGGCTGCCCGGCGCTTCACCGCTGGGTTCCGGGGTGCCGCTGAAATCGCGCTTGCGGGCGTACTCCTTCAGGGTCCGATTCGGAACGGCGGCGCGGGCCATGGGTCATTGCTCCTCATCGGGGTCGGAGTCATCCCAGGGTTTGCCGTCCAAAGGGCGCACGTGGCCTTCCTCCGCCTCATCCAGGCCGATGCCTCCGCCAATCTCGCTTTCGCGGCGAATATGCAGCTGCTTGTCCACCGGTGCGCTGTCGCCCGGCTCCAGCGGCGATTCGGTACCGTCCTCGTCGATCAGGGTTTCCGGGGCCAGATCGTCCATGCTCACGCCATCTTCCACGGCGCTGTCGCCCAGGGTCTCGCCACCGGTCTGGCCCATCTCGCGGCGGCGCTGCGCAGGAAACTCGCGCTCCACCTCTTCGGGCGAACGCTCGTCGCCGATGCGTCCTTCGGGAGCCTTCTCGAAATCCAGCTCGCGCACGCTGCCCATGCGGTCTTGGGTGTCGTCGATCTCGATGTGCTGCGGGTCGGGTGCTTTCTTCGCGGAGCTCTTGGCGGAATTGGTCATGGCGCTGCCTCCAGGTCTGAATGGTCCTGTGTGCGTTCAGGCCGGTTGAGCCGGCGCATAGCGCTGGAGTTCAGGTTTTCTGCCGGGAGGATCGGCAAGGACGGCAAGCCATCCGCCAGTCAGCCACCCGCTACTGCACCGGCCGCCAACCGGTTCTCCGCCAGCAGATGGTGCACCACCGCAACCAGCGCAGCCGCATCGGTTTGCCCCTTGCCACGCGCTGACTGGTAGGCCATGCGCTGCCGATCCGCGCTGTTGCCTTCCTCGATGATCCTGGCGGCATGGGCGAACAGCCGCTGACTTTCGTCGTCCAGCCAATCTTCAACGGCCACCTCCGCTCGCTGGAGCCAATCCCGCGCACTGACCACCTGATCGCCTTCCACCAGAAAGTGCCCCGCGCAGCCATGCCGCCGAGCCTGCCAGAAATTCTCCGCCAGCAAGGCTCGCTGCCAGTTCGGCTCTTCAGGTTCGTGTGCCTCCCGCGCGTGGCTGACCAGCAGACGGAACAGGCCGGCGATGCACAGCGCATCGTCGATCCGCGGACAGGCGTCGGGGATGCGCAGCTCCAGGGTCGGGTAATGCGCCGAGGGCCGCAGGAACCACCAGGCGTGACCGGGCTCGTGCATCAGACCGTACTGCAGGAGCAACGCAATGTAGCGCCGCCAGTGAGACTCATCGGTGAGTTGCGCGGGGGGCCCCATGCGCGGCCACTCCCCACAGAGCGACTGGCGATAGCTGACCAGTCCTGTGTCACGCCCGTCCCAGAACGGCGATGACGCACTCAGAGCGAGCAGCAGCGGCATCCAGGGCAGTACACGGTTCATCACGCGTACACGGTCGATGCCGCGCACCTCTACATGCACATGCAGACCGCAGAGCAAGCTTTGCCGCGCCACCACACCCGCCTCTTCGAACAACCGCTGGTAACGCGCGCGGAACGCCGGGGGCTGACGGTGCGCATGGGTGAAGGGATGGGCAGCGACGCAGAGGGTTTCCAGCCCGTGGGAACGGGATATCGCGCGCAATCGGCAGCGGCGGTCACTCAGAAATGCGGCTGCCTCGTCGAGCTGGCGCAGGACCGGGCTGACCAGTTCGTACTGGCACTGGAAGATTTCCTCCGCGACCTCCTCGCCCAGTACGCCACGGCAGGCATGGGAAAAGCCCAGTGGCACGTCGCGAGCGAGGTCCAGACTGGTGGGATCGAGCAGAAAGAACTCCTCCTCGATCCCGAAGCGGGGCAACGCGGGGCGTGCTGGCATGGCGGACCTCGCGGTATGGCGGTTACGGCTGGGACGCGCCGTCGCCAGTGGCGTTCAGTCTTTCCGCTCTTCGCCCCCTGCGCTTTGGCGTTTACTTGAAACCTTTGTTCGCCCGCTCACTCGCAAGAGAAAGCGTCCCGTTTTTTCCAACGAGGAGCCCCGCATGACGCCACCCGCCTCCCGGAATGCTGTCGCCTCGTACCGCGAGCACTGCTCCATCCGCGATCTCTATCAGTCCCTGCTGCGCACTCCGCAGGACTGCCTGGAGCGTGCAGCCACGCTTCTTGATACACAGCTGGACCTGCGGGCTGCCCACGACGACGAGCTGCCCGCCGACCCGCAACGCTGGGACAGTTGGCTGTCCAACCGCGCCGAACGCAGCGCACAGGGCTATGCCACCTACCTGAGCGAGCGCCGGGAAGGCGCACCGCGTCGGCACTTCGCCAACCGCGCCCATGCCCTGCACTTCCTCCAGGCCATAGCTCCCACCAAGCGGGTAGACGGCGCCTGGCTCTACGGTGTGCTCGACCACTGGAGCGACACGCGCCTGCTGCCGCTGGTACATACCTGCCTGGAAGAGCTGGGCCACGGTATCCCCGCGCGCAACCACGTGCTGGTGTACCAGCGCCTGCTGGACAGCCTGGGTTGCGATGCCCCGCCCGACCTGAGCGATGCGCATTACCTGCAAGGCACCCTGCAGCTGGCGCTGGGCTATCTGTCCGACGACTACCTGCCCGAAGTGCTGGGCTACAACCTGGGATACGAGCTGCCGCCGCTGCACCTGATGATCACCAGTTGCGAACTGCGCGAGTTGGGTATCGACCCGGAGTACTTCCGCCTGCACGTGACCATCGACAACGCTGCCACCGGTCACGGTCGCAAGGCATTGCAGGCGCTGGAAGCCAACCTGCCGCAGCTGGCCGATCGCGGCGCTTTCCTGCGCCGCGTGCACGCCGGATACCGACTCAACGACGCGGGGCTATCCAACCAACAGCTGCTCGATGGTTTCGACCTGGAAGCCGAAGTGGTCGCCATGCTTGAGCGCAAGCGGCCCTTCGCCAGGCAGATGCACGATGACCGTGCACGCATCGGCGGGCGCACGGTGAACCAGTGGATGGCCGGCCCCGGGCGCATGGGCGAATTTCTTGCTGCGTTGCAGCAACTCGGCTGGATCAGGCGCCACCAGGACCCCGCCAACAGTCGTCTCTGGGGCCTGATCTCCGGAGACAGCGCGGCCATGTTCGGTGTGTTCAATCCCTACGAGCGGCAGCTGCTGCACGACTGGATCGCCGGCGACTGGAGCGAGCCTGCGCAACGCAATCCCTGGGGCGGTAGCGAGAAAGCCAGCGCCGCCCCACCGTCGGCACGCTCGGAGTTCGCCACCGAGGAGCGCGCCCTGCTCAACGAGCTGTCCACGCTTTCGCCGCGCAGCCGCATGCATCGCCTGGTCGCTCTCATGGCTCCGCACCGCCACTGGACACCAGCCGGGCTGCTGGCCACGCGCATCTACACCGACAAACTGGGGATCGAACCATGACTACATTCTTCGACTCGCGCCTGGAGACATTGATCACCCTGGGGCAGGAGTTGCAGGCGCAAGACTACCGTTTCACCACGGTCACCCCCGCGACCCACGCGCGCGTCAACGCCCGGCCGGAAAACCAGCTGGCCGGCGATCTGCAGGGCGTGTTCGGCTGGAGCCGGCTGTTCCCCGACGCGCTAGTCAGCGAGCGCATGCTCGCCCTGCTGGAAACCGGCGGACTGCTGCAGCGCCAGGACAGTCAATGGCGCAGCGCGGTGCGCTGGTCGAGTCTGGACGACCAGCTGTTCGCCCACTCCGCCTACCCGACGCTGGAGACTGACGCGGTGTTCTTCGGCCCGGACACCTACCGTTTCGCCCACGCGCTGCACCAGTATTTCCAGAGTGGTGAGGCCGGCAATGTGCGCCGCGCCGTGGATATCGGCTGCGGTGCCGGCCCCGGCGCCATCCTCATCGCCCAGGCCTTCCCGGAGGCAGAAGTCACCGCCGTGGACATCAATCCGCGCGCCCTGGACTTCACCCGTGCCAACGCCTATCTCGCCGGCATCGATGACCTGCAGATTCGCCAGAGCAATCTGCTGGAGCGCATCGAGGGGCAGTTCGACCTGATAGTCGCCAACCCGCCGTACCTGCTCGATCCGGACGAGCGCACCTACCGCCATGGTGGCGGAGCATTTGGCGCAGGCCTGTCATTGCGCATCGTCGAAACCGCCCTGCAACGCCTGAACGTCGGCGGCTCCCTGCTGCTCTATACCGGCGCCGCGGTGGTCAACGGCGAGGCGCCCCTGCGCCGACAGCTGGACGCATTACTGATCGATCGTCCGGTGAGCTGGCACTACGAGGAGATGGACCCGGATGTGTTCGGCGAGGAGCTGGACAGCTCGGCTTACCAGCAGGCCGAGCGGATTGCGGCAGTGACGCTGACGGTAAAACGGCTGGGCTGATCTTTTAGCAGGCGGATAACGCTGCCGGCGTTATTCACCCTGCATTCTGACCTGCAGGAGCGGGACACGACCGCTCCTGCAGGGCCAACTCAAGCCGGAATCTTCGTCACCTGCGCCTCCCTCGCCCAGATGCGGTGCAGCTTCAGCGCCTTCTCGAAAGCCGCGAACACATCCGCTGCCGTGCGCCCCTCGACGATGCCCTCGTCAGGCGACAGACCGAGTTGCCCCGGTAATGCCTGCGCATCGCCGCAGAAGGCCAGCGGCTTGAGGTGCTTGTAGGCTTCCAGCAGGTAATGCAGCGCACGCCCGTCACCGCCGATCTGCTGGGTCGCCTTGGCGCCGCCGGGGACATACACCGCATCGAAGGCCACTGACGGCAAGCCATCCCAACTGGCGTCTGGAGTCAGCGATGCACCACCTTCCGCCTTTACCGGCGAGGTGCTCGGACCGATCAGCTTGCCGGCAGCTCCTGCCTTCTCGAGCGCATCTTTCAGGTCGCGCACATCACTCTCGCTGACGCCATCGGCGATCAGGATCGCCACCTTGCGCGAGCGGATATCCCCGGCGAGCAGGTTGGCCTGGCTCAGCGCCGGTGACGGCTTGGGCTGTGGCACCCTGGCTGCCTTGTGGGTGACTTTCACGCCGATCTGGCTGGCGACTTTCTCCGCGAGTTCCGGGCAGATATTGGCGAGGATTTCGTTTACCTCGCGCTCACGGATCGGCATCCGTTCCACCTTGGACAGCTCGAACACATAGGCCGAAGCGACATGCCCCTGCTCCGCCTCGCTGAGGCTGTGATAGAACAGCGCCGCCTGGTTGAAGTGGTCGGCGAAGGAATCGGCACGCACCCGCACCTTGGCGCCTGTCATAGGCTCGTGGTAGCTGGTGAAACCGCCCTGGCGCGCGGCTGGCGGCGTTTCCTTCGGCCAGCCGTCATCGATGGAGTTCGGCTCATAGGCCGCGCGGCCCTTGTGCAGCATGTGCTGGTGCAGGCCGTCGCGCTGGTTGTTGTGAAACGGGCATAGCGGCTGGTTGATCGGGATCTGGTTGAAGTTCGGGCCGCCCAGGCGCAGCAGTTGGGTATCGGTGTAGGAAAACAGTCGGCCCTGCAGCAGCGGGTCGTTACTGAAGTCGATACCGGGCACGATATGGCCGGGGTGGAACGCGGCCTGCTCGGTCTCGGCGAAGAAGTTGTCCGGGTTGCGGTTGAGCACCATGCGCCCGAGCAGCTTCACCGGCACCCGTTCCTCGGGCACCAGCTTGGTTGGGTCGAGCAGGTCGAAGTCGAACTGGTCTGCATCGGCTTCGGGGATAACCTGCACGCCCAGTTCCCATTCGGGGTAATCGCCCCTCTCGATGTCGTCCCACAGTGTGCGGCGGTGGAAGTCCGGGTCCTTGCCGGCAAGCTTCTGCGCCTCGTCCCAGAGCAGCGAACAGACGCCGGATTTAGGCCGCCAGTGGAATTTCACCAGCGAACTGTCGCCTGCCGCATTGATCAGGCGGAAGGTGTGCACGCCAAAGCCCTGGATGTGCCGCAGCGAGATGGGAATCGCCCGGTCCGACATGGCCCACATCACCATGTGCGCCGACTCCGGAGTCAGCGAGACGAAGTCCCAGAAGGTGTCGTGGGCCGAGCCGCCGGTGGGCATCTCGTTGTGCGGTTCGGGCTTCACCGCGTGGACGAAGTCGGGGAACTTGATGGCGTCCTGGATGAAGAACACCGGCATGTTGTTGCCCACCAGATCGTAGTTTCCCTCGTCGGTGTAGAACTTCACGGCAAAGCCGCGCACGTCGCGCACGGTGTCCGCGGAGCCGCGCGGGCCCTGTACGGTGGAGAAGCGCACGAACACCGGCGTCTGCTTGCCGGCCTTGCCCAGGAACGACGCCTTGGTGAGCGAGCTCCAGTCCTCGTACGACTCGAAGAAACCATGAGCCGCCGCACCGCGGGCGTGGACGATGCGCTCGGGAATCCGCTCGTGGTCGAAGTGGGTGATCTTCTCCCGCAGGATGAAGTCTTCCAGCAGCGAAGGGCCGCGTTCGCCGGCGCGCAGGCTGTTCTGGTTGTCGGCGATGCGCACATCGGTGTTGGTGGTCAGCGCCTCGCCAGTCGCGTCTTCACGGTAGCGCTCCAGGGCTTCCAGCTTTTCATTGGTGTTGCCCCGGTCGATAGTCTCGGTGCCCGCCAATCGGCTCTTCTTTGCGGTGGGTTTGGCCACGGTAGAGTCCTCCTCATCAGGATTCGAATCAGTGCGCGGCATGAAAGGACAGCCGCGCCTGGATCTACCTGATGGGACAGACCTGCCTCTGAGAGTTCACATATTCGCTCGACCTGCGCCGAGAGCGACCGCCTTCGTCCTCGCCTGCGGCCCCTGCAACCGCTGACCGCCCGTCCCACGCGACAAACTGCTCTTCGAGCGGCCACTCCCTCGCTCACGACCGTTCATCCTCAGCACTGAACGCTCCCCGGCCAGGCTCGTCATCCGGACATGCCCCCTGCTCGCGGGGCCTCATCCGATCAGAGGAATCACCATGAACATGACAGGCCATCTGCGGAACGGACTACTGTGCGCCCTCCTCCTCGTCGCCGCCCCGGTGATGGCGGAGCAGAAGTCTGCACAGGACCAGCATTTCGTCAGCGAAGCATCAGCCGCCGGCATGGCAGAGATCGACGCTGCAAAACTGGCGCTGAAGAAGAGCCAGTCTGCCGATGTGAAAACCTTCGCACAGCACATCATCGACGATCACGAGAAGGCCAATGCCACGCTGAAGTCGCTCGCCGCAAAGCACCAGCTGCAGCTCGCCGACAGCGCCAGCCTGACCAGCCAGGCGAAGGCCAAGGTGCTCGACGTGCGCGAGGAGTCGTTCGACGCAGCCTATGCCAACAACCAGGTCAGCGCTCACGAGGAAGCGGTGAAGGTCTTCACCGACGCAGCCAACAATGCCGCAGACGCGGACATCAAGAACTTCGCCCAGCAGACCCTGCCCGTGCTCCAGCAGCACCTGGAAATGGCCCGGGATCTGGTCAAGGCGCACCCTTCCAGTTAGCCAGGGAGCGAGTGTTCCCCTCGCTTATCGTTCAGCGTGCAGCTAGCCCCGAGGGTTCAGCTGCATCGCAGAACCCTCCATCGCCTCTCGCCAAGCCCCGTCAAATGAGAACGACAATTTCTTAACAGCCTTCAGGCGAATATCGCCGCCACTCTCGAATTGATTGGAGCGGCGTTTGATGAAATTGTGCGGAGCCTCGCTGGCCATTCTGGTGGCGATCGGAAGCACGGCGTTGCTGGGCGCGGAATCGGCGCTGGCGGCTTCGGATGACGACGGCATCGTGGTTTACGATGCCCAGCACGAGTCGCTGACCAAAGCCTGGAGTGAAGGCTTTACCCAGGGCACCGGGATCAAGGTTACCTTGCGCAAAGGCGACGATATCGAGCTGGGCAACCAGATCGTCCAGGAGGGAAAGGCATCTCCGGCCGATGTTTTCCTGACCGAGAACTCCCCCGCGATGATGCTCGTCGATCACGCCGGGCTTTTCGCTCCCGTCGACCCGGTCACTATCGCCCAGGTAGCCGCACCGTTCAGAACAGCCCAGGGTCATTGGGTCGGCATCGCTGCCCGCTCCACTGTCTTTGCCTACAACAAGGACCGGGTGAAGGAGTCCGATCTGCCCAAATCGCTGCTGGAACTGGCCGAGCCGCAGTGGATCGGACGCTGGTCCGCATCACCCGCCGGGGCTGACTTCCAGGCCATCGTCGGCGCGCTCCTGGAACTCAAGGGCGAAGCCGTGACGCTCGACTGGCTCGAGGCGCTGAAAGCCGGCGCGCGGAATTACCGGGGCAACAACGCCGTGCTCAAGGCGGTGAACGCCGGGCAGATCGATTCCGGCGTGATCTACCACTATTACTACTTCGGCGACCAGGCACGGACTGGCGACAACAGCGGCAACACCGCCTTGCACTACTTCAGGCACCAGGACCCCGGCGCCTTCATCAGCCTGTCCGGCGGCGGTGTCCTGGCTTCGAGCAAGCACCAGAAGCAAGCCCAGGCGTTCCTGCAATGGATCACCGGCCCCAAGGGCCAGGCCATTCTGCGTGACGGCAATTCCTTCGAGTACGCGGTTGGCGACGGTGCGCCGTCGAACCCGGAACTGGTCCCGCTGGACCAGTTGGATGCTCCGGTCATCGACGCTTCCCGGCTGGACAGCCAGAAGGTCGTGGACCTCATGATCCAGGCGGGCCTGCTCTAAGTGACGGCGCAACAGCTCGGGCCGGATTCGCGCCTGCGAGACGCCAGGAACAAGTCGCGTCTATCAACGCTGCGCCGCTGGCGAAACGGTTCGGGCCAGCTCTGGGTGCTGGGCGCTGCACTGCTGATTTCGGCATTCGCCCTGCTCCCACTGGCCTTCGTGGCCACTGCCGGCGTCCAGGCGGGTATCCCGTTGATCTCCAAGCTGGTGTTCCGCCCGCGAGTTGCAGAGTTGCTGTACAACACACTGCTGCTTGTCGTGCTGACCGTCCCGCTTTGCGTGCTCCACGGTATCGCGATGGCCTGGCTGACCGAGCGCACCAACCTTCCCGGAAGACGCCTGTTGTCCTTGCTGGTCGTGGCTCCGCTGGCCATCCCTGCCTTCGTCCACAGCTACGCGTGGATCAGCCTCGCCCCCTCTATCCACGGGCTGTTCCCGGCAGTACTGGTCTCGGTGATCGCCTACTCGCCCTTCATCTACCTGCCGGCTGCCGCCGCACTGCGACGGCTCGATCCTGTGTTGGAAGATGTCGCCGAGTCGCTGGGTGATCGCCCGTTCAAGGTATTCCTGCGGGTCGTGCTGCCGCAGTTGCGTGTCGCGATCTGGGGTGGCGCGCTGCTCGTCGGGCTGCATCTGCTGGCGGAATACGGCCTGTTCGCGCTGATTCGCTTCGACACCTTCACCACCGCCATTTTCGATCAGTTCCAGTCGTCCTTCAGTGGCCCGGCGGCGAACATGCTGGCCGGCGTCCTGGCGCTGGGCTGCCTGATGATGCTGAGCCTGGAGTCGGCCACGCGGGGTTCCGCACGCTATGCACGCATCGGCGCCGGCAGCCCGCGTTCTCCCCGGCAGTACCGGTTGGGCTGGAGATGTTCGGCGCTGGTGCTGACGATCTGCGCGGCGTTCACCGCAGCCTCACTGGGCGTCCCGCTGATTACCCTGGGCAAGTGGCTCAAGGCAGGCGGAGTCGCGGTCTGGAGCTCGCAGGAGTTGCTGAACTGCCTGGGCCAGACCCTGCTGCTGGGCGCGGCGGGAGCACTGCTGACCACCATTGCCGCCGTTCCGATCGCCTGGATCTCCGTCCGCGCGCCGAGCCGCTTCCAGCGCCTGCTCCAAGGCAGCAACTACGTGGCCAGTGCGCTGCCGGGGATCGTGATTGCCCTGGCGCTGGTCAGCGTCACGATCCGCTTCGCCCAGCCGCTGTACCAGACCGTTTTCACCGTGCTGCTGGCCTATGTGCTGATGTTCCTGCCGCGCGCCCTGGTCAGCTTGCGCGCAGGGCTTGCCCAGGCGCCGGTCGAACTGGAGAACATCGCCCGCAGCCTGGGCCGCACGCCGATGCAGGCCTTGTGGGGTGTCACCGTCCGCTTTGCCGCACCGGGCGCCGCAGCGGGCGTCGCCCTGGTGTTCCTGGCCATCGTCAACGAACTCACTGCGACGCTGCTCCTGTCGCCCAGTGGCACCTCGACGCTGGCCACCGCCTTCTGGTCGAAAACCAGCGAGATCGACTACGCCGCGGCGGCGCCTTACGCCCTGCTGATGATTCTGCTGTCCCTCCCCCTGACCGGGATTCTCTACCACCAATCCAAGCGAGTAGCAGGTCGATGAGCACACTCGAACTGAAGTCCGTGTCCCGGTTCTTTGGCGCCTATGCAGCGATCGAGAACTTCAACCTGACCGTGGCCAGCGGCGGCCGCACCGCGATTGTCGGCCCGTCGGGATCGGGCAAGACCACCCTGCTCCGGCTGATTGCCGGCTTCGAGGTACCTGACCTGGGGACGATCACGCTCGACGGGGTGACGCTTGCCGGTGACAGCACCTTCGTCCCGGCACACCGCCGGGTCATCGGCTACGTTCCGCAGGACGGCGCGCTGTTTCCTCACCTGTCGGTGGCCGAGAACATCGGTTTCGGCCTGCCCAGGGGGACGGAGAATCGCGACCGACGAATCCAGGAACTGCTGGAAATGGTCTCGCTCAATGCGTCCATGGCCAGCCGCTGGCCCCACGAACTGTCCGGCGGCCAGCAGCAGCGCGTCGCGCTGGCCAGGGCGCTGGCGCAAAGCCCGAAGCTGATGCTGCTCGATGAGCCCTTCTCCGCCTTGGACAGCGGCCTGCGCGTGTCCATGCGCAAGGCGGTATCGAAAGTCCTGAGCGATGCCGGGGTTACCGCCATTCTGGTGACCCACGACCAGGAGGAAGCGCTGTCGTTTGGCGATCAGCTGGCGGTCATTCGCCAGGGGCGGCTGGTGCAGGCCGGGGCGCCGAAGGACCTCTATCTGCGGCCCGCCGATGAGGAAACCGCCGCGTTCCTGGGGGATGCCCTGGTGTTTCGCGCCCATGTCAGCAACGGTTGGGCCCGCTGTGCGCTGGGCAATGTGATCGCGGGCAACGCCGCGCTCAACGGGCATGCAAAGATACTGCTGCGCCCCGAACAGCTGCATCTGAGCCGCAGCACGCTTTTCCCCAACAGTGCCGACGGCTGTTACGGCGTCGTGGTGGGCAGTGACTTTGGCGGCGACAAGTGCACGGTGATGGTCCAACTCCAGGCTCCCCTGTCGGAAGACGAACTGACGATTCCGGTCCGGGTGCCAGCAATGGACTGCCCCGAGCCGGGCGCGCGAGTCCACATCCTTGTCAGTGGCGCCGCTCACTCCTTCACTGCAGACAGGCTGGTGCAAGCCCACTAGCAGGCGGCCCTGACGACCCGCGCGACAGCGTCCTTGCGGATGCTGCCGGGCAGGTCTTCCACAGACTAGCCTGCGCTTACCACATCACCCGCGCGCCGACCTTGGCGCCGACCGAGTGGCTGTCGCCGAAGTCCTGCAGGCTGGTACGGCCCAGCAACTCGCCGAACAGCATTGAGCGGTCGTCGTCCCAGTTCAGCGATGCGCCCACGCCCAGACCGCCCCACAGCGCCTGTTCCTCGCTCTTCACGTGCAGGTCCGACACGTCGGCCGAGGTCCCGTTGGCGAAGTCGTAGTACAGGTTGGTGATGCCGTAGAGGTGCGAGCGGCTGGTCTTGCCGTTGCTGCCGGTCCACTGGGTCTCGCGGTCCAGGGATACGCCCAGGCGCGACACCAGACTATCGCCGTTGTCGTCGGAGACCTTGGCATCGTAGTCGTCGGTGAACGAATCGAAGCGCACTTGCGACCAGCTCAGCTGAGCTTGCGGCGTCACCGACCAGATGTCGTTGAGCACCACGCGGTGACCCACCTCGACGCCGGCAGCGACGCCGTTGCCACGGTTGCCGGTCTCCAGTTTCCTGCCCAGCTGCGAGGAACGCAGATCACTGTCGAACCAGCTGACGGTCGCCTGCCCATCGACGTAAGTGCCGTCGTTGCCGTACCAGGTGGCCGCGCCGCCGAAGCCGTAGCCGGTGACGTCGATGGAGCCATCGCCGTACTTCGAGGCCACGCTGGAGTTGGCCGTGCCGTAATGCAGGGTCGGGCCGACGACCAGGGTGCCGGCGTCGCTCTCATAAACCGGTGCGTCGAAGCCGGCTTCGAACTTCCACAGGTGTACGTCGTAGTTGGCGCTGCTGGTGCTGGACGATGGGTCGATCTGCGAATCGGAGCCCTCTGCCCTCACCCACGCGCCGCGACCGATGGCAGGCCGGCCATCTTTCGCTTCGCTTTGCAGCTCGGCGTCCGGCTGCCAGTAGCGGTTGCCGACGCGCTGCTGCAGGGTGCCCAGTTCGTTGAAGCGCTGCAGGACGCTGGAGTAGCTCTCGTACAGGGCAACTGTCGGCGCCAGCAGCGGTCCGGACGGCGGCGTCACCGGGGGGACTACGGGCGGGGTCACCGAAGGCGTTACCGGCGGCACCACGGGCGGCTCAACAGGCGGGGTCACGGGTGGCGTGACGGGCGGAGTCACTGGCGGAGTCACGGGTGGAGTGACCGGCGCATCCAGCGAGGAGCGCAGGTACCAGCCGCCGTCATTGGAGGCCGTCACGCCGTTCTGGTACAGACGATAGGCGTAGGCGCCCGCCACGACAGCCGGCTGGCCCTGATAGGTGTAGTTGCCAGCCAGGGTGAACAGGCCGTTGGACAGGCCCTGGACGTCGATCAGTTTGATGCCTTCCACGGTCGGTGCGCCCAGCCCGCCGACGTTGGTGACCCGGATGGTGCCAGTGCCGGAGGTATCGCCGGTGATCACCAGGCGGCCAGTCGCCGAGCTGTCGTCGCCCAGCACGGTGTTGACGGCCACCACGCCGCCATTGCCGATGTAGTCGCCATCGATGGTCAGCACGCCGGAACCGCCGCCCGGGGTGATAGTGCCACTGTTGCTGACGTTGCCGATCACAGTGCCGTTGCCGGACAGGGTGCCCAGGGCATTCACCGTCAGCGGGCTGGTGATCGAGCCGTCGATGGCCAGGGTGCCAAGGTTGACAGTGGTCGGGCCGGTGTAGGTGTAGACGTCGGTCAGGAGCGTAGTGCCGCTACCGTTCTGCGCCACGCCACCCGCACCGGTGATCTGCCGGTTGAAGGTATAGGTGTCGCTGCGGTTGAAGGCGAAGGTGGCGCCGCTGTCGACGACTACATCGCCGGCGAGGGTGCCGCTGGTGCCGCCGTTGCCGAGCTGCAGGGTGCCCTGCTGTACGTTCCAGGGGGCAGTGACAGTGCTGTCGCCGATCAGCGACCAGGTGCTGCTGCCGGTTTTCTGGAAGATATCGAAGTTCTGATACTGCGCGCCGAGGCTGGATACGTCGAACTGGTCATCGAGGTTCCCGCCCAGGCGGAAGATATCGGCGGTATTGGTCGCGCTGGCGATTACATTGCCGCGAATGTCCGAGCCTGCCTGCAGCTCCAGCGTCGAAAGGCCGGCGCCGGTGGCGAACTCGACGGCGTTGGCATAACCGCTGCCCGCATGGATACGCCCGGAGTTGACGATGGTGAGGTTGCCGGTGGGCCTGAACATGTAGATCGCCGCAGCACCGTCACCGGCCTCGATCAGCCCGGAGTTGGTGATCGTGCTGGTGCCCTGTGTGAGGCGGATGCCCATGCCGCCGGTACCGCCGTTCAGAGCGGCTCCGCCGCGGATGAGGCCCTGGTTGATGATACTGGTGCCGACCGACACTCCATTGAAAACCCCTGCGGCAGACACGCCGCCGTCGCTGGTCCCGCCAACGATGACGCCGCTACCGGAGTTCACCAGGCTGGAAGCGGTGCTCGCCAGCGAGACCCCCGAACCCAGGCCGGTGCTGGACGCATTGAAATTGGTCGCAGCGCCGCCGGTTATCGTGCCGTTGTTGGTGAGCGTCGCTCTGGTCGAAACGGCGAGGCCGGTATTGCCGGAGACGTTGCTGCCAATGCCCTGGCCGCCGGTCACCGTGCCGTTATTGACGAACACGCCATTGCCAACGGCGAGGCCATATCCCGGCGTGGTTGCACTCGCCGCGCCGACGTAGGTGCCTTCGAAGGTGTAATTCGAATTGATCGGAATGGTGCTGTAGATGTTGGTCAGCACGAAGCCCTGGGTATCGATGGTGATGGACTTCGTCGTGACAAGGGTCGCGCCAGTGAAGGAAAAGCTGGCGGTCAGGTTGATCGTGGAGCTGCTGTCGGCGTCGGCGTTGGCGGCGACGACCGCTGCCTGCAACTCGCTCTGGTTGGAGGCGGTATAGCCCCCTGCACAGGCAACCTGGGGAGCCAGGTTCGCTGCGACGAGGGCAAGAGTGATTGCAGAAAGTTGAGGCGCACGCACGCAAGTGCGCTGCATTCCATGGCGCTTATAGGAGGACTTCATGTGATCCCGCTCGGTGTGTTTTATTTGTTACAGGGTTGAAGCGGCGGCGAGCTTAGATCACGGCTTGAACAGGAGATGCGAACGGTTAACAGCGGGGGGATTTAATGTTGTCAGCAGAACTCAATATTTATCAAACACCCGTCATTACTGGGTTTTCTGCGAATTTCCGGCACGCCGGTACTGGCACGATCGTAACGCGTTACCCGAAAATCGCTTGATTCAAGGTAACGCGTTACCAGGCGCATTCTTGTAGCTTATCCTGTACAGAATCCGCGCAGGCATTCGAGCCGGAGCACTGGGTGCGTGCCGGCAGCGCCTAGTCGGCCAGTTCCGCCAGCACGCTTTTCAGACGCTCCAGCGTTGTCGGCGTGCAAGCCTGCATCGGTTCGCGCACCTCGTTGGCGATCAGCCCCTGGAGCGCCAGCGCACCTTTCACGGCAGCAGGATTGGGCTCGGCGAAAGCCGCCTGCATCCACGGCAACAGCCGGTAGAAAGTACGTCGCGCGGAGATCAGCTCGCCCTCTTCCATCTGCCGGAACATCTGCACATAGAGATCGGCGCGCACATGGGAAGAAGCCGAGATGGTGCCGGCGCCGCCCAGGCAGAGGTTGGTGTAGATCTGCAGGTCTTCGCCGGTGAGCACCGAGACCTGTCCGTCCGCAATCAACGCCAGGGTGGTTTCCACATCGCCCGCACAATCCTTGATCGCCACGATGTTCGGGTGGCGCACGATGCGGCGCAGCGTCTCGCGCTCGATGCGCGCGCCGGTGCGGTAGGGAATGTCGTAGAGCACCACCGGGACGCTGGCGGCGTCGGCCACGGTGCGGAAGAACGCCTCCAACCCGGCCTGGGATGGGCGGATGTAGTACGGCGCCGGCACCAGCACGCCCGCCACCGGGCGGCGCTGAATATCCTGCAGGAAGGCCAGCAGCTCGCGCTGATTGTTGCCTGCCAGCCCCATGATCACCTGCTGCGCGGGCACCCACTGCAACACGGCATCGAGCACTTCCAGCTGCTCTTCATGGCTCAGCGCGGCCGCCTCGCCTGTGGTGCCGCAGACCACGAAGCCCGCGACGCCTTGTTCCAGCAACTGCGCTACCAGCCCCTGCAGCGCCGGGTAGTCCACCGCGCCATCACGAAAGGGAGTGACCAGTGCCACCCAGATCCCACGAAAATTCGACATGCAAAAACTCCTGTTGGCTGACCGTCGGGTCGCCGTCAGGGAGGGATGCGGGAATCAAGCGGGAGGGAGGTTCGACCTTGCGCCTTGTGTCCTGTCAGCCCATCTGACGGGACAGCGCCCCGGTCAAATGAGCGACTGTTTCTTCGATTTCTTGGCAACGACAACGCACGCGCAGGCCCGGGCAAGGAAGCCCGAAGCGGAGAGCGAGTGGTTGAAGATGGAGAACATGGAGCTCTCTTACCCAATATCAGGTTGCGCGAAATGTCTGACGGATACTGCTGAAGGAGCGGGAGAGCTGTCAACTCCCCCGCTTCGCTTTGCGTGTCCGCAGGTAGTGCCGGTCAGTCCTTTCCGCAACGGCTTTCATCGTGCTGCAGGCTGGCCTGACTGACCTGGCTGCCCGGCGGAACGCTGCGGGTCAGCCAGACGTTGCCGCCGATGGTCGAGCCCTTGCCGATGGTCACGCGGCCGAGAATGGTGGCGCCGGCGTAGATCACCACTTCGTCCTCGACGATCGGGTGGCGCGGTTCGCCCTTGTGCAGCTGGCCGGTTTCGTCGGAGGTAAAGCGCTTCGCACCCAGGGTCACGGCCTGATAGATGCGCACCTGTTTGCCGATGATCGCGGTTTCTCCGATCACCACACCGGTGCCATGATCGATGAAGAAGCTGCTGCCGATCTGCGCACCAGGGTGGATGTCGATGCCGGTCGCCGAGTGGGCCAGCTCCGAGATGATCCGCGCCAGCAGCGGCAGGCCGGCGTTGTACAGATGATGCGCGAGACGGTGGTGAATGATCGCCATCACGCCCGGATAGCACAGCAGTACCTCGTCAACGCTGCGTGCAGCAGGATCGCCCTGGTAAGCGGCCATCACGTCGGCGTCGAGCAGCCTGCGCATCTCCGGCAGCGCGCGTGCGAAGTCGCGCACCAGCACCACGGCATGCTCATCGACCCGGCCGTCCACCACATCACCGCGCTGCCGCGCGCTGTAGCGCAGCTCCAGCCGGGCCTGTACCAGCAGCGCATTCAGCGCGGCGTCCAGGGTATGCCCGACGAAGAAGTCCTCGCTCTCTTCGCGCAGGTCATTCGGGCCAAGGCGCATGGGGAACAGCGCGCTGGCCAGGCGCTCCACCACTTCCTCGATGGACTGGCGCGAAGGCAGTTCGCGACCGCCCTGCTCCGGGTGGCGGCCCGTGCGGCTGCGCCATTCATTGCGGGCGCCACGCAGGTCCTCGACGATCTGCGCCAGTTGCCAGTTCACCGGGCCATTCTCGTTCAGTCGATTGGCGTCGTTCATCGCTTGCTGTATTCCTTGATTCACGGGGGCTTTCAATCACGATTGCCTATCCTGATCGGTCGCGCCGCGCAGGACAAATCGCCGGAAGGCATAACCTAATGCCTTTTTCGTAGGACGAAGTGTTTCTGCAGCAACAGCGAATCAACAGTGATGTTGCTGCGGCAACACCCTTTTGCCGTCAGAAGCGCGAAAACCGTGGCCTCCCGCTCTGGCACAGGCCTTGCTGCCGTGCAATGCCCGCCATGCAGCCGCACTCTTCTCTTTCTGCCTGACCGAACGCACCGACAACGACGGCTGCCGGGCCCGAATTCCAATGAAGACTTGCCACGCGTGCACCAATGGGGCGACGCCCCCTTTCGACGATGGCAACGAGGACATCCCATGAGTCTCGATATTTTCTGGTTCCTGCCGACTTCCGGCGACACCCGCTACCTGGGTCATTCCAGCAGCGGCCGCCCGGCCACCAACGAATACATGCGGCAGATCGCCGTGGCCGCCGACCAGCTCGGCTATGACGGCCTGCTGATCCCCACTGGCAGCAGCTGCCTCGATCCGTGGGTGACCGCCGCCAGCCTGGTGCCGGTCACCCAGCGCATCAAGCTACTGGTGGCCCTGCGCACTTCTCTGGGCAACCCCACCGCCTCGGCGCGCCAGGCCGCGACCCTCGACCAGGCAAGCGGTGGCCGGCTGCTGCTCAACGTCGTCCCCGGTGGCGACAGCACTGAACTGGAGGCTGACGGCGTGTTCCTCAGCCATGATGAGCGTTACACCGCTTCCGACGAGTTCCTGACCATCTGGCGCCGTCTACTGTCAGGTGAAACCGTGGACTTCGCCGGCAAGCATCTGAAGGTCAATGGCGCACAGAATTTCTTCCCGCCCGTGCAGAAACCCTACCCACCGCTTTACTTCGGTGGCTCCTCCCCCGCCGCTCATGACCTGGCCGCCAAGCACGTGGATGCCTACCTGACCTGGGGCGAACCGCCTGCCGCCGTGGCCGAGAAGATCGCCGACGTGCGCGAGCGCGCGGCGCGCCAGGGGCGTACGGTTCGCTTCGGCGTGCGCCTGCATGTCATCGTTCGCGAGACCAACGAGAAAGCCTGGGCCGCCGCGGACGAACTGATCAGCCACCTGGATGACGCCACCATCGCCGCCGCGCAATCCAACTACGCGAAGATGGATTCGGTCGGTCAGCAGCGCATGGCTGCGCTGCATGGCGGTGATCGCAACAAGCTGGAAGTGGCGCCGAACCTCTGGGCCGGTGTCGGACTGGTGCGCGGTGGCGCGGGAACTGCACTGGTGGGCGATCCGGAAACCGTTGCCGAACGCTTGCTGGAGTACGCCGCGCTGGGCGTCGACAGCTTCGTACTGTCGGGTTATCCGCACCTGGAAGAGGCTTATCGTTTCGCCGAACTGGTGTTCCCGCTGCTGCCCGGCAAGGGCCGCGTGACGGTGGACGGCGTACTCACCGGCGGCGCCTTCGACGTACGCGCCGGGCACGAGAAAACCACGGAAGCGGCCGCCTGAAGTTCAATCCAGAGCGCTCGGCCGATGGCTGGCATTGCCCCTGAGTGATCAGGGGCCTCTTGCCCAGAGGCTATTCTGCAGGTCGGCACCGTCACGGACGCAGAACGACCCAGCACTGGCTGATCGAGTATCGATTCAATGGCGAGGACCGCCATCCGTTCATGCGCGCGGGAACTCTCCCTCACATCGAGGCCCTCGCCTTTTCCATCTACGTCGGTGAATTTCCCGAGCAGCCCCGACCGTTGCACGCCACCGCGGAGGTCGAATCGTGGCTGGGCGCCTGCGGCATCACCATCAGCGACGCAAGCCTCGCCGCGCTCAAGCCGGAGGCACGTTCCTAGTCGCCAGCCCCCGCCACTCGAAAGGAAACGTCCTGCACGTTGTGCGCCTCTACATTGCGCCGGATGGTGTGGTAGCGCTTCTGGTAGCCGCGCAGGTCGTGGGTCGGAATATGCAGGTGTCGCGCGACATGGCTCCACGCCCTCGCCTCGCTCATGGACTCGTCTTCGGCCTCGAATTCGAACTCCCGTCCATCTCTCACAAAGCTGACGTGGTACCGCTTTGTCAGGGATTCGTCCTGCATGGCGCCTCCGGGTATCTGGCTGTATTTCAAGCACTGACCGGGCGTCGGCGTTGGCGGTTCAAAGAGAATGGCGACCATGCCATCGGCATGCGGCTCAGTCCATCACGACCAGGGAGATCGTGCCGCCTTCGGCAGGTGCATGGTGCAGGACGAGGTCGATCCGGTGGGCGGCGTGAAGCAGGGTTTCGGCGTCGTGTTCCAGCAACAACGCGGCCGCCATCAGCGCCGTTGCCGTATCGGGAGTGGCGGCCTTGAGTGCGGCCTCACGCAGCACCTGAACCACGCAGGTCTCGTTGAAAGCCGAGGCCATCAGTACCTTTCGCAGTCGTTCCACGTCAGCCTCCTTCCTTGTCGGTGCGTGCTTGTGGGTGTGCATTGCAGGAATAGCCCGGTTTTATCTTCCCCACCCCGCCAGCCGACGATTGGCGGGACCTGCAGTGACAGCTATTATTCGTAACGCGTTACCAGCAGACTGACCAAATTACAGTAACGCGTTACTCGCCCTTCAAGAGAGCCAGCATGAAAGACGCCAAGGACAAAGCCACTCGCGACGCCTTCGAAGCGCCGCGCAAGGGCCGCCCCCGCAAGGAAGGCGCCATGACCAACGCCGAGAAACAGGCCGCGTATCGCAAGCGCCGTGCGGAATCCGGTGGTGGTGCGGTGATGCTCAACAACGAGGAAATCTGGCTGATCTGCCATGCACTGGACGGCAAGGTCTGGGAAGCGGACGGCGAGCAGCGGCAGAAGCTCATTGCTCGCCTGCGCAAACGAGTCGTCTGAACCGTCTTACATCAACCCGCAGATGAGCTCCAAGCCAAGGTCTCTTACCTGTCGGTCGGTGCGCAGCTCATTGCCGTGGATACCGATCACGTTGGTTCGTGGCGTGGAGGTGTAGCGGCTTTGCAGGCTGATCAGGTAACGGCCGTCTTCCTGTCGGTCGCAGGTGAAGTCGAACAGTGGATAGCTCCGGTGAAGGAGTTCGGCGACGTCGAGACAGCTTGGCGGATTCATGGGGTTCTCCTGCGTTGCTGCGCCTATCCTGCGCCGCTGCGCCGGGAATGGAACCGCGGCCACTGGCCATCACCCGTTTCGCCTATTTCGTCGCCACCGCGCAAAGGTCAACGATTTGAGCGGCTTGAGCCGGGCGCTACGGCCATTTTCCGGCTTCGCCAATAAACCAGCCCGGACCGACGGCAAGACTTTACATATAACGATTTTTTGCCGCCGCCATGACGGATCGTTCTGAAAAAGAGTCGAACACCCCTGCGCGATATGTTTCGGATGAAGGGAATGCACGGCATTCGCCTATTCATTTCTCACATACATTGCCCACGGAGTAGTTCCCATGGCCGAACATAGAGGCGGTAAAGGCAACTTTGCAGAAGACCCCCAACGTGCTTCCGAAGCCGGCAGGAAAGGCGGCCAGCACAGTGGCGGCAACTTCAAGAATGATCCGGCGCGCGCATCCGACGCGGGCCGCAAGGGAGGTCAGCGCAGCCACAGCGGCCACTGATCGCCGGGCTGGCGAGGCGTTGCGACGCTCGCCAGCTCGTTGCACATCGCGCAAGTACGAAAACGGCGCCGAAGGATCGGCGCCGTTTTTCATGGAGCGTCAGGCTCCCGATCACTGGGTGCAGAGCACCTCGCTCACCTGGATATCCGAGCGCGAATCGCGCCCGACCGGGCCATGCAGTGCGCGGACGAATTTCTGTGCCTGCTCGCGACTCAGGCTTTCCTGTCGCAACACAGTGCTCATGGACTGGCCATTGCGGCTGTAGCGGATCAGGTATGCATGCATGGTGCTTCTCCTCCCCGGTGAAGGCGGCCGTTCCGCTGATCGGACGGCCTTTGTTGCGCAGGAGTCTAGTTCAGCATCCAGGGTTGCACGGGCGGGCTGAGCAACGTGCGCTGAATGGCACCTTTGAGTTCGTCGAGGTCCGCCGACTTGGGCAGCACGGGGTAAGGCGCGCCCTCCTCGCCCTTCTCTGCCCAGGGCGACAGCACCAGCACGCGCATGCGCGGGCGCAGCGGCAGGCAGGCTTCGATCAGTGCGGCGCCTGTCAATGGCCCGGTGAGCTGCTCGTCGATCAGGAACAGGTCGATGACCGAGGACGACACCAGGTGCTCGATGGCCTCATCTTCACTGAGTGCACTGAGCACAGCGTGCCCCTGGCCGAGCAGGTGTTCTTCCAGGCGCTGGAGTTGCTCGGGCGTTTCCTCGAGGACCAGCACCATCTTGTTGTCGTGTGCTTGCATATGCGTCTCTCCCTTGTCGAGTACGGGCTCTCCACGAATGCAGTAGCCGAGCAAGTTCCACGCCTGCTTGCCGCGGGAGGCGAGAAGCGCGCCGCAGAGCTGATCGCCCTGACAGGTGATTGCACGACGCCAGCAGCAGAACGCCCGAACAGGCAATCCGCTCGATGCAGAATGCCCGATGCAAGGGAGTGCGCAGCAAGTGAAGCCGACCCGATATGCCCTCAACCGAAACGGCCTATCGCCACAAGTTGCTTGGCACGACAGGCCAGGCTGTTAGGGTAAGGACACTTCCCAGACTTTCCCCTGGCCCCTTTCCGACGGGGCCTTCTTTTTGCCCTGCCGGTGCACGCTGGCTCGGCGCTGGGCTGACCTAACCTGCCGCCACCTGGGTTTTCTCCAGCAGGCGAGCCAGGCTTTTCCGGTCCACCGCTTCGCTGAACAGAAAGCCCTGCACTTCGCCACATTGCTCGTCTTCGAGGATGCGCAGCTGATCTTCGGTTTCCACACCCTCCGCAGTGACCGCCAGGTTCAGCGCCCTGCCCAGGCCGATGATGGCCTGGACGATGGAACGGTCGCGGCCGGTGGTGTCGAGGGTGGCAACGAAGCGGCGGTCGATCTTGATGCTGTCGAACGGGTACGCGCGCAAGTAGCCCAGGGACGAGTAGCCGGTACCGAAGTCGTCCATGTTCAGCTTCACGCCCAGTTCCTTGAGCGCCTGCATGGTCAGCAGTGCGCACTCCACGTCGCCCAGCATGGTGTTCTCGGTGACCTCCAGCTCCAGGCGCTCGGCGGCCAGCCCCGAGTCCACCAGCGCCCGTTTTACCTGACTGACGATGTCGGCGTGGGTGAACTGGCTGGGCGAGATGTTCACCGACACCAGCATCGAACCCGGCCAACCGGCCGCCTCGCGGCAAGCCTGCGCGAGCACCCATTCGCCGATATCGATGATCAGGTCGCTCTCCTCGGCCAGCTTGATGAACTCCTCCGGCCCCACCAACCCGCGCGAGGGGTGATTCCAGCGCAGCAGCGCCTCGGCGGAGACGATGGCCAGGTCACCGATGCGGTAGCGTGGCTGGTAGTACAGCTCCAGCTGGCCCTCGCGCAGGGCCGCACGCAGTTCGGTTTCGCTGCGTTTGCGCGCCTTCAGTTGCAGGTCCATGTGTTCGGAATAGAAGCGCCAGGCGTTGCGCCCGGCGGTCTTGGCTTCGTACATCGCCACGTCCGCGCAGCGCAGCAGGTTCTGGGCGTCGCCCTGGGCATCGCCCGAGAGCACGATGCCAATGCTGGTGCCGATGTGCAGCAGGTTGCCGTTGTACTCGATGGGCTGATTGATGATGGCCACCAGGCGCCGGCAGAAAGCCTCTGCGTCATCGCGCCCCTGGGACTGGCTGTCGACGATGACGAACTCGTCGCCGCCCAGGCGCGCCACCAGGTCCTCGCCGCGGATCGAATCGCGCAGGCGCTCGGCGACTATCTGCAGCACCGCATCGCCGGCCGGGTGGCCGAGCGTGTCGTTGATGGGCTTGAAGCGGTCCAGGTCGAGCATCAGCACGGCCAGTTGCTCCTCGCGACCGCTGCCCAGCAGGTCATCCATGAAACTGGCGAGCTTGGCGCGGTTGGGCAGCCCGGTCAGGGCGTCGTGCAGTGACAGGTGCTGGATGCGCGCGTGGGCTTCGACCTCGTGGGTGATGTCGGCGCTGGTGCCGCGATAACCGAGCCCGCCCGCACCGGACGCCGTGAACTTGCAGATGCGCCGCAGCCCGTGGGCGTCGCGAAAACCGCAGGTCAGTGTGGTGGAATGGCCTTCCTGGGGAATCTTCTCCAGCCAGGCGACCAGGCTCGTCGTGTCGCAGGTGATCAGGTCATCGATCCGCCGCCCGATCCAGTCGTCGATGCGGTAGCCGGTCAGTGTCTCGAAGCGCGCGGAAAGATAGGTCAGCCGGAAGCTCTCGTCGGTTTCCCATATCCAGTCGGAACTGGCCTCGGCAACAGCCTTGAAGCGCTGCTCACTGGTTTCCAGCGCCTGATTGGTGCTCTTCAGGCTGCGCTGATAGTGATCGACTACCCGCGCGTTGGTCAGCGAAGCGCGGATCAGCCAGACCAGGAAGACGAACACCAGCACCACCACGGCCGCCCACACGCCGGCCATTCGATGCAGCATGTCGCTGCCGGGCGTGGGGGTGCGCCAGCTGAGCTCGAAACCGGAATCACCCAGGTCGACGGCGCTGCCGTCGCTGACCCGGACATCGTCAGCGCGCACCTGCAGCGCGATCAGGCCGAAATCCCGCGAGATCTTCTGCAGCTTGGCGGGGGTGAGCCGGTCAACGAAGATCATCAACGGGCCGTCCAGCGGCGGGTTGGCTCTTGTGGGGCGGACCAGTGCGGCGGTGGCAATGGCTGGCTGATCGCCCAGGGTCACATAACGCGTTACCACTGCGTCACGCCGCGCAGCCACTGTAGCGGCATCGCGCAGCTCGTCGAGGTTCACCGGCATCTCGCGGGTGCAGTGGCTGCGCACCGGCTGGCCGTCGCGCATTACGTACTCCTCGCCGGCCTGGTTGAGCACACAGACCATCTCATACTCGTTGGCGGTGTACAGCAGCGGGCCGACGTTGTCCTCGCGGTAGGCCCAGTCAGCATTGAGCGGCGGATTGAGGTACCGGTAGGCGTCATTCCAGAAGGCGTAGGTGCGGATCAGGGATTCCGAGGCGGCGATGCGGTTCTGCAGCGCCTTGCCGGCGTAGAACCGCGTCTGCTCACGGGCCATCTCATCCTGCAGCGCAGCGATGTGCCCCATTACTGCCCCGCTCACCCCCAGCGCCCCGATCAGGATCAGGATGAACAGCGTCAGATGCCAGGTGACGGTACGCTGGGCGGATATTTCGCGTGGTGCGGCGAGCCGGGTGACATGGGTATTCATCGGCGTCTCTTCTGGGGGGACTTACCACTAGGAGTGACGGGGCGTGCGGATGTTCAAACCGAAGGAGCGGCGGCGCACCGACCACTCAGGCGGATTTTCCGAACCATCGGCTATCCCCTCACTCACAGCCCAGGCAAGCCACCCATCCTTCGGAGGCTCCATGCCTGGGAATCGCGAGCCGTCCATGGCGGCACAGAGCATTCACCTGACCCTCAACGGCGAGGAAAGGCAGCTGCAAGTGCTGCCCTGGACCACCACCCTCGACTTGCTCCGCGAGCAACTCGAACTCACCGGCAGCAAGAAAGGCTGCGACCACGGCCAGTGCGGCGCCTGCACGGTGCTGCTGGACGGCCGCCGGGTGAACGCCTGCCTGCTGCTGGCGGTGATGCTCGACGGCCACCAGCTGACCACCATCGAAGGCCTGGCTCACGGCGAACGCCTGCATCCGATGCAGGCCGCATTCATCCGCCACGACGCGTTGCAGTGCGGTTACTGCACGCCGGGGCAGATCTGTTCGGCTGTCGCCCTGGCCCGGGAGCCGGCGCCCCATGATCGTGATGAACTGCGCGAACGCATGAGCGGCAACCTGTGCCGTTGCGGCGCCTACCCGAACATCCTCGACGCCATCGAGGACGCCTTGCCCGCCAGCCGCCTGGAGGACCTATGAGCCCCTTCGCCTACAGCCGCCCTGCCGGCATCGACGAGGCCGTGGCGCTGGCCGGCCCGCGCAGCCGCTTCATCGCCGGAGGCACCAACCTGGTGGACCTGATGAAAGAAGAGGTAGAACGCCCGGAGCGACTGATCGACATCAACGCCCTGCCCCTGCGCGAACTCCGTGATACGAAGACCGGAGGGCTCTACGTCGGCGCACTGGTGGACAACGCCACCCTTGCCGCCAGCCCGCAGATTGTCGAACGCTACCCCCTGATCAGTCGCGCCATTCTTGCCGGCGCCTCACCACAGCTGCGCAACATGGCCAGTACCGGCGGCAACCTGCTGCAGCGCACCCGCTGCCACTACTTCTACGACCGCGCCGTACCCTGCAACAAACGCGAGCCCGGCAGCGGCTGCCCGGCCAAGGACGGTCTGAACCGCCAGCACGCCATCCTCGGCGCCAGCGAGTACTGCGTGGCAGTGCATCCCTCCGACCTGTGTGTGGCACTGGCCGCGCTGAATGCCGTGGTCCACGTGCGCGGCCCGCAGGCGCAACGCCGCCTGTCCTTCGAGCAGTTCCACCGCCTGCCCGGCAGCCGCCCGCAGGAGGACAACATCCTTGCCGACGACGAACTGGTGCTGGGCGTCGAACTGCCTGGCGAAGGCTTCCCGCAGCACTGCGCCTACCTCAAGGTGCGTGATCGTGCTTCCTACGCATTCGCCCTGGTGTCGGTGGCGGTCGGCCTCCTGCTCGACGGCGGAGGGCGCATCGCCCAGGTCAACATCGCCCTGGGCGGCGTGGCGCACAAACCCTGGCGCGATGCCGAGGCGGAAGAGCTGTTGCTGGGTAGCGCTCCCGAAACGGTACACTTCCAGCGTTGCGCCGAGCACTTTCTGCGCAACGCCAAACCGCTGAGCAACAACGCTTTCAAGGTGGAACTGGCCCGGCGCAGTATCGTCCGCGCGCTGCAACAGGCGGCAGGAGGTGCGCGATGAACAGCCAACTGCCCGCGGCCATCGGTACGCCGCTGGACCGCATCGACGGCCCGCTGAAAGTCACCGGCGGAGCGCGCTATGCCGCCGAGTACCGCGCCGAGGGCCTGCTGCATGGTGCGGTAGTCAGCAGCAGCATCACCCTTGGCCGTATCCTCGCCATCGACAGCAATGCCGCCAGCGCCATCCCCGGCGTGCACTGGGTGATGACGCACCTGAACCGGCCGCCGCTGGCCGCCGATGACGACAGCTATGAAGACCAGGACTCCGCCGACGGTTCGTCCTTCCGCCCGCTGTTCAACGATCGCGTGCTGTACAACGGCCAGCCGGTGGCACTGGTGATTGCCGATGACCTGGAAACCGCGCGTCACGCCGCTGCGCTGGTGCGGGTCGAGTACGAGTCGCGGCCACACTCCACCGACCTGCGCAAGAACCAGGCGGCGGCCATTCCCGCGCCCGCCGAACCACCCGGCCCGCGCGGCGACGCCGATGGCGCGTTGTGCAGCGCTCCGGTACGTATCGAGGCCGAGTACGAGCTGCCGGTGGAGCACCACAACCCCATGGAATCTCACGCTTCCACGGTGATTTTCCAGAGTGACGGCAGTCTGCTGGTCCACGACAAGACCCAGGGCGCGCAGAACAGCCAGAGCTACCTGTGCCAGATTCTCAAGCTCGAGCCTTCGCGGGTACGGGTGCAGGCAGCCTTCGTCGGTGGGGCATTCGGTTCGGGCTTGCGCCCGCAGTACCAGTTGCCGCTGGCGGCCATGGCAGCTATCAAGCTCAAACGCTCGGTACGTGTCGTGCTGACCCGCCAGCAACAGTTCACCTTCGGCTATCGTCCGCGCACCGTGCAGCGCCTGACACTGGGCGCCGACGAAACCGGACGACTGCTCGGCCTGGTGCATCAGGTAACGGGGCAGACCTCGCGCTTCGAGCAGTTCACCGCCCACGTCGCGCAGTGGTCGGGGATGCTCTATCGCTGCGACAACGTTCGCCTCACTTATCGACTGGTGCCGCTGGACGTCTATACGCCGCTGGACATGCGCGCGCCCGGCGCTGCCGAAGGGGTCCATGCGCTGGAGTGCGCAATGGACGAACTGGCCTGGGCCGCCGGAATCAATCCGCTGCACCTGCGCCTGATCAACTTCACCGACACCAACCAGAATCTCGGCAAGCCATACTCCAGCAAGGCACTGCGCGACTGCTACAGCGAGGGTGCGCGACAGTTCGGCTGGCCGACGCAAATGCCCGAACCCGGCACCTTGCGCGAAGGCGACCAGCGCATCGGCCTCGGCATGGCCACCGGCGTCTGGGAGGCGTTGCAGATGCCCGCCAGCGCCAGCGCAGCTCTGGCAGTCGACGGCAGCGTGGTGGTCGCCAGCGCCACCACCGATATCGGTACCGGCACCTACACCGCCATGACCCAGATCGCCGCCGAGGCCCTTGGCCTGCCCCCGGAAAAGGTGCGCTTCGTGCTGGGCGACTCCTCCCTGCCGAAGGCCCCATTGCAAGGCGGTTCCTTTACCGTCTCGTCGGTGGGCAGCGCGGTGCGCGAAGCCTGCCTGGCACTGCGGCAGAACCTGCTGGATGCGGCGCGACAGCTGCCTTCCAGCCCCTTCCAGCATTTCTCAGACGATCAGGTGCAATGCAGTGACGGCCGACTCCAGGCGAAGACTGCGGAACACCGGGTGGGCTTCGTTGAGCTGTTCCAGCGCTACGGCAGCCTGCGGGCCAGCGCCACCGCTCACCCATCTGCCCTGCGTCAGCGCTACGCCACGGCTACCCACTCGGCGGTGTTTGTCGAGGTCGCGGTGGACGAGGCGCTGGGTACGGTGCGCGTGCGCCGGGTGGTCAGCGCCATCGCAGCAGGCCGGGTGGTCAACCCGAAGACCGCGCGCAGCCAGATTATCGGCGGCGTGATCTGGGGCGTGAGCATGGCGCTGCACGAGGCCAGCCTGATGGACCACCGGCTGGGCCGTTTCATGAACCACAACCTCGCCGAATACCACCTCCCGGTGCAGGCGGATATCGGCGATATCCGCGTGCTGTTCGTCGACGAGCCGGACCCCGTGGTCAACCCGCTGGGCTCCAAAGGCGTTGGCGAGATCGGCATCGTCGGCGTGGCGGCAGCGGTCGCCAACGCCGTCTACCATGCAACCGGTAAACGCATCCGCGAGCTGCCCATCACCCTGGACAAGCTGCTGTGACTCGCGAAAGGAGGCTCAGATGCCCAGTCCGCGCTACACCAACCGTCGTCACGCCGGAATCGCCCTGGCGATGGTCCTGCGCGACATGCCTCTGGTCGCCCCGCTGATCCTCGCCCTGCCCCGTGGCGGCGTGCCGGTTGCCAAGGAAATCGCCCGCATCCTCGGCGCCCCGCTGGACGTGCTGCTGGTGCGCAAGATCGGCGCACCGGGCAACGAGGAGTTCGCTCTCGGCGCCATCGTCGATGGCCCCGAGCCGAACTGGGTGGTGGACGAGCAGATGATCGAGCGCTTCGACCCGCCGCCGGAGTGGTTCGAGCAGCAGGTGCTGGAGCAGATCCGCGAACTGGAGCGTCGCCGCGTGCTCTACCGCGGCGTGAAGGCCCCGGCACAACTGGAGGACCGCGACCTGATCGTGGTCGACGACGGCCTCGCTACCGGCAGCAGCATGCGCGCCGCGCTCAAGTGCCTGCGTGCGCAGCACCCGCACAAGGTGGTGCTGGCCGTACCGGTCGGCCCGGCGGAAACCGTGCAGAAGCTGCGTGAGGAGGTGGATGCGCTGGTGTGTCTGGATACCCCATCGCCGTTCCGCGCGGTGGGTGACCATTACCGCGACTTCCATCAGCTGAGCGATCAGGAAGTGATCGAGCTGCTGGCAAAATAATGGACAAGCGCTCCTGCCAAGGTGCTTTTCAACCGCTTTCGCGTTCCAGTACCCGGCAGCTGAGCAGGTTCAACCGTTCCACCGCGCCTTCCAGCGGCACCACGCCAATCGACTGCAGCACGCGCAGCGCGGCGATCTCGCCGATCTCGCGGGCCGGTGGTTTGATGGTGGACAGGCTCGGCAGCAGCATCGGCGCGAAGGGGTAGTCGCCAAAACCCAGCACCGCGCAATCCTCGGGAATTCTCAGCCCGGCGCGCTGGCCGGCAAGCAGGCCGCCGGCGGCGAGGTTATCGTTGGCGAAGATGATCGCCTCCGGCCGCTGCGCCCCCCGCGCCATCAGCGCCTCCATGGCCTGCCGCCCGGCTTCGAAGGGCGCGCTTTCGGTGGGCACGAACATCCACGGCTCTCCCCCCAGTTCGCGCAGGGTGTCAGCGTAGCCGTCGCGACGGTCCAGCGCACTGAAGTCGCCGGGTGCGCTGTTCTGCACGAAGGCGATGCGCCGATAGCCCTTGCCGTGCAGGTGGCGCACCGCATCCACGCCGACCTGATAATGAGAAAACCCGACCTGGATAGGTGCGCGCGCGGGCTGATAGTCCCAGACCTCCACGACGGGCATGTCCGCGCCGGCAATCAGCTTCTCGGTGGCGGCGCTGTGGAAGTGGCTGGTGAGCACCAGCGCCGCCGGGTTCCAGCCGAGGAAGGCGCGCACGGCGCTTTCTTCCTTGTCCTCGGAGAAGTAGCTGGAGGCCAGCAAAAGCTGATAGCCGTGGGTCGCCAGGGTGTCGCTGAAGGCCTGGATGGTATCGGCGAAGATCGGCCCGGAAATGTTCGGCACCACCATCCCCACTACCCTGCCCCGCGCCGAAGCCAATCCGCCAGCCACCTGGTTGGGCACGTAGCCCAACGCCTCCACCGCAGCGCCGATCCGCTCGCGCAGGTCATCCGACAATTGCGCCGGCTGGTTGAAATAGCGCGACACGCTGATAGCGGAAACGCCGGCGCGCTCGGCGACTGCAGTCAGCGTCACGCGTCCTGCGCCACGGCGCTTGCGGGGTGTCTGGTTGGCCAACGCGGCTCTCCTGCTGCTGGGTGCGAAAACGACACTACAGGAATATAAACTTAATTTTTAATTATTTGACGATCTATCAGGCGATTCAGGATACTCGCCGATGTTAGCGCTAACAACACCAACTGTCCGCAACGATTCCAGCCACTCGCACGAGCGAGCGCTCGTGACAGTCCCGCAGAAACAGGCGCCCCGGCAAAGAGAACCGAGGGCGGACCAGGGCACGAAGGAGTGGCTATGCAATCGCAACAACGGGGGACGCTCGGCCGTCCACAATTCACCGGCCGGCGCAGCGCACTGGCGCTGGGCATCGCCAGCGTGATCGGCGCTCTGGCCTGCAGCGTGCAGGCAGCCGAAACCAGCCATGGCGACAACCAGTCCGCTGATTCGGCGCCGACATTGAAAGCCGTTACCGTCACCGCGACCCGCCGCGAAGAATCGCTGCAGAAGGTGCCGGTGGCCGTCTCGGTGATCGATGGCGAGCAACTGGAACGCGACAACCGCAACAACGTGTCGAGTATTGTCCAGCAGGTACCGACCCTGAACTTCCGCACCGGTGCCTCGAACAAGGACACCTCGCTGTTCGTCCGCGGCGTGGGCACCATCTCCACCTCCCCCGGCGTCGAGCCGAGCGTGTCGACGGTGATCGACGGCGTGGTACTCGGCCGCCCCGGCCAGGCGACCCTGGACCTGCTCGACGTCGAGCGCATCGAAGTGCTGCGCGGCCCTCAGGGCACGCTGTTCGGCAAGAACGCGTCGGCCGGCGTGCTCAACGTGGTCACCCGCGAGGTGCCGGACGAAACCACCGGCTACATCGACTACTCGCATTTTGGCGGCGGCAACGAGAACCGCACCCGCTTCGGTATCGGCGGCACGCTGATCCCCGGCAAGCTCAAGGCCAGCGTCACCACCCTGCTGGGCAGCTACGACGGCAACGTGGACAACGTCTACAACGGCCACGAAGTAAATGGCTACAACCGCGCCGGCGCGCGCACGAAGTTCGAGATCACCCCGAACGACGACCTCAAGGTCACCCTGATCGCCGACTACATGAAGGGCAACGACGACAGCCCGAGCGGAGTCATCACCAGCACTTCGAGCGCGGCCTTCGCCAATGCCCTGCGCCCGGTGACGGCGGACAGCGACAACCGCAAGATCAACAGCGACTACCGCACCCACGTCGACGACACCAACAAGGGCCTGTCGGCGCAACTGGACTGGAACCTGGGCGACTACACCCTGACCTCCATCAGCGCCTGGCGCGGCTGGGACAACACCCAGTGGCAGGATGGCGATCGTCTTTCCCAGATCACCGCGAGCATCCCCAGCTCCCACGACAAGGGCGAGCTGAACTACGACCAGTATTCCCAGGAACTGCGCCTGGCCTCGCCCAAAGGCGAGTTCCTCGAGTACGTCGGCGGCCTGTACTACATGCACGCCGTGGACGATGAGACCTACCGCCGCGTGGTGACCTCCACCACCGCGCAGAACACCGGCGTGGCCGACTACAGCACGCGCAGCGACACTTACGCGGTGTTCGGCGAGAGCACGCTGAACTTCACCGATGACTTCCGTGGCATCGCGGGCCTGCGCTACACCCACGATGATCTGGAATACGACCATCGCCGCCGATCCACCTCGGCCACGGCGGTGACCGGGATCCAGCCGTCCACGTCCAGCTCCGGCTCCACCGATGAAGACGGCTGGTCCGGCCGCCTCGGCCTTCAGTACGACCTCAGCGACCAGCTCACCAGCTACCTGACCTACTCGCGCGGCTACAAGGGTCCGGCCTACAACGTGTTCTTCAACATGCAGCCGCGCGATACCGAGGCACTCAAGCCGGAGACCTCCAACTCCTGGGAAGCGGGCCTTAAGGCCACCGCGCTGGACAACCGCCTGACCGCCAACCTCGCGGTATTCCACACCGTCTACGACAACTACCAGGCGAACTTCTACGACACCGTCGCAGGCCAGGTGGTGACCCGCCTGATCAACGCCGGCAAGGTCAAGTCCGAGGGCGCCGAGCTGGACTTCAGCTATCAGGCCACCCGCCAGTTGAAGGTCTCCGGTGCCGTTGCCTACACCAAGGCGCGCATCGACAGCTTCGCCTGCCCGGCGGGCGCCGCGGCCGCCTGCAATGTCGACGGCAAACCGCTGCCCTTCTCGCCGGACTGGAAGAGCTACGTGCGCGCCGACTACAGCATCCCGCTGGACAACGGCCTGGATGTGGAGCTCGGCACGGACTACAGCTGGCAGGACAAGGTGCAGTACGACCTCAGCCAGAACCCCGACACCATCCAGGGCGCCTACGGCCTGTGGGGCGCCAGCATCGCCCTGGCCGACTACAACGACGGCTGGCGCGTCGCCCTGCTGGGCAAGAACCTCACCGACAAGTCCTATTCGCCCCTGCTGGCCACGGGCGGCAGCTACGTCTACCGCATGGTGCCGCGCGACGACGGCCGCTACTTCGGCGTCGAGTTGCGCAAGGACTTCTGATCGCTCCCCAGACTGAGCAACTCGCGGCGCCGGCTCGCCCCGGCGCCGTCGACAACAACACCCAAGCCGCCTTGCGTCCCTCCCGACGGACACACAGGAAAACCTCACATGACACGCACCCTTTCCCTTGGCGCCTTTCTCATGGCCACCGGTCACCACGTCTCGGCGTGGCGCCACCCGGACGTGCCGGCCAACGGCGGCCTCGACTTCCGCCTCTACAAGCGCCTGGCGCAGGTGGCCGAAGCGGCGAAATTCGACGCGCTCTTCGTTGCCGACAGCGTGGCCGCGCCCACTGGCGACATCGCCAGCCGCATGGCGCGCTCCGATCACTTCGAGCCGCTGACCCTGCTCTCGGCGCTGGCGGCGGTGACCGAGCGCATCGGCCTGGTGGGTACCGTGACCACCAGCTACAACGAGCCGTATCACGTGGCGCGCAAGTTCGCCTCGCTCGACCATCTCTCCGACGGCCGCGCCGGCTGGAACCTGGTGACCTCCGACGCGGCCGCCGAGGCGCTGAACTTCAACCGCCAGGAACACTTCGGCCACGCCGAGCGCTATGCCCGCGCGCGTGAATTCCACGAAGTGGTCACCGGCCTGTGGGATAGCTGGGAAGACGACGCTTTCACCCGCGACAAGGCCAGCGGCCAGTACTACGACCCGGCCAAGCTGCATGTGCTGCACCACGAGGGCGAACACTTCCGCGTGCAGGGCCCGCTGAACGTCGCGCGCTCGCCCCAGGGCCGCCCGGTGATCGTCCAGGCCGGCAGTTCCGAGACCGGACGCGAGCTGGCCGCGCAGACCGCCGAAGTGGTGTTCACCGCGCAGACCTCACTGGCCGCCGCCCGCGATTTCTACAACGACCTCAAGGGTCGCCTGCCGCGCTTCGGCCGCAGGGCGGATGACCTGCGCATCATGCCCGGCGTGTTCGTGGTGGTCGGCCAGAGCCAGGCCGAGGCGCAGGAAAAGTTCGAGGCCTTCCAGGAGCTTGTGGAGCCGCAGGTCGGCGTAGCGCTGCTGTCGCGCATGCTCGGCAACTTCGATCTTTCCGCCTACCCACTGGATGGCCCGTTGCCCGAACTGCCGCTCACCGACAGCGGTCAGCGCAGCCGCCAGCTGCTGCTCACCGAACTGGCCGGGCGCGAGAACCTAACGCTCGCCCAGCTGGGCCGGCGCATCGCCGGCGGACGCGGGCACTACAGCCTGATCGGCACGCCGGCGCAGATCGCCGACGAGCTGCAGGCCTGGTTCGAAGGCGGCGCCGCCGATGGCTTCAACGTCCTGGTGCCGCACCTGCCCGGCGGGCTGGAAGACGTGGCCAGCCATGTCGTCCCGGAACTGCAGCGGCGCGGGCTGTTCCGCCGCGAGTACAGCGGCAGCACCCTGCGCGAGCACCTCGGGCTCAAGCGCCCGGCCAACCGCCACACGATCTGACGATCTACGGGTCGCCCCCTCTGCGGCCCGTTTGCAAAGGAGTTTTCATGACCTACCTCGCCCATCCCGACCGCTACCAGCGTGTCCCTTACCGCCGCGTCGGCCGCAGCGGGCTGGTGCTGCCCGCCCTCTCCCTGGGCCTGTGGCACAACTTCGGCGACAGCGTGCCGCTGGACCGCCAGCGCGCCCTGCTGCGCACCGCCTTCGACCTGGGCATCAACCACTTCGACCTGGCCAACAACTACGGCCCGCCCTACGGCAGCGCCGAGCTCAACTTCGGCCGCCTGCTGCGCGAAGACTTCGCCGCCTACCGCGACGAGCTGGTGATCTCCACCAAGGCCGGCTGGGACATGTGGCCCGGCCCTTACGGCCAGGGCGGCAGTTCGCGCAAGTACCTGCTCTCCAGCCTCGACCAGAGTCTCAGGCGCCTGGGCGTGGACTACGTGGACATCTTCTACTCGCACCGTTTCGACCCGGACACGCCGCTGGAGGAAACCGCCGGCGCGCTGGCCAGTGCCGTGCAGCAAGGCAAGGCGCTGTACGTGGGCATCTCGTCCTATTCCGCCGGCAAGACCGCCGAGCTCGCCGCGCTGCTGAACGACTTGAAAGTGCCACTGCTGATCCACCAGCCGGCCTACAACCTGTTCAACCGCTGGGTGGAAAAGGACCTGCTGGCCGCTACCGACGAGCTGGGCGCGGGCGTCATCGCCTTTACACCGCTGGCCCAGGGGCTGCTCACCGATCGTTACCTGAACGGCGTACCGGCCGATGCGCGGGTCAACCAGCCGGGCGGTGCCTCGCTGCGGCCGGACCACCTGTCCGAGGACAACCTGCGCCGCGCCCGCGCGCTGAACGAAATCGCCCGGCGCCGTGGCCAGAGCCTGGCGCAACTGGCGCTGGCCTGGGTGCTGCGCGACGCCCGTGTAACCTCTGCGCTGATTGGTGCGAGCCGGCCGGAGCAGATCGTCGAGAACGTCGCCGCGCTGGATAACCTCGTGTTCAGCAGCGAGGAGTTGGCGGAGATCGATCGTCATGCCGTGGAAGGCGGGATCAACCTCTGGGAAAAACCCTCCCACGACTGGAAGGAATAAGCCTGTGAGACTGCTCAATCGACTGCTCGCCGGATTACTGCTGCTCGTGGCTGGCACCGCCCAGGCGCAGGACCCAGCGCACCTGCGCATCGGCTACCAGAAGGCCTCGGTCAGCCTGGTGCTGGCCAAGGAGCACGGCCTGCTGGAGAAGCGTTTCCCGCAGACGCAGGTCCAGTGGATCGAATTCCCCGCCGGGCCGCAGATGCTCGAAGCGCTGAACGTCGGCAGCCTGGATATCGGCTCCACCGGCGACATCCCGCCGATCTTCGCCCAGGCCGCCGGAGCCGACCTGCTCTACGTCGGGGTCGAGCCGCCCAAGCCGCAGGCTGAAACCGTGGTGGTGCCCAGGGACAGCCCGATCCGCAGCGTCGCCGAACTGAAGGGCAAGCGCGTGGCATTCCAGAAGGGCTCCAGCTCGCACAACCTGCTGCTGCGCCTGCTGCAGAAGGAAGGCCTGAGCCTGAAAGACATCCAGCCGCTGTACCTGACGCCGGCCGATGCCCGCGCCGCGTTCGAGAGCGGCCGGGTGGATGCCTGGGCGATCTGGGACCCCTGGTATTCGGCGCTGCTGCTGGACGGCCATGCGCGCTTGCTGGCGGACGGTTCGGCGGTGGGCCTGAGCGGGCCGTTCTACCTGTCCAGCCGGGAATACGCGGGCGCCAACCCGGCGTTCATTCACCAGGTACTGGACGCTCTCAACGAGGCCGAAGCCCTGACCCGCAGCGACGAAGCCGGCAGCCTGGCGATCATGGCGCGCGTGACCGGGCTGGCGCCGGCGGTGATCGAGGAAACCTTCAGGCACCGTCCGCCCTCGCCCATTCAACCTGTGGGTGATGCGGATATTGCCGCGCAACAGCACACCGCCGACCTGTTCCTCGCCGAGCGCATCCTGCCTCGCGCCGTGGATATCAGCGCAGCGCGCTGGGCACCCTGATTGCAGGAGCGGGGTTGTAGCCGGTGATTTGCTGCAAAATAGTTATCTAACCGGTTACTTTATATTTCTTCCGGTTATGAGCTAGACCAATTCATTCCTTCTCCGCGCCACCGCCGCGCTGCCACACTCGGCCTCGCCGGCGGGCCATCCCCGCCGCTCTGGAACGGGCCTTCCCACCCTCTAAGGCCCGCACTCGATCATCACGGAAACCCGTCGCACGAACGGGGCCCGAGAAGGAGCTGGATGTTCATGAAGAAACTTACTGCCGTTACCGCCCTCGCCCTGGCCGTCCTCTCCGGACTGGCCCACGCCGACCGCCTGGAAGACATCAGAAAGGCCGGTGTGCTGCGCGTCGCCGCATTCGACAGCAACCCGCCGTTCGGCTTCGTCGATGGCAAGAGCAAGCAGATCGAAGGCCTCGACGTGGATTACGCCAAGGCGCTGGCCGACAAGCTCGGCGTCAGGCTGCAGGTCCTGCCGACCAACCCCGCCAACCGCATCCCGCTGCTGACCGCGAACAAGGTCGACCTGGTGCTGGCCAACTTCACCATCACCCCCGAGCGCGCCGAACAGGTGGATTTCAGCATCCCCTATTTCGCCTCCGGACAGCAGTTCATCGTGCGCAAGGGCAGCCTGAAGTCGCCGGAAGACCTGAACCAGTGGCGCGTCGGCGTCGACAAGGGAACGGTCAACGAAGGCGTGCTGCGGGAGAAATTCCCCGGCGCCAAGGTCATCGCCTACGACGACACGCCCTTCGCCTTCACCGCCCTGCGCAATGGCCAGGTCCAGGCCATCACCCAGGACGGCCCGAAGCTGATCGGCCTACTGGCCAACGTGCCGGACAAGGACAAGTATGAAGTGCCGCCCTTCACCATCTCCAATGACCTGATCGGCGTCGGCATTCCCAAGGGTGAGAACGCCCTGGGCGAGTTCGTCAACCAGAGCCTTACCGAGCTGGAAGCCAACGGGCAGGCGCAGAAGATCTACGACACCTGGTTCGGCCCGACCACCAGGACGCCCCTGGCGCGCCTGTACAAGATCGGCGACAAGAGCTGACCCCCGCCCCGCGCACCGCATCACCGCACGCCCCACACCCGTGGGGCGTTGCCTTTCCCGCCTTCTGATGGACTCTGACGATGTTCGGCGAACTGCTCGCCCCGACCTACCTGAGCTGGCTGCTCGACGGTTTCCTGCTCACCCTCGGTATTTCCCTGTTCTGCTGTGTGGTCGCCACCCTGCTCGGCGCGCCGCTGGCCATTGCCCGGCAGGCGAAGTCGCGCTGGCTGGCGTGGCCCGCGCGGGCGTACCTCGCGCTGCTGCGTAATACGCCGCTGCTTGTGCAGCTGTTCTTCTGGTACTTCGGCGTGCCGGCACTGCTGCCGGAGGACTTCGTGTTCTGGCTGAACACGCCCCATGAGCTGGGCTGGCTGGCGTGGCCGTCGTTCGAATTCCTCGCCGCTGCCTGGGGCCTGACGCTCTACACCACGGCGTTCATTGCCGAGGAGTTCCGCGCCGGCATCGCCTCGGTCAGCGCGCAGCAGCGTGAAGCCGGCATGGCGTTGGGCCTGCGTCCGCTCCAGGTGTGGCGTTGGGTAATCCTGCCGCAAGCGCTGCGTACCGCACTGCCGCCGCTGATGGGGCAATACATGAACGCACTGAAGAACTCCTCGCTGGCCATGGCCATCGGGCTGGCGGAGCTTTCCTACGCGTCGCGCCAGGTGGAAACGCAGACCTTCAAGACCTTCCAGGCCTTCGGCATCGCCACCCTGCTGTACATCGGCGCCATCGCGCTGATCGAGGCGCTGGGCCAGGCGCTGCAGCAAACCCGCCGCTACCGCCAGGGAGCCTGACATGGACTTCTCCGTCATTCAGGACAACCTCGCCTACTTCCTCGTCGGCGCCTACCCGGACGGCCCGCTGGGCGGCGCCGCGCTGACCATCCTGCTTGCGCTGGCCTCCGGCATCGTCTCCGCGGTCATCGGTCTTGCGCTGGGCATTGCCTTGTCAGTGCTGCGCGGCAAACCGCGCCTGCTGCTGGTGGCCTTTCTCGGCTTCTTCCGCGCGATCCCGGTGCTGATGCTGATCTTCTGGACCTACTTCCTGCTGCCCATCGTCTTCCACTTCGACGTGCCGGCGCTGGGTACGGTGGTCTGCGCGCTGTCGCTGATCGGCGGCGCCTATCTGGCGCACTCGGTGCACGCCGGCATCGAAAGCCTGCCCAAGGGCCAGTGGGACGCCGCCCGCGCGCTGGGCCTGCATCCATGGCAAGTGCTCACCCTGGTGATTCTGCCGCAGGCACTGCCGATCATGCTGCCGTCGTTCCTCAATCAGTGGGTCTCGCTGATCAAGGACACATCCCTGGCCTACGTGATCGGGGTTGGCGAGCTGTCCTTCGTCGCCACCCAGGTGAGCAACCGGGTGATGGTCCACCCCACGGAAGTCTTCCTGTTCGTCGCCCTGCTCTACTTCCTGCTGTGCTCCGCGCTCGACCTGGCGGCAGTGCTGCTGGCGAAGCGGCGGCCGGACTACCGCAAGGCGGTGTGAGGCTCAGTACTCGTCGTGACGGCGCCACCAGATGCCCTGCTCGTTGCGCCCCAGCGGCGCGCGGTCGAGCCACTGGAACAGGCCCCAGAGCGAGTCCAGGCCACGGGCATAAGTGGAGTAACAGTGATAGATGTTGTTGCCTTCACGCACGAAGCTGCTCATCCCCGGCAGGTCGCGGGTGAAGGTTGCCACGTCAGTGCCGCAGCAGGCGGCGGTTTCCACCACGGGTGCCGGCGCCGGACCCGCGGCGGGGCCTTCGCGGCGGAAGTTGTAGTCGACTTCCCCGCCACGTTGCTGCGCTTCGGTGAACGACACGTTGAAGTCGTAGTTGAAGCCGCTGCCGTGGGATGACGCCCAGGGGAAGCTCCAGCCCATGCGCCGGCGGTACGCCAGCAACTTCTCCAGCGGCGCGCGGGAGACCGCCAGCAGGCTCACATCGTGGTTCGCCAGGTGGGGGGCGTAGCCGTCGAAGCCGTCGGCGATGTTCGAACAGGACGGGCAGCCGGCGCGGTAGTCCGGGCCAAACATGAAGTGGTAGACCAGCAACTGCGAACGGCCGGCGAAGAGGTCGGCAAGGCTCGCCGGGCCCTGCTCGGTGTCGAAGCGGTAGTCCTTGTCGACCAACACCCAGGGCAGCGCCTGGCGCTTGCGCGCCAGTTCGTCACTGCGCCGGGTCAGGGCCTTTTCCTCGGCCAGCAGGTCCAGGCGTGCGGCCAGCCATTCTTCGCGGGTAGCGGTGGGATGGGCAGTCATGGCAGTTCTCCTCCGCCAGCGGCGGCTCGGTGGGCATGGCTTAGACTAGGCAGCGGGCCGTGCCCGACGGGAGTGACAAAGTTGGCAGGATTTCCATGGATTCGCTGATCACGGCGGCAGCCTGTGCCCTCGCGGCCGGCGACCCGCTGGGCGCACTGAACCGCGTGGCGCTGCGCGAAGACCCGCCGGCGCTGGCCCTGCGCGGTATCGCCATGGCCCAGCTGGGTGATTTCCCTCGCGCACGTACCCTGCTGCGCCGCGCCGCCCGCACCTTCGGTGCCCACGAGCCGATGGCGCGCGCCCGCTGCCGGGTGGCCGAAGCGGAAGTGGCGCTGGCCAGCCGCGAGCTGAACTGGCCGACGGCACCGCTGGAGCAGGCGGCACAGGTGCTGCGCAGTCATGGCGACAGGATCAACGCTGCCCATGCCCATTACCTGCTGATCCGCCGCGTGCTGCTGATCGGCCAGCTCGATCAGGCCCATACAGCACTTGCCGAACTGCAGCCGGAATCACTACCGGCGCCGCTGCGCGCGGTGCATTGGCTGATTGCATCCGGCATCGCCGTTCGCCGATTGCAAGCGGGCGAGGCCCGGACCGCGTTGCGCAAGGCTGCCGAGGCAGCCGCCACTTCAGGCATTCCCGCCCTGCGTGCTGAGATCGACCAGGCGGCGCGCACGCTCGAAGCGCCAGCTGCCCGGCAGGTCGACCACCAGCACACGCGCCTGCTGTCGCTGGATGAAGTGGAAAGCCTGCTTAACTCCGACGCCCTGGTGGTGGACGCCTGCCGCAACCGCATCGGCGACCTGTCGCTGAACAGCCGCCCGGTGCTGTTTGCCCTGGCCCGCGTGCTGGCCGAAGCCTGGCCCGACGATGTGACCCGCACCGAGCTGATCGGCCGGGTGTTCCGCACTCGTCACCCGGACGAATCCCACCGGGCGCGCCTGCGGGTGGAAATCGGCCGCTTGCGCCGCCTGCTGCAACCCCTGGCCGGCATTAAGTCGACGCCCCGCGGTTATCGGCTGGTCGCCGCCAATCCGGTGGTCCTTGCGCCACCGCGGGAGGACGCCAACGCTAAAGTGCTGGCACTGCTCAGCGATGGCCAGGCCTGGTCCAGTTCGGCCCTGGCAATGGCGCTGGATACCAGCCAGCGCAGTATCCAGCGTGCCCTTGAAACCCTGGCCGAAGCCGGTCGGGTGCAGGCGCTTGGACAAGGCCGAGCACGACGCTGGACGCTGCCAGCGACGCCGGGTTTCGCGACGACCTTGTTACTCCCCGCGCCCTTCGGTGTCTGAATAGGCTGAAGGCTCCCACCCACAACGTGCAGGGCAACATCATGACCACCCACTACAAGCAATCCCCGGCGCAGGTGCTGCAGGAGTACGGTCCCTTCCCCGGCGTCAGCACCGTCCACGGTCTGACCTTCGATGGCCAGCGCGTCTGGTTCGCCGTGGGCGAGCGCCTGCAAAGCCTCGACCCGAGGGACGGCCGCCTGGAACGTGCCATCGAAGTGCCCGCCCACGCCGGCACCGCCTTCGACGGCACGCACCTCTACCAGATCGCCGAAAGCCGCATCCAGAAGATCGACCCGGCCACCGGCAAGGTCCTCTCGACCATTCCCGCGCCGGGCAATGGCGGCGATTCCGGCATGGCATGGGCGGAAGGTTCGCTCTGGGTCGGCGAGTACCGCGCACGGAAGATTCATCAGATCGACCCGGAAACCGGCGAAATCCTCCGTACGATTGATTCAAATCGTTTCGTCACCGGGGTGACTTGGGTCGAAGGTCAACTCTGGCATGGCACCTGGGAACCGGAATCGACCTACAGCGAGCTACGCCGTATCGACCCGCAGTCCGGCGCGGTTCTGGAGCAGCTGGACATGCCCGAAGGCGTGCATGTTTCAGGCCTGGAAGCCGACAGCGGTGAGCGTTTCTATTGCGGCGGCGGCAACAGCGGCAAGGTCCGCGCAGTGCGCCGGCCGCGCTAAGGGCATCGATCTGGGCTAGTGTGGGCACCTCACTGGAGATGGCCGCACTGGCCCGGAGACCGAGCATGGATTGGCTGGAACACCGTATTCCCCCGCCCTTGGTGGCAATCATCACCGCCGTGCTGATGTGGCTGGCGGTGCGCCCGATCTATCCGCTGGGCAACCGTCTGTGGCTGGCCCTGCTGGTGGCGCTGGCCGGGATTGCAGTCTGCCTGGCCGGCGTTGCGTCGTTTCGCCGCGCGCGCACCACGGTCAACCCGTTGAAGCCGGAGTCCGCCTCTTCGCTGGTGGTCGCCGGTATCTACCGGCATACGCGCAATCCCATGTACCTGGGCTTCGCCATCGTCCTGCTGGGCTGGTGCGTGTTCCTCGGTTCGGCGCTGGCGGTGCTCGGTGTCGCGGTTTTCGTGCTGTACATCGGGCGCTTCCAGATTCGCCCGGAAGAGCGGGCACTGCGCGAACTGTTCGGTGCGGAGTTCGAGGCTTTCTGCAGCCGAGTGCGGCGCTGGGTCTGAGGCTGTTTCTGACAGATGTCAGGCAAATCGCCATTGCCTTCTGACAGAAAGGGGTGAGATATTTGCAAATGGTAAATATTCGCATCAAGGCCTGCTGTGTCCCCTTCGCTCTTGCTGGTGGAAGACGATTCCCGTCTTCGCCTGGACCTCGAACGTCATTTCTGTCAGCGCGGCTTTTCCGTCACTACTTGCGCGAACGGTGACCAGGGGCTGGTGGCCGTCCACCAGAACGACTTCGACCTGGTCCTGCTGGACATCATGTTGCCCGGCGTCGATGGCCTGTCCCTGCTGGATAGACTGCGCAGCACGCGCACCACGCCGGTGATGCTGATGTCCGCCCTGGGTGCGGAGCAGGACCGCATCACCGGCTTCACCCGCGGTGCCGACGATTACCTGCCCAAGCCCTTCAGCCTGGCGGAACTGGATGCGCGCATCGATGCGCTGCTGCGCCGGGTCAGTCTGGATCGCTCGCGCACGGCGCAGAGCGAGCCTCAACGGCACAGCTCGCTGCAGTTCGACGATGAACGGCAGGACGTTACCCGCAACGGTGAACACGCTGGTCTTACGCATTCCGAGTACCGCCTGCTGGTGACGCTCAACGCCCATACCGGCGAAGCACTGAGCAAGAGCTTCCTCTACCAGAGCGTACTGCACCGAGCCTACACGCGGCTCGACCGGGGGCTGGACGTGCACGTCTGCAACCTGCGCCGCAAGCTGGCGGCCATCGGTGCGCAACAGGTGCAGATCCAGGCCGTGCGCGGCCAGGGTTACATCCTGGTAGACGCGGAACGTCACTGATGCGCCGTCACCCGCTGCTGTGGAAAATCGCCGCGCTGCAGGTTGGCTTCTGCCTGCTGCTGACCTGGCTGATCTGGACCTGGGGCCTGTCGCTGGAGCGCAGCACCTATTTCCTCGGCACCGAGGACCGCGACTATCTGGCGCGCTATGCCGAGCAGGCCGAAAGGGTCTGGGAGCAGCAGGGCGCCGAGGGCGTGGAGCGATTCCGCCAAGAGCTTTCCGCTGCCGAGGACACCTGGGTTGCGGTGATCGGCGAGCACTTGCAGAGCCTGGGCACCACGCCGCTGACGGCGGAGGAATCCAGCCACCTGACCTTCATGCGCATGCTGCACTGGCCCATGAGCCGGCGCCTGCAGGACGAGCTGCCCTATGTCAGCATCGAATTCCCCCGGCATCCCGAGCGCGGCCGGCTGGTCATGCAGTTGCCCGAGCGCCTGCTGCCGGGCGGCCTGACACCCTGGACGCACCTGTTCAGCCACGGCGTAGTGCCGACCCTGCTGGCCGCCCTCCTCGGCCTGCTGATCTATCGCCACCTGGTGTTGCCGCTCAATCGCCTGCGCGCCCGCGCCGATGCCCTGCGCGCCGACGACTTGGACAGCGAGGGCCTCGGCACTCCGCTGGCCCATCGCCGCGATGAGCTGGGCGAACTGGCGCTGGCCTTCGACCACATGGCTGACCGCCTGCGGCACAGCCTGGCGCAGCAACGCCTGCTACTGCGCACGCTATCTCACGAGCTGCGCACGCCGCTGGCGCGCCTGCGCATTGCCCATGACAGCGATCTGCCGGCGGACCAGCTGCGGCAACGCCTGGACCGCGAGATCCAGGACATGCAGCGCCTGCTGGAAGACACCCTCGACCTCGCCTGGATGGACACCGAGCGTCCGCAGCTGGAGCGCGAGCCGGTGCTGGTGTTGTCGGTCTGGGAAGCGCTGCGCGAGGACGCCTGCTTCGAAAGCGGCTGGGAGCCCGAGCGGCTGCCCTGTTCGCTGGGCACCGACTGCGTGGTGCAGGTGCACCTGGACAGCTTCGCCCAGGCCATCGAAAACCTGCTGCGCAATGGCATCCGCCATTCTCCGCGCAGTGGCAGCGTGCGCCTGGACGGCTGGCGCGAGGGCGCGTTCTGGCACCTGTGCGTCAGCGACGACGGCCCCGGTGTGGACGACGCAGACCTCGAACGCATCTTCCAGCCCTACCAGCGGCTGCAGCCGTCGGAGTCCAGCGGATTCGGCCTTGGCCTGGCCATCGCCCGGCGCGGTGTCGAGCTGGCGGACGGGCGGCTGTGGGCGGAAAACGGCACGGCCAATGGCAACTTGGGGCTTTGCTTGCACCTGCTGTTGCCCGCCGCACTCTCACCCTCGAGCAAACTTGGCCAACAAAGCGTCGCAAGTGTTTAGAAAGTTAATGCGCTTTACTAGCAAATAGCAGTCATTATCATTTGTGATCTCTTAGTAATCGCCCTCCTTCGGAGATCACCGATGTCGTCCCGTCCGATGCAGTTCCTTCCGCCCTTCCTGCTGCTGTCCAGCTGTCTGCTGTCCTTCGCCGTACAGGCCGCCAGCGCCGATTCCGATGTCGTCGAGTTCGACAGCGAGACCATCGTCGCCACCGCCGCGGAGGAAGCCAAGCAGATGCCGGGCGTGTCGATCATCACCGCCGAGGACATCAAGAAGCGCCCGCCGGCCAGCGACCTGTCGCAGATCATCCGCACCATGCCGGGTGTCAACCTGACCGGTAACTCCACCAGCGGCCAGCGTGGCAACAACCGCCAGATAGACATCCGCGGCATGGGCCCGGAAAACACCATGATCCTGGTGGATGGCAAGCCGGTCTCCAGCCGTAACGCCGTGCGCTACGGCTGGCGCGGCGAGCGTGACTCACGCGGCGACACCAACTGGGTGCCGGCCGACCAGGTGGAGCGCATCGAAGTCCTCCGTGGCCCGGCGGCGGCGCGCTACGGCAACGGCGCGGCGGGCGGCGTGGTGAACATCATCACCAAGCAGGCCGGCAAGGAAACCCACGGCGACGTCACCGTCTATAGCAACTTCCCGCAGCACAGCGACGAAGGCGCCACCCAGCGCATGACCTTCGGCCTCAACGGCCCACTGACCGACAGCCTGAGCTACCGCGTCTACGGCAACGTCGCCAAGACCGACTCGGACGACTGGGACATCAACGCCGGCCACGAATCCAACCGCACCGGCAACCAGGTCGGCACCCTCCCCGCCGGCCGCGAAGGCGTGCGCAACAAGGACGTCAACGGCCTGCTCAGCTGGCACCTGACGCCCGAGCAGACGCTGGACTTCGAGGCCGGCTTCAGCCGCCAGGGCAACATCTACACCGGCGATACACAGAACACCAACAGCAACGCCAACGTGAAGTCCATGCTCGGTCACGAGACCAACCGCATGTACCGCGAGAACTACTCGATCACCCATCGCGGCGAGTGGGACTTCGGCAGCTCCATGGCCTACCTGCAGTACGAGAAGACCCGCAACAGCCGCATCAACGAAGGCCTGGCCGGCGGTACCGAGGGCATCTTCAGCAACACCGATTTCTACACCGCCACCCTGCGCGACCTGACCGCACACGGCGAAGTGAACCTGCCGCTGCACGCCTGGCGCGATCAGACCCTGACCCTGGGCAGCGAATGGGTTCAGCAGAAGCTCGACGACCCCAGCGCCAACACCCAGACCACCAGCGAAGGTGGTTCGGTTCCGGGGCTGACCAGCAGCGACCGCGACACCACCTCACAGGCGCAGATCTTCTCGCTGTTCGCCGAAGACAACATCGAGCTGATGCCCGGCACCATGCTCACTCCCGGCCTGCGCTGGGATCACCACAGCATCGTCGGCGACAACTTCAGCCCGTCGCTGAACCTGTCCCACGCGCTGACCGATACCGTCACCCTGAAGGCCGGCATCGCCCGCGCCTACAAGGCGCCGAACCTGTACCAGCTGAACCCCGACTACCTGCTCTACAGCCGTGGCCAGGGCTGCTACGGCCAGAGCACCAGCTGCTACCTGCAGGGCAACGAGGACCTCAAGGCGGAAACCAGCGTCAACAAGGAACTGGGTATCGAGTTCCAGAAGGACGGCCTGATCGCCGGCCTGACCTACTTCCGCAATGACTACAAGAACAAGATCGAGTCGGGCCTGTCGCCCATCGATCAGGCCAGTGGCGGCACCGGCAGCTATGCCAACGCGGCGATCTACCAGTGGGAGAACGTGCCCAAGGCGCTGGTCGAGGGCCTGGAAGGCACCCTGACCATCCCGCTGATGGAGCAGCTGAAGTGGAGCAACAACTTCACCTACATGCTGCAGTCGAAGAACAAGGAAACCGGCGACGTACTTTCGGTGACGCCCAAGTACACCCTGAACTCCATGCTCGACTGGCAGGCCACCGACGCGCTGTCGCTGCAGGCCAGCGTTGCCTGGTACGGCAAGCAGACGCCGAAGAAGTACGACTACCACGGCGACCGCGTCACCGGCAGCGCCAACAACCAGCTCTCGCCCTACGCCATTGCCGGGCTGAGCGGCACCTACGTGTTCACCAAGAACCTGAGCTTCACCGCCGGGGTGGACAACGTCTTCGACAAGCGCCTGTTCCGCGAAGGCAACGCCCAGGGCGTAAACGGCATCGAAGGTGCCGGCGCCGCCACCTACAACGAACCGGGCCGCACGCTGTACACCAGCCTCACCGCGTCGTTCTGATTAGAGAAAAAGCCTGATGAGAATTCGCCTCCTGGCCCTGGCACTGGCGCTCGCCGTACCGGGGCTGGCAGCGCACGCCGCGCCTGCCCCCGACCAGAAAATGGACACCCACCTGCTGCAACGCCGCGATCTGGCCTACCGCTTCAGCGAGCTGAAGCTGGACTCCGCCGACGGTCAGCGTCACTACCAGCTGTGGATCGCCCGCCCGAACCATCCCGCCCCAGCCGCCGGCTACCCGGTGGTGTGGATGCTCGACGGCAACGCCGCCATCGGCGCGCTGGACGAGAAACTGCTCACCGACCTGAACAGTGGCAAGGCACCGCTACTGGTCGCCGTCGGCTACCAGACGCCGCTGCGCATCGACCGCAGTGGCCGCACCCGCGACTACACCCCGACGCGCCCGCAACAGGCCGAGCAAAAAGACCCGCTCACCGGTGATCCCAGCGGCGGCGCCGACGCCTTCCTCGATCTGATGCGCGACCGGATGCTCCCGGCGGTAGCCGCCCAGGCGCCCATCGACCGCTCGCAACAGACGCTCTGGGGCCATTCGTACGGCGGCCTGCTGACGCTCCACGCGCTGCTCACCCGGCCGCAGCAGTTCAGCTTCTACGCTCCGGCGAGCCCTTCGCTGTGGTGGGGCGACGGCGCCATCCTCAAGGAGCAGGACGGCTTCGCCCAGCGACTGGCCGGTCACTCTGCACAACTGTTGCTGATGCGCGGCGGTGAAGAACCCTTCCGGCCACGCGAGGACATCACCCCCAGCGCGCCGCGCGCCGCCCAGCAGCTGGTGGAAAATGTCGCCAGCGCGCCCGGCATGCAGGCGCAGTTCCACGCCTTCGACGGCCTGAGCCATGGGCAGACGCTGGCCGCTTCGCTGAAGTACCTGTTGCGGACGAAGTTCGTGGACTGACTGGATATCCACCGCAGGCTGAATCCCCTCACCCCAGCCCTCTCCCAGAGGGAGAGGGAGCAGTCCGTGCCGGCTGACGCGATGGCTTCATCCTGCTCCGAACGGTCCCCTCTCCCTCTGGGAGAGGGTTAGGGTGAGGGCTTGCCCAGCCGTGATGCCGCCAGCAAGCCCATTCGCGAGCAAGAACTAGGCGTCCCCCTCGCTCCTACGAAAAGCCCCCCGTCAGACCGATGCCGCAATCTGCTCCCGCAACCACCGATGCGCCGGGTCACGGTGCGAGCGCTCGTCCCAGAGCATCGACATCTCATACCCCGGCACCGCCACCGGCGCTTCCACCACCCGCAACGCCGGGTTATCCCGCACCAGTCGCGCCGGCACCATGGCAACCAGGTCACTGCTGGCCAGCGCCGAGATGACAAAGAGGAAATGCGGCACTGACAGCGCTACACGCCGGCTCAGGCCGGCTTCCGCCAGCGTCTCATCGGTCACGCCGCTGAAGCCGCCGCCGTCGGGTGACACCATCACATGCTCCAGCTGGCAGAACTGCGCCAGGCTCGGCTTGCGTTTGAGCTTCGGGTGCCCGGCGCGGCCGGCCAGCACATAGCGTTCGCTGAACAGCGTACGCCGGCGCATGTCTGGCGGGCTGCCTTCGGTGGTATGGAAGGCCAGGTCGATATCGCCCTGCTCCGCCTGCCGGGCGATGCGCGGCGGCGACAGCTCCAGCAGGGCCAGACGGGTGCCCGGCGCGCTGCCGCGAATGGCGCTCAGGGCCGGCAGCAGGATGGTGGATTCGCCGTAGTCCGTCGCCGCGATGCGCCAGGTGTTGTCCGCCTGTGCCGGGTCGAAAGGCGCTGAGGGCGCCACCGCCTGTTCCAGCGCCTCCAGCGCGATGCGCAAGGGTTCGCGCAGGGATTCGGCCCGCGCCGTCGGGCGCATGCCGCGCGGGCCGGGGAGCAGCAGCGGGTCGTCGAAGATGTCGCGCAGCTTCGCCAGATGCACGCTCACCGAGGGCTGCGAGAAGTTCAGCCGCTGGGCCGCGCGGGTCACGTTGTGCTCGGCAAGCAGCACGTCCAGGGTCACCAGCAGGTTGAGGTCGAGCCTGCGCAGATTATTCATTCATATACCTGGGATTCCGGATATTCATTTCCACTATACCTGCGGCAATCGCATCCTGCGCACACCCCCTTCTCAACGGAAGCAGCCGCCATGAATGTACTGATCGTCTACGCCCACCCCGAACCGCGCTCGCTCAACGGTTCGCTGAAGGATTTCGCGGTGCGCCGCCTGCAGGCCGCCGGCCATGAGGTTCAGGTCTCGGACCTCTACGCGATGAACTGGAAAGCCACGCTGGACGCCTCCGACAGCCTCGATCGCGATCCCGAGGCGCGCTTCGATCCATCCCTGGATTCCAAACGCGCCTACGCCGCCGGCCGGCAGAGCAGCGACATTGCCGCCGAGCAGGAAAAACTGCGCTGGGCCGACACGGTGATCCTGCAGTTCCCGCTCTGGTGGTTCACCATGCCGGCGATCCTCAAGGGCTGGTTCGAACGGGTCTATGCCTACGGATTCGCCTATGGCGTTGGCGAGCACTCCGATGCCCGCTGGGGTGACCGCTACGGCGAAGGCAACCTCGCCGGCAAACGCGCGATGCTGGTAGTCACCACCGGTGGTTGGGAATCGCACTACAGCGCGCGCGGCATCAACGGGCCGATCGAGGACCTGCTGTTCCCGATCCACCATGGCGTGCTGCACTACCCCGGCTTCGACGTGCTGCCGCCTTACCTGGTGTATCGCACCAGCCGCGTGGATGCGCAGCGCTACGCGCAGATCGAGCAGGAACTGGGCGAACGTCTGGACAACCTCCAGACCACCGCGCCCATCCCCTTCCGCCGGCAGAACGGCGGTGATTACGACATCCCCGCGCTGACCCTGCGCGAGCAGATCGAGCCGCAGGCCCGTGGATTTGCCGCGCATCTGGAGTGAGCCACTGTCCGCGAGCAATAACCCGCAGTAGGGCGCATAACGCGACAGCGTTATCCGCCGAGCGGCTGGCCGGCGGATAACCTGTTCCCGGTTATTCGCCCTACCTTTCTGCGCACCTTCAGGGCTGAACTCGCGGTTCCGCCTCGAAGGCTCGGCGCAGCAACTCGACAAACTCCGGCGCCGGCGGAATCTCCGCGTCGCCAATGCGGCTCACCGGCACCGCCGGCGTCCAGGAGTTCATCACCACTGCACCGGCCAGACGCGGCAGGTCCTGGCGGTCGATGCTCAAAGACGACTGGCGCGCGCCGAGCCTGTCCAGCTGGCGCTGGAGGATGCCCATGGTGGTACCGGTGAGCAGCCTCGCCCGCGGCCAGATCACCGATTCGCCGTCCCAGAAGGCCAGGTTCCAGATAGTCGCCTCGCTGAAGCGACCACGATGGTCGGTGAACACCGCGTCATCGAAACCGGCGGCCGCCGCTTCGCGCAGGTACCAGGTCTTGGCGATCTCGCCGACGTGCTTGATCTCCGGCAGCACCCGCTCGTGCCCCGCAACGGCCAGTGCCAGCGGGCCCTGCGGCCCATCCGATGGTGGCGCGGTGCGCACCAGCAGCTCGGGTCGGTGCTCAGGCCCTGCGACAGTGAACTCCCCGGCGGGCGAGTACACCGTCGCCATCAGCGAAGTATCGTCCGGCGCTTGCTCCAGCGCGGCTCGCAAGGCAGCGCGGATTTCCTCGTCGGCGTGGCTCTGGCCGAACAGCCGCTGCGAAGCGTTGCGCAGGCGCTCCAGGTGCAGGTCCAGGCCACGGATGCCACCGCCGCGCACCTGCATCGCTGTGAAATGGGCGTAGCCGGCGAAGGCCAGGGGCGCGAGATCGTCGGCGCCCGCGGGTTGGGCATTACGCTGGGTGACATAGGGATGGATGGCGGCTGACATGGCTTTGGCTTCCTCTGCTCGGTGTTTCACTGTCTGGACATCTGCATATCCAGCATCAAGTGGAATCACTATCGGGCTTTGACGAGGCCAGGAGAAACGAGTATTTCTCGACAGATCATCAAGAAGGATTTGAAGATCGATGAGCCGTTCCTTTCCCGGTATCCGCTCGCTGCGCACCTTCGAGGCCGCCGGCCGCCACCTGAACTTCACCCGTGCCGCGGAAGAAGTGGGCCTCACGCCGGCGGCCGTCAGCCACCAGATCAAGGAGCTGGAAGACCAGCTCGGCCTCGGCCTGTTCGTGCGCACCAGCCGCAGCATCCAGCTGACCCCGGCGGGCGCTTTGCTGCTGGAGGCGGCGGCGGAGTCCCTCGGCCTGCTGCATCGCGCCACCGTGCGGGCGCGGCGACTGGCGCGCACTTCGGAACAACTGCGGGTCTCGCTCACCGCGCGCTTCGCCACCCACTGGCTGCTACCGCGCCTGCCGCAGTTCCGCGCGCTGCATCCGGGACTGAAGCTCAGCTTCGACGTCAGCGACGAGCTGCGCGACTTCGCCGTCGACGACATCGACCTCGCCATCCGCTTCGGCAGCGGGCGCTATCCCGGCTTGCTGGCGGAGCGCCTGTTCGACACGCAGATCGTCCCGGTGTGCTGCCCGAGCCTGCTGGAAGACGGCCCGCCCTTGCGCGAGCCGCGCGACCTGCAGGCCCACACGCTGTGCCATGTGGTGTGTGAAACCGAAGGCGCGCCCTGGCCGGACTGGTCACGCTGGATGGAAGCGGCCGGCGTGGAGGACTTCGACGCCAGCGGCTGCGTCACCTTCGAGGACACCAGCCATGTGGTGCAGGCGGTGCTCGAAGGCGGCGCGGTCGGCCTGGCCGACCACGCCATGGTCGCCCGCGAGCTGGAACAGGGCCTGCTGGTGCAACCGTTCGAATTGGGCGTGCGGCTCGCCGAGGACTATGCCTACAACCTGGTCTATCCGCAGGCCAGCGCCGACGAGCCGCGCGTCAAGGCCTTCCGCGAATGGATTCTCGGGGAAATGGCGGTCTAGGCGCTCCGCGCCATTCACTCACGGAGGTATTGCCGCAGGATATTTCCCGTCTAAGCTGTGCGACGACGGAGTCCATGGGCTCGGATTGCTCAGCGTACCGATAGGAAAGATTCGCCTATGACAGAAAACATCGATACTGCTGCTGCCTTTGGTGCTCCCAAGGAAACCGCCCGTGAAGGCCGGCTTGGCTACCTGCCCGTCGCCCTGTTCGGCTCGGTGATGGGGCTCGCGGGCCTGTCGTCGGCCTGGAAACTGGCCACGCTGATCTACGGCGCACCACAGTGGGTATCGCAAGCCATCGGCCTGCTGGCGCTGCTGGCCTTCGTCGCGGTCGCCATCGGCTATGCGATCAAGGCATCCACCGGCCCCCACGCGGTGAAGGCCGAATTCCTCCATCCCATCGCCGGCAACCTGTTCGGCACGCTGTTCATCAGCCTGCTGCTGTTGCCCATTCCTCTGGTCGACTACAGCCTGTTCCTGGCCCGCGCCTGCTGGCTGATCGGCACGGCCGGGATGCTGCCGTTCGCCTGGCTGATCATTTCCCGCTGGCTCGGCCAACGCCAACAAGCGGCCCACGCCACACCGGCCTGGATTGTCCCGGTGGTGGGCCTGGCGGATATCCCGCTGGCGGTGCCGCTGCTGCAGTGGCCGGGCGCCGCCGACGTCGCCTTCTTTTCCCTCGCAGTGGCGCTGTTCTTCGCTGTGCCGCTGTTCACCCTGATCCTCTCGCGGCTGCTGTTCGAAGAGCCGCTTGGCGTTGGCCTGCAGCCTTCCCTGCTGATCCTGCTGGCGCCCTTCGCGGTCGGCTTCTCCGCCTACGTCAGCCTCGTCGGCGAGATCGACCGCTTCGCCAGCGCGCTGTACATGCTCACCCTGTTCATGCTGGCGGTACTCGCCGGGCGTCTGCGCCATCTGGCGCGCAACTGCCCGTTCCGCCTGGCCTGGTGGTCGGTCGGTTTCCCGCTGGCCGCCGCGGCCGGCTGCGCGCTGCGCTACGCGGGTCATGCGCCCGGGCCTTTCACCAATGGCGTGGCGCTGTTCCTGCTCGCCGCCGCGACGGTCGTCATCCTCGGCATGGGCCTGCGCACGCTGATCGGCGTGGCGACAGGCCAGCTGCGCAACCTCGCCACCTGAGTCGCACGGCTTGCCATTGCCGACGAATCCTGCGAAAACGCACGCCCTCGCGGCGCTCGTGCCGCACCCGCAGCACCGGAGAACGCCATGAGCAGCGAACTGCAGATCGAAGATATCGTCGTCGGCGACGGCAAGGCCGTGGTCAAGGGCGCCCTGATCACCACCCAGTACAGGGGCACCCTGGAGGACGGCACCGTCTTCGACTCGTCCTGGGACAAGGGCCGCCCGTTCCAGTGCGTGATCGGCACCGGCCGGGTAATCAAGGGCTGGGACCAGGGCCTGATGGGCATGAAGGTCGGCGGCAAGCGCAAGCTCTTCGTACCCGCGCACCTGGCCTACGGCGAGCGTCAGGTCGGCGCGCACATCCAGCCCAACTCCAACCTGCTGTTCGAGATCGAGCTGCTGGAAGTCCTCACCCGCGACGACTGATCGCCCTCTTCGGGCTCAGGCCGTCGCGGTTTCCACGTTGCGCCGCAGCGCCAGGATCGCCGTGGGCCCCTGGGCCTTGCGGGTGAACCAGAAGACCCGGCTCACCCCACGGGTGATCGCCACATAGGCCAGGCGCAACTGCTCGTCCTGCTGGGCCTGGTCGTAGCTGCTGGCGAAAAACCCGCAGGCCGCGTACAGCGCGCTGCGCAGCGGGTGTTTCTCCGGCGGCGCGCAGTCGTCGACGATGATCGCCACTTCCGCCTGCAAACCCTTGGCGCGGTGGATGGTCATGCCTTTCACCGGCAGCTTGCGGTCCAACTCGCCAAGGATGGTCTGCAACGTCTCATTGCGCCGACTGAGCAGCAGCACGGCGGTTTTCTCCCGCGAGCCGCGCGCGGCGACGTGCTCGCACTGCTTGCGGATTTCTTCCAGCAGCAGCGGCAGGCTGTTGCGCGCGTCAAAGCGTTGCACCAGCTTCACCCCGTGGTCGCCCGCCTCCGCCGACTTGAACGCCCGGCAGGCCTTGGCCTGTTTGCTGGCCACGCCCACCAGTACCCGTTCGCCATCGCGGATCACCGGGTCGATGCTGCGGTAGTTGGTCTCCAGCAGCAGCACGCGGCTCTTGCGCCGCCCCTTGCTGGGGAAATGCCGGTCAAAGTCCATGAACAACTCCGGCGAACTGCCGCGCCAGGCGTAGATGGACTGCCAGTCATCACCGATGGCCATCAGGCTGACGGCTTCGCCGCGCTTGGCGAGGTCGCGGTGCAGCGCCTGCAGCCATTGCACGATCTGCGGCGAGACGTCCTGGAACTCGTCGATCAGCAGATGCTGGAACGGCGCAAGCGATTCGGCCGGCAGCTTGCCGTCGCCGAGCTGGTCGGTCAGGCGCTGGAAGGCCAGGTTGAAGGTCAGCAGGCCCTGCTCCTGCAAGGCCGCATCGAAGGCCGCCCAGAACAGCTGCAGGGCCTCGATGAACTGGCGCTCACGCGGCGGGCAGGCGAGTTTCTGCGGCTGCAACTGGTCGATGCGCAGGCCGATGCTTTCGATGAAGCCGGACTGGGCGTAGAACGCCTCGAACAGCGGCAGCGCGGCGAATTCGCCCGACAGCTTGAAGGCATCCAGCGGCGCCTTGCCGATGCGTGGCGGCTTGCCGTCTTCGCCCGCTTCCGGCGGTGGCGGCAGCTCCAGCAACTGGTGCGCCAGGGCGCGGAACGCCGGCTGATCGGCGTAGCACTGCTGGTAGACCTGCTTGAGCAGGCGTTGCTGCGCCGGGCGCAGGCGGCCGGCGAGCAAGGGGTTGTCCAGCTCGCTGGCCTGGTCGCGTTCGTCCAGTTGCTCGAACCAGCGCGGGTTCTTCAGCGCAACTTTCGCCAGGGTGCCCATGGCCGAATGGAAGGTGCGCACGCACTGCCGCGCCTGCGCCGCATCGAACGGATGCCCCCAGTAGCCAAGCACCTTCACCAGTTGCTCGCGCAGCTGTGCGCAGGAAGCGTTGGTGAAGGAAATCACCGTCACCTTCTCCGCGTCTATCCCCAAGTGGCAGAGCATGTAGACCACCCGCAGCACCAGGGTGGTGGACTTGCCGGAACCGGCGCCGGCGAAGATGCGGGTCAGCGGCTCGGGCGCGAGGATCATCGCCCACTGTTCGTCCGACGGCAGGCTGACTATCCCGTGGGCAGCCGCCTGGGCCACGCGCTGGCGCATGTCGAGGGCGCGCTGCTCATCCGCTGCGCTGGCGCTGCCGTAGATGCCGGCTACGGCCGGAGCGCGCACGCGCTTGGGCGCAGGCGCCTCGCCATCCTTCCGGGCCTTGGCGCCGCGCTTGGCGGGCGTCTTGCCCGCCGCTTTCGCCTTGCCCTTTGCCTTGCCGCGCGCGCTGGCCTTGGGCTGCGCCGCCTCGCGCTCGGCGCGCAGGTATTCGGTGGTACGGGGGAAATAACGCGCAAGGGCTTCGGCAACCAGCCGCTTGTAGCGTTCGACAGCAGACTCCATGGGCCCTACCAGATCAGTTACAGCGTTGAATCATAAGCGCTTTCGGACAAGGACAGGCAATCCTTCCGGCGGTTCCGCGAGCCCTTTGAAAATTGATAACCATTAGCGATTGGATTAGAGTCGGACTCCCGCTTTTTCCGGCCACGCCGCCCCTACGGATGACCCCATGTTCGAACTGGAAAATGTCAGTTTCAGCGTCCCCGGTCGCACCCTCCTGCAGCCGCTGAGCCTGCAGCTGGCCGACGGCAACATGATCGGCCTGATCGGTCACAACGGTTCGGGCAAGTCCACCCTGCTCAAGCTGCTGGCCCGCCAGCAACAGGCCAGCGGCGGCAGCATCCGCCTCGACGACAAGCCGCTGCAGGACTGGGGTAACCGCGATTTCGCGCGTCAGGTGGCGTACCTGCCGCAGCAACTGCCGCAGACCGACGGCCTGACCGTGCGCGAGCTGGTCGCCTTCGGCCGCTATCCGTGGCACGGCGCACTGGGCCGCTTCACCGGCGAGGACCGCAAGCAGATCGACCGCGCGCTGGACCTCACCGACACCCTGGCCTTTGCCGATCGCCCGGTGGACCTGCTCTCCGGCGGCGAACGCCAGCGCGTCTGGCTGGCCATGCTGCTCGCGCAGAACAGCCGCTACCTGCTGCTGGACGAGCCGACTTCGGCGCTGGACATCGCCCACCAGGTGGAGGTGCTCTCGCGCGTCCACGAACTCAGCCGCGAGCTGGGCCTGGGCGTGCTGGTGGTGCTGCACGATATCAACATGGCGGCACGCTACTGCGACCACCTGATCGCCCTGCACGGTGGCCGCCTGCTGGCCCAGGGCACCCCGGCGGAGCTGATGCGCGGAGAGACGCTGGAAGACATCTATGGGATTCCCATGGGCGTACTGAACAACCCGGTGGATGGGTCGCCGATCAGCTACTTGCGCTGAACCGCTATAGGGGCAAACCGCCGCCCTCCCCGGCAAGCACATTTGCAGGATGGGTGGAGCTTGCGATTCCCATGCTGCTGCGGGTGCGCGAAATTCGATGGGTATCGCTGCGCTCCACACCATCCTACGTCCGTACGCCACCGTGATCCCCTGTGAGCGGAAGCGCCGGTCGCGGGCATGGCCCGCTCCTTCAGGTAGACGTATGCCACGCCGACGCAGGGTACGTTACAGGTCGCTCGCTTCCGGCGGCGGCTCGTCGATCAGCGGGCAGTTGTCGCAATGGCCGATGGTGCCCAGCCGATAGCGAATGCAGCAGGTCCGCCGTTGCCGCCATAGCCCGTTGGCCCGCTGCTCGCAGGACACCTCGACATACTGGATCGGCTTGAACAGCGGGTTGCGCGTGCCGTCCGGACGGCGCTCGGTCTCCAGCAGTTCGCGGCCGTGGCCGAGCATCGGGGCCAGGGGCGGCAGCCTGGCCATCTCGCCGAGGAACCATTCGAGGTAGTTGCCGGCATTGCTCCAGAGCACCTTCGGCGACAGGCGCGCCTCGGCGGCCAGGGTCTGGATGAAGGGCTGCAGGTGGCCTTCCAGCAGATGGGCGAAGCGCTGGAACGGATCGCCCGGCGTCGCGGCGAAGGGTCCGCCTTCTCCCGGCAACTTGAACGCCTCGGGAATACCCTGGGCATCCAGCACCACCTCCACCTCATCGAACGCCAGCGGCAGCGTGCGACCGAGCACCAGCGCTGCGGCCACTACCGGTGGAATGAGGCGCACCAGGTACCACTTGGACCACTGCGAAGCCAGCGCGCGTCGGTCACCATCGGCGTGGGGCGGGTCGAAGCGACGCAGCACGCTGTCGAGCATCTCCCGCTCCAGCAAGGCACGCGCCGGGATAGAAGGACGGGGATCGTCGCGGGTCACCAGCACCTCGCGGTAGCCGACGAACTCGCCGAAATACAGGGGAGCGAGGGCTGCAATCACCGGCAGCCCTCAGGCACACAACGAACCGCTGTCAGCACAGGCCACAACGCTCGAAGAAGGTTTCCCGGCTCTGCACCATCAGCGCGGCGCGCTTGTGCGGGAAGTTGAATTCCTTCTCGCGCCAGAAGCCCAGACGCTGCATGTGGCCGATCATCTTCGCGTTGTCGGCTCGCGGCTCGGCGACGATGCGCTGGGTGCGCGGGTCTTCCAGCAGCAGGTAGTGCACCAGCGCGGTCATCCAGCTTTCCACCTTGTGCGGGCCACGATGGCTTTCTTCGCCCACCAGCATGTGGATGCCACGGTCGTAGTCGCCCACTTCGTAGAACGGCGCGATGCGGTCTTCCTTGGCCCAGTAGGCTTCGTAGTAGGCGAAAGGCTCGTCGTCGATGCAGCCGATCAGGGTAGTGGTGTGCGGGTCGGCGGCGGCTTTTTCCAGATAGGCGCGATGTTGCTCAAGGGTGCCGCCTTCCTGCCAGAACTCCAGCACGCGCGGGCTGTTCTGCCAGCGACTGAAGCGCTCCAGGTCCAGTTCGATGTCGAGGGTGCGCAGGGAAATCCACTGGCCCAGCTTGGCGTCGAAGCGGCGATAGACCTCGCCCTGCGGCTTGGGAGCGCGAAGCGGGTGGCGGCGGCCGCCGCTCATGCGATAGACCTGCGGGTAGTTGGCGCTGGCCAAGCCCTTGTGCCAGGCGGCGGGCAGTTGCCAGAACGCGGAACGCTCGATCTGCAGGCGCCCACCGACTTCGTCGAGGCTCACCAGGCCTTGCTCGAAAGCTTCGACCGGGACATTGGCGGCAGCGAACTGCACGCGTTCGCTCTGTGCATCGCCAGCGAAGGTCCAGTAGGCCAGCATCCACAGCGCCTCCGTGGTTGGTGCTGAACTCAGCTGCCAGCACTCACCTTCGCGTTGCGCACTCAACATAGGCTGGCCGTCCAGCAGCAGCGTCAGGCCTTGGGTGCCGTGGTCAGCGGAGAGCTTGCGGCCATCGGGCAGCGGCAGGGAAAAACTGGGCGTCATGGTGGGTCCCCTTTTCGTGAATGCAACGGCCCCGCCCGTATGACGAGCAGGGTCAGCCGAAATTTAGTCGGCCCGGGCATCGATTCCGGGCCTTGCGGATCAGGCGCTTTCCGCAGTCAGCGGGCGCGTCGGCTTGTGTGCGGTTTCGTGGGGCGGCAGGTGCTCGAACATCGACGCAGCGATTTCCTGCGCGCGCATCGGCAGCACCGACAGCAGTGTGTCGCTCAGGCCGTGGCTGTCCTGGGTGAAGCCTTGCAGGTAGATGCCGGCATGCAGGCGCTTGTCGGCCAGCACGCGGTAGTCGCGGCCTACTTCGAAGTCACCCAGGTACTCCTGCAGCGGGGCGAGCAGTTCGCGGTGCGACTTGCGCTCGTAGCCGGTGGCGAGGATCACCGCATCGTAGCGGTGGGTTTCCACCGCGCCAGTGGCGCTGTCGCGCAGGGTCAGCTCGATGCCATCGGCGTCAGCCTTTGCCGCCTCAACATTGCGGCGGCAGAGGAAGGCATGGCGATCCACACCGGCCACTTTCTGGCGATAGAAGATGCCGTAGATGCGCTCGATCAGGTCCAGGTCCACCACCGAGTAGTTGGTGTTGTGGAATTCCTGGATCAGCTTCTCGCGCTCGGCCTTGGGCTCGTTGAACACCAGGTCGGTGTAGCGCGGGGCGAAGATTTCGTTGACGAAGGGACTGTCGTCGGCCGGCTTGAGCACCGCCGCGCGCAGGACCATGTCGACCTTCACCGAGGGGAAGCTGTCGTTCAGGTCGATGAAGGCTTCGGCCGCGCTCTGGCCGCCGCCGATCACCGCGATGCGCATCGGCTCGTTCTGGTTGCAGCGCTGCCTGGCCATGCATTCCAGGTAGCGGGCATGGTGGAACACGCGCGGATCGTCACGCAGGTGGCTGAAGGCCGACGGGAAGCGCGGCGTGCCTCCGGTGCTGACCACCACGCTGCGCGCCAGGCGGAAGCGCTCATGGCCACGGGCGTCAGTGGACAGCACCTTGACCAGCTCGATGCCATCCGGACCCTGCACCGGCTCGACGCGGCTGACGGTCTCGCCGCAGACACGCTGCTCGGCGAACTGCTCGCTGACCCAGCGCAGGTAGTCGTTGTACTCCATGCGGCACGGGTAGAAGGTGCCCAGGTTGGTGAAATCGATCAGCCGGCCCATCGCGTGCAGGTAATTGACGAAACTGTACGGGCTGGTGGGGTTGCGCAGGGTCACCAGGTCCTTGAGGAAGGAAATCTGCAGCTCGCTCTGCGCCACCAGGGTGTTGCCGTGCCAGCGGTAGTCGGCCTGCTTGTCGAGGAACAGCGCGTGGTAGTGGCGACCCTCGCGTCGCGCCTGCTCCTGCAGGGCGATCGCCAGCGCCAGGTTGGAGGGGCCGAAACCGATGCCGAGCACGTCGTAGGTCGGGGTGATCATCTGGGTCATGGTGCCAATGTCCTGTATCGCGATGGCCGTGGGGCGTGACCACGCGGGAGTCGGCGGCTTACTGCTCTGCCCGGAGCGCCCCGCCAGCCGGCGGTCGGCGCTCGCTCCTGCGTGTCGCCCATGATTTGCGCTGTCGATAGCGCGTTATCTGGAGAGACGAGACAGGCTTGGGGAAATTTAGAATGATTCTCACTAAGTCATGAAAATTTCAGAATGACGGTCAGTTATCGAGGGCGGAATCTTTCCCAGAAAACCCGCGCGGGCCGCGTGGGACTAATTCCTGAGCGTTTCCATGCGTCTGTGTAGGTAAAGGGGCCGCGGCGATCGAGGTTGGCTCTGTGCAGTGCGGTTCGCGAGGCGGCGCCCCAGGCAACACTGAAAAGAGGGCTTCAGTCCTGACCGCTCCAGGCTTTCAGGCGCAGCCGGCAATGTTTCATCGCGTTGACGATGTGTTTCTCCACCATGTCGCGGGAGATGCCCAGGGCTTGCGCGATCTCGACATGGCTGCAGCCCTCGACCTTTCGCAGCACGAAGGCGCGGCGACAAGCCTCGGGCAATTCGCCGAGGGCCCGCTGGAGCAATTGCAGTTGCTGCTGCTGGCTGGCTGCCTCCTGCGGGCAGCGCTCGTCGAGGCAACCTTCGCGGTCGAGGGTTTCCAGCTCTTCGGTGCGGCGCACGCGGCCGCGCCGGTGCAGGTCGATGCTGAGGTTGACCGCCGTGCGATAGAGAAATGCACGGGGTTGTTCGATATGCTCGTCACCCTTGCGGTCGAGCAGGCGCAGGAAGGCTTCCTGTGTCACATCGGCAGCCGCCTGGCGGTCGCCAAGGCTGCGATTGAGGTACAGGACCAGCTCCTTGTAATACCGGATGAACGCGCTTTCCACCCCGTCGGGCATCCTATGAAAAACAGTCGAGGCTGCAGGCGCCTGCTGACAGTCCGAGTCAGGCTTATTTATAATCACTCGCATCAACGCGAAAAGAAAGTGTGATATCGGCCGCAAACGGCCTTACCGAGATTCCCGATGACCAGCTCCCCCGCCCCGTTCGACGATGACCGCATCAGCGCCGAAGCTGCGCACTGGTGCGCGCGTCTGCACGACGAAGAGTGCAGCGATGCCGAGCGCGCCGAGTTTGCGCAATGGCTCGCGCTCGATACGCGGCACGAGGTCGAATACCAGGCGATGCTGGACATCTGGCAGCTCTCGGAGCTGCTGCCGCCGACACCACGAGCCGCCCCCGCACCGATAGCTCCCGCGCCACTGAGCGGCCGCCGCCTCCGCAGCAGCGCTCGCCGCCCTCGCAGTGGCAAGAGCATCGCCGCCGTGGCCGCTGGCGTGCTGGTGGCCATCGGCGCCGTATGGTCGGCAGGCTGGTCCGCCGGCTGGCTGCCCTCGAAGGTCGGCTACTACGCCGCGCAGCCCGGCGCGCGCGAGGTGGAACTGGCCGACGGCTCGAAAGTCGAGCTCAACAGCAACTCGCAACTGTACTTCGCCGACTTCCGCGACCGCCGCAGCGCCTGGTTGAAAAGCGGCGGCGAGGCGTACTTCCGGGTGACCCACGACACCCTGCAACCCTTCTCGGTCTACACCGACAACGGCAGCGTGCGGGTTACCGGTACGCGCTTCAACGTCTGGACCGACCCGCACCAGATGCTGGTCACCCTGCTCGAAGGCTCGGTGGTGGTCAGCCCGCCCGACAGCGTCGACGGCAACAGCGCCCAGCTCACGCCGGGCATGCAGGCGCGCTACAGCCAGGGTAGCCAGCGCATCGAACTGGCCCAGGTCGCACCCGCCGGCGCCATTGCCTGGATCGAAGGCAAGCTGGTGATCGATGACCTGACGCTGCAGTCGGCCATCCCGCTGATCAACCGCTACCTCAAGCAGCCGGTGTTCCTCGACGATGCCACCGTTGCCGCTATGCGCATCGGCGGCATCTACCGCACCGACGACCTGCAGGCGCTGGTGGATTCGCTGCCCAAGGTGCTGCCGTTGGAGCTGCGCAAGGACAACCAGGGCCGCACCGTACTGGCCAGCCGTTACGCGCAGCTCTAGCCAGGCTGGCGGATAACCCGTTGCGGGTTCTGCGCCCTGCACTGCCGCACCGTAACTCCCCGTAGGGCGGATAACGCGCCAGCGTTATCCGCCGTCTAGCGACCGAGAACTGACGAATCCACCCCCGCCTGCTTGAGAGGCTTTCGCAAATTCTCTTCAGTTTTTCCCACGCTCATTCGTCTTGATAGGAACGATTCGGATTTGCCGATGATTTCCTGATTCGCGCGCCGTCTCGCCCCGTTGTGCGGCCTGCCCCCTGGCAGGCTGGATCCAGGAAAAGACGATGCAAACACCCGCTCCAAGCGCCTTTCGCGAGATGCTCAAACTGCTGCGGCCTCACTGGTTGCCGCTGACCGCTGCCACCTTGCTGGGGATTCTCGGCGGCTCGGCCATCACCGCGCTGCTGGCCACCATCAACTACAGCCTGCATTCGCAAGGCGGCATGCCCGCCGGCCTGCTGCTGGGCTTCGCCGGGCTGTGTGTGCTGGCGCTGCTGGGCTCGATCATTTCCGACATGGGCACCAACTACGTCGGCCAGCACGTGATCGCGCGGCTGCGCAAGGACCTGGGCAGCAAGATCATCTCCGCACCCATCGAGCAGATCGAGCGCTACCGCAGCCACCGGCTGATCCCGGTGCTGACCCACGACATCGACACCATCAGCGACTTCGCCTTCGCCTTCGCGCCGCTGGCGGTCGCCCTGACTACCACGCTTGGCTGCCTGGGCTACCTGGCCTGGTTGTCGCCGCCGATGTTCCTCGCCACCGCCGTCGCCATCGTCGTCGGCAGCGCCGTGCAGTACGTCGCGCGAGCCAAGGGCATCAAGGGCTTCTTCGAGGCACGGGACAAGGAAGACGAACTGCAGAAGCACTACCGCGCCATCGCCGAGGGCGCGAAGGAGCTGCGCATCAGCCGTCCGCGGCGCTTCCAGCACTACAGCGAACGCCTGCAGGGTACCGCCGACGAAATCTGTGACATCCAGCTGCGCTCGATCAACCTGTTCAACGTCGCCAAGGGCTTCGGCTCGACGCTGTTCTTCATCGTCATCGGCGTGGCGCTGGCCTACCAATCGCTGTGGCCGAGCACCGACCAGGCCACCCTGTCCGGTTTCATCCTGGTACTTCTGTATATGAAGGGGCCGCTGGAAGGCCTGATCGGCCAGCTGCCGGTGGTGACCCGCGCCCAGGTCGCGTTCCGCCGCATTGCCGAGCTGTCGGTGCGCTTCTCCTCGCCGGAGCCGAACCTGCTGCTGGCCGATGACGGTCGCAAGCCACTGGACTTCCAGTCCATCGAGCTGCGCGACCTGGCCTACCACTACCCCACCGACGACGGCTCCCGTGGATTTGGCGTCGGCCCGCTGAACCTCAAGGTCAGCCGTGGCGAAATCCTCTTCATTGCCGGCGAGAACGGTTGCGGCAAGACCACGATGATCAAGCTGCTGCTCGGCCTCTACGCCCCACGCGGCGGGGAGCTGCTGCTCAACGGCGAGCCGGTGACCGATGCCGGCCGCGACGATTACCGCCAGCTGTTCACCACCATCTTCGCCGACTATTTCCTCTTCGAAGACCTGCTCAAGGGCAGCCAGGACGTCCCGGCCGAAGCCGGCCGTTATCTGGAACGCCTGGAGATCGCCCACAAGGTCAGCCTTGAAGGCCAGGAGTTCTCCACCACCGACCTCTCGACCGGCCAGCGCAAGCGCCTGGCGCTGGTGCAGGCATGGCTGGAGAAGCGCCCGGTGCTGGTGTTCGACGAGTGGGCGGCGGACCAGGACCCGGAATTCCGCCGGATTTTCTACACCGAGCTGCTGCCCGAGCTTCGCGCCCAGGGCAAGACGCTGATCGTGATTTCCCACGACGACCGCTACTTCGACGTCGCGGATCGCCTGCTGCGCATGAGCGCCGGGCAGATCGTGGAGATCGAGGACCACCGCGCTACAGCGCCACGAGGTGGTTCCGGCATGGCCATGCACTGACGGCCCGGCGGCCAGGAAGGCCGCCCTTTCCTGCCGCCGTCACTCAGCAACAAAAAAAGATCGAAAGGATTTTTCCGGTTTTCTCCAGCCGGCGCGTCACATAAAGCTGAATCATTCTTATTAGAAATTGCATTACAAGATCATGCCTTCAAGGTTAAAGGAGCTAAACAAGTGAGTCGCAATCGCTACGCGCTGCAATCCCAGCACAAGGTGAAGCCTCTGGCCCGTCTGGTCCGCGCCACCGCCCTGGGGATGGTATTGGCGGCTTCCGCCGTCGAGGCCGCCCCGGTCCGCATCGACATCCCGGCCCAGTCACTGGCTTCCGCGCTCACCAGCCTGGGCGCGCAGTCGAACCTGCAGATCGTCTTCAACCAGAGCCAGGTGCAGAACCTGCGCGCACCCGGCGTGCGCGGCGAGATGGAGCCCGCCCAGGCGCTGGAGCGCCTGCTGCAGGGTACCGGCATCAAGTACCAGGTCGAAGGCAGCCGCGTAACCCTGCTGGGCGCCGACTCCGCCAGCGGCGACACCCTGAACATGTCCGCCCAGGTCATCACCGGTACTGTCGAGGGTGAAGACAGCTACGTGCCGCGCACCTCCAACAGTGGCAGCAAGACCGACACCCCGCTGCTGGAAATCCCCCAGTCGATCTCGGTGATCACCCGCAAGCAGATGGACGCTCAGGGCGCGCAGACCGTGACCGAAGCGCTGCGCTATGTGCCCGGCGTCAAGGTGGAAGCCTATGGCCTGGACCCGAAAGGCTTCGACTGGCTGTACATCCGCGGCTTCAACGCCCAGGCCACCAGCGACTACCTCAACGGGCTGCGTCAGCAGAACAACAGCTACGCCTTCTTTCGCAGCGAGCCCTATGCCTTCGAGCGCATCGACGTGGTCCGTGGCCCGTCCTCCAGCCTGTTCGGCATGGGTGACGCCGGCGGTATCGTCAACCGTGTGAGCAAGAAGCCCACTGCCAACCACATCAACGAAGTCGAGCTGACTGGCGGCAACCATGACCGCAAGCAGGGCCAGTTCGATCTCGGCGGCGCGCTGGACGACCAGAACCAGTTCCTCTACCGCGTGGTGGGCCTGGCCCGCGACGCCAACACCCAGGCCGAGTACGACGACGGCCACGAGGTCGAGGACGACCGCTACTACATCGCCCCGTCCTTCACCTGGGCGCCTGACGAAGACACCAGCCTGACCCTGCTCACCGACTTCCTGCGGGACCGCAACTCCGGCTCGATCTTCGACTACAGCGTCAACGGCCACCCCACCGGCACCCTGCTCGGCGACCACAACTACAACCACTTCGACCAGGATCAGTACACCCTGGGCTACGAGTTTCGCCATCGCTTCAACGACACCTGGGAATTCCGCCAGAACGCGCGCTACGGCCAGGTCGACCTGATCTTCAACAACCTGCTGCCGCAACTGCAGGTGGGGCGGAACATCATCCGCACCGCGGATCGCTTCGACCAGCACATGGACACCTTCAACCTGGACAACCAGCTGCAGGCCAACTTCGACACCGGCTCCATCAAGCACACGCTGCTGATGGGCACGGACTACAGCTGGCAGGACGCCAATGTCGCGCGCTGGCGCACCCTCGGCCCGTCGCTGAACCTGGATAACCCGGTGTACGGCCAGAGTGTTCCGCGTCCGAACAAGGGCAACAGCATCCAGTCCATCGACTACGACCAGAACATCGAGCAGATCGGCGCCTACCTGCAGGACCAGGTCAAGTTCGACGACCACTGGATCCTCACCGCCGGTGGCCGCTACGACTACGTGCGCAATGACCTGGACAACCACGTCGGCGCCCACAGCATGCAGAAGGACAACGCCTTCACCGGTCGCGTCGGCCTGACCTACCTGACCGACTTCGGCCTGGCGCCCTACGTCAGCTACTCCGAGTCCTTCGTGCCCAACACCGGCATCAGCTCCGACGGCAGCGCCTTCAAGGCCAGCGAAGCGCACCAGTACGAAGCGGGCGTGAAGTTCCAGCCGGACGAAACCCTGCTGATCACCCTCGCCGCCTACGAGCTGACCAAGGAGAACATCCTCACCAACCAGCTGAACGCCAACGGCGTGCCCACCGGCTTCAGCGAAGCCACCGGCGAGCAGCGTTCGCGCGGCATCGAGGCCGAGCTGAAAGCCAAGCTGGACCAGAACTGGGACCTGCTGGCCTCGTACACCTACACCAAGGCCAAGATCACCAAGAGCAACGACGCCAACGAAGGCAACCGCCCGGCCAACGTGCCCGAGCACATGGCCAACGGCTGGCTGAATTACACCTTCCACGAAGGTGCGGTCGACGGTCTCTCCATCGGCGGCGGCGTGCGCTATACCGGCTCGCTCTACGGCAACAACGCCAACACCTACCACGTCGACAACTACACCCTGTTCGACGCCGGCGTGAGCTACCCGCTGAACAAGAACGTGACCCTCTCGGTGAACGCCCAGAACCTGCTGGACGAGGAATATGCCGCGACCTGCGACAGTCCGATTTCCTGCTACCCGGGCCTGCGCCGCACCGTCATGACCAGCGTGAAGTACAGCTGGTAAGGCACCGACGGAGGCGGCCGCGCGCCGGTTCCGCCTGCTGTTTCCGGGCTCCCTGTTCGCAGGGGGCCCTTTGCCGTTTCAAAGGCGTGTTGTTTCAAGAGCCCCGTTTTACGCGAGGAGTAGTGCATGTCCCTCACCCGTCGCCACCTGCTGCAGGGCCTCGCCATCGGCGGGCTGGCCTGCGCCTCCGGCCTCCCGGTACTCGCCGGCGAGCGTCTGACGCGAATCGTCGCGCTCAACTGGGTGGCCGCCGAGACACTGCTGACCCTGGGCGTGCCGCCTCTGGCGATCTCCGACGACCATTACTACCGGGTACGCATGCCCACTCAACCGTTGCCCGAGAGCGTGCGCGACGTGGGGCCGTACTGGGAACCGAACCTCGAACTGATCCAGCAGCTGCAACCGCAACTGATCCTCAGCGACCCGATGACCCCGACCCTGGAACGCCGCCTCAACGGCATCGCGCCGACCGAGCGGGTGGCCATCTACCCGGCCGCCGACGGCGCCTGGCGCGCCACCACCGAATTCATGAACGACCTGGCGCGCCGCCTCGGCGTCGAACAGGTCGCCGCTGATTACATAGCCGCGGGCGAGCAGCGTCTGGCCGAGCTGCGCGCGAAACTGGCGAGCCGCCCACTGCCGCCGGTGTGCGTCGCGGTGCTCAACCAGGACGGCCGCCACGCGGCCGTCTACGGAAAAAACAGCATGGTGCAGGACGTGCTCGACCGCCTCGGCGTCGAGAATGCCTGGCAAGGCCCCGTCGGCCCGGTGGGGCTGGCCATGGTCAGCATCGAAAGGCTGGCTGAGCGCCCGGACGCGCACCTGGTCTACGTCGACATCCCCACCACCTCGGCACGCCTGCAGAGCCTGCGACAGCCCAACGATCTCTGGGCCAACCTCCCCGCCGTACGCCAGGGCCACACGCTAACGCTGCAGCGTTTCTACCCCTATGCCGGCGCCGCCTCGGTGCTCGACCTTGCCGAACGCATCGCCGCCTACCTGGACAGCGCCACGGAGGTCGCCCATGTCTGAATCGACTCTCGACCTCGCCGCCCCACGCAGCGCTCTGCCGCTGGGCCCGGCGATATGCACGCTGGTGCTGGCGACCCTCGCTGGCCTGCTGGTGTTCCATGGCCTGCAAGGCGCCCTGCCCCGCGACCTCTGGTGGCAGGCACTGTGGTCGCCGGACCTGGACGACGTTCGCCAAGTGCTGCTGCACTTCAGCTTCTTCCCGCGCCTGGCGGTGAGCCTGATGGCCGGCGCCGCACTGGCCCTGGCCGGCACGCTGTTCCAGCAAATCCTGCGCAACCCGCTGGCGGAACCGGTGACCCTCGGCGTCTCTGCCGGCGCCAACCTCGCCCTGTCGGCCGCCACCATCTTCGCTCCGACCCTACTGGTGCACGGCCTGGAGGCCGTCACCCTGACCGGCGCGGCACTGGCGGCCTGCCTGCTGTTCGCCTTCGCCTGGGGCCGCACCCTGTCGCCGCTGCGCTTCATCCTCGCCGGCATGGTCATCAGCCTGTACTGCGTGTCGCTCAACGCGCTGCTGGTGCTGTTCAACCACGATTACCTGATCGACCTGCTGCTCTGGCAGGCCGGTTCGCTGAACCAGAGTGGCTGGGACGGCGTGCTCTATCTCTCCCCGCGCCTGGCAGTGGCCATGGTCATCGCGCTACTGATGGTGCGCCCGCTGGCCGCGCTGGGGCTCGAAGATGAAGGTGCCGCGGCGGTGGGCGTGAACCTGCTGCGCACCCGCGTAATGGGCCTGGCCGTGGCTGTGGCGCTGAGCGCGTTCGTCACCAGTGCCGTGGGCATGCTGGCTTTCGTCGGCCTTGCCGCGCCGGCCATTGCGCGGCTGTGCGGTGCGCGCACGCTCAAGCAACGCCTGATCTGGGCGCCGCTGCTGGGCGCCGCGCTGCTCTGCGTGGTGGACCAGATCGCCCGCGAACTGTCGCGCTTCGCCGGGGAAATTCCCGCCGGCATTCTCACCGGCATCTTCAGCGTGCCGCTACTGCTGTGGCTGCTCAGCCGCCAGCGCAGCGGCGGCATCGTCCCGCGTCCGGCGCCGGCCAAGCCGCAGCGCGAGCACCCGTGGCGGCTGATCACCGGCGCGGCGGTCCTGCTCGGTCTGCTGACCTTGCCGGCCATCTACTTCGCGGTGGACGCCAATGGCTGGCACTGGGGGGATGCCGGCCTGAGCGACGCCATCGCTCAATGGCGCCTGCCGCGCGTGCTCGGTTCACTGGCAGCCGGCGCCATGCTCGCCGTGGCCGGCCTGCTGGTGCAGCGCCTGACCGGCAACCCCATGGCCAGCCCGGAAGTGCTGGGCGCCACCTCGGGTTCGGCGATCGCCGTGCTGGTGCTGTTCCTGGTGATACCGCAGCCGCAGGCCTACATGGTCCCGGCAGCCAGCATCGGCGCACTGCTCACCCTCGGCCTGCTGCTGTGGTTCGCCTGGCGCAAGACCTTCAATGCCGAGCGCCTGCTGCTCACCGGCGTGTGCCTGACCACCCTGCTGCACTCGCTGAGCACCTTGCTGCTGGCCAGCGGCGACCCGCGCATGACGGCGATGATGAGCTGGATGACCGGCTCGACCTATCAGGTGGACGTGCTGTCGGCGAGCACCGGGCTGGTAGTCGGCGCGGTGATGATCGGCGTCAGCCTGCTGCTCGCTCGCCCGCTGGACCTGCTGACACTGGGCAACGGCACGGCGACTGCGCTGGGATTGCGGTTGCGTCTGAGTCACCTGACGATCCTGCTGACTGCCGCGGTGCTCACGGCTACCGCGACCATCATCGTCGGCCCGCTGAGTTTCGTCGGTCTGATCGGCCCGCACATCGCCCGCCACCTCGGCGTACGCCGCGCCGCCCCGCAAGTGCTGCTGAGTGCGGTGGCCGGGGCGCTGATCATGGTGGTGGCGGACTGGCTGGGGCGGAACATCGCCTATCCTTGGCCGGTGTCGGCGGGATTGCTGGCGGCGTTCATCGGTTGCCCGTACTTCCTCTGGCTGATGCATCGGGAGCGACGGGGCTGAACTGAGCGTTTCCGAATACAGCGGACCTTGTCCGCTGTTCGCGAGCATGGCTCGCTCCTACAGGTGTGCGCCGGATCTGAGCTTGTAGGAGCTGGCCATGCCTGCGACAGCCCTAACGCCGGAACGACAGAGAGCTTTGCGTAGGATGGGTGGAGCGCAGCGATACCCATGCTGCAGGTGCACGGAATGATGGGTATCGCTGCGCTCCACGCCATCCTACGGTGAGGATTTCGGCAAGGCCGATGCGTTGGCGGGAATCAGGCTTCCTGCAGCGCGCGGGGACGGTTGCTGCGGTCCTCGGCATCGACGGAAACCGCCTGCTGCAGCTGGAAGTCGAACTCGATCTCGGCGAAGCGCCCTTCCACACCGCGAGCCTTGGCAGCAGCCGCGTCTTCGACGAAACGCACCTCGCCGATCAGCCCGTCTCGGGTGGCGTAGGCGAAGTCGTCCCACAGGTACTGATCACCCGCGAGGTTGATCTGCGTGGTCAGGTGGCGATGCCCCGGCGCGGAGATGAAGAAGTGGATGTGCGCCGGGCGCTGGCCGTGGCGACCGAGCTGGTCGAGCAGCTCCTGGGTCGGGCCGTCCGGCGGGCAGCCGTAGCCGCTGGGCACGATGCTGCGGGCCTTGTAGCGGCCTTCGGCGTCGGTGACGATGCGCCGGCGCAGGTTGAACTCGGACTGGGTGCTATCGAAGTACGAGTAGGTACCCTGGGTGTTCGCGTGCCAGAGGTCGACCACGGCGCCAGCCAGCGGCTTGCCCTGCGGGTCGAACACGCGGCCGGAAAGGAACATCACGGTACCCGCGTCCTTGCCGTCGTCCATCCGCGCTTCGCCTTCGGACAGCGGCGCGCCGGCCACATACAGCGGGCCTTCGATGGTGCGCGGGGTACCGCCGCCGATGCCGGCAGCCGCGTCCTGGGCGTCCAGCAGCAGGTCGAGGTAGTGCTCGACGCCGAGGCCGGCGACGACCAGGCCGGCTTCCTGGCGGGAGCCGAGTCGGTTGAGGTAGTCCACCGCTTTCCAGAACTCGTCGGGGGTGACGTTCATGTCTTCGATCAGTTTCGCGGAGTCCTGCAGGATGCGCAGGACGAGGTTCTTCACGCGCGGGTTGCCCTGGTCATTCAGGGCGCCGCTGGCCTCTTCGAAGAACTTCTGGATGTCGGCAGTCTGGGAAATCTTCAGGGTCACAGTGATTACCTCGTTCTTGTTGTTAGATAGGGATCAACTGGCGCAGCGCACGGCCTCGCGGTCGACGCGATGGAAGACGCGGTTGAAGTACACGAGGCTGTCCTGGCGCTCGCGCACCGCGACCTTTTCCAGCTCGACGAACATCACCGTGTGCGAGCCGACTTCCTTGCAGTCGCTGATCCGCCCTTCCAGGCTGACCAGCGCCTGGCGCAGCACCGGCAGGCCGGCGTAGCCGTCATCCCAGAGGTCCCAGGTGAAGCGCTCTTCCATGGACACCTTGGTCATCCCGGCGAAGTGCTTCGCCAGTTCTTCCTGCTCTCCGCACAGCACGTTGACGCAAAGATGGCCGTTGCTGCGGAACACATCGTGGGTAGCGCTGCCGCGGTTGACGCAGACCAGCACGGTGGGCGGCGAGTCGGTGACCGAGCAGACCGCGCTGGCGGTGATGCCGCAGCGGCCTTCCGGGCCGTTGGTGGTGATGATGTTCACCGCCGCGGGCAGCTGCGCCATGGCGTTGCGGAAGTCGATCTGGGTCTGGCTGAGGGTGTTGGCCATTTCTTCGCTCCTATTTGCCGGAGTGGCATGTGCTGGAGTGGCCGGCACGCCCGGCCTTTCTTGTATGGGGCCAGCGTAGGGCAGCGCGGCGGCGCGCCATATTCAGACGATCACCACGCTTTGCGGTGGTGGCCGCTAGTCATCTAGGTGGTTTCTTTATCGTCAGCACCGGCGACTATGGGTATGCTCCGGGCATGCCATTCCGACGACCGCGGCAAGAGCCCGGCGTACGCGGCCTACGTGCAGCTCTACAACGATAAGAAAGAAAGTGGCAACGCCTGATGGAAGCTAGAAAACCCGTGGTCTACATCGTCGACGACGACAAGGACCTGCGCACCTCCCTCGCCTGGCTGCTCGAATCAGTCAGCATCGAATCGCTTTGCTTTGGCGGCGCCGAGGAGTTCCTGCGCGAATACGACCCAAGGCTCCCCGCCTGCCTGGTGCTCGACGTGCGCATGCCCGAGACCAGCGGCTTTCAGCTGCAGGAGATGCTCAACGACAAGGGCATCAACCTGCCGACCATCTTCGTCACCGCCCATGGCGACATCCCGATGTCGGTGAAGGCGATGAAGAACGGCGCGCTGGATTTCGTCGAGAAGCCCTACAACCCGCAACAGATGCTGGACCGCATCCAGGCGGCGCTGAAAAGCGCAGTACAGGTGCACGCGGGCCAGGAGCAGAAGCAGAACCTGCAGCACAAGCTCGACCTGCTCACCGGGCGGGAACGGGAAATCCTGATGATGGTGGTGGACGGCAAGGCCAGCAAGGTCATCGCCCGCGAGCTGAACATCAGCGTCAAGACGGTCGATGTGCACCGCACCAAGATCAAGGAAAAGATGGGCGTCAGCAGCATCGCCATGCTGGTGCGCGAGGTGCTCAACGTACCGGTGGAAGAATCGCGCCCCTGAGCGGGGCGCGTTCCTTTTCGGTCAATCAATCAGTCGATCAGTCGACTCGCTCGCCGCACAGGTCGAGGGCGAACAGTCGCTCCACTTCCGCAGCAGCCAGGCCGCAGCCCAGCAGGCTGAACAGCTTGCCCAGTGCCGCTTCACGGGTCATGCCGCCACCAGACACCAGTCCGGCATCGCGCAGGCGGCTGCCGGCGGCATACACGTCGAAGGCTACATGGCCCTGCGGGCACTGGCTGATCGCCGCCAGCACCACGCCTCGAGCGTGGGCTTCGCGCAGCGCGGCCAGCAGGTCTTCATTGTCCGAAGGGCCAGTGCCGCTACCGAAACACTCCAGCAGCAGCGCCTGAACGCCGCTACTCAGCAGCGCCCGCAGGTGCTCGGCGCGCAGTCCAGGGAACAGCGGCAGCACCGCGAGGTTCACCGCTTGCCGCGGCTGGCGGTAGCTCAGCTCGGCGGGCAGCGACTCAACGCGCTCCCCATTTCGCTCGCGCGGCAGTACGGCGAACGCATCGAAGGCATCACTGCGCAGCTTGGTGATGCGGGCGCCATGCATCAGCTCGCCGTTGAAATACAGCCATACACCCGGCTCGACGCCGGTGTCCAGCGCCTTCAGTGCGCCCAGCAGGTTGCCCGGCGCGTCGCTGCCCGGCGCGCCCATGGGCTGCATGGAACCGGTCAGCACGACGGGCACATCGAGACCCAGCAGCAGGAACGACAGCGCAGCGGCGCTGTAAGCCAGGGTGTCGGTGCCGTGCAGCACCAGTACGCCGTCATGGCCGCTCTGCTCCACCGCATTGACGATGGCGTCGCGCATGGCCAGCCAGTTGGCCTGGGTCATGTTGGCGCTGTCGAGCAGCGGTTGCAGCTCCGCGAAGGACCAATCGAGGCGAATCTCGCCATGGCCTTGCAGCTGTTCGCGCATGCGAGCTTCGAAGCCGCCAGCCGGCGCCAGGCCTTCGGCGGTCTGCAGCATGCCGATGGTGCCGCCGGTATAGAGGACGAAGAGGTTCTTCACGCGACGCATGCCAGTGCTCTTGTAGGAAAGTTCACAGGATAAACCGCGAGGCCGGGAGAAGTCCCGGCCTCGCGTGTCAGACCTTGGTCCGAGAAGGATCAGCCCTGAGCCGGCAGGCTGCCGTGGGCCGGAGCGGTCGAGTTGATCTTGTGGGCATCGCGCCAGGCATCGTGGTCGATGTCCAGGTCGGCGAACTTGCTGGCGTCGAACACCGGGCGCTCGATGCCGGCGGCGCGCTGCTCGTCGTAGTCGCGCATCACGCGCAGGCCGGTCTTGATCAGCATCGCCAGGGCCACCAGGTTGACGAAGGCCAGGCAGGTCATGGTGATGTCGGCGAAGGCGAACACGGTGCCCAGGTTCTGCATCGAGCCCCAGAGGATCAGGCCCAGCACAAGCACGCGGAAGGCGATCAGCGCGGAACGGCTGCGGCCGACGATGAACTGCAGGGCGTTCTCGCCGAGGTAGTAGTTGTAGGTGATGCAGGTGAACACGAACAGCGACAGCGCGACGCTGACGAAGATGCGGCCCCAGTCACCGACCACCGCGGCCAGCGAGTTCTGGGTCAGGGTGATGCCGTCGCCTTCGAAGCCCGGCGTATAGAAGCCCGAGAGCAGGATCAGCAGCGCGGTGCAGGTGCAGATGACGAAGGTGTCGAGGAACACGCTGAACGCCTGGACCACGCCCTGGGACGCCGGGTGACGCACGGCGGCGACGGCGGCCACGTTCGGCGCACTGCCCAGGCCCGCTTCGTTGGCGAACACGCCACGCTTGACGCCCATCACGATGGCCGCACCCAGCAGGCCGGCGAACGCCGGTTCCAGGCCGAAGGCACTCTTGACGATGGTGGTCAGCATGCCCGGCACCAGTTCGATCTGGGTGACGATCACGTAGAGGGTCACGGCGATGTAGGCCAGGGTTTTCACCGGCACCAGCAGGTCGGAGACCGCAGCGATGCGCTGGATGCCGCCGAAGAACACCACGGCCAGCAGCACGGCCAGGGCGATGCCCGAGTACAGCACCGGGATGTCGAAGGCGTTCTGCAGCGAGTGGGTCACGGTGAAGGCCTGCAGGCCGTTGAAGGCGAAGCCGTAGGTAACCAGCAGCAGGACCGCGAAGGTCATGGCCATCCAGCGCAGCTTCAGGCCGTGCTGGATATAGTAGGCCGGGCCGCCGCGGTACAGGCCATCGCCGTCGCTGCGCTTGTAGACCTGGGCCAGGGTGCACTCGAAGAAGCTGCTGGACATGCCCACCAGCGCGGTGACCCACATCCAGAACACGGCGCCGGGGCCGCCCAGGGTCACGGCGATGCCGACACCGGCGATGTTACCGGCGCCCACGCGGCCGGCGAGGCTCAGCATCAGGGCCTGGAACGAGCTCAGCTGGCCGGACTGGCCGCGGATCGATTCCTTGAACACGCCGAACATGTGGCCGAAGTGGCGGAACTGGACGAAACGGGAACGGATGGTGAAGTACGCACCGAGTCCTACGATGAGGACGATGAGGACTTTCCCGGAGAGGAAATCGTTGATCGCGTCGAGCATGTGCTGGGGCCTCGATTGTTATTGTGGGAGCACGGACCTGGGGCTGGCCCGCTCACTGGGGGCGCATGGTTGCGCCCGAAGCCTCCCGAAACAATTTCGCGGCTTGCTACGAATTGATGCTACCTGACGCTATAATTGCGCCAGTCGCACCACCTGGACCTGGCACAAATGTCCGAAAACCTCGGCCCCAACCTCAAATTGCTTTGCGCTCACTACCGCTCTATCTCGGAGGTTTGCCGCAAGCTCGCGATCAATCGCGCGCAGTTCAACAAGTACCTCGGCGGGCAGAGCCAGCCCACTCCTTTCAACCTCAAGAGGATTGGAGATTTCTTCGGCGTCGAGGATTACGAACTGCAATTGCCGCCGGAGCAGTTCGCCCGCCTGATCGGTGCGCGCGGCACTTCGCCGGCCAACGTGCAGCGCGACGACCCGCTGCTGGAGATGCTTCGCCCGCTGCGCGACCACGCGGGCAACCTGTCGCGCTATTGCGGCTATTACTTCGAGTATTCCAACTGCATGTCGGTGCCCGGCTCGATCCTGCTGTCGCTGGTGCACCTCTACGAGCAGGACGGCAACTTCCTCTTCGAGCGTCAGGAGCGCCAGGAGCGTTCCAGCAGCACCGACGTGCAGGCCGAGGACTGGGTGCGCTGCCGCTACCTGGGTGCAGCCTTCCAGCTGCAGGACCGGCTGTTCCTGATGGACTACGAGTCGCTCACCGTCAACGAGATGAGCCAGACCATCCTCATCCCCAGCTTCAAGAGCCGCATCACTCGCCTGAATGGCCTGAAGACCGGCGTTTCCAGCGGCGACCGCCGCACTCCGGCGTGCACCCGCGTGGTCTGGGAATACCTGGGCCCGGAGATCAATCGCATCAGCGCCTATCGCCAGGTGAAGCTGTACCAGCCGGACGATCCGCGCATCGACGATGACGTGCGCCAGCGCCTGCAGGTCGGGCCGATCCGCCACGGCCTGTTCGAAATCGAGTAACGACGACTTTCGCAGGAGCGTCCCCTGGCTACCTTTTGCGGCTCTGCAACCACGCCGCCGCCAGCCCGCTGCCGCAGATCACCGCGATACCCAGCAGCGCGGACGGCTCCGGCGTATGGCCGAAGATCACGAAGCCCAGCAGCCCGGCGAAGACGATCTGGCAATAGCTGAAGGGTGCCAGCAGCGCCGGCGCGGCATGCTTGAAGGCCTGGGTCAGGAACAGGTGCGCAGTCATCCCGCAGGTGCCCAGGGCCAGCATCATCAGGCCATGCACCAGCCCTGGCCATTGCCAGAAGAACGGCACCAGCGCGCTGACGATCAGGGTGTTGCACAGTCCGGCGAAGAAGTTGCTGGTGGTCGGGCTGTCCACCTGGCTGAGCTTGCGCGTCAGCAACTGGTAGAAGCTGAAGCACAGCGCCGAGCCGAACGGCAGTAGCACCGCCGGGGTGAACAGGTCGCCACCGGGGTGGACGATGATCAGCACGCCGAAGAAGCCGACTATCACCGCCGACCATTGCCCGAAAGTCACCCGCTCGCCCAGCAGCGGCACCGACAATGCCGTCACCAGCAGCGGCGCGAGGAAGTTCACCGAGGTCGCCTCGGCCAGCGGGATGTACTGCAAGCCAGTGGTGAACAGGAAGCTGGTGCCCAGCAGGCACAGTGCGCGGGCTGTCTGCAGGAGCGGATGGCGGGTGCGCAGCACGGCAAGGCCGGCACGCGGCAGGAAGATGCCCGCCATCAGCAGCGTGTGCACCACGTAGCGCGCCCACACCACCATGACGATGGGATAAATGCTCGCCAGGTACTTGGACAGCGCGTCGTGGCTGGAGAACAGGAAGGTCGCCAGGACGATGAGCAGGATGCCCCTGAAGGGCTGGTGGACGCCGGACAACGGCGATTGGCTGGTACTCATCGACTCACGGGTTCATTAGGCAGATGCGGCTGGCGCGGGAAGCTCGAAAGCCTAGCAGGACGCACCGCAGAAAGAATCCGCCATGCCGCGCCGGGAGCACCTCGCGGGTCCGCTGGAAGGCCGGGCGATACGAGTCCCGCACGGCGTTGTTGCAGGCATCCTACCCGCAATGCCGGCGGACAAATGTTCCATTTGGTTAATTCATGTTCGAACAGCGAACAGTTACGCCTCGGGCGAATTGCGGCGAGCCTCCGCGGACTACCACTATGGCCCCAGCCGCCGCCCCGATGCGGCGCCAACAACTATAAGAAAGGTCCGTTCACATGCTCACGCTTTCCCTGGCACGCCTGCGCGCGTGTATCGCCTCCATTCCTTGCCTGCACCCTCACCCTCGCATTTCCGTCGCGCCTGGCTGATCGGTTGATCCGCGCTCACTGATCGCCTTGAACCTCCATCCGCCGCTCCCGACAGAGCCGCGCGGAGGGCTCCGTTCGCCCCGAACAACGACAAGAATGCCGAGGGAACACCCATGCTCCGCTACCTGCCCCACCTCACCATCAGCGTCTGCCTGCTACCCGCCCTGCCCGTCCTGGCCCATGCCGAGGATGGCGGTTTTCTCGAAGACGCCAAGGCCAGCCTGCTGCTGCGCAACTTCTACATGAACCGCAACTACGTCGGCGAGGCTCGGCAGGACAAGGCAGAGGAATGGACCCAGAGCTTCATCCTCGATACCCGCTCCGGCTACACCCAGGGCACCGTCGGGCTCGGCCTGGACGTACTCGGGCTGTATAGCCTGAAGCTCGACGGCGGCAAGGGCACGGCCGGCACCCAGCTTTTGCCGACCCACGACGACGGCCGCCCCGCCGACGACTTCGGGCGCCTGGCGGTAGCCGGCAAGGCCAAGGTATCGAAGACCGAAATCAAGGCCGGTGAATGGATGGTGGTACTGCCGATCCTGCGCTCGGACGACGGCCGCTCGCTGCCGCAGACCTTCCAGGGCGCGCAGGTCACCTCGAAGGAAATCGACGGCCTGACGCTCTACGGCGGTCAGTTCCGTCAGAACAGCCCGCGCAACGACGCCAGCATGGAAGACCTGTCTCTGTTCAACCGCCCGGCCTTCACCTCGGACCGCTTCAACTTCGCCGGGGGCGAATACCGTTTCAACGGCGACCGCACGCTGATCGGCCTGTGGAATGCCCAGCTGAAGGACATCTACCAGCAGCAGTACCTGCAACTGCAGCACAGCCAGCCGCTGGGCGATTGGGTGCTCGGTGCGAATATCGGCTACTTCTGGGGCAAGGAGGACGGCAGCGCCCGTGCCGGGGACCTGGACAACCGCACCTTCTCCGGACTGTTCTCGGCCAGATACGGTGCGAGCACTTTCTATCTCGGCCTGCAGAAGGTCATGGGCGAGGACGAGTGGTTCCGCGTCAACGGCACCAGCGGCGGCACCCTGGCCAACGACAGTTTCAACGCCAGCTACGAGAGCGCGAAGGAGCGTTCCTGGCAACTGCGCCATGACTACGACTTCGCCGCTTTCGGCGTTCCCGGCCTGACCCTGATGAACCGCTACATCCAGGGGCGCAACGTGCACAACGCCAGCACCGACGACGGCAGTGAATGGGGCCGCGAGAGCGAACTGGCGTACACCGTGCAGAGCGGCACCTTCAGGACGCTGAACATCAAGTGGCGCAACTCCACCATGCGCCGCGACTGGGGCAACACCAACAGCTTCGACGAGAACCGGCTGATCATCAGCTATCCGCTGTCGCTGCTGTAGTCACCGCCGATTGCCATCCGCCGCTTCGCCAACCCGCTCGTGGCGGATAACGCTGGCGCGTTATCCGCCCTGCGAAACCGGCGGTCCGCTCCTACAGGCAATCCCGTTTCAACAAAAAGCCCCGGCATGCCGGGGCTTGTCCGTTCAGTTGGCGGCTTATCAGCCGGCCGGCTTGTCCGCGTCTTCCGCTTCGATCTCTTCCAGTGCCAGTTCCAGCCCCCAGCTGGAGGCTTCCACTGGCTGGGCGGCCACGGGCGGCGCAACCGGTGCCGGTGCGGCCGGCTTGGCTGCGGCGGGAGTGGCGGCACTACCGACGCTGCCCGGATTGTCCTTGTAGAGCTTGAGCTTCAGGCGCAGGTTGTTCGCCGAGTCGGCGTTCTTCACCGCTTCTTCCTCGGTAATCGCCCCTTCCACCGCGAGGTCGAACAACGCCTGGTCGAAGGTCTGCATGCCCAGCGCACGGGACTTGTCCATGATCTCCTTGATTGAGCTGAAGTCGCCGCGCTTGATGATGTCGCTGATGGTCGCCGTGCCCAGCAGCACCTCCACCGCCGCGCGACGCTTGCCGTCCTGAGTGCGCACCAGGCGCTGGGAGACGAAGGCCTTGAGGTTGTTGCCCAGGTCGTTGAGCAGCTGCGGCCGGCGCTCTTCGGGGAAGAAGTTGATGATGCGGTCCAGCGCCTGGTTGGCGTTGTTCGCGTGCAGGGTGGAGATTGCCAGGTGGCCGGTGTCGGCGAAGGCCAGGGCGTGCTCCATGGTCTCGCGGTCGCGGATCTCGCCGATCAGGATCACGTCCGGCGCCTGGCGCAGGGTGTTCTTCAGCGCGGCATGGAAGCTGCGGGTGTCCACGCCCACCTCACGCTGGTTGATGATCGACTTGCGGTGCCGGTGCACGTACTCGATGGGGTCTTCGATGGTGATGATGTGGCCGCCGCTGTTACGGTTGCGGTGGTCGATCAACGCCGCCAGGGAGGTGGACTTGCCCGAGCCGGTGCCGCCGACGAAGAGCACCAGGCCACGCTTCTCCATCACCACCTTGAGCAGCACTTCGGGCAGGTTCAGGTCGGCGAACAGCGGAATATCCAGCTTGATGTTCCGCGCCACGATGGAGACTTCGTTGCGCTGCTTGAACAGGTTGATACGGAAGCGACCGACGCCGGCGACGGAAATCGCCAGGTTCATCTCCAGCTCACGGTCGAACTCCGCGCGCTGCTCCTCGTCCATCAGCCCGTAGCCGATGCGGGCGACGTCGCCGGCCTTCATCGGTTCGTTGGTCAGGGGCTTGAGCACCCCATTGAACTTGGCGCAGGGCGGAGCGCCGGTGGAGAGGTAAAGATCCGAACCATCCTGGGTGGCCAGGATCTTGAGCATCGCTTGGATATCCATTGAACTGCATCCGTACGCAAGGTGGCGGCGGACGCCGTCTGTAAGCAGCGTCCTATAAATAAGAATTGGCTTATTGACTCTATGGAGCGCTCCTGCGCCAGACAATGCAACCCATCGCGAAATGCGACCTGTGTCACTGCTGCCGTACAATGCTGCTCAGACGCTTTCACTCAAGGACCCAATCAATGCCCGTCGCCATGGCCCGCCACATCCTGGTCAAGACCTCCGCCGAAGCCGAGCAGATCAAGCAACGCCTGGCCAAAGGCGAGGACTTTGCCGCCCTGGCGCGCAAGCATTCCACCTGCGCTTCCTGCAAGCGCGGTGGCGACCTGGGCGAGGTTCGCCCCGGCCAGATGGTCCGCAGCATCGACCAGGTGATCTTCAGGAAGCCGGTCGGCGTGGTTCACGGGCCAGTCAAAAGCCAGTTCGGCTACCATCTGGTCGAAGTCTATTTCCGTGACTGAGCAAGGCCGTGACTGATCGAAGCCGCGCCTGACCGAAGGAACGCACGCCCATGACGCCGCAACAGATCGCCCGCTTCTGCCTGGACCTGCCCGGCGCCCGCGAAGACATCAAGTGGGGCAGCAACCGGGTATTCTCGGTGGCCGGCAACAAGATGTTCGCCATCCTCGACTTCCTCGACAGCGGAAACGGCGGGCTCGCCTTCAAGGTCGGCCCGGAGCTGTTCCTGGGCTACGTCGACCGTCCCGGCATCCGCCCGGCGCCCTATCTGGCGCGCGCCTTCTGGATTTCCATGCAACGCCCTTACCCCATGGGCGACGCCGAATTGCGCGAAGCGCTGACCCGCTCGCACCAACTGGTGGTCGCCCGCCTGCCCAAGCGCCAACGCCTGGGCCTCATGCTGGAGACTTCCTGATGCGCACGCTCGACTGGGAAGGCATCTGGCACGCGCCGACGGCCAGCTGGGAATCGCTGCAACTGGGCGAGCTGCGCGCCGAGAGCCAGCTGCGTGCCATCGATGAAGCGGGCGGGCCGTCCTATCAGCTCGATTACCAGTTGGATTGGGACCACCAATGGCGCTTGCGGGAGGCGCGTTTCAGCGTGGAAAACGCGCGCGGCACGCATCAGTTGCACCTGCTGAACGATGGCGAAGGCCACTGGCAGAACGCTGCGGGCGAGTCACTGAAAGACCTGGAGGGCTGCCTGGACATCGACATCTGGCCGTCGCCCTTCACCAACACCTTTCCCATTCGCCGACTGCAGCTGGACGACGGCGAGCGCCGCGAGCTGGCTGTCGTCTACCTCGAAGCGCCCAGGCTCAAGCCGGTGCGGATGCGCCAGGGCTACACGCGAATCGATGCCCATCACTATCTGTACGAGAACCTCGAAGGCACCGATTTCAAGGCGCTGCTGAGCGTGGATGACGACGGGCTGGTGATCGATTACCCGACGCTGTTCCGCCGAGTCTGACCCCATTGTTTTCTGTAGATGCGCGCGATCGCGAGCGTGGCCCGCTCCTACAATCAGTCGGCAACTGAAGGTGCCTGCGTAGGGCGCATAACCTGGAACAGGTTATGCGCCGCCCCAAACAACGGCGGATAACGCTGACGCACTATTCGCCCTACGGACAGTGGATATTTCAGGTAGTTCGTTAGCTAGCTTTCCTACACGCCACACGCGGTCCATCATGTAGGACCACTCGCCGTACCGAACCGCAGCAGATGTCCGCCGATTCCCGCTCGTCCTCGTCCACCACCCTGCAAGTGGTGTCCGTCGTCCTTTTCACCTTCATCGCCTACCTGACCATCGGCATCCCGCTGGCCGTGCTGCCCGGCTACGTGCACAGCGACCTGGGCTTCGGCTCGGTGATGGCCGGCCTGGTCATCAGCATCCAGTACCTGGCCACCCTCCTCACCCGCCCGTACGCCGGCAAAGTCATCGACACCCTCGGCCCCAAGCGCGCCGTGCTCCACGGCATGGTCGGCTGCGCCGGCAGCGGTGCGCTGATGCTCGGCTCCTGGGCGATGCAGGGCCTGCCATTACTCAGTCTCGGCCTGCTGATGGTCGCGCGCCTGGTGCTGGGCACCTCGGAAAGTCTGGTCGGCAGCGCCTCGATCGCCTGGGGCATCGACCGCGTGGGCGCGGCGAACACGGCAAAAGTCATTTCCTGGAACGGCATCGCCAGCTATGGCGCCCTGGCCATCGGCGCGCCGCTGGGCGTGCTGATGGTCGGCCAGCTCGGGCTGGCCAGCCTGGGCGGCTGCGTGGTCCTGCTGGCCGCGCTCGGCTTCGCCCTGGCCTGGCCCAAGCGTGCCGCCGCTCTGGTGCATGGCGAGCGGATGCCTTTCCACCACGTGCTCGGCCGGGTATTGCCCCACGGCCTGGGCCTGGCACTGGGCGGCATCGGCTTCGGCACCATCGCCACCTTCATCACGCTCTATTACGCCAGCCTCGGCTGGAAAGACGCGGTCTACTGCCTGACCGCCTTCGGCGGCTGCTTCATCGGCGCACGCCTGCTGTTCGCCAATGCCATCAATCGTCACGGTGGCTTCCGTGTCGCTATCGCCTGCCTGTCGGTGGAAAGCCTCGGCCTGCTCCTGCTGTGGAGCGCCCCGACGCCCTGGATGGCACTCGCCGGCGCAGCGCTGACGGGCTTCGGTTTCTCCCTGGTGTTCCCCGCGCTGGGCGTGGAAGCCGTGGGCCTGGTGCCCGCTTCAAGCCGGGGTGCCGCACTGGGCGCCTATTCGCTGTTCATCGATGTGTCCCTGGGTATTACCGGGCCACTGATGGGGGCCGTCGCCAACGGCTTCGGCTTCGGTTCGATCTTCCTCTGCGCCGCACTCGCAGCATTCAGCGGACTGATCCTCAGCCTCTGGCTGTTCCAGCGCTCGTTTGCTCGCTGAGCCAGTCACGCGGCAATCTGCGGCGACTTCGCCCATCCCCCGCGAGCCGCCGCGATCCAGCAGGCAAAACCGCTGATCAGGTAATCATGACGGGAGCGTGACAGAGGCTGGACGAAAAAGTTCGAACCTCTGCTATCATCCCGCGGCGCCGGGGCGACCACGCCCCGAATACAACCAAAAGAATAGGCCAGCACAGAACTCCACCTACCCCGATCACGCACTTCGGGGCGGAGAGCTTTTTTCTTTCTGCTCGCTGGCGCTGCACCATTAAGGAAATCAAGATGCTGAACCACCGGATCAGTCTGCTCGCACTGGGGATCCTCGCGTCGACCGCTGCAATGGCCGATGACCAGTCCGCCGCCAAGGGCTTCACCGAAGACAGCCACCTGGACCTGTTCTTCCGCAACGCCTACATGAACCGTGACTACAAGCACGGTCGTGACGACAAGGCCGAGTGGGGCCAGGCCGCCACCGCCACCTTCACCTCTGGCTTCACCCAGGGCACCGTAGGCTTCGGCGTTGACGCGTTCGGCATGTACGCCCTGCGTCTGGACGGTGGCCAGGGCAAGAGCGGCGCTGCCGGCATCGACTTCTTCAAGCAGGGCGACAGCGGCGAAGCTGCCAACGACCTGGCCCGCGCCGGTGGCGCAGTGAAGGCTCGCTTCTCCAACACCGTGATCAAGTACGGTGACCAGATGCCGGCCCTGCCGATCCTGAGCTACGACAACTCCCGCCTGCTGCCGGAAAGCTTCACCGGCACCCTGATCACCTCCAAGGAGATCGAAGGCCTGGAGCTGAACGTCGGCCGCTTCACCTCGGAAACCCGCAAGAGCGCCGAAGGGCGTGACAGCGGCGGCCTGAAGCGCATCGACGTATTCGGCGGCAGCTACAAGTTCACCGACAACTTCAGCGGCTCGCTGTACGGCTACGAGAGCGAAGACGTCGCTCGCAAGCAGTACATGAACCTGAACTACGTCATCCCGGTGGCCGACAAGCAGTCCCTGACCCTGGACTTCAACGGCTACCGCACCCGTGTGAACGAAGACTTCGCTTCCGACAACGGCATCGACGGCACCAAGAACACCATCTGGAGCCTGTCGGCCGCCTACAACATCGGCGTCCACACCTTCATGATCGCGCACCAGCGCAACAACGGTGATTCCGGCTACAACTACGGCTGGTACCAGAACCAGGGCGGCCTGGGTGACGGCGGCACCACCATCTGGCTGGCCAACTCCTACTGGTCGGACTTCAACGGTGAAGACGAGCGTTCCTGGCAGGGCAGCTACAGCCTGGACTTCTCCGAGTACGGCGTACCGGGCCTGAGCTACACCGTGGCCTACGTCTACGGCGACAACATCAAGACCGCCGAGACCAGCAATGGCAAAGAGCGCGAAATCTTCAACCAGTTGAAGTACGTCGTACCGAGCGGCCCGGCCAAGGACCTGTCGGTCAAGCTGCGCGGTTCCTGGCTGCGCGTGTCCAACGACGCCCGCTCCTACAACGACGACGGCAACGAAGTACGCGTCTTCGTCGAGTACCCGGTCAACATCTTCTGATGATTTGATCAGGCTCTAAGGAAAACGCCCCTTGGCAGCGATGCCACGGGGCGTTTTTCATTCCGGCGCCTTTCTGGCCCAGGCGATCTACTCCAGAGAACGGCGCCTGTGCAGCCAGGGCAACGGCGGCAGCGCCATGCGCAGGATGTGGAAGCACAGCAGCAGGATCAGCACGCCGGCCACGAACGAGCCCAGGCGCTGGGCTGGTTCGAGCGTGTCATTGAGCACGTTGAGGAACAGCATCGCACTGCCGCCCAGCATGCAGGCCAGCAGGAACACCGAGAGGATGTAGATCTTCAGTGTCAGCAGCCGCCAATGCCAGCGCATGCGGCGGCGGACGGGGACTTCATCGGGGGGAAGTTGCGGCATGATCCATTGCCTCCTGACAGGTTTCTGACGGGCTCACGCAACTGCAGCACGCGACGTCGAGATATTGGCAGGAGGCTAGCCATCATCGTGCAGAATGCCAAGTCGTACAGCGTGCGACCGTCGGATCGCAGGCTGTGCGCCGATGAATGGCTGCTTAGCGCACCACGCTATTGATGTCGTGGCGATTGAGCGAGGTGCGCATTTCTTCGTACCACTCCGGGATCACGTCCTTCAGGCGCTCCTTGGCGTCCTCCAGCTTGAACGGCTGGGTGTAGCGCTTCTTGCGGTAGGAGTAGATGTAGTAGGTGCCGTCGCGGTAGAGGATGCGATCGAAGGTGTAGAAGCCGATGTGCGTGCCGTTGCAGCGTGCGGTCAGCACCATGTCACCCTCTTCGTAGGGCAGCACGCCTTCGGCGCACTCATAGGTGAAGAACTCGCGCACGTCGTCCCAGTCCACGCCATCGCTGCTGGCGTGCAGGAAGGCCTCGGCCTTCTCCTCGGAGTCGTCGGAATGGTCGCTGTACCAGATGAACAGCGGGATACTCTGGTTGGTCTCATCGCCCAGCCAGCTCTCGCCGTCCAGGTACTGCGCACTGCGCGCGAGGCTGGCCTGCACGCGGCGGTGGCTCTGGCGGTATTCCTCCAGCTGCTCGTCGAAAGCCGGCGAATCCTCACCCAGCACCACGCCTTCCATGCCCTTGATCTCGGCCACGCGCGCCAGGTACTCGGCGTAGAGCGCCGCGTCCTGGATCACGGTGCAGGTGTCCCGGGTCAGGCTCAGGCCGACTTCGGTGAAGTTGGCGCTGCCCAGCACGACGACATCCGGCTCGATCAGGATCAGCTTCCAGTGCACGCTGTTCTGCGCACGGAAGTCCACGTGCAGGGTGACGCTGGCGCCTGCATCGCGGACGCAAAAATCGATGAAGTCCGGCGAGCTGAACGAGTTGATGGTGCCCACCAGCAGGTCCAGGCGATTGCCCTTCTCCACCAGGGTTTCGATCAGTGACTCGGTTTCACTGGCGGAGGCCGAGACCACAGTGATCAGCTTGCCGCTGACCTGCTCCAGATAATGCCTGAGCGAATGTTGAGCGTTTAGGATTTTCATACAGCCCCCACCAGAATTCTGAACACCGAATTCTGATGCAGGACCATGAGCGGTTTCAACTGTCTGATATCGCCATAAGCCCGCATCACGGGCGCTGCAGCGGCAAAGCATGCAGCACGGGGCCGGCTGTGGCATAATGAGCGGCTTTGCCAGGCGCCTGTCGGCCTTCTTCGACAGCGCAGGCCTTTCCTGCCCGCCCGCGCCGTCCGCGCCCGGCGCGCACCATGTCCAGCCAAGGGTCAGTCAGTTGATTTCCACCGCCAATATCACCATGCAGTTTGGCGCCAAGCCGCTGTTCGAAAACGTTTCCGTCAAGTTCGGCAACGGCAACCGCTACGGCCTGATCGGCGCCAACGGTTGCGGCAAGTCCACCTTCATGAAGATCCTCGGCGGTGAGCTGGAGCCTTCGGGCGGCCAGGTAATGCTGGAAAACGGCGTGCGCCTGGGCAAGCTGCGCCAGGACCAGTTCGCCTATGAAGACTTCAGCGTGATCGACACCGTGATCATGGGCCACGAGGAACTGTGGAAGGTCAAGGCCGAGCGCGATCGCATCTACTCCCTGCCGGAGATGAGCGAGGAAGACGGCATGGCCGTGGCCGAGCTGGAGGTCCAGTTCGCCGAGTTCGACGGCTACACCGCCGAATCCCGAGCCGGTGAGCTGCTGCTGGGCCTGGGCATCCCGCTGGACCAGCACTTCGGCCCGATGAGCGCCGTCGCTCCGGGCTGGAAGTTGCGCGTGCTGCTTGCCCAGGCGCTGTTCTCCGATCCGGACCTGCTACTGCTCGACGAACCGACCAACCACCTGGACATCAACACCATCCGCTGGCTGGAAAACATCATCACGGCGCGTAACAGCACCATGATCATCATTTCCCACGACCGTCACTTCCTGAACAGCGTCTGCACCCACATGGCGGACCTGGACTACGGCGAGCTGCGCCTGTTCCCGGGCAACTACGACGAGTACATGACCGCGGCCGAACAGGCCCGCGAGCGCCTGTTGTCGGACAACGCCAAGAAGAAAGCCCAGATCGCCGAGCTGCAGACCTTCGTCAGCCGCTTCTCGGCCAACGCCTCCAAAGCCAAGCAGGCCACCAGCCGCGCGCGCCAGATCGACAAGATCCAGCTGGAAGAGGTCAAGCCGTCCAGCCGCGTCAGCCCGTTCATCCGCTTCGAGCAGCACAAGAAGCTGCACCGCCAGGCAGTGACCCTGGAAAAGGTCAGCCAGGGCTTCGACGGCGGCTCGCTGTTCAAGAACCTGAGCATGCAGGTGGAAGCTGGCGAGCGCATCGCGATCATTGGCCCCAACGGCATCGGCAAGACCACCCTGCTGCGCACTCTGGTCGGCGAGATGGCGCCCACCGCCGGTGAAGTGAAGTGGACCGACAGCGCGGACGTGGGCTACTTCGCCCAGGACCACGCCGAGGACTTCGAGGACGACTACAACCTGTTCGACTGGATGGCCCAGTGGACCCAGGGCGGCGAGCAACTGGTACGCGGCACCCTCGGCCGCATGCTGTTCTCCAACGACGACATCAAGAAGTCGGTGAAGGTGATCTCCGGTGGTGAACAAGGCCGCATGCTGTTCGGCAAGCTGATCCTCAAGCGCCCCAATGTGCTGGTGATGGACGAGCCGACCAACCACCTGGACATGGAGTCCATCGAGTCGCTCAACCTGGCGCTGGAAAACTATCCGGGCACCCTGATCTTCGTCAGCCATGACCGCGAGTTCGTGTCCTCCCTGGCCACCCGCATCATCGAGCTGTCGGAAAACGGCGTGACCGACTTCAGCGGCACCTACGACGACTACCTGCGCAGCCAGGGCGTAATCGTCTGATCAGCGCCACACCGCGATGAAAAAGCCCCGCCAGGTGCGGGGCTTTTTCTTGAGCGCTTCTCGGCAGGCACGGGCTTGGCCCACACCGTCAGGAGCGAATCGCGGGAGATCAGCGCCCTGACGTCTGCATCGTCGCGCTGCCCAGGCTGACGTCGAAGAACTCCGCCGCCGAGGCCGCCAGGTCACGGTGGATGGCCTTGCGATCCAGACCCTGGGTGTCGGTGCACAGGTCCGGGGTGGCCTGCACCTCCTCCTCCGAACAGGGCGACATGAAGACGAAGTGCCCTGCTCCGTCCAGCACCCGCAAGTCCGCTTGCTGCGGAAGTTTGCGCGCCAGCGCGCCGGCATTCCTCTTCCAGTCGAGGATCCGGTCATCGTTGCCGGTGTAGAGCAGCACTGGCACCTGCACATCTTCCAGCTCGTGGACGCCATACATCAGGCTTAGCGGCGCGAGCAGGAGCAAGGCGCCGATGCGCGGATCGGCCATCGGCACCAGGTCGTTGCGATCTGCGCGTACCTCGCCCTTCTCGCTGCAGGCGTCGGCGTCGTCCGGGCGCTCCTGGCAATACTTGATCAGCCGTTCCAGGCGCGGCTGGGCGCCGGCCAGGATCAGCGCCGTTTCACCACCGGCGGAATAGCCGATTACCCCGACCTTGCGCGGATCGGCAATGGCCGCGACCTTGGGGTCTAGCAGCGCGGCACTGATGGTTTCCGACACCTGCAGCGGCCGTCCGTAGAGGTTGCTCTTGGCGCCCAGGCGGCTGTGGTCATGCAGATTGTCGCCGGGGTGCAGCAAGGTCACCACCACGAATCCCTTGCGCACCAGCGCCTCGATCAGGTCACGGTGGGCCAGCGGAGTGCCGTAGTTACCGTGGGACATCACCAGCAACGGGAAGCGTCCGTTGGCGGTCTGCCCTTCGTAGGCGACGTCGAGGATGAAGTTGCCCAGGTGCAGGGGTTGCTCCGGCGCGCGCGTGGGGTAGAAGGCGATGGCCTTCATCGGCTGCTGGTCCAGCGGGTCGCTGACCTGCAGGCGGTGAAAACCCACATTCCAGCCCTGTGCCGCCCAACTCGCGGTACTGAAGGTAACGAGCAGCAAGAACCAGAACACGCGCCTCGCCATGGTGCAGTTCGCTCCGATTTGACTCCGGATCAGGCGCCACGAGGCTTGCTGGGGAATGCAGAGGTCGTCGGACGCCGCCTGGAGGGAACCTCTGCATAGTACGCGCCAGTGAGACTCGCTCCGTGCCCGCAGACAGGCGGTACCGACCGGCCACAAAAAAGCCCCGCATCGGCGGGGCTTTTCTTCTGCTGGCAGCGATCAGGCGGCGGCAAACTGGCTGGCGATGCTCGCCTGGGCGCCCGCGATGGCGTTGCGGCGCGGTTCGTCACCGTAGGCAAGGCCCTCAGCACGAACGACCTCGATGTCGGTAATGCCGAGGAAGTTCAGCACCAGCTCCAGGTAGCTCTCGTGGGCGATGCCAGTCGGTTGGCCAGCGTGGATACCGCCTGCGGTGGAGACGATGATCACTTTCTTGCCGCCCGCCAGGCCTTCCGGGCCGTTCTCGGTGTAGCGGAAGGTCCTGCCGGCGACGGCGATACGGTCGATCCAGGCCTTCAGCTGGCTGGGGATCGAGAAGTTGTACATCGGTGCACCGATGACGATGGCGTCGGCGCCGAGGAACTCCTCGATGCTCTTCTCGCCCAGCGTGGCTTCGTGTTTCTGCGCAGCATCGCGCAGCTCGGCCGGGGTGCCGGCGGCAACCAAGCTGGCGGAGGACAGGTGGCTGATGGCGTCGGCAGCCAGGTCACGGTAGGTGACTTCGACGCCCTGCTCGGCGGCAGCCCAGGCAGCCACCAGTTCGGCGCTCAGTTGGCGGGAAGCAGAATTGTCGCCGAGGATGCTCGAGTCGATGTGCAGCAGTTTCATGTGTGTTCTCCAGGAAAGGTGCCAGGTGGGTTGGCGGAGGAATTCGTCGTTGGGGGCAAGACTACGCATGTAGCCAATCTTCGATAAGTCGGCAAAAATGCAATGATTCGTCTCACCAGCAGGACAATCCCATGCAGGACCTCAATGACCTCTTCTACTTCGCCAAGGTGGTCGAAGCCGGTGGCTTTGCGGCCGCAGGGCGCCTGCTGGGGCTGCCGAAGTCGCGCCTGTCGCGGCGTGTAGCCGAACTGGAAGCGCGCCTGGATGTGCGTTTGCTGCAGCGCACGACCCGCAAACTCGCGCTCACCGACCTGGGCGAACGCTATTACCGGCACTGTCAGGCGATGCTGGTGGAAGCCGAGATGGCGGATGAAGTCGCGGCGCAATTGAGCGCGGAACCGCGTGGACGAGTGCGCCTGTCGTGCCCGGTGGCGTTAGCGGAAACCTCGCTGAACGAGATGCTGCCTGGTTTTCTCGCAGCCTATCCGCAGGTGAATCTGGAGCTGATGCTGACCAACCGTCGCGTCGACCTGCTCAATGAAAGCATCGACGTCGCGCTACGCGTGCGGGCACCGGGGGATGAGGACCTGTCGCTGATCTCGCGGCGCCTGCGCCTGGCGAAGACCGCGCTGGTGGCCGCACCGTCACTGCTCAAGGGCGTCAAGCTGCGTGCGCCGGAGGACCTGGCTGCCCTGCCCGTCCTCGGCGCCATCGACAATGATCGCCGCGTGCACATGAAGCTGACCGGCCCACAAGGCGAGGTGAAGGAAGTGGCACTGGAGGCGCGTCTGGCGGTGGAAGACTTCAACCTGCGCAAGAACGTGGCGCTGGCGGGATTGGGCGTGACACTCCTGCCGCTGCACTACTGCACCGAGGAACTGGAGGATGGCCGGCTGGTGCGCGTGCTCCCCGCCTGGAGCGAGCCGGAGGCCTACCTGCAGGCGGTATACCCGCACCGACGCGGCATCCTTCCGGCGGTGCGGGCGCTGCTCGACTATCTGCAGGAAGGCTTCTCGAAGGACGACTGGCCGGTCTGACGCCGGTCCAGTCCCTGAATGGGGACGCCGTTTACGCGGGGCTGACGCCCAGGCCCATCAGTGCGCCGATCCAGCTCAGCAGACGGCCGCCACTCAGCCAGTCGATCCAGAACAGCTGGTGCAGCACGACGATGGCCCAGAACACCAGCTGGAAGGACAGCTTTCGGGTCTTGTGGCGAAACACCTGCTGGGCTAGGAAAGCACCCGGCCAGCCGCCGAGCAGCTCCAGCAGGTGCAGGCTCTGTTCGGGAGTACGCCAGTCGTTGCGCTCGGCGCTGCGCTTGTCACGCCAGTAAGCGAAGAAGGCCAGGACGCTGAAGACCGGATAGAGCAGCAGGAACCAGACGAAGTAGGCCTCCTTCAGCCAGAGCACCGAGCCGATGACGGGCAACGCGAGCAGCACGGCGAGGACCACCAGCGCCTTGCCCAGAGAACGCCTTGGCGCACTGGGGAAGGCGACTTCGCGACCACTGCGAGCGCGCTCGCGGGTGGCTGTCGCCGCGGGCTTGCGGCGAATTGCCGGGGTATCGATGGCCAGCCCGGCAAGGCGGGCATGATCGGCGCGGGGGCGGCCGTCCTTGCCGGTGCCTTCGACGTAACGGACCTGATCGCCCGTTTCCGGGCGGCGGTCGCCACGGAAGTCGGAGATGTGCAGGAAGACTTCCTTGCCGCCGGCCTGGGGGCGGATGAAGCCGAAGCCTTTGTCATCGTCCCAGCGGCTGATGGTGCCGTTCTTTTCCACGTTTACTCACTATCGGATCAGGGTTTGACGCTGCTCCAGTCGATCAGGGCGAACTGCCAGGTCGCCAGGATCAGCAGGCCGAACACGATACGGTACCAGGCGAAGGCCGCATAGCTGTGGTTGGCGATGAACTTGAGCAGGCCGCGCACCGCGATCATCGCGAAGATGAAGGAGGTGACGAAGCCGATGGCGAATACCGGCAGGTCCGAGGGCTGGAAAATGTCGCGGTACTTGTAGCCCGAGTAGACTGCGGCGCCGACCATGGTCGGCATGGCGAGGAAGAACGAGAACTCGGTGGCCGCCTTGCGCGACAGGCCGAACAGCAGGCCGCCGATGATGGTGGCACCGGAGCGCGAGGTGCCCGGGATCAGCGCCAGGCACTGGCAGCAGCCAACCTTCAGGGCTTCCTTCCAGGTCATGTCGTCGACGGTTTCGGCGTGGACCACGTGCTGACGTTTCTCCGCCCAGAGCATGATCACGCCGCCCACCACCAGCGCCACGGCCACGGTGATCGGGTTGAACAGGTAGTGGTGGATGTAGTCGGCGAAGGCCACGCCCAGGACCACTGCCGGGAAGAAAGCTATCAGCAGGTTGATGGTGAAGCGCTGAGCCTTGCGCTGGGTGGGCAGGCCGACGACGATCTCGAGGATCTTGCGGCGAAATTCCCAGACCACCGCCAGGATGGCCGCCAACTGGATGATGATGTTGAAGGCTTCGGCACGCTCACCGCCAAATCCGATGAGGTCCGCCACGATGATCTGGTGGCCGGTGCTGGAGATCGGCAGGAACTCGGTAAGCCCCTCGACCACGCCAAGAATGAAGGCCTGAAAGGCGCTCCACAGATCCATACTACTGTCCCCCGCGAGGCACGCTGGCTCGCACGTTTCTAATGATTTTGTCCCGCTGCCTGCTCCTGGCGCGTGAGCGCCGCAGCGGCGTCGGCATGCTAATGCATTGCCCGCAGATCGCTACGAAATTCACAAAAATTTCTCTTCCACGGCACGGGCAGAGTAAGCGTTGGCAGTTCGGCAAATTCGAGCTGCCTTTCATCGCCAGGAAGATGCAGACAACCTCGATCCGGACGGGTTCGCGCCATCATGCAAAATGCCTAATTCATTGAAAAGCCTGCTGTACTCAAGTACCAGAAAGGCTACAAACCAGCCGATTCTGTTAACGACGCGAAACACTCGAATCGCCGCAAACGCTGGCGGGCCATGCCTTGGGCCTTCCCACCCAAAGTTGTGTATCAGCCACGTAACAGATTTCGCTTCTCCCGTGAGACGAGCCCCGTGCTAGGGGCCGCGCAGGGCTTTCGTACGCTCGTCCTGTATCAACGTCGAGACATCCGCTCCGTGATGGCTCATGTGGCCTAACGCCATGTCATTGATTCTCAATAGCTGATTAAAAGCGGCACGGCCCCTGCTCCACCTTGGTACCGCTGGTTAGGGCTCAGCGCACCAAGAAGGAACCGCCATCATGGGGAACATCGACTCACGGATAGTCGGCATTCTCGTCACGCTCGTTTGCGGCGCGGCCAGCGTCCCGCTGTGTCCGCTCGCTCAAGCCGGCGACGGCACCATCGTCCTGCAGCGCCAGGTGCAGCCACGCGTCGCCACCCGGCCGACCGACATTCCCGACCCGAACCCGATCACCGTCAACCCGAACATCTCCGACCAGATCGTGCGCCAGACCGGTAACGCCGAGCTGAGCGACAGCGATTTCGCCGGCGTCACCAGCGGCTCCAGCCTGCAGCGGCACATCCTGCCAGGCGGACAGCTGGTGGGCATGGACAACGGCGCCAACCAGACCCTCAACGGCAATGGCCTGGGGGCTGGCGCGGCTGGCGGCGGCGCCGGCATCTCCAACTCGGTGAACCGCACCGTCCAGCAGGGGCTCTCGCCCCTGCGCATGCTGACGGGGGACCGCTGAGATGAACGCCCGCCTGCTCGCTCTTCCACTCCTGCTCTGCAGCGTCACGGCCCTGGCCGCTGATCCTTCGACGGTCAACAACGCCAGCATCGACAGCGCCGTGCGCAACTACCACGGCGTCGCCAGCGTGAATCAGGCCGCCGGTGACTCCCAGCAACAGGCCAACGGCCGCGCCATCGCCATCGGCAGCAATGCCCAGGCCACCACCCAGTTCCGCCAGGCGGTCAACGCCAGCGTCGACCTCAACCAGGCCGCGTCCGCCAGCATCACCGGCAACGCCTTCACCAACGGCAACGGCGCACTGGGCGTGAACCAGGCCGCCGGGGCTGCCAACCAGCAAGTGAACGCCATGCGGATCAGCGTCAGCGCCATTCCGCAGAGCGTCGATGACAGCGTGCTTTCCCAGCAGAACGTCGCGCTGCCAGTGAACTCAGGCTCGAAGGACTCCACCACGGGTAGCCGGCAGGTCGTCACCAGCGACCAGGCCTTTGCCGGCAGCCGGGGTGTCGTGCAGATGAGCCAGAGCGCCGGGGTCGGCAATCGCATTGCCAACACCCTGAGCATCCGGGTCGCGGATTGACCCAAGCCAACTCCAATAACACTAAACACGCCAAACAAAGCAAAGGAGATACACCATGAAACCAAGAATGGCTCTGAAGCCTCTGGTTTTCGCTGTTGCAGCGGTCATGGCTGTAGCAGTGCAAGCAGATAATCGCGACAACGACCGTGGTCGTGGCCATCACGACAACCATGGCCATCATCACCAACAACCCAAGACCCCGTACGATCCCTACAAGGACCCGCGGATCGATGCAGGCGCCAGCGCCACGGTGGAAGACACCCAGGAGAGCAGCGACAACACCGTGGTGAACATGGGTACCAAGAACAACGCGACAGTCGACGGATCGTTGGGGAACGCATCCGGCAACGTGGGCGTCAACGTCGCCGCTGGCGACATGAACCAACAGGCCAACGCTGCCGCCCTGGCGACTGCCGATGAGAAATTCATCTTCGGTACCGCCTATGCGTCGACTGAAGTGACCCAGAACAACACGGACAACCAGGCCTGGAACTTCTCCACCACCAACAAGGCTTCACTGAACAACTCCGGCAGCAACTCCTCCGGGAACATCGGCATCAACATCGCCTCGGGCAACTACAACCAACAGAAAAACGACATGGCAGCCGCCGTGTCCGGTGGTCGTAGTGCCGACTCCTACAGTGGCGCCACCCAGACCTCCAGTGGCAACACCGTGGGCAACGTGGCCTTCCTGACCTACGAGAAGGAAACCCTGCGGTCCACCTTCAGCGCCCATGGCACCTACAAGGGCGCAGGCGCAGGCTACGTGGTCGACGAGTCGGGTCGTGGCGGTCATGACGACAGCCGTAACAGCGGTGGCAGCAAAACCGACAAGGATCCGCTGTTCTTCGTCGAAGCTGGCACTGTCGATCTCAGAGGCCAGGCCACCTATCAGGTGCTGATCCCCACCGGCTGGAAAGACCCGGTGCGCAACGATGCCTCCATCAACAACTCGCTCAACAACGTCTCGGGCAACCTGGGCGCGAACGTTGCGGCTGGCGTAGGCAACCAGCAGAGCAACTCGCTGTCCATCGCCGCAGGCTGCAAATCCTGCCTGTAAGCGAATTGGCGTAGCACCTGGAGGCTCCGGCGACGGAGCCTCCTTCTCCGAAGGCCACCCCAAGGCGTCACGATCATGCGTACGTCCGCCCTGCTTTTGCTCGCCCTTTTCAGCCTCACGACGCAGGCCGCGCAACTCCCCTTCGCCATTCTTCCCGGCGGGTCGATGGCCTACAAACACGTCGAGAGCATCCGCGAGCGCAAGTTCAGCAACCTGGTCCAGCAGAAGACCGACTTCAGCTGCGGCGCCGCCGCGCTGGCGACGATCCTCCGCCAGGCCTATGCGCTGGACGTGGACGAGGAATTCGTGATCAAGGGGATGCTGGTCCGGGCCGACCCGGACCTGGTGCGCACACAGGGTTTTTCGATGCTCGACATGAAGACGTATCTCGAAGGCATCGGCATGCGCGCACGCGGGTACCGAATCCCGCCGGCGTCTCTGGAGAAGCTGACGATCCCGGTGATAGTGCTGATGGATATCCGTGGCTACAAACACTTCGTCGTGATGCAGCGTGCCTATAAAGGTTACGTCTATATCGGCGACCCGGTGCTGGGTCACAAGCGCTTCACCCAGGAAGATTTTCTCAAAGGCTGGAACGGCATCATCTTCGCCGTCATCGGTCCGGGCTACGAACAGGCCAACGCCCTGATGAACCCGCCCGACCCACTGACGGCCAGGGACCGAATCAATGCGTTCAGCCCGGTCAAGGATGCAGAGCTCATGGAATTCGGTTTCATCCAGAGCGACTTCCTCTGAGACCGCACAAGAATGGAAGGCAGGAATCCTTCCGGGGAGAACCCTAATGAAAGTGATCCCGCTGCTTGCCGCCACCTGCATAGTGGCCTGCCTGCCGGTCCAGGCGGAAAGTGTCTTCAAGCCGATCGAACTGAAGGATCATGAGCTGGCCCAGCTGCGCGGCAAATATGTGATGCCGGGCCGGGTCATCAGCTTCGGCATCGTCATGAGCAGTACCTGGAAGAACGCCGTGGGCGACAACATCGGCGCCAAGGTCAGCATGCAGATCCAGGAGTCCACCATCAAGCCGCAGTTCTACGTCACCACCATCGACGAGAAAGGCAGCGGCGCGGCACCGGCCGCAGGCACCGGTACCGTCACCGGTGGCGCCGGACTCAACCAGACCCAGGGCGTCACCCAGAGCGTTCGCGCCGCGGGTGATTACAACACCGCTTCCAACAACGTCAGCATCGACGTGAAGGAAGCCAACCAGGCCCCGCCGGTAGCAGCCCCGCAGGGAACGCCGCTGGACTCCGCCCCCGTCACCGCCAGCAATGCGGCCGGTACCGTCAGCGTGTCGCCGAGCAACGGCGGCGTGCAGATGGCGATCAACGCCAACGGTCAGGGCGCCGCCATGCAGCAACTCGCTGCCGGCGGCCTGCTCCAGGCCGCGCAGATGGTGGGTGGAAATAATGCCGTCAACAACCTGGCACAGCTCAGTGTGGTACTCAAAAACAACCTTCCGTCGTCTGGAGCGCTGGACTGCAATCTCGACCAACTCAAAGGGCTTCGCACCATGGGTATGTGATCTACGCTCCAGTGCGACTGTGAGGTCCAACCTATAAGAAGGACAGCGCGCCATGCACCGATCGCTAACGCTAGGAACTGCAATCTGTGTATCCGCATTACTCCCCTCGACCTTCGCCGCCGCCGCGACGGAAGCCGAGGTGGAGACGTTGAAGCAGGAGCTGCTCGAACTCAAGCAGCGCTACGAGGCCCAGCAGAAGGCCCTGATGGTGCTGGAGCAGCGGGTCAGGCAGGTCGAGGAGGCTCCGGCCACCCCCGCCCAGCCCAAGCGCCTGGTCACCTCCACCGGCAAGCCGACACCGCCCGGAACCGGCAACACCGTTGCCTCCAGCGGCAGTTCCTACGGCGAGTCGCTCAAGGACGACGCCAGTCCGCCCAAGAGCGTGGAGAACCTCTACGACGAAGCCAGCGGATTCTTCGGCAACGGCGCCTTCAGCTTCGAGACGGGCATCACCTACACCCACTACGATGCCAAGCAGCTGATCCTCAACGGTTTCCTGGCGCTGGATACGATCTTCCTGGGCAACATCGGCGTAGACAACATCAACGCCGACAACTGGACCCTGGACCTCACCGGCCGCTACAACTGGAACAACCGCTGGCAGTTCGACATAAACGCCCCCGTGGTTTACCGCGAGAGCACCTTCGAATCGTCCGGCGCCGGCAACTCCACGGCGCAGTCCACTGACGAGAAGGTCACCCGCGACCCGACCCTGGGTGACGTCAACGTCGGCATCGCCTACAAGTTCATGGACGAAACCGAATCGCGCCCCGACGCGGTGGTCAGCCTGAGGATCAAGGCCCCCACCGGCAAGGAACCCTACGGCATCAAGCTCAAGCGCGCCTCGGACAACGACAACCTCAACGTGCCCGAGTCCCTGCCTACCGGCAACGGTGTCTGGTCGGTCACCCCCGGCATTTCGCTGGTCAAGACCGTCGACCCGGCCGTGCTGTTCGGCAGCTTCTCCTACACCTACAACTTCGAAGAATCCTTCGATGACATCAGCCCCACCCAGGGCGTGAAGCAGAAGGGCAAGGTCGACCTCGGCGACTGGTTCCAGATCGGTGCAGGCGTTGCATTCGCCCTCAACGAGAAGACCAGCATGTCGTTCTCCTTCTCCGACCTGATCGCCCAGAAGAGCAAGATCAAGGCCGACGGCGGCGACTGGACCACCGTCACCGGCAGCGACGCCAACGCGGCGTACTTCAACTGGGGCCTGACCTACGCGTGGAGCCCCAACCTGACCATCGTGCCGAACCTGTCCATCGGCATCTCGCCGGATGCGCCGGATTTCAGCTTCAGCGTGAAGTTCCCGTATTACTTCTGACGGCTCGGCTGTCCAACCGCAAAGGCCCCTGTTCGGGGCCTTTGTCATTCCTGCCACCGCAGGCGTTGACCGCGCCTGCCTTCTGTCGGAGCGGGCCATGCCCGCGATCCGCCGGCGGGGCCGGCGCTTCTTTTGCTCCGCCGTTGCAGACCCCGTGGCTTGGGCTTGATCGATGGGTATCGCTGCGCTCCACGCCATCCTGCGTTGGCGCGCCATTGTGATATCGGTGTGAGCGGAAATGCCTACAGATGCCGGCACGAAGCCAACCTGAAGGAGCGCCCCTCGGAGCTCCTTCAGTACTACGGCCACCCCGCCCTAGCGCAACTGATGCTTGTGCAACAAGCGATAGAAAGTCGGCCGCGAGATGCCCAGCATCCGCGCCGCCACGCTGAGGTTGTCTCCGTGCCGGGCCAGCGCATCGCACATGGCCTGGCGCTCGGCGCCCAGCTTGTACTCCTCCAGGGTCACCAGCGGCAGATGCGCCGAGCGCCCCTTCTCCCGCTCCAGGCCCAGGTCGCGGGCCTCGATCTGTCGCCCCTCGGCCAGCACCAGGCCGCGCCGCACCCGGTTGGCCAGCTCGCGCACGTTGCCCGGCCAGCTGTGCTCAGCCATCGCCGCCAGTGCATCGTCCGAGAAGCGCCTCGGACGGCGACCAGTCTCGACGCTGTAAAGGTGGGCGAAATGATTGGCCAGCAGCGCCAGGTCGCCATTGCGCTCGCGCAGCGGCGAAGTGGACACCTGCAGAACGTTGAGCCGGTAGTAGAGATCCTCGCGGAACAACCCGGCGCGGATCGCCTGTTCCAGGTCGACATGGGTCGCCGCCAGCACCCGCACATCGACATCAATCGGCTGGCTGCCGCCGACACGCTCGATCTGCTTCTCCTGCAGCACCCGCAGCAGGTTGGCCTGCAACTCCAGTGGCAGGTCGCCCACCTCGTCGAGGAACAGCGTGCCACCGTTGGCCTGTTCGAAGCGCCCGATCTTGCGCTGGTGCGCCCCGGTGAACGCGCCCTTCTCATGGCCGAACAGCTCGGACTGGATCAGCGCCTCGGGCATCGCCCCGCAGTTGATCGCCACGAACGGCCTGACCGCCCGCCGCGACTGGCGGTGCAACGTGCGCGCCACCAGTTCCTTGCCGGTGCCACTCTCGCCGCGGATCAGCACGGGAGACTCGGTCGGCGCGAACTTCGCCAGCAGCTTGCGCAGCTCGCGCACATCGCGGCTTTCACCCAGCAGCTCGTGCTCGTGCTCGTCACTGTGCACGCTGCCGCGCCCGCGCAGACGGGCCATGCCGAAGGCGCGGCCGAGGGTGACCTGCACCCGCGCCACATCGAAGGGCAAGGTATGGAAATCGAAGAACCACTCACTGACGAAATCGCCGACTTCATTGAGCGGCAAAGTGTCCGGGCTGAGCACGGCGATCCACTCCGTACCGCTGCGGCTGATGAGTTCCTTGACGGACTCCCGGCGTTCGAGATGCCGGGGTTGAAGGCGCAGCAGGCCGACGTCACAACCGCGATTGCCGGCGTTATCCAGCTCGCAGCTGTCTACTTCCCACCCTGCTGCCCGTAGTCCGGGTAAAAGCCTGCGGCAGTCGTCGCACGGATCGACCACCAGCAGGCGACGAAGATTCGTGGCTGCCTCGAGCATGCTCCCTTCCTTGGCGCCATTATTTTGAAAAACTTTAAAAAACAGTCGGTTGGCGCTCCAATTTGTAACGCTAGCAATATCTTGACGCAGCCCATTGACCGTTTTCCTATAAGGTCAATGCCGAAACGATCTCACCACCCGCGACCACGCCGCTTGACTTCCAGCCGCCGCACGAACTCCTCGAGCACCAGCTTGTAGAGATCGTCCCCCAGGTAGACGTCCTCTACCCCACAGTCGATGTTCGGGTTGTCGTTCACCTCGATGACCACCACCCGGTCCCCCGCCTGCTTCAAATCCACGCCGTAGAGCCCGTCGCCGATCAGGTTGGCGGTTTTCACCGCCAGTTCCACGACCTTGCGCGGCGCCTCATGGACCGCCATCGTGCGGAAATCACCGCTCACTTCCTGGGCGTCCGGGCTGTGGTCGTAGATCTGCCAGTGCCCCTTGGACATGAAGTACTGGCAGGCGAATATGGGTTTCTGGTTCAAGACGCCAATCCGCCAGTCATATTCGGTATAGAAGAACTCCTGGGCGAGCAGCAGCACCGAGCGCTCGAACAGTTCTGCACTGGCCTTGAGCAACTCCTCCTGGTTGGCCACCTTGATCACGCCGCGGGAGAAGCTGCCGTCGGGAATCTTCAGCACCAGCGGGAAGCCCAGGCGTTCGCCGACCTTCTCCAGTTCCTGCGGGTTGTCCTTGTAGAGGATTTCGGTGGCCGGCATGCCCAGCTTGTGGCTGCGCAACAGGTCGGCGAGGTAGACCTTGTTGGTGCAGCGCAGGATCGACACCGGGTCGTCCATCACCACCATGCCCTCGCTCTCGGCCTTCTTGGCGAAGCGGTAGGTGTGGTCGCTGACGCTGGTGGTCTCGCGGATCAGCAGGGCGTCGTACTCCGCCAGGCGCGAGTAGTCCTTCTTTTCGATCAGCTCGACGTCGATGCCCAGGCTGCGGCCGATGCGGATGAAGTTCTTCAGCGCCTTGCGATCGGACGGCGGGAAGGCTTCTTCCGGGTCGTGCAGGATCGCCAGGTCGTAGCGGTATTGCTTGCGCGAACGAGGCTTGCGCCAGATCTGCCGGCTGAAGCCGTCCAGCGCGTTGGCGAACTGTTCCTCCTGGTCCTCGCGCAGCTTGTGGATGTTCCCCGGCTTCACGCCCTCGATATGCCAGCCCCGGTTCTTGCGGAACTCCACCAGCAGCATCGGGCACGGCAGCGCCTCGAACAGCTGGCGCGCCAGGTCCTGCAGCGGCTCGATGTCGGTACGGCCGAAGTACAGCGTCAGGGTGAAGCCATCAGTGCTGCCGTAGGGGTGGTCGGCCAGCGCCTTGTCGAGGGTCTTCTCCAGGTCCTCCAGCGCCAGGCTGTAGAGCGATTTCTTCGCCAGCTCGCTGATGCTGCGCACCGACGGGATCACCTTGTGCCCGCGCGCTTCGGCCAGCAGCGAGCAGTAATAGCCGTGGCCCAGATACTTGTAGTTGCGGCACAGGTTGATTACCTGCACGCGCTTGCCGTTGTCGTCGTCGATGGGCATCTCCAGGTACTCCTGGGCGCTGACCACGTCTTCGCTGGGATAGTAGGAGGCCCAGTCTTCCTTGCGTTCCACGATGATGAACAGCTTGCTCACGACACCTCCGAAGCTGGCTGGCGCGCTTGCCGCGCCCTGCCCCTGGGACAATACTGGTTGAGCTTCGACCACACGACGCAACGCCCGTTCGCAGCCAGCACCGGACAAGGTGCGCCCTCCGGATTAACGAATGCTTACCCTATGAAACTCCAGTTCCGCGCCGCTTCAGCCGACGACCTGCAAGCCCTGGTCGAGATGGAAAACCGCTGCTTCGAACACGACCGCCTGTCCCGCCGCAACTTCCAGTGGATGATCACCCGCGCCCACGCCAGCCTGACCGTCGCAGAATCCGACGGCCAGTTGCTGGGCTACGCGCTGGTGCTGTTCCACCAGGGCACCTCGCTGGCGCGCCTGTATTCCATTGCCGTGGACGAACGGGCCCGCGGCATCGGCCTGGGCCAGAAGCTGCTGGACCGCGCAGAAGCCGAGGCGCTGGAGAATGACTGCGCCTACCTGCGCCTGGAAGTGCGCCCCGACAACCGTGGCGCCATCGCCCTCTACGAGCGCAACGGTTACCGCCCCTTCGCCACGGTGCGCAACTACTACGAAGACCATAGCGAAGCCCTGCGCTTCGAGAAACGCATCCGCCACATCAACGAGCGCACCCACCGCCACGTGCCTTATTACCGCCAGACCACCGAGTTCACCTGCGGCCCCTCGGCGCTGCTGATGGCCATGGGCGCACTGGAGCCCAAGCGCCGCCTGGCGCGCCGCGAGGAGCTGCGCCTGTGGCGCGAGGCGACCACCATCTACATGACCGCCGGCCACGGCGGCTGCAGCCCGCAAGGTCTGGCGCTGGCGGCGCTGCGCCGGGGCTTCCGCGTGCGCCTGTTGCTGTCGGAAGACGGCCCGCTGTTCCTCGATGGCGTGCGCAGCGAGGAAAAACGCGAGGTCATGCGCCTGGTCCATGAGGACTTCAGCGCCGAGCTGGCGCAAAGCGATGTCGAGCAATTGCTGGTCAACCAGCTGGATATCGAGGGCGCGCTGGAAGCCGGCGGCCAGCCGCTGGTGCTGATCAGCAGCTATCGGCTGACGCGTTCCAAGGCACCGCACTGGGTGGTGGTCACCGACTGTGACGAGGACTTCGTCTACCTGCACGACCCCGACGTCGACCACAGCCAGCACCGCGAACCGCTGGACTGCCAGCACATCCCGGTGAGCCACGCGGAGTTCGAGCAGATGAGCCGCTTCGGCCGCAGCAAGCTGCGCGCGGCGGTGATCCTCTACAAGCGCTGAAGACGGTGTTCTACGGCGCGCCACGACAGGTCGTGATGCAACCCACCGGCGCCACGAGCGCACGCAGTTCCGCCGCCGGCAGGTAGCCGTTGCGGGTATAGAGGAAGTCGAAACCGAACAGGCTGAGCATCAGCAGGATCGGCAGGACGAGAGTGACGGCGATACGCATGGCGACGCTCCTCTTCTGGTTCTTGTAGCGCCATCCTAGGACGCGGGCGCGGCGCACAACCTACTACCTTGGTACTGCCCCAACCGGTACTTTCTGCATATTTGCCGCACCCCTGACGCTTCCTATGCTGGCCGCACAAGAACCAGAAAGGAGTCGTCCCATGCGCCAGTTCGTCCTGCACGGCGTGGTCTATCTGCTGGCGGTTGCTTGCGCCGCCGCCTTCGGTCTCGACGCCCGCGCCGAAGAAGCTCCCACGCTGGAAGTCCGCATTGGCTATCTGGGCTACACACCCGACCCCGGTCCGCTGCTATCCAACGTCATCCCGGAACCTAGCGACGCAGGCCTGCGCGGCGCGGAGCTGGCAATCACCGACAGCAACAGCACCGGGCGCTTCCTCAAGCACCACTACAGCCTGCAAGCCGCCAGCACCGACACCCCGGAAAAGCTGCTCACCGAGGCCCAGCGTCTGCACGACGCCGGCTTGCGCCTGTTCGTGGTCAACGCTCCCGCCGACACCCTGCGCCAACTGGCCGCCGCGCTGCCGGACAGCCTGCTGTTCAACGCCGGCGCCGCCGATGACGAGCTGCGCGCCAGCCAGTGCGCGGTGAACGTGCTGCACACCCTGCCCAGCCGGTTGATGCTGACCGATGCCCTCACCCAGTTTCTGGTGCTGCGCAAGTGGACGCGCTGGCTGCTGATCGTCGGCAAACGCCCGGAAGATGCCTTGTACGCCACCGCCCTGCGCCGTTCGGCCAAGCGCTTCGGCGCGAAGATCGTCGAGGAAAAGCCCTTCACCTTCGACAACGACCAGCGTCGCAGCGCCCAGGCCGACATGGCCCTGTTCACTCAGTCCAGCGAGGACTACGACGCCGTGCTGGTGGCCGACGAGCACGGCGACTTCGGCGAATACGTGCCCTACAACACCTGGCTGCCGCGCCCGGTGGCAGGTACCCAGGGGCTGGTCGCCACCGGCTGGCACAAGACCGTGGAAACCTACGGCGCCGCGCAGTTGCAGAAGCGGTTCGAGGAACATGCCGGACGTTGGATGAACGATCGCGACTTCGCTGCCTGGATCGCCGTACGCAGCATCGCCAGCGCCGTGACGCGGCTGCGGGACGCCGACCCGATGGCGATCCGCAAGCTGTCGCTGTCCCCCGACCTGCCGCTGGACGGTTTCAAGGGCTACAAGCTCGGCTTCCGCCCCTGGGACGGTCAGCTGCGCCAGCCCATCCCGCTGGTGCAGCCGCGCGCGCTGGTCAGCACCTCGCCGCAGGAAGGCTTCCTGCACCCCGCCAGCGAACTCGACAGCCTCGGCCTCGATGCACCGGAAAGCCAGTGCCGCCTCGCCGAAGCTAATCCATAAGAAGAACTCCCATGAGGACCCTGCCCATGCCGCGCCTGCTTGCCCTCTCCAGCCTGAGCCTCGCCCTCTCACTGGTGTCACCGGCCTTCGCCGCCACCGCCTACGTGTCCAACGAGAAGGACAACAACCTGAGCGTCATCGACCTGGACAGCATGAGCGTCACCGGCACCATCGACACCGGCAAACGTCCACGCGGGTTGGCGCTGTCCCACGACAACAAGCTGCTGTACATCTGCGCGAGCGACTCGGACACCGTGCAGGTGCTCGATCTCGCCACCCGCAAGATAATCAGGCAGCTGCCATCGGGCGCCGACCCCGAGCAGTTCGCCCTGCACCCCAACGACCGCTGGCTGTACGTCTCCAACGAGGACGATGCACTGGTCACGGTGGTCGATACCCAGACCGCTCAGGTGCTCGGGCAAATCGACGTCGGCGTCGAGCCCGAGGGCATGGCGGTGAGCCCGGACGGCCAATGGGCGGTAAACACCAGCGAAACCACCAATATGCTGCACTGGATCGACACTTCGACCCAGAAGCTGGTGGACAGCACCCTGGTGGACCAGCGCCCGCGCCACGCCGAGTTCACCCACGACGGCTCGCAGGTCTGGGTCTCGGCGGAAATCGGTGGCACCGTCAGCGTGGTCGACACCGCCAGCCGCAAGATCCTCAAGACCCTGCGCTTCGCCATCCAGGGAGTACACCCCGACAAGGTGCAACCGGTGGGCGTACAACTGACCAGCGACGGCAAACTGGCCTTCGTCGCCCTCGGTCCGGCCAACCATGTGGCGGTAGTGGATGCCAGGACTTTCGAGGTGCTCGACTACCTGTTGGTGGGCCGTCGCGTCTGGCACCTGGCGTTCACCCCGGATGAGAAGACGCTGCTGGCCACCAATGGCGTCAGCGGCGACGTGTCGGTGATCGATGTCGCCTCGCGCAAGGTCACCAAATCGATCAAGGTCGGCCGCTACCCGTGGGGCGTGGTGGTGACGCCATGAACGCAGCCAGTATGAGTGCACCTGCCATGAATGCGCTGGCGGTCCGCGATCTCGGCTTCTCCTACGGTCCGCGCCGTGCCCTCGACGGCCTGGAATTCGAGCTGCCCGCCGGGCGCTTCACCGCCCTGCTCGGCCCCAACGGCGCCGGCAAGTCCACCCTGGTTGCCCTGCTCACCCGCCTCTACGACCTGCAGCAGGGCGAGATCGACGTGCTCGGCTGCAGCCTGCGCCGCCAGCCGCGCCTGGCCCTGCGGGAGCTGGGCGTGGTGTTCCAGCAGAGCACCCTGGACCTGGACCTGAGCGTGGAGCAGAACCTGCACTACCACGCCGCCCTGCACGGCCTGCCACGCAGCGTGGCGAACGAGCGGATCGACGCCGAACTGGCCCGCCAGCAATTGCACGAGCGTCGCCGCGACAAGGTCCGTGCGCTCAATGGCGGGCACCGCCGCCGGGTGGAGATCGCCCGCGCCCTGTTGCATCGCCCGCGCCTGCTGCTGCTCGACGAAGCCAGCGTCGGCCTCGACCCGGCAGCGCGCCAGGCACTCAACGAACACGTACGCCGGCTTTGCCGCGAGGACGGCCTCGCCGTGCTCTGGACCACCCACCTGCTCGATGAAGTACGCGACGAGGATGCGCTGCTGGTGCTCGATCGCGGGCGTCTGGTCGCACGGGGCGAGGCGCGGGATATCTGCGCGCCCGACGCCGGCAACCTGGAGCGCACCTTCGACCGCCTGACCCGCCTGGAGGCCTGCACATGAGCGCCCTGGAGAACCCGCGCCTCGGCCCCGCCGCCTACTGGCAATGCCTGCGCGGCATCGTCATGCGCGAATGTCTGCGTTTCGTCCTGCAGCGCTCGCGATTCCTCAGCGCGCTGGTGCGGCCGCTGCTCTGGCTGCTGGTATTTGCCGCCGGTTTCCGCGCCGCACTGGGCATTTCGATCATCGAGCCGTACGACACCTACGTCACCTACGAGACCTACATCGTTCCGGGGCTGTGCTGCATGATCCTGCTGTTCAATGGCATGCAGGGCTCGCTGTCGATGGTCTACGACCGCGAAATGGGCAGCATGCGCGTGCTGCTGACCAGCCCGCTGCCGCGCGCCTTCCTGCTCGCGAGCAAACTGCTGGCCACCGCGCTGGTGTCGCTGCTGCAGGTCTATGCCTTCCTGCTGATCGCCTGGCTGTATGGCGTGCAACCGCCGCCCATGGGCCTGATGGTGGCGCTGCCGGCATTGCTGCTGGCCGCCCTGCTGCTGGGCGCGCTGGGCTTGCTGCTGTCCAACGGCATCCGCCAGCTGGAGAACTTCGCCGGGGTGATGAATTTCGTCATCTTCCCGCTGTTCTTCCTCTCCTCCGCGCTCTACCCGCTGTGGAAGATGCGCGAGGCCAGCCAGTGGCTGTACTGGCTGTGCGCGCTGAACCCGTTCAGCCACGCGGTGGAGCTGGTGCGCTTTGCCCTCTACGAGCGCTTCAACCTGCTGGCGGCAGGCGTCTGCCTGGGGCTGACGCTGTTCTTCACCGGCCTTGCCGTGCTGACCTTCAACCCGCAGCACGCCACCCTGCGCAAGGGCTGAAACCTACTACTTTGGTACCGGTTCGCCCCTCCTGACGTCGAATTTCCAAAGCCGCACAGCCGGCATCTAATGGCCACTACAAGAAGAACGAACAGAGATACCGCCATGCCTCGCCTTGCGACTGCACTGAATGGCCATGTGGGCGGCTGCCTGGCCGCGTGCCTGCTCAGCCTGACCCTCGCGCTGCCGACCGCGCAGGCCGAGGACGCGCAGCTGTTTTCCGCCGACGGCTACCGACAGGCCCAGTACCGCAGCCCGACACCGCCCTCCGCCGACCACGCCACCACCCTCGACACCTCTGCCCTGCAGGCGCTGCTCCAGCGCGAGCCGCAGACCCGGCTGGTGGACGTCTACCGCCGTACCTTCCTCAACGGCCAGTTCGTCGAGGACGAAAAGCACCGCAACCTGCCCGGCAGCCTGTGGCTGGCCAACGTCGGCACCGGCACTCTGGAACCACAGTGGCAAGCCTACCTGGAGCAGAATCTCGCCCGCCTCACCGACGGCGATGCCAAGCGCCCGCTGGTGTTCTACTGCCGTTCCGACTGCTGGATGAGCTGGAATGCCATCCGCCGCGCACATGCGCTGGGCTATGCCAGCCTCTACTGGTACCGTGATGGAATCGACGCCTGGGAACAGGCAGGACTGCCCCTGCAGGATGCGCAACCGCAACCCCTGAAGTAACTTGCGATCACCGCCCATAACGACAACAACGAGGTGCAGGCCATGTACAAGATCCTGATCGCCGACGATCACCCGCTGTTCCGCGAAGCCATCCACAACGTCATCGCCGACGGCTTCCCCGGCAGCGAAGTAATGGAAACCGCCGACCTCGACAGCGCCCTGGGCCTGACCCAGGAACACGACGATCTCGACCTGATCCTGCTCGACCTGAACATGCCCGGCATGCATGGCCTCAACGGCCTGATGAGCCTGCGCAACGAGGCGCCGACCATCCCGGTGGTGATCGTCTCCGCCGAGCAGGACAAGCAGGTCGTGCTGCAAGCCATCACCTACGGCGCAGTGGGCTTCATCACCAAGTCGTCACCGCGCGTACAGATGACCGAGGCCATCGAGCAGATTCTCAACGGCAACGTCTACCTGCCGTCGGACATCATCCGCACGCAGAAATCCTCGCCGCGCCGCAGCGGCCAGGAAGACCACAGCATTCCACCGGAACTGCTGCAGGCGCTGACCCGCAAGCAGCTGCTGGTGCTGGAGCGGATGACCAAGGGCGAATCCAACAAGCAGATCGCCTACAACCTGGAGATCGCCGAAACCACGGTGAAGGCCCACGTCTCCGCCATCCTGCGCAAGCTGAAGGTACACAACCGCGTGCAGGCCATCCTCTGCGCGGGCGATATCGACTTCGCCGCCTACCTGCGCCGCTGAAACGAGGCGCCGCTGATTCATAACGTGCCGTTGCGACCGCTACCGGGAACCACTCGATGCCCTCCACCCGCACCCTGAGCCTCACCGGCCTGGCGATGATCGCCTTCGCCGGCAATTCCATCCTCTGCCGCCTGGCCCTCAAGGCCACCAGCATCGACGCGGTGAGCTTCACTGGCATCCGCATCTTCTCGGGCGCACTGATGCTCGCTCTGCTGCTGAAACTGCGCCATCGCGCCGCCAGCGACGGCGGCAACTGGCGCGCAGCGGCGGCGCTGTTCGTCTATGCCGCGGCGTTCTCCTACGCCTACGTGCAGCTGGATGCCGGCACCGGCGCCCTGCTGCTGTTCGGCGCGGTGCAGGTGACCATGATCCTGGTCGGCCTGCTGCGTGGCGAAAGCCTGCGCGGGCAGGCGCTGGCGGGTTTTCTGCTGGCCCTGGGCGGCCTGCTGGCCCAATTGCTGCCCAGCGCCAGCGCCCCGCCGCTGGCGGGTGCGCTGCTGATGCTGCTGTCCGGCGTGGCCTGGGGGCTGTACTCGCTGCTCGGGCGCAGGGGCAGCGATCCGCTGGCGATCACGACGGGCAACTTCGTGCGCGCCATTAGCTTTGCGGCCGTGCTGGCGGTGTTCTTCCACGCCGATCTGCGGGTGGACACGCTGGGCGTCGTTTATGCCGTGCTGTCCGGAGCGGTGGCTTCCGGGATCGGCTATGCCATCTGGTACAGCGCCCTGCCGGGGCTGTCGGCCATCCAGGGGGCTTCTGTGCAACTGAGCGTGCCGATCCTCGCCGCCCTGTCCGGCGCAGCGCTGCTGGGCGAAGCGATCAGCCTGCGCCTGGCGCTGGTTTCTCTGGCCGTGCTGGGCGGCATCGCCCTGATCCTGCTGGCCAAGGTACGCGCCCCCGTCGCGCAGCGCGCCTGACCTGCTTTGCTCTTCGTAGGAGCGAGCTTGCTCACGAACCTTGCCCCGCAGCGTAATCTGTTCGCGAGCTATAACGATGGCGTCCCCCTCGCTCCTACAGGTCCCTCTGCTATCCCGAGCGACGGAGTCCGCCTGTAGGAGCGCGCCATGCGCGCGATCGCGGGCATGGCCCGCTCCTACAGGTCGCTTGAAAGCTCGGCGCAGGCTGCCCCCTCACCCCAGCCCTCTCCCAAGGGGAGAGGGAGCAGTCCGTGCCGGCTGATGCCGCGGTTTCATCCTGCTCCGAACGGTCCCCTCTCCCCTTGGGAGAGGGTTAGGGTGAGGGCAAGCCCAAACGACGGAGTTTCGTTGTAGGTGCGAATCTTGTCCGTGAAATTCATCGCGGCGAAATCCAATCTCACCAGGAAACTCCGACGTAAAGCGACCATCTTTAGGAGCGCGCCATGGGCGCGATCGCGGGCATGGCCCGCTCCTACAGGAGGAATGCCGCAGCCCGAATCAACGGGCGCTATCGATCAGATGGCACAGCGCCGTCTTCAGCTTCATCGGCCGCACCGGCTTGTGCATCAGCGTGTGCCCCAGCTCGCGGACCTGCTGCTTCAGCTCGTTGCTGTAGTTGGCAGTGATCATCAGCGCCGGTAGCGGCGTGCCACGGCGGGCATTGATCGAGGCCACCGCGTCGACCCCGTTCAGCCCATCGTCGAGGTGGTAATCGACGATCAGCAGGTCCGACTCGGCGTGGAAGTTGTCCACCTGCCGCGCCAGGTCCTCCTCCGACAGCGCCGTCACCACCCGGCAGCCCCAGGTTTCCAGCAGCGTGCGCATGCCGGCGCAGATCGAGGCATCGTTATCCAGCACCCACACGCGGGAGCCGCGCAGGCGCTCCACCAGGTCGTCGGCGGTGCGCTCGGGTTCCGGCGCGCTTCGGGCCACACGGCGCGCCAGCGGGATTTCGATGGCGAAACGCGAGCCTTTGCCCGGTACCGACTCCACCTGAATGCGATGGCCGAGCATGCGCGCGATCTTCTCGACGATGGCCAGGCCCAGACCCAGCCCGCGGTCCTGATGGAGACGCTGCACATCGCCGCGCTTGAACTCCTGGAATATCTCGCCGAGCTTGTCGGCAGCGATGCCCACGCCGGTGTCCCAGACTTCGATCCACAGGCTGTGCCGACGCCGCCGGCAGCCCAGCAGTACCCGGCCCGACGGCGTGTAGCGGATGGCATTGGTCAGCAGGTTGCGCAGGATCCTCGCCAGCAGCTGGATGTCGCTGCGCACCTGCGCGCCACAGGGTACGAAGTCCAGCGCCAGGCCTTCGCTGGCGGCCACCTGACGGTACTCGGCGGCGAGGTTGCCGAGCAGTTCGCTGACATCGAACGAGGCAATGTCCGGCTTGATCACCCCGGCATCCAGCTTGGAGATGTCCACCAGGGTGCCGAGCAGCGTCTCCACGTCTTCCAGCGACTGGCTGATGTTGCGCACCAGCACTTCGCCGCTGCGCTCCTGCAGCGCACTGGTGAACAGCCGCGCGGCGTTCAGCGGTTGCAGCAGGTCGTGGCTGACGGCGGCGAGGAACTTGGTCTTCGACAGGTTCGCTTGCTCCGCCTCGCGCTTGGCTTCACGCAGGCGTCCTTCGACCTGGCTGCGCTCGTCGATCTCGCGCTTGAGCTGGTCATTCAGGCTGGTCAGCTCGGCCGTGCGTTCGCGCACCCGCTGCTCGAGGTTCTGGTAGGCCTGGTGCAGCGCCTCGGCGGTGCGGCGGCGCTCGGTGATGTCGCGGATCAGCACGAACAGGCCGGTCACGGTGCCGTCGGCCTGGCGGTTGGGCACGTAGGAGCGCTGCATGTAGCGCTCCTGCCCGGCGAGGTTGGTCTCGGCGATCTCGAAGGTGACGCTCTCGCCCGACAGCGCGCGCTCGAAGTACGGTTCCAGGCGCTGGCAGTGTTCGGCGCTGTGTACCTCGCGCAGGTTGCGCCCGAGCATCGAGCCGCTGGGCCAGCGGTACCATTCCTCGTAGACCTTGTTGGTGAAGTCGTAATCCAGATCGGCGGTGAGGTAAGCGATCAGCGCCGGGACCTGGTCGGTGATGAGGCGAATCCAGCGTTCGCTTTCACGCAGTGCCTCGGCGTGGCGGTAGCGCTCGGTGATGTCGGTGAAGGTGTTGACGAAGCCCCCGGTCGGCAACGCGTGGGTGCGGATTTCCAGCATGCGTCCGTCGAACAGGCGCTGCTCGATCACCCCTTCCGCCTCGCCCTTGCACGGTCGGCTGCGCGGTGTCAGCAGCGGCAGTTCGCTGTCGGCCATGACCTCGGCGAACGGCCGGTGCGCCTCGATCGGCGCCAGCCCGCAAAGCTCCAGGAAGCGCCGGTTCCACAACTCCAGCGCGCCATCGGCGCCGACCATGGCTACGCCCTGGGACAGGTTGTCGACGGCGCGTTGCAGTAAATGCGATTTCTGCGCCACCGCCTGTTCGCGGCGGGCCATCTCGTTCTGCTTGATCTCGGTAATGTCGCTGTAGAGCACCACCAGCCCGCCGTCGCGGGTCGGCCGTTCGGTGACGCGCACCCAGCGGTCGTTGCGCAGGCGATAGAGGGTGTGCTCGTCGTCGCTGCTGCGCTGTTCCTCGACGATCAGCCCGCTGCTCTGCGCCAGCCGGCGCACCTCGGCGAGCCGCGTTCCCGCGCCGACACGGGCGCGGGTCTGCGCCCAGAAGGCCCGGAACCGTTCGTTGTAGAGGACGATGCGCTGCTGCGGGTCGAACAGCACGAAGGCATCGGAGATGCTCTCGATGGCATCGAGCAGATGCTGGTGCGCAGTCTCGGCGCGCAGGCGCGCGTCGCTGAGCAGCTGGTTGCTGGATTTCAGCTCGACCATCGCTTCGCTCAGCGCATCGGTGCGCTCTCGCACCTGCTCGGCCAGCACCACCGAATGCTGGAAGGCGCCATAGGCGTTGTCGCCGCGCAAGGTGGCCGACTCGACACGCTCGATCAGCGCCGCATTGATCCGCTGCAGCTTGTGGTTGTCGCGCTCCAGCTCGTCAATGCGCGCACGCAGGTCAGCGTCCGGCGTTGCCCCGAGGACGGCCAATGGCGACACCGGTGAAGGTCTGGTTGATATGCATGCCATTGAATTGTTCCCCGTAGGTGTTGAAGCCGATCACCTGCTGGCTGCGCAGAAACTCGGCGGTGGGCCCGGTATCGCCGGCCACCTCCAGCTCCAGGCGGCGCAGGAAGCAGTCGCAGCCGATGGTCAGCAATGGCGGGCCGAGGCGTTCGTGCAGGCGCTGGAACTGCGCCTGCAGCCCGGGCAGCAGCGGGCCGGTGCTCATGGCGGTGAGGACGATGCCGTTCTCCACCGCGCAGTAGAACGTCAGGCTGAGGTCTTCGTTGACCTGCTGGATCGAGCGCACGTAGTACTGGTCACGCACCCGCACCGCCAGCGGATGCGCCGGGAACAGCGAGAAATCCAGCTGCTCCAGCGGCACTCCGACCAGCCGGGCGAACTCCAGCGCGGCCGGCTCGGCGTTGAGCTCCAGCACGCGGCGGCTGTCGCTGTCGGCGCGGGTGACCACCAGTTTCTCCTCGCTGGGCAGCACGTGGTGGGTGGTGAACACCTCGAAGTCCAGCCAGGTGTTGAACAGCACCACCACCGCCGCGCCGGTGTGGAACTGGCCCTGGTAATAGACGTGGGTGTGGGTCAGGTGGTTGTCGTCGCCGGCCGAGCCGCCGAAATGCGGGATAGCGCCCAGCGCGGCACTGAGCGCGGCGAGCACCACTTCCTCGCGGCTGGACAGGCCGTCGAGCAGGGTCAGGGCGAAGCTGTGGTCCTTGATCGGCGCCAGCCCGGCGCTGCGGCAGTCCGCCACCAGCGACTCGACCATCTGCTGCGCGTCGATCAGGCTGAAGCGCTCCATCTCGTCCACCAGCGCGCAGGAGATGGCGAAGGTGCGCAAATCGAAGCCGACGGCGGTGACGCAGCCACGCCCATAGCCCTGCGGGGTGATCTCCCCGGCGGTGGTGCAGCCGGCCAGGTCGATGCCGCCGAAATACTGCTCCAGCGCGGCGGCCAGCGTCGGCAGGTCGTATTCGGCGGAACAGAAGAACAGCACGAAGCCGAGGTTGGGATGGATCAGCTGGCGCGCCAGGTCCTGGGCAACCGCCTCGACGTCGCGGGCACTGGACATGCCGCGAACGACTCCTTGTGTTTCGTGCATGGCGTACGCCCAGTCAGGATATCGACGTTGGCATTCTACGAAGCAGCCGGAGCGCGCCCCATGCTACTTGGGTCGTGACGGGTCTATCCGAAAGTAGCGGGAAATTTGTAGGAGCAGGCCACGCAAGCGAACCGTGGGCAGGGCCGGCGCCGTCCCTTGGGCCGCATTCCGGCCATGACGGCTCCCCCATCAAACAAAAAAAGCGGGCGACACGCCGTGCCGACCCGCCGAAACGGAACCAAAGGAGTTGGGGGGTTACCAGTTGAGGACGGCGCCCACCGCGAAGGTGTCAGTGTCTTCGCTGACGGTGGAGCCCTTGCGGCCGTCGATCTCGTAGACGTTGTACTCGGCCACCAGCTTCAGGTTGTCGTTGATGGTGCGGAAGTAGGCGATGCCCTGGGTGGAGTAATCCGCCGCGCTGCCCAGGCCGTTGCCGTCGTCGCGGGTCTCGCCGGTGGACAGCGCCACACGGTTCTTGCCCCAGCTGTAGGAGCCCTGCAGCAGCACGCCGCGGCTGTCCACTTCACGCAGCGCAGCTTCACCCGCGTTGTTGGTGAAGAACGGGTTGATGCCCTTGGCGGTGAAGCCCGACCCCGTGAGCGAGAAGCCGCCCATCTTCGCCTGGAGGCCATAGCCCAGGCCCTTCGAGGTCACGCTGTCGACTTCGTCGTTGGTGTTCTTCGAGGTCTGGTAGGCGCCGTTGACCCAGCTGTAGATCTTCGCCCCGCCGACGTCGAACTGGTAGCTGATCTCGCTCTCGTAGCGCGGGTTGTCCTGGTAGGCCTTGTCGTCGAGGCCGTCACTGGCGTCCTTGTCGATCTGGTTGGTGTCGATCGGGTCCATGATGCCCACCGCGATGTGCAGGCCTTCCACCAGGTTGTTGTTGCGGTAGGTGATCTGCGAGGTCGGGAACGGGTACGGGTAGCCGGTGCCGATGTTGCCGAAGGACACGCCCTTGCCATCCACCAGGCCGAGGGTATCGCTGGCGTTGCCGAAGCCGGCGAGCAGTTCGTCGAGGAAGATGTTGGAACGCGAGAACAGGCCGAAGTCCTTGCCGATCAGCACCTCGCCCCAGTCGCCGGCGACATTGCCGTAGAACTGGCGGACGTCGATGGCGGTGTCGGTGCCGTCCTGCTCGCTGTCGTTGATGGTCACCCAGAACGAGGAGCGCCCGGTGAGGGTCAGGCCGTCGATCTTCTTGCCGAAGTTGAAGCCGATGTAGTTGGGCAGGAAGCCCATCTTCACCCGCGACTGGCGGCGGTCGTAGGTTTCGCCGTTGCGATCGACGTCGCTGTTCACATAGAAGGCGTTGAAGTAGCCGTCGGTGGAAAAGGTCGTGTCGTCCTTGTCGTACAGCATGATGTCGGCGCTGGCTCCGCTCGACACTGAAGACAGGGCCAGGGTGGACAATGCCAGCGGCAGCAGCTGGCGGCGGACGGCGATCTTGTTCTTGTTCATGGCGCTCTCCGGGTGGGGGGGTCGACTGCGGCTCAGTCGTGTCGGAGGCGATTATCGAAACGCTCGCGGCCTTGCCATACGCTGCTTTGGCGCCGGTTCCACGGGCCTTGCAGGCGTCTTGCGGGAGCACTGCGCAAGGCTCTGCGACCACCGCTTCCTCAGGCGCGTGGCGATGGTCGCGGGTAGTCGTGACCGCCGGGCAGCTACCTTGGGCCAGCACACCGGGCGTAAGGCAAAAGTCGACCGTGGCACCGCCTTGCGGACGGCACCCCAGGTCGAAAGTACGAGGATCAGGCGTGGCTGAGCAGCAGCCAGTGACCGCCCTGGGCGGAGCTGAGCGCCGAATGCGCGGCGCGCAGCTCGGTGGCGCAGAGGTTGCCGAGCGCCTGGACCATGGCCTCACGGTGCGACGATGCGACGCCGGCCAGCTGGTCGTTCCAGGCCTGATGCAGGCGTTCGGCGAAGTCGTCCGGCGCGCGCGCCAGCTCAGCGGCCAGCGGAGCGCGCAGGCTGTCGACTCGTTGCGGGTCGATCCGCAGCAGGGCTTCGCCCTGGCGGTAAAGGAAGCTGTCGACCTCGGCCTGCAACTCCACCGCCGACAACAACGGCGACTGCACCGCGAAGAGAATGCCGCGGCGCATGCCCACTTGGCGGAAGCCGCAGTACAGTGCATAGGCCAGTTGCCGCTCGCCGCGCAGCCAGTGGAAGAAGGCCGGCTCCAGCACGCGGGCCAGCAAGCGCCACGCGGCTTCGTCGGCCGCCGAGCGCGACGCCAGCGGGCAGAACAGCAACAGCGCCGCTTCGCCCGCCAGCTCCAGTACCTGGCGATGCCGACCGGCCGGGCCGCTGCGCGGCGGCAACGCGCTGGTGGTCGAGTAGCCTGCCAGGGTATCCGGCAACTCGATGCCGCGAGTCAGGTCGTCCCAATGGGCGGCGGACCAGTCCGGTGATGCATCGCTGTCTCCGGCCAGCATCTGCGGCAGCAGATCGAGCAACTGTCGGATCGGCATTTCACCTTCGCGGCGACGGCGTTCGGCAGCGTGCAGACGCGCGCCCTGCCCCAGCACAGCGGCGGCAGGATGCTGAAGCGCATGGATCGCGCACTCGGCCAGCTCGGCAAGGTGGTTCTTCGCCCCCGACAGCATCAGTGTCCAGTCACTTTCCATGGCCTCCAGGCGCAGGCTGGCGCCCTCGTGCCGTGCTGCGCCTGCAAGCGGACGCAGCGCCTGCCTGGCGCAAAGGAATGCCGGCCGGCTTGGCGGCTGCGGGAAGCGCCAGCGCAGGTAAAGGGCAGCGGGCTCGGCCTGCTTGGCCGCTTGCGTCGGCGTGAAGGACCACGGCTCGCCCCGCAGCGGTTCGATACTGCGCTGCGGGCTACGGCCGACATCGAGGATGAAGCCGGCCGAGGTCAGCGACTCGCCGATCACCGGCTCGCAGGTCAGCAGGCGGATCATCCGCAGTGTTACCAGTTGGCCGATCCATGCCGAGGGATTGGCGCTTCCCGCGCGGCGTTGCAGCTGTTCCAGGGCGCCGGTGGGCTCATCGACAGGAGCAGCGGCGAGGATATCCTCCGGCAATTTGCGCAGCGCCTCCAGCCAGGAAAGGAAGGCTGATTCGACGAGATCGGCGGTGGCGGCTTCGGCCAGTTCGAAATCGAAACGCAACAACGCTTGGCCGTTGGCGAAGCGGCTCAGACGCACACGGGCGCTGTCGGCAAGCCCGTTCTGCCCCAGGCAGGCCAGCAGTGATCCGGGCGCCTCGTCGGCCAGCCAGCCCTGCAACTGTTCCAGCAACGCACCGCCCTCACCCGCCACGCCCTCCAGGGCGAAGGCCAGCACCAGTCGCGGGGCGCCGGTCAGGCGCAGCTTCAGTTCCTGACCGGCCAGTGGCAGGAGGGACTCGGCACTGGCGGATTCGACCAGCGCGCCGGACGGGAGCACAGCGGCTTCGCGCTCGACCAGTGCCTCCAGTTCTTCCAGCGATTGCGGGCCCTGCAGCCAGAGTTCCAGCGCCCCGCCCACCTGACAGGAGCGGATGAAGGCACGCAGCGCCTTCTGGAACTCGGCGTTTTCCACCTTGAGGCTGTCGCGGCGACCGGCCACGAAGCGCCCCAGGGGGTGCCGCGGCGCCACCGCCAGCGCCAGGGCGGCGTCGATCAGGGTGTCAGGATCGCGGCCGCGGGCAAGGAATTCGGCTTCCAGCACTTCCCGTTCGGCGACCTGCACGGCTTCGTCCAGCAGCGGCCGCGCCAGCATGTCCACCAGCCGCGCCAACCCGTCCCCCAGATCGGCGGCCGGTACCTCGAAGAAGTAGTCCGTCTGCCGGGCCCGGGTGCTGGCATTGAGCCGACCGCCACGGGCCTGCACCCACGGCATCAGGCGCTCGCCCTCGACGAAGCGCTCGCCACAGAGGAACAGCAGGTGCTCGATGAAGTGCGCGAGGCCGGGGAAGGCTTCCGGCTCGTCGTGGCTGCCACGGGCGATCCGCAACAGCGCGGCGGCGCGGCTGGCGCCGGGAGCCTGGATGACGGTGGCGCGCAGGCCGTTGGCGAGGGTCAGGGTCTTGGCGGGAAGGCTGTTCATCGGCATCCGGTCCGGTTGATGGCCGTCACCATCGCCGAAGGCGCGGCAAAGGGAAATACGGCTTTGGCAGCAAACGCTTGCCGGCATTGGCCCACGCCATCAGGCGGGCTACCATTCCCGACGCCACTCGACCTTCGCCATTCTCTTGAAAGGAATACGCTCGCCATGAGCACCGCCCTGCTGATCATCGACGTCCAGTCCGACCTGTGTACCGGCGACTGCGCCTGTTTCGACATCGACAATGTGCTGCAGCGCATCAATGGTCTGAGTCGAGCGGCGCGTGGGGCCGGCGTGCCGGTGGTGCTGGTGCAGCACGAGGACGATGACCTGCAGTATGGCAGCGCCGGCTGGCAGCTGGAATCGCGACTGCTCACCGCCCCTGCGGACCTCCAGGTGCGCAAGACCACCCCGGACTCCTTCCTGCGCACCGACCTCGCCGACCTGCTGCAAGCGCGCGGCATCGATCACCTGGTGGTCTGCGGCCTGCAGAGCGACTACTGCGTCGACACCACCACCCGCCGCGCCCTGGCGCAGGGCTACGCCGTGACGCTGGTGGGCGATGCCCACTCCACCGTCGACAATGCCGTGCTCAGCGCCGCGCAGATCAGCGCGCACCACAACGCGGTACTGGGCAGCATCAGCAGCTTCGGCCCGCGCGCCAAAGTGGTCCCGGCCGCCGACGTGCATTTCTGAAGCCCGCGAGGTCATCCCCGTGAATTTCGACTGGAACGACATCCCGATCCTCCTCGCCCTCGCCCGGCACGGCAGCATGAGCGCCGCCGGCCGCGCGCTGGGCGTCGACCCCTCGACCATGAGCCGGCGCCTGGTGGCCGCGGAAAGCGCGCTGCAGACCCGCCTGTTCATCCGCGACAACGCGGGCTACAAGGCCACCGACGCCGGCACGGCCTTTCTTGGCTACGCCGAGCGCATCCTCGGTGATGTGCAGAGCATGCTGCTGGAAACGCGCAACGAAGCCAGCGCCATCAACGGCTCGGTGCGCATCACCGCGGTGGATTTCCTCTTCAGCCACTGGCTGGTGCAGCACATGCCGCAACTGGCGCGCACCTATCCCAACCTGCAGTTGCAGCTGATCCCGGCGAACCGCGCGCTGTCCTTCACCCGTCGCGAAGCCGACTTCGCCCTGCGCCTGGCGCGCCCGGCGGAAGACGCCGCGCTGGTGATGCGCAAGGTCGCCGACATCGGTTTCGCCATCTACGCCGCCACGCCTTTCGCCCAGGTGCCGCCTGAGCAATGGCCGCAGCAGCCCTGGCTGGGCTACGGCGAAGACCTCGATGACACCCCGGAGATGTGCTGGCTGCGGCGCTTCGTCCCGGATGCCAATTTCGCCCTGCGCGCGAGCAGTGTGACCACGCTGATCCACGCCTGCGAAAGCGGCCTGGGCATGGCGTTGCTGCCGTGCTTCCTCGGCGAGCGCGAAGGCCTGGTACGCCTCTCCGGCGCGGTGGTCGTGCGGGAAATCTGGCTGCTCGCTCACCGCGACGCCGGCCGCATCGGTCGCTTCCAGGCGGTCAGTGACTGGCTGCGCGAAGTGTTCGACCAGGACGCTGCGCAGCTCAGCGGCGAGCACCTGGACGTGCGTGCGCTCGGCGCCGTGGAAGTCAGCCGGGGCTGATCGCTTCCCGAAGAAAAAAGCCCGGATGTCTCGCGACATCCGGGCTTTTTGCCATCGGGGCCGAATGCGTGGTTACGGCTGGACCGGCGGGAGGTACTGCAGGGTGGTGCCCAGTGCCCAGAGCAGGAACAGCACCAGGGGCACGTGGACGAGCAGCTGGACGAAGCTGAAGCCGATCAGGTCGCGGGCTTTCAGGCCCAGCACGCCGAGCAGCGGCAGCATGTAGAACGGGTTGATCAGGTTCGGCAGCGCTTCGGCGGCGTTGTAGATCTGCACCGCCCAGCCCAGGTGGTACTGCAGCTCGTTGGCTACCTGCATCACATAGGGCGCCTCGATGATCCACTTGCCACCGCCAGACGGGATGAAGAAGCCCAGCACCGCCGAGTACACACCCATCAGCAGCGCATAGGTGTCGTGGGAAGCGATCTGCACGAAGAAGGTGGAGATGTGGTGGGCGATGGTGGAGCCGTCGCCGCCCTTCACAGTGGTCAGGATCGCCGCGATGGAGCCGTACAGCGGGAACTGGATCAGCACCCCGGTGGTGGTCGGCACGGCGCGGGCCACGGCGTCGAGGAAGTTGCGCGGGCGCCAGTGCAGCAGCGCGCCCACCATGAGGAACAGCAGGTTGTAGGTGTTCAGCCCGGAGATCGCGGTGATCGCCGGCTTCGTGCTGAATTCGTGGACCAGCCAGCCGGCGGCCAGGGCAACCAGCATCAGGATCAGCAGCGGGCTGTGTTCCAGCCATTCGCCCGGCCGGGTCGCCTTCGGCGCACTCGGCGGAGTGAAGCTGACGTCCACGCCGCAGGCCTTCGCATCACGGGCGCTGGCCGCGCCGGGTGCGGTCATGTAGGCGATGACCAGCGACACCAGCACCAGCGCCAGCAGCATCACGCCGGACTGCCAGAGGAAGATGGTCTCGGTGAACGGGATGACACCGGTGATCGCCAGGATCGACGGCGGCAGGCTGGCCGGGTTGGCCTGCAGCTGCGCGGCGGAGGACGACAGGCCAAGCGCCCACACGGCGCCCAGGCCCAGGTAGGCGGCGGCGCCGGCGGCGCGGTAGTCCATCTTCAGGTCTTCGCGACGCGCCAGGGCGCGTACCAGCAGGCCGCCGAACACCAGGGACAGGCCCCAGTTGAGCAGCGAAGCGACCATGGAAATGACCGCGACCCAGGCGACTGCCGAGCGGCCGTTCTTCGGCACGCGGGCGAACAGGTCGATGAGTTTGGACGCCGGGCCGGAGCTGGCGACCACGTAGCCGCCGATGACCACGAAGGCCATCTGCATGGTGAAGGGGATCAGGCTCCAGAAGCCGTCACCGAAGGCCTTGGCGGTTTCGGTGGCCGGTGCGCCGATGGCCAGTGCGGCCACGCTGACGATCAGCACCGCGAGCGCGGCGAAGACCCAGGAGTCGGGGAACCAGCGCTCGGCCCAGTTGGAACAGGCCATGGCGAAGCGCGCCGAGCGGCTGTCCTGAACGGCTGTGCCGGGGGTTTGGGCGTGGGAATTCATAATGGTCTACCTCGTTGTTCTTGTAATGGCTCATCGTCGAACGGGGCTTGTGGCAATACCCGTCCTGGAATGAAAAACCGCCCGGCCTGCGTGGGGCCGAGCGGTGACGCAAGGGTTTGCCGGCGCCGGGGGACGCCGAAAACCGCGGCAGGATGTTCGTCTGTCGGTGTGCCCACCCACCATCCTGCCTACCGGTACGACATGGATACATGCCGCCCGGCGCTCGCCAATCAATCGTTGGTCGCTTGGTCCTCGGTCGCGCCTTCAGTCCCGGATCAGGGCCATGGCGACACCCTGACCGCCGCCGATGCACAGGGTCGCGAGACCCTTCTTCGCATCACGGCGGAGCATTTCGTGGAGCAGCGTCACCAGCACGCGGGCGCCCGAGGCGCCGATCGGGTGGCCAAGGGCGACGGCGCCGCCGTTGACGTTGACCTTCTCGGCGTTCCAGCCCAGCTCCTTGCCGACCGACAGGGCCTGCGCGGCGAAGGCTTCGTTGGCCTCGATCAGCTCGACGTCGTCGAGGCTCCAGCCGGCCTTTTCCAGGCAGCTGCGGGTCGCGGTCACCGGGGCGATGCCCATGATCGACGGGTCGACACCACTGCTCGCATAGGCTTGGATGCGCGCCAGAACCGGGAGGTTCAGACTGCGTGCGCGCTCGGCGCTCATCAGCAGGACGGCGGCGGCGCCATCGTTGAGGGTGGAGGCGTTGCCGGCGGTGACAGTGCCATCCTTCTTGAAGGCAGGCTTGAGCTTGCCCAGGGATTCGGCGGTGGTGCCGGCGCGCGGTTGCTCATCGGTGTCGAAGGACAGGGGCTCTCCCTTGCGTTGGGGAATCAGCACCGGGGTGATCTCGTCCTTGAAGCGGCCGGCCTCGATGGCCGAGGCGGCTTTGAGCTGGGACTGCGCGGCAAAGGCGTCCTGCGCCTCGCGGCTGATACCGAACTTTTCGGCCAGGTTCTCGGCGGTGATGCCCATGTGGTAGTCGTTGAAGGCGTCGATCAGGCCGTCGCGCAGCAGGGTGTCCTGCAGCTCGGCGTGGCCCATGCGCAGTCCGGTACGGGCCTTGGGCAGCACGTAGGGCGCGAGGCTCATGCTTTCCTGGCCGCCGGCAATGATGGCGTCCGCGTCGCCGCAACGGATCGCCTGGACGCCGAGGAACAGCGCCTTCAGGCCCGAGCCGCAGAGCTTGTTGATGGTCATCGACGGCACTTCCACCGGCAGGCCGGCGCCTATGGCGGCCTGCCGCGCGGGGTTCTGCCCGGCGCCGGCGGTGAGCACCTGGCCGAGGATGACTTCGTCGATCTGGTCCGGCTTCACGCCGCTGCGTTCGAGCAGCGAGCGGATGACCAGACTGCCCAGTTCATGGGCGGGAATGTTCGCCAGGCTGCCCTGGAAGGCGCCGATGGCGGTGCGGGTGGCGGCGACAATAACTACGTCTTGCATCTGGGAACTCCGAAGCTGGCTTTACCTGTAGGAGCGCGCCATGCGCGCGAATCGCGGGCATGGCCCGCTCCTACACAGGGGATCAGAAGGTCATTTCCTTCACATCGTCCGGCACAATGAGGCGGCCGGCGGTCTTCTCGGCGATCTCTTCGACAGTCACTCCCGGCGCGGTCTCGCGCAGGATGAAGGCACCGTTCTCGATTTCCAGGTAGGCCAGGTCGGTCAGTACCTTGCGGATGCAGCCGGCGCCGGTCAGCGGCAGCGAGCAGCGGTCGAGCAGCTTGGACTCGCCGTCCTTGGAGGCGTGGGTCATGGTCACGATGATGTTGTCCGCGCCGGCCACCAGGTCCATGGCGCCGCCCATGCCCTTCACCAGCTTGCCGGGGATCATCCAGGAGGCGATGTTGCCCTGCACGTCCACCTCGAAGGCACCGAGCACGGTGAGGTCGACGTGACCGCCACGGATCATCGCGAAAGATTCGGCAGAGGAGAAAATCGACGCGCCCTTCACGGCGGTCACGGTCTGCTTGCCGGCGTTGATCATGTCGGCGTCGACCGTGTCTTCGGTGGGGAACGCGCCCATGCCGAGCAGGCCGTTCTCCGATTGCAGCATCACTTCCATGCCCTCGGGCACGTAGTTGGCGACCAAGGTCGGGATGCCGATGCCCAGGTTCACGTAGAAGCCGTCCTGCAGCTCGCGCGCCACGCGCTGAGCCATCTGTTCGCGGGTCAATGCCATCTTCTTGTCTCTCTTGTCCGGTGGGCTCAGGAACGAACGGTGCGCTTCTCGATGCGCTTCTCGAAGGTGCCTTGGATGATGCGGTCGACGTAGATGCCGGGGGTGTGGATCTGGGTCGGGTCCAGTTCACCCGGCTCGACGATCTCCTCCACCTCGACGACCGTGATGCGGCCTGCGGTGGCGACTACCGGATTGAAGTTCTGCGCGGTGTGGCGGTAGATGACGTTGCCATAGTGGTCGGCCTTCCAGCCCTTGACGATGGCGAAGTCGCCGGTGATGGCGCGCTCCATCACGTAGTGGCGGCCGTCGAACTCGCGCACTTCCTTGCCGTCGGCGACCGGGGTGCCGTAGCCGGTGGCGGTGAAGAAGGCCGGGATGCCGGCGCCGCCAGCACGGAGTTTTTCCGCCAGGGTGCCCTGCGGGGTCAGTTCGACCTCCAGCTCACCGGACAGCAGCTGCTGCTCGAACAGCGCGTTCTCGCCAACGTAGGACGCGATCATCTTGCGGATCTGGCGGTCCTCCAGCAGCACGCCGAGGCCGAAGCCGTCGATGCCACAGTTGTTGGAGACCACGGTCAGGCCCTTCACGCCCAGCTTGCGGATGTGCGCGATGAGGTTTTCCGGGATGCCGCAGATGCCGAAGCCGCCCGCCAGTACCGTCATGTCGTCGGTGAGCCCGGCAAGGGCTTCCTCGTAACTGCCTACACGCTTGTCGAGTCCTGCCATGTTGCTGCTGCCTCTTGTATTTGGAATGTCCGACCCATCGGTCAGAGAGCGTCTGCAGCTTCACCGGCAGCGACTGATTTGTTAAGTTTGTTTTTCCAATTGATTGATATGGTTTGCTTATCAATATGACTGTGAAGCAACTGCGCGCCTTCCTCGCCGTCGCCCAGAGCCTGAGCTTCGCCCAGGCCTGCGAGCGCTTGCACCTGTCGCAGCCGGCGCTGAGCCTGGCGATCAAGAGCCTGGAAGAGTCCCTGGGCGGCCAGTTGCTGGTGCGTACTACCCGCAGCGTGGCGCTCACACCGGAGGGCGAAACGCTGCTGCCCCTGGCGCGCCGGCTGCTGGCGGACTGGGACAACGCCGAGGAAGTGATGCACCAGCACTTCACCCTGCAGCTGGGCAGGGTCTCCATCGCCGCCATGCCCTCCTTCGCCGGCAACCTGCTGCCCGCCGTGCTGCGCACCTTTCGCGACCGCCACCCGAAGGTGAACGTGGCGGTACACGACGTGATCAACGAGCAGGTGCTGGAGATGGTGCGCAACCATCGGGTGGAGCTGGGCATCGCCCTGGAGCCGGACAGCCTCGACGGGCTGACTTTCACGCCTTTCTACACCGACCGTTTCGTTGCCGTGCTGCCCGCGGACTCAGCGCTGGCAAACGAATCCCGGATCACCTGGGAGCAGTTGCTGGCAGACCATTTCATTACCCTGCAACGTCCATCGGCCGTGCGTCTGCTGCTCGAAGAGCAGTTGCAGGGGCGACTGCCGGTGGCGTTCGAAAGCCACCAGTTAGTCACGGTGGGCCGGATGGTGGCCGAAGGGCTGGGCGTCAGCGCCGTGCCGCGCCTGTGCCGGCAGCAGATGGAAGAGCTGGGCGCGCGTTGCGTGGCGCTCGACGAACCGCGCATCGAGCGCCGGGTGGGGCTGTTCTGCCTGGCGGAGCACAAGCTTTCCAGTGCCGCGCAGGCGCTGGGCGATGTGCTGGTGAACGGGACGGACTGGGCGGGGATGGAGCAGGAGTGACAGCGCGCCGTCAAACCTCTCCGCCCATCCGCAAACTGACCTCCCGCGCCATCTCCAGCAGGGTCCGCGCCGCCTCGCCATGAGCTTCGGCGGCAAAGCTCGCCTGCGAACCGACCACGGTAATCACCCCGGCCAGTTCGCGGCCGGTCTTGAACAGCGGCACCGACAGCGCATTCACCCCCGGCATCAGCAGGCCGTGGATGGCATGCAGGCCCTCACTGCGAATGCCCTCCAGCACCGCCAAATCAGCGCCCTCCTCCAGCCCATCCTTGTAGGCCGCGAATACGAGCCCGGTGGACGAACCGTGCAGCGGCAGCACCGAGCCGACCTGGGTCACCAGCGTGACCATGCCCTGGGCCGGCTCAACCTGTACAACGGTCGGCCCGTGGCTGCCCCAGATGGCGAGGAAGCAGGTCTGCCCCAGCACATCGCGCAACTCGGCCAGCACCGGGCTCGCAACCTTCACCACGTCCAACCGGCGGATCGCCGCCAGGCCGACGTACAACGCCTCGCGTCCCAGGCCGTAATGGTTGGTCAGCGGGTCTTGCTCGGCGAAGCCGCTGGCGATCAGCGCCTGCAGATAGCGGTGGACCTTGGCCGCCGGCATGTCCAGGTACTCGCCCAGATGCTTGAGCGAAGTGCTCGGCGCAAGGTCCGCCAGGGCCTTGAGGATCTGCGTGCCCACCTCGGCGGATTGCACCTTTGCGCCCTTCGTCGGGACGGAGTCTTCTGCGTCGTTCATGGTCTTCAACTTAAAGGAACTCCCAGACGGACTTGACGGCCCGCCGTCACGAAATTACGTTAATCATAATTCAATTACGATAAAAAGAGTGAAACCACCATGACCGCCTCTCCTGCCTACCAATCCGGGTTCGGCAACGAATTCGCCAGCGAGGCCCTGCCGGGCGCCCTGCCCGTAGGCATGAACTCGCCGCAGCAGGTGCCGCTGGGGCTCTACGCCGAGCAGTTCTCCGGCACCGCCTTCACCGTCCCGCGCAGTGAGGCCCGGCGCACCTGGATGTACCGCATCCGGCCGTCCGCCGCGCACCCGCGCTTCGAGCGCCTGGAGCGGCAGATCACCGGCACCGCCCTCGGCCCCGTCACGCCCAACCGCCTGCGCTGGAACAGCTTCGCGACGCCCGAGGAGCCTACCGACTTCGTCGACGGCCTGCTATGCATGGCCGCCAACGCCGAAGCCGAGGCCTGCAGCGGCGTCAGCCTGTACGCCTACCGCGCCAACATCTCCATGCGCCGGGTGTTCTTCAATGCCGACGGCGAGCTGCTGATCGTGCCCCAGGCCGGCCGCCTGCGCCTGGTCACCGAGCTGGGCGTGCTGGAGCTGGAGCCGCTGGAGATCGCCGTGATCCCCCGTGGCATGCGCCTTCGCGTCGAACTGCTGGAAGCCGGGGCCGCCGGCTATGTAGCGGAAAACCACGGCGCCGCGCTGCGCCTGCCCGACCTCGGCCCCATCGGCAGCAATGGCCTGGCCAACGCCCGCGACTTCCTTGCCCCGGTGGCGCACTACGAGGACGTGGAAGGCCCGGTGCAACTGGTGCAGAAGTTCCTCGGCGAACTCTGGGCCACCCAGCTCGACCACTCGCCGCTGGACGTGGTCGCCTGGCACGGCAACAACGTGCCGTATAAATACGATCTGCGCCGCTTCAACACCATCGGCTCGATCAGCTACGACCACCCGGACCCTTCCATCTTCACCGTACTGACCTCGCCCAGCGATACCCACGGCATGGCCAACATGGATTTCGTGATCTTCCCGCCGCGCTGGATGGTGGCCGAAAGCACCTTCCGTCCGCCATGGTTCCACCGCAACCTGATGAACGAATTCATGGGCCTGATCCAGGGCGTGTACGACGCCAAGGCTGACGGTTTCGTCCCCGGCGGCGCCTCACTGCACAACTGCATGAGCGCCCACGGCCCGGACAACGCCACCACCGTGCAGGCGATTGCCGCCAACCTCAAACCCCACAAGATCGACAAGACCATGGCCTTCATGTTCGAGACCGGCCGCGTGCTGCGCCCCAGCCGCTTCGCCCTCGACTGCCCGCAGTTGCAGCGTGACTACGACAGCTGCTGGAGCGGCATGCAGAAGACCTTCGACCCTTCCCAGGAGCAGTAACATGAGCGCCGCCCACAACGCACAAAGCTGGATCGAATCGGCCAACGGCCACCCGGACTTCCCCCTGCAGAACCTGCCGCTGGGCGTGTTCAGCCCGCCGGGCGACTCGCCCCGTGGCGGCGTCGCCATCGGCGACTACATCTTCGACCTGAAGACCGCCTGCGAGAGCGGACTCTTCCACGGCGCCGCGCACCAGGCCGCGCTGGTCGCCAGCGGCGACAGCCTGAACGCCTTCTTCGCCGCAGGCCCTACGGCGCGCCGCACCCTGCGCGACGCGCTGATCCATTTGCTCAGCGAAGGCAGCGGCGAACAGAAGCGCATGGAGCACCTGGGCGCCGCGCTGCTCAAGCCGCAGGCTGCGTGCCGCATGCACCTGCCGGCCAAGGTGGGCGACTACACCGACTTCTACGTCGGCATCCACCACGCGCAGAACGTTGGCAAGCTGTTCCGTCCGGACAACCCGCTGTTGCCCAACTACAAGTACGTGCCCATCGGCTACCACGGCCGCGCGTCCACCATCGTGCCGTCCGGCACCGAGGTGCGCCGCCCCAACGGCCAGACCCTGCCCGCCGGCCTCGACGTGCCGGTGTTCGGCCCCTGCGCGCGGATGGACCTGGAGCTGGAGCTGGGCATCTGGATCGGCCAGGGCAATGACCAGGGCAAGGCCATCCCGATCAATGCCGCCTCCGGGCATATCGCCGGCTTCTGCCTGCTCAACGACTGGTCCGCGCGTGACATGCAGGCCTGGGAATACCAGCCGCTGGGGCCGTTCCTGTCGAAAAGCTTCGCCACCACGGTGTCGCCCTGGGTGGTCACCGCCGAGGCGCTGGAGCCTTTCCGCGTCGCCCAGCCGGCCCGCCCGGAAGGCGACCCGCAGCCGCTGCCGTACCTTTACGACGAAGGCGACCAGCAGCGCGGCGCACTGGATATAGAGCTGGAAGTCCTGCTGCACACCGCGCGCATGCGCCGCGAACACCAGGCCCCGGAGCGCATCGCCCTGAGCAACACGCTGAACATGTACTGGACCGTCGCGCAGATGGTGGCGCACCACAGCGTCAACGGCTGCCGCCTCCAGGCGGGCGACCTGTTCGGCTCCGGCACCCTCTCCGGGGAAACCCCGGACAGCTTCGGCAGCCTGCTGGAGCTCACTGGCGGTGGCAAACAGCCGGTGGTGCTGGCCAATGGCGAGGAGCGGCGCTTCCTCGAGGACGGCGACGAGATCATTCTGCGCGCCCGCTGCCGCCGCGAGGGCCATGCCTCCATCGGCTTCGGCGAGTGCCGTGGGCGGATTCTGCCGGCCCACTGACGCCATCGCTCAGTCCGTAGGACGCATAACGCGCCAGCGTTATCCGCCGTGCAGCTGGCGGATAACCTGTTCCAGGTTATGCGCCCTACGCTTCATCGCGCTCTGCGTAGGATGGGTGGAGCGCAGCGATACCCATGCTGATGGAGCAGGGATTTGATGGGTATCGCTGCGCTACACACCATCCTACCGATCGCCACTCCCTGTTCCGCTGTGGCTGGGCGGTTCGCGAGCAAGCTCGCTCCTACAGGTTCCCCCCCAAAAAAATCCTGCGCAAAAAAACGGGCCCGAAGGCCCGCTGCTAAACGAGGGTGTTGCTCTCACTATCAATCAGTGCGCGATGCACACCGACTTGATCTCGGTATAGGCCTCGACCACGGCGCGGCCGAACTCGCGGCCCATGCCCGACTGCTTGACGCCGCCGAAAGGCATGCTCGGGTCGAGCAGCACGTGAGCGTTGACCCACACAGTGCCGGACTCGATGCGCGGGACCATGTTCATCGCCTTCGACAGGTCGTTGGTCCACAGGCTCGCGCCCAGGCCGTACTCGCTGTCGTTGGCCATCGCGATGGCCTGCTCGTCCTCGTCGAACGGCAGGACCGCCAGCACCGGGCCGAATACTTCGTCGCGGGCCACGGCCATCTGCATGGTCACGTCGGCCAGCACGGTGGGCTGCACGTAGAAACCACTTCCACCAACCTGCTCGCCACCACAGACGATGCGCGCGCCCTGCTCGCCGGCACGGGCAATGTGGTCGAGTACGCTGCGCTGCTGCTTGGCGGACACCAGCGGGTTGATCTGCGCAGTCGGGTCCATGCCCTCGCCCAGGCTCATGCCGGCCACGGCGGCGGCCAGCTTTTCGACGAACTCGTCGTAGCGCGAACGGTGCACGTAGAAGCGCGAAGCCGCGGCGCAGACCTGGCCGTTGTTCAGCAGGCCGCCGAGCAGCGCGCCTTGCACCGCGTTGTCGATGTTGGCGTCGGCGAGGACGATCATCGGGTTCTTGCCGCCCAGTTCCAGGGCGAAGCGGGTCATGTTCTGCACGGCGGCCAGGCCGACGCTGCGACCTACTGCGGTGGAGCCAGTGAAGGAGACCTTGTTGACCAGCTTGTGGCTGGCCAGGCCGCCACCGATGCGCGGGCCGTCGCCGGTCACCAGGTTGAACACACCGGCCGGCACACCGGCCTCAAAGGCCAGTTCGGCCAGGCGCAGGGCGGTCAGCGGGGTTTCCGAAGCGGGCTTGATCACCACGCTGTTGCCGGTGGCGAGCGCCGGGATCAGCTTCCACACGGCGATCATCAGCGGGAAGTTCCACGGCACGATGCCGGCCACCACGCCCAGCGGCTCGCGGCGGGTGTAGGCGGTGAACTTGGCGCCGGGCGGCAGCGGGATAGAGACGTTCAGCGACTGGCCTTCGATCTTGGTCGCCCAGCCGGCCATGTAGCGCATGAATTCGACGGTGGCGCCGACATCCAGCATCCGCGAGATGTTGATCGACTTGCCCTGGCTGAGGGTTTCCAGCTGGGCCAGTTCCTCGCCGTTGGCTTCCACCAGGTCGGCGAAGCGCAGCAGGATGCGCTCGCGGTCGGCCGGGCGCAGGTCAGCCCAGACGCGGGACTTGTAGGCCGCCTGGGCAGATTTCACGGCGCGGTCGAGCAGATCGGTATCGATATCGGCAACGCTGGAGATCGCCTCGCCGGTGGCCGGGTTCAGCACGTCGGTGCGGGCGCCCTCGGGCACCACCCAGGCGCCGTCGATGAAGCAGCCATGCTTGCGTGCCAGGAAGGCAGTGACCTGAGGCAGGGTCTGTGTGACGTTCATGGTCTCTCCTGATTGATCAGTGCTGCTGGCTCAGCCAGCAGGTGAGTGCCCGCCGCTCGGCCGCATCGGCCAGGCCTGCGAAGGGCATGTAGGTTCCGGGCACGGCGGCCTGGGGCTGGCTGACGAAGGCGTCGAGGTTGTCACGCGACCAGGCCGCGCCCTTACCTTTCATCGCCTGGGAATAGCTGAAGCCGGCGAGTGATCCGGCCATGCGGCCGACTACGCCATGCAGGTTGGGGCCCATCATGCCGGGGCCGTCGGCCTTGGCGGTGTGGCAGATCGAGCAGTCACGGGCGAAGACGGTTTCGCCCTTCTGGGCGTCGCTGGCCGGGCAGTCACCGGCGAACGCCAGGACCGGTTGCAGCAGCGCGCCGGCCAGCAGCAGGCCGAGGGCGCGGAGTCGGAGCTTGTTGCGGGACATCGGGAAATCACCTTCGAGTACAGCTTGCGGCCGGATGGCGCGCGTCATCGAAGGTGATTGTTGCCAGCGGCGTCGGGGAGGGTCTTTTCCTCTGTGCCAGACGTGTTGGCGGGAGTGCCAGGATGGCGCTCAGCTGACGAGGGTCATGGCGGGAAAGCGTTCGCGAGCAAGCTCGCTCCTACGAAGAGCGGCTGCTGCGTAACCAGGGGCCTGTAGGAGCGAGCTTGCTCGCGAACCCGCCTGGCGTAGGAGCCGGCAACAGGCAGCATGGGTATCGCTGCGCTCCACCCATCCTACAAGGGTTCAGTCGGGGGACGGTGGTGCAAGCGGGCGTTTACGTAGGATGGCGTGGAGCGTAGCGATACCCATCAATAGGCGGCACAAGACCGCCGGGTATCGCCGTCCACCACCCGAGTCAATTCGCGTAGCGCTTGCGATACTCGCCCGGCGACACCCCGAAGCGGCCCTTGAAGGCCGTGGAGAAGTAGCTCGAATCGGAGAAGCCCCAGGCATAACCGAGCGCCGACAGCTTCTGCTCGAACTGGGCGTTGCGCAGGGTCTCGGCGCAGAAGTCCAGGCGGCGGTTCTTGATGTACTGCGCCACCACCAGGCCTTTCTTGGCAAACATGCGGTACAGGCCGCGCACCGAGATGCCCACCTCACGGGCGATCAGCTCGGGGCAGAGTTCTTCGGCGCCGATGTGCTGGTCGATGAAGGCCGTGGCCTTGCGGAACATGCGCTCGTGGTTGTCCTGCTCGGCGTCCTGGCTGGCCAGCGCAGGGCGCAGCAGCGTCACCAGGGCATCCAGGGTCGCTTCGCTCTCCAGCATGCCGAGGCTTTCCTGCTGGCTGGTCTCGACGATCAGGCGGTTGGCGAGCACGGCGATCGGCGAGCTGGCCGGGATCTTCGACGCGCAGGTCACTTCAGACATGCGCAAGCCACGCTCGATCACCTGGCGCGGCAGGATCAGCGAGAGCTGCCGGGATTCATCCAGGTAGGTCATGTCACTGGGCCGGCTGGCGTCGATCAGGCTGATGTCGCCGCGCGACAGTTCCACGCGGTTGTCGCCCTGCTCCAGGCGCGAGCGCCCTTCGAGCTGGAACACCGCGTAATAGTGCCCGCCGGCGCTGGTGCCGACTTCCTTGCTGGTCCGGTACAGGTGCACCTGGGCCATGTCGACCACGGAAAGCTTGATCGCACCGCCCTGGTATTCGCGCAACCGTCCATGGAACTGGGGGCCGAGGGTGCGCGCATCGAAACGACCGCACGCCCGGTTGACCTGTCCCAGCCACGCCTCGAAAGCGTCATCCCTCAATGTCGATGAAGAATTCATGACCTGCAAAGCCTCACACGCATTGTTTGTTGTTATTCAGCGACGGCCTCCAGGGCCTGTCGTCATCGTTCGCGGCCGCCTTCTATAACGAAAGTCGCACCGCGCTGTCCCCGCCCTGCAACCGCAGCGTTGCAAAGCGAGAGGCATTTTTCACGCCAACTCCAGTCAGTTCAATCCGCCGAAGCGCTTGTAGAAGCTCTCGCCGACGTCCGGTAGCGGGCCGTCGGCGGTCTCCAGGTTGCGGTTCAGCCAGTCTTCGGCCTTGGCGTGGATCAGTCGGTAGATGTTGCGGCACAGCTGCCGCGCCGCGCGCCCTTCCCAATCCCCCGGCAGCAGTTCGTCGGGCAGTTGTGGGTCACGCAGGAGCAGCCGGCGGTATTCGTGGATCAACAGGGTGCGCGCCAGGAAGCAGTCTTCCGGACGCAGCTGGTCCTGCTCGCGCAGCGCTTGCCAGAGCGGGCGGAACAGCTGGATGAATTCGCTGTAGTGCTCACCGAGTTCGTCGATCTTCCAGCTCTCGCGCACCTGCATGCGCATGGCGCGGGAGGCCAGCACGTCCTGGGCGCGGGTTTCGAAGACGATGCAGTCATCGGCCACGTCGAGGTCCTGCAGGGTCGCCATGACATCGCTGCGGTCGGCCCGCGGGCAGGCCATGACGGTCGGCGAGAGCGCGCCGAAGCCTTGCCATTCCAGCTCCTCGCGCACCTGCTTGCGCTTGTCGGCGGCGATCTGCGAGAGCATCACCAGGGTCCAGGAACCATCCCAGGCCGGCAGGCTGGAGCTGTAGACGCGCTTGAAGGCCTTCTCGAAACGCCGCCGGCCGGTGCCGGTCAGGCTGTAGTAGCTGCGCCGGCCGACCTTCTCGGCAGTCAGCCAGTCTTCCTTGGTCAGGCGGAAGATCGAGGTCCGGATCAGCCGCTCGTTGATACCGAAGGGTTCCAGCAGATTGATCAGGCTGCCCAGCCAGACGGTGCCGCCGTGGGGTTCGATGGCATCGCCATAGAGGGTGATGATCAGCGAGCTGGCGCGGATCGGCGTCTGCTCCTGGAAGCGATTGATCAGCTGATTCAGCGGTGCTAGAGCGGTCATGGCACGTTGCGCAGTCGAAGGAGCGGCGACTATACCTGCCCGCCGCACCGCCTGGCCATTGGAGCGAACCCCAGTACTCATGCGCCCTTCCCTACCCCTGCCTCGGCCTTGGGCCGGAAACCGGAATCCCCCAGGCGCGGACGCGCTTCCTCTATTTCCGCCAGCGGCTGGCATTCCACCAGGCTTTCGATGCAGCGCCTGGCCAGCGCCTGGTATTCCTCGGTGCCGCGGCGCTTCCAGGCGATCTCTTCGTCGCTCAGGCTGCGCTTGACGCTGGCCGGCGCGCCCATCACCAGGCTTTGCGGCGGGCAATCGAACTTGGCCTTGACGAAGGCGGCGGCCGAAACGATGGAGCGCGCGCCGATCTGCGCGTAATCCATCACCACGGCATTCATCCCCACCAGGGCATCCTCGCCGATACGGCAGCCGTGCAACACCGCGCCATGGCCGATGTGGCCGTTGCGCTCGACGACGGTGTCGCTGTCCGGGAACCCGTGCATGACGCAGGTGTCCTGAAGGTTCGCGCCCTCTTCGAGGACGATCCGCCCGAAGTCGCCGCGCAACGCCGCCAGCGGGCCGACATAGCAGCCGGGGCCGACGATGACGTCGCCGATCAGCACGGCGGTGGGATGGACATAGGCGGTCGGATGAACGACCGGGCGCACGCCTTCAAGGCTGTAGCAGGGCATCGGGTTCTCCTGCGGCGCAGCCGGCGTTACGGCATCACCGCACAAAGCGATCTGTTCTTTTGCAAGTTTTGTATCACATCAAGACAAGTACCTCCAATCTAAATCTGACGTATCACTTCCGGATGACGTTTGCAGGACAACGAAAAGGCTTTCAAAACCAGTAAACACGCTGCATTAAAGGCATTCACCAGCCACCCGCCTGCCCACTCGGCGGCACCGACAGAAATACTTTAGACACGCGATTAAACTTTTGTAGTTGTTTTTCCGTATCGCTTTAGGCCTATACTGCGAGAAGGCCGGAGACGGGCAACGCCTGCCTCCCATAATTCCAATACAGCCGGCCACGAAGCCGTGCGTGCAGCCTGAGGACGATGTCATGCCTCGCACCCTTGACGTTCAGATGCCTGAAGCGGGCGTTCGCCTGATCACCCTGCAGCGCCCCGAGGCGCTCAACGCACTGAACACCGAACTGCTCGGCGAACTGGCCGCCGAACTCGACGCCGCCGAGCAGGACAGCGAAACCCGCGCCGTGGTGCTGACCGGCAGCCGCAAGGCCTTCGCCGCCGGCGCCGATATCAAGGAAATGGCCGAGCGCGACCTGGTCGGCATCCTCAATGACCCGCGCGTCGGCTACTGGCAGCGCATCGCCGCCTTCTCCAAGCCACTGATCGCCGCCGTCAACGGCTTCGCCCTGGGCGGCGGCTGCGAGCTGGCGATGCACGCCGACATCCTCGTTGCCGGCGAAGACGCCCGCTTCGGCCAGCCGGAAATCAACCTCGGCATCATGCCCGGAGCCGGCGGCACCCAACGCCTGCTGCGCGCCGTGGGCAAGCCGCTGGCGATGCAGATGGTACTCACCGGCGAAGCCATCGACGCCCGCCACGCCCAGCGCGCCGGCCTGGTCAGCGAAGTCACCCAACCCGAATTCACCGTGGAGCGCGCCCTGCAGATCGCCCGCAGCATCGCCGCCAAGGCACCGCTGGCCGTGCGCCTGGCCAAGGAAGCGCTGCTCAAGGCGCAAGACACCGACCTGGCCAGCGGTCTGCGCTTCGAACGTCACGCCTTCACCCTGCTGGCTGGCACCGCCGACCGCGACGAAGGCATCCGCGCCTTCCAGGAAAAACGCCAGCCGGCCTACGAAGGTCGCTGAGCGCCACCCCTTTCTGCCCATTGTCTGCCCTTTGATGGAGCGAGCACGCCCATGAACTTCGAGCACATCCTGTTTTCCATCGAGGACGGCGTCGCCCTCCTCAGCCTGAACCGCCCGGAGCAGCTCAACAGCTTCAACGCCGCCATGCATGGCGAAGTGCGCGAGGCGCTCAAGCAGGTCCGGCAGACCCCGGATGCCCGCGTCCTGCTGCTGACCGGCGAAGGCCGCGGCTTCTGCGCAGGGCAGGACCTGTCCGACCGCAACGTCGCTCCCGGCGCGGAAGTGCCGGACCTCGGCCAGTCCATCGAACAGTTCTACAACCCGCTGATCCGCACCCTGCGCGACCTGCCGCTGCCAGTCATCTGCGCCGTCAACGGCGTGGCCGCCGGTGCCGGCGCGAACATCCCGCTGGCCTGCGACCTGGTGCTGGCGGCGCGCTCCGCCAGCTTCATCCAGGCCTTCTGCAAGATCGGCCTGATCCCCGATTCCGGCGGCACCTGGACGTTGCCGCGTCTGGTCGGCATGGCCCGCGCCAAGGCGCTCGCCCTGCTGGGCAATCGCCTGACCGCCGAACAGGCCGAGCAATGGGGCCTGATCTACCAGGTGGTGGATGACGCCAGCCTGCGCGAGGAAGCCCTCAGGCTCGCTCGCCACCTGGCTACCCAGCCGACCTACGGCCTGGCGCTGATCAAACGCAGCCTGAACGCCAGCCTGAACAACAGCTTCGACGAGCAACTGGAGCTGGAACGCGACCTGCAGCGTCTCGCCGGCCGCAGCGAGGACTACCGCGAGGGTGTGTCTGCCTTCATGGAAAAACGCACCCCCAGCTTCAAGGGCCGTTGAGCATGAGCGCTGTTGCTTTGAATAAAGACGCGAAAGTCGCGGTGATCGGCGCCGGCGCCATGGGCGCGGGTATCGCCCAGGTCGCCGCGCAAGCCGGCCACCCGGTGAAGCTCTATGACAACCGCCCCGGCGCCGCCGCCCAGGCCATTGATGGCATCGACCGCCAGCTCGGTCGCCTGGTGGAGAAAGGCAAATTGGCCGCCGAGGAACGCGCCGCCATCGTCGCGCGCCTGCAACCGGTGGAAGCCATCGAGGCGCTGGCCGATTCAAAGCTGGTGATCGAGGCCATCGTCGAAAACCTGGAGGTCAAGCGCGACCTGTTCCTGCAGTTGGAAGCGCTTTGCCCCGAGGACTGCATCCTCGCCAGCAACACCTCTTCGCTGTCCATCACCAGCCTGGCTGCCGGCCTCAAGCGCCCGCAGCAAGTGGTCGGCATGCACTTCTTCAACCCGGCACCGCTGATGGCGCTGGTGGAGATCGTCTCCGGCCTCGCCACCGATCCAGCGCTGGCTGACAGCCTGTATGCCACCTCGCTGGCCTGGGGCAAGAAGCCGGTTCACACCCAATCCACACCGGGCTTCATCGTCAACCGCGTGGCGCGCCCCTTCTATGCCGAAAGCCTGCGCCTGCTGCAGGAGGGCGCCGCCGACTGCGCCACGCTGGACGCATTGATGCGCGACGCTGGCGGCTTCCGCATGGGCGCCTTCGAGCTGACCGACCTGATCGGCCATGACATCAACTACGCCGTCACCTGCTCGGTGTTCGCCGCCTACTACGGCGACTTCCGCTTCCAGCCCTCGCTGATCCAGAAGGAGCTGGTGGACGCCGGCCGCCTCGGCCGCAAGAGTGGCCGGGGCTTCTACGACTACGCCGAAGGCGCCGAGCGCCCGCAGCCGGTGAGTCTGAGCAGCAGCGCCAGCGTCCCTTCCTGCGTACTGGAAGGCGACCTGGGCGTCGCCCAACCGCTGGCGCAGCGCCTGGAAGACGCCGGCATTGCGATCACCCAGCGCGCCGGCAGCGGCCTGCTGCGTGTGGGCGACGCAGTCGTGGCGCTGTCCGACGGCCGCCTCGCCAGCCAACGCGCCGGGGAAGACGGCCTGCGCAACCTGGTGCTGATCGACCTCGCCCTGGACTACAGCAAGGCTGCGCGACTGGGCGTTTCCGCCTCGGCAGACACCACGCCCGCAGCACTGGATCAGGTCGTCGCCCTGCTCGCCAAGGCCGGCATCGTCGCCAGCCGCCTGAGCGATACACCCGGCCTCGCCGTGCTGCGCACCGTCGCCATGCTCGCCAACGAAGGCGCCGACGCGGTGCTGCAAGGCGTGGGCAGCGCCAGCGATATCGACCTCGCCATGCGTGCCGGGGTGAACTACCCGCAGGGCCCGCTAGCCTGGGCCGCGCAGATCGGCATCGGTAACGTGCTGCGCGTGCTGGACAACCTGCAGGCCGCCTACGGCGAGGACCGTTATCGCCCGTCCCTGCTGCTGCGCCGCCTGAACGCTGAAGGAAGAAGTTTCCATGACTGACGCCACCCAGCTGGCCCGCGACTGCGCGGAAGCCATGTACGAGCGCGACCAGGCCACCCGCCGCATGGGCATCCAGTTGCTGGATGCCGGCCCGGGCAGCGCCAGGCTGTCGATGCGGGTGCGCGAGGACATGATCCAGGGCCACGGCACCTGCCACGGCGGCTACCTGTTCGCCCTCGCCGACTCGGCCTTCGCTTTCGCCTGCAACAGCTACAACGACGCCACCGTCGCCATTGGCTGCAGCATCGATTACGTGGCACCAGCCCGCGAAGGCGACGAGCTGATCGCCAGCGCCTTCGAGCAGAGCCGCAGCGGCCGCACCGGCAACTACGACGTGCGCATCGAGAATTCCCAGGGCCAGCTGATCGCCCTGTTCCACGGCAAATCCTACAAAGTGCGCGGCACCGTGCTGGCGCAGGAGACCTCCGAATGAGCGATATGACCGACGCCCTGATCATCGACGCCGTGCGCACGCCCATCGGCCGCTACGCCGGCGCCCTGTCCGGCGTGCGCGCCGACGACCTCGCGGCGATCCCGATGAAGGCCCTGATGCAGCGTCACCCGGAGCTGGACTGGAGCGCCATCGACGACGTGATCTTCGGCTGCGCCAACCAGGCCGGCGAAGACAACCGCAACGTCGCTCACATGGCCTCGCTGCTGGCCGGCCTGCCGGTGAGCGTGCCTGGCACCACGCTCAACCGTCTGTGCGGCTCGGGGCTCGATGCGGTGGGCAGCGCCGCGCGCGCCCTGCGCTGCAATGAAGCCGGCCTGATGCTGGCCGGCGGCGTGGAATCCATGTCCCGCGCGCCGTTCGTGATGGGCAAGTCCGAGCAGGCTTTCGGCCGCAGCGCGGAAATCTTCGACACCACCATCGGCTGGCGCTTCGTCAACAAACTGATGAAGCAGCAGTTCGGCATCGACTCCATGCCCGAGACGGCAGAGAACGTCGCCGAGCAGTTCAACATCAGCCGCGCCGACCAGGATGCCTTCGCCCTGCGCAGCCAGCACAAGGCCGCCGCCGCCCAGGCCAATGGCCGCCTGGCGAAGGAAATCGTCCCGGTGGAAATCCCGCAGCGCAAAGGCCCGGCCAAGGTCGTCGAGCAGGATGAACACCCGCGCGGCGACACCACCCTGGAGCAATTGGCCAAGCTCGGCACGCCGTTCCGAGAAAACGGCAGCGTCACCGCCGGCAACGCCTCAGGCGTCAACGACGGCGCCTGCGCCCTGCTGATGGCGACCCCGGCTGCCGCCGCACGCCACGGCCTGAAGGCCCGCGCCCGCGTGGTGGCCATGGCCACCGCTGGCGTCGAGCCGCGGATCATGGGCATCGGCCCGGTACCGGCGACCCGTAAGGTGCTGGAACTGGCCGGCCTCTCGCTGAACGACATGGACGTGATCGAGCTGAACGAAGCCTTCGCCGCCCAGGGCCTAGCGGTCCTTCGCGAGCTGGGCCTGGCGGACGACGACGCACGAGTAAACCCCAACGGCGGCGCCATCGCCCTCGGCCATCCGCTGGGCATGAGCGGCGCGCGCCTGGTCACCACCGCCCTGCATGAGCTGGAGGAACGCGGCGGCCGCTACGCGCTGTGCACCATGTGCATCGGCGTCGGCCAGGGCATTGCCCTGATCATCGAGCGAATCTGATCCATCGGCGGGATCGAACCCCGCACCGCCAGTCGCCTCCGTGCAGCGACTGGCAGGCAGAGCAAAGCCTCTGGCAGGGGTTCGAATCCTTCCGCGAACGGGGGCGCTATGCTGCTCCCATGACACTCGCAGCCCTCACCAGGGCTGGCGTACAAGAACAAATCGAGTGAACCCATGAACATGTACCATGATGCCGAACGTGCCCTGCTTGACCCGATGGAAACCGCCAGTGTCGACGAGCTGCGCCAGCACCAGCTGGAGCGCCTGCGCTGGAGCCTCAAGCATGCCCACGACAACGTCCCGCTTTACCAGAAGCGCTTCGCCGAAGCCGGTGTACACCCGGACGACCTGACCTCCCTGGACGATCTCGCCAAGTTCCCCTTCACCGGCAAGAACGACCTGCGCGACAACTACCCCTACGGCATGTTCGCCGTGCCGCAGAACGAGATCGTGCGCCTCCACGCCTCCAGCGGCACCACCGGCAAACCCACCGTGGTCGGCTACACGCAGAACGACATCGACACCTGGGCCAACGTGGTCGCCCGCTCCATCCGCGCCGCCGGCGGCCGCAAGGGGGACAAGGTGCATGTGTCCTACGGCTACGGCCTGTTCACCGGCGGCCTGGGTGCGCACTACGGCGCCGAGCGCCTGGGCTGCACCGTGATCCCGATGTCCGGCGGCCAGACCGAAAAGCAGGTCCAGCTGATCCGCGACTTCCAGCCGGACATCATCATGGTCACCCCGTCCTACATGCTCAACATCGCCGATGAGATCGAGCGCCAGGGCGTCGACCCGCACAGCCTCAAGCTGCGGCTGGGCATCTTCGGCGCCGAACCCTGGACCGCCGAGCTGCGCCGCGCGGTCGAGGAGCGCATGGGCATCACCGCCCTGGACATCTACGGCCTCTCGGAAATCATGGGCCCGGGTGTTGCCATGGAGTGCGCCGAGACCAAGGACGGCCCGACCGTCTGGGAGGACCACTTCTACCCCGAGATCATCGACCCGGCGACCGGCGCCGTGCTGCCCGACGGTGAATACGGTGAGCTGGTGTTCACCTCGCTGTCCAAGGAAGCGCTGCCGATGATCCGCTACCGCACCCGCGACCTGACCCGCCTGCTGCCGGGCACCGCGCGACCGATGCGGCGCATCGACAAGATCACCGGGCGCAGCGACGACATGCTGATCATCCGCGGCGTCAACGTCTTCCCGACCCAGGTCGAGGAGCAGGTGCTGAAGGTCAAGCAGCTCGCCGAGTGCTACGAGATCCATCTGCACCGCAACGGCAACCTCGACTGCATCGATATCCACGTCGAGTTGCGCCACGACCTGCAGGGCCTGTCGGCAGACGAGCAGAAGGCCATCGGCAGCGAACTGGGCAAGCAGATCAAGACCCATATCGGCGTCAGCGCCCGCGTGCTGGTGCAGCCTTCGCATAGCCTCAAGCGCTCTGAAGGCAAGGCCTGCCACGTGTACGACAACCGGCCCAAGGGCTGAGTGCCGGCATGATCGGACAGCCCCGCTTCGGCGGGGCTTTTCATTGCGCGCTCCCACATCCCCCCCCTCGCGCGGCGAAGACCGCCCGTCGCCCCACCACCCGCCCCTGTCGATCTTCAATCTCGTCCTTCGACTATTCCTCAAAAGCAGGCGGCATCCGGCCGTCCGCCCACCCGCAGGAGATGAACGATGAACTATGTCGATGGCTTCCTCGTACCGGTACCCACCGCCAAGCGCGAACACTACATAAAGGTGGCGCGCAAGGCGGCGGCCATGTTCCGGGAGTACGGCGCGCTCGGCGTCGTGGAGTGCTGGGGCAACGACGTGCCCGAGGGCAAGGTGACCTCCTTCCCCATGGCGGTGAAGCTCAAGGAGGACGAAACCGTGGTGTTCTCCTGGATCACCTGGCCGAGCAAGGAGGTGCGTGACGCGGGCATGAAGCAGTTCATGGAAGACCCACGGATGAAGACCGAATTCAGCGATATGCCCTTCGACGGCCAGCGCATGATCTTCGGCGGCTTCGACGTGATAGTCCAAGCCTGACCCACCCCGCTCCTGCAGACGACCCCACCTGTAGGAGCAACTGTCTTTCCCTGGTAGTTCCGTGTTTGTGCTTTCCCCCTCACCCCAGCCCTCTCCCTCAGGGAGAGGGAGCAAATCGTGCCGGCTGACGCTGTGGTTTCATCCGGCACCGAACGGTCCCCTCTCCCTCCGGGAGAGGGTTAGGGTGAGGGCCGATCCGAGCACAGATCTATCCGGTAGTAGCGGGCCACGCCCGCGATCCGCCGGCAAGGCCGTCGCCAAGCCGCAACGCCGCCCTTCAAGCCCTCAGCGCGACACAGAACTTCTTCACGAAAAGAATAGATTTACGTATCACTTCGTCGCCTTATAGCTCCATCCCCAGGGCATCAACGCACCGCGACAGAACGCAGCAAGCTCCAGATCATTACCCGCACAATTACGACATTTATCGGAGTAAATACCGACAAATGCGTCTCTTATCGCCCGCAGAACCTCCGGGAAATCCATCAAAGCGATACCAAAACCAATTACGACACATCATTTAGTGTTAGACATTCATTTCTGTATCATTTAAAAATACAGCCATGGCCAAGGCCGTCCCACGAACAAGACAAAAGGCTGGAGACACAGCATGTACGCACAACTGGTTGAGACCGGCGTGAAGCGCATCAAGGCGCTGGAGGAGATGTCCCCCGAGGAACGCGCCTTCCAGGAAAAGATCGATGCCGAGGTAAAGATCGAGGCGAAGAACTGGATGCCCGACGCCTACCGCCAGACGCTGATCCGGCAGATTTCCCAGCACGCCCACTCCGAGATCGTCGGCATGCTGCCCGAGGGCAACTGGGTGACCCGCGCACCAACCTTGAAGCGCAAGCTGCAGCTGATGGCGAAGATCCAAGACGAGGCCGGCCATGGCCTCTACCTCTACAGCGCCATGGAAACCCTGGGCGCCGACCGCGACGCGGAGATCGCCAAGCTGCATTCGGGCAAGGCCAAGTACTCGAGCATCTTCAACTACCCGACGCTGAACTGGGCTGACATGGGCGCGGTGGGCTGGCTGGTGGACGGCGCCGCCATCGTCAATCAGGTCGTGCTGCAGCGCACCTCCTACGGCCCCTACTCCCGCGCGATGATCCGCATCTGCAAGGAAGAGAGCTTCCACCAGCGCCAGGGTTACGAAATCCTCCTGACCATGATGCGCCACGGCAACCAAGCGCAGAAGGACATGGTCCAGGACGCCATCAACCGCCTCTGGTGGCCGGCCCTGATGATGTTCGGCCCGAGCGACGCCGACTCACCCAACAGCGCCCAGTCCATGGCCTGGAAGATCAAGCGCCAAAGCAACGACGAGCTGCGCCAGCGCTTCGTTGACCAGACCGTGCCGCAGCTGGAGCTGCTCGGCTGCACCGCCCCGGACCCGGACCTGAAGTGGAACGAGGAGCGCGGTCACTACGACTTCGGCGACATCCAGTGGGAAGAATTCTACGAAGTGCTCAAGGGCAACGGCCCGTGCAACACCGAGCGCGTCGCCACCCGCCGCAAGGCCATCGAAGACGGCGCCTGGGTCCGCGAAGCCGCGGTCGCCTACGCCCGCAAACAACAACAGAAACGCGACGCCGCCTGAGCCGCGAGGAGAGAGAAGTCATGTCCGAGTGGACCCTTTTTGAAGTGTTCGTGCGCAGCAAGCACGGCCTGAACCACAAGCACGTTGGCAGCGTCCACGCCGCCGACGCCGCCATGGCCATCGAGAACGCCCGCGAGCTGTACACCCGCCGCAACGAGGGCGTGAGCCTGTGGGTCGTGCCCTCCGCGCTGATCACCGCCTCCTCCCCCGACGAGAAGGACCCGCTGTTCGATCCGTCGCAGGACAAGGTGTACCGCCACGCCAGCTTCTACGAGCTGCCGCCCGAAGTCGGCCACATGTGAGGTCGCGTGCATGAATCCACATAACGACAAGATCGAATACCTGCTGCGCCTCGCCGACAGCGCCCTGATCCAGGGCCAGCGCCTGTGCGAATGGTGCGGCCACGCCCCGGCGCTGGAAGAAGAACTGGCACTGATGAACGTCGGCCTCGACCTCGTGGGCCAGGCGCGCAACTGGTACGAGTACGCCGTGGAACTGCTGGACGACGGCCGCGACGCCGACGCCCTGGCCTTCCGCCGCGACGAGCGCGCCTTCCGCAACCTGCTGCTGGTGGAGCAGCCCAACGGCGACTTCGCCGTGACCATCACCAAGCAGTTCCTCTATGACGCCTGGCACTTCCACGTGCTGCACGCCCTGAGCGCCTCCAGCGACGAGCGCATCGCCGCCATCGCCGCCAAGGGTCTGAAGGAAGTCACCTACCACCTGCGCCGCTCCGGCGAGTGGATGCAGCGCCTGGGCGACGGCACCGAGCAGAGCCATACGCGCATGCTCGCGGCTATCCCGCAGGTATGGCGCTTCACCGTCGAACTCTGCAATGCCGACGAGATCGAGCAGCGCCTGTTCGCCGAAGGCGTCGCGCCGAACCCGGAAGAACTCGCCGCCGCGTGGAAGGCCAAGGTCGCCGACATCTTCGCCGCCGCCACCCTGCCGCTGCCTGAACCTGCGGTGAACTTCTACCTCAGCGGTCGTCGCGGTGTGCATACCGAGCACCTGGGCATCCTCCTGGCCGAGATGCAGTTCCTTCAGCGGGCCTACCCCGATGCGACCTGGTGAGCTGATTACCAGCGACCGTGGCGCACGCGCAGGCTCCGCTGAAGACCTCAGCCATGCCTGGAACGTGCTCGGCGCGGTGATGGACCCGGAAGTGCCGGTGGTCAGCGTCGTCGAGCTGGGCATCGTGCGCGGGCTCGACTGGCAGGACGGGCACCTTCACGTGGTGGTCACCCCGACCTACTCCGGCTGCCCGGCCACCGAGGTGATCGAGCAGGACATCCAGCACGCCCTGGAGCACGCCGGCTTCGCCGCGCCACAACTGGAGCGCCGGCTGAACCCGGCCTGGACCACTGACTGGATCAGCGACAGCGGCCGCGAGGCCCTGCGCGTCTACGGCATCGCCCCGCCGGCCGGCAGCACCAGCAAGCGCAGCCTGCTCGGCGAAAGCCCGGAAGTCTGCTGCCCGCAGTGCGGCAGCGCGCACACCGAGCTGCTCAGCGAGTTCGGCTCGACCGCCTGCAAGGCGCTGTACCGCTGCGTCGACTGCCGCGAACCGTTCGACTACTTCAAGTGCATCTGAGCGGCGCCGCCGCCGGAGAAGAACAATGAGCAAGTTCCACAGCCTGAAAATCAAGGAAGTGCGCGCGGAAACCCGCGACGCCGTGTCCATCGCCTTCGACGTCCCGGCGGACCTGACCGACAGCTTCCGCTTCCAGCACGGCCAGCACCTGGTCATGCGCACCCAGCTCGACGGCGAGGAAGTGCGCCGCTCCTACTCCATCTGCAGCGGCGTCAATGACGGTGAACTGCGCGTGGCGATCAAGCGCGTGCCGGGCGGGCGTTTCTCCGCCTATGCCAACGAAGTACTGAAGGTCGGCGCCAGCCTGGAAGTCATGCCGCCAGCCGGCCATTTCAACGTCCAGCTCGACCCGGCGCGCCGCGGCGACTACCTGGCGGTCGCCGCCGGCAGCGGCATCACGCCGATCCTGTCGATCGTCAAGACCACCCTGGAAACCGAGCCGAACAGCCGCGTCACCCTGCTCTACGGCAACCGCTCGAGCAACGCCGCGATGTTCCGCGAGCAGCTCGAAGACCTGAAGAACCGCTACCTGCAACGCCTCAACCTGATCTTCGTGTTCAGCCGCGAACAGCAGGACGTGGACCTCTACAACGGCCGTATCGACGCCGACAAGTGCGGCCAGCTGTTCAGCCGCTGGCTCGACGTGAAGAGCCTCGACGCCGCCTTCATCTGCGGCCCGCAGGCGATGACCGAGACCGTGCGCGACCAGCTCAAGGGCAACGGCATGCCGGCCGAGCGCATCCACTTCGAACTGTTCGCCGCCGCTGGCAGCGAAAGCAAGCGCGAGGCCCGCCAGGCCGCCGCCGCGATCGACAGCGCGAAGAGCCAGATCACCGTGATCAGCGATGGCCGCGAGCTGTCCTTCGAGCTGGCCCGCAACAGCGTCAGCGTGCTCGACGCCGGCAACGAACACGGCGCCGAACTGCCCTACTCCTGCAAGGCCGGCGTGTGCTCGACCTGCAAGTGCAAGGTGGTCTCCGGCGAAGTGGAAATGGACAGCAACTTCGCCCTGGAGGACTACGAAGTGGCGGCAGGCTACGTGCTGAGCTGCCAGGCGTATCCGATCAGCGACAGCGTGGTGCTGGATTTCGATCAGCTCTGAGCCGTAGCTGCGGACTCAACCTGTAGGAGCGCCCCATGGCCCGCTCCTACTGGGAGCGTCGTGCTCCGAATGCTCCACCGCCAGCACCCCACAAGGACCCTGGCGGACCTTATCCGGCGGCTCGTCCCGCCACCTTGCTCTTCATATGAAGAATGCACCGCCAACGCCCACCCGGCGCGGTGGTCACCGGCACCAGCCGGCACCCTTGCGTAGCGATCCGGAGGAAGACAACCATGGCCCAAGAGCCAATCCTGCAAAGTTTCATCGGCGGCCGCTGGGTCGGCCAGCACGGCGCCCAGGCGCTGCGAAGTGCGCTCAACGGCCAGACCGTCGCGCGCACCCACGAAGAGGCGCTGGACTTTGCTGAAGCCGTCGCCCATGCCCGCGAGCAGGGCCTGAAAGAACTGATGTCCATGGACTTCCAGCAGCGCGCCCAGCGCCTGAAGGCCCTGGCGCTGTACCTGACCGAACGCAAGGAACAGCTCTACGAGATTTCCCGCCACAGCGGCGCCACCCGCGCCGACAGCTGGATCGACATCGAAGGCGGCGCCGGCACCCTGTTCGCCTACGCCGGCGTCGGCGGCCGCGAGCTGCCGTCGGGCAACGTCGTCCACGAAGGCCCGGCGATCCCGCTGGGCAAGACCGGCAAGTTCGCCGGCAGCCACATCCTGGTGCCGCGCGGCGGCATCGCCGTGCACATCAATGCTTTTAACTTCCCCATCTGGGGGATGCTGGAAAAGTTCGCGCCGAGCTTCCTCGCCGGCATGCCATGCATCGTCAAACCGGCCACCGCCACCAGCTACATCACCGAAGCCGCCGTGCGCGTAATGCATGAGTCCGGCCTGCTGCCGGCTGGCAGCCTGCAGCTGATCATCGGCGGCACCGGCGACCTGCTGGACCGCCTGCAAGGCCAAGACGTGGTGACCTTCACCGGCTCCGCCGACACCGCCGCCAAGCTGCGCGTGAACCCCAACCTGATCCGCAACTCGGTGCCGTTCAACGCCGAAGCCGACTCGCTGAACTGCGCCATCCTCGCCCCGGACGTCACCCCGGACGACGAGGAGTTCGACCTCTTCGTCAAGGAAGTGGCCCGCGAGATGACCGCCAAGGCCGGGCAGAAATGCACCGCCATCCGCCGCGCCATCGTCCCCGCCAAACACATCGACGCCGTGGCCGAGCGTCTGCGTGAGCGCCTGGCCAAGGTCGTGGTCGGTGACCCATCGGTGGAAGGCGTGAAAATGGGCGCCCTGGCCTCCCACGCCCAGCAGTCCGACGTCGCCGAGCGCGTCGAAGCACTGCTGAAGTCCAGCGAGCTGGTCTTCGGCGCCAGGGATGGCTTCGCCCCGCGTGGCGACGGTGTCAGCGAAGGCGCGTTCTTCGCCCCGACCCTGCTGCGCAGCCTTGACCCGCACGCCGAAGGCGGCGCCCACGACATCGAGGCCTTCGGCCCGGTGAGCACCCTGATGGCCTACGACGACATCGACGAAGCCATCGCCCTCGCCGCCCGCGGCAAGGGCAGCCTGGTGGCGAGCCTGATCACCCGTGATCCGCAGGTGGCGGCGAAAGTCGTACCAGCGATGGGCGCGCTGCACGGTCGTCTGCACATCCTCGACCGTGAGTCCGCTGCCGAATCCACCGGCCACGGCTCGCCGCTGCCGGTGCTCAAGCACGGTGGCCCGGGTCGTGCGGGTGGCGGTGAGGAACTGGGCGGCCTGCGCGCGGTGAAACACTACCTGCAACGCACTGCGGTACAGGGCTCGCCGACCATGCTGATGGCCGTCACCGGCGAATACGTGCGTGGCGCCAAGGTCTACGAGACCGAAGTGCACCCGTTCCGCCGCTACTTCGACGACCTGAAGATCGGCGAGTCGCTGCTGACCCACCGCCGCACCGTCACCGAAGCCGACCTGGTCAACTTCGGCTGCCTGTCAGGCGACCATTTCTATATGCACTTCGACGAGCTGGCGGCGAAGGACTCGCAGTTCGGCAAGCGCATCGCCCATGGCTACTTCGTGCTTTCGGCGGCGGCCGGCCTGTTCGTCTCTCCCGGCGTCGGCCCGGTGCTGGCCAACTACGGCCTGGACACCCTGCGCTTCATCAACCCGGTGGGCATCGGCGACACCATCCAGGCGCGCCTGACCTGCAAGCGCAAGATCGACCAGGGCAAGAAGAGCCCCAAGGGCGAGCCGCAGGGCGTGGTGGCTTGGGACGTGGAAGTCACCAACCAGCTCGGCGAGCTGGTGGCCAGCTACGACATCCTCACGCTGGTGCTCAAGCGCTCGTGATGCGGGGAACCGCTGCACCAGCTCGGCGCAACGGGAAATAGCCAGGGGATGGGCCACGCCCATCCCCTGCTCCTCAATACAGCCCGGTCGCGCTCCCCGGCTCGAAGACGGGAGTCTCGTTGGCCAGGATCATGTTGTAACTCAGCATGAACGTCACACCACCCTCGCTGGCCAGTGCCTGGCTGACCCAGCCGATCGGGTTGTTGAACAGCGAATCATCCGGGTTGAGCACGCCAATGGCCGCCGTATCGGGATCCTCGTCCCAGGTGACGTCGCCCCAGTGCCAGCCCAGCCCCAGCACGAACTGCCGCCCCAACAGTGCGCCAAGTGCGAACACCGTGTCATCGTCCACCTCGCGCTGCTGCGCCTTGGCATCACGCACGTACCGGGTAATCGCCGCGACCACCTCATGGGGTGGCAACTCGGGCGCCAGCTGAAGCAGCTCCAGGCCCTGCTGTTGCAGGTCTGCCAGTTGTTGTTCCAGCTCCGCCGACAGCGGAATGATTTCAGCCATGCTTCCTTCTCCTCCAACGGTTCCCGCTCTGTCCTGGCGGGCCCCTTACTGTTTAAACCCTAAAGCTGCCGCACGGGCCGACTGGCCAGCGCCGCTTACTTTGCGCGGCCCATCAGAACGTCCTGACTGCCTTCAGCCTTCTCCCGCAGGAAATCCCAGGTGGTGCGCATCCGCGCGATGTCCTTGAGCTCGGTCGGCATCAGCATCCAGAAGGTCCGCACGAACTCGATTTCCCCCGCCAGCACCGGTTGCAGCGATGGGTCTTCGGCTGCCGCGAACGCCGGCAGGATCGCCAGCCCGGCGCCCTCTGCCACTGCGCGCTGCTGGGCGAGGATACTGGTGCAGCGCAGCGCCATGTGCAGCGGCCGGCCGATCTCGTCGAGGTACTGCAATTCCTTGCTGTAGAGCAGGTCGTCGACGTAGCCGACCAGGGCGTGCTCGCGCAGGTCGTCGCGGTTGCGGATCGGCCCGCGCTCGGCGAGGTAGTCCTGCGAGGCGTAGAGGCGCAGTACGTAGTCGGTCAGCCGGGTAATCAGGTAAGGCCCGCGGCCGGGGCGCTCCAGGGTGATCACTATGTCCGCCTCGTGGCGCGACAGCTGTAACGCCCGAGGGACCGCCAGCAGGTCCACACCCAGGTGCGGGTGGCGCTGGTTCAGCTCCACCAGTTGCGAGGTCAGCAGCGTCGAGCCGTAACCCTCGGTCGCGCCGATGCGCACCTTGCCGGAGAGATTGTCTTCGGCGCCGGCCAGGCGCTTCTCGATCACCTTGCAGGCGCTTTCCATGGCCTCGGCCTGGGGCAACAGCCCGTGGCCGGCCTCGGTCAGCCGATAGCCGGCGGGCTCGCGTACCAGCAGCTGGGCGCCGATGCTCTTCTCCAGCGCCTGCAGGCGGCGGGCGACCGTGGTGTGGTCCACGCCCAGGCGGCGGGCGGCGACGGTCAGCTTGCCGGCCCGGGAAAGCTCGAGGAAGAACCGCAGGTTGTCCCAGTCCATATCTGCCCCAGCGCAGGCCATGTCTGCAAAAATGCAGAGCATACTTGCACATCACCTCATTGAGCACATCAAAAATGCACTGCTAGGATCGTTCCAGACAACAAGAAAGCCTTCAGGCTGGGAGAACCCCGATGACTGCAACTGCCGTCCCGACCGTCAAACTCTTCCTCGACGGCAAGCCCGTCGAGTCCACCACCTCCGAATGGCGCGATGTGATCAACCCCGCCACCCAGGAAGTCCTCGCCCGCGTGCCCTTCGCCACGCCCGAGGAAGTCGAGCGCGCGGTGGCCAGTGCCAAGGCCGCGTTCAAGACCTGGAAGAAGACGCCCATCGGCGCCCGCGCGCGCATCTTCCTCAAGTACCAGCAGCTGATCCGCGAGAACATGAAGGAACTGGCGGCGATCCTCACCGCCGAACAGGGCAAGACCCTGCCCGATGCCGAGGGCGACGTGTTCCGCGGCCTGGAAGTGGTCGAGCACGCGGCCGGCATCGGCAACCTGCAGCTGGGCGAACTGGCCAACAACGTGGCCGGCGGCGTGGATACCTTCACCATCCTCCAACCTATCGGCGTTTGCGCCGGCATTACCCCTTTCAACTTCCCGGCGATGATCCCGCTGTGGATGTTCCCGATGGCCATCGCCACCGGCAACACCTTCGTCCTCAAGCCCTCAGAGCAGGATCCGATGGTGACCATGCGCCTGGTCGAGCTGGCCCATGAGGCCGGCGTGCCGCCGGGTGTGCTCAACGTCATCCATGGTGGCCCGGACGTGGTGAACGCCATCTGCGACCACCCGGACATCAAGGCCGTCTCCTTTGTCGGCTCCACCCGCGTCGGCACCCACGTCTACAACCGCGCATCCCTCGCCGGCAAGCGCGTGCAGTGCATGATGGGCGCGAAGAACCACGCCATCGTGCTGCCCGATGCCAACAAGGATCAGACCCTCAACGCCATTGCCGGTGCCGCCTTCGGCGCGGCCGGGCAACGCTGCATGGCGCTGTCGGTGGCGATTCTGGTGGGCGAAGCCCACGACTGGATTCCCGACCTCGTGGCCAAGGCCAAGACCCTCAAGGTCAGCGGCGGCACCGAGGCCAATACCGATGTCGGGCCGCTGGTCTCCTGTGCGGCGCTGGATCGCGTCAGCGGCCTGATCGAACGCGGTACCCAGGAAGGCGCCAAGCTGGAGCTGGACGGCCGCAACCCGCAGGTGGCCGGCTATACCAAGGGCAATTTCGTCGGCCCGACCGTGTTCTCCGGCGTCACCCCGCAGATGACCATCTACCGCGAGGAAATCTTCGGCCCTGTGCTCTGCGTGGTGTCGGTGAAGACCTTCGACGAGGCCATCGAGCTGATCAACGCCAACCCCAACGGCAACGGCACCGCGCTGTTCACCCGCTCCGGCGCGGCCGCGCGGCACTTCAAGGAAGAGATCGATGTCGGCCAGGTGGGCATCAACGTGCCGATCCCGGTGCCGGTGCCGCTGTTCTCCTTCACCGGCTCGCGCGGCTCCAAGCTCGGCGATCTGGGCCCTTACGGCAAGCAGGTGGTGCAGTTCTACACCCAGACCAAGACCGTCACCGAACGCTGGTTCGACGAGAACGAGGTCGGCGGCGCGGTGAACACCACCATCAATCTCAAATAAGTCAGCCTGCCCGCCCGCTCGCCCCGAGCCGACCCGGACTTCAGCAAGGATGCTGGTCCGGACCCGGCACCACGCGGGCGGGCACCTCCTTTCGCGCCTGATCGACCGGGCGCCCCGAACAAGAAGAAGAGGATCAACCCATGCGCATCGGCTTCATCGGACTCGGCAACATGGGCGGCCCCATGGCCGCCAACCTGCTCAAGGCCGGCTTCGACCTGAGCGTCTTCGATCTCTCCGCCAAGGCCGTGGAAGCGGCCGTCGCCCTCGGCGCCCGCGCCCTGGCATCCCCCGCCGAAGTGGCGCGCGACGATGTCGAGGTGATCATCACCATGCTGCCCGCCGCCACCCACGTGAAGCAGGTCTTCCTCGGTGACGACGGCCTGCTGGCCAACGTGCAACCCGGCGTGCTGCTGATTGATTCGTCCACCATCGACCCGCTGAACGCCCGTGACGTCAGCGCCGCCGCCCTCACCCACGGCAACCCGATGCTCGATGCGCCGGTTTCCGGCGGCACCGCTGGCGCTGCCGCGGGCACCCTGACCTTCATGGTCGGCGGCGAGCAGGCTGACTTCGAGCGCGCCCGCCCGGTACTCGCGGCGATGGGCAAGAACATCGTGCACTGCGGCGGCGCCGGTAACGGCCAGGTGGCCAAGGTGGCGAACAACCTGCTGCTGGGCATCTCCATGATCGGCGTGGCGGAAGCCATGTCCCTGGGCGTGAAGCTGGGCATGGACGCAGAAGTGCTGGCCGGCATCATCAACACCTCCAGCGGCCGCTGCTGGAGCTCGGAAGTGAACAACCCGCTCACCGGCGCCCCGGCGGCGCGCGGCTACAGCGGCGGCTTCGGCACCGACCTGATGCTCAAGGACCTCGGTCTGGCCAGCGAGGCAGCGCGCCAGGTGCGCCAGCCCGTGCTGCTCGGTGCGCTGGCCCAGCAGCTGTTCCAGACCTTCAGCAACCAGGGCAACGGTCAGCTGGACTTCTCGGCCATCGTGAAGCTGTACGAACAGGGCTGATCTCGGGAATTCCCTGTAGGAGTGTCCCTGGACGCGATCGCGGGCATGACCCGCTCCTACAGGGCCCGCGAACCGCATCCCCGTCTCTATCTCGGCTATCATGCGCGCTCCGCCCCACCGGATGCCGCCCGATGATCCTCCGCCCGCAAACCCCGACACTCTGGGTCCTGCTGTTCTCCCTCAAAGGGTCGATCATCCCCGCCATCTGGCGCAAGGTGCTGTACACGGTGCTGCTCAGCTCGCTGGTGGTGGCCACCCATGGCACGCTCTACCACTACAAGGTGATCATCACCTCCACACCCTTCACCCTCTGGGGCCTGACGCTGGCGATCTTCCTCGGCTTCCGCAACAACGTCGCCTACCAGCGCTTCTGGGAGGCGCGCACGCTCTGGGGCGAACTGCTGATCGTGACCCGCAACCTGGCGCGGCAGACCCGCTCGCTACTGCCGGACCTGGAAAGCGAAGGCCGTCGCCAGCTGGGTAATCAGCTGATCGCCTTCACCTACGCCCTGCGCGACCAGCTGCGCGGCACCCCGCAAAGCGAGGACGTGCGCCGCCTGATGGGCGAGGAAGCCAGCGCCCTGGCCGCCAGCCGCAGCCCGACCAACGTCCTGCTCGCCAACCTTGGCCAGCGATTCGCCGACTACGGCCGTACCAGCGGCGCCAGCGACATAACCCTGGCCGCCATCGACCAGCAGATGACCCGCCTGTCGTACGTGCTGGGCGGATGCGAGCGCATCCGCAACACGCCGATCCCCTACCCCTACATCCTGATGCTGCACCGCATCGTGCACGTCTACTGCTTCCTGCTGCCCTTCTGCCTGGTGGACAGTATCGGCTGGTTCACCCCGCTGGCAGTGTGCGTGCTGGCCTACACCTTCTTCGGCCTGGACGCGCTGGGCGACCAGATCGCCGACCCTTTCGATACCCAACCCAACGACCTGCCGCTGGACGCCATGAGCCGCAACATGGAAATCGCCGTGCTGGAAATCCTCGGCGAAACGGACCTGCCCGAACCGCTGAAGCCGGTGGACGGCCTGCTGCTCTGATCCAGCACTGAGGACCCCTGAATGAACCACCTGAAAGACGTGCCGCTGAACAAGGCCTACCTGCTGCTCAACCACGGCCCGAGCACCATAGTCACCAGCGAGCACGAAGGCGTCGCCAACGTCATGGCCGCCGCCTGGGTCATGCCGCTGGACTTCGATCCGCCCAAGCTGATGCTGGTGCTCGATCGCAACACCTGGTCGCGCCATCTGGTGGAAGGCTCGGCCGCCTTCGTCATTCAGCTGCCGACGCGCCAGCAGGCTGACCTGACCCTGGCAGTTGGCTCGAGCAACGGTGGCGAGGGCAACAAGTTCGAGCAGCTGGACATTCGCACTTCCCGTGCGAAGCAGGTCGAGGCGCCGATCGTCGATGGCTGCGTCGCCTACCTGGAGTGCAAGGTAATCAGCGAGCCGCACAACCAGGAGAAGTACGACCTGTTCATCGCCGAAGTAGTCGCCGCCTATGCGGATGAGCGCGCCTTCTCCAATGGCCGCTGGCACTTCCCCAGCGACGAGCTGCGCACCATTCATTACCAGGCCGGCGGCGCCTTCTTCGCCACCGGCGAGGCGTTCCAGGTCAGTCGGGGCTGACCGGCTGCCAGGTTGCCGGCGCCGAGCCCAGCTCGGAGGCCGGCAGCTCCCAGTAGAGCGGCGAGCCCGCGACCTGCAGCGGTGGGCGCAAGCGCCGCGCGTGCCCCCAGGGCGTAGTCTCGATGCCCGGTGCCAGATCGGCAGTTGTCTCCGCCGCCAGCTCCAGCGAACCCACCGACGAAACTCCCGCCTCCAGCAGGCATTGCGCCGTGCGCGCCAGGGACAGGCGCCAACGACTCCCGCGGCCGCTACGCCGGCGCTCGGCCAATCCGCGCAAGGCCGCCGCAGCGATCAGGTAGCCGGTGGCGTGATCGAGCGCCTGCACCGGCAAGGGGACGGGTTTGTCTTCGCCCCGCCAGACGCGCCCGGCCTCGGCGATGCCAGTGCTCATCTGCACCAGGCTGTCGAAACCGCGCCTGTCGCTCCAGGGGCCCGACCAGCCGTAGGCATTCAGGCTGACATCCACCAATCCCGGCGCAATGGTCCGCCGTACATCGGCGCCGAACCCCAGCCGGTCCAGGGCATCGGCCCTATAGCCGTGCACCAGCACATCAGCGCTGGCGAGCAGCGCCTGGAAGCGCTCGCGGCCCGCAGGTTGGCGCAGGTCCAGACGCGCGCAGTGCTTGCCCAGGGTGACTTCCGGCACCACGCCAGGCTCATCCCAATCCGGCGGGTCGATGCGCAGGACCTCGGCGCCAAAGCCGGCAAGAAAGCGTGTGGCAATCGGCCCGGCCAGCACGCGGGTCAGGTCCAGCACGCGCAATCCGGCCAATGGGCGCTCGCGGTCGATCTCGATATCCAGAGAAGGCGCGGACACCAGCTGGAGATCGCGCAATACCAGCGGCTCGCGGGCAACGGCGAGGCCTTGCGGGTGCTGTTTCCAGGCGTCCCAGGAGCGCATCTCGGCCGCACAGCCGCCTTCCTTCACGATCGACAGCTCCAGTTCTCCCGCCTCCCAATTCGCCACGGCGTCTGTAACCCGATCACGATCATTCTCGGTACCGAGCACCCGAAGGGCGGCGGCGCGGTGGTGCGGGGCATTGGTGTGAAGGCGGATCCAACCGTCGCGGGTGCGGTAGTTGCCGGCGATGGCATCCCACAGGTCGGGAGGTATCCAGCCCTGGGCGCGCAAAGAGGTGGAGAACCAGAAAGAAGCCAGCCGGCGGTCCACGACCAGGGACGTGGCGGCACCAGAGTCCGGCTCCAGCCACTCGCCCAGCGCCAGCCCCGCGCTGGCGATGCTGGCGGCGGCCAGTTCGGTGACGAAGAAAGCCGAAGGCAGGGAGCCTTCGCTGCGAAAGGCCAGGTGACTCAGGCGTTCGGCCTGGCCGCCCAGGGCAATCCAAAGTCGCTCCGCAAGAACACGCTGCATCACTATCTCCGCCTTTTCCTTGGAGTTTTACCTTAGCCGTGCAGCGTCAGGCGGGCGAGCCGACCTTGGTCGACAGGCAATAAAAAGCCCGCAATCAAGCGGGCTTTTCGATGGGGAGCTAGTCCTTTAGCTGGTTTTCATCCTCTGCCCCCGAGTGTGAAAAAAACGTGAAGCGAGGGTCAGCCGAAACATTTTGTTGGAGATCGTATTGTCTGGGGGCTGGTGTTCAGCTCGAGTAATCCAGCGCGGTCCAGACACGGCTGAGCCCATCGCTGATCTGGCAGCTCGACAGGTCATCCGCTGCACCCCGCGAGGACAGGCGCACAGTGGAGTCGCCCTCGCCTTCAGTCAGCCACTGCAGGCGGCCACAGTTGGGTGTGTCGATCACATAGCTGGCAGCGATGGCTGAGCGCTCCTTCGGCAGGCGGATGGCGTCGCGTACCGTGCCGCGCTCCTCGATGCGCTTGCCGTCGGCCACCAGCACGGCCCAGGCCTCCTTGCCCTCGATGATGAGGTAGGCGCCATTGGCGCGCGGGACGTCCGCCTGGGGCTGGGCACAGCCCGCCAGCATCGCCACACCTGCGCAAAGCATCAGTTTCTGCAGCATCGCCATCGCTCCTGTTCTTCGAAGAGTGCCCGCCAAGCCAGTGGCGACGGGCACTTCAGGGTTTCTGTCAGACCGCGAGAGGGATACTAGGAGAAAATACTGTTCATGCATACAGTATTTTGCGAAAATTTTTTAAACCTCGACGAAAGGCCACAGTCCATTGGCTACGTCGATCACCTCGAATCACAGGGCATGGGCCAGAACCCCATTGAGGAGCAAGCGATGGTGAGCATCCATCAGCTGAAATACACCGTGAACCATATGGCCATCGAGGAAGTGAGCGAGGCCGTGTCGGAACTGCTGCTGGAGGGGTTGGTCACAGAGGGCAAGACGCCCTTCAGTCGCACCCACTTCAACGTGTGCTTCGCGGAAATCGAGGCCCTGATGCAGCGCGCCGGCTATCACCGGCCGCTGGATGTGGTGGGCTACCAGGGCCAGGCCTACGCCATGTTCGATCCCAGTCGCTGGGACGCCGTGGAAGTCCTGCGCTGGCTGAAGGAGTACGTCGAGGAATCGAAGGCGGTCAGCACCGCGTGAGCGCGCGGGCCTTTTGCAGGTCGCAGTTGCGGGAGCAGCGACTTGCGAAGGCTCACCCGGCGCACTAATGTCCCATGCACTTTTCCCGCTTGCCGAATCAAGGACGATTCCATGAGCGACTCTTCCTCCGACGACAGCTGGCTCTGGGCCTACCGCAAACTCCGTAGCTGGGATGTGGGCCGGGTCAGCTCCGCGTTCCTCGCCACACTCTTCCACTGGCGCGGCGATACCGGGCTGTTCTACAGCCACGGCGGCCTGCGCAAATCCCGCCTGACCCGCGACGACCTGATCGACTGATCCGACTTACTGCTGCTGGTAATAACCATTGCCGCGCGGATAGACCGCGCCGTTGGGGTATTCGATGCTCTGCCGGATGCCGCCGCTGCCCTGGTCGATGATCACCGTTCCCGAGCGCGTCTCGCCGTAGCTGCGCGGCACCTGCACACCGCCATAACCGTCATTTCGCTGCCAACTGGAGGAACTCTCCACGCTGCCGCTCGCACCCGGGCTGATATAGATACGTTGGATCACTGGCGGCGGTTGCTGCCTTTGCGGCTGCCCCTGGTAGTTCTGCTGGGATTGTCTTTCCTGCGTGGAAAACTGCTGCGCGTAGACGGGTAGCGCCAGGGCACAACAGGCGATGGCCCCGAGGATCCTGAGACCGATCATGGCGATCTCCCGAATGATGGAAAGGCTCCAGCTTACCAAGCCTCGCCGCTCAGTACAGGGCAATACGTAAACTCAATACAAATCCTTACATTTCAATAACTTAAAACACAATTATCACGTTAAATATAGGAAATGGCCTCCTCAAGGTGCTGCGTGGCACCACGGCTCCGTAGGGCTCCCTAAGCTCTTGTTCAAACAAACGGATAGCGTCGACTCCTAAAGTCTTTTATAGAATATTTTTTCTTTTAAAAACAAACGCATAAGTAGACATCCTAAACCTTCACAAGAGGCTACGAAGACCTGTTGCGAAGCGTTCCCAGCGGCTCCATGGCGCGGCGCCCCCATCAGCGCCTCCATCCGGGCAATCCACCCCTTGCCATTCCATTGCCACGATTGGCATTTCTTTCTCAATCAGTAAGATGCAGCGACTTTCGTAAGGAACGCCTCATGTTCGGACGCTGCCTGACCCTGCTGCTGATCCTCGCCATCCCCACCGTCGCCTCCGCCGCCGCCCCGCGCACCTTCGAGGAAGCCAAGAAGGTCGGGCGCAAGCTGTATGCCCGCCAGTCGGTGGAGTTCTATTGCGGCTGCCGCTACAACGGCACCAAGGTCGACCTGAAGAGCTGTGGCTACACCCCGCGCAAGAATGCCAATCGAGCGTCGCGCATCGAATGGGAGCACATCGTCCCCGCCTGGGTGATTGGCCATCAGCGCCAGTGCTGGCAGAGCGGCGGGCGCAAGAACTGCTCGCGCAATGACCGGGTGTACCAGAAGGCCGAGGCCGACCTGCACAACCTGGTGCCGAGCATCGGCGAAGTGAACGGAGATCGGAACAACTTCAGCTTCGGCTGGCTGCAGCAGAAGCCCTCGCAGTACGGCGCCTGCCCGATGGTGGTGGACTTCAAGGCGCGCAAGGCCATGCCCCGCGCGCAGATTCGCGGCATGATCGCTCGCACCTACTTCTACATGAGCGACCGCTACGGCTTGAGGCTGTCCAACCAGGACCGCCAGCTGTTCACCGCCTGGAGCAAGCAATACCCGGTGGAAGCCTGGGAGCGTCAGCGCAACCAGATGGTTGGCTGCGTGATGGGCTGGGGCAACCCCTACGTCGGCCCGATCGAGACCGACCGCTGTCCCGCGCCGAAGGTGGCCAGGCGCTGAAGCCTGGCGACAGGCGCAAGCGCCAGCAGTAGACTCCGACAGCCGTCCAGCGTGACGAGCCCCACCTTTATCTGTCTGGAGTACGCAACATGTCCTTCTCGATCTACCAGGCTTCCGTTCCCGTCTTCATCCGCATGCTCGGCAACCTCTCGGTGATCCTCGCCAAGGCTGCCGCCCATGCTGAAGCCAAGTCCATCGATCCTTCCGTCCTGATCAACGCCCGCCTCGCCCCAGACATGTTCGCCCTGGCGCGCCAGGTGCAGATTGCCTCGGACTCCGCCAAGGGCGCCGGCGCGCGCCTGGCCGGCGTGGACGTGCCGAGCTATCCCGATGACGAAACCACCTTCGACGAGCTGCAGGCGCGCATCGCCAGGACCATCGAGTTCCTCAAGAGCCTCAAGCCCGAGCAGTTCGACGGCGCTGACGACCGCACCATCGAGCTGAAGCTACGCACCCGCGAAGTCAGCTTCAAGGGCTCGGATTTCCTGCTGGGCTTCGTCAACCCGAACTTCTATTTCCATATCACCACGGCCTACGACATCCTCCGCCACAACGGCGTGGAAGTCGGCAAGATGGACTACCTGGGCGGCGTCTGACCGCTATGGGCGCCAGTCTCCCCGGCGCCCTTCAGCCGCGCGGCAGAGGCAACGTAGTGGTGGACTTGATCTCAGAGAGCGCCACGATGGAGTTGATCTCCTGCACCCCCGGCACCTGGGACAGCCGCTCGAAGAAGAATCGCTCATACGCCTCCACATCCTCCGTGACGATGCGCAGCATGAAGTCCACGGCCCCCATCAGGACATGGCACTCCAGCACCTCGGGAAACGTCTCCATGGCCTGTGCGAAATCCGTCAGGTGGTTGCGCCCGTGGGCGTTGAGCTTCACCTGCGCGAATATCTGGGTGTTCAGGCCGATCTTCTTGCGATCCAGCAGGGTCACCTGCTTGCGGATCACCCCTTCCTCCTTCAGCCGCTGAATCCGCCGCCAGCAGGGCGACTGGGACAGGCCGATGCGCTCGGCGATCTCCGCCGTAGAAAGAGTGGCCTCCTCCTGCAGCAGGGCGAGGATCTTGCGGTCATGGACATCCAGTGAAATTGGCATAAATGATTCTTCGTGGATTAATTCAGAGAATCATTAATGCATAGATTCCCGCCTAACAGCCCAAAACAGGCAAATAAATCCCCGGTACGGGCCGCAGAATATTTCTCACTTCTCCTGCATCGGCCAGCCGTCATGACGCTCCCCGCACTTCAACTCGTCGAATACTCCCTGGATCAACAGGACCGCCCGGTTCCCACCGAAGCGGCCGCCGATGTGCGCTACCTGATCCGCGCCGAGATCGATGCCGACATCCTCTGCCGCCTGCTGAACCAGTTCGCGCTCCAGGGCCACGTCCCGGCCGAGGTCGAATCCTCGCGCCGGGAGGACTGGCTGGACATCGCGCTGCGGGTGAACACCCTGCCGCGCTACCGTGCCGAGGTCATCGCCCAGCGCATGCGCGGCATGGTCAGCGTGTGCTCTGTCGATCTGCACGTACAAGGTGCAGAATCTGTCCTTTCAGCGACATAAGCTGACTTTCTGGCGCTAGCCGGCACATCCTTCCGGGCTTAGAGTGCGAACCTGACCCTAGCGGTCTTTCACACACAACAACGATGAGAGATGTGCCCATGGCTCGCCCACGCCTGCTCCCCGACAACTTCACCCTGGCACTGATCGCCACCGTGACCGTTGCCAGCCTGCTGCCCTGCGAAGGCACCGCCGCCGTGATCTTCGGCTGGATCACCAACCTGGGCATCGCACTGCTGTTCTTCCTCCACGGTGCGAAGCTGTCGCGCCAGGCGATCATCGCCGGCGCCACCCACTGGCGCCTGCACCTGCTGGTGTTCGCCTGCACCTTCATTCTCTTCCCGATCCTCGGCATGGCGCTCAAGCCGGTCCTGTCGCCTCTGGTGACCCCGGACCTGTACCTGGGCATGCTCTACCTCTGCGCCCTGCCGGCTACAGTGCAGTCATCCATCGCCTTCACCTCGCTCGCACGCGGCAACGTACCCGCCGCGATCTGCAGCGCCTCGGCCTCTAGCCTGATGGGCGTGTTCCTCACCCCGCTGCTAGTACAACTGCTGATCGGTGCCCACGGCGACACCGGCATATCGACCCTCGACGCCATCGGCAAGATCACCCTGCAACTGCTGGTGCCCTTCGTGGCGGGCCAACTGCTGCGCACCTGGATCGGCGCCTGGGTCGAGCGCAACAAGCCGGTACTGAAGTACGTCGACCAAGGCTCGATCCTGCTGGTTGTCTACACCGCCTTCAGTGCCGCTGTGATCCAGGGCCTCTGGCACCAGATCCCGCTGCCCGCCCTGGCCGGCCTGGTGATCGCCTGCTGCGCACTGCTGGCCCTGGCGCTGATCGCCACCAACCTGATCGGCCGCTACCTGGGCTTTTCCCTGGAAGACCGCATCACCATCGTCTTCTGCGGTTCGAAGAAGAGCCTGGCCACCGGCGTGCCCATGGCCTCGGTGCTATTCGCCAGCAGCACGGTCGGCGTGATCCTGCTGCCGCTGATGCTGTTCCACCAGATCCAACTGATGGTCTGCGCCGTACTCGCCCAGCGCTACGCGCAGCGCCAGGAAGACAGCCACGCATCGCTGGAACGCAGTAACTGACGACCTGACGCCCACAAAAAAGCCGGTGCAGATGCACCGGCTTTTTTGTTGCCGCCCTCGCCGTCAGGCGCCGACTGGCGTACGCATGGTGACGAACTCCTCGGCAGCCGTCGGGTGGATGCCGATGGTTTCGTCGAACACCCGCTTGGTCGCCCCGGCCTTCAGCGCAATGGCGATGCCCTGAAGCATCTCCCCGGCATCCGGGCCGACCATGTGGCAGCCCAGCACCTTGTCGCTGTCGGCATCGACGATCAGCTTCATCAGCGTCCGTTCGTGGCTTTCGGTGAGCGTCAGCTTCATCGGCCGGAAGCGGCTCTCGAAGACTTTCACCTTGTGCCCGGCGCTGCGCGCTTCGTCCTCGGTGAGGCCAACGGTGCCAATGTTCGGCAGGCTGAATACCGCAGTAGGAATCAGCTTGTAGTCCACCGGGCGGTACTCGTCCGAGCGGAACAGCTTGCGCGCCAGCGCCATGCCTTCCGCCAGCGCCACGGGGGTCAGCTGCACACGACCGATCACATCGCCGATGGCGTGGATCGACGGCTCGCTGGTGCCATAAGCCTCATCCACCTTCACGTAGCCACGGTCATCCAGCTCAACAGAGACGTTCTCCAGGCCCAGGTTGTCCAGCTGTGGACGGCGGCCCGTGGCATAGAACACGCAATCAGCTTCCAGCACGCGACCATCCTGGAGGGTGGCGGCCAGGGTGCCGTCGGCCTGCTTGTCGATGCGCGCGATGTCGCTGTTAAATTGCAGGTCCAGCCCCTTTCTGGTCAGCTCGTCGCGCAGATGCTCCCGCACGCTGCGGTCAAAGCCACGCAGGAACAGCTCCTTGCGGTACAGCAGAGAGGTTTGTGCGCCCAGGCCATGGAAGATGCCGGCAAATTCGACCGCAATGTAGCCACCACCGACTACCAGCACCCGGCGCGGCAGCGACTCGAGGAAGAAGGCTTCGTTGGAGGTGATCGCGTGTTCCTTGCCGGGAATATCCGGCACCTGCGGCCAACCGCCGGTAGCGATGAGGATGTGCTTGGCGCTGAAGCGCTGCCCGTCGACCTCCACGGTGTGCGCATCCTGCAGCTTGGCATGCCCCTCCAGGAGGGAGACGCCGCTGTTCACCAGCAGGTTGCGGTAGATGCCATTGAGCCGGTGGATTTCGCGGTTTTTGTTGGAGATCAGAGTCTTCCAGTCGAAGCTCGCTTCGCCCAGAGTCCAGCCGAAGCCTTCAGCCTGTTCGAAGTCCTCGTGGAAGTGCGCCCCGTACACCAGCAGCTTTTTCGGCACGCAACCGACATTGACGCAGGTGCCGCCCAGATAGCGGCTTTCCGCCACGGCCACCTTGGCACCAAAGTCTGCGGCGAAGCGCGCAGCGCGCACACCGCCTGAACCCGCACCGATGACGAACAGGTCAAAATCGAAAGACATCATGATTCTCCGCTTGGACATGTCAGGCAGCATACCTCATGGCGCCTGACCTATCCTGCCCACTGCCGGTCCCGAAGGAGGTATTGCCATGCGCCCGACCCTCACCCACCTGGCCCTGCACGTGCCCGACCTGGAAGTCTGCGTTGCGTTCTACGAGCGATTCTGCGGCATGCGCGTGATCCACGAGCGCGAAGGCAAGGGCTCGCGCATCGTCTGGATGGCGGAGCCAGGCAAGGAGCACAGCTTCATTTTCGTCATCATGCCCGGCGGCCAGGAACGCCACCTGGCAAGCGATGACTACAGCCACTTCGGCTTCGCCGTGGACACTCGCGATGAGGTCGACCGTGTAGCCAGGGATGCCGGGGCTGCCGGCTGCCTGATCTGGGCGCCACGGGAAGAACCCTACCCCGTAGGTTATTACTGTGGCCTGCGCGACCCGGCCGGCAACTACGTCGAGTTCAGCTACGGCCAACCGCTCGGCCCGGGCTCGGAGACGATGCCGATTCCACGCTCGATGTAGGCCGGAAAAAGAAAAAGCCACCCGAAGGTGGCTTTCCCGTAGAGCGGAAAGGTCCGGGATTACCAGGCCTTGCCAGTCTTGTAGAGGTGCTCGTAGCAGAAGTTGGTCGCCTCGATGTAACCCTCGGCGCTACCGCAGTCGAAACGCTTGCCCTTGAACTTGTACGCCAGAACGCAGCCGTCCTGGGCCTGCTTCATCAGAGCGTCGGTGATCTGGATTTCACCGCCCTTGCCCGGCTCGGTCTGCTCGATCAGGTCGAAGATGTCCGGAGTCAGGATGTAGCGACCGATGATCGCCAGGTTCGACGGGGCGTCCTCGGGCTTCGGCTTCTCGACCATGGTGTTCACGCGGTAGATGTCGTCGCGGATCATCTCGCCGGCGATCACCCCGTACTTGTTGGTCTCTTCCGGCGGCACTTCCTGGATCGCCACGATAGAGCAGCGGAACTGGTTGTACAGCTTGACCATCTGCTTGAGAACGCTGTCACCTTCGAGGTTCAGGCACAGGTCGTCTGCCAGCACGACGGCGAAGGGTTCGTCACCGATCAGCGGGCGGCCGGTCAGGATCGCGTGACCCAGACCTTTCATCTCGACCTGACGGGTGTAGGAGAAGGTGCATTCGTCGATCAGGCGACGAATACCGACCAGGTATTTTTCCTTGTCGGTGTTGCGAATCTGGTGCTCCAGCTCGTAGCTGATATCGAAGTGATCTTCGAGAGAGCGCTTGCCGCGGCCAGTGACGATACCGATTTCACCGAGACCGGCTTCCAGTGCCTCTTCAACGGCGTACTGGATCAGCGGCTTGTTCACCACCGGCAGCATTTCCTTGGGCATGGCCTTGGTGGCCGGGAGGAAGCGGGTACCGTAGCCGGCGGCCGGGAACAGACATTTCTTGATCATGGGAGTCCTTCGAGAGGGACAGGGGTGCGAGTTGCGCGCAGTCTAATCAGGCTGCGCCCGCCTTACAATGCCCCGGATTGCAAGCTGCACGACTCTTGTGAGGACTTGCGAAACCAGTGGCACGCGCATCTGACCATCAAGGCCCTGATTTAGTTCTCGAAGTTACTGGCAAATGGTCAGCATCCTGCTCCATCCCGCAGCAACTCTATGCCCAGGCGCCCTGCGCAACGTCGCTTCCGGAAAGCCGCTGGCGCACTACTCCCCATATTGAGAGTTGATCGCCTTCCTCGACCTTCAGCGTCGGATAGCCATCGCTCGCTGCCTGCAGCGCGAACGAACCGTCGACAATGGCCAAGCGACGGATCAACGCCTCACCGTTGAGCGCCGCCACCACGATCTCGCCAGGAGCCGCCAGCTCCGAGCGGTCGACCAGCAGCAGGTCACAGTCGTGAATGCCCGCCTGCGTCATGCCTTCGCCACATGCACGGACTATGTAGGTATGAAGGGACGCAGCGCCGGCCACTCCGCCAGGCTGCACCACATCATGAACTTCCAGAATGGCTTGCTGCATGATCCTGCCCCATATACTGTATATGCATACAGATATCAGATACCGCTCGGCCAGACAAGTCATTGAATGGAACCTCCGGGGACAAATGCCGCTCAACCGAAAGGACAGCGCACCGATGACGGTGGACTACCCTTAGGGAGGGGTGAGGATATCGATATGAATCCAGGCACGTTCGTCACGCTCATGATTTTCGGCTGGGTCCTGCTGGCAGTGGTTACGCTGTGGGCCATCCTTCGCGTACCGATGCGCCGGGCCCGCCTGCAGAAGCCCAAGCACAAAGCGAAAGCGGACCCCTCGCGACACCACCCCATCCCGCATTGAAATCATCGGTCGTGCAAAATGCCATGGCATTTGCACCTTCCCATGCAAGCTGCATGGAAAGCGAGACGAGAAGTAATTTCAACCTGATGATTTTAAAGGATTTTTTATTTGACCCAGATTGGTACGTCCCCTGCAATGAAAAGGGAAGGAACCGCCCATTCACTGCCGAGGACGACACCATGCCAATCGACCATCTGCCGGCCGCCCAATACCTCTGCCAGGTCTTCTCCGATTTCGAAGTGAGCTTCACGGCTCGACCGGACGGCAATCTGATCATGACGCTGAGCAAGAACGCGGGCGAACACATCGCCTGTCGCGTGGTGCGCCTGGAAGAGCAACGTAATGAAGTGCTGCTGACCAGCCTGGTAGGGCGTATTCGCCGCGACCTGGCGACCGAATACGGCCCGCTCCAGGAGCATGATGCCGACCACTTCAAGGAAGAGGTCCCGCTGCAGAACTTCTACGAGACAGCCGAGCCGCTGCGCCAGCGCCGTATCGTCAAAGCCGGTGCAAAGCTACGCTCGATAGCCAATATTGGAGCCTGAATGGGCGAGCAATAAAAAACCCGGCCTCGGCCGGGTTTCTATTATTTGGAGTGCTCGCTCGACTCAGGCATGCAGTCTGTACCGAATCGGGAAAGAGGAAGATGGTGCCCGGAGCCGGAATCGAACCGGCACGCCCAAAGGGCGAGAGATTTTAAGTCTCCTGCGTCTACCGATTTCGCCATCCGGGCGGCAGCGCGTTGCAGTGTTTCCAGGAGCAAGCCTGGAAAGGGCTGGACTATATACAGCCCCACTCCCCCTGCGCAAGTTGCTGAAACTCGCAATCCCTGCAGCGGACTATTAAAGAAAAAGCCCTGTAAATCTTTGATTTACAGGGCTTTTCTATTGGAGGCTGAGGTCGGAATCGAACCGGCGTTCACGGATTTGCAATCCGGTGCATAACCACTCTGCTACTCAGCCATAACACGGATGACTCAAGCGAATCATCTAAATCTGGAGCGGGAAACGAGACTCGAACTCGCGACCCCGACCTTGGCAAGGTCGTGCTCTACCAACTGAGCTATTCCCGCGTTGTCGTGTTGACGGGCGCCATTCTAACGATTTGGAAATGCCTGTCAACTCCTTGATTCAAAAATACTTATTTCTCTTTCGGGGTCGTGTTCAGGTGCGGCCAGGCCGCCACAAGATAGTGCAGCATCGACCACAGGGTGAGGATGGCGGCAACGATCAGCAGCGCATACCCAACCAGGACCCAGAAGGTCATCAGCGGCGGATTGGCCAGGAGAATCACCAGCGCCAGCATCTGCGCCGCGGTCTTCCACTTGCCCAGACTGGAAACGGCGACATGCGCCCTCGCCCCTATCTCCGCCATCCATTCGCGCAGTGCAGAGACCACGATTTCTCGACCAATGATGATGGCCGCCGGCAGCGTCAGCCACAGATTCGAGTGCTCTTCCACCAGCAGCACCAGCGCAGTGGCAACCATCAGTTTGTCCGCCACCGGATCGAGGAAGGCACCGAAGGGCGTGCTCTGCCCCAGGCGGCGCGCCAGGTAGCCATCCAGCCAGTCGGTGGCAGCAGCCAGGGCGAATACGGAGCTGGCAGCCAGGTGGCTAGCCGGGAACGGAAGATAGAACAGCAGGATGAAGATCGGAATGAGCAGAACGCGGAGCAGTGTGAGCAGGTTCGGGATATTCATCGGGTCGGAAGGTCTGCGAGTTGAGCCGGCATTCTACTCGCTGTGCAGTGCAGCATAAATCTGCTCTGCCAGCTTTTTGCTAATACCGGGGGCTTTGGCAATTTCATCGATACTGGCTCTGCCCAGCTCCTGCAACCCGCCGAAATGCTTGAGCAGGTCACGACGGCGCTTGGGACCGACGCCAGCGACGTCTTCTAATGTGGAGGTGCGACGAGCCTTGCCGCGCCGGGCACGGTGGCCAGTAATCGCAAAACGGTGCGCCTCGTCGCGGATCTGCTGGATCAGGTGCAGCGCGGGCGAGTCGGCGGGCAAGGTGAATTCATGTTCGGCATCATTGAGGTACAGCGTCTCCAGGCCGGGCTTGCGGGTAACGCCCTTGGCGACGCCGAGCAACGTCAGCCCCACTACTGCCAGTTCTTGGAGCACTTCCTGGGCCATCGCCAGCTGGCCTTTGCCGCCGTCCACCAGAAGAATGTCGGGCATCTTGCCCTCGCCTTCCTTCAGGCGGCTGAAGCGGCGCGTCAGCGCCTGGTGCATGGCGGCGTAATCGTCGCCGCCTGTGATGCCCTCGATATTGAAGCGGCGATAGTCCGACTTCAGCGCCCCCTCTGGCCCAAAGACCACACAGGAAGCCACAGTCGCTTCGCCACTGGAATGACTGATGTCGAAGCATTCGAGCCGCTGCGGCGGCTCCGGCAAGTCCAGCGCCTCGCCCAGCGCATCGAAGCGCGCAGCCATGTGCTGGCGGTTCGCGAGGCGGGCGGCCAGGGCCTGTTCTGCATTGGTCACGGCCAACTGCTGCCAGCGCGCACGAGTGCCTCGGACCCGCGGAGTAATTTCCAGCAGGCGACCACGGGACTCCTCAATGGCCGAAGCGAGGATCGGGAAGTCCTCATGCACGGCATTGACGATCAACTCGTTCGGCAGATCGCGCTCGTGATGACTGAGGTAGTACTGTCCGAGGAAGGCCAACAGGACGTCGCCCACCTCCTCCTCGATCGCAACCTGCGGGAAGAAATTCTTGCTGCCCAACACCCGCCCGCCGCGCACGCTGATCAGGTGAACGCAAGCGCCGCCCGGATTGACGATGGCTGCGACCACATCGACATTACCCGTACCAAACTCCATGCTCTGCTGGTCCTGCACGCGGCGCAGGATCTGCACCTGATCGCGTAATTCCGCCGCCTTCTCGAAGTCCAGGCGCATCGCCGCCTGCTCCATGCTGGTGGACAGCTCTTCGGCCAACACATTGCTCCGCCCCTCGAGGAACATGATCGAGTGGCGCACGTCTTCGGCGTACTCCTCCTCGCTCACCAGCCCGACACAAGGAGCCTTGCAGCGCTTGATCTGGTACTGCAGGCACGGGCGCGTGCGGTTGCGGTAGTAGCTCTCCTCGCACTGACGCACGAAGAAGGCTTTCTGCAGCAGCGCAAGGCTTTCGCGAATGGCACCAGCACTGGGGTACGGACCGAAGTAACGCCCTTTGGCCTTCTTTGCACCACGGTGAATGGTCAGGCGCGGGAACGGGTCCTCGCTCGACAGGAAGACGTACGGGTACGACTTATCGTCGCGCAGCAGGATGTTGTAAGGCGGCCGCCACTCCTTGATCAGCGTCTGCTCGAGAAGCAGCGCCTCGGTCTCGTTGGCGGTGATGGTGGTCTCGACCTGGGCGATCCTCGCCACCAGGGCGGCCGTTTTCGGCGCGAGCCCCGACTTGCGGAAATAACTGGAGAGACGCTTCTTGAGATCCTTCGCCTTGCCGACATACAGCAGCTTGGCCTCGGCGTCGAACATGCGATAGACGCCCGGCCGCCCGCTGCAGGTGGCCAGGAACGCCGCCGAATCGAACGATTGCGCCATGATCAGTTGCTGGCGTCGACCATGCCGTGCCGGACAGCCAGCAACGCCAATTCGACGTCACTGGTGATCGAGAGCTTCTCGAAGATGCGGTAGCGGTAGGTATTCACGGTCTTTGGCGATAGGCACAGCTTGTCCGAGATACTCTGCACCTTGTGACAGTTGGCGATCATCAGCGCGATCTGGATCTCGCGCTCGGACAGCGTATCGAACGGCGATGCATTTCTTTCCGGCTCGAAGGATTTCAGCGCCAGGTTCTGAGCGATCTGCGGGCTGATATAGCGCTGGCCGGCAAACACCTGGCGAATCGCCTGGACCATCTCGTCTAGGGCCGCGCCCTTGGTGAGATAGCCGGCGGCGCCAGCCTGCATCAGGCGAGTCGGAAATGGGTCCTCTTCGCACACCGTTACCACCACGACGCGCACATCGGGCTGGCTGCGCAGCAGTTTTCGGGTGGCTTCCAGGCCGCCGATGCCGGGCATCTTCACGTCCATCAGCACAACATCGGGCTTGAGCTCACGCGCCAGTTGCAGCCCACGCTCGCCGGAGTCGGCCTGCCCGACGACCTGCAGGCCGTCGATATCAGCCAGCATGCGGGTAATTCCGGTGCGCACCAGATCGTGATCATCGACCACCAGCACCTTAATCACGCAGCACCCCTTGAACAGAATGGAATGGCGAGCCCCGAAAAGGGACTCCGAACAATTGCCGAACCTTAACAGAAAGCAGCTCTACGACCTAGCTTGGAAGCGGTTCGCCAAAATGCAAGCGCCAGAGAAATGCAGTGCAGGCGGGATAAATGCTGACAGATACCTGTCAGACCGTCTAGGACGGCCGTACCGGAAAATTCTCTGCCAGGAAGGATCGACTGCAATGCAGATGGAACTCAGGCTTCAACGGCATCCAACAGGGCCCACGGCTTGTAGCCTGCGGCGCGCGCTGCCTTTTCCGCCTCCAGGATCGCCTCGGTGCGACTCAGAGAGCGCGAACGGTGCTCGAAGCGAAAGGCGGGCCCACTTTCTGCGCGCACGCTCAGAACAATCAGATAGCCCCGCATGGGGTTGCTGGCTTCCCGAGTGGTTTTCACTTTCTTCGGAGCAACGCCCAGCGCTTCGCGCATCTGCCGCTCGAGATCTTCGACTTGGTTCATTCAGGATTTTCCGGAGAGTGGTGCTTGAAGTTTAACTGAGCGGATCAACGCCCTACAGAATCATCTATCGGGATGACTGCCTTTTCTGACGTTGTTCAACTTGCGCAATGCAATTGCCATGAGCGCGATGTGAAATTGGAAGGAGACCCCACAAGTGGTGCTTCATCGCCATAAACGCGAAAGCCCCGCATTGCGGGGCTTTCAACGTTGTAATAGTGGCGGAAGCGTAGAGATTCGAACTCTAGGACAGTTGCCCGTCGACGGTTTTCAAGACCGTTGCCTTAAACCACTCGGCCACGCTTCCACATGAGCGGGCGGCAATATTACCGGATCGCAACACACTGTCAAACTCTGATGATTCAGCACGCTTTTCCCTCTGTTATGATGAGCACCACTACGGTCATGGATCCGTATCCCGCTTAAACAGGAGTGTCTCGACATGCAAGAACGGCAATATCTCGACTCCACAGCCGTGGAGCAGAAAGAGGTCAGCGGCGTCCTGCGCAACACCTACGGCCTGCTGGCCCTGACTCTGGCCTTCAGCGGCCTGGTAGCCTTCGCCTCGCAGCAGATGCGTCTGCCCTACCCCAGCTTCTTCGTGGTGCTGCTGGGCTTCTACGGCCTGTTCTTCCTCACCGTGAAGCTGCGCAACAGCGCCTGGGGCCTGGTCAGCACCTTCGCCCTCACCGGCTTCATGGGCTACACCCTCGGCCCGATCCTGAACATGTACCTGGGCATGGCCAACGGCGCGAGCATTATCTCCTCGGCCTTTTTCATGACCGCCCTGGTGTTCTTCGGCCTGTCCGCCTACGTACTGACAACCCGCAAGGACATGAGCTTCCTGTCCGGCTTCATCACCGCAGGCTTCTTCGTGCTGCTGGGCGCCGTCCTGGTCTCGCTCTTCTTCCAGATCAGCGGCCTGCAACTGGCCATCAGCGCCGGCTTCGTGCTGTTCTCCTCGGCGATGATCCTGTTCCAGACCAGCGCGATCATCCATGGTGGCGAGCGCAACTACATCATGGCCACCATCAGCCTGTACGTGTCGATCTACAACCTGTTCATCAGCCTGTTGCAGATCTTTGGCATCATGGGCAGCGACGACTGATCCTCGCGCCTCCCAGGAAAAAGCCCGTCTCGACGGGCTTTTTTCATTTTCGGCGCGGCAAACATCTGCATAGCGCCGTATCATCCAGCGAAAATTTGCCGATCAGGCCTGCTCCATGAAGTTCGTCATCGCCCTCTTCTCCCCGCCGCACTCGCCGGCAGCCCGGCGCGCCCTGCGCTTCGCCGAGGCTGCATTGGCCGGCGGCCATGAAATCACCCGGCTGTTCTTCTATCAGGACGGCGTGCACAGCGCCTCGGCAAACACCGTCACCAGCCAGGATGAGCTGGACGTCGCCGCCGCCTGGTCGCGCTTAGTCGCCGATTACCAACTGGACGGAGTGGTCTGCATTGCCGCTGCGCTGCGTCGGGGCGTGCTCAATCAGGAAGAGGCCAACCGCTATTCCCGTCCCGCCGCGAACCTGCAGGCGCCCTGGGATCTGTCCGGCCTCGGCCAGCTGCATGAAGCAGCGCAACTGGCGGACCGCCTGGTCTGCTTCGGAGGCAACTGATGGCCAAGTCCCTGCTGATCATCAGCCGCCAGGCGCCCTGGGCCGGCACCGCCGCCCGCGAGGCGCTGGATATCGCCCTGGCCGGCGGCGCCTTCGACCTGCCGATTTCGATGCTCTTTCTAGATGACGGGGTGTTCCAGCTCGCTCCCGGCCAGCGCCCGAGCACAGTCGAACAGAAGGACCTGCAGGCCAATCTGCAAGCCCTGCCACTGTTCGGCGTGGAAGCGCTCTACACCAGCAGCCACAGCCTTGCCGAACGCGGACTGGACAGCGCCAGCCTGACCCTGCCCGCTCAGGCGCTGGACGATGTCGCGCTGCGCAACCTGCTGCAAACCCATGACCAGGTGATCACGATCTGATGGCTACTCTCCACCTGCTCTCGCACTCGCCATTCAATGACGGCCGATTCGACAGTTGCCTGCTCCTGCTGGGGGCAGACGATGGAATCCTGCTGAGCGGCGATGCCACCTACGCGCTGCGACCCGGCAGCAAACCTGCACAGACGCTCCAGGCGCTACCCACTGGCAACGCGTTATTCGCCCTGCAGGAAGACCTTCAGGCCCGCGGCATGGACGATACCCCCGCCCACGTCGTTACCGTCGATTACCCCGGCTTCGTCGAGCTCTGCACTCGCTTCGACAAGGTGAACGCCTGGCTATGAGCACTCTACTGGTCAACGGCCACTCCCTGCCGCTGGACAAGGACGGCTACCTCGTCGATCTGAACGACTGGAGCGACGTCGCCGCCGAGGCCCTGGCGCACAACGAGGGCATCCACCTGACTCCCGAACACTGGGAAATCCTCCTGCTGCTGCGCGAGTTCTACGGCGAGTTCCAGCTCTCGCCGGCCAACCGTCCGCTGATCAAGTACGTCGCCCAGAAGCTGGGCGCGGAAAAAGGCAGCAGCCTGCACCTCAACCTCCTGTTCAAGGGCACACCGGCCAAGCTTGCCGCCAAGCTCGCCGGCCTGCCGAAGCCGACCAATTGCCTATGACCACCTCCCCGCTCGTCCTGCAGACACCCGCCGAACACCTCTTCGCCCAGTTCGTCCGCATCCTGGGCAAAGGCAAGCGCGGCGCGCGCGGCCTGACCCGCGAGGAAGCCCGCGAAGCCCTCGGCATGATCCTCGACGACAAGGTCGAGGAAAGCCAGCTGGGTGCCTTCCTGATGCTGCTGCGGCACAAGGAAGAAAGCGCTGAGGAACTCGCCGGCTTCACCGAAGCCGTGCGCTCCCGCCTACAGGCACCGAAGATCGCCGTGGACCTCGACTGGCCCAGCTACGCCGGCAAGAAGCGTCACCTGCCCTGGTACCTGCTGGCCGCCAAGTGCCTGGGAGGCAGCGGCACCCGTATCCTGCTGCACGGCGGCGGCGCGCATACCGCCGGCCGGGTCTACAGCGAACAGCTTCTGGAGCAGCTCGGCCTGCCGCTGTGCCGTGACTGGAATTCCGTCAGCGCTGCACTGGACGCCAAAGGCATCGCCTTCGCCCCGCTGGTCGACTGGATGCCGCGCCTGCAGCGCATGATCGACCTGCGCAACACCCTGGGCCTGCGCTCCCCCATGCACTCGGCCGTGCGCCTGCTCAACCCGCTGGGCGCAACCTGCGTCCTGCAGAGCATCTTCCACCCTGGCTACCAGGAGGTGCACCGTGAGGGCAGCCGCCTGCTAGGCGACTACGCCATCGTCATCAAGGGCGAGGGCGGCGAAATCGAGATGAACCCCGACGCCACCTCCCACCTTTATGGCTGCCGCAACGGCGAAGCCTGGGACGAGGAATGGCCGGCGCTGTCGCCGCTGCGCCACGTGAAGCCGGAAACGCTGGACCCGGCGCACCTGGCCGCCTTCTGGCGCGGCGAAGCCGAAGATGCCTACGGCGAACTGGCCGTCCGCGCGACCATGGCACTCGCCCTGCGCGCCATGGGAATGCAGCGCGGCGATGCCTTCGCAGAAGCCGATAGGCGCTGGGCTGCGCGGGATAAATCGATTTAGTCGATACTTGGAATCCTGTTTTTGCGCTAAACAATCGAGCCACAGCCGATAGACTGGTCCCATCTCCCCCGTGTTCTGGAGCAATGAGATGGGACAGTTGATCGATGGCCGCTGGCATGACCAGTGGTATGACACCAGCAAGGACGGCCGCTTCCAGCGCGAGAACGCGCAGCGCCGCAACTGGGTCACTGCTGACGGCCAGCCCGGCCCCACCGGCGAAGGCGGCTTCCGCGCCGAAGCCGGCCGCTATCACCTCTACGTATCCCTGGCCTGCCCCTGGGCCCACCGCACGCTGATCTACCGCCAGCTCAAGGGCCTGGAATCGCTGATCGACGTTTCGGTGGTCAGCTGGCTGATGCTGGAAAACGGCTGGACCTTCGACAAAGCCCTCGGCTCCACGGGCGACAAGCTCGACGGCCTGACCTTCCTCCATCAGCGCTACACCAGGGACGACGCGAACTACACCGGCCGCGTGACCGTGCCGGTGCTGTGGGACAAGCACGAGCAACGCATCGTCAGCAACGAATCGGCGGAGATCATCCGCATGCTCAACAGCGCCTTCGACGGCATCACCGGCAACCCGCTGGACCTCTACCCGGAGCCGCTGCGCACGCAGATCGACGAACTGAACGAGCGCATCTACCCGACAGTGAACAACGGCGTGTACCGCGCCGGTTTCGCGACGACGCAAGACGCCTACGAAGAGGCCTTCAAGACCCTGTTCAACGAACTGGACTGGCTGGAAGAGCGCCTGAGCAAGCAGCGCTACCTGGCCGGTGAATACCTGACCGAAGCCGACGTGCGGCTGTTCACCACACTGATCCGCTTCGACGCGGTCTACCACGGCCACTTCAAGTGCAACCTACGGCGCCTGGCGGACTACCCGAATCTGTCCGGCTGGCTGCGCGAGCTGTATCAACTGGAGGGCGTTGCCGGAACCGTGGATTTCCAGCACATCAAGAACCACTACTACGCCAGCCACCGCACCATCAACCCCACCGGCGTCGTGCCACTCGGCCCGCTGCAGGACTTCACCGGACCGCACGGACGGGACCACCTGCCGGGTAAAGGGATCGCGCGCAAGGGCTGACTAGCAGCACCGCTGCTGTGGGAGCGGGCCGCGCCCGCAATTCGCGGACAAGGTCCGCGCCTGCAGGAGCACCGAGTCAGATCGGTTTGTCGATACCGTCGTAGACCTTCTGCAGCGCGTCCAGGCGCTCCTGGTAGCGCTGCTTGAGGCAGGCCTTCTTGGCGCCGCAGGCGCGGCGCTGCTCCAGCCAGGCGAGCTGGGAGTCACCCAGGTTGCCGCGCATGCCCATGGCGAACAGGCCGCGCAGCAGACGGTAGGTAGTCGCCACCTGCACATCCATCTCGGAAAGCTGGCGATCCGCGCAGATGGCCTTCTCGTCCGCTTGCTTGGCCTTCTTGCAGTCGAAGCTGGCCGCATGGGCCGGTAAGGCGAAGCAACTCAGCGCACACGCAGCGCCCAGGATCGCAACGCGCAGGGATATCACTGCTGCCCCTCGAACCACGCCAGCTTCTCACGCAGCTGCACTACCTCCCCGACAATCACCAGAGTCGGTGCATGCACTTCATGCTCGGCCACCAGCTCCGGCAGGTTCGCCAGGGTGCCAGTGAACACGCGCTGATGCACCGTGGTGCCCTGCTGGATGAGCGCCGCCGGCGTATCGGCGGAACGACCGTGACGCACCAGTTGCTCGCAGATGACCGGCAAGCCAACCAGACCCATGTAGAACACCAGAGTCTGCCCCGGGGCGACCAGATCGTTCCACGGCAGGTCGGTGCTGCCGTCTTTCAGGTGGCCCGTCACGAAGCGCACGGATTGTGCGTAGTCACGATGAGTCAGCGGAATGCCGGCGTAGGCCGCGCAACCGCTGGCCGCCGTAATACCCGGCACGACTTGGAACGGGATGTCATTGGCCGCCAGTTCGTCGATCTCCTCGCCACCACGGCCGAAGATGAACGGATCGCCGCCCTTCAGGCGCAGCACGCGCTTGCCCTGCCGGGCCAGCTCGACCAGCTTGCGATTGATCTCGTCCTGCGGCACGGCGTGGTCCGCACGGCGCTTGCCGACGTAGAGTCGGTCCGCGTCACGGCGACACAACTCGAGGATGGCCGGCGCAACGAGGCGGTCGTAGAGCACCACGTCGGCCTGCTGCATCAGGCGCAGGGCGCGGAAGGTCAGCAGGTCGGGATCGCCCGGACCGGCGCCGACCAGATAGACCTCACCGCGAGGCTCGGCCTGCGGCGATTCCAGCTTGTCCGCCAGCAGGCGCTCGGCTTCGCTTGGCTGGCCGGCGATCATGCGCTCGGCGACCGGGCCCTGGAACACCTCCTCCCAGAACTTGCGGCGTTGCTGCAGGTCCGGCAGGCGCTGCTTCACGCGCTCGCGGAAGCGGCTGGCGAGACCGGCCAACTGGCCGTAGGTCGCGGGAATCCAGGTTTCCAGCTTGGCGCGCAGCAGGCGTGCCAGCACCGGCGCATCACCGCCACTGGAAACCGCCACCACCAGTGGCGACCGGTCGACAATGGCCGGGAAGATCACACTGCACAGGGCCGGCGCATCGACGACATTGACCGGAATGCCACGCTCGTTGGCGTCGCGGGAAACCTGGGCATTGAGCGGTTCATCGTCGGTGGCGGCAATCACCAGCACGCAATCCTGGAGGTCGCTCTGAGCGTAGGGGCGCAGGAGCAATTCACCCGCGCCCTCCTCGATCAGCTCACGCAGCTCCGAATGTACTTCCGGAGCCACGACTCGCAGCACTGCGCCGGCGTCGCTCAGCAGGCGCGCCTTGCGCAGTGCGACATCACCGCCGCCGACCAGTAGCGCGCGACGTCCGCGCAGGATGTGGAACAGCGGCAGGAAGTCCATCTCAGCCGATGACCTCGATGCCCGCCATGTACGGCTTGAGCACTTCCGGCACGCGGATCGAGCCGTCGGCCTGCTGGTAGTTCTCCAGCACGGCGACCAGGGTACGACCCACGGCCAGGCCCGAGCCGTTGAGGGTGTGCACCAGCTCCGGCTTGCCGGTTTCCGGGTTTCGGTAGCGCGCCTGCATGCGGCGGGCCTGGAAGTCGCCGCAGTTGGAGCAGGAGGAAATCTCGCGGTACTTGTCCTGGCTCGGCACCCAGACTTCGAGGTCATAGGTCTTGGCCGCACCGAAGCCCATGTCGCCGGTACACAGCGCCAGGGCGCGGTACGGCAGCTCCAGGGCCTGAAGGACCTTCTCGGCGTTGCCGACCAGGCTTTCCAGGGCTTCCCAGGACCTGGACGGCTCGACGATCTGCACCATCTCGACCTTGTCGAACTGGTGCTGGCGGATCATGCCGCGGGTATCGCGGCCCGACGCACCGGCTTCGCTGCGGAAGCAGGGCGTGTGGGCGACGAACTTCAGCGGCAGCTCCTTCGCATCGAGGATCTGGCCGGCAACGATGTTGGTCAGCGAGACTTCGGCGGTCGGGATCAGGTACAGGTCCGCTTCGTCTTCGCGCTGGATCTTGAACAGGTCTTCCTCGAACTTCGGCAGCTGGCCGGTGCCTTGCAGCGCCGGAGCCTGCACCAGGTACGGGGTGTAGGCCTCTTCGTAGCCGTGTTCGCGGGTATGCAGGTCGATCATGAACTGCGCCAGGGCGCGGTGCAGGCGGGCGATCGGGCCGCGCATCAGCGCAAAGCGGGCACCGGACAGCCGCGCGGCGGTCTCGAAGTCCAGCCAGCCGTGCTGCTCGCCCAGGGCGACGTGGTCCTTGATGTCAAAATCGAAGGTGCGCGGGGTACCCCAGCGACGGACTTCGACGTTCTCTTCCTCATCAGCCCCCACCGGCACGGACTCGTGGGGCAGGTTCGGGATGTTCAGCAGCAGGCTGTCCAGCTCGGCCTGGATGGCGTCCAGCTCCCGCTTGCCGGACTCCAGCTCCTCGGCCATGCGGTTGACCTCGGCCTTCAGCGGTGCGACGTCTTCACCATTCTTCATGGCCTGGCCGATGGCCTTGGAGCGCGAGTTGCGCTCGGCCTGCAGGGTCTCGGTGCGGGTCTGCACGGATTTACGCTGGCTCTCCAGCGCTTCGATGCGCGCCACGTCCAGAGTGAAGCCGCGGGTGGCCAGGCGTTCGGCCACTTCCTGCGGCTGGGTACGAACCAGTTTGGAATCGAGCATGGTGTCTTCTCGTGTCTAGTGTCAGGCGGCGCTCGCGGGCGCCACTTCAGGATTTTCTGCGACGGCGGGAACTGGCCTTGTCGAGGCTGGCCAGATGGCGCAGCTTTTCGCCGATCTTCAGTTCGAGCCCGCGCGGCACGGGTTGGTAATACTGGCGCGGTTCCATGGACTCGGGGAAGTAGTCTTCTCCGGCCGCATAGGCATCCGGCTCATCATGGGCATAGCGGTACTCGTCGCCATAGCCCAGGTTCTTCATCAGCTTGGTCGGTGCGTTGCGCAGATGCAGCGGCACTTCCAGCGAGCCGCTCTCCGCCACGTCACGACGCGCCGTGTTGTAGGCGTTGTAGACGGCATTGCTCTTCGGCGCGCAGGCCAGATACACGATAGCCTGCGCAATCGCCAATTCACCTTCGGGGCTGCCAAGGCGCTCCTGCACATCCCAGGCGTGCAGGCACAGGGTCAGGGCACGCGGATCGGCATTGCCGATATCCTCACTGGCCATGCGTACCACACGACGGGCGATGTACAGCGGGTCACAGCCACCATCGAGCATGCGCGAATACCAGTACAGCGCACCATCAGGACTGGAGCCACGCACCGACTTGTGCAGCGCGCTGATCTGGTCGTAGAAGGCCTCGCCGCCCTTGTCGAAGCGCCGACGCGAGTCGCCCAGCAGGTTCTGCAGCAGCTCGGCACTGATCTCGCTGTTGTCCTCGGCGAGGTCGGAGGCGTTCTCCAGCAGGTTGAGCAGGCGCCGGCCATCGCCATCGGCGGCAGCCATCAGGATGGCGAAGCTGTCGTCAGGCAGGCTCAGGTTGCGCTTGCCCAGCCCCTTCTCTTCGGTCAGCGCGCGCTCGACCAGTCGGCGCAGGGCCGCTTCGTCCAGGCTTTTCAGCACATAGACGCGGGCGCGGGAGAGCAGCGCGTTGTTCAACTCGAAGGACGGGTTTTCGGTGGTCGCGCCAATGAAAATCAGCGTGCCGTCTTCCACATAGGGCAGGAAGGCATCCTGCTGGCTCTTGTTGAAACGGTGCACTTCGTCGACGAAAAGGATGGTGCGGCGGCCGTACTGCGCGGCGTGCTGCTTGGCCACTTCCACCGACTGGCGGATTTCCTTCACGCCCGAGAGCACCGCGGAGATGGTCTCGAAATGCGCATCGGTAACCTGGGCCAGTAGCTTCGCCAGGGTTGTCTTACCGACTCCGGGCGGGCCCCAGAAGATCATCGAGTGCAGCGCGCCCTGCTCCAGCGCCTCGCGCAGCGGCTTGCCGCGGGCAAGCAGGTGCTCCTGGCCGACGTACTCGTCCAGGCTGGTCGCGCGCAGGCGCGCAGCCAGGGGCTGGGAAACGGGGGCGGAGCGGAACAGATCCAAGGTCTTACCTATTTATCACTCAAAGCCGGGTACTTGACGCAGGCGCGCAGTACCGGTCACTCCTGGATGACGTCGACACCCTTGGGCACATCGAAGACGAACTGCTTGGCGTCCATCGCCTCGTTCATCTTCACGTCGAAGAACAGGATGTTGGTGCGCTGGCCGACGCTGTCGATCAACTGCATGTCGTTCACCACGCCACTGCGGAAGGAAATCCGCAGGCTGTCGAACAGGGTGTCCTTGGACTTCGGCTTGAGGGTGAAGTCGACCACGTTGCCGCCATCTTTGGCGGTGATATCGAAGCTCTGACCGATTTTCGAAACATCACCGGAGAGCAGCAACGCTGGGGTCTGGGTCAGGCGCTGGTCGAGCTTCTGGATGGTCACCTGTTCCAGGTCCGGGTCGTACAGCCAGATTTTCTCGCCATTGGAGATCAACAGCTGCTCGTTCGGAGCATCGGTGTGCCACCGGAACAGCCCCGGACGTTTCAGGCCCAGGGTGCCGGCGGTTTCCTGCAGGCGGGTGCCGCTGCCGTCCAGGGTCAACTGGGAAAAGCGCGCGGTCATTGTCTGGGCCTTGGTGAGCATCCCGCTCAGGCGCTGCGCAGCAGCCTCGTCGGCATGGGCCTGGACGCCGGCAACAGCCAGCGCAGCAACGAACAACAGGCGGATCAGACGCATCGAAATCCTCGAAGTCGAATCAATCACGGATCGGGGCCGGCGCCATTACTTCGCGCGAGCCATTGGTATTCATCGGAGTAACCACACCGGCCATTTCCATAGCCTCGATCATCCGCGCGGCGCGGTTGTAGCCGATCTTCAGCTTACGCTGCACGGCGGAGATCGAAGCCCGGCGGCTTTCGGTCACGAAGCGCACGGCCTCGTCGTAGAGCGGATCGTCCTCGCTGCCCTCGCCGCCTTCGCCGCCACCGCCGCCTTCGAACGAACCGCCACCGCCTTCTTCGGCGCCGGCGAGGATGTCCTCGATGTAGTTCGGCGCGCCACGCAGCTTCCAGGCCTCGACAACGCGGTGTACTTCGTCGTCGGAGACGAAAGCGCCATGGACGCGAATCGGCAGGCCGGTGCCCGGCGGCAGGTAGAGCATGTCGCCGTGACCCAGCAGCTGCTCGGCGCCACCCTGATCGAGGATGGTGCGCGAGTCGATCTTGCTGGAGACCTGGAAGGCGATACGGGTCGGGATGTTCGCCTTGATCAGGCCGGTGATCACGTCCACCGACGGACGCTGGGTCGCCAGGATCAGGTGGATGCCCGCCGCACGCGCCTTCTGGGCGATACGGGCGATCAGCTCTTCCACCTTCTTGCCGACAATCATCATCATGTCGGCGAATTCGTCGACCACCACCACGATGGTCGGCAGGGTCTGCAGCAGCGGTGCTTCGTCTTCCATGCTCTCGCGGCGGTACAGCGGGTCGGTCAGCGGGGTGCCGGCCTCCTCCGCGTCCTTCACCTTGCGATTGAAGCCTGCGAGGTTACGCACACCCATGGCCGCCATCAGCTTGTAGCGGCGCTCCATCTCGGCGACGCTCCAGCGCAGCGCGTTGGCGGCCTCCTTCATGTCGGTGACCACCGGGCAGAGCAGGTGCGGAATGCCTTCGTAGATCGACAGTTCCAGCATCTTCGGGTCGATCATGATCAGCCGCGCCTCTTCGGGCGTGGACTTGAACAGGATCGACAGCAGCATGGCGTTCACGCCCACCGACTTACCGGAACCGGTGGTACCCGCCACCAGCAGGTGCGGCATCTTCGCCAGGTCGGTGATGATCGGGTTGCCGCCAATGTCGTGCCCCAGGGCCAGCGGTACAGTGGACTTGTGCTCGTCGTATTCCGGCGTCATCAGCACTTCGGAGAAGCGCACCATCTGCCGGTCTTCGTTGGGAATCTCGATGCCGACGGTGGTCTTGCCGGGGATGACTTCCACCACGCGCACGCTGATTACGGCCAGCGAGCGCGCCAGGTCCTTGGCCAGGTTGGAGATACGGCTGACCTTCACGCCAGCGGCTGGCTGGATTTCGAAACGGGTGATCACCGGACCCGGGTGCACGGACTCGACGATAACCTCGACACCGAACTCCTTGAGCTTGATCTCCAGCAGGCGCGACATGGCCTCCAGGGACTCGGGCGAGTAGCTCTGTTTCTTTTCCGACGCCGGGTCAAGGATCGATAGCGGCGGCAGCGTGCCTTCCACGGCGGTATCGACGAACAGCGGCGCCTGCTTCTCTTTCAGCACACGCTTGCTCGGCTCGGCCGGCTTGGTGGGCGGTGGCGGGACGTCGATCTTCGGCGCCACGCGCTTTTCGCGCTCCTGCACGCTCTTGACCAGCGCCTCCTCGCGCTCGATCAGGCGCTCCTTGACCTTGGCCTGCTCACGGCGGTCGGCAACGATGGGGGCGGCGACTTCGGCCACGCGTTCGTCGACTTCACGCAACTGGGCGACGAGCTGCTTGTGCTCGCTACGGGCGCTCCACCAGCGGTTGGTGGCGTTATGGATGAGCTCGAACAGATCGAGGGTGATCTTGCCGGTGACGTCCATCACCTTGAACCAGGACAGGTCGGCAAACACCGTCATGCCGAACAGGAACAGCGCCAGGAACAGCAGCGTACTGCCCTGCACATTCAGCGCATTGATGCCCAGTTGGCCAAGGCTCTCGCCCAGCGCCCCGCCAGCCGTGGCCGGCATATGAGCACCGCTGGTGTGGAAATGGATGTAAGCCAGCGCGGAGCCGGACAGGACCAGGAACACCAGGCCAATCAGGCGCCAGGAGAACAGCCAGCCGCTCCACTCCCAGGCCACGTGGCGCTTGCGGAAGACCTGATAGGTCTTCACCGCCAGCAGCAGCGGGAACAGGTAGGCGAAATAGCCCAGCACCATGAACAGGATGTCCGCGCTCAACGCGCCCAGGCGGCCGGCCGCGTTCTGCACCTGTTCGACGTGACTGGAGTGGCTCCAGCCCGGATCGGAGGAATCGTAGGTGAGCAGTGCCATCCAGAGGTAAAGGCAGAGCGCGCCGAGCGCGATCAGGGCCCCTTCCTTCAGACGGTAGTGCAATTGCTGGCGCCAGGCGGCGGCATGGCTTGCTGTGGTGTCCTTCAAAACGCTTCTATTCCTGCGCTATACGCGCGTCCGAGAGTCGTTGGGCCGCGAAACGGGCCTATTGTACGGCTTTGGCCGGCCGATGCCAGCGAACCCGGGTGTGCCTGACTGCGCTTTTGCCGGCTTTCCGGGGTTCGGTGTAGCATAGCCCAACACCGCTTTTCGGCTGCTCAATTGGAGCATGCATTCTCTTACGTGACAAAGGCTTATGGAGTCTTTTTATGAGTGAAGTCAAGCATTCGCGCCTGATCATCCTGGGCTCCGGCCCCGCGGGCTACACCGCGGCCGTGTACGCCGCGCGCGCCAACCTCAAGCCTGTTGTCATCACCGGCATCCAGCCCGGCGGCCAGCTGACCACCACCACCGAAGTCGACAACTGGCCCGGCGACGTCGAAGGCCTGACCGGTCCCGCCCTGATGCAGCGCATGGAGCAGCACGCCAAGCGTTTCGATACCGAGATCGTCTACGACCACATACACACCGCCGAGTTGCAGCAGAAGCCTTTCACCCTCAAGGGCGACAGCGGCACCTACACCTGCGACGCGCTGATCATCGCCACCGGCGCTTCGGCCCAGTACCTGGGCATGTCCTCGGAAGAGGCCTTCATGGGCAAGGGCGTTTCCGCCTGCGCCACCTGTGACGGTTTCTTCTACCGCAACCAGGTCGTCTGCGTGGTCGGCGGCGGCAACACCGCCGTGGAAGAGGCGCTGTACCTGTCCAACATCGCCAAGGAAGTCCACCTGATCCACCGTCGCGACAAGCTGCGCTCGGAGAAGATCCTGCAGGACAAGCTGTTCGAGAAAGCCAAGAACGGCAACGTACGCCTGCACTGGAATACCACCCTGGACGAAGTCCTGGGCGACAACATGGGTGTGATCGGCGTTCGCCTGAAGGACGCCGAAAGCGGCGAAACCCGCCAGCTGGACCTGTCCGGCGTGTTCATCGCCATCGGCCACAAGCCCAACACCGACCTGTTCAAGGGCCAGCTGGAAATGCATGACGGCTACCTGAAGATCAAGGGCGGCGCCGAAGGCAACGCGACCCTGACCAGCATCGACGGCGTGTTCGCCGCCGGCGACGTGGCCGACCACGTGTACCGCCAGGCGATCACTTCCGCCGGGGCCGGCTGCATGGCCGCGCTGGACGCCGAAAAGTTCCTCGACGACAACTGATCGGCGCAAGGGGAGGCTCACCCTCCCCTCCTCCCTATGCTCAAGTGGCTTTCCCGCAGCAATTTCGATTTTCCGCCCCTCGACAAGGCTCTGCACGAGCCCAACGGGCTGCTTGCGGCCGGCGGAGACCTCAACCCGCAGCGCCTGATCCAGGCCTATCGCCACGGCTGCTTCCCGTGGTACCAGGATGGCCAGCCGATCCTCTGGTGGTCACCGGACCCGCGCACTGTTCTGTTTCCTGAAGAACTGCACATCTCCCGCAGCCTGGCCAAGTTCATCCGCCAGCAGCAGTACCAGATCACCATCGACCAGGCCTTCGAGCAGGTCATCCACGGCTGCGCCGGACCACGCGATTATGCGGACGGCACCTGGATCACTACGCCGATGCAGGACGCCTACTGCCAACTGCACCGATTGGGTATTGCCCACTCAGCGGAAGCCTGGCACGGCAATGAACTGGTCGGCGGGCTTTACGGGCTAGCCATCGGTCGCCTGTTCTTCGGCGAATCCATGTTCAGCCGCGCCGACAATGCCTCCAAGGCCGCCTTCGTCGCCCTGGTACAGCGCCTGAAGGCCGCCGGTTTCGTGATGATCGACTGCCAGATGCCGACCCAGCACCTGCACAGTTTCGGCGCCCGCCCTATCTCCCGCCGCGAATTCGCCAGCTACCTGCGCCGTCATCTCGACGAAACACCCTCGCAGGACTGGACTTCGCAGGCGGACCCGCTCAGCCTGTCTTAAACTTGCCTGAGGGACCTCGCAGGGGTTAAAGATGACCGAGCTCGCCCGCCTGAAGTTTTACGCCACGCAACCGCATCCATGCAGCTATCTGCCCGAGGAGCAGGCCACCACCCTGTTCCTCGACCCCAGCCAGCCCATGGACGCGCAGTTGTACGCCTCGCTGTCCGAGGTGGGCTTCCGGCGCAGCGGCGAGCACCTATACCGGCCGCACTGCCAACACTGCACCGCGTGCATCCCGGCGCGCATTCCGGCCGCCGGCTTCCAGCCGAATCGCCAGCAGAAGCGCATCATCAAGCGCAACGCCGACCTGGAAGTCGTCCGCAAGCGCCCCGCCTTCACCGAGGAGTACTACGCCCTCTACATGCGCTACATCGAGCAGCGCCACGCAGACGGGGACATGTACCCACCCAGTCGCGACCAGTTCGCCACCTTCCTCGTGCGTGACCTGCCGTTCAGCTGCTTCTTCGAGTTCCGCCTCCACGGCAGACTGCTTGCCGTCGCGGTGACTGACGTCCTGCCCAACGGTCTCTCCGCGGTCTACACCTTCTACGACCCGGACGAAGAGCGCCGCAGCCTCGGCCGATTCGCCATCCTCTGGCAGGTCGCCGAGACCGAACGCCTGAACCTGCACGCCGTCTACCTGGGCTACTGGATCAAGAATTGCCGGAAGATGAACTACAAGACCCAGTACCGCCCGATCGAGCTTTTCGTGAACCAGCGTTGGGTAGCGCTGAACTGAAGCGAAAACAGCCATTGGCGTTGTGGGGCGATTTCAGGCACAATGTGTGCCTTTTTTAATGCCCTGAAACTTCAGGCAACCATAGATACCGAGGGTTCTACTGCATGTCGAAAGAAGACAGCTTCGAAATGGAAGGCACTGTCGTCGACACCCTGCCCAACACCATGTTCCGCGTGGAGTTGGAGAACGGGCACGTCGTTACCGCGCACATCTCCGGGAAGATGCGCAAGAACTACATCCGCATCCTGACCGGCGACAAAGTTCGCGTTGAACTGACGCCCTACGACCTGTCCAAGGGTCGCATCACCTACCGCGCTCGCTGACAGACGGTAGGTGCCGGCAAAAGCCGGCGCACAGAAGAACGCCCGGCAGTGCCGGGCGTTTTCGTTTGAGCCTGATTAATACTCGTCAGGCCGGTTCTGCGGCGATCACTTCGAACTCGAAGGCCAGCTCGCCATCCTTCAGATCCACATGGGCCACTCCGCCGTGCTCGGCCAGCTCGCCGAACAGGATCTCTTCGGCCAACGGCCGCTTGATCTTGTCCTGGATCAGCCGCGCCATCGGACGAGCACCCATCTGCGGATCGTAGCCCTTGTCGGCCAGCCAGCCGCGCGCCGAATCGCTGACCTCGATCTGCACGTGCTTGTCCTCCAGCTGCGCCTGCAGCTCGGTGAGGAACTTGTCGACGATGCTCTTGATGGTCTCGTGACTCAGGCGGCCGAACTGGATGATGGTGTCCAGGCGGTTGCGGAACTCCGGTGTGAAGCTCTTCTTGATCACTTCCATGGCATCGGTGGAGTGGTCCTGCTGCGTGAAGCCGATGGAAGCCCGCGCCGCAGTTTCTGCACCAGCGTTGGTGGTCATGATCAGGATGACGTTGCGGAAATCCGCCTTGCGCCCGTTGTTGTCGGTCAGAGTGCCGTGATCCATCACCTGCAGCAGCAGGTTGAAGACTTCCGGATGCGCCTTCTCGATCTCATCCAGCAGCAGCACACAGTGCGGCGTCTTGGTGATTGCCTCGGTGAGCAGGCCGCCCTGGTCGAAACCGACATAGCCCGGAGGCGCGCCGATCAGACGGGACACGGTATGCCGCTCCATGTACTCGGACATGTCGAAGCGCACCAGCTCCACACCCAACGCCTTGGCCAACTGACGAGCCACCTCGGTCTTGCCCACCCCGGTCGGACCGGAGAACAGGAAGGAGCCGACAGGCTTGTCAGGCGACTTGAGGCCGGCGCGTGACAGCTTGATGGCAGTGGACAGCGACTCGATGGCCGCGGCCTGGCCGAACACGGTCAGCTTCAGATCACGCTCCAGGTTACGCAGCAGCTCTTTATCGGAGCTGGACACGTGCTTGGGCGGAATCCGCGCGATCTTCGCGACGATGTCCTCGACCTGCGGCACTTCGATGCGCTTCACGCGCTTCTCTTCCGGCTGCAGACGCTGGTAGGCGCCCGCCTCGTCGATCACGTCGATGGCCTTGTCCGGCATGTGCCGGTCATTGATGTAGCGGGCAGCCAGCTCGGCAGCGGCACGCAGCGCTTCATCGCTGTACTCGATGTGGTGGTGCTGCTCGAAGCGCGGCTTCAGACCCTTCAGGATGCCGAAGGTATCCTCGACGGACGGCTCGGTGACATCGACCTTCTGGAAACGACGAGCCAGCGCGCGATCCTTCTCGAAGATGCCGCGGAATTCCTGGAAGGTAGTCGAGCCGATGCAGCGAATCTCGCCGGACGACAGCAGCGGCTTCAGCAGGTTGGACGCATCCATCACCCCGCCCGATGCCGCACCAGCACCGATGATGGTGTGGATTTCATCGATGAACAGCACCGCGTGCGGGCGCTTGCGCAGCTCATTGAGCAGCGCCTTGAAGCGCTTCTCGAAGTCGCCGCGGTACTTGGTGCCTGCCAGCAGCGCGCCCAGATCCAGGGAGTAGACGACACTGTCGGACAGCAGGTCCGGCACCTGGCCGTCGACGATGCGCTTGGCCAGGCCTTCAGCGATGGCAGTCTTGCCGACACCCGCCTCACCCACCAGGAGCGGATTGTTCTTGCGGCGACGAGCGAGGATCTGCGCGACGCGCTCGACTTCCGACTCACGACCGACCAGCGGATCAATGCGACCCTGGCGCGCCAAATCGTTCAGGTTGCTGGCATAGGCATCCAGCGGATGGCTGGAAGTGGAAGACTCGCCGCCCTCCTCGTCCTGCATCTCCTGCTCGCTGTCCTGATGCTCGGCATGACCCGGCACCTTGGAGATGCCATGGGCGATATAGTTGACCACGTCGATCCGCGCGACGCTCTGCTGCTTGAGCAGGAACACCGCCTGGCTTTCCTGCTCGCTGAAGATGGCGACCAGCACGTTGGCGCCGGTGACTTCGCGCTTGCCGGAACTCTGCACGTGGAATACGGCACGCTGCAGGACGCGCTGGAAACCCAGGGTTGGCTGGGTTTCGCGATCCTCGTCGTGCTGGGGGATCAGCGGCGTGGTGGAATCGATGAACTCCTGCAGGTCTCGCCGCAGTTTGTCCAGATTCGCACCGCACGCCTTCAGAACCGTTGCGGCAGCCTCATTATCAAGAAGCGCCAACAGCAAGTGCTCAACGGTCATGAACTCATGCCGCTTCGCCCGCGCCTCCTTGAAGGCGAGATTGAGGGTGACTTCGAGCTCTCGATTCAACATGACTTCACCTCGCTCCCAAACATCCGCATCAACCTTCTATCTCAATTTCGCACAACAGTGGATGTTGGCTCTCCCTCGCATATTGATTGACCTGCATGGCTTTGGTTTCCGCGACATCGCGGGTAAAGGTTCCGCAGTGCGCCTTGCCCTGGGTATGCACAGTCAACATGACCTTGGTTGCCTGCTCGCGGTTCATGTTGAAGTACAGCTCGAGCACCTCAACCACGAAATCCATCGGGGTGTAATCATCGTTGAACATGATGACCCGATACATGGACGGCGCCTTCAGGGCAGGTTTGGCTTCTTCAACCGCCAGCCCCGTCCCGTCGTCTTCCATTGGATCCGGGCGGTCCTGATTGAATGTTAGTCGAATCTGGCTACTTGCATGCATGCTGGAATAAAAGCTTTGCGAGTGGGTGAATGAGTGGGCCGGCCGGAGTTTGAATCGCCTCTCAGGCCCAGACGACGCCGCCTTGACTAACGGCAAAAGGGTGTTACAACCAAAGGATACCCCCCGGAGGGTATCAGGAGTTCCGGACGCCAGTCTTCAGAAAAAGGCATAGCGGAATAGTAGTGGATGATACTCCAGCGATGGAGTCCTTTGCAGAGGGATATCAGCATGCTTAGCGGTAAGGTCAAGTGGTTCAACAACGCCAAGGGCTACGGTTTCATCCTGGCTGATGGCCGAGATGAGGACCTGTTTGCTCATTACTCGGCAATCCAGATGGATGGCTACAAGACTCTCAAGGCCGGCCAACCCGTCAGTTTCGAGATCCTGCAAGGTCCGAAGGGGTTGCACGCGGTGAACATCCAGCCCGTCAACGCCAATGCATCCACCCCGTCCGCGCAGACTGCCCCGAGCAGCGAGGTAGAGAACCTCACGGCGGAAGCCTGATTCGTCAAGGATCAGACGAAACGAAAAAGGCCGGCAGCAAGCCGGCCTTTTTCATGGGCGACGAATCACCCGGTTACATCTTGGCGATGATCGCGTCGCCGAACTCGGAGCACGACAGCAGCTTGGCACCGTCCATCAGTCGCTCGAAGTCGTAGGTCACGGTTTTCGCGGCGATGGCGCCGTTCACACCATCGATGATCAAGTCGGCCGCTTCCGGCCAGCCCATGTGGCGCAGCATCATCTCGGCAGAGAGGATCACCGAGCCCGGGTTGACCTTGTCCAGGCCGGCGTACTTGGGTGCAGTGCCGTGGGTGGCCTCGAACATGGCCACCGAGTCGGACAGGTTCGCGCCCGGCGCGATGCCGATGCCACCCACTTCCGCCGCCAGCGCGTCGGACAGGTAATCACCATTGAGGTTGAGCGTGGCGATCACGTCGTACTCTGCCGGGCGCAGCAGGATCTGCTGCAGCATGGCGTCTGCGATCACGTCCTTCACCACGATATTCTTGCCAGTAGCCGGGTTCTTGAACTGCATCCACGGGCCGCCATCGAGCAACTGCGCACCGAACTCGTCACGGGCAAGCTCATAGCCCCAGTCCTTGAAGGCACCCTCGGTGAATTTCATGATGTTGCCTTTATGGACGATGGTGACCGAGCTTCGGTCATTGTCCACGGCGTACTGCAGGGCCTTGCGCACCAGGCGCTTGGTGCCCTCCTGGGAGACCGGCTTGATGCCGATGCCGCAGTTTTCGGTGAAGCGGATCTTCTTGACGCCCATTTCCTCGGTGAGGAACTTGATGACCTTCTGGGCCTCGGGAGTGCCGGCCTTCCACTCGACGCCCGCATAGATGTCTTCGGAGTTCTCGCGGAAGATCACCATGTCCACGTCACCAGGCTTTTTCACCGGGCTCGGCACACCTTCGAACCAGCGCACCGGGCGCAGGCAGACATAAAGGTCGAGTTGCTGGCGCAGCGCCACGTTCAGAGAGCGAATACCACCGCCCACCGGAGTGGTCAGCGGGCCCTTGATCGATACGACGTAGTCGCGAACGGCATCCAGGGTTTCCTGGGGCAGCCAGGTATCCTGGTCGTAGACCTGAGTGGCTTTCTCGCCGGCATAGACTTCCATCCACGCGATCTTGCGGTCGCCTTTGTAGGCTTTCTCGACGGCAGCGTCGACGACCTTGATCATGACCGGGCTGATATCGACGCCAATGCCATCACCCTCGATAAAGGGGATGATCGGGTTCTTCGGTACATTCAAGGACATATCGGCGTTGACGGTGATTTTGTCACCGGCCGGCACCTGGATCTTTTGGTATCCCATGCTGAACTCCGCTTTTTGATTGAAACCCTCTTGCAGCCACTGAGGGTAGCTCACAAGTCGGTAATCGAACTACATCATTCCTTAGTCTAAAAAAGGGACACGCTTCACCCTGCCTTTAGGGTGGTATACTGGCCGGCATGACTTAATGGTCATCGAGGTCCGAGCAGTCTGGGACCAGACTCTCTCCTCGCAGCGGCGCACGTCCTCACCAGGATCCCGCCGTACAACGCTCTACTGGCGCCCCAATATCCCCGCGGCAAATCTCGAAGGTCGGTCAACCACTTCGCTGACCGCAAGCGTGTACCAACGCGATTCGAGACTCTGTGCGCGCCCAGCAAAGAAGAGAGTTAGAACGAGATGTCCATCCGCTCGAAGATCACCTACACCTTCACCGACGAAGCACCCGCCCTTGCCACCTATTCGCTTCTTCCTATCGTAAAAGCCTTTGCCGCTTCCGCCGGCATCGACGTCGAGACCCGCGACATCTCTCTTTCGGGCCGTATCCTGGCCTCCTTCGCTGACAAGCTCGGCGACAAGGCGATCGAAGACGATCTGGCCTACCTGGCCGTACTGGCCACCGACTCCAAAGCCAACATCATCAAGCTGCCGAACATCTCCGCTTCGGTACCGCAGCTCAAGGGCGCCATCGCCGAGCTGCAGAAGCTGGGCTACGCCGTTCCGGACTTCCCGGAAGATCCGCAGACCGACGCCGAGAAAGACACCCGCGCCCGCTACGCCAAGGTCCTGGGCAGCGCCGTGAACCCGGTCCTGCGTGAAGGCAACTCCGACCGCCGCGCCCCGGCTGCCGTGAAAGCCTACGCTCGCAAGCACCCGCACAGCATGGGCAAGTGGAGCATGGCTTCGCGTTCCCACGCCGACTACATGCGTGGCGGCGACTTCTTCTCCAGCGAGCAGTCGGTCACCATCCCGAAGGCCGGTGAAGTCCGCATCGAGTTCGTCGGCAAGGACGGCAAGGTCGAGACCAAGAAGACCCTGAAGATGCAGGACGGCGAAGTCCTCGACAGCATGTTCATGAGCTGCAGCAAACTGCGCGCCTTCTTCGAGAAGACCCTGCAGGACTGCAAGGAAACCGGCGTCATGTGGTCCCTGCACGTCAAGGCCACCATGATGAAGATCTCCCACCCGATCGTCTTCGGCCACGCCGTCACCGTCTACTACAAGGACGTGTTCGAGAAGTACGGCCAGCTGTTCGAAGAGCTGGGCGTGAACCCGAACAACGGCATCTCCAGCGTCTACGACAAGATCAAGTCGCTGCCAGCCTCGCAGCAGGAAGAAATCCTGCACGACATCCACGAGGTATACAGCCACCGCCCGGAAATGGCGATGGTCGACTCGGTCAAGGGCATCACCAACCTGCACATCCCCAGCGACGTGATCGTCGACGCCTCCATGCCGGCCATGATCCGCAACTCGGGTCAGATGTGGGGCAAGGACGGCAAGCAGAAAGACACCAAAGCGGTAATGCCGGAAAGCACCTACGCCCGCATCTACCAGGAAATGATCAACTTCTGCAAAACCAACGGCGCGTTCGACCCGACCACCATGGGCAGCGTACCGAACGTCGGCCTGATGGCGCAGAAAGCCGAGGAATACGGCTCCCACGACAAGACCTTCGAACTGGAAGCTGACGGCGTGATGCGCGTTGTCGATGCCGACGGCAAGGTCCTGATGCAGCACGAAGTTCAAGCCGGCGACATCTGGCGCGCCTGCCAGACCAAGGACGCCCCGATCCGCGACTGGGTCAAGCTGGCCGTTACCCGCGCCCGCGCCTCCAACACCCCGGCCATCTTCTGGCTGGACCCGGAGCGCGCCCACGACAACGAGCTGCGCAAGAAGGTCGAGCTGTACCTGAAAGACCACGACCTGACCGGTCTGGACATCAGCGTCAAAGGCTACAACGAAGCCATCCGCACCAGCATGGAGCGTCAGCTGCGCGGCCTGGACACCATCTCGGTGACCGGTAACGTCCTGCGCGACTACCTGACCGACCTGTTCCCGATCATGGAACTGGGCACCTCGGCCAAGATGCTCTCCATCGTTCCGCTGATGGCGGGCGGCGGCATGTACGAAACCGGCGCCGGCGGCTCGGCTCCGAAACACGTACAGCAGCTGGTGGAAGAGAACTACCTGCGCTGGGATTCCCTGGGCGAGTTCCTGGCCCTGGCCGTCTCCTTCGAGGAAGAAGGCATCAAGACCGACAACGCCAAGGCCAAGGTGCTGGGCAAGACCCTGGACATCGCCACCGGCAAGCTGCTCGACAACAACAAGTCGCCGTCGCGCAAGATCGGTGAGATCGACAACCGCGGCAGCCACTTCTACCTGGCCATGTACTGGGCCCAGGCCCTGGCCGAGCAGAACGACGACGCCGAGCTGAAGGCTCACTTCGCAGGCCTGGCCAAGACCCTGACCGAGAAGGAAGCGGCCATCGTCGCCGAACTCAACGGCGTACAGGGCAAGCCGGCGGAAATCGGTGGTTACTACCGTTCCGACGCGGAGCTGACCAGCAAGGTCATGCGCCCGAGCGCGACCTTCAACGCCGCGATCGACGCACTGGCGTAAGCCATTTCGCGTGACACCAGAACCCCCGGGCCTTCCCGGGGGTTCTGCCTTCTGCGCCCCGCCACGTTAAACTCGCGCCCTTTCGCCCCAACGAGATCATCACCATGCGCTGGCTAGCACACGTCACCGTCGCCACCATCGTCGAAGACCAGGGCCGCTTCCTGCTGGTGGAAGAAATGTCCGCTGACAAAAAGCAGGTGTTCAATCAGCCCGCCGGCCACCTGGAGGCCAACGAAACCCTGCTAGAGGCCGCCGTGCGCGAAACCCTCGAGGAAACCGGCTGGGACGTAGAGCTGACCGCCGTCACCGGCATTTATCTGTACACCGCACCGAGCAACGGCGTGACCTACCAGCGCGTCTGTTTCGCCGCGCGCCCCCTGCGCCATCATCCCGAGCGCGACCTCGACGACGGCATCCTCGGCGCCCGCTGGATGACCCGCGACGAGCTGGCCGCACAGCCCGATCGCTGGCGCAGCCATCTGGTACTGCGCTGCATCGACGACTACCTCACAGGTGAGCACTTCCCGCTGGCCCTGATCCGCGACTGAGCCAAGCCCGAGCCTCTGCCGCTCGGCTCTGGTAGAATCGTCCTCTTTACCTGCGTTCGTGACCCGCTGCCATGTCTAGCTCATCCAAAGCCCCTCAGAACACCCGTGTCATCGTCGGCATGTCCGGCGGCGTGGACTCCTCCGTCTCCGCCCTCCTCCTCAAGGAGCAGGGTTACCAGGTGGAAGGACTGTTCATGAAGAACTGGGAAGAGGACGACGGCACCGAATACTGCACCGCCATGACCGACCTCGCCGACGCCCAGGCCGTCTGCGACCGTATCGGCATCAAGCTGCACACCGCCAACTTCGCCGCGGAATACTGGGACAACGTCTTCGAGCACTTCCTCGAGGAATACAAGGCCGGCCGCACGCCGAACCCGGACATCCTCTGCAACCGCGAAATCAAGTTCAAAGCCTTCCTCGACTACGCCGTCGCCCTGGGCGCCGACCTGATCGCCACCGGGCACTACGTGCGCCGCCGCGACATCGACGGCCGCAGCGAACTGCTCAAGGGTCTGGACCCGAACAAGGACCAGAGCTACTTCCTCCACGCCGTGGGCGGCGAGCAGATCGGCAAGACCCTGTTCCCGGTCGGCGAACTGGAAAAGCCCGAGGTCCGCGCCATCGCCGAGAAATACGGCCTGGCCACCGCGAAGAAAAAGGACTCCACCGGCATCTGCTTCATCGGCGAGCGCCGCTTCAGCGACTTCCTCAAGCAGTACCTGCCGGCCCAGCCGGGGAACATCGAGACCACCGACGGCACCGTCATCGGCAAGCACGTCGGCCTGATGTACCACACCATCGGCCAGCGCCAGGGCCTGGGCATCGGCGGCCTGAAGAATGCCGACGACAGCCCCTGGTACGTGCTGGAGAAGGACCTGGTGCGCAACGTCCTGGTCGTCGGCCAGGGCAACGACCACCCATGGTTGTTCTCCCGCGCCCTGCACGCCTCGCACATCTATTGGGTCAACCCCATCGAACTGGACCAGCCCAAGGCCCTGCGCGCCAAGGTGCGCTACCGCCAGGCCGACCAGGACTGCGTGCTGGAACGTACCGAGAACGGCTACCGCGCCGTCTTCGACGAGCCGCAGCGCGCCGTCACCCCGGGCCAGTCCGTCGTCTTCTATGACGGCGAAGTCTGCCTTGGGGGCGGCGTCATCGAATCCGCTGAACCCGCGTTCGCTAAGGACCGTAAATGAGCGATCTGCACGACCAGATCATCGCCCTCTCCGGCGTCTTCGAAGCCGCCTCCCTGGTAGACCGCCTCGCCCGCACCGGGCAGATCCCCGAAGCGCCGCTGGGCTGCATGCTCGGCAGCCTGCTGGTGCGCGACCCGAAGACCACCCTCGACGTCTACGGCGGCGACACCGCCAACCTGCGCGAGGGCTTCCGCGCCCTGGTCAGCGCCCTCGAGCGCGACCCCAGCAGCCTGCAGCGCGAGCCGCTGCGCTACGCCCTGTCGCTGATCGGCCTGGAACGCCAGCTCAACAAGCGTCCCGACATGCTCGACATCATGGGCACCCGCCTGGACCAGGTTCAGCAGCAGGTGCAGCACTTCGGCCTGGTCCACGAGAACGTCATCGCCTCCTGCGCCGGACTTTACCAGGACACCCTGAGCACCTTCCGCCAGCGCATCCAGGTGCACGGCGACATGCGCCACCTGCAGATCAACGCCAACGCCGCGCGCATCCGCGCCCTGCTGCTGGCCGGCATCCGCTCCGCGCGCCTGTGGCGACAGCTCGGCGGCAACCGCTGGCAGATGCTCTTCAGCCGGAAGAAAATGCTGAACGAGCTGCGCCCCCTGCTGCGCGGCTGAAACACGTCCTTCCGGTCGTCGCAAGGGCGACCGGTTCGCGCCATTCATGTATGATGTGCGCCCTTTTCGTTGACCGACAGCTACGAGAACGCCCCATGCAGCTTTCCTCCCTTACCGCGGTATCCCCCGTTGACGGCCGTTACGGCAGCAAGACCAGCGCCCTGCGTCCGATTTTCAGCGAATACGGCCTGATCCGTTTCCGCGTCCTGGTGGAGGTTCGCTGGCTCCAGCGTCTCGCCGCCCACGCCGGCGTCCCTGAAGTCGCGCCCTTTTCCGCCGAAGCCAACGCCCTGCTGAACCAGCTGGCCGACGACTTCCAGCTGGAGCACGCGCAGCGCATCAAGGACATCGAGCGCACCACCAACCACGACGTCAAAGCCGTGGAGTACCTGCTCAAGGAACAAGCCGCCAAGCTGCCGGAACTGGCCAAGGTCAGCGAATTCATCCACTTCGCCTGCACCTCCGAGGACATCAACAACCTGTCCCACGCCCTGATGCTGCGCGAAGGCCGTGACACCGTACTGCTGCCGCTGATGCGCCAGATAGCCGACTCCATCCGCGAGCTCGCGGTCAAGTTCGCCGACGTGCCGATGCTCTCGCGCACCCACGGCCAGCCGGCCTCCCCGACCACCCTGGGCAAGGAACTGGCCAACGTCGTCTACCGCCTGGAGCGCCAGATCAAGCAGGTCGCTTCGGTCGAACTGCTGGGCAAGATCAATGGCGCGGTGGGCAACTACAACGCCCATCTGTCGGCCTACCCGCAGGTTGACTGGGAAGCCAACGCCCGCGAATTCATCGAAGGCGACCTCGGCCTGAACTGGAACCCCTACACCACCCAGATCGAGCCGCACGACTATATCGCCGAGCTGTTCGACGCCGTAGCGCGCTTCAATACCATCCTCATCGACTTCGACCGCGACATCTGGGGCTACATCTCCCTGGGCTACTTCAAGCAGAAGACCGTCGCCGGCGAGATCGGCTCCTCGACCATGCCGCACAAGGTCAATCCGATCGACTTCGAGAACTCCGAAGGCAACCTGGGTATCGCCAACGCCCTGCTCCAGCACCTGGCCAGCAAACTGCCGGTCTCCCGCTGGCAGCGCGACCTGACCGACTCCACCGTGCTGCGCAACCTGGGCGTCGGTTTCGCCCACAGCGTCATCGCCTACGAAGCCAGCCTGAAAGGCATCGGCAAGCTGGAGCTGAACGCCGCACGCATCGCCGATGACCTGGACGCCTGCTGGGAAGTCCTGGCCGAGCCGGTACAGACCGTCATGCGCCGCTACGGCATCGAGAACCCCTACGAGAAGCTCAAGGAGCTGACCCGCGGCAAAGGCATCAGCGCCGAAGCCCTGCAGGTGTTCATCGAAGGCCTCGACATGCCGGCAGAAGCCAAGGCCGAGCTGAAGAAACTGACCCCCGCGAACTACATCGGTAACGCTGTCGCCCAGGCCAAGCGCATCTGAGATTCGCCCTGATTTTGCACGCCCGGCTGTGCCGGGCGTTTTTGTTTCAAGGACTTAACCATGAATCCTGCTATTCCTCTTCAGCTTTTGGGCGGCATCAGCGCCGACGAATTCCTCCGCGATTACTGGCAGAAAAAGCCCCTGCTGGTGCGCCAGGCCATCCCCGAATTCAAGAGCCCGCTGGACCCTGACGAACTGGCCGGCCTCGCCCTGGAAGAGATGATCGAATCGCGCATCGTCCTCGAACACGGCGACAGCCCGTGGGAGCTGCGCCGCGGCCCGTTCCAGGAAGACACCTTCAGCCAGATGCCCGAGCGCGACTGGACCCTGCTGGTGCAGGCCGTCGACCAGTTCATACCGGAAGTCGCCGAACTGCTGGAACACTTCAAGTTCCTGCCCAGCTGGCGTATCGACGACGTGATGATCAGCTACGCAGCCCCTGGCGGCGGCGTCGGCCCGCACTTCGACAACTACGACGTGTTCCTGCTGCAGGGTCACGGCCGCCGCCGCTGGAAAGTCGGCCAGACCTGCGACGCCAGCAGCCCGATGCTGCCCCACGCCGACCTGCGCATCCTCGCCGAATTCGAAGAGAGCGCCGACTGGGTGCTGGAACCCGGCGACATGCTCTACCTGCCGCCGCGCGTGGCCCACTACGGCATCGCCGAAGACGACTGCATGACTTACTCGGTCGGCTTCCGCGCGCCCAGCGCCGCCGAAGTACTGACCCATTTCACCGACTTCCTCGCCCAGTTCCTCTCCGACGAAGAGCGCTACAGCGACGCCGGCATGGCAGCGATGAAAGGCGACTTCGACCAGCACCAGATCCAGCGCGACGCCCTCGATCGCCTGAAGAACCTGCTGCAGGAGCACATGAGCGACGAACGCCTGCTGCTCACCTGGTTCGGCCAGTTCATGACCGAGCCGCGCTACCCGGAACTGGTGGCCGGCGAGGAGATCGAGGAAGACGACCTGACCGCGGCCATCGAAGACGGCGAAGTGCTGATCCGCAACCCCAGCGCCCGCATGGCCTGGAGCGAAGTGGACGTCGGCCTGCTGCTGTTCGCCAGCGGCCAGACCGTGGTCCTGCCGGAAAAACTGCGCGACCTGCTCAAGCTGGTGTGCTCGGCAGAGTCGCTGCACGAAGGGAATCTCGGCCAATGGCTGGCCGACGACGATGGGCGTAAGCTCATCGGAGAACTGATCAAACAGGGCAGTCTGGAGTTTGCCGATGAGTAGCAAGATCAGGGTTCGCGTCGCGGACTGGCAGAAGGATAATGCCGATCTGCGGCGCATTCGCGAGGCGGTGTTCATCGCCGAGCAATCGGTCCCGCCGGAACTCGAATGGGACGCCGAGGATGTCGAGGCCGTGCACTTCCTGGCTTTCGAAGGCGACTACGCCATCGGCACCGCCCGCCTCCTGCCGGACGGTCACATCGGCCGGGTGTCGGTCCTCAAGGACTGGCGCGGCCTGAAGGTCGGCGACCTGCTGATGCGCGCCGCCATCGAGCAGGCGGAAAGCCAGGGCCTGCAGCGCCAGTTGCTGACGGCGCAGGTCTACGCCATTCCCTTCTACGAGCGGCTAGGCTTCCAGGTGGCCAGCGGCGAATTCCTCGACGCCGGCCTCCCCCACGTGGACATGGTGCGCGAGAGCGCCTGAGCAACGACTCAAAGGAGCGACATGGAAAACGCCCCGGACCAAGACGACCTCCCGGTAGAACTGCCGGACATCGAGTTTCAGTCACCGGGGCGTTTTGCCGTCCACAACCCGCCCAGCGAAGCGCTGACGCCCGAAGCCCTTGAGCCAGCGCCTTTTCGCCTCGGCGAGGGCGACCAGCTGCACCGCTTCAGCAAGCCGGATGACGCCCGCGCCCATGCGCTGGCGCTGATCCAGCAGGCGCGCCGCACGCTCTACCTCTACACCCCCGACCTGGAGCCCTGGCTGTACCACCACAGCAGCATCCAGGAAGCCTGCACACAGTTGCTGCTGGGCAATCTGCGCAATCGCCTGATGATCCTGGTGCGCGACAGCACCCGGGCCGTGAAGGAAGGCCATCGCCTGCTCAATCTCAGCCGACGCCTGTCCAGCTACTGCCAGATCCGCCGGATCAATCCGGACTACCCGAGCGAGGAGCACGCCTTCCTCCTCGCCGACGATTGCGGCCTGCTGCTGCGCCCCGAGCCTGGCGAATTCGCCGGCTACGCGCACTACAACAACGCGGGCCGCGTCCGCCAACTGATCGCGCAATTCGAACAGACCTGGAACACAAGCCTCCTCGATCCGAACCTGCGGAGTTTCCTGATTTGAGCCGACACCCTCTCGCCCTGATGCTCGCTTGCGCGATCAGCCTCACCGCCACCGCAGCGCCGCGCACCGAGATCATTCCGCTCAACTACCGCACCGCCGAAGACGTGCTGCCGGTGGCGCAGCAGGTGCTGGGCAACGAAGGCCGGGTCACCGCCTACGGCAACCAGTTGGTCGTGAATGCTGAGCTGGCAAAGATCCGCGAACTGCAGCAGGTGCTCGAACAACTGGATACGCGCCCACATCAGCTACTGATCAGCGTCGATACGCTCGATGGCAGCCAGGGTAGCCAGAGCGGCTACTCGGTGAATGGCTCGGTCAGCGCCGGCAATGTGGATATCCAGGCCGGCCGCGGCGAAGTCAACGGCCGTGACCAGGTCCGCATCATCAATCGATCCACCAACAGCCGCGGAGGCGGTACCCAGCAGGTGCGCACCACTGAGGGCTCGCCCGCCTTCATCCAGGTCGGCCAGAGCCAGCCGGTGACCAACGCCGGCATCGGCCCCTACGGCCAGGTCTACAGCCAGACCGAGTACCGCGACGCCAACCAGGGCATGTACGTAACCGCCAGCCTCACCGGCAACCTGGTACACATCACCCTGAGCACCCGCAACGACCGCTTCAACGGCAATTACCAGGGCTCGATGAACACCAGCTCGGCCGACACCAGCGTCAGCGGCCCCATCGGCCAGTGGATCGAGGTCGGCGGCGTCAGCCAGAGCAACCAGAGCACGCAGAGCGGCTACACCCGCCAATACAGCACCCAGGGGCGCAGCGACAGCAGCCTGCGGGTGAAGGTCGAAGTGCTCGACTAATCCTTCCGTAGGTGACTTGGCAGTCCTCGTTAGACCTTCGTGTAGTAGTCCAAAAAAAACACTACAAAACGTTTGACGAACGCTCGTTTGAAAGTGCATGATGGCTTCGCTCCCGCTAACCAGAGGGTCTCAAAGCCCTCCGGACCGAGCCTGTGGCCCACCCGCCGCGCCGGTCCGTGTTGTTAAGCCCACAAGGCGGATCGACGAGGTTGCGACTGGCAAGAGGTTGTCCTGAGGGACGGGGAAGCAAGCCTTAGCAACAGTACGAAGTGACGGATTCAGCCGTCCACCATCGCCCAACGGCTGCCACGAGCCGGCAAGCGATTCTGGATGTCACCGCTGCAGTCACCCGTCTGTACGCCGCTCTACCCCACTCCTCCAGCGTCACTCCTTCTTTCGGTCGTACCTTCGCCATCCCGCGGCGAGCAATCCACAGTCAAATCCGTGCAGATACGGGCTTGAATGGGGAAGTCGGTGCTCAACCACACACATACTTTGAAGGATTGACCATGTCCGCTTATCAAAACGACATCAAGGCCGTTGCCGCTCTGAAAGAGAAAACCGGTAACAGCTGGAGCGCTATCAACCCCGAGTCGGTTGCCCGCATGCGCGCTCAGAACCGCTTCAAGACTGGTCTGGACATCGCCAAGTACACTGCGGCCATCATGCGCAAGGACATGGCCGAGTATGACGCCGACGCTTCCGTTTACACCCAGTCCCTGGGCTGCTGGCACGGCTTCATCGGTCAGCAGAAGCTGATCTCGATCAAGAAGCACCTGAAGACCACCAACAAGCGCTACCTTTACCTGTCCGGCTGGATGGTTGCCGCGCTGCGTTCCGACTTCGGCCCGCTGCCCGACCAGTCCATGCACGAGAAAACCGCCGTTTCCGGCCTGATCGAAGAGCTGTACACCTTCCTGCGCCAGGCTGACGCCCGCGAACTGGACCTGCTCTTCACCGCTCTGGACAGCGCTCGCGCTGCCGGCGACAAGGTCAAGCAGGACGAAATCCAGGCTCAGATCGACGGCTACGAAACCCACGTAGTACCGATCATCGCCGACATCGACGCCGGCTTCGGTAACCCGGAAGCGACCTACCTGCTGGCCAAGAAAATGATCGAAGCCGGTGCCTGCTGCATCCAGATCGAGAACCAGGTTTCCGACGAGAAGCAGTGCGGCCACCAGGACGGCAAAGTGACCGTTCCGCACGAAGACTTCCTCGCCAAGATCAACGCCGTTCGCTACGCGTTCCTCGAACTGGGTGTTGACGACGGCGTGATCGTTGCCCGTACCGACTCCCTGGGCGCCGGCCTGACCAAGCAGATCGCCGTGACCAAAGAGCCGGGCGACCTGGGCGACCAGTACAACTCCTTCCTGGACTGCGAAGAAGTTTCCGCTGCCGAGCTGCAGAACGGCGACGTGGTGATCAACCGCGGCGGCAAGCTGCTGCGTCCCAAGCGCCTGGCTTCCAACCTGTTCCAGTTCCGCAAGGGCACCGGCGAAGACCGCTGCGTCCTGGACTGCATCACCTCGCTGCAAAACGGCGCCGACCTGCTGTGGATCGAAACCGAGAAGCCGCACGTTGGCCAGATCAAGGGCATGGTTGACCGTATCCGTCAGGTCATCCCGAACGCCAAGCTGGTTTACAACAACAGCCCGTCGTTCAACTGGACCCTGAACTTCCGCCAGCAGGTGTTCGATGCATTCGTCGCCGAAGGCAAGGACGTTTCCGCCTACGACCGCGCCAAGCTGATGAGCGTCGAGTACGACGAGACCGAACTGGCCCAGGTTGCTGACGAGAAGATCCGCACCTTCCAGCGCGACGGTTCGGCCCACGCAGGCATCTTCCACCACCTGATCACCCTGCCGACCTACCACACCGCTGCGCTGTCCACCGACAATCTGGCCAAGGGCTACTTCGCCGACCAGGGCATGCTGGCCTACGTGAAGGGCGTTCAGCGTCAGGAACTGCGTCAGGGCATCGCCTGCGTCAAGCACCAGAACATGGCTGGCTCGGACATCGGCGACAACCACAAAGAGTACTTCGCTGGCGAAGCCGCTCTGAAAGCCTCGGGCAAAGACAACACCATGAACCAGTTCCACTAAGAACTGGCTCAACCAGCCCCTCGGGGCTGGGAGGCTCCGCAAAACCCCGGCCCCGGCCGGGGTTTTGCTTTTTGTGCCTGGCCGAGTTGCGCTTGGCCGAACCGCCAGCCAGCCCCTCCCCGCCCGCCAAGGGCAGAATCGCTTCGACGTGCCAGCCTCGGGCTTCCTTTATATGAACGGAACGCCTTTCTATGAACGGTACGCCCAAGCGCAACCGCCTCGCCCTCGCCGCCCTCCTCATCCAGCGCCTACCCAGCCGCCTCCACGAGCCACTGCTGAGTCGCCTGTTCTGCTCCCAGGTGCGCTTTGCCGGAACCGCCGGCGTACGCATCCAGAGGCTCTCCAATGATGAAGTGAGAATGAGCCTGGCCAACCATCGTCGCGCCCGCAATCACATTGGCGGCTTACATGCCGCAGCCATGGCGCTGCTGGCCGAGTCCGCCAGCGGCTGCATGGTCGGCATGAACCTGCCCGATCACAAGCTGCCGCTGATCAAGACCCTCAAGGTCGACTACCTGCGCCGGGCCACCGGCAGCCTGCGCGCCATCGCCACGCTGACGCCGGAACAGCGCCGCGCAATGCAGGACGATGATCGCGGCGAGGCGCTGGTGCAGGTGACCCTTCTGGACGATTCGGGGGCCGAACCGGTGCGCTGCGAGATGCGCTGGGCGTGGATTCGGAAGGGAAATTGAACCACCCGGATGCGGGGGCGACCAACGAGCTCACAGAGCGATAATTCGAAGTCACATACCAGGCGAAATAAAAGCCGCGCCGCTTATATGTAGTAAAGTTACGGATATACGACACTGCAAATGATAATATTTATCATTTATAGCCTGCCGATTTATTGCGGCCAAATACCTCGAAAGTACTATTCGACCAAAGCCGAAGTGCCGTCACACTAGGCATCCAGAGCCGCGCAAACAGGGCGCTACGGGAAATGCAAAAGCCTTTTGCCCGAAATAGAAGCATCTGTTTGTGTTGGAAAAATTTACTTGCTGAAGGCTTTGGGCATAAAATTGGAAAGATGACCTGAACCCTTAGCTCACTATCCTTGAGTTGTCGGGTTCGCAGTAGTCGGGCGTTGCGCCCGGAACCCAAGACAATCGTTATTTGTAGGAAGGAGTATCGGCATGCCCAATCCAGCTGAACTTGCAGCTCAACACTGGGGACTCGCCGCCTTCCTTTTAGGAGTGCTGGGCCTGCTCGCCTTCATGCTAGGGGTTTCCAGCCTTCTTGGCAGTAAGGCATTTGGTCGCAGCAAGAACGAACCGTTCGAATCGGGGATCGTTCCTACCGGCAGCGCCCGCCTGCGTCTGTCGGCAAAATTCTATCTGGTCGCGATGCTCTTCGTGATCTTCGACGTCGAAGCCCTCTTCCTCTTCGCCTGGTCCGTGTCCGTCCGTGAAAGCGGTTGGGCAGGTCTGATCGAGGCAACCATTTTCATAGCAATTCTGTTGGCAGGTCTTGTCTACCTGTGGCGTATCGGCGCGCTCGATTGGGCACCGGCGGCACGTCGCGCACGGCAGGCGAAGCTAAAACAATGAGGCTTTGGCGATGCAATACAAACTTACCCGGATCGATCCGGATGCGCCCAATGATCAATACCCGATCGGCGAACGCGAAACGGTAGAAGACCCGCTCATCGAAGGGCAGGTCCACAAGAACATCTTCATGGGCAAGCTCGAGGATGTTCTCAACGGTGCGGTGAACTGGGGGCGCAAGAATTCCCTGTGGCCGTACAACTTCGGGCTGTCCTGCTGCTACGTGGAGATGACCACGGCGTTCACCGCGCCGCACGACATCGCCCGTTTCGGCGCCGAAGTGATCCGTGCATCGCCACGCCAGGCTGACTTCATGGTCATCGCCGGCACCTGCTTCATCAAGATGGCTCCGGTCATCCAGCGCCTGTACGAGCAGATGCTGGAACCCAAGTGGGTGATCTCGATGGGGTCGTGCGCCAACTCCGGCGGCATGTACGACATCTACTCGGTCGTTCAGGGGGTCGACAAGTTCCTCCCCGTGGACGTGTACATCCCCGGCTGCCCGCCCCGTCCGGAGGCGTTCCTGCAAGGCCTGATGCTGCTGCAGGAATCCATCGGCCAGGAGCGTCGTCCGTTGTCCTGGGTTGTAGGCGATCAAGGCGTCTATCGCGCCGACATGCCTGCCCAGAAGGATCTCAAGCGCGAACAGCGCATTGCGGTCACCAACCTGCGCAGCCCCGACGAAGTGTGATCCGGCCCTCCACGAGAGGCCCGTTTTCACTCCACCGTTGACCGAGTGACTTAAAGACTATGAATGCAGACTCCGCTCTGTACATCCCGCCTTACAAGGCAGACGACCAAGATATCGTCGTCGAACTGAATTCCCGCTTTGGCGCCGAGACCTTCACCGTCCAGGCCACCCGCACCGGCATGCCGGTGCTCTGGGTTGCCCGTGAGCGCCTGATCGACGTCCTCACCTTCCTGCGCAATGTGCCCAAGCCGTACGTCATGCTCTATGACCTGCACGGTGTCGACGAGCGCCTGCGTACCCACCGTCGCGGCCTGCCGGGCGCCGACTTCAGCGTGTTCTACCACCTGATGTCGCTGGAGCGTAATAGTGACGTGATGATCAAGGTGGCCTTGTCCGAAGGCGACCTCAACGTGCCCACCGCCACCCGTATCTGGCCGAACGCCAACTGGTACGAGCGTGAGGTCTGGGACATGTACGGGATCACCTTCAATGGTCACCCGCACCTGACCCGCATGCTGATGCCGCCGACCTGGGAAGGTCACCCGCTGCGCAAGGATTACCCGGCGCGCGCCACCGAGTTCGACCCTTACGCGCTGTCCGCCGCCAAGCAGGACCTCGAGCAGGAAGCCCTGCGCTTCAAGCCCGAAGACTGGGGCATGAAGCGCCACGGCGAGAACGAGGACTTCATGTTCCTCAACCTCGGCCCGAACCACCCGTCCGCGCACGGTGCGTTCCGCATCATCCTGCAGCTGGACGGTGAAGAGATCCTCGATTGCGTTCCGGAGATCGGCTACCACCACCGTGGCGCCGAGAAGATGGCCGAGCGTCAGTCCTGGCACAGCTTCATTCCGTACACCGACCGTATCGACTACCTCGGCGGCGTGATGAACAACCTGCCGTACGTGCTCTCGGTCGAGAAGCTCGCCGGCATCAAGGTGCCGCAGCGCGTCGACGTCATCCGCATCATGATGTCGGAGTTCTTCCGCATCCTGAACCACCTCCTCTACCTGGGTACCTACATCCAGGACGTGGGTGCGATGACCCCGGTGTTCTTCACCTTCACCGACCGCCAGCGCGCCTACAAGGTGGTCGAAGCCATCACCGGCTTCCGCCTGCACCCGGCCTGGTACCGAATCGGCGGCGTCGCCCACGACCTGCCGCGCGGCTGGGACAAGCTGGTTCGCGAGTTCCTCGACTGGATGCCCAAGCGTCTGGACGAGTACGAAACCGCCGCCCTGAAAAACAGCATCCTGCGTGGCCGTACCATCGGCGTTGCCGCGTACAACACCAAGGAAGCGCTGGAATGGGGCACCACCGGTGCCGGCCTGCGCGCCACCGGCTGTGATTTCGACCTGCGTAAAGCCCGCCCCTACTCCGGCTACGAGAACTTCGAGTTCGAAGTACCGCTGGCGGCCAACGGCGACGCCTACGACCGCTGCATGGTCAAGATGGGTGAGATGCGCCAGAGCCTGCGCATCATCGAGCAGTGCCTGAAGAACATGCCCGAAGGCCCGTACAAGGCCGACCACCCGCTGACCACGCCGCCGCCCAAAGAGCGCACGCTGCAGCACATCGAAACCCTGATCACCCACTTCCTGCAGGTTTCCTGGGGCCCGGTCATGCCGGCCAACGAAGCCTTCCAGATGGTGGAAGCGACCAAGGGCATCAACAGCTACTACCTGACGAGCGATGGCAGCACCATGAGCTACCGGACCCGCATCCGGACGCCCAGCTTCCCGCACCTGCAGCAGATTCCGTCGGTGATCAACGGCAGCATGATCGCTGACCTGATCGCCTATCTGGGCAGTATCGACTTCGTTATGGCCGACGTGGACCGCTGATCATGAGTACCCTTATCCAGACTGATCGTTTCGAACTCAGCGAAACCGAGCGCTCGGCCATCGAGCACGAAATGCATCACTACGAGGACTCCCGCGCGGCGTCCATCGAAGCCCTGAAGATCGTCCAGAAGCAGCGCGGCTGGGTGCCGGACGGCGCCATTCCGGCCATCGCCGACATCCTCGGCATACCGGACAGCGACGTCGAAGGCGTGGCTACCTTCTATAGCCAGATCTTCCGCCAGCCGGTCGGCCGCCACATCATCCGCGTCTGCGACAGCATGGTCTGCTACATCGGCGGCCACGAGTCCGTGGTTGGCGAGATCCAGAAGCAGTTGGGCATCGGCCTCGGCCAGACCACCGCCGACGGCCGCTTCACCCTGCTGCCGGTGTGCTGCCTGGGCAACTGCGACAAGGCCCCGGCGATGATGATCGACGACGACACCTTCGGCGACCTGCGTCCCGACGGCGTCGCCAAACTGCTGGAGGCCTACGCATGAGTCGCCTCACCTCCTACGGCACGCCCAACCGCACTGCGCGCGCGGCCGAAACCCATCCGCTGACCTGGCGCCTGCGTGACGACGGCGCCCCGGTCTGGCTGGAGGAGTACCAGTCGAAGAACGGCTACGCTGCCGCGCGCAAGGCGCTGGCGCAGATGGCCACCGACGACATCGTCCAGACCGTCAAGGACTCCGGCCTCAAGGGCCGCGGTGGTGCGGGCTTCCCCACCGGCGTGAAGTGGGGCCTGATGCCCAAGGACGAATCCCTCAACATCCGCTACCTGCTGTGCAACGCGGACGAGATGGAGCCCAACACCTGGAAGGACCGCATGCTCATGGAGCAGCTGCCGCACCTGCTGGTGGAAGGCATGCTGATCTCCGCGCGCGCCCTCAAGGCCTATCGCGGCTACATCTTCCTGCGCGGTGAGTACGTCGACGCCGCCCGCAACCTGAACCGCGCCATCGATGAAGCCAAGGCCGCCGGCCTGCTGGGCAAGAACATCCTCGGCAGCGGCTTCGATTTCGAGCTGTTCGTGCACACCGGTGCCGGCCGCTACATCTGTGGCGAAGAGACCGCGCTGATCAACTCGCTGGAAGGGCGCCGCGCCAACCCGCGCTCCAAGCCGCCCTTCCCCGCCGCCGTCGGCGTCTGGGGCAAGCCGACCTGCGTGAACAACGTCGAGACCCTGTGCAACGTGCCGGCGATCGTCGAGCACGGCGTCGACTGGTACAAGGGCCTCGCCCGTCCGGGCAGCGAAGACATGGGCACCAAGCTCATGGGCTTCTCCGGCAAGGTGAAGAACCCCGGCATCTGGGAACTGCCCTTCGGCCTTCCTGCCCGCGAGCTGTTCGAGGACTACGCCGGCGGCATGCGCGATGGCTACAAGCTCAAGGCCTGGCAGCCGGGCGGCGCCGGTACCGGCTTCCTCCTGCCGGAACACCTGGACGCCCTGTTCTACGCCGGCGGCGTCGCCAAGGTTGGCACTCGTATGGGTACCGGCCTGGCCATGGCAGTGGACGACAGCGTCAACATGGTTTCCCTGCTGCGCAACATGGAAGAGTTCTTCGCCCGCGAATCCTGCGGCTGGTGCACTCCGTGCCGCGACGGCCTGCCGTGGAGCGTGAAGGTCCTGCGCGCGCTGGAGAAAGGCGAAGGCGCCCAGGGCGACCTGGAGACCCTCGAGCAGCTCGTCAACTTCCTCGGTCCAGGCAAGACCTTCTGTGCCCACGCACCGGGTGCTGTCGAGCCGCTGGGCAGCGCACTGAAGTATTTCCGTCCCGAGTTCGAAGCGGGCATTTCCCGCCAGGCTCAGGCCGTACAAGCACCGCAGACCGTCGGCGCTTGATGCTTTGATCGCCGGGCGCTGCGCCCGGCGTTGTTTCGTTGTAGTGCCGCGGCGTGCCGCCGGCCCGATGAAACCGTGATTTCTATTAGCCACGCCCGCTGACAACGGGCCAACGAAGACTTAGACCCATGGCCACGATCCACGTAGACGGCAAGACGTTAGAAGTCGACGGAGCGGACAACCTGTTGCAGGCCTGCCTCTCCCTCGGTCTCGACATCCCCTACTTCTGCTGGCACCCGGCGCTCGGTAGCGTCGGCGCCTGCCGCCAGTGTGCGGTCAAGCAGTACACCGACGAGAACGACACCCGCGGTCGCATCGTCATGTCCTGCATGACTCCCGCCACCGACAACACCTGGATTTCCATCGAAGACGAAGAATCCAAGGCATTCCGTGCCAGCGTCGTCGAATGGCTGATGACCAACCACCCGCACGACTGCCCGGTCTGCGAGGAAGGCGGTCACTGCCACCTGCAGGACATGACGGTGATGACCGGCCACAACCAGCGCCGGTACCGCTTCACCAAGCGCACCCACCAGAACCAGGAGCTCGGCCCGTTCATCGCCCATGAGATGAACCGCTGCATCGCCTGCTACCGCTGCGTCCGTTACTACAAGGACTACGCTGGCGGCACCGACCTGGGCGTCTATGGCGCGCACGACAACGTCTACTTCGGCCGTATCGAAGACGGTGTGCTCGAGAGCGAATTCTCCGGCAACCTGACCGAGGTCTGCCCGACCGGCGTGTTCACCGACAAGACCCACTCCGAGCGCTACAACCGCAAGTGGGACATGCAGTTCGCCCCGAGCATCTGCCATGGCTGCTCCAGCGGCTGCAACATCAGCCCCGGCGAGCGTTACGGTGAAATCCGCCGCATCGAGAACCGCTACAACGGCTCGGTGAACCACTACTTCCTGTGCGACCGCGGCCGCTTCGGCTACGGCTACGTCAACCGCGAAGACCGCCCGCGTCAGCCGCAGCTGATGCTGAGCAAGCAGAAGCTCTCGCTGGACGGCGCCCTGGACCAGACCGCAGCGCTGCTCAAGGGCCGCAAGGTCATCGGCATCGGTTCGCCGCGCGCCAGCCTGGAAAGCAACTACGCCCTGTCCGCACTGGTCGGCGCGCAAAACTTCTACAGCGGCATCTCCGCTGACGAGCTGCAACGCCTGCAGCTGGTCCTGAAGGTGATGCAGGACGGCCCGCTGCCGGTGCCGACCATCCGTGACATCGAAGACCACGATGCGGTATTCGTGCTCGGCGAAGACCTGACCCAGACCGCTGCCCGTATCGCCCTGGCCCTGCGTCAGTCGGTCAAGGGCAAGGGCGAGGACATGGCCGCCGCGATGAAGATCCAGCCGTGGCTCGATGCCGCGGTGAAGACCATCGCCCAGCATGAGATGAACCCGCTGTTCATCGCCAGCCTGGATGAAACCCGTCTCGACGACGTTGCCGCCGAGTGCGTGCACGCCGCTACCGAAGACCTGGCGCGCCTGGGCTTCGCCGTGGCACACGCGATCGACTCAAGTGCTCCGGCCGTCGCCGACCTTGACCCCGAAGCCGCCGCCCTCGCCCAGCGCATCGCCGATGCCCTGGTCGCCGCCAAACGTCCGCTGGTCATCTCCGGCACCTCGCTGGGCAGCAACGCCCTGATCGAAGCCGCGGCGAACATCGCCAGTGCGCTGAAGAACCGCGAGAAGAACGGCTCCCTGAGCCTGGTGGTCCCGGAAGCCAACAGCCTGGGCCTCGCCCTCTTCGGTGGTAACTCCGTCGAAGCCGCCCTGGAACAGCTGACCTCCGGTGCCGCCGATGCCGTGGTGATCCTGGAGAACGACCTGTACCGCCGCGCCGACGCTGCCGCCGTCGACGCCGCACTGGCCGCCGCGAAGATCGTCGTCGTCGCCGATCACCAGCAGACCGCCACCAGCGCCAAGGCCACCGTCCTGCTGCCGGCCGCCAGCTTCGCCGAAGGCGATGGCACCCTGGTCAGCCAGGAAGGCCGCGCCCAGCGCTTCTTCCAGGTCTACGATCCAACCTACTACAACGCCGACAACCTGGTCCGCGAAGGCTGGCGCTGGCTGCATGCCCTGCACAGCACCCTCGAAGGCAAACGTGTCGACTGGACCCAGCTGGACCACGTGATCGACGCCGTCGTCGCCGCCAAGCCGCAACTGGCCGGTATCCGCGACGCCGCGCCGAACGCCGCGTTCCGCATCAAGGGCCTGAAGCTGGCGCGTGAACCGCACCGCTACTCCGGCCGTACCGCCATGCGCGCCAACATCAATGTCAGCGAGCCGCGTCAGCCGCAGGACATCGACTCCGCGTTCGCCTTCTCCATGGAAGGCTACGCCGGCAGCGCCGAATCGCGTCAGCAGATTCCCTTCGCCTGGTCCCCGGGCTGGAACTCCCCGCAAGCCTGGAACAAGTTCCAGGACGAAGTCGGTGGTCATCTGCGCGCCGGCGATCCGGGCGTGCGCCTGATCGAGGCCAAGGGCGAGGCCCTGTGGTTCAGCGAGATTCCGGCGCCGTTCCACACCGCCACCAGCCAGTTCAAGGTGGTGCCGTTCTATCACCTGTTCGGCAGTGAGGAGAACTCCTCGAAAGCCACCCCGGTGCAGGAGCGCATCCCGCAGACCTACGTCACCCTGGCCAAGGCCGAGGCTGACCGTCTGGGCGTCAACGAAGGCGCGATCATCCGCCTGACCGTCAAGGGCCAGGAACTGCGCCTGCCGCTGCGTGTGAGCGAAGAGCTCGGCGCCGGCCTGGTCGCCCTGCCGATCGGTCTGCAAGGCATTCCCGCCGGGGTCATCGGCGCCGTCGCTGAAGGTCTGCAGGAGGCTGCGCAATGAGTTGGCTGACACCTGCCATCGTCGACATCCTGATCGAGGTCATCAAGGCCATCGTCATCCTGCTCGCCGTGGTCGTCTGCGGCGCGCTGCTCAGCTGGGTCGAGCGTCGTCTGCTCGGCCTCTGGCAGGACCGCTACGGTCCGAACCGGGTCGGCCCCTTCGGTGCCTTCCAGCTCGGCGCCGACATGCTGAAGATGTTCTTCAAGGAAGACTGGACCCCGCCGTTCGCCGACAAGATGATCTTCACCCTCGCGCCCATGATCGCCATGGGTGCGCTGCTGGTGGCCTTCGCGGTCATCCCGATCACCCCGACCTGGGGCGTGGCGGACCTGAACATCGGCATCCTGTTCTTCTTCGCCATGGCCGGCCTGACTGTGTACGCGGTGCTCTTCGCCGGCTGGTCGAGCAACAACAAGTTCGCCCTCCTCGGCAGTCTGCGCGCCTCGGCCCAGACCATCTCCTACGAGGTGTTCCTGGCCCTGTCGCTGATGGGCATCGTGGCCCAGGTCGGCTCGTTCAGCCTGCGCGACATCGTCGATTACCAGGCCGAGCACGTGTGGTTCATCATCCCGCAGTTCTTCGGTTTCATGACATTCTTCGTCGCCGGCGTCGCCGTGACTCACCGTCACCCGTTCGACCAGCCCGAAGCCGAGCAGGAACTGGCCGATGGTTACCACATCGAGTACGCCGGCATGAAATGGGGCATGTTCTTCGTCGGCGAGTACATCGGCATCGTGCTGGTGTCCGCGCTGCTGGCGACCCTGTTCTTCGGCGGCTGGCACGGTCCCTTTGGCATCCTGCCGCAGATCCCGTTCTTCTGGTTCGCCCTGAAAACCGGCTTCTTCATCATGATGTTCATTTTGCTGCGGGCTTCCATCCCACGCCCGCGCTATGACCAGGTGATGGCCTTCAGCTGGAAGTTCTGCCTCCCGCTGACCCTGATCAACCTGCTGGTGACCGGCGCTGTCGTGCTGGCCAGCCAGTAAGGAGTAGGACCATGATCAAGTACATTTTCGACGTGGTGCACGGCACCTACACCCAGCTGCGCAGCCTGGTGATGATCTTCGGTCACGCCTTCCGCAAGCGTGACACCCTGCAGTACCCGGAAGAGCCCGTGTACCTGCCGCCGCGTTACCGCGGCCGCATCGTGCTCACCCGTGATCCCGACGGCGAGGAGCGCTGCGTTGCGTGCAACTTGTGCGCCGTAGCCTGCCCGGTCGGCTGCATCGCCCTGCAGAAAGCAGAAGCCGAAGACGGTCGCTGGTACCCCGAGTTCTTCCGCATCAACTTCTCCCGCTGCATCTTCTGCGGCCTGTGCGAAGAAGCCTGCCCGACCACCGCGATCCAGCTGACTCCGGATTTCGAGATGGGCGAGTTCAAGCGCCAGGACCTGGTGTACGAGAAGGAAGACCTGCTGATCTCCGGCCCCGGCAAGAACCCGGATTACAACTTCTACCGCGTTGCCGGCATGGCCATCGCCGGCAAGCCGAAAGGCGCCGCGCAGAACGAGGCCGAACCGATCAACGTCAAGAGCCTGCTGCCGTAAGGAGACGTCGCGTGGAATTCGCTTTCTACTTCGCCGCCGGCGTCGCCGTGCTGGCAACCTTCCGGGTCATCACCAACAGCAACCCGGTGCATGCCCTGCTCTACCTCATCATCTCGCTGCTCGCGGTTTCGATGACCTTCTTCAGCCTCGGCGCCCCGTTCGCCGGTGCCCTGGAAATCATCGTCTACGCCGGCGCGATCATGGTGCTGTTCGTCTTCGTGGTCATGATGCTCAACCTCGGCCCGGCGATTGCCGAGCAGGAGCGCAAGTGGCTCAAGCCCGGCGTCTGGATCGGCCCCGGCGCCCTGGCTGCCGTGCTGCTGGTCGAACTGCTGTGGATGCTCTCGCGCACTCCGAGCGGCATCGGCATCGGCCACACCACCGTGGACGCCAAGGCCGTGGGCATCAGCCTGTTCGGCCCGTACCTGCTGGTCGTCGAACTGGCCTCGATGCTGCTGCTGGCGGCACTGGTCGCCGCCTACCACCTCGGCCGCCACGAAGCGAAGGACTAACACCATGAATGCAATCCCTCTCGAACACGGACTGGCGCTCGCCGGTGTGCTGTTCTGCTTCGGCCTGGTGGGCCTGATGGTACGACGCAACATCCTGTTCGTACTGATGAGCCTGGAAGTGATGATGAACGCCGCCGCTCTGGCCTTCGTGGTCGGTGGTGCCCGCTGGGGCCAGCCTGACGGCCAGGTGATGTTCATCCTGGTGCTCAGCCTGGCTGCGGCCGAGGCCAGCATTGGCCTGGCGATCCTGCTCCAGCTGTATCGCCGCTTCCATACCCTCGATATCGACGCTGCCAGCGAGATGCGCGGATGAACCTGCTGCCCCTTACTTTCCTGTTCCCCCTGGTCGGCTTCCTGCTGCTCTCGTTCTCCCGTGGCAAGTGGTCGGAAAATCTCTCGGCACTGGTGGGTGTCGGCTCCGTGGGCCTCGCGGCCCTCTCCGCCTTCTGGGCGATCTGGAGCTTCCACAGCAACCCGCCCGAAGGTGGCGCCTACAGCCTGGTGCTGTGGCAATGGATGAGCGTTGGCGACTTCAAGACCAACTTCACCCTGTACCTGGACGGCCTATCGGTCACCATGCTCGGCGTGGTCACCGGCGTCGGCTTCCTGATCCACCTGTTCGCCTCCTGGTACATGCGCGGTGAAACCGGCTACTCGCGTTTCTTCGCGTACACCAACCTGTTCATCGCCAGCATGCTGTTCCTGGTGCTGGGCGATAACCTGCTGTTCATGTACTTCGGCTGGGAAGGTGTGGGCCTCTGCTCCTACCTGCTGATCGGTTTCTATTACAACCACGTACCCAACGGCAACGCAGCGCTGAAGGCCTTCATCGTGACCCGCGTGGGTGACGTGTTCTTCGCCATCGGCATGTTCATCCTGTTCCAGCACCTGGGCACGCTGAACATCCAGGAGTTGCTGGTCCTGGCTCCGCAGCACTTCGCCAAGGGCGACCTGTGGATCACCCTGGCAACCTTGATGCTGCTCGGCGGCGCCGTCGGCAAATCTGCCCAGCTGCCGCTGCAGACCTGGCTGGCGGACGCGATGGCCGGCCCGACTCCGGTTTCCGCACTGATCCACGCCGCCACCATGGTAACCGCGGGCGTCTACCTGATCGCCCGTTGCCACGGCCTGTTCGAGCTGGCTCCGAACGTCCTGGAACTGGTTGGCGTCATCGGTGCAGTGACCCTGGTCCTGGCCGGCTTCGCCGCCCTGGTGCAAACCGACATCAAGCGTATCCTCGCCTACTCGACCATGAGCCAGATCGGCTACATGTTCCTGGCCCTGGGCGTTGGCGCCTGGGGTGGCGCGATCTTCCACCTGATGACCCACGCCTTCTTCAAGGCCCTGCTGTTCCTTGCTTCGGGTGCGGTGATCGTCGCCTGCCACCACGAGCAGAACATCTTCAAGATGGGTGGTCTGTGGAAGAAACTGCCGCTGGCCTACGCGAGCTTCGTGGTCGGTGGTGCCGCCCTGTCTGCCCTGCCCTTCCTGACCGCCGGCTTCTACTCCAAGGACGAGATCCTCTGGGAAGCCTTCGCCAGCGGTCACCAGAACCTGCTGATCGCAGGGCTCGTCGGTGCGTTCATGACCTCGCTGTACACCTTCCGCCTGATCTTCATCGCCTTCCACGGCGAAGCGAAGACCGAAGCGCACGCCGGCCATGGCGTCAGCCACTGGCTGCCGCTGGGTGTCCTGATCGTGCTCTCCACCTTCATCGGCGCGCTGATCACTCCGCCGCTGGCCGGCGTCCTGCCGGAAAGCGCCGGTCATGCCGGTGGTGAAGCCAAGCACAGCCTGGAAATCGCCTCGGGCGCCATCGCCATCGCCGGTATCCTGCTGGCGGGCCTGCTGTTCCTCGGCAAGCGCCGCTTCGTCACTGCCGTCGCCCAGAGCGCACCGGGCCGCTTCTTCGGTACCTGGTGGCTGCATGCCTGGGGCTTCGATTGGCTGTACGACAAGCTGTTCGTGAAACCCTATCTGCTGATCTGCCGCCTGCTGGCCGCGGACCCGATCGACAAGACCCTGGTCCTGGTCCCGCTCACCGCCCGTGGTGGTCACAAACTCCTCAGCCTCACCGAGAACGGCCGCCTGCGTTGGTACGCCGCTTCCCTGGTGGGTGGCGCCGCGCTGCTCCTCGGCGCGCTGCTGCTGGCTTAATGAATTCACGAAAGAGATTGAGCCCGACATGATTCTGCCCTGGCTAATCCTGATCCCCTTCATCGGCGGCTTCCTTTGCTGGATCGCCGAGTACACCAGCAAGACCCTGCCCCGCTGGGTCGCCCTGGGATCGATGGTCCTCACCCTGGCGCTGAGCCTGTGGGTGTGGCACACCGGTGACTTCCAGCTCGCCCCGGCACCCGGTGGCGAGCCGCAATGGACCCTGCAATTCCAGGTACCCTGGATCTCGCGCTTCGGCATCAGCGTGCACCTGGCAATGGACGGTCTGTCCCTGCTGATGGTCGCTCTGACCGGCCTGCTCGGCGTGCTGTCCGTCCTCTGCTCGTGGAACGAGATCCAGCGTCGCATCGGCTTCTTCCACCTGAACCTGCTGTGGATCCTGGGCGGTGTGATCGGCGTGTTCCTCGCCGTCGACCTGTTCCTGTTCTTCTTCTTCTGGGAAATGATGCTGGTGCCGATGTATTTCCTCATCGCACTCTGGGGTCATAGCTCGGACGACGGCAAGAAGACCCGCATCTACGCCGCCACCAAGTTCTTCATCTTCACCCAGGCCAGCGGCCTGGTGATGCTGGTGGCGATCCTGGGCCTGGTGTTCGTGCACTACAACAGCACCGGCGTGCTGACCTTCAACTACGCCGACCTGCTGAAGACCCAGCTGCCGCCGCACACCGAATGGCTGCTGATGCTCGGCTTCTTCGTCGCCTTCGCGGTGAAGATGCCGGTCGTGCCGGTGCACTCCTGGCTGCCGGACGCCCACGCCCAGGCGCCGACCGCCGGTTCCGTGGACCTGGCCGGCATCCTGCTGAAGACCGCCGCCTACGGCCTGATCCGCTTCGCCCTGCCGCTGTTCCCCAACGCCTCGGCCGAGTTCGCTCCGATTGCCATGACCCTGGGTCTGATCGGCATTTTCTACGGCGCCTTCCTGTCGTTCGCACAGACCGACATCAAGCGCCTGGTGGCGTACTCCTCCGTGTCGCACATGGGCTTCGTGATGATCGGCATCTACTCCGGCAGCCCCCAGGCGCTGCAGGGTGTCGTCGTGCAGATGATCGCCCACGGCCTCTCCGCTGCCGCGCTGTTCATCCTGTGTGGCCAGCTGTACGAGCGCCTGCACACCCGTGACATGCGCAAGATGGGCGGCCTGTGGTCGCGCATTCCGTACCTGCCAGCCGTGGCCCTGTTCTTCGCCACCGCGTCGCTGGGCCTGCCGGGCACCGGCAACTTCGTCGGCGAATTCCTGATCCTGCTGGGCAGCTTCAAGGTCGTTCCGGTGATCACCGTGATTGCCACCTTCGGCTTGGTGTTCGGCTCGGTCTACTCGCTGATCATGATCCACCGCGCCTACTTCGGCCCGGCCAAGTCCGACACCACCATCGCCGGTCTGAACTTCCGCGAGCTCTCCATGGTGCTCGGCCTGGCGGTGCTGCTGATCGTGCTCGGCGTCTACCCGCAGCCGGTCCTCGACACCTCCGCGGCAACCATGCACGGCGTCCAGCAATGGCTGGGTGCCGCCCTCTCCACTCTGGCAGCACGGTAAGCGCGAAATGACCTTCACGATTCAACACTTCATCGCGCTTCTGCCACTGCTCATCACCAGCGCCACCCTGGTGGTGGTGATGCTCGCGGTAGCCTGGAAGCGTAACCACTCGATGGCCGCCACCCTCTCGGTGATCGGTCTGAACCTGGCCCTGCTGTCGATCATCCCGGTGCTGAAAGTCACCCCGATCGAAGTCACCCCGCTCATGGTGGTCGACAACTTCGCCTGCTTCTACATGGCCCTGATCCTGATCGGCGCCCTGGCCTGCACTACCCTCGCCCACGCCTACATGGAAAGCTTCCCGGGCAACCGCGAGGAACTGTACCTGCTGCTCCTGCTCTCCACCGCAGGCGGCCTGGTACTGGTCAGCGCGCAGAACCTGGCCGGCCTGTTCATCGGTCTGGAGCTGCTGTCGGTGCCGGTCTACGGCATGGTGGCCTACGCCTTCTTCAACAAGCGCACCCTGGAAGCGGGCATCAAGTACACCGTACTGTCCGCCGCCGGCTCCGCGTTCCTGCTGTTCGGCATGGCCCTGCTCTACGCCGAGTCCGGCAACCTGGGCTTCTCCGCCATCGGCGCGTCGCTGGCCGAAGGCACCAGCCACGGCCCGCTGCTGGCCATCGGCGTCGGCATGATGGTCGTCGGCCTGGGCTTCAAACTGTCCCTGGCGCCGTTCCACCTGTGGACCCCGGACGTCTACGAAGGCGCCCCGGCTCCGGTCGCCACCTTCCTGGCCACCACCGCCAAGGTCGCCGTGTTCGCCGTGCTGCTGCGCCTGTTCCAGATCGCTCCGGCGGCCCTGAACAACGGCCTGCTGCATGACGCCATCGCGGTCATCGCTGTCGCCTCGATCCTGATCGGTAACCTGCTGGCGCTGACCCAGAGCAACATCAAGCGCCTGCTCGGCTACTCGTCCATCGCCCACTTCGGCTACCTGCTGATCGCCCTGGTGGCGAGCAAGGGTCTGGCCGTGGAAGCGGTCGGCGTCTACCTGACCACCTATGTCGTCACTACCCTGGGCGCCTTCGGCGTGGTCACCCTGATGTCCACCCCGTACAGCGGCCGCGACGCCGACGCGCTGTTCGAGTACCGCGGCCTGTTCTGGCGCCGTCCGGTGCTGACGGCGGTAATGACCGTGATGATGCTGTCCCTGGCCGGCATCCCGCTGACCGCCGGCTTCATCGGCAAGTTCTACATCGTCGCCACCGGTGTCGAGTCCCAGCACTGGTGGCTGGTCGGCGCCCTGGTACTGGGCAGCGCCATCGGCCTGTTCTACTACCTGCGTGTCATGGTGACCATGTTCCTGGTCGAGCCGAACATGAAGCGCCACGACGCGCCCCTGGACTGGGCCCAGCGCGCCGGCGGCATCATGCTGGTAGCCATCGCCCTGCTCGCCTTCTTCCTCGGCGTCTACCCGCAACCGCTGCTGGACATCCTCCAGCACAGCGGCCTGGTAGCCATCGCCGGCTAAGGTCGACAGGCAACAAAAAACCCCGCTTCGGCGGGGTTTTTCATTCGGCTGATTTATTGCCGTGAGGCGTTGCGGCTTTTCGTAGGATGGGTGCTCTGCCCTACTCTGCCGGCTTGGCTGCTTCGCCTTCACGACCGGTGAACAGGTCCCAGGAGGCCATGAACAGCGCGGCGATCAGCGGGCCGATGACGAAGCCATTGAGACCGAACAGCGACATGCCGCCGAGGGTGGAGATCAGCACCACGTAGTCGGGCATCTTGGTGTCCTTGCCCACCAGGATCGGGCGCAGGATGTTGTCCACCAGGCCGATCACCACCACGCAGAACAGCGTCAGCACAACGCCCTGCCAGATCGCCCCGGTGAGCAGGAAGTAAGCCGCCACCGGGACCCAGATCAGCCCCGCGCCAATTGCCGGGAGCAGCGAGAGGAAGGCCATCAGCGTGCCCCAGAGCAGCGAGCCCTGGATGCCGAGGAACCAGAAGATCAGCCCGCCCAGCGCGCCCTGGGTCGCAGCCACGGCGATGTTGCCCTTCACCGTGGCGCGGATCACCGTGGTGAACTTGGCGAACAGGTGTTGCTTGTGCTCCCCGCTCAGCGGTACCGCCTGCTTGATCCGCTTGCCCAGGGTCGGGCCGTCGCGCAGCAGGAAGAACAGCAGGTACAGCATGATGCCGAAGCTGATGACGAACTCGAAGGTGTTCTGGCCGATGCTGAAGGCCTTGGTGGCCACCAGCTGGCTGGCCTGCATCGCGCCCGCCGAGAGCTTTTCCTGCAGGCTGGAGAGGTCCGCCAGATCAAAGCGCTCCAGCAACTGGTGCGCCCAGCCCGGCAGCGCGGCGACCGCCTGCTGGTAGTAGGCGATGAAGTTCAGCTCACCGGACTTCAACCGCTGGTAGACGGTCGCCCCCTCCTGCACCAGCGCTCCGGCGATGAAGGTTACCGGCAGGATCACGATCAGGAAGCACACCGCCAGGGAGATCAGCGCGGCAAGGTTGTTGCGCCCGTTGAGTTTGACTCGCAGGCGGCGCTGCAGCGGGGCGAAGATGATCGCCAGGATGGTGCCCCAGAAAACCGCCCCGTAGAACGGCAGCAGGATCCAGCCGAAGGCGAGTGTCACCACCAGCAACAGGGCGAGGAACGTCCGGTATTCCAGTTTCGATTCGAACATGAGCGGGTCCATGGAGGGATAAACCTGCTCATTAGTCAGCAGTTGCCCCGCCAAGTGCAACTTTCAGCGCGTTCCGTGGGCGCGAGCGCTCTAGAGCACCATTGCGGCCACCCAGCCGAATACCAGCAGCGGCAGGTTGTAGTGCAGGAAGGTGGGCACCACGGTGTCCCAGATGTGGTTGTGCTGGCCGTCCACGTTCAGGCCCGAGGTCGGGCCGAGGGTGGAGTCCGACGCCGGCGAGCCCGCATCGCCCAACGCGCCCGCAGTCCCCACGATGCTGACGATGGCCAGCGGGCTGAAGCCCAGGTGCACCGCCAGCGGCACGAAGATCGCGGCAATGATCGGCACCGTGGAGAACGACGAGCCGATGCCCATGGTCACCAACAGGCCCACCAGCAGCATCATGAAGGCGCCCAGCGCCTTGCTGCTGCCGATCCAGCCGGCGGCGCTGTCCACCAGGCTGGAGACCTGCCCGGTGGCGGTCATCACTGCAGCGAAACCCTGGGCGGCGATCATGATGAAGCCGATCATGGCCATCATCTTCATGCCTTCGGTGAACAGGTCGTCCGCTTCCTTCCAGCGCACCACGCCGGACAGCGAGAACACCAGAAAGCCCACCAGCGCGCCGAGGATCATCGAATCCAGCAGCAGTTGCACGGCAAAGGCCGCCGCGACCGCGACGCCCGCCACCACCAGGCTCATCCTGCTGTACGGCGTATCGACCCGCTCGGCCTGCTCGATACGTTCGAGGTCGTAGTCACGCTTGCGCCGGTAGCTGAAGAGCACCGCGATCAGCAGGCCGCAAACCATGCCCAGCGCCGGAATCAGCATGGCATGGGTAACGTTGATGCCCTGCACGTCGACGCCCGCGCGGGCCACGTTGGCCAGCAGAATCTGGTTCAGGAAGATGTTGCCGAAACCCACCGGCAGAAACATGTAGGGGGTGATCAGGCCGAAGGTGATGACGCAGGCAATCAGCCGGCGGTCGATCTGCAGGCGCGTCAGCACATAGAGCAGCGGTGGCACCAGCAGAGGGATGAAGGCGATGTGGATCGGCAGGATATTCTGCGAGGAGATCGCCACCACCAGCAGCAGGCCGACCATCATCCACTTGAAGCCATTGGAGCCATTCGCCTCGTGGCGGCCGAGCATCGCCAGGGCGCGATCGGCCAGCGCGTGCGCCATTCCGGAGCGTGCGATGGCCACGGCAAAGGCGCCGAGCATGGCGTAGGACAGCGCCACCGTCGCACCGGCGCCCAGGCCTTCGTTGAACGCCTTGAGCGTGCCGTCCATGCCCAGGCCGCCCAGCAAACCACCGGCCACCGCGCCGGCGATCAATGCGACCACCACATGCACGCGACACAGGCTCAGCACCAGCATCAGGCCAATGGCGATCAGCACCGCATTCATCTTCACCACCCCTCTCACGGATTGCCCCGCCTGTGCGCGGGCAAAAAAGGCGCGCACTCTGCCAAACCCCTGGCGGGGTGTCAAAACCTGTGTCGAATCAGGACGTTTCCGAAATCAACTGGGCGGGATTTTCACCGTAGTGCGCACGTTTTTTGCCTTAAAGTCGCCGCCCGTCGTAACGGCACGCCAGAATCGCCTGTTTTCCGGCGTTTCGCCCCGTCACGGGTCAAGAAGATGCGGGAAAGGCCGATATATCGGGCATCCCAGGGCTTAGTTCAAACAAGGATTCCCCTCCATGCTGCTGCGCCGTCTCTCCATCCAGTGGAAGATCACGTTGCTTGCCGGGCTGTGTCTGCTCGGCGTCGTCTCGCTGCTCTCCGGCCTGTCCGTCTACCGCACGCAAACCAGCACCGCGCTGGTCAAGCAATCGAGCACCGAAATGCTCGATGAGGCGGCCAAGGCCCGCCTGCAATCGCGCGGCGAAGTCCAGGCCATGCGTATCCAGCGCTACATCATGGATGCCTACCAGTACGGCAAGGGCTTCTCGCGGCAGGTACTGTTCCTGCGCGACCAGGCGCAGAAGCGCTTCCTTGACGCCTATGACCTGCGCGAAGACCTGACCCGCCAGGTGAAGACCGCGCTGGAAGGCAACCCGGAGCTGCTGGGCCTCTATGTCGCCTTCGAACCCGATGCGCTGGACGGCAAGGACAAGCTCTTCGCCGGCCAGGGCGAGCTGGGCAGTAACGACGCTGGACGCTTCTCCATCTACTGGTCGCAGGCCACCCCGGGCCACCTGGAATCCGAAGCCATGGCCGAGTCGCTGCTGCAGGACACCAGCCCCGGCCCGAGCGGCAGCGCCTACAACGCCTGGTTCACCTGCCCCAAGACCACCGGCCAGCCCTGCGTACTTGACCCGTACTTCGACGACGTCGGCAACAAGCGCATGCTGATGACCAGCATCGCCTTCCCGCTGGAACTGGACGGCAAGGTCATCGGCGTCATGGGCCTGGACATCAGCATGGAGAAGCTGCAGGAAATCAGCGTCGAGGGCAGCCAGGAGCTGTACGACGGCCAAGGTCGCGTCAGCATCGTCAGCGCCGCTGGCCTGCTCGCCGGGCACAGCGCGGATGCCTCCAAACTGAGCAAGAACCTCAAGGAGGTCTACCCCAACCAGGGCGCCGACCTGCTGCAGGCCATCGCCGCCAACCATGAGCAGGTGTTCCGCCAGGACGACCAGCTGCGCGTGGTCGAGCCGCTGCAACCGATCCCCGGCTCCAAGCCCTGGGGCGTGCTGCTGGAAGTCCCGCAGAACGTCCTGCTCGGCCCGGCCATCGAGTTGCAGAACGAACTGGACAACCAGCGCGTGCAAGGCACCGTCTCGCAACTCGGCTTCGGCCTGGTTGCCATCCTGATCGGCCTGTTCGCCATGTGGCTCACCGCCCGCGGTGTGACCCGGCCGATCCTCAACGTCGCCGCCATGCTGCGCAACATTGCCAGCGGCGAAGGCGACCTGACCAAACGCCTGGACTACAGCGGCAAGGACGAGCTGGGTGAACTGGCCGGCTGGTTCAACCGCTTCCTCGACAAGCTGCAGCCGATCATCCGCGACGTGAAGTCCTCGGTGCAGGACGCCCGCGCCACTGCCGACCAATCCTCGGAAATCGCCAGCCAGACCAGCGCCGGCATGCAGCAGCAGTTCCGCGAAGTCGACCAGGTCGCCACAGCCTCCCAGGAAATGAGCGCCACCGCCCATGACGTCGCCAACAGCGCCGCCATGGCCGCCGATGCCGCCCGTGGCGCCGACGGCGCGACCCGCGATGGCTTGAGCGTGATCGACAACACCACCCGCCTGATCGACGAACTGGCCAGCGACATGAGCAGCGCCATGAGCCAGGTGGAAGGGCTGGCAGCGAGCAGCGAGCAGATCGGCTCGGTGCTGGAAGTGATCCGCGGCATCGCCGAGCAAACCAACCTGCTGGCGCTCAATGCCGCCATCGAAGCGGCCCGCGCCGGTGAGGCCGGGCGCGGCTTCGCGGTGGTCGCCGACGAGGTACGCAACCTCGCCAAGCGCACCCAGGATTCGGTAGAGGAAATCCGCCAGGTCATCGAAGGCCTGCAGAACGGCACCCGCGAGGTGGTCGGCGCGATGAACAATAGCCACCGCCAGGCGCAGGACAGCGTGAACCAGGTCGAACAGGCTGTGGCCGCGCTGAAGCGCATTGGCGACGCCGTGGGTGTGATCACCGACATGAACCTGCAGATCGCCAGCGCCGCCGAGGAACAGAGCGCGGTGGCCGAGGAGATCAACCGCAATGTGGCCGGCATCCGCGACGTCACCGAATCGCTGTCCAGCCAGGCGCAGGAATCGGCGCAGGTCAGCCAGTCACTGAACAAGCTGGCGAACCACCAGCAGGGGTTGATGGATCAGTTCCGCGTCTGAGCCGCAGCAGGATCGGTCGCCGGCAAGGCCGGCGCCAGATCAGGCCGTGCGGCGCGGCAGCTCCACCACCACCCGCAACCCGCCCAGCTCGCTGCTTTCCAGCGACAGGCCACCGCCACAGGCCGCCGCGATATCCCGTGCGATGCCCAGGCCCAGGCCGTGCCCAGCCACCTGCTCATCCAGCCGCGTGCCACGCTCCAGCACGCTGTCACGCTGGTCCTCGGCAATGCCGGGGCCATCGTCATCCACGCTCAACCGGTAGGCATCGGCGCCCTTCTCAACCGTCAGGCGCACCTGGGCATCGGCCCATTTGCAGGCGTTATCCAACAGGTTGCCGAGCATCTCCAGCAGGTCCTCCCGGTCGTACGGCAGGCGCGTCGCGGGCGGCGCCTGCCAGTCGATGGCGAGGTGGTCGCCATGGATGAGCTTGAGCATGTCGCACAGGCTCGGCAGCTCCGCATCGCAGTCGAAGTGGGCGCCGGGCAATGCTTCACCCACCAGCCGCGCACGTCCAAGCTCGCGGGCCAGACGCTGCTCGATCTGCTCCAGCTGTTCCTGCAGCACGCGCCGTAGCTCGGGGTGCTCGCGCAGCTCCTCGCGGTCGGCCAGGCTGATCAGTACGGCCAGCGGCGTCTTCAGCGCATGACCGAGATTGCCCAGCGCATTGCGCGAGCGGCGCAAGGTGTCCTCGGTGTGCTGCAACAGATGGTTGGTCTGCTCCACCAGCGGCTCCAGCTCGCGCGGCACCTGGCGGTCCAGCTGGCTGCGCTGACCCTCCTGCAACTGCGCGATCTGCTGGCGCACGCGCTCCAGCGGGCGCAGCGCGCGGCGCACCGCGAAGTTCTGGAACACCAGGATCAGCAGCAGCGCCAGCGCGCCGGCCCCCAGGCCGATATTGCGCAGGCGGTTGAAGCTCTTGAGGACGGGTGTGTAATCCTGCGCGACGACAATGTTGAGCTTCTTGCCGTAACGCTTGTAGTCACCGCGGAAGACCAGCAGGCGCTGACCCTCCGGGCCTTTTTCCAGCTTGCTGGCCAGGCCCTTGTGCGACGGCAGCTTCAGCTCGTTGTCCCACAACGAGCGTGAACGCCAGGTCTGGTCATCGAAGCGGATCACGAAATAGCGCCCGGAGAACAGCCGCTCATAGGTGGCGTCGACCCGCTGGCCGTCCAGCTGCAGCCCGGCCGGGCCACGGGTGATGCCCACCAGCAGGCTTTCCGCCTCGTCCTGCAGGCCGTTCACCAGGTAACGGCGCAAGCCCTGGTCGAACAGCCAGAGCCCCGCCTGGGCCAACGCCAGGCCGACCACCACCAGTACCACGCCAAGCCCGAGTCCGAGCCGGCGCTGGATCGACATCAACGGCCGACTCCGTTGCCGGTGAAGCGGTAGCCCTGGCCACGGCGGGTTTCGATGATCTCGCGGCCGAGCTTGCGGCGCAGGTGGTTGATATGCACCTCGATGACGTTGGAATCGCGCTCGGTCTCGCCGTCGTACAGGTGCTCGGCCAGGTGCGATTTCGACAGCAGCTGGCCGGGGTGCAGCATGAAATAGCGCAACAGACGGAACTCGGCGGACGTCAGGTCGACCTCCTTGCCACCCTGCTGCACGCACTGGCGCGACTCGTCGAGGCTCAGGCCGGCGACTTCCAGCTGGCTCTGGTTGGCCAACCCACGGGCACGGCGCAACAGCGCCTGGATACGCAGCAGCAGCTCCTCGGGATGGAACGGCTTGGTCAGGTAGTCGTCCGCACCGGCCTTCAGGCCATCGATGCGCTCAGCCCAGGAGCCGCGTGCGGTGAGGATCAGCACCGGTATCGAAAGCCCCATGCCGCGCCATTCCTGCAGCACTTCCAAGCCGGGACGGCCCGGCAGGCCGAGGTCGAGGATCACCAAGTCGTACGGTTCGCTGGCTCCCTGTACGGCGGCGTCGCGGCCGTCGGCCAGCCAGTCCACCGCGTAGCCCTGGCGGGTCAGGGTCGCCAGCAGCTCATCGGCCAGGGGTACGTGGTCTTCCACCAGCAGCAGGCGCATCAGTCGTCTTCCTTATCCTTGAGGATGCGGCCGTCGCGGGCATCCAGTTCCAGTTCGCGCACCACGCCTTCGGTGGTCAGCAGTTCCACCTCGTAGATGTAGGTGTCGTGCTCCTTCTCCAGCTCGGCTTCGAGCAAGCGCGAGCCTGGGTAGCGGCTCAGCGCGGCGGGGAGGATTGCCTCGAAGGGGCGGATCACCCCTTCCTTGCTCAGGCGCAGGGCTTCGTCCTGGCTCAGGTCATGGGCCTGCGCGACGCCAGCAATGGCGGCAAGCGCCAGGCCAAGCAGCGCCACGCGCGGCAGAACGGTCTTCATCAGTCATCCTGGTGATCGGTGAGGACTTCGCCGGTAACCGCATCCAGCTCGACATCCCACTTCACGCCCTGGGCGTCCTTGAGGTCGACCTTGTAGAGATAGCGGCCATGTTCCAGCTCGAGCTCGCTATCGTACACCGAACCGCCGGCATGCTTGGCCAGCGCGGTGCGGTTGAGCTCCTCGAAGTTGCGGATGGTGCCGGCATCGCGCAGGCGCAGTGCCTCGTCCGGGCCGATGTCGTGTGCCGTGGCAACGCCTGCGCCCAGCAGCAGGGCGGAGAGCGCGGTCAGGATCAGCAGCCATTTCATGAGCGTACCTCGTCAGAATCTTCTTACTTCCAGACTAAGGCGAAGGACTTAACTCAAGCTGAATCGGCAAGGAACATTCACCTGGTGAAGTATCCTTGCTCCGTGCGTACAGGCTCTATAATCGCGGCCTGCCAAAGCGAGGCCCGCATGACCGCCATCCAGATCAAGACCCCCGCCCTCACCCTCAAGGCCGGAAGCCGCGCGCTCCAGCGCATCCGCGAACAGGGGCTGGCCCCCGCCGATGTAGGCATCCTCCCCGGCGCCGCCGGTGGCCCGAAGGCGCTGGGCATTCAGGGCCTGGACCTCGCCCTGTTCGGTGAATGGCTGCCGCGCGCGCCGCGCGAGCGCTCGCTGATCGGCGCCTCCATCGGTTCCTGGCGCTTCGCCAGCGCCTGCCTGCCCGACCCGGCCGCGGGCATCCGCCGCCTCGGCGAGCTCTACACCCAGCAACGTTTCGCCCGCAACGCGAGCGTCAGCGACGTCTCGAAAAGCTGCGCGAAGATGCTCGACGATCTGCTCGATGGCCACGACGCCAGCGTGCTGGACAACCCCTGGTACCGTCTCAACGTGGTAGTGGTGAAGAGCCACGGTCGCCTCGCGCAGGACGGCAAGGCCAACCTCGGCCTGGGCCTGGGCGCGGTGATCCGCGACAACCTCGTCGGGCGCCGCCACCTGCACCGGCACTTCGAGCGTCTGATCATCCACGACGCCCGCCGCGCACCGCCGCTGGAGGCGCTGTCGGACTTCCCCTCGCGCTACCTGCACCTGGACCTGGCCAACCTGCGCCATGCCCTGCTCGCCTCCGGCTCCATTCCCATGGTCATGGAAGGCGTGCGCGACATCCCCGGCGCCGGCCCCGGCACCTACCGCGACGGCGGGCTGCTGGACTACCACCTGGACCTGCCCTACCAACCCGAGGGCGTGGTGCTCTACCCGCACTTCACCGACAAGGTCATCCCAGGCTGGTTCGACAAGGGCCTGCCCTGGCGCCGTGGCGACGCCGGCCGCCTGCAGGACGTGCTGCTGCTGGCGCCGTCGAAGGAATACCTGGCACTCCTGCCGCACAACAAGCTGCCGGACCGCAAGGACTTCCACCGCTACCTGGGCGACGACGCGGGCCGCGAGCGCTACTGGCGCAAGGCAATGGATGAAAGCCGGCGGATGGGTGACGAGTTCCTTGAACTGGTAGACAGCGGGCGCCTCGGCGAACGGCTGCAGCCGCTGACATAATCAGCGGCTTCACGCCTACAGCAAGGAATCGCCATGCCGCACTCTCGAAAGCTTCGCTCGCTTCTGGGCGCTCTCCTGCTCATCAGCATGGGCGCGCAGGCCGCAGTCGATGCCAAGGCGCAGCAGGAAATCACCCAATTGCTGGACTTCGTCGAGCACAGCGGCTGCCAGTTCATCCGTAACGGCAGCGAGTACCCGGCCGCCGAGGCGCGCGCGCACCTGCAGAAGAAGTTGGACTACCTGGAAAACAAGGGCATGGTGAGCAACGCGGAAGACTTCATCGAGCGCGCCGCGACCAAGAGCAGCATGAGCGGCCAGCGCTATCAGGTGGATTGCCCGGCGGGCAAGCAGGACTCCAGCGCCTGGCTGAATGACGAGCTCAAGCGGCTGCGTCAGGCATCGCAAGGAAACTGAGCTCATCCGCGATGGTTCGGCGCACCGACAAGGTCGCGGGCATTGCCCGCTCCTACAGGTGGGCGATTCTGTAGGAGCGGGCCAAGCCCGCGAACCGCCGCCTAAGATGGCGTTACCACAACACTCCGATCAGCCCGGCTGCCCATCCAGCCGCGGCTTCCAGAACATCGGGCCGTAGTGCCAGGCGAACATCAGGAACGCCACCACCCAGCACGCTGCCGCGATGCTCAGGCCCTCCAGCGGCCACCACATCACCAGCAGCACCCGCGCGACGACACCCAGGTTGAGCAGCGCGAAGGCCCAGGACATCACCTTCGGCGGTTGCAGCGGGCGACCGGTGTGGCCAAGGCTCACCCGCGCGACCATCGCCAGGATCAGCCCGCCAACGCCACCCACGGTGAGCGCGTGAATTGCCAGGCTCACGTTGAAGCTCGGCGAGAAGTTCCACAGCGCCATACCTGCCGGGGCCAGCAGCATCCACAGATAGGCCAGGTGCAGAGACCAGAGCAGCGGCACGCCCCAGTAGCCCTTGTCGTACCAGCGCCACAGGCGAACCAGGTGCCCCACCGCCAACGCGGCGAACAGCAGGCCTACCAGCGGGTGCGGCGTCAGGCCGATACCGACTGCGCTCAGCACCGCCACCAGCAGGGTGCCGCCCAGCAGCGAATTGTCCAGCCAGTTCCAGGCCGGCACCTGGGCGGTGCGGCCCAGCCCGCGCTGGGTGAAGAAGGGAATCACGCGGCCGCCGATCAGGCCCATCAGCGCCGCCACCAGCCATAGCGCACCCAGTGCGCCACCGCGCTGCCAGGCATCGTTGCCGGTCCAGACGCCGGCCATCACCAGCGCGTCGGCGAGTGTCAGCAGGCTCAGCACCGCGATGATCGGGTAGTTACGCTTCTGCCGGACCTGCCACAGGCTGCGGCCAATGAAGAAGGCCAGCGCCGGCATGAACGCCAGCTCGAGCACGGTGACCAGCCACAGCGGCGCACCCACGAGCCAGCCCACCCGCGCCGCGAGCCAGACCAGCGACAACACCATCAGCGGCTTGCCACTGACGCCGGGGCGGCCGGTCCAGGTCTGCACCGCGGTCAGCAGGAAGCCGGCGATGATCGCCGCCGCGAAGCCGAAGAGCATTTCATGACGGTGCCAGGCCAGCCAGCCGCCCAGCGGTTGCCAGGTCGGCAGCACACCGAGCAGCACCGCCGCCCAGGCCGCGATGGCGATCAGCGCGAACACCGCGCCACCCAGGAAGAACGGGCGGAAACCCAGGCGCCACAGGGGCGGTATGGTCAACAGCGCTTTTCGATCAACCAGTAACACAGCAAGCCTCCCAGCCTTCCTTGCGCATCTGATGTTGGGCTACCAGCCGCAGCACATAGCCCAGCTTCAATAGTGTCGGGCCGAGGATGGTGAAGGCATGCGCTGCGACAATGCTTTGCAGGTTCAGATGGCCATCGACGAAATAGGCTCCCACGATTCCCAACAGCAGTAATACGAGCCCGCCGGTCAGCAGTGACCAGGACATCGACAGATTGCGTTGCGGGCAGGCGAACAGACTTTCCATCACACACCTCCTCGGGATGCGCCGGCCCGCCATCGGGCCGGCGCTCAGGTTCAGGCCTCCAGCGCGCTGGCCGGGCCGAAGAACTCGTAGTGGGACTGTTGCTCGGGCACGCCGATATCACGCAGGTGACGCTTCACCTGAGCCATGAACGGCTTGGGACCGAGGAAGTAGGCGTCCAGGTTGCGGTCTTCCGGCAGCCAGTCCGCCAGCAGCTCGCGGCTGAGGAAGCCTTCGACGTGGGACGCATCCTGCGCGCGCGGCTCGCTGTAGCAGAAGTAATGCTTGAGCTGCGGATGCGCGTCGGATTGCGCCTCGACCCATTCGCGGAACGCATGCACGCCACCGTGGCGGGCGCAGTGGATGAAGTGCACTTCACGACCGGATTCCAGCGCCGGCTTGAGCATCGCCAGCGCCGGGGTGATGCCCACGCCGGCGGTGATCAGGGCCAGCGGCTTGTCTCCACCGCGCAGGACGAAATCGCCCGCCGGCGGGAACAGGTCCAGCTCGTCGCCCACGTTCAGGCGATCGTGCAGGTAGTTGGACGCCTTGCCTTCGGGTTCACGCTTCACGCTGATGCGGTACTCACGGCCGTTGGGCGCGTCGGACAGCGAGTAGGTGCGACGCACTTCCTCGCCATCGATCTCCAGGGAAAGGCCGATGTACTGGCCGGGCTGGAAGTCCAGCAGCGGCTCGCCATCCAGCGCCTGGAAGTAGAAGGAGGTGATTTCCTCGCTCTCGGCTTCCTTGCGGGCAATGCGGAAGCGCCGCGCGCCACGCCAGCCGCCATGTTGCTCGGCGTTCTGCTGGTACACCGACTCTTCGGCGCCGATCAGGATGTCGGCCAGCTGGCCGTAGGCGGCGGCCCAGGCGTCGATCACTGCCTGGGTGGCGATCTCCTCGCCCAGTACTTCGCGGATCGCCCGCAGCAGGCAGCTGCCAACGATCGGGTAATGTTCCGGCTGGATCTGCAGGGCAACGTGCTTGTTGACGATCTTCGCCACCAGCGGGCCGAGCTGCTCCAGCTCATCGATGTGGCGGGCGTACATCAGCACGCCGTTTGCCAGCGCACGGGGCTGGTCGCCGGAAGCCTGGTGCGCCTGGTTGAACAGCGGACGAACTTCCGGGTACTCGCTGAGCATCATCTTGTAGAAGTGCTGGGTCAGGGTCTCTCCGCCGGTCTCCAGCAGCGGGACGGTGGCCTTGACCAGGGTACGGTGTTCGTTGGACAGCATGTGGATCTCCTCGGGTTGGCCAGGCAATGAGTGGGGGGCGCCTGAGCTTTCTGCCTGAGGTATTTCAGGAAGCGTGCCAATCCCGCAGGCCTCTGTTTCCGGGACTTTCGCCTGGAAATGAGTCATAATGACCACGCAAATACCAGGTCAAAACGACTCCAAAGAGGTCAATATGACTCGCAACCCTCTTCTGGCCACCCTCCTTCCGCTGGTAGCCGACCTGTCCCGCGAGCTGCCGGAAAGCGAACGCTATCGCCGCCTGCTGGAAGCCCTGCGCGGTCTGCTGCCGTGCGATGCCACCGCCCTGCTGCGCCTGGAAGGCGATCAACTGGTACCGCTGGCGGTCGATGGCCTTAGCCAGGACACCCTTGGTCGCCGCTTCAAGATCAGCGAGCATCCGCGCCTGCGCGCCCTCATCGAGCACCCCGGCCCGACCCATTTCGCCGCCGACTGCGGCCTGCCGGACCCCTACGACGGGCTGGTGGAGGGCCTGCACGGACACCTGGAAGTCCACGACTGTCTCGGCTGTCCGCTGCTGGTGGACGAGCAGCCCTGGGGCCTGCTGACCCTGGACGCGCTGGACCCCGAGCGCTTCTCCACTGGCGACCTGGACAACCTGGAAGCCTTCGCCAGCCTCGCCTCCGCCACGGTGAAGGCCAACCAGCGCATGACCGACCTGGCCCAGCGCGCCGAGCACGAGCAGCAGCGCGCCGACGCCTACCAGCGCGCCTCCGGCGACCAGCCCAGGGAGCTGATCGGCCAGAGCAAGTCGCACCAGGCGCTGATGAATGAAATCCAGGTGGTGGCCGGCAGCGACCTGAGCGTGCTGATCACCGGCGAAACCGGCGTCGGCAAGGAACTGGTCGCGCAATCGATCCATGCCAATTCGCTGCGCCGCACCCAGCCGCTGATCAGCCTGAACTGCGCGGCGCTGCCGGAAACCCTGGTGGAAAGCGAACTCTTCGGCCACGTCCGGGGCGCCTTTTCCGGCGCAGTGGGCGAGCGTCGCGGCAAATTCGAACTGGCCGACGGCGGCACCCTGTTCCTCGACGAAGTAGGCGAGCTGCCGCTGACGATCCAGGCCAAGCTGCTGCGCGTGTTGCAGAGCGGCCAGTTGCAGCGCCTGGGCTCGGACCGCGAGCATCATGTAGACGTGCGCCTGATCGCCGCCACCAACCGTGACCTCGCCGAGGAGGTCCGCGCCGGCCGTTTCCGCGCCGACCTCTACCACCGTCTGAGCGTCTATCCGCTACGCGTTCCGCCCCTGCGCGAGCGCGGCAACGACGTGTTGCTGCTGGCCGGCTACTTCCTCGAACAGAACCGCCCGCGCCTGGGCCTGCGCAGCCTGCGCCTGACCCGCGAAGCCCAGGCCGCGCTGGTCGATTACGCCTGGCCGGGCAACGTGCGCGAGCTGGAGCACCTGATCGGCCGCGCCTCGCTCAAGGCCCTGGCGAACCACTCGCAGCGCTCGCGCATCCTCAGCCTGGGTGTCGACGACCTCACTCTGAACGCCCTGCACAAAGGCGCGCCCGATGCCGGCGCGAGCAAAGGCGACAATGCCATCGGCGAGGAGCTGGCGGGCGAGCTTCGCCCGGCAGTGGACGCCCTCCAGCGCCGGATGATCAGCCAGAGCCTGGAGCGCCACGAAGGCAACTGGGCAGCCGTGGCCCGCGAGATGGGGCTGGACCGCGCCAACCTCAATCGCCTGGCGAAACGCCTGGCGATCAAGTGAGCCGCTGGCCGGATCGGCCGGTCCAGTGGGTACGATGGTGATAGACTGTGCGCCCATTTTCCGGCCGGCCCGTTCCAGGGCCGGCGATCGTCACAGAGCACGCTACTTTGGAATTGTTCAAGGAATTCACCTTCGAGTCCGCCCACCGCCTGCCCCATGTTCCCGCCGGGCACCAGTGCGGACGTCTGCATGGCCACTCCTTCCGGGCCGCCATCTACATCGAGGGCGAGGTCGATCCGCATACCGGCTGGATTCGCGATTTCGCCGAAATCAAGCAGATCTTCAAGCCGATTTACGACCAACTCGACCACAACTACCTGAACGACATCCCCGGCCTGGAAAACCCCACCAGCGAGAACCTCTGCCGCTGGATCTGGCAACAGCTCAAGCCGCTGCTGCCGGAGCTGTCCAAGGTACGCGTGCACGAGACCTGCACCAGCGGTTGCGAATACCGCGGCGACTGATGCGCCCCATGCCATGAAAAAGGGCCGGCCATTGCCGGCCTTTTTCATTTCGGCGCGCCAGGCCTCAGAACAACCCCATCTGCCGGTCGACCAGTGCACTGAAGTCATCGTCCACGAAGGGCAGGATGGCGTCGGCGATGGGCTGCAGCTGCCGGCTGACGTAGTGGTCGTAATCGATCGGCGAGGCGAGCGTTTCCAGCGGTTCCGGACCGTTGACCGTGATCACGTAGCTGATCCAGCCACCGCGCTGGTACTGGCGCGGGCGGCCCTGGCGCTCGTTGTAGTCGTCGGCGATGCGCGCGGCGCGCACGTGGGGCGGCACGTTGCGTTCGTAATCGCCGAGCTGGCGGCGCAGGCGCTTGCGGAAGATCAACAGATCGTCCTGTTCGCCGGCCAGTGTGCGGTTCACGTAGTCGCGGACGTAGTCCCGGTATGGCTGGCGCTGGAAGATACGCAGGTACAGCTCCTGCTGGAACTGCTGGGCCAGTGGTGACCAATCGGTACGCACGGTTTCCAGGCCCTTGAAGACCATCTCGTCGCTGCCGTCATCACGTCGCACCAGGCCCGCGTAGCGCTTCTTGCTACCCTCTTCGGCGCCACGGATGGTCGGCATCAGGAAGCGCCGGAAGTGCCGTTCGAACTGGATTTCCAGTGCGCTCTCCAGCCCGTACTCTTCGCGCAGGTGTTCGCCCCACCACTGGTTGACGTGGCTCACCAGCGCGTGGCCGATCTCGGCGGCGGCTTCCTCGTCGTGGGCGCGACCCAGCCAGACGAAGGTGGAGTCGGTGTCGCCATAGATCACCCGGTGCCCCTGCCCTTCGATCAGCTCGCGGGTGCGCCGCATGATCTCGTGGCCGCGCAGGGTGATGGACGAGGCCAGGCGCGGGTCGAAGAAACGGCAGCCGCTGGAGCCAAGCACGCCGTAGAAGGCGTTCATGATGATTTTCAATGCCTGGGACAGCGGCGCATTGCCGTCGCGCTTGGCGGCGTCGCGACCCTGCCAGACGCGCTCGACAATGGCCGGCAGGCAGTGCTGCGTGCGCGAGAAACGCCCGCCACGGAAGCCGGGAATCGACGCCTCGTCCGAAGGGTCGCTCAGGCCCTCCACCAACCCCACAGGGTCGATCAGGAAGGTACGGATGATCGACGGGTACAGGCTCTTGTAGTCCAGCACCAGCACCGACTCGTAGAGCCCCGGGCGCGAATCCATGACGAAGCCGCCGGGGCTGGCTTCCGGTGCCTTGCCACCGAGGTTCGGCGCCACGTAGCCCAGTCGGTGCATCGGCGGCAGGTACAGGTGAGTGAAGGCCGCCACCGAGCCGCCGCTGCGGTCCGCCGGCAGCCCGGTGACGCTGGCGCGTTCGAGCAGGAAGTCGAGGATGCGGGTCTTATCGAAGATGCGCGTGACCAGTTCGCAGTCCTTGAGGTTGTATTTCGCCAGGGCCGGCTTGTCCTCGGCGAAGCGGCGGTCGATCTCGGCCATGCGGTCGTAGGGGTTGTCGATGGACTTGCCCTCGCCCAGCAACTGCTGCGAGACGCTCTCCAGGCTGAACGACGGGAAGCTCCAGAACGCTGAGCGCAGCGCCTCGATGCCGTCGATGATCAGCCGCCCCGCCGCCGCGGCGAAGTAGTGGTTGCTAGAGGCGTGCTGCCGCCAGCCCATCTCGTCGCCACCGCGCCCCAGGCGCAGGGGAATCTCCAGGCGCTTGGCGTGTTCCTGCAGCACGCGCAGGTCGAACTGCACCAGGTTCCAGCCGATGATTGCATCGGGGTCGTGCTCCGCCAGCCACTGGTTCAGGCGCTCCAGCAACTGCGCGCGGCTGTCGCAGTACTCCAGCTCGAAATCGCGCCCGCCATCGACACCATTGGCGGGGCCAAGCATGTACACCTGGCGCTGACCACAGCCTTCCAAGGCGATGGAATAGAGGTCGCCACGGATGTTGGTTTCAATGTCCAGCGAGGCCAGTTTCAGCTTCGGTCGGTACTCCGGCGCCGGTCGCAGTTGCGCGGCGACGGTGCTGCCGCCCTCGCCCGGCTCGCCGCTGAAGGTGACCGGGGCGGTGATGAAGCGCTCCATCAGGTAGCGCTCGGGTGGGCGGATGTCCGCCTCGAATACCTCGACGCCAGCCTCGCGCAGGCGCTTTTCCAGGTTCATCAGCTGGCGATGCTGCTGGCAGTAGAGGCCCAGCACCGGGCGTTGCTGGAAGTCGCGCAAGCCCAACGGGCGCAGTTCGGCGCCGCGCTCGCCGGCCAGCAGCTTCTCGGCTCGGGCGCGCTGTTCGGCCGGCACGAAGGCTACCGATGTCTGCGGCGGCAGCAGCACATGCCGGGGCCCGTCATCGGTGGCCAGCCAGAAACCCACCTCGGTGCCTTCGGGTGTATCCCGCCAATGTCGGGTCAGGACGAAACCCTGCCTTGCCTCCACGCTCTAACCACCCGTCAGTCGATTCATGCCGACATTCTACCGGTCCGCCTGAGGATTCGTTGCAAGGCATGTAAATCCGACCGATGCGTTTGACGCACGCCCCGCGTCTGCCCAAGCTAGCGGGCTTTCGTTTGCCTGCCAGGACTCGCCCGTGACCGATTCTTCCCGCCACTGGACCCGCCCTCTCCTCGCCACCCTGTGTTTTGCCACCCTGGTCTCCGGCTGCGGCCTGTTCGGCGAAAAGCCCGAAGAAGCCCAGGCGCCCACCTATTCCAAGGCCGAGTGGTCGGACCTGCCGCTGACCGCCGACACCGACGTGCTGCAAGGTTTCAGCGCTTGGCGCTCGGCCTGCGCGGTGCGCCTGAAGAAGGATGACATCTGGGCCGCGACCTGCGCCGACGCCGCCAGCGTACCGGCCTCCGCCCCGGCGATCCGCCAGTTCATGCAGACGCACCTGCAGCCCTACCAGCTTCGTTCCGGTGAAGGCAGCAAGAATGGCCTGATCACCGGCTACTACGAGCCCGTCTACCGCGGCAGCCAGCAGCGCGACGCCAAGCACACCGTACCGGTCTACGGCGTACCGAAGGACCTGATCACCGTGGCGCTGGACAGCGTCTACCCGGAACTCAAGGGCAAGCGCCTGCGCGGCAAACTCGAAGGCAACACCCTGGTGCCCTACGCCGACGCCGCCGGCATCCGCCGCGATGGCGTCAATGCTCCCGTGCTCGCCTGGCTACCCGACCCGATGGACCTGCAGTTCCTGCAGATCCAGGGCTCTGGCCGCGTGGAGCTCGCCTCCGGCCGCCAGCTGCGCCTGGGTTACGCCGAGCAGAATGGCCGGCCGTACAAGCCGGTGGGCCGCTGGCTGGTGGAACAGGGGGAGCTGAGCAAGGAAGAGGTCAGCATGGCGCGCATCCGCGACTGGGCGCGCGCGCACCCGCAGCGTGTCGACGAGCTGCTGGCGAGCAATCCCAGCTACGTGTTCTTCAGCCAGCGCCCGGACAGTAACGAAGGCCCGCGCGGCTCGCTGAACGTTCCGCTGACGCCCGGCTACAGCGTGGCCATCGACCGCAAGGTGATCCGGCTGGGCAGCCTGATGTGGCTTTCCACCACTCGCCCGGACGGCGCGCCAGTCGTGCGCCCGGTAGCTGCCCAGGACACCGGTGGCGCCATCGTCGGCGAAGTGCGCGCGGACCTGTTCTGGGGCACTGGCGACGCGGCCGGCGAGCTGGCCGGGCACATGAAACAGGACGGCCAGCTGTGGCTGCTGTGGCCGAAGGACAAGGCGCTGCCGGGCGTCTGACCTGCGCGTAGGAAAGTAGAGGTAATTCCTACTCGTACTACAGAGCTCCCTGAATCACCGGCATCACCGCCGTTCGGACAATGGTCAGCGAATCCAGGCCGGACCCTGGGTTCGCCGACCCTCAATCCGAACGCGGTGACCGCCATGAAGAACAACCAGCCTCCCCTCCGCTCGCAGCGCCAGCACCGTGGCTGGCCGCTGGACTACGACGTGCTCTGCTGGATCGGCGCCATCGCCCTGATCCTGCTGTTCTTCGGCGTCGATCAGTTCTTCGTGTCGAAGCTGCCGGGCACTGGCGTCATCGAGCACCAGCGCAGCGTTCCCCAGCGCCTGGACCTGCCCGCCGCCCAGGCGCTGGCAGCGGTGAACCATAACCGCCAGTAAGCGCTTCAGTTGCCCTGGCGGAACTGCCCCGGCGTCATCCCGCTCCAGCGACGGAAGGCCTTGGCGAATGCGCTCTCGTCTGAGAAGCCCAGGCGCTCGGCCACATCGCCCAACCTCGATGATTCGCGCAACAGCTGCTCGGCCATGGCGTGCAACACCTGCTCGCGCAGCAGCTTGAAGCTGGTGCCCTCGTCGGCCAGCTTGCGATTGAGATGACGGCCGCTGAGTTCCAGTTGGTCGGCCACCTTCTCCTTGCCCCAGCGCGGGTTCTGCCGCAGCAGTTGCTGCACGCGCGCGGCGAGGCTCTGCGCGCCCAGGCGTTCCAGCTGTGCATCGGCCAGCGCACGCAGGTGCTCGCGCATCAGGGCATTGGCCTGGATCAGCGGCACGTCGAGATCGGCCACGGCGAAGCTCAGCGCGTTCTCGGTGCAGGAAAAGTCCACCGGGCACTCCAGCAACTCGACGTAACGTGAAGGCTCGCCCCGCGCGGCATGGCTCAAAGTCAGGCGCTGCGGCCTGACGCGGTCGCCAGTGATCCAGCGGGTCAAGTGGACCAGGCTGGCCAATGCGGCCTCCACCCGCTCCTCGCGGCGTACGCTGTAGCTGGGGCGATAGACCAGCCGCACCTGCGTAGCCTCCTGCTCACTCTGGAACTCGCTGCCCTCGGCAATGATCGGGTAGTACTCGAGCAAGGCATCCAGTGCCTCGCCGTAATGCTCGCAGCTCATCAGCAGCGCGCCGACCATGTCCAGGTGCCCGACCTGCAGGGCGCTGCCCAGGTGCAAGCCCAGCAGCGGGTCGCCAGAGGCGGCGCAGAGGGCTTCCCAGAAGGCGTCCTGGCGCTGCAACGGGATGCGCGGTTCGAGGCTGGCGGCCTGCAGATCGGCAGGCACCGGCAGCCCCAGGCGCTGGGCGGCCTGCAGGATGCCCTGGGCGTAATGGACGGTAATGGTGTGCGACATGGTCCCGAATTAACCGGCGAAGGTCCCGATTGAGCCGTTACCGGGCGGTAACGCTGCCCTATGCTTGCCAATTACAACGATAAATACAAACAAGAGTCGCCTTGCATGCTGATTGAAACCGGAGCCGCGCCCGTGCCGCCGGCTACTGCCCGTTCGCCGTTCTCTGCCCTCCTGCTGCGGGAGAACGGCAATGCCTGAAGTCCATCTCGAATTCTCCGGCGGTTCGATGATCGCGCTGAATGCCATCATCGCGCTGATGATGTTCGGCGTTTCTCTGGAACTGCGCCGCGACGACTTCGCCCGCATCCTGCGCCAGCCCAAGGCGCCGGTGATCGGCATGCTCGTGCAGTTCCTGCTGCTGCCCGCCGCCACCTGCCTGCTGACCATCGCCCTGCCGATCGACCCGGAACTGGCGCTGGGGATGATCCTGGTCGCCACCTGCCCCAGCGGCACCTTCTCCAACATCATGACCTGGATGGCCCGCGGCAACGTCGCGGTGTCGGCCAGCGTCACTGCCGTATCGGGGCTGAGCGCGGGCATCTTCACGCCGCTGAACTTCGCCCTCTACGCGGGGCTGAACCCAGCGACCCGCGACCGCCTCACGCAGATCCACATCGACCCGCTGGAACTGGTGGGCGTCGTAGTGCTGGTGCTGATCCTGCCGATGCTGCTGGGCATGGCCCTGGGCCGGCACAAACCGCAGCTCGCACAGCGCCTGGAAAAGCCGCTGCGGCAGTTGTCGCTGCTGGTGATGCTCGGCTTCGTCGGCATGGCTTTCGCCAAGAACTTCCAGCAGTTCATGGGCTACTTCCACCTGTTCTTCTGGCTGGTCCTGCTGCTCAACGGCACGGCGCTGCTGCTGGGCTACACCTGCGCGCGACTGTGGAAGCTGCCGGACGCCGACGTGCGTGCGGTGACCCTGGAAAGCGGGATTCACAACTCGGCGCTGGGCATGGCGCTGATCCTCACCTTCTTCCCGCAGGCCGGCGGCATGCTGCTGATCGCGGCGTTCTGGGGTTGCTGGCAGCTGTTCTCCGGGCTGGTGCTGGCGCAACTCTGGGCGCGCCGCGAACCCCGCGCCGCCGCGGTGACGGCGTCATGAATGCGCCCGCCCTCGCCCTCGGCGGTTTCATCCTGCTGGCCTACACCCTGGAAGCCATCACCGGCTTCGGCAGCGTGGTGATTGCCCTGTCCCTCGGCGCGCTGCTGATGCCCATCGAGACGCTGCTGCCGATACTGGTGCCGCTGAACATCGGCATGACCGGCTACCTGTGCTGGCGCCACCGCCGACTGATCGACACCCGCCTGCTGTTGCGCACCGTGCTGCCGGGGATGCTCATCGGCATGCTGATCGGCTACCTGCTGCTGCCGCACCTGGACCCGCAACCGCTCAAGCGCGGGCTTGGCGTCCTGATCCTCTGGTTCGCCGGCCGTGAGTTGTGGCGGCTGCGCGCCAGTGCCCCGGAGCGCGGACGCACGCCGAACTGGGTGGTGCGCCTGGCCACCGGCGCCGCCGGGGTCTGCCATGGCCTGTTCGCTTCCGGCGGGCCGCTGCTGGTCTACGCGCTCTCGACCCGCCCGCTGGACAAGACCCGCCTGCGCGCCACCCTGGTCTGCGTCTGGTTCACTCTCAACGGCCTGCTGACCCTTGCCTTCCTCCTCGACGGCCGCCTGCGCCCGGCGCTGCCCCAGGTTCTCGCCTACGCGCCCCTGCTACTGCTCGGCGTATGGCTGGGCGAACGCCTGCACCACCGCTTCGAGGAACACCACTTCCGCCTCGCCATCCACTGCCTGCTGCTGGTCAGCGGCGTCCTGCTGCTGTCGCCCTGGAGCCTCCTGTGAGCTACGACATCATCATCAAGAACGGCCTGTACTTCGACGGCAGCGATGCCCCCGGCAGCCTGCGCCACGTCGGCATCAAGGACGGCCGTATCGACACCCTGAGCGTCAGCCCGCTGGAGGAAAACGGTTGCGAGCAGGTCATCGATGCGGCCGGCAAGTGGGTCGCCCCCGGCTTCCTGGAAATCCACTCGCACTACGATGCCGAAGCCATTGCCGCTCCTGCACTGAAGGAGTCGGTGCGTCACGGCGTGACCACCGTGTCGGTCGGTTCCTGCTCCATCAGCATGGTGCTGGGCGAGGCCGAGGACTGTTCGGACCTGTTCACCCGCGTCGAAGCCGTACCACGCGAGCAGGTGCTGCCGATCCTGCGTGACAAGCGCACCTGGAAAGACGCCAGGGGCTACCGCGCCTTCTACGACCAGCAGCCTCTGGGACCCAACCTCTGCTCCTTCCTCGGCCACTCGGAGCTGCGCGTCACGGTGATGGGCCTGGAGCGCGCCATCAGCGGCGCCAAGCCTACCGAAGCGGAGCTTTCGCGCATGGAGGAACTGCTGGAACAGGCGCTGGACGCCGGCTGCTTCGGTCTCTCGGTGATGACCACGCGGCTGGACAAGATGGACGGCGACCGCGCCTGGTCCAGCCCGCTACCCTCCACCTTTGCCAGCTGGAGGGAGTTCTCCCGTCTGTTCGCGGTGTTACGCCGGCGCAACGCGCTGATGCAGGGCGCACCCAACGCGGTCACCAAGATCAACGTGTTCGCTTTCCTCTACCAGGCCCACGGCTGGTTCCGCCGCCCGCTCAAGTGCTCGATGCTCACCGCGCTGGACCTCAAGTCCCAGCCCTTCATGCACCGCATCACCCGCGCCTCCGGCTGGGTCGCCAACTGCCTGCTGCGCGGCCGCTACCGCTGGCAGACCCTGCCCGCGCCCTTCGTGGTGCGCATCGAGGGGCTGAACATGAACGGCTTCGAGGAGTTCGGCGCCGGCGAGGTGCTGCGTGACATCAAGGACCCGGAAGAGCTCTACACGCGCATCCAGGACCCGGCGTTCCGCGAGCGCTTCAAGAAGGACATCAAGGCCACCCTCAGCCTCGGCCTGTGGCACCGCAACCTGTCCGACTGCTGGGTGCGCGAATGTCCGGATGCCTCAATGGTCGGGCGCAACTTCGAGGACATCGGCCGCGAGCGCGGTCTGGACCCGGTGGACGCCTTCTTCGAGCTGGCCGGCCAGTACCGCAACGAGCTCAAGTGGACCACCTGCTACGGCAACCACCGCCCGGAAATCATGGGCAAGCTGCTGGCCAGCCCCTGGACCCAGCCAGGCTTCGCCGACTCCGGCGCGCACCTGGCTTCCCACGCGCAGTACAACTTCCCGCTGCGCATGCTCAAGTACGTGCGCGATGCCGAACTGGCCGGGCAGAGCTTCATGGACACCGGCCGCGCCATCCACCGCCTGACCGGTGAGCTGGCGGACTTCGCCGGGATCGACGCCGGCTACATCCGCGTCGGCGACCGCGCCGATCTGGTGGTGGTCAACCCGGCCGGCCTGACCGATGAGCTGGATGAGGTCTGCGAAGCGCCCATGGAGATCATCGGCCTGACGCGGCTGGTGAAGCGCAACGATGATGCGGTGGAGGCCACGCTGATCAACGGGCGCGTGGCTTATCGGCGCGAAAGCGGCTTCCCGGAGGCTCTGGGCAAGGAGCGTGGGTTCGGGCGGTTCCTGCCGGGACGGGACGTGCTGAGCCGCCCGCAGGAAGTGCCGGCCGGGGAACCGGCATTCGGCCGGTAGTTGCGGCGCGCTCGATTGGCGCCGGTCATGCCGGCGATCCGTAAGCAGGGCTTACGGTGCCGACGCTTGCCGCGATACCGCGCGGCTGGCCGAGATTGACGCCCTGCCGCGCACTCACTAGAGTGCGCGGTTTCCGACATCCCTGTAATACCTGCACCATGACCCCGTTCTACCGCTTCGCCGACGCAAGCCTCGCCCTGCTGCGAGAGCCTCCGCGCGTACGCAAGATTGATACGGTGCTGCGCCGTCGCCGCAGCGTGCTGTTCGCCTTCACCTTCTCCCCTCCCGCCGGCTGCTGAGCCGGACGCCGCGCGCTCGCGCCGGCATTTCCGCATTCCGATTCCGCCCTCCGGTAAGCGCCGGCGGGCTCGTTCGCATGTGTTCGCCCTACGGCCTGAGCGCCGGGGCAAGAGAAGGTCTCCATGAATACCCCAAGCCCCCTCAACAAACCGCTTCTCGCGGTGCTGCTGTTCGCCGTCTCCATCGTCGGCCTGAGCCTGGGCGCGACTCTGCCGCTGGTAGCGCTGCGCCTGCTGGACAACGGCGCCAGCGCGCTGCAGATCGGCGTCCTCTCGGCGGTGCCGGCGGCCGGCATGATCCTCGCCGCCACGCTGGTGGACCGCGCCTGCCAGCTGATGAGCCGGCGCCGCCTGTACCTGCTGTGCTTCGTGCTGTGTACCGTGAGCACCGCAGCCATCGAATTCAGCAGCCACTCCCTCTGGCTGCTGGCGGCGGCACGCCTGGCGCTGGGCGTCGGCATGGGCATCGCGATCATCCTCGGCGAAGCCTGGGTCAACGAACTGTGCGGCGAGAAGAACCGCGGCACCATCGTGGCCCTCTATGCCACCAGCTTCACCGCCTTCCAGTTGCTCGGCCCGACACTGGTGGCGCTGCTCGGCGCGCAGACGCCCTGGGTGGTGCTGCTGGTCAGCGCAGGGCACCTGATCGCCCTGGCCACCGTGGCCTTTGCCATGCCCGAGGAAGGCATTCACGAACACGTCGAGGAGCCGCGCAGCTTCTCCCTGGCCGGTTTCCTGCGGGTGGCGCCAGCGCTGTGCATGGGCGTGCTGTTCTTCTCCTTCTTCGACAGCGTGGTGCTCTCGCTTTTCCCCGTTTACGCCTCCAGCCACGGCTACGCGGTGGGCATCGCTGCGTTCATGGCGACGGTGATCCTGCTCGGCGACATGATCTGCCAGCTGCCTCTGGGCTGGCTGTCCGATCGCCTCGACCGGCCCACCCTGCACCTCGCCTGCGGTGTCGCGGCGATGCTGATCGGCCTCGCCCTGCCCTGGCTGATCAGCCAGCCGTCGCTGCTGTGGCCGGCGCTGATGCTGCTGGGCGCGGTGGCCGGTGGCGTCTACACCCTGGCGCTGGTGCTGATCGGCCAGCGCTTCCGTGGCCGCGACCTGGTCACCGCCAACGCCGCCGCCGGCATGCTCTGGGGCGTCGGAAGCCTGCTCGGGCCGCTGCTCAGCGGCAGCCTGATGGACCTCGGCCCGCAAGGCGTGCCGGTGGCACTGGCGCTCGCCGCCGGGCTGTTCGTGGCCACGGCGGCCGCCTCGCTGCGCCGCACGGCCCTGCGCGCCGCCTGATGCCTCAATAGAAGGCAAGGCGCATCGACTTGGTGCCGGCCATGGCCCGGCTGGCATCCGCCCTGCACCGGGGATTTCCGCTAAGCGATTGAAATCCCCGGCGGTTTTTGGGGTTTCAGAAAAGCTGGCATTTCAATTGCTCTGTCCCCTGCAACGGGATGCATCACCCACGGCAAGGTAGCCACCGGGTGGGCGAACGCTGCAAGGCACACACTGGAGTTGCACCACAGGCGAACTAGGGTTCCGGTCTTTCGCGAGAAGGGCGTCTGGTCCGAGAGTTTTCCGGCCCTAGGGACAGGGCTACACGGCGGGAGAAAAGCCCGGGAGACGTGATGTCATCCCGTGCCGATTTCCAACCGTTAGGAGCAATGCCATGACCATGCCGCTTTCCCTGCGTTCCCTGCGCAAGACCCTGCTCGGTGCCTGTCTGCTTGCTGCCGCCGGGGTCGTGCCGCTGACGCTCCAGGCCGCCGAGAAGCTCAAGATCGGCACCGTCGTCTGGGCCGGCTACGCGCCCTTCTACGTCGCCGACAAGCTCGACCTCTACAAGCCCCACGGGCTGAAGGTGGAGCTGCAGTTCTTCAACGACCCGGCGCTGATCCCCACGGCCATGACCGGCGGCGCCCTCGACGGTGGCATGCTCACCTACGACCAGGTGGTCGGCGGTGTCGCCAAGGGCCAGCCGTACCGCGTGGTGATGCCCATTGATTTCTCCAACGGCGGCGACGCCATCGTCGCCGACAAGTCGATCAAGTCGGTCGCCGATTTCAAGGGCAAGAAGATCGGCTTCAACCCGCTCTCGCCGTCCGATTTCCTGCTCGCCTATGCGCTCAAGAGCCACGGCCTGAGCGACAAGGACATCAACCCGGTGAACATGACGCCCGAGGGCATCCCCGGCGCCATGGCATCCGGCAGCCTGCCGGTAGGCGTGACCTACGAACCCAACGTCTCGCAGATCCTCGGCATGCCCGGCGACAAGTTCCACGTCGTGTATTCGTCGAAGGACGCCCCGGGGCTGATCACCGACGTGCTGGTGTTCAACCAGGAGGTCATCGGCAAACGCCAGAAGGCGATCACCGCGATGATCCAGGGCTACGCCGACGGCCTGGCCTACATGAAGGCGCACCCGGACGAGTCCGCCGAGATCATCGGCAAGGTGCTGGGCGTCAGCGCCGCCGAGGCCAAGGAGCAGATGGCCGGGGTCTACAACATCCCGCTGGCGGAGATGAACAGGAACTTCGAAAAGTCAGACGCTACCAGCTCGTTCTTCGGCAGCGGCGCGGTGATCGCCCAGTTGCTCAAGGACAACAGCCAGATTCCGGCAATCCCCGACTTCGCCCAGACCTTCGACGCGCAGTTCGTCCAGGCCCTCGCCCAGTAAGGCGCCCACCCACCGTTCCCGCCGGGAGGGCGGGAACGCCTACGGAGGTTCTTCATGCCCGCGTCCCTGTACCGCTACGCCGATGGCCGGCTGCCCAACAGCCTGGCCCTGGCCTATGCCTTCGGTGGCTACGCCGCCGGCTTCGCCCTGCTGTTCGCCGAGAGCTGGCTGCTCAATGCCGCCGGCACCCTGCTGCTGGGCCACGCGATGATCGTCGCGGCCTACCTGATCCACGAGTTCGCCCACGGCACCATCTTCGCCAAGCCCGCGCACAACACCTGGGCCGGCGAGGCCTGCAGCTGGTTGTGCGGCAGCTGCTACGCCGGTTTCCAGGACCTGCGCCGCAAGCACATGCGCCACCACGTCGACCGCGCCGACGTGATCACCTTCGACACCAAGGCCCTCCTCGCGCGCAGCCCTCGCTGGGTACGCGCCTTGGTGCTGGCCGCCGAGTGGGCCTACGTACCGGCGGTGGAGCTGATCATGCATTACTACGTGATCCTCCTGCCCTTCATCACCGATAACCCGCGCCACCGCGCCAACCGCCGCCGTGTGGCGCTGACCCTGCTGGTGCGCGGCGCGTTGTTCGGCGTAGTCGCCGCCGTGTCGTTCAAGGCGCTGCTGCTCTACTTCGTCGCCTGGACGCTGATGATCATCGTGCTGCGCTTCACTGACGCCTACCAGCACACCTACGACGCCTTCGCAGTGCTGGAGGACGGCGGCAAGATCCCCGACGACAAGGCCCGCGACCGCACCTACGAGCAGATGAACACCTTCTCCAACGTGGTCTCGGTGCGCTGGCCGGTGCTCGACCTGCTGCTGCTCAACTTCGCCTACCACAACGCCCACCACGAGAAACCCGTGGCGCCCTGGTACCGCCTGCGCAAGCTGCACCACCAACTGTACGGCGACGGCTACGCCCAGGTGCTGCCGATGCACCTGCTGTTCAAGGGCTTCCACCGGCACCGCCTGCGCCGCGTGGTGGACGACAACTACGGTGAGGTCGCGCCCGCAGGCAACGACCGTGCCGACGGCTTCTACGGCGCCGTGGGCGTCTCCTTCCTGACGGCGGTCTGAGCATGATCGACTACCGGGGCAAACGCGTCCTCATCACCGGTGCCGCCAGCGGCATCGGCAAGGGCCTGGCGCGGGCGTTCGCCGAACAGGGCGCGACGCTGGAACTGCTCGACCGCAACGCCGAGGCACTACAAGGCGTGGCGGACGAGCTCACAGCACTGTGCGACCTGCGCACTGCCAGCCTCGACCTGGGCGACAGCGAAGCCATCGGCGCCTTCGCCGACAGCCGCCAGGGCGCTGCGCTCGATGTGCTGATCAACAACGCTGGCGTCGAGTACGCCACGCCGCTGGAAGGCGGCAACGCCGAGACCGACCAGCGCTGGCAGGCATTGCTGGACAACAACGTCGCCTCGATGCTGCGCCTGACCCGCGCCCTGCTGCCGCAACTGCGCGCCGGCAGCAGCGTCATCAACCAGGCGTCGATCTGGGGCCTGAAAGGCGTGCCGGGCTTCTCCGCCTATGTCGCCAGCAAGCACGCGGTGATCGGCCTGACCCGCTCGCTGACGTGGGAACTGGGGCCAAGGCGCATTCGTGTCAACGCCGTGTGCCCCGGCTGGATCGCCACCGAAGCTGCAATGCGTTCGCTGCGGGTGATGGCGCAAGCCAACGGCCGCAGCGAGGAAGACGAACTGGCGCAGATCCTCACCGCCCAGGCGGTGCCGGAACTGCTCACGCCGGCCGATCTCGCCGGCACTTTCCTGTTCCTCGGCAGCACACTGGCCAGCGCCATTACCGGTCAGGCGCTGTCGGTCAGCCATGGTGAGGTGATGCACTGATGAAACCGCTCGCAGGACAGACCGCCCTGATCACCGGCGCCACCCAGGGCATCGGCCGGGCCATCGCCCTGGCGCTGGCGGGAGCCGGCGCGCAGGTGTGGATCAACCACCTCGACCAGCCAGAAGCTGCCACCGCGCTGGTAGCGCGCATCGCCTCCAGCGGGGGGCGCGCCTATGCCGTACAGGCCGACGTCGCGGAGCCGGAACAGGTCGCCGAGATGTTCGCCCGCGTGCTCGCCGAAGGCGAGTTGGACATCCTGGTGAACAACGCCGGGATCATCCTGGAAAAGCCCTTCCTCGATACCAGCGAAGACGACTGGGCGAACCTGCTCGGCGTCGACCTGCACGCTGTCTACCGCTGCTGCCGCCATGCCCTGACGCACATGCAGGCGCGCGGCAGCGGCAGCATCGTCAATATTGCCTCGGAGCTGGGCCAGCTCGGCCGCGAACGCTACGCCGCGTACTGCGCCGCCAAGGCCGGAGTGATCGGGCTGACCAAGGCGCTGGCGCGGGAGTTCGCCCCACACATCCGCATCAACGGCGTGGCGCCGGGCCCGGTGGAGACACCGATGGTCTCGGTCGAGCACATGAGCGCGGCGATGATCGCCCGCGAAACCGCCATCCCCGCCGGCCGCCTCGGCCAGCCGGAGGAGATCGCCACGGCGGTGCTGTTCCTCGTCTCGCCCGGCGCGAGCTTCTTCCACGGACAGATACTCGGCGCCAATGGCGGCGCCTGGATGGGCGCCTGATGCGCGCGGAAATCGTCCTGCTGCTGGGCGCCGCCATCTGGGGCCTGGGCTGGATGCCCCTGGCGCACTTCGCCGGCCAGGGCCTGGCCGGCATGCCGCTGGTGCTCTGTACCTACGGGCTGCTCTGCGCGCTGGCCGTGCCGCTGGTACTGAACCAGCGCCAGCAGTGGTGGCCGCAACGCGTCGCCCTGCTCGCCATCGGCGTGTTTGGCGGCTGGGCCACGGCCGGGCTGGTGGCGGCGCTGTCCGAGGGCGACGTGGTGCGCGCCATGCTGCTGTTCTATCTCGCGCCGGTCTGGGGCCTGCTCGGTGGCCGCCTGCTGTTTGGCGAACGCCTGACGCCCTCGCGACTCGGCGCTCTGGCGCTGGCGATGCTTGGCATTGCCCTGACCCTGGGCGTCAGCCGTGACACCTTCCGCCCGCTGGCTGCCAGCGACTGGCTGGCGCTGTCCGCCGGCTTCGCCTTCGCCCTCAACAACCTGGCCACCCGCGCCGCCGAGCAGGTGCCGCTGGCCAGCAAGGCGGTGGTCGGCTTCATCGGCAGCGCCGCGCTGGGCGGGTTGTTCTGTCTGCTGCAAGGCACGCCGCTGCCCACCGTCGACGCCCACCAATGGCTGCAACTGGCTGGTTTCGGCCTGTTCTGGCTGGCTGCCATGGGTGCCGCGCAATACGGTTTCAGCCATGTCGAGGCGAGCCGCGCTGCGGTGCTGGTGGTGATCGAACTGCTGGTTGCCGTACTCACCGCCGCCTGGTTCGGCGACCGCGAGCTGGGCCTGCGCGAGTGGCTCGGCGGCTCTCTGGTTCTGGCGGCGGCGCTGATCGCCGCGCGCCCTTCTCCTGACCTTTCCCCCACTCTCTGCGAGGCCGAAACATGACTGTCCGCATGGACCAGCTCAGCTGGGTCGAATACGCGCGCCGGGTGCGCGAGCAATCCCCCGTCGTCTTCCTGCCCTGTGGCGCCACCGAGCAGCACGGCCCGCACCTGCCGCTGGGCACCGATGCACTGCTGGCCAGTGCGCTGTGCGAAGACGTCGCCCGCCAGGTCGACGGTCTGGTCGCGCCCGCCCTGTCCTACGGCTACAAGTCCCAGCCCAAGTGCGGCGGCGGCCAGCACTTCTGCGGCACCACCAGCCTCGACGGGCAGACCCTGATCGCCCTGGTGCGCGACGCCGTGCGCGAGTTCGCCCGCCACGGCGTCACCCGCCTGGTGCTGGTGGACGGGCACTACGAGAACCAATGGTTCGTCACCGAGGGCATCCAGCTCGCGCTGCGTGAGCTGGGGCCTTCCAGCCCGCTGGAAGTGATGCGCCTGGAGCACTGGGACTTCTGCAGCGAAGCCACGCTGAACGACGTATTCCCCGACGGCTTCCCCGGCTTCGCCCTGGAGCACGCGGCGGTGATCGAGACCTCGCTGATGCTGCACTACCTGCCCAGCCTGGTGCGCCTGGACTTGATCCCCGACGACGGCCCGGCCGACTTCCCGCCCTACGACATGTACCCCAGCCGCACCGAGTGGGTGCCGCCCTCGGGCGTGCTGTCCTCGGCGCGCGGTTCCAGCGCCGACAAGGGCCTGCGCATGGCCAAGGACATCGTAAAAGGCATCGCCGCTGCGGTACGCAAGGAGTTCGGGCTGTGAGCGTCGCCCTGATCGTCATCGACATGCAGCGCGACTTCTGTGCCCCCGGCGGCTACGCCGACCAGGCCGGGCTGGAGATCGGCCGCCTGCGCGCGCCGATCCCGGCCATCTCGCGCCTGCTGGACAGCGCCCGCGCCCTGGGCCTGCTGGTAGTACATACCCGCGAAGGGCACCGCCCCGACCTGACCGACCTGCACGAGAGCAAGCGTCGCCGTGCCGAACAGGCCGGCGCGCCCATCGGCGCACGCGGCCCGCTGGGGCGATTGCTGGTGCGCGGCGAGTATGGCCACGACCTGATCGACGAACTGTGCCCGCTGGCCGACGAGCCGGTGATCGACAAACCGGGCTACAGCGCCTTCGCTTACACCGACCTGGACCTGCTGCTGCGTCGGCGCGGCATCGGCCACCTGGTGCTCTGCGGCGTGACCACCGAAGTATGCGTTTCTTCCACCCAGCGCGCGGCAGTGGAGCTGGGCTACGCCTGTACGCTGGTGAGCGATGCCTGCGGCTCGCCGAGTGCCGAGCTGCACGCCGCCGCCCTGGCCATGGTCGAGGTGGAAGGCGGGCTGTTCGGTCGCGTACTGGACAGCCGTTCCGTGCTCGCCGAATGGGAGGAAAGCGCATGCCTGGCCTGAACATTTCCGCAGTACCGCCTGCCTATCTCGGCGTCTGGCAGCGCACCCTGCTGACCACTACCGGCGGGACGCATGACACCAGCACCCGCGTCTACTGGCTGCAGACCGAGCGCCTGTTCGCCGACCTGCGCATTCCGCTGCCGGCCCCCGAAACGCCCGAAGCACTGGCGAACCAGGCCGGTTTCGCCGGTCTCACCGAGATCACTGGCGATATCTGCCAATGGCACCGCGCAATCGACTTCCAGCCGCCCAATGGCGGCGAGGACATCGGCCGCATGCACTTCGTGGACAGCGAAAAGGTGCTGGAGGACGGCCTGGACGGCAGCTACCACGAAGTCTGGGAGCGCCTGCCCGAATCCCTCGGGCGCAACCGTGGCACCTGGCTGCTCGGAGCGGACGGCCGTCAGGGCTGCCTGCTGCTGGCCGGCGACTGCTTCCTGTTCGCCGCCGGACGGCGCCTGCCGCTGCCCCACGCACCATCGCTGGCCGCACTGCTCGACAGCGGCAACACCGAGCTGCTGGATTTCGAGCTGAGCTTTGGCCGCCATCAGGGCGGCGTTGCCCCCTGGCGCATCGAACTGAGCACCCTGCCGGCGCGCATTGGCGCCCGGCTGTTGCCCAGCGACGCCGATCCCGACCACCCCGAACTGCTGCGCGATACCCACTGGCTCAACAGCCTGGGCGCCACCCCGCCTGCCGGTGGCTGGCAAGCCTGCGAACGGCCCCTGTACCCCGATAAGGAGGTGACGCCATGACCGCCCACCAGCCCCTGCCCCGCCCCGTCGCGCAGCCCGCCCGCCAGCGCTGGTGGGTGATCCGCGGCGAACTGCCACGCAGCGCCGTCTGGACCCTGGCAGCAGCCGGCCTGCTGCTGCCGTTGCTGCTCTGGTGGGCCTACAGCGCCGCAGGATTGGCCAACCCGATGTTCTTCCCCGGCCCGGACGCCGTGCTCAAGCGCATTGGCCACTGGTGGAGCGACGAAGGCCTGCTGGGCGATATCGCCATCAGCGTCTGGCGGGTCATGGCCGGTTTCCTCGCCTCGGCGGTGATCGCCCTGCCGTTGGGCCTGTACATCGGTACCTACCGCCCGGTGCAGGCCTTCCTCGAACCGCTCACCGACTTCATCCGCTACATGCCGGCGGTGGCCTTCATCCCGCTGGTGATGCTCTGGGTCGGCATCGACGAAGGCTCCAAGGTGCTGATCATCTTCATCGGCACCTTCTTCCAGATGGTGCTGATGGTCGCCGAGGATGTGCGCCGCGTGCCCATGGCGCAGATCGAGGCGGCGCAGACCATGGGCGCCAGCCGCGCCGAGACCATCCGCCTGGTGGTGCTGCCCTCAGCGCGCCCTGCGCTGCTCGACACCCTGCGCATCACCTGCGGCTGGGCCTGGACTTACCTGGTGGTGGCCGAGCTGGTCGCCGCCAACTCCGGTCTGGGCTACGCCATCCTGCGCGCCCAGCGCTATATGCAGACCGACAAGATCTTCGCCGGCATCCTGCTGATCGGCGTCATCGGCCTGCTCACCGACCAGGCGTTCCGCTGGCTCGGCCGGGTCGCCTTCCCCTGGATGAAGAGGTAAGCCTGATGAGCCAGAACAAGATCGCCATCCGCCACGTCGACAAGGTCTTCAGCAGCCAGGGCCGGCACGTACAGGCGCTGCAGGATGTGAACCTGGAGATTCGCGCCAACGAGTTCGTCACCTTCGTCGGCGCCTCGGGCTGCGGCAAGTCCACCCTGTTGCGCAGCATCGGCGGGCTGGAGCGCCACAGCGGCGGCGAAATCCTCGTCGATGGCCGTAACGTGGACGGCCCCGGCATCGACCGCGCCATGGTCTTCCAGCACTACAGCCTGTACCCCTGGCTGCGGGTGATGGAGAACATCAAGTTCTGCCGCCGGCTCAAGGTGGTGTCCGACACCGTGCGCGGCGACGCCGACGTGGAAGTCGCCAGCGGGCGCGCCGATGCGCTGCTCAACCTGATGGGGCTGTCGGCCTTCGCCCAGGCTTACCCCAGCCAGCTGTCCGGCGGCATGCAGCAACGGGTGGCGATCGCCCGCGCGCTGATGCCCAAACCGCAGATCCTGCTGATGGACGAGCCCTTCGGCGCGCTGGACGCGCAGACCCGCGAGGTGATGCACGACCTGATCCGCCACGTGCACCGCCTGGAAAACAGTACCATCCTGTTCGTCACCCACGACGTCGACGAGGCGATCTACCTGGGTGGCCGCGTGGTGCTGATGGCGCCGCGCCCCGGCCGCATCGACAGCGTCTACGAGGTGCCGCTGCCGGCCGAGCGCAACCAGGACATGAAGATGGCCCCGGAATTCATCGCCCTGAAAAAGGAAATCCTCGCGCGTATCCGCGAGACCTCGGGCATGAGCACTGACCTGGAATTGCTGGAGCAGCTGACTCGCACCGCGGCGCCGGTCTGAGTCGGAAGGAAAGGAGTCGGCGGAGCGGATAGCCCCGCCGTTGTGCCGGGCGCTGGGCCCGAGACGGATTGCGCAGGAAGCGCGAGGGGAACGGCCTGCCGGGAGCGGGTAGCTCCGCCCGAGGGCTGGTGGGCCGCGTGGCCGCAGATGCAGCCGTAAAACTGGCCGGAAGCGCCCGGTAAGGCACTTCCGGCACCGTCGTCAGCCGATGGTCATCAGGCTGGCGTTGCCGCCGGCAGCGGCGGTGTTGACACTCAGGGCACGCTCGATCAGCAGGCGTTCCAGCGGGATGTCGGTTTCCCCACGGTTCAGCCCGGTGACGCCGACGATGGCGCCCTTGCGCTTGCTCGCCTGTTCGCAGACTGCGCGCAGCTGGTCGGAATCGCCGTGGTGCAGGATGGCGTCGAACACCTTGTCGGTCGCGCTCCAGTCGGCGACCAGCTCGATGCGCTGGGCAACTTCCTTGGGCAGTTCCTTGACCACGGCAGCGTTGGACTCGGCCACCAGCGGGCGGCTGCCGACGCTGAGCACCGCAGCCAACTGGGCCAGCAGGTCGGCGCGGTCTTCCGCCAGGCACAGCACGTGCTCGCGCGGCAGCAGGGTGTAGGTGTTGCGCTCGCCGGTCGGGCCGGTGAGAACCTGCTGGGTGAAGCTCTGCGCCAGTTCGCCGTAGCCGCCGAGCAGGGTCGCCAGGGCGGCGTCCTTCTGCCCTGCCCACTTGGTCAGCGCGTCCACGGCCTGCTGGGCATCCTTCGGACGCGGCAGCGCCTGGGCGCCGTCGCCCTTGAGCTGGTTGGCCACGGCATCCTGCGGACGGGTCGACAGCAGACGGTACAGGTACAGCGGGCCGCCGGCCTTCGGACCGGTGCCGGACAGGCCTTCACCACCGAAGGGCTGCACGCCGACCACCGCGCCAACCACGTTGCGGTTCACGTAGAGGTTGCCGACATGGGCGGTGCCGACGACCTGGGCGATGGTCTCGTCGATGCGGGTGTGTACGCCCAGGGTCAGGCCGTAGCCGGATTCGTTGATCTGCGCGAGCAGTTGGTCCAGGTCGGCGCGCTGGTAGCGCACCACGTGCAGCACCGGACCGAAGATTTCACGCTTGAGCTCGCTGAAGCTGTCCAGCTCGATCAGGGTGGGCACGACGAAGGTGCCGCGCTTGATTTCCTCGGCATCCACGCGAGCACTCTGGAAGACCTTGCGGCCTTTGTCGCGCATCGTCTGGATGTGCTTGTCGATGTTGCCCTTGGCTTCCTCGTCGATCACCGGACCGATGTCGGTGTGCAGGCGCTCCGGCGCTCCGACGCGGTATTCGGCCATGGCGCCCTTGAGCATCTGCACCACGCGGTCGGCGGCGTCTTCCTGCACGCACAGCACGCGCAGCGCGGAGCAGCGCTGGCCGGCGCTGTCGAAGGCGGAGTTGACCACGTCGACCACCACCTGCTCGGCCAGCGCCGAGGAGTCGACGATCATCGCGTTGAGGCCGCCGGTTTCGGCGATCAGCGGGATGGTGCGGCCCTGGGCGTCGAGGCGGCCGGCGATGTTGCGCTGGAGGATGCCGGCCACTTCGGTGGAACCGGTGAACATCACACCACGCACGCGCTCGTCGCCGACAAGGCGGGCACCGACGGTTTCACCACGGCCGGGCAGCAGCTGCACGGCGCCGGCGGGCACGCCGGCTTCCAGCAGGATGCGCACGGCTTGCGCGGCGATCAGCGGAGTCTGCTCGGCGGGCTTGGCCAGCACGGTGTTGCCGGCGGCCAGGGCGGCGGCCACCTGGCCGCTGAAGATCGCCAGCGGGAAGTTCCACGGGCTGATGCAGACCACCGGGCCCAGTGGGCGATGACTGTCATTGGCAAAGTGGGTGCTGGCCTGGGCGCCGTAGTAGCGCAGGAAGTCCACCGCCTCGCGCACTTCGGCGATGGCGTTGGCGAAGGTCTTGCCCGACTCTCGCACCAGCACGCCCATCAGCGACTGGATCTCGGCTTCCATCAGGTCGGCGGCGCGCTGCAGGATGGCGCCGCGCTCTGCCGGCTGGGTGGACTGCCAGATCTGCGCGCTGGACAGCGCGCCGAGGATGGCGTTGTTGACGTCGGCTTCGCTGGCCTCACGCACATGACCGACCACGTCGCGCAGGTCGGCCGGGTTGCGTACCGGCTGCGGCTCGCCCGGCGTGGCATCGGCCAGGCCCAGCATCGGCTCGGCGACGTAGGCGTGGTTGGTGCTCGACAGCAGCGCCGAGGACAGCGAACCCAGGCGGTGCTCGTTGGCCAGGTCGATGCCAGCGGAGTTCAGGCGACTGTCGCCATAGAGGTCGCGGGGCAGCGGAATGCGCGGATGCGGCAGGCCCAGGGTGCCTTCCTGCGCGGCCATCTGCTCGACCTGCAGCACCGGGTCGAGCACCAGGTCCTGCAGCGAAATGCTGTGGTCGGCGATGCGGTTGACGAAGGAGGTGTTGGCGCCGTTTTCCAGCAGGCGGCGAACCAGGTACGCCAGCAGGGTTTCATGGCTGCCCACCGGCGCGTAGATGCGGCACGGACGGTTGAACTTGCCGTCGGCGACCTTGCCCACCACCTGCTCATACAGCGGCTCGCCCATGCCGTGCAGGCACTGGAACTCGTACTGGCCCGGGTAGTAGTTCTGCCCGGCCAGCTGGTAGATGGCCGACAGCGAGTGGGCGTTGTGGGTGGCGAACTGCGGGTAGATGGATTCCGGCACGGCCAGCAGCTTGCGCGCGCAGGCCAGGTAGGACACGTCGGTGTAAGGCTTGCGGGTGTAGACCGGGTAGCCTTCCAGGCCGTTGACCTGGGCCAGCTTGATCTCGCTGTCCCAGTAGGCGCCCTTCACCAGGCGGATCATCAGGCGGTGGCGGCTGCGCTTGGCCAGGTCGATGACGTAGTCGATCACGTACGGGCAGCGCTTCTGGTAGGCCTGGATGACGAAGCCGATGCCGTTCCAGCCGGCCAGCGACGGCTCGAAGCACAGGCGCTCGAGCAGGTCGAGGGAGATTTCCAGGCGGTCGGCTTCCTCGGCGTCGATGTTGATGCCGATGTCGTAGTCGCGGGCCATCTTCACCAGGCCGAGCACGGTCGGGTACAGCTCGTCCATCACGCGGTCGTACTGCGCGCGGCTGTAGCGCGGGTGCAGCGCGGAGAGCTTGATCGAGATGCCCGGGCCTTCGTAGATGCCGCGGCCGTGGGAGGCCTTGCCGATGGCATGGATCGCCTGCTCGTAGGAAGCCAGGTAGCGCTTGGCGTCCTCATCGGTCAGCGCGGCTTCGCCGAGCATGTCATAGGAGTAGCGGAAGCCACGGGATTCCATGTTGGCCGCATTGGCCAGGGCTTCGGCGATGGTTTCGCCGGTGACGAACTGCTCGCCCATCAGGCGCATGGCCATGTCCACGCCCTTGCGGATCAGCGGCTCGCCGGACTTGCCGATGATGCGGTTGAGCGACGAGGACATGCCGGCTTCGGTGTGGGTCGCCACCAGCTTGCCGGTGATCAGCAGGCCCCAGGAGGCGGCGTTGACGAACATCGACGGGCTCTGGCCCAGGTGCTGGCTCCAGTTGCCGTTGCTGATCTTGTCGCGGATCAGCGCGTCACGGGTGGCCTTGTCCGGGATGCGCAGCAGCGCTTCGGCCAGGCACATCAGCGCCACGCCTTCCTGCGACGACAGGGAGAACTCCTGCAGCAGGCCCTGCACCAGCCCCTGACGGCCGCCGGCGTTCTTCTGGTTACGCAGCTTCTCGGCGATGCCCAGTGCCATCTTGCTGGCGGCGCCGGCCTGCTCTTTCGGCAGGCGGGCCAGGTCCAGCAGCATCGGCAGCGCTTCGGTTTCCGGGCGGCGGTAGGCGGCGGTGATGGCCGCACGCAGCACGGACTGTGGCAGGATGCTTTCGGCGAAATCGAGGAAGACCTGCAACCCTTGTTCGTTCAGCGAATCCAGCGACTCCTCGCCCGCCGCCGCTGCCAGGCCGGATTGTTCGGCCGGGGTCAGCCCGCCTTCCACCTGCTCCAGGTAGGAGAAGATGGCCTGCTTGATCAGCCAGTGCGGGGTACGGTCGAGTTGCTGGGCAGCCAGCTTGAGGCGCTCGCGGGTGGCGTCGTCGAGCTTCACGCCAAGGGTGGTGGTGGCCATGGGGCTTCCTGTTGTTAGAAGGTTTGCCTGAAAACGGCGCAAGGTTATACCGCCGATTCTCAAGGTGCAACCAGGTGCAACCCAATAAAAACAAGCCTTTGGTCGTACGCGCAGATCCGGTGCAACCGGTGACATTTCCCACACACGGCGCTACCAAACGGAGCACGGCCACGGGCTCGCCCGGCTGCAACCCGCAGGGGCTGGCTGGACGGCAGGAAGAAAGCAGTGTTCGTGCCAGGGCTGGAAAAGGTGCAACCCGAAATTCGCAGGGAAACACCCTGTAGGAGCGAGCCATGCTTGCGATCGGCCGGCAGGGCCTGCGCTGGCAGCGGCACAACCGCCAGCGGTAGCGGCGAAACGCGCCTTCAGGGACGCTCCGTGGGGCCTGGAGCCCCCGACCTACAGCTCCGGACGGGCCTTGAGCCAGAGTCCGAAGGTCTTGATCACCTCGACCACCGGCCGCAGCCGGTCACCGTCATCGCTCAGGCAGTATTCCACGCGCGGCGGAACCTCGGGATACACGGTGCGAGTCACCAGCCCCGCCTTTTCCAGCGCACGCAGCTCGGCGGTCAGCACTCGCTGGGAAATCTCCGGCATGTCACGGCGCAACTCGTTGAAGCGCTTGCTGCCGTCGAGCAGGTACGACACCAGCAGCAGCCGCCAGCGACCACCGATCACCCGCATGGCTTCCTCGACCGAGCAGCCCGAAACGTTCTTCTTCATCTTTGCTTCCCGGTAACCTTTTTGTGCCCAGCGCACAAAAAAGTGCGTTCTTACGCGCCGCATCGGGGTCGGGAATACTGGCCGCCCATTTCCGACCAGAGTCCGCCCGATGAAGCTCTACTTCGCCCCTAACGCCTGCTCCCTCGCCCCGCACATCGTCCTGCGCGAGCTGGGCCTGCCATTCTCGCTGGTGCGCGTGAACAATCAGACCAAGCGCACCGCCGATGGAACCGACTTCTACCGGATCAACCCGAAAGGCTATGTCGCGGCGCTGGAACTGGAAGACGGCACGGTGCTGACCGAGGGCGCGGCGATTCTACAGTACCTCGCCGACCTGCAGCCCGAGGCTGGCCTGGCACCGGCCAACGGCAGCCTGGCGCGCACACAGTTGCAGGCCCAGCTGAACTTCATCGGCAGCGAATTGCATGCCGGAATGAGCCCGCTGTTCAGCAGCGAGATTCCGCACGACGTGAAGGCTGTGCTGCGCGGCAAGCTGGCGAAACGGCTGGACTACATGGAGCGCGTGCTGGACGAAACCGGTCATGCGTTTGGCGACCGGTTCACTGTCGCCGATGCCTATCTGTTCACTGTGCTGGGCTGGTCGGATCACCTGAAAGTCGATCTCTCCCCCTTCCCTGCGACCCGCCGTTTCCTCGAAGTGATCGGCGCACGGAAAACCGTCATCGAGGCGCTTCGGGCGGAGGCTGAATCCGCCTGACCACGCAATGAACCGAAGGCGCAGACCCCTTGCCATATTCGGCCCTTGCAGCCGCCCGGAAGTGGGCTCAGTTCCGCGCCGGTGCGCTTTCGTGCCTCTTCCGTCAGTCACTGCCGGCAGGGCTGGAGCGACACCAACCGCTCGGCGGAAATTCTCCCGATACTTCGTGAAAGCCGCGTGTTCCGTGGTCCATCACTCAACCCCGGCCGCCCGCAGGCCGGGCATCGTGCAATCAGCACAGGAGACCCTGGATGAGCGATGACCCCGAGAGTTTCGCCAATGCCTACCAGAGCGCCCTGGTGGAGGTGGCCCTGCCCGCCTTCGCCCGCGCCAGCGAGTTCGCCCGCCAGCATGGCCTGGAGTGCAGCGTGGAGTTGCTCGATGGCCGCCGTGACTTGCCGGAGTTGAGCCTGAAGGTCCGCCACTCCTGCTACGACGCCGAGTGCATCTGCCGTATCAGCGCCGACCCGCAGACCCAGCGCCTGTGCCACGAGAACCGCTGCGGCGAGACCGAAGCCGACGTACAGCAGGTGATCGGCTCGCTCGCCTCGCTCAACGAACTGGTGCTGGACACCCGGTTGCTGGAGTTCTTCCAGAGCTCCTTCGCCCTGCACCTGGAGTACGCCTCCAGCCGGCACGCCGGCGGCTTCTGGTAATCCGTCGAGCAAGAACGACGAAGCCCCTTGCCCGGATAACGGGCAAGGGGCTTTTTGCTGGACGCGATCAGCCTTCGAGCTTCTGCTTCAGCGCCGCCAGGCCATCGACATAGATGCCGGTGAACAGTGCGCTGGCGTCAGCGTCAGTGATGCCTTCGGGAGTGAAGCAGCCGAACCACTCAACGCGCACGCCTTCACCCTCAGCACCCTGCAGCACGCGCAGGGTCGACTGATAGTCGCGCACCGGCGCCGGGCCCTGGAGGATGGTGTAGCTGTAGCTGCGCTCGGCTTCGTTGAAGTCAAGCAAGCGCTCGATGATGGTTTCGCCAGCGACGCTCTTCAGGGTGCGCACACGGCCACCTTCGCTGAGCGCACTTTGCGGAATGAACGGCAGCCAGTCGGGCAGCGAGTCGAAGCCGCCGATGAGTTGCCAGACCTGGTCGATGTCGGCATTGAGGTCGATGAAAGCATTGGCCTTGGCCATGGTATTTCTCCCGGGACGCGTGCCCCATGATTCGATGACGGGTGGTGCTACGCCGGGCCATGGGGCCCGACGGCAAAAGGCTCAGACGGCCGGGACGGGCGCCACGGCGCTGATCAGGCCCTGGGCGCGCAGGTCGATCCAGAACGCAGCCGGGATGACGGCGCTGAGCGCGGCGTGGTCCTGGTTGGCGTGCAGCGGACGGGTCGAGCCGGGGATCGCCGCGACCACCGCCGGATGGGCCAGGGCGAACTGCAGCGCGGCAGCTTTCACGTCCACCCCATGATCGCGGGCCACGGCACGAATGCGCTCCAGCTTGGCGAGCACGGCCGGGCTGGCCTTCTGGTACTCGAAGTGCTCACCACCGGCGGTCACGCCGGAGCTGTACGGGCCGCCGACGACGATGCCCACGCCCTGCTCCACCGCCTGCGGCATGACGCGTTGCAGCGCGCGCTCATGGTCCAGCAGCGAGTAGCGGCCGGCGAGCAGGAAGCCGTCTGGGCGCGGCTCGTCCAGGTCCAGGGTCAGCTCGATGGGCTCGACTCGGTTCACGCCCAGGCCCCAGGCCTTGATCACGCCTTCTTCACGCAGACGGGTGAGCACGCGGAAGGCGCCGGTGCGGGCGATCTCGAACTGGGTCAGCCACTCATCGCCGTAGAAGTCCTGGGCGATGTCGTGGATCCAGACGATGTCCAGGCGGTCGGTGTCCAGGCGCTTCAGGCTGTCCTCGATGGAACGCAGGGTGGCGTCGGCGCTGTAGTCGTTGACGATGCGGTTGCGGTTGCCGTGCTCGAACAGCCCGCTCTTCTCGCCCAACTCGCGGGAGGCCGGGTCTTCCAGCTCATCGAGGATGATGCGACCGACCTTGCTGCTGAGCACGTATTCGTCACGCGGGCGCTTGGCCAGGGCGGCGCCCAGACGGGATTCGGACAGGCCGGCGCCGTAGAACGGAGCGGTGTCGAAATAGCGCACGCCATTGTTCCAGGCGGCATCGACGGTAGCCTGCACTTCCTCGGCGGGCACGTCGCGGAACATGTTGCCCAGCGGCGCGGTGCCGAAACCAAGGCGGGCGGGGATCAGGGACTTGAGACTCATGTGGGGGTTCTCCGGGTTGGGGGGGGTCGCTTGTGAACTCCAGTGGCGGCAAGCCTATGCCTGCCCAACCGAGACCGTCCAAGTCATAATTCGACAGACTTGAGACCTTAAATTGCATCAAGTCTCATCCACCTGATCGTCAGACACTGGCGCCCGCCAGCACCATTTCACGGAAGTCCGCCACGATCGGCCGCAGGTCGACGCGGTGCCAGGCCGCCCACAGGCCGGTGCTTTGCCCGAGCCAGGGCAGCTCCCGCAGCACCACGTTGGGGGTGCGCTCGCCACCGATGCTCTGCTGGATCAGCGCCAGCCCCAGGCCCGCCGAAACCAGGCCGATGGCACTCAGCGGCTCGGCGGCCTCCAGGCGGATCTGCGGGGTGAAACCGGCGGCTACACAACTGGCCAGGAAGCGCTCGCGGCGGTTCGGCTGCAGTTGGCCCTCCACCATGATCCAGTCCTGTTCGTGGAGGTCGGCCGGCTCGATCAGCGGCTTGTCCGCCAGCGGGTGATCCAGCGGCAAGGCAAGGTGCAGCGGATCATCGAACACCGGCGCGGCAAGCAGGTCCGGGTCGTCATCCGCCGGCGGCTCGCAGACCAGGGCGACATCCAGGCTGCGCTGGCGCAGGCCCTCGAACTGCTCCTGGGCCGAGAGGTTATAGAGCGCGATGTGGATACCCGGACGCTCCTCGCGCACATGGCGCAACGCCTCGGGCAGCACGCCGGCATGGATGGCATGGCTGACGTAGCCGATGCACAGCCCGCCGGTCTCACCCCGGCCCAGGCGACGGCCGAGGGACTCCAGGCGCTCGGCGTGCTTGAGCAGTGCCTTGGCCTCGTGCAGGAAGGTGCGCCCATCGGAGGTCAGGCGCAGGCGTTGCTGGCTGCGCTCGAACAGCTGCAGCCCGAGGCGCTCCTCCAGTTGGGCGATCTGCCGACTGAGCGGCGACTGGGAAATGTGCAGTGTTTCCGCCGCCTTGCCGACGTGCTCGACTTCGGCCACGGCGACGAAATATCGGAGTTGTCTGAGATCGAGCATAGACCCTCAAGGACTCAAGTATGTCGAATTAAGTTATGTACGATCTTACAGGCCGTTTCTAGCATGGCGGCATATCCAGACGATCACCGGCGCATTCCGCGCCCCCCTGGATGAGGATTGAACACATGCAGATCGATCTCGGCGGCAACACCGCCATCATCAGCGGCTCCACCGGGGGCATCGGCCTGGGCATCGCCCGCCAGTTGGCCGCGTCGGGCGCCGACGTCGTCATAGTCGGGCGCAATGCCGCCTCCGTGGACGATGCCGTAGCCGGCATCCGTGCCAGCAACGGCAAGGCCCGCGGCGTGGTTGCCGACCAGGGCAATGCCGCCGGTGCAGACGTGCTGTTCGCCGCCGAACCCCGCGCCGATATCCTGGTGAACAACCTGGGCATCTACAACGACGTCGATTTCTACGAAACCCAGGACCAGGAATGGCTGGACTTCTACGAGATCAACGTGCTCTCCGGCATACGCCTGGCCCGTCACTACACCCCCGGCATGGTGGAGCGCGGTTGGGGCCGGGTAATCTTCCTGTCCTCGGAATCGGGCGTGGCCATTCCCGCGCAGATGATCAACTACGGCGTCACCAAGGCCGCCAACCTCGCCGTCTCCCACGGCCTGGCCAAGCGCCTGGCGGGCACCGGCGTCACCGTCAACGCCATCCTCCCCGGCCCGACCTTCACCGAAGGCGTGGCCAACCTGGTGGCCGACGCCGTGCGCCACTCCGGCCGCAGCGCCCGCGAGGAAGCCGACGCCTTCGTCCGCCGAGAACGTCCCAGCTCGATCATCCAGCGCGTCGCCGAAGTCGATGAAGTAGCGGCCCTGGCGACCTATGTCGCTTCGCCCTACTCCTCCGCCACCACCGGCGCCGCGCTGCGGGTGGATGGAGGCGTGGTGGATAGCCTGGCGATCTGACTCGGCCTGCTCTTATCGACTTGAGGCTAAAAGGAAAAATCATTCGCCATTGCCGTTTACATGAAGGCGACAATGGCGAGATGGAAATGGCTAGACCTTCAGCCCCTGCGCACGCTCAAGGTCTACCAGCCGCGTGGTCGGCCCGTCAGGGTGCAGGCGCTCTTTCACCCATTGAGGCCACTGACCGCGAGAGCGGCGTTTGGCGACGGCATAGGTGAAATCCTGCAGCCAATGCATGGGATAGAAAATGATCTCGCCTGTCAAAGTCGCGATATCCATCCACTCGAAATAGCGATGATCCCGCCGGGCTTTCTGCTTTTCAGCGATGTTACGCAAGGTATTTTTATGCCAATCACGCGGACGTAACTGGCCGGCTCTGACCATTTCCTTAACGTAGACATCCGATTCGCTATGTTGGCCGTTTTCATCGAACCAGGGGCCATTGTCCATGTAGGCCTGCAGCCAAGCCCAGAAGCCGCACTGCATTTCCAAACTCTTGCCCATGGGCGGGGACAGGGAAATGAACAGCGCCTGTTCGGCATCGCCGAAGCGGCGCACCACGGTTTCCAGGGTGGCGTTGTTCATGCCACCGCTGTGCGGCCCCACGGTCATGAACTGGCAGGCCACGGCCTGCGCTTCGTCCCAGGGCATGTGGTACAGCTCGCCCTCATGGTCGTAATAGATTTCGCGGGTACGGCGGTTGAAGAGGATGGCTAAAGGAAGGGGTTGGCTGATTTCCCAGAGGAATGGAGGGAACAAGCAGATCGGAATAAGCGGCAAGGTATAGAACAATCCCTCCGGCTTACCTGCCAATAGCATCCAGGGAATCATCACCAGATTCAGCACAATGGCGATCCCGCCAAGCACACCTGTTGGCATTCCCCGATAAGTTTCTCCTCCCGCCTTGAGCGCCAGGTACTGTTCGGTATGTTCCTCAGTGACGAACATTTCCCAGGGCTGCTGCCCGGTCGGCTCGTTGGCCTTGAGGATCACACCCGGTGCATTGCCGTGGCGGGCCAAGGCCTGTTGCATCAGCGCATTCAGATCCATAGCCGCTCCTCCACATTGACTGGCGGCAGGACGAGGCCTGGTTGGGGGCTGTAGTGCAAAACGCCCTTGAGAGCAGCCAGGGTGCGGTCACCCTCCTTGTGGTAGACACGGCGATAGAGCGGCTTGTGGTGCTGCCAGTTGATGCCGCTGTTGATGACGGCATTGAAGTCGCTCAGGGTCCAGATAACAGGCCGCTCCAAGGTGAGTACGCCGGGCAGGTATTCCCAGCCTTCTACCCCGGAAAACTCCACTTGGGCATCGTCGGGCAGGAACTTGCCGCCGCCGTAAAGCAGCAGATAGACGGAGGAAATCGTTTCACCGCTGTAGGGGTGGATTTCGTTGAGGCTGGTGGCGGCGAATAACGCGTACCGCGTTATTCGCCCTACGGTGGATGGCATGGTCAGACGTCCAGCCCCTGCGCACGCTCCAGGTCTACCAGCCGTGTGGTGGGGCCGTCGGGGTGCAGGCGCTCTTTCACCAATTGAGGCCACTGACCGCGAGAGCGGCGTTTGGCGATGTCATAGGTGACATCTTCAATCTTGCGCATGGGATAAAAAATCACATGCCCACAGAACATCAAGAAATCGCTCCATTTTTCCTGAGTAGGACTCGCCTCCGTTCCGTTGAGAATGCGCCAGTAATAGCCCAGATAGTCCGAGCCGCGCATGCTGCCCGCTTTGATCATTGTTTTGACGTAGGCATCCAACTCGCTGCGTTGGCCGTTCTCATCGAACCAGGGGCCGTTGTCCATATAGGCCTGCAGCCAAGCCCAGAAGCCGCACTGCATTTCCAAACTCTTTCCCATGGGCGGAGATAAGGAGATGAACAAGGCCTGCTCCGCATCACCATAACGGCGCACCACGGTTTCCAGGGTGGCGTTGCTCATGCCACCGCTGTGCGGCCTCACGGTCATGAACTGGCAGGCCACGGCCTGCGGTGAGGGCTTAGGGAACTGCTCCTTGGCGCAGGTAAAGGCGAGGTTGACCCTGGTCTGGGAAAGCGAATCCAACGGCGCCGGACGCGCGGCGGGGTACCCACCGCAACCAGTCAGCGCCAGGCAAAACGCCCAGACCACAACCCCCTTATGCATCGCCGTAGAAACTCCATGCCACGGTTTCGTTAGTCAGGGTGGTTTTGTCCTTCAGCGGCCAGGGGCGGATGATGAAGCGCTTGACGTCCCAGGTGGGGAAGATGTCGCCCTGCTTGAACAGGCGGACGGTATCGGTCTTGACGATGCTGCGCTCCGCGGACCAGAGCACGCGCCAGTAGCCGGCGCGTGGGCACGGCTGGCCGCTGTGGCAGATATGGAAATCGGTGGCGCGGATAAACGCCTGGGAACCGGGTAGCGGCTTGCCAGTAGCGGGGTCCAGGCCCTTGGCCTTGGCCAACTGCTCAATCAGCGCTTCGCTGGGTTTGGGCGGCGGGATATTGGCTTCGCGTTCCTCCAGCCATTTGAGCTTCCCATCCCATGGCGGAAGCTTGGCCGGCGGCAGAGGAACAATCTCGTTGATCTCGGGGATCTTGGGAAAAGCGTAGGAGTAACTGCCAAGAACCTCACCAATTTTCTTATAACGGCCTGCGCGCTCCAAATCCTTATTCTGTCCCAAATAATAAAACTGATCATCTGAATTCTGACGACGAAATCCTTCATCTAGAAATGAAGCTGCGCCCTCATCACCAGCAGCCACACCCATCTGAAATGCGGCAAGAGCCTCCGAATATTTTCCCTCCTCTTGAAAATACACACCAAGTAAAGCAGCAGCCTCTCCGTTACCCTGCTTAGCCGCACAGCTACGCATCTGAAAAGCAATGTCGGGAGCCATACGCTTTGGCGCTAACTTATTAGCAATGTAAACCTGAGCCTCTGCGCTACCTTCGTCAGCAGCTTTACGGTAATACCGCAACGCCATCTCTGGGTCCTTTTTTAATCCTGCCGCACCGCGCTGCAGGAATAATCCGACAAAGAAATACCCACTAGCCACCTGCGCATCAATTAATTGCTGGCTCATACGCAGATGCTCATCGCCGTTTAACTGGTAATGACTGCGCAGCGCACCGTTCTGCAAGTTGACATTCGCCTTGCTGTGACCGTTTTCCGAGGCAATGCGGTAGATCCGTTCAATCTGTGTATTGACGGTTCTGCTCTGTTTTAGCTGGTTGCTCTTTTCCAGCCAACGGGCATATTGGTAGAGAACATCGCTATCCGCTGATGGCTCAGGAAACTGTTCATATTTGCAACTGAAAGCCAGATTGGCCTTGATGTTCGATAGCGAGTCCATAGCGCTCCCTTTATTCGTCGGGGCCACAGCATTGATAGTTCCGCTACACGCGGCCAGCAGCAGGCTGGTTAGCAGCAGTATCCGACGCATCAGTCTTTATTACTCAAAATAGGTTCGTCGTAACGAAATTCGATCAGAGAGGCCCAAGGCTCCCCTTCATCCTCCTGACGCTTTCTATTTTTTCGGATAACGTTCTGCCAAGTCTTGAATGCTTCCGCAGCAATATCCTGCGCCGCTCTTTTATCTGTATGTAGATTCCATAACTCCCGTCGCATCCGTTTACTCACCTCATACCGCTCATGGGCAATATTCAATTCACTGTCCACCTGCATGCTGCGGGTATTGATATTGGCCGAGCCGTGGGTGGTGAAGACGTCGTTGACGATCATCAGCTTGGAGTGGATGTACACCGGCATCCAGGGTTTGCCCGGCGGAGAGTCCGGGGCCACCAGGGAGCAGACATGGATTTTCAGGCCGGGGCGTTCTTCGAAACCGTAAGGTCTGGCCGCATCCTCGCCGGGTAACGGATCGTCGTCGGTGATGGTGGGTTCAAGCGGCGTCTGTGCGTCCGAATCAGCCTTTCGCGGTTTGGCTCGCTCATCCACTACGGGCTCACCCCGCATCAGCTTGGTGACCTTGGGAATGGTGTCGGCCCGGCCCAGGGCGTCGAGCATGCGCTGGGTATTGACGGTGCCAGGGCCGATGCCCTCTTCGTTGGCGTTGGTGACGACGAACAGGTGCAGGGCGCCATGCTTGCCGGGGTCGCGTCCATCGGCTGTCTGCCGCGCGGCCGTCTGGAGGATGGCGTCGGCCAATGGCGGGCAGCGGAAGTACTGGTTTTCGATGTAGATGTACTCGGTGGCGTTGTTGATCGCCCGCAGGTAGAGGCGCTCTATGTCACGCTTGTTTTCCTGGGCCTGGGTTCGCAGAAGCTGCGCCATGACCAGATCGCTGCCTTCTTCGCAGCGGTCGAAGGAAAGCTGCTCTGCAACCTGCATTGCCTGCCGCGCTTCGATCAGGTCCTCGCCGGTTTCCTTTTCCCAGGCGGTGGCGAAGTTGTGATGCAGGTGTTCCAGTATCGGGCCGCGCACCTTGCTGGAAATATCCTGGCGGGGCCATTTGCCGCGCGGCCCCTCGTTTGGCCCGTAGGGCTTGCCGTCGGGGTCCTTGGGGTCGACAGGGCTCTTGAGGTCGCCACTGGGGCGCCGCTTGGAGGAGTGCGCACTGGTGTCCCAGTAGGCATCGAGCATGTTGTGGCCCATGACGAAGCCGACGGCCTTATCGGGCAGTTCGTAGTCGACCAGTACGGTTTTCTGGTGGTGAGTGGGCGCCGCGAAGTAAGAGAAAAGTGTCGAGGTGCTGATGCCGGGGTCTAGCGCCTGATTGGCCGCGCGCCAGGCAATCTCCACCCGGTCGGCGAAGCCGAAGCCACGGCTGACGAAGACCGGGAGCCCTTTACCTACCCGGTCCTTGGCGGTCCAGCCGGAGGCCGAACATTCGGCGAACCATTCACGGTCCTTGGCATACTGAACTTCCGTTGCTGTCTGTCCTTCACGATCCCAGAGGTGCGGCCCCTTGCCCGGCAGGTTGGCTTCTCCCGCGAAGCCGGCCGCGTTGAAAGGTGCCTCCCAGCCCAGCACGCGCACCTGCATGTCCTTCTCCGCCGCCTTTTGCTTGAGCAGGTCGCCAATCGACGGGCTCTTGCCGTCGCGGATGAAGTACATGGACGGCTGGAAACCCCAGCAGATGATGTCGATGGACCTCTCGGCCTTGGCGATAGCCTCGTGGACAGCCCTGAAGGCTTCTTCGCCATTGATCAGGTATTGATAGAGCGCGGGTACCGGATGGTATTCGGTGCGGCGCATGAACCAAGGTGAAATGCAGGTGGCTTCGTTGCTGTGTTGGAGAGCCACCGGGACAGTGATTTCAAGTTCTTCGCATTGACTCATGGCTGTTCTCCTTCGCGGCCGGCCAACAGGTTCAGCAACCGTGCATACAGTCCTCTATCGTCCACATGCTTGATGGGCTGCTTCACGCGCGGGTCAGTTTCGGAGGGGTGGTTCTGCAGGCCACGGTTGGCAAGTTCGCCGCTCGCGGCATTGCGGTAGTCGGTGGGGACAGGAATCTGATAGCTCACGCCACTGCTGGTCTCGAGCCGATAGTTCCGGGTGACGACCTGATGATCGAGCGCTATATGGCCTGTCTCATCCAGAACGCCTTCCTGCAGCAACGCACCATCGGCATAGAGCTTGTAGGGCATGCCGGCCCACGCCAGCTGGGGCGCATTGGGCGTTTGGGGAATGTTGATGCGCAGGCGCTCCACGGACTGGAGCTTCGGATACTCAGGATGGGTCGCCGACATGCTGGCGGGACCGCGCAGGGAAAAGTGCGCGGCCTTGATATTGAAGTCGCCGCGGGAGCCCAATTCGATGCGGTAAGGGTCGAGGGTGATGTAGCTGCCGCCTGCGTTGAGGGTGATTTTCTTCTTCGCGACGATATGCACCTCATCCTCGGTGCTGGTGATTTCCAGGCCGTGGCGGGCGAGCAGTTCCAGCTTGTCGTTCTGCGCCTGGATGATGACCGGGCCCTGGTTGGCGAAGAGCTTCATGCCCATCTTCCTGGCGAACAGGCCGATGCCTTCGCCGACTGCTGCGGTGAAGCGCTTGGCGACGCTGATATCCATGTTGGCGCCAGCGGTGGCGATCAGGTTTTTCCCAGCGGCCAGCTGGAGGTGTCCGCCACTGGTGGCAGCGATACCGTCAGGCGCCGAGGCGAGGATGCCGGGTTCGCGGAGCAGTTCCAGAGCGGCCTTGAGCTGCTCGGGGGCGTACTGGTCGGGCTCGTGTGTCACGGCCAGCGCGGCATCACGGGCCATGGCGCGGATCTGCTCCAGGGCTTGCTCCAGCTCACGAACGGCGGCCTGCATATCCAGCGTTTGGCCCTGTGCGCCGGGCTGGGCGTCGGCGCTGATGAACACACCCTTGCCGGCCCGTACTGCGCCCCAGCCATCGGTGCGTAGCTCGAAGCCTTCGCCGCGCTGCTGCCGTTGTGCATCTACCAGATGGCCAAGATTCAACTGGCTCTTGCCGCTGTACTCCGTGGACAGCTTGATGTGCTCTTTCCCACGTGAGTCGTCCAAGCGCAGCTTGTTGTTGGCCGGTGTGCGCAGGACGTTGCGCTTGTAGTTTTTCAGGGTGACGTGGTCGGGATGCCGCGAGTCGTGCATGGCGTAGGCGATGTAGGGCCGGTCCGGGTCGCCGTTTTCGAAGGCGATCCGTACTTCGGTGCCTTGTATCAAAGGCAGGTGCAGCCCATACGTGTCGCCGCAGTAGGGGCGGGCCAGGCGCAGCCACATTGACTCGCGGCCTGCGGGCCAAGTGTCGCGGTCGAAGACGAAATGGCACTTGTAGCGGCCTTCCATGTCGATGTGGCCGTACAGGTCATTCGGCTCGGGGCTCGTGACGCGCGCCGGGAGGGTACCGGCGATCACCGGCTTGGCCGGCACTTCCGGGCGGAAGCAGACCTGTTCGTCGTAGGGGATGGCTTCGAACTGCACCTCAAAGCTGCGGTCGCGAGCAGCGCGGCACTGCAGGTCGACAATCACCGCGCCCGCCGCGAAGCGCTTATCCGCGCCGTCGAGCTTCACTATCTGGCCGGGAAGGAGCACGGGGCTGCTGGTGAAACCGGTCAGGCGCGTGCGCTGGTTGAGGTAGCGTTCGTGGGCGAGGCGCGCGTAGAAGTAGCCGCTTTCGCTTTCCAGGTCTTCGTCCTGGGCGTAGGCGTCGCCGAGTTTCCGGTGTGGCTCGTCGTAGTGGTAAGCCTCGCCGTAGGTGGTTTTTGGCGATCTGAGCAGGTCGACCTTGGCGTCCAGCTCAGCACCGGCGTCGCGGTAGTAGTAGGCGCGATTGCTGACGCTCTGCACGACCCCTTCATGGTTGTCCTGCAGGTTCCAGACGGCATCCTGTCCGCTGGACTCCAGTGACGACAGCGGGCGCAGCGGTAAGGGTGGCGCGGGCAGGTACTGACGCTGGTCGTCGTGGAATTCCAGTACCTCGATGCGCAGGCGCTCATCCATGCTGAAGCGGTACCAGATGCCCACCTCGGCCGTGAGGCGCTGGATGAACGCCAGATCATCCTCGCCGTACTGCATCACCTGTTCGCGTTGCGGATATTCACGGGTCAGTTCGAAGAGGAAATCCTGCCCTTCGAACTCATTGCGCCGCAGTACCTGCTCGACGATCTGCGGCACGCTCTGGTTCTGGTAAATGCGGTACTGGCGAGCGAGGCCCAGCAGCTTCAGACGGGGGACGAAAGTCACCTTGTAGCGGGATTCGTCCCGTGACATGGCCAGCAGGGAAAAGCGGCTGATCGTGCCGTACAGCGTACGCAGGGGCGGCGCGAGCGGCGGCGTGTAGCCGGGAATGCCTAACTGCTCGGGCGGCGCGCGCAGGCTGAAGCTGGCGTCCTTGCAGAGGAACGAGTCGGCGGGGAGGTCGAGATCGGTGCTGGTGAATTCGATGCGGTAGGCGAAGGGCTGGCTGAGCGCTTCGTCTCCCGTGAAGGCCAGGACATCGAGCGGCGCGGTGACGTCCCTGATACTAAGCGTATGACGACTGTGATCGAAGAAGCGGTGGGCGGCATCGATGAGCATGGCGGGCGTCCGTTCCGGGGAGAACGTCGATCCCACCAGTTAGGCTGCGGCCTTGTCAGTCAGCCCCGTCCGTAAAGTCCGTGTGAACTTGCGCCAAACCACCGACTACCATGCAGGTCAGGTGGATGTACTCGCTGGTGCCGCATCTAGCGATGCAGCACCAGCGAGTGTCTGTGAGGACACATCCTCGGACTCCTGTCTTTAAGGCAGCAATGCAGTTCAGGCACTCAAGCGCGGGTAATCGGTGAGGCCGTGGGCGCCGCCGCCGAACAGGGTTTCGCGCTGGTGCGTGTTGAGCGGTGTGCCCAGGCGCAGGCGTTCGGGCAGGTCCGGGTTGGCAACGAAGGGCCGACCGAAGGCGATCAGGTCCGCCCAGCCTTCATTCAGCGCGGCGGTCGCACGCTCGGCGGTGTATTTGCCGGCATAGATCAGCGCGCCGGGGAACACTTCGCGCAAGCGGCGCTTGAACTCCAGCGGCATGTGCGGGGCGTCGTCCCAGTCGGCTTCGGCGATGTGGATGTAGCCCACGCCGATCTCGCCCAGCAGGCGAGCGGCGGCCAGGTAGGTAGTTTCCGGGTCGGCATCGGAACAGCCGTTCAGGGTGGTCAGCGGCGCCAGGCGGATGCCGACGCGGCTCTTGTCGCCGGTGCCTTCCACCAGCGCCCTGGCCACTTCCGCGAGGAAGCGCAGGCGGTTCTCCAGCGAGCCGCCGTACTGGTCCGTGCGGTCGTTGGCGTTGGAGTCGATGAACTGGTTGACCAGGTAGCCATTGGCGGCGTGCAACTCGACACCGTCGAAACCGGCGGCCATGGCGTTGCGCGCGGCCTGGCGGTACTCATCGACGATGACCTGGATTTCCTCCACCTTCAGCGCACGGGGTTTCGAGGCCTGGACGAAGCCGGGAGTCCCGTCGTTTTCGGCGATGAAGACATTGACGCCCTCAGCCTGCATCGCCGAGGAAGACACCGGCGACTGACCGTCGAGCAGGCTGATGTGACTGAGCCGGCCGACGTGCCAGAGCTGGGCGAAGATGCGCCCGCCGGCGGCATGCACCGCCTGGGTGACCTTGCGCCAGCCGGCGACCTGGGCCGGGGTGTGGATGCCCGGAGTCCAGGCGTAGCCCTTGCCCAGCGGAGAAATCCAGGTGCCCTCGCTGACGATCAGGCCGGCGCCGGCGCGCTGGGCGTAGTACTCGGCCATCAGCTCGTTGGGCACATCGCCCGGCTGGCTGGCGCGGGAGCGGGTCATCGGCGGCATGACGATGCGGTTGGGCAGTTCGAGCCCACCCAGGGAATAGGACTGGAACAGCGGGGATGCGTTAGTGGTCATGGCGGGACTCCTTCAGCGGCAAGAGGCGCGATCGGGAAGTCCGTGGGAGCCTTGGTGCAGCGCCGCGAACCACTCGATCGTTCGAATGGAAAGCAGTCTGCGGGCTTTGCCGACGGGGATTAAGACGCCGTTTCGGCAAAATCAATTGATTCCGGCTCACGAATGCAAGCCGAATTGCCTATCTGGAAGCGGAGAATCCTTCAGCCCTGGCTGGCAATGGCCTGGGCTACCTGCTGGTCACTCAAGGGCGATTGCGGGTGCTCGCTGCGGTACAGGCGCAAGGCTTGTTCGAGCTGGGCGCCATGAATCTGCCCGGCCGAAGCGACGTACGCCAGTGCATCGTCGCGAGCCTGCTGATAGGCACGTGGCGCCTGGCTGCTGGACTCGCTGACAGCGGCCGTGCCCAGGCTGGTGCCGACGGTGAAGTGATCCGAGGAGTTGCCCTTGCCATCCATGGCAGCGGCGGGGCCGGCAATGGCGAGCAGCAGAACAGCAGCGGTTTTCTTCAGCATCCGCAGACCGCCGGACGCGCGCTCCAGCCCATGCGCATCTCGGGATGTCCGGTGTGTTCGTCCTTGCGTTCCTCCAGCACCTCGAAACCGTGCCGCTGGTAGAACGCCACGGCGCCGGCATTCGCCGAATAGACCGCCAGCTCCAGCATCGGCAGGTGAATCTTGGCGTCGCTCAGCAGGTGCGAACCCAGCCCTTGGCCCTGGCACTCGGGGGCAACGAACAGTGCGGCCAGCGCGCCGTCGTGCAGGCTGTAGAAGCCAATCACGCAGCCGTCGCTCTCGACGACGCGTGACGCGGCAGCAGGCAGGTAGACGTCGCGCATGTCCTGCAGGCGCTGCTGCCAGAAATCGGTATCGATGAAGTTGTGGGCCTGCTGCGAAGCGCGCAGCCAGATATCCAGCACCCGGTCCATGTCGTCATCGCGAAAGTCACGGATCTGCATCGGAGTCGTCTCCCGGTCTTTTTAAGTGCTCATGGCGTGGCGGGCGGCATCCTCGCACAAGCGATCACCCTGCGCTCCCCCGCGCACTGCCACCAATCGTCGCACCTGCGCAGCCTCCAACAATGGCAAAAAAGAGCCGGCGAGCGACCCTTGCACTCAAGCACGCCCGAGGCGAACCGTCAGGTTCCGCTCATCCGAATCAGTGAACGACCGGCGGTCTCGGGGCTCTCTCGAATGGGTCTGGCAAATCCGCTAATGCGCGCGGCAGCGCGTGCCGACGCCCGTTGCGGATAGAAGCCCGAGGGCGCAACCGACCCGCGAATTCCAACCCGAAGCAATCAAGGAGACACTCAATGGGCAGCTATCGATGGTTCCCCTCTACCCGCAACAGTGGCGTGCAGGAGTTGCAATCCCTGGTGAACGACCTGGAATCCCTGCTGGCCAGCAGTCGGGACCTGACGGCAGAACAACTGCCGGCGTTCAAGACGAGGCTGCGGGACCTGGTGGATGACAGCCGCGAAACCAGCGAGCACCTGATTCAGCGCAGCCGCCGGGCCATTCGCGCGGGCGGCGAGTATGCCGGTGAACACCCCTGGCAGACCGTTGCAGTGCTGGCCACGGCCGCGGGCCTGCTGGCGGCGGCCTGTGCCCTGAGCCGTCATCAGCACTGACGCACAGAAGGTGAGCGGCAGCAGCGTTGCCGCTCACCGCGCGCGCTAGTCGATGAAGCTGTCGATCAGCTCCAGGCCAAGACTGCGCACCCGCCCTGCGCTGCTCAGTTCGTCACCGTGGATACCGACCACGGTGGTACAGGGCATGTCAGCCAGCTGGCTGCTGAGTCGGATTGAATAGCGACCACCCTCCTCCCGGTAGCAGGAGAAATTGAACAGCGGATAGGCTTCGTGGAGCACCGCTTCCACGTCCAGGCGTCGGAACTGCGTCATGGCCACCTCCTCTCCCTGGCTCAACCCTGCCCGCTCGGCTGCCGGAGGGAAATACTGGCGATTGGCCCTGGTGCCGGGACTCGCCGGCATCAGCAAGCGGATCGCCCGCACTGGCAGGCGCCGCTGATATCAAGGCTACCCCGGGGTTGTGCGAGTTTCGGACGGAAGGCCTGCCAGGGGGCAACCATGGCGACCAGAAAGGCGGCAAAGCTACTGGCCGTGCATTATCCAGCCTCTTGCCGGTGCAACCTTGCATCCTGCAAGTGACCAAAGGCCAGCATCTCCTCACGATCTCCAGCAATAACAGCCTGTTAAGCGGCTGAAACAGTCTTTCCCGGCCTGGCACGGCTGATGCGAGGTTTCAGGCTCAAGCCAACGCTCTGGCTTCTGCCAACCACCGGGAGGGATCGACATGTCCAGTTGCCGCGACACTGCCATCGAGCACCTGAGCCACCTGTTCAGCGACTACCGGCCACAGTTCACCACCAGGCCAGACGGCACACTGCTGATCAGCCTGCGCAATACCGCGGGCAAGCGCCTGATCTCCCGTGTCATCCAGCACGAGGAGCAGACCAGCGCCGTGTTGCTGAACAACCTCGTGGAACGCATCCGGCGAGACCTGATGACCGTCGAAGGTCCGCTGGAGGAGGACAACGTCGACTGGTTTCTCAAGCGCATCGAACTGCAGACCTTCGTTCCGGTGAATCCGACCCACCGGCCGCGCAAGGTGGTGGTGGCGGGCGCACGGTTGCGCGCCCTGGCCGGCAAGCAGACCCGGCAAGCGAGGTGAGCATGAAAACACCCGTGGATACCCCTGACCCCGATCCCAGAGTGACCCGCGAAGAGTCGCTGGAAGAACTGGTGGACATCGAGCCCGAGGACAGCCGGCAGGAGCCCCATCTGTCCGCCGCCCACCAGGACGGCCTCAAGGACGGGCCCACATAAGCCGATAAGACAGAAGGCCAGCGCAGCCAAACCAATGGGAAGTGCATTCCGGTGGCCGCCGTCAGTCCGAGCAGTCGGGCGGCCACCGGTTCTCTCCCCCGCGCGGGACTGTCCTTCCTTCCCGCACGGGCACGCATGAGCGAGGGAGCAGACAGGCTCCGGCGCTGGCGATCAGCGCGCCAGGAACGGTGGCGGCGCGTCGATCACGCCGGTCTCGTTGACGTATTGCTTGTAGTGCTCGATGAGCGCTGCCAGCTTCGCCGGCTCGCTCTTGGCCAGGTCCCTCGTCTCGCCGGGATCGCTGGCCAGATCGTAGAGCTGCCAGGTGGCCGGGCCGACCGGCGCGGGCAGGTACACCGCCTTCCAGTCACCCTGGCGGATGGCGCGCATGCCGAACAGTTCCCAGCCGGTAACGGTCTTCTCGTCGTGGGCCTGCTCGGTCTCGCCGGACAGCCAGCCCAGCCACGACTTGCCACGCACCTCGGCCACTTCGCGGCCATGCCACTGCTTGCCCGGATGGCGCACGCCGGCCAGGTCGAGAATGGTCGGGGTGATGTCCATCACCGTGGAGAAGCCGTGGCTGATCTCACCCTGGCGCTGCAACGCCGGGTAACGCACCAGCGCCGGCACGCGGATGCCGCCCTGGGTAGTGAAGGCCTTGTACAGCCGCGACGGCGCGGTGGCCGCCTGGGCCCAGCGCGGGCCGTACCAGATGTAGGAGTTGGCGCGGCCGATGTTCTCCAGGCTGTTGTCGTAGTGCTGGTCGAGGAAGCTCAGCAGATCAGGGCCGAAGCGCGGGAAGGCTTCCAGCAGCGCGCCCTCGGCGCCGTTGTCGGACATGAACAGGACGAAGGTGTTGTCCAGCTCGCCCTGCTGGCGCAGGTACTCGACGACACGCCCGACGTTCCAGTCCAGGCGCTCGACCATCGCCGCGTAGACCTCCATGGCCCGCGCCGATTTCGCCTTTTCCTCGTCGGTGAGGCGCCCCCACTCCTTGCTTATTGCCAAAACCGGATGCGCGTTCACGTCGGCTTCGATCAGGCCCAGCTGCTTGAGCCGCTCCAGCCGTTCCAGGCGTAGCGCCTCGGGGCCGGCATCGTAGCGGCCCTGATACTTGTCGACCACCTCCCTGGGCGCCTGCAACGGCCAGTGCGGCGCGGAGAACGGCAGGTAGGCGAAGAACGGCCGGCTCTGGTCGCGCTCCTTGAGGTAGTCGATCAGCTTGTCGCCGAAGGCGTCGGAGGAATAGAAGTCCGCCGGCAGTTCCTCGATGAACTGGTCGTCCTCCACGTACAGCGCTGGCGTGCCCTTGAGGATGCGTGGCGTGGTTTCATCGTAGGGCGGCTCGAAACCATAGTGATTGGCGGCACCCGGCAGCAGCGAGAACGAGCGCTCGAAGCCGCGCGCGTGGGGCGCCTGCTCCAGTTTCAGGCCCAGGTGCCATTTGCCGGCCATCAACGTCTGGTAGCCGGCCTCGCGCAGCAGCTCCGGCAGCGCCACCACGCGGTCGTTCAGGTAGCCCTCGTAGCCGGGCTTGCCTTCCAGCTCCGGGGTCAGCGCCTCGGCCATGGTGCCGATGCCGGCGATGTGGTGGTCGGTGCCGGTAAGCAGCATCGAGCGCGTCGGCGAGCAGGTCGGCGCGGTGTGGAAGTCGGTCAGGCGCAGACCGTCGAGGGCCAGGGCGTCGAGGTGCGGCGTGGCGATCTCGCCACCGAAGGCGCCGAGGTCGGAGAAGCCGAGGTCGTCGGCGACGATGACGAGGAAGTTGGGGCGTTTGCTCATGGTCGGACTCGTTAGGTTGGGTGAGCCTGCAAGGGCGGGTTCTCTGGATCAGCAGGCAATGAACTCGAACGGCAGGTCTTGCACCCGCTTGAGCTGCGGCGCGACGTAGTCGCCCTCGCCAGTCAGCTCGTGCAGCAGCGCCTCGCGCTGGCGCAGGAAGTCGTAGCCACCGCGCTCGCGCGGATGCACCAGCGGCACCTGGACGATGCGCTTGATGCGCCCGGGGCGCGGCGCCATGACCACCACGCGGTCGGCGAGGAACAGCGCCTCTTCGACATCGTGGGTCACCAGCACGGTGGTAATGCGTTCGCGCTGGCGGATGCGCAGCAGCTCCTCCTGCAACTGCTGGCGGGTCAGCGCATCGAGCGCGCCGAACGGCTCGTCCAGCAGCAGGATGCGCGGGCTGGCCACCAGGCCGCGGGCGATCGCCACGCGCTGCGCCATGCCGCCGGACAGCTGATGCGGGTAGGCGCGGGCGAAGGCCGTCAGGCCGACCAGTTGCAGATAATCGGCGACCCTGGCGGCCTTGCCGGTCTCGCTCAGCGGTTCGTTGACCAGACCGAGGGCGACGTTCTGCTCCACGCTCAGCCAGGGGAACAGGCGGTGCTCCTGGAACACGATGCCGCGCTCGCCGCCAATACCGTCGATGAGCGTGCCGTCGATACGGATCTCGCCCTGGAACTCGCGGTCCAGTCCCACCAAGAGCCGCAGCAGCGTGGACTTGCCGCAACCGCTGGCGCCGACGATGGCGATGAATTCACCGTCGGCGATCTCCAGGTCGAAACGCTCGATGGCCTGAAGTTCGCGGCCATCCACGGGGAAACTCTTGGCGACCTGGCGAAAGCTCACCAGCGCCTGGGATGCGAAAGCGTTCATGCGTGTCTCCAGCGCGTCACCCGCGCTTCGATGCGCTGGCCGAGGGCGGCCAGCAAGGCTCCGGTGAGTCCGACCAGCAACATGCCGGCGCCGACCAGGTCCATGCGGAAGAGTTGTTGCGCGCCGATCATCAGGCTGCCGATGCCGCCGTCCGAAGGCATGAAGTACTCGGCACCAATGGTCCCGAGCCAGGCATAGATCAGCGCCAGACGCACCCCGGCGAACACTGAGGGCGCGGCCCCTGGCAGTACCAGCCGCCGCAACCGTTGCCAGGGCGAGAGGCGCAGCGCGATGGCCGCTTCGCTCAGTTGCGCCGGCAGGCTGGCGATGCCGCGCTGGGTGGCCAGCAACAGCGGGAAGAATGCAGCCAGGCCGACGAACACCACCTTGGCCAGCTCGCCCAAACCAAACCAGGCGGTGAGCAGTGGCACCCAGGCAAAGATCGCCACTTGCCGCAGCGCAGCGAAGGACGGGCCTAGCACCCGCTCCGCCGGGCGCCACAGGCCCAGTCCCAGGCCGAGCAGGAAACCCAGCGAGCCACCCAGCAGCAGGCCGGCGAGCGTGCGTTGCAGGCTGGCCAGCAACGCGGCGGTCAGGCTGCTATCCAGCAATCCCTGCCACAGCGCGACGGCTACCGACGCGGGGCTGGCGAGAATCGCCGGATCGACCCACTGCAGTGCGCTCGCCGCCTGCCAGATCGCCAGCAGCGCCAACGGCAGCAGCCAGGGTTGCAGGCGTTCCCAGCCCTGCCCCGCCGTACTTCTCCGGAACTCTCCTGCGGCCTGTTGCGGCCAGTGAACCAGACGCCGGTCCAGCGCCTGGATACCACGGTCCATGGCCGCGCCCACCAGGCCGATGACCAGGATGCAGACGAACACGATGTCGAGCATGAACAGCTGGCGCGCCTGCACCATCAGGTAGCCGACGCCTTCGCTGGAAGCCAGCAGTTCCACGGCCAGCAACGAGGTCCAGCCCTGCGCCAGCGCCAGGCGCACGCCGGTGAGGAAAGCCGGCAGCGCCGCCGGCAGGATCAGCCGCCACAGCAACAATCGGCGCGGCAGGCGCAGCACGGCTGCGGCCTCGCGCAGACGCGGCTGGGCATCACGCACGCCGACCAGGGTGTGCAGCGTCACCGGCACGATGATCGCCTTGACCAGCACCACCAGCTTGAGCAGCTCGCCGATACCGAAGAACAGCATGAACAACGGAATCCAGGCCAGGGTCGGAACCTGCGCCAGGGCACTGAAGGTGGGCAGCACCAGACGCTCGGCGCGGCGGCTGAAGCCGAGCCAGGCGCCCAGTGCCAGCCCGCTGAGGATGCCGGCCAGCAGGCCCCGGAGCAGACGTTTCAGGCTGATGCCCAGTTGCTCCCAGAGCTCGCCGGCGAGCAGCTCGCGGCCGGCCTGCAGCACCAGTTCGGGCGTGGGCAGGATCTGCGCGGACATCCAGTGACGGTGGCTGGAGGTCCACCAGAGCACGGCAATGGCCAGCGGCACCAGCCACGGCAGGATGGGGTCAAGCCCGCTCCAACCGACGGTGGAAGGCCTCAGGCGGGGGCTGGGAAAAGCAAGGCGATAGGGCTTCGTAATATTCTTCATTGGAATATAAATAGTTATATCAATTCATTTATGAGCTAACACAAGCCATTTAAGGGAAGGTCCCGGTGCTCATCCAATGCATTCGCCGAATATTTTTTATGCCCGCCGGGCATCTACCCGCGAAGCCTTGTCATCCCTCGCTTAGCTCGAACAGTTTCTAAAAAATGAATTTTTATTATTTTGTTGATGAACAGCCCCATGCCTTTAGTGCGCTCGCCGGAGCCACACGCGCTCCCCCACTGCAGGAGGCAGGCGCCATGAAGGCCCTCACCACTCAATTGCTGTCCCTCTTCGCTGCGCCGGTGCTGGCCGGCCTCCTCGGCGTCTACCCGCTGGCCACTCAGGCCGCCGCCCCGGTGAAGGAAATCCGCATCGCCGTGCCCGACGTCAGCGCCGGCCAGAACCACTCCGGCGGCGGCGTGGTGGACATCCTCTACACCCGCCAGTTACTGGAGAAGGAATTCGCCAAGGACGGCATCCAGGTCAAATGGAGCTTCTTCAAGGGCGCCGGCCCGGTGGTCAACGAGGCCTTCGCCAACGGCCAGGTGGACTTCGCCTACCTGGGTGACCTTGCGGCGATCATCGGCAAGTCCAGCGGCCTGGACAGCCGCGTACTGGCCGCCACCGCGCGCGGCGTGAACCATTACCTGGGCGTGCAGCCGGGCTCAGGGATCAAGACCCTGGCCGACCTCAAGGGCAAGCGCGTGGGCATCTTCCGCGGCACTGCCAGCCAGCTGTCGTTCGACAACGCCCTGGCCAGCGCCGGCCTTACCGAGAAGGACCTGAAGGTGATCAACCTCGACTTCAGCGCAGCGCTTGCGGCGTTGGCGGCCAGGCAGATAGACGCCACCTGGGGCCTGGCCGGCCTGTTCGCCCTGCGCGACAAGGGCCTGGCGGAAATCCCGCTGAACACCCGCGACCTCGGCGGCGCCGGCACCCTGCAGGCGCTGCTGGTGGGCAACGGCGAATTCGTCGACGCCCACCCGGACATCACCGAGCGGCTGCTCAAGGTGCAGCTGCAGGCCGTGCAATGGGCCAGTGCGGAGGCCAACCGCGATGCCTATATCGAACTGGTGTCGAAGCAGGCCAGCTATCCGGCGGTGATCTTCAAGAGCGAATACCAGGACCGGCCGCTGGTGGAAGTACTGTCGCCGAAGCTGGACGCCGATTTCCTCGGCCGCCTGGATGCGTCCATCACGGCCGCGAAGAGCTACGGCCTGATCCGCCGCGACTTCAAGGCCGCCGACTGGGCCAACCCCGCTCCACTGGAGGCAGCGAGCCGGCAGGTGGCTGGGCAGCCGGTGGCGGCGATCCAGTAGTCCGTAGCAACGGCGCCTACCGGCGCCGTTCGCGGGCATGGCCCGCTCCTACAGGAAAACGTCGGTGTTGGACGGTTCGCGAGCAAGCTTGCTCCTACTACCGCTCTTCGCTCTCTGAAGACTTCCAGCGACATGTCCGAGCACGCCGAACGCCCCGTTCAGGAGGCCTCGTTGAAGCGGAGTTTCAGGGGTTGAGCGACATGGATGTCGCGAGAGCTGCGATGGACCAGGGACGGCCCTTCGCAGCGTGCCCCTGAAACTCCGCTTCAACGAGGGAATTTTTCGCCTAAGCGAAAAACCGGATGTCCGGGGCAAGCCTTTTGGTTACTTTTCGGCGTTTGGAAAAGTGACTCGCCCGAGGGGGCGAAACAGGAAGTCCGGGCGCACGCCGAAGCGACGCAGAAATACCCAAGCCAACGCAGCAATACAGGACCAACATCGGAGCGGAGGAAGGCGCCGGCCATGCCGACGGATCGCGGGCATGGCCCGCTCCTACAGGTTGAAGTCGATGATCCGGGTTATGCAGCAGCAGGCCGCCGGCTTACCAACGGGCAGCGAGGAACTCGGCCACGCGCCGGTAATACCCCTCCACCTCCGGCACCAGGTTGCCCATGCGCAGGAAGTCGTGGGTCATCCCGCAGCAGCGCTCCGCCTCCACTTCCACGCCCTGCTCCACCAGCGCGCGGGCGTAGGCCAGGCCTTCGTCCAGCAACGGATCGAACTCGGCCGCGAACAGCAAGGCCGGCGCGCTACCTTGCAAAGCAGCACCGGCATGGACCGGAGAGCAGCGCCAATCACCTCGCTGCGCAACGTCAGGCATGTACTGCTGATAGAACCAGTCCAGGCTGGCCGTCTCCAGCAGATAGCCCTCGGCAAACAGTTCCTCCGACTCAGTGCGCGCGCTGGCGTCCGCCGCCGGATAGAACAGCAACTGCGCGCAGGGCTGCTCCGCCCCCTCGCCTGCCAGCTCGGCGCAGAGCACGGTGGCCAGTGTCGCGCCGGCACTGTCGCCACCGACGGCAAGGCGGCGCGGACTCAGGCCGAGGCTGACAGCCGCGTTCAGCAGCCAGTTCCAGGCATCACGCGCGTCGAAGGTCGCCGCCGGGAACGGCGCCTCCGGCGCCAACCGGTAACCCACCGAAATCACCGCGCAATCGCAGTGCTTCGCCAGCCACCGGCACAGCCCGTCATGGGAATCCAGGCTGCCGACCGTGTAGCCGCCGCCATGGAAATACAGGATCGCCCCATCGCCAGAACCGGCAGGCCGGTACAGGCGGACAGGCAGCTGCCGGCCCTCGCGCGCCGGGATCAGCAGCGCTTCCACCGGCATCGACGGCGCCCCGGCCTTGAGTGATTCTGAGGAGGCCTCGAAGTCCTGCCGCGCCTGCTCCAGCGGCAATTCGTGCAACGCCGGGCGCCCCGTGCGGCGGCCGTCGTCGACCATGTCCAGGAAGGCGGAAATCTCCGGGTGCAGCATGCCGACCTCAATCATCAATGCGTTCATACCGTGGCTTGCTCCTTGCGCGCGCCGCTTTCCACCTGGGCGCAGCAATGGCCGATCACCCCTTCCAGTTCCGTGCGCAGCTGCGCCATCAGCGACTCGATGCGCGACGGGCGGAACACCCGGCGACTGAACATGCAGCGCAGGGTCAGCTCGCCGTCATAGACCTGGCCGACAATCTCCAGCCAGTTGTTCATCGGCGTGCTGGCGGCGTAGGTGTCGCCGGGCTTCTCCTGCAGCGGTACGAACAGCGCCTTGTCGTCGAAGCTCTGGTCGAACTGGCCGAGGTAGTTGAAGGTGACGCGCGGCTCGGCGCGGGCGGCAAGCTGGCGGCGCAGCGCACTGTCGCCCAGGTAGCGCAAGGCGCCATAGCCAATGCCCTTGTCCGGCACCGCGCGCAGTTGCTGGCGGATCGCCGGGATGGCCTGGGCGTAGTCGCCCTGCCCCGGCGTCAGGCGCAGCGGGAACAGGCTGGTGAACCAGCCCAGGGTACGGCTGTGGTCGACTTCGTCGAGGACATCCTCGCGGCCGTGGCCTTCCAGGCCGATCAGCACGGATTGGCTGTCGCACCAGTGGCACAGGGTGCGACCAAGGGCAGTCAGCAGCAGATCGTTGATCTGCGTGCGGTAGGCCTCTGGCGCCACCTTCAGCAGGCGCTGGGTCTGCTGGCGGTCCAGGCGCAGGAACAGCTGCTCCAGGTGCGTCATGCGCTCGGCGCCGCGCGGGTTGTCGCGTTGCGGCTCGCCAAGGCCAGCGCTGTCGGTCTGTTCCAGCCAATACGGCAGGTCGGCCTGGGCCAGTTGGCTGTCGGCGTAGTCGCGCAGGCCTTCGGCCCAGGCGCGGTAGGCGCTGGTGCGTTCGAAGATCGGCGCCGGCTCGCCAATGAGCTGCGCGGCATAACGCTGTTGCAGCTCCTCCAGCAGGATGCGCCAGGACACGCCGTCCACGCCCAGGTGGTGGATCACCAGCAGCAGACGCTGGCTGCCATCGGCCATGTCGGTGAGCACACCGCGCAGCAGCCGGCCTTCGCCCAATTCCAGGCTACGTTGCGCCTGGTTGGCGATCAGCAATGCCTCCTCGGCGTTCGCCGCCTGCCGCTGCCAGAGCAGCGCACCGGTGATCTCGCTGGCCTCGCGATAGCGCTGGCGCCACAGGCCGTCAGCCCCTTGGGCGAACGACAGGCGCAGGCTGCCGTGCTCGGCCAGCAGGCCTTGCAGCGCCGCTTCCAGCGCCTCGGCGTCGAGGCGCTGGCGGCACTCCAGCAGCACCGCCTGGTTGAAGTGGTTAGGTTCCTCCAGTCGCTGCTCGAACATCCATTGCTGGATCGGCACCAGGCCGAAGGACTCGCCATCGTCGGCCATTGCCACCACCGCTGTCGGCGCCGCCTCGGCGACGCTCTCGGCGCGTTCCAGCAGGCCGGCGATGGTCTGGTACTGCAACAGGTCGCGCAGGCGGATTTCCACCCCGTCACCCAGCGCCTGGCGGGCGCGGGAGACGATCTGCAGGCTGAGGATGGAGTCGCCGCCCAGGTCGAAGAAGTTGTCGCGGATGCCGACGCGCTCCACTTGCAGCACGTCCTGCCAGATGACCGCCAGCGCGCGCTCGCGCTCGTTTCGCGGTGCCTCGTAGGCCTCGCCCTGCCAGGTCGGCTCGGGCAGCGCCTTGCGGTCGATCTTGCCGTTAGGCGACAGCGGGAAACGCTCCAGCCGGAGGATCTGCGCGGGCACCATGTAGTCCGGCACCTGCTCGCGGAGGAAGCTGCGCAGCGCATCGCCTTCCGCTGCGCCGACCACGTAGCCGACCAACTGCTTGCCGCTGATACCGTCGCGGGCCACCACCAGCGCCTCGCTGACCTGCGGGTGATCCTGCAGGCGCGCCTCGATCTCGCCCAACTCGATACGGAAGCCGCGAATCTTCACCTGATGATCGATGCGCCCGACGTAGTCGATCACGCCATCGGCGCGGCCGCGTACCAGGTCGCCGCTGCGGTACAGGCGACCGCCTTGCGAGAGGTCGAACGGATCGGCGACGAAGCGCTCGGCGGTCAGCCCGGCGCGCTCGTGGTAGCCGCGCGCCAGGCCATCACCGCCGATGTACAGCTCGCCGGCCACACCCAGTGGCACCTGGCGCAACTGCTCATCGAGGATGTACAGCTTGCGCGCGCCGACGCCCTTGCCGATGGGCGCATAGGCGGCATCGCAGTCCGTCGTGCGGTCGGCCTTCCACAGCAGCGGCGTGACCACGGTTTCCGTGGGGCCGTAGCCGTTGATCAGGTGCTCGGCCCGCAACGCGCGCTTGGCCAGCTCGAAGCTGGCGTTGGGCACCGCGTCGCCGCCGAAGCAGTAGATGCGCACCGGCGGCGGGTTGCCGTCACGCAGCGCATGTTCGGCCAGTTGCTGCAGGTACACCGGCGGGAAGGCCGCCACGCTCACCTGCTTGTCGTGCAGTACGCGGTAGGTCTGCTCCGGCGTCCACAGCTCGTCGCCGCGCAGCACAAGGCTGCCGCCATGTACCAGGGTAGTCAGCCAACGCTCGTGGGCGCCGTCGAAGGCGAAGGACATGAAGTGCAGCTCGCGGGTCGCAGCATCCATCCGGTACAGCTCGCCGATGGCCGCACAATGCATGGCCAGCGGGCCATGGCTGACTGCAACGCCCTTGGGCTTGCCGGTGGAACCGGAGGTGTAGATCAGGTAGGCGAGGTTTTCCGGCTCCAGCGCCACCACCGGCAGATCGCTGTCTTCGCCGGTGAGGTCGAGGCTGTCGAGCTCCAGGCAGGTCACGCCCGCCGGCAGCGGCAGGCGCTCGCGCAGGCGGTTGTCGGTGATCAGCAGCGCGATGCCGGCATCGGCCATCTGGAATTCCAGGCGCTCGCGCGGGTACTCGGCGTCCAGCGGCACGTAGGCGCCGCCAGCCTTGAGCACCGCCAGCAGCGCCAGCGGAATGCGCACGCTGCGCGGCAAGGCCACGCCAACGCGGACTTCCGGGCCAACACCGAGGGCCATCAGGCGATGGGCCAGGCGGTTGGAGTCGCGCTCCAGCGCCGCGTAGTCGATCTCCTCGTCGCCACAGATCAGCGCCACCTCATCGCCACGCAGCGCAGCCTGGCGGGCGATGGCCAGGTGCACCGGCTCGGCCGGCGGCAGCGACTGGTGCGGGCCACGACAGGCAGCCAGGGCCGCACGGTCGCTGGCGGACAGGCATTGCAGTTCGCCGACGCGCTTGCCGGCGCCGTGCAGCAGGCTCTCCAGCACCTGCTCCATATTGCCGCGCAGGCGCGTTACGGCGGCTGCGCTGAAGTGCGCACGCAGGTACTGGTACTCGATCTCAAGGCGTTCGCCGACACGCACGGCAAGGTCCATGGGGATGCTGGTCTCGTCCTTCGACTTCAGCTCGCCGAAACGCGGCCCCTGGGCGCTGCGCAGCACCTCGTCGACCGGATAGTTCTCGAACACGATGATGCTGTCGAACAGCGCCTGCCCGGCCTGACCGGCCCAGCGCTGGATGTCGTACAGCGGCGTGTGCTCGAACTCGCGGACGTCCAGGTTGTAGGCCTGCAGCTCGCGAAGCCAGTCGCCGAGGTCGGCTTGCTCTGCCGGCGCCTGGACGATGGGCAACGTGTTGATGAACAGCCCCAGCAGGCTGTCGGCGCCGGCCAGTTGCGCAGGACGCCCGGCCACGGTGGCGCCGAAGGCCACGCGCTGCTGCCCGGTGTAGCGTTGCAGCAGGAGGATCCACGCCGCCTGCACCAGGGTATTGAGCGTTACCCGCTGGCTGCGGGCGAAGGCCTTCAGGCGTTCGGTGGCCGCCGCGTCGTAGCGGCTGTATTCCAGGCCGTGGCCGCTGCCTTCGACCGGGCGCGCCAGGCTGTCGGCGAGTACGGTGGGCTGGGCAAAGCCTTGCAGGCGACCGCTCCAGAAGTTCTGGGCCTGCTGCTGGTCCTGCACCTGCAGCCAGTGGATGTAGTCGCGGTAGCGGCCCTGCTCGGCGATGCTCTCGCCGTTGTAGCGGCGCAATGCTTCGGCAAACAGCTGGGCGTTGCTCCAGCCGTCGAGCAGGATGTGGTGGTGGGTGTAGATCAGCTGGTGGCTGGCCTCGGCGCTGCGCACCAGCACCAGCCGCAGCAGCGGCGGGCGTTCCAGGTCGAAGCTGCGGCTGCGCTCGGCGGCGGCCAGTTCGTCCAGTGCCGCGTCCATGTCCTCGCGGCCGCGCCAGTCGAGCACCTCCAGCGGCAGCTCGACGTGTTTGTGCACGGCCTGCACCGGTTGATCCAGCCCCTGCCAATGCACACCGGCACGCAGGTTGTCGTGGGCATCCAGCGCGGCCTGCCAGGCGGCACGGAAGCGCTCCACGTCCAGGTCCTGCACCTCCACGCGCAGCTGGTTGACGTAGACACCGCCCTCACTGCCGTCCACGCCGTGGAACAGCATGCCCTGCTGCATCGGCGACAGCGGGTAGAGGTCTTCGATCTGGTCTGGATTCAGACCGAGTGCGGCCAGCTGTGCGGCGTCCGGGGCTTCGAGAGCGGCGACGGCAACGGGTACTTCGGCCGCAACGAAATCACCGGCCACGCGGGCCAGCGCCTGCAGTGTCTGGTGCTGGAACAGGTCCTTCGGGCTCAGTTGCAGGCCGGCGGCACGGGCTCGGCTGACCACCTGGATGGAGACGATCGAGTCGCCGCCCAGCTCGAAGAAGTTATCGTCCAGCCCCACGCGATCAAGGCCGAGCACGGCGCACCAGATGGCCGCCAGGGTTTGCTCGCGTTCGCTTTCCGGCGCGCGGTAGGTCTTCTGCAACAGGCTGAAGTCCGGCTCCGGCAGCGCCTTGCGGTCAAGTTTGCCGTTGGGGGTCAGCGGCATGCGTTCGAGCTGGACGATCTGCGCGGGAACCATGTAGTCCGGCAACTCTTCCAGCAACGCGGTGCGCAGGTCGCAGTCGATGTGCCCGGTGACGTAGCCCACCAGTTGCTTGACCTGCCCCGCATCTCGGGCGATCACCACCGCCTCGCGCACGCCGGGCTGGCCGAGCAGGCGAGATTCGATCTCGCCCAGCTCGATGCGGAAGCCGCGGATCTTCACCTGATGATCGATGCGGCCGAGGTATTCCAGCACGCCGTCAGCGCGCCAGCGCGCGAGGTCGCCGGTGCGGTACATGCGCGCGTTTCGCTCCGAGCTGAACGGGTCAGCAACGAAGCGCTCGTTGGTCAGTTCCGGGCGCCCATGGTAGCCGCGCGCCAGGCCGTCGCCGGCGATGTACAGCTCGCCCGCCACGCCGATGGGTGCGGGTTGCAGCTCGCCATCGAGGATGTACAGCTGGGTGTTGGCGATAGGTTTGCCGAGCAGTACGCGGGCGCCCTTTTCTATCTTCCAGGCCGCCGACCAGATGGTGGTTTCGGTGGGTCCGTAGAGGTTCCACAGCGCTTCTGTTTGTGCGGTGAGCTTGTCCGCCAGCTCAGCAGACAACGCTTCGCCGCCGCAGAAGAAACGGCAGCCGGTCAGGCGCGGGAAGTCCTCGTGGCCACTGAGCAGAGTCCAGGTGCTGGGGGTCGCCTGGATCACCGTCACGCCTTGCTCCAGCGCCACCCCGAGCAGGCGCGACGGGTCGCGGGCGACGTCGCGGTCGACCAGCACCACACGGCCGCCGACCAGCAGCGGCAGGTACAGCTCCAGCGCGGAGATATCGAAGGACAGCGAGGTCAGCGCGAGCACGCGATCCTGCGTACTCAGGCCGGGCTCGCGGGCCATGCTCAGCATGAAGTTGACCACCCCGCCGTGGCGCACGGCGACGCCCTTGGGCTTGCCGGTGGAGCCGGAGGTGTAGATGACGTAGGCCAGATCATCCGGCTTGGCGAGGTTTGCCAGATCGTTGTCGGCGTAGCCATCCAGCTGCGCCCAGTCGCGGTCCAGGCAGAACGCGCGGGCACCCGTCTGCGGCAGCTCGCCGAGCAGGTGCTGCTGGGTCAGCAGCAGGCGCACGCCGCCGTCTTCGAGCATGTGCGCCAGGCGTTCGGCGGGGAATTCCGGGTCCAGCGGCACGTAGGCGCCGCCGGCCTTGAGCACCGCCAGCAGCGCCACCGGCAGCTCCACCGAGCGTTCCAGCGCGACGCCCACGCGGCTGTCCGGGCCGACGCCCTGCTCGCGCAGCCAGTGCGCGAGGCGGTTGGCGCGGCTGTTCAGCTCGGCGTAGCTGAAGCTGCGCTGGCCATCGGTGAGCGCCACGTCGGCAGGCGAGTGCTGCACCTGCTGTTCGATCAGCTGGTGCAGGCAGGCATCGCGCGGGTAGTCCATCGCGGTGGTATTCCAGCCGTAGAGCAGTTGTTCGCGCTCGCTGCCGTCCAGCAACGGCAGGCGCGCCACCGGGCATTGCGGGTCGCGCACCAGGGCCTGCAGCAGGTTGAGGAAGTGCCCGCCCAGGCGTTCGATGGTCGCCGTGTCGAACTGGTCGGTGGCGTACATGAACTGCCCGCGCACCTGGCCGTCACGGCTTTCCTCGGTGTTCAGGGTCAGGTCGAACTTGGCGATACCGCTGTCCAGCTCCAGGCTTTCCAGCTGCAGGCCACCGGGCAGCTCGCGCAAGGCGTCGCGGCGACTCGGCTGGTGGTTGCAGGCCACCTGGAACAGCGGGTTGTAGCTCAGACTGCGCTCGGGCTGCAGGGCATCCACCAGTTGTTCGAACGGCAGGTCCGGGTTGGCCTGGGCACCCAGCACCGCTTCGCGGGTGCGGGCGAGGAAGGTGTTGAAGGATTCGTCGCCGTCGATGCGTGCGGACAGCACCTGGGTATTCACGAAGAAGCCGATCAGCCTTTCGCTCTCGGCGCGGCCACGGCCGGCGATGGGCACGCCCACGCGCAGCTCGCGCTGGCCGCTGTAGCGCGACAACAGCAGCTGGTAGGCCGCAAGGATCAGCATGAACAGCGTGGCGCCCTGCCCGCGCGCCAGTTCGCGCAGGGAATCGCTGAGCGCGCGGGGCAGTTCGAAGTCCAGCGTCGCACCGCGATAGCTCTGCACCAGCGGGCGCGGCCGGTCGCCCGGCAAGGTCAGCAGCAGGGACTCATCACCCAACTGCTCCTTCCAGTAGTTCAGCTGCCGCTCGCCTTCGCCGGCCGACAGCCACAGGCGCTGCCAGCGGGCAATATCACTGTACTGGATCGGCAAGGCTTCCAGCTCGGCCCGGGTGCCCTGTACTTCGGCACCGTAGAGAGCAGCGAATTCATCGATCAGCACGCCGATGGACCAGCCGTCGGCAATGATGTGGTGCAGGTTTACCAGCAGCAGCGCCTCGCCCGGCAGGCGTGCCAGGTGCAGGCGCAGCAGCGGGCCTTCTGCCAGATCGAAGCAGCGCTGGGCGCACTCGTTGAGCCATTGCCGCGCCTCCGCTTCGCTGCCGAAATCCTTCGCCTCCAGATGCGCCGGGCCCGGAGGCAGGACGCATTGCAGCACCTCGCCATCCGGCTCCTGTAGGGCGCTTAACGCGCCAGCGTTATCCGCCGCCGCACTCTGCCCAGCCTGCGGCGGATGACGCTGCGCGTCATTCGCCCTACGAGAGCGGTCCTCTGCGCTGCGGAATACGGTGCGCAGGCTTTCATGGCGCGCGATCAGCGCGGCGAAGGCGCGCTCCAGCGCACCCTCGTCCAGCACACCGCGCAGGCGCACGGCGGCGGGAATGTTGTAGGCGGCGCTGTGCGGTTCCATCTGCCAGAGGAACCACAAGCGCGCCTGGGCTGCCGAGAGCGGCGCGTGCTCGCGTCCCTCGCGCAGGATCGGCAGGCGCGACAGGCTCACGCCTTTCTCGCGCAGCTGGCGCAGGAAGACGATCTGCTTGTCCTCGGGCAGCGCGCCAAGGCGCTCTGCGACCTGTTTCAGCTGGGCGTCCATCGGTTGACTCATTACAGGTTCTCCAGCTCGCCGAGCAGTTCGTCCATCAGGTCCAGTTCCTCTTCCGCGCTGGCGGCGCCTGCCCGCTGGGCTTCGATCCAGGCGGCCAGCGCCTCGATATTGCTCAGCTCGAACAGGCGGTGCAGCGGCAGTTCCAGGCCCAGGCGCTGACGCAGGGTCAGGCCGACCTGGGTGAGCAACAGCGAATGGCCGCCCAGTTCGAAGAAGTCGTCGTGCAGGCCGACGCGGTCCACCTGCAGCACGTGCTGCCAGATGCCGGCCAGTTCGACTTCCAGGTCGCTGCGCGGCGCCATGTACTCGCGCAGGCTGTCGCCCAGCTGCGGGTCCGGCAGGGCCTTGCGGTCAAGCTTGCCGTTGGGCGACAGCGGCATGGCGTCGAGGGCGATGATTCGCGACGGCACCATGTAGTCCGGCAATTCGCCTTGCAGCGCCTGACGCAGGGCTTCGGGCTCGGCGCTGGCGACCACGTAGGCCAGCAGCACGCCGTCCTTCGCCACCACCACCGCTTCGCTGACCTGCGGATGGGCCTGCAGGCGCGCCTCGATTTCGCCCAGTTCGATACGCAGGCCGCGAATCTTCACCTGGTGATCGAGACGGCCGAGGTATTCGATGGCGCCGTCTTCGCGCTGGCGAGCCAGATCGCCGGTACGGTACAGGCGTTCTCCACTGCCGAACGGGTCGGCAATGAAACGCTCGGCAGTCAGGCCGGGACGCGCGTGGTAACCGCGCGCCAGGCCCACGCCGCCGATGTACAGCTCGCCGGCCACGCCTTGCGGCACCGGTACCAGGCGCTCGTCCAGCAGCACCAGGCGCAGGTTGTCGATGGGCCGGCCGATGGGCACGACCTGCCGCGCGTTGTCCTCGTCGCAGGCCCAGAAGCTGACGTCGATCGCCGCCTCGGTCGGGCCGTAGAGGTTGTGCAGCTTCGCACTGCTGCGCTGGCGGAACTGCTGTTGCAGCTCATAGGGCAGCGCCTCGCCGGAGCACATCACCTGCAGCAGCGACGGGCAGCGCTCCAGTTCACCGGAGGCGACGAAGGTCTGCAGCATCGACGGCACGAAGTGCAGCGTGGTGACCTGCCCCGCCTCGATCACCTGACGCAGCGCCAGCGGATCGCGATGCGCGCCGGGCGCGGCGACCACCAGGGCGGCGCCGGTCAGCAGCGGCCAGAAGAACTCCCACACCGACACGTCGAAGCTGAACGGGGTCTTCTGCAGCACGCGATCGGAGGCGTCCAGCGCGTAGGCCTTCTGCATCCAGTTCAGGCGATTGACCAGCGCGCGATGGCTGTTGCCGGCGCCCTTGGGCTTGCCGGTGGAGCCGGAGGTGTAGATCAGGTACGCCAGGTTCTGCGGGCTGCCGGCGCTGGCCGGATTCTGCTCGGAGGCCGTGGCGATCTCGCCCCACTGGCTGTCCAGGCATACCATTTCGGCGTTGCTCGCCGGCAGGCGCTCCTGCAGGTGCTGCTGGGTCAGCAGCAGGCTCACGCCGCTGTCGCTCAGCATGTGCTGCAGGCGCTCCTGCGGGTAGTCCGGGTCCATCGGCACGTAGGCGCCGCCCGCCTTGACGATGCCCAGCAGAGCCACGACCAGCTCCACCGAACGCTCGGCGGCCACACCGACCAGTACGTCCGGGCCGACGCCCTGACCACGCAACCAGTGCGCGAGCTGGTTGGCACGGGCATTGAGCTGGGCGTAGCTCAGGCGCTCATCACCGAATTGTACGGCCAGTGCCTCCGGGGTCGCGGCGACCTGCCGCTCGATCAGTTCCTGCAGTTGCACGTCGGCGGGGAATTTCGCCTCGGTGTCGTTGAAGCGCTGCAGCAGTTCGTTGCGCTCGGCGTCGGCCAGTTGGCTGACCCGGCCCAGCGGGCGCTCGGCGTCTTCCACCAGGGCCAGCAACAGGTGCTCGAAGTGCCCGCGCAGCTGCTCGATCTGGCTCGCGCTGAGACGGTCGGTGCGGTAGGTGTAGCGCACATCCAGCTGTTCGCCGGCACTGGCCACCAGGGCCAGGGCGTAGTTGGTGCCGTCCACCGGGTGGTGGTCGAGGATGCGCAGGTCGTCCTCGCTGGAGGACGCCAGCGCCGCATCCATGGGGAAGTTCTCGAACACGATGATGCTGTCGAACAGCGCCTGCCCGCCGCGGCCAGCCCAGCGCTGGATGTCGTACAGCGGTGTGTGCTCGAACTCGCGTACGTCGAGGTTGAAGGATTGCAGCTCGCGCAGCCAGTCGCCGACGCGCTGGGCGTCATCCGGCGCCTGGACAATCGGCAGGGTGTTGATGAACAGGCCAAGGCTCTCTTCCGCTCCCGGCAGCGTGGCCGGGCGCCCCGCCACGGTGGCGCCGAAGGTCACGCTGCGCTGCCCGCAGTAGCGTTGCAGCAGCAGCGCCCACGCGCCCTGCACCAGGGTGTTGAGGGTGACGCGCTGGGCCTGGGCGAAGCGCTGCAGCGGCGCGCTGTCGAGGCGGCTGTGCAGCTCGCACAGCGGCTCCTCGCGGAAACCGGCGCTGCAGGCGGTGGCCAGCAGGGTCGGCTCGTCGAAGCCCTTCAGGCGCTCGCGCCAGAAGCTCTCGCCCGCCGCGCCGTCCTGGGCGTGCAGCCAGCCGATGTAGTCGCCGTACTGCGCCGCCGGCGCCGACAGTGCTTCGCCACGGTAGAGCGCGAGCACTTCGCCGATCAGCCGCGCGCTGCTCCAGCCATCCAGCAGCAGGTGGTGGCAGGTCCAGATCAGGTGGTAGCGGCGCTCGCCCAGGCGTACCAGCGCCAGGCGTTGCAACGGCGGCTTGGCCAGGTCGAAGCCAAGGTTGCGTTGCGCGTCAGCGACGTTTTCAAGCTGTTGCTCACTCACCTGCTGGTCGCGCCAGTCGAAGGACTGCACCGGCAACTGCGCGTCGCGCAGGACGAACTGCAACGGCGCCGCGTCGGCACTGGCGAGGAAGCCGGTGCGCAGGTTGGCGTGGCGGGCGATGACCGCGCGCCAGGCGTCCAGGAAACGCACCTCGTCGAGGCCGTCCAGGTCGACCCGCAGCTGATTGACGTAGAGCGAGGAGCCCGGCACGTCGAGGGCATGGAACAGCATGCCCTGCTGCATCGGCGACAGCGGATAGAGGTCTTCCACCCCGGCCGGCAGCGGCATTGCGTCGAGCTGTTGCTGATCGAGACCGAGCAGCGGCAGCTCATTTGCGCCGAGCTTGTGGGGATGGCTCAGGCAGTAAGCGACCAGTGCTTGCAGTTCGGCGCGCAGCAGCGCTTGCAGCTCGTCGATGTCCGCCGCGTCGAACATGGCGCTGCTATAGGTGACTTCCAGGCTCAGCTCGCCGCCGAGCACGCGGCCGGCATAGACCAGCGCGTTGCCCAGCGCAGCGTTCAGCGGCTGGCTGCGGCCCACGCCTTCGAAGGCCGGCAGGAAATCGGCGTCAGCGAAGGCCTGGTCGAGCTGGCCGAGGTAGTTGAAGGTCACCTGCGGCGCCGGCAGGTCACGCAGGCTGGCGGCGTGCTGGCTGAGATAGCGCAGCTGGCCGTAGCCGATGCCGGCGCGCGGCAGATTGCGCAGGTGTTCGCGGGTGGCGCGCAGGTCCGCACCCGGCTCGCCGCCGGCTTGCAGGCGGACGGGATAGAGCGCAGTGAACCAGCCCACGGAGCGGCTCAGGTCCAGCGCTGCTTCGCCGTCGAAGGCGTCGCGGCCGTGGCCTTCCATCTCCACCAGCGCAGAGCTTTCACCGGTCCAGGCGCAGAGGGCGCGGGCCAGCGCGGTCAGCAGCAGGTCGTTGATCTGCAGGCGCTGCGCTTTCAGTGCCGGGCCGAGCAGTTGGCGGGTGGTCTCGACATCGAGGCTGAAGCGCGCGTTGGCGGCTTCCTTCCAGGTGGCCGGGGCGCCGCTGCGGGCGCGGGTCAGACGCGGCGCATCGTGCAGCTCGGCCTGCCAGTAGCCAAGCTCAGCCGCCGCGCCATTGGCAGCCGCCTGCTGGCGGGCGCTCCAGGCCTGGTAGCTGTCGCTGCGCGGCAGTGCAGCGGGGGGGCGGCCGGCGCGCAGTTCGCGGTAGGCGTACTGCAGGTCTTCCAGCAGGATGCGCCACGACACGCCATCCACCGCCAGGTGATGGATCACCAGCAGCAGGCGCTCGCTGCCGTCTGCAAGGCCGACTTGCATGGCGCGCAGCAGCGGGCCGTTGGCGATATCCAGGCTGGCCTGGGCGTCGTCGCACAGGCGCTCCAGGGTTTGCGCGTCTGCCGCGCGGCGGCGCCACAGCAGCGTCATATCCAGCGGGCCGTGTTCGGCGTAACGCTGGCGGCTGCCGTCGAAGCGCAGGCGCAGCGCGTCGTGCTGGCCGACCAGCCAGTGCAGTGCGCGGGCGAGGACGTCACCGTCCAGCGCTTCACGCGGTTGCAGCAGCAAAGCCTGGTTCCAATGGTGGCGCTGGGCGCTCGGCATGCGCTCGAAGAAGCGCGCCTGTACCGGCGATAGCGCCACCTCACCGCTAACCGAAACGACCGGCGCAGCTGCTGCCGGCGCGGCCGGAGCGCGGCTTTCCAGCCACTGCGCCAATTGGCGAACGCTCTGCCGCTCGAACAGCTGTTTCGGGCTGAGCTTGTAACCGAGTTTGCGGATGCGCGCGATGATCTGCAGGCTGAGGATGGAGTCGCCGCCCAGCTCGAAGAAGTTGTCTTCGGCACCAACGCGCTCGACCTTCAGCACTGCCTGCCAGATATCGGCGATGCGCTGCTCCAGCTCGCTTAGCGGCGTGCTGTCGGCTGCCTTGGTAGCCACTTCGACGCGTGGCAGCGCCTTGCGGTCGACCTTGCCGTTGGCGTTCAAAGGCAGGCGTTCCAGCAGCATCAACTGGGCCGGCAGCAGGTATTCAGGGACAGCGGCGGCCAGGGCTTCGCGCAGGCTTTCCACGCTCCGCCCCTCAGCCACGGCCCAGGCCAGCAACTTCATCGGGCCGTCTTTGTCACGCTCGGCCAGCGCTACGGCATCACGTACGCCGGGCAGGCGCTTGAGCGCTTGCGCCAGTTCACCCGGCTCGACGCGGTAACCACGGATCTTCACCTGGTCATCGACGCGGCCGAGGAATTCCACGACGCCGCGACGGCTCAGCCGCACGCGGTCGCCACTGCGGTACAGGCGCTCGCCCTCAATCGCCACGAAGCGCTCGGCGGTCATTTCCGGCAGGCCGAGGTAACCCAGCGCCAGGCCCGCGCCGCCGATGTACAGCTCGCCGGGCACGCCCGGCAGCAGGTCGCGGCCGCTCTCGTCAAGCACGCGAATGGCACTGTTGGCCAGCGGCGTACCGATGGGCAGGCTGCCTGCCGGCAGGTCGTCCAGCAGCGACCATTCGTGGGTCAGCACGCCCACGGTGGATTCACTGGGGCCGTAGTGGTTGACGATGCGCAGCTTGGGCGCCAGCTCGCGGATCGGCTGCAGCAGCGCGCGGTCGCAGGCTTCACCGCCTACCACCAGCAGACGCCGCGGCAGCACGGCGGCAGCGTTGGGCGCGGCGGCCAGCAGGCCGGCGAGATGACTGGGGACGATCTTCAACACGTCCACGTCCTGCATGAACGCGGCAAAACGCTCGGCATCGGCCACGGCCTGGGCATCCGCCAGGTGCAGGCGACCGCCGCCGCACAGCGCGCCGAACAGCGTGGTGTGGCCGAGGTCGGCAGCCACCGAGGAGACCATCGCCATGCCCAGGCCCCGGGCGCGGCCCTGGTCCAGTTGCAGGCGTTCGAGCACGGCCTGCACATAGTTGGCGAGCGCCGCGTGGCTGACGCGCACGCCCTTGGGTTGGCCTGTCGAGCCGGACGTGAAGATCACATAGGCAGCCTGCTGCGGGTCGATGCTCCGCGCAGGCGCGGCAGCGCTATCCTGCTCCGGGCCACCGGCCGGAATCAGCGTGGCGGCGTCGCCGAAGGTCGCCAGCAGCGCGGCATCACTCACCAGCACGCGGCCGATGCCGTTGTCGGCGAGCAACTGGCGCAGACGCTCGGCCGGTTGCGCCGGGTCCAGCGGCACATAGGTGGCGCCGGCCTTGAGCACGCCCAGCAGCAGGAGCACCCACTGCGCGCTGCGCTCCTGGCAGAGGGCGATGCACTCGCCCAGCTCCACGCCGCTGGCGATCAGCGCGTTGGCCAGGCGGTTGCTGCGCTGGTCCAGCTCGGCGTAGCTGTAGCGGATGCTGTCGTCCTGCACGGCGATGGCGTCCGGCTGCGCGGCGACCTGCGCGGCAAACAGGCCGAGTACGTCGGATTGCGGCCATTGCCGGGTCTCACCGCGACGGCGCGAAGCCACCGGGCGCGGCAGTTCGCCAAGGGCGCGCTGCGGTTCGGCGCACAGCTGGCGCAGCAGCGCTTCGAACTGGCCGGCGATGGCGGCGACGCTGTCCTCGTCGAACAGGTCGCGGGCATAGACGAAGCTACCGCGCAGTTCATCGCCCGGCTGGCCGCTGGCGTCCAGCGCCTCGGCCATGTCCAGGGCGAGGTCGAAGCGCGCGCCGTACTGTTCCTCGCTGAACAGTTCCAGCTTCAGCGCGCCGGCATCGGGCAGGCGGCTGACGTCGAAGCCGAAGTTGAACTTCACCTGCACCAGCGGGTTGTAGGCCAGGCTGCGCTCGGGCTGCAGGGCTTCCACCAGTTGTTCGAACGGCAGGTCCTGGTGCGCCTGGGCGCCCAGGGCCAGCGGCTTGAGGCGGGCCAGCAGCGCGGCGAAGGATTCGTCGTCAGCCAGCGCGCAGGGCATGACCTGGGTGTTGACGAAGAAGCCGATCAGCCCTTCGGTTTCCAGCTGCTGGCGGTTGGCGATGGGCACTGCGACGCGCAGGTCGCGCTGGCCGCTGTAGCGTTGCATCAGCACCGCGTAGGCACCGAGCAGCAACATGAACAGAGTGACGTCCTGCTTGCGGGCCAGTTGCTTGAGTCGACCGCCGAGGTCGGCGTCCAGGCTGAAGCCGAGGCTGCCGCCACGATAGCTCTGCACCGCCGGGCGCGGGCGGTCGGCAGCCAGTTCCAGGACGGGCGTTTCGAGGCTCAGCTGCTCGGTCCACCAGCTCAGCTGACGCAGGCCCTCCTCGCCCGCCAGCAGCTCGCGCTGCCACTGGGCGTAGTCGGCGTATTGCACCGGCAGCTCCGGCAGTTGCAGTTCTTCGCCTGCTGCGAAGGCGCCGTAGAGGCGACTGAATTCGTCCACCAGCACGCGGATCGACCAGCCATCGGAGACGATGTGGTGCATCGTCAGCAGCAATACATGGTCGGCATCGGCCAGCTTGATAAGGGTCAGGCGCAGCAGCGGGCCATTGCGCAGGTCGAACGGATGCTGTGCTTCTTCCTCGGCCAGTTGGCGCGCGGCGCTTTCGGCTTCTTTCTCATCGGACAGATCGACCCGCGCGAGGTCCAGGGGCTGCGCCGGCTGGATGCGCTGGAAGGCCTGGCCGTCCACCTCATCGAAGGTGGTGCGCAGGGTTTCGTGGCGCGCCACCAGGGCATCGAAGGCACGGCGCAGCGCGGACTCGTCGAGCTGACCGCGCAGGCGTAGCGCACCCGGCACGTTGTAGGCGGCGCTGGCCGGTTCCATCTGCCAGAAGAACCACAGGCGGCTCTGGGCGGCGGATAGCGGCAGGTCGCCGTCGCGGGCCACGGCGCGCAGTGCCGGGCGAGCGCTGGGCGCAAGAGCCGTCAGCCGTGCAGCGAATTCGTCCAGGCGGCTGGCTTCGAACAGGTCGCGCAGCGGCACTTCGCAGCCCAGGTCACGGCGCAGACGGGAGATGACTTGCGTGGCCAGCAGTGAGTGGCCGCCCAGCTCGAAGAAGTCGTCCTCGCGGCCCACCGCAGGCACGCCGAGCACTTCCGCCCAGACAGCCGCGACGCGGCTTTCCAGACCCTCGCGCGGGGCTTCGGCGGTGCTGGCGGCTTCCTGCAGCTCGGGCAGTGTTTTACGGTCGATCTTGCCGTTGGCATTGAGCGGCATCTGCTCCAGCACGAGGATGCGCGACGGCACCATGTAGTCCGGCAGCTGTGCACGCAGGGCGGCTTTCAGTGCATCTTCGGCGAGGCTGTCACCACAGACATAACCCAGCAGGCGCTTGCCACGCTCGCTGTCGCGGGCGATTACCGCCGCTTCGCGCACGCCGGGCAGCGCGCGCAGGCGGGCTTCGATCTCGCCCGGCTCGATACGGAAGCCACGAATCTTCACCTGCTGGTCGACGCGGCCGAGGTAGTCCAGCGCGCCGTCTTCACGCCAACGCACGCGGTCGCCGCTGCGGTACAGGCGGAGGCCGTCTGCATAAGGGTCGGCCACGAAGCGTTCGGCGGTCATGCCGGCGCGCTGGTGGTAACCACGGGCCAGGCCGTGGCCGCCGATGTACAGCTCGCCGGCCACACCGCGCGGCAGCGGCTGGAGGCGGTCGTCGAGGATGTACAGGCTGCGTTCGCCGACCACTTCGCCGATGGGCGCGTAGGCCGCGCCGCAAGTCGTGTGTGCGTCGGCTTTCCACAGCAGGGGGGTGACCACGGTTTCGGTCGGGCCGTAGCCGTTGATCAGGTGTTCGGGTTTGAGCGCCCGGTGCGCCAGGTGATAAGCCGCTTCCGGCACCGCATCACCGCCAAAGCAGTAGATGCGCATGCCCGGCGCGTGACCGGTGATCAGAGCTTGTTCAGCCAACTGCTGCAGGTAGGCCGGCGGGAAGGCGGCGACCGTCACGGCATGGCGGCGCAGCTGGTCCAGGGTCTGCTCGGCGGTCCACAGCGCGTCATTGCGGATCAGCAGGCTGCCACCGTGGGACAGCGCGGTGAGCCAGCGTTCGTGGGCGCCGTCGAAGGCAAAGGACATGAAGATCAGCTCGCGGTCCGCCTCGCTCATGGCGTAGCGCCGGCCGATGGCGCGGCAGTGCGCGGCGATCTCGCCGTGGGCGACGGCAACGCCCTTGGGCTGGCCGGTGGAGCCGGAGGTGTAGATCAGGTAGGCGAGGTTCTGCGCCTGAACGCGCAGCAGCGGGCGCACGGCCAGGGCGTTGCCGAGGTCGGCCTCTTCCAGCACCAGACGCTCGACACCTACGGGCAGCGGCAGGCGTTCGGCCAGCTCGGCGTTGGTCAGCAGCAGGTCGACGCCGGCGTCCTGCATCAGCCAGGCCAGGCGCTCTTCGGGGTAGTCGATGTCCAGCGGCAGGTAGGCGCCGCCGGCTTTCATGACAGCCAGCAGGGCCAGCGGGATGTCCACGCCGCGCGGCAGGGCCACGGCGACTCGGCGCTCGGCGCCGATTCCGCGCTGGATCAGGCGTTGCGCCAGGCGGTTGGAGCGATCCTCCAGTTCGGCGAAGTTTACCTCGCGCTGCTCGTCGATCAGCGCGACCTTGGCCGGATGGCGGCGGGCCTGGACGGCGATGGTCTCGCTCAGCGCCTCGAAGGCCGGCGCGTCACTGGCCACGGCGATGCTCCAGTCACTGGCGGGCAGCCAGTCGCGGGCGTCCAGCACGGCGTCGGCATTGAGCTGCGGCAAGGCGCGCAGCAGGTCGAGGAAGTGCCCGACGAGGCGCTGCATGCCATTGGCGGCGTACCGCTCGCGGGCATAGCAGAAGCTCAGCCGCAAGGTCTGTTCGCCCTCGCGGACCCGCAGCACCAGATCGAAGGGCGTTTCCAGGTCGATCTGTTCCAGTTCTTCCACGCTGACGCCGGGCAGGCCGTTGCCGGCTCGCGGCTGCCACTGGTGGTCGAAGGCGACCTGGCACAGCGGGTGGCGGCCGTGGCCGCGTTCGGGTTGCAGCGCCTCCACCAGTTGCTCGAACGGCAGACCCTGGTGCGCCTGGGCTCGCAGGAGGTCGTCGCGCAGTTGGCGGAGCACGCCGCGCAGGCTGGCACCTTCGGGCAGCTCGCTGCGCAGCACCAGCAGGTTGACGAAGAAGCCGACCAGTCGCTCGCTGTCGAGCTGCTCGCGGCCGGCCTGGGTCAGGCCGATGCGCAGGTCGTGCTGGCCGCTGTAGCGCTGCAGCAGCAGGTTGTAGGCGCTGAGCAGGAGCATCGGCAGGGTCGCGCCGTGGGCCTGGGCCAGGCTGCGCAATTTGCCGGTCAGCTCGGCGTCCACTTCGCGTTCGATCAGCTCGGCGCTCTGGCCTTTTTCACCCGTCGTAAAAGGCAGTTCCAGCGGCGAGTGCTGGTTGCCCAGGCGCTCGCTCCACCAGTCCAGCAGACGCGCGCCCTCGCCCGCTTCCAGCTTGTTCTGCTGGGCGGCGGCGAGGTCGAGATATTGGCGCGACAGCGCCGGCAGCACGGGCTCGCGCTGTTCGACGATGGCGCGGTAGCACTCGGCGAATTCGTCCAGCAGCAGGTTCAGCGACCAGCCGTCGGCGATGATGTGATGCACGCAGAGCAACAGCGCCTGGCGGCCACCGCCGAGGTTCTGCAGGCGCAGGCGCAGCAGCGGGCCGCTGGCCAGATCGAAGGGCTGCGCGGCGAAGGCTTCGACGTCCTCGCGGGCGGCGATGTCGCGACGGGCGTTGCCCAGGGAGCTGAAGTCGCTCTCGGTGAGTTCTACCTGTGTCTCATCGGACAGGTTCAGCGACACCTCGCCATCGGCCTGCTCAATGAAGCGGCTGCGCAGGGTTTCATGGCGGCCCAGCAGCACGGCGAACGCCTGCTCCACTGCCGGCCGGCGCAGTTCGCCGCGCAGGTTCATGCGCCCGGCGATGTGGTAGACGGCGCTTTCCGGTTCCAGCTTCCAGAGGAACCACAGGCGGCGCTGGGCCGGCGACAGCGGCAGCAGACCGTCACGCGGGACTTGCGGAACGGCATCGGTTTCAGAGGTCGGCAGGGCTGCCAGGGCGGCGGCGAAGGTGCCGAGCTCCGGCGCTTCGAACAACAGGCGCAATTCCACGGCGCGGCCGAGGCGCTCGCGCAGGCGCGCCATCAGCTGGATGGCCTTGATCGAGTTGCCGCCCAAGGCGAAGAAGTTGTCGTCACGGCGGATCGCCGGCAGCTCCAGCACTTCGCTCCACAGCGCGGCGATGGCTTGCTCTTCAGCAGACAGTGGTGCGACCGGCTTGGCGCTGGCGCCATCGCTGATCGGCTCGCCAGCGCGCTGGATAGCGTAGGCCTGCAGGCTGCCGTCGAGCAGCTGGGTGCGGCAGGCCGAGCGTTGCAACTTGCCGCTGGAGGTCTTGGGCAAGGCACCCGGTTCCAGCAGCGCCACCACCAGCGGCGCTTCCTGGAAGGTTTCCGCCACGGCGGCGGAGATGGCTTTCGCCAGCGCCTCGGCGGAGATCAGCTTGCGCACGCTGCGCCCGACTTCGGCGGCGATGCCGATGCCCTCGCGGCCCTGATGCTCGATGGCGAAGGCAGAGACGCGGCCCTTGCGCACCAGGTCCACCTCTTCCTCGACGCAGCGTTCCAGGTCCTGCGGGTAGAGGTTCTGGCCACGGACGATGAGCATGTCCTTGAGGCGACCGGTGACGAAGAGTTCGTCGTTGTGCAGGAAGCCCAGGTCGCCGGTGCGCAGCCAGGTGCGGCCGTCCTTTTCGACGAAGGTGCGCGCGCTGGCTTCCGGGTTGCGCCAGTAGCCAAGGGCAACGCTGGGGCCGCTGCTCCAGATTTCGCCGACGCGGTCAGGGCCGAGGCATTCACCACTCACCGGGTCGACCAGCTGGATTTCATGGTCGGGCTGGGCCCGGCCGCAATTGATCAGCGAGGTGCCGCGCCCCGGGCGGGCGATGTTCTCGCCCAGGGCATCGAGGTTCACTTCCAGCTGGCCGATACCGTCGCCGCGTACGCCGCCGGTGACGAACAGGGTCGCTTCGGCGAGGCCGTAGCAGGCGTAGAAGGACGAGGCGTCGAACTGCGCCGGGGCGAACCAGGCGGCAAAGCGCTCCAGGGTATCCGGGCGGATCGGCTCGGAGCCGGAGAAGGCCACGCGCCATTTGCTCAGGTCGAGACCTTCCATGGCCGCCTCGTTGACGCGCTCGCAGCACAGGCGGTAGGCGAAGTCCGGCCCGCCGCTGACGGTGCCGCCGAAGCGGGCGATGGCTTCCAGCCAACGGCGCGGGCGCTCGAGGAAGTAGCGCGGCGACATCAGTACGCATTCGATACCACTGTAGATCGGTTGCAGCAGGCCGCCGATCAGGCCCATGTCGTGGAACAGCGGCAGCCAGCTGACGATCACGTCGTCGTCACCGATGCCGAAGCCGTGGCGGATCAGGCGCTCGTTGGCCACCAGGTTGCCGTGGCTGACCTGCACGCCCTTGGGCGTCGAGGTGGAGCCGGAGGTGTATTGCAGGAAGGCGATGTCGTCGTCGGCCAGTTCGGGCATCTGCCACTCGACGGCCAGCGCCGGGTCGGCCTGGTCCACCGCCAGCAGCAGCGGGCTGTCGCCGTTCTCGCGCTCGCAGGCCGGGCGCAGGGCGTCGATCAGCGTGGAGTCGGTGAGCACCAGGCTCGGTTCGGCGTCATCGAGGATCGAACGCAGGCGCGCCAGGTGCTGCGGGCGCACGGACTCCGGCGGATAGGCCGGCACGGCGATGATTCCCGAATAGAGGCAGGCGAAGAACGCGGTGACGTACTCCGGGCCGCTGGGCAGCAACAATACGGCGCGGTCGCCGTGCTGGCCGTGGCGCAGCATCCAGGCGGCCATGGCTCGGGCGCGCTCGTCCAGCTCGCGGAAGCTGATGGGCTGTTCGACATTCTCGGCGATGAATCGCAGGGCAGTCTTGCGCGGCATTTCGCAGGCGCGTTGCAGCAGGGCCTCGACCAGGTTTCCTGCGGCTTCGTAACGGTCGTTCATGACATCACCTGTTCTGTCGGCGGGCGCATGGGCCCGCCGGAGGGAAATTCGTGGGGTGTACCGGGGGATGGCCGTCGCAGGCGCTTCCCGGGTACTCCGAACTGTTCCCTCTCCCTTCAGGGAGAGGGAGCTATCCGCGCCGGCGTCAGGCGTCAGCGCCATGCCCTTGCGCCATCGCCACCACCACCTTGCGCGGGCCGCTGAACGGCGAACGCGCGTGGGCAGCGAGCATGTTGTCGAGCATCAGGACGTCGCCGCTGGTCCAGGGGAAACTCACCTTGGCCTCCTCCAGCACGCCGCGGATTTCGTCGAGCACCGAGGGCTCGATGGGGCTGCCGTCGCCGTAGTAGACGTTGCGCGGCAGGTCTTCCTCGTCGACGATTTCCAGCAGGCTTTCGCGCACTTCCGGCGGAAGATTCGAGACGTGGAACAGGTGCGCCTGGTTGAACCAGACCCAATCTCGGGTGACCGGATGCTGCGCCACTGCCTGGCAGACCTGGCGGGTACGCAGCTCGCCGTCTTCTTTCCACTCCCAGCCGATCTTGTGGGCCTTGCAGTAGGCCTCGACCACGGCCGGGTCGGCGCTGTTGAACACCTGCTCCCAGGCCACGTCCAGGCCGTTGCCAAAGTTGCGGGTGTACATCAGCCCGCGCTCGGTGAAGCGGCGGCGGATGCCTTCATCGACCCGACGGTAGATCTCGCGACTGTCAGCGATCGGTGTCTCGCCGCCGCTTTGTGCGGCCTGAACGCAGTAGAACCAGATCTTCATCGGCCACTCGCGGGTATAGGCCTGCTCGTTATGCAGCGGGATGTGCTGGTGCGGCGGGTATTCGGTAGAGGTGTACACACCGCTGGTGACGTTGCTGCGCGGGGTGGAGCCGAACTCGTAGTTGAGCAGCGGGTGGCCGAAGCCGGCGGCGAACTCACGGAAGCGCTCCGGCGCGCCGACCTGGAAGCCACGGAAGAGAATGCCGGCGCACACCGGCAGGCGTTCATCCACCAGCGGGCGCAGTTCGGCCAGTGCGTCGAGCAGGTCGATGCCGTCGCCGCGGGCCTGTACCAGCAGCGGCAGACCACCGCGCGCTTCGGCCAGGGGAGCAATGTCGAACAGAGTGGAGGTGGGCATCTGGGTCTCCGCTTGAATCGATCAGGCCAGCGCTGCGCTGGTCGACTGGCCGGGCTGGCGCAGGTGGCCGAGCAGCAGCTCGAGCAGGCGCGCCTCGCCGGCATTGAGGAAGAAGTGGCCGCCGTCGAGCATCTCCAGGGAGAAGCCGGCGCTGGTCTCGTCCTGCCACGCGGACAGGGACTCCACCGAAAGCCGGTCGGCCTTGCCGCCGAACACATGGATCGCGCAGGCCAGCGGCGCGCGGCGGCGGTAGTCGTAGAGGCCGCAGAGCAGGAAGTCGGCGCGTATCACCGGCAGGGTCAGGCGCAGCATTTCCTCGTCGGCGAACACCGCTTCGGGCGTTCCGCCCAGGCGGCGCATGCGGTCGATCAACTGGGCATCGCTCTGCTCCTGCGCCAACTCGCGATGGCTGTCGCGGCGCGCCGGCGCGGAGGCCGCCGAGGCAAACAGCGCCTGCGGCATCGGCAGGCCGCGCTCACGCAGCGCATGGGCTAGTTCGAAGGCCAGCAGGCCACCGAGGCTGTGGCCGAAGATGGCGTAGGGCTGGTCCAGGCGCGCAGCGATTTCATCGGCCAACTGGCTGGCCAGGGCGCGCAGGTCGGTCTGCAGCCTTTCGGCGAAGCGTCGGCCACGGCCGGGCAGCTCCACCGGGCAGACTTCGATCCAGCTCGGCAGCTGGCGCTTCCAGCGTGCATAGACCATGGCGCTGGCGCCGGAGTACGGCAGGCAGAACAGACGCAGCATGGGTTACTGCCCCTCGGCCATCTTCTGCCGCAGGCTGAGCGGGCGCATGTCGGTCCAGTTGGCTTCGACGAAGGCCAGGCACTCGGCCTTGCTCCCCTGCTTGCCGGCTTCGCGCCAGCCGGCCGGGACTTCCTTGTACTGCGGCCACAGCGAGTACTGCTCTTCGCCGTTGACCAGCACCTTGTAAACCGCATCTTCGCGATCGAACGCCATCGCCCTTCTCCTTCCGCTGTATGGGATGCCGGCCACCGGCCATTACCGATGTTTTCCAGCTCTGCCATGAAGACGAGGGAGACGATGAAATAGTTAGTGTTCTCGGATGCGATTAATTCTCATAAGATATGCGCCGGCGAAATTTCCTGGCTTGCCCTTCACCAGAGTGCTGAGAGATCTGACGAATGGATGCGAATGAAAAATCTTCACACTTGTGTGGGAACCCTGTCGCAGAGCGATAGTCGGAGTCTCTCGAATAAATTGATAATAATTATCATTTGATCTAGATTGGCCGCCTCAACCCATGTGGACGTCCCCGCCTCCGCCGCCGCATAGGAAACCCTTGCATGTCCAAGCCAATGCCCGCCGAGTCGCGCCCCGCTCTCCACGAGCTGTTCGCTACCCACCGGCAGACCTTCATCAATGCGGCCGCACGCATCCTCGGCTGCCGCAGCCATGCCGAAGACGTGGTCCATGATGCGTACATCAAGCTCAATGCGAGCGACCTCACTCCCGGCATCCAGTCGCAGAGCGGCTATCTGATGCGCGTGGTGCGCAACCTGGCCATCGACCTCTATCGCCGCCAGGCGCTGGAGAAGCGCTACTCGGGTAGCGAGGAAGAAGGCATGCACATCGCGACGCCGTCCGCGTCACCGGAGATCGAGCACGAGGACCGGCAGACCCTGGAGGCCATCTCCAGCGCCCTGCAGACGCTGCCCGAGCGCACGCGCTACGCCTTCGAGATGTATCGCCTGCACGGCCGCACGCAGAAGGAAATCGCCGAGGAACTGGGCGTCTCCCCGACCCTGGTGAACTTCATGGTGCGCGATGCGCTGATCCATTGCCGCAAGACCCTGAAGGGCCTGGAGGACGGCAAGCCGTAAGCCTCAGCCTTCCGCCAGGGCGCGGAAGGTCGAGCGATACTGCTCCGGCGTGGTGCCCGACAGCCGCCGGAACATCGCGATGAACGCCGAAGGGCTGCTGTAGCCCAGGTTAAAGGCGATCTGCTGTACCCCTCCCCCCGATGCCAGTGCCTCGATGGCGGCGAGAAACCGCAGGCGCTGACGCCATTCGCCGAACGACATCCCCAACTCCCGCTGACAGGCCCGCGCCAGGGTGCGCTCGGTGCTGTGCACGCGCTCGGCCCATTGCGCGAGGGTGCGGTTGTCGCCGGGCTCGGCCTGCAGCGCGGCCAGCACTTCGCCGAGCGCACCGCCACTGGCGTACGGCAGGTAGTCGTCGTGGGGCTGCGCGGCCTGCAGCTGGTCGATCACCACTTCGGCCAGGCGCTGATCGGCGGCGCTCTGCGGGATGTTCACCTGGCGTGCGGCGAAGTCGGAGAGGATCGCCTTGAGGATGTCGCTGATGGCCAGGGTGCAGGGCCCCTGCGGTAGCTTGCGCGCCAGTTCGGCGGACACGTAGAGCGAGCGGTAGACGATGGCCTGGCGGTTGTAGCAGCTGTGTTCGAGTCCCGGCGGTACCCACACGGCGTATTGCGGCGGCGAGAGGAAGCGCTGGCCGTCCACTTCCAGCTCCATCACCCCGTGGGACGCGTAGTTGAGCTGGCCCCAGGCGTGACGATGGCTGGGGGAATGGGTTCCAGCGTCGAACTCGTCGTAGCGGAAGTACAGATCGGCGGGCAGCTGGTCGATGTCGGGAAGCGGGAGCGGCAGTACGCGGGTCATGTCCGAATGCCGGGGTAGATTGTCCGGTTTTCATTATACGTCTGGTTTCGGACGAGGCGAGAATGGGTGCCATCTATGGAGCCCCTCTCCCCAGCCCTCTCCCTGAAGGGAGAGGGAGCCGTTTGGCGCTCAGCGCAATAGCAGAGTCAGCCGGCTAACACTGGACTTTCCGGCAACTCTAGACAGTCCCCTCTCCCTTCAGGGAGAGGGTTAGGGAGAGGGAAACAGCCCCACTCCGAAGCCAAACCTGAGACCTGCAAGAATCCCATGAACTACCTGTTCCCCCTGCTGGCCGTGGTCATCTGGTCCGGCAATACCGTCGTCAACAAGCTCGCCGTGGGGCAGATCGCCCCGGCGGAGATCGGCTTCTACCGCTGGGTGCTGGCCGGCGCTCTGCTGACGCCCTTCCTGCTGCGTGCCACCCTCGCCCACTGGCCGGTGATCCGCGCCAACCTGGGCAAGCTCGTCACCCTAGGCCTGCTCGGCATGGCCGTCTACCAGTGCCTGGCCTACTACGCCGCCGCGCTCACCTCGGCGACCAACATGGGTATCATCCTCTCGCTGATGCCGCTGATGTCCCTCGCACTGGCATCAGTACTGCTGCGCCACAAGTTGAGCCTCGCCGCGCTGCTGGGCGCGCTGGTCTCACTGGGCGGCGTGCTGCTGGTGATCACCCAGGGCAACCCGCAGCAACTGATCAGCCACGGCGTGAACCTGGGTGACGGCATGATGATCGTCGCCACCCTCGCCTACGGCGTGTATGGCGTGCTGCTGAAGAAGTGGAACCTGCCCCTGCCGCCGCTGCTGATGCTGTACCTGCAGGTGCTGGTGGCGATCGTCGCGCTGGCGCCGCTGTACCTGGCCTCGCCGCACCATGGCCTGAACGCCGGCAACCTGCCGCTGGTGCTGTATGCGGGCCTGCTGGCCTCCATCGTCGGCGCGCTGGCGTGGATGCAGGGCGTGCAGCGCATGGGGCCGAGCCGCATGTCGCTGTTCTTCAACCTGCTGCCGGTGCTGACCGCCGCCATCGCCGCCGTGGTGCTGGGCGAACAGCTGACCAGCTACCACCTGGTGGGCGGTGCGCTGACCCTCGCCGGCGTGCTGCTGGCCGAACTGTGGCGACCGCGGGAAAAGCCCGCCGCTGCTGTCAGCGCCCGTTGACCCGGGTGCTCTTGCAGGGCGCATAACGCGCCAGCGTTATCCGCCGTGAGTGGGCCGGCGGATAACCTGTTCCAGGTTACGCGCCCTACGCTCAACCGGCGTGGAACTCGGCCATCAGGGTCGAAACCAACTCCGCCGCCGACATCTCCCGCGACAGCGGTGCACCCTGCCCCGCCCATTGCACGGCGAAATCGCTGTTGCCCTTGGCGGTCGCCGCGGCGGTCAGCGCCTTGGCGGCGTCATAGGTGATCGGATAGTCCGGCAGCGCTGGCGCATCCGCACTGCCCAGGTCGGTGAACAGCCGGTTGACCATGCCCCGCGCGGCACGGCCGGAAATCGCCGCCGTCACCTCGGTACGCTCCCCACGCTCGCCGCGCAGCGCTGCCTTGAATGCAGCGTTGGCCGAGGATTCGTCGGTAGAGATGAAGGCGGTACCCATCTGCACCGCCTGCGCGCCCAGCTCGAACACTGCGCGCATGCCCTGCCCGTCCATGATCCCGCCCGCCGCGATCACCGGTAGGTCGGTGCCCTTCGCCAGCGTACGGACCAGTGCAAAGGTGCCAATGCGCGCGTCCTTCTCCGGCTCGAACACGCCCCGGTGGCCGCCGGCCTCATAGCCTTGCGCAACGATGGCGTCGATGCCCGCCGCCTCGATGGCACGACCTTCATCCAGACAGGTGGCGGTAGCCAGCAGGCGGATGCCGGCGGTTTTCAGGCGGTCGATCCAGTCCTGCGGCGGCAGGCCAAAGTGGAAACTGACCACGGCCGGGCGCGCCTCGATGAGGAATTCCAGCATCTCGGGGTCGGCCAGGAAGCTGCGGTAGATCTCGGTGATCTGCGCCGGCGGCTGCGCATCGAACTCGGCGAACAGCGGGCGCAGGTGTTCCAGCCACGCGGCCTCGCGGGCCGGGTCCGCCACGGCCGGGCGGTGGCAGAACAGATTGAGGTTGAGCGGCTTGTCGGTCAGCGCGCGGGTCTGCTCCAGCAGGGCACGGGCCTGCTTGGCATTGCTCGCGCCCAGGCCGATGGAGCCCAGCCCGCCGGCATTGGACACCGCCGCCGCCAGCGCTGGGGTGGACACGCCGACCATGGGCGCCTGGATGATGGGGTGCTGGATGCCGAGCAGTTCGGTGATGGGCATGACGGGGTCCTCGTGGTCGGCAGGGCCGACTGGCTGATTGGCACTTGACCAACAATCTCACAAAGAGAATATTAACGGCAACTTGTTCTCTACTGAAGATCAATCATGGATCTCTCCAGCCTGGAAATCTTCCGCTGCGTGGCCGAGGAACAGAGCGTCACCCGCGCCGCCGCCCGCCTGCAACGCGTGCAATCGAACGTCACCACGCGCATCCGCCAGCTCGAGGAAGACCTCGGCGCAGCGCTGTTCCTGCGCGACGGCAAGCGCATGACACTGACCGACCAGGGCCGCGAATTCCTCCGCTACGCCGAGCAATTGCTGGCCCTGGCCAGCGAGGCGCGGCAATCGCTGCACCCGCACAGCGCCACCGGCAGCCTGCGTCTGGGCAGCATGGAGGCCTCCGCCGCCAGCCGCCTGCCCGAGCCGCTGGCGCGCTTCCACCGCGCCTACCCCGAGGTGGAACTGCACATGACCACCGGCCACAGCCAGAAGCTGCTCGGCGAAGTGCTGAACCGCCAGCTGGATTGCGCCCTGATCGCCCACCCGGACATCCTTCGCGCCGAGCCGGGCTTCGAAGCGAAGCTGGAGCGGGGCCTGCGCGCCGAGCCGGTATTCCGCGAAGAACTGCTGCTGGTGCTGCCGGGCAACCATCCGCCGGTACACCGGCCAGAGGATGTGCAGATTCGCACCCTGGTCGGTTTCACCCGTGGCTGCACCTACCGTCAACTGGCGGAAGGCTGGCTGAAAGGCACGCCGTTGGCGGTGCAGGAGGTGGGCTCCTACCACGGCATCCTCGCCTGCGTGAACGCCGGCTCCTGCATCGGCGTGCTGCCGCGCTCGGTGCTGGAGCTGCAACGGGAAACGCCGGACCTGCAGGTGGTGCCGCTGATGGAAGTGGACACCCTGCTGATCTGGCGCGATGGCTACGCCACCGGCGCCTTCCAGCGCTGGCGGGAAACCCTGGAGGCACGCCCATGAGCCGCGCTCGCCGCCTACCCGCCGCGTTATCGGCGGCACTGATCCTGGCCGTCGGCATGGGCTTCGGTCGCTTCGCCTTCACCGGGCTGTACCCGTTGATGGTGCGCGACGGCGTGCTCAGCGTCACCGGCGGCTCCCTGGCTGCCTCGGCCAACTACGCCGGCTACCTGCTCGGCGCGCTGCTGCTGGCGCGCAGCCAAGAAAGGCATGCCGCGCGCATCTGCGTGATCGCGCTGGTCGGCACCTTGGCTACCCTCGTCGCCATGGCAGTTCCGGCACCGGCCTGGTTCGCCATCGGCGTGCGCCTGCTGGCCGGCGTGCTCAGCGCCATGGCGCTGGTCAGCGCCGCGCAGTGGCTGTTGCAGAGCATGGGCGAAAGCCATGGCGCACCGATGATGTTCGCTGGCGTGGGGATCGGCATCCTGGTCTCGGCGGAGCTGATCGCCGCTGGCAACGCCTTCGGCCTGGGCAGCGCGGCGATCTGGTGCGTGCTGGCGCTGGCCGGACTGGTACTGTCGCTGCTGGCCGCGCCTGCGCTCGGCCGGGAAGCGCCGGCCGGGCCGCATCAGGCAGTGAACGGAGCGGGGCCGGCTCCGGAGCTGTCCGCGCCGATCATCCTGCTGGTCTACGGGCTGGCCGGCTTCGGCTACATCATCACCGCCACCTACCTGCCGCTGCTGATGAAGAGTGGCCTGGGCGCCATCGACGCTTTGCAGGTCTGGGCCGCGTTCGGCCTCGGTGCTGCGCCATCGTGCTTTCTCTGGCATCGCCTGCACCTGAAGCTGGGCGGCCGGCGCGCATTGGCGCTCAACCTGCTGGTGCAGGCGGTAGGCGTGATGTTGCCGGCGTTGGGCGACTCCGCCGTCCTTTACCTGGGCAGCGCGGTGCTGGTGGGCGGCAGCTTCATGGGCACCGTGACCATCGCCATGCCGGCGGCCCGAGCTGTGGCCTCGCAAGTGCGCTTCAACATGCTCGCGGCGATGACGGCGCTGTATGGCGTCGGGCAGATCGTCGGGCCGCTGGCGGCCAGCGCCCTGCGTGGGCTGACCGGGAGCTTCATCCCGGCATTGGGAGCGGCAGCCAGTGCGTTGCTGGTTGGGGCGCTGTGCTGTTTGCCGCTGCGCCGGACTGAGGCGCTTGGCCGGTCGGTTTAAAGGCGTTCGTTGCTCCGGGGGAGATCGTGCGCGCGCTTCCCCCCTCACCCCAGCCCTCTCCCTCGGGGAGAGGGAGCTGTCCGTGCCGGCTGACGCTGAGGTTTCATCCTTCGCCGAACAGTCCCCTCTCCCTCTGGGAGAGGGCTAGGGTGAGGGCCGCCTGGAGCGTAGGAGTTCCAGCATGTAGGGCGCATAACCTGGAACAGGTTATCCGCCGGCCATCTCACGGCGGATAACGCTGACGCGTTATCCGCCCTACAACTGTACAGATCAGGCCGGCGGCTGCTGGCGGAAGGACACGCCCAGGCGGTTCCACACGTTGATCGCGCCGATGGCCACGGTGAGGTCCACCAGCTCCCGCTCGCTGAACTGCTCGCGGGCGAGCTGGAAGACCTCCAGCGGCACCTTGGATTCGGACAGCAGCGTCACGGACTCGCACCAGGCCAGCGCCGCCCGCTCACGCTCGGTGAAGAACGGCGACTCACGCCAGACGCTGACGGCGAACAGGCGTCGCTCGGTCTCGCCGTTGCGGCGCGCTTCCATGGCATGCATGTCGGCGCAGAATGCGCAGTTGTTCACCTGCGATACCCGCAGGCGCACCAGCTCCAGCAGCGGCTTCTCCAGCGACAGCTCGAAGATCGCGGCTTCCAGCGCCAGCACCGCCTTCAGCGCTTCCGGCGAGGCGGTGTAGTAATCCAGGCGTGGCTCCATGACGGCACTCCAGAAGTTGACCGTGCCATTGTGCGCCGAGGCGTGCCGGCCACAAGTGACCAATCCGCGGAATTTCGACCGCGCAACTTCACCGCGCCCCGCGCCGGCGCTACGCTTGCGCCACTGCCCAGAAGCTGCGGAGTTCGCCCTTGGAGCTGCACCTGATCATCCACGGCCAGAAGGATCTCGCCGGGCAACTCTATCGTCAGCTGCGCGAAGCCATCGACTCCGGCCGCCTCGCCGCCGGCACCCGCCTGCCGCCCAGCCGGCTGTTGGCCGAACAGTTGGGCATCTCGCGCAAGACCATCTCCGACACCTACGCCCAGCTCACCTACGAAGGCGTGCTGGTGGGCAAAATCGGTAGCGGCACCTTCGTCAACACCCATCTGCCGCGCCACGCCCGGCGCCAGGACGGCGTGCGCTTCGCCAGCCAGGACAACATCGAGCGCTGGGCCGATCTCGACACGCGCCTGCGCCACCCCGGCGCGGGCACGGCGAAGGCCGACTTCATCGGCGGCGCCACCACCCAGCTGCAGTTTCCCCAGGAGGAATGGCGGCGCTGCGTGAACCATGCCTTGCGCCAGATGACCGGCCTGCGCGGGCACTACAGCTCGCCCGAAGGCATCGCCCCGTTGCGCGACGGCATCGCCCGGCACATCTCCTATGCCCGTGGAGTGAACTGCCAGCTGGACGACGTGATGGTCTGCAACGGCGCGCAGCAGGCACTGGACCTGCTCGCCCGCGTCATGCTCCGCCCCGGTGATAAGGTCGCCATGGAAGACCCCGGCTACACCCCGGCGCGGCTGATCTTCCAGACCCTCGGCGCCGAGGTGGCCAGCGTGCAGGTGGACGCCGAGGGCATCCGCGTCGACCTGATCCCCGACGGTACGCGGATGATCTACACCACGCCCTCGCACCAGTTCCCGCTGGGCATGCCGATGAGCCCGGCACGCCGCGAGGCCTTGCTCGCGCGGGCGCTGGAACTGGGCGCGCTGGTGATCGAGGACGACTACGACAGCGAGTTCCGCTACGAAGGCCGGCCCACCGACGCGCTGCAAAGCCTCGATCGCCACGGCGTGGTGGCCTATATCGGTACCTTCTCCAAGGTGCTGCTGCCGGAGTTGCGCCTGGGCTACCTGATCCCGCCGTCCAGCCTGTTCACGGCGCTGGTGCGGGCACGGCAGATTTCCGACTGGCACAGCTCGACGCTGCCGCAGTGGGCGCTGGCCAAGTTCATCAGCGAGGGCTACCTGCTCAAGCACATCCGCCGCTGCCACGGCATCTACGCCGGACGCCGCGAGCGCATCCTGACGCGGCTGGCGGGCGACCTGTCGCCCTGGCTGGAAGCAGTGCCCTCGGTGGCCGGCTTCCACCTCACCGCCTTGCTGCGCCAGCCGGTCAACGTGGCACTGCTCTGCGAACTGGCGCGCAAGGTCGAGGTCGGCCTCTACGGGCTGGCGCCCTTCCACCATCAGGCGCCGGTGCGCGAAGGCCTGCTGCTGGGCTTCGGCGCCATCGACACGCTGGACATCGACCCGGCGCTGGACAAGGTGCGCGACCTGTTGCAGCAGTTGGCCTGAGCCTCATTCCCCCTGTAGGAGCGCGCTGCGCTCCCCGTCGACTCCGACGAACAGACAGCGATACCCATCGATTCCATGCCAGGGGCAGCGACGGCCGATCAGCAATAGCCATCCGAGAACGATTGGCCCGGCGGTTTTCCCTGGAATTGGCAGTTCAGCCGGGGGCGGCGCGGCCGTAACCTCCCAGCATCGGTTTTGAAAGCCGGTTCCGGCCTTTACCGGCCCCCGGCGTCAGCGCCCAATGGCCACCCAGCACGAAGGAGCCTCGCCATGTCCCCGTCCGCCATTGCCATCGTTCGCGTCCAGGCATTCCCCGGCCAGGCTGCCGCGCTGAGCGAGCATCTCACTCAATTGGTCACCCAGGTCCGCCAGCAACCCGGCTGTCAGGGCAGCGAGTTGCAGGAGCTGGCCGCCGATCGCTGGCAGGTGCTCACCCGCTGGGCCAGCCAGGCCGAGCTGGAGGCGCACCTGGCCGGCCCGAAAGCGCAGCAGTGGCTCGGCCAGCTCGGCTGTGGCGACCTGGCGCTGGGGCTGGAGTTCGAAAGCCGCAGCGCTGACTGACTCAGAACGCCGTGCGCACCAGCCCGCCATCCACCCGCAGCGCTGCGCCGTTGGTGGCCGAAGACAGCTCCGAGCAGACATAAAGCACCAGGTTGGCGATCTCCTCGGGGCGGGCGAAGCGCTGCAGCAGCGAGCCTGGCCGCGCGGTGCGGAAGAACTCCGCCTCGAATTGCTCGAACGGCTGCCCACCGGAAAGCTTGTCGACGAAATCACCCACGCCCTCGGACGCGGTAGGCCCCGGCAGCACGGCGTTCACCGTCACCCCGGTGCCCGCGCAGTATTCGGCCAGCCCGCGGGACAGGCCGAGCTGGGCGGTCTTGGTGACGCCGTAATGAATCATCTCCAGGGGAATCTGGATGCCGCTCTCGCTACTGATGAACACCACCCGCCCCCAGTTCTTCTGCTTCATGCCCGGCAGGTAGGCACGGGACAGGCGCACACCGGACAGCAGGTTGACGTCGAGGAAGCGCAGCCACTCCTCGTCGGCAATTTCCTCGAAGGGCTTGGGATCGAAAATACCCAGGTTGTTCACCAGCACATCCACCGCCGGGTAGCGCTTCACCAGCGCGGCAATCTGCTGCGGGTCAGAGAGGTCACCGGCGAAACCCTCGACCTTCGCATCGGCCTGCCCGTCGCGGATGCGTGCCAACGCATCATCAACCGACGCCTGGCTGCGACCATTGAGGATTACCCGCGCCCCTTCGCGGGCCAGGCCCTGGGCGATGGCGAAACCGATGCCCTTGGTCGAACCGCTGACCAGGGCGAGCTTGTCGGACAGATGCAGGTTCATGGCGAGTCTCCAGTAGACGGAACACGAGGACACCGGCGCGGGCCGGAGTGGGAATGGACGACTCAGCATAGGCGGCGCTTTCTCACCGGTGCCAGCCAGCCCGTCAGACGCTGGAAGACCCCGACTGGCTCCTCGGACAGCTTCCTGCACCGTCATCCGCTCTACGTCAGGCGTCTGCCGCGGAGCCGCGGTTCCCAAGGCCTGCAGCCGACGTCTTTGTAGGAAGGCTGTTACATTTCTGAGACAAAAAGCGCTTCTATTTGTCGCTTATGTATCTGTTCTGCTGGCGAAAATTCCAATCGCGACTAGCGTCAATTCCGTAAGCAGATATGCGTAGGACTGCTTTTCTCTGGGGATTTACCAGCCGGAATTAGGGAAATGCAGGCCAAATATCGCTCGAAGCTCTTCCAGCCAGTTGCCCACGCCCTGGCGCTGGAACAACGCATCCTGTTCGACGGCGCAGCCGCTGCGGCCGTCGATCAACAGCATCACGACAGCACCGCCGCCGAGGCGAAGGACACGGCCAAGCCGGCCACTGCCGTCGAGGCTCGCGCCCAGGCAGCCGCCCCCGCACAGGCGGCGCCGCGCAACCTGGTGGTGATCGATGCCCGCCTGGAAAACCGCGACCAGCTCGCCGCCAACCTGCCGGTGGGCACCACCGCACTGGTGGTGGACGCGGGCCAGGACGCCATCGCGGCCATCAGCAACGCGCTGACGCAACTGGGCAAGGTCGACTCGATCCAGATCTTCTCCCACGGCGCCACCGGCCAGTTCACCCTGGGCAACCAGACCTTCACCAGCCAGAGCGTCGACCAGCTCGGCGATCGCCTGAGCGCCTGGCGCGGCGAGCTCAATACCGGTGCGGACATCCAGCTCTACGGCTGCGACGTCGGCGCAGGCAGCGCCGGTCAGGCGCTGGTCAACGAACTGGCACGCTGGACCGGCGCGGACGTCGGCGCCTCCAGCAATGCCACCGGCTCCACCAGCGCCGGTGGCGACTGGAACCTGGAAGTGCGCACGGGCGACGTGGACAAGTCCATCGCCCTGAGCGCCGACACCCTGGTGAGCTTCCAGGGCCTGCTGGCCGACGCCAGCCCCACCGTGGCCATGGGCAGCGGCGGCGCGGCGGTGCGCCTGGGCGATACCTTCACCTTCGACGTCAACTTCAGCAACCCATCCACCCAGGTCGGCTTCGCGCCCTACATCGACCTGTTCATGCCGGCCACCGGCCGCGACGGCAATGACGGCGCCACTTTCGTTTCCGCCACCTACCTGGGCCAGGCGGTGACCAGCTATGTGATCACCTTCGACGCCAACGGCAATGCCACCCACCCGCTGGCCAAGGACGCCAACGGCAATGCCCTGGTGATCAACGCTGCCAGCGTCGGCATGAAGGCCGGCGACCAGATGGTGGTGCTGCAGCTGCCCTACGCCAGCGTCACCAGCGGCCAGCCGGCCATCGGCATCCAGGTCACCGCGCAGCTGAGCAACCTGGCCGACACCAGCTATTCCGACGGGGCGCCCAATCTCACCATCAATGCCCGCGGTGGCTTCGAGTACGGCAACGATTCACTGAACAACCCGGCGCAGGACCCAACCCTGGTGGAAGCGGCGCTGCACAGTTTCGTGGTCACCCCGACGCTGCTGTCGGTGACCCAGACGGTGAACATGCCCGAGGGCGAGACGGTCACCGGGCCGAACTTCACCCGCACCGAAACGGTGACAGTGACCCCGGCCCCCGGCCAGACCCTGACCAACGTGACGGTTACCCAGACGGTGCCCGACCAGGTTCACGTCAGCTCCATCACCCCTGGCGCCGGCGGCACCCTGACCTCGATCACCCTGCACGACGGCACTGTACTGACCAACCCGACGCTGATCGCCGCGGCACTCAACAACCCCAATGCCTTCGTCGCCAGCTACACCATTCACTACGACACCCTGAGCGCGGCCAGCACCACCACGGTCGGCTTCTACGTACCGGAGATCGACGCGGCCGGGCGGCCGGTGCTCGACCCTGCCACGGGCAACCCGCGCACCATCACCTTCGGCACCGCCACGGTGAATGGCGACTGGAACCCGCTGGACCCGCGCGACCGCCCCACCGACCCGGACGGTTATCCCTTCACCGTGACCGGCGACGGCGCAGGTATCACCTTCGTCGCCAAATCGATCACCCTGCTCAAAACGGTGAACCTGCAGACCGACGTCGGCACCCCCGGCATTACCCCCGGCGACACCCTGCGCTACACCATGGATGTGGCCATCTCCGACTTCTATGCCTTCGGCAAGAACATCCTCGGCCAGGGCACCTTCACCGTCACCGACCAGCTCAGCGACGGCCAGACCTTCTCCGCCGCCAATGCGCCGAGCATCGTCATCCAGCAACACGGCGCGTCGCAGGTCATCCCGGTGATCTACACCGCCACGGTGAACGCCGACGGCAGCACCACGCTGGTCTTCGACATCGGCGCGTCCATCGCTGCCGCCGTCCAGGGGCCCGGCCTCTATGCGCTGTTCGGCGACCTCTGGGATGACGATGTGCAGGAAGGTGCCACGCGGATGTCCATCGTCTACGACGCGACCATCGACACCACCTATACCTCCGACCACCCGCCCCATGACCAGCTCAACGAGGGCGACAGCGTCAGCAACAACGCAACGGTGGATGCCACTGTGCTGCGCGACTCGCTGAACATCGGCGGCGAGCAGACTGACGGCTCCGGCACCACCAGCACCATCGACACCTCCAACATCGATATCACCCTGACCCAGGTGAACGGCGGCAACCCGCCTGCCAACGGCGAGCTGCGTCCCGGCGACGTGGTCACCTTCACCATTACCTACGACCTGCTGGTGGCGGACTACGAGAACTTCAAGCTCACCGCCTACCTGCCGCTGCCGCTGCTCAACGCGGCGGGCATTAACTGGAGCATCGGCAACGGTGTCGGCCAGTGGAGCTTCGGCGCCGGCAACAGCATCCTCGACGTGCCCGACAGCGTCACCACCGGGGCCGGCAACTCGATCATCTTCGACTTCGGCAACTATGTTTCCGGCGGCCTCAACGGCGGCACCGTGCAGGTGCGCTTCACCATGGTGGTCGGCGACCAGCCCTACGCCGACCAGCGCGAACTCGACGTGCTGGCACAGTCCAGCCAGACCACCACCATCGACAAGACGCCGCTGATTTCCTCGGATGTCGCGGTCATCGAATCGGTCGCCGAACCGGTGCTGGACATCAAGCACGGCGTGGTTTCCACCACCAACGGCACGGTCACCGGCACCACCGGCACCTGGGCCCAGCCGGGCACCACCGGCACGCCCTTCAGCGGCAGCGTGACCAGCCTGGCGGCAGTGGATGGCAACGTCAGCGGCATCGACGGCGCCGACACCCTGCGCCTGGCCACGGCGATCAAGAACAGCGGCGGCGGCAACGCCTTCGACGTGTCCACCAGCATCACCCTTCCGGCAGGCCTGGCCTTCGTCGGCGGCAGCCTGTCCACCGCCAACCTGCAGATCCATCGCGGCGACGGCAGCCTGCTGGTGCAGGGCGTCGACTACAGCATCAGCGGCAACAGCATCACCTTCCTCGACCCCAACAACCAGGGCACCCTGCTCGCCGGCCGCGCCGGCACGGCCAACGACCTCTCCGGCGCCAACGTCGTGGTGATCACCTACGACGTCACGGTGAGCAACGCCATCCTCGCCTCCAGCACCCTGCAAAGCAGCGCGGCGCTGACCCACTACGCCAGCGTTGAGGGCGGGCAGGACTTCACTCCGGTGGACATCGTCGAAGTCGCCAACCAGCAGGTGGCCGCGCCGACCATCACCAAGACCTACCAGAACGGCAGCCTCACCGACGACGACTCCAGCGCCGGCCACACCAGCGGCAGCAACCTGGTGATCGGCGAGAAGATGACCTACGACATCGTCGTCACCCTGCCCGAAGGTAGCACCGCCAACCTGCGTCTTTCCGACCTGATTCCGCCGGGCCTGCGCCTGGACCTCACGGCCTTCGGCGGGGCGGGCTACCAGATCATCTACAACGCCGCGAACAACGGCATCGATCCGTTCAGCGGCGCGCTCACCCAGGCCTTCGCCGGCTCTGTCAACGTCCTCACCTTCAGCGGCGACGGCAGCGATGGCGGCGACCTGAACCTGCTGTTCAGTGCCGCCGGCTCCACGGCGGACAACAACATCGGTAACAACGCCTTCGTCATCCGCCTGGTGCTGGTGGCGAGCAACGTGCAGGGCAACCAGCAGGGCGTCACCCTGAACAACGGCGCGCAGCTGACCTACAGCGACCCCGACGGCGATACCCCCAACGGCGCCACGGCGGTGGACCGCACCGTCGCCAGCCCGCAGCAACCTTCGGTGACCATCGTCGAGCCGACCCTGACGGTGAGCCAGCAGGTCACGGCCACCCCCACCTACGGCGGCTTCGACGAAGGCGACACGGTCACCTACACCATCACCATCAGCAACACTTCCGGCACCAATGCCTTCGATCTCAGCCTGCTGAACATACTGCCCACGCAGATGGACAACATCGTGATCACCGGCAAGGTCTACAACGGCGCCACCAACAACGGCGGCGTGGACTTCATCATCCAGAACGGCCAACTGGTCACCGCCAGCGGCGCCAACATCGATATCGCCAATGGCGGCAGCATCATCATTTCCCTCTCGGGCGTGGTGAACGACACGGCAGCCGGCCAGGCAGTCATCACGAACAACGTCGTGGTGCGCTGGACCAGCCTGGATGGCCTGAGCAACGCCACCGACACCGGCGCGGGCGAGCGCGGCGGCGACGACGGACTGCTCAATTCCGGGGTGCTCAACGACTACCGGCAGATCAACACACTGCTGATTCCCGTCACCAATGGCATCCAGGTCTCCCGTGTCGGCGGCCTCGACGCCACGCCGCCGGCGACCAACTCCTCCGGCGCTACCGATACCGCCGGCCTGGAAGAAACCGTGGTGGTCGGCGAGATCGTCCGCTACCGCGTGGCGATCGTGGTGCCCACCGGCGTAAACCCCAATTACCAGATCCGCATCGAGTTGGCTCCCGGGCTGGAGTTCATCCCCGCCGACCTCAACAACATCCTTATCGCCCTGGGTTCCAGCGCCATTGGCGGCCTCACTACCGACGCCACCGACCTGATCAGCGGCGGCACCCTTGGCATGGTCGGCAACCAGAACAGTGACGTATCGCTGCCGATCCATCCCGACCTGTCCGGCGACAAGCCCACCGGCATCTTCAACATCAACAGCGGGCGCCTGCAGATTTCCCCTGATGGTCGGACCATCACCTTCAACCTGGGCAACCTGACCAACAACGAGATCAACGACGGCGATATCGAAGGGGTGATCCTGGAGTTCAACGTGCGCGTCGCCAACATCGCCTCAAACATTAGCGGTGCGCAGCTGAGCATGAATGTGTTCGAACACGTCGGCACCGGCGGCGGGGTCGACCGCGGCCACAGCGCCACGATCTTCGAGCACGTGGTGGAACCCAGCTTCACCGGCATGGACAAGTCGGTCATCGACATCGCCACCGGCAGCGTCGCCGGCACGACCCAGGCGACGGTCTCGGTCAGCTTCACCCAGAACGGCGAAGTACCGGCCTACAACATCGTGCTGCGTGACCAGTTCCCCAACGGCAGCGACTACGCGATCCAGAGCATCGTCATCAACGGCACCAGCTACACCACCGGCAACCTGCCGGCAGGCGTCACCGCCAGCGTGGTGGGCGGCCAGGTGGTGCTCAACTTCGACCAGCTGAACGTCAACGACAAGGTACAGGTGATCTACAGCGTCACCCTGCCCAACACCATCGTTCCCGACGACGTCACCAGCTCTGCGGTCCTGACCTGGACCAGCCTGCCCACCAGCTTCGAGAACGCCGGCTGGGGCGGCTCGCTGCCACTGACCGCCGGCGGCGCCGATGGCGAGCGCACTGGCCAGGACGGCGCGGGCGGGCTGAACAACTACATCCTCAGCGACGGTGCCGGCATGGGCGTGGTGAAAGGCACCCTGTGGGATGACACCAAGTCCGCCACCACCAGCACGACGCCCGACGGCCCTGGCCTGGGCGGCATCGACGTGACCCTGACCTGGGCCGGCGACGACGGCGTGTTCGGCAACGCCGACGACCGCACCTTCAGCACGGTGACCGCCGCCGACGGCACCTACCAGTTCGCCATCCTGCCCTCGGGGAATTACCTGGTGGCGGTGGCGCAGAACTTCGCCCAGGCGAGCAACAACCGTTTCCACGTGCGCGTCGACTCCGACAGCGGGACCTCCACCGTCGGCCTGGGCAACATCAACCTGAACCTGGCCGAAGGCGCCATCGGCATCGCCGATGCCGGCTACGTGCATATCAACGAAGCGCCGATCAACACCGTCGCCGACCAGCATGGCCAGGAAGATACCGTGCTGCACATCGTCGGCCTCGCCACCAGCGACGTAGACATCAACGCCGGCAATACCGCCGGCGTCATGACCGTCACCCTCAGCGTGGTCCACGGCGTGCTCTGGCAGACCGGAACGGCACCAGGGCCGAACGACGCCCCGCCTGCCAGCGCCGGTCGCACCCTGGTGCTCACCGGCACCCTGCAGCAGATCAACGTGTTGCTCAGCCAGATCTATTACAAGGGCGACCAGGACTTCAACACCGCCCGCAATGCCGAAACCCTCACCATGGTCACCAACGACCAGGGTAATTTCGGTGACGCGGACGGCGACGGCATCCCCGGCGAGAACCCCGACGACGCCCTGAAAGACACCGACACCCTGAACATCGTCATCGACCCGGTGAACGACGCGCCCATCGCCCGTCCCGACATTGCGATCGCCATCGAAGCCGGCGGTTCGAACAACGCCACGGTCGGCGTCGACCCCACGGGCAACGTGCTGGATAACGATACCGACGTGGACATCGCCACCAACGGCGACATCCTCAAGGTCACCCGCCTGGAGAACTCCACCGGCGGCTTCGTGGTGGTGCCCGCTGCTGGCGTCGTCAGCCTCGCCGGCCGCTACGGCACGCTCTACATCACCGCGACCGGTGGCTTCCAGTACGTGGTCGATAACAGCAATGCCGAAGTCCAGGCGCTGCGCACCGCGGGCGACGTGCTGCGCGAGTCGTTCGGCTACTTCATCACCGACACCGGCGGCCTTTCCAGCTCCACCTCCCTGACCATCGACATCCACGGCGCCAACGATACCCCCGTGGCGCAGAACGACACCGGCGCCGCCATCGAGGCCGGCGGGACCAATAACGGCACCGCCGGCAGCGATGCCACCGGCAACGTGCTGACCAACGACAGCGATGTGGACGCCACGGTCTATGGCGAGACCAAGGCCGTCAGCCTGGTGCGCTTCGACGGCACCGGCGGTGGCGCTATCCTGCCGGTCGCCCCCGGCTCACCGACCACCGTTGCGGGCCTCTACGGCAGCCTGACGATCAACTCCGACGGCACCTATCGCTACGTGGTGGACAACAACAATCCCGTGGTCCAGGCGCGGTCCCCCAGCGACCCTCTCCTCTCCGAGCAGTTCACCTACCAGGTCACCGACAAGGGCGGCCTGAGCGCCATCGCCACCCTCACCATCACCATCCAGGGCGCCAACGACGCGCCGGTGGCAGTGGACGACCACGGCAGCGCCACGGCCGGCGCCAGCGACGGCAGCCCGGCACCGGTCAACGCCAGCGGCAACGTGATCACCGGTAACGCCGGGGTGGGCACTGACACTGACGTCGACAACGTCGACCGACCCAACGCCGACAAGCTCAAGGTCGACGGCGTGCGCTCCGGCCTGGAAAGCGCCGGCGGCACCCTGACCGGTGTCGTCAACGGCATCACCACCAACATCGCCGGCACGGTCGCCCGGCTGGCCAACGGCAGCATCATCAGCGGCAACTTCGGCCAGCTCAGCCTGAACGACAACGGCACCTACACCTTCGTGGTCAACAGTGCCGATCCGGCCATCCAGGCACTCACGGCGAACCAGAGCCTGGACGTCATCTTCACCTACCGCATCCACGACACCGGCGGGTTGACCGACCAGGCGCAGCTGGTGATCACCGTACGCGGGGTGAATGACCCGCCCGTCGTGCAACCCGTCGTGATCCACGCCACTGAGGCCGGCGGCCTGCTCAACAACGTCGCAGGCCTCGACCCGACCGGCAGTATCCGGGGCTCCTATGTCGATCCCGACGGCGATGTCCTGACCATCACCGCCGTGGTCAACCCCAACGGCGTCAGCGGCAACGTGGGGGCGGACCTGGCGGGCAACTACGGCGTACTGCTGCTCAACGCCGACGGCAGCTACCGTTTCGTGGTCAACAACCTCGACCCGGCGGTGCAGTCGCTGCGTACCTACAACGACACACTCAGCGAGGTCTTCACCTACAGCGTCAGCGACGGGAACGGCAAGACCGTCACCCGCACCTTCACTGTCATCATTCACGGGCAGAACGATACCCCCATCGCTGCCGACGACACGGGGGCCGCCATCGAAGCCGGCGGCACGCTGAACACCACGCCCGGCGCGCCCGCCACCGGCAACGTGCTGCCCAACGATCTGGATGTGGACGGCGCGGCTTACGGAGAAACCCATGTAGTCGACGCTGTGCGCACTGGCACCAAAGGCGCCGGCGGCACGCTGATCGACCTGACCGCCAGCGGCGGCGTGATCGCTGGGACCTACGGCACTCTGACCCTCAACGCCAACGGCACCTATACCTACACCGTCAACGACAGCCTGGCCGCCGTGCAGGCGCTGAAGAACGGCGACTCGCTGACCGAAGCCTTCACCTACCGCATGCATGACACCGCTGGCGCCACTTCCATCGCCCAGCTGACCATCACCATCGAAGGCCGCTACGACGCCCCGGTGGCCAACGACGACATCAACTACGCCGTAGCCAACCTCGATGGCAGCGGCGGGCGCAACCCCACCGGCAACGTGATCACCGGCCTGACCGGGATCTTCGCCGGTATCGGTGCCGACACCGATGTCGATGCCGGCGATCACATGCGCGTCACCACCATCGCGGTCGGCCCGGAGGGTGCGCAGGTGAGCACCGTGGCGGTGACACCCGGCAGCCCGCAGACCATCATCGGCGCCTTCGGCACCCTGGTGATCAACGCCGACGGCAGCTACCAGTACTTCGTCGACAACACCAACGCGGACATCATCGCCCTCGGCCCGCTGGCGTTCGCTCTGGAATCCTTCACCTACCAGGTCACCGACGATGGCGGCCTCAGCGACCAGGCCACACTGATCATCCTGGTCCGTGGCCAGAACCAGCCACCGGACACCGAGCCGGACTTCGGCACGGCGGTCGAAGACGGCGGCCTGCACAACAACGTGCCGGGCAGCAATCCATCGGGCAACGTGCTGGACAACGACACCGACCCGGACACCATTACAACCATCCCGCAGGATGTGATGCACGTCGTCTCGTACTGGGCCGGCGACCGCCCCGTTCCGCCCGACGCCAGCGTTCCCGGCCAAAGCCTGCGTGGCCAGTACGGCACCCTGACGCTCAACGACGACGGCAGCTGGAGCTACGAGCTGGACAACTCCCTGCCGGAGGTCGAAGCCTTGCGCGCCAGCGGCCAGACCCTGCAGGACAAGTTCACCTACCTGGGCGCGGACATCTGGGGCGGCGCCACCCCAGGCCTGCTGACCATCACCATCGACGGGCGCAACGACACGCCGATTGCCAGCGACGACAACGCGCTGGCTGTGGAGGCCGGCGGCGTCAACAACGGCACCCCCGGTGTCGACCCGCGCGGCAACGTGCTCGACAACGACACCGACGTCGACGGTGTGCAGTACGGCGAAACCAAGTCGGTCGTGGACTTCACCAACCAGAACGGCAACACGGTCAATGCCGGAAACGTGCTGCAAGGTCTCTACGGCAAGCTGGTCATCAATGCCGACGGCAGCTACGAGTACCGCGTCGACAACGACAACCCCGCCGTGCAGGCCATGCGCAGCGCCAACGAGAAGCTGCAGGAAGTCTTCACCTACCGCATGCGCGACACCGCCGGCGCTACCTCCGACGCGCGCCTGACCGTGGTCATCCAGGGTGCCAACGACAATCCGGTGGCGCGCGACGACAGCAACAGCGCCACCGACCAGACGCCGGCACCGCAGGCCAGCGGCAACGTGCTGCCCAACGACAGCGACGTGGATGGCGGCGACTCGCTGACCGTCACCGGCATCCGCACCGGCCAGGAAACCGGCAACGGCACTGCCGGTGTGATCGGCCAGCCGATTGCCGGGCGCTACGGCACGCTCGTTCTCAACGCCGACGGCAGCTACACCTACACCATCGACCTGACCAACCGCGAAGTGCTGGCGGCGGCCGGACTCGGGCAGGTGCTCAAGGACTACTTCACCTACACCATCAGCGACCTGGCCGGCGCCACCGACGATGCCGTGCTGACCATCACCCTGGACATCGCCACGCCGTACATCCCGCCGGGCCCGCATTTCGACCGCTTCGGCGACGACGGCTACCCGCGTGACCGCCTCCCGGACGTAGACCCGGCGATCTTCGTGCAGCCGGTGGTCGAGCGCATCGATGATCGCCTGTCGCTGTCCAACTGGGGCGCCGACGGCAGCCACATCGACATCTTCGCCACGCCGGAAATCGAGAGCCCGTCGCTGGGCTCACAGCTGGGCCAGGTCAAGGGCCAGTTCGTCGCCCGCGCCGTGGCCGAAAGCCGCCGCGCGGCAACGCTGGACAAGAATTGGGTGGACGGCCGCCACGGCGTCATCAGCCTGAGCGCCGACGGGCTGTTGCCCGACCCGTCGCTGTGGGCGCCCTTCCCCGCCGACATGGTCGGCAAGGCTGACAAGGCGCAGAACACCCAGGGCTTCCGCGCGCAGCTGCGCGAGGCCGCCCAGCGCCGGAGTGGCCAATGAGGAACCCGCGACTCTTTAGGATCGATCAAGGACAGACTATGCCTGCCTACGCACTGAAATGCCTGAGCGCCACCATCACCGTCAGCCTCTTCCTCAGCGCCTGCTCGGCGTTCGAGCCCAAGCCCTACACCGAGGAGGAAATGCGCCAGCGGGTGATCGACGACCAGGCGCGGATGTACAAGGAGCAGGAGCCGGTCAGCGGGCCGATCACCTTCTACGAAGCATCAGCGCGCGCCCTGAAATACAACCTCGACTACCGCCTGAAACTGCTGGAAAGCGCGCTCGCCTCCGACCTGCGTGACGTCACCAGCCACGAGATGCTGCCGCGGGTGGTCGCCTCCGCCGGCTACGCCGGGCGCAACAACGATTCGGGCGGCACCTCCATCGGCATCGAGGACCGCCAGGTCAGCCTGCGTCCGTCCACCTCGGAAGAGCGCTACCGCCAGCTCTACAGTCTCGGGCTGTCCTGGAGCCTGCTGGACTTCGGCGTCGCCTACTACCGCACCCAGCAGAAGAACGACCAGATGCTGATGGCCGAAGAGCGCCGCGAGAAGGTCGCGCAGAACGTCCTGCAGGACGTGCGCAACGCCTACTGGCGCGCGCTGGGCGCCCAGCGCCTGCTGCCGGAAGTGGACGGCCTGCTGATGCGCACCCACCGTGCCCTGACCTCCGCCCGCGAGGCCGAGGGCAAGGGCCTGCTGCCACGCCAGGACATCCTCGCCTACCAGCGCGCCCTGCTCGACTCGGTGTACATGCTCACCGTGCGCCGCCAGGACCTGGAATTCGCCCGCGCCGAACTGGCAGCGCTGATGTCGCTGCCGCCGAACACCAAAATGGTCCTGGCCGACCTCGGCGAGCAGCCTCTGCCGCTGGTGACCAACAACGTCGAACAACTTGAACGCCTGTCCCTGGAACGCCGCCCGGAGATCATGGAGGAGTGGTACAGGAAACGCGTCGACATGAACGACCTGAAGATCGCCAAGGCCCAGCTGTGGCCCAACGTGAGCTTCAACTACGGCTACGAGTACGACTCCAACAAGTACCTGTACAACAACGACTGGAACCAGACCGGCATCAATGTCTCGATGAACCTGCTGCGCCTGGCGCAGTACCCGGACATCAAGGCCGCCGAGGCCAGCCAGGAAAAGACCGACGACATGCGCCGCACCGCGCTGTCCATGGCCATCCTCACCCAGGTCCGCGTCGGCCTGCTGCGCTACCAGCTGGCGAAGCAGGAAGTGGAGTTCGCCGACGAGAGCCTGCGCGTCGACCAGAGCCTGCTCAGCTACGCCCAGTCCGCCCGTGGCGCCGCCCTGGGCAGCGAACTGGAGCTGATCCGCGCCGAGGGGCGCTTCCTGCTCTCGCGCTACCAGCGCGAAGCCGCCTACTCCGACGCCCAGGCCGCCTGGGGCCGGCTGTACAACTCGGTGGGCTTCGAGGTGATGCCCAGGGAAATCGAGAACCACGACGTGAAGACCCTGGCGCGGGAAATCCAGCGCACGCTGGAGCAGCAGACCAGCACCAACCTGCTCGCCAGCAGTGGCGCCACGACCATGAAATCAACCGTTCAATCGACCGCTGGGCAAGCATCCGCAGGGCAGAAGGAAATCGCCAATGCCGCGCAGTAAGCCGTACCTGCTCCTCCCGTTGTGCCTGATGTTGCTCCAGCCGGCGCTGGCCGATGACGCCCCCAGCGGCCTGCCGCCACTGCCCGACAACCAGGACCCCGGCGCTATCCGCGTGCTGCTGGTGTCCAACCTGGAAACCACCCTCTCCGCACAGATGAACGGCACCCTCGGTGCGCTCAAGGCAAGCCTGGGCGACAAGGTCGCCAAGGATGCCGAGCTGGCCCAGCTCAACTGCGTGGAGGTCAACGCCCGCGCCAAGGTCGCTGCCGCCGAACTGAACATGGCCCGCTCCAATCTTGCCGCCAAGCAGAACCTGCGCAAGCTCGATGCCGTGGGCGACCTCGAAGTCGCCATGGCCAACACCGAGGTGCAGAAGGCCGACGGCGCCCTCACCCTGGCCCGCGCCCAGGCCGGCTACTGCCTGGTCGACGCGCCCTTCTCCGGGCGCATCGCCAAGGTCTACGTCAAACCCTACCAGACGGTGACGGCCGGCACGCCGCTGTTCGATCTGGTCAGCGATGGCGCACTGAAGGTCCGCCTCAATGTGCCCTCGTCCATGCTGCCCAGCCTGCGTCCGGACATGCCACTGGAAGTGGACATCCACGAAACCGGCAAGCACTACCCGGCCAAGGTCAGCGTGATCAACGCGCGGGTCGACGCCGTGGCGCAGACCGTGGAGCTGGAAGCGAAGCTGGACGCCAGCTACCCCGAACTGATCGCCGGCATGAGCGGGGTCGCGCGCTTCCCCGAAAGCCATGAGTGAGCTGCTGCCGCCACCCCAGCTGCTGCTGAGCCTGGCCAATGTGCGCGACAAGGCGCTGACGGCCGACTCCCTCGGCGCCCTGGCCTTCAGCATCGCCAACGACCTGTTCCCGCTGCTGCGCTTCCACCAGGCGCTGGTGTTCGCCTGCCATGAATCGCGCAACGAACTGCTGGCAGTCTCCGGCCTGGCCAAGCCCACGGAAGACTCGCCTTATCTGGTCTGGCTGGAGCGCGCCAGCCGTTGGGTCGCCGCGCAGCTGCCCGACGCCACGCCGACCTGGCTGGCCCGCGACGCCCTCGAACCGCCCGCCGACATCGCCGAAGGCTGGAGCGAATGGTGGCCCGCCGGGCTCTGGTGCGTGCCGCTGCACGACCGTGCCGGCAAGCGTCTGGGGCTGGTGCTGTTCCTGCTCGACGAGCCGCCAGCGCGCAACCTGCAACCGCTGCTGCAAGGCATCTGGCAGACCTGGGCGCACGCCTGGGCATCGTTCGGGCCGCGCACCCGCCTGCGCTTCTGGCGGCCGAGCAAGCGCCAGGTGCTGGTCGGGGTGATCGCCCTGGCCGCTCTGCTGCTGATCCCGGTGCGGCAGACCGCCCTGGCGCCGGCGGAAATCGTCTCGCGCAACGCCCAAGTGATCAGTTCGCCCATCGACGGCGTGATAGTCCGGATGCTGGTGCGGCCGAACCAGAGCGTCGAGGTCGGCACGCCGCTCTTCGAGCTGGACGAAACCACCCTGCGCAGCCGCGCCGACGTGCTGGCCAAGGAAGTTGCCGTGGCCGACGCCGAACTCATGGCCGCCAGCCAGCGCGCCTTCGACAACCCGCAGAGCAAGAGCGAACTCTCGGTGCTCGACGGCCGCTCCCGCCAGCGCCGCGCCGAACTGGCCGCCGTGCAGGCGCAACTGGCGCGCACCCGCGTACTCGCGCCGCGCGCCGGCGTGGCCGTGTACAGCGACCCCAACGACTGGCTGGGCAAGCCGGTGGTGACCGGCGAACGCATCCTGCAGATCGCCGACCCGAAGGCACCGGGCATGCGCATCCAGCTGCCGGTGGCCGATGCCATCGCGCTGGAGCCGGGGGCACCCGTGGCGCTGTTCCTCACCGCCTACCCGCTCGACCCGCTGCACGGGGAAATCCTCGACACCAGCTACCAGGCCAAGCCCAGCGATGAAGGCGTGGCCTCCTACCGCCTGCTGGCCAGCGTGCAGGACGCCCCGCCCCATGCGCGCCTGGGCCTGCACGGCACTGCCAAGCTCTACGGCGAACGCGTGGTGCTCGGCTACTACCTGCTGCGCCGCCCGCTGGCGTCCCTGCGCGCCTGGACCGGCTGGTAGCGACGATGGACATTGCTGCCGAAGACCTGCCCACCCCGCCGCTGCGCGACGACCTGCGCCTGGACGAAGCCGCGCCCGGCCCGGACGGAGAGCCGGTGTGGGTGATCCAGGACAGCGTGCTCAACCGCTTCTACCGCATCGGCTGGCTGGAGTTCGAATGCCTGCTGCGCTGGGAACAGACGCCCCGGCAGATCAGCGAGCAGATCGCCGAGCAGACCGCGCTCAAGCCCGACGCCGAGCAAGTGCTGGGCTTCCGCCAGTTCCTCGAACACCACCAGCTGCTTCGTCCCGGCCCCGAGGCACTGGCGCGACTGGCCGCGCGCAGCGAAGGCAAGCAATGGACCACCTGGAACTGGTGGCTGCACCACTACCTGTTTTTCCGTATCCCGCTACTGCGCCCGCAGCGCTTCCTGCGCGCCATCGCCGGCAGCCTCGACTGGCTGTTCAACCGCTACGTGGCGATGCTGGTGCTGTTGCTCAGCCTCGCCGGCATCGTGCTGGTGGCGCACCAGTGGGACACCTTCACCCACGACGTGGTGGAGTCATTCTCCTTCGAGGGCCTGCTCAGCTTCGCCGCCGCGCTGGTGGTGGCGAAGACGCTGCACGAGCTGGGGCATGCGCTGGTGGCCACGCGACTGGGGCTGAAGGTCGCGCACATGGGCATCGCCTTCGTGGTGATGTGGCCGATGCTCTACACCGACACCGGCGAGAGCTGGAAGCTGCGCAGCAACCGCCAGCGCCTGGCGATTGCCAGCGCCGGGATCATCACTGAACTGGGCCTGGCCGGGTTGTCGACGCTGGGCTGGGCACTGGCCGACCCCGGCCCCTTCCGCAACGGGTTGCTGTACCTGGCGACCACCAGCTGGGCGCTGTCGCTGGCCCTGAACGCCAGCCCCTTCATGCGCTTCGACGGCTACTTCATCTTCTCCGACCTGCTGGACTTCCCCAACCTGCACGAACGCGCCGGCGCCCTGGCGCGCACCACGCTGCGGCGCAACCTGCTGGGGCTGGATGAGCCCTGGCCGGAGCATTTCCCCACCGGCAAGCGCCGCCTGCTGGTGGCTTTCGCCTTCGGTACCTGGGTCTACCGCCTGCTGCTGTTCCTCGGCATCGCCGTGGCGGTCTACTACTTCTTCTTCAAACTGCTGGGGATCTTCCTGTTCGCCGTGGAAATCAGCTGGTTCATCGTTCAGCCTGTGTGGCGCGAACTCAAGGTCTGGTGGCAGCGCCGTGCGGAAGTGAAGCCGCGGCGCAAGCTGGTGTTCCTCGCGCTGCTCGGCGCCATCGTCCTGCTGCTCGCCATTCCCTGGCGCACCCAAGTGCATGCCATGGGCGTGGCGCGTGCGGCGCAGCAGTTGCACGTCTACGCGCCCTTCCCTGCGCTGCTGCGCGACCTGCGCCCGGGTGGCGAAGTCGGCAAGGGGGAAACCCTGGCGGTGATGGAGGAGCCCGACATTGCCGCCAAGGTAGCTGGCAGCGAGGCGAGCATCCGCGGTTTCCAGGGGCGGCTGGCGGGGATGCTGGCCGACCCGTCCGGTCTCTCCGAGGAAGCCGTCACCCGCCAGCGCCTGGGCGTGGAGTACCAGCAGGCCCGCGCCGCCCGCAACGAAATGGCCCGTCTCAACCTGCAGGCGCCCTTCAGCGGACGCTGGATGGACGTCAACCCGGACTGGAAGCCCGGCCAGTGGATCAACACCCGCGAGCCCATCGGCGTACTGGTGGACCCGCAGCACTGGCTGGTGGACGCCTACGTCAAACAGGACGAAGTGCAACGCCTCACCGACGGCGGCCATGTGCGTTTCTACCCCGAAGGCGTGCCGCGCCCCATCGAGGGCCAGGTGGTGCTGATCGGCACCACGCGCATCAGCCAGCTGGAACATCCGATGCTCGCCTCGCGCTACGGCGGCCCGCTGAACGTCAATCCGCAGGGCGAGGCGCTGGTGCCCAACCCGGCACTGTTCCATGTGCTGGTAAGGCTCGACGAGCCGCCACCGGGCCTTCACGAAACCCGTGGCCACCTGCAGATCGAGGGGACGCGGCGCAGCTGGCTGGGCGAGGGTTTCACCCGGTTGCTGGCGGTGGCATTGCGCGAGAGCGGGTTCTAGCGCCGGAGCTTTCCTGCCGGAGCGCGCCATGCGCGCGATTGCGGCATGGCCCGCCCCTGCAGATTGATGTTCCGTGCTCTTGGCCCCGCGCCGGGCTCACTCCTTCGCCATGCCGAAACAATGCCGCGCCTGCGGGAACTGGCGCTCACGCACCTCGCTGGCAAAGCGTTCGGCCGCCGCGCCGATCAGTTCGTCCACCCGCACGTACTGCTGCGCGAAGCGCGGAATCTGCTCGCCGGACAGCCCGAGCATGTCCTCGGTCACCAGCACCTGCCCTGCGCAGGCAGGTGAAGCGCCGATGCCGATCACCGGGATCTCCAGCCGCTCGCAGACCTGTCGCGCCACTGGCTCCAGCACGCCTTCGAGCACCACGCTGAAGGCCCCGGCGGCAGCGATGGCATCCGCGTCGCGCAACACCCGCGCAACGCCGGTTTCCTCCTTGCCCTGCACCTTGAAACCACCGAGGGCGTTGACCTTCTGCGGCATCAGGCCGATATGCGCCATCACTGGAATACCGCGCTCGACCAGGAAGGCTATGGTCTCGGCCATCTCCGCGCCCCCTTCCAGCTTCACCGCCTGCGCGCCACTCTCGGCAAGCACCCGCGCGGCGGCGATAAACGCCTGCTGCGGCGAGGCCTGGTAGCTGGCGAAGGGCATGTCCACCACCACGCAGGCCCGTTGCGAGCCCCGGACTACGGCGGCGCCGTGGACAATCATCATGTCGAGGCTGACGGCCAGCGTGTGCGGCATGCCGTAGAGCACCATGCCCAGCGAGTCCCCTACCAGCAGCACATCGACGTGCGGGTCGAGCAGCCGCGCCATGGGCGCCGAGTAGGCGGTCAGCACGACCAGACTGCCGGGCTCGCGGCGTTGGCGGATGTCCAGGATCGACAGGCGTTGTTGCAGGCGATGGCTGCTCATGGTGCTCTCCACGGATGGCTGATATTGGCCGGGGAAGACGCTACCATCGGCCCTCCATGACCCACTTCCGACAGTGAGACAAGCTATGCCGCCAGCGGGACAGGATGCTTTGGCACTTCCCGGCTTCACGTCGCTGCCCCGCCCCGTGTGGCTGCGCGCCTTCGACATGCCCGCCGGCCACGAGGTGGAGCCCCATTCTCACCCCTGGGGGCAACTGATGTACGCCGCCAGCGGCGTGCTTGAGGCGGCGACCGAGCAGTACGCCTGCGTGATTCCACCACGCCGGGCGATGTGGCTGCCGGCGGGCGTTCGCCACAGCGCGCGGGCGCGCACGCTGGTGGTCCACCGCAGCTTCTACCTGGCCCCGGAACTGGCCGTCGGCCTGGGCCCGTGCCGCGTGCTGGAAATCTCGCCGCTGCTGGACAACCTCATCCAGCGCGCCAGCGAATTCTCCCGCGACTACCCCGACGAGGGCCCGGAAGCGCGCCTCATGCAGGTACTGGTGGACGAGCTGCACAGCGCGCCAGACTCCGGCCTGGCCCTGCCGCTGCCGCGTGATGCCCGCCTGCGGCGCGTCACCGATCACTTGCAGGAGCACCCCGGCGAGCGCCTGGGCATCGAGGACTGGGCGCAGCGCGTCGGCGCTTCCAGGCGCACGCTGGCGCGGCTGTTCCGTGACGAGACCGGGCTGTCGTTCCGCGAATGGCGCGAGCGGGTGCGCCTGCTGGCGGCCCTGCCGAGGCTGGAACGCGGCGAGTCGGTGACACTCATTGCCGGCGAGTTGGGCTACGAGTCCACCTCGGCGTTCATCGAGCTGTTCCAGCGCCAGCTTCACACCTCGCCTGGAGCTTTGGCGCGGCAAATGCGGGCAGGAGGGTAATCGCCCGTCAGAGCGTCCCTGGGACGGGCCAGCGCAGCACCAAGCAGAACGGGCGACGAACATGAGAGTTACTTATGTTCATCACAAGAACAATGAGTTTGTCTCATGAAGGCTGCGCCGGGAGAATTTCCCCATCGTTGATTCAATGGAGAGATTCACATGGCGCTGGCACACAACCTCGGCTTTCCCCGCATCGGCCGCGACCGCGAGCTGAAGAAAGCCCAGGAAGCCTTCTGGAAGGGCGAGCTGGACGAAGCCGGCCTGCGCGCCATTGGCCGCGAGCTGCGTGCCGCCCACTGGCAGGTGCAGAAGAACGCCGGCATCGAGCTGCTGCCGGTGGGCGACTTCGCCTGGTACGACCAGGTGCTGACCCACTCGCTGACCTTCGGCGTGATCCCCGAGCGCTTCCGCGCCCATGGCGAAGCCAAGCCCACCCTGCAGACCCTGTTCGCCATGGCGCGAGGCGTCAGTACGGGATGCTGCGGCGCGCATGCCCAAGAGATGACCAAGTGGTTCGACACCAACTACCACTACCTCGTCCCCGAGTTCAGCGCTGACCAGCAGTTCGAACTGAGCTGGGAGCAGCTGTTCGAGGAAGTGGAGGAAGCCCACGCTCTCGGCCATCAGGTGAAACCGGTGGTAATCGGCCCACTGACCTACCTCTGGCTGGGCAAGACCAAAGGGGCCGACTTCGACAAGCTCGACCTCGTGGAGCGCCTGCTGCCGCTCTACGGCCAGATTTTCCGCCGCCTTGCCGCGCAAGGCGTGGAGTGGGTGCAAATCGACGAACCGATCCTCGCCCTCGACCTGCCGCAGGACTGGAAGAATGCCTTCGAACGCACCTACAACCTGCTGCAGAGCGAGCCGCTGAAGAAGCTGGTGGCCACCTACTTCGGCGGCCTGGACGACAACCTGGGCCTGGCCGCCGGCCTGCCCGTGGACGGCCTGCACCTCGACCTGGTGCGCGCACCAGAGCAGTTCCCGACCATCCTCGACCGCCTGCCGGCCTACAAGATTCTTTCCCTCGGCGTGGTCAACGGCCGCAACGTCTGGCGCTGCGACCTGGAGAAGAGCCTGGAAGTGCTGCGCCACGCCCATGAGCGGGTGGGAGATCGCCTGTGGGTTGCGCCGTCCTGCTCGCTGCTGCACAGCCCGGTGGACCTGGAGCGCGAGGACCAGCTGGATGCCGAGCTGAAGAGCTGGCTGGCCTTTGCCGTGCAGAAGTGCGCCGAAGTCGCCCTGCTCGCCCGTGCCGTCAATCAACCCGAGGCGCCGGAAGTCATCGCCGCGCTGGAGCAGAGCCGCACCGTGCAGGCCAGCCGCGCCGCCTCGCCACGCATCCACAAACCGGAGGTGAAGGCCCGCCTCGCGGCGGTGAAAGCCGCCGACTGCCAGCGCCAGTCGCCCTTTGCCCAGCGCATCGTCAAGCAACGCGCCGGCCTGAACCTGCCGGATTTCCCCACCACCACCATCGGCTCCTTCCCGCAGACCTCGGCCATACGCCTGGCGCGCCAGGCCTTCAGGCAGGGCAAGCTCAGCATCGCCGACTACACCGAGGCCATGCACAGCGAAATCCGCCATGCCGTGGTGATCCAGGAAAACCTCGGGCTCGACGTACTGGTGCACGGCGAGGCCGAGCGCAACGACATGGTCGAGTACTTCGCCGAGCAGCTCGACGGCTACCTCTTCACCCGCTTCGGCTGGGTGCAGAGCTACGGCTCGCGCTGCGTGAAACCGGCGGTGATCTTCGGCGACCTGAGCCGCCCGAAAGCCATGACCGTGGCCTGGATCCGCTACGCGCAGAGCCTTACCAGCAAGGTGATGAAAGGCATGCTGACCGGCCCGGTGACCATGCTGATGTGGTCCTTCCCGCGCGAGGACGTCTCCCGCGAAACCCAGGCGCGCCAGCTGGCCCTGGCGATCCGCGACGAGGTCGTCGACCTGGAGCGCGCCGGTATCAGGATCGTGCAGATCGACGAAGCCGCCTTCCGCGAGGGCCTGCCACTGCGCCGCAGCGACTGGGGCCGCTACCTCGACTGGGCCACCGAAGCCTTCCGCCTGTGCGCCTCCGGCGTGCGCGACGAAACCCAGATCCACACCCACATGTGCTACAGCGAGTTCAACGACGTGATCGAATCCATCGCCGCCATGGACGCCGACGTGATCACCATCGAAACCTCGCGCTCGGACATGGAGCTGCTGGAAGCCTTCGAGAAGTTCGAGTACCCCAACGAAATCGGTCCGGGCGTCTACGACATCCATTCGCCACGTGTGCCGGGCAAGGACGAGATGGTCAAGCTGCTGCGCAAGGCCGCGCAACGGATTCCCGCCGAGCGCCTGTGGGTCAACCCCGACTGCGGCCTGAAGACCCGTGCCTGGCCGGAAACGGAAGCGGCGCTGGTGAACATGGTCGCGGCCGCCCGCGAGCTGCGCAAGGATGTGGCGCTGCTGGGCTGAGCCGACCTGGCGCTCCACCCATCCTGCCTGACCCGCCCTACGGTGACGCCGCGCCAGCCCCGTAGGGCGCAAACGCCCCAGGCGTTATCCGCCCTACGCTTCTGCTACCGCGGCGATCCGGCAGATGAGCGTGGCGCCGGACAGGCGTAATCTGGTGCCCCTCCGGACGAAGGCACGCAGGACCAGACATGAAGCAGCTGCTCATCATCGGCATCGGCGCGGGCGACCCTGAATACCTCACGGTGCAGGCGATCAACGCGATGAACCGCGCGGACGTGTTCTTCCTCATGGACAAGGGCGCGGCCAAGGACAAGCTGATCCAGCTGCGCCGCGACATCCTCCAGCGCTACGTCTCCCGCAGCGATTACCGCATCGTCGCAGCCGAGAGCCCCGAACGCGTGCGCGAAGGCGACTACACCGGACAGGTACGCGACCTCAACCAGGCCAGGCAGCAGGTGTTCGAGCGGCTGATCGAAGACGACCTGCAGGACGGCCAGTGCGGCGCCTTCCTCGTCTGGGGCGACCCGTCGCTCTACGACAGCACGCTGCGCATCCTCGATGCGATCCTGCGCGGGGGCCGGGTGAGCTTCGACTACCAGGTCATCCCCGGCATCACCAGCGTGCAGGCGTTGGCCGCGCGCCACCGGGTGCCACTGAATGCCATCGGCCAGTCGGTACAGATCACCACCGGCCGCCGTCTGGCCGAGGGATTTCCGGCCAACGCCGAGAGCGTCGTGGTGATGCTCGACGCAGAAGACACCTACCGCCAGCTGGACGACCCGGAACTGGAAATCTACTGGGGCGCCTACGTCGGCACGCCAGACGAGATTCTTCGTAGCGGGCGGCTCGTCGAGGTCGGCGGCGATATCCAGCGCACCCGCCAGGCGGCCCGCGAGGCCAACGGCTGGATCATGGACACCTACCTGCTGCGGCGCGCGCCGAAGGACGCCTGAGCCCACACGCAGGGCGCATGACGGACACGGGGTGATCCGCCGAAATGGCGGATAACCCGTGCCGGATTAAGCGCCCTACCGTTCTGAGCAGGCTCGACAAAAGCGGCTAGAGTGATTTCGTTGTGTCGACAACGCCCGCCGGAGCGCACCGCTCATGCCCAACGTCAGCCTCGCCCGCTTCATCGAACACGCCACCCAGCTCAGCCGGCAGGAATCCGAACCCTGCCAGTGCGTCGCCTCCCTGGCGCCCTTCATGATGGAGCTGCTGGCCCATGCCGGCGACTTCCTCGAAGCGCACCACTACCAGAGCGACCCGTTCCACTACGCGCGCAACCTGGTCTACCAGGCGCCGGACGACAACCTCTCGCTCTACGCCCTGGTCTGGTCGCCGGGCCAGTGGACGCCGGTGCACGACCACGGCAGCTGGGGCGTGGTGGGCATAGTCGAGGGCGTGCTGGAGGAGCGCAGCTACGTCTGCCTGTCCGCCGACCGTAACCGCGACGAGGGCATCGAACTGGTCAAGGGCGGCATGATCCTGCTGCCGCCCGGCGCGGTCACCAGCTTCGTCCCCAACCCCGACCACATCCACGTCACCGGCGTTCCCGCCGACCGTCCGCGCGCGGTCAGCCTGCACCTTTACGGGCGGATGATGAACAACTACCACATCTATGACGTCGAGGCCGGCACGCGGCATTTCGTCGAGGTCGAGCACAACGGCTGAAACACCCGCCGAACACGCCTGCCGGATCACCCCGGAGGCTTGCCCGGCGCGATCTATACTCACACCGGCGCGCGGGCAGGAAGTCCCGCAGCGCTTGCCCTGTGGCGGAGGATGGTCAATGAATGCACCTGGTCCCGTTGTTCGTCCGACGATCCTGATCGTCGACGATGCTCCCGAGAACCTCACGCTCCTCTCGGAACTGCTCAAGCTGCTGTACCGCGTCAAGGCAGCGCGAACCGGCGAGAAGGCACTGCAGATCGCAAAGTCCGACGATCCGCCGGATCTCATCCTGCTGGACGTGATGATGCCAGGCATGAACGGTTTCGAAGTCTGCCGGCGCCTGCGCGAAGACCCCCGCACGCAGCGCATCCCGGTGATCTTCATCACCGCCCAGGTCGCCGCCGACGAGGAAATCCGCGGCCTGGAGCTGGGCGCGGTGGACTACCTGACCAAGCCGATCAATCCGCCCACCGTGCTGATGCGCGTGGACAACCAGTTGCGCATCAAGGCCGCCGCTGACTTCCTGCGTGACCAGAACGAATTCCTCGAACAGGAAGTGCAACGACGCACCCGCGAGCTGGCGGCCATTCAGGACGTCACCATCATCGCCATGGCATCCCTGGCGGAGACCCGCGACAACGAGACCGGCAACCACATCCGTCGTACCCAGCACTACGTCAGCGCGCTGGCCGAACACCTGCAGCAGCACCCACGCTTCGCCGCCGAGCTGAATGAGGAAACCCGCCAGCTGCTGTTCAAATCGGCGCCGCTGCACGATATCGGCAAGGTCGGCATCCCCGACCATATCCTGCTCAAGCCCGGCAAGCTCACTGCCGAGGAGTTCGAGCTGATGAAGACCCACACGACCCTGGGGCTCGAAGCCCTGGAGAAGGCCGAAGAGCGCCTGGGCATGGACGTGCCCTTCCTGCGCCTGGCCAAGCAGATCGCCTACGGCCACCACGAGAAATGGGACGGTAGCGGCTACCCGCAGGGCCTGGCCGGCGATGCGATCCCGCTGTCGGCGCGGCTGATGGCGGTGGCCGATGTCTACGACGCGCTGATCAGCAAGCGCATCTACAAATCGCCGATGACCCACGCCAGCGCCGTGGACTTCATCCGAAGCCAGCGCGGCCAGCACTTCGATCCGGATATCACCGATGCCTTCCTCGCCCTGCAGGACAGCTTCCGCGGTATCGCCGAGCGCTTCAACGACGGCGCGCAGGCTGCCCCCATTCCGGCACCGGCCAGGGTCTGATTCGCAGCGCACACGGCAAACCTGCCTGGAGGCGGCCCCATGTTGACTCCGCTCGGCTTTCTTCAGCGCCTGAGGCTGCGCACCCGGCTGGCGCTCGGGTTCGGCGGCATCCTGCTGCTCGCCCTGTTCCTCGGTCTCTACGGCCTGCACGTGCAGCGTCAGCAGATCGAACAGATCAACGTGATCTACGAGAAAGAGATGCTCGGCCTCTCGCACATCGAGGCAGCCCGCGTCGCCCTGGCGGGCATGGGGCGCAGCATCCGCCAGTTCGTCCTGGCCGCCGACGAGAACGGCCGAGCGCAGGCGGTCAAGCAGTTCAACGAGGTTCGCAGCAACCTGCGCGAGGAAATCGAACTGGCGCGGCCGCTCATCTACCGGACCTCCGCCCAGCAGGGGCTGGTGCGATTCGAGGCCGCCTACGAGGAGTATCAGGACCAGATCAAGCACGTCCTGGAGCTCAACGACCAGCCTATCCGCCACGGACAAGCCACTGACCTGGGCGCCATCGCCCTGCTCTCCTCCACCGCACTGCAACGGCCGGGCGAGGTGGCCAACCAGGCGCTGGCCGAGGTGGCTCAGGTCAAGCGCCAGGGCGCCGATCTGGAAGTGAACCTGGCCACGGAGCGCTTTTACCGCAGTGTCCAGCTGACCATCTGGCTTCTGGTGCTGGGCCTGGGCGGCGGCGTGCTGTTCGGCATCCTGATCAGCCAGTCGATTCGCCGGCCGGCCGATCAGCTGCGGTTCTCGGTGGATGCCCTGAGCAAGGGCGAACTGGATGTACAGGTGCCGTTCCAGGATTATCCCAACGAAGTCGGCGAAATGGCGCGGGCGATCACCGCCCTGCAGTCCGAAGCGCAACAGATGGCCGATCAGCGCTGGGTGAAGACTCAGGTGGCGACGCTCAGCGGGCAGATGCAGTCGGTCGCCGGCTCCAGCGAGCTGGGCGATCGCACCCTGGCCGCCCTCGCGCCGCTGCTGGCGCTGCGCCGCGCCTCGCTGCACATCCACGCGCAGGACAGCGAGGAGCTGGTCCTGCTGGGCAGCTACGCAGCGCCGCCGGATCTGCCCCGGCGCCTGCCCCTGGGCCAGGGCCTGATCGGCCAGTGCGCCAAGCAGCGCGCGCCGATCCACCTGCACCAGCCTGACCGTCAGCAGGAGGGCGAGTACGCGCCGCCGCTTTTCCTCGACATACTGCCGCTGATCCATGGCGAGCGCCTGGTCGGCGTATTGGCACTGGAAAGCCTGCAAGTGCGGGAGGCGAGCCAGAGGTCGCTGCTGGACGAGTTCGCGCCGTTGCTGGCGATGAACCTGGAAATCCTCGAGCGCAACTCGCGCACTGAGCAATTGCTCAAGGAGACCCTGAGCCAGGCGGAACTGATGGAGCAGCAGGCCGCTGCCCTGCAGGAAAGCGAGAAGCGCCTGCAGTACATCCTCGACTGCAGCCCGGTCAGCGTGGCCATCGCCACCCGCGACCGCCTGCACCTGGTGAACCCGGCATTCAGCGAGAACTTCGGCCTGAAAGTCGGCGACGCAGCGGCTGGCCTGTATGTCGAGATGGCGGAGCGCGAGTCGGTCTGGAACGACATGCTGGCCGGCGAACAGATGATCGAGCGCGAAGTCCGCATGTACGACAGCCAGGGTGGCGAGCGCGACATCCTCGCGACCTACCTGCCGGTCCTTCACCATGGCGAGCCCGCCGTGCTCGCCTGGCTGTACGACATCACCGCACGCAAGCTGGTCGAGCAGCAGACACATCGCGCCAAGGAGCTGGCCGAGGAAGCGACGCGGGCCAAGAGCGAGTTCCTCGCCAACATGAGCCATGAAATCCGCACGCCGATGAATGTGATCATCGGCATGAGCAGCCTCGCCCTGAAAAGCGGGCTCGACACTCGCCAGTACAATTACGTGCAGAAGGTCCACCGCTCCGCCGAGGGCCTGCTCGGCATCATCAACGACATCCTCGACTTCTCGAAGATCGAAGCCGGGATGATGAGCGTGGAGCACGTCGAATTCCGTCTGGAGGACGTGCTGGAGCAGTTCTCCGCGCTGGTCGGCTTCAAGGCCGAGGAAAAATCCCTCGAACTGCTGTTCCAGCTCGACCAGCGACTGCCCACCTCGCTGGTGGGCGACCCACTGCGTCTGGGGCAGATCCTGCTGAACCTGGGCAACAACGCGGTGAAGTTCACCGAGCTCGGGGAGATCGTCCTGGGCATCGAGCCGGCAGTGATCGGCAGCGACGTCACCGAGCTGCACTTCTGGCTGCGCGACACCGGCATCGGCATGACCGCCGAGCAATGCGCGCGCATGTTCCAGTCGTTCATCCAGGCCGACACCTCCACCTCCCGCCGCTATGGCGGCACCGGGCTGGGGCTGTCGATCTCCAAGAGTCTGGTGGAGCTGATGGGCGGGCGCATCTGGGTGGAGAGCGAGCCGGGCAAGGGCTCGGTGTTCCACTTCCATGCCCACTTCGGCATCCCCGAAACTGCCGCGCCCCGGCGCATGCTGCGGGCGGACGAACTGCTCGGCGTGCGCGCCCTGGTGGTCGACGACAACGCCTCGGCGCGGGAGATTCTCTCGGGCATGGCTCTCAGCTACGGGCTGGAAGTGGACGTCGCGCGCAACGGCAGCGAAGCACTGGAATGGATCAGCGAAGCCGAACAGCGGCAGTTGCCGTATCAACTGGTGCTGGTGGACTGGCAGATGCCGGGCATGGATGGCATCGAAGTGGTCGCACGCCTGCACGATGGCCACTGCGAGAGCGTCCCGGCAGTGATCATGGTCACCGCCTTCGGCCGCGAAGAAGCGCTGGACGCCGCACAGCAACGCGGCGTAGAGCTGGGCACGGTGCTGACCAAGCCGGTGACGCCCTCTACCCTGCTGGAGTCGATCAACATCGCCCTGGGCAAGGAGAGCGTCGTCGAGCCACGCAGCCGTGAGCGCCAGAGCGCCACGGACGAGGCGTTGGCACGTATCGCCGGCAGCCGGGTATTGCTGGTGGAAGACAATGAGCTGAACCAGGAGCTGGCGATGGAGTTGCTGGGCGACGCCGGCATTGAGATCGTGCTGGCCTGCAACGGCCAGGAAGCGCTGGACCGGCTGGCCACCGACACGCGCTTCGACTGCGTGCTGATGGACTGCCAGATGCCGGTGCTCGATGGATACGCGGCCACCCAGGCGCTGCGCCAGCGCCCGGAACTGGCGCAACTGCCAATCATTGCCATGACCGCCAACAACATGGCCGGTGATCGTGAACTGGCGTTGGCCGCGGGAATGAACGACCACATTGCCAAGCCCATCGACCCGCCCGCGATGTTCCTCACCCTGTCGCGCTGGATCGCTCCCCGGCAGCGGCAAACCAGCGGCGCAGCGGCGCCTGCACCGGTGGAGAGGCAGATTGGCGACCTCGACCTGCCAGGCATCGATACCCATGCCGGACTGGCGACCTGCGCCGGCAAGACCGCGCTCTACGAACGGCTGCTACAACGTTTTGGTACCAGCTACCGGGATTTCATTGGCGAGTTTCGCGCCCTCGACTCGGCAGCCGATCCGACCGCCCGCCGCCGGACCGCTCATACCCTGCGCGGCGCGGCAGCCAACATCGGCGCCCTGGAACTGGCCAGGGCCGCCACGGCGCTGGAGGAGGCCTGCCAGGCCAGCGCATCCGAGGAAGCGATCTCGCGCCTGCTGTTCGAGCTGCAAGCACAGCTGGAAAGAGTGCTGGCCGGCCTGGCGACGCGTACCGCTCCGCCGCTCGAACAGCCGGCGGCGCCGGGGCTGTCCCCAGCGCAGATCAGCAGCCTACTCCGGCAATTGCACGCCCTGCTCGAAGACAGCGACACCGGCGCCGGCGAGCTGGTCGGCCGGCTGGGCAGCGCTTTCGCTGACCCGCTACGGGCCGGGCTGCTGCGGGAAATAACCGAAGCCGTCGAGGGCTTCGACTACGAGCGCGCCCTGGAGCAACTGCAACGGCTGCTGGACGCGACACCCGAGCCCCTGCAGCCGCAAGCCTGAGCGTGCGGCCTCAGAGCGTCCTGATCGAGGTGCTGATCGCCCGTGCGCACTCGATGGCCGCCGGCGCCAGGCGGCGCTCGGCGTCCTCGCGGGTCCAGCGACTGGTGGGCGCCACCACGTGCACCGAAGCCACCGGGCGGCCCTGGCTGTTGCGCACCGGCGCGGCGACCGCCATGTCGCCCAGGAACAGCTCCTCGCTGTTGATCGCATAGCCCTTGCGGCGGATCTCGGCGATTTCCGCGAGGATTTCCTCCAGCGAGGTGCGGGTGTATTGGGTATGGCTGGACAGGTCGCTGCCCTGCAGCAGTTCCAGCACCTCGTCATCACTCAGCGCACTGAGGAAAGCGCGGCCCGAGGCGGTGCAGTACATGGGGATCCGGCTGCCGATGGGCAGGTGGATCGGGATGAACTTCGGCCCCACGAAGCGCGCGACGTAAAGCATGTCGGTGCGCACCGGCTCGGTGAGGTTGGTGGTCTCGCCGGTGGTCTGCGCCAGCTCCGCGAGGAAGGGATTGGCGACGTCCACCAGGGTGTCGGCGGCGAGGTAGTTGTAGCCGATCTCCATCACCTGCGGCGTCAGCTGGAAGCGCTTGGTCTGCGGGTGCTTGCTGACGTATCCCAGTGCTTCAAGCGTGTGGATCATCCGCTGCGCCGAGCTCTTGGTGATGTCGGCGGCCTCGGCTACCTCCGCCAGGTTCATGGTGCGGTTGCGCGCGTTGAAGCCGCGCAGCACGGCAAGGCCCTTTTCCAGCGACTGGTTGAACAGGCTGTTTTCGTTGTCGCTCATATCTCTTCCTTGGGAAGGATCACGCCTTTTTCAGGCTATTAATATCGATATGCGATATTTATAAATCTCTTTACGATTCTTGTAAATCATTTATATTGCAGCCAACGCCTCCTGCCGATACTCGAGGCCATCCATAACGCATAAAGACAACAAACCGCGTCAAATGGGAGTTCACCAATGCATCCTCGCCTCCGCGTGTTTTCCTGCGCCCTCGCGCTCGTCGCCAGCTGCGCTGCATCCTTCGCCGCCCAGGCCGAACCTCTGAAAGTCGGGGCTACTGCCACCGGCGTGCCTTTCACCTTCCTCGACGTCAAGACCAACAGCATCCAGGGCATGATGGTCGACTCGGCCCAGGCCGTGGCCAAGGCCGGCGGGTTCGACGTGGAAATCGCCCAGACCACCTTCGCCGCGCTGATCCCCTCGCTCACCGCGAAGAAGATCGACCTGATCTCCGCCGCCATGCTGCGCACGCCCGAGCGGGAGAAAGTGGTGCAGTACTCCGATCCGGTGTTCGAGTACGGCGAAGGCCTGGTGGTGCGCGCTGACGACGACAAGGCCTACACCAGCATGGATGACTTCAAGGGCGAAGTGGTCGGCGCGCAGGTCGGCACCATCTTCATCGACAAGCTCAACCAGCGCGGCATCTTCAAGGAAGTGCGCGGCTACGACTCCCTCGCCGACCTCACCCGCGACCTGGCACTGGGCCGGATCAAGGCCGGCTTCGGCGACCACCCGATCCTCGCCTACCAGATGGCCAAGGGCAGCCTGAAGAAGGTCCGCCTGGTGGACAGCTACCAGCCGCAGATCAAGGGCGAAGTCTGCCTGATCCTGCGCCAGGGCGACCCGCAGCTGCTCGCCCAGGTCAACCAGGGCATCGCCAGCATCAAGGCCGACGGCACCCTCGCCGCCATCATCGGCAAGTGGCACCTGGACTGACGTCCGCCTTTCTTCACGCCACTCCCGAGACTTACCCGCACCTTTCGCCGGAGCCCAGCGCCCGGTGAAGGGTGACGGCCGCCCTCAGCTTCCCGCTCACGGACATCCCTATGTTTCTCCAGAATGCCCTGGACTTCCTGCCCATTCTATTGAGTGGCGCGGTGGTCACCGTGCAGGTCACGATTGCGTCGTTCCTGCTCAGCTCGCTCATCGGCCTGGCCTTCGCCCTGATGATGGTGTCGAAAGTCCGCGCCGTGGCGCTGTTCGGCATCTCCGTGGTCAACGTGATCCGCGGCCTGCCGATCATCGTGCAGCTGTTCTACATCTACTTCGTGCTGCCGGATTTCGGCGTGCAGCTTTCCGCCATGCAGGCCGGCATCATCGGCCTGGGCATCGCCTACTCGGCGTACCAGGCGGAGAACTTCCGCGCCGGCATCCAGGCCATCCAGCAGGGGCAAATCGAAGCCGCCGAGTCCCTCGGTATGCGCGGCCCGATGATCATGCGCCGGGTGGTGCTGCCGCAGGCCTTCCGCATCGCCCTGCCGCCCTACGGCAACACCCTGGTGATGATGCTCAAGGACTCCTCGCTGGTGTCCACCATCACGGTGGCCGAGATGACCCGCGCCGGCCAGCTGATCGCCTCCTCGACCTTCGAGAACATGACCGTCTACACCCTGGTCGCCCTGCTCTACCTGGCCCTGAGCCTGCCGCTGTCGTTCGCCCTGCGCCGCCTCGAAGCGCGCATCGCCACGAGGAAGAAAGCATGATCCGCATCCAGTCGCTGCACAAAAGCTACGGCAGCACCCGCGTCCTCGAAGGCATCGACCTGTCGGTGGAAAGCGGCCAGGTGGTGTGCCTGATCGGTCCGTCCGGCTCGGGCAAATCCACCCTGCTGCGCTGCATCAACGGCCTGGAAACCTACGAGGGTGGCGACATCCTGGTCGGCCAGGAACGTGTCGACCGCCACGCCCACTCCATCCACGAAATCCGCACCCAGGTGGCGATGGTGTTCCAGCGCTTCAACCTGTTCCCTCACCGCACCGCGCTGCAGAACGTCATGGAAGGCCCGGTGTACGTGAAGAAGGAGCGCCCGGACGCTGCCCGTGAGCACGCCCGCGCCCTGCTGGAAAAAGTCGGCCTGAGCCACCGCATGGACGCCTACCCGGACGAACTCTCTGGCGGCCAGCAGCAACGCGTCGCCATTGCCCGCGCCCTGGCCATGCGGCCCAAGGCGATTCTCTTCGACGAGCCGACCTCGGCGCTGGACCCGGAGCTGGTGGGCGAAGTGCTGGCGGTGATGCGCAAGCTCGCCGACGAAGGCATGACCATGGTGGTGGTGACCCACGAGATGGGCTTCGCCCGAGAAGTGGCGGACAAGGTCTGCTTCCTCTATGGCGGGCGCATCGTCGAGGAAGGCGCCGCCAAGGATGTGCTCGGCGCGCCGAGCCAGCCGCGTACCCAGGAATTCCTCCGCCGCCTGCTCAACACCGACGGGGGCCAGGCATGAACGCCCAGCCCCTGGCACTGCCGCCCTCGCTCTGGGCAGCCACCGCGAACGCCGGCCCGGCCACACCGGCGCTGGCTGAAGACAAGCAGGTCGACGTCGCCATCGTCGGCGCCGGCTATACCGGGCTGGTCACCGCCCTGCACCTGGCCCGCAACGGCGTGCGCGTCTGCGTGCTGGATGCTGGCGAGCCGGGCTGGGGCGCTTCCGGGCGCAACGGCGGGCAGGTGATCCCCGGACTCAAACATGACCCCGACGACCTGCGGCGCATGTTCGGCGGCGAGAAGGCCGAACGCCTGATCGACGTTGCCGGCGGCGCTGCCGATGAAGTCTTCGAGCTGATCCGCCGCTACGACATCGACTGCGAAGCCACCCGCAAGGGCTGGATCCAGCCCGCCGCCTCGCCGGCCGCCCTGCGCGCCATCGAGAAGCGCGCCGAGCAGTGGCGCCAGCGCGGCGTAGCGGTGGAGATGCTCGACAAGAGCAGCGTCGCCCAACGCATCGGTAGCAACGACTACCTCGGCGCCTGGGTCGACCCGCGCGCCGGCAGCGTCCAGCCGCTGAGCTACGTGCGTGGCCTGGCCCGTGCTGCGTTGAGTGAAGGTGCCGCGATCCACGGCCACACCCGCGTGAGCAACCTGCGTCACCACGGCAGCGGCTGGCAGCTCAGCACCGATAGCGGGCACAGCGTGACCGCCGAACGGGTGATCCTCGCCACCAACGGCTACATCGACGACCTCTGGCCGAAACTGCGGCAGACGGTGATCGCCGCCAACAGCTTCATCGTCGCGACCAAACCCTTGCCGGATAACCTGCGGCGCAGCGTGCTGCCCAATGGCGAAGTCTGCTCGGATGCGCGCCGGCTGCTGCTGTACTTCAAGCAGGACGCTCGCGGCCGGCTGTTGCTGGGAGGTCGCGGTCCGTTCGCCGAGCCGCGCTCGCCCGGCGACTGGCTGCACCTGAAGCGCTCGCTGCTGGGCCTGTTCCCGCAGTTGGCCGAGGTGGAGTTCGAATACCAGTGGAGCGGCCGCGTGGCGCTCACCCCGGACTTCATGCCACGGCTGCATGAGCCGGCGCCGAACCTGAGCATCCTGCTGGGCTACAACGGTCGCGGCATCGCCATGGCCTCGACCCTGGGTCGTCACCTGGCGGAGCGCCTGCTGGACCGCGAGAAGGACTTCCCCTTCCCCGTCACCCCGGTGCGGCCGATTCCCTTCCATGGGTTGCAGCGCCTGTACCTGGGCGTGGGCATCGCCTGGTACCGGCTGCTCGACGCCGTTCTCTGAGGGTTCCCGGCCTGACGCCTTGTCAGGCCGGACCGCCTTCCTGCAGCGCCGCCAGGTAAGCACGCGGCGGCTGCCCGGTGTGCTCGCGGAAGCAGCGGTAGAACACCGACAGCGAATTGAAGCCCACCGCGAACGCCAGTTCGTCGATGCGCGCCGCCGGCTCCTCGCGCAGGCGCTCCAGCAGATGGCCGATGCGCGCCTGGTTCAGGTAGCGGTAGAAGCTCTGCCCGAGCACCTGGTTGAGCAGGTAGGAAATCTGGTTGCGCGTGTAGCCGGTGGCCCGTGCCAGGCGCTCCAGGTCCATCTCCGGGTCGAGATAGGGATGGGCGCTGCCGAAGTAGGATTCGATATCCAGCAGCATCTTCCCCACCTGGGCCGAGTTCAGGCCCAGGCGACGCTGGTCCTTGACGCCCTCCTCGCGCTGCTCGCGCACCGGCGTGGCGTACTCGTGGACGCGCCAGATCAGACCGTCGCGCACGGTGATCGCCTCGCTGGCACGGAACGAGGCCAGCCGGCTGCTGCGCCGCAACGTCAGGCGCGAGCGGTACTGGATGAACGCCGTATCGCCATCGGCGCGAATCTGATCGATGTGTTCGATGTGATGCTGCGGGCTGCGCGGCATGGCCGTGCGGATATAGCCGGGCAGCTCGCTGGCGGGGATTTCCAGGTCGTTGTAGAAATCGCAGTACTGCACCTGCGGGTGGAACATCGCCAGCACGCCTTCGACGTCGCGGTTCATCCAGCACTGGTGGTAGCGCGTGACCACTTCGCGGGTGCGCTCGGTTTCGTCATTCATGGTTTTCCCTCCGCCTGGGGCCGCAGCGTAGGGCGCGGGCAGCGCGCTGCACAGTGCCGCGGGTCCGCAGCAGCATCGCCGATTCCGCCCGTGCACGGAAGAACGACGCAAAGCCGCGCCGCGCCTAGTTTTCGGCCAGGGCCGAGAACAACAGAACAAGGCCCGTTTCCCACCTGCCGATCGCATTGGCGCCGCGCAAGCCGGCGTCCTCCAGGAGTGAAGATGAACAAGCGTGCTTTGGGTTGTCTGGCCGGCCTGCTGGCCGGTGCCGCGTTGCCGGTGCTGGCGGCGCCGCAAGAGGTGCATTTCGCCAACTGGGCCGACTACATCGGGCCGACCGTGCTGCAGGACTTCCAGAAGGAAACCGGAATCAGGGTGGTGCTCGACGCCTTCGAGTCCGACGAAGTGCTGGAGGCCAAGCTGCTCACCGGGCATTCGGGCTTCGATGTGGTGGTGCCCTCGGCGGACTTCCTCGCCCGCCAGCTCAAGGCCGGCGTCTACCGCCCGCTGGATGACGCACTGCTGCCCAACCGCAAGAACCTCGACCCCGACCTGCTGGCCCGCGTGGCCCAGTCGGACCCGGGCAACCGCTTCGCCGTGCCCTACCTCTGGGGCACCGTCGGCATCGGCTACAACCCGGCGAAAATCAAGGCCGCGCTGGGCGCCGACGCACCGCTGGACTCCTGGGATCTGGTGTTCAAGCCGGAGAACCTCGCCAAGCTCAAGGGCTGTGGGGTGGCCTTCCTCGACTCGCCGGCGAAGATCCTGCCGCTGGCCCTGCACTACCTGGGCAAGGACCCCAACAGCAACAATCCCGCGGACTACGAGGCCGGCACCAAGCTGCTGGAAAGCCTCAAGCCCTCGGTGACCTACTTCAGCTCGACCAAGTACATCGCCGACCTCGCCAACGGCAACGTCTGCGTGGCCATCGGCTTCTCCGGCGACGTGCTGCAGGCGCAGAAAAGCGCGCAGGAAGCCGGCGGCGCGGTGGACGTGCAGTACAGCGTGCCGAAGGAAGGCACCAACATCTGGTTCGACAACCTGGCGATCCCCAAGGACGCCCGCAACCCCGAAGGCGCTCACGCGTTCATCAACTACCTGATGCGCCCGGATGTGATCGCCAGGACCAGCGACTACCTGCACTACGCCAACGCCAACGTGCCAGCCAAGTCGCTGATGGACCAGAAGGTCCGCGAGAACCCGGCGGTCTACCCCAACGCCGAGCTGGTCAAGGGCATGTACGTCAGCCTGCCGCCGAGCCCATCGATCCTGCGCCTGATCACCCGCGACTGGAGCCGGATCAAGTCCGGGGTCTGACTCCCGACGCCCTTCCCGTCTCACCCGCAGCCCCGGTCGCCATAGCGCCCGGGGCTGTTTGCATTCGAAGGGGCGCCTTTTTCACGACGATGCCCAAGCCTTGCGGAAAGTGGATAGAACGCACGCCTGCCTCCGACCGACACTAGCCACGCTGGCAGCAAGATGCTGCACGTGCACCCATTACAAAACCCCCTTTAGAAAATCAAAAAAAACACCCGAGGCTTGTATGACCACCCCCGCCGAGCAACTGGAGCAACGGCTGAAGCAACAGAAAATCACCGAAGTCGAATGCGTGGTGAGTGACCTCACCGGCATCGCCCGCGGCAAGATTTCCCCCACCAACAAGTTCCTCGGCGAAGGGGGCATGCGACTCCCCGAAAGTGTCCTGCTGCAGACCGTCACCGGCGATTTCGTCGACGACGACATCTACTACGACCTGCTCGACGAAGCGGACATCGACATGGTCTGCAAGCCCGACCCGGACGCCATCTACCTGGTGCCCTGGGCGCTGGAGCCGACCGCGATGGTCATCCACGACACCTTCGACAAGGTCGGCAATCCCATCGAGCTGTCCCCGCGCAACGTCCTCAAGCGCGTGCTCAAACTCTATGCCGACAAGGGCTGGAGCCCGGTCGTGGCGCCGGAGATGGAGTTCTACCTGACCAAGCGCAGTAGCGACCCGGACTTCCCGCTGGAAGCCCCCGTGGGCCGTTCGGGCCGCCCGGAAAGCGGCCGCCAGAGCTTCTCCATCGATGCCGCCAACGAATTCGACCCGCTGTTCGAAGACGTCTACGACTGGTGCGAACTGCAAGGCCTGGACCTGGACACGCTGATCCACGAAGACGGCCCGGCGCAGATGGAAATCAACTTCCGTCACGGCGACGCGCTGAGCCTCGCCGACCAGATCATCGTGTTCAAGCGCACCATGCGCGAAGCCGCGCTCAAGCATGACGTCAGCGCCACCTTCATGGCCAAGCCGATCACCGACGAGCCCGGCAGCGCCATGCACATCCACCAGAGCGTGCTGGACATCGCCACCGGCAAGAACATCTTCGCCGCCGAAGACGGCTCCATGAGCCAGCTGTTCCTCCACTACATCGGCGGTCTGCAGAAGTACATCCCGAAAGTGCTGCCGATGTTCGCGCCCAACGTGAACTCCTTCCGCCGCTTCCTGCCGGACACCTCCGCGCCGGTGAACGTCGAATGGGGCGAAGAGAACCGCACCGTGGGCCTGCGTGTCCCCGCCGCGCCGCCGATCGCCATGCGCGTGGAAAACCGCCTGCCGGGCGCCGACGCCAACCCGTACCTGGCGCTGGCCGCCAGCCTGCTCTGTGGCTACCTGGGCATGATCGAGCAGATCAACCCCAGCGCCGCCGTCCAGGGCCGCGCCTACGAGCGCCGCAACCTGCGCCTGCCGATCACCATCGAGGACGCGCTGCAGCAGATGGAAGACTGCGACGTACTCAAGGAATTCCTCGGCGAGAAGTTCGTACAGGGCTACGTCGCGGTGAAGCGCACCGAGCACGAGAACTTCAAGCGGGTGATCAGCTCGTGGGAACGCGAGTTCCTGCTGCTGAGCGTCTGATCCTCATCCCTGACTTCACAACAACAATTCGGGAGTCCCCATGAGACTGCTGCGCACCCTTGCGCCCTTCGCCCTGGCAGCCCTTGCCTCGGCCGCACATGCTGCACCGACGGTCAGCATCTACAACTGGACCGACTACATCGCTCCGGACACCCTCGCCGGCTTCCAGAAGACCACCGGGATCAAACCGGTCTACGACGTCTTCGACTCCAACGAGACCCTGGAAGGCAAGCTGCTGGCGGGCCGTTCCGGCTACGACGTGGTGGTGCCGTCGAACCACTTCCTGACCCGTCAGGTGCAGGCTGGCGTGTTCCTCGAACTTGACCGCAGCCAATTGCCGAACTGGAAGCACCTGGACCCGGTACTGCTCAAGCTGCTGGAACAGAACGACCCGGGCAACAAGCACTCGGTGCCCTACCTGTGGGGCACCAACGGCATCGGCTACAACGTGGCCAAGGTCAAGCAGGTGCTGGGCGTCGACAAGATCGATTCCTGGTCGGTGCTGTTCGAGCCGGAGAACATCAAGAAGCTCCAGGCGTGCGGCGTGGCGTTCATGGACTCGCCCGACGAGATGATCCCCTCGGTGCTCAACTACCTGGGCCTGGACCCCAACAGCACCAACCCGGCGGACTATCCCAAGGCCGAGGCGAAGCTGGTGGCGGTACGTCCGTACGTCACCTACTTCCACTCGTCCAAGTACATCTCGGACCTGGCCAACGGCAACATCTGTGTGGCCTTCGGCTACTCCGGCGACGTGTTCCAGGCCGCTGCCCGCGCCAAGGAAGCCAAGAACGGCATCGAGATCGCCTACAGCATTCCCAAGGAAGGCGCGAACCTGTGGTTCGACCTGATGGCGATCCCCTCGGATGCCGGCCATCCGGAGCAGGCCCTGGCGTTCATCAACTACGTCCTCGATCCGAAGGTGATCGCCGGCATCAGCGAGTACGTCGGCTACCCCAGCGCCAACGCTGACGCCAAGACCCTGCTGCCCGAGGAAATGCAGAACAACCCCGAGGTCTACCCGAGCCAGGCCGTGCTCGACAAGCTGTACATCGCCAAGGCGCCGCCGCCCAAGATCATGCGCCTGATGACCCGCAGCTGGAGCAAGATCAAGTTCAACCAATGAAACGAGAAAGCGCCATGAAGCACACCGAGGAGCACGCCGCGTCCTATTACGCCGCGACCGCCCGCGACCGGCAGCAGTACCCTACCCTGACCGGGGATGTGCGGGCGGACGTCTGCGTGATCGGCGGTGGCTTCACCGGCGTGAACGCAGCCCTGGAGCTGGCCCGGCGCGGCCACTCCGTGGTGCTGCTGGAGGCCCGGCGTATCGGCTGGGGCGCCAGCGGGCGCAATGGCGGGCAGCTGATCCGTGGCATCGGCCACGACGTCAGCGGCTTCGCCAGGTACGTCGGCGAGGAAGGCGTGCGCTACCTCGAGCAGGCGGGTGTCGATTCGGTGGCCCTGGTCGCCGAACGCATCCGTGAGCTGGATATCGAGTGCGACTTGCGCTGGGGCTTCTGCGAGCTGGCCAACACCCCGGCGCAATACGCCGCGATGGTCCGCGAGCAGGACTCCCTGAGCACTTCGGACTACCCCCACGAGACCCGGCTGGTACCACCGGAGCGCATGCGCGAAGTGGTCGCCAGCAACTGCTACGCGGGTGGGCACATCGACATGGGCTCGGGCCACCTGCACCCACTCGACCTGGTGAAGGGAGAGGCCCGCGCGGCCAAGGCCTTCGGCGCGCAGATCTTCGAACAGAGCCCGGTGCTGCGCATCGAGCACGGAGCCACGGCTGTGGTGCATTGCGCCCAGGGCCGAGTGCTGGCGAACACCCTGGTGCTCGGCTGCAACGCGCACCTGGAAGAGCTGGAACCCAAGCTCACCGGCAAAGTGCTGCCCGCCGGCAGCTACGTGGTGGCCACTGAGCCGCTGTCGGAGGAAGTCGCGGCGCAGCTGATCCCGCAGAACATGGCGCTATGTGACCAGAAGGTGGGACTGGACTACTACCGCCTGACGGCCGACCGTCGCCTGCTGTTCGGCGGCGCCTGCCATTACTCGGGACGCGACCCGGCAGACATCGGCGCCTACATGCGGCCGAAGGTGCTCAAGGTGTTCCCGCAGCTGGAGCAGGTGAAGCTCGACTACCAGTGGGGCGGCATGATCGGCATCACCGCCAATCGTTTCCCGCAGGTCGGCCGGCTCAAGAGCCATCCGAACGTGTACTTCGCCCAGGGCTATTCCGGCCACGGGCTGAACGTCACGCACTGGTCGGCCAAGCTGCTCGCCGAAGCCATCCACCAGGGTGAGAGCAAGGGGCTGGACCTGTTCAGCGCCGTGCCGCACCTGACCTTCCCCGGCGGCAAGCTGTTGCGCTCACCGCTGCTGGCGCTGGGCATGGCGTGGTATCGGGTGCGCGAGCTGATCGGCTGAAGACGATGCTCTTGCAGGATGACTGGGGCGCAGCGTACCCATCCTAAGGCTCCACGCCAATTGCACCTCTGCAGCCCCGCAGGGCGCATAACCCGGACCGGGTTATCCGCCCTGCGGGGCTACACGGAAGCTCCGAGTTCCATTGCAGGAGCAGGCCATGGCCGCGATCCGCGGACAACGTCCGCGCCTATGACGACCTTCGATACTAGGCCCGGCCGCCCTGCTTCGCCGTGGTCTTCGGATACTCGCCGAACAGCGCGAAATACGACTGGGAAAATCTCCCCAGGTGCCAGAACGACCACTTCATCGCCACCTCGGCCACGGTCATGCCGGACTCGGCGGCAGCCAGCAGGTCACGTCGCGCCGCGTTCAGGCGTCGGTTGCGCAACCAGACGATGGGCGGGATGCCGGCATAATGCAGGAACGACTGCTGCAGCGTGCGCGGCGAAACACCCACCTTTGCAGCTAGATCAGCCATGCCGAACTGCTCGTCGGGGCAGTCGCTCACCACCTCCTTGACCCGCTGCACCACGCGCTTGGCCTGGACGATGGAGCGCGCCCGGCGTTCGCCATCCAGCGGCGCTTCGCACAGCAGCGAGAAACAGTGGGAGACGATGCTCTGCGCCACGCCCGGCGCATCCATCGGGTCGCCGCCGGCCGTGGCGCCGGTCAGCAGGTTGCTCAGCGAAGTCGCCACCGACTGGCAGTGGCCCGAGCGCAACGGCGTCAGTACCAGGTCGGCGAAAGCATCGGCCGGCTGGCCCCAGTTCGCCGATTCCTTGATCACTACCGCCACCTCGCGGTAGTTCTCCGGCGTGACCCAGGCGTTGCGGGTCTCCCCGTCGAGCAGGTAGAGCGCGTTGTCGGACATGTCGAAGCTGAACACCAGGGCGCCGGGCGGGGCGTGGAACTCCTGCTCGACGCGCAGGTTCATCTGCTCTTCAAAGAGCTCGATCCCCTCGACTTCGGCGTGCAGGATGCGCCCGGCGAATCGCCCGGCGGACATCTGCGTGTACTGCTGTTCCCAACCAGGAATGGCTATGCGCTGCTGATCTACTTCTTGTGCTTCGACAACCCGGATCGCCATACCCAGCCCTGCTGGTTTTTTCAGATGCGAAAGGCTACCAACCGGGGCGAGCCTCATGCAAGTCAAACGCAGCTGCCATCGGCTCTGGCGCCGCTTACGGCAACTCCGTTCGTCGCCTATAGTGAGCCCCATCCGCCCGTTTCCCGAGTGAAGGATCACCCGCCATGCACCCGCTCATCCTGCCCATGGCCACCCACGTGGCGTGGGCCGCACTCCTCTACGCGCTGCTGACCGTTGCCCGCGCTCCGAAGATCTGGGGTATTGGCCAACGCGCGGACGGCAGTAATCCCTGGGCCGATGTCGAACCGCGCATCAGCGCCAACCTGTCCAACCAGTTCGAATGGCCGCTGTTCTTCTACGCCGCCTGCCTGCTGCTGATCCAGCAGCGGCTAGACCTGGCCGCAGCGACCTGGCTCGCCTGGCTGTTCATCGCCGGCCGCGTGGCGCACAGCGGCGTGCAGATACTCACCCGCAACATCCGGCTGCGCGGGCTGGTGTTCACCGTCAACTTTCTCGCCGTGCTCGGCTTGTGGGTGGTGGTCGTTCTGTCGCCCTCGGGCAGGCCCGCTGCCTGAGCGGCGGCTAGAGCAAGGGACTGCGCCGGCGTGTGGTGGCGATCAGCTCGGTGGCCCGCGCACGCAACTGGCCGCAGCCGCCATCGACATCCTGCCCGGCGCTGTTGCGCACCTTGGTCAGCACGCCACGGCTGTGCAGGTAGCGGACGATCTCGACGATGCGCTCAGCGTCCGGGCGCTGGTACTGGTCGCCTTCCAGCGCATTGAAGGGGATCAGGTTGAGCACGCCGAACTTGCCCTTGAGCAGCCGCAGGATGCCGTCGAGCTCTTCCTGGCTGTCGTTGACGCCCTTGAGCAGCGTCCACTGGTACTGGATCGGATAGTTCGTGGCGCGCGCGTAGGCCTCGCCCTGCTCCACCAGCTCCTCGGGCGTCAGCTTCGGCGCACGCGGCAGCAGATGCTCGCGCAGCACGGCATTGCTGGTGTGCAGTGATAGTGCCAGGGCCGGCTTGATCCGCTGCTGCGGCAGGCGCTCGAAGACGCGCGGGTCGCCGACGGTGGAGAACACCAGGTTCTTGTGGCCGATGCCACCGTCGGTGCCGAGACGGTCGATGGCTTCGAGCACATTGTCGAGGTTGTGCGCCGGCTCTCCCATGCCCATGAATACCACCTTCTTCACCGACCGTACGCGCCGCGCCAGGACCAGCTGGGCGACGATCTCGGTGGTGGAAAGCTGGCGCAGCAGGCCGCTCTTGCCGGTCATGCAGAAGCGGCAGCCTACGGCGCAGCCGACCTGGGTGGACACGCACACGCCGCCGCGCGGCAATAACACGCTCTCCACCATCTGCCCATCGGCCAGGCGCACCAGCAGGCGCTCGGAGTTGTCACCACCGGGATGGCGCGAGTGGAGGGTCGCCAGGGCGTCCAGTTCGGCGGCGACCTGCGCCACACCGTTGCGCACGCTCAGCGGCAGGAAGTCCTCGGTGGCCTGCCGCTTGGTGCCGGCGTCCAGCGGCCGGCCCTGCAGCCAGGCACGCAGCATCCGCGCACGGTGCAGGGGCAGCGCGCCAAGGTCGGCGAGGCGTTGGTCGAGGTCGTGGATTCGCATGGGGCGCGAATCCTACCACCGCCATGCTCAGCGGCGTAGCGCTACCGGTCTGGCTGGAGACCTGGCCGCGGCGATGCTAGGGTCAGCCCATTGCACTGCCCAGGAAGTCGTCATGCACCGGACCGCCCCGCTCGTACTCAGCCTCACCTCCCTGCTCATCGCCAGTCTCGCTCAGGCTGCCCCACCGGACTTCGATGCCAAGGTGAACAAGCTCGCCCAGCAGGTCATGCGCGAGCAGAACATCGCCGGCCTCGCCATCGGCATCACCGATCACGGCGAGCAGCGCTTCTACAACTTCGGCGTGGCGTCGAAGGAGAACAAGCAACCGGTGAGCAACGACACGCTGTTCGAGATCGGTTCCGTGAGCAAGACCTTCACTGCCACCCTCGCCGGTTTCGCCCAGGCCGCGGGCAAGCTCAAGCTGCAGGACAGCCCGACACGCTACCTGAAGGAACTGCGCGGCAGTGCGCTGGACAAGGTGACGCTGATCCAGCTCGCCACCCACACTGCCGGCGGCTTCCCGCTGCAACTGCCCGACGAGGTGAAGACGCCCCAGCAGCTCACCGACTACTACAGGAACTGGCAGCCGCAGTACCCCGCCGGCACCCAGCGCAGCTACGCCAACCCCAGCATCGCCCTGCTCGGCATCGTCACCGCGCGGTCGCTCGACGTGCCATTCAAGACCGCGATGCAGCGCAACGTCTTCGCGCCGCTGGGCCTGAGCAATACCCATATCGACGTGCCAGTGACCCGCCAGGCCATCTACGCCCAGGGCTACGACAAGGATGATGCTCCGGTGCGGGTGAACCCTGACCAGATCGCCGACGAGGCCTACGGAGTGAAGTCCAGCAGCCGCGACCTGCTGCGCTTCGTCCAGGTGCAGCTGGGCGAGGTGAAGCTCGGCGACAAGTTGCGGGCGGCGGTGGATGCCACTCGTACCGGCTACTACCAGGTCGGCCCGATGACCCAAGACCTGATCTGGGAGCAGTACGCCTACCCGCCCAAGCTCGCCGAACTGCAGCAGTACAACGGCAGCAGCATGGTGCTGCAAAGCCAGCCGGTAACGGCGCTGCGCAAACCGTTGCCGCCGCAGCAGGACGTCTGGGTAAACAAGACCGGCGCCACCGGTGGATTCGGCGCCTACGTGGCTTTCGTCCCGTCGAAGCAGCGCGGCATCGTCATCCTCGCCAACCGCAACTACCCCAACGAGGTGCGGGTGAAGCTGGCCTGGGACATTCTCTCGAAACTCAACTGACCCAGGGCAATACCAGCGCCCGTGCAGGACCGGCGGGGGCTCCCATCGATAACGGTGATGTTCTGAATCAAAATGCCGGTAATGCTCCCTGGCGGCTGAACCTGTAGCGTGCTTCCCTGACGCATTCCGCCACTGAGGATCAGTGCCTTGCCCCGCCTCCCACTGCACCGCGCGCCCATCGACGACTACAGCCACTCGCCGCATTACATCGCCGGGAGATTCCGCAACCTCAAGGCACGCCCGGCCGACATGCCCGAACCGAGCGCCAAGGTGCTCTGGGATGTGCTGTTCAACAAACCGAAGAACACCGTGCCGCGCGCCCCGGTGCCGGTGCGCGCGCTGAGCCGTGAAGAGCTGGAGCAGGCGCCCGACCGCAGCCTGTACCGCCTCGGCCACTCCACCCTGCTGCTCAAGCTGCGCGGCGGCTGGTGGCTGACCGACCCGGTGTTCTCCGAACGCGCCTCGCCGTTCAGCTTTGCCGGGCCCAAACGCTTCCACGCGCCGCCGATTGCCCTGCAGGACCTGCCGCCGATCCGCGGCGTGATCCTCTCCCACGATCACTACGACCACCTCGACCGCGCGACCATCGCCGTGCTGGCCGAGCGCGCAGAAGTCTTCCTCACCCCGCTGGGCGTGGGCGATCGCCTGCTGGACTGGGGCGTGCCGGCGGAAAGGATCCGCCAGCTGGACTGGTGGCAGAGCACCACGGTGGACGGCCTGTGCCTGACCGCCACCCCGGCGCAGCATTTCTCCGGCCGTGGCGTGCGCGACGGCAACCGCACCCTGTGGTGCTCCTGGGTGATCGAGGACGACAGCCTGCGCGTCTTCTTCAGCGGCGATACCGGCTACTTCGACGGCTTCGCCGAGATCGGCCGGCGCTTCGGCCACTTCGACCTGACGCTGATGGAAACCGGCGCCTACAACGAACACTGGCCCTACGTGCACATGCACCCGCAGCAGACCGTGCAGGCGCATCAGGACCTCAACGGCCGCTGGCTGCTGCCGATCCACAACGGCACCTTCGACCTGGCCATGCACGCCTGGTACGAGCCCTTCGAGCGCGTGCTGGAAATCGCCGGCGAGCGCGGGCTGGCAGTTACCACCCCGATGATGGGCGAGCGCATCGACATCGAAGCGCCGCACCAGGGCGAGCGCTGGTGGCGCGGTGTGGTGGCCGAGGAAGCCCGCGCACCGGCGCCGCGCTGCGGCTGCCGCACCGCCCGCGAGAGCTGAGCCTGAAGCTGAGCCTGGGCTTTTGTAGATCCAGAGTTCAATCGCTGGCCAGCTCGAACAGCTGCCAGCGCACCGAGCTGACGCCCTTCTCCAGGCTGATGCGGCTGACCATCCGTTCCAGCTGGCCGGTGGCGCCGTGGCCACCGAGCAGCTCGGCGCGCACTTCCAGTTTCGCCGGATTGGTCTGGTCCTCGCTGTGCAGCGACTGCAGGCGCAGCTCGCTACTGTCCAGGCTGTGCAGCATCAGGCTGCGTACCTGGATCTCGTCTTCGGCGCGGCAGATGATGGCGACGCCATAACGCTGCTCCGCCTCGCTGGCCGGCAGCACGTCCTGGTGGTTGATGCGCTGGGCGATGTCACGCAGCAGGATGTTGGCGCAGAGCACCACCACGCTGCCCAGCGCAGCTTCCAGCAACAGGCCCATGCTGCACAGCACGCCGATGGCAGCGGTGCACCAGAGCGTGGCGGCAGTGTTCAGGCCACGCACGTTGAGGCCATCGCGCATGATCACGCCGCCACCGAGGAAGCCGATTCCGGACACCACGTACGCAGCGATACGCGGCGCATCGGCGGATAGCCCCGGCATGGCCTGGGTCATCAGCACGAACAGGCAGGCACCGGTGCTGACCAGCGCGTTGGTGCGCAGGCCGGTGAGGCGCTGGCGCAGTTGGCGTTCGGCGCCGATCAGGGCGCCCAGAATGAGTGCCGCTGCGACCCGCAGCAGGAAGATTTTCCAATCCATGTTCCACCTCGTTTGCGGCGCAGGGCCGCTCCATGCGCCGGGCGATGCCGGCGCGCATTCGGGTGATGGATTGCGAGGGAGCGAAGGGCCGGACCGGCCCCGCAGGGGAATGGTGCGACGTCATCCCGTGGCGGGATGCGTAGCGCCACTGTCCGCAACGCAGCGAGACAGTGGCAGGGTTCTGCCGGACGGCTCGCTGTTCAGGCCTGTCGCAATCGACCAGGGCAAGTGTCCAAGGCAGGACTCCTCTGTGGATTCAAAAAAAGCGGCCGGCCCCGGTGTGAGCACTGCCCGGGACAGCTACCGGCCGCGAGTCGCCATCATCGCCGAGCTGCCTTAAGGTTTCCTTAGCGGCCCTCACGAAGCACCTTCACGCCAGCGCGCCGGGGTGGTGCCGACCTGCGTCTTGAACAGGCGGACGAAGAAACTGACGTTCTCGTAGCCGACCTCGGCGGCGATTTCGCGCACCGACAGCTGGGTCGCCAGCAGCAACTTCTTCGCCTTGTCGATGCGCACCTGCTGCAGATAGAGATTCGGTGGCAGCTTCGTCGCTTCGCTGAAACGGCGCTTGAAGGTGCGCTCGCTGACCCCGGCCTGGCGCGCCATCCGCTCGATGGTCAGCGGTTCGGCGTGGTGGCTTTCGATCCAGTCCTGTACCCGCAGCACAGCATCGTCGCAATGGTTGCGATGGCCCGGCAGGATCGGTCCGAGGCGGTGTGGATCGGCGACCAGCAGATGGGTGGCGCAGAGCTGGGCGAAGCGGTCACCGCAATCGCGGGCGAGAATATCCAGCAACGCATCGAAGCAACCATTGAGCGAACCGGTGCTGTAGAGCCCCCCCTCCTGCAAGAAGGATTCGCGCGCCACGAAGCGGCACGCCGGATAGCGCTTGCCCAGTTGCCGGACAAAGGCCCAATGCGTGGCGAGCAGGCCGCCATCGAGACGCCCGCTGGCTGCCAGCCAGGCAGCGCCCGTGGTCAACGCCAGCACCCGCGCGCCAGCGTCGATGCGCTGGCCCAGCCACGCCAGCACCCGCACATCTGCCTCGAAGCCGGCCAGACGCGGCCCTTCGATGGCCGGCAGGACGATCAGCGAGGCGGCCTCGACATCCTCAAGCGCAGCCTCCGCCGTAATGACGTGACCACCTGCCGCGCACACCGGCGCGCCATCAACAGAGACCACGCGCACCGAGAAGGACGGCTCCACGCCCAGGTGCTGCTCCAGCAAAGCTGCAATGCGGAAAAAGTCCGCCGCCGAAAACAACCCCATCGCCCAACAGCCGTCATAGGCCAGAATCGCCACCTGTTTCAAATACCCTCCTGGCCCGATCGGACTATGAACACGCCCGTCTGAACATCGCCTCGGGCACCTGGCGGGAATACTATGACCGAACCCACAGCGAGTCAGTACAGGAGAGTCTCATGTCGTTGCCCGTCATCACCCGGGAGCACTGGATCAGCAGCGAGAAGGGCCAGCTGTTCGCTCAGGACTGGACGCCCGCCGAAACCGACGGTGAGCCGATCCTGCTGCTGCACGACTCGCTGGGCTGCGTGACGTTGTGGCGCGATTTCCCGGAGCAGCTCGCGCGCAGCACCGGTCGCCAGGTGATCGCCTACGACCGCCTCGGGTTCGGCCGCTCCAAGCGCTATCCCGGCGGCCTGCCGCTGGACTTCATCGACGACGAGGCGCGCAGTTTCTTCCCCCTGCTGCAACAGCACTTCGGCTTCGAACGTTGCGTGGTGTTTGGCCACAGCGTCGGTGGCGCCATGGCGGTGGCCTGTGCGGCACAGCATCCGCAGTCGTGCGCGGCGCTGATCACCGAGTCAGCCCAGGCTTTCGTCGAGCACCAGACCCGCGACGGCATCCGCGCCGCCGAGGTGGAGTTCGCCCGCGAAGGGCAACTGGAGCGCCTGCAGAAGTACCACGGCGACAAAGCCTTCTGGGTCCTGCGCGCCTGGGTCGATACCTGGCTGTCCGACGATTTCAGCGACTGGAACCTGGATGCGGAACTGGCGCAGGTGAGGTGCCCGATTCTCAGCCTGCATGGTGAGCAGGACGAGTACGGCTCGGCCGCGCACCCGGAGCGTTTCACCTCGGTCCCCGGCGTACCGACGATGCTCAGGCTGCTGCCCGATTGCGGCCACGTTCCGCACCGCGAGCAACAGCCGGCGGTACTGCAGGCGGTAGACGAATTCCTTCAGCGTTATGTGCCCTAGGCCCCGCCACTCGTGGGCTACGGCGGCTACCGTCTGGCTGGAAAGTTGAATCTAATTCCGCGCAGCCCAGTCACAACGACCAGGCGCAGTCGCCTCGCCACTTCGAGACGTAGGGAGGCGGCCTGAAGGGCGTCGTTGCGCGACTGCTTCGCAGGATTCGCACAACGACCTGACTGATTTCGCTGCGCAGGTAGGTTCGAGCATGTGCCGCCTTCTTCCATTGTTGCTGCTCACTCTGTGGGCGCCCTCTTCCTTCGCCACCTCCATCGGCACCTCCACCGACGAGAAAGCCCAGGCCGCGGTGAACAAGGCCGAAGTGCTGGAACAGCAGGTCGCCCACCCGGCGACGGCAGTAACCAGCCCGGCGCCCATCAGCAAATCCGAGGTCAAGGCGCTGGACCCGGCCGGCAAGGCGCCGCTGGACGACGCCATCACCTGCCTGTCGCGGACCATCTACTGGGAAGCCAAGGGCGGCGGCAAGGCGGACATGGAGGCAGTGGCCAATGTGGTGCTCAACCGCATGGGCCATGGGGGCTTCCCCGACACCGTGTGCGGCGTGGTCAAGCAGGGGCAGGCGCAGAAGCACTGCCAGTTCTCCTGGTGGTGCGACGGCCGATCCGACCAGGTGGAAGAGAAGAACCGCTACGACATCGCCAAGGAAATTGCCCGCCGGGCCCTGAACCAGCAGCTCAGCGACCGTACGCGCGGCGCCATGTACTTCCACGACCGTCACGCCTCGCCTGGCTGGGCGAAGGAATACATCCGCACGGCAGAGACCGACGAGTTCATCTTCTACAAGCCGCGCGGCGGGGATGCGCGCTAGGGTGCTTCAGGTTAGCTGACGACGCTGGAACCGTCGCGCTGGCCGTCCATCCAGCGCACCAGGGCCTCGCCGAACTCCGGTGGAGCCTTGCGCCCGACGCGGCGCGCGAGGTCGAGCACGGTGTGCTGGGCGAGGGCTTCTTCCATGCGTTTCTGCGCGGTGAGCATGACCGCGTGGATCGAGCAGGTGCCGCAGGTCGCCCATTCCGGGGGCGAGCCTTCGAACACGGCGCAGCGCCCACGGATGTCGCGGCACTCGAAGATCTGCTTGTCGCCGTCGATGGCCTTGACGATATCCAGTACGGTGATTTCGTCTGCCGGCCGCGCCAGGCGGAAGCCGCCGCGCACGCCTTCGGTGGCCGCCACCAGACCGGCCTTGGCCAGCTTGGTGAAGACCTTGGCAAGCAGCTCCTGGGGCACGCCCTGCAGTTCCGCCAGCGCCCGCACGCTGGAGTCGCGGCTGTCGCCCTTCTCGTCTGTCAAATAGAGCAGGCAATGAATGCCGTACTCCACGCCTGCACTGTACAAAGCCATCACAAACTCCGACTAACTCAGTCGCACTATTCTCAAGCCCTGCTGGGCATCCGGCAAGCACTTAAGCATGCATCCTGACGAGCTGTCATCTGCGGCACGCGGGCTATCGGCTCCTTTTCCTGTTCGCCAGATAAACAGAAGCAACGCCTTTTTCCCGCCCCGACCGTGACGAACGGTCGGAGTTTGCAGCAGAAATCGGTTGCGTCGCCTAACTACGACAAATATAGTCGTAGTTATCCGAGGCGCGCCGGGAAGCGAACCGCTCCGATATCAGGCACTCGGGAACCCAACAACCTGGATTCATCCTTTTCGTCGGAGAGCACCATGAAACAACGCATCCTGATCGTCGGCACCGGTTTCGCGGGCATGTGGAGCGCCCTGAGCGCCACCCGTCTGCTCGACCTGCACCAGCGCGGCGACGTCGAAGTCGCGGTCCTCGCACCCCAGGCCGAACTGCGCATCCGCCCGCGCTTCTACGAGCCGAACGTACACCAGATGGCCGCGCCGCTGGGCGACCTGTTCGGCGCCGTGGGCGTGACCTTCATCCAGGGCAGCGCCGAGCAGATCGATGTCGACGGCCGCCAGCTGGATTACCGCAACGCCAGCGGCGAAATCGCCACCCTGGGCTTCGACCGCCTGATCCTCGCCAGCGGCAGCAAGGTGGCCCGCCCCGCCCTGCCGGGCATCGAGCACGCCTTCGACGTGGACGAGATCGACCAGGCCGTGCGCCTCGAAACGCACATCCGCGCGCTGCACCAGCTGCCGGAGTCCGAAGCGCGCAACACCGTAGTCGTCGCCGGCGGCGGCTTCACCGGTATCGAAACCGCCACCGAAATGCCGGCTCGCCTGCGTGAAGTGCTCGGCGCGGACGCCAAGGTACGGGTGATCGTGGTCGACCGTGGCACCGAGATCGGCGGCGCACTGGGCGTCACCTCGCAGTCCGTGGTGGCCGAGGCTTCCGCCGAGCTGGGCGTGGAGTGGCGCCTGAAGGCTTCGGTGGAATCCATCGACGAGAACGGCGTGACCCTCTCCAGCGGCGAGCGCATCGAGGCGAAGACCGTGATCTGGACCGCCGGCGTTCGCGCCAGCTCGCTGACCGAGCAGGTTTCCGGCGAGCGTGACCGGCAGGGCCGCCTGCACGTGGACCGCAACCTTCAGGTGATCGGCCAGGACGCGGTATTCGCCACTGGCGATACGGCCTACGCTGCCACCGACGATGTCGGCAACTATGCGCTGATGACCTGCCAGCACGCCATTGCCCTGGGCCGCTCGGCCGGCAACAACGCCGCCGCCGACCTGCTGGGCGTAGCCCCCATCCCCTACAGCCAGCCCAAGTACGTAACCTGCCTGGACCTGGGAGCCTGGGGCGCGCTGTTCACCGAGGGCTGGGACCGCCAGGTGCGTTTCCAGCGCGAGGAAGGCAAGAAGATCAAGACCGAGATCAACACCGTGTGGATCTACCCGCCGGCCGCCGATCGCGCCACTGCACTGGCAGCGGCCGACCCGATGATCCCTGTCGTAGCCTGATGCGTTGAACAGAGCCCCGGTCGGCGCGAGCCTTCCGGGGCTTTTTCTTTGGCACTTTCTGGCGGTACCCGCTGGCACCATACCTGCCGGTAACTCTGCGTAGGATGGGTGGAGCGTAGCGGTACCCATCGTCAGGGTTGCCCGTCATGCCAGCAGCATGGGTATCGCTGCGCTCCACGCCATCCTACTTGTGCCTTCCTGATGCCTTGCGACGAACGCTGCGCCGCTGCCGGCGCTCCTATTGGCTGGGCCGGGTGCGTGGCGCACAGAGGGACTCGACCATCCGCGCCAGCGTCCCGATCACCTCCTCGCGCCCCAGCAGCGGCTGCGCCTCGCTCAGGTAGCGCGCGGTGGTGTACTGCACGGAGTTGATAATCACGAACAGCACGGCCGGCAGGTTGTCGATGCGGTAGTCGTCGAAGTGGCGCATCAGGTACTGCCGGCACACCTCCATCATCTGCTGCTCCAGGGTCTGGAACACCGGCGCGGAATTGAGCCGGTGCCAGTGCCGCAGCAGCTCGCGCTGCGCCGCATCGCCCTCGACCTGCTCGAAGATGCCCTCCAGCACAGCGCGGGTGACGCTGCCGATGTCTGCACCCAATAACGGCGTGACGCGCTCGTGCACCACCTTCATCAAGGTCCCGGCGCGCTGCATCAGCAGGGCCTCGACGATCATCTCCTTGTTGGCGAAGTACTGGTAAAGCGAGCCGACGCTTACCCCGGCGCGACGTGCCACGTGGTTGGTGGTCAGGCCGTCGAGGCCGCGCTCGCCGATTTCCAGCGCCGCCGCCTCGACCAGCACCGCCACCATGTCACTGGCGCGCTGCTGCGTGGGTTGCTTCCTCATGCCTCTCTCCTGGTGCGAGCCGGATGCGAGTTGAATGCGAGCAAATACTCGCAATAGCGTAATTCGAGGAATCCGCCCGGCCACCCAACCAAGGTATGAATCGATGAGCGCAACCGCCCTGCCCACCCGCCACGGCGCCGACCTGCAGCGCGCCCGCCGCACTGCCGCGCCGGTACGGCGCTTCCTCAAGGGTCCGAGTGAACCGGATACCGCGACCTGGCAGGCCATCGGTGAGTCCCTCACGGTGGGCGATGCACCCATGGATACACTGGTGGAGTGGATGTTCGACGTCGGCCTTGGCAGTGGCATGCGCCTTTACGAGCAGGCGCTGAACCAGGGTATCGCCGCTATCCCCGGCGCACCCGAGCCGCTGAAGACCTTCTTCGCCCAGGTCAACGCGCTGCCCGCCTGGGTCGACCTGCAACGCCTCGATGAAGGTGCAGGTGCCTGTGGTCTGTCGGGGCTCACCGGCATGCGCGTACTCCGCGACCTGGGCCTGCTGGCCGGCTACCAGGCTTCCGGAATCAACCGCACCCTCGTGCTCACCGGCGCGCTGGAGAAAGGGCCGCAGCGGCGCATCGCCGAAACCACCAAATGGTGGATCGACTGCACCCGTCCCGGCGGCATGGCGCAGGGCGCGGCGGGTTATCGCAGCACGCTGCACGTGCGGCTGGTGCACGCCCTGGTGCGCCGGCGGGTTTCACGGCTGGAAGCCTGGGACTTCGCCCACTACGGCCTGCCGGTCAATCAGGGCGACATGCACGCGACCTACCTGGCCTTCTCGGCGATCTTCCTGATCGGTCAGCGCATGCTGGGGGTGGCCCTGAGCCGGAGCGACCGCGAAGCGATCATCCATCTCTGGCGCTACATCGCCTGGCTGATGGGCGTCGAGGAGCGCTGGCTGTGCGCCAGCGAGAACGACGCGATCCGCGCGCTCTACCACAACCTGCTGTCCCAGGCGCCGCCAGACGACAGCAGCCGTATTCTCGGCTCGGCGCTGGTGGATGAACCGCTGCAGCGCCACTACGCCAACTTCGCCTGGCTGCGCGGGCGGCTGAACCGGGCCATCCACCTGAGCATCGCCGGCACCTTCATCGACGCCCAAGGCCGGCGCGCCCTCGGCCTGCCCGGCGGCAGCCTGCCGTGGTACCCGCTGCTGAGCGCGCCGCCACGTTTGCTCTTCCACTGCCTGCTGCGCGCACTGCCCGGTGGCCGCGGCTGGCTGGTGCGCCACGGGCTGCAAAGCCAGGAGGATTATCTGCGCACCCTGTTCGGCGGGGCGGATCCCCGGCTGATCTCGCCCACGCACCTGGCAGTGGAGGACGTCCGCCACTGAATCTGGCCATGTGAAAAAAACGGCACTCGAAGCGCCAATGCGCGATCCATACACGCAAGAACCTTCGAGGAGCCGCCATGGGTACACCGTCGGAACTGCCTGAGCTACCGCCCGACCTGCACTACGTCGACGACAGCCTGCCGGGTATCAGCCGGCGCCGGCTGCGCGGGCGCTTCGCCTATTTCGACCCGGGTGGCGAACGCATCCGCGTGGAGGCGGAAATCCAGCGCATCGACCAGCTCGCCATTCCGCCTGCATATATCGATGTGTGGATCTGCATCGACCCGCTTGGCCACCTGCAGGCCACCGGGCGCGACGTGCGCGGGCGCAAGCAATATCGCTACCACCCGCGCTGGACCGAGGTGCGAGACAGCGCCAAGTACGAACGCCTGCTGCGCTTCGGCGAGTGCCTGCCAGCCCTGCGCCGGCGCATCGAGCAAGATCTGGCGCAGCCGGGCCTGGGCTCGGAGAAGGTCATGGCGACCGTGGTCGCGCTGCTCGATCGCACACTGATCCGCATCGGCAACCAGCGCTACCGCAAGGAGAACCGCTCCTTCGGCCTCACAACCCTGAACAACCGCCATGTCGACGTGCAGGGCACCCGCATCCACTTCGCCTTTCGCGGCAAGAGCGGCGTCAAGCACAGCGTGGACATCGAGCACCCGCGCCTGGCGTGCATCCTCCGGCGCTGCCTGGAGCTGCCCGGCCAGCAACTGTTCCAGTACCTGGACGAAGAGCGGCAGCGGCATATGATCGACTCCCGCGACATCAACGCCTACCTGCGTGAGCACGCTGGCGAAGGGTTCACCACCAAGGACTACCGAACCTGGGCGGGCACCGCCCTGGCCCTGGAGTACTGCCGCAAGACCCGCTGGGAGGACGAGAAAAGCGCCAACCGCCAGCTCAAGGAGATCATCCAGCGGGTCGCCGACGAGTTGGGCAATACCCCGGCAATCTGCCGCAAATGCTACGTGCATCCGCTGGTGGTCGAAGCCTTCCTCGCTGGCGAACTGGCCGGCCTGCGCAAGCAGCGCAAGCGGCAGAACCTGAGCGCCGAAGAGGCCACCCTCCTGGCATTTCTCTCGCGCACGCCGTCCTGAGCGTTCGCCAGAAGGAAGCGCACGAGGGCAATGACAGCAAGATTGTTCAAGCCAGCACAATCGTTTCTCTGCCACGCTGAAAGCACTTACCTGCCTGCAAGAAACGTTCATGTCCCAAGATCAGCTTCCCTCACGCGCCTTCCTCAGGGGCGCCATCGACATCATGCCGCTGTCGCTCGCGGTCCTGCCCTGGGGCCTGCTGGCCGGCTCCCTGGCCATCGACGCCGGCCTCTCGCCACTGCACGGCCAGGGCCTGTCGGCCATCGTTTTCGCCGGCGCCGCGCAACTGGTGGCCATCGGCATGCTCAAGGGCGGCGCCGGATTCTTCTCGATCATGATCACCACCCTGCTGCTGACCTCGCAGCACCTGCTCTACGGGATGACCATGCGCCCGGTGATTGCCCCGCTGCCGGGGCGCTGGCGCGCCGGGCTGGGCTTCCTGCTCACAGACGAACTGTTCGCCCTCACCAGCGGCCATGACCGCGAAACCTTCAACCGCTGGTACGCCCTGGGCGTGGGCCTGACGTTCTACATCGCCTGGAACCTCTTCACCCTCGCCGGCGTGCTGGTGGGCACCAGCATTCCCGGCCTCGAGCACCTGGGGCTGGACTTCTCCATTGCCGCCACCTTCGTTGCCCTGATCGTGCCGGTGGTGAAGAACATCCCGACCGTGGTCTGTGTCGCCGTCTCGCTGTTCTGCTCGGTGCTGCTCAGCTACTGGCAGGTCGGTTCGGCGCTGGTGCTTTCCGGCCTGGCGGGGATGTTCGCCGGCTTCCTCTGCCAGAAATTCTCGGGGGTGCGCGCATGATGGCCTGGGCAGTGATCTTCGGCATGGGCCTGATCGTGTTCTTCAACCGCTACGTGTTCCTTGAGCCGCGCCTGCCGATCCGCCTGAGCAGCAACGTGCGGCAGTTCCTCGGCTTCGCCGTGCCGGGGATGCTCACGGCGATCTGCGGACCGATCGTGTTCCTTCCCGAACACCAGTTGAACCTGCGCGTGGACAACCCCTACCTGCTCGGCGCCATCGTCGCCGTGGCCCTGGTGCTGTGGACGCGCAACGTGCTGCTGAGCGTGCTCCTCAGCATGGGGGCGTTCTACCTGCTGCGCTGGTGGCTGTGACGGGCGCCGGGCTTCAGCCCGCCTCGCCCCGCCCGTAGTACGCCAGCACCAGTCGCACCAGCGCTTCCTCGATGCCCTCGCGCCGCCTCGGCGCCAGGGCAGCGGGATCCTCCAGCAGGGCGCGCAGCACGCCACCGACAGCGTGGGCGAGCACGAACACCTCGGGCTCGTCGAGCTTGCGCAGCTGCTGGTCATGGCCGATCAGGCCATGGGTCACCAGGTGGGTCATGATGCTGCCGCGCAGCGCCGGCAGCGGGCTGCCACCGCCGCGGGTCATCAGGTAGTGCATCAGCGCCTTGTGCGCGCCGGTGCGCCCGCCGTAGGCGCTGACGGCCGCGTGGATCACCGCGCGGATGCGCTCGCCGGGCGTTTCCGGCGGGCGAGCGGACAGCGCGCCCATGATCCCGGTGGCCAGCGCCGCCAGTTCGCGTCGGGCCAATTCGTCGAGGATGCGTTCCTTGTTGGGGAAGTACTGGTAGAGCGAACCGACGCTCACCCCGGCCAGTTCGGCCACGTGGTTGGTGGTGAACCCCTCCAGGCCATGACGCTCGAGGATGCGCCGGGACGCCTCCAATATGAGTTCGACCTTCTCCAGTGCCCGCGCCTGCCTCGGCAAGCGACGGCTATCTGACTGATTTTCCGCAGTTTTTCGTGTCACCTGGGGCCACCGGGAAAGCGAGTACAGCAAGCGCCGCATCCTTCCTATCATGGCAGCCACAACGAAGCCGGCAAGGCGAGCGGATGAACCGCAGCGGCCGGCCCGGGAGATCCCGCCATGAGCCACAAGAGCCACACCGCGCAACTGGACGACGACATCTGCGTGCACATCTTCGCCGCGTCCGGCGCCATGGTCGGCGTGTGTCTGACGGTAGTCGGCATCCTGCGCATCATCGTCGGCCAGCACCGGGTCGACATGATCGGCCAGGACATGCTCGCGCTGAACACGGTGATCTACCTGGCCACCACCCTCGCTGCCTATTTCGGCCTGCGCACCCGCAAGCTGCAGCGCAACCATCGCCTGGAGCGCCTCGCCGACACCCTGTTCCTGGTCGGCTTGAGCATCACTACCCTGACGACCGCCTTCATCGCCTGCGCAATGTCCTGCTGTTGAGCCCGCGATTGAATTTCCCTACCGGTATGTAGAAATATATACGGCGATAAGGTTGTCGCTCAGAGAGAAGAAGAATGAATACCGCCGTGTACGCCAAGGAAGCCGTCGGCGCGAATTACGCGCTGGAATCGATGCAATACGCCCAGGCCCGCACCTGGGAAGCCGTAGACGCCATCGCCGCCGCGATCGTCCCCGGTATGACCGAACTGGAAGCCGTCGCCATCGGCAAGCAGGTGCTCGCCGACCTGGGCATGGAGCGCATCTGGCACCCGCTGCTGATCCGCTTTGGCGCCAATACCCTGAAGACCTTCAAGCAGCGCTCCGAGGGCAACCCGGTGCTGGGTGAGAACGACATCTTCTTCATCGACATGGGCGTGGTCTGGCGCGGCCATGAAGGCGACGCCGGCGCCACCTTCGTCACCGGCGACGATCCACAGATGACAGCCTGCGCGGCGGCGGCAAAGACGCTGTTCCAGCGCGTCGAGGCGCGCTGGCGCGAGACCGGCTGCAGCGGCGTCGAGCTCTACGACTTCGCCCACCAGCAGGCCGAGACCATGGGCTGGAAGCTCAACCTGGACATCAAGGGTCACCGCGTCAGCGACTTCCCCCACGCCATCTACCGCGCCGGCGACCTGGGCGACTACGCCGAGCATCCCCACGGTGGCCTGTGGATCCTGGAAATCCAGATCGCCCACCCGAGCAAGGCCTACGGCGCCTTCTACGAAGACCTGCTGGCCTGACCCGGAGCCCCTGCGATGACTGAAAACGTACTGCTGTTCTCCTACGGCACCCTGCAGGACAAGGCCGTGCAACTGGCCAGCTTCGGCCGCGAGCTGCAAGGCCGCGGCGACGCGCTGGTGGCCTTCCGCACTGACTGGGTGGAGATCACCGACCCGGCCGTGCTCGCCACCAGCGGCAAGACACACCACCCCATCGTCCAGTACAGCGGCGAGGAGGCCGACCGCGTGCCCGGCACCGTCTTCGAGATCACCCCGCAGGAACTGCTGGCAGCGGACGCCTACGAGGTATCCGACTACCAGCGGATCAATGTCCGGCTGCAGTCGGGCCTGCAGGCGTGGGTCTACGTGAAGGCCTGACAACAGGCCCGACTCGTTAGGCGCCTTGCATGGATTCATTAGCAGGGCTTCAGGGTTGGCTATTTCGCGATCAGCGACAGGTTGACCGCATTCTCCCACCAAGCCAGCTATTCCGGTGGCTGCAAGGCAGCTCCCGACTCGACGAGGGCTGGCCTGAATCAACTGGCCTGCGCGATTCGATCATTCCCAGCAGTTTTCCTCATGGGTTCGTGCGGTGACCGGTCAGTAGACTGTGGCCACTCGCGAGCAACACCTACCTGAAGTCCACTACCGAGAACTCCTTCATGAAACTGCTCACTGCCAGTGTCCTGTCCCTCGCTGCCCTGCTCGCCAGCCAGGCTTCCATGGCCGAAGAATCCGCCCTGATGACCAACCGCCTGACCAAGTCCAACTACCAGGCCATGCAGGCCACTCGCGCCAAGACCGACGCCGAGCAGCAGACCGCACAGAACGCCCAGCCGGAAGCCGAGAAGAAGGCCGGACAGGACAAGCACTGCTGATACTGCTGTACGCCGGGAGCGCGCCGTCGCTCCCGGTTCCCGCCTTTCCCGCTCCTTACCTGCCCTCCGCCCAGCCTGATCGCTGGTACGCCCGCTCCTGCACGGGCAATCCCCTGCCTGCCCTGGCATCATTCCGGCAACCACCCCACAAACATCAGCCTCAATTGATGTCAGCCCAATCAAATATGAATTTTTCCTGATGCGGCAGCACCCTACTCTGGCTCTGCGCTGCACTGACAGCGCCAGCTACTCAGCCGTCCCTAGAGACGCGGGTTCTCGATAACAACTCCAACTGCCCCGAGGATCTCCCATGCGCCTTCGCCCACTCATGCCTGGCCGTGAATCCCCCTTTTCCCTGAACACCGGAGGCCGGCATGTCTGACCTTCGCAGCTCCACCGTCGCCAGTGGCGACGAAAGCCTGCTCGCCAGCCACGGCTACCGCCAGGAACTGGACCGCGGGCTGAACCTGTGGTCCTCGTTTTCCGTCGGCTTCGCCACCATTTCCCCGGTCGTCGGCATCTACTCGGTGATGTCCCTGGGCGCCATGAGCGTCGGGCCGTCGTGGGTGTGGATCGTGCCGCTGTGCCTGCTGCTGCAACTGAGCGTGGCGCTGGTGTACGCCGAACTGTCCTCGCAGTTCCCCCTGGCCGGCGGCTGCTACCAGTGGGTGCGCCGACTGATCGGCGACCGCGCGGCCTGGTTCACCGGCTTCCTCTACCTGGCCTCTGCCCTCGCCTCGCTGACCACGGTTGCCTACCTGGGCGGCTTCTGGCTCGGTCTGCTGGTGACCGGCGAGCCGCCATCGGCCAACGCCCAGGTCCTCTGCGGCGCGGCGCTGTTGGCCCTGGGCCTTGGCGTGAACCTGCTGGGCATCAACCCACTGAAGTACTTCGTCAACGCCGGCATCTTCGCCGAGGCCATCGCCTCCATCGGCATCGGTGTGCTGTTGTTGCTGTTCTTCCGCAACCACTCCTTCGAGATGCTGTTCAGCAGCCTGAATGCCCTGGAAGTCTCCGGCGGCACTTACTGGTCGGGCTTCCTCACCGCGCTGGCGGTGGGCGGCTGGGCCTTCCTCGGCTTCGACGCCTGCTCGCAGATTTCCGAGGAAACCACCGATGCCCGCGTCTCCACGCCGCGCGCCATCCTGCGCTCGATGCTGGTCGTCGGGCTGACCGTGATGCTCACCGCCTTTGCCGTGACCCTGTCGTACAAGGACCCGGCCGCCGTGGTCAGCGGGCAGATCATCGACCCGGTGACCCCCGCCGTGGTGGACGCCTTCGGCGCCTGGGCCGAGCGGCCGTTCGTGGCCATCGTGCTGGTGGCCTTCGTTGCCTGCGTGGTGTCGGTGCAGACCTACATCGGCCGCGCCATCTTCGGCATGGCCCGCGATGAAATCCTTCCCGGTTCCGCCCTGCTGCGTCGCGTGGACAAGCGCAAGGTGCCGATGGCCGCGATGGTCTGCAGCACCCTGCTGGCCAGCCTGGGCCTGGCGCTGGGTCTGAACGCCACCGCAGTGGGCACGCTGATCGCCTTCGGCAGCGGCGGCTTTTTCTTCGTCTTCCTGATCGTTGCCGCCAGCGCGCTGTATGCCCGCCTGAGCGGTCGCTGGGACCCGGACAAGGGCGCACTGAAGCTGGGCCGCAAGGGCCTGCTGGTCAACGTCATCGCCGTGGCCTGGCTGGTGTTCGAGGCGATCAACGTGGCCTGGCCGCGGGAAATGCTTGCCCCACCCGGCGCGCCCTGGTTCCAGGTCTGGGCGGTGGTGGTGGTGTTCTCCGTGCTCGCCCTGTTCGGCCTGGCCTACCTGTTCATCGCCAAGCCGCACCGCCGCATCGCCACCAGCCTGAGCTTCGCCGGCCGCGCGGTCGGCTGAGCCTCCTCGACTGAATCAGCGGCGCCGGTGCGCTTCGGCGCCCTCCTTCCCTTCCTGCCTGGCCGGGCCGCCTTGCGCCCCGGCGCGGGCAGGTCATGCCTGCAATCCGGAGCTTCCCATGTCCACCCTGAACTACTGGAACTACCCCACGGAAATCCTCTGCGGCGTCGGCGCCCTCGACCAGTTGGCCGAGCGCTGCCGTCTCGCTGGAATGCGCAAGCCGCTGCTGGTCACCGACCCCGGCATGCTCGAACTGCCGCCGCTGCACGAAGTGCGCCGCCGCCTGGAAGCCGCCGGCATCGATTACGCGCTGTTCCACGGTTTCTCCAGCAACCCCGCGCTGGAGGAAGTCACTGCCGGCGCCCAGGCCCTGGCCGAAGGCGGCCACGACTCGCTGATCGCCCTGGGGGGCGGCAGCGCGCTGGATGCGGCAAAGGGCATCGCCCTGCTCAGCCGTGATGCCGATGGCCTGCGCCATTTCGAATGGTCACAGCTGATCGCGCAGTACCCGACCCTGGGCGATCATCCGGCCCTCGACCTGCCGCCGCTGATCGCCATTCCGACCACCGCCGGCACCGGGTCCGAACTGGGCCGCGAAGCCGTACTGACCGACACCTCGCGCGGCATCAAGATCGTCGTCGGCCACCGCGAATTGCTGGCCCGCTCGGTGATCCTCGACCCGGCGCTGACCGTCGGCCTGCCGAAGTCGCTCACCGCCGCCACCGGCATGGACGCCCTGACCCACCACCTGGAGTCGCTGTTCTCGCCGCTCTACCACCCCATGTCCGCCGGCGTCGCCATCGAAGGCGTGCGCCTGGTCAAGGAGCACCTGCAGCGCGCCGTCCACAACGGAACCGACCTGGCCGCCCGTGAAGGCATGCTGGTGGCTTCGGCCAGCGCCGCCGTAGCCTTCCAGAAGGGCCTCGGTGGCGTGCATGCGCTGGCCCATCCGCTGGGCGCGAAGCACCACAAGCACCATGGTCTGCTCAACGCGGTACTGTTGCCTTACGTGCTGGTTGCCAACCGCTCGGCCATCGAGGCGGACGCCACGCGACTGGCGCGTTATCTGGAACTGCCGGAAGCCAGCTTCGATGGCCTGCTCGGCTGGGTGCTGGAACTGCGCTCGTCCGTGGGCATTCCCCATACGCTCAAGGAACTGGGCCTCAATGGCGAAGACGCGCCGTGGGTCGGCGAGCAGGCGGTGGCGGATATTTCCTCTTCCGAAACCAACGCCCTTCCACTGCAAGCCGAGGACTACTCGCGCATCTATCTCAACGCGATAGCAGGACGGCTTGCATAACCCTTTACGGCAGGACGGCACCGGTGGAGGTTAACCGACGTCCTGCGCTCGGGTTCCGGATGACGGGCAGTGAAGCCTGCTCGTCGCCGGAGCCGTGCGGCCACTTCGGCCCAGGCCCCATCCTCTCCAATGGAAATAATGCAGATATCCAAATTGCAGAACCAATTCCGAATGACTCGATAAAATTAGAAGCCGGTCCCTCGGAAGTAACCGCACAACCGCCAGAATACGCAATCGGCCCTGTCATGAAAACAACGTCAGGAAACCACCATGTTCACAGACGAATTACTGGAGCGTACAACTTCTGAATGGGAAAGATTCGGAAAGGACACCGGCCGCAAAGATAAATACATAGCCCCGGACAAATCCACGACCACGGAAAAGTCCACCGGTGGCAAGCTCAACCCAAGAAAGGAAACTGTCGACCCCTACTCCAGCCGGATAGCCGATTACTGGTTGGCGGTAGAGAGCAAGGATTACAAGAGTCTGGTCAAGACCTATGCAAAGGACAAGGGCAAGCTCGATGGCACCATCAATATTGCCTGGTCGGCGGCTTTTATTTCCTATTGCATGCAAATGGCCGGGGCCGGTGCATCCTTTCCTTACTCGCCAGGGCACTACCGCTGGATATACAACTCGATCAAGAACAGAAAAACCAACAAGCTCTCCGCAAGCCTGGTTGGCTACCGTCCCGCAGAACTACCCTTGAAACCCGGCGATCTGCTGGGCAAGTCGAGGATCCCTGGAGTTGCCTATGACAACGTGCTCGATGTTGGCTGGTTTGAAAGCCATTCGGATGTTGTCGTCGAGGTCGACGCTGGCGAGAGCAAGGCATTCGTTATCGGTGGCAACGTCGGCCAATCGGTGAGCAAGGTCGAAGTGAAGCTGACTCCCGAGGGGCTGGTTGCGAACCCTGCTGAATGGCTCGTGCACATCAGAAACAACATTCAGTAACAGCGACCGGGTTTTCGACAGGGAGAGTAGCCATGGCTAACAACGAAGCCAGTCCATCATCAATTCTAGGCAACGGAAATACCGCACCCTTCATATCAGTTGCCCTGGGATACTGCCTGTTAATTTCACTGCCATTTATTGTCTTCCTGCTGATACAAGCATTAAGCAGCGGCCCGCAGGGAGAAAAGACCATCCCGGGATGGTTGTCGGAGACGACCTACGTGGTCATAGTCCGACTGGCGTTATTCAGTGCAGTTTTATGCTTTGGGGCTCTGGGATCGGCAATCAGCCTGATCTCCAGAGTACGCAACGGCGAAGCATTGCTTCCCGTCGTAACGGTACACGAACTGATATCGGTGCAGACCATTGGCGCTGTCTTTGCGCTAGTGCTTTCTCTCATTTTCATGGGCAACCTGATAGCCGGTTCCATCTTTCCAAGCTGGGACCCTTTCTACACCATCGTCTACTCCCCTCCTGCTTTTGCGAAGTTGCTGGTTTGGTCTTTCATCGCCGGGTTCTTCGAGCGTTTCGTCCCTCATATGCTGGACAATCTTTCGAAGCGGGCCGACGAACAGGAAGATGAGCAACCACGCCTTCCATTTCCCCGGAAAGACGTATCAGACGAAAAGAGCGAGTCGTGACTTAAGCCGACAGGCCGTGCACGCTCAGCAGGTCTTCTATGAAGGCGCGGGCGGCCTCGCTGCGGGGGCGCCCGGCGTAGGTGATCATGCTGTGCGTCACCTCGTAGCAGAGCTTCTCTGGCAGCAGCGGCTTCATCCGCCCGCGCTCGACCCAGATGTTCGCGTAGTGGGTCGGCAGGTAGCCCAGGTGCGTGCCGGCCAGCACCGAATGCGCCACCGCCTCCATGTGATGCGCGGTGGCGCTGCTGCGTTCGGGGCGGAACGGCAGCTCCTGGTCCGCCGGCAGAAAGCCATGGCGCACCCAGTTGTACTCGGCGATCTGCTTCAGCGTTGGCTTGCGCGCGCTGAACAGCGGGTGGCGCTCGCCGCAGAACACACCGATCTCCTCGGTGTACAGCGGCAGGTAATCCAGCGTCGGCCGGGTGCGGCTGAAGTAGGAGATCGCCAGGTCCAACTGCCCATCGATTACCGCCAACTCCAGCTCGGTCGGCGAGTTCACGTAGAGGTTCAGCTGCACGTCCTGCTCGCGACCGTGGAAGGCCGCCAGGGTCTCGTCGAAGCGCGCCTGCGGCAGGGTCGTGACGTTGTCCGCCAGCCCCAGGTACAGCTCACCGACCAGTTGCCCGGACAGCGCCTGCGCCTGGTCGCGGAACAGCCCGATGGCGTCGAACATCGCCTGCGACGCTTCGAGAATCCGCTGCCCCTTCGCCGTCAGGCGGAAGCCGCCCTTGCCGCGCTCGCACAAGCGGTAGCCCAGGCGTTTTTCCAGGCTGCCGATGTGCATGCTGATATTCGACTGGCTCATGTTCAGCTCGGCCTGCGCCGCGGTGAAGCCGCCGCACTTCACCACGGTGGCGAAGATGCGCAGCAGGCGCAGATCGAGGTCGGTGAAATTCCTGAGCATGGGCAGAGTCCGGCGCCGGGCGGGCGGCTAGTCTACTGCACGGGGCGGAGCCAGTCCCGCTGGTGCGATCCGATGGAATTCCCGGCGCGCCCGCGAGTCCCTGTCCAGGTATCCCTCAAAGCCCACCAGCAGGGAGAGACGCCATGCTGCTCGAAGGTTCCTGCCACTGCGGCGCCGTGCACTTCAGCCTGCACAGCGCCCACCCCTACCCTTACCAGCGCTGCTACTGCTCGATCTGCCGCAAGACCCAGGGCGGCGGTGGCTATGCGATCAACCTCGGCGGCGAGGCTGCCAGCCTCAGGGTGCGCGGGCGCAAGCACATCAGCATCTACCACGCGAAGATCCGCGAGGAAGGCCAGCGCACCCAGACCAGCGGCGCCGAGCGGCATTTCTGCAGCCAGTGCGGCAGCGGGTTGTGGCTCTACGATTCACGCTGGCCGGAGCTGATCCACCCCTTCGCCTCGGCCATCGACACGCCCTTGCCAGTTCCCCCCGAGCACACGCACCTGCTGCTGCGATCGAAGGCCGGCTGGGTCGAGGTGGAGGCCGGGCCACATGACCTGCAGTTCGACGATTACCCGCAGGAGTCCATCGCCCATTGGCACCAGCGCCTCGGACTGGAACAGTGACAGTCATGCGCGCCAGAACGGCTTGGCAATCTCCTGTGCCACCCGGTGGCGCGTCAGGCCGATGTCCTCGATCAGGTGCGGATTGGCCCTGGCCATGCAGGCGAGCTGGCGGCGGACCCGCGCACGCGTCTGCCAGAGCGCAAGCAGTTGCAGCAGGGACGGCAGGCTGAACGACCGGCGCGAGGCTTCCGGCAGCAGCAGGCGGGGAGTATGGTTCATGGCAACCTCCATTCGACTCGTGCCTCATGGGGCCGAGCATGGCGGTCGTCAGTGGCGCCGTCCTCAAGCGGCGCCAAACACTTCCAAAAACTTGCAAAGGGGGCGTCATGCAGCAATCGCGTCTGGCTTTCGGCCCCTTCGTGCTCGATGGCCCAACCGGCGTGCTCAAGCGCAACGAGCAGCCCGTCACCATCGGTTTTCGCGCGCTGAACCTGTTGCAGACCCTGCTCGAGCGGCCGGGTGAGATTCGTACCAAGGTCGAGCTGATGGATGCCACCTGGCCAGGCCTTGTAGTCGAGGAAGGCAACCTCACCGTGCAGATCGCCCACCTGCGCAAGGTGCTCGGCGAAGCAGCGGACGGCAGCTCGTGGATCACCACCGTGCCCCGTGTCGGCTACCGCTTCAGCGCTGCCGTGCAGCGCCTGGCGGACGCGCCGCGCACGCCGCCGGCCTTGCCGGAGGAGCCATCCATAGCCGTGCTGCCCTTCGTCAACCTCGGCGACGACCCGCAGCAGGCCCTCTTCGCCGACGGTCTGACCGAAGACCTGACCACTGAGCTTTCGCGGGTCGGCGGGCTGTTCGTCATCGCCCGCACCTCGGCCTTCGCCTACAAGGGCAAGTCCATGGACGTGCGCGAGATCGCCCGCGAGCTGGGCGTGCGCTACCTGCTCGAAGGCAGCGCGCGGCGTGCCGATGCGCGCGTGCGGATCAACGCCCAGCTGGTGGACGCCTGCACCGGCGAGCATATCTGGGCCGAGCGCTTCGAGAGCCGCCTGGAAGACCTCTTCGACCTGCAGGACCAGCTCACCGGGCAGATTATCCAGGCCCTGCTCGGCCACCTGCGCACACCGCTGCCGCGCAACCGGCCGAAGAACCTGGAAGCCTACGAACTCTGCGTGCGCGCCCGCCAGCTGATGGATGATTCACCGCTGGCCGCACGGGAAGCACACCTGATGCTCAGCCGCGCCATCGCCCTCGACCCGCAGTACGCCGAGGCGCGGCGCTGGCTGGCGATGAACCACTGGATGGGCTGGATACACAGCGGCGGCCCGACCACGCTTGAGCGCGAGGCCGCCCTGGCGCAGGCGCGCGAGGCCGTGGCCATCGACCCCAACGATGCCGGCTGCCGCTGGAGCCTGGCTTACCTGCTGAGCTACGAGCGTGAATACGCAGAAGCCGATGCGCAGTTCCAGCGCGCGCTCGAGCTGGACCCCAATGACGCCGACGCCTGGACCGCGCTGTCCGATGTCAGGGTGCTGGCCGGGCGCATCGACGAAGGCCTGGAGCACATCCGCCGGGCCTTTCGCCTCAACCCCTTCCCCGCCGGCTGGTACTACCTGACGCTGGGCCAGGCGCAGTACGCGGCGCGCGATTACCAGGGCGCGATCCAGACCCTGCGCCGCGACGAAACCTATCGCAGCAGCTCGCGGCGTTTCCTTGCCGCCAGCCTCGCGCAGCTGGGCCGGCTGGACGAAGCCCGTGCGGAAACCGAGTTCTTCCTGGTCACCAACCCGGACTTCAGCATCCGTCACTGGGTGGAGACCGAGCCCCTGCGGGACGGAGCGGTGCGCGAGCACTTCGTCGAAGGCTTCCGCAAGGCGGGACTGCCGGATTGACGGGTTGCGTCACCTCGTAGGGCGCATAACCCGGAACGGGGGATCCGCCGGCTACCCTGGCGGATAACGCTGGGGGCGTTATGCGCCCTACACCTGCATCACCCTTTGATTGAAACGGCGGGCGGACTTCGCGCCGGCATCACGGATTTGTAATCCACGCCCGCTAACTTGCTCGCCCACATTCCGCACCCCGGCACACAACAGCCGGAGCGGCCCGACCGGCGCTGCCAGAAGACGGACCATGACGGTAGACACGAGCACCTCGCGCAAGCAGTTCCTGATCCGTTCCGAGAACATGACCGCCGATGATTTCGGCGAGCTCTACACGCGGATGTTCGGCAACCTCTATTCGGGGATGCCGCGCCCCGAAAAGCCCATCGCCATCGGCGGGGTCTACGGCCGCTACGAGGGTGTGAGCTTCCGCCGCCTGAGCTTTCGCGGTGACCTGCTGGCCGAGATGCCGGACCTGGACGACGAGATCACCTTCATCTTCCCCAGCGCCGGCCGCGTCGTCTTCAACCAGTGCAGCGACAGCATCGGCCTGCCCAGCGTCGGTCTGGCCATGGAGAAGGCCTCGGTACGATCGGTCGGTTTCATCGACGGCCACGCGCACCATGGTCTATCCGTGCGCCGCTCACTGTTCGCCCGTCGCCTGGCGACCCTGCTCGGCCGGCCGATCAGCCACAAAGTGCGTTTCCAGCCACGGGTGGACCTGAGCAACGACGCCTTCCAGGGCATCAAGGCCATCGTCGCCATGGCCACCGGCAACGAGTTCGACCTGCTGATCAATTCCAGCGCGTTAATGCCGGCGCGCCTGCAGGAAATGCTGGTGGACTCGGTGCTGGAAATCTGGCCGCACAACTACAGCGACGCACTCAGGCGCCCCGCCCCGCAGATCGCTCCGCGCCACGTGAAGCTGGCCATGGACTACATCCAGGAGCATCCCGATGCGATGGTCAGCGGCAGCGACCTGGCCGAGCTGACCAACGTCAGCCTGCGTGCCCTGCAGGACGGTTTTCGCCGCTTCGTCGGCAGCTCCATCGTCGCCTACCAGCGCGAAGTGCGCCTGCAGCGCGCCTATGACGCGCTGCAGCAGGACAGCGCGCAGTCGGTCAGCGAGATTTCCCTGGCGCTGGGCTTCAGCAACGTCGGCCGCTTCTGCCAGTATTTCCAGAACGCCTACGGGGTGAGCCCGGCGGACCTGCGCAGGAACCTGACGCTGCCCGTGTAGGGCGCATGACCCGAACGGGTTATCCGCCGTACTCGCTCTTCGAATGCAAACGGCCCGGCGGGTATTCCCGACGGGCCGTTCTTACAGCGCGGTACCGATCAGAACTGGTAGCTGGCCTTCAGGCTGCCACTGGCACCATGGCTGCCGCTACCGCCCAGTACGCCAGCTTCGGCGCCGACGCTGAAGTCGCCCTGGCTGGCGGTCAGGCTGAACGCGCCGCTGAACTGGTCGCGGTTGTCGAAGGCGGCACGCTGGGAAACGTCCAGGCCCAGCAGGTGGCCTTCGCTGTCGACCTTGTAGTCACCCAGCGCGTGGTCGTAGCCCACTTCCAGGCCCGGCACCATCTGCCAGCCGCTACCCAGCGCCACGGGAGCGAAGGAAGCCTTGAGGTTGGCATAGGCGCTGCGGCGGTTCTCGCTCATGTCGTCGACGTCCAGCGCCAGCTCGCTGCCCTTCTCCTGGAAGCCGTCCAGGTCCAGGTGGCTGTAGCGCAGGCCGATGCTCGGCTCCAGGGTCACGCTGGATACCGCCGTGCGATAGCCCAGCGCGATGCTGCCACCACTGAGGTTGCCGCTGGTGTCGCCCTTGGCTTTACCCAGGCCGCCGCCGATGTCGCGCTTGCTGTCGTAGTCGAGCCAGCCGTAGCTGAGGTCGGCATCGACGAACAGGCCCTGCTCCAGGCCGTCGAGGGCAAAGCGCGCGCCGCCACGGATGAAGGTCAGGTCGGTATCCACGTCACCACCGGCGCCGCCGATGCTGCCCTTGCTGTAGCCGAAGCCGGCGTTGCCGCTGAGCTGCTCGGAGAAGCGCTGGGTCACGCCGATCATCATGCCCTGGGTGTGTTCGTTGCTGCTCTCGGCGCTGGAGGTGGCGGAGTTGCCCTGGTAGCCGGCCAGCGCGGTGGTCCACAGGCGGGTCTGCCCGGTCTTCAGGTCGACACCACTGGCATAGGGCGCGGCGGCGCGGTCGATCAGCGCATCCTGGCGCAGCAGGTAGCTCGCCGCGTCGGCATGCACCTGGCCGCCGACGGTGGACTCGACACCGCCTAGGGTGCCAGCGTCGATGGCCGACTGCAGGTAGTAGTTGTAGGCGGTGTAGTCGCCGGACAGGCTGCTGTTCTGCAACTGGGTCAGCAACTGCGCGCCGGCGGCAGCGTTGCCGGAGAGGCCGGCGACACCCGGCAGGGTGCTGTAGTAGACCATCTTGCCGCGCAGCACGTAGATGGTTTCCTGGGACAGGCCGAGGCCTTCCTTCAGGTAGTTGTCCATGGTGCCGTATTCGGCGGTCACTTCGTCCAGGCCGGCCTGCAGGTAGCTGGCCTGCACACCCAGCAACGGCTCATAGATGGCCGCCATGCTCGCCGGCAGCATCGCCAGGGTCGCCTTGACCCGCGCGGCGGTGTAGTCGTTGGTGGCCAGGTAGTTTTCCATGATGGTCTGGCTGTCCACCCCGGCGATGCTCAGCAGCACGGCGGCGGTCCAGCCGGTGCGGTCCTTGCCGGCGGTGCAGTGGAACACCGAGGCGCCGTCGGCGGCGGCCAGCTCGTTGAACAGCGTGGTGAACTGGCTGCGCATGCCGGCGTCGCTGACGAAGGCACGGTTGGTCTCTTCCATCATCTCGATGGCCTGGGCGGCGCTGGTGAAGGAGATATTGGTGACATTGGCGCCGGAGGTGGTGCTGCCGATGATGTCGATGTTCTGGTAGGTCGCACCCGCCGGCAGGGTGTCCGGCGTGCCGGCGATTTCGCTCGGGGTACGCAGGTCGAACACATCACTGATACCCAGGCTGTTCAGTACCGCCAGGTCCGTGCCCTTGGGCGTCAGCGCGTTGGAGCGGTAGAACACCCCGGAGCGCATCACACCATCGTTGGACGTGGTGTAGGCCGTGGTGGTGCCGGCGATGTCACGGAAGTTGTCGATACCGGTCAGGTGCGGAGTGTCCAGTGTGTAGGTCTCGGCCGCGTTGGCGCAGGCGATGGACAGACTGAGCAAGGACAGGCCGAGGGTGGATGCGGAAAGCAGAGCGCGATGGAACACGATGTAGCCTCTTTGAGCTTTGTTGGCGGGGGCTACTATCGGTGGCGCTCGGGACTCGAATGTGACAGTTCCGCGCCCGGTGCAAATGGGCGCGCGATCTGTCCGTGAGCTGCGTTTTCTGTCCGTGCGGCTAGTCTTCGCTGCGCCCGCCGGACTCGCGGTCGCGCTCGTAACGATGGCGCATGGGGAACGCCGGCAGCCACGCCTCGCGGCGGCAGGTCCAGAGTTCGTAGGTGGGCTGGAAGCGGTCCGGCTCGTCCAGCGCACCGAGGCTCACTTCCACTTCGTCGCCGCTACGGCCGAACACCGAGGAACCGCAGCGCGGGCAGAAGCATCGCCCCTGATACTCCTGCGTGTCGCCTTCGATACGCACGGCGCTCTCGGGGAAGATCGCCGAGGAGTGGAACAGCGCGCCATGGTGCTTGCGGCAGTCCAGACAATGGCAGATACCGACCCGGTAAGGCTGGCCCGTCGCCTCGATACGCACGCTGCCGCACAGGCAGCTGCCGGTGGTCTTGTCCATGTTTTAGCGCCTCTCGTGCCCGAAGAAGATGGGTTGACCGGCTCTGGCGGCGCCCGCTCCGCCAGTCCGACGCGTGGCAGATTTGGCCGTTTCGCGATATTCGTCGTCCGGATCGCGTGAGACAGCCAGGGTCCGCACGCCTAGCATAGGCCTCCCAATACGAAGAACCCGGCGCGCCCTGCCCGCGCGCCACACCTTGCTGCCCCGGAGTCCCATGTCTACCACCGCTTCTTCCCTGGCCACGCCGTCCGTGGCCAGCCAGGCCAGCCCGCTGGTCATGCGCGTGATCGGCGCGTGCGCCCTCGCCCACCTGACCAACGACCTGATCCAGGCCGTGCTGCCGTCGATCTACCCGGTGCTCAAGGCCAACTACGGCCTGAGCTTCACCCAGGTCGGCCTGATCACCCTGACCTTCCAGCTCACCGCCTCGCTGCTGCAGCCCTGGGTCGGCTACCACACCGACCGCCATCCCAAGCCCTGGCTGGCGCCGCTGGGCAGCATCTGCACGCTGATCGGCATCCTCATGCTGGCCTTCGTCGGCAGCTTCCACGCCATCCTGCTGGCCTCGGCGCTGGTGGGCATCGGCTCCTCGACCTTCCACCCGGAAACCTCGCGCATCGCGCGGCTGGCCTCCGGCGGGCGCTACGGTCTGGCACAGTCCACCTTCCAGGTCGGCGGCAATGCCGGCAGCGCCTTCGGCCCGCTACTGGCGGCGGCCATCATCATTCCGTACGGCCAGGGCAACGTGGCCTACTTCGGCCTGTTCGCGGTGTTCCTCGTTGGCGTGCTCTGGGGCCTGAGCCGCTGGTACAGCCACCACCTCAACCTGTTCAAGCTCAAGGCCGGCGGCGTGGCCACCCACGGGCTGTCCAAGGGCCGGGTGACCGCGTCCCTGGTGGTGCTGGCGCTGCTGGTGTTCTCCAAGTACTTCTACATGGCGAGCTTCACCAGCTACTACACCTTCTACCTGATCGAGAAGTTCGACCTCTCGGTGGCCAGCTCGCAGCTGTACCTGTTCGGCTTCCTCGGCGCGGTGGCGGCCGGCACCTTCTTCGGCGGCCCGGTGGGCGACCGCATCGGCCGCAAGGCGGTGATCTGGTTCTCCATCCTCGGCGTCACGCCCTTCACCCTGGCGCTGCCCTACGTCGACCTGTTCTGGACCAGCATCCTCAGCCTGGTGATCGGCTTCATCCTCGCCTCGGCGTTCTCGGCCATCGTGGTCTACGCCCAGGAACTGGTGCCGGGTAACGTCGGCATGATCGCCGGAGTGTTCTTCGGCCTGATGTTCGGCTTCGGCGGCATCGGCGCGGCCTTCCTCGGCCACCTGGCCGACATCCACGGCATCGAGTACGTCTACAAGCTGTGCTCGTACCTACCGCTGCTGGGCTGCCTGACCATCCTGCTGCCGTCCACCAAGAAGAAAGCGTAAGCCTTCTGCCGCCGGCCCCGAGCCGGCGGCAGACCCTTCGCCCGGCCGTTCGTGCGGGGGCAAATGTAATGGATTGTTGTAAAGCGCCCCGAGCCTCGCCGGCGATACATTTGCGCCGCCTGGGCCACGGGCCATCACTGTTAGCCTTCCCGAAATGCAAATAACTCGCATTTGCCGGAGAGCTTTCCGTCCATGTCGTCCCGCCTGAACCTCACTCCCGTTACCCGTTCCGAAGCACCTCTCACCCTCGCCCCCATCGTCGGCCTCGCCACCTTCATGGCGATCCCACTGAGTGCCTGGGCGGATCAGCCGCCCACGACCGATGACCAGGACGCCCTGGCCCTGCCCGACAGCACCGTGCAGGCCACCCGGGAATCGCCTTACAAGGTCGACCGCGCCAGCTCGGCGAAGAACACCGAAGCGCTGCGCGATACCCCGCAGAGCGTCACCGTGCTTTCCGAGACGCTGCTCAAGGAGCAGAACGCCCAGAGCCTGAAGGACGCCCTGCGCAACGTGCCGGGCATCACCTTCAACTCCGGCGAGGGCGGTGGTGGCGTCGGCGACAGCCTGACCATCCGCGGCTTCAACGCCGACGGCAATATCTACCGCGATGGCGTGCGCGACCCGGCCAAGTACTCGCGCGACGACTTCTTCAACACCGAAGGCGTGGAGGTCTTCAAAGGCTCCAGCACTGCCGCCTGGGGCGTCGGCGCCGTCGGCGGCGCGGTCAACCTGGTGACCAAGACCCCACAGCTGGACGACTTCAACCTGCTCAGCGGCGGCGTCGGCACGGCCAACTTCAAGCGCGGCACGCTGGACGTGAACCACCGCATCGACGGCCTCGGCGAAGGCGCGGCCTTCCGCGTCAACGTGATGGGCGCCAACACCGGCACCGACGGCCGCAACTGGGTCGGCGACGAGCGCTACGGCTTCGCGCCGTCCCTGGCGCTGGGCCTGGGCACCGACACCCGCGTCACCCTGGCCTATGAGTACCTGCACGACAACGCCACGCCCGACTACGGCATCCCCACCGTCAACGGCAGCAACGGCAGCTCGCCGCACCGCGCCGGCGGCGCCAGCTGGAGCAGCTACTGGGGCTGGCGCAACCTCGACTACGAGAACAACGAATCGCACCGGGTGAACCTGAAGTTCGCCCACGACTTCAACGACGCCCTGAGCCTGGACAGCCGTTTCACCTGGTTCCACCTGGACCACGACTTCTTCGTCACCACCCCCGGCGGCGACCCGAACGCCGGCGCGCCCGGCATCCAGGCCGGCAAAGGCATCTATCGGCGCAACATCAACACGCCACTGCGCGAGCAGACCAACGAGACCTACAGCAACCAGACCAACCTGACCTGGCGCGTCGACACCTTCGGCATCGGCCACACCCTGGTCGGCGGCTTCGACCTGAGCAAGCAGACGCTGGACTCGAAGACCGGCGCGCTGTCCGCCGCCAGCCGCAACGCCATGGGCAACCTGCCGGTGGCCAGCAACGACTGGTCGAAGTACCCCTACGCGCTGGACACCTACACCTCCGCCAAGCAGTCGGTGGAGCAGCTGGACAAGGCCTTCTACCTGCTCGACACGCTGAAATTCGACGAGCACTGGCAGCTGCACCTGGCTGCCCGCCAGGATCACTTCGACACCCGCGTGCTGGACAGCCAGACCCGCGCCAGCCAGAGCGCCGCCTGGGTCGACAAGGGCAGCTCCTCGCAGAACGAGAAGCTCACCAGCGTGCACACCGCGCTGACCTACAAGCCGGTGGAAAACGGCAGCCTCTACGTCAGCTACGCCAACGCCAGGCAGCCTTCGGGCGTGCTCGCCGTGGCGCAGACTGGCAGCATCGCGTCGACCAAGGGCGACCGTGGCAAGACCTACGAAGTGGGCAGCAAGTGGGAGTTTCTCGACGGCCAGTTGGCGCTCAATGGCGACGTTTTCGAGACCAAGCGCCAGTTGACCTACATCGATGACGAGGAGCTTTCCGCCTACACCGGCGGCGAGGAGCGGGTACGCGGCGTCGAGCTGTCCGCCAGCGGCAACATCACCCGCAACTGGTCGCTGTACGCTGCCTACGTGCACCAGAACAGCAAGCTGGTGAAGCCCTACAACGGCTCGGACAAGGGCGTGCAACTGGCCAACACCCCGCAGAACGCCCTGAGCCTGTGGAGCACCTGGCAACTGCCGGACGACCTGGCTCTGAGCTATGGCGTGCAGTACGTCGACGACGTGAAGATCTACCCCGGTCTGGGCTCGACAATGACCCGCGCCGGCCAGACCACGGTGCCCGGCTACGTGGTGCACGACGCCATGATCAGCTGGCAGGCGACCCAGGACGTGCAGCTGCGCCTGAACGTCAACAACCTGTTCGACAAGCACTACTGGAGCCAGTACAACGGCCGCGGCTACGGCGTGCCCGGTGCGAGCCGGGGTGCGGTGCTGAGTGCGGACTATTCGTTCTAAGTGAGGACAGCCTGCGCCGAGCCTGCTTTTCGTAGGATGGCGTGGAGCGAAGCGATATCCATGCTGCAGTCGGGTATCGAGGCCGCTCGGGGCCGGTTACGGAAACGCTGCTGGCCCGTCCATCTCTTCAACCGCGAACCTGTCCGCCAACAGGACTCCCTCCCCGGAAACCCGGCGTGCGGGTTCGCGACCCAATCCCCGCTCCTGCAGGGGAATCGAAACCTGTCGATTGTCCGCACGAGGGCCGGCGGGATTTTGTAGGAGTGTTCTACTTCAGGCCCCGCGGTCGAACAGCAGCGTCGCTTCCAGCCCGCCACCGTTGCGGTTACGCAACTCCAGCCGACCATGGTGCGCCGCGGCGATGGTCTGGGCGATGCTCAGCCCCAGCCCATAGCCGCCGGTGGAGCGATTGCGCGACGGCTCCAGCCGGTAGAAAGGCTCGGTCACTCGCTCCAGCTGCTCCGCTGGAATACCCGGCCCGCGATCCAGCACACGGATACGCAGAACCTGTTCGCTGTCCTCGACCTCGATATCAGCACCACCGGCATAACGGATGGCGTTCTCCAGCAGATTGAGCAGCGCCCGCTGCAGGCTCAGCGGGTAACCGGCCAGCGGTTGCAGCGCGCGCCCGGACAGTGAAACCCGCTCGCCCTGCTCCTCGAAATCCGCCTGCAGGCTCTGCAGCAGCGCGTTCACATCGAGGTGCTGCCGCGCCTCGTCGAGGTCGCTGCCGCTGATGAAATCCAGGGTCGCGGTGACCATGCCTTCCATGTCGTCGAGGTCTTTGCGCATCTTCTGTCGCGCGGTCTCGTCGTCAAGCATCTCGGTGCGCAGGCGCAGGCGGGTGATGGGCGAACGCAGATCGTGGGACACGGCCGCAAGAAAGCGCATGCGCTCGCCGAGGTTGTGGATCAGCCGCTGCTGCATGGCATTGAATGCGCGGGCGGCGCGGCGCACTTCCAGCGGGCCTTCCTCGGCCAGCGGCGGCCGCTGGATGTCCTTGCCCAGGCCTTCGGCGGCGCGCGCCAGCTTGTCCAGCGGACCGATGGCCAGGCGCACTGCCAGCAGGGCCAGCAGCACCACCACGAGGATGCGCAGCAGGTACAGGCGCAGCAGGTAATCCAGCGCCACGTCGAGGGTCGACTGGCTGCTCCAGCCCTGCCCTTCGATCATCGCGATGCGCAGCCAGCGGCCATCGTCCAGCGGCGCCTCCAGCAGCAGGTGCGCCTTGACGCCATTGCCGGTGAAAAGCCCGGTCAGCCCGCTGCGCTCGCTGGCGCCCTCATGCAGTTCCACGCGCAACAGGCGCAGCCCTTGTGAGTCGCCGCCCTGATCGTGAACCGCGCGACGAAGCAGGCGCTCGGCCGCTGGATCGAAGGAGCCATCCGGCTCGTCCGCCGAATCCACCAGGCGCGCCTCGAACCCCGGCCGATCGAGCGCGCTCAGCGCCTGCGTAAAGCTCTCCGGCTGACGCTGGTGCAGGTGCTGCAGATCAGTCAGCCGCGCGGCCGCCAGGCGCAAGGGAATCTCCAGCGCCTGGGTGTGGCGCACGTCGTACCAGATGCTGCCGGTGAGCACCTGGGCGGCGATCATCCCGCCCACCAGGATCACCACCAGCCGCCCGAACAGCGTGCGCGGCCACAGGCGCATCAGGCGCTGACCACGTCTTCGGCGGTGAGCATGTAGCCCTGGTTGCGCACGGTGCGGATCAGCTTCGGTGACTTCGGGTCGTCTTCCAGGTGCTGGCGCAGGCGACTGACGCAGACATCGATGGCACGGTCAAATGGCAGGCGCTCCTTGTCGAACACCTGGCGCAACAGGAAGTCACGGCCCAGCGGGCGATTGGGATGCTGCAGCAGCAGGCGCAGCAGGCGGAAATCCGAGCCGGCCAGGGCGATGCTCAGGCCGGCCGGCGAGCGCAGGTGGCGGGCGCGGGTGTCCAGCTCCCAGCCGGCGAAGCGCAGGGTCGCCGCCTCGTCCACCTGGGCGCGCTGCGGGAAGCTCTGCACCCGTCGCAGCACCACCTTGATCCGCGCCAGCAGCTCGCGCGGGTCGAAGGGTTTGGGCAGGTAGTCGTCGGCGCCCATCTCCAGGCCGATGATGCGGTCGATCAGCGTGCCGCGCGCGGTGAGCATGATCACCGGTACGTCGCTGCGCGCTCGCAGGTCGCGGCACAGGGTCAGGCCGTCCTCGCCGGGCAGCATCAGGTCGAGCACCACCAGGTCCACCGGCTGCACTTCCAGCTGGCGCTGCATCTCGCGGCCATCGGCGGCGGCGGACACCTGGTAGCCCATGCCCTTGAGGTAGTCGGCCAGCAGTTGGCGGATCTCGGGGTCGTCGTCGACGACGAGGATGTGGTCTGGCCTGGACATCGGGAAACTCGCGGCGGGTCGCTATCGTTCCGACTGTCGGCAGGGGCTGCACGGCGCAAATGTAATGGAATGTTGTGGCGCGGGATTTCGCGCCCCTCCAATACAAAGCCGCCCGGCTCGCCCGCGACGGCAGCGGTAGAGTGGATTGCAAATGCGATTAATTCTACTTCATGCCCAGGTCGTTCCGCATGCCCTTCCTGTCGTCCCGCACTTCCCGCTCCCGTCTGACTCACGCCTTCGCCACCCTCGCCCTGCTCTGCCTCGGCTGGTTCGGCCTCGCCCTGCCCGCCCAGGCGCTCACTGTCACCGACGTGCTCGGACGCAAGGTCGAAGTGAACGGCAACGCCCAACGCGTAGTGCTGGGTGAAGGCCGACTGTTCTTCGCCCTCGCCCTGCTCGACCGCGACAATCCCTTCCAGCGCGTGGTCGGCTGGCAGAACGACGTGCGCCTGCTCGACCCGCACACCTTCGACGTCTACGCCCAGCGCTTCCCCCAGGTGAAGCAGATTCCGCTGATCGGCCAGGCCTCGGAGCAGAGCGTCAGCGCCGAACAGATTCTCGCGCTGAAGCCAGACCTCGCGGTGTTCAGCATCGCTGGCGAAGGCCCGACCCAGCACAGCCCGATTGCCGACATCCTCGCCGCCGCCGGCGTGCCGGTGCTGTTCGTCGACTTCCGCGTGCACCCCATCGAGGGCGTGCGAACCAGCCTGACCGCGCTGGGCTCGGCGCTCGGTCGGCAGGCCGAGGCGGACCAGTACCTGAAGTTCTACGACACCCACCTGCAGCGCATCCGCGATGGCGTGGCCGGGCTGGACGACGCGCACAAGCCCAGCGTGTTCCTCGAACTGCTGGCCGGCGTCTGGCAGGCGCCGGGCCACACCACCGGCAAGAGCGGCCTGGGCAGCGTGATCGACACGGTGGGCGGACGCAACATCGCCGCCGGCGTGGTGCCCGGCGCACTGGGCGACATCAGCGTGGAGTACGCCCTGTCGGCGAAACCGGATATCTACATCGCCACCGGCAACCGCAATCCGGGGCTGATCCTCGGCGCCGGCGTCAGCCAGCAGCAGGCCCGCGAGAGCCTGCAGAAAGTCCTGCAGCGCCCCGAGTTCGCCACCCTCGACGCCATCCGCAACGGCAAGGCCCACGGCCTCTGGCACGACTTCTACAACTCGCCGTTCAACATCCTCGCCATCGAAGCCATGGCGCGCTGGGTCCACCCGGAACGCTTCGCCGATCTCGACCCGGCAAAGACGCAGGCGCAGATCAACCAGGACTTCCTGCGCATCAGCCTGGACGGCACCTACTGGATCGACGCCGGCCAGTCTGAATGAACGCCGCCCTGGACAAGATCGACCTGCAGCAGGCACGCCACGAGCGCCGGCTGCAACTGCGCCGCCGAGGGGCGGTGCTGGTCGCGCTGCTCGTCTTGCTGCTGGGCTCAATGGCCTGGGACCTGCTCAGCGGACCGTCCGGGCTGACGCCCGCCGCGCTGTTCCATGGCCTGCTGCATCCGGGCGAACTGGAGCCGAGCCAGCGGGTGATCATCTGGAACGTGCGCCTGCCTTACGCGGTGATGGCGCTGCTGGTAGGCGGCGCGCTGGCCCTGGCCGGCGCGGAAATGCAGACCATCCTCGACAACCCCCTGGCCAGCCCCTTCACCCTTGGCGTGTCCTCGTCCGCCGCACTGGGCGCCTCGCTGGCGATCTTCTTCCATCTGGGCAACGCCTGGCTCTCGGCCAACGCTGCGGTGTCGCTGGCGGCCTTCGTCTTCGCCTGCCTGTCGCTGGTGCTGCTGCAACTGCTTTCGCGCCTGCGCGGGGGCGGCGTGGAAAGCCTGGTGCTGTTCGGCATCGCCCTGGTGTTCAGCTGTAATGCGGCGGTGGCACTGCTGCAGATGATGGCCAGCGAGGACGTGCTGCAGCAGCTGGTGTTCTGGACCCTCGGCAGCCTCGCCCGTGCCGACTGGCACAAGGCCGGCGCGCTGGCCCTGGTGCTCGTGCTCTGCCTGCCGTTCTCCCAGGCGGCGGCGTCAAAACTCACCGTGCTGCGCATGGGCGAAGACCGCGCCCGCAGCCTTGGCGTGGACGTGCGCCGCCTGCGCCGCTTCGCCCTGTTGCGTATCTGCCTGCTGTCGGCGTGCGCGGTGGCCTTCGTCGGCACCATCGGCTTCATCGGCCTGGTCGGCCCACACATCGCGCGCATGCTGATCGGCGAGGACCAGCGTTTCTACCTGCCGGCCAGTGCGCTGGTCGGCGCGCTGCTGCTATCGCTGTCGTCGGTGGCCAGCAAGCTGCTGATGCCGGGATTGATCGTGCCGGTGGGCATCGTCACCGCGCTGGTGGGTGTGCCGATTTTCATCACGCTGATCTGCCGGGGAGGACGCAGCGCATGAGCCTGCTCGCACAGAACCTGACGGTTGCCTACCGCCATCACGCGGTGGTCCACGACGTGACGCTGCCGGAGCTCAAACGCGGCACCCTCACTGCCCTGATCGGCCCCAACGGCGCGGGCAAGTCCACCCTGCTGCGCGGCCTTGCGGGCCTTGAGCGTGTACGCGGCGTCCTCAGCCTGGACGGTCAGTCACTCGCCTCGCTGTCGGTTGGCGAACGCAGCCGGCGCATCGCCTACATGCCGCAGAACCTGCCCGGCGGCATCGCCCTGAGTGTGCTCGACGCGCTGCTCGCCAGCCTGCGGGTCAACCCATTCGACACCGAACTGCGTCGCGCCGACCCGCTGGCCGCCGCCCTCGAAGCGCTGCGTCGGGTCGGCATCCTGCACCTGCGCGACCAGCGCCTGGACCGCCTCTCCGGCGGCCAGCGGCAGATGGTCAGCCTGGCCCAGCTGCTGGCGCAACGCCCGCAGGTGTTGCTGCTGGATGAACCCACCAGCGCGCTGGACCTGAACTACCAGCTGCGGGTCATGCAGTGCGTGCAGGAAGAAGTGCGCCGCCACGGCCTGATCGCCATTGCCGTGCTCCACGACATCGGCCTCGCCGCGCGCTATGCGGATCAGCTGGCGGTGCTGAACCAGGGCCGACTGGTGGCTGCCGGGGGCGCCGAATCCATCCTCACGCCGCAACTGTTCGGCGAGGTGTACGGCGTGCAGGCGCGGGTAGAACGCTGCTCGCGGAAGACCTTGCAGATCATCATCGACGAATTGGCCTGCTGAGCCCTCAACCTTCGCGGCGCTCGGGCTGGGTGGCGTGCACGAACACCGTGTAGGTGTCCGCTGGGTGCGCCACGCCGGCCTGATCCAGCGCGCGGGCAATGGACCCACGGTGGTAGGTGGCGTGGTTGAGGATGTGGAAGAAGATCTCCTCGCGGGTCAGGCTGCCGCTGCGGCCATCGGTGAAACGGAAGCGGATGACTTCCGCCGCGCGCTCCGGAGTCAGCGCGGCAAGCTGTTCGACGTACCACTGGCCGGAGGTCAGCAGGCGCTCGCGCAGCTCGGCATAGCCGGGCACCGACTGGGTATTGGTGGCCGGGTGCGGGTCCGCTTCGCCCTGCAACCGCGCGCGGAACAAGTCCTCGACGATGGCCAAATGGTTGAGCTGCTGGAGGGCAAAGGCGTGTTCCTCGGGGAAACGCTCGGGCTCGATCCGGGCGATGGCATCCAGTGTCCGGCGGTCCGACCAGCATTTGTAGGCGAAGGCCTGGATCAGCATCGCGATTCCTTGTCAGCAGCTACTCAAGACGAAGGCCGCACTGTAGCGCATCCAGCGCTTGGGTTGTGCCGGCCCAGCTGCCAGACTGCAGCCAGCCCCAAGGACGATTCGCTGCCATGAAAACCCCTGATATAGAAGCTATCCGCGCCTTCCTGCTGGTCGCCGACCTGAAGAGTTTCACCCGCGCCGCCGAAGCCACCGGCGCCACCCAGGCGGCCATCAGCCTGAAGATCAAGCGCCTGGAGGAATCCCTCGGCCGTCCGCTGCTGGAGCGCACGCCGCGCCGCGTCACGCTGTCGGCCCACGGCGCGGTGTTCCTCGCCAGTGCCCGCCGCCTGCTGGCGAGCTACGACGAAACGCTGCGCTGCTTCGACACGCCGCGCCGTACCCTGCGCATCGGCGTCAGCCACCACATCCTCGGCGCCGACCTGAGCCATTGGCTCAAGCGTCTGGCACAGGCCGATCCGGAGGTGATAGTCGCCTTCAGCCTCGGCACCTCGCGGCAGATGCTGGAGAGCTACGAGGAAGGCGCGCTGGATATCGCGCTGATCCTGCGCCACGACAACCGCCGCCAGGATGGCGAGGTGATCGGCACGGAGCGTTTCGCCTGGATGGCCGCCGAATCCTTCGAGCTGGCCGACGCCGCGCCGCTGCCACTGGCGATCCAGCCGGCGCCCTGCGGCATGCGCAGCATGGTCGAAAACGCACTGCAGACGCAGGGCCGCAGCTGGAGCGAAGCCTTCGTCGGCTCGGGGATTCTCGCCATCGGCGCGGCGGTGTCGGCCGGCATCGGGATTGGCGCCATGGTCGAACGCATGGCGCTGGCGGGCTGCATGGATGTGCGCGAACGCTTCGGCTTGCCGGAGCTACCGCCCCGCGACGTGGTGCTCTACAGCGCCCATCGCGACGCCCAGACCCGCGCGCTGATCAGCACGCTGAGCCAGGCCATCGCCGCCTGATCCTCAGTGCAGCAATACACCCACACGCGCCAGGAATAACACCAGCGCGAGGATCAGCGAGCCGCACAGGGCAACGGCGGCAAAGTGGGTGAAGGCGAAGTCGCGGGCATCAATCGGTTCGTGGTCCATGAACGGCACTTCCTGAACGGCGGTTGGGAGCTGCCAGTATCGAAAGTGCCGTGCGGGACAAACAGCGCGCGCCGGCTATTTCAGTGATAAGCGAAACGTGTCAGTAACCGGTCTGGCGATTCACCGTGTGCAGCAGCTCGGCGCCCTCCAGGTCGCGCAGGATGTTCTTCGCCACCACCGCCGCGCCGCCTTCCACCTGCATGGTGCTGGCGATGTGCGGAGTGACCCAGACGTGCGGGTGCGACCACAACGGATGGCCCTCGGGCAGCGGTTCCTGCTGGAACACATCGAGGATCGCCGCGCCGACCTGCCCCGCATCCAGCGCCGCCACCAGATCGGCCTCCACCACGTGCTCGCCGCGGCCGACGTTGATCAGCCCGGCCCCCTTTGGCAGTTGCGCCAGGGTCTCGCGGTTGAGAATGCGGCGGGTGCTGTCGGTCAGCGGCAGCAGGTTGACCAGGATGTCGCACTGCGACAGGAAGCTCGCCAGTTCCTCGGGGCCGGTGTAGCTCTGCACCCCGTCGATCTGCCGCGCGGAGCGGTTCCAGCCCAGCAGCTGGAATTTCAGGTGGCGCAATTGCGCAAGGCACGCCTGGCCCAGCTGGCCGAGGCCCATCACGCCGACGCGGCTGGTCGCCGCTGGCAGGATGCTCAGCGGCTCCCAGACCTGACTGGCCTGCTGCACGCGGTAGGCCGGCATCTCGCGGTGCAGGGCCAGCGCCGACATCACCACGAACTCGGCCATGATATCCGCCAGGGAGTCATCGACCATGCGCACCAGCGCCACCGACTCGGGGATCTTCGACAGGTCGAACTGGTCCACCCCGGCTCCCGCCGCGAACAGCACGCGCAGGCCGGTGTAGCGCTCGATATCCTCGACCGCCTTCCAGGTCAGCAGGTAGGTGACACGCGCCGGGTCGACCTTGTCGAAGCCTTCGACGAATTCCAGGTCCGGCACCTGGGCGGCCAGCAGGGCTCGCCACTTCTCGGCGTGTTCGGGTTCGGCGTTGTAAAGAAAGATCACGTCCTGTTCCTCGCTCTTGTTGTTCGCACGTCCTGGCAGTTAACCAGCCGACCTGCGGGAGGAACACCATTGGAGCAGTACTGCGGGCCCGCAGACCGGCCCGTCCTGCTCACTTCGCCGAGCGCACGCAGCCGAAGCGCACTTCCTTCGACGGCGAATGGCCGAAGAAGGACGTGTAGCACTTGCTGAAATGGCTGGGCGAAACGAAGCCGCAAGCCAGCGCCACTTCCACCAGCGACAGGTCGGAATGCTGCAGCAGACGCCGGCTTTCGGTGATGCGCAGCTCCAGGTAATAGCGCACCGGCGAGGTTCCCAGCTGCTCCTGGAACAGCCGCTCCAGCTGGCGCTTGGAGCGGCCCACGCACTCGGACAACTGGTCGGTGCTCAGCGGCTCCTCGATGTTCGCACTCATGAGGTTGAGCACGTCGCGCAGCGGCTGGGTCATCTTCTCGTGCAGTGCCGGGCGGGTGCGCCGGTAACGCGATTCCTCGAAGGCGAGGATGTCGACTATGCCCTCCACCAGCTCGCGGCCGTGCAGGCTGTGAATCCACTCCAGCACCAGGTTGAAGGCACCGGTCGGGCTGCCGGCGGTCAGGCGGTTGCGGTCGAGGATGTAGCTCTCGGCGGTCACCACGCTGTTGCGCGCAACCTCCGCCAGCGAGGCACGGTTTTCCGGGTGCAGCGCGCACTTGTACCCATCCAGCAAACCGGCCTTGCCGAGGAACCAGGCGCCGTTCCACAGACCCGCCAGGACGATGCCGCGCTCGTCGGCGAGGTGCAGCAGACGACTCAGGTTGGGCATGTCCTTGAGCGGCGTGCGCAGGCCGCCGCAGACCACCAGCAGGTCCATGTCCAGGTATTTGCTTTCCAGCGCGGACGCCGGGCAGATGACCAGCCCGAGGTCGCTGGTGACCGACTCGCCATCGAGGCTGTAGGTGCGCGTGGCGAAGGCACCTTCACGGATCAGATTGGCAGTGACCAGGGTGTCCAGCGCCTGGGTGAAGGCCGGGAGGGAGAAGTTCTCCAGCAGGACGAAACCGACCTTGCGCGGGCGCTGCGGCTCGGCCTTGCGATCGCCGACGAAGCGCAGGTTCTGCCCCTGCATGGACTCGCTGAACTGTCTTCTTTCCACTGCTGCGTACCTTTGCCAATTCTTGTCGGCAGACAGGGATCGCTCGGGCCATCGCCCGGCACAGAGCCTGTCCCGCCTCTTGTGGAGGGGGATTATACAAATGCTTCCGCCTCCGGATACCGACGTGCGACCTGCCCGCGAATGGCACTTACGAATACTCCCTCAAACTTCACTCCCGACACCTGCACCACGTGGCCAGCACGAGCATCTCCGGCGCAGCCCAGTGGACAGCGCATCACTGCAAAAACCCAACCTGATCTTCACGAATTCTTAAGCAGTCTGCGCGCAGCCTCGAACTACAGCGCGGTAAAGGATGGCAGGAGTGCCAGGCTGGAAGACTCGGGCTCGACGCTTGCTCATCGGGTTGACGGACAAGCACGGAGCCACGTGAGGGTTTGAAGAGAAGGATGTGATTGTTCTGCCCTGTTCATTGGCGTACTGCTGGCAGAGTATTCAATTGGACATTCAATCGACTCCGGGTCGCCCGCCGACCTATCTGGTCACCGCCATCGGATCGTTCTGCGCCGAGGCGGTCATCCATTCGCTGCGCCAGGCCGCCAGAGCCCGCGTAGTGGGCATCAGCACGCTGCCTCGGGAATGGACCGCCACTTCGGCCCTGCTGGACGCCTTCCATCGCGCTCCGCCCGCCAGGGACGTCCCCGGCTACATCGCCCGCGTGCTGGACATCTGCCGGCTGGAGCAGGTGACCCACGTGCTGCCGCTGATTGACCTGGAGGTCGACGCGCTCACTCTTCACCGGCAGGAGTTTTCCACCCAGGGCGTCGTCCTGTGCATGGCTCCCGCCGAAACCGTCCGCATCAGCCGGGACAAATGGCTGGTCTATGACACCTTCCGGGATCACTCGCTCATCCACCCGATTCCGACCTGGAAGATGGAAGATCCCGAGGTGGATGGCCTGCCATTCCCGCTGCACGCCAAGCCACGCGATGGCCGAAGCAGCGAAGGACTGGCACGAATCCTCGATGCGGATGATCTGGGCTACCTGCGAAAGAAGCTACGGACTCGACCCTACGTCGTGCAGCCACTGCTGGATGGCGATGTCCACGTGGTGGATATCGTCCGCCGACGGGCTACCGGGCAATGGGCCGGCATGGCGCGCAAGGAGCTGGTACGAACCTCCAACGGTGCGGGTGTCACGGTCAGGATGCTCGACGAACCGGCACTGCTCGACGCCGCCGCCCAGGTGGCGATTGCACTGGATCTCGACGGCTGCATCAATATCGAGTTCCTGGTCGGAGGCGACTGGCCGCTGGTGATGGACGTCAACCCGCGTTTTTCCGGCGGGGTCGCGTTCAGTCATCTCTCCGGTTACGACATGGTGACCAACCACCTGCGCTGCTTCTCGGGAGAGGCACTCGATCCTCCCGTGGTCCCGGCGCCGGCTATCCATGCACGACGTTACGTGGAAACCACCTTTGCGCTGCCCGATGACCTGGATACGCGGACCTTACTGGCGAGCTGAGGGTGGTACGGTCGCGCCACCGACTCCGGGCATCAGACACAAACCCCGGCAGCGCGCCGAAAGCCCAGCCAGACCAACAGGGCCGCCAGGACCTGACTGCAAGCAAAGAGCAGGAACACCGCCCCCGTGCTCCACTGCAAGACGAGCAGGCTCCCGGCGACGGCGGGCGAGATGATCGCCCCCAGCCGCCCGGTCGCCAGCACCAGCCCCACGCCACTGGCGCGAATCGCCGCGGGGAAGGACTGCGGCGCGAGGACGAACAGCGCCGCGATCGCGCCATTGAGCGCCATCCCGGCGATGACGCCAACGGCAACCGGCAGCGCCGATTCGGCGACCAGCGATGCCATCAGCACCATCACCAGCGCGTTGAGCAGCAGCAGTCCGAGCAGTAGAGCCCGTCCTCTACTGCGGTTCGCCGACAAGCCCACCAGCAACGCGCCGAACATGCCACCGCAGGACAGCAGCAGCCCATCGACGGCCCCTTGCTGCTCGCTGAATCCGTTGCGGACCATCAGTGTCGGCGTCCAGCTCATCACGAAGTAGAAGCTTGCCATCGCCAGGAACAGCGCCAGCGCCAGCGATGCGGTCAGTCGCCACTGCCGGGCAGCGAACAACTGCCCGTAGACCTCGCTGCGCGGCACTCGCGGCGTGGTGGCTGCGAGCCGGATGAACTGCGGCGACTCGCGCAGCCAGAATGCGCCCGCCACCGCGCCAGCCAGCGTGACTCCGCCACCGGCCAGGAATACGTAGCGCCAGCCGATCCATTCATTGAACTGGTGCGCCAGCAGCCCGCCCAGGCCCGCGCCCAGGGCAAAGGCGACCGATTGCAAGGCAATGGCCAGGTTCCTCCGGCGTGGGCTGGCCGACTCGTAGGCCAGCACATTGGCACCCACCAGCACCGCGCCGATGCCCAGACCGGTGAGCACCCGCAGAAGCAGCAGCTGGTAGTAGTCCTGGCTGCAGAACGACAGCAGCATGCTCAGGCCGCTCAACGACAGCGCCGCCAGCAGCAGTGGCCGGCGGCCGTGCAGGTCAGCCCGGGAGCCGAGCAGCGAGCCGCCGGCCATGCCCAGCAGGCTGGCGCTGAGCAACACGCCAAGCTGGCCCGCACCCAGCCCCCACTCCGCAGACACGCGGCTGCCGGTAAAGGCCATCGCCATGGCGTCCAGCCCGTCGATGACGTTGAAGAGCATGCACAGGACAACGACGCTCCACCGCGTGGGCACGTCTGCGTCGCTATGGGTCAGGTCCTGGGGCACAGAGCGTTCCTGGGGCTTCGGGTATTACAGGGCATAGCCGCCATCCAGCGTCAGGCTCGAGCCGCTCATGTGGGCCGCCGCCGGGCTGGCGAGATACGAGACCAGGCCGGCAATCTCCGCAGGCTGGGCGACTCGTCCCAGCGGGACGAGTTCAGCCAGCGCTTCCAGGTGCGCCTGCGTCATGTCCGTCGCGGTCGGGCCGGGCTGGATATTGTTGACGGTGATCCCGCGCGGCGCCAGGTCCAGCGCCAGCCCTTGCACCAGCCGCGCCACGGCGGCCTTGGTCATCGAGTACACGGCGCCCTCCACCGATGTGCGGCCGGATGCCGTGTTGCTGCCGATGGTGATCACTCGCCCACCGTCCCGCATGCGAGCCACGGCGGCCTGGATCGAGAGGATGACGCCACGAATGTTCACATCGAGCATCAGGTCGAGATCCTCGACGCTGAGCGTGTCGATACGCGCCAGCCGCAGCACGCCGGCATTCACCACCGCCACATCGAGCTCGCCGAAGTGTTCGACCGCCTTCGACACCGCATTGCGAATGGCGCCGGCGTCAGCGCTGTCAGCCTGGATGGCAATTGCCCGACCGCCGCCGGATTCGAGCTCGGCGACCAGCGCCTGGGCGCTGTCCGGCCGCGACACATAGGTCAGCGCCACCGAGAAGCCGTCGGCGGCAAGCTGCCTCGCCGCCGCCGCGCCGATGCCTCGGGAGCCGCCAAAAACCATGGCAACCTTGTTGCGAGCTGTTTCGTTGCTGTTCATCGTCTCACCCGTATTGGCTCATCAGCGCAGCGCTTGCCGCCCGAAGGCCCTGCAAATCGTAACAATCCCCGGACGCCACAAGCGAGGTGCCCTCCGCAAACGGGCATCAGGCGATGCCCGAATCCTGCGACGAAGCCACACGCTTGCCCAGCGGCGTTCTGCCGAAACCATCGGCGGCAAGCGTCTGCTGTGCCGGTACTTCCGAGTTCACACGCATGCCCAGCGGGGTGCGACTGAAGCCATCTTCGGCAAGGGTCTGCTGCGCCGGTACTTCCGGGTTCACGCGCATCCCCAGAGGGGTGCGGCTGAAGCCATCTTCGGCAAGGGTCTGCTGCGCCGGTACTTCCGAGTTCACCCGCATCCCCAGCGGAGTGCGGCTGAAACCATCTTCAGCTAGCTGCGGAGCCGCGCTCTTGTCAGCCAGAGGCGTCAGCTGGAAGCACACGGCGCCGTGGGAGCAGTTGGCCTCGGCAGCAGCATTGGCGTGCACAGCCACGCCGGCGAACGAGAAGGCAACGGCGGTCAGGAAGGTCTTCAGATTTTTCATGGCATCGATCCTCAAGGGTAAGGGGGCAGCTCATCCGGGAGGGACACAAAGCACTGGTGAACCTTGAGGTGCTTGCCGTGCCGCTGAGCTGTTGGAGCCCATTAAGAGCCCTTGGGGTATCTGCACCGTGTCGAAAACAGCCGCCGCCATTTCCGCAGATGTCAGAGCGGTCGCCAGATACAGTGGAATACAGAGGGACCGAGCGGGAGGCCGGAATGAGCGAGCGTCGAGCGTGTAATCACTTTCCTACAGGTCGTGACTGGATTTCGCGCTCTCATCTCCTAAGCCCCGGCGAATAATGCCGCCAAGGGAATCCACTTCCCTGCTTGCTTTCCTCCCATTGAATACCCCCAGAAGGATGTTCCATGCGCACCTTGCTCGCAGTCACCGTCACCGCCTTCCTCCTGGCCGGCTGCTCAAGCCCGGCGCAGCGGATGTCCACCTGCCTGGCGCAGGGAGTCAGCCGCGAGGCCTGCTACATGGCCGAGCAGAACCGCCAGACCGCCATCACCGCCGCGGCAGAAAAACAGGCGCTGGAGAACGCCAGAAACCAGTAGGAACGGCGCTGCGTAACTCCCGTGGCGACGTTCGTTGTTACGCGGGTTCGAATTCGCCACCACCGCGTCAACGGAGCCTGCCGCCAGCGTCGGGCTCCCGGCATCCTGTTAAAATCCATGCGTAGCGACTAGCCTCGCCGTCCGGTCCGGGTTGATCCGCCGTTGCCTTTCAAGGAAATCTGATGCCGCTGTCCCTGCAGTTCGAACAGGTCGATGTCTTTGCCGAACACCCCCACGAAGGTAACGCGCTGGCAGTCGTGGTGGCTGCCGACGAGCTGACCACCGAGCAGATGCAGGCCTTTGCGCGGTGGACGCAACTCAGCGAGACCACCTTCCTGCTGAAGCCGAAAACGCCGGAAGCGCATTACCGCGTGCGCATCTTTACACCGCTGCGCGAGCTGCCCTTTGCCGGCCACCCGACGCTGGGCAGCTGCAAGGTATGGCTGGATCAGCAGGCAGCCCCCGAACTTGCCGAGATCATCCAGGAGTGCCCGGCGGGCCTGGTTCGTATCCGCCGGCAAGGCCCGCAACTGGCGTTCTCCGCCCCGCCGCTGCTGCGTAGCGGGCCGCTGGATGCGGTGACGCTGAACCGTATCGAACAAGGCCTCGGCCTCGCTGCCGGGCAGGTCCGTGCCAGCCAGTGGGTAGACAACGGCCCCGGCTGGGCTGGCGTGCTGTTGGCCAGCCGCGATGAAGTGCTGGGGATCAGGCCCGACTACGCCGCACTGCAAGGGCTGAACGTCGGTGTCATCGCTCCGTGGACGGGCCAGGACGCTGAAGCCGACGTGGAAGTCAGAGCCTTCATGGGCGAAGAATGCAACGAGGACCCCGTCACCGGCAGTCTCAATGCCGGCCTGGCTCAGTGGCTGATCGGCGCGGGCACCCTGAGCGACCGCTACACCGTCAGCCAGGGCACCGCCCTGGGACGCCGGGGTCGACTGCAGATCGAAAGCATCGGCGCAATCCTGTGGGTCGGCGGAGCGGTACAGCGCTGTATTTCCGGCAGGGCTCTCTTCTGATCGGCGATCAGCAAGGGTGACCGCCACAAGGATTCAAAGCCCGCCGCCGAAGCGGTACTGCCAGGCGATACCCCAGACGTCATAGGTGCTGCCGGTGCGGGTATGCGCGCCGTTGCTGGCGAACAGTTTCAGCGAATGCTGGCGGCTCACCGGCAACGCGAGGGTGCCGCCGTAGCGCGAGTTTTCCTGGAAGTCATGGTTGCCGACGCCATCGATCCTCGTGCTACCACCCTCGAAGTAGGTGCCGTCCAGCGCCGCCCAGACGCCATTGGCGAAGGCGTAGATCAGGTGCGTCTGCACCTGGTAGACCGGGTTCTGGGACAGCTCCCGGCCGCCGTAGTAGTCGTCGTTGTCGGTGAAGAAGGTTGCCGCCGTGGACAGTTCCAGGGTCACGGCGCCGATGCGTTTGGAGATGCCCAGTTCCGGCTTGAACGACCAGCGATTGTTGCCCAGGTTGATCAGCCTGCCCGGATCGTATTGGCCCAGTGGCGGCGTCACCGCAAAGCTGGCGCCGATGATGACGTCCTGCTGGTAGCCGGGGAATTCGGCGAGGGACATGGCCGGGGCGCCGTAGAGATTGACCGAGAAGCGCAGCCGGGGATCGATCAGGCCGCTGACGTCGCGCTCGCGGGGTTCGCCGGCAAACAGGGCGGAGCCTGTCAGGTGAGCTCGCGGCAGGACGATATCGAATTTCCCCGAACGGCCCCAGACGTCCAGCGAGCGGGCAAAGGCGAAGACGGTCGTGCGGATATCGAGCCTGGCATCCGTCAACTGGGTCGATGGGTTGGCGGTCACGCTGCCATCCATGTCGCTGTATCCCAGGATCAGGAAGTTCATCCCGACCGGCGTATTGGCGTAGGTCCGGGGCTCGAGGTCCTCGGCGACGGCGTGGGAGCCCACTGCGATCAGCGACGCGGATACCAGGCGAACGAGCCCGAGGACATGAAGTTCGCGTTTCATCATCACCCGCTGGTCGGAAGTCTTCCTAGGTCAGATCAGTGTAGTAGCGGATTGGCCGCTCTCGGGCGGATTGCGTGGCCTCGAAGCGCGATACCCCAAGCCCGTGTGGGAGTCGCAAAGCCGGCTACGCTCCTCCAGTCGACCTCTGGAGAGTTCACCATGATCCGCTCCCTGCTGACCGCATCCCTGCTGGTGATCCTGAGTGTTCCGGCCCAGGCCGGCGTAGTGGCTTTCCCCTCCTCCTTTCGTACCCAGGACGTTGCCGTAGAGGGCGCGACCATCCACGTGCGCGTTGGCGGCAAGGGTCCGGCGGTAGTGCTGCTGCACGGGTTCGGCGATACCGGCGACATGTGGGCGCCGCTGGCGACTGACCTGGCCAAGGACCACACCGTGGTGGTGCCGGACCTGCGCGGCATGGGTCTGTCGTCGATCCCCGCCGCCGGCTACGACAAGAAGACCCAGGCCGGCGACGTTCGCGCGGTACTGGCGTCGCTGGGCATCGAACATTCGGTGGTGGTCGGCCATGACATCGGCACCATGGTCGCGTACGCCTACGCCGCCCGATATCCGCAGCAGACCGAACGCTTGGTGGTGATGGACGCTCCCGTCCCCGGCATCCCGCCGTGGAACGACATTGTTCGCTCGCCGATGCTCTGGCACTTCGACTTCGGCGGCGCGGACATGGAGCGCCTGCTGGCCGGGCGCGAGCGCATTTACCTGGACCGTTTCTGGAACGAATTCGCCGGCGACCCGCACAAGGTCGACGAAGCCACCCGGCAGCACTACGCCAAGCTCTATGCCCGACCCGGTGCAATGCATGCGGCCTTCTCCCAGTTCCGCAGCATTCGCCAGGATGCCGTGGACAACGAGGCGTCGAACAAGACTCGGCTGACCATGCCGGTGCTCGCCGTCGGCGGTGAAAAATCCTTCGGCGCCAACGAGGCCATCGTCATGCGCAACGCCGCCGACAACGTCACCGAGGTGGTGGTGCCGGGCGCCGGGCACTGGCTGATGGAAGAGGCGCCAACCCAGACGATTCAGGCGGTTCGCCAGTTCATCTCACCCTGACGGGCAGGCCTCCCCTGCAGCAGCGGGCCATGCCCGCGAAGAGCGCCAACAGGCGCTCTTCCGTTCCCCATTGCCACAGCAACTTCACTGCCGTCTGTCACAAAATTCCTACAAGCAGGTTGACCATCAAAATCTGCGCCTCTAGTTTCCTACCCTTCTTTCGCCGGGGTGCGCTGCGCTCAGGCGATCACAACGGCAAAGGAATGTCCGATATGTTCAAGCCCCTCAGGCCCTGGCTGCCTGCTCTGCTGCTTTGCAGCCCGCTCGCCGCGCAAGCGGAAGGCCCCTCTGGCGATTTCTGGCTGATTCACCAGCAGGGCAGCCTCTACAAGAACGAAATCTTCGTCATCGATGGCGACCCCGCCAACATCTATGACCGCAAGAACGGCGTGCGCTCGCTGGGTGTCTACGAATTCTACGAGGAAGGCGCCAAGCCGACCTTTACCGCCTATGACGTCGAGGTCGACTGCGCGAAGAACCGCGTGCGCCTCAACGGCGCGCAGAACTACGACAAGTTCTACAACGACATCCGTCCGAAGAAGGTTTCCAAGGAATGGCAGAAGAAGCCTGAGGCGTGGATCGCCCAGAGCCGCGACTTCCTCTGCAAGCCGGACGCCCACGTCGAGCAGAAGATGTACCCGCTGGGCAAGATGCCCATGCTGCAACTGGTCTCCGCCGCTCCTGGCCTGTTCCAGCTGCGCAACCGCGAGCACGCCAAGAACCTGATTCTGGAAATGGTCGACAAGGGCTTCGAGCAGATGCCCGTGAAGAACGCACCGGCCAAGGAGGGCGTGCAATGAAAGGACTACTCGCACTGGGGATGATCGCCATCCTGCTCGGCGGCTGTTCCGCCATTCCCACCCTGCCCGAAGCGCAGGCCCGCAGCTACTGGAAGGGCCGCCCGGCCGGCGACGCCATCGACCACTTCGGCGCGCCCAGCGATATCGGCCTGGCGCCGGAGAACGACTGGGTCGTGCTGATCTATCGCCGCGACACCTCCTACGTCTCCCGCGAGGCGCTCGGCACCTACACCGGCCCGCAGAACGGCCAGCTGGTGCATACCGAGTACTGGGGCGACGTGGTCCATTCGGCCAGCTGCGAAATCCGCGTCGCCATCAACCGCGCCCGCCAGGTGGACTACCTGCTGACCCGCGGCAATTGCGGCGGCATCGCGCTGAAGCCGGAAGCCTGAGCCCAGGTCCCCTCAAGGACGAGACACAACCATGGCTAACCTGAACTATCCGGCGAAAGCCGTCTTTGCGCTGCTCGGCCTCCTGGCCATCGGCTCGCAGGCTTCTGCCGAAGAGGTCAAGGTGACGGAACTGCTGCGCAGCGGCTACGAAGTGAAGGCCGCCTACGTGGCGCCGGGGCGGGTCACCCAGATCCACTTCCTGATCCTGCAGAAGGGCACGTCGGTCTACCAGTGCGGCACCTACGAGGCCAGCTCCCTCGCCCAGCAGTTCTACGACTACTCCAACACCTACTCCTGCTCGGCGGTCGGTGACTGGGTAGCGAAGAACGCGATTCCCGGCCTCAAGCAGTAATCCGGCGAAGGCCGGCATCCAAGATGCCGGCCATGCCACCCCTACCCCCGACACGGAAGTTCCCCCAATGAAGATTCGCCTGCTGCCCGCCAGCCTGCTGCTGGCCTGCACCCTCGCCCACGCCGCCAAGCAGCCGCCCGTACCCAAGCCCCTGGAAGAACAGGTGAGCCGCCTGGTGGAGCTGTACAAGGACAGCTTCGCCACCGGCTACCCCGAAGCCACCCATGTGCAGGCCCTGAAGACCGGCCAGGACAGCGAGATCATCCTGGCGGTGTTCACCATCGAAGGCTTCGACATGGGCAACAACTACTGCCAGTACCTCGCCGTCTTTTCCTCCACACCCAGTGAAGAAGGCCAGGAGCACTACAGCCTGCTCGATGCGATGCCGATCGGCGGCGGTGGCTGGCGTTCGGTCGAGAAGCTGGACGCCCGGCTGATCGCCGACCCGGCGGGCAAGCGTACCCTGATCGACATCCCGGTGATGGAGAACAGCGACGACGATGCGCCGAACTTCCCCAGCCGCGCCGGCGTGATCCACCTGGCCCTGGAAGGGTCACAGGCACCGCGGCTGGTGGAGCAGAAATGAGGGGGTGCGCCTGAAGTACCAGGCCCGATACCAAGTCGATAACAAACCGCTCTAAATTTCTCTTCCTGGCGGCCGCCATTGCGGATAACCCTCCTCAACGGAAATCCGTCCATGACTACCATCAGCGCCGTCAGCGCCACCAACGTTCGCTACACCACCACCTCGACTTCGGCCGCCTCGACCTCTGCCACGAGCAGCGAGGACAGCGCCACCAGCGATGCCACCAGCACTTCCCAGACGACGGCCAGCTCTTCGGCACAGGCGGCGGGTGGAGCAGCTGGCGGCGGTGCCGCCGGCGGGGCGAGCGGCAGCTCCGACAGCAGTTCCGACACCACCCTGGAGAAACTCAAGCAGGCCATGGAGCAGGCGCAGAAGGAGCTGGAAGAGGCCGAGCAGGAACTGGCCAAGGCCAGCCAGGGCGGTGGCCAGACCGAGGAAGAGAAGCAGGCCCAGCAGATCGCAGCACAGGCTGCCCAGGCACGCGTCTCGTCCGCCTCGGCGGCGGTAGCGGCAGCCACCGCGGCCTACTCCGAAGCCCTGACCGACTCGGGCAGCAGCACCAGCGGAACCTCGGTGAATACCACCGTCTGAACCACGCTGGCAGTGGTTGGCACTTTCGCCAAAGGCGCCAGGAACCGCCACCGCCATCCCCCGCCCTCCCCTAGCGGGATGCTGCGCCTTCGTTCATCAGGTATGTCACCAACTGCCGGGCGTGGGAGGAAAGTGCATCCCAGTCGGAGACACAGAGACGCAATTCACGGGTGGCCCAGGCGTCGGAGAGAGGCACCACCGCCGCCGGCAGCTCCTGAGCCATGCGTGTAGCAGCCGCCTCAGGGAGCATGGCCACGCCCACTCGCTGGGCGACCAGCTGGGCAATGGCATCGAAGCTCGGCGCGCGCACGCGCACCTTGAGCGGCACGGCATTGCGCACCGCCATCGACTCGACGAAACGCTGCATGGCGCGCTCAGCCGGCAGGCAGACGAAGGGAAAGCTCAGTGCATCGCGCAGACTAGGCAGGTGCTGGCTGGCCAGCGGATGATCCTGCGGCACCAGCAGCACCAGCTTGTCGTTGCGGAACGGTAGCGACAGCAGGCCGGCGGTGGGCAGGTTGCCGTCGTAGACGCCAATGTCGATCTGCCCTTCCTGCACGGAGAGCACCACGTCCTTGCTGTTCTGCTCGGTCAGTTGCAGGTCCACTTCCGGATAGTCCGCCAGGAACGGCCCCAACGCGGTGGGCAGGAAGGTGCTGTTGGCCACCGTGGAAGCGGCCAGGCGCAAGGTGATGCGCCGCTCTCCGCTCAGCTCCTGCAGGGTGTCCCTGAGCTGCCGGGCTTCCTTCAGCACACGCTGGCCGGCCTCCAGCACTAGGCGGCCGGTTGGCGTGAGGGTCATACCGTCGCTGTGCCGGGCGAACAGGGAGAGCCCGCAGCGTTCCTCGAACAGGCGCAGGCGGTTGCTCGCCGCCGAGACCGCCACCGGCACCGATGCCGCCGCCTTGCTCAGGCTGCCGGTGCTGGCGATGGCGGCGATCAGGCGCAGATCGGCAAGATCGAAATGCATGGGGTATTCTCCAAAAACGAAAGCCACGTTCGCCAAGTTGCGATTCTAGTGGAATGGCCTTCTCTCTAGAATAAAGCCTTTCCCCTGCCTTGCATCCGTGCCGCCATGAATAGCCTGACCTCCCTCTACCAGCGCAGCCTGCGCAACGGTGTGTTCTTCGCCGTGCTGTCCGCCACCGGTTTCAGCCTCAAGGCGGTCTTCGTGAAGCTCTCCTATGCCGCCGCGCCGGTGGATGCGGTGACGGTGCTGGCCATCCGCATGGGCCTGGCGCTGCCGCTGTTCCTCTGGCTGATCTGGCTGAGCCGCAGCCCGGAACAGCCCCGTCTGACGCTGACCGATGGCGTGCGCATCCTGCTGCTCGGGTTGTTCGGCTACTACCTGTCCAGCCTGTTCGACTTCTACGGCCTGCAGTACATCAGCGCCGGGCTGGAACGACTGATCCTGTTCACCTACCCAACCCTGGTGCTGCTCCTGCAGATGGCCGTCAACCGCGAACGCCCCGACTCCCGGACCCTGGTCGCCATGGGCTTGTGCTACCTGGGCCTGGGCATCGCCCTGGTGCATGACATTCGCGTGGAAGGCGGTGACGGACAGATACTGCTGGGCGCGCTCTGGGTGTTCGCCAGCGCCGTCACCTATGCCCTCTACTACATGGGCACGGCCGCCGTGGTGCGGCGTGTGGGCTCGATGCGCCTGGCCGGGCTGGCCGGCGGCGCTTCATCGGTGATGGTGCTGATCCACTACGCGGCGAGCAGCGACGTGCAGCAACTGGCGACCTTGCCCGGCGCGGTGTGGGTCCACGGTTCGCTGATGGCGCTGATCTCCACGGTGCTGCCGATCTACTGGATGGCGCTGGCGATCCAGCGTATGGGCGCCACTCATGCGGCCGCGTTCGGCAACCTCGGCCCGGTGCTGACCGTATTTGCCTCCTGGGCGCTGCTCGGTGAGGCGATCACGGTCTACCAGATTGCCGGGCTGGCACTGGTGCTGTTCGGCGTGTCGCGGTTGTCCGGGGCCAAGGCAGCGCCTCAGCCTGCGCCGAAGCAGCAGGCCGAGGATTGCAAGGCAACCGGTTGAGCGCGTCCGCTCGGATGACCCGCAAGCTCGCAGCGGGCGTAAAGCCCGCGGCGTGCCAGTAGAGCTGCGGCACTGACACGCCGGGGTGATTACTGCACGTTGCCGCTGTCGAGCTGGCGCTCTTTCTCGGCCAGACCATTGGCCAGGGTGGTCAGCTTGGTGTCGGGGGCGTTGCTGGGCAGCGGATCGACGCCGGCCGACGCGAATACCTGGCCATAGCTGTTGCGCAGTTCGGCATAGGCCAGGTCGCGGCGCAGGTCCGCCTGCAGCGCATTGAGTTCGCCCTGGATCAGGTCCAGCTCACCGATGCCCTGCGCCTGATGGCGGTTGCGCAGCTGGCCGACGATCTGGTTGTCCAGACTGGCCAGCTCCTGGGTGGTGACGAACTGGCGGCGCGCCTCGTTGTAGTTGGCGTTGGCCACGTAGAGCTGCGCCAGCACGGCCATCGACATGGCCTGCCGGCGCGCCACGTTGACGTCTTCACCGGCCTTGGCAACATCGATGGCCGCCGGGGCGGACAGGACGTTGAACAGGTTCCAGGTGACCTTCACGCCGTAGTCGGCCCAGCGGTTGTTGACCAGGAAGCTGTTGGAGTCATAGTGCCCACCGGCAGAGAACTCCAGCCCCGGCAGCAGGCGCAGCATGGCCTTGCGGGTTTCCGCGGCACTGATGCGCGCCTGGTAGTCCTGCTCACGCAGTTCCGGGCGGCTGGCCAGGGCCTGCTGCTCCAGTTGCTCGAGGCCGACCTTCAGCTCCGGCACGTCGTAGCCTTCCGGCGCGGCGAGGGTCAGCTCGGTGCCCAGCGGCAGGTTGATCAGGGTGGCGAGTTCGGTCTTGGCCAGCGACAGCGCACGGCGCTGTTCTTCCAGCTGGCGGCTGGCCTCGATCAGGGCGCGCTGGTAGCCCAGCGTCTGGACCTGGTCGCCGATGCGCTGCTGGCTCATCTGCTGGCTGTCCTTGCGCGCGCCGTCGACCCGCGCCATCAGCGCGTCGATACGGTCGAGCAGGCGCTGTGCGGCCACCGCGCGCCAGTATGCCGAGCGCACGTCCTGGATGATGGTCTGCACCACCTTGCGGCGGCGCTCCTGGACGATCAGGCGCTGGTCGGCCTGCTGCTTGGCGCTGACATAGCTGACGCCGAAGTCCAGCACGTTCCACACCATGGTCAGGTCGGCGACGTCGCGGTCGCGGTCCTGCGAGGTGGAGGGTTCCAGCGACTGGGTGTTGGTCAACACGCTCTGGCTGCTGGAAGCGCTCTGGTTGTTGCGCCCGGCGTAACCGGCCTCGAGCGCCATGCGCGGCAGCATGTCAAAGGTGGCGAGATCGAGTTGCCGGCGCGACAGCGCCTCCTCCATTACCTTCAGGCGCGACTCGAGGTTGTACTTCACCGCACGGGCCATGGCCTCGTGCAGGGTCAGCGGGCCGCTGAGCGGCTCCTGATCCTTGAACATCGCCTGCAGGTCGTCGCGGGCGCGTTGCTCGCTGACGCTACGGTCGATGGGTTGCGTGGTGACGGCGCAGCCGGACACGGCAAGCGCCAACAAGCTGATCCCTAGCAAGGTCGTGTGTTTTTTCATCCCTGGCCGTCCCCCTCGTTACGGCTTCGTTCTTGTGCTTTTTCTACTTGGCGATGTGGTCATCAGGATGCGTCGCGGTCCTGGGCTACTTGCCCCAGCGCCCAGGCCAGCTCGCGCAATGGTTGTTGTTCGGATTCGTGGATCTGCTGCAGTTGCTGCGTCAGGCTCGGCGCGCCGAAGATGCCGCGGATGCCCTGGTCGATATCGCCGCTGCGACGGTCGAAGGCCTTCAGCGGCGAGCTGTCGTCGAAACCGTCGCTATCGAAGATGCCGGCCAGCGTGCTGCTGCCGAAGACGCCTGCGTCACCGCCGCCGAAGCCCAGGAAGCCCTTGCCACTGCCGTCGCCGAACGACGAGCTGCCAAAGGCCTGGGCAATGAAGCTCTGCGACGGTGCGCCGTTGTTCACGAAGATATTGCCCAGCGGTGGCAGGCCACCGGTTCCTTCGCTGGGGAACAGCGACGGCGGCAGCACCGGCGAGGTGCCTTGCGGCGTGACAACCACCGGCACATCGGGTTGCAATGGCGTGGGCGACGGCAAGGCCGGAACGCCCGGCGTGGTGACACGGAACTCCGGATCGCCATCGGACAGCGAGCCGATCACATAGCTGTCGCCCCGCAGCGAGTTCGCCAGCGCGTTGCCGGCCGCATCGCTGATGCCGCCGGCGTTGACCGCAAGGCCCAGGCTGCCCTGCCCGCTCACGCTGCCGACGGTTACGCGGTAGATGCGGGCATCCACTTGCACGACGGAGAGTATGCTGCCGCTGGCGGAGTTGCTGGTCACCAGGGAGAAATCGCCGGCATCGACGCCGCTGACGTCCTCGTCGAAAGTCACCAGGAAGTTCACCGTGCTTGCGCCGGTGGGCGACGGGTCCAGCCGCACGACCCCGGTGGCGGTGGGCGCGCGGGTATCGACCAGCACGCCATGGCTGTCACCGATGCCGTTCAGCGAAGGATTCAGTGCGTTGCCGGTGGCGTCGCGCAGGGAGCCGCCGTTGGCGGAAAGCCCACTGACCTGGATGCCGTCGGCGTCGTTGTCGCCAGCCTGAACGGTGTAGCGGAACACCAGGCTGTTGCTGCCCGAACCGCTGACGTAATCGGCGTAGACGGTGCGCCCGCCCATGTCGATGGCCAGCTTCGGTGCGCCGTCGACCACCACGGCTTCGCTGGTCTGAACCACGAAGTCGAGGGTATCGCCCGCATTGTTGAGACTCCCCGCAGGCACGCTGACTGCGGTAACGGTCGGCGCATCGCGGTCGACGCTGTACACCGCACCCGTCAGCCCGCCGCTGAGGGCGTTGCCCGTTGCGTCGACGATGTCGGTAGCGCTGCTGTTGAGATTCAACCCAAGGGTGCCGGTGCCGGACACGCCGCTGACAGTGATCTGGTAAGTGTGCGCATCGATCTGCTGCAGACCGCTCAGGGTGCCCGCCGCGGTCCCGGTGCCGACCAGGGCGAAGTCGCTCAGGTCCACGCCGCTGACGTCCTCGCTGAAGGTCACGGTGTAACGCACGCTGCCGGCATTGGTCGGCGACGGGTCGAGGGAGACGATGGCGCTGGGCGTCGGCGCATCCCGGTCGACGCTGTATACCGCGCCGGTCAGGCCGCCGCTGAGGGCGTTGCCTGCCGCGTCGAGGATGCCGGTCCCGCTGCCGTTGAGATCCAGGCCCAGGGTTCCGGTTCCGGACACACCGCTGACGGTGATCTGGTAAGTGCGCGCGTCGATCTGCAGCAGACCGCTCAGGCTGCCGGCGGCGGTGCCGGTGCCGACCAGAGAGAAGTCGCTCAGGTCGACGCCGCTGACGCCTTCGCTGAAAGTCACGGTGTAGCGCACGCTACCGGCACTGGTCGGCGAAGGGTCGAGGGTGACGATGGCGTCGGGCGTCGGCGCCAGGGTGTCGATGATGATGCCGCTGGTGGAGCCCACGCTGTGCAGCGCCAGATCCATGTTGTTGCCGGTGCCGTCACGCAGGGAGCCGCCATTGGCGGAAAGCCCGCTGATCTGGATACCGTCGGCGTCGTTGTCGCCGGCCTGGACGGTGTAGCGGAACACCAGGCTGTTGCTGCCCGAGCCGCTGACGTAGTCGGCATAAACGGTGCGCCCGCCCATGTCGATGGCCAACTGCGGCGAACCGCCGACCACTACCCCCTCACTGGTCTGCACCACGAAGTCGAGGGTATCGCCCACGCTGTGGAGCGCACCCGGCGGCACATTGACTGCGGTCACGGTCGGTGCATCGCGGTCGACGCTGTACACCGCACCGGTCAACCCGCCGCTCAGGGGGTTGCCTGCCGCGTCGAGGATGCCGGTTCCGCTGGCGTTGAGGTTCAGGCCCAGGGTGCCGGTCCCGGACACGCCGCTGACGGTAATCTGGTAGGTACGCGCGTCGATCTGCTGCAGGACGCTCAGGCTGCCCGCGGCGGTACCACTGCTGGCCAGGGAGAAGTCGTTCAGGTCGACGCCGCTGACGCCTTCGCTGAAGGTCACGGTGTAACGCACGCTGCCGGCATTGGTCGGCGACGGGTCAAGGGTGACGATGGCGCTGGGTGTCGGTGCCACGGTGTCGACGATGACGCCGCTGGTAACGCCCACATTGTTGAGCGTCAGGTTCATGTTGTTGCCGGCGACGTCGCGCAAGGTGGCGCCGTTGGCAGACAGACCGCTCACACTGATGCCGTCGGCGTCGTTGTCGCCCGCTTGGACGGTGTACTGGAAGACCAGGGTCGAAGTGCCGGAACCGGAAACCAGATTGGCGAATACCGTGCTGCCGCCGATATCCAGGAGCAGCCTCGGGACGCCGTTGACCAGTACCGTTTCGCTGGTGTTGACCGTGAAGGTCAGGGTGTCGCCGGCATTGTAGGCAGCGCCGGCCGGCACGCTGACACTGCTGACAGTGGGCACCACGGCATCGACCAGCACGCCGGTCGTACTCGCCACGCTGTTCAGGGCTGTGTTGATGTCGTTGCCAGCGCTGTCACGCAGGGTGCCGCCGCCGGTCTGGATGGTCGAGCCAAGGCTGATGCCGTTGCTGTCAAACTGACCACTGGATACCACCAGGCGGAACAGCAGGGCCGTGCTTCCACTGCCACTGAGGTACTGGGCCAGTACGGTGCCTCCGCCATCCAGCGTCACGAGGATGTTCGGCGTGCCGCCACTGGTGTCGACGATCACGTTCTCGCTGAAGTTGACGACGAAATCGAGGTTCTGCCCCGCCACGTAGGTGCCGTTGGCCGGCACCGTGACACTGTTGACGACAGGCGCCACGCCGTCGATCACCAGGTTGGCGCGGCTTGCCAGGCTGTCGATGCTGGCCGGGTCCGGCAGGTCACTGAAGGCATCGTCCAGGCGCGCGTTGAAGATCCTCGCGCCGTTGAGCGACAGCGCGCCGATGCCGGCAATGTTGAGGTCCGCACTCTGGTCACCGGCCTGCACGGTATAGAGGAACGACAGGATGTTGCTGCCGCCGCCGCTCAGGTACTGGGCGGTGCGGTCGATGGTGCCGGTTTCCAGCAGCAGGCTCGGCCTGCCGGAGGTGGTGTCGACGCTGACGCTCTGGTCGAACTCGACGAGGACCAGAATCTGATCACCGACCTTGTAGGTGCCGTCCGGGGTGCCGGCACTGACGCCGACGATACGCGGGTTGGGCTGCTCGACGTTGATCGAGATGATATCGGTATCGGTCTGCTGGCCACCGGAGCCGGACTGCCCCTGGTCATTGGTGATGATCTGCAGCGAAGCCGCACCGTGGTAGCCGGCCATTGGGGTGAAGCTCAGCCCTGCCAGCGCATTGTTGATGTCGGCGAGGGAGCCATCGAAAGTCATGATGGCATCGACTGTGCCATCACCGGCCAGGAACGACAGGCCCGAGATGCTGCCCAGGGTGATCAGACCGTTGATGCCGACGAGCGTCACGCGCAGGTTCCCACCCGCGACATCCACGTCCGAGATGGAGATCGCGTTGCCATTGCCGGCGCTGAAGACCAGCGTTTCGTTCGAGATCACCGTCTGGGCACCCGGCACGCTGTTCACCGGAGCGTCGTTCACCGGGCTGATGTCCAGGTTGAAGGTGGCCGATGAAACCTTGGCGCCGCCCGTGCCGGTATTGCCGCGGTCATCGAGGCTGACCGTCACGATGACGATGCCCGAAGCGTTGGCCGCCGACAGGTAGCTCACCTGGCTGCCGGCGATGAAGGCGTTGATATCGCTGAGGCTGCCGCTGAGCACCAGCTGGTTGGTGCCCGAGCCTGTCAGCGTCACGCCGGCGCCGGCCAGGGCACTGAAGGTGCCGCTGCCCGGGGCGACACTGAAGGTCGCCTGGACCACACCCGATCCGGCATCAATGTCGCTGAAGCTGATGCCATTCAGCACCAGGGGTACGTCCTCGCTGCCGCTCACCGGCAACAACGGCACCACGGGGGTGCTCGGCGCATCGTTCACCGCGTCGACCTGCAGGATCAGGCTGCCGCTGTCGGTCTTCGCCGGGCCACCGCTGTTGCCCAGGTCAGTGATACTGACACCGAGGGTGACGTTGCCGTTGAAGTTCGCGTTCGGCGAGTAGAAGAGGTTCATCCCGGCGATGTAGGCGTTGATGTCCGCGACCTTGCCGGTGAGGGCGATGGTGTTGAGCCCCGTGTCAACCGCGATGTTTCCGCTGACGGTCGCGAACAGGATGCCGCTGTTGGCCGGCAGCGTGAAGGTGACCTGAACGTTGCCGGTACCCGCGTCGACGTCGGAGACAACGATGCCGGTAATGATCCCGGTAGCGTCTTCGCTGAGACTGATCACGCCGGGCAGGCTGAGCTGAGGGGAATCGTTGGCGGCCGTCACGGTCACGCTGCGCGTGGCGTCGGCGCTGTCGAGCTGGCCGTCGCTCACGCTGAAACTGACGCTGCGCGAGGTGGTGTCCGGGGTGTCCGAGCTGTTGCTGTAGGTCACCGAGCGCAACGCTGCCTGCCACTGGGCCGCGCTGGCGCCACTGGCGGAAGTGAAGGTCATTGTGCCAGTGGCGGCGTTGTAGCTGCCGCTGATGTCACCCATGGTGGCAGGATCGTTGGTGAATCCAAGCACATCCTCGGAGGGCCGCAAATTGCCAGTGATCTTCACCGAGGCGCTGTAGAGCAGCGGCGAATCGTTGTCCGACACGGTGAGGCCGCTGTCGACCACCACCGGCGTGGACGCCACGTCCGCCCCTTCGACGAACGCCGCGCTGCCGCCACTGCTAGTGACCGTCGGCGCATCATTGACTTCGACGACTGTAACGCTGGCGGTATCGCTGACCAAGGAGAACGGCGTGGTGCCGCCGCTGCTGGAAGCATCGAGCTTGAACCCCTGCTGGCCGGCTGTGATGCCGCTCTGGTCCCAGGCCTTGAAGGTGAAGCTGGCAGTGGTGCCATGGACGCCGTCGGGCACGAAGCGCACGCGATCGCTGCTGCGCAGCAGCAGCGCCGAAGCCGTGGAAACCGTACCGACGTCCTGCCAGCTGGCGCCGCTGTCCAGGCTGAACTGCCAGGTGCCACCGACGCCGGAGTTCAGGCCGGTGATGGCAATGCCCTGCACCGCGCCCGTGTCCACGTCGCTGACCTGACCGGTGATGAGGCTGGAAACCGCCTGTCCGACGTTATTCACGTCACCGTCGGTCAGCGTGTTGAGCATCGGGCTGGAGGGGATCAATACAGGCGCATCGTTGACGCTGCTGACGCTGATCGTTGCCTGCGCGATGCCTGTCGAGAACGCCGTGCTGCCGCCGTTGGAGCTGGTATCGGAGGTGGAGCGAATGCCGTTGAGGGAAGCGATGCCGAAGGTCTGGTCCCAGGCGCGGAAAGTCAGTGTGGCCGTCCCACCGTTTTTGCCATCGGGCACATAGCGAAGCAGGGTACTGCCCGACAGCAGCAGCGCGCTGCCATTGGACACCGCGCCGACATCGGTCCAGGTCACGCCATCGGTGGAGTACTGCCAGACGCTGCTGCCGGTGCTGGCCGTCAGGGCGATTCCGCTGGCAGGGCCATCGACGTCGGCGTAGGTAACGCCGGCCAGCAGGCTGCTGACCGTGACGGCCTGGGAGCTGGTGTCTTCGTTGGTACCCACCCAGGTGTAAGGGCCGCCGGACAGGGTCGGCGCGTCGTTGATGGCGGTGATCGCCACCTGGACGACGGCGGTGTTGGAGTCGTCGCCAGCGCTGTCGGTGACCACGAAATTGATCTGCCGGCTGGTATCGGAACCGCCGAAGGTCGGATCATCCGAGCTGGAGGAAAAACTCACCGAGCGCAGGACGGCCTGCAGCGCCGCGGCATTGCCGGCCCCGGTGATCGTCAGGACGCCGGTGGCGCTGTTGTAGCTGGTGGCGAAAGCGCCCGGGCTGCCGACGGTGAGGGAGTCGCCGACGCGCAGATCGCTGATGGTGACCGTGGCCTTCTGGAAGCTGCTGCCGTCGTCCACCAGGGTCAGCGTGGGGCTCAGCGCCACTGCGGCGGAGTTCTCGGTATAGCCGATGACGTTGTTGGCCGGCGCGAGCATCGGGGCGTCGTTGGTGGCGATCACACTGAGGGTGACGTTCGATGCTGCACTGGTGCCGCCATCGCCATCGGAGACAGTCACGCTGATGGTGCGCGTTGCGGTGTTGGGGTCGAGCCCGTTGCTGTTCACGTAGGTCAGGTTACGCACCAGCGCCTGGGCTGCCGCCGCGGTGGCCGCGGAGTTGAAGGTCACCACCAGGTTGCTGCCGCCGATGCCCCCCGTGTAAGTACCGATGAGCACTCCGCCGTAGGAGATGTTGGCGCCGGAGACGCTGATCTGGCCGGCAGCGGTCCCCTGGTTGCGGATGCCCAGGACGTCCTCCAGCGATTGCTGGCCGGAGGTGATCGCCACGCGCAACTGACCGCCATCGAAGTTCGCCGAGTCGCTGTCGCTCACCGTGGCCAGGCCCGCCGCATCGATCAGCGTCGGCCCGCTGTCCTCGGTGAAGCTCGCGGTCTTGCCATTGAGCCCGCCGAGCACAGGGTCGGCGTTGGGTCCCTTCAGATCGGTGAGAAGGACCTGCTGCAGGTCCATGTTGCCAACCGATTTAGAGCCGTTGAGCTGGGTGACACGCAGGGTAAAACCGCTGATGTCGTTGAACAGTGAACTGTCGATGTTGACGGTCAGCGGCCCCTGTGCACCCGAGAAGGTGAACGACTGGGTAACCGTCGCGCCCCCGGAAATCGCGCTGACGTCCAACCGGTAGTTGCCGCCGAAGGACTGGATCACCAGGCCGTCCAGGTCGAACTTGCCAAGATCGACGTTATCCGCGGTCCAGGTCAGCTGGTAGTAGTAGTTGCTGTCCCCGTCGGCCACGGAGCTCGTGCTGAAATAGATCGAGTCCGGCGAGCTCTCCCGCACCGCCCCCGTGGATTCACTGAGGGTGAAGCCATCCACCGTGTTGCCGCCGGTGTTGTTGGTCCAGTAGATGTCGCCCAGCGACTGGTTTGCCGAGGGTAGCGCCAGCAGGTCGGCATAATCGGGGCCGCTGTCGGAAGCCCAGGGGCGCTGCGTCTCGATGCTGCCGGTGTGGGCTTCCAGCGTCCAGTTGCCGCCCAGGGCCGCGGCGCCGGTGCGATCGGTGGAGGCAGCCACGTCGGCGCGGGTGAGCGCCGATAGCTGCTGAAGCAGCACTTCGCCGGAGCCCTTGGCCACGTCGCAGCCGTATAGAAGGATGTCGCCGTCGGCATCCAGGCTGTCGCCGATGGCGGACAGTTGCGAGGCCTTGCTGGCCAGGTTGTCGGCGCTGAGCACGGTGTTGCCCAGATGCACCTCACCCTCTTCGCCGTGGCTGAGGATATGGATGGCGTCGATGCCGGTGCGGCCGTTGAGGTACTGGGCGATCTGCTGCAGGCCGTCCTTGTTGCCGTCGAGCACCACCACTTCGGTACCCGGCTTCAGGCTGGCGACCAGTTGCTGGTAATTGGCGACCTTGCTGTCGGCGAACACCACTTCATGGCGCTGATCGGAGGAAGCAGTGGGGGCTGCGGCGAGGGTGTCGTGGGCGGACGAGTCGGTGGGTGTCTTGTCCTGGGCGGCGGGATGATCGGCGCCCTGGCTGGCGGCGGTATCCGCGACGGTGGCGGCGACCGCGCCGTCGAACATCATCCTGGCCTCGAGGCTCAGGGCCAGAGGGGAGCGCATGGCGCCGGACTGATGCTTGCGAACGACCGACGACGCGAACCAATGCCTGAACATATGGCCTCCTCCCTGAGAGCACACACGCAAAGCCGCACCGGCTCCGGTACGACGACTGCAAGCTGGCAAATTGTTATTGGATTGATCTCACCATAATGCCTGATGGAAAGCTGACGTCAATGGCCCGATAGCCGGCATTTGCCGGCAATTCGATCAATAACCGCGAGCCCGACGCTCTCATGGATATCGTCTATGTTTCCTCTCGGCCCGATCGCCAGCGGAATGGTCGGCGGGCCAGTCCCGTGATGAAGCGATAACAACTCAAAGTAGGGAAATGATCATGAGTGAACAGTCCTATCTCGGCTCGATCAGCGGCTGGGCCCCGAACTTCGCACCGCGCGGCTGGATGTTCTGCGCCGGGCAGATCCTCGCCGTCCAGCAGAACACCGCCCTGTTCTCGCTGCTGGGCACCAACTTCGGCGGCAACGGCCAGAACACCTTCGGCCTGCCCAACCTGCAGGGCCGCGTCCCCGTCGGCGTGGGCCAGTCGCCGGGTACATCCATGTACGCGCTCGGTCAGGTCGGTGGCACGGAAAGCACCACCCTGACCACCGCGCAGATGCCGATGCACACCCACGCCGCCGTCAGCACCCTCAGCGCCTCGTTGCCGACCAGCACGGCAGCGGCCACTTCGGCCGCGCCCAGCGCTACCTCGGTGCTGGCAGCCGCCAATGGCGCCTACGGCCGCGACGCCGTCGACGTGAAGATCTACGCGCCAGCACCGGGCTCGGTGAACCTGCCTCTGTCCAGTTCGGCGACGGTCAACGTCCAGCCGGCCGGTGGCTCCCAGCCGCTCTCCATCGTGCAGCCGTTCCAGGCCATCAACTACATCATCTGCGTTTCCGGGCTGTATCCCTCGCGCAACTGACGACTCAAGGAGCACCACATGGATGTCGAAAGCTATATCGGCGTCGTCGCACCCTTTGCCGGCAGCTTCGCGCCGAGAAACTGGATGACCTGCAATGGCCAGCAGATTGGTATTGCGCAGAACCAGACGCTCTACGCGCTGCTGGGCACCACCTACGGTGGCGACGGTGTCAACACCTTCTGCCTGCCCAATCTTGGCGGACGCGCAGGTCTCGGGCAGAACGCCAGCTACCCGCTGGGTGCCGTGGCCGGTACGGAACAGACCACCCTGCTCACCAGCAATCTGCCGATCCATACCCACGGCGCCACTGCGGAGGCCACCGTGCTGCTGCAGCAGTCCAGCAGCGCAGCCAGCTCCAGTCAGGCGACGACCAGCGATACGCTGGCGCAGTCGGTGGGTGCCGCCGGGCGTGACGCCGTCACGGTGCAGATCTACGGCCCCGCGCCGGGCTCGGTACAACTGCCGGCACAGGGGCAACTGAACGTGACACTGGCGACGGCCGGCGGCAACCTGCCCGTATCCATCCTGCAGCCCTATCTGGCGCTGACCCAGTGCATCTGTGCCCTCGGGGTCTTCCCCAGCCGCAACTGATCGACCCGGACCGCTGCCAGGCCCTAGCTGAACAGGGCCTGGTAGTGGCGCTGGTCGCCGACCGTCGCCGCCAACGGTGCCAGGTAAAGTTCGTAATCGCGTCCGCTAGGACTGCTCAGGCGATACTGGGCCTCGAGCAGCAGTACATTCATCGGCGTGGTGAAGATCAGCGCGAAAGGCGTGCGGAAACCACCGCTGACCTCGCGTCCTTCGATCACGTTGTGCAAGGTCAGCTGGACCGGGTCGGGAACGGTGTGCGCGGTGAACACCTGGCCGAGTTCAGAGCTGAATGCCTGGGCCGTCAGGCCCTGGAGGTCGATGAGCATGAGGTCACTCCCTGATCGTTGAATGGCAGGCTCCGCCTTCGCGAAACCTGGAAAACCTGAGCCTGAAACCCTGATCCTGAATGCCTGATCACGAAATCCAAGCCTGGAAAACTACAACAGCCCATGAGCGAGATAAAGACCCGCCCCACCCTGCTTCGCCGCCCCGCCGACAGCGCCGATGAGCCCTGGCTGAAGCGCCTGTTCGCGCAACTGCGCGGCCTGGACGCGGCGCTGATCGCAGCCTGCCCCGCCCTGCTGGACCAGCAGTGGCAACTGCAGCAGCGCATCTTCGCCAGTGACTATCCAGACGCCCTTACCGAACTGATCCTGCTCGACGGCGAACCAATCGGCGTGCTGACCCTGGACGACCGCCCGGACAGCCTGCGCATCCTCGAAATCGGTCTCGAACTGCATCAGCGCGGACGCGGTTTGGGTGAGCAGCTGCTGCGCGAGGTCGTCGCCCACGCCGACCATCAGGGCAAGGCGCTTGAGCTCGCGGTGATGCGCCACAATCCTGCAGTGCGCCTGTACCAGCGCCTGGGCTTCGAGAGCCTGGGAGGAGCGCCGGACGAAGCGCAATGGCAGATGCGCCGCGAGCCCGTTCAACCCGCCTGATCCCTGCGCAACGCTTCCAGCTCCCGGTAAGGCGCATCGGCCCAACGAGCCACACTGTCACGCAGTAGCGCAGAAGCGGAGTTGCGCTTGTCGCGGGAGTCCGCCACGAAAGCCTCACCCGGACGCTTGGCATTCTGCCGGCTCACCGCCATGGCCTGCTCGACCTGCCCAGACGTCAGCCGCAGGCGCTCGCGCAGGCGTCCGCCCAATACCTGCGGCAACTCCTCGTAAGCCACTGCCAGGCCGCCCTGTCCGCGGCACGCTTCCACCGCCAGCGCCAGTAACCGCCCCAGGCGTCGAGCGATGTATTCCTCGCGGGGTGCCACCGGCTCATCGACCAGGTTCAACGGCGACGGACTCAGTTGGCCCGGGATCATCTGCATGCCCGGCATCTTCAGGTGCGATGCAGCGATCTCCAGCGGGTCGCGGTAGAGGAAGATCCACGGCGTTTCGGGGAAGCAACGGCGAATCAGCGGCAACTCGAATAGATTCCACGCATCGAGCTTCACCACCAGATGCTGCGCCGGCGGCCCCGCGTTCTGCGCCAGCGCTGACAGCATCGCGATGACGGCCCGCTCCTGCTGGCCTGCCTCCCACTCGTGGAGGTAGTGACTGCGCAACAGGCTATCCAGCGGACCGGGCTCGGACAGCACCAGGTGACTGTCGAGCCCGGCGAGCATCTGTGCCAACAGCGTCGAGCCGCAGCGCGAGGCGTGGAAGACCAGCAGGCTCGGCGCCAAGCCGGGGCTCGCGCGCTGCCAATCGAGCAGCTCCGTCAGGCCGGTTTCGCGACGGAACGCCAGGTTGAAAGGCAGGCGCAGGGCCTGCTCCACGTCGTCATGGAAGAATGGTCGGGTCAGGCGCTGCTCGCCGAACCAGCACCAGTCCAGGCGCCAGTCCCGTGCGTCACACCAGGCACGAATGGGCCGCCAGCCACTGAGGTCCAGCACGGGGCTCAAGCTCTCCATTGGTCACTCCAGGCTCTGCGGGCCAGGCGCATCGTGGCGCGAACTTCAGCGGCGGAAAAGTGCAGGTCGCGAGCGGCCCCCAGAGCGACCACCCGCGCAACGAAGTCTGCGCTGTCGGTCATCGAGCGCAGCGCCTGGGCGAGCTCAGGCTCCTGCGCGACCTGCACGCGGAACTGCTCAAATGCCAGGGCCGCCCGACCAGGACGCAGGTTCGGCGTATCCGCCAGCCCCTGCTCGATCAACGCCAGCAGCCAGTCGTTGCGCTGGCAGTCGAGGACCAGATGGATGCGCTCCCCGGGCCCCGGATTGTCGACCCGGTGTGGGCGGGCGAGGTCGATGAACCAGCACTCGCCCGGATGCATCGGCACCTGCAGCCCGTCCACCAGGAACTCGACGCCCTCAGGGCTCAGCAACGGCAGGTGCAGGCGCAGGTCACTGTCGGGCAGCCCCAGATCAGGATCGCAGTGCTCGTGAATCCGCGAGCCGCAGCCCAGGCGCAGCAGGCGCGCGCTACGGATAGTCGTACGGAATGCGCCCAGTGCGGCCTGCCAGGCCGCGCTGCGCCGCAACAGGTCGCTGGCCAGCGCTGCGCCCTGCCCCGGCGCCAGCGGCATCAGGGCGTCATCGGGGGTGATCAGTGCAACGCCGCTCCAGTCCCCTTCGTAGAAGCCACTGTTGAAATGCCCTTGCCACGCCGTCTGGTCCACGGCAGCCAATGCGTCGAGCAACGGCTGCAACGGGATGTCCAGCGCGAGCCGGGCGCAGCGGGGTAACGATGTCGCGCTCATGGAACTCTCCCTGCTCCGAGAAAAGCCGCCGCCTCAGAATCCGCTTTCCCTCACACCCAATGCCGCCAGCCGCCGCCAGGCGAGCCCCAGGATCGACTGCCCACTGCCGTCCAGTACGACCATGCCGCGCTGCGGCTGCGCCAGGGCCCACGGGGCATCGCGCAGGCTCAGGCGCACACCGTACTGTGCCTGGACCGGCTCCGCGCGCTGCTGGGCATCGCGGCGCACGGCAATCGGGCCATGATGATCGGAGCTCAGCGCCTCCAGTTCGACGAAGACCGCGCCGTTGGCGTCCACTTCATCGAGCTGCACCAGCACGGCAGGGCGGGCCGGGTCGTCGGCGATGAAGCGCCCCTGCGCACCGCTCTGCACACGCCACAGGTCGGCCTCCGCCAGATAACCGCGCAGGCGCAGGCCTGGCTCCACCACACGCACCAGCACATCGGCAGGCTTCAACCATCGCCCCGGGCTCAGGTCGGGCAGCAGGTCGCGGATGACCCCGGCCTGCGGCGCGCGCAGTTGCAGGCGCTCGCGCTGGGCAGCGAGGCCCCGGTACTGGGCCACCGACTCCGCCAGCCGTTGTTCGAGAATGCCGACATCGGCAGCCGTCTCGCTACGGCCGGCCTGACGGCGCAACTGCAACTGCAGCAGATCGATCTCGCGGCGCACGATGAGCTGTCTGGCATCGAGGTCCGGTGAAGTCAGCTCCAGCAGCAACTCGCCCTGCTCCACCGTCTGGCCATCGCGCACCAGCAGTCGCCCGACCTGGGCAGCCGCCGGTGCATGCAGCGCCACGGCACGCGTCGCCTCCAGCTGCGCCGGCACTTCCACGGCACTGCGCCAGGGCACGACCAGCAGAGCCAGCAGAGCCAGCAGCGCCAGGCCAAGCCCGACGACCTTGTGCGGTGCAGCCTGCTCGCGGCGCTGCCACCATTCATGCAGCTCCCGCCAGATCGGCAGGCCGATGAACCAGACCAGCTCCACCAGCATCAGGAAGATGCCCAGCAGCTTGAAGAACAGGTGGTAGACCGCCAGCGCGATACCGAAGAACAGCACCGCGCGCCAGATCCACGAGCCATACCCCCAGATCAGCAGACGCCGGCGCAACGGTAAGGGCCAGGGTTCAGGCATCGGTTCGCCGTAGCCGAACAGCGCCTCGCGCAGCCGCCAGCGACACAGCGCGAAAGCCCGCGCCTGGAGGTTCTCCACGCCGAGCAGATCGGTGAGCAGGAAGTAGCCGTCAAAACGCATGAAAGGATTGAGGTTCACCAGCACCGTGGTGATCCAGGTGGCGCTGGCCAGCATGAAGGCCGAGGTGCGAAGCGGCCCGTCCGGCAGCAGCGACCAGGCCAGCAGCGCGAACACCGCCAGCACCAGTTCGGCCAGCACTCCGCCGGCGCCGATCAGCAGCCGCGAACGTCGGTCGCTGACGCGCCAGGCATCGCTGACGTCGGTGTAGAACATCGGCAGCATCACCATGAACGCCACCCCCATGCTCTGCACCCGGCAACCGGCCCGCTTGGCCATGAAGGCATGGCCGAACTCGTGGCAGAGCTTGGCGAAGGTCAGCGAAACACCGAAGGCCAGCGCCCCGCCCAGGCTGAACAGATGCGGGAAGGTCGCCAGGAAGCGCTGCCAGTCCCGCGCCACCAGGAACAGCCCGAGGGCGAACACCAGCGGCAAGCCCCAGCGCAGTATCCACCCGCCGTTGCGCTGCAGGACCGGCCAGGCGCGATTGAGAAAGGCATCCGGGCGCCACAGCGGAATCCGGAAGAACAGGTACTGGTGCAGCACCTTCTGCCACAGGCTGCGCTTTTGCAGCTGCGCCTTCTGCCCATAGCTGGCGCGCTGTTCGGCATCCACGGCGGCGATCAGGTCATGCCCGCGCAGGAAGCGCAGGAACTCTTCCAGCTCCTGCGCCCCCAGGGACTCTCCGGTTTCTGCATTGGCCGCCCCCAGCACCCGCTGCGGGTCGCCCAGCGCCCAGTGGCGCAACAGCCGCACCGCAGCGCCGCCGAGTTTGAAGTAGCGCCCGCGCAACGGGTCGGCCAGCGTCCATTGCGGTGCTCCGTCCAGCGCCGGTGCGGCTGGCGACAGCTGCAGGTCCGGTCGCAGCGCCGGCAGCATCACAGGCCCAGGCTCTGCCGCGCTGCCGCCAGCGGCCGGCGCAACAGGTAATAGGCCAGCGGGGCGCGATCGCCATACAGCTTGGCGGTGCCGCGCAGGCCGATGCGCGGGGGCGCCTCGTCGAACGCCGCGTCCAGCCGATACGCCAGTTGCCCGGCGGCAGTGGTCTGGGCCTCGTACGCCGCGCGCTGCAGACGAGCGTCATGGCGGCGTAGCGGATCGCTATCGAGCAACAGTACGACCTCCGAGCCTGGCTCGAGGACGATGGCGTCACCCACTGCCAGGTCGATGCGCAGCTCCGCCTGGTGCGGATCCGCCAGCTCCATCAGGCGCTCGCCGGTCTGCACCGGCTTGCCGGTCCAGCGTTCAGCGTCGGCAAACACCGCAATGCCGTCACGCGGCGCCCGCACTTCGGCACGGGCCAACAGGTCGCGGGCATAGTCACGCTCGGCGCGTTTCTGCTCCACCCGTGCGGCCAGCAGATCAACCTTCGCGCCGGACTCGGCATCGGAGAAAGCGCGTTGTGAATTGGCCTTCAGTTCGGCTTCGGCCACGCCAAGGGAGCGTTCGGCAACATCGGCCTGGGCTTGCAACGTGGTGGCGTCGAAGCGCACCAGCAGGTCGCCGGACTTCACCGCCTGGTTGGGTTTGACCAGCACCTGCTGGATCACGCCATCCAGCGGCGCGGCGATTACCTGGCCATCCAGCGGCACCACTTCTGCCGGCGCCAGCACTGACTGGCGCACGGGCGCAAGCAGCAGCAGGCAGAGCACTGCGGCAATCGCCAGCAGCTTCTTCTTCGGCCAGCGCAGCCGCCACGGCTTGCGCGGCTGCAGGGCCGTCCAGGCATGCGCATAGGCATCGCCCAGTTGCACCAGCAACGCCTGCTCTGCCTCGCTCCACGACTGCTCGCGGGCCAGCCAGAGGCCACCAAAGACTGCGCCGTGACGATCAGCCAGCGGCAACCAGAAGACCTCGCCGGCGGAGAGTTCCTGCCAATCGATCTGCTGTTGTGCGCCCAGCTGCTGGAAGTCCACGCGCTGCGCCTTGCCCAGCGCATCGTGCTGGTGCAACTGGCCGCAAGCCTGCTCGACGAAAGCCACGAAGGGGGCGTTGGGCTCCACCACGCTGATGCCGGTGAGCGCCCGGACCTTGCCCGCGATCATCAGCGCCGCATGGCGGTAACCGAACAGCGCCTGGGCGTCGTTGACCATGAGATACGCCAGTTGCTCCACCGTCGAGCAAGCCCGCGCCTGCCGCTCCAGAGCGAGAAACTGCGCGAAGACCCGCTCGGCCAGACCGACCTGCGGGGCGTTCATGGCGTCTCCGCGAAGCGCGCGGTGCCACTCATGCCAGCCAGCAGGCCCTTGGCGTCCCCCGGCAGCGAAGCAATCAGCGGCAGCATCTGGCTACCCTCGTCGATCCGTGCGCCCAGGCGTTTGACTTCCACCTGCAGCGGCTGGCCAGTCTCATCGGGCACGAAAGTGAAGGACTGCCCCACCTTCAACCGGGACACCCAGCGCGAAGGCACCAGCAGGCGGATTTCCAGGCTGCGGTTGTCGACGATTTCCAGCAGCGGCGCACCGCCGGAGACGCTCTCGAACGGCTGCGCCTTGCGTTGCACCACCTGGCCGTCGAAGGGTGCGACGACCGCACAGCGGCCAACCTGGACCTTGTAGACCTGCGCCTGCGCCTGGGCTTCGGAGAGCTTGGCTTCGGCCAGTGCGACCTCGAAGCGCCCCACGGAGTTGAGCGCCGCCAGCTGGCGGTTGTGACCCAGTTGTTCGCTGGCCGCCTTGGCGCCGGCCTGGGCAGCATTGAGCTGGGCCTGATAGGCCGAGCAGTCGAAGCGCACCAGCACATCGCCCTTGCGGAAGGACTGACCGTCTGCGAACGGCATTTCCAGGATGCGCCCGGCAAGCTCGCTCGACAGCATCGCCTGGTCCCGCGCCCGCAGGATGCCGCGGACATCGCCTGAACCAGCGGAGGACGGCGGGCTCGACAGCAAGGGGTCGTCCTGAGCGGGGTCCGCGGCATAGGCCGCTCCCGCCACGCACAGCGACACCCCAAAACCCAGCCAGATCCCTTTATGCATTGTCAGCTCTCCCTGCAGATCGGCGGAGTCTACGGTACTCCGCAAGCGGCGGATATTGGCCGCAGCAGAATTCCTCCGTAGGCTGGGCTGCCGGTCAACGCCGGCGAAAACCCGGCACAACGCGTCAACCGCTCTAGGCCGGGCCCATCGGACAGACCTCAAGGACCACCGGCAAATGGACGCAGCCAAATTCGATCACCAGCGACTTCACGCCGAAGGTTACGCCCTGCTGCGCCAGGCGATCCCCCTCGCCCTGCTGGAGGAGCTGCGCGCGGCTTTCAATGCCAACGTCCTGCCCTCGGATCGCTGGCCCGTGCCCCGTGGCGTGGACTGGCGCCACGCTCAGATCGACCTGGAGCCGTGCGTTCAAGCGGCTTGTCGACTGCCGCCGCTGCTGGCGGCAGTCGGTGCGTTGATCGGCGAGCGATTCTTCCTCGCCCAGGCCGAGGGGCGTGAACCCCTGCCCGGAGGCGGTCATCAGCAACTGCACCGCGATCTGTCCGCCCTGCGCCCGGGGGACATGGTCAGCGCCCTCGCCTTCCTCGATGACTTCTCGCCAGAAAACGGAGCCACCCGCCTCGCCCCCGGCAGCCACCGACCCGCCCCTGGCCAGCCACCCTTCGACTTCCTCGACGAATCCCACTCCCTGCAGTTGAGCGGCCGGGCCGGCGACATCCTGGTGTTCGACGTCGACCTCGTGCACGCCGGCAGTCTGAACAGCAGCGGCGCGCGGCGCCGCACGATCCTGATCAGCTACCGGGCCGAGCCTCTCTATGCAGCGCACCTGGAGACTTTGGGCCTGCGCAATGTGCGGATGGACACCGCCGAGCGTTTCGATCCGCCGCAGTCGTGCTGAGCGGTACGCCGACTAGCCGGCAACCGCAGCGGACTTCTCCCCCAGCCGCTGGACGAACCGCTGCAGATCGATGATCGCGCGACGATGGGTGCCGGCGCCGATGACGCCCGCCTCGTCGCGGCACTCGACCCGGAACACCAGCGACTTTCCATCGATGGCAATGAGTTCCACCGACGCCGTCACCTTCATCCCCACCGGCGTGGCGGCGATGTGGCTGACGTCCACCTGGGTACCCACCGTGCGCTGCTCAGGTGTGAGGAGGGGGCGCAGTCCTTCGATGCAGGTCTGCTCGATGAAGCCGATCATCATGGCGGTGGCGAACACCGGCGGCATGTCGGCAAAGCCAGGCCAGTCGGTCGCCACCTGGGGCACCGTGTGCCGCTGCGCCACGATCAGGGTTTCATTGTGGGTCAGTCCAACGGCAAGCACTGGCGGGTTCATACGCGTCCGATCCTCATGTTGATGGGCCAGCTGACCCGGTGCCGCGCAGTGGGATCGCCCCAGCGCTCGGCCATGTCGGCTGCGAAGTCATGCAGCAGGTCCTCGCGCCCGGCCTCGCGGGCGCTGCGCACCGCCGACCAGGTGGAGACGTAACCGAGGAACTCCCCGAGGTTCCACTCCAGGCGAATGGCGATCTCCGGGCCGGGAAACTCGGCGAAGGGGAAGTCGAGGGTGGCGTAGCCGCTGTCCACCAGCTTGCGTTCGGCCGGCCAGTAGGGGCCGATCTCCTTCCAGTAGAACTGCTCGAAGCGCTCGCCCAGCGCCCCCTCCAGCCGGAGCACGCCATAGCTGATCAGCGCCAGGATCGCGTTGGGCTCGGCGACCCGCCGCACTTCGGCGTAGAACCTCGGCAGATCGAACCAGTGCGCGGCCTGCGCGGCGGTGATCAGGCTGGCGCTGCGGCTGAGCAGCGGCAGGTCCTCGGCCGGGGCGCAGGCGTAATTGACGTTCTCCTGCGGCGCGGTATGGGCGATCTGGTCCGCACTGGGATCGAAGCCGACCACTGCATTGAAGTGCTCGGCCAGTTGCCGGGTCAGTTGGCCGCTGCCGCAACCGACATCGACCGCAAGCACCCGGTCGGGTGCCATCGCGGCCAGATGTGCGGCCAGCTCGGCGGGATATTCGGGACGGAAGCGCGCGTAGGCCTGTCCGCCTTGGTCGAACCAGTTGCGCAGGTCGCTGGACGGGTTACTCATGGCTGGCGACTCCTGTCTTGAGGGCGTGCTTGGCGTGGCTCAGACGCTCGGAGAAGCCCTGTGCTTCCAGCGCGCGGGCGGCGTCTTCCAGCACGCGTCGCAGCGGATGGCCGATCTCGGATTCCAGCTGCTCGATGGCTTCGAAGGTCGCCGCCCAGTGGGTGTTGAGCTTGCTCACCAGCTTCTTCCCGACCGGCGTCAGTTGCAGCACGCTCTTGCGGCCGTCTTCGGCGCGCTGGCGGGTGATCACCCCATCCGCCTCCATCTGGCCGACGGTCTGGCTGATGGCGCCCTGGGTCAGGTGGGTACGCGCGGTGATCTCGGTGACCGTCTGTGCCCCGGAACGGATGGCTCGCAGCACCGGCGTGTAGCGGGCCCGGTAGTTCATGCCCATCTGCTGGTAATGCTCCTCGGCGCCCAGTTCTACCAGTTCCGAGACGTAGCGCAGCAGTTCACCCAGGCCGGGTTCGTTCTTTCTGTTCATCGCAGCCCTCTCCATCGAGGGCTTCAAATTACATTAGCACTAATGCAAATGGCAAGCCGGTACGCAGATGAACGCGGCAGGACCGGCCAGAGCTTGCGCCCTGCCCGGTCCATTGCGCGGTCAGACCTGAGCCATGCCGCCGTCGACGAACAGCTCGATGCCGTTGATGAAGCTGGCGGACTCCGAGGCCAGGAAGGCCACCGCCTTGCCGATCTCCCGCGGCTCGCCCAAGCGGCCCAGCGGTACTTGGCTGGCCAGCGCGTCGAACAGACCCTGGCGGGCTTCTTCGGGCACCAGGTCACCCAGGCCGGGAGTGCGCACCGGGCCGGGGCTGACGACGTTGACGCGGATGCCACGGTCCTTGAGGTCCAGTGCCCAGGAGCGGGCGAAGTTGCGCACGGCGGCCTTGCTGGCGCTATAGACGCTGAAGTTGGCAGTGCCCTGGATCGAGGTGGTGGAGGAGGTAAGGATTACCGACGCGCCATCGGTGAGCAGCGGCAGCGCCTTTTGTACGGTGAACAGTACGCCGCGCACGTTGGTGCCGAAGATGCGGTCGAAGTGCTCCTCGGTGATCGCACCCAGCGGCAGCATGTCGCCGCCGCCGGCGTTGGCGAAGAGGATGTCCAGACGGCCGGCGCTCTTCGCGATCTGCGCATACACCGCATCGAGGTCGGCGAGCACCGAGGCGTCGGCGCGGATCGCCGTGGCGGCCGGGCCGATGGCTTCCACGGCGGCGTCCAGTTCGGCCTGGCGACGGCCGGTGATGAACACGCGGGCGCCCTGCGCGGCGAGCTCCTGTGCGGCGCCGAGGCCGATGCCAGTGCTGCCGCCAGTGACCAGTGCAACTTTACCAGTGAGGGACTTGTTCATGATGAGCTCCTGAGATTCGCGGTTGAGGGTTCTGCCTCGCAGCCTGCGTCTGGTGCGGCTTTGCGGTGAGGCATGGCGCTACTCTAGGGCTCGTTGATTGATGGAAAAAGCGCATACAATGGAATGACTATCCATAGCCATGGATAATAAAATGATCCCTTCAGAGGAATTTCCATGGATCAGCTCCAGGCCATCCGCGCCTTCGCCCGCGTCGTGGAAGCCGGCAACTTCACCCGCGCCGCCGACTCGCTGGACATGCCCAACGCCACCCTGAGCAAGCTGGTGCAGGAGCTTGAGGCGCACCTGGGCGTGCGCCTGCTGCAACGCACCACGCGGCGCGTCACGGTGACACCGGAAGGCCAGGACTATTACGCCAAGGCCACCCGCGTGCTGCGCGACCTGGAAGACATCGACTCGACGTTCAACATCGCCCGCAGCAAGCCACGCGGCCACCTGCGCATCGACGTCGGCGGCTCCACCGCGCGTGACGTGCTGGTGCCGCTGCTGCCGGACTTTCTCGCGCGCTATCCGGACATCCGCATCGACCTGGGCGTGTCCGACCGCTCGGTGGACCTGATCGGCGACAACGTCGATTGCGTGATCCGTGGCGGCGCGCTGGACGCCTCGTCACTGGTAGCGCGCGGTATCGGCCAGGCAACCATGGTCACCTGCGCCTCACCCGAATACCTGCGCCACAACGGCATCCCCGCCTACCCCGAGGAGCTGCGCAACGGCCATCGGCTGGTCAGCTACCTGTCGCCGCAGAACGGCCGGGCGGTGCCCTTCCGCTTCGAGCGTGACGGCGAACGCAGCGAGCTGAAACTCGAACACCGCATCGGCGTCAACGAAAGCAACGCGCACCTGGCCGCCTGCGTGGCCGGTCTGGGCATCGTCCAGACCTTCTCCTACGCCGCCGCAAGCGCCCTGCGCGACGGCACGCTGGTGGAGATACTGGCGGACTGGCGCCCGGCCCCCTACCCCTTCCACGTCGTCTACCCGCACAACCGCTACGTCACGCACCGCCTGCGGGTGTTCATCGACTGGCTGGTCGGGTGCTTCCCGGCGAAGGTCGCCGGCTGAGTCCTCAGGGCTGCTTGTCGGCCATCGACTCGAGTAGTTCGGCCGAAGGCACGAAGAACAGGCTGCCGGTCACCGCCTTGCTGTAGTCCAGCAGGCGGTCGTAGTTGCCGGCCGGGCGGCCGACGAACATGTTTTCCAGCATCTCCTCCACCGGCGCCGGCGAGCGCGCGTAACCGATGAAGTAGGTGCCGAACTCCCCGGCTCCGGGCCGGCCGAACGGCATGTTGTCGCGCAGGATCTTCACCTCCTGGCCGTCCTTTTCCAGGGTGGTCAGCGAACTGTGCGAGCAGCTGGGCTTCACATCGTCGCCCAGCTCGATGTCGGCCAGCTTGGTGCGCCCGATGATGCGTTCCTGGGCTTCAGTGGAGAGCTGGTTCCAGCCGGTCATGTCATGCAGGTACTTCTGCACCAGCACATAACTGCCGCCGGCGAAGCTCGCGTCCTCGTCGCCGATCAGGGTGAAATGCGCGACCTCGCGGCCTTCCGGATTCTCGGTGCCATCGACGAAACCGATGATGCTGCGCATGTCGAAGTAGCGGAAGCCCTGCACCTCGTCGACCACCGTGACCGCATCGCCCAGGCGCCCCACGAGTTGCGCCGCCAGCTCGAAGCACAGGTCCATCTGCTCGGCGCGGATGTGCAGCAGCAGGTCGCCCGGCGTGGACACCGCGACCCGCTCGCCGCTGCCGATCTCGCGGAAGGCATGCAGGGACGCCGGGCGTGGAGCGCCGAACAGCGCATCCCAGGCCGCCGAACCGAAGCCCACCACGCAGGACAGGTTGCCCGTCGGTACACGCTTGCCGACCGAGCGCACCAGCGCGGCAACGTCTTCGCAGAGTGCGCGCACCGGGCTCCAGTCCTTGCCCGGCGTCAGGGTGGCGACGAGGAAGATCGCGCTGCGGGTGATCGGGCTATCGACGGATTGGGGTTCGGGGGATTCGTTGAGCATGGTTTCCATTCGCCGCCAGTGGAATCAGGGGGATGAGATTATCAAAGCAGCCCGCTCGCAGCGTTGACAATGCGGGTTGCAAAAAACAAAGGGCCGGTCTTTCGGGCCGGCCCTTCGCTCAAACGGATGCAGCGTCGCTCCCTAGCGCATCGCCGCCAGCTTGATGCCAAAACCAAGCAGGCAGGCGCCGGCCAGGCGCTCCAGCAGATTGGCCACCCGCGGGTTGGCGCGCATGCGCTCGGCCAGCTTGTGGGTCAGCAGCACAGCCACCAGCCCATAGAGGAAGGTCACCACCGCCACGGTCGCCGCCATGAAAGCGAAGGTCACCAGCCCCTGGTGCTTCACCGGATCGACGAACAGTGGCAGGAAGGCCATGTAGAACACGATGGCCTTGGGGTTGAGCAAGGTGATCAGCATCGTCTGGCGCAGGTAGTGACCGTTGTCCAAGCGGCTCTGCCGCGGCGCATCGCCGGGCTTGCTCATCAGCATGCGCAGGCCCAGCCAGGCCAGGTACCCCGCGCCGAGCCATTGCACCGCGTGGAAGGCCGCCGGGTAAGTCGCGAGCAGCGTCGCCACGCCCGCCACCGCCATCCACAGCAACACCTGGTCGCCGAGGATCACCCCGCAGGTCGCCGCGAGGCCAGCCTTCACGCCGCCCTTGCCGGTCGCGGTGATCAACGCGAAATTGCCCGGACCGGGGATCGCCAGGAGCACCACGAAGGCAATCAGGAAGGCGCCGTAATCGGTCACTCCGAACATGGGGAAGGCTCCTGGGCAAGGCAAGTCAGATGGGTAGCGGCGAGTTTACCACTCCAGTTTGCTGACGCTGCCTGTCGCCTTGCCGGACCAGGTCCGGCTAAAACAGGCTTCGACCAGGAGACGGCACTGCCTTCACCTATGAACAGCATCGAGCACCGTTTCCGGAATCTTTCCAAAACCGTCGGCTGATTACATAAATTCATTGTTCGCCCATCTGTCTGGCCGTTGGGCGTCATGCAAGAATGTGCAGACATTGGCCCATTGACGGGCGCTGGAATGCTCCGATCGTCTTCGATGGAGTGCCCTTATGCAGTGTGTGATCCACGGATGGATGACCAGCCCCCTGCTGTACACGCTGATCGCCGCATCCCGCTGTAGCTGTACCCATTCTCCCTTTCCCGTTTCACTCGACGCCTCCCGCGCCGGGCGAAGACTGCTGCCTATTTAATGGACTAAGACCATGGCAAAAATGTCGTCTGACGGTCGCACGCGCGACCGTGTTTTTGGGCTGGTGATGCTGATTGCGGTGGGTGTGCTGGGGATCTGCGGGGGGCCGGCGGGGCGAGCGCACGCGGCGGCGTCGGCAGTGGTGCCAGCGGCCGCCGGGGACGCCCAGCAAACGGGCAAGGCGGACAAGGCAACGGCGCAGCCGAAATTCGACCTGGAACGAGCAGCCGGCGAGCCCCGCAACGGCAACTCGGCAATCGTCCTGCAATTCAACCGCCCCCTGGCGCCGGTGCAGAAGTTCCAGGAACTGATATCCCTCAGGCGCGGGAAAAACTACGCCTACGGTTACTGGGTCCTGAGTGAGGATGGCAAGACCCTGTTCTACCCCAACGTCACGCCCAAGGGCAGTTACCAGGTGACGATCAATGCAAGCCTGAAGGCGGCCGACGGGACCGAACTGGGAGAGGAAGTAGTCAGCGAGGTGGCGGCGGGCGAACAGCCGGCCAGCCTGTCCTTCGCCTCCTCCGGCAGCGTTCTGCCGGCACGCGGCAGTCGCGGCCTGCCAGTGGTTTCCACCAATGTGCAGCGGGTCAACATCGAGTACTACCGTATTCGCGAAGACGCCTTGTCGACCCTGTTCTGCCTGTACCCCAACAACTCGCAGCGCAGCCGCTACGACCTGGGTGGCAGAAGCTACCGAACCTGTGAAGGGCGCCCCGTACAGGGCGGTCTGGACGATCTGGGCACACCGGTGTACGCCAACTACTACACCCTCAAGAGCGAGACCGATGTACGCAACCTGACCTACATCCCCATCCAGAACGTGCCGCAACTGGCCGAGCCGGGGGTGTACATGGCCGTCCTGCGCAACGCCGAGATGGGCAGCTACAACCTGGGGTCGAGCGTGTTCTACGTCAGCGACCAGGGCCTGCACGTGCGCCTCTACGAGGACAATGCCTTCCTCCATGTGGCGTCCCTGCAGAACGGCAAACCACTGGCCGGGGTGCAGGTGAGCCTGAATGACGCGCACGGTGCCACCCTGTTCAGCGGCAGGACCGACAAGAGCGGCAACCTGCAGATCACCCACAAGGTCGAGCACGACCATGTGCTGATCGCGCGCCAGGGCAAGGACATCTCGGTGCTGCCCTTCAACCGGCCGGCACTGGACATCTCCAACTTCGATGTCAGCGGGCGTCCGCAGGCGCCCGTGGAAATCTTCACCTGGTCCGGCCGCGACCTCTACCGCCCCGGCGAGACACCGCGCGTTTCGGCCCTGCTGCGAGACTTCGACGGCAAGGCACTGCCCGCGCAGCCGCTGTTCGCGCGCCTGGTCCAGCCCGACGGACGCAAGCTGGCGGACGTGCGGCTGGAGGCCGGGGCCCTCAACCAGTTCGAGTGGAGCCAGGCCATCGCCAATGACGCGCCCACCGGCAGCTGGCAGCTGGAATGGCGGCTGGACCCGGCGAGCGCCAAGGCCGTGGGGGTCTTCAACTTCCAGGTGGAAGAGTTCCTGCCCGAACGCCTGAAGCTGGAACTCGCCAACGGGCAGTCCTACCTCAAGCCCGACGAGGCGTTCGAGCTGAAGGTGAAATCCAGCTATCTGTATGGCTCCCCCGCCGACGGCAACCGCTTTACCGCCAGGCTCGCGGCAAAGGCCGAAGTGCATCCGCTGCCGAACCTGACGGACACCTACTTCGGCAACCCGTTCGCCAAGGTCGTCAGCAGCGACAAGTTCGCCATCGACACCGAACTGGCCGCTGATGGCACGCTGGAGCAACAGCTGCCGCTGCCCGCCGAGGTGAAGCCGGACCGGCCCTACAGCCTGGTGCTGACCGGCAGCGTCTATGAAACCGGCGGGCGTGCAGTCACCCGCTCACTCAGCCGCACCTATTGGCCGGCCAATGCGCTGGTGGGTGTACGCCCGCTGTTCGACACCAAACAGGGTGCCAATTCGCTCTCTGAAGCGCCCTTCGAAATCCTGCGCGCCAACATTGCGGGCGAACTGGTGGCCGGCAGCAAACTGAAAGTCCGCCTGCTCGAAGAAGATCGCTATTCCTACTGGTACCGCGATCGCGGAGACGACTGGCAGGCGCAGCAGGACGTCGACCTGGAGCTGGTCGAGGAGCGCGTGCTCGACGTCCCGGCCGGGCAGTCCCTGAAAGTGAATTTCCCGGTGCGCTGGGGCTCCTACCGCCTGGAAGTGACGGACCCGCAGACCAACCTGACCAGTGTCTTCCCGTTCCACGCCGGGTACAGCTGGGAAGACGCGAACTCCGGCAAGGAAGCACTCCCGGACAAGGTCAAGGTAGCGCTGGACAAAACCGCCTATCGCGCCGGCGACACCCTGAAAGTCACGGTTACCCCGCCGCAGGAAGGCCCTGGCCTGCTGCTGGTGGAGTCCGATCACCTGCTCTACAGCAGGACGATCCAGGCGAAGGCCGGCGCCACCTTCGACATTCCGGTCACGGCCGACTGGGAGCGCCAGGATGTGCACGTGGTTGCGCTGGTGTTCCGTGGCGGCATGGCCAAGGACCTCACCACGCCGGCCCGTGCCATCGGCATCGAGCACGTCACGATGCAGCGCAATGACCGGCGCATCGGCCTGAAGCTGACCGCACCCGGCCAGGTGAGGCCGCAGGAGCCGCTGGAGGTCACCGTGCAGGCCGATGGCCTGGCCGGGCAGAAGGCTTTTGTCCGGCTGACCGCCGTGGACCAGGGCGTGCTGAATATCACCAACTACCCGGAGCCGGACGCCTGGAGTTGGCTGTACAGCAAACGCGCCCTGGGCACGGAGGCTTACGACCTGTATGGCCGGCTGATCGAGGCGATGAAGGGCGATACCGCGCGCCAGAGCTTTGGTGGTGATCTGGTGGGCCGCCCGCTGCCCAAAGCTGCGCGCCTGAACCCGCGCGTGCAGATCGCCGACCTGCTGGCCGAGCCGGTGCAGTTCGACGAGCAGGGCAAGGCATTGGTGAAACTGGATGTGCCGGACTTCAACGGCAGCCTGCGGGTATCGGCCCTGGCTTATGGCGAGCAGAGCTATGGCAATGCGAGCACCAGCGTCACGGTACGTGCGCCACTGCTGGTGGAGCCGAGCATGCCGCGCGTCATGGCCGGCGGCGACCAGGCGCAGATCAGCCTGGACGTGAAGAACTTCTCCGGCAAGAGCGGCGTCGCCAGGATCAGCGTGCGCGGCAGCGGCCCGATCGAGGTTCAGGAGGGCGAGCAGAACGTGGCGCTGGAAGATGGCGCCGGCGCGACCTTGCGCCTGCAGGTGAAGGCCCAGCCCGGCGTCGACGTCGCCAAGCTGGATATCCAGGCCGGGATCAACGACTACAAGGTCCAGCGGCATTTCGAGTTCGCCGTGCGCAGCGCCTGGCCACAGACCGTCCGCAGCGTACCGATGGCCTTGTCGGCCCAGCAGGAAACGATACTGGATGCCTCGTCGGCGCAGGGGCTGGTCGCCAGCACCCTGAACGGCCAGCTGACCCTGAGCACGCTGCCGCCGCTGCCCTACCGCCAGGCCCTCGAGGGGCTGCGCTACTACCCTTACGGCTGCATCGAGCAGACCACCAGCGGCGGCTACGCGGCGCTGGTCATGGACAAGAAGACCGTCAGTAGCCTGAACATCGACGGCTACTCGGAATCAGTCCGGCGCAGCACGGTCAACCGAGCGCTGGCGCGTATCGCCTCGTTCCAAACCAGCAGCGGCCACTTCACCTTCTGGGGCGGCAGCTCATCCATCGTCCCGTACATAACGCCCTATGTGGTGGACTTCATGCTCGATGCCCGCGATGCTGGCTTCGCGGTACCTGAAGCGGCCCTGCAGAAGGCTCTGGAAACCCTGAGCGAGGACCTGATCTCGGGCGACATAAGTTACTTCGACCAAGGCCAGCGGGCGCACCTGGATTTCGCTTACCGGGCCCATGCCGCCTTCGTCCTGGCGCGCGTCAATCGCGCCTCGCTCGGGGCGATGCGCACCCTGTATGACAACCACCGGCAAGACGTGGTGAGTCCATTGCCCCTGGTACACCTGGGCATTGCCCTGAAACTGATGGGCGACAACGAGCGTGGCCTGCACGCCATTGCCCAGGGCTTCGACTGGAGCGCGACGCGACCGGTCTTCGTCGGTGACTATGGCTCGGAACTTCGCGATCTGGCGGTAATGGTGGCGCTGACCCATGGCTATGGCGTCAACCGACCCGAGTACGACGCAAAGCTGGTGGATTGGGCAAGGCAGGCCAATTCCCGCGTTCTGGACGCCAAAGCAGGCAGCTATTACTACGGCTGGAGCTGGTACTACATGAGTACCCAGGAGCGCGTCGCCATCGCTCGCATACTGCAAACCTTCAACGACCACCCGGCGCCGTTGTCCGTCAGTCTGGAGGTGGGCGGCAAAGGCGTGGAGGTTCCGGTCGGCAGTGTTTTCTGGACCCGAGAGGTGAGCCCGGCGGACCTCGCCAGCGGCGTGAAGCTGAAACCCACCACGGACGCACCGGTATTCGCCAGCTTCGATGTGGCGGGCATCAGCGAACAACCGCCGGTGGACGACGGCTACGGAATGCAGATCGAGCGTCAATACTTCCTCCCCGACGGCACGCCATGGCAGGGCAGCGCATTGAAGGAAGGTGACAGCCTGATCGTGCAGCTCAAGGTGCATTCGAACTGGAATGTGGTGGACGCCATGGTGACCGACCTGCTGCCAGGCGGCCTGGAGGTGGAGAACCTCAACCTCAGCGGGACGCAAGCCTGGGCCAATGTCGTGGTGGATGGTATTCCGATGGAGCGATATGAGCGCGAGGCGGAGATCGTCCATCAGGAATACCGCGACGATCGTTATGCGGCCGCCGTCAAGCTGCAAGCCTGGCGGGACAGCAGGTTGTTCTACCTCGTGCGTGCCGTGACGCCAGGGACTTACACCGTCCCGCCGCCGCAGGTCGAGGACATGTATCGCCCGGCCATCCGCGGTATTGGAGTCGCGCCGATGAAGACCCTCACGGTGGGGAGCCCATGAAGTCAGCCAGGGTGCGCCGCTACGTCCGCGCACTCGGGCTTTCGATGGGCGTTGCGCTGCTCGGCGCGCTGTTGCTCGACCGGCTGTTCCCCCTGCCGCTACCCGCCGGCGAAGGCGGCAGCAGCGTGGTGCTGGCCCGTGACGGCAAGCCATTGCGGGCCTTCGCCGACGAGCAGGGCGTCTGGCGTTACGAAACCAGCGCACAGCAGGTATCGCCGCTGTACCTGCAGGCGCTGCTGGGCTATGAGGACCGCTGGTTCTACCAGCACCCCGGCATCAACCCCTACGCCCTGGCGCGCGGCGCGCTGTTGTCGCTGCGCCATGGGCGAGTCATTTCCGGCGGGTCCACCCTGACCATGCAGGCGGCGCGTGTGATCTCCCCGATTCGCCATGACTACAGCGGCAAGCTGTTGCAACTGTTTCGCGCACTGCAACTGGAGGCGCACCTGAGCAAAGACGAGATTCTGGGCCTGTACCTCAATCACGCGCCCTTCGGCGGTGCGATCGAGGGGGTGGAGGCGGCGTCCTGGGCCTACCTGGGCAAGTCCGCCAGCCAGCTGTCCCATGCCGAGGCGGCATTGCTCGCGGTGCTGCCCCAGGCGCCGAGCCTGCTTCGTCCGGACCGCCACGCCGACGCGGCGCGCGTGGCCCGCGACAAGGTGCTGGAGCGCATGGCTGCACAAGGCATCTGGAGCGCCAGCGAGGTACGGGACGCGAAAATGGAAGCGGTGATTACCCGCTCCCTGCGTTCGCCCCTGAATGCCGCCCTGTTGGCCGAACGCCTGCACCAGCGGCAACCTGGCGCGCAACGCATCCAGAGCACCATCGATGCCTCGCTGCAACGGGCGGTCGAACAGCGCGTGGGCGACTACGTGGGTCGCCTGCCGGCACGGACCTCCGCGGCGGTACTGGTCATGGACAACCGCTCCCTGGAGACACGGGTGTACGTCGGCACCGCCGCCTTCGCCGACCCCAGGCGACTGGGTCATGTGGACATGGTGCGGGCCTGGCGTTCACCGGGCTCGACCTTGAAACCCTTCCTCTACGGCATGGCGCTGGACGACGGGCTGGTGCATTCGCAAAGCCTGCTGGTGGATGCCCCGCAGGATTTCGGCAGCTACCGCCCCGGCAACTTCGATGAAGCCTTTGCCGGACCGGTCAGCGTCACCGAGGCCCTGCAGCGCTCGCTGAACGTGCCGGCGGTGGACGTACTGGACCGCGTCGGCCCCGCACGTTTTGCCGCGCAACTGGCGGCCGGCGGCCTGGAGTTGCGTCTGCCGCCGGGTGCGCAGCCCAACCTGGCGATGGTCCTGGGCGGAACGGCGGCCAGGCTGGAAGAACTGGTGGGTGTCTACAGCGCACTGGCCAACGGCGGCGTGGCCGGCGCGCCACGCTATACCCCGGAACAGCCCCTGCGGCAGCGCCGACTGCTGTCACCGGGCGCGGCCTGGATAGTGCGCGACATGCTCGCCAGTCACCCGGCCGAGCTGCCCGGCATGCCCCTGCAGAACAGCGCCACCGCACGTGCCCGCCTGGCCTGGAAGACCGGCACCAGTTACGGCTACCGCGATGCCTGGGCCATCGGCGTCACCGACAACTGGACCGTCGGCATCTGGGTCGGTCGCCCCGACGGCACGCCCTCCCCCGGGCAATACGGCAGCATCACCGCCCTGCCCCTGCTGTTCGCCGTCAACGCCATGCTGCCCAATCCCGGCGGCACGCCGCGCTTCACCCAGCCGGCCAGCGTGCAGGCCATGGACATCTGCTGGCCGCTGGGCACCGCCGCCAGCGCAACCCCTGCCGACCTGTGCCGGCAGCGCCGCAGTGCCTGGGTGCTCGACCATTCCGTACCGCCCACCTTCGCCGAGCGCGGCGTGGGCGTCTGGGCCGGCGGCCTGCTCAAGCTGCGGGTCAATGACGCCGGCCAACGCCTCAGCGCCGGTTGCGCCGACGAAGCGGAGCGTGCCCTGCAGATCGCCCGCTGGCCTGCCCTGGCAACACCGTGGCTGAGCAGCGCCGACGAGCAGGCCGCCACCGTGCCACCGTTGAAACCGGGCTGCGCGGCGGACTCGCTGGACAGCAGCAGCCCTATCCGCATCGCCGGCCTCACCGATGGCAGTACCCTGCGCAAACCGTCCAACAGCACGGCCCCGCTGCGAATCACGCTGCAGGCGCTGGGCACTTCCGCCCAGGTGCAGTGGCTGCTCGACGGCCGCCTGCAAGCCAGCAGCGAAGGTAGCGAGACGGTGAACATCACCCTGCCCAGACCCGGTGCGCATCAGGTGACGGCACTGTCCCGCCAAGGACCTTTTGCCCGGTTGTCGCTGACGGTACTGGCGCAGTGAAGCGCCAGCCGTCACACAACAACCGGCTCCCAGCGATCAGTAGCCGGTAGCCGCCTTCTCGATAGAGCGCGCCACGGCCTCGGGATGCGAGACCATGACCACATGGGAAGCCCCGCTGACCACCTCGACGTCCTTCGCCTGGGCGCGCTGGGCCATGAAGGCCAGCGCCTGCGGCGGGATGTTACGGTCCGCATCGCCATAGACGAACCACGACGGAATAGCCGTCCAGGCAGCCGCGCCGGCCTTCTCGTTCAACGCCGCCTCGGTGACCGGCCGCTGCGCCGCCGCCATCAGCGCGGCTTCGCCAGCGGGAACATCGGCGGCGAATTGGTCGTGGAACTTGTCCTGCTGGATGTACAGGTCCTTGCCGCCATCGGCCAGCGCGACCGGCGCGGCCAGGGTCGGGCCGAGGGTGCTGCCGGGGAACTTGCCGGCCAGCCCGGCGGCGCTCTCGCCCTTCTGCGGCGCGAACGCGGCGACGTAGACCAGCGCCTTGACGTTGGCCCGGTCACTGGCTGCCGCGCTGATCACGTTGCCGCCGTAGGAATGACCCACCAGCACCACCGGCCCCTTGACGCTGCCGACGATGTTGCCGATGTACGCGCCATCGCTGGCCACGCCGCGCAGCGGGTTGGCGGCAGCGATCACGCTGTAGCCGTCCTTTTCGAGGATGCGGGTCACGCCGTTCCAGCTGGAAGCATCGGCGAAAGCGCCATGCACCAGCACCACCGTCGGTTTCACCGGAGCCGCGAAAGCGCTGCCGACCAGCAGGCCGCTGGCGAGCGCCAGGGCGGTGAGGGTCATCTTCATAGTGGATCTCCTTGCTGAGGATGTGAGGAATAAAAAGCCCCGCACGGCGGCTCGGGGGAATCTCGGACCGTGCGGGGAACGCTCATGCCGAGCGGGGAAAATCGGAAGACTGGCTCAGTTCGCGCCACAGGCGCAGCTCAGCCAGGCGTGCCTTGTCGGCGTTCTCGATGGCCTGCAGCGCATCGCTGCCCAGGGCCAGGCGCAATGGCGGACGATCCATCCAGGCCACTGCGAGGATCGCCTGCGCGGCGCGCTGCGGATCGCCCGGTTGCTGACCGTCGTAAGCGCGTTGCCGGCGCGCGACCGCACCGACCACGGCGTCGTACTCGAAGCGCCCTTCCGAGAGCGTCGTCGAAGCGCCGGCAAAGTCGGTGCGCAGGCCGCCAGGCTCGATGATCGTCACCCGCACGCCGATCAGCGCCATCTCGCGCGCCAGCACTTCGGAAAAGCCCTCCACGCCCCACCTCGCCGCCGAATAGGGCGCACGCCCTGGCGCGCCGATGCGCCCGCCCACCGACGACAGCTGGATGATGTGGCCGCTGCGCTGTCGGCGCAGAAGCGGGATCGCCGCCTTGGTGACGATGATGGTGCCGAACAGGTTGGTCTCGATTTCCCGGCGGAACTCCTCCAGCGAGGTGTCTTCCACCGAGTTGACGTTGCCGAAGCCGGCGTTGTTGACCAGTACGTCGAGCCCGCCGAACTCCTCGACCATCTGCCCCACGGCGTCCTGCGCGGCGGCCGGGTCGGTGACGTCCAGCGGCGCCAGGCGCAGCGTCTGCGGGTAGAGCCGGGCGAGATCGGCCAGGGCATCCGGATCGCGGGCGGTGGCCAGCAGACGGTGCCCGGCCTGCAGCACGGCCTCGGCCAGCGCGCGGCCCAGCCCGCGGGAGCAGCCGGTGATCAGCCATCGTTGGTTCATGGGGACCTCCACCTCTTTCAAAGTGCAGTGCTCAAGGAGCAGCTATCAGGGTGCGTAGCGGGTGAAGACCAGGTCGTGGTCCTTCACCCGCGCCTGGTGACAGGCCAGGCAGGTCTGGTGCTGCGCCTCGTCGGCGGGCTTGCCGTCGATGAAGCGGGCGAAGCCCCAGCCGCCGGTGGCCGCGTACTTCTTCGAGTCCTTGACCATGAACTGCACGGTGGTGGCCGCACCGGGAACCGACGCCGGCTCGAACTCCGGCGACTGCACGTGCTTCCAGGCGAGCTTGGCCAGCACGCTGCCGTCAGGGAACGGCAAGGTGCCGGCGCGGTAGGCCTTCATGGCGATGTCGTTACCCAGCACGGCGCGCAATTCGTTCAGCGGCGCCGCCTCCTGGGCGGGCGCCACCAGCTGCCAGTTCCGGTAGCCCTCGGGCATGCGCACGCCGTAGATCGGCGAGGCGTCGCCGTCAGCCCTGGCGCCTGACGCCACCAGCAGGGCGAAGCCGGCCAGGGCGATACGGCGCAACATGGTTCCTGTGATGTTCATGGCGGCTCTCCGGCTCACAGATGATCGGCGTCGACCACCGCCTTGACGAAAGCGTCCGGCGCCTCCTGCGGCAGGTTGTGACCAATGCCACCGGTGATCAGGCGGTACTCGTACTTGCCACTGAAGCGCTTGGCGTAGGCCTCGGCCGGCGGGTGCGGCGCACCGTTGGCGTCGCCTTCGAGGGTGATGGTCGGCACCTTGATGCTCGGGAATGCCGAGAGTTTCTTCTCCAGCTCCGCATAGCGCGGCTCGCCTTCGGCGAGGTTCAGGCGCCAGCGATAGTTGTGGATGGAGATCGCGCCGTGGTCGGGGTTGTCCAGGGCCTGGGCGCTGCGCTCGAAGGTGGCGTCGTCGAACTTCCACTGCGGTGAAGCCAGTTGCCAGATCAGCCTGGCGAACTCGTGGCGGTACTTGTCGTAGCCGGCCTTGCCGCGCTCGGTGGAGAAGTAGAACTGGTACCACCACTGCAGCTCGGCGGTCGGCGGCAGCGGCGCCTTGCCCGCTTCCTGGCTGCCGATCAGGTAACCGCTGACCGATACCAGCGCCTTCACCCGCTCCGGCCAGAGCGCCGCGACGATGTCCGCCGAGCGCGCGCCCCAGTCGTAGCCGGCCAGTACGGCGCTCTTGATCTTCAGTGCATCCATGAAGTCAATGACGTCCACTGCCAACGCGGCCGGCTCGCCGTTACGCCGGGTCGAGGCGGAGAGGAAGCGCGTTTCGCCGTAGCCGCGGGCATAGGGAACCAGCACGTGATAACCCTTGGCGGCCAGTTGCGGCGCCACTTCGGTGTAGCTGTGGATGTCGTACGGCCAGCCATGCAACAGGATCACCACCGGGCCGTCGGCCGGACCCGCTTCGGCGTAGGCGACATTGAGCAAGCCGGCATTGATGTGCTTGAGCGTGCCGAACGCCGGATCGGTCGACGGCGCGGTAGCGGCCTGCGCCACCGAGCAGGAGGTGAATTGCGCGAGGGCGATGGCCAGCGCCGAGGCGCCAAGGTACGGATGCTTGAACAGGGTCATCAGGAGTCTCCAGGACAGGCGTGCGGCCTGCACGGTGGTTGCCGGCGTTCGGCGGGAATCAGTGGCTGGTGAGGCTGGCTCGCAGCGGGCGGAATGCCTCGCGCAGCTCCTCGCTGAACAGCTGCGGCTGTTCCCAGGCGGCGAAGTGGCCGCCCTTCTCCACCGCGTGGAAGTACGCCAGCGAGGGATAGGCGCGCTGCGCCCAGCTTTTCGGCGCGCGGTAGATCTCGCCGGGGAACACGCTGATGGCCACCGGCACCTTGATCTGCGCGGTTTTCTGCGCGGCGGCGCTGAAGTTGTTGTTGTTGTTTTCCCAGTAGAAGCGCGAGGAGGAAGCGCCGGTGTTGGTCAGCCAGTAGAGCGAAATGTCGTCGAGCATCTCGTCGCGGCTCAGCACGCGCTCGGGCTCCCCACCGCTGTCGGTCCAGGCGGCGAATTTCTCGTACATCCACGCGGCCATGCCGGCGGGGGAATCGGCCAGGGAATAGCCGATGGTCTGCGGGCGGGTCACCATCATCGCGCCATAGGCGGCATTGCGGCCGAAGAAGGTGCTCAGCGCGTCGAAGGCGCGGCGCTCGTCGGTGCCCAGCCCGGCTGGAGCCGGAGCACCGCTGTTGATCGGCCCGACCAGTTCCGGCGGCACCGTCGCCGGCATGTTCAGGTGGATGCCCAGCAGGCCGGGCGGGGCCAGGCGGCCAAGGGCATCGGAGATCACCGAGCCGTGGTCGCCGCCCTGGGACACATAGTGGCTGTAGCCCAGGCGCTTCATCAGCACGTCCCAGGCGCGGGCCACCCGGTCCGGGCCCCAGCCGGTGGCGGTCGGTTTGCCGGAAAAGCCGTGGCCGGGGATCGCTGGGATCACCACATCGAAGGCGTCTTCCGCGCGCCCGCCATAGGCCACCGGGTCGGTCAGCGGGCCGATGGTCTTGAGGAACTCCAGCGGCGAGCCGGGCCAACCGTGGGTAAGGATCAGCGGCATGGCGTGCGGTTCTTTCGAACGCACGTGGATGAACTGGATGTCCACGCCATCGATGCGAGTAATGAACTGCGGCAGCGCGTTGAGCCGGGCTTCGGCGCGGCGCCAGTCATAGTCCGTGCCCCAGTAGTCCACCAGCGCTCGGACTTTTTCCAGCTGGATGCCTTGCGAGGCATCGTTGACCGTCTCGCGGTCCGGCCAGCGCGTCGCGGCGATGCGCCGGCGCAGATCGTCCAGTTGCCCCTGCGGCACCTGGACGCGGAACGGCCGCACGCTGTCATCGGCGCTCGCGGCGCTGCTGGCAATGGCGGTTGCGGCAAAGGTTTGCTGCAGCAGGTGATGCTGACCGTCGCCGAGCAGGAACAGGCCCACGGCGGAGGCCATGAGCGTGCGGCTGAAGCGGCGACGAAACTCTTGCGATAACGCGACGGCTGGCATGGTCGATCTCCCTGAGTCACTGGCCGACGGATCGGCGACCTGCAGCGATCTCAACAAAGCCCGGGAGGTGCCGCGATTGCACCATGGTGTCGGTCGATACCTTGGTATCGGGCCCGGCGCGTGAAGCACATGCGGTGTCGCGGCCGACACCTAGGTATCATTGGCAGCCCCGCCAGCAAGGCGCATGCTCGCCCCACGGCTAGCGCCGGGAGAGGACCGGTATGCACAACGAAGTCGTCGACAAGCTGCCCGACATGGCGTGGACCGCCAGCGTCGAAGGCCGCCTGGAAAGCGTCAACCAGGCCTGGCGCCTTTATGCCGGGCGCGACCCCGACGCCCTCGGCGAGCATGCCTGGCAGGCGTTGGTGCATCCTGACGACCTGCCGGCGCTGCAGCGCGGCTGGAGCGCCATCTGCCAGTGTGGCGTTGCCCATGACCTGCAGGCCCGCCTGCGCCGGCACGACGGTGTCTATCGCCGCTTCCTGCTGCGCGCCCGCCCGCTCACCAACGATCTCGACGAGCCCGCCGGCTGGTGCGGCCAGAACATCGATATCGAAGACCTTCTGCCCGCGCCGCCCTTGACCGTGACGCGCGAGACCCAGGACCTGATCGACAGCATTCCCGCGCTGATCTCGCTGATGACGCCCAGCGGCGAACTGGAGTGCGTCAACCGGCACAACCGCGAGTACCTCGGCGCCAGTTTCGACGAGCTGCGGCGCTGGACCAGCTCTGACACCATCCACCCCGACGACCTGCCCTGCGCGCTGGCCGCCTGGAAGCACTCGGTGGCCAGCGGCGATCCGTACAACTTCCAGCAGCGGGTGCGCGGCGCGGACGGCATCTACCGCTGGTTCCACGTGCGCGGCCTGCCCCACCGCGATGCCGAGGGGCGCATTCAGCGCTGGTTCGTGCTGAAGGTGGACATCGACGAACAGCGGCGCGACCAGGCCTTGATCGCCCAGGCGCAGACGTCGCTGGCCCGTGCGCTGGAAGAAGTCAGCGTTTCCGAGGACCGACTGCGCACCCTGATTGACGCCGTGCCCGGCTTCGTCTGGCGCACCGACCCGGGCGGCAGCGTGGAGTTCCTCAACCAGCGCTGGTTCGACTACACCGGCATGACCCCGGAAAGCGCCGCCGGCGTTGGCTGGATGACCGCCCTGCACCCTGAGGATGCGCCGGCCCTGGGCGTCTACTGGCAAGGCCTGCTGGAAGCGGGCAGCGCCGGCGAATTCGAAGCGCGCCTGCGCCGCTTCGACGGCAGCTACCGCTGGTTCCTCATCCGCGCGGTGCCCCAGCTGGACGCGGCTGGCCGCGTGCTGAAATGGTACGGCGGCAACACCGACATCCATGTGCGCAAGCGCGCCGAGCTGTTGCTGGCCGGCGAAAAACGCCTGCTCGGTCTGATGGCCGGCGGTTGCGCCCTGCCGCAGGTGCTGGAAGCCCTTTGCGACCTGGTGGAGGCCAACCTCGAGGGCAGCCGCTGCGCCATCACCCTGGTCGCGCCGCGCCATGGCCGCTTGCCGGAAGCGACGCTGCGCCTGCAGGCCGGCGCCGCACCGCACCTGCCGGCTTCGATGTACGGCGGCGCGGACGGCCAGCCGGCGAGTTCGCAAAGCAGCCCGCAGGCACTGGCTGTGCTGCAGGGCGCCACCGTGAAGATCGATGACCTGCAGCGGGAAGTCCGCTGGCCGCTCTGGCGGCAACAGGCGCAAGCCAGCGACCTGCACGCGCTGGCGGCAGTGCCGGTGGTGGCCAACCACGGCGAGGTGAGCGGCATCCTCTCGGTTTATTTCGGCCAGCCCCAGAAGTTGGACGAAAACCAGTGCGCGCTGATCGGGCAGTTCACTCACCTCGCCAGCATCGCCATCGACCGCGCCCGCAGCGAAGCGGCCCTGCGACAGAGCGAAGCCTTCCTGGCCAAGGCCCAGCGCATCAGCCTCACCGGCACCTTCTCCTGGCGCGTGGACAACGACGAGATCGCCTGGTCGGAAGAGATCTACCGGCTCCTCGACCTGCAGCCGGGCCTGACGCCGGGCTTCGATCTGATCTTCTCGCGCATCCACCCGGACGACCGCGCCACCGTGGAAGCCATGCTCAGGCGCCAGCGCCGCGACGGCTGCGACTTCGAGCATGAACACCGGCTGCTGCTGCCCAGCGGCGCCGTGCGCCACGTCCACCTGGTCGCCCAGGCCACCCGCGAAGCCGACGGCGCGCTGCTGTACATCGCCACGGCGCAGGACGTCACCCAGCGCCGCCTCGCCGAGGAAACCCTGCACCGGACCCGCGCCGAGCTCGCCCATGTCGCCCGCGTCGCCAGCCTGGGCGCGCTGACCGCGTCCATCGCCCACGAGGTCAACCAGCCGCTGTCGGGCATCATCACCAATGCCAGCACCTGCCTGCGCATGCTCGGCTCGCAAACCCCCAACCTGGAAGGTGCCCGGGAAACCGCGCGGCGCACCATCCGCGACGGCAACCGCGCGGCCGACGTGATCAAGCGCCTGCGTGCGCTGTTCGCCCGCCACGAAACGGTCAGTGAACAGGTGGACCTGAACGAGGCCACGCGGGAAGTCATCGCCATGCTGCACAACGAACTGCAGCGCCACGGCGTGACTGTGCTGCCCACGCTGCAGGAAGAGTTGCCCGCCGTGAGCGGCGACCGCGTGCAGCTGCAGCAGGTGATCCTCAACCTCATCCTCAACGCCATCGATGCGCTGGACGAAGTGCACGACCGCCCCCGGCAGCTGCGCATCAGCACCGGCCATGACCTGGACGCGAGCATCTTCCTGGCGGTACGCGACAACGGCGCGGGCTTTGCGCCGGAGGACGCCGGCCGGCTGTTCGACGCCTTCTTCAGCACCAAGCAGTCGGGCATGGGCATCGGCCTGTGGGTCAGCCGCTCGATCATCGAGCACCACGCCGGCCGGGTCTGGGCCACCACCCACGACGGGCCGGGCTCCACCTTCATCTTCGCGCTGCCCCCGGCATCGCCCAGCCACGACCAACCGATGGAGATCCGCTGATGGCCACGCCCCTGCTCGTGTCGGTGGTCGATGACGACGAATCAGTGCGCGAATCCCTGCCGGACCTGCTGCGCGAGTTCGGCTTCGAGGTGAACGCGTTTTCCTCGGCCGAGGACTTCCTCGCCTCGGAGGCGCTGCAACGCACCCGCTGCCTGATCCTCGACGTGTCGATGCCGGGCATGAGCGGGCCGCAGCTGCAGAAGGAACTGGCGCAGCGGGCGATCCCCGTGCCGATCATCTTCATCACCGCCTACAGCGACGCAACCACCTGCCCACGCCTGCTCGCCCTGGGCGCAGTGGCCTGCCTGCTCAAGCCGTTCAGCGAAGCGGAACTGCTCAAGGCGCTCAGCGCCGCCCTGCCGGTCGGCTGACAGCCCGGTCGACGCCACTCGGAGGACATGGCATGTTGCACCACTCTCCCCTTCAACCCGGCTCATCCCCGCGAACGGAAACCCGGTCCATGTCAGAGGCGACACCCATCGTCTACGTGGTCGACGACGACATCTCGGTGCGCGAATCACTGGAGCTGCTGATCCGCTCGGCCGGCTGGCAGCCGGTGCTGTTCGAGGCCGCCAGCGCCTTCCTCGACCAGCCGCCGAGCCTCGCGCCGTGCTGCCTGGTGCTGGACGTCAACCTGCCGGACCTCAACGGGCTCGACCTGCAGCGCAGCGTGGCCGGCGAGCGCCCGGCGATGCCGATCATCTTCATCACCGGCTACGGCGACGTACCGCTCACCGTGCGTGCGATGAAGGCGGGCGCGGTGGAGTTCCTCACCAAGCCGTTCGACAGCGACACGCTGCTGCAGGCCATCACCGACGCCCTGGAACACAGCCGCGCAGCGCTCGGCCAGCAGTCCCGTCTCGACGCCCTGCGCCAGGCCTACGCCCTGCTCACCAGCCGCGAGCGGGAAGTACTGGAGATGGTGGTGGCCGGCCGCCTGAACAAGCAGGTTGCCGCCGACCTGGGCATCAGCGAGATCACCGTGAAAGCCCACCGTGGCCGGGTCATGCGCAAGATGCAGGCGCGCACGCTGCCAGACCTGGTGAACATGGCGGCACTGCTCGCCATCGGGCCGGCCGAGAGCCGCTGAGATCGCTCAGGCGGTAGCGCCCAGCGCCCGCCGCAATGCTTCCAGCTGGCAGACGTCGAGCGTGTCCAGGCCTTCTTCGGGCTGGCAGGTTTCCAGCAGCGCCAGCGCTTGGGCCACGTCCCCTTGCTTCGCGCGCAGCCGCGCCAGGTCCAGGCTCGAACGCAAGACCCAGGCGAACGCGCCCTGTTCACGAGCCATCGCCAGCGACGCCTGGAGAACACGCTCCACCGCCTGATCCCCCTCCTCGCCCAGCGCAGCGATGATCTGCGCCTCGATACGCATCAGCTCCGGCAAGGCATAGGCATCACCGCTGCTGCGGCAGTGCGCGATGCTGCGCCGCGCCACACCCAGTGCGCGGCGGTGTTCGCCGGCGAGGATCAGGCCTTCGGCCAGGGCAATCTCGAACGAGGTGGTCAGCAACTCGTAGCGCATGCCGTGCAGGCGCGTGAGGCTTTCTTCCAGTTGACGCACCGCATCGCCGGGTTGTTCGCGGCGAATGGCGATGGCCGCGCGCAGGCCCGGAGTCGCGGCCTGATAGGGGGCGAAGGCGTTGGCCTCGGCGATCCGGCTGAAACTCGCCAGGCTGCGCTCGGCCTTGTCCAGCTCGCCGGTCCAGAGATGAATGCACAGCGTCCACACCAGGGCGATGCAATGGGTGGCCGGGTGGTTGAGTTCCGCCGCCTCGGCTTCCACCTGGTCCGCCCAGCGCCGCGACTGGTCGGCGCAACCCAGCAGCCAGAGCGTCCGCGCCAAGGCGAGACCCGTGCGGTTGTGGTGGTCGAAGCCATAGTGCAACGTGCGGCTGCGTTCGGAAGGCAAGCTGTTGCGCAGGGACTTTTCCAGTTCCTCTCGCGCCCGCTGCTGGTCGCCCAGCAGGTGATGGGAGATACCGGCGAGCGAGGCAGCCACGGCCACCGCTTCCGGTTCGCCCAGGATATCGCCGACCAGCACCGCGCGCTCCGCCCAGGCCAGTGAAGAGGCGAAGTCACCGATGCGTTCGTAGAAGATCTGCAGGCGCCCGAGCACCCGCAGTTCGGCCCAGTGGTCGCCCAGCGCCTCGGCGATTTCCAGCGCGCGAAGCAGGGCCTTTCCGGCGGCCTCGCTGTTGCCGCGGGTGAACATCAGCACCAGCCCGAGGGCCGCCTGCAGTTCCATTTCAGTGGGCGTGCCGAAGTAGCCCAGCTCCAGCAACTCAGTGGCGCGAGCGCACCAGGTACGGCACTCCACCTGCAGTGAATAGTGCAGGAACAGCGGCGCGCTGGCCGCCGCCAGCGGTAGGGCCAGACCAGGGTCGCCCTGCGGGCCGAAGCTCCACTCCAGCGCGCTGCGCACGTTGCCCAGCTGGCTGGCCAGTCGCGCGCAGCCTTCGTAGATCACCTCGGGCACGCTCCCCAGTTGCTCCAGCAACCACAGGTAATAGGCGGCGTGACGAAAGGCCAGTGCGTGCGCCTCGTCAAGGCCTTGGGAAGCAGCCTTTTCGCGGGCGAAGGCACGGGTCATTTCCAGCAAGCGATAGGCCGTGGCGGCCTCGCTGCGGTCCACCGCCACGAGTCCCTTGGCGGTCAGCTCATCGAGGATGGCAGCCGCTTCCAGCGTGTCGATTCGTGCATCGGCAACGACCTGCGCGGCCGCCTCCTGGGAGAACGGCCCGACAAAGACCGAAAGGCGGTCGAACACCAGCTTCTCGCTGCCGGACAACAGGCCATAGCTCCAGTCCAGCATGGCGCGCAGCGTCTGGTGGCGCGGCTGGGCGGTGCGCCGGCCGGACCAGCCCAGGGAGAAGCGTTCGCCCAGCAGCGAATGGGTGGCCCTCACGCCATGGACGGCCACCCGTACCGCCGCCAGTTCGATGGGCAAGGCCATGCCACCCAGGCGCCGGCACATGTCGGCAATCAGGCCGGGGTCGCCATCCTGCAATTGCAGCGAAGCATTGGCGGCCTCGGCGCGCTCGACGAACAGCCGCACGGCGGGGAACGCCAGCAAAGCTTCTGGCGGCAAGCCTTGCGGGTCTTCGGGGAAATCCAGCGGGCCCAGCCAGTGCGCCTCTTCGTCCCGCGCGCGCAGCGGCTCGCGACTGGTGGCCAGTAGGCCGACGCCGGGAGCCGCATCGCGAATGCGCTCGGCCAGCGCGGACACTACGTCCACCACGTGCTCGCAGTTATCGACGATCAGCAGCAGGTCCTGGCCCCTGAGGTGCGCCAGCAGCACCGCCAGCGGGTCCTCGGACTGCACCGGAACGCCCACCGAAGCGGCCAGCGCCGAGGTCACCAGGTTTTCATCCTCGACTTGCGCGAGGTCTATGAAGCGCACCGCCTGCCGGCCCTCCGCGGCCAGGCGGTGACCCACCTCGTTGGCCAGGCTGGTCTTGCCGACACCGCCGGTGCCGACAATGGTGAACAGGCGCGGCTCACGCAGGCGCTGCAGGATCATCTGCACGTCGGACTCGCGGCCGATCAGCTTCACCCGTGGCGGCAAGCTGCCGACACCTTCGCCCATGCTCATCACCGGCGGCACTGCCGGCGCTGCGTCGCTGCCACGACTCACCGGCGCGACGAAGGCATAGCCGACACCCACCTGGGTGGTGATATAGCGCGCGCCGTCCTCGCCGTCGCCCAGGGCGCGGCGCAGGCCGGTCATGTGGAAGCGCAGGCTGCCCTCTTCCACCACCATGTCGGGCCACACGCGCTTGAGCAGCTCGCGCTTGGAGAGCACCCGACCGGGCTTTTCCAGCAGCGCGAGCAGCAGGTCGAAGGCACGCCCGCCGATGTCCATCGGCTGCGCATCACGGGTGAGCAGGCGCTTGCCGGGCACGACCCGGAACGGGCCGAATTCGACCGGCGTTTTGAGTGAGGAGGACAGATCGTCCGCTGCGGACTCCACGGGGCGTCTCTTCCGACAGAGGGAGTGGGCGCGAGACTGGCCCGCAAGTCCTAGCAGGATAGGAGTTTCGAGCACGCGATCAAGCCTTTGCGTGACCTTTTATGCGGGCTGTCACGCCCAATGGCCGGTGGCGATGCCCCATCAGCACAGGCTCAGGGTGACGGCGACATTGCCCCGCAGTGCTTTCGAGTAGGGGCAACTCTGCTGCGCGGCATCCAGCAGCCGCTGCGCCAGTTCGGCGTCCAGCCCCGGCAGGTGGACCGCCAGGTGGGCCCGCAGGAAGAAACCCTGCTCGCCGTGCATCAGCTCCACCTCGGCATCCACCGTCGTGTCCGCCGGGAACTCCTGCTTGCGCGCATTCGCGGCATGCCGCAGTGCGCCGATGAAACAGGCGGACCAGCCGGCGGCGAACAACTGCTCGGGGTTGCTGCCCTCCCCCGGTGCGCCGGGTGGCGTCAGACGGACCTGCAACCGACCATCATCACTGCGTGCTTCACCATCACGGCCGCCACGGGTATGTACGCGGGCGGTGTAGAGAATTTTCTCGATCGACTGCATCGGGACTTCCTGAAAACCTGGACTCAGTGGGCGGCGGCGGTACGCCTGCGCCGCGCCGGTTTCTGCGCTTCACACACGACGGGCCCTGCGCCCGGCAGCGCGCAACGGTGGACACTCAGTTCATGCCGAGCCAGCTCCAGCAGCCAGGCGCGAAAGGGCACGGCCGGGTCGTAGCTGGCGCGCTGTCCGTCGACCTGCCGCAGGGTGGCGCGCAGCAGGTCGCCCATGTCGTGCTGGTCGATGCGCCCGGCCTGCGCCTGACCCTCGAAGAAGGCGATGAGCAGCGGCAGCACGGCCATGTACAGCTGGCGCGATGCCACCTCGTCGTGTTCGCCGGAGCCGAGGATCAACGCGCCGAATTCGGCATTGCTGCGCCGCCCCGCCAGATTCATGCAGCCATCATGCTGGGTCATGGAGGCCTCCCTGGTTAGCCAATGACACCCGGTTGCCAGAGTGGCAAGGCCTGCGCAATCGGGCGAGTTATCTGCTGTTAGCTCTTGTTAGCTGGCCGGCTTTGCGCGGCGCAGAAAAGCAGAAACCCGAGCGAGGCTCGGGTTTGCGTGAGGTAGCGCAGCGGCGGATGGCACTCAGAACGGCGAGGGTTCCCCGCTGAAGGCCTCGACCGCCTGCACCAGTCCGAGGGCAGCCAGCATCACCAGCTCGCGCCCCTTCTCCGGCGTGGCAAGGCCTGGATCAGAGCCCATGCGGCCGTCCGGATGGCGCGCGCGGAAGTCCGCCGCTTCGCGTATCGGGCCCCAGTTAGCGATCGGCGGCGAGTACTCGGCCGACTTGATGTGCTGCGGATAGGCCCACTGGGTCACGGCGATCTCCGACGGCGTAGCGTGGATGCCATGGCCCTTGGGGAACTGTCGGTTGGCCAGTTCGCCGACGCCTTCCAGGTCCCACCAGTTGCACAGCTTCAGGGCGAAACCGGCCGGGCGGCGGGCGAAGCTGGCCTGGGCGTAGAGCTCGGAGAAGGCGGCCTCGATGGAAGCGACGTTGCCGCCGTGGCCATTGAGGAAGAGGATTCTCTCGAAGCCGTGGGCAGCCAGGGAATTCACCCAGTCGCAGATGGCGGCGATGAAGGTCGAGGGGCGCAGCGTGATGGTGCCGGGGAAGCCCAGGTGATGCTGCGCCATGCCGATGTTGAAGGTCGGCGCGATGAGGATGTCCGCCGACTTCTGCGCTTCGTGGGCGATGATTTCCGGGCACATCCAGTCGGTCCCCAGCAGGCCGATGGGGCCGTGCTGCTCGTTGGAGCCGATGGGGATGACGATGGTCCGGCTGCGGCCAAGGAACTGCTCGATTTCGGACCAGGTACAAAGGGGTAGGAGCATGGAGACCTCGCGATTCGACGGGTTCGCCTGGGTAGGATGAGCGTGCGGCGCACGTTCGGGCGGCGGGGTTCTCGGAGTTGAGACCGGGTTGCCCCTGCCGGGAATGACACCACGCCGGCCGGGAGGCGGACATTGCACCATGGTGTCTATCGGGCGTTCGGCGCGGCTGATTGACGGCGGACCTTGTCCGCCATTCGCGAGCAGGCTCGCTCCTACAAGGCCTTCGGCCTGATCGAGTACAACCCCGCCAGCAGGATCAGCAGCGCGCCGGTGATGGTCCAGAGGGTCGGCGTCTCGCCGAAGACGATGAGGCCGATCAGCGTGGCGAAGGCCAGCAGCGAGTAGTTGAACGGCTGCAGCGTCGAGGCCTGGGCGTACTTCAGCGCCTGGATCAGCAGCAACTGGGCGATCACCCCGGAGACGGCGACGATCGACATCAGCATCGCTTCGTGGGGCGTCGGCGTGACCCACGCGGGAAGCCCGGCGGAGGTGGCCGCCACGGCGCCGACCACGGCCATGTACAGCGTAGTGGTGGCGAAGGAGTCGGTCTGGCTGATACGCCGCGAGAGGATGTTGAAGAAGGCGAAGGTCAGCGCCGCCGCCAGCGGAATCAGCGCCGCGGGCTCGAACACACCCATGCCGGGGCGCAGGATCAGCAGCGTACCGCCAAAACCCACCGCCGCCGCCAGCCATTGCCGGCCGACCATCCGCTCACCGAGAAACAGCCGCGCCAGGCCCAGCGTCATCAGCGGGAAGACCGCGTAGAGTGCGTGGGTTTCGGCCAGCCCGAGATAGCGCAGGGCCAGGCCGAAGATGGCGATCTCGCCTACGCCCAGCAACGCGCGGACCACCTGTTGCCAGGGGCTGGCGCTGCGGATGGCCGCGCGCACGCCGCCCTGGGAACGACAGACGATGAGCGCGAACAGCACGAACACCCAGTAGCGCACCATCACCAGTTCGGCCACCGGCAAGTGGCGGACCAGCACCTTGGTGATGCCGTCCTGGCAGGCGAAGATGAGCATCGACAGCAGGCACAGGGCGATGCCCAGGCGTGGGTTGTTGGCAGCGGCCAGCGCGGTAGTCGAGGTCTTGCTGGTCATGGGAGAAGGCTCTTGGCGGTGGCGGCCTCGCGGCGGGCGCCTCCAGCGCTTGTGCCGGAGCGGCCGGGGCGCGGTCAAGCCACAGGGCGCTGGCAAGCACGCCGATGTCGCCCGCAAGCCGCCGGCACTTCAATCCGGCGCCGCTTCCCTCTACAGTCTGGCGACCCGCTCAAGGCGACAACGGTGATCCATGGACAGGTTTCAGGAAATGACAGTACTGCTGGCCGTGGCCGAGGCCGGCAGCTTTGCCGCTGGCGCCAAGCAGCTGGGCCTGTCGCCGCCCAGCGTGACCCGCGCCATCGCCGCGCTGGAGCAGCGCCTGGGTACCCTGCTGCTGGCCCGCAGCACCCGCAGCGTGCGGCTGACCGAGGCCGGCCAGCGCTATGTCGAGGACTGCCGGCGCATCCTCCAGGAACTGGAAGAAGCCGAGGAACTGGCCTCCGGCAGCGCCCTGCGGCCGCGCGGCAACCTGGCGGTGACCGCCCCGGTGCTGTTCGGCGAGCTGTACCTGATCCCGCTGATCGCCGGCTACCTGGAAACCCATCCCGAGGTGACAGTCAACGCGCTGCTGGTGGATCGCGTGGTGAACATGCTCGACGAGGGCATCGACGTGGCCGTGCGTATCGGCCAACTGCCCGAGGGCAGCCTGACCGCGCTGAAAGTCGGCGAAATCCGCCCGGTGGTCTGCGCCTCCCCGGCGTTCCTCGACTGCCACGGCCGCCCGCGGCACCCCAACGAACTGCTCGACGCGCCGGTGGTGATGGCCGCCACCAGCGTCCTGCTCACCGACTGGCAGTTCGTCACCGCGGACGGCCCGCTGACCCTGCGCCCACCGTCGCGTTTCGTGGTCAGCTCGAACAACGCCGCCATCCACGCCGCGCGCCTGGGCGGCGGCTATACCCGCGTCCTCTCCTACCAGGCCGCCGAGGCCGTGGCGCGTGGCGAGCTGGAGATCGTCCTCGACGAGTTCGCCACGGCGCCATTGCCGATCCACCTGCTTTACCAGGACAGCACGCGGCTGCCGGCGAAGGTTCGCAGCTTCGTCACGCATTGCGCGGAACGCCTGCGCGCCGACCCGGCCCTGCAAGCCACACAGCCGTGAGCCGCTACCGGGAAATGCAGGCGTTCGACGCCGTGGCGCGCTCCGGCAGCCTCGCCGCGGGCGCGCGTCGGCTGGAGCTGTCCACCGCGACGGTGATGCGCCTGGTTGCCGCTTTGGAGTCCCGCCTGCAATGCGAGTTTCTGCTGCGCGGCCCGCGTGGGGTCGAGCTGAGCGCCAGTGGCGAAGCCTTTGCCGCCAGTTGCCGGCAGATTCTCCAGGGTATCGATGAGGCGGAAGGCTCGCTCGACGGCTTGCAGGCCCACCCTGCCGGGCAGTTGAACCTGACATTGCCGCTGCTGATGGCCGACCGCCTCTTCGCGCCCATCGCAATGGATTACCTGGCAGCCTTTCCCGATGTACGCCTGGTCAGCCGTCACCGCGAGGACCTGCCGCGTCTGCTGGAAGACGGCATCGATGTGGCGCTGGTAATAGGTACCTTGCCCGACTCTTCCGGCTTCGCCTTGCCGGTGGGCATGGTGCGGCCGGTGATCTGCGCATCGCCCGACTACCTCACGCGCCATGGCGTGCCGCAGGCGCCGGAGGACCTCAAGGCGCACAGCATCATCGTCTCCGGCAGCCAGGGCCCCATCAGCGAATGGCGCTTCCGTCATCAGGGCGCGCCGCGTTCGGTGCGCTTCTCACCGAGGCTGGCGTGCAGCACCACCCACGCGGCGATCCGTGCGGCCAGCCTGGGGCTCGGGCTGACCCGCTGCATGAGTCACGAGGCCCATGCCGAACTGAGCAGCGGGGGCCTGCAAGCTGTGCTGCAGGACTACGCGGCGCCAGGGTTGCCGGTGCAGCTGATCTACCGCGAAGGCCGCCGCGCGGCGGCGCGGGTGCGTACCTTCCTCGATTTCGTGGTGCCGCGCCTGCGCGCGCATCCGGCATTGCGCGGGTAGGTCGGAGCGGCGAGGGCAGCCCATGGCCGCACGACGGCTGATCCCACCGCCCATTCTTCCGCATTCTGAAACGCTGGATTGCCCGCCCTGGTGATTCTGCGCGCCGTCCATCAGGCGCAGCATTCACCCATCAGCTCGAGCAACCCACCCCGAACCGACTCGCGCTGCCTACCCACTCAAGCCAACGGAGTCACCGTCATGTCCCACACCATCAAACTCTTCCGCCATCCGCTGTCCGGCCACGCCCACCGCGTCGAGCTGATGCTCTCGCTGTTGCAGCTGCCCACCGAACTGATCTCCGTGGACCTCGCCAAGGGCGCCCACAAGCATCCGGATTTCCTCGCACTGAACCCTTTCGGCCAGGTGCCGGTGATCGATGACGAAGGCGTCATCGTCTCTGACTCCAACGCCATCCTGGTCTACCTGGCGAAAAAATACGGCAACGGCCGCTGGCTGCCGGAAGATCCGCTGGGCGCCGCCCGCGTGCAGCGCTGGCTGTCGGTCGCCGCCGGGCAGGTTGCCTACGGCCCGGCCGCCGCGCGGCTGATCACCGTGTTCGGCGCCGCCTTCAACCCCGAGGAAGTCGCCACCCGCGCCCACACCCTGTTCCAGGTGATGGAACGCGAACTGGCGAAGACGCCCTTCCTGACCGGCAGCGAGGCGACCATCGCCGACGTGTCCAACTACTCCTACATTTCCCATGCGCCGGAGGGCAACGTCTCACTGCAGGACTACCCCAACCTGCGAGCCTGGCTGGCCCGAGTGGAGGCCCTGCCGCACTTCGTGCCGATGCAGCGCACTGCCATCGGCCTGCAAGCCTGATGCAACCTTCGCTGCCGGGGTAACCCGGCAGCCCCTTCGTCGCGAGGTGCCCGTCATGTTCCAGTTGCCCAAACACCGTACCTCCCCCTGGCACGCCGGCGAGAAGGCGATCCAGGAGCGCGTCGGCGTCGCCGAGCGCATGGAAGTCCATGGCCAGAAAGTCATCCGCGACTACATGCCCGACCAGCACCGTGAGTTCTACCACCAGCTGCCCTTCATCATCGCCGGCGCCGTGGATGACCAGGGCAGGCCCTGGGCAACCCTGCTCGAAGGTGCGGAAGGCTTCGTCACTTCACCCGACCCGAAAAGCCTGCTGCTCGACAGCGTGCCCGACAGCCAGGACCCGGCGGCCAGCGGCCTGCGAGCCGGCCACGCCATCGGTCTGCTGGGCATCGAGTTGCATACCCGCCGGCGCAACCGCATGAACGGTGTCCTCCGCGAAGTGGACGGCGGCCTGTTGACGGTGGCCGTCGAGCACTCCTTCGGCAACTGCCCGCAGTACATCCAGAAGCGCGAGTGGAGCCGCGACGAGCAGCGCTACAGCCAGCGCGCCCCGCGTGAGGATTTCGGTGCGCTGAACGAGGAGCTGGCAACCATCATCCGCAACGCCGACACCTTCTTCGTCGCCAGCTATGTGCAGCACGAAGACGGCGAGTGTTCGGTGGACGTTTCCCATCGCGGCGGCCGCCCCGGCTTCGTCCGGATCGACGGCAATCGCCTGACCATCCCCGACTATGCCGGCAACCTGCACTTCAACACCCTCGGCAACCTGCAGGCCAACCCGCAGGCGGGGCTGCTGTTCGTCGACTTCACCAGCGGTGACGTGCTGCAGGTTCACGGCCGCACCGAAATCCTCTTCGACAGCCCGCTGCTGGCGGCCTTCGAAGGCGCCGAACGCCTGTGGACCCTGGACATGCAGCACGCGGTGCTGCGCCGCAACGCCCTGGCGCTGCGCTGGAACTTCCGCGAATACTCGCCCACCAGCCTGATGACCGGCACCTGGGCCGAGGCCGACGCCAGACTGCAGGAGCGCGAGCAGCGCCAGCAGTGGCAGGACTGGCAGGTGCTGCGCGTGGAACCGGAAAGCGAAGACATCCGCTCGTTCTACCTGCAACCACCCACCGGCCTCGCCGTGACCTTCGCACCAGGCCAGCATCTGCCGGTGCGCCTGGCGGCCGGCGAACAGGCGCTGATCCGCACCTACAGCCTTTCCAGCGCACCGTCGGACGGCGAGCTGCGCATCAGCGTGAAGGCCCAGGGCCCGGCGTCGCGATACCTGCATGAACATATTGGTGTGGGCGATCACCTGCAGATCCGCGCGCCCATGGGCAGCTTCACCCTGAAGGGCGACAGCGTACGGCCAGTGGTGCTGATCGGCGCGGGCGTGGGCATCACCCCACTGCTGTCGATGCTACGTGAATTGGCGGCGGGCCCGGCGCGGCGCGTGCATCTGTTCCAGTCTGCGCGGACGCTGGGCCAGTTACCGTTCCAGCGCGAGATCGCCGAGCTGCGCCAGCGCGCGCCGCAACTGCAGATTCACCGTGCACTCAGCCGCCCGGAACCGGATGCTCTGCCCGGCCGCGACTTCGAACAGATCGGGCGTCTGGATATCGAGGCGATCAAGGCGCGGCTGCCGCTGGACGATTACGACTTCTACGTCTGCGGCCCCGGCGAATTCACCCAGGCAATCTACGACGGCCTGCGCGGCCTGAGCATCGCCGACGCGCGCATCCACGCCGAGACCTTCGGCCCCTCGACGCTCAAACGCCGGGGTGACGGCCAAGAGCCGACGCTGGTGCAACCGCCCGCTGCCACCGAACCGGTGCCGGTGTACTTCGCCGGCTCGGCCAAGGAGGCCCGCTGGAAGCCCGAGAGCGGCAGCCTGCTGGAGCTGGCCGAGGCCCGGGGGCTGGCACCCGACTTCAGCTGCCGCGGCGGTTCCTGCGGCACCTGCAGGACGAAGATCGTCAGCGGCCAGGTGCACTACCCCAATCCACCGGCGGAACTGCCCGAAGCGGGCAGCGTACTGATCTGCTGCGCCATCCCGGCGCAGGACGACAGCGGCGTGCAACCACTGGTGCTGGACCTCTAGGAGGCGAAACGATCATGAACGCACTGACTGCATTCGAAAGCGGGAGCGAGCGCTTCCCGCGCTGGGACGAGGAAGTCTTCGAATCGGCCGCGCCGGGTCTCTGCGGGCCGAACGAAGCGGAAGTGGGTTTCCTGCTGCCGCAGCTGCTCTCGACGCCGGGCTGTCCGTCGCGCTCGCGCGCCGTGGAGATTAGCGCGGCACTGGTCCGCTGGCTCAAACGCGCCCGATAGGCGCTATTCGCGCCTATGTACAACCGCGTAGGGCGCATAACCCGGAACGGGTTATCCGCCGATGCCATGACGGCGGATAACGCTGGCGCGTTATGCGCCCTACGGAACGGGTTCAGGCGCGCCCAACCAACCACACCAGATCACAAGGGAACTCCAACGTAGGATGGGTGGAGCCTGCGATACCCATGCTGTATCGCAGGCAGGGATCGATGGGTATCGCTGCGCTCAACCCATCCTACGTGCGCATTTCCCGGCGGGTTCGGTAGCTCGGGATCACTCGTCCTCGCGCGCCGGAATCCACCATTCCTCGCCGCGCACCGTGCGGATGTACTCCGGCCAGCGGAAGCGGTGCGGGACCTTGAAGTCCTTCGGCAGCAGCGGCGCCTGCCACTGTTCGCCGCCGATGCCGCCGCCGGTGCGCTGGTTGAATTCGCGGGTCGCCTCGGCCAGCAGGTCGGCATCGGTGAACAACTCGATCAGCGTGCTGCCGATGGTCTTCGAGGCCACGTCGATCATCGGGTCGATGGTCTCGCGGATGCCGCCCAGGGCGTTGGACACCCAGTCCGGATAGGTGAAGCCGGAGGGCGCGCTGAGCATCGGCCGGGCCACGTAGAGGCGCACGGTCGGGCAGTGCCAGGTGTATTCGGGGTAGTCGTCGGAGGTCAGGTACTTCTGCCACGCCGGCATCTGCAGGCGCATCTGCCGCTCGCATTCCTGCGGCTCGATCAATGCCTGAGTGGCCGGCAGGAAGGGTTCATCCATGGGCTCGAGACCGAGGTTCACCTGGATTTCCCGCGCCACCGCGATGGCCTGTTCACCCCAGCTCGGCGCGCCGATGGCGGCGAGGTTGTCGTAGCAGGCCTGGGCCAGCGCATGGTTGGCCAGCCCGCCACGGGACTTGCAGACCCAGGTCTTCTTCCACTGGCAGCCGGTGGCCATGGCCGCGGCGGCGGCGTTGTTGTCCATCACCGTGGAGATGGTCTCGGCCTGTTCGATGGAGTCGCAGCGCAGCAAGTACTGGATCTGCGAGACGTGCGGCGGCAGGTTGTCGGCGGTGGCTTGCCCGGCAGTGAGGATGGCTTCGTTGAAGCTCCACAGCCCGGTGAACGGCAGGGTCGAGCGACGCAGGCTCTCGTTCAGGGTGTAGAAGTGCACCAGCGCATCATTGGCGCCAGGAGCGCGGGCGGCCAGGTGGTTCTGCGGGATCGGACTGTAGCGGTCGGCAGCGATCCAGTTCTGCGGCTCTTCGCAGGTGAAGGTGTAGATGTACGAGTAGGCGATACCGCAGTGGGTGTCCCAGGTGGTGGTGTTGTTCAGCGGCAGCATGTAGGTGGGATGGAAGCTGACGGCGGCGTCGAGGTCGTCGTAGTAGCCCTTGGCGGCGTGCACGGGCTTGGACGCGCGCAGTTTTTCCGCCGGTTCGCCGAAGAACTTGATGGTGCCCCGGATACCGAATTCCAGCATCGCCGCCTTGGCCGCCAGCACCCCGCCCAGAGCGCTGATACCCAGCGCGGAGTGCGGGTCGGTGTGGCCCGGCGCGTACTTCGACAGGCCATCGCGTGGCATCGGCCTGGTCGCCGCCGCCTGGCAGTTGCCGGGCACTGCGTCGTATTCGGCGTAGGTGGCGAGGATCGGCCCGTCACCCTCGCTGCCATCGCCATTGCTGAAAGTGGCGACGAAGGCGGTGGGCATGCCGCCGCTGCCCTCTTCCACCGTGAAGCCTTCCTTGCGCAGCAACTCCACGTACCAGGCGCAGGACTTGTACTCGCGGAACGCCGGCTCGGCGAAATGCCAGATCACCTGGTGCCAGTCGGACAGCTGCTGGCGGTGCTCGTCGATCCACTGCTGGACGTAGGCCTTGAATTTCGACATGGCGGCTTCCTCATCGTTGCCTGTTGTTGTTGTCGTGTGGCCTAGTATTGGTGAAGCGGAATTTGCAACAAGCGCAGGATTTCGCCACCCATGTCCAGTTAGTTTCACCAATGGAGCAATGAGCGCCCCATGCACTTTCCCTCGATGACCGCCCTGCGGGCACTGGATGCCGTGGCCCGGCTGGGCAGCGTCTCCGCCGCCGCGACGGAGCTGAACCTTACCCGCAGCGCGGTCAGCCACCGCATCGCCACGCTGGAGGAACGCCTCGGCTTCGCCCTGACCGAGCGCACCGGTCGCGGCATTCGCCTGACCTATCGGGGGGAAAGGTATGCCCGCGACGTGCGACGCATCCTCGCGGAGGTACAGCTGGCCGGCAGCAGCTTCGACGAGCAGCAGGTCAGCGGCCCGTTGTGCGTGAGCTGCAACCCCGGTTTCGCCACCTACTGGCTGTGCCAGCACCTGGGCGACTTCCTGGCGCAGTACCCGAAGGTGCAGTTGCACGTGGTGACACCGCGCGTGCCGCAGGACACCAGCGCCAGCGACGCCGACCTGTTCATCGCCTACGGCAGCGGCGACTGGCCGAACCAGACGGTGGAGCAACTGGTGGCCCTGCACTTCTTCCCGGTCTGCAGCCCGCGCCTGATCCACTCGCGCGGCGGCCTGCAGCAGCCGGCGGACCTGGCCCACTACACACTGCTGCACATGAATGATTTTGCCGACTGGCGCCTGTGGCTCGGCGCGGTGGGTGCGAGCGCCATCGATCACCGCTCCGGCGTGCTGTTCGCCGATGCACCCTGCACCATCGCCGCGTGCATAGCCGCCCAGGGCGTGGCCATCGGCGACAACCTGCTCAGCGGCGACGCCCTCGCCCGCGGCCTGTTGGTGCGCCCGTTCGACATCACCATCCAGTCCAGCCGGGGCTACTTCCTGGTGACCGACCCGGTGAAGGCCGAACGCGCGGTGGTGAAGGCCTTCAGCCAATGGCTGAAGGCCCGTGTCGCCGCCACCACACAGAGCGCCAGCGACCTCAGCCGCCCACCGCTGGCGATCCCACCAGAGGCGGAACTGACGCGCTGAACCTCAGGCGATGCGGCGCAGCCCTTTGCGCGCCTTGGCAGAGCGGGTGTAGCGGAACAGGTCCTTGGGATCGTTGTCCTCTTCCTCGCTCCACGGCACCAGGTCGATGCGCTCGCCGAGGCCCAGGCGACTGGCCTGCTCATTCACGTAGCGCAACGCGGAGTAATCCTCGAGGGCGAAGCCGACCGAGTCAAAGATGGTCACCTGCTCGGCGCTGTCGCGCCCGGCCAGCTGGCCCGCCAGCACGCGCCACAGATCGGTCACCGGGAAGTCCGCCGGCATCTGCTGGATCTCGCCCTCGACCCGCGATTGCGGCTCGTACTCGACGAACACCTTGCCGGCGCGCAGGACGTCGGCGTGCAGTTCGGTCTTGCCCGGGCAGTCGCCACCCACGCCGTTGATGTGCATGCCCGACTCGATCATCTCCGGGGTAAGAATGGTCGCGTAGGCCTTGTCGGCGGTCACCGTGGTGACGATGTCGGCGCCGCGCACCGCTTCGGCGGTGGAGCCGGCGCGGATGATTTTCAGGTTGGGGACGTCCGCCAGGTTGCGGATCAGCTTCTCGGTGGCCTGCGGATCGATGTCGTAGACGGCGATTTCCTCGATGCCCAGGTGGTGATGGAAGGCCAGGGCCTGGAACTCGCTCTGTGCGCCATTGCCGATCAGCGCCATGCGTCGCGAATCCGGGCGGGCCAGCGCGCGGGCGGCCATCAGCGAGGTGGCGCAGGTGCGCAGCGCGGTGGCCACGGTCAGCTCGGAGAGCAGCACCGGATAGCCCGTCTCGACATCCGCCAGCACACCGAAGGCCATGACAGTGAACAGCCCGCGCTGGGTGTTCTGCGGGTGGCCGTTGACGTACTTGAAGGCATAGCGGGCGGTATCGGACACGGGCATCAGCTCGATGACGCCGATCTCGGAGTGGTTGGCGACACGGGCGGATTTGTCGAAGGACTCCCAGCGCACGAAATCCTGGGCGATGGTGTCGGCGAGTTCGCCGATGAAGCGGGCGACACCGATCTGCTGGACCAGTTGGGACATCGTGGGGACGTCGACGAAGCGAGTCATGGTGGGACCTCCGATTGTTGTGATTGGACTTTTCTGTCGGTGTATTCGAACGGTACCGCCCCGCTCCAGCATGCCTCGAACAGCGGGCACAACAACGTCGCAGAGGCCCTGGATCAGGTCTGCACTTCGGGAGAGGGGCTACACGATTCTCCCACCGGCCCCAGAGAAAACCCGGCTGTAATGGAGGGCTTTGCCGGCCGATCCGGCTGTATTGGAGGGTCATGACAGCCGATTCGGCTGCGCTTGAGGCAGCCGCTGGCGGGGGGATATCAGCGGAGGAAAACGCCGGAGAAAAGCGAGTCCACGGCGCTAGCTGGCGGACTCCTTGATAGTCGTCAGCTCAGGGTGGGCAACCAGCTTGTCGATGTGCAGGCTCTCATCGTTCAGCCAGGTTTCGGTGAGCGCGCGGTAGTGCTCCATGTCGCGGCAGCGCATGCGCACGCTGTAGTCGAAGGTCCCGCTGATCAGCTGGCAGTGCAGCACTTCCGGGCAGGCGATCATGCGTGCCTCGAAGGCCTTCTGCGCGGTGCGGCCACTCTGGTTGGACAACGCGACCAGCACCAGCAGCGACAGACCCGCGGCGATCTTCTGTTCGTCGATGACGGCTCCGTAGCCACGGATGATGCCGTGCCGCTCCAGCTTGCGGACGCGTTCCTGGCAGGGGCGCGGGGTGAGGTGGACCAGCGCGGACAGCTTGCCGTAGGTGATGCGGCCCTGGTGACGGAGGATGCGGAGGATCTCCTCGTCGATGCGGTCCAGGGTGAAGGGCGTACTGTCCTGATCTTTCCTGCTCATGCTGTTTCACGCTGGTTCGTCGGTGTTGGCGGCGTCCCTGCACCGCCCGATCTTTATGGGGCACGCCTCGCCGTCTGTCAAAGCGCGCCGTGCCGTCTGCGACAGCACGGCGCACCCGCTCAGATTTCCCGTGCCAGCTCGCTGCCGTTGCCGCGTCGGCTGAGCACCGCGAGGTACACCAGGCCGATGGCTATCCAGCCTGCGCCCAGCTCCTGCGCCTCACGGCTCATGCTGAACAGTACGTAGGCGATGATCACCAGGCCGATCAACGGGAACACCAGGTGGCGCAGCACCTGGCCGCTCTTCTGGCGGATGAAGTAATGATTGATCACCGCCAGGTGCAGCAGGCAGAAACCGGTCAGCGCGCCGAAGTTCACCAGCGAGGTGAGCACGTCCGGCGAGTCGAGGAAGTAGATGCCGATGCCCAGCGACAGCACGCCGACCAGGTACAGGCTGATGTGCGGGGTCTGGTACTTCGGGTGCACCTTGGCCAGCACTCGCGGCAACTTGCCGTCGCGAGCCATGGAGTACAGCAGGCGCGAAACGGCGGCTTGCGAGGTGATCGACACAGTCACGCCCCAGGCCAGCGCGGTGGACACCGCCGTCAGCGTGGACAGCCAGCTGCCGCCGGCCGCTTCGGCGATCTCGTAGAAGGCGGTGTCCGCCGACTTGAAGGTCATGCCCGCAGCCAGGTCGGTGGCCAGCCAGGTCTGCACGATGAAGATCGCGCCCATGACGAACAGCGCGATCAGCGAGGCGCGGCCAATCTGCTTGGCCGGGTCGCCCTTGACCTCCTCGGCGAGGGTGGAGATCGCATCGAAGCCGAGGAACGACAGCACCGCGATGGACACCGCCTTCATCACCAGGCCGAGGTTGAAATGCTCCGGCTGCAGCAGCGGTTCCAGCGTCAGCCGGCCATTGCCCAGGCCGCCTTCCAGCGCGTGGTAACCCACCGCCAGGAAGATCGCCAGCACCACCAGTTCGGCGATCAGGAACAGCAGGTTGAAGCGCGCCGCCAGGGTGATGCCGCGCAGGTTGATGAGCGTGGCGGACACCAGGAAGATCAGCATGAAGACCAGCTTGGGGATCGCCGGGAACAGGTGGTTCAGCGCCAGCGCGCTGAACACGTAGAGCAGCGGCGGGATCAGCAGGTAGTCCAGCAGCAGGACCCAGCCGGCAATGAAACCGACGTTGGGGTGGATGCCGCGCTGGGCATAGGAGTACACGGAACCGGCGATGGGAAACGCGCGGGACATCGCGCCATAGCTGAGCGCGGTGAAGAGCATCGCCACCATGCCCACCAGGTAGGCCATGGGCACCATACCGTGGGCGTCGGCATGGACCCAGCCGTACACGCCGAAGGGGGCGATCGGGATCATGAAGATCATCCCGTAGATCACCAGGTCGCCGAGCGTCAGGCTACGGCGGAGTTGTTGCTTGTATCCGAACTGTTCGATGGCCACGGGGCACTTCCTCTGGGAACGGCAGCTTTCAGGGTTCGGCGCTCATGCGCTGAATTGTTGTTGTTTTCAGAACCCGCCCGCCCCGGCCGAACGCACCAGGTCGGGCATGGGTCCTCAGAGCCAGGGAGCCAGGCGTGTCGCCCAGGCTTCCACCCCTTGCGGGGTCCGCAGTCCGTCATTGCGGATTTCGATCAACACGGCGTCCACGCCGCGCTCGTCGCCATGCACCGGGACAGTCATGTCCTCCAGCGGGTCGATCACATAGGGCTGGTTGGCGCCGATTTCTTCCCCGCTCTCCCTCAAGCCAGCAACCATGCGCTGGGCATAGGCTTCGGCCTTCGCGTAGAGCACCCCGGCGACCCACGGGCGCGGCTCGCCGCGATAGCTCGGGGTGAAGCTGTGTACGCCGACAAGCCGGGTTGGCCGGGCGGCGGCCAGGCGCTCGTCGAGCAGCGCGGTCAATCGCTGGTGGAAGGGTTCGAACAGACTCGCGACCCTCTCCTGCCGGGCCGCGGCGCTCAGGTTGAGGTTGCCGGGGATCGGGTAGATCTCGCTGTGCTCGGGAATCGCATCGGGTGCCGACAGCGGGCGGTTGAGGTCGATCAGCAGGCGCGAGTAGTTGGCTACCAGCAGCGTGGCGTCCAGGCGCGCCGACAGCTCGCGGGCCAGCTCCAGCGCGCCGATGTCCCAGGCGATGTGCTCGGCGGCAGCCGCGTCGTCCAGGCCCAGCTGCGCCAGTTCCTCGGGGATGTAGCGACTGGCGTGCTCGCAGACCAGCAGCACCGGGCTCTTGCCCTGCGGGTTGACGATCTCGAACGGCGGACGCCGGTAGAGGCCGGATTCAGTAGAACTTTGCATAGGATTCACAGAGTTGTTCTTCGCTGAGTTCACGGGTCAGGGCCTGCTCCTGGCGCTTCATGGAGACGTAGGTCTGCAGCAGCGCCGGCGGCAGCTGGGCGCACAGTTCGGTATCGGCGAGCAGCAGGCGCTGGGCCTCCTCCAGCGAACCCGGCAGCGACTTGATCCCCAGCTCCTCGCGCTGGGCGTCGCTGAGACTGTGCGGATCGACGTCGGTGACCGCCGACAACGGCAGTTCCTGCTGCATGCCCAGGCGCCCGGCGATCAGCACCGCGGCCATGGCCAGGTGCGGGCTGGCAGTGGCGTCCATGGGGCGGAATTCCAGGTTGAACTGGCGCGCCTTGGGTTTGCCGCCAATTTCCACCACCGGGCAGATGCGCAGCGCGGCTTCGCGGTTGCGCAGGCCCAGGCAGGCGTAGGCGGCGCTCCAGTGGTGCGGCTTCAGCCGCAGGTAGGACACCGCCGTTGGCGCGGTGAGCGCGCACAGCGCCGGCAGGTGGCGCAGCACGCCAGCGGCCCAGTGCTCGGCGAGCTTCGACAGGTTGCTCGGCGCGGCTTCGTCGTAGAACACCGGGGTACCGTCCAGGCGTTGCAGGCTCAGGTGCAGGTGCACGCCGTTGGTCACGGCGCCGGGCGCCAGCAGCGGCGTGAAGGTGCTGCGCCAGCCGAACTGGCGGGCGATCTCGCGGGTGACTTCGCGGGCGTTCACTGCGCGGTCGGCCGCAGCAACGCCCTGGGTCGGCCGGCAGGTGACTTCGTACTGGTTGCGGCCGTACTCGGGCAGGAACATTTCCGGCTCGGCGCCGATCTGTTCCAGCGCGCTCATCAGCCAGCCGCCGAAGTTGCCGGTCTGCCGCTGTGCCTGAAGCGAGAAAGCGGCGGCGTGTTCGTCCGCCAGGCCCAGCAGGTTGAATTCATGTTCGAAGGCGGCGGTGACTTGCAGATCGAGCTCCCGGTAGCGGGCGATCTCCTCGCGCAGCAGCGTGCGCGGGCACACCGGCCAGGGCGCGCCGGTGGTGGTCACCAGGTCGCCGTGCAGGTAATCCAGCGGCGCGGCCTGGGCGTCCGGGCCGTTTTGAAGTCGCACCCGGCTGCTCGGGTCGGGCAGCAGGCGCAGGTCGCCGTGGCTGCCCCAGGGATTGTCGTCGGCAATGATGTCCTGGGGCGTCAGCGCGCTGTTGGCGGGCACCCAGCCACAACCAGTGACAAGCTGCTCGGCGACTTCCGATTCGGGAAGCGAGCGGCCACGGGTGATGCCGCAGAGGTCGGTGGTGACGAAGCTGGTCAGGCGCATCGGAGCGGGATTGTTATTGTTCTGACTCATGACGTTCTCCCGGCCTCAGGCCAGCGCGGCGATACGGGCCAGCACACTGTCGGTGTCGGCGATCCAGCAGTAGCCCTTGATCGCTTCCAGGCAGGCCTGGTGGCGTTCGGCGGTGTGGGTGGCGCAGGCGTCCTCGACGAGGGTGACGAGGTAGCCACGGTCGGCTGCGTCGCGCACGGCCATGTCCACGCACTGGTCGGTGACCACGCCGCAGATGATCAGGTGGCGGGTATTCAGGTTGCGCAGCACGTAGTCGATGGCGGTGGAGTTGAAGACCCCCGAGGAAGTCTTGGGCAGCACGATCTCGTTCTCCCGCGGCGCCAGGGCATCGATCACCTGAGCGTCGGGGCTGCCCTTGGGCAGGTGCATGTCGGAGAGCTTGTGGTCCAGCGAGCGGTCACGGCCATCGGCGGTGAGGCTCTCGATGATGGTGTGCAGCACCTCCCCGCCCACCTCGCGCATGGCCGCCAGCAGGCGCTGCTGGTTGGGTATCACGCTCGCCTCGACACGGTCGTAGAAGTAGGAGTGCGTCGCTGGATCGACATGAGCATCGCGGCCGGGGATGACCCAGGCGTTCTGCATGTCGACGAACAGGATGGCGGTCTGGCCGCGAGTGAACGGAAGGTCACGGGGCGATTGGTGGGGCAAGCTGAACACGGTCATTCCTCGAGGATGTGGCTGCCAAAGGCAGCTCTCAGGTGGTCGATGCCTTCCAGGCGTTCGTCGAGCTGGCCGTCCATGCGCGCTACCAGGCTGGCGATCAGCGCCTCGACCTGGGCCATGGTCGGCACCAGGGTGTCGAAGGGCGATGGGGATTCCACCGGGGCACTGATGATCAGGTCGGCGAACTCGCGCAGCGGCGAGTCGTAGATATCGGTGAACAGCACCACGCGGGCGCCACGGGCCTTGGCCGCACGGGTCACGCCCAGCGCCTGGGCCTGGTAGCGGCGGTAGTCGAACACCACCACCAGGGTCTGGCGGTCGATGTCGCCCAGCTGGTCGGGCAGCGCGGCGCCGTCGTCCAGCAACAGGCAACCGCTGCGCAGCATGCGCAGGTGCGCCACCAGGTAACCGGCGAGGAAGCGGCTGAAGCGGCCGCCGTGGCAGAGCACGCGCAGCTTGGGGTCGAGCAGCCAGTCGCCGAGCAGGCGCACGTCGTCGGCCTGGGTCAGCGCCAGGGTGCGTTGGATGCCTTCGCTGGCGTCGCTCAGGTAGTTGGACCAGACATCGTCGCGGCTCATGCCTTCGCGACGCCCGGCGAGCAGGGTGCGCGGCGAGCGCAGGCGGTCGTCCACCTCGGCCATCAGCGCGTTCTGGAAGTCGCTATAGCCGCTGAAGCCGAGCTTCTTCACCAGACGCAGGATGCTGGGATCACTGACCCCGGCCTGACGCGCGAGGCGCGACATCGGTCCGAGGCCGGCGCGCGGGTAGTCGTCGAGCAAGGCGCGCAGGACTTTGCGCTCGGCCTTGGTGAGCTCGACTTCCGGGGTGTTCAGGCGATCTTTGAGTGTGAGCATGGTGGCGCCTCTTGTTATGGCGCCATTTGTATAATGTGCTTCATAAACTTTCAATACGTATTTTTTGTAGTATTCACTACAAATTGCAGGCGCACGACTTCAGCGTGGCGACGTAGACGTTCGCCTGCGATTTTCCAGTGAATAGGCGGGGCGTGTTGGCAGGTGCTTCGAACGTCGTCGGCGACGGCAGTCAGGCTGAATGAACGAAGTGGGAAAAGGCGGCGCCAGCCACGATTCGCAGGAACGGCGCCACCAGCGCGCCGCTGCGTCAGACGCCCTCGTCGAGGCGCTCGACCCAGCGCTCGGCCGCGTCATGGGACGCCTGGAAGGCTTCCTCGTGGGACTCCCACGGGCCGACCACCACGTCCAGCGGCGACACGCCGGCCGGCATCTTCGCCAGCGACAGCAGCACTTCTCCCACCTTGCCCGGGGCGATGTATCGCGGCGACATCAACACGGCGACACCCGTGGACGTCAGGTACTCACTGGGTGCCATGAACTCCGGCTCGACTGACTGCTGCATGTGTTTCCCCCCTGGCCGTGGACGGCCCGTTCTGCTCTGGATGGCGGCGACGAGGCGCACAACGCGCACTCTTCCTGATTCCTGACCCGGCCGGACGAACCACAGTTCCGGCAACCACCGCCGTCCCGCCGGCTAGCGGACAAACGGCCGTTTCAGGCGGGCACCGGCTCATGCGCCGGCATCGGCCGCTTGAGCAGCGTGCCCACCAGCACCGCGAACACCAGCGCCGCGACGCCCGCCGCCAGCAATACACCCTCGAAACCGCCGATGAAGGCCTGGCGCACAGCGGGCGCCAGCGCACTGCGCAGTGTCGGATCGACCAGCGACAGCGCCGCCGTGAAGTCCCCCGCCGCCGCGCGGGTCGCCATCTCGGCAGCCTTGTCCAGGTGCGCAGGGGCAAGCTTTGCCAGTGCGTCGCGCAGCAACTGGGCGCTGCGTGCGGCCAGGATGCCACCGAGAATGCCGATGGCCAGCACGATGGCGGCGAAGCGCGTGGTGGTGCTCAACCCCGAGGCCATCCCGGTGCGCTCGCGGGGCACGCAGGCCATGATGTTCTTCTGCGTATCGCCGTTGAGCAGCCCGGCGCCGGCACCCAGCACCAGGCTGGCGAGGGCGAAGGCCAGGTAACCGCCCTCCCCGGCCGCCAGCGCGCAAAGCAGGTTGCCCGCACCGACCAGCACCAGGCCGAAGGCAAAGATCCGCGCCGGGCTGAAGCGCCCACTCAGGCGCATGCCCACCCTTGGCGCCAGCAGCATCGCCACGGCGAACGGCAGCATCCCCGCGCCCGCCGCCACCGCCGACAGCTGCAGTCCGTTCTGCAGGTACAGCGGCAGCAGGGTCATCATCACCTGGGCACAGGCGGCGTAGGCGAACATGCCGAGCAGGGCGCCGATGAAGCGACCGCTGCGCATCAGCCGCAGGTCGATCATCGGCCGCGCCTGGCTGCGCTCCACCAGCACGAACAGACCCAGCAGACCGGCGCTGACCAGCAACCGCGCGAGGGTCGGCGGGCTGTCCCAGCCGACGCGGTTGCCATCGATCAGCGCCCAGATCAGGTAGCCCAGGCCGCCAGCGAAGGTCAGGCTGCCCAGCGGGTCGAGGCGCGCGGCAGCGCTGTCGCGGGACTCCTTGATGCTGCGCAGCGCCATCACCCCCAGCAACACTACCAGTGGCAGATTGAGGTAGAAGATCCAGCGCCAGCCCAGGGTGGCGGATATCACCCCGCCCAGCAGCGGCGCGAAAGTGATGGTGGCGCCCATGCACGCGCCCCAGAAGGCCCAGGCGCGCAGGCGCTCCTCGGGTTCGTGGAAGCGATGGCCGATGGCGGCCAGCGCCGAGGTCAGCAACAGCGCGGCGCCGACTCCCTTGGCGGCGCGGGCGATATCCAGGAACAGCAGGCTCGGCGCCGCACCGCAGGCCAGCGAGGCTGCGCCGAACAGCACCAGCCCGAGCAGCAGCATGCGCCGCCGGCCGAAACGGTCGGCCAGGCTGCCGGCGGGCAGCAGGCAGGCGGCGAAGGCCAGCAGGTAGGCGCTGACCACCCACTCGATATCGGCGAAGGAGCCGGACAGGTCGCGGGCGATGCTCGGCAGCGAAACGGCAACGATGTTGGTGTCGAGGATGATCAGCGCACACACCGCCGAGGCGGTCAGCAGGGTGAAACGGGCGGAGGGTCGTGGGCGAATCACAGGGTCGGACATGGCAAGGCTTCCCGCGTTGGCCGGCGCACCGGGTTTTGCCCTCGCCGCGTCAGCCTTGTAGTGTTGCCTCAACGGTAACGCCCGCGTGCGCCGGGCTTGTTAGCCACGGCGGCCTTCGTCATTAGCCTGCGACTAACGAACATGGAAATCCGTCATTTCCGCTACTTCCTCAGCGTCGCCCACCACGGCCACTTCACCCGCGCGGCCGAGCAACTGGGCATCGCCCCGCCGACCCTGAGCCGGCAGATCCAGGACATGGAAAAGGAACTGGGCGTGCTGCTGTTCCAGCGCAGCCAGCGCGAGGTGCGCCTGACCGCCGCCGGCGAAGCCCTGCTGGCGGAAGCCGGACTCGCGGTACGCCAGTTCGACGCCGCGCAACTGGGCGCGCAGCGCGCCGGCCGGGGCGAAACCGGGCATCTGCGCCTGGGCTACGTGGCCTCAGCGGCCTACTCCGGCGTGCTGCAGCAGCATGTCGAGCAATTCACCCGCGCTCTGCCGGCGGTGGACCTGGACATCAGCGAAGCGCCCATGGCGCAACTGCCGGCGCAAGTACGCGACGGTACGCTCGACCTCGCCTACGTGCGCTCGCCGATGAGCCTGCCGGAGGAGCTGGAAGCCATCGCGCTGCAGGAGGAAGGCTTCGTTCTCGCCCTGCCCGCTTCCTCGCGCCTCAACGAGCTGCCGGAGATTCGCGCCGCGCGCTTGAGTGGTGAAACCTTCATCCTCCCGGAGCAGATCTCCGGCACGCTGGAAGTGGCCAGCGCCGGCGGCTTTGCCCCGCGCCTGGGCCAGCAGCCGGGCAGCCTGGTCGCGGTGATCGCGCTGGTGTCCCTCGGCCGCGGCGTCGCCATCGTCCCCGAGTCCGTGGTGCGCCGGGTGCAGTTGCCGCAGGTGAACTACCGCCCGCTCGCTGACTGCGCGCCGCGCTCGTGGCTGTCACTGCTGCACCGGCGCTTCGAGAAATCACCGCTGGTGCGGCGCTATATCGAACAGGTCCGGGCTCAGTCCGCCGACCACACCGCCAGCTCGTAGCCGTCCGGGTCGATGAAATGGAAACGCCGGCCGCCGGGGAAGGCAAACGTCGCGCGGCTGATGGTGGCGCCGGCGGCTTCGAGGCGCGCCTGGGTCTGCGCCAGGTCGTCGGCGTAGAGGATCACCAGCGGGCCGCCGGGGCGTACCGGCTCACCGGTGGTGAAACCGCCGGTCAGGCGGCCGTCGCTGAACTCGGTATAGGTGGGGCCGTAGTCGGTGTAGCGCCAGCCGAACGCACTGGCGTAGAAGGCCTTGCTGCGCGCGATGTCGCTGACGTTGAACTCGATGTTGTCGATCTGACGGTCGTTTCCGCGGATACCCATAGTCGCCTCCTGGCAAGTCATGTCGGCCTGATCCTACGGCAAATCCCCGCGAGCAAAGCGCACCGCGCCGGTCGACCGCAGGCTGATTGGCCATTTTACGCCGATTGACGAATAATCATCGCGACTCAGCCAGACTCGCTGCCATGCTCAACATCCCCCTCGCCAGTGTCGACGACGTCGACCGCGCTGTGCTCGCCATCGGCACCGATTACCCGCTCGGCACGCTGCTCAAGCCCCACGCCCACCGCCGAGCGCAGTTCCTCTATGGCATGAGCGGGCTGATGGAGGTGGAAACCGAGGACGGCGCCTGGGTGATCCCACCCTACAGCGGCGTGTGGATTCCCGCCGGCAAGCAGCATCGGGTGCTGATGCGCGGGGTCAGCACACGCAGCCTGTACATCGACCCGCAGGTGCCGGTGCGCGACACCCTGCTGTGCCAGGCGCTGACCGTCTCGCCGCTGCTGCATCACCTGCTGCTGGCCAGCGTCGAGGTGCCGGCGCTGCACGACGAGCACGGCCGCGACGGCGACCTGATCCGCCTGCTGCTCCACGAGCTGCGCCAGGCGCCGAGCCTGCCGCTGTTCGCACCGCTGCCGGCGCACCCGCGACTGCTGGAGCTGTGCCGGGACTTCCTGCGCGCACCGGCCATCGACGTCACCGCGGAGCGCTGGGCCGGCGAGCTGCATTGCAGCACGCGCACCTTCAGCCGGCTGTTCCGCCAGCAGACCGGCCTCTCCTTCGGCGCCTGGCGCCAGCAGGCCTGCCTGCTTGCCGCCGTCACCCGGCTCGCGGCGGGCAACCCGGTCACCCGCGTGGCGCTGGAGCTGGGCTACGACAGCCCGAGCGCCTTCTCCAGCATGTTCCGCCGCAGCCTGGGCGTGGCGCCCAGCAGCTACCAGGCCTCGGCGGACAGCACTGCGGTGACCGCGTAACACCGCTGGCGCAATCGGACTGAACCCTCGCCGGCCCTCTCCTTCGATATGCACATGTCGCATCCGTCGAACCAACGCTGTCGAAGGAGCCTCCATGCACAACCTGGAAACCCCGACCCTCAAGCTGGGACTGTTCAAACCCTCGGGCAGCTTCGGCCAGGCGCTGATCGCCGGCGCCCTGCAACGCCAGCACGAGGTCACCGTGCTGCTCGACGACCTCAACCGCCTGCGTGCGCGCCCCGGCCTGCGCTGCAAGCTGGGCAGCCTGGACTCGTCCATCGTGGTCAGCCAGGCCGTTTCGGGGTTGGATGTAGTCTTCGCCTTCCTCGCCGACCAGCCGGCGGAGGAGCTGCCGCCGCAGTGCGGCGCACTGATCGACGGTGCGTTGCGCGCGGAGGTCCCGCGCCTTCTGCTGGTGGGCCATTGGGGCTGGCTGGTGGAGCCTGCCGATGCTGACCAGGAACAGCTCGGCGCCGGCCTCGCCCGTAGCCTCGAAGTCAGCGGTCTGGACTGGACACTGGTGGAGGCACCGCCAATGCCCGAAGGCCTGCGCATCGACGACTTCAGTCGCGCCGGTAGCGCATCCGCCGAGGACTCCGCCCTGGCGCTGTCCTACGCCGAGGCGCTGCTGGACGAGATGCAGCTGAGCCTGCACAGCGGCCAGTGCCTGCGCCTGCGCAGCGGCGAGGAGTAGCCGCCATGTCCGGCCCCGATGCACTCAGCCAGTTTCTCGGCACCCTGCTACTGGCGCTGGCCTTCAGCGCCTTCATCCTCTTCGTGCGCGGCTATCGCCCGGCCGGCGTCAGCGGTATCTGGTACGACCTGGTGCTGGTGTTCGTCGGCCTCTGGCTCGCACTGTGGCCGGAGCTGGGCAATTACCTGCGGAGCATGAGCATCCACAGCGCCATCGGCCTGCTGGCGCAGCTGCTTGCCACACTGCTGGGCGGAATACTGGGGGCGGGAGTGGCGTATGGATTGCGCCGTGTCATGCGCGAAAGCGGCAGCGACAGCCGGCCGGGGAGATGAGTGAAAGCGGTGCGACGGCGGACGATGGCCTGGACCACCGCCCGTCGCGCCCCTCAGGCCTCAGGGGTGATCCACGACCTGAGTGACGGCGTGGGGGTAATAGGCCACCCGCAGCGTATGCGGCTGGCCCATCAGTTGGCCATCGCCGTACCAGGTGATGTTGTCCTGGCGCAGGGTCATGCCGTCGCTGGTGTATTCGTACTCGCCGCCGTTGGAAGTGCTGAAGGCAAAGCGCTCGCTGTCCATCTGCTTCAGGTCGAAGCGGGTGCCAGCCGGCGGCATCTGCTGCTTCACGCGCTTGAGGTAGGCCGGCGCCAGTTCGGAGAACAGCTCGCGGGTGCGTGACTGATACTGGGCATCGGTGAGACCGGGGGTCTGCTGCAGTTTCTCGGCGATCAGGGTGAAGTACTCGGCATCGGTGCGGGCCAGCGCCATGCGCACGGCCATCACTTCGCCCAGGCGGGCCTGGTCGACCTGCAGCTTGCCGTCGGCGCCCTTGTCCGGGGCGATGAACTCGTTGCCATCGACCTGGATCAGCGGCGTGGTAGCCAGGTAGGCGGCGCAGGCGATCTGCTGGCCGGTGTGGTTCCCGCTGACCAGCAGCGCGGTGACGCCACCCTTCTCCTTCAGGCCGGCAGTGCTTTCGCCACTGGCGGCGACGAAACGGTCCACTTCCGCCTGGGTGGCTTCGCCACGGGCCAGGCTGCAGACCTGCTGCATTACGGCGGGATTACGTTTGCCGCCGACCAGCGGGCTCATGCTGAACACGGCGTTGCGGATGATCGGCAGGGCTGGATAGTCCAGCGTGCCCAGGTGCTGCTGGGCGCTGGCTTTGGCATCGCTGGCGGGAGTCTGGTCGGAGCCTTTGCAGCCGGCCAGCAGGCAGACGGGGATCAGCATCGCGGTCAACCATTTGCTCTGGATGTTCATGGCGTGTTCCTCACTCGTGGGCTTGCGCCGCAGCGGCGCTGGATTCGATGACGACCCGGCGGTCGGCCGCCAGGCAGTTGATCAGTTGGGTGCGCGGCAGGTCCGGGCAATCGGCTACCGGCTCAGCGGCCCCGGCACCGCGTACGTGCATCGAGGCGAACGGCACGCCAGCGGCGGCCAGGTATTCGCGCACCGCTTCGGCACGGCGCCGCGACAGCTCGCGGTTGTAGGCCGGCGAGCCAAGACGGTCGGTGTGCCCGGTGATGCTGATCTGCGATGGCTGCTGCGCCTTCAGTTGTTCGGCCAGGGGCGCCAGGCTGGCGCGGCCGGCAGGGCTGAGTTCAGCGCTGTTGAAGGCGAAAGTGGCGTCACCGCCGAGGGTGACACGCTGCGAAGCAGCCGGTGCCGTCACGGGTGATTGAGCCGGGGCCGGCTGGGCCTGATCCAGGCAGTCGGCCGGCGAGAACAGGAAGGTCTGCGCCTGCATGTCCTTGTCGAACAGCACCTTGTACTGGCAGACCAGGTCCTGCTGGCCCGGACGGCGGAAGCGCAGGACGTAGTCCCATTCATGCACGCCGAACAGGCCTTCCTGGAAGTGCGGGGTGCCGAGCAGTTCGTAGAGCTGGGCCTTGCCCATGCCCGGCTGTACCTTGCCGAGGTTTTCCAGGTTCACGTAGCTGCCCTGCGGGCGGTAGGAATCGCTGATCGCGGGGAATTGCGGATCGGCACTATGCCCCTGGGCATCGACCACGCTGTGGCTGCCGCAGGCTGCCAGCAGCAGTCCGCTGCAGGCCAGGGCCAGGGTGCACAGGTTGCGGATGGTGAAAGTGTTCATTTTGACCTCCTTCGCGCAGCCCGACCGGAGCCGGGCCGCGACGTAATGACTTACCACTGGTAACCGAGACCGACGGCGACGCCGGCTTCACCCTGGCTGCTGGTACTGCCCTGCAGCTTGGTGACCCACTTGCCGTTGTCGGAGATGCGCGAGACGCCAATCGCCAGCGCACCCTGGCCGCGGTAGTTGCCCAGCCCGACGGTGGCCATGCTGGCCCCGGCCGAGTGCGGCTGCGGCAGGGTCGCCATGGCCATGGCCCCGGCGATACCGGCGCTGAGGATGTCGTCCTGTTTCTTCAGGTCGTGGCGCAGCGCGTTGTAGCGGGAGTCGGTGTAGTCGTAGAACTGGTTGGAGATGTCACCCATGCTCTGCTGCAGCTGGCTGACGTTCACCGCATCGGTCGGCGCGGTGCCGGCGGCGAGGTTGGTGATCTGCCGCTCGTTGCCGGCGCTGCCCATCGAGACGCTGTTGGCGCGGTCGGCGACCGAATTGGCACCCAGTGCCACCGAGTTCTGCGCCTGGGCGCTGGAGCCGTTGCCCAGGGCCGTGGCGTTGGCGCCGCGGGCCCGTGCGCGGGTGCCGATGGCCGCACTGTTGTTGCCCGAGGCCTCCGCTCCCGCGCCGCCGGCCACCGCATCGGTGCCGGTGGGGCGCGGCTTGGGCAGGCTGCTGCTGTTGTTCACCTGGAACATGCCATCGGTGCCGTTCTGCAGCTGGGTGATGTCGGTCTTCGCCTGGGTGACGCGGTTGTCGACGTTGTTGATGGTGCTGTTGACCGTGTTGCCGTGGTCGCGCAACTGCGAGACGTTGACCGCATCGGTGTCGGCCTCGCCGGCCTTGACGTTGGTGATCTGCCGTTCGTTGCCGGCGCTGCCCACCGAGACGCTGTTATCGCGATCGGCCACCGAGTCGGCGCCCAGGGCCACGCTGTTCGCGGCCTCGGCACTGGCTCCGGCGCCGATGGCCGAGCTGCGCTCGCCGGTGGCGGCAGCACCCTCGCCCATGGCCACCGAGGAACTGCCAGTGGCGCTGGCGCCGGTGCCCACCGCCGTGGCGCTGTCAGCGCTGGCGGTTGCATGGCTGCCGATGGCGCTGGCGTTGCTGGCACTGGCATTGGCGCCATCGCCCATGGCCAGGGAGGACCTCCCGGAAGCCTGGGCGGCCGGGCCGACGGCGATGGAATCGGCGCCGCTGGCGATGGAGTCGGGTTTCTGCGAATTGGCGTGGAAGTACCTGATGCCGCCCAGGGTGATGTTGTTGATCTGGGTGGTCACTTCGTACAGCTGCGAGCCGTTCACTGCGTCGGTGGAGGTAGCGTCGATATTGCCGGCGGCGACGTTGGTGATCTTGCTCGGCCCGCGCCCGCCGTGGTTGGCGCTGAAGGCCCCTTTGCCACCATTGGCGGTCGGGTCCCAGAGCAGCGCATCCTGGCTCAGTTGGTCGGTGCGGTCGGAGACACCCTTGAGTTGCGAGACGTTCACCGCGTCGGTCTCATCCGCGCCTGCCGCGACACCCGTGACACGGCGGTTGCCGACATTGACTTCACCTGTCGCACTGCCGCCCACCAGATACGCCTGATGTCCCAGGGTGCTGCCATCGGCGACGGAACCTGCGCCCAGCGCCACGCTGCCGTCATGGCTGGACACCGCGCCCATGCCAATGGCGACGGAGTCCTGGCCGAGCGCCGCCGAATCAGTGCCGGTGGAGTTGGCGTGGAAGTACTTGGTGCCCGTGTTGTAGATATTCTCGACGTGGTCGCCCAGGTTGGAGACATCTCCTTCCACGTTGGTGACGCGGCCACCCAGGTGCGTCACCTGAGTGTTGGTCGCGGATAACTGCGAACCGTTCACTGCATCGGTGGAGTTGTCGTTGATATCGCCGGCTGCGACGTTGGTGATCTTGTTCGGCCCGTTGCCGTGGTGGGTGGCGCTGAAGCTGTTGCTGCCCCAGTCCCAGAGCAGCGCATCCTGGCTCAGTTGCTCGGCCCGTTCGGAAACGCCCCTGAGCTGCGAGACGTTCACAGCATCGGTGTCATCGGCACCAGCGGCGAGGTTGGTGATGCGGCGTTCGGCTCCGGAGGAACCAACGGAGACCTCACCGTTAGCATTGCCCATCGCCGGGTAGCCGCCTGCCATGTACGCTGGATGGCCGAGATTGGCCGTGGTGGTGCTGCCCGCCCCCAGCGCCACGCTGTTGTCGGCACTGGCGTTGCTATTGCGGCCCAGCGCCAGGGCGTCCTTGCCAGTCGCCTGAGCCTGATAACCGACCGCCGTGGAGCCCTGGCCCTTGGCGTAGGCGTCGTCCACCTGCAGCCCTTCGTCATTGGTGCGCACGTAGCGGATGCCACGTCCGTTCTCGGCGACGTTGGCATCGTTGTCGTTGCCGAAGACGTTGTTCACCCGGTTGTCGACATGGGTGACTCGGTTGTCGACCTGAGTGACGCGGTTATCGACGTTGGTGACGTTCTCGTTGGTCTCGTTGAGCTGCGACATGTTCACCGCGTCGCTGTCATCCGCACCACGGGCGACGTTAGTGATCCTGGTGCCGCCGGTCCTGGTCGACGAGTTGTAGGTATCGCCCTGCATCACCACCTTGTTGTAGTTGATGCTGCCGGTGACCGGATCGCGCTCGTACTTGACCGCGCCGGCGTCGCCGTCGGCCACCTGCTCGCCCAGGGCTTTCAGCTGGCTGACGTTGACGCCGTCGGTATCCTGCGCGCCAGCGGCAAGGTTGGTCAGGCGGCGGACGATCGGAGCGTTGCTGGTGTCGCCGGCATGACCGATGGAGAATTCGCTGTCGGCAACACTGCCAGCAACGCTGGTGGCGCCAGTCGGAACGTAGGCAGTTTCCGTGCGTATGCTTCTGCCGGCAGTGCTGGTGCTGTTGGCGCCCAGCACGATGCTGTTAAGCCCGTTGGCTTGCGCACCATTGCCGATGGCCACCGAGTTGGAGCGACTGGCCGAGCTCGCGTTGCCCAGGGCAATTGCGTTACTGGCATCCATCCCTACACTGCTGCCGTTGCCCAGCGCCATGCCGTTGCTGGCACGGTCACCGACCATTGCCTTTGTACCTAACGCCACCGTGTTGCTCGCGCCGACTCCGATCTGACTGCTACTCCCCAGGGCCAGGCCATTGCTGGAGTTGGTACCGACCACGGCAGAGCTGCCCAGCGCTACGGAATTGGTCGCGCCGGTCACGGCGGATGTGCCCAGAGCCAGCGAGTTGTTGGCATTGGCAGTCGCGCCCTTGCCAAGGGCTGCAGCGTTCTGGGCACCGTCGGCGATCAGACTGCCGCTACCCAGCGCGAGGCTGTCGGTGGCGCTCTGGCCGACCTTCGCAGCGCTGCCCATCGCAACGGAGCCCGCTGCACCCGCCACCGAACTTTCGCCCAGCGCCGTGGACCGGGAAGCTTGAGCATTGGCTCCGAAGCCCAGCGCTGTCGCTTTGTTGGCGTCCGCGGCAACCTGGCTGTTGTTGCCCAGCGCCATGCTGTCGGTGGCGCCGCGATTGACGGTCGCGCCATTGCCCAGCGTGAGCGCGTCGTTGGAAAGGGTCTGCGCGCCGTTGCCGATGGCGATGCCCTTGCTGCCCTGCACCAGGGCGTTGTTGCCCACGGCCAGGCCCTGGCTCGACTCGCTGCCGACCTTCGCCCCTGTCCCGAAGGCGCTGGCATCCTGGCTCAGGCTCTGGGCGTTGTTGCCGATGGCGATGGCATCGGCGCCAGTGGCGCTGGTGCCATTGGCATCGTTGACGTTGCCGATGGCCATGGAATTGCTGCCATCGATCTTGTTGTTCAGACCGATTCGGCCGCCGTTGACGTAGAGCTCGTTGCCCAGGGTCAGCGAGTTGCTGCCATCCGCCTGGGAGCCGGTTCCATAGAACAGCACCCGGCCAGTCTGGGTCGATTTGTCATTGGAAAGACAGTTTTCGTTCCCGCTGTCGGGGCCGTCATACTTCCAGCCCGTGCTACCAGTGGCACCGGTGTCATGCACGAAGATGCAACCTGGATCGGTGCTGTCGTTGACGTACAGACCGGGGTTACCTGCCACCGCACCGGCCATCCCGCTGACGGCAAGGCCGACGCTCAACGCCAGCAGAGACAGGGCCTGCTTTAACGGACGGCCCGCGCCGGCACCGCGATGACCACTCTTGCCGACGCGACTGGTCAGCTCCGAGGCAACACACCAGGCAGCGCGACTGCGCGACCACACCAGACGATAAATCCTGTTCATGAGAAGCTCCTTCCAGGGGCGCTGCCCCCGGATTTCTGCGAAGGGAAATCAGCGGGAGGACAGCTGCAGGGCGCGGCTGGACTGGATCAGTTGCGGGCGTTCCATGGCCGTCGGGCGCGACTGCTGCAGCGCGCGCTCGTAAAGGCGCAGTGCGCCGGCATGGTCCTGGCGGACGTAGTCGAGGTAGCCACCGGCGAACAATCCGGCCTCGGTGCGCAGGTCACGCTTGACCGCGTCGGGGGCCTGCAGGCCATCGATCTGGGCGAACACCGCGGAGCTGTCGGACTTGCCCTGGAACAGCGCGAGCATGGCGCGCTGGTGCTCGTCGACCGGTTTGATGGCACGGGCGAGTTTCTCCACACGCGCCTTGGTGACGGCCGGCTTGACTCCGGCATCGCTGGCCTGGCGGGCGGTTACCCAGAGGTTCCAGAGGCCGGCGTAAGCCTGGACCTGCGGATTGGGGGAGGTCTTCTGCAGCTCTGCGAAGGCTTTGCCGGCCTGCTCGAAGCGGCCCAGCGCGGCCAGGTTCACTGCCGACGGCAAGGCGATCACCGCCGCCTGGTCGCTGCCCTTGAGGGCGTCGTAGAACTGCCGGGCGCGCATGTGGCGGCCGCCGGCATCCTCGATGAAGGCCTGCTCGGCCAGGGCGCGGCTACCGCCCTGCCCTTGCGCGCCGGCTTCGCGCAGCAGCGCCTGGGCCGAAGCGAGGTCGCCTTCGAGCAGTTGCTGGTGGGCCAGCAGCACCAGGGGTTGTGCGACGGTTTGCGCGGGCGCCTGCGGCACCGGTTGCGCCGGGCCGGCCAGGGCCGACCCCGTGGCGACCAGCAATGCCAGGGCGATGGTGGAAAGCTTGCCGGAGCGACTGCGATCGGCGATTTTCGAGAGAGGGTTCATGGCGGCAACTCCTGTAAATATTCGAGTTGCCGTCATGCTAGGAATGGCGCGTGCGGAGCGAACTAGGAGTCCTCCCCGCCCCGGCATCAGAGTTGTTCCGCAATCAGGAGGGTGCTGCCAGGACCAGCTCCAGCTCCAGGTCGATGGCCAGACGCTCCGCGTTCCGCTCGGCCCCCATCCGGGCATTCATCCGTTGCGCCAGGCGCTGGACGTACTGCTGCAGGATGACGCTGCCGGTTCCTCCCAGGCCGCTGAGCTCCAGACGCACCAGCAACTGCCCCTGACGCACCGCTCGAGCTGCGAGCGTGACCTGTTCCGGCTCGCCAAGCAGCTCCAGTGCGCCACAGAGCCAATGGGCGAAAAGCTCGGCATCCAGCCAGCCATGCAGCGGCTCGCTGCAATGGTCGGCAAAACGGCAATCGGGATACGCCGCCAGGCAACGCTCGATGACCGGGCTCAGGTCACACGGCAACAGTGCCGGTGCGGGGTGGTCTTCGCGCGGATTACTGGTGCTCCTGAGCCGGCGCAGTGATTCGAAGACACCGGTCAGGCCTGGCGTCGCCGGATGCAATTCGAGCCCTGCCAGGTGCATCGTCAGTTCGTCCAGGGCCGCCGTGCCGATTTCGCGGATGCGATGCAACCGGGCTTCGGCGGCCAGCGCGCGGTCGCGCCACTCGAGCAGTTCGCCTTCGCTGTCGGTGATGTCCTGCAAGCCGCCGAGCACTCCGGTCGGCTGCCCACCGGAGTCTCGACAAGGCACCATCCAGGCGTGTACCACATGGTGGCTGCCGGCAAGATCGACGCGGAATGTCGCAGTGACCGGCACACCTTTCTCGACCAGTGCCTGGAACTTCTCGGGCAAGACTTCGCGGTACTGTTGCGGCAGCCAGGGACTGTCGGCCAGGCGGGAACCGAGCGCTTCGTCCACGCTGATCCGGTGGTAGTCGAGAAAGCGCTGATTGCAGAACAGCAGGCGACTGTCGACACCCCGCACGAACATCGGGTTGGGCGCGGCATCGACCAGCTCGCGCAGCATGCCGATCTCGGCGGGCAGCGCTTCGGCCACCGCCGCACCCGATGGATACTCCGCTACCAGGCCTGCACGACGGGCGATATCGGCCAGCTCGACGTTGGAGCCAACGCGCAGCTTCTCCAGCAGGTGCGCCTTGTAGGTGCTGACCGTCTTGAAGCTGATGCGCAGCTGCTCGGCGATACGCACGTTCGACTGCCCCTCGGCGATCAGTTGCAGCACCGATAATTCACGCGGAGTCAGGCCGCCCAGCACATCTTCGGGGCCCGACTGCATGTGCTCGCGGGCGAAGTGACCGCGGCCGGCGAGAACATCGGCGATGGCCTTGCGCAGCAGGGCGGTGTCTTCATGCTTGCTGACGAAGCCACTGGCGCCGGCCTGGAAGCACAGCGGGGCGAAATGCGCCGGGTTCTGCCGGCTGTAGACCAGCACCTTCTGCCGGGCATCGCGAGCGCGCAGGCGCCGCAGCAGGTCGAGCCCGCCTGCCCCCGGCAGGTTCAGTTCGAGGACTACCAGGTCCGGGTGGGCTTCACGCGCCAGGCTCAGGGCATTGGGCACATCGATCGCCTCTGCCGCCACCTCGTGGCCCATTTCTTCCAGCAACGTGCGCAAGGCATCGCGCACTATCGGTGTCGCATCCGCGAGCAAAACCCTGGCCATAGCTACCCTGCTCCGAGCCGGTTTCCGTCCGCAACAGCATAGGCACCACCGACCCTCCACGCAGCGCCTTTATCGAGAAGATCAACCCCCCGCCATGTCCAGCGCCGCCGCCTGCTCGTCGACCAACTGGCGGAACAGCTCCAGCGAGCGTGAGCGCGAGTCGCTGCGCCAGATCAGCCAGGTGTTCAGCCGGGCGAAGTCGCCACTCATGGGCCAGGCGCTGACCGAGGCGCTGCCGGGCATGTTGCTCAGCATGCTGCGCGGCATCACCGCCAGGCCGCCGCCCGCGCTCACGCAGGCGAGCATGCTGTGATAGGACTCCAGCTCGCGGATGGCGCCGGGGGCCGCGCCGTCAGCGGCGAACCAGCGTTCGAAGTGATGTCGGTAAGAGCAGTTGTCGCGGAACACGTAGATCATCTCGCCGTCGGCATCCTGGCCGCGCTGGATAGGCGCGTGGTGCGAAGGCGCGACCACCAGCATGTCCTCGTCGAACACCGGCACGCCGTCCAGCGCCGGGTGCTTGATCGGCCCGTCGACGAAGGCGGCGATCAGCTCGCCGGCGATCACCCCGTCGATCATGTCGCCCGACGGGCCGGTGGACAGGTCCAGCTCCACCTTCGGGTACTGCTGGTGGTAGCGCGCCAGCAGGCGCGGGATGCGCACCGCCGCCGTGCTCTCCAGCGAGCCGATGGGGAAGCGCCCCGTGGGCTCCTTGCCCGACACCACCACCCGCGCCTCTTCCACCAGGCCGAGGATGCGCGTGGCGTAGACGAGGAAGTCGTGCCCGGCCAGGGACAGGCGCAGGCGGTTGTTCTCGCGGATGAACAGGTCGGCGCCCAGGTCCGCTTCCAGCTGCTTGATCCGCGTGGTCAGGTTGGACGGCACGCGGTGCATGGCCTGGGCGGCGGCGGCGATGCTCTTGTGGGCCGCCACGGCGCAGAAGATTTCCAGCTGGACGAGGTCCATTTCATTCTCCAAACGAGAGCGTAATCGTCATTATTATTCAGTTTTCATAAGCATGATTCAACGCGACACTGGCTCCACTTCCTGCAACCCACCCTCCAGGAGCGAGCCATGAGCATCTCCCCGCAAACCCACGCGATCTCCCGCAATCCCGCCACCGGCGAGGTGATCGACAGCTACGCCTTCGAGTCCGCGCAGGCGCTTGAGCAGTCCCTGGCCCGCGCAGCACAGGGCTACGCGACCTGGAAGCGCACCCCGCTGGAGCAGCGCGCCGCCGCCCTGGTACGCCTAGGCCAGGCGCTGCGCGCCAACTCCGATGCCCTTGCCGCCACTATCACCGCCGAGATGGGCAAGCCCATCACCCAGGCCCGTGGCGAAGTGGAAAAGTGCGCCGGCCTTTGCGACTGGTACGCCGCCAACGGCCCGCAGATGCTCGCCCCGGAGCCCACCAGCGTGGAGCACGAGCGCGCCTGGATCGAGTACCGTCCGCTGGGCGCGATCCTCGCGGTGATGCCGTGGAACTTCCCGATCTGGCAGGTGCTGCGCGGCGCTGTGCCGGCGCTGCTGGCAGGCAACACCTATGTGCTCAAGCACGCACCGAACGTCATGGGCAGCGCCTACGGAATGCTGCAGGCGTTCCAGCAGGCGGACTTCCCGGCCGGCGTGTTCGAGGTGATCAACGTCGGTAACGACCTGGTTTCCCAGGCCATCCGCGACGACCGCATCGCCGCCGTCACCGTCACCGGCAGCGTACGCGCCGGCTCGGCCATTGGCTCCCAGGCCGGCGCCGCGCTGAAGAAGTGCGTGCTGGAACTGGGCGGCTCGGACGCTTTCATCGTGCTCGCCGATGCCGACCTCGACGTGGCCGTGAAGGCCGCCGTCGCGGGACGCTTCCAGAATTCCGGACAGGTCTGCGCCGCCGCCAAGCGCTTCATCATCGAGGACAGCATCGCCGACGCCTTCACCGAACGCTTCCTCGCCGCGACCCGCGAACTGCTGATGGGCGACCCGACCCAGGCGCAGACCTACGTCGGCCCCATGGCCCGCTATGACCTGCGCGACGAGCTGGATGACCAGGTACAGCGCACCCTGGCCGAAGGCGCCACCCTGCTGCTGGGCGGCGGCAAGGCCGAAGGTGCGGGCAACTTCTACCAGCCCACCGTGCTGGCGGACGTGACGCCGGACATGACCTCGTTCCGCGAGGAACTGTTCGGCCCGGTGGCCTCGATCATCCGCGCCAGGGACGCCCGCCACGCGCTGGAACTGGCCAATGACAGCGACTTCGGCCTGACCGCCACGGTGTTCACCGCCGACCTCGCCCGCGCCCGGCAGATGAGCGCCGAGCTGGACGTCGGTGGCGTGTTCATCAACGGCTACAGCGCCAGCGATGCCCGCGTCGGTTTCGGCGGCGTGAAGAAGAGCGGCTTCGGTCGCGAGCTGTCGCACTTCGGCGTGCGCGAGTTCTGCAACGCGCAGACCGTGTGGGTCGATCGCCGCTAAGCGCTGAAAACGCAAAGGCCCACCTCGCAGGTGGGCCTTTGTGCATCTGTCACCAGCGTCAGATAGTGCGCGAGAAGCGCTCCTGCTGCTCGCCACCCAGGTAGGCGTCAAAGGCCATGGCCACGCTGCGCATCATCAGCTGGCCCTGGGGCAGCAGCACCAGCGCGTCGTCGTGCAGCTCGATCAGGCCGTCGCCGACCTGCTCGCGCAACTGCCGCAGCGAGCCCTCGAAGTAATCGCCGAAGCGAATGCCGTGGCGCTCCTCCAGCGGGGCGTAGTCCACGCGGCCATGGCACATCAGTGCGCTGATCACTTCGCGGCGCAGGCAGTCGTCGTCGGTCAGGCGATAGCCCTTGTGCACCGGCAGCAAGCCCTCATTGATCCGCGCGTAATACTGCGACAGCTCCTTCACGTTCTGCCCGTAGGTGTCGCCGACCTTGCTGATGGACGACACGCCCAGGGCGATCAGGTCGCAGTCGGCGTGGGTCGAGTAGCCCTGGAAGTTGCGCTGCAGGGTGCCGTTGCTGCGGGCCACGGTGAGCTCGTCGTCGGGCAGGGAAAAGTGGTCCATGCCGATGTAGACGTAGCCCGCTTCGGTCAGCCGCTGGATGGTCAGTTCCAGCAGTTCCAGCTTGCGCTCGGGCGGTGGCATGTCCTCGCGGCGGATCAGCCGCTGCGCGCGTACCCGCTCGGGCAGGTGGGCGTAACTGTAGGCGGCAATGCGGTCGGGGCGCAGGGCGATGATCTTGCTGAGGGTAGTGTCGAAGCTCGCAACGGTCTGCAGCGGCAGGCCATAGATCAGGTCCACGGAGACCGACTTGAACTTCGCCTCGCGCGCCGCCGCGACCAGGTCGAAGACCTGCTGCTCGCTCTGCACGCGGTTGACTGCTTCCTGCACCTTCTCGTCGAAATCCTGCACGCCGAAGCTCAGGCGGTTGAAGCCCTGGGCGCGCAGCTCGGCGATGCGCTCGCGGCTGATGGTGCGCGGGTCGACTTCAATGGAGAACTCGTGGGCGTCGCTTTCGTCGAGGTTGAAATGCTCGCGCAGGCTGTCCATCACCTCGCCAAGCTGCTCGCTGGTCAGATAGGTCGGCGTGCCGCCCCCCAGGTGCAGCTGGGTGAGCTTGCGGGTGCCGTCGAACAGCTCGGCCTGCATGGCGATCTCGCGCTTGAGGTAGTCCAGGTATTCCACGGCGCGGTGGGTCTTCTGGGTGATGATCTTGTTGCAGGCGCAGTAGTAGCAGAGGCTCTTGCAGAACGGGATATGGATGTACACCGAGAGCGGCTTGGCCGCGCTCCCGTCGGTGGGGTGGTTGCTGCGCCGGGCAGCCGCGCGGTAGTCGTCGGCGGCGAACGCGCCATGGAACTGCGGCGCGGTGGGATAGGAGGTGTAGCGCGGGCCGGGACGGTCGTACTTCTCCACCAGCGCGCGGTTGAAACTCATCGATTCGGGCATGACACGGGCTCCTGAGGCGCTGGCAGTCTGTCGCTGCGAGTCGCCGCCGCACGATACTCCGCTCAAGCTACGCGCCTCCTGCGCAGGATCAAGAAGTTCTGTCGTGCAGGACGAATCTCCACGCTCCTACAGTAGTTGCTGATCGATGGCAGCACGTCTGTTCACGCAATGGCAATCCAATGGCCATCGCTATTTATATTTCTATACAGCGAAACACCAAGTTGCGCACGTTCGCAGCAATATCCCGCCTCGTTTTGGAATTCCCGTTGATCTGCGTCTAGGCTGGACCTCTGCAGCACCTGAGCGGTGCCAAGATAACCAGAGATTCCACAAGACACCGTGATTCGGCTAATGGCAATGCCCGCGAGCGCAGGTACCCACTGACCTGCCCCGGCATCGTTACGGCTGGATGGAACGAACCGTTGCTGACGGTACCTTCAAGGGACTGCGTGCAGAATGGCTACTTCAATTCCAGCCGGCGACCGCTATCGCGCTCTCGGCTTGTCGACCCTGGCCTTTACCCTGTGCTTCGCCGTATGGACGCTGTTCTCCATCCTCGGCCTGCAGATCAAGAACGAGTTCGGCCTGAGCGATACCCAGCTCGGCCTGCTGATGGCGACGCCGGTGCTGACCGGCTCGATCTCGCGCATCTTCCTCGGCCTGTGGACCGACCGCTACGGCGGCCGCTGGGTGTTCGGCCTGCTGATGCTGGTGTCGGCCGTCTGCGTCTACCTGCTGACCTTCGCCAACAGTTTCCCGATGTTGCTGGTGGCCGCCCTTGGCGTGGGCCTCGCCGGCGGCGGCTTCATCGTCGGCACTGCCTACACCGCCACCTGGTTCGAAGCCGGGCAACAGGGCACCGCGCTGGGGATCTTCGGCGCCGGTAACGTCGGCGCCGGCCTGACCAACCTCGCCGCCCCGCTGCTGATGCTCGCCCTCGGCTGGCGCGGCGCCGCGCTGGTCTATGCGATCGTGCTCGGCGTCATGGGTATCCTGTTCATCCTGCTGGCCAAGACCGACCCGCAGGCCGCCACCCGCCAGGCCAAGGCCATCCCGCTGTCCGAGCAACTGGCGCCGCTGGCCGAGCTGCGCGTGTGGCGCTTCTCGCTCTATTACTTCTTTGTCTTCGGCGCCTTCGTCGCGCTGGCCCTGTGGCTGCCGCACTACCTGATGGAGGTGTACGGCCTGGGGCTGGCCGCCGCCGGTTTCGTCGCCGCGCTGTACACGGTGCCGGCCTCGCTGTTCCGCATCCTCGGCGGCTGGCTGTCGGACCGCTACGGCGCGCGCCGGGTGATGTACTGGACCCTGAGCCTGTCGGTGATCTGCACCTTCCTGCTCAGCTATCCACCGACCCGCTATGTCGTCACCGGCGTGCGCGGCGAGGTGGAATTCGCCATGCACCTGGGGCTGATCGGCTTCGCCGCAATCATCATCGTGCTGGGCTTCTTCATGTCCCTGGGCAAGGCGGCGGTGTTCAAGCACATTCCCACCTATTACCCGCAGCACGTCGGTGTGGTCGGCGGGCTGGTGGGGATGATGGGCGGCCTGGGCGGCTTCCTGCTGCCGCTGACCTTCGGCATGCTCAACGACGTGGTCGGCATCTGGCAGAGCTGCTTCATGCTGCTGTTCCTGATCGCCGCCGGCGCCCTGGCCTGGATGCACTATGCGATCCGCATGGCCGAGCGGGTGGAATGGGCCGAGCGCAGTTCCTCCCGCGACCTGCCGGAGCTCTCCACCCCCAGCAGCTTCGTCCTGCGCGAATGGCACCCCGAGGACCCGGCATTCTGGGAGCAGACCGGCAAGCGCATCGCCACGCGCAACCTGTGGATCTCCATCCCCAACCTGCTGCTGGCCTTCGCCATCTGGATGGTCTGGTCGGTGGTGGTAGCCAAGCTGCCGCTGGCGGGCTTCGAGTACAGCGCCAACCAGCTGTTCTGGCTGGCCGCCCTGCCCGGCCTGTCCGGCGCCACCCTGCGCATCTTCTACAGCTTCATGGTGCCGATCTTCGGCGGCCGGCGCTGGACGGCGCTGTCCACCGCGTCGCTGCTGCTGCCGGCACTTTGGATCGGCTTCGCCGTGCAGAACCCGAACACGCCGTACCTGGTGATGCTGATCCTCGCTCTGCTCTGCGGCCTGGGCGGCGGCAACTTCTCTTCCAGCATGGCGAACATCTCGTTCTTCTTCCCCAAACAGGCCAAGGGCGCGGCCATGGGCCTGAACGCCGGACTGGGCAACCTGGGCGTGAGCGTCATGCAGTTCGCCGTGCCGCTGTGCATCACCATGGCGGTGTTCGGCAGCCTGGGCGGCGAGCCGCAGATGACCGCCGCCGGCACGCCGCTGTGGCTGCAGAACGCCGGCTTCATCTGGGTGCCGTTCATCATCCTGGCGACCATCGCCGCCTGGTTCGGCATGAACGACATCGCCAGCGCCAAGTCGTCCTTCGCCGACCAGATGGCGATCTTCAAGCGCAAGCACACCTGGCTGATGAGCGTGCTCTATACCGGCACCTTCGGCAGCTTCATCGGCTTCTCCGCTGGCTTCCCGCTGCTGGCCGGGCACCTGTTCCCCGGCGTCGACGTACTCAAGTTCGCCTTCCTCGGGCCGCTGATCGGCGCCCTCGCCCGCGCCTTCACCGGCGGCCTGGCGGACCGTTTCGGCGGCGGGCGGATCAGCCTCTGGGTATTCGTCGCCATGGCCGTGTGCGTCGGCGGCGTGCTGTTCTTCATCGAAGGCAAGGATCAGCCGGGCGCCTTCTGGGGTTTCCTGGCGATGTTCCTGCTGTTGTTCTTCTTCTCCGGCGTGGGCAATGCCAGCACCACGCAGATGATCCCGGCGATCTTCCGGATCATGACACCCCGCCTGTTCCCCAGCCTGCCCGCCGAGCAACAGGGCCTGCAGAGCGAGAAGGAGTCCGCCGCGGCGGTGGGCTTCATCTCGGCGGTAGCGGCCTACGGCGGCTTCTTCATCCCGAAATCGTTCGGCAGTTCGTTCGACCTCACCGGAGGCCCGGAATGGGCGCTCTACGGGTTCATCGTGTTCTACGTGCTGTGTATCGCGCTGACCTGGTTCTACTACACCCGTGGCAATGCCGAAGTTCGTTGCTGACGAGCTGCGTTGCTGAAGAGTCGCGTTGCTAGAGAGGCGCGTTGCTAACCGCGTGCCCTGCCAAGGAGGAGAAACATGAGCTTCTTCATCGACCGCCTGCGCTACCTGGTCAAGCGTCCCCCGGAGTTCGCCGGCGGCCACGGCGAAACCCGCGATGAGAGCCGCGACTGGGAAGACGGCTATCGCCAGCGCTGGCAGTTCGACAAGATCGCCCGCTCGACCCACGGGGTGAACTGCACCGGCTCCTGCAGCTGGAAGATCTACGTGAAGAACGGCCTGGTCACCTGGGAAACCCAGCAGACCGACTACCCGCGCACCCGCCCCGACCTGCCCAACCACGAGCCCCGTGGCTGCCCGCGCGGCGCCAGCTATTCCTGGTACCTGTACAGCGCCAACCGGCTGAAATACCCCATGGTGCGCAAGGCGCTGGTGCAGCTATGGCGCGAGGCGCTGGCGACCCACAAGGACCCGGTACTGGCCTGGGCGAGCATCGTCGAGGACCCGCAGAAGTCCAAACAGTACAAATCCATCCGTGGCCGTGGCGGGTTCGTCCGCGCCGACTGGGACGAGATGCAGACCCTGGTCGCCGCCGCCAACGTCTACACCGTGAAGACCTACGGCCCGGACCGCGTCGCCGGCTTCTCGCCGATCCCGGCGATGTCGATGGTCTCCTACGCCTCGGGCACCCGTTACCTGTCGCTGATCGGCGGGGTCTGCCTGAGCTTCTACGACTGGTACTGCGACCTGCCGCCCGCCTCGCCACAGGTGTGGGGCGAGCAGACCGACGTGCCCGAGTCCGCCGACTGGTACAACTCCGGCTACATCATCGCCTGGGGTTCCAACGTCCCGCAGACCCGCACCCCCGACGCGCACTTCTTCACCGAGGTGCGTTACAAGGGCACCAAGACCATCGCCATCACCCCCGACTACGCGGAAATATCCAAGCTCTGCGACGAATGGATGAGCGCCAAGCAGGGCACCGACTCCGCGCTGGCCATCGCCATGGGCCATGTGATCTTCAAGGAATTCCACCTGGAGAAACCCAGCGCCTACTTCACCGACTACATCCGCCGCTACACCGACATGCCGATCCTGGTCGAGCTGGAACAGCGCGACGACGGCAGCCTGGTGCCGGGCAAGCAGCTGCGCGCCAGCGACTTCGACGGCAACCTGGAGCAGGCCAACAACCCCGAATGGAAGACCGTGGCCTGGGACGAAAGCGGCGACCGCCTGGTGGTACCGCGCGGCGCCATCGGCTTCCGCTGGGGCGAGAGCGGCCACTGGAACCTGGAGCAGGTCGACGCCGACGGCAAGGAGATCAGCCTGCGCCTGTCGCAACTCGGCCACCATGACGAAGTGGCGCGGGTGGCCTTCCCCTACTTCGGTGGCATCGAGCGCCAGCACTTCCCCAACGTGAAAGTGCGCGACGTCATCTACCACCATGTGCCGGCCAAGCGCCTGAAACTGGCCGATGGCCGCGAGGTGCTGGCGGTCACCGTGTTCGACCTGACCGCCGCCAACTACGGCATCGACCGTGGCCTGCAAGCCACCGTCGGCGGTGCGGGCGAGGACGACGGCGCCAGCGACTACGGGCAGATGAAGCCCTATACCCCGGCCTGGCAGGAGGCGATCACCGGGGTGCCGGCGGCGCAGATGATCCGCATCGCCCGCGAGTTCGCCCTCAATGCCGACAAGACCCATGGCCGTTCCATGATCATCGTCGGTGCCGGGATGAACCACTGGTACCACATGGACATGAACTACCGCGGGCTGATCAACATGCTCATCCTCTGCGGTTGTATCGGCAAGAGCGGCGGCGGCTGGTCGCACTATGTCGGCCAGGAAAAGCTGCGCCCGCAGACCGGCTGGACGCCGCTGGCCTTCGCCCTCGACTGGCACCGTCCGCCGCGCCACATGAACGGCACCTCGTTCTTCTACAACCACTCCAGCCAGTGGCGCTACGAGAAGCTGGAAGTGAAGGAGCTGCTCTCCCCGCTCGCCCGCCCGCAGGACTTCAGCGGCAGCCTGGTGGACTTCAACGTGCGCGCCGAGCGCATGGGCTGGCTGCCCTCCGCACCGCAACTGGGGATCAACCCGCTGCGCCTGGCCGCCGCCGCCCAGGCCGCCGGCAAGAGCACCGTGGACTACACCGTCGAGCAACTGAAAAGCGGCCAGCTGCGTTTTGCCAGCGAAGACCCGGACAACCCGCAGAACCACCCGCGCAACCTGTTCGTCTGGCGCTCCAACCTGCTCGGTTCTTCCGGCAAGGGCCACGAGTACATGCTCAAGTACCTGCTGGGCACCAAGCATGGCGTGCTCGGCAAGGACCTGGGCGAAGCGGGCAAGCAGCGCTCCGAGGAGGTGGTCTGGAAGGACGACCCCATCGAAGGCAAGCTCGACCTGCTGACCACCCTGGACTTCCGCATGTCCACCACCTGCCTCTACTCGGATGTGGTGCTGCCCACCGCCACCTGGTACGAGAAGGACGACCTCAACACCTCGGACATGCACCCCTTCATCCACCCGCTCACCGCCGCCACCGACCCGGCGTGGGAAGCGCGCAGCGACTGGCAGATCTACGACGGCATCGCCCAGGCCTTCTCGCGCCTGTGCGTCGGCCACCTGGGCGAGGAAACCGACCTGGTCACCCTGCCCCTGCAGCACGACAGCCCCGGCGAGCTGGCCCAGCCCGAAGTGCGTGACTGGAAGAAGGGCGAGTGCGAGGCAATCCCCGGCAAGACCATGCCGTCGCTCATCGAGGTCAAGCGCAACTACCCGGAAACCTACGAGCGCTTCAGCTCCGTCGGCCCGCTGCTGGACACCATCGGCAACGGTGGCAAGGGCATCGCCTGGAAGACCGAGACCGAGGTCGACCTGCTCGGCAAGCTCAACTACCGCAAGCTGGAAGGCTCCGCCGCCGGCCGGCCGAAGATCGCCTCGGCCATCGACGCCGCCGAGATGATCCTCGCGCTGGCGCCGGAAACCAACGGCCAGGTAGCGGTGAAAGCCTGGGCGGCGCTGTCGAAGATCACCGGGCGCGACCACACGCACCTGGCCAAGCCCAAGGAAGAAGAGAAAATCCGCTTCCGCGACCTCGTCGCGCAGCCGCGCAAGATCATCTCCAGCCCTACCTGGTCGGGCCTGGAAGACGAGCACGTGAGCTACAACGCCTGCTACACCAACGTGCATGAGCTGATCCCCTGGCGCACCGTCACCGGCCGCCAGCAGTTCTACCAGGACCACCCGTGGATGCGCGCCTTCGGTGAAAGCCTGATGGTCTATCGCCCGCCCATCGACACCAAGGCCGCCGCCAGCGTTGCCGCGCCGAAAAGCAACGGCAACCCGGAAATCGCCCTGAACTGGCTGACCCCGCACCAGAAGTGGGGCATCCACTCCACCTACAGCGACAACCTGCTGATGCAGACCCTGTCGCGCGGCGGGCCGATCGTCTGGATGTCCGAGGACGACGCACGCTCCATTGGTGTCTCCGATAACGACTGGATCGAGCTGTACAACGCCAACGGCGCCATCGCCGCCCGCGCGGTGGTGAGCCAGCGGGTGCGCCCGGGCATGGCGATGATGTACCACGCCCAGGAACGCATCCTGAACATCCCAGGCTCCGAGATGACCGGCACGCGCGGCGGTATCCACAACTCGGTCACGCGGGTCTGTCCCAAGCCGACCCACATGATCGGCGGCTACGCGCAGCTCTCCTACGGCTTCAACTACTACGGCACCGTGGGTTCCAACCGCGACGAGTTCGTCATCGTGCGCAAGATGCGCCGCATCGACTGGCTCGACGGTGAAGGCAACGACTATCAGCAGGAGGCCGTCAAATGAAGATTCGTTCCCAGGTCGGGATGGTCCTGAACCTCGACAAGTGCATCGGCTGTCACACCTGCTCGGTCACCTGCAAGAACGTCTGGACCAGCCGCGAAGGCATCGAATATGCCTGGTACAACAACGTCGAGACCAAGCCCGGCATCGGCTACCCCAAGGAATGGGAGAACCAGAAGAAATGGAACGGCGGCTGGGTGCGCAACGCCGACGGCTCCATCAACCCGCGCATCGGCGGCAAGTGGCGGGTACTGGCGAACATCTTCGCCAACCCGGACCTGCCGGAGATCGACGACTACTACGAGCCCTTCACCTTCGACTACCAGCACCTGCACAGCGCCAAGCAGGGCGACCACCAGCCGGTGGCGCGGCCGCGCTCGCTGATCTCCGGGCAGCGCATGGACAAGGTGGAATGGGGCCCGAACTGGGAAGAACTGCTGGGCACCGAGTTCGCCAAGCGGCGCAAGGACATCAACTTCGACCAGGTACAGGCGGACATCTACGGGCAGTTCGAAAACACCTTCATGATGTACCTGCCGCGCCTGTGCGAGCACTGCCTGAACCCGGCGTGCGTGGCCTCCTGCCCCAGTGGCGCGATCTACAAGCGCGAGGAAGACGGCATCGTCCTCATCGACCAGGACAAGTGCCGCGGCTGGCGCATGTGCATCAGTGGCTGCCCGTACAAGAAGATCTACTACAACTGGAAAAGCGGTAAGTCGGAGAAGTGCATCTTCTGCTACCCGCGCATCGAGACCGGCCAGCCCACGGTGTGCTCGGAAACCTGCGTGGGACGCATCCGCTACCTCGGCGTGCTGCTCTACGACGCCGACCGCATCGAGGAAGTGGCCGCCTCCAAGGATGACCGCGACCTCTACCACCGCCAGTGCGAAATCTTCCTCGACCCGCACGACCCGGAAGTCATCGCCCAGGCGCGCAAGGACGGCATCCCCGACAACGTGATCGCCGCAGCGCAAGCCTCACCCGTCTACAAGCTGGCCATCGACTGGCAGCTGGCCCTGCCGCTGCACCCGGAATACCGCACCCTGCCGATGGTCTGGTACGTGCCGCCGCTCTCCCCCATCCAGTCCGCCGCCGAGGCCGGGCACGTGGAGTTCGATGGCGTGCTGCCCAAGGTCGAGTCGCTGCGCATCCCGGTACGTTACCTGGCGAACATGCTCACCGCCGGCGAGGAAGCACCGGTGGTGCTGGCCCTCAAGCGCCTCATGGCAATGCGCGTGTACATGCGCGCCAAGCACGTCGACAAGGAGCTGAACACCGAGGTGCTGCAACAGGTCGGCCTGACCCAGAACCAGGTCGAGGAGATGTACCGCTACCTGGCCATCGCCAACTACGAGGATCGTTTCGTCATTCCCACCGGCCACCGCGAGCACATCCCCGAGGCCTATGCCGAACGCAGCGGTTGCGGCTTCACCTTCGGCGACGGCTGCAACGGTGGCGGCAACAACCAGGTCAGCCTGTTCGGCGGACGCAAGAACACCACCACGCTGGTCAAGCCGGTGCAGACCTTCGAGCCGGTGGAGGACAGCCGCCATGGGTAACTACGAAGCCATTCCCAAACCTCACGACGGCCCCATCGTCGGCCTGCTCAGCCTGCGCGTGCTGGCGCGCCTGCTCGACTACCCCACCGCCGAGCTGCAGGCGGCCTGCGCCGAAGCCGTGGAGATTCTCGACGGCGAGGACCGCCTGCCACTGAAGCTGCGCACGGAACTGGCGCAGTGGTGCGCTGAACTGGCCGCCGGCGACCTGCTCGATCTCGAGGAAGCCTACGTCGAGCTGTTCGACCGTGGCCGCGCCACCTCACTGCTGCTGTTCGAGCACGTGCACGGCGAATCCCGTGACCGCGGCCAGGCCATGGTCAACCTGCTGGCCGAGTATGAAGCCGCCGGCTTCCAGCTCGACGCCCGCGAGTTGCCGGACTACCTGCCGCTGTTCCTAGAGTACCTGTCGACCCGCAGCCATGAGGAAATCGGCCAGTGGCTGGGCGACATCCAGCACATCCTCGCCCTGCTCACCGCGCGTCTGGAAGAGCGCGGCACCCGCTACGCGCTGGTACCCCGCGCCCTGCTCGCGCTGATCGGCGCCACCGAGGCCATCGACGAGCAGCGCCCGGTGGCCGCCGGCGAAGCACCGGACAACACGCCCCAGGCGCTGGACGCGGTGTGGGAGGAAGAAGCCGTGCGCTTCCACGCCGAAACCGACAAGGACTGCAGCCTGCAGTCAGCCGAAGGACGACGCCTGGCTGAACGCAAGTACGAAGCGCTGCCCCAGGTCGTGCAGATCATGCCGTCAGAGCGCCCCTGAACCCGGCAAAGAATGAACGGAGGCCCATCATGTTCGAGCAATACCTGCTCCAATTCATCTACGGCATCTACCCCTACCTCGCCGGCACCGTGTTCCTGATCGGCAGCCTGATGCGCTACGACTATGGCCAGTACACTTGGAAGACCGGCTCCAGCCAGATGCTCTCGTCGAAGCACATGCGCCTGGCCAGTAACCTCTTCCACATCGGCATCCTGGCGATCTTCGGCGGCCACCTGGTCGGCCTGCTGACGCCGCACTGGGTCTACGCGCCGTTCCTCTCGGCCGGGCACAAGCAGCTGATGGCGATCATCTTCGGCGGCATCGCCGGGGTGCTCTGCGTGATCGGCGGCGCCATGCTGCTCTGGCGGCGGCTGACCAACCCGCGCGTGCGCGCCTCCTCCAGCGCGATGGACAACCTGATCATCGCCCTGCTCCTGCTGCAGGCCTGCCTGGGCCTGACCACCATCTTCGAATCCATGGACCACCTGGACGGCGGCATGATGCTGGCGCTGGCCAACTGGGCGCAGGCCATCGTGTTCTTCCGCGGCGGCGCGGCCGACTTCGTGATGGAAGCGCCGCTGATCTTCAAGCTGCACATCTTCATCGGCCTGACCATCATCCTGCTGTTCCCCTTCACCCGTCTGGTGCACGTGTGGAGCATTCCGCTGGGCTACTTCGGCCGTAACTACCAGATCGTCCGCCGTCGCGGCTAAGGAAAAAGCCAATGGACATGATTGCCGTCGAGAACCTCCCCGATGCACCGATCCCGGTGATCCGCGTCGGCGACACCGAACTGACCGAGGCCGACATCGCCAAGGAGACGCCCTTCCACCCGGCCTCCTCGCTGGCCGATGCGCAGCTCAGCGCCGTGCGCGCACTGGTCGTGCGCGAGCTGCTGTCGCAGCGCGCCGCCATGCTCGGGCTGACAGCGAACATCGAGGATGATGACCAGGCCGTCGCGGCCCTGCTGGAACGCGAGCTGAACATCCCGGAGCCGGACGAAACCAGCTGCCGGCGCTACTTCGACACCCACCGCGAGCGCTTCTCCGAACCGACCCGCCTGCGCGTGCGGCACATCCTGCTGCCCGCCGCACCGGAAGACGCCAAGGCCCGCGACGCGCACTACCGGCTGGGCGAGAAGCTGCTGAAGGAGCTGGGCGAGCACCCGGAGCGCTTCACCGACCTGGCTCAGCGGCATTCCGCCTGCCCGTCGAAGGACGAAGGCGGCGAACTGGGCTGGCTGACCTCCGGGCAGACCGTCGCTGAGCTGGACCAGGCCATCCAGCGCCTGCCGGTAGGCCTGCACGACCGGCCACTTGCGTCACGCTATGGCTGGCATGTGGTGAGCATCGACGAGCGCCAGGAACGCAAGCCGCTGCCCTATTCCCAGGTCGCCAACCACGTACACCACAGCCTGCGCGAGGAATCCACCCGCCACGCCCTGCGCCAGTACCTGCTGGCGCTGGAGAAGGAAATCGGTGTCCGCGGCTTCAGCCTGGATGAAGACCCCATCGAAGGCTCCGGCAACCGGCGCAGCGATATCGGGCTCTGACTTGCCCAGGGCTCAGGAACGGTCGCGGCGCACGGTGGAGATGAAGCTGGTCGGGATCGACATCAGCAGGATATAGGCCGATACCGCCAGCATCAGTCCGCCGCTACCCAGCAGCAGGTAGCGGCGCTCCTTCACCACGGTCACGTCCAGGCCGCCGGAAAAGAGAATCCAGCCCAGCCCCGCCAGCGCAACGGTGAAAAGGATGGCAATCAGGTAGCTGGCGGCGACGATCAGCATCCAGAACGGACTCCAGCGCCGGCGCGTTGGCTTTTCCATGGCTTCGGGCCTCCCAGCCCCCCAGCGAATACTCACGAACCCGCGCAGTCTGATGGCCACTGGCCGCTTCGGCAATGCGACGAAAGCGCAAGAAGCGCTTCCCAGACACGGCAGGGGCGCTGCAAACCCGACCGGAAGCGCCCGGCTGGCATACCGGAAAACCAGCAAGGGCGCTTACAATCACGGTTTTTGCCGACAGTGCAGTACGGTTTCGAAAATGTCGCTCGATCCACCCACCATGTTGACCATCACGGTCGCCCTCGCGGCGGCCGCAGCGCTGTACCTGGCCATCGAATGGCGCAGCGTGCGCGAACGCTCGCTGCTCTACTGGAGCGCGGGCTTCGCCACCATCACCATCGGCTCCACCCTCGCCCTGCTGCGCATGAGCGGCTACCTGCTGGTGGGCATCTGGTTCGCCAACGGCCTGCTGGTGCTGGCGCACTGGTTCTTCCTCAGCGGCGTGGCGAAGTTCACCGAAGCGAGGTTGTCGCGGGGCTGGCTGCTCGTCCCGCTCACCTGGATAGCGTTGCTGGCGCTTCCCGACGGCGGCCCGCTGTGGTCCAAGCTCATGCTGCTGGCCAACTCCTGGCTGGTCGCCCTGCTCTCCCTGCGCGCCAGCTACCTGCTGCGGCCCCACGGCAAGTCCCTGAGCGTGGGCGCGGTGCAACTGCGCTACGTGATGCTGGTACACGGCGCCTTTTACCTGGCCAAGGGCGCGACGGTGATCATCCCCGGTACGCTGATCGACCTGGCCGCCTTCCGTGGCGAAATCATCCAGATTTCCCTGGTCGAAGGCGCCATGGCGATCATGCTGATCGCCCTGTCGATGACCGGCACCGAGCGCTATCGCCGCGAGAAACGCATCGCCCGGCTTGCCGCGCGGGACCCGCTGACCGCCCTGTACAACCGCCGCGCCCTCGAAGTCCGTGCGCCGCGCGTGTTCGAGGAGATCTCCCCGGAGCGCCCCGGCGCGCTGCTGCTGATCGACATCGACAACTTCAAGCAGGTCAACGACCTGCACGGGCATACCGCCGGCGACCGCCTGCTGGTGGCGCTCAGCGAGATGATCCGCGCCGCTTTGCCCGAGCGGGCCGTGGCGGCGCGCCTGGGCGGTGACGAGTTCGTCATCCTGCTGAGCAATATCAGCGGCGAACAGGTGATGGAACTGGCCGGCAAGCTGCGCGAGCAGTTCCAGACCACCGCCACGCAGAACTTCGCCACGCCCCAGGCCGTGACCCTGAGCATCGGCGCCAACCTGTTCGACCAGCCACCGGCCAGCCTCGCCGCGCTGATCGAGCAAGGCGACGCTGCGCTCTACGAATCCAAGCGCGGCGGTCGCGACAGCATCCGCCTGATGGACCGCACGGTGGCCGGTGGCGATCCGCTGCGCCTGGGCTGATTCGAACCGATAGGAGCAACGCGGCCCGCGCAAGGCGGGCCGTGTGGGGACCTCAGGTGTGGCGCGCCGGCGCCGCGTACTGGGGCATGGTGATGCAGCCGATGTTGCCGCCGCCCAGGAGAATTTCCCGCGAGTTGTCGATACCGATCACGCGCTTGTCCGGGAACAGCTCGGCCAGCACGCCCTGGGCGATGCGGTCGTTGGGGTCGTTGAAGAACGGCATCACGATGGCCGAGTTGCCGGTGTAGAAGTTGATGTAGGAGGCGCAGATCTTCGTGCCTTCCTGGCGGTCGAAGCTGCCGTCGACCTGGTCCAGGCCCTCGGCCTCGGCAGCCGTCCACTCCAGGACCTGCGGCTGCGGCAGCTTGTGTACTTCCAGCGCGTTGCCTCGGGCGTCGCGAGCGCTGCGCAGCACGTCGTAGGCCTCCTGGTAGATTTCCCACTGCGGGTCGCTGCGGTCGTCCGTCCACTGCATCACCACCACGCCGGGCCGCACGAAGCAGGCCAGATCGTCGACGTGGCCGTCGGTTTCGTCGAACTTGCACCCGCGCGGCAGCCAGATCACGTGCTCGGCGCCCAGGTAGTCGCAGAGCCGGCGGGTGACCTCTTCCTTGCCCAGGTGGGCATTGCGGTTGCGGTTGAGCAGGCACTGCTCGGTGGTCAGCAGGGTGCCCTGGCCGTCACTGCGGATGCTGCCCATCTCGGCGATGATCGACGCGCGATAGCGGTCGAAGCCTTCGATCTCGAGGATCTTCTGCGCGATCTGGTCGTCCTTGTCCCAGGGGTAATAAAGGCCGCCATCGAGCCCGCCGTAGGCGTTGAACTGGAAGTCCACCCCGCGCATCTCGCCGGTGGCGTCATTGACCAGGAAAGCCGGGCCGCTGTCGCGGAACCAGGTGTCGTTGCAGGTCATTTCCACCACGCGCACATTCTCGGGGAGCATGCGCCGGGCGTTGGCGTACTGCGCGGCAGAGGCGCAGACGGTCACCGGCTCGCTGCTGGCGATGGCGCTGACCACCTCGACCCAGATCTTCTGCGCCGGCTTGCCGCCGTTGCGCCAGACATCCGTGCGCTCGGGCCAGCCAAGCCAGCAGCGGGCCTTGGGTTCGAATTCGCCGGGCAGGCGGAAGCCATCGGCCTTGGGCAGTGTCGAGTGGGTGCGAGACATCGGTGGTACTCCGCAATCAGGGACTGGAATGCCTCAAGGTTGCCGTCTCGCCGCGAAGAGCACCATTGATGAATTTCGCGGAACAGCTGAATTCAATTCATCGAAAACCAACAAAAAGATGAGACCCACCAACAGTACCGACCTTACCGGAAAACCTCGCCGTAGGATGGGTGGAGCCTGCGACACCCATGCTGCCTGGGCTTCACGGCGCATCGATGGGTCTCGCTGCGCTCCACGCCATCCTACCTGGCGTTCATCCTGCGAGACGCAGGTTAAGCCGCCAGAACAGACCGTGCCGGACTCACATGTCATTGAGCTGGCCGGTCATCCATTCGATGAAATCCGCCACCGCCGGCTTCTCCAGACGCAGGCGTTCGCAGACCAGCGCGTACTGCCCCAGGGAGGTGATCTGCGCGGCGAACGGGCGCACCAGCCGGCCGCTGGCCAGGTCCTCGGCGCTGGTCAGGTTGTCGCCGATGGCCACGCCCTGCCCGCGCACCGCCGCTTCCATGGTCAGCCCGGCGTGACCAAGGTAGACGTGGCGGCTGGGGCGGATGTCGCTGGCGTGGGTGGTCAGCCAGGCAGTCCAGGACTTGCCGTCCTGGTCGTCGTGCAGCAGGCAGTGGCGCGCCAGGTCGCGTGGATGCTTGAGCGGCGACTGGTTGAACAGGCCGGGGCTGCACACCGGGAAGAACTGCAGGGTCGGCAACGGCCGCACGAAGTAGGTGCTGGCGTCCGCCGGACCGGTGCCGTAGGTGATCGCCAGGTCGATCTCGGCGGCCGGCCCCGGCGCCTCCAGCGGCTGTTCATGCAGGTGCAGGACAATCTCCGGATAGCGCTCGGCGAAATCCGCCAGCCGGCCCACCAGCCACTTCTGCGCCAGCTCCACCGTCACGGCGATATGCAGCTGTGCCTGAGAGCCCGGATCGCGCAACTCATCGCACGCTGTACCGATCAGCTCGAAGGCCTGTTGCAGGCTGCGCAGCAGGCGCCGCGCCTGGGGAGTGGGCTGCACCTGGCGACCCTGGCGCTCGAACAGCGTCGCCCCCAGTTGCTCTTCGAGCTGGCGTATCTGGTGGCTGACCGCACTGTCGGTGACACACAGCTCGGCGGCGGCGCGGCCGAAGTGCGCATGGCGGGCAGCGGACTCGAAGGTGCGCAGGGCGGTAAGCGAAGGCAGGCGGCGCATGGGCGGCAGGTCTTTTCGAAGAATGGCGGCCGGCATGCTGACCGAGGCGCCACGCCCAGCGCAAGCCACGGCATCGAGGCAGGGGCATCACTCTTTTCGCGACAGCCGCCACCGGCAGGGGACCAACGTCACTTTGCGGGAGCACCATCGTCGAGTGACGGCCAATCGGCAGGCCGGACGATTGGATACTCTTTATGTCCAGCATTGTGTCGTGTGCGGCATATCTATCGCATCTTGAAGCAAAACCCGAGTTGCATATCCCGGATCGCTATCTAGGCTCTTTCACACAACCGGCTTCCCCATGTCCTATGGGTAGCAGGCTCAACGTCTCCAGAGCGCATTCGGAGCGAATGCCTTTCACGTCGCCGGGGCGACGCGAGAGCCAGTCAGGGATCAGCAGGGGATGCTCGATGACCAGAGACAGCACAGGCGCCGCAAAGGCCATCAGCGCCACCATTGCCACATCGCTTTGTATCCTGTTCTCCGGCCCCGCCTCCGCCGGCGGCATCATGATCTACGAGGCCGGGCAGGAAGGCATGGGCCTGGCCAACGCCGGCTCCGCCGCCCTGGCCAGCGACCCCAGCGTGCTGATGAGCAACCCCGCCGGTATCGCCAGGCTCAAGGGCACGCAGATCAGCGCCAACGCCCAGGTCATCCTCGGCGACCTGCGTTTCTCCCGTGACGACAACAACCAGTTCGATGGCAACGAAGGCGGCAACGCCCTGGAATGGCTGCCCGGCGCGAGCTTCTTCGTCAGCCAGCAGATCGACGAGCGCTCGGCCATCGGCTTCGGCATGTACGGCAACTTCGGCCTGGCGCTGAACTACGACGACGACTGGGCCGGCCGCTACTTCAGCCAGGAAACGGCGATCATCGGCGTGTCCTTCCAGCCGACCATCGCGCACAAGTTCACCGACGACCTCACCGTCGGCATCGGCCCGCGCATCGTCTACGGCTACTACCGCACCGAGATGGCCATCAACAACAACCTGCTGGGCCTGCGCGACAACCCCGACGGCCAGCTGGAATACAAGGACACCGACGTCGGCGTCGGGGTCAACCTGGGCCTGCTCTATGACCTGAGCGAGCGCACGCAGATCGGCCTCGCCTACACCAGCAAGGTGAAGCTGGAGTTCGAAGACAGCCCCGACGTGAACAAGATCAGCAACCCGATCATCAATGCCGCGCTCAACCGCCTGGACGTCAGCTCGCTGGAGCTGGACGTGAACATCCCGCAGACGGCGACCCTGAGCATCGCCCACCAGCTGGACCCGCAGTGGAAGCTGCTGGGCAGCCTGGGCTGGCAGGACTGGAGCGAGTTCGGCGAGATCGGCGTGGACGTCGACGCCAACGCCGGCGGTGTCGACCGTACTGTCGACCGCAAGTACAAGGACACCTGGCACGCCTCCATCGGCACACAGTACCAGGCCACCCCGCAATGGCGCTGGAGCCTCGGCCTGGGCTACGACAGCTCGGCGGTGGACGACAAGGACCGCACCGTGGACAACCCCATGGCCGAGACCTGGCGCCTGGCGACCGGTATCAACTACCAGGTCGAGGAAGGCCTCGACCTGCACCTGGCCTACACCCTCGTCTGGCTCGGCGACATGGACGTCGAGCAGACCAAGTCACGCTCCGGCGAGACCCTTTCCGGCACTTACAACAACGCCGCCCTGCACATCATCGGCGGCGGTGCGACCTGGCGATTCTGACGGCCTACGCGACGACAAGAGCGCGGCCCTGACACTGCGATACGACACCTTCCACAAGAAACATCCCTAAGGAGCACTGCAATGAACCTGAAATTCCTGGCCCTGCCGCTGTGCGTGGCCACCCTCACCCTCTCCGGCTGCGCCAGCAAGTACGTGGAGCCGGAGAACTACTCAGGCTTCCTCAAGGACTACAGCGTCCTCAAGGAAGAGAAATCGCCCTCCGGCGCGCCGGTGATGCGCTGGATCAAACCCGGCATCGACGTCAGCCAGTTCACCAGCGTCTACGTCGAGCCGAGCCAGCTCTACCCGAAACCGCAGCCCAGCGAGAAGATCCCGCAGAGCACCCTGGACGGCATCACCAAGTACTACGACCAGGCGCTGCAGACGCAGTTCTCCAAGGCCCTGCCGCTGGCCACCGGTCCCGGCCCGGGCGTGCTGATCGTGCGTCCGGCGATCACCGCCGTCAGCGCCGAGACCAAGGGCCTGCAACCCTACGAGGTGATCCCGATCGCCCTGATCGCCGCCGGCGTCAGCACCGCCACCGGCATCCGCGACCAGGACACCAGCATCGCCACCGAAGCGGCCTTCCTCGACGGCAGCGACGGCAAGGTGGTCGCCCAGGTCGTGCGCAAGGGCGCCGGCACCGAGCTGGAGAACTCCTCCCAGGTCATGAGCGCCAACGACGCGAAGGCCGTGCTCGATGGCTGGGCGCGGGACATGCTCAAGTCCTATGAGCAACTGAAACACAAGTAACCCCCTGCATGGCCCGCCAGCCGGCGGGCCATGCCCACAAGGCCCCGACGCACCACCCGATGCAGTGAGGAAGTCACCGAAATTCAACGCTGGCAGTTGCCCCGCAGGTACAGTGCATTCCGCAAGAAGGAGCTTGAAATGAAAGCGATTGCCCGATCCCAGAAGTCGTTTGGCCAACTGCCAGGCCAAGGCCTCTGGAAATTCAGTACCTCGTTCGCCCTGGCCGCCGCCATCTCCATGACCACCCAGGCCTGGGCCGCCGAAACGCCCAAGGCCGCCACCGAGGCGACCAAGACCGCCAACGACGCCCTGCTCAAGGAGCTACCGTTCGACGACAAGACCTCGTTCGAGCTGGCGCACAAGGGCTTCATCGCGCCGCTGCCGTCCGAGCCGATCAAGGGCGAGAAAGGCAACCTGATCTGGGACCCGGCCAAGTACAACTTCATCAAGGAAGGCCAGGCCGCGCCGGCCTCGACCAACCCGAGCCTGTGGCGGCAATCGCAGCTGATCAACATCTCCGGTCTGTTCGAGGTCACCAAGGGCCTCTACCAGGTGCGCAACTACGACCTGTCGAACATGACCATCGTCGAGGGCAAGACCGGCATCACCATCTTCGACCCGCTGATCTCCGAGGAAACCGCCCGCGCGGCGCTGGAGCTGTACTACCAGCACCGGCCGAAGAAACCGGTGGTGGCGGTGATCTACACCCACAGCCACGTCGACCACTACGGCGGCGTGAAGGGCGTGGTGAAAGAGGAAGACGTCAAGGCCGGCAAGGTGAAGATCTACGCACCCAAGGGCTTCCTCGAACACGCCGTGGCCGAGAACGTAATGGCCGGCACCGCCATGAGCCGCCGCGCCAGCTACATGTACGGCAACCTGCTGCCGCCGACTGACACCGGCCAGCTCGGCGCGGGTCTGGGCACCACCACCTCCGCCGGTACCGTGACCCTGATCCCGCCGACCGACATCATTTCCCAGACCGGCGAGAAGCACGTCATCGACGGCCTGCACTACGAGTTCCTCTACGCGCCGGGCAGCGAGGCCCCGGCCGAGATGATGTACTACATCAAGGAAATGAAGGCGCTGAACACCGCCGAAGACTCCACCCATACCCTGCACAACACCTACTCGCTGCGCGGCGCGAAAATCCGCGAGCCGCTGCCCTGGTCCAAGTACCTCAACCAGGCGCTGAAGATGTGGGGCGACGACGTCCAGGTGATGTATGCCATGCACCACTGGCCGGTATGGGGCAACAAGGAAGTCAACGAGCACATCGGCCTGCAGCGCGACATGTACCGCTACATCAACGACGAAACCCTGCGCCTGGCGAACAAGGGCCTGACCATGACCGAGATCGCCGAGCAGGTGAAACTGCCCAAGGCGATCGCCACCAAGTTCTCCAACCGGGGCTACTACGGCTCGCTGAACCACAACGTGAAGGCGACCTACGTGCTCTACCTGGGCTGGTTCAACGGCAACCCGGCGACCCTGCACGAGCTGCCGCCGGACGAGGAAGGCAAGCGCTACGTCGACATGATGGGCGGCGCCGACGCGGTGCTGAAGAAGGCCAAGGAGTACTACGACAAGGGCGACTACCGCTGGGTGGCCGAGGTGGTCAACCACGTGGTCTTCGCCGACCCGAACAACCAGGCGGCGAAGAACCTGCAGGCCGACGCTCTCGAGCAGATGGGCTACCAGGCCGAGAGCGGCCCGTGGCGCAACTTCTACCTGACCGGTGCGCAGGAGCTGCGCAACGGCGTGCAGAAGCTGCCGACGCCGGACACCGCCAGCCCCGACACCGTCAAGGCGATGGACCTCGACCTGTTCTTCGACTACCTGGCCATGCGCCTGAAAGGCCCGGAAGTCGAGGACAAGAAGATCACCCTGAACTTCGACTTCACCGACCTCAAGCAGAAGTACCTGCTGCAGATGGAAAACGGCGTGCTCAACCACACCGAAGGTCTGCAGGCCAAGGACGCCGACGCCACCATCACCCTGACCCGCGACACCCTCAACAAGCTGATGCTCAAGCAGGCGACGCTGAAGGATGCCGAGGCCTCGGGCGACATCAAGGTCAACGGCGACCAGGCCAAGCTCGAAGAGCTCATGAGCTACATGGACAACTTCGACTTCTGGTTCAACATCGTCACGCCCTGACCGGGCCGCAGCAGCCAGGCCGGCGGCACGCGCCGCCGGCCTGGCGCTTTCCTCGCAGTCCTGGAAGCCCCTCACATGGATACCGTTCGCGGCACCGCTTTCCTCCAGTTCGGCGAACTGCTCGCCGAGCGCGGCGCCTCGCTTCGCGCTCACCTCGCGCCGCATCGCATCGACCTGAACGTCGTCGGCGACTACGAGAAGAAGTTCTCCTACCGCAGCCTGGTGCAGATCTTCGAAGGCAGTGCCCGCTCACTGGCCATGCCAGAATTCGGCCTGGAACTGGCGAGCCGGCAGAAATCCACCCTGCTCGGCCCTCTGCAACACCTGGCGCAGACCGCGCCCACTGCCGGCGAAGGGCTGGCTGCGGTGGTGCGCTACATGCGCCTCTACAGTCCCTCGATCCTCTTCCACCTCGAGCGCCGCAACGACTGCACCCTGCTCTGCTTCGACAACGCCCTGCCGTGCATCGAAGAGATTCCGCAAATCGTCGAGAAGTCACTGCTGCACGGCCGACTGATGATGGCTGAACTGCTCGGCACGCCCTTCCAGCCCACCACCGTGCTGCTGCGCCACCAGCCGCAAGCCGAGCTGGCGGTGTACCGGCGCTACTTCGGTTGCCCGGTGCTGTTCGGCCAGGAATACAACGCCCTGGCGATCTCCCAGCGCGACCTGCAACGCCCCTGCGTACGTCACGACGCCACGCTGCACGCCATCGTGAAGTTCTACCTGGAAGCACATTCGGGCGCGGACGAGAAACTCGGCTTCGAGGTCGAGCGACACATCCACGCCCTGCTGCCCCGGCAGCGCTGCAACCTGGAACAGGTGGCACAACTGCTCGACCTGCACCCGCGCACCCTGCAGCGTCGACTGGCCAACGACGGTATCGACTTCGAAGAGCACGTCGACCAGATCCGCCGCCGCCGCGCCGAACAACTGCTCGGCCAGTCCGACCTGCCCATCTCGAGGATCGCCCAGGAGCTGGGCTACCGCCGCACCACCTCATTCTGCCGCGCGCACCACCGCTGGTTCGGCATGGCGCCCATCGAGTATCGGCGCGCGCTGAAGTCCTGAGTCCGCCACACCCGCGATCGATTCACCGCCGCTCCGCTCCGTAGGGCGCATAACCCGGAACGGGTTATCCGCCGGCAGCCTGACGGCGGATAACGCTGGCGCGTTGTCCGCCCTACCAGCGCGAGCACGCTGCAGCGCCAGATGCACCAGGCCTGTGGTCGCGCGCATCGCGCGCTCCTCCAGCAGCCCCGCGATACCGGCGCTCACTCGAACATTCCCTGCAAAGCGTTATTGCCCTGAGGCCAGGCATTCGGTTATTTTGATAATAATTCGCATTTGCACGATCCATCGTCCGGCTCCCATGACACGACCCATCGCCCGCGCCCATCGAGCCCAAGTGGCCAGCCTCTACCGCGAGAACCACGGCTGGATCCAGCAGTGGATCAATCGTCGCCTGGGCAATGCCAGCGATGCCGCCGAGCTGGCCCAGGACGTCTTCGTGCGCCTGTTGGCGCAGCCACGGGAGTTCGAGAGCGACGTCCACGCCCGCGCCTACCTGAGCCGCATCTCGCTGCACCTGTGCGTCGATTTCTGGCGCCGCAAGCAGTTGGAGAAAGCCTGGCTCGAAGCCCTGGCGCTGGTGCCGGAAAGCCATTGGCCGTCGCAGGAACACCAGGCGATCATCCTGGAAACCCTTGGCCAGCTGCAGGACCTGCTGGAACGGCTGCCGCCCAAGGTCGCCGCCGCCTTCAGCCTGTCGCAGCTGCACGGCATGGGTTACCGGGAGATCGCCGAGGAGCTTGGCGTTTCGGTGCGCACAGTGACCAAATACATCGCCCAGGCCATGTTCCAGTGCGCCCTGCTCGAGGCGGAACTGGACGGAGTGCTGCAGTGAGCGCGCGCCCCGGCCTCGACCACGCCACGCTGGAAAGCGCCGCCAACTGGTTCGCGCGCCTGCAAGAGTCCCCCAACGACACCGAACTGCGCGCGCAATGGCGCCGCTGGCTCGACCAGGGCGAATCGCAGCGCCTGGCCTGGAGCTACATCGAACGCATCGGCCAGCGCTTTGCCAGCCTGCAGGAGCAGGGCCCCTCCGCGCACAGGACACTGACCTCCCTGCGCACCGGCAAGCAGACCCGCCGCCGCCTGCTCAGCCAGCTCAGCGTATTGGCCGGCGCCGGCCTGTTCGGCTGGCTCGGTTGGCGAGCAAATCCCATCGCCAGCCTCCACGCCTGGCGCGCCCAGTACCGCACGGCGGTGGGCGAGCGCCGCAGCGAGCGGCTGAGCGACGGCACACAAGTCTGGCTCAACAGCGACAGCGCACTGGACGTTCATTTCGACGACGCCCGCCGCGAGCTGGTGCTGTACGCCGGTGAAGTGCTGATCGAGACCGGCCACGGCGACAGCCGTCCCTTCCAGGTCCGCACCCGTGCCGGCTTGCTGCAGCCGCTGGGCACGCGCTTCAGCGTGCGCGAAATCGGCCCGCGCACGCAGCTCAATGTCTACCAGGGCGCGGTGCGCGCCACCCTGCAGGACAGCGGCGCCAGCCTCACCCTGCAAGCGGGCCAGGGCGTCGTCTTCGATGCCCTCGAAGCCGCTGCGCTGACCCGCGCCGAAGCCCGCCGCGAAGCCTGGAGCCGCGGCCTGCTGCTGGCCGAGGACATGCCGCTGGAGGAATTCATCGCCGAACTCGGCGGTTACCGGAGCGGCCACCTGGGCGTCGACCCCACCGTGGCACGGCTGCGCGTCATGGGCAGCTTCCCGCTGGCCGACACCGACCAGGCCCTGGCACAACTGGAAGAGGCGCTGCCGGTGCGTGTGCAGCGGCGTTTCGACTGGTGGGTGACGGTGGTTCCACGGAGCTAGCCAGGCGCCCTGCGGGTGTTCGCGAGCAACAATCTTCCCGCTCTGGTGGCACCCTGCAAAAAAGTTTTCGAGAATGGTTCCGATTTTCCGTTCTGCTTCGGATTACTAGGAAACACTCCTAATAACCGGACGCCAAGGAACCGGAATGTCACGCCAAGACCAGCACTTCCCGAGCAAAAAGCATCCCCTGTTTCTCGCCATCGCCCTGAGCCTGGCCACCGTCGCCTCGCTCACGACAACCTCCACGGCGATGGCTGAGCAAGCTCAGCGCCAGAGCTTCGACATCCCCGCCGGCCCCCTCGCCCGCCAGCTCAATGAGCTGGCCGCGCAGACCGGCCTGCTGCTGGCCGCCGACGCCGAGCTGACCCGCGACCGCCAGAGCCAGGCCGTGCGCGGCAACTACAGCGCCGAGGAAGCGCTGGACGTGATGCTGATGGGCAGCGGCCTCGCAGCCCAGCGCAAAGGCAACCGCTACCAGCTGGTGCCGATCCCGCAGGACGACGCCGCGCTGGAGATGACCGACACCACCATCATGGGCCAGGGTATGGGCCAGGCCACTGAGAACAGCGGCAGCTACACGCCGGGCCTGACCAGCGTCGGCTCGAAGACGCCGACTTCGCTGAAGGAAACCCCGCAGTCGGTCTCGGTAATCACCCGCCAGTTGATGGACGACCGCCAGATCACCGACATCAACGAGGCCATGAAGGCGGTACCGGGGATCACCGTGCAGAGCGGCACCTTCCGCCTGCAGGACTACTACTCGCGCGGCTTCGCCATCCAGAACATCCAGCTCGACGGCGCCGCGCCGATGGCCCTGGGCACCACCGCCGGCTCGTTCTACTCCTCCAACGTCTACGACATGGCCGAGTTCGACCACGTCGAAGTGCTGCGCGGCAGCTCGGCGCTGTTCGGCGGCACCGGCGACCCCGGCGGCATCATCAACCTGGTGCGCAAGCGCCCGCTGGATACCTACCAGCTGAAGTTCAGCGCCTCCGCCGGCACTTGGGACAACTACCGCTCAGAGCTGGACGTGACCGGGCCGCTGGGTTTCGACGGCAAGCTGCGCGGGCGCGCGGTGGTGGCCTACCAGGACCGCCAGTACTTCACCGACAACCGCGCCACCGACAAGCCGATCTTCTACGGCGTGCTGGAAGCCGACGTCACCGACGACACCCTGCTCACCGGCGGGATGCGCTTCAACCAGGTCCACGAAACCGGTACCGCCAACGCCGTGCCGCGCTACAGCAACGGCGTCGATCTCGGCCTGCCGCGCCATACCGGGCTGTCCACCACCTGGGCGTATGCAGATGGTTTTTCCCGCGAGTACTTTGCCAAGCTGGACCACCGCCTGAACGACGACTGGAAGCTCAACCTCAGCTACACCAACATCTACGACACCATCGAAACCAACAACGCCACCACCCTGGGGTCGGTGAACCCGGTGACCGGCACCGGAGTCACCCGCTACGGCACCTGGATCACCCAGTGGAGCGAGCAGGACCTCTGGGACGCCAACGTCTCGGGCAACTTCAGCCTGTTCGGCCTGAACCACCAGCTCACCGTCGGCGGCGACTACCAGGACATCGACAGCCGCTGGCAGGGCACCCCGCGCTTCGCGACTGCCGGCGGCGCGGTGGACGTGTTCGACCCGAACTCCACGCCCTGGACCGACCCCGGCCCCCGTCCGGACGTTACCCGCAACTACAGCCCCAACAGCCAGACCCAGTACGGCCTCTACTCCAGCCTGCGCCTGCAGCTGGCCGAGCCGCTGCATCTGATCCTTGGCGCGCGGGTGCAGCGCTACAAGTTCGACCAGACCTACCAGACCCTGGCTAACGGCACCTGGAACACGCAGTCACGCGTCGACATGCGCGAACCGACCAGGACCACGCCGTTCGGCGGTATCGTCTACGACCTCAGCGACGAGTGGGCCGCCTACGCCAGCTACGCGGAAATCTTCAAGCCGCAGCAGAACTACATGGCCGGCCCGCTGGGCAGCGGCAGCACCCTCGACCCCATGACCGGCAAGACCTACGAGACGGGCCTGAAGGGCGAGCTGTTCGACGGCAGGGTGAACACCAGCGTGGCGCTCTACTACACCAAGCGCGAAGACCAGGCCGTGCTCGACCCACAGTACGACGCCACCTCGGTGCTGTTCGGCGGCAACTGCTGCTACGTCAACGGCGGCGAAGTCGTCAGCAAGGGCGTGGACATGGAAATCTCCGGCGAGGTACTGCCGGACTGGATGGTGATGGCCAGCTACACCCTCAACCTCAACAAGAACCGCACCGTCGGCGGCGAGCGGAGCACCATCACGCCCAAGCACCTGGCCAAGCTGTTCAGCACCTACCGCCTGCCGGGCGACTGGTCGAAGTTCCGCGTCGGCGGCGGCGTCGATATCCAGAGCGCGACCAAGGTCAGCGGCACCGCCTCCTACTACGACAGCAACGGCAACGTGACGCAGGCCGACGTGCCGTACGACTACCAGCAAAGCGGCTACGCGGTGTGGAATGCGCTGGTCGACTACCAGCTGGACGAACACTGGAACGTCGCGCTCAACGGCAACAACCTGTTCGACAAGAAGTACTACCAGACGGTCGGCACCTCGACCTATGGCAACGTCTATGGCGACCCGCGCAACTTCATGCTGACCGTGCGTGCGACGTACTGAGGATCGGGCCTTCATCAAAGCTTAATCTTGCGCCGGCAGACTGAAGCCAGTCACCAATGGTGCGTGACCCATGAATGCTGCCTGTTCCAGGCAGCATTTTTTTTGCCTCCCCGTCGGGGCACACCGGCAGGAGCAGCCCATGTTCTTCCTGCCGGGGAATACCGGACAACCCGGCCGATTGCTGCTATATGCCTTGAGGCACGCACCGATGTGCAGCCGCCCCTCCCTGTATGGATACCGGCATGCCGATCCGCCGTTCGAGCACCATCCTTCTTGCCAGCCTGGGCCTGACCGGCGCCATCGGCGCCCTGTCGACCTGGGCCATCCTGGAAATGCGCCACGACGCCCTCGAAGTCGCCAGTGCCAACGGCCACAACATCGCCCTGCTGGTGCAGCGCGACATCCAGCGCAACCTCGACCTCTACGACATGACCCTGCAGGCCGTGGTGCACGCCCATGCCCAGCCGGAGATACGCGGGCTGTCCATGGACACGCGCAACCTGCTGCTTCGGGCCTACACCGCGCCCACTCGCGGCATGGGCTCGGTGTTCCTGACCAACGCCGACGGCATCGCCACCTACAGCTTCGGCAAGGAAGTACCGGCACGCATCGACCTCTCCGGCCGCGAGTACTTCCAGGCACTACGCGTATCGCAGGGCGACGCGCCCTACCTGAGCCACCCGTACATCCCCTACTCCAGCGACGCCCGCAACAGCGTTGCGCTGAGCCGTCGCCTGGAACGCGAAGACGGCAGCTTCGCCGGGGTGGTCGGCGCCAACCTGGAGCTGGCCTACTTCAGCGAACTGTTCAGCGACCTCAACCTCGGCGATGGCGGCACGGTCAGCCTGCACATGCGCGACGGCACCCTGCTCGCGCACTGGCCGGACACGGAGCCCGCCGCGACGCTGGGCGAATCCTTCGAGCGCTACCGCAGCAACGGCGCGGAGAACTTCTTCGACACCAACAGCGACGGGCAGGAGCGCTGGCACGACTTCCGCCCGGTAGACGGCTACCCGCTGGTGTTCAGCGTCGCCCTGCCATCGCGCGAGATCTACGAGGACTGGTACTGGCGCGCCAGCCTGATCGGTTTGCTGGGCGTTTCCCTGGTCGGCGCGGTCATCGGCCTCGCGCTGCTCGCCCTGCGCCAGATGCGTGAGCGCGACCGCCAGGAAGCCGAATTGCGGCAGGCCGCCAGCACCGACCCGCTGACCGGACTGAACAACCGCCGTGCCTTCGACCTGCGCGCCAACCACGAGTGGGCGCGCTACCAGCGCAGCGGAGCCGCGCTGTCAGTGATGCTGATGGATATCGACAAGTTCAAGGCCTACAACGACCACTACGGTCACCCCGCCGGCGACGCCGCACTGAAGACCGTGGCCCGGGTGATCGCCGAGTGGGCACGGCGCCCCGCCGATTGCGCGGCGCGCTTCGGCGGCGAGGAATTCGTCGTGCTGCTGGGCGACAGCGAAGAAGCCGATGCCCTGGAGCTTGCCGAGCACATCCGCGCCAGCCTGCAGGCCCTCGCCGTGCCGCACGAGCATGGCCCGCAGGGGGTGCTCACCCTGAGCATCGGCGTGGCCAGCACCTCGCAATTCAACCCCGCCGACTGGGCCGAGTTGCTGCAGTCTGCCGACAGCGCGCTGTACCGGGCAAAGGATGGCGGACGCAACCGGGTGGTCGGCTTCCGTTGCACCTCAGTCGAAGCCTCCTAGCCGCGCAGGCTCAGCACCTTCAGCTCGCACTCGAAGAGAAACTCGAACGCCTCCACCTGGCGCAGCGCATCGCTCATCTGCGCGCCCCAGGTGTACAGGCCATGCCCGCGAATCAGATAGCCGAAGCAATCCGGGTGGGCGTCGAGCCAGGGCTGCACCTGGGTGGCCAGGCGGGCGATGTCCTGGTCGTTGTCGAAGACCGGCACGCTGACGCGGCCTTCATGGGTACTGACGCCGGCAAAGGCCTTCTGCAGCTCGTAATCCTCCAGTTGCAGACGATCACCGACGGTCAGGCGCGACAGCACCGTGGCGTTCACCGAGTGGGTGTGCAGCACCGCGCCGACCTCCGGGCGCCACGCATAGAGCTGGGTATGCAGCATGGTTTCCGCCGACGGCTTCTTGCCCGGCTCCAGGCTGTTGCCGGCCAGATCGGTTTCCAGCACATCGTCCTCACCCAACTGGCCCTTGTGCTTGCCGGAAACGGTGAGCAGAACGCGATCCGCCGTCAGCCGTGTCGAATAGTTGCTGCTGGTGGCCGGCGACCAGCCACGGCCGTAGAGGAAGCGGCCGGCGTCGATGATCTGCCGGGTGAGTTGCTGGCGGGTATCGGTCATGGCGAAGTCGAGGCTGCGGAAAGAGGCCGCCACTCTATCCAGCGCCTCCCGCCGCGCTAAATACCGTAATCGCATGAGGTCATAACCCGCAGTGGCGCCCCCTCGGCCCGCGAACGCAGCATTCCCGACATTCCGCGGCGGATGCTGGCAAAATCCCCCCGCGCATCACCCCGGATGGCCGGGACGCACCGAGTGAACAACAGCTGCTTCAGCGACCTGAATACCTGTGCGCGCACCCCGAATTCCGGTGCGGCATCGCCGGTGATGGCCGGCAAGTGGAGAACCCTGCATGACCAAACGCCTGAGCCACGGCATGGGCCTCGAGCCGGTGGAGCCCGACTGGCCGGCGCTCACCGAGGCGGAAGTCGCCAGCCTGCTGGAAGACTTTCCGCAGGCCGGCGCCAACGCCCACCTGACCTGGCATAGCCCCCGCCCCTTCTCCGCCGCCGCGCTGGTGGAAACCGACGGCGGCCCGCTGTTCGTCAAACGTCACCATCCCGGCGTGCGCTCCGCAACCGCGCTGGCGGAGGAGCATGCCTTCCTCGATCACCTGGCTCGTCGCGGCGCGCCCGTTGCCCAGGTACTGCGTGACAGCCACGGCTATAGCGCCATCGCACGAAACGGCTGGACCTACGAGGTACACCGCAAGGCCAAGGGGCTCGACCTGTACCGTGACGCGCTGTCCTGGACACCCTTCCAGCACAACGCCCACGCTTTCGCCGCCGGCGTCGCCCTGGCGCGGCTACACCACGCCGCCGAAGGCTTCGACGCCCCCGCGCGCAGCACCGATGTGCTGTTCAGCAACCTGAGTCTGTTCGGCGCAGAGGACCCCATCGCTGCCATTGAGGCGACCCTCCTCCAGGCGCCCGCCCTCGCCGAGTACCTGCAGGCGCGTCCGTGGCAGGAGACCCTGAGCGAACTCCATCTGCCGCTGCAACGCCACCTGCTGCCCTACCTGGGCCGCCAGCCGGCGCTGTGGACCCACAACGACTGGCATGCCTCCAACCTGCTGTGGAACGAAGACAGCCGGCAGGCGCAGGTCGTGTCGATACTGGACTTCGGCCTGAGCGACCGCACCTTCGCGCTGTTCGACCTGACCACCGCCATCGAGCGCAACCTGGTGCCCTGGCTGGAGCTGGACCAGGGCCGCGCCGCCGTGGCCGACCTCGACGGGCTCGACGCCCTGCTGCAGGGCTATGCCAGCGTCCGCCCGCTGAGCCGCGACGACCTGCTCGCGCTGACCGCGCTGCTGCCACTGGTGCATGCGGATTTCGCCCTGTCCGAGATCGGCTACTTCCATGGCCTGCTCGGCTCGGAGGAAAATGCCTCCCTGGCCTACGACAACTACCTGATCGGCCACACCCGCTGGTTCCAGGGCAGCGAGGGACAGCGGCTGCTCAACCATCTGCGCCAACTGGCGGCCAGGGCGAACTGACTCGCCTGAACATCCATTCTGAGGAAAAAGGGCATGTCTGCTCTGGAAATCATCGCGGTCATCGTCAACGTGCTCGGCGTCTGGCTCACCGCCCGACGCATCCGCTGGTGCTGGCCGGTGAACGTGGTGGCGGTGTTGCTCTACGCGTGGATCTTCTTCAGCGTGAAGCTCTATTCCGACATGCTCCTGCAACTGGTCTTCGTGGTGCTGCAGTTCTACGGCTGGTGGCAGTGGAGCCAGGGCGGCAGCGACCACGGCAAGGTGCGCGTCGAGCGCCTGCCGCTCCCTACAGCCATCTCCAGCTGCCTGGCCGGTGCCGCCGGCGCCGTCGCCCTGGGCTGGACCATGCACACCCACACCGACGCCGCCCTGCCCTGGCTCGACGCCGCACTCACCGCCTTCAGCCTGGTGGCGAGCTTCTGGGCCGCGCGCAAGTACGTCGCCAGCTGGTGGCTGTGGATCATCCTCGACGTGGTCTACACCGGCGTATTCCTCTACAAGGCGCTCTACCTCACGGCCGGGCTCTACGCGGGCTTCATCGTGCTGGCGATCTACGGCCTGCTGGCCTGGCGGCGCGAGCTGCACGACGAGCCGCCGAGCGGGCCGGCTATGGCGGCGAGTTGAACGGTAGGAGCAGGTATTCCGGGCAGGGGCGAATCCTTTAATACGAGCATATGAGAATGCTTTTTCAGTATTTAAGGAAATAACAGCCGACATCCTATAGTGGCGATCTGGTTCACCCTCATCACCGCAAGGAAGTCCCATGCTCCGCCATCTACTTGCCGCCAGCCTCGCCCTGGCGCTGTTCGGCTGCGCCACCCCGCCCGCTCCCTCCGTCCATACCACCAATCCCAGCAGTTCGACATTGCAGGGCGATCCGACCCGGCCGGCGCAGGCGCAGTGGTTGCGCACCGAGTTGTACTTCGCGCTGGGCCAGGAGAACGGCAAGGAGAAGATCAGCGAGCAGCGCTGGCGGCAATTCCTCGACCAGGAGGTGACGCCGCGCTTCCCGGATGGCTTCACCGCCTACGACGCCTACGGCCAGTGGCGCGACCACGGTGCGCCGGAACCGGAGCGGCTGAGCACCAAGGTGATCGTGATCCTGCATGAAGACACTGCCGCGCGCGGCAAGGACATCGAGGCGATCCGCCTGGCGTGGAAGCGTATCACCGGGGACCTCTCCGTTCTGCGTCTGTCGCAACCGGCGCAGGTTTCCTTCTAATGGACGAATTCCGCGAGTCGCTGCATGACGGTTACGCGCAGGCGCTGACCGTCGACGAGCCGATCTACCAGGGCAACACCGGCCAGCAGGAGGTGCAGGTGTTCCGCAACCGGCGCTTCGGCCGCGTGCTGACGCTGGACGGCGTGGTGCAGACCACCGAGGCGGACGAGTTCGTCTACCACGAGATGCTCGCCCATGTGCCGATCCTCGCCCATGGCGCGGTGCGCCGCGTGCTGGTGATCGGCGTGGGCGACGGCGGCATCCTGCGGGAGATCGTCCGTCACGCCGGCATCGAGAAAATAGTCGCCGTGGAGATCGACACGCAGGTGGTCGAACTGTGCCGCGAGCTGCTGCCGCTGCATTGCGCTGGCGCGCTGGACGATCCGCGCCTGCAGCTGATCTACGCCGACGGCCTGGAGTACCTCGCGCAGAGTCGCGAGACCTTCGACCTGATCCTCTGCGACTCCACCGATCCGGGCGGCCCGGCGGCCAGCCTGTTCACCGACGCCTTCTACCGAAACTGCCAGCTGCGCCTGGGCAGCGGCGGCATCCTCGCCACGCAGAACGGCGTGCCCTTCCTCCAGCCGGAGGAACTGGGCGGTACGGCGCGGCGGCTAGCCGATACCTTCGCCGACTGGGGCTTCTACCACGCGGCGGTACCGACCTACATCGGCGGCAGCATGGCCTTCGGCTGGGCGTCCAACAGCGAGAAGGTGCGCCGCACCGAGCTGGAAACCCTGCGCCAGCGCTTCGCGAAGAGCGGCCTGGTGACCCGTTACTACACCCCCGAGGTGCACCAGGCGGCGTTCGCCCTGCCGCGCTACATGCTCGACCTGATCGAGGCCGGGCTTCAGCGCGACAGCTGAGGGTTGTCCAGGCGCTGCGGCGTCCAGTCCGGGTCGCGGGCGCGAACCGGACTGCTGACCTGCAGCACTGCCGTACCGAAGCGCAGCTTGAAGTGCGCGCCGATATCCGTGAGTGCCTGGCGCGTGTAGGGGTTGTCGGCGTGGATGAGGATCAGCATCCGCGACGGCAGCTTCTCCGGCCCGCCGCTGGGGCCGCGCCACTGGCCGTGCAGGTCGAGCCAGCTCAGGCCATCGGGGAAGCGCGGCGTCACCTCGCGGGCGAGGAAGTCTTCCCACTGCGCCAGCTCCACCGCTTCCAGGTACAGCTCGGTGCGCAGCATGCGCCGGCCGCTGGCTTCACCACTGGCGCTGGCTGACGGCTCGTTGAGCCATAGCCCGACCAAAGCCGCCAGCAACACAGCCACGGCGCCATTGCGCCAGAGTGCCTTTGCGCGCATCACCCGCCCTCCTCCGTCCAGCCTTGCTCCTGAGCCCCTCGCGGGCGCAGAAGCAGTTGCAGCACCGCCCCCAGCGCCAGCACAGCCACGCCGAGCAACGCGCCCCAGCCGACATAGGCAACGCTGGAATACAGCATGTACAGGCACACCGCGAGGAAGCCCAGCGGCAGCCACGGGTACAGCGGGACGCGGATCGGCCGCGGCACTTCCGGGTGGCGGCGGCGCAGGACGATCAACGCCACGCTGCTCAGGCTGAGGAACAGCCAGTACACCGGGGTCATGTACTCGACCATGGTGTTGAAGCCATGGCCACTCCAGCCGCCGACCGCGATCAGCAGTAGCGCTACCACGCCCTCGGCCAGCAGCGCGGCGCGTGGCACACCGTGGCGCACGTCCCAACGACCGAGTACGGCCAGTGCCGGCACATCCCGCGCGGCGGCGTAGGTCGTGCGGCTACCGACGATCAGCGTGGAGTTGATGCTGGCGACGGCGGACACCACCACCACCGCCATGATCAGGCCGATGCCCGGCGCACCGAAGGCCAGCCCGAGCAGTTCCAGCGCCGGCGCGCCGCTGGCGGCCAGGCCATCGAAGCCCAGCCCGCGAATGAACGCCCAGTTCAGCGCCAGGTAGATCAGCAGCAAGGCAGCGAGCGCGCCGAGCATGGCGGTAAAGATGCCCCGCCGGTTGTCGCGCAGCTCCGCCGACAGCGTGGCTGCATCGCTCCAGCCGCCGAAGGCGAGGAAGACGTAGATCAACGCGGCGGAGAACCCGGCAACGCCAACCTGCTCCGGCTCCACCGGCACTACTGCGGGCGGCACGAAGCCGCGCCACTCCAGCCACAGGCCGGCGCCGAAGATGCCGAGGAAGCCCGCCGCCACCAGAGCCACCAACCCCGCCTGGGTGCCAAGGCTGACCCGCCAGCCGATCAGGTTGAGCGCCACCAGCGCGCTGACCAGCCCGCCCGCCAGCAGCACGTTGCCCAGCCGGCCGAGGCCGAGCAAGGCGCTGAAGTGGTCGGCGAAGAGGAAGGCCATCAGCGCTATCCAGCCGGTGTGCAGGATGGCGAAGCGCGACCAGGCGAACAGGAAGCCCACCCGCTGCCCGTAGGCGCGCTCGAGGAAGTGGTAGTCGCCGCCGGGATGGGCGAAGGCCGAGGCCATCTCCACGTAGCACAGCGCACCGACCATCGACAGCACGCCACCAAGCACCCACACCAGGTAGAAGTGTTCCTGGCCGACGTTGAGCGCCACGGTGGGCGCGGTTTTCAGGATGTCGCTGGTGATCACCATGCCCAGCGTCAGCAGCAGCGCGTGGACGGCGCCCAGCTGCCGGTGCGGGCCGGCTGGCCTGTCAGCGGCGAAGTTGTCAGCCATGAGTCGGCTCCGCAAAAGTAGCCGGGCCGCAAGGCGGCCCGGTGAGAACGCCAGCTATCAGAACGACTGCCTCTAGAACGAATAGCTCGCGCGGGCGTAGTAGTACGCGCCGTTGGAGCCGATCGGCGAGAGCACGTCGTACGGCAGATTGCCGCCGTAGTTGATCTCCGAGCTGGAGCGTTCCGGGTAGTTGTCGGTGAGGTTGTTGCCGCCCACCGCCAGGCTGAACTGCGGGGTGAACTTGTAGGCCACCTCGGCATCCAGCTGCCACACCGCGCCGTAGGTCTGCTCCGGGTGGTAGCCGTCGCCGAAGTCGAACACGCGAGTGGTCTCGCCCTGTCGGGTCAGACGGCCGAGCAGGTTCCACTGCGCATCGCTCCAGGTGGTGGTGAGAATAAAGCGGTCTTTGGGCGCGGCGTCGGTGAGGGTGTTGCGCTCCTCTACGCCCACCAGTGCGTCCTCACCGATGCCGAGGTTGGAGAGCTGCTGCGGCGTGCCCTTGGTGCTGCGTACCTTGGTGTGGTTGTAGGTGTACGCGGTGGTCACGCCCAGTTGCCCGCCGACGAAGGGCTGGTGGTAGTTGAGCACCAGCTCGGCGCCATCGGTGCGGGTGTCGGCGGCGTTGGTGAAGAAGTTCACGTCATGCACGCCGGCCACGCCGAAGTTGTCCTGGATGAACTGCTCCATGGCGTCGCTGCCGATGCGCTGGGACAGGGTGATGCGGTCATCGACGTCGATGCGGAACACGTCGAAGGACAGGTCGAAGCGCTCGTTCAGCTGCGCGGTCAGGCCCAGGCTGAAGTTCTTCGAGGTCTCCGGGTCGAGTTTCTCGGCGCCCAGCGCGCGGGCGATCGGGTCGTTCACCGAGAGCACGCGGATATCGGTAAGCGTGCCGCCGTCGCCGAAGTTGCTGGTGGTGTTCTGGAAGCCCACCTGGGCCAGCGAGGGCGCGCGGAAGTTGGTGGACGCCGCCCCGCGCAGGGCCAGCACCGGGGTCAGCTGGTAGCGGCCGCTGAGCTTTCCGGTGAGTTTGCTGCCGGCGTCGTCGTAGCGTTCCCAGCGCGCGGCGGCATCGACGAAGAAGTCGTCGGTGAGATCGCCCGACAGGTCCACGTAGGTGCCGAAGACATTGCGGTCGATGTCCACCTCTTCGCTCGGGCGCAGGCCGTTGGCGCCGTCGGCGCCAACGCCGTAGTAAGAGGCTTCGTCGCCGGCGGTGGTGATGTAGTTCTCGTAGCGGTACTCGCCACCGACCGCGAGCACGAAGGGCCGCCCGGCGAGGCTCAGCTCGCGGCTGAGATCGAGGTTGGCGACACTCTGGCGCAGCTCGTAGTCGCCGGTATCGAAGCGCGTTGGCGTGTCTTCGCCGAGCGATGCATTAAGGGTGCGCCGGGTCGAGGATTCGAAACGGTTGCGGCCGTGGGTGACGCTGGCGTCGTAGTCCCAGGTGTCGGCGATCAGACCCTTGTAGCCGAGGGTGGCGGAAAGGTCGGTGTTGTCGCCCAGGGACTGCGGCAGGTAGCCGTTGGGGTAGATCTCCGGGTGCTCGTCCGGGTAGCGGTAGAATTCCGCGCCAGTGGTGTGGCGCTCGTTGTACAGCCCGAAGGAGTAGAGCTTGCCGCCGCCCAGCGCGAGGTCGCCGTTGAACCAGGCGTTGACGTCGCGCGCCAGGCCATCGCCCATCACGTAGTTGCGCTGACCGGGGGTATCGGCGAAGCCGTCGTAGCCGGCGCGGTTGGTGGGCTCGCGGTTGATGAACTCGGCGCCGCCACGGACGAAGCCGTCTTCGCCCAGGCGCGTGCCGGCCTTGGCGGCGGTGTAGGAGTTCTGCCCGTCGGTGGTGGTCTTGCCGATGGCGTCCTGGTGGGTGTGGTAGGCGCCGTAGCTGGTGGTCACCTCGCCGCCTTCGGGGGCGTCGTCGAGGATGATGTTGATCACCCCGGCGATGGCGTCGGAGCCGTACTGCGCGCCGGCGCCGTCACGCAGCACTTCGATGCGCTTGATGGCGCTGATGGGGATCGAGTTGAAGTCCACCGGCGCGGTGCCACGGCCGATCTTCGAGGAATCATTGACCAGCGCCGAGGTGTGCTGGCGCTTGCCATTGATCAGCACCAGCACCTGGTCCGGGCTCATGCCGCGCAGCTGGGCGGCGCGCACATGGTCGGCGCCGCCGGAGTTGGACTGGCGGGGAAAGTTGAAGGACGGCAGCAGCGTCGCCAGGGCCTGGCCCAGCTCACCACCGACGGCACCGGTGGACTTGAGGTCTTGCGCGGTGAGCACGTCCACCGGCACCGGGGAATCCAGCAGGGTGCGGTTGTTGCCGCGGGTGCCGGTGACCAGCACGGTCTCGAGTTTGGTGGTGGCCTCGGAAGTCGACGGGGTTTCGTCGGCGTGCGCGGCAGACTGGGCGATGACCGAGGCCACCGCAACGGCAATGAGGGAACGGGATAACACGCGAAGTACTCCTGTCTCGCTTAAAGAGCGCCACTCGCCGTTGGCGGCGAGTCCGGAACTCCGCTGATGTGTTTTTCTGATGGGCTCGAGCGGTTGGTGTCGGAAGTCCGGAAACCGCGAGCGACTGTTCCCCTCAGGATGGAGAAAACAGTGCTCGGGAAAGCGCTCCAGGTGTCACGGCCGGTCTCTCTTCGTGATGAGCGAAAAGGCGCGGCTCTCGGTATCGCCGGTCATCCCTGACCAGATGGGGAAGGCATCATCCTAGCTAGTGGCAGAGTGCTTTCAAACGAATAAAAAATGCTTTGTTTATAACTGGTTACGGTGTTCGCCGAGCAACAGCTCAAAGTGTTTGCCCAGCAACAGCGACGCCCGTCAATCGAAGGCCTTGCGCTCCCATTCGTCCTCGGGAATATCCAGCGCCTCGCCGGAAAAACGCTCCTCGCGGAACGGATCAGCCTCGTTGTGGAAGCCATTGCGCTCCCAGAATCCGAGGCGGTCGCTGTCGCTGAATGCCAGCTCGCGCAGCCACTTCGCGCTCTTCCAGAAATAGCGCCCGGCGATCACCAACCGCAGCGGCCAGCCGTGCACCGGGGTCAGCGGCTCGCCGGCGTAATGCGTGGCAAGCAGACTGTCTGGACGCAACAGGTCTTCCAGCGGCAGGTTGGTCTCGTAGTCGTGGTCGGCGTAGGCCATGACGAACTGCCCGGCTGGCTCCACTCCGTAGTGCGCCAGCAGGTCGGACAGGTGCACGCCGTGCCACGCGGTGTCGAACTTGGACCAGCGCGTGACGCAATGGATATCGCAGACCAGCTCGCGCTGCGGCAGCGCCAGCAGGTCGTCCAGGCTCAGTTCCAGCGTTCTGGACAGTGCCCCGCACAGGCGCAGGTGCCAGGTCGCGCGGTCGTACTCGGGTACCTCGCCTTCGTGGAGGATCGGGAAGCGCTCGGTCAGCACCTGCCCCGGCGGCAGGCGTTCGCCGTAACGCGGGTCACCAGCCGGCGAGCGTGCCTTCTTCAGGCGTCGGGCCTTGTCGTGCAGGCTCATGCTTCAGTTCGCCAGCGGGATCCACGGCGCCTGCGCCACTTTCTGCGCCTCGCCGAAGGCCGGCACCTTGCGCGCCAGGTCGCGGACGTTCTTCACGTCGAGGTCGAGCAATTGCTGGCGGGTGATCAGGGTCGGCGGTACCAGCACCTGCTCGCCGGGATTCTCCCCGGCGATGCGCAGCGCCAGGCTGCGCACGCTGATGGCGCCGGCCACTTCCGGGTTGACCGCAGCGGTGGCGCTCCAGGCGCTGCCCTGCTCCTTCATGATCTGGATGTCGGCGGTGGAAATGTCGGCGCTGTAGATCTTCACCTGCTTGCCCAGCCCGGCTTCGTCCACGGCGATCTTCACGCCCTTGGCGAACTCGTCGAAGGGTGCGAAGAACACAGTGATGTCCGGGTTGGCGCGCAGCACCGCGCTGGCCTGGTCGGCCACCGAGTTGGCGATCGGCGCGTTGAGCGTGCCGAAGCGCGCCTTCTCGACGATGCCGGGGTGCTCGGCCTTCACCTGGCGCCAGATTTCGTCGCGGCGCTCCATGGGAGTGAAGCCGTCGATGTACACGTAGCCGGCGTCGAACTGGTTGCCGTTGTCCTGCAGCACCTGCTTGAGGGCCAGGCGCGCCAGCTCGCGGTGGTCCTGCTCGACGCGGGTGATGCGCGGGTCGTTCACGTCGACGTCGAAGGTCACTACCTTGATGCCCTTGGCCAGTGCCTTGTCGATGGAGTCCTTGAGCGTTTCGGCGAGGCCGAGCTGGACGATGATGCCGTCCACGCCCAGGTCGATGGCCTGCTCCAGCATCTCGCGCTGGGTGGCCGCCTGCTGGCGCGCGTCGAACACGCGCAGCTTCACGTCCAGCGCGTTGGCCTGCTTCTCGACGCCACGCAGATAGGCCTCGGGGAAGTCGCCGGAGAACAGGTAGCCGACGAGGGCGATCTGCACGCCGCCCTTGTCGAAGGGTGCGGGCGCACCGGGTAGCCCGGCGGCGACGGCACTGGCTGCGCCGGACAGCAACAGCCCGGCGGCGAACAGCGCGCGCAGGGATTTGGCGGGGGTGAATTTCATCCGTTGAATCTCCGAGAAAGTGCGATCAGCGCCCACGCCGGGCCAGACCGAAAGTGAACATCAGGGCCGAGACCAGCACGGCGCCCTTGACGAAATCCTGCGCGTAGTAAGGCGCGTTGAGCATGGTCAGGCCGTTGAGCAGGGTCGCTACCAGCACCGCGCCCACCAGGGTTCCGAAGGCGTTGGGCTTCTGCGCGCCGAGCACGGCGAAACCGATCAGCGCAGCGCCGAGGGCATCGAGCACCAGCCCGTTGCCGGAGCTGACGTCGCCACGTCCAAGGCGCGCCGCCAGCAGCAATCCGCCCAGCGAAGCGAGCAGCGCCGAGAGCACGTAGGCGAGCAGCTTGTAGCGCTCCACCGCCGCACCGGCGAGGCGGGCGGCCTGCTCGTTGCCGCCGATGGCGTAGAACAGCCGGCCCGGCTGCGTGCGTTCGAGGAACAGCCAGACCAGCAGTGCGCAGCCGAGCATCACCACCACGGGCACCGGCACGCGGTCCCACAACTGCGCGCGGCCGAGGGCGAGGAACCAGCCGGCGAAGGCGCCCGGCGCTTCGTCTCCGTTGGGCAGGGTCATGCCGACGGCGATGGAGCGGCCGCCGGTGGGGATCAGTTGCACGCCGACCACCAGGAACATGCTGCCAAGGGTGGCTAGGATGTCCGGCACGCGCATGCGCACGATCAGCCAGCCGTTGAGCAGCCCGACCAGGGTGCCGAGGCCGAGACTGATGAGGATCGCCGCGAGCGGCCCCCAGTCCAGCACCACCATCACGTAGCTGGCGGTCATCAGGCTCAGCGCGGCGACCGCACCGATGGACAGGTCCAGCCCGCCCACGGCCATGCTCAGGGTCACACCCAGGGCGAGCAGCGCGACGATGGACACCGACTGCAGCACCAGGAACAGATTGCCGACCCGCAGGAAGGCCGGCTCCAGCAGCGCAAACACCAGCACCAGCAGGGCCAGCAGCAAGAGCAGCGCATAGTGGATGAGGAAGTCGAGCAAGCGTGCGACGGGCGACGTCGCTGGGCTGCCCACGGTAGTTCTGGACACGCACGGCTCCTTTCTAGATGCGCGCAGTTTCCTGGCGTGAAGGGTTGGATGGGGTGAGATGGGCGACGATCTCGCTGCGTTGCAGGTCGTGCCGGGGCAGTTCGGCGACCACCGCTCCGTCGCGCACAACGAGGATGCGGTCGGCGATTTCCAGGGCTTCGTCCGGGTCGCTGCAGATCACCAGCGTGGCGCGGCCGGTGGCGCTGGCGCGGATGCGCTGACCGATGTCGCGGCGGGCGCGCACATCGACGCCCTGGAAGGGCTCGTCGAGGATCAGCACGCGGCCCTGCCCCAGCAGCCAGCGGGCGAGGATGACCTTCTGCTGGTTGCCGCCGGAGAGCAGTTCGAGAGGATGCTCGGGGCCTGGCCCCTTGATGCCGAGCGCTTCGATCTGCTCGGCGACTCTGGCGCGCTCGGCGTTGCGGTCGATGAAACCGAAACGGGTGAAGCTATGCAGGAACGGCAAGGTCATGCTGGCGCGCACCGAGAAACCGGGCACCCGTGAATTGCGCGCGCGGTCCTCGGCGGCGAAGAACACGCCGGCGGAAATCGCTTCGCGCGGCGTGCGCGGTAGCCAGTCGCGACCATCGAGGCGGATCGATCCGGCGTGATGGCGGCGCAGGCCGAACAGCACTTCGGCGATCTCGCTCTTGCCGGCGCCGAGCAGGCCGGTCAGGGCGACCACTTCGCCTTCGTGCAGGTCCAGATCAAATGCCGCACTGTGGGCGTCAAGCTGCCAGTCGCGCAGGGCCAGCACCGTCTCGCCGCGCTCCAGTGGCTGCAACTGCACATCGCCCAACGCGGCGCCGAGCATGGATTCCACGGCGGCGCCGAGATCCAGCGGCGCCGTGAACTCGCCGACCAGACGGCCATCACGCAGCACCAGCGCGCGATCCGCCACACGTTGCAGATCAGACAACCGATGGGAGATGTAGAGGATCGCCACGCCGCGTTCGCGCAGGTGGTCGATCAGTTGGAACAGGCGCCCGGCTTCGACGGTCGACAGCGATGCAGTGGGCTCGTCGAGGATCAGCAGGCGCGGTTTCAACGCCAGCGCGCGGGACAGGATCACCAGTTGCCGCTCGGCGGTGCCGAGGGTTTCGATGGGTGCTTGCAGTGGCAGATGCAGGCCCAGGCCGGCGGCGATTTCAGCCGCGCGCCTGAGCGCCTCGCGAGGACGGAAGAACAGGGCGCCGGAGGCGCCGCAGAGTTCGTCCAGCAGGAGGTTTTCCGCGACGCTCAGGCCGGGCACCACGCCCTGCTCCACCTGCTGGTGAACGGCAACTATGCCGTGGCGCCGGGCGTCGTGGGGTGAGGCGAAACGCACCGCCTGGCCATCGATCAGTAACTGCCCGGCATCATGGCCATGGGAGCCGGCGATGATCTTCACCAGCGTCGACTTGCCCGCACCGTTCGCGCCGAGCAGGGCGAGGACTTCGCCGGGACGAATATCCAGGTCCAGACCGGCCAGCACGCGGTTTTCGGCAAAGGACTTGCCGACACCTTCGAGGCGGAGGAACGGGACGGAAGCAGGTTGGACGGACATCAGGCTCTCGATACGACGGGGCAGAGCGAAAGCGCCGTATCAGAGCTTCGCCGTTGGACTGAGCGGCGATTCTTTTATAATCTCAAACCATGCATCAACTAGTTTTTAATATCGTTTATGCATATACTAACAACCGGCTGCGCATGCACAAGCGTACTGTTCGCCCAGCAACAGCCGCCCGAAAAACGGCTGACGCAACGCAGACCCGGCGGTTAGCATCCATGGCATTCAACCCACAAGGTGAGAACTCACGATGGCGAACGATACCTACACTCCACCCCGCGTCTGGACCTGGGACAAGGGCAACGGCGGCGCCTTCGCCAGCATCAACCGGCCCATCGCCGGCCCGACCCACGACAAGGAACTGCCACGCGGCAAGCACCCGCTGCAGCTGTATTCGCTGGCCACTCCCAATGGCGTGAAGGTCACCATCCTGCTCGAAGAGCTGCTGGAACTGGGCGTGAGCGCCGCCGAATACGACGCGTGGCCGATCAGGATCAGCGACGGCGACCAGTTCGGCAGCGGCTTCGTCGGGATCAACCCGAACTCGAAGATCCCGGCGCTGCTGGACACCAGCGTCGAGCCGGAGCTGCGCATCTTCGAATCCGGCTCAATTCTGGTGTACCTCGCGGAGAAGTACGGCCACTTCCTGTCCGGGGACCTGGCCAAGCGCACCGAGACGCTGAACTGGCTGTTCTGGCAGATGGGCAGCGCGCCTTTCCTCGGCGGCGGCTTCGGCCACTTCTACGCCTACGCGCCGGAGAAGTACGAGTACCCGATCAACCGCTACGCCATGGAGGTCAAGCGCCAGCTCGACGTGCTCGACCGCCAGCTCGCCGAGAACCGCTACATCGCCGGCGACGAATACAGCATCGCCGACATGGCGATCTGGCCCTGGTACGGCGCGCTGCTGAACAACCAGGTGTATGAGGCGGCTGAATTCCTCGATGTGGAGAGCTACACACACGTGCGCCGCTGGACCGACGAGATCGCCGCTCGCCCGGCTGTGAAACGTGGCCGCCGGGTCAATCGCACCTGGGGCGACGACGCCCTGCCGGAGCGGCACAGCGCCGACGACTTCAGCAAGTGATTCATTAGCCCTGGGGCGTGAGCTGGATCGCGTCCCGCACTCTGCCGCCCCTCCCGGCGAACGTTCTCGTAGGATGGCGTGGAGCGCAGCGATACCCATCAAATCCGGTGCGCCGCCAGCATGGGTATCGCTGCGCTCCACCCATCCTACGGTCGTGCTTCGCCGCGGCCTCGATGTGAATGGAGTCTACGGTCACGGAGAGGCTCCGCCTCCGCAGGAGAGCACCGTACGAACGCCAATAAAAAACCGGAGCCCCTTCAGAGGCTCCGGTTTTTTACTTCAGCGCGCGATTACTTGCCAGCAGTCAGGGTGCTGTAGGCAGTGATCAGGTTGCGGTAATCCGGAATGTGGTTCGAGCACAGGGCAGCCAGCCCTTCGATGTCGTTGCGCCAGTCGCGGTGCAGCTCACAGGCCACGCCGAACCAGGTCATCAGCTGGGCGCCAGCCGCTTCCATCCGACGCCAGGCGGCGTCGCGGGTCATCTCGTTGAAGGTGCCGGACGCATCCGCCACGACGAACACATCGAAACCTTCCGCCAGGGCCGACAGCGCCGGGAACGCCACGCAGACCTCGGTCACCACGCCGGCGATGATCAGCTGCTTCTTGCCAGTGGCCTTCACCGCTTTCACGAAATCCTCGTTGTCCCAGGCATTGATCTGACCGGGGCGGGCGATGTACGGCGCGTCCGGGAACTGCGCTTTCAGCTCGGGAACCAGCGGGCCGTTGGGGCCGGTTTCGAAGCTGGTGGTGAGGATGGTCGGCAGGTTGAAGAATTTGGCCAGGTCGCCCAGCGCCAGCACGTTGTTCTTGAACTTGTCCGGATCGATGTCGCGGACCAGCGAGAGCAGACCGGCCTGGTGGTCGACCAGCAGTACGGCGGCGTTGTCTTTATCCAAGCGGTTGTAGGTGGGGTTGGCCATGGTGAAATCCTCGATTTGTTTTCAGTGGGTCCGGCTGTGCCGGAAGGTTTGGACTCGTTTGCAGCGCGTCACTGCATGGAACAAAGATTAAATTCGACACCCTTGATCCACCAGACGGCAAAATTCACTTATAGCGTTCCATTTTCAGAACGATCTGCCACAAGGGGGATCGAGCTAACCCGCGTGTCGCCAGGTGGATTCGCGCATCCCATCGAAGAAGCGCCGCTGCCAGCTCAGCGGCGTAACGCCTTCGAGGCGGAAGAAGATTCGGCAGAAATGCGCCTGGTCGCAGAAGCCACATTGCAGGCCGATCTCCGCCAGCGGGAAGGTCGACTCACGCATCAGTTGCTTGGCCTTCTCCACCCGCTGGATTCGCATCCAGGCCTGGGGCGAATGCCCGGTGGTGACCTTGAACTTGCGGGTGAAGTCGCTGCGTGACAGTGCGCAGGCGGCGGCCAGGTCGCTGACCGTGATGCCGCTGTCCAGATGCTTGAGCAGCAGCGCCTGGGCACGCTCCTTCTGCCAGGGGGCCAGATCGCGCTTGGGGGCGTCCACTGGAATCTGGCTGATGAGTCTCTGAAGCATGCTGGTCTCTCCCCTGCGGTCTGCGAACCATTCTTTGTGGGTGCAGGGGTACCGGCGAGTTAAAGCTGGTTAAACCGCATTAACCCGCCGCAGAGGAAATGCAGCGGCGCGACCGCCGGAAGCGAATATTTCCAGGGTCCGCGCGGCCACCCGACAACACCGCGAAAGCGCCGCCAGTCAGCCGCCATGCCTTGCGCGGCGTGGCTTGCAGCACATGGGGGATGGGACAGGGGGCACCCTGTTGCGGTATCGCGGGCCAGCGCCACAGCGAGCCGGCGTTAATCGTTATTAAGCCCGCCGGCAAAACTCCCCGCCCGTCGCAGGATGGCTCAACGCTGAGCCGTCGTTTACCCTGACTGCCATCCACACAAGAAATGGCCAATCGACCGGAGAGTCGATGGACCTGTGCCACCGGGGCTGACGTCAGGACCGGTGCGAAACCTGCCCCCAGCGTGCGAAAGCGACTACCAGACGATGATTCCCGAGCCCGTGGCCACGGTCGAAACCGTGCTTCATTTCGGCCCCTACCAGATCTATCCCGCATCCCGCGTGATCCTCGAAGCCGGCCGCCCATTGCGCCTGGGGCAACGCGCGCTGGACATCCTGCTGGCGCTGCTGGAGCGCGCCGGCCAGGTAGTCAGCAAGCGCGAGCTGCTGGCCCGCGCCTGGCCCGGCCAGGACATCGACGAAGGCAACCTGCGGGTACACATGACCGCTCTGCGCAAAGCGCTGGGCGATGGCCAGAACGGGCGGCGCTTCATTGTCACGATCGCGCTGCGCGGCTACAGCTTCGTCGAGCCGCTGACGGCGTCGGCACAGGCGACGCCCGCCCCCGATGACGGCCAGTCGGCGGACCACAACCTGCCACCCCGGCGCAACCGCCTGCTCGGCCGCGAGGCCGAGCTGGAGCGCCTGGTCACCGAGCTGCCGAGACGTCGCTGCGTCAGCCTGGTGGGCTGTGGCGGCATCGGCAAGACCAGCCTCGCTCTGCAGGCTGCGGAGCGTTTCATCGGCCAGTATCCCCACGGCATCCGCATGCTCGACCTCACCCCATTGCAGGACGCGCGACCGCTGAACAGCACGCTCGCCTGCGCGCTGGGCATTCCGGGGCTGGCCGGCGAATCGCTGGAACATCTCTGCCGCCAGGTCGCCGACCGGCAGATGCTGCTGCTCATCGACAACTGCGAGCACCTGATCGAGGCGGCCGCGCATCTGGTCGAGTGCCTGCTGCGCCACGCGCCGCAGATCCACATCCTCGCCACCAGCCGCGAGAGCCTGCGCGCTACCGGCGAATACATCCTGCCGCTACGGCCGCTCGGATGCCCGCCGGCGCAGGTCGGCAGCGTCGAGGACGCCCTCGCCTACCCCGCCGTCGCACTGCTCATCGAGCGGACCAAGGAGACCCACGAGGACTTCGAATTCCGCCCCGAAGACCTCCCCCGCGTCGGCGAAATCTGCCGGCGCCTGGAGGGCATTCCGCTGGCGCTGGAACTGGCCGCCGGCCACCTGGGGCAGGCCGACGGAGGCATCGACGCACTGCTGCAGGACGGCTACCTGGATCTGCCGCTGCAGTCCGAAGAGTCGCCCAGCCGCCACGAACACCTGCGCGCGATGCTCGACTGGAGCTACACACTGCTGCGCCCCGCGGAGCAATCCTGCCTGCGTCGCCTGAGCGTGTTCCGCGGCAGCTTCACCCTGGACTCCATCGCCGCCGTCCTCGGCCAGCCGGCGGACCTGGGCTCGGCCTTCGTGCTGGTGAACCAGCTGACCGCCAAGTCGCTGCTGACCACCGAGATTCGCCGCGACGAGGTCACCTACCGGTTGCTCGAACCGACCCGCCTGCACGCGCTGGAGAAACTCCAGGCCGCCGGCGAACTGCACGAGGCCCGCGAACGCCACCTGCAGCTGTGCCAGAACACGATGCAGGCCGCGCAGAACGACTGGGAAAGGTCCGCTTCGCTGGGCTGGCTCAAGCAACACTCGCCGTGGCTCGCGGAAGTTCGCGCGGCACTCGACTGGGGGCTGCACGCGGAAGTCCGGCACACCCAGGCCATTCACCTCGCGGCCTGCTCGGCACCGCTCTGGCAGGAGCTGTCATTGCTGCACGAATACGGTCCTTACGTGAGCGCGGCACTCGGCCTGCTCAGCGCCGAATCGGCTTCATCGTTGTCACTGGCCATGCGCCTGGAGCTGGCGCTGGGCAACACGACCTACCACGACGTGCGCAACCGTCAGGCGGACGAGGCCTTCCAGAACGCCCGCTACCTCGCCCAGCAGATCGGCGACCTCAACGGGGAACTCACCGCGCTGTCCGGCGGCCTGGCCGTGCTGCTGTGGGCCGGCCAGTACCAGCAGGCGGCCGAGCAGAGCCGGCACTTCGACCGGCTGAGCGACGGCCAGGGTGAGATGCTCGCCACCAGCGCCCTGCGCCTGAAGGTGCTGGCGTTGCATTATTCGGGCAACCAGGTACGCGCCCAGACCGTCGGCGACGAAGTGCTGCGGCGTCTGGAGGAGCAGCGCCGGGCCAACCGTTTCGCCCCTTGTCTGGGGGTGCAATACGACCAGCAGGTTGCGTCTCTTGCCACCCAGGCGCGCACGCTCTGGTTACGTGGCTTGCCCGAGCAGGCGGAGCGCATGGCGACACAAGCCATCGAACTGGCCTGCGAGATCGACCACAGCGCCTCCATCGCCTACAGCCTCGCGGTAGCCGGCTGCGTCATCGCCTTCTACAACGGCGAGTTCGACAAGGCCCGCAGCCGCGTTCGGCAGATGATCGAGGTTGCCGAGCGCCACCGCGTGCCGTTGTTCACCGACTGGGCGCGGCACTATGCGTGGGCCATGCAGCTCGATGAAACTGCCGGCGCCACGGCACCTGCCGTCGGCCTGGTGCGCGACATCGTGCAGACCCTCGGCGGCCGTCCCCTGCCCGCCGATCAGGCCCAATTGATGCGCGCACGCACCGGCGCGGCCGGCTGGTGCGCACCGGAAATCCTGCGCAACGAAGCGGTCGCCCTGCTGGCGCGCGGCGACCGCGAATCCCTGCTCGGCGGCGAAACCCTGCTGATCCGCGCCCTGACACTGGCACAGGAGCAAGGCGCACTGGCCTGGGAACTGCGATCGGCTACCGGCCTGGCGCAGCTGTGGAGCGCGCAGGGCAAACAGCAAGCCGCGCGGCAACTGCTGGAGCCGGTCTACCAGCGCTTTACCGAAGGCCTGGACTCACCGGACCAGCGCCATGCGCGGCAATGCCTCGAGGCCTGCGGTCACTGACGATGGCACCGCTCAGCGCAATACGCCAAGCATGACCCAGACGCGACGGGCCTCGGGGTCGGCATGGACCAGCTCGTCCATCAGCGCACTCAGCGGCATGCCGCCCCACTCCACCGCCCGGCGAATGATGTAGGGCACCGGGCTGTGCGGTTCCGTGCGCGCCAGGTACTCGGCGATGGCGGTGAGCTGCCGGTAGGCCTCTTCGCGGCTCTGCGGAGCACCGCCGGCGGGAAGCGATCCGGAAGTAGCCACAGGAGCCGGCTCCGGCTCGGAAGGCACTTCCGGTGTGGCGCTGGGTATGAACTCTTGCGGGGCCATGGCCTTGCATCCCTGGATGACGTTGCTGAAAGCGTCGATGGACGCGGCGAGTTGGTGCAGGCTCGGTGCGGCATCGCCGAGCTGGCGGTCACACCAGGCATCCAGGCGCCGCAGATGGCCGGCTGCCCTCTCCAGCTGGGTCAGCGTCGCCCCCCAGCCATTCACCGCACCGCTGCGGATCGATTCGTTCAGCCGTTTCTGCTCCTGTCGCGCGCTTTCCGCCGCCACCTTGTCGACCTTGTTGTCACTGACCTGCACCTGCCGTCGCTGCAGTTCCTGCCAGCTGTGCAGGGTGGTCTGCGGCCAGCCGCTGCACAGCGGCACACGGGTAAGCAGGAGTTCGGTGTAGCGCCGCGACAACCAGGCAAGTGGCGCCGCACGCCACTCCTGGTCACCGTCGGTGGCCTGCGGATGCAGTTGCTCAGGGAACGCATCGCAGAGATCGGCCAGCAGGCCCAGCGCGGCCGCAAGGCCTGCAGGACCCTGGGTGACGATCCAGGCCTCGCCCAGGAAACCGGCGATGGTCAGGTCCTTGCTGCGTCGCGCCAGCAGTTCCTCGGCGAGCACCGCCAGCGCCAACCAGTCCGCGCGCTTGGGCTCAGCCTGCCAGACGCCCGCCGGCAGCTGGGTATCCTCCTCGCGGCGAAGCTCGCGCAGGCGATCCATCAGCGGGTCGTGGCGCAGTGACTCTCCGCACGGCGACTCGCCCGGCAGAGGTTGCAGGAGCGCTTGCAGCGCCTCGTCTGAAATCATGGCAACTCCTGGGCGCCGGCAAAGGACGCCACGCCTACACCGCTGAAGGGCGTGCGCGGCGCGCGTACGGGCAAGGGCTGGACGGACAGCGGCTGCTTGGCGTCCTGGGTCATCAAGGAGATCCGCAGGAACATCCGTGCCTCGGGCTCTCGGCTGTTCGGCGCGCGGACCGGCACCTGCAGCGCAAGCGGGAAGTCGGTGTAGTCGGCGCTGGGCTGGCGTTGCAGGATCAGGTGCGAACGCAGCAGGCGCATCAGCGCCCACGGGCCGCCGTACTCCCAACCCACCTCCAGGTCCGCCACGGCCATGCTCGCCTGCTGCGGGTCGATGTCCGGCCGTTGCGCGCTGTCCTTGGCCCAGCGCAGCAGCAATTTCATCGGCTCACCAACATTCCAGTGCAGGCGCTGGCTGTCGCTGCCGGGGAAGCTCAACGGACGGTCCGCCGCGTAGAGCGTCCAGGCGATCACCTGGTCGGCGCCACGCTCGGCCTCGCGGTCGGTGCGCCAGCGCACGTCGAGGTCGACGCCCTGCGCCCCGCCCTTGTCGCGCTGGAACAGGGGGCCCATCCAGGACTTGGCCAATTGCAGGCGCTGGAGGAAATCCGCCGCCGCCACGCGGTCGACCGACTGGCTGAGCTGGAGGCCTGCCTGGGCCCGCTCCAGGTTCTGGTCGAGCAACTCGACCAGGTGCTGCACCCGCGCCGGGTCGGCGTCTTCGGCCTGCAGGCTGTAGGCGAAGGGGAAGCGATTGGCCAGATACTGGTTGAAGTAGTCGGCGATGGCCGACCAGGCCTGGGCGGCGTCCTTCTGCTGCAGTTCCAGGCAGCGTTGCTGCGCCTGGCCGTGCAGGCCACGGGTGAAGCGCGCCACGTCGCCCTGCCCGGCCGCCAGCGCGGAAGTCCGCAGGATGTTGCCGCAGCTGGAGGCGTCCATTTCCACGAAGTCGCGGGTTACCAGCTGATCGAGCAATATCGGCGAGCTGGTCGGGTTCTGCGCCTTGTACTTGACCAGTTCATCACTGAGGTCGGTGAAGCGCCGCACCTTGTCCTGGTCGGAGAAGCCGAGGTTGCCCCGGTCACGCAGCCAGGTCAGCGCCGGCGCGTGCTCCTCGCTCAGGGCGAGCATGGTGTCGAACTGTTGGGCCAGGTTGCGCTTGAGGTCCTGGGTGTCGGTGGAGCGGTACAGTTGCAGGCCGAAGTTGCGCGTGCCGTCCCAACCGGAAGGTTCAGAGCGAACGCGGAACAGTGGCAATGCATCGACCGACTTCAACACGCCGTCTACGTCGGCCAGCGCGCCACGGGTCAGGTGAATGTCCAGTGCGTTCGCCAGATCGCTGCGCTGCACGGACTCCAGGGCCGAACGGACCTGCTCGGCTTGCTCCAGCGGAACGTCGAAGGTGTTCTTCGCGGGCGCGCCGCTGGCCGAAACCGATTGCGTCAGGCTGCTCCATATCGCGCTGGCGGCCGCGGCCGCAGCGCTCTCGGCGAGAGCATCACGGTACTCGGCCGGAATCCGCGCCTGCTCCTGCTCGCTGTACTTGCGGTAGCTGGCGTAGTACGCCAGGGCGGCGTTCAGCGAGTGGGCATCCAGATTGCCCAGGCCGCGCGGATCGATGTCCTGCGCTCCCTTGCTCAAGGCGGTGCCGGCGAAGTCCTGGCGCAACAGCGAATCGATGGTGCTGCCCAGCGCCACCACATGCTCCTGCAGCGCCAGCGTACCACCGGGCTGCAGTTGCAGCAGGTTATCGCGGGAACCGGCGGCGGAGATCCACTGGTCATGGAAGGCGCGCTGCAGCTTGCTGGCCTGGCTGGTCACCCGGGCTTCCGCCGAGGGACCGAGCAGGTAGGACTGGCGTACGTCGTCTAGCATCGCGCGAAAGCCCGGCACGATCTCCTGGGCATTGCCGTGGCTCCAGGCGGCGTTGGTCAGGGCTACCATGTTGCGCAGCGCGTCGATCTGTGCGGCGGTCTCTTCCAGCTCCTCGAGGCTGTTGCCCTGCCGCGCCTTGAGCTCGTTCAGGTGCAGACGCAGGAAGCCGGCCGGGCGCACGAAGTTGTCGGCGAGGAAGAACTGGTCGAGCCAGAGGCTCATCAGGTCGTCGAAGTTGCGCGCCAACTGGCCCTCGCGCGGACCGGGGTCGACGGGTGCCGGAGCATCGGGAATGCCCTGACCGAGCACTGACTGCAGGTAGCCTGCATTACGCAGTGAGCCCGGCTCCAGGGTCAGGCCATAGGCCTGTTCGCCCAGTTTGCCAAGGCTTTCCAGAGCGTTCTTCGAAGTGCCGGCGCGCAGCTCGGTGTACCAGCGGTTGCGCTGCTCGAAGGCCAGTACGCCGTGCGCCAGGTCGCGGGCGGCGACGAAGTTCGGCCACTGCTCCGGGCTGTCGCTCTGCACGTTGGCACGGCGTTCGCTGCTGCGGATGGCGCGCAGCCGGACCAGTTCGGCGGCCTGCGCCTGCTGCAGGGGCACCAGCACTTCGCGGCGGGTCAGGTCGCGCAGCAGTTCATCCATGTGCTCGTCGAAACCGGAGAACCAGGAGCTCGGATATACCAGTGAGCTGAAGTGCCAGCGCGGCGCGGCCTGCAGCAGCGCCCAGTAAGCTTGCAGGCGTTGCCGGGCGGCCTCATCCGGCGATTCGCCGGCCGCATCGCCTTCGCCCTGCCCACGCTGCACGGCCAGGATGCGCTGCCCCAGCGTCTGCGCCTCGCGGGAATCCACGTGCCAGACCCACAGCATCCCCAATAGCCAGCAGACGCCGGCCACGCCAGCCACCGCCCCCAGCACGCGTTGCGAGCGCTGGCGCAGGCGCAGGACTCGCGGCACGACCTGGGCCAGCCCGCGCTCGGCGAGCAGGCGCGATTGCCAGAGATGCTGGGTGAACAGTAACTGCGCGGGTGCCTCCTCCCGCGCCGAGAGCGCCCAGTCGTCAGCACTGGGAGCCTTGCGGTACGCACCGCTGAAGTACAGGCCACGCAAGCGCGGTGCTTCACCCAGCGCATTGCCCTGGAAGACCGGTTCCAGTCGCTGGCGCAGACCTTCGCGCAGACTCTCCAGCGCCTGCGGGAAGCGATACAGCTCCTCGCTCAATTGCCCCTTGAGCACGCCCGCTTCGAGGATCGCCGCCTGCAACGCCTGCAATATCTGGTCGAAGCCGCGCTCAAGGTGCTCGCCCTGCCAGGCCGCATCCGCCTGCAAGGGCGAGGCCCAGCCCAGCGGGCGCTCGCGAACCTCGGCAGGCAGCGCCGAGCGCAGTTCGGCGAATCCATCGAGCTCTTCCAGCCCGGTCACCACTACGTAGACCGGCAGGCTCAGCCCCAGTCTTTGCAACAGGTCGTTGAAGCGCCGACGCAGCTGGATACTTTCCTGGGCCAGGCTTGCCGGGTCCAGCAGGCGCTCCGCCGGCACCGCCCAGATCACGCCGTCCAGCGGGCGACGCGGGCGCATCCGCAGCAGCAGGCCGAGCAGCCGCCGCCAGGGCTGCAGCGACGAGGGCACACCTTCCTCCGGCATGAACAGGGTCTGCGGCACCGCCAGCAAGGCGCCGTCCTGATCGGCCCACCAGCGGCCGAACCAGGCCGGACGGTTCACCGCAGCCAGGCTCCAGTCCGCAGCCAGGCGCTCGCCCAGCAGCGGGTCGCCCAGCAGGAGATACCAGGGCACGTCGTAGCGATCGGCCACATCGTGGTCCTGCTCCATCTGCCGTACGGTCAGGTAGAAGGCGCGTACCGCTTCGCCGCCCTTGCTGCGCAGCCAGAGGAATCCCGCCACCGCCAGCGCCACCGCCAGCAGCAACAGCAGGGCCAGCACCAGCCAGCCGCTCAAGCCGCCAGCTCCGGGAAAGTAGCCGCCCAGGCGAGGTCGAGCAGGGGCGCCAGTTCACCGCGCACGTCGCTCCACAGCCAATGGCCGAGGACGATGAGCAGAAGGACGCCGGCGACAACCGTCAGCGTCAGGCGCAGCCCGTCGGGCAAGGCACGCCGCAGTGGCAATCGCAGCGGCGCAGCAGCGGCCGGGCGCGCCAGGGTCTCCAGCAGCGCTGGCACCTCGGCGTCACGCTGCCAGGCATGGGCGAACAGCGCGTGCCGCCACTTCTCATGGAGCGCTTCGCCCTTGGGGCCGCGCAGCTTGCCATGGAAACCCAGCAGCAGGCACTGCAGGTAGACGTTGGCCAGATCTCGGGTGCCCGGAGCACGGGTTTCCAGCAGGCGATGAATGGCCTGGGGCACACGCTCCCCGGCATTGCGCGTTCCATACAGACGGGATTCCAGCGGCCGTTCCTGCCACGCGGACTGGCCGTTCCAGGGGTCGAACAGCAGGCTTTCGTCAAGCAGTGCGACGAAGGCGTAGACCATGCCTTTCACCTGCTCGCCGGCGGCATCGCCGACGCTGGCATTGGCGCTGCGCCACAAGCGACGCACCACCGCCTGGGCTTCGTCGGCAACCCGTTCGAGGGTCGCACTGTCCTCGCCGGTGGATTCGCGCAGGTCTTCCCAGCGCCTGTGCCACTCCAGCCAGGCGGCCTGGAAAGCGCCACTCAAGGGTGCCTCGCCGAACGACGGCGGATAGATCGCCTGATTCCCTTCAAGCATCTTCGCTTCCCTGCCTCAGGCGCCGCTGGCGCCGTCCACGATGAACAGCACGACCTGCCAGGGACTGCCACCGCCGCTGCCTGCCGCGGCGGCCCGCAGGCACAGGCGCTGGGCGGGATCGAACCAGTCGCCCTCGGCCTGCACGACGAACAGGTGGGTGTCCTCACCCACGCTGTAGGCGATCTGTTCGGCGCGACTCATGGGCAGATGTTCCAGGCCCGACATGCGTTGGCGGCCCAGGATCGCCAGGCTCGCCTCGGAGGCGACGATGCAGCGTGACAGCCACTCGTGAGCCTGCTCCTCGCCGCAACCGGGCGGCATGCGCAGGCCAATGACCAGACGCTGGACCGGTGATCGGAGGTCCGGCAGGGCCAGCGCGAAGTCATTGCCGACCCGTTCAAATGCCAGACTACGATAGCCGGCGCGCACCCTGCCAAGGGTGAGCTCCAGCCACTCGATCACCGGGCTGAAGGTCCGCAGGAGTTCGTTGAAATCGAAGGTCGGGAAGGCCGGGACGCCGCCCAGCGGATCGAGCACGCTCCAGCTGCCGGCCATGCCGCACAGCAGGCCATGCAGTTGTGCCGGGCTCGCTGTGCCGCTGTAGAGCGCGACCTCCAGTTCCGGCAGGCGCGCCCACAGCGCCGCCAGCTGGCGGCGGATTTCCTGGCTGTCCTCGGTGTTCTCCGCCTGCTGCGCCTGGCGCAGGCGGCCAGCGAGAAACACGCATTTCTCCCGCGCATGGGCGCACAGCGCCACCAGCGCCTGCCCCAGCATCGACGCCGGTACGATTCGCGGAGTGGGCGCCACGTAAGGCAGGCTGACGAAGCCACCGGCGTCCTTGCCCACGCGCAGCAGCGGCAGGCACACCGAGTCGGCGCGCTGGGCTTCGGTCACCAGGCGCAGGGCCGGGCGCCAGACGACAACGGGTTCCGGATTCTCGCCACTGGCCAGGTCCGGCACGGCCGGCCCGCTCAGGGATTGCAGGCGGCCCTTGAGCGGCAGCACCTGGCCGCCGCGGGCGAGCGGACTGAGTGCGAGGTAGAGGGTGATGTTGGCATTGGGGGAAGCGGCGATGGCCGCCGTGGCGTCGAACACCAGCGTACCGCCCTGGCCCAGGCTGACCGGCAGGCCATCGGGCAGGATCGCCTCCAGCGCGAGGATACGCACCACGCCGGTGCTCAGGGCGGAGGGGTCCAGCTCCAGGTGTTCAAGGCCCCAGAACCAGGGATTGGCCGCGTGGGCCAGGCGCGCAGAAAGCACTTCGGCGCGCAGTCCCTGGAGCTGGAAGTGCTGGGGAAGCAGTTGCATCCCTTCGTGCCAACAAACTGCGTCAGGCAGAACTCTCACACCACTCCCCCTTCGACGTCCTGGATTGTCATGGGCCCGCCTGGAAAGGCGGTGGTTCAGTGCTCCTCGGCACTCAGCAGGCGCATCTCCCTGCTGTCGAAACGCAGCCATACGTTGGGCTGCTGATCCAGGCGCATGCGATGGGCGCCGGGAGTGTTATAGCCGGCAAAGACCAAAAGTCCAGAAGCCGGCTTGCCGGCCAGGGGGAAGTCCCTGGCCTCCATGAACTGCCCGGGCACCAGCTCGAGGCTCCACACCGAGAGCTGCTTCTGGTAGTCGCGGCGGTACTGTTCGCGGTCGCTGAACCACTGTTTGGCGCTCATCGCCGAGAGCAGCTTGAGCAGGTCCGCATCCTGCACCGCGACGAAGTCCACGGCGATGGGCGAATCGCCATTGGCCTTGCTCGCGACATCGAGGGTCAGACGGTCGACATCGACCTTCGGACCAAACCAGGAACAGCCTCCGAGGACTGCCAGGAGCACAGCACAGAGGCAGGCTTTCGTCGACTTCATGAAACGTCCTTGTGAAATGTCTGTCAGAGATTATTTTCGGATTTGCGTTTTTAGCAACCTGATCTAGCTTGCTTGGTTAGCTCGTGGACAACGAGCCCAGATGGGATCGCCAAGGACAGGCCTGTATCGCATTTCCCCCTTTCCTGTCGTGTGGTCCAGCCAAGGAGCGCGACGACAGCGAGCCCCGCTGCGGCGTGCCCGTCTCCTACGCAGTGGAGTTCGCCAGCATGGCAGAAAGCACGCAGCACAAACTGGACCGGGTGCGCCCTCCCCGGGTCCAGATCACCTACGACGTGGAAATCGGCAACGCCATCGAGAAGAAGGAACTGCCGCTGGTCGTGGGCATCCTCGCCGACCTCTCCGGCAAGCCGGTCACGCCCCTGCCCAAGCTCGGCGAGCGCCGCTTCACCGAGATCGACCGTGACAACTTCAACGCCGTGCTCTCGTCCATCGGACCGCGCGTGGCGCTGCAGGTCGACAACACCCTGAGCAACGACGGCAGCCGGCTCAACGTCGAGCTGAACTTCAAGCACATCGACGACTTCGACCCGGTCAGCATCGTCAACCAGGTCGTGCCGCTGCGCCGCCTGTTCGAAGCCCGCCAGCGCCTGCGCGACCTGCTCACCAAGCTCGACGGCAACGACGAGCTGGACCAGCTGCTGCAGGACGTGGTGAGCAACACCGAGGGGCTGCAGGAAATCCGCGCGACCCACCCGGTGACCGCCGATGCCGGCGCCGCCAACGACACCGCCCAGGCCGCCGCCGACGAAGGCGAAGCACCTGCCGAACCGCAAGCCTGATCCCGACCGCAAGGAGAGCACAGCAATGGCCAAACCCAGCTCCGCCGCGGCGCAAGGCGCCGAAGGCAGCACCCAGACACTCGACCTGCTGGACCGCATCATCGCCGACGGCCGCATGGCCCACGATGACAGCCAGCAGGAATACGCCCGCGACATGCTCGCGGAGTTCGCCACCCAGGTCCTCGACGAAGGCATGGCCGTCAGCAAGGACACCGTGGCCATGATCAACGAGCGCATCGGTCGCATTGACGAACTGATCAGCGCCCAGCTCAACCAGATCCTCCACCATCCGGAGCTGCAGCAACTCGAATCCTCCTGGCGCGGTATGCACCAGCTGGTGCAGAACAGCGAGACCGGCACGCGCCTCAAGCTGCGCCTGCTCAACGTCAGCCAGCAGGACCTGCAGAACGATCTGGAGAAAGCCGTCGAGTTCGACCAGAGCGCGCTGTTCAAGAAGATCTACGAGGAGGAATACGGCACCTTCGGCGGGCACCCCTTCAGCCTGCTGGTGGGTGACTACTCCTTCGGCCGCCACCCGCAGGACATCGCCCTGCTGGAGAAACTCTCCAACGTCGCCGCCGCGGCCCACGCGCCCTTCATCGCCGCAGCCAGCCCGCGCCTTTTCGACATGGGCAGCTTCACCGAGCTGGCGGTGCCGCGTGACCTGAGCAAGGTCTTCGAGAGCCTGGAGCTGATCAAGTGGCGTTCGTTCCGCGAGAGCGAGGATTCGCGCTACGTCTCCCTGGCGCTGCCGCGCTTCCTGGTGCGCCTGCCCTACGGTCCGGAAACCCTGCCGGTGGAAGGCATGAACTTCATCGAGGATGTGGACGGCACCGACCACGCCAAGTACCTCTGGGGCAACGCCGCGTGGGTCATGGCCCAGCGCATCACCGAAGCCTTCAGCAAGTACGGCTGGTGCGCGGCGATCCGCGGCAGCGAAGGCGGTGGCGCCGTCGAAGGCCTGCCGGCGCATACCTTCCGCACCCAGGCCGGCGACCTGTCGCTCAAGTGCCCGACCGAGGTCGCGATCACCGACCGCCGCGAGAAGGAACTCAACGACCTGGGCTTCATCGCCCTGTGCCACAAGAAGAACACCGACCTCGCGGTGTTCTTCGGCGGCCAGTCCACCAACAAGCCACGCCAGTACAACACCAACGAGGCCAACGCCAACGCGCGGCTCTCGGCGATGCTGCCGTACGTGCTGGCGGCCTCGCGCTTCGCCCATTACCTGAAAGTGATCATGCGCGACAAGGTGGGCAGCTTCATGACCCGCGACAACGTGCAGACCTACCTCAACAACTGGATCGCCGACTACGTGCTGATCAACGACAACGCCCCGCAGGAGATCAAGGCGCAGTACCCGCTGCGCGAAGCACGCGTGGACGTCAGCGAGGTCGCCGGCAAGCCTGGCGTCTACCGCGCCACGGTGTTCCTGCGCCCGCACTTCCAGCTCGAGGAACTGACCGCCTCGATCCGTCTGGTCGCCAGTCTGCCGCCGCCGGTCGCCGCCTGAGCCAGGGGGCCGCCCGTGCGGGCGGCCCCTTCACCTGATTCCCCTCTTTCATGCAGCGGAGTTTTCCAACATGGATGCGATACTTCTCGACCTGGGCGACGACATCAAGGGCGACAGCCAGCTGGCCGGCTTCGAAAACAAGATCGAAATCATGTCGTACAGCCACAACGTCGCCATGCAGGTGACCAACGATGTCAGCAACTCGGAGCGCACCTCCGGCAAGCCGCACATCGGCGAGTTCACCCTGACCAAGTTCGTCGACACCTCGACCCCGACGCTCAACGAATACTGCTGTTCCGGCAAGGCTATCCCCACCGCCACCCTGACCATCGGCCGCAACGCCGCCGAAGGCGACGGCAAGATCATGCCGTTCATCACCTACACGCTGAACAACGTGGTGCTGTCCAACGTCAGCGTCAGCGGCGGTGCCGGTGGCAAACCGGTGGAAACGATGTCGCTGAACTTCACCAAGATCAAATGGGAGCTCACCGCGCAGAAGGACGACGGCAGCAAGGAAGGCACCGCCGCCTCGACCTGGGACATGGCCGCCAACAAGCTGGCCAGCTAAGGACACGTGGCCTTGCACGGCATCGCCCGGCCACCGTTGCTGGACCGCCTCTCCGAAGCCGGAGAGGCGGAACCGGCCTTCGACCAGCGCGCCCTGGCGGCCTCAGTCGCGCAGGAACTGTCACGCCTGCTCAACAGCCGCAGTCCGGCTGGCAATGGCGTCGGCATCCTGGCCTATGGCATCGCCGACTGGACCGCCCTGCAGGCCCGCCGCGAAGCCGACCGCCTGCACCTGGCCCGGGAAATCCGCCGCGCGGTGACCCGCTTCGAGCCACGCCTGGGGCTGAGCGAAGTGATGGTCGACGCCGATCCGCAGTACCCGCAACGCCTGCGCGTACGCCTGCTCGGCAACCTGCGCCAGGACACCGGCCGAGCCCCCCTCCTGTTCGAACTCATCCCCGTTGGCGGAACACTGGAAGTACGCCATGAGCGACTCGATTGATGCCGAACTGCTGGACTACTACCAGCGCGAACTGACCTGGCTGCGCCACGCCGGCGCCGGTTTCGCCGCGCGCTATCCCAAGGTGGCGCGGCGGCTGGAGCTGGGCCCCGGTGAGTGCGGCGACCCCCACGTCGAGCGTCTGCTGGAAGGCTTCGCCCTGCTTGCCGCACGGCTGCAGCGACGCCTGGACGACGACTACGCGCAGTTCAGCGACGCCCTGCTGGAGCAACTCTATCCCCTCGCCCTGCGGCCCCTGCCTTCCTGCGCCGTGGTGCGCTTCGAGCCGGACCCGGCCAAGGGCAAGCTGAGTGCCGGCTTCCACCTGCCGCGCGGCACCCCGTTGTTCGTCAGCGTGCCGGGCCAGGAGCGGATCGAACTGCCCGAAGAGCTGCGCGGCCAGACCCTGCACTGGCGCACCACCGACGAAGTCACCCTGTGGCCGCTGCGCATCGAGGAAGTCGTGCTGCTCGGCGCCGAAGAAGCCCAGGCCGCCACCGGCAGTGCCGGCGTGCGTGGGGCCCTGCGACTGGATCTGCGCTGCCTCGACAAGGACGGCTGGGCCGCCCTGGACATCGATAGCCTGCGCATCCACCTGACCGCCAACGCCGTCGCCAAGGCCGCCCTCTACGACCTGCTCGGCGCCCATGCCTGCGGCCTCATCGCCGAAGCCGAGGGTGCCGAACCGCAACGCCTCGCCGGCCTGCCACAACGGGTCGGCTTCGCCGCCGAACAGGCCCTGCTACCGGAAGACGAACGCGTGCATCCCGGCTTGCGCCTGCTCGCCGAGTACTTCGCCTTCCCCGACAAGTTCGCCTTCTTCGATCTGCCGCTCCAGGGCCTGCGTGCCAGCGGCGAGCAGCTCTACCTCTACATCCTCTTCGACCGCCCCGCGCCCGCCCGCCTGACCCTGCAAGCCAGCGACCTGGCGTTGGGCTGCGTACCGGCGATCAACCTGTTCCCGCGCACCTCCGAGCCGCTACGGCCGGACGGCACGCGCAGCGAGTACCGACTGATCGCCGACGCCCACCGCGAGAACTCGGTGGAGATCCACAGCATCCGTTCCCTGCGCGCCAGCACCCCGCTGGGAGTGCTCGAGGTCGCGCCCTACCACGGTACCCAGCACCGCTCCGGCGCATTCGGTCTCTACTGGCACGCACGGCGGGTCGAGGGCATGACGCCCAACCGGCGCGGTAGCGACCTGTTGCTGACCCTGGTGGACGCCGGCCTGCAACCCCTGGAAGAAACTCCCCAGTACAGCCTCAGCGCGGAGCTGCTGTGCACCAACCGCAGCCTCGCCGAGTACCTGCCGGCTGGTACCGAGCTGGCCTTCGAGCGTCCCGGCCCGGTGGCCCGCGCCAGCCTGCTGCGCGCACCGAGCCGGCAATGCCAGCCGGGGCTCGATGGCCCCTCGCGCTGGCAACTGGTGTCGCAGCTCACGCTCAACCACCTGTCGCTGGTGGAAGGCCCGCAAGCCCTCGACGCCCTGCGGGAAATCCTCGCGCTGCACGACTTCAGCGAAGACAAGCTGGCCGCCCGGCAGATCGAAGGGCTGGTCCGGCTGGACTGCGCGCGCGTGGTGGACCACGTCGGCAGCGATGCCTGGCGCGGTTGGCGCAACGGCCTGGAGGTTCGCGTGCACCTGGAGCGCCAGGCCTTCGTCGGTGCCAGTGCGGTGCTGTTCGGCGCCGTGCTCGCACAGTTCTTTTCGCTCTACGCCAACGCCAACCGCTTCGTGCGCACGGTGCTGGTGCAATCGGACCAGGAGATTTGCCGATGGCAACCCCAGGCCGGCCAGCCCATCACTCTCTGAGCCGGCGCCTGCGCGCCGAGCCGCACCGCTTCGAGTGGCTGCAGGCCCTGTTGCTGCTCGAACACGAACAGCCCCAGGCCACACCGCTGGGTCACGGCAGCCGTCCGGACGCCGAAGCGCTGCGTCTGCGCGGCCCACTGACGCCGGTGTTCGCCCCCAGCCAGATCGACGCCCTGGAAGACGAGGACGGCCGGCCGCTGCTGAGCACCTCGATCTTCGGCCTGGGCGGTGCCGACGGCGCCCTGCCCTACGCCTACCAGGAATGGCTGCAGCAACGCGCCCGGCAGAAGGACCACGCCCCCGCCGAATTCCTCGACCTGTTCCAGCACCGCCTGCTCAGCCTGCTCTACCGGGTGTTGCGGAAACACCGGCTGGCGGTAGGTTTCCAGACCCCATCCGCCGCCCCCCTGCACCGCCCGTTGCGGGCCCTGGCGGGGCTGCTGCCGGAGGGCCTGCATGAGCGCGGCGCGATGCCCGACGCCAGCGTGCTCGGCCGCAGCGCACACTTCAGCGGCCAGCGTCGCTCGCTGGTCGGCTTCGCCGCCATGCTCCGCGAGCAGTTCGGCATCCCCGCCGAGTGCGAGGCTTATGCCGGCGCCTGGCGCGAGATTCCACCGGCCCGCCGCAGCGTGCTGCAACGCGGCGGCGCCAACCTGGGCCTTGGCCGTGACGCCATCGCCGGCACCCGCGTATGGGACGAACACGCCGGTTTCCATCTGCGCCTCGGCCCGCTGGACGAAGCCACGGCTCGGCACTTCTTCCCGGACGGCATCGCCTATCCGCTGCTGGCCCACCTCTGTGCGTTGTACTTCGGCCCCGACCTGGACTGCCGGCTGCGTCTGCTGGTGCGCGCCAGCGGGCCGCTGGCCCTGGGACGTGGCAATGGCCCGAGACTGAACTGGAACACCGGCCTGCGCCGCAGCGGCGGCGCCGTAAAACCCATCGACCTGACCCTGCGCCACGCGGAGATGCCCTGATGGACCTCGCCAGCCTGATCGGCCGCCTCAACCCCGAATCCCGCCGCGCGCTGGAGCGCGCCGCACAGCGCTGCCTGCAACGCACGCACCACTACGTCGAGATCGAACACCTGCTGCTGGAACTGCTGGACATCGACGGCGGCGACCTCGCCCGTCTGCTGCCGCGCTTCGGCCTGGAGCGCGACCAGCTGGTGGGCGAGATCAACACCGCCCTGGAGCTGTTCCGCATCGGCAGCACGCGCACCCCGGCGCTCTCGCCACAGACCATCGGCCTGCTGGAGGATGCGGTGGTGCAGGCCAGCGTGCTCGGCCAGCCGGCGATCCGCTCCGGGCTGCTCCTGCTCGCCCTGCTCGACCGCGAGGAGCGCCGCGCCCTGCTGCTCAACAGCGCCTCGTCGCTGCTGCGCATTCCCCACGAGACGCTGCGGGAGAAACTCCTGGAGTGGACCGAAGGCTCTCGCGAGCAGCCCGCCGGTGCCCGCACCCCGGACAAGGCAAAACCCGCCAGCGCAGCGGCCCAGGACAGTGGGCTCGACCAGTACACCCAGGACCTCACAGCCGACGCCCATGCCGGGCGCATCGACCCCATAGTCGGGCGCGACGGCGAGATCCGCCAATGCGTGGACATCCTCCTGCGCCGTCGGCAGAACAACCCGATCCTGGTCGGCGCCCCCGGCGTCGGCAAGACCGCCGTGGTCGAAGGCCTGGCCCTGCGCATCGCCGCCGGCGAGGTGCCGCCTCCGCTACAAGGCGTGATCTTGCGCGTGCTTGATCTGGGCTTGCTGCAGGCCGGAGCCGGGGTCAAGGGCGAGTTCGAACAGCGCCTGAAAGGTGTGATCGACGCGGTGCGCAGCAGCGAGCAGCCGATCATCCTGTTCATCGACGAGGCCCACACCCTGATCGGCGCCGGCGGCGCGGAAGGCGGCAGCGACGCCGCCAACCTGCTCAAGCCGGCCCTGGCCCGTGGCGAGCTGCGCACCCTGGCCGCCACCACCTGGCTGGAATACAAGAAGTACTTCGAGAAGGACCCGGCGCTGGCCCGGCGCTTCCAGCTGGTGCAGGTCGAGGAGCCCGACGAGGCTACCGCCGTCGACATGTTGCGCGGCGTCGCCGCGAAGCTCGAACAGCACCATGGCGTGCAGGTGCTTGATGTGGCGATCCAGGACGCGGTAAAGCTCTCGCACCGCTACATCTCCGGCCGCCAGTTGCCGGACAAGGCCATCAGCGTGCTGGACACCGCCTGCGCCCGCGTTGCCCTGGCCCAGCACGACGTGCCGCCGGCTCTGGAGAACCTGCGCCACCGCGAACTGGCGGTGGAGGAAGAGCTGCAACGCCTGCGCCGCGAACAGGCCACCGGCCTGGACCACAGCGCACGCATCACCGGCCTGGAGCAGGAGTCGCTGGGCAACCTTTCGGCCATCCGCGCCCTGGAAAAACGCTGGGGCGAAGAGCGCGAGGCGGTGCGCGAACTGCTGCGCTCACGCCATGAACTGCTGACCCTGAGCGAGAGCGCCGACGCCGCCAAGCCCGACGAAGAGCTCGACGGCCGCATCGATCACCTGGCTGCCGAACTGGCACGCCTGGAAGCCGGCCTCGACGCCATCCGCGAGGACGACCCGCTGGTGCCCGAACAGGTCGACTCGAAGACCGTCGCCGCGGTAATCGCCGGCTGGACCGGCATCCCGGTGGGCAAGATGCTCGCCGACGAGGCCCATGCCATCCGCACCCTGGCCCAGCGCATGAGCCAGCGGGTGATGGGCCAGGAAGCCGCGCTGGGCACCATCGCCCAGCGAATCCAGGCCTACCGCGCCGGCCTCACCGACCCGGCCAAGCCGGTGGGCGTGTTCCTGCTGCTCGGCCCCACCGGCGTGGGCAAGACAGAGACCGCCTACGCCCTGGCCGACGCCCTCTACGGCGGCGAGCGCAACCTCATCAGCATCAACCTCTCCGAGTACCAGGAAGCCCACACCGTCAGCCAGCTCAAGGGCGCCCCGCCCGGCTACGTCGGCTACGGCACCGGCGGCGTGCTCACCGAAGCCGTGCGCCGCCGCCCTTACTCGGTGGTGCTGCTGGACGAAATCGAAAAGGCCCACCCGGACGTGCTGGAAGCCTTCTACAACGTCTTCGACAAGGGCGTGATGGAAGACGGCACCGGCCTAGTGGTGGACTTCAAGAACACCGTAATCCTCGCCACCAGCAACGTCGGCGCCGAACTGCTGCTGGACACCCCGCCCAAACAGATCGCCACACCCGTCTTCGACGAGCGACTGCGCAAGGTGCTGCTGCAAGCCTTCCGTGCCGCCTTCCTCGCGCGCATGACGGTGGTGCCCTACCGCCCGCTGGAGGAAACGACGCTGGAAGGCATCGTGATCGCCAAGCTGGAAAAACTCCGAGAACGCTACAAGGCGGCCACCGGCAAGCAGTTCGACTTTGACCAGGCGATCGTCAAGGCGGTGCTCGCCAAGTGCAGTTCGGCGGGGGCACGGGACATCGAGAATGTGCTGATGGCGGAGGTGACGGGGAAGTTGGCGGAGTGGGTGCTGGAGTGACAGTTAATGCACTTGTGCAACTGCGGGAAACAATGAACCGCATCAGGTTGGCACACAGGATGAAAAATGATCAGGAGAGAGCATGCCCACTTATAAATACCAGTGCCTAGAATGCTTAAAGACCTATATAGGACCGGAACTGCTACGCCCCATCATGTGCAACTGCACCCCTCCCAAAAAAATGCATGGTGTTCGACAGCAGTCCCCGCTTTCCGCAGAGCTTATAAAAATTATCAATATCAGTGACGCAAGAAAAATGCGAGTCGACTTCTGCTCAAGATGGAACATAACCAATAAGTCCCATGCAACCCATGGCTCTAATTTTTCTGGAAACCAGAAAGTCGTCGATCTGATTAACGACATCGTATCAACCGTTCAGGGTGGGCTTCGAATCAGCGTCCGTCAACTTATAATCTCGGAATTCAGTTACGACATCGACACTTGCGAAATGATCAACTGACCCAGACACAACCTTGATAACAGCATATCTGGAGTAAAGTATGCCTAGCAACGAAGCCATAACCTTTTGCGGGGAACTCATGAACTGGGCTGCCTCAAGTACCATTTCTGAGCGTATCAAGAGCGCCATGGACACAAATGCCCAATGGGAGATATGGCTACAGGTTGAACTGGCGATCTATTTGAAATCGAAGTCCGGCCTTGTCGTCCGAGAACAGAATTATGATGCCAGCCGTAAATCGCTCGATATATTATGCAAGCTGAATACGAGAGGCTACGCCATCGAATTGAAAGCCGAGTCTCTGAAAACCGGCCTCACTTCAGGGATGACCATGGTCCAGGCTCTACTCTCAGACAAGTCGAAGCTCGAGGAAAATCCTCTGGTCAAAACCCTGATAAGTTTCGGGTGCAATAGTCTCACATCCCTCGTCATAGGTATTGGTAGCATTTCCAATCATCGACAGACAGCCTTGGAAATCCTAAGCGAAACACAAGCGTTCATTTTGAGCTTCAAAGATGACTTCGGTCTTTACATACTCATTATGGAATAGATTTCAAGCCCAATAGGTTGAAGAGAGACATATGAATCATGCCTTCAGACGCCAACGCCAGCTTTGCGCTTATCACAGCGTTCTCCGGCGTCCTATACCCTCAATATTTGGCTGGTGAGGAGAGCCTGAATCATCTTCATCAGCTTGCCGTCCATGGGTACGCTTTTACAAGTCTGATCCCAAATAACTTCATTGGCTCACGGGCAACTCTCGTCATTCACAACGACACTCAGCAACGCTCCCTCGATGCCTTGGTCGCCGAAATCCACCAGCTCCCCGCCGATGCCACCGCCGACCGCTACCAACTGGTCCTGCGCCCCTGGCTCTGGTGGCTGACCCTGGCCAGCAACAACCGCGTATTCCAGAACCTCGCCGCCAGCGACATCGTCACCACGATCTTCAAGGCCCACGGTTTCACCGACTTCAAGCTCTCTCTGAGCGGCAGTTACGAGCCGCGCGAGTATTGCGTGCAGTACGCCGAGAGTGATTTCGCCTTCGTCTCGCGGCTGCTGGAGGAGGAAGGCATCTTCTGGTTCTTCACCCACGAAGAGGGCAAGCACACGCTGGTCCTGGCGGACAGCAACGACGCCTTCCCGCCTATCCCCAACGGGCCCAAGGTGCCGTACCTGGGCCAGGAAATCGGCGTGCGCGAATTGCACGGCATCCGTTCGGCGCAGTACTGCCTGCAGGCGGTGGCCGGAACCTACAGCGCCACTGACTACGAGTTCACCACACCCACCACTTCGCTCTATTCCCAGGCTCAGGCGGAGGCCGGGCCGCGCGCGCAGTACGAGCATCCCGGCGGCTACACCGCCAAGGCCCGTGGCGATGCGCTGACCAAGCAGCGGGTGGACGGCCTGCGCAGCCAGGAAAAGCGCCTGATTGGCGAGAGCGATTGCCGCTGGCTGGTGCCGGGACACTGGTTCACCCTCACCGGTCATGATGACGCCAGCCTGAACATCGACTGGGTGCTGACCTCGGTGACCCACGAGGCCGACCACGAGCATCACCGCAATCGCTTCGAGGCCATCCCCAAGGCCACCGCCTACCGCCCTCCCCGCACCACACCCAAGCCGCGCATGCACACCCAGACCGCCAAGGTGGTGGGCAAGGCTGGCGAGGAAATCTGGACCGACCAGTACGGCCGCATCAAGATCCAGTTCCCCTGGGACCTGCAGGGCAAGAACGACGAGGCCTCGTCCTGCTGGGTGCGCGTGGTGCTGCCCTGGAGCGGCAAGGGCTTCGGCATGCAGTTCATTCCGCGCATCGGCCAGGAGGTAATCGTCACCTTCATCGACGGCGATCCGGACCGTCCGCTGGTCACCGGCTGCGTCTACAACGGCGACAACGCCCTGCCCTATGCGCTGCCGGACAACCAGACGCAATCCGGCATCAAGACCAATTCGTCCAAGGGTGGCGGCGGCTTCAACGAGCTGCGCTTCGAGGACAAGAAGGACGCCGAGGAAGTCTTCCTGCAAGCGCAGAAGGACATGAAGGTGAACGTGCTCAACGACAGCACCGCCACCATCGGCCACGACGAGACGCTCACGGTGCAGAACGCCCGCACCCGCACGGTGAAGGAAGGCGACGAGACCATCACCCTGGAGAAGGGAAAGCGCAGCGTGACCATCCAGACCGGCAGCGACACGCTGGACGTGAAGGATACGCGCACGGTGAAGGTCGGCGCCGACCAGACCCACAGCACCGGCGGCAACTACAGCCACCAGGTCAGCGGCAACTTCGAGCTGACGGTGGACGGCAACCTGACCATCAAGGTCAGCGGCACCCTCACCCTGCAGAGCGGTGGCAGCCTGACGCTGAAGACCGACGCCGATCTCGCCGCCCAGGCCGGCACTTCGGTGACCAGCAAGGCCGGCACCACCCTGACCAACCAGGCGGGCACCTCGCTCACCAACAAAGCCGGCACCACCCTGACCAACGACGCCGGCGTCAGCCTCACCAGCAAGGCTGGCGCCGAGCAGACGGTGGACGGCGGCGGCATGCTGACCCTCAAGGGCGGACTGGTGAAGGTCAACTGAGGACAAGGACATGGCCAACAGCGGAACCCTCGACCTCAAGCGCGGCGACAGCACCCTGCAGGGCCGCCTGCAGGACGGCGCACTGGAAGGCCCGCTGCGCATCAGCGAGCGCGGCCGCCCGCAGGCCAGCCTGGACTACCGCGACGGCGAACTGCACGGCACCAGCACGCTCTACCACCCCAACGGCCAGGTCAGTGCGCAGTTGCCCTACGTACGCGGGCGCCTGCAGGGCGAGGCGCGTTTTTTTGCGGCCGAAGGCTGGCTGCAGCGCAGGGTCAGCTACCGCGACGGACTGATGCATGGCGAGGCCTGCAGCTATCTCGCCGATGGCACGCTGGTCGAGCAGGCCTTCTACCGCGAAGGTGTTCAGGAAGGGCCGTTCCGCCGCTTTCACGGTAACGGCCAACTGGCACAGGAAGCCCGCTATGCGAAAGGTGCGCCGCTGGATCAACCGCGCGCCTATGCCGAGGATGGTCGCCCGCTGGACGACAATGGCAAACCTATTTCGCGGCTGCGCTGGTGGCTGGGCAGCCGTGGCGAGGCCAGCGGGGCCTGAGCGGACTCAGGGAATCAGCATCTGCATCTGGCCAGGAAACACCACCTTGATCGCCCCGCCCCAGGTGCACATCAGCGTGCCGTTGGCATCCAGCGCCGGCATGCCTCCCAGTAGCACCGTGGGCGCGCCGCCGGGGATCCACGGCGCGGCTGTAGCAGGGATGCAAGGCATCGGCGTCAGCACGCCGAGGGCAGCTGCGGTAGCGGCGGCGACGGTCGGATTCGCCGGGCTGGAGCACAGGCCGAAGGGCAGGATGTTCAACAGGGGGATGTGATCCTGCAGGTTGGCCGCCGGCATGCCACCGGTGAGGGTGCGATTGACCGGTAGCACATTGAGCACCGACGGTGCGACACCGAAACTGCATTGCAGCGTCGCGCCGCTGCAAACCTGGGGACAGCCCATGGAATCACCTCGCCTGATGCCTGCCTTGGCCAAACCTGCTCAAGCGTAGCCAGCTTCGCGCCACTGCGCCCAGCATTAAGACCTCCGCCGACCGGCAGAATCCTGCTTGACATTAAAGTTAACTTTAAACTTAGGGTGAGCCCATCCGCCGACCGGCTTGCAACACTCGGCGGCTCCCACCAGGGTCAAGCAGAGGTCAGCAGATGAAGGCGCAGTTCAAGGCAGTCGAGTTCGGCACCCAGAGCGTTGAAGTGATCGAGGGCGGCTATTACGACCGCTACCGGATGAACCCGGACCTGAACGAGGTGGCGAGGGATCCCGCCGCCGGCAACATCGACTACTTCCGGCGCATTCCCAAGCAGATGGTCGCCTCGCGCGTCGGGCCGACCTGGGCGCCGAATTTCTACTATCGCACCAGCAGCATCCAGCTGCTGTTCCTGGCGCCCATCGACCGCCTGCGCGCCACGCTGCCGGTGCCGCTGGAACCGCTGCGCGCCCTGCCCGGCCAGGGGCTGGTGGCGCTGACCTTCTTCTCCTACTCGGTGTGCGACAACGACCCGTACGATGAAGTTTCGGTCGCCATCGTCATCCGCCGGCCGGGCGCCAGGGGCAGCCATGCCCTGGAACTGTTCGACGCCGTGCGCCGCCGCAGCTTCGTCGCCCATGTGCTGGCCCTGCCGGTTTCCACCGAGATCGCGCGGGTGCGCGGCGTGCATGGCTACCAGTTGCCGAAATGGCGCACCGGCATCGAAGTGAAGATCGGCAGCGAAGTGTCGGCCAGCATCCAGGGGCCCGACGGCAAAGCCGACCTCGTCCTGCGGGCGCCGCTGCCGGCACTGGAGATCGCCACCCCGCAATCGCGCCTGGGCACTGCCACCATGGTCCATCAGGTCGATGGCCGCTGGCACCAGACGCGCGTGCAGAGCAACACCCTGGCCTACGCGCAGAAGCTGCTGCCCGGCAACGTCAGGCTTGCCCGCAACGGCGGGCCGCTGAGCCAGTTGCTCGATGGCCTGGGCGCGGCGCGCATCCTGCGCCTGGACGTGGTCAAGGATGCGCAGATCGTGCTCCACCTGCCCTCGCCGCTGGAGAGCCAGCCCTGAACAGACGCCCTACTGCGGCTGGACGCTGACGGCGACGGCGGAGGTCACCCGCATCACCAGCTGGCGGCCGAGGTACTCGGGCTTCATCACCACGTCGGGGCGGACCTTGACCGTGTGCTGGCTGCCGTCGGCGAACTGCAGGGTGGCAGTGCGCTTGGCGGTGTCCATGGATTTGACGGTGGCGGTGATTTCCACCGTGTCGGCCGCGAGCATGCCCGGCTTGCTGCCCGGCTGCGCCGTGGCCAGCAGCCCGGCGCCGCCGCTGCCGGTTTCCTGGCCCGGCTCGCGCAGGAAGACGAGGCGTTCCAGCGCAACGATGGCGCGGACCCTGTCACCCACCTTGAGCTGGTCGAAGTTGCGCATCTCCGGCGGCGCCTGGAGGGTGCGGCTGTTGCCGTGGTCATCCTTGAGGGTGAAGGTCCGCTTGCTGCGATCGATGGCAGTGACGCTGGCCTGCATCTCCTCCGTCTCGGTCATCGCGCCGCCCGGCACACCCTTGGCAACCGACTCGGTGCTGTCGTACTGGTAACTCAGCTCATCGTTCTTCTGGCTCTGGCAGCCGACCAGCACGCCAGCGGCGAGGGACAGGCAGATCCAACGGGACACACTCATCAGGCGACTCCTTGCATCAGGGTGTTTGCGTTCGGGGTTTGCGGACAAGTACCGAGGCCGCATGCCGCTCTTTCATGGCTGCGTGATTACAGCGAGCGTAGCAGCCGCCCGGCCATCCACCGTGCGGCACGTCGCGCTCTGGCGCTTTCAGTACTTGATGTCCCGCGCGGTCTCGCGCCCCTGCTGCTTGGTCTGGCGCTTGTCCTGCCGGCACTGGGCGTTGTACTGCTGGTCGGCGGCGCGGCAATTCTGCTTGGTCTGGCGCGCATCCTGGCGGGTTTCCTGGCGCACATCCCGCGCCTGGCGGCGCTGGTTGCCCTGCTCCGTGGCCCAGGCGGTACCAAGCGAGGCGACGAGGAAGGTCGCCGCCACCAAAGCAGTGAACAGGGAACGGGTCATGGCGTCACCTCCTGCAGCACAGGGATAGAGACTCTCCAGTACAGCCGATTTCCTGCGGGCTTGCCGATGGCGGCGTGGGGTTCGCCGCACTCTTCGACGAAAGGCAGGCCAGGCCAAGAAGACGGGTGCATGCAGCGTCCCGCAGCCGGCCGCGCAACCTCAGTGATCGCGCACCAGCAGCACCGGACGCTTGCTCGACTGCAGTACGCCTTCGGCCACGCTGCCGAGCATCAGGCGATGCACGCCACGGCGGCTGTGGGTGCCCATGACGATGGCATCGGCCTTGACGGCATCGGCCTCGGCTTCGATGCGGTCAGCGACTTCCTCACCGGTGGTCTCCATCGTGACGCGCTGGTAAGTAGCGGGTACGGCGTACTCGCCGACCACCTCCCGAGCCTTGCTGAGGATGTCGTCGGCAGCCTTGAGCGCGGCGGCGTGCAGCGCCTCGGCGTCGTAGTACTTGGCGTAATAAGGCAGGTGTCCCAGCGGACGGTCGACGATGGTGATGACGTGCAGTTCACCGCCACTCATGCGGACCAGCCGTGCGCCTTCGGCCAGGGCTCGGAACGAAACGGGGCTGCCATCGACGGCGGCCAGTACGTGCTCGTACATGCTGTGCTCCTCGTTGTTTGGGCCGTTCGACCTTAACTGCCCGGGCCAGGAACGCCCTTGTGCCGTGTCAATGTAATCGCCCCATGGCGCATCAGTGCGCCGGAGCGACCTCGTCACGGCAGGCGGACGGGCTCAGCCCGGTCCAACGCTTGAAGGCGCGGCGGAAGCCGCGCACGTCACTGTAGCCAAGCGCCTCGGCGATGCGCTCGATGGGCATTTCCGGGTTGTTCAGCAGGCTCATGGCGCGGGCGTGGCGCACCTGGTCCTGCAACGTATCGAAGGTGATGCCGTGCTCGCTCAGGCGGCGGCGCAAGGTCCGGCTGCTCATGTTCAGCTCGCTGGCGACCTTGTCGATCGGGCTGCCGTGGGCCAGGTCACGGGCGATGGCGCGTTCCACCGTTTCCAGCAGGCCGGTCTTCTGCTGCACCGGAGCGGACTCCGCCTCCAGCAGGCTGAGCGCCTGGCGCAGGGCGACGGGATGGTGGCTGGGCAGTTGCACATCCAGCCAGTGGCTGGCGATGGCCACGCGGTTGTGCAGGCAGCCGAACTGCAGGTTCGGTCCGAGCAGGCGGCGGTACTCGGCCTCATAGCTGGGCGCGGCGTGGGTGAACTCGAAGCGCAGGGGCTGGAACTGGGGGCCGATCAGGGTGCGGTTGTAGACCAGCAGGCTGGCGAAGAACTCCTCCACGGCGAACACCTGGATGTCGGCGAAGGGCAACCGGCACTCCACTTCGATGAAGCTCTCTTGCGGCCCCTCGATCAGGTTGCACACCGCGATACCACCGGTGGTGTGCTGGAAGCGCCGGCCCAGCTCGAAGGCATCGCGCAGGTTCTTGCACAGGGACAGCACATGGCCCAGCAAACCGAGGGTACCCAGCACGTTGCGATGACCGACCCAGAGCCCCAGACCACGCTCGGGCAATGCCGCAAGCGCGCGCTGGATCATGGCGACCGTCTGCCGGTAGGTGACGCGTTGGTCCGGGTCCTGCAGCTCCTCGGCGGTGAAGCCGAGCCCACGACACAGGCGCTCGCCGCTGACGCCTTCGTCACCGGCGACCTCGGCCAGGGTCTGCAGCAGGAAGGGCGAAACCAGGGCCAGGTCGTATTGCGCATCGATGCTTGTACTGGGCATGCAGGCTGCTCTCGATCGGGGGCGCCGGCGATTCTTGTTATGTGGCTGGCGCACGATGGCCGCATCATAACGCGTTCGCAGGCCCGCCAAGAGCGGGCGTAACAGAATATTACAGAGCCTCAAAAGACTGCCGAACCCAGGCATCACCGAGCAGTATCCATCTGACGTGTTCGGGGCCGACGGTGACCTTTTTCGGGAGAGGCCAAAGGCGAGTCTCACGACGTTCGAGCACCAGCGTCGGCAAGGTGTCGCCTTGCTGGAAGCGGCGCAGGGTCTTGCCTTCAACGGTTATCCAGGAGAAGGACACGCCCATGGCCTGCCAGTAGCCGCTGCGCGGGCAGGCTTCGCCGCTGACGCAGATGGGCGGGACAGGGAGTGATGGGAGGCGGACGAAGCTGGGCGACTCGGGGGTTGGCCGGCCTGTGGCGGGATCGAGGTATTTTTCTTTCGCCAGCTTTTCGATCAGCGCATCGCTGGGTTTGGGTGGCGGGATATTGGCCTTGCGTTCTTCCAGCCATTGCAGCTTGCCGTCCCAGGGCGGCAACTTGGCGGGTGGCAGCGGGAGGATGTCGTTGATTTCGGGAACTTTGGGCGAGGCGTAGGAGTAGTCCGCGAGGATGCTCCAGATTTTTTCGTAGCGGTCGGCCCTTTCTAGGTCTTCTTTCTGGTCCAAGTAATACAGTTCATCGGAGAGAGGAGGATTGCGAAATCCGTTGTTTAGGAAAGAAGCTGAGCTTTCATCACCTGCTGCTACTCCGAGTTGAAACGCCTCTAACGCCTCTTTATAACGCTTGCGACCTTGAAGATTGACCCCAAGATCACTAGCGGCAGAGCCATTACCCTGCTCTGCCGCGCAATTACGCATCTGCCGAGCGATATCCGGCGCCATATCGCTGGGCGCCAGCTTGTCGGCCACGTAGGCCTGGGCGTCTGGACTACCCATATCAGCAGCCTTTCGGTAATACCGCAGGGCCATGTCCTTGTCCTGCACAAAACCCAACGCCCCCTGCTGCAGGGCGATGGCGATGAAAGCGTAGCCGGAGCCAACTTTGGCATTAATCAACTCTTCGGCCAGGCGCAGATGTTCAGCGGTGCGTAGTTTGAACGTGCCCTGCATGGAGCCGTTTTGCAGGTTGATGCTGGCCTTGGCGTGACCGTGTTCGGCGGCAATGCGGTAGAGGCGTTCCACCTGAACATCCATGGCTGGATCTTCGTTGAGCTGGTTGTTCTTTTGCAGCCAGCGGGCGTAGTGGAACAACAAGTCGCTGTCCGCCGTGGGCATCGGGAACTCTTCGTGCTTGCAGGTGAAGGCCAGGTTGGCGCGAATCTGAGGTAGTGGGTCCACGGTGATTACCTTTTCCGGGGGAGTGACGGCACTGCCGGCCTCACAGGCGGTCAGCAGCAGCGCCAGGCAGATAAGCCCCCAGAACCTAGGCATCACCGAGCAGTATCCATCTGACGTGTTCGGGGCCGACGGTGACCTTTTTCGGGAGAGGCCAAAGGCGAGTCTCACGACGTTCGAGCACCAGCGTCGGGAGGGTGTCGCCTTGTTTGAAGCGGCGCAGTGTCTTGCCTTCCACGGTGATCCAGGAGAAGTGCACACCCATGGCCTGCCAATAACCACCGCGTGGACAGGGTTCGCCGCTGACGCAGATCGGGGGAACGGGGGATGACGGCAGGCGGACGAAGTTGGGCGAGTCGGGCGTGGGGCGGCCTGTGGCGGGATCGAGGTGTTTGTCCTTTGCCAACTTGCTGATCAGCGCTTCGCTGGGCTTGGGTGGCGGGATATTGACCTTGCGATCCTCCAGCCATTTCAGCTTGCCGTCCCACGGTGGCAGCTTGGCGGGCGGCAGTGGGAGGATGTCGTTGATTTCGGGAACTTTGGGCGAGGCGTAGGAGTAGTCAGCGAGGATGCTCCAGATGGCTTTGTAACGGTCAGCGCGTTCGAGGTCTTCCTGCACATCAAGGTAGTGCAAGCTGTTGGAAGGGGGGGGGATTACGAAAAGCCTTACCCAATTTACCCGCTGAGATTTCATCGCCTGCCATGACTCCAAGCTGGAATACTTCTAACGCTTCACGATATTGCTTGTTAATTTGTAAAGAGATTCCCAAAGCCAGTGCAGCCTTCCCTCCCCCTTGTTCCGCAGCGCAACGAAACATCTGCAACGCCACTTGTGGTGCTGCACCCTTGGGCTCTAGTTTTTCACCTACATAGAACTGAGCCTCGGGGCTGCCCATATCGGCTGCCTTGCGGTAGTAACGCAAAGCCATGTCCTTATCCTGCACCAAACCCAACGCGCCCTGTTGCAGAGCGATGGCAATGAAGGCGTAGCCGGAACCAACCTTGGCATCGATCAATGCTTCGGCTAAGCGCAAGTGTTCGGCAGTGCGCAGCTTGAACGTGCCTTGCATGGAGCCGTTCTGCAGGTTGATGCTGGCCTTGGCATGGCCATGTTCAGCAGCAATGCGGTAGAGGCGTTCCACCTGAACATCCACGGCCGGGTCTTCGTTGAGCTGGTTGTTCTTTTGCAGCCAGCGGGCGTAGTGGAAGAGCAGGTCGCTGTCCGCCGTGGGCGTCGGGAACTCTTCGTGCTTGCAGGTGAAGGCCAGGTTGGCGCGAATCTGGGAGAGCGGGTCCACGGCGATATCCTTTGGTGGGGCATTGACGGTGCTGCTGCCCGAATCACAGGCAGCAAGCAACAGGCAGGCAAGCAGGAGAAGACGGCGCATCAGTCCTTGTTCTCCAGCTCGATGGGGTCGAAGAAGAACTCGATGATGGGGGCTTCAGTGGGAAGGCTGGCTGCTTGAAGTCTTTTGTTTGTCGCTATGATTTCCCCCCAAGCATCAAATGCCTCCTTCGGATCATCCTGCGCCCCCTTCCCATTGGTATGCAGGTTCCACAATCGCCGCCGCATGGGTTGCGTCACGCCCATTTCCTCGTGGGCGATATTCATCTCGCTGTCCACCTGCATGCTGCGGGTATTGATATTGGCTGAGCCGTGGGTGGTGAAGACGTCGTCGATGATCATCAGCTTGGAGTGGATGTATACCGGCATCCAGGCGCCGGGAGGCGAGTCCTTGGCCACCAGGGAGCAGATATGGATTTTCAGGCCGGGCCGTTCCGGTGGACGCTTGATCTCGCTGCGGATGATGGCGTCGATTTCCTCCTCAAGGTCTTTCTTGCGTTGGGGTGCCTGCTCGTCAGCCTGGCGCTGGGCGTCCCGCGCTCTTGCCCCCAGGTCCGTGCCCTGCAAGGCATCGGGCAGTGCCGTCACCAGCTCGGTGACCTTGCGTTCGAGGCGCTCATGCCAGGCTGGCTCCAGTTCGGCGGCGCGTTGCTTGGCCTGTTCGATGCGGCGCAGCTTGGTCACGATCGGCATGCCGTCTTCGCGGCCCAGGCGTTCGAGCATGCGCTGGGTGTTGGCGACGCCGGGGCCCACACCCTCCTCATTGGCGTTGGTGACCACGAACAGGTGCAGCGCGCCATGTTCGCCGGGTTTTCGGCCTTTTTTGGTTTGCTTCTTTGCGGTTTCCAGAATGACGTCGGCCAGTGCGGGCCAGCGGAAGTACTGGTTTTCGATGTAGATGAATTGGGTGGCGTTCTTGACCGTCTGCAGGTAGAGCGTCTCGATATCGCGCTTTGGCTTGTCCTCCTGGGCCTGGGTGCGCAGGAGCTGGGCCATCAGCAACGCTTCATCGTGGGCAGGGGCAGGCCGCAATTGACGGGCGACCAGGGTGTCGTTGCGCTGTACAAACAGATCCTCGCCAGTCTGCCGACGCCAGGCAGAGGCGAAGTTGTGGTGCAGGTAAGCCAGTATCGGGCCGGTAACGCGGCTGGAAATGTCCTGCCGTGGTAACCGACCGCGCGCGCCCTTGTTCGGAGGGGGCATGTCGCGGCCGCGACCTTTGGCCGAGTGCTGGTCGGTATCCCAGTACTCGTCGAGCATGTTGTGGCCCATGACGAAGCCAACGGCGCGCTCGGGGATTTCGTAGTCGACCAGGACAGTCTTCTGGTGGTGAGTGGGCGCTGCCGCTAGCGAGAATAACGTCATTTTGCTGAGGTCAGGGTCGAGGCTATGCAGCTTCGCTTGGTAGACGATTTCCGCGCGTTGCAACACGTCAAAGCCACGACTGACAAATATCGGACTGGCCTTGGTCCAGTACGTCGCCTCAATGTCCATGGCGGAGCATTCCTGAAACCAACTCCGGTCGTACGCATATTGCTCGTCCGAGGATGTTTGCCCCGCGCGATCCTTTATCCCAATCACTCCTTTATTCGGCAGGTTGGACTCCCCCGCTGTCCCTGCCAGGTTGTAAGGCGCCTCCCAGCCCAAAATACGCACCCGCACCGGGTTGTTCTTGTCCTTCGCCTTGGCCATCAACAGCTCTCCGATACTGGGAGCACTGCCATCTCGAATGAAGTACATCGACGGCTGGAAGCCCCAGCAGATGATGTCGACCGACCTGGTTGCCTTGGCAATGGCCTCATGCACGGCGCGGAAAGCCTCTTCGCCATTGATCAGCGGTTTGTAGCTGGCAGGCCTGGGCTTGTACTCGGTGTCTGTGACAAACCAGGGAGAATTGCAGGTGATTTCATTGCCGTATTGCAGTGCCAGAGGCACAACGATTTCACAGGTGGTCATGACTGGTCTCCCGCCCGTTTGGCGATATCTTTCAGCAAGTCGGCGTAGTCGGTGCGATGGTCGGTATGTTTCGAGGGCGGGCCGATCTCGGGATCATCGGAAGGCGACGGGTGATTCTGCAGACCGAGGCTGGCCAGCCGTCCCTGTTCCGGATTGCTGTAATCGTCGGGCACCGGAATTCGGTAGCTGACTCCGTTGGCCAGCTCCAGGCGGTACTGCCGGGTAACGACCTGGTGGTCGAAGACGAGGTAGCCGCTCTTGTCCAGCACGCCTTGCTGGAGAGGTGCTCCATCAGCAAACAGGGTATAGGGCATGCCGGCCCAGGTTGACTGGGTTGCGGTGGGGGCTCGTGAAATACGCAGTTTTACGCGTGCCACGGACTGGAGCTTCGGGTACTCAGGATGGGTCGCCGGCATGCTGGCGGGCCCGCGCAGGGAGAAGTGCGCGGCCTTGATGTTGAAGTCCCCCTTGGTGCCCGCTTCGATGCGGTACGGGTCGAAGGTGATGTAGCTGCCGCCTGCGTTGAGGGTGATTTTCTTCTTCGCGACGATGTGCACCTCATCCTCGGTGCTGGTGATTTCCAGGCCGTGGCGGGCGAGCAGTTCCATCCGATCGTTCTGCGCCTGGATCGTGACGGGCCCCTGATTGGCGAAGAGCTTCATGCCCATCTTCCTGGCGAACAGGCCGATGCCTTCGCCGACTGCTGCGGTGAAGCGCTTGGCGACGCTGATATCCATGTTGGCGCCAGCGGTGGCGATCAGGTTTTTCCCAGCGGCCAGCTGGAGGTGTCCGCCACTGGTGGCAGCGATACCGTCAGGCGCCGAGGCGAGGATGCCGGGTTCGCGGAGCAGTTCCAGAGCGGCCTTGAGCTGCTCGGGGGCGTACTGGTCGGGCTCGTGTGTCACGGCCAGCGCGGCATCACGGGCCATGGCGCGGATCTGCTCCAGGGCTTGCTCCAGCTCACGAACGGCGGCCTGCATATCCAGCGTTTGGCCCTGTGCGCCGGGCTGGGCGTCGGCGCTGATGAACACACCCTTGCCGGCCCGTACTGCGCCCCAGCCATCGGTGCGTAGCTCGAAGCCTTCGCCGCGCTGCTGCCGTTGTGCATCTACCAGATGGCCAAGATTCAACTGGCTCTTGCCGCTGTACTCCGTGGACAGCTTGATGTGCTCTTTCCCACGTGAGTCGTCCAAGCGCAGCTTGTTGTTGGCCGGTGTGCGCAGGACGTTGCGCTTGTAGTTTTTCAGGGTGACGTGGTCGGGATGCCGCGAGTCGTGCATGGCGTAGGCGATGTAGGGCCGGTCCGGGTCGCCGTTTTCGAAGGCGATCCGTACTTCGGTGCCTTGTATCAAAGGCAGGTGCAGCCCATACGTGTCGCCGCAGTAGGGGCGGGCCAGGCGCAGCCACATTGACTCGCGGCCTGCGGGCCAAGTGTCGCGGTCGAAGACGAAATGGCACTTGTAGCGGCCTTCCATGTCGATGTGGCCGTACAGGTCATTCGGCTCGGGGCTCGTGACGCGCGCCGGGAGGGTACCGGCGATCACCGGCTTGGCCGGCACTTCCGGGCGGAAGCAGACCTGTTCGTCGTAGGGGATGGCTTCGAACTGCACCTCAAAGCTGCGGTCGCGAGCAGCGCGGCACTGCAGGTCGACAATCACCGCGCCCGCCGCGAAGCGCTTATCCGCGCCGTCGAGCTTCACTATCTGGCCGGGAAGGAGCACGGGGCTGCTGGTGAAACCGGTCAGGCGCGTGCGCTGGTTGAGGTAGCGTTCGTGGGCGAGGCGCGCGTAGAAGTAGCCGCTTTCGCTTTCCAGGTCTTCGTCCTGGGCGTAGGCGTCGCCGAGTTTCCGGTGTGGCTCGTCGTAGTGGTAAGCCTCGCCGTAGGTGGTTTTTGGCGATCTGAGCAGGTCGACCTTGGCGTCCAGCTCAGCACCGGCGTCGCGGTAGTAGTAGGCGCGATTGCTGACGCTCTGCACGACCCCTTCATGGTTGTCCTGCAGGTTCCAGACGGCATCCTGTCCGCTGGACTCCAGTGACGACAGCGGGCGCAGCGGTAAGGGTGGCGCGGGCAGGTACTGACGCTGGTCGTCGTGGAATTCCAGTACCTCGATGCGCAGGCGCTCATCCATGCTGAAGCGGTACCAGATGCCCACCTCGGCCGTGAGGCGCTGGATGAACGCCAGATCATCCTCGCCGTACTGCATCACCTGTTCGCGTTGCGGATATTCACGGGTCAGTTCGAAGAGGAAATCCTGCCCTTCGAACTCATTGCGCCGCAGTACCTGCTCGACGATCTGCGGCACGCTCTGGTTCTGGTAAATGCGGTACTGGCGAGCGAGGCCCAGCAGCTTCAGACGGGGGACGAAAGTCACCTTGTAGCGGGATTCGTCCCGTGACATGGCCAGCAGGGAAAAGCGGCTGATCGTGCCGTACAGCGTACGCAGGGGCGGCGCGAGCGGCGGCGTGTAGCCGGGAATGCCTAACTGCTCGGGCGGCGCGCGCAGGCTGAAGCTGGCGTCCTTGCAGAGGAACGAGTCGGCGGGGAGGTCGAGATCGGTGCTGGTGAATTCGATGCGGTAGGCGAAGGGCTGGCTGAGCGCTTCGTCTCCCGTGAAGGCCAGGACATCGAGCGGCGCGGTGACGTCCCTGATACTAAGCGTATGACGACTGTGATCGAAGAAGCGGTGGGCGGCATCGATGAGCATGGCGGGCGTCCGTTCCGGGGAGAACGTCGATCCCACCAGTTAGGCTGCGGCCTTGTCAGTCAGCCCGGTCCGTAAAGGGCGTCTGATCATTCGTCAACCCAAAGTACAGGCATCGGTGCGGTCGCACGAAACCGAATTAGTGAGTCGGCTGCAGACAGAAAAAGCCTCAGGCCGATGACCTGAGGCTTTTAGGAGCGCGCTCAGAGACTCAGCTATAGACCGGCCACTGCTCGACGATGCGCCCTCCCCGCACGGCCAGCAGGTCGCCAAATTGCAGCAGGATCGACTCGGACTGGGTCGGCCGCAGGAACACCTGGTCGTCCACCTTCAGGCCCACGGCGCTGGAGCCGTTGACCATCTCCTGGTTGGAACTGCGCCCGTACAGGCCGTTGAATTGCAGGCCACGGGGCGATTCGGGCTCGGCCATCCAGTTGCCGCCATAGACAAAGAAGGTCTCGCGCTGGTTCGGGTCCCACCAGGAGAACAGCTTCGACTTGTCGTCCAGCGCCGGAATCTGCACCGGGCCGGTGCTCTTGATCACCGGCGTGGCGATGAAGGCGGCGGGCTGGTGCTCCACCAGCGACGGCAGGTCGTAGTGGGTCGGCTTGACCAGCGCCGAACCCACCGACACCTCGGTGCTGGTGCGTTCGTTCTCGTGCATCTTGTAGCTCGGGCTGCCGGCGGTATTGAGCGTCAGGCCCGGCTTCCACAGCGTCGGGTGCTGGGTGCGGGCGTAGTCGACGAAGCCGTCGTAGAGCGTCATCACCTTGGCGAAGAGTTCTTCCGAGGAGCCGAGGACCTCGGGCACGCCCATGCCGACGAAGGGGTCGTAGCCCATGAAGCCGGCGAACTCCAGGTGCTGCGGGTTGGCGCCGATGATCCTGAGCATCCGGCCCAGGGTTTCGTGATCAGCCACGCCGCCGCGGTGCAGGCCGACGTCCAGTTCGATGTTGACCCGCAGCCGGGTGTTGCGCCCTTGCGCCAGCGCCAGGTACTGCTGCAGGCGTTCGGGGGTGTCGAGCAGCCATTGCAGCTGGGTGGTCGGGTCGAAGGGACCGCGCAGGTTCTCATAGAACTGCTGCGCCGAGCCCACCGGCAGTGGCTTGCCCAGCAGCAGGTCGGAATCGGGGAAGCGCTCGGCGTCGTGGTTGAGGAAGGGCTGGTGGAACGACATCATCCGCCGGGTGCCGGCGCGCCTGGCGATGTAATCGAGCAGTTGCGGCGACGGCAGGGACTTCTCCACCACGCGCAGGTGCTTGCCGGTGCGGGCCACCGACTGCATTACCACGTCGACGTTGTGATCCAGCCGGTCGAGGTCGATCAGCATCACCGGGCGCATCGGCCCGTGCTCGCGCAGCTCGCGGTTGAGCCGGGCGAAGTAGTCGTCATAGGGCGCGCCGTGGTCGCTCGGTCGCAGCCAGGCGCCGGCACCGGCGAGCAACACGCCCGCCCCCGCCGCGCCGACGATGAAGTTGCGTCGTTTCATGGTGATTCTTCCTTGTCAGGCCACGCCCAGGATCGATGACAGGTGGGCATTGAGAAACTTGCCCTGCGGGTCCAGCTCGCGGCGCACCTCGGTGAATTCCTTCCAGCGCGGATACAGCGGTTGCAGCGTGCGCGCGTTCAGCGTGTGCAGCTTGCCCCAGTGCGGCCGGCCGGCGTACTTCCAGAAGATCGGCTCGACGGCGGCGAAGAAATTGTGGTGGTCCATGCTGTAGTGCTGGTGCACGGAGATCGAGCAGCTGTCGCGCCCCTCGAACATGCTCAGCGGGATGTCGTCGGCCTTCACGTAGCGGTACTCGATGGGGAACCAGGTGCGCAGGTCCTTGTCGTTGATCAGCTTGAGAATCTCGCGCAGGCAGGCCGGGCCATGTTCGGCCGGGACCGAATACTCCATCTCTTTGAAGCGCACGTTGCGCACGTTGGCAAAGACGTCGTAGGAGTCGCCGATGCGGTCGTCGAAACTGGCGATGTGGCGCAGGCTGTTGAGCAGGAAGCGCCGCGCCGCGGGGAAGTCGCTGCCGTACTTGTCCAGGCCCTCGATGATGCTGACGTATTCGTTGCCGCCCTCCTTGGCCGGGTCCAGCGGCGGCGTTGCCGGGTCGGTGGTCTCGTTGAGGGCGATCGACAGCGCGTAGTCGGAATGGGTCAGCACCTGCATTTCCCAGTGCTGGTTTTCGCGGGTGTTCTTTTCCACGTCCTCCAGCAGTTCTTCGGTGCTGGCGATCCACTGCCGTTCATGCAGGCGGAAGGCCGCGCGATTCTGCAGACGCACGCGGGTGGCGATGCCGAAGGCACCGAGGGACACCCGTGCGGCGTTGAACACCTCGGGATGGCGTTGGGCGTCGCAGTCCAGCACCTCGCCGCTGGCAGTCACCAGTTGCAGGCCGGTGACGTGGGAGGAATAGGAACCAAAGCCAACGCCGGTGCCGTGGGTCGAGGTGGAGATCGCCCCGGCCAGGGTCTGGTAGTCGATGTCCGACATGTTCGGCAGCGCCTGGCCGATCTCCTTCAGCGCCGGCCCCATGAGCGACATGGGCGTGCCGGCGGCGAATTCTGCCTGCAATGTGTCGGCGTCGTGGCCGAGCAGGCCATTGAAATAGGCCAGCGAAACCAGCGTGCCGTCGGTGGGCACCAGGGCGCTGAAGGAATGCGCCGAGCCCACCGGACGGACCTTGCCCTGGGCCTGGCGGATGACCTGGACCAGTTCGTCCAGGCTCTGTGGCGCCAGGCGAGCCGCCGGCAGGCAGCTCTGCCCGCCGGACCAGTTGCGCCAGGGAATCAGCCGTGGCGCACGGGCCAGCTCGGCTGCCAGCGGGCTGCTCGACAGCGCCAAGAATGCGCCGGCAATGCCCGCGTTCTGCAGCAGCTGACGGCGGGTGAGATGAATTGGCATCGAAGGAACCCCGCGCTTATTGGACCGACTGGCCGGACATGAAGGAAATCAGCGCGAGGAACTCCTCCTCCGAGCACTGCATGCACATGCCCATCGGCGGCATGCCCTTGAAGCCGTTGATGCTGTGGTCCAGCAGGCTGTCGGCGCCCTGGGCGACACGCGGTTGCCAGGCCTTCGCGTCACCGGTCTGCGGCGCTCCGGAGGCCGGGTTGGCGTGGCAGAGCTTGCAGCTGCTGTCATAGATCTTCGCCAGCGCGGGATCAGCGGGCGACAGGACGGCAGCGTTGCGGGCCACCGGCGGCGCGGCATCGTCGCCACAGCCGCCGAGCAGGCCGGTCAGGGCCAGCAAGGCAAGCGCAAGCCAGGGTGTTGCGGGTTTATGCATGGTGCTCCCCTTTTCTTCCCGCGCGCGGCGACGGCGCGGATTCTTGTTGTCATGGGTAGCTGGCAGGTTAAGGCGGGCAGCGGCCGCACCTGAGGGCATTACCGGCCAATAAGGGGGCTCTGAGCGGACAAGGTGGCGGTTTGGGTCCCTTGTCGGTTTCAGGATGCGCAGGGTCGTTCGAGTGCTATCCCTAATCCAGAGGGATGGCAATCTTTCCTACTGTCGAGGACCAGGCGCGCACAGATGCCTGGCCGGACGGCAACACCCCATAAGAACGATGGCGCCCCGCAAAGCCACGCAGACCGTGACGTGGCCGGTTCGCCGCCGCCGAAGGATTCCGGGCCGCCGCCCATCGCAGGCGCCCGCGATGTCGAGGTGCGCTGTATGCCTGATGATTCGCTTCACCTGCCCCTGATCCACGATGTGCTGGAACGTCTCAAGGCCACGCCCGGCGCCCTGCTGCCGGTGCTGCACGCCATCCAGGACTGCGTCGGCTACATCCCCGACGATGCCCTCCCGGAAATCGCCCACGCTCTGAACCTCAGCATCGCCGAGGTGCGCGGGGTGATCAGCTTCTACCACGACTTCCGCACCACGCCGCCGGCCCGCCATACGCTGCGCCTGTGCCGCGCCGAGTCGTGCCAGAGCCGGGGCGCCGAAGCCCTGGCCGCGCAGCTGCGCGAGCAGCTCGAACTGGACGACCACGGTACCAGCGCCGACGGCCGCATCGCCCTGCGCCCGGTCTACTGCCTGGGCGCCTGCGCCTGCTCGCCAGCGCTGGAGCTGGACGGCCGAGTGCATGCCCGCCTCACCGCCGAACGCCTGCGCGAGCTGGTGAACGGTTGCCGGGAGGACGCCGCATGCTGAAGCTGTTCGTTTCCTGCGATTCGGTGGCCCGCGCAGTGGGCGCCGACGAAGTGACCGACGTCCTGGTCGCCGAGGCCGAGCGCCGCCAGCTGCCGCTGGACATCCAGCGCACCAGCTCGCGTGGCCTGTACTGGCTGGAGCCGCTGCTGGAGCTGGAGAGCGACGCCGGCCGGCTGGGCTTCGGCCCGCTCACGGTCGACGACGTGCCAGCCCTGCTCGATGCGCTCGGCGGCGACCCGGCCAGCCATCCGCTGGCCCTGGGCCTGGTGGAAGAGCTGCCCTACCTGAAGAGCCAGCAACGCCTGCTCTTCGCCCGCGCCGGCATCACCCGGCCGCTGTCGCTGGACGACTACTGCGCCCACGGCGGCTTCGCAGGCCTGGCCCGCGCCATCGGCATGGACGGCGCCGAGGTCGTCGCCGCGGTGCTCGATTCCGGCCTGCGCGGCCGTGGCGGCGCGGCCTTCCCCGCCGGCATCAAGTGGCGCACGGTGCGCGATGCCGCCGGCAGCCAGAAGTACGTGGTGTGCAACGCCGACGAAGGCGATTCCGGCACCTTCGCCGACCGCATGCTGATGGAGGGCGATCCCTTCCTGCTGATCGAGGGCATGGCCATCGCCGGCCTCGCTGTCGGCGCAAGCATGGGCTACCTCTACGTGCGTTCGGAATACCCGGACTCCATCGCCACCCTCAACCAGGCACTGAAGCTCGCCCGCGACGCCGGCTACCTCGGTGAAGACGTCTGCGGCAGCGGCCGCGCCTTCGAGCTGGAAGTGCGCGCCGGCGCCGGCGCCTATATCTGCGGCGAGGAAACCGCCCTGCTGGACTCGCTGGAAGGCAAGCGCGGCGTGGTCCGAGCCAAGCCGCCGCTGCCCGCGCTGCAGGGTCTGTTCGGCCTGCCGACGCTGGTGCATAACGTGCTCACCCTGGCCTCGGTGCCAATCATTCTGGCGAAGGGCGCAGCGTTCTACCGCGACTTCGGCATGGGCCGCTCGCTGGGCACCATGCCCTTCCAGCTGGCCGGCAACGTCCGTCACGGCGGGCTGGTGGAACGCGCCTTCGGCCTGACCCTGCGCGAGCTGGTGGAGGGCTACGGCGGCGGCACTGCCAGCGGCCGCCCGCTGAAGGCCGCGCAGGTCGGCGGCCCGCTGGGTGCCTGGGTGCCCCCGTCGCAGTTCGACACCCCGCTGGATTACGAAGCCTTCGCCGCCGTCGGCTCCATGCTCGGCCACGGTGGCGTGGTGGTGGCCGATGACCGCCTGGATATGGCACGCATGGCACGCTTCGCCCTGCAATTCTGCGCGGAGGAATCCTGCGGCAAGTGCACGCCCTGCCGCATCGGTTCGACCCGTGGCGTGGAGGTGGTAGACCGGCTGATCGCCGCCACCGACATCAGCGCCCGCGAAGAACAGGCGCAGTTGCTCAGCGACCTCTGCGACACCCTGCAATACGGCTCGCTCTGCGCCCTCGGCGGAATGACCTCCTTCCCCGTGGCCAGCGCCCTCAAGCACTTCCCCGCCGACTTCGGTCTGGCGACTTCGGAGGCCGACCAGTGATCAACTACTTCGATCCCTCCTCGTCTGCTGGCAGCGCCAGCGACATCGACTTCGGCACACCCGCGCGCGACAGCGACGTGCAGGTCAGCCTGAGCATCGACGGCCGCGAGATCAGCGTGCCCGCCGGCACCTCGGTGATGCGTGCCGCCGCCCTGCTGGGCACGACCATCCCGAAACTCTGCGCCACCGACAGCCTGGAAGCCTTCGGCTCATGCCGCATGTGCCTGGTGGAAATCGACGGCATGCGCGGCTACCCGGCCTCCTGCACCACGCCGGTGAGCGAAGGCATGGTGGTGCGCACGCAGACGTCGAAGCTGGCTGACCTGCGGCGCAACGTGATGGAGTTGTACATCTCCGACCACCCGCTGGACTGCCTGACCTGCTCGGCCAACGGCAACTGCGAACTGCAGACCGTCGCCGGCCAGGTCGGCCTGCGCGAGGTGCGCTACGGCTACGACGGCGCCAACCACCTGAAGGACCAGAAAGACGTCTCCAACCCCTACTTCGACTACGACCCGAGCAAGTGCATCGTCTGCAACCGCTGCGTGCGCGCCTGCGAGGAAACCCAGGGCACCTTCGCCCTGACCATCGAAGGGCGCGGCTTCGAGTCCCGCGTGGCGGCGGCCGGGGGCGAGAACTTCCTCGACTCCGAATGCGTCTCTTGCGGCGCCTGCGTGCAGGCCTGCCCCACTGCCACGCTGATGGAAAAGAGCGTGGTCGAGATCGGTCAGCCGGAACGCGCCGTCATCACCACCTGCGCCTACTGCGGCGTGGGTTGCTCCTTCCGCGCGGAAATGAAGGGCAACCAACTGGTGCGCATGGTCCCGGACAAGAACGGCCAGGCCAACCACGGCCACTCCTGCGTCAAGGGCCGCTTCGCCTGGGGCTACGCCACGCACCCGGACCGTATCACCAAACCGATGATCCGCAAGCACATCGGCGACCCCTGGCAGGAAGTCAGCTGGGACGAAGCCGTCACCTACGCCGCCAGCGAATTCCGCCGGATCCAGACGAAATACGGGCGCGACTCCATCGGCGGCATCACCTCCAGCCGCTGCACCAACGAAGAGACCTACCTGGTGCAGAAGCTGGTGCGCGCGGCATTCGGCAACAACAACGTCGATACTTGTGCGCGGGTCTGCCACTCGCCCACTGGCTACGGCCTCAAGCAGACCCTGGGCGAATCCGCCGGCACCCAGAGCTTCGACTCGGTGATGCAGTCCGACGTGGTGCTGGTGATGGGTGCCAACCCCACCGACGCCCACCCGGTGTTCGGCTCGCAGCTCAAGCGCCGCCTGCGCCAGGGCGCGCAGCTGATCGTCATCGACCCGCGGCGCATCGACCTGGTCGATTCGCCCCACGCCCGCGCCGAGCTGCACCTGCAACTGCGCCCCGGCACCAACGTCGCCATGCTCAACGCGCTGGCCCATGTCATCGTCACCGAGGGCCTGGTCAAGCAGGACTTCGTCGACGCACGCTGCGAAGCCAGTGACTTCATCCGCTGGCGCGATTTCGTCAGCCTGCCGGAGAACGCCCCGGAAGTGCTCGGCCCGGTGTGCGGCGTGCCCGCCGAAGAGATCCGCGCCGCCTCGCGCCTCTACGCCACCGGCGGCAACGCGGCGATCTACTACGGCCTGGGTGTCACCGAGCACAGCCAGGGCAGTACCGCCGTGATGGGCATCGCCAACCTCGCGATGGCCACCGGCAACGTCGGCCGCGAGGGCGTCGGGGTGAACCCGCTGCGCGGGCAGAACAACGTGCAGGGCTCGTGCGACATGGGCTCCTTCCCCCATGAACTGCCCGGCTACCGGCACATTTCCAACGAGACGGTGCGCAGCCAGTTCGAACAGGCCTGGGGCGTGACCCTGCAGCCCGACCCCGGCCTGCGCATCCCCAACATGTTCGAAGCGGCGCTTGGCGGTACCTTCAAGGCGCTGTACTGCCAGGGCGAGGACATCGCCCAGAGCGACCCCAACACCCAGCACGTCACCGCCGCCCTTTCCGCCATGGAGTGCGTGGTGGTGCAGGACATCTTCCTCAACGAAACCGCCAAGTTCGCCCACGTGTTCCTGCCGGGCAGCTCCTTCCTCGAGAAGGACGGCACCTTCACCAACGCCGAGCGGCGCATCTCCCGTGTGCGCAAGGTGATGGAGCCCCTCGGCGGCAAGGCCGACTGGGAAGGTACCGTGGCCCTGGCCAATGCCCTGGGCTACCCGATGAACTACACCCATCCTTCGCAGATCATGGACGAGATCGCCCGCCTGACGCCGACCTTCACCCGCGTCAGCTACGCCGAACTGGACCGCCATGGCAGCCTGCAGTGGCCGTGCAACGATGCCGCACCGGACGGTACCCCGACCATGCACATCGAGCAGTTCGTGCGCGGCAAGGGGCGCTTCATGCTCACTGGCTACGTGCCCACCGAGGAGAAGGTCAACGCCCGCTACCCGCTGCTGCTCACCACCGGGCGCATCCTCAGCCAGTACAACGTCGGTGCGCAGACCCGGCGCACCGACAACGTCGCCTGGCACGAGGAAGACCGCCTGGAAATCCACTCCAGCGACGCCGAGAGCCGTGGCATCAGCGACGGCGACTGGGTCGGCGTGGGCAGCCGCGCCGGGCAGACGGTGTTGCGCGCCAGGGTCAGCGAGCGCGTGGCGCCGGGAGTGGTCTACACGACCTTCCACTTCCCCGAGTCGGGCGCCAACGTGATCACCACCGACAACTCCGACTGGGCCACCAACTGCCCGGAATACAAGGTTACGGCGGTGGAGGTGGTGCGCGTGTTCCAGCCTTCGGAATGGCAGAAGCGCTACCAGGCGTTCAGTGACGAACAGCGGCGCCTGCTCAAGGAGCGCCGCCACGCCCAAGGCGAGAAGGCCGAGAAAGTCGAGAAAGTCGAGGTCCGTCGATGAGCGTCGAGAACCTGATCAAGATGGCCAACCAGATCGGCCAGTACTTCTCCACCGAATCGGACCATGCCCTGGCGGTCCACGGCGTGCAGCAGCACCTGCAGAACTTCTGGACGCCGGCCATGCGCCGCGACCTGAAGGACTGGCACGTCAATCATCCCGGCACCGAGTTGCATGCCCTGGTGCAGGCGGCGCTGACGGAAACGGCGCAAGCCTGACCGCCCACACCGCACCCGGCCCGTGCGCCGGGTCGGGTGCGGCAGACCTCAGGCGTGCTTGCCCGAAGCCGTCTCGGCCGGCACCGCGTACTGCGGCTTGAGCTTGCCGTCCGCATCGAGCAGCCAGGCATCCATGATCTCGCGCACCACCGGCCCGGCCACACGCCCGCCGGCCTCGCCGTTCTCGATGGTCACCGAGACCACGATGGAAGGCTCGGCCGCCGGGGCGAAGCCGACGAACAGCGCGTTGTCGCGGTGGCGCTCCTTGGTCTTCAGGCGGTTGTAGCGCTCGCCCTGGCGGATCGCGACGATCTGCGCGGTGCCACTCTTGCCAGCAATGCGGTATTGCGCGCCCTGCCCTGCGGCCCGCGCGCCGCCGCCCGGATCGTGCATCACCAGCTGCATGCCGTAGTTCACCGCCTCCCAGTCGTGGGGATTGCTCAGGTGGATGTCGGGCATGGGGTTGGCATCGACGACGTCTTCGCCGCCCACCGATTCGGCCAGCCGCGGCCGGTGCCAGGCGCCCTTGCTGGCGATCAGCGAGGTCGCTTCGGCAAGCTGCAGCGGCGTCACCTGCATGTAGCCCTGGCCGATGCCGAGGATCACTGTCTCGCCGGGGAACCAGGCCTGGCGCCGGGTGGCGCGTTTCCATTCGCGGGACGGCATCAGGCCGGGGGATTCCTCGGCCATGTCGATGGACACCTTGCTGCCCAACCCGAAGCGCGTCAGGTAATCGTGCATGCGATCGATGCCGAGCTTGTGCGCGACGTCGTAGAAGTAGGTGTCGTTGGAGCGTTTGATGGCCGTGCTCAGGTCCACCCAGCCGTCGCCGCTGTGGTTCCAGTTGCGGTACTTGTGGTCGTAGTTGGGCAGCTGGAAGTAGCCCGGATCGAACACCCGCGTGGCCGGTGTGATGGTGCCGGTATCCAGCCCGGCGATGGCCACCACCGGCTTGATGGTCGAGCCCGGCGAATACAGCCCGCGCAGCGCCCGGTTGAACAGCGGCCGGTCGATGGAGTCGCGCAGCTGCGCGTACTGCGCCGAGCTGATGCCGTTGACGAACAGGTTCGGGTCGAAGCTCGGGTTGCTGACCATCGCCAGCACCTGGCCGGTGTTCGGGTCCAGCGCCACCACCGAGCCGCGGCGATCGCCCAGGGCCTTTTCGGCGGCCACCTGCAGGTCCACGTCCAGGCCCAGCACGATGTTCTCGCCGGCTACCGGCGGCACCTTCTTCAGCACGCGCATGACGCGGCCCTGGGCATTGGTCTCGACTTCCTCGTAGCCGACGTGGCCGTGCAGCTGCGGCTCGTAGAAGTGCTCGATGCCGGTCTTGCCGACGTACTCGGTGCCGCGGTACTCGGTGCTGTCGAGCCGCGCCGCCTCGCGCTCGTTGATGCGCCCAACGAAGCCGACCGAATGGGCGAAGTGCTCGCCGTAGGGATAGTGGCGAACGAACTCGGCATCCACATCGATACCCGGCAGCTTGTAGCGATTGACCTCGATGAGGGCGATCTGCTCCTCGCTCAGGTCATGCAGGATGGCGACCGGTTCGAAGGGATGGCGGCTCTTCTTCAGCGCCTTGTCGCACTGCAGGCGCTGCTCGGGGCTCAGGTGGAGGATATCGGTCACCTGGTCCAGCACCGCCTGTGAATTTCCGGCGCGCTCTCGGGTCAGGGTGAGGTTGAAGCTGGGCAGGTTCTCGGCGAGTACCTTGCCGTTGCGGTCGAAGATCAGCCCGCGCTCCGGGGGGATCGGCAGGACGTGGATGCGGTTGTTCTCGGAGACGGTGGCGTTGGTCGCGTAGTCGGTGACCTGGAGGAAGTACATCCTCGCCACCAGGGTCACGCTCATCAGGGCCACGAGCGCACCGCAGGCGATCAGGCGGCGGTTGACCAGCGTCGCCTCCTGCTGGTGGTCCTTGAGTTTGATCGGATCGTGCATCGGGATTCCAGAAGGTCCCCATCGACCCGGTGAAAAGCGCTTCGCCCCTGCCGTGCAGGGGAGCTTTCCGATCGATGCGGCCTGTTTGCAGCAGAGTGGGAGCGAAAGGAAGCGGGCATCGCCAGACGCGGGATCATCACGCGCCAGCTGGCACACCGGCGCGGCATGGTACCAGACTGGCAGGCCGGATTCTGACCGGTAGTCGAGGCGCTCCCCTGCGCGCCCTCAGAGCCCGGCGATCCCCGCCTTGGCGACCTGCGCGTCCTGTTCCGCGCGGACGCCGGAAACGCCGACCGCGCCCACCACCTGCCCGCCCACGAGGATCGGCACGCCACCTTCGAGAGAAGTCAGCAGCGGCGCGCTGAGGAAGGCCGTGCGGCCGCCATTGACCATGTTCTCGTACTCGCGGGTTTCGCGCCGGCCGATCGCCGCGCTGCGCGCCTTCTCGGCGGCGATGTAGGCACTGGCCTGGGCGCAGCCGTCCAGGCGCACCAGCGCCAGCGGGTGGCCGCCGTCGTCAGCCACGGCGATGCACACCGCCCACCCCTGGCGCCGGGCTTCGTCGGTGGCGGCGGCGACAATGCGGGTGACGTCGGTCTGGTCGAGTACGGCTTTGTGTTGCATGCAATCTCTCTCGTGAAACGGCGCATCGCGCCGGGTGGGAAGCGGGGAAAGTCAGACCACAGAGCCTTCCGGCGGCTGCTCCAGCACCGCCACGACCACGGCGCTGCCGACGATCAGCACGATGCCGACCAGCGACAGCAGGCTGAGCACCTCGCCCCAGATCACGTAGCCGAACAGGCTCGCCCAGATGATGCTGGTGTAGGTGTACGGCGCCAGCGTGGCGGCATGGGCGCGGCGCACGGCGATGGTGAACAGCAGCTGGCCGAGGGTCGCGAGCAGGCCGAGGGCGAGCATGAAGCCGAGGTCCGGCAGGCTTGGCGTGCTCCAGGAAAACGGCAGCGTGGCGCCGGTGACCAGGGTGCCAACCACAGTGAAGTACAGCACCGTGGTGGTGGAATCGTCGGTCTCGCGGATGCGGCGGATCTGGATCATCGACAGCGCGCCGAAGAAGGCGCTGGCCACCAGCAGGCCCGGCCCGACCAGGCTGGCCTCGGCGTTATCCGGTTTGACCACCATCAGCACACCGACGAAGCCCAGCACAGCCGCCAGCGCGTTGCGCGGCAGCAGGCGTTCGCCCAGCAGCAGCGGCGCCAGCACGATCACCAGCAGCGCCTCGGAATAGGCGATGGAGATGGCCTCGCTCAGCGCCACGTAGGGCAGCCCGGCGAAGAAGAGTGCCGACGAGCCCAGCAGGGTCACCGCGCGGATGCTCTGTCCGCGCACGTCCAGTTGCCGCCAGCGCTGCGCCAGCGGCCGGCCGCGCAGGCAGAGGAGAAACGCCGGCAGCACGCCGAAGGCCATGCGGAAGAAGGTCACCTCGTTGGCCGGGTACTTCAGCGCCACCACCTTGGCCAGCGCATCCACCACCGCGAAACAGAACATCGACAACAGCATCAGACCCACGCTGCGCATGGCATGGCTGCGGGGGGCGACGAGGGTCAGCTGGGGCATGTCGTGATCTCCTGTTGTTCGAGGTGAATGTCCGCGGTGAATGCCCGTGCTTCAGCGAGAGCCGAAGCGGCTGGCGAGGAAGGGCGTCACCGGTACGCTGGTGACGACGTCACTGGCCTGCTCGGCGAGCAGTTGGCCAGTGATCGCGCCGAGGGTCAGGCCGATGTGGCCGTGGCCGAAGTTGTAGAAGACCTGCGGCAGGCGCCGGGACGGGCCGAGCACCGGCATGCTGTCCGGCACCGAGGAGCGGAAGCCCATCCACTGCGACACCGGCTCGTGCTGCAGGCGCAGGAAGCGCCGCGCGCCACGGGTCAGGTAGCGGTAGCGCGCCGGGCTCGGCAATGCTTCCAGCCCGGCGAACTCCACCGTGCCGGCAATTCGCAGGCCCTGCGCCATGGGCGTCATGTAGAAGCCGCCGGCACCCCAGCACACCGGGCGATTGAGCACCTGCCCGGCGTGACCGAAGAGCACGTGGTAACCGCGCTCGGTGTCCTGCGGCACGCTGTCTCCCAACTGGTCCACCAAAGTCCGCGACCAGGCGCCGGTGCACAGCGCCACGCGGTCGGCCGCCAGTCGCTCGCCGCTCGTCAGTTGCGCCTGCACCGCATCCCTGCCCTGCCCGGCCGGCTCCAGGCCCAGCAGCTCGCCACGGCGGAACTCGCCGCCCCTGGCAAGGAAACGCTCGAACAGACGCAGGCTCAGCGCATAGGGATCGAGCGTGCGGCTCACGCCGGGCAGCTCCACCGCGCAGCTCGCGCGGGCGTTGAGCGCCGGTTCCAGCTCGCGCAGTTCGGAGCCCTCGACGAATCGGATCGGCACCTCGAAGCGCCGGTGGTAATCCACCATGGCCTGCGCGTCCCCGCGCTCATGGGCTTCGAAGATGTACAGCGAGCCGTCGTGGCGGATCAGGTCGTTGGCGCCGGTCTCGTCGAACAGACCCTGCCAGGCCCCCATGCAGGGGCGCAGCAGGGTGTTGAGGTCATGGCCGATAGCTTCCACGCGATCGCGCCGCGAGGCCGCCAGGAACTGCAGCAGCCAGGGCGCGATGCGCGGCAGGTAGGCCGGGCGGATCGCCAGCGGGCTGTCCGGGCGCAGCAGCATGCCCGGCGCCTTGCGCCAGATGCCGGGTGTGGCCACCGGCTCCACCGAGTAGGTGGCGAAGGTGCAGGCATTGCCGAACGAGGTGGCGAGACCTGGCGGATTGCGGTCCAGCAGGGTCACGCGGAAGTCGCGGCTTTGCAGTTGCAGCGCAGTGGCCAGGCCGACCACGCCGGCGCCGACCACCAGGGCGTGGCGGCGCAGGTCGTTGGGCTGAGTCATTTGCCGCTCATCACGCGGGTCCACAGGCGAGTGCTCATGCGCATCCCGGACGGCGACAGGGTCTTGATCGGGAACAGGGTGTCGAGCACTTCCTGCGGCGGGTAGACGGCCGGGTTGCTGCGCAGCTCCGCGTCGACGTACTGGGTCGCGGCGGCGTTGCCATTGGGGTACTGCACGGCATTGCTGATGTTGGCGATCACTTCCGGCTGCAGCAGGTAATTCATGTAGGCGTAGGCGTTGTCCAGGTGCGGCGCGCCCTTGGGAATGGTCACGGTGTCCACGGCTATGGTGCTGCCTTCGCGCGGCAGGCTGTAGCCGATCTTCACGTTGTTGCCGGCCTGTTTGGCGGTGGTCATGGCCTGCAGCACGTCGCCGCTGAAGCCGATGGCGACGCAGATGTTGCCGTTGGCCAGGTCGCTGACGTACTTGGACTGGTGGAAATAGCGGATCGACGGACGCACCGCCTGCAGTGCGGCTTCGGCGGCCTTGAAGTCGTCCGGGTTCTGGCTCGCCGGGTCGCGGCCGAGCACCTTGAGGGTGATGGGCACCATCTGGGTGGCGTTGTCGATCACCGCGATGCCGCACTGGGCGAGCTTCTCCGCGTTCTTCGGATCGAACAGCAGCTGCCAGCTGTGGGTGACGTCGGTGTTGCCGAAGATGGCCTTGATCTTGTCTTCGTTGTAGCCGATGCCGACGGTCACCCAGAGGTAGGGAATGGCATAGCGGTTACCCGGATCGTTGGCCTCGAGGATCTTCATCAGCTTGGGGTCGAGGTTCTTCCAGTTGGGCAGCTTGCTCTTGTCCAGTTCCTGGATGGCGCCGGCCTTGATCAGGCGCGGCAGGAAGTGGTTGGACGGACTGGCCAGATCGTAGCCGCTGGCTCCCGTCATCAGTTTGGCTTCGGTGGTCTCGTTGCTGTCGACGAGGTCGTAGGTAGTCTGGATGCCGGTCTGCTTGGTGAAGTTCGCCAGGGTGTCTTCGGCGATGTAGCCGCTCCAGTTGGCGATGGTGACGGTCTGCGCCGCCTGGGTGGTGCCGGTCACTGCTGCGAGTGCGAGGCCTGCCAGGGTGAAGCTGGCCAGAGTCTTGGAACGATTGATCATGCTGCCCTCGGTTTTTTTGTTCTTGGCGATAGTTTTCTAGAGATGGTCTTCATGGATTGTCGTGCGGGGGTAAAGCGATGAATCAGGCCTCGGCGCGTGCGCGGCGCACTTCCCAGGCCATGCGCAGCGAGGCGCCGATATCGAAGAACGGGCTGGGCGGCAGGTAGCCGGGGCTTGCCTGCGCCAGCACGTCGGCCAGCACGGACGAGCTGTCGCCCACGGCCATTTCCACCAGCAGGCGGCCCCACAGGGTGCCGCGCGCCACGCCCGAGCCATTGCAGCCGGCCACCGCGTGCAAGCCCTGGTCGACGCGGGCGAAGTACGGCTCGCCAGAGCGGGTGCCGCTGAGGTGGCCGGTCCAGCTGTAGGCGATGTCGGCTTCGATGATGCCGGGGAAACGCTTCTGCAAACCGCTCAGATGACGGCGACGGCGCTCGGCCAGTGCGTGGTTGTCGAGGTCGCGATGACGGTATTCGACGGTGTTGCGGATCAGCAGCCGGCGGCCCGGCAGCAGGCGCACGGTACCGCCGCCGGGCAACGGCGCGAGCACGCCCCACTGGCGCTCGCCGAACAGCGACTGCCAGCGCGGCTCGTCCAGCGGGCGGGTGATACTGGCGCTCAGTTCCAGCGGGAAGGCCCCGCTGTCGTGCAGACCGGCGCGGGCGATGAAGGCGCCCAGACAGACCAGCACCTGTGGCGCATGCACTTCGCCTTGCTCGGTACGCGCCACCCAACCCTGGCCGCTGCGGCGCAGGTCGGTCACGCCGCTCTGCTCGAAGACTTCCACCGACGCCGGCAGGTTCTCCGCCAGGCCCTTCACATAGCGCCCCGGTTGCAACAGCGCGTTACCGCCGGAGCAATGAATGGCCCGCGCATAGAAGCCACTGCCGAGCCGTTGCTCCAGCGCCGCACCTTCGTAGTAGCGAGCGCTGGCGCCGACCGAGGCCAGCGTGGCGAGGATACCGTCGACATCGCCCAGGTGCTCGGGCTGGTGGGCGGCGAAGTGATAGCCGTCTTCGAAAAGCTCACAGTCGATACCCAGCGCGGCGATGTGCTGGCGGACTTCCTGCGCCGCTGCGATGCCGATGCGCGAGGCGACCTGGTACGCGGCGTGGCCGGGCTGCCCGAGGCGTTCGCTGGCGGCAGGCAGTTCATGGGCCACGACGAACCCGGAATTGCGCGCCGAGGCGCCCTGGGCGATGCGCTGGCGCTCCAGCAACACCACGCGCCGCTGCGGGAATCGCGCCGCCAGTGCATGGGCAGCAGACAATCCGGTGATGCCGCCACCGATGATCAGCCAGTCCGCCCGCTCGGTGCCGCTGAGCGTCGGCCGTGCGGGCAACTCGCCCGCCAGGGCGATCCAGCCACAGTGATTGTTCATTGCCCGGCACTCCTTCACAATCCATGCGCCGGGCGTATCCAAGCGATTTCCCTGATGGCGCGTCATGCCCAGAATCTACGGGCAGTTACGCTGGAGGCACCAACGCTCATTTTTCATCCTGGTATTCCCATCTCGCATAGATCGGCGCATAGATCGCGCACGGAAGGGTCATGGACAAACTGCTTCGCGTTCCCTCCCTGCAGGCCCTGCAGGCCCTGGTACAGGTCGCCGACTCCGGCAGCTTTACGGCCGCCGCGAAACAGCTGCACCTGACCCAGAGCGCCATCAGCCGACAGGTGCAGCAACTGGAGGAGTACTACCGCGTGCCGCTGTTCGATCGCACCAGCCGCAAGGTGGCGCTGACCGACGCCGGCCGCGAGGTGCATGCTGTGGCCGAAGGCATGCTCCAGCAATTGCTGCGCCTGGAGGAGCGCCTCGCCCCGGCCTCGGCGGAGCGGCCCTTCCGCATCCGCATCTTCGTTTCGCTGGCGGTGCGCTGGCTGCTGCCGCGCCTGAGCTCCTTCTACTCGCGGCACCCGGAGCTATGCCTGTCCATCGAGACGGTGGGCGGCGAAGTGGTGGACGACGGCGGCGACTGCGACGCCTACGTGCTCTACCTGCCCAGCGGCAGCGACCCGCAGGGCCGCACGCTGATGCCGCTGTATGACGAATACCTGATCCCGGTCTGCGCCCCACGCCTGGATGACGGCCAGGCGCCGCCGCGTTCGCTGGAAGAGCTGGCGCGCCACCCGCTTATCCACGCCTCCAGCGGCGGCCTTGAATGGCCGCAGTGGCTGCGCGCCCAGGCCGCACCGCCGCCGACTTCGTTGAAGCACATGCTGTTCAACCTCGACGACCTCGCGCTGGACGCCGCCACCCGCGGACTGGGCGTCGCCATGACCGACCGCCTGCTGGCCCACGACGCCCTGCAGCGCGGCGACCTCATCGTGCCCTTCGGCGAGGCGCTGAAAACTGGCGGCCGCTATGCCCTCTGGCTGCGCGACAGCGGCGCCGCGCACCCGGCCTGCCAGCCGGTGCTCGACTGGTTCGAGGAGCAGCGCAATCAACTGGAATACTGAAGCGCTCTGGCCTGCCGGCAGAAGTGGTGCGACAATCGCCCAAATTAGTTAACAGAAGAAACCTTATTGCCATGACGAAGAAGAGCCGCGCCCCCGAGGGCGACGAAGATCAGGGCGCAGGCGCCGTCGCGCCGGCCTCTCCGCTGGACAACTACGTCGGCTACGCCCTGCGTCGTGCGCAGCTGATCGTCTTCCAGCACCTGGTGGACGAGCTGGCAAGGTTCGACCTGCGCCCGGCGCAGTTCACCGCCCTGGCCATAATCGACAGCAACCCGGGGCTGATGCAGGCCGACCTGGCGCGCGCGCTGGGCGTGGAGCCACCGCAACTGGTGCCGCTGCTGAACAAGCTGGAAACCCTGGCCCTCGCGGTGCGCGTGCGCTGCAAGCCGGACAAGCGCTCCTACGGCCTGTTCCTCAGCAAGGCCGGCGAAACGCTGCTCAGGCAGCTCAAGGAAGTCGCCCTGCAAAGCGACTTCGCCGCCACCTCCCGCCTCTCCGAGTCCGAGCGCGAACAGCTGCTCGCTCTGCTGCAGAAGATCCACGGCGCCGACTGATCCAGCCGGCACTCTACTCCCCGCCTCTATTTGCCCGACTCCGTTCACCGGCCCTGCCGGAGGGCGGAGCGTGCCGTTGACGAATGTCGCCAAGCCTCCTAGCATCGCAAAACTAGTTAATTGCATTAACTAGTTTCCGCCGAACAACAACTAGAAGAGCATCCCCGGCATGAGCGATACCACACCCGCTTCCGCAGCGCGCCCGAGCGCCGCCACACCACTCACCATCCTGCTGTGCTTCATCGTCGCCCTGCTCGAGGGCATGGACATCCAGTCGGCGGGCATTGCCGGCCCGGGCATCGCCGCCCACTTCGGGCTGGACAAGGCGCAGCTCGGGTGGGTGTTCAGCGCCAGCATCCTCGGCCTTTTGCCCGGCGCCTTCGCCGGCGGCTGGCTGGCCGACCGCATCGGCCGCAAGCGTGTACTGACCGTTGCCGTCGCACTGTTCGGGCTGTTCTCGCTACTCACCACCCAGAGCTGGAACCTCGACAGCCTGCTGCTGGCGCGCTTCATGACCGGCCTGGGGCTGGGCGCCGCGCTGCCCAACCTGATCGCCCTCACCTCCGAGTCCGCCAGCAATGACCGCCGGGCCACGGCGGTGAGCCTGATGTATTGCGGCGTGCCGCTGGGAGGTGCGCTGGCCTCGCTGGCAGGCATGTTCGCCACGCCGGAGCGCTGGCAACTGGTGTTCCACCTTGGCGGCTGGGCGCCCTTGTTGGTAGCGCCGCTGCTCCACTTGCGGCTGCCGGAATCGGCGGCTTACCAGCATCAGGTCGATGAGGGGCAACGCACGGGCATGGCACAGGGCCTGTTCGGTAACGGGCAGGCAGTGCCGACACTGCTGCTGTGGCTGAGCTGCTTCTTCACCCTGATGGTGGTCTATCTGCTGCTCAACTGGCTGCCCTCGCTGCTGATCGGCCAGGGCTTCAGCCGCCCCCAGGCCGGCAGCGTACAACTGCTGCTGAACCTGGGCATGGCGCTGGGCTCGGTGCTGGCCGGCGTGCTGCTGGATCGCTGGCGACCGGCCCTGCTGGTGGCGCTGATCTATGGCGGCATCCTGCTGACCCTGGCCGCGCTGGGTTCCTTCGAAGGCTTCGCCGGCATGCTGCTGGCGGGCTTCGCCGCCGGCTTCTTCGTGCTGGCCGCGCAGCTGGTGCTTTATGCCCTGGCGCCGCAGTTTTACCCCGCCGGCATCCGCGCCACCGGCGTCGGCTCGGCGGTTGCCGTCGGCCGCCTGGGCTCCATCGGAGGCCCGTTGCTGGCCGGGCAGATGCTCGCCAGCGGCAGCGGCACTGCCGGCCTGATGGGCCTCGCCGCGCCCGGCGTACTGATCGCCGCAGCGGGAATCATCCTGCTGCTGCGCCACCGGCCGACCCACGAATAACCCCCACGCCCGTGGGCGCGCCCACGGGCCACATTGCCCTAGGAAACCCCATGAGCCTGCCCGGACTTTTCAGCGCCTTCGACGATGCCCTGCTCGTCGAAGCCGTACGCACTCCCTGGATCGACTATCGCGGCGCCCTCGCCGCCGTCTCACCCACCGACCTGGGCATCTTCGCCGGGCGCAGCCTGTTGCGCCGCAGCGCGGTGGACCCGACCGACATCGACAGCGTGCTGGCCGGTAACATGGCCCAGGCCAGCTTTGATGCCTACATGCTGCCGCGCCACATCGGCCTGTACTGCGGCGTGCCGCAGCAGGTGCCAGCGCTGGGCGTGCAGCGTATCTGCGGCACCGCCCTTGAGCTGCTGCGCCAGGGCGCCGAGCAGATCCAGCGCGGTCAGGCCACCAGCGTGCTCTGCGTGGCCGGCGAATCCATGTCGCGCAATCCCATCGCCAGCTACAGCCATCGCGGCGGTTTCGCCCTCGGCCAGCCGGTGGAGTTCAAGGACTTCCTCTGGGAAGCCCTGTTCGACCCGGCCGTCGGCCTGAGCATGATGCAGACCGCCGAGAACCTCGCTCGCCGCCACGGCCTGCGCCGCGAGGAGGTGGACGCCTACGCCCTGCGCAGCTTCCAGCGCGCCCTGCAGGCGCAGGCGGACGGCTGGTTCGCCGGGGAGATCGAGGAGGTGCGCGAGCAGACCTTCGAGCAGGCGGGCCTGGCGCCGCGCCACTTGAAGCTGTCCGGACGCAACGCTGAAGCCGCCCAGGACAGTCATATCCGCGAAACCTCCGCCGAGGCCCTGGCGCGCCTGGGCGCGATCTATCCCGAAGGCGTGCAGACCGCCGGCAACAGCTGCGCGGTGGTCGATGGCGCGGCGGCCGCATTGCTGATGTCGACCAGCGCCGCAGCGGGCCGCCCCGTGCTGGCACACCTGCGCGCGGCAGCGGTGATCGGTGTCGACCCGGCGGTGATGGGCATCGGCCCGGCCCCGGCGATTCGCCTCCTGCTGCAGGGCAGCGGGCTGCGCCTGGATCAGATCGGCCACATCGAGATAAACGAGGCCCAGGCCGCCCAGGTGCTCGCCGTGCAGCGCGAACTGGAACTGGACGACGAGCGCCTGAACCGGCACGGCGGCGCCATTGCCCTGGGCCATCCGCTGGCCGCTACCGGCCTGCGCCTGGCACACACCGTGGCCCGCCAGATGGCCGCCAGCGGCCAGCGCTACGGCATCGCCTCGGCCTGCATCGGCGGTGGCCAGGGTATGGCCGTGCTGCTGGAAAACCCGCGCCCCGCCGCGTTCAACTGACCCGCAACCCCAACCGTCGGGCCCCATGGCGCGGCGGTTTTCTCCCCGAAACGACAACGGGCCACCCTGCTTGCACAGGGTGGCCCGTTCGATTGTCGCCGGCTCAGGAAGCGCTGATCGCCCTCGGGTCTTCGCCGCGGTACAGATGCTCGATCAGCTCCGCACGCGAAGCGAGGATCGCGCGCTGGTTGAGCGAGCCCTTGTCGGTGATTTCACCCTTGTCGATCGAGGGCGCCTCGTCCAGCAGCGCCACCCAGCCGAAGTAGTTGGCGTTGCCGGTGGCCTGCAGGTTGAGCTGCGCCAGCCAGTCGGCGAACCAAGCACGCACCCGCGCGCTGCCCAGCACCTCGGCATCGCTGGCCTCCCGACCCAGACCGGACAGCGAACGACACTCGGCCAGACGCGGAAACACCAGCAGCGCCAGGCCCGGTCGGTCCGGCGCCAGCACCACCACGTCCTGAACATAGCGCGACCCGGCCAGCACAGCGCGGGTACGCAGCGGCCCGACATTGACGAACACCCCGGAAGACAGCTTGAAGTCCTCGGCCAGGCGGCCGTCGAACATCAGCCCCAGCTGCGGGTTGCTTTCATCCGCCAGACGCAACGCATCGCCGGAGCAGTAGTAACCCTCCTCGTCGAAGGCTTCGGCATTCTGCTCGGGGTTGCGCCAGTAGCCGCGCATCAGGTTCGGCCCGCGATAGCGCGCTTCCAGCTTGCCCTCCACCGGCACCAGCTTGACCTCGCAACCGGGCGCCGGCAGGCCGACATAACCGGCCACCGACAGCGGCCCGGTGGTGAAGGTGCAGGACGGCGCGGCCTCGGTCATGCCCAGGCCGGCCATCATGCGGATGCGCTCGCCACAGTGGGCTTCGGCCAGTCGGTCGAGGCGATCCCAGATGTCCTGGGACAGCCCGGCAGCGGCGAAGAAGAACAGCCGGATATCGGCGAAGAAGCGCTCGCGCAGGTCAGCGTCACGCTCCAGCGCACTGGCCAGCTCCTCCCAGCCGCGCGGCACGGTGAGGTAGGCCGTCGGCGAGATGTCCTTGAGGTTGCGCAGGGTCTCGGCAAAGCCCTGCGGCGTTGGCCGGCCGCCGTCGATGTAGAAGCTGCCGCCGTTGTACAGCGCGATCCCCAGGTTGTGGCTGCCACCGAAGGTGTGGTTCCACGGCAGCCAGTCCACCAGCACCGGCGGCTGCCGGCCGAACTCGGGAAAGGTCTGCAGCAGCATCTGCTGGTTGGCGCAGAGCATGCGCTGGGTGGTCGGCACCGCCTTGGGCAGCTTGGTCGAACCGGAGGTGAAGAGGAACTTGGCGATGGTTTCGCTTTCGGTGGCCGCGAACGCGGCATCCGCCGCGCTGCAATCGTCCGCGTCCAGAAGCTCGGCGAAAGGACGGCAACGCCTTCCCGGCACATCACCGCGACCGAACAGCAGCGGCAGTTCGGCATCCAGCACCGCTTCGATAGCACGGGCGTAGGGCCCGGCATCGGCGGCGAACACCAGCCCCGGCTGCAGCAACTGGACGATGTGGCGCAGCTTGGCGAAGTCCTGGGACACCAGCGAATAGGCCGGCGACACCGGGCAATAGGGAATCCCGGCGTACATCGCGGCGAAGGCCAGTTGCAGGTGTTCCAGGTCGTTGCCCGAGAGGATCAGCAGCGGCCGCTCCGGGCCAAGCCCGTATGCCAGCAGGTTCTGGGCGATGCGCCGGGTGCTGTCGAGCATCTGCGCATAGCTGATGCGGCGCCACTGGCCAGCGTCATCACGGGCCGCAACGAAAGTCTGTTGCGGGCGCTCGGCAGCCCAGTGCTGCAGGCGTTCCAGCAGGCGTTCGGGCAGCGGCGCGAGGGCTTCGCGGGCACGCAGGTAGAGGGTGCCGTCAGCCTTGCGGCGGACCTCTACCTGCGGATGGCCGATGGCGACCCGCCGGTAGCCCACAGGGGAGTTGGATGCGACATTCATGAGAGCGTCTTCCGTAAAGGCACGCCACCGCGCCCAACGGAGCGGTGGCGGGAATATTGTTCTTGTTCTGCCCAGCGTCCTGCCGGGCATTGGTATCCGCAGCCCGAATCAGCCGGTCAGATGGGATAGTGGCGCGGCGCGGTCTGCAGGGTGATCCAGCGCAACTGGGTGAAGTGGTCGATGGCGGCACGGGAGCCGAAGCTGCCGTAGCCGCTGGCCTTGACCCCGCCGAACGGAATCTGCGCCTCGTCGTGCACGGTCGGCCCGTTGATGTGGCAGATGCCCGACTCGACGCGCCGCGCCAGGTTCAGCGCACGCGCCTGGTCACGGCTGAAGATCGCCGCCGACAGGCCATACTCGCTGTCGTTGGCCACCCGCAGGGCCTCTTCGTCGCCGTCCACACGAATTACCGAGAGCACCGGGCCGAAGGATTCCTCGGCATACAGGCGCATCTGCGCGGTCACGCCATCGAGCAGCGCCGGTTGCATCACCGCGCCTTCGAAGTCGCCACCGCAGAGCAGGCGTGCGCCCTTCTCCACGGCATCGTCGATCAGCCCGCGAATGCGCAACGCGGATGCGCCGTCCACCAGGCTGCCGAGCACCGAAGCCGGGTCGGCGGGATGGCCGGCGCGCAGGCTGGCGGCCTTCTTCGCCAGGCGCGCGACGAAGTCGTCGGCGACGCTCCGGTCGACGATCAGCCGCTCGGTGGACATGCAGATCTGCCCCTGGTTGAAGTAGCCGCCGAATGCCGCTGCCTCGACGGCTGCGTCCAGGTCGGCGTCGTCCAGCACCAGCAGCGGCGCCTTGCCGCCCAGCTCCAGCAGCGCCGGCTTGAGATGGCGCGCACACAGCTCGCCGATGACTCGGCCGACGCGGGTCGAGCCGGTGAAGTTGACGCGCTTCACCGCCGGGTTAGCGATCAGTCTTTCCACCAGCACGGCGGCGTCTGCCGGGGCGTTGCTCAGGACGTTGACCACGCCGTCGCCCAGTCCCGCGTCGTGCAGCACCTGGCCGATCAGCCGGTGTACCGCAGGGCACTGCTCGGAAGCCTTGAGCACCACGGTGTTGCCACAGGCCAGCGCCATTGCCAGGGCACGCGTGGCGAGGATCACCGGGGCGTTCCAGGGGGCGATGCCGAGCACCACGCCGGCCGGTTGGCGCATGGCCATGGACAGCGAGCCGGGCACATCGGACGGGATCACCTCGCCGAGAATCTGCGTGGTCATGCCAGCGGCCTCGCGCAGGATGCCAGCCGCCAGGTGCACATTGAAGCCATACCAGTTGGCCATGGCGCCGGTCTCCCGTGCGCCCGCGGCGATGAACTCGGCGCTGCGCGACTCCATCAGCCGCGCGGCTTCCAGTAGGCGCGTGCGGCGCTCGCCGGGGCCGAGCGCCGACCAGGCGGGGAAGGCCGCAGCGGCGGCCGCCACGGCGGCATCGGCGTCTTCGACGGTGGCAGCGGCAGCGACGCTGGCGGGAGTGCCGCTAAGCGGGTCGAGCCGGGTGAAGGTGCGACCATCGCTGGCCGGCAAGGCGCGGCCGCCGATCAACAGCGAGACTTGGTTCATGCAGCGTTCCTCTTGTCGTTGTTCTGGCCGCGGGGCACGGGCCCCGCGGCGGCTGCTCAGCGGCGGTAGGCTTGCAGGCCCGGCTTGATGCTCTTGTCATCGAGGAACTGCTTGAGCCCCTGCTCGCGGCCATGCTCCGGATCACGCAGCTGGGCCTGGTCGAGCTTGGCGTAAAGGTAGTCCTCGCTCTGCTCCCAGGTCAGCTCACGGCAACGCTTGAAGCCGTTCTTCGCCGCGCGCAGCACCACCGGGTTCTTGTCCAGCAGGTCGGCGGCCAGTTCCAGCACCGCGTCGCGCAATTCAGCCAGCGGCACGCTGCGGTTGACCAGGCCCATCTGCGCTGCCTTGCGGCCGTCGAAGGTCTTGCCGGTCATGATGTAGTACAGCGACTCGCGGTGGCCCACGGTGTCGGCCATGGCCTTGCTCACCAGGTTGCCCGGCGGGATGCCCCAGTTGATTTCCGACAGGCCGAACACCGCCTCGTCCGCGGCGATGGCCAGGTCGCACGCCACCAGCGGGCTGAAGCCACCGCCGAAGCACCAGCCGTTGACCATGGCGATGGTCGGCTTGGAGTACAGGCGCAGCAGCTTCCACTGCCATTCGGAGGCGTCGCGACGAATGCGTTCCTGGAGGATTTCCGGACCGGCGTCCACTTCGCGGAAGTACTCCTTGAGGTCCATCCCCGCAGTCCACGCGCTGCCGGCGCCGGTCAGCACCAGCACACGGGCATCGGCGTCCTGCTCGACGGTCTCCAGTACGTCGCGCATCTCGCGGTTGAGCGTGGGGCTCATGGCGTTGCGCTTCTCCGGACGGTTCAGGGTGACCCAGGCGATGCCGGCATCCACTTCAACGGTGACGGTCTGCCAGCGGCCTTCGTACTTGTTCATGTCTCACCTTTTGCTCTTGTTGTGCTTGGTGGAAAACAAGCTATGCGGGAAATATAGTTATGTCAATTAACTATTTTCACAAACCGCCAACACCGCCATGAGCCGTTCGCGGACGGCGGGAGCAATCGGTTCAGCGCGCAGTACGCCCGCTTCGTCCCGCGCCCAGACACGCTCGTCATGCCCTTCCACACGCAGTTCGCCATCGGCGCCGCGCAGCCGGTGGCGCAACGCGAAACTGCTGCGCCCGAGGCGCACCAGGTCGGTTTCGATGGACAGAAGATCAGCGAATCTACTGGGCTTGAGGAACTTCGAGCGGGTTTCCAGCATCGGCCAGCCGAGTATACCGTGGCGCTTCATGGCTTCGCCCAGGGGCACGCCGAGGCCGCCGAAGAAGGCATCGGTGGCACGGTTGAAGTAGGCGAAATAGTTCGGATAGAAGACGATGCCCGCCGGGTCGCAATCGCCCCAGCTGACTTCGAGGTGGATGACGCTGGCCATATGTTCAGTCTCGTTCCGCGTGATAGTTGATTAACACGATTAACGATATGGACGAGTCACGACAGCGTCAACGTCGAATCAGGGTGCCAGGCCGTCGAACAGGGTCTGGGTCAGCTGGCGCACCCGTGCGCTGTGGGCGGCGAGGTCGGGCTTCTCGTCCTGCACCAGGCGCATGAAGAGCATCGAGGAGTAGTCATTGAGGAACCAGGCGACGAACTCCACGTCCACCTTCGCACTGAGCAGGCCGCGCGCCTGCAAGTCACGCAGCAGCACGGCGATCTCGCCGGCGAGATGGGCGTTGAGCGTGGCCACCGCCTCCGGCCGCGTGGCCATCAGCCCCAGCGGCGGCAGTTCGCGCCAGATGGAGATCGGCAGCACCTGCAGCTCGTGGCGGACGATCAGCGACTCCAGGTGGCACATGGCGTCCACTGCATTGTCGAAGGCCGGCATCTGCAGCCGGGCCTCGGTCACTGCCTGGCGGTCGGCGCGCTCGACAACGGCCAGGAGGATGTCCTGCTTGCTGCCGAAGTAGTTGAACACCGTAGGCGTCGACACCCCGGCCTGACCGGCGATCTGCTCCACGGTAGTGGCCGCGAATCCCTGTGCCTCGAACAGCGCCAGCGCCGCTGCGGTGATCGCATCGCGCCGCTGTTCCTTCTGCCTTTCCCGCAATCCGCTCAACTGCCCTCCTCCCTCTGTCGGTGACCGTCACGCTGCAAGTGGCTGATTCTAAGATATTTTCAATTCCGATCAAATATTTTATTTGACTATAAGTTTTTACATCGATAAAAACTTGTACCACCACACCGCACCACGACAACAAGAGATCAGTCCATGACCGCCGAACTCGACCAGGCACTGGCCAGCGCCTACGCCGCCGCCGATCCTGCGCAACCCACGCTGATGCAGGGCTTTCCGCCGGCGCCGGAGCAACTCGTCACCTGGCACAACTTCATGCGCCCGCCGTACAACCGCTGGGCCTTCCACAACCTGGGGCGCATCCGCCCGAGCGTCAGTGTGGAGCGCGGGGATCAGGCACCCTCTGCGTTGCAGCGCGGCGCGGTACGCCTCGATGACTTCCACTTCGAAGGCGCCAGCGGCCGCCGTGTAAGCCTGGAGGAACATCTGCAGGCCACCTGCACCGATGGCTGGCTGGTGATGAAGGACGGCGAGGTCGTGCAGGAGCGCTATTTCAACGGCCACGAAGCGCACAAACGACACATCATGTTCTCGGTCACCAAGTCGCTGGTCGGCCTGCTGGCCCAGGAGTTGGTGGAAGACGGCCGCCTCGACGATCGTCGCCTGGCGCTGGACTACGTGCCCGAACTGCGCGGCAGCGCCTTCGGCGACGCGACCGTGCGCCAGCTGCTCGACATGGCCGTGGCCATCGATTACCAGGAGGTTTACGACGACCCCGCATCCGGCAGCTCGCAGTTCGGCTACGCCTGCGGCCTGACCCCGCCGCCGCTCGGCGTGCAGGCTTTCGGTTCGCTCTACGAATACCTCCCCGCCACCCGCAAGAGCGGCGAGCACGGCGGCTTCTTCCACTATGTGACCGCCACCACCGAGGCGCTGGCCTGGGTGATGGAGCGGGCCAACGGGAGCAGTTGCGCCGAGCAGTTGCGCGATGTGTGGCAGGGCCTGGGCTGCGAACGCGACGGTTTCTTCGTCGCCGACCCCTGGGGCCGCAACGTTGCCGGCGCTGGCTTCAACGCGACCCTGCGCGACATGGCGCGCTACGGCGAGATGGTGCTGCGCGGCGGCCGCGCCAACGGCCGCCAGCTGCTCTCCGGGAAGGCCATCGAGGCCGTGCTGGCCGGTGGCGACCCGGCCATCTACGCCGCCAACGAGGTGTTCTCGCAGTGGAGCCCCGGCGCCACCTACAAGAGCCAGTGGTACGTGTATCCGGGCGAAGCGCTGCTGGCGGTAGGCATCCACGGCCAGTCCCTGTATATCGACTTCGAGCGCCAGGTGGTAATCGTCAAGCAGTCCTCGCTTCCCGAAGCAGAGAGCGTGCTGGACCTCGACAGCCTGCGCCTGATCCGCGCCCTCGCCGCTGCTCTCTGAGGCCCGACGCCATGCGCCCAACCCAGCTCACACGGAAGACCACCATGCACCGCCTGCTGAAGAACTGCGCCGCCGCCCTGCTGCTCGGCAGCCTCGCCGCCGGGACCCATGCCCAGGAGACAGCCGAAAAACTGGGCGGCCAGCTACGCATCTACAACTGGATCGAATACCTGCCCAAGGACGTGCTGCAGCAGTTCAGGGACGAGACCGGCGTGGAGATCATCTACGACGTCTTCGACAGCCCGCAGACCCTCGAGGCGCGCCTGCTCACCGGCACCGCCGGCTACGACCTGGCCTTCCCCAGCAGCAGCCAGGTGCCGCAGCTGATCACCGCCGGCGCCCTGGAGCCGCTCAAGCGCCAGAGCCTGCCGCACTTTTCCGGCCTCGACGCCAGCTTCATGCGCCAGCGCGAACCCCTGGACCCGGGCAGCCGCTATTCGGTGCCCTACCTCTGGGGCACCACGCTGATCGGCTTCAACAAGGCGAAGGTGGACGCCGCCCTGGGCAGCGACAGTGACATGCGCGACTACGACCTGCTGTTCAAGCCGGAGAACATCGCCAGGCTGTCCAAGTGCGGCGTGGCCTTCCTCGACAGCGCCAACGAGGTCATCCCCATCGTCCTGCACTACCTGGGCCTGGACCCGAACAGCAGCAACCCCGAGGACTACGCCAGGGCCGAGAAGGTGCTGCAGTCGATCCGCCCCTACGTGCGCTACTTCAACTCCGCCAAGTACCCGCAGGACCTCGCCAACGGCGACATCTGCGTGGCCCTGGGCTGGTCCGGCGGCATGCTCGCGGCGCGCAACATGGCCCACGCGGCGGACAACGGCAACGACATCCGCCTGGCCCTGCCGCGCCAGGGCACGCTGATGTGGTCCGACGACATGGTGATCCCCAAGGGGGCGAAGAACGTTGCCCAGGCCCACGCCTTCATCGACTTCCTGCTGCGCCCGGAGGTGATCGCCCGGGTCACCAACCAGATCGGCTATCCCAACCCGACTCCGGCGAGCCTGCCGCTGGTGGACCCGAAGCTGCTCGGTGACCACGACCTGTTCGTGCCCGATGACCAGCGCCACCTGCTGTTCCAGGCCGAGCCGCCGCACAAGCAGGCGCTGCGCCAGCTGACGCGGATCTGGAACCGGATTCGCTCCAGTGTCTGAACCAGGACTGCACCCGACGCTGCATCTGGACGTGGAGATCGGCGACGAGCTGCTGCGCGGTGCGACCGCGCAGGGCCGGCGCATCGACTATCCGATACTGGGCGGCCGCTTCACCGGCAGCAATCCGGATGGCAAAGGCTTCGCCGGATGCATCCCGCCCGGCGGCGCCGATTACTACCTGGAGCGCCACGACGGCTGCGGCGAACTGGACGCCCGCTACAGCCTGCTGTGCAACGACGGCACGCTCATCGAGGTGCACAACACCGGCCTGCTGGTGCTGAGCGAAGCCGGCGTGCAACTGGCCGCGCAACACTGGCCGATCGACCCGCAGCACTACCGCTGTCATTGCGCGCCGCGCTTTCACAGCAAGGATGCGCGCTACGCCTGGATGAGTCGCCACCTGTTTGTCGGGCAGGTCAGCTACCCGGCGGCCAACCGCGTACAGATCGAGTGTTTCCGTATCCACTGACCCATTCCACACAAGGCACCCGAACAGGAGAACCGAAAACCCGAGCGTGACCCCGTAAAAAAGCGACGCCGAGTCACCCCCTCCCCAACCACGACGCTCCCGGGCCGAACCGTATCGTTCGCGCCAGCGGCTTCGTGCGGCCCGGAGAAAGCGCCACCGCGCGGGTGCTCCCCACAAGAACAACAAAGCAGAGCACCGCTTACTTCTGCCATTTCAATCACAACAACGGAGCAGAACCAGCCATGAACCACCCCGTCGTATCGGGCCTGTCCGGCATCGCCTTGCTGGCCCTGGCCCTGCAGGCCCAGGCGATCGACCTGACCCCGGAAACCTTCCTCGACGTCAACGTCGGCCTGGCCAGCGACTACCGCGTCGGCGGCCTGTCCCTGGATCAGGACGAAGGCCCCGTCCTGCTGACCTCCGCGACCCTGGTGCACAAGATCAGCGGCCTGTATGCCGGCGTCTTCACCACCAACGTCGAGATGGGCACCCAGAGCAACCGCGAGTGGGACTACTACGTCGGCATCGCCCGGCCGATCACTGAGAACACGCGTTTCTCGCTGACCTGGGTGAATTACGAATACCCCGGCGACAGCTGGATCAACTTCAGCGAGTGGATCGGCACCCTGGGTTACCGCAACGCCACCATCGGCATCAAATACGCCGACGACCTGCAGAACCCACCCGCCCGCGCCGCCGCTGCGAAGCAGGTGGACCAGCTGATCGACTGGGGCGTGCTGCCCAGGACCGCAGCCATCACCACGCGGCCGAAGGAGCGCACCATCGGCTGGGCCGAGTACGACTTCTACCTGCCCTGGCAGACCAAGCTCAACGTACGCTACGGCCACACCTGGACGTCGGACGAACAGGCCTGGCGCTCGGGCAGCGGCGACTACCGCAGTGGCTACAGCGACTGGGGCGTGGCACTGATCAAACGCGCCTACGGCCTGGAGTGGAAGGCCGCCTACATCGACACCGATCTCTCCGAAGCCGAGTGCAAGAACAACTTCGGCAAGGGCGGCGACTGCCAGGCCACCGTAGTCTTCTCCGCCAGCAAGCGCTTCTGAACCCGACTGAACCCGGCGTGCCACGGCACGCCCCGACGCGAACCACGATCCGAGGTTAGACATGTACAAGAAAGCCCTCGTACGCCCCCTGAGCCTGGGCGTCCTGAGCCTGGCCCTGCTGGTGGCCGGCTGCAGCACCCAGCCGCCCATGGGCGACGGCCCGCCACCGTCGGACCGCAGTTTCCAGCCCTTCTGGGGCAAACGCCTGACCGGCTACATCAAGACCGCCGACGGCACCGAACTGCGCTACTCCGTGCTGCTGCCCAAGGGCGACGGCAAGTTCCCGGTGCTGGTCCGCTACAGCGGCTACGACTCCGGCAGCATCGGCGGCTCGGCCTACCTGGCCGACAACGAGACCTTCTCGGTCGCCATGGACAAGGACCTGGTCGAGCGTGGCTACGCCGTGATGGGCGTACAGGCCCGCGGCACCGGATGCTCCCAGGGCACCTTCGATTTCCTCGGCCCGGAATACGGCACCGACGGCCGCAGCGCCGTGGAATTCGCCGCGCGGCAGAACTGGTCCAACGGCAGCGTCGGCATGTTCGGCTGGTCCTGGGCGGGCATGTCGCAACTGATGACCGCCTCGGAGCGCCCACAGGGCCTCAAGGCCATCGCCCCCGGCATGATCCTGGGTGACGCCTACACCGACAGCTGGTCCCTCGGCGGCGTCCCCAACCAGGGCTTCACCACGTCGTGGCACTGGTTCGTCGACATGCGCTGGGACGCGGTAAAGGCCAGCGCGCAGAGCGAAGGTGACCAGCGCTGCCTGGCGCAGGTCGAGGAAAACAAGGCCAAGGTGGTCAAGTCCTCGCTGATGTACAACCTGATCCGCCACCCCCAGCATGACGAGTGGATGAAGCAGCGCGCACCGCGCGACCGTGCGCAGCTGGTGCAGGTCCCGGTGCTGTCCATGCAGGCCTGGCAGGACGAGGCCGTACTGGCGCGCGAAGGCTTCTACCAGGAACGCCTGGACCCGAAGCAGCTGTGGATGCTGCAGACCAGCGGCGGGCACAACCTGTATGAGTCCGAGCGCTTCCGCCAGGAGAAGCTCTACCCCTTCCTCGACCACTTCGTGAAGGGCGAGCAGAACGGCTTCGAACAGAGCAAACACCTGGAAATCTGGCAGGAAACCGTCGCCGACGACCGCGAAGGTCGTCACCAGCCCAACGAGACCGCGCGTCCGGGCTGGAGCATCGCCCGTGACCACTACCCGCTGCCGGTGAAACCGGTGAGCTTCGCCCTGAGCGAAGACGGCAAGCTGATCGAGGGTGGCAAAGGAACCGGTGCGCCGGATGCGTATATCTACCCGATCCCCGGCCCGGAGGTGAACACCTACCTCAAGGACCACGCCTGGGGCTGGCAGCACCCGCTGTGGAAGCAAGGCAGCGTTGCCTATACCAGCGACGAGTTCGAGCGCGATTTCCTCAGCTATGGCAGCGCCAGCGCGGACATCTGGCTGTCCACCTTCCTCGCCCCGGATACCGACCTGCAGGTGACCATCACCGAGGTCCGCCCGGACGAGCAGGAAGTCTTCGTCCAGCGCGGCTGGCTGCGCATGTCCAACCGCCAGCTGGACGAGAGCAAGTCCAGCGAACTGCGCCCGCAGCAACTCAACGACCCGGACGGCATCCAGCCGATGCTGCCCAACGTGCCGGCGCTGGGCCGGGTGGAGATCCCACCGTTCTCCCACCCGTTCCGCAAGGGCTCGAAGCTGCGCATCTGGATCGACGCCCCGTCCAACACCGGCGGCTACGGCTTCGTCTACTACTCGCTGGCCAGCCGCAACAGCGTCTACCACGACGCCCAGCATCCCTCGCGCCTGGTCCTGGGCGAGCTGAGCGGCGTGAAGATCCCGGAAGACCTGCCCCAGTGCGGCACGCTGCTCAAGCAGCCCTGCCGACATGACCCGCTGTCGTCCTTCCCGCCCTTCTGATTGACACGCCGCCCCTGCCCGGCGGGGGCGGCACCACTCACGTAAAGGATTCGAATCGATGACCATTCGACACGCCGCTTCACGTCTGCAGAAAGCCCTCTTCCTGGCGGTGCTGACCGTCGCCCTGCCCCTCGCCCAGGCCGCCGAGCTCAAGGAAAAGATCCCCAATCGACTGACCCACGAACTGGTCATGCAGATCGACGTCCAGCTCGGCCCGCGCGAGGACATGGGCAAGGGTCCGGACGGCCAGCGCATCAACTACCCGATCATCGGCGGCACCTTCAACGGCCAGGGTATGCAGGGCAGCGTGGTGCCCGGCGGCGCCGACATGTCGGTGACCCGCGAGGACGGCGTAACGCTGATCAACGCGCTGTACCGCCTGAAGACCGACGACGGCCAGATCATCATCATCGACAACGGCGGCATCTGGCGCCTCAACGAATCGGGACTGGCGAAAAAGGCCAAGGGCCTGGAGTTGCGCGATATGAAGGAAAGCGACTTCTACTGCCGCACCTCGCCCAGGTTCAGGACCCAGCCCGGCGCCCACGCCTGGCTCAACGACTACGTGTTCGTCGGCACCATCGACGGCGTCAGCGAACATGAAGTGCTGATCAGCGTTTACAAGGTCGGCGGCGCCTGATGCCGCCAGGGCGCAAGCGTTCCCCAGCTCCTTTGGCTTGCGCCCGATTTTCCATCCCGACCTGCGCCAGGGGCGGGGTCGCTGTCACTGCGGACGCAGCCAACTCAGCCCTGCGCCTGCCAGAAGTAACCGGGTGCGAGACACAGACCGCTCGCCGCGATCACATCAAATGCTAATCAATTGCATTTACAGCCTCAGGATGAATCAGTAGACTCCGCCGCCAGACACTGGAAGCCACGGTTGATGAGGCCTGCAGCATGGAATGGAACGGAATCAATCTGCGCTGGGCCTATACCGACCTCCTGCTGGGCCTGAGCCGCAAGACCCAATGCATGCAGCTCGCCTATGACGTGCTGCACGACGCCTTCATCCGTTTCGTCCTTGCCAGCCAACGCACCGCCATCGACCAGCCCAATGCCTACCTGCGGCGAGTCGCACATTCCGTCCTGATCGATCACTACCGTGACGCCTCGCGCTTCTACCCCCTGCCGGAGGGGGACCTCGAGCCCTGGATGGATACCCGTGAGGATGCCGAGTTCGCGCCTTCCGCCGAACACCTGGCCGATCTGCAGCAGCGTCTGGTAGCCATCCAGCGCATTCTCGAGTGCCTGCCGTCGCGCTGCCGGGAAGTCTTCTGGCTGGTGCGGATCGAAGGTCACCGCCAGGTGGAAGTCGCCCGCATGCTGGGCATCAATATTTCCATGGTGGAGCGCCACCTCGTTCGTGCCTTGCTGAATCTGCGCGATGCCCGCGAGCAACTGGCCTCATGACCAGCAGCCGACACCAGGCTGCGCGCTGGTTCACCCGTCTGCTGGACCTGCCCGGCGACCATCCCGAGCGCCAGGCCTTCACCCGCTGGCTTGCCGCCGACCCGCAGAACGCCCGTGAGTACCAGGCCTTCAGCGAGCTCTGGGGCAACTTCTCGAGCACCCCGCAAACCCAGGCACTGGCCGGCGCCATGGAGAACCTGAGCCGCCGGCGCTTCGTGCGCAACGGTGCAATGGGCGGCCTGCTGCTGGCCGTCGCCGCCGGTTGGCTGGTGTCGATGCGCAGCCGCCAGGGTGAACAGATGCTGATGACCGGCATCGGCGAGCAACGCCACATCACGCTGGAGGATGGCAGCGACGTCTTCCTCGACGCCGACACCCGGCTACATGTCCTGTTCAGCGAATCGACCCGCCAGGTTTTCCTGCTGCGAGGCCGCGCGATATTCAGCGTGCAGCATGCCCCCTCGCGCCCCTTCGTGGTCGATGCCGGCGCCGCCCAGGTACGCGTACTCGGCACGCGATTCGTCGTCGAGCGGCTGGAGCCGCAGGTGCGCGTCAGCGTCGCCGAGGGACGGGTCGAGTTCTCCAGTGCCGGCCAGCGCATGGTGCTCGAGCGTGACCAGGTGGGTGAGCTCGATGCTGGGGGAAAACTGCATCCCCTGCAGCGTTCGGCCATCAGTGCCTTCAGCTTCGCCAAAGGCAATCTGCAGTTCGAGCGAGCCAGCCTGGGCGAGATCGCCATCACGCTGTCGCGCTACCGGGAAACACCGGTGAAGGCACTGCAGCCGGCCACGCAATCGATCACTGCGGTGGTCCAGTTGGCCGATGTGGAGAGCTTCCTCGCCTTGCTGCCCGAGCTGGCCGATATCCGCATCGAGCAAAGCGGCGGCGCCACGCTGCTACTTCCTCGCTGATTTTCATCCGCACCAGGTAGGGGTTTCTTCGCGCAGCTCCGTCATTGGTTATCCCAGTCCCTGACGAGCTTTTCCATGAAGCCCATTTCCCTCAAGTCCCTGGCGGTCTCCAGCGCCCTGGCAATCTCCCTCAATGCGTTCGCCGCGCCGGTAGCGCTGGACCTTCCCCGGCAGTCCCTGGCGACGTCGCTCAAGCAACTGGCGAACCTCGCCGGCGTGACCCTGGCGATGGATGACCAGTTGGTGGCGGAGCGCACCGCCCCCGCCATCAAGGGCGACTACGAATTCAGCAGCGCACTGGACGAATTGCTCGCTGGCTCAGGCCTGGGCGTCCGTCAGCAGGGCGGTGCATGGCTGATCGTCCGCCGCGGTTCCTCCGACGTACTGGACCTCTCCTCCACTACCGTCAGCGGTCGCAGCCTGGGCTCAACCACCGAAGGCTCGCACTCCTATGCCACCCGGGCCATCACCATCGGCAAGGGCGAGCAGTCGCTGCTGGAAACCCCGCAGTCGGTCACCGTCATCACGCGCCAGCGCATGGATGACCAGAACATGAACAACCTGCAGGACGCGATGCGTCAGGTCACCGGCGCCACGGTGAAGACCTACAACACCGGCTCCAGCCTCAACGACGTGTACATGCGCGGCTTCCTGGTCGATCAGGTGCAGGTCGACGGGGTGTCGCAGATCACCGGCCAGGGCGACATGGCAACCAGCTTCGACCTGGCCATGTACGACCGCGTCGAAGTGCTGCGTGGTCCGGGTGGCCTGTACGCCGGGTCCGGCGAGCCGGCCGGCACCATCAACCTGGTGCGCAAGCGCGCGCTGGGAACGTTCGGCCTGAGCGGGGAAATGGCCGCCGGCTCCTGGGACCGCTACCGCAGCATGGTCGACGTCACCGGTCCGCTGAACGACGAAGGCACGATCCGTGGTCGCTCGGTCATGGCCTATGAGCACAACAAGTCCTTCGTCGACTACGTGCAGAACGAACGCCCGATGTTCTACGGGCGCCTGGAAATGGACCTGGACCCAAGCACCACCCTGTCGCTGGGCGGTGCCTACCAGAAGAACAATTCCACTCCGGCCTTCGGCCTGCCGGCCTATGCCGACGGCACCCTGCTCGACGTGCCGCGCTCCACCTACGTCGATGCGAAGTGGAACCGCATGAAGGAAGAGACCTGGGAGGCCTTCTCCGAGCTCGACCACACCCTTGACAACGGTGGCCAGTGGAAGACCTCACTGACCTATCGCGACGCACGCCTGCCCCAGCGCGAATTCAGCTGGACCACCTGGGTGGTCAATCCCGATACCCAGACCGCCGACGCGGCACGTTATTCGTACTACGAGCGGATCAAGACGCTGGGCCTGGACAGCTTCGTCACCACGCCCTTCAGCCTGGCCGGCCGCACCCACGAACTCACCCTCGGCGGCGAGTACCAGCACCTGGACAAGGCCTTCACCTATGGCTCGGTGGACCTGGACAACGATGGCTATGCCGACGAGGTACCGATCGGCATCGACGGCGCCAACGACCTGCCGCGCCTGGACATGCCGCACACCAACTTCAACTACACCAAGAGCCGCCAATACGGCCTCTACGGCCGCACCAAGCTCAGCGTGACCGACGAGCTGGACGTGATCCTCGGCTCCCGCGTGACCTGGTACGACGCCGATGCGAAGAACGCCAACACCTTCTTCAACAACTTCGGTTCGCCCTCGACCCAGACCAACGCCAAGGTCATTCCCTACGGCGCGCTGATCTACAAGCTCACCCCGACCCTGGCCGCCTACGCCAGCTACACCAGCGTGTTCAAGCCGCAGAGCGAGACGGACGCCAGCGGCGAGAAGATGATCGCGCCGCACAAGGGCAAGCAGTACGAAGTCGGCCTGAAACAGGAGCTGATGGACGGCCGCCTGAATGCCTCGGTCGCCCTGTTCCGCATCTACGACGAGAACCGCGCCCAGTGGTCCGGCAGCCCGGTGAACGCCTACGAGGCGCAGGGCAAGGTGCGCAGCCAGGGCTGGGAAGCCGAGCTGACCGGCAACCTGACCGACAACTGGAGCATCGTCACCGGCTATGCCTTCACCATGACCCGCCTGCTGGACGACGATCCGAACAACGGCCTGAGCTCCGGCGACACCTTCAGCACCATCACGCCGAAGCACAACTTCAACCTGTGGTCGAAGTACGAATTCCTCGACGGCACGCTGAAGGGCTTCCATGTGGCCGGCGGCACCCGCGTGGTCAGCGAGACGCTCTACACCCGCAACAACACCGACTTCGTGCAGCCCGGCTATGCGGTCTCCACCGCCCAGCTCGGTTACCGGTTCAACGAGCACCTGAGCTCTACGCTCACCGCCAACAACCTCTTCGACCGCAAGTACTACGAGCGAGTAGACAGTGCCTGGGGTTCGAACTTCTACGGCGAGCCGCGCAACCTGATGCTGACCCTGCGCGGCACCTATTGAGCGCTGGCGTTCCCACCTTCAGGGTGGGAACGCAACTCCGCCGGAACTTCACTGCGCAACCCTTCCACCGCGCGCCAGGCCGTGTCCCGAGCGCGCCTCAGCACCGCGCTCTTCCATTGGTCCGTGTCGATGTAGAAGGCATCGCGCAGCTGCTGCTTGATCCGCCGCACCTTGGCCGCCGGCGCATCGGGCGTGCGGTGCAGCCACTGGTCCGCGCGCAGCGCTTCGAGCACCTGCGGGCCGGGCACGGTGCCGAACTCCAGGCTCATGGAAATCAGCAGCGCCTGCGGGCATTCCTCGAACGCCGCATGCACCAGCTTGCCGCTGAGCTTCACCGAGACGCTGTTGCCCTCCTCCGTCGAGCGCACCTCGTCGCCCCACCAGGCGCGGGCACGGACCAGCGCTTCCGGGCGCGGATCTCCCGAGTAGATGTACTCGCCGTAGCCGCTCGGGCCGAGGCCGGTGTGCACATCGATCCAGGCCATCTCGCGGCATTGCCGGCCATGCTGGCGCAGCACTTCGCGCACGGTGCGGTTGCTCCACGTCGGCTGCGAGCCGGAGAAGAACAGCCCATCGGGATGGCTGGCCTGGCCGGATGAGATAGCCTTCTGCAACTCCCAGCGGCCATGGCGCAGCGCGTAGCCGAGCAGACGCAGGCGCCCGAGCGGGCTGGGCCAGCGACGCGGCGCGAGCACCGGGTCCAGCTGCGCGTAGCCGGGGTTCTGCGGCGCCGCCTGGGTGAAGTCACGGAAGTTGCGATTGAGGTCGACGTTCTCCTGGGTCCAGCGGCGCCACCAGGAAAACCCGTAGGGGTTGGCGGCATGCAGGTAGAGCACCGCGCAGTCGTTGCGGCGCGCGTGCTCGCGCCATGCCGCATCGGCGAGCAGGGCGCTCTGCACGCCCGAGCCGCAGAAGCCTTCGACGCCATGGCAACCGCTGCTGATGATCAGCAGGCGTTTGGCATCCAGCGGTCCTTCACGGGCGACGTCCACCGCCAGCGTCTCGCCGTCGCGCCCGGTGAGCGGGTGGACGTGGGACTCCACCAGCAGGCTGGCGGCCGCGCAGGCGTCGAGGAACTTGCCGCGCGCCTGGGCGTAGCTCTGGGAGAAATACGACGATGCATTCATGGGAACTCCGGCCGTTTCCTGGGGCAGATGGCGGCCGGCAGGATGCATCAGCGCGAAAGCGCGGAGTAATGATCTCTACACATGAGCATTGAGGCTGGTTATGCCTGCTCCGCGCGGAAAGCGGCGACCATTTCCTCGGCCAGCAACTGGGCTTCGCGGGTCATCAGCTCCTGCGGCCGGGTGACCAACGAGATGCTCGCCACCGGCGTAGCCTCGGCGATCCGCAAGGGCTCCAGCACCTGGGCCACCATCGGCAGGCCGAGCATGCGCTGCGACCAGAAACTTACCGCATCGGTGTTGGCCGCCAGCTCCAGGTAGAGCAGCGACGAGGAGCATTCGGTGATGCGCTTGGGTGGCGCCACCTGCCGTTCACGGAAGAACTGCCCGGCCAGGGCGACTTCCAGCGGGTCGGAGAGCAGCCATTCGAGGTCGAGCAGCTCGTGCAGCGATTGCGCCCCCGCCAGCGGATGGCCCTTGCGCACCGCCAGCGCCGAGGGTTGCGGCGCCAGCTCGCACCAGACCTGCCCGTCGGCCTGCTCCGCCACTGGCTGGGTGGTCAGCACCAGGTCCAGCCGGCCCTCCTTCAGCCCTTCGAACAACTGCAGCGAACGCAGCTCGAAGATCTGCAGCTGCACGTTGGGGTACAGCTCGCGGTAGCGCCGGAAGCAGTTGGCGAAGGCGCGATTGGGCGTCACCGGCGACACGCCGATGGCCACGCGGCCGGCCATCTCGCCCTTCAGGGTATCGATCTCGTCACGCGCGCGGCGCACTTCCTCGGTGACCAGTCGGGCCATGCTCACCAGCCGCTCGCCATAAGGCGTGACCGTCACCCCACGATTGGAGCGGACCAGTAGCGGCACACCCAGCTCACCTTCCAGCTCCTTCACCGCCTTGGACAGCGACGGCTGGGTGACGTCGAGCAGCCGCGAGGCTTCCTGGATGCTGCCGCTCTCGGCGATGGTGCGCAGGGCGCGCAATTGATGCAGTTTCATGGCGAGATCCGACCAGTTCCTCGAAGTCGCGCCACCTTAACCAGTATCGGGCCTGCATGAAAGAAGCCGGGCAACGCCCGGCTTCGTGCAGACCGTCGATCACTCCGCCATGTTCAGGTCCGGCAGCGGCTGCTGGAACATCCGCGTGGCGCTGGCCAGACAGACGAGGCCCAGGCCCATCCAGGCAAAACCGATCATGAAGGACATCCCCGACAGGCTCGACCAGAGCCAGATGGTGCTGAGGAAGCCCACCGCCGGCAGCGCGCCGTAGCGCAGGTAGTTGCCCTTGCCGGTGAGGCGCTGGTCGACCAGATAGTGCTTGATCACGGCCAGGTTCACTGCAGAGAAGGCGAACAGCGCGCCGAAGCTGATCATGTTGGCGACCGTATCCAGGGTGACGAACAGGGCGATCAGCGACAGCAGGCTGATCAGCAGGATCGCCGTGGCCGGCACGCGCTTCTTCGTCACCAGCTTGCCGAACACGCGGGGCAGCGCACCGTCCCGGCCCATGGCGAACAGCACGCGGGAAACGCTGGCCTGGGACACCATCGCCGAGGCGAAGCAGCCGGCCACGTAGGTAGCGGTGAAGAAGGTCACCAGCCACTCGCCGCCGATGCGGCGCAGCACGTCCAGCGAAGCCGAGTCGGCATCGGTGAGCGCCTGCCACTCGGGGAATACCAGCTGGCCGAAGTAGGCCATGACGATGAACAGCACGCCGCCGATCAGGGTCACCAGCATGATCGCCGCGGGAATCTGCCGGCGCGGTTCGGGGGTCTCCTCGGCCATGGTCGACACGGCGTCGAAGCCGAGGAACGACAGGCACAGCACCGCCGCGCCGGACATCACCAGCGGCCGGCTGAAGTGCTCGTCATAGAAGGGCTGGACCAGCGGCACGGGTTCTGCCTGGGCCCCCAGATGGCTCAGCGACAGCGCGATGAATACCACCACGAAGACCATCTGCGCGACGATCAGCACCCAGTTGACGCGGGTGATGGATTCGATGCCGACGAGGTTGAGCAGGGTCACCAGCACGATGGATCCGAGAATCCATACCGACAGCGGCACCGAGGGGAAATAGTCGGTCATGTAGATGCCGATCAGCAGGTAGCTCAAGAGCGGCAGGAAGATGTAGTCCAGCAGCAGCGTCCACCCGGCGAGGAAGCCGAACGCTGCGCCGAAGGTCTTGCGCGTGTAGCTGTAGACCGAGCCCGAATAAGGGTGCGCCTGCACCATGCGCCCGTAGCTGTAGGCGGTCAGCAGCATCGCGGCGAGCGTGAAGAGATAGGCCGTCGGCAGGTGGCCCTGGCTCATGCGGGTGACCAGGCCGTAGGTGGTGAACACCGCCAGCGGCACCATGTAGGCCAGGCCGAAAAGCACCAGCGCCGGGATGCCCAGCGATTTGCGGAAGGACCGTGCAGACGGTTCGTGGGTTTTATGGGCAGGCAAGGAAGTAGCGGACGTGCTTGTTGTTTTTTTCATGGCTGACTCATGGACGGCGAGCGACGGGCGCTCGTTGGACTGGAACGGCGTGATGCCGGTCGAGGCTTCCTGGGCAGCGGACGGGCGCCCGGCGATTCAGCCGGAGCGAAGCTTCGGGCAGCCGCTGCGGGAGGAATTCAGCGGAGGTCGTTCGGAGCGCCCCGGCAGGTTTGCGGGGCCGGGAAAACCGGGAGGCATTGCGCCGAACGCACGCCCTCCCGCGTGGCAGAACCAGAGTCGCCGTTCACTGCGTCGTCGATGAAAGTCTGCGCTGCAAAACACTGCCGCCACTCGTTGAACGCTTGCACCTGGGCACTCCTGCTGGCCGCCTCGAAGGACGTTGTTGTTCGAATGGGGGCGCATGGTGCTTCAGCTCGTCGCCGAGGAAAATTAGTAAAAATATCTTCGAGCCCAATGAAAAAAATGGCCGTGCGGAGCGCACCCGACGACCCGGCCGGCTGTCGCGCGAGATTGCCTCAACCCCTATCGCCACCTCTCGAAACAGGCGCTCGAATCGGCTCCGACACACTCCGGTGCAGTCCCGCGAAACCTAAGTATGGTGGTGCGATACCCATGGACGATGGTGAGAGTCCCCGGCCAGCGAATAGGGTTTGTCTACCGGCAATCCGGTCTTCGAAACGACCGCCAGGTCGCTTCGAGCGCCGCATCGGACCGGTCCCCATTCGCCGCGCTAGCGGTCCCCTGACGAGAGCTTTCACCATGACCGACGAGACCCAAGGAACCACCCGCCGCGCCCTGATGAGCGCCGGTGTAGCTGCCGCCACCCTGGCAGTGGCCGTCCCCCTGCTGGCGGGCCAGGCGAGCGTTGCCCAGGCCCCGGCCGCAACGGGTGCGCGCCGCAAGGAGCAAGGGTCGGGCTACCTCACCCTGCGCGACGGCACCGAGCTGTTCTACAAGGACTGGGGCAGCGGGCAGCCCATCGTGTTCCACCACGGCTGGCCGCTCTCGGGGGATGACTGGGACAACCAGATGCTGTTCTTCCTCGCCAGGGGCTATCGCGTGATTGCCCATGACCGCCGTGGCCACGGTCGCTCCACGCAGACCGACAAAGGCAACGACATGGACACCTACGCCGCCGACCTTGCGGAACTGGCGGCGCACCTGGACCTGAAGAACGCCGTGCACATCGGCCACTCCACCGGCGGTGGCGAGGTCGCCCGCTACGTCGCGCGCCATGGTGCCGGCCGCGTCGCCAAGGCGGTGCTGATCGGCGCGGTGCCGCCGATGATGCTGCAAACCGAGAAGAACCCCGGCGGCCTGCCGCTGAAGGTGTTCGACGGCTTTCGCGAGGCGCTCGCCGCCAGCCGCTCGAACTTCTACCGCGACGTCGCGGCGGGCCCCTTCTACGGCTTCAACAGGCCGGGCGCCAAGGTCTCCGAAGCGGTAATCGACAACTGGTGGCGCCAGGGCATGAACGGCGGCGCCAAGGCCCAATACGACTGCATTGCGGCCTTCTCGGAAACCGACTTCACCGATGATCTGAAGCAGATCGCCGTGCCGACCCTGGTGCTGCACGGTGAAGACGACCAGATCGTCCCCATCGACGACTCCGCGCGCCTCTCGATCAAGCTGCTGCGCCACGGCACGTTGAAGACCTATCCCGGCCTGCCCCATGGCATGTGCACGACCCACGCCGACACCATCAACGCGGACCTGCTGGCCTTCATCAAGGGCTGAAACCGCTGGAAGACAAAGGCCCGGCGCATGACGCGCCGGGCCTTTTTCCGTTCAGAGCTGTGACAGCCCGCCATCGACACACAGGTCGACGCCGGTGATGAAGCTGCTGTCGTCCGAAGCGAGGAACAGCGCAGCGTTCGCCAGCTCTTCCGGGCGGCCGAGGCGGCCCAGAGGAATCAACCCCGCCAACTGCTGTTCGAACGCGCCGAACTGCGCCTCGCCGATGCCCATCTTGCCAATGATCGGGGTCAGCACCGGGCCGGGGCTCAGGCAGTTGACGCGGATGTTGCGGCCCTTGAGTTCCGCCGCCCAGCTGCGGGCGAAGGAACGCACCGCCGCCTTGGTCGCCGCGTAGACTACATGAGCCTCCAGCGCCTTCAGGTGGGCGATGGACGACACCAGCACGATGGCGCCGCCGTCACGCAGCAACGGCAGCGCTTTCTGGATGGTGTAGAAGACGCCCTTGACGTTGATGTCGAACTGCTCGTCGAACTGTTCTTCATCGACCTGATCGCCCGGTGCCGGGCGGATCACGCCGGCATTGGCGACCAGCACATCGAGGTGGCCGAAGCGTTCGCCGATCTGCCGGTACAGGGCGTCCAAATCCTCCAGCCGGCTGGCGTCGGCACGGATGCCCACGGCGTTGTCACCGATCAGCCCGACCGCCTCCTCCAGCGCGTCCCGGCGGCGCCCGGTGATGACCACCTCGGCGCCTTCCAGGGCGAATCGTTGCGCGGTGGCCAGACCGATACCGCTGTTGCCGCCCGTGACCAGGGCGACCTTGTTGCTTAGCTTTCCCATCATCTCTCCAACGTGGCTTGTGAATCGGCTCGTTTGGGAGGTCGCAAATCGGGAGCACGCAGCAGGTCCTGTTGCAGCGGCAGATAGCGCTCGATCTTTTCCGCCAGGCGTTCGCGGCGCTCGGCCAGCTGGGCCTGCAGCGCGTCCAGGGCCACCAGTTTTTCCAGGTGCTGCTGCAGGCAGGCGAGGAAGCCTTCGCTGTCCTCTTCCTCCTCCAGGTACTGCAGCAGGCCGTGGATCTGCCGGGTGCTGAAGCCGCACTCGAGCAGCTCGCGCACCCAGAGCACGCGTTGCACCATGGACGCGGCGTAGTCGCGATAGCCATTATCCAGCCGCGACGACTCGATCAGCTGCTTCGACTCGTAATGGCGCAGCGCGCGTGTACTGACGCCGGCGCGCAGGGCCAGCTCTCCGATTTGCATGTCGACCTCCGATGGGGAGCACTCTGGGGGCTTGACGCTAGTGTCAAGGTCAAGCCCCCCTTTGGCTTTTTCAGGCGTCCGTTGCGGGATGCGCCGGCAGGGTGAACTGCACCACCGCGCCACGGGGCTGGTTGGCGCTGGCCCAGAGACGGCCGCCATGGGTGTCGATGATCGAGCGGCAGATCGACAGACCCATGCCCATGCCGGTGGCCTTGGTGGTGTAGAACGGCGCGAAGATCAAGTCCGCGTTGTTCTCGGCGAATCCCGGTCCGTTGTCGCAGACTCTCACCCGCACGCCACCCTCGTCGTACTCGGAGCTGACCAGCACGTGGCGCTCACCGACAGGCACAGCGCCCATGGCCTCCAGGGCATTGACGATCAGGTTGAGCATCACCTGCTGCAATTCGACCCGGTCGCCCTCCACCTCCGGCAGACCGTCGGCGAGTTCGACGCGCACCACCGTGCCGGATTTCGCCGCCTCGCCGCGGGTGAACTCGACCATCTCGCGTAGCGCCGCACTGACGTCCACCGGCTGCTTCTGCGGCGGGGTCTTGCGGATCAGCTGGCGGATGCGCCCGAGCACCTCGGCGGCACGGTTGGCGTCCTTGATGATGCGTCCCAGCACCTGGCTGACCTCACCCAATTCCGGCGGCTGCGCACCCAGCCAGCGCAGCGCGGCATTGGCATTGGTCACGGTAGCGGCAATCGGCTGGTTCACCTCGTGGGCGATGGACGCAGCCAACTGCCCCATGGTCGCCACACGATTGGCGTGGGCCAGTTCCGTCTGCACCTCGCGATAGCGCCGTTCGCCCTCGCGCACCCGCTCCTCGGCCTGCTTGCGCTCGGTGAGATCGAGCACGAAAGCCACCCCTTCCTGCAGGCTGGCCTCGAAGGCCGCCAGGCCGACGATCACCGGCACGCGGCTGCCGTCCTTGCGGATGTATTCCTTCTCGAAAGGCTGCGCATGCCCGGTCCGAATGGCCGTGGCGAGATGCGCCTGACTCATGGCCAGGGACTCCGGCGGCGTCATGTCGTGCCAGCGCACGCGGCCGGAAAGCAGGTCGTCGCGCTCGTAGCCGACCATCCGCAGGAAGGCGTCGTTGGCTTCGGCTATCTCGCCGCCCGCACTCCAGACGATGATGCCAATGATGTTGGCGTCCACCAGCCGGCGAATCTTCGCCTCTCGCTCGGCGGCATCGCGATACAGGCGCGCATTCTCCAGCGAGATCGCCGCCTGTGAGGCCAGCAGCCGCAACACGGCTATCCGCGCCGGGCTGAACACGCCGGCCGAGAGGTTGTTCTCCAGGTACAACGCGCCGGTGAGCTTGCCCTGATTCATCAGCGGCATGCAGAGGATCGAACGCGCGCCGTGCTGGCGGACATAGGGATCGGTGGTGAATCCCGGATCGGCCATGGCGTCTTCCAGGCACAGGCTCTCGCCGGTGCGCAGCACCTGGTAGAGCACCGTTTCGGCCAGCGCCGCGGCGCTGATCGGTTCGTTGCACAACAGCATCGCGCCGTCGCCGACGGTCGCCAGCGCCGCGATGCGCGGCTCGCCCGCTTCGGCGAGGACCAGCACGCCGCGCTCGGCACCAGCCTGCTCGATGGCGGTGCGCATCACCATGTCGATCAGCTTCTCCAGGACGATCTCCCCCGAGGCGGCCTGGGACACCTTGAGCACCGTGGCCAGGTCCAGGTGCTCCACCGGGGTGGCGATGGTCGCGGTCGGGCCGGGCGCAGGCTCCTCGTTGCGCAGGTAGCGATGGCGCCCCTCCAGTTGCCGCACCTTGCCGTCGGCGCCCCAGCGCAGGTAGCCATAACGCGCATCCTGCAGGTAGACGCGGGCGATCTTGGCGAGGCCGCGCGCGCCGTAGAAGCGCCCCGCCAGCTCGTTGGCCAGCGCCTCGATCTGCACGAAGCCGTTGTCCTGCGCCTGGCGGATGGCCTCTTCGTAAAGCAGCTCGGCATCGACCAGCCGCCCTTCGACCCGCGCGATTTCCGCTCCCACCAGCGCCACCCGACAGGCGAAGGATTCGCCGCACTGCCGGGCCCACTCCTGCAACTGCGCGTGATGCACGGCCAGTTCTCGCAGGCGCTCAGGTTGCTCATCGACAGCCATGGAATCGAAAGTGGCGGCCAGGGTCAGCGCTGCGTGGAAGTGGTACTCGGACTCCTCCGTGAAGGACTCCACCACCCACAGCAGCCCTTTCGCCCGCGTTACGCAGTGCATGGCTGCGGCATGATCGCCCGCCATGCAGCGCGCCTGCAGCTTGCGTATCCAGTACTTGGCCGCCGCCAGCGCCAGGCCCGGCGTACTGTCCAGGTGCGCTTCGAAACGCGCCTCGTCGAACAGCTCATCGTCGAAACTGCCGAAGGTCGGGGTCTGCCCGCGCAGTGTGCGGATCAGCGCCAGCTGCGTGCTGATGAAATCCACCACCAGGCCGAAGCGTACCTTCTGCGCATAGGCCAGGCCCTGCCCGGCCTCCTCGTGCACCTGCGCCAGTGGCTCGCCGAGGAACAGCACATCAGCGATATGGCCGTTGCCGGCATAGGCGGCGTAGGCCAGGTCGCCGACGCGATTGGCCGCGACGAACGCCCGGCGCAGCAGCTCCCGGCACTCGCGCACCGGGCGCATCCAGCGCGCTACGAACATCGAGAAGCACAGGTAGGTTCGCGCTTCATGGCGATTCAGCCCGCGCCGGTCAACGAGGTCGCAGCCCAGGCGACCGAAGCGATAGCCGGCTTCGTAGTCACCGAAGCGGCGGCCGGCGACGCGCCCGACATTCGCATAGAGCATGCAGGAAGCATCGCAGTTGCCCCGCTCCAGGCTCAGGCTCACGGCCTTGCAGATGGTCAGGCTGGCCAGGTTGGCATCGCTCTGCAGCGCCGGGGCGAACAGCTTGCCAAGGGCGTCGAGGGTCGCCAGGGAGGCGGCGTCTTCCATCAGCGGCAGGTCGATCAGCTGTTCGATGCTGCGCTCGCCCAGCTGCGTCCAGATCTGCTGGTATTCCTCGCGCACCTGCTCGTCGTCCGGGTGCGCCGACCAGTGAATGCCAACCGCCCGCAGGTAGGCCAGGCACACCGCGACCGCCCGGTCGCTGCGGTCCTGCAACAGGCACACGTCCATCTGCAGGCAGGCCACCGCCGCCTGCTCCACCGTGGTGGCGGCGCGTGGCGTCAGCGCGGTGAGGCGCTCGTCGGCCTGCGCCAGCTGGCCGGTGAGGAATTCGCACTCGGCGCGGTTGAGTTCCAGGGCGAAGCACAGGTCGTGGCGGCGTTGCCAGCAATCACCGTCGAGCAACTCCATCCCGGCGTGCAGATAGGCCAGCGCCGAGCTGTAGGCGCTGGAAGCCTTGGCGCGCTGCCCGGCCAGCAGGTTGTACTCGGCCAGCTGTTCGCGCTCGGCGCGGGCCTCGATCAGCCCGGCGCCGCGGTTGAGCTGGCCGACGATCTCGAAGATCGCTTCTTCGCGCCGCTCCGTCGGCGTCTGCTCGGCCAGCAGACGACCAATGCGCAGATGCGCCTCGGCACGGGCCGTTTCGGCGATCAGCGAATAGGCCGCCTCGTGGATGCGGTCGTGGGCGAACGCGCAGGCGCCTTCCAGGCGCTCCACCAATTCCTGGCGCACCGCCGACCAGAGTATCGAATGGACCTTCGCCGGCGGCAGGTCGAGGACGGTCGCCAGGGTATCGATCTGCGCCATGTTGCCCAGGCAGGCCAGCTGCTGCAGGGCCTGGCGTGTTTCCAGCGGCAGGCGCGCGAGCTTGCCGACCATCAGGTCGACGACATTGTCGGTGAAGCCCTTGGCGTGGATGCGCTCCGGCTCCCAACGCCAGCGCCGGGCCTCGTGGTCGTAGGTCAGCAGCTCTTCCTCGGCCAGCGCCTGGAGGAACTGGATGACGAAGAACGGGTTGCCGGCGGTCTTGTCCTGCACCAGCCGGGCCAGCGCCACGATGCTCGGCGGCGGACAGCGCAGCGCCTCGGCAATCAGTTGCTCGATGTGCGCGCGGGCCAGCGGCGCCAGGCGTATCTCGTCGATGCGTACACCGGCCTGGCGGATGGCCTGCAGCTTGCGAGTCAGCGGATGGCTGGCGTCCACTTCGTTGTCGCGGTAGGCGCCCACCAGCATCAGGTGGCGCAGTTCCGAATGGGTAAGCAGGTCTTCCAGCAGGTCGAGGGTTGCCGCATCCAGCCATTGCAGGTCGTCGAGGAACAGCGCCAGAGGGTGATCGGCGCGGGCGAACACGCCGATGAAGCGGCGGAACACCAGCAGGAAGCGACGCTGCGCCTGTTGCGGCTCCAGCTCGGGCACCGGCGGCGGGTCGCCGATGATCAGCCGCAGCTCGGGAATCAGGTCAGTAATCAGCCGGGCATTGGGCTCCAGCGCTTCCAGCAGCGCGCTGCGCCAGCCCTCCAGCACGTCACCGCTCTTGCCCAGCAGCGTGCGCACCAGCCCCTGGAAGGCCTGCACCAGCGTCGAGTAGGGAATGTCGCGCTTGTACTGGTCGAACTTGCCTGAAGCGAACAACCCGCGTGGCGGCACCAGCACCTTGTGCAGCTCGTTGACCACCGAGGACTTGCCGATCCCGGAATAGCCCGACACCAGCACCAGCTCCGGCGTGCTGCTGGCAACGATGCGCGAGAAGGCCTCGACCAGCACCTCCACCTCGCGCTCGCGACCGTAGAGCTTCTCAGGGACCAGCAGGCGGTCGGGCGTGCCCTGCTCGTCCAGGCTGAAGGCTTCGATGCGCCCGCTCCGTTGCCAGTCTTCCAGGCAACGGCGCAGGTCGTGCTCGACGCCGGCAGCGCTCTGGTAGCGTTCCTCGGCGGTCTTGGCCAGCAACTTGAGAACGATCTGCGAGAGCATCGGCGGCACGCCGGCGACCCGTTCGCCGGGCGACAGCGGCTTGCGCGCGATGTGACAGTGCACCCATTCCATCGGGTCGCTGGCGGTAAACGGCAGCGTACCGGTGAGCATCTGGTAGAGCACCACGCCAAAGGCATAGAGGTCGCTGCGCGAGTCGATGGAGCGGTTCATCCGCCCGGTCTGTTCCGGCGCCATGTAGGCCAGGGTGCCGGCGATGGTCTCCGGCGGTTCGGGCGCCTGACGTTCGCGCGGCAACCGCGAGGCCAGACCGAAGCCGGTCAGGCGTGCCTGGCCATCAGTGCAGTTGACCTGGATGTGGTTGGGCTTGAGGTCCTTGTGTACCAAACCGCGCTGGTGCAGGTGGCGTAGCGCCACGGCGATGTCCACGGCCAGGCGCAGGCAGGTTGCGGTGTCCAGCGGCTGGCGCAGCAGGCGCGACAGCGGCTCGCCGCCGGGGTCATCGAGCAGCAGGCGGGTCTTGCCGCCTTCGCGGTGCAGCGCCTGCGGGCGCAGTGCCCAGGCGCTGTGCAGTTCGTCGCGCAGGCTGTACTCGTGGGCCAGCCGTTCCAGCGTGGCGGGCAACGGATGTTCGGCGGCCGGGCGTACCAGCAGCACGCTGGCGCCGTCGTCACCGGATGGGCGCGCGCGGCAGAACACCCGCTCGCCATCGTCCCACAGGATCTTCTGTTTGCTGGCCATCGGCTCGGCAACCTCTCAGGGATTCTGCTGCCCCCGAGTGGCGGTCAGCGACTGTATTGCGGACGGCCTTCAGGTCGTCCGCTGCAACGGCTCGACGCCCAGGGCCTCGGCCATGCGCACCAGATCGGCGACCGAACGCGCGGCCAGCTTCTTCATCACCTGGCCACGGTGCACCTTGACGGTCACTTCGCTGAGGTTGAGCTCGGCGGCGATCTGTTTGTTCATCAACCCCGCGACGACGAAGCGCAGCACTTCGCGCTCGCGCAGGGTCAGCGCCTCGAACGCCTGGCGCAGCGCCGCGCCGGACTGCTCGGCCTGCAACCGCTCGCCATCTCGGGCCAAAGCGCTGGCCACTGCGTCGAGCATGTCCTGGTCGCGGAAGGGCTTGGCGAGGAAGTCCACGGCGCCGGCCTTCATGGCCTTGACTGTCATGGCGATATCGCCGTGGCCGGTCATGAACACGATGGGCATGCGCACCCCGCTCTTCTCCATCTGCTCCTGGAACGCCAGGCCGCTCTCGCCGCGCAGGCGCACATCGAGAACCAGGCAGCTGGGAACGTCACGCCGGGCAAAGGACAGAAAGGCCTGGGTGGAATCGAAGGTCTGCACCTGCAGGCCGATGGAGCGCAACAGGCCATCGAGGGCGAGGCGCATGGACTCGTCGTCATCGACCACATAGACCACCGGCTCCTTCGGGCCTTGCGGCGGATTGGAATGCGCCGACGAGCTCATCTTGCCTCCTTGGGGGACCGCGACACTCGCGGTGTGCAGGTCAAAAAATCTAGTCCATGATGGGGCCCGCGGCAAAATGCCAGCCCAATGGTCATGGGGCCGGAACAGTACCTTCGGGATATTGGCCATAACGCGCACCATGGCGCACGCCATGACGCTGCTGCGAGCAAGGCTAGCCTGGCCAAGCGAAGCGCCGCCAGGCCAGAAACCCCTGAATATCGGCCATACCTTCGGCCCACTTTCGACCAGCTCCCCGAACAGGCAGAACCCCGATGGCAAGCGCCTTTGCTCCCCCTTACCCGCTCCCCGCGACGACGCCGATCACCGTCGCCTTCGTCGCCTACCCGCAGATGGGCCTGCTCGACCTGAGCGGCGCCCAGACCGTGTTCTGGGCCGCCAGCAAGGCCCTGGCCCAGCGTGGCCTGCCCGGCTATCAGTTGCTGACGTCAAGCCTGCGCGGCGGGCTGGTGAGCACCGTCGAAGGGCTGTCGGTGGACACCAGCGCGCTGGCTGAACTCGACCTCGCCGCGGTCGACACCCTGGTCGTCCCCGGCGCCCCGGACATCGGCGAAACCCTCGACAGCCACGGCGAGCTGGCGGCCTGGCTGAACCACGCGGCCCCCAGAGTGCGTCGGGTGGCTTCCGTGTGCAGCGGCGCCTTCCTGCTGGCCAAGGCCGGGCTGCTCGACGGCTGCCGCGCCGCGACCCACTGGGCCCTGTGCGACACCCTGCAACAGCGTTTCCCGGCCCTGGAAGTTGACGCCGATGCGATCTTCATCCAGCAGGGCTCGGTCTGGACTTCGGCAGGGGTCACCGCCGGCATCGACCTCGCACTGGCGCTGGTGGAAGCCGACTGCGGCCGCGAGGTCAGCATGCAGGCGGCGCGCGAGCTGGTGGTCTACCTCAAGCGCCCCGGCGGGCAGGCGCAGTACAGCACCCTGCTGCAATTGCAGACCCAGGACAACCCGGCCTTCGACGAGCTGCACCTGTGGCTGGCGGAGAATCTGGGGGATCCGGAACTGACCGTGGAACGCCTGGCGGAACAGGCGAAGATGAGCCTGCGCAACTTCTCCCGCGTGTACAAGGATCGCACTGGGCGCACGCCGGCCAAGGCCATCGAACTGTTCCGTCTGGAAGCAGCGAAACGCCTGCTGGAAAACTCTTCGCGCAACATCGGGCAGATCGCCAGCGCCTGCGGTTTCAGCGACGAGGAGCGGCTGCGCAGCACCTTCCAGCGCCACCTGTCGATCTCCCCGCGCGACTACCGCAGCCGCTTCAGCCGCTGAGTCTGATTCGCTCAGGCCACAGCCAGCGCCAGCGCACGCTCCGGCTGCTGCTCCAGGTGGCGGGCGAAGAACGTCCGCAGCCAGCGCTCGCGCGGGTCGGCATGGCTGGTGCCGCGCCAGGCCATGGCCAGGTCCGGGCTCGACAGCGGCAGCGGTGCGTATTCGGCGCGCAGGCCATCCACCCGCGCCATCGCCTGGGCCACGTAGTCGGGCACGATGGCGAGCATGTCGCTTCCGGCCAGCAGCGCCGGCAAGGCGCTGAACTGCGGCACCGCGAGCACCACCCGGCGCTGCCGGTCGTGGCGCGCCAGGGCGCGGTCGACGTCGTCGGTCACCTTGCCCAGCGCGGACACCGCCACATGGGGCCGCCGGCAGAATTCGTCGAGGCTCACCGGCGCCGCCGCCGAATCGGCGCGCAGCAGCATCGGCTGCACCGGGCGCAGGCTGCGGCAGTGGGCGCTGGCCGGCAGCTCCTGCGCGTGACCAATGCCCAGGGAGATGTCCCCGGCGACCAGCAGCTGCGGAAGTTGCAGCGCATCGACTCGCCGTACGACGAGCGTGATGTTCGGCGCCTCGGCGCGCAGCTGCTGCATCAGCCGCGGCAGCAGCGCGTATTCGACTTCGTCGCACAGACCGACGTGGAAGGTCTCCTCGCTGGTGCGCGGGTCAAACTCCCTTGCGCAGCTCAGGGCCAGGGCGATGCCTTCCAGGGCTGGGCCCAGGCGCACGTGGATTTCCTCGGCCCGCGCGGTGGGCTCCATCGCCCGCCCGCTGCGGATGAACAGCGGGTCGTCGAACATCGTCCGCAAGCGGTTCAGCGCGCTGCTGACGGTGGTCTGGCAGAGGAACAGGCGTTCGCCCGCCCGGGTCACGTTGCGCTCGCGCATCATGGTTTCGAAGACAACCAGCAAGTTGATGTCGGCATGTCGCAGGTCATTTCTGTTCATGGTTTCGCCCGCCTGGTGAAAGTTGCATCCGAACTGCCTTTCGCTGGGCCCGTTCACTTCTCCAGGCTTGCGATGTGATTGCAGATTATTCAGGCGTAACCGCTGAGTCAGTTGTACATGGGTGCAATATCGCCACCCGTTGGTTATCCGAACTAATACCTGGGTATTGTTCCGCTCAACTTCCTGCCGCGAATATCACCCACATCAGACTGCCCGCCGGAATATCCATACCCAGGTGTTGCCCGACTATACCTAGGTATACTTCTCCGACTTGTTCGACGGCGTATCTTGCAAGTACGGCAGGCGCCGCCACGAGCGCCCCAGAGGATGCAAAAGACGCAAATGCGCAACAAGGCTGTCATTGCAGTAGTCGACGACGATGAATCCCTTCGCACCGCGCTGGAAGGCCTGCTGCGCGCCACCGGCTACCTGGCGCGCACCTACGGCGGGGCGCGCGAGTTCCTCGGCTCCGACGGCCCGGAACTGGCCAGCTGCCTGATCTCCGATATCCAGATGCCGGGCATGTGCGGCGTGGAGCTCTATGAAACGCTGCGCAGCCGTGGCCTGGACCTTCCGGTGATTTTCATGACCGCCTACCCCGGCGAGCGGCCGCGCATCAGCACGGACATGCCCGGCGTGATCGCCTGCCTGCCCAAGCCGTTCGAAGCCGAACAATTGCTGCACTGCATCGAGACTGCCCTGCTGCTGAAATCCTGAACGCGAAAATCCCCCGCAAGTTATTCCCGACCCTGTTCACTGCACTGCACTGCACTGCCCTGAAAAATACTTCACACGGTTCCCCGTCGATACCTTCGTATAGTTCTCTTCCACACATGCGTAATTCCCGCACACCGATGTAGAAGTGCGCCCGGAAGTTCTCCTCCCTAGCATGGATTCACAGCGGACGACTGCAGACGGAACAACGCAAACCAAGGTTTGCAACTACCCGTCAGCGTCACGCCGAACTTGAAGCAGTGACTTCAAGGCAATTCATCCATTCGAGTCAGGAGCACATGATGAAACAGCAACTTCTGGTTATTGGCGCGGGCTTCGGTGGACTGTGGAGCGCTCTGAGCGCCGCCCGCCTGCTGGACATGCACGGCAACAACGATGTGGAGATCACCCTGCTCGCGCCGCAGGCCGAACTGCGCATCCGCCCGCGCTTCTACGAGCCCGATGTGCACAGCATGTTCGCTCCGCTGACCGAGCTGTTCGAGGCCGTGGGCGTGCGCTTCGTCAAGGGCACCGCCGAGAGCATCGACGAGCAGGCCCGCAAGGTCGGCTACCGCGACCAAACCGGCCGCACTGGCGAGCTGAGCTACGACCGCCTGGTACTGGCCAGCGGCAGCCAGCTGTCCCGCCCGCCGGTGCCGGGCCTGAAGGAACATGCCTTCGACGTTGACCAGATCGAATCGGCGGCGCACCTGGAAAGCCACCTGATGTCGCTGCGCAACCAGCCGGCCAGCCGCGCACGCAACACCGTGGTGATCGCCGGCGGCGGCTTCACCGGTATCGAGACCGGCACTGAAATGCCGGCCCGCCTGCGTGCCGTACTGGGTGAGGACCAGGACGTCCGCGTGGTCATCGTCGACCGTGGCGAGCGCATCGGCGCGGTGATGGGCGAAGGCATCCGCCCGTCGATCATCGAGGCCTCCGACAGCCTGGGCATCGAATGGATCACCGGCGCCACGGTCGCCGCCGTGGACGCCAACGGCGTGACCCTCGCCGACGGCCGCCACATCGAGAGCCACACGGTGATCTGGACGGTGGGTTTCCGCGCCAGCCCGTTGACCGAACAGCTGACTGCCCAACGTGACGGCCAGGGCCGCCTGCACGTGGACGGCAACCTCAAGGTGCGCGGACTGCAGAACGTCTTCGCCGCCGGTGACGTCGCCTACGCCGCCACCGACGACATCGGCAACTTCGCCGCGATGTCCTGCCAGCACGCCATCAGCCTCGGACGCCACGCCGGCAACAACGCCGCCGCCGACCTGCTGGGCGTCGCCCCGACCCAGTACCGCCAGCCCAAGTACGTCACCTGCCTCGACCTCGGCGCCTGGGGCGCCGTGTACACCGAAGGCTGGGACCGCCAGCTGAAGCTGGTGAAGGCCGAGGCCAAGGAACTCAAGACGCAGATCAACACCGTCTGGATCTACCCGCCGGCCGCCGACCGCCGCGCCGCCCTGGCCGCCGCCGACCCGCTGATCCCGGTGGCCTGATCGCTGCTCTGCCCGCACTCCCTCGCTCCGAGGGAGTGCCACTCGCCTGATGGACTCGACCTAACAAGCAACAGGAGAACCACCATGACCATGCACCTGAATACCTTCGCCCAGCCCGATGCCACCACCCCGGCCCAGGAACTGGTGCCTTCGCGTTACGCCCTGCGCGTGGGCGAGATCGACGTGCTGGTGGTCAGCGACGGCGTGCTGCCGCTGCCGACCGAAACCATGTCGACCAACGCCACCCCGGAAGAGCGCGCGGCGTGGTTCAAGGAAATGTACCTGGGCCCGGACATGTTCGACTGGGCACTGAACGTGCTGGTGGTGCGCAGCGGTGAGCAGACCATCCTGGTCGACGCCGGCCTGGGCAACCAGTTCCCCGGCTTCCCCCGCGCCGGGCAGTTCCCCAAGCGCCTGAAGGATGCCGGCATCGAGCTGTCGTCGATCACCGATATCGTGATCACCCACATGCACATGGACCACATCGGCGGGCTGCTCACCGACACCGTGAAGAACGGCCTGAGCCCCGAGGTGCGTATCCACGTCACGGCCACCGAAGTCGATTTCTGGAAGATCCCCGACTTCAGCCTGACCGAGATGCCGCAGCCGGTACCGGACGTCCTGCGGCGCACCGCCAACGAGTTCATGGCTCACTACGAGAGCCGCCTGCACATCTTCGAGGACGAGTTCCAGGTAGCGCCGGGTGTGGTGGCGAAGCTCACCGGCGGCCACACCCCCGGCCACTGCATCGTCTACGTCGACTCCGCCGGCGAGCGCCTGACCTTTGCCGGTGATGCACTGTTCCCGGTGGCCTTCGACCATCCGGAATGGCACAACGGCTTCGAACACGACCCGGAAGAGTCGGTCCACGTGCGGGTCCGCCTGCTGCGCGAGGCGGCGGCCAGTGGCGAACTGTTCGTCGCCACCCACCTGCCCTTCCCCTCGGTGGGGCGCGTGGCCATCGACGGCGATGCCTTCCGCTGGATCGCCGGCTTCTGGGATTACTGACAGCCAGCGCCAGACCGCCCCGCCCTGCTCACGCGGGACGGGGCTTTTGCGTTATCCGGGCCTGCTCAATCGAGCAGACCGAGCTTGTCCAGGCTGCGCGCGGTCGCCACGATGGCCTCCTCGGCCGGGCGCGGCGACCAGCCCAGCAGCCTGCGCGCCTTGGCGTTGCTGGAGTTCATTCGCAGCCCGAGAAGCGGCACGGAGCCCTTGAGCGCCGGGTCCTTCAGCGCGCCCAGGCGCACCACCCAGTTGGGCAGCACACGCGTCGAGACCTTCGCCGCCACGGCACCCATGCGCTCCTTGAGAACCCGCGCGACATCGCCCAGCCACAGGCTGTCACCGGCGGTGGCGATGAAGCGCTCGCCGCGAGCGGCATGGTGGGTCATGGCCAGCACGTGCAGGTCCGCCACGTCGCGCGCATCGACGAATCCGCAGTTGATCTTCGGGCTGCCCGGCTGGCCGGCGAGCAGGCTTTTCACCAGGCGGATGGAGTGCGAGTAGTCGGCGCCGAGCACCGGGCCGAGCACGGCCACCGGGTTGACTGCCGACAGTTCCAGGCCCTGCCCCTCACGGGCGATGAAGTCCCAGGCGGCGCGCTCGGAGAGGGTCTTGGATTTCTGGTAGAGCCAGACGTTGCGGCTGCTCAGGTCGCTCCAGTCAGTCTCGTCGAAGGGCCGCGTCATCTGCCCGTGTCCGGCGCAGATGGCACCAAAGGCCGAGGTCAGCACGACCCGCTTCACCCCTGCATCGCGTGCGGCGCGCAGCACCCGCAGGTTGCCGTCGACCGCCGGGCGCACCCATTCCTCCTCGCTGGTCTGCGCACCCGTGGGCGTCGGCGAGGCCCCGTGGATCACGTAGCGGCAGCCGGCGACGGCTTCCGCCCAGCCGCGATCCTGGCTCAGGTCGGCGACCACGAAGCTCAGGCGTTCTCCTGCGTCGATGCCACCTTCGCGCAGCTGCTCGCGCACTTCGGCTTCCCGCGCCAGCGAACGCACCGTGGTACGCACCTGATAGCCGTCGCGCAGCAGGGCGAGGATGCAATGCTGGGCAATGAAACCGGTCCCGCCGGTCACCAATACCAATTCGTCTTTCATGGATTTTCTCGGGCAAGGCTGTAGTCGGACGCCGGGAAAATTACGCCTGCTCCGTCGAACCGTGAATGCGCTGGAGTGCGCTTTACTTGCGCGAGAGTTCGAATCTGCCGGTTGCGCGGTTGGCCGTTGCCCCGGCGGGAGCCCGGTGCGATTCTGGGCCGCATCCGCTTTCGGCACCCCAGGGCCCCTCGCCATGACCCAGTACTCGGCTACCCGCTCCGACCCGCTGTCCGACTTCCTGCGCGTGGCCGATGCGCAACTGACCGTGGCCGGCGGCTTCAGCGCCGGTGGCGACTGGAGTCTGCGCTTCCCGCCGCCGCAGCACCTTAAGTTCTTCGCGCTGATCAAGGGCAGTTGCTGGCTGCAGATCGAAGGTGACGAGGAACCGGTGTGGATCAAGGAGGGCGACGTGTTCATCCTCTGCTCGCGCCGCGCCTTCGTCCTGGCCAGCGACCTGGCGCTGAAACCGCTGGAGGCCATGGACGTGTTCAGCGGCGATGCCAACGAGCGCACAGCCACCCTGGGCAGCGGCGAGGACTGCATCCAGCTGGGTGGACATGTGCGCCTGGATCCGACCAGCGAGGAACTGGCGTTCCGCCTGATGCCGGCGGTGATGCAGGTGCATGCCGGCACGCAGCAGGCCGAGCGGCTGAAATGGCTGCTCGACCAGATCGTCGAAGAGCGCAACCAGTGGCGCCCGGGAGTCGGCGCGGTATCCGCGCAGCTCACGCAGCTGCTGTTCGTGCAGACGGTGCGCGCCTACCTGGAGTCCTCCGATTCAGTTTCCTGCGGCTGGCTCCGCGCAGCCGGCGACAAGCGCCTGGCCCCGGTGCTGGGCCTGATGCACGGCGAGCCCGGCCGCGCCTGGCAACTGGGCGAACTGGCCAGGGCGGCGGGCATGTCGCGCACCAGCTTCGCCGTGCACTTCAAGAGCATCACCGGCATCCCGGCGCTGACCTACCTGAGCGAGTGGCGCATGCTGCTGGCCCAGCAGGCGCTGCGCGGCAGCGACGTGACCATGGCGGAGCTGGCCACCGAGCTGGGCTACAGCTCCGAAAGCGCCTTCAGCAATGCCTTCAAGCGCATCACCGGCACGGCGCCACGGCATTACCGCAACCAGTGGCGCCAGATCGGGGAATGAGCAGGCCTGCGGGACGTCCGATTTCAGCGGAGAAGACCCACGGCTGATGTACCATGCCGCGCCGAAACCTCCGGCAAACTCCCTGTCTGGCTGCCTATGTCCTCCAACGCGCTGTACACCGACCTGTCCTCCTACTACGACCTGATGTGCGCCGACATCGACTACCAGGCGCAGAGCCACTGCGTGCGCCGCCTGCACCAGTTGTTCGGCAACCAGGGGCGCCGGCACCTGGACCTCGCCTGCGGGACCGGGCCGCACGTGCGCTACTTCCTCGACTTCGGCTACGCGAGCGCCGGCCTGGACCTCAACCAGCCGATGCTGGACATCGCCCAGCAGCGCTGCCCCGAGGCAAGCTTCAGCTGCCACGACATGGCGAGTTTCCGCGTCGACGAGCCGCTGGACCTGATCACCTGCTTCCTCTACTCGATCCACTACAACCCCGGTGTGATACAGCTGCAGGCGTGCCTGGCGAGCGTGCACCAGGCACTGGCGGACGGCGGCGTGTTCTGCTTCAACAGCGTGGACAAGGCGCTGATCGACAACAGCTCCTTCGTGCGCCACTCGGTCGAACACGAGGGTAGCCAGTTCACCTTCGGCTCGGGCTGGTACTACGGCGGCGCGGGCGAGCGCCAGGCGCTGCGCCTGAGCATCGAGAAGACCAGCGCCGGCGAGACCCAGGCCTGGCAGGACGAACACGCCATGGTCGCCCTGACCTTCGCCGAGCTGCAGCGCTTGCTGGAGCCGCTCTTCGAGGTGCAGGTCTTCGAGCACGACTACGAGCGCATCACGCCCTGGGAGGGCACCTCGGGCAACGCATTGTTCGTCTGCGTAAAGCGTTGAGGCGACCTTCCCGGTACGCCCTCCCCCTCAGCGAATCTTGCCCACCGGCGTGAAATTGCCGGTGAGATGCCCACCCACGGTGTTCTTCGGCTTGTACTGGGCATCGTGCTTGAGGCGTTCCTCCACGCTCGGGTCGATCGCCTCCTGGCCGAACGAGGTGTTGCCGATATCCCGGTAATGCGGCTGTGTGAACTGGCTGTAGGCGCCGCCAAGGAACTCCTTGTAGGAGTTGGTGATGGGGAGGGTCGTGGTGGGCAGGCTCGGGGTCTTGCGGGTGTCCACCGCCAGCCCGCACTCGATGGCCTTGTTGATCATCCACACCAGCGCGATATCCGACAGACTGTTGTCCGCATAACCGCCGCCGACGTTGGCGTGGGCGCCGGAGAACCACACCTGTTCCACCCGCTGGTTGGGCTTGCTCTTGGGGTCCCACAGCGTGCACTGGTAATTCTTGCGCCACTCGTCGATGGCCAGCGCATGGAAGGCGTTGTGCACGATCGAGCTGAGCTCGGTGTCATGGAATTCGTAGTAGGCCTTGTTGAACCAGTCGAACGACTCCAGCGGCACGCCCAGCGCGCCCACGGTGTCCCAGATGCCGAGCATGTGGATGGTGATCTCCCGCGAGAAGCTGCCCCTGAACAGCCTGGCGCGCTCGGAGTCGGCGCCCTCGTCGCGGGTGCGGTAGAGCCCGTAGGCCTCGTTCGTCAGGTTGATGTGCTCGGGCTTGAGCAGCCCGGCGTTGCGGATCAGCCCCACCAGGCTGCGGGCGGTATAGGCCCCGCGACTGAAGCCGAACACGTAGACCTGATCGCCCGCCTCGTAGGTACTGACCAGTTGCCGGTAGCCGTCGAGGATATTCTCCGAAAGCCCGACGCCGAATGCCCCACCCGCAAGGCGGTCGTACCACGCGGTGCCGACTCCCTTGTCGTACCACTTGGCCTGCGAGGTGCCGTTGCTGTCTGCGGGAAGGATGGAAGCATGCAGCTTCCAGACGTTGGTACTTTTACTGCCCTTGATCTCGGACTTCGCGTCCGGGGTATTCCAGGTCCCGTCAAAGGAAATGATGATTTTCTTGGGCATGCCCTTTCTCCAGGGTCAGTGGCTCTGACTGCTCGGAACGTCCCGGTTCCTGGCCCATCCCCCGGTATCGCCCTCGACAGTGAACTGTAGCCCCCGGTCCGGGCTGTCGACAGACTCGTGAGAACCACCTCCATTGGCGTGCTGTGCTGGCGGATTGCCTTCCCGCTACACATATGGTTAGGTGCCCTGGCCCCGAACGACTCCGCCGAGTACGCCAGAGGCGGCCTGGAGTGCCGGGTCCGCGCCCGCCACAGCTCCACTGCCCGGCTCCCTTTGCTACGCCTTCACTGACGCGAACCCATGGTCACCACTGTCATCCTCAGCATGCTCTGCGTGCACCTGCTTTGTTTCAGCGTCATGTTCCTGCTGATCAGCACCCGGCTGAACGGCAAGAAAATGGGCATGGAAGTCTTCGCCCTGGGCAATTTCCTGCTGGGGCTCGCCTACATCCTGCAGTTACTCGGCGGCCCGGCGCACTGGGGGGCGATGAGTGTCGTCAACCACACGATGACCCTCTGCGCCCCTGTCGCCTACGTTCTTGGCGCTCTGCGCTTCTTCGATCGACCGACCGCCGTGTGGCGGCCATTGCTCACACTGGCTGTCCTCTACACGGCGTTGCAGCTCACGGTGCAATCCGCCCTCGGAAGTGAAGCGCGCCATGCGCTGCTGGCGGGCTCGTGTGCCCTGCTGTTCCTGGGCATGGCCGTGGCAGTGCTCTATGCCCGGCAGAACGTCGCCCAGGACCTGCGCGTCGAGATGATCGTGTTCGCCGTGCTGATTGGCGGCATCTGCGCGCTGAACGCCGCGAAGTTCGCGATGATCATCCAGGGCGGGCTGGCGGCGCTGGACATGAACAGCAGCTTCCAGAAAGTCTTCTACCTCTACATGTCATTCCTCGGCACCGTGCTGCCGCCCTGCGCCGTCTGGCTGGTGCTGCGGCGCCTGACGGATGAGCTGCGCACCATGGCCGCCCATGACCCGCTGACGCAATTACTGAACCGCCGCGGGCTGGTCGAGGGGCTGGAAGCGCACTTCCGTTCCCGTAAAGCCGGGCCTGCCTACCTGCTGATCGTGGACATCGACCACTTCAAGCAGATCAACGACAACCACGGCCACAAGGTCGGCGATCTCGTGCTGTCTCATGTGGCCCAGGTACTCAAGGCCACCGCTCGCAAAGGCGACCTGACGTGCCGGCTGGGCGGCGAGGAGTTCGTCCTCGTTGGCCTGGACATGGACAGGACAGGCGCTCTGCAACTGGCCGAACGCGCCCGCGTGGCCATCGAACAAAGCGAAGTACCGGGCGCGATACCGGACCAGCCGATCCGCTGCACCGCCACCATCGGCGTCTCGGAGGCCTTCACTGGCACGCAGGCGCTCGACGAGTACCTGCAGCAGGCCGACCGCGCGCTCTACCGTGGCAAGACCGCCGGGCGCAATCGCGTCGAGGGGGCTTTCGCGTAGCAGGCGTCCCGGCTAGTTCCAGCGAAGGTTGAGGACGAGGAAGTTCAGCAGCACCCAGACGACCAGCATCAGGTGCGTCAGCTGCAGCCCCTCCTGGCGGATCCAGTAGCCGAACCAGAGGCCGCCCAGCAGCATGGCGAAGAGGAAGGCCAGCGCCGCGCTGAGGCCGAGGTTCAGCCAGGGCCTGGCGGCGTCGAGGCCGTCGCCCAGCAACAGCTCGTAGCAGCCGGTCCAGGCAGCCAGCACCGCGACGATCTGCAGCAGAATGACAACGATCAGTGCCAGGCGATGCAGGGCCGGCGAGGCCAGTGCGCGCGCGAGCAAGGGGAAGTCGATGGCGGGAGGCTGGCGCAGCGGCGCCATCGCCATGGTCGCGCCGACCGCTGCGACCGAGCTGGAGAAGGCGTGCAGGTTGTTGATCAGCGCGATGCTCAGCCAGAGGCTGAAACCCAGGAAGCAGGTAGCCTGGAAAATCATCAGTGAAGTGTGGGTGTCCATACCGGGTCCTTGTGCGGTCATGTTCCGAGTGCGCCGGCCCGCCGCCGGAAACGGCGGCGGCAGGCAGGCCCGGACGGACTCTAGGACCTCAACCTAGGTTGAGGTCAACACCGCACAGAACAGTTGCTCGGACTCCGTGTCAAAACGCACCCTGCAGGGTGACCATGAAGTTACGCGGTTCGCCGTAGAAGTTGCCCCAGGAAACGGCCCCCACGCTCTGGTAGTACTTCTTGTCGAACAGGTTGTTGCCGTTGAGCGCGACGGTCCAGTGGTCGTCGATGCGATAGCCCAGGCGGCCATTCCAGATGGCGTAGTCCGACTGCACCGAGGTGACGCTCCCACTGCGCACGGAGACGTCGCTCTGGGCCGTCACACCCGCGCCCAGGTTCCAGCGATCCAGTTCTCCGGCCAGTTGGTAATCCGCCCAGGCGCGGAACAGGTGGCGCGGGAAATAGGTGGTGGTGAAGGTCGGTTCCTGCGGGTTCTCCTCAGCGCTGTTGAGGTACTTGGTCTGGGTATAGGTGTAGCCGGCCAGCAGTTGCAGCCGGTCGATGACCTCGCCACTGACTTCCGCCTCGAAGCCCTGCGCCCGGACCTTGCCGACGTCGGTGTAGCAGTAGCCGTCGGAGGAACCGAGGCAGGTGGTGTCATAGTTGCCTTCCGCGCGATGTTCCTCGACCGTGCGGAAGAGGTTGAAAGCCGTGTTGACGCGGCCTTCCAGCAACTCACCCTTGATGCCAAGTTCGTAGCTGGCCCCGGTCTTGGGTTGCAGCGGACTGCCTGACTCGTCGGTGTAGGTGCTCTGCGGCTGGAAGATGTCCGCGTAGCTGGTGTAGACGGACCACTGGTCGTTGAGGTCGTAGATCAGCGCCGCAAACGGCGTGACCTGGCCGTTTTCCTGGCTGCGGTCGTGCTGCCAGTAGTCCCAGGCCTGGGTGTAGGAATCGCGGCTGTTGCGATACCAGCTGACACGGGAGCCAAGGACGAAGGTCAACGGCTCGGCGAGCTTCAGGCGCAGGGTGGCGTAGGTGCCGAACTGCCTCGTGTCCGACTCGGTGGGAATCGGGCCGCCACGGTAGGAGTTGGAGGCATAGAAATCATCCGCCGGCTCGGGAATGTGCGAGTTGGGGTGAAACGGGTCCTGGGTAGCGCCCAGCAGGCTCGACATGTTGATCAATGCCCAGCGGTCGTGGGTCTTGGCGCGGCTGGCGTTGGCGCCGACTGTCAGTTCATGCTGCAGGCCGAAGGCATCGAATTTGCCATCCAGGTAGGCATCGAAGCCATAGTCGGTCTGGTCGTAGTCGAACAGCCCGGAATACACCGAGGATGGCGCCGAGGTGGTGCCCGGCGTCACGCCGCCGGAGGTCTCGGACAGCGCGTATTTCATGTTCTGGTCGTTATGGGTCCAGACGCCGGCGAACTTGAAGGCCCAGTCCCCGTTCAACTGGTGGGACAGATCGGCGAACAGCGTGGTGCGCTCGCTCTCCCAGTTGTTCCAGGAGGCGCCCAGGCAGGTCGAGCGGCTGAGCTTCAGGTCCTTGCCATTGCTGTAGCGCGGCAGGCCGTGCCAGCAGGGCGTCGCGTCGAGCTTTTCGTAGGCGACGCCCAGGCCCAGCGTCGTGTCGGGGCTGACGTCGTAATCCAGCGCGCCATAGAGAATCTGGTCGTTGCGCTTGCCGACATCGTAGAAATACTGGCGATCCTGCAACGCCACCACGGTGCGGCCACGCAAGGTGCCGGACTCGTTGAGCGGCCCGCCCACGTCGACCTGACCCCGGTAGTTGTCCCAGCTGCCGGCCGACAGCGACAACTTGGTCTCCGGCACGGCCTGGCCACGCTTGCGGACGAAGTTCACTCCACCGGTGGAGCTTCCCGAACCCTTCATCATGCCCGCCGCGCCCTTGAGCACTTCAACGCGATCATAAAAGGCCATGTCGCCGGAAAAGCTGTTGGCCTGCACGTACTCGCCACCGACATCCAGCGGCACGCCGTCGTACTGGTACTGCCCCTGCATCATGAAGCCGCGGGAATAGAAATACTTGCCGCCCATGGGCGACTCATACACGGCGATGCCCGGCGTCTTCTCCATCGCCTGCTCGATGGTGGTGATGTTCTGGTCATCCATGTAGCGGCGAGTCAGGACGGTGACCGACTGCGGCGTCTCACGCAGGCTGTGCGCGCCCTTGCCGATGGTCACCGCGCGGGCACTGTAGGAGTTGGTGCCCTCGCTGGTCGGGTCCAGCAGCTGGCTGGAGATGGTGGTGGCATCCATCTCCAGCACCGCATCCGACGGCGCCGGCACCAGGCCGTAGCCGCCGTTGTCCAGGCGCCGCACCGTCAGCTTCGTCCCCGACAGGATGCGGGCGAAGCCGTCCTCAATGCCGTACTCGCCGTTCAGCCCGCCACTGCGCTTGCCTTCGGTCAGGCCCGCATTCACGGAGATGGGGATGCCGGCGCGGCGGCCGAACTCGCCGAGCACCTGGTCCAGCGGGCCGGCGGGGATGGCGTACTGCTGGGTGCGGGTGGCGGTGGATTCGGCCTGCACCGGCATGGCCGGCAGCAGGGTGAGCGTGGAGCAGGACAACAGAGCCAGGCCAAGCGACTGGCGCAGGGCGCGGGTGATGGGGTGAAGCGTCATGGGCAGAGGGTCCGTTTCTCGTTGTTGGCCCGCAGGTGCGAGCAGGGATTTCTCCCTAGGCCAAGCGAGAAACGAAAACCTGCCGACTTTTCGAGAATTATTTTCATTGGCACGATCTGGAGGCCTTTACCGCCTCAGCGCCGGCCCACCGTGACCCAGTAGCGGGTGCGTCGCTGGATGGTGACCGGCAGGCTGTCCTGCAGCATGGCCAGCACCTGGTCGGTGTCGCCCAGCGGGTAGGAGCCGCTCAGGCGAATACCTGCAACAGCAGGGTCGCAACGCAGCAGGCCGGGGCGATAGCGATCCAGCTCGGCGAGAAAGTCCGCCAGACGCATGCGCTCGGCCACCAGATAGCCATCGACCCAGGCGCCGTCGTTCACGTCCAGCGCCTGCGGAGCGCTGACGCCGGCCGCGCCGATACGGGCCTGCGAGCCGGCTTCGATCACCCTCGCCTCGCCGCCGGCCAGCGAACTGGCGGCGACGCGGCCCTGGGTCACCGCCAGCAAGGTGCCGCGTCCGTCGTGCTCGCGGCGGACACGGAAGCGCGTGCCCAGCGGTTGCAGCACGGCGTCGCCGCTGACGACCCGCAACGGCCGCCCGGCGCTGTCGCGGGCGGTGAGAATCTCGATCTCGCCGTAACGCAGGCGCAGCTCGCGAACGTTGTCGGTGTAATGCAGGTCGACCGCCGTGGCCGTGTTGAGCCACAGCTGGGTGCCATCGGGCAGCGTGCGCTGCGTACGCTCGCCGGTTGCGGTGTGGTAATCCGCCATGGCGCCCTGCACCCAGGGCGTATCGCGTCCCTGCCAGGCCAGGCCACCGAGCAGGCCGAAACCGACCAGCACCTTGAGCGCCTTGCGCCGGTCCATTTCGTCGTAGTGCCGGCGCCCGGCCAGTTGCCGCAGCAGCGGGTCAGCCAGCCGCCCGGCGTGGCGCTGCAGGCCCAGCGGGATGCTGCTCAGGCGCTGCCAGGCACGCTCGTGCTCGCTGTCGGCCTCGCGCCAGAGCAGCAACTGGCGCTGCTCGGCCTCGCTCATGCAGCCCGACTGGGCCAGGGTGAACCAGGCAATCGCCTGGTCGCGGATGACATTGGAAATCGGCCGGGAATCGCCGTCGCGGGACATGGCGCTCATTCGAACCGGCACGCGTAGCAGGCGGTGAAGGCCTTGCTCATCGCCTTCTGCACCTGGTTGACGCTCAGCTCCAGGCGCAGGGCGATCTGCGGGTAGGTCAAGCCGTCCAGCTGCGACATCAGGAAGATTTCCCGCACTTGCGGCGCGAGGCCGTGCAGGAGTTCGTCGATTTCCATCAGCGCTTCGATCAGCAGCAGGCGCTCTTCCTCCGAAGGCGCCACCGCCTCAGGCCGTGCGGCCAGCGCTTCCAGGTAGGCACGCTCGACCGCCTGGCGGCGCCAGCGGTTGATCAGCAGGCTGTTGGCGATGGTGGCGAGATAGGCCAGCGGCTGGCGCAGTTCGGCGATGGCGCTGCGCGAGCGCATCACGCGCACGAAGGTGTCCTGCGCCAGGTCCTCGGCATCGGCGTGCTCGCCCAGGCGGCGGCGCAGCCAGCCCTTCAGCCAGCCGTGGTGGGCAATGTAAAGCCGCTCAACATCCCTTTCGAATGCCCGCTCGCTGTCCATGAACGTCCAGTTTTGTTAAACATGATAATCGTTCTCAACAATACTGGATTTGCCCTGCCCTGCGCAATTCGGCCGAACGCTGCAGGGAATGATCACCGCCTACAGGCGGAAGATCATTCCCTGCCCCGCCTCAGGGCTTGATGGCGATCTTCAGCACGCCGTCACGCTGATGGGCGAACAGGTCGTAGGCCTCGACGATGTTGTCGAGCGCGTAGTGGTGCGTCACCAGCGAGCCGAAGTCGGCGCGGTTCGACTCGATGATGCTCATCAGCCGGCGCATGCGCTCCTTGCCGCCGGGACACAGCGCGGTGTTGATGCGGTGGTCGCCCAGGCCGGCGGCGAAGGCGGACAGCGGAATCTGCACGTCCTTGGAATAAACGCCCAGGCTCGACAGGGTCCCGCCCGGCTTGAGCACTTTCATCGCCTGTTCGAAGGTACTCGGCAGGCCCAGGCACTCGATGGATGAATCGGCGCCGCGCCCTCCGGTAAGCTTCATCACCTCCTCCACCACGTCGCACTGCGTGAAGTCCAGGGTGACGTCGGCGCCCATGTTGCGGGAGATGTCCAGCCGGTGCGCGTTACCATCCACCGCAATGATGGTCGAGGCTCCCAGCAGGCGCGCACCCGCCGTCGCGCACAGGCCGATCGGCCCCTGGGCGAAGATGACCACGGTGTCACCGATGCGGATGTTGGCGTTTTCGGCGCCCTTGAAGCCGGTGGACATGATGTCGGGACACATCAGCACCTGTTCGTCGGTGAGGCTGTCCGGAATCGGCGCAAGGTTGCCTTCGGCATCCGGTACGAGAACATACTCGGCCTGAGTGCCATCAATCAGATTGCCGAAGCGCCAGCCGGCGGTGGCCTTGTAGCCATGGCAGGCGCAGCGGCCGCTCTCGATCAGGTAGCTGCCGTCCTGCGAGGGCACGCCGTCCTGTGCGGCATAGGAGTTGAAGTTCGGGCAGATCGCGCCGGCGATGACCCGCTGGCCTTCGCGGTAGCCCTTCACGGCGCTGCCGAGCTTCTCGATGATGCCGACCGGTTCGTGGCCGACGGTCAGCCCCTTCGCCACCGGGTATTCACCCTTGAGGATGTGCACGTCAGTGCCGCAGATGGTGGTCGTGGTGATGCGGATCAGCGCGTCGTTGGGACCGATCTCCGGGATGGGTTTGTCCGCCAATTCGATGCGGCCCGGCTCCACAAAGATCGCCGCTTTCATCATTGCCATCGCTCTTTCTCCTTGCTCGGAATGCGCCATGGGTGCCCATGGCCGGAGACGGCGCGGACCGCTGGATCACCGCGAGCCGGCCGACCGGACCAGTGTGCGCGGCCGGGGCGAAGTCCGGTTGATGCATATCAAGAGCGGGGGAAGCTCGCCCATCGGCCTGTCTGCCGCCAGGCGATTGGCCACTGGCGACCCGATGGAGCATTGACCCGGATGGCCGGAAAACAAATCGCGATCTGCCCGCCGGTCTACTCGCACTCCAGGCTGTAGCCGACGCCGTACACCGAGCGGATCGGATCGACCGCCGGGGTGATGGCGGTCAGCTTGCGCCGCAGGTTCTTCACGTGGCTGTCCACGGTGCGGTCGGCGACCACCCGGTGGTCCTGGTAGATGTGGTTCATCAGTTGGTCGCGCGACAGCACCTGCCCCGGCCGCGCCGCCAGCGCGGCAAGCATGCGGAACTCCACCGGCGTGAGGTCCAGCGCGATGCCCTGGTAGCGCGCGTGAAAGGTGCGCGCATCCAGCTCCAGCCCGAAGCTCGACGCGTGGGTGCCAGTACGCCGCAGCACGGCCTTGACCCGCGCCACCAGCTCGCGTGGCGAGAAGGGTTTGCAGATGTAGTCGTCGGCGCCCAGTTCCAGGCCGAGCAGGCGGTCGATCTCGTCGACGCGGGCGGTCATCATGATGATCGGCAGGCGGCTGAAGCCACGCAGCTCGCGGCAGATATCCAGGCCGTCGCGGCCCGGCAGCATCAGGTCGAGCAGCATCAGGTCGTAGTGTTTCTGGCGAATCGCCGGGACCACTTCCAGGCCGTCGGCGATGTGCTCCACCTCGAAGCCCGCGGCGCGCAGGTAGTCGCCCACCAGCGCGGCCAGCTTGGGTTCGTCTTCCACCAGCAGGATCTGTCCTTGGCTCATGCTTCAGCTCCGGCGACCGGCAGTTCCAGTGTCAGCAGCAAACCGCCCAGCGCCGAGGCTCTGGCGCTCAGCTTGCCGCCATGCACCTCGGCGATGCCCCGGCAGATCGCCAGCCCGAGCCCGGTGCCGCCACTGGCGCGGTTGCGCGAACGCTCGGCACGGTAGAAGCGTTCGAACAGGCGCTCCAGCGAAGCGGCATCCACCCCCGGCGCGCTGTCCTCGCATTGCACCAGCACGCGCTCGCCGTCGCGCAGCGCACGCAGCACCGTCTGCCCGCCGCTGTCAGTGTAGCGGCGGCTGTTTTCCAGCAGGTTGTGCAGCAGCTGGCCCAGACGCGATTCGTCGCCGAGCACCCACAACGGCTGCTCCGGCAACTCCACGCGCAGGGTCAGGCCGCGCTCGGCGAAGCTCGCCTGGAAGGCCTCGGCCACCACCGGCAGCAGCACGCGCAGGTCGATGCGCTCGCGGCGGTAGGTCGGTCCGCCGACTTCGGCCAGTGACAGGTCGAACAGGTCGTCCACCAGCTTGGTCAGCGCGCCTACCTCGCCCTGCAGCGAGCGCAACGCGGTGGCGTCCAGCGGGCGAATGCCGTCCTCCATGGCCTCCAGCTCGGCGCGCATCACCGCCAGCGGCGTGCGCAGTTCGTGGGAGATGTCGGCCATGAAGTCACGGCGCATGCGCTCGTTGCCGGCCAGGGTCGTGGCCATGCGGTTGAAGTCGCCGGCCAGTTGCCCGGCTTCGTCCTGCGAGCGCACCGGCACCTGGATCGCATAGTCGCCGGCCGCCAACTCATGGGTGGCACGCGCCACCTCGCGGATCGGCCGCAACAGCGCGCGGCTCAGCCACCAGGCGATCACCGCGGTGCCCAGCAGGCAGGCCAGGCCCACCAGCAGGCTGGAGCGCAGCTGGTTGAGCTGGAAGCGCCGGTCACCAACGCTGGTCACCGATTGCAGCGGTGCCAGGGCCATCCAGCCGACCACGTGCCCTTGATGGTTGATCGGTCGCAGCAGCATGTCGCCGGCGGCGGCGCGGTAGCCGATGATCGGCTTGCGCTGCTCGTCCAGCAGGGCGAAGCGGACGAAGGCACCGGTGAGGTCGGAGACGGTGAGCAGGCTGGGATCGAAGGTCTTGTCGTCCTTGATGTCGTCCGGGCGCAGCAGTTCGAACCACTGGTCCTGGTCGCGGCGGATGAAGTCCCAGCTGCCGTTCTGCGCGTAGGCCTGCTCGATGCGCGGGACGATGCGTTCCATGCGTTCCTCGGCCTGCTGGTTGAGGTAGCCGAGGAAACCGTACTTCAGGCTCAGGTAGGCGGCGAACACCATGCCCAGCACGGCGAAGGCGCACACCGCGAGCATAGCCAGGAAGAACTTGCTGGAAAGACTGACTTTCATGGCACCGCCGGGGCAATCGAAACTGCCGTCATTGAAGCGCGGCACCCCGCATGGGGCAAGGCGGCACGGGCAATCTCCCACTTTTCTGCACAATGACTGCACATTTGCCGAGCAGCCTGGATCGTGAAAATCATTCCGGTCCGGAGTCCCACGGATGTCCTCCTTCTTCCCCTCGTTTTCCCCCTTGTCGCGTGCCCTGTTGCTGGGCACCGGTCTGTTCGTCCTCGGCGGTTGCCGCGATGAGAGCGCCGCCCCCACCCTGCCCGTGCAGGAAGTCGCGGTGTACCACGTCGCCAGCGCGCCCCAGGCCCTGAGCACCACCCTGCCCGGCCGCGCCAGCGCGCACCTGGTCGCCGAGATTCGCCCGCAGGTGGGCGGCATCCTGCTCAAGCGCCTGTTCGAGGAAGGCGCGACGGTGAAGGCCGGCCAGGCGCTCTACCAGATCGACCCGCAGACCTACGAGGCCGCCCTCGCCCAGGCCGAGGCCAGCGTTACTTCGGCGCGCGCCACGCTCAAGGCGGCCGAGCTGAAAGCCAAGCGCGATGCGCAGCTGGTGAAGATCGACGCCATCAGCGCCGAGGACAACGAAAGCGCCCAGGCCTCGCTGCTCGAAGCCCGCGCCAGCCTGCAATCGGCGCAAGCCGCGCTGCGCACCGCGCGGATCAACCTCGGCTACACGAAGATCAACGCGCCCATCGCCGGCCGCACGTCCACCTCGTCGGTCACCGCCGGCGCGCTGGTCACCGCCGAGCAGACCACCGCGCTGACCACCGTGCAGCAGCTCGACCCGATCTACGTCGACTTCACCCAGCCCAGCACCACCCTGCTGCGCCTCAAGCGCGAGCTGGCCGAAGGCAAGCTCACCCGCGCCGAGGAGAAAGACGCCGCGCGCATCAACCTGCAGCTGGAGGACGGCAGCACCTATGCCCACGACGGCACCCTCACCTTCAACGGCGTGAGCGTGGATGAGAGCACCGGCAGCGTGACCCTGCGCGCCCTGGTGCCCAACCCCGACGGCCTGCTGCTGCCGGGCATGTACATCAAGGCGACGCTGCAGGAAGGCGTGCAACAGGACGCCATCCTCGTACCGCAGCAAGGCGTCAGCCGGGACGAACGCGGCGGCGCCACCGCGCTGGTGGTGGTGGACGGCAAGGTCGAGCAGCGCGAGCTGACCCTGGACCGAGCCGTGGGCAATCGCTGGTGGGTGAGCAAGGGCCTGGAGGATGGCGACCAACTGATCGTCCAGGGGCTGCAGAAGGTCCGCGTCGGCCAGCCGGTGCAGGCCATCGACTGGAAGAGCGGCAACGCCGGCGACACCAGCCTGACCGCCCGCAACGACAGCACCGACTGAGGCCCACGCCATGGCACGCTTCTTCATTGACCGGCCGATCTTCGCCTGGGTCATCGCCATCCTGGTGATGCTCGGCGGCATCCTTGCCATCTACCAGCTGCCGCTGGCGCAGTATCCCAACATCGCGCCGCCGCAGATCAGCCTCAACGCCACCTACACCGGCGCCTCGGCCAAGACCATGGAAGACTCGGTGACCCAGGTCATCGAGCAGCAGATGACCGGGCTCAACGGCCTGACCTACATGTCATCCAGCAGCAGCTCGGCGGGCAGCGCCAGCATCACCCTGACCTTCGAGGCCGGTACCGACGTCAACACCGCGCAGATGCTGGTGCAGACCAAGCTGGAGCAGGCCAAGGCGCGCCTGCCGGAAACCGTGCAGCAACAGGGCATCGAGATCCGCAACTCGGCCAGCGACTTCCTGATCATCGTCTCGCTGGTCTCGGACAATCCCGAGGTCAGCGCCACCGACATCAGCGACTTCATCTCCAGCACACTCTACGACCAGATCAGCCGGGTCAACGGCGTGGGTGAGGTCACCACCCTGGGCTCCAGCTACGCCATGCGCATCTGGCTCGACCCGGACAAGCTCAAGCAATACTCGCTGATGCCCTCGGACGTCAGCAGCGCACTCACCGCGCAGAACGTCGACACCTCCGCCGGCCAGCTCGGTGCCCTGCCCGCCCGCCCCGGCCAGCAACTCAACGCCACCCTCAGCGCGCGCAGCAAGTTGCAGACCGCCGCGCAGTTCCGCGACCTGGTGCTCAAGTACTCCAGCAATGGCGCGGTGGTGACTCTGGCCGACGTGGCCCGCGTGGAACTGGGCAGCGAAAGCTACGACGTGGTCGCCGAACACAACGGCCGGCCCTCCGGCGGACTGGCCGTGAGCCTGGCCACCGGCGCCAATGCGCTGGACGTGTCCGAAGCCGTGCAGGCCAAGCTCGCCGAGCTGGAAAAATTCTTCCCCAGCAAGCTGCAACTGCGCAGCGAGGTCGCTTACAACACCGCACCCTTCGTGAAGATTTCCATCGAGGAAGTGGTCAAGACGCTGTTCGAAGCCATCGCCCTCGTCGTGCTCATCATGTACCTGTTCCTGCAGAACATCCGCGCCACCCTGATCCCGGCCATTGCCGTGCCGGTGGTGCTGCTGGGCACCTTCGGCGTGCTCGCGCTGATGGGCTACTCGATCAACACCCTGACCATGTTCGGCATGGTCCTGGCCATCGGCTTGCTGGTGGACGACGCCATCGTGGTGGTGGAGAACGTCGAGCGGATCATCGCCGAGCAGGGCCTGTCGCCCCGCGAAGCGACACGCGAGTCCATGGGCGAGATCAGCGGTGCGCTGATCGGCATCGCCGTGGTGCTCTCGGCGGTGTTCGTGCCGATGGCGTTCTTCGGCGGCTCCACCGGCGTGATCTACCGGCAGTTCTCGGTGACCATGGTCGCCGCCATGGCGCTCTCGGTGCTGGTCGCGATGACCCTCACCCCGGCGCTGTGCGCCACCCTGCTCAAGCCGAACGCGAAGCACGGCGAACCACGCCGTGGCTTCTTCGGCTGGTTCAACCGCACCTTCGAGCGCGGCTCGCGTGACTACCAGCGCGGCGTTGGCGCCGTGCTGGCGCGCCCGCTGCGCGCGCTGCTGATCTATGCGCTGGTGCTGGGCGGCGTGGGTGTGATGTTCCACAAGCTGCCCACCGCGTTCCTCCCCGACGAGGACCAGGGCATGCTCATGATGATGATGACCTTGCCGGTGGGCGGCACCGACGAGCGCCTGCAGGACGTCACCCGCGAGGTGCAGCAGTACATGCTGCAGCAGCCGGAAGTCGCGTCGGTGCTCACCGTGCGTGGCCTGGGCAACGGCGGCAACGCGCAGAACTCCGGGCGCGGCTTCATCAAGCTCAAGGACTGGAGCGAGCGCCAGGGCGACGAACACACCGCCGCTGCCGTGGCCCGCCGCGCCAACATGGCGCTGTCGAAGATCCTCGACGCCAACGTCTTCGTCATCTCGCCGCCGGCGATCCAGGGCCTGGGCGAAAGCTCCGGCTTCGACATCCAGCTGCAGGACCTCGCCGGCCTCGGTCACGCCGAGCTGCTCAAGGCCCGAGATACCTTCCTGCAACTGGCGGCCAAGGACCCGCGCCTGGCCAACGTGCGCGCCCAGGGCCTGGAGGACACCCCGCAGCTCAACGTCGACATAGACGACCGCAAGGCCGGCGCCATGGGCGTGGCCTCCAGTGACATCAACGACACCCTCAGCGCAGCCATGGGCGGCAGCTACGTCAACGACTTCCTCGACGCCGGCCGGGTGAAGAAGGTCTACCTCCAGGGCGATGCCGACAAGCGCATGCAGGCCGAGGACATCGGCGACTGGTACGTGCGCAATTCCAGCAGCGCCATGGTGCCGCTGTCGGCCTTCACCAGCACCCGCTGGAGCACCGCCTCGCCGCTGCTGGAGCGCTACAACGGCTTCGGCTCCTACGAGCTGGTGGGCGAACCGGCGGCCGGCGTCAGCTCCGGCGACGCCATGGCGGCGGTGGAGCAGATAATGACCCAGCTGCCCGAAGGCATCGGCTACGCCTGGACCGGCCAGTCCTACCAGGAACGCCTCGCCGGCAACCAGGCGCCGCTGCTCTACGCCATCTCCATCCTCTTTGTGTTCCTCTGCCTGGCAGCGCTGTACGAGAGCTGGTCGGTGCCCTTCGCAGTGATGCTGGTGGTGCCGCTGGGCATCCTCGGCGCGCTCCTGCTGACCGGTGTTCGCGGGCTGTCCAACGATGTCTACTTCCAGGTCGGCCTGCTGACCACGGTGGGCCTGGCGGCGAAGAACGCCATCCTCATCGTCGAGTTCGCCAAGGAGAACCACGAGCGTGGCCAGGACCTGCTGGCGGCCACACTGGAGGCCGTCCGGGTGCGCCTGCGCCCGGTACTGATGACCTCCCTGGCCTTCATCCTCGGCGTGCTGCCGCTGGCGCTTTCCAGCGGTGCCGGCGCTGGCGGGCGCCAGGCCATCGGCACCGGTGTGCTTGGAGGGATGCTCGCCGCGACCCTGCTCGGCCTGTTCTTCATCCCCCTGTTCTATGTGCTGGTGCAGCGCCTGGCCTCGCGCCGCAAAGCCACCCGCGACGTCACCGCTGCAGGAGAAGCCTGATGCGTCTTTCCCCGATTCCCCTGGTCCTGGCGATGTTGCTCGGCGGCTGCGTGAACCTCGCGCCCGACTATCAACGCCCGGACGCCCCGGTGGCCAGCCAGTGGTCCACCGCTACCCCGACCGGCCAGGCCAGCGCCGATATCGCCTGGCGCGAGCTGTTCGTCGATGCCCGCCTGCGCGACACCGTCGCCCGCGCCCTGGCCAACAACCGCGACCTGCGCGTGGCGGCGCTGAACGTCGAGTACCAGCAGGCGCAGTACCGCATCCAGCGTTCGGCGCTGTTCCCGGCGGTCTCCGCCACCGCCGACGGCACCCGCCAGCGCTCGGTCTCCGATGGCAGCAACGCGGTCAGCAGCCAGTACAGCGTCGGCCTCGGCGTGAGCAGCTACGAGCTGGACCTGTTCGGTCGCCTGGGCAACCTGAAGGACGCCGCGCTGGAGGACTACCTGTCCCTGGAGCAAACCCGGCGCAGCACGCAGATCAGCCTGGTGGCCGAAGTCGCCAGCGCCTGGATGACCCTGGCCGCCGACCAGCAACTGCTGACCCTGGCGAAAGAAACCTACGCCAGCCAGCAGAAGACGTACGAGCTGACGCAAAAGAGCCATGGCCTGGGCGGCCAGTCCGGGCTGAGCCTGGCGCAGTCGCTGAGCACCGTGGAGTCGGCCCGCGCCGACGTGGCCAACTACGCAAGCCAGGTCGAGCAGGACCGCAACGCACTGGAGCTGCTGGTGGGCGAACGCCTGGACGACAGTCTGCTGCCGGGCGATGCGAAACTCGACGCCGCGCTGCTGGTCAATGTTCCCGCCGGCCTGCCCTCGACATTGCTGCAACGCCGCCCCGACGTACTGGCCGCCGAGCACACGCTCAAGGCCGCCAACGCAGACATCGGCGCCGCGCGTGCGGCGTTCTTCCCCAGCGTGACCCTGACCGCCAGCGGCGGCAGTGCCAGCAGCGAGCTGTCCGGGCTATTCAAGTCCGGCAGCCGCGCCTGGAGCTTCGCCCCGTCGATCAACCTGCCGATCTTCAACGCCGGCAGTAACCGCGCCAGCCTCGACGCGGCAAAGATCACCCGCGACATCGACGTGGCCAAGTACGAGAAGACCCTGCAGACCGCCTTCAGCGAAGTCGCCGACGCCCTCTCGGTACGCGGCCACATCAGCGAACGCCTCGACGCCCAGCGCAGCCTGACCCAGGCCACCAGGAAGAGCTACGACCTGTCGCTGGCGCTGTACAAGCAGGGCTCGCAGAGCTTCCTCGAGGTGCTCGATGCGCAACGCTCGCTGTACTCGGCACAGCAGACGCAGATCACTCTGGAGCTGTCCGAGCAGGTCAACCGGGTGACCCTGTACAAGACCCTCGGTGGCGGCTGGCAGGGCTGAATGCCGGGCGGATGAATCGGTCGGCGCCTGCGGAGGTTACAATGGCGCCAACACCGATTTCCCGGAGCCCGCTGCAGATGTTCACCCTCGCCATCCTCGACACCTCTCCTCCCGAATCCCTGAAGAGCCAGGTGCTGCAGATGGTGGTGGACTATTTCAGCGACATCAGTCCGGTGCCGCTGACACCGAGCAACCCGCTGTTCCAGCTGTACCAGTACGTGATCGGCTTCGAGGTACACCTGTACCTGCAGGCCATGGACGGTTCCCCGGAAAGTCCCGCACGCCTGATCCTCGCCCTCGACGACGAAGACCCGTCGCAGGTGCTCGGCTTCGCCCTCTACCTGCCGAGCCAGGACGACGCCGAGGCCTGCACCCTGGCCTACCTCGCCGTCCAGGCCAGCCACCGCCGCCGGGGCATGGCCCGCGCCATGCTGCAGAAGATGACAGCACACCGCCCCCACGCCGAACTGGCCTGCGCGGCGGGCAAGGTGCCGGTCTTCGAGGCGATGGGCTTCCAGGTCCTCGCCGCCCAGGGGCCGCATGTGCTGATGAACACCCGCGACCACCGCTCCGACGGCATGGTCGCCGTGCAGGACCTGGCGCCGATCTACCAGTCCAAGGAAGTGCGGCAGATCCACACCTACCTGGTAAAGCAGAACGGCAGCAAGGCCATGCGCGAGGCCGAGAAGAAACGCGACCGCCTGCTCGACCAGATGACCTGGCAGGCGCAGGAACTGGTGAAGGCGCGCTTCCCCACCCTCCACTGAGTGCCTTCTGCTGCCCGTCTGGCCGCCCCTCGACAGACCGGCACTCCATCTGTTGCACCCATGGCGCAGTCCAGCTGCCGCCTTCATCAAGGAACGACGAATAACATGGATGAAACTTTCCAGGGGAGCTGCCTGTGCGGCTCGGTCAGGTATGCAGCGACCACAGCACCCAAGGCTGTCAGCCATTGCCATTGCAGCCAATGCCGAAAAAGCCACGGAGCGGCCTTTGCCAGCTACGGCAGCGTGCCGCGCGGGGATCTTCGAATTCTGGCTGGTGCGGGGGGCATCCGATCCTATTCGTCGTCGGTCGGTGTGCTGCGTCAGTTCTGTTCCAACTGTGGTTCTTCGCTGTTCTGGTCAACGAGCCAAGGGGAGTTTTCCGATTGGATTTCCATAGCCCTTGGCACGCTGGACAGCGCCTTCGAACCGGCCAGACAGAAGCATGTCCATGTCAGTAACCGAGCTTCATGGCTGCGGTTTCAAGAGTCCTGATCTGACAATACATATCCGGTTCAGCAGGCAGCTAACGGCCAGGAGCGGACACTGAACACAGCACATTTATAGCGCTTGTGCTTCACTCGCCAACTGGTCACCGCTTCTCGCCTGTCGGTAAAGAGATGTCCAACTTAACCCGAGTCACCTTGCTGCTGCTCGCGTGCGTCATTGGAGGCTCTTTCGCACTCCTCGGCGTAACGTTCACTTTTGCTGTCGAGCCACAATCCTCACGAATCGCCATTGCTGCCTGGGTGGCGATAGGCGTCGCGTTCAGCTTTCCTGCTTGGCTTCCGGCCGTTGTCCCAGCTCGTTTGAACCGGCTGCATGTCTCGGTGCGGCGTGTTTGTGCGATCTTGCTGTGTTTCCCCGCTCAGTTGTTTGCATCCACCGTCGTCAACCAGCTCGGTCGAATGCATAGTCACCAGGAAAGCAATCCAGCCATTCTCGCTGAGGGGATGTCTCTGACGTTGGCCTGCCTGCTGGCACTGGCCTTACTTTTGAAAAGTGATGTTTTGCGCTTCATTTCCTGGTGGCGAAAGCCAAAGCTAGCGCGCTGACTGTCGTCGATAGGTGGGGCTGCTATGGGTCGGTAACCGCCCCACATCAAAGGCACCAATCGGCCGGAAGCGGGCGTATGACCAGATGCCCCCACGGCTGTTCCCGCCACTGAATCGCAGTACTGGCAAGTGAGGTTGGTATCAAGAGTCACCCGTTCGAGGCGGAGCATGCGCAGAGTCGATCAGGGCTGAGCGGCTTTCTGTAATGGTCTAACTCTTCCGTAGGACGAATAACCCGCCGTGTTTTCCGCATTCCTTCCAGTCGAGGCGAGTCATCCTGCATACGCGCACCGCTTGGACTGTCACCCTCTCCCACCTTTCCTGAGCCTGGCTCCTACGTCGCGAAGCATCCTTCCGGCGCGGCGCTGGCCTCCGGGAAGTTCCTGACTCGCCATCGGCATTGCGGTCCTACAAAGCCTCTGCTTAGCGTTTCCTCCGCCACGGAACAGCCGTGGCCAGGTGTGGAAACCTGTTTGGATACCGCTTTGCCGTAGCAGGAACGGCCCAGTCTTTTACCAGGCTGGGTCACCCCTGGCTGTCTATGGCGGACCGTGTGAGGCGGGCTTCGGCCCGGCCGGTCTTTGGCGGTAATCCACCGGTTTCCACCCTTGCACGGTCCGCCTCCCTTCCCTTTCGGAGGCGGTTTTCTCGCTGTACTTCCTGCCCTGCGCACGGAGAACGCCATGACCCCAAGGATCGATTTCCCGGCCAATTCCGGCCTGATTGCCCAGACCTTTCACCGTTTCGACCGTACCCTGCGCGCGCTGATGATCGACCACCAGGCCTGGTTCGTCGCCCGCGACCTGGCGCGCCTGACCAACACCCACTTCAGCGCCCGCGTGCCGCGCAAGCTCGACCCGGACCAGTACCGCTGGGAGCCGTTGGCCGGCTGCCGCGAGGACGAATTGCTGGTCAGCGAAAGCGGCCTGTATACGCTGCTGTTGCTCTACTTTTTCCACCCGGAAAACCGCAACCTGCGGCAGTGGCTGAGTAACGAGGTGGTGCCGGTGCTGCGGGATTCGCGGCTGCAGCAAGGCAACGGCCCGCGCTATTTCCAGCGCAGGGTGCAGGACCATCCGCTGGCCTTGCTCGAATGGCAGGGCGGCGTATGGATGCGTGTAGGTGATGCGGCGAGACTGCTGGAGGCGGAAGCCCGGGCGTCACGCTGAGGCCCTGCGCGGATCTGCCACAGTTTCAGCCCGCCTCTGTGCGGGCTTTTTGAAGATCGGATATCGTCCTGCGGTAACCCAAACGACCGCAGAGGCGGACTCCCCATGAACATCGTCATCCCCGATGACTACCAGGACGTGATCCGAACGCTGGACTGCTACAGCCAACTGACCGGGCACGACGTGCGCGTGCTGCATGACCTGGGCCCCGCTTCGGCGGACGAGTTGGCCGCGCGCTTCGCCGATGCCGACGCGCTGGTGCTCACCCGCGAGCGCACCCGTATCGACGCCGCGCTGCTCGACAGGCTGCCCAGGCTCAAGCTGATCAGCCAGACCGGCAAGGTGTCCGGCCACCTCGACCTGGACGCCTGCACCGAGCGCGGCATCGTGGTGACCGAGGGACGAGGCTCGCCCGTGGCGCCCGCCGAACTGGCCTGGGCGCTCATCCTCACCGCGCGCCGGCAACTCGTTCCGGCTATCGAAGCGTTCAAGGCCGGGCAATGGCAGGTCAACCTGGGCCACGCGCTGGCCGGGCAGACGCTGGGCATCTGGGGCTACGGCAAGATCGGCCAGCGTCTGGCGCGCTATGCGCAGGCGTTCGACATGCCTGTGCTGGTCTGGGGCAGCGACAACAGCCGGGCCGCCGCCATCGCCGATGGTCATCAGGCGGCTGCTTCGCGCGCGGCCTTCTTTGCCGAGGCGGATATCCTCAGCCTCAACCTGCGCCTGTCCGAGAGCACCCGTCATGGGGTCACCTTCGCGGACCTGGCAGGCATGAAGCCCAGCGCCCTGCTGGTGAACATCAGCCGCGCCGAGCTCATCGCTCCTGGCGCGCTATTGCAGGCCCTGAACGCCGGACGGCCTGGCTACGCGGCCGTGGACGTCTTCGAACAGGAGCCGCTGCTCGCCGCCGACAACGACCTGCTGAAGCATCCCCGCGCGCTCTGCACCCCACACCTGGGGTACGTGGAAAAGAACGGCTACGAGCTGTACTTCGGCGATGCCTTCGACAACGTGGTGGCGTTCTTCGGCGGAGCACCGAAGAACATGGCGAACCCACAGGCCCTGGCGAACAGGCGGGCGGAAAACTCCTAGCGGAAACCGCTTCGCCCCCGCACTGCCGTGCCAGGATGCAATACAGGCAGCTGAAAGGCGCCGCCGGCAGACAGCAAAACGTCGGTGCGCCGCCTTCCCAAGCGCCAGGGGCGCCCGGCAAGATGGACGCATTCGCCGCCGCTTTTCGGTGGCCCTCTTCTGCCTTGTGCCACCGGAGTCGTATGCAACCGCGCGACCTTGCCGCCTATCTGTTCCTTGCGATCGGCTGGGGGCTGTCCTTTCTCGTGCTGCTCAAGGCCATCGCCGGGTTCGGCTGGGTTGGCGCAGTCAGCTTCCGCGCGCTGATCGCCAGCTTCACGTTGTTCGCGGTGGCCAAACTATCCGGGCGCCGGCTGAATTTCGAAGGGTTGTGGAAGCCGCTGTGCGTGGTCGGCGCGACCACGGTGGCCGGCCAACTGATCGGCATGACCTACGCCACACCGCGCATCGGCACCGCCATGGCGGCGATCTTCGTCGCCGGCATTCCGCTGTTCTCCATGCTCATCGGCCGCCTCTGGGGCCTGGAGCGCATCACCTGGAGCGGCCTGGGCGGGTTGGTGCTGGGCTTCTGCGGGATGGTGCTGCTGGTGGGCTTCCCGGCGGTGCCGATCACCCACGAGTTCATCCTCGGCAGCGCGGCCTCGGTGTTCGGCGCGGTGTGCGCGGCCTTCGGCAGCAACTACGCCAGCCTCAAACTGCGTACCGCCGGGCCCTGGGAAGTGACCTGCGGCGCATTCGGGATCGGCGGGTTGCTGACGCTGCCCCTGCTGATCTGGGTGCCGGTGCCGGGCACGCCGCAGCCGGTCGACTTCCTCTTCTTGCTGCTCTGCGGCTGCGTGCTCAGCGCGGTGAACTACGTCGTCTACTTCCAGCTCGTCGCGCGCATAGGCGCCACGAGAACCATCAGCGTGGAGTTCGTCGTCACCGTGGTCGCCGTGCTGGTGGGTGCGCTGGTGCTGGGCGAAAGCCTGTCGCTGATGCAGGGCGTGGGCGCGCTGATCATCCTGCTCGGCTGCGCCCTGGTGCTTGGGATACTGCCCGGCACCAAGGCGCGCGCCGTCACTTAGCCGGCCTGCACCTGGGCGACGCCGGTTGCGGCGTCGTCGCGGTCGATCACTTCCATCGACAGGCGCGAGGTTTCGCGCAGCAGCCAGGAGCACACTGCCACCAGCAAGAGTGCCCCCGCGCCGTAGAGTGCCACGCCGAACGGGTTGCGCCCGGTGGCGATGAGGATGGCGGTGGCGATGCTCGACGCCGTGCCGCCGCCCAGCGCCGCGCCGATCTGGTAGCTGAAGGAAATCCCCGAGTAGCGCATTTCCCGCGGGAACTGCTCGGCGAGGAAGGCCGGGATCGGCCCCTGGGTCGCACCCATGAAGAAGCCCACGGCGACATAGGCCAGCAGCGCCAGCGGCAGATTGTGCAGGCCAATCAGCGGGAAGAAGGCGAACAGCCCGAGGGCCATGATGGCCGCGCCGAAGATCATCACCGCGCGGCGGCCGAAGCGATCCGACAGGTGCCCGAAGAACGGCGCGGAGGCGACTATGGCCACCGACAGCGAGAAGTCGAACAGCAAGGCATGGCTGCTGCTGTAGCCGATGTCCGTCGCGTAGGCGAGGAAGAAGGTGCTGCCGATATAGGCAATGGTGACGTAGCCGAAGGCGATGCCGATGCACAGCAGCAGCTCGCGCGGGCGACGGCGGAAGGCTTCCATCAACGGCATGCGCGCCTCGGCTTGCGGCGTGGCCTTGGGCTGCGGCGCGGTGTTCTGCAGGCGCGCGTAGAGACCGACCAGCACCAGCAGGCCGCCGAGCCAGAACGGGATGCGCCAGGCGATGCCGCTGAGGTCGTCGTCGAAGGCGAAGCTGACGATGGCGAACACCGCCGAACCGAAGATCCCGCCAATGCCGATGCCCATGCTCGTGAAGCTGCCCCACAGGCCACGACGCCCCTTGGGCGCGACCTCGATGCCGAACAGCGCTGCCCCGCCCCACTCGCCGCCGGCGGCGAAACCCTGCACCAGGCGCAGCAGCACCAGCAGAACGGGCGCGGCCGCGCCGATGCTGGCGTGGGTCGGCAGGAAGCCGATCAGCAGGGTGCTCAGGCCCATCAGCACGAGGGTGGCAACCAGCGCCTTCTGCCGACCGTAGCGGTCCCCCAGGTGGCCGAACACCACGCCGCCCAGCGGGCGGGCGAAGAAGCCGGCGCCGAACGCCGCGAAGGCGACCAGCACGGCGGTCAGGCGATCCATGCCGGGGAAGAACAGCTGCGGGAAGATCAGTGCGGCGGCGTAGCCGTAGATGACGAAATCGTAGAACTCCAGCGCGGTGCCCATGCCGGAGACGCAGAAGGTGCGAAAGGCCGAGCGCGAGCCGGGAGCTGCGGGCGTGTGGTCGATCATGGCGGTTCACTCTTGTTTTTGTGGCAACACGAAACCCGCGCGGCGGCCGGCGGGCCGTTACGGGGCGTTGGTTTGGCAAGTGGTGATACGTAGGGCGCACAATCCAAAACGGGTTATCCGCCGTAGCTTGGCGGCGGATAACGCTGGCGCGTTATGCGCCCTACGACGGGAGTAGGAGCGTCAGAACCGCAGGAACCCCTCATCCGCCAGCTTCTTCGGCGTGCCGGCCACGTACTCCAGCGCGCAGCCAGTGGTATCCAGGCCGATGCTCAGCAGGGTTTCCCAGCGATCGGTGTCCGGCTCGGACATGTCCGGGTGGAAGCACACCACCGCCTGGTCGCCGTCTGCGCCGCAGAAGGCGTCGGCGCGCTCGCGCAGGGCCTTGCCAGTCATACCGGAGGTGGCGGCCTTGAGGTGCTCCAGGCGCGCATAGGTGGTGGACACGTCCGCCGTGCGCTCACCCCAGCTCAGTTCGCCGTCGAGGAAGTGGTTGGTGTGCAGCAGCCAGCCATCCTCGCGCGGCACCACCACGGCGGTGTGCGCCGGGCTCATCTCGATGCTGGCGGCACGGGCACGGACGTCATTGCGGGTGAAGACGGTCAGCACGGTGGACGCACTGACCCGCGCCGAGCGCGCCATGTCGATGGCCTCGGTAACGCTGGTGGCTTCTTCCAGCACGCGGCGGGCGATGGCATGCACCGGCACACCGGCGCTGCCGTCGTCACTGGCGTGGTGCAGGATGTTGAAGTGCACGCCAAGCCCTGCGCTGTTCACGCCGATCTTGCCGAGCATGCCGAACTCGGTGAACAGCTTGGCGGTCAGGCCGGTGCTACCGGTGAAGCCCAGCAGCAGGCCGTGGGGCACCAGGCTGTCGTGCCAGTCCCAGGTCTGCAGGCTGCGCGGGGCAGCCGCGCCCGCCGGGGCATAGACGGAGGTGGAGCACTCGCCTTCCACCGGTTGCTCGGGCATCACCGCGAGAATTTCGGTCCTCGCATTCAGCGCCGCCAGCTGCCACAGCGGCAGTCCGACGCCCAGGGCCAGGCCTTCGACTTCCCTGGCCAGGGCCGGGCACCAGTCGGCCAGCGCCGCGAGGCTGGCTTCGCCGATGGCGCGCGCCTTGTCCAACTCCACGCCGACGCGCGGGAAGAAGTCCAGGTACAGCGCCACGGTCTGGCGGATCTGCTCGGCGAAGGTTTCGCCGATCTGCCGGCCACGATGCAGCGGGTCGCGGATGTCGGTGGTGAAGGTATGAAGAATCACGGCAAGGCTCCTGCAATTGCTTTTTAAACGGGCCGGAGCGCGGAGCGCTCCGGTTGGATCAGAGTTTGTCGCCTGGACGACTATAGACTTCGCGGCCGGCGAACCAGGTCTTGAGCACCCGCGTGTCGCGCAGTGCTTCGGGCTTGACCGTGAACACGTCGCGGTCGAGCAGGATCAGGTCGGCCTGCTTGCCCGGCTTGAGCGAACCGATGCTCTGTTCCAGGCGCATGGTGCGCGCGGCATTGAGGGTGTAGGCCTGGAACATGGTCTGCCGGTCGATGTCCTCGGCGGCGTTGAGCACGCCCTTAGGGCCGACGCGCTGGATCGCCTGGTAGATGGCCTTCCAGGGATCAGGCGTGGTAATCGGCCAGTCGCTGGCGCCGGAAAGGGTCGCGCCGTTCTTCAGCAGCGAGCGCGCCGGGTACATGTGCAGGAAGGCCATGGCGCTGACGTAGGGCTTGACCAGATCGACGCTGTTTTCGTCGGCCGCGGCCCAGTACAGCTGCATGGCGGCGATCACGTCGAGCGCCTTGAAGCGCGGGAAGTCCTTGGGGTTGACCATCTGCAGGTGGGTGATCGAATGCGGGATGCCGCTGTGGCGGTCCTTGCGTGCCTGCTCGATGCCGTTGAGCGACTCACGCACTGCGCGGTCACCGATGGCGTGGATGTGCACCAGCCAGCCACGGGCGTCGGCTGCGCTGACCAGCTCGCCGAAATGTTTGGGGTCGATCAGCAGTTCGCCGTATTTTTTCGAGTTGCTGTAGGGCTCGAGCATCGCCGCGCTCTGCGCCGGCACCTCGGCCACACCGTCGGCGAATACCTTGATGCCCGGCAGCGTCAGGTTGGGAACATCGATGAATTGCTGGCGCACCTTGTCCAGCTCGTCGAGGTCGGCGGGGGTCGCCCTGGAGTCGGCCATCAGTAGGGCGGCGACGTGCGCGGTCAGCCCGCCCTCTTGCGCCAGCATCCTGTAAGCCGGCAGCACGCCGACGGAATCGTTGTGGATGTCGCCGCCGGGGTTCTCGTTCGCCAGGGGTTCCATCCAGGCGGTGATGCCCAGTTCGTGGTAATAGCTCTGGGCGCCCTTCAGGGCCTTGAGCAACTCGTCGTTGCTGGCCAGCGGCAGCAGCGCCTGCACCGGGTAGAGGCCGGCATCCACCAGGAAGCCGTTGGGCTTGCCATCGGCGCCGTGGCCGATAGTGGCCTGCTCCTCACCCTTGAGCGCCTTGACCTTGGCCGCGTCGATGCCGGCGAGGTCGAGCAACGCCTGATTGGCCCAGCCGGTGTGGTAATCGCCGCCGGCCAGGAGGATCGGCTGTTTCGCCCATTCACCCTGGTTGAAGCGCTGCTGCAACTCGCCGAGCTCGTCCCAGTAGGCCGTCGGCACACCGCCGACAGAGAGGAACTGGCCACGCCGCGCACGGCCGTCGTCGCGCCACTGGCGCAGCTTGCTCTCGAACTCGGCGAGCGGCAGGTCCTGGTTGTCCAGGTTGGCCTGGAGCATCTGCAGGCCGCCCTTGACCAGGTGGGTGTGGGCGTCGATGAAACCGGGCATCAGCACCTGGCCGTGCAGATTGATGACCTCGGTCGCCGATTGCTGCAGCTTGAGGATCTGCGCGTCGGAGCCGACGGCGAGGATGCGACCGTTCTCCACCGCCACCGCCTGTTGCAGCGACTGGCCAGGTTCGGCGGTGTAGACCTTGCCTCCGTGGAAGATAAGGTCGGCGGCGGCCATAGTTTCCATCGAGGAAAAAGCACAAGCCGCCGACACCAGCGCCGGAATCAGTAGTTTCATCGCAGAGCCTTCGTTATTGTTGATCTGTGACGAAGGTTAAGCAAAAGCCCCGGCGGCTTTAACACTGACTTCCCGCACAACTTCTGTTCCTGTCAGGAAGCAATACCAGGAAGCAATCCATGGACAAGATGACCGCCCTCACCATGTTCGTCGCCACCGCCGACCACGGCGGCTTCAGCCGCGCCGCCGAGCAGCTGGGCAAGACGCCATCAGCGATCACCAAAGGCGTGGCGCAGCTGGAAGCCGAACTGGGTCAGCGCCTGTTCGAGCGTACGACTAGACGTATGGCGCTGACCGAGGCTGGGCACATCTACCTGGACGGCGCGCGCTCGGCGCTGATGCAACTGCAACGCGCCAGCGAGGAAGTCGAGCAATTGCAGACCGAACTGCGCGGCAGCCTGCGCATCGTCTCACCGCCCTCCTTCGCCCCGGCCTTCTTCAACGCGGTGTGCTGCCGCTTCCTCCGCGAGCACCCGCAGGTGCGGCTGGAAGTGGACCTGCTGGACGAGTTCGTCGACCTGGTGGAAGGCGGCTACGACATCGCCCTGCGCGACGGCCCCATCGACCTGCCGGACGTGATCGCCCAGCCGCTGCTGGAGAACCGCCTGATGCTCTGCGCCAGCCCGAAGTACCTCGCGGAAAAGGGCCTGGACGTGACGCTGGAGAACTACGAGGAGCACGACTGGCTGATCTTCCGGCACCCGCTGCTGAACCGGAATTTCTGGTGGGTGCAGAGGGACGGCGAACGCATCCGCATCCGCCAGCCGGTGCCGCGCATCGCCAGCGACAACTACGACTTCCTGCTCTCGTGCCTGCTCGATGGCCAGGGGCTGCAGTTCCTCCCGCAATGGAGCGCACTGCCCTACCTGGAAAGCGGCGAACTGGTGGAACAGCTCCCCGACTGCTGGCGCGACCAGAGCGCCTTCGGGCCCTGGGTGCATGTGCTCTACCTGCCGCACCGCCGCAGCACGCGCAAGGTGCGGGTGTTCATCGACTACCTGCGCGAGCATCTGCAGGGGAAGGGGTTGGTCTGACAGCGCCTTGGTTTCACCGTATGAGCGCAACGTAGGATGGCGTGGAGCGCAGCGATACCCATCAATGCCTCACACCGGCAGCATGGGTATCGCTGCGCTCTACGCATCCTGCAGGAACTCAGTACGCGGAACGGGTTATCCGCTGCCTCATCACATCACCTGACTTGCCTTACTTGATGTACCAGCCCCACGGTTGGTCGCTGAGGTACTCGGTGACCTGCTTGGTCTCCAGGTAGTTGTCCAGCCCCCATACGCCCAGCTCGCGGCCGATGCCGCTCTGCTTGTAGCCACCCCACGGCGCCTGGGTGAAGGTCGGCTGCGAACAGTTGACCCAGACGATGCCAGCGCGCAGACCGCGGCTCACGCGCTGGCAACGCGCCGGGTCGGCGGACATCACCGCCGCTGCCAGGCCGAACTGGCTGTCGTTGGCCAGGCGCAGCGCCTCGGCTTCGTCCTTGAAGCGGCGCACGGCGAGGACCGGGCCGAAGATTTCCTCGCGCCAGACGGCGCTTTCCAGCGGTGCGTCGATGAACACTGTCGGTTCGACGAACCAGCCTTTCTCGCGATGGGCCGGACGCTTGCCGCCAGTGACCAGCTTCGCCCCATCGCGCACGCCAGCTTCGATGGCCTGCAACACCTTGGCGTGCTGGCCGGCGCTGACCAGCGGGCCGAGCAGCACGCCCGGCTCCAGGCCATTGCCGATGGTGATGCGGCGGGTCTCTTCCACCAGGCGCTCGATCAGCCGGTCGTGCAGGCCGTCCTGCACCAGCAGGCGCGATGTGGCGCTGCAGACCTGGCCCTGGTTCCAGAAAATGCCGAACAGGATCCACTCCACGGCTGCCTCGACATCCGCGTCATCGAAGACGATGAATGCCGACTTGCCGCCCAGCTCCAGGCTGACGTTCTTGATGTCCTGGGCCGCCGCCTGCATGATCGCGCGCCCGGTCGGCACGCTGCCGGTGAAGGCCAGCTTGTCCACGCCCGGATGCGCCGAGAGCGGCGAGCCGGCGTCACGGCCCAGGCCGGTGACCACGTTGAGCACGCCCTTGGGCAAGCCCACGGCATCAGCGGCAGCGGCCAGTTCCAGAGAAGTCAGCGGGGTCAGCTCAGAAGGCTTGAGCACGGCGGTACAACCAGCTGCCAGCGCCGGCGCGACCTTCCACGAAGCCATCAGCAGCGGGTAGTTCCACGGGATGATCTGCCCCGCCACGCCGACCGGCTCGCGCAGCACGCGGCAGGCGAAACGCTCGTCGGGCAACGCGACCACTTCCCCCTCGTCATTCAGCCCTTCGGCCAGCTCGGCGTAGTAGTCGAAGCAGCCGATAGCGTCGTCGATATCCCACTGCGCCTCGGGCAGCGGCTTGCCGTTGTCCTGCACCTCCAGGCGGGCCAGGTCTTCGCGGCGGCCACGCAGGTTGTCGGCGATGGCGCGCAGGTAGCCGGCGCGTTCCTTGCCGCTGCTGCGACCCCACTCGCCCTCATCGAAAGCCCGACGCGCGGACTGCACGGCGCGATCCACGTCCTCGCCGGTGGCAGCGGCGACTTCGGTCAGCACGGTTTCGCTGGAGGGTTCGTACACCTCGAAGCGGCCGCCTTGCGCGGGTGCCTGCCATTGGCCATCGATATAGAGCTGGTCGCGCATGCGAAGGTCTCCTGAGCTTGTTGGAATGCTTGTGGGCCGAGCATAGGGAAATGGGCACGGGGTTGATAACGCGGGCGCCGTGCATGCGGGCACGCGCGGAGCGCGCCATGCGGGTACACGGCACCCCGTAGGATGGGTGGAGCGAAGCGATACCCATCGCCGGGGTCGCCTGCCTATTGATGGGTATCGCTTCGCTCCGCGCCATCCTATAAAAGCGATCCGCTCACGAAGCCGCCTTCTGTTCCAGGTACGCCTTGGGCGACAACCCCGTCTCCTCGCGGAAGCAGCGGTAGAAGGTCGACAACGAGCGGAACCCCGCTGCCCGCGCCAGCTCATCGATGCGCGTGACGCTGGTAGCGCCGTCGAGCTGGCCGAGCAGGTGGCGCAGCCGCAGCTGGTTCAGGTACTGGTAGAAGCTCAGCCCCAGTACCTGGTTGAGGAAGTAGGAAATCTGGTTGCGCGTGTAGCCGGTGGCCGCCGCGACCTGGGGCATGTCCAGGTCGGGGTTGAGGAACGGCCGGGTCTGCTGGAAGTACTGCTGGATGTCGCCGCCGAGCAGGCTCAATTGCCGCGCGGAGAGCCCGAGGCGGCTGTCGGCCATGCGCGGCTGCGGCTCGCTGGCGGTTTTCTGCGGCTGGCCGACCAGGGCTGCGTGCTCGTTGACGCGGATGATCCGCCCGTCACGCACGGTGTAGGCCTCGGTGGCGCGGAAGGACACCAGCCCCTGGGTGCCACGCAGGGTCACCTGGTACTGCAGGAAGGCGGTGTCACCATCGACCCGCAGGCGGTCGGCGTAGACCTGCGACTCATCCCCTGCTGCGGGCATGCTGGTCTGCAGGTACTCGCGCAGTTCGTTCGGCGCGATCCGACGACCCTGGAAGAAATCGTTGTACTCCACTTGCGGGTCGAACAGCGCCATCAGCGCCTCGATGTCATGGCGGCGCCAGGCCTGGTGATACCGCATCACCACCGCATGGGTAACAGCGCTCGCCGGATCGGGCTGGTAGGTCGAGCCTTCGAGCGTGGCGCTCCAGCCCTGTTCTTCGCTCATGCTTCTGCGCTCATGGTTTTCCCCTGCCGGTCTTGGCCGGCTTTTGCTGCTCCGGGCGTGCCCGCAAAGAGCGGCAAGCCGTATGCCTGGGCACCCCGGAGCGATTACAAAACTCGGACGCGGCCCGAAGACCGCTTTTTCTTCCGACATTCTGCCGGAGTTTTCCGATGACATCCGCCCTTCTTGCGCACGCCACTCCCCGACCTTTCTGGCTCGACACTCTCGATCCCGCTCCCGCCGCACCGGCTCTGGAAGCGGATCGCCGCTTCGACCTGGTGGTGGTCGGCGGCGGCTTCACCGGTCTCTGGACCGCCCTGCACGCGCGCCTGCGCTGGCCCGGCGCAAGCATCGCAGTGGTCGAGGCGCGTCGCTGCGGTGGCGAGGCCAGCGGGCGCAATGGTGGCTTCTGCGCGCCGAGTATTTCCCACGGCGTAGGCAATGCCCTTCGCCGCTGGCCGGAAGAAGCCGAAACCCTGGTACGCCTGGGCCGTCAGAACCTCGACGAGTTCGAGGCGGACCTGAAGCGCTTCGGCATGAACGTGGAGTTCGAGCGCCGCGGCAAGCTCAGCGTCGCCATGCAGCCCTGGCAGGTCGAAGGCCTGCGCGGCATGCAGAGCAACTACCAGCGCTTCGGCATCGACTGCGAGTGGCTCGAAGGCGCGGAACTGGCGCAGAAGCTCGACTCGCCGATGTACAAGGCCGGCGTTTTCGAGCCCAACTACGCGCTGCTCAACCCGGCGAAGATGGCCGCCGAGCTGCGCCGGGTATGCCTGGAGCAAGGTATCGAGCTGTTCGAGAACACTCCCGTGCACGAGCTGCACCAGCGCGGCGATCGCCTGATGCTGCGCTGCGATCGTGGCGAGCTGGAGGCCGGGCAGATCGCCCTGGCGACCAACATCGCACCACCGCTGCTCGACCACCTGAACTCCAGCGTGATCCCGGTGTACGACTACTCGCTGGTCACCCAGCCGCTCACCGACGACCAGCTGCGCGCCATCGGCTGGGTCGACCGCTACGGCATCGCCGATGCCGGCAACCAGTTCCACTACCTGCGCAAGACTGCCGACAACCGCATCCTCTGGGCCGGCTTCGACGCCATCTATCACTTTGGCAGCCGCCGCGACGAGGCCCTGACCCAGCGCCCGGAAAGCTTCCAGCGCCTGGCCGGACAGTTCCGCGAGGCCTTCCCGCAGCTCGGCCCGGTTGAGTTCAGCCATGCCTGGGGCGGCATCATCGACACCTCGGCGCGCACCACGCTGTTCACCGGCTGCGTGCTCGGCGGGCGCGTCGCCTATGCGCTGGGCTTCACCGGCCAGGGCGTGGCGGCCAGCCGCTTCGCTGCGCTGAACATGCTCGACCAGCTGGGCGGAGAAAGCACTGAACGCACTCGACTGCGCATGACCTCGCAGAAGCCCTTCCCCTTCCCGCCTGAGCCGCTGCGCTACCTCGGCGTGCGCCTGGCCCAGCGTTCGCTGGCCAAGGAAGACCGCACCGGCCGCCGCGACCTGCTGCTCAAGACCTTCGATGCCTTCGGCGTCGGTTTCGATTCCTGATGGAGAACCTCATGTCCACCCTGCCCCGCCACGTCATCGATTTCGCCAACCCCGACCTCGCCCCGCAGGAGCGCGAGATCAACGACCCGGCGATCGTCGATGCGCCGTACCAGAGCCGCAGCTGGCGGCACTTCAGCGCCTCGGAAAAGAACGCCATCGCCGGTATCTGGGAAGCCGGCGTGCACCTGGAACGCTGCGAGTGCGACTACGACGAGCTGTGCCACATCCTCGAAGGCAGCGTGCGCCTGACCGACGCCGATGGCGTGGCGAAGACCTTCGGGCCGGGGGATTCCTTCGTGGTCGCGGCGGGATTCAAGGGCACCTGGGAAAACCTCACGCCGGTGCGCAAGGTGTATTTCATTCTCGGTTGAGTTCGGCGTTGCAGGTGTTCGCGAGCAGGCTCGCTCCTACAAGGGGTGCCACACGCACTGCGTAGAAGCGAACTTGCTCGCGAATCTGCGGACCTGCACCGTAACCTGGTACGGCAGCCAGCCGTACGTCCCCCCAAGCTCCACAGCCGTTTGAAAGGGCTATAACTAGCGAAACGAAACGGCAGGTCGGCAGGTTCAACCCTACCAAGACCACCCCTGATGGCTCTTCCCTTTACCCGGATCAGGCTTCTCCGGCCTGATCGGCGCCTGCAGCGCGGAGCGGTTTGATGAGTTCCAGAACCTGGCGATGGGCTCGCAGGAGCCTTCCTGGCTGCATCGGACTGGCGCTGCTGGCCGCTCCGTTCTACGCCAACGCCCTGTTCAAATGCCAGGCCCGCGACGGGACCGTCAGCCATACCAGCCACGCCGTTGCCGGCGCGCGCTGCACGCCTCAGAACGGTAAGACAAGCCAGACCAGCAAGTCGGGCGCGACTGCCGGTGCCAGGTCGAAAGCCTCGCCAGCGACCGAGCGCGGGGACGAGCCGGGCGCAGGGCGGGTTCGGGTGTACACCTTCGTCCACAAGGGCGTTCGCCAGTACGTGAGCCGTCGCCCGGTCGGGATCTCGGCGCGGGTCGATGTGATCGATGTGTATTACATCAAGGGCTGCTACCTGTGCATGGCGCCGAAGGATTTCAACGTCGCCAACCTGCGCCTGGACACTCGCTCCTACCGGAGGGAAATCGAGTCGGCCTCGACGCGCTACGGCGTCGACCAGGCATTGGTCCGTGCGGTGATCCATGCCGAATCGGCGTTCCAGCCCAACGCGATTTCCATCGCCGGCGCCCAGGGTCTGATGCAGTTGATGCCCGACACCGCTGAGCGTTTCAATGTCAGCAACCCCTTCGATGCGCGGCAGAACATCCGTGGCGGCGTGCGCTACCTGGCCTGGCTGCTCAAGCGCTTCAACGGCAATCAGCGGCTGGCGCTGGCCAGCTACAACGCCGGTGAAATGACCGTCGACAAGTACAACGGAATACCGCCCTACGCCGAGACGCAAACCTACGTCGCCCGCGTGCAGTCCCTGACCGAGCGCTATCGCAATCATCGCTAGCCAGTTGAATGTCGAGGTCAGAGAGAGTTCGTAGGATGGCGTGGAGCGCAGCGATACCCATCAGTTTCCTGCGCCATCCGCATGGGTATCGCTGCGCTCCACCCATCCTACAAAGAGCGCAGCGGCATGCCGGCCCGACTCGTAGGGCGCATGACCTGGAACAGGTTATCCGCCGGGCCTTCTGCGGCGGATAACGCTGGCGCGTTATCCGCCGCAGAAGGCGGTCAGCCCGGCGCGAACTGGGCGCGCCGGAGGCTCAGGCGAACTTCCATCCCGCCGTCGCCAGCCGCGTGTCCAGCGCGGCGAGGTCGGCTTCCACCCGCGCGGCCGGTTCCGGCATGTACGCCAGCGGGTCGGGCAGCGTGGACGGCTGGCCAAGGAAGCCTTCTGTCGCGGCATGCAGGCAATAGGCGCTGTAGGCCGGGTTGTAGCCGCCCTCCTGCACCACCAGCAGGCGCCCCTGGCAGAGCTCGTCGGCCAGCGCACGCGCGCGGCGGGCCAGGCGGTTGAAGCCCTGCATGGTCACCAGCTGGCGACCGTTGGGGTCGAACTGCGAGGCGTCCAGGCCGTTGGCGATGATCAGCAGGTCCGGCTTGAAGGCGCGCAGCGCCGGCTCGACGAAGCGGCTGAAAACCATCTCGTAGAGCTGGTCGCCCGAGCCCATGGGCAGCGGCAGGTTGAGGTTGCTGCCCAGCCCCGCGCCGTAGCCGCGCTCATCGGCCGCACCGCTCTGCGGGTGGCTTGGCCCCCAGGCGCCGTGGTCCATGTGCAGGGACACGGTGAATACCGAAGGATCGTCGTAGAAACCTTCCTGGGTGCCGTTGCCGTGGTGCACGTCCCAGTCGACGATGGCCACCCGCTCCAGCCCCGCCGCCTGCGCGGCGCGCGCGGCAACCCCGACGTTGTTGAAGAAGCAGTAGCCGTCGGCCATGGCCGGCGCAGCGTGGTGGCCCGGCGGGCGCACCAGGGCCATGGCCGGGTTGCCGGTCGCCAGCACGCTTTCCAGCGCCAGCAGGCTGGTGCCGGCGGCGGCCAGCAGGCCGGCGAGACTGCCGGCGGACATCAGCGTGGTGCTGCTGAAACGCTTGCCCTGGGCGTCCGCCGCGAAGATGCCGCGCAGGTAATCGGCATCGTGGAAGCGCAGCAGTTCCTCTTCGCTGGCATGTCGGCCTTCGTGCCAGTTCAACGAGCCGGCGACCGGCCCGCGCTGGAGGATGGCGCGCATGTTGAGCAGCCGGGGGTTGCTCTCCGGGTGCAGCAACTGCTCGGCCAGCAGGTCGCTGGGCGGCGCCTCGAACACGCCAGCGGCGGTGTCGTGGCGCAGCACGTCGTCGTGCCAGAAAATATCCATCGTGTGACTCATCAGAAACCCTCGGACTTCATCACTGCGCCCGCAGGCGCATACACGCTTCAATCAGGTTCATACGGGTTTGCATTCAGCTGGAGAACCAGGCGGGCGGCCGAAGACAGTGCTTTAGCACGGCAAGGCCGCCCAACGACGTTATACGGCTGAAGGCGAGCCCGTATCAGTCGATGATGGTGAGTTCCGGCGGTATCTCCGACAGGCTCGCCGAACCCTTCTCGCCGCACAGCACGGTGTCGCCGAGCTTGATGCCGAAGCCTTCGTTGTACAAGGACAGATTGGGCTCGATGGAGAACGACATGTTCGGCTGGAACACGTGGTCGTCGGCCTCGTCCACCATCATCGCTTCCAGCCAGGTCGGCGGGTAGGCCAGGCCCAGGCTGTAGCCGATGCGGTGTACGCGGGTACGCGACAGGTCGATGCGGGCGAGGATCTGGTTGCACACGCGGTTGGCCTCGCCCACCGGGGTGCCCGGCTTGGCGATGTCGATGGCGGCGTTGAAGGCCTCGGTGAGCAGGGTCGCCACTTCCTTCACCCGCGGGCTGGGTTTGCCGATCACCGCGGTGCGCATGAGGATCGCGTGGTAGCGGTTGCACACGCCGGCGTGTTCAAGAATCACCACGTCGCCATGGCTGATGGTCTGACGGTGCGGCATCGCGTGGGTCATGGTGCTGCGACGGCCGGTGGCGCACATCGGGCTGATCGCCGAGTACTCGCTGCCGGCGCGGCCCAGGGCGTTGGCGACGATGCCCGCAACTTCCACCTCGGAGATGCCCGGACGCAGCGCTTCGAAGGCGGCCAGCATGCCCTGGTCGGCCATGCGTGCGGCGCTGCGCTGGTACTCGATTTCCTCGGCTGTCTTGATCAGGCGGTTCTCGGCGACCAGCGGGCCGGCGTCTTCGAAACGGGCTTCGGGCATGTAGCCCAGCAGCGCGTTGTACTGCGCCGGGGAGAAGGTCGAGGCGGTCATTTCCAGGCCGATGCGCGCCTGGGACAGGCCGGCCTGGGCGAGCACGTCGGCGACGATCTTCAGCGGGTCCTGCTTGGCGATGTCATAGAAGATCGCCTCGTTGATGCACGACAGCTCCCAGGTGCAGGGCTCCTCGCTGGTGCGGGTGAGGAACACAGGCTCCGCCAGCTTCGGCGAGATGATCAGCGCCTGGTACCAGAGGAAGCCCAGGCTGTCGAAGCCGGTCAGGTAGTTGATGTTGTCCGGGTAGTTGACCACCAGGGCATCCAGGCCACGATCGGCCATGCGGCGTTTGACGGCTTCGACGCGTTGACGGTAGGTGCGCGCGGGGAAAGCGGTAAGCATGGGGATTCCCTCCTCAGGGACAGGCAGGTGCTTTGCTACAGAGTGGTTGGGGTCGCCAGCGCGGCGACCGGATGTGAGTCGGGGTGGATCAGGACGGCGGTCGCTGTCGCTCCAGGTACATGCGTAGCAGCATCACCGCCAGGGTGAGGACGATCATCAGCGTGGACACGGCGGCGATCGCCGGGTCGAGGTTGTAGCGCAGGCCGTCCCAGATGCGCTTGGGCAGCGTCACCACGTTCAGGCCGCTGGTGAACAGGGTCACCACGACTTCTTCCCAGCTCATCACGAAGCCCATGAAGAAGCCGCCGAGAATGCCGCCGCGCACGTTGGGCAGCAGCACGTGCCAGAGCGTCGGCCAGAGCCCGGCTCCGAGCGAGCGCGAGGCCTTGTACAGGCTCAGGTCGAGCCGCGCGTAGGCCACCAGCATGGCGATCACCGAGTACGGCAGCGCCATCAGCAGGTGGCCGAAGCCGACGCCCAGCAGGTTGTCGAGGATGCCCAGGCGCGCGTCGAGGTAATAGATCGACATCGCCGAGACCACCTGCGGGACGATCATCGGCAGCAGCACGATCAGCGTCAGCGCGGTGCGGAAGCGCCGCTGCAGCCAGATGCCGGTGGCAAACAGGAAGGCCAGCGCCGTGGACAGCGCACCGACCACCAGCGCCAGGCCCAGGCTCTGCAGGATCGACAGCAGCCACGCGCCGTCGAACAGCGTTGCGTAGTGGCGCAGCGACCAGCCGCCGTCCGGGAAGGCCAGGTAGCGCTGGTTGCCGAACGACAGCGGCACGATCACCAGGATCGGCAGCAGCAGGAACAGCGCGGACAGCACCAGCGCGGTCCAGGACAGCCAGCGCCCCAGCGCCGGGCTTGGCAGCTGCGGCTTTTTCACCGGCATGGCGGAGAGATAGGTTCCCTGCGGAGTCACAGCTCAGTCCTCCCGAGCAGGCGGCGGTAGCCGATGAGTTGTCCGAACAGCAACGCGCAGCCCACCACCAGCAGCATCAGCACAATGCTCAGCGCCGCACCCAGGCCCCAGTTGGAGAGCTGGAACATCTGCACGTAGATGTACTCGGCGAGCATCGCGGCCTTGCCGCCGCCCAGCAGCGCCGGGGTGACGAAGCAGCCGAGGCTGAACACGAAGACGATGGCGGACGCGGCGACCACGCCCGGCAAGGTCAGCGGGATGAAGACGTCCTTGAGCGTCTGCCAGTGGCTCGCACCCAGGCTGCTGGAAGCGCGCAGCAGGCTGTCGTCCACCTGCTTCAGCGAAGACAGCAGCGGCAGCACCGCATACGGCACCATGAAGTGCACCATGCCGATCAGCGCGCCCAGTTCGTTGCGCACCAGCGGCGGCGGCGCGTCGAACCAGCCGGTGGCCATCAGGCCCTGGCTGACCAGCCCACCGTTGCGCAGCAGCACCAGCCAGGCGAAGGCACGGATCAGCATCGACAGCCAGAACGGCAGCAGCACGAACAGCTCGATCAGCTGCCGGCCGCGCGGCGTCGCGAAGCGCCAGCGGTAGGCGATCAGGTAGGCGATGGCGACGCTGATCGCGGTGGTCAGCAGGCAGATGCGCAGGGTGCGCCAGATCACTGCCTGCAGGTTGGCGTTGTCGGCGATGGCCGCATAGTTCTGCGTGCCCCACTCCGGCAGGCTGAAGCTCCAGCCGAGCACGCCGAGGGTCGGCAACAGGTAGCCGACTACGACGAGCACAGGCAGGGGCAGGATCAGCAGGCCGTAGACCGGCAGCACGCCCGGTGCGAAACGTCGCATCTCAGCCACCGATCAGCGCGAGGTAGCGCTCCAGGGTTTCGCCGTAGTGCTCGGCGTGCCACTTGTTGTTCAGCGACACCTGCTTCTTCAGGTTGTCCGGTGCAGTGGGGTTGATCGCCTGCAGCTGGGCGCTGAGCAGGTCGTTGGCCGCAAGGTTCACCGGGCCCATGTTGTAGACCTCCATGAGCTTGGCCTGCACCTCGGGGCGCAGCGCGTAGGCGATGAAGTCCATGGCCGCCTTGGCGCCGGCCGGGTTGCCCTTGGGCACCATCCATACCGAGGGCGAGACGATGCCGCCGTCGAAGCTCCAGTCGATCTTGCCGGCGGTGTCGTTCTTCACCAGTTCGGCGCGGGTGTGCCACATCTGCGCCATGCTCACCTCGCCATCGCGGATCAGCTGCTGCGACTCGGCGCCGGTGGACCAGTGGGTGGCGATGTGCGGCAGCAGCTCCTCGATCTTGCGCAGCGCGCGGTCCACGTCCAGCGGGTAGAGCTGTTCCGGCGGCACGCCATCGGCCAGCAGCGCGCATTCGAGGTTGGCGCTCATCCACTTGTAGAGGGTGCGCTTGCCCGGGTACTTCTTCACGTCCCAGAAGTCGGCCCAGGACTTGGGCGGGTTCTTGCCGAACTGCTCGTGGTCGTAGCCGATCACGTAGCTGTAGGTGTAGTTGGCGAGGCCGAAGTCATGCACGTCGCCGTAGCCGATCAGTGATCTGTCGACGATGCCGAAGTCGATGGGGGTGAGGAACTTGTCCTTGCCCAGCCGGTAGGACGAATACATCTCGCCGTCGCACACGTCCCAGCGCACCGCGCCGCTGCTCACCTGGGTCTTCAGCGCGCCCTCGGTGGGGCCGCTGCCGTCGACTTTGAGGGTCAGCCCGGAAGCCTGGTCGAAGCCGCCGAAGCTCTTCTCGAAGGCCGGCACCGCATCACCGCCCCAGTTGGCCAGCACCAGGTTGCCGCCGGCTGCGAAGGCCCGGCCGCCGGCGCCGAACGGCAGCGCACTGGCGGCGGCGAGCAGCAGCAGGCTGCGGTTGAAATCGCGGCGGCTGATGCCGGCGCGCTCGCCCTTCTGGGCGGCGATTTCGATGGCGTCTTCGATGAAGCCTTGGCCTGCTTTTACAGAGTCGCTCATGTGATTGCTCCCCGATCGTTTGTTTTCGTTATGGGTTTGTCAGGCGGACAACAGGTGGCAGTGCTGCGGCGACCAGCTGCACCAGTAGCGCTGGCCGCCGCGCAGGCTGCCCAGCAGCGGGTGCGACACCGGCAGGCGCAGGTCGAGGCGATCGCCCTGCTCCAGGGTCAGTTCGAGATTGACGTGGGCGCCCTGGTAGGTCGCAGGACCCGCGGTGGCGCATAGCCCGTTGTCGCGGCCGGCGTCCTGCAGCGGGCGCAGGTCGATGTGTTCCGGGCGCACCGCCAGCCAGCTCTTGCCGCTCTTTCCGCCCTGGCCGGCATTGGGCGTATTGGCCACGCGCAGGTGCTGGCCACGGAAATCGCAGAGCGTGGCTCCGGCCTCGTGCCGCACCACGCCGACCTCCAGCAGGTTGGTGTCGCCGAGGAAGTTGGCGACGAAACGGCTGGCCGGGCGCTCGTAGACCTCGCGCGGGGTGCCGACCTGTTCCAGGCGGCCCTTGTTGAACACGGCGATGCGGTCGGACAGAGCCAGGGCTTCTTCCTGGTCGTGGGTGACGAAGACGAACGTCGTGCCGAAGTCCTTGTGCATGCGCGCCAGCTCGCCTTGCATCTCCTGGCGCAGGCGGCGGTCGAGGGCAGACAGCGGCTCGTCGAGCAGCAGCAATTTCGGCTTGAACACCAGCGCCCGCGCCAGCGCCACGCGCTGCTGCTGGCCGCCAGAGAGCTGGCTGATGCCGCGCTCGCCCATGCCGGCGAGGCCAACGCGTTCCAGCACCTCGGCGACCCGGCGCTCGATCTCCGCACCCGGCACCTTGCGGATACGCAGCGGGTAAGCGACGTTCTGCGCCACGCTCATGTGCGGGAACAGCGCGTAGCCCTGGAACACCACGCCGAATTCGCGCTGGTCGGGGGACAGGTGGGTGATGTCGCGGCCGTCCTGCTCGATGCGCCCTTCGCTGGGTTCGACGAAGCCGGCGAGCATCATCAGCGTGGTGCTCTTGCCCGAGCCGGATGGGCCCAGCAGCGTGAGGAATTCGCCCTGGCGGATGCTCAGGCTGAGGTCGCTCAGGACCTGCAGGTTGCCGTAGCGCTTGCCCAGGCCGAGCAAGTCGACGAAATGCTGCATGGCGGATCTCCAGCCGTTTTTTCTTGTTGATCGGTGTTGGCTTGGGGCCGTTTGGGTATTGGCTTGAGGCCATCTTCTGTGCAAATTTAACTAACGACAATTCAATAGATTTCCGTCTGAATCGTTAGTCAAATTCACGAAAGAAGGTCCTTCATGCGTCAGAACAGTGCGTTTCGCATGCCCTCGCTCATCGCCCTGCGCGCTTTCGAGGCGCTGGTCCGCCAGGGCAGCATCAGCCGTGCGGCGCTGGAGTTGCACGTCACCCACGGGGCGGTCAGCCACCAGGTGAAGAAGCTCGAGGAAGAACTGGGCATGGCGCTGGTGGAGCGCCAGGGCAAGGGCGTCAAGCTGACCCCGGCGGGGCGCCAGCTGAGCCAGCAGATCAGCAGTGCGTTCGACCAGCTGCGCGACATCCGCCGCGCGCTGCCCACCGAAGAGCCCGCCGGCGAACTGCGCATCGCCTGCGCCCCGGCACTCTTGGCACGGGTGTCATCGCTGCTGGAGAAATTCCTGCGCAACTACCAGGAGGTCGCCCTGCACCTGCTGCCAATGAGCAGCGACCTGGGCCAGGTAGACATGGTGATTTCCTTTGGCGAGACGCACATCGAAGGCCAGCGCTTCGCCGCACTGGGAGATATCCGCTACTTCCCGGTGTGCAGCCCGCGCCTGCTCAACACCCAGGAACACCTGCGCAAACCCCGCGACCTGGCGCGCCAGGTGCTGCTGCATGAGGACGACGGCTTCGACTGGAGCCGCTACTTCCTCGCTGCTGGCGTGCCCGGCCTGCAGGCACGGCAGAACGTCTTCCTGCCCGACGCCTACCTGACCATCCGCGCCGCCCTGGCCGGCGGCGGCGTGACCATCAGCGACCACATCCTCGCCGGCGAGGAGCTGCATCAGGGACGGTTGGTGCGCCTGTTCGACATCGACTTCCCGGCGCCCCACCCCTACTTCCTGATCATCCCTCCCCATGGCAACCAGGCGCTGGCGCGGGAGTTCGCCGACTGGCTGCTGCATGAGCTGGAGGCGATTCCGGCTTTTGACTGAGGGATCTCGTCTTTCACAGAAGCGTCCGGAGGAACACCTCGTAGGATGGCGTGGAGCGCAGCGATACCCATCGATTCCGTACGGCGACAGCATGGGTATCGCTGCGCTCCACCCATCCTACGTTCGAGGCTTGCCTGTTGCTTCTTTAGGACCGTAGGGCGGATAACGCGCCAGCGTTATCCGCCGTCGTGGGAGCGGCGGATAACCCGTTCCGGGTTATGCACCCTACGGGGGCACCTGAGCGCGACGGTGGGCGCGCCCAGGGCTGGCTCAGAGCTTCTTCCCGCCCAGCAGGAAGTGTGACAACGCCGGAATCAGGATCAGCGCTCCGAGCATGTTCCACAGGAACATGAAGGTCAGCAGAATCCCCATGTCGGCCTGGAACTTGATCGGCGACCAGGCCCAGGTGATGACGCCCGCCGCCAGGGTCACGCCGACCAGCGCGACGACCTTGCCGGTGAAAGCCACGGCCTGCTTGTAAGCCACCGACAACGGCAACCCGGCGCGTTGCATCTGTAGCTGCACGCTGAGCAGGTACAACGCGTAGTCCACCCCGATCCCCACGCCCAGCGCGATCACCGGCAGCGTGGCGACCTTCACGCCAATGCCCATCATCACCATCAGCGCCTCGCAGAGGATCGAGGTGAGCACCAGCGGCAGCAGCGCCACCAGGGTCGCGCGCCAGCTGCGGAAGGTGATCAGGCAGAAGATGCCCACCGCTGCGTAGACGTAGAACAGCATGCGGTGGTTGGCCTCGCGCACCACGCGGTTGGTCGCCGCCTCGATCCCGGCGCTGCCGGCGGCCAGCAGGAACTGGCGGTCCGGCGTGCTGTTGGCGCGGGCGAAGCTCTCGGCGATGCCGGCCACTTCATCGAGGGTCTGCGCCTTGTGGTCCTTGAGGAAGGCGATCACCGGCATCAGCGAGCATTCGGTGTTGAACAGCTCCGGGGTGTTCACCGAGGCCTGCTGGGCGGCGTAGTTGAGCACGTCCTGGTTGCGCTGCAGGCTGGCGAACTTGGGGTTTCCCTCGTAGGTGCCGGCGGTGATCTGCCGTACCGCGGTGACCAGCGAAGTGGTCGCCTGCACGCCTTCGTGCTGTTGCAGCGCCCAGCCCAGGCGGTCGGCGAGGATCAGCGTGCGGTAGTTCAGGCAGCCTTCCGGCGCGGTCTTCACCATCACCGCGAAGAGGTCGCTGGAGAGTGCGTAGTGGCTGGTGATGTAGGCGTTGTCACGGTTGTAGCGCGAGTCGGCGCGCAGCTCCGGAGCGCCGGCGTCGAGGTCGCCGATCTGCAGGTGCTGGCTGACCATCAGCCCACCGGCACCCAGCAGCGCGGCGATGATCAGGGTGATGCTGGCCCAGCGGCGCTCGGTGAAGCGGTCCAGCAGGTCCCACAGCTTGCCCAGGCCGGCATGCTGGTCCACCTGGCGATCCTCGCGCAGGGCACGCGCTGCGGCCTTCGGGCTGACGCCGACGTAGGACAGCGCCACCGGCATCATCAGCAGCGAGGTGAAGATCAGCACCGCCACGCCGATGCTGGCGGCGATGGCCAGGTCCTGGATCACCGGGATGTCGATCAGCATCAGCACGGCGAAACCCACGGCGTCCGACAGCAGCGCGGTGACGCCGGCCAGGAACAGGCGGCGGAAGGTGTTACGCGCGGCCACCTGCTTGTGGGTGCCACGGCCGATGTCCTGCATGATGCCGTTCATCTTCTGGGTGGCGTGGGACACGCCGATGGCGAAGATCAGGAACGGCACCAGGATCGAATACGGATCCAGCGCGTAGCCCAGCCAGGCCACCAGCCCGAGCTGCCAGACCACCGCCAGCAGCGAGCAGCCGATCACCAGCAGACTGCTGCGCAGGCAGCGGGTGTAGAAGAAGATGATGACGAAGGCGGTGACCACCGCCAGGCCGAAGAACAACATCACCCGCACCAGGCCGTCGATCAGGTCGCCCACCAGCTTGGCGAAGCCGATCACGTGCAGGCGCACCGGGCCCTTGCCCTCCTCGCCGGCGGCGAAGGCGCGGGCGTCACCCAGGTACTCGTACTTCAGGCGCAGGTCGTCGAGGGCGCGGGAGAATTCGCGGTAGTCGATGCCCTTGCCGGTGGCCGAGTCGCGGTCCAGCAGCGGCACCACCAGCATGCTCGAACGGAAGTCGTTGCCCACCAGGCTGCCGACGATGCCGGCGCGGGCGATGTTCTGGCGCAGCTGAGCAATGGACTCGGGTTTGCCGTCGTAGCCGTCGGGCATCACCGGGCCGCCCTGGAAGCCTTCCTCGGTGACCTCGGTCCAGCGCACCGCCGGCGACCACAGCGATTTCATCCAGGCACGGTCGACGCCGTGGCTGAGGAACAGCTGGTCGCTGATCTGCCGCAGGCTGTCGATATAGGCCGGGTCGAAGATGTCGCCGTTGGGGTTCTCCACCACCACCCGCACCGAGTTGCCCAGGCCGCGCAGCGCGGCGCGGTTGTCCAGGTAATTGCGGATATAGGGATCGCTGTGCGGGATCATCTTCTCGAAGGCCGGACGCATCTCCAGACGCGTCACGGCCATGTAGCCCAGCACCAGGGTGACCAGCGCGATCAGGGCGATGAACAGCGCGCGGTGGTTGAACACCAGGCGCTCCAGCAGGTTGCCGCTGTGGGTGTCAAAGTCCCGCAGTTCGCGGACTACAGGCATCTCGCCTTGCTTCAGGTCGACCATGAGGCTGTCTCTCTATCTCTTGTTCTTATGGTTCTTGAACGGGTGAAACACCGGTGCGCTCAGCGCACCGGCATCGCGTTCTCGCGTACGCCGCGAGCGCCGACCAGCAGCAGGCGGCCGGGGCCGGCCACGGCGCCGCTGACAGGCAGTCGCTCGGCCAGGTCCAGGGCTTTGAAGCTCGCGCCGCTGTCATCGCTGACCAGGCCCTGGCCGGCCTGGCTGAACAGGTACAGCCGGCCGTTGGCGTCGAAGCTGGCGGCGGTCAGGCTGACCGGCAGGCCCGTGTCCACGGTTTTCCAGCTTTCGCCGCCGTCGAGGCTGCGGATCGCGTGGCCGCGCAGGCCGTAGGCGAACACCAGGCCCGGCCGCGCGACCACACCGAAGAAGCTGCCGGCGTAGGGCGACTGCAGGGCGACGAAGCGCTGCTGTTGGCCCTCCTGTTGATGGGAAAGGCGCAACAGCAGGCCCTGCTCGCCGACGACGAACAGGTCATCACCGCTGGCCGCCATGGCGGTCAGGTGCAGTGCCTGCGGGTTGTCGATGCGGTGGTTCCAGGGCTCCCACGTACGCCCGCCGTCACTGGTGTGCAGGATCAGGTTGAAGGCGCCGACCACGAAGCCTTCCTTCGCGTCGCGGAACCACAGGTCGAGGAACGGCTTGTCGGCGCCCTCCTCCTGGTACCGGCGCGCCTGGTCCAGCCAGGTGGCGTTGTCCGGCTGCGGGTGGGCGGCGTAGTAGTCGAGCATCAGCTGGCCGATCTGCCGGCCGTCGAGCTGGCGCTCCCAGTGCTTGCCGCCGTCGGCGCTGTGCAGCACCACCCCGTCGTGGCCCACCGCCCAACCGTCCTGCGGCGTGGGGAAGCGCACGGCGGTGAGGTCGGAGCTGACCGGCACCTCGGCCTGCAGCCAGCTGGTGCCGCCGTCATCGGAATAGAGGATGTGGCCGCGCTGGCCAACGCTCACCAGGCGCTTGTCGACGCGGGTGACGGCCAGCAGCGGCGCGCGGCAGGGAACGGCGCTGTGGGGCGCCGGCTGGTCGAGCACGTCGACGAACGTGTCGGCCTTCTCGCCGGCTTGAGCGCCGCCCGCCAGAAGCAAGGCGCCAAGGAGCATCAGGCGCTTGAAGGGGATCTGCATGGTGCTTTCCTCGCAACTCTCTTCGCATCTTTTCCGGCAGCATTCGCTGCAGGAGCCGCGGCGACCCCGCCTGGCATCAAGCCGGGCCGCCGCGTCCCGGGTCAGCGAATGCCGCTACCGGCCAGCGCCTCGGGGGACCACTGGGTCTTGGCCAGCGGGTCGATGTAGCTGATGCCGCCGTACGGGCCGACGACGCCGTTGATGTTGTAGGAGCCGGCAGTCAGGTCGTAGATCATGAACGGCGTGGCGTCCGGGATGCGCTTGTCGTAGCTCTGGCTGAGGAAGGCGAAGGAGCCGCGATAGAGTTGGCCACGGGCGTCGTACTGGTCAGAGGCCACGGCCACCCAGCTGTCTTCATCGAGGTAGAAGCGACGCTTGGCGTAGATGTGCCGCGCGCCGGACTTCAGGGTGCCTTCGACGACCCACACGCGGTGCTTCTCCCAGCGCACATAGTCCGGCGACAGGTGGTTGGGCGTGACCACCGGCTTGATGTCGCTGGCGTAGGTCAGGCGGTAGGTGTTGTAGGGCACGATCATTTCCTGCTTGCCCACCAGCTTCCAGTCATAGCGGTCCAGCGCACCGTTGAAGACGAACACGTCGTCGTAGGTGCCGGCGCCGGCCATGCCGGGGTTCGGGGTGTCATAGGCCAGGTTCGGTGCCAGCTTCACGCGGCGCTGGCCGGGCAGGTACTGCCAGGCGCGGCGCGGCTGCTGCAGCGGGTTGGCGGCGTCCTTGAGCATCATCGCCTCGCCGGCGCGGCGGGCCGGGCCGCTGTAGTACAGCTTCATCTGGTAGTAGACCTCGGAGCCCTTCACCGGCTGGGTGAGGTCTTCGTACACCGGGTAGTTGATGAAGGCCTGGCCGGTAGTGGCGAGGTTGGCGCTGCCGGAGGCATCGACGTTCCAGGAGTCGTACTTGGCCTTGATGTTCACGCCCTGGTAGCGCAGCAGGAAGTTCCACATCGCCTCGGCGCCGGTCTTCGGAATCGGGAACGGCACGCCCGGCAAGGCGTTGTCGATGGCGGTGCCGCCTTCCAGGGACTGCGCGGTGACGGCGTTCTTTTTGCTGTTCTCCAGCACGGTGTCCGGCAGCGCGGCGCTGCGGTGGGTCGGGTAGACGTCGACGCGGAAGGTCGGATAACGCTTGGCCAGCTCGACGGTGGTGGCCGACAACTGGTTCTTGTACTGGTCGACGTTCTTGCCGTCGATCACCAGCACCGGCTTGTCGCTGGCGAACGGGTCCGGACGCATGCTGTCGCCGGCCTTGAAGCTGGCCGGGGCAGTGGTCAGGCCACCGGCATAGGCGGGAATCGCGCCATCGCTGCTGGCGGCTTTCTCGGCGCCGACCAGGGTCAGGGTGCTGCCCAGCTGGGCGGCGTCCTGCGGGGAAACGGCGGCCTGGGCCAGACCGCAGAGGGTCAGGCCGAGGGCGGTGGCGATCAGGGTGGGCTTGAAGTTCATGCTGTTTTTCTCCTGCTTCGGGAGCGAAGCCTGGGGTGAAATCAGAAGGTAGCCTTCAGGGAAGCGGTAACCATGCCGCGGTCCTTCAGCAGGGGCGCGAGGCCGCCTTGCGAGGTGATCTGGCCGGGGATGCACTGGTACTGACCGTTGGCGCCGGGGGTGTTGTTGTCGCGGCCGCTCTCACAGGTATCGAAGGGGCCGAAGGCGTCGACGTATTTCAGGTCCAGGCGGTATTTCTGGTGGAAGTCCGCGGCCACGCCGACCGAGTAGCTGCCGGCGTCTTCGTTGCCGCCCAGCTGCACCGCCGAGTTGCCGTGCAGGCCGACGTTGTAGGCCATGGGCATGGACAGATCGACGCCCGGGAAGGCCTGGTACCAGGTCGGGGTGAAGTTGGCGGACATGGCGTAGGCGTTGGTGGTGACCTTGTCGACACCGCGGTAGCTGGAGTCGCCCTTGAAGGTCTGCTCGCCTTCGGTGACGTCGATCAGGTGCGTCAGGGTGCCTTCCACGGCCAGCGACGAGGCGTCCCACAGCGGGGTGGCGCCGAAGGTCACCAGGCCGTTGAGCACGACGTGGAAGGTCTTGCCGCGGGCAAGGCCAGTGTCGCCATCGCTGGGCATCTCGCCGATCAGGTTGGCGCCGTTGACCGCGCCGCGCTTGGAGGCTGCATAGAGCGTGGAGTTGACCGTGGTGAAGTTGCTCGCCAGCGGCATGTTCTCGCGGTAGTTGAGGTCCATGCCGACGCTCACACCGCCGATTTCCTTGGACAGGCTGATGCCATAGATGTCGATGTCGTCGGCGTAGGCGGTGACGTAGTTCATCCCCTGCAGGCCGGCCAGGCCGGGCTTGTGCAGGTTCGGCGCATTCACCAGTACCGCCGGCAGGGTGTCGGAGGTATTGCGGTAGTAGAAGCCCAGGGTTCCGTCGAGCCATTCCGGGCTCCACTTGGCCATCAGGCCAAAGTCGCCGGTGTTGTCCGGCTCGCGGTCATGGCCGCGCGGCGCGCCGTAGAAGGCGTTCTGTGCAGGCAGTGGCAGCCAGAAGACGTTGCCGCCGTCGTTGAGCATGTCGTAGGGGCCCATGTAGGTGCCGCCTTCGGGGAAGCGCGAGTTTTCGAACTCGAGGAAGTACTGTGCGGCCAGGGTCAGCTCGGGATTGACGGTCAGCGAGGCGGACAGCTGGTTGCGCGGCATGAACAGCTCTTTCGCCTCGGTGCCCGGCACGTTGTACAGCTTGCCCAGGTCCAGGGCCGACTGGCCGTAGTTGATGCCGTTGGCGGCGCTGAACAGGGTCTCGCCCCAGTAGATGGTGTGGCGACCGAGCTTGCCGCTGAGCTGCATGTCGTCGCCGACCTGGTGGCTGGCGAAGACGAAGGCATCAAGCAGTTCACCGGACGGGCCGTTGTAGTAGCGGTCGGCGAAGTTGCTCAGGCCGTGGGTGGCCGGCTGCGCGCCACGCGGGGCGATCACCGTGCCGTTGCGGCTGACCAGATGGCCGGCGTTGCCCTTCTGGCCGGGGAACGGGTTGTCGGAGCCGACATCATCGTAGGCGTGGTCGTACCAGCCGGCGGCGGACAGGCGGAAGCCCATGCTGTCGCGGTAGACGAAGTCCAGTTCGCTGAGCAGGTCGAAACGCTGGGTCACCGGGGTGCCGGAGGAGAAGTTGCGGTCGCCGTCGTTGGTGTTGGCGGTGCCGGCGATCTTGCTGTTGGGCGACTCGACGCGCTGCCCGTAGCTGAGCTTGACGGTATTGTCGAAGCGGATCGAAAAGTCCGGGTTGCCGGTGTCCAGCTCGAAGGCCTGCAGCGGTTGGCCGGCCATGGCGGCGAGGACTGCGGTCGCCAGCAGGCAGCGTTGCAGGGGGTTGCTCTGATGATGCATTCGTGTGCTCCGTTTCTTGTTGTGGTCGGGACGCTTTCCGGGCCCGTCCCGCAGCCCCTTTTTTCCCGCGCCAGGGCGCAGGAGGGCCTGCCCCGGCGCGAGCGCCGGAACCGGGGGTTGCTTGGTTGAGTGAGTTGCCTGGGTGAATCAGCTATCCAGCATCTGGATCAGCGCCTCGGCCTCTGGCCAGTCGCCGAATCCCGAAGCGGGGTTGAGGTGGCCGACCCGCCCCAGTTCCACCAGGCTGGCGCGCCAGTGGCGGGCCATGCGCTGGACTGCCTCTGGGCTCGCCAGCGGGTCGTTGTCGCTGCAGGCCACCAGCGTGGGGAACGGCAGCGGCTCCAGCGGCAGCGGCGACCAGCCCATCTCGGCCAGGACTGCAGGCTTGGGGTAGTGCGCCGGCCAGTCACCGTCCAGATCCGGCGGAGTAGCCAGCAGCGCGCCCTTGATCGGCCGGCTGTAGCGTGCCGCCCAGTGAGCGACCATCAGTACACCGGCACTGTGGGCGACCAGGATCACCTCGCCGTCGATGCTTTCCAGCTCGCGCTGGATGGCTTCGATGCGGGCATTCAGGTCCAGCTTGTTCTCGGTCAGCGGCGGTACGCTGCGCACATTGGGCAGGCGCTGCTCAAGCAGGGTCTGCCAGTGCTCGGCGACGTGGTCGCGCAAGCCGGGGACCATGAGGACGGTGGTGGAAGTCTTGTTGTTGCTCACCGGTTCACCTTTGGGTGATTTCGAACTTGTTGGACAGACAGTAGAGGTGCACCGGTGAAGGTGCTTTGCATTGAGCGTCAGGCACTTCGCATTTGATGACAGGCCCCGGCCAGCCTGCTGTCCCGCCGACTCCACGCGTGGCGGGCGTACCGGGACGTACGGTGCATTCCAGAGCGCCGCAGGCACTGGCCGAAGTGAGAACTTTCGTACACGATTGGTAACAGCTGTCGCTAGAATCTGACGTCATCGACCCAGCCAGCGTGCACTCCGGCCACAGGGCGTCCACGGACCCCTTCGGCACGGAGCAACCACAAGAACAAGAAGGCGATCGGCATGACCCCAATGGTTCGCATTGCGGCCCTCACCAACTACCTGGAAGTGGCCCGCCACCTGGGCCTCAACCCCCATCAGCAGTTGAGCGCGGTGGGCCTGTCCCAGTCCATGCTCGAGCACCCGGAGCAGCGCATCCCCGTTGCCACGGCGGTGACCCTGCTGGAGGAATCGGCGCGCATCAGCGGCTGCGAGACCTTCGGCCTGCGCATGGCCGAATCGCGCCAGCTCGCCGACTTCGGCGTGATCAGCCTGCTGCTGTCACACCAGGCGACACTGCGCGAGGCCATCGACACCATCATTCGCTACCGCCACCTGCTCAACGAATCCCTGGCCCTGTACATCGACCAGGAAGGCAAGCTGGCGATCCTGCGCGAAGAGCTCCTCACCGTGCCGCCGATGCCCATGCGCCAGGGCCTGGAGCTGGCCCTTGGCACGCTCTACCGCCTCTGCGCCGCCCTCCTCGGCCCGCACTGGCGACCGGTGAGCGTGAACTTCAGCCACGACGCCCCGGCGGACATGCAGGTGCATCGCCGGGTGTTCGGTTGCAAGATCGAATTCGGCAGCGAGTTCAACGGCATCGTCATCCCCGCCGCCGACCTCGACGCCGCCAACCCCATGGCCGATCCGGCCATGGCGCGGCATGCACGCAGCTTCGTCGACTCCCTGCCCGGCGCGACCGACGGCAGCACCCTGAACGAGGTGCGCAAGTCCATCTACCTGCTGCTGCCCATGGGGCGCGCGACCATCGAACAGATCGCCCAGTCGCTGGGGCTGAACGTGCGTACGCTGCAACGCCGACTGGAGGACAACGGCGTGACCTTCTCCGACCTGATCAACGAGGTCCGCCGTGAGCTGGTGTTGCGCTACATGGAGAACCCGCGCTATTCGCTGGGGCGCATCGCCGACCTGCTGGGGTACTCGATGCCCAGTTCCTTCACCCGCTGGTTCGCGGTGCAGTTCGGCGTGTCGCCGGCGGCGTGGCGCAAGGAGCATCTGGGGCGGGAGACGGAGTGATCATTTCCGGATGCGCCGGCCCTGCCGGCGGATCGCGGGCGTGGCCCACTCCTACAGGTCAGCCACGCTCCTGCTCTTGGCGCTGAAGACTTCCACTGAAACCGCCGCACGCACCGAACGCCCCGTTCAGGAGGCCTCGTTGAAGCGCAGTTTCAGGGGCTCGCTGCGAAGGGGGACTCCGGAGCGGGCGGATGTTTCTCTGTAAGACATCAAAATCCAGAGCCAGAGCCGATGCCTGTACGTAGGGTGCATAACCCGGAACGGGTTATCCGCCGATACCACGTCGGTGGATAGCGCTGACGCGTAATGCGTCCTACGACCCGGTCGGCTCAACCCGCGAACTTCAACATCCCCAGCACCAGCACTGCAAGGAACGCGGTCTCCCCCAGCATCAGCAGGATCGGCTTGATCCCCACCGTCGCTAGTGCCCGCAACTGGGTCTTCATGCCCAGCGCCGCGATGGCGATCACCAGGCACCACTGCGACAGCTTGCCACCCGCCTGCTGCACCAAGGGCGGCAGCCAGCCGGTGCTGTTCACCGCCGCCAGCAGCACGAAGCCCACGGCGAACCACGGCAGCAGCGGCGGACGCTGCTCGCCCGGTTCCACACCGCGGGCGCGGGTGATCATCGCCGCGCAGAGGATCACCGGCAGCAGCATCGCCACGCGCATCAGCTTGACCACCGTGGCGCTGTCACCGACTTCCTTGGAGATGCTGTAGCCGGCGCCGACCACCTGGGCCACGTCGTGGATGGTGCCGCCGAGGAAGATCCCCGCCTGCAACGGCGGCAGGCCCAGCGACTTGACGATCATCGGGTAGAGGATCATCGCCAGGGTCGACAGCGCCGAGACGCCAAGCACGGTGAACAGCGTGGCTTTTTCCTTCTGCGTGTGTGCCGGCAACGCCGCCGCCAGCGCCAGCGCCGCCGAAGCCCCGCAGATGGCTGTGGCGCCGCCGGTGAGCAGGCCGAAGAGGAAGTTGAAGCCCATGGCGCGGGCTGCGGCGATGGAGACCAGGATGGTCACCGTCACCAGCACGACTACCATGATCACCGGCTGCCAACCCAGCTCGGCGATCTGCCCGAAAGTGATGCGGATGCCCAGCAGCGCCACGCCCAGGCGGAGGATTTCGCGGGCAGTGAACTCGATGCCGGCCTTGCACACGCTGTCGGCCGAAAGGAAGTTCATCGCCAGGCCGAGCAGCAGCGCGAAGAGCATCACCGGCGCGCCGTAATGCTCGGAGAGGAAGGTCGCGGCGGCCGCCACCATGGCGCTGACCAGCAGGCCCGGCAGCAGGGTGCGGCTGCGGGTGCCGAGGGCGGAAAGGGTCAGCGTGGTCATGCCGGCACCTCCTGCCGGGCCAGCACCACGTAGCACTCGCTGGCGCGCCATTCGATCTCGTAGCGCTGCAGGCCGAAGCCCTTGATGCCCGCCGGGCAGCCTGTAGCCAGGTCGAAGCGCAGGCCGTGGGCCGGGCACTGCAGCCAGCGGCCGTCCAGGCGGCCGCTGAACAGCGAGGCGCCGGCATGGGGGCAGCGGTCGTCGATGGCATGCAGTTCGCCGTCGATATCGAACAGCAGGATGATGCCCTTCTCGTGATGCACCAGGCTGCGGCTGCCGCGCGCCGGCAGGCGGTCGGCGGGAATACGGATCGAGCAGCTCATGCCGGGATCGCCTCGGGGTGCTGTCGATCAATCGCTCGATGGAGGGCCGCCAGCAGCTGCTCGGGGCTCTGCCCGCCGAGGGCGAAGGCGCGGCCTTCGAGGAGGAACATCGGCACGCTGGAATCGGCCAGGGCCACGCGGCGGCCGATGAACTGGCGCGCACCGTCGGCCAGGGCGTCGTCGAAGTCGGCCACGTTGAAATCGCAGGCACGCAGCAGGCGGCAGAGGGTATCGCGGTTGCCGATGTCCTGGCCCAGCTGGAAGTGCGCGCGGAAGATCATCTCCAGGAGCTGTTCCTTCTGGTTTTCACTGCCCACGTGTACCGCACGCTGGAACACCCGGTGGGCATAGGTGGTGTTGGGCATGGTGAGGATGCGTTCGAGGTCCAGGTCGACCCTGGCGCCCTCGGCCGCACGGCGCACTTCACCCATCCGCGCACGCACGGCGCGCTTGCCGCCCAGGCGGCGCTGGTAGAACTCGGCGAAGGGTTCGCCTTCCATGGAAATCTGCGGCAGCAGCTGCAGGCCGAGCCAGTTCACCCGCACGTCCAGTTCCGGACGCTGGCGCGCCAGCAGGCGCAACGCGACGTCGAGGTTGCGCTTGCCGATCAGGCACCAGGGGCAGATGAAGTCGAAGGTCATGTCCAGGTTGAGAGTCGGCATCAGGCGCCCTCCTCTTCACCGCGCAGGCGGCGGATATCGCTGTGGTAGTGGCGCCGGGCGTAGAGGAAGACCAGCGCGGCGAGAATGCTCAGCAAGGGGATGAGCTGGAAGGCACGGTCCAGGCCGATGCGGTCGGCCAGCACACCGGTGAGCAGCGGGCCGGGCGCCAGGCCCAGCAGGTTGTTGGCCAGGGTCAGGGTGGCGAAGGCGGTGCCATGCACGGCCGGTGCAGTGAGGTTGGCGACCATGGCGCCGGACGGCCCGGAGGTACCGGCCGCGACCAGCATGCCGAGGGCGATCAGGCTCAGCTGCGCAGTGCCCGGCGGCAGGTGGAAGGCCACCGACAGCAGCAGGCAGCTGGCCAGGCAAAAGCCGATGGCGAGGATGATCTTGCGCGGCGGGTTGCTGCGGCCCAGGCGGTCGCAGAGGATGCCGCAGAGCACCATGCCGCTGCCGCCGACCAGTACGATCACCGCGGAGATCATCCCGGCCTTGCCGGTGTCCAGGTGGTAGTAGCGGTTCAGGTAGCTGGGAATCCACACCATCACCGCGGCGGCGACGAACAGCTGCAGGCCGCTGCCCAGGTAGGCGGCGATCACCGAGCGGCTGCCGAACAGGCTGCGCAGCGAGCGCCCGCCGGTCTGGCGTGGCGCCTCGGCGGCGGCCACCGGGGCGATGCGTTTCTCGCTCACCACCAGCGGGTATAGCAGCGCCAGCAGCAGGCCGAACAGCGCCATGCCGGCGAAGGCCCAGCGCCAGCCCAGGTGCGCGGCGAGCACGCCGCCCAGGCCCATGCCGAGCACCGAGCCGAACATGCCGCCGGCCATGAAGGCGCCGGTCAGGGTGGCGCGCAGGTGCGCCGGGAATACCGAGATGACCACGGCGATACCGACGCTGCCGTAGGCGGCCTCGCCGACGCCGACGAAGAAGCGCGCGGCGAACATCTGCGGGAAGGTCTCAGCCACGGCGCAGCCAAGCGTTGCGAGGCTCCACAGCATGGCCATCAGCGCCAGGCTGCGTACGCGCCCCCAGCGGTCGGCGAGCAGCGAGAGCGGGAAAGTCAGCAGGCCGACCATCACCGCGACGATGCCGCTGAGCAGGCCCAGCTGCGCATCGCTCAGGGCCCATTCGACCTTGAGCAGCGGGAAGACGGCATTGAGCACCTGACGCGACATGTAATCGGAGATCAGCAGGCCGAAGGTCAGAGCGAACACCACCCAGGCATAGCGGCGCGGCACGCTGTGCACGGTGGCAGGGATGTCGCCCAGGGCGACGGAGTGGATGGCCATGGTGCTAGCTCTCCAGGTGGGTCAATGGATTCTTGTTGTTCTGGGATAAAAGCCGTGGCGCGGTACTGGCAGACCGCGCCACGGAGCCTGTCACGCGCGAAGCGGAACGGACTTCTGGCCCGGCTGGCGGTTGGGCGCCATGCCGTTCATGCGCAGGGTTTCTTCCACGCTGTCGTACTGCACGCCGATCTTGTAGATGGCGCGTGCTTCCTTGCCACTGGCGACCTCGCGGCCCAGCTCATGGGCGACGCGGACGCACTGCTGGATCTGCTCCACCGAGGTCATGCGCTGGCCGTGCTGGCCAATGATGGTGTCCTCGATGCCGCAACGCGGGTGCAGCCCCATGGCCATCGCCATCATGTTGAACGGCAGGACGTTCTTGAGCAGCGACTCGGCGGTGACGGTGGCGCCGTCCGGTGCGCGGTGCACGAAGTTCATGAAGTTGAACGGGTTGGGGCCGTCGAAGCCGCCGCCGATGCCAATCCAGGTCAGGTTCAGCGGGCCCTTGTAGACGCCCTTGCGCACCAGGCGCTCGAGGGTTTCCAGGGCATGCATGCCGGTCAGCTGAAAGTGCGGCTGGATGCCGGCAGCCTGCAGGCGCTTCAGGTGCTCCTCGACCCAGGCCGGACCGGCCGGCACGGTCATCTCGCTGTAGGCCGCCTGGTAGAGCGGGTTCTCCAGGGAGGTACCTTTCAGGTACTCCGGATAGAGCAGCTCCATGATGTTCATCTGGGTGGTGTTGATCGCCACCGTCACCTGGTCGGGCTTGGGGGTCAGCTCGGCGAGCATGTGACGGGTGTCGTCGGACAGCCACTTGGCCGCTTCGCCGTCGCTTTCCGGGGCGAAGGAAATCGAGCCGCCGACCTGGATGATCATGTCCGGCACGGCTTCGCGCACGCCGGCGATCAGCTCGTTGAACTTGGACAGGCGCTTGGAGCCCTTGCCATCCAGCTCGCGCACATGCAGGTGCAGCACGGTGGCGCCGGCCTCGTAGCAGTCAACGGCCTTCTGGACCTGCTCGTCCATGGTCACCGGGATGTCTTCGGGGAAGTCCTCGGGCATCCATTCGGGGCCGTAGGGAGCCGTGGTGATGACCACCTTGTCCTGGTTCTCGGGGTGCAGCGAATCGTCGAAGAATTGCATGTCGGTCTCCGTAATTGTTCTTGTCAGAAGTCTTTCTTCAGGGGATCAGAACGGCTTGTCGCCGATGATTCCGGCGCGTTCCATGCGGCGCACGCAGGGCGGGTAGTCCATCACCGCGTAGTGCTGGGTACAGCGGTTGTCCCAGATCGCCACATCGTTCTTCTTCCAGCGCCAGCGCACCTGGAATTCGGGGATGTACACCTGGCTCACCAGGTAGCGCAGCAGGTCGGCCGCGCCGGGGTTGGCGTCCTGGCCGAAGCGCACGTTCTGCGGCGTGTGGTAGTTGCTGAAGTGGGTGGTGAAGGCATTGACGAACAGCACCTTCTCGCCGGTTTCCGGGTGGGTGCGCACCACCGGATGCTCGGCGTCGGGGTACATGGCCTTGAGCGCCAGGCGCTTTTCGATGGGCATGGCCGCGCCGAAGCTGGCCTCGATGCTGTGGCGCGCACGCAGTTTGGCGATGCGCTCCTTGATCTCGGCCGGGAGCATGTCGTAGGCCAGGGCCATGTTCGCCCACATGGTGTCGCCGCCCACCGGTGGGCACTCCACGCAGCGCAGGACGCAGCCCAGGGGCGGCACCTCGCGCCAGGTAGCGTCTGTGTGCCAGGCGTTCTCGTAGCGGTCGTTGGGCAGGTCCGGGGTCTTGTAGATGCGCACCAGGCCCGGGTGCTCCGGGTCACTGCCGGCCACCGGGTGGTCTTCCAGTTCGCCGAAGCGGCGGGCAAAAGCCACGTGCTCGGCACGGGTGATGTCCTGGTCGCGCAGGAACAGCACCTTGTGCTTGAGCAGCAGCTCGCGCAGCTCGGCGAACAGGCCTTCATCGCGGGAGGCGTCGCCCAGGTTCACCCCGGAGATTTCGGCGCCGAGGCTGCAGGTCAGACGTTCTACGTGCATGGCGGCGCCCTCAGATGACGAAGATCGACGAGCCGGTGGTCTTGCGCGACTCGAGGTCGCGGTGGGCCTGCACGGCATCTTCCAGCGCATAGTGCTGGTTGATCTCGATGCGGATGTCGCCGTTGCCCACGTGGGTGAACAGCTCGTCCAGCAGCGCCGCCTTTTCCGCCGGGTCGGCGATGTAGTCGGCCAGGGCCGGGCGAGTGAGGAAGAGCGAGCCCTTCATCGCCAGCAGCACCGGATCGAACGGCGGGATCGGGCCCGACGCGGTGCCGACGCAGACCATCAGGCCACGACGCTTGAGCGACTCCAGGGAGGTCATGAAGGTGTCCTTGCCGACGCTGTCGAAGACCACGTCCACACCACGGCCATCGGTCAGTTCGCGCACGCGCTCGGCGACGCCTTCCTGGCTGTAGTTGATGACGTGCTCGCAACCGTGGGCGAAGGCGATTTCGGCCTTGGCGTCGCTGGAGACGGTGCCGATCACCCGCAGGCCGAGCAGCTTGGCCCACTGCGAGACGATCAGACCGACACCGCCGGCGGCGGCGTGCAGCAGGATGCTCTGGCCCGGCTTGAAGTCGTGTATGCGACGCAGCAGGTAGGCCGAGGTCAGGCCGCGCATGGTCATGGCGGCGGCGGTCTCGAAGGCGATGTTCTCTGGCAGGCGGATCAGCGGCGCCGCCGGTACCAGGCGCTCGGTGCTGTAGGCGCCGAGGGTGTTGATGAAGCCGGTGTAGGTCACACGATCACCGGGCACGACGTTGGTCACGCCCTCGCCCACCGCCACCACCACGCCGGCGGCTTCCACGCCCATGCCGCTGGGTAGCGGAACGGCGTAGGTGCCATTGCGGAAATAGGTGTCCGCGTAGTTCAGGCCCACCGCCACATGGCGAATGCGCACTTGCCCCGGGCCGGGCTCGCCGACCTCCACGTCCTCGTAACGCAGGACTTCGGGTCCCCCTGTTTCATAGAAACGAACGGCTTTGGCCATGGCCGGAATCTCCAGTTGTCTTGTTGTCTTGGGCGCCCCGTTTGGAGCAGGCAAGCGCCCTTTGAGCGGACAATAGGCAGGGGCCGGGCGGGAAGCTTCACATCGTGCGACAGGGGCTTTTCATTTCATGACAGGCCGATGCGGCGCCACGCTGGGCGCCGCATGGAGAGCAGGTTTGTCGGTGCTGGTGCAGGTCCTGGCGGACGAGCGGGATTGCTTGAATGACGTGAACTACTTGAGTTCGCGCAATTTGCTGTAGGTCAGGCGCATGTCGCGGGCCCAGCCGTCGAGCACACCTTTGAAGTCGCTGGCAGCCATGGCCTGGCTGTCGTTCTCCAGCGCATGCCCGGTGCCTTTGCGCACTACCTGGGCGACCACACGGCTGGAGGGGCCGTCGAGAATCGCCGCTTCGGTGGCGATCTGGGTGTCCTGGTCGCGGATGCCGGTGGCAGTGCTGACGCCGGCGGCGATCAGGGCGATCGGGATGACTTCATAGGGCTTGAGTGATTGGGTGTGGCTGCTCACCGCGGTGATCGCCGGACGCAGCACCAGGGTGCCCGGGCCGGGCTTGTCGACGACCTGCAGCACCTGGCCCAGCTCGCGGCGCAGCGCCTTGTCGTAGTAGTCGGTGATCTGCGTCATGGTTGCTCGCGAGAGCTGATCGGTGGCCTTGGGCGCCGGGTAGAACTGCGAGCGCTCGATGACGATGCTGCGGTAGTTCATCAGGTTCAGCTTGGGGTCGATCCAGGCCAGGACCTTGGTGCCCGCGGCGTTTTCCTGTTCGGTGAGACGGGAGTAGTCATACAGGAAGCCGGAGTACTCCTCCGGCTGGACCTGCTTTTCCGCGCAGCCTTGCAAAAACGGCAACAGCAGCAGGGACAACAACGCGACATAGGACTTCATAGGGTTCTCCGGTTGAGCTATCGATGTCGCCAGGTTGTACGGCAGGAGACTGCGCTACCCCCTCCCCCGTGTTGTTCGCGCGCAGACGGACGCCCACGCGCAGGCGCCCCCGTGGGGGCGCCGCAATGCCGCGAATCAGTGGAACGGGAAGATGTAGTTCATCCAGGCCGCCATGCGCAGGAGGATCTTGCGCATGATCGCCACATGGTGGAAATGCTCGCTGTAGAGCGCCGCCTGGCCGTAGGAGCCGCCGGGCATGATGCTCGCGTACTGGGCGAAATCCGGGTCGGTGATCTTGATCAACACCGGTACCCGCCCCGGCGGCGGGGAGCCGGTATAGCTGATCAGGGTGCCGGAGGGCTGCACCTGGCCCTCGCCGATCACCGGCAGGACCTTGTCCACGGTGCCGGCGAAGACCCTGCCGGGTATGCCGTCGAAGGCGACTTCGGCCTCATCGCCGACGGTCAGGCGCAGCTGGCTGTTCTGGCGCATCCAGGCGGTGAAATACGGGCCTTCATCGGGCACGAAGACCATCGAGGGTCGCAGCGGCAAACGGCTGGCCATCATCCCGGGGCGCAGCGACACGTGGCTGACGAAGCCCCGCGAGGGCGCGCGCACCACGGTGTTCTCCAGGTTGAACTGGGCCAGCGCCGCCTGCGCATTGAGGTCATCGACGCGGGCGGTGGTCAAGTCCACGTCGCGCTTGTTGCCGACGTTGCGCAGCGCCAGCTCACGGGCGCGGGCCTGGTCGGCACGCGCCGAGACCAGTTGCGCCTTGAGCGAATCCAGCTTGAGCTGGAAGGGTTTGGGATCGATGCGGAACAGCACGGTTCCCTTCTCGATGATCTCGTTCCCTTTGACCGGCACCTCCACCACTTGCCCGGTAACCACCGGGATCACCGGCGTGGTGACGAAGTAGGTACGCGCCACCTCGGAATACGGGTGGTTGTAGTTCATCAGGAAGATCAGCGTACCGATCAGCACGATGCCGCCGAGCGCGGCGGTAGGTACCGTCCACTTGTTCAGCGGGATGCGGAAGATCTTGAAAATGGCGACGCAGAAGGCGGTGTAGGTGAGGATCAGCAACAGGTCCATGGCTCAGCCCTCCCCGCCCGGTTGAGTGGTTGCCGGTGCGGCGGGGGCGTTCTGGCGGCCTTCCAGCACCTCCAGGCGCTGGCGCAGCTCGGCCAGTTGCTGTTCGAGGTACTCCGCCTCCTGCGCCGGCGTCTTGCCGTGGTGGAAGCCCCACCCCCGGTCCTCGCGGTACAACATGGCCCAGATCCACAGGAACGGCCACAGCGCATGCAGCGTGAAAAGGCTTACCCAGCCGGCCGCGTGGATCGCGTCCTGGTGGGGATGGTTGCGGTGTACCGCAATCTCATAAGGAATGTCGTGCAGCACGATGATCCCGTAGAACAGTACCAATCCGACAAAGATCAGTACCCCCAGCGCAAAATAGTCGAGCATCCCGCCCTCCTTGTTCCCCCGAGCACAACGCCGGAGCGAGTCGCCTGAGTATGGTTGATCCATGGCAATCTGCACGATCGTAACCGCGCGAAAACAGCGGGATTTCAAGCGATTGCCAGGGAAATCGGCGGGCCGGTTGCGGCGCCGCCCATTCGTCCGACTGGCCGGCTCACCGGCGGGTTTTCGTTTTCACTGGAAGGACGGCTCACCAGGAGCAACCACCATGGGAAAAACCACCGTTCTACTCATGATCGGCGCGCTGGCCGTGCTGCTGGGCGGCTCGTCCTGCGGCAGCCACAATGACCACGACGCACCGCGCCCGCCGCCCATGGAAGAAGGCCAGATGGGCTATCGGAACATCCCGCAGCAGCAGATGCAGCCGCAGGTGCAGTCCATTCCCCGGCGCTGAGCCGAATAGGCCCTGCACCGATGGCTCCTACACAGGCTTCAGCCGCAACAGGATCAACCGCGCCACCACCAGCGCCAACGCACCGACCCCAGTGAAGGCGACAATGGTTGCCACACCGCCATCGCGCTGCAGGAAGTCGGTCAACGCCGCAAGCCCCACGGCCAGGAACAGCAGCACCAGACCGAACCATTGAATCCGCTGGGCGCGCAGGTACAAGGACGCCCGGTGCGCGCTCGTGGTGTTTTCGTCTTTGCCCATGGCGGCATCTCCATTGGGATGTCTCTCCACGCTAACAGGCGACGCCCGTCGCGGCACGGCAGCTGACGAAGGGCAGGCTCTGCGACGCGGGGTAGCGGCCCGCGTCAGGGTCCTGGGGCGAATAACTGTCTATCCTTCACCGGGCTGTCATGAATCAGGGATGGGCCGATGCCTAAGAAGCTGGTGCTGGTGGCGCTCGTTGCGCTGCTGCTGGGGGGCGGACTGTGGTGGTACCTGCAGTCCCGCGAAAGTGATGACAAACGCCTGGTGCTCTACGGCAACGTGGACATTCGTCAGGTGTCGCTGGCCTTCACCGGCAGCGAGCGCATCGCGAAGATGAATGTCGAGGAAGGCGACGTGGTCAAAGCCGGCGACGTGCTGGCGAGCCTGGACACCCGCGCCCTGCGCCTGCAGATCGACAAGGCCCGGGCACAGATTTCCGCCCAGGAGCAGAACCTGCTGCGCCTGAAGAACGGCTCGCGCCCCGAGGACATTGACCGGGCGAAAGCCCAGGACAAGGCCGCCCGCGCCCAGCTCGACCTCGCCAACACCCAGCTGCGCCGGCTGGAAAGTATCCGCGCCAACAGCCCCGGTGGTCGCGCCGTCAGCCAGCAGGACATCGACAGCGCCACCTCGCAGCAGAAGGTCGCCCAGGCCGAGCTGGAAGACCGGCAGAAGTCCCTGCACCTGGCGCAGATCGGCCCGCGCGCGGAAGACATCGCCCAGGCCGAGGCGCAGCTTGCCGCCGCCCGCGCCGACGTGGCGCTGCTGCAGCACAACCTCGACGAAGCCGACCTCAAGGCGCCGCAGAATGCCACCGTGCGCTCGCGCCTGCTGGAACCCGGCGACATGGCCTCGCCGCAGCGCCCGGTGTACTCCCTGGCGCTGACCGATCCGAAATGGATTCGCGCCTACGTCAGCGAAACCAACCTGGGCCGCATCAAGCCCGGCATGAAAGCCCAGGTGTTCACCGACAGCCACCCGGACCAGGCCATCGACGGCCATATCGGCTTCATTTCCTCGGTGGCCGAGTTCACCCCGAAATCGGTGCAGACCGAGGAGCTGCGCACCAGCCTCGTCTACGAGGTGCGCGTGCTGGTAGCCGACCCGGACAACCGCCTGCGCCTGGGCATGCCAGCCACGGTGCGCTTCGCCGACGAGCCGCACTGATGGCCCTGGATCAGGGAGCACGCAACGAAGGCCCGGTAATCCGCGCCGAGGGCCTGTCCAAGCAGTTCCTCGTGAAGGAGTCGGGAAAAACCGTGCAGGCGCTCAAGGACATCAGCCTGGACATCCCGCGCGGCCAGCTCACCGCGCTGGTCGGCCCGGACGGCGCCGGCAAGACCACCTTCCTGCGTCTGGTCGCCGGGTTGCTGCAGGCCGATGCCGGCACGCTCACGGTGCTGGACGTGGACGTCCACGCCCACCCGCAGCAGGTGCAGGACCGTATCAGCTACATGCCGCAGCGCTTCGGCCTCTACGAGGACCTGAGCGTGCAGGAGAACCTCGACCTCTACGCCGACCTCCACGGCGTGCCGCACAAGGAGCGCCAGGAGCGCTACCAGCGCCTGCTGGAGATGACCGACCTGGCACGTTTCACCGATCGCCCGGCGGGCAAGCTCTCCGGCGGCATGAAACAGAAGCTGGGCCTGGCCTGCACCCTGGTGCGCTCGCCGGACCTGCTGCTGCTCGACGAGCCCACCGTTGGCGTCGATCCGCTGTCGCGCCGCGAGCTGTGGGAGATCATCCAGCAGCTGATCGAGCAGGAGCAGCTCAGCGTGCTGGTCTCCACCTCCTACATGGACGAAGCCGAGCGCTGCGCTGAAGTCTTCCTGCTGCACCAGGGCCAACTGATGGCCAAGGGCGACCCGGCGTCGATCCGCGAACACGCCGACAACCTCTGTTTCATCGCCACCCCGCCCGCCGACGAGCCCGCGCGCACCCTGCAGGCGCGGCTGCTGGACGACCACCAGAACATCGTCGACGCGGTGCCGCAGTCCGGCGAGGTGCGCTTCATCCGCCAGCCGGACGCCGACCAGGGCAAGCTTGAGCAGATGCTCGACGGCGCACCGGTACGCCAGGTGGACGCGCGCCTGGAAGACGGCTTCATGTTCCTCCTGCGAGCCCGCAGCGATGCCGAAGCCGTCGACATGGAATCGCTCAAGGCCGGCACACGCCGTCACGACGACAGCAACGAAGCAGTGATCGAAGTGAAGGACCTGGTGCGCAAATTCGGCGACTTCACCGCGGTCGCCAGCACCAGCTTCAGCGTACGCCGGGGGGAAATCTTCGGCCTGCTCGGGCCCAACGGCGCCGGCAAGACCACCACCTTCCGCATGCTCTGCGGGCTGCTGCCGGCCACCAGCGGTACGCTGCAGGTCGCCGGGGTCAACCTGCGCCACGCGCGGGCCCAGGCGCGGCGCAAGGTCGGCTACGTGTCGCAGAAGTTCTCCCTCTACGGCAACCTCTCGGTCGCCGAGAACCTGCGCTTCTTCGGCGGCGCCTATGGCCTGGGCGGCAAGCGCCTGAGCCAGCGTATGGACGCGGTGTCCCGGCAGTTCGACCTCAGCGGCCAGGAGGACTCGCCCAGCGGCCAGCTGCCCGGCGGCTTCAAGCAGCGCCTGGCAATGGCGGTCGGCCTGCTCCACGAACCGGAAATCCTCTTTCTCGACGAACCCACCAGCGGCGCCGACCCCCTCGCCCGCCGGGGCTTCTGGCAGCGCATCACGGCGCTGGCGGCGTCGGGCACCACCATCATCATCACCACCCACTTCATGGAAGAAGCCGAGTACTGCGACCGCATCGTCATCCAGGATGCCGGCAAGCTGCTGGCCATGGGCACCCCGCAGGAAGTCCGCGAACAGGCCGGGGGCAAGGGCAGCACGCTGAACATGGAGCAGGCTTTTATCCAGATCGTTGAAAGCAATCGCCTTGAGAGCAATCGCGTCGAAAGCAACCGCCATCCGGCCAAGGGGGGCGCGGCATGAGCGCCGGCGGCTTCTGGCGGCGCCTCGCCTCGCTGACCCGCAAAGAGGTGCGGCAACTGGTGCGCGACCGCAGCAACCTGCTGATCGGCATCGGCCTGCCCATCGCGCTGATCCTGATCTTCGGCTACGGCCTGTCGCTGGACGTGAAGCGCGCCATCGTCGCCATCGTCCTCGACGACCCGTCCCCCGTGGCCCGCGACGTGGCCGCCGGGATCAGCCGCACCGAGTACCTGGAGCCTCACCTGGTGCGCTCCTTCGCCGAAGGCGAGGCGCTGATGAAGGCGCGCGAGGTGGACGCGCTGGTGCAGTTCCCTGCCGATTTCACCCGCCGCCTGAACGACGGCAACGCGCAGGTCCAGGTACTGGTGCAGGGCTCGGATGCCACCCGCGCCGCCAGCGTCTCCACCTACGTCAGCAGCGCCCTGGCCGGCTATGGCGAGAAGCAGGCCGACCGCAGCGCCGGCGGCACGGCCCAATCCACGGAGCAGCGCGGCGCGGTCACCATCGTCCAGCGCATGTGGTTCAACGCCGCCAACACCAGCACCTGGTACCTGGTGCCGGGGCTGATCGTGCTGATCATGACCCTGGTCGGCGCCTTCCTCACCGCTCTGGTGATGGCTCGCGAATGGGAGCGCGGCACGCTGGAGGCGCTGTTCGTCACGCCGGTGCGGCCGGTGGAAATCCTCCTGGCGAAGATCATCCCCTGCTTCGGCATCGGCATGATCGGCCTCGCCCTGTGCCTGCTCGCCGCGCGCTTCCTGTTCGACGTGCCGATCTACGGCTCCTTCGTCGTGCTGGTGATCGCCTCGATGCTCTACATGCTGGTAGCGCTGGGTATCGGCCTGCTGATCTCGGCGGTGACCAAGAACCAGTTCCTCGCCAGCCAGATCGCCCTGCTCGCCAGCTTCCTGCCGGCGATGATGCTGTCGGGCTTCATCTTCGACCTGCGCAACGTGCCCACCGCCATTCGGGTGATCGGCAACCTGCTGCCGGCGACCTACTTCATGGAGCTGGTGAAGTCCCTGTTCCTGGCCGGCGACTTCTGGCCGATGATCTTCAAGAACTGCGCCATCCTCGCCGCCTACGCCGTCGCCCTGCTGGGCCTGGCGCGGATGGTGACGCGCAAGCGGCTGGACTGAATCCCATGGAATTTCTCTGGCGCATCCTCAACCTGTGGCGCAAGGAACTGCTGGTGATCCTCAAGGACCCGGCCAACCGCATCGTGCTGGTGGCGCCGGTGCTGATGCAGAGCGTGCTGTTCGGCTACGCGGTGACCTTCGACCTCAACGATGCGCCCTACGCCATCCTCGACCTGAGCCACAGCGAATCCTCCACCCGCCTCGCCACGCGCCTGGACGGCAGCGGTATCTTCCACCGGGTGGCGACGCTGACCCGCGCGGAGGAAATCCAGACGGTGATCGACGAGCAGAAGGCCCTGCTGGTGATCCATATCCCGTCGGACTTCCAGACCCGCCTGGCGCAGGGCGACCCGGCTCCGATCCAGGTCATACTCGACGGGCGCAACTCCAACACCGCCGGCTCCGCCGCTGCCGGACTGGCCGTGGTGGTCGGGCAGTTCAACCAGGAACAGGGCCTGGCCTCGGCGCCCATCAGCGTGGTCAGCCGCTCCTGGTACAACCCCAACCTGGAGACCCGCTGGCCGCTGATCCCGGCGCTGATCGCCACCCTGAGCATGATGCAGACGCTGATGCTCACCGCGCTCTCGGTAGCCCGCGAACGCGAACAGGGCACCTTCGACCAGTTGCTGGTGACGCCCTACACGCCGCTGGAGATCATGCTCGGCAAGGCCATTCCGCCTCTGCTGATCGGTATGCTGCAGGCCACATTGGTGCTGCTGATGGCGCTGTTCTGGTTCCGAATACCCATGGCCGGTTCGCTGCTCAACCTCTACGGAGGGCTGACGGTGTTCACCATCGCCTGCGTCGGGCTGGGCATGTCGATCAGCGCGGTGTCGCTGAACATGCAGCAGGCAATGCTCTACACCTTCGTGCTGATCATGCCGCTGACGCTGCTCTCCGGCCTCGCCACGCCGGTGCGCAACATGCCCGAATTCCTGCAGGTGGTGACCTACGCCAACCCGCTGCGCTTCGGCATCGACCTGATCCAGCGGGTCTACCTCGAAGGCGCGACCCTGGCCGATGTCTGGCACAACCTGATTCCCATGCTGGTGGTGGCCGCCGTCACCCTGCCGCTCGCCTCGTGGCTGTTCCGCCACCGGCTTGCGTAGTCGATCACTGGAGATGGCCCCGCGATGCAATACCCTCACCCGGAACCCCACTTCAGAAGCCGCCGCCCATGAACGAAACCAGCCAGTTCGTCATCTTCGCCGTCACCCAACTCGCCCTGCCGTTCGGGCTGGGCTACCTGTACTGCCGCCGCAAGGGCATCCCGACCGACACCTGGAGAGCCGGCGGCATCTACCTGACCGCCCTGTCGCTGGCGATGCTGTTCTTCATCGGCCTGCTTGGCCTGCCGACCCATGTGAAAAACGTCGGCATGGTCAGCAACCGCTCCATGGGCCTGACGCTGGGCGTCGTCGGCATTGCCGCAGGCCTGCTGCTGGGCTACGTCGCACGGCGTTTCGAGGGCTCGTCCGATGACTAGCGCCCAGCGAATCTGAAAAGGTGCAATTCTGAAAAGGTGCCATCGATGAACCGCACGTATCGCCTCGTCTCCTTCGCCCTGCTCGGCACCGGCCTCGCCGGCTGTGCCGTCGGCCCCGACTACGAAGCGCCGCGAACCCAGGCGCCGGCCAGCTGGCAGGCCGCGCACTCGGGCGATGCGCAGTTGCACCCCGCCCAGGGCGATGTCCACCTCAGCGAAGACTGGTGGACGCTGTTCAACGACCCGGTGCTGAACAACCTGCAACGCCGCGCCGACAAGGCCAGCCCCGACCTCAACAGCGCTGTCTTGCGATTCGCCCAGAGCCGCATGCAGCGGCAGATGGTGGCGGCGCAGCGTGGCGTGGACGTCAACGCCTCAGGCGGCGTGACCCGCCAGCGCATGAGCGAGAACGGCGCCAACGCGCTGATGATCCAGCGCATCGCCCCCGGCGCCAGCAGCGACGAGATCAGCAAGGTGCTGGCGCAGCCCTTCACCCTCTACCAGGCCGGTTTCGACGCCTCCTGGGAGCCCGACCTGTGGGGACGAGTGAGCCGCTCCATCGAAGCCGCCGATGCCAGCGTGGCGGCGCAGCTGGCTATGTTCGAGGAGACCCGACTGGGCGTCTCGGCCGAACTGGCCCGCGCCTACTTCGAGCTGCGCGGCGTGCAGCAGCAGATCGCCGTGGCCAATCAGGACATTGTCGCTACCGAGCAATCCCTGCAGCTGATCCAGGTGCGCGCCGACGGCGGCCTGGTGGACGACTTCGACGTCGAACGCCAGCGCGGCCAGCTCGCCGACCTGCGCTCCAGCCTGCCGCAGCTGCACGCCAGCGAGAGCGCGGCGATCAACCAGATCGGCGTGCTGATCGGCGCCGAGCCCGGCAGCCTGCGCGATGACCTGAAACCCGTTGCGCAGACCACTGCGCAAACGCCCGACCTGAGCCTCGGCCTGCCGTCGGAAGTGGCCCGCCGTCGCCCGGATATCCGCGCCGCCGAGGCCCAGCTGCACGCCGCCACCGCCAACATCGGCGTGGCCGTGGCAGACCTCTACCCGTCCATTCGTCTGGGCGCGAGCTTCGGCTACGAGTCCGCCGACGACGGCAAGTTCAGCGACTGGGGCAGCCGCACCTGGAGCGTCGGGCCGAGCCTGTCGCTGCCGATCTTCGACAACGGCCGGCGGCGCTCGCAGATCAACCTGCGCAAGCTGGAGCAGCAGGAAGCGGCGGTGTCCTACCAGCAGACCGTGCTCAAGGCCTGGCAGGAAGTGGACGACGCGCTGACCCACTACGGAGCCGAACGCCAGCGCAACCAGCGCCTGCAGGAAAAACTGCACAGCAGCGACGTCGCCTATGGCATGGCCAAGGCGCGCTATGCCGGCGGCATGACCGACTTCCTGGTGGAGCTGGACGCCCAGCGCGCGTTCCTGCAGTCGCGCCGCGACATGGTGGACAGCGATACCCAGCTGCGCCTGACGCTGATCGCCCTGTGCAAGGCGCTCGGCGGTGGCACGCCGGCGCCGGAGGCCAGCGCCAGCCGCTGAGGTCAGTTCTGCTGTGCGGTGACCTTGCCATCGCGCAGGTCCTTGGCGACCCGGCGCTGCATCTCGTAGGCCGGGGCCTCTACGGCGTCAAAGTCCTCGGAATAGCGCGTGGCGAAGCCCTGCACGCCCCACTCCTGGTACTGCTTCACGTGCCACAGCTCGTGGGCCCAGAGGGCGACGTCCTTCTGCGCGTCGTCCTCGCTGCGGAAGACGATCACGTCCACCAGGGTGACCGCCTCGGTATCAGGGTTCTGCATGATCGCCTGGGCAGCGTTCAGCTCGTCCAGCGCACCGGTGGAATAGCGCGCGGCCATCAGCACGTCGTCGGAGAAATACGGCTGCAACTGGGCGCGGATCTCCAGCGGGATCGGCTCGGTGCCGCCCTGCGCCGCCTGCTCGCGGGACTGCTGTAGCCACACGCCCAGCGCCTGGGCGGCCATCTTGCGGGTATCCGACAGCACCGGGCCGAGCACCGCGCCCAGGTCCGGCAGGCAGGTGCAGGTGTCCAGGCAGACCTGGCGCTGCCCCGGCGGGCAGGTCGCGGCAAGGGCATCGACGGACGCGGCCAACCCGGCGAGCAGCGCCAGAGCGTGCAGGAAGCGGGTTGCGAGGGGGGATGGCATGAAAAGACTCCGCTACAGCGTGGAGAAAGGCATGGTGCTCAGACCATGGCGCGGCGCGATCATGCCATGCCGCCAGCAAAAAAGAGCGCTGGCGCGACGTATGAAACTTCTGATAGCTTCTGAGCCATGAATGCCGCCAATCTCACCTTCCAGCAGATTATTACCACCATCGCTCCGATGGTGGGTTAGCGCATTCCGCGAACAACCAAACCCGCCTCCCGGCGGGTTTTTTAATGCCCGCCGTCCGAGGCTCCCGATCGAGGAGACACTGATGGACCAGGCACCTTCCCCTACTCTTTCTGCGGCACTGCATCCCCTGCAAGCGCTCATCCAGGCCGCCGACGAGGCCATCGGTCGCGAGGACTTCGACGCGCTGCTCGGGTTCTACACCGAAGACGCCCTGCTGGTGGTCAAGCCCGGCCTGCTGGCACGCGGCAAGGCGCAGATCCGCCAGGCCTTCGTCGCCATCGCCGAGCACTTCGGGCACAACCTGCGGGTACGCCAGGGCCGCCTGGACATCCTCGAAACCGGCGACACCGCCCTGGTGGTCGCGCAGACCCTCCTCGACACCAGCCACGGCAAGCTGAGCCGCCGCGCCACCTACGTGTTCCGCCGCGAAACCGACGGCGCCTGGCGTTGCGCGGTCGACAACTCCTACGGCACCGACCTGCTGGAGGCCACCACATGAATACACAGACAGGCACGCTGCACCTGCTGTGCGGCAAGGCGGCGTCGGGCAAATCCTGCCTCGCCCGCGAACTGGCCGAGGCACCGGGCACCGTGATGCTGGCCGAGGAGCAGTGGCTGGCCGAGCTATTCCCCTGGGGCATCAGCAACCCCGACGACTACCAGCTCTACGCCCGCCGCGTGCGCAAGGTCATGGGCCCGCACGTGGTCGGCCTGCTCCGCGCCGGCACCAGCGTGGTGCTGGACATCCCCGCCAACACCCTGGCCGACCGCCGCTGGCTGATCGACCTGGCGCAGCAGGCCGGTGCGGCGCACTGCCTGCATTTTCTCGACGTCGACCCGGCCACCTGCCGCAGCCGCCTGCTGGCGCGCCATGCCATCGCCCCACTGGCCGCGCCGCTGGACCCGGCCGGCTACGAGGCGCTCAACCGCTACTTCGTCGCCCCGCGCCCGGAGGAAAAACTGCAGGTGCAGCGCCACGGCGCCTGAGCGCGTAGAATCGCCGCCCCGAATTGCTCCCATCGCCTGAATTCAGAAAGACCGGATAGATGAACACCGAAGCCATCGCCACCCTTCGCGAGCAACTGCTCACCGCCCTGAACCCCGTCCCTGCGGAAACCCGCCGCCTGTTCCATGGCCGTGGCCGCCGCTGGCCGGGGCTGGAGCAGGTCACCGCCGACTGGCTGGAAGGCGTGCTGCTGGTGTCGCTGTTCCGCGAGCCGGGCGAAGACGAGCTGAGCGCGCTGCGGGCGATGCTGTTGGAACTGGCACAGGGCGACATCTGGCGCGCCACCGGCGCCCGCAGCCTGATGCTGCAGCACCGCTACACCCTGGAAAGCACCATGGAAGTGCTCCACGGCGAAGCCTTCGACGGCTGGCTGATCAGCGAACACGGCCTGCGCTACCAGCTGGACCTGGGCCGCAAGCAGAACAACGGCCTGTTCCTCGACATGCGCTACGGCCGCCAGTGGGTGCAGGCCAACTCCGCCGGGTTGCGCGTGCTCAATCTGTTCGCCTACACCTGCGGCTTCTCCGTGGCGGCGATGGCCGGCGGTGCGCAGAAGGTGGTCAACCTCGACATGGCCCGTGCCGCCCTCAGTCGTGGCCGCGACAACCACCGCCTGAACGGCCACGACCTGTCGAAGGTGAGCTTCCTCGACCATGACCTGTTCAAGTCCTGGGGCAAGGTGAAGAAATCCGGCCCGTACGACCTGATCATCATCGACCCGCCGAGCTTCCAGAAAGGCAGCTTCGTCCTCGACAAGGACTACGCCCGCGTCCTGCGCCGCCTGCCGGAACTGCTGGATGGCGCCGGCACCACCGTGCTGGCCTGCGTGAACGACCCAGGCATCGGCGTGGACTTCCTGCTCCGTGGCATGGCCGCCGAGGCGCCTCAGCTGCGCTTCATCGAACGCCTGGAAAACCCGCCGGAGTTTGCCGACATCGAGGAAGACAGCGGCCTCAAGGCGCTGGTGTTCCGCCTGGACTGATCCGGTGAAACAACGTGGGGCGTGAAGAGCTTCCGTAGGATGGCGTGGAGCGAAGCGATACCCATCGATCCTGCGCACCCCACCGCATGGGTATCGCAAGCTCCACCCATCCTACAAAAGCGTCCCTCGGCCGATGTCGGACATATCCCGATGAAAGGCCGTGCCAACCCTTGCGGCCAGGCCCCCATCACGCCATCCTTGCCACTGTATGTAAAACCAGTGCCAACCGATGTCCGCGCCGCTCGACCCCAGCCTCTACTACCTGACCAACTTCCACCGCGCCCTCGACTGGATCGACGAACGCTACGCCGACCTGCTTGACGCCGAGGAAGCCCGGTTCATCGCCGATTTCCGCGCGCTGCCGCTGCCGTCGCGGGCGCTGCTGGTGCGGCTGGTGATGCGCAAGGGGCCGCACTTTCGCGCCGGCAAGCTGAGCTACGCGGAGATCGGCGACATCCCCAGCGCCGCCGCGCCGCTGCTGGAACTGGGCTGGCTGGACGATGCCTACCCTCTCGCGCTGGAAGAGTTGCTGCCACTGCTGCTCAAGGACGAACTGCTCGCGCGCTTCCGCGCTGACCTGCCGCGCGGCGCGCTGAAGAAGGCCGAGCTCTACGAGCACCTGCACGCCTACCACGAGCAGGTACAACCCTTCGCCGGCTGGTACCCGGAGCTCGACCACCTCTACACGCTGATGGCAACGCCGTTGTGCGATCGCCTGCGTCTGCTGTTCTTCGGCAACCTGCAGCAGGACTGGTCCGAATTCGTCCTTGCCGACCTCGGCATCTTCCGTTACGAAACCGTCCCTTTCACTGCCGACTCCCGAGCCTTCCGCCGCCGCGATGACCTTGAGGCCTACATCCACCTGTGGAACGGCGCGGTGCGCTTCGAAACCGGCGAACCCATCGCCGAGCTGCTGGCCGAACTGGGTGACTTCCACAGCGACAACAGCTATCTGCAAGCCCGCCACGACCGCCTGCTGTACCGCATGGCCTACCAGCTGGAGCGCGAAGGTGAGCTGGACGCCGCCCTGGCGCTTTACCAACGCACCGCCGCCGGGGGCTCGCGACAGCGGCAGATTCGCGTGCTGGAACGTCTGCAACGCTTCGAGGAAGCCCACGCGCTGGTGCAAACCGCCCTGGCCGTGCCGGAAAGCGACGGCGAGCTGCAGTTGGTCGAGCGTGCGCTGACCCGGCTGGTCCGCCAGCTCGGGCTGCCAAAGGAAAAAACCGCCAAGGCCGCGCCGCCGCTGCGCATCGACCTGGAGCTGCCGCGCCCGGACGTCAACGTCGAATTCGCCGTGCAGGCCGTGCTTCACGAGGACGAAGCGCCGGTGTACTACGTGGAGAACGCGCTGATCTGCAGCCTGTTCGGCCTGCTCTGCTGGGACGTGATCTTCGCCCCGCTGCCCGGCGCCTTCTTCCACCCCTTCCAGGTCGGGCCCAGCGATCTCAACCGCAGCGACTTCGTCAGCCGCCGCGCGGAAGCCTTCGCCACACGCCTGGCATTGCTGGATAGCGACGCCTATCTCGCAGCCGTCCGCGAAACCTATGTTGCCAAGTCCGGCATCCTCTCGCCCTTCGTACACTGGGAGCTGCTCGACGAAAACCTGCTGGAGCAGGCCCTGCACTGCCTGCCGGCGGCGCACCTGAAGCTGTGGTTCGAGCGCCTGCTGGCCGACCCGAAGGCCAACCGCGCCGGCATGCCCGACCTGATCCAGTTCTGGCCCGCCCAGGCGCGCTACCGGATGATCGAGGTGAAAGGCCCCGGTGACCGCCTGCAGGACAACCAGAAGCGCTGGCTGGCCTTCTGCGCCGAGCACGGCATGCCGGTGGAGGTCTGCTACGTGCGCTGGCAGGGCGAGGCGGGCGAGGTCGAATGAGCTACGCCATCGCCGTACGCGCGCTCTGCGAATTCACCGCCAAGGAAGGTGACCTCGACCTGCGCTTCACCCCCGCCCCCACCGCCCAGGAAGGCATGGCCGGCCACGCCACGGTGGTCTCTCGGCGTGGCCTGGGCTACATCGCCGAACTGCCGCTGCGCGGCGAATACCCGGGGCTGGTGGTCAGCGGCCGCGCCGACGGCTACGACCCGAACGAAAACCTGCTGGAAGAGATCAAGACCCACCGCGGCGACGTCACGCGCATCCCGCAGAACCACCGGCTGCTGCACTGGGCGCAGGTGAAGGTATATGGCTGGCTGCTGTGCCAGACCCTGGAGATCGACGCCATCGATCTCGCCGTCGTCTACTTCAACGTCGTCACCCAGAAGGAAACCGAGTTCCGCGAGCGTTTCGCCGCCGCCGAGCTGCGCGCCTTCTTCGAGCTGCAATGCCAGCGCTTCGTGCAATGGGCCGAGCAGGAAAGTGCCCACCGCGTCGAGCGCGACCAGGGGTTGGAGACGCTGCGCTTCCCCTACGCCGATTTCCGCCAGGGCCAGCGCATGCTTGCCGAGTCGGTGTACCGCGCCGCCCGCGACGGCCAGACGCTGATGGCGCAGGCAACCACCGGCATCGGCAAGACCCTCGGCACGCTGTTCCCGCAGCTCAAGGCCTTCCCCGGCCAGCAGCTGGACCGCCTGTTCTTCCTCACCGCCAAGACCCCCGGCCGGCGCCTGGCGCTGGACGCCCTGGCGACTCTGCGTCAGCAGGAGGCCGCCCAGCCGCTGCGAGTGCTCGAACACGTCGCCCGCGACAAGGCCTGCGAGCACCCGGACAAGGCCTGCCACGGCGAATCCTGCCCGCTGGCCAAGGGGTTCTACGACCGCCTGCCCGCCGCCCGTGAGGCCGCGCTCAAGCAGTGCTGGCTGACCCAGGAGGCGGTGCGCACGGTGGCACTGGAGCACCAGGTCTGCCCGTACTACCTGAGCCAGGAGCTGTGCCGCTGGTCCGACGTGGTGGTGGGCGACTACAACTACTACTTCGACATGACCGCCCTGCTCTACGGCCTCACCGTGCTCAACGACTGGAAGGTCACCCTGCTGGTGGACGAGGCGCACAACCTCATCGAACGCGGGCGAGGCATGTACAGCGCCGAGCTGGATCAGGGCGAGTTCAACGCCCTGCGCAAGGTCGCCCCGGCCAAGCTGAAAAGTGCGCTGGAGCGCGTCGGCCGGCACTGGAACCAGCTGCACCAGGACCAGGACGTCGATTACCAGATCTACCCGACCATCCCCGACCTGTTCATCGCCGCGTTGCAGAAGGCCGTCAGCGCCATCACGGACCACCTCACCGACCAGCCCACCGGCAACGAGGCCGAGCTGTTGAGCTTCTATCTCAACGCCATGCTGTTCTGCCGGCTGGCCGAGGCCTACGGACCGCACTCGCTGTTCGACATCACCCGCCACGACGTCAGCGCGCGCCGCGCACTCTCGACCCTGTGCCTGCGCAACGTGGTGCCGGCGCCCTTCCTCGCCGAGCGCTTCAAGGTGGCCCACAGCACCACGCTGTTCTCCGCCACCCTGACCCCGGCCCACTACTACGCCGACCTGCTCGGCCTGCCCGAAGACACCGGCTGGCGCGAAGTGGAGTCACCCTTCCACGCCGAACAGCTGGAAGTCCACGCGCTGAGCAACCTGTCCACCCGCTACCAGCACCGCGAGGCCAGCCTCACGCCGATCAGCACCCTGATGGCGCGGCAGTTCCGTGCCCGTCCCGGCAATTACCTGGCCTTCTTCAGCAGCTACGCCTACCTGCAACAGGCGCTGGACCGCTTCACCGCCGAGCACCCGGACATCCCGCACTGGGCACAGTCGCGCAGCATGAACGAACTGGAGCGCCAGGCCTTCCTCGACCGCTTCACCACTGGCTCGCGCGGCATCGGTTTCGCCGTGCTCGGCGGCGCTTTCGGCGAGGGTATCGACCTGCCGGGCGAGCGCCTGATCGGCGCCTTCATCGCCACGCTGGGGCTGCCGCAGGTCAACGAGGTCAACGAAGAGATCAAGCAGCGCATGCAGGGGATGTTCGGCGACGGCTACGACTACACCTACCTGTTCCCCGGCTTGCAGAAGGTCGTCCAGGCGGCGGGCCGGGTAATCCGCACGCCGACGGATTCGGGGGTGATCTACCTGCTCGACGACCGCTTCAACCAGCCAGCGGTGCGGCGGTTGCTGCCGGGGTGGTGGAAGCCGGAGCGGCTGAAGTTCATCGCCGATCCGCCGCGATTCAAGGCGCCGCAGGGGTATCTGCTGCTGTAAGCCGTTGGGTGGTGCTCCTCCCTTCCTACGTCCGTGCTCCGCCGTGATGCAGGTGCGAGCGGAAACTCTGGTCGCGGTCAGGGCCCGCTCCTACAGTGAGTCCCAACGTCCGTCAGTCCAACCGCCATTGACGGCGCCTTCCCACCGGATAAACTGTATATACATACAGTATTATTCGAGTCATCCCATGCCCCTTCACCTCATCTCCCTCCCCCGGTCCTGCCGCCGGGCGCATGACCGTCGCCGTTCGCCGGCTGGGAGGCCGTGATGGGTAGCGTCGTCGCACTCGATACCCTGTTCCACCAGCGGCAGGTCTGGAAGGGCCAACCGCAAGGCCTGCCGCCCAGCCAGCAGCCCACCGGCCATGCGGAGCTGGACGCCGCCCTGCCCAGCGGTGGCTGGCCGGAAGCGGCGCTCAGCGAAATCCTCCTGGCTGCCGAAGGCACTGGCGAACTGCAACTGGTCTGGCCGACGCTCGCGCGACTCAGTGCAGCAGGCGAGCGCATCGTGCTGGTCGCACCACCCCACATCCCCTACCCGGCCGCCTGGCAGGCCGCCGGCGTCGCGCTGGAGCAGCTCGCCATCATCCAGGCGAGCGGTCGCGATGCGCTCTGGGCCGCCGAACAGTGCCTGCGCTCGGGAAGCTGTGGTGCTGTGCTGTGCTGGCCGCAGCAGGCCGATGACCGTGCCCTGCGCCGCCTGCAGGTGGCCGCCGAAACCGGGCAGACCCTGGCCATCGCCTACCGCCCGCAGCGCGAAGCGGTCAATCCGTCGCCCGCCGCGTTGCGCCTGGCGCTGGACGCCAATCCGACGCAGCTGCGCGTGCTCAAGTGCCGGGGTGGCCTGGCGCCGGCGCGGCCCATCCCGCTGCCCTGGCACTGACCATGCTCTGGGCCTGCATTCTCCTGCCTCAGCTGGCAATGGACGGCGTGCTGCGCGGCCGTCCCGAGCCGGACGCCGCCCTGGCGCTGCTCGCCGGGCCGACCCAGCGCCGCGTGCTGCAGGCGGTGAATCCAGCCGCGCTGGCGCTGGGGCTCAAGCCCGGCCAATCGCTCACCGCCGCCCAGGCCTTGAGCCGCGACTTCGCCACCGCCGAGTACGACCTGGGCGAGGTGCAGCGCTGGCAGAACCTGCTGGCCGCCTGGGCCTATGGCTTCAGCTCGCAGGTCAGCCAGCACTACCCGCGCGCACTGCTGCTGGAGGTGCAGTCCAGCCTGCAATTGTTCGGCCCCTGGCCGCGCTTCGAGGCACGCCTGCGCGAGGAGTTGAACGGGCTGGGCTTCCGCCACCGCATCACCGCCGCGCCCAACCCGGCCGCTGCGCGCATCCTCGCCAACGGCCACGACGGCCTGGCGATCCACGACAACCAGCAGCTGCGCCAGTACCTGGGCAGGATGCCGCTGGAGCGCCTGGGCCTGGGGCGCGACGCCGCCACCTCGCTGGGGCGCATGGGCCTGCGCAGCCTGCAGCAACTGCTCGCCCTGCCGCGCGAAAGCCTGGCCCGGCGCTTCCCGCCACAGCTGCTGCGACAGGTCGACACCCTGCTCGGCCAGCGCCCGCTGGCCCTGGAGTTCTACCGGCCGCCGGACTGTTTTGAGTCGCGTATCGAGCTGAACTTCGACGTGGAGTCCACCCAGGCGCTGCTGTTCCCGCTGCGCCGCCTGACCGCCGATCTCGCCGCCTTCCTCGCCGGACGCGACAGCGGCGTGCAGCGTTTCGTCCTCCATCTGGAGCACCACGAAGGCAGCGACACGCTGATGCCGGTCGGACTGCTCAGCGCCGAACGCGAGGCGACGATGCTCTTCGAGCTGACCCGTGGCCGCCTGGAGCAACTGCAACTGCGCGCCCCGGTGCACAGCGTGCGGCTGCTGGCCGACGACCTGCCGGCCTTCGTGCCGCAGCACCGCGAGCTGTTCGACGACCGCCCGCAACAATCGCTGCCCTGGGAACAGCTGCGCGAACGCCTGCGCGCACGCCTGGGCGACGACTCTGTGCATAGCCTCGGTGGCCGCGCCGACCATCGCCCGGAGCGCGCCTGGCATGGCAGCCCGACGCCGCTGCAAGCCATCATCGAGGCCCCGCGCCCCGGCTGGCTCCTGGCCGAGCCCCAGCCGCTGCGCGAGTTCGCCCCGGCCCTGCTGGCCGGCCCCGAGCGCATCGAATCCGGCTGGTGGGACGGCGAGGACATCCGCCGCGACTACTACCAGGTGCGCACCCGCAGCGGTCAGCACGCCTGGGTGTTCCGCCCGGTGGGCGACGACGGCCCGCTGCTGCTGCACGGCTGGTTCGCATGAGTGCGGAAAGTGAAAGCATCGGCTACGCCGAGCTGCACTGCCTGTCCAACTTCAGCTTCCAGCGCGGCGCCTCCAGCGCCGCCGAGCTCTTCGAGCGGGCGAAGAAGCTCGGCTACCGGGCACTGGCGATCACCGACGAATGCAGCCTGGCCGGCATCGTCCGCGCCTGGCAGGCGGCGAAGAAACACGAGATCGCGCTGATCACCGGCAGCGAACTGAGCATCGAGCAAGGCCCGAAGCTGGTGCTGCTGGCGGAGAACCTGGCCGGCTACGAGAACCTCTGCCGCCTGCTCACCCACGCCCGCCGCCGCGCCGAGAAAGGCAGTTACCGCCTGGTACGCACGGACTTCGACGGCAACCTCGACCACCTGCTGGCGATCTGGCTGCCGCGAGACGAGCAGGACGACGACGGCCGCTGGCTGCGCGGGCTTTTCCCCGAGCGCCTGTGGCTGGGCGTCGAGCTGCACAAGGGCCCGGACGACGCCGGCAAGCTGCGGCGCCTGCAGGAACAGGCCGCACGCCTGGAGATTCCCGCCGTGGCCTGCGGTGACGTGCACATGCACGCCCGTGGCCGCCGCGCCCTGCAGGACTGCATGACCGCCATCCGCCAGCACCTGCCGGTGCACGAGGCCGGCCAGCACCTCTATCCCAATGGCGAACGCCATCTGCGGCCGAGGGAGACGCTGGCGTCGATCTACCCGGCCGAACTGCTGGCGGAGACATTGAAGATCGCCGGGCGCTGCACCTTCGACTTGAGCGATCTGAAGTACCAGTACCCGCGCGAACTGGTACCCGAAGGCCATACGCCCACCTCCTGGCTGCGCGAGAAGACCGAGGAAGGCATCCGGCGCCGCTGGCCGGACGGCGAGACCGAGAAGGCGCGCGCGCAGGTGGAATACGAGCTGGAGCTGATCGCCGAGCTGGGCTACGACAGCTACTTCCTCACCGTCCACGACATAGTCGCCTTCGCCCGTCGCCAGAGCATCCTCTGCCAGGGGCGCGGCTCGGCGGCCAACTCGGTGGTCTGCTTCGCCCTCGGTATCACCGAGCTGGACCCGTCCAAGGCCAGGCTGCTGTTCGAACGCTTCATCTCCCGCGAGCGCAACGAGCCGCCAGACATCGACGTCGACTTCGAACACGACCGCCGCGAGGAAGTCATCCAGTACGTGTTCCAGCGCTACGGCCGCAGCCGTGCCGCGCTCACCGCCGTGGCCAGTACCTACCGCGGCGCCGGCGCGGTGCGCGACGTGGCCAAGGCGCTGGGCCTGCCACCGGACCAGGTCGGCGCGCTGGCCGACTGCTGTGGCGCCTGGAGCCGCGAGGCGCCGCCGCCCGAACGCCTGCTGGAGGCTGGCTTCGACCCGGAAAGCCCGATCCTGCGCCGCGTGCTGGCCCTGACCGGGCAACTGATCGGCTTCCCCCGGCACCTGTCGCAGCACCCCGGCGGCTTCGTCATTTCCCAGCAGCCACTGGAAACCCTGGTGCCGGTGGAGAATGCGGCGATGCCCGAGCGCACCCTGATCCAGTGGGACAAGGACGACCTCGACGCCGTCGGCCTGCTCAAGGTCGACGTCCTCGCCCTCGGCATGCTCAGCGCCCTGCGCCGCTGCTTCAACCTGGTCGCCGGCTATCGTGGCCAGCAGTGGACCCTGGCGACGCTGCCGCAGGAGTGCGCGAAGACCTACGAAATGATCAGCCGCGCTGACACCGTGGGCGTGTTCCAGATCGAGTCCCGCGCGCAGATGGCCATGCTGCCGCGGCTGCGGCCCGAAACCTTCTACGACCTGGTGATCGAAGTGGCCATCGTCCGTCCCGGCCCGATCCAGGGCGACATGGTCCATCCCTACCTGCGCCGGCGGAACAAGGAGGAAAAGGTCGAGTACCCGCACGAAGAGCTGATCCCGATCTTCGAACGCACCCTGGGCGTGCCGCTGTTCCAGGAACAGGTGATGGAGCTGGCGGTGGTTGCTGCCGAATACACGCCCGGAGAAGCCGACCAACTGCGTCGTTCCATGGCTGCCTGGAAACGCCATGGCGGGCTGGAGCCGCACCGCCAGAGATTGTCCGAACGCATGGGCGCGAAGGGCTACAAGCAGGAATACATCGACCGCATCTTCGAGCAGATCAAGGGCTTCGGCAGCTACGGCTTCCCCGAATCCCACGCCGCCAGCTTCGCCCTGCTCACCTACGCCAGCTGCTGGTTGAAATGCCACGAGCCGGCGGCCTTCACCTGCGCGCTGATCAACAGCTGGCCCATGGGTTTCTACAGCCCCGACCAGTTGCTGCAGGACGCCCGCCGCCACGGCCTGGAGATTCGCCCGGTGGACGTGCGCCACAGCCACTGGGACTGCATCCTGGAACCTATCGCCGAACGCCAGCCGGCGATCCGCCTCGGCCTGCGCATGGTGCGCGGGCTGCGTGAGGACGTCGCCAACGCCGTGGCCCGGGCGCGCGAGCAACGCCCCTTCGCCGATGTCGCCGACCTCTGCCTGCGTGCCCATCTCGACGGCCGCGCCCGTGAACAGCTGGCCGACGCCGGCGCCCTGCGCGGCCTCGCCGGCCACCGGCACAAGGCGCGCTGGGCGATCGCCGGGGTCGAGCCGCAGCTGCCGCTGTTCGCCGGCCAGGCTACCGAGGAAGCGCCGGTCAGCCTGCCGTTGCCCAGCCGCGGCGAAGACCTGCTCACCGACTACGCGACCCTTGGCACCACCCTCGGCCCGCACCCCATGACCCTGCTGCGCGGTGCCCTCAAGGCCCGTCGCTGCCGCAGTTCAAGGGAACTGGCCAGCCTGGAAGCCGACCGCCCGGTGCGCGTCGCCGGCCTGGTCGTCGGCCGCCAGCGCCCCGGCACGGCCAGCGGCGTCACCTTCGTCACCCTGGAAGACGAGTTCGGCATGATCAACGTGATCGTCTGGCGCGACCTCGCCGAACAGCAGCGCCGCCCCTTCCTCAGTGCCCGCCTGATGCAGGTGGACGGCACCCTGGAAGCCAAGGACGGCGTGCGCCATGTGATCGCCGGGAGGCTGACGGACCTGAGTGAGCTACTGGAGGGGCTGGATGTGCGGAGTCGGGATTTCCATTGAGCCAGCACAGGAGTTCAGCCTACGAAGAGCGCTCAGCAACGTAGGGCGCATAACCCGGAACGGGTTATGCGCCAGTGCCGGCGGATAACGCCTCAGGCGTTATTCGCCCTACATGACTCCATCCTGATGCTTATGTGCTGGGCCTGTCGCAGGCATGGCCAGCTCCTGCAAGTCGACCGCGCACAACCCCTGTAGGACCGGGGGCGCCTAGTCCATACCCGCGAAAAGCGGACAAAGTCCGCACTGACATGCCACGCCAGCCCCACTGGTGCCCTACCCCGAACAACGCCACAATGACCCGCACTCCAGCATCGGACCCAGCATGATCACCCTCCGCCACATCGAAGTCTTCCGCGCGGTCATGACCACCGGCAGCGTCACCCGCGCGGCGGCGTTCCTGCATACCAGCCAGCCCACCGTCAGCCGCGAGTTGGCGAGACTGGAGCAACTGGTCGGCTTCGAGCTGTTCCTGCGCGAGCGTGGGCGGCTTGCGCCGACGGCGCGGGCGCTGATGCTGTTCGAGGAGGTGGAGCGTTCCTTCACCGGGCTGGACCGCATCGTCGCCTTCGCCGACAGCCTCGGGCAGTTCGCCGAGGGCAAGTTCTCCATCGGCTGCCTGCCGGCGCTGACCCAGGCGCTGCTGCCCGAAGCCTGCAAGCGCTTCAGCCGGGAGAACCCGGCCATCAGCCTGGAGGTGGCGGCGCTGGAGTCGCCGCACCTGGAAGAGGCACTCAGCGCCCAGCACCACGACATCGGCCTGATCGAGAACGACGACACCCCGCGCGGCACCGAGCTGCAACCGCTACTGGCAGTGGACGAGGTGTGCATCCTCCCGGACGGGCATCCGCTGCTGACCCGCGAGCGCCTGGAGGCGGAGGATTTCGCCGGCCAGCCCTTCGTCAGCCTGGCCACCAGCGACCGCTACCGGCACCTGATCGACGCCGTGTTCCTCGGCGCCGGCGTGCAGCGGCAGATGCAGGTGGAAACCCACAGCGCCGTCTCGGTGTGCAGCATGGTCCGCGCCGGCCTGGGCCTGGCCGTGGTCAACCCGATCACCGCGCTGATGTTCCGGGACCAGGGCATCCAGCTGCGCCCGCTGGCCTTCTCGCTGCCGTTCCAGGTCAGCGTGGCGAAACCGCTGTACCGCCCCGCTACGCCGCTGCGCGAGCGCTTCGTGGCGGCACTTCAGGCAGAGGCTGGCGTGCTGGTACAGCGCCTGCGCGAAGCCGGCGTGGGCTGCACCCTATATCAAAATTGAATTGATCCGATAACAAGCGGCATTATTCAGCCATGCAAAGGGCCGGTAGACTAGCGCCATCTACCTTCGGAGCCCATTCATGACTTTCCTCGCCCTGCCCCGTGCCGAACAGCTCGCCCTGCAATTCGGCACCCCGCTGTGGATCTACGACGCAGCCACCATCCGCGGCCAGATCGAGCGCCTGAAGAGCTTCGACATCATACGCTTCGCCCAGAAGGCCTGCTCCAACCTGCACATCCTGCGCCTGATGCGCGAACAGGGGGTGAAGGTCGATGCGGTATCCCAGGGCGAACTTCTGCGCGCCCTGGCCGCTGGCTACTCGTGCCGCGAGGATGAGTCCGAGATCGTCTTCACCGCCGACCTGCTGGACCGCACCACCCTGGAAACCGTGGTCGAGCACGGCATCCCCGTGAACGCCGGCTCCATCGACATGCTCCGCCAGCTGGGCGAAGTCGCCCCCGGTCATCCGGTGTGGCTGCGCATCAACCCCGGCTTCGGCCACGGCCACAGCAACAAGACCAACACTGGCGGCGAACACTCCAAGCACGGCATCTGGCACAGCGACCTGCGCGCCGCCCTGGACGTGATCGGCGAGCGCGGCCTGCGCCTGGTCGGCCTGCACATGCACATCGGTTCGGGCGTCGACTACGGCCACCTGGCTCAGGTCGGCGAAGCCATGCTCGGTCTGGTTCAGCAGGTGAAGGACGCCGGCCACGACCTGTCCGGCATCTCCGCCGGCGGCGGCCTGTCCATCCCCTACCGCGCCGGCGATCCTGAAGTGGACACCGCGCACTACTTCCAGCTGTGGGACAAGGCGCGCAAGGCCGCCGAAGCCGTGGTCGGCCACCCGCTGCACCTGGAGATCGAACCGGGCCGCTACCTGGTCGCCCAGTCCGGCTGCCTGCTCAGCGAAGTGCGCGCCACCAAGGACGCCGGCCGCAACCACTTCGTGCTGGTGGACGCCGGCTTCAACGAGCTGATGCGCCCGTCCATGTATGGCAGCTACCACGGCATCCGCGTACTGGCCGGCGACGTCGCCAGCCGCGAGGTAATCGACACCGTGGTGGCCGGCCCGCTGTGCGAGTCCGGCGACGTGTTCACCCAGGGCGACGGTGGCGTGGTCATCCCCCGGGCCCTGCCGCGTGCCCAGGTCGGCGACCTGCTGCTGATCGAGGACACCGGCGCCTATGGCGCATCCATGTCGTCCAACTACAACAGCCGCCCGCTGATCGCCGAGGTGCTGCTCGAAGGCGCCGAGGCGAAGCTGATCCGCCGCCGCCAGCGCGTGGAAGAGCTGCTGGCCCTGGAAGAAGACCTGGGCTGATTCCCGCCGTCACGATCCGCCGGCCCTGCCGGCGGGTCGCGGGTGTGGCCCGCCCTCTACCGGAAGCGTCCGCCCCTCACCGATCGATACGCGTCGACAGAATGATCGACGACATCGTCCGCTCCACCCCGTCCAGTGCGCCGATGCGGTCCAGCACCGCGTCCAGGTCACGGATCGACAGCGCCTCGACTATCACGATCATGTCGAAGTTGCCGCTCACCGAATGCAGCGTCTTCACTTCGGCAATCTTCTCCAGCGCCTGCACCACCTGGTGTGACAGCTTGGGCAGCGCCGTCACCAGCACGTGGGCGCGCACCAGTGACTGCGCGTAGCTGTCCGACACCTTGATCGAATAGCCGGTGATGACGCCCTGCTGCTCCAGCCTTTCGATGCGGCTCTGCACCGTGGAGCGCGACACCCCGAGCTTGCGTGCCAGCTCCGAGATCGACTCGCGGGCGTTGGCACGCAGCAGGTTCAGCAAGGCTGCGTCGGCGTTTTTCGTCATATTGCTCATGGTATTGGTCAATCTGCCTGAAAGCTCTCGCCAATCTTGCAGATTGTCAGGTTCATTTCAACGACGGCCTTTGCAATAGTGGACGCCACGGCGAGCCCAGACGGCTCGCCATTTCTTTGCCCGCGCGCCATCCATCGACTGGTCCCTGCGGGCCGCGAAAAGCCTTGCCAAGCTGGTGCTACAAGCCGGCACGTCGAATAAAAAGGAAGCCTCCAATGCTCAAGAACCGCCACCCCCACACCCCCGGCAAGAAACCGGTGACCATCTTCGGCCCGGACTTCCCCTTCGCCTTCGACGACTGGATCGAGCACCCCGCCGGCCTGGGCAGCATCCCCGCCGAGAAGCACGGGCAGGAAGTGGCCATCGTCGGCGCCGGCATTTCCGGCCTGGTGGCGGCCTACGAGCTGATGAAGATGGGCTTGAAGCCGGTGGTCTATGAAGCGTCGAAGATGGGTGGCCGGCTGCGTTCGGAAACCTTCGAAGGCGCCGACGGCATCATCGCCGAGCTGGGCGGCATGCGCTTCCCGGTCTCCAGCACCGCCTTCTACCACTACGTCGACAAGCTCGGCCTGGAAACGAAACCCTTCCCCAACCCGCTGACCCCGGCCTCGGGCAGCACCGTGGTCGACCTGGAAGGCACCAGCCACTACGCCGAGAAGATGGCCGACCTGCCGGAGATCTTCCGCGAAGTCGCCCAGGCCTGGGCCGAGGCGCTGGAAGACGGCGCACGCTTCTCCGAGGTCCAGGACGCGCTGCGCGAGCGCGACACGGTCAAGCTGAAAGCCCTGTGGGACGAGCTGGTGCCCAAATGGGACGACCGCACCTTCTACGACTTCGTCGCCACCTCCAAGGCCTTCTCGCGCCTGTCCTACCGCCACCGCGAAATCTTCGGCCAGGTCGGTTTCGGCACCGGCGGCTGGGACTCGGACTTCCCCAACTCCATGCTGGAAATCTTCCGCGTGGTGATGACCAACTGCGACGACCACCAGCATCTGGTGGTGGGCGGCGTCGAGCAGGTGCCGCGCGGCATCTGGAGCCATGTGCCGGAGAAATGCGCGCACTGGCCTGCCGGTACTTCCCTGGCCAGCCTGCACAACGGCGCGCCGCGTCCGGGCGTGAAGAAGATCGCTCGCGCCGCCGACGGCACCTTCGCCGTCACCGACTACTGGGGTGACACCCGCCACTACGCGGCCGTCCTGGCGACCTGCCAGACCTGGCTGTTGACCACCCAGATCGAGTGCGAGGAAGCACTGTTCTCGCAGAAGATGTGGATGGCCCTGGACCGCACCCGCTACATGCAGTCCTCGAAGACCTTCGTGATGGTCGACCGGCCGTTCTGGAAGGACAAGGACCCGCAGACCGGCCGCGACGTGATGAGCATGACCCTCACCGACCGCCTCACCCGCGGCACCTACCTGTTCGACAACGGCGACGACAAGCCGGGGGTGATCTGCCTGTCCTACTCCTGGATGAGCGACGCCATGAAGATGCTCCCGCACCCGGTGGAGAAGCGCGTGCAGCTTGCGCTGGATGCATTGAAGAAGGTCTACCCGAAGGTCGACATCGCCGGCCACATCATCGGCAACCCGATCACCGTGTCCTGGGAGGCCGACCCGCACTTCCTCGGCGCCTTCAAGGGCGCGCTGCCGGGTCACTACCGCTACAACCAGCGCATGTACGCGCACTTCATGCAGGACGACATGCCCGCCGAGCAGCGCGGCATCTTCATCGCCGGCGACGATGTGTCCTGGACCCCGGCCTGGGTGGAAGGCGCGGTGCAGACCTCGCTGAACGCCGTGTGGGGCATCATGAAGCACTTCGGCGGCGCGACCCATCCGGAAAACCCCGGCCCCGGCGACCGCTTCGCCGAACTGGGTCCGATGGAACTGCCGGACTGATCCGCGCCACTCCCCTGCCTTGACTGAACAGCGGCTCGCGCGGGGCCGGGATCGGGTGCAAACTGCCTGATCCCGGCCTTGCGCGTTTCGAAGGAGAACACCATGTACCTCGCCCTCTACCAGTGCCCACCCGGCCCCGACGACGTCGCCGGCAACCTGCGCCGCCTGGAGCAGGCCGCGCAACAGGCGGTGCAGAACGGTGCGGACCTGCTGGTGCTGCCGGAGATGTACCTGTCCGGCTACAACATCGGCGCGAAGCGTGTCGCGGAACTTGCGGAAAGCTGCGACGGCCCGTCGGCCCTGCGCATCGCCGAGATCGCCCGCGAGCACAAGCTCGGCATCCTCTACGGCTATCCCGAACGTGACGGCGACGCCATCTTCAACAGCGTGCAGCTGATCGACCGGCAGGGCGAACGCCGCGCCAACTACCGCAAGACCCACCTCTACGGCGACCTCGACCGCAGCCAGTTCAGCGCCTCCGATGAGCCGCCGGCGATCTTCGAGCTCGACGGCTGGAAGGTCGGCCTGCTGATCTGTTTCGACGTGGAATTCCCCGAGGCCGTGCGCACGCTCGCTTTGGCCGGCGCGGATGTCGTGCTGGTGCCCACTGCGAACATGCGCCCGTACGAATTCGTCGCCCAGGTGCTGGTGCCGACCCGCGCCTACGAGAACCAGGTGTTCCTGGCCTACGCCAACTACGTCGGCAGCGAGGGCGAAATCGAGTACTGCGGCCTGAGCAGCATCGTCGCCCCGGATGGCCAGGTGCTGACCAAGGCCAAGCAAGGCGAGGAGTTGCTGGTGGCCGAGCTGGACCCGCACCGCATAGCCCTGGCGCGCGAGGGGTACAGCTATGTACACCTGCGGCGGCCGGTGCTGTATCGCAGTTGAAAAAAGCCCGGCTGATGCCGGGCTTTCTTTTGCCCAAGAACAATCGTAGGGCGGATAACGCCACCGGCGTTATGCGCCCTACGGGTACGACTTCCCGGTTGTATCGCGGTGGCAGGCCTGGCAGCTGCGCACCGGTCCGCTGGCGTGAAACGCCTGCAGGCGCTGCAGGTGGCAGCTCTGGCAGAGCTGGTGGAAATCCGCCTCGATGCGCACGGCCAGCGCCGGGCTCTGCTTGTGGCAGAGGATGCAGCTGCGGTTGCCGGAGACCGAGGGCGACTGGTCCTGGTAGTCGTGGTGGCAGGTAATGCAGTTTACCGAGGCGTGCGGCTCATGGGGGAACGCCAGCGGCATCAGCGGGCGGCTGCGTTGCCAGTGCTCGTGGGCGAACCACGCCCCCGCCGACAGCGCCACGGCAGCGGTGACGCCAAGTCCGATCCAGATACGCCTCACAGCGGCAGCTCCAGATTCGCCAGCAGACTGTAGAGCGCCGACAGGCCGATGATCGCGCCGCTGGCCGCCAGCGCGATCCAGATGGCGCGTTGCGCCGTGTTGCGCTTGCGACCGCTGATACCGTTGACGGGCTTGGGCAGGCGCGGCCAGGCAGCCACCGCCAGCATCAGCGCCACCAGCAAGGCGCCCTTCCAGACTCCGCCGCTGTAGTAGCCCGCACCGAGCACATGGACAGCCATCAGCGACAGGGCGAGAAAACTGCCGCCGTAATGCCAGCGGCGGAACGAAGCGGCGCTGCTGCTCCAGCGCGGGCGGACGCGGCTCAGGCTGGAAACCGCCAGCACCAGCATCAGGATCGCCGACGCCAGCCCGGCCAGCATGTAGCCTGGGGCGGATGGCAGCAGGTCCTCGACCAGCAGCGGCTCATCGATCAGCAGCACGACGATGTGCAGTAGCAGCAACGCGACGGCAGCAAAGCCCAGGTCACGGTGCAGGCGCAGGAAGAACTTGCCCTCATAGCGAGGGCGCGGTTGCGGGCGACCACCGATGACGAACAGCAGCCCCAGCAGGCAGGCGCCGAGCAGCCCGGCGGCGTTGGCGAAATCCCAGGCATAGCCGAGCCCCGGCATGGCGCCGAGGCCAAGCAGGACGGCGACCGGCAGCAGGCAACCGAGCGCCAGGCGCGCGATCAGCGCAGGCATGGGGGACTCCGAACGAGGGACGGTCGCAGGAGGCTAGCAAGCGCCGACCAGGCGCGCGTGTCGATCCCTGCCAGACGAATTGCCGGCTCTGCCACACCCTGTAGGAGAGAGATTGCTCACGAACCGACGCCGGCATCTGCCGGGATCGTACTGCCACCCTGTAGGAGCGCCCCATGGGCGCGATCGCGGGCATGGCCCGCTCCTACACTGGGCTCCGTAACCCGCCAGGAAACGCCAAGCAGGATGGTGTGGAGCGCAGCGATACCCTTCAATCCGCACACCAGCAGCATGGGTATCGCTGCGCTCCACCCATCCTACAAGAGCGGTTCGGCTTACAGGTCCAGCACCAGCCGCGCCGACCTGGCGCGAGACACGCAGGCGCAGATCTGCTTGTTGGCGGCCTTTTCCTTGTTCGACAGGCAGTTGTCGCGGTGCTCCGGCTCGCCCTCCAGCACTTCGACGATGCAGGTGCCGCAGATGCCCTCGCGGCACTCGGTATCGATGTCGCAGCCATGGGCCTGCAGCACGTCCACCAGCGTCGAGTCCGCCGGTACGTGAAGCACCACGCCGGAGCTGGCCAGTTCCACTTCGAAGGAACCGGTCGGCGCCGCGTTGGCAGCCGGGTCGGCCTGGAAGTGTTCCAGGTGGATGGCGTCCTCCGGGCGGCTGCGCGCAGCGATCTCCACCACCTTGTTCATGAACGGCGCCGGGCCGCAGGTGTAGACATGGGCCTGTTGCGGCGCACGCTCCAGGCACTCGCCCAGCACGCGGCCGAGGTCGGCGGGTTCGACGCCGTAGTGAAGCTCCACCTTGCCGGCGAAGGCCTCGCTGGCCAGCAGTTCGACGAAGGCCGCGTGCTCGGCCGAACGGGCGAAGTAATGCAGGCGATAGGACTCGCCCCTGGCGTTCAGGCGGTAGGCCATGCTCAGCAGCGGCGTGACGCCGATGCCGGCGGCGAACAGCACGTGCTCGCGCGCTTCGGGCGCCAGGCGGAACAGGTTGCGCGGCGCGCCGATGTCCAGCTCCATGCCTTCGCGCACTTCGTGCAGCGCGCTGGAGCCGCCACGGGAGGCGCCTTCCTTCTTGATCGCTACCAGATAGGCCGCGCGGTCATCCGGCGGGCTGCACAGCGAATACTGGCGCGTCACCCCGGTGGGGCCGGTGACGTCGACGTGGGCGCCCGGCTCGTAGGCGTCGAACGGCTGGCCATCACAACGTACGAGGCGCAAGGAACGGATGTCCTGCGCTTCCTCGACGATCCTTTCGATTCTGACCTTCATCATGGCGTTACCTGCAAGGCGTTGAGTGCGGGCTCTGTGGCCCCTTTCCGGCCTCTTTTTCACGAGCGGACGGGTTGTCGATGTTGCTCTGGAGAGAGGTTTCCTCTCTCCGATTGATTGGTTTCGGAGCAAGGGCGCTGCCCTCACCCCAGCCCTCTCCCGGAGGGAGAGGGAGCAGAATGTGCCGGCTGACGATGCGGTTTCATCCTGCTCCGGACGGGACGGTCCCCTCTCCCTTCGGGAGAGGGTTAGGGTGAGGGGGCTTGAAGCCCATCACCCATGCCAGGACCGAGCGCAGGGCGGATAACGCGCAGCGTTATCCGCCGATCACTCAGCCTGAAGCCTCAGCGCATGAACAACCCGCCATTGATATCCCAGCAGGCGCCCGTCACCGATCCGGCGTTCTCCGCGCAGAGCAGCAGCACGCTGTCGGCGATGAAGGTCGCGTCGCCCAGGCGGCCGGTGGGGATGGTCTTGAGGATCAGTTCCAGGCGCTCGGGCGCCACGCTCTCGTAGACCACCGGCAAGTCCAGCGGCCCCGGCGAGATGGCATTGACGGTCACGCCCTGCCCCGAGAGTTCGCGGGCGAACACCTTCGTCAGGGTCGCCACGCCGCCCTTGGCCGCCGCATAGTGGCCGCCGGTGGCGGTGCCGCCGTTCTGTCCGGCCAGCGAGGCGATGTTGACGATGCGGCCATAGCCGCGCGCCGCGAAGTGCGTGCCGAACACCTGGCAGGCGACGAAGGTGCCGCGCAGGTTCACCGCCATGGAGGCGTCGAAGTCCTCCGGGCTGATGTCCATGAGCGCGGCCACCTTCGACATCCCGGCGTTGTTCACCAGGATGTCGGTGCCACCCCAGCGCTCGGCAAGCAGGTCACGGGCGCGTTCGAAATCGGCTTTCTCTCGCGCGTCCAGCTTCAACCCGACAGCCGTGCGGCCCTCGGGGTCGAGTTCGTCGGCCAGTCGCTGTACCGCTTCTTCGTTCAGGTCGGCCAGCGCCACGCGCAGGCCGGCAGCGTGCAGGCGGCGCGCAATGACTTCACCCAGCCCGCGTGCGGCGCCGGTTACCAGGGCTACTCGTTGCATGGTGCGGCCCTCAGAGCAGGAAGCCGAGCGCGTTGAGCGCGTCTTCGGCATTGATCAGGCGGATCACCTTGCGCTCCAGTCGCGGCTGGCCGTCATTGAGGCGGATGCGGTGATTCAGGTCGGCAATGAACGGAGTCGCCACACCGCGCTTGTAGGCGTAGAGCACCTGCGCCGAGTTCACCTCGACCAGGTCACCCGCCGCTTCCACCAGGGAAAAGCGCGAGATGGTACGCACGGTCTTCGCCGCGTCCACCGCCGACGGCGAATGGCCGCCGGTGAGGCGTTCGATACGCAGGGCGCGCATGCGCGCGTCGTCGAAGACGTAGTTCAGGCGCGAGGCGAAGTCATCGTCTTCTCCGTCGATCGGCACCACGTAGACGCCGTCCTCGCTCCACAGCTGCGACCACTGTGCGTAGTCCTTGCGGTCCAGCAGTTCGGCTTCGCGCCAGACGAATTCGATGGCCTTGGCCAGCGGGCCGGAGAAGCCGTTCAGGGTGTCGTTGCTCATTGGCTCATCATCCTTTTCCACATCTGGTACGCCTCGCGCATGCCGCCTTCGTCGGTGGCGTGGGAGACCTTGTCGCCGTTTTCGGCGACCACTTCGCGGTTCAGGCCACGGTTGACCAGGATCGGCGCGTCGACGCCGGCGTAGGACCCACGCTGCACGCGGTCCCAGGCCTCGGCGTCATCCGGGCTGCCGAAGCCGAACGGGCCCTGGAAGTGCTCGTGGATGCGCATGCGCTCGCGGTTGGCGATTTCCGGGCCGCCGTCCATGCCCAGCGCGACGTGGCGAATTTCGGTCTCGGTGACGGAGATCGGCCGCAGCACGCGGAAGAACGACATGGACATGGCCACGTTGGGGAACAGGTTGAGGTTGAAGCCGGCGCCGTGCAGCGAACGGACGATGCGGCGCACCTGTTCCGGCGGCATGGTTTTCGACAGTTCCTCGGTGACGTGGGCGAAGCGCTCCTGGAGCTGCTCGGTGCCGTCGTCGTGGTCGAGGTCGACGTGCTCGGGAACCATCACCATCACGCTGTGGCCGTTGCCCAGGGCGTGGGTCACCGCCTGCTCGTCGCTCATGAACGAGAGCATCTCTTCGGTCTCTTCATCCACCGAGGACATGAACGACTTGTGCACGATGGGGAAGTGGTAGCCGTCGGTGGTGTTCTCCAGCTGGATCTTCCAGTTGCCGCGGAAGGTGAACTTGTGTTCGCCCTGGGTCTTGATCGGGTAGCCGGCGCCCTGCTTCATGAACAGGTCCATCCAGTGCTTCGCCCCGCCGAGGAATTCTTCGAGCGGCTCGATGTCATCGTTGTAGGTGGCGAACACCATGCCGGCGTAGCTCTCCACACGCAGGCTGGTCAGCGGCAGCTCGGACTTGTCGAGGATGTCCTCGTAGCCGTCCGGGTACGGCAGCGCGCGCAGCTTGCCGTCCAGCGCATAGGACCAGCTGTGGTACGGGCAGGTGAAACCGGTGGCGTTGCCCTTGTGCTTCTCGCACACGGTGGCGCCGCGGTGGCGGCAGCGGTTTTCCAGGACGTTGATCGTGCCCTTCTTGTCGCGCACCACGATCACCGGGCGGCGACCGACGCTGGTGGTCTTGAAGTCGCCGGCGTCGCGCACTTCGCTTTCGTGGGCGACCCACACCCAGGTGCGGTAGAAGATCTTGTCCATCTCCGCTTCGAACAGCTGCGGGTCGTTGTACAGCGAAACATCGACGCGGTCGTCGCCGACCAGCTCTTCGACGCTGCGCGACCGGGCGATCAGCCGGTATTCGTGAGCGCTCATGCCCATCTCCTCATGCCGATTTCTTATGTTTTTGCGCAGGCCGCGTGGCAGCCAGGCTGTGTTCGAGTTGCGCGCCGAAGGCACACACACGTTCGTCGTCGCCCTTGCGGCCGACGATCTGCAGGCCGACTTTCAGCCCGCCGCAATCCAGGTCCACCGGCACGGTCAGCGCCGGGTGTCCGCTCAGGTTGAAAGGCCGTACCAGGGGCGTCATGCCGGCCACGGACTTGCCGTTGCGCGCATCGCTGAGCAGCGGCGGCAGGTCGGGCATGGTCGGCAACAGCAGGACTTCGAAGTCCTCCAGCGCGGCGTCGATGGCGCGGGTGAAACCGTCGCGCACCTTCTCCGCTTCGGCGCGCTCGGCGTCGGTGGTGCGGCTGGCCAGCAGCAGGCGCTGCTCGACATCGGCGCCGATCAGGCCCTTGCCGGTCAGCGCCGCATAAGCGGCCCAGTTCTCGTGGTTGATCACCACCAGCCCGGCCTGGAAGGCCGCCTCGAACTCGCCGAGGAACAGGTGGCTGCGGCGCCAGCCGGCGCGGTCGGCGGCGGCACCCAGGCAAGCCTGGATGTGCGGCGCCGATGGCACTTCGAGGAAGGCCACGCGGGCACCCTCGCCCGGCATCCGCACCTCGCCGAAGCCGGGGCAGATGACCTGCATGGCGGCGATCAGGTCGGCCATGTTGGCGGCGAACGGGCCGACGCAGTCCAGGCTGCTCTGCGCCGGATGCACGCCGTCGCGGCTGACCCGGCCGAAGGTCGGCTTCAGCCCGGCGATGCCACAGCAGGCCGCCGGTACGCGGACCGACCCGCCGGTATCAGTGCCCAGGGCGATATCCGCCAGCCCGGCCGCCACGGCAGACGCGGAACCGCTGGACGAGCCGCCCGGCACGCGGTCGGGCGCCATCGGGTTGATCGGCGTGCCGGTCCAGTCGTTGATGCCGGTGACGCCGAAGGCCAGTTCGTGAAGGTTGGTCTTGCCGACGATCTGCCAGCCGGCGTTGAGCACGGCGTCGACGACGAAGGCGTTGCGCTCGGCTGGCGCGGCATCGGCCAACGCGCGGGTGCCGCAACGGGTCGGGTAGCCGGCGATGTCGATGCTGTCCTTGACCGCGACGCGCTTGCCGCCGTTGCCGAGGAGGAACTCGCTGACGAAAGTGCTCATGGACGGGTCTCCTCTGCGCTGCCCAGCAGGCGCTGCGACAGGCGCTGGGTGCGGAAGTGACTGATCTGCCAGCGCCCGTCGATCTCGCGGAAATCGATGTCCAGGCGCGTGCCGAACAGCTCGGTGTGCCCCTCGGCGTAGGTCGAAAGCTGCTGCATGATCCATTGCCCACGAGCGGTGCGACCGTCGACGCGGATCGACTCGCTGGTGAGGAAGTGCAGGTTCAGCGTGAAGTGCGGCGACGGCGGCAGGTAGCCGAAGACGAACGCGGCAATCGCCTCGCGGCCCTGGTGATGACCGAAGGTCTGCGCCGTGGAAGAGCCGATGCCCTCCCACACCGCGTCCTCGCTGAACAGCTCGGCCAGCTCGCTCATCGCCACCGGCGCATGCGGCACGTCGCAGAGGTCCATGTAGCGGGCCATCAACCGGCGCACCTGGCTTTCCCCTTCGAGGGTCTCCAAGCGGCGGTTCAGCTCGGCCATGCTCAGGCTGCTCATGGCTCAGGTCCGCGCGGCTTCGGGAATGGTCAGCGGGCGGCCGATGCGCGCCTCGACCTTGGCGTACTTCCACAGGCTGTACTCGCCCACCGGAGTGGTGCGGAACAGGTTGCAGGCGTCGATCACGGTCTGGTGGCAGTCCACGTCGGCCATGATGTAGACGGTCCAGGGCGAGGTAGTGGACGGGCCGACCATCAGGCGGTCGTCATCCAGCACGCCGAGCACGTTCATGCCCGGCAACGCGCCGAGGTCGCCCATCATCTGCGAGAAGCCCTTCCACACGGTGATGCCTTCACCGGTGGGCAGGTCGAAGAACGGCTGGGCGATGCCGATGCAGAACAGTACGCGCAAGGGTTCGGTGGTGGGACGGGTCATGGCTCGGTCCTTAATTTTTATGGTTCGAAATCAGATGTATCCGGGGAACGGCGGCACATCGAGCAGCACCGCGCCGGCGCCGTCGTACATGCCATCGCTGAGGAAGGCGTGCTGGGTGACCACCATGGCGTCGCGCAGGTAGCGCTGCAGCGGGTGGTGCATGTAGATCGCCGTGGTGCCGGCAAGGGTGTAGGCACGGCGCACCACGTCGGCACCGGCGCGGGACACGTGCACGGCGGACAGGCGCAGCTGGCTGACCTGCTCGGGACTGACCGCATCGCCGGCGAGGATGGATTCCCAGACGGCCTCGGTGGCGTCATAGAAGAAGCCGCGCGCGGCCTGCAGCTCGGCTTCGGCCTTGCCGATCTCGATGCGCACGTAGGCGCGGTCACCCAGTTTGGGCGCGCCGGTCACGCCGCTGGACGATGCCATGCGGGTGATCTCGTCCAGCGCCGCGCGGGCCAGGCCGAGGTTCACCACGGCGAGTACCTGGGCGGCGTAGGCAATGGTCGGGTAGCGGTACAGCGGCTCGTCGATGTTCGATTGGCCGCCACGGATGAAGGTCCAGTCGTCCGCGACGAAGGCGTTGTCCAGCTTCAGGTCATGACTGCCGGTGCCCTTGAGGCCGACCACGTTCCAGTTCTCGACGATCTCCACGTCCCTGGCGCGCAGCAGCGCGGTACGCGGCTTGCCGCCCGGCCCGCCGATGCCGATGCCGACACCGAGTACGTCGGCGCCCTTGCAGCCGCTGGCGAACTTCCAGGTACCGCTGACACGCCAGCCGCCTTCCACCTGGGTAGCCGGCTGGATCGGGAACAGGCCACCGGCGAACACCAGGTCAGGGCCGTCGGCATAGAGCTCGGCGAGGGTGTGACGCGGCAGCGCGGTGAGGTAGGTGCTGGCGCTGCCGAAGCTGGCAACCCAGCCGGCGGAGCCGTCGGCTTCGGCGATGCGCTCGACCAGACGCAGGAACTGGGCCGGCGGCAGCGCGTCGCCACCGAAGCATTTGGGCGTGGCGGCACGGTAGATGCCCACGTCGCGGAAGCGTTCGATCATGTCGCGCGGGACAAAGGAGCGGGTGTCGAACTCCTCGCGACGCTGGCGGACTTCATCCAGTACGCGCTGGAATTCGAGGGCACGGCCGTCCGCATCGAGCGGTTCGGCGAGGGCGGCACGCAGCATGGCGTCATCTCCGGTTGTTCTTGTAGGGCCAACCCGTTCGATGCGGGCCGGTCATCGTTGGGGCCAGTGTATGAACCGCCCTGCCCGCCCAACTATTGGTGCGTGCAGCCCCATGCCTAAAGAAATCCCCTAGTCGGCGCCGGGTTACTCCGCAGTCCCTTCGCGCTACGCTGCGCGGTATAAAGACGCCACTGCATTGCGAGACCGATTTCGATGTTTCAGCCCAAGCCCGACGACTTCCTCGCCCTGCTCCAGGCCATGCCGCTGTGCGTGATCCTCCACGACGCGCAGACCAAGGAAATCCTCTGGGCGAACAACGCAGCGCTGGCCGTGCTCGGCTTCACCCTCGAAGAGCTGGTACCGCTGAAAGCGCCGGACATGACCGCCAAGGCCCCGCAGTACCGCCGCTCGGTCGGCCTGCGCTGGCTGGAAGGCGCCGCGCGCACCGGGCAGCGCACCATCGAGTGGTGCTACCGCTCCAAGCAGGGCGTGGAAATCCTCTCTGAAGCCGTCGCCACCCGCGTCCACCTGCAGGAGCGCGATGTGCTGATGGTGCAGTTCCGCGACATCTCGAAGGAGAAGCAGGTCGAGCGCGACCTGCAGCGTTTCGAGAGCCGGCTGAAGGCCTTCATGCAGGACCTGGCAGAAGGCGTGGCAGTGCTGGATGCCGACGGCAAGCTGCGCTTCCTCAGCGAATCTGCCCTGCCCCTGCTGGGCGGCAGCCAGGACGACTGGCTGGCGCACAACTTCCTCGGCCGCTGCGACACCGCCACGCGCCCGCGCCTGGAACACCACCTCGCCATGCAGCCGCCGAGCCGCGAGCCCTACTCGGTCAGTTACCAGTTGCAGCGCCTGGACGGCGAATGGCGCTGGCACCACGCGACCTGCCGCTACATCGAGATCGAGGACGACCTGGTCGGCCACCTTCTGCTGTTCCGCGACGTCACCGACCAGGTGCGCGCGGCCCAGGCGCAGCGCCAGAGCGACCAGAAGCTGGAGTACCTGGCGCGGTACAACGCCATGGGCGAGATGGCCCTGGCGATTGCCCACGAGCTCAGCCAACCGCTGGCGGCCACGCGCAACTTCATCGAGGGCGCGCTGATCCGCCTGGACCGCGAACAGAAGACCGAGGCCTCCGCCGCCTGGGGCCTGGACAGCGCGGTGCGGCAGATCGAGCACGCCTCGCTGATCATCAAGAGCGTGCGCGAATACGTGGTGAAGCTGGAGCAGGCCGAACAGCGCATCGACCTCAACGAACTGCTTGGCGAGACTCTCTACTTCATCAGCCTCAAGGCCCAGCCGAGCAACGTGCGCGTGGAGCTGGAGCGTTGCGAGGAACCGCTGTGGGTGAGCTGCGAGAAGGTGCTGGTCGGCCAGGTGATCCTCAACCTCGCCTTCAACGCCATCGAGGAGATGCTCAACCTCCCCGAAGACCGCCGCCTGCTGCGCATCCGCACTTCTTGTGACGGGAGCACTGCGCGGTTGTCAGTCCTCGACCAGGGCCGGGGCATCGATGCCGGCGCCAAGGAAAGGTTGTTCGATGGCTTCTTCACGTCGAAGGTGAGCGGCAACGGCATCGGTCTTGCGCTGTGCCAGAGCATCGTCTCGCGGCATCGCGGTGATATCTGGGCGGAGAATGTCGAGCCGTGTGGCGCGATGTTCTGTTTCGAGTTGCCGTTGGCGCAGTGATTGACCGCCGGCCCAGCCGGCGGGTCGCGGGCATGGCCCGCTCCTACAAAAGAAGGCCGGCGCACACCCTGCTTTTCGCTCCTGAAGACTTCCAGAGAAATATCCGTGCGCGCCGAGTGCCCCGTTCAGGAGGCCTCGTTGAAGCGAAGTTTCAGGGGTTGAGCGGCATGGATGCCGCGAGAGCGCTGTCGGGCCAGGGATGGCCCGTCAGCGCGTGCCCCTGAAACTTCGCTTCAACGAGGGTATTTTTCGCCTAAGCGAAAAACCGGATGTCCGGGGCAAGCCTTTTGGTTACTTTTCGGCGTTTGGAAAAGTGACTCGCCCGAGGGGGCGAAACACTATGTCCGCGCGCACGCCGAAGCGACGCAGAAACACCCAAGTCAATGCAGCACCGTAGGGCGGATAACGCTGGCGCGTTATGCGCCCTACGAAATGCGCCATCGCTAGGCTCCACCAAAGAAAACGGCGCCCGTGGGCGCCGTTATCGGTTAAGGAACAACTCACCCCTGGGACTTCTTGATGATCGCCTCGGCAATGTTCGCCGGCGCCTCGGCGTACTTGGTGAACTCCATCGAGTAGCTCGCCCGCCCCTGGGACATCGAACGCACGTCCGTGGCGTAGCCGAACATCTCGCCCAGCGGCACCTCGGCACGGATGACCTTGCCTGCCGGCGTATCCTCCATGCCCTGGATCAGCCCGCGACGGCGGTTGAGGTCGCCCATCACGTCGCCCATGTAATCCTCGGGCGTCACCACCTCGACCTTCATCACCGGCTCCAGCAGCACCGCGCCGCCCTTCTGCGAGAGCTGCTTGGTGGCCATGGAGGCGGCGATCTTGAACGCCATCTCGCTGGAGTCGACGTCGTGGTAAGAGCCGTCGAACACCGAGGCCTTCAGGCCGATCAGCGGGTAGCCGGCGAGCACGCCGTTCTGCATCTGTTCCTCGATACCCTTCTGGATCGCCGGGATGAACTCGCGCGGGATGACACCGCCGACCACCTCGTTGACGAACTCCAGCCCGTCCTTGCCCTCGTCGCCCGGCTCGAAGCGAATCCAGCAGTGACCGAACTGGCCACGGCCACCGGACTGGCGGACGAACTTGCCTTCGATCTCGCACTTCCTGCGGATCGCCTCGCGGTAGGCCACCTGCGGCTTGCCGATGTTGGCCTCGACGTTGAACTCGCGGCGCATGCGGTCGACGATGATGTCCAGGTGCAACTCGCCCATGCCGGAGATGATGGTCTGCCCGGTTTCCTCATCGGTCTTCACGCGGAACGAGGGGTCTTCCTGGGCCAGCTTGGACAGGGCGATGCCCATCTTCTCCTGGTCGGCCTTGGTCTTGGGTTCCACGGCCACGGAGATCACCGGATCGGGGAAGTCCATGCGCTCGAGGATGATCGGCTTGTCGATGGAGCACAGGGTGTCGCCGGTGGTGACATCCTTCATGCCGATCAGCGCGGCGATGTCGCCGGCGCGCACTTCCTTGATCTCTTCGCGCTGGTTGGCGTGCATCTGCACCATGCGGCCGACGCGCTCCTTCTTGATCTTCACCGAGTTGAGCACGGCGTCGCCGCTGCTCAGTACGCCGGAATAGACGCGGGCGAAGGTCAGGGTGCCGACGAAGGGGTCGGTGGCGATCTTGAAGGCGAGCGCGGAGAACGGCTCGCTGTCGTCGGCGTGGCGTTCCAGGTGTTTCTCTTCGTCGTCCGGGTCGGTGCCGTTGATCGCGGGGATTTCCGTGGGCGCCGGCAGGTAGTCGATCACCGCGTCGAGCACCAGCGGCACGCCCTTGTTCTTGAACGAGGAGCCCAGCACCGCCGGGACGATCTGGTTGGCCAGGGTGCGCTGGCGCAGGCCGGCCTTGATCTCCTCGATGGTCAGTTCCTGGCCTTCGAGGTACTTGTTCATCAGGTCATCGTTGGCTTCGGCCGCAGCCTCGACCATGTGCGCGCGCCACTCGTCCGCCAGCGCCTGCAGTTCGGCCGGGATAGGTTCCTCGGTGTAGCTGGTGCCCTGGTCGGCGTCGTTCCAGACGATGGCCTTCATCTTCACCAGGTCGATCTGCCCGGCGAAGTTTTCCTCCGAGCCGATGGCCAGCTGGATCGGCACCGGGGTGTGCCCCAGACGCTGCTTGATCTGCGCCACCACGCGGAGGAAGTCGGCGCCCTGGCGGTCCATCTTGTTGACGTAGGCCAGGCGCGGCACGTGGTACTTGTTGGCCTGGCGCCAGACCGTCTCGGACTGCGGCTCAACGCCATCGGCGCCGCTGAACACCACCACCGCGCCGTCGAGCACGCGCAGGGAGCGCTCCACCTCGATGGTGAAGTCCACGTGGCCAGGAGTGTCGATGATGTTGAAGCGGTACTTGTTGGGGTACTGCTTGGAGGAGCCCTGCCAGAACGCCGTGGTGGCCGCCGAGGTGATGGTGATGCCGCGCTCCTGCTCCTGCACCATCCAGTCCATGGTCGCCGCGCCGTCGTGCACCTCGCCCATCTTGTGGTTCACACCGGTGTAGAAAAGGATGCGCTCGGTCGTCGTGGTCTTGCCGGCGTCGACGTGGGCGACGATGCCGATATTGCGGTAAAGCTCGATGGGCGTGGTGCGAGCCATGGTGTGCTCCGTATCTGCTGGGTGACTGCCGGGCCTGCTGCTGCAGATCCGTTGCCTGCGCGGGACGGCGAGAGGAAGTGCGGCGTCAGAAATTTCTGAGCGCAACAGGCTCAAGGTAGCGCGTCTTCGTGGCAATTCCAGTGTCGGAGGGTCGCAGGCAGTATCGTCCGACCGGCTGCGCCGCCGTGCCATTGCGCTATGCGGCGGGAAAACCATAAAATGATAGGCATTCTCAAATGAAAATCTGACGCACGCACCGTGGCCCTCGTCGAAACCCCGTCCCCGCAGCATCTGCACACCCTCTACAACGAGCACAACGGCTGGCTCCAGCAGTGGCTGCGCGGCAGACTGGGCAACGCCTGGGATGCCGCCGACCTCGCCCATGACACCTTCCTGCGGCTGCTGCGGCGGCCGCTGGAGGACCTCGGCGAACGCCCGCGCGCCCTCCTCACCCATATCGCCAAGGGCCTGCTGGTGGACCGCTGGCGGCGTCAGGAGATCGAACGCGCCTACCAGGAAAGCGTCGCCGCACTGCCCGAAGAGCAGGCGCCCGGCCCGGAAACCCGCGAGCTGATCCTCGAAGCGCTGGAGCGCATCGATGCCGCCCTGAGCGAGCTGCCGGCAATGACCCGCGAGGCCTTCCTGCTGTCGCAACTGGACGGCCTGACCTACCCGGTGATCGCCGAGCGCCTGGGCATTTCCCTGGCCAGCGTGAAGCGCTACATGCGCGCCGGCTTCGTCGCCTGCCTGAGCGTCGCCTGATGCGCGAGCAACCGCTGGACCCCGGCATCCTCGGCGAAGCCGCCGACTGGCTGGTGCGCCTCAACGAACACCCGGCCAGTAGCGCCGACCTGCAGGCCATCGAGCAATGGCGCGCGCGCAGCGCCCAGCACGCCGAAGCCTGGCGCCGCGCCGAAGCGCTGCTGGGCCTGCGCCAACTGCCGCCGGGCCTTGGCCGGCAGAGCCTGCAACGCAGCGGCCTGAGCCGCCGGCAGATGCTCAACCGCCTGGGCGTGCTGATGGCCGTGGCGCCGGCTGCCTGGCTGACGGCGCGGCAGCTGCCCTGGGCGGAATGGAACGCCGACCTGCGCACCGCCGTGGGCGAGCGCAAGCACCTGCGCCTGCCCGATGGCAGCCAGCTCACCCTGAATACCGACAGCGCGGTGAACGTGGCCTTCAACGCCCATGAGCGGCGCCTGAGCCTGCTCGAAGGCGAAATCCTCGTCGACGCCCTGCCCGACCCGCGCCCCTTCCTCGTCGACAGCCGCCACGGCCAGCTGCGCACCCCGGCCGCACGTTTCAGCCTGCGCGACCTGGGCGATGCATGCCGCGTCGCGGTGCTCGACAAGGAGGTCAGCGTCGAGCTGCCGGGCTATGCGAGCCAGACGGTCGGCGCCGGCCAGCAACTGGTGTTCGGCGCACAGGGCTTCCAGCCGCTGCAGACAGCGGACGCCAACGCCAGCGCCTGGGAAAACGGCATGCTGCTGGCCCAGGGCATGCGCCTGGACGACCTGCTGGGTGAGCTGGGCCGCTACCGCAGCGGCTTCCTGCGCTGCGACCCGCGCCTGGCGAACCTGCGCGTGACCGGGGCGATCCCGCTGGGCGACAGCGACGCCGGCCTGGCGCTGCTAGCGGACATGCTGCCGGTGAAGCTGCGGCGGATGACGCGCTACTGGGTCACGGTGGAGCCAGCGTGAAAGGCCGTTTCCCCCGTAGGGCGCATAACCTGGGACAGGTTATCCGCCGGCATGCTCATGGCGGATAACGCTGGCGCGTTATCCGCCCTACGAACTGTGACTCCTGTGCCTGTGATTCCCCCTCACCCCAGCCCTCTCCCTCAGGGAGAGGGAGCAGATCGTACCGGCGGACGCCACGGTTTCCTCCTGCACCCAGACAGTCCCCTCTCCCTCCGGGAGAGGATTAGGGTGAGGGCGGCCCAGCGCCGGGCTATCCATCTACCTGTAGGAGCGGGCCATGCCCGCGATTGCCCCCATGGGCGCCCCCCCAAAAAACTACCTGAAAATTTCTTCGCCCATCCCTGACACCTTTTTCGATCTCGCCCGGTGAAGAGGAAGACAACCTCTATTTGCCGACAGGAACACTCCATGCTCCTCCGCTCCCGCCTCCGCCCGCACTCCCTCGCCCTGGCCGTCGGCCTGGCCCTGACCGGCGGCGTCGTGCTGCCCAGCCTGGCCGCCGAAGCCGCCAGCCAGCAGCGCCAGTACGACATTGCCCCCGGCCCGCTGGGCGAGGTGCTGGCACGCTTCGCCGCCCAGGCCGGCGTGCCGCTGGCGTTCGAGGCGCAGGCGCTGAACCGCCAGCAGAGCACGGGTCTGAAAGGCAGCTTCGCCCCCGAGCAGGGCCTGGAGCAGTTGCTTGAAGGCAGCGGCTACCGCCTGGTGCGCAAGAGCAGCGGTTACGGCGTAGAGGCCGCCCCCGATGACAGCGGCGCCCTGGAAATGGACGCCACCACCGTCAGCGGCGCGGCCCAGCAACCCGGTGACCTGCCGCCCGCCTATGCCGGCGGCCAGGTCGCCCGTGGCGCGCAGTTGGGCATGATGGGTAACCAGGACATCCAGGACGTGCCCTTCAGCTTCGCCAGCTACACCGCCAAGACCATCCAGGACACCCAGGCGCAGACCGTCGGTGACGTGCTGCTCAACGACGCCTCGGTGCGCCAGGGCAACGGCTACGGTAACTTCTCGCAGATCTTCGTCATCCGCGGCCTGCCGCTGAGCACCGACGACGTCTCGCTCAACGGCCTGTACGGCGTCACCCCGCGGCAGATCATCGGTACCGAGTCGCTGGAGCGCGTCGAGCTGTTCAAGGGCCCCAACGCCTTCATCAACGGCGTAACGCCCAGCGGCAGCGGCATCGGCGGCGCGGTCAACCTGCAGACCAAGCGCGCCGAGGACACCCCCACCCGCAGCGTGACCCTGGGCTACGGCAGCGACAACCAGATCGGCGAACACCTCGATCTCGGCCAGCGCTTCGGCGAGGACAACCGCTTCGGCGCGCGGGTCAACCTGGCCCAGCGCGAAGGCGAGACTGGCGTTGACGACGAGAACCAGCGCTACAAGCTGGCCACCGTCAACCTCGACTACCGTGGCGAGCGCCTGCGCCTGAATACCGACTTCGGCTACCAGAAGCAGCGCATCAACCAGGGCCGCCCGGTGGTCTACGTCGGCAGCGGCGTCACCAGCATTCCCCACGCCCCGGACGCCGACCACAACTACGGCCAGTCCTGGAGTTATTCGCAGCTGGAAGACACCTTCGGCATGTTCCGCGCCGAGTACGACCTCAACGACAACTGGACGGCCTACCTCTCCGGCGGCGCCAAGCACACCCGCGAGAACGGCGCCTACTCCGCGCTGACCCTCAACGACAACAGCGGCGACGCGGGCGGCGGCACCATGGATGCTACCCACGACGAGGACAACAAGAGCGCCATGGCCGGCCTCAACGGCCACTTCGCCACCGGCCCGGTCACCCACCAGATGAACCTCAGCGTCGCCGGCATCTGGGCCGAGCAGCGCAGCGCCTACACCATGGCCACCAAGCGCTACCCGACCGACCTCTACAACCCGGTGCAGACGCCCAAGCCCGCGCCGACCCTGGCCGGCGGCGACTACAGCGACCCGGGCATCGTCGGCAAGACACGGAACAGGAGCGTGGCCGCCGCCGACACCCTGGGCTTCCTCGACGACCGCGTGCTGCTGACCGTCGGCGTGCGCCGCCAGAGCATCGGCACCGACGGCTGGAACTACGTCGGCAAGCGCACCGCCAGCTACGACGAATCCATCACCACGCCGGTCTACGGCCTGGTGGTGAAACCCACCGAGTACCTGTCGCTCTACGCCAACCGCATCGAAGGCCTGGCCGCGGGCCCGACCGCGCCCAGCAGCGCTTCCAACTTCGGCGAAGTCTTCGCGCCGAACCGCTCCAAGCAGGTGGAAGTGGGCGCCAAGCTGGACTTCGGCAGCTACGGGGGCAACCTGGCCTTCTACCGCATCGAGCAGCCGTTCAGCACCACCGACCCGGATTCGAAGATCTTCAGCGTCGACGGTGAGCAGGAGAACCGCGGCATCGAACTGAACCTCTTCGGCGAGCCGGTCGACGGCCTGCGCCTGCTGGCCGGCGGCACCTGGATCGACACCGACCTGAAGAACACTGCCGGCGGCAAGACCGACGGCAACCGTGCCGTGGGTGTACCGACCTTCCAGTACAACCTGGGCGCCGACTGGGACGTCCCCGGCATCCAGGGCGCCGCCATCAATGGCCGCGTGCTGCGCACCGGCGGCCAGTACCTGGACGCCGCCAACGACCTGAGCATCCCGGCCTGGACCCGCTTCGACCTCGGCGCCCGCTACGCCTTCAAGGTGGACGAGCGCGACGTGACCCTGCGCGCCAACCTGGAGAACGTCGCCAACAAGTCGTACTGGGCCTCCACCATCGGCGGCTACCTGACCCAGGGTGACCCGCGCACCCTGAAGCTGTCGATGACCGTCGACTTCTGATTTCCCCATCGCGACAGGGACGTCGCACCCCAGCCCCACCCCGGCCGCCGGCCTCCAGACCGGCGGCGCAGGCACCCGGCAAGCAGGCGAAAAACACCCCCGGCCGTCTCGCCACTGGATCGCAACACCCATCCGGGTCCATGCTAGAAGCTCGCCCATTTGCCGGAGTTCGCCCCATGAGCGACGCCATCACCATCGATTTCGTCTCCGACGTGGTCTGCCCCTGGTGCGCCATCGGCCTCAACGGCCTGCTGACCGCCATCCGCCGGGTGGACGGCGAACTGACCGTGGAGCTGCGCATCAAGCCCTTCGAGCTGAATGCCGACATGCCCGCCGAAGGGGAAGACCTGGTGGAGCACCTGCAGCGCAAGTACGGCAGCAGCGCCGAGGACATCGCCCGCAATCAGGAGCACCTGCGCTCCATGGGCGAGGAAGTCGGCGTGCACTTCGACCTGAAGAAGCGCAGCCGCATCTACAACACCTTCGACGCCCATCGCCTGCTGCACTGGGCGGGTGAATCGCACCGCGACATCGCTCTGAAGCAGGCGCTGCTGCACGCCTACTTCGGCGAAGGGCGCGACCCGAGCGACCCGGAAGTGCTGCTGGAAGTGGCCGTCAGCGTCGGCCTGGACGCGGTGCGCGCGCGGGAAATCCTCGACAGCGACGCCTACGCCGACGAGGTGGTGGCCGAGGAGGACTTCTACACCAGCCATGGCATCCGTGCGGTGCCGGCGGTGATCCTCAATGGTCGCCAGCTGATCTCCGGGGCGCAGAGCACCGACTACTACGAGCAGGCGCTGCGCCAGGTGGCGCGCCATGCGCCGTTGCCGGAGTGAGCCTTCTACCGCAGTGAAATCGCCCGCTTCGCGCGGGCCTTTTCATTTGGCACTCTCGTTTCCTGCGAACGCGGTGCTCCCCTGTAGGAGCGGACATTATCCGCGAAGGATTGCAGGACCGTAGGGCGCATAACCGGGAACAGGTTATCCGCCGGCACCCGCACGGCAGATAACGCTGGCGCGTTATGCGCCCTACAAGGGCCGCCCGCCTGCATTTGCCACAAAAGAAAAACGGCGCCCGAAGGCGCCGTTTCTCGTGCAGCATCAGCCGATCAGAGCGCCGACCAGCCGTCCATCTGACCGCCCAGGTCAGCGGAGTGCTCGGACAGCAGCGCCGCGTAGCCGCTGATGTGCTCATGGGAGAGCTCCATGACCGGGTACGCCAGGACCTGCCAGGGCAGCTTGTCGTTGCCGTCGTACTCGGAGTACGCCACCTTCTGCCCGTTCTGCAGCAGCATGATGGCGAAGTCCAGGGCGGACTGCTCGTCCGGGAAGATCACCGCGAACTCCACCTCATGCTCGAGGGAGAGGTCTTCGCCGTCTTCCTGCAGGGCCCACAGGGCATCGCCGATTTCGTCTTCCGGGAAAAGCTGCTTGTCGCGGCTCATGTCACTGCTCCAGTTCGATTTACAAAGTGCCCGGTGTGGGCACGCCCGCGCAGGATACCCGTCCTGCATGACAACTGCCGGAAAATCTCGCCGGCACCATCGCCTTTCGTGATGTTCACCATCACGGCGTTTCACTTCCGAGCTTGCCCGCCTGGCGCGAGGATGTGTCCATCGGGCCTGCGCCCTCCCCTCATCGAGCCTGCGACCATGCACAGCACCGAGGCCTACCGCATCACCTACATCACCCTGGACGAGGTGCAATTGCACTTCGAGACCGAAATCGCCATCCCCGACGAGGACGGTGGCCTCGCCCTGCTCCGTGCCGCCACGCCGCCAGCCGAACGCCGGGCGCTGCGCGAGCTGATCTGCGAGCAGGCTCCGGCGGTTCTTTCAGCGTAGACCCTGCAAAGCAATAGCCCCGCATTCGCGGGGCTATTGCTTCAGGCTTCGAACCTCACGCCTGCAACTGATTGCCGATCGGTAGCGTGCGGATACGCTTGCCGGTCGCCGCGAACAGCGCGTTGGCCAGCGCCGGCGCCAGGGGCGGCACGCCCGGCTCACCGACACCGGTCGGCGGTTCGGCGGACGGCACGATGTGCACCTCCACTACCGGCATCTCGTTGATGCGCAGCACCTGGAAGTCGTGGAAATTGGACTGGTCGACCTTGCCGTCGGTCAGCGTGATGGCGCTGTGCAGCGCCGCCGACAGGGCGAAGCCGATGCCTCCCTCCATCTGCGCCTTGATCACGTCCGGGTTGATCGCCAGGCCGCAGTCCACTGCGCAGACCACGCGGTCCACCTTGAAGCTCTTGTCGGCCTTGTAAGTCACCTCGACCACCTGGGCGACGAAGCTGCCGAACGACTCGTGCACGGCGATCCCGCGACCGCGCTGTTCGCCGTCCTTGCCCTTTTCCAGCGGGGCCAGCCAGTTCGCCCGCTGCGCCACCAACTCCAGCGCGCCACGATGACGCGGGTGCTTTTCCAGCAGCTTGCGGCGGAACTCGTACGGGTCCTGCTTGGCGGCAATGGCCGCTTCGTCGACCAGCGTCTCGGTGGAGAACGCCGTGTGGGTATGGCCCACCGAGCGCCACCACTGGGTCGGCACCGTGACGTTCTCCGCCAGCGCCTGTTCGACGCGCAGGTTGGGCACGGCGTAAGGCAGATCGGCGGCGCCCTCGACGGCGATCTTGTCGACACCGTCCTTGACCATGAACTTCTCGAACGGCGTGCCGACGATGAAGGATTGCCCCACCAGCCGCTGCTCCCAGCCCACCAGATTGCCCTGGGCATCCACCGCCAGCCGCGCGCGGTGCAGGAAGGCCGGACGGTAGTAGCCGGCGCGGGTGTCGTCTTCGCGGGTCCAGACCATCTTGATCGGTACCTTCACGCCTTGCTCGCGGGCCGCCTTGGCAATGGCGACCGCCTCCAGCACGTAGTCCGAATGCGGATTGGCGCGGCGGCCAAAGCTGCCGCCGGCGTACAGCTGGGTGATGCTCACCTGCTCGGGCGGCATGCCCAGCAGCTGCGCCACCGACATCTGGTCGCCGGTCTGCCACTGCTCGCCGTTCCAGATCTGGCAGCCGTCTTCCTTGAGGAAGACCACACAGTTCAGCGGCTCCATGGCCGCGTGGGCAAGATAGGGGAACTGGTATTCCGCCTCGATCAGATGCGCTGGTTTCTCCAGCGCCTTGCCGATGTCACCTTCGTTGCGCGCCACCAGGCCCGGCTTGCTGGCCATGTCGCGGTACTGGGCGAAGATTTCCTTGCTGCCCATCTTGAAGGCCTTGCTCTCGTCCCACTCGACCTGCAGCGCGTCACGACCCTGGCGCGCGGCCCAGGTGTTCTTCGCCAGTACCGCGACCCCGGCAAAACGCCGCTCGCTGCCGGGGAACTGCACCACGTCGACCACGCCGGGCACGGCCTTGGCCTTGCTCGCATCGATTTTCGCCGGCACGCCGCCGAAGCGCGGCGGATGGGCAACCACGGCCACCAGCATGTCGGGCAGGTGTACGTCCTGGGTGAACTGCGCGGTGCCATCGGTCTTCGAGGGGCTGTCCTTGCGTGGCAGCTTCACCTGGCCGATCAGCTTGAAGTCCTTCGGGTCCTTGAGTTTCACGTCCGCCGGCACCGGCTGCTTCGCCGCCGCCTCGGCCAGTTCGCCGAAGCCGGCCTTGCGCCCGGAAGCCGGATGGGTGACGACGCCGTCGTGCACTTCGACCTGCGCCGCCGGCACCTTCCACTGTTCCGCCGCTGCGCCGACCAGCATGGCGCGGGCACTGGCGCCGGCCTTGCGCATCTGTTCGAAGGAGTTGGCCATGGCGTTGCTGCCGCCGGTGCCCTGCAGGTTGCCGAAGGCCAGGTTGGCGTAGCGCTTGGCATCAGCCGGTGCGCCTTCGACCTGCACGTGGCTCCAGTCGGCGTCCAGTTCCTCGGCGACCAGCGTGGCCAGGCCGGTGTAGCTGCCCTGGCCCATTTCCACATGCTTGGCGATCACGGTGACGGTGCCGTCCGGGGCGATGCGCACGAAAGCGTTGGCCTCGAAATCGCTGGCCGCCTGGGCGTCGCCCAGCTTGCCCAGCAGCGGCGCGAAATAGATGCCCAGGGCCAGACCGCCAGCGCCACGCAGGAAGCTGCGACGGCTGACGTTGAGGATGCTGCCGGGCTGTGCCGGCTGTTCGTCGGTACGGGGTTCGAGCATGACTTCGGTCCTCAAGCCAGGGTCTGGGCGGCGTCGTGGATGGCCGCGCGGATCCGCGCATAGGTGGCGCAGCGGCAGATGTTGCCGCTCATTGCGGCGTCGATGTCGGCGTCGCTGGGCTTCTTGTTCGAAGCCAGCAGCGCGGTGGCCGACATGATCTGCCCGGACTGGCAGTAGCCGCACTGCACCACGTCGAGCTTGCGCCAGGCCTCCTGCACCGCCTTGCCGGCGGCCTGCTCGGCCACCGCCTCGATGGTGGTGATCTTCTTGCCGGCCACCGCCGCCAGCGGGGTGACGCAGGAGCGCGTCGGCTGGCCGTCGATGTGCACGGTGCAGGCGCCGCACAGCGCCATGCCGCAGCCGTACTTGGTGCCGGTCAGCCCGGCGACGTCGCGGATGGCCCAGAGCAGCGGCATCTCGCCGGGGGCGTCGAGCTCGTGGTCCTTGCCGTTCAGGTTCACGGTAATCATCAGGAATTTCACCTCTTTCACTGGGTGATAAAAAACAGGGTCTTGAAAGGGAGCCAAGCGCAGCGGCTCCGGCACGCAATGGATTCAGCCTAGGCGCAGCGGCCGGCAGGTGCCGCGACGATACGCGAGGAAGGCGCCGAGCGGTTTGCCTGGTTCTCCCGAGGCTTGCCTGATACTGCGGGGGATGTTGCGGCGTATAGAAGGCTCTACTCCGAGACTTTGCGGCCGGCGGATCAGTACCGCCCAAAATCGGAAGCCCGCATTTGCTCCGAGTAGGATGGCGTGGAGCGCAGCGATATCCATCACACCTGGCGTGGAGACCGCATGGGTATCGCCTAGGCTCCACCCATCCTACGTTCCAGCAAGTCTTTATCCGTCGCAGAGGCGGCAATAATGAGTGCGCATAAAAAAGCCACTCCGAAGAGTGGCTTTTTCAATCACGAATGACGGATCACTCCGGCATCTTCATCACCACACGGCCGCCGCCCGGGCAGGTTTCCATGTAGTAGTTGGCGTCGCGGTACTGGGCGAAATCGAACACCCGGTCGATGCTCGGCTTGAGCAACTGGTCGGCGGTCATCTGGTTGATCGCGGTCAGCGCCCGTTGCACGGCTTCGTCGTTGCGGGTCAGGCCGATCTCCGGTTGCCCGGTGAAGTCCAGCACGCAGTGGCGGTAGAACTGCAGGTGCTTCTTGAACGCCGCGCAGGCCGGGAAGGCTGCGTCGTTGCCGCCATTGATGCCGTAGAGGATCAGCTTGCCACGCGGCGCGGCAACGTCACCCAGCAGCTTCATCTGCGGACCGGCGCACTGGTCGAGGACGATCTCCACGCCTTCACCCTTGGTGAAGCGCTCGACTTCCAGCACCAGGTCCTGCTCCTCGGTGTAGATGATCTTGTCCGCACCCAGGCCTTTCAGAAACTCGCGGGTTTCCTCGTGGCTGGTGGTGGCGATCACCTGGGCGCCGAGCGCCTTGGCCAACTGCACCGCCTGCGGGGCGAGGCAATGACCAGCCTCGGTGATCAACACGCGCTGGCCGGGCTTGATCTGCGCCAACTCCACCAGGGCGAAGTAGGAATACAGCAGGCCGGTGTAGTGCACGGCGGCTTCGACCGGGGTCAGCACCTCGGGATAACGGGTCAGCGAGGTGCGCGGCACGATGACGTGGTCGCCCCAGGCCGGGTACAGGTTCGGCGAGTTCGCCGGGAAACTGGCCACCGCCACGCCGGGCTCGAGGTCTTCAACGCCCTCGCCCACGGCTTCGACGATGCCGGAGAGTTCATAGCCGATGCCCGCCGGCAGCTTGGCCTGATCCGGGGCGAGGTTCTGCCGCCAGAGCACGTCGCGCCAACTGACGCCCAGTGCCTGGGTACGGACCAGCACTTCACCCGGCCCCGGCTGCGGGGTCGGCATTTCCTCGATCTTCAGGACCGAGGCGTCACCGAACTGGTGGAAACGGATCATGCGGGACATCACATACCTCGCCTTAGTAGTGCTCATAGCCACGGACTCTATCCGGGCTTTAGGGGTGACGCCACCGTTCACCATTGATAATTGACATAAACGCCGATGATTCGGCCCGCGTTGAAAGCCTTGTCCGGCGCGGCTGCAAGGCTCTGCGACGGGGCTGCGGGAGAGAACGGGGCGGCTCTGTTCCTACAGAGTCTGACCACACTGCCGGGGCGAGATTCTCATTAAAAAAGTGGAAATTGATCAAGGACTTATCTGACAGACTTGACTCAGGACACGCTCGGCCCCACTTTTCCCCCATCGCCAGGGAGTCCCTATGAACCGCAACGACCTCCGCAAGGTTGATCTCAACCTGTTGATCGTTTTCGAGACGCTGATGCACGAACGCAGCGTGACCCGCGCCGCCGAGAAGCTGTTCCTCGGCCAGCCGGCGATCAGTGCGGCCCTGGCGCGCCTGCGCGGTCTATTCGACGATCCGCTGTTCGTCCGCACCGGGCGCAGCATGGAACCCACCGCGAGGGCGCAGGAAATCTTCGGCCACCTCTCGCCGGCGCTGGACTCCATCTCCACCGCCCTGAGCCGTGCCGCCGACTTCGACCCGGCCACCAGCAAGGCGGTGTTCCGCATCGGCCTGTCCGATGACGTGGAGTTCGGCCTGCTACCGCCGCTGCTGCGCCGCCTGCGCTCCGAGGCGCCGGGGATCACCCTGGTGGTGCGCCGCGCCAACTACCTGCTGATGCCGCAACTGCTGTCGTCCGGGGAAATTTCCGTAGGCGTGAGCTACACCGACGAGTTGCCGGCCAACGCCAAGCGCAAGACCCTGCGCCGCAGCACCTGGAAGATCCTGCGTGCTGACTCGATCCCCGGTGCGCTGACCCTCGATGACTACTGTGCGCGCCCCCACGCGCTGGTGTCCTACGCCGGCGACCTGGACGGCTTCGTCGACCAGACCCTCGCCGAGATGGACCGCAAGCGCCAGGTGGTGCTGGCCGTGCCGCAGTTCGTCGGCCTCGCCCAGTTGCTGGCCGGCACCGACATCATCGCCACCGTGCCCGAATACGTCGCACTGGCGCTGACCGCCGCCGGCGGCCTGCGCGCCGAGGAGCCGCCCTTCCCCACCCGCCTGGCCGAGCTGTCCATGGTCTGGCGCGGTGCCCAGGACCAGGACCCGGCCGAGCGCTGGCTGCGCTCGCGCATCACCATGTTCGTGGGTGATCCGGACAGCCTCTGACCCCACCCCACCGTAGGGCGCATAACCTGGAACAGGTTATCCGCCGGCAACGACGCGGCGGATAACGCCCGAGGCGTTATTCGCCCTACGCAACTCGCTCCTACAAAAGTCCTTTCGGCCAAACATCAGCGTGGGGCGGTCCCCTCTCCCCAGCCCTCTCCCTGAAGGGAGAGGGAGCTAAAAGCGGCAAACCCCGTGCCCACTCCCTCTATCTATTCCTGCGCATAGTGCAAAAGCATTTATCACTGCGCGTGATAATCAAAATCTGCTCGTTCGATTAGTTCCCGGGCGCCCCCTTGCGCAGACTCCGCTCCATCAGAAATCCCAAAACCAATTAGATCGCCGGAGTATTTCCATGGAGCGAAATCTGAACACCTTGCGTATTCCGTTGGCGTTGGCCGCCGTGCTGGTTCTCAGCGCCTGCGGCAAGGGCCAGGAAGCGGCGCAGAACATGGCCGCCCCCAAGGTCAGCGTGGCGGACGTCATCGAACAACCGATCAACGAATGGGACGAGTTCACCGGCCGCCTGGAGGCTCCGGAGTCCGTTGAACTGCGTCCGCGCGTCTCCGGCTACATCGACCGCGTCGCCTTCCGTGAAGGCGCGCTGGTGAAGAAAGGCGACCTGCTGTTCCAGATCGACCCGCGGCCGTTCCAGGCCGAGGTCCATCGCCTGGAAGCCCAGCTGCAACAGGCTCGCGCCAACCAGACCCGTACCGTCAACGAAGCCTCCCGCGGTGATCGCCTGCGCGCCACCAACGCCATTTCCGCGGAGCTCGCCGACGCCCGCACCGCCGCCGCCACCGAGGCGAAAGCCGTGGTCGCCGCGACCCAGGCGGAACTGGACAACGCCCGCCTGAACCTGTCGTTCACCCAGGTCACCGCGCCCATCGACGGCCGCGTCTCGCGCGCCGAAGTCACCGCCGGTAATCTGGTGAACAGCGGCGAAAGCGTGCTGACCACCCTGGTCTCCACCGACAAGGTCTACGCCTACTTCGACGCCGACGAGCGCGTCTACCTGAAGTACGTCGACCTCGCCCGCAAGGGCGGCCCGGACGCCCGCGGTACCAGCCCGGTGTACCTGGGCCTGACCGGCGAGGACGGTTTCCCCCACCAGGGCCGCCTGGACTTCCTCGACAACCAGGTCAACCCCAAGACCGGCACCATCCGTGGCCGCGCCGTGTTCGACAACGACGCCAACCAGTTCACCCCCGGCCTGTACGCCCGCATCAAGCTGGTCGGCAGCGGCACCTACCCCGCCGCGCTGATCAAGGACGAAGCGGTCGGCACGGACCTTGGCAAGAAGTTCGTGCTGGTGCTCGACAAGGACAGCAAGGTGCAATACCGCGGCATCGAGCTGGGCCCGAAACTCGAAGGCCTGCGCATCGTCCGCAGTGGCCTGGTGAAGGGTGATCGCATCGTGGTCAACGGCCTGCAACGGGTTCGCCCGGGCGCCCAGGTCGATGCCCAGGGTGTCGAGATGGCCAGCAAGGAAACCCTCGCCAACCTCGAAAGCCAGCGTCGCGCGCTGGAGAGCTTCGAGGCGCCGAAGGTCGCCGAGAAATCCTCCAAGCCGGGTGCTCCGCGCGGCTGACCCCAACCCGTAAGTCCTGAATCGATGTACCAGGCCCTGTCCCACCAGGGCCTTGGGTGACCTTTGTCCCGGGTTTGGCGAACCGCAGCGTTCGCGACAGGAACCAGCCATGAACTTTTCGCAATTCTTCATCCAGCGGCCGATCTTCGCCGCCGTGCTTTCGCTGATCATTCTGATCGGCGGGGCCATCTCGCTGTTCCAGCTACCGATCAGCGAATACCCCGAAGTCGTGCCGCCCACCGTGGTGGTGCGCGCCAACTTCCCCGGCGCCAACCCCAAGGTGATCGGCGAGACCGTCGCCGCACCGCTGGAACAGGCCATCACCGGCGTCGAGAACATGCTCTACATGTCCTCGCAGTCCACCGCCGACGGCAAGATGACCCTGACCATCACCTTCGCCCTGGGCACCGACCTGGACAACGCGCAGGTGCAGGTGCAGAACCGCGTGACCCGTACGCAGCCCAAGCTGCCTGAGGAAGTCACGCGGATCGGCATCACCGTCGACAAGGCCTCGCCCGACCTGACCATGGTCGTGCACCTGACCTCGCCGGATAACCGCTACGACATGCTCTACCTGTCCAACTACGCCATCCTCAACATCAAGGATGAGTTGGCGCGCCTGGACGGCGTGGGCGACGTGCAGCTGTTCGGCATGGGCGACTACTCCCTGCGCGTCTGGCTGGACCCGAACAAGGTCGCCTCGCGCAACCTGACCGCCACCGACGTGGTCGCCGCGATCCGCGAGCAGAACCGCCAGGTCGCCGCCGGTTCGCTGGGCGCCCCGCCCTCGCCGAGCGACACCAGCTTCCAGCTGTCGATCAACACCCAGGGTCGCCTGGTCACCGAGGAAGAGTTCGAGAACATCATCATCCGCAGCGGCCCGGACGGCGAGATCACCCGCCTGAAGGACATCGCCCGCGTCGAACTCGGCTCCAGCCAGTACGCCCTGCGCTCGCTGCTGGACAACCAGCCGGCGGTCGCCATCCCGATCTTCCAGCGCCCCGGTTCCAACGCCATCGCCATCTCCAACCTGGTGCGCGAGAAGATGGCCGAGCTGAAGAAGGACTTCCCCCAGGGCGTGGACTACTCCATCGTCTACGACCCGACCATCTTCGTCCGCGGCTCCATCGAAGCGGTGGTGCACACCCTGTTCGAAGCCCTGATCCTGGTGGTGCTGGTGGTCGTGCTGTTCCTGCAGACCTGGCGCGCCTCGATCATCCCACTGGCCGCCGTGCCGGTGTCGCTGATCGGCACCTTCGCGGTGATGCACGCCTTCGGCTTCTCGCTCAACGCGCTGTCGCTGTTCGGCCTGGTACTGGCCATCGGCATCGTGGTGGACGACGCCATCGTGGTGGTGGAGAACGTCGAGCGGAACATCGGGCTGGGCCTCACACCCATCGAGGCGACCAAGCGCGCCATGAAGGAAGTGACCGGGCCGATCATCGCCACCGCGCTGGTACTGTGCGCCGTGTTCATTCCCACCGCGTTCATCTCCGGCCTCACCGGGCAGTTCTACCGGCAGTTCGCCCTGACCATCGCGATCTCCACGGTGATCTCCGCGTTCAACTCGCTGACCCTGTCGCCAGCGCTGTCCGCCGTGCTGCTCAAGGGGCACCACGAGCCGAAGGACCGCTTCTCGGTGCTGCTGGACAAGCTGCTGGGCGGCTGGCTGTTCCGTCCGTTCAACCGCTTCTTCGACCGCGCCAGCCACGGCTATGTCGGCACCGTCACCCGCGTGCTGCGTGGCAGTTCCATCGCGCTGCTGCTGTATGCGGGGCTGATCGGCCTGACCTACCTGGGCTTCTCCAGCACCCCGACCGGCTTCGTGCCGCAGCAGGACAAGCAGTACCTGGTGGCCTTCGCGCAACTGCCCGACGCCGCCACGCTGGACCGCACGGAAGCTGTGATCAAGCGCATGTCGGAAATCGCCGGCAAGCACCCGGGCATCGAGCACACCGTGTCCTTCCCGGGCCTGTCGATCAACGGCTTCACCAACAGCCCCAACAGCGGCATCGTCTTCACCCCGCTGAAAGACTTCAGCGAGCGTAAGGGCCCAGGGATGTCGGCCAACGAGATCGCCGCCGAGCTGAACAAGCAGTTCGCGGATATCCAGGACGCCTACATCGCGATCTTCCCGCCGCCGCCGGTACAGGGGCTGGGCACCATCGGCGGCTTCCGTCTGCAGATCGAGGACCGCGGCAACGCCGGTTACGAGGAGCTCTACGCACAGACCCAGAACATCCTCAACAAGGCCCGCGCACTGCCCGAGCTGAACCCGATGTCGGTGTTCACCAGCTACCAGGTGAACGTGCCGCAGGTGGATGCCGCCATCGACCGCGAGAAGGCCAAGACCCACGGCGTGGCGATCAGCGACATCTTCGATACCCTGCAGGTCTACTTAGGCTCGCTGTACGCGAACGACTTCAACCGCTTCGGACGCACCTACCAGGTCAACGTCCAGGGCGAGCAGCAGTTCCGTCTCGAACCCGAGCAGATCGGCCAGCTGAAGGTGCGCAACAACCTGGGTGAAATGGTCCCGCTGGCCACCTTCATCAAGATCAGCGACACCGCAGGTCCCGACCGCGTGATGCACTACAACGGCTTCATCACCGCCGAGATCAACGGCGCCGCCGCACCGGGCTACAGCTCCGGCCAGGCCGAGGCCGCCATCGAGCGCCTGCTCAAGCAGGAGCTGCCCAATGGCATGACCTACGAATGGACCGAGCTGACCTACCAGCAGATCCTCGCCGGCAACTCCGCGATCTACGTGTTCCCGCTCTGCGTGCTGCTCGCCTTCCTCGTGCTGGCCGCGCTGTACGAGAGCTGGGGTCTGCCGCTGGCGGTGATCCTGATCGTGCCGATGACCCTGCTGTCGGCCATCGCGGGCGTGATCCTGTCCGGTGGCGACAACAACATCTTCACCCAGATCGGCCTGATCGTGCTGGTGGGCCTGGCGTGCAAGAACGCGATCCTGATCGTCGAATTCGCCAAGGACAAACAGGACGAAGGCATGGACCGCCTGAGCGCGGTACTGGAAGCCTGCCGCCTGCGTCTGCGGCCGATCCTGATGACCTCCATCGCCTTCATCATGGGCGTGGTGCCCCTGGTGCTGTCGTCCGGCGCCGGCGCCGAAATGCGCCATGCCATGGGTGTCGCGGTGTTCTCCGGGATGCTCGGCGTGACCTTCTTCGGCCTGTTGCTGACCCCGGTCTTCTATGTGCTGATCCGCCGCTTCATGGAAGCCCGTGAGGCGAAGAAGCAGGAACGCGCCGCCCTGAGCCACACGACCCATAACGAGGCCCACCAGGCATGAGCGTCATGACCATCAATGCTGTGAGCAAGAGTGCCGTGAAACTGTTCGTCCCTTCCCTGCTCGCGCTGGTCCTCAGCGCGTGCATGGTCGGCCCCGACTACCAGAAGCCGGACACCGCGCCGGCCCGGCTGGACAGCAACGCCCAGGCGCAGAACTACGACCGCACCCGCTTCGAAGACGCCTGGTGGAAGCAGTTCGACGACCCGGTACTGACCCAGCTGGTCGACCAGGCCCTCAAGGAAAACCGCGAGCTGCGCGTGGCCTATGCCCGCGTGCTGGCTTCGCGGGCGATCCGCGATGACGTTGCCAATGACCGTTTCCCCACGGTCACCAGCCGCGCCGAAGGCCAGGTCGGCAAGGGCCAGGTGCCCGGCCAGACCGAGGACCGGGTCAACCAGGAGCGCTACGACCTGGGCCTGGACATGATCTGGGAAGTCGACCTGTTCGGCCGCGTGCGTCGCCAGCTGGAATCCAGCGACGCGCAGAGCGAAGCCATAGTCGCCGACCTGCAGCAGCTGCAGGTCAGCCTGATCGCCGAGCTGGCCGATGCCTATGGGCAGCTGCGCGGTGCGCAATTGCGCGAAAGCATCGCCAAGAGCAACCTGGACAACCAGCGCGAGTCCCGTGACCTGACCATCCAGCTGCGCGACGCCGGCGTCGGCAGCGAGCTGGACGTGCAGCGCGCCGAAGCACGCCTGGCCGCCACCGAAGCCAGTGTGCCGCAACTGCAGGCCGAGGAAGTGCGCCAGCGCAACCGCATCGCCACCCTCCTCGGCCAGCGCCCGGATGCGCTGAGCGTGGACCTGTCGCCGAAGAAACTGCCGGCCATCGCCAAGGCCCTGCCCATCGGCGATCCGGGCGAGCTGCTGCGTCGCCGGCCGGACGTCGCCTCCGCCGAACGGCGCCTCGCAGCCGCCACCGCGGACGTGGGCGTGGCCACCGCCGACCTGTTCCCGAAAGTCAGCCTCGGCGGCTTCCTTGGCTACACCGCCGGCCGTGGTTCGCAGATCGGCTCGTCCGCCGCCAGCGCCTGGGGCGTGGCCCCGAGCATCACCTGGGCGGCCTTCGACCTGGGCAGCGTGCGGGCCCGCCTGCGAGCCTCCAAGGCCGACGCCGACGGCGCCCTGGCGACCTACGAGCAGCAGGTCCTGCTGGCGCTGGAAGAGTCGTCGAACGCCTTCAGCGACTACGGCAAGCGCCAGCAGCGCCTGGTGTCGCTGGTGCGCCAGTCCGAAGCCAGCCGCAATGCCGCGCAACAGGCCGGCCTGCAATACCGCGAGGGCACCGTGGACTTCCTCAACCTGCTGGACGCCGAACGCGAACAGCTGGCCGCCGAGGACGCCCAGGCCCTGGCGGAAGTCGATGTGTACCGCGGCATCGTGGCGATCTACAAGGCCCTTGGCGGCGGCTGGCAGCCGACGCCGGCGGCCTGATCGATCCTCCCCGGTCGGGAATCTCCCGACCTTCCAGCCCTGCGGTCTGACGCTCCGGACCGCGGGGCTTTTTTATGCCCGCAGCCGGGCAGTTCCCGCACAACCCGTCACTTTCTGCCCCACGAAGGCAAGCGCGAAAGGACACCGTTTCGAGAATCTGTCAGAAACCTGGATATCGATCAGTATTTTCCGATAGCAAACGAAAATAAGCTGAAGCTGGTTCGAATTCAGAATTCACTGACATCGGGAATCAGGGAAACCGCTCAGTGCCCAACAATGAGGTCGAGAGAAGTCCATCACCCTCCGGCGACAACGAGCTGTGCCGGCTCCTCCTGCGGGTCAGGCGCGGCGAGGTCATCCACCCTCGTTTGAAGCGGCTGCTGGTCCACCTCGGATTCGCCGAACTGCGCGGCCTGCAGCTTGCCCTCACGGGCAAGGGCCGGCTCCTGCTGGAGACCTGAGCTTGGGCTGAGCGCCGTGGGCCGCTATGATCCGGACCGGCTTGCCAGGGATCAAAGGAGTTCGGTCCTGCTCTGGCCTAGACTCTCTATATCAGATCTTTCAGACAAGGACACGCCGTGGACGCCACTGCCCATTTCATCCCGCTGGACCCCACGTCTCTCTTCATCACCCTCGGCATCATCGTCTTCGGCATGTTCATGCTGGGCATCGGCTTCACCATCCGCCAACGCCCGGTGGGCGTGTTCCTGATGTGGGTCGGCACGCTGAGCATGCTGTCGATCATCGCCTACCGCATCTACATCGCTACCTCCGTGTAACGACGCAGGCAAAAAAATGGCGCCCTCGGGCGCCATTTTCGTTTCATCCAGTCTCAGCGCTGCATCGCTCGCGCATAGCCCCTGGGCGAGAAGCGCAGGGTCACGCCCAGCATCAGCACCACCGACACCGCCAGCAGGACCCAGGAAGCCTGGAAGCTGCCCGTGCTGTCGCGCAGCCAGCCGGTAACGTAGGGCACGATGCCGGTGACGATGAAGCCAATCCCCTGCACGAAGGCCGCCAGGCGCCCGGCCGCGCCGGCGTCGGCGAGGTGGTCCAGGGTCAGGGTCAGGCTCAGGGCGAAGCAGGCGCCCAGGCCGTAGCCGATCATCGCCACCCAGATGCCCGGCAGGTGCAGCGGCGCGCAGATCAACCCGACGAAGCCGGCGAGCTGGATCAGCAGGCACAGGCACAGCCAGCCACGGCGGTCCAGCGAACGGCGGATCAGCAACGGGATGGTCAGCGCGGCGATCACCTGGAAGATGGTCATCAGGCCGATCAGCTGGCCGCTGGCCTGGGCCGTCCAGCCAAGCTGGCGGTAATACACCGGCAACCAGGCCACCATGCTGGTATAGCCGCCGTTGATCAGGCCGAAGTACAAGGCCAGCAGCCAGGCGCGACGGCTGCCGAAATAGTGCTGCACCTTCTGCCTGGGCGGCACGGCTACCGGCGTCTCGCGCGGGCGGGCGACGGACCACAGCAGCAGGCCGACGACAGCCAGCAGCAGCCAGGCGCCAAGGCCGTCCTGCCAGCGGTGGAAGTGCTCCGATACCACCGGCGCCAGCACGGCCGCGCTACCACCACCGGCCATCAGCGATGCCGAGTACAGGCCCATGGCGGACGGTACCTTGTGCGGGAACCAGCGCTTGATCACGCCCGGCACGAACGCCTGAATCACCGCCACACCGCAACCCGCCAGCACCGCGCTGGCGATCAGTGCGAAGCCGCTGTCCAGCAGCAACCGCCAGAAGCATGCCGCGCCGATGGCCAGCAGGCCGAGCACCATGCCGCGGCTCTCGCCCAGGCGCGGCCCGACCCACGGCAGGCCCAGGGCGAACAGGCCCATGCACAGCACCGGCAGCACCGTCAGCATCGACAGGCCCTGGAAGCCCAGGCCGGTGGCATCGTGGATATCGGCCAGCAACGGGCCGATGGAGGTGAGGATCGGCCGCAGGTTGATGCCCAGCGCGACTATCACCAGCAGGCCGATCCAGCCGGCGTGGCTGCTCTGCCCCGCCGCGTCACCCTGGGCCGGTAGCGTCATGCCGCGGCTCATGAGCGCTGCTCCTGCCAATGGTTGTAGAGACCCTCTTCACCGCTCGGACGCAGCGCACGCAGCGGAACCGACTGCCACTGCGGCGGCTGGGTCATCTGCTGGTACACGGCGGCAGTCGACAGCCCGAACGGCTCGCCATCGTCGTTGGAATAGGCGAAGTACGCGCCTTCCACGCCGCACAGGTGCATGGCCGCCAGGCACATCGGGCATGGATGGCCGCTGGCGTAGATCACGCAGCCGTCCAGCCGCGACATGCCCAGCACCGCCGAGGCACGGCGGATCGCCATCAGCTCGGCGTGGGCGGTGGGGTCGAAATCCAGATGGATGGAATTGGCGGCGCGGGCGATCACCCGCCCGTCCTTGACCAGCACGGCGCCGAACGGGCGGCCGCCGGCCTCGATGTTATCGCGGGCCAGTTGCAGGGCCTCGCGCATGAAGACTTCGTGTGACATGGCAGTTTCCAGCGAATCGGTTCGATCAATGCGCGCCGGCGACTTCCAGCATCCTGGCGATGGTGGTCTGGTTGCGCTGGCGGGCGTGTTGCAGCGGCGTGACGCCGTCGTTGTCGGCCAGGTTCAGGTTCGCCCCGGCTTCTATGAGCTGTTTCACGATGGCCTGGTGACGCGGGCCGCCGTCGCTGAGCAGGATGGCTTCGAGCAGCCCGGTCCAGCCCAGCTTGTTGATGTGATCGGGGTCGACGCCAGCCTTGAGCAGCGTCGCTACCACCTCCACATGGCCGCGCTCGCAGGCCGGGATCAGTGCCGTGCCGCCATAGCGGTTGGTGCTGCGCAGGTCGGCGCCGTGGGCCAGGGTCAACCGGAGAATCTCCAGGCGCCCCGCCGCACCGGCCAGCAGGTAGGCGCTGTCATGGATGCGGTTCTGCCGGTTGACGTCGGCGCCAGCGGCAATCAGCAGCCGCGCGACTTCCACACGGTTGCCGGCGGTGGCCAGCAGCAGCGGCGTGTTGCCCTGCCCGTCACTCACATCCACCGGTACGCCGCGTTTGAGCAGGGCCGCCACCTCGGCTTCGCGACCGTCGCTGGCAGCGCCCAACAGCGCGTCTGCGGCGGCACGGCTGTGCACTTCTTCGGTCTGAACAGTCGGCATATCCATGGGCGCTCCCCCGTGATGGCTGTCGTGCCTCTAATCACTGCAGCCAGTATGACGAAGGGATGTTCTATGCTGAAATTAAATAGAAACATGACTTTCAGTGGGAATCGCAATGCTTGACCCCAACCTGCTGCGCAGCTTCGTGATGGTGGTGGACGCCGGCAACTTCACCCGCGCCGCCGAGTTGCTGCACCTCACCCAGTCCACCGTCAGCCAGCAGATCCTGCGGCTGGAGCAGAGCCTGGACTGCCGCCTGCTGGACCGCAGCCAGCGCCAGGTGCTGCCCACCGAACAGGGCGAGCAGCTGCTGGGCTACGCGCGGCGCATCCTCGAACTCGGCTCGGAGGCGCGCGAGGCGCTGAGCAGCGAGCACAGCGAGGGCGTGCTGCGTCTGGGGATGCCGGAGGACTTCGCCGGCGAACGGATGATGCCGCTGCTGGCAGCCTTCAGCGCGGAACGCCCGAGGCTGCGCCTGGAAGTCTCCAGCGGCCTCAGCCAGGAACTGCTGCGCCAGTACCGCAGCGGCGAACTGGACCTGGCGCTGGTCAAGCAATGGGGCGCGGACAGCGACTGCCTCGCCCACTGGCCCGAACCCCTGGCCTGGCAGGACAGCGCCGCCACCCCCGCCGCCGCCCGTGACCCGCTGCCGCTGGTGGTCTTCCCGCTGGGGGCGTTGTATCGCCAGGAAATGATCCACGCCCTGGAAGCCAGCGGCCGGCGCTGGCGCATCAGCTACAGCAGCGCCAGCCTGGCGAGCCTTTCAGCGGCGGTGGCGGCGGGCATGGGCGTCAGCCTGCTGCCCCTGCGCGGCCGCCACGAAGGCCACCGCGTATTGACCGCCGAGGAAGGTTTCGCACCCATCGAGGGGCTGGAACTGGCGCTCTATGCGCGCCCCGAACTGGGCAGTGCCGGGCGCAGCCTGTGCGAGCAACTGCGCGAACTGTGCGCGCAGCTGGCGGCGATTGCGCCGGAAAGCTGAAGGGCTCAGGCCGGCGCGCTGAGACGCTCGAGAAACTGCTCGGCCGGCACCGGCTTGCCGAGCAGGAAGCCCTGCAGCGAGTCGCAGCCCAGGCGAGTGAGGAAGTTCTGCTGGCCGGAGGTTTCCACCCCCTCGGCGACGATGCGCAGGTCCAGCGCCTGGCCCAGGGCGACGATGGCCGAGACGATGGCGGCGTCGTCGCTGTCCTGCTCCAGGTCGCGGACAAAGCCACGGTCGATCTTCAACTCGTTGGCCGGCAGGCGCTTGAGGTACAGCAGACTGGAGTAGCCGGTGCCGAAGTCGTCGATGGACAGGTCGACGCCCATGTCCGACAGCCTGCCGAGGATTTCCAGGCTGGAATCGGCGTCGCGCATGGCGGTGGTCTCGGTGATTTCCAGGGTCAGGCAGCGCGCCGGCAGCTGGTGGCGCTGCAGCGCGTCGGCCACCGACTGCACCAGGGCCGCATGGCAGAACTGCAGCGCCGAGAGGTTCACCGCCACGCGCCAGCTTTCATGGCCCTGCAGGTACCAGTCGCGCATCTGCCGGCAGGCCTCGTCCAGTACCCAGTCGCCGATGGGGATGATCAGCCCGGTGCGCTCGGCCAGGGCGATGAAGGTGTCAGGCATCAACAGGCCACGCTGCGGATGCTGCCAGCGCAGCAGCGCCTCGGCGCCGATGGGCTCTCCGCTGGCGGCGAACTTGGGCTGGTAATGCAGGATGTACTCGCGGCGCTCCAGAGCTGCGCGCAGGTCGTGCAGCAACTGCAGGTGGTTGCGCGCGTTGGTGTTCATCGACTGCTCGAAAAAACTGTAGCCGTTCTTGCCGTTGCCCTTGGCGTGGTACATCGCTGCGTCGGCGTTGCGCAGCAGTTCATGCTGGCTGGCGCCGTCGCCGGGATAGACCACGATGCCGATGCTGGCGGCGATGCGCAGCTCCTGGCCAGCGACCTGGAACGGCTGGGCCAGCAGGCTGATCTGCTGCCCGGCGACGGTCACCGCGTCCTCGGCCTCGGCCAGTTCGGCGAGCACCACGAACTCGTCGCCGCCGATGCGCGCCACGGTGTCTTCACTGCGCAGGCTGTCGCGCAGGCGCTGGGCGACAGCCTTGAGCAGCAGATCGCCGACATGGTGGCCGAAGGCATCGTTGACCGGCTTGAAGCCGTCGAGGTCGAGGAACATCAGCGCGAAGTGCCCGCCAGCGCGTTGCACCTTGCCGATCATCTGTTCGATGCGGTCCTCCAGCAGGATGCGGTTGGGCAGGCGCGTGAGGTTGTCGTGCAGGGCGAGCTGGGTCAGTTCCTGGTTGGCCTGGGCCAGCGACGAGGTGAGCTGCGCCGTGCGCGACTCCAGGCGTGCGTCCAGCACCGAGGTGAGCAGCGCGATGCCGATCACCGCCAGGGTGACGATGATGATCAGCAGGGCCAGCCAGTCACTGTTCAACCCGCTGGGGGAGGCGCCGCAGAAGCTGCCCTCGGGGAAGCGTGCGGCCGCCATGCCGGTGTAGTGCATGCCGACAATCGCCACGCCCATCACCAGCGCGGCGCCAGCACGGGCCAGGCGCACATAAGGAGTGTTCTGCCGCAGCTTGAAAGCGATCCACAGTGCCGCGCCGGAAGCCGCCACGGCGATCGCCAGGGACAGGCCGAACAGCGTCGGGTCGTAGTCGATACCCGGCTGCATCAGCATCGCGTGCATGCCCAGGTAGTGCATGCAGCTGATCCCGGCGCCCATGGCCAGCGCACCGCAGATCAGCTGCCAGAGCGGCAGGCGGTCCTGGCTGACCAGCGCCAGGGCGAAGCCCGAGCTGAGCACGGCAATGGCCAGCGACAGCAGCGTCAGGGTGAGGTCGTAGCCCAGCGGAATAGGCAGGCTGAAGGCGAGCATGCCGATGAAGTGCATCGACCACACGCCGATGCCCATGGCCACCCCGCCGCCGCCGATCCACAGCAGCACCGGCCAGCCACGGGTGGTCGCGATGCGCCCGGCCAGGTCCAGGGCCGTGTAGGACGCCAGCATGGCGACGCACAGCGAAATCAGGACAAGGGAGGGATCGTAACTACCGGCAAGCATGGGGAAATCTCGGTGCCCCTGGGGCGGGCGCAAAAGTGCGGAATTCTAGCGAAGACCGGTGAAGAGGAACCAGCGCTTCCGGTGGAATTTCTATCGGCGTGCCCGCAGCTGCCTTGAGCCCGTTCGGCGGCTCGCCAGAATGATCCATCGCAGGCTCTGGCCGGCGCAACCGACTACCCTTGCAGAGTCCCCCACAACCGGAGCCGCTTCCCTTGGCGAAGCAACCCTCGATCCTCACCCTGCCGTTCCGCCGCCTGGCCAACCCCTACACCCGCTACCGTTACGCCGCCTGGATTCACTGCGTGCGCGTCGGCCTCGCACTGCTCGCCTCGATGCTGCTGACCAGCGCGCTGAAATTGCCCCACGGTCTCTGGGCCTCGGTGACGGTGCTGGTGGTGATGGGCGGGCTGGTGCACCAGGGGACGATTCGCGGCAAGTCCTACGAGCGGGTGATGGGCACCCTGGTCGGCGCGGCGCTGGGGCTGTGCGTGATCGCGATCTACGACCAGACCCGTTCGCTCACCCTCACCTACCTGGCCATGTCGGTGCTGGGCGCGGCCTCGGCCTTCTATGCGATCCGCCGGCCCGGCTACGTCGCGCTGCTGGCGGGGATTACGATGTGCATCGTCGCCGGCCCCGGCGAGACGGGATTCACCGAAGGGCTATGGCGCTCGGCCAACGTACTGATCGGCGTCGCCGTGGCCCTGCTGTTCTCGCAGATCTACCCGTTGCGGGCGGTCTATGTCTGGCGCTACCTGCTCTCGGACAACCTGCGCGCCTGCGCGCGGATGTACGGGCAGCTGTCTTCCAACCACGACTTCACGCCCGAGCATTTCGCCCGCCAGTTGGAGGAGCTGGACCACCGTCTGGTGGCATCGCGTGCGCACCTGGGGCCGGTGTCGCGGGAGACCGGCATGCCGCTGCGCGAGCTGGAGATTCTCCAGCGCATCCACCGCGCGATCATGGGTACCCTGGAATCGCTGATCGCCTCCAGGCAGTTCGCCGCCCAGGCCGGGGAGATAGAACCGGTGCCGGCCAGCCTCGACTCGCACCGGCAGATCATCGGCCGTCTGCTGCTGCAATCGGCCCATGCCCTCAAGTTCAGTCGCACCAGCAAGCTGGTGCAGGCCTGCCAGGGTCTGGACAACCTGCCGGTGCGGCCGCACAACCTGACCGACTCCTTCGAGAAGCAGGGTTTCTACTGGCTCACCCTGCGTCTCTATGAACAGGTGGAGATGCTTTCGGAAAAGCTCGCCGCCACCTCCGAGCACTGGAACATCCAGAGCCGCGACCGGGCCTGAGCCCCGCCGCGCCGTTTTTACCAAGAGTCGATCAGGAATCGATCAGGCCCCGAAGCCGCCGTCGATGGTCAGGCTGGCACCGGTGATGTAGCCCGCTTCCGGACCGGCCAGGTAGGCGACGAAGGCGGCGATTTCTTCCGCGCGGCCATAACGACCCACCGCCATCAGGTCCATCAGGGAGGCAGCGAAGTCGCTGTCGGCTGGGTTCATGTCGGTATCCACCGGGCCGGGCTGCACGTTGTTCACGGTGATGCCGCGCGGGCCGAGGTCACGGGCCAGGCCCTTGGTCAGGCCGACGATGGCCGACTTGCTCATGGCGTAGACCGCGCCGCCGCCGAAGGGCATGCGATCGGCGTTGGTGCTGCCGATGGTGATGATGCGACCGCCCTGCCCCATGTGCCGCGCGGCGGCCTGGGTGGCGACGAAGACGCTGCGCACGTTCACCGCCAGGGTGCGGTCGAGGTCTTCCAGGCTGAATTCTTCCACCGGGGCGATGGCCAGTACGCCGGCGTTGTTCACCAGGATGTCGATGCCGCCCAGGCGCTGGGCTGCGGTGTCGATGGCCTGTTGCACGGAAGCTGCATCGCCGCTGTCGGCTTTCAGGGCCAGGGCGCGGCCGCCGGCGGCTTCGATGCTGGCGGCGAGGTCTTCGGCCTTCTGCGCCGAGCTGACGTAGGTGAAGGCCACGGCAGCGCCTTCGCGGGCCAGGCGCTGCACGATGGCGGCGCCGATGCCGCGGGAGCCGCCCTGTACGAAAGCGACTTTGCCGGTGAGGGATTGGGTGGTTTGCGTGGTGGTCATTTCGTGTCTCCAGGAATCCAGTGGGGGAGTAAGTTCGACGGGGCCAGTTTCCCTCGCGGACTCGTTACTCGGTAGTCAGCAATCGCTATATTCAGTCGATACCAAACGTCCGGAATACCACCCATGGAAAGCCTGATCAGTATCGAATGCTTCGTCCGCAGCGCGGAGGCCGGCAGCTTCGCCGCCGCCGCGCGCCGCCTGGGGCTGACCCCGGCGGCGGTGAGCAAGAACGTGGCGCGACTGGAGAACAACCTGGGCGTGCGGCTGTTCCAGCGTAGTACCCGCAGCCTGGCCCTGACCGAATCCGGCGAACGATTTCTCGACGAAGCCGGCGGTGGCCTGGCCAGCCTGCAGAGCGCCATCGCCAATCTGGCCAGCGCCGACGGCCAGCCCAGCGGCATGCTGAAGGTGAGCATGGGGCTGGTGTTCGGCCGCGACTACATATTGCCGCTGCTGGGCGACTTCCTCGGGCGCTACCCGGCGATCCGCCCGGACTGGCACTTCGACAACCGCCAGGTGGACCTCATCGCCGAAGGCTTCGACGCGGCCATTGGCGGCGGCTTCGAGCTTCCGCCCGGCGTCGTGGCGCGCAAGCTGAGCCCGGCGCACCTGGTGCTGCTGGCCTCGCCGGCCTACCTCGACGGCCGCCCGGCAATCCGCTATCCGTCGGACCTGCCCAGCCACGACGGCATCCGCATCCGTTCACCGCAGACCGGCCGCGTGAGGCCCTGGCCGCTGACCAACCGCCAGCAGGCTCAGGCGCCGATCGCACTGAAGGAACGCATGACCTTCAGCGACCCGGAAGCCGCCTGCGTCGCCGCCCTGATGGGACTGGGCGTGACCCTGGTAAGCATGCAGCACGCCGTGCCCTACCTCGACAGCGGCCGCCTGGTGCGTGTGTTGCCGGAGTGGTACGTGGACGCCGGCAACACTGCGCTCTACTACGCCGCGCAGAAGCTGCTGCCGGCCAAGACGCGGGTATTCGTCGACTGCGTCATCGAGCACTTCCGCAGCCAGGGCCTGGAGCAGCGCTTCAGTGCGCTGTGAAGCGCTACGACCTCAACCTTTGTTGCGGAAATTTAAATGAATCTTGCCAGTCGCCAGCGGGTCGATACTTAGCAAGCTACGCAGACCAGAAGCTTGCGCATCAAGAATCGAGGAGAACCTGGATGAAAAAATATGCCCTGCTCCTGGCCATGGTGTTTTCCGTACCGGCCTTCGCTGACAGCGCGCTGTGCGACGGCAACCTGCAGCAGATCAACGACTTCCTCAAGACCGCCAGCAAGAACGCCACCGGCGTGAAGGTCAATACGGTTCACGAGTACGTCGCCAAGGCCGAGGCGGCGAAGAAGGCCGGCAACTACGAGGAGTGCGTCAACCAGTCGAGCCAGGCGCTGCGCGTGATCAAGAAGCCCGCCAACCGTTGATCCGCACTGGAAACGAAAAAGCCCCGCCTAGGCGGGGCTTTTTCATGGGCGCCGGCCGGCGAAGGACTCAGCCGCAGGAGACCTGCTTCACCACCTGGTTGTCATCGACATCGATGTTCAGGCGCTGCGAGTTGTACTCCATGGTCACCGGCTGGTGCGGGGTGAGCACACGGGCAACGCTGGCGCCGGCATCGCGGCGGGCTTCCTCGGTCAGGGTCGGGTTGACGACCTTGCCGATGATCGATTGCACCGCCTTGGCGTTGCAGGTGCCGGTCATGGCCGACGAATCATCCGCGGCCGGCTGGGCGGCATCGGACGAGGAATCCTTGGAACTGCAGCCGGCGAGCGCGGCGACAGCGAGAAGCGACAAGAGAGTCACTCGGTTGAAGGGCATGGAAGGTCTCCCTGGTTCTTCATGGAAAAAAACGCGAAAGGCGCCACCTTACCAGCCCGAAGGCTGCGGCAGCGCGATGGATGTATTGCAGGCTGATACATGCAATGCCCGACGCAGAGCCGTACGGCGCCATTTACACAACCTTTACACCGGCGGCGTTACGATTCTTTCGAGGCCGATGTCTCATAGATACCTGGTTCCTCGCCGGGTTCCTCAGGAGGTGCATCATGCTTCACCGTCTCCCCCAGATCGCCCTGCTCTGCGCCAGCCTTGCCCTCGCCGACCAGGCCGCGGCCAACAGCAACACCGATGCCGCGGCAATCGGCGCGGTGGTCGGCGCCGTTGTCGGGGGTGCCGTGGTCGCCGGCTCGCAACCCGCGCCGGCGCCCTATTACGCTCCACCGCCCCCAGTCGCCTATTACCCGCCGCCACCGGTGTACTACCAGCCGGCGCCGGTCTATCAGCCCGTGTATCAACCGGTGTACCAGCCGGTCTATCGCCCGGTCGTGGTGGTGCCCGGCCCGCGTTATTACGGCCCACCCCGCTACTATGGTCCGCCGCGCTATTACGGCCCCGGCTACTACGGCCCGCCGGGGCACTACCGCCACTGGTAAGCACTGCTACAGACCAAAGACCCCGCTTCTCTGGCGGGGTCTTTTCATTCAGGCCGGCAGACGAATGCTCCCGGCCAGTTCCTCGAACAGTGTCACCACCGCCCGCAGCGCCCGGCAGTCCGGCCGGGTCAGCAACCAGAGATGGATGCTGCAACCGGGCAGTTCCGGCTCCAGCACCTGCAGCCCGTCGTCCGGGCGCAGCAGGAACGCCGGCAGCGCAGCCAGCCCCAGCCCCGCGCGGCACAGATCGAGCACCGACAGCATGCTGTTGCAGCGGTAGGCCGGAAGCACCGTCGGAAACGCCTGGCGGCGCCAGGCGACGCTGGAGTGGTCGGGCAGAAAGTCGTCCGGGGCGATCCAGCTCATGTCTTGCCAGGGGCGTTCGCCCTGCTCGGCCAGGTAATCGCGATGGGCACAGAGGACGTAGTGCACCTCGCCCAGCTTGCGTCCGACAAGATGCTCCGGCGGCGCGTTGGTCAGGCGCAGGGCGATGTCGGCGTCGCGGCGGCTGAGGTTGGCGAAGGCGTTGGAGGTGGTCAGCTCCAGGTTCAGCACCGGGTAGCGCTTCATGAAGCGCGCCAGGGCCGGTAGCAGCAGGCCTTGCAGCACGGTGTCGGAACAGGTCAGGCGCACGGTGCCGCTGAGCACGTCGTGGCCCTGCTCCAGCCCCAGACGAGCCGCTTCCAGCGCCTGTTCGGCGAGTTCCGCCTGGGTCGCCAGTTGCTGCGCGGTGGCGGTCGCCAGGTAGCCGTTGCGGCCCTTCTCGAACAGCGCGGTGCCCAGCGCCTTTTCCAGCCGGCGCACGGCGCGGAACACGGTGGAGACGTCGACCTCGAGCAATTCCGCGGCGCGCGCAAGGCTGCCTCCGCGTACCAGCGCCAGCACCAGGGCCAGATCGGCGTATTCCAGACGGTATTGCATCGACGCACTCCAAGGTTGCGCAACCGCCCATTTTCGATTGCACCTGCGCAACTATAAATTGCCTCCCATGGGCCCGCCAATGGGCCACGACGCCAGGGGGAACACAGGATGGGAAAACGTCGTAAAACACTGCGCATCGGCCTGATCGGCGACCGCGACAGCCGCGTCACCGCCCACTGGGCAATTCCCCTGGCCCTGCAGCAATCGCTGCTGCCGCATTCGGGCACGCTGCGCGTGGACTGGCTGGACACCCCGCGCCTCGCCCAGGGGCTGGACCTTGAGCCCTACTCCGGCTTCTGGGCGATCCCCGGCAGCCCCTACCAGAACACCGAAGGCGCATTGCGGGCGATCACCTTCGCCCGCGAAAACCGGGTGCCCTTCCTCGGCACCTGCGGCGGCTTCCAGCACGCCCTGCTGGAGCGCGCCCGCAACGTCCTCGGCTGGAGCGACGCGGCCCACGCCGAGACGGACCCGGAAGCGGCGCGCCCGGTGGTGCATGCCCTGCCCTGTTCACTGGTGGAAGTCAGCGAGACCATCCGCCTTACCGCCGGCTCGCACCTGGCGGCCATCTATGGCCTGCCGGATATCCGCGAGGGCTATCGCTGCAGCTACGGGTTGAACCCGCAGTTCCAGGACGAGCTGTTCAGCGGCTCGCTGCGCGCCTGTGCCCACGGCGAGGACGGCAGCATCCGCGCACTGGAAGCGACCGACCATCCGTTCTTCGTCGCCACCCTGTTCCAGCCCGAACGCAAGGCCCTGGCCGGCATCGCCGTGCCGCTGGCCGAAGCGTTTCTGTCCGCTGCTTTCCGCCATCAATCCAGCCAAGAGCCCACTCGCATCGGGAGCCCCGCATGATCGCCAGCACACCGCAACCGCCCTACTACGCCGTGACCTTCACCTCCTACCGCACCGAGCTGGACGAAGGCTATGGCGCCACCGCCGAACGCATGCTGGAACTGGCCGCGCAGCAGGACGGCTTCCTCGGCGTCGAGTCGGCCCGTGGCACTGACGGCCTGGGGCTGACCGTGTCCTACTGGCGCGACGAGGCCGCCATCCGCCAGTGGAAGCAGCAGACCGAGCACCGCATGGCCCAGCAGGCCGGCCGCCGCGACTGGTACAGTGCCTTCCGCGTGCGCATCAGCCGGGTCGAGCGCGAATACGGTTTCGAACGCTGAGCGACCCGTTCTGGCCCAGACACGACATGCCGGGTTCGATGCCCGGCGCACATCGTCTAGGCTGGTCCCCATTGAGCACGGGGGACCGACGCATGCACCGACAAGCCAGTGAACTGCAGGCCGCCTACCTGGGCGAAGTCCGCGGTGAAAACTTCTTCCTCGGCCTGGCCGAGCAACTGCCGGAGGGGGCGTCCTCGATGCTCCTGCTGGCGCGACTGGAACGCCAGACCGGCCTGCGCATGGCGCGGCTGCTGCAGCGTCACGGCCTGCCGCTGGGCGACACCGCGCACGCCGCCGCCCAGGGCCGCCAGCGCGCCGCCGACTGGCTCGGGCTCGACTGGCCACAGACCCTGGAAAAACTCGAAGTGCTGGTGGAGCCCTACGTCCGGCGCTACGACAGCCTGGCCATCGAGGGCGACGACGATGACCGCGACATCCTCGACGACCTCGCCGAGCACGAACACGCCCTGCTGGACTTCACCCGCCTCGCCCGTGAGGGCCAGATGAGCGCGGCCAAGGCCACCATCAGCCGCCTGCTGGCCGTACCGGCCTGAACCTGACAGGGAGCACGTCCATGGCTCTATCGCCCTTCCACCTAGCCATTCCCGTCTACGACCTCGCCCTGGCCCGGCGTTTCTACGGCGAGGTGTTCGGCCTCGCCGAGGGCCGCAGCAGTGCCCAGTGGGTGGACTTCGATTTCTTCGGCCACCAGCTGGTGATCCACGAGCACCCGCGCACCGCCAGCCAGGAGGCAGCGCACACCAATGCCGTCGACGGGCATGACGTGCCGGTACCGCACTTCGGCGTGGTATTGCCCTGGGAAGATTGGGAGGGTCTGGCGCAGCGGCTGCGCGAACGTGACACGCAGTTCGTCATCGAACCCCATGTGCGCTTCCAGGGCCAGGTGGGCGAGCAGGCCACGCTGTTCCTCTTCGATCCCTGTGGCAACGCCCTGGAGTTCAAGGCCTTCAAGGACATCGGCCAGCTGTTCGCACGCTGAGTGCTGACCGATCATCCTCAGTGGAATTAGCCTTCAGGCCTACTGGAAATTTCCTACATCGATCTTTTCTAGCCGTTCCTAGGATGGCGCCCGTCCCCACCGTTCACCCCGAGGTGATCCGACGTGCGCCCCCTCTGCTGGTTCCCGCTCTACCTGCTCTGCACCCTGGGAGCACCGACCGCCCTGGCCGATGATTTCGACGCGCCGGACTGGCGCCGCTACGAGCACGCCTCCATCGACCGGGGCTTCACGCGCGCTGGCACCGCCTGGCGGGTAGCCCAGTTGGGCCGCGGCCCGGCGCACAGCCCGGCGGAAACCTCGCGCATCATTGCCCGCGCCCACGAGCTGATCGGCACGCCCTACCGCTGGGGCGGCCAGAGCGAGAAAGACGGTTTCGATTGCAGCGGGCTGCTGGTCTACCTCTACCGCAGCATCGCCAATCGCAAGCTGCCACGCACCACCCACTCAATGATCGCCCAGCGCCACAACGAAGTGAGTCGCGATGAACTGAAGCCCGGCGACGCGGTGTTCTTCAACCATAACGGCGAGGGCGGAACCAGCCACGTCGGGCTGTACATCGGTGGCGACCGTTTCATCCATGCCCCGAGCACCGGCAAGAGCATCCGCATCGACTCCCTGGACAACAGCTACTGGAAGCGCAGCTACACCACGGCGCGTCGCTTCAGCGGCTGACCTGCCAGGCAGACGAAGGCAGGTCACTCCCCATTTCTCAATCGGAAAATGCCTACGACGATTTGCAGCTTCCCCTCGTTAATCCGACGCAGGGGATTTCTAAGATGGCGCCCCGTTCCGCTACCCAGTCACTCGATGTACCCAAGATGCGTTTCCTCACCCTGTTGAGCACAACCCTTTTGCTCGCCATCACCACTCCTCACGCCGAAGCCCGCGAGTCAAAGCGCACGACGCAGCACAAGGCCACATCCAGCCTGTCTCGTTCCAGCCATGTGAAAGTGGTCAATCGCAACAACGTCCGCCTGCACCACGAAGTGAAGCGTCCACTGCAACCGGGGGTGCACAAGGCTCAGGCGGGCAGCAGCTCCCGTGTGGTAGCCCGCGCCCGCCAGCTGATCGGCGTGCCCTACCGTCGCGGCGGCACCACGGTTGCCAACGGCTTCGACTGCAGCGGGCTGCTGGTCTACCTGTTCCGCACCGAAGCGGGCATGAAGCTGCCGCGCACCACCGGCCAGATGATCGACAGCGGCAGCCAGCGAGTCGGCCGCGGTGAGCTCGAGCCCGGTGATGCGGTGTTCTTCAACCGCAATGGCCGCGGCGATGTCAGCCACGTCGGCCTGTACATCGGCAACAACCAGTTCATCCATGCACCCAGCAGCGGCGAGCGCATCCGCATGGATTCGCTGAACAACAGCTACTGGGAACGCAGCTACAGCACCGCCCGCCGTTTCAACGGCTGATCTCCCTTCCCGCCACCGGAACTCCCTGACGATGCCCAGCCTGCTGGTCGAGATAGTGCGCTACACGCAAGAGTGCTTCCCGGGTTGGGCCGAATGCCGGCTGATCGACGCTGGCGGGCGTGACTGGCGCTTTCTCAAGCCGCGCGCGCGCCTGCGCACCCTCAATCAGGACGATCGCCTGCCGGCCGTAGGCCAGATCGACTGCGAAGTCCTCGAGCGCCTGGATGGCACCGCGCTGGTGAGCACGGCGCTACCGCGCGGGATCAAGTCACTGGATGGGGAAAGCCACTTCCGCATTCCCCTCAGCGCGCTGATTGAGGACTGACGCGAAATCAGTCCCGCGTCGCCTGCCCTTCCTCGGTGATCCTCGCCGCATCCCAACCGCCGCCCAGCGCGGCGATCAGTTGAACGCTGGCGGTCAAGCGGCTGCCGGTCAGGGTCAGCAGCGTGCGCTCGTTGGAAAGCGCGCTGGTCTGGGTGGTGACCACATTGCTGTAGTCGATGGTGCCGGCCTTGTACTGGTTGGTGGTCAGGCGCAGCGCCTCGCGGGCGGAATCCAGCGCTTCCTGCTGCACGCCGCTTTCCTCTTCCAGCACCTTGAGCTGGACCATGTAGTCCTCGACCTCGCGGAAACTGTCCAGAACGGTCTGCCGGTAGCTGGCCACGGTCTGGTCGTAGCTCGCCTCGGCCTGCTCGACCTGGGAGGCAATCAGCCCGCCGTCGAACAGGGTCATGGCGAACTGCGGGCCAATGGACCAGTAGCGGTTGGGCGTCTCGATCCAGTTCTGGAAGCTGCCGCTGCGGTACCCGCCGGCGGCGGTGAGGGTCAGGTCGGGGAACCAGGCAGCCTTGGCCACGCCGATCTTGGCGTTGGCGGAAATCACCTGGCGCTCGGCGGAGGCCACGTCCGGGCGCCGCTGCAGCAGTTCGGACGGCAGCAGCGCCGGCACATTCGGCAGGCCTGGCACGCCGTCCACGGCAGCCAGGGAGAACTGTGCCGGTGGCACGCCGACCAGCACGGCAATGGCATGTTCCAGCTGCGCGCGCTGGTACTTCAGGTCGATGGCCTGGGCCTCGGTGCTTTTCAGCTGAGTACGCGCCTGGGCGACATCGGCCTTGGTGACGATGCCGGCGTTGTACTGGTTCTCGGTGAGCTTGAGCGAGCGCTGGTAGGCCGTGACCGTGTCGTTAAGCAGCTTGATCTGCTGGTCCATGACGCGCAGTTGCAGGTAGTTCTGGGTCAGCTGCGATTGCAGCGAAAGCCGCGAGTTGGCCAGGTCCGCCGCGCTGGCGTCCATGCTCGCGTTGTCGGCTTCCAGCTGGCGGCGCAGCTTGCCCCACAGGTCCAGCTCCCAGCTCACACCGAGGCTCGCCGAGTAGCTGTTGCTGATCGAACTGCTGCCACCGCCGCTGCTGACGGTGGAACCGTCCGGCAGACGCACGCTGCCGCCGCTACCGGTGCCTTGCCCGGAGCGGGTCTTGCCGACGTCGGCGCTGATCGTGGGGAAGAAGGAAGAACGCGCACCTTTGGCCAGCGCCTGAGCCTGGCGATAGGACGCGAGCGACTGTGCCAGGGTCTGGTTGGCAGCCACCAGACGGGTCTGCAGATCGTTCAGCGTGGCGTCGCCGTACAGCTCCCACCAGGCGCCGTGGTTGAAGCCGTCCTGCGGCTTCGCCAGTTGCCAGCCCTCGCCCTCCTTGAAGCTGGCGGGCACCGTCAGCTCGGGGCGCTGGTAGTCCGGGCCGATGGCACAACCGGCCAGGGCCACGGCCAGCGCCAACGGAAGAAGGGAACGGGAACGGATCATACGGGTGTCTCCAGGGCGCCGTCGGTGCGCACGCCGCGCTTCTTGTTGACCCAATGGCGCAGGCGGTCGAGGTAGAGGTAGACGACGGGGGTGGTGTACAGGGTCAGCAACTGGCTGCCGATCAGACCGCCGACGATGGTCATGCCCAGCGGGCGACGCAGCGCGGCGTCGCCGCCAATGCCGAAGATCAATGGCAGTGCGCCGAGGATGGCGGCCAGGGTGGTCATCATGATCGGCCGGAAGCGCTTCATCGCCGCCTCCAGGATCGCGTCCCGAGGGGACAGGCCCTGGGTGCGTTCGGCGTCCAGGGCGAAGTCGATCATCATGATGGCGTTCTTCTTAACGATGCCGATCAGCAGGATCACTCCGATCAGCGCGATCAGCGACAGCTCGGTGCGGAACAGCATCAGCGTGAGCAGCGCGCCGACGCCCGCCGAAGGCAGCGTCGAGAGGATGGTCAGCGGATGAACGTAGCTCTCGTAGAGGATGCCCAGCACGATGTAGACCGACACCAGCGCCAGCAGGATCAGCCAGGGCATGTCGTTCTGCGTGTCCTGCACCGCGCCGGCGTTGCCTTCGAAGGTGGCCTGGATTTCCATCGGCAGGTGGATGGGCTCCACCGCCGCCAGGATCGCGTCGCGGGCCGGGCCGATCTGCGCGCCCTGGGCGAGGTTGAAGGAGAAGGTGGTGGCGGCGAACTGGCCCTGGTGATTGACCTCCAGCGGCGCGCGACTCGGCTCGATATGCGTGAAGGCCGACAGCGGAATGCGCTGCCCTTCGCTGTTGATCACATAGACCTGGCGCAGCTCCTCGGGCGTTTCCTGGTACGGCTGGGCGACTTCCATCACCACGTGGTACTGGTTCAGCGGGTTGAAGATGGTCGAGACCTGCCGCTGGCCGTAGGAGTTGTTCAGCACCGCGTCCACCTCGGCGACGTTCACCCCGAGGCTCGCCGCGCGGTCGCGGTCGATCACCAGGCGGCTCTGCACGCCCTTGTCCTGGGCGTCGCTGTTCACGTCGACGATCTGCGGCACCTTGTTCATCGCCGCCTCGACCTTGGGCGCCCATTCGCGCAGCAGGTTGAGGTCATCGCTGCGCAAGGTGAAGTCGTACTGCGCGTTGCCCTGGCGGCCGCCGATGCGCACGTCCTGGCCGGCGACCAGGAACAGGTTGGCGCCTGGCACCTCCGCCAGCTTCTTGCGCAGGCGGTTGACGATGGTCTCGGCAGAGTCGCGCTCGGTGATGTCCTTCAGCGTGACGAAGAACGAGCCGGTGTTGCTCGACTGCCACTTGCCGCCACCGACGAAGCCCACCACGTTCTCCACGCCCGGGTCCTCGGAGAGGATCTTGCGGAACTGCGCCATCTTCTTGTCCAGCGCCTGGAACGAGATGCTCTGGTCGGCCACCGCGAAGCCGCGCAGGCGCCCGGAATCCTGCTGTGGCAGGAAGCCCTTGGGCACCACCACGAACAGATAAAGGTTCAGCGCGATGCAGCCGAGCATGATCATCACCATCAGCCGCGAGTGCTCCAGTGCCCAGCTCAGGCTGGCGCGGTAGCGCTGCATGAAGGCGACGAAATAGCGGTTGCTCTGGCGCTCCACCGAGGCCTTTTTCGGCCCGCGCTCGACCGGCTTGAGCAGGCGCGCGCAGAGCATCGGCGTCAGCGTCAGGGAGACCACCAGCGATACCAGGATGGCCGCCGCCAGGGTCACCGAGAACTCACGGAACAGCCGCCCGGTGATGCCGCCCATGAGCAGCAGCGGGATGAACACCGCCACCAGCGACAGGGTCATCGACAGCACGGTGAAACTCACTTCCCGCGCACCGCGGATCGCCGCCTGGATCGGCGGGTCGCCTTCCTCGATGCGCCGGGCGATGTTCTCCACCACCACGATGGCGTCGTCCACCACGAAACCGGTGGCGATGATCAGCGCCATCAGCGACAGGTTGTTCAGCGAGAAGCCGCACAGGTACATCACCGCGAAAGTGCCCACCAGCGACACCGGCACCGCGAGGCTGGGAATCAGCGTGGCGCGGCCGTTGCGCAGGAACAGGTAGACCACCAGGATCACCAGCACCACGGAGATGATCAGGGTCAGCTCGGCCTCCTCCAGCGAGGAGCGGATCGACGGGCTGCGGTCGTCCATCACCGACAGTTTCACCTGCGGGCCGAGCACGTCCTGGATGATCGGCAGCTGCTCGTGGATGGCGTCGGTGGCTTCGATGATGTTGGCGCCGGGCTGGCGGGTGATGATCAGCAGCACCGCCGGCAGGTCGTCGGAGAAGCCGGCGTTGCGCACGTCCTCCACCGAGTCGGTGACCTTGGCCACATCGCGCAGGCGCACCGCCGCACCGGTGTCGGCGTTGTAGTGGACGATCAGCGGGGCGTACTCGCTGGCCTTGCGCAACTGGTCGTTGGAGTCCACCTGCCAGTGGCGCTCGCCGAACTCCAGCGAGCCCTTGGGCCCGTCGGCGTTGGTGTTGTTGATGGCGTTGCGCACCGTGTCCAGGGAAATACCGTAGTGGCTGAGCTGGTCCGGATTCACGTCGACGCGCACCGCCGGCAGCGAGGAACCGCCGATGCTCACCTGCCCCACGCCCTTCACCTGCGCCAGCTTGGGCGAGACGATGGTCGAGGCCAGGTCGTACATCTGCCCGCGGGTGTAGGTATCCGAGGTCAGCGTGAGGATCATGATCGGCATGTCCGACGGGTTCGCCTTGCGGTACGTCGGGTTGTTCGGCATGCCCGAGGGCAGCAGGCTCATGGCCGCGTTGATCGCCGACTGCACCTCGCGCGCGGCGCCGTCGATGTCCTTGGACAGGTCGAACTGGATGATGATGGTGGTGTTGCCCAGGGAGCTGCTGGAGGTCATGTCGGTGACCCCGGCGATGCGCCCCAGCGAGCGCTCCAGCGGTGTTGCCACCGTGGAGGCCATGGTTTCCGGGCTGGCGCCGGGCAAGGAGGCCTGCACCAGGATGGTCGGGAAATCGACGTTGGGCAGCGGTGCCACCGGCAGCAGACTGAACGACAGCGCGCCGGCCAGCATCAGCGCCAGGGTCAGCAGGCAGGTGGCGACCGGGCGCAGGATGAACAGGCGAGACAGGCCGCCCATCAGCCACGCTCCGCCGGGTCGATGCTGTTCACGTCCAGGCCGTGGCGCTGCCGCCAGTTGGCCCAGCGCGTGGCCAGGCGGTCGAAGTACAGGTAGATCACCGGCGTGGTGAACAGCGTCAGCAACTGGCTGACCAGCAGGCCGCCGACCATGGTGACGCCCAGCGGCTGGCGCAGCTCGGCGCCGGCGCCGCCGGCGAGCATCAGCGGCAGCGCGCCGAGCAGCGCGGCCATGGTGGTCATCAGGATCGGCCGGAAGCGCAGCAGGCACGCCTGGTAGATCGCCTCATGGGGCGGTTTGCCCTCGTTGCGTTCGGCATCCAGGGCGAAGTCGATCATCATGATCGCGTTCTTCTTCACGATGCCGATCAGCAGGATGATGCCGATGATCGCCACGATGCCGATGTCCTGCCCCGAGAGCATCAGCGCCAGCAGCGCGCCCACACCCGCCGAGGGCAGCGTGGAGAGAATGGTCACCGGGTGGATGAAGCTCTCGTAGAGGATGCCCAGCACGATGTACATGGTGACGATGGACGCCAGCACCAGCAGCAGGGTGTTGGACAGCGAAGCCTCGAAGGCCTGCGCCGCACCACGGAAGCTGCCCTGCAGGCTGACGGGCATTTCCATCTGCGCCTCGACGTCGCGGATCGCCTGCACCGCCTCGCCGAGGGCGACGCCCTTGGCCAGGTTGAAGGAGATGGTCGCGGCCGGGAACTGGGCGATGTGGTTGACCGCCAGCAGGGTGTGGCGCTCCTCCACCTTCGCCAGGCTCGACAGGCGCACCTGGGTGCCGTCGCTGGACGGCACGTAGAGGTTCTCCAGCGACTGCGGGCCGATCTGGAATTCCGGCGCCACTTCCAGCACCACGCGGTACTGCGTGGCCTGGGTGAAGATGGTGGAGATCAGTCGCTGGCCGAAGGCGTTGTACAGCACGCTGTCGATGCTCGACAGGCTCACGCCCAGGCGCGAGGCGGTGTCGCGGTCGATGTTGATGTAGGCCTGCAGGCCCTTGTCCTGCCAGTCGGTGGCCACGTCGGCCAGCTCCGGCAGTTGCTGCAGCCGGTCCACCAGGCGCGGCACCCAGTCGGCGAGGACATCCGGGTCGGCGTCCTGCAGGGTGAACTGGTACTGCGTGCGGGCGATACGGTCCTCGATGGTCAGGTCCTGCACCGGCTGCATGTACAGCTTGATGCCGGCGATCTGGTCCAGCTCCGGCTGCAGGCGATGGATCACCTCGCTGGCGGTTACGTCACGCTCGGCGTGGGGCTTGAGGTTGATCAGCAGGCGCCCGGTGTTGAGGGTAGCGTTGGTGCCGTCGACGCCGATGAACGAGGACAGGCTGTCCACCGCCGGGTCCTTCAGCACGATCTTCGCCAGGTCCTGCTGGCGGCTGGCCATGGACTGGAAGGAGATCGACTGCGGCGCCTCGGCGATGCCCTGGATCACCCCGGTGTCCTGCACCGGGAAGAAGCCCTTGGGCATGAAGAGGTACAGCAGCGCAGTGAGCACCACGGTGGCGACGGCCACCAGCAGGGTCAGCGGCTGATGGCGCAGTACCACGCGCAGGGCGGCGGCGTAGCGCTCGATCATGTTGTCGATGAAGCGCCCGGCGGCGCGGGCGAAACGCCCTTCCTTCTCCGGCTCGACGTGGCGCAGCAGCTTGGCGCTGAGCATCGGCGTCAGGGTCAGGGAAACGAAGCCGGAGATCAGGATCGCCACCGCCAGGGTGATGGCGAATTCGCGGAACAATCGCCCGGCCACATCGCCCATGAACAGCAGCGGGATCAGCACGGCGATCAGCGAGAAGGTCAGCGAGATGATGGTGAAGCCGATCTGTTTCGAGCCCTTGAGCGCCGCTTCCAGCGGCTCGTCGCCCTGCTCCAGGTAGCGCGCGATGTTCTCCACCATGACGATGGCGTCGTCCACCACGAAGCCGGTAGCGATGGTCAGCGCCATCAGCGTCAGGTTGTTGATCGAGAAGCCGGCGAGGTACATCACGCCGAAGGTACCGATCAGCGACAGCGGCACGGCGAAGCTGGGGATCAGCGTCGCGGAAATATTGCGCAGGAACAGGAAGGTGACCATCACCACCAGGCAGACGGCGAGGAACAGCTCGAACTGCACGTCCGCCACCGAGGCGCGGATGGTCGTGGTGCGGTCGGTGAGCACCGTCACTTCCAGGCTGCCGGGCAGGGTCGCTTGCAGCTGCGGGAGCATCTTCTTGATGCTGTCCACCACCTCGATGACGTTGGCGCCCGGCTGGCGCTGGATGTTCAGCACCACCGCCGGCGAGGTGTTGGCCCAGGCGGCCAGGCGCACGTTCTCGGCGTCGTCTTCCACGCTCGCCACGTCGCGCACGCGCAGCGGCGAGCCGTTCTTGTAGGCGATGATCAGGTCGCGGTAGGCGTCGGCGGACTTGAGCTGGTCGTTGGCGTCCAGGGTCGAGGAGCGGGTCGGGCCGTCGAAGCTGCCCTTGGGGCCGTTGAGGTTGTTGTTGGTGACGGTGGTCTGCAGGTCTTCCAGGCTCAGGCCGGCGGCCGCGAGGGCGCCGGGGTTGGCGCGGATGCGCACGGCCGGGCGCTGGCCGCCGCTGATGCTGACCAGGCCGACGCCGGAAATCTGCGAAATCTTCTGCGCAAGGCGCGTGTCCACCAGGTCCTGGATCTGCGGCAGTGGCATGTCCGGGGACATCACTGCCAGGGTCAGGATCGGCGCGTCCGCCGGGTTCACCTTGCTGTACACCGGCTGGTTCGGCAGGTCCTTGGGCAGCAGGCTCTGCGCCGTATTGATCGCCGCCTGGACTTCCTGCTCGGCCACATCGAGGTTGATCTGCAGGCTGAACTGCAGGGTGATCACCGAGGCGCCGCCGGAGCTGGTGGAGGACATCTCGTTCAGGCCGGGAATCTGCCCCAGCTGGTTCTCCAGCGGCGCAGTCACCGAGGAGGTCATGATGTCCGGGCTGGCGCCGGGGTACAGGGTCACCACCTGGATGGTCGGGTAGTCCACTTCCGGCAGCGCCGAGATCGGCAGGAAGCGGTAGGCGATGATCCCTGACAGCAGGATCGCCACCATCAGGAGCGTGGTGGCGACCGGCCGCAGGATGAACAGGCGCGACGGGTTCATTCGCTCTTACCGCTGTCCTGGACCGGGGTGTCCGAACCGAACGGCTTGGCGGTGGACTTGTCGCCCTCCTCGGTGGCGGCCGCACGGGCCTTCTCGTCGGAGGTGGCGATGTTCATGCGGGTGCCGTCGCGCAGGCGGTCGGTGCCTTCGACGACGACGCGATCACCCTCCTTCAGGCCCTCGGTCACGACCACGCGCTCGCTCTCGCTGGTGCCCAGGGTGACCAGCTGGCGCTTGGCCTTGCTCTCTTCGCCCACCAGATAGACGTAGGTGCCGTCGTTGCCGCGCTGCACGGCGTTGGCCGGAATGGTCAACACGCCCGGCAGGGTCTCGGCGAGCAGGCGCACGTTGACGAACTGGTTGGGGAACAGCTTGTGGTCGTCGTTCTCGAAGCCGGCCTTGAGCTTGACGGTGCCGGTGGTGGTGTCGATCTGGTTGTCCAGGGTCTTCAGCACGCCGGTGGCCAGGGTCTGGTTCTGGTTGCGGTCCAGCGCCTCGACCGGCACCGGCTTATTGCTGTAGAGCTCGCGGGCGATAGTGCCCAGCTGCTGCTGCGGCAGACTGAATACCACGGAGATCGGCTTGACCTGGGTGATGACCACCAGCGGCGTGGTGTCGCCGGAGGTGACCAGGTTGCCCACGTCCACCTGACGCAGGCCGACGCGGCCGGAGATGGGCGCGCGCACCTGGGTGAATTCGAGGTTGAGTTTGGCGTCGGCGACCTGGCCCTGGTTAGTCTTCAGGGTGCCTTCGAACTGGCGCACCTGGGCTTCCTGGGTGTCCAGGGTCTGCTTGGCGATGGAGTCCTCGGCGTACAGACCCTTGTAGCGGGCCAGGTCGATCTGTGCGTTCTTCAGTTGCGCCTGGTTCTGCAGCAGGGTGCCCTGGGCCTGGTCCAGCGCGGCCTGGAACGGACGCGGGTCGATCACCGCGAGGACATCGCCGGCCTTCACTTCCTGGCCTTCCTGGAACGGCACCTTGACCAGCTGGCCACTGACCCGCGCGCGGACGTTGACGGTGTTGTAGGCCGTCACCGTGCCCAGCGCGTGGTAGTGCACTGGCAGGTCGCCCTTGACCACCGGCGCGACGCTGACGGTCACCGCCGTGCCGCCCTGCCCCGCGGCCATCTGCCCCGGCCCCGGTCGTCCGCCGCGCCCGCCCTGGGCCGCCGGCGCCCCCGAAGACGTCGAGTGCAGCCACATGATCAGCCCCACCACCGCGGCGAACAGCAGCGCGGTGATGAGCCAGGGGCGCAGGGTGCGAAGTTTCGAGGGCGATCCGTTGCTTGCAGTCATGGGACTCTGTCTTTTGAAAAGGGGGCTTGGCGCAAAGAAGTGAGAATACCGAGGCTGAACGATAAGCACAGCATGGCCGCAGGCAAAGTCTCTTTACCCGCTATTTACCTTTGATTTACCGGGAGTTACGAATTACCGGGGCATTGCGACCCGGAAATGGCGCGGGAGGTTCCGCGCCATTGGGGCCAGTCCTGATGGACCGGCCCGATCCTTCCATCAGGCCAGGGCGGCGATGGCGGCGGCGTAGTTCGGCTCGTCGGCAATCTCGCCTACCAGCTCGCTGTGCAGCACCTTGTTCTGCTCGTCCAGCACCACCACAGCGCGCGCAGCCAGGCCGGCCAGCGGGCCGTCGGCGATGGCTACGCCGTAGTTGGCAAGGAACTCGCGGCCACGCAGGGTGGACAGGTTCACCACGTTCTCCAGGCCTTCGGCGCCGCAGAAGCGCGCCTGGGCGAACGGCAGGTCGGCGGAAACGCACAGTACGACAGTGTTGGCCAGCTTGCTGGCTTCAGCGTTGAACTTGCGCACGGAGGTGGCGCAGGTCGGGGTGTCGACGCTGGGGAAGATGTTCAGCACCTTGCGCTTGCCGGCGTAGGTTTCCAGGGTGACGTCGGACAGGTTGCCGGCGACCAGCGACAGGGCCGGAGCCTGTTCGCCTTTCTGCGGCAGCTTGCCGTCGACGGAAACCGGGTTGCCCTTGAGGGTAACTTGAGCCATTGCTTGGGTCCTTCTGTGAGGGATGGCGGCGCTGGCGGGTTGCCAGCGCCGCAGGAGGATTCGGGGCCGGGGCAGATGCTAGCACGACTTTCCCGAGCGGATTGCTCGGACATGCATCCGACCCTTGAGCGTCAACAGCCCCGACCTCCCTCAGACCCGGCTCAGGCAGCAGCGGCCAGGGCGGTTCCCACGCAAGGCTGCTCGTGAAAGCCGCGAGGCAGGCGCTGGCTGCCCGGCATGGCGGCCAGGCGTTTCTCCCAGAAGCTGCGCCAGTCGTTGTGCACGGCGGCGGCGCGAGCCTTGCGCTGGGCGCGGCGCGCGGCGTTGCGCGCATCACGGCGGGCTTCCTTGTAGACCTCGGTGTTGCGGCAGCTCCGGCATTTCACCCGGTTCAGCTCGGTGGTGGATTCCAGGTGCTTGCCCGCATGCCCGCAGGCCAGGTGCCCCTTGACCTTGTAATGAGTGACCATCGCAGATTCTCCCTGTCCGGCGAGCGCACCCTCGCCGCTTGGCGGTGCCGCAGTCGGGCAATCGGTGCGTACCCGGTGACTGCGACGCTCAGGGAGTTGGACGAGCCGCCGCGCTGGCAGGTTCGAAATTTCTCTCGCGCCGGCTCACTCCTGCAGATGGCAAACGCAACACACCTTATTGCCATCCAGGTCGCGCACGTAGGCACCGTAGTAGGTCGGCGAATAGTTCAGGCGCAGGCCGGGCGACCCTTCGTCGACGCCGCCCAGTTGCACGGCGCGGGCATGGAAGCTGTCGACCTGGTGCCGCGTGCGCGCCTCGAAGGCCACCAGGCTGCCGTTGCCGACCGTGGCCGGCAGACCATCGATGGGCTGGTAGACGCAGAACACCACGTCGCTGTCCGGGTGGGCGAAGATCGCCCGCTCAGGCGCGTGGCGATGCGCCTTGAGGACGATACCCAGCGCGCCGAGCACCCTGCCGTAGAACTCGATGGCACGCGGCAGATCGTTGGTGCCGACGGTGATATGGCTGAACATGCCGCGCCCCCTCCTCTGCCGGTGGGAATCAGTTGCCGGCGTGAGCGCGCTCGATAGCGGCCATGTCCAGCTTCTTCATGCCCATCACCGCCTGCAGCGTTCGGCTGGCCTTCGCCGGGTTCGGGTCGGCCACCATGTCGCCGACGTGGCGCGGGCAGATCTGCCAGGACACCCCATAGCGATCCTTCAGCCAACCGCAGACCTGCGCTTCCTCCGGGCCGCCGGCGCCGAGCTTGTCCCAGAAGTGGTCGATCTCCTTCTGGCTGTCGCACATCACCTGCAGCGACAGCGCCTCGGTGAACTGGAATGTCGGCCCGCCATTCAGGGCGATGAAGGTCTGCCCGTCGAGGACGAACTCCACCGTCAGCACCGAGCCGGGCTCGCCGCCGTGACGGTCCTTCTCGGCTTCGGGGTAGTAGGCGGTCTGGACGATCCGCGAGTTGGGGAAGATGGCGACATAGAACTCGGCCGCTTCCTCGGCCTTGCCGTCGAACCACAGGCAGGGGGTGACGCGTTGCAGGCTGGACATGGTGAATCTCCTGATTCTCGCGCGGTCGGCTTGACCGGCATGCAGCTTGGTCGCCTGGGCGACGACGGAATCGACAAGTCTAGGCGGACTTTCGCGCTTCACCGGACGACCGGTCGAGCGGCATGCAGGACTGCCAACCCAATGGCCAGACATGAAAAAGGGCACCCGAAGGTGCCCTGTCCGTGCAGTTCCGTAGGGCGCATAACCCGGAACGGGTTATCCGCCGTTTGCTCCGCGGCGGATAACGCTGCGCGTTATTCGCCCTACGGACTCGCTGACTACGCGAAATCGACTTTGTCGGATCAGCGGCCCGCCACCGCCCTGGCCCGTGCCTGGTGCAGCTTCTTGTAGCTGTCGATCAGGCGCAGGTGCTTGTCGAGCCCTTCCAGCCTGGTGCTGGTCGGCGTCAGGCCGTAGAAGCGCACGCTGCCGTCCAGCGAGCCGAGCACCGCGTCCATGCGCTCGTTGCCGAACATGCGGCGGAAGTTGGCCTCGAAGTCGGCCATCTCCAACTCCTCGTCCAGGTGCACTTCCAGGGCGGCGCTGAGCGCCTGATAGAACAGCCCGCGCTCGACGGTGTTGTCGTTGTACTGGAGGTACATTTCCACCAGCTCCTTGGCCGTCTCGAAGCGCTTCGCCACGAGATTGATCAGCAACTTGAGCTCGAGGATGGTCAGTTGGCCCCAGACCGTGTTGTCGTCGAACTCGATGCCGATCAGCGTGGTGATGTCGGTGTACTCGTCCACCTCGCAGGCTTCCAGGCGCTTGAGCAGCGACTTGAGGCGGACGATGTTGAGGCTGTGCAGGTTGAGGATGTCCGCGCGGAACGCCAGCGCCTTGTTGGTGTTGTCCCAGATGAGGTCTTCCACCGGGTAGATTTCCGAGTAGCCCGGCACCAGGATGCGGCAGGCGGAGGCGCCCAGGTGCTCGTACACGGCCATGTAGACCTCCTTGCCCTGCTCCTCGAGGATGCCGAACAGGGTCTGCGCTTCCTGCACGTTGGAATCGTCACCGTGGCCGGAGAAGTCCCACTCGACGAACTCGTAATCGGCCTTGGCGCTGAAGAAGCGCCACGACACCACGCCGCTGGAGTCGATGAAGTGCTCGACGAAGTTGTTCGGCTCGGTCAGCGCCTGGCTTTCGAAGGTCGGCCGCGGCAGGTCGTTGAGGCCTTCGAAGCTGCGGCCCTGGAGCAGCTCGGTGAGGCTGCGCTCCAGTGCTACCTCGAAGCTGGGGTGCGCGCCGAAGGAGGCGAACACGCCGCCGGTGCGCGGGTTCATCAGGGTCACGCACATCACCGGGAACTCGCCGCCCAGGGAGGCATCCTTGACCAGCACCGGGAAGCCCTGCTCCTCCAGGCCCTTGATGCCGGCGACGATACCCGGGTACTTGGCCAGCACGTCCTGCGGCACGTCCGGCAGCGCCAGTTCGCCCTCGAGGATTTCGCGCTTCACCGCGCGCTCGAAGATTTCCGACAGGCACTGCACCTGGGCTTCGGCCAGCGTGTTGCCGGCGCTCATGCCGTTGGACAGGTAGAGGTTCTCGATCAGGTTGGACGGGAAGTACACCGTCTCGCCGTCGGACTGGCGCACGAACGGCAGCGAACAGATGCCGCGTTCGGTGTTGCCCGAGTTGGTGTCGTAGAGGTGCGAGCCACGCAGCTCACCGTCCGGGTTGTAGACCTCCAGGCAGTGCTCGTCGAGGATTTCTTCCGGCAGCTCGTCTTTCGCGCCCGGCTTGAACCAGCGCTCGTCGGGGTAATGCACGAACGGCGCGTTGGCAATCTCCTCGCCCCAGTACTGGTCGTTGTAGAAGAAGTTGCAGTTCAGCCGCTCGATGAACTCGCCCAGCGCCGAGGCCAGCGCGCTTTCCTTGGTGGCGCCCTTGCCGTTGGTGAAGCACATCGGCGACTGCGCGTCGCGGATGTGCAGCGACCAGACGTTGGGCACGATGTTGCGCCAGGATGCGATCTCGATCTTCATGCCCAGGCCGGCAAGAATTTCCGACATGTTGGCGATGGTCTGTTCCAGCGGCAGGTCCTTGCCCTGGATATAGGTGCTGGCACCGGCGGCGGTGCTCGGCATCAGCAGCGCCTGGGCGTCGGCGTCGAGGTTCTCGACTTGCTCGATGACGAAGTCCGGGCCGGTCTGCACCACCTTCTTCACCGTGCAGCGGTCGATGGAGCGCAGGATGCCCTGGCGGTCCTTCTCGGAGATGTCCGCCGGCAGCTCCACCTGGATCTTGAAGATCTGCTTGTAGCGGTTTTCCGGGTCGACGATGTTGTTCTGCGACAGGCGGATATTGTCCGTGGGAATGTCGCGGGTCTGGCAGTAGAGCTTGACGAAGTAAGCCGCGCAAAGCGCCGAGGAAGCCAGGAAGTAATCGAACGGCCCCGGTGCCGAACCGTCGCCCTTGTAGCGGATGGGCTGGTCGGCAATCACCGTGAAGTCGTCGAACTTGGCTTCGAGTCGGAGGTTGTCGAGAAAATTGACCTTGATTTCCATGCGGGCATTACCACGAAAAAGTAGAAAGCGAACTGCCGCGCATTATCCGGACAAAAGCGCCGCGGGGATATCCCGACGTGCCCGGCACCGGTCGGGAAGCCTGCTTGCACAATCGACACGTGGTCGGCTACACGCAGCTCGCACGGCGCCCTTGGGGTAAGATGCGCGGCTTTTGCGTCGCCCAGGCGCTCGTCCACGAGGAATCCACCGTGCTCACTTCCCAGGTCATCATCATCGGCGCCGGCGCCGCGGGACTGATGTGCGCCATGAGCGCCGCCGCGCGCGGTCGTCAGGTACTGCTGATCGATCATGCCAACAAGGCCGGCAAGAAAATCCTCATGTCCGGTGGCGGGCGCTGCAACTTCACCAACCTGTACTGCGAGCCGGCCAACTTCCTCTCGCAGAACCCGCACTTCTGCAAGTCCGCGCTGGCGCGCTTCACCCAGTGGGACTTCATCGCCCTGGTGGCCAAGCATGGCGTGCCCTACCACGAGAAGAAGCTTGGCCAGCTGTTCTGCGATAACAAGTCCAGCGACATCCTCGGCCTGCTGCTGGACGAGTGCGAGCAGGTGGGCGTCGACCTGCGCCTGGACACCTCGGTGAGCGAGATCGCCCGTCTCGACGAAGGCGGCTACCAACTGCAGACCAGCCTCGGCCTGGTGCGCTGCGAATCCCTGGTGATTGCCACCGGCGGCCTGTCGATCCCGACCTTGGGCGCCACCGGCTTCGGCTACCAGATCGCCCGCCAGTTCGGCCACAGCGTGCTGCCGACCCGCGCCGGCCTGGTGCCCTTCACCATTACCGATCCGCAGCTCAAGGCCCTGTGCACCGAGCTGTCCGGCACCTCGGTGGAGGACTGCCGGGTCAGCTGCAACGGCCAGAGCTTCGTCGAGAACATCCTGTTCACCCACCGCGGCCTCAGTGGCCCGGCGATCCTGCAGATTTCCTCCTACTGGCAGCCGGGCGACACCATCAGCATCGACCTGCTGCCGCGCATCGACCTGCCCGTCTGGCTCGTCGAGCAACAGCACGAGCGCCCCAACAGCGAGCTGAAGACGCTGCTGGGCGAGCTGTTCACCAAGAAGATGGCCGGCCTGCTGGCCGAGCAGTGGTTCGTCTCCAAGCCGATGAAGCAGTACACGCCAGCCGAGCTGAAGGCGATCGCCGAACGCCTGGGCGATTGGCAACTGGTGCCGGCCGGCACCGAGGGCTACCGCACGGCGGAAGTGACCCTGGGCGGCGTCGACACCCGCGAGGTGTCGTCCAAGACCCTGGAGTCGCTGAAATCCCCCGGCCTGTACTTCGTCGGCGAAGTGCTGGACGTCACCGGCCACCTGGGCGGCTTCAACTTCCAGTGGGCCTGGGCGTCGGGTTACGCGGCGGCGCAGTTTGTCTAGGGCAGACGCCCCACGCCGAGGCTTTCGAACGGTAGGACCGTAGGGCGCATAACCCGGAACGGGTTATCCGCCGATTGCCTGACGGCGGATAACGCTGGCGCGTTATCCGCCCTACGATCTTCGCCCTGCATCGGCGCCCGCTCCTACAGGGGAGCTCGATTTCAGAGGTTTACAGGCTGCTGGCAGCAAAGGATGCACAGCTGTCCGGATTCGCTCCCTCGCCCTCGTTGTCCCTCGGGGGGCGCGGATTTCCAATGGCATGGAGCGCGACGCAACCCGCTTCGCGCCTTGGAAACCCTGCCCAGGAGCCCGCCATGAGCCTCGACCTGAACGGCGTCAAAGTCCCCGACAGCACTCTTGCCAAGGCCATCACCGAGATGGTCCGCGACAACACCACCCCGCTGCTCTTCCACCATTCCTCGCGCGTCTACTACTGGGGCGCACTGACCGGCGCACGCAAGGAGCTGAAGTTCGACGCCGAGTTGCTCTACGCCGGCGCGATGTTCCACGACATGGGCCTGATGCCGCGTTACTGCAGCCAGTGCGAACGCTTCGAAGTGGACGGCGCCGACTGCGCCGCCCAGTTCCTGCGCAGCCACGGCATCGCCGAGAGCGATATCGATACGGTGTGGACCGCCATCGCCCTGCACACCACACCCGGCATTCCGCAGCACATGAAGCCGGAGATCGCGCTGGTCACCGCCGGGGTGGAAATGGACGTACTGGGCATCGCCTACCCGCAGTTCCCCGACGCCCAGCGTGACGCCGTGGTCGCCGCCCATCCACGCGGCGGGCAGTTCAAGCAGGACATCCTGCAGGCCTTTTACGACGGCATCAAAGCCAAGCCGGAAACCACCTTCGGCAACGTCAAGGCCGACGTGCTGGCGATGAAGGATGCGGGCTTCGTGCGCGGCAACTTCTGCGAAGTGATCCTGAATTCCGACTGGGCCAGCTAGGTCTTCACAGTCACGGGCGTGCCCAGCACACCGGGCTCACCCAGCAACTGCGTCAGCCATTGCATGAACATCCGCACCCGCTGCGGCAGGCGGCGATGGGCGTAGAGCAGGGAGATTTCCATGGGTGGCAACGGGATGTGCTCCAGCACCGCTACCAGCCGCCCTGCTTCCAGGTCGTCCAGCACGCCATGGATCGGCACCTGGATGATCCCCAGCCCACCCATGGCCGCGCTTTCGTAGGCCTCGGCGTTGTTCACCGACAGCGCCCCGCCCATCTGCACGAAGCGCACCTCGCCGTGGTGCAGGTACTCGAAGCCCGGCGGCCGCGCACCCAGCACCGTCACGTAGTGGATCAGCTGGTGCCCGGCGAGGTCGTCCAGTGTCTGCGGCACGCCGTGTTCGGCGAGATAGGACGGGCTCGCGCAGGTCACCTGCGGAAACCGCCCCAAGCTGCGCGCCACCACCGATGGATCGCTCACCGAACCGACCCGCACCACGCAGTCGAAACCCTCGCGCACCAGATCGACGCGGCGGTCGGTGCAGCTCACCTCCAGTTCCAGCGCCGGGTGCCGCGCGAGGAATTCGCCCAGGCGCGGCATCACCAGCTTGCGCGCCATCACCGTCGGCATGTCCACCCGCAGGCGGCCGCCGAGGGCTTTGTCGTCCTGTCGGAACAGGCCCTGCAACTCGTCCAGCTGGGCCAGCATGTCCTTGCTGCGCTCATACAGCACCAGACCGTCCTGGGTTGCGGTAACGCGTCGGGTGGTGCGTTGCAGCAGACGCGTACCGAGCAGTTCCTCCAGCGCCTGAATGTGCTCGGACACCGTGGAGCGCGGCAGGCCGAGCTGTTCGCCGGCCTGGGTGAAGCTGGCCAGCTCGGTGACGCGGACGAAGGTGCGTAGCAGGTCGGGACGGATCATGGGCGCTCTCTGTGGAGTTCACTGTTTATTGTTCGTAAGTGCCGACCAGTATTTCCGATTCATGTCGGTTTATCACGAGTCAATCGAACAATAAGCTTTCCCTCAATCCCACCTGCTCTCCAAACCAGCACAGGAGCTTCGCCATGACCCGCAAGATCGCTCTCATCACCGGCGCCAGCCGTGGCCTTGGCCGCAACGCCGCCCTGCACCTCGCCGCTGCCGGCGTCGACATCATCGGCACCTACCGCAGCCAGGCTGACGAAGCCCACGCCGTCGCCGCCGAGATCGAGCAGCACGGCGGTCGCGCGGTGATGCTGCAACTGGATGTCGCGGACAGCACCCGCTTCGCTGCCTTCGCGCAGCAGATCCGCGCCACCCTGGGCGACACCTTCGGCCGGCAGGACTTCGACTTCCTGGTGAACAACGCCGGCATCGGCCTCTACGCCAGCTTCGCCGAGACCAGCGAAGAGATGTTCGACCAGTTGATGAACATCCAGCTCAAGGGCCCGTTCTTCCTGACCCAGAAGCTGCTGCCACTGATCGCCGATGGCGGCCGCATCCTCAACGTCTCCAGCGGCCTGACGCGTTTCTCGCTGCCCGGCTACGCCGCTTACGCAACCATGAAAGGCGCCATGGAAACCCTGACCAAGTACCAGGCGAAGGAGCTGGGCGCACGCGGCATCGCCGTGAACATCCTCGCTCCCGGCGCCATCGAGACCGATTTCGGCGGTGGCCAGGTGCGCGACAACGCCGAGCTGAACCAGCAGATCGCCAGCAACACCGCCCTGGGCCGCGTCGGCCTGCCGGACGACATCGGCGCGGTGATCGCCACCCTGCTCTCCGACGGCGGCCGCTGGATCAACGGCCAGCGCGTGGAGGCTTCGGGCGGGATGTTCCTCTGAGCCCCACGGCAGCATGACCCTGCCGTAGGAGCGGACTGCGTCCGCGATCAGTCCGCATCGCGCCGGGCCATCACGCACAAAGTCCGCTCCTTCACCCCCTGTTAGTCCGCGGCGTGTCTAGCCCGCGGATTTTCTCAAAATCCGCAACAAGCCTTTACCGCGAAAAAACCTGCAACATTTTGTTACGGCCTCTAGTCTAAAAACGCGCGTGGAAAAGACGAAGCGCCAATCCGGCACAGGCCAGGGACCATTTCCGGCCAGCCGATCGGCACAGTGCCCCTTGCGGGCCGACTTCGCACCCCCGCTCCGCTCGACTGCCCTGGCACAGAGCGCACCACCGTGAATTGACCTGGCAAGACCCTTCCACTCCCCCTCGACAACGAGCGGACGGGTATTGCCTCAGGAGCCGAAATGACCGAACACCCCAAGGGCTTCACCCGGCGCCAGCTGTTGAAGTCGTCCGCCGCCTCGCTGGCCGTCGGCGCTGCCGCCAGCGCCCAGGCCGCCACCGTGATCGGCACCCCGAAATGGCTGCCCTTCGACCACAACGGCCCGCTGCACTACGACAGCCCCGGCTGGCAGTTCTTCACCGCCGAGGAAGCCACCGAGGTGGAAGCGATAGTTGAACAGCTGATTCCCGCCGACGAGCTGAGCGTCAGCGGCAAGGACGCCGGCTGCGCGGTGTTCATCGACCGCCAGTTGGTCAGCGACTACGGCGACTTCGGTCGCCTGTACATGCAAGGCCCTTTCACGCCGGGCACACCGGCCCAGGCCGATCAGTCGCCGCTGGTGCCGCGCGAGCGCTACCGTATCGGCCTCGCCGCGCTGGGCAAGTACTGCCAGGGCAAGTTCCAGAAAAACTTCAGCGCGCTAACCGGCGAGCAGCGCGACCAGGTCCTGACTGACCTGGAAAAAGGCGCCATCACCCTCGAAGGCATCGACGCCAGACAGTTCTTCCAGCAGGTGCTGGACAACACCATGGAAGGTTTCTTCGCCGACCCGATCTATGGCGGCAACCGCGACATGGTGTCGTGGAAGATGCTCGGCTTCCCTGGCGCACGCTACGACTACCGCGACTACATCGCCCTGCACAACCAGAAGCTCGACCTCGTGCCGCTCTCCATCATCGGCAGCTCCGCCTGGACGAAAAAGGGATAACCACCGCATGGCCAAGAAACTACCTTCCACCGATGTGGTGGTCGTCGGACTCGGCTGGGCCGGTTCCATCATCGCCCACGAGCTGGCTGACGCCGGGCTGAATGTGATCGGCTTCGAACGCGGGCCGTGGCGCGACACCGCCGCCGACTTCAACCTCGCTTCGGCGGCTGACGAACTGCGCTACAACCGTCGCCAGGAACTGATGCTGCGCACCCGGCAGAACACCTGCACCATGCGCAACAAGGAAACGGAAACCGCCCTGCCGATGCGCTCCTGGGGCTCGTTCCACCCCGGCAACGGCACCGGCGGCGCCGGCAACCACTGGGCCGGCATCACCTTCCGCTTCCAGCCCGAGGAATTCCGCCTGGCCAGTCATCTGAAGGAGCGCTACGGCAAGGAAGTGCCCGAAGAGCTGACCCTGCAGGACTGGGGCACCACCTGGGAGGAAATGGAACCGCACTACGACGCCTTCGAGCGGCTGGCCGGGGTTTCCGGCAAGGCCGGCAACCTCAAGGGCAGCATCGTCGAGGGCGGCAACCCCTTCGAGGGTGCGCGCTCGCGCGAATACCCCAACCCGCCCACCGCGCAGACCTACGCCCCGACCCTGTTCGCCGAGGCCGCGCGCAACCTGGGCTACAAGCCCTTCCCGGTGCCCTCGGCGCTGGCCTCCCAGGGCTACACCAACCAGCTCGGCGTGACCATGGGGCCGTGCACCTTCTGCGGCTTCTGCACCAACTACGGCTGCGCCAACTACTCCAAGGCCAGCGCCATCGTCAACGTGATGCCGGCGCTGATCCGCAAACCCAATTTCACCGCACGGACCAATTCCGAAGTGCTCAAGGTCAGCCTGGACAGCACCGGCCAGCGCGCCACCGGTATCGTCTACGTCGACTCCAGCGGCGAGGAATGGGAGCAGCCGGCGGATATCGTGGTGGTCGCCGCGTTCATCTTCGAGAATGTGCGCCTGATGCTGCTCTCCGGCATCGGTGAGCCGTACAACCCGATCGCCAACACTGGCACCACCGGGCGCAACTTCGCCTACCAGACGGCCAACAGCGTGAAGCTGTTCTTCAAGGACAGGAACTTCAATCCCTTTATCGGTGGCGGCGCCATCGGCATGGGCATCGACGAGTTCAACAACGACAACTTCGATCACTCCGGGCTCGGCTTCGTCGGCGGTGGCAGCACCCGCGTGACGCCCATCGGTGCCGCCCCCATCGACTCGCGCCCGACACCGCCGGGCACCCCGACCTGGGGCGCGCAGTGGAAGAAGGCCACGGTGGAAAGCTACCTGAGCAACATGTCCATCGGCTGCGAAGCCAGCAGCTACACCACCCGCGGCAACTACCTGTCGCTGGACCCGAACTACAACGACCCCCACGGCCGGCCGCTGCTGCGCATCACCTTCGACTTCCCCGAGAACGACCTGCGCATGGCGCAGTACTGCACCGACAAGGTGGCCGAGATCGCCCGCAGCATGAACCCGCAGCAGATCGTCCCGGCGCCGCGCAAGGGCCCCTGGTCCAACACCTCCTACCAGTCCTCGCACATCGTCGGCGGCTTCATCATGGGCGCCGACCCGAAGAACAGCTCGGTGAACAAGCACCTGCAGGTGTGGGGCGTGCCCAACCTGTTCGTGGTCGGCTCTTCGGCCTTCCCGCAGAACCCCGGCTACAACCCCACCGGCACCGTCGGCGCCCTGGCCTTCAAGACCGCCGATGCGATCCGCCGGCTGTACCTGAAACGCCCCGGGGAGATGATCAGCGCATGAAGACTCTTCTCTCCCTCGGCACCCTCGCCCTGCTCGGGCTCAACCTGCAGCCGGCCTTCGCCGGAACGGCTGCTGACTCCTACAACCTGGTGGAAAAAGGCCGCTACCTCGCCGTGCTGGGCGACTGCACCGCCTGCCACACGGTGCCCGGCCAGGCCCCCTTCGCCGGTGGCGTGGCGATCGAGACGCCGTTCGGCAAGCTGGTGGGCGCCAATATCACGCCCGATACGGAAACCGGCCTCGGTCGCTGGAGCTTTGACGACTTCCAGGCGGTGATGTCCACCGGCCATGGGCGCAACGGCAAGCGGCTGTACGGCGCGATGCCCTTCACTGCGTACACCAAGGTGCGGCGGGAGGACAACCTGGCGCTCTGGGCCTACCTGCAGACCCTGGAGCCGGTACGCAACCCGGTGGAAAGCAACCAGTTGCCCTTCCCCTTCAGCGTGCGCACCAGCCTGATCGGCTGGAACTGGCTGAACTTCACCCAGGGCGAATTCGTGCCCTCGCCGGACAAATCGCCGCAGTGGAACCGTGGCGCTTACCTGGTGGAAGGCCTGGGCCACTGCGGTACCTGCCACACGCCGAAGAACCTGATCGGCGGCGACGACAACGAGCGCTTCCTCGCCGGCGCCAACCTGCAGGGCTGGGCCGCCCCGGACATCACCGCCAACCCGCACAGCGGCATCGGCCAGTGGAGCACCGAGGACCTCGTGCAATACCTGAAGACCGGCGCCAACCGCTTCGACATCGCCTCCGGCCCCATGGCCGAAGCGGTGGAGAACTCGACCCAGCACTGGGACGATGAAGACCTGCTGGCCGTGGCGGTATACCTCAAGGATGGCGCGGCCGATAAACCGGCACCGACACCGGTGGCGGCCAGCGACGCGGCGATGGTCGCGGGAAAGGCGATCTACGCCGACCGCTGCTCCGCCTGCCACGTGAGCAACGGTACCGGGGTGAAGAACCTGTTCCCGACCCTCGCCGCCGCACCGCTGGTCAACAACGACGACCCGACCTCGCTGATCCGCGTGGTACTGGCCGGCAGCCGGGCCGGTGGCACCGAGGCTGCGCCCACCTCGCCAGCCATGCCTTCGTTCGCCTGGAACCTCGACGACGAGAAGGTCGCCAACGTGCTGACCTACGTGCGCAATACCTGGGGCAACGCAGCGGCGCCGGTCACCGCCGGCCAGGTGGCGGACCTGCGCAAGGAGCTGGCCCAGTAGCGTCCGGCAAGACGCCAGAGCGGACGCCGTCCGCTCTGGCTGGTCCCGATATCCCGGTTTCTGCAGGAGCGGGCCCGCGAACCCCTCCCCGGCTTCGCGCTGCACGGCGCTTCCCCGCCCCTGCGAACGCCCGGCGCGCGGGCGTGGTGATCACTTCAGGCAACGCTCGGCGGCGATCTCCGGCAGGTCGGTGCGACGCAGGTAGGTCAGCAGCGCCTCGTTGAGGTTCAGGCGGTCGTGGATGTTCTGCTCGGCGAGAATCTGCAGGCACTCGCGGCTCAGGGTCATCACCACGCCGTTCTTCGGTGCCCAGACGAACTCGCAGGCGGGGCGGATGCTGTCCTCGGCCACGTCCATGCCGAAAGAATCCTCGCTGAAACGCACGATGTACTTGCCGGTCTTGAGATTGAAGCCGACGAAGCCAGACAGCCCGTCGGCGGCGTTGCAGATATCGCTGGAAGTAATGGCCATGCTGCCCCCTGGATTTGTTCTGTTATGGATTCGCACGCAGGAGGTCCCCGCTTCTGTGAGCAGGTGAACTTCGAATTCTGACAGCCTTGCCGGCGCCTGCTCAGGGGCCGGTTGTCGCACCCGTCGCTGTTGCCTGACCAACACTTGCCCAGCAGCTGTGCGCCGTGCGGAACACCCGCCGCTGTCCTGGCCAAACGCCAAGCTGCTGATCCGCCGGGAATTTCCCGCGTGGCACGGCTTTCGCTCTGCACAGCCTGCGGCACCTTCGCCGCTGTGCAGCCCCGAGGAGCCCGAGCCATGAGCCAACAACCGATCCGCTTCGCCTACTGGGTCCCGAACGTCAGTGGAGGCCTGGTGGTCAGCAAGATCGAGCAGCGCACCCACTGGGACATCGACTACAACCGCCAGCTCGCGCGCATCGCCGAGGAGGCCGGGTTCGACTACGCGCTGACGCAGATCCGCTTCACCGCCGGCTACGGCGCCGAGTACCAGCACGAGTCGGTAGCCTTCAGCCACGCCCTGCTGGGCGCTACGGAAAAGCTCAAGGTGATCGCCGCCATCCTCCCCGGCCCGTGGACGCCCGCGCTGGCGGCCAAGCAACTGGCGACCATCGACCAGCTCACCGCTGGACGCATCGCAGTGAACATCGTCAGCGGCTGGTTCAAGGGAGAGTTCCAGGCCATCGGCGAACCCTGGCTGGAGCATGACGAGCGCTACCGCCGCTCGGAGGAATTTATCCGCGCCCTGAAGGGCATCTGGACCCAGGTCAACTTCAGCTTCCACGGCGACTTCTACCGCTTCCACGACTACAACCTGAAGCCCCGGCCACTGCAGCGCCCGCACCCGGAAATCTTCCAGGGCGGCAGCTCACGGGCCGCGCGCGACATGGCTTCACGAGTCTCCGACTGGTACTTCACCAACGGCAACAGCGTGGAAGGGATCAAGGCACAGGTGGACGACATCCGCGAAAAGGCCGCGGCCAACGGACACGCGGTGAAGATCGGGGTGAACGCCTTCGTCATCGCCCGCGATACCGAGGAGGAAGCCCGCGCAGTGCTCGCCGAGATCATCGACAAGGCCGACCCTGAAGCGGTGAACGCCTTCGGCCACGCTGCCAAGCAAGCCGGCGCTGCCTCGCCGGAGGGCGAAGGCAACTGGGCGAAATCCAGCTTCGAGGACCTGGTGCAGTACAACGATGGCTTCAAGACCAACCTGATCGGCACGCCACAGCAGATCGCCGAACGCATCGTCGCGCTCAAGGCGGTGGGTGTGGACCTGGTGTTGACGGGCTTCCTGCACTTCCAGGAAGAAGTGCGCTACTTCGGCGAGAAGGTGCTGCCACTGGTGCGCGAACTGGAACGTAAGAAGGCACGGCAGACCGAGGCGGCCTGAGACGTCAGGTGCCCAGTCGTTCGCGAGCAAGAACTAGGCGTCCCCCTCGGTCCTACGAAAAGCGCACCGAGCGGCTCGGCGATTGTAGGAGCGAGCTTGCTCGCGAACGCTTTTACGTCAGCCCTGTAGGGCGGATAACGCCTACGGCGTTATCCGCCCTACAGGCAAGCACCTACGTTCAGGCCCCCTGAGTCAGATGTCTGGCTATCGCAGTGCGCAGCGGCGGCAGGCTCTGCGCCAGGCGCAGGCCGGCGTTGCGCAGCAGGCGCACCGGCGGGCGCGGATCGGTGTACATGCCGACGATCAGCCGGGTGGCCTGGTACAGCGGCCAGGTCGCCAGGCGATGAGCCATGGCGTAACGGCGCAGCGGCCAGGTGCCGCCGATATCGCCGCCACGGCGATGGGTCGCGAGGATTTCATTGGCCAGCCGGCGCTGGCTCTGCAGGCCGAAGTTGAAGCCGTGGGCGGTGACCGGGTGCATGCCGACGGCAGCATCGCCGATCAGCGCGCTGCGCGGGCCGACGAAGCGGTCCGAGTACACGCCCACCAGCGGGTAGCTGTGGCGCGGGCCGAGCAGCTGCATGCCGCCCAGGCGGCGGTCGAAGCGGCGCTCCATCTCGTGGGCAAAGGCCTTCTCGTCCAGTTCCAGCAGCGGCGTCATCTCGCGCTGCGGCAGAGTCAGGACCACCGAAGAACGGTCGCCGTTGATCGGCAGCAACGCCAGGGTCTGGCCGTAGCCGAACCATTCCCAGGCGACGTTGTGATGCGGTTTTTCGTGGGCCATGCGGCAGACCATCATGGTCTTGCCGAAGTCTTCCATGTGCGCGCCGATGCCGAGCATGCGGCGGGTCTCGGAGAAGCGGCTGTCGGCCGCCACCAGCAGGCGCGCGTGGACGCGGCTGTCATCGTCCAGGGTCAGCGACACACCATCCTGCTGCACCTGCAGCGTGCGCAGAGCACGACCACAGACCAGCGAGACGTCCGCGCATTCGTGCACCGCGTCGAAGGCGGCGCGGCGGATCATCTGGTTGGACACGAAGTAGCCCAGCTGCTGGGCGCCGGCGTGCTCGGCCTCGATGCGCAGGGTGAACAGCGAGGGGCCATTGAGCACCTGGGCATCGCGCAGTGGCGAGACTTCCTCCGGGTCGATCCGCGACCACATGCCCAGCCGCTGCAGCTCGGCGCGGGAAGCGTGGGTCAGGGCGATCTCCCGGCCGTCCTCGGCGGGCTCGGACACAGCAGACAGTGGCTGGCGGTCGATCAGCAGGATCGACAGGCCGTTGCCCGACAGCGAGCGGGCCAGGCAAAGCCCGGCGGGGCCGGCGCCGACGATGGCGATGTCCACGTGCATGGGAGACTCCTTTCGCGAGGGATGGGCGGTCCCGGAGTCTAGGCTGGCCACTGGCCCGTTTCGTTGCCGTGGATCAGTGGCCCGCGGCGAATACCTCCAAATAGACGGGCCCGATCAGAGCGGGCTAGATCGACAGCCGCACGCCCCGCTGCGGGTCGATCACCGCCGCGCCTCGGCGCTTGTTCACTACCAGCTCGCCGATCTCGATCAGCCGAGTGCGCGTGACGTTGCGGCTCAGGCCGAGCAGGTTGGCGGTGTGTACCTGATTGCAGTGGCAGAAACGATAGGCCGCGCGCAGCAGCGCGTCTTCCACCCGCGCGTGCAGGTTGCCGCCCTGCTCCTCGAACAGCCGTTGGAACGCCTGCTGGAGAATCTGCTCGGCGCCGAGGGACTCCAGCCGTGGCTCCTCGCTGCGTTCGATACGCAGGTTGGAGAGGTGCAGGTCCTCCGCGCGGACCACGCCGTCGCGGCAGATCAGCAGCGTGTGGTGGATGACGTTTTCCAGCTCGCGGATATTGCCCGGCCACGAGTAGCTGCGCAGCTTCTGCGCGGCCTCGGCGCTCAGCTGGCTCTGCCCGTAGCCCAAGCGGCGGCTGTATTCGGCGATGAAGTGGCGGGTCAGCGGGAGAATGTCGCCGGGCCGCTCGCGCAGCGGCGACAGCTCCAGGCTGACCACGTTGAGCCGGTAGTAGAGGTCCTCGCGGAAGTGCCCGGCGTTGATCGCTTTCTCCAACTGCACGTTGGTGGCCGCCAGCACTCGCACGTTGATCGGGATGCTCTTGCGCGAGCCCAGGCGTACCACCTCGCGCTCCTGTAGCACGCGCAGCAGCTTGACCTGGATCGGCATCGGCAGGTCGCCGATCTCGTCGAGGAACAGCGTGCCGCCGTTAGCCTCCTCGAACCAGCCGGCCTTGGCCGCCAGCGCGCCGGTGAAGGCACCCTTCTCGTGGCCGAACAGCTCGGCCTCCACCAGGGATTCGGAGAAGGCCCCGCAGTTCACCGCCACGAACGGACCGCCGCGCCGCGCACTGAGGTTGTGGATGTGCCGCGCCACCAGCTCCTTGCCGGTGCCGGTCTCGCCGATGATCAGCACGCTGGCCTCGCTGGGCGCAACCTGCTGCAAGTGGTCGAGCAGCGCCTGGGACTTCGGGTCCTCGAAGACCTGTGCCGTGGCGCGGATGGAGGTGGCCAGCGCGGGGGATTTGGGCAGGGTCAGCAGACCCTCGGGTGTGGTCGCGTTCATGAGTAGAAAGTCGGTTGCGGCAGTTGCTGATTCAGCGCCCAGTCGCCCAGCTCGCGGACCTTGTAGTCCACTGGGTCGTGCAGGGTCTGGGTGCGCAGGTTGCGCCAGTAGCGGTCGATGCGCAGCGCGGCGTGGGTGGAGCGCGCGCCGGTGACTTCGAACAGGCGGTTGCAGATTTCCAGGCCGTTGCGGGTCGCCGCCACCTTGGCGGTAGCGATGGCCACGGCCAGCCGGCCACGCTCCTCGGCGTCCAGCGCGGCGCCCTTGTTCCAGGCTTCGTCGAGCAGTTGTGCGGCACGGCGCACCAGCAGGCGGGTGCTTTCCAGGCCGACCCAGAACTCGCCGTAGTGCGCGAGCACGTAAGGGTCCTCACCCACCGTGGGGACGCTGGCGCGGAACCACGGGCGGGCTTCCTTGAGCGTGTACTGCCGCGCTTCCTCGAACGCGCCTTCGGCGATGCCGAGGAAGATGTGGCTGAAGATCAGCTGGGCGATCAACGGACGCAGGCAGGCGAAGGGTGTGCTCAGCGGGCCCGGATCGAGCAGCAGCTCGCTCTCCTCCACCCGCACGCGCTCGAAGGTAGCGCTGCCGCTGTCGGTCTGGCGCTGGCCCATGTTGTCCCAGTCGTGGGCCAGGCTGATGCCGCTGCGCGCGGTGGGGATGGCGGCGATCAGCAGCTTGCCGCCCTCGCCGTCCAGCGCCGAGGCGATGAGCATCTGCGAATCCAGCGCGCCGGAGCAGAAGCTCTTGCGCCCGGAAAATTCGCGCCAGCCGGCGAAGCTGCGCGACACGGTGCGGGTGTCCAGCGGGTTCAGTGCGTTGCCCCAGAACCATTGATTGCGCGCGGTCAGCTCGAACCACGGCTGCCACTGCTCGGGGCGGGAAAACAGGCGCACGGTGGCCAGCATCAGGTGCTGGAAACCGAACACGTGGGCGATGGAGCTGTCGGCCACGGCGAACTGGCGGACGATGTCCAGCGTGGTGCTCCAGTCGGCGCCCAGGCCGCCGTATTCGGCAGGGATGATCAGCGACAGCAGGCCGCTCTGGCGCAGCGCGTCGCGTTCGGCCTTCGGCGTGCCGCCGCGGATGTCGCGCTCGGCGGCGGTTTCGGCGAAACCGGCGGCCAGGCGCTGGGCAATCTGCCCGGGTGTCAGTGCGTCGAGATGCGTCTTGGCATTCACGCTCTCTTCCTCTTGAGTCTGTTCAGGGCAAGCCGGACCTGTGCCCGGCAAGTCGGGGGCGGAGAGCCGGCTCAGCCGGCCTTGCGTCCGGGCAGCACATCGTTGGCGATCATTTCGCCGAAGGGCCCGGTGAGGTTGGTCACGCCGCGTCCGGCAAGGCTTGCATAGGGCTCGGGCAGCAACGGGAAGACCAGCTCGGCGAAGCGATAGGCCTCTTCCAGGTGCGGGTAGCCGGAGAAGATGAAGCTGTCGATCCCCAGGTCCGCGTACTCCCTGATGCGCTCGGCGACCTGCTGCGGGTCACCCACCAGCGCGGTGCCGGCGCCGCCACGAACCAGGCCGACGCCGGCCCAGAGGTTGGGGTAGATCTCCAACTGGTCGCGCCGCCCGCCGTGCAGCGCAGCCATGCGCCGCTGGCCTTCGGAGTCGAAGCGGGCGAAGGATTTCTGCGCATTGGTGATGGTCTCGTCGGAGATGTTGGCGATCAGCCTGTCGGCGGCCTGCCAGGCTTCCTCGGCGGTCTCGCGGACGATCACGTGCAGGCGAATGCCGAACTTCACGCTGCGCCCCTGCTTCGCGGCCTTCTCGCGCACGTCAGCGATCTTCTGCGCGACCGCTTGCGGTGGCTCGCCCCAGGTCAGGTAGACGTCCACCTGCTCGGCGGCCAGGTCGTGGGCCTCGGCCGAGGATCCGCCGAAGTACAGCGGCGGGTAAGGCTTCTGGATCGGCGGATAGAGCGCCTTGGCGTTCTCTACCTGCAGGTGCTTGCCGGCGAAGTCCACCGATTCGCCCTGCAGCACACGGCGCCAGATGCGCAGGAATTCGTCGGTGACTTCGTAGCGCTCGGCGTGGCTGAGGTGAATGCCGTCGCCACGGTTTTCATCCGGGTCGCCGCCGGTGACCACGTTGATCAGCAGGCGCCCGCCGGAGAGGCGATCCAGGGTCGCGGCCATCCGCGCGGACACGGTCGGCGAGATGATCCCCGGACGGATCGCCACCAGGTAGCGCAGGCGCTCGGTGAGCGGCGCCAGGGCTGAGGCCACCACCCAGGAATCCTCGCAGGAGCGCCCGGTGGGAATCAGTACGCCGTAGTAGCCCAGGGAATCGGCGGCCTGGGCGATCTGCTTGAGGTACGGCAACGACACCGGGCGCGCGCCTTCGCTGGTGCCGAGGAAGTGGCCGTCGCCGTGGGTGGGCAGGAACCAGAACACATTCATCGAAGGCTCCTCAGGCGGTCTTGCGCAGTTGCGGACGGGCGAACAGCGGCGCGGCGCGCTCGGCGGCCAGCTGGATGCGGGCGCGCAGGGTGTCACTGGTGATCTGGTAGTTGGCGAAATCCGCTTCGCTGGCGTACACGCCAATCGGCAGCGTGATCGACTGGAAGAAGCTGAACAGCGGGCGCAGCTGGTGGTCGAGGACCAGCGCGTGGCGCTCGCTGCCACCGGTGGCGGCGAGCAGCACCGGGGTGTCGATCAGGGCGTTCATGTCCACCAGGTCGAACAGGTGCTTGAGCAGGCCGGGATAGGAGCCGCGGTAGACCGGCGAGGCCACCACCAGCAGGTCGGCGGTCTCGATCTCGCGCAGGGTGGCCTCCAGCTCTGCGGAAAGCTCCTGGCGCGACAACGCGGCACCCAGCGGGCGGGCGATGTCGGCCAGTTCGATGATTCGGGCTTCTACCGGAAGCTGCTCGCCGAGTGCGTCGAGCACGGCCTGGGTGAGCACCAGGGTGCGCGAGGGGCGATAGGTGCCGCCGGAGACGGCGACCACTCTTATGGGGCTGGTCATGGGTTTTCCCTGTTGACTGTTGCGCTAGGTACAGAAGCCTTGAGCAAGGGCCGTACCAACCCCCGAAAGGGCCGTAACAACAAGGAAATGTATGATTTTCGGGCACTTCAGCCGGTTCTGCCGGGTGTTTCGTGTCACTCAGGCAACAGCACTGCTGATCGAGTGTTGCCTGAGAAACAGCCTGCCATCAGTGCGCCGGCAGCTCGCGCAGGCCGTGGGAGATGTTCAGCCCTTCGAGTTCGGCCACGTACTCATCCGTGGTGAGCAGGCCGATACAGGGCGTCGCGCCGCGCTGGCGCAATTGCCCGGCGGCCAGCTTGCGTGCCAGCGCTACCGCCGCCATGCAGGGGATGTTCGGGCCGTGGTCCTGCTGCGCGAGAATTTCCCAGCAAAGCGCCAGGGGTTTGCCGTCGCCATCGACGCCCTGCAGGTGGACGAACATGCCGCTGCGCCCGTCGCCCAATGGCTCCATCGCCACAGCCAGACGATGCAGGCCGGCGCCCAGGCGCGCGGCGTCCTTCACCAGCCCGGCGCGCACCAGCCACGACAGGCCCCAGGTGCCGAACTGGGTGAGCTTCAGGCCGAGGCCGGCGGAGAAACGCACGTCCTGCACGCCGGGGTAGCGCTGCGGGAACAGGTCGAGGTCCGGCACATCACAGTGGGCCAGCCAGCGCTGTCCCAGGGGTGCGGGAAAGCGGTGGCGATTGAGTCCCTGCCAGCCGTGCACGTCCTGCCAGCGCCCCTGGCGCCACTGGCGCAAAGGCTTGCCGCAGTAGCCCAGCACTGCGGAGACCGTGGCCTGGCCGGGAATCTTCGCCGAGGAGCTGATGCCGTGGTGGATGCTGTCCAGGCGCTGGAAGCGTGGCAGCAGCTCGTCGATCACCGAGGCAGCCAGCGCAGGCACCGAGCTTGCGCCGCTGCACACCAGCACCCCGGCGCTGCGCGCGGCGCGGTCGAGTTCGTGGATGCCGCAGACGAACTGCCGGGCGTCGGCCAGGTCGATGTAATGCGCACGGGCGCCGATGGCGGCGCGGGCGACGCGGTAGTCCTGCCCCTGGAACGGCCCGGCGGTGGAAATCACCAGGTCGACCTTCAGTTCATTGAGGCGGCCGGCCAGTGTCGGCTGGTTCATGTCCAGGCACACCGCCTCGCCGCCCACCTGCGCGGCCAGTTCATTGGCGCGACGCTGGTCGCGCCCGCCCACCAGCACGCGGATGCCCTCAATGCCGCTGAGGCGACGCACGATCAGGCTGCCGAAGTTGCCGTAACCGCCCAGCACCAGCACGCGAAATTTTCGTTCCATTGACACTGACCCTGTTGCTCCCTGACTGCTGCTGGAGATGCCAGCTCCTTCATCCCGGTTTGGCGCCCCCATGGTGGGGCAGATTGTCCTCCAGCGGCCACCAACTGGCGCGGGAATCGACGTAGTAATGTGCTTCGAGCTTTGTCCGCACGGGCTCGTCCAGGGTTCCCGCACGCACCCGCAGGGTATCCGGCAGCGCATCGCGGGCGCTGTAGATCGGCGAGCCGCAGGTGCGGCAGAACACGCGCTTCTTCTCCGGCGTGGCGCGGTATTCGGCCAGCTCCGACTCGCCGCTGAGCAGACGAAACGCCGCACTCGCCACCGGGACATTGGTGGCGAACGGCCCGCCCTGCGCCTTGCGGCACTGGCTGCAATGGCAGACCTGGATTGGCGCCAGCTCGCCGCTGATCTCGTAGCGCACCGCGCCGCACAGACAACCGCCCGAATTCATGCCCAGCCCCTTCTTCCGGTTTCGCGGAGCGAAGCAGTCTAGATCAGGCTCGGTTACCTGCACCACCGTGCGTGGGAGCAACTGTCTTCCCCTGGGGATGTCCGTGCCTGCATTTCCCCTCACCCCAACCCTCTCCCGGAGGGAGAGGGAGCCGTCCGTGCCAGCTGAAACCAAGGTCTCTCCCTGCACCGAACGGTCCCCTCTCCCCCTGGGAGAGGGTTAGGGTGAGGGCGAACCCGAGCGTCGGACTTTCACTAACGGGGCAGTTCTTCGCTGCCCCAGCCCAGCGGATAGAGCAGTTCTTCCTTGTAGCCGGCCCACACCCGCACCGCCGCCGGGAAGCTCGCGTCCAGCCCGGCGTCACCACTGTCCACCAGCAGCGGCCGGCCCTCGAGTGTGCCGAGCTTGCGCTTGGTGGCAATCACCCGCAGTCGCTCGATTCCGATGGCGCGCAGCACGCGCGGGCTGATCTGCTGGTTGCCACGGCCGAGGATGTGCCCCTGCCCACCGATGGCGGTCACCAGCAGGAAGGCCGGGTGCCCGTCCACCAGTTCGAACAGCTGCGCCTCAGTGACATCGCGGGCGATCACTTCGCCGTTCTCGATCACATCCACGCCCAGCAGCGTGGTCTCCAGGTGCAGGTCGGCGGCCAGCCCGTGCAATGTCGAGCCAGGGCCGAAGACGTAACGCACATCGTCCTCCCAGCTGTCCTCCAGCCAGGCGGCAAGATCGGCAAGCACCAGCTCCTCGGTTTCCATGCCGGCCTGCTTCACGTGCTGCATGAAGTGGCCTTCCTCGGGCACCGTCAGTTCGGCGTACCAGCGCGCGGCGACGCGACCTTCGCGCAGCGCGGCCTCGTCGAGATCGCGCACTTCACCCTGGGTCAGGCGCACCAGCCCACCGTCCACCAGCCGCCGCGCCAGTTCCCCGGCGGCGCGCGGGCTGATGGTGTAGACCCCGGAGTGGATCTTCACTCCGGCAGGAATGCCCAGCACCGGCTGGCCTTCGCGGGCCACCTCGGCCACATCCCGCGCGGTGCCGTCGCCACCGGCAAAGAGAATCAGCGCTACGCCGGCTTCCTGCAGCGCCTGCACGGCGTGACGGGTATCCGCCGCGCTGCTCTGCTGCTCTTCCAGGGCACCCGCCAGGCGATAGGCAAAGCCCATGTCCGCCAGCAGGTCGGCGCCCATCGGGCCGGGGAAGGTGAGGAATTCCAGGCGCTCGCGCACCGGCAGCAGGTGCTCCAGGGCAACCCGCGTACGCTCCGCCGCCCGTGGTTCGGCGCCGCGCGCCAGGGCCAGCGCGGCCACGCCATCGCTGCCCTTGAGCGCGGTCGGGCCGCCGATACCGGCCAGCGGATTGATGATCAGCCCTATGCGAATCCTGTCCATACTCAACCTCGAGGGAAACTTCTTCGAACCACCGGCGCAACGCCGGGTCGGACCAGGGAAGCGGTAACTCCACTCACTATAACGACAAGCAAACGACCGGGGACCTCGCGATTGGCACGCAATCTGCAAGTCATCCGGTCGTCTGTCTTCGGTGACGGATATTCGGCGCAGCCCTGCGCGCCTCTGTCACCGGGGTTTCATCTGATCTGCCTAGACTGCAACGAACCTGATGTAGAGGAGATTGGCCATGAGCCTGCAAACCCACCAGCAATCCGCACCCCGCCCCACTCCGCGCCAACCGCAGCAGCCAGTCGGCGGTTCGATCATCGATGCCCAGGGCCGCGAAGTGCCGATTACCGAAGACATGATCCAGCGCGCCTGCCAGGAACTGGACAAGACCTGCGAGCCGCCACGCCGCCAAGCGGAATAAAGGCGCGGCGGCGCGTCCGCCCTACTCCCCGACCCGGTTGGCCCCCAGCGCGGTCAGCAGGCTTTCCAGGCGCGGCGAATCGCCCTGGATGTCTACCCACAACCCGGTGATTTCCCGGCGCGGCGGGTAGTGCTTGCGCAGCGCGTCGAAAGCCGCGCGCCGGGTCTGGGTGTCTCCGATCAGACTGCGACGGAAATTGGCGTCATCGCTGCGCGGGTCGTACACCGCGCGGCAGAGCATCGCCAGCGCCCAGTCCGGATCGCATTCCTCTTTCAGACTCAGTTCTGCCAGCCATTGCGCCGGCAGCAGGTCGTCGAGGTCGACGGCCGGCTCGCAACGCTGCCAGGCGCAGAACGCCTCGTAGATCTGCGCCGTGCCACGCAACTTGCCATCCAGGCTGTAGCCGGCGATGTGTGGGGTGGCGATACGGCAGTGATGGGCCAGTTGCACGTTCACTTCCGGCTCGCCTTCCCAGACGTCCAGCGCCACGTCGATATCCGCGCCGGACTCCAGGTGGATGCGCAGCGCCGTGTTGTCGACCACACCGCCCCGGCTGGCATTGATCAGCCAGGCGCCGGGGCGCAATGCCTTGAGGCGCTGCGCGTCGATCAGGTGGCGCGTCGGGTTTTCGCCTTCGCGGGTCAGCGGCGTGTGCAGGCTGATCACGTCGCACTCGCGCAGCACTTCTTCCAGACTGCGGAAATCACCCCCTTCGGCGGCGGCGCGCGGCGGGTCGCAGACGCGCACGTCCCAACCCAGCCCGCGCAGCACATCCACCAGGCGACCACCCACCTGCCCCGCGCCGATCACGCCATAGCGGCGTTCGGATAACTTGGCGCCATGCACTTCGGCCAGCGCCAGCAGGCTGCCCAGCACCCAGTCCACCACGCCGCGGGCGTTGCAACCCGGCGCGCTGGACCAGGCGATGCCAGCCTCGGCGAAGTACTCGAGGTCCAGGTGATCGGTGCCGATGGTGCAGGTGCCGACGAACTTCACCTGGCTGCCCTGGAGCAGCTCACGGCTGACGTCCGTCACCGAGCGCACCAGTAATACTTCGGCATCGCCCAGGGCCGCGCGGTCGATCCCGCGTCCGGGCAGGCGACGGATGTCGCCATGGGCGCCGAAGAAGGCTTCGACCAGGGGAATGTTTTCATCGGCAAGGATACGCATGGGCTGACTCCATAAATCGACACCGGCTACTTTACCAGCGCCGTTGCGCGCGGTCCCGCGCCACACACGCCAGGCTTTGCTGCCCGGGCGGACAGCCCTTAAACTGGTCGGCTTCCCGCCCATTTCTTCTGCCAAGGAAAGCCGTGACCAGCCTCACCCAGCCTGTCTCCCGCGGACGGCGCACCGCCACCGAACTCAAGGAACTGCTGACCCTCGCAGCGCCCATCATGATCGCCCAGCTGGCGACCACCGCCATGGGCTTCGTCGATGCGGTGATGGCCGGCAGCGTGGGGCCGCGCGACCTGGCCGCGGTGGCGCTGGGCAACTCGATCTGGATTCCGATCTTCCTGCTGATGACCGGCACCCTGCTCGCCACCACCGCCAAGGTGGCGCAGCGCTACGGCGCGGGCGACCAGGCCGGCACCGGCCCGCTGGTGCGCCAGGCGCTGTGGCTGGCACTGCTGGTCGGCCCGCTGGCGGGGGCGACGCTGTGGCTGCTCTCCGAGCCGGTGCTGCGGGCGATGAAGGTCGAGGAAGCGCTGATCGAACCCAGCTGCTTCTACCTGCGCGGCATCGCCTGCGGCCTGCCGGCGGTGGCGCTGTATCACGTGCTGCGCTGCTTCAGCGATGGCCTGGGGCGCACCCGGCCAAGCATGGTGCTGGGCATCTGCGGGCTGATGCTGAACATCCCGATCAACTACGTGCTGATCTACGGCCACCTCGGTTTCCCGGCGCTGGGCGGCCCCGGCTGCGGTTGGGCCACCGGCTCGGTCATGTGGTTCATGCTGCTGGGCATGCTGGTCTGGGTGAACTGGGCCAAGGTCTACAAACCGAGCCAGCTGTTCAGCCACTGGGAGCTGCCGAAGCCGCAGGTGATCGGCAGCCTCGTAGGGGTCGGCCTGCCCATCGGCATCGCGGTGTTCGCCGAGTCCAGCATCTTCTCGGTGATCGCCCTGCTGATCGGCGAACTCGGCGAGAAAGTGGTGGCGGGCCACCAGGTGGCACTGAACTTCAGCGCACTGGTGTTCATGATCCCCTACTCGCTGGCCATGGCGGTGACCGTCCGCGTGGGGCAGTCGCTCGGTGCCGGTGCGCCGCGCGATGCTCGTTTCGCTGCCGGCGTGGGCATGGGCGCGGCACTGGCGTACGCCTGCATTTCCGCCAGCGGCATGCTGCTGATGCGTGAGCACATCGCCGGGCTCTATACGCAGGACCCGGATGTCCTGGCGCTGGCCGCCACGCTGCTGGTGTTCTCGGCGCTGTTCCAGTTCTCCGACGCCGTACAGGTCACCGCCGCCGGCGCCCTGCGCGGCTACCAGGACACCCGCGCGACCATGATCATGACCCTGTTCGCCTACTGGGGCATCGGCCTGCCGGTGGGCTACAGCCTCGGCCTCGCCCACTGGCTGCAGGAGCCCACCGGCCCGCGCGGCCTTTGGGAGGGCCTGATCGTCGGTCTGACCTGCGCCGCGGTAATGCTGTGCATCCGCCTTTCGCGCAGCGCCAAGCGGCAGATCGTGCTGAACGAGATGCGCACGGCGGGCTGATCGCCCACAACGCAGAAAGCCGCCCGAGGGCGGCTTTTTTATTTGGGAGTCGTGCAGGAAAAACACTGCGTAGGATGGCGCTCCACCCATCCTACAAAAGCAAAAAGCCGCCCAAGGGCGGCTTCTTCGTAGCGCAGGGAGGATCAGTCGGTAACCAGCGCCGGCTTCGGCCGGCTGCTCAGCGTCGTGCCCACCGAGGCGACGATGATCGCGCCGATGGCGATCCACTGGTGCGAAGTCAGCTGCTCGCCCAGGAACACCAGACCGGACAGCGCGCCGAAGGCCGGCTCGATACTCATCAGGGTGCCGAAAGTCCGCGCCGGCAGGCGAGTCAGCGCCACCATCTCCAGGGTGTAGGGCAAGGCGCTGGAGAGGATCGCCACGCCCAGCAACGCCGGGAACAGGCTGATGTCGAACAGCGCCATGCCGCTGTGCGCAAGGCCGATGGGCGCTACGCAGATCGCCGCGATGCTGATGCCCAGCGCAGCGCCCTGTGCGCCCAGGTCATTACCGGCGCGCTGGCCGAAGATGATGTAGAGCCCCCAGCAGACGCCCGCCCCCAGCGCCAGCGCGGCGCCCTTGGGGTCGATGCCGTGGCCGAAGTCGGCGATCGGCAGAAGCAGGCCGAGGCCGACCACGGCAATGGCGATCCACAGGAAGTCGATCGGCTTGCGCGAATAGAACAGCGCGACTGCCAGCGGCCCGGTGAACTCCAGCGCCACGGCAACGCCCAGCGGAATGGTCTGCAGCGCCATGTAGAAGGTCAGGTTCATCAGGCCCAGCGTCACGCCGTAGATGAACAGCGGCTTGAGCGGCTTGCCGCGCAGCGAGGCGCGCCACGGGCGGAGGATCGCCAGCAGGAGGATGGCCGCGAAGATCAGGCGCATGGAGGTCACGCCTTCGGCGCCGAGCACCGGGAACAGGCTCTTGGCGACCGATGCGCCGGTCTGGATCGAGGCCATGGACACGATCAGGATGAGAATGGGGAAGGCAGTGGAAATAAAGCGAGAGCGAGGCATGATGCGGACCTGAACAGGCGTTGCAACGGTTGGGATTTCTTGGTTGACTGTTATGCGCAACATAATGCGCAAAAAGGCCAGAATGAGCAATATACTGCCCACTCCTTCCGAACGTCCCAGCGTGCTGGTGCATGTCGCCGATAACGTGAAGACGCACCGCCGCAATGCCGGCTTTAGCCAGGACGCACTGGCCAAGGCCTCGGGCGTCAGCCGGCGGATGCTGGTCGGCATCGAGAGCGGCGACACCAACGTCAGCCTCGCCACCCTCGACCGCATCGCCGCCGCTTTGACAGTCACCTTCGCCGACCTGGTTCGCCCGCCGTCCACCGGCGGCCTGTCCCGCGTCGACGCCGTCGCCTGGGGCGGCCAACAGGCCGACAGCCGCGGTACCCTCCTCGCCAGCACCCCCGCCACCCGCCAGGCCGAACTCTGGCACTGGACGCTCGCCCCCGGCGACCGCTACAACGCCGAGCCCGATGCCGAAGGCTGGTACGACATGGCCTATGTCATCGAAGGCCGGTTGACCATCGTCCTTGCCGAGGAAACGGTGGAGGTCGACGCCGGCGGTTTCCACGTATTCAAGAGCAACCAGCCGTTTTCCTATCAGAACCATGGGGATGTGCTGGTGCGGTTTGTGCGGAACGTTGTGAACTGATTACGGCTGACAGACGCGCCTGTCGGCGCTGATCGCGGGCACGCCCCCCATGAGAAAGGCCCGCACTAAGCGGGCCTTTCTCACATCAGATCAAATCTCAGCAGGCCTGCGGCATCTCACCCCGCGCCAGGCGTGCATTGATTTCGGCAATCACCGCTGGCAGTTCGGCGATGGTGTCGATCAGGTAGTGCGGGCGCGAGCCTTCGAACATCTGGCCGATGCGGCGACGTTCCTGCTCCAGCTTCTCCGCCGGCAGCGCCTTGTACTGCTCATAGGTCAGCCCCAGGGCGTTGCCCGAGCAGGTCAGCGCCACGGTCCACATGCCGGCGCTGCGGCCTTCGAGGATGCCCGGCCAGGTGTCGTCGACCTTCACGCAGGCCGCCACGTCGTTGATGCCCAGGGCAATCACGTTGGCCAGCGCCTGTGCCGGGTGCGGGCGGCCGTTGGGCACTTCATCGGTAGCGACCACGTGGTCGGCGACGTAGCCGTTGGTCTTCGCCAGGGCAACGACCTTCTCCATCACCACCGCCGGGTAGCCGGAGCAGGAGCCGATCTTCAGCCCTTGCTTGCGCAGTGCGGCGATGGCGTCCAGCGCGCCGGGAATCAGCGCCGAGTGCTCGGCGATCTTCTCGATCTGCAGCGGCATGAAGCGCTCGTAGATGGCGGTGACGTCATCGTCACTCGGTACGCGGCCGAACCTGGCCTTGTAACGTTCGGCGATGGCCGGAATGTCGCACAGGGTGCGGATGTGGTCCCACTTGCCCATGCCCATCGGGCCGCGGGCCTCTTCCAGGCTGACCTGGACGCCGAACTCGGCGAAGGCCTCGACGAAGATCTGCGTCGGTGCAAAGGAGCCGAAGTCGACCACGGTGCCGGCCCAGTCGAGGATGACGGCTTGCAGTTGCTTGGGTTGCTGGTAATTCATGGCGTTCAATCCTGTGAGAATTCGGGCGGGCGTCAGATTTCGAAGACTTCCATTTCCTTCAGCGTCTCGGCGATGGCTGCGACGGCGGCGCGCATGCCGCTGGCGTCGACCTGGCCGATGCAACCGACACGGAAGGTTTCCACCTGGGTCAACTTGCCCGGGTAGAGGATGAAGCCCTTCTCGCGCACCCGGTTGTAGAACTCGGTGAAGGTGTAGCGGGCGTCACTCGGCGCATGGAAGGTGACGATGATCGGCGCCTGGATCTCGGCCGGCAGGAAGCTGCGGAACCCCAGCTCGGCCATCTCCGCCAGCAGAGTCTGGCAATTGTTTGCGTAACGCTGATGACGGGCCGCGAGACCGCCCTCTTCCTCGTACTGGCTCAGCGCTTCGTGCAGCGCGGCCACCACGTGGGTCGGCGGGGTGAAGCGCCACTGGCCGGTCTTGGCCATGTAGGCGTGCTGGTCCTGCAGGTCCATGGACAGCGAGTGACAATTGCCGGCGCTGGCGTTCAGGGCGGTGCTGCGGGCGAAGACGAAGCCCATGCCCGGTACGCCTTCCAGGCATTTGCCGGAAGCGGCGATCAGCGCATCGAAGGGGATGTGGCGGGCGTCGATGTCCAGCGCGCCGAAGGAACTCATGGCATCGATGATCAGGCGCTTGCCGTGGGATTCGATGACCCTGGCGATCTCGGCCAGCGGGTTGAGGATGCCGGTGCTGGTTTCGCAGTGGATCAGGGCAACGTGGGTGAGGCTCGGGTCTGCGCTGAGCAGGCGGTCCACGTCGGCGGCGGTGGTCGGCACGTCTTCTTCGGTTTCGAAGGTGCTGAACTCGCGGCCGATCACCTGGCAGATCTTTGCCAGACGCTTGCCGTAGGCGCCGTTGATCAGTACCAGCACCTTGCCATCACGCGGTACCAGGGTGCCGATGGCGGCTTCGACGGAGAAGGTGCCGCTGCCCTGCAGGGGCACGCAGGTGTGGCTCGCCTCGCCGTGGATGATCGCCAGCAGGCGCTTGCAGACGTCGGCGGTCAGGTCGTTGAAGTCGCGGTCCCACGACCCCCAGTCGACCATCATGGCGCGACGGGTGCGGGGGGACGTGGTCAGCGGACCGGGAGTCAGCAGGATGGGGGCTCGCTCGGCAGTGCTCATGCTCGATTCCTCTTTCTTGGGAACGTCGTCAGGGCTGAATTCGGTTGGGCCGGGGCGGGATCGCGGCGGCCTGGGCATAACTTGCCGGCCGGGCAGATATCGTTCAAATTGTTTATCACGATGCACTTCATAAGTCTGACATATACCTCATGAACCTCTTCCAGCTCCGCGCCTTCGACGCCGTCGCCCGCGAACGCAGCTTCACCCGCGCCGCCGAGCGCCTGTTCATCAGCCAGCCGGCCGTGACCGGGCACGTGAAGGCGCTGGAGGAGCACTACCAGGTCAACCTGTTTCGCCGTACCGCGCGCGGCGTGGAGCTGACAGAAGATGGCGTACGCCTGTCGGCCATCAGTCGCACCCTGTTTGCCCTGGAGGAGGAAGCCGAAGCCGTGCTCGACGCCAGCCGCGAGCTGGTGACCGGGCGTATCGAAGTGGCCGCCGACGGCCCGCACCTGGTGATGCCGATGCTTGCCCGGCTGCGCGCGCGCTACCCCGGCATCACCGTCAACCTGCGCCTGGGCAATGCGCAGGAAACCCTTGCCGCGCTGATGGACGAGCACGTCGATATCGCCGTGCTGACCGAGGTGGAGCCGCGCGCCGGGCTGTTCCTGCGCGAGCTGGTGGAGTCGCGCATCTGCGCCCTGGTGCCGGCCAACCATGCCTGGAGCGAGCATGCTGGCGAGCTGCCGCTGGGCGAGCTGGACCAGCAGATCATGGTGCTGCGCGAGCCCGATTCGATCACCCGGCGCACCTTCGATGCGGCCTGCTCGGCGGCATCGGTCGAGCCCCGCGTGCTGCTGGAGCTGGACAGCCGCGAGGCCGTGACCGAAGCGGTGGCAGCGGAGCTGGGGATCGGCATCGTGTCGTCGCTGGAGGTCAGTCCGGACCCACGGGTAAAGGCGATTCCGCTGGGCGGCAACGGCCTGCTCAACCGCCACGCCATCGGCTGCCTGGAGCGGCGCCGGGGGTTGCGGGTAGTGAGTGCGTTTCTGGAATTGGCGGAGGGCTGAGGATCATCGCCTGAATCGACTTCAGGAGCGCCGCGCGCAGATATCCCCTGTAGGGCGCATAACACCCAGGGCGTTATCCGCCGTCCTGGCGAATAACCCGTTCCGGGTTATTCGTCCTACGGGTGCCGACGGAATCTTAGGAAGGATGCGAACAGCCGCCCTACTCCGCCGGCAGATCTTCCTTCACCAGATCGAGAAAGGTCGCCACGATCCGCCGGGTGCTCTGCTCACGCAGGCACACCAGCGTCTCGCTCATGCGCCAGTGGCAGTCGAGGATCGGCAGCGCATGCACGCGCGCATCGGCCCCCAGTTCGGCAGCCGACACCACGCCGACGCCAATCCCCACCGCTACCGCTTCCAGCGACGCCTCGCGGCCTTCCACCTCGATGGCCGGGCGGATGCGCCAGCCAGCGCGGGCCATCTCCGCCTCGAGCATCTGCCGGGTCACCGAGCCCTGCTCGCGCAACACCAGCGGCGTGTCGTCGAGGTCGGACAGTTCGATGGACTCGCGCCCGGCCCAGGGATGGCTGCGGCCGACGAAGGCGACGATGGGGTCGCTGCGCAGGGTGAAGGTCAGCAGGCGCTCGTCCTGCACCTCGCGGCCGAGCAGCGCCAGGTCCGCCTGGTAGTCGAACAGGCGCTGCAGGGATTCGTCGGTATTGCCCGTTTCCAGCTTCACGCGGATGCCCGGATGGCGCTGGCAGAAGCGCGCGATCTGCGGCAATACGTGCACCGGCGCGTCCACCGCCAGGGTCAGGCTGCCGGTCTGCAACGCGCTGGATTCCTGCAGCAGCTCCTGCGCCTCCGCCTCGATCACGAACAGCCGCTGGGTCACCGCCAGCAGACGTTCACCCAGCTCAGTCAGGCGCACCGAGCGCTTGTTGCGATGGAACAGCAGCACGCCGTAGCGCTCCTCCAGCTTGCGCACCTGGTCGGAAACCGCCGGCTGGGTGAGGAAAAGGCGCTCGGCGGCGCGGGTGAAGCTGCCGTGTACCGCAACGGCATGGAAGGCCTTGAGCTGAGCGTGGGAAACGGACATGGGCGCGCCTCTGCAGGAAGGTTCTGACCGTCTTCTCACCAGCAGACGGAAAGCGACTACAAGGTCATTCGCGCAGAACACTAGCGTCATGGCCCTCTGTCATACAAGTCCAGCTTATTTTTGAAATCTGATAAATCGATTTCAGTTATTTATTCGAAATTGTTTCCATCCCTCCACCGCCGCCGAACCTGAAGGGTTCAGCAAGGCGGCACAGAGCAGTTCCAGCGCTTCTGACCCGCACCGCAAAGATGGTGCGACGTGCTTCGAAAACAAAAATAAAAAAGGCGTTACCCACTGACTGCCGGCACAGCACAACAACAAAGAGGTCAGATCATGCTCAACCCTCACGGCACCGCTTCGCCGCGCGCTTCCCTGGCGCGCTGGAAATGGCAGATCTTCGCCATCACCTGGCTGGCCTACGCAGCCTTCTACTTCACCCGCAAAGCCTTCTCGGTGGCCAAGCTCGGCATCGCCGAAGACCCTACCTTCCATCTCGACAAGATCGCGATGGCCAACCTCGACGCCATCTACCTCACCGCCTACGCGGTGGGCCAGTTCACCTGGGGTGTCTTCGCCGACCGTTACGGCCCGCGTGTGGTGGTGTTCGGTGGCCTGCTGATCTCCGCCGCCGCCGCGCTGGTAATGGGCAGCTTCGCCACCCTGCCGGTCTTCGCTACCTGCATGGTGGTCCAGGGCCTGGCGCAATCCACCGGCTGGTCCGGGCTGTGCAAGAACATTGGCAGCTTCTTCGCCACCCATGAGCGCGGCCGCGTGCTCGGGCTGTGGAGCACCTGCTACGCCTTCGGCGGACTGGTCGCCTCCCCCTTCGCCGGCTGGTGGGCCTATGAAGTGTTCGGCACCTGGCATGCGGCGTTCTATTCCACCGCCGCGGTGGTCGGTGCGGTCGCCATCCTGTTCCTGCTGCTGCAACGCAACCGTCCACAGGACGTCGGCCTGCCGCCGGTGGAAGCCGATGTGCAGCAACCCGAAGCCGTGAACTACGCCGGCTTCAAGCACGAGGGCGAGAACGGCAAGTCCCTGCGCATCCTCGGCAAGGTGCTGCGCAACCGCACCGTGCTGACCCTGGGCCTGGCGTACTTCCTGCTCAAGCCGGCGCGCTACGCGATCCTGCTGTGGGGCCCGGTGATCGTCTACGAACGCATGCCGGGGCTGGGCAAGGTCGGCGCGGCGATCCTGCCTTCGGCCTTCGAGGTCGCCGGACTGCTCGGGCCGATCCTGATCGGCTATGCCTCGGACCGCATCTTCGGCGCGCGGCGCATGCCCGCCTGCGTGATCAGCCTGCTCGGCCTGACCGTCTGCCTGGCGCTGTTCGTCCCGGCCATGCAGACCGGCAGCAGCCTGCTGGTGCTGGCCCTGCTGTTCATGATGGGCCTGACCCTGTACGGACCGGACTCGATGATCAGCGGTTCCGCCGCCGTGGACTTCGGCACCGGCGAAGCGGCCGGCACCGCGGCGGGCTTCGTCAACGGCTGCGGCTCCATCGGTGCGATCCTCGGCGGCCTGCTGCCGGGCTACTTCGACACCTACACCGTGTTCATCGGTTTCACCGTCACCGCGCTGATCGCCGCCGGCATCCTCATCCCGCACTGGAACAGCCGCCCGGAAGCGGCCGACCAGGCGCAATCCAGCAGCGACGAACCTCGCCTGAACGCACGCCCCGTTCGCTCCTGAGTCCCGCTTCCCCCTCACCGGCCGGCTGAGGGAATGGGCGAGGCGCCCCGCGCGCCTCGCCCTTTTTTCGTTGGCGCCTGCACATCCGGAACCACGGATGGGCTTGTGCCATGAGCCCCACCTGAATAACATTGATTATCATTTAAAAATTATTCCTGCTGGACGCCCTTGTGAGCACTTCCAACCTCGACGCGGTCTTCCTGGCCCAGCGCCTGCCTTTGCTGCGCACGCTCGTACGGATGGTGAAGAACCCGAGCATCGCCGAAGACCTGGTGCAGGAAACCTACCTGCGCGTCGCCCGCACCCTGCTCGATCGCCGCATCGATCACCTGGAACCCTTCCTCTTCCAGACCGGCCGCAACCTCGCCCTGGACCACCTGCGCCACCTGCGCATGCAGTCGCGGACCATGCTCGAGGACGTGCCTTTCGACGTGGTGCAGGCCGTGCCGGCGCCCGCCTCCAGCGCCGAGGACCAGTTGCATGCGGAGAAACTGCTCGAGCGCCTGGGTGCCACCCTCGAAGAACTCAGCGAGCGCCAGCAGCGCATCTTCATCCTCAGCCGCCTGCACGGCTGCGGCTACGCGGAGATCGCCGAGCAGCTCGACATCTCGCCCAGCACGGTGCAGAAGGAACTGAAACTGATCATGGCGATCTGTGTCGGACTGGTCAGCCGCCTTGAGGAATCGGTATGACGGACTACCGTTCGCCGGCCGATTCGACAACAATGCGCGGCTCACCACCCCAGCACCGCCCTGAGGATCGCCCCTTGCCCCACGCCACGCCGCCCGACGACCAGCAGATGGCCGAAGCTCTCGACTGGCTGATCCTCGAGGACGACATGGACGCCGCCACCCGCGCGCGCTTCGATGCCTGGCTCGCCGCCAGCGAAGGCAACGCGCGTGCCTACCAGCGCGTGCGCGATGCGTGGCAGTCACCGTTGCTGCCGGTCGCCGCTGCGCGCCTGGAACGCAAACGGGCGCAGGAAAAAGCCCGGCCGCTGCGTCGCCCGCGGCGCTTCTGGAAACCCGTCGCCACGGCTGCGGCGCTGGTACTCGCCATCGGTGTCGTGGTGCAGGGCGACCTGCTGACGCGCCTGCGCGCGGACCATCTCACCGCGGTCGGCGAACGCCAGAAAGTCCAGCTGGCCGACGGCTCGAACGTGCTGCTCAACACCGACACCGCATTCTCCAGCAAGGTCGACGACCAGCAGCGCGTGGCCCGTCTCTACCGCGGCGAAGTGTTCTTCGACGTCGCCCATGACCGCAGCCGCCCCTTCGAGGTGGAGGCCGGGCCAGTGCAGGTCACGGTGCGCGGCACGGCGTTCGCCGTGCGCTACCTCGGCAACGAGGCGGAGGTCAGCGTGCAGCGTGGTGAAGTCGACCTGCGCACGCGACTGGACGACGCCCGCGTCAGCCTCGGCGCCGGCGACAGCATTCGCGTCGGCCCACAGGGCTTCGGCGAGCGCCAGCACGGCGCCGAGGCCGAATCCCAGCTGGCCTGGGTGAAGGGCCGCATGGTGTTCGAGAACTGCCCGCTCAGCCAGGTGCTGGCCGAATTGCGCCGCTACTACCCCGGCTGGATCGTGAATACCAACGAGCGCCTGGAGAACGTCAGCGTCACCGGCAACTGGCGCCTGGACGACCCGCTGGGCGTGGCACGTTCGCTGGCTCAGATCACCTCCGCCGAGCTGCACGAATACCCGAAACTGCTGATCCTCAACTGACTTCCCGCCCCGCACAGAAAGTTTTTTTACGCGATCCGAAAGGCTCGTTCGTTTAGTCAGAAGCCAATGCAATAGATTCGCATTTACGAATGCGAACAAAGACTGACTAAGAGAGCCCTTCGATGACCATTGCTTCTTCGCGTGCCCCCCTGCGCCGGCTGTCCGCGCCGGCCAGCATCTCGCTGCTCGCCCTGTCCATCGGCCTCGCCAGCCTGCCGGTCGCTTCCGCTCTCGCGGCGGAAGCGAGCCAGACTCAGGCCGGCTACAGCTTCGACATCGCCCGCCAACCATTGCCCCAGGCACTCAACGCATTCAGCGCGGTGACCGGCTGGCAGGTTGGCGTGGCCGGTGACCTGGCTGACGGGGTGGTCTCTCCGGGCGTCAGCGGCCGCCTGCCGGCGGAGCGCGCGCTGAAGACCCTGCTCGGCGGCACCGGCCTGAGCGTGCGCCAGCTCGGCCCGCGCAACGTGGTGCTGGAGCGCAACCTCTCCTCCGTCGCCGAGATGCAGCCGCTCACCGTCACCGCGACCCGCCAGGCGCAGAGCGTCACCTCGGTTCCGTCCACGGTGAACGTCGTCGGCCGCGAGGAACTGGACCGCAAGAACGTCAACAGCATCAAGGAACTGGTGCGCGACATGCCCGGCGTCTCCGTCGGCGGCACCGGCAACCGTGCCGGCATCACCGGCTACAACATCCGTGGCATCGACGGCGACCGCGTGCTGACGCAGATCGACGGCGTCGAGATCCCCAACAGCTTCTTCAACGGCCCCTATGCGCAGACCGAGCGCAACTATGTCGACCCGGAAATCGTCAAGCGCGTGGAAGTTCTGCGCGGCCCGGCCTCGGCCCTGTATGGCAGCAACGCCATCGGCGGCGCGGTGAGCTACTTCACCCTCGACCCGGACGACATCATCAAGGACGGCCAGGACGTCGGCGCGCGCCTGAAGACCGGCTACAGCTCCGCCGATGACAGCTGGCTGACCTCCGCCACCGTCGCCGGCCGCCACGACGACTTCGACGGCCTGCTGCACCTGAGCCAGCGCAACGGTCACGAGACCGAGTCCTACGGCAGCACCGGCGGCACCGGCCTGTCGCGCACCGAAGCCAACCCCGAAGACGTGCGCACCACCAACGTGCTGGCGAAACTGGGCTGGAACTACGCAGAAGGCAGCCGCTTCGGCCTGGTCTACGAGAAGTACAAGGACGACGTCGACACCGACCAGAAGAGCGCCTACGGTGGCCCGTACTTCAATGGCGCACCGACCATCCCCGACAGCGTGCTGCCCGGCGGCATGTATCAGTGGCGCACCGGCAACGACACCATCACCCGCGAACGCTACGGTCTGGAACACCAGATGCTGCTGGACAGCGCGGTGGCCGATCACCTGAAGTGGACCTTCAACTACCAGATCGCCAAGACCGACCAGAGCACCGACGAGTTCTACTACCCCATCACCCGCCAGGTGCTGCGGACCCGCGAGACCCAGTACAAGGAGCGCCAGTGGGTGCTCGACCTGCAGATGGACAAGGCCTTCGCCCTGGGCGACACCGACCACCTGCTGACCTACGGCACCACCCTCAAGCGCCAGAAGGTCACCGGCTACCGCGAAGGCGACGCCACCTGCCTGGCTGTCAGCCGCACCTGCACCACCATCGGCGGCCCGAGCTCGGTGGCCTCCGACCGCCTGGCCCGCAGCAGCGACTTCCCGGACCCGACCATCGATACCTACGCCCTGTTCGCCCAGGACGAGATTCGCTGGAACGACTGGACCTTCCTTCCCGGCCTGCGCTACGACCACACCCGCCTGGACCCGCACATCACCGAGGAATTCCTGCGTACCGTCGACCAGAGCGGCGAAGGCGACGTCAGCAGCGAAAGCAAGAGCTGGCACCAGCTCTCGCCCAAGCTCGGCGTGACCTACGCGTTCAACGACAACTACCTGTGGTACGGCCAGTACGCCCAGGGCTTCCGCACCCCGACCGCCAAGGCGCTCTACGGCCGCTTCGACAACCCCACCACCGGCTACCGCGTGGAGCCCAACCCGGACCTGGACCCGGAACGCAGCCAGAGCTACGAGACCGGCCTGCGCGGCAACTTCGAGGAAGGCTCGTTCGACGTGGCGGTCTTCTATAACAAGTACCGCGACTTCATCAACGAAGACGCCATCACCCCCGGCTACGACGAACCGACCTTCACCAGCAACAACATCAAGAACGCCATCATCAAGGGCGTGGAGCTGAAGGGCCGCCTGGAACTGGGCGCCTTCGGCGCGCCGCAGGGGCTCTACACCAAGGGCTCGGTGGCCTACGCCTACGGCCGCAACAAGGACACCGGCGAGCCGATCAACAGCGTCAACCCGCTCACCGGCGTGTTCGGCCTGGGCTACGACGAACAGGCCGGCCGCTACGGCGCCCTGCTCGACTGGACCCTGGTCAAGCGCAAGACCCGCGTCGACGACAGCCAGTTCAACGCCCCCGACGGCACCAGCAGCCAGTTCAAGACCCCGGGCTTCGGCATCCTCGACCTGACCGGCTACTACAAGCTGACCGACGACCTGACCCTCAACGCCGGCCTGTACAACCTCACCGACAAAAAGTACTGGCTGTGGGATGACGTGCGCGGCTACGACGGCGTCGGCGAAGCCTCGGTACTGGCCCCGGCCAACCTTGATCGCCTGACCCAGCCGGGCCGCAACTTCGCGATCAACCTGGTGTGGGATATCTGATGCTCACGCGCCCTCGCTGGTCGTAGGGCGCATAACCTGGAACAGGTTATCCGCCGCCCGGCGCGGCGGATAACGCTGACGCGTTATGCACCCTACAAAAGCTGGCTCGCACAGTGAACGCCGACAATCTTTACGCTTTCCCCGAACTCGTTCGTCTCGTCTGTAAAGACCTGTAATTTCAAGGAATTGGACATGACCACCCTGGAACTCCCCGCCCTGCGCTCGCAGCGCCTGAACGCGCTGACCCACGCCCCCCACGAGCGTCTCGACCACGCCGTGAAGGCCCGCGAGCCCTTCTCCAGCCGCGAGCGTTTCGCCCGCTTTGTGGTCGCCCAGTACCTGTTCCAGTCCGAGCTGCAGGCCCTGTACCAGGACGCCGAGCTGGGCAAGATCTTCCCCGACCTGCCGCAGCGCTGCCGCGCCGAACAGGCCCGCCTGGACCTGGCCGACCTCGACACCCAAGTGCCCGCCCCGGTTGCCGGCGCCATCAGCAACCCGAGCCAGGCACACGCCTTGGGCTGGCTGTTCGTCTCCGAAGGCTCCAAGCTCGGCGCGGCCTTCCTGATCAAGCGCGTCGCTGTGCTGGGCCTGGACGAGAACACCGGCGCCCGTCACCTGGGCGAACCCGAAGGCGGCCGTGCCGAAGGCTGGAAGCGCTTCACCCGCACCCTCGACGGCCTGGAGCTGAGCGAAGCCGAAGAGCGCGAAGCCGAAGCCGGCGCCGTGGCCGCTTTCGAGCGTTTCTCCGAACTGCTGCAACACAGCTACGACAGTGCTCCCGCCGCCGTCTGACGCCCTCGAGCGCGCGCCTGCCGATGCGGCGCGCGCCACCCCCTTCGCCCCCGCGCGCTCGCGGCTGGCCCGGCTGGCATTCGCGTTGCTGGCGTACACCAGCCTCGGCGTGGGCATGGTGGGATTGGTGGTGCCGGGGTTGCCGACCACCGAGTTCGTCCTGCTCGCCGCCTGGGCCGCGTCGAAGAGTTCGCCGCGCCTGTCCGCCTGGCTGGAGAATCACCGGCTGTTCGGCCCCATCCTGCACAACTGGCGCAACGGCCGCGCCATTGCGCGACGCGCCAAGATCAGCGCCAGCCTGGCGATGCTCGCCGCCCTGGCGATCATGCTGGTCACCCTGCCCCACGGCCTCTGGCTGTACGCTGTGATCCTCGGCATGGCGGTTGGCAACCTGTGGATCTGGTCGCGCCCGGATACGCCCAGGCCGTAGCCAGCGCGCGGCAGCGGACTTATGCTGGAAGTCCGATTCCACACTCTCTTCTACGAGCCATGAACCAGCCCACCAGCAAAGTCGACGCCGTCCTCGCCGAAGCCCAACGCCGCCGCGAAACCAGCTACCGCGAAAAAGCCCTGAAGATGTACCCCTGGATCTGCGGGCGCTGCGCCCGCGAGTTCAGCGGCGTGCGCCTGCGCGAGCTGACCGTCCACCACCGCGACCACAACCACGACAACAATCCCGAGGATGGCTCCAACTGGGAACTGCTCTGCCTGTTCTGCCACGACAACGAGCACCAGCGACAGGTGGACCTGCATTACCAGAACAGCAACGACGCGGGCGCCAAGGGCCCGAAGGTCACCCACAAGGGGCTGGCCGGGCTGGCGGACCTGCTGAAGAAGAAGGACCACGGCGAGGCCTGAAGCCTCCCCCATTTGCTGCCGCAGGTTTCTGCCGATGCAGGCGGATGGGTAGGAGCGGACTCCGTCCGCGATTGGCCTGCATCGCGTCGGACACCATCGCGGACAAAGTCCGCTCCTACCGGATAGATCTGCGCTCGGATCGGCCCTCACCCTAACCCTCTCCCAGGGGGAGAGGGGACCGTTCGGTGCCGGATGAAACCACAGCGTCAGCCGGCACGATTTGCTCCCTCTCCCTGAGGGAGAGGGCTGGGGTGAGGGGAAAAGCACAAACACGGAACTACCAGGGAAAGACAGTTGCTCCTACGCCATTCTCGGACGCTGAATCTCCCTGTAGAAGCGGGCCATGCCCGCGATCGCGCCCATGGGGCGATCCTGAAGGCGAGGCTCGGCGCAGTCCTGTAGAAGCGAGCTTGCTCGCGAACCCAGCCCCGCTGCGAGGCCATTCGCGAGCAAGGGCTAGGCGCCCCCTCGGTCCTACGAAGAGCCTTGCTCAGCGCAGGCCGGCAACGATTTCCAGCGAGCGCAGGCGCAGCTCGTGGTCGTAGATGTCGCTGGTGAAGATGATCTCGTCCACACCAGTCTGCTCCAGCAGGATTTCCAGGCGGCTGCGCACCTTCTCCGGGCCGCCGATCACCGCCAGGCCGAAGAAATTGCCCACCGCATCCTGCTCATGGGGCAGCCACAGGCCGGCCATGCTCTTCACCGGCGGTTTCTGTTTCAGGCTGTCGCCACGGATCAGCGCCAATACGCGCTGGAAGGCGGTGGTCGCCAGGTATTCGGCTTCCTCGTCGGTCGGCGCGGCCACCAGCGGCACACCAATCATGGCGTAGGGCTTGTCGAGCACCGCCGAGGGCTGGAAGTTCTCGCGATAAATGCGCAGCGCGTCGTGCAGGTAGCGCGGCGCGAAGTGCGAAGCAAAGGCGTAGGGCAAACCTTTCTGCGCGGCCAGATGGGCGCTGAACAGACTGGAGCCCAACAGCCAGATCGGCACGTTGGTGTCCTCCCCCGGAATTGCCAGCAGCGACTGCTGCGAGCGGCGCGGGCCGAGGAGCATTTCCAGTTCGGCAACCTGCTCGGGGAAGTCCGCGCCGTCGCCCAGGCGATCGCGACGCAGGGCGCGCATGGTCGCCTGGTCGGCGCCGGGCGCGCGGCCCAGGCCCAGGTCGATACGGCCGGGGTAGAGGGTTTCCAGAGTGCCGAAGTTCTCCGCCACCACCAGCGGCGGATGGTTGGGCAGCATCACCCCGCCGGAGCCGACGCGGATGCGCTCGGTCTTGCCGGCGATGTGGCCGATCAGCACGGCGGTGGCCGAGCTGGCGATGCCGTCCATGTTGTGGTGCTCCGCCAGCCAGTAGCGGGTAAAGCCCAGGCGCTCGACGTGCCGGGCAACCTCGACGGCGTTGTTCAGCGCCTCGGCAGCGCTGCCCTGGTCGCGCACGGGCACCAGGTCGAGCATGGAGAAGGCAATATCTGACAGGGACTTCATAGGCACTCCGATTCGGGTCACACAGGCGCTGACACGCAACGCCGCGGACATGACTTTGACCGTGACTCTATCGAGGCACTCCGCGCCTGACCACTTGTCGGGATCGATAGTGCTCATGCCGCCGAGTGATACAGGGCTGCCAGCGTATTGCCATCACCTGTTCACCGGACGGTCACCGCTCTGTCATGCGGAGTGGCCAGAATGCCCTTGCGCTGAAGGACCAGCGCCCCATCTCTACGGGAATCCGCCGCCAATCCTCCCCAGGCAACGGCGAAATCCTGTGGCCTACGAAGCAAAAAGCCCGCATCCGTGCGGGCTTTTTGCTTTGTCATCGCCGGAAGCTTCAGTCGCGGTTCTTCACCATTTCGAAGAGCTTCAGGCGATCGCTGATTTCCTGCAGGGTGTGGCGGAACGGGTCGTGCTGTTCGCTGTGGGCCGGATCGGCGAAGTTCCACACGATCACTTCGCTGGAGTTCGGCAGTTCGTCGCCCTCGTCGGTGGACTTGTCGCACAGGTCGATCAGGTAATCGAAGTGCTGGCCGCGGAATTCGTCGATGGACTTGCTGCGCAGGCCTTCAGCGGAGATCCCGGCGTGCTCCAGCACGTTGCGCGCGCGGGGGTCGATGTCGGTCGGGTGGATACCCGCGCTGAAAGCTTCGAAATGCTCGCCATCGGTGTGCCGCAGCAGCGCTTCGGCCATTGGCGAGCGGGCGTCGTTGGCGACACAGACGAACAGGACTCGGCGTTTCTCGGTCATCTTTACCTCGGCACGGGGGTCGGCTCTGCGCCCCTTATACGTCAGGTTTTATGACAGAGCCGTGTCAGCGCCATGAAGGCTCACAGCACGATGTAGTCGCTGCGCTGCACGATGCCGCGGCTCTCCCCTTCCACCAGGTGCACATAGCGTCCGCCGATCTGGTCAATGGCGATGCAGTCGTCGACGTCGATCACCGCGTCGGTGTGCGCCTTGTCCCAGCTGCGCGGCATGCGACGCTTGGCCCGCACCTTTGCGTCGGCGGCGTCGCGCGCGGCCACCAGCACGTACTGGTGCGCCTCGCCGAAGCTGCCCAGCTCGTAGCCACCCAGGTTGACGAAGAACAGCCGCTGCTCACCCGGCGCCGGCATCGCCTCGCTGAACTCGACGCGATACGCCTCCACGCCCTCCACCTCCAGCCAGGAGTCGATGTGCAGGCCGTCCGGGCTGCCGAACCAGGCCTCGCGCAATTGCGGGTAGGTGGATTTCAGGTTGTCGCCAATGACGAAGGCCACGTCATGGACCTCGATCCGCGCGCGCGGATGGCGTCCCCCCAGCATGACTACGAACAGCATTTCAGACCCTTCCCAGGTTTCAGATTTGGTCTGACAGATCCGTCATACGGCAGGTTCAATCTACTGGCGGATAAATGGCCATCCGCCAGTCAATCCGGTGGGTGGCAATCGCTATATAGAAAGTTATATTCTGAATCTTCGTTTCACTGCCCCGATGTTTTCCCATGCCCCAGACCGCGCCTACCCCGACGCGACGCCGACAACGCCCTGCCCTCAGCATCCGCGACCGCAACCGCCAGCGCATCCTGCTGGCTGCCGGCGAAGAATTTGCCGAGAAGGGCTTCACCGCCGCCAAGACCCAGGACATCGCCAGCCGCGCCGAGCTGCCCAAGTCCAATGTCTACTACTACTTCCAGAGCAAGGAGAACCTCTACCTGCGCCTGCTGGAGAACGTGGTGGACGCGGTGCTGGAAGCCGCCGCCCTGCTGCGCGAGTGCGACGACCCGGCCTGGGCGCTGCCCGCGCATATCCGCGCGCGCCTGCACATCGCCCGGCAGTGGCCGCACGCCTACAAGGTGTTCGCCAGCGAGATGCTCCACGGCGCGCCGCACCTGCCACCGGAGTGGCTGCAACGCCTGCGCGCCGAATCGCGCCGCAACGTCGAGTGCATCGCCGCCTGGATCGACCGCGGCCTGCTCGCCCCGGTGGACCCGCAGCACCTACTGCTGAGCATCTCCGCGGCCACCCGCACCTATGTCGACTTCGACTGGCAGATCGCGATGATCACCGGCAAGGCGCAACCCGCCGCCGATGACTTCGAGGCGGCAGCGGCGACCATCACCCGCCTGGTCCTGCGCGGCACCGAAGCAGAACCGGCGGCGCGCCTGCGTCCCTTGCCGCTGTAGCGGCCAGCGGCGGCTGCACTAAGCTGAGAATGTCCGCACGGCCATGCGCCGTGCCTGCATTCGTCTGGGAGACGCCATGAAATCGCTACTGATCGCCGCATCGCTGATCGTTGTGCAGCCCGCCTTTGCCGCCATCCCCATGCTCAACTACGACTGCCCGAACGATATCCAGATCCACACCGACGAGAACGGGCCGGTCTACATCAATGGCCAGGAAGCCAAGGTCACGCAGAACACCGACAGCACCGTGGTCGCCAAGGGTGAAGGCGTGACCGTGCAGATCAGCACCAACGACGACGGTACTGTCAGCGTCTCCTACACCGGCCCGAACGGCGACAGCGGCGTCTGCGACCCCGCCGAGGGCGACTGATCAAGCGCTACGGCGCCCGCCCCAGGCAGCGCTGGTAGCGCTCGTCGACGCGCTGGGCGAACCAGGCAGTGGTGAGCTGACGGGTGATCTTCGGGCTGTGCAGCGTGATGCCCGGCAGCATCGCCCGCGGCATCGACTTGCCAGCAGCGCGTTCGGCCAGCGCGAAAACCTTGGTGTAGAGCTCCGACTTCGTGAACTCCGGCTTGTCGCCGAGCTCCAGGTCGCGGCGGATTTCCCTTTCGCTCATGCCCAGCTTCGGCCCCAGTGTGCGCACCGCCTTTTCAGTGCTGCCGGCGTCGTAGCTGCCGTAGAGGATCAGGTCGCCATCCAGTGCCAGGGTGATGCCGGTGAGGTCCGCCACCACGCGCTGGAACGCCGCGTTGCGGCTGGCGTACCAGCCCGCGTTGAAGTCGGCGAAACGGTACAGCTGGCGCGGGTAGTTCACCGGGTAGCCGAGCAGATGGGCGATGCCGAAGTACATGCCGCCACGACGGCTGAACACCTCGCGGCGGATGCTGCCGTCCACCGGATACGGATAGCCTTCGGCATGGGCCTGGGCGAACTCGATGCTGACCTGCATCGGCCCGCCGGTATGCACCGGGTTGAAGCGGCCGAACAGCTGCTGGCCCAGCGGTACCCCGCCGATGAAGTCATCGAAGATCGCGCTCAGCTCCCGCTCGGTTTTTGCACTCGCCAGGCGTTGGCTGTAGGTGCGGCCGTTCGGCGATTTCAGCGCCAGCGCGGTATCGATGAGGAAGCCCGGCACATGCACCTTGCCCGCACGCCGGTCGATCTCGGCGCGGGCGATCTTGCCCAGCCCCGGTACGGGCGGGTCAGCCTTGAAGTTGGACTCCTGCTCGGTGATCGCCACGACCGAACAGAGGTTTTCGGTGGTCGCCGGAATGCGCTGGGTGGTGAAGGCGACCTGGATGTCCTTCGCCCAGCCCTGGCGGTCGGACGCGCCAGCGGGAATCAACTTGGCCAGCTTGCCGCGTACCTCTTCCGGAGTCGGCTCCGGCACGCTGGGTGCGCGGCTGCTGCAGCCGGCCAGCGCCAGCAGCGCGGCCACGCCCAGCAGATGAATGAATCGTGATGAAGGCCTTTTCAGGCTGAATGAATCTGCCGTCAGGGCAGCCGCAGTCATAGTCCGTTCCTTGCTTGGTTTCTGCCGCCTACAGGACCTGTGCCCGGCGGCACAGGTTCCCCGGCATTGTCAGGCAAGCACGGATTTCAGCGCCAGGCCAAGCGCCTCAGGTTCAGGCTCCAGCCGCGCTGCATGCCGGCGGCGGCCAGCAGGATGGCGGCCACGCCTAGCCATTGCAATGGGGTCAGGCGGTGGCCGAAGGCGAACCAGTCGACGAAGATCGCGGCGATCGGGTAGATGAACGACAGCGCGCCGGTCAGCGCCGTGGGCAGTTTCTGGATCGCGCCATAGAGCAGCACGTACATGATGCCGGTATGCACGATACCCAGGGTCGCCAGGCTGGCCCAGGCGCTGGTGGCCTGCGGCAATGGCGACAGGTTCGCCCAGGGCGCCAGCAGCAGGACGCCGGTCACCGCCTGGATCAGCGCGATCAGGTGCGGCGGCACGCCGGTCAGGCGCTTGATGATCAGCGCCGCCACCGCATACAGGGCCGCCGCGCCGAGGGCCTGAGCGATGCCGCCCAGATAGTCGCTGCCCACCTGCCCCACCTCGCCGTGTGCGCTGACGATGGCCAGCATGCCGACGAAGGAAACGCCGAGCCAGGCGAGTTTTTGCCCGGTCACCTTCTCGCCGAGGAACAGCGCCCCCAACAACACCAGCAGGAACGGCTGCACGTTGTAGACCGCCGTGCCGATGGCGATGGACGCCCGCGAGTAGGAGCCGAACAGCAGCACCCAGTTGCCGACGATGGCCGCGCCACTGAGCAGCGCCAGGCCGAAGGTGGCGCGGGTGAGAATGCCGGGGCGCAGGAAACCCATGGCCGCGCAGATCACCAGGAGCGTCGCGGCGCCGAACACGCAGCGCCAGAACACCACGTCCAGCACCGGCTGACCCGAGACCACCACCAGCCAGCCGATGGTGCCGCAGATCAGCATGGCGCTGATCATTTCCAGGGTGCCGCGTCTGATGGATTCGTTCATAGATCACCTCCGCTTGTTGGTGATCAGTATGAACAGGTGGATTCGTGCACTCCATCGCCTGGCGCAGGCAAACCCCAGAGATCACCTTTATTATCAAGGCAACTCTTCGACTTCACCTTTCGAGGCAAAGATGACCGACGACATCGACCAATTGCTGATCTCCGCGCTGATGGAGGATTCGCGCCTTTCCCTCAAGGCCCTGGCCCAGGTCAGCGGCCTGAGTTCGCCCAGCGTCGCCGAGCGCCTGCGCAAGCTCGAGGAACGCCAGGTGATCACCGGCTACACGGTGAACGTCGACCCGCGCGCCTTCGGCTACCAGCTGCAGGCCATCGTCCGGGTGCGGCCGCTGCCGGGGAAATTGCAGGACGTGGAGAAGCAGATCCTGGCGATCCCCGAATTCACCGAGTGCGACAAGGTCACCGGGGAGGATTGCTTCTACGCGCGAATGTGCGTGCGCTCCATGGAGCAGCTGGACGAGATCCTCGATCACCTCAACGGCTTCGCCGAGACCAACACCGCCATCGTCAAGAAGAGCCCGGTGAAGCGGCGGTTGCCGCCGATGGCGTGAAGCCCGCCCTACGATCTCTGCCCTACCCGGCGCCGAAAATGATCCCGGCTCGACGTAGGATGGCGTGGAGCGCAGCGATACCCATCAAGCCCGTCCGGCGCCGCACTTCCGAGCCTGCGCACTCCGCAGGGCGCATACAGCGACGCGTTTAATCCGCCCGACCTCACGGCCAGCACGGCTGGATTGACACCCTACCCTTGAGTCCCTAACTTTGCCTCGCTGCCCCACCTGGGCAGTTCGGGATTGGCGTCCCGGAAATAGGAAGGTGCCGAGAATCTCTCGGTACCTGGCATGGTTGCACCTGCGTTATGGGGGGACCGTGCAGGGCATCTTCGGATGCGCCGGTCTCCTATTCCGGTACGCCAACCTGTACGGTCCACCCACCCTGATTGGCGTCAGGACGTGGAAACTCCGCAAATAGGGGATACAACCATGAATTTCACAGCACCATCCCTGCTCCACCTCAAAGACGACATTTCCAACCTGTCGCTCCAAGACGCCGCCGACTGCCGTCATCAGGCCCTGTGCAGTATGCTCACTTTCCTCGCCGGTATTTCCGACCACGGGAATCCGTCGACGGATGTGCTGGCCGGCACATTCGCCGGCCTGGAATACCTCGCAAAAGATTCAGCCCAGCTGTACGCCGCCGCCGAAGCTCGGTCTCGGGCAAAGGCACAGGCACAGGCACAGGCACGGGCGTAGCGGAAGGTTCGGAGCGCTGCCGGACGATGGGTATCGCTGCGCTCGACGCCATCCTACCCGGAGCGCCTGCCTGACCCGTCACAGCGCCCGGGAGACGAAAAAGACAAAGGCCCCTTTCGGGGCCTTTGTCGTTCACACGCTTAGCGCGATGCCTTGCGGCGCAGCGCCGACGGGCTGAAGTTGGAATCGTCCGGCGCCGGCTGACTGAAGTCAGCGGTGCCCGGCTCCTCGTTGTCCAGCCACTGGATGCTGTAGCGGTGTGCCTGGAGGTCGTGGAAGGTGTCCAGCGCAGTCCACACCATCGGCTGCTCGTAGAAGCTCTTCAGGTAGGCCAGCGACACACGCCACAGTTCACCGCGACCATCGTACTGGTCCACCACGGCGGCACCCCAGCTGTCCTCGTCGAGGTAGAGGGTGCGGCGCGAGTAGATGTGCCGCGCGCCGGCCTTCAGCTTGCCATCCACCACCCAGACGCGGTGCAGCTCGTAGCGGGTGTACTTGGGATTGACGTGGCCGGGGGTGAGCAGGTCCTTGTACTTAACCTCCGGGCTGGTGATCTGGTAGTTGTTGTAGGGGATGTAGATTTCCTTCTTGCCCACCAGGGTCCAGTCGTAGCGATCCGGCGCGCCGTTGTACATGTCGGTGTCGTCGGCGGTACGCAGGCCATCGGAGTCTTCGATCGGGGTGTCGTAGGCCAGCGTCGGGGCGCGGCGCACGCGGCGCTGGCCGGGGTTGTAGCCCCAGGCCTGGCGCGGTTCCTTGACCTGGTCGAGGGTCTCCTGCACCAGCGCGCCGTTACCGGCCAGGCGGGCCGGGGCGGTGGTGAAGGTCATGTAGTAGAACATGGTGTTGCCGAGCTTCTCGAAGCTGCCCTTGGGGTCGTAGAAGCGGAACAGCGCCTCGTCCTGCGAGGTCACCAGCGCGTACGCGCCGTTGCGCTGTACACCGGCCTGGGATGAGCGCCGCACGATGTAGGTGCCACGGTAGCGGGCGATGTGGTTCCACACTGCTTCCACGCCGCTCTGCGGGATCGGGAACGGCACGCCGCCGTAGGCATCGGAGAAGCCGTTGCCACCTTCCACCAGCTTGGCGCTGGTGGCGTTCTTGTAGATGTTGTCGTAGATCCACTGCGGCGCCGAGCCGGTGCGGTGGGTCTCGTAGACCGGCATCTGGTAGCTGTCCGGGTAGGCGTTGAACAGCGCGATCTGCCCCGGTGTCAGGTTGGCCTTGTACTGGTCGAGGTTGGCCTTGGTGATGACGAACTTGGGCTTCTCGCCGGCGAACGGGTCGACATGGTGCGAGCCCGGCCCCTTGTAGCCGGCGGGCGCAGAAGTCAGGCCGCCGCTCCAGGCGGGGATGCTGCCGGCGGCGTTGCCGGCCTTTTCCGCGCCCATGGGCGTCAGGCTGCTCTTGAGCTGGGCGGCCTGGTCGGCCGAGACGGCAGCACGCGCATCGGTGACGGCCAGGGCCGTCAGCGTGGCAAGGACGATCAGGGAACTCTTCTTGTACATGGTTCTCTCCGGATCAGAACGAGTATTTCGCGGTGATCGAGACGTTGTCGCGGTCACGCGCGGAGTTGCTGGAGCCGGCGCCGTAGTAGCTGGTGTACTGGGTGCCGACCTCGAAGGTGTTCAGGTAGCTGGCGTCGATGCCGAGGGTGTAGGCCTTGCGGCCTTCGATGAAGTTGCCGGTGCGGTCGGAGTTGCCGCTGAAGTCCTCCTGGTAGACGGCGTAAGGCGAAAGCTTCACCCCAGCGTAGACGTCGTTCCAGCTGCCGGTGAGCAGCAGCGTGTAGCCGTAGCTGTCGCGGCTGATCTGCACGTCATCGTCATTGCCGCCGACGTAGGCCTTGTCCTGGGCGCCGACGAACTTGCGCTTGCTGCCATCCCAGGCGGTGTATTCCAGGCTGCTGCCGCGGATGTGCTCGGAGGCCAGCTCGGCCACGCCGGTCATGGAGTCGAAGGTCAGGTGCGGGCCGAAGTTGTAGATGGTCGACAGCGAGATGTTGTAGGTCTCGGCACGCTCGTAGTTCTCGAACAGCTCGCCACGGCACAGCTGCTTGCCGGCCACCGGGGCGCAGGCCTGGCCGGCCGGCGTGTTGGCATCGAACAGGTTGGTCTGACCAAGCACGCCCTGGGTCAGCAGGTCGCCCAGCAGGTCGTCGGTGGCGGAGATGCTGATCGGCATGTTCGGCCGGTAGGCGATCTCACCGGACACCGAGGCGTCGCCCAGGGTCGTGTTGAAGCTGAAGCCGTACATGCGGATGTTTTCGACGTAGTCACGGCGTGCTTCGGCGTTGCTCGCCATGTCCAGCGTGGCCAGCCCCGGCACCGCTTCGCCCAGGCCCAGCGGGCCGAGCAGCGAGTTGAGTTCGTCGACATCAACCCCCTGGTAACCGCGCAGGTCAACCGCGATCTGCGGCTCCTTGGCGTGGTAGTTGACGAAGTAGAAGCCGAACTCGGTGGAGTTCAGTTCCTCGGCGATGTAGCGGAACGCCACGCCGAACTGGCCGCTGTCGCTGGCTTCGATGTCCTTGCCAACGTTGGCGACCTTGAAGGTGCCGGTATTGGGGTTCAGGTAGGAGTTGGGCCCGTGCGGCCCGTTGCCCAGCAGGCCGAGGGAAGCCACGGTCGGGTAGCCGGCCAGCAGCTCCTTGATCAGCGGGTTGTCCTCGGTGGTGTAGGCGGTGTTGCCGCCGTCGCTGAACAGGTCGGTGTCGGAGAAGTAGGTGCCTACCGAGTCCAGGCGGGTCTCCTTCCACTTCCACTGGTAGAAGCCTTCCACCGAGAGGTCGTCGGTGAGGCCGAAGTTGAGGCTCAGCGCCTCGGTCGGCACCAGCACTTCCTTGAGTTCCGAGCCCGGCAGGTGGAAGCGCGCGGCGTCCACCGGGTTGATGGTGTTGATGCCACCCCGGTAGAACACGCCCTCGCCCCAGTTCAGCACCTGGCGGCCGACGCGGCCGGTCAGCGGGTGCTCGGCGACGTCCCAGCTGCCGGACAGGTAGGCATCCAGCAACTCGGCCTTGCGCCCGGCGATGTGGCGGGTGTCGTCGGTGAAATGATCATCCTGCGGGAACGACTGGCTGGGACGCTCCACGCCATTGGTGGTGTCGTAGTAGTCATTGCGCTTGTCCATGATCTGCGTGTCGTAATAGGCAGTGCCACGCATGAACAGGCCGTAGTTCTGGTACTTGGCCGAGAGGTCGGAGGTGAGCTTGAAGACCTGGGAAACCAGGCCGGTATCGAAGTTGCGGTTGCCGTCGTCGGCGTTGATGTCGCTGATGTTGCTCTTGTCACGCCCCTGCACGCGCCACATGGCGCCGTAGGACAACGTGCTGTCGAGCGAGCCGGTGATCTCGTTCTCTGCCAGCTTGAACTCCAGGGCCTGGGCCGACCCCGCCACCAGCAGCGGCAAGAGTCCCATCACCGCCCCCGCCCGCCGCGGCGCCCAGAAAATGGACGAACGCGCACCCAATCGACTGTTCATAGACAGCATTACCTCCATGGCCAAGATTTATCGCCCCGGTCATTGCGGCCGGCGCTGTTCTTATTCGTTTCTCGGCTGCCGACGACCTCGGAATAACCGGGCCACCGTGCAGTAACACTCCTGCCAGAGCGCTTGCGGGCGCCTTGGCCCCCACTCCTCTTCTGCTTGCACGCCGGGAGTTGGGACTATCGTGCAGGCAAAGTAACAAACTGTTTCTCCCCTGCCAATGGAAAGGATGTAATCCGTGCCTTTCAACGGGCAAAGAAAAGCCCGGCACATGGCCGGGCTTTTCTCTTACAGATAGTTCACACAGCGAGACTTACTCGACGGTGAACGTCTTCTCCGCCAGCAGGCGGTCGCCCTGGAACACCATGAAGCGCCACTGGCCCTGGACCACCTCGTGGTTCTCGGTGAACTGGTAGGCCATCACGTCGGTGGGCGCGCCCACGACCAACTTCTGCACGACCTCGAGCTTGTCGTGGCGCTGGCCGTCGGGGGTCACCACGCCGGGAGTGAAGTACAGCAGGGTCAGCGGCGTGTCGCCTTCCTGCTTGCCGCTGAGCTGGTAGCGCATGCCGAACTTGGTGCCCAGCTTGGCCGGAACGCGAGTGGTGGACTCCAGCTGCTCCTTGCTGCTGGTCAGCACGCGCTCACCGGGCTGGTAATCCTTGTAATTGCTGACGAAGACGCCGTACTCCACCGGGCCGTTGACGCGCACTTCGGCAAAGGCCGAGGAAGCGAAGGCACAAGTCAGGGAGAGAGCCAGGACTGCTGGCAGGCGGGAAATGGACATGTCGCGCTCCTTGTTGGGGTCCGCGCGAGGCTATGACATCGCCGTGACAGCCTGATGACAGCTTGACGCCGTACGGGTCGGTGCGGCGCCAAGCGTCTATCATGCGTGGATCGGACCACTGGACACCACCATGAGCGACAGCCTGCTAGCCATCCGCCCGCGCGCCGAAGACGTCGAGGGCGTGCCTATCCTGCGGCCCCTGCCCTCGGCCCAGCGCCGCAGTGTCGGGCCCTTCGTGTTCTTCGACCACATGCTCGAAAGCAGCTTTGCGCCGGAGCACGGCATGGACATCCGCCAGCACCCGCACATCGGCCTGTCCACCCTCACCTACCTGTTCGAAGGCCAGGTACAGCACAAGGACAGCCTCGGCTCGGACCAGCTCGTGCTGCCTGGCGACGTCAGCTGGATGACCGCCGGGTGCGGCGTCGCCCATGTCGAGCGGACCCCGGCCAACCTGCTGCACAGCGGCTCGCGCCTGCACGGCCTGCAGGTCTGGCTGGCCCTGCCTCGGGAGCTGGAAGGCTGCGAGCCCAGCTACAGCCACCACGCGGCCGCCAGCCTGCCGGAAAGCGACAGCCTGGGCGTGCGCATCCGCATGATCGCCGGCTCCGGCTTCTGCCTGGAGTCGCCGGTGCCGGTGCGTTCGAAGACGCTCTATGCCGACCTGCAGTTGTCCGCCGGCGCCACCCTGGCGATCCCCGACGAACACCCCGAGCGCGCGCTATACCTGATCGAAGGCGAAGCGCTGCTGGGCGATGAATCGCTGCCGTTGCACCAACTGGTGGTTCTGCCCGAGGGAGCAACCTTCACCCTCTCCGCCTGTGGCGACTGCCACGCCGTGATGATCGGTGGCGACGCGCTGGACGGGCCCCGGCGGATGAACTGGAACTTCGTCGCCAGCGACCCCGATCTGATCGACAGCGCCCGCGCCCGCTGGGCCGCCCGTGACTGGCCGACGGTGCCGGGCGAGCAGGAACGCATCGAACTGCCGCGCTAGTCGTACAGAGACGCCGATCAGAAATCGCCGCCACGCAGTCGAAACCGGCGAATGCCTGAGGACTTGCGCAGCGGCTTGCCGCACCATCGCGCGCCCCGAACCCTTGCCGACGGCAAGCCCGCTACTTCTGGCCCAAGGAGTCCGTGATGGACCAGTCGACCGCCAACCGCCACACCAGCGCCCTCACCGTGCTGACCCTGCTGTTCTTCATGTGGGGCCTGATCACTTCGCTGAACGACATCCTCGTACCGCACCTCAAGGCAGTCTTCACCCTGTCCTACGTTGAGGCCTCGCTGGTGCAGTTCTGCTTCTTCGGCGCCTACTTCATCATGTCCTTCCCCGCCGGGCGACTGGTGGAGAAGGTCGGCTACAAGAGCGGCATCATCGTCGGCCTGGCCACCGCCGGTATCGGCTGCCTGCTGTTCTACCCGGCGGCCGGCGCGCAGTCCTACCCGTTCTTCCTCGCCGCGCTGTTCATCCTCGCCTCGGGCATCACCCTGCTGCAGGTCGCGGCCAACCCCTACGTGAACATACTTGGTCCGGCGGCCACCGCCGCCAGCCGGCTGAACCTGACCCAGGCCTTCAACTCGCTGGGCACCACGGTCGGTCCGCTGGTGGGGTCGGTGACCATTCTCGCCATCGGCGCCGGCGCCGCCTCGCAGATCGGCAACTCCGCCGCCAGCGAAGCGGACTCGGTGAAGACCCCCTACCTGGTGCTGGCCGGCCTGCTGTTCGCCATCGCCGTGCTGATCGCCCTGTTCCGCCTGCCAAAGATCCACCACGGCGAGCCCACCGACGGCGTGGCCGGGCGCCAGTCGATCTTCGCCCACCGCCACCTGGTCTTCGGGGTCATCGCGATCTTCTGTTATGTCGGTGCCGAGGTGTCCATCGGCAGCTACCTGGTCAGCCTGATGGGCCAGCCGGATATCGCCGGGCTGCCGGCGGACCAGGCCGGCAAGTACCTGTCGTTCTACTGGGGTGGTGCCATGGTCGGCCGCTTCATCGGCAGCGCACTGATGCGCGCCATCGCGCCGAACCGCCTGCTGGCCTTCAACGCCGTGGCCATCGCCGTGCTGATCGTCATCGCGCTGAGCATCGGCGGGCACGTGGCGATGTGGGCGCTGATCCTGATCGGCCTGTTCAACTCGATCATGTTCCCGACCATCTTCTCCCTCGCTCTGGAAGGCCTGGGCAACCTCACCAGCAAGGGCTCCGGCCTGCTCTGCATGGCTATCGTCGGCGGCGCCGTGATGCCGCTGGTGCAAGCCTTCTTCGCCGACCGTATCGGCCTGCTGCCTTCCTTCGCCGTACCGCTGGTGTGCTACCTGTACATCGTCTGGTTCGGCGCACGCGGCTATCGCGCCGACCAGGCCTCCACGGCTCCCGCCGGCAACGCCTGACGCTGATCCCTGACGGGGCGCAGTACCTGCGCCCCTATCACCTGATTCCTACAGCCCTTTCGGCCTGCGCGCCCTAGCTGGCGTCAGGCTGCTCCCGAAGACTTCCTTCCTTTTCCCTACGCCCGGCCGACGCCAGGTGTCGGGCATGACACTCTCAGGAAGGAGCCCACCCCATGGCTGATCCCCTCTCGCTGGTCGTCAACGGCCAGTCCTGGCCACTCGCTGTGGCAGCCGATACGCCCCTGCTGTACGTCCTGCGCAACGACCTGCAGCTCAACGGTCCCAAGTTCGGCTGCGGCCTGGGCGAGTGCGGCGCCTGCACCGTGCACCTCGATGGCGTCGCCACCCGCTCCTGCATCACGCCAGTCTCCGCAGCCCTGGGGCGCCAGGTCACCACCCTGGAAGGCCTCGGCACGCTGGAAGCCCCGCATCCGGTGCAGCAGGCCTTCATCGACGAGCAAGCCGCGCAGTGCGGTTACTGCACCAACGGCATGGTCATGACCAGCGCCGCCCTGCTCGAGCGCAATCCCAAGCCCAGCGACGAAGAGATTCGTCAGGAACTGGCCTACAACCTGTGCCGCTGCGGCACCCATGTTGAAATCCTCAACGCCGTGAGAAGGGCCGCCGGCCGCAGCGGTGACGACGGACAGGGGAGCCCCGCATGACCCCGCTCAGCCGCCGCAACTTCCTCAAGGCCGGCGGCGTGCTGCTGGTCAGCGTCCAGCTGCCACGCCTGTCGCTCGCACAGGGCACTGACGCCACGCTGCCGCTCGATCAGGTCGACAGCTTCATCGCCATCGCCGCCAACGGCACCATCACCGCGGCCTGCGGCCATGTCGACCTGGGCACCGGCATCCGCACTGCCCTGAGCCAGATCGTCGCGGAGGAGCTGAATGTCGATATCCATCAGGTGACCCTGCTGCTGGGCGATACGCGCTACACCCCCGACCAGGGGCCGACCATCGCCAGCTCGAGCCTCCAGGTCAGCGCCATTCCCCTGCGGCGCGCGGCGGCCGAAGCGCGGGAATTCCTGATGCAACGCGCGGCACAGGTCCTGAGGACCGACATCCGGCAGCTCGACTGCGCTGACGGCGCCATCTTCGTCAAACGCAAACCGGCGCGCCGTATCGGCTATGGCGAGCTGCTGCAAGGGCAGCGCTTCGAGCTGAAGATCGACGCCAGCGCGCCGCTCAAAGCACACAGCGAATACCGGGTGGTCGGCCATTCGGTACCGCGCCTGGATATCCCGGCCAAGGTCACCGGGGGGCTGACCTACGTGCACGACATGCGCCTGCCGGGAATGCTCCACGGCCGCGTGGTGCGCCCGCCCTACACCGGGGCTGACGTTAACGCGCCCCTGGGCCGGAGCCGGCTGGAAGTCGATGAGCAATCCGTGGCCAGGTTGCCCGGCTTCGTCCGCCTGGTGGTGATCGGGGACTTCATCGGCGTGGTGGCCGAGCGCGAAGAGCAGGCGATCCGCATCGCTCGGGCGCTGAAGGTCCGCTGGAAAAGCTGGAGCGACCTGCCGCCGCTAGGCCTCGACGACCTGGAAAAGACCCTCCGCGAGCACCCCAAGCAGCCACGCATGCTGCAGGACGACGCGCAGATGGATGCCGTGCTCAGGCAGGTCGACCGTCCGCTGCAGCGCACCTACGTCTGGCCCTACCAGCAGCACGCTTCCATCGGCCCGTCCTGTGCGTTGGCAAACCCCGAGGATGGCGTGATGAAGGTCTGGTCCGGCAGTCAGAATCCCCACGACCTGCGCGCCGACCTGATAACGCTGCTGGGCATGCAACCCGAGCAGGTCGAAGTCATCAGGATGGAAGCCTCCGGCTGCTACGGGCGCAACTGCGCCGATGACGTGTCCGCCGACGCCGCCCTGCTCGCCCTGGCTGTCGGCCGCCCGGTGCGTGTGCAATTGATGCGCGAACAGGAACACGGCTGGGAACCCAAGGGCTCGGCGCAGCTGATCGAAGTCCGTGGCGGGCTGGACAAGGACGGCAACGTGGCCGCCTACGACTTCGCCACCTGCTACCCCTCCAACAACGGCATCAACCTCGCGCTGCTGCTCACCTCGAAGGTGGACGCCAAGCCCCAGGTGACGCGGATGGGCGACCGCACTGCCGTGCCGCAGTACGCCTACCCGCACATGCGCGTGGTCTGCAACGACGCCGCGCCCATTGTCCGGGCGTCGTGGATGCGCGGGGTGTCGGCATTGCCCAACGTCTTCGCCCACGAGTCCTATATCGACGAACTGGCACAGATGGCCGGCGCCGACCCCATCGAGTTCCGCCTGCGCTACCTGCACGATGAGCGCGCGGTCACGCTGATCAGGGCACTGGCAGCTTCCGCCCACTGGCAGCCGCGCGCCTCACCCAACCCGCAGGCGCGCCAGGGCAATCTGCTGGTCGGCCGCGGCTTCGCCTATGCGCGGTACTTCCACAGCGACTTCCCGGGGTTCGGTTCGGCCTGGGCCGCCTGGATCGTCGGCGTCGAGGTCGAACCGCACACTGGCGCCGTCCGCGTGACCGACGTCCACGTCGCGCAGGACTGCGGGCAGATGGTCAACCCCGACGGCGTGCGCCATCAGGTCCACGGCAACGTGATCCAGGCGACCAGCCGGGCACTGATGGAGTACTCGACCTTCGACCGCAGCGGGGTCACCAGCCTGGAATGGGGCAGCTATCCGATCCTCGGGTTCCCACAGGTGCCGAAGATCACCGCGCTCCTGCTCGACCGCCCCGGCACCCCGCCGCTGGGGGCCGGCGAGTCCACCTCGGTGCCCAGCGCCGCAGCCATCGCCAATGCCCTGTACGACGCCACCGGCGTGCGCTTCACCCGTCCACCGTTCACGCCCGAGCGGGTTCGCGCCGCGCTGCAGGAGAAACAAGCGTCATGAACAAGACCTCTCTGGCCATTATCGGCGGGCTGGCCGCACTCGTCGCGACGGGAATGATCGCCACCGGGAAACCGAGCATCGCTCCGATCGACCCGCCGGCTGCCCAAAGCTTCAGCGCCGAAGCCATCGCCCGCGGGCAGCAGTTGGCTGCGCTCGGCGACTGCGCGGTGTGCCACACCCGTGACGGCGGCGCGCCACTGACCGGCGGTCGCGCCATGGTGACGCCCTTCGGCACGCTCTACACCTCCAACCTCACTCCGGATCGCGAGACCGGTATCGGCGTCTGGTCCTTCGAAGCCTTCAAGCGGGCGATGCGCGAAGGCATTTCGCGCGAGGGCGACTACCTCTACCCGGCCTTCCCCTATACCGCGTTCACCCGTGTCGGAGACGAAGACCTGCGCGACCTGTACGCCTACCTGATGACCCGCCCGACCGTCGTAGCGGATACGCCGGACGACCGCCTGCCCTTCCCCTACAACCAGCGCCGGATCATGGCGGGCTGGAACTTCCTGTTCTTCGACAAGGGCGTCTTCCAGCCGCAGCCGCATCGCGATGCCGCGTGGAATCGTGGCGCCTATCTGGTGGAAGGGCTGGGTCATTGCAGCGCCTGTCACACGCCACGCAACGCGCTGGGCGCCGAGCGCACCGGCAAAGATCGCTTCGCCGGCGCAACGGTGGACGGCTGGCAGGCTCCGCCGCTCAACGGTGGCAGCAAACCCGCCATCCCGTGGACCCAGGCGACGCTGTACGACTACTTGCGCAACGGTTTCTCGCGCTACCACGGAGCCGCCGCCGGCCCGATGGCGCCAGTAGCCGCCGGGCTCACGCAGCAACCGGACGCGGACCTGCAGGCCATGGCGCGCTATCTTGCGACCTTCCTCCCGGAGCAAACCGGCGACTTCTCGCCGGAGCAACGGGCCGTCGAACTGGAGCAGCGCACCTACGGCACGCTGCAGCCCGTCAGTGGCAGCGGTGGTCGGATATTCAATGGCGCCTGCATGGCCTGCCACCATGACGGCGACAACCCGAAACTCAATGGCGTGCGGCCATCGCTGGCGGTGAGCAACAACCTGCATGCGGCCACGCCGGACAATCTGCTGCGGGTGATCCTGGACGGCATCGGCCACCCGGCGCGGCCGGAGCTGGGCTACATGCCGGCCTTCCGCAACAGCCTCAACAATGAGCAGATCATCGCGCTGGCGCGCTATCTGCGAGAGGACTTCGCCGGCCTGCCAGCCTGGCCGGACCTGGAGTTCAAGGTGGCCAAGCTGCGTTGAATCCGGCAGGGGGGAGCGGCGCGACGCCCTCCCCCGATCCGGTCAGGCGCCGAAGCGTTCGTCCAGCAGGTCGAACATCGCAGCGAAGGCGCGACGCGCCACCTTGGCGTCGTACTGCATCTTGCCCGGTACCTGCGCGTGCGGGTCGGTGAAGGAGTGCGCGGCGCCGCCGTAGCTGGTCAGGGCCCAGTCGACATTGGCGGCGGTCATTTCCCTGGCAAACTCGCCCAGCTGCTCGCGCGGCACCAGCGGGTCGATGGCGCCGTCGAGGACCAGCACCGCGCCCTTGATGTTCTTCGCGTCCGCCGGGTTCGGCGTGTCCAGGGTGCCGTGGAAGGAGACGGCGGCGGCCACCGGAGCGCCATCGCGGGCCAGTTCCAGGGAGCAGCAGCCGCCGAAGCAGAAGCCGAAGGTGGCCAGCTTCGCGGTGTCCAGCGGTGCCTTGCCGGCCTGTTCCAGCAGCGCCTTGAGCGAGCCCTGCATGCGTTGGCGCAGCAGCGAGCGGTCGCTCTTCAGCGGCATCATGGCGGCGAGGGCCTGGTCCGGACCGTTGGGACGTACATCCTTGCCATAGAGGTCGGCCACCAGCACCACGTAGCCGCGCTCGGCGACCTTGCGTGCGGTGTCCAGGGCACCCTGGCTGACGCCCATCCAGTTCGGCGCCATCAGCAGGCCGGGACGCGGCGCAGTGCTGGAAGCATCGAATACCAACTGGCCTTCGAAGGCCTGGCCATCGACGCTGTAGGCGACGGGTTGCACGCTGATCTGACTCATCGGGGTAGTCCTCTGGTAAATGCCGGGGATGCCTATCGAACCGGGAACAAGCCTACTCGACTATCTCGGGTTCGGTGGGTGATTGTTTCAGGGCAAGCAGCAGCAGAAGGCACAGTGCAAGGCCTCTGCTGCGTCCACCCTTCAGTAGATGCTGACGAGCACATGTCGCTGCTCAGTGGCGCAGACATGATAGAAGTCGCGCAGTTCCCGGAAGGCTGCTTCGAGTTCAGTCTTTAGCTGCACAGGATCGTCCGTCCAGATCTTCGGGTAGAGTTTGGCCTTGCGGAACCTGGCGAAATCGGCGGCGGCCAGCGCCTCATCGATCGACACCGTATCGAGCGCAGCGACGATAGCCGGCAGTTCCTCACTTCTTGTGCAGGCAATGAAATCCTCGCAATCGAAGACCTGCACACCGACCACCGCCTCGCTGAGCGGGTTGCCTTCGATCGGCGAACTGGCCGACACGCCGGTGAGCAGGAAGTGCAGGCCATCCCACAGCTTGTCCAGCCCGACTTGCGGGCAGTCTGCTTTCTCGAGCGCTTCGGCCAGATCGAGCAACTCTTCAGCCGGCGCTTCGCCGAGGCGCTTGAGCGCGGCGTCATCCACGCTCAGATAGACGGCCTGGATTCCCATGTTGATTCTTCCCGTGTGCGTTGAAGTTCCAGGGCTTGTCGCGTTGGTCTGGTGAGCATCACTGCTGTTCGAACTCCTCCAGCACATCGCGGGCATGCTCGCGGATGAAGGCCCACTTCGAGGTCAGCCCCCGTTGCGCCGCCACCACTTCGTCGGCTCGCAGCGTGCAGAAGCCACAGCCAGGCGCCAAAGCCTCGGCGACTGCTGGCGCAATAGCCGGGTGTTGCTCCAGCACCGCTTCGAGCGGGCGGTAGTCCAGGGGCTGGTGCTTGCCACGATCGCGGAAGGAGCGGTAGGGAGCGCTGAGCCCACGCGCGGCCACTTCGGCGGGCAAGCCGTTCAGATACGCGGCAATCAGGTCCATGCGGTCGAGCCGTGCCAGGGCTGAGGCGGCCCAGGCACGCTCGCTTTCACTGGAAGCCTCGCTGCACAGGGCGGTTTCCAGCGTGCTGATGACGTCGGGCGTCGAGTGGTTGATCTCGGCCAGCAGCATGCTCGCCTGCCACGCTTCGCCGGCACTACGCCCGGCGACGACGTCGAGCAGCGCCGGTACGGCGGCTTCGCCCAGGGCGCGGACGAGGGCGTCGTACTCGCCGAGCAGCGGTCCGGGCGCAACCGCCCGCACGGCTTGCGGCACCACGTCGGCGACCTGCTCCACAAGCGGCAACGCCGCGATGCGCGCACGTTCGCGCTCGGCCTCGTCGTACATCGGGAAGTGCCGCAGCAACTGCGCGCGGGTCAGGCTGAGCGGCACCAGGTCGCCCGCTTCATCGGTGGCAACGGCGATGAAGTGCCTGTCGACCAGACCCTCCTTGAGCAACTGAGCACGGGCCCGCTTGGCCGCACGGGGGAAACAGTGCAGGAAGCGGTCATAGACCGCCTCCCAGGCGCTGAAGCTGCCCTTGGCCGTGGCTTGCGCGAACTCGGCACACTGCGTCGCCCATTGATCCTGCTCGTCGCCCGGCTCGAAGCCATGATCCTCGGCGTGCTGGCTCAGGTCCGGGCCGGACCAGCGCAGGTCCTCGCCATCGTCGTCGTAGTCTGCGGCCACCTGGGCCAGGACCTCTTCCGTAGCGACCGTCACCATCGGCCAATAGAGCACCGAGCCGTCGCCGTAGAACTCGTGGAACATCGCGCCGTAGACGGTCTCGTCCGGATGGTCACGGCGAATCTTGCGCACTGCATTCACCATATGGTCCACGGCGACGTTTTCCAGGGCCTTCCAGTCGAACTTCTGCTTCGGGGGCATCCTTACTCTCCGCTGGCGCTGAACTATCCTGACGGTTCGTCTATAGCCACCAGGGTACGAACCAACCCGGCCGCGTAGTCCGCCGCGAAGCGGTAGCCACCCTCGACGTCAACGATGCTGCCGGCGGCGAGCCGTGCATCCCACCAGTCACTGAGGAAGCCAGGGGCATAGCCGCCGGTGCAGAATCCGTAGGGGTCGGCCACATAGCTGGTGGTCAGCATCAGGGTGTAGCAGGGGCGCCGGTAGTCGCTCTGCTCCCGGGAGCAGTCATGGAAGTCTTCATACGACTCGGCGAGCTTGAGATGGGAGAACAGCCAGAACATCGCGTCGTACATCAAATGCGAATCCGCGTCGGCATGCAGGGCGAAAAAGCCCTTGGCGCGGACGATCCGTTCGGCCAGGCGGCGGATGCGCAGCTCGCCATCGGGCAGCTCGGCCGCCGCTGCTTCCAGCGCGCGGCTCAGGAGGGGCGACAGCGTGCCGCGCTGCACCGTGGCGAGGTCGGCTTCGAGGGTTTCCGCGTCGTCGTTGAACTCATCCTCGCTGACCAACCCGCGAATGAAGGTCGCGAAGTCCGGTGCGACCTCGGTAATCGCGTAGTCGGCTTCCTGATCGACATGCACCACCCGTGGCTCCCCCTGCGGCCCGCACTGGCGGTAGTCGAGCATGATCATCTCGTGCCCGGCGCTGGGAGTATTGGCGATACCGATACCGATGTCGGGATAGCCCCACTCGGCGCGCATGAAGGCCGAGCCGAGATCACCGCACAGCGAATACGCAGCGCTGCGCCCGATGGCGTAGAGGCCAGTGATCGCGATGTGATCCTCGGCCCAGCCGGTCGGTTCATTCATCGGGTAGCAGCAGCGCTCGACAGCACCACCATTGCGCAGGCGCGCCAGCTCCACGTAGGCATCCGGCAAGCGATAGCCGCACTCCGCCTCGATCTGCCCAATCAGTTCGTCGCTGGGGGCTGGCTCGGTGTAGTGGCTGAGCGAGTAGTCGCCATCGTCCCAGAAGCCTTCAAGATCGAAGCCTTCGAAGGCCCCGGTAGTTCTTGCGACAGGTTGCGTCATTCCATTCTCCCTTGGGGGGCGCAGCATTTCGTGTTGGCGCCGAGTCAGCTTGCCGAGCGCTTGATGGCCTGCGTCGGCATATCCTTGCAGCGGTCTTTGACAGTCCTGCGCAATGAAAAACGCCACGATTCCAGCACTGAAATCGTGGCGTCTGTTTCAACCCTCGCAGAGGGTTAGGCGGAAAGCTCCACCAACAGCTTGTTCAGGCGGCGCACGTAGGCGGCCGGGTCCTTCAGGCTGTCCCCCGCGGCCAGGGCGGCCTGGTCGAAGAGGATGTGGGTCAGCTCGCCGAAGCGGTCTTCGTCAGCTTCCGCGTCGAGCTTCTCGATCAGCGGGTGGGCCGGGTTGAATTCGAAGATCGGCTTGGCTTCCGGCACCTTCTGCCCGCTGGCCTCGAGAATCTGGCGCATCTGCAGGCCCAGGTCCTGTTCGCCGATGGCGAGGATCGCCGGCGAATCGGTCAGGCGATGGGATACGCGCACCTCGGCGACTTCATCGCCCAGCGCGGCTTTCAGACGCTCGGCCAGGCCCTCTTTGGCCTTGGCGATCTCTTCCTGTGCCTTCTTGTCCTCGTCGGAGTCCAGGCTGCCCAGGTCCAGGTCGCCACGGGCGACATCGACCAACTGCTTGCCATCGAACTCCGGCAGGTAGCTCATCAGCCACTCGTCGATGCGGTCGGTGAGCAGCAGCACTTCGATGCCTTTCTTGCGGAAGACTTCCAGGTGCGGGCTGTTCTTCACCTGGGCGAAGCTCTCGCCGGTGAGGTAGTAGATCTTGTCCTGGCCTTCCTTCACGCGACCGATGTAGTCGGCCAGGGAAACGCTCTGCTCGCCGCTCTCGTCGCTGGTGGAAGAGAAGCGCAGCAGGCCGGCGATCTTGTCCTTGTTGGCGAAATCCTCGGCAGGGCCTTCCTTCAGCACCTGGCCGAAGTTCTTCCAGAAGCCCTTGTAGGCTTCGGCGTCGTTGCTCGCCAGCTTCTCCAGCATGTCCAGGGAGCGCTTGGTCAGCGCGGACTTCATCGAGTCGACGATCGGGCCGGACTGCAGGATCTCGCGGGAGACGTTCAGCGACAGGTCGTTGGAGTCCACCACACCCTTGATGAAGCGCAGGTACAGCGGCAGGAACTGGTCGGCCTGGTCCATGATGAACACGCGCTGCACATACAGCTTCAGGCCGCGCGGGGCCTCGCGGTGGTAAAGGTCGAACGGCGCGCGGGCCGGGACGTAGAGCAGCGAGGTGTACTCGAGCTTGCCCTCGACCTTGTTGTGGCTCCAGGTCAGCGGGTTCTCGAAGTCATGGGCGATGTGCTTGTAGAACTCCTGGTATTCCTCGTCCTTCACCTCGGTGCGCGGACGGGTCCAGAGGGCGCTGGCGCGGTTGACCACTTCCCACTCGGTCTCAGCCGGGGCGTCTTCGCCAGCGGCCTCTTTCGGCAGCTCGATGGGCAACGCGATGTGGTCGGAGTACTTCTTGACGATGTTGCGCAGGCGCCAGCCGTCGGCGAACTCGTCTTCGCCGTCCTTGAGGTGCAGGACAATGCGGGTGCCACGTTCGGTCTTGTCGATGCTCGCCACATCGAACTCGCCCTCGCCTTTCGACGACCAGTGGACGCCCTCGCTGGCCGGGGCACCGGCGCGGCGGGTGAACACGTCCACCTTGTCGGCAACGATGAAGGCGCTGTAGAAGCCCACACCGAACTGGCCGATCAGGTGGGAATCCTTCTTCTGGTCACCCGAGAGGTTCTTCAGGAAGTCGGCGGTGCCGGACTTGGCGATGGTGCCCAGGTGCGCGATGACTTCCTCGCGGCTCATGCCGATGCCGTTGTCTTCGAGGGTGACGGTCTTGGCGTCCTTGTCGAAGCTCACACGGATCTTCAGCTCGGCGCCGCCTTCGAGCAGCTCGGGCTTGGCCAGGGCTTCGAAACGCAGCTTGTCGGCGGCGTCGGAGGCGTTGGAAATCAGTTCGCGAAGGAAGATTTCCTTGTTCGAATACAGGGAATGAATCATCAGGTGAAGCAGCTGCTTCACTTCGGTCTGGAAGCCCAGTGTTTCTTTTTGAGTCTCCGCGCTCATTGTTTCTCGCTCCGAGGATGACAAATGCCGCGTCATGCGGCCGATGTCAGCGAGATGGGGGCTTCCCGAACCAATTCAAGGGGTTGGCGAAAAAACGTCGGCACATCGACGGCAGAGCGCCGGCGGACGGTCAGTGCGCCGGCAACTCGATATCGGTGATTTCGCTGGGGCGCAGCGTGTAGCTGGCCTCGCCCGGCCCCTCGATGACCCGACGGATGACAACACGGCCGTCGGCATTCAGGCCGACGAAGACGCCCTCGGCGGTGCGCCCGCGCTCGGTGGTCACGCGCATGCTGCGGTTGATGTAGCGCTGCGGGTTGGCCTGCAACCGCTCCAGCGCCAGGCGACCGCTTTCCGCCGCCGGCGGCACCGAGGCGCTCGTTGCCGCCGGGGCAGGCGCAGGAACCGGTGCTGCGGAGACGCTTGCCGCCTTCAATCGCGGATAGTGGTCGCCGCGCACACCCCAGCCGCGCGTCGGATTCTTCTCCAGCTTCACCTGCAGGTCTTGCGTCTGCCCGTCCATCTCGACGGTCAGCGGGACCTCCTGGGAAGCCCGCTGGGTATCCAGCGTCGGCATCCGGCTGATGGCGACGTCACCCCGGGCGAAGCGGCGCTGCAGGTAGTCCTGCACTACATAGCGCAGGGTGTCGCGGGAGTCGAAGCGGGTATCCACCTCGCCATCGCGGTAGCGCAGGCGGTCGGTGAAGACCTCGATGTTGCCCGACAGCGTGGTCTGCATCTGGGCCGGCAGCACCAGGTGGAAGACGCCTTCCATGCGGTTGGGGGCCTTGGGCGTCAGGTCCAGGTGCAGGCTGTAGCCGCTTTGCAGGCGCACCGCCTCGGGCAGGTCCTGGCCCGGCGCGAGCCAGCTGACTTCGATTTCCGGCAGGCTGCCCTTGTCGTCGGGCAGCACATCCAGCCGGAGCGGGCCGCTGACCGGCGCCGCCAGGCGCACCTGGACTTCGCGATGGGCATAGAAATCCTGCCCTTCGCGCAGGCTGAGCACGCCGTCGATGAACTCGGCCTGCTCGGGCACGAACGGCTTGCCGTTGAGCTCGCCACGCAGGTCGATGGCCAGTTCAGGCTGCACGACCGGTTCAGGCTTGAGCCATTCGAGGCGCAGAATGGCCTCCAGGCGCGCGCTGTCGTGGCTGGCCAGCAGGGTCAGGCCGACCACCAGCGGAATGCAGCCCAGCCCACCGAGGGCGACAGCACTGCGCGCATGGCGCCAGTGAATCAGGACGAACAGCAGCGCCAGCGGCGGCAACAGGCTGGCAAGCCCCCAGAACAGGCTGCGCTCGAAGGCGCGGGCGATGAGCCAGACGTACCCGGCGAGGGTCAGCAGCAGGCCGAGCAGGATCAGCAGCGTGTCCATTCAGGCGCCGTCGACCTTGAAGTGCGCGCGGGCGGTGGCGATGGGCTCGGTGCGGGTGGTCTGCCAGGCGGTGATGGCGACGTTGGCCACGCGCCGGCCCTGGCGCCAGACCTGGCACTGGGCGTAGGTATCGCGGAAGTGCCCGGCGCGCAGGTAATCGATGGAGAAGTCGATGATCTTGGGCATGTGCGGGATGCCCATGAACATCAGCAGGTGCAGCAGCGCCGATTGCTCCATGAAGCCGGCGATCACCCCGCCATGCAGGGCCGGCAGCGTCGGGTTGCCGATGTTGTCCGGGTTGGCCGGCAGGTGGAAGATCGCGTCGTCGCCCAGGCGCAGGCAGCGGATGCCCAGCAGCCTGGCGTAGGGAATCATGTCCAGCAGCGGATCGTAGTTCTTGCTCTCGTGCGCCGCGCGCACCATCGCCTCGATGTTCACCGCGCTCATCCCTGGCCTCCCTCGACGTCACGCTTCACGGCGCCGGCGGAAACCGCCTTGCCCATGCGCATGAAGGTGCCGACCACATGGGCGATGGGCTCCGAGGGATCGTCCTGGTAGGCGTAGCCGCGGGTAAAGATGATGTTCGGGGTGACCCGGTAGCATTCGGCGAACCCGTAGACGTCCTTGTGCGGCTGCGCCGGGTGCATGTAGTCGATGCGCAGGTCCAGGGTCGGGCATATCTCGAACTGTGGCAGCACACAGACGGTGGAAATGCCGCAGGTGGTGTCCATCAGCGTGGTGATGGCGCCGCCGTGGATCACGCCAGTCTCCGGATTGCCGACGATGGCCTCGCTGTAGGGAAGCCGCAGGGTCAGGCCGGAAGCGTCCGCCGCGTGCGCGCTGATGCCCAGCAACTGGCAGTGGCGCAGCGCCGACAGGAAGCGCTGGGCGCGCTCCAGGAGTGGGTTTTCGGACATGGGAGGGGTCGACCGATTGACTGCACGGGGCCGCATCATACCCCGTGCGTTGTCACTCCTGCAGTGATGGATTACAGGGCCTGCGGAATATTCGTTGAACTAATTCACACAACCTCTGTTCAAAGGGCTAACACCAGGAAAGCCGCACATGGAGGCTCCGCATGAAAAAAACCCTTCCCTTCGCTCTGCTGATCGTTGCCGGTCTCGGCCTTGCCGCCTGCGACAAGAAAGAAGAGCCGAAAGCGCCGGCCGCACCCGCCGCGACCGAGCAGCCGGCAACTCCGGCGCCGACCACCCCGCCGGCACCTGAAGCCGCCCCGGCTGCTCCGGCTGCCCCGGCCACCGCGCCGCAGGAGCCCGCCGGCGAGCAGAAGCAGCAGTAACAGCGCTTTTTCCGCACAAAACAAGGCCCGCACTATGCGGGCCTTGTCGTTTCTGTCGTTTGCCAGTCAGCCGCTGGGGGGAATGTCATTGTCCCGTGGCGCGTCACCCTGCAGCGTCGGCGTGTAAACCATCACGTGGAGCACGTTGGAGTGGAATTCGCGCTGGTACAGCACGCCCACCACCCCCGCCGTCACCAGCATGAAGATCCACGGGTTGATGAACCAGGCCAGCATCGCCAGGGCAAAGTAATAGGTCCGCAGCCCCTGGTTGAACTGGTGCGCCGCCAGCGACACCACGCGCGCCGCCCGTTCGGCGAAGGACTTGCGCTCGAGCTCGCCGACGTTGCGCTCCCCCACCATGGGCGCGGAGCCGATCAGCACCGCCGCGAAGTTGTACTGGCGCATGCACCAGCTGAAGGTGAAGAAGGCGTAGACGAACACCACCGCCAGGCACAGCAGCTTCAGCTCCGACAGCCCGCGGGTCGGCGCCGTGACGAAAGGCAGGTCGGCCAGCACGGAGATCGTGCGCTCAGCGGAACCCAGCAGGGTAAGGATGCCGGCCAGGATGATCAGGGTGCTGGAGGCGAAGAACGAGGCGTTGCGCTCCAGGTTGCCGATCACGCTGGCGTCCGCCACGCGGTTGTCGCGCAGCAGCACGCGGCGCATCCAGTCCTGGCGGTAGAGGTGCAACACGCTGGCCAGGCACGCGGTGTCGCGGGCTTTGGTCTTGGCGTAGCGGGTGTAGCCGATCCAGCAGAAGAGGAACCAGAGGATGGCAAGCAGGTTCCAGAAATACTGGATGTCGAACAGGTCGACGACGTCGGTCATGGATGTCCTTGCGATTCGAGACGGGATGAAGTCAGTACGCAGCCGATAGACGCCAGATCCTACCCTCAAGACACGATTTCTGCTGCCCAGGGCAACACCCTCCTCCGCTGCGCCCCGCCATCAACATGCCTGTCCAGGGCCCCGGTCAAGCTGGAAGAATTTCTTACTAAAAAACCAATATTGACGAATTCATCATTTTTGTTAGATTCCGCCTCACCCGGATCAGCAAGAATCCGGGCCCACTTCTGGCTGCGGATCTCCCAATGCATAACAACAATGAGCTCCTTCCCGAATCGGTCGATGTCCTGGTGATCGGCAATGGCCCGGTCGGCGCGACGCTGGCTGCCCTGCTCGGCCGTTATGGCGTGGACGCCCTGGTGATCGACAAGGCCCATGACATCCTGCCCATGCCGCGCGCCATCGCCCTGGACAATGAAGCGCTGCGCATCCTCCAGCTCGCCGGGCTGGAGGAAGACGCGTTCGAAACCGTGGTCATCCCCCAGGTGAAGATGCACTGCCCCATCGTCGGCCAGTTCGGCCAGGCCAACACCAGCGGCCGCATCGACGGCCACCACAAACTGGTGACCTTCTACCAACCGGACCTCGAACAGGCGATGCGCCGACAGGCCCGGCACTACGAGAACCTGCGCTGCCGGGGAGGCCTGGAACTGCAGGAGTTCACCCAGAACGACTGCGGCGTCAGCGCCACCCTGCTTGACGGAGCCGGCGTGCAGCACCACGTACGTTGCCGCTATTTGGTCGGCGCGGACGGCGCAAGCTCGCGGGTACGCGGGTCGATCGGCCAGGAATTCAACGGCCAGAGCTATTCCGAGGACTGGCTGATCGTCGATGCCGGCTCACGCCAGGGAAAGGCCATCGACCACGTCGAATTCCTCTGCGACCACCGCCGGCCGACACCGCACATGCCCGCCCCCGGCGGCCGCGAGCGCTGGGAGTTCATGCTCCGCCCCGGCGAAACCCGCGACGAAATGGAAGACCAGGAGCGCATCCGCAGCCTGCTGGCGCCCTGGATCGAGCCGCAGCACCTGACCATCGAGCGCCAGGCGGTCTATCGCTTCCACGCCCGCTGCTGCGAACGCTTCCAGCAGGGTCGGGTGTTCCTCGTCGGCGATGCCGCGCACATCACTCCGCCCTTCGTCGGCCAGGGGCTGGTGGCCGGCTTGCGCGACGTGGCCAACCTGGCCTGGAAGCTCTCCTGGGTACTCCAGGAACGCGCCTCGCCGCGGATACTCGACAGCTACGATCAGGAGCGCCAGCCCCACGCGCGGGAGATGATCGACCTGGCCAAGCTCATGGGTCGCCTGGTCATGCCCGGCAATGCCCTGGCCGCCGCCCTGATCCACGGCCTGATGAAGGCACTGCGGCTGATCCCGGCGGCACGGCGGCACTTCGAGGAGCTGGACATCAAGCCCAAGCACCGCTTCCGCCGCGGCCTGTTCGTGCGCAGCCCGCGGCAGGCACGACTGGTCAGCGGCGGGCTGTTCCCCCAGGGCTGGGTGCGCAACGCCGGACGCATCTGCCTGAGCGACCAGTTGCTGGGCGATCGCCTGCAACTGGTCGGCCTGGGCACCGACCCGCGCCAGTGGCTCGACGCTGCGCAACAGCAGCAATGGCTGGAACTGGGAGGCAGCTTCCTGCAGATCGTCCATGCCCGCGACGACAGCCGCGTGGATCTCGCCGAAACCCTCGACGGATCACTGCTCGCGCCCTGGCCTGATCCGGCGCTGGTGGTGGTGCGCCCGGACCGCATCATCATGCATCAGGGCCGGCCCGAGCAGGCCGCCGAGTTGCTGCGCCATTGCCAGGCGCTGCTGCGGGCATGAGCGGGTACCGGTTGGCCATGGGCATCCCGTATCATCGCGGCAGCCCCGCAGACGAATGATCGCCATGACCGACCGCCAGCCCCGCGAAGACCACAGCGAACCGCTCACCCGCGGCCACAAGAAGCGCGCCCGCACCCGCCAGGGACTGCTCGATGCGGCGCTGCGGGTGTTCGCCCGGCAGGACATCGCGGCCACGGTGTTCCAGGACCTGGCCGCCGAGGCGCAGGTCTCCACCGGCACCATCTACAACTACTTCAAGACCCGCGAGGAGCTGGCCGAGGCCGTGGGCATCTCGCTGGCCGGCGACTTCTCCGAGACCATCACCCAGCTCAGCGCCGGCATTTCCAGCGGTGCCCGGCGACTGGCCATCGGCGTGCGCATGTTCGTCCTGCACGCACAGGCCGACCCGCAATGGGCCAGCGCGCTACTGCGGGTGATCCACTATGACCAGGCCATGCATTCGACGCTGGCCAACCATGTTCGCGACGACCTGCGCGGCGGGCAGGCCGAAGGCGTCTTCAACTACGCGAACGAAGATGTCGCCCTGGACCTGGTGCTTGCCTGCGCCACCGGAGCCATCCGCGCCAGCCTCGAGGGCCGGGCGCCGGAGGGCCAGGACATCCTGCTCGGCGAGATGGTCCTGCGCGCTCTCGGCGCCACTCCCGCCAGGGCGGCGAAGCTAGCCGCCCTGCCCTTGCCGCGGGGCGACTGAACGCGCCTCAGGCCTGAGCGACCCAGCGCCGGTAGCGGCGCGACAGCTTGCGCAGCTTCAGCTGGTTGCCGATCAGCGCCAGCAGTGGCGAGGTACGCGGATTGGTCGGGCGGCCCTGGCTGAGCAGCGTCAGTTGCTTCTTCACCACCGACTGGGTCGCCACGGCGGCGAAGGCCTTGTTCTTCCACGCCACGACTATCGGCTCGACCTGTGCACCCTCGCCGGCCTGCCAGCGCCGTGGCAGCGTGGGATCGACTGCCAGGGCCGTGGCCATCCCCACCATCGCCACCGGCCCCTGCAGTGCGCGTTCGGCGACCTCGCAGCGGCGAATGCCGCCGGTGACCATCAGCGGCATGCGTGCCGTCGCGGCGATACGCTCGGCGAACTCGAGGAAGTAGGCCTCCCGCGCCAGTGTGCTGCCGTCGCGAGTCTGCCCCTGCATCGCCGGGCTTTCGTAGCTGCCGCCGGACAGCTCGACCAGGTCCACGCCGCGCTCGTTGAGCAGATGCACCACGGCCTCGGCGTCCCGCGCCTCGAAACCGCCGCGCTGGAAATCGGCGGAGTTGAGCTTCACCGCCACGCAGAATTCCGGAGCCACCCGCTCGCGGATCGCCTCCACCGTGCGCAACAGGATGCGCGCGCGGTTCTCCAGGCTACCGCCCCAGTCGTCCTTGCGCTGATTGCTCAGCGGAGAGAGGAACTGGCTGAACAGGTAGCCATGCGCGGCATGTACCTGCACGCCAGTGAACCCGGCCCTCTCGGCCAGCAGCGCGGCGTTCAGGTAGCGCTGGATCAGCCCGTCGATCTCCGCGCCGGACAAGGCACGCGGCTGCGCGAAGACGCCCTTCAAACCGGGAATGTCCACGGCGATAGCCGATGGCCCTAGGGCTTGCTGGCCAAGGTCGGCCATCAGTTGGCGGCCCGGATGGTTGATCTGCATCCAGGCCTGCGCGCCCTGGCTGCGACAGACCTCGGCCCAGCGACGAAAACGCGGTAGCAGGCGGTCATTCTCCAGCACTACTCCGGCCGGGCCAGTCAGCGCGCGGCGATCGACCATCACGTTGCCGGTGATGATCAGCCCGGCCCCGCCTTCGGCCCACCGCTGGTAAAGGCGCAGCAGCGTTTCGCCAGGCGCGTGGTCGGCATCGGCGAGGTTTTCTTCCATCGCCGCCTTGGCGATGCGGTTGCGGATCACCTGCCCGTTGGGCAGGCGCAACGGTTCGAACAGGGTGCTCATGGGATCGCTTCTCCGTTAATCACTCGGACCTGGCTCAACGGCTGCGCACCCGCTCGACGTAGGCGCCCAGCGGACGGGTGAGACTGCGCTTGATCCGGCTGGCGAACGACTCGCCGCTGTAGATCGGCGCCGCCACCACCTGCTCGCGGGCATCACGGTACTGCGGGAACAGGCTCAGCGCGTGCCCCCGATTGATCCCGTAGCGCTGCGCATCCGACCACAGGGTGTTCTGCTCCAGGGTCTGGCAGGTCAGGGTGGTGACCGGCGCCGGCGCGAAGGGGAAGTCGCTGCCGAAGAGAATCTGCGAGGGCTCCACCAGCTCCTTGAGCGCCGCCATGGAGTAGCGCGACGGCGACAGCGCGGTGTCGAAGTAGAAGCGCTTGAGGTAGGTCATCACCCCCTGCGGGGCCTTGTCCTGGAACTGCGGCAGGGCATTGGCAAGGGACACGCGCCAGGCCACGTAGGGCAGGAAGCCGCCACCGTGGGCGAGGATCCAGCGGATGCGCGGGTACTTCTCCAGGGTGCCGGTGAGGATCAGGTTCACTGCCGCACGGGTGGTGTCGCAGAGGAACTCGACGAGGAAACCCGGCGCGGCTATGCCCAGCTTCTCGCTGCTTTCGTGCATGTTCGGGTGGACGAAGACGATGGCCGCGCGGCGGTCCAGTTCGGCCATCAGCTCGTCGAAACGCTCGTCGCCAAGGAACACCCCATCGGTGCTGCCCAGCAGCACCACGCCTTCGGCCTTCAGCTCGTCCAGTGCGCGGATGGCCTCGCGACAGGCGGCTTCGGTGAAGGGAGTGGGCAGCACGGCGAAGTTGCCGAAGCGCCCCGGATGATCGGCCCGCATCTGCGCGGCGAAGTCGTTGCAGCGCATCGCCAGCTCGCGGGCCTGCTCCACTCCTCCGCCGAAATGCACGCCCGGCGCCGACAGCGAGGTAATGGCGGTCTGGATGCCGTTGAGGTCCATCACCTCGATGGACTTCTGCGGCGTCCATTTCGGCAGCGGCGCGCCGGCGACCATGTCCAGGCCTTTTTTCGCCATGACCTCGACGAAGGCCGGCGGGATGATGTGATGGTGCACGTCGATTCGACCTTGTTGGATCGTCATTCTTGTTGTCCTTGTGTGATCCGTGAGGGGCTAGGCAGCCCGGGCGATCTTCATGGCTTCGTTGAACCACAGGGCCACCGCGAAGCGCCCCTGCAACTGGCACTGCCCGCCTTCGACGGCGCGCAGCATGTCGGTCTCGTCGCGGCTGAGCATCACCCGCAGCGCGTCCGCGCTGCGTTGCCAGTGCTGGATGAAGTCCGGCCTGCGGTGCTCGCCACGGTGCAGGCTGAGCACCCCGCCGCGCAGTTGGTAATAACCGCCGACGCCATCACCGGTGCGAATCTGCAGCACGAACGAGTCCTCGTGGAGCAGCTCGCGCAGGCGCGCCGAGCGGCGTTCGGCCCGGCGCAGCAGTGGGATGGACGCCAGCAGGAGCAGGCGCAGTTTCAGCGAATCGATGAACAGGCTCATGGTCAGCGGGCTCCGCGCAGACGGTTTAACAGCGAATAGCAATCGACCGGCAGGCTGTCGCCACGCCAGCACACATGCTGGTCCGGGCGTACCAGCACGAAGCGCCGTTCGTACAGGCTGGCCAGGTACTTCTCGTGAATCGGCAGAACGCTCAGCGGCACGCGGCATTCCGCGGCGGCCTCCTGCAGCGGTGCGCAACTCTCGGCGTCCACATCGAAGGCCAGCAGGGTATAGCCGCCCAGGGCCAACTGGTCGAAGACCGCCGTGCCATCCTCGCGGAACGCGCTGGGCAGGCGCGCGCCGGACCAGGTGGTGGGGGTGTAGCGAATCTCCTCGTAGGCCGGCTCACTCGCGGTGTCTGCTTCGATCGCCGGAGAGCCGTGATAGCGATAGCCGATCTCCACGCCCAGCGACTCGTAGAGCCGCGATACCTTGCGTTCGAACTCGCGCCCGGCGGCCTCTCGCGCCGCCTCACCGGCCGGCCCCTGGGCGAGTAGCGCGTCGTCGCGGCGCATCTGCGCCTCGAAGGTCGCTGCCGCGCATTTCTTCACGTGGTCGCGGTTGCGCCGGGCAACGGGCAGGCGCTCCGCCTCGTAGCTCTCCAGCAGGCGCGGGCCACCCCAGCCGGCCAGGCAGGCCGCGAGCTTCCACGCCAGGTTGTGCGCCTCGGCCACGCCGGTGTTCATCCCCAGTCCGCCGGTGGGCATGAACTGGTGGGTAGCGTCGCCGGCAATGAATACACGCTGCCGGCCGAACGAACGGGCTACCAGGAACTGCGGGCGCCACGGGCCGGACTGGACGATCTCATAGCGCAGCCGGGTGCCGAGGGCAGCGTCCACCACGCTCTCCAGCGACTCGCCGGGGCGCGGCGCAAAGGGCCGGTGCAGCACGTAGTCGTTGCGGCTGGCATCCGGCGAGACCAGCAGCCCGGCGAAGCCCGGCCGGGTCAGCCAGGTGTGCCAGTACGGCTGGTTGTTCGGGAACAGCCCGGCGATCTCGTCGGAACGCAGGTGGATGATGAACAGCTCGCCGACCAGGTCGCGGGTGCCGTCGTAATCGATGTTGAGGAAGTTGCGCACGCGGCTGTTGGGGCCGTCGCAGCCGATCAGGTACTGGGCGAAGAACTGCTGCGCCTCGCCGCTATCCACTTCGTGGGCCATCGCCACCACGCCGGTAGAGCCCTGCTCGAAGCCGTACAGGCGCCAGCCCATGCGCAGCTCGATGTTCGGGTCAGCTTGCACCTCGGCCATCAGCACCGGCTCCAGGTGCATTTGCGCGATTCGCTGCATCGACTCCAGCGGCAGGCTGCCGTCGCGGCAGGCGCGGATGGCCTGTTCGGCCTGGCTGACCGGCTGGTAAATGAGGTGACGGTCCGCCATCACGCTGTAGAACGGCCCGTTGGCCGACGCCGCCATTGCCGAGTACTGGTTGGCGTCGACCGGGTTGCCGGCCGCGCGGATGCGCTCGGCCAGGCCCAGCTGGCGGAAGATTTCCATCGAGCGGCAGTTCACCACGTCCAGCTTGGGATGCGTGGTGGTCTCCCGGCGATCGTTGAGCAGCACCGAGCGAATGCCCAGGCGGCTGAGGTTGAGCGCCAGGGTCAGGCCGACCGGACCGGCGCCGCTGATGAGAACGGGCGTGTCGATCATGCCGCCACTCCTTGGGGTTGGTTGCTGTACCGGACCAGTGCCAGACCGGCGAGGAAGCGCTCGGCGACACGACCCAACTGGTCGGCACGGCCGGCGTCGAAGACGTAGCGGTCGGGGCGGATCAGCACGAAGTCCATGTCGGCTTCGTCGAACCAGTCCTGCAGCGCGCCGGTGGGGTCGCCCAGCACCGGGCTGGTCGGGTCTTCGGCGAACTCCAGCAGGCGCAGCTCCACCTGTTGCGCCAGCCGCTCCAGCAGGGCGCGCTGGGTGTCCAGGCAACCTCGCCGGGCGAGCAAGGCGAAGCCGTGGCCGAGCGCCTCGTCGAGCAGCACCCGCTCGCCCTCCTCCTCCCGCAGCACCTTCGGCTGCAGCGCGAGGTGGCCCGACAGCCGATGCCCCCAGCCGCAGAAGCCGGCAGCCAGCGGCTTCTTGCGGTTGGCGCGCTCGTTGAACGCCTTGTTGGCGAACGGCAGCATGCCGGCGATGCGGAACAGCAGCCAGTCGCGCAGGAAGGCCACGCCGCGGTGGCGGGTCTGGATGACGTTGCCGAGGAACATCGCGCCGTTGATGATTTCGCGCACGTGGGCCGAGCGCTCGGCCTCGTAGTCGTCGAACAGTTTCTCCTGCGCGGCCCCGCGCAGCACCATGTCCAGCCGCCAGCACAGGCTGCTGGCATCGCGCACGCCCGAGCACATGCCCTGGCCGAGGAACGGCGGCATCTGGTGAGCCGAATCGCCGGCCAGGATGATCCGGCCGTTGCGCCAGTCGTTGGCCCACAGGCCGTGGAACTTGTAGTAGGCGATGCGGGTGATCTCGATCTTGTCGAGGTCGACGAAGTCGCGCAGCTGCTGGCGCACCAGGTAGGGATCGGTGGCCTCGCGCTCGGACTTGCCGCCGGTGACCATGAACTGCCATTCGTAGTACGGGCCGGCCATGGGCACATAGGTCACCGGCTGGGCCGGGTTGCACACCTGCGAGTGGTTGGCCGGCAGCTGTGCATCCTTCTCGCCGGAGCGCGTCTTGGTGTCCACCACTACCCAGGCCTCGTCGAAGTCCGCCGACTCCAGGCGCAGCCCGGCCTCGCGGCGGACGAAGCTCTTGCCGCCATCGCAGCCGATCAGGTAGCGGCCCTGGAACACCCGCTCGCTGCCGTCGCGCTGTACGGCGGTGGCGCGCACGCCTTCGGCATCCTGCTCGACGCCGGTGACTCGGCAGCCATACACCGGAGTGACGTTGGGGTAGCGCTTGAGCCCGTCGTGGAAATGCCGTTCCAGGGTCGGCTGGTGGAACCACCAGGCGCCGGGATGGCCGTAGCGGCGGTCCTGGCTGCCGATGCGCGAGCGGGTCACCGGCTTGCGACCGGGGCGCAGGATGATTTCCATGTCGGTGAACGACTCGCTGGTGCGGCCGATGTCGTCGGCCAGGCCAGCGGACTGGAAGATGCGCATGATCTCGTCGTCGAAGTGCACGGCACGCGGGGCATAGTAAAGGTCCTCGTCGCGCTCCAGGCCGACCACCGACCAGCCATAGCGGCCCAGCAGGTTGGCCAGTACCGCCCCGGTGGGGCCGAGGCCGACGATGATCACGTCACAGGTTGTCGTTGTTGTTGTGGACTGTTGCATTGCTTGCTCCAGGGGAAGACATCGCCGAATCATTTTGAACACTAGTGTTCAATTCAGTCAACTGGAGATCAATTTTGATTCAAATTGCCTAACCAAACCCGCCGGCCAGAGCCTTTCCAGAGCACCGCCGCCGTACTGGATAGGCCCGGAAGTCGGAAGAAACCGAGGAGAAAGCAGGAAAAATGACGGCCAATGGACCCTGTTGACTTATTTTGAACGCAAGTGTTCAATCGCTCCAAGCTTGACCTTGGAGCCATTTCTTCATGGAAACCCTCAACGCCGTACAACGCCGCATCCATCAGGCCGCCCTGCGCCTGTTCGCCGAGAAGGGCGCCAGCCAGGTGAACATCAGCGACCTGGCGCAGGAGGCCGGTGTGGCCCGGGGCACCATCTACAACAACCTTCAGTCGATCGACGACCTCTTCCAGCACGTTGCCAGCCACCTGGCGGCGGAGATGCACCAGCGCGTGGTGAAGAGCTTCGGCGAGACCTCGGACCCGGCCCTGCGCCTGGCCAACGGCATGCGCTTCTTCGTCCGCCGGGCCCACGAGGAACCGCACTGGGGCGCCTTCATCAGCCGCTTCTCGATGAGCGAGGAATCGCTGCGCGGCATGTGGTTCGGGCCACCCACCGCCGACCTGCTCAGCGGGCTCGCCAACGGCCGCTACAGCTTCCGCCAGGAGCAGCTGCCGTCGGTGATCTCGATGATTGCCGGGTCCGTGCTCAGCTCCATCTTTCTGGTCCTGGAGGGCCACCGCACGTGGCGCCAGGCTGGCAGCGATGCCGCGGAACTAACCCTGCGCGCGCTCGGCGTGGCGCCGGAGGAAGCACACAGCCTGTCCACCGGTGAGCTGCCGGTGCTACCGCCAGCGGACTGATCCAGCCGAACCTGCCAACGCTCCTTTTCAGGGGCGATGGCGAAGCCTTGCCTGACGAAAGCCACGGAGAACAACAAACATGAGCCGTCAGCACTCCTCTACTTCCCTGGCAACGCCGCAGCCGGCGCGCCATCCGCAGCCGACGGTCAAGGCCCGCGCGCTGGCGCACCTGATCTTCGAGCGCCCGGACCTGGAGCAGGCCGAACGCTTTCTTGCCGACTTCGGCCTGACCCTGGCGCGCCGCGATGCCGACTGTCTCTATCTGCGCGGCACCGGCCCGGCGCCCTACTGCTATCGGGTGCAACAGGCGGCACAGGCGCGCTTCGTCGGCTTCGGCCTGGCCGTGGAATCGCGCGAGGACCTGCAACGGCTGGCACGCCTGCCGGGCGCCTCGCCGATCCAGAAGCTCAGTACTCCCGGTGGCGGCGAGTCCGTCAGCCTGAACGACCCTTCCGGATTCGTCGTCGAGGCGATCCACGGCCAGCAGCCGGCCAGCCAACTGGCGCACCGGGCGGCCCTGCCGCTGAACCAGGTCGACGACGCACCGCGGATCAACGCCACCCAGCGCCCGCCCGTGGCGCCGCCGGACATCATCAAGCTCGGCCACGTGGTGCTCGAAGTGGCCGACTACCAGGCCACCGCCGGCTGGTACACCGAGCATTTCGGCCTGATTCCCAGCGACGTGCAGGTGCTGCCCGATGGCTCCCCGGCGGTAGCCTTCCTGCGCCTGGACCTGGGCGACACACCCGCCGACCACCACACCCTGGCACTGGCCCAGGGCTTCATGGCGGCCTACAGCCACAGCGCCTACGAAGTAGTGGATGCCGACGCCGTCGGCATGGGTCAGCGGGTGCTGCGCGAGCGCGGCTGGAAACATGCCTGGGGTATCGGCCGGCACATCCTCGGCAGCCAAATCTTCGATTACTGGCAGGACCCCTGGGGCGACAAGCACGAGCACTACTGCGACGGCGACCTGTTCACCGCCGAGCGTCCCACCGGACTGCACGGCGTCAGCCCCGAAGCCATGTCGCAGTGGGGCCAGCGCATGCCCAAGAGCTTCACCAAGCCGGCGATGAACCTGCAGAAGCTGCGCATCCTGCTGCACAACCTGCGGCACAGCCCGGATCTGACGCTACGCAAGCTGATTACCCTGGCGCGGATGTTCGGCTAGCCCCGCAACACAACAAACAGCACAACAACAATCGCCGCCCCGACGCGGCCCACAGCAGTACCAGGAGTCGCCCCCATGCCCGTGCACCTTGTCCGCTTCGAACACCAGAACGAAACCCGCTGGGGCGTGCTGCGCCAGGGGCGCATCAGCCCCCTGCCCGACCGCTACGCCAGCACCGGCGAGCTGATCCGCCAGGTGCCGGTCGAGGAACTGTGTGAGCTGCGCGGTGACGAACTGGCGCTGGATGCGGTGAAGCTGCTATCGCCGATCACCCGCGACCAGCAGTTCGTCTGCCAGGGCGCCAACTACCGCCAGCACATGATCGAGTCGGGCATGGACCCGGACGCCAAGCACTTCAACATGATTTTCACCAAGGCGCAGAGCTGCATCGTCGCTGCCGACAGCGACCTGATCAAACCGCGCCAGGTGCGCTTCCTCGACTACGAGATCGAACTGGGGCTGGTGCTGCGCCGCGAGATCACCGGCAAGGTCGCGGTGAGCGACGCCAACCTGCACGAGTTCATCGCTGGCGTGGTCATCGTCAACGACTACTCGGCGCGCGACATCCAGATCCCGCAGATGCAGTTCTACAAGGGCAAGAGCTTCCGCACCTTCGGCCCGGTCGGCCCGTACCTGTGCCTGCTGCAGAAGAACGACATGCGTTACCTGAAGGATCTGCAGCTGCGCCTGACAGTCAACGGCGAAGTGCGCCAGAGCGACAGCACCGCCAACCTCGTGCACGGCCCGGCGGAGACTCTGAGCGAGCTGTCCGGCGTGCAGGACTTCGCCGCCGGCGACCTGATCGCCACCGGCACGCCGGCCGGCTGTGCGCTGTCGGTGCCGTCGCCGGCCAAGCAGCGCATCGCCGCGCTGCTGCCCGAGCACATCAAGTGGAAAGCCTTCCTCAAGACCCAGGCGGGGCGCAGCCAGTACCTCAAGGCCGGCGATCTGGTCGAAGCCAGCATCCGTAGCGCCGACGGCGTGATCGACCTGGGCGTGCAGCGCAACCGTGTGGTGGAGCAAGCCTGATGGCCGTGCAGACCCTCGCCGACATCCAGGCACTGGAAAGCATCCCGCTGGCCCGCCGCGAACTGCCCGCCAGCACCTATGAGGCTCTGCGTCGCTGCGCCGTGCAAAACGGCCAGGCGACAGCACTGAGCTTCTTCCTCGAAGCGAAGGACTTCCGCCGTACCCACGACTGGACCTACGCCGAGCTGTTCGCCGACATCACCCGCGCCGCCAACGCCTTCCACCGGCTCGGCATCGGGCCGAAGGACGTGGTCGCCTTCCTGCTGCCGAACCTGCCGGAAACCCACTTCGTGATCTGGGGCGGCGAGGCCGCAGGCATCGTCCTGGCGATCAACCCGCTGCTGGAAGCCGCACAGATCGGCGACCTGCTGCGTGCCGCCAATGCGCGGCTGGTAGTGACCCTGGCGCCGACGCCCGGCAGCGACCTGTGGCCCAAGCTGGCCAGCCAACTCGACAGCTTGCCCGGCGTGCACGATGTGCTCTGGGTGAGCATGGCGCCCTACGTCGGCAGCGTGGCATCCCTGGCGCTGCGCTGGATGGCCCGGCGCGAACGCACTCGCCACCCGCGTCTGCACATCCACGACCTGCGCCGGCTGATGCGCCGCGAGAACGGCAAGCAACTCAGCAGCGACCGGGTGATCCGCGCGGAGGAGCCCTCTTCCTATTTCTGCACCGGCGGCACCACCGGCCTGCCGAAGATCGCCAAGCGCAGCCACGGCTCGGAAGTCTTCAACGCCTGGGCCATGGCCGCCAACATGCAGCCACGCCAGAGCGGCCAGGCAATCTTCTGCGGGCTGCCGCTGTTCCACGTCAACGGCCAGCTGGTGACCGGGCTGATGCCCTGGACCCATGGCGACCGGGTAATCATCGGCACGCCTCAGGGCTATCGCGGCGAGGGGGTGATTCCGGCGTTCTGGGCGATGGTCCAGCACTTTGGCATCAACTTCTTCTCCGGCGTACCAACCGTCTATTCGGCACTCCTGCAACAACCGGTCGCCAACCATGACCTGTCCAGCCTGCAGTACGCGCTGTGCGGCGCCGCGCCTATGCCGGTGGAGCTGTTCCGCGAGTTCGAGCGGGTGGTCGGCGTGCGCATCCTCGAAGGCTACGGCCTGACCGAAGGCGCCTGCGTGTCCTCGAGCAACCCGCCCGACGGCGAGCGCCCGATCGGCTCCATCGGCCTGCGCCTGGCCTACCAGGGCATGCGCGCGGTGATCCTCGACGACCACGGCGACTACCTGCGCGATGCCGAAGCCGACGAAGTCGGGGTGATCGCCATCCACGGCCCGAACGTCTTCCTCGGCTACCTCGAGGCCAGCCACAACAAGGGGCTGTGGATCGACATCGGCGGGCAGCGCTGGCTGAACACCGGCGACCTCGGCCGGCAGGACGCCCAGGGCTACTTCTGGCTCACCGGGCGCAAGAAGGAACTGATCATCCGCGGTGGCCACAACATCGACCCGAAGCAGATCGAGGAGGCACTGCAGGCGCACCCGGCGGTTGCTCTGGTAGCCGCGGTGGGCAGCCCCGATCCGCATGCCGGCGAGATTCCCGTGGCCTACGTGCAGCTCGCCGCCGGCCAGCGTACCGACAGCGCCGCGCTGCTGGACTTCGCCAACCAGCGGATCAGCGAACGCGCCGCGGTGCCCAAGCGCATCGAGATTCTCGACGCCCTGCCAGTCACGCCGGTGGGCAAGATATTCAAGCCCGCGTTGCAGCAACGCGAGATCGCTCGGGTGATCCACCAGGAGGCGGACAACCAGGGTCTGGCCGGCATCGCCGTGGAGGTGGTGCAGGACGCCCGTCGCGGGCTGGTGGCGCAGGTTCGCGCCGGCAGCGGACGTGATGAACTGGCCCGCGCGCTGGGCCGCTACAGCTTCGCGGTGGACTGGCACGGCTGAGACCAATCACACCACCGCCTCGCTCGCACCCGAAACAACAATAAAACGAAGGAAGTGCCATGCGCCCTCGACTGCCCCGAGCCCTTGCCCTGCTGCTCGTCCTCGCCCTGCCCGGCTGCGAACGCATCCAGCAAGCGGCCCTGGATACGATGGTCAAGGACCACACCGACCAGTCCCTGATCCAGGGCGGCAACGCCATCCGCGTCATCCTCTGCGGCACCGGCACGCCGCAGGTCAACGCTACCCGTGGCCAGGCCTGCACCCTGGTGGCTGCCGGCGGCCGACTGTTCCTCTTCGATGCCGGCGAAAACGCCATGCGCAACCTGGAGACCAACCACGTGCCGGTGCAGGCGCTGAACCAGGTGTTCATCACCCACTGGCATTCCGACCATTTCAATGGCCTTGGCGCGCTGATCAACCACAGCTGGATCTACGGCCGGCAGACGCCCTTCCTGGTCTATGGCCCGCCCGGCGTCGAGCAGGTCGTCGAGGGTCTGGCCATGGCCTACGCCCAGGACGCCGGTTACCGCAGCGCCCACGCCCTGCCGCCGACCAACCAGCAGCTGGCGTTCGCCGAGCCGCGCGGGGTGGAGATCGTCGAGGGGCTGGAGTCGGTGCGTGTCTATGACCAAGGCGGCGTGACCATCGACGCCTACCGTGTCGATCACCACCCGGTGGAACCGGCCTACGGCTACGTACTGCACTACCAGGGCAAGAAGCTGTTCATCAGCGGCGACACCCGCGTCAGCGAGCGCTATCTCGAGGCCATGCGCGATGCCGACCTGGTGGTGCACGAGGCGATCAACGCCCATCTGGTCCGCGAAGGCGCCGCCGCGCTGGAACGCACCGGGCAGCCGGATCGCGGGGCGCAGGCCGTGCGCGTGCTCGACTACCACGCCGACACCCTGGAGCTGGCGCGCATGGCCCAGCGTGCCAGGGTGCGCCACCTGCTGCTTACCCACCTGATTCCCGCCCCGGACAACTTCCTCGCCCGACGCATGTTCGTCAGCGGCATGGCCGATGAGTATTCGGGCGAGATCACGCTCGGGGAGGACGCACTCGACCTGAGCCTCTAGCACCTCCACCTCACCACCTTCATCAACTGGCCCGCAGACCGCGGGCCAGCGGGGAGCCGCTGCGCCCGAAAAAGGGCCGGCAGACGACAGAACAACAACAAGAGGTCGTTTCAGATGAACCGCAGATCACCCGCCTTGCACAAGCTTGCGCTTCCCGCCGCCATCGGCCTGGTCCTCTACGGTAACGGCGCGCAAGCCTTCACCTTCTCCCTTGGCGAGATCGAAGGGCAGTTCGACTCCAGCCTATCAGTCGGCGCCAGCTGGGCCATGCGCAACGCCGACGCCGCACTGCTGCACAGCCACAGCTCGGATGACGGCAAGCGCAACTTCCGCGAGGGCGACACCTTCTCCAAGGTGTTCAAGGGCATCCACGACCTGGAGCTCAAGTACGGCGACTCCGGCGCCTTCCTCCGCGGCAAGTACTGGTACGACTTCAAGCTCAAGGACGAGCACCTGCACTTCAAGGACATCGATGACAACGGCCGCGAGGAAGGCGCCAAGGCGTCGGGCGCCGAGTTCCTCGATGCCTTCCTCTACCACAACTACAGCATCGGCGACCTGCCCGGCACCGTGCGCCTGGGCAAGCAGGTGGTGAGCTGGGGCGAGAGCACCTTCATCCAGGGCGGCATCAACGCCATCAACCCGATCGACGTCGCCGCCTTCCGCCGGCCCGGCTCGGAGATCAAGGAAGGCCTGATCCCGGTGAACATGTTCTACGTCTCGCAGAACTTCAGCGAGCACCTGTCCGCCGAGGCCTTCTACCAGTTGCAGTGGCAGAAGACAGTGATCGACAACTGCGGCACCTTCTTCTCCACCACCGACGTGATGGCCGACGGCTGCAACGGTCTCGCCGCCGGCCCGGTGATCAATCAGAACCCGCTGGCGGTACAGGCCCTGGCGCCAGCCGGAATCAACCTGACCGACGAAGGCATCGTCATCCCTCGCGGCAAGGACAACGAAGCGCGCGACGACGGCCAGTGGGGCGCGGCGCTGCGCTGGTTCGCCCCGGAACTGGACAGCGAATTCGCCGGCTACTTCATCAACTACCACAGCCGCCAGCCCTACCTCAGCGTGCGCAGCGGCCCGCACGCCGCCGACCTGGGCTTCGCCCCGCAACTGTGTGGCAACCTCGGCATTCCCGACGCGCTCTGCGGCGCGGTGATCGGCAGCAGCGCCGGCCAGCAACTGACCCAGGCCTATCGGCTGGGCAGCGCGCAGTACTTCGCCGACTACCCCGAGGACATCCAGCTCTACGGGCTGAGCTTCAGCACCAGCCTGCCCACCGGCACCACCCTGGCCGGCGAGATCAGCTACCGGCCGAACATGCCGGTGCAGATCAACCCGGTCGACCTGGTCACCTCGACCCTGGGCATACCGGCGCTCACACCGGTCTACGGCGATGCGCCGGCACCGGCCAACGACGCGGTCCTCAAGGGTTACCGGCGCAAGGAAGTGACCCAGGCGCAAGTCACCGCCACGCACTTCTTCGACCAGGTGATGGGCGCCGACCGCCTGACCCTGATCGGCGAGATCGGCGTCACCCACGTCGGCGGCCTGGGCGACGACGACGAGCTGCGCTACGGCCGCAGCCCGGTGTTCGGCCAGGGCGCGTTGTACCCCGATAACAGCCTGTGCACCGGCAACAGCGTCACGCCGCAGTACTGCAACGACTCCGGCTTCGTCACCAGCACCGCCTGGGGCTACCAGACGCGGGCGATCTGGGAATACGCCGACCTCATCGACGGCGCCACGGTGCGACCCAACCTGGCCTGGTCCCACGACGTCCACGGCTACGCCCCGGAGCCGGGCTTCAACCAGGGCGCGCGGGCGATCAGCATCGGCGTCGATGGCACCTACCTCAACACCTACAACATGAGCCTTTCCTACACCAACTTCTTCGGCGGTAAGTACAACGTGAATACCGACCGGGACTTCCTTGCCCTGAGCTTTGGCGTGTCGTTCTAAGCGGAGAAAAACCGATGAACAAGAAACTTGCGTGCGCTTCACTGCTGTTCCTGGCCCTGCCCTTCAACCTACAGGCTGCCGTTCCCGAAACGGAAGCGGCGAAACTGGGCAACACCCTCACGCCCCTGGGTGCAGAGCGCGCCGGCAATGTCGACGGCAGCATTCCCGCCTGGGACGGCGGCCTGCCAGCCAACGCCGGCAGCCGCGGCGCTGACGGCCGCCTGAGCGACCCCTTCGCCGCGGAAAAACCGCTGTTCACCATCACCGCGAAGAACATGGCGCAGTACGCGGCGAACCTCACGCCGGGCCAGCAGGCGATGCTGCAGCGCTACCCGGATTACCACCTCAACGTCTATCCCGCGCATCGCTCGGCGACCTACCCGGCAGCGGTACTGCAAGCTGTCTCCGCGAATGCGCGCCATGCCAGCCTGGTCGAGGGCGGCAATGGCCTGAAGGACTTCCAGACGGCGATTCCCTTCCCCATTCCGCAGAGCGGCGTCGAGGCGTTGTGGAACCACATCACCCGCTACCGCGGCGGCAGCGCCCAGCGTCTGCACGTTCAGGCGACGCCCACCGCCAGCGGCACCTACACGCCCACCTACTTCCAGCAACAGTTCAGCTATCGCGACCAGCTCACCGACTACATCCCGGACAAGGACAACAACGTCCTCTTCTACTACAAGCAGCTGGTCACCGCGCCGGCGCGTCTGGCGGGCGATGTGGTGCTGGTCCACGAGACCCTCGACCAGGTCCGCGAGCCACGGATGGCCTGGGTCTACAACGCTGGCCAGCGCCGCGTGCGCCGCGCCCCGCAGATCGCCTACGACGGCCCCTACCCGGCCTCCGATGGCCTGCGCGTGGCGGACAACCTGGACATGTTCAACGGCGCGCCGGACCGCTATGACTGGAAGCTGGTGGGCAAGAAGGAAATCTATGTCCCGTACAACAGCTTCGCCCTCGACTCCACCGCCCACCGCTATGACGACCTGGTCAAACCCGGCCACCTCAATCAGGACCTGGTGCGCTACGAGAAACACCGCGTCTGGCAGGTCGAAGGCACCCTGCGCGCCGGCGAGCGACACATCTATGCACGCCGCGTGCTGTTCCTCGACGAGGACACCTGGCAGGCCGTGCTCGCCGACCACTACGACGGCCGCGGCACCCTCTGGCGCGTGGGCGAGAGCTTCATGACACCGCTGTACGACAAGCAGATTCCCTGGCTGGGCGTGGAGGCCATCTATGACCTCATCAATGGTCGCTACCTGGTGTCCGGCCTGACCAACCAGGAGAAGTCCCAGGTGGAGTTCGGCTTCAAGGCCAGCAGCGTCGACTACACCCCGACGGCGCTGAGGAACCAGGGCATCCGCTGACCTTCAGCGAACGGGATAAATCGACCTGCATGAAAAAGGCCGCCTTGTGGGCGGCCTTTTTCGTGGATGGCAGGATATCAGGCCATCGCTTCCTGAGGTTTGCCCAGCAGGCGGTCGATCACCACCATCACGGCCAGCATGGCGACCGAAGGGATCAGCCAGGCGAGGCCCTGTTCGGCCAGCGGCAGGTGTTCCATCCAGGCCGGCATCCAGGCGTCGAGCTTGGCCCCCTTCAGGGCATCGATGAGACCGAAGACGAAGGAGATCACCATCACCGGAGCGACGATGCGGGTCTGCGAACGCCACAGGCTGGCGCAGAAGCTCAGCGCCACCAGCACGATGCACGGCGGGTAGATGGCGGTCAGCACCGGGATCGAGAACTGGATGAGCTTGGTCAGGCCCAGGTTCGATACCAGCAGCGAGAAGCCGGCCAGGATCACCACCAGGCTGCGGTACGACAGCGGCACGATGCGGCAGAAGTACTCGGCGCAGGCGCAGGTCAGGCCGACGGCGGTCACCAGGCAGGCCAGCGCGATGAGCACGGCGAGGAAGGTGCTGCCCAGCGAGCCGAAGGTGTGCTGCACGTAGGCGTGCAGGACGGCAGCGCCGTTGGCGGCACCGGCGGCGATGTCGTGGCTGCCCGAGCCCAGGCGGAACAGGCTGATGTATACCAGCGCCAGGCCGACCCCGGCGATCAGGCCGGCAATGATGGCGTAACGAGTGATCAGCCGCGGCGAGTCGACACCACGGGAGCGGATCGCGTTGACGATGACGATGCCGAAGACCAGCGCGCCGAGGGTGTCCATGGTCAGGTAGCCATTGACGAAGCCCTGGGAGAACGCCGCGGCCTGGTAGGCCGGTTCAGCGACGCCGATGGGGCCGGCCGGCAGCATGAAGGCGGCGATGCCCAGTGCGGCCAGGGCGATGATCTTCAGCGGCGCGAGGAAGCGGCCGACGGTATCGAGCAGCTTGCCCGGATACAGCGAGATCACCAGCACCACCGCGAAGTACACAAGGCTGTAGAGGAACAGCGGCAGCGCGCCCTCCCCGGTCAACGGCGCGAGGCCGACTTCGAAGGAAACGGTGGCGGTACGCGGGGTGGCGAACAGCGGCCCGACCGACAGGTAGCAGACAGCCGCCAGCAAGCCGCCGGCGACCTTGCCGATGGGGTGGCTCAGGGTGTCCATCGCACCACCGACCTTGGCCAGCGCGACGACAGTGATCACCGGCAGGCCGACCGCGGTGATCAGGAAGCCCAGCGCGGCCATCCACACGTGCGGCCCCGACTGCAGGCCCACGATCGGCGGGAAGATGATGTTACCCGCGCCGACGAACAGCGCGAAGGTCATAAAACCAAGTGCCAGGACGTCCTGGCCTTTCAAGACTTTCATGAAGGGAAATACCACAGTGCTGAAACGGTTTCGTGGTCTCCCAAGGCACGCACACCATACAGACGTGACAAAGCCGCATCGAACGGGATTGGCCGACTCACGCTGGGCGAGCCTGGGCATCCTGTGATGCTGCTGTCATCGGTACGGTGATTTGTTCTTGGAAGTCCGATAGCAGAGGTTTTCCATGGGCTCGTGGCCCGGTTGCTCCTGCATTCTGGTTATCCCGACATCCTTGCCGGTCAGGAATCGCCGTCGCTTCCGGGTAGGAATGGACGGTGAGCGAGCCTTCCCTTGTGGGGAACGCGACGCTTCATATAGTTGCTAGCCTAACGATCTATTCCGATGAACTGCACTGACATACGTCAGATCGTCCGCGGAATGAAAGCGGGTGTCGCCTGAACGACACTTTGTAGACGCCGCCATAACGACAGAGGCCACCCGAAGGTGGCCTCTGTTGATGGACGGTTAAATAAGCGAGGCGCTTACTTGACCGGCCAGCCGGTCAGCTCGGCCAGGGCCTTGCCGATGTCAGCCAGGGAACGCACGGTTTTCACGCCAGCGTCCTGCAGGGCAGCGAACTTCTCGTCCGCAGTGCCCTTGCCGCCGGAAATGATGGCGCCGGCATGGCCCATGCGCTTGCCGGGCGGTGCGGTTACACCAGCGATGTAGGACACCACCGGCTTGGTCACGTTGGCCTTGATGTAGGCAGCCGCTTCTTCTTCGGCCGAACCACCGATTTCGCCGATCATCACGATGGCTTCGGTTTTCGGGTCTTCCTGGAACAGCTTCAGGATGTCGATGAAGTTGGAGCCAGGGATCGGGTCACCACCGATGCCCACGCAGGTGGACTGGCCGAAGCCGGCGTCAGTGGTCTGCTTCACGGCTTCGTAGGTCAGGGTGCCGGAACGCGACACGATGCCTACCTTGCCCGGCAGGTGGATGTGACCCGGCATGATGCCGATCTTGCACTCGCCGGGAGTGATCACGCCCGGGCAGTTCGGGCCGATCAGGCGTACGCCCAGCTCGTCGCACTTGACCTTGGCTTCCAGCATGTCGATGGTCGGGATGCCTTCGGTGATGCAGACGATCAGCTTGATGCCGCCGAAGGCCGCTTCCAGGATCGAGTCCTTGCAGAACGGAGCCGGAACGTAGATGACCGAAGCGTCAGCGCCGGTAGCTTCCACGGCTTCCTTGACGGTGTTGAACACCGGCAGACCCAGGTGGGTGGTGCCGCCCTTGCCGGGGGTCACGCCGCCAACCATCTTGGTGCCGTAGGCAATGGCTTGTTCGGAGTGGAAGGTACCCTGCGAGCCGGTGAAGCCCTGGCAGATGACTTTGGTGTCTTTATTGATCAGGACGCTCATTACTTACCCTCCGCGGCCTTGACGACTTGCTGGGCAGCGTCGGTCAGGCTGGTCGCCGCGATGATGTTCAGACCGCTTTCGGCCAGGACCTTGGCGCCGAGGTCGGCGTTGTTGCCTTCCAGACGAACGACAACAGGGATTTTCACGCCGACTTCTTTCACGGCGCCGATGATGCCTTCGGCAATCATGTCGCAGCGAACGATGCCGCCGAAGATGTTCACCAGAACGGCAGCGACGTTGCTGTCGGACAGGATGATCTTGAACGCTTCGGTCACGCGCTCTTTGGTGGCACCACCGCCAACGTCGAGGAAGTTGGCCGGCTTGCCGCCGTGCAGGTTGACGATGTCCATGGTGCCCATGGCCAGGCCAGCGCCATTGACCATGCAGCCGATGTTGCCTTCCAGTGCGACGTAGTTCAGTTCCCACTTCTGCGCATGGGCTTCACGAGCGTCGTCCTGGGACGGGTCGTGCATGGCGCGCAGCTTGGGCTGACGGTACATGGCGTTGGAGTCGATGTTGATCTTGGCGTCCAGGCAGTGCAGGTTGCCGTCTTTCTTGATCACCAGCGGGTTCACTTCCAGCAGTGCCAGGTCGTAGTCCTGGAACAGCTTGGCCAGGCCAACGAAGATGTGGGTGAACTGCTTGATCTGGTCGCCTTTGAGGCCCAGCTGGAAAGCCAGCTCACGGCCCTGGTAGGGCTGAGCGCCAACCAGCGGATCGATGGTGGCCTTCAGAATCTTCTCGGGAGTCTCGTGCGCAACTTTCTCGATGTCCACGCCACCTTCGGTGGAGGCCATGAAGACGATGCGACGGCTGGAACGGTCGACAACGGCGCCGAGGTACAGCTCCTTGTCGATGTCGGTGCAGGATTCCACCAGGATCTTGCTGACCGGCTGGCCGTTGGCGTCAGTCTGGTAAGTCACCAGACGCTTGCCCAGCCAGTTGGCGGCGAACGCCTTGGCGTCCTCTTTGCTCTTGACCAGCTTCACACCGCCCGCTTTACCGCGGCCACCGGCGTGTACCTGGGCTTTAACGACCCACTCGGTACCACCGATTTTTTCACAGGCTTCTGCGGCCTCTTCGGGTGTGTCGACGGCGAAGCCCTTGGATACGGGCAGGCCGTACTCAGCGAACAGCTGCTTACCCTGATATTCGTGGAGATTCATGCTTGTCTACCGTTTTCGTCTTGGGTATTGCGCATTCGGCGCGGCGCTCGTGGCACCACGCCACCTGTGACCGAGTCCCCCTCGGGGGAGAAACGATCCGGCGGGATGGACGGCAGCCCCTCGCAAAAGACTGCCGCCCTCCCCGCCGTGGTCCCGTTCCTTAGCGCTTCTTGCGGTTGGCGATGTGGATGGCGTGGCCATTCACTGCCAGGGCCGCTTCGTGCAGCGCTTCGGACAGAGTCGGGTGGGAGAAGACCATCATGCCCAGGTCTTCGGCACTGGTACCGAATTCCATGCCGATCGCGCCTTGCTGAACCAGCTCGGCGGCGCTCGGGCCGATCACGTGGACGCCCAGTACGCGGTCGGTCTTGGCATCGGCGATGACCTTGACCAGACCGCCGGTGTCGTTGGCAGCCATGGCGCGGCCGCTGGCGGCGAACGGGAAGGTACCGACGTTGACTTCGACGCCTTCACCCTTGAGCTGCTGCTCGGTCTTGCCGACCCATGCGATTTCCGGGTGGGTGTAGATCACCGACGGAATCAGGTCGTAGTTCATCTGGGCCTTGTGGCCAGCGATGCGCTCGGCAACCATCACGCCTTCTTCCGAGGCCTTGTGCGCCAGCATGGCGCCGCGGACCACGTCACCGATGGCGTAGACGCCCGGAACGCTGGTCTTGCACTGGTCGTCGACGAAGATGAAGCCACGCTCGTCCAGGGTCACGCCGCTGTCGGCAGCCAGCAGATCGGTGGTCACCGGGCGACGGCCCACGGCCACGATCAGCTTGTCGAAGACTTCCTTCTGCTCGCCGTTGGCGTCGGTGAAGGTCACGGTGACCTGCTTCTTCTTCACGTCCGAACCGGTAACGCGAGCGCCCAGGCGGATGTTCAGACCTTGCTTGGTCAGGGTCTTCAGGGCTTCCTTGGCGATCTGCTCGTCGGCAGCCGGGAGGAACTTGTCCAGGGCTTCCAGGACGGTGACTTCAGCGCCCAGGCGAGCCCAGACCGAACCCAGCTCCAGGCCGATGACGCCAGCGCCGATCACGCCGAGTTTCTTCGGTACGCTCTGGAATTCCAGGGCGCCGGTGGAGTCGACGATGATGTCTTCGGTCAGCGGGGCCGGCGGGATTTCAACCGGCTTGGAGCCCGAAGCGATGATGATGTTGTCGGCTTCCAGAACCTGGGTCTTGCCGTCCAGGCCGGTCACTTCGACCTGCTTGTTGGCCAGGACCTTGCCGTGGCCTTCGAAGGAGGTCACGCCGTTGGCCTTGAACAGGGTGGCGATGCCGCCGGTCAGGTTCTTCACGATGTTGGCCTTGCGACCAATCATCGCCGGAACGTCCATCTTCACTTCGCCAGTGGAGATACCGTGAACGTCGAAGCTCTCTTTGGCTTCCTTGTACTTCCAGGAGCTGTCCAGCAGCGCCTTGGACGGAATGCAGCCTACGTTCAGGCAGGTACCGCCGAGAGCGACCTTGCCCTCTTTACCGATGTACTTCTCGATGCAAGCGGTCTTCAGGCCGAGTTGGGCGGCACGGATGGCGGCTACGTAACCGCCGGGGCCGGCACCAATCACAACCACGTCGAATTTCTGGCTCATGTCTCAATCCTTATTCCGGTGAAGCGGACGGCCCCTTGCGGGGCCGTCGTGTAGTACGGGGCCGTCGTGTGAACTGACGTATCAGACGTCGAGCAGCAGGCGAGCCGGATCTTCCAGCAGATCCTTCATGGTGACCAGGAAGCTTACCGCTTCCTTGCCATCGATCATGCGGTGATCGTAGGACAGCGCCAGGTACATCATCGGCAGGATCACTACCTGGCCATTAACGGCCATCGGGCGTTCCTGGATCTTGTGCATGCCGAGGATGGCGGTCTGCGGCGGGTTGACGATCGGAGTCGACAGGAGGGAACCGAATACGCCACCGTTGGAAATGGTGAAAGTACCACCGGTCATGTCTTCGATGGACAGCTTGCCGTCTTTGGCTTTCTTGCCGAAGGTGGCGATGCCGTTCTCGATCTCGGCCAGGCTCATGAACTCGGCGTTGCGCAGAACCGGTACGACCAGACCGCGGTCGCTGGAAACTGCTACACCGATGTCCTGGTAGCCGTGGTAGACGATGTCGTTGCCGTCGATCGAGGCGTTGACGCCCGGGAAGCGCTTCAGGGCTTCGGTGGCGGCCTTGACGAAGAAGGACATGAAGCCCAGGCGAACGCCGTTGTGCTTCTTCTCGAACAGGTCCTTGTACTTGTTGCGCAGGTCCATGATCGGCTTCATGTTGACTTCGTTGAAGGTAGTCAGCATGGCCATGGAGGACTGGGCTTCGACCAGGCGCTCGGCAACCTTGGCGCGCAGGCGGGTCATCGGAACGCGCTTCTCGACGCGGTCGCCGGCGGCGAATACCGGAGCAGCAGCGGCAGCCGGAGTAGCTGCCTTGGCGGCCGGAGCAGCAGCCGGGGCGTTCTTCTTGGCTTCAACGGCGGCTACGACGTCTTCCTTGGTCACGCGACCGCCCTTGCCGGTGCCGGCCAGGCTGTTCGGGTCGATGCCGTTCTCTTCGGCCAGCTTGCGGGCGGCCGGCGAGAGGATGTTGTCGTCGCCAGCGGCGGCGGCCGGGGCAGCAGCGGCCGGAGCGGCAGCCGGAGCCGAGGCAGCAGCCGGAGCGGCGGCGGCAGCACCGCCTTCGCTCAGCTTGCCCAGCAGTTCGTTGGAGAGAACGGTGTCGCCTTCGTTCTTGACGATCTCAGCCAGGACGCCGTCGGCCTCGGCCAGTACTTCGATCACGACCTTGTCGGTCTCGATGTCGACGATCAGTTCGTCACGCTTGACGGCTTCACCGACCTTCTTGTGCCAGGTTGCGACGGTGCCGTCGGCAACCGATTCCGGGAAGGTTGGGGCTTTGATTTCGATAGCCATTATGTGTGTTTCCTTAAATTCGGTATCAACTGCGCGTTGGCGTTAAACGGTGAAGGCGTCCTGCAGCAGTTTTTCCTGCTGCTCGGCGTGCATCGAAGCGTAGCCGCAAGCCGGAGCTGCCGAGCCTTCGCGGCCCGCGTATTCCAGGTTGAGACCTTTCTTGTGCGCGGCGATGACACGACGCATGTGGTGCTGCGAGCAGAACCAGGCGCCCTGGTTCATCGGCTCTTCCTGGCACCAGACGATGTGCTTGAGGTTCTTGTACTGCGACAGCACCTCGGTCAGATCATCTTCCGGGAAGGGATACAGCTGCTCGATACGAACGATCGCGATGTTCTCGAGACCTTCGGCACGACGCTTCTCCAGCAGGTCGTAGTAGACCTTGCCGCTGCACAGCACGATGCGGTCGACTTTCTTCGGATCCAGGCTGTCGATCTCGTTGATCACAGTCTGGAACGAACCGTCGGCCAGATCTTCCAGGGTCGAGATGGCCAGCTTGTGACGCAGCAGCGACTTCGGAGTCATCACGATCAGCGGCTTGCGCAGCGGACGGATCACCTGACGACGCAGCATGTGGTAGACCTGAGCCGGAGTAGTCGGCACGCAGACCTGGATGTTCTGCTCGGCGCACAGCTGCAGGTAACGCTCCAGACGCGCGGAGGAGTGCTCCGGACCCTGCCCCTCGTAACCGTGCGGCAGCAGCATGGTCAGACCACACAGACGTTGCCACTTGGTTTCGCCGCTGGTGATGAACTGGTCGATCACGACCTGTGCACCGTTGGCGAAGTCACCGAACTGCGCTTCCCACACCACGAGTGCATCCGGGGTGGTGGTGGCGTAGCCGTATTCGAACGCCAGTACAGCTTCTTCCGAGAGGTAGGAGTCGTACAGGCTGACGCGCGGCTGGCCGTCGAACAGGTTGGCCAGCGGGATGTAGACCGAGTCGTCCTTCTGGTTGTGCAGCGCCGCGTGGCGGTGCGAGAAGGTGCCGCGGCCGACGTCCTGACCGGTCATGCGGACCGGGTGACCTTCGAACAGCAGGGTGGCGTAGGCCAGGTTCTCGGCGAAGCCCCAGTTGATCGGGAAGCCACCGGCAGCCATCTTGGCGCGGTCTTCGTAGATCTTCTGTACCTGACGCTGCATGACGAAGCCGTCCGGGGTTTCCAGCAGCTTGTTGGACAGGTCCTGGAGGGTCTTCAGGTCGCAACGGGTGTCGTGACGGGCGGTCCAGGCATGGCCGATGTACGGACGCCAGTCGACGAAGAGCTCCTTGTTGGGCTCCTTCACCAGGCTCTTCACCACGTGCAGGCCGTTGTCGAGAGCGTCGCGGTATTCGTCGACCTTCTCCTGGGCCTGCTCGGTGGTCTGCACGCCAGCGGCGATCAGCGCGTCGGCATACAGGTCACGGGTGGTGCGCTGCTTGGCGATCTGCTGATACATCATCGGCTGGGTGCCGCTCGGCTCGTCGGCCTCGTTGTGGCCGCGACGACGGTAGCAGACCAGGTCGATGACCACGTCACGCTTGAACTGCATGCGGTAATCGATGGCCAGCTGGGTCACGAACAGGACCGCTTCCGGATCGTCGCCATTCACATGGAAGATCGGCGCCTGGATCATCTTCGCCACGTCGGTCGCGTACTCGGTGGAACGAGCATCGTCCTGACGGCTGGTGGTGAAGCCGACCTGGTTGTTGATCACGATGTGGATGGTGCCGCCCGTCTTGTAAGCACGGGTCTGCGACATCTGGAAGGTTTCCATGACCACGCCCTGCCCCGCGAAGGCGGCATCGCCGTGGATGGAAATCGGCACGACCTTGTCGCCGCTGCCGTCTTTGCGACGGTCCTGGCGAGCGCGTACCGAGCCCTCGACCACCGGGGAAACGATTTCCAGGTGCGAGGGGTTGAACGCCAGGGCCAGGTGGACTTCGCCGCCGGTGGTCATGACGTTGGAGGAGAAGCCCTGGTGGTACTTCACGTCACCCGAGCCCAGTTCGACCAGTTTCTTGCCTTCGAACTCGTCGAAGAGGTCGCGCGGGTTCTTGCCCAGGGTGTTGACCAGGACGTTCAGACGGCCACGGTGGGCCATGCCGATGACGATTTCCTTGACGCCGTAGGAGCCGGAGCGCTGGATGATCTCGTCGATCATCGGGATCAGGCTCTCGCCGCCTTCCAGGCCGAAGCGCTTGGTGCCCGGGTACTTGGTGCCCAGGTACTTTTCCAGGCCTTCGGCAGCGGTCAGGCGCTCGAGCAGGTGGGAACGGGCGTCGGCGGAATACGTCGGACGGCCGCGCACGCTTTCAAGGCGCTGGGCGAACCAGTGGCGCTGCTCGGAATCGACGATGTGCATGAACTCGGCGCCGATGGTGCTGCAGTAGGTCTGCTTCAGCGCATCGATGATTTCACGCAGGGTCGCTTCTTCCTTGCCGATGTAGAGCTCACCGGTACGGAAAGTAGTGTCGAGGTCTGCAGCGGTGAGCCCGTAGTGTTCGAGCGACAGATCGGAGGGAGCGGTACGCACCCAGAGACCCAGCGGATCGAGCGATGCTGCCTGATGTCCACGCAGACGGTATGCCAGGATCAGACGCAGGACTTCAACCTGCTTTTTCTCGTGCTCGGTGCTTACGCTGCCAGCGGAAACAGGCGCAGCGCGGCGCTGGTTCTTGGCCAGGAGTACGAAATGATCACGGATAGAGGAATGCGAGACGTCGGGGGCAGGATTGCCGTCGGCGGGGAGCTTCTGGAAGTACGTGCGCCACTCTTCTGGCACAGCGTTCGGGTCGTGCAGGTAGAGCTCGTAGAGCTCTTCGACGTAGGCAGCGTTTCCACCGGATAGATGGGCACTGTTCCACATCCGCTGCATTACGCTTTCGTGCATGCTTGGTCACCCTCGGTAAGGGGACTCCACCTGTGGAATCTCTGGCGCGAAGTCATACACAGCGACTTCAAGCCACCGATCCCCGCAGATAGTCCGGGTACCAGCCCGGATGCCCCTGCTGGTCATATATACGTTTTCAAAACAGGACCCCCGCTTTGTGGGCTTGGGTCCTAGGGACTGTACCGCCGGAAAATGTTCCGGCGGTACAGGTGTCGCTCTTGCAATGATCTTTGGGCGCGAGGCCCTTGGATCAAGTGCCGCTCTGCAGCAGCATGTTACGGATGTGACCGATTGCCTTGGTGGGGTTCAGACCCTTCGGGCAGACGTTCACGCAGTTCATGATCCCGCGGCAGCGGAAGACGCTGAACGGGTCATCCAGGCTCGCCAGGCGCGCCTGAGTTTCGGTGTCACGGCTGTCGGCCAGGAAGCGATAGGCTTGCAGCAGTGCGGCGGGACCCAGGAACTTGTCGGGGTTCCACCAGAACGACGGGCAGGAGGTCGAGCAGCAGGCGCACAGGATGCACTCGTACAGACCGTCCAGCTTCTCGCGCTCTTCCGGGCTTTGCAGACGTTCGATGGCCGGCGCTGCATATTTGTTCTGCAGGAACGGCTTCACGCTCTCGTACTGCTTGTAGAAGATGCGCATGTCGACGACCAGGTCACGGATGACCGGCAGGCCGGGCAGCGGGCGAATGACCAGCTTGCCGCCCTTCAGGCCAACGGCCGACAGGGGGGTGATGCAGGCCAGGCCGTTCTTGCCATTCATGTTCATACCGTCGGAACCGCACACGCCTTCACGGCAGGAACGACGGTAGGAGAAGCCCTCGTCCTGTTCCTTGATCAGCGCCAGCACGTCCAGGACCATGATGTCCTTGCCGTCGGTATCGACCTGGAAGTCCTGCATGTAAGGTGCAGCATCCTTCTCAGGGTTGTAGCGGTAAACACTCACTTGCAACATGGCGGGCACCCTTAGTAAGTACGAACCTTGGGTTCGAATGCCGGAACAGTTTTCGGCGCGAAGTTGACGGCACGCTTGGCTACACGCTTCTCACCCGGGAAGTACAGGGTGTGGCACAGCCAGTTCTCGTCATCGCGCTCCTCGAAGTCTTCACGGGCATGCGCGCCGCGGGACTCTTTGCGGGCTTCTGCCGCAATCGCAGTGGCTTCGGCCACTTCGAGGAGGTTCTGCAGTTCCAGCGCTTCGATACGCGCCGTGTTGAATGCCTGGCTCTTGTCGTTGATCTTGACCGCAGCGATACGCTCACGCAGATCAGCCAGCTGAGCGATACCTTTCTGCATGTATTCGCCGGTACGGAACACACCGAAGTAGTTCTGCATGCAGGATTGCAGCTCGCGCTTGAGCGGAGCGACTTCTTCGCCGCTGGTGCGCTCGTTCACGCCGTTCAGGCGCTTGAAAGCGGACTCCAGGTCGGACTCGGAAGCCTGGCGGTGCTCGATACCATCCTTGAGCGCCTTCTCCAGGTGCAGACCGGTGGCACGACCGAACACAACCAGGTCGAGCAGCGAGTTGCCGCCCAGGCGGTTGGCGCCGTGTACCGATACGCAAGCCACTTCGCCTACAGCGAACAGGCCTTCGATGATCTGCTCGTTGCCGTTGGCGTCCATGGTCAGGGCCTGGCCATGGATGTTGGTGGCAACGCCGCCCATCATGTAGTGGCAGGTCGGGATAACCGGAATAGGAGCGACAACCGGGTCAACGTGGGCGAAGGTCTTGGACAGTTCGCAGATGCCAGGCAGGCGGCTGTGCAGAACTTCTTCGCCGAGGTGGTCGAGTTTCAGCAGTACGTGGTCCTTGTTCGGGCCCACGCCGTTGCCGGCGATTACTTCCTTGACCATGGAACGGGCAACCACGTCGCGGCCGGCCAGGTCTTTCGCGTTCGGAGCGTAACGCTCCATGAAACGCTCGCCATGGGCGTTGATCAGGTAGCCACCTTCACCGCGGCAACCTTCGGTGACCAGTACACCAGCGCCGGCGATGCCGGTCGGGTGGAACTGCCACATCTCGATGTCCTGCACCGGCACGCCAGCGCGCAGGGCCATACCGATGCCGTCACCGGTGTTGATCAGGGCGTTGGTGGTGGAGGCGTAGATACGGCCGGCACCGCCAGTGGCCAGGACCACGGCTTTGGAGCGGATATAAACGGTGTCGCCGGTTTCGATGTCGATGGCGATGACGCCAACCACATGACCGTCCTGGTTCTTCACCAGGTCAACCGCGTACCACTCATTAAGGAAGGAAGTACCGCTCTTCAGGTTGGCCTGATAGAGAGTATGCAGCAGGGCGTGACCGGTACGGTCGGCCGCGGCGCAGGTACGGGCAGCCTGGCCACCCTTGCCGAAGTCCTTGGACTGGCCACCGAACGGACGCTGGTAGATGCGGCCCTGCTCGGTACGGGAGAACGGCAGACCCATGTGTTCCAGTTCGAACACGGCTTCCGGGCCGACGGAGCACATGTATTCGATAGCGTCCTGGTCACCGATGTAGTCGGAGCCCTTGACGGTGTCGTACATGTGCCAGCGCCAATCGTCGTTCGGGTCGGCCGAAGCGATGGCGCAGGTGATGCCGCCCTGGGCGGATACGGTGTGCGAACGGGTCGGGAAGACCTTGGTCACCACGGCAGTCTTGTGACCGCCCTGGGCCAGTTGCAGCGCAGCGCGCATGCCGGCGCCGCCACCCCCAACGATGATGGCGTCGAAGGAAAGAGTACGAATGCTAGCCATGGATCAGTTACCCCAGAGAATCTGCACACCCCAGACGAAGAATGCGAACATGGCCATGCCGCATACCGCCTGGACGAGGAAACGCACGACGGTCGCGGACTTGCCCAGCGCCATCGGAGTCAGGTAGTCGGTAGTGATGGTCCACATACCAACCCACGCGTGCACGCTCAGGGAAACCAGCGTCAACAGGCTGAAAATCTTCATCAGGCTGTGGGAGAACAGACCATGCCACTCGGTGTAGGTAATACCCGGGTGGGCGATCAGGAAGCCCAGCAGGAAGAGAACATAAGCCGCGAGAACGACCGCGGAGACGCGCTGGACCATCCAGTCATAGAGACCCGAACGCGACAAGTTAGTGACGTTAGTTACCATACCCATACCCCCGCCAGAACGATCAGCACCACTGCGACAGCGATGACGATTTTCGAACCACGCTTACCGCCTTCCAGCGTTTCGCCAATACCTGCGTCCATGACGAGGTGACGAATACCGGCTACCAGGTGGTACAGGAGCGCAGACAGCAGGCCCCAGATCACAAGCTTGACCAACGGATGGGTCAGACACGCCTTCACCTGCTCGAAGCTTTCTTCCGAAGCGAGGGAACGATCCAGTGCGAACAGCAGCACTGCGATGCCCACGAACAGAATGACGCCAGAGATGCGGTGGAGAATCGACGTGTAAGCAGTGATAGGGAGTTGGATGGTCCTTAGGTCTAGGTTTACGGGTCGTTTGCTATTCACGGCTTTTTTCACACTGAGAGCCCTTCTATGAATCAGGGCTAGTTGTCGGGAGGTGCACTTGTCAGGTACCCATCACCTTCGGGAGTGACAACCACCAATCAAGCGAGGCCGGACGGCCCTTGGCGGCTGGTCGCCGAGTATAGACAGTTAGGCTCCTAATGACAACGGAAAGACCTTCACCTAAGGACTAATTGCCGCACCCCCCAAAAAGGCGTAAACAGGCAAATTTTTCCGGCAAAACAGGGGCTTGGAGGAGCCAAACTTCTCCGATTGTGCAAATTGACATTCGGATTTATCTCTCTATAGTGGTGCGGGCCCTGCGTGGGGGGTCGTACAGATGATTTCAAGCATAAATAGGAGGCCATCATGGCTGACAAAAAAGCGCAGTTGATCATCGAGGGCGCTGCCCCCGTCGAACTGCCTGTCCTCTCCGGCACGCTGGGTCCCGATGTTGTCGACGTGCGGGGCCTGACCTCCACGGGTCACTTCACTTTCGACCCCGGCTTCATGTCCACCGCCTCCTGCGAGTCGAAGATCACCTACATCGACGGTGATAAAGGTGTACTGCTGCATCGCGGCTACCCGATCGAACAGCTCGCCGAGAAGTCCGACTACCTGGAAACCTGCTACCTGCTGCTCAACGGCGAACTTCCGACTGCCGAGCAGAAGGAAAAGTTCGTTGGCACCATCAAGAACCACACCATGGTTCATGAACAGTTGAAGACCTTCTTCAACGGTTTCCGCCGTGATGCGCACCCGATGGCCGTGATGTGCGGCGTGATCGGTGCCCTCTCCGCCTTCTATCACGACTCCCTGGACATCAATAATCCGAAGCACCGGGAAGTCTCGGCGCATCGTCTGATCGCCAAGATGCCGACCATCGCTGCCATGGTGTACAAGTACTCCAAGGGCGAGCCGATGATGTACCCGCGCAACGACCTGAACTATGCAGAAAACTTCCTGCATATGATGTTCAACACCCCTTGCGAGACCAAGCCGATCAGCCCCGTGCTGGCCAAGGCCATGGACCGCATCTTCATCCTGCACGCCGATCACGAGCAGAACGCTTCCACCTCCACCGTGCGCCTGGCGGGCTCCTCGGGCGCCAACCCGTTCGCCTGTATCGCCTCGGGCATCGCTGCCCTGTGGGGACCGGCTCACGGCGGTGCCAACGAAGCCGTTCTGCGCATGCTGGACGAGATCGGTGACGTGTCGAACATCGAGAAGTTCGTGGCCAAGGCCAAGGACAAGAACGATCCGTTCAAGCTGATGGGCTTCGGCCACCGCGTGTACAAGAACTTCGACCCGCGCGCCAAGGTCATGAAACAGACCTGCGACGAGGTTCTCCAGGAGCTGGGCATCAACGACCCGCAACTGGAACTGGCCATGAAGCTGGAAGAAATCGCCCGCCACGATCCCTACTTCGTGGAGCGCAACCTCTATCCGAACGTGGACTTCTACTCCGGCATCATCCTGAAGGCCATCGGCATTCCGACCAGCATGTTCACCGTGATCTTCGCCCTGGCACGTACCGTGGGCTGGATCTCGCACTGGCAGGAAATGCTTTCCGGTCCGTACAAGATCGGCCGCCCGCGCCAGCTGTACACCGGCGCCACCGAGCGCAACTTCGTGGACCTCAAGGCCCGCTAAGCGCTACGGCGTACGAGAAAAGGCCGCCTTCGGGCGGCCTTTTTTATTGCCGCGGGCAAGGCCTCGCCTTCCTGCAGGAGAGAGCCTCACCGACGCGCCACGACAGGAACGAAAAAGCCGCCCGAAGGCGGCTTTTTCATGAAGGGGAACGTCAGCGTCTGTTACTTCTCGGCAGCGCTGCGCAGGCCCTTCAGGGTGTTCATCGGCGCATCGACCACGAAGCTGTTGGCCAGCCAGGACGGGATGCTGCCACCCGGCTCGGTCTGCACCTGGTAGGTCACTTCGGTCACGCCGGCGCCCTTGGGGACCAGCTTCCACTCGCCGATCAACTTCGGCACGCGGATTTCGCCCTTCTCTTCGGGGATATAGGTCGGTTCGGCTTTCAGATGACGGATCAGGCCGCCGTCGGCAGTCTTCTCGGTGGTCACATGGATCACCACGTCGCGGCCGGTCACCGGCCAGGGCATGTCGATCTTCGAGTAGGTCCAGGAATTGTCGCCTTCGGTTTTCAGCAGGCGCATTTCGGCGCAGGCGTGGATCCACTTGCAGGAACCGGCCACGTCTTCCTGCAGGGCGTTGATCTTGGCCACATCGGCCTTGATGTCGACGACGCCACGGTAGGCCTTGTACTTGGAGCCGGCCACAGGGCTGAGGAAGACCTTCACGCCGTCTTCTTCCTTCTCCAGCTTCCAGTCTTCCGCCAGGGCAGTGCCGGCAAAGCCCATCACGGCAGTGGCCAGCAGGGTCATACGCAATACACCACGCATCGTCTTACCTCTCTTTATTCTTGATCTTGTGGGGGCAGCAAACGCCGCCGCCCCGTCGCAATCCGCGGTCTTGAGCGGGTCGGGGCATCAGTATGGACCGCGAAAACGTGACTTCCAAGTCACATCAGGCAGCGGTAATGCGTTCCCACTCGGTGAGGATCTGCAGGGCCTGCTCGTTGCTGCTGCCGCAGGCGTCGGCGTCCGCCTCGAAGGCCGCACAGACCTTTGGACGCCGAGAGTCGCCGAATAGTTTGCACAGATTGCGCTCATCCAGTTGCACGCAGCGCACGCCCGCCGGCTTGCCGTCAGGCATGCCGGGGATGGGCGAGGAAATCGACGGCGCTATGCAGCAGGCGCCACAGCCGATACGGCATTGCATGGATGAACTCTCTACTCGACTTCAAGGATTGGAGCGCAGCAGCCTCTGCTCGCGCAGTGCCGCCACCAGATGCTCGCCCTCGGCGGAGCCAGCGCGGTAGAACACCGCCGGCTCGCCAATGGGCGCGGGGACTTCGACAGAACCGCCAGAAGCCACCGCGAAGGTGCTGCCACTCCACAGATGCACCCAGCGGCCCTCGGGCAACGCCACGCTCAGACGCTGCACACCGGGCTCCAGTACCGGGGCCACCAGAAATTGGTCGCCGAGCATATAGCTCGTCGGCGTTTCCGCCAAGCTGGCCGGATCAGCGGGGAACTCCAGCCAGAGCGGGCGCACCAGCGGCCAGCCATGCTGCGCCGCCTCGTCCATCAGGCGCTGACGGTACGGCGCCAGCTCACGAAACACCGTGGCGAAGCGCTGCAACTGCGCCACAGTGGCCGGCGTGCTGTAGGCCTGCACGTTGTCGTCCGGGCGATTGCCCTCGTGGGTGCGCAGCAGGCTGGTGAAGGCGGAGAACTCCATCCAGCGCAGCAGCAGCTCCTCGCTTCGGTGGTAGTTCCTGATCGGGCTGCTGATGGTGGTGTAGCCCCCGGTATCGCTGTGGTTCAGGCTGAATCCGGATACACCGCCCGACAGCAGTCCCAGCAGCGCGCTGTGCAGACCGTCGTCGGCATCCCAGGTCACCAGCTGGTCGCCCAGCCACATGCTGGTGGTCAGGCCGGGGCTGTGACTGTAAGCGGAGCGCATGAAGAACAGCAGGTCGCCGGCGCCCTCCTCGTCCACCAGTTGCCGGTTCAGCTTCGCCCACAGCTCCGGATAGCGATTGTGCAGAGCCGCAGCCGGCTCGCCGGATGCCAGCTTCGCCTCGTAAGGCAGCGCTTCGCCGAAGTCCGCCATCCAGCCGGAGAAGCCCGCGCCAAGCATTTCGTCGTGCATCACCCCGCGCAGCCAATCAGCCGCCTGCGGGTTGGTGAGATCAACCAGGCCGGCGCTGAAACTGGTGTTCTGCAACAGCAGCGGCTGCCCTTGTTGATCCAGGGTCAGATAGCCGTGTTCCAGCGCCTCGCGATAGAGGTTACGGGTCGCCCCGCCCTTCTCCGCCGTATCCACCAGGAAGGGATTCACATAGGCCAGACTGCGAATGCCCTTGGCCCGCAGTTCAGTGTTGAACGCCAACCAGCCCGGATAGCGTTCGCCATCCAGCACCCAGTTCCACCACAGCTGCTTGCCGAAACTGGTGGTGCGCTGGCCGACCCAGTCCTGCACCCAGACGCCGGCCAGCGGCACCTTCGCCTGCTCGAATTGCCGGACGATGCCGCGCACACGCTCGGTGCCGCCCTGCAGCCCGAGGATCGCGCCCTGCTGGGTCCAGGCCGGCAACGGCGGCATGCGCCCGACCACCGAGGTGTGCGCCTCGATCAACGCCTTGGGGCTGCTGCCTTTATAGATGTGCGCCTGGAGCTTGCCAGCATGCACCTCCAGCGCCACGCGCTGCTCGTCGCGCAGGTCGAAGACCTGGTACTCCGGCGCCTCGCTGAAGAAGCCATGCAGCCGTGAGGTGAGATAGAAAGGCACCGGCGCGTAGGTGGTCCACCAGTCGCCACCGGCGCGGGCACTGAGGTCCGCGGCCAGGGTGATCGGTTGCAGACCGCGCCCCACGCCCTGCTCCTGCACTAGGATCGGCAGGCGGCGCCCGCTCAGATCGAAGCGGGTGAACTGCTCGCCGAAACCATGGAACTGTTCGCCCGCCTCCCGCGCCCACGCTAGGTAAAGACGGTTCAACGCCGGATCATTCAGGCTCACGTCCATCACCACGCCGCGCTCGCCGTCGGCGCGCAACGAGAAGGTATAAGGAGCCTGCCGGCCATCGGCACAACTGAGCGTACCGGCGATCAGCAGCGTGTCCGCTTCAGCGTGCACGGAGTCCAACTGTTGCTGGCGACACAGCAGCTCGCGGTGTTCATGGACGAACATCGCGCCGCGATGCTCTTCGGCGTCCACACGACCGATACCCGCGGCCAGGAATCCGCCACGGGTCTGCCACAGCGTCTGCGCGGGATGTTCGCCCGCGCGCAGGGCGAAGGACGCACCGTCCCACTCCAGGCGATAGTCACCCAGCGGCCAGATCTGCCCGCCAGCCATGGCCGGCGCCACCGTCAGCTGCGCCCAGACCGGCCGCTGCTGCCACCACTGCCACCCTTTCCAACCACCGAACGCCAATACCCCCAGCGCCAGCAACGCTGCCGTTCCCCGCAATACGAACCTGATCAATATCCGCCCCTTGGCTGTCGCGTCGCGCATCCACTAGGCTCAGGCGCAGTCCCCTTCTGGAGCCGCTGCCATGCCGGTCTGGCTGCAAACCGCGTTTCTTCTGTCACTCTCCAACCTGTTCATGACCTTCGCCTGGTACGGCCACCTGAAAACCCTGAGCAGTAAGCCGTGGATCATCGCGGCGCTGGTCAGCTGGGGCATCGCACTGTTCGAATATCTGCTGCAGGTGCCGGCCAACCGCATCGGCTACACAGTGATGTCGGTGGGGCAGCTGAAGATCATGCAGGAGGTCATCACGCTGGCGGTTTTCGTACCGTTCAGCGTGTACTTCATGCAGCAGCCACTGAAGCTCGACTATCTATGGGCCGGCTTGTGCCTGCTGGGCGCGGTGTACTTTATCTTCCGCGCCTGAGGCGATCAGGAGCGGCGCACGACGATCTCTGCGACCGATGGCGCCACCTGAGGGGGAGAAAGCGGATCAGGCCTCGGGCGAGTCCTGAAGACGGGTGATCAGGCTGGAAGTGTCCCAGCGCCCGCCGCCGGCGGCCTGCACCTCGGCGTAGAACTGGTCGACCAGCGCCGTGACCGGCAACTGCGCGCCGTTGCGGCGAGCCTCATCCAGGACGATACCCAGGTCCTTGCGCATCCAGTCCACCGCAAAGCCGAAGTCGAAGCGACCTTCCAGCATGCTCTGGTGACGATTCTCCAGTTGCCAGGACTGCGCGGCGCCCTTGCTGATCACCTCCATCGCCGCCATGCCGTCGAGGCCGGCGCTCTGGGCGAAGTGCAGCGCCTCGGACAGCCCCTGCAGCAGGCCGCCGACACAGATCTGGTTGACCATCTTGGTCAGCTGGCCGCTGCCCACCGGGCCCATGCGCCGCACCATGCGCGAATAGGTGGCGATCACCGGCTCGGCGCGGGCGTAAAGGTCAGCGTCGCCGCCGACCATCACCGTCAACGCACCGTTCTCGGCGCCGGCCTGGCCGCCGGAAACCGGCGCATCGAGGAAGCCCAGCTCGCGCTCGGCCGCCGCCACCGCCAGCTCGCGGGCCACTTCGGCCGAAGCGGTGGTGTGGTCCACCAGCACGGAGCCGGGCTGCATGCCGGCCAGCGCTCCATCCTCGCCCAGCACCACGCTGCGCAGGTCATCATCGTTGCCCACGCAGCACATCACGAAGTCAGCCCACTGCGCGGCCTCGCGCGGGGTCTGCGCCGAGCGGCCGCCGAACTGCTTGACCCACTGGGCGGCGCGGCTCGCAGTGCGGTTGTAGACGCACACCTCGTGCCCTTCGCGCGCCAGATGCCCGGCCATGGGATAACCCATCACACCCAGGCCGATGAAAGCCACTTTCGCCATCGCAGTCCCCTTGTCCGATCAAGTCGCTCAGCCTAGCACAGCGGTTTGCCGGTCCCGCAAACGCCTTCCATACTCGATTCGAACCCAACCACGAGCACCGACTATGCCCCACTGGCTGGTGATCGACCTGGAAGCCACCACCGAGGAAGGCGGCTGGCCGGTCGAGGAAATGGAGATCATCGAGATCGGCGCGAGCCTGGTAGCCGAGGCCGACGGCCGCGAGCTGGACCATTTCCAGCGTTTCGTCCGCCCGCAGCGACGCCCGCTGCTGACGACCTTCTGTCGCGAACTCACCCACATCACCCAGGCCAACGTCGATGCCGCCGCCCCGCTGCGCGAGGTCTGGCCGCAGTTCGAGCGCTGGCTCGCCCAGCACAGCCCGCGCCTGGCCGGCTGGACCAGTTGGGGCGACTACGACCGCCACCAGCTGGAACTGGAATGGCGCCGCCAGCACCTGGACAGCCACCTGTCCCGCGTCCCTCACGTCAACCTCAAGCAGCGCTTCGCCCAGGCCCGTCAGCTCAAGCGCCAGGTCGGCCTGAACGCCGCGCTGCACCTGGCCGGCCTGCATTTCCAGGGTCAGCCGCACCGTGCCCTGGAAGACGCCCGCAATACCGCCCGCCTGCTGCCGCTGACCCTGCCCGTCGCCGGCTGAAACCGCCGATCCATCGTCGATTCAGCGCCGACCTTGCACTGACCGCACGGTCGCCTGCGCCGCTCTAGTGACGGGGCCTGCGGCCTTGGGCATACTGGCGGGCCCTTTTTCACCCCTCTAGCAGGAGAAGCCCATGTTCAAGGTCAACGAGTACTTCGACGGCACCGTCAAATCCATCGCCTTCGACATGACCGCAGGCCCCGCCACCATTGGCGTGATGGCTCCCGGCGAATACGAATTCGGCACCAGCCAGCTGGAGGTGATGCACGTCGTCGCCGGCGCGCTGACCGTCAAGCTGCCGGGCAGCGACAGCTGGGAAACCTTCGAAGGCGGCAGCAACTTCACCGTGCCGGCCAACAGCAAGTTCCAGCTGAAAGTCGCCCAGGACACCGCCTACCTCTGCGAATACCGCTGAGTTCGGCGCGTCGTGAGAAACCGGCCCTGGTGGCCGGTTTTTTGTTGTCTGCGCTTTGGCAATGCTCCTACGAAAAGCAGTTGTGCAGACCGCCTTCAAGATCCGCCCGCAACCCCGCATCCTTCTCGGCAATGAACACCAGCCGCGAGCCCTGCGCCGCCTCGATCGCAGTGGCCGGGCGGAGCTGATAGCGCCCGCCGACATATTGCAGCCACACCGTATCGCCCTGTCCCGCCAGGCGAATCAGCCCCTTGAGGCGCAACAGACCGCGTGGCAGTGCCTCCAGCCATTGTTTCAACCGCGCGCCGTCGAAGGCCGTATCGCCCTGCCAGCTCCAGCTGTCGAACAGGTCGCCATGGTCGATGCCTTCCTGCCCATGGGGCCGCAGCTTGCGCGACGGCTCACCTAGCAGCAGCTCATCGGGAATCTGCGCCTGGATAGTTTCCAGCACCCGCGCGCCCCGGCCGAAGCGCTCGCGCTGGCTGGCGCGCTCGTCGGCGTCCAGCAGGTCGCATTTATTCAGCAGCAGCAGGTCGGCGGCGGCGGCCTGCATGCGTTCCAGTCGCGCATACTCACCTTCCAGCGGTTCCCGGCGGGCAGCATCGACCACGGTGAGCACCGCATCCAGATGCAGGCGCCTGCGCAGTTTCGGGTAACCCAGCGTCTGCACGATGCGCTGCGGGTCGGACACCCCGCTGCACTCGATCACCACCTGTTCCAGCGGCGGGTGCATGGTCGCCAGGCGCTCCAGCTGCGCCAGCAGGTCGTCCTGCACGCTGCAGCAGATGCAGCCGTTCTCCAGGCTGTACACGGCCTCGGTCTGCTCGGCGATCATGCCGGCGTCGATGTTCAGCTCGCCGAAATCATTGACGATCACCGCCAGGCGCCGGCCTTCGCAGCGTTCCAGCAGGTTGCGCAGCAGCGTGGTCTTGCCCGCGCCGAGAAAGCCGGCAACCACCGTCACCGGGATGCTCGCGGCGTTCATGCGTTGACGCCTTCGATGCGCGGCGGCTCGCCCTGCCACACCGCCGCCAGGGCCGTATCGCTGAACTGGCCGAGACGGTCGTACACCGGGCGGCCTTCGACGAAGGTCAGTTGCACCTCGGTGCGGTGGATGAAGTTGCGCGCCGGCTGCTCGAACAGGTTGCGGTCGAGCACGATGAAGTCTGCCGACTTGCCCGCTTCCAGGCTGCCGGTGAGCTTCTCCAGGCCCATGGCATAGGCACCATTGAGGGTCGCCACGCGGATCGCCTGCTCCAGGCTGATCGGCTCGCCGAAGCAGGCCGGGTCGTCGTTCCACGGGTTTTGCCGGGTGACCAGGGTTTCCAGCGCCAGCCAGGGGTCGATGGACGCCACCGGCCAGTCGGTGCCGAACACTGCGATGCCGCCGGCGGCCAGCACGCCCTTGAAGTCGTAGATGCGCTTCAGCCGATCCGTGCCGTAGCCCGAACGCGCGCCGCTGGCGAAGGGCGTTGGGTACCAGGCTGCCGGGGAGAACTCGGCGATCACTTCCAGCTCGCGGAAGCGCTTGAGGTTGCTCGGATGCAGGATGGTGCTGTGCGCACACTGGTGGCGCACGCCGCTGAAGCCATTGCGCCGGCGCGCCTCGGCCACTGCGTCGAGGAACACGTCGGACGCCGCATCGCCAGTACAGTGGGCGATGACGCGAATGCCGCGGCTATCCATGTCCACCACCATGTCGGTGATGTGCTCGGGCGTCAGGTTGAGCTTGCCGCGCCAGGCGTCTTCGCCCGGCCAGGGTGTAATAAGGAAGGAGGAGCGCGGCTCGACGGTACCGTCGAAGTGGAACTTCACAGCGTTCGCCGACAACCGTGCGCTGCGATAGTAGTGACGCTCGCCGCTGAGCAGCTCCCAGCGGCGACGCACCGGGAAGATGTCGTCCTGCCAGCTGATCGCCGCTTCCACACGCAGGGTCAGTTGGCCGGCATCGTCGAGGTACTTGAGGGCGTCCAGGCGGTTCTCGCAGACGTGCAGGTACTTGGCCGCCGTGACGCCGCGCGAGCTCTGGAAGTGCACACCCTCGCGGTAGGACTGGCGCAGTACCTTGGCCGGGGTCGGCGGCATGGCGGCGTGGATCAGCGCATAGGCGCCGTCGATCATCAGGCCGTTGGGCTCGCCGGTCAGCTCGTCGCGCTCCAGGTAGCCGTTGCGCGGGTCGGCGGTGCTGGCGTCGATGCCGGCCAGTTCCAGCGCGCGGGAATTGACCATCATGGTGCCCCACATGCGGTCGAGCAGCGCCACGGGGCGATCCGGCAGGATGCTGTCGAGCCACTCGCGGCCCGGCTTCAGCCCGGCTTCGCGGAAGGTGTAGCGCACCCAGTACTGGCCGTAGACCCAACCGTCACCGGGGTGGCTGGCGGCGTAATCGAGGATGGCTTTTGCAAGCTGCTCCGGGGTCGGGTCCTCGATGCCGACGTCGAGGTCGTCGGCGTAGCGCGGGTTCAGCGCCAGGTCCGGGTGGGTGTGCATGTCGTGCAGGCCGGGCATGCAGAACGCGCCTTCGAGGTCGCGCACCAGGGTATCCGGGCCGATCAGGTGCTCCATATCCTCCCGGCAGCCCACCGCCAGCAGCCGGCCATCGCGGATGGCCATGGCCTCGGCCCAGGGCTGGGCGGGGTCGAGCGTATAGACGCGGCCGTTGTGCAGCAGCAGTTCGGCGAAGCGGTCGGTGGGGGAATTGGAGGAGCGGAAGCGGTCCGGAGCGGTCATGGGAAGCCCTTGTTGTTCTTGTCCGTGGAGGCAGTATAGGGCTCGGCTTTCGATCACCGACTAGCATAAGATGACAACTCACTAGCACCAGACAACAGCTTGAGCCTACCTGATGCCCACCGCGTCCTTCGACATCGATTACGCCGCCCGGCAGCTGTTCCGCCACTTCCTCGACGAGTGGCGCGCACGCCCCTCCCTGCCGGCGCTGGCCCCCCTGCTGGGTGGCCTCGGCCTGCCCAGCAACAGCGAAGCGGCGGCTGCCGAGATGAACTTCGCCCGCTATTACCGGCTGCTGCAGCAGGCCGCCGGGCTGCTTGGCCCGAGTGACTTCTTCCTGCGCCTGGGCCAGCGCTACAACCTCTATGACCTGGGGGTGATCGGCTACGCGTTGATCAGCGCGGCCAACCTGCGGCGCTCCTGGGACATTTCCCTAGGCCAGCCGTCGAGCCTGATGCCACACCCGATCCACACCCACCGCGAGGAAGTCGGCGAGCACATCCGCCTGACGCTGCAGCTACCGCCCTTCAGCGAGGTGGAGCGCATCGCCCTCTGCGAGGAGTGGCTGAGCAGCACCTGGCGCTGGCTGTGCCAGCGCCTGCCGGACCTGGAGGCCTGCGCCGGCATGCAACTGCACCTGCCCTACCCGCCGCCGGCCCACGCGGCCCTGTACGGCGAACTCTTCCCCGGCCCCTGCCAGTTCAATGCCGGGCAGGCCGAACTGTGGATGCCGAAGGCCTTCCATGACCAGCCCTTCTCCACCGCCAACCCGTCGGTGAGCAGGCTGTGCCAGGCGCAGGGTGCGGCGACTTTGGCCAGCTTCGAGCGCGGCTCCGCGCTGCCGGACGATGTGCGCTACTACCTGCTGCAAAACGCGCGTATCCCGCTGCCGGACCTGGAGCAGACCGCCGCCTGGCTGCGTCTGCCGCCGCATACGTTGCAACGCCGGCTGCGCGAGCACGGGCTGACCTTCAAGGGAATAGTGCTGGAGGTGCGGATGGCGCTGGCCCAGCGTTATCTGCTGGCCAGCCGGATGGCGCTGCAGGAAATTGCCTTCCTGCTCGGCTATGAGCACGTCACCAGCTTTCACCGGGCCTTCCAGCGGTTCACCGGGACGACGCCGGAGCGGTTCCGCGCCGACGCCGGGAAGGACTCCCTGTAGGAGCGGGCCATGCCCGCGATCGCGCCCATGGGGCGCTCCTACAGGGAAATGCCGGCGTCAGCCTTCCTTCTCGCAATTGATCATCCACGGCACCCCGAAGCGATCTTCCACGGCGCCGAACAGCTCCGCCCAGAAGGTCTGTTCCAGCGGCATGGTGACCTTACCGCCCTTGCCGAGAGCTTCGAAGAGGCGCCGCGCCTCGGCCTTGGTATCGACGTTGAGGGTGATCGATACGCCCTTCACGCCCTCGTACTGGCCGCATTGCGGCGAGGCGTCCGAGCCCATCAGTACGTGGCCGTCCACCTCCAGGCGAACGTGAATAACACGGTTCTTCAGTGCCTCGGGCATGTCTTCGCAGCCCGGCGCGTCGGAGAAGCGCATCAGTGCCGGCAATTCGGCGCGCAATACTTCGGCGTAGTAACGGAAGGCTTCTTCACAGTTGCCGTCGAAGACCAGGTAGGCATTCATCAACATGGCGGTGTGCTCCAGGCTCAGGATTTACTGGCGATTTCGGCGCGCAGGCGTTCTTCCTGTTCGCGCAGTTCCGGGGTGAATTCGGCGCCGAAGTCCTCGGCCTCGAAAATCTGCCGGATCTCGATCTCGGACTCGCCGTCGAAGGGATTGGGCGAGCGTCTGACCCAGTCGATGCACTCCTGCAGCGACGCGGTCTGCATGATCCAGAAGCCGGCGATCAGCTCCTTGGTCTCGGCGAACGGACCGTCGATCACCTGCCGCGACGCGCCATCGAAGCGCACCCGCGCCCCCTTCACGCTGGGGTGCAGGCCTTCACCGGCCAGCATCACGCCGGCCTTCACCAGTTCCTCGTTGTAGGCCCCCATGGCGGCGAGCAGCTCTTCCTTGGGCATCACACCGGCTTCGGAGTCGGCGGTGGCTTTGACGATCACCATGAAACGCATGGTCTTTCTCCTCTTGTTGTCATTTTCAGCGTGGCGGCCGGTTGCTTCCGGTTCCTGACGAGTAGTCGAAGGGCGTGAAGGCAGATCGACAGGCCGCGCGAATTTTTTTCGTGCGGGGCGACGGGGGCTCTGAGCATAGGCCGGCGATCGCCATGGCGCTGCGAGCGGGCCGTGGATTCACGGCCGGCCATCAGGGCCGGGAGCGAGTTCAAGCTTCGCGCGGACCTGCCGCCCTGCCGGCACTGACAGACGAATGGCTGACTGGACAGCCTCCGCCGCGCTCCCTAGATTCAGTCCTTTTCGCACGACACGGAGCATCGCCCCATGAGCCTGGAATCGGTTCGCGCCTTCTTCGCCGAAAAGGCCCCCGACATCGCCATCATCGAGCTGGAAACCAGCACCGCCACCGTCGCCCTGGCCGCCGAGGCCCACGGCGTCGAGCCGGGCCGCATTGCCAAGACGCTGTCCCTGCGCGTCGGCGAGCGCACCGTGCTGGTGGTGGCCCGCGGCGATGCGCGGCTGGACAACCGCAAGCTCAAGGAAGCCTTCGGCGGCAAGGCCAAGATGCTTGGCGCCGAGGATGTGGTGGCGCTGACCGGGCATCCGGTGGGCGGCGTCTGCCCGTTCGGCCTGGCGACACCCTTGCCGGTGTATTGCGATGTGTCGCTGCAGGCGTTCGACGAAGTGCTGCCGGCGGCCGGCGCGGTACACAGTGCCGTGAGGATCGAGCCGCAGCGCATGGCGCAGCTGGTGGCGGCGGATTGGATCGATGTTTGTCAGGAATTGGCCTGATCGTCGCGCCCCAATGGAATCGCCGGCCCTGCCGGCGGATCGCGGGCAGGGCCCGCTCCTGCACCCTGTTCCTGAAGTGTTGTTCCAGCAACACACGCCCAACACTTTGCTGTTCACCCAGCGCCGCAACTGTTGGGAATAACCAACAAAGCATTGATTTAAAAGGACTTTATTTTACGGCACAGCTTGTGCAGTGACTCAGTCAGACAGACCCGAACGCCGGGTCGATTCATCTGCCGAGGTCGCTGTACTGCCATGCCACAACTCCCCGAATCCGCCCATTACGACATCCGCGAGCCCAACGCGCAGCGGATCGGCTCCGATGCGCAAGCCATCGAAGTCGCCCATAAGGTCGCCGCGTTCCTGCTCGAAGGTGCCGCCGAGCGCGACCGCAACCGCGTCGTCCCGCCCGAGGTCGTCGAGGTCTACTCCAACAGCGGCCTTTGGGGCATCACCGTGCCCCGCGAGTTCGGTGGCGCCGAGGTGTCCTACGCGACCCTCGCCGAAGTCATCGCCATCGTCTCCGCCGCCGATCCGTCGCTGGGTCAGATTCCGCAGAACCACTACTGCCTGCTGGAAGACATCCGCCTGCAGGGTAGCGACGAGCAGAAGCGCTTCTTCTTCGACCTCGCGCTCAAGGGCAACCGCTTCGCCAACGCGCTGTCGGAAACCGGCGGCAAGAACGTCCAGGACATCCAGACCCGCCTGCGCCACGACGGCGACAGCGTGCTGATCGAAGGCCGCAAGGGCTACTGCACCGGCTCGCTCTACGCCCATTGGATCGGCGTGCTCGGCCTCGACGAGCAGAACAACGCCCAACTCGCCTTCGTCCCGCGCGGCACGCCGGGGCTGGTGATCGTCGACGACTGGGCCAGCATCGGCCAGCGCACCACCTCCAGCGGCACCGTGCTGGTGGAAGGCCTGCGCGTTCCGGCGTTCAACGTCTTCCCCACGCACCGCTCGTACGACGTGCCGACCCTGGCCGGCCCGTTCGCGCAGATCACCACCGCCGCCATCGACGCCGGTATCGCCCGCGCCGCGCTGCGCGACACCATCGCCTTCGTCCGCGAGCAGGCACGCCCGTGGATCGACGCCGGCGTGGAAAAGGCCAGCGAAGACCCGCTGACCATCATCCAGGTCGGCGAACTGGGCATCCGCATCGAAGCCGCCGACGCCCTGCTGGAACGTGCCGGAAAGGTGATGGACGTCGCCCGCCCGGCGCCGGACGAAGACAGCGTGGCCCGCGCCTCGGTCGCCGTGGCCAAGGCCAAGGTGCTGACGACCGAGGTCGCCATCGAGGCCTCGAACAAGCTGTTCGAACTCGGCGGGACCCGCTCCACCCTCGCCCGCCACGGCTTCGACCGCCACTGGCGCAACGCCCGCGTGCACACCCTGCACGACCCGGTTCGCTGGAAGTACCACCTGGTCGGCAACTGGCTGCTCAACGACAAGCGCCCGCCGCGCCACGACTGGAACTGAGGACGCGCGATGAGCAAGCAGATCCGCCTCAACGCCTTCGCGATGAACTGCGTCGGCCACCTGTCACCCGGCCTCTGGCGCCACCCGCGCGACCAGCAGGCCGCGCGCTACACCGACATCCACTACTGGATCGAGCTGGCGAAAACCCTCGAACGCGGCAAGATCGACGGCCTGTTCCTCGCCGACGTGCTGGGCGTCTATGACGTCTACCACGGCAACGCCGACGCGGCACTGCGCGCCGGCGCGCAGGTGCCGGCCAACGATCCGCTGCAGATCGTCCCTGCCATGGCCGCGGCCACCGAGCACCTGGGTTTCGGCATCACCGCCTCGGTGTCCTTCGAGCACCCGTTCCCCTTCGCCCGGCGTATCTCCACGCTGGACCACCTGACCCGTGGCCGCGCCGGCTGGAACATCGTCACCTCTTACTTGAACAGCGGCGCGCGCAACCTGGGGCTGAAGCAACAGCTCAACCACCAGCAGCGCTACGCCCTGGCCGAGGAGTACCTGGAAGTCTGCTACAAGCTCTGGGAAGCCAGCTGGGACGACGACGCAGTGGTGGCCGACCGCGCAAGCGGCGTCTACGCCGACCCGCGCAAGGTGTACCCCATCGAGCACAAGGGCGAGCACTTCGAAGTACCCGGCTTCCACCTGAGCCAGCCGTCGCCGCAGCGCACTCCGGTGCTCTATCAGGCGGGCGCATCGAGCCGGGGCAAGGCGTTCGCCGCCGGCAATGCCGAGTGCGTGTTCGTTGCTGCGCCGACCAAGCGCATCCTCCGCGACCAGGTGGCTGACCTGCGCCGCCTCGCCGTCGAAGCCGGCCGCGAACCGAACGACGTGCTGGTGCTGAACCAGCTCACCGTGATCGTCGCACCGACCGACGTGGAGGCCCTGGCCAAGCTGGAAGACTACCGCCACTACAGCGACCGCGAGGGCGCCCTGGCGCTGGTCTCCGGCTGGACCGGCATCGACTTCGGCCAGTACGCACCAGACCAGGTATTGCGCCATGTACAGAGCGACGCGATCCAGTCCGCAGTGGATGCCTTCAGCGCCGCCGACCCGGAGCGCCAGTGGACCGCCGCCGAGATCGCCGACTACTGCGCCCTGGGTGGCGATGGCCCGCTGCTGGTGGGTTCGCCGCAGACCGTGGCGGATCAGTTGCAGGCCTGGGTCGAGGAAACCGACGTCGACGGTTTCAACCTCTCCAGCCTGGTGGCGCCGGAAACCTTCGTCGACATCGTCGACCTGCTGGTGCCCGAGCTGCAGGCGCGTGGGCTGTTCAAGCGCGAGTACGAACAAGGCACCCTGCGCCACAAGCTGTTCGGCCAGGGCGACCGCCTGCGCACGCCGCACCGTGCGGCGAAACTCAGACGAGGTAGCGCCTGATGGACGGCTGGTTCCGCAACCTCGACTGGCACGATCTCACCCAGGCCTGCCTGGATACTCTCGCCATGCTCGGCGGCGCGCTGGCCTTCACCGTCCTGCTGGGCCTGCCGCTGGGTGTGCTGCTGTACCTCACCGGCAAGCGCCAGCTGCATGCCAGGCCCGGCCTGTACCGCGCGCTCTCGGTGGTGGTGAACATGCTGCGCTCGCTGCCATTCATCATCCTGCTGATCGTGCTGATCCCGGTCACCACGCTGATCACCGGCACCTCGCTGGGCGTCGCCGGCGCGATTCCGCCGCTGGTGGTGGGTTGCACGCCGTTCTTCGCGCGGCTGGTGGAAACCGCCCTGCGCGAAGTCGACCGCGGCCTGGTGGAAGCCACCCAGGCGATGGGCGCCAGCACCTGGCAGATCATCTGGCACACCCTGTTGCCGGAAGCGCGCACCGGGCTGATCGCCGCCGTGACCGTCACCGCCATCGTGCTGGTGGACTACACCGCGATGTCCGGCGTGATCGGCGGCGGCGGCCTCGGCGACCTGGCCATCCGCTTCGGTTACCAGCGCTTCCAGACCGACGTGATGATCATCACCGTCTCCCTGCTGATCCTGCTGGTGCAGGCCCTGCAGATGAGCGGCGACCGTCTCGTCGTGCGCTACACCCGGCGCTGAATTCCCCGCCCACTCCCCGCCCGGGAGCGGCACCTGTGATCCACCCGCCGGCAGCCGGGCCCCGCTGCCATCAAGGCCCCACGTCCACACCACGACGGCCCACCCACTACTGCCCAGGAGCAATACCCATGAAAAAGGCCATCGCCATTCTGGCGGCCGTCGTCGCCTTCTCCGCCCAAGCGGGGGAGAAGCTAGTGGTCGGCGCCACCCCGGTGCCCCACGCCGAGATCCTCGAGTTCGTCAAACCGGAGCTGGCCAAGGAAGGCGTCGACCTCGATATCAAGGTCTTCACCGACTTCATCCAGCCCAACCTGCAGCTCGCGCAGAAGAACCTCGACGCCAACTACTACCAGTACCGTCCCTTTCTCGATGACTTCAACAAGACCCGCCACACCGACCTGGTGCCGGTGGTAGGTATCCACATCGAGCCCTTCGGTGCCTACTCCACCAGGTACAAGTCCCTTGCCGAGCTGCCCGACGGCGCCAGCGTGGCCATCCCCAATGACCCGGTGAACACCGGCCGCGCGCTGGTGCTGCTGGCCGAGAGCGGCCTGATCAAGCTCAAGGACCCCAGCAACCCGCAGTCCACCGAGCGCGACATCACCGACAACCCCAAACACCTGAAGATCCGTGAGCTGGAAGGCGCCCTGCTGGCCCGTGCGGTGAAGCAGGTGGACCTGGCGTTCATCTTCGCCAACTACGCACTGGAAGCCGGCATCGACACCAAGAGCGCGCTGATCGTGGAGAAAGGCAAGGACCTCTACGCCGAGTTCCTCGTCGCCCGCCCGGACAACATCCAGGACCCGGGCATCCAGAAGCTGGCCAAGGTGCTGAATTCGCCGGAAGTCCGCCAGTTCATTCTCACCCGCTACAAGGGCGAGATTGCTCCCGCCTTCTGATGGGGGTTCGGGCGCGGGGGCGAATCACCCTCTCCCCCCGCCCTCTCCCGCAAGCGGGAGAGGGAGCCAAAAGCCCGCCGGCTGACACATCTGTTTCAACGCGCACGGATAGTCCCCTCTCCCTTCAGGGAGAGGGTTAGGGAGAGGGAATCCCAGCTCCACAACCACAGGAAATCGCATGACCAACGAATCCGCACCCAAGGACCTTCGTGACCAGGCGCCCCGGCAACTCCCGGCGCGCCGCATCGACAACGACGCCCAGGCCATCGACGCCGCCCACGAAGTGGCCCGCCTGGCGAAACCCGGCGCTGCCGCCCGCGATCGCGAGCGCGCACTGCCCTGGCGCGAGCTGGAGCACTTCACCGCCCAGGGCCTGGGCGGCATCAGCATTCCCCGCGAGTACGGCGGCGCGCAGGTCTCCTACGCCACCCTGGCCGAAGTCTTCCGCGTGATCTGCGCCGCCGACCCGGCGCTGGGGCAGATTCCGCAGAACCAGTTCGGCCTGCTCAACGTGATCGACAACGTCGCCAGCGACGTGCAGAAGCGCGTGCTGTTCGGCGGCGTACTCAACGGCCGGCGCATCGGCAATGCCGGCCCCGAACGCAACACCCGCAACACCCTCGAACTCAAGGCGCGGCTGCTGCGCGACGGCGAGCACTTCCGCGTCAGCGGCGAGAAGTTCTACTCCACCGGCGCGCTGTTCGCCCACTGGGTCGCGGTGAAGGCCATCGACGAGGAAGGCCGCGCAGTGATGGGCTTCGTCGAGCGTGGCGTGGAAGGCCTGCGCATCGTCGACGACTGGTCCGGCTTCGGCCAGCGCACCACTGCCAGTGGCACCGTGCTGCTGGACAATGCCCCCGTTGCCGGTTCGCTGGTGATCCATAACGGCCGCCTCGCTGACGTGCCGAACATCCAGGGCGCCGTCTCGCAACTGATTCAGGCCGCCATCGATGCCGGCATCGCGGCGAACGCCCTGGAAGACGCCATCGACTTCATCCGCACGCGCACCCGCCCCTTCATCGATGCCAACGTCGAGCAGGCCAGCGAAGAGCCCTTCACCATCGCCGAGATCGGCCGCCTGAAGGTTGAACTGCACGCCGCCGAGGCGCTGCTGGAGCGCGCCGGCCATGTGCTCGACGAAGTCAGCGCGCGCCCCATCGACGACGAGTCCGCTGCCCGTGCCTCCATCGCCGTGGCCGAGGCCAAGGTGCTGACCACCGAGGTCAGCCTGGCCGCCAGCGAAAAGCTCTTCGAGCTGGCCGGCAGCCGCGCCACCCTTGCCGAATTCAACCTCGACCGTCACTGGCGCAACGCCCGCGTGCACACCCTGCACGACCCGGTGCGCTGGAAGGTCCAGGCGGTCGGCGCCTACCACCTCAACGGCGCCCGCCCCGCGCGTCATTCCTGGATCTGAGGAACGCCGATGAACAGCCTCGTACAATCTCCCGCACAGATCGCACCCATCCACATCATCCGCAGCGACGACGAAGCCCTCGACGTCGCCCGCACCCTGGCCGCCGACTTTCGCGAGGGCGCCATCGTCCGTGACCGCGAGCGGCGCTTGCCCATCGACGAACTGGAGCGTTTCAGCCGCTCCGGCCTGTGGGGTATCACCGTGCCGCGCGAGCATGGCGGCGCCGGGGTTTCCCGCGTCACGGTGGCCCGTGTGATCGCGATCATCTCCGCCGCCGACGGCTCGCTGGGGCAGATTCCGCAGAACCATTTCTACGCCGTCGAGCTGCTGCGGGTGAACGGCAGCGAAGAGCAGAAAGCCCGCCTGTTCGCCGAAGTGCTGGCCGGCGTGCGCTTCGGCAACGCGCTGGCGGAAATCGGCACGCGCACCGTCCACGACCGCATCACCCGCCTCAAGCGCGAAGGTGGCCAGCTGCGCATCCATGGCCGCAAGTTCTACTGCACCGGTGCGCTCTACGCGCAGCGCATTCCGACCCTGGTGATCGATGACGACGGCGTCCAGCAGTTCGCCTTCATCGCGCGCGACAGCCAGGGCGTGGAGGTGATAGATGACTGGTCCGGCTTCGGCCAGCGCACCACCGGCAGCGGCAGCGTGGTGTTCGCTGGCGCGCCGGTGGGCGAGGACGACATCGTGCCGTTCCAGAGCGCCTTCGAGCGTCCGACCACGGTCGGCCCGTTCGCGCAGATTCTGCATGCCGCCATCGATGTCGGCATCGCCCGTGGCGCCTACGAAGACGCGCTGGTGTTCCTGCGCGAAAAGGCGCGGCCGTGGATCGACGCGGGCGTGGACAAGGCCAGCGACGACCTACTGGCGATCAATGAAGTCGGCCGCCTGGCGATCCGCCTGCACGCCGCCGAAGCGTTGCTGGATCGCTCCGGCCGCGTGCTCGATGCCGCCACTGTCGAGCCCAGCGCCGAGAGCGTCGCCGCCGCCTCCATCGCCGTGGCCGAGGCGCGGGCGATCACCACCGAAGTCTCGCTGCTGGCCGGCTCCAAGCTGATCGAACTGGGCGGCAGCCGCGCCAGCCTCGCCGAGCTGGGCCTGGACCGCCACTGGCGCAACGCCCGCGTGCACACCCTGCACGACCCGGCGCGCTGGAAGTACTTCGCGGTGGGCAACTACTACCTCAACGACCAGCTGCCGCCGCGCCGGGGGACCCTATGAGCCAGAAGCAGATCCTCCTCAACGCCTTCAGCATGAATTGCGTCGGCCACATCAACCACGGCCTGTGGGCCCACCCCCGCGACCGTTCCAGCGACTTCAACAAGCTCCGCCACTGGACCGACCTCGCCCGCCTGCTGGAGAAGGGCCTGTTCGACGGCCTGTTCCTGGCCGACATCCTCGGCGTCTACGACGTCTACCAGAACGGCATCGAGCTCACCGCGAAAGAGGCCATCCAGCTGCCGGTGAACGACCCGCTGATGCTGGTCTCGGCCATGGCCGGCGCGACCGAGCACCTGGGCTTCGGCGTCACCGCCAACCTCACTTACGAGGCGCCCTACCCGTTCGCCCGGCGGCTCTCCACGCTGGATCACCTGAGCGACGGACGGGTCGGCTGGAACATCGTCACCGGCTACCTGGAAAGCACCGCTCGCGCCATGGGTCAGGAACGGCAGATCGACCACGACCGCCGCTACGACCGCGCAGACGAATACCTGGAGGTGCTCTACAAGCTCTGGGAAGGCAGCTGGGAAGACGACGCTGTGATTGCCGACCGCCAGCGCCGCATCTACGCGCAGCCAGCCAAGGTGCACAAGGTCCGCCACCACGGGGAATTCTTCGACGTCGAGGGTTACCACCTCAGCCAGCCGTCGCCGCAGCGCACGCCGCTGCTGTTCCAGGCCGGTGCGTCAGATCGCGGGCTGGCCTTCGCCGCGCGCCACGCCGAGTGCGTGTTCGTCTCGGCGCAGACTCGCGAGGCCACCCGCGTGCTGGTGGACCGCATCCGTCAGGCGGCGGTCGAGGCCGGCCGCCGGGCGGACGACATCAAGGTGTTCATGGGCATCAACGTCATCGTCGCGCCGACCGAGGCCGAGGCCCGCGACAAGCTCGCCGAGTACCGTCGCTTCGCCAGCGCAGAGGCGGGTCTTGCGCACTTCGCCAGCACCACCGGCATCGACTTCTCGCGCTACGCGCTGGACGAGCCGATCCGCTATGAGAAGACCAACGCCATCGAGTCCGCCACCAAAGCGCTGACCGTCGTCCGCACCGATGCCACCGTGCGCCAGCTGCTGGAACAACTCGCCCTCGGCGGCCGCTACACGACGCTGGTGGGCAACCCGCTGCAGGTGGCCGATGAGCTGCTGGGCTGGATCAACGAGGCCGGCCTCGACGGCTTCAACCTCACCCGCACCGTGGAGCCGGAAAGCTACGCCGACTTCATCGACCTCGTGGTGCCCGAACTGCAGAACCGCGGCGCCTACAAGAGCGCCTACGCGGACGGCACCCTGCGGGAAAAACTCTTCGGCGCCAACCGCGCCCGACTGCCCGCGCGGCACGTCGGCGCAAGCTTCCGCCAGGCAACCGCCACTGGAGCGACTCCGGCCCTCACTGTTTAAAAATCAAAAAGGATTCGTTGCCATGCATGCACGCTTCAAACTGACCCTCGGGCTCTCCTTCAGCCTCCTCGCCGCCGGCCTCGCCCAGGCCGCCGATAGCCTGCGCCTGGGCACCACCGCCGCCTTCGCCCCGCCGTTGGAAGTGGCGGTGAAAGAAGCCGCCGAGCAGGGCCTGAAGGTCGAGCTGGTGGAGTTCACCGACTGGAACGCACCGAACATCACCCTCGACCACGGCGACATCGACGCCAACTACTTCCAGCACACGCCCTTCCTGGAAAACGCCAACCGCGAGGGCGGCCTGCACCTGAAGGCGTTCGCGCCAGGAATCATCAACAACGTCGGCCTGTACTCGACCCGATACAAGGCCATCGCCGACCTGCCGGAGGGCGCCAAGGTCGCCATCGCCAACGACCCGATCAATGGCGGCCGCGGCCTGCAGCTGCTGCAGAAGGCCGGGTTGCTCAAGCTCAAGGACGGCGTCGGCTACAAGGCAACGCTGGACGACATCGTGGCCAACCCGAAGCACATCCAGATCATCGAACTGGAAGCCGTGCAACTGGTGCGCGCCCTGGACGACGTCGACCTCGCCCAGGGCTACCCGCACTACATCCGCCTGGCCGGGACCATCGATCCGAGCAGCGCGCTGCTGTTCGATGGCATCGAGAACCGCGAGTACGTCATCCAGTTCGTGACCCGCGATGACTACAAGGACCCGGACGGCAAGCTGAGGAAGTTCGTCGATCTCTACCAGCACTCGCCGCAGGTCCGCGCCGCACTGGACAAGGCCCACGGCTCGCTCTACCAGCCGGGCTGGCAGTAAACGCGCCAGCATCACCGCTGGCGCGCTATTTCGTAGGGCGCATAACGCGTCAGCGTTATCCGCCGCGCAGGCGCCGGCGGATAACCTGTTCCAGGTTATGCGCCCTACGTTCCGGCCGCGCCGAAATCTCCGGCAAGAACCGCAATTGCCGAACACACCGAACCAGTCCCCTCTCCCTTCAGGGAGAGGGTTAGGGAGAGGGCAAGGCGCCCGCTCCGAACTACCGAACAGGCCCCCACCATGGTCAGCTTCAACCGCAATCTCGAACTCGCCACCCAGCACATCGCCCTGCGCGGGCTGGGCAAGACCTACGCCGGCCACCACGGCCCGGTGGAAGCACTGAGCGACATCGAACTCTCCGTCCGCCGTGGCGAAGTGTTCGGCATCATCGGCCGCAGCGGCGCCGGCAAAAGCTCGCTGATCCGCACCCTCAACCGCCTGGAGCAACCCAGCATCGGCCAGGTGCTGATCGACGGCGAGGACATCGGCGCTTTCGACTCCCAGCAACTGGTCGGCCTGCGCCGCCGCGTTGGCATGATCTTCCAGCACTTCAACCTGATGTCGGCCAAGACCGTCGCGCAGAACATCGCCCTGCCCCTGCGCGTGGCCGGCGTGCCCAAGGCGCGCATCGCCGAGCGGGTGGACGAACTGCTGCAACTCGTGGGCCTGGAAGACAAGCGCCACGCCTACCCGGCGCAGCTCTCCGGCGGGCAGAAGCAGCGCGTCGGCATCGCCCGCGCACTGGTGCACCAGCCGGAAATACTGCTCTGCGACGAGGCCACCTCGGCGCTCGACCCGGAGAGCACCCAGGCCATCCTCGCGCTGCTGCGCGACATCAACCGCCGCCTGGGCCTGACCATCGTGCTGATCACCCACGAGATGGCGGTGATCCGCGAAATCTGCGACCGCGTGGTAGTGCTCGAACGCGGGCGCATCGTCGAGCAGGGCGACGTCTGGGAAGTCTTCGGCAACCCGCAGCACGAGGTCAGCCGTACCCTGCTCGGCTCGCTGCAACAGCACCTGCCGCCGGACCTGCTGGCACGGCTGGAGCATCCCTCGGACCACGAAGTCATCCTCGACCTGCACTACACCGGCGTGCGCGAACAGGAGCCGGACCTGCTGGCCATCGCCCAGGCCCTGGGCAGCCGCATCAGCCTGCTGCACGGCGGCATCGAGCGCATCCAGGGTCGCGCCCTTGGCCGCCTTCTGCTGAGCGTCGCCGCACCCGCCGCCAGTGCCCCGCAACTGCTCGAACGTGCCCGCGATGTCGCCGACAGGCTGGAGGTGCTCACCCATGCCTGATCGCCTGCTGCAAGGCCTGCTCGACACCCTGCTGATGATCGGCGCGTCCTCGGCCATCGTCCTGCTGGTGGGCATCCCACTGGCCCTGGTGCTGGTCACCACCGGCCCCGGCGGGATCTTCCAGGCGCGCCTGGTCAACCAGGGCCTGGGCAGCGTGGTCAACGTGCTGCGCTCGATCCCGTTCCTGATTCTGATGGTCGCGCTGATCCCCTTCACCCGACTGATCGTCGGCACCAGCTATGGCGTGTGGGCAGCGGTGGTGCCACTGACCATTGCCGCCACACCGTTCTTCGCGCGCATTGCCGAGGTCAGCCTGCGTGAGGTCGACCACGGCCTGATCGAAGCGGCCCAGGCCATGGGCTGCCAGCCCCGACACATCATCTGGAACGTGCTGCTGCCCGAGGCGCGGCCGGGCATCGTCGCCGGCTTCACCATCACCCTGGTAACCATGATCAACTCCTCGGCCATGGCCGGTGCCATCGGTGCCGGCGGCCTCGGCGACCTCGCCTACCGATACGGCTACCAGCGCTTCGACACCCAGGTGATGCTCACCGTGATCATCCTGCTGGTCGCCCTGGTGACCCTGATCCAGTTCGGCGGAGATCGCCTCGCGCGCTGGCTCAACAAGCGGGTGTGACGTTCGTCGGCTGAGCTCGGCGCAGCCCTGCCCCCACGCGGGTTGCGTCTAACCTGACAACACACCCGCCCCTCCGTGCCCCGGCACAGCTCGTGGATGCGTGGCGTCCCTGTGCTTACTGCGGAGGCGTTCGTCATGGCCAATCCCCTTTCCACCCTGGGCATCGTGCATACCGCCATCAGCCTGGTGCCACTGGTCGCCGGGCTGTGGGCGTTCTACCAGGCCGGGCGCATCGATCCACGCAGCCCGGTCGGGCGCTGGTACGTCTACGGGATGATCCTCGGTGTGCTGACGGCCTTCGGCCTGTCCAGCACCGGCGGCTTCAACGCCGGTCACGCCATCGGCATCCTCTGCCTGATTGCCATCGCGGCAGGCAGCTACGCGCAGCGGATCGGTGCGCTCGGCGGGCTGCGCGAATATGTGGAAACCGGCGCGATGAGCTTCAGCTTCTTCCTGATGATGATCCCCACGCTCAACGAATCCCTGTCGCGCCTGCCGCCGTCCAATCCCATCGGCCAGGGCCCGGATTCGCCGCCGGTGCAGACGGCGGTGCTGGTCGCGCTGCTGGTGCTGGTGGTCGGCGTGCTCTACCAGTTCTACCGCATCCACCGCCGCCGCATGCCACCGGCACGCCCGGCACACTGAACGTCTATGCTGGCGGCGTCCCTTCACGGAGCGCCGCCATGACCGTCCGCCGCATCGTCGCCAACCTCGCCACCGGCAAGCCTGCCGAGGTCGCCCGTTTCTACCGCGAGCTGTTCGACCTCGACGTGGTGATGGACCACGGCTGGCTGATCACCCTCGCCAGCGGCGACAGCTCGCTGGCGCAGATGAGCCTGGCGAGCGAAGGCGGCTCCGGTGCGCCGGTGCCGGACCTGTCCATCGAGGTGGACAATCTCGACGAGGTGTACGAACGCGCCCTCGCGGCCGGCCACGAGATCACCTACGCACTGACCGTCGAGCCCTGGGACGTGCGGCGCTTCTTCCTGCGTGACCCGTTGGGGACGCTGCTGAATGTGCTGGAACACCGCTAGCCGCTGACCGTTCGTCACTACCGCCGTTGCCCGCCCCTCTTTCCCGGCAAACCGTTTGGGGCAACCTAAACTGCATCTGGGCGCCGCCGAGCAAGGCCGCCCAGCGCCGGATGGAATCGGTTCCCGCCCGCCAGGCAGAAGCCCGCAACGCACCATGCATCCCGACGCCCGAGACAGCCCCTGCCCAGAGCCCCGCCCAGCCAGAGCCTGGTACCGGCCCCGCTCCAGGTGCTTGCCGCATTATCCAGGAACAGCTTCGGGAGACCCGCATGAGCATTCGCAATTCCAAGGAGCCGGCCGACGGAGCCGGCCAGCCCAAGCCGCAGCGCCCCTTCGCCCACCCGCAGGACCACCTGGCGCAGCTCTATGACCTGCCGCCCGGCCAGCTACCGGATGCGCTGGGTAGCGCGCCGAGCCAGGCGTCCGCCTATTCCAGCGGCGCCACGGACTACGCCCTGAAACAGCAGCAGAGCGCGCAGCACACTCTCGACCAGCTCGACGAACTGGATGAAACCCTGCAGCGCGAAGCGGGCCGGCCAATCACCAATGCCATCGGCACGCCGAATTTCTCGCCCGACGTCCCGCTCAGTCAGGCCGATCAGTTGCTGCAAGCTGTTGTCTCGCAAGACGCCAGTGACACAGAGAACGTGCTGCAGGACGTGCAGAGCACCCTCGATTCCCTCGCCGGCATGGCCCAGGGGCTGTCACAGCAACGCCTGGACTCCATCAAGGAACGCGAGACGCTGGACGCGCGCCAGGAGCAGGCCGATGAACGCGAACGCCTGCTCAACGAACGCGAAGACGCCTTGCGCCAATGGGAGCAGCGGTTACAGCAGGAGAAGGCGGCGCTGGCCCGCCTCGGCGAGCAGCAGGCCGCCACCCTTGCCGAGCGCAGCGCCACCCTGCAGACGTTGGCGGAAACCGTCGACAGCCGCGACCGCGCCACCAGCAAGCGTTGCGAAGTACTGCAGACGGAGCAGGATCAGCTGGAGCGCAAGCTGGCGCAGATGCGCATTCGCCATGCCGACCTGGACGGCCGCGAGACGCTGCTGCAGCAAAAGGACAACGAGCTGACCGAACGCTTCAAGCAACTGGTGGATGCCAAGGAGCGCTTCGGCGCCATCGTCCGCAGCTTCAACGAAACGGTACGCTTCAACACCGCGCTGAGCGCCATCAACCGCACCGTGAACGGGCGCCCGGACGGCCACTGATTCACTCGTGGAGTGCCGGGGCCCAGCGGCCCCGGCAGCGGCGTCTCAGCGATTGAGGAAGCCCAGCAGGTCCTCGTTCACCTGGTCGGCCAGGGTGGTGCACATGCCGTGCGGGCCGCCCTTGTAGACTTTCAGCTCGCCCTTCTGCACCAGCTCCACCGAACGCTGGCCGGCGGCGCCGATGGGCACGATCTGGTCATCGTCGCCGTGGAGGATCAGCGCTGGCACGTCGATCTTCTTCAGGTCCTCGGTGTAGTCCACTTCGGAGAACTCGTGGATGCACAGGTACTGGCCCAGGTGCCCGCCGGTCATGCCCTGCAGCCAGAAGTTGTCGATCACGCCCTGGGACTGCTTCGCGCCCGGCCGGTTGTAGCCGTAGAACGGCACCGCCAGGTCCTTGAAGAATTGCGAGCGGTCTTCCTTCACGCCCTTGCGGATGCCGTCGAACACGTCGATCGGCAGGCCGCCGGGGTTGGCAGTCGTCTTGAGCATCAGCGGCGGCACCGCACCGATCAGCACCGCCCCGGAAAGACGCTTGGTGCCATGCCGGCCGATGTAGCGCGTCACCTCACCGCCACCGGTGGAGTGGCCGACCAGCGTGGCGGACTTGAGGTCCAGCGCATCGATCACCGCCGCAAGGTCGTCGGCGTAGGTGTCCATGTCATTGCCGTTGGCCGGCTGGCCCGAGCGGCCGTGGCCGCGCCGGTCGTGGGCGATGACCCGGTAGCCCTTCTGCACCAGGAACAGCATCTGCGCGTCCCAGGCGTCGGCATTCAGCGGCCAGCCGTGGGAGAACACCACCGGCTGCCCGCTGCCCCAATCCTTGTAGAAGATCTCAGTGCCATCTTTCGCTTTGACGAAGCTCATTTAGGTCGTTTCCTTCAGGGAGTGGTTGAAAAGAAACGCCGCAACTCCAGCGACTACGGACCGCTCTACGGCGGCCTTGAGCATAGCCAGCGCGGTGACGCCGGCGGCTGCGCCCGGTGGCTTTCCGACGAGCGACAACTCAACCGATGCCGGCCGCGAACAGGCTGCCGAGCCAGTCGGAGAACACCCGCAGGCGCCGCGACATCTGCCGGCGCACCGGGTGCAGCACGCTGACCGGCAGCGGCGGCGGCTGCCAGGGGCGCAAAACCTCCACCAGCTCGCCGCTGGCCAGGCCTTCGCGCAGGTGATAGCGCGGCGCCTGGATCATGCCGAAGCCGGCGCGGCAGGCGGCAATGTAGGCGTCGGCGTTGTTCACCGCGATCCGGCTGGGCAGCCGCTGGGTGCGAAGCTGACCGTCGAAACGGAACTCCAGGTCGAAGATGCGCCCGCTGGAGGCCGACTGGTAATTGACCGCGAGATGCCCTTCGAGCCGCTCCGGATGCTCGGGCAGGCCGAATTCCTGCACATAGGTGCGGCTCACGCAGGTCAGTTGCTCCAGCTCGGCGATGCGCCGGCCGACCAGGCTGGAGTCGGGCAGTTCGCCAGCGCGCAGCACGCAGTCCACGCCTTCGCGCACCAGGTCCACCTGGCGGTCATTCAGGCTCAGTTCGAGTTCGATCTGCGGGTAGCGCCGGCAGAACTCCGGCAGCGCCGGGATCACCACCAGCCGCCCCAGCGAGCTCGGCAGGTCGATACGCAGCTTGCCGCGCGGATTGTCGGGCGAGTCGGAGAAGCAGTTCTCCGCCTCCTCCAGGTCCTCCAGCAGGCGCACGCAGCGCTCGTAGTAGGCCTGGCCATCGGCAGTGACGCTGACCTGCCGCGTGGTGCGGCGCAGCAGTTGCACGCCCAGATGCGTCTCCAGTTGCTGGATCAGCTGGGTCACGCTGGCGCGCGGCATCTGCAGGCTGTCCGCCGCCTTGCCGAAGGCCTTGAGTTCGACGATGCGGGTGTAGACCTGCATGGCCTGCAAGCGGTCCATGGCGCACTCCGATTATTCATCCAGACCAAATAGTTAAACCGCAATCTGCCGGTTTATCCATGCCTGGCAAACAACAAGAATGGTCCTGCCCTTTTATCCCCCGGAGAATCCCCGCATGAAGACCCGCCGCCTGGGCTCGCAAGGCCCCCTCGTCTCCGCCATCGGCCTCGGCTGCATGGGCATGTCCGATTTCTACACCACCGGTAGCGATGAGGCCGAATCCATCGCCACCCTGCACCGCGCGCTGGAGCTGGGCGTTACCCTGCTCGACACCGCCGACATCTACGGCCCGCACACCAACGAGGAACTGCTCGGCCGCGCCCTGAAGGGCAAGCGCGAGCAGGTGTTCCTCGCCACCAAGTTCGGCATCGTGCGCACTCCGGACCAGCCCCAGGTGCGCGGCGCCAATGGCAGCCCGGAATACATCCGCCAGGCGGTGGAAGGCAGCCTGAAGCGCCTGGGCACCGACCACATCGACCTCTACTACCAGCATCGCGTCGACCCCAAGGTGCCCATCGAGGACACCGTCGGCGCTCTCGCGGAGCTGGTGAAGGCCGGCAAGGTGCGCTATCTCGGCCTGAGCGAAGCTTCGGCAGAAACCCTGGAGCGCGCGCACAAGGTCCACCCGATTACCGCGCTGCAGAGCGAGTACTCGCTGTGGACCCGCGATCCGGAAGAGAACGGCGTGCTGACCGCCTGCGAGCGCCTGGGGGTCGGTTTCGTGCCCTACAGCCCGCTGGGCCGCGGCTTCCTCACCGGCGCGCTGAAGAGCCCGGATGACTTCGCCGAGGACGACTACCGGCGCTCCAGCCCGCGCTTCACCGGCGACAACTTCGCGAAGAACCTCCTGCTGGTGGACAAGGTCGCCGAACTGGCCGCCGCCCGCGGGGTGAAGCCTTCGCAACTGGCGCTGGCCTGGGTGCTCGCCCAGGGCGAGCACCTGGTGCCGATCCCCGGCACCAAACAGCGCAAGTACCTGGAAGAGAACGTCGCCGCCGTAGAGCTGGCGCTGACGCGGGCGGAACTGCTGGAGCTGGACGCGATCTTCCCGGCCGGTGCGGCCGCTGGCGGGCGCTACAGCGAACAGGTGATGGCGCTGATCCAGTAAAAGCTCTGCATCGGGGCTCCGGTGGATGCTCGCAGCGGTTATGCTGACGGGGTCCACCGGAGGCTCCATGCGATTCGTTCCCGCCGCACTGCTCGTACTTTCCTTCTTTCCCCTCGCCGCCCACGCGGATGAGGAATGCCAGGTGACGGCCGTGTTCAGCGGCGACCAGCTGACCTGCCAGCGCGCGGACGGCGGCGATACCACCATCCACCTGCGCGGCATCACTGCTCCGGAACTGGAACAACCCTTCGGTCAACGTTCCCGCGCGGCCCTGGTGCAGCTTGCCCTGGGCAAGAGCGCCACGCTCAAGCACGCAGAGCCACTACCCGACGGCAGCCTGCGCGCGGCTGTCTGGGTCACTCCGGCGGAGTGCCCGAACTGCGGTCATACCCTGGATATTGGTCGCGCCCAGCTGAGCATCGGCCTCGCGCGCTGGCGGCAGAGCGATGCGCAGACGCCCGAGGAAGTCGGCCAGTACCAGTTCGAGGAACACGAGGCCAAGGCGCGGCGCACCAATCTCTGGCGCAAGCCCTGAAGCGGGAATCCGTCAGTTGCTCACGTAGTGCTGCAGGATGCGCCGGTCCTCGCCCTCTTCCACCAGCGTCTTCAATGTCTGCGCGTAGCGACGGACGAAGTCCTCGTCCTGGGTACGCTTGCTGAAGGCGACTTCCGCCGACTCCGCTGAAACCACCACGCCGGTAGGCTCGATACGCTTGACCAGGCCCAGTTGCTGCAGCTCGTACTGGCCGCTGTGCTCGTCGGCGATGATGCCGTCGATACGGCCCTTGTCGACCATGTGCCAGAGGTTGCTGCGGCTGGGATTGAAGAACACCCGCGCGGCGTAGTCCGGGTCGGCCATCAGCTGGCGATAGGGTTCGCCGTAGGACACGTCAATCTGTGCGCCGAGGCGGAAATCGCTGCCGGGCAGATCGGACAGCTGTTGCAGACTGTCGCGCTGAGGCAGCCCGCGGCGGACGAAGAGGATGTTGCGCGAAGGTGGCAGCACGGTGCCGGAGAACCAGGCGTAGACCTCCCGCTCGGGCTTGCGGAAGGCACCGGGCAGCACGTCGAGGCGACCGAGTTCGAGTTCCTTGAGCGCCCGTGCCCAGGGCAGCTTGACCATCCGCACCTCGCACCCCAGGCGCTCCAGCACGGTGCGATTCAGCTCGACGTAGAGCCCGCCGACGCTGCCGTCGGGCAATTGCATGCTGAAGGGCGGGTCGTCATCCCAGCGCAGGGTCTTCTCGCAGGCGGCCAGCGGCACGCTGGCCAGCGCCAGGCCCAGCAGGGCCAGGCACTTCAGGCGCACGCTCGACGGTAAGGGCAGGCGAAGGGCTTGCGATGGCAAGATCACGACTCACGACAGGAGAAGACGGATCACCGGAGTGTATTGAACACAGCCCCCGTGTTGCCAGCGGCAAGTGAATCGCGCCGGCCCTGCCAGGAGGCCGGCAGGGCTGATCCCGACTTCGGGCAATGGCAGAAAACGATGCAGGAAACACAGGATTTATCCTACATCCATGAAGCAACAGCCCGCCTAGAGTGCCGCGAACTCACCGCCGAAGGCAGTGATATTGCCACCGACTCCGACAGATCAAGGAGACTGACAGTGAAAATGCTTCGATCCATCGGCCTTGCCCTGCTCGTGGCGGGCAGCCTGGCGACCACGGCCTGGGCCAGCAGCGACGAGGAACAGATCCTGACCCTGGAACAACAATGGGTGGATGCCAGCGCCCAGGGCGACAGCGCGTTCATCCGCCAGTTGCTCGACGATGGCTTCGTCAACATCAATGCCCAGGGCCTGGTCCGCGACAAGAACACCGTGCTGAGCGCGCGCCCCCTGCCTCCCGGCGCCAGCCAGAGACTGTCCGGGCTCACCGTCCGGCTGCACGGCGACACTGCCGTGGTGACCGGTACCAACACGGTCCGTATGGACCTCACGGCCAGTCCCGTGGCCGTGGCGTACACCGATGTCTACCGCAAACGCCGCGGGCAATGGCACGCGATTTCGGCACAGGAAACCTTCCGCCACTGAGTCGTGCCTGGCCTCATGACGGCCGGCCCGCTCACTGCCAGCCGTAGCGCCGGGCGAACCAGCCCTTGACCGTCTGCGTCAGCGCCATGTAGCCGAGCAGGATCGCCACCAGCCACGGCCAGTAGCCCAGCGGCAACGCCTGCATGCGGAAGGAATGCGCCAGCGGCCCCATGGGCAGGAAGATCGCCACCGCGACGATCACCAGGGTCATGCCCAGCAGCGGCCAGGCGGCGCGGCTCTGCAGGAAGGGAATCCGCCGGGTGCGGATCATGTGCACCACCAGCAGTTGCGAGATCAGCCCCTCGACGAACCAGCCGGACTGGAACAGCGTCTGGTGCGCCGGTGAATCTGCACCGAACACGTGCCAGAGCACGAGGAAGGTGGCGATGTCGAAGATCGAGCTGATCGGCCCGAAGAACACCATGAAGCGCCCCAGCCCGTCCGGATTCCACTGTTGCGGCTTGCGCAGCAGTTCATCGTCGACATGATCGAAGGGAATGGCGATCTGCGACAGGTCGTAGAGCAGGTTCTGCACCAGCAGTTGCAGCGGCAGCATCGGCAGGAAGGGAATGAAGGCGCTGGCCACCAGCACGCTGAACACGTTGCCGAAGTTGGAGCTGGCGGTCATGCGGATGTACTTGAGCATGTTGGCGAAGGTGCGGCGCCCTTCGATCACGCCCTCCTCCAGGACCATCAGGCTCTTTTCCAGGAGGATCAGGTCGGCGGCTTCCTTGGCGATGTCCACTGCCGAATCCACTGAAATGCCGATGTCCGCCGTGCGCAGCGCCGGGGCATCGTTGATGCCGTCGCCGAGGAAGCCGACCACGTGGCCGCGCTCGCGCAGCACACGCACCAGGCGCTCCTTGTGGCTGGGAGTGAGCTTGGCGAACAGCGTGGTGCGCTCGGCCAGTTCGCCCAGCTCGGCGTCGTCGAGCTCGTCCAGCTGTGGGCCGAGCAGCACGCCCTCGACTATCAGGCCCACGTCACGGCAGACCTTCAGGCTCACCCGGTCGTTGTCGCCGGTCAGCACCTTCACCGCCACACCGTTCTCCGCCAGCGCGCGCAGCGCCGTAGCGGTGGTTTCCTTGGGCGGGTCGAGGAAGGCGATGTAGCCGGCCAGGCACAATTCGCTCTCGTCCGCCACGCCGTAGATATCGCGGGTGGGCGGCAGCTCGCGGGTGGCCACGGCGACCACCCGCAGGCCTTCCTGGTTGAGCCCGTCGGCCACCGCACGGATGCTCTCCAGGCGCGCCCCGGTCAGCGGCTCGACGCCATCGGCGGTTTCCACCGTGGTGCAAACCGACAGCACCTCTTCCAGCGCGCCCTTGCAGATCAGCAGGTGGTTGTCTTCGCGCTCACTGACCACCACCGACATGCGCCGGCGGGCGAAGTCGAAGGGAATCTCGTCGAGCTTGCGGAAGCGGCTGTCCACCTTCAGCGCATGACGCAGTTCGACGTGCTCGAGGACGGCGACATCCAGCAGGTTCTTCAGCCCGGTCTGGTAGTGGCTGTTGAGGAAGGCCAGTTGCAGCACGCGGTCCTGCACCTGGCCGAAGGCGTCGGTGTGACGTTCGAGGACGATGCGGTCCTGGGTCAGGGTACCGGTCTTGTCGGTGCAGAGAATGTCCATGGCGCCGAAGTTCTGGATGGCGTCCAGGCGCTTGACGATCACCTTGCGCCGGCTGAGCACCACCGCGCCCTTGGCCAGGGTCGAGGTGACGATCATCGGGAGCATTTCCGGGGTCAGGCCGACGGCGATGGACAGCGCGAACAGCGCGGCCTCCAGCCAGTCGCCCTTGGTGAAACCGTTGATCAGCAGGACCACCGGCGCCATCACCAGCATGAAGCGGATCAGCAGCCAGCTGACCCGGTTGACCCCGGTCTGGAAGGCCGTCGGCGTCGGGTCGCTGGCGATCACCCGCTCGGCGAGGGAACCGAAATAGGTGCGCGTGCCGGTGCCGATCACCACCGCCAGGGCGGAGCCACTGACCACCGTGGTGCCCATGAAGCACAGGCTGTCACGCTCCAGCGGGTTGCCCTGGCGGGCGTCACGCAGCTGGGCGAACTTCTCCACCGGCAGGGACTCTCCTGTCAGGGCGGCCTGGCCGACGAAGAGGTCCTTGGCGCTGAGCAGGCGCACGTCCGCCGGGACCATGTCGCCCGCCGACAGCCACAGCACATCACCGACCACCAGTTCGCGGATCGGCACTTCGGCACGACACGCCGGACCGATGCCCTGCGCGCTACGGAACACGGTGGCGGTGTTGCTCACCATCGCCTTGAGCTTCTCGGCGGCGCGGTTGGAGCGCTTCTCCTGGATAAAGCGCAGCAGCGTGGAAACGCCCACCATGCTGCCGATCACCACCGCGGCCTCCACGTCCTCGGTAAACCAGGAGATGGTCGCCAGCACGGTGAGCAGCAGGTTGAAGGGGTTGCAGTAGCAGTACCAGAGGTGCATCCACGCGCCGATGGGCCGGTCCTGGTCCACTTCGTTCTGCCCGTCGCGCTGGCGGCGCTCGTCCGCCTCCCCGCCACTCAGGCCTTCGCGCCGACTCTCCAGTCGCTCCAGCACCGTGGCCGACTCCAGCGCAGACCACTCCAGCAGGGCCGCGGTCAGCGCATTGGGCGCCTGCCTCCCTGCCGCCGAACCGCGCAGCAGGTCGCGCGCAGCCAGCCGGCGCAGTTGACGGGCCGGGAAGCCCTTGTTGATGAATTCGAGCAGGTGGGTCCTGATGAGGTCCAGGCGCATGATGACTTTCCCCTTGTGCGCACATCGTCCGGCGGCGGTGGGGAGTCTGTGCCGGGTACCTTAAGGGGCCATGAAGACCGGCGGCGCCGAACGACGGCGCCGCCGAGCGCACTCAGAAGTCGCGCTTGTAGAAGATATCCAGGGAGCTGGCCAGGCCGCTGGCGGCCTCCAGGTAGACCTTCTTGCTCAGCAGGTAGCGCAGCGCGATGGTGTTGGCCGGTTCGAACACGCCCACGCCATAGCGCAGGCTGAGACGGTCGGAGAGCTGCCCGCTGGCGACCACGCTGGTGCTGTTGCCGGTGCCCTCGGTGTCCAGCTGGAAGTCCTGGATGCCCAGGCGCTGGGCGACTTCACCGGTCAGCGGCGCGCTGCCGGCCAGGCCGAGCGCCAGGGCTGCCTCGCCGAGCATGTTGCTGTCCTCGCCGCTGGACATGGGCCGGCCCAGCACCAGGTAGGACAGCGCCTGCTGCTGGCTCATGGCGGGCTCGGAGAACACTTCGCTACGCGGCTGCTCGGCGTTGCCGGTCAGGCGCAGGCCGGCCACCACGTCGTCGACCTTGCGGATCGCCTCGACGTCGAGGAACGGCTGGTCGATAGGCCCGGCGAACAGCAGGCGCGCGCGGCGGATGGTCAGCTTCTGGCCGTAGGCGCGGTAGCGGCCGTTGTTCAGGCGCAGCTCGCCACGGGTGTCCATGTTGTCGCCGACGTGCACCTGGCCCGCCAGCTCCGCGTTCAGACCGAAGCCGCTGAAGGTCAGCTTGTCGCTGCCGACCCTGACATCGATATCCATGTTCAGTGCAAGCGCGCTTTTCGGCTCCTGCTTCGCGCCGACAATCACGCTGTCGTCGGACACCTTGACCGTGGACGGCGGCAACTGGCGAATGGTGATGGCGCCGCGCGGGACCTGCACCGAGCCGGACACGGCAAGCCGTTCGCCCGCCATCTGCACCGTGAGATCGGGCTCCACTTCGAGGTTGGCGTAGGGCTCCACGGTCACCGGCAGTCGACTGCCGCGCAGCTTCACGTCGACGTCCAGACCACTGAACCAGGCGATGCGCCCGGACAGGCTGCCGTTGCCATGTTCTCCGGCCTTCCAGTCGCCGCTCAGGTCGACCTGCTCGCCAGCAATCCGGGCGGTGACCTGCAACTGCTCGAAACGGGTCGGCAGGTCGCCGCCGGAGATTTCCCCGTCGTTCAGGCGCAGCTCGCCATCCACCCGGGGTGCCAGCAGGCCGCCGGAAATCTGCCCGCTGCCGTTGAGGTGGCCTTTCAGGGTTTCCACCATGGGCGCAAAGGGCCGCGCCACGGCGATGTCCAGGCCACTGAGGCTGAAGGTGCCGCTCACCGGCTTGGCTTTCGGCCGCGGGTCGAGCTGGACCTGGGCCTGCAGACTGCCGAGCTTGTCGCCCTGGAACTGCAGGGTGGAGTCGATGCGCCGGGGCGTCAGGCGGCTCTCCAGTTGCAGCCTCTGGTAGGGGAAATCGACCCACTCCTCCTGCTCCTTGATGCGCAGGGTGCCGTTGTTGGCATTGATCAGGATGGAGCCGTTGGGGCCGCTGGCGGGCAGGTCGAGCTGCACGTCGCCGTCGAGCTTGCCCTTCCAGGCGAAGTCCTCGGGCAGCCAGCGCGCCAGGCTGTCCAGCGGGAACTCGCGCAGGTGCATGCGCAGGCGTGGGTCGGGCATCAGCCGCTGGTCTTCCATGCACAGGCTGGCGGGGCCGGAAGCCCAGCAATGGGCGCCGAGGTTGATCCGACCGTCCGCCAGGCGTTCCAGGCGTGCCGGCTGTTGCAGGCGCCAATCCTGGCCGCCGCTCTGGATGTCGCCTTTTGCCAGTCGCCCGCGCCAGTCCTTGCCGTTCCAGTTACCGTCCAGGCCAAGGTCGAGCACTACCGGCTTGCCCTGCAGGTTCAGGGCGAGTTGCTGGCGTTTGATATCGCCGCTGCCCTCGAGCTTGAGCACGCCGAAATCCGTTTCGCCGCTGTGCAGGCCCTGGGCGGTCAGGTTGAGACGACCACGCTGGCCGGCGTCGAGGGCAGCCGTCAGGTCCAGCGTGCGCAGCCCCTGGTCGGCGTAGGCGACGCGCTGGCCATCGAGTTTCAATTGCCCTTGCGGCGCCTGCAGCGTGCCGGCCAGGTCGAGCTGGCCGTTGAGACGGCCGAACAGCTGCGGCCACAGCTGACCGAGGCGATTCAAGGCGATGTCCAGGCGACCGGACAGCCGCTGGTCCAGCGCGGCTTGTCCGCTGATGCGGTTGTCGCCCAGCTGCAACGCCAGGCCATCGACCTTCCACGCCTGCCCTGCCGCCGTGGCATTCGCCTTGAAGGTGGCCGGCTGGCCACGCAGGCGGCCCTGCAGGTCGAGGTTGGCGTCAAGGTTCAGCGCCTCGCCCTTGAGCGAGCCCTTGCTGCGCAACGGTCCACCGAGGCGGCCGGGCATTTGTTCGAGCCAGTAGGCCGGGTCGAGATCGGACAGGTCGAGCGCCGCGTCCCAGGTCACTGCATCGGCGAAACCGACCTTCAGGTGCCCTTCGGCCTTGCCCTGCCCGGCCACCAGTTTCAGCGACGGCAGGAAGACTTCCGCAAGGTTGCCCGACACCGGGCTGGCCAGGGTGAAGTCACCGGCCGGCCCCTTGAAGGCGCCGTCAAAATTACCCAGGTAGGCACCCTCGCTGTAGCTCACCTCGGCCTTGAAGGTGTGTACGCTCACCGGAGGCTCGTCGATCTCCGGGTACAAGCGGCGCCAGGGGAAGTCCAGCCAGTCGAGCTGGGCGTTGGCGGCGAAGGCATCCTTCCAGTCGAGGCGGCCGGTCAGCGCCACGCGCTGGTCCTTGGCGGCGCTCAGGTCGAGGGCGGCGATGTCCGCGCCCTCGGCGTCGACGCGCCCGCGCAGGGTCAGCACCACCGGACTTTCCTCGGCGGGCAGCACGGCGGCGCCAGCCAGCTGGTAGCCATCCTTGAGGTTGCCGCTGGCATTCAGACGCAGCTGGTTCAGCGTCAGGGTATCGGGTAGCGAAGCATCGGCCTTGAAGCCGTCAGCAGTCACCAGCGCGGTGGCCGGCAGGTTCTCCGCCAGCGGTTGCAGGTCTCCTTCCAGGTTGCCGTTCAGGTAGCCACTGCTCTGCGCCTGCAATTTGAGGTGCCCCATCAGTTCGCCCTTGGCCTGCAGCTGCAGGGTCCAGGGGTTCTCGCCCGGCGCGGGCAGGCCAAGCGTCCCCTCGGCCTCCAGCGGCCAGCCCTGGGTCGGCTTCAGCAGGCCCTTGAGCGACAGGCTCAGGCCATCACGGGCAAGCTTCACCGAGTCGATGTGCAGGCCTTCGCGATCCCAGTGCGCGGCCAGTTCGGCGTCGCGCAGCTGTTCCTGGCCATCGAGCAGGAAGCGGCCGATACGGATGTCACCCAGTTCCAGTGACAGCGGCAGGCTCAGGTCGGGCAGCTCGATGGGGCCGGACGATTCGCTCGGCTCGCTCGGCGGCAGGGTCAGCAGCACTTCGTTGGCCACGACCTTGTGCAGGCAGAGGGTCATGCGCAGCAGGCAGGCCGGCGACCAGTCGATCTGTGGCTGGTCCAGTACCAGGTGGGTGGCACCGTCGGTCCATTCCAGGCGTTTGGCGCTGAAACCACCGGCAAGGCGGCCGTCGAATTCATCGACGCTCAGGCCCGGCACCCAGCTCAGCACCGCCCTGCTGCCCGCAGGCGTGCCGAGCAAGGCGGCCACCACAATGACCAGCAGCAGGATCAGCCCGAGCAGGCCGCCCAGGCTCCAGCGCAGAGCGCGCATCCAGCCCGCACGGGTCACAGCTCAGGCCCCATGGAGAAGTGCAGGCGGATGCCGCCGTCCTCGTCCAGGCCATCGGCGAGGTCCAGGCGCAGCGGGCCGACCGGGGAAATCCAGCGGATACCGATGCCGACGCCGGTCTTGATCGAGGGGAAGTCCAGCGAGTTGAACGAGTTGCCCTGGTCGACGAAGGCTGCAATACGCCAGCGCTCTGCGATGGGGTACTGGTATTCGACGCTGCCGGCGACCATGTAGCGGCCACCGATGCGATCGCCGTCGGAGTTCTTCGGCGACAGTGTCTGGTAGTCGTAGCCGCGCACGCTCTGGTCGCCGCCAGCGAAGAAGCGCAGCGACGGCGGGATCGCGCTGTAGTCATTGGTGGCGATGCCGCCGACCTGGATGCGTCCGAGCAACCGCTGTCCTCCCCAGAAACTGGTCACGCCCTTGGCCATGGCGTTGATATGGGCGACGTCGGCGTCCGCCAGCAGCCCTTCCTTGGCGCCCTTCACCTCGAATTGCAGGCGATAGCCCTTGCCGGGGTCGATCTTGTTGTCGGCCTCGAGGATCGAGTAACCGATGCCCGGCATCAGGAAACTGCTCAGGCCCGAATCGTCGCCCAGTTTGTACTCCTCGCGCTGCCAGTTCAGCGAGACGACCCGCTGCCAGCCGCTGTCGAGCTTGTGGTGCCACTCGCCGCCGAGGGTCAGCAGCTTGCTCTCGGTGTCCACCAGGTCTTCGTACTGGTAGCCGCTGGTGAAACGCAGCTTGTCGGTGAGCGGCGGGTCCAGCGGAATTTCGTACCAGGCGCCGACGTTCTGCCGTGGCGCGGAAACTTCCGCCTCGAATCCCAGACTATGGCCCTGCGGGTTGACCCAGTGGCGGGTCCAGGTGGCCCGTGCACGGGGCCCGACGTCGGTCGAGAAGCCCAGGCCAAGGCCCATGGTGCGTGGCTTGCGCGCCTCCAGATGAACGTTCACCGGCACCACTTCGCCATCGGCGTTGGTCGGCGCGGCATCCACCCGCACGCCATCGAAGTAGCCGCTGGACTGCAGGGCCTGGTTGAGGTCGGCGATCTGTTCGGAATCGTAGTCGGCGCCTTCCTTGAACGGCACCATGCGCTGCAGCAGGTCCTCGTCGAAGGGGAAATCGCCAGCGAATTCGACCTTGCCCAGGCGATAACGCGGCCCGCTGGCGTACACCAGTTCGATGTCCGCCACGCCGGCTTCGGGGTCGATGCGCAACTGCTGCTGGGTGAACTGGCCGCGGAAGAAACCGAAGCGCGAGGCCTGGTTCTGGATCAGCCGCTTGGCGTCTTCGTAGGCGCCGTGGTTGAGCTGTGCGCCGGGCTTCAGGGCGTCGCCGCCGGGCACCCGGAAGCTTTTGAGCTGGGCTGCCGGGCCTTCGACGCGCACAGTGACGTTGCGCAGGTGGATAGGCTCGCCGGGCCGCACATTGATGCGCAGGGTCGGCACCTTGTCATCGGTCACCCGGCCACGGATGCGCGCCTGGTAGTACCCCAAAGCCTGGGCGGCCTTCTGCGCCTGCTCCACGGCATTGCGCCGGAATCTTTGCAGGGCCACCTGATCACGCTCGCCAAGGCTGCCCACATAGGCCTCGATATTGGCCTTGAGCGCAGCGTTGGCGGGGGTGACACGAACGTCGAGATGGGCTTCGGCCGCCAGGGCCCTCTGCAAGCAGAAGGCCATCACCAGCAGCAGCCCAAGCAATCCTTGGACAACTCTCATGGCGCGAAATGCTAGCACGGGTTTTCCCCGTATTGCCTTCCTTCAGGCCGTAGGAAGCGTCTGAGGATTCAAAGCCCCGGCTATCCCGCGGACACTTTCACCGCCTCGCGCCCATGGGTGGGATGGAACAACACGTGCTCGCGGATCGGGCCCAGCGCCACCTCTCCCAGTTCCTCGTAACCGTGGCGCCGGTAGAACTCCAGGTAGCGAGCATTGCCCGTATCCAGCACCAGCCCCTGGGAGCCGCCGTCCTCGGCGCACCAGGCATGCAGCGCATCAAGCAACTGCTCGCCCAGGTGCTTGCCCTGGAACTCCGGGTGCACGCCGATCAGAGGAAGGATGTGATAAGGCCCCGGCGGCAGGCAGCCGAGCACGGCGGCGTGATAGTCCAGGTAGCGCCGGGTGCAACCCAGGCCAGTGGTAAGCAGCATGCGCATGCGCCAGAACCAGCTCTCGGTGACATCCAGGCGACGTTGCGGTGGGACCACCAGCGCAACGCCCACCAAGCGGTCCTCGATCAGCAGGCCGATGGCGGGCAGCTCCTCGAGGAAGTGCTGGTTGACCAGCTCGCGGACGGTCGCACGCACGCGCTGGTCGAAACCGGCACGGTCGGACTCGAACAGGTAGGCGAAGGTGGGTTCGTGGCGGTAGGCGTGATAAAGCAGCGAGCGGACTTCACGGCTGTAGTTGCCGTCCAGCAGACGGACTTCGGCGAGGGTATCAGGCATGCGGACGCCTCTTCGTGTGAGTTCTTCTTATGGTTATGAGTCCAGCCACAAAACCCTAGCAGCGCCTCGCCGGGGTCGCCAGGGTCGGCCTACCTGGGCTAGCATCGTGCTTTTGCCAGGGCGCCCAGGATGAAAATCGTCTCCTTCAATATCAACGGTTTGCGCGCACGTCCCCACCAACTCCAGGCGATCATCGAACGCCACCAGCCGGACGTGATCGGCCTGCAGGAAACCAAGGTTGCCGACGAGCAGTTCCCCCGCGAGGAGATCGAGGCCCTTGGCTACCACGTGCATTACCACGGGCAGAAAGGCCACTACGGCGTCGCCCTGCTCTCCCGCCAGGAGCCGCTGGAGCTGCAGCGCGGCTTCCCCAACGACGGCGAGGAGTCCCAGCGCCGCTTCATCTGGGGCACCTTCAAGGACGCCGATGGCCAGCCGATCACTGTGATGAACGGCTACTTCCCCCAGGGCGAGAGCCGCGATCATCCGGTGAAGTTCCCGGCCAAGCAGCGCTTCTACGCCGATCTGCAGGACCTGCTGGAAACCCGCTTCCAGCCCGACCAGCCGCTGGTGGTGATGGGCGACATCAACATCTCGCCGGAAGACTGCGACATCGGCATTGGCGAGGAGAACCGCAAGCGTTGGCTGAAGACCGGCAAGTGCAGCTTCCTGCCGGAAGAGCGAGAATGGCTGGCGCGCCTGAAGGGCTGGGGTCTGGTGGACAGCTTCCGCCTGCAGAACCCGAGCGTGGACGACCGCTTCAGCTGGTTCGACTACCGCAGCCGTGGTTTCGAGGACACTCCCAAGCGCGGCCTGCGCATCGACGTGATCCTCGCCTCCGAAGCCCTGCGCGGCCGCATCGCCGAGACCGGCGTGGACTACGACATCCGCGGCATGGAAAAGCCCTCGGACCACGCGCCGATCTGGATGCAGCTGAAGTAATCGCCTTGAACGAAAAAGCCCGGGCAATGCCGGGCCTTTTCATCTTCCGGTGAGAACTCAGGCTTCTTCCGCACCGGTTCCGACCGTCTTGCTGATGGCGCTGTAGGTCGTGTTGAAGCGCACGGTCTCGTTGAAACCCCTGACGATGGCGCCAAAGCGCTCCTTGGCATCGAGCAGTTGCTTGAAACGGTCCGCCAGCTCGCCGCTCTGGCGCTGCAGGCCGGCCTCGCGATCATCCAGCTCCTGAACCCGCGCACGTAGCTGGTTCTGCTGACGGTCGATGCTCTGCTGCTCCTGACCCAGGACCTCAGCGCGCTTGGTCGTCGCACGGTCACGGCTATCGACGGTCTCGGCCAGGGCCTGCAAGGCCGTGCTGCGTTCGGCAAGAACGGTGGCATTGTGTTCAGCGATACGTTCGATGCCTTGTTTTTCTTCCTGCAGACGTTGCTCCTGCTGAGTCAGGCGCTCTTCCCGCTCGGTCAACTGGCGCTCGCGCTCCAGCGTCGCCAGACGGCGCTCCTCGAGCGCCTCGCGCATCTTCACGATTTCCAGCTTCTGCTGCGACAGACCGTGCGCCATGCCGGCCAGCGAATCGAGAGTGGACTGTACATCGTGCAGAACGCCATCGGTCTCAAGGGCCGAAGATTGGCGCGCTGTCACGGCGGATTCCGCGGACGCCCGAGCATTCGTGGCTTCGGTGGTGGAGTGTTGGGCTTGAGCGTTCATGATGGGGGGTTCCTCGTGGGAAAAGGGGGAAGACGCCTGGCTGGACAGCAGAAGGGTTGTCGCATCGACAGGAGTGCATGGGTGGCCCTGGTTCGGCTCCGGAATCCGCAGCGAGTCCAGCAGGATTTCAGCCTCTTGAACTTCGCAGCCCGCCGGCTCGAAATGGGGAACACCAGCGGCCAGCGCCAGTGGCTCGGCGGTGTCGGGGGAGTCGTTTTCCGCGACACCCAGCCCAGAACAGGCAGAGGCGAGTTCGGCAAGGTCTCTTTCGAGGTGCTCGAAAGCCTCCAAGGACTGAGGGCCCGCCGACTGCCCGGCGGGCGAAGTCTTGTCGCTCTGAATCGGGATGTACCCTGCCGATAGTGCAGGGCGAGCAATTTTCTCGGCCGGTGGGGACAGAGGTGACATGAGACCGGGAAGGTCCTCGTCGATAGCTGGAGAAAGAAGTGCGGTGACCTCACCGGACGAATGTGGAGCGGTCACGTCTGACGAGCCGTCCTCTTGGAGTCCTTCGAACCGCTGCGCATCTGGAGTCATGAAACGTCCTACCCTGAGGGTGGTCAGCCACACCTTCTCTGCACGCCGCACGGCAATTCGAACGGAGGTCGGAGACTCGGTGGCGATGCCCCTTCGCAATCAAGGGCAACAGGCCGACGGGAAGAGCCGATGGGATGCCCCGCTCTTCTCGGATGAGGGAAGAGCAGGACAGGTTGCAGGAAGAATTCTTACAACCCAGCGCCACCGTGACTGTCAGTTAATTCCTGCACGAATGAAGGAAAACTATGGAAGGCCACCTGATCGATTCGGCTCGTTACCACGGCGCCGATTGCCCTCCAGAAGCCAGGCGAGCGTCACTGATCGATGGCCCCTAAAGCAGGCCGATCTCCTCACTGATGCTGAACAGCTCTTCCAGGGTAGCGGCCGACAGTTTCCGCATCAGTTGCCTCTTATGCTGGCCGACACTGGCCCCCGATAAAGCCAGCACCTCCGCAAGAGATGCCACCGAACGCCCCAGGCGCAACCCGTGCAGCACGGCGACCACATGGGTGGGGAGAACCAGTGCCGACTCCAGCCGTGGATCGCCCACCAGTGGCAAACGCTCATGTTCAGGGAAGACCTTGCCACCCGCGAGTACGGCGTCGACGGCCCTGCCGATCAAGGTCGGTCGGTCGTCCATCAAGAGAAAGCCCGAAACCCCGATGCGAATTGCGCGTTGAATGTTCAGCGGTGAGCCAAGGCTGGAGCAGACCAGCACAGGAGTGCTGGGTTTGAGTCGGCCGTCTCGCCGGAGCATGGTGACCAGTTCCATACCATGGATGTCCGGCAACTCCAGGGTCACCACCAGCAGATCGCAGTCACTGGCCTCCAGGCTGCTCAAGGCCTGGCGTGCATACTTGAAATGCACGTCGCACTGATGGCCATGCTCCTGCAGAAACCGGCGGAGCGTGAGGAAGTCACGCCGAGACGGCTCGATGAGTACTATACGGGCCATGTTCCTCCTTGCTGCAACGGCCCCGCAGGCCGCGTGCGACATGGCATACAGAAAGAATCCACTGCAGTAATCGTTCCCACAGAAATCTCATTGAACAGCTAAGCCAACGGAACACGGCGCTGGCGCAACTGACAAAGCCGGACAACTCCTTGTCTCGGCATCCCCTGTTTCGCCAGCCCCCACTGCGGCAGATAAACCCGACCGGAACGCCCGATGGCGTGCCGGTCGCTCCAGTCGCTCCGGTCACTCGTTGACGGTTTTGGAAATGGCCGACAGGGTGCTGTTGAACTGCACCGTCTCATTGAAGCTCTTCACGATAGTGCTGAACTTGTCCTTGGCACTCTGCAGCTGCTTGAGCCGAACGCCCAGTTCCTCGCTCCTGCGCTTGAGGGCACTCTCCCGCTCGTCCAACTCGCCGGCGCGGGTACGCAGGCTGGCAGTCTGTTCATCGATACGTTGCTGTTCCAGCTGGATCGACTCGGCACGTTTGACAGTGGTCTTGTCGCGCAAATCGACGGTCTGGGCCAGTTCCTTGAGCGCTTCGCTGCGTTCGGCGAGTAGACGATTGTTCTCTGCGGCCATGCGATCCAGGTTGGTCTTGGCCTGCTTGAGATGATTTTCCAATTGCAGCAGGCGCTCTTCCTTGTCGCCCGCCAAGCGCTCGCGCTCCTGCAACTGGATGTTCCACTCCTCCAGCTCTTCCTGCAGACGGCCCGCCGCCTGTTTCTGCTGAGTCAGCCCTTGAGCCATGCCGGCGAGCGAGTTCAAGGTGCTCTGCACATCGGACAGCACGTCATCCGGATCGGCCTCAAGCTGCGGAACACTCAGCGTGGCCGCTACTTCCTGCAATTCCGCCGAGGAGATGGGGGCATTGGCCGGAGCCTCGACCTCGATTGACTCATCGTGCATTTCGGTCATTTCAGTTTCCTTCTGGATAAAGATTCCCTGAAGCGTCATCGCTTCAGGACGGTTGTCGACTGTCTGCATGACCTCAGCAGCTAAGGAGGCGGACGAGGTGTTCGCGACGTTCAGCCGGGTCTTTGCTTCCGGGGCTGTATCGCGAACGACATGGGCGACCGTCAGCACAGCCAGGGCGTCCTCGAGACTTGCGATCATCGGTTCAAAACCGAAATCATCCGCGACAGTGCCTTCCGGGGGTGTCAGGTGATCCGTTCTGGGCTGATCGACGGCAGCAGCGATCGGGGACTGCTCGGGCATGGCAGCCTCTGCGCCGATGTTTTCGGTGGTACACACGCTCGCTTCCGGCGTATCGACTGCCGCCGCCGGCAGGGCGTGCTGGAGCGAAGCCTCCACCTCGGGGGCGCTCTCATCAGCCGACAGCGATACACCGAGACTTGGAGCTGCAGACGTCCGCTCCACGGTCGGCTGTGGCCGCGCAACAACGCTTCTGGCGAGACACACGCCACTAACGGCGATGCCCGGAGCTGCCGCTTCTGGCGCTTCCACCACGGACTCGGGCTCTTGCTCGTGGACGGCTTTGCTGTCTACCTCTACCCCGAGCGCTTCCAATGCCGGTACAAGGGCAGTGCTCATCGCTGACAACTGCCGATGCTCGACAGGCTCCTCGATCATCGGCGCCTGCACGATGAACTCCGGGACAGCCACGACCGTCGCCTCGATGACAGCCCCGGTGTCGGAAGGACCTTCAACTTCAGGCTCAGTCGCTGCCATGTGCACTGACGCCTCCACTTCTGGAGGTTCGCTGACAATTGCTTCCAGCCGGGACGGCTCGCCAACAGGCTCAACAAACGACATTGGCACAGGTGCGGCCACTGGCTGCAGTACTACCTCCTCGACCAGGGGCAAAGTCCGCCTTGCCGAAGCGGCCGTTTCCGGCGTCGAGACCTGCGGTAGCTCGACGCGCTCCTGAACTTTCTGCCTTGGCTCCACTAACGCAGATTCGCCCCGCTCGACCACGACCGGAACGTCCTGCGTTTCCATGATCCACTCGACCCGAGGTTCGTCCAGAGAAAGTGGCGTCTCCGACATCGGGGCAAGCTCAGCAATCTGTTCTTGTAGTACCGGCGCAGCCTCGCCACAGCCCTGCGCGGCAGACAATTCCCGTCCCAGGGAGTCCTGGCCCAGGGCTTCCGACGCCACGCTGCCTGGCAGACCGAGCCCATGCGACTGGTCAATACCGGCAGTGGAGCCGAGAGCGGACGACTCACCTGTACTGGAAGCTGCAACCTCGGCCTCGGGTTCCGCCTCCTCGGCGGAGCTGCTGTGCCTCGACTGACGGGCGAAACCAGCGAAATCCAGGATCATCTCGGTAGCCATTTCGAATCCAAGGTCTTCGATCCTGGTCGGTGCATCCTCTTCGCCCTCGTCAGCCTGTCGCAGGACACCGACCGCAGGCGGGCGCACACCGAGCATTCCGGCTCTGGACAACAGATGCAGCCACGAATGCAACGGTTGTATCGGCAGTCGGGCCCCCTTGAAGGTCAATGCCTGAGGAGAAGGCAGGCTCAGTGCGCGATGCCGCCAGGGCCGTCCCCAGTAAGCGGCGGATGCGACATGCAGGGCCAGAGCGGTGGATTTGACGCGATGCTCGGAGCCAGCCGAGGCTGGCGCGCTTTGGAATTGGGTCATGATCACTTTCCGGCGGAGACGTTGAAACGACGCAAGTTTCGCTTGGCCGGAAAACAGGTGTTATCAGGCTTTCCTGATGAGCCAGGAGATTTTTCCTATCACTTCGTCAGCGCCCTTTTGTCAGCCGTCCCGGCTCAGTCGCGGCGTCAATGAGGCAAGCGCTTTCTGGCCCCCTTGTCGGAAAAGCGCTGAACGAGCCCCGCGAGATCCAACAGCATCACCAGGAAGAAAAGCGGAGCCACCAGCAAGAGCGTCGGAGGCGCCAAGGCCAGCGCCCTTTCCGGTGCGATGACCAGGGTGCCGGCCATCAGCACCACCAGAAGAATGAGCACCAGCTTCATCAGGACCGACGCAAAATCGAGGGTCTCGTGCATGTCGTTCTCCAGCAGGGTCGATTCGAGTGACCTGTATAGCCGTGGGCCAAGTACGTCGAAATCGGAAACTTCCTGCAATCCGCCAGTCATGTCTGAAGGCATCTGGAACTTCTCTGCCCTGCTGTGAAGCGTCATATCGATGCAATGATTCCGACTTAATCTGCCGCGCCAACGATGCCTCAAATGGAAGTTGACCCATGCAGTACAAGTCGAGCCCCAGCGATGCCCAACCCTGGCCCGTCACCATCGCCTGGCTCACCATCGCATTCATCTGCTACGCGTTTCCCTGGTCGGCCTTTGCCGCCCTGCCCTCGTCCCAGGGCGGCGAACCGGTGCTGCGTATCCAGGGTTCCAACACCATCGGTGCGCACCTGCTGCCGGAGCTGGTGAAGGGTCTGCTGGTCAGCGAGGGCTACACGGAGGTCAGCGCCAAGCCGGGCAAAGCAGAGAACGAACAGCGCCTCATCGGCCGCAGTAAGGAAGGCAAGGAGGCCGTCATCGACCTCGCCGCCCACGGCTCCAGCACCGGCTTCGTCGCCCTGAAGGACAACACCGCCGAGCTGGCCGCCGCCTCGCGCCCGATCAAGGACGCCGAAGTGGCGGGCCTGTCGGCGTCGGGCAACCTGCGCAGCGCCAAGGCCGAACAGGTAATCGGCATCGACGGCCTGGCGATCATCGTCAACACGGCCAACCCGCTGGACGAACTGACTACCGATACGCTGGCGAAAATCTTCTCCGGCGAGGTGAAGACCTGGGAAGAAATCGGCGGGCGCGGCGGCGCCATCCGCCTGTATTCCCGCGACGACAACTCCGGCACTTTCGATACCTTCAAGGAGCTGGTGCTGGCCAGCCACGGCAAGGCGCTGGCCAGTGGCGTGCAGCGGTTCGAGTCCAGCGACCTGCTGTCGACCGAAGTGAGCAAGGACCCGCAGGGCATTGGTTTCGTCGGCCTGTCGTCGATCCAGAAGTCCAAGGCCCTGCGCATCGCCGATGGCGACTCCCAGGCCATGCCGCCATCGACCACCCTGATCGCCACCGAGGACTACCCGCTGTCGCGCCGCCTGTTCCTCTACATGAAGCCCGAGGAACCGAACCGCTGGGCCCGCGCCCTGCTGCAGTTCGCCCAGGGCGACAAGGGCCAGGCCCTGGTCAGCGCCAGCGGCTTCGTCGGCCAGCGCGTGCAGGCGGTGAAGATGGCCCCGCGCGCCAGCATGCCGGAGAACTACCAGGCCCTCGCGCGCGACGCCGAGCGGCTGTCGGTGAACTTTCGCTTCCGCGAAGGCAGCGCCACCCTGGACAACAAGGCCCAGCGTGACATCGACCGCCTGCTGGCCTACCTGCAGCAGCACGGCAAGATGAACAAGCAAGCCGTGCTGGTTGGCTTTGGCGATCCCAAGCAGGATCCGGCGCGCGCCGAGCTGCTCTCCAAGTTGCGCGCGATGGCCGTACGCCGCGAGCTGGCAAAGGAAGGCGTGATGTTCCGCGAGATCAGCGGCATGGGCGATGCCCTGCCGGTGGCGGCCAACAGTGACAACGACGGCCGGGTAAAGAACCGCCGTGTTGAGGTCTGGGTGTACTGATTGGCAGGGCGCAGCTCTCGGCCTGGCGACCTTGACTCGTCTGGAGTTCTGATAAAAAGCCCGACTCATGGCCGGGCTTTTGTATGCATCAATCGCCTCTCATCAGGGCTTAGTCGGTGCCACGAGCGCCTTCACCGACGCATCGAAATAGGCCACTGGCAGTACGTAATCCTGTCCCATCAGCTTGCCTTCGCCAAACCACAGTACATCGTTCTGAACCAGCCGCAGATTCGCGCCGTCGAACTCGAAGCGGCTGCCGTCGCTGCCGTTGAAGATCAGGGCACCGCCGTCCAGTCGAACGACATCAAAACGTACGGTCTGACCTGGCATCTGCATTCTGATGCGCTGCAGGTACACCGGTGCCAGGCGCGCGAACAGTTGCATGGCCTCGTTGCGGTATCCGCCCAGGCTAAGGCCAGGCCTGGTTTGCAGCTCGCTGGCGATCAGAGCGAACACATCGGCGTTGGCGCGGGCCTGCGCCAGTTTCATCGGCAGTACTCGGGCCAGGGCAGCCGGGTCGACCTGACTGATCTGAGTCGCGGGATTGGCCACCACTTTGGCTTTGCTCTTCGGATCCGCTGGTTTGACCGGCACGGTCACGCTTTTTGTGTATTCGCTGGCATCAGGGGCGAGCAATACGCTGCTGGCCAGGTAAGCGGCGCAAGCAGTGGTCTGGCTGGCCTTGTCACCATTGACCAGCATCGACAATGGGCTGCCGGTCCTAGGCAGCTTGGCCGGATCGACACCTCGCTGGGCGAGAACGGTATTGACCTGCCCCTGGGTCAGCTCACCACGGGCCAGGCCGCAGGCCTGGGCCATGATCTGTCCGTCGCGCTGGCCATTGATCGTGGGTACCAGGCTGAATACCGCGTTGCGGATAATCGGCAGCGCCGGCAGGTTCAGGCGTACGCCCTCGCCCGCTATGTCGGAGCGTTCCACTGAGTTGGTCGCGGCACTTGACCATGTCACCCTGGATGGTGGTGACATCGCCTTCCACGTTGGTCACGCGGGTATCCAAACCATCAACCGCCTGGTTGGTAGCGAACAACTGCGAGCCATTCACGCCATCGGTGCTGGTCGCGCTCAGGCGGCCGGCAGCCATATTGGTGAGGGTACGTTCCTTGCCAGCCGAACCGATGCTCACGGTGCTGGTCGGGTTGGCGCCGGCAAAGTTGTAGCTGGTGCCGGCGATGGTGGCGGACTTGGTCGCTACCGCCGCTGCAGTAGTGGAGCCTGCGCCCAGCGCCACATCGTTGGCGTTGTTCGATACAGCGCCCATGCCAATAGCCACGGAATCCGCGCCAGTGGCCTTGGAGTCAGTACCAGTGGAGTTGGCATGGAAGTACTTGGTGCCGGTTTCGTAGATGTTGTTGACCGTGTCACCCATGTTGGTGATGGACTGGTTGGTCTCGTACAGCTGCGAGCCGTTCACTGCATCGGTGCTGTCAGCACTCAGATCGCCAGCGGCTACGTTGGTGATCTTCTGCGCCTCGCCCGAACCATGGCTGGCGTCGTACGCACCCAGGTCGGCGTTCCACTGCAGAGCATCCTGCTGCAGAGCATCGATGTTGGTGGTGTTGCTGGTGATGTTGTCGCCCATGGTGACCATGTCACCCTGGATGGTGGTGACATCGCCTTCCACGTTGGTCACGCGGGTATCCAGACCATCGACCGCCTGGTTGGTAGCGAACAACTGCGAGCCATTCACGCCATCGGTGCTGGTCGCGCTCAGGCGGCCGGCAGCCATATTGGTGAGGGTACGTTCCTTGCCAGCCGAACCGATGCTCACGGTGCTGGCCGGGTTGGCGCCGGCAAAGTTGTAGCTGGTGCCGGCGATGGTGGCGGACTTGGTCGCTACCGCCGCTGCGGTAGTGGAGCCTGCGCCCAGCGCCACATCGTTGGCGTTGTTCGATACAGCGCCCATGCCGATAGCGACCGAATCTGCACCGGTGGCCTTGGAGTCAGTACCAGTGGAGTTGGCGTGGAAGTACTTGGTGCCGGTGTTGTAGATGTTGTTGACCGTATCGCCCATGTTGGTGATGGACTGGTTGGTCTCATACAGCTGCGAGCCGTTCACTGCATCGGTGCTGTCAGCACTCAGGTCGCCAGCGGCTACGTTGGTGATCTTCTGCGCCTCGCCCGAACCATGGCTGGCGTCGTACGCACCCAGGTCGGCGTTCCACTGCAGAGCATCCTGCTGCAGAGCATCGATGTTGGTGGTGTTGCTGGTGATGTTGTCGCCCATGGTGACCATGTCACCCTGGATGGTGGTGACATCGCCTTCCACGTTGGTCACGCGGGTATCCAAACCATCAACCGCCTGGTTGGTAGCGAACAACTGCGAGCCATTCACGCCATCGGTGCTGGTCGCGCTCAGGCGGCCGGCAGCCATATTGGTGAGGGTACGCTCCTTGCCAGCCGAACCGACGCTGACAGTGCTGGCCGGGTTGGCGCCGGCAAAGTTGTAGCTGGTGCCGGCGATGGTGGCGGACTTGGTCGCTACCGCCGCTGCAGTAGTGGAGCCTGCGCCCAGCGCCACATCGTTGGCGTTGCTGGAGACAGCGCCCATGCCAATAGCCACGGAATCCGCGCCAGTGGCCTTGGAGTCAGTACCAGTGGAGTTGGCGTGGAAGTACTTGGTGCCGGTGTTGTAGATGTTGTTGGCGGTGTTACTTACGTTAGTGACGGCCTGGTTGGTGGAGTACAGCTGCGAGCCATTCACGCCATCGGTGCTGGTCGCGCTCAAGCGGCCCGCCGCCACGTTGGTTAGGGTGCGCTCATTGCCAGCCGAGCCGATACTGACGGTACTGGTCGGGGCGGTGCCAGCGAATGTGTAGTTGGTGCCAGCAATGGTGGCACTCTGGGTAGCCACGGTGGTGCCAGTGGTGGAACCTGAACCCAGAGCTACGTCATTGGCATAGTTGGCTACTGCGCTATTGCCCATGGCGAGCCCATTGTCCTTGGCGGCAGTTGCATACCAGCCGACTGCGGTGGAGGTATTTCCCAAACTCCTGGCCCCACCGCCAATACTCACCGTCGAACCGCCAAGCGCTTGCGCTTTGTCGCCAAGGGACACACTACTGGTGCCTGCGGCGGATGAGCTCAGACCGATCGAAACGCTGTTTACACCTGAGGCAGCTGCAGTTGGGCCAACAGCAACGGCAGCTGACGCTGTCGACTTCGCATTGACCCCTACCGCGACGGATTCGCCACTTGTCGCACTGGAATACGTACCCAATGCCGTAGAGTTTCCGCCAATAGCCCGCGCTGCCGCGCCGAAGGCAGCGGCCTGCGGGCCGCTGGCAGTGGAGTATGTACCGACAGCGGTTGCGTACTGGTCGGTGGCATTGGCCGAACTGCCCAAGGCGGTGGCGTCTTTGGCAGTAGCCTGAGCGATGTAGCCCAGGGCGGTGGAGTTGTTACCGCTGGCATTGGCGGACGAACCGGCGGCAATTGATTGCAAACCACTGGACTTCGAGGCGTAACCTAACGCAATCGCCTCCAGATTGGTGCCGCTGGCGCGAGCCCCCGCGACAACTGCGCCATCAGCATTGCTGGCGGAAGCCGAAGACCCAAGTACAGTCGCATTCTTGGAGGCATTAACAGCACTTGAGGCACCCACAATCACCGCGCTGGCGGAGTCTGTGACTGTGCTGCTGCCACCCAGTACCGAAGCCCAGGATGAATTCACCAACCGGCTGTTACTGCCAATTACAGTGCCGTGGTCCGAGCCGACATCCGACATCACCGTCTGACCGGAGCTACCGCCAATAGCAACAGTACTGTCGCCATTGTTGGTGATTTCATTACCCACCGATACGCTGTTCACTGCGCTGGATGTCACACTCCAACCCAATGCGGTCGCGTCCTGCCCCCCAACTAAAGAGTTGGCACCGACGGCAGTTGCGTTGCCTGCTCCACTGGCCGTGTTGGTAACGTTAACCGTGGCATTCGGCCCATAAGCAACACTGTTGCCTCCCTTGGTGATGACGCCACCGTCAAGCGCGCCCGCATTAGCCATGCCCGAGACACCAATAGCCCCGAGGGTCATTGCCTTCAAAAGGAGAGTAGTGCTGCTTTTCTTCCTCCCTTTGGCCATCTCCGACGCAACGACCCATCGGCCGAGCGTCGCGTTCCATACCACACGATAAATCTTGTTCACGAAAAAACTCCTTGGCAGCTCGATGAGCCGTCAGTCATTGCCGGCCCATCGAGAGCCGATTCAAACCCGTTGGTTAACGGGATTCAGGGGTCAGCGCGGCCTGTGCCGGCACAGGCACAGGGGCCTGGCAGTGCGCTGCAAAACAGAGGGGGTTGCTGCCCGGGCGCGAGCTGCGCAGACAGCCGAATTCGCCGATCGCGAGCGAGGCAACCGGTAGTCCCGATAGAAGGGGTTCGAGGAGTGTTCGGCAGGGGTTTCGGCGTTGTCATGGCGGCTTTGGCACGTGTGCATTTCGATGTGCCAACGATAAGAATCTGCCGCCTGAGCAATAATCAGGACTCCCAGTTTTTGTCGTAGGGGAGTTCTGACAGTTCAGTAACTCAGCGGGATAAATCCGAGCTGTTCGCAAGCTTCCGTGGGGGTTTTGTCAGAGCGCCGAAAGTGGCAGGCAGATAAAATCAGCCCCCCTAGGCCAGTCGCCTTAACCCCCAATTAGCCAGTGACGCAAAGCAGCCAGGATTTCGGCTGCTCGAGACGCTGGCATGGCGCTTTCCACGCGGCACCCTGGAGGCACAATCTGGTCTGCGGGGTAGTCCTGGGAGGGAGTTCGATCAGTACCTGGGCAGCATGGAGAGAGGGTCAGGCACACTGGATCAGCCCGTGGCGTTTGCGCCGGAGACGGAACGCGTAACCTTGACTGCGGCGGCCAGCTCCATTGCAGACGTTGTCTCGGAATGAGCACTCGCCACCTCGCCAGGCGGCTGCAGGACCGCCGCGCCGGAGGCCTGGGGACATCGGTGGGAAGTGCTGAAAAAAAGGGCGGTCGCAATCGACCGCCCCTTTTGTTCAGGCCTGATGTTTGTTCTTGGCCTCCGCTTGGCGCACCAGGTGCCGGCGAAGTCGCTGCACCACTGGCCCCCAGTCCCCCAGCGTCTCCTGGCGAAGAATCCGCACCGAGTCGTACCAGAGGCTGCGCTGCGTGTCGCAGCGCCACAGATAGGACCCCACCTTGTCCACCAGCAACAAAGTGGGCACCCCCAGCGCACCCGCCAGATGAGCAGTGGAGGTGCAGGTACTGACCACTGCATCGACCGCCTTCAGCAGCTCGGCGGTATCGGCGAAGTCATTCAGCTCGGCACTGTGGTCGACGATGGGCAGCCCCTTGGCTACCAGTTCGCCCACCACTTGCGCAGCATCCGGATTCACCGAATGGAACAACACGCCATCCTGCTCCAGCAGCGTCATCAGGCTTGGCAGATCCAGCGAGCGGACATCATCGCGGACCTGCTGCGGATTGCCTCTCCAGGCCAGTGCGATATGCAAGCGTGGATCACGCTTGAGCTGCCGGCGCCATCGGCTTATGCCCTGCGGGGAAGCCTGCAGATAAGGCACCCCGCAGACATCCGCTTCGGTCACGCCAAAAGCCCCGCAGGCACTCATCAGCGGCAGGTGGTAGTCGGTTGGCCGAAGGTGATCGATATTCATCTCGACGTCGTAAGGCACGCAAGGCCGGAGCAGCTCTTCCAATGGACCGAAGATGCCGAATACCAGCTTGCCGCCCTGCTCCCTCACCCGCTGCGCAATGCGCGGCAGAAATCGGACCAGCAGGATGGCATCGCCATAACCCTGCTCAAGCCAGATGCCCAACGTCTTGCCGGCCAGAGGCTCGCCATGCCAGCGCGGAACGCCGAGCTGGTTCTCTCGAATGTCCAACTGCTGCCCCAGCTGCTGGATGACCGCGAATCGCGCATCCATATTCCCCCACCCCGTGTCCCACTGCCCCAGGCGCAGCTCCAGCTCCGCCAGGAGCAGGCGCAGGCGCATATCGGTTGGCAGGCGAGACAAATATTCGCGAGTAGTCGCCAGTGCTTCCTGATACCGCCCCGTATCGACCAGCGCGAGAATCAGGTTGTTCGGCGCATGGAAATGCCCCGGGTCGCAGATCAGGGCCTGACGCGCAGCCTCGACGGAAGCTTCCGACTGGTGCAGACGGCGCAAGGCGATACTCAGGTTCGAATACGCATCAGCGCAGTCAGGCTGCCATTCCAGCATCTGCCGGCAGGTTCGTTCGGCATCGCTCCAGCGCCGAACCGCAAGATAAGCGGCCGACAGACAGACAGCGAACTCGGCTCGCGAGCCCGGGGCCAACTCCCAGGCTCGCTCCAGCGCCTGATAGGCCGCAGGAGCATTCATGTTCTCCATCAGTTGGCTGAGCCCGAGGTGGAACCAGCCTTCTGCGCTCCGCGGAAAGCGTTCTGTCGCGCGGCGCGACAACACCGTCGCCACCGAGAGCAGATGGACATCCCCCACCACCTGGCCGAGGACAGCCAGGGCTTCATCAGCCGGCAACTCTTCAAATGCACCCAGGATCTGCTCGAGCAGGCGCCAGGGCCTGCGGCAATCGATTCCTTGCTCACGCAACTGGTGGACCTGCTTGACCGCTTCGGCAAGGTTATTCAAGGCCGGTAAATCCATTCTTGCCGCCATACTGGTTTTCCTCTGTACTTTATTACTGCTTGGACGCACCCATGAGCTCTGCTACTTCCGGCTGGAAGTAGGCCGCTTTCAGTCGATAGTCCTGGCCCAGCAGTTGACCCTTGCCATACCAGAGCACGCCGTTCTGGGTCAGCGTCAGGCCCCGGCCCGCCGAGAAATCGTAATGAAGACCAATGTTGGTGCTGAACTCCAGTCGGTTATCACCCAGGCCGATCAGTTGGTAGCTGGTATTAACCGGCGGCAGCTTGGCCGGAACGCGAGCGAGGTAGGTAGGCGCCAGGCGGCCGAACAGCACACGGGCACGCTCACTGTACTCAGCCACGCTCAAACCGGGCTTGCGTTGCAGGTCCTGGGCGATAAGTGCAAAGACATCGGCGTTTGCCCGTGCCTGGGCAATCTTTATCGGCAGAACCCTGGTCAGCCCGTCGTTGTCGAGTTGCTGTGCCACCGGGGCATTGTCTGCGGCTTTTTCCGCGGTGGCGGGCGCAGCCTTGAGGAAGTCCTTCGGGTTGGCTGCCATCAGCACATCGGTGGCCTGGTAAGCCGCGCAGGCGGTGGCCTGAGCGGCGCGATCACCGTTGACCAGCAGAGCTGTAGCATCCTGGCTCTGGCGCGGTAGGCGGGCACTGTCGATGCCCATGCTCGCCAGAGCTGCATTGACCTGAACCTGGTTCAGCTGTCCGCGCGCCATGCCGCAGATCTGCGACATGAACTGCTGGGTGCGCTTACCCTGGAAAGTCGGCGACAAGGACATCACCGCATCCTCGATGACCGGCAGTGCAGGTAGGCTGACCCAGCCAGCGGGAGTAGCGGACTTGGACTGCGGTGACAGAGAGGGCAGATCGCAGCCGGCAAGGCCGGCTGAAATGAGCAATGCGACGGACAGGATTTTCAGCTTCATGGTTGCACCTGGAGGAATGGGTTGCATGGGGTGCCGAGGTAAAACACTCAGCCATTAGGTGCGCCATGCTAGATATCCATTGCGCATTGCACGCTCATCGAACCCTGAGAGAAATGTAGGAATATTCTCATTAGATTTTTCCAGCATTCGCAGGGCGCCGAACGGCCATGAACTAGACTTTCCCTGAGCAGCTGCGGCTCCCTCCCCTACCAATGTAGGAACTTGTTACGTTCCATCGCTTGCCTGAGGCGTCCGCTCTGCTATGTTCCCGCCAGTGACGCCGGGCCCCTCTGACGGTTGCCAACCGCCATGTCGGAGTCACTTTTCGACAACGACACTAAGGGAGGGGCCACATGACAGCTCTGCACGCCTTTTTGACCGAACCATTCCTCGGAACCGCCACCTGGTTCTGGCTGGCCTTCCTGGCCATCGTGATTCTTCTGCTGGTACTCGACCTGGGCGTTCTGCAACGCGATCACCACGAGATCGGCGTACGCGAGAGTCTGATGCTCTCCGCCGGCTACTTCGCCTGCGGCCTGGCCTTCGGTGGCTGGGTCTGGTACGAGTTCGGCGCCACCAGCGCGGTGGAGTACTACACCGGTTTCCTCGTCGAACAGTCACTGTCCATGGACAACGTGTTCGTCATGGCGATGATCTTCGGCTTCTTCGGCATCCCCCGCCGCTACCAGCACCAGGTGCTGTTCTGGGGCATCCTCGGGGCCATCGTCATGCGTGCGCTGATGATCGGCCTGGGTGCCGCGCTGGTGAAGGAATTCGAGTGGATCATGTACGTGTTCGGCGCCTTCCTGCTGTTCAGCGGCGTGAAGATGCTGTTCAGCAAGCATGAAAGCGAACCCGACCTGGCCAACAACCCGGTACTGAAGTTCCTGCGCAAGCGCATCCGCATGACCGACACCCTTCACGAGCACCACTTCTTCGTGAAGATGCCGGATGCCTCGGGCAAGCTGGTGCGCTACGCCACCCCGCTGTTCCTGGCGCTGATCCTGATCGAGCTGGCCGACCTGGTGTTCGCCGTGGACAGCGTGCCGGCGATCTTCGCCATCACCCAGGACCCGTTCATCGTCTACACCTCGAACATCTTCGCCATCCTCGGCCTGCGCGCCCTGTACTTCTCGCTGGCGGCGATGATCCACCGCTTCGTCTACCTGAAGTACGCCCTGGCGCTGGTGCTGGTGTTCATCGGTACGAAGATTTTCCTCCACGGATTCATCGGCAAGGTTCCCGCAGCCCTGTCCCTTGGCGTAACCTTCGGCCTTTTGGCGGGTGGCATACTGCTATCCTTGCTCAAGACCCGCCGGACCAGCGAGGAACCGCTGGAAATCGTCAGCCAGGAGAGGATCCATGCAAGCGCTGGAGGTGAGGATCGAAGCCGTTGAGTTTCGCGGCCGGGCCTATTGGCAGGTCCGCCTCGGTCGTCGCGCGCTGCGTTTCCCCCATGAAGCCGCCGCGCGCGCCTTCGCCGCCCAGTTGCACACGCGGCGGGAATGGCTGATCGAGCAGCGGGCGACGAGCGACGGGCCGGAGCCCTCTGCCCCGTGATGAAAAGAACAAGGCCAGCGCAAGCTGGCCTTGTTCGTTGTGCGGAGCGAAGAACATCCCGTAGGGCGGATAACGCCGTAGGCGTTATGCGCCCTACCCTTGGCCCGAGCGTAGGAGAAGACTGCGCCCTCGATAGGTCTGCCTCGTGACGAATGCCATCGCGGACGCAGTCCGCTCCTACGAAAAGCGCCAATGCAAAAGGCCCGCATCAGCGGGCCTTTTTCATGGCTGCCTGGGATCAGCGGCTGCTGCGCAGCGCGTCACGTGGCACGTACTTGCCGATCTCGTATTTGCCGATGGCAGCGCGGTGCACTTCGTCCGGGCCGTCGGCCAGGCGCAGGGTACGCTGCATGGCATAGAAGTACGCCAGCGGGGTGTCGTTGGAAACACCGGCACCGCCATGCATCTGGATGGCGCGGTCGATCACCTGCAGGGCGACGTTGGGCGCCACGACCTTGATCTGGGCGATCTCGCTCTGGGCGATCTTGTTGCCAGCGGTGTCCATCATGTACGCGGCATGCAGGGTCAGCAGGCGGGCCTGGTTGATCTCGATGCGCGAGTTGGCGATGACGTCGATGTTGCCACCCAGGCGCGCCAGCGGCTTGCCGAAGGCGGTACGGCTGACGGAGCGCTTGCACATCAGTTCCAGCGCGCGCTCGGCCATGCCGATGGAACGCATGCAGTGGTGGATGCGGCCTGGGCCGAGGCGCCCCTGGGCGATCTCGAAGCCGCGGCCTTCGCCGAGCAGGACGTTCTCGTAAGGTACGCGCACGTTCTCGAAGAGCACTTCGGCGTGGCCGTGCGGAGCGTCGTCGTAGCCGAACACCGGCAGCGGACGGAGGATCTTCACGCCGGGGGTGTCGGTGGGCACCAGGATCATCGAGTGCTGCTGGTGACGCGGCGCGTCCGGGTTGGTCAGGCCCATGAAGATCATGATCTTGCAGCGCGGGTCGCAGGCGCCGGAGGTCCACCACTTGCGGCCGTTGATGACCCACTCGTCACCGTCGCGTACCGCGTTGGCTTCCATGTTGGTGGCGTCGGAAGAAGCCACGCCCGGCTCGGTCATGGCAAAGGCAGAGCGGATCTCGCCGCGCAGCAGCGGCTCCAGCCAAGTGCGCTTGTGTTCTTCGGTGCCGTAACGCACCAGCACTTCCATGTTGCCGGTGTCCGGCGCGGAGCAGTTGAAGGGCTCGGAGCCCATCAGCGAGCGACCCATGATTTCCGCCAGCGGCGCGTATTCCATGTTGGTCAGGCCGGCACCCAGCTCGGACTCGGGCAGGAACAGGTTCCACAGGCCTTCGGCCCGGGCCTTGGCCTTGAGCTCTTCCATGATGGCCGTGGGCTGCCAGCGGTCGCCTTGCGCCACTTGCTCCTCGAACACCTTCTCGGCGGGATAGACATAGGCATCCATGAACGCGGTAACGCGTTCACGCAGGTCCTGAACCTTGGCGGAATAAGCGAAATCCATGGGGGCTAACCTTCTGGCGGCGGTTGTTTGTGTGGTGATGATGCTAGAACAGCCCAAGGCATTTACCCAGCCTATTATCCGAATCAATGAACATTCATAACCCGTATGGACCTGAGCGTTCGTTCGGGTATGATCGGCCGCAGAACAACTACAAGCGGAGCCCTGGAATGAACCTCAGCAAGGTCGATCTGAACCTGTTCATCGTCTTCGACGCGATCTACACGGAAGCCAACCTGACCCGCGCCGGACAGATAGTCGGCATTACCCAGCCGGCCGTGTCCAACGCCCTCGCCCGCCTGCGTGAAACCTTCAACGACCCGCTGTTCGTGCGGACCGCGCAGGGCATGGTGCCCACGCCGATGGCGCAGAACATCATCGGGCCGGTGCGCAACGCGCTGCAGTTGCTGCGCGTATCGGTGCAGGAGAGCCGTACCTTCACGCCGACCCAGGCGAGCAAGACCTACCGCATCAGCATGACCGACCTCACCGAGGCCATCGTCCTGCCGCCGCTGTTCCAGCGTCTGCGTCGCCTGGCGCCGAACGTGCACATCGAGAGCTTCCTCTCCAAGCGCCGCGAGACCACCAAGGAACTGGCCGCCGGCCGCCTGGACTTCGCCGTGGACGCGCCGCTGAACACCGACCCGCAGGTGCGCCACGTCAAGCTGATGGAAGACCGCTACGTCTGCGCCATGCGCCAGGGCCACCCACTGGCCAAGGACAAGCTGAGCCTGGACGAGTATCTGTCGGTGGCGCACATCCAGATTTCCAGCCGCCGCAGCGGCCTGGGCTATGTGGACCTGTCGCTGGGCAAGATGGGCCTGCAGCGCAAGATCGCCCTGCGCTCGCAGCACTACCTGATGGCCTCGACCGTGGTGCAGCAGACCGACATGGTGGTCACCGTCCCCGAGCGCTTCGCCCGCCACCACGGCCTGCATTTCGTCGACCTGCCGGTGAACGACGTGCCCAAGCTGGAAACCCACCTGTACTGGCACGAAAGCACCGACCAGGACCCGGCCAACCGCTGGATGCGCGAGCAGATCATCGAGCTGTGCCAGCAGGTGACGGCGCGAGAAGCGCGCGAGGCGGCAGAGCGCGCCTGATGCTTCGGGCGATACCCATCGATGGGTATCGCTTCGCTCCACGCCATCCTACGCTGGTGTGCCGGAGCTCGCTCCTACAGAAAAACAAGCCACCTGCAGACCCCGCCCTGCCGAAGTGCCTGTCCAACGAACAGGCCGGGGTCTGCCGGCGAACCCTTCAAAGACTCCGCGCGATCACCAGCCGCTGCACATCGCTGGTGCCTTCGTAGATCTGGCACACGCGCACATCGCGGTAGATGCGTTCCACCGGGTAGTCCTGCAGATAGCCATAGCCGCCGAGGGTCTGGATCGCTGCGGAACACACGCGCTCGGCCATTTCCGAGGCGAACAGCTTGGCCATGGAGGCTTCGGTCAGACACGGCAGGCCGGCTTCGCGCAGGCTGGCGGCGTGGTGGACCATCTGCCGGGCCACGGCTATTTCGGTAGCCATGTCGCTGAGGCGGAAAGCCACGGCCTGGTGCTGGATGATCGGCTTGCCGAAGGTCTCGCGCTCGTGGGCGTAGTCGCGGGCGTATTCGAAGGCTGCGCGGGCCATGCCGACTGCCTGCGAGGCGATGCCGATGCGCCCGCCCTCCAGGTTCGCCAGGGCGATGGCGTAGCCCTGCCCCTCCTCACCCAACCGATAGCTGGCCGGGATGCGCACGTCGTCGAAGGCGATCTGGCAGGTATCGGAGGCGTGCTGGCCGAGCTTGTCCTCAACGCGCACCACGCGGTAGCCGGGTGTGTCGGTGGGCACGATGAAGGCGCTGATGCCCTTCTTGCCCGCCGCCGCATCGGTCACCGCGAAGACGATCACGAGACCCGCGTGCTTGCCGGAAGTGATGAACTGCTTGCTGCCGTTCAGCACGTAGTGGTCGCCGTCGCGACGCGCACGGGTCTTCAGGAAGCTGGCGTCGGAGCCGGCCTGCGGCTCGGTCAGCGCAAAGGCGCCGATCATCTCGCCCCGTGCCAGCGGCACGAGGAACTGGCGCTTCTGCTCGTCATTGCCGAACTTGGCGATGGGCATGCAGCCCACCGAGTTGTGCACGCTCATGATGGTCGAGCAGGCGCCGTCGCCGGCGGCGATTTCCTCCAGGGCCATGGCATAGGCCAGGTGGCCGGTCTGCGCGCCGCCCCATTGCTCTGCCACCAGCATGCCGAGGAAGCCGAGGTCGGCCATTTCCTTGATGGCTTCGGCCGGGAAGCGGTGCTCGCGGTCCCAGTCGGCGGCGAAGGGTTTCAGCCGCTCCTGGGCGAATTGGCGGGCAACGTCGCGGATCTGGATATCTTCTTCGCTGGGAATCATCACTCGCTCCTTAGGCCAGACGCTCGACCGCGATGGCCGTGGCTTCGCCGCCACCGATGCACACCGAGGCCACGCCACGCTTGAGGTCGTACTGCTTGAGCGCCGACAACAGGGTCACGATCACCCGCGCGCCAGAGGCGCCTATGGGGTGGCCGAGGGCGCAGGCGCCGCCATGGACGTTGAGCTTGTCGTGGGGAATGTCCAGGTCGCGCATGGCGGCCATGGCGACCACGGCGAAGGCCTCGTTGACCTCGAACAGGTCAACGTCGCCCAGCGCCCAGCCGGTGCGCTGCATCAGGCGCTCGACCGCGCCCACGGGGGCGGTCGGGAACAGGTTCGGCGCGTCGGCGTAGGACGAATGCCCACGGATTGCCGCCAGCGGCGTCAGGCCACGCTTCTCGGCTTCGGACAGGCGCATCAGCACCAGCGCGGCGGCACCGTCGGAGATGGAACTGGCATTGGCCGCCGTCACGGTGCCGCCGTCGCGGAACGCCGGTTTCAGGGTCGGGATCTTGTCCAGCCTGGCCTTCGGCGGCTGCTCGTCTTCGCTGATGGCGCGCAGTTCCTTGCCGGCCTTCACAGTGACCGCGACGATCTCGTCCTTGAAGCGGCCTTCGCTCATGGCCTTCTGGGCGCGGGTCAGCGAGGTGATGGCGTAGTCGTCCTGCTGCTCGCGGGTGAAGCCGTACTTCTCGGCGCAATCCTCGGCGAAGGTGCCCATCAGGCGGCCCTTGTCGTAGGCATCCTCGAGGCCGTCGAAGAACATGTGGTCGAGCACCCGGCCGTGGCCCATGCGGTAGCCACTGCGGGCGCGATCCAGCAGGAACGGCGCGTTGGACATGCTCTCCATGCCGCCGGCCAGGGCGACGCGGGCGCTGCCGGCGAGGATGGCGTCGTGGGCCATCATCGCGGCCTTCATGCCCGAGCCACACATCTTGTTCACCGTGGAGCACGGCGTGCCGCGAGCAAGCCCCGCGCCCAGCACGGCCTGGCGCGCCGGCGCCTGGCCTTGCCCGGCGGCGAGCACGCAGCCGAGCACGGCTTCGTCCACTTCTTCGGCGCCCAGGCGGGCGCGTTCGACGGCCGCGCGGATCGCTGCCGCGCCGAGGGTGGCGGCGGTGACGTCCTTGAAGTCGCCGAGGAAGCCGCCCATGGGGGTACGGGTGGCGCTGACGATGACGATGGGATCGTTCATGACTCTGACCTCCTGCTTACTTCGCGGCCATGCGGATGGCGCCGTCGAGGCGGATGACTTCGCCGTTGAGCATGCTGTTCTCGATGATGTGGCGGGCCAGCGCGGCGTACTCGTCCGGACGACCGAGACGCGGCGGGAACGGCACGCTGGCGCCGAGGGAGTCGCGCACTTCCTGGGGCATGGCGGCCATCATCGGCGTCTCGAAGATGCCGGGGGCGATGGTCATCACGCGGATGCCCGAGCGCGCCAGTTCGCGGGCGATCGGCAGGGTCATGCCGACCACCGCGCTCTTGGACGCGGAGTACGCGGCCTGGCCTATCTGCCCGTCGAAGGCGGCCACCGAGGCGGTGTTGATGATGATGCCGCGTTCGCCACCAGCGTCCGGCTCGTTGCCGGCCATGGCTTCGGCAGCCAGGCGCAGCATGTTGAAGGTGCCGATCAGGTTGATGTTGATGGTGCGGGTGAAGCTTTCCAGTCCGTGCACGCCGTTGCGGCCGATGACCTTTTCCGCCGGGGCTACGCCTGCGCAGTTGGCCAGGCCGTGCAGCGCGCCGAAGGCGTCCAGCGCGAGTTGAACAGCGGCTTTGGCGTCCGCTTCGCTGCACACGTCGGTACGGATGAAGCGTGCATTCGCCTCGCCCAGCTCGGCGGCCTGGGCCGCGCCGGCTTCGGTGTTGACGTCGGCCAGCACCACCTTGGCGCCAGCGCTCACCAGCAGCTTCGCGGTGGCCGCGCCGAGGCCGGAACCGCCGCCGGTGATGAGGAATACCTTGTTCTGGATCTGCATGTAGTCTCTCCGCTGTACTTAGTGAGCCGCCGCTTTCTCGGCCGCTTCGCGTTGCTTGGCAATCTCCTGGTTGCGCAGGAGGAAGCGCTGGATCTTGCCGCTGGGGGTCTTGGGCAGTTCATCGACGAACTCCACTTCCCGCGGGTAGCTGTGCGCCGACAGTCGCTTGCGCACGTACTGTTGTAGTTCCTCGGCCAGTTCCGTGCCCGGCCGGTAGGACGAACAGAGCACCACGAAGGCCTTGACCAGTTCAGTGCGCTCCGGGTCCGGCTTGCCGATCACCGCCGCCTCGATCACCGCCGGGTGCTCGATCAGCGCGCTCTCCACGTCGAACGGGCCGACGCGGTAGCCGGAGGTGGTGATCAGGTCGTCGGCGCGGCCGACGAAGCTGATACTGCCGTCGGCGTTCAGCTCCACGGTGTCGCCGCTCAGGTAGTAGTCGCCGACGAAGGATTTGGTCTCCATGCCCTGGTAGCCGGCGAACCACATCAGCGGCGACTGGCGGCGGTCCATGGCCAGCACGCCGGGCTGGCCGGCGGGCAGTTCGTTGCCCTGCTCGTCCAGCACCACCACACGGTGGCCGGGGATGGAGAAGCCGGCAGCGCCCAGGTGCACCGGGTGCTGCAGTTCGTGGTGATTGGCCAGCACCATGCCCAGCTCGGTCTGGCCGTAGTGGTCATGGATGGTCACGCCCAGCTCGCTGGCGAACCAGCGGATCACTTCCGGAGTCAGCGGCTCGCCTGCGCTGCTCACTGCGCGCAGGCGACCCTTGAGCGGTTTGGACACGGCCTCGCCAGCGGCGATCAGCAGGCGGTACGCGGTGGGCGAACCGGCCAGGTTGGTGATGCCGTACTTGCGCACGATGCGGCAGGTGCTTTCCACCGTGAACGCGCCTTCGTAGAAGGTGATCGGGTGCCCCATGGCCAGCGGCCCGGTGACCCCGTAGTAGAGGCCGTAGGCCCAGCCCGGATCGGCGAGGTTCCAGAACGAGTCCTCCTCGCGCAGCCCCACCGCATCGCGCATGTAGCCGACGAAGGCGACGATGGCCTTGAGCGGCACGGCCAGCGGCTTGGCCAGCCCGGTGGTGCCGGAAGTGAACATCAGCAGGAAGGTGTCTTCGCCGCTGCGCAGCACCGGCTCGAACTCCGGCGAATGGCGCTCCAGTTCGGCCCAGAAGCTGTAGTCGCCATGGCGGATGCCCTGCCCCTTCGGACCGCCAACCGTCACCAGCAGAGGCGCGTCGGGCACCTCGTCGAGCTTGCCCCGGTTGGCGCCGTCGGTGACGACCACCTTGCTGCCGGCGAGCTTGACCCGGTGCTCGATGGCCTTGGGGCCGAAGGCGGTGAACAGCGGCTGGTAGACCGCGCCCAGGCGCCAGGTGCCGAGCACGGCGATCAGCAGCTCCGGGGTGCGCGGCAGCATGCCCGACACCACGTCGCCGGGGCGTACGCCGAGGCCGTGCAGGAAGCTGGCGAAGCGGCCGGAAAGCTCCTTGAGCTGGGTGAAGGTGTAGGAAGCGCTGTCGCCGTCCTTGCCCTCCCAGAACAGCGCGACGCGGCCAGGGAGGGCGTGGCGGTCGCAGCATTCGACACAGGCATTGAGGGCATCGAGGTTGCCGGCCAGGACGGCGTCGGCGGTGGCGCGGTAGTCGAACTCGGCCGTGGCGGAGGTATGGGAACGCATCGCAGAACTCCTGGGTTTGTTCTTGTCTGGAGTCCCCTGATGTTCCCGCCGCGCCGGCGCGCGGGCAATGTCGAAAGCCGCCAATCTGGATGAGCGGATTGGACAGCCATGGGTGAGGTTCTACGGTTGGGTAGGCGTCGCGCTTGATGGGTTGGGTGCCGTGCGGTTCGCGGGCACGGCCCGCTCCTACAGGGATGTTTCGGCGCTTGGGCGGGCCCTCACCCTAGCCCTCTCCCAGAGGGAGAGGGGACCGTTCGGAGCGCGATGAGGGATCAGAGCTCGCTGGTTATCAGCGGTGCAGGAAGAGCGACAAACTCGCCGAGTGCAGCAGACTGCCCCCTCTCCCTCCGGGAGAGGGTTGGGGTGAGGGGAAAGCCCGAGCACCGAAGGTCGGCATCAAACGCGGAACTGATCCATCAGCCCCTGCTGATGATTGGCCAGCTTGTTCAGCGACTGGCTGACCTGCGCCGATTCCTGCGCCTGGCTGGACAGCGATTCGGTGACGTCGCGGATGCCGGCCACATTGCGGTTGATCTCCTCGGCCACCGCGCTCTGTTCCTCGGCGGCGCTGGCGATCTGCAGGTTCATGTCGGTGATCACACCCACGGCGTCGCCAATGCGCTTCAGCGCGGCCACAGCCTGTTCGACCTGGTTCACGCTGTCCTGCGCCTGGCGGTGGCTATTGTTCATCGCGCCGACCACCTCGCGGGTGCCGTTCTGCAGGCCTTCGATGACCTGGCGGATTTCCTCTACCGAATCCTGGGTGCGCTTGGCGAGGTTGCGTACCTCGTCGGCGACCACCGCGAAGCCGCGCCCGGCCTCACCGGCGCGGGCCGCTTCGATGGCGGCATTGAGCGCCAGCAGGTTGGTTTGCTCGGCGATGCCGCGGATCACTTCCAGCACCGAGCCGATCTGCTCGCTGCTCGCTGCCAGCCCTTCCACCTGGCTCATGGCGCTGCTCATGTCGCTGGCCAGTTCGTCGATCAGGCGGGTGGTGTTGTCGATCACGCTGAGGCCATCGCGGGTCGCGCCGTCGGCGCCACGGGCGGCATCGGCGGCCATGGCGGCGCTGTTGGCGACGTCATGGGCGGTGGCGCTCATTTCCTGGGAGGCTGTGGCTACCTGGTCGACTTCGCGGAATTGCTGCTGCATGCCGGCGCTGGTCTGGCTGGCGATTTCCGAGGATTGGTCGGCAGTGGCGCGGGCGTCCTGCACCGAGGACTTCACGTCGCGGATGATCGGCTGCAGCTTGTCGAGGAAGCGGTTGAACCAGCCGGCCAGTTCACCCAGCTCGTCCTTGCCGCTGTAGTCCAGGCGTTTGGTCAGGTCGCCTTCGCCGCTGGCAATGTTGCGCAGCATGGCGGCGACGTTGAGGATCGGCCGGGTCACGCCGCGGGCGGTGAGCCACACCAGCAGCAGGCCGACGATGGCGGCGGCGAGGCCGAACAGGGTCTGCCACAGCGCGCCGCTGGAGTTGCGTTCATCCAGTCGCTTCTGCAGCTCCAGCGCCGGAGCCAGCAGCACGTCCTGCGGCACGTCGAGTACTACCGCCCAGGGCTTGGTGGCATCCGGGATCGGCAGCAGCGGCTCGAGCACGCGCAGCTGGCCGCCCTGCTCCAGCACCTGCGGACGACCGCCGGCCTGCAGGGACAACAGCTCGGCGGCCTGGTCGGGAATGGCCTTGGCCAGCGGCTGGCCGAGCAGCGCTTCGTCGCTGCTGTAACCGGCGAGCAGGCCTGCCGGGCTGACGATGCTGACGCTGCCGGCGCCGTCGTAGAGTTGGTTGTCGCCATCGACAGAGAGCTTCTGCAGGCGGCTGAGGCTGATGTCGATGCCGATCACGGCGATGACCTTGCCCTGGTCGATCAGCGGGAAGGTCACGGTGGTCATCAGCACCTTGGTGCCCGAGGCGCTGTCGAAATAGGGATTGAGCACGCAAGCCTTGCGGGTCTGCAGCGGGCACAGCTGCCAGGTGTTGAACGGGCTGCCGTCGAGCATCGCCGAGGTGTCGGCGATCATGTCCTCGGTCACTGCCAGGCCGGTCATCTCGCCGGAGGCCTTCTGCGCCCAATAGGCGCCGAAGCGGCCCTTCTCATTGCTGCCGGTGTCGGGCTGGTCATGGAAGGCAGCGTCCTGGCCGTCCAGCGCGTCGGGCTCGAAGACCACGTAGAGGCTGAGCAGGTTGGGGTTGCTCTTCAGACCATCGCGCACCAGCTGGTTGAGGTCCTTGCGCACGCTGGCGGCGTCCGCGCCGTGCTGGGTGGTCTGCTCGCGCAGCTGGGCGACCTGGCGGGAGAACTGGTTGCCGAAGTGGTAAACGTCGGTGAAGAAGCGCTGGATGATCTCCGCCTGCTGCTCGCTGCGCGCCTGCATCCGCGACTTGGCCGCGTCCTTGAGCATGTCCGCGTTGGCCGCCTTGATCAGCTGCGCATCATGGTTCATCCGGAACAGCGAGAGGCCGACCAGCAGGCAGACGATGCAGAGCAGGCAGAGGCCGGTCAGCAGCGTGATCTTCCACTGGATCGAGAGGCGGGACAGGGGCATGGTTGGCGTCCTTGAGCAACAAGCAATTCTTTGAGGTTTTATCGGCTTGTAAGGCGGCTACTTGAGCTGCGCCCTTAAATTTCAGGGCTCCTGGCGGATCAGCGCGCGGTACTGCCCGGGCGTCGATCCGGTCCATTTGCGGAAGGCCTTATAGAAGGCGCTGGTGTCGGCGAAACCCAGCTCCTCGGCCAGGTCGGCGAAGTTGCCGTCGTCGCTGTCCAGCCTGGCGATGGCGAGGTCACGGCGCAGCTGGTCCTTGAGCGCCTGGTAGGACTGCCCTTCGGCGGCGAGCTTGCGGCGCAACGTCGAGGGCGCCATGTAGAAGTGCCCGGCGAGGGCGTCGAGGTCCGGCCAGCGTTCGAACTTCAGGCTGCGCAAATAGGCCTTGGTGCGTGCGGCAAGACTCTGCGGGTCGCGGTAGCGCACCAGGATGTTCGCTGGCGCGCCACCGAGGAAACGCCGCAGCTCGCGCTCGTCACGGCGCACGGGGAGATCGAGCGCCTCGGCGTTGAACAGCAGGCGCGACTGGCGACGGGCGAAATTGAGGTTCTCGGTGAACATCACCCGGTAGTCGGCGATGAAGTCCGGCTGCGGGCAGCGCAGCTCGATGGCAAGCACCGGGATGCGCCGCCCCACCAGCCAGCAGGCCAGGCCGTGCAGCATCAGCCACAGGGTGAAGTAGCAGAAGGCGCGCGGCGCCGGGCCTTCGGGCTCATCGAGGACGATGGCGGCCAAGCCTTCCTGGCGAGTCAGGCGCGGGGTGAAGTCGTCGAACACCAGCCCCATGAAGCGCAGCGCGGCGTTCATCGCCGTCTCCAGGGTCGGCTCGCGGACGGCAGCGGCAGTCATGAAGTTGAAGCTGCCGGATTTCATCCGGCGGGCGTTCATGCCGAAGAACTCGTCGTCCATCTCCCTGGCCAGGCGCAGCCAGAGCCGCGCATAGGCCTGGCTGGAAACCCGCGCGTAGGGCTTGCCGAACAGCTCCGGGGCAATGCCGGCGGCGGCCAATAGCGCGCCGTCGTCGCGGCCGGCGCGACGAAACTCAGCCAGCGCTTCGCTGACCAGGCGGATGGAGATGGTGCCCTTTTCTACGCCCATGGCGCCCCGGCAGTCCGGGCACGCGCCAGGGCGCAGGCAGGCATCGGGCGATCAACCACGCTGGCTGCGCACCTCTTCGATGCTGATCTCGCGCATGCGGAACTTCTGGATCTTGCCGGTCACCGTCATCGGGAACTCGTCGCAGAAGCGGAAGTGGCGCGGCACCTTGAAGTGGGCGATGGCGTTCTTGCAGAAGGTCCGCAGCTCGTCTTCGGCGACGCTGTGGCCGGGGTGGAACTTGACCCAGGCCACCAGTTCCTCGCCGTACTTCTCGTCGGGGATGCCGATCACCTGGGCGTCGGCCACGGCGTGGTGGGTGTAGAGGAACTCCTCGATCTCGCGCGGATAGATGTTCTCGCCGCCGCGGATGATCATGTCCTTGCTGCGGCCGACGATACGAACGTTGCCGGCTTCGTCCATCTCGGCGAGGTCACCGGTGAGCATCCAGCGCGCCGGACTGATGGCCTCGGAAGTCGCCTGCGGGTTGTTCCAGTAGCCGAGCATCACGCTGTAGCCGCGGGTGCACAGTTCGCCGATGGTGCCGCGCGGGACGATGCGGCCGTCGGCGTCGATGATCTTGCTTTCCAGGTGCGGCTGGGTGCGGCCCACGGTGGTGACGCGGGTTTCCAGGTCGTCTTCCGGGCCGGTCTGCAGCGACACCGGGCTGGTCTCGGTCATACCGTAGGCGATCTGCACTTCGGCCATGTGCATCTCGTCGATAACCCGGCGCATCACCTCGATCGGGCAGGTGGCGCCGGCCATGATCCCGGTGCGCAGGCTCGACAGATCGAAGTCGCGGCGGGTCGGGTGGTCCAGCTCGGCGATGAACATGGTGGGCACGCCGTACAGCGCGGTGGCCTTCTCTTCCGCCACTGCCGCCAGGGTCGCCTCGGGCTCGAAGCTGGGCGCGGGGTAGATCATGGTGGAGCCGTGGGTCAGGCAGCCGAGGTTGCCCATCACCATGCCGAAGCAGTGGTACAGCGGCACCGGGATCACCAGGCGGTCGTGCTCGGTGAGGCCGAGGCTGTCGCCGACCATCAAGCCGTTGTTGAGGATGTTGTAGTGGCTGAGCGTGGCGCCCTTGGGGAAGCCGGTGGTGCCGGAGGTGTACTGGATGTTGATCGGCTCGTCGAACTGCAGCAGCGCCTGGCGCTCGGTGAGTTCGGCGGCGGCGATGCCACGACCCAGCGGCTCCAGCTGACTCCAGCGCAGGAAGCCGGCGGGCGCGGTATCGGACAGGCTGATCACCCCGCGCAGCTCCGGCAGACGATCACTGGACAGCTCGCCCGGTCGCCCCTGCCCCAGCTCGGGCAGCAGGTCGGCGAGCATGCCGTGGTAATCGGAGGACTTGAAGGCGTCGGCGCACACCAGCCAGCGGCAGCCGGATTGCTTGAGAGCGTATTCGAGTTCGTTCACCCGGTAGGCCGGGTTGATGTTGACCAGCACGGCGCCGACCTTGGCGCTGGCGAACTGGGTGACGCACCACTGCGCGCAGTTGGGCGCCCAGATCCCCAGGCGGTCGCCGGGACGCAGGCCGAGGGCGAGGAAAGCACGGGCGATGCCATTGACCACTTCGGCCAGCTCGGCCCAGGTGTAGCGCAGGTTCTGGTGACGCACGACCAGCGCCTCGCGCGCGGCGAAACGCTCGACGGTGGCGTCGAAGGCAGCGCCGACAGTCATGGCCAGCAGGGATTTGTCCTGCGGGCCGCGGGTGTAACTCAGGTGGTTCATGGCTTTCCCTTGTTGTGCTTGTTCTGGGATCAACACTGAACGATCGGTTCGGGCAGCGACGCAGAGCGTCGGGAACCGCGCTTACTTACCGGCAGCCGCGCGGCTGACTGGCCGGTCGCGGGCTGCGGAACATGTTTACGTTAACGTAAAGGTAAACGCAACCCCGACCATCGACAGCGCAGCAGGCCGGGCGCCTCCGCTCATTGCAGGATAGCCACTCACAAAGCGTGCCATCCGGCCTGAACGCCATATGCAGCGCGGCTTTGAGAAGGTTTTCAGTCGTTCGGGGGGAAGCCGTCCCGGTTGCATTTCGCAACAGCTCGGGCAAGCTTCCGCGCCGCGACTGCCAGCACGGCGCACGGCCTCTGCGCAGCGGGCGGCGCCACGTCTCAATCTGTCGCAATCTGAGACGCCCCGCGCCGCGTGCGCTATGACGGACCTTGCATTAGAATTCGCCGAAAATGCCTACATGGATGTAGATACATTCCCACTCACGCTTGCGAATCCCGTCCATGACTAGTCGTCGTTCGATACTGAGCCTGCTGTTTGCCTGTGCCGCTGTTGTCTGTTCATCGAACACCTTCGCCGCCTCCCCCGCCAAGGCAGCTTCCCCCAAGGAGCTGGTGCTCGCTTCCGGCAGCGCCCTGGTGGTCGATCTGGAGAACGGCAAGACCCTCTACTCCAGCAATCCCAACCTGGTAGTACCCATCGCCTCGGTGACCAAGCTGATGACCGCCATGGTCACGCTGGACGCCAAGCTGCCGATGAACGAACTGATCCCCGTGGACATCTCCGAGACCGCCGAGATGAAGGGCGTGTTTTCCCGCGTCCATCTGGGCAGCATGATCAGCCGCCAGAACATGCTGCTGCTGGCCCTGATGTCCTCGGAAAACCGCGCCGCCGCCAGCCTCGCCCACAACTATCCGGGCGGCTCAAAGGCCTTCGTCGCGGCGATGAACGCCAAGGCGAAATCCCTCGGCATGACCAGCACCCATTACGTCGAGCCCACCGGTCTGTCGATCCACAACGTCTCTGACGCCAATGACCTGATCCGCCTGGCCAAGGCCGCCTACACCTACCCGCAGATCCGCCAGCTGAGCACCACGGCGACCAGCGACGCGCGCTTCAGCAAGCCCAGCTACTCGCTGAGCTTTTTCAACACCAACCCGCTGGTGCGCAACGGCAAGTGGGACATCCGCCTGACCAAGACCGGCTTCACCAACGACGCCGGCCACTGCCTGGTGATGGTCACCATGATGAACGGCCGCCCGGTCGCCCTGGCCCTGCTCGATGCCTTCGGCAAGCGCACCCATGTGGCCGACGCCGGCCGCATCCGCCGCTGGGTGGAAACCGGTGTCGCCTCGCCGGTGCCCGCCGTCGCCCTGCAGTACAAGGCCCAGCGCAGCCAGGCGCGTGCAGCCAACATCACGGCCACCGCCGAGTAAGCCCCTCCCCGCGCTGGCGGAGCCCACTCCGCCAGCCGCGCTTTTTCTCCCCTCCCCCTCCTCTCGCACTGTCGTTTCAGCCCTGCTGGATGGCGCTTCCGTCACTTATATGCAGATCATCATTCAATGATAGTATGACGACCGTAATATTTGATTGCCGGAGCCTTGCGATGACCGAACTGACACTCACCCGTGAACAGAAGATTGCCGCCTGGGAAGCGGCGGCTGCGCAGATGCGCCAGCGCCTGGCCGAGCCCGGCGTGGTTTCGCTGCAGGAATTGCGCGGCAAGACGCCCCAGGAGTTCTTCGACGGCATTGGCGCCGGCGAACTGCCGGCCCCACCGATCAATGCGCTGATCGGCTTCGTCCCGCTGGAATGGGGCCAGGGTCGCTTCATCTTCCAGGGCACCCCGGACATGCGTCACTACAACCCGCTGGGCAGCGTGCATGGCGGCTACGCGGCGACGCTGCTGGACTCGGCCATGGGCTGCGCGGTGCACACCATGCTCGAACCGGGACTGGGCTACACCACCACCGACCTGCGCATCAGCTACATCCGCGCACTGACCCGCGATACCGGGCCGATCCGCGCCGAAGGCACCCTGGTGCACATTGGCCGCTCCACCGCCCTGGCCGAAGGCCGCCTCTACGACGTGGACGGCCGGCTCTACGCCACCGGCTCCACCACCTGCCTGATCCTCGGGCGCTGAACCCTCAGGAGACTGACCATGACTTCCGTCGTCATCGCGGGTTATGCCCGCTCCCCGTTCCACTTCGCGAAAAAAGGCGCGCTGATCGACGTGCGCCCGGACGACCTCGCCGCGCAGACGGTCAAGGGGCTGGTCGCCCGCAGCGGCGTCGACGCCCGGCTGATCGAAGACCTGATCATGGGCTGCGCCTACCCCGAGGCCGAACAGGGCATGAACCTGGCGCGCATCACTGGCTTCCTCGCCGGCCTGCCGGAAACCGTGGCCGGCGCCACGGTGAACCGCTTCTGCGGCTCGTCCATGACCTCCATCCACTTCGCCGCCGGGCAGATCCAGCTCGGCGCCGGGGATGCTTTCATCTGCGCGGGCGTGGAGTCCATGACCCGCGTGCCCATGGGCGGCTTCAACCTCTCGCCCAACCCGCGCCTGCTGGCGGAATTCCCCCAGGCCTACATGCCCATGGGACAGACCGCCGAGCTAGTCGCCGAGCGCTTCGGCATCTCCCGCGCGGACCAGGAAGCCATGGCCGTGGACTCCCACGCCAAGGCCGCCCATGCCCGCGAGCAGGGCCTGCTGGCGGCGGAGATCGTGCCCATCGACACGCCCAATGGGGTGGTCAGCGAGGACGGCTGCATCCGCCCCGGCACCAACCTGGAGGCACTGGCGCAGCTCAAGCCGGCCTTCGGCGGCAGCGTCACCGCGGGCACCGCCTCGCCGCTCACCGATGGCGCCGCGGCCGTTCTGGTGTGCAGCGAGGACTTCGCCCGCGCCAACGGGCTGGACATCCTGGCGCGGGTAAAAGCCGTCGCGGTGGTCGGCTGCCCGCCGGAAATCATGGGCATGGGCCCGCTCTACGCAACCCGCAAACTGCTCGACCGCACTGGACTGCGCATGGCCGACATCGACCTGGTGGAGATCAACGAGGCCTTCTCCAGCCAGGCACTGGCCTGCCTGCGCGGGCTGGAGCTGGATAGCGACCGGGTCAACCTGCACGGCGGTGCCCTGGCCATCGGCCACCCGCTGGGCGCCACCGGCGCTCGCATCACCGGCAAGGCGGCAGCGCTGCTGAAGGAAACCGGCGGGCGCTACGCCATCGCCACCCAGTGCATCGGCGGTGGCCAGGGCGTGGCGACCTTGCTCGAAGCCGTTCGCTGATCTTCATGCCCGTAGGGCGCATAACGCGCCAACGTTATGCGCCGCAAATCTGCCGGCGGATAACCTGTGCCAGGTTATGCGCCCTACGGTGCTGATGATTCCCCTGTAGGAGCGCGCCATGCGCGCAATCGCGGGCACGGCCCGTTCCTACAGGTTAAATCCATGCCCCGAATCACCTCCCCTCGCCCTCCCTGCGTTAGAATGACATCCAGCATTCCATGATCCGCAGGAGACCGGTCATGCGTTACTCCGAAGACCACAAGGCCCAGACCCGCGAACGCATCATCAACGAGGCGGCGCAGCGCTTCCGCAGCGAGGGCGTGGACGCCACCGGCCTGCAGACGCTGATGAAGGCGCTGGGCCTGACCCACGGCGGCTTCTACGCGCACTTCAAGTCCAAGGACGAGCTGGTGGAGATCGCCCTGCAGCAGGCCGCCGAGCAGCTGCGCCCGGTCGTCGACCAGCAGTTCGAAAAGGCCGAGCCGCTGCCCGGCTTCATCGACCAGTACCTCTCCCCCGGCCACCGCAATGCGCCCGGCAAGGGCTGCCCGCTGCCGACCATCTCGGCCGAGCTGGGCGCGCGCGGCCATGCCAGCGCCACCACCGACGCCATCGTCCAGGCACGCATCGACGCCATCGAAAAGGCACTGCCCAGCGAGCATGCCGAGGATGAGAGCGTGGCCATGCTCGCCACCCTGATCGGCGCGCTGGTGCTATCGCGCAGCGTGGCCGATCCGGAGATGTCTGACCGCATCCTGGAGAGCACCCGCCGGCACCTGAAACGCGAGATCGGCGCGGCGGAGTGAGGCGCTTTTGTAGGGGGCATAACGCGCCAGCGTCATCCGCCGTTCAAGGGCCGGCGGATAACCTGTTCCAGGTTATTCGCCCTACGCTCCTGCGCATTCCCCTCACCCTAACCCTCTCCCAGGGGGAGAGGGTTAGGGTGAGGGCCAATCCGAGCGCGGATGCTCATCCCGAGCGGCCATGACCCGCTCCCACGAAAGCCGCGCATAAAAAAGCCCCGGCGCAAGGCCGGGGCAAGCTTTTCGCCACTCAGTTATCGATCAAGCCACCGCCACGCCATAGCGCTGTGCCGGGGCGCTGCGCGACAGGTTCGGCGCCATCTTCAGGCGCGCGGCAGTAAAGGCTTCGAATTCGCCCGCATCCGGCAGCGCCGGCAGGGTCACCACTTCACCCTGGGCCAGGCCGGCCAGCGCGGCGTCGACCATGTGGTTCACGTCCATCAGCATCTCCGCCGGCAGTGCGGAGATGTCAGTGCCGGCGCGGTCCCAGATTTCGGTGCGGGTGGCGCCCGGCAGCACGGCTTGGATGCGCAGGCCCAGCGGCGCCAGTTCCTGCTGCATGGATTGGGTCAGGTTGAGCACGAAGGCCTTGGTGGCGCTGTAGCTGCCATTGAACAGTTCCGGCGCCAACGCCAGCACCGAGGCCACGTTGATGATGGTGCCGCGGCCACGCCCGGCGAAAGCCTTGGCAGCAGCGCCAGCCAGGCGCGCGGTGGCGATGACGTTCAGCTCGATCATGCTTTCCAGGCGGTCCAGGTCGGTTTCCAGCAGGGTGCCGTTGATCGCAACGCCGGCGTTGTTCAACAGCAGGCTGAGACTCGTATCCTCGGCCAGGCGGGCCTCGATACGGGCGCGGTCTTCGCGACGGGTCAGATCGGCCTTCAGCACATCCACCGAGACGCCGTATTCCTCACTGAGGCGCGCGGCCAGGGCGTCCAGGCGTTGCTGGTCGCGGGCCACCAGCAGCAGGTCGTAGCCCTGCGCGGCGAGGCGCTGCGCGTAGGTGGCGCCGATGCCGGAAGAAGCACCGGTGATCAGTGCGCGGCCCAGTTCGGATTTGGCATTCATGGTTCTTGCTCCAGGGAGGCGGTTGCCCCGCTTGCAGGATTGAGTGGGCCGGGTGGCCGTCTGGAATGTCCGGCCACTGGAATGATGGCCGTCATCTGAAGGTTAATATTATGCTTATAATATTATCTGTCAAGATCTGCCATGCGGTGCTGACGAACGGCCAGGGAGTCGCTGGCAAGCCTTGCGGGGCGGGCGCCGGGTGCCATCCGGCAGTTTAGGTTGCCCATTCCAGAGAGCTCGCGACAGGCTCGCTGGGTCTCCATACAAGAACAATCCCGGAGCGTCACCTGCACCCTGCTGCCTGTCTATGCACCGGAGCGATCCGGAGGAGGACACATGCGATTGCGCTGCTTTTTCCTGGGATGTGTTTGGGATGAAGGGAATCTGACCGAAGTCGGCCGCGTGCCGATGCTCTGCCAGCGCTGTGCGCGCTGCGGTGCGCAGCGGTACCTCAGTCCCGAACCGGAAATTTGAAGTCGGCCCAAAGAAAATGCCCGGAGCACGTTCGTGCTCCGGGCATGGGGTGCTGCTCGATAAGGATCAGTTGGCCACGAACGCCTGGCTGGTGGTGATCGCCATGTCGCCGCCGGGCAGCTTCAGATCGCCGATGCGCTCCAGGCTGTCAGCATCGAAGATCGCCACGTCGTTCAGGGTGCCGGTCAGGTACAGCTTGTTGCCGGCCTTGTTGGTCGACAGGCAGTAGTAGGAGTGGTCCAGGTTCGCCGCCTTGACCAGTTTCTGCTCCTTGATGTCGTACTTGGCCAGTCGATTCAGCACGCCGTAGACGATATTGCGGTCCTTGGCCGAGCGGATGCCGCTGAAGTACACCTCGGTGACCGGGCCGAAATCGACGGTTTCGGTCTTGCCGGTGGCCAGATCGATGTTGAAGAAGCCATAGAGGAAGTCGGCCGTGGCCATGTCCTGCTTGGCGTCCTTGAACTTCGCCGTGGTGTAGAGCAGCGAGAAGTCACGCGGGTAGGTCTGCTGGTTCCACACGTAGAGCACATCTGGCGGCGCGTAGTTGGGGCGCTTCCAGTTGCGGCTGGGGATCACCACGTCGAACTTGCCGGTCTTCACGTCCACCTTGTAGATGTCCGGGCCCGCCACGTAGAGGGTGCCGTCGTCGCCGCTCTGCATGATGGTCAGCTGGCGCGGCGCCAGGAAGGTGCGCACCGGCTTGGCGTCCATGCCGTCCGCAACGGAATACACCTGCAGGCGCGGCTGCTGCACCTCGTAGTGCTCGGCAAGGATCAGCGTCGGGTTGGCGATGGCGTAGATCTCCTTGCCGTCATGGCTGACGGTCATGGAGAACATCGCCCGCGCGTTCTCGCCCGGTTTCTGCGCGATGGTGGCGTGGAACACCGGTTTGCAGTCATCGAGCTGGATGCCGTAGATGTCCGCATAGTGGTTGCTGAGGATGTAGACGGTCTTGCGGTCCGGCGACAGCTGGGTCATGCCCGGGCCGTAGGCGCCGGGGATGGTGCAGGTCTTGAACAGCTTGTCGGTCTGCATGTCGATGACGTGCAGGTTGTTCGGATAGTTGGTGCTGATCAGGTACTCGTGGCCACTTTCCAGCGCTTTGCTCACGTCTGCGCCGGCGTCGGCGGCTACAGCTTGCAGCGCGCAGGCCAGCGAGAGGCCGCCGAGGGCGGCGGCGAATGCTTTTCTGGACATGCAGGTTTTCCTCTTGTTCTTCTGTCCCATATGTTTCAGGGCGATCATTTGTCGTCCGGGAATACGGTGCCGAGGTTGCGCCAGTTCTCGGCCGAGGCCTGCGCATCCTTGTTCCAGTCGGGGTAGGTGCTCATCATGTCCGGCACCTGGGCCGGCCACCAGCAAGGATCGGAGCAGCCGTAGAGGTCCGCTTCCATCGGCTGGCAGAGCGAGGACACGCCGCCGAACACGTCGACTTCCCAGCCCGGGTCGGTGGTCGCCGCGCAGCCGGCCACGGAGTTCATCGCCACCACGTCCTCGATGCGATCCTCGGCGGCGGCCTGTTCGAGCTTCTGTGCTTTGGTGTTGATCGCTTTCAGATGTTTCATGTCAGTGCGCCTTCCGCGGAGTGATGTGGCGGTCGATGAAGCTGGGGTTGGAAGCCATGATCCGGCTGTAGACCTCGATGCCGAAATCGACCCAGTCCCTCATCAGTTCGCAGTAGTGGTAGGTGGGGTGCGCCGGGTCGCCGTAGCGCGCGTAGCTCTCGTGGTAGCAGCCGCCGGAGCAGAGGTTGCGGATGTGGCAGCTGGCGCAGCCGGTGTCGGTGCGGTCCAGGCGCTGCGAGAGGAACTCGTTCAGCTCGGCCTGCTTCACCCCTTCATGCACGTTGCCGAAGGTCGGCAGCGAAGAACCGGTGAAGCGGTGGCACAGGTTCAGCTCGCCCTTGTGGTCCACCGCCAGCATCTTCAGGCCGGCGCCGCACGGCAGGGCCTTCTTCTGCCCTTCGTGGATGTCGGTGATCAGCTGGTGCAGGTTGGAGAAGCCGATGTTGCGCCCTTCCAGCGCCTCGTCCAGGTAGCGGCGACCGAGGGCCTTCATGCCGGCGAAGACAGCCTTCAGCTCATCGGTGGTGAGGTTGTAGCTGCTGATGTCGCCCGAGGTGACCGGGGCAAAACCGACTTCGGCGAAACCCATCTCGTTGAACAGGTGATTCCAGATGGTCTCGACGTCGGTGACGCCGGTGGTCAGGGTCACCCGTGCGCCCACCGGCCGCGCGGTGTAGCGCGACAGCAGCATGTCGGCCTTGCGCCGCACCACGTCATAGGTGCCCTGCCCGCCCACGGTGATGCGGTTGCGGTCGTGCACCGTCTTCGGCCCGTCGATGCTGATGGACAGCCCGAAGCGATGGGCATTGAGCCAGTCGACGATTTCCTCGGTGAGCAGCGTGGCGTTGGTGGTCATGACGAAGTCCACGGTCTTGCCCAGCTCGCCGAACCGGCGCTCGCAGTACGCGACCATGTGCTCGATCAGCGGGCGGTTGGACAGCGGTTCGCCGCCGAAGAACACCACGGTGTAGCGCTGCTCGTCGGGGGATTCCTGGATCAGCATTTCCACCGAGGCCTCGGCGGTTTCCGCGCCCATCTTCTTGCCAGCGGAGGGCTTGTCCAGGTCTTCCTTGTAGCAGTAGGTGCAGCTGAGGTTGCAGCCGGTATTGACGTTCAGCACCACGGTGTTGAGCGCGGTGCGGTCAACTTTCTTGATGCCGATTTCAGGGGTCAGCGGCGAGCCGTCGCTGACCAGTTCCAGCGCGATCAGCTCGCGCAGGGTCTCGTCGATATCCTCGGCGGCGAAGCGGCCACTCAGACGCTGGGTCAGCTCGTCCGGCGAACAGGCATGCCCGCGCAGCGCGTCGATGATCCCGCCGGTCAGCTCGTCGCTGGCGAACAGCGAGGAGCTGGGGATGTGGAACAACAGGCGGTCGGCGTCGACCTGCACTTCATGCAGGTTGCGTTCGACCAGATTCAAGATGGCGCCCATGGCGACCTCCCGGAACTTGCTTGGTACGCCCGCCCGCAGGCGGGGCTCATGCGTTCAGTTCATCCGATACCGACGGTTACGGGATCGGCGGGTTGTTCCAACGCTGCACGGTGACGATCATGTGCCCTTCGCCCTTGTGCGACTGGCCGGCGTCGTCCACCGCGGCGATCACCTTCAGGTTGCCGGCGTTGTTGGTCATCATCTTGCGTTCCGGGTTCGGGCCGGCATCGCCCGGGGTGAAGATGCCAGTGGCGGCGTCCATCGCGCCGGCGAACTTCACATCCTGGTCTTCCTTGGCGCGGTCATCGAAGGGTTCGACCGACCACTGCGCCGGGAACACGCCGATGCGGAACGGCTTGCCGTCGGCGCCCTTGCCCCAGGCCTCGGCATCGAAGCTGCCCTGGACCTTGGGCGTGGAGCCGCCATTGCCGCCGATGCGGGAGATGGAGAATTCCGGCACCACCTTCACTTCGGCGATGTCCTTGTACACCGCGAGGCTGCCGCCCTTGGCGGTGCCCACGGTGACATCGCGCTCGCCGGCGGCGGCCGCATCGCTGGCCTTGACCTTGACGGTCACGCGCTCGGGTGTCTCGGAAACCACCGACACCACTTCCACGCCCTTGCCGAACGACGGCTTGCCCTTCAGGCCGGTGCCGACCACGCTGACTTCGGTCTCCGCACCCGCCTTGATGTAGGCCGGCTGCACACCCAGCACGTGGCTGGTGCCGTCCTTCGCCGCGACGAAGTCCAGGCCGCGCTCGTCGTGGGCCTTGTCGAACATGCGGCCCTGCATCTGGCCATTCAGTGCGGCGAATACCTGACGCATGGTCACGTCACCGACGGTGATCGCGCCGCGCCATTCGTAGCCGTTGTAGAGCACCGCGCTGCCCTCGCCGCTGAACGGCGAGCCGTCGGCGTACTGGCCCTTCACGCTGACCTTGAAGGCGTCGGCGCCGTCCTTGCTCACGCTCATGCTGCCAGCCAGGTCGCCCTTGCCCGGCATGTGCCCGGCGAAGCTCCAGTTACCCGCCAGGGATTCGGCCTTGGGCCGATTCTTCTGCCAGTCGGACCAGGCCTTGCTGTCCAGCGGGTAGCGCTTGGCGAGCTCGGGGACCATCTCTTTCTTCGCCAGGTCGAACCAGTCGCGGTCGCGGGCCAGGGCCTGGTACTCCAGCGACGGCCAGCGGCCGAGGTGGAAGTTCACCAGCTTCTCCCACTCCGCCGCCGGGCGGCGCTGCAGGGCGATGCGCGCACCCGAGTGGCAACGGGCGCACATCTGCTCGAAGTTCGTATCGAATTTCTCGACGGTGTTCAGCCGGCGCTCGAGGGCGTAGCGCACACCTTCGGTTTCGCTGGGCGCCAGGCCCTGCTTGTCGGCGAGGAACTTGACCACCGAGCGACGTTCCTCGTCGGTGATCTTCAGGCCGTACATCACCTGCATGCGGGCGATGCTCATCAGCCAGCCTTCGGGAGTCTTGCGCTGGTGGCTGATGCGACTGAGCGAATTGTTGCCTTCGGGCGTGTGGCACGCCTGGCACTTGGCGTTGATGATCGCCTGGCCTTCGGGTGCGGCCTGGGCCGTCTGGTGGAGCGCAAGGGCCAGTGCGGCCAGGGTTCCGGCACCCAGATAGTGCCGAAGTCGTGTCATCTTCAAGGTCAGGCCTCCTCGGTATTCTTGTAGGTTATTCGCGCCCACCGATGGGCTAAGAGCGAGCTCTTGAAAGCGGTTTTGCAGGTTGTGTGCCACTACTGCGCAAACCCCGCCGAATCAGGCTTTCGGCGGGATTTGCAGGCACGCCCGGCAGAGGACACCGGGATTGCGACGTCACATTTCGCGATTGCTGTCTAACTCTGAGACAGGGCCCGTGAGACACCCTGCGAAGCAGTATGGTCCGGCTTGCGCAAAGCGCCGCCCGCCGGGAGCAACAAGGCGCCGAACAGCATGGTCAGCAGGCCGATCCAGACCAGCGAGAGGAACGGGAAGCGGCGCACCACCACGACGCTCTCGATATCGTCGCCGGGCAGCCTGAGCAGACGAGCGGAGGCCGGCACCCAGATCTGCAGGTCGCCGCTCCAGCCGCGGACGATGAACGGATGCAGCACGTAGCCGCGATCCGAGGCGAAGCGCGCGTAGTGGTAGTCGAGGATTTCGCAGAGTTGGCGCACCGGGCCCTGGTAGGCCGGCGGGTTACCCCGGCTGTCCTGGAACAGCGCGTGGCCGGCGAGCGTGCGGTCACCGTCACGCAGTTCGACCTTGGCCACCGCGTGGTAGCCGGAGAAGTCCGGGCGGCTGGCATCCGGCGAGACGCGCATCTGCATGCCGCCGATCACTGCGTGCCACTGCTCGAAGGACGTACCCGGCGGGATGCTGATCTGCTGGTAGCTGTTCAGCGCCGTGGCGGCCAGCCCGCCCACCAGCGCGATCACCGCGCCGCCGTGCACCAGCGCCAGCCCGCCGCTGTAGCGCAGGTTGCCCACCCTTCGGCTGCGCCACAGGCTCTGCGCACCCCAGAACAGGCAGCTGAGCATCAGGAAGGCGCCGCCCAGCAGCGCCGCATCCAGCCACGGCAGCACCCGCACGATGTTCTGCGAGAGCATGCCGTCGCCGTTGTAACTGTCGTTCAGCCAGCCGCCGTGCCAGCCGGTCCAGAGCATCACGGCAGCCACCAGCACAGTCGCCAGCAGTGCCAGCCGTGGCCGTCCGCAACGGCGCAGGAAGCTGTAGCCGCCCATCAGGCCGAGCGCCGCCAGCAGCGGCACCACCCAGTGCGCCAGGCCGTAGCCGTTGACGTCCCACTGGTCGAAGGCGCGGCGCAGGCTGTCCATCTCGGCGGTGGTGGCCCAGGCGGTCAGGGTCTCGAAGAAGGGCTTCAGCTCGCTCGGCCGCTCCATTCCCAGCCACTCGTAGAGGTGCGCCTGGAGCAGCGCGCCGAGGGCCAGCAGGCCGGTGCCGGCGAACAGGTAGATGGCCACGTCCAGGGTCCAGTCCGACGCCCCGCGCCGCCGCCCTGCCCGCTTGCGCGACCGCCACCCGGCCAGCAGGTGGAATGCCGCGAGGGCCAGCAGGATCGCCGCCAGCGCCAGGTGGCTGAGCCAGGAGGTGGTGCCGATGTAGCGGTGCGAACTGGCGAGCACCGTGCTGCGGGTCACCGCCATGGCGCCGCAGGCCATGGCCGCCGCCAGCAGGCTGAGCACTGGCAACGACCGTGCGTAGGAGCCGTCCGCGCGCCAGCGGCGGGCACCGTGCAGCACCGCGCCGAGCAGCGCCCAGATGATGAAGGTCGAGGTCTGTACCGGGTCCCAGTGCCACAACTGGCCGTAGGTGAAGTCCTCCATGGCCCAGGCCATGCCGACACCGATACCGGCGCTGAGGATCAGCCAGGCGCGGCGGCTGTAGCGCGGCATCACCCAGGCGTAGGCGTGCCCTCCCCGGCCCAGCGCTTCCAGCGCGGCACCGGCCGGCGCCAGCACCCAGGCATAGGCGCAGAGGATCAGCGGCGCATGCAGGGACATCCAGAAGGTCTGCAGGTGGGCGTTCATGCCCTGGCTTGGCTGCGCCGCCAGCCAGTCCGCCGGCGTCGCACTGAACGGCCCGAGCCAGGCGGCGGTGGCGACGTACCAGGCGGCGATCAGCGCCATACCGCGCCCCGCCCAGCCGGGCAGCGCCGAACTCTTCAGGGCGATGGCCATGCAGAAGGTCGCCAGCAGCAGCACCGTGCCCTCGTCGCCGCCCCAGAGGTTGGAGAACTTCAGGTAGGCCGGCAGCGCCGCGCTGCTGTAGAGCCAGGCGTAGCGCAGCTGGAAGTGGTCGGCTACCAGGTGCAGGCCAAGCGCCAGGCAGGCGCCGCACAGCGCACCGAGGGCAACCGGCCACGTCAGCCCGCGCCACTCCTGGCGAATGGCGCCCAGGGCAATCAGTGCCATCAGGACCCAGAGCAACCCATTGCCCACGCCGGGCAGCAGCCACAACAACAGGCAGGTCAGCGTGGCAGCCAGCGGCCCCGCAATCCACGGCAACGACAGGTGCATCCTCTTCAAGCCAGGCCTCCTTGTGCAGCGCCGATGTGGCGCTGGGCGAAACCCGGAGCGCTTCACGTTGCGTGCCAGCCGGAAAAGTCCTTGCGAAACAGCAGCCTGCGCGCGTTCCAAGCCCCTCTGCGCGTGGCAGATCGCGACAGCTGTAGCAGTCTGAGACAGCCCTGACCGTTATAGACGATGGTCTAATTGCGCGTCTTTCCCTCAGGGAAAATCCCGTCATCGAGGCGCCAGCCAGACGCCTCGCGTCATCCGGCCTGTCCGGAACAGGTGCCAATCCGCGCCAGCCGGGGCTTTGCCGGGTGGCGCGGGTGGCCAGACGCGTGAGAACGATTATGCTTTCAGATGACCTTGCGCCATCCGCAGGGCCACCTGACTTCACGCATCGCGCAATCCGTACGACCTGTCATCAGCCCTGGGCTCGAGTGCGGTAACGGAAAATCGAGGGACTCCGGCCCAAAACAACAACAAGACGGAGACGAACATGGCGCAGACATACAGCCCGGCCGCGGGCAACGCTCCTCACAGCGGAATCACCAAGGAGGAGCGCAAGGTCATCTTTGCCTCCTCCCTGGGTACGGTGTTCGAGTGGTACGACTTCTACCTCTACGGCTCCCTGGCGGCGATCATCGCCAAGCACTTCTTCGCCGGGGTCAATGAAACCACCGCCTTCATCTTCGCCCTGCTGGCCTTCGCCGCCGGCTTCGCGGTGCGGCCCTTCGGCGCCATCGTGTTCGGCCGCCTGGGCGACATGATCGGGCGCAAGCACACCTTCCTCATCACCATCATCATCATGGGTATCTCCACCGCCGTGGTCGGCCTGCTGCCCGCCTACGCCACCATCGGCGTGGCCGCGCCGATCATCCTGATCACCCTGCGGTTGCTGCAGGGCCTGGCGCTGGGCGGCGAGTACGGCGGCGCGGCGACCTACGTCGCCGAGCATGCGCCCAAGGGCAAGCGCGGCTTCTTCACCTCGTGGATCCAGACCACCGCGACGCTGGGCCTGTTTCTCTCGCTGCTGGTGATCATGGCCTGCCGCACCGTGCTGGGGAACGAGGCGTTCGAGGCCTGGGGCTGGCGGATTCCGTTCCTGCTGTCGATCCTGCTGCTGATCATCTCGGTGTACATCCGCCTGCAGCTCTCCGAGTCGCCGGTGTTCCTGAAGATGAAGGAGGAAGGCAAGGCATCCAAGGCGCCGCTGACCGAATCCTTCGGCCGCTGGGAGAACCTCAAGGTGGTGATCATGTCGCTGCTCGGCGGCACCGCCGGGCAGGCCGTGGTCTGGTACACCGGACAGTTCTACGCGCTGTTCTTCCTGCTGCAGACGCTGAAGATCGACGCGCAGACCGCCAACCTGCTGATCGCCGGCTCCCTGCTGCTGGGCACGCCATTCTTCGTGTTCTTCGGCAGCCTGTCCGACCGCATCGGCCGCAAGAAGATCATCATGGCCGGCTGCATCCTCGCCGCGTTGACCTACTTCCCGATCTTCCACGGCCTGACCCAGTTCGGTAACCCGGACGTATTCGCCGCCCAGGAGAAGAACCCGGTCACCGTGGTGGCCGACCCGAACGCCTGCTCCTTCCAGTTCGACCCGGTGGGCAAGGCGAAATTCGTCAGTTCCTGCGACATGGCCAAGAGCCTGCTGGCCAAGCGCGCCATCCCCTACGAGAACCTCAAGGCGGAAACCGGCGCACTGGCCCAGGTACACATCGGCGACAAGGTCATCGCCAGCTTCGAAGGGGCCGGCATGCCAGCGGCGGAGTTCAAGGTGCAGTCGGAGGTCTTCACCGCGCAGCTCGCCGCCTCGCTCAAGGAAGCCGGCTACCCCGAGAAGGCAGATCCCTCGAAGATCAACCACCTGATGATGCTGGTGCTGCTGACCATCCTGGTGATCTACGTGACCATGGTCTACGGGCCGATTGCGGCGTGGCTGGTGGAGCTGTTCCCGACGCGCATCCGCTACACCTCCATGTCACTGCCCTACCACATCGGCAACGGCTGGTTCGGCGGCTTCCTGCCCACCGTTGCCTTCGCCATGGTGGCCGCCACCGGAGACATCTATTACGGCCTCTGGTACCCCATCGTCATCGCCGTGATGACGGCCATCCTCGGCATCTTCTTCCTGCCGGAAACCAAGGACCGGGATATCACCAACACCTAAGCCCTGCGTCTCAGCCGCTGTCGCACAATGCGACAGCGGCTTTTCTCCCGCTCGCCAAAAAACCTCAATTAAATCCTTTTAATTCAATACGTTATAAAAAACAGTCCGCCTTGGCACAGCCGTTGCGATGCTCCGCCTCAGCGACTCCCAGACCGGGAGCACGAACAGACAACAAGAGGCCAACGCAATGCTCGCTTCCCTGCCCATCAAGCCCGAATCCCGCGCCTTCCTGCAGCGCGCTCCGAAGATGCTGATCGGTGCCGACTGGACTTCCGCCAGCGACGGCGCCCTGATGGACCTGCGCAACCCGGCTACCGGCGAAGTGCTCTGCCAGGTGCCGGCCGGCACCGCCGCCGACGTCGACCGCGCCGTGCGCGCCGCGCGCCAGGCCTTCGATGACTCGGCCTGGAGCCGCACCCGCCCGCGCGAACGGCAGAACCTGCTGTGGAAGCTCGCCGACCTGATGGAGCGCGATGCCGATCTGCTGGCCGAGCTGGAATGTCTGAACAACGGCAAGAGCGCCGCCGTCGCCCGCGTGATGGACGTGCAACTGGCCATCGACTTCCTGCGCTACATGGCCGGCTACGCCACCAAGATCGAAGGCACCACGGTCGACGTGTCCATGCCGCTGATGCCCGACGGCGAATTCCACGGCTACATCCGCCGCGAAGCCGTCGGCGTGGTGGGCGCCATCGTCGCCTGGAACTTCCCCCTGCTACTGGCCTGCTGGAAGCTCGGCCCGGCGCTGGCCACCGGTTGCAGCGTGGTGCTCAAGCCTGCCGACGAGACCCCATTGTCCGCGCTGAAACTTGCCGAGCTGGTCCTGGAAGCAGGCTACCCGGCGGGCGTATTCAACGTCGTCACCGGCGCCGGCATCACCGCGGGCGCCGCCCTCTCCCACCACCCGCTGGTGGACAAGCTGACCTTCACCGGCTCGACCCCGGTCGGCAAGGAAATCGGCAAGGCGGCCATGGACAACATGACCCGCGTAACCCTGGAGCTGGGCGGCAAGTCGCCGACCATCGTCATGGCCGACGCCGACCTCGCCACCGCCGCCGCCGGTGCTGCCCAGGCGATCTTCTTCAACCAGGGCCAGGTCTGCTGCGCCGGCTCGCGCCTGTATGTACAGCGCAAGCACTTCGACAATGTCATCGCCGACATCTCCGGCATCGCCAACGGCATGAAGCTGGGCAACGGCCTGGACCCGAGCATCGACATGGGCCCGCTGATCTCCGCGAAGCAGCAGAAGCGCGTGTTCGACTACATCGAGCTGGGTCGCGACAAGGGCGCCACCATCGCCTGCGGCGGCGAGCAGTTCGGCCCCGGCTACTTCGTCAAACCCACGGTGATCGTCGACGTCGACCAGAAGAATCCGCTGGTGCAGGAGGAAATCTTCGGCCCGGTGCTGGTCGCCATGCCCTTCGACGACATCGAGGACGCCCTGCGCCTGGCCAACGACAGCCCCTACGGCCTGGGCGCGAGCATCTGGTCCAACGACCTGGCGGCCGTGCACCGCATGGTGCCGCGCATCAAGTCCGGCTCGGTGTGGGTCAACTGTCACAGCGCCCTGGACCCGGCGCTGCCCTTCGGCGGCTTCAAGATGTCGGGCGTCGGCCGCGAGATGGGTGCCGCGGCCATCGAGCACTACACCGAGCTGAAATCGGTGCTGATCCGCCTGTAACTCTCCGCTGGTCTACCTCGCCCGCGCGGTCCCCCTGCGCGGGTGTTGCATCCCCCGGTCGCGGCAGCGCACGGGGGATTTTTTTGCCCGGTTCAATCCCGATCCGGCGCCCCCAGCGGGAACAGAGGCCGGTGCGGCCGCGCCTCCTCCACCGCGCGGGCGAAGGATGGGCGCGCCAGCAAGCGCGAGCGGTAAGCGCGCAGTGTCGGATACTGGTCGCCGATGGGATGGGTCCAGTCCGCATAGAACAGCGAAGGGGCCGCCGCACAGTCGGCGAGGCTGAAGCTCTCCCCCGCCGCCCAGGTACGCCCGGCGAGTTCCTCTTCCAGCCAGGCGTAGGCCAGTTCCAGCTTGCTCACCGCATGGGCCAGGCCTTCCGCACGCTTGCCCGCTTCGCCGCTCATGGCGCCCAGAACGGCGTGCTGCACTGGGGTCATCACGTGCCAGTCGAAGAAGCGGTCGAGGAAACGCACGTCCAGCGCCTTCAGCGGGTCGTCCGGCAGCAGGCGCACCGGGCCGGGATGCTTGAGGTGCAGGTACTCGATGACGATGCTGGTCTCGGCGACGCTGTGCTCACCGTCCAGCAGCACCGGGAACTTCGCCAGCGGCCACAGGCGCAGCCAGTGCGCGCCGTTCTCCGGCTGATCCGGGCCGAGGCTGCGGAATTCGAAGGGCGTGGAGTTCTCGTAGAGGGCGATCAGGACCTTCTGCGTATAGGAGGAAAAGGGATGGCCGAACAGGACGAGGGACATGGCAGGTCACCTGGGCAGACGAAAGTACTCAGCCTAGACCCGAATGCCGGCGGGCGAAGCGGGCATGACCGCCGATCCGATCAGGCCACCGTGCAAAGCCGTCCACTACGCATGGAACCTCCGTCCCAGAGCGGCCTATCGCCACTACGCCAGCCGCCGCCCATGTCGTTTTTGGTCATGCCCACGGCGATTTCGAGCAACTCGCCGCCCACCCGGTGCCTTAGCTTGAGCCCCGCGTGAAGCGCATAGCCGCCACGCGGACTCCCCGGCCTCTACCAGCGCACCAGCGGTTGCGGGGAAGCCGCAGCCGGCCACGCGTCGCCGCGCCCTACATAACAATTTCAATAAAAGGCCGACAGATGAGTGCTCCCAGTGCAAAAGGCGCCAATGGCGATCTGGTGCAGGGCTTCAAGCCCCGCCACGTAACCATGCTCTCCATCGCGGGAATCATCGGCGCAGGCTTGTTCGTCGGCTCCGGCCACGCGATTGCCGCCGCCGGTCCCGCCGCCATCGTCGCCTATGCCCTCTCCGGGCTGCTGGTGGTGCTGGTGATGCGCATGCTCGGCGAGATGGCCGTGGCCAGCCCCGACACCGGCTCCTTCTCCGCCTATGCCGACCAGGCCATCGGCCGCTGGGCCGGCTTCACCATCGGCTGGCTGTACTGGTGGTTCTGGGTGCTGGTCATTCCCATCGAGGCCATCGCCGCCGGGGTCATCCTCAACAACTGGTTCCCGCAGGTCGAGACCTGGGTATTCGCCCTGTCGATGACGCTGCTGCTCACCGTCACCAACCTGTTCAGCGTCGCCAAGTACGGCGAGTTCGAATTCTGGTTCGCCATGCTCAAGGTGGTCGCCATCGTCGCCTTCATCGGCCTTGGCGCCGCCGCGCTGTTCGGCCTGCTGCCGGGGCGCGAGGTCAGCGGCCTGCACAGGCTGATGGGCGAGCACGGCGGCTTCATGCCCAACGGCTGGACGGCCATCTTCAGCGCGCTGATCACCACTCTGTTCAGCTTCATCGGCACCGAGGCGGTGACCATCGCCGCCGCCGAATCCAGCGACCCCAGCCGCAACATCGCCAAGGCCACGCGCTCGGTGATCTGGCGCATCAGCGTGTTCTACCTGCTGTCGATCCTGGTGATCATCTCAGTGGTACCGTGGAACGACCCGCGCCTGGTGGAAATCGGCTCCTACCAGCGCACCCTGGAACTGCTGAACATCCCCAACGCGCAACTGCTGATGGACCTGGTGGTGCTGGTCGCCGTGGCCAGTTGCCTGAACTCCTCGGTGTACATCGCCTCGCGGATGATCTATTCCCTGAGTCGGCGAAACGATGCGCCGGCCTTCATCCAGCGCACCTCCGCCGCCGGCGTGCCGCGCGCGGCGGTGATCGCCAGCACGCTGATCGGCATGTTCACCACCCTGCTCAACTTTTTTGCACCTGGAAGACTCTTCGAATTCCTGCTGGCCAGCTCCGGTTCCATCGCGCTGCTCGTCTACCTCGCCATCGCCGTGTCGCAGCTGCGCATGCGCGGCATCCTGCGCCGACGCAACCACGAGCTGGTGTTCCGCATGTGGCTGTTCCCCTGGCTGACCTGGCTGGTGATCGGGATCATCAGCTTCATCCTCGCGGTAATGTTCATCATGCCGACGCACCGCATCGAGGTGAGTTCGACCCTGGCGCTGACGGTGATCATCATCCTGCTCAGCCAGACCAGCCGGCGCACTTCACCCTCAGGCCAATCCGCCCTCGGCCGCCGTGCCGTGCGCGGCTGAGCCGGTCACCAAACCACGCAGACGAGGTGCCGATTGGTCGAACGCCGCCAGTTCAGTGGGGCCATGCAGGGCCGCAACCTGCGCTACCTCGACGGTGATACCAGGGAGCCCGGTCGCCTCGCGCGGGTTGGCTTCCTGCTGCTGGAACATTTCTCCCTGCCCGCCTTCACCCAGGCGCTGGACACGCTGGTCACCGCCAACCTGATCCGCACGCAGACGTTCGCCACGCAGACTTTCAGCCTCGATGGTGAGTCCGTCACCAGCGACCTCGGCCTGGTGATCTGCCCCGGCGCCATGCTGACCTCGACGCAGCTCGCCGAGCTGGACCTGCTGGTGGTCTGCGGCGGCCTGCGCACTCCGCTGCGCGCATTACCCGAACTGACCCGCCTGCTGCAAACGGCCGCCGACAAGGGCATCGCCCTGGCCGGCCTGTGGAACGGCGCCTGGTTCCTCGGTCAGGCCGGCCTGCTCGACGGCTACCGGTGCGCCATCCACCCGGAGAACCGCGCGGCGCTGGCGGAAATCGCCCGGCACAGCGAAGTCACCAGCGAGAGCTACCAGGCCGACCGCGACCGCCTCACCGCCGCCAGCCCCACGGGCGCCTTCAACCTGGTACTGGAGTGGATCAACGCCCGCCACGGCCGCGAACTGGTGGACGCCATCGTCGACATCCTCGCCTTCGAGGAATCACGCTTCCGCCGCACCCGCCCGGCGCTGCACGAGAAGCTCAGCGAGCCGCTGCGCGAGGCGATCAACCTGATGAGCGCGAACATCGAAGAGCCGCTGAACCAGGACCAGCTGTCGAGCTACGTCGGGCGTTCCAAGCGGCAGATCGAGCGACTGTTCCAGGAGCAACTGGGGACCACGCCGGTGCGCTACTACCTGGAGCTGCGCATCACCGAAAGCCGCCGCCTGCTGCAGCACTCCAGCCTGCCGATGTACGAGGTCGGCCTGGCCTGCGGCTTCGTCTCGCCCAGCCATTTCAGCAAGTGCTACACGTCGTTCTATGGCTACTCGCCGTCCAAGGAGGCGCGCTACGGCTGCGTGAAAGCCCAGCGCACCCTGTAGGTGCCGGGAAATGCCGGCGCCAGCCATAAAAAAACCGCGCCCTGGGGCGCGGTTCTTCATTCTGCAGCCGGTCAGGCCAGTGGCGGCGTGCTCGGCGGTACCAGGCGCTTGGAGCCGGTGGCTTCGAAGGCCGCGGCGAAGCGCAGCAGCGCGGAGTCGTCATAGGCGCGACCGGCGAAGGTCAGGCCCACCGGCATACCGATATCGGCCATCACGCCCATCGGCACGGTGACGGTCGGCACGCCCAGGTGACGGATCGCCAGGTTGCCGTTGGCGACCCAGATACCATTGCTCCAGGCGATGTCGGCCGACTCCGGATTGACGTCGGCGTCCGCCGGGCCGACGTCGGCCACGGTGGGGAATAGCACGGCGTCGAGCTTCAGGCCGTCCATCCAGTCTTCCAGGTCGAGCTTGCGGGTCTTCTCCAGGCCGCGCAGGCCGTCAGGCAGGGACTCGATCTGGTCCCAGGTCTTCAGGCCGCGCTTGGCCATGTTGACGTACTCGTCCATGCCGGCGACCAGGTCGTCCTCACGGTTCGGCAGCGTGCCCGGGTCATGCGGGAAGATCTGCGGGCCATCGACGTCGGCCAGCTTGTTCAGCTTGGGGTCGCCGTTGGCGCGGAGGAAATCGTCAAAGCCCCAGCCGGACAGCTCCCACAGTTCGTCATGCATGAACTGCTCGGTGACGAAACCACGGTTGAACACGGTCGGCGCGCCTGGGCGGTCGCCCTCGCAGTTGGAAACCAGCGGGAAGTCCACTTCGACGACCTCGGCGCCGGCGGCTTCCAGGGCCTTGCGGGCCTGTTCCCAGAGATCGATGACCGAAGCGCGGGTGTTGATGCGCTGGCCGGTCGGGCCGCCGATGCCAGGCTTCTCGCTGGTGCCGGCCAGTTCGTCCTTGTTGATGAACATGCGCGGCACGCCCAGGCGCTTGCCCTTGAGGGCTTCGGGGCCTGCAGCGAGGTCCAGGTAGGACGCCGGGCGCACGTCGGCAACGGCGGGGATCGGCACCCACGGCTGCAGGCGCCAGAGGTCGCCACGCTTGTCGGTGTCTTCAGCGACGACCACGTCGAGCACTTCCAGCAGGTCGGCCATGGTGCGTGCATAGGGCACCACCACGTCCATGGTCGGGGTCAGCGGCCAGTTGCCGCGAACCGAGATCACGCCACGGGACGGGGTGTAGGCGCACAGGCCGTTGTTCGAGGCCGGACCACGACCGCTGGACCAGGTTTCCTCCGCCAGGCCGAAGGCCGAGAAGCTCGCGGCAGTCGCGGTGCCGGCACCATTGGAGGAACCGGAGGCGAAGGGCGCGGTGAGGAACTTGCGGTTGTACGGGCTTTCAGCACGGCCGTAGACGCCGCGCTGCATGCCACCGTTGGCCATGGGCGGCATGTTGGTCTTGCCCAGGCAGATGGCGCCGCCGGCGCGCAGACGCTCGACGGTGAAGGCGTCGCGGTAGGCGACCAGGTCCTTGAAGGCCGGGCTGCCGGAGGCGGCGGTCAGGCCCTTGACCAGGTAACTGTCCTTGGCGGTATAGGGGATACCGTCCAGCGGGCCGAGTGTCTCGCCACGGGCGCGGCGGGCGTCCGAGGCTTCGGCTTCCTGCAGGGCCTGCGTGTTGCGCACGACCACGGCATTGAGCTTGCTCGGGCCATCGTAGGCATCGATGCGCGCGAGGTAGGCCTTGACCAGTTCGACCGCGGTGGTGCGGCCCGACTCCAGGGCTTCACGCAGCTGCGCAATGGAAACTTCGGTTACCTCGATCATGCTTTCACCGTCGGCTGAAGGGTGGTGGGAAGGGGCAGGTCTGCGTCGCGACGGACCCAGACGGCGCAAGTCGGAAAATGCGTGTTCATCTCGATTCTCTTGTACTTCTGTTACGCGACGGGAGTGAGTGTACCGTCGGCCGGCGGCAGCGTTCAGCGCCCGGCGGACAAACCGGATGCGCATCCTGGGCACGGAAAGGCGAATACAGCCGCCAGGGCGCACACACTGGCATGACCGATCAGAATACACAACAGTCGTAAATTAAAAAAAACGCCCATCAAGTGGGGGCTCGACAGGCGATAGGTGGGCGCTGGGGGGAGCGCCCCTGGAGAGTGAATCAGCGGCAGCCCGAAGGCAGACACTGACGCAGGCTATTCGCCGCCTGCCGGCGCTGGGCGGGCCGCTGGGGGGAGCGGCCCGCTCGAAGTCGGTTCAACTGTGCTGTGCGCACTGGTAGGCGGCATCCAGCAGCTCGCCCTTGTCCTGCCAGGCACTGCGCTGGTAGGCGCTGAAGTGGTTGCCACCGGCGATCGGGGTCACCTGGACGATGCCACTGGCCTGCCGCGGATCAGCGCTGCCGGTGAGCAGCTGGCGGGTGGCGCCGCTGTCACTGACGAAGGTAGCGGTGCCGGGGGTGAGCCGGCCGTCGACGCAGCTCAGGTAGGTGCTGCTGTCCTGGGCGGTGGTACCGCCCAGGCTGTCCCAGCTCAGCCGGGTTTCCGAGGTCGCCGCGCAGCCGGTCAGACTGGCCACGGCCAGCAACAACGGACCAAGGGCGATGCGGGCGGCCAGGCGATTGGGTGTGGGGCGCTGTGTGTTCATCGTTTCTGTCCCTTGCTCGGTTCGACAAGCTCTTGGGACAGATAGTCAGCTGCGCCCGGCCGGCGCACCACTCGATTGCATCGATAGTGAAGCTCGACGTCGTCGATGGTTGCGCGGCTACGGGTTGGCGCACCGCCGCGCAGGAAGTTCGAACCCTACCCGCCCGGCCGGGTCGCAACTCAGGAAGGCCCTGCATTGATGACCCCGGAGGACACGCCATGAGCTATGACTGGGACCTGATCGAACGCCTGCTGCTGCGCGCCCAGGAATGCGCCGACCAACCCTACAAGGCCCGCGAGTGCGGCGAGGAAGTGGCCGAGCAGCACCGGCTGCAGGGCGAGCCGGTGGACGGCAGCGTCGATCACCTGAAGAAAGTCGCCGGCGACCTGGAAGGCGACCTGCTCGCCAATGGCTACATCCAGGAACGCCCGCGCGAGCACGGTGGCACCGGCAACAACTTCGAACTGACCGAACGCGGCACCGAGCTGCTGACCCTGATCAGCCGCAGCTTCCCGGACCATCTGGTGTTCCGCCAACTGCTCGACGAACAGGGCGAAGCCGCGTTGCTGCCGGAAACCTTCGACCTGCTGGCCGAGCGCGCCACCCGCGACCGGGTGAACGACCGGCCGGAACGCTGACGCGCCAGCCGCCAAGCATCAGGTATCAAGCATCAGGCGGCAGGCAGTTCCATCACCATCTCGTGCCACGCCATGCCGCCGTGGTCGGACGCCGACGGCTTCACGTAACGGAAGCCGAAGCGTTCGTAGAGCGGTACGTGGCGGTCCTTGCACATCAGGTGAATAGTGCGCTTGCCCAGGCCGGCCATGCGTTCGATGAAGGTACGCATCAGCAATGTGGCGTAGCTCCTGCCCTGCTGCGCAGGGTCGATCACCACCGACATGATCACCACGTTGGGCGCCGCCGCATCGTGGCCGATGAGCTCCTTGAACTCCTCGTCGGACATCACCACCTCGAACGCGCAGCCGCTGTTGATGAAGCCGATGATCTCACCGCCCAGCTCCATGATCAGGAAGCCTTCGGGGTACTGTGCGATGCGCGTGGCGATCTTCTCCCGCGTCGCGGCCTCGTCACCTTCGTAGGCGGCTATCTCGATCTCGAAGCAGCGGTCGGTGTCGGCCGGGGTGGCGATGCGGAAAGTCGGTTGGCTCATGGTGATGTTCCGGTGGATCAGATGGATCGGAGACAGCAGGATAATGAAAGCGCAGAATGCACGTACTGCATTTTTTTCACCGGATACTGAACATCATGCATGCCAACCTGCGCCGTCTCGACCTCAATCTGCTGCTGGTGTTCGACGCCCTGTTCCGTCACCGCAGCGTGGTGAGCGCCGCCGACGAACTGGCCATGAGTCCCTCCGCTTGCAGCCACGCACTGGGCCGCCTGCGCGACACCCTGGGCGATGAGCTGTTCGTCCGTGCCGGTAGCGCCATGCAGCCCACCGCCCAGGCCGAGCTGATGGCCGAAGGCATCGGCGAGGCCCTGGCCCTGCTCGCCGAACGACTGTCCAGCGCCGCGCCTTTCGACCCGGCAAGCACCACCCAGACCTTCGTCTTCGCCGCCACCGACTACACCAGCTTCACCCTGCTGCCGGGGCTTGTTTCGCGGATCGAGAAACTCGCCCCGCACCTGCGCATCAAGGTGGTCTACGCGACACAGCAGGACTCGCTCGACGACCTGCGCGAAGGCCGTGTGCACTTCGCCTTGGGGGTTACCCACGAGCGCAGCGAAGGCGATGCCCTGGAGGCCATCGAGTGCTTCAGCGACGACTACGTGGTAGTCGCGCGCAAAGGGCACTCGCGGATCAGCGGCGGGCTTTCACTGCAGCATTACCTGGCCGAGCGGCACGTGGTGGTGCTGCCCTGGAGCGACGCCGTCGGCGTGATCGACGCTGCCCTGGCGCTCCAGGACATTCAGCGCGACGTGGCGGTACAACTGCCCAGCCTGCTGGCCGCACCGAGCCTGGTCGCCGCCTCCGACTACCTGCTCACCCTGCCCCGCCGCGTGGCGCAACAGCTCAATGCCGACGGTGCGCTGGTGTTGTTCCCGGCGCCCATCACGCTGCCGCGCTACAGCCTGCGCATCCTCTACCACCCGCGCCATGCGAGCCGCCCGGCGCACCGCTGGCTGCGCGAGCAGATGCTGCAGGCGCGGGGCGACACCTAGCGGCCCTCCGGCAGTCTGGCGATCACCTTGATCTCGAAGTCGAAGCCATACAGCCAGGTCACGCCCACCGCCGTTGCCGTCGGATAGGGCGCCATGCCCCAGTAGTCGGCAGCGACTTGCCAGGCACGCTCGAAATTCATCTGCGGATCGACCATGAATACCGTCACGTCGATCACGTCCTCGAAGCTGCAGCCGGCGGCGGCGAGTATCGCGTTGAGGTTGTCGAAGGCCCGGCGCACCTGGGCTTCCAGCTCCGGTTCGGGCGAGCCGTCCTCGCGGCTGCCGACCTGGCCGGAGACGAACAGCAGGCCGTTGCTGCGGATCGCCGGGGAATAGCGGTTGCGTTCATAGAGGGCCTGGCGGCCAGCGGGGAAAACCACGTCGCGAGTAGTCATGGACTTGCTCCATCAGAGGGGGCCAAAGCCCCGGTTTCAACGATGGAGTCAGGTTAGGGCGCGGCGCACCGGCGATAATCGGGCAATACGGATCAGCATTGTTTGTAGAATCCAAACAATCAGCCCTGGGACAGCCCCTCTTTCACCGACCAGCCGGAGCCACCATGGACCGTTTCGATGCGATGCAAGCCTTCGCCCGCGTGGTGGAAACCGGCAGCTTCACCAAAGCCGCCGACACCCTGCACATGAGCCGCACCAGCGTGACCCAGCTGATCCAGCAACTCGAGGCGCGGCTGCGTGTGCGCCTGCTCAACCGCACCACGCGCAAGCTCAATCTCACCGCCGATGGCACGGCTTACTACGAGCGCGTGGTACGCCTGCTGGCGGACATGGACGATGCCGAGACCAGCCTCTCCAGCGCTGCCGCCCTGCCGCGCGGGCGCCTGCGAGTGGACGTCCCCAGCCCGCTGGCGCGCCTGCTGCTGATCCCCGCGCTGCCCGACTTCCACGAGCGCTATCCGGACATCCAGATCGACCTGGGCGTCAGCGACCGCATGGTCGACCTGATCGACGAGAACGTCGACTGCGTGGTGCGCGGCGGCGAGCTCGCCGACCTGTCGCTGATGGCGCGCAAGGTTGGCGAGCTGCAACTGGGGGTTTTCGCCGCTCCCGCCTACCTGCAACGCGCCGGTGTGCCGCAGCACCCGAGCGAGCTGGAAAACAGCCAGCAACGCATCGTCGGCTACCTCTGGGCGCGCACCGGCAAGCCGCTTTCCTATGCCCTGCAGAAGGATGGTGAGAGCGTTCAGGTCCACGGTCGCCCGGTGCTCACGGTGGACGATGGCAACGCCTACCTGGCCGCCGGGATTGCCGGCATGGGCGTGCTCTGGTTGCCGCGTTACATGGCGCTGGATGCCCTGGCGCGCGGCGAACTGGTGGAACTGTTCGGTGACTGGAGCATGGAGAGCATGCCGCTGTACCTGGCTTTCCCGCCCAATCGCCACGTCAGCGCCAAGCTGCGGGTCTTCATCGACTGGGTCGCCGAGCTGATGGCGCGGCATGCCCCAGTGGCCCACCCGCCGCTCTAGCCCGCGCAGCTTCAGCCCAGGCGCATGGACAGCTCCACATCGTCCGCGAAGGGAATCGACAGGTAGCGCCCGCCCGGCAGGCGAACTTCGGCGAGGTACTCCGGGCAGTAGTCAGCGTTGTCGGCGATGACCATCGCGCCGGGGCGCAGGCGGCTTTCCACCAGGGCGAGGATCTCCGGATAGAGCGACTTGGCGCCGTCGAGCAGCAGCAGGTCGATGCTCTCCGGCAGGTCGCAGGCCAGGGTCTGAAGCGCATCGCCCTGGCGGATTTCCACCAGGTCGGCGACGCCGCCGGCCTCCAGGTTGGCCTGGGCCCGCGCCACTTTCGACGGCTCGAACTCGCTGGTGATCAGCCGGCCACCGCCGTTGTCGCGCAGGGCTGCGGCCAGGTGCAGGGTGGAGATGCCGAACGAAGTGCCGAACTCGACGATGTTCTTCGCACCGATGCCGCGCGCCAGCATGTACAGCAGCGCACCGGTTTCCCGCGAGACGGGCAGCGGCTGGTCCTTCAGTTGGCCGTAGAGTTCGCGGTACTGCGTCTTGCTCTGCATCAGGCGGGTCAGCGCGGCCTGGTCGAGATGGGCGAAGGCCGGGCTGGACTGCGGAGAAGCCGCGTCGGCCTCCTCGAAGAGGTGTTGCAGCAAGGGCGCCACGGGGGCGGAAGTGAGGGTTGTCATGGTGGGTTTCCCGTGTGGAATTTGAGTGCGCAAAAGCGCCCGACTAGAATGCGATCTTTTCGTCAGGTTTTACTATTCGCATTGTCGGAGCCAGCCATGAGCGAACGCCGCAGCCCGCGTATTTCCACGCGCAAGGAGCCGAAACAGGCCCGTTCCAACGACCTCGTGACGGCCGTTCTCGACGCTGCTGTTCAGGTTCTGGAGAAGGAAGGCGCCCAGCGTTTCACCACCGCGCGGGTCGCCGAGCGCGCCGGGGTCAGCGTCGGTTCGCTGTACCAGTACTTCCCGAACAAGGCCGCGATCCTGTTCCGCCTGCAGAGCGACGAGTGGCGGCAGACCACCGAGATGCTGCGCGGCCTGTTGGTCGATGAAAGCCAGCCGCCGCTGCAACGCTTGCGCAACCTGGTGCACGCCTTCATCCGCTCAGAGTGCGAGGAAGCGCGCATGCGCATCGCCCTGAGCGATGCCGCCCCGCTCTACCGCGACGCCCCCGAGGCCAGGGAAGCCAAGGCTGCCAGCGAAGGCGTCTTCCAGGCGTTCATCGCCGAAGTCCTGCCGCAAGCCCGCGACACGCAGCGCACGCTGGCCCGCGAACTGATCACCACGACGCTGGGTTCGGTGGGCAAGCAGTTCTCGGAAAGCCCGCGCAGTGCGCAAGAGATCGAAGCGTTCAGCGGAGCGATGGCGGATATGTTCTGCGCATACCTGGAAAGCCTGGTGAAGTAACGGCTCACGCCCTGCAATGCACCAGCAGCACCTCGGCCCGAGCCCCCGGCATCATCGCCAGCAATCCGGCGACAAGCTGGTCACCCGCTTCGCGCAGGGCCTCCAGCGGCATCTCCGGCAGGCTTTCGAGGATGAACCACATACGCTGCGCCTCGGCATCCAGACGGGTGCGTACGCCCTGTCGCCAGTTCCAGCGCCGGCAGGTGACGCCGAAGTCGTCGCGCCAGATGACTTCGCCGGCATCGGGTGATTCATGGGCCGGCGCACCGTCCTTCACGGTGTCGAAGGTTTCGCTGCCTTCGGCGATCACCAGGCGCGGAGTACCGGCGTAGGCGGCGAGGTTTTCTCCGCCCACCGGGATAGCGAACTGCACGCTGATGGCGTTGTACAGGTCCACTACCGGATCGATGCTCGGCAAGCTGCCGTCACGCAGCGCGCGTTTGCGCAGCGCTTCCGCCGAACAGGGCGTGCGCTGGGGCTTGGCGCCGAAGCGGCGGAACACCTCGGCCCAGGCCGCCAGGTGCGCGTCACCCCAGGCCGGCTCGCCCGCCGCCAGTGCCGCGCAGGCTCGCTGCAGCGCCAGCTCCGCCACCTCCGGATGGAGGATCGGTGCGGCTTCCAACGTGATGCTCAGGGCTCGAAAGCCGGGAGCGATGGCGGCGATGGCGGGATCGATCTGGGGCGTGACGCGTTGCATGGCGAAATCCTTGTACGGTGAAACGGGGCGATTCGGACTCTCAGGTTGCCCGCCTCAGCGGCGGACGAAGTTGCGCTTGTTGTAGTCGCCCCAGGCGACGGAGAGGGTTTTCAGCACACACAGCAAGGCGGTCCATCTGGACTTCATTGGAATAGCTCCGGAAACAGTGGGAATGGGCACGAACAGCGCACCCGACCCAGATAGTTCTACCGGCATAGCCCCGTTGCTGCCATGAAATCCCCGAATGATTGATTAGCCCTGCTTATGCGGAACCGCGAAAATCATCTTTGCTAATTCCGCCAGGCTTTAGCTGAACTGAACTGTCGGGCCGCAGAAATCGTGCATTGAAGTACACCCTCGCCAGCGGTGAGATGGGCCGGCGGACAACCCGCCGCCCCGACAACAACGAGAAAGAGGTTCGCGCCCCATGCGCACGCTGATCAAAGTCCTGGCCCTGGCTTCCACCACCCTCCTCGGCGCGCCCTTCGCCACGACCGCCGCCGAAGCACCCAAGGCCGAAGCCCCCAAGGCTGAAAAGCCGGCCTTCGTGGTACACAAGCTGACGGACTTCCTCTACGCCATCGGCGAGCCGAACTACTACCAGAAGAATTATTCGTACCTGCTGGTGGGTGCGAACCAGGCGCTGATGTTCGACTCCGGCGCCAACCAGAAGGAAGACATCACCCAGGTCGCCCGCCAGATCACCGACAAGCCGCTGTCGGTGCTGCCTTCGCACCTGCACTTCGACCACCTGGGCGGGCTGCACAACTTCCAGAGCATCTACCTGGTGGATACGCCCTTCACCGCGAAATTCCGCCGTGCCGACGGCCTCTTCCAGGTGCCCGAGCCGGTCTACCTGGGCAACATCGACCACATGACTCTGGCACCCTTCAAGGTCTCGCGCCTGGTGAAGCCCGACGAGGTGATCGACCTGGGCGGCCTCAAGCTGCGCCTGCTGAGCATGCCCGGCCACACGCCGGACGAAGTGGCGCTGTTCGATGAGGCGCACAACATCCTGCTCTCCGGCGACCACCTCTATCCGTCCTGGCTGCTGGCCGGGAACCTCAAGGACTACGTGGCCTCACTGGATTCCACGCTGAAGGTGATCAACCCGCAGACCACCCTTTACGGCGCCCACGCCGACGAGGACCCGAGCAAGGTGCCGGCCATGACCTACGCCGACGTGGTGGCAGTGCGCGACAAGATGCAGCAGATCCAGGCCGGTCGCGCCAAGGGCGAAGCCTTCAGCGACCCGGAGCTGATCAGGAGCTCGGAGCTGTACAAGGTAGAGAAGGACATCAGCATCCTCACCGACATCCAGTTCACCGATGGGCGCGGTTACGGCTACTGAGCCGGCTCGCTGATCGACAGCAACCACTCGATGAACGCCCGGACCTCCGGGCGTTCACGTTTCGCCTCGGGGCAGACCACGTAGTAGTTGTGCACCGCCGCCACCGAGATCGGCAGCGGGCGCACCAGCCGGCCTTCGTCGAGGTCGCGCTGTGACACCGTTTCATCGCTGAGCGCCACGCCGAAACCATCGCGCGCTGCCTGCAGGAGCATGCCGAAGTCTTCGAAATGGATGGCCTCGGCACCACCCCGACTGTATCCAGCCTCGGCCAGCCATTGCTGCCACTGGCTGCCGTCATCCTCATGCAGCAGCCGGTGCCGCGCCAGGTCGGCAGCCTCGACGATGGCCAGCGGCCCACGCAGGTATTGCGGGCTACACACCGGCGTCATGCGGATGCCATGCAGCAGGCGCCACCAGACACCCGGCCATGGTGGCGTGCCGTAGATAACCGCCACGTCGGCGCGGCGCCAGTCCACCTGCGGCATGCCCGGAGCGGTGATCACGCTGACCCGCACCGAGCGCGACACCTCCATGAAGCGCAGCAACGGCCGGGTCAGCCACTCCACGCCTTCGGCCGGCGGGATCGACAGGCAGATGTCCACCCTGTCCTCGTCCAGCCGGACGCCCGCCTGCAACGCCTGGACGGCCCCGGTGATCTCGCCCAGCGCACTGGCCACGCGCCTCTGCAGCTCGCGGCCGCTGTCGGTCAGTACCAACTGGCGGCCACGCTTCTCGAACAGCTCCACGCCCAGGCTGGCCTGCAGCGCCTTGACCTGCTGGCTGACCGCGCCTGTGGTGACGTGCAGCTCGACGGCAGCCGCGGCCAGGCTACCCAGGCGGGCCACGCTTTCGAACACCCTGAAACTGTGCAGCGGTGGGAGGGCCATCTCTTTTCGAAATCCGGCAATAACCAAGGCGGACGGTTATAGCAGGAGCAGCCTTCGTCGGGGAGAACGACGAGCTCGGAGCATGACTGGCCCGCAATTTGCGATGACCTGTGTACAGGGGGCCGGCAAGAACCTTTCGGAGCTTTGCATGCAGCCAAGTAGTGCTTTTGGATTCAAACATGCACACATTTCGTGCAAGACACACCGAGTCAGGTTTTCTTGCAGAACACCTATTGCAGAGCCATCGCCCCTGAGAAAACACATAACCGACCGGTCAGATTCCGGACCACTGGCCGAAAACATGTATACAAAACAGTGGATATTCACCACTAACTTTGTCTACAGTGGCCCCACAACAAAAACAAGCGAGTCCTCAGCCATGAATGATCGTTCAGCTGTAGCGTCCGCCGGAGCACGCCCGGAAGACGAGAACCTCGGAATCGGCGCCAACCTGGCGTACGGCCTGCAACACGTTCTGACCATGTACGGTGGTATCGTCGCCGTGCCCCTGATCCTCGGCCAGGCGGCCGGGCTCTCCCCCAGCGAGATCGGTCTGCTGATTGCCGCCTCGCTGTTCGCCGGTGGCCTCGCCACCCTGCTGCAGACCCTCGGCATTCCCTTCTTCGGCTCGCAGATGCCGCTGGTGCAGGGCGTCTCCTTCGCCGGTGTCGCCACCATGATCGCGATCCTCGGCGGCGGCTATGAGGGCGGCGGCCTGAACGCCGTGCTCGGCGCGGTAATGGCGGCCTCGTTCATCGGCTTCCTGATCACGCCGATCTTCTCGCGCATCACCAAGTTCTTCCCCCCGCTGGTCACCGGTATCGTCATCACCACCATCGGCCTCACGCTGATGCCGGTAGCGGCGCGCTGGGCCATGGGCGGCAACCCCAAGGCACCGGACTTCGGCAGCATGGCCAACATCGGTCTGGCCGCGCTCACCCTGGTGATCGTCCTGCTGCTGAGCAAGCTGGGCAGCGCGTCCATCTCGCGCCTGTCGATCCTGCTGGCCATGGTGATCGGCACCCTGATCGCCGCCGCTCTTGGCATGACTGACTTCTCGCGCGTGGCCGAGGGCCCGATGGTCGCCTTCCCGGCGATCTTCCACTTCGGTATGCCGACCTTCCACATCGCCGCGATCCTCTCGATGCTGATCGTGATCATGGTGACCCTGGTGGAAACCTCGGCGGATATCCTCGCCGTCGGTGAGATCATCGGCACCAAGGTCGACTCCAAGCGCCTGGGCAACGGCCTGCGCGCCGACATGGCGTCGAGCATCCTGGCGCCGATCTTCGGCTCCTTCACCCAGAGCGCCTTCGCCCAGAACGTCGGCCTGGTAGCCGTGACCGGCGTGAAAAGCCGCTACGTGGTCGCCACCGGCGGCCTGATCCTGGTGACCCTCGGCCTGCTGCCGGTGATGGGCCGGGTGATCGCCGCAGTACCTTCCTCCGTGCTCGGCGGCGCCGGCGTGGTGCTGTTCGGCACCGTGGCGGCCAGCGGTATCCGCACCCTGTCCAAGGTGGACTACCGCAACAACATGAACCTGATCATCGTCGCCACCTCCATCGGCTTCGGCATGATCCCGATCGCCGCGCCCAGCTTCTACGAGCACTTCCCCAGCTGGTTCGCCACCATCTTCCACTCGGGCATCAGCTCGGCGGCGATCATGGCCATTGGTCTCAACCTGTTGTTCAACCACCTCAAGACCGGCAACTCCAATCAGCAGTCGGTGTTCGTCGCCGCCGAGGAGCGCACCCTGCGCTACCGCGACATCGCCGCGCTGAACGAGGGTGACTACTTCCAGAACGGCAAGCTGTACGACGCCGAAGGCAACGAGGTCCAGGTGGTCGGCGACGATCACGACCACGACGAGCACCACGCGCCAGCCGCCAGAACGGTGAAGCGCGAGACGGTGAACAGCAGCGCCTGACGCTCAGTCAGACGCCCATGAGAAAGGCCCCTTCCGGGGCCTTTTTCGTTCTTGCCAGCCAAGAGCAGCTTCAGTGCAGCGCCACCGCCGAGTCTTCTTCGGCCGAAGCCACTACCATCGCCACCGGTTCAGCATGCAGCGGTTCTGACTCCATTTCTGCCTGCGGCGGCGCGCTCACTTCCAGCATCAGCGATGCCGAAGGCCCGCCACCCGGCGGCGGGTTGACCACCACCACGGCCAGGCTGCCGCCAACAGCCACATCCTCGGGCAACAGCTGGAAAGCCAGGCGCGAACTGTCGGCCAGCGACGTTTCGCGCTCCTTTCCATTCACCTGCACCCGTGCGCCACGGCTGAAACCCTTGCCACGCAAGGTGACGTAAAGCGACTGGGCATCGAGGACTGGCGGCTGTGCTTCGGTGATGACGGCAAGGGGGTTTTCCAGCGGGTCCTTGCGCCGCGCGTCACCGGCCGGATAGCGGGTGCGAAACAGCGCATCCAGGAGGACGGCGAACTTGTCGGTGCCCTGCTTGGACGCCATCCCCACCAGAGCGGCCATGGCCATCAGCCCATAGAGATTGACGCTGGCCGGTTCGCTGGCGCCGCTCACCGTGAGGAACACCGCGCGCACGATCAGGTAGAGCATCAGCGCCAGCGCCATGCCGATACAGGGCTTGAGCAGGTACCACCAGATCCAGCTGGCCATGAAGCGGTCGTTGCCGACGAAGTCGCCGAAGGACTTCGCGACATGGACGAAACTGCCCAGCGCGCCTGCGACCATGACCATCACCAGCAGCCGCGCGTCCGGGCCCGGACACCAGCCGATCAGGCATTGCACGCCGGGGTCGCCGACTGCGCCGGCGTGAGGAAACTGCGGGTAGGACTGCGGCCACAGGCCGACCAGGGCGACCGCGAGGGCCAGGGCGAGGAGCATCAGCCCCGCCCCCATCAGGGTGATCTGCAGGGTATTGGCGCGTCGTCTCTTGCTGCGTGTCTCCATCATGCGCTCCGGGCAGAAGGTCAGCGGGAAAAATGCCCTGCCGCGAAGGGTGTTTCCCGCCTTCGCACGACGAACAGAGAAATTCACGTTAGCGCAGCGCCAAGCCGCTGCAAGAGGCCCTGGTGATTTTTTAACCGCTGTCTCGGGGGCGTTACGTAACGCTGGCGAAACAGCGCGCGCGAAGGCCCGCGCTCAGGCCACTTCAGCCTCGGACTGGGGTGCATCCAGTAGTCCGATAAATGCCCGCAGCGCCGGCGTATCGGTGCCGCGCCGCCAGAACAGCCAGGTCGTGGCGTCGGCATGCTGCGGCGCCAGGCGGTGGATCGCCACGTTGCGCCCGCCGGCCAGGCTCTCGAACATCGCCCGCGGGATGATCGCCACGCCGCCGCCCGCCGCGATGCAGGCGAGCATGCCGTGGTAGGACTCCATCTCCATGATCTTGCCCGGCACCACGCGGTGCTCGGCGAACCAGCCTTCCAGGCGCTTGCGATAGGAGCAGGTATCGCGGAAGGCGAACACCGTCTCCCCCGCCACGTCCCGCGCGTCATGCACCGGCGCGTGGTGCCTGGCGCTCATCAGCACCAGCTCCTCGCGGTATACCGGCTTGCCGTCCAGCTGCGGGTGGTTGGCCGGGCCGTCGGCAAAGGCGGCGATGAAACGGCCGGAGAGCACGCCGTCGATCATCTCGCCCGAGGGGCCGGTGGACAGGTCCAGCTGCACCTTCGGGCACTGCTGGTGATAGCGCGCCAGCATTTCCGGGATGCGTACCGCCGCCGTGCTCTCCATCGAGCCCAGGGAGAAGCCGCCATGGGGTTCGGCGCCCACCGCCACCTGCCGGGCCTCCTCCACCAGATCGAGGATGCGCTCGGCATATTCGAGGAAGCTGCGGCCGGTCGGCGACAGACGGAGGCGCAGCTTCTCGCGGATGAATAGCTCGGTGCCCAGCTCCGCTTCCAGCTGTTTGATCCGCGTGGTGAGGTTCGACGGCACGCGATGTAGACGGGCCGCAGCGGCAGTGATGCTGCCCTCGTTGGCGACGGCGCGGACGATTTCCAGCTGGGTGAGGTCCATGATTCTCTCCGAGAGAAAGAGTCTTTCTTGATTATTCATTTTACATGAATGGTTGCGCATCTTAATTTCTGCGCCATCCCGGAGCCATCCCGCCCGGACGAACGACCGGCCTTGCGCCTCCCCATAGAACAAGCAGGACTCACCATGAACCAGATCGCCGCCATCCCCGCTGCCATTTCCCGCAGCCCCGCCACCGGCCAGGAACTGGCCCGCTACACCTTCGAAGATGCCGCCCAGCTGGAGACCTCGCTGGCCCGCACCGATGCCGCGTTCCGCCAATGGCGCGACACCAGCATCGCCGAACGTGTCGCCGTGCTGCGCAAGATGGCCGAAGTCCTGCGCGCCAACGTCGAGCCGATGGCCCGCATGGAAGCCCAGGAAATGGGCATGCCGGTCACCCAGGCCCGTGGCGAGATCAACAAGTGCGCCAACCTCTGCGAGTGGTACGCCGACAACGGCCCGGCCATGCTCGAAGACGAGAAAACCAGCATTGAAGGCGCATACATCTCCTATCTGCCGCTGGGCCCGGTCCTGGCCGTGATGCCGTGGAACTTCCCCACCTGGCAGGTCATGCGTGGCGCGGTGAGCATCATCCTGGGCGGCAACACCTACGTCCTCAAGCACGCGCCGAACGTCATGGGCTGCGCCTATCAGCTGCGCGACGCGTGGCTGCAGGCCGGCCTGCCCGAAGGCGTGTTCGAGGTACTGAACGTCGAGCCGCCGCTGGTCTCCAAGGCCATCGCCGATGACCGCATCGCCTCCATCGCCGTGACCGGCAGTGTCGGCGCCGGCGCGGCCATCGCCTCCCAGGCCGGTGCCGCGCTGAAGAAGTGCGTGCTGGAGCTGGGCGGTTCCGACGCCTTCATCGTGCTCGCCGACGCCGACCTCGACGCCGCCGTGAAAGCCGCCGTCGCCAGCCGCTTCGGCAACTGCGGCCAGGTGTGCATCGCCGCCAAGCGCATGATCCTCGAAGAATCCATCGCCCCGGCCTTCACCGAGAAACTGCTGGCCGCCGTCAAGGCGCTGAAGATCGGCGACCCGCTGGCGGACGACACCTTCGTCGGCCCGATGGCCCGCTTCGACCTGCGCGAGGAACTGGACGGCCAGGTTCAGCAGGCCATCGCCGATGGCGCCACTCTGCTGCTGGGCGGCCACAAGCTCGAAGGCGAAGGCAACTACTACGCGCCGACCGTGCTGGCCGACGTGAAGCCGGGCAACACCGCGTTCAAGAAGGAAATCTTCGGCCCCGTCGCTTCGCTGATCGTCGCCCGCGACGCCGAGCATGCCCTGGAGCTGGCCAACGACAGCGAGTTCGGCCTCTCCGGCGCGATCTGGAGTGCCGACAAGGCCAAGGCCCAGCACATGGCCCGTCGCCTGGTCAGCGGTGGCGTGTTCATCAACGGCTTCTCCGCCTCCGATCCCCGCGTACCGATCGGCGGCGTGAAGAAGAGCGGCTTCGGTCGCGAGCTGTCGCACTTCGGCCTGCGCGAGTTCACCAACCCGCAGACCGTGTGGATCGACCGCAAGTAAGTCGCCCCAAAAAAAAGGCCCCTTCCAGGGGCCTTTTTTTTGCGTGCGTGGCAGAGCGTCCGCATCGGTGCATCAACTGCAGGAGCGGGCCACGCCCGCGATCGCGCGCACGGCCCGCTCCTGCAATCTACGTCAAGGCTTGCTCGCGCCCTTCTTCAGCTGAAGAAGTTCCTGGGTGCTGTGCCGCAGGTTCTCGGCCAGGCTGCCCCGCTCGTTGAAGCAGTCTTCGACGAGCCAACCGCCAGCCGTGCGATGCAGCAGCAGGCCAAGATCGCGGTCCTCACCCGTCAGGGCATCCTTGAGCACCACCCGCGCCTTGAGTCGGTCCTCGTCGACCGTGTCGAACTGCAGCGTCTTCACCTTGATATCGCCCCAGTCCTGGCAATCGCACAACGGGTCGCCACCGAGGTAGCCCAGCTCGCCATCGGCGGCGTCCTGGTCAGCCTTCATCAGTGCGATCAGCGAGGCATCGTAGACGTCCTCTTCCTTCAATGTCGGGTTCGGCACGCCCGGGCCGTCCGGCGTATAGCTGGCGTACAGCCGGCGCAGGAAGCGTTCCGCGCTGGCGCTATCGGTCGCCGAAGTCGAGGCCGCGAGCGAAGTATCGAAGAGCGTCAGCAGTATCAGCGACAGGGCGAAAGCGGATCGCAGGAAGGCCATGGGATTCTCCATCGGTCAGCCGGGCATCATCGCCCAGTGCAGCCTCGAAAATCCGTGATGTGGTTAAAGCTGCGGCCGATAGCCTCGGGGCAACCGCCAGCCCCACCGGCAAAGCCCCCGGCTAGCACCTGAGTAGGATGGGTGGAGCTTGCGATACCCATCGAGCGGATCGGAAAGTTAAGCGATGGGTATCGCTACGCTCCACGCCATCCTACGACGAGCGCAAAGGCGAACGTCCGATGGGGCCGTAGGGCGCATAACGTCAGCGGCGTTATCCGCCGGGTCGGTTCGATCAGGATCGAGGATGATAGCCCTGGGCGAGCAGCCAGCCCTGGAAAGCACGCCGTTGCGCCACAGGCAGGTCCGCCAGTACCTGGGCCTCGGGCTCCGCCCGCAGCCGCCGCAGCCAGGGCGCCAGCTCCAGCCCGTCGAGGTGCCAGATGCCCAGCGGCTGGTCGGCGCTGACCACCACTTCCGCCTCATCGACGAACTCGCCCTTCAGCACCGGGGCGCGCTCGATGCGCAAGCTGGCGAAGTCCGCCGGCACGTGGCTCGGCTGTTCGTCCGGCCAGGCGCGACGGGCCTGCCAGAACGGCTGATCGGCCCACCGCGTTTCGCTGGCATAGAAGTCGCGGCCGACGCGGGCAAAGCGCAGGAACAGTTGCTCGACCCGTTGCTGATGGAAGCGCCGGGCCAATGCCGCGCGCTCCGGCGCGCGCAGCAGCGTGTTGATCACCAGCGGCGCCTGCAGGGCCGAAGACAGCGACTGGAAGATGCCATTGCCGGACAGCGGGTCCACCGCCATCGCCGCATCGCCCACGCGAATCCAGTTGTCGCCACAGGCTTCCAGGCAGAGGATCGCCGTGCTGCTGCGGGCGTGCAGGTCCAGCTCGTGCTCGGCGGCATCGCCGAAGAACTGTCGGACCAGCGTCGACGCATTGCGGCGCTCGCGGCAGTAATCGAGCAACTGCTCGCGGGGCGGCAACTGGCTGCTCGCGACATCCAGGGTGAGCTGCCAGTAGCAGCGCCCGTCCTCCAGCCGCGCCATCCACGCCCAGCCATCGGCCAGGCTTTCCACCGCCGTCGCCAGCGGGCCAGGCCCGCCCTGCCAGCGATTGAGCAGGCTGAGGGTCTCCGGGCCACGTCGGGCCTTGGCTCCCTTCTGACTCAGCGGCGCCTGCCGGCCTCGGGCCTCGACCAGAAAGGCGCCCTGTACTTCCCGGCCGCCTTCGAGCTTTATGCGCCACCCAGAGGCTTGTTCGGCCACGGTCAGCACCTGGGCTTCGATCAGCCCGACGCCGGCCTGCTTCAGGTCCTCGCGCAGCCCGGCATCGAAGCGCGGGCGGTCGAGGACGCATTCGATGTTCTGCGCGCTTTCCACGCCATTCCACTGCACGCGCCGTTGCGAAGGCGGCGCGGCGCACTCCAGCGCGCGCTTCAGGCCGGAATTGCGCAGACCTTCCAGCACGCGCTGGGACACACCTTCCACCGCAGCGAAGCGACGCCATTCACTGATCACGGTAACGGGATGGCCCAGGCGGCGCAGGCCGAGGGCAACCGCCGCTCCGGCAGGGCCGGCACCGAGGATCAGGATGGGGAGATCACTCATGCTCCGGATGCCCTCACCCTAACCCTCTCCCAGAGGGAGAGGGGACTGTTCGGTGCTTTTGGAGGTTTCTGCGCACGCCGATAGCAATGGACAAACGCCAGAGATGAGCCCCTACGGAGGACGGCCCCCTCTCCCTCCGGGAGAGGGCTGGGGTGAGGGGGACGGACTCGACCTCCACTCACAACCCCACCCTCCGCTCAATCCCCCGAAAAGCCGCCCGCGCCCGCATCAGCTCGACGAGCTGAACATTCGACAGCTCCGGCCGCTGCGCCAGCAACGCCGCCAGATGCCCGGCGAAAGCCGCACATCCCAGGCTCGCACCGGAGCGCCCACCCACCTTCACCGCCGCACCGAAATCGGCCTGAGGGCTGTCCAGCCAGGACCACTCGCCCTCGCCGCAACGGGCATCGCCCGTCACCCGGATCACCCCCGCGTAGCTCGCCGGAAACACCGGCTCGCCCCGCGCCGGGCTGGAGGCGCAAACCAGTACGCCGGCCTCGATCAGCTCCGCCACGGCCTCGCGCAGGATCGGCCGGTCCTGTCGCACGCCCAGGCTCAGGTTGATCACCCGCACGCTCTGCTCGCCGAGCCAGTGCAGCGCGGCGGCGATCTGCAGCGGGCTGGTCACGCCACGCTCATCGAAGACCTGGGCGACGGATAGGCGGGCATCCGGTGCCTGGGCAAGAATCGCTGCGCAGACGACGCTGCCGTGGCCCAGGGCATCCACCACAGGCTCGCCGTCAGCATGACCGTCGTCAGTCAGGAAGAACCGCCGCGCACCGCTGACGCTCGCGGACTGGGAGTCGGCGAAACCACTGTCGACCACCCCAACTCGCAGTTCAGGCCTCATGCTGCTGCACCGGCTGCGCCTCACGCACACGCAACTGCCCGTCCTGCAATTCCAGGTGCAGGTCGGCGGCGGCCAGGGTCGAAGTACGGTGGCTGATCAACAGCCGCGTGCGCCTGTCGAACAACTGGTCGATGGCCGCGATCACCTCGCGCTCGGTGCTCTCGTCCACCTGCGAAGTGGCTTCGTCCAGCACCAGGATCAGCGGGTCCTGCAGTAGCGCGCGGGCGATGGCGATGCGTTGCTTCTGCCCGCCGGAAAGCTGCTGGCCGCGCTCGCCCAGCGGGCTGTCGAGGCCTTCGGGAAGGCTGGCGATCAGGCTGTCCAGCTGCGCCGCACGGGCGGCCTTTTCGATGGCGTCGCGGCTCGATTCGGGTGCGCTGTAGGCCAGGTTGTCGGCGAGGCTGCCGCGGAACAGCACGATGTCCTGGCTGACCACCGCCACGCGCCGGCGCAGGGCATGCAGGTCAAGTTCGCGCAGGTCGATACCGTCCAGCAGAATGCGCCCCTGGTCCGGGTCGTAGAAGCGTTGCAGCAGGTCGATCAGGGTGCTCTTGCCGACCCCGGACGGGCCGCTCAGCGCGACCTTGAGGCCGGCGGGAATCACCGCCTGGACAGCCTGCAAAACCGGCTGCACACGGCCCGGCCAGGCGTAGTGCAGGTTCTCCAGGCGCAGCTCGCCCACCGCCGGCATCGGCCGGGGTGCGGCGGGCGAAACAATGGTCGCTTCCTCGCCACGCAGCTCCATTACCCGGCCGAGGCTGACGGTCATGCGCTGCAGCGCGACGTACAGGCCAAGCAGGCTCTGCACCGGCCCGATGGCCATGCCCAGATAGGTGGAAAAGGCGATCAGCGACCCCAGCTGCCAGGTGCCCTGCACCACCCAATAGCCACCGACCAGGAAGGCGCAGGCACGGGACAGCGACATCAGCGTGCCGGGCACCGCCTGGGTGAAGAACTCGGTGAGTTGCAGGCGCAGCAGTTGGCCGAGGTAGCCCTGCCCCAGCCCTTCCAGGCGCCCGGACTCTCGGGATTGCTGGCCGGCGGACTGGATGAATTTCATCGCCGGCAGCGTCTCGACGAAGAATGACGACAGGTCCGCCGAACGCTCGCGCAGGCCCCGCGCCTCGCGCTCCACCTTGCGCCGCATCCAGCGCAGCCAGAGCACGTCCAGCGGGATCAGCAGCGCCACCAGCAGCGAGAGCTTCCATGACAGGGTGAGCAGCAACACCAGCGCGCCAACCAGGCCAATCACGCTTGAGACGGCGGAGAACAGCGAGTCCACGGCAAAGCGCTGGATCTCGGCGACGTCGCCGTCGAGCCGGGACATCAGGTCGCCGATGCGGCGGCGGCCGAAGAAGCTCGGCGAGAGCGTCTGCAGGTGGCGGTACAGCGCGTCGCGCAGGGAGAACAGGATACGCCCGGACAGGCGCGTGTGCAGGTAGCGGTTCAGGCCGGACAACGCCGTGCCGACCAGGCCGACGACGATCATCGCGCCGGCCACCATCACCAGCACCGGGAAATCCTTCGCCAGCAGGCCGTCGTCGATCAGCGTCTTGGTCAGCCAGGGCTGTGCGAGCACCAGGATCGAGGCACAGAACGACAACCCGAGCAGCCCGGCGATGGCTGCCTTGTGCGGCTTGACGAAGCCGTACAGCCAGCGCAGCGAGGCCTTGAGTTGCTGCGGGTCGTCGCTGTCGATAAGGCGGGTGAAGAACATCAGCCCACCTTGAGTTGCTTGAGCTTGCGGTACAGCGTGGCGCGGCTGATGCCCAGTGCGTCGGCGGCGGCGGAGACGTTGCCCTGATGGCGCTCCAGCGCCTGGCGGATCAGCTCCAGTTCGTTCTCGCGGATGCTGCCGCTCTGCGGGCGCTCGCCGGCGGCGAGTTCGTCCAGGGTGCTGTCGGGCAGGTGGTCGAGGCTCAGTTGCTCCTCGCCCTCCTCGCGCATGGCCAGCGCGGTGCGCAGGACCATCTCCAGCTGGCGGATGTTTCCAGGCCAGTGGTACTCGCGCAGCAGGCCGAGCAGCTCGGCGGAGAGCTTCACCTTGGGAGCGCCCAGGCGCGCCAGCAGACCGGTGGCCAGCTCGGCAAGGTCGTCGCGCTCGCGCAGCGCCGGCAACTTCACGCTGATGCCGTTGACGCGGTAGTAGAGGTCCTCGCGGAAGTGCTTTTCCTCCACCAGGCGCTTCAGGTCGCGGTGCGTCGCACAGATCAGCGCCACGTCGATGTCCTGCTCCTCGCCGGCACCCAGCGGCGCCACCTTGCGCTCCTGCAGCACGCGCAACAGGCGCGCCTGCAGGGCCAGCGGCATGTCGCCGATTTCGTCGAGGAACAGCGTGCCGCCATGGGCCTGCTGCAGCCGGCCGACCATGCCGCCGCGCCGCGAGCCGGTGAAGGCGCCGTCGCGGTAGCCGAACAGTTCGGATTCGATCAGGCCCTCGGGGATCGCCGCGCAGTTCACCGCGACGAAGGGTTTGTCGCTGCGCGCGCTGGCCTGGTGCAGGGCGCGGGCGACCACTTCCTTGCCGCTGCCGGTTTCACCCAGCAACAGTACCGGCAGTTCGTTGACCAGGCCCTGACGCGCCATGCGCAGGGCGCGGGCATAACGCGGGTGGCTGCCGGCGAGAGCTTCGAGTTCCGGGCCGGCGGCCGGGCGCGGTGCGCGGGCGCTGACCGGCACCGCGTGGCTGCGCAGCGGCGCCTGCAGCGTCTTGTAGAACAGCTCGCCCTTGGGCGTCTGCAGGCTGCCGACGCCGCCCTGGTAGAGGCGGCCGAGCAACTGATCGCCACGCAGGCCGAGGAAATCTTCGCTGCGCCGGCCCACCAGGCTTTCGCGGTGGGCGCCGAGCAACTGGCAGGCCTGGCCGCTGACGGCCAGTATCTTGCCGTCCAGTCCCAGCGCCAGCAGGCCCTGCCAGGCGGAATCGAGGTATTGGCGGCGGTAATGGAAGGCGATAACCACCTGCCCCGGATGGCTGACGGCGAACAGCCGCGCCTCAATCTGGAACACCGCGAGGCTGAGCAGCGAGAGGCTTTCGCGCGGGCCGGAGAGCGGCCCCTCACGGGTCATGTCGAGCACGCCGAGCAGCGTGCCCTGCGGACCTTCGATGGGTACCGAGGTGCAGGAGAAGCGGCTCAGGCGGTCGAGGAAGTGCTCACCGCAGTCAATCTGCGTGGCGCGCTTTTCCACCAGAGCGGTGCCCAGGGCGTTGGTGCCGCGCGAGGCTTCGCTCCAGCAGGCGCCCTGGACGATATCGGCCAGGCCCTTGCTCTGCATGCGCTCGCGGGCGCCCTCGACGCAGAGGATGGTGGCGTCGGCGTTGGCCAGGATGATCACGCCATCATGGCCCTGGCGCTGTTGCAGGTAGTCGAGTTCGGGGGTGGCGGCGTCGAGCAGCAGGCGGTTGCCAGCCAGCAGCACGTCGGGTTTCACCCGCGTATCGAGGCCGTGCTCGGTGCCGCTGGCGCAGTCCAGGCCATGGCCGACGCTGCGCCGCCAGGAAGCGTCGATTTCCTCGCGGAGCACGCCGCAGGGGACTTCGCCTTCCTGTTGCAGGCGTTCACGGGCCAGGTGGGCTTCACGCAGCAGGTCGCTGCTTATTGTTCTTGTAGTCATGCATCGCTCCGGTAGGTTCCGTGCCCCTTTTCAGGGATGTCGGGGCGCGGAACTCGCAGGCTGGTCAGGGCTGTGTACACCCGCAGACGGCGTCAGTAAAGGGGAAGCCCCAGGTAGGAAAGTCTAGTAGGGAGCAGCAGGCAATTCCCGCGCCACTCCCCCTTCCTACGCCGCCTTCGAGTTGTATTGACACTGACTCAAGGCAGATTTACGTTAACGTAAAGGTAAACGACCTAGCAAGAGCATTCCCATGGCCACGACCTACACCATCTCCGAGCTTGCCCGCGAACTGGACGTCACCACCCGCGCCATCCGCTTCTACGAGGAGCAGGAAATGCTCAGCCCCGAGCGCCGTGGCCAGGAGCGCGTCTACAGCGCGAAGGACCTGGTGGCGCTGAAGCTGATCCTGCGCGGCAAGCGCATCGGCTTCTCGCTGGCCGAGTGCAAGGAGCTGATCGACCTCTACGACCCCAGCAGCGGCAACACCAAGCAGCTGCAGACCTTCCTCGACAAGATCACCGCGCGCCGCGCACAGCTGGAACAGCAGTTGCTCGACATCGAGCAGATGAAACTGGAACTGGACACGGCCGAGGAGCGCTGCCTGGCGGCCATGGCCGAGACCGACAAACCCCGCAAGCAGCGCGTGCCGAGCTGACCTCGACGCCCTGCTCCGCTCTCTCATCAGATTACAAATACAAGTACAGGTGATTCCATGAGCTATCCCTCCCTCAACTTCGGCCTCGGCGAAACCATCGACATGCTGCGCGAGCAGGTGCAGGGCTTCGTCGCCAGCGAACTCGCCCCGCGCGCCGCGCAGATCGACGCCGACAACCTGTTCCCCATGGACATGTGGAAGAAGTTCGGTGACATGGGCCTGCTCGGCATCACCGTCGCTGAGGAGTACGGCGGCGCCAACATGGGTTACCTGGCCCACGTCATCGCCATCGAGGAGATCAGCCGGGGTTCGGCTTCGGTCGGCCTGTCCTACGGCGCGCACTCCAACCTGTGCGTCAACCAGATCAAGCGCAACGGCAACGCCGAGCAGAAGGCCAAGTACCTGCCCAAGCTGATCAGCGGCGAGCACATCGGCGCCCTGGCCATGAGCGAGCCCAACGCCGGCTCCGACGTGGTGTCGATGAAGCTGCGCGCCGAGAAGCGCGGCGACCGCTTCGTCCTCAATGGCAGCAAGACCTGGATCACCAACGGCCCGGACGCCAACACCTACGTCATCTACGCCAAGACCGAGCCGGAGAAAGGCGCCCACGGCATCACCGCGTTCATCGTCGAGCGCGACTGGAAAGGCTTCAGCCGTGGCAGCAAGTTCGACAAGCTGGGCATGCGCGGCTCGAACACCTGCGAGCTGTTCTTCGATGACGTGGAAGTGCCGGAAGAGAACGTACTGGGCGCAGTCAACGGCGGCGTGAAGGTGCTGATGAGCGGCCTGGACTACGAGCGCGTCGTCCTCGCCGGTGGCCCGATCGGCATCATGCAGGCCTGCATGGACGTGATCGTTCCCTACATCCACGACCGCAAGCAGTTCGGCCAGAGCATCGGCGAGTTCCAGCTGATCCAGGGCAAGGTCGCCGACATGTACACCCAGCTCAACGCCAGCCGCGCCTACCTCTATGCCGTGGCCCAGGCCTGCGACCGTGGCGAGACCACCCGCAAGGACGCCGCCGGGGTGATCCTTTACACCGCCGAGCGCGCCACCCAGATGGCCCTGGACGCCATCCAGATCCTGGGCGGCAACGGCTACATCAACGAGTTCCCCACCGGCCGCCTGCTGCGCGACGCCAAGCTCTACGAGATCGGCGCCGGCACCAGCGAAATCCGCCGCATGCTGATCGGTCGCGAGCTGTTCAACGAGACCCGCTGATCAGCCGGAAAGCACCCTCACCCTAACCCTCTCCCAAAGGGAGAGAGAACCGGGCGGTGCCGGCTGAAATCCCAGCGTTCCGATTGCGCCCCCTCTCCCTCCGGGAGAGGGTCGGGGTGAGGGGAAAGCCCCCGCGCCCAGCTCAACCTGATGGAGCCAACCATGGCCATCCTGCACACCCAGATCAACCCGCGCTCTCCCGACTTCGCCGCCAACGCCGCGACCATGCTGGAGAACGTCCAGAACCTGCGCGCCGTCCTCGGCCGCGTCCATGAAGGCGGCGGCGCCGCCGCCCAGGCCAAGCACACCGCGCGCGGCAAGCTGCTGGTGCGCGAACGCATCAACCGCCTGCTCGACGCCGGCTCGCCCTTCCTCGAAGTCTCCGCCCTCGCCGCCCATGACGTGTACGGCGAAGACGTCGCCGCCGCCGGCGTGGTCGCCGGCATCGGCCGTGTGGAAGGCGTGGAATGCATGATCGTCGGCAACGACGCCACGGTGAAAGGCGGCAGCTACTACCCGCTGACCGTGAAGAAGCACCTGCGCGCCCAGACCATCGCCCAGCAGAACCGCCTGCCGTGCATCTACCTGGTGGACTCCGGCGGCGCCAACCTGCCGCGCCAGGACGAAGTCTTCCCCGACCGCGAACACTTCGGCCGCATCTTCTTCAACCAGGCCAACATGAGCGCCCAGGGCATCCCGCAGATCGCCGTGGTGATGGGCTCCTGCACCGCCGGCGGCGCCTACGTGCCGGCCATGAGCGACGAGACCATCATGGTGCGCAACCAGGCCACCATCTTCCTTGCCGGCCCGCCGCTGGTGAAGGCCGCCACCGGTGAAGTGGTGAGCGCCGAGGACCTGGGCGGCGCCGACGTGCACTGCAAGACCTCCGGCGTGGCCGACCATTACGCCGAGGACGACGAGCACGCGCTGGCCATCGCCCGCCGCTGCATCGCCAACCTCAACTGGACCAAGCAGGGCAAGCTCAACACCCGCGCCCCGCGCGCCCCGCTGTACGCCAGCGACGAGCTGTACGGGGTGATCCCGGTGGACAGCAAGCAGCCCTTCGACGTGCGCGAGATCATCGCCCGCCTGGTCGACGGCAGCGAATTCGACGAGTTCAAGGCGCTGTTCGGCACCACCCTGGTGTGCGGCTTCGCCCACCTGCACGGCTACCCGGTGGCGATCCTCGCCAACAACGGCATCCTTTTCGCCGAGGCCGCGCAGAAAGGCGCGCACTTCATCGAACTGGCCTGCCAGCGCGGCATCCCGCTGGTGTTCCTGCAGAACATCACCGGCTTCATGGTCGGCCAGAAGTACGAGGCCGGCGGCATCGCCAAGCACGGCGCCAAGCTGGTCACCGCGGTGGCCTGCGCCCAGGTGCCGAAGTTCACCGTGATCATCGGCGGCAGCTTCGGCGCCGGTAACTACGGCATGTGCGGCCGCGCCTACGACCCGCGCTTCCTGTGGATGTGGCCCAACGCGCGGATCGGCGTGATGGGTGGCGAGCAGGCCGCCGGCGTGCTCGCCCAGGTCAAGCGCGAGCAGGCCGAACGCGCCGGTAATGCGCTGTCGGCCGAGGACGAGGCGAAGATCAAGGCGCCGATCCTCGAACAGTACGAGCGCCAGGGTCACCCCTACTACTCCAGCGCGCGCCTGTGGGATGACGGTGTCATCGACCCGGCGCAGACCCGCGACGTGCTCGGCCTGGCCCTCTCCGCCTCGCTCAACGCGCCTGTCGAAGCCACGCGCTTCGGCGTCTTCCGCATGTAAGGCCGCAGCCATGACCGACTATCAGAACATTGAGCTTGATATCGACCCGCGCGGCGTCGCCACTCTCTGGCTGAACCGCCCGGAGAAGAACAACGCCTTCAACGCCCAGACCATCGCCGAGCTGATCCAGGCGCTGGCTGCCGTGGCCAGCGACGAGCGCGTGCGCCTGGTCGTGCTGCGCGGCCGCGGCCGGCACTTCTGCGGTGGCGCGGACCTGGCGTGGATGCAGGAATCCGTGCAGCTGGACTACCAGGGCAACCTCAACGACGCTCAGCAGCTCGCCGAACTGCTCTACAACCTGCACCAGCTGAACAAGCCGACCCTCGCCATCGTGCAGGGCGCGGCCTTCGGTGGTGGCGTCGGGCTGGTGGCCTGCTGCGACATGGCGCTGGCCGCCGAGGATGCGCAGTTCTGCCTGTCCGAAGTGCGCATCGGCCTGATCCCCGCAACCATCGGCCCGTTCGTCACCAAGGCCATCGGCCAGCGTGCCGCCACCCGCTACGCCATGACTGCCGAACGCTTCAGCGGCCTGCGCGCCCGCGAACTGGGCCTGGTGGACGAGCACTACCCGGCCGCCGACCTGGATGACGAAGCCGACGCCTGGATCGCCAACCTGCTGAACAACAGTCCGGCGGCCCTGGTGGCCTGCAAGGCGCTGTTCCACGAAATCGGTGCCGGCGAACTCACGCCCGAGCGCCGCCGCTACACCGAAGCCGCCATCGCCCGCATCCGCATCAGCCCCGAGGGGCAGGAAGGCCTGCGCGCCTTCCTGGAAAAACGCAAACCGGCCTGGCAGGAGCAAGTCTGATGAAGAAGATCGATACCCTGCTGGTGGCCAACCGCGGCGAGATCGCCTGCCGCGTGATGCGCACCGCCAAGGCCCTGGGCCTGACCACCGTGGCCGTGCACAGCGCCACCGACCGCAACGCCCGTCACGTCGAAGAGGCGGATATCGCCATCGACCTGGGCGGCGCCAAACCCGCTGAAAGCTACTTGCGCGCAGACGCCGTGCTCGCCGCCGCGAAAGCCGCCGGCGCCCAGGCCATCCACCCCGGCTATGGCTTCCTTTCGGAGAACGCCGGCTTCGCCCGCGCCTGCGAAGAGGCCGGACTGGTGTTCCTCGGCCCGCCGGCCAGCGCCATCGACGCCATGGGCAGCAAGTCCGCCGCCAAGGCGCTGATGGAAACCGCCGGCGTGCCACTGGTACCCGGCTACCACGGCGAGGCGCAGGACTATGCGACCTTCCAGCGCGAGGCCGAGCGCATCGGCTACCCGGTGCTGCTCAAGGCCGCCGCCGGTGGCGGTGGCAAGGGTATGAAGGTGGTCGAGCGCGAGGCCGAACTGGCCGAGGCGCTGGAGTCCGCCCAGCGTGAAGCACAGTCGGGTTTCGGCGACTCGCGCATGCTGGTGGAGAAGTACCTGACCAAGCCGCGCCACGTGGAAATCCAGGTATTCGCCGACCAGCACGGCAACTGCCTGTACCTCAACGAACGCGACTGCTCGATCCAGCGTCGTCACCAGAAAGTGGTCGAAGAAGCCCCGGCTCCGGGCCTCTCCCTGGAACTGCGCCAGGGCATGGGCGAGGCCGCCGTGCGCGCCGCCCAGGCCATCGGCTACGTCGGCGCCGGCACCGTGGAGTTCCTCTACGACGAAGGCAGCGGCCAGTTCTTCTTCATGGAAATGAACACCCGCCTGCAGGTGGAGCACCCGGTCACCGAAGCCATCACCGGCCTCGACCTGGTCGCCCTGCAGATTCGCGTTGCCCGTGGCGAACCGCTGCCGATCACCCAGGAACAGGTGCCGCTGATCGGCCACGCCATCGAAGTGCGCCTTTACGCCGAAGACCCCGAGGGCGGCTTCCTGCCTGCCAGCGGCCACCTCGCGCTGTACCGCGAACCCGCTGCCGGCCCCGGCCGCCGGGTGGACAGCGGCATCCGCGAGGGCGACGACATCTCGCCGTTCTACGACCCGATGCTGGCCAAGCTGATCGCCTGGGGTGAGAACCGCGAGGAAGCCCGCCAGCGCCTGCTGTCGATGCTCGGCGAAACCGCCGTCGGCGGCTTCAAGACCAACCTGGCCTTCCTGCGCCGCGTACTGGCCCATCCGGCCTTCGCCGAGGGCGAGCTGGATACCGGCTTCATCGGCCGCTACCAGGATGACCTGCTGCCCGCTGCCACCGCCCTGCCCGAACGTTTCTGGCAGCTCGCCGCCGAAGCCTGGGTGCAGAGCGAAGCCGCCCGCATGCGTGGCGACGATGCCCATTCGCCGTGGTCCGCCCAGAGCGGCTGGCGCAGTGGCCTGCCGGGGGAAACCGACCTTCACCTGCTGGCCAAGGGCGAGTCGCATGTCGTACGCCTGCGCCACGCCGACGGCCAGCGCATTGCGAATCTGGACGGCCAGTATCTGGACGTGAAGGACGGCGACATCCGCCGCCGTCACCAGGTCATCCGCCGTGGCGACAGCCTCTACCTGGAATGGAACGGTGAGCTGGTCAGCGTGCAACGCTTCGACCCGATCGCCGAGGCCGAAGCCGCGCACTCGCACCAGGGTGGCCTGGGCGCGCCCATGAACGGCAGCATCGTGCGCATCCTGGTCGAACCCGGCCAGAGCGTCGAAGCCGGCGCCGCGCTGGTAGTGCTCGAAGCGATGAAGATGGAACACAGCATTCGCGCGCCGCACGCTGGCGTGGTGAAATCGCTGTATTGCAGCGAAGGCGAACTGGTGTCGGAAGGTACGGCGCTGGTGGAACTGGAAGAAGCGTCGGAATAACGACCGAAAGCCCCTCTCCCCCGCCCTCTCCCTGAAGGGAGAGGGAGTATCCGTGCCACGCGGACCTTCCGCGTGAACCGGAAGCCTCCCGCCGCTCAGGACAGTCCCCTCTCCCTTCAGGGAGAGGGTTAGGGAGAGGGTGCCGAGCATTGCGCACCCTCCTCCACGGAACACTACGAGGACCGCAAATGACCCTGCCCCCATCCGTCCGCCTGGTCGAAGTCGGCCCGCGCGACGGCCTGCAGAATGAGAAACAGCCCATCGCCGTCGCCGACAAGGTGCGCCTGGTGGACGACCTCACCGCCGCCGGCCTGAGCTACATCGAGGTCGGCAGCTTCGTCTCGCCCAAGTGGGTGCCGCAGATGGCCGGCTCGGCCGAAGTCTTCGCCGGCATCCAGCAGAAGGCGGGCGTCACCTACGCCGCGTTGGCGCCAAACCTGAAGGGCTTCGAGGCCGCACTGGAATCGCAGGTGAAGGAAGTCGCGGTATTCGCCGCCGCCTCCGAGGCCTTCTCGCAGAAGAACATCAACTGCTCGATCAAGGAGAGCCTGGAGCGCTTCATCCCGATCATGGAAGCGGCGCGCCAGCACGGCGTGCGCGTGCGCGGCTACGTCTCCTGCGTGCTCGGCTGCCCCTACCAGGGTGAGGTGGACGCGGAACAGGTCGCCGCCGTTGCCGCGGAACTGCACGCCATGGGCTGCTACGAAGTCTCCCTGGGCGATACCATCGGCGTCGGCACCGCCGGCGCTACCCGGCACATGTTCGAAGTCGTCGGCCAGCGCGTGCCGCGTGCGCAACTGGCCGGGCACTTCCACGACACCTATGGCCAGGCCACGGCGAACGTCTACGCGAGCCTGCTGGAAGGCATCGCGGTGTTCGACAGCTCGGTCGCGGGCCTCGGCGGTTGCCCCTATGCCAAGGGCGCCACCGGCAACGTCGCCACCGAGGACGTGCTCTACCTGCTCAACGGCCTGGGCATCCACACCGGCATCGACCTGGACCTGCTGATCGACGCCGGCCAGCGCATCTGCGCCGTGCTCGACAAGCCCAACGGCTCGCGCGTGGCCAAGGCGCAGCTGTCCAAGCGCTGACAGGGATCCACGACACTCGTCGCAGACCGCAGGGCGCATAAAGCGGAACGCTTTATGCGCCGCCGAAGGATCGGCGGATAACGCCCTACCCGGCTGACCTCATCTCCACATCCCGGTACAGTGCGCCCTCTGCCCTCCTCGCGCACGGCCCACCGATGACCGATACCGACAGCCTCAAGGACTACCCCAGCGTCCGCCAACTGGCGATCCGCTCGCTGTTCGAGATCTTCGAGCAGTTCAGCGAAGGCACGGTGATAGTCGACCGCGAGGCGCGCATTGTCTGGATCAACCAGCGCTACGCCCAGCGCTTCGGGCTGGACAGCGCCGAGCAGGCCGTCGGCCGCCCGGTGGAGCAGGTAATCCCCGGCAGCCTGATGCGCGAAGTGGTCAGCAGCGGCCGGCCGATGCTGCTGGACATCCTCGACATGGCCAAGGACCCGCTGGTGGTCATGCGCGTGCCGATCCGCGACGATTCAGGCGTTGTCATCGGCGGCATTGGCTTCGCCCTGTTCGACGAACTGCGCGCACTCTCACCGCTGCTCACCCGTTACCAGCGCATGCAGGCCGAACTGGCCTCGACCCGCTCGCTGCTGCAGGCGCGCCAGGCCAAGTACAGCTTCGCGCACTTCATCGGCACCAGCGCGGCCAGCCTGGAAGTGAAGCGCCGCGCCCGCCGGGGGGCCGCCAGCGAGGCGCCGATCCTGCTGCTGGGCGAGACCGGCACCGGCAAGGAACTGCTCGCCCATGCCATCCATGCATCTTCGCCACGCGCAGACAAACCCTTCGTCAGCCTCAACGCCGCCGCCATCCCCGAGACCCTGCTGGAAGCCGAGTTCTTCGGCACCGCACCGGGCGCCTTCACCGGCGCCGACCGCAAGGGCCGCGCCGGCAAGCTGCAGATCGCCCAGGGCGGTACGCTGTTCCTCGACGAGATCGGCGACATGCCGCTGACCCTGCAGAGCAAGCTGCTGCGCGTGCTGCAGGAAAAGGAATTCGAGCCGGTGGGCTCCAATGAGGTGCTGCGCAGCGACATCCGCCTGATTGCTGCCACCTCCATCGACCTCGACGCCGCCGTGCGCGAAGGGCGTTTCCGCGCCGACCTGTTCTACCGCATCAACGTCCTGCCCATCGAGATTCCGCCGCTGCGCGAGCGCCTGGAAGACCTGCCGGCGCTTTGCGAAGCCATCCTCGACGGCCTGCGCGACGACCGTCAGACCCTCTTCGAGCTGGATGCCGGCGGCCTCGCCCTGCTCGCCCGGCACGCCTGGCCGGGCAACGTGCGCGAACTGCGCAACCTGCTGGAGCGCACCGTGCTGCTGGGCGACCGCCCGCAGATCGACGCCGCCGGCCTGCGCTCCGCACTGGGAGAACTGCAACCGCTGCCGCCCGGCATGACAGCGCCGTCAGCCAGGCTGGGCGAAGGGCAGGATTTCTATGCGGCACGGGATGCCTTCGAGCGCGAGCTGATCGCCAACACCCTGGCCGAGCAGGCCGGCAACGTCGACGCCGCCGCGCAGCGCCTAGGACTGGGCCGCTCCACCCTGTACAAGAAGATGGCGGCGCTGGGTTTGCAACCCTGACCCGATAATCCCGAAACAGAGACAAGTCTCAAAAAAGAGACAGTTCGGTCTCTCCGCAAAATCAATGCCCCCTGGCAAAGCTTTGCGGAAATTCGTCTCCATTCAGAGACAGATACCATCTTCCGGCAGCCGTTATTCTAAAAATAAGACTTAAAAATCAGATAGTTACAATCCTGGCACGGTCCTGGCTATGTCGCCTCTCGCGGCCTTCGCGCCGCACAGCCGACATAACAACAATCAACGCTGCCCGAACGCGAACAGACCCCAGCGGACACCACGGCTAGTCCCGCTTCGCACACGGCGCCGCGCCAGGAGATCACCGATGAGCCGCTCCACGCTCAATCATGCCGCCGTTCTGACCGCCCTCGGCTCCACCCTCGCCCTTTCGCCCCAGGCCTTCGCCGAATTTCTTGCCGACAGCAAGGCCAGCGTCGAACTGCGCAACTTCTACTTCAACCGCGACTTCCGCCAGGACAACGCCACGCAGTCCAAGCAGGACGAATGGGCCCAGGGCTTTCTGCTGCGCTACGAATCCGGCTACACCGAAGGCACCATCGGCGTGGGCGTAGATGCCCTCGGCCTGCTCGGCGTGAAGCTGGATTCCAGCCCCGACCGCGCTGGCTCCGGCCTGCTGCCGCGCGACAAGGACAAGGTCAACGGCGCGCCGGACGACTACAGCGAGCTGGGCCTGACTGCCAAGCTGCGCGCCTCCAAAAGCACACTGAAGATCGGCACCCTGCTGCCCAAGCTGCCCACTGTGCTGGCCAACGATTCGCGCCTGTTGCCGCAGACCTTCGAAGGCGCGCACCTGAATTCCGCCGAGTTCGCCGGCCTGACTTTCGACGGTGGCCGCCTGCGCCAGGTGAGCCAGCGCGACTCGTCCAACCGCGAGGACATGACCGTCACCAGTGGCAGCGCGCGCGGCATCGTCGCCACCGACACCAGCGACCAGTTCGACTTCGCCGGCCTGAGCTACAAGTGGACGCCGCAACTCACCACCGGCTACAGCTACGCCAAGCTCGACGGGCTCTACGACCAGCACATCGTCAACCTGGTGCACGTGCTGCCCGTCGCTGCCGGCCAGTCGCTGAAGACCGACCTGCGCTACGCGCGTTCCGACGACGACGGCCACAGCAACGTCGACAACCGCGCCTTCGGCGCGATGCTCACCTACACGCTGGGCGGCCACGGCTTCGGCGCCGGCTACCAGAAAATGAGCGGCGACACCGGCTTCGCCTACATCGGCGGCACCGACGCCTTCCTGGTCAACTTCGTGCAGATCGGCGACTTCGCGAACCGCGACGAGAAGTCCTGGCAGGGTCGCTACGACTACGACTTCGGCGCCCTCGGGGTTCCCGGCCTGACCTTCATGACGCGCTACCTGTCCGGCGACAGCATCGAGCTGGGCGCGGGCAAGCCCGAAGGCAAGGAATGGGAACGCGACACCGACATCGGCTACGTGGTGCAGAGCGGCCCGCTGAAGAACGTCGGCGTGAAGTGGCGCAACGCGACGGTGCGCTCCAGCCACTTCGGCAACGACCTGGACGAGAACCGCCTGATCCTCAGCTACGTGCTGCCGCTCTGGTAACCAACTGACCGCCTGACTCCTGATCGTCAAGCAAGCCCACTACAACAAGAACGACGCGCGGCTCCTGGCCGCGCGACAACTGGAGATACTTCGATGAGCGTGGTCATCGCCCTTGCGGCCCTCGCCCTGCTGATGCTCGCCGCCTACCGCGGCTACAGCGTGATCCTCTTCGCCCCCATCGCGGCACTGCTCGCGGTGCTGCTGACGGACCCTGCCGCCGTCGCCCCGGCCTTCACCGGGGTGTTCATGGAGAAGATGGTCGGCTTCGTCAAACTCTACTTCCCGGTGTTCCTGCTCGGCGCGGTGTTCGGCAAGCTGATCGAGCTGTCGGGCTTCTCGCGCTCCATTGTCGCCGCCGCCATCCGCCTGCTTGGCACCAGCCAGGCGATGCTGGTGATCGTGCTGGTCTGCGCCCTGCTCACCTACGGCGGCGTCTCGCTGTTCGTGGTGGTGTTCGCGGTCTATCCGTTCGCCGCCGAGATGTTCCGCCAGAGCAACATTCCCAAGCGGCTGATCCCGGCGACCATCGCCCTGGGCGCGTTCAGTTTCACCATGGATGCCCTGCCCGGCACCCCGCAGATCCAGAACATCATCCCCACCGCCTTCTTCAACACCACCGGCTGGGCCGCGCCCTGGCTGGGGCTGATCGGCAGCCTGTTCGTGTTCACCGTCGGCATGCTGTTCCTCCGTCGCCAGGCCGGCAAGGCGCGCGCCGCCGGCGAGGGCTACGGCAGCGAGCTGCGCAACGAGCCGGAAACCGCCGACGACATCCGGCTGCCCAACCCGCTGCTGGCGCTCTCGCCGCTGGTGCTGGTGGGCGTCGCCAACCTGCTGTTCACCCACTGGATTCCCCAGGTCTACGGCAAGACCCACAGCCTGCAACTGGCCGGCATGGCCGCGCCGGTGGCCAGCGACGTGGCCAAGCTGACCGGCATCTGGGCGGTGCAGGCGGCGCTGCTGCTGGGCATCCTGCTGGTGCTGGTGACCAGCTTCGCGGTGATCCGCAGCAAGCTTGCAGAGGGCAGCAAGACCGCCGTGGGCGGCGCGCTGCTGGCGGCCATGAACACGGCTTCGGAATACGGCTTCGGTGCGGTGATCGCCTCGCTGCCGGGCTTCCTGGTGCTGGCCGATGCGCTGAAGAAGATTCCCGATCCGCTGATCAACGAAGCCATCACCGTCACCACCCTGGCCGGCATCACCGGCTCGGCGTCGGGCGGCATGAGCATCGCCCTGGCGGCCATGTCCGAGCAGTTCATCGCCGCCGCCCACGCCGCCAACATCCCGCTGGAAGTGCTGCACCGGATCGCGGCCATGGCCTCTGGCGGCATGGATACCCTGCCGCACAACGGCGCGGTCATCACCCTGCTCGCGGTTACCGGCCTGACCCACCGCGAGGCCTACAAGGACATCTTCGCCATCACCCTGATCAAGACCCTCGCGGTGTTCGTGGTGATAGGTACCTTCTACGCCACCGGGATCGTATAAGAATCCGCTTGTGGCTAGCTGCGCGTCGGCATAACTGCGTCAAAAGCAGGCGATGACTGCTCATTGACTACACGTCAACTCCGCGCCCTCGCCTGCTTGTTCCCTGTTCTGCTCCAGCTCGCAAGGCCACAAACGAATTCTGGGCAGTCCTGTGTATTGATAGTCGCAGCAATGCGGCCAACCCGTTCCAGAGGAGATTTGCATGACTCTCAAAGGCAAGACCGCACTGGTCACCGGCTCCACCAGCGGCATCGGCCTGGGCATCGCCGCGCGTCTGGCACAGGCGGGTGCCAACGTGGTGGTCAACGGCTTCGGCGATATCGACGCGGCGGTACGCGAGCTGTCGGTACATGGCACACGCATCGGCCACCACGGCGCAGACATGGCGCAACCCGAGCAGATCGGGCAGATGATCGAATACGTCGAGCGCGAGTTCGGCGGCCTCGACATCCTGGTCAACAACGCGGGCATCCAGCACGTCGCGGCGCTGGAGGAGTTCCCCGTGGAGCGCTGGAACGCGATCATCGCCATCAACCTCTCCTCGGTGTTCCACACCACCCGCCTGGCGTTGCCGGGCATGCGCCAGCGCGGCTGGGGGCGCATCCTCAATATCGCCTCGACCCACGGCCTGGTCGCCTCCGCCGGCAAGAGCGCCTACGTGGCCGCCAAGCACGGGGTGATCGGCCTGACCAAGACCACCGCCCTGGAAACCGCCACCAGCGCCATCACCTGCAACGCCATCTGCCCAGGCTGGGTGCTGACGCCGCTGGTGCAGCAGCAGATCGACGCGCGCATAGCGGCCGGTGTCACACCCGAACAGGCACGCCACGACCTGCTGGCGGAGAAGCAGCCGTCGCTCGACTTCGTCACTGCCGACCAGCTGGGCGAGCTGGCGCTATTCTTGTGTTCTGAAGCCGCCGCCCAGGTCCGCGGCGCCGCCTGGAACATGGATGGCGGTTGGGTCGCGCAGTGATCCACCCGCAGCGGCGAAGCACTTCCGGCGACGCTTCGTGTCAAGATGATGGGGGCCGCTGGTCGGCGGTGCCCACCGTTCCTTCGCTGGAGTCGTCGTCAATGAACCCACTGCTCTGGACACCCTCCCCCGAACGCATCGCCGCCACCCGGATGGACGCCTTCCGCCGCAAGGTGGCGCAGCAGCACGGAGTCGACCTGCCCGACTACGCCGCATTGCACGCCTGGAGCATCGCCGAGCGCGAAGCCTTCTGGCTGGCCATCATCGACACCTTCGGCGTGCAGTTCCACGAGGCACCCACGGCAGTCCTCGAGGAAGGCCCGGAAATGCCCGATGCGCGCTGGTTCCCCGGCGCCACCCTGAACTTCGCCGAACACCTGCTGCGCCGCCGCGACAACAAGCCGGCGCTGATCGCCATCAGCGAGGATGAGCGTCGCGAGGTGATCAGCCATGCCGAGCTGGCCGCCCAGGTCGCCGGCCTGCAGCGTGCCCTGCGCGAAGCCGGCGTGGGCGTCGGCGACCGCGTCGCGGCCTTCATGCCCAACACCTGGCAGACGGTGGTCGGCATGCTCGCCACCACCAGCCTCGGCGCCACCTGGTCGAGCTGCTCGCCGGACTTCGGCACCCATGGCGTGATCGACCGCTTCGGCCAGATCGAACCCAAGGTGCTGATCGCCTGCGCCGGCTACCGCTACGCCGGCAAGATGCTGGACCTCAGCGCCAAGCTCAACGAAATCCTCGCCCAGCTGCCCACCCTGGAGCAGCTGGTGATCGTCCCCTACGCCAACGGCCACGCGCGACGCAGCGACTTCCAGACGCCGGCGCTGGTCAGCCTCTGGCAGGACTTCTTCCACAGCGGCGGCGAGCCGGTATTCACCCCGGTGCCTTTCGACCACCCGCTGTACATCCTCTACTCCTCCGGCACCACCGGCGTGCCCAAGTGCATTGTCCACGGCGCCGGCGGCGTGCTGCTGCAGCACCTGAAGGAGCACGGCCTGCACGTCGACCTGGGCAACAACGACACGCTGTTCTACTACACCACCTGCGGCTGGATGATGTGGAACTGGCTGGTCTCGGGACTCGCCGTCGGCGCGACACTGGTGCTCTACGATGGCTCGCCCTTCCACCCCGGCCCCGAGCGCCTGATGGACCTGATCGACGCGGAGAACATCAGCGTGTTCGGCACCAGCGCCAAGTACATCGCCGCACTGGAAAAGGCCAACGTGCGGCCACGCCAGAGCCACTCGCTGGAGCGTCTGAAGACCCTGCTCTCGACCGGCTCGCCGCTGGCCCACGAGAGCTTCGACTACGTCTACCGCGAGGTGAAGCCCGACCTCTGCCTGTCGTCGATCTCCGGCGGCACCGACATCGTTTCCTGCTTCGCCATCGGTAACCCGACCCTGCCGGTGTGGCGCGGGGAAATCCAGTGCAAGGCACTGGGTATGGCGGTGGAAGTCTGGGACGAGGCCGGCAGGCCGGTGCGCGGCGAGAAAGGCGAGCTGGTCTGTGTGCGGCACTTCCCGTCGATCCCGGCGGGCTTCTGGAACGACGAGAACAACGAGAGATTTCTCGATGCCTACTTCGCCACCTTCCCCGGCGTCTGGGCCCATGGCGACTACGCCGAGGAAACCGCACACGGCGGTCTGGTGATCCATGGCCGTTCCGATGCCGTGCTCAACCCCGGCGGCGTGCGCATCGGCACCGCGGAAATCTATCGCCAGGTGGAGAAGATCGAACAGGTGCTGGAGTCCATCGCCATCGGCCAGGAGTGGCAGGGCGACGTGCGCGTGGTGCTGTTCGTGCGACTGCGTGGCGGCGTAGAACTGGACGAAGCGCTGCAGGAACGCATCCGCCAGACCATCCGCAGCAACACCACCCCACGCCACGTGCCGGCGAAGATTCTCGCAGTCGCCGACATCCCGCGCACCATCAGCGGCAAGATCGTCGAACTGGCGGTACGCAACGTGGTGCACGGCCAGCCGGTGAAGAACACCGACGCGCTGGCCAACCCGCAGGCGCTCGAGCTGTTCAGGGATCGGAAGGAACTGGAGAGTTGAGGTTCTCAGGTGACACCGTACCGATGCACTCCCCTCACCCCAGCCCTCTCCCGGAGGGAGAGGGAGCAGATTGTGCCGGCTGACGCCATGGATGCTCACTACACCGAACGGTCCCCTCTCCCGCTTGCGGGAGAGGGTTAGGGTGAGGGGCTCTTGCTCTTGTAGGAGCAAGCATGCTCGCGCGCCCTACACCGACAAATCAGAGTCGTAGGGCGCATAACCTGGAACAGGTTATCCGCCACCAACCCTGCGGCGGATAACGCTGGCGCTTATCCGCCCTACCAGAGCGGCCCGAGCGTCAGCCAAGCAGTCACCGCCCGGATGCGTGGTCCGGGCGGCGCTGATCAGGCGTCGCCCAGCGACTCGGTGCCCAGCTCGTCCCACACCGCCTCGGCGAGGTGGAAGGTGGCGTTGGCGGCCGGGATGCCACAGTAGATCGCGCTCTGCAGCAGGACTTCCTTGATCTCTTCGCGGGTCACGCCGTTGTTGCGTGCGGCGCGCAGGTGCAGCGTCAGCTCGCCTTCGCGGTTCATGCCGATCAGCATGGCGATGGTGATCAGGCTGCGGGTGTGGCGCGGCAGGCCGGGACGGGTCCAGATGTCACCCCAGGCATGACGGGTGATCATTTCCTGGAACTCTTCGTTGAAGGCGTTGCGCTTCTGCAGGCTGCGGTCGACGTGGGCGTCGCCCAGTACCGCGCGGCGCACCTGCATGCCGGCTTCGTAGCGTTCTTTCTCGTCCATCTCTAACTCCTACAAGAGCAAAAGCGATCAGGCACGCAGGAAGTCCAGCACACGCTGGCTGAAGGCATCGCCGGCCTGCACGTTGGACAGGTGCGCGGCGCGGAACTCCACCAGCTCGGCGCCGGGAATGCGTGCCTGCAGGAAGCGGCCGTCCTCGGTGGTGGTCACCGGGTCGGCAGCGCCGCAGACCACCAGGGTCGGCGCAGTGATCGCACCGATCTCGCCACGAAAATCGGCATCACGCACAGCCGCGCAGTTGGCTGCATAACCTTCCGGCGAGGTCTGCGCCAGCATGCCGACGATAGGCTCGACCTTGCCCGGCTCCGCCTCGGCGAAGTCCGCAGTGAACCAGCGCGAGATCGACGCGTCACGCAGGTTGCGCATAGCCTCGGCGCCGCCACTGAGCACGGTCTCGATGCGCGGGTTCCAGACTTCCGGGGTGCCGATCTTCGCGGCGGTGTTGCACACCACCAGACGCTCGATGCGCTCCGGCGCATGGATGGCCAGCCACTGGCCGATCAGGCCACCCATGGACAGGCCGCAGAAATGCGCGCGCGGGATGTCCAGCGCGTCCAGCAGGGCCAGCACGTCAAGGCCGTTCTGCTCGATGCTGTACGGACCGGGGGTGACCAGTGAGCCGCCGTGGCCACGGGTGTCATAGCGCAGCACGCGGAAGTGCTCGGCGAAAGCCGCGACCTGCGCGTCCCACATGTGCAGGTCAGTACCCAGCGAGTTGGACAGCACCAGCACGGGGGCGCCGGCGGGCCCTTCAAGAAGGTAATTCAGGTCGCCATCGGCGAGATGTACGGCAGGCATGCAAGGCTCCTATGGGGATTCTTTGCGCAAGGAAAGTACTTGGTGTTCGGCCAGCGCGCGCTCGACCCAGCGGCGCGCCTGGCCCAGGTAATGGGCGGGATCGAGCAGGCGATCCAGCTCTTCGGCAGTCAGTTGGGCGGCGACTTCGGCGTTGGCGCCGAGCACCGTGCGCAGGTGCGCGCCCTCCTTCACCGCCTGCTTGCAGCACTGCTCCACCAGGTGGTGCGCGGCGTCGCGACCAATGCGCTGGGCCAGGGCGATGCTCACGGCTTCGGCGAGCACCAGGCCACGGGTCAGGTCGAGGTTCGCCAGCATGCGCCCGGCGTCGACCTCCAGGCCTGGCACCAGGCTCAGCGCCTGTTGCAACGCACCGGAGACGAGGCAGCACAGCTCCGGCAGGCTTTCCCATTCGGCGTGCCACAAGCCGAGGCTGCGCTCGTGCTCCTGGGGCATGGCGGCGAACAGGGTCGAGACCAGGCCCGGCGCGCGGGTCGCCGCGCCAATCAGCACGGCAGCGCCCACCGGGTTGCGCTTGTGCGGCATGGTGGAGGAACCACCCTTGCCCGGCGCGGAAGGCTCGAAGACTTCGCCGGCCTCGGTCTGCATCAGCAGGCTGAGGTCGCGGCCGAGTTTGCCGAGGCTGCCGGCGATCAGGCCGAGCAGGCTGGCGAACTCCACCAGGCGGTCGCGCTGGGTGTGCCAGGGTTGTTCGGGGAGTTGCAGGTTGAGTTCTTCAGCCAGCGCTTCGGCCACGGCGAAGCCTTGCTCGCCCAGCGCGGCGAGGCTGCCGGACGCGCCGCCGAATTGCAGGCACAGCAGGCGCGGCTTGAGTTCGTTCAGGCGCTGGCGATGACGGGTGATCGCGCCCAGCCAGCCGGCGATCCTCATGCCGAGGGTGACGGGCGTTGCGTGCTGCAGCCAGGTGCGGCCGACCATGGGCGTGCCGGCGTGGGCTTGTGCTTTTACGGCGAGCGCGTCAGCCAGCCGGGCGAGGTCGCCTTCGAGCAGCTCGATGGCGCCACGCAACTGCAGGACCAGCCCGGAGTCCATGGCGTCCTGGCTGGTGGCGCCCAGGTGCACGTAGCGCTCGGCTTCGGCGTCTTCGGCGGCGATGCGCTTGCCCAGCGCCTTCACCAGCGGGATCGCGGAATTGCCGGCGCTGCAGATGGCCTGCGCCAGTGCGGCAAAATCGTAGAGTTCGGCGCGGCAGGCGGCGGCGATGGGCGCCACGGCGCTCGCCGGGATCACGCCCACACGGGCCTCGGCACGAGCCAATGCGGCCTCGAAGTCGAGCATGCCCTGCACCCGGCCGTGGTCGCTGAAGATCGCGCGCATGGCAGGCTGGGTGAAGTAGGCGTCGAACAGAAGGTGGGTGCTCACTGGGGTGGCTCCGGAGATCGGCGGGCGTTGTCGGACAGTATGACCGGAGAGCTGGCGTAGGGCGCATAACCTGGCACAGGTTATCCGCCGGCTACTCGACGGATAAGCGCTGGCGCGTTATGCGCCCTACGGTCTACACGGCTGAGCGATTACACGCGCTCGACGACCAACGCCACGCCCTGCCCTACGCCCACGCACATGGTGCACAGGCCGAGCTTGCCGCCGGACTTCTGCAGCTGGTGCACAGCGGTCAGTACCAGGCGCGCGCCGCTGGCACCCAGCGGGTGGCCGAGGGCGATGGCGCCGCCGTTGGGGTTCACCCGTGCGTCGTCATCGGCGATGCCCAGATCACGGGTCACCGCCAGGCCCTGCGCGGCAAAGGCTTCGTTCAGCTCGATGACATCGAACTGGTCGACCGACAGGTTCAGGCGCTCCAGCAGCTTGCGCACCGCCGGCACCGGACCGATGCCCATCACGCGCGGAGCGACGCCAGCGCTGGCCATGCCGAGCACTTTCGCCCTCGGCGTCAGGCCGTGTTTCTTCACCGCCTCGGCGCTGGCGAGGATCAGCGCCACGGCGCCGTCGTTCACGCCGGAAGCGTTGCCGGCAGTAACGGTCTTGCCTTCGCCGTTGACCGGCTTGAGCTTGGCCAGCGCTTCCAGGGTGGTGTCCGGGCGCGGGTGTTCGTCGGTGTCGACGACGGTCTCGCCCTTGCGGCCCTTGATCACCACCGGGACGATTTCCTCGGCAAAGTAGCCGTTGGCCTGGGCGACGCCGGCACGCTGCTGGCTGCGCAGGGAGAAGGCGTCCTGGTCAGCGCGGTTGACGTTGTAGTCATCGGCCACGTTGTCGGCTGTCTGCGGCATGGCGTCCACGCCGTACTGCGCCTTCATCAGCGGATTGATGAAGCGCCAGCCGATGGTGGTGTCCTCGATCTTCTGGCCGCGGCCGAAGGCGCTGTCGGCCTTGCCCATCACGTAGGGCGCGCGGGACATGGACTCGACGCCGCCGGCGATGACCAGCTCGGCCTCGCCGCTGGCGATGGCGCGGAAGCCGGTGCCTACCGCGTCCAGGCCCGAGGCGCAGAGACGGTTGAGGGTCACGCCCGGCACGCTTTCCGGCAGGCCAGCCAGCAGCAGCGCCATACGCGCCACGTTGCGGTTGTCCTCGCCGGCCTGGTTGGCGCAGCCGAGGTAGACCTCGTCCAGCGCGGCCCAGTCGACTTGCGGGTTACGTTCCAGCAGCGCCTTCACCGGCACGGCGGCGAGGTCGTCGGCGCGCACACCGGAGAGCGAGCCGCCGAAACGGCCGATGGGCGTGCGCACGGCGTCGCAGATGAAGACCTCGCGGCTCATTCCTCACCTCCCAGCTGGCCGTGGGCGGCGGCGGTGCGGGCTTCGAGGGCGCGCAGGGCTTCCAGCTCGACGTCGGTCGGCGCGACGGTCTCGGTCACCTGCTCGGCGAAGCGGATCGCCCAGCCGGTGTTCTCGACCACCTGCTCGCGGGTCACGCCCGGGTGCAGGGTGGTGACGATGAATTCGTTGCTGCCGGCTTCCGGCTCCATGATGCACAGGTCAGTGATGATCGCCACCGGCCCCTTGCCGGGCAGGCCGAGCTGCTGGCGGTGGTCGCCGCCCTCGCCGAAGCCGACCGAGGTGATGAAGGCCAGCTTGTCGACGAAGGTGCGGTGGGACTGCTTGAGGATGATCAGCACTTCCTTGGCGGAACCGGCGATCTCCGGCGCGCCGCCAGCGCCGGGCAGGCGCACCTTCGGCTTGTTGTAGTCGCCGATGACGGTGGTGTTGATGTTGCCGAAGCGGTCGACCTGGGCCGCGCCGAGGAAGCCGACGTCGATGCGCCCGCCCTGCAGCCAGTAGCGGAAAATCTCGCCGGTGGGCACCACGGTGTCCGCGGTTTCGGCCAGTTCGCCGTCACCGATGGACAGCGGCAGCACGCTGGGCTTGGCGCCGATGGGGCCGGATTCGTAGATCAGGACCACGTCCGGCGAGGCGGTCAGACGCGCGAGGTTGGCGGCCTTGGATGGCAGGCCGATGCCGACGAAGCAGACGGCGCCGTTCTTCAGACGGCGGGCGGCGGCCACGGTCATCATTTCATTGGTGCTGTAGGCGCTCATTACTTGGCCTCCGCGAGCTTGGCTTTGAACTCGTTGAAATCTTTCGTGCCGCGGATGTAGGTATCGATCCAGGCGTTGAAGGTGTCGCGGTCGCGGGCGATCGGGTCCCAGGCCTGGTAGAAGCGGTTGTCGCGTTCGGAGTAGCCGTGGGCGTAGGACGGGTGCGAACCGCCGGGCACCAGGCAGACGGCGGACAGCGCCCAGGTCGGTAGTACGCAGGAGTTCATCGGCGCATTCAGGTCGTCGACGATTTCCTCGACGGTGACGATGCAGCGCTTGGCGGCCAGGGCGGCTTCCTTCTGCACGCCAAGGATGCCCCACAGCAGCACGTTGCCCTTGCGGTCGGCCTTCTGCGCGTGGATCACGGTGACGTCCGGACGCACCGAAGGCACGGCGGCCAGTTGCTCACCGGTGAACGGGCAGTTGATGAACTTGATGTTCGGGTTGACCTTCGGCAGGTCGGAACCGGCGTAGGCGCGCAGCACGGCGAACGGCAGGCCCGAGGCGCCGGCGACGTAGGAGTTGGCGAGGTCGGCGTGGCTGTGCTCGTCGATCTCCAGCTCCCGCGGCCAGCCCTTCTCCACCGCGTCACGCAGGCGATGCAGCGAACCGACACCGGGGTTGCCGCCCCAGGAGAAGGTCAGCTTGCGCACGCAGCCGGCACCGATCAGCAGGTCATAGACCAGGTCGGGGGTCATGCGCACCAGGTGCAGGTCTTTCTTGCCCTGGCGGATCAGCTCGTGGGAGGCAGCGGTCGGGATCAGGTGGGTGAAGCCTTCGAGCGCGACGGTGTCGCCGTCGTAGACGAAGCGCTCGACCGCTTCGCGGAGAGTCAGGAGTTCAGCCATGGTCGGTCTCGTTGTGTAGGGGTGCCGATGGGAAAACAGTACCGTCGGGGGGATGGACGAACAATGCGATAATCGACTATTGGTGCGAATATCGAACACTTCTCTTAGGGGGCTAACGGCTGGATTGCGGGGCGGATCGAGCGGAGCCAGGCCCGCCACAGCACGAGTTCCAGTGCAGCAGAGCGCTCTGGGTAGGATGGGTGGAGCGCAGCGATACCCATGCTGTCGGCGCACGGATTGATGGGTATCGCTGCGCTCCACGCCATCCTACGGCGGGGTTACCGGCAAGGCCGGACGTTGGCGGGGATCACGCTTCCTGCAGCGCGCGAGGGCGGTTGCTGCGGTCCTCGGCATCGACGGAAACCGCCTGCTGCAGCTGGAAGTCGAACTCGATCTCGGCGAAGCGCCCGTCCACACCACGCGCCTTGGCGGCAGCCGCGTCCTCGACAAAACGCACCTCGCCGATCAGCCCGTCTCGGGTGGCGTAGGCGAAGTCGTCCCACAGGTACTGGTCACCCGCGAGGTTGATCTGCGTGGTCAGGTGGCGATGCCCCGGCGCGGAGATGAAGAAGTGGATGTGCGCCGGGCGCTGGCCGTGGCGACCGAGCTGGTCGAGCAGCTCCTGGGTCGGGCCGTCCGGCGGGCAGCCGTAGCCGCTGGGCACGATGCTGCGGGCCTTGTAGCGGCCTTCGGCGTCGGTGACGATGCGCCGGCGCAGGTTGAACTCGGACTGGGTGCTATCGAAGTACGAGTAGGTACCCTGGGTGTTCGCGTGCCAGAGGTCGACCACGGCGCCAGCCAGCGGCTTGCCCTGCGGGTCGAACACGCGGCCGGAAAGGAACATCACGGTACCCGCGTCCTTGCCGTCGTCCATCCGCGCTTCGCCTTCGGACAGCGGCGCGCCGGCCACATACAGCGGGCCTTCGATGGTGCGCGGGGTACCGCCGCCGATGCCGGCAGCCGCGTCCTGGGCGTCCAGCAGCAGGTCGAGGTAGTGCTCGACGCCGAGGCCGGCGACGACCAGGCCGGCTTCCTGGCGGGAGCCGAGTCGGTTGAGGTAGTCCACCGCTTTCCAGAACTCGTCGGGGGTGACGTTCATGTCTTCGATCAGTTTCGCGGTGTCCTGCAGGATGCGCAGGACGAGGTTCTTCACGCGCGGGTTGCCCTGGTCATTCAGGGCGCCGCTGGCCTCTTCGAAGAACTTCTGGATGTCGGCAGTCTGGGAAATCTTCACGGTCATGATGCGATCCTCAAGTCTTGTTCTTGTTGATTCGTCCGGGACGTAAATCAGCGGTCGTCGGTATGGATCGAGGACGGATGGCGACAGAGCCCGTCGACCTCGATGTCCATGTAGGGGAACAGCGGCAGCTGCATCAGGGTGTCGTGCAGTTCCTCGACGCTGGCGAGGTCGAACACGCTGTAGTTGGCGTAGTGCCCGGCGATGCGCCACAGGTGGCGCCACTTGCCCTCGCGCTGCAGGCGCTGGGCCAGCTCCTTCTCGTCGGCCTTGAGCTGGGCGGCTTTCGCCGGGTCCATATCGACGGGCAATTTCACGGTCATCTTCACGTGGAACAGCATCGGGTCTTCTCCTCTATCGGGCAGTCGGAAAGGGTTGCAAATCAGTGGCGTCGGAAGCGCGCCAGGCGCTCCTCGTCGAGGGTCAGGCCCAGGCCGGGCGTGCGCGGAACGTGCAGCTGGAAGTCGCGGTAGACCGGCGCCTCGGTGACGATTTCCTCGGTGAGCAGCAGCGGGCCGAACAGCTCGGTGGCCCAGGTCAGCTTCTCCAGGGTGAGGAAGGCGTGGGCCGAGGCCAGGGTGCCGACCGCGCCTTCGAGCATGGTCCCGCCGTACAGCGCGATGCCGGCGGCTTCGGCGATCTGCGCAGTGCGCAGCACGGCGCGCGGGCCACCGTTCTTGGCGATCTTCAGGGCGAAGATGCTGGCGGCGCCGTCAGCGGCGAGGCTGAAGGCGTCGGCCACGCTCTCGATGGATTCGTCGGCCATGATCGGCGCCGGGCTGCGCTGGTTCAGGCGCACCTGGCCGCTGCGGTTGATCCGCGAGATGGGCTGTTCGATGAGATCGATGCCGTTCTCGCCGAGCACCTGGCAGCCACGGACGGCCTGGGATTCGTCCCAGCCCTGGTTGACGTCCACGCGCACGCTGGCGCGCTCGCCCAGCGCCTTCTTGATCGCCACCACATGCTTGAGGTCCTGCTCCAGCGGGTTGGCGCCGATCTTCAGCTTGAAGATGCGGTGGCGGCGGATGTCGAGCATCTGCTCGGCTTCGGCGATGTCGCGGGCGGTGTCGCCGGAGGCCAGGGTCCAGGCCACTTCGAGACTGTCGCGCACGCGGCCGCCGAGCAGCTCGCTGACCGGCAGGCCGAGGCGCTTGCCCTGGGCGTCCAGCAGCGCGCTCTCGATACCCGAGCGGGCAAAGGTGTTGCCTTTGATCGACTTGTCCAGGCGCTGCATGCAGGCGTTGATGTTGCTGGCGTCCTGGCCCTTGAGCAGCGGCGCGAAGTGCGCGTCGATGTTGGCCTTGATGCTTTCCGGGCTCTCATTGCCGTAAGCCAGGCCGCCGATGGTGGTGGCTTCGCCAATGCCCTCGACACCGTCGGAGCAGCGCAGGCGGATGATCACCAGCGTCTGCTGCTGCATGGTGTGCATGGCCAGCTTGTGCGGACGGATGGTCGGCAGGTCGACGATGATCGACTCGATGCGTTCGATGACGGGGCTACTCATGGACGGCGTTCCGGTCTGGGATTTGTGGATGGGCCGGGCCGCACTGCGGCGATACCCGACAGGTGTTTTCACGATTGACGAAGGATTGCGCCGGGGCCTGCAGGCAGTCCAATATCGTTGCCATCTTGTTGCATACTCTGGAGGTATCATGGAACTGCGACACCTGCGCTACTTCCGCGAGGTGGCCGGCACCCTCAACTTCACCCGCGCCGCCGAGCGCCTGCACATCGCCCAGCCGCCGCTGAGCCGGCAGATCCAGCAGCTCGAGGAACTGCTTGGCGTGGCACTGCTGGAGCGTGGCCGTCCGCTGCGCCTGACCGACGCCGGGCGCTACTTCCACGAGCAGACCGGCACCCTGCTGGCGCAGCTGGAAAGCATCTGCGAGAGCACCCGGCGCATCGGCCAGGGCGAGCGCCAGTGGTTCGGCATCGGCTTCGCGCCCTCGACGCTGTACGACGGCTTGCCCGAGCTGATCCGCGAGTTGCGCGGCGACGCCGCTCTGGAGCTGGGGCTGCAGGAAATGACCACGGTGCAGCAGGTCGAGGCGCTGAAAAGCGGGCGCATCGACATCGGCTTCGGGCGCATCCGCATCGACGATCCGGCGATTACCCAGCAGGTCTTGCGCGAGGAGCCGATGGTCGCCGTGCTGCCGGCCGGGCATCGCCTGCTGGGTGCGCCGCTGAGCCTGGAACAGCTGGCCGGCGAGGACTTCGTGCTCTACCCCGCCAACCCGCGCCCCAGCTACGCCGACCACGTGCTCGCGCTGTTCGCCAACCACGGACTGAGCGTGCGCGTCGCGCAGTGGACCAACGAGCTGCAGACCGCCATCGGCCTGGTCGCCGCCGGGCTGGGCGTGGCGCTGGTGCCGGCGTCGGTGCAGCAACAGCACCGCGCCGACATCGGCTACGCCACGCTGACCGACGCCGGGGCGGTCTCGCCGATCATCTTCAGCCAGCGCCGCGGCGACGTCAGCGCGCCGCTGCAACGCTGCCTGCAACTGATCGGCGCAGACCTGCCGTAGGCGCATCATGGCGGTGCCTCAGCCCAGGTCGCCGCCACCCACCGGCAGGGTCACGCCGGTGATGTAGCTGGCTTCGTCGGAAGCGAGGAAGAGGATCGCGCCGACCTGCTCGTCGATGCTGCCGTAGCGCTTCATCAGGCTGCTGTCGAGGGTCTGGTCGACGATCTGCTGGTACCAGACCTTCTCCTGCTCACTCTGCTGCGCTGCGTTGCGCGGGATGCGCCGCGGCGGCGCTTCGGTGCCGCCGGGCGCGGTGGCGTTGACCCGCACGCCGCGCTCGGCGGTCTCGAAGGCCAGGCATGCGGTCAGCGCGTTCACCCCGCCCTTCGCCGCACCGTAGGGCACGCGGTTCACCCCACGGGTGGCGATGGACGAGACGTTGACGATGGCGCCCGCGCCCTGCTCGAGCATCGGCACCAGCGCGGCGCGGCAGCACCACAGGGTGGGGAACAGCGAGCGGCGCACCTCGGCTTCGATCTCGTCCTCGGCGTAGTGCTCGAAGGGCTTCGCCCAGATGGTGCCGCCGACGTTGTTGACCAGGATGTCGAGGCGGCCGAAGCGCGCCAGCGCCTGATCGACTACACCCTGGCAGTCGGCAAAGCGCTCCAGGTCGGCAGTCAGGGTGAGCACTTCGCCGTGCTGGCCGAGGGCGTCCTGCAGTTCGTGGACGATTTCCGAGCGGTCCACGGCGATGACCCTGGCGCCCTCTTCCACCAGCCGCTCGGCGACGCGCCGGCCGATACCCTGGGCGGCGCCGGTGACGAGGGCAACCTTGTTGTCGAAACGGGACATGACGTTCTCCTGTCAGTGTGCGGCCACGAGCCCGCCCGAGGGCTTCTCGCTGCCGCGGATAAGGGCCACGGCGATCAGCGCCAGCAGCAAGGGAACGGCCAGCGCCAGGTAGAAACCGGCGACGCCGCCCCATTCGAGGAAGGTTCCGCCCAGGGCGGAACCGATGATGGCGCCCACCCGGCCCAGGCCGATGGCCCAGCCGGTGGCGGTGGCGCGCAGGCTGGTCGGGTAGGCCGAAACCACCAGGTAGTTGAGGGCGATCTGCTGCCCGCCAATGCCCAGGCCCGCGGCGCCGACCAGCAGGAACACCAGCGCCCAGTTGTCGCCGCTCAGGGACAGGCCAAGGCTGACCATCACGCCGAGGGCGAACAGGCCGAGTAGCACGTTGCGGGTGTTCAGGCGCGGCAGCAGGATCGACAGCGGGATGGCGCAGAGGATGAACACCGCATTGACCGTGACGGTGCCCAGCGGCGCCTGCTCTACCGGCAGGCCGGCGGTCTTCAGCACAGTGGGCAGCCAGGAGAGGAACATGAACCAGGCCACCCAGTTGAACAGGTAGGTCAGCCACACGGCGAGGGTATTGCGCGCCAGCCCCGGCCCGAACAGGGCGCGTACGCTGGTGCGGGTGGCGGCTTCCGGCACGCTGAAGCGCACGTCATCGGCGAGCGTCCGCGAACTGATCCGCGCGAGAATGCGGCGCACCTGCGCCGTCTCGCCCGAGCGGGTGGCCAGGAACTGCAGCGACTCCGGCAGCGCGAAGTACAGGCCGACCAGCAGCACCAGCGGCAGCAGCCCGCCTGCGAGGAAGATGCCCTGCCAGCCGATCAACGGCATGAGCTGGGCAGCGAGCAGCCCGCCGAGCATGGCGCCCGCCGGAAGGCCCAGCAGAATGCCGGTGACGATGGCGCCACGCAGGCGCGCCGGACCGTACTCGGAGGCCAATGCCAGCAGCACCGGCGTGGCGCCGCCCATGCCGAGGCCGGCGAGGAAGCGCAGCACCAGGATCTGCTCGGCACTGCTGGCGAAGGCCGTGGCCAAGGTCGCGAGGGCGAACAGAGCGACCGCGCCCATCACCGTCGGGCGGCGACCGAAGCGGTCACCGAACAGCCCAAGCGCCATGGCACCCAGGGCCATGCCGACGATGCCGGCGCTGAGGATCGGCGCCAGGCCACCGGTGGAAAGCTGCAGGGTCTCGATGATCGCCGGGCCCGTGTAGGCAATGGCCTGGGTATCGAAGCCATCGAAGATGGCGACCAGGAAACACAGGGCGAACACGCGCCACTGGAAGGAACTCAAGGCGGCGTGATCTATCACGTCAGGTATGTTGCACGTCTGGCTCATGTGGGTCTCCGCTGCGAGGGCAATGCCTCGCTGATTGTTGTTATGCAGGCCCTGCCAGGGGCCCAGCCCGGAGGCTAGGGCGCGGTGGCACCGAGGAAAAATACTTTGTCGGCATGCCTGCATACCCACTGGGTATGCAGGCGTATTCCGGGCTCAGGCGGCGCTGGCGGCAAACTTCTCGTAATAGAAATTCGCCGGCGTGATGCCCTGCTCGCGGATGTACTGGCTGACCGCCTCGACCATCGGCGGCGGACCGCATAGGTAGATGTCCACCTCGCCGTCGTTCAGATGCACCGGCTCGATGTGCTGGGTGACGTAGCCCTTTTGCGGGTAGCTGCTCTCGGGACTGGCCACGCAGGCGCTCCAGGTGAAGTTGGGGATGCGCGCGGCGAAGGCTTCCAGGCGATCCATCTCCACCAGGTCGAAGTCATGGGTGACGCCGTAGATGAGGTGCAGCGGATACTCGCAGCCGCGCTCGGCGATCTGTTCGAGCATCGCGGTGAAGGGCGCCAGGCCGGTGCCGCCGGCCAGCAGCAACAGCGGCCGCCTGATCTCGCGCAGGTAGAAGCTACCCAGCGGGCCGACCAGGGACAGAGCGTCGCCGGCTTTCGCCAGGCCGGTGAGGAAGCTGCTCATCAGGCCGCCCGGCACGTTGCGGATCAGGAAGCTGACCTCACCGCCCTTCTGCAGCGAGCTGAAGGAGTAGGCGCGGCTTTGCTCGCTGCCCGGCACCTGCACGTTGACGTACTGCCCCGGCAGGAAGGCCAGCTTGCTCAGCGATTCGCCCTTGATCGACAGCGCAATGGTGCTTTCGGAGAGCTGGCGCACTACGCTGATGCTGGCCTCGAAACTGGCCTGGGCGGTCTTGCAGACTTGCGAGGAGGCCGGTACGCGCACCACGCAATCACTCTGCGCGCGCATCTGGCAGGTGAGCACGTAGCCCTGCTCGGCTTCGTCCTCGGTCAGCGCGTCCTCGATGTAGTCCTGGCCCAGGTCATAGCGGCCGGATTCGGCGAAACACTTGCAGGTGCCGCAGGCGCCGTCGCGGCAATCCAGCGGAATGTTGATGCCCTGGCGGTAGGCCGCATCGGCCACGGTCTCGCTGGGGCTGGCGTCGATGAAGCGGGTAACGCCGTCTTCGAAGTTGAGCGCGATCTTGTTCATGTCATTCGCCTCAAAAACGCGGCTTGAAGCGTCGCGAGCGCAGGCCGGGCAAGGCGGAGGACGGTTCGGAAGCGCAGTTCACTCTAGTGAATGAGCATTACGGACCGTTCTCCAACGCAGCACGGGCAAGCGCAGCAGCTTCACGCCGTGTTTTTCAGATGTGGTAGATGTCGATGACTTGCCTGACGTAGTCGTTCTTCAGCACGACCTTCTTCGCCTTTACCAGCGGCTGCTCGCCGCGTACATCGAGCGTGTAGAAGCTGGTGCCGAAGTAGCTGTCGACGGTCTTGTAGCGGAAGCTCAGGGTGTGCCAGTTGAAGCGCACCTGGCACTGCCCGTCAGCCTCGCCGAGCACCTCGATGTTGCTCAGGTTGTGCGAGGTACGAGTGTCCGGCAGGGTCGCGCTGGAGCGCTCGGTCTTGATGCGGAACACGCGGTCTTCCAGGCCGCCACGGCTGCCGTACCAGATCAGCGAGATTTCCCGCTGCGGGTCTTCGGTGAGCTGGTCGCGGTCGTCCCAGGAGGGCATCCAGAAGGTGGCGTCAGCGGCGTACAGCTCCAGCCACGCATCCCAGTCCTTGTCATCGAGGTAGCGCGCTTCGCGGTAGAGAAAGTCGCGAACGGTCTCGTAGCGGCTCATCACACGCCCTCCTCTGTCACGGCGATGCGATTGGCCTGCTCGGCGGCCAGCGCATCGATCATGGTCTGCTGCCAGTACTGGTGCTGCAGCACGAACAGGCCTTCGTCCTCGGTGCGCACGCCGGACAGAGCCGGCGCCAGGTCGATCTCACGCGCTGCGTCGTCGGCGCCGTCGATCCAGTGCTTCGCTCCGCGCGACATGTCGTTCCAGCCACCCGCGCTGCCCTGGTAGGCCTGCTGGCAGGAACGGAACTCCTCCAGGTCGTCCGGCGTGGCCATGCCGCTGACGTTGAAGAAGTCCTCGTACTGGCGGATTCGCTGGGCGCGCGCCTCGCTGCTCTCGCCCTTCGGCGCGATGCAGTAGATGGTGATCTCGGTACGGTTGACGTCGATGGGCCGGGCGATGCGGATCTGCGAGCTGAACTGGTCCATCAGGTAGACGTTGGGGTACAGGCAGAGGTTGCGCGAGTTCTCGATCATCCAGTCGGCGCGGGCGCGGCCATGGTCGCGGGCGAGCTCGTCGCGACGCTCGAAGGCCGGGCGCGCCTCGGGGTTGGCCCAGCGGCTCCAGAGCAGCAGGTGGCCGTGGTCGAAGGAGTAGAAACCGCCGCCGTGCTTGGCCCAGCCACCGGCACTCATGGTCTTCACTTCTTCGCCGGCTTCGCGCTGCTGGCGCTGGCTCTGGGTGGCAGCGTAGTTCCAGTGCACCGAGCTGACGTGGTAGCCGTCGGCGCCGTTCTCGGCGGTGAGCTTCCAGTTGCCTTCATAGATGTAGCTGCTGGAACCGCGCAGTACTTCCAGGCCTTCGGGGGACTGGTCAACGATCATGTCGATGATCTTCGCCGACTCGCCCAGGTGCTCCACCAGCGGCTTGACGTCGGCCTTCAGGCTGCCGAAGAGGAAGCCGCGATAGGACTCGAAACGTGCCACTTTCGTCAGATCATGGGAGCCCTCGCAGTTGAAGCCTTCCGGGTAACCGGCCTCGGCCGGGTCCTTGACCTTGAGCAGCTTGCCGGAGTTGTTGAATGTCCAGCCGTGGAACGGGCAGGTGTAGCTTGCGCGGTTGCCGGACTTGTGCCGGCAGAGCATCGCGCCCTTGTGGCTGCAGGCGTTGAGGAAGGCGTTGAGCACGCCGTCCTTGTTGCGCGCGATGAAGACCGACTGGCGACCGATCATCGTGGTCAGGAAGTCGTTCTTCTCGGGAGTCTGGCTTTCATGGGCGAGGTAGACCCAGTTGCCTTCGAAGATGTGCTTCATCTCCAGGTCGAACAGGCGCGGGTCGGTGAACATCTCCCGCCGGCAGCGGTAGACGCCTTTGGCAGGGTCTTCCTCAAGCAGCGAACGCAAGTAGTCGATACCCAGGGACATGGCCGGGGCCTCCGTTGTTATTGTTCAGGCAGGCTCAGGTTAGGGCTGGGTTGGCGGGGGCAATATCCGCTTTGTGCAGAGTGCTATCCGTTTTCTGCAGGGTTGCCGTGAAGCCGCAACGAAGGCCCGCGCGAGCAGGCCGCCGGGGATTCAGAGGTGGAAGATAACGCCGTATTCAGCGGCCACTTCGACGGTCTTCGGTACGTCCACGGGGCCGGGCGCAAGCTCGCGATCCAGGGCGCGGAACATCTCGATGGCCTGGCTCTGGGCGCCGGTGATTTCGAGCATCTCGCCACCGCCGGGGCCGAAGTTGAAGCCATGCAAGGTGCCGGCGGGAATGTGGATCAACGTGCCGGCCTGGCAGGCGGCCGTGCGTTCGGCGACCGTGAAGACGACTTCGCCGTGGAGCACATAGAAGGACTCGTCCCAGTCATGGGTGTGCGGCGGCGGCCCGGCACCCTCCTCGCCTGCCTGAAAGGTAATCCGCTGCGCCGCCGAGTCGGTGTCGGCGACCAGCACGTTGATACGGATGCCGACGACATTGAGGGCCGGGCTGCGCGCTCCCGGCGAGAGAATGAACGGGGTGGGATTCATGGACGCGACCTCGCTGGGATTGCGCAGGAATTGCGCACGCCTCTTCCCAGTACAGCCCCACCCCGGCAAGCGAAGCGGGGAATCGGAGGAACGGCAGCACGTAGGGCGCATAACCCGGAACGGGTTATCCGCCGGCCACCTCGCGGCGGATAACGCTGGCGCGTTATGCGCCCTACCAATCGGCTTTCGCAGGAATGGCCTGGTGCCCTGCCGCCTTCCCCGGCGAACGCTTGAGTAGGATGGGTGGAGCTTGCGATACCCATGCTGTCGGTGCGCCGGAATTGATGGGTATCGCTGCGCTCCACGCCATCCTACGTTGGTGCTCAAGCATAACCTCGGCGTGAGCCAGCAGAGATCAGCTGCGGCGCTTGAGCGTCTCCGACGGCAGCTCGCCGAACTGCTGGCGGTAGCCTTCGGCGAAGCGCCCCAGGTGCAGGAAGCCATAGTCCAGCGCCAGCTCGGTGACGTTGCGCACCGGGCAGGCCGGATCGGCCAGGCAGGCACGGATGCGCTCCAGCTTGAGGCGGCGGATGTACTGGCGCGGCGTGGCGCCGGCATGCCGCTCGAACAGCGCATAGAGCGACCGCAGGCTCATGGAGGCCTGGCGCGCCAGAGCTTCGACGTCGATGTCCTCGCGCACGTGGCCTTCGATGTACGCCTCGATGCGTTCGAAGGAAGCGCTGGCACCGGCAATGGGTTCGCGGCTGACGTTGGTCTTCAGCAGGGTCAGCAGCTTGCTGGCGACTATCTGCTGGTAGTGCTCTTCGACCCGCGCCAGGCGCTCGCCGGCTTCGGACTCCTGGCAAACCATCGACAGCAGGTTGACGAAGCCTTCCAGTTCGCCCAGCTGGTAGCGGTTCTCGGTGAAGCGCACACCGGCGCGCGGATGGCTCCAGCGCTGCTCGGCACAGATGGATTCGAGCAGCGTCACCGGAATCTTCAGGATGAATTTCTCGCAGTCCTCCGAGTAGGTCAGGTCGACCGGGTCGTCCGGGTTGATCAGCAGCAGCTCGCCCGGCGCCAGGTAGTGCTCCTGGCGCTGGCCGCGCCACAGGCAGTGGCCGCTGAGGAGGATCTGCAGGTGGAAGATGCTCTCCAGCGCCGGCGAGGTGACGCGCACCGCGCCGCCATAGCTGATGCGGCACAGGTCGAGGCTGGCAAAACGGCGGTGGTTGAGGCTGGCCTGGGGATGGCCGTGGGCCGGCAGGCGCAGGTCGTGGGTGCCCACATGCTGGTTGACGTAGCCGGACACTGCATAGGGGTCGGCACGCTCGAACACGCGGCTGCGCTCGCTCAGCAGGCTTTGCATACAGGCACTCACTCTTGTGGCTGGCCGCGTTCTTCGTCGCGGCTCGTGCGCCCAGTCTATGCCGTGGCCCGGAATACGGGCATCGGCCGGGATGGACGGTCATGCGGGCAATCCGGATGCAAGGCAGGCCCGCGAATCCGCTTCACCCTAGGGGTCGGTAGCGGCCGGCGCAATTCGACCTGTGGCGCAGTGTTCGCCAATCGCACGCTTTTGTCGCCCACTCATTGCCAGCAGGTGGTGCCGGTTCCCGTGCCGGTGTTGCTGCGGGTGCCGGCCTGGTCGAGGCTCAGGCTCAGACACGGCGCGTCCTTGGCCTGGGCCCCCGTGGCGGTGGCGGTGAGTGTGTAGGTGGTGGCCGTGATGTTGGAAATGGCCAGGCTGTAGTACTGCAGAGCGTTGACATTGCTGGTCATGTTCAGCCCGGCAGCAGTGCTGGCGTAGGCGTTGTTCTGCGAGTAGTAGCGCTCCTGCCGGGCCGCCGCCTCGCTGAGCACGGCCTGGGCTTCGACCCGGTGGCTGCGCAGGACATAACGCTGGTAACTGGGGAAGGCCACGGCGGCGAGGATCGCTACTATCGCCACCGTGACCATCAGTTCGATCAGGGTGAAACCCCTCTCCCACCGACGTTGATTCATGCTTTCTCCCTGTCAGTTGGCTGGCTGGACCTGCCAGGTGCGCCGGCCGCTCACGATGCCGGAATTGGTGCGGATGGCGTCCGACAGGCCTGTCGTGCTGATGTCGGTGCCGCTGTAGGTGTATCCACCGGAGATGCTGATGTCGCCGCCTCCGGTGATGAAGGCCGAAAGCGCATCGAAGGTGCCGTCGTTGTTCAGGTCGAAGACGTTGTACGGCGTCAGCCCGCCCCGCTCGGGATCGATCGCGTAGCGGGTGCCGGAGAGGCCGGCGGCGCAGGTGCCGGTCTGAGGAGTCGAGCTGCTGAAGATGAGGGCGGAGCCGTAGAGCGTCATGTCATAGATCTGCCGCTCGCCGGTCACCGGGAAGTCGAAGTACCAGCCCCATTTGTTGACGTTGGCGTCGGCGGTGTTGCCGGAGGTGTCGTACCAGACCACTTCGTTGTTGCTCAGGGTGTAGGTCGAGGTGCTGTTGAAAGTCCCCGTGCTGAGCGTCTGTGCCTGCAGGTTGCTGCGAGTGCGCGCCGCCGTCAGTGAGGAGGTGGTGGCCTCGCCGGCGATCTTGCGGTCCCAGATGCCGTAGACACTCTGTTGCGCTGTGGAGGTCTTGTCGGCGGTAAGCAGATAGCGGCCCGTGCCGAAGGCGACGATATAGCCGGTGCCGCTGGGGTGATCGACCAGCGACGGCGCGGTGGTGATCGGTTGGCGCGTACCGCTGGCATTGCGCGCAACGTACAGCGGGTTGCCGCCGAAGGAAACGGCGTATCGCGCCTCCGAGGCCGTGCTGTTGAGCGGGTCGCCCACGCTGGTGTCGATCAGGTCGAAACGCCAGAGGTTGCCCAGCAGGTCGCCGCCGTAGGCATAGTCGGCGATGCCGTCATTGTTGGCGTCGGCTACGAACAGTCGCGACAGGCCGTTGTTGAGGGCATCCAGAGAGGCGGTCTCGGCGGCGGTCAGGCTCGGGGTGGCGGTGATTTTCTTCAGCAACGCACCGGTCTGGATGTCGATGATCAGCAGCGACGCAGTGCTGCTGCCGATGTCGTAGCCATTGGGCACCAGTGCCACCCACTTGCCGTTGTGCAGGCGCGCAATGGAAGGCCGCGCCGCCGTGTAGCCGAGGCTGCTGTCGTTGTCGCTGGTGAACTCCCAGAGCAACCTGGGCGCGGCAGGGTCGGTGACGTCGAGGGCGAACACCTCGCGGCCGCCAGCGCCGAGGCTGCCCAGCAGGACCTTGTGCCAGGCCGAGCCGTAGTAGACGTCGGACACCACGGGCGTGCCGTCGACGAAATAGCGGTGCTCGGTGCCCTGCTGCTTGCCGTAGTCCGGCGCGGTGAGGGCGTTGAGGTTGGGGATCACCGCGCTGGGGATGAAGGCGAAGATTTCGGCGCCGGTGGTCGCGTTGAAGGCGTGCAGCATGCCGTCGTTGGCGCCGACATAGACCACCGAGGGCTTCGCCGCCAGCGCGGTGGCGAAAGCCGCATAGGTGGTGCTGCCCTCCAGGGCGTCGGCGCGCGAGGACAGATAGTCGGAGCCGCTGACCAGCACCGGTGCCGAATTGATCATATCGCCGAGCAGCGTCGTGCGGGTACGGAAGGTGTTGTTCTCGCCGCGCAGGAATCCGACCCGTGCCTGCCCCTGGGTATCCACCACTCCGGCGACGGTGCGGTTGAGCTGGGTCTGCTGGGCGGCAGTCAGGTTGCTCCAGTTGAAGGCGGTGAGCGCTCCGCTCTTGGCGAACAGGATGTTGCGCGTGCTGGGTGTGCCCAGTTGCGCCGACGCGCGCCACAACGTGGTTGTGGTCGTGGTGACGGCGCCGGAGCTGCTGGTGGTCATGGTTCTCTGCTTCTTCAGCAGGTCGCCGGTCCAATCGCCAGTGACGAAGCTGGTGCCGTAGGTGTAGCTGCCACTGTCCAGCGACTGCGAGTCCACCGCCACGGCAGCGACGGAGGTGTTGAGCTGGAGGATGTCGTCGAAGGCCGACTTGAGCTGGGACGCCAGCTTGCTGGGGTTGCTGACCAGGAAGTAGTTGTCCGGCACGCCATCGCCATCGCGGTCCCAGTTGGTGAGGTCGGTCTTGCCGTACTTGGCGGCGTACCACAGGGGGTCCTGCAGGTTGGTCACCGCAGTGGTGGCCGAGGGCGTGAAATTGCGCGTGTGGTAGGCCAGGCGGTTGCCGCTGAGCGCCCCACTGCTGCCGCTCAGGCCGGGCAGCAAGGCGCAGGTGACACCGGTCACCGAGCAGTCGCCGGGGAACTTGCCGTCGGGCGTGTCGAGCCTGTTGCGCACCGAGCCGCTGCCGCCGCCGGTGACCTCCAGGTACACGCCGTCCTTGGTGGTGCCGGCCATGGTGTAGCCCATGTGCGACTCGTCACCGGCCACCGAGTATTCGGTCTGGCTGGTCACGTCCACGGTGCCATCGCTCCTGGCCGTCACGGTGTAGAGCACGATGGCGTCCATGTCGTAGTCACGGCCCTGGGCGGAGTCGTCGTAGACCACGCGAAAGGTGATGGAGGTGAGGTTGCCGGCGCTGTCGCGGGTCAATGTGTCGATGTAGAAGCCGGTGATCTGGCTGACCACGCTCTGGCTGACGTTCATGCTGAACGGCACCAGGCGCAGCGTCCCCTTGCTGGTCTTGATGCGGATGTTGGGCAGGGTCGAGGACTGGGCGATGGAGAAGCTCTGCACCCGGTTCGAACCCGCAGTGGTGAGCGCGTTCTGGCTGCCGAAGAAGGACACGGCCGAGGTCGCGTAGCTGCCCTGGCGCGTGGGCTCTTCGGCAAGCCCGCGGAGGGTGGCGAAGCTGCTGGCGGTCTTGGCGGTGGGCGCCGAGTCATTGGTGCCGCCGGACTGGCCGACGTTCACCGAGGCGCTGCCACCCACCTCGCGGCTCCAAAGGGTGGCGCCGATGCTGGCGAAGTTGAAGCTGATATCGTTGGTCGGCTGGCTGTCGGTGCCCAGGGAGCTGCCCGGCACATCCGAGTCGTAGCTCGGGTTGACGTCGCTCATCAGCGTCATGAACGGCCGGGTGCAGGACGGATAGGTGCTGTAGGGGTTGGCCCAGCTGGTCAGGCTGGAGAGGCCCAGGTTGGTGTCGGCTGTGCCGGCCGCGTAAGCCGCGGTCGGCGCCTTGCCAGCGTAGTAGCGCAGCGTCTCGTAGGCCATCTCGCCGAGCGGGTTGCCCCAGTCGACGCACTTGCCGTTGGTCAGCGGATTGAGGTTGTAGCCGCTGGAGTCAGTGCAGCCGGCGGAAAACACCAGGCGGTCGAGGTTGGCGACTATGCCGCTGTTGTTCACGTAGCAGCGGCCGTTGAGGCAGCCGGTGCCGGTGGTGGAGTCGGTCAGAAAGCGCCCGGTGGAGCTGTTGTATTCGTTGCTGAAGGACGCCGCCGCCTTGCGCACCACGCCACCGCGCAGGTTGTTGGCGTAGGTGCCGGTGACCAGGCCGAAGTACATCTTGTCCGAGGCGCCGTAGTCGTGGAGCACACCGGTAGGTTTGTAGAGACTGCCGTACTGGGCGCAGTTGCTTTCCAGCAGGCCGGCCACGCACACCTGCACCCGGACGTTGAGGTCGTACGCGGGGATGATGGTGGTGTCGCTGTTGGTGGTGCTGGTGACGGTGTTGGTGCCCTGCGCCGACTCGCGCGACACCCAGCCCCAGATCCGGTAAGTGCCCAGCAGCGCCTGCTGCAGGCTGGTGATGATCCGTAGCCTCGGCGCGGCGTTGCTGTTGTAGGAACCCAGCGTGCTGGAGCCGATCGAGGTGTTGGCGAAGAGTACGTACTTGCCGTTGGTGGGGACCGGGATCGGGGTGTAGTCCGCCAGGCTGTAACCGTCGCGGGCGACGCTCAGGTACTCCTTGCCCCAGCTGTGCGCGTCGTTGGGGATGAAGGCGCGCTCGAGCACCGTGGAGAAGGCGCTGTCGGTAGAGCGGTAGCCGCCGTAGAGCACCTTGCGCAGCACATCCTGGCGCGACATGGTGAGGTAGTTCAGGTAGTCGCCGCTCCAGCGGCCGATGGCGCTGGTGCATTTCTTCGTGCTGGTGGTGCTGGACGGCGCGAAGGTGCCGCTCAGCACGTCGTAGACGTAGCACTTGTAGGAATCGAAGTAGCCGGTGTAGTCGATGCTGGGCTTGTAGTAGGTGTCCAGCTGGCCATCGCCGTCGATGTCGGAGGCGTCATTGTAGGCCGGGAAGTACAGTTTCTGGTCGCGACCGACCACCAGCATGTTCATCGGCGGGGCGATGTTGCTGACGAACAGCGGCGTCTGCGCCAGGGACGCGCCCCAGGCCTGGGCGCCCGCCAGGCAGGACAGCAGCAGGAACAACGTCGCGCGCAGCATTCTCATGGTGCAAGCCATGGCGTCGGCATCCTTGTACGAGCGCAACGATTCACTGGATCACCAGCCCGAAGGTCGAGCGCAGGCACAGCGCGTCGGCGCCGCAGGCCTTGCTGGTGGCGGTGCCCTTGTAGGCCTGGGAGTTGACTTCGTAGTAGTAGGTGCACCCCACCTGCCCCTTCGACAGGTAGGAGTTGGCGCTGCCACCCGCGCCACCCTTGCAGTTGTTCGAGATGTAGCGCAGGTACCAGCGCGCACTGCGAAGCAGGCTGGTGCCGCCCTCCATCCCGGAGTACAGGTTGGACTTGCTGAAGTCGGTGCTGTAGTTGGTCGCCGCTGCGGTGAAGCACGGCGAGGTGCCCGCCGTGCAGTTGTCCAGTGCGCGGATGCTCTTGCGCAGGCGCCCTTCCCCTTCGCGCAGCGCGGACTCGGCCGCACTCATCAGCCGCTGCTGCTCCAGGCGATTGCCGGTCATCCGCCCCTCCAGCTGCATGCCACGCATGCCGCTGACGGCGGCCAGGGTAATCAGCAGCAACATCACCAGCGCGACGAACAACACCGCGCCGCGCTGCCGACGGGGAGACAGTCGTTTCATGGCATCAGGTTCCTCAACATGCTGGTACCGCTGACGATGCGTCGCACGGGCCCGTCGCCGTCGGTGCAGGCCTTGCTGCCGTAGAGGTCCTGCCAGCGCTGGCAGGTGGTGGCAACCAACCCGCCGCTCACCGAGCCGCTGCTGGCCAGTAACAGTGCGTAGCGCAGGCTGCGCACCGTCTGGCCGGTGGCTGGCGTAGCGACGTACTGCGTCACCTGGCGGTCGAATTCGTCACTGCTGCTGTCCACCCCGAAGTCGAAGCGCAGCGCCACTACGTTCTCCACCAGGGTGCTGCCGTTGCAGGCCAGCTTGCCGTTGCTCAGGGTGAATTTTTCGATGACATTGTTGCTCGGGCTGTAGTTGCTGTAGGGCTTGTTGACCCCGGCGCGGCTGGCCAGCGAAGCGCCGGTGCAATCGACGTCGGTGGTGTCGCGCGGCTGATAGCGCAGGCAGATGGTATTGGCATCCATCCGCACCAGCGCCTGACCGGCGGCGAAGACGCAGCCGTTGCTGGTCTGCGCGGGAAACGCGGCGGTCATGCGCGAGGACGGCAGGCGCCGGTAACCGGCTTTCGACAGGCGCCCATCGAGCATCTGCTGGGCATAGCGCGCACTGTCCTGGTTCTGCACCTGGCCATCGAAGTAGCGCGAACGGTTCTGCCCGTCGAGGAACATCTGGGTCATGCCCAGGATCAGGAACAGGCTCAGGCCCATGGAGATCATCAGCTCGATGAGCGTCACCCCAGCCTGGGCACGCACGCCTGGCCGGCGCATCCTAGGGTTCCTCCCGCAGCACGTAACGGCAGATGGTGTTGTCGCCGGTGGCGTTGGCGTCAAGGCACTCGCCAGCCTTCACCCGCCAGGCCAGCTGGATCTCGATGGCTGACCCGCTGTTGCTGCACTTGCTGGTGCCGTTGGTACGACACACATAGAACTCGCCGGCCAGGCCGGAGGCGCCGGGCAGCGCCTGGTTCACTCGCTGCGACCAGCAGGCCAGGCGCTGGCTGGCAGTCAGCGACGCCAGTGAGGCGCAGCTGCTGGGGGCAGCGGGAAAAGACGCGCTGGCGGCCTTGTAGTAGCCCCAGCTGGACGGTGGCACCACCTGGGCCGCGCTGCCGTCCTGGGTCGAGTAGATGTCGGTGCGCATCATTTCCATCAGCTCGTCCGCCAGTTCCGCCGCGTTGCTGCGCAGGATGGTGTCATGGGCGTAGCCGGTGGTTCGCCCCTGCATCGCCAGCATGCCGAGCACACCGAAGCAGGTGACCAGCAGAGCCACCATCACCTCCACCAGACTGAAGCCCGCCATGTTCCGCCTCGCCGTGCGCCCTATCATTGGCCGGTTGCTCCCTGCAGGCTGATGTAACCCGAAGCGGCCACCTTGATATTGAACGCCTTGCTGGTGCCGCTGCTGGAGATGCCCAGGTCCGCCGCCGCGGCGCTGCCGTCAGGCTTGAACGAGAGGTTGTTGACGCTGCTGCTCACGCTGAGGCTGCCCGGCAGGTCCAGGCGCTGGCTCACTGAGGTCGTGGTGATCGAACCACAGGTGCTGGCGCGCACGACCACCCACTGCAGATTTCCACTGCTGGGGCAGAGCGTGAGGGTCTGGCGGGTATTCACCGCATCCGCGCGGGAGGCCTGGAGCAGCCGGAAAAGCGTCGAAGCGCCGCTCTGCACCCGGCTGGATTCGATCAGGTAGCGGAAGCCTGGCAGGGCCACGCCGGCGAAGATCGCCAGCAGCGCGACAACCACCATCATCTCCACCAGGGAGAAGCCTTCCTGGCGTCCGGGGCCCCGCCGCGATATCAGGCGGGAAAATAAGCATCCAACTGCATGAAGAACCATGGACTTTTCCAACGATGGTCAGGTGGCCGGGCCCCGTGTGGAGCCCCCCTTCCGGGGTGCCAGGACAAAGATTGGCTATTGGTCCGACAGCAATTTCTTCAGGGAGTTGAATCTAATTCAGCGAAACGGGGTATTTTTTCGACCGCTCATTCCCGCTCAGCGACCGTTCATCCTATTGACGCCAGAACAACCGACATTGCGTCGAGCTCTGCGGCGTAGGAAACGTTCGCCGGCGGAAGAGCCACGACCTTGCATCGCGGCCCCTTCAGACGCGTCCGTCAGGTCGCATCGGCGTGGCTCACCAGCCCCTTGATCAGTACCGCGGCGGTGGCGATGGCGGCGGGCACCATCAGCGCGGTCAGCACCTGCTCGAAGTTCCAGCCCAGGCCCAGCAGCGTGGCGCCAATCCAGGCACCGAGGATGGCGCCGAAGCGGCCGATGCCAAGCATCCAGGACACCCCCGTGGCGCGGCCCTGGGTCGGGTAGAAGCGCGCAGCGAGGGACGGCATGGCCGACTGCGCGCCGTTCACGCACATGCCGGCCGCCAGCACCAGGGTCGCCAGCAGCGTGACGGTGCCCAGGCTCTGCCCGACGCAATAGGCGAACACACCGGCCAGGCAGTAGAAGATGCCGATGACCTTGTGCGGATTGAAGCGGTCCATGGCCCAACCCACCGCCACCGAACTGAGCACCCCGCCGAGCTGGAACAGCGCACCGATGAAGGCAGCCTGCTCCATGCTCGCGCCGGCGTCGCGCACCAGCGTCGGCAACCAGCTGGTGAGCAGGTAGACGATCACCAGGCCCATGAAGTAGGTCAGCCAGAGCAGCAGGGTTCCCGCGCTGTAGGTGCCGGAGAAGATCACCTTGAACACGTTGTGGCTCTGCACCGTCTTCTGCTCGGGCACGCTGAAGTCACGGGCGGCAACCACCTCGGCCGGCGCGATGGGCGCCAGGGCGCGCTTGACCTTGTCCGCGCCGCGATTGCGCACCACCAGGAAGCGCGCAGACTCCGGCAGCCACACCAGCAGCACCACCGCCAGCACCAGCGGCAGCACGCCGCCGAGCAGCAGCAGGCTGTGCCAGCCATAGGCCGGGATCAGCTTGGCGGAGACGAAACCGCCCGCTGCCATGCCCAGGTTGAAGCCGCAGAACATGCTGGTAACCAGCAGCGACTTGAGGCGCTCGGGGGTGTACTCCGAGAGCAGCGTGGTGGCGTTGGGCATCGCCGCGCCCAGGCCGATGCCGGTCAGCAGGCGCAGCGCCATCAGTTGCTCGAGGTTGCTGCTGTAGGCCGAGATCAGGCTGAACAGCCCGAAGAGGAACACCGCCACCACCAGCACGCCCTTGCGCCCGAAGCGGTCGGCCAGCGGGCCGGAACCCAGGGCGCCGAACACCATGCCGATCAGCGCGGCGCTCATCACCGGGCCAAGGCTGGCGCGGTCGATGCCCCAGTCCTGGGTCAGCGCCGGGGCGATGAAGCCCATGGCGGCGGTATCCAGGCCGTCGAGGAAGACGATGAGGAAGCACAGCAGCACGATGCGGCACTGGTACAGCGACAGCGGCTGGGCGTTGATGAAGGACTGGACGTCGAGGGTGCCGGCAGCGGGCACGTGGGCGGAGCTGGTCATGCGAAGACTTCCTGCGAAGGCGTCGTCGCGGGAAGGCCGGCTTTATCGCCCTGCACTCCCGCAAGCTGGACAGGAATGAGGCGCGAGCCGGTGGACGCACGGACCGGCGGATGGGGCAGGCACACAGGGGCCATGGCTGACGCTCATTGTTGTTATTGCCCGTCCGGCTGGACGGGTCGCTCAACAGTACGAAGAGACGTTCAGCCGTTCAATTCGATAATCGCGCCTGTGGGCGGTTAGCGAACAGGGAATAGCAGAGGCCGGCGAAAGACGCTCCGACCTCCCTCACACTCAATGGAACAGCCGCGTGCCCAGTTCGCGGCTGGCCTCCAGCAGCACCGGCAGGAAGCGCGTTTCCAGTTCCTGGCGGGAGACGCGGCCGGCGTGGGTGCCGACGTTCAGCGCAGCCAGCACCTGGCCGGCGGAGTCCTTCAGCGGCACGGCGATGGAGCGCAGGCCCACCTCCAGTTCCTGGTCGATGATCACCCAGCCCTGCTGGCGGATCTCGGCGATGCTCGCGCGGAGCATTTCCGGGGTATGCACGGTGCGGCTGGTCTTCACCTGCAGGTCGGCATGGGCCAGGTAATCCTCCAGCGCATCGTCGTTCAGCCCGGCAAGCAGGATGCGGCCCATGGACGTGCAGTAGGCCGGCAGGCGGCTGCCAACGCTCAGGTCCACCGAGATCAGGCGCTGCGGCGTGGCCGAGCGGGCGATGTAGAGAATCTCGTCGCCCTCCAGCGTGGCCATGGAGCAGGCTTCGTGCAATTGCTCGCTCAAACGGTCGAGGATTGGCTGGGCGGTGACTGCCAGCGGCGTCGAGGACAGGTAGGCGTGACCGAGGGTCAGCACCTTGGGCAGCAGCGAATAGGTGCGGCCGTCGGAGGTGACGTAGCCTAGCTTCATCAGCGTGTGCAGGCAGCGGCGCACAGCGGCGCGGGGTATCTCGGTACGGTGGCTGATCTGTGCGATGGTCAGGTGGCGCTTGCGCTCCTGGAACGCATGAATCACCGCCAGGCCACGGGCCAGCGAGGTCATGAAATTCGGGTCGCCGGTGAAGGCCTCGATGCGCTTGGCGGGCGAAGCGATGATCGGCGGCGCGAGGGGCGGCAGGCTGGCACGGGGAGCGTCGGTCATTGTTGTTGTCCTGGCAGGCGAATGCCGGGCGATTATCGACACGCGCGGGCGATTATCGCAACACGACCGATCGATTATCGAACAGAGCTTATTAGAACACCGCAGGGGCGCGCCACGCACTCGAGCGCAGGCATCGCCTGCCCCTGCAAAGGCAATCCGCCAGACGCTACCTAAAGCGGCTCCAGCTTCAACTGCCGCAACCGACTCAGCGTGCGCGAGAAATCCAGCGCCGCACCGCCCGCCGCCAGGTCCTCCAGCGACACCGTGGCGAACAGCTGCAGCTTCAGCTGCCGGTCGTAGGCGATGTCGATGAAGTTGAGGAAGCGCATGCTCACGTCCGGTGGGTAGTCCGCCAGCGGGCCGAGGCCGCTCACCGCCATGCGCGGGTAGTGCTCGATCAGCCACAGGTAGTCGTTGGCCGAGCGCGGGCGTTCGAACATCTCGCTGAAATCCATCCACGCACAATGATCGTCGTGGGCGTGCACCTTCAGCGGATGGTGGTTGACGCTGAGTACCTCGTCGAACTTCGCGTCCGTCGCCAGCCCCAGCCGGGAACCGATCAGCTCGAGGTCATCGGCGCGCGCCGGCCAGAGGAAGCTACCCCACTCCTCCAGCGATGTGCTGTGCTCGCGGTAGTCCTGTCCGGCGTCCACCGAGATCACGTCGAAGCGCTTTTCGATCAGCTCGATGGCCGGGCGGAAGCGCTCGCGGTACAGCGGATTCGGACAGAGGTTTTCCGGCTCGTAGTTGGACGTACAGACCAGGCCTACGCCTTCGTCCACCAATACCTTCAGCATTCGCCCCAGGAGCATGGCGTCGCCGATGTCGTGCACGTGGAATTCGTCGAAGCACAGCAGCCTGGTTTCTTCAGCGATGGCGCGGGCGACGCGCACCAGCGGGTCCGACTGCCCGGTGATTGCCAGCATGCGCACCTGCAGTTCCTGCAGGAAGGCGTGGAAGTGCACGCGGCGCTTGGCCTGGGTCGGCGCAGCAGCGAAGAACTGGTCCATGACGAAGCTCTTGCCGCGCCCCACCCCGCCCCACAGGTAGACGCCCGCCACCGGCTTGCGCAGGAAACCATGGCGACCGGCAAGGAAGTCGTCGAGCCAGCTCGCGAGGTGGTCCACCGCTGCCATCTGCGCATCATCCGCGCGGTAGCCGCGCTCATCGAGCGCGGCGGCGAAATGCCGCCGGACACGGTCGGCGACCGGCTCGGCGGATGTTTCATGTAGTCGTGTATCAGAAGTCAAAGAACACCGTTTCCGCATTTCCCTGGACGCGGATATCAAACCGGTAAGCGAGCCTTCCGTCCACCTCGCAACGCTTTGCAATGAGGGTTTGCCGACGTTCGGGCTGCTCGATGAGGTTCAGCACCGGGTCCACGGCGTTGGCCTGCGCCTCGTCTTCGAAGTACAGGCGGGTCTGCAGGTGGATGTTGATGCCACGGGCAAACAGCGAGACGTTGATGTGCGGCGCCATGGGCACGCCGGCGGCGTTTTTCACCACGCCGGGCTTGATGGTCTGCACCTGCCACTCACCGGCATCGAAGGTCGTTGCCGTGCGTCCGAAGCCATTGAAGGGCTTCTCCTGATCGTAGGCCGCGTCATACACACCCTCATGATTCGCCTGCCACAGCTCCAGGAAGGAGTCGCGGATCAGATGGCCGTTGCCGTCGTACACGTTACCGATCAGCAGGATGTGTTCGCCGGGCGCGCCGGGCTTGGCCATCTCGCTCCAGATTTCCTGGTCACGGGCCGGGTTGCCAGCGGCGGAAAGCGCCAGGCCGATGTGTACGTAAGGGCCGGCGGTCTGCGAGGGGGTTTCCGGCAGCAGTTCGATAGGCATGGTCGGTCCTCCTCACTTGTTCTCGAAATGGGTCTTGCGTTGGCCGCGCAGCACGATGTCGAAGCGGTAGGCCAGGCAATCCATGGGGTTGGCGTTGCTCATGTCGAGCTTCGCGATCAGCGACTCCACCGCGTCCGGGTTGGCGATGGACTTGACGATGGGGCACATCGGGATCAGCGGGTCACCCTCGAAGTACAGCTGGGTGATCAGCCGCGTGGAGATCGACGGCCCGCTGATGGAGAAGTGGATGTGCGCCGGGCGCCAGTCGTTCGGGCCGTTGCGCCACGGGTACGGGCCGGGCTTGATGGTGCGGAAGACGTAGCGCCCTTCGCTGTCGGTCAGTGCACGGCCGACACCGCCGAAGTTCGGGTCCAGCGGCGCCAGGTAACGGTCGTTCTTGTGGCGGTAGCGGCCGCCGGCGTTGGCCTGCCACATCTCCACCAGGGTGTGCGGCACGGGCTTGCCGTACTGGTCCATGACCCGACCGGAAACGATGATGCGCTCGCCGATGGGCAGGCCACCGTTGTTGAAGTTGAGCAGCAGGTCGTTGTCGTGCTCGCCCATCTTCAGGTGCGAGAAGTCCGGACCGCTGGTTTCGGAGACCGATTGCGGAATGCTCACCAGCGCCTGGCGGGGGGAGCGGGCGATGGAAGTCTTGTAGTCGGGGGTGAGGGCTTTGGGGTGCCAGTTTCGGTCACGAATGACGAAGCGGCTGTTTTCCGCGTCGGACATGTCGGTCTCCTCTTGTTCGATTTATAGGAGCCTGTTGCATCAGGCAGTGCGACGGAGTGTCGCCCGCCTACCCGACGCCGAAAACTGAAAAGACGCTCACCATCCATAACCAATAAGTTATGGATAAACCCCCTCGCGGTACGCTTCCCCGACTTCGCGCAGCACCTCCAGGCACCAATGCGCACCGAGCGAAAGCGGCAGCGTCGAGTTGCTGCAAACCCCTACTGAACCGCCCGGTTCCTGTACATCCAGAGGCAGTTCGACGAGCTCGCCGGAGCGCAGGTCCAGGCGCACCGAATCCAGCGGGGCGATCCACAGCGCGTCGCTGGTCAATACATAACGGCGGCTGAGTACCGTGGACAGGGTTTCCAGTCGGCGACGCGGCTGGCCGAGGCCGCTCTGCACCAGCAGGCTGTCGGCGGACTTGCGGATGGTGGTGCCGGCCAGCGGCAGCACCAGCGGCCAGTCGTCCAGCGCCGAGGGCGGCAGCGGTCGGCCCAGCAGCGGGTGCCCGGCGCGGGCCACCAGGGTCATGGATTCGCTGTACAGGTGCTCGAAGGCGAGGCCCTGGATCTGCGGGCTTTCGGTCATGCGGCCGACTACCAGGTCCAGCTCGCCCACGCGCAGTTGCGAGAGCAGGTGCGCGCTCGGCCCGGTCACCACGCAGGCCACCAGCGCCGGATGGCGCTCGTGCAGGCGCCGTACCGTCTCCGGCATCAGCAGGCTTTCCACGGTGGAAAGCACGCCAAGGCGCACGGTGCTGGAGGCGTACTCGCCGCCGCGCAGGCTGTTCACCCCGTCGCGCAACGCCTGCACGCAAGGGCCGGCATAGCGCAGGAAGGCAACGCCCGCCTCGGTCAGGCTGGCGCCGTTCTTGCCGCGCTCGAACAGGCTGGCTTGGAGCAGGTCCTCCAGTTCCTTGAGCGTCTTCGAGATGGCCGGCTGGCTCACCGCCAGGGCGTCCGCCGCGCGGGCCAGGCTGCCCTGCCGGGCCACTTCGAGGAAACACACCAGGTGGCGGAACTTGATACGCGAATCGATATTCATGGCGGCTCAACGCGGCTCGCGGAACGCGCGGGGCGAGACCCCGGCGTAGCGCTTGAAGAATCGGGAGAAGTAGGCAGGTTCGGAGAAGCCCAGACTGTCCGACACCTGCTGGATGGTCATGGCTGTGTACACCAGGTTGCGCTTGGCCTCCAGCAGCAGGCGCTGGTGGATCATCTGCAACGCCGACTGCCCGGCCAGTCGCCGGCACAGCGCATTGAGGTGCGCGGCGCTGATCCCCAGCGCCGCCGCGTAATGCTCGATGGGCCGGTGTAAACGGAAGTCCTGCTCGAGCAGGCGGGAGAACGCATGCACATGCTCGACGCCGCGATCCTGCTGGCTCGCCTGGGCGCGTGCCTGCTCCAGCGCCCGGCGGCTGAGCCAGACCAGCAGCATGTTGAGCAGCGACTGCAGCATCAGGTCGCGGCCCGGCGCATGCTGGGCGTACTCGCGCTCGATGGACTCGAACAGCGCATCCAGCTGGCGCTTGCCCTCGCCCACGGCGAAGCACGCCGGCTGTTCCAGCACCGGGCTTTGCAGCAGGCCGCCGAGCTGCTCGGCCAGCGGCAGGCCCATGCTCAGCACCCAGCCCTGCACGTCCTCGGCAAAGCGGAAGCCGTGCACAGCCAGCGCCGGTGTGACCTGCAGCGAAGCCTCGCGGACCGGCGTCACCCGCCCTTCCACTTCCAGCTCCGCCGCGCCGGACTGCACATAGAGCAGCTGCACCAGGTCGCCATGCCGGTGTGGGCGGATTTCCCAGTCGTGCAGGCGGCTGCGCGAAGCGATGGACTCGCAGTGGATCAGATCCGGCGTCGGCCACACCGTCGTCTCGCCATACAGGCGGAACACCGGGACCGGCGTGTCAGCACATTGTTCGATCACCGCCCACATCCATGAAAAATCCAAGAAGACTGTTGGAAATTACCTTCAAAGGCCGATCCCATCCACAAAAAATGCAGGAGACAAAAACAACAGCGCTCTCCAAGGAGCCACCCCATGAAGACTCAAGTCGCCATTATCGGCGCCGGCCCTGCCGGCCTCCTGCTTGGCCAGCTGCTGCACAAGGCTGGCATCGACACCGTGATCCTCGAACGCCAGACGCCTGACTACGTGCTCGGCCGCATCCGCGCCGGCGTACTGGAACAAGGCACCGCCGACCTGCTGCGCGAAGCCGGCGCCAGCGCCCGGATGGACGCCGAAGGCCTGCTCCACGACGGCTTCGAACTGGTCCTCAATGGCCGCCGCGAGCGCATCGACCTCAAGGCCCTCACCGGCGGCAAGCAGGTGATGGTCTACGGCCAGACCGAAGTCACCCGCGACCTGATGCAGGCCCGCGCAGCCAGCGGCGCGATGAGCGTGTACGAAGCGGCCGACGTGGCGTTGCATGACGTCACCAGCGAAAAGCCCTACGTCACTTTCACTCACCAGGGCGAACACGTGCGCCTGGACTGCGACTACATCGCCGGCTGCGACGGCTTCCACGGCGTGGCCCGCCGCAGCATTCCCGCCGAGCGCCTGAGCGTCTTCGAGCGCGTCTACCCGTTCGGCTGGCTTGGCCTGCTCAGCGACACCCCGCCGGTCAACCACGAACTCATCTACGCCAGCAGCGAGCGCGGCTTCAGCTTGTGCAGCCAGCGCAGCGCCACCCGCAGCCGCTACTACCTGCAAGTGGGGCTGGAAGAGAAGGTGGAAGACTGGTCCGACGAGCGCTTCTGGGAAGAACTCAAGCGCCGCATTCCCGAGGACGCCGCACGCCAGCTGGTCACCGGCCCGTCGCTGGAAAAGAGCATCGCCCCGCTGCGCAGCTTCGTGGTGGAGCCGCTGCAATACGGCCGGCTGTTCCTCGTCGGCGACGCCGGCCACATCGTCCCGCCCACCGGCGCCAAGGGCCTGAACCTCGCCGCCAGCGACGTCGACGCGCTGCACCGCATCCTCGTGAAGGTCTACGGCGAGGGCCGCGTCGACCTGCTGGAACAGTATTCGCCCATCGCCCTGCGGCGCATCTGGAAGGCCGAACGCTTCTCCTGGTGGATGACCTCGATGCTGCACCAGTTCCCCGACAGCGACGCCTTCACCCGGCGCATGCTGGAGACCGAGCTGGACTACTTCCTCGGCTCCGAGGCTGGCCGCACGACCATCGCGGAAAACTACGTCGGCCTGCCGTTCGAGGACGTGGCCTGACTCACGCCGTACGAATCGATTCCCCTGTAGGAGCGCGCCAGGCGCGCGATCGCGGGCATGGGTTAGGCGCCCCCCGCGTCTCCTACAGCGAGACTCTGTCGTCAGCCCAAACGTTGTAGCCCCGTAGGGCGCATAACGCGCCAGCGTTATCCGCCGTTCAAGAGCCGGCAGATAACCTGTTCCAGGTTATTCGCCCTACGATTCTGTAGGAGCGAGCTTGCTCGCGAACCGCCCTACACCGGAGCTGCCGGTAACGCCATTCGCGAGCAAGCTCGCTCCTACAAACAGCCCACGACTATCCTTACCCTCCAGCCACGCCGCTCGCCGCGACACCGCCGGAGGCCGTCATCGACCCGGACGAAGCGAACTTCCTCAGCTACCTGCTCGCCGAAAGCGGCGACGGCGACGCGCGCGCCTTTGCCACGCTGTACCGCAGCACGGCCTCGCGTCTCTACCCACTGGCGCTGAAACTGAAGACCGATCAGACAGAAGCGGAAGCCCTGCTGGTCGACACCTTCCTCCACGTCTGGACCGACGCCGACCGCTACCACCCCACGCGCATCGCCGCGCTGGACTGGATGATCGCCCTGCTCTACCAGCTCGCCGACCGCCCTTCCCCACCAGCCAGCGACGAACCCTGGCCGGAACTGCCGCCGCCGGACGAGCTCTGGCCCGTCATCCACGCGCGCATTCCCGATGACGAGGCCGACAGTCCTGGCCTGCGCTGGCCGCTGATCATCGCCAGCGTGGTCGGCGTACTGATCGGCGCGGCGATCTGCCTGAGCCTGCTGCTGGAACTGCGCCCCGCGTCCTAGGCATTCACCTGAAGGACGATGGGTATCGCTTCGCTCCACGCCATCCTACGACGTGCCAAATTTCCGCCTCGGAGCTTTCCGTAGGATGTGGTGGAGCGCAGCGATACCCATGCTGTCGCCACACCACCACTTCCCCGCGAATCCGCAAACACCCCGCCCCAGCCCCGTAACCCACCATAAAAACCCTGAATTCCGTACGGCATCACCTTGCCAAGCCGCCGCGTACTTGGCATAAACGTCCGATTCTTTTTCGCACACATAACAAGGAAGTTTCGATGCGCATTATCGGCCGCGTCCTACTTGCAGTCCTGCTGCTGCTTTTGCTCATCGGGGGCGTCATCGCCTGGTACACCGCGCATCCCAATCTCCCCGAGTATTCCAGGCCGGAGAAGATGATCCACCTCGACCAGTGGAGCCCGGCAGACCGCGAAACCTACTACTACACGCCCCAGGGCACCCAGGTGAAAGGCCTGCGCTACGACTGGTTCACCCACCTCGAGCAGCCCTTCTCCAGGGACAAGTTCGCCAGCCCCGAAAACCTCGCGCGCTTCGGCTTCCTCATCGAGCCCGAGCAGATCGGTCGCGACGCTGACGACACCCTGGCGGCCACCTCCAGGAACCCCGGCAACCTGCCGGTCGGCTTCGCCCGCCACCAGGACGGCGAGAGCGGCGCCTGGTACCTTGACATCACCTGCTCCGCCTGCCACACCGGCGAGTTGCGCTACAAAGGCACCGCTGTGCGCATCGACGGCGGCGCCGCCATGCACTCCATCGCCTCCACCGTGCCTACCCTGCGCGGCGGCGCGTTCGGCCAGGCGCTGGGCGCCAGCCTTGCCTCCACCTACTACGTGCCGTGGAAGTTCGACCGCTTCGCCAAGGGCGTGCTGGGCGACCGCTATCCCAAGGGCAAGGCCGCACTCAAGCGCGACGTGCGCAACGTGCTTGGCACCCTGGTCTCCACCGCCTGGAACGACACCCACCGCGGCCTCTACCCAACCCTGGAAGGCCCCGGCCGCGCCGACGCCTTCGGCCGCATCGCCAACAGCGTTTTCGGCGACGGCATCGATGCCTCCAACTACCGCGTCGCCAATGCCCCGGTGAACTACCCGCAGGTGTGGGACATCTGGAAGTTCGACTGGGTGCAGTGGAACGGCTCGGCCATGCAGCCCATGGCACGCAACATCGGCGAGGCCCTCGGCGTCGGCGCCACCCTGCGCATGTTCGAGAGCGACGGCAAACCGGTGATGGGCGATGAGCGCTACGCCTCCAGCGTGCGCCTGCGCGACCTCTACACCCTGGAAGAGACCCTCAAGCAGCTCAAGCCGCCGGCCTGGCCGAAGGATGTCTTCGGCGAGATCGACCTGAAGAAGGCCTCCCAGGGCCGCGCCCTGTTCCAGGCCAACTGCGTGTACTGCCACGGCCCGCACGTGAAGGAGCCGGGCGCCAAGGACTACATCGCCCCGGCCCGCGTGCCCGAGTGGCGCATGAAGATGGTCCCCACCAGCGAAATCGGCACCGACCCGACCACCGCCGACAACATCGCCGACCACACCTTCGACGTGCGCCCGCTGAAGCTCAAGCTCGATGAGCTGCAGAACATGAACGTGGTCCTCGTGCCCAAATCCGACGCGCTGGACCTGTCGAAGATCTCCGCCGCCAAGGGCCTGGCCTACGTCACCGCCTTCGTCGAGCAGCGCGCCTACCGTGACGCGCACATCAGCCCGCTGCAGCAGCAGGAAATGAACGGCTACGGCCTGCCCATCGGCGTCCGCGAACTGCGCGCTTACAAGGCCCGCCCGCTGGACGGCATCTGGGCCACCCCGCCCTTCCTGCACAACGGCTCGGTGCCCAACCTGTTCCAGATGCTCTCCCCGGTGGCCGAGCGCGACAGCCAGTTCTGGGTCGGCAGCTTCGAGTACGACCCGAAATACGCCGGCTACCGCACCGAGCGCTTCCCCGGCGGCTTCCTCTACAAGACCAGCGTCACCGGCAACAGCAACGGCGGTCACGAATTCCGCGACGGCTGCCGCCAGGACGGCGTCATCGGCCGCGCCCTGTCGCCGGAAGAACGCTGGGCGCTGGTGGAGTACCTGAAGGTGCTGGGCAACCCCGACTACGAAAGCAAGCTCGACCCGAACCTCCCCACCCCGCCGTGGACGCCGGGGCCGAAGTGCGAGTGAGCCAGGCAGGGGAATACGCCACCACTCGGACCAGCTCCCTCTCCCTTCGGAGCGGGGCGCGTAGCCAGGGCTGGGGAGAGGGAAACGCCCAGCTCCGATCCAACCCGGAACACCGATCCGCCCCCTCTCCCTCCGGGACAGGGCTGGTGTGAGGGCCAGCCCTCGCTCCGAATCACCACCGAAACACCGAACCCATCCCCTCTCCCTTCAGGGAGAGGGTTAGGGAGAGGGAAACGCCCGGCACCAGGCCCACCCCGCTGCACCCGCAAGGGCCAGGGAACGGAATCCCCTCCATAAAAAGAACACGAAAGGACCCCGTGCCATGCGCTCCCTGCTCACCCGAATCTGGCTCTTCCTCGGCAAATGGCTCGGCCGTCTGCTGCTCGCCGTCGTCGCCATCGGCCTGCTCGGCTGGGGCATCGGCAGCCTCTACTACGCCTGGAAATTCTCCGGCCCGGTCTCCGCCCAGGAACAAATCCCACCGGGCGAAGCCCAGCTCACCCAGGCCATCATCGAAGACGCCGTGCGCATCGTCGAACAGCACCGCGACAACACCCGCGTACTGCGCGACGCACACGCCAAGGCCCACGGCTGCGTGAAGGCCGAAGTCACGGTCGCCAGCGACCTCGCCCCCGGCCTGCGCCAGGGCGTGTTCACTGAACCGGGGCACAAATGGGAAGCCATGGTCCGCTTCTCCAACGGCAACGCCTACCCGCAGTTCGACAGCGCCCGCGACGCCCGCGGCATGGCCATCAAACTGCTCGACGTACCCGGCACCAAGCTGATGCCCGGCAAGGGCCACGACACCGAGCAGGACTTCGTCATGTTCAACCACCCGGTGTTCTTCGTCCGTGACGTCGCCGAATACCGGCAGAACTTCGCAGCCCAGGCCAGCGGCCAGAAGGTCGCCGCCTTCTTCCCCAGCTGGAAGCCCAGCACCTGGGAAATCCGCCACCTGGTCATCGCCCTGCAGACCCTAGCCCCCGCCCCGGACAGCCCCCTGCAGGCCGGCTACAACGGCATAGCCCCCTACAAGCTGGGCGACGCGAACAACATCAAATACCGCGTCATCCCGCTGAGCGAAGGCTGCCCGGCCTACCAGCTGCCCAAGCTCAACGAGAAGCTGCCCAACTTCCTGCGCACCGCGATGTACCAGCAACTCTCGGTCGACCGCATCCCCGCCTGCTTCGCCCTGCAAGTGCAGAAACAGGACCCGAACAAGTACATGCCCATCGAAGACGTCAGCGTCGAATGGAGCGAGCAGGACTCCCCCTTCCAGACCGTCGCCACCGTCAGCATCCCGCCCCAGGACTTCGACAGCCGCGAGCAGAACCTCGCCTGCGACAACCTCTCCTACAACCCCTGGCACGCCCTCCCCGAACACCGCCCGATTGGTGGCATCAACCGGCTGCGCAAGGCGGTTTACGAGGCGGTGAGTGTTTATCGGCATGAGCGCAATGGGGTGGGTGGGGAATGACTCAGCCCACTCACAAAGCGGTAGCACCTGATATTCAGCGGCAAGAGAGCTCGCGGTAGATGATGTTTCACGATTGGCTGATCGCCCAAGGCAAGAGCCAGAAGACCATCAAGCACTACACCGGCGCCATCGACGGGCGCCTAAAAGTTTTGGCAATGCACCTCGACAATGGTGACTTTGCGCTGGGCGATATCAAGTCCAGCGCGGCATTCGCCGACATTTGCCAGACGTTCGATCCAACTGAGGAAATCCTGCCGCTCAACACGCGTGGAAAGGACATGTATCGCCGCGCCCTGGTTATGTACGCGGAGTACCGGGACAGCTCGCTGAACGAAGCGGCACTCGTCCAAGTCGACTTCCTGCAATCCGTGCAGAAAGCGCTTCAAGACTCAAGCGAGCAGCGACGGACCCGCCTGGCAAAAGCCCCAAAGATACCGAGCAAGAAAACGGTCCGCGCAGTGGTGTTTAACCGCAACCCCGATGTGGTCGCCGAGGTATTGCTACGTGCAGAAGGGAAGTGTGAGGGCTGCAAGGAGCCAGCCCCCTTCAAGCGCAAATCCGACAGCTCGCCGTATCTGGAGGTACACCACCGAATACCGCTCGCCCAGAACGGCGAGGACACGGTGAAGAACGCCATTGCGCTTTGCCCAAACTGTCACCGCGAAAGGCATTTCGGCTGAAAGAAACTGCAGACTCACCGCCCAACAGCGAGTCTATCGAATGACCAAGGAACACTCATGAACCGCCTCCTACGCACCTCCCTCCTAACCTTGACTACTGCCGTGCTATTCCCTATTGCCAGCGCGCATGCCGCCCAGGAGTACTTGGTGATGGCTCCGCTGGATGAAGTACGGCACAAATGCGATAGCGACCTGCCCCGCCTTGGAATCGGATGTACCCTCGACGGCAACCCGATCGGTGGCGAGGCACAATGGATCAAGGTCACCGAGAACCTGTCGCAGGACGAGTGGGCCGCTGGAGTGACCGTCAGCGCTGTACTTCAGCTGACGACGCGCACCACGGCCAACGGCATTCCCTACCTCGCCGCCACCAGCTACCAGGTCACCAGCCAGGCACCGAAGCAAAAGGAAACTCGCTTCGGCAGCACGTTCTGGAAAGTCATCCGCGCCCAGGTGTACAGCAAACCGATCGACGACCCGATCTCCGTGCAATACCTGAAGGACGCCAACGACAACCCCACGCCTGAGCAGCTGGCCGCCCGCGACTTCGCCGCGAAGGACGCCGAAGCTCGCCAGTACGCCGCATCCCCTGAAGCACAGCGCGGTATCTCCGCCGACCTGATTCTTGATTGCGATCTGCGCATAAAAGAAGCGCGCGAAACCATCGCCTACGAAAAGAAGGTGGGCGCCACTTCCGGCTTTGTGAACAAGCTGAACCTGCGTCAGGCAGGCGAGCAGATCGTTCAGTGCCAGGAGGACATGAAAGCGTACTGGAGTGACTACAAGAGCAACGGCGGCAAGTCGCGCAACGTCGAACAACTCAGGGCCGAGCGAGCGAACTGAATGAGCGGCCTGAGCAAGTCTCCACAGCTTTCGCGAACGAAATGGCTGCAGCATCGACTGCAATACTGAGACAGAGCGTGCAGTGCCGCCCCCGGAGCGAACGGTGCCCGCCACCTCTGTTGTCCGAGTCAGCTTGATCCTTCTATCGTCCACCCGCCCCGTGGAAAAGACGGGGCCGGGATTAGCAGCCCGAAACTCCAGAGACAATCGCCGATCTGTATCGGCGGCCCAACCATTTGGGCCGTCCACCGGAACGCGGCGTGTTGGATCGTGTGGCTGCTGATCCAACATCGTCCGTAGGTGGTCTGCTCGCAGTAGAGATGCGACTGAAATGGACGATTCATCCCTGCCAACCCCACTCCCCTTCCTCCGCAATCGCCGCACCCTGCGGTCCCTGCTGATCGACGATCAGGTCTGGTTCATTCTCTCCGACTTCTGCCGCGTGACCGGCTACCCGCACGAAGAACGCCTGGCCATGCGCATGGCCGACGACCCGATTCGCCAGGGGCTCCTGCTGACCGAGGACGGCCTCGAACTCGATTACGTGCTGCTGAGCGAATCCGCCGTGTACCAGGCGCTGGTGACGTTCAACGTGCCGGACTATGGCGCGCTGCGGCGCTGGATCAGCGGCACGGTGGTGCCGCAGGTGCGCAGCCAGTTCAATGCCGCCGGCCCGCGCCATGTGCAGTTGCAATTCGAACGGCACTGCCTGCGGGTGCTGGATTGGCAGGATGATCTGTGGGTGAGCTTCGGCGACCTGCCGCGCGTCCTCGGCGGGCGCTCGCCGATTGCCGGGCGCAGCGGCTGGCGGGGTTGGGCGAAGCGGCTACGGACGTAGGGCGCATAACGCGGTACGCGTTATCCGCCGTTTGGCCGGAACCCGGACCACACCGAGCACAGCAATGGCGCAACGCATAGCGGCGTACAACTGCGAGCGGTTCTGCGCCTCACTAGGAAATGCCGTTCGTAGGATGGCGTGGAGCGCAGCGATACCCATCAATGCCTGCGCGCCGACAGCATGGGTATCGCTGCGCTCCACCCATCCTACAAAAGCCGCCCGCGATGACGGCTCAGTAAACTTCCGGCACCTGCAGTTCCTGCGGAGTGGGATGCCGGCGGTAGCCTTCGTGGCGCTGCCGCTCGGGCAAATCGACAGCGGGCTGTTGCACTTCCTGGTAGGGAATCTGGCTCAACAGGTGGCTGATGCAGTTCAACCGCGCGCGCTTCTTGTCGTCGGCCTGGACGATCCACCAGGGCGCTTCGGGGATGTGGGTGCGTTCGAGCATCACTTCTTTGGCCTTGGTGTAGGACTCCCAGCGGCGCCGCGATTCCAGGTCCATCGGGCTGAGCTTCCACTGCTTGAGCGGGTCGTGGATGCGGCTGAGGAAACGGTAGTGCTGTTCCTCATCGGAGATGGAAAACCAGTACTTGAGCACCTGCACGCCGGAGCGCACGAGCATGCGCTCGAACTCGGGCACGCTGCGGAAGAATTCCTCGTACTGGGCGTCAGTACAGAAGCCCATCACCCGCTCGACTCCGGCGCGGTTGTACCAGCTGCGGTCGAACAGCACGATCTCCCCCGCCGCCGGCAGGTGCGAGACGTAGCGCTGGAAGTACCACTGGGTGCGTTCGCGATCGTTCGGCGCGGGCAACGCGGCGACCCGGCACACGCGCGGGTTCAGGCGCTGGGTGATGCGCTTGATCACCCCCCCCTTGCCGGCGGCATCGCGACCTTCGAAGAGGATGACCACCTTGTGGCCGGTCTTCACCACCCAGTTCTGCAGCTTGACCAGCTCGGCCTGCAGGCTGAACAGGGTGTGGAAGTAACGCTGGCGCGCCAGGCGTTCCTCGTGGGTCTGCAGGCTGCCTTCGCGCAGCCCTTCGAAGTCGTAGAGTTCGTCGAACAGTTCGAGTTCGAGCTCTTCGTCGCGGTCATCCAGCAGGTCGCGCTGGACGCGTCGTGGGAAGTTCTTGTCATCGAGCAGCATGGTGGGTTGCCTTGTGCCGTCACTGGCTCAGTCACATCGAGTGACACTTTCATGACAGAAAAATGTAATCACGCTTTATGACGAATTCATTACAGCCAGTGAAAGATATTTCTTACAAAGCCCGTGCTAGAGCGTTCTTCGATAGGACACCCGATAAATCAGGAAGATCTTGATGACACGGGCGAGCCGCCGGACGGAGCTGATATCGAGGCGATATCAGCGCAAGGAAACGGCCGCGAACACCCATTCACGGCCGCCAACAAGTGGGGAAAAGTCAGGCGTCAGCCAGCGGGCGCGGCTTGTTGACGTACTTGAAGGTGCCGGAAGCGGTCGCGACGACCACACCTTGGCTGTTGCGCAGCTCGCCCTCGCAGAAGGCGATGGAACGGGTGTGGTGCTGGACCTTGCCGTGGGCTTCGAGCACTTCGCCGACTTCGCCGCCGGGGCGCAGGAAGCTGGTCTTCATCTCCACGGTCACCACGCCGCGATAGGCTTCGTCGGCATCGCTGGCACTCAGGGCCATGGCAACATCAAGCAGGGTCATGATCAGGCCACCATGGGCGTTGGCCCAGCCATTCACATGCTGCGGTTCGACGCGAATGACCAGGCGGCCCGGCCCGTTTCCGTCTTCCGCCGGGGCGTGGCGGAACTGCAGGAAATCGAGCATGGGAATAGCGATGCCACGGTGGGCGGTGTAGAGCTTGAGCTGGTCGATATCGAGGGGCATGGGGCTTCCAGGTGCACGAGTGAGGCCAGGCGATGTTCCCCGCTCAGGCCAGCGGATCGCAAGCCCGAAGTGGCTTCATGCACGACAGGAATGCCCGGCGATTGCAGCGCTCGGGCGAACAACCGGCGCCCCTCGCCCCGGGTGGTCAGCGCGAGCGGCGGGTGCCGTTCTTCTTTTCGCTCTGGCGCTCGACGGCCTGGACGAAGAGTTCCTCGACCAGCAGTGACTGGATCGGTGCGCGGGTTTCCAGCGACAGGCTCATGGCCTCCAGCTTCTGGTTCACCCCCAGGCGGGCGATGCCGCACAGCAGAATGCGCTGGGCGCCGAAGATGCTGCCCTTGTCGACCAGTACTTCACGGGGCTTTTCGCCGTCCAGGTAGCTGACCTTGAGGGCGATGGCGGTGTCGTCGCTCACGGCCAGGTTGAGCCAGGTGGCGACGTTGAACTCGACCACCCAGCCCAGGCCTGTCTTCTTGGCCACGGCTTCACGGACCAGATGAGCGGGAACCGGACCCAGGGGGGTGCTGTGGTTTTCCATGGGGCTACTTCTGACTGCTGCGGGTAGAGCGAAATGCGCTAACGGTACCGCTGATTTTATGTGAAGCAGTTCAAGTTTTCAGTCAGAATTTTGTAAGACAACCGCTATCAGGTATGCATGACGTTACAGAAGCGAGCCGCTCTGGAATGCTGCTCTGCTGCCTGAATGAGCTGAAGGAAGGGCGCACGGCAGCTCCGGGATACCGAATACTGTCCGACGAAATGAAGGGCGGGGTTCTGCGTCACGCAAGGCCGGTCCGGCGCGATGCCGAATCGACCCTGCCGTGTCTCCTTGGCTGGCGCAAGCGCCAGTGAGGCCGGGCTCTGGAGCCCACTTGCTCAGGCCACGCCAGCGAAAGTGCGGGGCCTGTGTTCGCCCGAGCGGTTCTTGCGCACTTCCCGGCGCTCTCTGAAGTCCAGTTCTTCCAGGGCGTCCATGCGCTCCTGCAGGTCTTCGATGACCTGCGGGGTCAACAGCTTGCGATGTCGAGTCATATGCACCTCCTGCGTGCTGATGCCTCATTAATTGGACTAGCACGCGGGTACGAAGATTCAACAGCCAGACGGGGTGGATTGACCAAACGGTCAGGCGAGCGAGGCGTAGGCATTGTGCAGAAAAGCGTCGCGGGCATGGCCCGCTCCTACAGGGAATGCCGGTGTAGGAGCGGGCCATGCCCGCGATCAGCGCCTGAAAGGCGCTCAATCGATCACCGCAATTCGTCGATCAGGCCCGCCACCGTCACCAGCACCGCTCCCGCCAGCGCCTTCGAACGCGCGCCACTCCACCCGGTGCGCGCATTGGGCGACAGGTTGTGGTCCTTGAACGGCATCTCCAGGGTCAGCGACAGGCAGTCATAGGTGCGACCGACGTGGTTGCAGGCCAGGGTCAGGTTGGCCTGGCCGGGAGCGTCCTTCGGGTAGCCGTGCAAGCTCTGGAATTCGCCGTTGGCTTCCAGGCGCTCGCGGAACAGGCTTTCCAGGCGATCCAGACGCGGCGTGAACTCCGGGTTGCCTTCGCAGCCGGCGGCAAACACGAAGGGGATTTCCTCGTCGCCGTGCACGTCGAGGAACAGGTCCACGCCGTACTGGGCCATCTGCTCCTGCACGAACAGCACTTCGGGGCTCTCTTCGGCGCTGGGAGCGGCCCAGGCGCGGTTTAGGTCCTTGCCGGCGGCGTTGGTGCGCAGATGGCCGTGGAAGGCGCCGTCCGGGTTCATGTTCGGCACCAGGTAGAAGTCGGCGCGCTCCAGCAGGCGCTGGATGTCGGCGTCGCCGGATTGCAGGCGCTCGATCAGGCCTTCCATGAACCATTCGGCCATGTGCTCGCCGGGGTGCTGCTGGGCGATCAGCCAGATCTTGCGCGCACCCGCCGCGCCCTTGCCGATGCGCAGCAGGGGCAGCTCGCGACCTTCGAGGCTATGCCCGTTGGCGAGCAGTTCGGCGCCGTTGGCCTGGGCGCGCTCCACCAGTTCGGCGTGGCGTGCGCGGATGTAGGGCTCGAAGTAGGCGAACCAGGCCTGGGGCTGCTCGGCATCGAGGGCGAAATGCAACCCATTGGAGTCGTAGGTACTCGGCACGCGGAACCACTCGCGCTGGTCGAACGACGCCACGGCGTTGTAGCCCGGCCAGCCGCCGGTGTAGCTGGAGCCGGGGGTGTTGGTCAGGCTGAACTGGTACTGTTGGCCGGGCTCGAGGCCCTCGGCCTTGAAGTGGAACCACTGGAAATGCGGGCTTTTGGTATCCGGGCGCAATGCCAGGCGCACGTGGCGCGGGTCGCTGTCGTCAATGACCTGGATGTTGCCGCTGTCGAAATCGCAGTCGATCTTCATGAATTCTCCGTAGGCGCACGAACCTGAGGCGCCAAAGCCCTGCATTTTCGCCCTCCCCGCGGCGCCTGTCATGTAGCGGCGACTTGCTCGTGCAAATATATTATGAATGTAATATAAATCAGGTAACGGATTGAAGCGGCCCTGCGCTGGTGATCCAGCGACCACCGGCTAACCTCGATTGACCCTTTCCACTGACTCTTTCCAAGCATGGAGAACACGGCATGAGCGCATACGATGTGATCGTCATTGGCGGCGGCCCCGGTGGCTACAACGCTGCGATTCGCGCGGGCCAGCTGGGCCTGAAAGTCGCCTGCGTGGAGGGCCGCGAGACCCTCGGCGGCACCTGCCTGAACGTCGGCTGTATGCCGTCCAAGGCGCTGCTGCATGCGTCCGAACTGTATGAGGCGGCGGCCGGCAGCGAGTTCGCCAACCTCGGCATCCAGGTCAAGCCCAAGCTGGACCTGGCGCAGATGATGAAGCAGAAGGCCGAAAGCGTGACCGCGCTGACCAAGGGCGTGGAATTCCTGTTCCGCAAGAACAAGGTGGACTGGGTCAAGGGCTGGGGCCGCATCGACGGGCCGGGCAAGGTCGAAGTGACCGGCGCCGACGGCAGCAAAAGCACGCTGACCGCCAAGGACATCATCATAGCCACCGGCTCGGAGCCCTCCCCGCTGCCGGGCGTCGAGGTCGACAACCAGCGCATCCTCGATTCCACCGGCGCGCTGTCCATCCCCGAGGTACCCAAACACCTGGTGGTAATCGGTGCCGGGGTCATCGGCCTGGAGCTGGGCTCGGTGTGGCGTCGCCTGGGCGCGGAAGTCACGGTAATCGAATACCTCGACCGCATCTGCCCCGGCATGGACCTGGAAACCGCCAGGACCTTCCAGCGCGCACTGACCAAGCAGGGCATGAGCTTCAAGCTGGGCTCGAAGGTCACCCAGGCCAAGGTCAGCGGCAAGCAGGTGACCCTGAGCGTGGAGCCGGCCGCCGGCGGCACGGCGGAGACGATCCAGGCCGATTACGTCCTGCTCGCCATCGGCCGTCGCCCCTATACCCAGGGCCTCGGGCTGGAGAGCGTAGGCCTCACCACCGACAAGCGCGGCATGCTGGAGAACCACGAGCACCGCAGCAGCGTGCCGGGCATCTGGGTGATCGGCGACGTCACCTCCGGCCCGATGCTCGCGCACAAGGCCGAGGACGAGGCCATCGCCTGCGTCGAGCTGATCGCCGGCAAGGCCGGGGAAGTGAACTACGACGTGATCCCCAGCGTGATCTACACCCACCCGGAAGTCGCCACCGTGGGCAGGACCGAGGAACAGCTCAAGGCCGAAGGCCGCGCCTACAAGGTGGGCAAGTTCCCCTTCACCGCCAACAGCCGGGCGAAGATCAACCACGAGACCGAGGGCTTCGTGAAGGTGCTGGCGGACGAGCGCAGCGACGAGATCCTCGGCGTGCACATGATCGGCCCGAACGTTGGCGACATGATCGCGGAGTACTGCGTGGCGATGGAATTCCGCGGCGCCGCCGAGGACATCGCGCGCACCTGCCACCCGCACCCGACCCGTTCCGAGGCACTGCGCCAGGCGGCGATGAACGTGGACGGCTGGGCCATGCAGGCCTGACCGCCCGTCGCTTCTGACGAGCGGTAGGTGCGGCGCGATAGCGCACCCACCACAACGCTGCAGGCCACGGCTGACGCGGCCTGTAGCGTTAGACTCGGATTAATTTGCGACTACTTTGTGTACAAACGCGACATGGGCTGTGACTTTCTTCGACTCTGAAACCATCAATTGCGTGAACGAACACGAAAGTGGATGAACCGCTTTCGCCACCTTCGCAATGGATTACCGCAGAGAGATCACAACCATGCATGCGACTCTTCGTTTCAACGAGGCTCTGCTGATCACCGGACGAGCCTTCCAACCCTTCAATTGTGTGACCTGGGTTGACCAAGGGGGCGACGGCAGCCTCGACCTGTCCGTCCTCGATCGTACCGGTGCCCGTCTGCTGGGCCTCACCCGCATTCCCAGCTCCGCCTACTCCGACCCGGAGCAGCTCGAAGGCCTGCTGAACCAGGCCCGCGACGAGCTGAACCGCGAAGGCTACCGCCTGCAGGAATGGCACATGCCCGCCTGATCCGCAGACAGGTACCCATGAAAAAGCCCGGCCTCCGCCGGGCTTTTTCATGGGCGCTGCCAGCCGTCGGCAAGTGCTCAATTTCCCGCCTCTGCCGCCGATAGCGCGTTATCGGTCGCCTCACCGGCTGCATCGTTTCAGCTTCGATTCCGAACCCTGGCTTCCCACTCGTCTGAATCCGCCCTCGTGACGCGGCTTTCGCGGGTGCAGCGACCGACAATGATGGCAATTTGCAGCCATCCTGTGCTCTGCTTCGCACTGACTACCCAGTCTCGTCTTCCACCGGGCCTTCGGCACGCAGTACGGTCTTCGTTCAATGCTCGATCTGCAGCGATATTTCTACAGCGGCGACACCCCTTCGCTGCTGGTTTTCGGCGAGCACAACACGGCGCTGGTAGCGCTCTCCGTCCTCATCGCCATCTTCACCTCGGCCATGGCCCTGCAGCTGTCGGGCGTGGCGCGGCTCGCGCGCAGCCCGTTCTACCGCCAGCTGGCCATCGGCACCGGCGCGGTGGCGCTGGGCGGCGGCGTGTGGGCAATGCACTTCATCGGCATGCTGTCCTTCCAGCTTTGCGCGGCGGTGCGCTATGACCCGCTGATCACCCTGCTCTCCGGCCTGCCGAGCCTGTTCGCCTCGTGGGTCGCCCTGAACCTGCTGGCCCGGCGCAACGTCAGCCCCCTGCAGCTGATCGGCGGCGGCGTGCTGGTCGGCGCCGGCATCGGCGCCATGCACTACAGCGGCATGGCGGCGATGCAGATGGCCCCGCTGCTGCGCTACGACCCATGGATGTTCACCCTGTCGATCCTGGTCGCCGTGGTGCTGGCGGTGATCGCGCTGTGGGTGCGCTTCGGCCTGCGCGGGCGGATGCGGCCGAACCTGACGATCCTGGTCAGCGGCGTGGTGATGGGCCTGGCGATCGCCGGCATGCACTACACGGGCATGGCCGCCGCACGCTTCGTCGGCCGGGAGGAATTTGGCGTGCCGCAAGGCGTGCAGGGCAGTTTCTACCTGGCGATGGCGGTGTCCATGGCCACCGTCAGCCTGAGCATCTGCGTCGCCGCGGTGAACGGCCTGCTGCGCTACCGCCAGCTGTTCCAGGAACTGCAGCGCCGGCGCAAACACCTGGACTCGCTGCTCGACGCCGCCGTCGAGGCGATCCTCACCATCGACCACAGCGGCGTGATCCGCTCGGTCAACCACGCGGTGCTGCGCCTGTTCGGCTGGCACCCCCACGAACTGGTCGGCCAGCCGATGCAGGTGCTGATGAACGAGGCCTACGGGCAGCAGTTCCGCATCGCGCTGGAGAACTACAAGCGCAGCGGCGAGCGCCAGTTCCACAACTCCGAACTGGAGCTCGAAGGCCTGACCCGCGACGGCCGTGAATTCCCCGCACGGGTCAGCCTTGGCGTCACCGACCACGACGGCAAGCCCTGGTTCGTGGTGTTCGTTGCCGACATCAGCGAGCGCCGCGTGATGGAGCAGGCCCTGCGTACCAGCGAGGAACAGTACCGCTCGCTGATTCGCAACATGCCCGGCATCGCCTTCCGCGTCCTGCCGGACGACGTCTGGAGCACGCTGTTCGTCAGCGACGCCGTCGAGGCCGTCACCGGCTGGTCGGCACAGGACTTCATCGACCGACGCATCACCTTCGGCGAGCTGTATCACCCCGATGACCAACCGGCGGTGAACGAAGAAGTCCGTCGCGCCATCGCTGAACGCCGCAGCTATGTCGTCGAATACCGCATGTTCGACCGCAGCGGCGCGGAGCATTGGATCTGGGAAGGCGGCAGCGCCTGCTACGACGAAGCCGGCAAGCCGCAGTGGATCGACGGCGTGCTGCTCGACCAGACCGAAACCAAGCTGCTGAGCAACGAGTACGAAGGCAAGGTCACCGCCATCGGCCGCGCCATGGCGCTGATCGAGTTCGACCTCGACGGCCGCGTGCTCGCCGCCAACGAGAACATCCTCGAACTCTTCGGTTACACCGAAGCCGAGGTGCTGGGCCAGCACCACAGCCTGTTCTGCCCGCCGGACGTCGCCGCCAGCGCCCGCTACCAGACGTTCTGGCAGGGGCTGCGCGACGGCGAGTACAGCGCCGGCGAATACCGCCGCCTGGCCAAGGACGGACGCGAAGTATGGATCCACGCCACCTACAACCCGATCCTCGACTTCGATGGCAAGCCGGTGAAGGTGGTGAAACTGGCCACCGACCTCACCCCGCGCCGCGTCATGGAACAGGAACTGCGCAGCGCCCGCGACCGCGCCGAACAGGCCGCTGCCGCACGCAGCAGCTTCCTCGCTAACATGAGCCATGAAATCCGCACGCCGATGAACGCCATCATGGGCTTCACCGAACTGCTGCTGGATTCGCCGCTGGAAGAGAACCAGCGGCGCTACCTGACCACCGTGCAGAACGCCTCGCGCTCGCTGCTGGGCCTGCTCAACGACATCCTCGACACCGCCAAGCTCGACCGTGGCGCCATCGAACTGGAAGCCCTCGACTTCTCCCTGCCGGAGCTGTGCGAGCAGGTCTGCGCGGCGCTGCGGCTGTCCGCCGAGCGCAAGGGTCTGAGCCTGCAGATCGACTACGGCCAGCGCGCCGGCGAGTATTTCCAGGGCGACCCGCTGCGTCTGCAACAGGTGCTGACCAATCTGCTGGGCAATGCGGTGAAGTTCACCGAGCGCGGCGAAGTCCGGCTGGTCATCAGCGGCGAGCCGGGCGCGCTGCGCCTGGCCATCCGCGACACCGGCATCGGCATCGCCGCCGACCGCCTGGAACGCATCTTCGACCCCTTCGCCCAGGCCGACGCCTCCATGAGCCGGCGCTTCGGCGGCACCGGGCTGGGCACCACCATCTCGCGCCAGTTGGTGGAGCTGATGGGCGGTCGCATCACCGTGGAAAGTGAAGTGGGCCGCGGCAGCGTGTTCACCGTCGACCTGCCGTTGCCGGCCGGGCGCAGCGTGCAACCGACGGCCCGCAGCCACGCGCCGAGCCTGCCACCGCTACGCATTCTGGTGGCCGACGATGTACCGCAGAACGTCGAGCTGCTGGAGCTGAACCTGCGCCGTCTGGGCCACCACCCGTATAGCGTCGGTGACGGCCAGGCCGCCGTGGATGCGTACAGCGCAGAGGACTTCGACCTGATCCTGATGGATGTGCAGATGCCCGGCATGGATGGCCTGGAAGCCACCCGGCGGATCCGCAGCATCGAGCAGGATCGGGGTGTGGAGGCCGTGCCGATCATCGCCCTCACCGCCAGCGTGCTCGACCGCGACCGGCAGAATGCCCTGGACGCCGGCATGAACGGCTTCGCCAGCAAGCCGCTGGACCTCACCGGCCTGCTGGATGAAATGGCCCGCCTGCTCGGCGCCGCTCCGGCGGTACGTAGCGCGCAGGCCAGCGAAAGCACGCCACTGGCGACCCTGGACTGGGCCGCCGGCGCACGCCTGTGGGGTGGCCCGCTGCCCATGGCGCGGGCCATCGTGCGCTTCCTCGACGAGCAGGAAGCCGGCCTGAATACCCTGAAAAACGCCGTGAGCGAAGGTGACCGCGCCGTCATCACCTCCCTCGCCCACCGCCTGCGCGGTGCCGCCGCCAACCTTGCCCTGCCGCGCCTGGCCAGTGCCATCGGCGCGCTGGAAGGTGCCGCCGAGCATGGCCCGGCTGAGCAGCTGAACTCCACGCTGGAGCGTGTCCGCGTGGAGTTCGCCACGGTCCGCGAGTCGGTGCCACGGGTGCCGGAAGCGGTTACCGAGGCGGTCGGCCAGATCGTCGGCGAGGCAGCATCGCAGGACCTGCGCGACGCGCTGCAAGCCCTGCAATTGGCGCTCTCCCGCGGCGGTCTTGACGACCAGGCACTGGAACGCCTGCGCATGGGCACCGCCCAGGGCGAGCACCGCGAGGCCTTCGAAGCCCTGCGCTACGCCATCGACGATTTCGACTTCGACCAGGCCCTGGAATGGGTCCGGACCCTCGGCACCCGCCTGGAGCAAGCATGACCCAGACCGCCCAAGATCATCGGCCCTGCCTGCTGCTGGTGGACGACGAAGCCACCAACCTCCAGGTGCTGCGTCACATCCTGCAGGACGACTACCGCCTGCTGTTCGCCAAGGACGGCGACAAGGCGCTGGAACTGGCCAACCGCGAGCGCCCCGACCTGGTCCTGCTGGATGTGATGATGCCCGGCATGACCGGCTTCGAAGTCTGCCAGCGGCTCAAGGCCGAGCAGGCCACCTGCGCCATCCCGGTGATCTTCGTCACCGCCCTGGCCGACGTGCCGGACGAGGCCAAGGGCTTCGAGGTGGGCGCGGTGGACTACATCACCAAGCCGGTCAGCCCGCCCATCGTCAAGGCCAGGGTGCGCACGCACCTGTCACTGGTGCGCGTGGAGGAGCTGCGCGAGACGCGCCTGCAGATCGTCCAGCGCCTGGGCAAAGCCTCGGAGTACAAGGACAACGAGACCGGCCTGCACGTCATCCGCATGAGCCACTACGCACACCTGCTGGCGCGCGCCGCCGGTTATTCGGAGAAGGCCGCCGACGACCTGCTCAACGCCGCGCCCATGCACGACGTGGGCAAGATCGGCATTCCCGATGCCATCCTGCGCAAGCCCGGCCGGCTCGACGAGCACGAATGGCAGGTGATGCGCCAGCACCCGGAGATCGGCGCGCGGATCATCGGCGAGCACGACTCCAACCTGCTGCGCCTGGCCCGCAGCATCGCCCTCACCCACCACGAGCGCTGGGACGGCACCGGCTACCCGAAGGGCCTGCGCGGCGAGGAGATTCCCATCGAGGGGCGCATCGTCGCCATCGCCGACGTGTTCGACGCACTGACCAGCGTGCGCCCGTACAAGCCGGCGTGGAGCATCGACGAGGCGGTGGAACTGCTGCGCCGGGAGAAAGGCAGCCAGTTCGACCCGGAGCTGGTGGAGCTGTTCCTCGGCTGCCTGCCCGACATCCTCGCGGTGCGCGAGCGCTGGGCCGACGCTGGCTGAGCTGAACGGCGGGCCGCGCAAATCCTGCTTTACTCTCAGGCCTTCCCCCTGCCGAGAGTAAGCAAGATGAATGCGAAACAGCACGACACCCTGCTGGCAACACTGCAGGCCCGCTTCGACCAGCACCCTGAACGCCACAAGGGCATCGACTGGGCGGACGTCCAGGCGCGCCTGAAGGCCGCCCCGGCCAAGCTCAAGGCCCTGGAGCAGATGGAAGCCACCGGCGGCGAACCTGACGTGGTCGGCCGTGAGAGCGCCAGCGGCGCCATCCTGTTCTTCGACTGCTCCGCCGAGACCCCGGCCGGCCGCCGCAGCCTCTGCTACGACCGCGAGGCGCTGGACGCACGCAAGAAGGACAAGCCCGCCGGCTGCGCCACCGAGCTGGCCGCGCAGATCGGCATCGAGCTGCTGGATGAGGCGCAGTACCGCCAGTTGCAGGAGCTGGGTAGCTTCGACCAGAAGACTTCCAGCTGGCTGCGTACCCCCGGCTCCATGCGCAAGCTGGACGGCGCGCTGTTCGGCGACCGCCGCTACGAGCGGGTCTTCACCTACCACAACGGCGTGCAGTCGTATTACGCGGCGCGGGGCTTTCGCGGCGTGCTGAAAGTCTGACGGAAGGCTGGATGTAGTCCGTTTCTGAACGATTCCTGTACCGCCGCTGAACTTTCCCGGGGCCGCCAGGCGGCCCTTGATACAAGTCAGGCGAATTCCTCCGGGTGGCGCGCAGCCTTGTCGCATCCCACTCGATGACGAGGAACTTTCCGTGAAAACCCCCGCCTGCCTTCTGCTCGCCAGCCTGCTGGTCGGTTGCGGCCCGACTCCCCCGGTGCCGGCCGACAGCGTTCGCCCGGTGAAGCTCTACAGCGTGCCCGCAGCGGCCGCCGAAGGTGTGCGTCAATTCCCCGGCCAACTGGTGGCCTCGGATGAAGTCGACCTGTCCTTCCGCCTCGCCGGACATCTCAAGACCCTGGCGGTGAAGACCGGCCAGCGCGTGGAGCGCGGCCAACTGATCGCCGAACTCGATGATGCCGACCTGCGCCTGCGCCTGCGTGACCGCGAAGCCACCTTCAACCTGGCCCGCGCCCAGTACCAGCGCGTCGCCACGCTCAACGAGCGGCAACTGGTGGCCCGCGCCGAGCTGGACCAGCGCAAGGCCCAGTTGGATTCCGCCGAGGCCGCGCTGAAGCTGGCCCGCCAGGAACTCGGTTATGCGCGCCTGACCGCGCCGTTCGACGGCGTCATCGCCCAACTACCGGTGCAGAACCACCAGATGCTGCAACCCAAGCAGCCGGTGGCGATCCTGCAGTCCGCCGATACCTATGACGTGCAGTTCCAGCTGCCGGAAAGCCTGCTGGAGCGCGTCGACGGCGCCAGCCTGCGCACTGACTACCAGCCCATCGTGCGCCTGGCCCGCGTGCCCGGCCGCGACTTCCCCGCGCAGTACAAGGAACACAGTACCCGCCCCGACCCAGCGACCCTGAGCTACACCGTCACGCTGACCCTGCAGCGGCCGAAGGACGTCACCCTGCTGCCGGGCATGAGCGCCACCGTCGAGGTGGACTTCGCCCAGCTCGGCCGCGACGCCCAGACCAGCCTGCGCATCCCGGTGGAAGCGGTGTTCAGCGCCGATGACGGCACGCCGGGCCAGAGCCAGGTGTGGGTGGTGAAAGGTGCTGGCGATGCGCTGCATGTCGAGCGCCGCGCGGTGCAGCTCGGCCAGCCGGGCGCCGAGGGCATCCAGATCCTTTCCGGGCTCGAGCCGGGTGAGCACATAGTCGCCGCCGGCACTGCCGAGCTGCGCGAAGGCCAGCGCGTGCGCCCGTGGCAACGCGAACGGGGGCTGTGATGGACATCAGCGGCTACTTCATCCGCAACAAGGTCAGCAGCTGGATCGTCATCCTCCTGCTGGCCCTCGGCGGCCTCTACGCGATCCTCGAGATCGGCCGCCTGGAAGACCCGGCCTTCACCGTGAAGACCGCCGTGGTCGCCACCCGCTATGCCGGCGCCTCGCCGCAACAGGTCGAGGAAGAGGTCACCTACCCGCTTGAAAACGCCATCCAGCAGCTGGCCTACGTCGACAAACTCACCTCGATTTCCAGCGCCGGGCTGTCGCAGATCACCGTCAACGTGAAGCCGCAGTATCGCGCCGGCGAGCTGCCGCAGATCTGGGACGAGCTGCGGCGCAAGGTCAACGACCTCGCCCCGCACCTGCCGCCGGGCGTTTCGCCGCCGCAGGTGAACGATGATTTCGGCGACGTCTACGGCATCCTCCTGTCGCTGTCCGGCGACGGCTACAGCTACCAGGAGCTGCGCGACTACGCCGACTACCTGCGCCGCGAACTGGTGCTGGTGCCGGGCGTGAGCAAGGTGGTGGTCTCTGGGCTGCAGGCCGAGCAGGTGCAGGTGGAAGTCTCGCGGGAGAAGATGAACGCCATGGGCGTGCCGCTGCAGCGTCTGGCGGACCTGCTGAACCGGCAGAACGTGGTGTCCGACGCGGGCAGCCTGCGGGTCGGAAGCGAGAGCATCCGCCTGCACCCGACCGGCGAGTTCGCTGACGTCGGCGAGCTGGAGCGGCTGCTGGTCAGCGCGCCGGGCAGCGCCCAGCTGATCCGCCTGGGCGACATCGCCACCGTGCAGCGCGGCTTCACCGACACGCCCAGCCACCTCTGGCGCGCCGATGGCAGGCCGGCGCTGGCGTTGGGCATTGCCTTCGCCCCGCAAGTGAACGTGGTGAAAGTCGGTGACGCGGTGCACCAGCGTCTTGACCAGCTGGAAAGCGAACGCCCGGCCGGTATGCAACTGACGCCCTTCTATGACCAGGCCGTGGAAGTGCACGGCGCGGTCAACGGCTTCCTGCTCAGCTTCGTCACCGCGCTGGCCATCGTCGTCGGCACCCTGCTGGTGTTCATGGGCCTGCGCAGCGGGCTGGTGATCGCCGGGGTGCTGGCGCTCAACGTGCTGGGCAGCCTGCTGCTGATGTACCTGCTGGGTATCGAGCTGCAGCGCATCAGTCTCGGCGCGCTGATCATTTCCCTGTGCATGCTGGTGGACAACGCCATCGTCGTGGTCGAGGGCGTGCTGGTCGGTCGCCTGCGCGGCCAGGGCATCGACGCCGCGATCCGCCACATCGTCCGCCTCACTGCCCTGCCCCTGCTCGGCGCCACGGTGATCGCGGTGCTGGCCTTCGCCCCCATCGGCCTGTCCTCGGACTCCACCGGCGAATACTGCCGCTCGCTGTTCGACGTGTTGCTGGTGTCGCTGCTGCTCAGCTGGATCACCGCCATGACCCTGGCGCCGCTGTTCGCCCGCTGGGCCTTCGCCAGAATGCCGGTGAAGGCGGAAAGCACCGAGCCGCACGCCGGCTGGCTGTACCATGCCTACCGCAGCCTGCTGGAAGCCTGCCTGCGCCAGCGCGCGCTGACCCTCGGCGTGCTCGCCGTGGCGCTGGCCGCCTCGCTGCTGGGCTTCTCCCAGGTGCGGCAGAACTTCTTCCCGCCGGCCAACACGCCGATGTTCTTCGTCGACCTGTGGCTGCCCCAGGGCACCGCCATCGAGCACACCCGTGACCTGGCCGCCGAGATCGACCGGCACATCACCGCCCTGCCGGGCGTGGAGCGCACGGTCACCAGCATCGGCCAGGGCGCGCCGCGCTTCATCCTCACCTACGGCGCCGAGCGCCAGCACGCCAACTACGCCCAGGTGCTGGTGCGCACCGAAAACCGCGCGCAGATTCCGGGGCTGATCGCAGGCCTGCAGCACTACCTCGACGAGAACTACCCGCAGGTACAGACGGGCCTCAAGCGCCTGATGTTCGGCCCGTCCAACGGCAGCGCCATCGAAGTGCGCCTGACCGGCCCGGATCCGCAGGAGCTGCGCCGCCTCGGCGCGCAGGTGGGCGACATCCTCGCCGCCGACCCGGTGGCCACCGGCGTCAGCCACGACTGGCAGGCCCGCGCGCTGCTGGTCAGGCCGCAGTTCAACGAGGCCCGCGGCCGCGAGCTGGGCATCGACAAGCGCGACCTCGACAGCCTGCTGCGCATGAGCTTCAGCGGCCTGACCGTAGGCATCTACCGCGACGGCACCCAGCAGATGCCGATCGTCGTGCGTGAACGCGACGTCGACGCCGGGCAGATCAACGACCTGATGCTGTGGAGTCCGGTGAGCCAGCGTTACCTGCCCATCGAGCAGGTGGTCGGCGGTTTCGACAGCGTCTGGGAGGACCCGCTGATCCTGCGCGAGGACCGCAAGCGCACGCTGACGGTGATGGCCGACGTCGCCCCGCAGAGCGGCGAAACCTCCTCGCAACTGCTCAGCCGGGTGCGCCCGCAGATCGAGGCGCTGCCGCTGCCGCCGGGCTACGAGCTGGCCTGGGGCGGCGACGTGGAAAGCTCCAGCGACGCCCGCAACGGCGTGCTCGGCAGCCTGCCCATGGCCTTCCTGGCGATGTTCATCATCACCGTGCTGATGTTCTCCTCGCCGCGCAAGGCGCTGCTGATCTGGCTGACCGTGCCGCTGGCAATGATCGGCGTGACCCTGGGCTTCCTGCTCACCGGCATCCCCTTCGGCTTCATGGCCCTGCTGGGGTTGCTGAGCCTGTCCGGCATGCTGGTGCGCAATGGCATCGTGCTGCTGGAAGAAGTCGACAACCTCGCCGAAACCGGCCAGCCGCCCCGCGAGGCGCTGGTGAACGCCGCCTGCGCGAGGCTGCGGCCGATCTGCCTGACCGCGCTGACTACCATCCTCGGCCTGGCGCCGCTGCTGCTGGACGCCTTCTTCCAAAGCATGTCGGTGGTGATCATGTTCGGCCTGGGCTTCGCCACGCTGCTGACGCTGATCGTGCTGCCGGTGCTGTATGCCAGCGCCTACCGCCTCGGCGGTTCGAAGGGGACTGCCAGCTGATTTGGCAAGATCCGTGGGGCGACTGACGTTGCCGCCAGCGTCGGTCACCGCCACACTCGTGGCATCCAATGAACGAGCCTTGCCATGGAATCGCCACGCCGTATCGCCTGCCTGCTCTACCCCGAGGTCATGAGCCTGGACATCACCGGGCCGCTGCAGGTGTTCGCCTCCGCGAACGTCGAGCGCCAGCGCCAGGGCCTGGCGCCGCTCTACAAGCTGCTGGTGCTGGGCGAACAGGCCGGACCGGTGGCGACCTCGGCTGGCATCCGCATCTGCGCCGACCAGGCGTGGCGCGAAGTCGATCCCTCGAGCCTGGATACCCTGCTGGTGCCCGGCGGGTTGGGCGTACCGGAGCAATGCGGGAACAGCGAACTGCTGCACTGGCTGGCAGCCGCCGAACCCCAGGTGCGCCGCCTCGGCTCGGTGTGCTCCGGTGCGCTGATCCTCGCCGCCGCCGGCGTGCTCAATGGCCGCCCGGCCACCACCCACTGGGCGGATGTCGACGAACTGTGCGCCGGCTTCCCCGAAGTGCTGGTCCAGGGCGACCGCCTGCACACCTACGACCCGCAGCGCCGCGACGGCGACGATCACGTGTTCACCTCGGCGGGCGTCACCGCCGGTATCGACCTTGCCCTGGCGCTGGTGGAGGCCGACCTCGGTCGCGCGCTGGCCCTGGCGGTCGCACGGCGACTGGTGATGTTTCTCAAGCGCCCCGGCGGACAGGCGCAGTTCAGCCACTGGCTGACCCCGGAGCCGACCCGCACGCCGCGCCTGGCCGCGCTGCTGGAATGGATACCGGCGCACCTGGGCACCGACCTGTCGCTGGAAGCCCTGGCCGAGCAGGCCTGCATGAGCCCGCGCACGCTCTCGCGGGTATTCATCAACGAACTGGGCATGGGGCCCGGCCGCTACGTCGAACGGGTGCGCCTGGAAGCGGCGCGGGCGCTGCTGCAGGACGCCCAGGCGTCGATCAGCACGGTGTCGCGGCTGTGCGGTTTCGGTCATCCGGAAAACCTGCGCCGCACCTTCCACAAGCACCTGGCGATCAGCCCGCAGGAATACGCCGAGCGCTTCGGCCAGTTGCACTGACAACGACAACCACCCAAAGGAAGATTGCCATGCTCGAACTCCGCCCCGGCTGCGAGTGCTGCGACCGCGACCTGCCCGGCGACAGCGCCGACGCCCGCATCTGCAGCTTCGAATGCACCTTCTGCACCGACTGCGCCGAGCAGGTGCTGAAAGGCCAATGCCCGAACTGCGGCGGTGAGCTGGTGCCGCGTCCGCGCCGCCCGCTGGCGAAGCTGGCGGCCAATCCGGCCTCGACCCAGCGGGTGCTCAAGCCCAACGGCTGCCAGGGGTGAGGACGGACCATGCTGCTGCGCACCCCGGCAATCCGCCTGCTGTTCACCAGCCAAGGGCTGTACTGGTCCTGCTCGCTGATCGGTATCACCCTCACCTCGCTGGTGGGCGCCCAGCTCGCTCCACTCAACAGCCTGGCCACGCTGCCCCTGGCGATCCTGGTGCTGGGCAACCTGCTGGCGGTGCAGCCGCTGTCGCTGTTCATGCAGCGCCACGGGCGCCGGCGCGGCCTGCTGCTGGGCGCCGCCTGCGGCGTGCTCGGCGGCCTGCTCTGCGCGCTGGGGGTGTGGCTGGCGGATTTCCTGCTGTTCTGTCTCGGCGCGCTGCCCATCGGCGCGTACCAGGCCTCGGCGATGTACTACCGCTTTGCCGCGCTGGAAGCGGTCGATGAAACCCACAAGGGCCGCGCCACGGCCTACGTGATCGGCGGCGGGGTGCTCGCGGCACTGCTGGCGCCGAGCCTCGCCCTGTGGTCGCGCAACGCCCTGCCCGCTCCTTTCGTGGGTTCCTATCTGGCGATCGCCGTCCTGGCGCTGGTCGCCATCGCCGTGCTCAGCCGTCTGCCGGAGGGTGCGGCGCCCGCGCCATCCACCGGAGGCTGGAAGGTGATGCGCGAGCTGCTGACGCGCCCGGCGGTCCGCGCGGCCATGGTCTGCACCGCAGCCGGCCACGGGCTGATGATCCTGATCATGAACGCCACGCCGCTGGCGATGAGCTTCTGCGGGCTGCCGCTGGAGCGCTCGGTGAGCGTGATCCAGTGGCACGTGCTGGGGATGTTCCTGCCCGCCTTCGTCGCCGGTCCGCTGGTGGACAGATTGGGCGGGCGCCGGGTGGCCTGGGTCGGCATGGCGTTGCTGGCGGTGAGCGCGGCGGTGGCCCTGAGCGGGCAGTCGGTGGCGCAGTTCCTGGTCAGCTCGCTGCTGCTGGGCATGGGCTGGAACCTGATGCTGGTGGCAGGCACCACGCTGCTTGCCTTTGGCCATTCACCACAGGAACGCGGCCATGCGCAGGGCCTGATGGAGCTGGGCAATGGCAGCCTGGCGGCGCTGATGTCCTTCAGTTCCGGTGCGCTGATCACCAGCGTCGGCTGGAGCGCGGTGAACCTGCTGGTATGGCCGGTGCTGCTGGTGGCGCTGGTGATGGTCTGGTCGGGACGGCGGGAGCTGGCAGTTACACCGTGAAGGCGCCTTGCAGGCGCTGTTCGCGGGCATGGCCCGCTCCTACAGTACATCCGGGCACCAAAACGCCTGGGGCGTTGTTCGACCTACGACGCCGTGGAAATCCGACCACAAAAAAGGCGACCCGAAGGTCGCCTTTTCGCTGCCAGACGCCGGCTCAGTAGTAGGCGTTCTCGCGGTTGCTGTGGTCGGTGACGTCACGCACGCCTTTCAGCTCCGGGATACGCTCGATCAGGGTCTTCTCGACGCCATCCTTCAAGGTCATCTCGACCGCGCCGCAGCCCTGGCAACCGCCGCCGAAACGCAGCACGGCGATGTTGTCCTCGACCACGTCCACCAGGCTCACCTGGCCGCCGTGGCTGGCAAGCCCTGGGTTGATCTCGGTCTGCAGGTAGTAGTTGATACGCTCGGTGATCGGGCTGTCTTCGTTGACCATCGGCACCTTGGCGTTGGGCGCCTTGATGGTCAGCTGGCCGCCCATGCGGTCGGTGGCGTAATCGACCACGGCGTCGTCCAGGAACGGCTCGCTGATGGCGTCGATGTAGGCGGTGAAGGCTTTCAGGCCGACCGGGGTGTCTTCCGGCTTCTGCTCGCCCGGCTTGCAGTAGGCGATGCAGGTTTCGGCGTACTGGGTGCCCGGCTGGGTGATGAAGATGCGAATGCCGATGCCGGGAGTGTCCTGCTTGGACAGCAGCTCGGCCAGGTAATCCTGTGCGGCTTCGGTGATGGTGATAGCGCTCATGGCAACTCCTCGCAAACGTGGCGCCAGTTTACGCCATTCGGGGATGAAGGATAAAGCCCTACCGTTTTAGTAGGAATAATTCGCAGCTGGATCGACAGCAGGTAACTCCCTGCAGGAGCGGGCCATGCCCGCGATCAAGGGCATGGCCGTTCCTACAAAGAGCGTACCGGTCAGAGGTTCTCGTAGCGGTTCATGTCCAGCACGCCCGCCTCCACCGGCTCGGTTTCACGCAGGTAGGCGTCCAGGTCGTGGAAGTAGAACCAGAACTGCGGGTGGCTGCGGCGGATGCCCCAGCGGTCGGCGACCTTCTCGAAGACCGTCGCGCTCTTCACCTGCTCCAGCGCGGCGACGAAATCGCTCACCTCGGCGGCCTTCAGATTGAACATGAAGTTCGGGTAGCTCGACAGCACGCCGGGGTAGATGGTCAGGGTGTCCAGCCCCGGCTGGTAGCGCAGGGATTCGCCCGCAATGAAAGCGACGTTGCTGTGCGCGCGGTTGCGCAGCACGGTGTAGATCTCGCGCTGCCCGTCCGGCAGCTCCACACGCAGGATGGTCGCCTCGGGAAACTGGTCGATCACCGGCAACCCGGCGGCCGGACGGCTGACCAGTCGGCTGAAGGCCTGTTCGGCGTCCTGCAGCGGCGCCGCCACGGTGTTGCGGTAGCAGGCACCATTCTCACAAAGGTTGATCGGGTCGGGTCGCGCATTGAGTGCCACGTAGTTCTTCAGCAACTGCTTGGCGAAGGCCAGCTTGGCGCCCTTTTCCGGCAGGAACAGGCCGGTCGGCTGGTCACTGTCATTGCTGTAGTAGTCGGCCCACATCTTGATTTTCCCGCTGTTCTGGTACCAGTCGTCGAGCAGCTTCTTGCGTGCGCCGACAGGCATCAGGCGCAGGAAGTTCTGCTCGGCGCCGTTGCGGATCAGGTCAAAGTACAACCGCGTCTGCGCCTGATGGGCGACGTTGCCGAACACGTCGAAGTTCACCACCAGCCCGTAGTAGGTGCGCTCCAGCAGCGGGTAGTCGAGCCACCAGATGGTCTGTGGCACGCCGCCGATCAGGCCCTTGCGCACCGAAGCGCTGTCGTACTGGCGGAAGATGCTCAGCACGGCATTGTCGTTGCCGGCCCAGATATCGGCCCAGGTCGGCGTCGGCGCATCGTCGTAGACGTCCTGGCGCAGCTCTTCGTACTGGTTGCGTTTGTCGCGGTAGGAGCGCCACTGGGACAGCATCGCGCCCACGTCATCGATCTGCCCCGGCAGCGCCAGCAGCGGCGAGGCCTGGCGCTGGAATTTCGGGTCGGTGACGTAGAGGTCGTGATCCGGGTCCTGGAACAGCGCCCAGAAGTTATCGCGGATCACGTCGGTGGCGATCTGCCCGCGGCATACCGGTCCGCGGATGAACGTACGGACGAAGTACTCGGCGTTATCCAGCATGAACTGGTAGCGCGCCCGCGCCGGGATCGCCTCGAAGGTCACGAAGGGATTGGCGCGGTGCTGCAGGCCATAGCCCGGCACCTTGTCGGTGTTCCAGTCGCTGCCGTAGAACAGCTCCTGGTTGCGCTTGAGGCGTGCCTCGTTGAGCGGATAGGTAATGTGCGTCTTGTGCACGATCACGCCCTGGATGGGCCACAGGCGGTAGTAGAAGGTATTGCCCGGATCGTCGTTGGGCCGGCGCGTGGCAATGGGGTCGATGGGCTGACCGCTGGGCGTGCGCGAACGCACCAACTGGAAGAAATGCCCCGGCTCGCCGCGTTCGGTGAAGTACAGGTGAGCGAGGAACAGGTGCTCGTAGATCCAGCGCTGCACCAGGCTCTGGCGCGCGCCGGGCTGGTTCAGGAAGGCTTCCCAGTCGGCGATCTGCGCAGCCTCGCCGGCGCCCGGCTGCCAGGCCTTTTCGTCCACCGGCGCGCCCTGAGCCAGCCAGGTCTTGATAGTCGACAGCTGTTTGTCGCTCAGGCCGGTAACGGCGAACGGCATGCCACTGCGGGGATTCTTGGCGACGAAGTCGTCGATGGAATCGGGTGTCGGGCACTGGTTGGTGCGGTTGATCGACAGGTCCAGCCCGTCGGGAATCTTCGCGTTGGGCACCAGCGGATGCTCGTGTCCGAGGTCGATCATCCGCGCCATCAGCGCCGCCTGGCTGCCGCGGCCGTCGAGCACCGACCAGAAGTCCTTGCGCCGCCAGGCATCCGCGCCCTGGGCGTCGAGGAACAGCCGCGTCGGGTCCTGCGCCTTGCTGCGTCCACCGTCGTAGACCGGCAGCTTGTTCGCCCCGCGCTGCGCGCCTTCGGCAGCTGTCAGGTTGAGCTGGCAAGGCGAGTCATAGCAGGCATGGCAGGCCACGCATTTCTCGGTGAAGATCGGCTGGATGTCCTTGGTGTAGGACAGCCCTCCCGCCAGGGCCTGCGCCGAAAACGCCAGGGATGCGATGAGCAACGTGAAACGGGCTCGCAGGGACATGAAGGACTCCGGACATCAGGATGGAGCGGATTCTAGCGGGAGTGCCGGCGCAATGCGCTCCAACCAAAGGCGGAACATGAGGAATCTTCATGTAAAACCGCGCCCGGTCAAATTTCCTGCAGCTTTGTTATCATCAGCGACCTTTCGTCACGCCTTTTTCCGAGAATTCCAATGATCGACCGTGCCGCACGCCTGCAAGCCCTCCAGCAAGCCCTCAAGGAGCGCATCCTGATCCTCGATGGCGGCATGGGCACCATGATCCAGAGCTACAAGCTGCAGGAAGAGGACTACCGTGGCGCACGCTTCGCCGACTGGCCGAGCGACGTGAAGGGCAACAACGACCTGCTGCTGCTCAGCCGCCCGGACGTCATCCAGGCCATCGAGAAGGCTTACCTCGACGCCGGCGCCGATATCCTCGAGACCAACACCTTCAACGCCACCCGCGTGTCCCAGGCCGACTACGACATGCAGGAGCTGGCCTACGAGATGAACGTCGAGGGCGCGCGCCTGGCCCGTGAAGTGGCCGACGCCAAGACCGCCGAAACCCCGGACCGCCCGCGCTTCGTCGCCGGCGTCCTCGGCCCGACCAGCCGCACCTGCTCGATCTCCCCGGACGTCAACGACCCCGGTTTCCGCAACGTCACCTTCGACGAACTAGTAGAGAACTACAGCGAATCGACCCGCGGCCTGATCGAGGGCGGCGCGGACCTGATCCTGATCGAGACCATCTTCGACACCCTCAACGCCAAGGCAGCGATCTTCGCCGTGCAGGGCGTCTATGAAGAGCTGGGCGTCGAGCTGCCGATCATGATCTCCGGCACCATCACCGATGCCTCCGGCCGCACCCTGTCGGGCCAGACCACCGAAGCCTTCTGGAACTCGGTGAGTCACGCCAACCCGATCTCCGTCGGCCTGAACTGCGCCCTCGGCGCGAAAGAGCTGCGCCCCTACCTGGAAGAGCTGTCGACCAAGGCCGCGACCCACGTCTCCGCGCACCCCAACGCCGGCCTGCCCAACGCCTTCGGCGAATACGACGAGACCCCGGCGGAAATGGCCGTGGTCGTGGAAGAATTCGCCGCATCGGGCTTCCTCAATATCATCGGCGGTTGCTGCGGCACCACGCCGGGGCACATCGAAGCCATCGCCAAGGCCGTGGCCAAGTACGCCCCGCGCGCGATTCCGGAAATCCCCCGCGCCTGTCGCCTGTCCGGCCTCGAGCCGTTCACCATCGACCGCAATTCGCTGTTCGTGAACGTCGGCGAGCGCACCAACATCACCGGCTCGGCCAAGTTCGCCCGGCTGATCCGCGAGGAAAACTACGCCGAAGCGCTGGAAGTGGCGCAACAGCAGGTGGAAGCCGGCGCCCAGGTGATCGACATCAACATGGACGAGGGCATGCTGGACTCGAAGGCCGCCATGGTCCGGTTCCTCAACCTGATCGCCTCCGAGCCGGACATCTCCCGCGTGCCGATCATGATCGACTCCTCCAAGTGGGAAGTGATCGAGGCAGGCCTGAAGTGCATCCAGGGCAAGGGCATCGTCAACTCTATCTCCATGAAGGAAGGCGTCGAGCAGTTCAAGCACCACGCCCGCCTGTGCAAGCGTTATGGCGCTGCGGTGGTGGTGATGGCCTTCGATGAAGCCGGCCAGGCCGACACCCAGGCGCGCAAGGAAGAAATCTGCCAGCGCTCCTACGACATCCTGGTCAACGAAGTGGGCTTCCCGCCGGAAGACATCATCTTCGACCCGAACATCTTCGCGGTCGCCACCGGCATCGAGGAACACAACAACTATGCGGTCGACTTCATCGAGGCCTGCGCCTATATCCGCGACAACCTCCCCTACGCCCTGACTTCGGGCGGGGTGTCCAACGTGTCCTTCTCGTTCCGCGGCAACAACCCGGTGCGCGAGGCGATCCACTCGGTGTTCCTCTACTACGCCATCCAGAACGGCCTGACGATGGGCATCGTCAACGCCGGCCAGCTGGAGATCTACGACGAGATCCCGCAGGAACTGCGCGACAAGGTCGAGGACGTGGTGCTCAACCGCAGCCCGGACGCCACCGAGGCGCTGCTGGCCATCGCCGACAATTACAAGGGCGGCGGCGCGGTCAAGGAAGTGGAAGACGAAGAGTGGCGCAGCCACAGCGTCGAGAAGCGCCTGGAGCACGCGCTGGTCAAGGGCATCACCACCTTCATCGTCGAGGACACCGAGGAGTGCCGGCAGAAATGCGCGCGCCCCATCGAGGTCATCGAGGGCCCGCTGATGAACGGCATGAACGTGGTCGGCGACCTGTTCGGCGCCGGCAAGATGTTCCTCCCGCAGGTGGTGAAGTCCGCCCGCGTGATGAAGCAGGCGGTGGCCCACCTTATCCCCTTCATCGAAGCCGAGAAAGGCGACAAGCCCGAGGCCAAGGGCAAGATCCTCATGGCCACGGTGAAGGGCGACGTGCACGACATCGGCAAGAATATCGTCGGCGTGGTGCTGGGCTGCAACGGCTACGACATCGTCGACCTGGGCGTGATGGTCCCGGCCGAGAAGATCCTGCAGACTGCCCGCGAGCAGAAGTGCGACATCATCGGCCTGTCCGGCCTGATCACCCCGTCGCTGGACGAGATGGTCCACGTCGCCAAGGAAATGCAGCGGCAGAACTTCAGCCTGCCGCTGCTGATCGGCGGTGCCACCACCTCCAAGGCGCACACTGCGGTGAAGATCGACCCGCAGTACAGCAACGACGCCGTGGTCTACGTGACCGACGCCTCCCGCGCAGTGGGCGTGGCGACCACCCTGCTGTCCAGGGAAATGAAGCCCGAGTACACCCGCAAGCTGCGCGAGGAGTACGCGGAGGTTCGCGAGCGCACCGCCAACCGCAGCGCGCGCACCGAACGCCTGAGCTACGAGCAGGCCATCGCCGCCAAGCCGAAGTTCGACTGGGCCGGCTACCAGCCGCCGGTGCCGAGCTTCACCGGCGTCAAGGTGCTGGACGACATCGACCTCAACGTGCTGGCCGAATACATCGACTGGACGCCGTTCTTCATCTCCTGGGACCTGGCCGGCAAGTACCCGCGCATCCTCACCGACGAAGTCGTGGGCGAAGCGGCCACCAGCCTGTTCAACGACGCCCAGGCGATGCTGAAGAAGCTCATCGGCGAGAAGCTCATTCGCGCCAAGGCAGTCTTCGGCTTCTGGCCGGCCAATCAGGTGCACCACGACGACCTGGAAGTCTACGGTGACGATGGCCACAAGCTGGCTACCCTGCACCACCTGCGCCAGCAGACCATCAAGCCCGACGGCAAGCCGAACTTCAGCCTGGCCGACTTCGTCGCACCGAAGGACAGCGGCGTGAAGGACTACGTCGGCGGCTTCATCACCACCGCCGGCATCGGCGCCGAGGAAGTGGCCAAGGCCTACGAGGCCAAGGGCGACGACTACAACGCGATCATGGTCAAGGCCCTGGCCGACCGCCTTGCCGAAGCCTGCGCCGAATGGCTGCACCAGCGTGTGCGCAAGGACTACTGGGGCTACCAGCCCGAGGAGCACCTGGACAACGAGGCGCTGATCAAGGAGCAGTACGTCGGCATCCGCCCGGCGCCCGGCTACCCGGCCTGCCCGGACCATACCGAGAAAGGCACGCTGTTCAAGCTGCTCGATCCGAAAGGTCTGTCAGGCGTAACCCTGACCGAGCACTACGCCATGTTCCCCGCCGCCGCCGTCAGTGGCTGGTACTTCGCCCACCCGCAGGCGCAGTACTTCGCCGTGGGCAAGGTCGACAAGGACCAGATCGAACGCTACAGCGCGCGCAAGGACCAGGAAATCACCACCAGCGAACGCTGGCTGTCGCCGAACCTGGGGTATGACAACTAGGTCCGCCGACAACTGACACCCCTGGCCAGGGAACCCTGACGCCCTGGCCAGGCGTGCTCCTTCGAAGGAAGGAAACGCCCTGCTCCTCCGAACGTCCCTGATTCCCCCCCCTATTCCCCACCTTCTCCCGGACAGCGAAAGCCTGCTGCTCACGGCGTCCCCTGCCTTTCTCTTTTCTTCTATTCAAGTTTCCGCAACCTGCACCTGCAAACTTCGGAAACTTACAAATTCCTTTCCATACCAATTCACACCTTCTTTTCCTGAAGCCCATCGACAACAGGCCTCACTGCTTAAATTTAAAACTGAAAACCCTCCTTCAAATACGCACCCACCCAGGCATTAATGGCTCGGAATATTCACTCAACAACACAATTCAATTCCTATTGATCCCACACATACCGGGTGAAACCATCCGGATTCGCCCGCCAAGAGCGCAGCTTCGAAAACTATTTGAGCGCACTGAAGAAGTTCAGCTCTTCCTTGAATATTGAAACCCGTCGCCCATCAGAGCTCCCCATCCAGCCAAGCAGCAACCCCATGAGCCTATCGAAGCCGCCTATTCGAAACGCCAGCAAATCCAACATCCAGAGGAAATACAACAACCAGCCATCACACCTACAAAGCGACAGCAACCACACCCATTAAGCAATCAAGGAAACCGAACAATGAAAAAGCTCGATCGCGACCAACTGATCAACTCCGAACTTTCCGGCGGCTGCTGTAAATCCAAGAAAAAACCGGCTCCTTGCCCGGCTCCCGTTCCGCCCAGTGGCGGTGGAAGCGGCGGTCTGAACAGCAGCCGCTAACTTCGTGACGGCCAGAGACGACGGCGCAAGCGCGGCCTGAAATGTCCCCGACGCCGGCCGGCGAGCGATACCCCTGTCCTGCATCGTCAGTCACGCGGCGCTGCCCGACAAATTTTCGGGTAGCGCCTTCACTCCAACCCACATCGAAAGTATCCACGGAACCACCACCATCCAGGCCGCCCCATGAGTATCCAAGCCGAGAAACTGCCCCGTTTCACCGATATATCCTGGCGCTGGATCGCCTATTCCAGTTCGACGGTAGTGGCAGCGGGCATCGTCTTTGCGTTCTTCCAGGAGGTTGAACTCAAGCGCGACGTTCCCTGCGAAATCGTCTCGCCATCCGAGATCAAGATCAAAGGACTCTCCGGACTGGTGACCAATCCGCAAGTCGTGAACGGCCAGCAGGTGCACCAGGGACAGCCGCTCTTCCAGCTTGCCCGGGACTTCACCCTTTCGAGCGACGGCACACCCCGTCCCCGCTTCGACGAGGCCATGCGCGATGAACAGATCGCGACCGCCACCACGCAGCATGACGACCGGCGCGCCGCCCTGGCCGCCCGCCTCGAGGCCACCGAACGTACGGGAAATGCTCGTGAATTGGAGCTGCAGGCCATCGACCGGCAGCAACTGCGCACCCGGCAAATGGCCGAGGATTCGCAGAGAGCTCTAGGGCGGCTGGAAGGCCTGGCCAACTATGTGGTCCTCGAACGGGTCGAGCAGGCACGCCTACAGGCCAACCAGAGCGCCGCCGATGTCGCCCAGGGCGATGCGCGACGCCAGTCGCTGCTGAGCGAGATCGAGACGCTGCGGGGCAGCAACCTCGAGTTGAAGGTGCAGCAACGGGAACTGGACACCCAACTCGCTCGCGAAATACAGGACATTCGTCTGCGCTTCGAGGCTGCGCGCCAGAATGCCATCATCTTCGCTCCGCACGCGGGCATCGTCACCTTTTCCAGCCTTGTCGCCGGCCACACGCTAGAGGCCGAAGACGTCGCACTGGTCATCAACACCGGCTCCAACCAACCCCTGGTGGCTGCCCTGAGCATTCCGTCGCGGCAGCGCGGCTTCATCAGGGAAGGCCAGATCGTCCGCCTCAAGCTCGACGCGTATCCCTACGCTCGCTTTGGCGCCCTGCCGGCAAGTATCGAATCCATTTCCGACACGGCCATGAACAAGAGCGAGAACACCCCGGCACCGGCATCCAGCAAACCGGCGGAGACCAACAATTACATGGCCTGGGCAACGCTCTCCGGCGCCACCTTCGGCCCATCTCGCGCGCCCCTGCGCATCCTTCCCGGCATGCGCGGCACCGCCAGCGTGGTCATCGAACGCAGAACCATCGCCGAGTGGGTGCTCGAGCCACTGTTCCAGATGATCCGGGGCTGATCGTGCGGATCATCTACCAGAACGAAGTCGCGGACTGCGGCTATGCCTGCCTGGCAATGGTGTTGACCCATCTGGGGCGAGCAACCGACGTGCGTGAAATAACAGCGCGCCGCCCGCTGTCGGCCAACGGCCTGACTTTGATGGACCTGTACGATGTGGCCACCGACTTCGGCCTCGCCGTGCAGCCCTTCCAGTTCGACGCCAGCGACCTGACCAACATCAAGCCCGGCTCGATCCTGCATTTCGGTGGTGCCCACTTTGTGGTGTTCGAGAAGTTCCGGCGCAGCCATGTGGTGGTCATCGACCCGGCCTCGGGGCGACGGCGCCTGACGCTGGAGATGTTCATGGCAAACGTCTCGGGCTACCTGCTCGAATGCTCGCCGACACCCCAGCTGCCGAGCATTCGTGCCCACTCCCGCGTGCCCGGCGCATTGACCAGGGTTCATGCGCTGAATCCGCAGCTTCGCGGGCACATCGCCAAGCTCATGTTCGTAGCCATTGGCGGACAGTTCGCAATCCTCACCCTGCCCTACTTCGGCAATCTGGTCCTCGACCATGTGGTGACCAGCGACAATCGCAACCTGCTGCACATCCTAGCCGTCACCTTCACCAGCATTTTCGCCATCGGTGCCTTCAGCAAGTTCATCCAGTCCTACCTCGTGGCCCTGGCGGGAACACTGGTCAGCGTCAACGTGACCCAGGGGCTGGTCGGGCAACTCCTGCGTAACCCGATTTCATACTTCGAGAAACGCAACGTCGGTGACCTGTTCGCCCGCCTGAAATCCCAGGAGGAAATCAACGACTACGCCGTCCGGACCAGCTTCGCGCTGCGCATCGACCTGGTAGTCGCCGGCCTGGCGATAGCCCTCATGCTGATACAGAGCACGCTGCTCGCCGGCGTCGCCCTGACAATATTCGCCCTGTACCTGGGCACCGCGTTCGCCCTCTACGTCCCGATGCGCGACGCTCACATGCTGGTTCTGGAGCGTTCCGCCCAGTGTGACGACACCCTGATCGAAACCATACGGGGTGCCTCGCTGATCAAGCTGGCCTGCGGCGAAACCCGCCGTACCGCGATCTTCATGGCGAAGTTCCGCGCCAATGCCGCAGCGGCATTGCACAGCGCCAAACTGACGGCGACGCGCGATGCCGTGCTGAAGCTGGTGGAATACGCCGACGTGATCGCCATCACCTGGCTGGCTGCTGGACTGATGCTCGACGGCAGGATTTCCGTGGGCGTTTTCTATTCCTTCATGATCTACAAGTCCCTGGCCTCGGAGCGGCTGGCACAATCGATCAACGCCTTGTTCGGCCGCTTCATGCTGAGCGTGCCAGTACAGCGCGTAGCCGACATCGTGGAGCACGAGCCGGAACGCTATGGGCTGACCGAACAGATCGGCAGGACGGCGGAGCTCCAGCGCCTGGATTCCATCGTGGTGCGCGACCTGAACTTCAGCTACGGCCTATCCGACCGTACTGTCCTGTCGGGAGTGACGCTGGACATCCAGCGAGGCGACAAGATCGCCATCGTCGGCCCTTCGGGTGTTGGAAAATCCACCCTATTCAAACTCCTCTGCGCAGCCGAACCGGTGCAACAGGGCGAGATTCGCCTGAACGGCGTGAGCTACGCCAATCTCGCCGTCGACGAAATCCGCCAGCACATGACCCAGATGCGCCAGGGCGACCTGATCCTCAATGGCAGTATCGCCGACAACATATCCCTGTTCGGCGCCAACCCTGACCACAACCGAATCAACCAGCTGCTCAAGGACGTCGGCCTGCTGGACGACGTCATGCAATTGCCGATGCGCACCCAGACGGTGATCAGCGACTCGATCGCGAACATCTCCGCCGGCCAGCGCCAGCGACTGCTGCTGGCACGCACGCTGTACCAGGACGCCGAAGTGCTTCTGCTCGACGAACCCACCTCCAACCTCGACCCCGTGTCGGTGGCGCACATCGCCGCCTTGCTCCAGCGCCTGGAGCGCACGCTCATTGTCATCACCCACGATCTGTCCCTGGCGACCTGCTTCAAGCACAGCTATCAGCTGATCGACGGCACGCTGCGGCGGCGTGTCCGGCAAGAGGAAGGGCTCGCATGACCCTGGCAAAGCTCTTCATCCCGCTGGGAATGTGCCTAGCCCTCGCTCCGCCCGGCGCCTCCTCCGGCGAGTTGCTGTCGGTGGTCAACGATGCCCTGGTCCACGATGCCGAACTCTCTGCGGCGAACTCGGAGATCGCCATTGGCCGTGAAGAGGTTCCGATCGCCAGGTCCGCCCTCCTGCCTAGGCTCGATGGCGGCTGGGGGCGAACCTACAACCAGATCACGACCGACAACCAGCCCACCACCAGGTACTGGCAGAACGGCTGGATGATCACCCTGACTCAACCCGTATTCGACTGGGAGCGCTGGGTCGCTCTCCGCCAGGCCGACATCGCCAGCGCCAAGGCAGAACTCGAATACGCCAGTGCCTGGCAGGCACTGGTGCTACGAAGCGCCAACGCCTATTTCGACTTGCTGGCCGCGGCTCAGGAGCAGTCCCGCGCATCCGACTACCTTAGCGCTGTCAGCGAACAACATGCCCTGACCGTGAAACTGCAGGCTGGCGGAGAGGCGACACTGATCGACGTGCAGGAGGCCCGGTCACGCCTGAGTGAGGCTCAACTGCGCCAGCAGGATGCTCTGCGCAACCTGGACTCGCGCCGACGCGTCCTGGAGACCCTGACCGGCCGCGACGTCACTCCACCCGCAAAGATAAACCTGAGCCGCACAAAACCCTGGTTGAAAGCCAGGAGCCTGCAACAGTGGGTGCGTCAAGCCGAAACCTCCAGTTACTCCGTGCAACTGGGGAAACTCGAGGTGCGCAACGCGAGCGAGGACAGCGAGAAAGCCCGCGCCCAGCGCTACCCCGTTATCAACCTGAGCGCCAGCCATGCGCCCTCCGGCGCGGCTGCCGGCTACTCCGAACCCACCACCACCAATAGCGCGATGCTCACAATATCTGCACCTCTGTTCACGGGCGGCGCAAACCGCGCTCGCCTGCGCCAGACCCTGGCGGAAGAGGAAAAGGCAGAGAATCGCCTATTGGGGGCAACCCGGAAATCGACGGCGGATACTCGGGAGTGGTTCCAGCGCTTCAACTGGGCGCGTGACCGAAGTCAGGCACTGAGCGAGATCGTTCGTCTCAACGCGTCATCGCTGGCGGCAACCCGCAAGGGCTACCAGGCCGGAAGCCGCACGAACCTGGACGTACTGCGCGCCCAGGAAGTGCTTTTTGCCAGCCGCGGTGAGCAGGCGAAGGCCAATTACGAAATGCTCTCGGCCTTCCTGGCCCTGAAGGCCGAAGTCGCTTCCCTCAACCTGGGGGACATCCAATTGCTCGACGACTGGTTGACTGCCGATGCCTCCACCAGCTGAGGCCCCCAAACCGCGCTGGCAGGACCGCTGGCTGCTGGCCTCGTCGGCGCTCGGTCTGGAGCGTGTCGCCCTGCTGTCCTGGGGCCTGCGCAGCATCTTCAGCAGGCGTGCTCGCTGGAAAGGACGGTTGCGCTACGAATGGGGCGCCGACAGCGCTGCGCTGACTCGCGCCGATGCCTGGCGCACCATGGCCAGTGAAGAGATCGAGCAAATGATCGATCGCCGCATGCACCTGGGAAGGCTCTACAACCGGGGCAATCATTGGCCGGAACTGGAGGCAGCAGCTCAGGAGCTGGCCGCTGCCACCCGCAGGCTCCAGAGCGATCTTCCCGGCCGGCCGGTCATTATTTCGCCGTTCCACTACGTTTCCGAGTACGCCAACATCTACGTGGTCGACGCCTTGCGCGCCACGCTGGGTCTGGCGGAGCTCGCCCTCGTCTCCGGCAGCCCGAGGGAAGCCTACGGCCACAGGGAGGACATCCTGATTCCCGGCTTGCGCATCCTGCATACCTATGACGAGAACAATCGTTCCGGGCTGGGGCTGCGCGTGATGCGCGCCCTGCGGCAGGAAGGCATCGCCGTGCTGTTCAGCGACGTACCGCCCTACATGATGCAGCGCTACCCCATGGAAACCGTGGAAGTGGTGCTACTCCGGCGCCCCGCGCGCCTGCACCGAGGCGTCTTCAGCATTGGCAGCCATGTCAACGCGGTAATGCTCTGCTTCCACCTGACCTTTTCGAAGGGCCGATTCGGCCACCATCTGTTCGACCCCATCGAGCTTGTCTGCAAGGATGCGCCGCAACGCGTTGCAGACTGCATCGAGGCAGCTTATCAGCGTGCGTATCCGAACTGGATCCTGGCAGACCATCCATCTCGTTACGGCTTCGCCCCTCGCAAATGACCGGGCCAGCCCAAGCACAACACAACTTCGGGAAATTTCCTTATATGCAGGACTACTTCTCAGACAGACCGCAAACGAGCACTGCGGTAATCATCTCCTGATTGAGGTCGTCACCGGACTCTCCCGGAGAGAACGCAAGTTCCCCTGGATGTCGGAGGCCATCGAATGCCTTCGTTCGAATCAAACGGAACATTTATCTATTGCGCAGCCATGCACGCAGGAGAATCAGCATGAACCCGAGGCAGCTTACCCACTGGCGCACCTACACCCGATCATGGTCACGTACGGCAATCTGCGCTCTGGCGCTAGCCGTGTTTTTCTGGGGCCAGAACGCCTTGGCTGCCGCTACTTGCACATTCAACGGCACAGGCGCTGAAAACTTTACATTCCCCGGTCCCATATCCGTTCCACGCGACAACAGCGCTTCGATGGCCCCGCTTTCGAACTGGGTAACAGGAGAGGCAGCGACCAATATCTATACCTGCACGCTCAGCAACAGCACGAAGGGAGGTATAGGTATCAAGTTCCCCACCATGGCGCAGGCCGGGAGCTACAGCGAAGGAGGAATAACCTACAAGGTATTCAATACCAGCGTGCAGGGCGTCGGCATCGTCTATGGATTCCGTCTCTATACCGGCGGCAACTACTGCGACCAGAGCGGTGGCGTCAATGGCTGGAACCCCTGGGGCTCCGGATCAGGTTCGACGCCTTACAGTTATCGATGGTGTGACAACTTGCAGTCAGGCAGTTATTCATTTGGCGCCCAGCTGAGGTTTCGCCTGATCCAGACAGGCAGGATTACTGCCGGGACAGTGCCAACCTTCACGATGAGCAACTCCGCACAGGTAACCGATGGTACCTTCTCCACCGCTGCCGGCAGCCGCAACTACGTCATCAGCCCCGTAGCATTCCAGGCCTTGAGCTGCACCGCAGTCGGGGCCAACGTCACTCTGGATACCGCGAAAAAAAGCGACTTCACCGACGCCACCAGCGTCAGGACCAAACCCTTCCAGTTTACCCTGCAGAACTGTCCGGCCGGCATGAACAGTATCAAGTACCAACTCGACCCCATTGGAACGATCATCAGCGCAACCGACGGCACATTCCAGAACGCCACTGGCGCAGACATGGCCAAAGGTGTCGGCCTGCGGATCACCAACGAAGCCAATACGGCGCCCGTTCGCTTCGGCGATTCCAGTTACACCGTAGCGAACTACAGCCCGACATCGGGCAATACGACACTGCCCATCAAGATGAACGTGTCCTACTACCGCACCGGCGCAGCGACCCAGGTCACCGGAGGAAAGGTCCGGGGCACGGCGCAATTGACAGTGTTCTATCTCTGAAAGCCGCGCAGCTGTCATCAGCATTTGCATCAGGGATAACGGGGACGACGTGATATGATGTCCGGCTGTCACCGATCCGGGCCAGTCGCCGGATCAACGAATGCCAAGGAGCTCTCATGAAATACCTCACCCCCGAACAGATGGCCAAGCCGCGCAAGCGTCGCCTGCTGAAGAAACTGCGCCTGGGCGAGTTCCAGGAATTCGGTTTCAGTCTGGAAGTGAACTACAGCGGCGACCTGGATGATGTGTTGGATCAGTGGATCGCCTTCGTCGAGTCCGAGGGCTGGGTCTTCGTCGGCGGCGCCACCGAAGACGGTGAGTTCACCGGCTACCTGTGCCTGAACGCCGTTGGCAGCCTGACCGAAGCCGACCGCGAGACCACCCGCCTGTGGCTGGAAAAGCAATCCTGGGCCAAGTCCTTCGAACTGGGCGACCTGAGCGACTGCTGGCACGGCCTGTTCGAGTAAGGCGCAGTGAAAGGCGGCCATCCTGGCCGCCTTTTCCTATTTGTCCTTCCCCCTGATACCAACTTCGCCGGCATCGTTCAGCACCTGAAGCCAACGCTGGAAGCTGTCATGCACCCACTCCTGCTGCTCTTGCTCCTGGCCTGAACCTTCTTGGGCTGCGGCACACTCATCACTCGCCTCGAAGATCCCAGCTGAACCACGGCACCTAGTACAAGGGCGTGCAGGCAGACGCCAAACTACTCACGGGAAACGTCAGCACCGGCTACGCGCCGATCGCGCTGTTCTGTTGGATGAGCATCGTCTGCCCGAAAGTCGCGGTGGTTTCCCTACCTGTGAACGCAGTCATCGACACCGTAGCGCAGCCCATCGACCACTCCTGGCGGACTCCGCTGGCTCGCCTACCGGCGCCCGCTGGTCACGATTGCCAGCAAGCCTTGCCTCTGCGACCCTGCCCCGGTCAAAACACGGAGCAGGTTGCATGGAACACATCGCCATCATCGGAAGCGGATTCTGCGGCACGGCGCTGGCCATCCAGTTGCTGCGCACTGCACAAGGGCCGCTACGGCTCAGCCTGATCAATCGCTCCGGGCGCCTCGCACGTGGCTTGGCCTATGGCACCCGTTCGGCCAGCCACATCCTCAATGTCCCGGCTGAGCGCATGAGCCTTTCCCCTGACCAGCCCTCGGATTTTCTCGAATTTGCCCGCAAGCAGATGCCTGAGGCGCAGCCGGGCGACTTCCTCCCCCGCCGTTTCTACGGTGACTACCTGCAGGACCGCCTCGGCCACGCTATCGCCGAAGCTGCGCCTGGCATGCGCTTCAGCAGCCTCTGCCAGCAAGTACTGGAGCTGAGCGACCAGGGTGACCACCTGCGCCTTCGGCTCGATGACGGCCAGCCGCTGGACAGCCGAAAGGTGATCATCGCCACCGGAAACTTTTCCCCCGCCACGCCCGGTCCGCTCAAGTCACTTGAAAACACCCCGCAGTATCTCCGCGACCCCTGGACGGCAGGCGCACTGGAACGTATTCCATCCGATGCCAATGTCCTGCTGCTGGGTACCGGACTGACCATGTACGACATGGCGTTGGCCCTTCAGGACCAGGGTCATAGCGGGCCGCTGCTGGCACTTTCTCGCCGCGCGTTGCTGCCCCATGCTCACCGGGACAATGCCAGCCACCCCATGTTGCCGGCACTGCCCGACGCCTTCCTTGCGCAAATGGGTCTTAACGAGCGGTTGCGCGGCCTGCGTAGGTTGATCCGCCAGGCAGCCGAGGACGGCCACGACTGGCGGGACGTGATCGCCGCGTTGCGACCTGCTACGCCGCACTTCTGGCAGGCAATGAATGACCGCGAGCGCAGCCGTTTCCTGCGCCATTTGCAGGCCTACTGGGATGTCCACCGGCATCGCGCCGCGCCACCGGTAGCCCAGCGCATCATCGAGCTGCGCGACAGCGGACAGTTACACGTGCAAGCCGGCCGGGTGCTGGCGGCCAAAGCGTCGGATAACGGCATCGATCTGCAAATCCGCCATCGCGGAGCGAAGCAATCGCAACAGCATCGCTTCGACTACCTGATCAACTGTACCGGCCCCTGCACCAACCTGCGCGCCGTGAACGAACCACTGCTAAGCGGATTACTGGATCGCGGTGTGATCCGCCAGGACAGGCAAGGCCTGGGGCTGGACACTGACGACGGCTTCCGTCTGTTGGATGCGAGCGGCAAGGCAAACCCGAACCTCTACCTGCTCAGCCCGATGCTGCGCGCCAGCCACTGGGAAGCCACCGCCGTGCCGGAACTGCGCGGGCACGCCGCACGCCTGGCCGAACTGCTGCTGGCCTGAAACGAAGCTGGCCCGCAAGGGCCAGCCCAGTGTCATCAATAAGGGCGGGCCTCCCCGCCCACCCTGGTTTGCGGGGTGTCAGATCGCCACCTGCGCCTCCACCTCCTGCAGTTTTCGCCGGGCCAGCGCCAGGTTGGCTTTCACCTTGTCCAGCACGTAGTACATGAACACGCCTTCATGCTTCGCCATGGGGCGAATGATGTGGTACTGGCGGCCCAGGGTGATGAGGATGTCCTCGATCACATCGTTGAGCGCCAGCGACTTCATGGTCTTGAGCTTGGCGCGGACCACTTCGGTGTTGCCCGCCGCCGCCAGTTCCAGGTCCACGCCGCCACCCGCCTGCCCGAGCAGCATGCCGCTCTTGGCATCCACCACGGCGGACGCCAGGGCACCATCCAGGTTCAGCAGTTCGTCCAGCGATTGTTGCAGTGCTGCCATAGCGATTACTCCTTGAGTGCGCGTCCTGTTGTAGGGGCCCCGCAGCCGCGCGCGCCGCGAAGCCTTTTGTCTCATCCGGCCAGCGACAGGTCCGCCAGCCGTATGGCCGTGCGTTTTGCCTGGTAGAGCACCTGGCCGAGCATCTCCTCGCGGTCGGCGACCAGGTTGAGGATCATCGGATGGCTCGGGTGCGGGATGTCGACGATGACGATGTAGCCTTCGCTCGCCTCGACGATCACGTTCTGGTGCGGCCCGACTTCGCTCTCCTGGCCAACCATCGCACCGAGGGCGGAGATGGAGCAGGCCATCGCCGCCAGCTTGGAAACTTCCAGCCCCTTGCCGGTGCGGGAGGCCACTTCGAAACCATCGGTAGTGGCAATCACTGCCGCGCTCAGCCGGCCCAGGCTGGCGCCCAATTCGTCCAGCGCCAGCTCGGCGTCGTGACGCAGTCTTTCCGGCAGGCTCATCAGGGCATGTTCCATGGTCGACTCCAGTCGGTGGCGAACGTCAGGCCTCAGGCCGCCGTGCATTCGAGTTGCAGCAGGAGCAGGTCGAGCAACAGCCGGACTTCCTCCGCTTCGCGCACGTCGACCTCGATCACCGGGAAGCTGTATCCGGCTTGCGCCAGGGCGGTGACGTAGTCGTCCAGGCCGGGATGGGGATTACCCGGCAGGCGGCCGACACCGATCACACAGGGCGCGTGGCCGATACAATCGGCAAAGCCGTCGAGGTAGACGCGCAGGTCGCCCAGCGGGTCAGGCCGTGAGTTGTCGATCAGGATCACAAGCCCGAGCGCACCTCGGGCGAGGATTCCCCACATGAAGGCGAAGCGCGCCTGGCCGGGGGTGCCGTAGAGACGCAGACGCTCGTCCGGGCCGAGCACCACTTCGCCGTAGTCCAGGCCGACCGTGGTGCGAGCCTTGTCCAGGCTGGGGTCGTTGTTCTGCACATCGGTGCTGACCGGGTCGATATCGCTGATCGCGGCGATGGCGGTGGTCTTGCCAGCGCCCATGGTGCCGGTGAAGAGGATCTTGTATTCCCTCATCGGCTGGCCTCCGCAGTACCGCCCAGACCGAGATGACGACGGATGCGCGCCAGCAGGCCGATGGGCGCTGCGGTTTGCTGCGCGGGCGCAGCAGGCGTGGCCTCGACGGGTTGAAGCATCTGCTGGGCGTCCATCAGGCGGACGAAGGTTTCCGCCACCTGGCGCGGCACACCCGAGCGCTCGCACAGCTCATCCAGGCTCATGGCCCGCGCACAGAGCAGCGTGGCCAGGCGCACGTAGCGATGCTCACCCTTGAGCAAGGACGCCGCCGGCCAGTGCTTCAAGCGCAGCGCTCCGCCAGGAGTCTCCACTGGCCGGTGACCGATGGCACGGGCGGCGCGCTCAAGACAGTCGAAGACTTCACTGGCACGCAGTGGCCAATGGACCCAGAGCGGCTCGCCTTCGGCGGTGCGCAACTGGACGCGGGGCTCGCCTTCCTCCCCCTCGACCAGCAGATCGGCCGGGCCATCGACATACGCCCAGCTCGCCAGCGTGCGACCGCTGAGCAGGCCGACAATGGATTTGAAAACCACCTGATCCCGCAACGCCATCCGGGCGAACCCGTAGGTGTAGTGAACCTGATACGGCTGATTCATCGGCGCGCTCCCTTGGGCCAACAAACACCATCAACCTGCACGGGTTGATCAGGAGGCTCACCGGGACGTTGGAAGATGCCGAGCGCAAGCTCGCAGAAGGCGCGAACGAACGTCCGGCCTGCTTGGCAACCCCGCGGTCATGGCCCTTCCGGGCTGTAGATCGGTGGCTTTGCGTCCCTGGCTTTCGCACAGGTTTGCCCTGGTCAATTGAGTCTCAGCGTAGTACGCCGATTTCGTTCGCCAAGGCGAAAAAGCGTGATGCACCTCACACAAATATCGGAAATATCGCCGGAACAACTTCGCAATATTCGTAGGCATATTCCGTTCTAAAAAGGGGCGGGAAGCGCTCCCTTCGGCTAGGATTTCCTACAGCGAAGCCCTACCGGCACGGGCCCGCCAGATGTCCAGAACAGGCCGGGGCTTACTGCCCAGAGACGCCATGCTAGAGCGCCAGCGGTTCCAGAATATTCTCAGCCTGGGCCTGCCGATCATCGGCGGGATGCTCAGTCAGAGCCTGCTCAACCTGGTGGATGCGGCCATGGTCGGCCACCTCGGGGAAAAGTCCCTCGCCGGGGTCGGCATCGGCAGCTACGCCAACTTCGTCGCCATCTCGCTGGTGATGGGCCTGGGCGCAGGCGTACAGGCACTGGTGGCGCGCCGGCGGGGTGAAGGCCGCAGCGCCGAGTTCGCCGCGCCGTTGAACTGCGGGCTGCTGGTGGCGCTGGGCCTGTCGCTGCCGATCACGCTGATCTGTCTGTTGTTCGCCGAGCCCATCGTCCATGCGCTGTCCAACGACCCCGAGGTGCTCGCGGTCGGTATCCCCTACTTCGAATGGCGCGCCTTGTCGGTGCTAGCCGTCGGACTGAACTTCTCCTTCCGCGGCTACTGGAACGGCACCCGGCGCTCGGGCATGTACATGCGTACCCTGGTGGTGATGCACCTGGCCAACGCGGCGATCAGCTACAGCCTGATCCACGGCCTGTTCGGCCTGCCCAGGATGGGCGCGGTGGGCAGCGGCCTGGGCACCACGCTGGCGCTGTACATCGGCTCGCTGATCTACGCCTGGATCACCTGGCGCGATGCCCGCGCCCAGGGTTTCCACCCGCGCCTGCCGAGCGAATGGGACATCCGCACGCTGCTGCGCCTGTCGCTGCCAAATTCACTGCAGCAGTTCTTCTTCGCCGCCGGCATCACCCTGCTGTTCTGGATCATCGCCCAAGTCGGCACCCGCGAGCTGGCAGTGGCCCACGTGCTTATCAACCTGGCGCTGTTCCTGATCCTGCCTGGTGTCGGCCTGGGCATGGCGGCGACGACGCTGGTCAGCCAGAGCATGGGCGAGCGCGACTTCGACAGCGCGCACCGCTGGGGCTGGGACGTGGTGAAGGTGGCGGCCTGCGGCCTGGCGCTGTTGGGGGCGCCGTTCTGGATTTTCCCCGAAGCCATTCTGCGGCTGTTCGTCAGCGATCCGGCACTGATCGAACTGGGCCGGGTGCCGCTGATGCTCACCGGAATGGGCATGGTGATCGACGCCACCGCGCTGGTGCTGACCCAGGCGCTGCTTGGCGCAGGCGCCGTGCGCACGGTGATGGCGGTCAGCCTGGGCAACCAGTGGCTGTTCTTCCTGCCGCTGGCCTACCTGGTCGGTCCGGTGCTGGGCGGCGGGCTGCTGGCGATCTGGAGCATGCAGATACTGCAGCGCGGGCTGGCCTCGGCGATCTTCGCGGTGATGTGGCAGAAACGCCAGTGGACGCAGATCGAACTCTAGCGTTCGCGCCCTCAGGAGCTAGGCTTGCAGGCAAAAGGAGGACCAACGATGGACGAGCAACAGAACAAGCCGCCGAGCTTCTGGCAGATGCTCCACAGCGTGCTGGCCGCGGCCTTCGGCGTACAGAGCGGACGCAACCGCGCGCGCGACTTCACCCACGGCAAGCCCAGTCATTTCATCGCCATGGGCATTCTCTTCACGCTGGTCTTCGTGCTGCTGCTCTACGGGCTGGTGCAGCTGGTGCTGCATTTCGCCGGACTGTAGGAAAGCCGGCTGGGGGATGAGGTACCGGGCGGGCCGAAGGACGACCCGCCGGCACCGCTGTCACTGGTGGCTGACCCAGAACACGGCGGTCGCTACCACCAGCAGGATCAGGATGAATGCGGCGCGGGCATCGACGACGCTGTCGCTGGTCTTGCTGGACGTTTCTTCGCTCATGCTTCCCCCATCTTCTCGTTATTGGCTGAAGGACCACAGGCAAGAGTTAAGACCAGCCCGGCCCGCTGCTCAAGGAACCGCCCCTTTCCGCCACTGCGCAAATGCCGTTAGGCTGCTGATTCCATAAGAACAAGCAAGTGGATTAAGCGCGTGGACTCACTGCAAGACACTGTTGCGCCGGAAGGCGTCTGCTACGGCTGCGGCGGCAGCAACCCGCACGGCCTGCACATCAAGAGCCGCTGGCACGAGGACGGCATCCACGTCGTCGCCGAGCACCTGCCCGAAGCCAAGTACTGCGGCTGGCCGGAACTGGTCTACGGCGGCCTGATCGCCATGCTGGTGGACTGCCATTCGAACTGGACGGCCATGGCCTACCACTACCGCGCCGAAGGCCGCGAGCCGGGCAGCCTACCGCGCATCGACTGCGTGACCGGCAACCTGGGCATCAAGTTCATCAAGCCGACACCCATGGGCGTGCCGCTGACCCTGAAGGCTCATGTAGAAGGTGAAGTCGGGCGCAAGAGCCGGATCATCTGCGAGGTCTACGCCGGGGATGTGCTGACCTGCGTCGGCGACTCGATCTTCGTCCGCGTCGACACCTCACAACTGCGCGACGCCGCCCACGGCCGGGATGCCTGATCGACTCCCGTTGCGCCGCCGCCCATAGCCAGACGAAGCGGCGCAACGGAGCAACAGACGTCCGGCTTCAAGTCCCGTCCCGCCTGTGTTTCAGGCTTGGCGCGACTTATACCCGAAAGTTCTCGCCATATACTCAAACATCACTTTTGCGCATATTCCCGAACTGGTATCGTGCGCCCCACTCCGCGTGGAGCGCGTTGCCGTGCGCGCTGGGATACGCAATACGCCCTGAGCGCTATAGCCTGACAGCAGGATGATTCATGTACGTATATGACGAATACGATCAGAGGATCGTAGAAGATCGCGTCAAGCAGTTCCGCGATCAGACCCACCGTTACCTGGCGGGCGAACTGACCGGCGAGGAATTCCGCCCGCTGCGTCTGCAGAATGGCCTGTACATCCAGCGCTACGCGCCCATGCTGCGAGTGGCTGTGCCTTACGGCCTGCTGTCCTCCCGGCAGGTTCGCAAGCTGGCGCAGATCGCTCGCGACTACGACAAGGGCTACGCGCACATCAGCACCCGCCAGAACGTCCAGTACAACTGGCCGGAACTGGAAGACGTGCCGGAAATCCTCGCCGAACTGGCCACCGTGCAGATGCACGCGATCCAGACCAGCGGCAACTGCATCCGCAACACCACCACCGACCAGTTCGCCGGCGTCGCCCGTGACGAACTCGTGGACCCGCGCCCCTGGTGCGAGATCATCCGCCAGTGGTCGACCTTCCACCCCGAATTCGCCCACCTGCCGCGCAAGTTCAAGATCGCCGTCAACGGCGCCGTGAGCGATCGCGCTGCCATCGAGGTGCACGACATCGGCCTGGAAGCGGTGCAGAACGAAGCCGGCGAGCTGGGCTTCCGCGTCTCCGTCGGCGGCGGTCTGGGCCGTACCCCGATCGTCGGCAGCTTCATCAATGAATTCCTGCCCTGGCAGCACCTGCTGTCCTACCTGGACGCCATCCTGCGCGTGTACAACCGCTATGGCCGTCGGGACAACAAGTACAAGGCGCGCATCAAGATCCTGGTCAAGGCGCTGACTCCGGAAGTCTTCGCCCAGAAGGTCGACGCCGAATGGGCGAACCTGAAGGACGGCCCGAGCACCCTGACCGACGCTGAACTGCAGCGCGTGGCCGCCCACTTCGTCGACCCGGCCTACCAGACCCTGGAAGACCAGGACGCCGCCCTCGCCCAGCTGGACGCCGAGAACCCCGGCTTCGCCCGCTGGCGCACCCGCAACACCTTCGCCCACAAGAAACCCGGCTACGTCGCCGTGACCCTGTCGCTCAAGCCCACCGGCGTGGCGCCTGGCGACATCACCGACAAGCAGTTGGATGTGGTCGCCGACCTGGCCGACCGCTACAGCTTCGGCGAAGTGCGCAACAGCCATAACCAGAACATCATCCTCGCCGACGTCGAGCAGGCGCAGCTGTTCACCCTCTGGGGCGAACTGCGCGAGAACGGTTTCGCGACCCCGAACGTGGGCCTGCTGACCGACCTCATCTGCTGCCCGGGCGGCGACTTCTGCTCCCTGGCCAACGCCAAGTCGCTGCCGGTGGCCGAAGCCATCCAGCGTCGCTTCGATGACCTGGACTACCTGTTCGACATCGGCGACCTCGACCTGAACATCTCCGGTTGCATGAACGCCTGCGGTCACCACCACGTGGGCCACATCGGCATCCTCGGCGTGGACAAGAAGGGCGAGGAGTTCTACCAGGTCTCCCTCGGCGGCAGCGCCAGCCGTGAGGCGAGCCTCGCGCAGATCCTCGGCCCGTCGTTCGCCCAGGACCAGATGGCCGACGTGATCGAGAAGATCATCAAGGTCTACGTGGAACAGCGCACCGAAGAGGAACGTTTCCTCGATACCTACCGTCGCATCGGCATCGACCTCTTCAAGGAGCGCGTATATGCAGCGAATCATTAAGAACCGCGAGGTCGTCGACGATCGCTGGCACCTGCTGCCCAAGGACGCGACCCTCGAGACCGTGCCCAACTGCGACGACGTGATCATCCCGCTGAACCTGTGGCTGGAACACGGCCCTGCCCTGCGCGGCCGTGACGGCGGCCTGGGCGTGTGGCTGGACGCGGACGAAGAGCCCGAAGCCATCGCCGAAGACCTGGACAAGTTCAAGGTCATCGCCGTGAACTTCCCCGCCTTCACCGACGGCCGCGGCTTCAGCACCGCGCGCCTGCTGCGCGAGCGCTTCGGCTACAAGGGCGAAGTGCGCGCCATCGGCGACGTGCTGCGGGACCAGCTGTTCTTCATGCAGAGCTGCGGCTTCGACGCCTACGCCATCCGCGCCGACCGCGATCCGCAAGCGGCGCTGGCCGGCCTGGACGACTTCTCCGAGGTCTACCAGACGTCGGCGATCCAGCCGCAACCGCTGTTCCGTCGCCGTCAGCTCGCCTGATCCAGCGACAGTAAAAAGCCCCGCACTGCGGGGCTTTTTCATTTCTTCGCGGCGTGTTTCTCGTAGTGACCTTCAAGCTCGCACGCTGTCCCACGCGATCTGAGCCAGTTGCTCGCGGCACTCGATCAGGTCCACCCGCGTGCGCCCGGCCAGCCAGTTGCGCGCGTAGTCGTGGGTCGGGCCGATGACCACGGAGTTGAACAACTCCGCCGACAACGCCCTGAACGCCCCGGCCTTGCGGTGCTCGGCGAGCAGTTCGGCGATACGCCGGCCCTGCTGGCGGTTGGCCTCGCGCAGCTCCTCGCCCATCTCCCCTGCTTCCACGCGCCCGCGGCTGTGCAGGATGAAGCGCGCCCACTGCGGATTGGTCGAGACCCAGTCGATGTAGGAGGTGACGAACAGCTTCACCACCGCCTCGGCACTCTTCGCCTCCTCCAGCCCCGCGTCCAGCAACGCCGCGTACTGGCCGATACCGGTCAGGTACAGCGCACCGATGATGCGTTCCTTGTTGCCGTAATGGTGATAGAGGCTGCCGATACTGGCGCCGGAGCGGTCGCGGATCATCTCGATGGTGGTGGCGTCCACGCCGGATTCGCTGAAGCAGGCCAGCGCGGCCTGGAGGATGTCGTCTTTGCGGGAAGGTCGGGCCATGAGCGTCCTATCGGGAATTCGTTCCAGAAAGTAATTCTAGAATATTCTTCTAGAATTACTTTCTAATCTTCGTATACTGCCTGGGCGCGCACTGCTCTTCAATGACAGTTCTTCAATCACAGCTCTTCAATCCCAGCTTGCCCACCCCATCAGCCTGCGGAGCCACCATGAGCCAGATGCTGCAGATGTTCCAACAGGCCGGTCCGGCGCAGTTCAGCGCCATGATCGGCCAGGTTGCCCCCTATTTCTCCACCATTGCCCCGCAGTTCGTCGAGCTGCGTCCGGGTTATGCGGAAGTCACCTTCCCCAAGCGCCGCGAAGTGCTGAACCACATCGGTACCGTGCATGCCATCGCCCTGTGCAACGCCGCCGAGCTGGTGGCCGGGACTCTGACCGACGTGTCGATCCCCAAGGGTCGCCGCTGGATTCCCCGCGGCATGACCGTGGAATACCTGGCCAAGGCCGAGGGCGACGTCCGCGCCGTGGCCGATGGCCGCGCGATCGACTGGAACCAGGAAGGTGACATCATCGTCCCGGTGCTGGCCTACGTCGGTGAGAAGAAGGTCTTCCGCGCCGACATCACCCTGTACGTCAGCCAGGCCTGAGGGAACCCGCCATGATCACCCCACTCCCCCGTCCACTGGACAACGGCAACGGCCACAGCCTCTCCAGCCACTGGTACTACCCACCCGGCGAAGCCCGCGGAGCGGTGCTGATCGTCCCCGCCATGGGCGTCGAGCAGCGCTTCTACACCGCCTTCGCCAACTGGCTGGCGGAGCGCGGCTTCCTCACCGTGACCTTCGACTACGTAGGCATGGGCAAGTCCCGCGCCGGCCACCTGCGCGACCTGGACGTCAACGTCGTCGCCTGGGGCAACCACGATTGCAGCGCCATGCTCGACGCCGTGGTCGAGGCCGCTGGCGAGTTGCCGGTGTACTGGATCGGCCACAGCCTGGGCGGGCAGATCCTGCCCTTCGTCCGTGGCAACGAACGCATCCAGCGCGCCTTCACCATCGCCACCGGCAGCGGCTACTGGCGCGAGAACACCAAGGGATTGCGGCACAAGGCCTGGCTGCTCTGGTACTGCCTGGCACCGACCATCACGCCGCTGCTGGGCTACTTCCCGGGCAAACGCCTGGGCGTGGTAGGCGACCTGCCGCGCGGGGTGATCGAGCAATGGCGGCGCTGGTGCCTCGACCCGGAGTACGCGGTGGGCGCGGAAGGCGGTGCGGTGCGCGAGGCGTATTCATCGGTGCGCACGCCCATCACCTCCATCTCCTTCACCGACGACGAGATGATGTCCGGGCGCAATACCGAGTCGCTGCACGGCTTCTACCGTGGCTCGCCAAAGACCGTGAAGCGAATCGCCCCGGAGGACATCGGCGTGAAACGCATCGGCCACTTCGGCTTCTTCCGCAGCCAGTTCGCCGATTCGCTGTGGGCGGGCTACCTGCTGCCGGACCTGGGCTGACACCCAGGCCCGGCGCGGGCATCGATCGGAGGATCAGTCCAGCGTCACCAGTACCCGGCCGACCAGCTTGCCGGCAAGGATCTGGTGGATGGCGGCGGGCAGGTCGTCGAGCTTGACCTCGCGCACCGCCGCTTCGAGGTTGTCGAGCTTCCACTGCAGGGACAGCTTGTCCCACATGGACGCCTTGACCACCAGCGGCAGCTCTACCGAGTCGACGCCCAGCAGGTTCACGCCGCGCAGGATGAAGGGCAGCACGGTGGCCTTGAAGGCGGCGCCGGCAGTCAGGCCGCAGCAGGCGACGCTGCCGCCGTATTGCAGCGACTTGACCACGTTGAACAGGATGTCGCCGCCCACGGTGTCCACCGCGCCGGCCCACTGCTCGCGCAGCAGCGGCTTGTCGACGCCATCGGAGACGGTGGCACGGTCGAGGATCTGCCGCGCGCCCAGGCGGTTCAGCAGCTCGGCCTGCTCCAGCTTGCCGGTGGCGGCGGCCACGGTGTAGCCCAGTTGCGCCAGCAGCATCACCGCGATACTGCCCACGCCGCCGGTGGCGCCGGTGACCAGGATCGGGCCCGCGGACGGCGTGACGCCAGCGCGCTCCAGCTTGTCGACGCACAGCGCGGCGGTCAGGCCGGCGGTGCCGAGGATCATCGATTCACGCAGCGACAGGCCCTGCGGGCGCTTGATCAGCCAGGCCGCGGGCACACGGATGTACTGGCCGAAACCGCCAGGGGTGTTCATGCCCAGGTCGTAGCCGGTAACGATGACTTCGTCGCCAACGGCGAATTCGCCCACCGAGGATTCTTCCACCACGCCAGCAGCATCGATGCCGGGAGTGTGCGGGTACTTGCGGGTGACGCCACGGTTGCCGCTGGCGGACAGCGCATCCTTGTAGTTCAGCGAGGAATACTTCACCCGCACCAGCACCTCACCCGCCGGCAGATCGGCAACCTGCCGCTCGGCCACCTGCAGGTCATACACGCCATGCGCGCTCTCCGTGACCCACAACGCCTTGAATGCACTCATCTCGACCCTCCTCTTTCGAATTTGGAACGGGCGCGATCCCGGCGCCCGACGACGATCATTGCCAGAAGCGGCTGCGACCCAGGCGGTCCCACCAGGTCACCAGCACGCGATCGATCACGCCGCTGACGCCCACGCCGAAGCGCTCCTGGATGGACTTCTTCTGTACGTAACTGAGCTGGTAGACATCCGCCTCGCGAGCGCGTTCGGCCAGGTATTCGTCACTGGTCTTGAGCTCGTCAACCAGCTTCTTGCCCAGCGCCGCCTGGCCCAGCCAGACCTCGCCGGTGGCGATCTCGTCGATGGCCAGTTGCGGGCGGTAGTGGACGACGAAGCGCTTGAACAGCTCGTGGGTGGTTTCCAGGTCCTCCTGGAACTTCTCCCGGCCCTTGTCGGTGTTCTCGCCGAACACGGTCAGGGTGCGCTTGTACTCGCCAGCGGTGAGCACCTCGAAATCGACGTCGTGCTTCTTCAGCAGGCGATGGATGTTGGGCAGCTGCGCCACCACGCCAATGGAGCCAAGAATGGCGAAGGGTGCGGAAAGGATGCGTTCGCCGATGCAGGCCATCATGTAGCCGCCGCTGGCTGCAACCTTGTCGACGCAGACGGTCAGCGGTACGCCGGCCTGACGGATGCGCGCCAGCTGGGAGGCCGCCAGGCCGTAGCCGTGGACCATGCCGCCGCCGCTCTCCAGGCGCAGCACCACTTCGTCACGCGGGGTGGCGAGGGTCAGCAGCGCGGTCACTTCATGGCGCAGCTGCTCGGTGGCCGAGGCCTTGATGTCGCCGTCGAAGTCGAGCACATAGACGCGGTTCTTCTCGCCGCCCTTCTTCTTTTTCGCCTCCTTCAGGCTTTTCGCCTCGGATTTGCGCAGGGCCTTGAGCTTGGTCTTTTCCAATACGCTATGTTGCAGGCGCTCGCGCAATTCCTTGTAGAAGTCGTTGAGCTTGTGCACTTCAAGATGCCCGCTGCCGCCGCGACGACCGCGGCCGCGCAGTGCGGCGATCACCACCAGGACGATGACGATGGCCACCACCACGGTGAAGGTCTTGGCCAGGAAACCCGCGTAATCCGCTAGAAACTCCACTCACATCCCCTTTTACAATTCTGGTCGAGCCCGCCAGGCGAGCGCAGCGAATCCCGCAAGCATACCCACGCCGCAGGCCCGCCACCAGCGCTGGCAAACCGCTGCATCAGTCCAGCGAATGCCATTCAAACAAGCGTATGTTTTTTCGTTGACAGCCCCAGGTGATCCTCATAACCTCGCCGGAACTTTCAGCCCTGCCGGGATACTGCGCGTGGGAAGCATCTACCTGATTCGACATGGCCAGGCTTCATTCGGTGCCGACGACTACGATGTGCTCTCGGCCACTGGCGTACGCCAGGCTCAAATCCTCGGCGAACACTTGGCTGGCCTGGGCCTGCGCTTCGATCGCTGCGTGGCCGGCGACCTGCGCCGCCAGCGCCACACCGCCGAAGCGGTGATGGGCCGGCTGAACGAAGCCGGGATCGAAACCCCCATCCTGGAAATCGACTCCGCCTTCAACGAGTTCGAAGCCGACGCCGTGATCCGCGCGCACCTGCCGGACCTGCTCGAGATCGAGCCGCAGGCGCTGCACATCATGCGCAACGCCGCCGACCACCGCGCCGAGTTCCAGCGCCTGTTCTCCACCGTGATCGCCCGCTGGGTTTCCGGCGACCACGACAAGGACGGCCTGGTCAGCTGGGCCGAGTTCCTCGACACCGTGCACGGCGGCCTCCAGCGCCTGCTGGAGGCGGCCAGCGGCAAGGACAACATCGGTGTGTTCACCTCCGGCGGCACCATTACCGCGGTGCTCCAGCATGTGACCGGGATTCCGGCGCTGAACGCCTTCGAACTCAACTGGCAGATCGTCAACACCTCGCTCAACCGCCTGAAGTTCCGCGGTAGCGAAGTGGCCCTGGCTTCCTTCAACAGTCACGTGCATCTGGAACTGTTGAGGGCGCCGGAACTCATCACCTATCGTTGAGTACCGGCCCATTGCGACGCGAGCGTCGCGCGAGAAAACCTAGAAAAGGAATAGAACCATGAGTGTTGCTGACATCGTTTCCACCATGCAGAGCAAGTTCAACGCCAGCGCGGCCGCCGGCCTGGATCTGGTGTTCCAGTTCAACATCGAAGACGGCGACAACCACTACCTGGTCGTCAAGGACGGTACCTGCCAGGTCGTACAGGGCGACGCCGAGTCCCCCAACGTCACCCTGATCATGGACAGCGAAACCCTCAAGGGCATCACCAGCGGCGAAACCGACGGCATGCAGGCCTTCATGGCTGGCAAGCTGCGCGCCGAAGGCGACATGATGCTGGCGATGAAGCTGGGCGAACTGTTCCCGGTCTGATCCGAGGAAAACCTGCCCGCGCAGCACGAAAAACCGGAGTCCATGGCTCCGGTTTTTTTATGCCCGCGCCCCGCTGCAATACCCGGATCAGGCAGCTTGATCGGGGTCCAACACGAACGCCAATAAGGGCTTTGTGTGCTTGTGACGGGCAAGGCCTGACATTAGATTAGCCAATGATCACCCGGCGCCATCATTGCTTTGCCTGATCCTGCCGCGACCCATCGGGCAAGATACAGACGCCGGCCTGCGCGCACCTCGCCAGGAGCCCTGGGCCCTCGCGGGGAGATCAGTACGAGCCAGTACAAGACGAGCTCCTAGATAAAAAGGGACCAGCATGTCGTTGACCGACCAGACCATCCGCTCCCGCGAAGGCGAAGAACTCGATGCCGCCGTGATCGACGGCTTCCTCAAGGACCACATTCCCGGCCTGCAGGGTCAGCCGCGCATCAGCCAGTTCCCCGGCGGCGCCTCGAACCTGACCTACCTGATCCAGTACGACAACCAGGAACTGGTCCTGCGCCGCCCGCCGTTCGGCAAGAAGGCCAAGTCCGCCCACGACATGGGCCGCGAGTACCGCATCCTGAACCAGCTCAAGGACGGCTTCCCCTACCGCCCCAAGGCGTACGCCTACTGCACCGACGAGTCGGTGATCGGCGCCGAGTTCTACGTCATGGAGCGGGTCAACGGCATCATCCTGCGCAGCGACCTGCCCAAGGAGCTGAACCTCGACGCCGAGCAGACCACCGCCCTGTGCAAGAGCTTCATCGACAAGTTCGTCGACCTGCACAACGTCGACTACAACGCCTGCGGCCTGGGTGACCTGGGCAAGCCCGAGGGCTACGTACAACGCCAGATCGGCGGCTGGATCGATCGCTACGAGAAGTCCCTGACCCCCGACGCGCCAGCCTGGGAACAGGTGAAGGTGTGGCTGCGCGAGAAGATGCCGGCCGACCACCACAAGCCGGGCATCGTCCACAACGACTACCGCTTCGACAACGTCATCCTCGACCCGAACAACCCGATGCAGATCATCGGCGTGCTCGACTGGGAGATGACCACCATCGGCGACCCGCTGATGGACCTGGGCAACACCCTCGCCTACTGGATCGAAGCGGGCGACCCGCAGCCGATGCAGATGCTGCGCCGCCAGCCCAGCCACGAGCCGGGCATGCTGACCCGCCAGCAGTTCGCCGACTACTACGCCGAGCGCGCCGGCATCCAGATCGACAACCTCGATTACTACTACACCTACGGCCTGTTCCGCCTGGCCGGCATCATGCAGCAGATCTACTACCGCTTCTTCCACGGCCAGACCCAGGACAAGCGCTTCGCCACCTTCATCCACGCCAACAAGCTGCTGGAACAGGTGAGCCTGCAAGTCATCGGCAAGTCCCGCCTGTAACGGCGCCCCAGAACAAGGAGAACTCCCATGTCCAAGACCCAACTGTTCGACCTCGAAGGCAAGATCGCCTTCGTCTCCGGCGCCAGCCGCGGCATCGGCGAAGCCATCGCCAAGCTGCTGGCCCAACAGGGTGCCCACGTGATCGTCTCCAGCCGCAAGATCGACGGCTGCCAGGCCGTGGCTGACGAAATCGTCGCCGCCGGCGGCAAAGCCACCGCGATTGCCTGCCACATCGGCGAGATGGAGCAGATCCAGGCCGTCTTCGCACAGATCCGCGAGCAGTTCGGCCGCCTGGATATCCTGGTCAACAACGCTGCCACCAACCCGCAGTTCTGCAATGTGCTGGACACCGACCTGTCGGCCTTCCAGAAGACCGTCGACGTGAACATCCGCGGCTACTACTTCATGTCCATCGAGGGCGGCAAGCTGATGAAGGCCAACGGCGGCGGCAGTATCATCAACGTTGCCTCGGTCAACGGCGTCACCCCGGGCGAGTTCCAGGGCATCTACTCGGTGACCAAGGCCGCAGTGATCAGCATGACCAAGGTCTTCGCCAAGGAGTGCGCGCAGTTCAACATCCGCTGCAACGCCCTGCTGCCGGGCCTGACCGACACCAAGTTCGCCTCCGCACTGGTGAGCAACGATGCCATCCGCAACGTGGCCCTGCAGCGCATCCCGCTCAAGCGCGTGGCCGACCCGAGCGAAATGGCCGGCGCTGTGCTGTACCTCGCCAGCGATGCGTCCAGCTACACCACTGGCGTGACGCTGAATGTGGATGGCGGGTTCCTCGCCTAAGCGTTATCGCGGATATGAAAAAGGGAGCCGGTTGGCTCCCTTTTTCTTTGGTGAGGAATGGGCTCGCTCAGACAAGATCAAAAGCCCCTCCCCCCAACCCTCTCCTGCAAGCGGGAGAGGGTTGGGGGGAGGGGATGAAGCGGCAAAGACTTCACAGGGGAAACCAGTTACCCCTCGCTCACTGCCAATCTTTGAGAGCCTGGTTCGCCGCCGCATTCATCGGCTCGGCGGTCAGCCCGCCGGCCCCATAGCGCACGGAGAAAACGGCCTGGTCGGCCAGCGGCAGGTAGTTCACCCGGCCCGCCTTGGGCACGAAGGTCAGCAGGTCATGCTGGCCGTCGCGCAGCCAGCGCCACAGATCGAGCCCCAGCACGTCGTCCGCCAGCATGACCTTGCGCCCCAGGCTCTGCTGCTCGACAGCAAGGAATCGGCCGCTGAGGTCCTGCAGACGATAACCCGGCGCCATCCCTATCAGCCGCGCCAGGCCTTTCCACTCCAGTACCCGCGCATCCAGTTGCCAGAGGTCGCCAGCCAGTTCAACACGACGCTCTTCATCGCCCTGCAGCAACGTCACGTCATAACGCTGCTCACCGACCTTGTGGAAGCTCAGGGTCGCCAGCGGGCGCTCTGCCGGTAGCGGGTCGTAGCTGCGCAGGTCCCAGGCCACCAGCGCCACCAGCGCGGCCACGGCCACGAACAGCATGCCCATCGTCCCCCGCAGCCAGCCGAGGAACCAGTGACGGTCGAACAGAATGCGGGCGGCTACCACCAGGGCCAACAGCGCCAGGAAGGCAACGACCCAGGCCAGACCGTCGTACTGCATCGAATGATTTCCTTCCTCGTAGAAATGCCGGCATTATGCGCACCGCGTACCTGCACGGCCAGCCAGACCGTCGCAGCTTTCGGGCCCGTTAACGTTTCCCGCGCACCATTCTTTACGAGAGAGTGGCGCCACGGGCCCCCGATCAAGGCCAACCCCATGCCCTTCGAACTCGTCGTAGACCCGACCACCCTCGTCATTCTCGCCGGCGTCGCCTTCCTTGCCGGTTTCATCGACGCCATCGCCGGCGGCGGTGGCCTGCTGACCATCCCTGCCCTGCTCACCGCTGGCGTCCCACCGCACCTGGCGCTGGGCACCAACAAACTGAGCTCGACCTTCGGCGCCGCCGTGGCCAGCTACACCTTCTACCGCCGCAAGCTGTTCCAGCCGCGCCAATGGCGCAAGGGCCTGATCGCCACAGCCATCGGCGCAGCGCTCGGCGCCTGGGCCGCCCACCTGATGCCGGCAGAGTGGCTCAACCGCATGCTGCCGGTGGTGGTCTTCGGTTGCGGCCTGTACCTGCTGTTCGGCAAGACGCCCGAAGCGCCGCTGGACGCCAACCCGCGCATCGCCCAGCGCCGCCAGTGGCCGCAGGGCCTCGGCCTGGGATTCTATGACGGCGTGGCCGGCCCCGGCACTGGCGCCTTCTGGACCGTCAGCACCCTGCTGATGTACCCGCTCGACCTGGTCCGAGCCAGCGGCGTGGCGCGCAGCATGAACTTCGTCAGCAACATCGTCGCGCTGGCGGTGTTCATCGCCTCGGGTCAGGTGGTCTGGCTGATGGGCCTGTGCATGGGCAGTTCGCTGATGATCGGCGCCTACTTCGGCGCGCGCACGGCGATCGGTGGCGGCGCCAAGTTCATCCGTCCGGTGTTCATCCTGGTGGTACTCGCCTTGACCGTGCGCCTGGCCTGGCAGCACTGGTTCACCGCCGCGGCCTGAGGAAGGCCGGAGCGGCGCCTGGAATCAGGCGCCGCCGGGCAGGACAGGATCGGGACGACCGGCGCGGCGCGCCAGGTAGACCTCGATCAGGTAGCGGGCGATGGAGCGCTCGGCCGGCAGGCGCGGCAGCTCGTCGACGTGGAACCAGCGGGCATCCTCGATCTCGTCGGGCTGCATGACGATCTCTCCACTGACATACTCGGCGTGGTAGCCGAACATCAGCGAATGCGGGAACGGCCAGGGCTGGCTGCCCATGTAGCGGATATTGCCGATCTCGACGCCCACCTCTTCGCGCACCTCGCGCGCAACGCAGTGCTCCACCGACTCGCCCGGCTCGACGAAGCCGGCCAGGGTGCTGTACATCCCCGGCACGAAGCGCGGCGAACGTGCCAGCAGTACCTCATCGCCACGGGTCACCAGCACGATCATGCTCGGCGACAGCAGCGGGTAGCGCTGGATGCCGCAGCTTTCGCAGTGCATGGCGCGATCGCGGGGCATGCGCAGGCTGGGCTGGCCGCAGCTGCCGCAGAAACGGTTCTGCCGCCACCAGATGCCGATCTGGCTGGCGAAGCCGAGCATGGCGAAGATGTCTTCTTCAGCCTGCATCATGAACTGGCGCAGGCCGATCCAGCTGGCGCCTTCCAGCGGGTCGGTACGGTCCATTTCCAGCAGGTAGACCGGTTCGCCGTCGAACTGGCCGACAGCATGTTCGGACAGCACCGAAAGATCCTGGCGCTTGAGCCAGTCACGGGGGAACAGCACGCCATTGCTGTCGGCGAGGAACTGCTGCTGGCAGTGGGCGAGCGCCCAGCCGCCGTTGGCAGCGACCTCGAACATCGAGGATTCCCAGCGCCCGGTACGCATCAGGCTGCCACCGTCAGGCCCAGGGCCTTGACGCTCTCGCTGGCGACGTCCAGAACGTCGGGTTGACCCTCAGGCCGCATCATGGCTCCACCCTCCAGGTAGTACTCCAGGCCGGTCAGCGCATCCGCCAGGGTTTCCAGCATCTGCTCGGACGGCATCTGGGTCGTCTCGATCATCTGCCCCTGAATGTAATCGGCACAGGCGCCCACGAGCAATGCCGCGCGCTCCTGACCGAGGAACCACAGGCCACCGCGCACCGCCTGCAGGCTGATCGGCACGTTGGCCAGGTGCAGCTTGTCGCCATTGGATTCCAGGTAGGCGGTGATCGCGCGCTTGGCCAGCGCCAGACCAGCCTGGGCCTCGTCGATCACCACGATGCGCGCTTCGGCGAGCTGGTGCACGGCGAAGGAGTCGTCTTCACCCATGGGCACCGGACGCGCGCTCATGCGCTCGCCACGCTCCAGGTTGCCAACCATGCTCTCGACGTACAGCAGCGCGTCGGCCAGCGCGTTGAGCGCGGCAGGTTCGTCCACCACGCCCTTGGCGACCCAGCCGGCGACCACACCATGCTGGTGCTGCAGCGAGGTGGCGGCGGAATTCAGGCCGACCATGCCCAGGGTCTTGGCCAGCTTGCCCAACTGGGTGTGCAGGATGCCCAGCGCATCGGACTGGGACACGCCGCGCTCGATCAGGTCGAGCTGGTCCTTCACCGCCGTGAGCTCTTCCCGGATCGCCACCGACAGCGAGCGCATCACCGATTTTCCCGGGCCGGACAGGCGCTGCGACTCGTCTTCGAGCAGGTGATCGGTGAACGGCAGCGGTGCCAGGCCGAACACCTGGCGCAGCTCGGTCGCGCGCACGCCGCTGGTATCAGCCAGCGTGGTGAGATACAGCAACTCCTTGAGCAGCTGCCGTGGCGCTTCGTACTGCGGGTTTGCAATCAGTTGCTTGAGCTCGCGGTCCAGGCGCGAGAACACCTGCTTGCGCGTCTTGCGCGGCAACATCTGCGCGTCCACCAGGGATTCCAGCGCGCCAGCTCCGACCCAGCACAGGCGGGTGCGCGCGGCGCTGCCCAGCAGCACGTCGAGCTTGCCCAGCGCCCGGCCCATGAGCTTGAGGCTGGGGTAGAGATTCTGTTCGCGGATCAGCCCGACCAGGCCGACCTGGTACATCTGCCGCAGGCGGCGTACCTCGCGGGCCGGGTCTTCCACCTGCGGCGCGGTGATGGCGCGCAGCGGGCGCGGCAGGTCCAGACGCGCGCTGAAGAAGAAGCTCTCCGGCAGCGCGGGCTGGCCGGCGGCATGGCGCACGTCGTTGATCGCCGGCAGCAGCAGCTCGGGGATTTCCTGGCGGTGCGCTTCGAGGTTTTCCAGGTAGCGGCGCAGCACATAGAGCGCGTTGCCGAGCGCGGCCAGCTGGCCGTCGCGGTCTTCACTGACCCCGGTCGGAATGTCGGTGGCGAGGTCCAGCGCTTCCTGCGCCAGCAGTTCGGCGCCGGCCAGTTCGATGAGATTCAGCGTGCCGCGAATCTGGCTCAGGCAATCGACGGAATGTTGCAGCAGGCTGCCGTTCTGACGCTCGGCGATGAAGTGCTCGAGATTCTGCTCGGCTTCCTCCATCGTCGCGAACAGCTCGTCGCGGACCAGACTGAGGGACGTGGCTCCAGTAACCATCGGCCTAGTGCGCCTCCTGCGCGCAAGAAGAGTGGACGGACATCAATCGGCAAACTCGGGGGTCTTCTTGCTCATGTGCGCCATCATGGCGGCCTGCAGGTCAGCGGACTGCAGCATGGCGGCATTCCAGGTGGCGATGTATTCCAGGCCATCCTCGACGCGGTGATCGCGTGCGTAGCCGATCATTTCCTTGGTGCCGCGGATGGCGATCGGCGACTTGGCGGCAATCTGTCGGGCCAGTTCCATCACGCCGTCCTGCAGCGCCGAATGGTCGGCATAAACGCTGTTGACCAGGCCGATACGCTGCGCTTCCTCGGCGTTGACGTTACGCCCGGTGTAGGCCAGCTCACGCATGATGCCGTCGCCGATCAGGCGCGGCAGGCGTTGCAGGGTGCCGACATCGGCCGCCATGCCCATGTCGATCTCCTTGATGGAGAACTGCGCGTCCGCGCTGCAGTAGCGCATGTCGCAAGCGGAGATCAGGTCGATGCCGCCGCCGATGCAGTAGCCCTGGATCGCCGCGAGGACCGGCTTGCTGCACTTGTCCACGGCGTTGAAGGAGCCCTGCAGCTGCAGGATGGTCTTGCGCAGGGCGCGGGCGTTGCGGCCGACGTCCTTGCCCAGGTGGCTGGCGGCCTGGGCCAGCAGGGCGAGGTCGATGCCGGCGGAGAAGTGCTTGCCAGCGCCGCTGAGGACGACGACGCGGACTTCATCCGTTTCATCGGCCCACTGGAAGATATCGATGATTTCCTTCCAGAAATCGGCGTTCATCGCGTTGAGTTTTTCCGGGCGGTTGATCTGCACATGGGCGATCTTGTCCGCCAGTTCAACGCGGAAGGCTTTGTATTCGGTCACGGGAGATGTCCTCGGGAATGCCCTGCTTCTCGTCTGGGTGCGGCGCGCTGCCGCTGGAGCCCGGGCCAACAGTTCTTATGGTTGCCGCATACAGATTTTTGGCATCGCGCCACTATAACAAGGCAAGACCAAAAGTCGATGCCGCGGTCTGTGACACAGGCCACGGCATCGGGCGTGAATCCGCTCGCAATCCGCTCACCAACTGCTTGATCTGGCAGGAAGGTGGCCGCCGCGGCAATCAGTCGCCGGCGGCCATCGGCAGCCCCTGCGCGCGGTTGCGGTACTGGCGCCACGTGTACATCGGGATGCCCGCCATGAACACCAGGAAGCCCCAGAAGATCGCCTGCTGCCCCGTGCCGTAGAGCGCCCACAGCGAGTAGAGGAAGCCCAGGCAACCAATCGCCAGCACCTGCGGGCGCGAACGCGGGGAGAAGGACTCCGGCTTCACCGCCAGCATCTGGATCAGCGCAGCGGTGCAGAAGGCGTAGGGCACGACGCCGGTCATGGTGCCGAGCAGGATGATGACGTTGAACACCTCCACCAGCTCGCCATGGCCGTCGACCATCACCAGCGCGGTGACCAGCAACCCGGAGGACAGCAGCCCGTTGGCCGGCGCACCGTTCTTGTTGAGCTTGCCCAGGGATTCGGGGAACAGCCCGTCGCGGGCCGGCGCCACCGGGATCTGGCCCTGCAGCAATACCCAGCCGTTGAGCGCGCCCAGGCAGGCGATCACCGCGCCACCAGCCACCAGGTAATAGCCCCAGGTGCCCAGCAGGATGCGCGCGGCATCGGCGAACGGCGAAGTGGACTTGGCCAGCACTTCCGGCGGCATCAGGCCCTGCACGGCGGTGATCGACAGGATGTACACCGCGGCGGCCGCCAGGGTGCCGAACAGCGTGGCGCGGGGGATGGTCTTCTTCGGGTCGCGCACATCGTCCGCCGGCACGGTGGCCGACTCCAGGCCGATAAACGACCAGAGCGTCAACGCCGCCGTGGTGGCGATCGCCTGGGCGTAGCCCATGTTCGGCAGTTCGCTGGGCGCCGGGATGGTCAGGTAGTCGGGGTTGAAGTGGAACCAGCCGAGAATGCCCACCAGCAGCAGCGGGATCAGCTTGAGCGCGGTCAGGCAGTTCTGCACCACGGCGAAGGCGGTGATGCCGCGCAGGTTGATCAGGGTGCACAGCCAGATGGCGCCGATGGCCGTGGCGACCATCAGCAGCGGGTCGGCCAATGCGGGGATGAACACCCGCAGGTAGCCCACGAGCGTGACGGCGATGGCCGCGTTGCCGATCCACGCGGCCTTCCAGTACGTCCAGGCACAAAGGTAGCCGGCGAAGCTGCCGAAGCCGTCACGGGTATAGGCGTAAGGCCCGCCGGCACTGGGATTGAGCCGCGCCAGGCGGGCGAAGGTGAAGGCCAGGATCACTGCCCCGGTGCTCGACACCAGCCAGCCGAACAGGCTCAGCCCACCAAACGCCGCCAGGCTCGACGGCAGCAGGAACACCCCCGACCCCACCATATTGCCAACCACCAGCGCGGTGCAGCTCCAGAACCCCATGCTGCCCTTTTTCGCTTCCGCCATCTGCGCTCCTTAGAAGCCCGCGATCTGTATTTTCGTGTTATCGCCCTGGCCATCGTAGGGACGCAGAGCGGCGATCTGTCCTACAGGGTAGACAGCGCCGGGCAAAGGAGGAAACCGTTTTGCAGGACGAGACCGCCCGTTTCGAGCGATTTCGCCCCGCGCGGTCAATGCCGTTGCAGAAATTCCGCCGCTCAGGCGGAGCCGAACTGGCGCGTGCCGATCTCGTAGAGCTGTTCGAACTGCAGCGACGGCATCGGCTTGGCGAACAGATAGCCCTGCCCTTCGGTGCAGCGTTCGGCGCGCAGGCGGTCTCGCTGGGCGGAGGTTTCGATGCCCTCGGCGATGGTCTCCAGGTCGAAGCTGCGGGCCATGTCGAGGATCGCGCGGATCACCGAGAGGTCCTGCTGGGTCTCCAGCATGCCGATGACGAAGGTGCGGTCGATCTTGATGCGGCTCAGCGGATAGGTCTTGAGCAGACTGAGGGAGGCGTAGCCGGTGCCGAAATCGTCGAAGGCGATACCGACCCCATAGGAGCGCAGGCTCTGCAAGGTGCTGAGCACGGTGTCGTCGTGGTTGAGCACGATGTTCTCGGTGATCTCAAGCTCCAGCGCCTCCGCCGGCAGACCGTGCCGTTCCAGTGCCTCCAGCACCTGGGTGACCAGGTTGCCCATGCGGAACTGCGCACCGAACAGATTCACCCCCATGCGCAGGTCGGGCGCACCGTTGCGCCGCCAGTAGGCAGCCTGGGCGCAGGCCTCATCCAGTATCCAGGCGCCGACGATAGCCGCCAGCGGCCCACCCTCCAGCGACGGCAGGAAAGCCGCCGGCGACAGCAGGCCGCGCTGCGGATGCTGCCAGCGGATCAGCGCCTCGGCCCCGCGCAGGGAGCCATCGCGCAGGCTGACCTGGGGCTGGTAGAACAACAGGAACTCGCCGTTGGCCACGGCGCGATGCAACTCCATGCCATACAGATGCCGCGCCGCCGCTTCCATCTTCAGCGCCGGAAGGAACACGAACGCGTGGCTGCGACCGCTGCTCTTGGCCTTGAACAGCGCAAGGTCGGCGTCACCCACCAGCTCCAGCGCTTCCTGCGCATGCAGAGGCGCCAGAGCAACGCCGCAACTGGCAGCGACCCGCACCTCATGAGCGTCGATGACGATGGGCTCCGCAATGCTGGCAATCACCGCCTGGGCGAAGCGCATGGCGTGTTCGGGCGAGAGCAGGTTCGGCTCGAGGATGGCGAACTCGTCGCCACCGATGCGCGCCACCGTGGCACCAGCGGTGGCCAGCCGGGCCAGTCGCTCGGCGACCTGCCGCAGAATGCCGTCGCCGACGGCGTGGCCGAGGGAATCGTTGACGTCCTTGAAGCCGTCCAGGTCGATCATCAGCACGGCCGCCGGGCGCGACTGCACCAGGACTTCTTCGGTACGCCGGTAGAACTGGCCTCGATTGGCCAGACCGGTGAGCACGTCGACGCTGGCCAGTTGGCGCAGCGCCTCCTCTTCCCGATGGCGGGCGGTGAGGTCCTTGAGCACTGCCTCGAACTTGAGCTTGCCCCTTTCCGACCAACTGAAGAGCGTCAGACCCAGCGAGAGTTCGGAGCCGTCCTTGCGCAGGCCGGCGATTTCCCCCGGCACGGCCATGCCATCCAGAGACGTGGCATCGCTGGCTCCGCTGATCAGGGCGCGGAAGGACTGGCGACTGCGCTCGGGCAGCAGCAGCTCGAAGGACTGGCCGCTGCCTTCGATCAGTTCGTAGCCGAACAGGTTGGCCGCCGCTTCGTTCCAGGCACCGATCTCGCCCCAGCAGTCGAACCAGACCACGGGAGTCGGCGAGGTGCCGGCGTACGCCTCGAACAGCGGCCGGGTACGCGACGAGGCCACCTCGATGCGGCGCAGTTCGAGCCGGTCGGACGCCATGCGCGCCAGCTCGACCAGACGCTCGCGGTCCTCGCCGGAAAAGTCTTCGTGGGGCTGGCTGTCGATGATGCACAGCGCGCCCAGCGCCTGTCCCTCGACCGAGAGCAACGGCACGCCCGCGTAGAAGCGCACGCCATTGGGCGCCGTCACCAGCGGGTTGTCGTGGAAGCGCTCATCGCGGCTGGCGTCGCCCACCACCATCACGCCGTCCTGGGCGATGGCATGGGCGCAGAAGGATACGTCGCGCCCCATGTCGACTTCGCCGATGCCGGTGGCGGCGGCGAAGAACACGTGGTCGCTGCCGATCATGTTCACCGCTGCGACCGGCATGCCGAACATGCGCACAGCGATCTGCACCACCGGGTCGAGGCTGGGCAGCAGGCTTTCGTCGTCGAAACCGTAATCGGAGAGCGCACTCAGGCGCTCGCTCTCGTTCGGCAACGTCACGGGACAGCGCATGGGGGAAACCTCCCTTTTTCCTCAATTTCTCCCTTTACCGATGCGCACAAGGATAGTTCCACTTTTCATACAGTGATGTATGTCGCTGCTGTCAGTAGTCGGACGGTCACTTGCAGCATTCCACGGTATAACGCCGCTCACCGTCTACCTCGCGCACTTGCAGGCCATGGACGTCGGAATCGAAGCCGGGGAAATTGCGTTCGAAACTCTGCGCGAAGGCCAGGTAATCCAGTATGGAGCGGGTGGATTCGGTGAACCGCTCGCCCGGCATGATCAGCGGAATGCCTGGCGGATATGGCACCAGCATCACCGCGGCGATGCGCCCCTCCAACCGATCGATAGGCACCGCCTCCACCTCGCCGCGCACCAGTTGCGCGTAGGCGTCCGCCGGGCGCATGGCGATTTCCGGCAGCACCGTGTACATGCGCTTCATCGCCTTGGCGGTGGCGTGGTCGCGATAGCAACGGTGCAACTCGTCGCAGAGGTCGCGCAGGCCCATGCCCGCATAACGCACGCCGCCGGCCTGGGCGACGCTGGGCAGCGCGTCCGCCAGCGGCTGGTTGGCGTCGTAGCTGCGCTTGAACTCCAGCAGCTCGGTGACCAGGGTGCTCCACTTGCCCTTGGTCACGCCCATCGAGAACAGCACGAGGAAGGAGTACAGCCCGGTCTTCTCCACCACCAGCCCTCGCTCCCAGAGGAAGCGGCTGACCACCGCGGCGGGAATCCCGCGCGAATCCAGGCGCCCGCCGGCGGTGAGGCCCGGCGTGGCCAGGGTGACCTTGATCGGGTCGAGCAGCACGTAGTCTTCCACCGCGTCGCCGAAGCCGTGCCAGTCGGCGTTGGGTTCCAGCACCCAGTCGCGGGTCTTCACCTCGTCAGTGCCCTCGACGCCCGGCGGCTGCCAGACGCAGAACCACCAGTCGTTCTCCGCGAGGTTCTGTTGCACATTGGCCAGGGCGCGACGGAAGCTCAGGGCTTCGTCGAAGGTTTCCTGGATCAGCGAGCGCCCCGCCGGGCCTTCCATCATCGCCGAGGCCACGTCCAGCGAGGCGATGATGCCGTACTGCGGCGAGGTGGAGATGTGCATCATGAAGGCTTCGTTGAAGCGTGCCTGCTCGAAGCGCCGCGCGCCGGCATCCTGCACATGGATCATCGAGGCCTGGCTGAAGGCGGCGAGCATCTTATGCGTGGAGTGAGTGGTGAACACCAGCGGGCCGCTGTCGTCACGGCTGGTGCCCATGCCGTAGCGTCCGTCATAGAACTCGTGGAAGGCCGCGTAGGCGTACCAGGCTTCGTCGAAATGCAGCACCTCGACGCTGTCGCCCAGGGCCTGCTTGATCATCTGCGCGTTGTAGCAGAGGCCGTCGTAGGTGGAGTTGGTCACCACCGCCAGCCGCACCCTGGGCTCTCGGCCGCGCGCCAGCGGGCTGGCCTCGATCTTCGCGGCGATGGATTCGCGGCTGAACTCCGACAGCGGGATCGGCCCGATGATGCCCAGCTCGTTGCGCTCCGGCGTCAGGTACAGCGGGATGGCGCCGGTCATGATGATCGAATGGAGGATCGACTTGTGGCAGTTGCGATCCACCAGCACCAGGTCATCGCGGCAGACCATGGAGTGCCAGACGATCTTGTTCGCCGTGGAGGTGCCGTTGATCACGAAGAAGGTATGGTCGGCGCCGAAATTGCGCGCCGCGCGGGCCTCCGCCTCGGCCAGCGGCCCGGTGTGGTCGAGCAGCGAGCCCAGCTCGGGGACCGAGACGGAAAGGTCCGAACGCAGCGTGTTCTCTCCGAAGAACTGGTGGAACGCCTGCCCCACCGGGCTCTTGCGGTAGGCCACGCCGCCGCCATGGCCCGGCGTGTGCCAGGAGTAGTTGGACTGCGCGGTGTGCTCCACCAGCGCGCGGAAGAACGGCGGCAGCAGGCCTTCCAGGTACTTGCGCGCGGCACGGCTAACCTGGCGAGCGAGGAAGGGCACGGTGTCTTCGAACAGATAGAGAATGCCGCGCAACTGGTGCAGGTCGGCCATGGACTCGGCCGGCGCGTTCTCGATGGTCATCTGCTCGCCGAGGGCAAAGATCGGCAGTTGTGGCGCGCGCACCCGCGCCATGCGGATCAGCTCCACCACATCCTGCAGCAGCCTCTGGTTCTCCCCCGCCCCCTCGGCGGCGACCAGGATGCAGGCCAGACCGTGGTGGGTCGAAGCGACGATGCGCCCCTCGGCGGAACTGGCGGTGGACAGGATGCTGAAGCCGTCCTGCTCCAGTTCCCGCGCGATATCCCTCACCCGGTCGCCGGCCACGGTATCGGCCTTGATGTCGCGGTGAACGATGAGGATGGGGAATTTTAAGTCTTTGTACATTGTGAACCCCTGAATGGACGTACGACTGGCGTCGATCCCTTTCAGAGTATGGACTCACGGATTGTAGGGGAATGCGCCCGGCTGACGGCTGTAATAAAACGTCGCGTGGGTGACAGGTGCGCTCACCTTGAGCGTTTTGCTCTGGCTCTGGCTCTGGCTCTGGCTCTGGCTCTAAAAGACTTCCAGAGAAATGCCAGCGCACTCCAGACTGCCCCGTTCAGGAGGCCTCGTTGAATTGGAGTTTCAGGGGTTGAGCGACATGGATGTCGCGAGAGCCGCGATGGGCCAGGGATGGCCCTTCGTGGGGGACGCCTAGTTCGTGCCCCTGAAACTTCGATTCAACGAGGGGATTTTTCGCCTAAGCGAAAAACCGGATGTCCGGGGCAAGCCTTCTTGGTTACTTCTTCGGCGTTTGGAAGAAGTGACTCGCCCGAGGGGGCGAAACACAGAGTTCGCGCGTACGCCAGAGCGACGCGAGACTGCCTAAGTCAAAGCAGCGTTACAGGATCAACATCCGAGCAGAGAACGGCGCCGGCACTGCCGGCGGATCGCGGGCATGGCCCGCTCCTACACTGTCTGCGGAAATGAAAAAGGCCCCGGTTCAGGGGCCTTTTCTCAGGTAGCTAGGAGGATCACTCCTTCGGCGCTTCCATCTGCGCCCACAGCGACGGGCCACCGGCGGATTTCTCGATCACCGCCAGGCGCGCCACATGCGCCTCGATCTCCGCATCGCTGGCGCGAATCACCCGGGTCAACCCGCGGTCCGCCGCCAGGCGACGGATCGCCGAGGCCGTGGCACGGCCGCTGCCGTCACCCTCTGCACCATTGCCAGCCAGCGACAGGCTGGTCTGGCCACCGGTCATCGCCAGGTAGACGTCGGCAAGAATCTCGGCGTCGAGCAATGCGCCGTGCAGGTCACGGCCGGAGTTGTCGACGCCATAGCGCTTGCACAGCGCATCGAGGTTGTTGCGCTGGCCCGGATGGCGCTCGCGGGCCATCAGCAGGGTGTCGAGGATGCCGCAGTAGTCGGCGACGTCCGCACGCTCGGACTGCCCCAGCAGGGCGAACTCGTTGTTGATGAAGCCAACGTCGAACGCCGCGTTGTGGATGATCAGCTGGGCGCCCTTGATGAATTCGAAGAAGTCATCCGCCACTTCGCGGAAGCGCGGCATGTCCTTGACGTATTCATTGGTGATGCCGTGGACCGCGATCGCACCTTCGTCGATCTCGCGGTCGGGCTGCAGGTAGACGTGGAAATGCCGGCCGGTCAGGCGGCGACCGTCGAGTTCGACGCAACCGATCTCGATGATCCGGTGGCCGTCGGTGACCGGCATACCGGTCGTTTCAGTATCGAGTACGACGCTGCGCATTCTGTGTGAAACCTTCTTGCGATTGATGCGCCCGAATGACTTCGGGCGACCTTGATTCTGAGAGCGGACGCTTAGCGCGGCAGCTCGCTCACGCCACGGTTGGCGAGCATGTCGGCGCGCTCATTGCCGGGGTGGCCGGTATGGCCGCGTACCCAGCGCCATTCGACAGTATGCCGGTTTACCTGCTCATCCAGCGCCTGCCACAGGTCGGCGTTCTTCACCGGCTGCTTGGCGGCGGTCTTCCATCCGCGCTTCTTCCAGTTGACCATCCACTCGGTGATGCCCTGCATGACGTACTGCGAGTCGGTGACGATACGCACATCGCAATGCCGCTTGAGTGCGGCCAGGGCCATGATGGCGGCCATCAGCTCCATGCGGTTGTTGGTGGTTTCGGCCTCGCCGCCCCACAGTTCGCGCTCGGCGCCCTTGTAGAACAGCACGGCGCCCCAGCCACCCGGTCCCGGGTTGCCCTTGCAGGCGCCGTCGGTGTAGATCTCGACTTTCTCTTCGCTCATTTGGCTCGCTTTCAGGACTCGGAATCGCGGCGGCTGACCTTGGCCACCGGCAGCGGCACCAGTTGGCCGCGCGGCTCGCGACGGGGCTGACGCAGGGGCCGCAGACCGACCACCAGCTTGCGCGCCACCAATAGATAGAAGCCGGCGCCGGAGCCCTGCAGGACGGGGCCCCAGGTCTCCATGCGGGCCAGACGACCCTGCCATTTCGCCGATGCAAGCGGCGGACGATAACACCCGAAGCGGCGTTTCTCCAGCGCGAAGCCCAGCAGGTTGAGCCAGTCGCAGACCCGGTTCGGCGAGATGCAACGGGCGCGGCGCAAGGCATCGCGGGCGAAGTAGTGGCGGATGCCCCAGGCACTCCAGGGATTCACCCCGACCACCAGCAGGTGCCCGCCCGGACGCACGCTGCGCGCGGCTTCGCGCAACAGGCGATGCGGCGACAGGCAGAAATCCAGGCCATGCTGCAGCAACACCACATCAGCGGCATGCTCGCCCAGCGGCCAAGCCGCCTCGTCGCAGGCGATCTCCACGCCGGGCAACGGCGGCCCGAGGCGCACGCCACGCTGGATATTGCCGACGCTGGCCGGCAGCTCCGCATGCGGCCCGTAATGCACCAGGTAGCCGCCGAAATAGCGCTCCAGTTCATCGATCAGCAACTGCTGCTCTTCGGCGAGCATCATTCCGCCGATCGGCCCGGACAGCCAGTGGCGGGCCTGGTCGATCAGTTCGAGCCAGTCGGCATCGGCCTGGGCGAAGGGTTCTTCGATCATCACTACCCCCTGTGGGACAGCGCGACACAAAAGTGCGTATCCGCACTACTATGCGCCAATGCCCACCACTTGGCGACTTTTCCTCCATGATACAGATAGATGCTCTGCCCGCCTTTTCCGACAACTACCTCTGGCTGTTGCAGGATGTGACCCGCCGCGAATGCGCGGTTGTCGATCCGGGTGACGCTGCGCCGGTCGAGCAATGGCTGCAGGCCCATCCCGGCTGGAAGCTGACCGACATCGTCATCACCCATCACCATGCCGACCACGTCGGCGGCGTCGCCCGCCTCAAGGCGGAAACCGGCGCCCGCGTACTGGGCCCGGCCGGGGAAAAGATTCCGGGACGCGACGTGGCGCTGGAAGACGGCGATCGGGTCGAAGTGCTGGGGCTGGGCTTCGAAGTCATCCATGTGCCCGGCCATACCCTCGGCCACATTGCCTATTTCCATGCAACGAACAGCCATGACGATGAAAGCCAGCCACTGCTGTTCTGCGGCGACACCCTGTTCGCCGCCGGTTGCGGCCGCCTGTTCGAAGGCACGCCGGCGCAGATGCATGCCTCGCTGAGCCGACTGGCCGCCCTGCCCGGCCGCACCGCCGTGTACTGCGCCCACGAATACACCCTGAGCAACCTGCGTTTCGCCTGTGCGGTCGAACCGGAGAATCCAGAGGTCCTCGCGCGCTTCGAAGAAGTCAGCCGCTGGCGTGAACAAGGCAGGATTAGCCTTCCTTCTTCCATTGCCCTGGAACGAGCGACGAATCCTTTCCTTCGCGTGTCGGAAATATCCGTTAAGAAAGTCGCCGACGAGCGGAACGGCCAGCAAATCCGCACGCCGGACGAGGTCTTTGCGACCATTCGCCGCTGGAAGGATCAGTTCTGAAGGCTGGCGAAATCTTGACCAGGGCAGGCTCGGTTTCTAGAATCGCCGAAATTTTTGCCCCGGACATAGTCATCAGCCAATGCCGCCCAAGACCAGAAAGACCTCCGATCTAGACGCATTGGCACGTGCCATCCGAGTCTCTATTGTCCTCCTCGCGGCGGGCCTGGCGGGCTGCCAGTCGACCCAGCAGACCGCCAATGACAACCAGGCCCGCAGCGCCTCCCGCGCCATTGATGTGCAGTTCAATCCCGCCTGGAACCAGGCCCAGAACGATATCTGGGAACGCATGCGTGGCGGCTTCCAGTTGCAGGACCAGCTCAATACCAACCCGCGTATCGAGCGTCAGCGCCTGTGGTTCATGAGCAACCAGTCGTTCCTGGAAAACGCCAGCGAGCGCGGCGCGCCTTACATGCATTACGTGGTCGAGCGCCTGGAAGAGCGCGACATGCCGCTGGAACTGGCGCTATTGCCGATGATCGAGAGCTCGTACAACCCGATGGCCGTGTCGCGTGCCCAGGCCGTTGGCCTGTGGCAGTTCATCCCGAGCACCGGTACGCACTTCAACCTGCGCCAGACCAACTTCTATGACGGCCGCCGCGACATCACCGCGTCGACCAATGCCGCGCTGACCTACCTGAACCGCCTGCACGACATGTTCAACGGCGACTGGCTGCTCGCGCTGGCCGCCTACAACGCCGGCGAAGGCACCGTCAGCCGCGCGATCGAGCGCAACGAGCGCCTCGGCCTGCCCACCGACTACTGGAACCTGCCTCTGCCGCAGGAAACCCAGGACTACGTGCCCAAGCTGCTGGCCCTGTCGCAACTGGTGAATGCCCCGACCATCTACGGCATCAACCTCAGCCCGATCGCCAACCAGCCCTACTTCACTTCGATCCGCGTCAAGCCGGGCCTGGATCTTTCCCAGGTTGCCGCGGCCGGCGACCTGGATCAGGACGAACTGCAGCAGCTCAACCCCGCCTTCAAGCGTGGCGTGACCCTGGATGGCCCGCATCACCTGCTGGTGCCGCTGGCCAAGGCGGATTCGCTCAAGGCCGGCGTCGCCAACCTGGAGCCGGTGCAGGTCAAACCGCTGGTAGCTTCGAACAACGGCCATTACCGCGTGCGCAAAGGCGATAGCCTGCACAGCATCGCCCAGCGCTACCGTCTGAGCGTGGCCGAACTCAAGGCCGCCAACCGCCTGAGCGCCAACCGTCTGCGCAATGGCCAGACCCTGGTCATCCCCGGCCAGCCCGGCCGCCCGACCATCGAGCCGGAGAGCCCGCGTCAACTGGCCCAGGTGGAAAGCTCGAAGACCGTCGCCAGCGCCCGCGTCGCTACTCGCAGCTACACCGTGAAGAATGGCGACACCCTGTGGAACATCGCCAAGAAGAACGGCGTCGAGGTCGCGGACCTCAAGCGCTGGAACGGCCTGGACAGCCATGGCGTCAAGCCCGGCCAGACCCTCAAGCTGCAGAGCGCCGCCGCCACCCAGCTGGCTTCCAGCAGCAAGAGCAAGGCCAAGCAGGACACCGCGACCTACTACAAGGTCAAGCAGGGCGATTCGATGTACCTGATCGCCAAGCGCTTCAACGTCGAGATGCAGCACATCAAACGCTGGAACCCGCGCAGTGGCCAGGCCCTGAAGCCCGGCCAGACCATCACGCTGTACCTCGATACTGCCAGCCGCTGAGTTTCACCTTGCGCCGGGGCGCACAGCCCCGGCCGCATGTCTTCTGGCAGCAAGGACAAGCTGCTACTGTACGACGCTAACCTCCTTCAGCCAGCCGGGATCGGATCCTACGCCTGATGCGTCGCTTGTCTCTCCTGCTCCTGGGACTCTTCCTGGGCCTCCCCGCCTCCGCCCAGATCACCGAGAGCCACGGCTACGCCCAGTTCGGCGAACTCAAGTACCCGGCCAGCTTCGACCACTTCGACTGGGTCAACCCCAAGGCGCCCAAGAGCGGCCTGCTAAGGCTGATGGGCCTGGGCACCTTCGACACGCTCAATCCTTACACCTTCAAGGGCAGCCCGCCGGTCAGTACCGCGGACTTCCTGCAGTACGGCGTCAGCGAGCTGAACGAGCCACTGATGATCGGGACCGGGCTGTATGACCCGTCCGGCGACGAGCCTGCCTCCAGCTACGGCCTGATCGCCCGTAGCGTGGAGTACGCCGAGGACCGCAGCTGGGTGGTGTTCAACCTGCGCCCGGAAGCCCGCTTCCACGACGGCAAGCCGATCACCGCCTACGACGTGGCGTTCTCCTATCGCACCCTGCTCAAGCATGGCCACCCGATGTACCGCACCAACCTGCAGGAAGTGCAGCGGGTCGACATCCTCTCGCCGCAGAGCATCCGCTTCGTCTTCAAGCGCCACGACAACCCGCTGCTGATCCTGCGCCTGGGCGAGATGCCGGTGCTGCCGCAGCACTACTGGAAAGGCCGCGACTTCCAGGCCACCACCTTCGAACCGCCGCTGGGCAGCGGCCCCTACCGAATCACCGAGGTGGTGCCGGGGCGGCGCCTGGTGTTCGAGCGGGTCAAGGACTGGTGGGGCAAGGACCTGCCGGTGAATCGCGGCAAGTACAACTTCGACCGTGTCGAGGTGGACTTCTACCGTGACGCCGGTATCGCCTTCGAAGCCTTCAAGGCCGGCGAATTCGACGTCTACATCGAACACCAGGCGAAGAACTGGCGCAGCAACTACCGCTTCCCGGCCGTTCGCCGTGGCGAAGTGCTGAAGGTGGAAATCCCCCACCAGATTCCCACCCAGACCCAGGCGCTGTTCCTCAACACCCGCCGCGCGACCTTCGCCGATCGCCGCCTGCGCGAGGCGCTGGGGATGATGTTCGACTTCGAATGGACCAATCGCGCGCTGTTCAACGATGCGTACGTGCGCGCCAGCAGCTACTACCCCAACAGCACCCTTGCGGCCACCGGCGTACCGCAGGGCCAGGAGTGGCTGCTGCTCTCGCCGTACCGCTCGCAGCTGCCCGAGGCACTGTTCAAACGCCCCTTCACCGTGCCGGTGACCAAAGGCGCCGGCATCCCGCGGGAAACCCTGCGCCACGCTTTGGGTCTATTGGGCGAAGCCGGCTGGAAGCTCTCCGGCGATCGCCTGCTGGACGCCAACGGCAAGCAGCTGCGCTTCGAGATCCTGCTGGTCAACCCCAGTCTGGAACGCATTCTCCAGCCGTATCGCGAGAACCTCGCCAGCATCGGCATCGATGCGAGCTTGCGCACCGTGGACCGCGCCCAGTACAAACAGCGTCTGGACCAGTTCGACTACGACATGATTCTGATGACCCTGCCCCAGACCCTGAGCCCCGGCCTCGAACAATGGCAGTACTTCCATTCCAGCCAGGTGGCGGTGAAGGGCAGCAAGAACTATGCGGGCATCGCCAACCCCGTGGTGGACGCGATGCTTGAGAAACTCCTCGGCGCCACCAACCGCGACCAGCAGGAAGCCGCTGCGCGCGCCCTGGACCGGGTACTGCTGTGGCAGCACTACAGCATTCCCAACTGGTATCTGAACAAGCACCGGCTGGCGTATCGCAACCGCTTCGCCTTCGTCACCACGCCGCCCTATACGCTGGGTCTGCGAGCCTGGTGGCAAAAAGACCAGGAGAAAACCCTATGAAAAGCCCCCGCCGCGCCGCGCTCTGTGCCGGCCTGTTGCTGGGACTGCTGGGCAGTGCGCAGGCCGCGCCGCAGCACGCTATCACCCTGTATGACGAGGCGCCGAAATACCCGGCGAACTTCAAGCACTTCGACTTCGTCAATGCCGATGCGCCCAAGGGCGGCACGCTGCGCCTCTCCGACTTCGGCGGTTTCGACAGCCTCAACCCCTTCATCGCCAAGGGCAACTCCGCACCTCAGATCAACCTGATCTACGACACCCTGACCTTCCACTCCCTCGACGAGCCCTTCACCGAATACGGACTGCTCGCCGAGAAGATCGAGAAGGACCCCGAGCATCGCTTCGTCCGTTACTACCTGCGCCCCGAGGCGCGCTTCCAGGACGGCACACCGGTCACCGCCGAAGACGTCGTGTTCACCTTCGAGACGCTGATGAAGGACGGCGACCCGATGTACCGCAACTACTACGCGGACGTCGACAAGGTGGTGGCCGAAGACAAGCTGCGCGTGCGCTTCGACTTCAAGCACGGCGACAACCGCGAGCTGCCGCTGATCCTCGGCCAGCTGTCGATCCTGCCCAAGCACTGGTGGGCCAGCCGCGACTTCAACAAGACCAACATGGAGCCGCCACTGGGCAGCGGCCCGTACCGCATCGCCAAGGTCGAGGCCGGTCGCTCGATCCGCTACGAGAGGGTCAAGGACTGGTGGGGCGACAAGCTGCCGGTGAACCGCGGCTTCAACAACTTCGACGCCGTGGTGGTGGAGTCCTACCGCGACCTCACCGTTGCCCTGGAAGCCTTCAAGGCCGGGCAGTTCGACTTCAACGACGAGCGCATTGCGAAGAACTGGGCGACCGCCTACGACTCGCCCGCCGTGCGCGACGGCCGGATCGTCCGTGAGGAGCCGGTGAACGGCAACCCGTGGGGCATGCAGGCTTATGCCTTCAACATCCGCCGCCCGGTGTTCCAGGACCCGCGCGTGCGCGAAGCGATCACCAACCTGTTCGACTTCGAGTGGACCAACAAGCAGCTGTTCTTCGGCTCCTACCTGCGTGACGGCAGCTACTTCGAGAACTCCGAGATGGCCGCCAGGGAGCTGCCCGACGCCGAGGAGCTGAAGATTCTCGAGCCGCTGCGCGACAAGCTGCCGCCAGAGGTCTTCAGCCAGGTCTACGTGCCGCCCACCAGCGACGGCAGCGGCATCATCCGCGAGCAGAAGCGCAAGGCCTACCAGTTGTTGCTGGAGGCCGGCTACAAGATCGAGAACGACAAGATGGTCGGCCCCGACGGCAAGCAACTGAGCTTCGAGTTCATGCTCGCCCAGGCCGACTTCGAGCGCGTGCTGCTGCCCTTCAAGCGCAACCTCGCGGAGCTGGGCATCGACATGCAGCTGCGCCGCGTCGACGTTTCGCAATACATCAACCGCCTGCGCTCGCGCGACTACGACATGATCGTCAGCAGCTGGCCGCAGTCCAGCTCGCCCGGTAACGAACAGCGCGAGTTCTGGCATTCCAGCAGCGCCGACAAGCCCGGCAGCCGCAACTTCATCGGCCTGCGCGATCCGGGCATCGATGCCCTGGTGGAAGCCCTGATCAACGCCGGCTCCCGCGAAAGCCTGGTGCGCCACGCCCGCGCCCTCGATCGCGCGCTGCTCTGGGGCCACTATGTGGTGCCCAACTGGTACCTGGGCAACTGGCGCATCGCCTACTGGAACCGCATCGCCCACCCGGAAAAACTGCCGCCCTACAGCTACGCGCTGCAGACCTGGTGGCAAGCCCGCGACAAGGCTGTACCGACCAAGACGGATACCAATGCCACGAGCGAAACGCCGGCCGACGGCGCCGTCGCCCAAGGGGCCCATTGATGCTGGCCTACATCCTGCGGCGCCTGCTGCTGATCATCCCCACCCTGTTCGGCATCCTGCTGATCAACTTCATCATCATCCAGGCCGCCCCCGGCGGCCCGGTGGAGCAGATGATCGCCAAGCTGGAAGGCTTCGACGCCGCCAGCGGCGGCGCCACCGGGCGCATCTCCGGCGGCGGCGGTGAAGTCGCCTCCGCCGGCACGCACTACCGCGGCGCCCAGGGCCTGGACCCGGAACTGGTGAAGGAAATCGAGCGCATGTACGGCTTCGACAAACCGGCGCCCGAGCGCTTCTGGATCATGCTCAAGAACTACGTGCACCTGGACTTCGGCCAGAGCTTCTTCCGCGATGCCAAGGTCACCGACCTGATCGTCGAGAAGCTGCCCGTGTCCATCTCTCTCGGATTGTGGAGCACGCTGATCATGTACCTGGTGTCGATCCCGCTGGGCATCGCCAAGGCGGTGCGCCACGGCAGCCATTTCGACGTCTGGACCAGCTCGGCGATCATCGTCGGCTATGCCATCCCCGCCTTCCTCTTCGCCATCCTGCTGGTGGTGCTGTTCGCCGGCGGCAGCTACTGGGACTGGTTCCCCTTGCGCGGGCTGACCTCCAACAACTTCGACGAGCTGACCTGGGGCGGCAAGGTACGCGACTACTTCTGGCACCTCGCGCTGCCCATCACCGCACTGGTGATCGGTAACTTCGCCACCATCACCCTGCTGACCAAGAACAGCTTCCTCGACGAGATCGGCAAGCAGTACGTGGTCACCGCCCGCGCCAAGGGCCTGACCGAGCGCCGCGTGCTCTACGGCCATGTGTTCCGCAACGCCATGCTGCTGATTATCGCCGGCCTGCCCTCGGCCCTGCTGGGCATCTTCTTCACCGGCTCGCTGCTGATCGAGGTGATCTTCTCCCTCGACGGCCTGGGCCTGCTCAGCTTCGAGGCAGCGCTGAACCGCGATTACCCGGTGGTGTTCGGCACGCTGTTCATCTTCACCCTGTTCGGCCTGATCATGAAGCTGGTCAGCGACGTCCTCTACACGCTGGTCGATCCGCGCATCGACTTCGAGAACCGGGAGTAATCCGATGCGCCTATCTCCCATCAATCAGCGCCGCTGGACGCGCTTCAAGGCCAACAAGCGCGGCTGGTGGTCACTCTGGCTGTTCCTCACGCTGTTCGTTCTCAGCCTGGGCGCCGAGCTGATAGCCAACGACAAGCCACTGGCGATCCGCTACGACGGCGAATGGTACTTCCCGGTGGTCAAGCGCTACCCGGAAACCGCCTTCGGCGGTGAGTTCCCCATGGAGGCGAACTACAAGAGCCCGTACATGCGCGAGCAGATCGCGCAGAAGGACGGCTGGATTCTCTGGCCGCCGATCGCCTACAGCTACGACACCATCAACTACGACCTGCGGGTGCCGGCACCCTCGGCGCCCACCGCGGAGAACTGGCTGGGCACCGACGACCAGGCGCGCGATGTGATGGCGCGGGTGATCTACGGCTTCCGCGTGTCGGTGCTGTTCGCCCTCATCCTCACCGTGCTCAGCTCCATCCTCGGTGTCGCCGTGGGTGCATTGCAGGGTTTCTACGGTGGCTGGATCGACCTGCTCGGCCAGCGCTTCCTGGAAATCTGGTCGGGCCTGCCGGTGCTCTACCTGCTGATCATCCTCGCCAGCTTCGTGCAGCCAGGCTTCTGGTGGCTGCTGGGCATCATGCTGCTGTTCTCCTGGATGAGCCTGGTGGACGTGGTGCGCGCCGAATTCCTCCGCGGCCGCAACCTGGAGTATGTGCGCGCAGCGCGCGCCCTGGGCATGCGCAACGGAGCGATCATGTTCCGCCACATCCTGCCCAACGCGATGATCTCCACCCTGACCTTCATGCCCTTCATCCTCACCGGCGCGATCGGCACCCTGACCTCCCTGGACTTCCTGGGCTTCGGCCTGCCCGCCGGCGCACCGTCGCTGGGCGAGCTGGTCGCCCAGGGCAAGTCCAACCTGCAGGCACCCTGGCTGGGCATCACCGCCTTCGTGGTGCTGGCCGTGATGCTGAGCCTGCTGGTGTTCATCGGCGAAGCCGCCCGCGATGCCTTCGACCCGAGGAAGTGACATGAGCCAGAACGAGAACCTCATCGAAGTCCGCGACCTGTCCGTCGATTTCCTCTGCGGCGACGAACAGGTGCGCGCGGTCGAACACATCAACTTCGACATCCGCAAGGGGGAGACCCTGGCGCTGGTGGGCGAAAGCGGCTCGGGCAAGTCAGTCACCGCGCACTCCATCCTGCGCCTGCTGCCCTACCCCACCGCCAGCCATCCCTCCGGCAGCATCCAGTACGCCGGCAAGGACCTGCTCAAGCTGCCCGAGCGCAAGTTGCGCGGCATCCGCGGCAACCGCATCGCCATGGTGTTCCAGGAACCCATGACCTCGCTGAACCCGCTGCACACCATCGAGAAGCAGATCGGCGAAGTGCTCGCGCTGCACAAGGGCATGAACGGCAATCAGGCCCGCGCCCGTACGCTGGAGCTGCTCGATCTGGTCGGCATCCCCAACCCCGCCAGCCGCCTCAAGGCCTACCCGCACGAACTCTCCGGTGGCCAGCGGCAGCGGGTGATGATCGCCATGGCACTGGCCTGCGAGCCGGAGCTGCTGATCGCCGACGAACCGACCACCGCGCTCGACGTGACGGTGCAGCTGAAGATCCTCGACCTGCTGCGTGACCTGCAGCAGCGCCTGGGCATGGCGATGCTACTGATCACCCACGACCTCAACCTGGTCCGGCGTATCGCCCATCGCGTCTGCGTGATGAAACGCGGCTGCATCGTCGAGCATGCCGATTGCGACACCCTCTTCGCGGCCCCACAGCACCCCTACACGCGCGAATTGCTCGGAGCCGAGCCCAGTGGCACCCCCGCGCAGAACGAGCCTGGTGCGCCGCTGCTGGAGGTCGACAACCTGCGCGTGTGGTTCCCGATCAAGAAAGGCGTGTTCCGCAAGACCGTCGACCACGTCAAGGCGGTGGACGGCATTGACTTCAGCCTGCCGCGCGGCCAGACCCTGGGCATCGTCGGCGAGAGCGGCTCGGGCAAGTCGACCCTGGGCCTGGCCATCCTCCGGCTCATCAGCAGCCAGGGCGGCATCTGCTTCGAGGGTCAGGCCATCGAAGGCATGAACCAGGCGGAAGTCAGGCCCCTGCGTCGCGAGATGCAGGTAGTCTTCCAGGACCCGTTCGGCAGCCTCAGCCCGCGCATGTCGGTCGGCCAGATCGTTGGCGAAGGCCTGGAAATCCATGGCATGGGCACGCCCGAGGAGCGCGAGCAGGCGATCATCGAGGCGCTCAAGGAAGTCGGACTCGACCCGGATACCCGCCACCGCTACCCCCACGAGTTTTCCGGGGGCCAGCGGCAACGCATCGCCATCGCCCGCGCGCTGGTGCTCAAGCCGGCGCTGATCCTGCTGGACGAACCGACCTCGGCACTGGACCGCACCGTGCAACGCCAGGTCGTCGAACTGCTGCGCGGGCTGCAGGCCAAGTACAACCTGACCTACCTGTTCATCAGCCACGACCTGGCAGTGGTGAAAGCCCTCAGCCACCAGCTGATGGTGATCCGCCACGGCAAGGTCGTCGAACAGGGCATGGCCGAGGAAGTCTTCGCCGCACCGCAACATGCCTACACACAGCAACTGCTGGAAGCAGCCTTCATGGTACCGACGCAAGCCTGAGCCAGCAGCAGACAAGGAAGCAATGACATGGGGTTTCTCGCCGGTAAACGCGTACTGATCGTCGGTGTCGCCAGCAAGCTGTCCATCGCCTCCGGCATCGCCGCGGCGATGCATCGCGAAGGCGCCGAGCTCGCCTTCACCTACCAGAACGACAAGCTCAAGGGGCGCGTCGAGGAATTCGCCGCCGGCTGGGGCTCCAGCGCCGAGCTGTGCTTCCCCTGCGACGTGGCCAGCGATGCAGACATCGAAGCCGTGTTCGCCGCGCTGGCGAAGCAATGGGACGGCCTGGACTGCATCGTCCACTCGGTGGGGTTTGCGCCAGGCGACCAGCTCGACGGCGACTTCACCGAAGTCACCACCCGCGACGGCTTCCGCATCGCCCACGACATCAGCGCCTACAGCTTCGTCGCCCTGGCCAAGGCAGGCCGCGAGCTGATGCAGGGCCGAAACGGCAGCCTGCTCACCCTCTCCTACCTGGGCGCCGAACGCACGATGCCCAACTACAACGTGATGGGCATGGCCAAGGCCAGCCTGGAAGCCGGCGTGCGCTACCTGGCCGGCAGCCTCGGCCCGGAAGGCACCCGCGTCAACGCCATCTCCGCCGGCCCGATCCGCACCCTGGCAGCGTCAGGCATCAAGAGCTTCCGCAAGATGCTCGCCGCCAACGAGCGCCAGACCCCGCTGCGACGCAACGTGACCATCGAGGAAGTCGGCAACGCCGGCGCCTTCCTTTGCTCGGACCTTGCCAGCGGCATCAGCGGCGAGATTCTCTATGTCGACGGTGGCTTCAACACCACCGCCATGGGCCCGCTGGGCGACGACTGAGCCTTCCCCCAGGCAAAGAAAAAGGCCGCTGATGCGGCCTTTTTCTTGTCCCGGATAAAACGAGGGCCGCTTGCGCGGCCCCTGTCTATCACTTCTTGGCTTCGTCGAACTTCTCGATCTTCGCCTGATCCTGCAGGTAGCGACGGAACGCGGAGAAATCGTCCTGACCGCTGCGCGAGGCGAGGAAGCGCTGGTACATCGCTTTCTCCTGCTCGGTCGGCTTGGCATCCGGCTCGCTGACACCACTGAGCTTGACCAGCACGAAGTCACCGTTCTGCAGTGCGACACCACCCAGGCTGGGCTTATCGGCACCTTCCGGACGAGCCATGCGGAACACGCTCTGCAGCACCACCGGGTCGACACCTTCCTGACCACGGGCGGCCGCTTCCACGACTTTCCAGTCCTGGCCGTCCTGAGCCTGGGTCAGCGGGATCTTGCCGTCGCGCAGACCAGCCAGCAGCGATTCGCCGCGAGCCTTGGCATCACTGGCTGCGTGTTCGACCTGCAGACGCTTGAGGATATCGGCACTCACCTGTTCCAGGGTTTCCTGCTCAGGCTTGTGGTGCTCCTTCACGCGCAGCACGACCGCAGTGTCGGGGTCCAGCTCGATAGCGCCACTGTTGGCGCCCTCTTCCAGCACTTCCGGGCTGAAGGCGGTCTGGATGACCTGGCGGTTGGCGGTCACGCCCTCGCCACCTTCTTTGCCGAACGGCTTGCTGGTCTGCACCTTCAGGCCCAGGTCCTGAGCCGGCTGGCCCAGATCGGAGGCTTCGTAGGCGGAGCTTTCCAGCTGCTTGGTTGCATCGACGAAGCGCTGCTCGACCAGTTGGGTCTTGGCTTCGTGCTCCAGCTTGACCTTCAGGCTGTCGAAAGTCGGAACCTCCGGCGCTTCAACGCCCAGCAGCTTGATCAGGTGCCAGCCGTAGGAGGTCTTCACCGGGGCGGAGACTTCGCCCTTCTTCAGCGCATACAGCGACTCTTCGAAGGCCGGGTCATACACGCCACGACCGGCAAAGCCGAGATCACCACCGTTTGCGGCGGAGCCGGTGTCGTTGGACAGCTCCTTGGCCAGCTTGGCGAAGTCTTCACCCTTGTCCAGGCGCGCCTTGATCTCGTCGATCTTGGCCTTGGCCTGCTGGTCGTTCTGCTTGTCGTTCACCTCGATCAGGATGTGCGCGGCGTCGCGCTGCTCGGCCAGACCGGCGATTTCCTTCTGATAGAGGGCATCAAGGTCTTCCTTCTTCACCTCGACCTGGTCGAAGAAGGCAGACTTCTTCAGCTCGACGTAGTCGATAGTGACCTGTTCGGGCGTCATGAACTCGGTGCTGTGGGCGTCGTAGTACGCCTTGATCTCGCTGTCCTCGACCTTGCTCTTGGCCGGGTCGGCCTTGAGCGTCAGGGTGGCGAAATCGCGGGTCTGCTTCTCCAGGCGGGCGAAGGCATTCAGCTCGTCATCGGTAACGAAGCCGGTACCGGCGATGCCGGCGCGCAGCTGACCGATGAGCATCTCCTCGCCGAACATGCGGCGGAACTGCATGCGGTCATAGCCCATCTGGCGGATGACCTGGTCGAAGCGCTCGGCGCTGAACTTGCCGTCCACCTGGAATTCAGGGGTCGACAGGATCAGTTGATCCAGCGCCTGCTGGGAGAAGGCGAACTTGTCGTTCTGGGCCGCCTGCAGGATCAGCTTGCGCTCAATGAGCGACTTCAGCGCAGAGTCCTTGAGCAGCTTGTCGTCTAGCATGGACGAATCGAAGTCCTTGCCCAGACGCTGCATCAGCTGGCGACGCTGCATATCCGCGGCCTGCTGCAGTTCCGGCAGACCGATGTCTTCACCGTTGACCTGAGCAGCGACGTTCTCGTGGTGGGTTGCGCGAATGATCTGATCGAACCCGGTCAAAGCCATGAGGACAACGATCACGCCCAGGATGGTCTTGGTGATCCAGCCTTGGGAATTGTCCCTGATGTTTTGCAGCATGCGGCCCCCGACGCGGCCACGGCTCACCGTCAATGGCGGCGCGGCGTGGAAAAAAGGCGGATATAAGAAAGGCGCATCCGAGGATGCGCCTTCTCGTAACTGGTGGAGCTTGCGGGCATTGAGCCCGTGACCCCTGATGATTCCAACCGACCTACGCCAGCCGGGTCATCGCTCCGTGACCGGCCCAACCGAAGTTGAACCGGTCCAGGTCAAGTCCAAAAAGACGCTTAGTTGACAGCGTCCTTGAGGGCTTTACCGGCCTTGAAGCCCGGGATCTTAGCAGCAGCGATCTTGATCGGCTTGCCGGTTTGCGGGTTGCGACCGGTGCGAGCAGCGCGCTCTTTGACAGCGAAGGTGCCGAAGCCTACCAGTACGACGGAGTCACCAGCCTTCAGGGCGCCAGTTACGGACTCGATCACCGCGTCCAGAGCGCGACCGGCAACAGCTTTCGGGATATCAGCAGATGCGGCGATAGCATCGATCAGTTCCGACTTGTTCACTCTAAGTCCCCTTATTTCTGTTGAGTATGTTTCTATGTGTTAGGTGTAAGCAAAAGCAGGTGCTGGTTTGCCAACTGACAAAGCAAGTGCCGCTTTATAACAAGGGCTCAAAAACAGTGTCAAGAAAGCCCCCCAACTAATGCGTGCTGATTCGCTCCTTGGAATCAGACTCGCGCTTCTCATCCTTTGCAACCATCTCGGGAGCCGCATCGGGCAAGGGCTCCGGGGCGTATTGCAGCGCAATTTGCAGGACCTCGTCAATCCATTTAACCGGTTTAATAACGAGATCAGCCTTAATATTATCCGGAATTTCCCTAAGGTCCCGTACGTTTTCCTCGGGAATGATCACTGTCTTGATTCCACCCCGGTGCGCGGCCAGAAGTTTTTCCTTCAGCCCACCGATGGCCAGAACCTGACCGCGCAGGGTGATCTCGCCGGTCATGGCCACGTCAGCACGGACCGGAATCTGGGTGATCGCCGAGACCAGTGCGGTACACATGCCAATGCCCGCGCTAGGGCCGTCCTTGGGCGTCGCGCCTTCCGGCACATGGATGTGGATATCGTGCTTCTCGTGGAAGTCCGGAGCGATACCCAGGCTCTTCGAACGACTACGAACCACGGTCAGCGCGGCAGTGATGGACTCCGCCATGACGTCGCCCAGCGAGCCGGTCTTGGTTAGTGCGCCCTTGCCCGGAACCATGGCCGATTCGATGGTCAGCAATTCGCCGCCCACCTGGGTCCAGGCGAGGCCGGTCACCTGGCCGATCTGATCCTGCTGCTCGGCCAGGCCGTAGCGGAACTTGCGCACGCCCAGGTAATTCTCCAGTGAATCCGGAGTCACCACGGCTTCGATGCGCTTGGCCTTGCCACCGTCCTTGACCGCCTTGCGGCAGACCTTGGCGATCTGGCGCTCAAGGCTACGCACACCGGCTTCGCGGGTGTAATAGCGGATGATGTCACGGGTAGCCGCTTCTTCGAAGACCACCTCGCCCTTCTTCAGGCCATTAGCCGCAGTCTGTTTCGGTACAAGATATTTCGAGGCGATGTTGATCTTCTCGTCCTCGGTGTAACCCGGCAGGCGGATGACTTCCATTCGGTCCAGCAACGCTGCCGGAATGTTCATGGAGTTCGCCGTGCAGAGGAACATCACGTCGGAGAGGTCGTAGTCGACTTCGAGGTAGTGGTCGTTGAAGTTGTGGTTCTGCTCCGGATCGAGCACTTCCAGCAGCGCCGACGCGGGGTCGCCGCGCATGTCGCTGCCCATCTTGTCGATCTCGTCGAGCAGGAACAGCGGGTTGCGCACGCCCACCTTGGTCATTTTCTGAATCAGACGACCGGGCATGGAACCGATGTAGGTGCGACGGTGACCGCGAATCTCGGCCTCGTCACGCACGCCCCCCAGGGCCATGCGCACGAACTTGCGGTTGGTCGCGCGGGCGATGGACTCGGCCAGCGAGGTCTTGCCCACGCCGGGCGGGCCGACCAGGCAGAGCACCGGGCCCTTGAGCTTCTTCACGCGCTTCTGGACGGCGAGGTACTCGAGGATGCGCTCCTTGACCTCTTCCAGACCGTAGTGATCGGCGTCGAGGATGTCCTCGGCCTTGTCCAGGTCATGGCGCACCTTGCTCTCGGCCTTCCACGGCACATTCACCAGCCAGTCGATGTAGGAACGCACCACGGTCGCCTCGGCGGACATCGGCGACATCTGCTTGAGCTTGTTCAACTCGGCAGTGGCCTTGGCCATGGCTTCCTTGGTCAGGCCGGCGGCGTCAATGCGCTTCTTCAGTTCCTCGACTTCGTTGTGGCCTTCGTCGATGTCACCCAGTTCTTTCTGGATGGCCTTCATCTGTTCGTTGAGGTAGTACTCGCGCTGGCTGCGCTCCATCTGCTTCTTCACGCGGCCGCGAATGCGCTTCTCGACCTGCAGCAGGTCGATCTCGGCATCCAGCATGGCCAGCACGTGCTCGACGCGGGCGGACAGCTCGGTGATCTCGAGGATTTCCTGCTTCTGTTCGATCTTCAGCGCCATGTGGGCGGCCATGGTATCTACAAGACGGCCCGGTTCATCGATGCTGTTGAGCGAAGACAGGACTTCGGCCGGGACTTTCTTGCCCAGCTGCACATACTGCTCGAACTGGCTGAGCAGGCTACGGGTGAAGACTTCGGACTCGCGCTCGCCGACGGAGGCCTCGTCAATGATCGAAACTTCCGCGCGGCAGTAGGCTTCCTCGTCGATGAAGCGCTCTACCTGGCCGCGCTGCTCGCCCTCGACCAGCACCTTGACGGTGCCATCGGGCAGTTTCAGCAACTGCAGGACAGTGGCCACGGTGCCCATGCGGTACAGGCCGTCGGCGCCCGGATCGTCGTCGGCCGGATTCTTCTGCGCCAGCAACAGGATCTGCTTGTCGCTGGTCATGGCGGCCTCGAGGGCCTCGATGGATTTCTCTCGTCCCACGAAAAGCGGGATGACCATGTGCGGATACACCACTACGTCACGCAGGGGGAGCAGGGGCAACTCGACGAGTGTTTTCATGATATTCGGCTCTACAGCGGCACTTGGCCAAAACGATGGGATTGGACCCTTCGGCCTAAGATGGGGTTAGGACTGGGAAAAAACAAGCGCGGTAGATGGGAAGAAAAAAGGGGCCCTAGGGCCCCTTCTGGTTTCAGGCGTCAGGTGCAGCCTTGGCCGGCTGCTCGCTGTTCTCGTAGATCAGCAGCGGCTGGGAGGAGCCCTCGATGACGCTTTCGTCGATCACCACCTTGCTGACGTCGTTCTGCGAGGGGATCTCGTACATGGTATCGAGCAGGATGCCTTCGAGGATCGAACGCAGGCCACGGGCGCCGGTCTTGCGCTCCAGCGCGCGACGAGCGACGGCCTTGAGCGCGTCCGGACGGAACTCGAGGTCCACGCCTTCCATTTCGAAGAGCTTGGCGTACTGCTTGGTCAGCGCGTTCTTCGGCTCGGTCAGAATCTGCATCAGGGCAGCTTCGTCCAGCTCTTCGAGCGTCGCGATGATCGGCAAACGACCGACGAACTCGGGGATCAGGCCAAACTTCACCAGATCCTCCGGCTCGACCTCGCGCAGCGCGTCGCCCACCTTCTTACCCGCTTCCTGACTGCGAACCTCGGCGCTGAAGCCGATGCCGCCTTTGGTAGAACGGTTCTGGATGACCTTTTCCAGGCCAGCGAACGCGCCTCCGCAGATGAACAGGATGTTGCGGGTGTCGACCTGCAGGAATTCCTGCTGCGGGTGCTTGCGGCCGCCCTGGGGCGGTACGGAAGCCACGGTGCCTTCGATCAGCTTCAGCAGAGCCTGCTGGACGCCTTCGCCGGACACGTCGCGAGTGATCGACGGGTTGTCGGACTTGCGCGAGATCTTGTCGATTTCGTCGATGTAGACAATGCCCATCTGGGCCTTCTCGACATCGTAGTCGCACTTCTGCAGCAGCTTCTGGATGATGTTCTCGACATCCTCGCCCACATAACCAGCCTCGGTGAGGGTGGTGGCATCGGCGATGGTGAAGGGAACATTGAGCAGACGCGCCAGGGTCTCGGCGAGCAGGGTCTTGCCCGAGCCGGTCGGCCCGATCAGCAGGATGTTGCTCTTGCCCAGTTCGACGTCGTCCTTGCGCTCACGCTGGTTCAGTCGCTTGTAGTGGTTGTACACCGCTACCGCCAGGGTTTTCTTGGCACGTTCCTGGCCGATCACGTACTGATCGAGGATGGTGCGGATCTCTTTCGGCGCCGGAAGCTTATGCGCACTGCTCTCCGCCTGTGCTTCCTGCACCTCCTCACGGATGATGTCGTTGCACAGGTCGACGCACTCGTCGCAGATAAAGACCGAGGGGCCGGCAATCAACTTGCGCACTTCGTGCTGGCTCTTGCCGCAGAAGGAGCAATACAGCAGCTTGCCGTTGTCCTCGCCGTTGCGGGTGTCAGTCATTCGATCGTTCCAATCGGGGATATACGTGAAGGACAAGATGAAGGCATTCGCAGGCATTTTCAAGCCCGCGAGCGGCCGGATTACCGGCCGCGGTAGTGCGGAGAGACTCAGCTGGCAGCAGGACGCTGAGTGAAGAGCTGATCGATCAGACCGTACTTGACGGCTTCCTCACCACTCATGAAGCGGTCACGGTCGGTATCGCGGGCAATGACGTCCAGCGGCTGACCGGTGTGGTGTGCCAGCACCTGGTTCAGGCGTTCCTTGATGAAAAGGATTTCCTTGGCGTGGATCTCGATGTCCGAGGCCTGGCCCTGGAAGCCGCCCAGCGGCTGGTGGATCATCATGCGCGAATGCGGCAGGCAGTAGCGCTTGCCAGCGGCGCCGCCAGCCAGCAGCAGGGCACCCATGCTGCACGCCTGGCCCACGCAGATGGTGGACACGTCAGGCTTGATGAACTGCATGGTGTCGTAGATCGACATGCCAGCGGTGACGGAACCACCCGGGGAGTTGATGTAGAGGTGGATGTCCTTGTCCGGGTTCTCGGCTTCGAGGAACAGCAGCTGGGCAACCACGAGGTTGGCCATGTAGTCCTCGACCTGGCCGACCAGGAAGATAATCCGCTCCTTCAGCAGGCGCGAATAGATGTCGTAGGAACGCTCACCGCGGGCGGACTGCTCCACCACCATCGGCACCAGACCACCAGCGGCCTGAATGTTCGGAACTTGCGGCATATAAGGATTATGCATGTCCGACGATCACTCCCTAATAAAAAGTCATGTCTCTATAGACGCACAAGCCAGCCCGAAGGCTGGCTTGTGACGATCGAACGAAGTAGCGCTGGATCAGGCCGCTTGCGGAGCTTCTGCAGGCTTGACCGCGTCTTCGTAGGATACCTGCTTGTCGGTCACATTGGCCTTCTGCAGGACAGTATCTACAACTTGTTCTTCCAGTACAACCGAACGGACTTCGTTCAGTTGCTGGTCGTTCTTGTAGTACCAGGAAACAACCTGTTCCGGCTCCTGATAGGCGGAAGCCATCTCTTCGATCATTTCGCGAACGCGGGCTTCGTCAGCCTTCAGTTCGTGCTGCTTGACCAGCTCGGCAACGATCAGACCCAGTACGACGCGGCGCTTGGCCTGCTCTTCGAACAGCTCGGCCGGCAGTTGGTCGGGCTTGATGTTGCCACCGAACTGCTGGACAGCCTGGACGCGCAGACGATTGACTTCGTTGCCGATCAGGGCTTTCGGAACTTCGATCGGGTTGGTCTCGACCAGACCTTCCATCACCTGGTTCTTCACCTTGGACTTGATGGCCTGACGCAGTTCACGCTCCATGTTCTTGCGAACTTCGGTGCGGAAGCCTTCCAGAGTGCTTTCCTTCACGCCGAACAGAGCGAAGAACTCTTCGTTCAGTTCCGGCAGCTTCGGCTCGGCGACGCTGTTGACGGTAGCGGTGAACTCGGCAGCTTTGCCGGCCAGGTCCAGGTTCTGGTAGTCCTCGGGGAAGGTCACGCTCAGAACGCGCTCTTCACCGGCCTTGGCGCCAACCAGACCCTCTTCGAAGCCCGGGATCATGCGGCCGGAGCCCAGCACCAGCAGGGTGCCCTTGGCGGAACCGCCAGCGAAGGCTTCGCCGTCGATCTTGCCGACGAAATCGATGTTCACCTGATCGTCGTTCTGCGCGGCACGATCAACAGCTTCGAAACGGGTGTTCTGCTTGCGCAGGATTTCCAGCATGTTGTCGAGATCGGCGTCAGCCACGTCGGCCTGCAGGCGCTCGACCTTGATGCCGTCGAAACCGGCAACCTGGAACTCAGGGAAGACTTCGAAGGTAGCGATGTACTCGAGGCCCTTCTCTTTCTCGAACACTTTCGGTTCGACGGAAGGAGCACCGGCCGGGTTCAGCTTCTGCTCGACCACGGCTTCGTAGAAGGTTTCCTGGATCAGGTCACCGAGGGCTTCCTGACGAGCGGCGGCTTCGTAGCGCTGACGGATCACGCTCATCGGCACCTTGCCGGGACGGAAGCCAGGAACCTTGGCGCGACGAGCGGTCTGCTGCAGACGCTTGTTGACTTCGGTCTCGATACGCTCGGCCGGCACGCCAACGGTCATGCGGCGCTCAAGAGCGGAGGTGCTTTCAACGGAAACTTGCATGGATATTCCTCGTGGCACAGACGTAAGCCGGTCCTTCCGGCTCCCAGAATCAAGGGCAAGCATTCTAGTAGCTAGAAATGCAGAAGTCACCCCGAGTGGAAGCTGCGGAAATTCACGGATGCGAGAGCTTATGGAAAGAAGATGGTGCGGACGGAGAGACTCGAACTCTCACAGCTTGCGCCACCGGAACCTAAATCCGGCGTGTCTACCAATTTCACCACGTCCGCAGGGTACCGCAGAAACGAAAACGCCAGGCACTGGGCCTGGCGCTTCGGAATATGGGGTGGACGATGGGAATCGAACCCACGACACCAGGAGCCACAATCCTGTGCTCTACCAACTGAGCTACGCCCACCATATTACATTTGCTTGTACCGAACGCCACTTGGCGCACCCGGCAGGACTCGAACCTGCGACCATCCGCTTAGAAGGCGGATGCTCTATCCAGCTGAGCTACGGGCGCTTTAGTGGCTGCAACCCTTGCTAAGCAGACTCAGTGGAAACCACCGAATCGGTTGGCACCGCCTCTTTCGTGTTTCAGGCTGTGCTCGGCAAGCGGGGCGCATGTTATCGATGAGGCCATACCCCGTCAACAACTTTTTTAAAAAAAGTTCAAAGAGATAAAGGAGTTACGCCAAATCAGGGGCTCCCGCCTTTGCCTTATGGAGGCAGCATGCGAAAATGCGCGCCTTCTTTTCACCCGCCTTAATGGTTATCCCCCCGACATGACTGCAAAACTGATCGACGGCAAAGCGATCGCCGCCAGCCTCCGCCAGCAGATTGGCCAACGCGTCAATGAACGCCGCCAGCAAGGACTGCGCATCCCCGGCCTGGCTGTGATCCTGGTCGGCAGCGACCCCGCCTCTCAGGTCTATGTCGCGCACAAGCGCAAGGACTGTGAAGAGGTCGGCTTCCTCTCCCAGGCGTACGACCTCCCCGCCAGCACCACCCAGGAAGAGCTGCTGGCACTGATCGACCGTCTGAACGCCGACCCGGCCATCGACGGCATCCTCGTCCAGCTCCCCCTCCCCGCCCACCTCGACGCCTCCCAGCTGCTGGAACGCATCAGCCCGGACAAGGACGTGGACGGCTTCCACCCCTTCAACATCGGCCGCCTGGCCCAGCGCATCCCGCTGCTGCGCCCCTGCACCCCGAAAGGCATCATGACTCTGCTGCAAAGCACCGGCGTCGACCTGTACGGCATGGACGCGGTGGTAGTGGGCGCATCGAACATCGTCGGCCGCCCCATGGCGCTGGAACTGCTGCTGGGCGGCTGCACCGTCACCGTGACCCACCGCTTCACCCGCGACCTGGCCGACCACGTGCGCCGCGCCGACCTGGTGGTCGTTGCCGCCGGCAAGCCGGGTCTGGTCAAGGGCGAGTGGATCAAGGAAGGTGCCATCGTCATCGACGTGGGCATCAATCGCCAGGAAGATGGCAAGCTGGTGGGCGACGTGGAATACGACGTCGCCGCCGAGCGCGCCAGCTGGATCACCCCTGTTCCGGGCGGTGTCGGCCCGATGACCCGCGCCTGCCTGCTGGAAAACACCCTGTACGCCGCCGAACACCTGCACACCTGACAGGTTTTCGACGAGCAAGAAAAAGGCCGCTGATCAGCGGCCTTTTTCATTTCCAGGAGACAGTTACTCGGCGAGACGCCAGGTAGTGCCGCCCTTGCCGTCTTCCAGCACTACGCCTAGAGCGGTCAGCTCGTCGCGGATGCGGTCGGATTCGGCCCAGTTCTTCGCCGCACGGGCATCCAGACGAGCCTGGATCAGCGCCTCGACCTGCGCCGCGTCGACCTTGCCGGCTGCGCCGGCCTGGAGGAACTCGTCGGCATCCAGTTGCAGAACACCCAGCAGAGCCCCCAACTCACGCACGCGTGCCGCCAGTGCAGCCGCAGCCGCCGGATCGCTCTCGCGCAGGCGGTTGACCTCACGGACCATCTCGAACAGCACGGCAACCGCTTCCGGCGTACCGAAGTCGTCGTCCATCGCAGCGCCGAAGCGCTCGACGAACGCCTCGCCTCCCGCGGCAGCCACCTGTGGCAGACCGCGCAGCGCGGTGTAGAAACGCTCCAGCGCGCCCTTGGCTTCCTTCAGGTTGTCTTCGGAGTAGTTGATCGGGCTGCGGTAGTGGCTGGAGACCAGCAGGAAGCGCACGACCTCCGGGTGGTACTTCTCCAACACCTCGCGGATGGTGAAGAAATTGCCCAGGGATTTGGACATCTTCTCGCCGTCCACGCGCACCGCGCCGGCATGCATCCAGCTGGCCGCATAGAGCTTGCCGGTGGCCGCCTCGCTCTGGGCGATCTCGTTCTCGTGGTGCGGAAACACCAGGTCCGGACCGCCGCCGTGGATGTCGAAGGTCTCGCCCAGGCAGCAGGTGGACATCACCGAGCACTCGATGTGCCAGCCCGGACGCCCGGCGCCCCAGGGCGACTCCCAGCTCGGCTCGCCCGGCTTAGCGCCCTTCCAGAGCACGAAGTCCAGCGGGTCTTCCTTGGACTCATCGACCTCGATCCGCGCACCGATGCGCAGGTCTTCGATCTTCTTGCGCGACAGCTTGCCGTAGCCGGCGAACTTGCCGACCCGGTAATAGACGTCGCCATTGCCCGGCGCGTAGGCGTAACCCTTGTCGATCAGGGTCTGGATCATCTCGTGCATGCCGACGATGTGGCCGGTGGCGCGCGGCTCGATGTCCGGACGCAGGACCGACAGGCGCGCCTCGTCTTCATGCATCGCGGCGATCATGCGGGCGGTCAGGTCTTCGAACGATTCACCGTTCTCCTGGGCGCGACGGATGATCTTGTCGTCGATGTCGGTGATGTTGCGCACATAGGTCAGGTCATAGCCGCGATGGCGCAGCCAGCGGGCGATGACGTCGAACGCCACCATCACGCGAGCATGGCCGATGTGGCAGAAGTCGTACACGGTCATGCCGCACACGTACATGCGCACCTGATTGCCCACCAGCGGCTTGAAGCTGTCCTTGGTCTTGGACAGCGTGCTGTAGATCTGCAAGTCAGCCATCCGTTACTGCCCCCAGGAGTCGCGCAGGGTCACGGTGCGGTTGAAGACCAGGGCATCCGCCCTGGAGTCCCGGGCATCCGCGCAGAAGTAGCCCTCGCGCTCGAACTGGAAGCGATCCTCGGCCGTGGCGCTGGCCAGCGACGGCTCGGCGCGGCAGCCCTTGAGCACCACCAGGGAATCCGGATTGATGTTATCGAGGAAGCTGCCGCCCTCTTCCGACTTCTCCGGATTGGCGGAACGGAACAGGCGGTCGTACAGGCGCACTTCGCACTCAACGCTCTCGGCGGCCGGCACCCAGTGGATCACGCCCTTGACCTTGCGGCCCTCGGGGTTCTTGCCCAGGGTGTTCTCGTCATAGCTGCAGCGCAGTTCGACGACGTTGCCGGCGGCATCCTTGATGGCTTCGTCGGCGCGGATCACGTAGCTGCCGCGCAGGCGCACTTCGCCACCGGGGATCAGGCGCTTGTAGCCGGCCGGCGGGACTTCCTCGAAGTCACTGGCGTCAATGTAGATCTCGCGGCTGAACGGCAGCACGCGCACGCCCATGTCCTGTTTCGGATGGCGCGGCAGTTCGAGGTTCTCGACCTGACCTTCCGGGTAGTTGGTGATGACCACCTTCAGCGGCTTGAGTACACACATGGCGCGGCCGGCGTTGGCATCGAGGTCGTCACGGATGGCGAATTCCAGCATGCCGATGTCCACCACGCCGCCGGCGCGGTTCACGCCGATCATGTCGCAGAAGGTACGGATCGACGCCGGGGTGTAGCCGCGGCGGCGGTAGCCGGAGAGGGTCGACATGCGCGGGTCGTCCCAGCCATGCACGTGGTTTTCATCGACCAGTTGCTTGAGCTTGCGCTTGCTGGTGATGGTGTAGTTGAGGTTCAGGCGCGCGAATTCGTACTGGCGCGGCTGGGCCGGGACCGGCAGGTTGGCCAGGAACCACTCGTACAGCGGGCGGTGATCCTCGAACTCCAGGGTGCAGATGGAGTGGGTGATACCCTCGATGGCGTCCGACTGACCGTGGGTGAAGTCGTAGCTGGGGTAGATGCACCACTTGTCGCCTGTCTGGTGGTGATGAGCGTGACGGATGCGGTAGAGGATCGGGTCGCGCAGGTTGATGTTCGGCGAGGCCATGTCGATCTTCGCACGCAGCGAACGGGCGCCGTCCGGGAACTCGCCGGCTTTCATGCGGGCGAACAGGTCCAGGTTCTCTTCCACCGAACGCTCGCGGAACGGGCTGTTCTTGCCCGGTTCGGTCAGCGAACCACGGTAGGCGCGCATTTCCTCGGCGTTCAGGTCGCAGACGAAAGCCTTGCCGGCCTTGATCAGGTCCACCGCCCAGTCATGCAGCTGGTCGAAGTAGTTGGAGGCGTAGCGAACCTGCCCGGCCCAGTCGAAGCCCAGCCATTTCACATCGGCCTCGATGGCATCGATGTACTCCTGGTCTTCCTTCGCCGGGTTGGTGTCGTCGAAGCGCAGGTGGCAGTCCCCGCCGAACTCCTTGGCCAGGCCGAAGTTCAGACAGATGGACTTGGCGTGACCGATATGCAGGTAGCCGTTGGGCTCCGGCGGGAAGCGAGTGACGATTTTCTGGTGCTTGCCACTTTCCAGGTCGGCCGCAACGATCGGACGCAGGAAGTTGGCGGCAACAGTGGCTTCTTTCGTATCGGCGGTAGGCTTGCTCATGGTGTCCTTGATCATGCTGGTGTTCGGCCAGGGTAGGCCAGCCAAACCAAAGCGCTTATCATAGCCGAAGCTGTCAACCCCCTGACAGGCCTTCGATTTTTCCAAAGAGCGGAATTCCCTGATGACTACCACCGTCAAACTGCAGACCAACTTCGGCGATATCACCCTTGAACTCTTCGACGACAAGGCGCCGGAAACCGTGGCCAACTTCAAGGAGTACGTGAAGGCCGGCCATTACGACAACACCGTTTTCCACCGTGTGATCAACAACTTCATGATTCAGGGCGGCGGTTTCGAGCCGGGCATGAAGCAGAAGTCCACCCGCAAGTCGATCAAGAACGAAGCCAACAACGGCGTCGGCAACAAGGTTGGCACCGTCGCCATGGCCCGCACCATGGAGCCGCACTCGGCCAGCGCGCAGTTCTTCATCAACGTCGCCGACAACGATTTCCTCAACCACAGCGCGCCGACCGTGCAGGGCTGGGGCTACTGCGTGTTCGGTGAAGTGAAGGACGGCATGGACGTGGTCAACAAGATCAAGACCGTCGCCACCACCATGCGCTCCGGCCACCAGGACGTACCGGCCGACGACGTGATCATCGAGAAAGCAGAAGTCATCGGCGAGTGAGTCGATGAGCGTCCTGTTCATCTCGGACCTGCATCTCGAAGCAGAACGCCCGGACATTACCCGGGCGTTCTTGCATTTCCTCTCCACCCGCGCCCGTATGGCCGAGGCGCTGTACATCCTCGGCGACTTCTTCGAAGCCTGGATCGGCGACGATGGCATGGACGAGTTCCAGCACTCCATCGCCCGCGCCCTGCGCAAGTTGTCTGACAGCGGCACGCGCATCTTCCTGATGCACGGCAACCGCGACTTCCTGATTGGCCAGGCCTTCTGCCGCGAAGCCGGCTGCACCCTGCTGCGCGACCCGAGTCTGATAGACCTTGATGGCGAGAAGATCCTGCTGATGCACGGCGACAGCCTTTGCACCCTCGACGTGGCCTATATGAAGCTGCGCCGCTGGCTGCGCAACCCGCTGACGCTGTTCATCCTGCGCAACCTGCCGCTGGCCACCCGCCACAAGCTGGCGCGCAAACTGCGCAAGGAAAGCCGCGCGCAGACCCGCATGAAAGCCAGCGAGATCGTCGACGTCACCCCGGCGGAAGTGGAGAAGATCATGCGCGACAAGGGCGTGCGAATCCTGATCCACGGGCACACCCACCGCCCCGCCATCCACGAACTGGAAATCGACGGCCGCCCCGCGCGGCGCATTGTCCTCGGCGACTGGGACAGCCAGGGCTGGGCTCTGGAGGCCGACGAGCAGGGCCTGCGGCAGGCACCCTTCACCCTGTGAAGCTCCGGGCCACCGCAATGGTGGCCTTTTGGCGTTAACCCACCCGCACTGTCAGACATTTCTCCTTGACCGGCACCGACCGCCTTGCGCAGCATTCGCGGTTTGCTCAATCAAGGAAGAAACATGTTCAGCAAGGGAAATCTCATCAAGTTCGGCGCCCTGCCCCTGGCACTGGTCGCCGCCGCCTTCATCCTGTTCAACGGCGTCTTCTTCTATAACGAAGCCGGCTTCATGACCCACGTGCGGACCATCTTCGGCGACGAGAAAATCGTCGACGACGTCGGCTACGCCACCAAGTGGTTCGGCCGCGCCACCACCTGGAAGAAAGCCATCAGCGTGCAGTCCGTGCTGATCATGGACGAGAACGACAACAACCCGGACAACGACGGACTGGGCGCGACCATCGAAGCCTTCCCCATCGTCTTCCTCGGCAACGTCGACGCCAAGGTCGAATCCTCGGCGCGCTTCCGCCTGCCCGGCGGCGACCAGTTCCTGAAGATGGCCCAGGAATACCGCAACCCGGACAACTTCATCCGCACCGCACTGGTCCCGGCGATCAAGGAAACCCTGCAGGCCACCGCCTCGCTGATGACCGCCGACGATTACTACGCCGGCGCCCGCAGCGAATTCGCCGCGGAGTTCGAGAACCAGCTCAACGATGGCCTGTACCTGATCAAGCGCAAGGAAGTCCGCGGCCCACGCGGCGCCGTACCACACCAGACCGCCATCCTGCAGGCCGGCACCGAACAGGGCAGCTTCGGCGACAACAACGCCAGCCAGTTCGTCACCGAGAAGGTCACCGACGCCAAGGGCATCCCGGTGCGCAAACAGCAGCAGTTCCGCAAGTTCGGTGTGGAAGTGGTGGAGGCGCGTATCACCAACGTCGACCCGAACCCGCAGTACAAGCAGCGCATGGTCAAGGTGCAGCAGGCACTGGCCGAGCTGGCCGTGGCACGCCAGAACCGCCTGAAGGAAGAGGAAGAGAAGCTGCTGGTCACCGCCCGTGGCGAGAAGGAAGTGGAAGCCAAGCGCCAGGAAACCCTGCGCGACCAGATCGAGCGCACCACCCAGGCGGAAACCGAGAAGCAGCTGGCGGTGATCAACGCCGAACGCGAGAAGCAGCGCGCCGAGATCGAGAAGCAGACTGCTGAATTGCTGCGCGACAAGGCTGCCGTGACGGCGCAGGCCACCAAGATCACCGCCGACGCCGATGCCTACGCCCGCGAAGCAGTGATCAAGGCGGACGGCGCGCTGCAACCTAAACTGGACGCGCTGATCGCCATCAACAAGGTCTGGGCCGAAGCCGCCGCCCAGGCCCCGGTGCCCAGCGTGATGATGGCCGGCGGGCAGAACAGCGCCAGCAGTCGCCAGGACGAGATAGGCCAACTGATGGGCGTACTGGCGACCAAGGCCGCGCGCGACCTGGCGCTGGATCTGAAGGTGAAGGACTGAGTCCCACCAGAAGCAACAAAAGAAAAAGCGCCCATCAGGGCGCTTTTTTCATTCCAGCGGGTGGCTCAGGCCGCCTGCGCCACCGGCACACCACTGTGGAAACGGAACTCGCTGTCCGGCGACTGGATCAGGCCAGCCTCCACTTCGCGAATCTCCGCCACGCGGCGGTCGATGTCGGCGTCGTCGCCATAGCGGCGCGCCAGGCTCAGGTAACCCTGGAAGTGCCGCGCCTCGGATTTCAGCAGCGAGCCGTAGAACTTGGCCAGATCGGCGTCCAGGTGATCCACCAGAGCGGCGAAGCGCTCGCAGCTGCGGCACTCGATGAAGGCGCCGACGATCAGGGTATCCACCAGCTTCTGCGGCTCGTGATTGCGCACCACGGTACGCAGGCTGGAGGCGTAGCGGCCGGCGGAGATCGGCCGCAGGGGGATGCCGCGCTTCTTCAGGATCGCCAGCACCTGCTCGTGGTGGCGCAGCTCCTCGCGCGCCAGGCGCGACATGAAGTTCACCAGTTCCTCGTGGGCACTGTACTTGGCGATCAGGGCCAGGGCCGTGCTGGCGGCCTTGAACTCGTTGTTCTTGTGGTCGATCAGCATCACCGCCTGATCCCGCAGCGCGGCTTCCACCCACGCATCCGGCGTGGCACAACCGAGGAATTCCCTGATTTCAGACAGCATGTTCAAAACTCCGAGCTCGCGACCCACCGGCTGGCCGGTGTCATAAAGGCGGAGCATTATACGAATGCCACCGCGCGGAACCAGCTTCCGGCGTTGATATGCCTCAACGTCATGAACGAGATATCCCGACTACAGTTGTTCCACATAAACAACGCGCACGAAGGGAGACGATCATGCAAGCCATCCGTAGCATCCTCGTAGTCGTGGACCCGGACCAGCCGGAAGGTCTCGCGCTGAAACGGGCCCGCCTGATCGCCAGCGTGACCCAGTCACACCTGCACCTGCTGGCCTGCGAGCGGCGCGCCGACTACAGCACCAAGCTCGAGGAAGTCGCCGAGGTGCTGCGCCAGGAAGGCTTCAGCGCTTCCAGCCGCCAGGCCTGGAAGGACAACCTGCACCAGACCATCATCGCCGAGCAGCAGGCCGAAGGCTGCGGGCTGGTGATCAAGCAGCACAGCCCGGACAACCCGCTGAAAAAAGCACTGCTCACCCCGGACGACTGGAAGCTGCTGCGCTTCTGCCCTTCCCCGGTGCTGCTGGTGAAGACCAGCCTGCCCTGGGCCGGACGCAACATCCTCGCCGCCGTGGACGTGGGCAACAACGACATCGAGCACCGCACCCTGCACGCCGGAATCGTCAGCCATGCCTACGACATAGCCGGCCTCGCCCATGGCAAGCTGCACGTCATCAGCGCGCATCCCTCGCCCATGCTCTCGGCGGCCGACCCGACCTTCCAGCTCAGCGAGACCATCGAGGCCAAGTACCGCGAGGCGTGCAAGGCGTTCCAGGCCGAATTCGGCGTCGACGACCAGCACCTGCACATCGAGGAAGGCCCGGCGGACGTACTGATCCCCCGAGCGGCGCACAACCTTGATGCTGCGGTGACGGTGATCGGCAGCGTGGCACGCACTGGGCTGTCCGGCGCACTGATCGGCAACACCGCCGAAGTGGTGCTGGATTCGCTGGAGAGCGACATCCTGGTCCTCAAGCCGGACGACATCATCGCCCACCTGGAAGAGATCGCCGCCAAGCCGTGATCCGACAGCCCTGACGAAAAAAGCCGCCCATCGGGCGGCTTTCTTATTGCGCGGCGGCGATCAGACCCGCGACTCCAGCGCCTCAGCCAGGAAGCTCGGGGCGATATAGCGCTCGTAATGCGCCTCGGAAAGGATGAAGAACTCCTTGTCGATGGCGTCGCGCAGGTCCGGCAGCGGCCATTCGCGGAACTCCGGCAGCAACGCCAGACCGTAGGCTTCAACCTGATTGATCATCCGCGAGCCGCGGGCGATCAGCTGGTAGGCCCAGCAATAGGGCGACTGCTCGGGCACGAAGCGGATCTGCCGCTGTTCCAGCTGACTGCGCAGCAGGGATGCATCGAAGACCTCCAGCTTGGCCATCATCACCTGCGTCAGCAGGATCTCCAGACGGCTCAGCACCGCCCGCTTCTCCTCGTCGCCGTAGCGGTTCCAGTTCACCACCTCGTGGTGGAAGCGCTTGCAGCCACGGCAGACCAGGTCGCCATAGACCGTCGAGCAGAGCCCGACACAGGGGGTTTTGATGCGTTGCGAAGACATGGCTGAACAGATAGCTGGCAAAGCGGGCATGTTAGCCCTTTGTCTAGGCAAGATCACCCTCGGGCGCCACGCAAATCGGCTTACCAAGGCCCATTAATTCCATTAGAATGGCTGCGCCTTTTTGGCGTCATTGTCCGAAAGAAGCTGTTTTCAAAGCGTCACGAAGCACAGATTCCGGCAGCCGCGCGGTCTGGGCGCCTCCCTCAAGCGCCCAGCCCCATCAGTCCCTGGCCCCCCGGCGTAAAACTTTGAAAACAGCTTCTGCCCGGAGATCGCCGGTGCCGTCGTAGGTCAGTGGATTACCGTCCACCATGCCTGACGAATGGATCGGAGGGGTCTCCTGGATACGCGTCCTCCGGGACCACTGATGAGGGAAATACTGTGCTTGAAGCCTATCGCAAACACGTAGAAGAGCGTGCCGCCCAGGGCGTCGTGCCCCAGCCGCTGAACGCCGAACAGACCGCTGGTCTGGTCGAACTCCTGAAGAACCCGCCGGCCGGCGAAGAAGAATTTCTCCTCGACCTGATCACCAACCGCGTACCGCCGGGCGTGGACGAAGCTGCCTACGTCAAGGCCGGTTTCCTGTCCGCCGTCGCCAAGGGTGAAGCCACTTCCCCGCTGCTTTCCAAGACCCGCGCCCTCGAGCTGCTGGGCACCATGCAGGGTGGCTACAACATCACCACCATGGTCGAGCTGCTGGACAGCGCCGAGCTGGCCGAAGTCGCCGCCGCGCAACTGAAGCACACCCTGCTGATGTTCGACGCCTTCCACGACGTCGCCGAGCGCGCCAAGAAAGGCAACGCCGCCGCCAAGTCCGTGCTGCAGTCCTGGGCCGAAGGCGAGTGGTTCAAGGCCCGTCCGGCCGTCGCCGAGAAGCTGACCCTGACCGTGTTCAAGGTCCCCGGCGAAACCAACACCGACGACCTGTCCCCCGCTCCGGACGCCTGGTCGCGCCCTGACATCCCGCTGCACGCCCTGGCCATGCTGAAAATGGCCCGCGACGGCATCGAGCCGATCCAGCCGGGCTCCGTCGGTCCGCTGAAGCAGATCGAAGCGGTCAAGGCCAAGGGCTTCCCGGTTGCCTACGTCGGTGACGTGGTCGGTACCGGTTCTTCCCGTAAGTCCGCCACCAACTCGGTGCTGTGGTTCTTCGGCGACGACATCCCCTACGTGCCGAACAAGCGCGGCGGCGGTTTCTGCTTCGGCACCAAGATCGCCCCGATCTTCTACAACACCATGGAAGACGCCGGCGCCCTGCCGATCGAATTCGACTGCACCAACCTGGCCATGGGCGACGTCATCGACGTGTACCCGTACGAAGGCAAGGTCACCCGTCATGACAGCGGCGAAGTGGTCACCACCTTCGAGCTGAAGACCCCGGTTCTGCTGGACGAAGTCCGCGCCGGCGGCCGTATCCCGCTGATCGTTGGCCGCGGCCTGACCGAGAAGGCCCGCGCCGAGCTGGGTCTGCCTGCCTCCGACCTGTTCAAGAAGCCGGAAGCGCCGGCCGACAGCGGCAAGGGCTTCACCCTCGCCCAGAAGATGGTTGGCCGCGCCTGCGGTCTGGCCGAAGGCCAGGGCGTACGTCCGGGCACCTACTGCGAACCGAAGATGACCACCGTCGGTTCCCAGGACACCACCGGCCCGATGACCCGCGACGAGCTGAAAGACCTGGCTTGCCTGGGCTTCTCCGCCGACCTGGTGATGCAGTCCTTCTGCCACACCGCTGCTTATCCGAAGCCGATCGACGTCAAGACCCACCACACCCTGCCGGACTTCATCATGACCCGCGGCGGTGTTTCCCTGCGTCCGGGCGACGGCATCATCCACAGCTGGCTGAACCGCATGCTGCTGCCTGACACCGTCGGCACCGGCGGCGACTCGCACACCCGCTTCCCGATCGGCATCAGCTTCCCGGCCGGCTCCGGCCTGGTAGCCTTCGCCGCTGCCACCGGCGTCATGCCGCTGGACATGCCGGAATCGGTTCTGGTGCGCTTCAAGGGCCAGCTGCAACCGGGCATCACCCTGCGTGACCTGGTCCATGCGATCCCCTACTACGCCATCCAGGCTGGCCTGCTGACCGTCGAGAAGAAGGGCAAGAAGAACATCTTCTCCGGCCGCATCCTCGAGATCGAAGGCCTGAACGACCTGACCGTCGAGCAAGCCTTCGAGCTGTCCGACGCCTCCGCCGAGCGTTCGGCTGCCGGTTGCACCATCAAGCTGCCGGAAGAGGCGATCGCCGAGTACCTGAAGTCCAACATCACCCTGCTGCGCTGGATGATCGGCGAAGGCTACGGCGACGCCCGCACCCTGGAGCGCCGCGCACAAGCGATGGAAGCCTGGCTGGCCAACCCGCAACTGCTGGAAGCCGACAAGGACGCCGAGTACGCCGCGGTCATCGAGATCGACCTGGCCGACGTCAAGGAGCCGGTACTCTGCGCTCCGAACGACCCGGACGACGCCCGTCTGCTGTCCAGCGTCGAAGGCCGCAAGATCGATGAAGTCTTCATCGGTTCCTGCATGACCAACATCGGTCACTTCCGCGCTGCCGGCAAACTGCTGGACAAGGTCAAGGGTGGCATTCCGACCCGTCTGTGGCTGGCTCCGCCGACCAAGATGGACGCCCACCAACTGACCGAAGAAGGCTACTACGGCATCTACGGCAAGGCTGGCGCGCGCATGGAAATGCCGGGCTGCTCGCTGTGCATGGGTAACCAGGCTCGCGTACAGACCGGTTCGACCGTGGTTTCCACCTCGACCCGTAACTTCCCGAACCGTCTGGGCGACGCCACCGACGTGTTCCTGGCATCTGCCGAGCTGGCCGCTGTCGCTTCGATCATCGGCAAGCTGCCGACCGTCGAGGAGTACATGGCCTACGCGAAGGATATCGACAGCATGTCTGCCGACATCTACCGCTACCTGAGCTTCGACCAGATCGCCGAGTTCCGCGAAGCTGCTGCCAACGCGAAGATCCCGGCCGTCCAGGTCTGAGTCTCCTAGCGTGATGAAAAGCCCCGCCTCGTGCGGGGCTTTTCTTTTCCAGGCCCCGAAACAGAGCGCTCCCGCCCGCCCCTAACGATGGGCCTAATACTTATTGACCGGTTGCGCCACGGGCTACCGGGTCTAAGGTGGACGACAGGCTCCTGCCGATATCCGTGCTCAGGTGCCCTTGTGGAACCCTCCAGAGGTGCGCTCCCTTCCTCTGCGCCCCGCCCTCCATGGCGGGGCTTCTTTTTTTCCGCACTGCGCTGGCACAGCCCTTGCTCCACTCCTCGTACCTGCGATCCAACGGCGGATCGCGCCCGACAATCAACAATCGACAATGGCGTCGCGGCTACCTCCCTTCGGGGCAGGCGGCACGGCGCCATTCTTTTGCGTTGAGCGTGCATTGAGAGTGAGTTCAGAGGTGGAGATGATCGACAGCACCAGCCCACTGCCGGACAGCCTGGCCTGGGTGGCCGGCTCCGATGCCCCGGAGAAGACAGCCCTTAACCTGGGCTTCATGGCCCTTACCGACTCCGCCTCGCTGGTGGTAGCCGCGACCCAGGGCTTCGGCCAGCCCTACGGCCTGACGCTCAACCTGCAGCGGCAGAACTCCTGGGCCGGCCTGCGCGACCGCCTGCTCAGCGGCGAACTGGACGCGGCGCAATGCCTCTACGGACTCGTCTATGACCTGCAACTGGGCCTGGGCGGCGCCCCGGCCACCGACATGGCCGTGCTCATGGGTCTGTGCCAGAACGGCCAGTCGATCAATCTTTCCGCCCCACTGATGCGCGACGGCGTGACCTCTGCCGGGGCACTGCAGAGCCACGTGCGCCAGAACGGTGCGCAACTGACCCTGGCCCACACATTCCCCACCGGCACCCATGCGATGTGGCTCTACTACTGGCTGGCCAGCCACGGCATCCACCCCCTGCAAGACGTCCGCAGCCTGGTGGTGCCGCCGGCACAGATGGTCGAGCACCTGAAGGCCGGGCGCATCGACGGCTTCTGCGCCGGCGGCCCCTGGGGCGCGCTGGCGGTGGACGAAGGCATGGGCTTCACCCTCGCCACCAGCCAGCAGATCTGGCCGGACCACCCGGAGAAGGTCCTGGGCACCACCCGCGCCTTCGTCGAGGAATATCCCAACACCGCGCGCGCACTGGTCATGAGCCTGCTGGACGCCAGCCGCTTCATCGAAGCCAGCGCAGACAACCTGCGCAGCGCCGCCCAACTGATCAGCAGCGAAGACTACGTCGACGCCCCACTCGCCAGCGTCGAGCCGCGTCTGCTCGGCCGTTACCAGGACGGCCTCGGTCACGCCTGGCAGGACGCGCATCCACTGCGTTTCTTCAATGAAGGCCACGCCACCTATCCCTGGATCTCCGACGGGCTGTGGTTCATGACCCAGTTCCGCCGCTGGGGCCTGCTGCGCGAAGACGTCGACTACCTTGGCATCGCCCGCCAGGTCCAGCAGCTCGACCTCTACCGCGAAGCGGCCAGCGCCGTGGGCGCAAGCGTTCCGGACACCGAGATGCGCACCTCGACCCTGATCGACGGCCGCCTCTGGGACGGCAGCGACCCGGCCGGCTATGCCCGCAGCTTCGAGCTGAATGCCCTGGCGGAGCGAGGTTGAGCATGCTGCGCGTCCTGCTGATCAACGACACCCCGAAGAAGGTTGGGCGCCTCAAGGCTGCGCTGGTGGAAAGCGGCTTCGAGGTCATCGACGAATCCGGCCTGACGGTCGACCTGGCGCAACGGGTGGAGGCCCTGCATCCGGATGTGATCCTCATCGACACCGAGTCCCCTGGCCGCGACGTGATGGAGCAGGTAGTGCTGGTCAGCCGCGACCAGCCGCGCCCCATCGTCATGTTCACCGACGAGCACGACCCGCAGGTGATGCGCCAGGCGATCCGCTCTGGGGTCAGCGCCTACATTGTCGAGGGCATCCAGGCCGAGCGGCTGCAGCCGATCCTCGATGTCGCCATGGCCCGCTTCGAGAGCGACCAGGCCCTGCGTGCCCAATTGCAGGCCCGCGAGATGCAGCTGGCCGAGCGCAAGCGCATCGAGCTGGCCAAGGGGCTGCTGATGAAAATGAAAGGCTGCGCCGAGGAAGAGGCCTACACCCTGATGCGCCGCCAAGCCATGGGCCGCCAGCAGAAGCTGGCGCAGGTGGCCGAGCAGATCATCGCCATGCACGAGATGCTCGGGCACTGAGGCTGCAAGTGCGAATCGGCTGAAAGTGCGAGGCGGCCAACGGCCAGCGGCGGCAAGGCGCGATCATTTCGCCAGCCGCCGAGCTGGCCCCCACCTCGCCCGCAACGCCCTATGCTGCGGCCGCCCGGTCTTCTGGCCGGGCCCCAGGAGCGTCATCGGCAGGGTTCGATGGCGCATCGCAGTGGCCGCCGCCGGCTAGGCACCTCGGCGCCCACCCGACCTCGCCGCCTACGCGGCTCAGCAAGGGCAAGCCCATGATCGACCTCACCACCTGGAACCTCAGCGTTCCCACCGACCCGCGCCCCACCGAAGTCACCACCGAACAGATCGCCCGGGGCTACCAGAGCCGCTACTTCCAGCGCGGCGGCAGCCAGGTGGTGTTCTGGGTGCCCGTCACCGGCTCGCACACCTCCGACAGCGTCTACCCGCGCAGCGAGCTGCGCGAGACTCTGTCCAACGGCGAGGTTTCCAACTGGTACTACACCCAGGGCGACAACGAGCTGCGCGTGACCATGAGCGTCCAGCAGGTGCCCTCGAAGAACAAGATCATTATCGGCCAGATCCACAGCCGCTCGCCCTACACCGGCAACGGCGAGCCGCTGGTCAAGCTGCAGTACCACTACCTGCCCACCCTGGAGAGCGGACGCCTGGAAGCCCTGGTGCGCAACCACCCCGACGACAGCGCCAGCATCAACGTCCCGCTGATCGACAACATCGCCCTGGACCAGACCTTCAACTACAGCCTGCGCGTCACCTCGGTGGGCAACCTGGCGATCCGCGTGGAGACCTCCGACGGCCGGGCCAACTACTACCGCAAGATCCTCAGCACCACCTGGTCCAAGCAACTGCTCTACTTCAAGGCCGGCGCCTACATCAACGACAACTACGGCGACAGCAGCGAGGGCGCGCGGGTGACCGTCTTCCACCTGAACTCGGCGCACCGCTGATTCGCCATTCACTGGCCTGATGAGGCGCGGGGCGCGCCGACTGCGCGTAGAATGCGCGGCACATCCGCACTACCCGTTGCCTTGTCACCGAGACCGCCATGGCCCGCCTGAAACTGGAATTCCCCGAAGAACTCTTCATCTACGAAACCAAGCTCACCGTCCGCGTCACCGACATCAACGGCGCCAACCATCTGGGCAACGATTCGATGATCTCGATGATCTCCGAAGCTCGCGCGCGCTTCCTGTTCGACTACGGCATCCGCGAGACCGGCATCATCGTCACCGACCTCGCCACCACCTATCGCGCCGAGGCCCACGCGCGCGACCAGCTGCTCTTCGAGGTCGGCGTGATGGACTTCAACAAGTACGGCGGCGACATCATCTTCCGCATCACCCGCCCGGCCGACGACACCCTGGTAGCCATGGCCAAGTCGGGCTTCGTGTTCTTCGACTACAAGGCCGGCAAGGTCGTGCCGATCCCCGAGGCCTTCCGCGACACCTTCCCCAACGTCAACTGGATCGCCTGACGCTCCAGTACAGGGCACGCCGCAGCACGGCGCGCCCTTTGATGGATCAGCATCGGTCCTGACCCTCATCTCATCTCTTTGATCTGACTGGGATTTCTCATCCTGGCCCGCGCCTTGCTCTGCACAGGGCGATGGTAATCAACGGCGATTACCCGACTTCGACAAAGGCGTCGCATCCACACCCGCGCAGTGCGGTGGGTGGAGCGACGCCTTTTTCGTTTGCCCCGGCGCAGGGGCACTGGGGTCTGATGACGTTTTGCCGCGACCGCGACGGCGCCGCATTTTGCGCAGTGTTAGGCGCGAGGAGTGTGGTTTGGTCATTCCAAATGAACGACGAGTAACGCAGCACTGCGCAAAATGCGGCCCGTCCCTTCGGGTTGCGCGGCAAATCACGCCATGCGTCGTTGCGGGACTTGAAAAGGGAATGACCATTTCCTGCATCCCGCGCCTAGCCTGGCGTGATTTGTCGCAGCAACGCGGCTTGCGTCAAAACGTCATCAGACCCCACGACCTTCTCGAACCCGGCGGCTGCCAAGTGGCGCATGACCGGGCTCCTCTACCGTTGCTGATGAGGTGTTCGATGAACACGAGTTTCTGGAAAGCCGGCCACGCGCCGACCCTGTTTGCCGCCTTCCTGTATTTCGACCTGAGCTTCATGGTCTGGTACGTCCTCGGCCCGCTGGCGGTGCAGATCGCGACCGACCTGCAACTGACCACCCAGCAGCGCGCGCTGATGGTCGCCACGCCGATCCTCTCCGGCGCCATCCTGCGCTTCCTCATGGGCCTGCTGGCCGATCGCTGGTCGCCCAAGGCCGCCGGCATCCTCGGCCAGGTGATCGTCATCTGCGCGCTGTTCGGAGCCTGGCGGCTGGGCATCCACAGCCTGGAGCAGGCGATGATCCTCGGCGTGCTGCTGGGCATGGCCGGCGCCTCCTTCGCCGTGGCGCTGCCACTGGCCTCGCAGTGGTACCCGCCGCAGCACCAGGGCAAGGCCATGGGTATCGCCGGGGCCGGCAACTCCGGCACCGTGCTCACCGCGCTGTTCGCCCCGGCCATCGCCGCCGCCTTCGGCTGGCAGAACGTCTTCGGCTTCGCGCTGATCCCGCTGCTGGCCACCCTGGTAGTGTTCGCCCTGCTCGCCCGCAACGCCCCGGAGCGCCCGCCGGCGAAGTCCCTGGCGGATTACCTGAAGGCTCTGGGCGACCGCGACAGCTGGTGGTTCATGTTCTTCTACAGCGTGACCTTCGGCGGCTTCCTCGGCCTCGCCAGCACCCTGCCCGGCTACTTCCACGACCAGTACGGCCTCGACCCGGTGAAAGCCGGCTACTACACCGCCGCCTGCGTCTTTGCCGGCAGCCTGATGCGCCCCCTGGGCGGCGCCCTGGCCGATCGCATCGGCGGTATCCGCAGCCTGCTGGTGATGTACACCGTCGCTTCGATCTGCATCGCCGCCGTGGGCTTCCACCTGCCCAGCGCGGTGGCGGCGCTGAGCCTCTTCGTGGTCGCCATGCTCAGCCTCGGCGCGGGCAACGGTGCGGTGTTCCAGCTGGTGCCGCAGCGCTTCCGCCAGACCATCGGCGTGATGACCGGCCTGATCGGCATGGCCGGCGGCATCGGCGGCTTCTGCCTGACGGCGGGCCTGGGCGCGATCAAGCAGGCCACCGGCGACTACCAGATCGGCCTCTGGCTGTTCGCCAGCCTCGGCGTACTGGCCTGGTTCGGCCTGCACGCGGTGAAAGCCCGCTGGCGCACCACCTGGGGCAGCGCAGCCGTCACAGCGGCGCGGGTGTAGCCATGACCAGCAGGAGCGAGCTTGCTCGCGAACCTTCCACTGCGATTCGCGAGGCCGATTTTGTTCCCGACAAAATTCGGCATTCCCCACATCCCTGTGGGTCACAAGCTCGCTCCTACCAGGAGCTGCGCCTGAGCTTCGCCCAGGCCAGCGCCACCGGCCCGCGCGACGAGAACCAGGATGCCCTGCGGGTGGTCACCCCGCCCGCCGGGCTGGCCGCCAGCAAGGGGCACCTGTTCGCCATCGCCGACGGCGTCAGCCACTGCGCCGACGGCGGCCTGGCCGCGCGCCTGAGCCTGCAGGCGCTGGCCGCCGACTACTACGCCACCCCCGAGACCTGGGCCGTCGCCCAGGCCCTCGACCGCCTGCTGATCTCGCAGAACCGCTGGCTGCAAGCCAACGGCGGCGGCCAGCCGCTGCTCACCACCCTCACCGCGCTGGTCCTGCGGGGCCGGCGCTTCACCCTCGCCCATGTCGGCGACTGCCGCCTGTACCGCTGGCACGCCGGCATTCTGGATTGCCTGACCCAGGATCACGTCTGGGAACAACCCGGCATGCAACACGTCCTCAAGCGCGCACTGGGCCTCGACCAGCATCTGGTAGTGGACTACTGCGACGGCGAACTGGAAGCCGGACAGAGCTTCCTGCTGGTCAGCGACGGCATCTGGGCTGCTCTTGGCGACAGCGCCATCCAGCGCCTGCTGGAGGACGCACAGAGCTTGCAGGCCTGCGCCGACGCACTGGTCAGCGCCGCCCACCTGGCCGGCAGCCAGGACAACGCCAGCGCCCTACTCCTGCAGGTGGACGAACTGCCGCCTGCGAGCCTCGGCGACGCCCTCGCCCAGCTCGACCACTGGCCCGCGCCGCCCGCCCTGCGGGACGACCAGGAGTTCGAAGGCTGGCAGGTGGAAGGCCGACTGGCGCAATCGCGCCAATCGCTGATCTACCGCGTGCGCGACCGGCAGAACCGCCCCTGGCTGCTCAAGACCCTGCCGCCGGCACTGCGCGACTCCGCGGAAGCCGCCCAGGCGCTGCTGCTGGAGGAGTGGTTCCTGCGCCGCGTGCAGGGCCGCTACTTCCCCGAACTGCACAGCCTGCCGCAACGCCAGCACCTGTATTACGTGATGCGCGAGTACCCGGGGCAGACCCTGGAGGAGCACCTGAAACTCAACGGCCCGTTGAACCTGCCCGACTGGCTGGACCTCGCCCAGCGCTTGCTGCGCGGCCTGGGCCAGCTGCACCGGCGCAACATCCTGCACCGCGACATCAAGCCAGAAAACCTGCACTGGGCCGATGATGGCGAGCTGCGCCTGCTGGACTTCGGCCTGGCCTACTGCCCGGGATTGTCGCAGGAAGACCCGCACGCGCTGCCCGGCACCCCCAGCTACCTCGCACCGGAATCCTTCCAGGGTGCCGCGCCGGAAGCCCGCCAGGACCTCTATGCGGCCGGCGTCACGCTCTACCGCCTGCTCTGTGGGCACTACCCCTATGGCGAGATCGAAGCCTTCCAGCATCCGCGCTTCGGCACGCCCGCACCGGCCAGCCGCTATCGCCCGGATGTGCCAACCTGGCTGGACGACTGGCTGGCAAAGCTGATCGCCGCCCAACCGCAACAGCGCTTCGAAACCGCCGAAGAATGCCTGCTCGCCCTGGAACAAGGTGAACGCCAGGCACCGCCGCGCCCACGCCCGCTGCTGGAACGCGAACCGCTGCGGGTCTGGCGCGGCGTCGCCCTGGCCTCGCTGGCGATCAACCTGGGGCTGCTGCTCTGGCTGCTGCACGGGGGCTGAAGGCGCACCAGATCGGTTCAGAACGCATCACCACAGTGCAGCAAAAAGGCCAACCGGCAGAACAGGCCAGCCGAAAGCCCCGAAAACCGCGGGCCGAGAAAGTTGGCACAGCCCCTGCAATAACCGTTTCAACAATCTACAAAAGCGCGTCCCTCAACGAAGAGGCTCGCACTTCCCGATCGATCGGGACTTGGACAAAGGCGTCCTCGCTGGGTAACCGGCGGGACGCCTTTTTTGTTTTCCGTGTTTCAGCTTTGCGTGACGGAGCCCTGACATGAAAAAGCTCAAGCTCGTACTGATCGGCAACGGCATGGCCGGTGTGCGGACCCTGGAAGAACTGCTGAAGATCGCACCGGACCTCTACGACATCACCGTGTTCGGCGCCGAGCCCCACCCCAACTACAACCGCATCCTGCTCTCCCCCGTACTGGCCGGCGAGCAGGCCTTCGAGGACATCGTCCTCAACGACCTCAACTGGTACAGCGAGAACGGCATCCGCCTGCTGCTCAACCGCAAGGTCACCCGCATCGACCGCCATCGCCGCAAGGTCTATGCCGAAGACGGCACCGAGGCCGAGTACGATCGACTGCTGATTGCCACCGGCTCCAATCCCTTCATCCTGCCGGTGCCGGGCAGCCGCCTGCAGGGCGTGATCGGCTACCGCGACATCGCCGACACCCAGACCATGATCGACACCGCCGGCACCCACAGCCACGCGGTGGTCATCGGCGGCGGCCTGCTCGGCCTGGAAGCGGCCAACGGCCTCAAGCAGCGCGGCATGGACGTCACCGTAGTACACCTCTCCGACTGGTTGCTGGAGCGCCAACTGGACCGCACCGCCGGCAAGCTGCTGCAGGAAGCGCTGGAATCACGCGGCATCAACTTCCGCCTGAACACCCACACCGAAGAACTGATCGACGACGGCAGCGGCCGCGTCTGCGCCATCCGCTTCAAGGACGGCGAAGTGATCGCCGCCGACCTGGTGGTGATGGCCGCCGGCATCCGCCCCAACACCGAACTGGCGGAGAAGACCGGCCTGCCCTGCAACCGCGGCATCCTGGTCAACGACACCCTGCAGACCTATGACCCGCGCATCTACGCCCTGGGCGAATGCGCCAGCCACCGCGGCATCGCCTATGGCCTGGTAGCACCGCTGTTCGAGCAGGCCAAGGTCTGCGCCAACCACCTGGCCATGCTCGGCTTCGCCCGCTACCAGGGCTCGGTGACCTCCACCAAGCTCAAGGTCACCGGCATCGACCTGTTCTCCGCCGGCCAGTTCATGGGTGGCGAAGGCACCGAGACCATCACCCTCTCCGATCCCATCGGCGGCGTGTACAAGAAGCTGGTGATCAAGGACGACGTGCTGGTCGGTGCCTGCCTCTACGGCGATACCGCCGACGGCGGCTGGTACTTCCGGCAGATCCGCGAGAACCACAACGTCGGCGAAATCCGCGACCACCTAATGTTCGGCGAGAGCAGCATCGGCGACGTCGGCCACCAGGGCCAGAACAGCGCAGCGAACATGCCCGACACCGCCGAAGTCTGCGGCTGCAACGGCGTGTGCAAGGGCACCATCGTCAAGGCGATCCAGGAGAATGGCCTGTTCAGCGTCGACGAGGTAAAGAAGCACACCAAGGCCGCCAGCTCCTGCGGCTCCTGCGCCGGGCTTGTCGAGCAGATTCTGATCAGCACCGTGGGCGGCGCGGCGGACGTGAAGCCCAAGAGCGAAAAGGCCATCTGCGGCTGCAGCGACCTCAACCACGGCCAGGTACGCCAGGCGATCCGCGACCATCACCTGATCACCCTGAGCAGCGCCATGCGCTTCATGGACTGGCGCACCCCGGACGGCTGCGCCACCTGCCGCCCGGCGCTGAACTACTACCTGATCTCCACCTGGCCGGGCGAAGCCAAGGACGACCCGCAGTCGCGCCTGATCAACGAGCGCGCCCACGCCAACATCCAGAAGGACGGCACCTACTCGGTAGTCCCGCGCATGTGGGGTGGCGTCACCAACGCCGCCGAACTGCGGCGCATCGCCGACGTCGCCGACAAGTACCAGGTGCCCATGGTGAAGGTCACCGGCGGCCAGCGCATCGACCTGCTGGGTATCAGGAAAGATGACCTGCCGGCGATATGGAAGGAACTGGACATGCCCTCCGGCCACGCCTACGGCAAATCCATCCGCACCGTGAAGACCTGCGTCGGCAGCGAGTTCTGCCGCTTCGGCACGCAGAACTCGACCCAGCTGGGCATCGACCTCGAGCACGACCTGTTCAACATGTGGTCGCCGCACAAGGTCAAACTGGCGGTCTCCGGCTGCCCGCGCAACTGCGCCGAGGCCGGCATCAAGGACATCGGCATCATCGGTGTGGATTCGGGCTGGGAGCTGTACATCGGCGGCAACGGCGGGATCAAGACCGAGGTGGCGGAATTCTTCGTCAAGCTCAAGACCTCCGACGAAGTCCGCGAATACAGCGGCGCCTTCCTCCAGCTCTACCGCGAGGAAGCCTTCTACCTCGAACGCACCGTGCACTACCTGCAGCGCGTCGGCATGGAGCGCATCAAGAAGGCCGTGCTGGAAGACGCGGACAACCGCAAGGCGCTCAACGCCCGCCTGCAGTTCTCCCTGTCGCTGGAGCAGGACCCGTGGCAGGAGCGCATCGCCCAGCAGCCGCTGAAGAAGGAATTCGAACGGATTCCCCTCAAGCAGCTGGAACCCGCCTGAGTGCCCGCCGGGCCCCGCCACCGGGGCCCCTACTACCCGATTGCCGGAGACACCCCATGAACTGGTTAGACATCTGCGCCCTGGACGACATCAACCCGCTGGGCTCGCGCGTCATCGCCGGCCCCAAGGGCGACATCGCGATCTTCCGCACCTCCGATGACGAGGTCTTCGCCCTCGACGACCGCTGTCCGCACAAGGGCGGCCCGCTGTCCCAGGGCCTGATCTACGGCAAGCGCGTGGCCTGCCCGCTGCACAACTGGCAGATCGAACTGGCCAGCGGCGAGGCCGTGGCCCCCGACCAGGGCTGCGCCCATCGCCACGAGGTGAAGATCGTAGATGGCCGTGTGCTGCTGGCCCTGCGCGACAACCTCGCCCACTGCGCCTGATCCCCCTGCGATTGATTTCCCTGCTTCCGATTCAGAGCGAGGCTGCGCCATGACCCACAACCGTCGCACTACCGCATCCACCTGCTGCTACTGCGGCGTGGGTTGCGGTGTACTGATCGAGCACGACGACGAGCGCATCCTCGGCGTGCAGGGCGACCCGCAGCATCCGGCCAACTTCGGCCGCCTGTGCAGCAAGGGCTCGACCCTGCACCTCACCGGCGACGCAGACGCCCGTGCGCAATTCCCGGAGCTGCGCCTGGGCAAGGGACTGTCACGCGCCCGCACCGACTGGGACACCGCACTGGAGCATGCCGCCGGCGTCTTCGCCGAAACCCTCCGCGAGCACGGGCCGGACAGCGTGGCCTTCTACGTCTCCGGCCAACTGCTGACCGAGGACTACTACGCCTTCAACAAGCTCGCCCGCGCCCTGGTCGGCACCAACAACATCGACAGCAACTCCCGCCTGTGCATGTCCTCGGCAGTGGTCGGCTACAAGCGCAGCCTGGGCGCCGACGCCCCGCCCTGCAGCTACGAGGACATCGAGCTGGCCGACTGCGTGATGATCGCCGGCAGCAATATGGCCTATGCCCACCCAGTGCTGTTCCGCCGCCTGGAAGAGGCCCGCGCACGTCGCCCGGAGATGAAGCTGATCGTCATCGACCCGCGCGTCACCGACACCGCCGAGGCGGGCGATTTGCACCTGGCGATCCTGCCCGGCACCGACGTCGCGCTGTTCCACGGCATCCTGCACATCCTGCTCTGGGAAGGCTGGACCGACCGCGCCTTCATCGACGCCCACACCGACGGCCTGGATGAACTCAAGGCCCTGGTGCGGGACTACGGTCCGCTGGCCGTGGCGGAAATCTGCGGCATCGCCGTCGATGACCTGCAGCGCGCGGCCCAGTGGATCGGCCAGTCGCCCTCCTTCCTCTCGCTCTGGTGCATGGGGCTGAACCAGTCCACCGCCGGCAGCGCGAAGAACAGTGCGCTGATCAACCTGCACCTGGCCACCGGGCAGATCGGCCGACCCGGTGCCGGCCCCTTCTCCCTCACCGGCCAACCCAATGCCATGGGCGGCCGCGAGACTGGCAGCCTGTCCAACCTGCTGCCCGGCCACCGCGAGGCGGCCAACGCCGAACACCGTGCCGAAGTGGCTGATTACTGGGGTGTCGAACAACTGCCGGAGAACCCCGGCCTGAGCGCCATCGAACTCTTCGACGCAGTACGCGACGGGCGCATCAAGGCCCTGTGGATCGCCTGCACCAACCCGGCCCAATCACTGCCGGACCAGACCCGCGTGCGCGAAGCCCTGGCCGCCTGCCCCTTCGTCATCGTCCAGGAAGCCTTCACCACCAGCGAGACCTGCCAGTACGCCGACCTGCTGCTGCCGGCCGCCAGTTGGGGCGAGAAGGAAGGCACGGTGACCAACTCCGAACGCCGCATCAGCCACGTGCGCCCGGCCATCCCGGCCATCGGCGAAGCACGGGCGGACTGGAACATCGTCTGCGACTTCGCCCGCCGCCTGGAGCAGCGCCTGCGCCCCGACGAAAACAGCCTGTTCGACTTCGATTCGCCGTCCGCGCTGTTCGACGAATACAAGCTGCTGACCCGTGATCGTGATCTCGACCTGTCCGGCGTCGACTACGCCCTGCTGGACACACGTGGACCGCAGCAGTGGCCCTTCCGCACCGGCGCTACCCGAGGCACCGAACGCCTGTATGGCGACGGACAGTTCGCCACCATCAATGGCCGCGCGCGGCTGATCGCCGAGCCCTACCGAGCACCGAAGGAAAAGCGCGATGCACGTTACCCGCTGATCCTCAACACCGGCCGCCTGCGTGATCAGTGGCACGGCATGACCCGCACCGGCACCGCGCCGCAACTGTTCGGCCATGTGGAAGAGGCCGTGCTCGGCCTGCACCCGGACGAGCTGCGACGCCGGCGCATCAGCGACGGCCAACTGGTTCGCCTGCACAGCCGCCGTGGCGAACTGGTGCTGCCGGTACAAGCCGACGACCGCCTGCGTCCCGGCCAGGCCTTCCTGCCGATGCACTGGGGCGACCGCTTCCTCAAGGGCCTGGGCATCAACGTGCTGACCCTGCCGGCGGTGGATCCTCTGTCGCGTCAGCCCGAACTGAAACACGCCACGGTGGAAGTCAGCCGCATCGAGCTGCCCTGGCAGTTCTTCGCGCTGGTGGAAGGTGAGGTGCAGAAACGCTTCGACGCCCTGCGCCCGCTGTTCGAAGACCTGCGCTACGCCAGCTTCAGCCCCACCGGCCGTGAACGCCCGGCACTGGTGATCCGTGCCGCACACCACGAAGCGCCCAGCGCGGACTGGCTGGCCCGCATCGACGCCCTGCTCGACCTCGGCGACGGTCCGGTCATGGCCTATGACGACCCGCGCCGCACCGTCGGCAAACGCGTGCGTATCGAACAATCGCGAATCGTCTCGCTGCGCCTGGCTGGCGAAACCGCCGCCCGCGCGTGGCTGCGCGAATTGTGGAAGGAAGGCCGCGCCGATCAGGAGCTGCGCCGCTGGCTGCTTGCCCCGCTGAGCGCCGCCCCGGGTAAAGCCGGCGCGGCAACGGACAAGACGCTGTGCAACTGCCTGAACGTCAGCCAGAGCCGCATCCAGACCGGGATCGACAAGGGCCTGGACCTGGAAGGCCTCAAATGCGAACTCAAGTGCGGGACCGCCTGCGGCTCCTGCGTACCGGAAATCAAGCGCCTGCTGGCTCAGAAGCCACTGGCCGCTACCGCCTGAATCAAGCCGCGAAGACGGCAGCCTGAGGAGAACGACATGAGTGGAAAAGTCTGGCTGATCGGCGCCGGCCCCGGCGACCCGGAACTGCTGACCCTGAAGGCCGTCCGGGCCATGGCTCAGGCCGACGTGGTGCTCATCGACGACCTGGTGAACCCGGCGGTGCTGGAGCACTGCCCTTCGGCGCGAGTGATTGGGGTCGGGAAACGCGGCGGCTGCCGCTCCACCCCGCAGGACTTTATCCACCGCCTGATGCTGCGCTACGCCCGCCAGGGGCGCCGCGTCGCACGCCTGAAAGGCGGCGACCCATGCATCTTCGGCCGTGGCGGCGAAGAAGCTGACTGGCTGATTGCGCGGGGTATCGATTGCGAGTTGGTCAACGGCATCACTGCCGGGCTGGCCGCAGCGACTCAGTGCGGCATCTCCGTAACCTTGCGCGGCATCAGCCGAGGCGTGACTCTGGTGACCGCGCACACCCAGGACGACAGCCCGCTGAACTGGCGCGGCCTGGCCGAAGGCGGAACAACGCTGGTGGTGTACATGGGCGTGGCGAAACTGGCGGAAATCCGCGACGGACTGCTCGAAGGCGGCATGGCGGCCGGCACGCCGGTGGCGATGATCGAGAACGCATCCCTGCCCGCCCAACGCGAATACCGCAGCCAGTTGGGCGACCTGCTGGAAGACGCCCAGAGTTTTTCCCTGAAGAGCCCGGCAATCCTGGTGATCGGCGAAGTCGCCGCCGCTGCGCAGCAGGCAATTCTGGCCCGCACCGCCTGAGATTCACTTTCCTGCAGGCAAAGAAAAACCCGGCCTAGGCCGGGTTTTTCTCGTCAGCTCAGACCAATTACTTGGCTTGGGCTTCCACTTCGGCTTCTACGCGGCGGTTAACAGCGCGGCCTTCGGCGGTTGCGTTGTCAGCAACCGGACGGGACTCACCGTAACCAACAGCGTTTACGCGGCCGCCTTCAACACCGTACTCGTTGACCAGTACGTCACGAACGGCGTTGGCACGACGCTCGGACAGCTTCTGGTTGTAGGCGTCGGTGCCGACGGAGTCGGTGTGGCCTTCAACGGTGGTGGAGGTGGACGGGTACTGCTTCATGAAGTCAGCCAGGTTTTTGATGTCAGCGTAGCTGTTCTCTTTAACCTTGGACTTGTCGAAGTCGAACTTCACGTCCAGCTGAACGCGAACGACTTCAGCAACAGCCGGGCAGCCGTTGGCGTCAACGGTGACGTTGGCCGGGGTGTTCGGGCACTTGTCGACGTTGTCGCAGACGCCGTCGTTGTCGGAGTCGGAGCAGACTTCAGCAACCGGCTCGGGAGCCGGGGCCGGCTTGGCGCCGCCGCCGAAGTTCATGCCGACGCCCAGGCCAGCCATCCACTCGCCCTGGTGACCGTTGTCACGCTTCTCCAGGCCGTACTGGCCGTCGAGGCTGGCTTTGGCGTAGAAGTTTTCGGTGAAGTAGTACTTCAGACCGGTACCGACCATGGCCATGGTCAGGTTCTGACGACCACCGTTGTCGGAGTTGATGTTGGTCAGGCTCTGGTGACCAACGCCGGCGGAAACGTACGGACGCAGGTTGCCAGCACCCGGGGTGCCGAAGTGGTAGATGGCGTCCAGAGTGCTCAGGTTGCCATGGACCTTCTTGTTGCCGGTCTCGTAGGTGCCACGTACGTCGTGGTACTCACCGTAGGACAGAGCCAGCTCGACGTCGTCGGTCAGGAAGTAACCAACGGAGCCGCCGTACAGGTCCGCGTTCTTCATGTTGCGGGTGCTGTCGGTGAAGTAGCGCTTGCCGAATGCTTCGACTTCGACGGCGCCCTGGCCTTGAGCGAAGGCATTGACAGCGGCGGTGGCGATCAGCGAGCCAACTACGACGCCTAAGGTGTTCTTCAGTTTCATCCGTTAAATCCCCATCTTGGTGGTCAATAAGTTGTCCTAACCATAGGCCGTACAACTTGGGTGGCAAGTTTATCAGAACTTGCCAAACAGAGAGACAATATTTCCCGGACTAAGATTCCGTCACATTCGAAAACTTTTCTCTCATTCGATCGAGTGCACGTTTGTAGCGCATCTTTGTGGCGCTAAGCCCCATGTGCATGATGTCGGCGATCTCCTGGAACTCCAGTTCCGCAACAAATCGAAGCACGAGGATTTCCCGATCAATGGGATTGACATGAACTAGCCAGCGGTCTAGCCCACCCCGTTCTTCGACTTTCGGAGCCTTCTCTTCAGAGGCTTCCTCGACTGGATCCAGACTCAGCGCATCAAGCAATCTGCGTTTGCGCCGTTCCTTCCGATACTGGGTAATGCACTCGTTGTAAGTGATGCTGTACAGCCAGGTCTTGAACTTCGACTTTCCCTCGAAGTTCTTCAGACCATACAGCACCTTGAGCATGACCTCTTGACACACATCATCGGCGTCCCGGTCGTTGCCCAGATAGCGCGCGCAGACGTTGAAGAGCGTGCGCTGGTAGCGGCGCATCAGCTCTTCATAAGCCCGCGTCACGTGGTAGAGCTCCTCGTGGGAACGCTCCACCAGCTCCTCGTCGGTGAGCTGGCGCGGGTCATAGCGCAAGGACAGTGATTGCGGCTTGTTCAAGTCGGGTCGGGCCAGGTCAAGTCAGCGTCCGGCGCGGCTTTACAGAAGCCGTACCGGTAATCGGTCATCATCTTCAGCGACTGGTTACACGCTGATCGAGCAGGATGCGGTTGGCGATCGACACCAGCTCACCCTCGTCTGTCAGCAGGATAGTCTTGATGGTACCAATTTCCTCGATGATGCCTTCGACATCAGCCACTTTCACCTGTTGTCCGACCTGATACAGCTCCCGCACGTAAATGCCCGCGATGATCTGCCCTGCCACCTCACGGCTGCCCAGGCCCAGGGCAAGTGCGGCAGCTAGGCCGATGGTGATCAGCACGATGGCGATGATGTAGTTCAGCAGGTCGGTCTTGACCTCGAGCTGGCCGATGGCCACCGAGATACTGATGATGATGACCAGCCACTGGGCCACGCGGCCCAGGCCGTTGGCGTACTCCAGCCCGACGCCGTCGGCAGCGCCGCGCACCAGGCTGTTGGCCAGTTGGGCGAGCAGGATGCCGACGATCAGCACCAGCGCCGCGCCGAACACCTTGGGCAGGTACAGCGCGAGCATGTCCAGGGTGGCCGAGACGCGCTGCAGACCGAGGGACTCCGCCGCGGAGACGAGGAATACCAGCAGCACGAACCAGTAGATGATCTTGCCGATCAGGGTCGAGACCGGCACCTGGATGCCGGCGCGGGCCAGCAGCTTGGTCAGGCCGGTACCCGCCATCAGGCGGTCCAGGCCGAGCTTGGCCAGCAGCTTGGAGAGCAGCGCATCGAGCAGTTTGGCGACGACGAAGCCGAGCAGCACGATCACCAGCGCGGCGAGCAGGTTCGGGATGAACCCGGCCAGCTTGCCCCACAGGGTGTTCATGGCGGTGAGCAGGCTTTGCGTCCAGATGTCGAATTGCATGTTCAGTCGGCCTTGTCAGCGGAAGGGGCGGAATTCTGCGCGTGGCGCGAGACGGGTGCAAGGTGCGCGGCGCCACGGCTCACGCCAATGGACAGGGCCTGGAACCAGTGCCCCATCAGGCTGAACAGATCGCCCGCGCCAACCTGGCGGTTGGCGGTCTTCAGGACGCGATCCAAGCGCGAATCGTCTCCCGGCTGTTCCGGGGGCATTCGCAGCAGATCGCGCAAGGATTCTTCAAATGGGTCGTGCATACGCACCTCGCCTGTGTGAGGTGCTTGACGCCCCCACCACCTCAAAAGTCACACCTAGAGCCAACGCATGCGGCGGAATATCCACCATTGGAAAGCCACTATCCCGAGGATCACCAGGCAGGCCACGGCGAAGCCGTAGGGCGCGCTGGAGCCGGGAATGCCGCCGACGTTGATGCCCAGGAGACCGGTCACGAAGCTCATGGGCAGGAAAAAGCCGGTAATGATACCAAGCAGGTACATGGTGCGGTTCATCCGCTCGGTAATTCGACGATGTTCGGCTTCCTGGATCAGGCTGATGCGCTCGCGCACCAGCTCCAGTTCTTCCAGGTTGCGGGTCAGGCGGTTGTAGAGCTCGTTCCAGTAGTCGGCGTCGTCGGCCACCGTCCAGGACGCCTTGAACCGGACCATCTGCGAGTAGATTTCCCGCTGCGGCGCCAGGTAACGGCGCAACCCCGCGGCACGTCGCCGCAGGGTGCGCAGTTGGTGCTGGTCGGGAATGCTGCGCTCGTCTTCCTCGATGGCCTCCTCCATCGCATCGAGCTGATCGGCGAGGCCGCCGATCAGGGTATCGACGCGGTCGGTGAGGTAGTGGGCGAGGTACAGCACCACTTCCGAGGCCGTCTTCGGGCCGGTACCGGCATCCAGGTCGGCGCGCAGGTCGGCGACCGCCTTGAGCGGACGCAGACGCAGGGAAATCACCCGCTGCGACTCGGCATAGACCCGCAGCGAGACCATGTCCTCCGGCACCGCGCCGGGGTTCAGGTTGACCCCGCGCAGAAACAGCAGCAGGCGCTCGCCCCCCAGGTCGACCAGGCGCGGGCGGGTGGCCTCTTCCAGCAGCAGGTCGCAGGCGAATTCGTTCAGACCGCTGGACTCGCGCAGCCAGGACTGGGCTTCGGGCACACCTCGGTCCCAGTGCACCCAGAGGCTCTCCTCGGGCTTGAGATCCAGCAGCGGCAACTCGCTGCGGGTGATCCGCCGACCACCACCGTGGCCATCCAGCACGAAGCCGTCGATCAGTCCGCGTTCCGTGCCGCTCTCGTACTGCTGCATGCCCTTTTCCTTCGCTCAAGGTCGCTTGCGCGAGGCCCCATGAAAAATGCCGGAAGCTTTCGCTCCCGGCATTGACCCGAACTTCAGCTGGAAGGTTCGAATTATTCCGGCATTTTCAACGCTTTAGGCGAGACGATGATGCCGTTGTTGTCGGCATAGACGAACTCGCCCGGGCGGAAGGTGATGCCGCCGAAGGTCACGACCACGTTGAGGTCGCCGATACCGCGCTTGTCGGTCTTCATCGGGTGGCTGGCCAGCGCCTGCACGCCCAGATCGGTCTGCGCGATCACGTCGACGTCACGGATGCAGCCGTACACCACGATGCCTTCCCAGCCGCTCTTGGCGGCCTTCTCGGCCAGCATGTCACCCAGCAGTGCACGGCGCAGCGAGCCGCCGCCGTCGACCACAAGCACCTTGCCCTTGCCATCCTTCTCGACCTGCTCCTTGACCAGCGAGTTGTCCTCGAAGCACTTGATGGTGACGATCTCGCCACCGAAGGAGTCCCGTCCGCCGAAGTTGCTGAACATCGGCTCGACGACCTGGACCAGCTCCGGGTAGGCATCGCACAGATCGGGGGTGACGTAATGCATGGAGAAGCTCCTCTTGATGAAATCCGGCAGGGTTTCAGGCCTGGATGTGACCGAAAGCCGCAATGGCGTCACAGTCTACTCCCTGCCACGCCAAGCTCAAGCCTGCGCCAGAGCGCCCTGCCCTTCCGGCAAGCCGCTGTGCTCCAGCCAGTATTGCAGCAGTGGCCAGACCTCACGCTGGGCGCCCTTGCTGATCAGCATCTCGATGTGACCAAAATCTTCCGAGAAGCCCTGGCGCCGCCCCAGGTGCAGGAACTGCCGGATCTCGGAGCCGAACTGCTCCAGCAACTTGCGACAGGCCCAGGCCGGGTCCTGGATATCGCCATCGGAGCCGATGGCCAGCACCGGCAGGGAAACCTTCTGCAAACCGCCCCACCAGTCGTTGTCCTTCTCGCCGAAGCGGCCGAACAGGCTGTACCAGTGCAGGGCCTCCAGGGCGAGCCCCAGCGGCTCGTCCTCCGGCCCGCGTTTCAGGCGCGAACCGGACAGCCCACCCATGCGTTTGAGCAGCAAGCGCCCGCCCCAGGCCACGGGCGGTAGCTTCAGCGGCCAGTAGGTACGGCTGATCTGGCTACCGCACAGCGCCGCGCTGGCGGCCTGCTGCTCATTCAGGTAGCCGCCGCCCAGCGCGGCAGCCAGGGTGACGCCGCCCAGAGAGTGCCCGACCCAATGCGGCGCCTGGCCGCTCTGCTCGACCACGAAATTGGCAATGGCCGGCAGGTCGAAACGTGCGTAGTCGGCGACACGATTGCGATCGTAGTCAGCGTTACGGGGCGACAGGCCATGCCCGCGCATCTCGGCGATCCAGACATCGAAGCCGGCACGCGCCAGATACGCACCCAGGCCAATACCCTTGGGCGAGAACCAGAAGCGGCGGTTGGAGAAGCTGCCGTGCAACAGGATCACCGGCACGCCACGCCGCCCTTCGGGGCGACCGAGACGGGTGACCGCCAGCTCGACGCTGGAGTCCGGGCTGTTGTTCGGCTTGAGGCGGTAGACGTCCTCGGTGAGGTCGCCGCGCAATTCCGCGCTGACTAGCGCGACGGGGAAGAGTTGACTGCTGCTTTGCATGGAATCGCTTGCATAAAAAAGGGCGGGTGAAATCACCCGCCCTTCTCAGGATGGAGAAGGAACCGTCAGGACTGGCCTTCGGCGAGGAAGAACCAGGTGTCGAGGACCGAGTCGGGGTTCAGCGACACGCTCTCGATGCCCTGCTCCATCAGCCACTTGGCGAGATCCGGGTGGTCCGACGGGCCCTGGCCGCAGATGCCGATGTACTTGCCGGCGCGGTTGCACGCCTGGATGGCATTGGACAGCAGCTTCTTCACCGCCGGGTTACGCTCGTCGAACAGGTGCGCGACGATGCCCGAGTCACGGTCCAGGCCCAGGGTCAGCTGGGTCAGGTCGTTGGAGCCGATGGAGAAGCCGTCGAAGAACTCGAGGAACTCGTCGGCCAGCAGGGCGTTGGACGGCAGCTCGCACATCATGATGACGCGCAGGCCGTTCTCGCCACGCTTGAGGCCATTGGTGGCCAGCAGGTCGACGACCTGGGAGGCTTCGCCGAGGGTACGGACGAACGGCACCATCAGCTCGACGTTGGTCAGGCCCATCTCGTTGCGGACCTTCTTCATCGCGCGGCATTCGAGTTCGAAGCAGTCACGGAAGGATTCGCTGATGTAGCGCGAGGCGCCACGGAAGCCGAGCATCGGGTTCTCTTCTTCCGGCTCGTAGAGCTTGCCGCCGATCAGGTTGGCGTATTCGTTGGACTTGAAGTCCGACAGACGCACGATGACTTTCTTCGGCCAGAAAGCGGCGGCCAGGGTGCTGACACCCTCGACCAGTTTCTCGACGTAGAAGCCGACCGGATCGTCGTAACCGGCGATGCGCTTCTCGACGCTTTCCTTGATGTCCGCCGGCAGGCTGGCGAAGTTCAGCAGCGCCTTGGGGTGCACGCCGATCATACGGTTGATGATGAATTCCAGGCGGGCAAGGCCCACACCTTCGTTCGGCAGCTGGGCGAAATCGAAAGCGCGATCCGGATTGCCGACGTTCATCATGATCTTGAACGGCAGGTCGGGCATGGCGTCGACCGAGTTCTGGCGGACGTCGAAGCCCAGCTCGCCTTCGTAGATCAGGCCGGTATCGCCTTCGGCACAGGATACGGTCACGCGTTGGCCATCCTTCAGCGCCGCGGTGGCGTTGCCACAGCCGACAACTGCCGGGATGCCCAGTTCACGGGCGATGATCGCGGCGTGGCAGGTGCGGCCGCCACGGTTGGTGACGATGGCGCTGGCGCGCTTCATCACGGGTTCCCAGTCCGGGTCGGTCATGTCGGAGACCAGCACGTCGCCCGGCTGGACCTTGTCCATCTCGGAAACGTCGTGGATCACCTTCACCGGGCCGGCGCCGATGCGCTGGCCGATGGCGCGGCCTTCGACCAGGACCTTGCCTTTTTCCTTGAGCAGGTAGCGTTCCATCACGTTGGCGCTGGAACGGCTCTTAACGGTTTCCGGACGGGCCTGCACGATGTACAGCTTGCCGTCGTCACCGTCCTTGGCCCACTCGATGTCCATCGGACGCTCGTAGTGCTTCTCGATGATCAGGGCCTGCTTGGCCAGTTCGGTCACTTCGGCGTCGGACAGCGCGAAGCGGGCGCGGTCGGCCTTCTCCACGTCGACCACCTTGACCGATTTTCCGGCCTTGGCTTCGTCGCCGTAGATCATCTTGATTGCCTTGCTGCCCAGGTTGCGACGCAGAATGGCCGGGCGGCCAGCTTCCAGGGTCGGCTTGTGGACGTAGAACTCATCGGGGTTCACCGCGCCCTGCACCACGGTCTCGCCGAGGCCGTAGGCGCCGGTGATGAACACCACGTCACGGAAACCGGATTCGGTGTCCAGGGTGAACATCACGCCGGCGGTGCCGGTTTCCGAGCGGACCATGCGCTGCACGCCGGCGGACAGGGCGACCAGTTTGTGGTCGAAGCCCTGGTGGACGCGGTAGGCAATGGCACGGTCGTTGAAGAGGGAGGCGAAGACTTCCTTGGCCGCGCGGATCACGTTGTCCACGCCGCGGATGTTCAGGAAGGTCTCCTGCTGGCCGGCGAAGGAAGCGTCCGGCAGGTCTTCGGCAGTGGCGGAGGAACGCACGGCCACGGCCATGTTGTCGTTGCTGCCGGCCATCTCGGCGAAGGCCTTGCGAATCTCGGCATCCAGACGCTCGGGGAACTCGGCGTCCATCACCCACTGGCGGATCTGCGCGCCGGTCTTGGCCAGGGCGTTGACGTCGTCCACGTCCAGGGCGTCGAGGGCCGCGTGGATGCGATCGTTCAGGCCGCTCTGGTCGAGGAAGTCACGGTAGGCCTGGGCGGTAGTGGCGAAGCCACCCGGTACGGAAACGCCGGCACCGGCGAGGTTGCTGATCATTTCGCCCAGGGATGCGTTCTTGCCCCCCACATGTTCGACATCGTGGACGCCGAGCTTATCGAGGGAAACTACGTACTCTACCAAGGTGATCTCTCCACTAAGTGTTGGAAAAGGTCATACAAGTCGGTGCGGCCCCACCCTGTCTGGCCGGAGCCGGAAAAATGGGTGAGAATGCCCCGGCAAAGGGCCTTGCAAACGCGGGGCCTATCATAACCAGGATTCGATCCTACCTATAAGGCCCGCAGCGCACATGAAACGAACTGCATTCTTCATCTCCGACGGCACCGGCATCACTGCCGAAACCCTCGGCCAGAGCCTTCTGGCGCAGTTCGAGAACATCAACTTCACCAAACTGACACGACCTTACATCGATACCGAAGAAAAGGCGCGCGTCATGGTACAGCAAATCAACCGGGCTGCGGAGGCGGACGGGGCAAGACCGATCATCTTCGATACCATCGTCAATCGTGAGATCCGCTCGGTCCTGGCGCAATCCAACGGTTTCATGATTGACATCTTCTCGACCTTTTTGTCCCCGCTCGAGCAAGAATTATCCTCAGACTCGTCGTATTCCGTCGGAAAATCCCACAGCATCGGCCATAACCCGCACTACATGGAGCGGATCGATGCGGTGAACTTCGCCCTCGACAACGACGACGGCGCCCGCACCCACTACTACGACAAGGCCGACCTGATCCTGGTCGGCGTCTCGCGCTGCGGCAAGACGCCCACCTGCCTCTATATGGCCCTGCAATACGGCATCCGCGCGGCGAACTACCCGCTGACCGAAGAAGACATGGAGCGCCTGCAACTGCCCAACGCGCTCAAGCCCTACAAGCACAAGCTGTTCGGCCTGACCATCGATCCGGACCGGCTCACCGCCATCCGCCACGAGCGCAAGCCCAACAGCCGCTACGCCAGCTTCGCCCAGTGCGAGTTCGAGGTTCGCGAGGTGGAGAACCTGTTCCGCCGCGAGAACATCGCCTACATCAACTCGACGCATTTCTCGGTGGAGGAGATCTCCGCCAAGATCCTCGTCGAGAAAGGCGTCGAGCGCCGGCTAAAGTAACCGGCCACCACGTAAAAATCCCCCAACCGACGGCCGGCATCACCGGCCGTTCGACTTTCTGCAGCCTTTCATTCGGGCGCCTATCATTCTCTGAACCCGCGTTTTACCCGTGGCAGTTTTCACGGATCGGGCATTCCCGGCACAGGAGAGCGCCATGCGAGAATGTCAGTACCTGATTCTGGTCGCCTTGTTGGCATTGACGGGTTGCGATTCGGGCGACAAGCCCGTCGCCAAGACCGCCACGGCCGCCACGCCACCCGCCAGCCCGCCCGCCGCGACAGCGCCTCCCCCGCCAGCGCCCCCTGCCCCGCCTCCAGCCGCCGCCCCGGCCGCGCCCGCTGCCGCGCCCTCGCAGGCGGTGTTCAGCGTCGAGGAACTGGACCAGATGCTCGCGCCGCTGGCGCTGTATCCCGACTCGCTGCTGGCCCAGGTGCTGATGGCCACCACCTACCCCGGCAACGTTGCCGACGCCGCAGCCTGGTCGAAGGCCAACCCCAAGGCGGCAGGCGATGACGCCGTGAAACAGGTCGCCAACCAACCCTGGGACCCCAGCGTCCAGTCGCTGGTCGCCTTCCCCCTGGTGCTCGCCACGCTGGGGCAGGACCCGGCCTGGGTGCAACGCGTCGGCGATGCCTTCCTTGCCCAGCCCGATGCGGTGATGGATTCCATCCAGCGCTTGCGTCGCCAGGCCCAGGCCGCCGGCAACCTGCAGTCGAACGAGCAGCAGACCGTAACCATCAAGCCGGCCGCCCAGCCGGCACCGACGCAGCCCGCTTCCGGTGGAGACACCGTAGTAGTGCAGCAACCAGCAGCGGCGCAGACGATCATCATCGAGCCCACCGATCCGCAGGTGGTCTACGTGCCCAGCTACAACCCCACGCAGGTCTACGGCTCCTGGCCCTATCCCGCCAGCCCGCCGGTGTATTACCCGCCACCGCCCGAATACCCCGTCGCCACGGCGCTGGCCACCGGTCTGGCGTTCGGCGCGGGCGTTGCCATCGTCGGATCTCTCTGGGGCGACTGTGACTGGGACGACCATGACATCGACGTCGACGTGGAGCATTACAACAACTTCAACAGCAACCGGAACGTGAATCGCAATGTGAATCGAGACTTCACCGGCAACGTCAACGGCAACCGGGCGAAGTGGCAGCACAATCCGACTTATCGCAATGGCGTGCCTTATCGCGATTCTGCCAGCCGCGAGCAGTACAACCGCCGACTGGCCGGGGGCGAGCAGCGTGATGCGCTGCGCGGCTTCGACTCGGCCCGCACCCAGGAGCGCGCGAAAGCCAGGGAGAGCCTGACCCAACGCGGCATCTCCCCACCGGCGGCGAACAATGCCCAGGCCCGCGAGCGTGCCCAGGCGGCGACCCGCGACCTGCGGGACAACCCGCAAGCCCAGCAGCGTCTGCAGCAAGGCAACCGCGACAACGCCCAGGCCCGTGAGCGGGCGCAAGCTGCCACCCGCGAGTTGAACCGTACCCCGGACAACCGCCAGCGCACGCAGAACCAGGTACAGAACCGCAGCAACCAGGCGCAGCAACGGCCACGGACGCAGAACAACCAGCAGATCCGCGAACAGGCGCGCCAGCAGCACGCCCGCACCCAGGCCCCGCGCAACAATGCCTTTGCCGGCGCCAACAACCCCAGGCAATCCCGCGAAGTTGCCAACCGCGGCCAAGTCAGCCGCGCCGCCGCCAGCCGCCCGCAGGCCGCCCGCGCCGGTCACACCGTCCAACGTCCTGCCCGCGCGCCCTCCGGCGGCGGCCGGCGCCGCTAGGAGACGAGCCATGCCCATCGCATCGCGCCTGCTGGCGCTCGCCCTCCTCGCCGCCCTGCCCGCCAGCCTGCTGGCCCAGGACAGCTTCCCCACCCCCGACGCGGCCGCCGACGCCTTCATCGCCGCGCTCGGCACCGAAAAGGCCGACCCCGAACGCCTGGCCGCTCTGCTGGGCAAGGACTGGCAGAGCTACATACCGACCGCCGGCATCGACCGGGATGAAGTGGACGCCTTCCTCGCCCACTACAAGGACAAGCACCGGATCGAGAAAGACAATCCGCGACTCGCCCATCTGGTCGTCGGCAACGATCCCTGGACCCTGCCCCTGCCGATCGTCCACGACAAGAACGGCTGGGCCTTCAACGCCAAGGCCGGCGGCGAGGAAATACGCATTCGCCGCATCGGCCGCAACGAGGAGTCGACCCTGGAGGCCGTGCAGGCCTACCACGACGCGCAGATGGACTACGCCGAGGTTGACCGCAACGGCGACGGCGTCCTGGAGTACGCGCAGCAGTTCGTCAGCAGCGACGGGCACCATGACGGTCTGTACTGGCCGGAGGAAGACGGCGGCGAGGAAAGCCCGCTCGGCCCATTGTTCGGCGACGACCTGCCGGGCGACGGCTGGCATGGCTACCACTACCGCATCCTCACCGCCCAGGGCCCCTCGGCCCCCGGTGGCGCCTACGACTACAAGATCGGCGGCAGGATGACCCGCGGCTTTGCCCTGATCGCCTGGCCGGTGAAGTACGGCGACAGCGGCGTGATGAGTTTCATGATCAGCCACGATGGCGAGATCTTCTCCAAGAACCTCGGCCCGGAGAGCGACAAAATCGCCAAGAAGATGAGCCGCTTCGACCCGGACAGTAGCTGGACCGAGGTCACCGCCGAGGAGGAAAAGCCCTGAGTGACTGAACCCGCCCGGCCGCCTGGCGGTCGGACGGGTTCTGGCAGAGCCCGCCGCTCGCCCGGCATTCGGCGGGCCCGCAAGGCCCTGTCATATGCCTGAAACAAATACCCTGCCAACACGCCAACCGACTGTCGCCAGCGAAAAACCACATGATAGAATTCGGCGCGCTATTGCCTGGCGTCACCAGGCCACGCCGGCCGGCATGCCGGCCACAGCCATTTGGGGTGACGACCGGGGCGTTTCTTTTCAAGGCTTTGCGGCCACTCACTCATCAAGGCCCATGAGACTCAAGCCCACTGCCCTGCTCCTCTTCCTGAGCATCTTCCTGCTTCCCGGCATCAGCGCAGCTGCCGGCAAGACCGTCTATGGCCTGAACGAATACGCCCGGATCAACGACCTGGACATCGAACTGGCCGCCAAGCTCGACACCGGCGCCAAGACCGCTTCCCTCAGCGCCCGCGACATCAAGCGCTTCAAGCGCGATGGCGAGACCTGGGTGCGGTTCTACCTGGCCACCGACACCGCCGACAGCCAGCCGATCGAGAAACCCCTGGCGCGCATCAGCAAGATCAAGCGCCGCCACGGCGACTACGACCCCGACGAAGGCAAGGCCTATACCGCGCGTCCGGTCATCGAGCTTCAGCTGTGCATGGGCAAGGCCCTGCGCACCATCGAAGTGAACCTTACCGACCGCAGCGCCTTCCAATACCCGCTTCTGATCGGCTCCGACGCGCTCAAGCGCTTCGGCGCCCTGGTCGACCCGAGCCTGAAATACGCTGCCGGCAAGCCCGGCTGCCAACCCGTAGCGAAACCTGCCGAGTAATCCCATGCGCTCTCTTACCCTGCATCTGAAGGTCCTGATCGCCATCCTGCTGACGCTGGGCGTCGCGATCACCGCCTACCAGATCTTCGTCCTCGGCATCCCCATGACCGAGGCCGAGACCGACGACCTGTGGAACATCGACGCCAAGGTCGAGTTCATCGCCACGCCGAAGACTCCGGTGAAGGTGCAGATGTTCGTGCCGCCATTGGCCCAGGATTACGTCAGCCTCAACGAGAGCTTCGTCTCCAACAACTACGGCGTGGGCATCAACCGCTCCGACGGCAACCGCAAGGTGACCTGGTCCTCGCGCCGCGCCAGCGGCCAGCAGACCCTCTACTACCGCCTGGTGCTGACCAAGCGCTATGCCGGCGCTACCGAGAAGGCCAAGGAAAAGGGCCCGATCTTCCGCGACAGCCTGCCCCTGGAAGGCCCGGACAAGATCGCCGCCGAAGCCCTGATCGCGCCCATCCGCCAGCACTCGGCGGACGTCGAGACCTTCGTCAGCGAAGCCATCAAGCGCGCCAACAACCTCAATGACGACAACGTGAAACTGCTGCTGGCCGGCGACACCAGCCTGGACAAGCGCTCCCACGTGGTCGAAACCCTGCTCGCGGTGGCCCACGTGCCGCTGGAGCGCGTGCATACCATCCGCCTGGTCGCCAACCAGCCGCAGCAGCCCGAACTCTGGCTGCGCAGCTACAACGGCAAGGAATGGCTGTACTTCAACCCGGAAACCGGCGAGCGCGGCCTGCCCAACGATCGCCTGATCTGGTGGCTGGGTGACGAGAGCCTGCTGTCCATCGAAGGTGGCAAGAAGGCCCAGGTCAGCTTCAGCCTCAACAGCAGCGAGATGAACGCCATCCGCCTGGCCAAGCTGTCGGACGAGAACACCGACGCGGCCTTCCTCGAGTACTCGCTGTACGGCCTGCCGCTGTCCACTCAGCAGACCTTCCAGATCATGATCATGATCCCGTTCGGCGTGCTGGTGATCCTGATCCTGCGCAACCTGATCGGCCTGCAGACCCTGGGCACCTTCACCCCGGTGCTGATCGCCCTGGCCTTCCGCGAGACCGGCCTGCAGTGGGGCATCGGCCTGTTCACCGTTATCACCGCGCTGGGCCTGTCGCTACGCTCGTACCTGGAACACCTGAAGTTGCAGATGCTGCCACGCCTGTCGGTGGTGCTGACCTTCGTGGTGGTGATGATCGCCGCCATCAGCCTGCTCAGCCACAAGCTCGGCTTCGAGAGCGGCCTGTCGGTCGCCCTGTTCCCGATGGTGATCCTGACCATGAGCATCGAACGCCTGTCGATCACCTGGGAAGAGCGCGGCGCCGCCCACGCCATGAAGGCTGCCATCGGCACCCTGTTCGCCGCTGCCCTGGCGCACATCCTGATGCGCGTACCGGAGCTGGTGTACTTCGTGTTCACCTTCCCGGCCGTGCTGCTGATTCTGGTGTCGTTCATGCTGGCGATGGGTCGCTACCGCGGTTACCGCCTGACCGAACTGTTCCGCTTCAAAGCCTTCCTCAAGGACTAAGCCATGTTCGGCCTGATCAAGCGATGGAAAGCCCTGGAAGCCAAAGGCATCATGGGCATCAACCGACGCAACGCGGACTACGTGCTCAAGTACAACCAGCGGCACCTGTACCCGATCGTCGACGACAAGATCATCACCAAGCAGCGCGCCATCGAGGCGGGCATCCACGTACCGGAAATGTACGGGATCATTTCCACCGAGAAGGAGATCGAACGCCTGCCGGAGATCATCGGCGAGCGCAGCGACTTCGTGATCAAGCCGGCGCAGGGCGCCGGTGGCGACGGTATCCTGGTGATCGCCGATCGCTTCGAGGAGCGCTACAAGACGGTCTCCGGGCGGATCATCAGTCATGAGGAAATCGAGCACCAGCTGTCGAGCATCCTCACTGGCCTGTACTCCCTGGGCGGCCACCGCGACCGCGCGCTGATCGAGTACCGGGTGACCCCGGACCAGATCTTCAAGAGCATCAGCTACGAAGGCGTACCGGACATCCGCATCATCGTGCTGATGGGCTACCCGGTGATGGCGATGCTGCGTCTGCCGACCCGCCAGTCCAACGGCAAGGCCAACCTGCACCAGGGCGCCATCGGCGTGGGCGTGGACCTTGCCACCGGCCTGACCCTGCGTGGCACCTGGCTGAACAACAAGATCAGCAAGCACCCGGACACCACCAACGCGGTGGACGGCGTACAACTGCCCAACTGGGACGGCTTCATGAAGCTCGCCGCCGGCTGCTACGAATTGTGCGGCCTGGGCTACATCGGCGTGGACATGGTGCTGGACCAGGACAAGGGCCCGCTGATCCTTGAGCTCAACGCCCGCCCCGGCCTGAACATCCAGATCGCCAACGACTGCGGCCTGACCCTGCGCACCCATGCCGTCGAGGCGCACCTGGCCGAGCTGGAAGCCAAGGGTGTGAAGGAAACCGTGGAAGAGCGCGTGCGCTTCTCCCAGCAGCTCTTCGGCCACGTGCATCCGAAGGAAGTCTGAAGCGCCCTGCCCCACAAAAAAGCCCGGCATTCGCCGGGCTTTTTCATGGTCATCTGATTTCGCGGACAGCGCGTAGGGCGCATAACGCCAACGGCGTTATGCGCCGTGGAGGCTGGCGGATAACCCGCTTCGGGTTATTCGCCCTACGAAACTACTTCAGCGCACTACGGCCAGCTCGAACCCACCCTGGTCACCGTGCTCGCGCACCTTCATCCCGGCCTCGTTCACCGCCAGGTCTTCCAGCGGTCGCTTGTAGGGCTTGTTGTCGAGGGTCTGCAGGCTGCGGTCCTCGTCGGTAGTGAGCAGCAGGACGTAACGCTCACCCTGGTTGGCGCGCACCGGGATTGTCCCTTCGATGAATGCATAGCGGTACCAGGTCTCCGGATTGAGCTTGTACACCGCGTCACTCACCAGGCGCGTCGGGCGCTTCTGCTCGTCGAGGAACAGCAGCGACGGGTAGACCACCTGGTGGTTGGCGAAGCTGCGCACGCGCAAGCCGTAGACGTGTTGTGAGCTGGGCAGCTTCATTGCCACGAAGTAGCTCTTGCCCATGGGGAAATCGAAGCTCGGCGAGAACTTGTTCAGCTCCTCGTAGCGCGGTTCTTCCACCGACAGCTCGGTGAAGTCACCGTCGCCCATCTGATCGCAGCAACGCCGCTGCAGGTCGACATAGAGGTCGTCCAGGGTCTTTCCACTGCCCTTGAGCAGCGCCTTCATGGCGTCAGTCTGCTCGCCCATGCCGTCGAGCCCCGGCAGGTTGTTCGGGCGCCCCTTCAGGTCGATCTGCCGGCCTTCGGTAAAGGCGATAGTGCTGCCGCCCTGCTCGCCCCGACGAAACATTGCCCCGCGCTGCTCCGCTGTGATCGGTGAGTTGCGCACCTGCCCCTTGTCGTCGACCCAGGTGAAGTACGGGTTGCCGTTCTCACTGCGGACAAAGCCGCGATCCTCGTAGGACTCGGCGTCGATGTACTCGGAAGAATGGTCCCCGTTGGGCAGCACGTAATCCGCGCGGCCGGGTGCTACCTGGCCGGCGGCGTAGAAGCTGTTCTGCAGGTTGCCCTGGGCGTCCACCCAGGTGAAGTAGCGGCGCTTGCTCTCCCCCGCCGGCCGGGCGCCCGGCCACTGGGTGGCACTGAGGTCGATCAGGCGTGCGCGGTCGCTCTGGTCGATGCGCTTGTCCGCCTGGCGCTGCTGCTGGGCGTAGTTGGCGTCGACGAAGGTGTTGTGCACCTGGCCGCTGTCGTCGATCCACGACAGGTAGCGGCCGCTGGCAGCCTGCGCCGATGCGCTCACCACGCCGACGGCGGCGACGCAGGAAATCAGGAGGGTCAGCCCGTTCATGTTGTTGCCCTCAGAAGGTGGTGCGGTAAGTCATGGCGAACACATAGGCCTTTACCGTGGTGCTGACGTCGAGGCCGGCATAGGGGTTGTACACCAGGTTGTCGATGCCGGTGCAGTTCAGATTGCAACTGGTGCCCGCCTTGATGCTCTGCTTGGAGACGAAGTAGTTGAAGCCCAGGTCGATCACCGTGTCCTTGTCCCACTGATAGCCCAGGCCCAGGCCGTAGAGATCGGCGTCGCCGATAGGCACCAGGGCGTCCGCCTTGTCCTTGGGGATCGCCGAGGGACGGTACTCGTATCCGGCGCGCAGTTGCAGGCGGTCGTTGACGTCGTACTGCACGCCCATGGCATAACTCCAGGTGTCCTGGTAGCCACGGTCGAGGATGATGCTGTGGTCGGTGGCGCCGTTGGGCGCGAAGTTCTTGGCGATGCGCAGCAGGTCGAGCTCTTTGTCGAACTCGATTTCCAGCTTGTTCCAGTCGCTGTAGTCGGTCCACTTCAGGTCGAAGTTGAACTGCCACCTGTCGAACGGCCGCACCTTGATCCCGGTGGAGAAGCTGTCCGGGTTGACCATGTTCAGTGTCGCCACACCGTGCTCTTCCTCGGCGTTGCCGTAGGGGAACAGCGGGCTGAGGAAGGCGCCGAATACCGAGTTCTGCATGCCGGACCAGAAGCCCTGCCAGTCCTTGGTGTAGTCGACACGGTACTTGCCCTTGAGGTGCATGCGCGACTCGCTCTGGTAGGTCGCGCCCCAAGCCAGCCAGTCGTAGGGTTCCCACAGCACGCCCAGGTTGAAGCTCGGCGACAGGGTCTGCTGCATGTCCAGCTTGAGGTTGGCCAGCGAGTCGTAGGGGCCGATGCGGCCGCCGCAGACGTTGAACACCAGCTCGACGATCTCCTGCGCACCGGGCACGCAAGTGGTGTCGTGCAGGGTCTGCAACAGGCCGGTAAGCAGGCCTGGGTTGCGGAAGTCGGTGTCCAGCGCCATCGCCTGGTGGGAGAAGCCGATGCTCAGGCCCACCGACAGGTCGTCGTTGACCTCGTAGCCCACCGAGGGCGAGAAGTAGGTGATGCGCTGCAGCGAGACGCGGCGGCCTTCGTAGCGTGCCGGGTCGCTGTCCGAGTCGCGCGAATAGCCTAGCGCCTGGGGCGCGTAGACGTTGGTGGCGAAGGTGAACTTGGAGCCCGGCGGGTTGATCGACAGGCCGGCCAGTGGCGCCACCAGCAGCGGCATGTCGGTCATGCCGCCAAGGCCGGGCAGGTACATGGTCGGAGTCAGGGTACGGCTGTTCTCACCGGCCACCGGGTCGTCGTCCAGGCCGAAGGAGGACGAACCATAGTCCGGCGGCGCCTTGAAGCCGGCGCGGATATCCATGACCCCGGTGATCAGCTTGAGCTGAGTTTGGCGGCCCTTGAGCTTGGTCAGGGCGGCGGGGTTGTAGTGCACCGCGTCGATACCGGTGGAGTCGGCCGTGACCGCGTTGGCCATGGCCATGGCCTTGGGGTTGCCGATGGTCAGGTCGTTGGCGAGCTGGGCGTTGGCGAGCGTCGCCCAGCCAAACCCTACCCCTGCCATCGCCACCGCGAGGGGCGAAATGCGCATAGTCATGTGGTGGTCGCTCGTCGGTTACTGGGCTTTGAGGCCTTGGATATCCAGGGGAAGGGAAACCCCCAGCAGTACATCCGGCGAGTCTTCGGTCAGACCGAAACCGGCGTTCACGTTGACGATGTAGTCCGGCGATGTTCGCAGGCCGAGCGAGAAGTTCATGATCGCGCTGGTCTGCTCGGGCGCCTCGACCGTGCGGTCGTTGAAGTAGTACTTGTTCTTGAACGAGTAGGCCATCTGGTAGGAGGTGGCCAGGGAAACGTCGTAGGACAGCGCGTAGGCCATGCCCATGGCGAAGTTCAGCGTATCGCCCGGCACCACCTTCTCCAGCTCTTCGCCGAACTGGTTCTGGTGGATGTCATCGACCTTCATGTTGTAGGTGTAACCCAGCGAGCCGTAGAGCACGACGGGATCGATCACGTAGGACATGTTGGCGCCGGCGCCCAGGCTGTAGAAGCCGTTGCCGGTGGAGACGTCATCCTGCACGTTGCCCTTGTACGGGCTGTCGCCGGTGGGCAGGCCGAGGGTGGCGTAGAGCGTGGTGACCGGAGCGCCACGACGCGCGGCCCAGGGCTGCCAGCGCAGGGTGGCGGAGACATCGCCCAGGCTGTAGGCATGGATGTCGCGCTCGGTGTCGTACTTGGCCACGAACGGCAGGCGCATGCTGAAGGTCAGGTTGTCCCAGATGCCGTAGTCGAAGGTGAACGAGTTGGTGAAGGTGTGCTGCGCCTCGCTCTGGGCCAGCACGCTGTAGACGTTCTCGCCACTGCGCACGGCCTGCAGGCGGGTGTCGCGCATCAGGGTGTAGTCGAAGCCATAGGTCAGCTGGCGCTCACCTTTCTTGAGCAGGGTGTAGCTCTTCTCGGCGGCCTGGAATACCTGCTCCAGCGCCTTGGCGCTATCGGCGTCGGTATCCTTCTTGGCCAGCGCATCACGCGCGTCTTCGGTTGTCGCTTCTTCGGCGATGGTGCTGGTACTTGCCAGCAAGGCCAGAGCGGCAACGCACGCAAACCCCTTGAAATCCATGTTGCTATCCCCTGGTCTTGTTCTTATTCGTATGGGCCGATCGGGCGATCACTTGCGCCGGATGTACTGGACATCTCCGTTCGTGGCGGCTGTGCCAATCTGGTTCTGGGTGACCTTGCTCATCTCCGGGAACTCGCGGAAAGCCAGCAGGCTCACGGTCCGGTCGTCCACCAGGCGCATGTCGGCTTCCTTCAGCTCCAGAGCGTTCCTGGGCTCCTGGCCGCTGGGGTAGATCACGAAGAGCACGTTCTGGTCCCAGATTTCCTCGAAACGGGCGCGGGTGAAACTGATGTTGCCCAAGGCAGGATCGGCAACGAAGACGTGGTCGTTGTAGACGTCGCGGACCACGACGAAATGCTTGAAGCCGGCATAGTGGATCGGCACCAGCGCCGGGTGTTCGAGCGAGTCCAGGTCGGAGAACTCGGCACGGAAGCCGCCACTCTTGTAGCCGAGTGCGGCGGCATAGCGCTTCATGTCCAGAAGCGAGAATCCACGGCGCTGGACGATCTTGTCGGCCTCGCCGTACTTGATCAGGCCTTCCATGACCTGACGCTCTTCCAGGTTGCGGCCCAGGTAGTAGTCCAGCAGCGTGGTCAGCGCCGCCGAGCCGCAGCTGTAGTCGTAGGCCTGGCGGATGACGTTGCGGAACTGCACCTGGCTCATCGGCTCGAGCTGGACCGACTCGCGGAAGGGACCGTTGGGCGTGAGCGGCTGCGAGATGTTCACTGTGCCCTGCTGTTGCGGCTTGGTATCCACGGCCTGGGTAAAACCGAACAGGCCCAGCAGGCTTCCCAGCAGAATCTCGAACATCCCACCCCTCGCTTCAAATTCTGGAAGTCATTCCTGGAAGGCCCTCGCCGGCAGGCGCCGGCAAGGGGTACTGCGCTTCAACCTTCGGGATCAGTGACCCCAGACCTTCACGGTCGAACCGGCGAGGTTCAGGTTGGAAACGGTCAGCGAACCAATGCTGGCGCCGCCGGTGCCTACCTTGACGGCGTCGATGGTGACGTCACCGGTCACGGTGGGCAGGCCGATGGCCAGTTGTTCGGTGGCTACGGCAGTGCCGCCGCCAACCGGAGTGATGTTGGTTTTCACCACGTCGACGGTCATCGGCGCGTTGTCGGCGATGGTCACGCTCGGCAGGTGGATACCCTGCAGGACCAGGGAACCGCCGTTGGTGTCGGCGTCCTTGTAGGTGACAGCGCCAATGGAGGCGTTGAAGGTACCGGAAATGCTGATGCCATCCTGGCCGGTGATACCGGACAGTGCAGCGTCATCCATGGATTTCATGTCGGCATGTGCCAGGAACGGAGCGGCCAGAACTGCGCTTGCAAGAACCAGTTGCTTGATTTTCATTGTTATAACTCTCCAGTGTTCAGGTGGGGTTGCCCCAGGCACTGCAAGGGGCGTCCTACCCCGCTGCAGGTTGACCGGCTGATGCCGATCTTCCAGACCCCCGACTTCTTCCTTAGGCGCCGCGGGTATGGATTCGTGAAGCACGAAGCTTCTCGTCCTGGTCTCCAAGCTACTGACCCGCCGTGAACCTGCCAGCCCATCCAAGGGATGGCGCAAAACCAACCTTCCGACTCAAGCTTCGCTGAGCAGTCCCAGACTCTTCCCCTTGAGTACCGCCTGGGTGCGGCTGCGCACGCCGAGCTTGGCGAACAGGTTGTGCAGATGCCACTTGATGGTGGCCTCCGACAGATGCACCGCCTGGGCGATGTCCCGGTTCGACAAGCCGGCCGCCACGAGCCGCAGGATCTCTCGCTCACGGTGGCTAACATCTTGATTTTCATCGAAACTTTCAGGATCAACGGAGAGCCTGCGGCATTGCTCGCGAAGCATCTCGGCCACCCCTTGCCAGGCCGAAGCGCGCTTGGGTTCTGCGCCCTTCCAGGCCTCCCAGAGTGGCAGTAGCCACAGGGCGTCGTCCTGGAACAGGCGCCGGTAACCCAGGTTCCAGGCTTCCTCGAGGGTGGGGGCGAACAGAGCGAAGGCTTTTTCGCTGTTACCTTTCTGCCAATACGCCACAGAAAGTAACAGCGAAAGACGCAGCCGCCGGTCGCGCTGATAGGGCGAGGTAAAGCCCGCCAGACACGATTCCAGACGCTGCTGCGCACGTTCGGCGTGGCGCTCGGAAAGCGCCAGGCGCGCCTCTGCCATCACCAGCGCCGCGTGGGCATCGGCATAGCGTTCGGCGTTGAGTCCCGAGAGGTGCCGCGCCAGTTGCAGACACACGCGCTCGGCCTCGTTGGGCCGGCGCATCCACAGCAGCAGTTGCACCTTGCAGCTCATCGCCAGCGCATGCACCCGCTCGTAGCCCGGCGACTGCAGGCCAACCAGCCATTCGTCGAGCTGGGCCAACCCTTGTTCGGCCTCACCAGCGAAGAATCGCGCCTTGGCCATCACCAACTGACCGCGACTGATCAGCTCCACCGGTGTGGCAACGTCGCGCCAGGTGGTGGCCAGCGGCAGTTCGGCGAGGATCGCCGCGTGGCGATCCTGCTCGTAGAGCAGATCCGCATAGGCCAGGGACAACGGTCCTCCGACCCGGCTGCGCCGGCCGAAGACCCGCTCCACGCGGCTGCGCGCGCTCTCGGCAATGGTCCGCCCGCGCTCCAGCTCACCGCGTTCCTTGCAGATCAGCGCCTCGATCATGCTGACGACGACCTGCAGGTATTCGCTGTCAGCCATGCGCAGGCAATCGCGGGCAACGCCGATGGCACTGGCCGCCTCGGCGTAGTCACCCAGCAGCGCATAGGCCGCAGCCTGGATGCACGACAGGCTGGCGCGGAATACCGGCTGGTTACCCGGCACCAGCGCCAGCCACTGGCGCGCCACCTTCAGGCAGGCCTCCAGCTTGTCCTGGTACAGCAGCACCAGCGCCTTCAGCACCTGGGCCACGGCGAGCAGCTCGGCCATGCCGAAGTGACGCACCTTGCCCTGCCCCTGCAGCAACCGGACGCTGAGCTCTTCGATCAGCGCCTCGGCCTCGGCGAACTTCTGCTCGAAGGCCAGCTGCCAGGCGTAGAAGATCTGGAACACCGGGTGCTCGCGGATCACCTCGGCGGGAATGCTGCTGAGCATGCCGAGGATGCCGTACACGCGGTTGCCGGCAATCAGCTTTGCGCCCTGGCGCTCCAGCAGGTCGGCGGCAAAGGCATAGTCGCGGGCGCGCAGGGCGTACTTGATCGCGCGGTCGGCCATGTCGCGGCCCTCGCACCAGCGCGCGGCGGCGTGCAGCAGCGGCGTCGGATCGGAGTTGCGCGCCAGGCGGCCCTGAAGGAATTCGGCGAACAGGTGGTGGTAGCGGAACCACTCGCGCTGGTCGTCCAGCGGGATGATGAACAATTGCTCGTTCTGCAGCCGCATCAGCATGTCCAGGCCATCACGGCGCCCGGTCAGGGCGTTGCACAGCTCGGCGCAGAATTCGTCGAGCACCGAGGTCTGGTCGAGGAACTGCTGCAGCGGTTCGGGCAGGCTGCGCAGAACGTCCTCGGCGAGGTAGTCGGCAAGGTCGCGCTCGGTGCCGGAAAGCCCCTTGAGCAGCGCCGCGCGGTCCGGGTTGCGCGCCAGCGCCAGGGCCGCGAGATGCAGCGCAGTGATCCAGCCTTCGGTGCGTTTATGCAGCAGCTTGAGCTCACTGTCGCTCAGGGCCAGCCCCTTGAGTTCGGTGAGGAAGGTGTCGGTTTCCTCGCGGGTCAGGCGCAGGTCGTCGCCGCTCAGGCAGAAGGCCCAGGGCGCCAGGCCCGGCTCGTCCACCAGGAAGCGCGGGCGATAGCGGGTGCTGGTGACCAGGCGGATGTTGTCCGGCAGGTGCTCGATCAGGTAGCGCGCGCCGTGGGCCAGCGCCGGGTGGCGGATCTGGTGGAAGTCGTCGAGCAGCAGGTAGATCGGCCCGTCGAGGCGACGCAGGTCGGAAAGGAAGGCGTCGATGATGCCTTCCAGCGGCAGGGTCATGTCCGACTGCAGCAGGTTCGAGGTGTTGGTGCCGAAATCCGCCTCGACGCTGCGGATGCTCGCCACCAGGTACTGCACCAGGCGCTGCGGCTCGCTGTCGCCCTCGTCGCAGGACATCCAGGCGACCCGCGCGCCACCCTCCAGCAGGCGCTGGCGGAACAGGCTGAGAATGGTGCTCTTGCCGAACCCGGCCGGCGCACTGAGGATCAGCACGCGCTGCTGGCGGTGGGCATACAAGCGGTCGATCAGGGCGCGGCGCGGCAGCAGCGAATCGCTGTCGGTGCGCGGTGGGAACAGCTTGGTGCGCAGCAGCGGCATGGGCTGCTGCGGCAGTGTGGTCAGGGTCGTCATGTCAGAGCAGACTCAGCTCGCGGGCACGGCGTATCGCTTGGGTCCGATTGCGCACCTTGAGCTTCTCGTAGATGTTGTGCAGGTGCCATTTGACGGTGCCCAGAGCCAGCGACAGCTGCTGGCCGATCTCCTCGTTGGAGAGTCCCTGGGCCGCCAGGCATACCACCTCGCGCTCGCGGTCGGTCAGACCTTCCTCGAGCACTTCGGGCGACCTGCGTGCTTCCTGCCCCGGCCAGACGGTCAACATTCCGCGAATGAAAACCTGCAGCGCCGGTTGTCGCTCGGTGGATTCCAGCTGCTGCAGCAACTGGCGAACCCCCTCGCCTTCCTCGATGAAAATGCTCCGCACCCCTTCCCGCTCGGCGCCGACCAGGCATTGGCCAAGCAGGCTATGGGAGCGTTCCTGGTAGCCCAGGCGCTGGTAGCTCAGGGCCGCCAGAAGATCCAGGCGCAGCCGTTGCAGGCCGTGCCAGCCCGGCTGCAGCATGCCGCGCAGCTGGGTGATTTCGTGCAACGCCTCGCTGAAGTGCCCGCGCGCCTGGAGCAGGCGCACGCGGCTGATGCCCTGCACCCAGAGTACCGGGTTGAACGGCATCTGCTTGTAGTGACTGGCGAGCTTCGCCCAGTCGATCGCCTTGAGCCGCTGTTCGGCGCGCTTGCAGCGGTCGGTGGCGGTTTCCTGGAGGATCAGGTTGATCTCCTCGCCCACCGCCATGGCGAAGAAGCGCCAGGACTGGTTTCGCGAAGCCAGGGTCTGCATCAGCCCGAGGGTGGCCAGCGCCTCCTTGCCGCGCCCTTGCAGGCGCTGGATGCGCGCCAGGCACTGCATGCCCTGGGCGTACAGATCAATGGGGTTGACCACGTCGACCCGGCCCAGCGCCCAGCGCAGGCGCTCTTCAAGGCCATCCAGTTCGGTGCGGTAGTAGGCCGTCAGCGCTTCGGCGATGGCCGGCAACGCCAGGGCCTGGGAGCGTTTGTCGAACAGCGGCATGGCCTGCTCACGTACGCGCTCGATGAGCATCTGCGCCTGGTTGACGTGTCCCTGCTCCAGCGCCAGCACCACTTCGATGGTGCATTGCTGCATGTGCAGGTAGCGGCCGTCGAGGAAGTGGTTGCGCTGCTGCGCCAGCCCCATCAGGCGACGTGCCTGCTCCGCCTGGCCACGCACGACCTGGGCGAAGGCGGCGATCAGCAGAATCGCGCCCTCGAGGAACGCCGAATTCTGCCCCAGCTGGCTCTCCACCTTGCGCGCCAGGGTGATGCACTGTTCGAGGTCATCTTTCTGCAGCGCCAGCACGGCTTTCACCGCCAGCGCCGAGAGGTACTGGTTGCCCATCGGGCCGTTGCCGCGCGAGTCGCCCCAGCGCGCCAGCAGCTCGTCGATCATGCGGTTGGCTTCGGGCAGGCTGAGCTCGGTGGCGCGGGTCCAGACGTCGCTGAGCACGAGGATCGGGTAGCGCTCGGCGATCTCGTTCGGCACGTGCTTGCGCCAGCGCGAGATCAGGTAGAGCTGGCCCCGGTTGATCAGTTCAAGGCCACAACCATCGACCAGCGCGGCGAGCATCTCCGGGTCCTCGGCGAGGCAAGCGTGCTCGATGGCCAGGGTCGGCATGTGGTGGTTGGTGAACCACAGGCTGGCGTTGAAGTGCAGTTGCTTGAAGCGCTCCGGATCACGCTCGCGCAGGCAGGCGCGGAGGAAGTCGGCGAACAGCTGGTGGAAGCGGTACCACTGGCGGTCGCGGTCCAGCGGCAGGAGGAACAGCTGCATGCTGTCCAGATGCTCCAGCAGCGCCTGGCCGTCCTGGCGGCCGGTCAGGGTATTGGCCAGGTCGCCGTTCAGGCGATTGGCGATCCCCAGGGACAGCAGCGCGTCCTGCACGTCGGCCGGCAGGCGCTCGAACACCGCGCGCAACAGGTAGTCACCCACCGCCGCCTTGTCGCTGCTGAGCAGCTTGAGGTCTTCCGGAGCACCCGGCTGCTGGCGCAGCCACAGGCTGACCAGGTGAACCCCCGCCATCCAACCTTCGGTCTGGTTGTGCAGCGACTGCAGGCAGCTATCTTCGAGTTGCAGGCCATCGCGGGCCAGGTACTCGCGGGTTTCGTCGCGGGACAGGCGCAGCTCGTCCTGGCCAATTTCCAGCAGCAGGCCCTTGGCGCGCCAGGTAGCGAGGTTCAGCGGCGGCTGGGAACGGCTGCCGATGGCCAGGGTGAGGCCGGGCGGCGCGTACTGCACCAGGCGATTGAGGCCGGCGAAGACGTCGGAATGGGTGATCTCATGCAGGTCGTCGAGTACCAGCAGGACCTTGCGCTCGTCACGGGAGAGGTCCATCAGCAGGCTTTCCATCACCGCGACCACGGGCACGCGCATGGTGTTATGCACGTACCCCAGCGCATCCTCACCGGTGCCCGGCACGGAAGTGGCCAGGGCCTGGATGAGTTTCAGGCAGAAACGACCGGGATCGTCGTCGTCACTCTCCAGGGAAAGCCAGGCGACCTTGTGGCCTTCGCTTGCACGCTTGCCGGCCAGCGCCGCCAATGCGGTGGTCTTGCCGAAGCCGGCGGGCGCCGAGAACGACAGGATCGAGGCATAAGGATGTCGGTCCAGGGCATTCTGGACCTCGGGACGAATCAAATAATCAGCAGGCACCCGAGGGGGTGTTAATCTGGAGCGCAGAAGGCTGCCGGCTGCGGGCTCGAGCACTACATCCACGGCCTGTATCCCTATGTCATTATCGTTGTTGGTACGGAGCACTGTCCGCGTGGGATTCGTCACTTCTTATCAGAATGCTTTTCCTACGTAAACTGAAGAAATAGCTCTAGGATCGACACTTCAGCCGACCTGATCACCTCATTTGCCTGCACGCTGTTACCCATGCCTGACTGTTTTCTGTACCCGCTTCCTTACCGGGAAGACCCGGGCGAACGCTTCGCCCTGATTCATCGGGCACCCGGCGCCGTACTCCTGGACGCCGGTCGACCTATTGCCACACGTGGACGCTATGACCTTCTGAGCGCCTGGCCATTGGCAGAACTGGCACCAACCGCCGACGAATCGGCCAAGCGCTTCTTCGCCCGCGCAAGAGGCGCCTTGCAGAGCCTGGGCGAGGCAAAAGTCCCGGACAACCGCAAACTGCCATTCGTCGGCGGAATGATCGGTTATCTCGGTTATGACTTCGGCCGGCGCGTCGAGCACCTGCCCGAACCGAACCTCGACGACCTCGCCCTGCCCGATGCGCGCCTGGGCCTGTATGCCTGGGCACTGGTTACCGATCACGAGGAGCGCAGCAGCCAGTTGGTGTTCCACCCGTCACTGGCAGCCAGCGAGCGGGAACGCCTGATCGCGCTGTTCGAGAACGCCCACGACGATGAAGCGCTGCCGCCCTTCCAGCTTGCTGCGCCCTTCCGTCCGGACCTGAGCCGCGAGCAGTACCACGAGGCGCTGGAACGGGTGCACGGCTATATCCTCGCCGGCGACTGCTATCAGGTGAACTACACGCAGCGCTTCCGTGCGCCCTGCCAGGGCTCGCCCTGGCTGGCCTACCGCGCGCTGCGCGAGGCCTGTCCTACGCCCTTTGCCGGTTACCTGGCATTGCCTGAAGGCGCCGTCCTCAGCCTGTCGCCGGAGCGCTTCATCCAGCTCCACGGCAACCAGGTGGAGACCCGCCCGATCAAGGGCACCCGCCCGCGCGGCGACTCACCCGAGGCCGACCGACAGAATGCCGAGGCCCTGCTCGCCAGCGAGAAAGATCGTGCCGAGAACCTGATGATCGTCGACCTGCTGCGCAACGACCTGGGCCGCAGCTGCCGCCCAGGCAGCGTGCATGTGCCCGAGTTGTTCGCGGTGGAGACCTACCCCAACGTCCACCACCTGGTCAGCAGCGTGCGTGGCGAACTGGCAGACGGCAAGGACGCGCTGGACCTGCTCGAAGGCAGCTTCCCCGGCGGCTCCATCACTGGCGCACCGAAGGTCCGCGCCATGCAGATCATCGACGAGCTGGAGCCGACCCAGCGCAGCATCTACTGCGGCAGCCTGCTCTACCTCGATGTGCGCGGCGAAATGGACAGCTCCATCGCCATCCGCACCGTACTGGTCAAGGACGGCCAGGCAAGCTGCTGGGCCGGCGGCGGCATCGTGGCCGACTCCAACTGGGAAGAGGAATACGCGGAATCGCTGACCAAGGTGGGCGTGCTGCTGCGGACGCTGGAAAGCCTCTGACAGAAACGTAGAAAACAAAAAGCCCCGCATCAGCGGGGCTTTTTCGTCACAGCCGGTGTTACAGGCTGAGCGGGCGGTTGGACGCCTTGAGGAATTCCTTCTTCAGGTCCTCATAGGTGTGCACGGCCGGGAACTGCGGGAACTCACGAATCACGTTTTCCGGCGCGTGGAACAGGATGCCGGCATGGGCTTCGGAGAGCATGGTGGTGTCGTTGTACGAATCGCCAGCGGCGATCACACGGTAGTACAGGCTCTTGAAGGCGATGACCGACTGACGCTTCGGATCCTTCTGGCGCAGTTGGTAATCCACCACACGATCAGTCTCGTCGGTGATCAGCTTGTGGCACAGCAGGGTCGGGAAACCGAGCTGGCGCATCAGCGGCTGGGAGAATTCGTAGAAGGTGTCGGAGAGGATCACCACCTGGAAGCGCTCGCGCAGCCAGTCGACGAACTCCACCGCGCCTTCCAGCGGCTTCAGGGTGGCGATTACTTCCTGGATGTCTGACAGCTTCAGGCCGTGCTCGTCGAGGATGCGCAGACGCTGCTTCATCAGCACGTCGTAATCCGGGATATCACGGGTCGTCGCCTTCAGCGCTTCGATACCGGTTTTTTCAGCGAAGGCGATCCAGATTTCCGGAACCAGAACCCCTTCCAGGTCGAGACAGGCGATTTCCACGAACGATTTCCCCGCAGGTTTGACTTGAGAGGCGGCACTCTAGCCGCTCGCTCCAGGCGGTGCAACGCACCACTTATACCCAAACACCACAGTCGACCTTCCTGATGGTTATTTAGGGGCATATCCCCCTCTTTGCTACCATCGCGCCCACAGAGCGCCTTGCGCCATTAAAACTAGGAATACCGCCTGATGAGCCTCCCGTTCGATATCGCGGAAATCGCCGCGAGCTATGCCAGCAAAGCCCCACAGGACATCCTGAAGCTTGCCTTCGAGCACTTCGGCGACGAGCTGTGGATTTCCTTCAGCGGCGCCGAGGACGTGGTGCTGGTGGACATGGCCTGGAAGCTCAACAAGAACGTCAAGGTGTTCAGCCTCGACACCGGCCGCCTGCACCCAGAGACCTACCGCTTCATCGAGCAGGTGCGCGAGCACTACGGCATCGCCATCGAAGTGATGACCCCGGACCCGCGCCTGCTGGAACCCTTCGTCAAGGAGAAGGGCCTGTTCAGCTTCTTCAAGGACGGTCATGGGGAGTGCTGCGGCATCCGCAAGATCGAGCCGCTCAAGCGCAAGCTGTCCACCGTGACCGCCTGGGCCACCGGCCAGCGCAAGGACCAGAGCCCCGGCACCCGCAGCCAGGTCGCCGTGGTCGAAGTGGACGGCGCCTTCTCCACCCCGGAGAAACCGCTGGTGAAGTTCAACCCGCTGGCGAACATGAGCAGCGAAGAGGTCTGGGCCTACATCCGCATGCTGGAAATCCCCTACAACAGCCTGCACGAGCGCGGCTTCATCAGCATCGGTTGCGAGCCCTGCACCCGCCCGGTCCTGCCGAACCAGCACGAGCGCGAAGGCCGCTGGTGGTGGGAAGAAGCCACGCAGAAAGAGTGCGGCCTGCACGCCGGCAATTTGATCAGCAAGGCCTGAAGCCGTACCCTCGGCTGACGGAAACTTCCTTGTCAGCCCGCAGCCCAGGATCGGACGCCTGCATGCCTGCGGCGGAGCCGATCCCATGCGCATCACCCTGGTGAAGAAAGTCCTGGCCGACGGCCAGGACTGCCGCAAGTGCCGCGAAGTCCACGACCGCCTGGTCAAGGGCGGCTACCTGGACCGCATCGACCGCACCCTGGTCGCCGACGAGCGCAACCCCGCCAGCACCGGCTGGCTGGTCGCCGCGCAGTACGGTGTGGACACCGCCCCCTTCTTTGTCGTCCGCCACGATGATGGCCGCGAGGTCGTCTACACGGTGTTCATGAGCTTTCTCCATGAAGTTCTGGAAGGCCGCGGCGAACTCCCGCTGGACTCCCGCGAAGCGCTGGCCGAACTGGCCCAGCGCGACGACCTCGATCGCCTCTGAGCGTCGTCTTTGACGCTTTCTTGATGCCCGTTCGGCCAGACTGTTTTCTCCTTCCCTGACGCACAAGGATGTTTCGCCATGGCCGACGGCACGGATCGCAGACGCCCCCGCATTCCCACCACCGTCTGGGCACTGGGTTTCGTCAGCCTGTTCATGGACCTGTCCTCCGAACTGCTGCACAGCCTGTTGCCGCTGTTCCTGGTTGGCAGCCTCGGCCTTAGCATGGTCGCGGTGGGCCTGATCGAAGGCATCGCCGAAGCCACCGCGCTGATCGTGAAAGTATTCTCCGGCGCCATCAGCGACTACCTTGGACGACGCAAGGGCCTGGTGCTGTTCGGCTACGGCCTGGCGGCGCTGTCCAAGCCGCTGTTCCCGCTGGCTACCTCCGGCGAGACCATCTTCGCCGCACGCCTACTCGACCGTATCGGCAAAGGCATCCGCGGCGCACCACGCGACGCACTGATCGCGGACGTTTCGCCGCCGTCGATCCGCGGGGCCTGCTTCGGCCTGCGCCAGTCCATGGACACCGTCGGCGCCTTCGCCGGCCCGCTACTGGCCATTGCGCTGATGCTCTGGCTTGGCAACAACCTGCCACTGGTGTTCTGGTTCGCCTGTATTCCAGCCGGCTTCGCGGTGCTGGCCATCGTCTTCTTCGTCAACGAACCGGAACCGGCCGAAGGCCCCCAGCGCTTCCGCTCGCCGATCCATCGCGACGCGCTGCGCAGCTTCCCGGCGCGCTACTGGTGGGTGGTCAGCATCGGCGCGGTGTTCACCCTCGCGCGCTTCAGCGAAGCCTTCCTGGTGCTGCGCGCCCAGGACATCGGACTGCCGATGGCCTGGACACCCATTGTCATGGTGGTGATGGCCCTGGTATTCATGCTCTCGGCCTACCCGGTGGGCTGGTGGTCGGACCGCACCGACCGCACCGGCCTACTGGCTATCGGCATGGCCCTGCTGGTGGCGGCCGACCTGCTGCTGGCCTGGGCCGACTCCACGCCGCTGATGCTCGTCGGCGTCGCACTGTGGGGCCTGCACATGGGCTTCACCCAGGGGCTGCTGGCCACCTTGATCGCCGACACCACGCCAGCCGACCTGAAGGGCACCGCCTTCGGCGTGTTCAACCTCGCCAGCGGTATCGCCATGCTGCTCGCCAGCGTACTGGCTGGCTGGTTGTGGCAGAGTTTCGGCGCCAGCTGGACCTTCTTCATCGGCGCGGCGCTGGCCTTCGCCGCCCTGCTATTGCTGCGCTGGCGCATCCACTGAAGCCAGCAATGAAAAAGCCCGGCATCTGCCGGGCTTTTTCGAGTGAGGGGGCGATCAGTAGACCGGCAGTTCGATGCCGTCGAACAGCTCGTCCAGCTCGGTCTTGTTGTGGCACTGAACGGCCTTGGCCAGCAGGTCGCGGGTCAGGTGCGGGGCAAACTTCTCGATGAAGTCGCACATGAAGCCGCGCAGGAAGGTGCCGCGACGGAACCCGATCTTGGTCACGCTGGACTCGAACAGGTGGCTGGCATCGAGCATCACCAGGTCGCTGTCGAGCTTCGGATCGACCGCCATGTGGGCGACGATGCCCACGCCCAGCCCCAGGCGCACGTAGGTCTTGATCACGTCGGCGTCGGCCGCGGTGAACACCACTTTCGGCACCAGGCCACGCTGGTTGAAGGCTTCGTCGAGCTTGGAGCGGCCGGTGAAACCGAATACGTAGGTCACGATGGGCTGCTCGGCCAGCAGCTCCAGGGTCAGCTTCGGCATCTTGGTCAGCGGGTGGCCCTGGGGCACGATCACGCAGCGGTTCCAGCGGTAGCACGGCATCATGATCAGGTCACCGAACAGCTCCAGCGCCTCGGTGGCGATGGCGAAGTCGACGGTGCCGTCGGCGGCCATCTCGGCGATCTGCATCGGCGTGCCCTGATGCATGTGCAGGGAGACGTCCGGGTATTGCTTGATGAAGCCGCTGATCACGCCGGGTAGTGCATAACGCGCCTGGGTGTGGGTGGTGGCGATGGACAGCGTGCCCTTCTTTTCGTTTGAGAACTCCTGGGCGATCTGCTTGATGCTCTCGACCTTGCGCAGGATCTCGCCAGCGGTGGTGATGATGCGCTCGCCGGCCGGGGTGACGCGGGTCAGGTGCTTGCCGCTGCGGGCGAAGACTTCGACGCCCAGCTCGTCCTCCAGCAGGCGAATCTGCTTGCTGATGCCGGGCTGGGAGGTGTACAGGCTTTGGGCAGTGGCCGAGACGTTCAGATCGTGGTGCGCGACTTCCCAGATATAGCGCAGTTGCTGAAGCTTCATGGACTTTCCTCGAAATGAATGTCGCGACCCGCGATCAGGGGCTTGTCGTTTTATAACCATATTAATGGTTTAAGGAATAAAACTAGACGTTTTTTTTCGCCCTGCATGCCATTCGTCTAAAGCCCTACGGAAATTCCGGGCTTGCCTGACGTATCGTCACAAAGCCTTCAGCGGTGCTGCAGCATCGGTACCAGGTAGACCGGCACTTCGGCCAGCTGTACCAGGCGCGCGGCAGTGCGTCCCAGCGGCGTATTCAGCCCATCCCCGTGGCTGTGGCTGCCGGCGACGATGATGTCGACGTCCAGGCGCTTGGCCTCGTCGAGAATCACCATCGGCGCGTCCCCCTGCACCACGCGCACCGAGCGGATCAGCTCGGCGTCCTGGCGCGCTTCCCCCAGCTCATCGCGGAAGCCTTCCATCACCCGCTGCTCGATGCTGCCCATGACATTGGTCAGGCCATTGGTGCGCATCTCGTTCAGCGTGCCTTCATCCAGGTAGGTCTGCAGCACGGACTCGGCAAACAGCCCCAACGGTTCCACCGCGTGCACGACATACACCTCGGCTCCGTAGGCACGGGCCAGCGACAGTGCGTGCTGAAGGACGTAGGGAGCGTAAAGACCGAGGTCGGTGGCGTAAAGAATCGTTCGGATCATGCGGCCTCCTCGACTGCCTGCGCGGCGGGGCCTATCCAGCAGCGTAGCAGGAGAACGCGAATCGCTCCGAGAAGGCCGGATGTCGCGGCCGGGCGGCTAACCGGCGACCTTCTTCTCGTTGCTCACGCCATGGGGAACATGGCCGGTCGCCACTACCTCCCGAGCCTTCTCGCAGTGCATCGGCTGGTCGTCGAAGAACACGTCGGCGGCGAAGGCTTCGAGGAAGGCAGCCTTGTCCAGGCCACCGAGGAACAGCGACTCGTCCAGGCGGATGTCCCACTCGCGCAGAGTGCGGATTACCCGCTCGTGGGCCGGGGCCGAGCGCGCGGTGACCAGCGCCGTGCGGATCGGGCAGGACTCCTGCGGGAAGGCCTGCTGCACGCGGTTGAGCGCTTTGAGGAAGGGCTTGAACGGCCCACCGCCCAGAGGTTCGCGCGCGGACTCGCGCTCGTGGGTCTGAAAGGCTTCCAGGCCGCCCTGCTGGTAGACGCGCTCGGAGTCGTCGGAGAACAGCACCGCATCGCCGTCGAAGGCGAAGCGCAGCTCGCCATTGGCTTCCCGGCGGGTGCCGCCGGAAAGGATGGTCGCGGCAGCGAAGCCGGCATCCAGCGCGTTGCGCACGTCATCTATATGGGTCGATAGGAACAGGTGGCAGTTGAACGCCTTGAGGTAGGGATAAGGGCTACGCCCGCCGACGAACGCAGCGCGGGAGATGCCCAGGCCGTAGTGCTGGATGGAATTGAATACGCGCAGTCCGGTATCGGCGCTGTTGCGCGAGACCAGGACGACTTCCACCGGCGCGCTGTCGGTCCCGCCGTTGAGGGCGAGCAGCTTCTGCACCAGGGCAAAGGCATCGCCCGGCGGCAGGACTTCGTCCTCACGGTCGATCTGGTACTGGCGATAGGCTTCGACGCCCTCGCTTTCATAAACCTGATGGCTTTCCCGCAGGTCGAACAGCGCCCGCGAGGAAATCGCCACCACCAGCTTGTCGCCCAGCCCTTTTGCCATGCTTCCCCCGGTGCTCGTCAGCGAGTCTGGTTGCGTACGTCGATGAACCGCAGCGCGCGATACAGCGCCTCGATCTTCGGCAGTTCGCGCCCGGCCTTGCGCGCAGCTTCCAGAGGCGCCGCGTAGATCGCGCCCAGCTCCAGCGGCCGGCGCTGGGCAAAATCATGGTACATGCTGGGCAGGTAGTCCGGCATGGCATCGGTGGAGTTGAGCATCGCCCCGACTATGCCCTGGGGCAGCGAGTGCCCGCACGCGGCGGCGCCGGCGATGACTTCCTCCATCAGTTCGGCCACCAGGGTGCGACTGTCGGGGTTGTCCATGATCGCCCGCGTGCCGCTGTCGAGCAGCACCGAGAGGCCGTTGTATGGGATGTTCCAGACCAGCTTCTGCCAGCGCGCCTGCTCCAGATTGGGCATGGCGTTGGAGTCCAGGCCGGCGCTACGGAACAGCGCAGCGCCCTCCTCCACGATCGCCTGGCGCGCTTCGGCCTCCGGAGCGGAACCCGAGTGATAGCCGATGTTCACCCCGCCGAAGGCCTGGTGTTCGATCACACCCGGTTCGGCGCGGTGCACGCAGATGAAGCAGAGCCCGCCGAGCAGGTGGATGTGTCCGGGCAGCAGCGCGCGCAGTTCGTCTTCCACGGCAAGGCCGTTCTGCAGCAGCAGGACCTTGGCGCCTTGCGCAGCGGCCTGAATGATCAGCGGCGCGAGGTCGGCGTTGCTGGTGGTCTTGGCGCCCACCAGCAGCCAGTCGCAGGACGGCATCTTCGCCACATCGTCGTAGGCGTTCACCGGCGACAGGCTCAGCGCGCCGTGCACCTGGCTGTTCAGACGCAGGCCGTTCTGCGCGACGGCGGGATACTCGCTGCGCAGCAGGAAATGAACGTCATGGCCGGCGCGGGCCAGCATCAGGCCGTAGAAACCGCCAATGGCGCCGGTTCCGATGATGCCGATTCGCAGATTCATCAAGGCAATTCCTCAGCAGGACGCGCCAGGGCAGCGCGCAGGGCTTGGATCAGGGGTTCGGGGCGCAGCGGTGCGTGCACCGGGCCCAGGAAATGGCTGTCGCGCACCAGGAACAGGGACGGCAGATGGAAGACCTCATAGCGCTCGACCAGGCCGCCGCTGTGCCCGGCGTCGATCCAGCACAGGCGGTCGATGGGCAGGCCGAACTCCGGCAGCACCTGCCGCGCCCAGCGACAGGTGGAGCAGCCAGCGCCGGTGAAAATCAGCAGCGATACGCCCGGCAGCTCCAGCAGCCGGCGGTCGGCATCCAGGTCGGTCAGCTCCAGGGCCGGCACTATACTCAAGGTGCCACCACTATAAAGATTGCAGTCGGAGCGTTCCGTCATGCGTCAGTTCCTGCGCCACCCGTGCGATTTTCCGGTCGAGCTGGTCATCCGCAAACAGACTTTCCTGCCGCGCCAGCGGTTGCACAATATCAGCCTCGGCGGCGTCGCGTGCAATTCGCCACGGGGCTTTCGCCGCGGCACCTCCATCGAGCTGCGCATTCCCCTGCTGGGCGACTCCGCCTGCTACCCCGGCGTCATCGCCTGGAGCCGCAAGCAGGCCAGCGACTACCGCGTAGGCATTGCCTTCATCGACGAAGACACCCTGTTCCGGGCGCGCATGGTCGAGCAGGTCTGCCAGATCGAGCAGTACCGCCGCCAGCAGGAACAGGCGAGCGGCAGCAGCCTGCCGTTCGAGACCCTGGCGCTGGAGTGGATCGCGCAGAACGCCGCCGACTTCCCGATGTTTTGCGCGGTCTGATCGGCACCCCGCAGAAAGTCGCGCAAATGCCCGTGTTGCGGGCATTTTCCTGCATCGAGCCATTGTCGAGGCTACGCCTGAACGGTTAAGGTTCGGGTTCCCCTTAGCGACACCTCTGCCTGCGCCCCATCGCACGGGGATTTCTGGCGGCCGGCACCCGTGACCTGATTGAGTACCACGATGGCTGATTTACAGATCGACGACCTTAACGTTGCCTCCAACGAGACACTGATCACGCCGGAGCAGCTCAAGCGCGAAATCCCCCTGACCGACGCCGCCCTGCGCACCGTCGCCAACGGCCGCCAGGTCGTCCGCGACATCCTCGACGGCAAGGACCACCGCCTGTTCGTGGTAATCGGCCCCTGCTCGATCCACGACATCAAGGCCGCCCACGAATACGCCGAGCGTCTGAAGGTGCTGGCCGCAGAAGTCGCGGACACCCTGTTCCTGGTGATGCGCGTGTACTTCGAGAAGCCGCGCACCACAGTCGGTTGGAAGGGCCTGATCAACGACCCGTACCTGGACGACTCCTTCAAGATCCAGGACGGCCTGCACATCGGCCGCCAACTGCTGCGCGACCTCGCCGAGATGGGCCTGCCCACCGCCACCGAGGCGCTCGACCCGATCTCCCCGCAGTACCTGCAGGACCTGATCAGCTGGTCGGCCATCGGCGCACGCACCACCGAATCCCAGACCCATCGCGAGATGGCTTCCGGCTTGTCCTCGGCGGTCGGCTTCAAGAACGGCACCGACGGCAGCCTGACCGTGGCGATCAACGCCCTGCAGTCGGTATCCAGCCCGCACCGTTTCCTGGGCATCAACCAGGAAGGCGGCGTCTCCATCGTCACCACCAAGGGCAACGCCTACGGCCACGTGGTGCTGCGTGGCGGCAACGGCAAGCCGAACTATGACTCGGTCAGCGTCGCCCTGTGCGAACAGGAACTGACCAAGGCGAAGATTCCCCTGAACGTGATGGTCGACTGCAGCCACGCCAACTCCAACAAGGACCCAGCCCTGCAGCCGCTGGTGATGGACAACGTCGCCAACCAGATCGCCGAAGGCAACAACTCCATCGTCGGCCTGATGGTGGAAAGCCACTTGGGCTGGGGCGCGCAGCCGATCCCGAAGGACCTGTGCCAGTTGCAGTACGGCGTGTCGATCACCGATGCTTGCATTGACTGGGACACCACCGAGAAGGCCGTGCGCAGCATGCACACCAAGCTCAAGGAAGTCCTGCCCAAGCGCCAGCGCGGCTGACGCTCAAGGCACGAACGAAAAAAAAGCCGGGCATCTGCCCGGCTTTTTCTTTGGCGCTACGGCCATTCGGCAAGCACAAAAAAACCCGGCATTGGCCGGGTTCTTTCATTTCAGCGCGCTGAACGTCAGAGCGCTGTATCGGTGTGACGCTGGCGGCGTTCCAGGTAGCGCTCGACGTAGGAGCACGACGGGATGACGCTATAGCCCTTGCGCTCGGCGAACTGCAGCGCATGTTCGGTGAGCGCGGCAGCGATGCCGCGGCCGCGCAGGCTGTCCGGAACGAAGGTACGGTAGATGTCGAGCGTCTGCTTGCCCAGATCCATGTAGGCCAGATAGGCGCGATGACCATCAACAGTCGTTACGAACTGGTGGCTGGTTTCATCATGCTGGATGGACAACGACTCACTCACTTGCTCTCTCCTTCGCAGGGCCTCACAACATGACCCGCACCTGATTGATCTTGTTCAGGCGGAGGAACATTTCCGCCGAGCCCGTCCCGATCATGACGGTGATATAGACCCGGCCGTTCTCCACCTTGTGCAGCACACCCTGATAATAGGCACCATCAAACGTGATGAACTGCAGGCGCTTGCCTGTGTACTGGGCAAGACTTTCAACGCTAACGAACTCATATTGCTGCGTTTTGGCCTGCGACTCAACCGTTTCCGGGGCCGAAACCATTTGATACTGGCTTTCCGGCGTGAGTTTTTCCTTAGCCGGTTCGACCCACGCGAACCCCAGCGGTGTGACTGACTGCTGGTTCACTAAGACGACCGGATGGAGCATCTGGATCACATCCTTGGGCTCGAAAAATTGCAGACCGTCCCAGGCCATTCCCTCACTGGGCATCAGCTCGATGCGCAGCGAACGCGGATCTTCCAGGTAACGGCCATAGGCCTCGAGTAGCGGCTTGTCGAGCGCGACGCGCTGCTGGCGCAAGGCCTTGTCGAATTTCTCCAGCGACAGCGCGGTGTAGGCTTTCTGATCGACGCCCAGCTTGCCACGGCAGAATTCGCTGACCCGACGCTGGTACTGGTTGTCGTTCATCTCGAAGACGACCTGGGATACCCGGGGCGGGTTCACGCGCATGTCGCCCGGGCGCTCGGAGACGTTCATCAACGTCATGCTGGTGTGCATGTCGAGCATGTCGCGAGTATCGCTGCGCAGGTCAAAGGTCAGGGTCTGCGCACCCGGCTGCATGCGATAGGAGAACTCGATATCCGACTCGAGGGTGCGGTACCCCATCTGCAGCAACTCATCGACGCCGATGTTGCGAACGTTGCCGCAGGCCACTTCGCTCATGGCAGTGAAGGCGCTCTTCTCTGCCGGCTTGGCGTACAGCGATTGCATGAACGGGCCGTGGATCTGCAACTCGACGCCCTTCAGGTCCACCGCCATCTGCTCCGGCAGCTTGCCCTCATCCAGACGCTCCTTGAAGCTCAGCAGCTCGCGCAGCCCATTGAACTTCAACTGGGCGTGGGAGACCTTCAGGCTGTCACCGGCCATGGGGACCCTGATCACCACGTTCTGCAAACCGACACGGCCGTCGAAGGACGAGGAAATGCCGCCATAGGTAATTTCCATGAACGGCGAGACGCGGGCGATGGCGTCGTTCACCACGCTGCGCACCGAAAGCCAGAGCGACGCCTTGATGATGAGGGCGATCGCCACGACGGCGAATAGGGACCACTTGAGAATCTTCGACATGGCGGGCACATCCTGGATTGTGCGAGAGCGGGGCGTAGGGATACTGGCAGCTTAACAGTACGCCTGAGACCTCTCCACGAACGCCGTCGGAATTTGCGTGCACAGTACACAGAATTCGCCCGATTTTAGTGGCATGCAGCTGACTCACCAGTCAGTCAAAACGCTTTACGCACCAGGCCTGCGTCAGTATGTTCTGGCCACTTCCAACCCAAGGACTGCAACCCAGGACCCTCTGCCATGAGTGAGCTGATCAGCTACCAATTCGAAGACGGCATCGCCACCCTGACCCTGAACAACGGCAAGGTGAACGCCATCTCCCCGGCGGTCATCGAAGCCTTCAACCAGGCCCTGGACCAGGCGGAGAAGGACCGTGCCATCGTCATCGTCACCGGCCAGCCGGGCATTCTCTCCGGCGGCTACGACCTCAAGGTGATGACCTCCGGCCCGGAAAACGCCGTGAACCTGGTGGCCGCCGGCTCCACCCTGGCCCGCCGCATGCTGTCCCACCCGTTCCCGGTCATCGTCGCCTGCACCGGCCACGCCGTGGCCAAGGGCGCCTTCATCCTGCTCTCGGCGGATTACCGCATCGGCGTCGACGGGCCGTTCCAGATCGGCCTCAACGAAGTGGCCATCGGCATGACCATGCACCACGTCGGCATCGAACTGGCCCGTGACCGCCTGCGCCGTTCCGCCTTCACCCGCTCCGTGGTGAACGCCGAGATGTTCAACCCGCGCGACGCCGTGGACGCCGGTTTCCTCGACAAGGTGGTGCCGGCCGAACAACTCCAGGCCGCTGCCCTGGAGGCCGCCCAGCACCTGAAGAAGCTGAACATGACCGCCCACCGCAACACCAAGCTGAAAGTGCGCAAGCAGTTGCTGGAAACCCTGGACAAGTCCATCGAGCTGGACCGGAACCACCTGGCCTGATAGCCCGATGACCAAAAGCCCGGCCTGGTGCCGGGCTTTTTCATGCCATCACTATTACCTAAATAGCAATACTGATTAAGCCTGTTTGCTATTTTTCAAAAATTATTACGCATTAACCTATATATGAACCCGAAACAAACCAACCCAGAGGTGTTCATCATGAAACTCAACATCATCGCCGCCAGCGTACTGGCCGCCGCTACCGCCTTCGCCGCCCAGGCCAGCTTTGCCGAAGAGTCCCCGCTGATGCAGGACCGCATGGTTCACATGACCCAGGCCGCTATTCAGCAACAACAGTCCGAGCAGTCCGCCAGCCAGGTGAATGTCGAAGCCGCTTCCAAGCAGGGCTGAAACTTTCACATCCCGCCAGCCGCCTGCAGCAGGTGACGTCATGCAACCCTGCCCGAAGCGAAAAGCCCGGCGTGATGCCGGGCCTTTCAGGGACGATGACGCAACCTCAGTGCTTTTCGACGGCCGCCACGCCCGTCGCCTCCCCTCCCTGACGAGGGTCAAGCAGCCATGAAGCCCGCCAGAGTTCCGGAAACATCCGATAGCGTCCCGCCACTCACCTCCTTGCGTCTGGTCGTAGCGCCGCCATCTATCAATTTGCCTGATACCGGGAACCAACCGGCATCGTTATTCAATCGAAATGACCAAAGCGACACTGGGCCATCACTTCCCCTGACCCGAGTCGCCAGCATGAACCGCCAAGCCCACCGCTACGCCCGCAACGGTGCCCTCGCCGCCCTGGGGCTCTACACCATCGTGATCCTGGTGGTCACCGCCCTCAGCGCCGGCTTCGACGGCGCGCGCCGTGCCCCGGTGGACAACATCGACCGCAGCGGGCTCTTCGAACGCTTCAACCAGGCGGTGCCCGTGGCACTGCAAGGGCTCCAGGAAGCGCTCACGCCTCACTCCTGATTCCGCTTCGCTGGCGCGTCGCGCCAGGCTGGCCAACACTCAATCCCTGCAGAACGACTCCCGACCGATCCAGCAGCAGGGTGGGCTTGAGCATGGGCCGAGTCATCGCTTCCGCCGTCTACAGCAAGGGCCGCAAGGTCTCCGACATCCCGCTCGAGGACGGCTACCGCTGGGCGTGTCAGCCCGACCACTTCGTCTGGACCGGCCTGCAGGAGCCAACGCCGGAAGAGATGTTCAACCTGCAACGGCAGTTCAACCTGCACGAACTGGCCGTGTCAGACGCGCTGGAAAAGCACAGCCGGCCGAAGCTGGAAACCTTCGGCGACGCGCTGTTCATCGTCATCTACTCACCGATCCGCGCCGATAGCCGGCTGATGTTCGTCGAAACCCACCTCTTTGCCGGCATCGGCTACATCATCAGCGCGCGCCACGGCTTCTCCCAGTCCTACGCCCAGGTCCGACAGCGGTGCGAGGCGCGACCACTGCTGCTGGCCCATGGCACCGACTTCGTGCTCTACGCCCTGCTGGACTTCGTGATGAGCAACTACGAGCCGGTGGTCGAGGCGATCCGCGCGGAGATTGAGGAGGTGGAACAAGAGGTGCTGCGCAAGTCGCTGACCCAGGAGCAGATCGAAAAGATCTACGGCCTGCGCCGTGAGGTACTGCGGCTCAGGCGCTATGCCGCGCCCATGGTGGAAATCTGCCAGGAGCTGCAGCGCCTGGACTTCCCTTTCATCGACAAGCAGATGCGACCCTACTTCCGCGACGTGGCGATCCATGTGAACCGCCTGCTCGAAGACCTCACCACTTTGCGCGACGTGGCCAGCCAGACCATCGAGGTCGGGCTGGCGCTGGAGTCCTCGCGGCAGAGCGTGGTGCAGCGCAAGTTCGCCGCCTGGGCAGCCATCCTCGCGTTCCCCACTGCCGTGGCCGGCATCTACGGGATGAACTTCGAGTACATCCCGGAGCTGCACTGGCACTACGGCTACTTCCTGATCATGGGGCTGCTGGCGCTGGGCTGCGTCGGGCTCTACATCAGCTTCAAGCAGGCCGACTGGCTCTGACCGCAAGCTACAGATGCCCCCGGGAAGCTCCACCCATCCTACAAAAGCCGTTTGCCGATACCCCGTCTCCAGAATCGAAAACGCCGCTCGATTGAGCGGCGTTTTCAGTCAACAGAGCAGGAGTCAGGCCGCGCTCTTCTTTTCATCACGCCCCTGCTGGACGAAGCGCATCATCCATTCGCCGACCGCCGTGCCCTGGTGCGGGCGCGAAAGGCTGTCGATGCCGGACTGGAACACCGGCTCGCTGAAGATGTGCTTGCGCAGCTCGAGGATCGCCTGGGAATAGTCGCTCTGGAACTCCGGGTGGCCCTGGAAGCACAACACCTGGTCGCCGATGGCGTAGGCCGCGTTCGGGCAGAAGTCGCTGGAGGCGATGCGACGTGCGCCGTGGGGCAGCTCGGTAACCTGGTCCTGGTGGCTGACCAGCAGGGTCAGGCCATCGCCCGGCGCCGGGCTCATCCACTCCGGCTGCTCCTCGATGCGGTAATCGTGGATGCCCACGCCCCAGCCCTGGCTCGCGCGCTCGGTCTTGCCGCCCAGCACCAGTGCCAGCAGTTGGTGGCCGAAGCACACACCCAGCAGCTTGTCGCCGCGCTGGTAGAGCTTGAGCACGTAGTCCTTGAGGGTCTGGATCCAGGGATCAGTGCCGAAGGAGTCCGCCTTGCTGCCGGTCACCAGGTACGCGTCGAACTTCTCATCTTCGGGCGGGTAATGCCCTTCCACCACGTTGTAGACCGTGAACTCGGCCGGAACGGGTTGCTTGGCGAACAGTTGCTGGAACATCCAGCCATAGCCCTTGTACTGATCGATGAGTTCGGGGCGGAGGATGTCGGTTTCCAGAATGCAGATGTGCAACGACATGCAGGGGTGATTCCTGGGGGGTTGGCGGCTGATAAGAATGGTTTTCCTGACACTGATGAAACGCGCGTGAAAATTACGCCCTATTTTTTCACCACACAAGATGCCGGGGCCGATTCTTGTGTAGGAATTTCAGGGGAAATACCGGAAAAACCGACTTCCTTCAATTGCACGGATGCACAGGAGTGACGGCCGGTTGGCAAGGATTCAGCTGATGGACTGCCTTTTCAGCAGCGAGTTCGTGTCCAGGACCTGCGCGTACTCGCCCTGCAAGTTGGCCAGGGACATGGCGTGAACGTCCTCGGCGCTGCGCTGCACACCGTTGAAATCGCGCTTGTCGAAGGCGAAACAGGCGTCCGCCACGACCTGCGTAGTGAAGCCCAGGTTGCCCGCCGTGCGCGCCGTGGCCTCCACCGAGTTGTTGGTGCTGACGCCACAGATCACCACTGCCCCGATGCCCCGCGCACGCAACCAGCGCTCCAGGCCACTGTTGATGAAAGCGTCGGGGACGTTCTTCTCCACCACGTGTTCGTGTTCCAGCGGCGCCAGCGCCTCCTGGAACTCGGCGCCCGTCTGTCCGGGCCAGAACGGCGAGCCCGGCGTGCGCGACATGTGGCGGATATGTACCAGCGGCCAACCTTCCCGGCGCCAGGCCGCCAGCAGGTCGCCGATGCGCTGCTCGGCCTGCGGGTTGTTGCGCGGCTCGCGGCTGTCACGCATGCCTTTCTGCTGGTCGATGATCAACAAAGCGGGAGGCGTCATCGGAGCGATCCTGCTGAAGGGGAAGGCGCCATCCTAAGGCTTGTGCCGGCAAGAAAAAACCGGCCACTCGGGCCGGTTTTCTCATTCCGCGGAGGACGCCTCAGAAGCTCTCGCCCCGCGCTGCCTTCTCCAGCAGCAGCGCCGGTGGCAGGAAGCGCTCGCCGTACTGCTCGGCCAGGTACTCGGCACGGGCGACGAAGTCCTTCAGGCCGTACTGGTTGATGAACTGCAGCGCGCCGCCGCTCCAGGCCGCAAAGCCAATGCCGAAGATCGAGCCGATGTTGGCGTCGGCGGTGGAGGTCAGCACGCCCTCCTCCACGCAGCGCACCGTCTCGATGGCCTGCACGAAGAGAATGCGGTCGCGCACGTCCTCGGCGGAGATCTGCGCGTCAGCCTTCTCGAAGCGCTGCTTCAGCTCCGGCCACAGGTGCTTCTTGCCGTTGGCGGGATAGTCGTAGAAGCCGGCGCCGGCGGCTTTGCCCGGGCGCTTGTACTCGTTGACCATCAGGTCCACCACCGCGAAGGCCGGGTGTCTGGGCAATTGCTTGCCTTCGGTTTCCAGGTCCTTGCGGGTCTGCTCGCGGATGTGAGTCATCAGGCTCATCGACACTTCGTCGCTGATCGCCAGCGGGCCTACCGGCATACCGGCCTGGCGCGCCTGGTTCTCGATCATCGCCGCCGACACCCCCTCACCGAGCATGGCCAGGCCTTCGTTGGTGAAGGTGCCGAACACGCGGGAGGTGAAGAAACCACGGCTGTCGTGGACGACGATCGGTGTCTTCTTGATCTGCAGGACGTAGTCGAAAGCGCGGGCCAGGGTGGCGTCGTCGGTCTTCTCGCCACGGATGATCTCCACCAGCGGCATCTTGTCCACCGGACTGAAGAAATGCAGACCGATGAATTTCTGCGGCTGCGCCACGGCTTCGGCCAAACCGGTGATCGGCAGGGTCGAGGTGTTGGAGGCGATCACCGCATCGGGCAGCGCGGCAGATTCGGCGGCAACGCTGACCTTGGCCTTCAGACCACGGTCCTCGAACACCGCTTCGATGATCAGGTCGCAGCCTTCGAAGTCAGCGTCGCTGGCGGTCGGCTTGATCCGTGCGAGGAAGGCGTCGCGCTTCTCGGCGCTCATCTGGCCCCGGCTGACCTTCTTGTCCAGCAGCCCGGCGGAGTAGGCTTTACCCTTCTCTGCCGACTCCAGGGAAACGTCCTTGAGCACCACCTCGATGCCAGCGGCGGCCGAAACGTAGGCGATGCCCGCGCCCATCATGCCGGCGCCGACCACCCCGACCTTCTTCGTCTGCTGCGGCGGGATGCCCTGTGGACGGGACTTGCCCGCGTTGATCTCGTTGAGCTGGAACCAGAAGGTGCCGATCATGTTTTTCGCCACCTGGCCGGTGGTCAGCTCGGTGAAGTAGCGCGCCTCGATCAGCTGCGCGGTATCGAAGTCCACCTGGGCGCCTTCGACGGCGGCGCACATGATCTTCTCCGGCGCCGGGAAGCAGCCCTTGGTCTTGTCGCGCAGCACGGAAGGGGCGATGGCCAGCATCTGCGCCACGGCAGGGCTCGACGGCGTGCCGCCGGGGATCTTGTAGCCGGCGCTGTCCCACGGCTGCTTGGCGGCCGGGTTGGCGGCAATCCACTCGCGGGCCTTGCTCAGCAGCTCGTCGCGGCTGGAAGCCAGCTGATGGATCAGGCCGGCCTTGAGTGCCTGGTCCGGGCGCACCTTCTTGCCTTCGGCCAGGTACGGCAGGGCCTTCTCCAGGCCGAGCAGGCGCACCATACGCACCACGCCGCCACCTCCTGGCAGCAGGCCCAGGGTGACTTCCGGCAGGCCGAGCTGGACGTGGCTTTCGTCCAGGGCGATGCGGTGGTGACAGGCCAGGCAGATTTCCCAGCCGCCGCCCAGGGCCGCGCCGTTGATGGCGGCGACTACCGGCTTGCCGAGGGTCTCCAGGCGACGCAGCTGGCCCTTGAGCACCAGGATGCCTTCATAGAAGGCCTGGGCATCGGCCTTGGTCACCTTGATCAGTTCATTGAGGTCGCCGCCGGCGAAGAAGGTCTTCTTCGCGGAAGTGATCACCACACCGGCAATCGACTCCTTCTCGGCTTCCAGGCGCGCCACGGTGGCGGCCATGGCCTCGCGGTAGACACCGTTCATGGTGTTGGCGCTCTGGCCGGGCATGTCCATGGTCAGGACGACGATATTGTCCTGGCCTTTCTCATAACGGATGGCGTCGGTCATTTTCTTGTTCTCCGGCCTCAAACCCTTTCGATAATCGTCGCGATACCCATGCCGCCGCCCACGCAGAGGGTGGCCAGGCCGTAGCGCAAATTGCGCCGCTCCAGTTCATCCAGCAGGGTGCCGAGGATCATGCAGCCGGTGGCGCCCAGCGGGTGGCCCATGGCGATGGAGCCGCCGTTGACGTTGACCTTGCTCTCCGGCACACCCATGTCCTTCATGAACTTCATCACCACCGAGGCGAAGGCTTCGTTCACCTCAAAGAGATCGATGTCCTCGGCCTTCAGCCCGGCCTTGGCCAGCGCCTTGCGGGTTGCCGGCGCGGGGCCGGTGAGCATGATGGTCGGGTCGGTGCTGGTCACTGCGGTGGCGACGATGCGCCCGCGGGCCTTCAGGCCCAGCTCGCGGCCCTTGGCCTCGGAGCCGATGAGCATGGCGGTGGCGCCGTCGACGATGCCGGAGCTGTTGCCCGGCGTGTGCACGTGTTCGATGCGTTCGACGAAGCTGTACTTGCGCAGTGCGCTGGCGTCGAAGCCCATCTGCCCCATCATTTCGAAGCTGGGCTTGAGCGCGCCGAGGCCTTCGAGGGTGGAGTCGGCGCGGATGAATTCGTCATGGTCGAGCAGGACGATGCCGTTCTGGTCCGTCACCGGCACCAGGGATTTGCCGAACAGCCCTTCGGCGCGGGCCTTGGCGGCCTTCTGCTGCGAGCGCAGGGCGAAGGCGTCGACGTCGGCGCGGCTGAAGCCTTCCAGGGTGGCGATCAGGTCGGCGCCGATGCCCTGGGGCACGAAGCTGGTGTGCAGGTTGGTTTCCGGGTCCAGCGCCCAGGCGCCGCCGTCGGAGCCCATGGGCACGCGGGACATGGACTCCACGCCGCCGACCACCACCAGGTCCTCGAAGCCCGAGCGCACCTTCATGGCGCCCAGGTTGACCGCTTCCAGGCCCGAGGCACAGAAACGGTTGATCTGCACGCCGGCGACCTGCTCGTCCCAGTCGGCGACCAGCGCGGCGGTCTTGGCGATGTCCGAGCCCTGGTCGCCCACCGGGGTCACGCAGCCCAGGACGATGTCGTCGACCTGTGCGGTGTCGAGCTGGTTGCGCTGCTGCAGCGCGCGCAGGACCCCGGCCATCAGGTTGACCGGCTTGACGCTGTGCAGCGCGCCGTCCTTCTTGCCCTTGCCGCGGGGAGTACGCACCGCGTCGTAAATGAATGCTTCGGTCATGGCGTTCTCTCTTAGAGTTGTCGTCACGCAGGCGTGGCGTGTCGGCCTACCTTAGCGGCGTATCGGCAAGGGGCAATGACCGCAGCGCTCAGCGCAATTGACCGCCACGCTCAGCCACCGACCGGCGGCGAACGGGTCGAAGGCTCTGGAAAGGGGCTGCCGGAGCAGGCAGACGAACGGTCGAAAAGCTGAACAGAGCTGTCACGGCCCGGTCATATAGAGGGAATATGCCTGAAGCTGCAGGACTTGCTGCCAGATGGTCTAAGCCCCCGCGGCACTAGGCTTAGACTCAATCAGGCAGATGATGCGAAGAGTGCCGTTGCCGGGTTTTGCCGGCTCGGCTCGATAAACCAGAAGCCAAGGCATGGGCGTCACTATCAACAGGCCGTGAGTGAGCCGTGCCAAGAACAAGAAAGGCGGAAGGACATCATGGACAAACAATCGAGAAAGTGGCGTCAGGCTAGCCTGATCGTCTTCGCAACCACCGTTGTTTTGATCATCCCCAATCTGAGTCGTCTGGTCGGCTAGGGCCAACACCCGGCAACCCCGCCGCTGCGTACCGCGTGCCGCCATTCGCGAGCCACGGTCAACGCAGCGCGGGAGCCACCTGCCTCCTGCTGCGCCCACTCCTCTGCTAATGTTCCGCGGCCCTCTCCCGCCACGGATGCGACCATGCGCCCACTGCTGCTGACGCTGCTGCTGCTCTGCCCCACCACTTTCGCCGCCACGCTCACCCTGGAACTGCCCGACGGCAGGCACGACTTCAGCACGGAACAACTGCTGACCAACCCCAAGGCGCAGGACATCGAGATTCCCGCCGATGTCTCCTACAACCGCACCATGCATTACCGCGCGGTACCGCTGGCGGCGCTGCTGCAGGGCGTGAAGCCGGCCGACCACCTGCAGGCCGTGGCGCTGGATGGCTTCGCTGCCGAACTGCCGGCCGCGCCGCTGCTGGCGGAAAAAGGCTCGCGCGCCTGGCTGGCCATCGAAGAGACAGGCAAACCCTGGCCACCGTTGGCCGAAGGCAAGCCTTCCGCCGGGCCTTTCTATCTGGTGTGGACCGATCCGAAAGCCGCCGGCATCGGCCCGGAGCAATGGCCCTTCCAGGTCGCCAGCATCCGTTACCTCAAGCCGCTGGCCGAGCGCTTCCCCGCGCTGCTGCCGGCGAAGAATGCGCCTGAATCAGTGCAGAAGGGTTTCGCCCAGTTCCAGAAGAACTGCCTGGCCTGCCACCGCCTGAACGGTGCCGGCGACTCGCAGTTCGGCCCGGACCTGAACCTGCCGCACAACCCCACCGAGTACTTCGCGCCGGGCTATCTCAAGCAGTACATCCGCGATCCGCAGAGCCTGCGGCACTGGCCGGAAGCTCGGATGAAGGGCTTTGCGGCGGATGTGGTCAGCGATGCGGAACTGGAGCAGATTGTCGCCTACCTGAAGCACATGGCGGGGCGGAAGGTGAAGGCTGGCGGGTAACCAAACCGGCACGGTAATGGCTCGCGAGCATGCTCACTCCTGCAGAGCATCCATCGAAAGTTCCGGGTGCATCGGCGCAAGGGATTGCCCTCACCCTAACCCTCTCCCAGAGGGAGAGGGGACCGTTCGGAGCAGGATGAAACGACCGCGTCAGCCGGCACGGACGGCTCCCTCTCCCCTTGGGAGAGGGCTGGGGTGAGGGGTTTCAGCTCAAGCGCAGATGCTTAACCAGGCCTCAGTGCCAGTAATCTCCCGGCGGCGCCGGCAGTTCACCGAGCAACTGGCGCAGCCCCGCGCCCCACTGGTTGCGAATGCCCTCGAAATACGGGTCACCCTCCTGGATGCGGTACCCCGCCGGCACCTCCAGGCTGCCCTCGCGGTACACCAGCAGGTCCAGCGGCATGCCCACCGAGAGGTTGCTGCGGATGGTCGAGTCGAAGCTGATCAGCGCGCAGCGCAGGGCCTGCTCCAGCGGCGTGGCGTAGCTCATGGCGCGGTCGATGATCGGCTTGCCGTACTTGCTCTCGCCGATCTGGAAGTACGGCGTATCGCGGCAGGACTCGATGAAGTTGCCCTGCGGGTAGACGTTGAACAGGCGCGGCACTTCGGTGCCGATCTGCCCGCCGACCAGGAAGGAGCTGCCCAGGTCGACACCCTGGTTCTGACCAATATTCTCGTCGTGATCGACCACTTCGCGCAGCGTCGAACCCACGAGGCGCGCGGCCTCGAAGAGATTCTCCACTGTGCCGAGGTTCGGTCCGTCGCCGCCCATGCGCTGGCGCAGCGTGCTGATCACCGACTGCGAGGTGGCCAGGTTGCCGGCGCTCTGCACCACGATCAGGCGCTCCCCCGGCGTGCCGAAGATATGCAGCTTGCGGAACACCGCGATGTTGTCGACGCCGGCGTTGGTGCGCGAATCGGAAACGAAGACCAGGCCCTGGGCGAGGTTCATGGCGACGCAGTAGGTCATGGCTTTCTCATGGCGGCAGGAACTGGCACCGATCTTATGCCGGTGCCGTCGCTTGTGCCACGCATCCTCACTGTTGCGCCTGCTGCAGATGACCCGGCGCCACGGTGACGCGGGCGTGCATCTGCTCGCCACCGCCGCCCCGGCGCATCCCGCGCACCGGGCAGGCATCGAGGTAATCCAGGCCCACCGCCAGTTTCAGGTGGCGCTCAGGGCGATCCAGCACGTTGGTCACGTCGAAGCTGTACCAGGCGTCATCGAGCCAGGCCTCGGCCCAGGCGTGGCTGGCCAGGTGATCCTCGACATCGGTGTAGAGATAGCCGGAGACGTAGCGCGCCGGCACACCGAGGTAGCGCAGGCAGGCGAGGAAGGCGTGAGCGTGGTCCTGGCAGACGCCCTGCCCGGCCGCGAAGGCTTCGGCGGCGGTGCTGTCCACCTGGGTCGAGCCGGGCACATAGGCGATGCGCTCGTTCAGCGCCTGCATCAGCCGAATCATCGCCTTGCGGTCGCGGCGATCGGCACACTGGGCACGGGCGAACTCCTGCAGCGCGCCGTCGGCCTGGGTCAGCCGGGTGCTGCGCAGGAACGGCAGCGGCGACAGGTGATCGTGCTCGCGCTCGTTTTCCACATCGATCTCCACGTGGCCGTGGGCGGCGATGACGATGGCCTCGTGGGGCTCATCCAGAGTCAGTACGTGAAGGATGTTTCCGTAGGCATCGCGCTGCGGGTGTGCCGGTCGCGGCAGGTGCAACTGCCAGTCGAGCACATGCTGGCGCTCGCTTTCCTGCGGGGTCAGGCGCAGGTACTGGATGCTCGCGCGCACCTGGTCTTCGTAGCGGTAGGTGGTGTCATGGCGGATGGAGAGTTTCATGCGGCCTCCAGGTACGAGCTGTGAATGGCATTGGCGAGCTGACGAACCAGCCCGATATGGTCGGTGATCCAGGGATGCAGGCCGCTGCCCAGCACTTCGTCGATGCCGGTGTAGCGCACCCGCGCTTCCAGTTCGGCGGCCAGGCGCTGGGCCGGGCGGCCGTTGATGCCGGGCAGGCTGGCGAGGATCTGGCGCAGCTCCTCGGCGCAGGCCAGCAGCGAGCGCGGCACGTCCTCGCGCAGCAGCAGGAGTTCGGCGATGTTCCGCGCGTTGAGGGCGTCGCGGTACAACTCGGTGTAACCCTCGAACGCCGACAGCGCGCGCAGCAGCGCGGTCCACTGGTAGTAGCCGCGTGCCGTGCCTTCGGCCGGGCCGGCGCTGTGCTCCCCCAGCACCTGATGCCGCGCGTCGAGCAGGCGCAGGGTGTTGTCGGCACGCTCGATGTAGGTGCCCAGGCGTATGAAGTGGAAGGCGTCGTTACGCATGCTGGTGCCGAAGGTGGCGCCGCGGAACAGGTGCGAGCGGTCTTTCACCCATTCACAGAAGTGGCTGATGCCGTAGCGCAGCAGGCCCTGATGGGCGATGTCGCGCATCTCCAGCCAGGTGGCGTTGATGTTCTCCCACATGTCGGTGGTGATCCGTCCGCGCACCGCATGGGCACCGGCACGGGCCGCGCCGAAGCAGGAATAGATGCTCGCCGGGTTCTGCGCATCGAGGGCGAAGAAGTTCAGCAGGCGCTCGGCGTGCAGCTCGCCATGGCGGGCGAGATAGGCGTCGAGGTTGCCGGTGATCAGCAGCGGCATGGCCAACTCCTCCAGGCCATCGCCACGGCCGTCCTGGGGCATCAGCGACAGCGAGTAGGACACGTCGAGCATGCGCGCGAGGTTCTCGGCGCGCTCCAGGTAACGCGACATCCAGTACAGGTCGGAAGCGGTTCTACTGAGCATGCTTAATCCCCCACCACCCAGGTGTCCTTGGTACCGCCACCTTGTGACGAGTTGACGACCAGCGAACCCTCGCGCAGCGCCACACGGGTCAGTCCGCCGGGCACCAGGCGCACGTTGTCCGGCGCGGACAGCACGAACGGCCGCAGGTCGATGTGGCGCGGGGCGATGCCGTTCTCGACGAAGGTCGGGCAGGTCGACAGGCTCAGGGTCGGTTGCGCGATGTAGGCCTCCGGGCGCGCCATCAGCCGCGCGCGGAAGGCTTCGATCTCGGCGCTACTGGCAGCCGGGCCGACCAGCATGCCGTAGCCGCCGGAGCCCTGCGCTTCCTTCACCACCAACTCGGGCAGGTGCGCCAGCACGTGGGACAGGTCCTGCGGGCGGCGGCACTGCCACGTCGGCACGTTGTGCAGGATCGGCTCCTGGTCGAGGTAGAAGCGGATCATCTCCGGCACGTAGGGATAGACGGACTTGTCATCGGCGACGCCGGTGCCGATGGCGTTGGCCAGCACCACATTGCCTGCACGGTAGGCGGCCAGCAGGCCTGGCACGCCGAGCATGGAGTCGGGGTTGAAGGCCAGCGGGTCGAGGAAGTCGTCGTCAACCCGCCGGTAGATCACGTCCACCGGCATCGGGCCGGAGGTGGTGCGCATGTAGACGCGCTCGTCGCGGACGAACAGGTCGGCGCCTTCCACCAGCTCCACGCCCATCTCGCGGGCCAGGAAGGCATGTTCGAAGTAGGCGCTGTTGAAGCGGCCGGGCGTCAGCACCACGACGCAGGGCTGCTCCACTTCGCTGGCCTGGCGCAGGGTGTCGAGCAGCAGGTTCGGGTAGTGGTCGATGGGCGCGATGCGCTGGGCGCCGAACAGTTCGGGGAACAGGCGCATCATCATCTTGCGGTTCTCCAGCATGTAGGAGACGCCGCTGGGGGTGCGCAGGTTGTCTTCGAGCACGTAGTAGGCGCCGTTGCCGTCGCGCACCAGGTCGATGCCGGCGATGTGCGCATAGACGTTGCCGGGCACGTCCAGGCCCTGCATGGCCAGCTGGTACTGGTCGTTGGCCAGGACCTGCTCGGGCGGGATCAGGCCTTCCTTGAGGATGCGCTGGTCGTGGTAGAGGTCGGCGAGGAACAGGTTGAGCGCCTGGACTCGCTGGATGCAGCCGGCCTCGATGATCTTCCACTCGCTGGCAGGAATGCTGCGCGGGATGGTGTCGAAGGGGATCAGGCGCTCGGTGCCCTGGTCGTCGCCATAGAGGGTAAAGGTGATGCCCGCGCGATAGAACAGCAGGTCGGCCTCGCGACGGCGCTGCTGCAGCTGTTCGCCGGGCATGTCCGCCAGCCAGCGGGCGAACTCCGTGTAGTGCGGTCGGCAGGCGCCAGCGGCGTCATGCATTTCGTCATAGAACACCCGAGCCATCTTCCACTCCTTGTTGCCGCTCTCACTCGGCTGCAGGTGCCGTCGCAAGGCCCGTGCCAGAGGTCGATTTCCTGTCCATTCAATGACTTGCAAAGGCTGTTTGCGCAGGCCGCACTGCCATGGTGCGAAACCGCCACCGACCCTGCGCGCCGCGCCCTTTTTGGGGCCACGGGCCGCGCCAGGGCTCGCTTGTCAGCCTCCGGGGCCAGAACTACGCTGCAAGAGCGTGGCCATTCCCCATGGACTCGCAGCGGTCAACGGAGGTGCCATTTTTCTGCGCGCTGGTTCCGCAGTGGCTCCCACACGAAGAACAACAGGAGTCCGTCCATGTCATCAGTGCAATTGCTTTCACTGAAAGTCGCGGCGCTGGCCTTTGCCGGCGCCGGCCTGCTCGCCAGCGGCTCGTTGCAGGCCGCCGAGGCGCTCAAACAGCTCGGCAACCCCGAAGGCGCGCTGGATATCATTGCCTGGCCCGGCTACATCGAACGCGGCGAGAGCGACAAAAACTACGACTGGGTCAGCCAGTTCGAGAAGGACACCGGCTGCAAGGTCAACGTGAAGACCGCCGCCACCTCCGACGAGATGGTCAGCCTGATGGCCAAGGGTGGCTACGACCTGGTCACCGCGTCCGGTGACGCTTCCCTGCGGCTGGTCTACGGCAAGCGCGTGCAGCCGATCAACATCGCCCTGGTGCCCAACTGGAAGAACGTCGACCAGCGCCTGCAGAACGCGCCCTGGCACACGGTGGACGGCAAGCACTACGGCACGCCCTACCAGTGGGGGCCGAACGTGCTGATGTACAACACCAAGGTGTTCCCCAAGGCGCCGGAAAGCTGGAGCGTGGTGTTCAGCGAGCAGAAGCTGCCAGACGGCAAGAGCAACAAGGGCCGCGTGCAGGCCTACGATGGCCCGATCTACATCGCCGACGCGGCGCTCTACCTGAAGACCGCCGAGCCCAAGCTGGGCATCCAGGACCCCTACGAGCTCAACGAGGAACAGTACGCCGCCGCGCTCAAGCTGCTGCGCGGCCAGCAGAAGCTGATCCACCGCTACTGGCACGACGCGACGGTGCAGATGAGCGACTTCAAGAACGAAGGCGTGACCGCTTCCGGCTCCTGGCCCTACCAGGTCAACGCGCTGCAGGGCGAGAAGCAGCCGATCGCCTCGACCATCCCTGGCGAAGGCGTCACCGGCTGGGCCGACACCACCATGATGCACGTCGACGCCAAGCACCCGGTGTGCGCCTACAAGTGGCTGAACTGGTCGCTGGAGCCCAAGGTGCAGGGCGACGTCGCTGCCTGGTTCGGCTCGGTGCCCGCCTCACCCGATGGTTGCACCGGCAGCCAGTTGCTGGGCGAAAAAGGTTGCGCCACCAACGGCTACGACCAGTTCGACCGCATCGCCTTCTGGAAGACCCCGCAGGCCAAGTGCGACCAGGGCCAGTGCGTGCCGTACAGCCGGTGGACGCAGGACTACATCGCGATCATGGGCGGGAGGTGATGCTGCATTGCTCGCCTGAAAGCCCCTCTCCCCAGCCCTCTCCCTGAAGGGAGAGGGGGTATCCGAGTCAGGCATGCTGCCGTGCAAATAGCATGCTTGGGCGCAGGTTGATGCCATGATTACTCTTGATGCCGATCCAGTCCCCTCTCCCTTCAGGGAGAGGGTTAGGGAGAGGGAGCTCGGCATCAGCCACACCATGGATTCCGACTGACCAAGCACCCTCTTCCCCATGCGCTACCTTTTCTGATGCAGCCCCGCCATTCAGGTAGCCAGCAGCATGACCACAGCCGTCCAGTTCACCGACGTGAGCCGTCATTACGGCGAGGTGCGCGCCGTCGATTCGGTATCCATCGAGATCCGCGACGGCGAGTTCTTCTCCATGCTCGGCCCTTCCGGCTCAGGCAAGACCACCTGCCTGCGGCTGATCGCCGGCTTCGAGCAACCCACCTCCGGCTCCATCCGCATCCATGGCGCAGAAGCGTCGGGCCTGCCGCCCTACGAGCGCGACGTGAACACAGTATTCCAGGACTACGCGCTGTTCCCGCACATGAGCGTGCTGGACAACGTCGCCTACGGCCTGAAAGTGAAAGGCGTGGCCAAGGCCGAGCGTTACCACCGCGCCGAAGAGGCCCTCGGCATGGTCGCCCTGGCCGGGTACGGCAAGCGCAAGCCGGCGCAGCTCTCCGGCGGCCAGCGCCAGCGCGTCGCCCTGGCCCGCGCCCTGGTGAATCGCCCGCGCGTCCTGCTGCTGGACGAACCTCTCGGCGCGCTGGACCTGAAGCTGCGCGAACAGATGCAGGTGGAGCTGAAGAAGCTGCAGCGCCAGCTCGGCATCACCTTCATCTTCGTCACCCATGACCAGAGCGAAGCGCTGTCCATGTCCGACCGCGTGGCGGTGTTCAACAAGGGTCGCATCGAACAGGTCGACACCCCCGGCAACCTCTACCGCCGCCCCGCCACGCGCTTCGTCGCCGAGTTCGTCGGCACCGCCAACGTGCTGCGTGGCGATCTCGGCCAACGCCTGCTGGGCGAGTCGCGCCCGTACTCGCTGCGCCCCGAGCACGTGCGCTTCGGCCATGCGGGCGAAGGCGAGCTGGAAGTCAGCGGCACACTATTCGACGTGCAGTACATGGGCGCCAGCAGCCGCTACGAGATCGAACTGGAAAACGGCGTGCGCCTGGTCGCCGCCCTGCCCAATGGCGAGCGAGAGGAGCAACGGCCGAAACCAGGTGACGCGGTGACCGCCTGCTGGGCACGCAGCGCGCTGGTGCCGCTGCTCGAGGAGCCGGCGCCGTGAGGGCGATCTCCAGCTTTCTCTACCGGCGCAGCACGCTCTACCTGCTGATGCTGCTGATCCCGCCGCTGCTGTGGTTCGGGGTGATCTATATCGGCTCGCTGTTTGCCCTGCTCTGGCAGAGCTTCTACACCTTCGACGACTTCACCATGGCGGTGACGCCAGACCTGACCCTTGCCAACTACCAGGCCCTGTTCAACCCGGCCAACTACGACATCGTCCTGCGCACCTTCAGCATGGCGATTGCCGTGTCGGTGGCCAGCGCCGTCCTCGCCTTCCCCATCGCCTACTACATGGCGCGCTATGCCGGGCCCAAAGAGAAGGCCTTCTTCTACATCGCAGTGATGCTGCCGATGTGGGCCAGCTACATCGTCAAGGCCTACGCCTGGACGGTGATCCTGGCCAAGGGCGGCATCCTCTACTGGATAATCGAGCACCTGCACCTGCTCGGCCTGCTGGACCTGCTGCTGCAAGTGCCAGGCGTGGGTGGAAACACCCTGTCCACCTCGCACCTGGGGCGCTTCTGGGTGTTCACCTACGTCTGGCTGCCGTTCATGATCCTGCCGATCCAGGCCGCCCTGGAACGCTTGCCGCCATCGCTGTTGCAGGCCTCGGCGGACCTTGGCGCGCACCCGCGGCAGACCTTCTTCCAGGTGATCCTGCCGCTGGCCTTCCCCGGCGTGGTGGCGGGCTCGATCTTCACCTTCAGCCTGACCCTGGGCGACTTCATCATCCCGCAGCTGGTGGGCCCCAGCGGGCTGTTCATCGGCACCATGGTCTACGTGCAGCAGGGCGCGGTGGGCAACATGCCGCTGGCGGCGGCCTTCACCCTGGTGCCCATCGTGCTGATCGCCGTCTACCTGTCCATCGCCAAGCGACTGGGGGCTTTCGATGCGCTCTGAGGCACATTCCACCGATCGCCCCTCCTGGTTCCTGCGCCTGGCAGCCTGGGGCGGGCTGGTGTTCCTGCACTTCCCGATCCTGGTGATCCTGCTCTATGCCTTCAACACCGAGGAGTCGGCCTATAGCTTCCCGCTGCAGGGCTTCACCCTGAAGTGGTTCAGCATCGCTTTCCAGCGCGGCGACGTGCTCGACGCCATCTGGCTGTCGGTGAAGATCGCCTGCGTGGCCACGCTGATCGCCATGGTCCTCGGCACCCTGGCCGCCGGCGCGCTGTACCGCCGCGACTTCTTCGGCAAGGAGAGCATCTCGCTGATGCTGATCCTGCCCATCGCGCTGCCCGGCATCATCACCGGTATCGCCCTGCTCTCGGCGTTCAAGACGCTGGGGATCGAACCAGGCTTCCTGACCATCGTCATCGGCCATGCGACCTTCTGCGTGGTGATCGTCTACAACAACGTCATCGCGCGCTTCCGCCGCACCTCCTTCAGCCTGATCGAGGCGAGCATGGACCTGGGCGCCGACGGCTGGCAGACCTTCCGCTACATCGTCCTGCCGAACATCGCCACGGCGCTGTTGGCCGGCGGCATGCTGGCCTTCGCCCTGTCGTTCGACGAGATTATCGTCACCACCTTCACCGCCGGCCACGAGCGCACTCTGCCGCTGTGGCTGCTCAACCAACTGAGCCGCCCGCGCGATGTGCCCATCACCAACGTCGTCGCCATGCTGGTGATGCTCGCCACCATGCTGCCGATCCTCGGCGCCTACTACCTGACGCGCGGGACCAGCGACGTGGCAGGGAGTGGGAAATGACTCTGTGCCGAACGCCCCCTCCCTAGCCTTCCCCCTGAAGGGAGAGGGAAACCCACTGAAGAAAAGGAGCCTCCGATGCAAACCAAACTCCTGATCAACGGCCAGTTCGTCGCCGGCGAAGGCGCCCCGCTGGATATCCTCAACCCCGCCACCGGCACCGTGATCGGCCAGATCGCCGAGGCCAGTGAAGCCCAGGTGGACAGCGCCGTGCGCGCCGCCGACGCTGCCTTCGACGGCTGGTCGCAGACCGCGCCGAAAGACCGCGCCATGCTCCTGCTGCGCCTCGCCGACCGCATCGAAGAACACGCCGAAGAGTTGGCCCGGCTGGAATCCGACAACTGCGGCAAGCCCTACGCCGCGGCGCTGAACGACGAGATCCCGGCCATCGCCGACGTATTTCGCTTCTTCGCCGGTGCCTGCCGCGTGCTGCCAGGTTCCGCCGCCGGCGAGTACCTGCCTGGCTTCACCTCGATGATCCGCCGCGACCCGGTGGGCGTGGTCGCCTCCATCGCACCGTGGAACTACCCGCTGATGATGGCCGCGTGGAAGCTCGGCCCGGCGCTGGCCGCCGGCAACTGTGTGGTGCTCAAGCCTTCGGAGCAGACGCCGCTGACCGCTCTGCGGGTGGCCGAATTCATTGCCGAGCTGTTCCCCGCCGGCGTGGTCAACCTGGTCTTCGGCCGCGGCCCGAGCGTGGGCGCGCCGCTGGTGAGTCACGACCTGGTGCGCATGGTTTCGCTGACCGGCTCGGTGGGAACCGGCAAGGCCATCATCCGCAGCGCCGCCGACAGCGTGAAGCGCCTGCACATGGAGTTGGGCGGCAAGGCCCCAGTGATCGTCTTCGACGACGCCGACCTGGAAGACGTGATCGCCGGCATCCGCACCTTCGGCTTCTACAACGCCGGGCAGGATTGCACCGCCGCCTGCCGCATCTACGCCGGCAAGAAGGTCTACGACAACTTTGTCGCCGACCTCGCCAGCGCGGTGTCGAGCCTGAAGACGGGCCTGCAGAACGACCCTGATACCGAGCTTGGTCCGCTGATCACCGGGGCCCAGCGCGACCGCGTTGCCGGTTTCGTCGAGCGCGCCAAGGCCAGCCCGCACATCCAGATCGCCACGGGTGGCAGAGTGGTCAGCGGCAACGGCTTCTTCTATGAGCCGACGGTGGTGGCCAACGCCCAGCAGGACGACGAGATCGTCCGCCGCGAAGTGTTCGGCCCGGTGGTATCAGTGACCCCGTTCAGCGACGCCGACGAGGCGGTGCGTTGGGCGAACGACTCCGACTACGGACTGGCCTCGTCGGTGTGGACGAAGGATGTCGGCCGCGCCTCACGGGTGGCGGCGCGGCTGCAGTACGGCTGTACCTGGGTGAACACCCACTTCATGTTGTGCAGCGAGATGCCCCACGGCGGCTTCAAGCAGTCCGGCTACGGCAAGGACCTGTCCATGTATGGCCTGGAGGACTACACCGTGGCGCGGCACATCATGTTCAAGCATTGAGCCGGTGGCAGAACGGATTACCTGTAGAAACAACAGCGCTCTTCTGCGCAATCCGTGCCTGGGCTATCCCCCTCACCCCAACCCTCTCCCTTAGGGAGAGGGGGCAGTCCGTATCGGCTGACACCAAGGTTTCATCCTGCACCGAACGGTCCCCTCTCCCGCTTGCGGGAGAGCGGTTAGGGTGAGGGGTTCTTGATCTCGTAGGAGCGGACTCCGTCCGCGATGGCTCGCCGCCGTACCGAAACAGCAGGATCAGACCAACCCGGCCAGCTTCAGCCAGTGCTGATAGAACCCTTCCGCCACGCGGTTCATCGCCGCGACCTTCTGCGGCAGGTCGGCCAGCATCGCCTCCGCGCACTCCTGGCTTGGCTGGCTGGGGTCCTGGTATTCCGGGAAGCCGTTGACCCAACCGCTCACCAGTTCCTCCGTCATCTCCGGGTGGCCCTGCAGGCCGAGGATGCGCTCGCCGAAGCTGAAGCCCTGGTTCTCGCACCAGGGGCTGGAGAGCAGGCGGGTGGCACCGTTGGGAATGTCGAAGGTATCGCCATGCCACTGGTAGATCGGGAATTCCTCGGGCAGGTGCGCCAGCCACGGGCTCTGCCCTTCCTGACGGCGCATCGGCTGCCAGCCCATCTCGGTGTAAGGCAGGCGGTGGATATCGGCGCCCAGCGCCTTGGCCAGCAACTGGCCGCCCAGGCAGTGGCCGATCATCGGCACGTCGCGCTCGATGAAGCGGCGGATCGCGGCCATCTCGTCGCGCAGCCATTGCAGGTCGTCGTTCACGCTCATGGGCCCACCCATGATGGCGACGGCTTTCGGCCGCTCCAGGTCGTAGCCATCCAGCTCGCCCAGATCGACACGGCGTACGTCGAACGGCAGTTGCAGACGGTCGAGCAGCGCACCCAGGTGGCCGGGCGGGCAGAAATCGACATGGGTCAGGATCAGGATATCGGTCATGGTCACCTCCGCGCGGCAGTCTGCCGCATCGGTGGCGGTGAGGAAACCCGGCGTGTCCGCAAGCGCGTCCTTGCACGGCTGCCGTCCTGGCGCCGTTCCCCGGACGAAGAAAGGCGCGCCGTCACAGCTGGTGACGGCGCGCATTTTCATTCTTACGGGTAAAGAGCGCGGTTGAAATACGCGGGTAGAAGATCGGCCGTCGAAAGACGGCTCAACGACGTGTTGCGATCAACGCAGGGAGGTGACCTCCTGGGTCACACCCCATCCATCGAGCGTGCCGCCCAGTGGCACCACGACTTCCTCAAGGTCGTGTTCGAAATCGCCGATGGCGGCATGGGTGGCGAACATCACCTTGCTGATCTGCAGGTTCCAGCCGCCGTCATCGCGCGCTTCGACCTGGGTTCTCAGCGACTCGCCGCGAAACTGCCGGGCAGCTTTGCGGGCGTTCTGTTCATCGGAAAAGATGGCGAAAAAATCGATGGGATGAATACGAGCGAAATCGAAGCCACCTTCCTTCATCCGGCGCAACACGTTGACGCTGATATCCTCCGAGAGGGGCTTTTCCATGGTACGCACCTCCTGTCGAGACGTTCAGAGTGTATTCCCCGCCAACGAACACGCCCTGCGCGGGCGTATTCCGGGCACTTCAGTGTGCCGCCGGGAAACGTCAAATGACGCAACGTCCCCCGAAATGGTGGCCAACTCCGCCGAACGCGCCGAGCGGCGCAGCGGAAATCTCCCGGCCACATTGCTCAGCGTAGCGTCTGGCGGCGCGCCCTGCCGCTACTTTGACACCAAGGCCCGTTCGGCGGCGACAGGCGGCAGCCCGATGGCGCCATCCAGGATGGCTACCCACCCAGCGCCAGGCAGATGCCAGTCATGGCCATACCCAGCGCGGTGAAACCAACGGCGCCCTGCCACGGCCGGCCGCCAGCCCAGCGCGCCAGCAGCCAGCCCAGGCCGAACATCAGCAGCAAACCCGTGATCTGCGCCAGGCGCAGCGCCAGCAGGTCGTCACGGATAACCAGCAGCGGCAGGATGATCGGCAAGGTCGCAAGGAAGGTATGCCCGGCCAGGATCAGCCACGCGAGCCAATGCTCGCGTCCCAGGCTGGGCGCTTCCCCGGTACCGAGCAATGATTTCAGGAAGTTGCCGCGCAGGCGCTGGACGTCGCTGCTCTGCAGGTGATCCACCATCAGGTCCGGGAGGAATTCCCGCAGGCCTTCGCGGAAGCTCTTCTCGTCCGCCGACCGGCGCAGGGCGCGCAGGCCGGCGTGGCGATGCTCACGGTCCACGCGCATGCCAACCAGGGTCATCAGGGCGTCGACCATGCCCCACGCCAGGTTGCAGCCCAGCGCCGCCAGCACCAGTTGCTGTCGTCCTGCGCCATCGGCGGCGGTGGGAATGACCGAGATGATGGTCAGCGCCATGATCACCCCGAAGGCGACCTCGCTGAGCCGGTCGAACGGATCGGTCAGGTCGCTCCAGGCCTTGCTCCAGGCGGCTTTCCAGGAAAGTCGCGATTGCTCCACGAATCAGGCTCCTTCACTGCGTTGCCGCCCCGGCCAGAAGGCGCCGGGGCGGATTTCCAGTACGCAGTCTAATGGGAGCGTCCGACAGTGACGTTGATCGCAGCCGTTCTCCAGGAGAATCTCGACGCGGACCGTGAATGCCCGCCCGTTGCGCTCAGCGACTGAGCCAGGCCATCACCCAGCGGTTGATCGCCGGCGGCGAGAGCTGGCCGGACCAGTACATGGCGCGGAACATCGCACCGATGGGTCGGTGCACACCGCCGCTCTGGGCCTGCCGCCACGCGGCCTGGGCGATGTCCTCGGCCACCAGGGTGACCCCCAGTCGGCGCAGCACCGGCGGCTCGAAGGTCTGGCTGGCGACCATCGGTGTGCGCACGAAGGGCGGCATCAGGTCGGCGACGCGGATGCCCAGCTCCCGCCACTCCAGCTCCAGCGCCTCGGTCAGCCCGCGCACGGCGAACTTCGACGCCGAGTAGCTGGCCATCTGCGGCACGCCATAGAGCCCGGAAGCCGAGCCCATGTTCAGCACCTGCGCGCCCGGCGTGCGCTTGAGGTAAGGCAGCGCGGCATAGCAGCAATTGAGCACGCCCTGAACGTTGATGGCGATGATGCGGTTGTGCTCGGCGAGGCTGATGTCCTCGAAGCGCCCGAAACGCAGGATGCCCGCGCAGTTGAATAGCAGGCGCAGGTGCCCGTTGTGGGCTTCGGCGAACTCGCGAACCGCCGCCGATACCGCCTCGGCATCGGTGACATCCAGCGCCCTCTGCCAGGCGCCGTCCAGCTCGGCTGCCAGCGCCGCCAGTGGCTCGGGATTGAGGTCGATCAGGCCGACGCGCCAGCCGCGCTGGTGGAACAGCTTCGCGGTGGCGGCGCCGATCCCCGAGGCCGCTCCGCTGATCAGGATGGTGTTCATCGCTGCATTCCTTGCGTTGAGGTGGGTTGCGGGTGCCTGGCCTGCAAATGGCTGGCGAGAAAATTGGCGACGTCCCGCAAGGCGCGATCGGCCACGTCCAGCAGGCCGGCGTGGGCCTGGAACACGTGCCAGCAACCGGGAAAACGCTGCAGTTGCACGGTATTGCCATAGCGCCGCGCAGCATCGACGAAGCGCAGGCTGTCGTTGCGCAGCACCTCGTCCTCGCCGACCTGGATCAGTAGCGGCGGCAAACCGCCCAGATCAGCATGCAGCGGTGACAGCCGGGCGTCCGTGCGGGGCACGCCCGGCGGGCAGAACATGCCCATGGCGCTGTCCATCCAGGCACGGGTGATCAACGGGTCGCCCGCGGCTGGCGCGTGCAGGTGTTCATTGGAGAGATCGGTGACCGGCGAGAAGGTCACCAGCGCACCGGGCATCGGCAAGCCCTGCGCCTTGGCTTCCAGCGCCAGCTGCAGGGTCAGGTGACCGCCGGCGGAATCCCCGGCCACCGCGATGGTGGGCGCGGGGATGCCCTTGTCCAGCAGAGCGCGGTAAGCCGCCACGGCATCTTCACGCTGAGCGGGGAAGCGATGCTCTGGCGCCAGGCGATAGTCGAGCACCCAGACCTCGGCCTTGCAGAACCGCGCCAGGTTGGCAGTGATCGCCCGGTGCGTGGCCGGTGAGCCGATCAGATAGGCGCCGCCATGCAAGTAGAGGATCACCCTGCCCTCGCTCACTCCTTCGGACCGCCAGACCTCGGCAGGCACGCCACCCAGCGTCGTCTGCTCCCGGTGTACGCCACGCGGCGTCAGCGTGGCGGCCGTCAGCCCACGCAACAGGGCGCGCTGCGCCTTCACCGACAGTTGCGGGCCCATCAGCCCACGGAACAGCAGGTTGAGCGCACCGCGCAGGGTGGCCGTCAGCAGCTTCTGGCGGGTCGACAGCGGCAGTTGCGGTTCAACGGATGCAGTCATAGTCGGCGAACTCCGGCTGACGGGTCTGCTGGCGATAGCGGAAGGTGAAGCCCGGCCAGTTCACGGTGTTGCGCCCACTGGCGGTCTTGTACCAGCTGCTGCAACCGCGCTCCCAGATGGTGTGCTGCAAGTCGTGCTGCAACTGGCGGTTGAAGCCCTGCTGCGCCTGCGGCTTGAGGTCCAGATACTTCAGGCCCTCGCGCTGGATTCGCTTCAGGCAGCCGAGCACATAGGGGAACTGGCTCTCCAGCATGTAGATGATGGAGTTGTGCCCCAGGTTGGTGTTCGGCCCGTAGAGGATGAAGAAGTTGGGGAAGCCGCTGACACTGATGCCCTTGTAGGCTTCGGCGCCGTCGCTCCAGGCCTGGTTCAGTTCGCGCCCGGCGAGGCCGGTGATTTGCATCGGCGCGATGAACTCGGTGGCGGCGAAACCGGTGCCGTAGATGATCGTGTCCACCGGATGCCGCACACCGTCACGGGTGACGATGGCGTCCTCGGTGACTTCGCGGATGCCGGTATCCACCAGCTTCACGTTGCTGCGCGCCAGCGTCGGGTAGTAGTCGTTGCTGATCAGGATACGCTTGCAGCCCATGGGGTAATCGGGCTCCAGCCGCGCGCGCAGTTGCGGATCGCTGATGCTCTTGCGCATGTGCAGGTGGAAGCTGATCCGCATGATTTTCATCATCGGCGGGAATACGGTGAAGGCCAGCGCGCGGGCCTCATGCTGGATGTACTTCAGGCCCCGGTCCAGACGCTGCAGCCAGGGCAGGCGCGACTTGATGCGGCGCTCCCAGTCGGCATAGGGGCGGTCCGGCTTGGGAATCACGTAGGCGGCGCTGCGCTGGAACAGCAGCAGCTCGGCCACCTTCGGAGCGATCTGCGGGACGAACTGGATGGCGCTGGCGCCGGTGCCGACTACCGCGACGCGCTTGCCCTCCAGCAGCGCGCCGTGGTCCCACTGCGCGGAGTGGAAAGCCTTGCCCTGGAAGCGCTCGATGCCCGGCAACTTCGGGATCAGCGGGCGGCTCAGCTGGCCAAGGGCGCAGACCAGCGACTGGGCGCGCAGCTCCTCGCCGTCGGCGCAGGTCACCCGCCACTCGCCGGCCGCTTCGTCGAAGCTCGCCTCGCGCACTTCGCAGTTGAAACGGATGCGCTCGCGCAGGCGGTACTTGTCCGCGCAGTGACGCGCGTAGTCGAGGATTTCCGCCTGGGGCGCGAACTTGCGCGACCAGTCGGCCTTGGGTTCGAAGGAGAAGGAGTACAGGTGCGAAGGCACATCGCAGGCAGCGCCCGGATAGACGTTCTCGCGCCAGCAGCCTCCGACGTCGGCGGCCTTCTCGAGGATCAGGAAGTCCTGGATGCCCGCTTGCTGCAGGCGGATCGCCAGGCCCAGGCCGGCAAAGCCGGCACCGATGATCAGCACGCGCGGGGCGGCCGATCGACGGGAAGGTGTTGTCATTGTTGTGCTCCCGGTTTCGAAGTCCGCACAGCGGCGGATGACAACATCCTAGTGCGACTTCCCACGGCGGGTTATGGCATAGTCGGACATAAAATTGTGACTTTCGGTCACCCCTGATTTTCGGTCATTTGAAAGCCGAGGTTTCGATGCCTGCCACCCCAGCCTGGTCGCCCCGGCGCAGCGCCATCAGCGTGCAGCTCATGACGCAGTTCGGCCTCGACCACGGCATGACCCTGGAACAGTGCCTGGATGGCACTGGCCTGGACATCAGCGTGCTCGCCGACCCCGGCGCCGAGGTGGAAGCCACGCAGGAACTGGAGCTGCTGCGCAACATCAACCGGCAGATCGGCCAGCGCCCCGGCATCGGCCTCAAGGCCGGCCTGCGTTATCACCTCAACACCTATGGCATCTGGGGCTTCGCCCTGCTCAGCAGCTCGACCTTCCTCAGCGCGGCGCACCTGGGCCTGCGCTACCTCGACCTGACCTACGCCTTCCACCGCATGACGCTGGAGGAGCACGACGGCGAGGCGCACCTGGTGCTGGACGACTCAGCGGTGCCGGAAGACCTGCGCGACTTCCTCATCGACCGCGACGGCGGCGGCGTGCTGCGTATCCAGCGCGATCTCACCAACCAGCCCCCGCCAATCCGCCAGGCGCTGTTCCGCCGCGAGGCGCCGGCCGACCTGCAACCGTACATCGATGAACTGGGCGTGACGCCGTTCTTTGGCCAGGCGGAGAACCGCATCGTCTTCGACAGCCGCATCCTCGAAATGCCGCTACCCGGCGCCAACCCAGAGGTGGCGCGCCGCTGCGAAGAACAGTGCCGCGCCCTGCTCGCCCGGCGCCAGGTGCGCACCGGGCTGTCCGGGCAGATCCGTGATCGGCTGCTGGGTACGCCGGGGCGGCTACCGGACATGGAGCAACTGGCAGATGAGTTGCACATGACGTCGCGCACGCTGCGCCGCCGGCTGGAAACCGAAGGCAGCAGCTATCGCACCTTGCTGGACGAGGTACGCCAGGCGCTGGCCGAGGAATTACTGGCCACCGGGGCGATTCGTCTGGAGGAGATTGCCGAGCGGCTCGGCTATGGCGAAGTGTCGAACTTCATTCACGCCTTCCGCCGCTGGAAAGGCGTGACTCCGGGGCGTTTCCGCCGCGGCTGAGCGCTCGGGAAGCCGGGGCTCAGAAGACCAGCTTGTAGCCGATCATCGCCAGCATCACGGCCAGGCACGGCCGCAGGATGCCGTCCGGAATGCGTCCGGCCAGGTGGCTGCCGACGTAGATGCCCGGCAGCGAGCCGATCAGCAGGTAACCCAGCAGGCCCCAGTCCATGTTGCCCATGCTGGCGTGGCCGAGGCCAGCGACCAGGGTGAGCGGTACGGCGTGGGCGATCTCGGTGCCCACCAGGCGGCGAGTGGCGAGGAACGGATAGAGGATGAACAGTGCCACGGTGCCCAATGCGCCGGCGCCGATGGAGGTCAGCGCGACCATCGCGCCGAGGATGGCGCCGGTGATCACGGTCAGGGTGTTCAGCTTCGAGCCACTGAAGTGGAAACTGTCGCCGGCATGGCGCTGGGCGAAGGCCAGCACCTGCTTCTTGAACAGCACCGCCAGCGCAGTGAGCAGCAGCACCACGCCCAGGGCGTTCTTGATCACGGCGTTCATGGCCGCGGTATCGGCGTGCAGGCTGTGCAGGAACAGCAGCGTCAGCGCCGCCGCCGGAACGCTGCCCAAAGCCAGCCAGCCGGTGATGCGCCAGTCGATGTTGTCGTTCTTGCGGTGAACCAGGACGCCGCCGGACTTGGTAATGGCGGCATAGAGCAGGTCGGTGCCCACTGCGGCAGCGGGGTTGATACCGAACCAGAGGAGAATCGGCGTCATCAGCGAACCGCCGCCGACACCGGTCATTCCAACGATAAAGCCAACGACAAGACCCGCGATTACGAAACCGATATTGCCAACATCCATCTACGCGTCCTGACTGGCGAAACTGATCACCTCGTGGTGTGGCGGCGAGGATAACCAGTTTTCTTATAATCCATTAGACCGATGTGGTCTTAATTTATAACTGGATTCTACAGTTTGACTCTGCGCGAAATCCTGACGCAGATCGCCTGCCGCGACGGTTTCCCATGGGCACGGGAACGTCAATGAAATGAAAAAGGGGCCCGCAGGCCCCTTTTCACTCAACGCTCGATTACTTCGCGTCGGGCTTGCCGTCCACCACGCCAGCGGTGTTGTCCAGCAGGCTCTTGGTCGCGGTCTGGATGAAGGACTCCAGGCGCACGCGCAGGCTCTCCTGGTCCGGCGCGCTGTCCACACGCTTCACGCCGAAGTCGCTGCCCAGCTTGTAGTCGTAGACGCGGATATCGCCTTCCTTCGGACGGATGAGGATGCGGTTACCGGAAATCACGGCGACCACCTGCTCGCTGCCCGACGGCTTGATGACGCCGATGCCCTTGTCGCCAGCCGGCAGGTTCAGCAGGTCACGGCCCCAGCACTGGTGACGCACTTCCCCGCCCAGGCGGCCCATGATGGTCGGCACGATGTCGATCTGGGTGCCGACGGTGTCGCGGGTCGCGCCGAACTTCTCCTGGATGCCCGGGGCTACCAGCAGCAGCGGCACGTTGAAGCGGAACAGGTCCATCTCGGTCAGCTGCTCGGGGCTGCCGAAACCATGGTCGCCGACGACCACGAACAGGGTGTCCTTGTAGTACGGCGATTTCTTCGCCTTCTCGAAGAACTGCCCCAGCGCCCAGTCGGAATAACGCATGGCGGTCAGGTGCTCGTCGAGGCTGCCGTTACCGGTCACGCGCTCCACCGGCAGGTCCTTGGGCAGTGCGTAAGGCACGTGGTTGGACAGGGTCTGCAGCAGGGCATAGAACGGCTTGCCGGTGGCTTCGAGCTTGTCCAGTTCCTCGTTGCCGCGAGCGAACATGTCCTGGTCGGACACGCCCCAGGTCGGGTCGGAGAACACCGGATTGACGAAGTCGTTGCGGCCGATGAACGAGGTCATGCCCTGGTTGGCGAAGAAGCCGGACTGGTTGTCCCAGGCGAAGTCGCCGTTGTAGACGTAGACGTCCTCGAACTTGCGCGCCGACAGCAACTGCGGCAGGCCGGAGAACTTGTGGCCGCCCTCGGGCGTCTGCATCAGGTACTCGAAGCCCGGCAGGTTGGGGAAGCACGCCATGGTGGCGAACATGCCCTGGTGGGTGTGGGTGCCGTTGGAGAAGTACTGGGTGAACAGCAGCCCTTCCTTGCTCAGCTTGTCGAAGTACGGCGTGATGTTGCCCTTGCCGCCCAGCGCACCGACGTAGTGGCCGGCGAAGCTTTCCATCAGAATCACCACGACGTTCTTGATCGGCAGGGTGCCGTCGGCCGGCGGGGTGTAGTCGCGGCGCACGGCGGCATCGTCGGCGTCGACCAGCTTGTCGTCCGGCATCACCAGCATCTGGCGCACCACGTCGCGTGCCTGGTCCACCGGCAGGGTGGCTTTCCAGATGTTGTCACGGTCTTCGGACAGGAAGCGGCTCTCGGCGGCCTTGATCAGGCTAAGGGTGCCGTTCAGGCCCAACTGGTTGGCGAACATCGAATCGGTGGTGAAGGCATCGCCCCAGCGCAGCGGCGGGCCCTGGCGCAGGGTGCCGCGAGCGGCCACCACGCACAGCACGATCGCCACCAGCATCACGGCCACGCGGATGTACCAGGCGGCGGCGGACGGACCGGACGCATCCGGACGGGTGGCGCGGTCGATGCCGCGGAACAGCAGGTACAGGATCCAGGTAGCGAAGGCCCAGGCCAGTAGGTAGCGAACCACCGGGTAGCCGTACCAGATCATGCTCATGACCGTCTTCGGGTCTTCGGACATGTACTGGAACACCAGGCTGTTCAGGCGCTGGTGGAACTCGCGGTAGAAATCCATCTCCAGCACGCCGAGGAACAGCGTGATGCTCGCGGCGATGGTCAGCCAGGTCTTCCACAGCCAGCGCCAGCCCATGGCACGCACGCTGGCAATGGCGAACACCAGCGGGGCGACGATGTAGACCACTGCACGGATGTCGAAGCGCATGCCGGTGATGAAGGCCTCGACGAAAGTGGACGCCGGGGTGCTGCCGATCAGCTCGCGGTTGTAGACGAGCAGCGCCACGCGCAGCAGGGAGAACATCACCATCAGCGCAACGACGCTGAGCGCGGTGAACGCCAGGTGGCTGGACAGGGTCGGCCGCGTGAGGCTCGCACCGGTCTGGCGGTTGGTCAGGACTTCTGATTGGCCCATTTCTTGGTTCCGTTGTGAACGTTCAGGGTTCGAAGGAGCGTCGCCATGGCCGGGCAGACAGGCTGCCCGCGCGAGCGCGAAAGGCTGCGGCATTACACCGCAAAAGCAGCGGCGTCGCATTCTATTGTGCGCGCCTTAAGCGGACATTAAGCCTGGCCATGCATTCGTTTCGGGATGATGCAAGCGTGAACCGGCGCAGGTGGGACCGCCTGACGGCGGGGATAGTGCCGGCCGGCATGTGAAGAAAATGTCCCGAAGGACGGGCAATCCGGGGCATTGCGCCCCTGCCCACCACGCGCGGGGCGTGGCGGGCAGCGCTGGATCAGTCGTTGGCCGGTTTGCCGATGGCCTGCAGCACGTACTGCGGCAGGGCGAATGCGCCCTGGTGGATGGCCGGGTTGTAGTAGCGGGTCTGAATGCCGCTTGCAGCAAAGCGCCGGGCCAGGGTGGCAACGTCGACCTTGCGCAGCGCCGGGTTGGTCGAGCCCCAGGCGAAGGTCATCGAGCCGCCGATGTAGGTCGGCACGGCCGCCTGGTAGAAGTGCCAGTCGGCGAACAGGCCATTCATGCGGCCAGCGGTGTTGCGCACGGTGTCCAGTTGCATGAACGGCGTGCCGTTCTGGGTCACCAGCACGCCTCCTTCGTTCAGGCAGCGGTGGCAGGCCTGGTAGAAATTCTCCGAGAACAGCACTTCGCCCGGACCGATCGGGTCGGTGGAGTCGGAGATGATGACGTCGAACTTCTCCGTGGTGGTGGCGACGAAGCGCATGCCATCGTCGATCACCAGGTTCAGGCGCGCATCGTCGAAGGCGCCCTGGGAATGATTGGGCAGGAACTCCTTGCACATGTCGACCACGGTGCCGTCGATCTCGACCATGGTGATGTGCTCGACGCTGGCGTGCTTGGACACCTCACGCAGCATGCCGCCGTCGCCGCCGCCAATGATCAGCACGCGCTTGGCCGCGCCATGGGCGAGGATCGGCACATGGGTGAGCATCTCGTGGTAGATGAACTCGTCGGCCTCGGTGGTCTGGATCACACCGTCCAGCGCCATCACCCGGCCCATGCGGGCATTCTCGAAGATCACCAGGTGCTGGTGCTCGGTGCGCACCTCGTGGAGCATCCTGTCGACGCTGAAACGCTGGCCATAGCCGTCGTAGAGGGTTTCCTGGTAATCGTGCATGCAGTGGGCTCCCGTCGGGACAAGACACTAGGAGGGGACGGCCGGGCCGCCCCGAAAGAGGCGCGCATTCTACGTGCCGGAAGATGACAGGTCGAACCCTGCTGTCGGCGCCTTCCATATAAACAGCTTGAGCACGACAGTTTGAAAGTCAGGCGCGGGACGACAGCCCGTCGCGCAACAGGTAAGGTCGCTGCATGAAAAACAGAGCCGCCGATTCCAGCATCATCCGCCTGCCCTACCAGGCCCCCTGGGACTGGCAGCAGTTCCACGACCACTTCGCCCTGCGCAGCCTGGCCGGCGTCGAATGCCTGTCGCCCCGGCGCTACGCCCGCAGCGTGCGGCTGGGCGCCGACAGCGGCTGGTTCAGCGTCACGCCACTGGATGACAGCGCCGAGCTGGAGCTGGAGCTCCACCTGCCGGCCTATCATCACGAGGCGCTGACGGAGCGGGTGCGCAAGATGTTCGACCTGGACAGCAGCCCCGCACACATCGCCGGGCACCTGGGCAACGACCCCGTCCTCGGCCCGCTCCTGCTGCAGGCCCCCGGTCTGCGCCTGCCCACTGCGTTCGACCCGTTCGAGCAGGCTGTGCGCGCCATCGTCGGCCAGCAGGTCACGGTAAAAGCGGCGGTGACCATCGTCGGGCGGCTGGTGCAGCGTCTGGGCGAGACGTTGCCCGGAGAAGCCGAAAGCCAGCCAACCCGCCTGTTCCCCACGCCCGAAGCCCTGGCCGGAGCCGACCTCGCCGGTATCGGCATGCCGGGCAAGCGGGTGGAAACCTTGCAGCGCTTCTCCGCCGCCTGCGCCAGCGGCGCGCTGGCGCTGCATGTGGACGACGGCGCCGAGGATCTGGTGACGCGCCTCTGCGCCCTCCCCGGCATCGGCCCCTGGACCGCCGAGTACGTCGCCCTGCGCGCCTTCGGTGATCCGGACGCCTTCCCTGCCGCCGACCTGGGTCTGCTCAAGTCGCCGGTCTGGGGCGCCGAAGGCATCACCGCCCGCGAACTGCAACGCCGCGCCGAAGCCTGGCGGCCGTGGCGCGCCTACGCCGCCGTCTATCTGTGGCACGCCTATTCCCAGGCCGGCCGCACCGGAGGATGACCATGCACTACCGCTACCACGACAGCCCCACCGGACGCCTGCTGCTGGCCGGCGACGAGGGCGGTCTGCGAATGCTCTACATGGACCTGGAGACGCGCCACTATCCCGAGCCTGACTGGCAACAGGGCAGCCCTTTGCTGGACGAGGTAGCGCGGCAGCTGGACGAGTATTTCGCCGGCAAGCGCCAGCGCTTCGATGTGCGTCTCAATACTGGCGGCACCGAGTTCCAGCGCCAGGTCTGGCAGGCGCTGCTGGAAATCCCCTACGGCTACACCACCGTCTATGCAGAACTCGCACGGCGCATCGGCCGGCCCAGGGCAATTCGGGCGGTGGGCGCAGCTAACGGCGCCAATCCCATCAGTATCATCGTCCCCTGCCACCGGGTGATCGGCAGCAACGGCAGCCTCACCGGCTACGCCGGCGGCCTGCCGCGCAAGGAACTGTTGCTACGCCTGGAAGGCGCGCTGGAGTCGGCTTAGCTGCAGTCGGCTCAGGAGAATCCTGCCTAGAAATCGAAGGCGGTCTGCGCTGCCTGCGGGTCCTCGAAACCTTCCAGCGCCAGCATGCGCATCTTCGAGGTACTTCCGCCCGGCGCGGAGAAGCCGCCGGTCTTGCCGCCACTGGCGAGCACACGGTGACAGGGAATGATCAGCGGGATCGGGTTGCTGCCCATCGCCTGCCCTACCGCACGGGACAAGCCGACATCGCCCAGTCGCCGGGCGATCTGGCCGTAGGTCGTGGTTTCACCGCGCCCCAGCTGGAGAATGTCGTCGTAGACCCGGCGGTGAAAATCGCTCACCGCGGAAAGGTCCAGTGGCAGATTGACGAAGGACACTGCCTCGCCCCGCGCATACCCCAGGATCAGCTGGCGCGCCTCGTCGATGAACGCCGGCCAGTGGGCAGTTTCGCTGCCGAGCTTGTCGAAGCGCTCGCGCACGCTGTGCACGGAGTCACCCGGCAGATAGGCGCGCGTGATCCCCTGCGGGCTCCAGGCGAGCCCGAACCAGCCGAGGTCTGTTTCGATCAGGCAGTAATGCATCGAACGAGTCTCTATCCCTGCGCCCTATCCCGCAACCCTTTCCGCCTTCAGCACGACGTCGCACCAGCGCCGCAACTCTGCGCCGATGGCGCCGGCCGGATCACCCTGACGCTCGAAGGCCCACCACAGCTGCGCGCCCTGCCATTGGCTGGCCATCAGCCGGCCGAGTATCGGCTGCCGCTGCGGATCATCGCTCAAGCGCCGGCCCAATGCCTTGGCCAACGTGGCGCCCCACTGCGCACCACGCTCTCGCAGCAGCGGATCGCGCATGTCTTCCCTCAGGATCAGCAGGCCTTCGGCGTAATCCGTCTCGCCCTCGCCCACCGGGAACATCGCCACGAGCATCTGCACCGCACCCTCAGGGCTCAACCCGGCGCTCTCGTCCAGGCGCGCGGTCTGCTCATCCAACTGGTCCCAGGCGCGCAGCAGCACGGCGCGAAGGAACTCGGCCTTGGTTGCGTGTCGCTGCACCAGCGTCGCGGCGGACAGCCCGACCTCGCGGCCCACGGCGGCGAAGGTCACCGCCTCCGGCCCTTCACGCACCATCAGCGCCATGGCGGCGTCGAGTATCGCTTCGTCACTCACCGTCTTGGTTCGAGCCATGCCACCCTCTTTTATAAATGAACATTCATTTATATATTAGCGCAAAGCTTACCCAGGGAGACCTCACATGGCCAGGATTCTAGGCTACATCGCCAGCAGCCTCGACGGCTTCATCGCCACCCCGGAACACGGGCTGGACTGGCTGTTCAAGCATGACCAACTGCAGCTGGGCGAACACGACTACAGCCTGTTCCTCCAGCGCATTCGCACGGTCGTCATGGGCCGTTCGACCTACGACTTCCTCGCCGCCGATCCCGGCCCCTGGCCCTACGGCGAACAACGCGTGCTGGTGGTGACTTCTCGCCCCATCGACGACCCGAAGGGCCCGCTGGAAATCCGCAGCGATGTCGACGCGCTGGTCGCGGAGCTGCGAGCGCTGGACGATGGCGACGTGTGGATGCTCGGCGGCGGCCAGTTGCAGATGGCCTTCCTCGAGCGCGGGGCGCTGGATGAGCTGGAGGTTTACGTAATGCCGGAGATCATCGGCGGCGGCTTCCCGCTGTTCCCCGCCACCGGCCTGCGGGTGTCACCGACGCTGCTGTCGGCCAAGGTCATCGAGCCAGGCTGCGTGCGGATGCATTATCGGTTTGGCTGAGGAGCACCCTGCAGGAGCGCCCATGGGGCGCCCCTGCAGGGTGCGGTACGGCAACTAGATTTTCACATTCCCCCGCGGCCCCGCTACAGCCCAGATAATCAGGCCCAGTACCGGCAGGATGACGATCACCAGGATCCAGATGATCTTCATCGACATCTCGGCGTTGCTTTTCACCACGTTGATGATCGCCCAGATATCCAGGGCAAAGATGATCAGACTGATCAGGCCACTCAGGGTCGAACCCATATAGAAGATCCCTCTATGCAATTGTCGGCCTGATCAGCATAGCCGCCCGCGCCGCAACGGCACGGGCATGGGCATGGGCCAACGGTGGACTCAGACCCGCGCCGGGTCGATCACCGCAAAACTGGCCACGGTGTCGTGGCCTTCCAGCACACCACCCTCGCGGGCCAGGCCGATGGTCTGCAGACCGGCCTGCTGCGCGGCGTCCAGCTCCTGGACCACGTCGGACAGGAAGAGGATTTCCTCGCCCGGCAGGCCGATGGCAGCGGCGATGCGCTGGTAGGAATCAGCCTCGCGCTTGGGCCCGCTGGTGGTGTCGAAGTAGCCGGAGAACAGCGGCGACAGGTCGCCGGCCTCGGAGCAGCCGAAGATCAGCTTCTGCGCCTGGATCGAGCCGGAGGAATAGACGTACAGCTGGTAACCCTCGGCGTGCCAGTGACGCAGCGCGTCGACGGCGTCCGGGTAGACGTGCCCCTTGAGCTGGCCGGCACGGTAGCCCTGCTCCCAGACCATGCCCTGCAACGCTTTGAGCGGCGTGGCCTTGCGGTCTTCGGCAATCCAGCCGAGGAGGATGTCGATGCAGCGTTCGGTGTCGGCGTTCGCCTCGCCGCTGTCGGCGCGCACGGCAGCCAGCTGCTCGGCTACGGCGGGCTCCGCGGCGTGCTCGCGCACGTAGTGCGGCAGGTGCGCGGCGGCATAGGGGAAGAGCACATCGAAGACGAAGCTGACGGCGCTGGTGGTGCCTTCGATGTCAGTGAGGATGGCTTTGATGGGCATGGGAACTCCAGCTGCCCGCCCCTGGCACAGGCGGGGGATATGGCGGTAGGAGCGAGCAAGCTCGCTCCTACGAAAAGCAAGGAAAGCCCGGCAACGCCGAGGCGAAAGAATCAGTCTTCCAGCAACGGAAACCGCTTGGCGATCTCGTCACCCGTGAACTTCGCGACCCAGCCCTCGGCGTTGTTGAACAGGCGGATGGCGACGAAGTGCGGACGCTCGCCCATGTCGAACCAGTGGCGGGTGCCGGCGGGCACCGAGATCAAGTCGTTCTTCTCGCACTGCACGGCGTACACGTGATCCTCGATGTGCAGGGTGAACAGCCCGCGGCCGGCGACGAAGAAGCGCACTTCGTCCTCGCCGTGGCGGTGTTCGTCGAGGAACTTGGCGCGCAACTCGTCCTTCTGCGGGTGGTCGGCAGTCAGGCTGACCACGTCGACAGTGACATAGCCCTCCTCTTCCTGCAGGCGACGAATCTCGTGCTGGTAGGCGGCGATCACTTCTTCCTGGCTGGCGCCGGGGACGATGGGTGCGTTGGCCGCCCAGCGCTGGAAGCGCACGCCCAGCTCGCCCAGGGTGGAGGCGATGTCCTCGGTGTGGGTCAGCAGCTTCAGTGGCTGCTCGGGGTTGGACTCGTGGTAGACGGTCAGGCTGCTCATGGTCGTTATCCTTCTGGGCTATTTCCGCAAAAGCGGGCCGGATTCGCTCAGCGCGTGCCGCCGCGAAGGCTCAGTACTTTCAGTTCGCATTCGAAGAGGAATTCGAAGGCTTCGATCTGGCGCAGGGCATCGGCCATGCGTGGACCCCAAGTGTACAGGCCGTGGCCGCGGATCAGGTAACCGGGGCAATCCGGATGCGCTTCCAGCCAGGGCTGCACCTGGGCGGCCAGGCGGGCGATGTCCTGGTCGTTATCGAAGATCGGCACAGTCACGCGACCTTCGTGGGTGGTGACGCCGCTGAAGGCCTTCTGCAACTCGTAGTCCTCCAGCTCCAGGCAGTCGCCGGCGGTCAGGCGCGACAGCACGGTGGCGTTGACCGAATGGGTGTGCAGCACCGCGCCGATCTCCGCGCGCCAGGCGTAGAGCTGGGTGTGCAGCAGGGTTTCCGCCGAAGGCTTCTTGCCCGGCTCCAGGCTGTTGCCGGAAAGATCCGTTTCCAGCACGTCGTCCTCGCCAAGCTGGCCCTTGTGCTTGCCCGAAACGGTGAGCAGCGCGCGGTCGGCCGCCAGGCGCGCCGAGTAGTTGCTGCTGGTGGCCGGCGACCAGCCACGGCCATAGAGGAAGCGGCCGGCGTCGATGATCTGCCGGGTCAGCTGTTCACGGGTGTCGTTCATGCGGGTCCTCGTTCAGACGGGTCCAGATGATGAAGGCGGCGGCCAGCGCGGCGATGCTGGCGATGGAAAAGGTCCAGGCCGGGCCAAGGCTACCCCAGCTGTAGCCGGAGTAAAGCGCGCCCAGCGCGCCACCGGTCCCCGCCAGCGCGGCGTATAGCGCCTGGCCCTGGCCCTGCTGGCGCGCCTGAAAGCTGCGCTGGACGAAGTGGATAGCGGCAGCGTGGAAGCTGCCGAAGGTCGCCGCGTGCAGCAACTGGGCGAACAGCAACACCAGCAGGTGCCCGGCCAGCGTACCCAGCAGCAGCCAGCGCAAGGCCGCCAGCAGGAAGCTCGCCACCAGCACCTGGCGCAGGGAGAAGCGTTTGAGCAGGCGCGGCATGACCAGGAACAGCAGCACCTCGGCCACCACGCCCAGCGCCCAGAGCTGGCCGATCAGCCCACGGGCGTAGCCGAACGCCTCCAGGTGCAGGGTCAGAAAGGTGTAGTACGGGCCGTGGGACAGCTGCATCAGGCACACGCAGAGGTAAAACGCGAGCACGCCGGGCTTGAGCAGTTGCTGGAGGAAACCGCCAGCGCTGGCCGCATCCTGTCGTGCCGGCGGTTGGGCGTTGGGCACCCACCAGCTGGCGCCGACGATACCGAGCATGATCGCCAGTAACGCTAGCGGATAGGCATCCAGGCTGGCGAACTCGAACAGCCAGCCGAGGCCGACCACGGTGCAGATAAAGCCGATGGAACCCCACAGGCGGATGCGACTGTAGCTCTCGGTGCGCCCACTCAGGTGCGCCAGGGTGATCACTTCGAATTGCGGCAACACCGCGTGCCAGAAGAACGCGTGCCCGGCCATGATCAGCGCCAGCCAGGCATAGCTTTGGCCGAGAAAGATGCCGGCGAAGCACAGTGCCGTGCACACCGCACCAAAGCGCACGATGGCCAGCCGCTGGCCGCTGCGGTCGCCCAGCCAACCCCACAGGTTCGGCGCCACGCAGCGCATCAGCATGGGGATGGCGACCAGCTCGCCGATGCGCGCGCTGGAGAAGCCCAGGTGATGGAAATACAGCGCGAGGAACGGCGCCGTCCCGCCCAGCAGGCAGAAGTAGAAGAAGTAGAAACTGGACAGCCGCCAGTAAGGGACCTGCGTCATCGGCGGCGCGACGAACCTTCCGCGAATCGGGTGATTCGCGGAAGGTTCTGGTCGGTCACAGCTGACCGAGGACCGGGGTGCCGACAGTCACGTCGGCATTCTGCGCGCGATGGCGCAGCAGGTGGTCGAGCAGCACGATGGCCATCATCGCCTCGGCGATGGGGGTCGCGCGGATGCCCACACACGGGTCGTGGCGGCCCTTGGTGATCACGTCCACCGGGTTGCCGTTCACGTCGATGGAACGGCCGGGGGTGGTGATGCTGGAGGTCGGCTTGAGCGCCAGGTGGGCGATGATCGGCTGGCCGGAAGAAATACCGCCGAGGATGCCGCCGGCATTGTTCGACAGGAAGCCTTCCGGCGTCAGTTCGTCGCGGTGCTCGGTGCCGCGTTGGGCGACGCTGGCGAAGCCGGCGCCGATTTCCACACCCTTCACCGCGTTGATGCTCATCAGCGCGTGGGCCAGTTCGGCGTCCAGGCGGTCGAAGATCGGCTCGCCCAGGCCTGGCGGTACGCCTTCGGCGACCACGGTGATCTTCGCGCCGACCGAGTCCTGGTCACGGCGCAGCTGATCCATATAGGCCTCCAGCTCCGGCACCTTGTCCGGGTCGGGGCTGAAGAAGGCGTTCTCTTCGACGCTGTCCCAGGTCTTGAAGGGGATTTCGATCGGGCCGAGCTGGCTCATGTAGCCGCGCACACTGATGCCCATGCCTGCCAGCACCTTCTTGGCGATGGCGCCGGCGGCCACACGCATGGCGGTCTCGCGCGCCGAGGAGCGGCCACCACCACGGTAGTCACGCACACCGTACTTGTGGTGGTAGGTGTAATCGGCGTGGGCCGGGCGGAACAGGTCCTTGATCGCCGAGTAGTCCTTGGACTTCTGGTCGGTGTTGCGGATCAGCAGGCCGATCGGGGTGCCGGTGGTCTTGCCCTCGAACACGCCGGAGAGGATTTCCACCTCGTCGGCTTCCTGGCGCTGGGTGGTGTGGCGGCTGGTGCCGGGCTTGCGGCGGTCCAGGTCGCGCTGCAGGTCTTCCAGGGAAATCTCCAGGCCGGGCGGGCAGCCGTCGACGATGGCGACCAGCGCCGGGCCGTGGCTTTCGCCAGCGGTGGTGACGGTGAACAGCTTGCCGTAGGTGTTGCCGGACATGCGAGGCTCCGCGAAAAGACTGGGATTCGAAAAGGCCGAGCAGTATACCTGCGTCACTCCGCCCTGCGAACCTTCGCGGACCTTGAGGATCAAAGCGCCATCAACCCCATCGTGAAGTCATCGATGCGCCGTCTCGCCCTGTTCTGCTTCCTGCTCATTTCTTCCTTCGCCCAGGCAGCCCCCACCAGCATCCTGCAACGCCCCTATGACCTGGACACAGGTCACGGCGTGCTGCGCGGCACGATGCTGCTGCCACAAACTGAAACTCCACCGCCGGTGGCCCTGCTGATCGCCGGCTCCGGTCCCACCGACCGCGACGGCAACAATCCCGAGGGCGGGCAGAACGCCTACCTGCGCAAGCTGGCCGAGGCACTGGCGGAGAACGGCATCGCCAGCGTGCGCTATGACAAGCGCGGCGTGGCCCGCAGCCTGCCCGCAGCGCCGCGCGAGGAAGAGCTCAGCGTCGAGGCCTACGTCAGCGACGTGGTGGCCTGGAGCGACAAGCTGGCCCACGACCCGCGCTTCGGCCGGCAGGTGCTCATCGGCCACAGCGAAGGCGCGCTGATCGCCAGCCTCGCCGCGCCGCAATCCCATGCCGAAGCGCTGGTTTCCCTGGCCGGCAGCGCCCGCCCGATCGGCGATGTGCTGCGCGAACAGTTGCAGGGCCGCCTGCCCCCGCCCCTGCTGACGCAAGCCAACCAGATGATCGACAACCTGCAGGCCGGACAGCTTCAGCCCAACGTGCCGGAGCCACTGAAGGTGCTGTTCCGCCCCAGCGTGCAGCCCTATCTGATCTCTCTGTTCCGCCAGGACCCGGCCCGCGCCTTCGCCACGCTCAAGCTGCCCACCCTGATCCTGCAGGGCACCAACGATATCCAGGTCGGCGTCGAGGATGCCCAGGCGCTCAAGCGCGCCAAGCCCGACAGCGACTTCCACCTGATCTCGGGGATGAACCACATCCTGCGCATCGTTCCGACCAGCGGTCCGCAGCAGCTCGCCTCCTACAACAACCCCAACCTGCCGCTGGCTCGTGAGCTGGTGCAGCACATCACGACTTTCATCCGGCAGGCGCAGAACCTGCCCGGTGGCACGCTGGCGGAATCTGGAGCGAACGTCTCAAGAAATCCGCCGGTGCGTCGATAAACCACGGGAGAGCCCTGGTCACGCCCACCAGGCCCCGAGGTAGATCCCCATGACTGAAGCCGAACAGACCGCCGTCGCCGCCGACGAGGCCGCCGCCCGCCCGCACCCGTGGGCCGAGCTGGCGCCGGAACACTATCGCCTGCTGCGCCTGGCGCCGCTGCCCACCGACCGTAGCACCGGTGCGCGCCCGCTGCGTTTCGTCCAGCTCGGTCGGGTGGAACGCCACAACGCCGAGCAGAGCCTGCTGCGCCTGACCGTCCAGGTGCCCGGCCAGGTGCTGCGCAAGGAAGTGAACCTGCTGGAGGTCTGGGCGGACCATCGCAACAAGGAGGTGCGTTTTGGCGCCGATTCAGGCTTCGCCACCGAACCGCTGAACCGCGGCCTCGGACGCTTTCTGCTGGCCCAGGGGGTGGCCTGGGCGAAAAAGAAGTGGTCGCACTACCGCGTCGAGGGTGGCGCGCTGGCGATGAAGGACGCGCCCAACGAAGAGGCCCGGCAGCGCCGCGACCACTTCCTGCGCGCCCAGGGCTTCGACGTGATCTACGAAGACTCGCGGTTGCTGAAGGCGCGCTACAGCGTCGGCCGGGTCAGCGAGCTGTATGACGACTGGCACAAGGAGAAGGTGCAGATACTGCCGCTGCTGGAAGCCGGTTCCATGCTGGAACAGGCCGACCAGAACCTCGCCACCCAGTCCAACGAAATCCGCCGGCTGGAGCAGCGTATCGAGACCTTCCGCCGCGACGACACCAGCCTGCGCTTCACCATTGCCTGCCTGACGGTGTTCGCCGTGTTCCAGGCCGGTCTGCTGATCTGGATCGCCACGCACTGAGGCGTGGCGATTCGCTGTAGGAGCGCCCCATGGGTGCGATCGCGGGCATGGCCCGCTCCTACAGGTTCATTCAGGCTTTGATCCGCGACCTGAACAGTTCCTGATGCTCGCGGCACTGCTTTGCCGAGAGCAGGAACACGCCGTGGCCGCCGTACTCGAAGTCCAGCCAGGTGAAGTCCACTTCCGGATAGAGCGCCGCCACGTGCACCTGGCTGTTGCCCACTTCCACTACCAGCGTGCCGCGTTCGGTCAGGTGGTCCCCGGCCTCGGCCAGCATGCGCCGCACCAGGTCCAGGCCGTCGTTGCCGCAGGCCAGGCCCAGTTCGGGCTCGTGGTGGTACTCCGCCGGCATGTCGGCGAAATCTTCGGCGTCGACATAGGGCGGGTTCGACACGATCAGGTCGAAACGCTGGCCCGGCAGGCCTTCGAAACCATCACCCTGCACGGTGTAGACGCGCTCGCCCAGCTCGTGGCGCTCAATGTTGATGTTGGCCACTTCCAGGGCGTCGAACGACAGGTCGCCCAGTACCACCTCGGAGTCCGGGAAGGCGCTGGCACAGGCGATGCCAATGCAGCCCGAGCCGGTGCACAGGTCAAGGATGCGTGCAGGGTCGGCCGCCAGCCAGGGCTCGAAGCGGCGTTCGATCAGCTCGGCGATGGGCGAGCGCGGCACCAGTACGCGCTCGTCCACCACGAAGGGCATGCCGCAGAACCAGGCTTCGCCCAGCAGGTAGGCAGTCGGCACGCGCTCCTCGATGCGCCGGCGCAGCAGGTGCATCAGGTAGTCGCGCTCCTCGTCCTCGAGGCGGCAGTCCAGGTAGGCATCGGCCATTTCCCAGGGCAGGTGCAGCGCGCCCAGCACCAGCTGGCGGGCTTCGTCCCAGGCGTTGTCGGTACCGTGGCCAAAGAACAGTTCCTCGGCGTGGAAGCGGCTGACGGCCCAGCGGATGTGGTCACGCAGGGTCAGCAAACGGGATTCGGTCACGGCAGCAGTCCTCGCAGCTCGCAAAAAGGGGCGCATTCTAGCGGAACGCGGGGGCTCTGGGGCGCCTCCGGGCGGTTCCTGAGAAGAATGCCAATACCACTTTGGCGCGAGTTCGCAAAGATTCACAGCGGACGCGTTACGGCCCACAATGAGTGAACATGCATTTACAGGAGTCCAGACATGTCCCATCCGCTCAGCATGCTGCAGATCAGTGGGCGCGGATATCCGCCGGCCACTCTGCGCCAGAGCACTCTGTTGATCATCGACGCCCAGGAGGAATACCGCAGCGGTGTGCTCGCCCTGCCTGACCTGGACGCCGCGGTGGCGCAGATTCGCCTGCTGCTGGAGACGGCCCGGAACATGGGCACTCCCGTCGTCCACGTACACCACCTGGGCGTGGTCGGTGGCCTGCTCGACCCGCAGGGCCCGCGCGGCCGCTTCCTGCCGGAACTGGCTCCGCTGCCGGGCGAGGTGGTGGTGGACAAACGCCTGCCCAACGCCTTCGCCGGCACCGACCTGCATGACCGCCTGCAGGCCAGCGGCCGCCTGGACCTGATCGTCTGCGGGTTCATGACCCACTCCAGCATCAGCACCACCGTCCGCGCCGCCAAGGACTATGGCTACCGCTGCACCCTGGTGGACGCGGCCTGCGCCACCCGCGACATCCCTACCCCCGAAGGTGGCGTGCTCGCGGCCCGTGACCTGCACCGCGCGGAAATCGCCGCGCTGGGCGACAACTTCGCCGCCGTTGTCGCGCAGGCCCAGGCGCTGGTCTGAAGCCACTCGTCCCGACGGGCGGCAACGACAAGCGCCCGGGGTTAGGCTCAGCTTAGGCGCGAAAGCCCGCGAACCCGCTCACCCAGCGGGTTCGCCGCGCTTCCCGACCCTGGGGTTGGAACCCCACCCCTCCCCACCGGTCATAGCCTCGTTCAACAGATGAGGAAGTCGGGATGAAGATGACCGAGAAGTTCGATCCACCCAGCCTGCGCCCGAAACGTCCGGGGCGCTGGCGCTGGCGCTTCGCCGCCGCGATTGCCGCGGTGATCGCCACCTTCGGCATCCTGTCCAGCATGGCCGGCGTCGCCGCCCTGCTCCGCCGCCAGCCCGCGGTGGGCGTGCTGCACATCGAGCCGGGCGCCGGAGCCGTGCTGCTGGTCATCGGCCTGGTGTGCCTCTGGCTGGGCATCACCTTCTGGCGCGCCGCGCGCCGCCGTGCCCGTGGCCGCGACGGCCTGAGCCTGTCGCCGCGACTGATGAAGCGCCGCAACTGATTTCCTGGGCGAATTTCCGTAGGACCGGCACGATCCGTTAGACTGCGCGGCTCTTCGAGGAGGTGCGCATGCAAGACGACGATTTTTCCCAGTTCGCCCGCGAGATGCGCGGCGTCAAGCGCATCACCGTGGACCAGGCCGACACCGGCAAGCCCAAGGCCGACCGCAAGCAGCTCAAGGAGCTGCGGCAGAATGCGAGCGTGCGCACCGAGAACATCCGGGTGGACGGTCTGTCCGACCAGTTCGTCATCGACGTCGGCCCCGAAGACGAGCTCTACTGGGCCCGCGACGGCGTCCAGGAAGGCCAGATCCGCAAACTCAAGGCCGGCCAGATCGCCTTCGAGGGCAGCCTCGACCTGCACGGCATGAAGATCGAGACCGCCCGCGAAACCCTCTGGGACTTCATCGCCGAAGCCACCCGTTTCGAGATCCGCTGCGTCCGCGTCACCCACGGCAAGGCCGCACGCGTCGATGGCCGCAGCCCGATGGTGAAGAGCCACGTGAACACCTGGCTGCGCCAGCACCCGCAGGTGCTCGGCTTCGCCTCCTGCCTGCCACGCCACGGCGGCACCGGGGCGATCTACGTGATGCTGCGGCGCACCATGCTGGAAGGCCGCGACGAGTAATCAAGCCGGGAAACGCGCGCCGTAGCTTTCCCGCTCCACCTTCAGGCCGTTCACCACGAACGACACCGAATGGTAGAACCCCACCACCATCAGGCACTCGATCAACTGATCAGCGCTGAAGTGCTCGCTCAGCCACGCCCACAGCTCGTCGTTCACCGTCGCGCTGTCGTGCAGGCTGTCCGCCAGCGCCAGCAGAGCCCGCTGCGCGGGGCTCCACAACGCAGCGTCCGGTGTTGCGCGGCAGGTGTCGGCCAGTTGCTCCTCGCTGAAGCCGGTCTTGCCGGTATAGAACGCCACGTGCACGCCCCACTCGTATTCCGCGCCGCAGCGCGCGGTGGTGCGCAGGATCAGCAACTCACGGTCCTCCAGGGCGATGCTGCCACGGTCCAGCAAGCCGCCAGCGAAGAAGCGCTGCAGCACCCGCGGGTTATGCGCCATGGTACGGAACAGCTTCAGCGGCTCCACGCCGGGCGGCATGATCCGGGTGAACGCGGCTTGCTGGTCTTCGGGGAACGGCGGTTGCAACGGCTCGATACGCGGTTGTGTCATGATGCGCCTCCGGCTGCTATCAATTAAGTAGCACTCAAGCTAGACCGCTACTGAAAAAGTAGCAAGGAGAGTCGATGACACTTCCCCTCCCCGGCAACCCCGTACGCGGCTCCGACAGCGGCCGGCCGATCATGGCGCTGCTCGACCTGCTCGGCCGCCGCTGGAGCCTGCGCGTGCTCTGGGAACTGCACCAGGGGCCGGCGAGTTTCCGCGAGCTGCAGGCGCGCTGCGAAGGCCTCTCGCCCTCGGTGCTCAATACCCGTCTGGGCGAACTGCGCGAGGCGCAGCTGGTGGAAAACGGCGCGGACGGCTACCAGCTTTCCGAGCAGGGCCAGGAGCTGGCGCTGCACTGCCTGCCGCTGGCGCAATGGGCCGAGGGCTGGGCGCAGCGCCTGGCGCCAAACCGGCAGCCATAACGCGCCAACCGGCGCGCGGGCCTTGCCAGAGGGGGCTGAGCGCCCTACCCTGCGCCACGGTTTTTATTTTTGTCATTGCCACAGGTAGATCATGTCCCTGGAACAAAACTACTCCGCGATCCTCAGCCAGCTTGGTGAGGACGTCACCCGCGAAGGTCTGGTCGACACGCCCAAGCGTGCCGCCAAGGCCATGCAGTACCTTTGCCGCGGCTACCAGCAGACGCTGGAGGAGATCGTCAACGGCGCCCTGTTCAGCTCCGACAACAGCGAAATGGTGCTGGTCAAGGACATCGAGCTCTACTCGCTGTGCGAGCACCACCTGCTGCCCTTCATCGGCAAGGCCCACGTCGCCTACATCCCCAACGGCAAGGTGCTGGGCCTGTCCAAGGTCGCGCGCATCGTCGACATGTACGCTCGCCGCCTGCAGATCCAGGAAAACATGTCGCGGCAGATCGCCGAGGCCGTGCAGCAGGTCACCGGCGCGCTGGGCGTGGCCGTGGTGATCGAGGCCAAGCACATGTGCATGATGATGCGCGGTGTGGAGAAGCAGAATTCCTCCATGGTCACCTCGGTGATGCTCGGCGAGTTCCGCGAGAACGCCGCCACCCGCAGCGAGTTCCTCAGCCTGATCCGCTGATCGCGAGCCGCCGCCATGAAAAAACCGGCCCTCGGCCGGTTTTTTTGTGCCTGCAAGAAGGCATCAGCGGGTGTAGTAACCCACCGCCACCAGGTAGTGACCGGCCTTGCGCAGGAAGGCGTGCTTGTTTTCCACCTTGCTGGTCACCGGGTTGCGCCACTGGTATTCGAACTCCGCCTCGCCCTTGGCCTTGACCAGCTCCAGCATGGCGTGGCCGATGGGGTTGCCGCCCGGGTCCTTCAACGAGTCGAAGTCGGTGCCGACCATGCGGGTATTGAAGCCGTGGGCGACGAACTTCGAGGACTCCAGGTCGACCACGAAGACGTAGAGGTCATCCTCGATGAAAGCCTTGTCCCGTGCGGTGATCTGCTTGAAGGTCCCTTGCGGGTCGGCCTCGACGGCCTTCACCGCCTTGTCGAGCATGGCCACCGCCTGCTGCGCCGAAGCACGCGGGATGTAGTAGCCCACCGCGAGGAAGCGCTCGCCAACGCGCTGGTAATAGACGTGCTTGCGTTCCACCTTGCCGTCCGCCCAGTTCTTCCAGCGGTAATCGGCCTGCTGCACCTTGCCGGTTTCCGGCGACTTCAAGGCCTTGGCAAACTGCTCCTGCAACGAAGGATCGAGCGTCGAGGAAACGTCGCGGTCGATCAGCACCACCGACGGCCCGCCGCTGGCGAGCATGGTGCCCTTGCTGTCCACCACGAACACATAGAGGTCGCCATCGACGAATTCGCCCTGGCGGCTGAATGCGGCGAAGGCCTTGTCGCCGTCCTGCTTGTAGGCAGCCACCGCCTTGGACAGCAGCGCCTTGGCGCGCTGGTCGTCAGAGCCTGAAGTGGCGCTCGACTGAGCGGCGAACAATGGGAAGGACGACAGGAAGGAAAGCAGCAACAGTGACTTCAGCAGCGTCTTCATATGCGAATACCCCCGTGGCATAGCTTGTAGTTGTGCACAGAGCATAGCCAGCCAGGGGCGATTCGCGTCGGCATTCACTGCCGAAACAGCGGGCGATTCAGCCGAAGAATCGCTTCATCGAGCGAGAAAGCCAGCCGCCGTGGCCCTGGTCGCGGGTCAGCTCGTGCATGGTCGCCTTCACCGCCTCCACATAGTTGGCGTCGTCGTTGCGGATATGGTTGAACAGCCAGCGGCCGAGCAGCCCTTTGAGCTCCTCGGCGACGTCCTCGCCGGCCTCGAAGCGCGTGCGGTAATCGGAAACGCGCTTGATGAAGAGTTCATGGACCTTCTTGTGCGCGCGGGTGAACTGGTAGCCGGAGTCCTCCAGCAGGGTCTCCTCGAAGGCGAAGTGCGAGATGGTGTAGTCGACCAGCTCCTCCATCACGCCGCCGAGCAGGGCCCGGTCGTGATGGGCCTGGGCCTCGTGCAGCTGGTTGATCATTTCGACGATGCGCTTGTGCTGTGCGTCGATCACTCCGATCCCGGTGTCGAGATCCGCCTGCCAGACCAGATAGGCCATCTTTTCCCTCCCCATGCCAGGCGACGACACTGCCTGCCGCTCGCGCCCGGCCACATCGGTACATCCCGCATGGCAGCGCGTCCAGATTAGGGAGGGCGACAAAACGCCGCCATGATGCCGGTCAACCCCAAAGCGCCGGAATCCGCGGTTTAGAGCGGTTCTTTCGGATTCGTCTGATAGCATTTTGCCGGTTTTCTTCACCGACGCCCGGATCAGCCTGTAGGACGCACAACGAAAAACGCCGCTTCCAGGGAAGCGGCGTTTTCAAAAAGCAAGGCGCAGATCAGTCCTGCATGCCCACATGCCGCGGGTGATCCGCCACCCTCGCCAGCCAGGCGTTGATCGCCGGGAAGTTCGACAGGTCGAAGCCGCCCTGGTGAGCCACATGGGTGTAGGCGTACAGAGTGATATCGGCGATGGAGTACGTGTCGCCCACCAGATAAGGCGTCTGCTCCAGCTGCTTCTCCATCACCTTCAGCGCCTTGTAGCCGCCCTTGTGACAGCGCGCGTATTCCTCGCGGCGCTCCTCGGGCAGACCGAGGTAGAACTCGATGAAGCGCGCCACCGCCACGTAGGGCTCATGGCTGTACTGCTCGAAGAACTGCCACTGCAGCACCTGGGTGCGCAGGCGCGGTTCGCTGGGCAGCAGCTCGCTGCCATCGGCGAGGAAATTGAGGATGGCGTTGGATTCCCACAGGCAGGTGCCGTCCTCGAGCTTGAGCACCGGCACCTTGCCGTTGGGGTTCATCGCCAGGAACTCGGCGGTCTGCGTCTCGCCCTTGAGGATGTTGATCTCGCGCCACTGGTAAGGCAGGCCGAGCAGGTGCAGGGCCAGCTTGACCTTGTAGCAGTTGCCGGACAGTTGATCGCCGTAAACGGTGTACATGCTCATCTCCTCACTGGGCCTGGGCGTCACGGATCACCGTCGCCAGTCGACGGAGTCCCTCGCCGGCGCGTTCGAGCGCCACGTGGCTGAAGTTAAGCCGCAAATAGCCGGGATTGGCATCCGGTTCGGTGAAGAAAGGCTCACCCGGCATGAAGGCCACGTTCTGCGCCAGCGCCGCGTCCAGCAGCGTGCGGGTGTCCAGCGGCTGCTTGAGCCTGAGCCAGAAGAACAGCCCGCCCTGGGGCACGTTCCACTCCGCCAGCTCGCCGAAATGCTCCTCCAGCTGCGCCTGCATGGCATCGCGGCGGATGCGGTAGAAATCGCGCAGCTCAGCCAGATGGCCACGGTACGCTTCGGTGCCGAACCACTGCAACGCCTGCCACTGGCCGACGCGGTTGGTATGCAGGTCGGCGGACTGCTTCAGCCGCAGCAAATGCGGGAACAGGTCCGGCGTGGCGATCAGGAAGCCCACGCGCAGGCCCGGCAGCAGCGTCTTCGACACGGTGCCGGTGTAGATCCAGCTGGACTTCTTCAGGCGGCTGACCAGCGGGGTCGCGGCGCCCTCATCGAACACCAGCTCGCGGTAGGGTTCGTCCTCGATCAGGGTCACGCCGAATTCGTCGAGCACGGCGGCCACCTCATCGCGGCGCTGTTCGCTGTAACGCACGCCGGACGGGTTCTGGAAAGTCGGGATCAGGTAAGCGAAGGCCGGCTTGCTGGTCTCCAGGCGCTGGCGCAGCGCGGCGACGTCCGGGCCTTCGGCGCCCAGCGGCACGGTCAGGCAGTTCGCGCCGAACAGTTGGAAGGCCTGCAGCGCAGCGAGGTAGGTCGGCGCCTCGAGCAGCACTTCGGTACCCGGATCGATGAACAGCTTGCTGGCCAGGTCGAGCGTCTGCTGCGAGCCGCTGACGATCAGCACCTGGCTTGCCTCGCAGGGCACGCCCAGTGCGCGCGCCTCGACGGCAATCGCTTCGCGCAGCGCCGGCTCCCCCTCGCTCATGCCGTACTGGCCCATGCTTGCGGGCATGGCGTCCCAGTTCACCTTCGGCAGCATCGGCTCGGCGGGCAGGCCGCCAGCGAAGGACATCACCTCCGGGCGCTGCGCCGCGGCGAGGATTTCACGGATCAGAGAGCTTTTCAGTCGGGCGATGCGTTCGGAGAAGGCCATGGGAGTCACCGGTAGCGGGAGCACGGAAGAATGAGTCAAACTGCTTGACCGAAGCTACGACGCCGGAGACGGATACGTCAATATGCCTGACCTAATAAAAAATGCCCTGCAACTCCAGGCCATGGAAGCCTTCTTCTTCAGCTACCGGGCCTTCACCGCGAAACCCGACGAGATGCTGGAGCGCCGCGGCCTGAGCCGTGTGCACCATCGCATCCTGTTCTTTATCGCGCGCAATCCGGGGCTGAGTGTCAGCGAGTTACTGTCCGCCCTGGGCGTGACCAAGCAGGCGCTGAACGTGCCGCTGCGCCAGTTGCTGGAACGCGACCTGATCCGCAGCGAAGCCTGCGACAACGACAAGCGCCGGCGCCTGCTGGAGCTGACGGCCGAAGGCGGCAAGCTGGAAAAGGCCCTGCGCCAGGAACAGGGACGCCTGCTACAACGCGCCTTCGACGAGGCCGGAGAAGACGCCGTGCGCGGCTGGCTGGCGGTCAACCAGGCCATCGCCTGGTCGCAGGACGAAGACTAGCGGGCGGCGGCTTCCAGCTCGCGGGCGGCGCGCAGGAACATCAGCGCCAGCGGCAGCAGGCTGGCCATCGCCAGGGCAGTGCCGGGCAGGAACAGCAGGACGCTGAGCAGGCACACCCCGGAGGTGACCTCCAGCCAGCCCATGACCTTCACCGACGGGTACGGCAACTCGATCTTCAGCAGGCGGATGCCGTACCACAGCGTGACGATACCGGTGGGCACGAACAGCCCCATGAAGCCCATCAGCGCGCCGTTGAATTCGCCGCTGAGCTGCTCGTCGAAGATCAGGCTGTAGACCTGCATCACCAGCGCGATGGCGATCGACAGCCCGACCGGCCAGGCCAGTCCACGGGCATTGAAGCGATCCTCGAGAAAGCTGCGGGTACGCCACAGCAGGAAGCAGCCGAGCACCGTGCTGAGCACGCCGACCCAGAGTTCGTAGCGCTGCCACGTACTCGACTCATGCAGCGCTGCCGCGAAGGACAAGGCGAACAACACCACACTGCACAGCAGCAGCGCGAGACTCAGGAAACCGAGCAGACGCAGGTGGCCGGGGTTCCAGCGCCCGGCGAGGAAGGCCCCCGGAGCGCTCTGATCCACCAGCTCGACCTTGGGCGCGGCGTAGGGATTCTGTTCCATGGTGGCGATCTTCCATCAGTCGTACGGCTTTCCCGCACCATACCGGCGCACTCCCGCGCACGCCACTGCCGCTCGCACTGTACGGGCCACTCGGCCGCTGGCTGTTATGGGACAGCCTGGAGCCCGCGGGATTAGGCTGGTCCTACAACTAGACCGGTATACCGCCATGCCCCTCGAACTCCTCGGCGCCTTCGTGCTCTTCGCCTTCGTCACCTCCATCACACCCGGCCCCAACAACATGATGCTGCTGGCCTCGGGCGTGAACTTCGGCGTACGCCGGACCATCCCGCACATGCTCGGCATCAGCATCGGCTTCCTGCTGCTGGTGGTCGCCGTGGGCCTGGGCCTGCACCAGCTGTTCGAGCGCTTCCCGGCCACCTATACCGCGCTGCGCTACGCTGGCGGCGCCTATCTCCTGTACCTGGCGTGGAAGATCGCCCGTTCCGGCGCTCCCGAAGCCAAGGGCGAGCACAGCGCCAAGCCGATGACCTTCCTTCAGGCTGCCGCCTTCCAGTGGGTCAACCCCAAGGCCTGGGTGATGGCCGTTGGCGCTATCGCCACCTACCTGCCAGCCAACAGCTGGATCGGCAACGTGGTGCTGATCGCCACCCTGTTCGCCGTGGTCAACCTGCCCAGCGTGGGCGTCTGGACGGTGCTCGGCAGCCTGCTGCGGCGCTGGCTGGAAGACCCGCTGCGACTTCGCCTGTTCAATGTCGGCATGGCGGCGCTGCTGGTCGCCTCGCTCTACCCTCTGTTCACCCGCACCTGATGGAAGTTCGTGCATGACTGACACCACTCCCGCCTCCGCGCCCATGCGCCCGCTGGCAGACTCCTCCCCCGCCGCCATCGTCGCCGGGTTCGTCGCCATGCTCACCGGCTACACCAGCTCGCTGGTGCTGATGTTCCAGGCCGGCCAGGCAGCGGGGCTGACCACCGCGCAGATTTCCTCGTGGATCTGGGCGCTGTCCATCGGCATGGCCCTGACCACCATCGGCCTGACTCTGCGCTACCGCACGCCCATCGTCATCGCCTGGTCCACCCCCGGCGCCGCACTGCTGATCAGCAGCCTGCCCGGCGTGCCTTATGGCGAAGCCATCGGTGCGTTCATCGTGTGCGCCGCGCTGATCACCCTCTGCGGCGTCACCGGCAGCTTCGAGCGTCTGATGCGCCAGGTACCCGGCTCGCTGGCCTCAGCGCTGCTGGCCGGCGTGCTGTTCCGCATCTGCATCGAAATCTGCAACGCCGCGCAGCAGCAGACGGCGCTGGTGGTGGCGATGTTCGTCAGCTACCTGATCGCCAAGCGCCTGTCGCCGCGCTATGCGGTGTTCGCCGCGCTGCTGGTGGGTGTCGCCCTCGCCGGCTTCCTCGGCCTGCTCAACTTCAGCCACTTCCAGCTGGAAGTCGCCAGGCCGGTGTGGACCACGCCGAGCTTCTCGCTCGCCGCCACCATCAGCATCGCCATCCCGCTGTTCATCGTGGCGATGGCCTCGCAGAACATGCCCGGCCTCGCCGTGCTGCGCGCCGACGGCTACCAGGTGCCCGCCTCGCCGCTGATCTCCACCACCGGCATCGCCTCGCTGCTGCTGGCGCCGTTCGGCTCCCACGGCATCAACCTGGCGGCCATCAGCGCAGCGATCTGCACCGGCCCGGAGGCCCACGAAAACCCGCACAAGCGCTACACCGCCGCGCTCTGGTGCGGGCTGTTCTACGGCATCGCCGGCATCTTCGGCGCTACCCTGGCCGCGCTGTTTGCTGCATTGCCCAAGGCGCTGGTGCTGTCCATCGCTGCGCTGGCCCTGCTCGGCTCGATCACCAACGGCCTGACCAATGCCATGGCCGACGCGCGCCAGCGTGAAGCGGCGATGGTCACCTTCCTGGTCACCGCCTCGGGCTTCACCCTGTTCTCCGTCGGTTCGGCCTTCTGGGGACTGGTGGCCGGCCTGCTGACCCAGCTGGTGCTGAACTGGCGCCGCGCGCCGTAAAGGCGCAACCCTTCTGCTAGCATGCGGGCGATTGCCCGAACCGGATCGCCCCGCATGCTGCACACCCTGGCCGTCGCCAACTACCGTTCGATCAACTCGCTGGTGCTGCCGCTGGGCCGGCTGAACCTGATCACCGGCGCCAACGGCAGCGGCAAGTCCAACCTCTACCGCGCCTTGCGCCTGCTTGCGGAGACCGCCCAGGGCGGCGTGGTGAATGCACTGGCGCGCGAGGGCGGGCTGGAATCCACCTTCTGGGCCGGGCCGGAAACCCATTCCCGGCGCATGCGCACGGGCGAAGTGGAAGTCCAGGGCGGCCCGCGCAACGAAGTGAAGCGCCTGCGCCTGGGCTTTGCCGGCGAGGACTTCGGCTACGCCATCGCCCTCGGCCTGCCGCCACCGCCGGTGGTCAGCGCCTTCGGCCTCGACCCGGAGATCAAGCACGAAAGCATCTGGGCCGGCCCCTGGTACCGCCCCGCCTCGCAACTGGTGGAGCGCAACGGCCCGATGCTGCGCGCCCGCGAAGGCCGCAGCTGGCAGGTCATGGAACAGCACATTCCGACTTTCGACAGCCTGTTCACCCAGATCGGCAGCGGCTCGGACTGCCCCGAAGCCCTGCTGCTGCGCGAGCAGATTCGCGGCTGGCGTTTCTACGACCACTTCCGCACCGACGCCGACGCCCCCGCGCGCCAGCCGCAGCTCGGCACCCGCACCCCGGTGCTGCACCACGACGGCCGCGACCTCGCCGCCGCGCTGCAGACCATCCGTGAAATCGGCGACGCGACTGCGCTGGAAGCTGCCATCAGCGATGCCTTCCCCGGCGCCGAACTGCAGATCGACTGCCAGCCCGGCGGGCGCTTTGCCGTGGCGCTGAAGCAGTACGGCCTGCTGCGTCCGCTGAGCGCGGCGGAGCTCTCCGACGGCACCTTGCGCTACCTGCTGCTGGTCGCTGCCCTGCTCACCCCGCGCCCGCCGTCACTGATGGTGCTCAACGAACCGGAAACCAGCCTGCACCCGGACCTGCTGCCGGCGCTGGGGCGGTTGATCATCGAGGCCTCGAAGCACACCCAGGTCTGGGTCGTGTCCCACGCCAGCCGGCTGATCGCCACGCTGGAGGAGCACCCCGAGTGCAACTGCCTGCACCTGGACAAGGAGCTGGGCCAGACGCGCATCCGCGACCAGGGCATGTTCGATGCCCCGGCGTGGCATTGGCCGGATTGAGACTGCGCCTTCAGGTCGACGCCGAAGTTGAAAGGGTCGTAGGAGCGGACTTCGTCCGCGAAGCCCTTCTGCCAGGAACGTGAGAACCCAACCGGCAAGGCACGGCGCCAACCTGTAGGAGCGCGCCATGCGCGCGATCGCGGGCATGGCCCGCTCCTACAGGGAAAATCCGGGCGTCAGGCGGGCGCCTGCTCCGGTGCGGTCTTGGCCACGCCACGGCTGACCCACCAGCCGAAGAGGCCGGCGGTGAAGAACATCAGCACGCCGTAGATGGCCGCCGGGATCGCCATGGTCTTGTTGTTCAGCAGCATCGGGCTGAGCGCCAGGGCGATGGCGAGGGTGCCGTTGTGGATGCCGATTTCCATGCCGATGGCGATGGATTGCGGCTTGGACAGCTTGAGCAGGCGCGGAATCCAGTAGCCCACGGCCAGGCTCAGCAGGTTGAAGCACAGTGCCGCCGCGCCGACGATGGGCGCATAAGTGAGGAACGTCTGCCAGTCCTTGGTCACGGCCACACCGATGATCACCGCCAGCAGCAGCGCGGAGAGGATCTTCACCGGCTTCTGCAGTGCCGCCGCCACGCCCGGCAGCAGGCGCCGCACGATCATGCCGATGGCCACGGGGCCGAGGACGATGATGAACACCTGCACCACCTTGGCGAACTGCAGCGGGATGGTCTGGCCGTCGTTCATGAAGTACAGCAGCGACATGTTCACGATCAGCGGCATGGTGAGGATGGCGATCACCGAGTTCACCGCGGTCAGCGTGATGTTCAGCGCGACGTCGCCGTGGGCCAGGTGGCTGTAGAGGTTGGCGGTGGTGCCGCCGGGCGATGCGGCGAGCAGCATCATGCCCACGGCCAGCGCCGCTTCGAGGGCGAAGCCCAGGGTAATGAGGAAGCACGCCAGGGGCAGCAGGATGATCTGGCACACCAGGCCGATCAGCACGGGCTTGGGATAGCGCACCACGCGGGCGAAGTCGGCGATGGTCAGGGACAGGCCGAGGCCCAGCATGATGATGCCCAGGGCGATGGGCATGAACAGCGTCAGCAAGGGATCGTTGGTCATTGTCATTATTCTCCAACTGGAATGGGCCGATTGTTTCGGCCTCTTGGGCGCTTGTAACTGGCCTTGCAGGCCAATACCACTTCTTCCTGTAACAGAATGCGAAAGTTTGTAGCGAACGAGCGGGAACGTGAAGCGAGAGGGCCTTTCGTAGGACCGAGCGTGTAGGGCGCATAACCTGGAACAGGTTATCCGCCGCATGGTTCGTGGCGGATAACGCTGGCGCGTTAAGCGCCCTACGGGGCTGCAGGTGCCTCACGGAAAAATGGTGAGGGCAGCCCGAACACCGGGCTGCCCCGAGACGATCAGATCGCTGTCGCCCCGCCATCCACCGGCAGCGCGATACCGGTGGTGAAGCCGGCGTGGTCACTGCACAGGTAGAGCACGGCGGAGGCGATTTCCTCGACGCGGCCGACGCGACCCACCGGGTGCATGGCGGCGGCGAACTCGGCCTTCTTCGGGTCGGCCTCGTAGGCGCGGCGGAACATGTCGGTGTCGATCACCGCCGGGCACACCGCGTTGACGCGGATTTTCTTCTTCGCGTACTCGATGGCGGCGGACTTGGTCAGGCCGATCACCGCGTGCTTGGAGGCGGCATAGATGCTCATCTTCGGCGCGGCGCCCAGGCCGGCAACCGAAGCGGTGTTGACGATGGCGCCGCCGCCCTGCTCCAGCATCACCGGAATCTGGTGCTTCATGCACAGCCAGACACCCTTGACGTTGACGCCCATGATGGCGTCAAACTCGCTCTCCTCGCCGTCGGCCAGCTTGCCCTTCTCGATCTCGATGCCGGCGTTGTTGAAGGCGTAGTCAAGGCGGCCGTAGGCAGCCACGGTGCCTTCCACCAGCGCCTTGACCTCGGCGTCGCGGGTCACGTCGCAACGGATGAAGGTCGCCTCGCCACCCGCCGCGCGGATCAGCTCGACGGTGCCTTCTCCGCCCTTGGCGTCGACGTCGGAAACCACGACCTTCACACCCTGCTGGGCGAAGGCCTGGGCGGTGGCGCGGCCGATGCCGTTGGCGGCGCCGGTGACCAGGGCGACCTGGCCGGAAAGCAGCTGACTCATGAGCGTTCCTCGAAAGCGTTGCGAAGCGAATGGGGATAACCGTCGCAGTCTAGCCAGCGCGTTACGGGCGCGAAGCACTATCAGGCGGGGCGACGTCGCTGCATCCATGCCGATGATGATTCGGCCAAATCCGGATCACTGGCACCGATGGGCGGACATTCCCCCGGCGGACGGAACTTGCCCCAACGCCGCGCGCGGACTATCACCTAGGCTTTCCCCCTGACTGAGTCCACTGCCATGTCCGCCCAGATCAACCGTCAGTTCCAGCTCGCCCAGCGCCCGGTCGGCGCCGCCACCCGCGACACCTTCGCCTACGTGGAAACCCCGGTCGACGAGCCCGGCCCCGGCCAGATCCTGGTGAAGAACCAGTACCTGTCGCTGGACCCGGCCATGCGCGGCTGGATGAACGACGCCAAGTCCTACATCGCCCCGGTGGCCATCGGCGACGTGATGCGCGCCCTGGGCGTGGGCAAGGTGATTGCCTCGCAGCACCCGGACTTCAAGGTCGGCGACGAAGTGAACGGCGCCCTCGGCGTGCAGGATTATTTCCTCGGCGAGCCCAAGGGTTTCTACAAGGTCGACAGCCAGCGCGCACCGCTGCCGCTGTACCTGTCCGCACTGGGCATGACCGGCATGACCGCCTACTTCGGCTTCCTCGACGTCGGCCTGCCCCAGGCCGGTGACACCGTGGTGGTTTCCGGCGCCGCCGGCGCGGTGGGTAGCGTGGTCGGGCAGATTGCGAAAATCAAAGGCTGCCGCGTGGTCGGCATCGCCGGCGGCGCCGACAAGTGCCGCTACCTGGTCGATGAACTGGGCTTCGACGGCGCCATCGACTACAAGGCCGAGGACGTCAACGCCGGCCTCAAGCGCGAATGCCCCAAGGGTGTGAACGTGTTCTTCGACAACGTTGGTGGTGACATCCTCGACGCCGTGCTGGCCCGCCTGGCGCCCAAGGCGCGGGTGGTGATCTGCGGCGCGATCAGCCAGTACAACAACAAGGAAGCCGTGCGCGGCCCGGCCAATTACCTCTCGCTGCTGGTCAACCGTGCACGCATGGAAGGCATGGTGGTGATGGACTACGCCCACCGCTTCCAGGAAGGCTTCAAGGACATGGCGACCTGGATCGCCGAGGGCAAGCTGAAGTCGAAGGAAGACATCGTCGAAGGCCTGGAAACCTTCCCCGAGACCCTGGCCAAGCTGTTCAGCGGCGAGAACTTCGGCAAGCTGGTGCTGAAGGTCTGACGGCCGCTCCTACCAGGATTCCTGTGCTTGGATCGGCCCTCACCCTCACCCTCTCCCTCTGGGAGAGGGTGAGGGTGAGGGTGAGGGAAAAGGCACTGCGCCAGAATTACAGGGGGAGGATGTTCGCGGACATGGCCCGCTCCCGGAGTTCTGCATTCCTCGCTCTATCTCGATGATTTCCGACAAGCTCTGTTGATCCTTTCCAGCTAGGATTTCCCCTGGTCGATTCCAAGGAAGATCCCCCCGAATGTCCCTCGCCCGTTGGCTGCCCGGCCTGGACAGCCTGCTGCACTATCGTTTCGACTGGCTACCGCGCGATGTGCAGGCCGGCCTGTCGGTGGCCGCGGTGCAGATTCCCACCGCCATCGCCTATTCGCAGATCATCGGCTTCCCGCCCCAGGTCGGGCTCTACGCCTGCATCCTGCCGATGCTGATCTACGCCATCGTCGGCAGCTCGCGGCAGCTGATGGTCGGCCCGGATGCCGCCACCGCGGCCATGGTCGCGGCGGCCATCACACCGCTGGCGGCCGGCAACCCGGAGCGCCTGCTGCAACTGTCGATGATCGTCGCGGTGCTGGTGGGCGCCATGTCCATCGCCGCCGGGTTCGCCCGCGCCGGCTTCGTTGCCAGTTTCCTCTCGCGGCCCACGCTGGTGGGCTACCTGAACGGCATCGGCCTGAGCCTGATCGCCGGCCAACTCGGCAAGATCCTCGGCTACCACAGTGAAACCAGCGGCTTCGTCCGCGGCCTGATCGCCCTGGTACGCAACCTCGCCGATACGCATTTCCCGACCCTGGCGCTGGGGGTCGGCACGCTGGCGCTGATGATCCTGTTGCCGCGTCGCTACCCGAAGATTCCCGGCGCACTGGTGGGCGTGCTGTTCGCCTCGGTCATCGCCGCCATATTCGGCCTCGACCAGTACGGCATAAAGCTGCTGGGTGAAGTGCCGCAAGGCCTCCCGCAGTTGAGCTGGCCGAAGACCAGCTACGAGGAACTGGGCAGCCTGTTCCGCGATGCCATGGGCATCACCATCGTCAGCTTCTGCAGCGCCATGCTGACCGCACGCAGCTTCGCCGCCCGCCACGGCTACGCCATCGATGCCAACCACGAGTTCATGGCACTGGGCATGGCCAACATCGGCGCGGGGATTTCCCAGGGCTTCGTCATCAGCGGCGCGGACTCGCGCACCGCGGTGAACGACATGGTCGGCGGCAAGAGCCAACTGGTCGGCGTGGTGGCCGCGCTGGTCATCGGCCTGGTCCTGCTGTTGTTCAGCAAACCACTGGGCTGGGTGCCGATGCCGGCGCTGGGCGCGGTGCTGCTGATGGCCGGCTGGGGGCTGATCGACTTCCGTGCGCTGCGCGGCTTCTGGGCACTGAGCCGGTTCGAGTTCGGCCTGTGCGTGCTGACCACGGCCGGTGTGCTCAGCGTCGGCGTGCTGCCGGGCATCTTCGTTGCCATCATGCTCGCCCTGCTGCGCCTGCTCTACCTCACCTATCGCCCGCACGACGCGGTGATGGGCTGGGTGCACGGCATCGACGGCCAGGTGGAGCTGGAGCAGTACCCCAACGCCCACACCCTGCCTGGACTGGTGATCTACCGCTTCGACGCGCCGATCCTGTTCTTCAATGCCGACTACTTCAAACAGCGCCTGCTGGAAGTAGTGGCCGAGGCGCCCAGCGCCCGCGCGGTGCTGCTCAATGCCGAGGGCATCCTCAACCTGGATATCAGCGGCCTGACCACCTTGCGCGAGGTTCAGCAAACCCTCGACGCCCAGGGCGTGCACCTGTCTCTGGCGCGGGTAACCGGCGAAGCCCTGGCCATGCTCAAGCGCTCCGGCGCCCTGGGTGAGGTAAAGCCGCCGCTGGTATTCAGCTCGGTGCGCGCCGGCGTCAACGCCTACCGGCGCGTGCATCAGCAACACAAGCGTGAACAGGCGGCCGAACGATCCGCGCCGGCTTCAGAGACGGAACTGCCCGACCAGCCCCTGTAGCTCGCGGCTGAGCTGCGCCAACTCGACGCTGGAAGACGCAGTGGACTCCATGGCCTGCGCCGATTCGTCGGCGATGCCACGGATGCTGCTGACGCTGCGGCTGATCTCCTCGGCCACCGCGCTCTGTTGCTCGGAAGCGGCGGCGATCTGCTGGTTCATCTGGTGGATCACCGCCACCGCCGAGGCGATGGTGCCCAGCGCGGCCTCGGTCTGTACCGCGTCGCCGACGGTCATTTCCACCAGCGCGTGACTGCGCTGCATACGTTGCACCGATGTATTCGCGCCGCTCTGCAGGGCGGCAATCAGCGTCTCGATCTCCGCGGTGGACTGCTGGGTGCGCCGCGCCAGCGCCCGCACCTCGTCCGCCACCACGGCAAAGCCCCTGCCCTGCTCGCCCGCCCGCGCGGCCTCGATGGCGGCGTTGAGTGCCAGCAGGTTGGTCTGCTCGGCGACGTTCTTGATCACGTCCAGCACGCTGCCGATGCTCTGGCTCTCGCGGCCAAGCTGCTCGATGCTCTGCGTGGCCGCTCGCACCGCATCGGCCAATTGTTCGATGCGACCCAGCGTCTGGCGCACCACGTCCTGCCCGCTGGCCACTTTGCCGTCAGCCTGTTCGGCGGAGCTGGCGGCTTCTTCGGCATTGCGCGCCACGTCATGGACGGTGGCCGCCATCTGGTTCATCGCCGTGGCAACCTGGTCAGTCTCGGCCTTCTGGCTGTTCACTCCGTGCTGGGTGCGCTCGGTGACGCTGGACAGTGCCTGCGCCGAAGCGGTGATCTGCCCCACGCCATCGCTCAGCCGGCTGACGATGCCGCGCAGGCTGTCGGCCATGCTGCCGACTGCGCCCATCAGTTGGCCGACCTCATCCTTGCGCCGCACCTCGATGCTCACGCTCAGGTCACCCTCGGCGATGCGCCGAGCCATGCCGATCACCTGGCGCAGCGGTCGCACGATCATCCAGGTGATCAGCAACGAGGCCAGCGCGCCGACCAGCAGCGCCAGCGCCGCCGAAGCGACGATCTGCAGCGTATTGGTCCGCAACTGGCTCTGCATCGCCGCACGCTGGGCAGCGTAGGCATCGTCGACCTGCTGCATGACCAGTGCCGCACGGTCGTTCATCTGCGCATGAACCTGCTTTTCCTGCTCAAGGCTGGTGGTGTATTCGTCTAGCTTCTCGACGAAGGCGTTGATGTTGGTGATGACGTCCTTGAGTACCGAAACGTAGGTCGGATCGGTGATGGCCTCCTGCAGCTTGGCGGACAGCTCCAGCGCCTCGGCGGCGGACTTGATGCGTCCACCCTCGGTCTTCTCGTCGCTGCCCGCTTCCATGCGCGAGCGGGCCTCGTTCAGCCCCTGCAGCACCAGGCGGTAAAGCTGGCTGACCTGGGCGGCCTGCTGCAGCAGTTCCTCACCCTTCTGGCCCTGGGAGTCCTTGAGTTCGTAGGCGCCGTCATCGGCCAGGCTGGATTGCAGGATGTCCAGACTGTTGGACGCGCCGTTCACCGACCAGGTGGCGGCGTCCAGCGACAGGCGCCGGCTCTTGCTGGATTTCTCGAAGCGGGCGAACGCCGCAAGGTAGTCGGCAACGCCCTGCTCCACGCGGGCCATGGCCGCAGCCTGATCCGGCTGGGTCTTGAGACGCGCCACCGCTTCGCCGAGGTTGCCGGCGTGTTCGCGCAGGCGCTTGGCCGAGGCATCGCTGGCGTCGATCACGAAGTCCTTCTCGCTCTGGCGCATCTCCAGCAACTCGCGGTTGATGGTCGACATGTCGCCGAGCAGGTCGAAGCGCTGGGAAATCGCCCGCAGTGAGGTCACGCCGATCACCGCCACCACGGCCGTCAGCAACAGCACCAGGCCGAATCCGATAGCCAGTTTCTTCGCCGTTCCCATGTCGGCCAGACGACGCTGCACGAAGGCAACCATGGCTTCTCCCCCCTCCGCAATGGCGTTGCAGGAAATCCCGAAGGTCTCCTGATCGTTATCGCTGCTTTTGCGAGGAACATTAGGAGCGCCGCCCACCGACTGGATAGAGGGCACGACGGTGATGGCACGGTGATGCTGCACAGAGATACGTGGAGGTCGTATCCAGAACACTGAACAGGACATTCCTGGCCCGGATACGGAAATCGCCGACAGCGAGCTGACAGCCTGACCGTTCAGATTCCGACACCTGACTTTCCACTCCAGGTGCTCGGATGAACGCCTACTACCAACTGGTCCTGCAGCGCCCGCTGGCGGGATTCGCTCACGCACTCCAATTGCCGGAGCTGTACCGCGAGCAGCGCCGCCTCGATCCGCTGCTGCTGGCTCGCGGGCAACTGCCGATCCGCCGCTTCGTCTGCCCGCTGGCCTGCGACGAGGTCAAGGGCGAGTGGCTCGACTGCTGGTTCGATGCCCAGACCGGCTGGCGCCTGGTGCACGGCATCGTCAGCCTGATTCACGGCAGCACGCCGGACTTCACCCGCCGTGACGAACTGCTCTCCGAACTCTTCGCTCTCGGCGAACGGTTCGATGTGGCGCGGATGGGTGGCATCCACTGGCAGCTCGGGCTGGAACTGGAGTTCGCCTGACGCCGCCGCGTCAGGCGCGCAGCACTACTTCGGACGGATCATGCTGAAGGTGTCGCGGGTGTAGCTGTACTGGGTGCCGCCCAGGCGACCGACCAGGTCCAGCTTCGCCGGGTCGACGTGGCGCTCGTCCTGCATCACCGATTCATCGATGTGCGCCAGCAGCACGCGGGCGAAGATCAGCATGCTGGAGGGGTTTTCTGCCGGGTACGGCATGATTTCCGCCAACTGGCATTCAAAGGCCACCGGCGCACCGAGCACGCGGGGCGGTGCCACGCGCTCGCTGGGCACGGTGGCGATGCCGGCTTGCTCGATCTCGCTGACGCCGTGGGGCAGCCAGGCGGCGGTGGCGTTCATGTGCTCGGCCTGATCGGCGCTGACCAGGTGGATCACCAGCTCGCCGGTCTCGCGCACGTTGCGCAGGGTGTCCTTGACGCTGCCGTCCTCACGCACACTGGTGTTGACCAGCAGGGTCGGCGGTGAATCGCTGATGACCTGGAAGAAGCTGAACGGCGCGAGGTTGCTCTGGCCGTCCCTGGACAAGGTGGTAACCCAGGCAATGGGGCGTGGCGTGACGGTGGAGGCCAGCCAGCGGTAGGCCTCGGCCTTGGACAATTGGGTGAAGTCGAGTTGCATGGGCTGATCCTGGCAGAACGGCGGGCGGTGCGGTGGGAAAGGCGCGGGCCGCTTCAGGCAGCCCGGCGATGCGCGGCTCAGCGACCGGCGCGGGATTCCTTGATGTAGAAGCGCGCGCGGCTGGCCTTGTCGGCGCAACCGTCGTAGGCCTCGACCTGCTGCTGGGTCTTGGCGGCGGTCAGCAGGCCGACGGCCTTGGAGTAGCTGACGGTGCCGGCGAAACCTTCGGCCTTGGCCAGGTCCAGCTCGTGCCAGGCCGCGTTCAGCTCGTTGGCGCAGCTGTCGCGGTTGACGGTCTTGCCCGAGCAGCCGGCAACGGCGAGCAGCAGGGCGATGATCAGGGGAATGCGCGGCATGACGAAACTCCTGGAAGTATTCGGGGGTGAATCCAGCTTAGAACGCGGCGCAGGGGCCTGCCGGACGGCGCCGCAGTATGCCACCGGACGGATGGCATTCAAGCGACTACTACACTGTTTGCCCACGGGGTATCCCGACAAGGAGAAGGACCATGGTGCACCAGGGCAGCTGCCATTGCGGGCAGATCGCGTTCGAAGTGGAAGGGGATGTCGGTGAAGTCGTGTCATGCAACTGCTCGATCTGCCGGCGCAAGGGCTCGCTGCTGTGGTTCGTGCCGCGCGGCAAGCTGAAGCTGACGACTCCTGAGAGTGCGATGAGCACCTATACGTTCAACACCCATCGCATCGAACACCGCTTCTGCCCCACCTGCGGCTGCGCGCCGCTGGCCTACGGCGCGATGCCGGACGGCACGCCGATGGCGGCGATCAACGTGCGCTGCCTGCCGGGGGTGGACCTGGCGGGACTGACGGTGAAGGAGTACGACGGCAAGAGCGTGTGAGCACCTGTTGGTCCGCTGCAGCGTGTAGGGCGCATAACCCGGAACGGGTTATCCGCCGATGGCATAACGGCGGATAACGCTGGCGCGATATGCGCCCTAAGAAACTGAAAGCTAGTCGTAGGATGGCGTGGAGCGAAGCGATACCCATCGCTCTCATGCACCGACAGCAGCATGGGTATCGCAAGCTCCACCCATCCTACGTTGGTGCTCCGTCGTGATGCCGGTGCGGGCCGGTATGGCCCGCACCTGTAGGGGAACGCCGGGATCAGCGCTCCGCGCGGAAGCGCAGGTACTCCACCACCTCGTCCTGGGTGCCGCGGAACTCCACGCGCTCGCCCTTGCTCTCGCGCTGGAAGGCGTACATCGGGTCGTAGTATTCGCCCAGCAGCCCTTCGATCCAGCCCCGGTGCAGGTCCACCGCGCCGCTGCGCTTCTGCTCTTCCAGGGCTTCATCCATGATCGCCGCCAGGCGCTGGTAGCGCTCGCCGCCCAGGCGCTTGACGATGCCCGACAGGCTTTTGCGCAGGTAGGCGGCGAAGGACTCGAAGCCGCCCTCCTCGCCCACTACCTGCACGTGGTCGGCGCACAGGTTCACCACGTAGTCCTTGAGGATGCGCTCCACGCGCTGCTCGAAGCTGTCTTCCAGCCACACCAGCGGGTAGTGCTGCATGCCCTGGTACAGCTCCAGCGGCACCGAGCAGCTGCCGACGATGCGCCCCTCGTCCTCCAGCACGAACTGCTCCGTGCCGGCGTGGCGCTTCTTCAGGATGTCGATGGCCAGGCGGTTCTCGAAATCGATCTGCGCCGGCTGCGGCGTGGCGCGGCGGCCGAAGGCGGAACCGCGGTGGTTGGCGTGGCCTTCGAGGTCCAGGCTGTTGGCCAGCTGGGCGATGACTTCGGTCTTGCCGGTGCCGGTCAGGCCACCCACCAGCACGAACTGGCATTCTTCGACGGCGGCGCGGGTGGTGTCGAAGAGGAAACCGCGCATCGCCTTGTAGCCGCCGACCACACGCGGGTACTCGATGCCGGCTTCGGTCTTCAGCCACTGCTGGGTGATCTGCGAACGCAGCCCGCCACGGAAGCAGTACAGATAGCCCTCGGGGTTGGCCCTGGCGAAGTTCGCCCAGGCCTCGATGCGTGCGGCCTTGAGCTTGCCCATGACCAGCTCGTGGCCCAGGGCGATGGCCGCCTGCTGGCCGTTCTGCTTGTAGCAGGTGCCAACCTTCTGCCGCTCGCTGTCGTTCATCAGCGGCAGGTTGATCACATTGGGGAACGCGCCCTTGTCGAACTCGACCGGGGCGCGCACGTCCATCATCTTCACATCGCCGAGGAACAGTTCGCGGTAGTGGCGGGTGTTGTCGCGCATCACATCACCTCGACCGCGTGACGCTGTCGGCCGACCAGTTCGCCGATGGGTGCCAGGTCCATGCCCAGCTCCTTCGCCGTGGCGAGGAACTGCGCCTCACCCGCAGGCTCGACCGCCACCAGCAGGCCGCCGCTGGTCTGCGGGTCGCACAGCAGCAGCTTGTGCAGTTCGGGCAGCGGCGCGATGCGTTCGCCGTAGCTGTCGAAGTTGCGCAGGGTCCCGCCGGGGACGCAACCGGCTTCCAGGTAGTACTCGACGCTGGCCAGACGCGGCACGGCGTCATAACGAACGCGCGCGGTCAGGCCGCTGCCGTCGGCCATTTCCACCAGGTGGCCGAGCAGGCCGAAGCCGGTGACGTCGGTCATCGCCTTCACTCCGTCGAGCTTGCCGAAGCGCGCGCCGGGCTTGTTCAGGGTGCACATCCAGTCCCGGGCGACGCCCACGTCCTCGGCGCGCAGCTTGGCCTTCTTCTCGGCGGTGGTGAGGATGCCGATGCCCAGCGGCTTGGTCAGGTACAGCTTGCAGCCGGCGGTGGCGGTGTCGTTGCGCTTCATGAAGCGCTTCTCCACCAGCCCGGTGACGGCCAGGCCGAAGATCGGCTCGGGCGCATCGATGGAGTGCCCGCCGGCCAGCGGGATGCCGGCTTCGTCGCAGACCTTGCGGCCACCGGCGATCACTTCGCGGGCGATTTCCGGCGCCAGCACGTTCACCGGCCAGCCGAGGATGGCGATGGCCATCAGCGGGTCGCCGCCCATGGCGTAGATGTCGCTGATGGCATTGGTGGCGGCGATACGGCCGAAGTCGAAGGGATCATCGACGATCGGCATGAAGAAGTCGGTGGTGGATACCACGCCGCGCTCGGCATCGATTTCGTAGACGGCGGCGTCATCGCGCGAGGCGTTGCCGACCCAAAGCTTGGGGTCGAGGTTCTGCGCGCCGCTGCCCGCGAGGATGACCTCCAGGACCTTGGGGGAAATCTTGCAGCCACAGCCGGCACCATGGCTGTACTGGGTCAGGCGGATCGGTTCGCTCATCGGGAGGCTCCGGGCAGGGAAATCAAACGGCGATTCTAGCAAAGCCCGGCTTGGCGCGGCCGCTGCCCCCGGCGTATCGTCGCAGGGTTCGTCACGCGGAGTTGCCCCATGTCAAAACAGATCGCGCTGGTACTCGGTTCCGGCGGCGCGCGCGGTTATGCGCATATCGGAGTGATCGAGGAGATCGAACGGCGCGGCTATGAGGTGGTGTGTATCGCCGGCTGCTCCATGGGCGCGGTGATCGGCGGCATCTACGCCGCCGGCAAGCTGGGCGAGTACCGCGACTGGGTGGAAAGCCTGGACTACCTCGACGTGCTGCGCCTGCTGGACGTCAGCTTCCGGCTCGGCGCCATCCGTGGTGAGCGGGTATTCGGCAAGATCCACGAAATTCTCGGCGAGATCGACATCGAACAGCTGCCGATCCCCTACACGGCGGTGGCCACCGACCTCACCAACCAGCAGGAAATCTGGTTCCAGGAAGGCTGCCTGCACCAGGCCATGCGTGCTTCGGCGGCGATCCCCAGCCTGTTCACCCCGGTCATGCAGGGCACCCGCATGCTGGTGGACGGCGGCCTGCTCAACCCGCTGCCGATCGTTCCGGTGGTCTCGACCCACGCCGACCTGATCGTCGCGGTCAATCTCAACGCCACCAACCAGCGCCAGTACTCGCTGCCGGTGATCGAGCGCCCCGCCGCCCTCAAGGGCCGCTTCGACTCGGTGATCTCCGGACTGTCGAACAAGCTGAGCTTCTTCCGCCGCGGCGAAGCCGAGTCGCCGCCGGAACTGATCGCCGATGCCCTGCTGCACCCGGTACCGGTCGCCTCCGAAGAGCCCGCCGAACCGGAAATGCAGCAACCTGCCGCCGCCCCGCAGGCCAAGGGCTCGCCACGCTCGGCCACCGGCAGCCACGTGATCGACAGCAGCAGCCCGGCCTCGCTGCTGGAGTTGGTGAACCAGAGCTTCGAGGTCATGCAGACCTCGCTGGCACAGTACAAGATCGCCGGCTACCCGCCGGACATCCTGATCAACGTGCCCAAGCGCGTTTGCCGCTTCTTCGAGTTCTACAAGGCCCCTGAACTCATCGCCCTCGGCCGGCAGATCGCCAGCGATACGCTGGATCGGTATGAGGCGGAGAATCCTTATTGACCGGCTGGCGGGAGGCTTTTGCCATGCGGAGCGAACGGCGTATGCTTTGGCAAATTTTGCCATTTCCGAGAGAACCGGCATGAGCACGATGAATATCTCCCTGCCTGAATCATTGAAAGGCTTCGTCGATGATCAGGTCAGCCAACGTGGCTACGGCACCAGCAGCGAATATGTTCGCGAATTGATCCGCAAGGACCAGGACCGCCAGCACCTTCGTGATCTACTTCTGGCCGGTGCGGCGTCCGAGCCTGGTGAAGCGGTGGATGAAGGCTATTTCGAAGCACTGCGTGATCGCGTGCGCAGGCGCGACTCGTGAAAGCACGCCCGGTCAAGCCCCGGGGCATCGCCCGGCGGGATGTCGAAGAGTCCTTGGAATACTATCTGAGCGAAGGTGGCGAGAAGGCCGCCTTCGGCTTCATCGACGAGCTACAGCGTGCCTATCAGTTGATTGCACGTAATCCCACAGCATCCTCTTCACGATATGCCCACGAACTAGACATACCAGGTCTACGCAGTTGGCCTCTGAAACGCTATCCACACTTGGTGTTCTTCATCGTGCGAACCGACCACATTGATGTCTGGCGGGTACTTAATGACAAGCGGGATATTGCTGCGTGGCTACTGACTGGCGAAGACACAGATATCAATAAGTAGTGCCGGCTTTTCAACCTTCCCGCAACCGATAACCAACCCCCGCCTCGGTCACGATAAATCTCGGCGTCGCCGGATCATCCGCGAGCTTCTGCCGCAGATGCCCCACCACCACCCGCAGGTAGTGCGTGTCCTCGGTATGCGTCGGCCCCCAGATATCCTTGAGCAGTTGCTGCTGGGTCACCACCCGGCCCACATGGCGCGCCAGGGTCGAGAGCACCGCATACTCCTTGCGGGTCAGCGAGACTTCCTCACCCTCGAGCAGCACGCGGCGATAGGAGAAATCCACACTCAGCGGCCCCACCGCGACCACCGCCTCCTGCGTCTCGCCACTGGCGCCCTGGCGCAGCAGCACGCGGATGCGCGCGAGGAATTCCTGGATGCCGAAGGGCTTGGTCACGTAGTCATTGGCGCCGCTGTCCAGCGCCAGCACCTTCTCGCTTTCGCTGGCACGCACGGAAAGCACCAGCACCGGCACCTGCGACCACTCGCGCAGTTCGCGCAGCACGTCCTGACCGTCCTTGTCCGGCAGGCCGAGGTCGAGCACCACCAGGTCCGGGCGGCCCAGTGCGGCCTGGGCCAAACCTTCCTCGCCGGTGCCGGCTTCGAGCACCTTGTAGCCACCGGCGCTGAGGCTGATGCGGAGGAACTTGCGGATCTGCGGTTCGTCGTCGACGACCAGGATGGTGGCGGCGCTGGCGTTCATCGGCAGTCCGGGCTGGCGGGGGGCGTCCAGCTTGAGCCTTTCAGACAGCAGCATCAAGCTGCTCCAGGTCCGGCTGTTGCTGCAGCGGCAGGTGCAGCACGAGGGTGGTGCCGCGCCCGTCGATGCCGTCCTCGACGGTGATCCGCCCACCGTGGGCGCCAACCATGCCCTGGCAGATCGCCAGGCCCAGCCCGGTGCCCTGCCCGCCGCGGTCGCCACGTGCTGCGGTGTAGAACATGTCGAAGATCTTCTCGCGCTCGGCCGGCGGAATACCCGGCCCCTCGTCACTGACCAGGAAACGCAACTCCTCCTCGCCCTGCTCCACTGCCACCCGCAGGCGACCTTGCGGCGGCGAGAAGCGCGCGGCGTTTTCCAGCACGTTGACCAGCGCCTGTTCGATCAGTGCGGCATGCACATAGAGCAGCGGCAGTTCCGGCGCGACGCGGGTTTCCACCCGATACGGGGCGACCACCGCGCGCAGGCGATTGAGCGCGCTGCCAACGATATCGCCGGGCGATACCCAGTCGCGCGACAGCTTCAGGCCGCCATGGCCGAGACGGGTCATGTCCAGCAGGTTCTGGATGTAGCGATCCAGACGCTCGGCCTCGTCGCGGGTGCTTTCCAGCAGCTCGCGGCGATCCGGCGGCGGGATGGCATCGCCGAGGGCCAGCAGGCTGTCGATGGCGCCGCGCATGGAGGTCAACGGCGTGCGCAGGTCGTGGCTGACCGAGGCTAACAGCGCGCTGCGCAGTTGTTCGGTTTCGCCGTGCAGACGCGCGGCTTCGAGGTCTTCGGCCAGACGCGCACGGGCTAATGCCTGCGCCAGCGGTTGACCCAGAGCAGCCAGCAGACGGCGGCGCGATCCGGACAAAGGTTGCGAATCACGCGGGCTGACGCCGAGCAGCGCCAGCGGGCCGTCCTCGCCGGACAGCGACCACCACCACCAGCGCCCGCCCGGCAGCGTGCCGGTGCCCAGGCCGGCGGGCTGGTCGTGCTGCCAGGCCCAGTCGGCGGCGGCGCGCTCCTGGTCCTCCAGCGTGCGGTTGAGGCCACCCTCCAGTTTCCATTCGCCGTTGACCCGACCGAGCAGGCAGATATCCAGCCCCTCCCAACCGCCGAGCTGCTGCGCGGCGGCAGCCATCACTGCCTGGCGGTCGGTGGCGGCGGTGAGCTTGCGCGACAGTTCGAGCATCTGGCTGGTCTCTTCCTGCGTTTCGCGCAGCGCCTGCAACTGCCGACGCTGGCGGGCCGCGAGGTTGCCGGTGAGGCCGGCCATGAGGAGGAAGAACAGCAAGGTCAGTACGTCTTCTTCGCGCTGGATGGAGAAGGAGAAATGCGGCGGGATGAACAGGAAGTCGTAGGCCAGGAACGACAGCACCGCGCAGGCCAGCGCCGGGCCGAGGCTGCTGCGTACCGCCACCAGCAGTACGGCGGCGAGGAACACCAGGGAGATGTTCGGCAGCTCCAGCACACTGGCCACCGCCCAGGCCAGGGCGCTGGCGCAGCCGGCAGCCAGCGTAGCGAGCAGGTAGTTGCCCCAGGGCCAGGGCGATTGCGGACGGGCCCTGGGTGACGCGAGGTCGGCCTCGCTGTCGAGCACGCTGACCTCCAGCCCGTCGCCCAGGCGCAGCAGGCGCGCCGCCAGGCCTCCGCCGAACAGACGGCGATACCAGCGTTGCCGCGAGCGGCCGACCAGCAACAGCGTGGCACGACGTTCCTTGGCATGTTCGACCAGGGTGCGCGCGACTTCGCCGCCGCGCAGTTCGACCACGTCGCCACCGAGGCGCTCGGCCAGTTGCTGGGCGTTCTGCAACTGCATGCGCGACGTTTCGCTGCGCGCCTCGCCGGTATCGACGTGGACCAGCGACCAGGGCAGATGCCGGCGTTCGGCGACGCGGCTGGCATGGCGCACCAGCCGTTCGGCGTTGTGTTCTCCATCCACCCCCACCAGCAACCGTCCGCGCACAGCGGGGGCGTCGCCGCCCTGCTGGCGATAGCGATGGGCGAGATCGTCGTCAACCCGCGCGGCAGCGGTCTGCATGGCCAGCTCGCGCAGCGCGGTGAGGTTGGTCTGACTGAAGAAGGCGTCGATGGCGGCGCGCGCCTGCTCGGGCACGTAAACCTTGCCCTCGCGCAGGCGCTCCAGCAGCTCGCGCGGCGGCAGGTCCACCAGCAGCAGCTCGTAGGCTTCCTGCAATACCCAGTCGGGCACGGTTTCGCGCACCTGCACGCCGGTGATGTCGCGCACCTGGTCGTTGAGGCTTTCCAGGTGCTGGACGTTGACCGTGGTGTAGACGTCGATGCCGGCGGAGAGTAGTTCCTGGATGTCCTGCCAGCGTTTGGCGTGGCGGCTGCCGGGGGCGTTGCTGTGGGCCAGCTCGTCCACCAGCGCCAGCGCCGGCGGGTCGCCCAGCAGGCCGTCGAGGTCCATTTCCTCCAGGGTGATGCCGCGGTAGACCGAGCGCTTGAGCGCCTGCTGCGGCAGGCCGGCGAGCAAGGCCTCCGTCTCCGCGCGGCCGTGGGTTTCGACGACGCCGACGCGCAGCTTCACGCCCTGGCGCAACTGGCTCTGGGCGGCCAGCAGCATGGCGTAGGTCTTGCCGACGCCCGGTGCGGCGCCAAGGAATACCTTGAGGCGGCCACGGCCCACGGGGGGCAGGTCGGCCAGCAGGGCGTCGGCGCGGTTGGGGTCGGTCATGGGGCTATCCTCGGAGCGCGCGGGGCGCTCGTTTCATGTTTTGCCAAGGCGCAGACAAGCCCCTCTCCCCAGCCCTCTCCCTGGAGGGAGAGGGAGCTGTCCGCAGCAGGCCGGCACCCTCGTGCAGCGGCCTGGACGGCTCTGGCGCTGGAGTCTAGCGAGGCAGGCTGGCCAGGGCCATGTTCAGCGCCAGTACGTTGACCACGGCGGGGCCGATCAGCGGGCGTTCGGTGTTGGCTTCCACCAGTTTCTCCAGGCTCGCCGCCGGTACGCCGCGCTCCAGGGCGATGCGCGGCACCTGGTACAGCGCGGCGACGGGCGGCAGTTGCGGGTCAAGACCGCTGCCGGAAGTGGTGACCAGCGCCAGCGGCACCGGTTGCGCGCCGATCTGCTGGGCAGCGGCATCCTTGGCGATGCGTTCGGCCAGCGCCGGGTTGCCGGGCGCGAGGTTGCTGGCGCTGCTGGAGACGGTGGCGAAGTCGCCGGCGGAGGGGCGCGAGTGGAACCACTGGGCACCGTCGAATTTCTGCGCGATCAGCGCCGAGCCGCGCACGTTGCCCTGGTCGTCGCGAACCAGGCTGCCGTTGGCCTGGTCGTGGAAGGCGACCTGGGCGATGCCGGTGACGGCCAGCGGATAGACGACGCCGGTGACGGCGCTGAGCAGCACCAGCGAGGCGATGGCGGGGCGGAGTTGTTTGAGCATTTTTCGTGTTCCTCTGTTGGGTTCGGAGCGGGCTGTTTACCCTCTCCCCCGCCCTCTCCCTGAAGGGAGAGGGAGTTGTTCGGAGCATCCGGCGAGCTCCACATTTCCCGATACCACCGGACGGTCCCCTCTCCCTTCAGGGAGAGGGTTAGGGAGAGGGCGCACGGCACCAACGCCTCCCGTCAGTCGATCAAAGAAGCCCGTCAAGCCAGACCCACGGCGACGAGGATCATGTCGATTACCTTGATCCCCACGAACGGCGCCAGCAGCCCGCCCACGCCGTAGATCAGCAGGTTGCGCCGCAGCAGCTGCGAAGCGTCGCTGGCCTGCACGCGCACGCCGCGCAGGGCCAGGGGGATCAGCGCGACGATGATCAGCGCGTTGAACACGATGGCCGAGAGGATGGCGCTCTGCGGGCTGGCCAGCTTCATCACATTGAGCACGCCCAGTTGCGGGTAGATGCCGGCGAACAGCGCGGGGAGGATGGCGAAGTACTTGGCCACGTCGTTGGCCACCGAAAAGGTGGTCAGCGCACCACGGGTCACCAGCAGTTCCTTGCCCACCTGCACCACGTCCAGCAGCTTGGTCGGATCGCTGTCCAGGTCCACCAGGTTGGCGGCCTCACGGGCGGCCTGGGTGCCGTCGTTCATGGCCATGCCGACATCCGCCTGCGCCAGGGCCGGGGCGTCGTTGGCGCCGTCGCCGCACATGGCGACCATGCGGCCCTCGCCCTGCTCCTGGCGGATCCGCGCCAGTTTCTTCTCCGGCGTGGCTTCGGCAATCACGTCGTCCACCCCCGCTTCGGCGGCGATGGCGGCGGCGGTCAGCGGGTTGTCGCCAGTCACCATCACGGTGCGGATGCCCATGCGGCGCAGCTCGGCGAAGCGCTCGCGGATGCCCGGCTTAACCACGTCCTTGAGGTGGATGGCGCCGAGCAGCTTGCCGTCAGCCACCACCAGCAGCGGAGTGCCGCCACTCTGGGCGATGCGCTCGATTTCCTTGGCGAGGCTTTCGGGCATCTGCGCACGGTCCATGCCGACGAAGGCCAGCGCGGCGTCCACCGCGCCCTTGCGGTACACGTGGCTGTCGATGTTGATGCCCGACAGGCGCGTCTCGGCACTGAAGGCCACCGGGGTCACGCGATTGCGGTCCGGCTCCGGCAGGATGATCTGCGAGCGGAGGAATTCGACAATGGACTTGCCCTCCGGCGTGTCATCGGCCAGCGAGGCGAGGAACGCGCCCTCGGCCAGTTCCAGCGGCTGCACGCCGGGAGCGGTGTGCAGCGCGCTGCAGCGGCGATTGCCGAAGGTGATGGTGCCGGTCTTGTCGAGCATCAGCACGTGCACGTCCCCCGCCGCTTCCACGGCGCGGCCGGACTTGGCGATGACGTTCAGGCGCACCAGGCGGTCCATGCCGGCGATGCCGATGGCAGAGAGCAACCCGCCGATGGTCGTGGGAATCAGCGTCACCAGCAGCGCCACCAGGAACACCAGCGGCAGGTTGCCGCCGACGAACAGGGCGAAGGGCTTCAGGGTCACGACCACCAGCAGGAAGATCAGCGTCAGGCCGATCAGCAGGATGTCCAGCGCCACTTCGTTGGGGGTCTTCTGGCGCTTGGCGCCTTCCACCAGGGCGATCATGCGGTCGAGGGTGGACTCGCCGGGGTTGGCGGTGATCTTCACCAGCAGAGCGTCGGAGACCAGCCGGGTGTTGCCGGTCACGGCCGAGCGGTCGCCGCCGGATTCGCGGATCACCGGCGCGGATTCGCCGGTGATGGCGGCCTCGTTGACCGCCGCCACGCCTTCGATCACTTCGCCGTCGCCGGGGATCAGTTCACCGGCTTCGACGCGCACCACGTCACCCTTGCGCAGGCTGCTGGCGGCGACCTTCTCGAAGTGCCCGCTGGCAGTCCGGCGCATGGCCTGCAGGCCCTGGGTGCCGGCCTTGAGGCTGTCCGCGCGGGCCTTGCCACGGCCCTCGGCGAGGGCTTCGGCGAAGTTGGCGAAGAGCACGGTGAACCACAGCCACACGGCAATCTGCACGGCGACGAAGGTGGGCACCGAGTCCCCGCCTGCCACGCAAAGCACAGTGGTCAGCACGGCGGTCAGGGCCACCACCAGCATCACCGGCGAGCGTTGCAGCTGGCGCGGGTCGAGCTTGACGAAGGCCTGTACCAGCGCCGGCTTCCACAGGGCGGACAGCGCGGTGGTCGGGCGTTTTTCGACGGCCTTGCTCAAGGCCAGTTCCTGGGTTTTCGCATTCATGGAGGCGGCTCCTCAGAAGCCAAGCGTCAGGTGATCGGCCACCGGGCCCAGCACCAGCGTCGGCAGGAAGTTCAGGCCGCCCACCAGCAGGATGGTGGCGGTCAGCAGGCTGACGAACAGCAGGCCGTGGGTCGGGAAGCTGTTGGGGCCGACCGGGGTGGCTTTCTTCGCCGCCAGGCTGCCGGCGATCGCCAGCACCGGGAGGATGTAGCCGAAGCGGCCGATCAGCATGGCCAGGGCGATCATCAGGTTGTGGAACGGGGTGTTGGCGCCGAAGCCGCCGAAGGCCGAACCGTTGTTCGCAGTGCCCGAGGTGTAGGCGTAGAGCAGTTGGCTGAAGCCGTGGGCACCGGGGTTGCTCACCGCCGAGGCCGGGCCCGGCAGGCTGGCGGCGATGGCGCCGAGCACCAGCACGCCGACCGGCATCACCAGCAGGGTCGCCACCAGCAGGCGCACTTCGCGGGCCTCGAGCTTCTTGCCGAGGTATTCCGGGGTGCGGCCGACCATCAGCCCGGCGAGGAACACCGCCACCAGGACGAACAGCAACATGCCGTAGAGGCCCGCACCGACGCCGCCGAAGATCACTTCGCCAACCATCATGTTGAGCATCGCGACCATGCCCGACAGCGGGTTGAGGCTGTCATGCATGGCGTTCACCGAGCCGTTGGAGGCCGCCGTGGTGGTCACCGCCCAGAGCACGCTGGCGGTGGTGCCGAAGCGGCTCTCCTTGCCCTCCAGCGGAGCGACCTGCTCCACCGGCAGCGCGCTGAGCGCCGGGTTGGGCTGGTACTCGGCCCACAGCGTCACGCCCAGGCCCAGGGCGAACAGCACCAGCATGCAACCGAGGATGGCGCGGCTCTGGCGCAGGTCCTTCACGTAATGGCCGAAGGTGAACACCAGCGCGGCCGGGATCAGGATGATCGACACGACCTCGAACAGGTTGCTCCAGATGGTCGGGTTCTCGAAGGGGTGCGCCGAGTTCACGCCGAAGAAGCCGCCGCCGTTGGTACCCAGCTGCTTGATGGCGATCTGGCTGGCCGCCGGGCCCAGCGGGATGGACTGGTCGGCGCCCTGCACGGTCAGCGCGTGGGCATAGTCGAGGAAGGTCTGCGGCACGCCCTGCCAGACCAGCAGCAGCGCCAGCAGCAGGCACAGCGGGATCAGCCCGTAGAGGGTGGCGCGGGTCAGGTCGACCCAGAAGTTTCCGAGGTTGTTCGTCGACTTGCGCGAGATGCCTCGGGCCAGCGCCACCAGCACGGCCAGGCCGACGGCGGCGCTGACGAAGTTCTGCACGGTCAGGCCGAGCATCTGGCTCAGGTAGCTGAGCGAAGCCTCGCCGCTGTACGCCTGCCAGTTGGTGTTGGTGACGAAACTCACCGCCGTATTGAACGCCAGCGTCCATTCCAGGCCAGGCAGGTTCTGCGGGTTGAGCGGCAGCAGGCCCTGCAGCAGGAGGATGGCGAACAGCAGCACCAGCCCCACCAGATTGAATGCCAGCAGGGCCAGGGTGTAGCTCTTCCAGTCCTGTTCATCTTCGGGGTGGATGCCGCACGCGCGGTAAATGGCCTGTTCAACCGGCAGGAACACGGGGCTGAGGAAGGTGCGCTGGCCCTCCATCACCTTGTAGTAGAAACGCCCGAGGAATGGCGCCGGCACCAGCACCAGCACCAGGAAGGCGACGATCAGCAACAGGTCATGACTGTTCATGACGTCTCCTAGGAACGGTCGGCGCGCAGCAGCGCCACCAGCAGGTAGATGAACAGTCCCGTGGCCAGGACCAGTGACACACCGTCGAGCACGCTCATGATTGCTTTCTCCTCACGCGGGCGACTCCATCGCTTGGGCGGCCGTTGCCGCCTGACGGAAATTTTCCGCAAGCGGCGCGTAAAGGAGCGATTCCCAGCCCCGGCGGGCGGCATAAAGAAAGCGTAAAAAACCGCTCTGGCGCGGTGACCGGAAGGCTTTGTATCGAGCCCGATACAGAGCGGACACGCTGGCGACACCCGCGTACCGCAGCCTCGCCGACCATGGCCCGCGCACGCGATGACGGGTTAGCATGCGAACGTCGCATGCCCCCTGGCGGCCCCTGGCCATCCTGCCCCACGTTTTCCCGCGACAGGTTTCTTCATGTACCCGACCACTACCGACGACCCACGCCGCTGGACTACCCGTGCCCTGCTGGTGGATGACGACGAGCCGATCCGCGAACTGCTCTGCGGCTACCTCGCGCGTTTCAACATCGAGACCCACGGCGTCGCCGACGGCGTCGAAATGCGCCGCGCGCTGGAGAACGAAAGCTTCGACGTGGTAGTGCTGGACCTGATGCTGCCCGGCGAAGACGGCCTGTCCCTGTGCCGCTACCTGCGCGCCGAGTCGGACATCCCGATCCTCATGCTCACCGCCCGCTGCGAACCGGCGGACCGCATCATCGGCCTGGAACTGGGCGCCGACGACTACATGGCCAAGCCCTTCGAGCCGCGCGAACTGGTAGCGCGCATCCAGACCATCCTGCGTCGCGTGCGCGGCACCAGCCTCACCAGCGAGGAAGGCACCCGCGGCGAACCGCGCGCCCAGGTGCGCTTCGACCAGTGGCGCCTGGACAGTGTGCTGCGCCAGTTGCATGCGCCCGATGGCCTGGTGGTCCCTCTGTCCAATGCTGAATTCCGCCTGCTCTGGGTGTTCCTCGAACGCCCTCGGCGGGTGCTCAACCGCGAATTGCTGCTGGATGCCGCCCGGGGCCGCGCCATCGAGGCCTTCGACCGCAGCATCGACCTGCTGGTCTCGCGCCTGCGGCAGAAGCTCGGCGACGATCCGCGCTCGCCCAGGCTGATCAAGACCGTGCGCGGCGAAGGGTACCTGTTCGATGTCCGCGATATCGCCTGAGTCCGCGCCCGAGCGCGCGAAGGAAAAACCCCTGGAGCGTGCCGACAGCCTGTTCGCCCGGCTGTTCGGGGTGTTCCTGCTGGCCATCGTGGTCGCGCACCTGCTGGCCTTCGCCTGGTTCCACCACTACGGCCCGCACCGGCCCGACATGCCGCCACCCCCGCCGCCGGAGCAGGGCTTCGAACGCGGTCCGCCGCCGCAAGGTTTCGCGCCCGGCCCCGAGGGGTTCCGCCCGCCGCCTCCCCCGCCGCCGCGCCTGCCCTTCTGGAGCGCGCCGTTCGCCTTCCAGCTGCTGGCCCTGATCCTCGCCGCCGGCATCGGCGCCCGCCTGCTCGCCCGCCCGGTGCAGCGCATGGGCGACGCTGCGTTGCGCCTCTCCGAGGACCTGGACAGCCCGCCGCTGCCGGAAACCGGCCCGCGCGAAGCGCGCCAGGCCGCCCACGCCTTCAACCGCATGCGCGAACGTATCCGCGAACAGGTCCAGCAGCGCAGCCGCATGCTGGTGGCGGTGTCCCATGACCTGCGCACCCCGCTGTCGCGGCTGCGCCTGCGCGTCGAGGAAATCGACAACCCGCAGCTGCGCACCCGCATCGGCCAGGACCTGGCCGAGATGATCGGCATGCTCGATTCCACCCTGCACTACCTGCAGCAGGAGCGCGCCAGCGAGCCACTGCAGTGGTTCGACGTGAAGGCCCTGGCCGATTCGCTGGCCGAGGACGCCTGCGAGCGCGGCGCCGACGTCGGCGTGGAAGGCTTCTGCGCGCCGCTCAAGGTCCAGCCAATGGCGCTGCGCTCGTGCCTGAACAACCTGCTGGACAACGCCCTGCGCTACGCCGGCGATGTCAGCATCGAGCTGCGCGACGGCACCCGCGAAGTGGAAATCCGCGTCCGCGACCACGGCCCGGGCATCCCCTCAGAGCTGCGTGAGCAGGTGTTCGAACCGTTCTTCCGCCTGGAAGGCTCGCGCAACCGCAATTCCGGCGGCGTCGGCCTGGGCCTTTCCATCGCCCGCGATGCCGCGCGGCGCCAGGGCGGCGACCTGACCTTCGAGGAAACCCCCGGCGGCGGCGCCACCGCCGTGCTGCGCCTGCCCAGAAGCACAACGGCGTAACGCCGTTGTAGCGGCCAGCAAACAAAGCGCACAAACCCGCGACACAGGCGGACCCGAGGCTGTCATCAGCGGAGAACCCTCCGCTTCGGCAACCACGGAGACTCTCCCATGATCAGCGGCGTGAGCAGCAGCTATGCGAGCAACTACACCAGCTCGCTCGCCCGGACCCAGACCGCCACCAGCACCACCGCGACGCAGAGCGGTAGCACTGGCGGTTCCCAGGGCGCGGTGAAATTCCAGGAAGACCTGTTCAAGTCCATCGACAGCGATGGCGACGGCAGCATCAGCAAGGACGAACTGACCAGCGCGCTGTCCTCCAGCGATGACTCGGACAGCAGCGACATCGACATCGACGCCCTGCTCAGCGAGCTGGACAGCGACAGCAGCGGCGGCATCTCCCAGGACGAACTGGCAGCGGCCATGCCCCCGCCTCCCCCGCCGCCCGGCGACATGGGTGGCATGGGCGGTCTGGGCGACTCCGCCGAAGACCTGATCAGCGCGCTGGACAGTGACGGTGACGGCAGCATCAGCAGCGACGAGCTCTCCGCCCTGGGCAGCAGCGACGACGATAGCGCGCGCCTGAGCGAACTGTTCAGCCAGCTCGACGCCGACGGCAGCGGCTCCATCAGCAGCGACGAACTCTCCAGCGCACTGCAGGCCCAACGCCCGGACGGCCCGCCGCCGCCCCCGCCGGCTTCGGCCTCCAGCGGTTCGTCCGACGATTCCGCCAGCAGTGCTTCGGACAGCTCGACGACCACCGCCTCCAGCGCTTCCTCGACCAGCGCCAACACGGGCGCCGCCTACCAGAAGCTGGTGGCCAACCTGCTCAAGCAGTACCAGAGCAGCGAAGTCACCGCCCTCCAGGCGACCAGTGGCAGCCTGGTGAACATCGCCGCCTGATCCGCGTCGATGCCCACCGCCGGAGCGCCCCCCGCTCCGGCGGCCTTCTCTTCTCCCCGCATTGCCAGCCAACACCGAACTGTCCTAATCTTGGCCACCTAAAATTCATCCGATGATTGGATGTTTCCATGCCAAGCCCCATTCAGAAGCGCTCGCTGGTGGACATCGCCCTCGAGCAGATCCACCTGCGTATCGACGACGGCACCTGGCCGCTGGGCCAGCGCCTGCCGCCGGAACCCGAACTGGCCGAGTCCCTCGGTATCAGCCGCAATACCGTGCGCGAAGCAGTGCGCGTGCTGACCTTCTCCGGCGTGCTGGAAGTGCGCCAGGGCGACGGCACCTATGTGCGCGCCCGCGCCAACCCGCTGGACACCATGCTGGTGCTGGCCCGCAGCTCGGTGGAGCAGGCGCTGGAAGCGCGCGGCGTCATCGAAGTGGAAGCCAGCCGACTGGCCGCCGAGCGCCGCACCGAAGCCGACCTCGCTGCCCTGCGCGAAGCGCTGGAGACCTCCGCCGTTCATCACGGCGGTGCGCTGGATGAGTACATCGCCCACGACCTGGCCTTCCACCAGCGCGTGGTGGACAGCGCCCACAACCCGGTGCTCAGCGAGCTGTACCGCTACTTCTCGCAGGTGATCCGCGCCGGCCTGGAGCGCACCATCAGCGACCCGAACCGGCCGCAACCGAGCTTCGAACTGCACCGCGAGCTGGTGGATGCCATCGCCCGTGGCGACGCCGACGCAGCCGCAAAAGCGAACCGCGCGCTGCTGATCTGACTCTGAATGCTTTCATCTGCCTTGCTGCCCTGGAATGCCCACCATGTCCTTGCCCAATGACCCGAAAGACACCGAGCACAAGGTGTCCTGCCCGCCCGAAGAACTGCTGATCGACGCCGAGGACGACGGCGCTAAAGCCGCGCCACGCCCGCAACGCACCTGGCTGTTGCTGCTGGGCCTGGTGCTGGTGGCGATCAACCTGCGCCCGGCGCTTTCCAGCCTTTCGCCGCTGCTCAACACCGTGCGTGACGGCACCGGCCTGTCCGCTGCCGCTGCGGGCCTGCTGACCACCCTGCCGGTGCTCTGCCTGGGCCTGTTCGCACCGCTGGCGCCAATGCTCGCACGACGCCTGGGCGCCGAGCGCACCGTCCTGCTGATCCTCTTCACCCTGGCCGGCGGCATCGTCCTGCGTAGCCTGTTCCCGGTGGCCGGGCTGTTCCTCGGCAGCCTGGTGGCCGGCGCCAGCATCGGCATCATCGGCGTGCTGTTGCCGGGCATCGTCAAGCGCGACTTCCCGCACATCGCCGGGACCATGACCGGCGTCTACACCATGGCGCTGTGCCTGGGCGCCGCTACTGCGGCCGGCTCCACCGTGCCGCTGGCGACTCTGATGGACAATAGCTGGCAACTGGCGCTGGCGTTCTGGGCCATCCCCGCTGTGGTCGCCGCGGCGATCTGGCTGCCGCAGACCCGCCAGATCCACCACGCCCACCGCGCGGTGTACAAGGTGAAAGGCCTGTGGCGCGACCCGCTGGCCTGGCAGGTGACGCTGTACATGGGCCTGCAGTCCTCGCTGGCCTACATCGTCTTCGGCTGGGTGCCGTCGATCCTCATCGACCGTGGCCTGAGCGCGGTGGAGGCCGGACTGGTGCTCTCCGGCTCGGTAATGGTGCAGCTGTTCAGCGCCCTCGCAGCGCCCTGGCTGGCCACCCGTGGCAAGGACCAGCGCATCGCCGTGGTGATCGTCATGGCCCTGACCCTGACCGGCCTGCTCGGCCTGCTGTTCGCTCCGCTCTCGGGCATCTGGGGCTGGGCGGTGGTGCTCGGCCTCGGCCAGGGCGGCACCTTCAGCATCGCGCTGGCGCTGATCGTGTTGCGCTCACCGGACTCCCACGTCGCCTCCAACCTCTCCGGCATGGCCCAGGGCGTGGGCTACACCCTGGCAGCCTGCGGGCCGTTCCTGGTCGGTGTGGTGCACGACGCCACCGGCGGCTGGGCAGCGACCGGGGTGATCTTCGTGGTGGTGACGGTAGCGGGGATCGTCTTCGGCCTGGGCGCCGGGCGGGACAAGCTGGTGCAGGTGAAGAGCGAGCACGTCTGACTTCGCAGGATCGTAGGGCGCATAACGCCCCAGGCGTTATCCGCCATGGCGGCGGATAACCCGTTCCGGGTTATTCGCCCTACGCAGAGGTCTTCCCTGTAGGAGCGAGCTTGCTCGCGAACAGCGCTTACGATGAACACCGGAGCTGCCGGCTGCCCCCTCTCCCTTCAGGGAGAGGGCCGGGGAGAAGGCAAAAACCCGCTCCGAACCATCAAACCACCGGCGGCGGCGGCGGCCGTTGCGAGCTGGCCACCCAGGCGCTGACCAGGTTGTAGACCACCGCCAGCAGCACCGGGCCGAGGAACAGGCCGATGAAGCCGAAGCTGAGCAAGCCGCCGAGCACGCCCAGCAGCACCACCACCAGCGGCAAGTTGCCGCCGCGGCTGATCAGGTAGGGCTTGAGGATGTTGTCCACGCCGCTGATCACGAAGAAGCCCCAGATCGCCATGAACACCGCGTAGCCGTAGCTCTCCTGGTAGAACAGCCAGATCACGGCCGGGCCCCACACCAGCGGAGGCACCATCAGCAGGCTGCAGACGAAGGTCAGCAGGCCGAGCACCAGCGCCCCCGGCACCCCGGCGATGAGAAAGCCGATAGTGGCCAGCACGGCCTGGGCGGCGGCGGTGCCGATCACGCCGTTGACCACCCGTTGCACGGTGCCGGCGATGATGTCCATGTACTGCTGCGCGGCGGCGCCGATCAGGCGTTCCAGCACGCCATGAGCGAACGCCTGCAGGCGCTGGCCATCGCGGTAGAAGAAGAAGATCAGCACCAGACTCAGCACCAGTTCGAAGATGCCCGCGCCCAGCTTGGCGCTACGCGCCAGGGCCCAGTTACCGACCTCGCCCATGTACGGTTTGAGCGCGGAGAACATCGCCACGCCCTGCTGGTCGGCCTGGTACCACCAGCCGATCAGCCGGTCGCCGATCAGCGGCACCCGCGCCATCCACTCAGGTGGCGGCGGCAGGCCGGACACCTGCAGGTTCTTCACCAGCTCGACGCCTTCGCGCACCCGGTCGACCAGGCCGAAGCCCAGCCACACCAGCGGCAGCGCCACCAGCACGATCCAGCCGATGGTCAGCAAGCCCGCCGCAGAGGCCTGGCGACCGCCCAGCAACTGCGTCAGCAGACGCATCAGCGGCCAACTGGCGAAGGCCAGCACGGCAGCCCAGAACAGCGCCGACCAGAACGGCAGCAGCACCCAGATACTCGCGCCCAGCAGGCCGAGCAACAGCAGGCGCAGCAACAGGCGATCGTTGTCGAACATTGGAATCCCCGGTTGGCTCGAAAGCCCCAGTGTAGGGCGTTTCCGCTCTCAACGTAGGATATTCAGCATGGAGAATCAGTTCAGGGAAATCAGCGCAGCCAGGTCAGGTGCAGACCGTCACCGTCATCCTTGCCCTGCTCCAGCCGCGCATCGCGTACGCCCTGGGCGGTGAGCGCGGCGCGCCAGTCTCCAGCGTGCTGGCCGGCCAGTTCGACGCGCACGCCGGTGTCCAGGCGCAGGGTGCGCACCAGCAGGTCGAGCCAGGCGCCGCCCGGCTCCTGCGGCACGTGGCTGAGGGTCAGCTCGCCGTTGGCCTTGAGCAGGCGCATCAGGGTCGCCGGGCTGGGCAGCAGTTCGCCGAGGGCGGCGGTGCTGTCCAGCTGTTCGGCATGCAGGTAGGCGCGGCGGTTGCCACGGGTAATGGTGTAGACCGCCAGCAGGCTGTTCTCGTGGGGCGCGGCGAGGCGCACCAGCAGGTAGGCCTGCTGGTCGTCCGGACCGAACAGTTTGGAGTTGCCGAACACCGAGTTGGCCAGCAGGTTGCTGGAGCCGCAGTCACGGCTCTCGCACCAGAACAGCGGCGTAGCGTCGGCTTTGAGCAGGTCCTTGCGCGCGGCGGCGAAGGCGCTCTGGCTGGAATCCTCGTCGGGCAGGCGATAGGTCACGGCAGTCAGGTCGCCGATGGCGCGCACCTCCCCTTCCATGCGCAGGCGCCCGCTGATGCGGCTGATCGAGCCCTGCGGGTAGATGCGTTCCTGGCTGGCGGTCTGGTTGAAGTCGACGATCTCCGAGCGCGGGAAGCGCGGGAGTATTTCCAGGTCGTGGCTGTCAGGCAGGTCGGCAGCGCCGGCGAGGCTGGCGAAACCGAGCAGGCCGCCGGCGAGCAGCGTGCGAAGCAGCCGTGACATCCGGTGCGCGTCGGTCCTGACGAAGTGAGGGTTTTCCGGCCCCTGGCGCGCGGCGGTCTGGATGTCGAGCATGCACAATCTCCCTGAAGCGATCCGTGCAGCGTCGCGGCCGGCCCCGCTTTAGTCAAGCCGCAGGGCGCTACGGGGTGTTTCCCTCAGGCCTGCAGGAAGGGTCGGAAGATCGCCGCGACGGCTTCGGCACCCGCCTCGTCATCCAGGTGCAGGTGGTGCTGGCCGGGCAGCTCATGGACCGCGAAGGGCCTGTCTTTCAGGAGCTCGCGGGTGGCTGGCTCGACCAGCATGAGACCCTGCTGCGCCAGCACGAGGCTGGTCGGGCATTGCACGGAGTGGACGAATTGTCGCGCATGGGCGCGGGTCAGGCGCAGCGGCGACGGCAGGGTCAGGCGTGCATCAGTGCGCCAGGTGTAGCCACCGGGTACCGGCACCAGGCCACGGGAGGCCAGCAGCTCCGCCGCTTCTCGGCTGACCGCGCCGACACCTTTCATGCGCGCTTCCACGGCGCGGTCGATGGCTTCGTAGACCGGCTTGCGCTTGTTCGGCAGGGCCAGCTGGGCACGTAACGCTTCGCCGAGTTTCTGCGGCGAGGTGTCCGGCTCGCCGGTGTAGGGCACCAGACCGTCGATCAGCGCCAGGCGTTCGATGCGCTCGGGCATGGCGCCAGCCAGCAGCACCGAAACGATGGCGCCCATGGAATGCCCGAGCAGGGAGAAGCGCTCCCAACCCATCTGGTCCGCCACCATCAGCACGTCCAGCGCGTAGTCCCACAGCAGGTAGCTGGCCCCCGGCGCGCGGTGGCCGGAATGGCCGTGGCCGGCGAAGTCCAGGGCGAGGATGCGCACACCTTCGAGCTTGGGCGCCAGGCGGGCGAAGCTCATGGCGTTGTCCAGCCAGCCGTGCAGGGCGATCACCGGGCGGCCGTCTTCCGGGCCGAAGAGGTGTGCGGCCAGCTCGATGTGCGGCAGGTTCAGGCGGATTTCCTGGACTTTGGCGGTCATGGCGATTCCTTAGGCGTTGGCGCGCTGTTGCCAGCGGGCGAAGACGGTCTTGAGCAGCGCGGCGGTGTCCTGCGGGCGCTCCAGCGGGAACATGTGGCCGCCCGGCAGCGACAGGCTCTCGCCCATGGGGATGCGGCCGATCAGGCGGGCATGGTGCGGCAGCACCACGCGGCTGTGGCGGCCGCGCACCATGGTCAGCGGCACGGCCAACTGTTTGGCACGCCCCGGCGCGGTATGCGGCACGTTGCGGTAGATGGAGATCTCGGTGGCCGGATCGAACTTCAGCCGCAGGCCGCGCGCGTCGACCGGCGCCAGCCCGTGGCGCACATAGGCCTCCAGGCAGTCGCGGTCGAAGCGCTTGAACAGCGGCTTGCCGGCGAAGTATTCCAGCGCCTCGGCAAAATCGTCGAAGTCCTCGCGGCGGCCGAGGGTGCGGCCGGCGGGTGTCAGCCGGTCGATGAAGCCGAAGCGCTTGGCGACGCGGATCACCAGCTGGTCGGCCAGCGTCAGCAAGGGCGAGTCGAGCATCACCACGCCGCGGTACAGCTCGGGTTTGCGCAGCGCCGCGTGGTAATGCAACACGCCGCCGAGGGAATGGCCGACGCCCCACACGGGCTCGTCCAGCGCCTCGAGGTGATGCAGCAGCTCTTCCACCAGATTTTCCCAGTTGGCGTTCACCGGGAAGCGCGGGTCATGGCCGTGCATGTCCAGCCGATGGACCCGGTAATCCGGCTCCAGGGCATCGAACAACTTGCCGTAGGTCCCCGAGGGGAAACCGTTGGCGTGGGCGAAGAAGACCGCTTGCGACATGCTGCGTGAACTCAGGGGAATGACAGCCTGAATTTTCCGACAGCACCGGGGGCGCGGCAATGACCCGTGTTCCCGCGAATGACGGCACTACGGCCAAACTCCATGGCGCTCCGGCGGATTTGCCCTGATCCGCCCGCTATCGGCGGATAACCGCGAGCGGTTATTCGCCCTACGGGAACCCCATCGTAGGGCGCATAACTTGGAACAAGTTATCCGCCGATACCCTCAAGCCAAGCGCGTCACACCCAATGCGCCGCGTGATTCACCACGCTGAACAGGATGCCGCCCGCCACCAGCAGGAACACCAGCCCGCAAGCGCCGTCGATCACCGGCACCGCGCGCAGCAGGCGCTGCTGCCACAGCGGTCGGGTGAGGATCACGCTGAGCAGGCTGAACCAGGCGAAGCCGACGACGAACAGCATCACTGCCACCGAGACCTTGCCGGGCGCCGACATGCCCACCGGGATCAGGCTGCTGAGCAGCGCGAGGAAGAACACCAGCGCCTTGGGGTTGAACAGGTTGGTCGCCAGCCCGCGCAGCCAGGGCCCGAGCTTCGATGCGGACAACTCGCCGTCGATGCGCCCTGCCCCGCCCGGCTTGCGCAACGCACGCAGTGCACCGATGCCGAGCCAGCCGAGGTAGGCCGCGCCCACCAGTTGCAGCGTGCTGAACAGCAGCGGCGAGCGGCTGAGCAGCAACGACACGCCGGTCAGCACCAGGGTGCCGTGGACCAGGATGCCGCAGGCCAGCCCGAGGGCGCTGAGCACCCCGGCGCGGCGGCCCTGGTGCAGCGAGGTGCGCACCACCAGCGCGACGTCGGGGCCGGGACTGACCAGGGCGACCGCGAACACGGCGGTGAGCATGAGCAAGACGTGAACCTCCTGCATGGCGGGATTCTCCAGTGGGAAAGAAAACGAGATTGGGTGGCGGATCAGCGCTGGCGTAGTCGCGCGGGCGGCAATCCGTAGGTACGGCGGAACAGGCGGCTGAAGTGCGCCTGGTCATAGAAGCCCAGGCTCAGGGCGATCTCCGACAGCGGCTGGCCCTTGATCACCCGCGGCAGCGCACGTTCCAGGCGCAGCTGGGTGAGCCACTGGTGCGGCGGCAATCCGCACTGGTGGCGGAAGCGGCGCAGCACCTGCCAGGGGCTGAGGTCGCAGAACTCGGCGATCTCTTCCAGGGTCGGCGGGGTTTCCAGGCGCGATTCCAGCCACCCGCGAATACGCGCCCAGGTCACGGCGTCGAAACCCTGCCCCGGTTCGCGGATGCGCAGGCTGGAGGCGCGCTCCAGCAGTGCGGCCAACGCTTGCCAGAGCTGGCCTTCCTGCGCCAGCCGCTCGCCGCCGAGCATCAGGGCGTGTGCGCGTTGCAGCTCGACCTGCAGCAGCGGATCGCGCAGCTGAGCGGCAGTCAGGCGCGGCGCGCCCTGGCGGCCATCGCTGAAGGCGCGGCAGGCGTCGTCCAGCCATTGCGGGTCGATGGACAGCACGCGGATGCGGTAGCCGTCCTCGCCTTCGCTGGAACCGTCGTGGATGCTTTCGGGGCTCATCAGCAGGATGTCGCCATTCCCGGCCAGCGAGCGTTCACCGCGATGGGTGTAGCGCTGGCAGCCGTCCAGCATCAGCCCGACGTGGTAGTCGAGATGAAAGTGCCGGGGAAAGGCAAAACGGCGGTACTCGGCGTCGATGAAACGGACGCCGGGCAGGCCGCTGCTGTGGTGTTCGATGCGTTCCATGGGCCTACTCTACCGGCGCGGGAACGGCGGGTCTTGGACAAAATTGCGAGGGTGCCGGGCGGCGCTGCTCCTACTGACGGATGTAACCACAGTGAGCGCCTTTGCAGGATGGGTGGGGCCGAGGCGATACCCATGCTGCTGGTGCAGGGATCGATGGGTATCGCTTCGCTCCACGCCATCCTACGGTCCCATCCAGGGACAGGCCGCAGATTGGAACTGGTTCAGCGCTCCAGCGGCACCACCGCCATGGTCAGGCGCGAGATGCAGCTCGGCTTGCCGTCATCCCCATGCAGGCGGATTTCCCAGACGTGGGTCGAGCGGCCGATATGCACCGCCTTGGCCACCGCCGTCACCCGCCCGCTGCGCAGGCCGCGCAGGTGGTTGGCGTTCACTTCCAGGCCCACGCAGTAGTACTTGCTGTTGTCCAGGCACAGGTAGCTGGCGGTGGAGCCGACGGTTTCCGCCAGCACCACCGAGGCGCCACCGTGCAGCAGGCCGTAGGGCTGGTGGGTGCGCGAATCCACCACCATGCTGGCGGTCAGCGAGTCGTCGTCGAACGCCTCGAAACGGATGTCGAGCACTTCACCGATGGTGTTCTTCAGGTTCGCATTGAGCTTTTCCAGGTCGGGCGTGGTGCGCCAGGTCATTCCGCATTCCTTCTGTCATTCATGCCATTGCACCGCCTCGCGGCGCTCCGCCCATTCATTGAAGCGCTTGCCGTAGGTCCCTTCCACCACGTTGCGCTTGATCTTCATGGTCGGCGTGAGGAAGCCGTTGTCCACGGTCCAGACGTCCTTGACCAGCACCAGCCCGGCCAGGCGCTCGTGCTTGTCCAGCGCATCATTCACCTCCGTCAGCAGCTCCTGCAGGCTCTGCTCCAGCTGGCTGCGCGAGCCGTTGGCGGCTTCCTGGCGGCCGACTTCGGAAAGCACGCAGAGGCCCAGCGGGGCGATCAGGCCGTCGCCGACCACGCAGATCTGCTCGATCCGCGAATGCACAGCCAGGCGGTTCTCAATGGGCGCCGGAGCGACGTACTTGCCCTTGGCGGTCTTGAAGATTTCCTTGATGCGGCCGGTCAGGCGCAGGTGGCCTTCGGCGTCCTGCTCGCCCTTGTCGCCGGTGCGCAGGAAGCCGTCTTCGGTGATGGTCTCGGCGGTGCGCTCCGGGTCCTTGAAGTAGCCGACCATGGTCGCGCCGCTGCGTACCTGCACCTCGCCTTCGTCACTGATGCGTACTTCCACGCCGGGGCTGTTGCGGCCAATCCAACCGACCCGCTGCTCACCCGGCCGGCAGACGTGGGAATAACCGCAGTTCTCGGTCATGCCGTAGACCTCGAGCACGTTCAGGCCCAGGCGCTGGTACCAGCCCAGCAGCGCCTCGGGAACCGGCGCAGCCCCGCACAGGGCGAAGCGCACGGCGTCCAGGCCAAGGCCGGCAAGCACTTTGCGGCCCACGAGGCGGCCGACGATGGGCAGGCGCAACAGGCGGTCGAGCTTCTGCGCCGGCATCTGCGCGTAGACGCCCATCTGGAACTTGGTCCAGATGCGCGGCACGCCGAAGAACACCGTGGGCCGCGCGCGGCGCATGTCGGCGACGAAGGTGTCCAGGCTTTCGGCGAAGAAGATCGTCTGCCCGGCGTAGATCGATGCCATCTGCACGAACATGCGCTCGGCCACGTGGCACAGCGGCAGGTAGGACAGCAGGCGGTCCTCCTCGCCGACGCCGAACAGGTCGATGGCATGGCTGGCGGCAAAGGCGAAGTTACCGAAGGTGTGCATTACGCCCTTGGGCGTGCCCGTGGTGCCGGAGGTGTAGATGAGTGTCGCCAGCGTCGCGGCGTCCGGGCGCGGATCGTCGCTGATCGGCGCCTGCTGCTGCAGGTCGTTCCACTGCTGGTCGAAGTGGCCCTGCGGGTGCAGCGGCAGGGCAACAGTGGGCACGCCGTCGGGAATGCCGCCCTCCATCGCCGGCCAGTCGTCCAGCTTGCCGATGAAGGCCACCCGCGCTTCGGAGTGGGTCATCACCTGGCGCACGGAATCGGCGGTTAGATTGGGGTACAGCGGCACCGAGACGTGGCCAGCCATCCAGATGGCGATATCGGCGACGATCCAGTGCGCGCAGTTCTTCGAAATGATCGCCACCCGGCTGCCTTCGGGCAGGTCCAGGCTGCGCAGCCAGGCCGCGGCACGACGGGCCTGCTCGCCCACCTCGCCCCAGGTCAGGGTCTGCACTTCTCCGCCGGTCAGCGGTTGCACCAGGTAGCGTTTGTTCGGGTGGCTCTTCTCGCGCTGATAGAACAGGTCGAGTGGTAATCGGACTGCTTTAACCACGTGCCCCTCCTTTGTTCTTGTTGTCAGAGGTGTAGCTCAGGGATATAGCGATGGATCAACCAAGCACTTGCTTGGTTGAATATTCCACGCAGCGCAGCGGCAGACAAGGCTGGTCGTGTGAACTTTTGTAGGATTTAGCCGAAGGATGGGCTCCAGGCGCTCTGCGACGGGCCTCGCGCGGAAACATCCAGGCACGATTTGCCGGCGCCGGAAATGCAAAAGGCCCCTTGCGGGGCCTTTTCGCGGAGACTTGTCTGCCTCAGGAATGCCGCGGATGGTGCAGCGACACCAGCTCCATCAGCCCCGCCACCGGCACCTCGCCTTCCAGCTCCGCCAGGGTGGCGGTGCTGAACGGCACGGCGTCGCTGCGGCTGCCATGCACCAGCAGGCCGGCCAGCGCGCCCACCAGCGGCTGATGGGTGACCAGCAGCAGGTTCTGCTCGTTGCGGCCGTCGAGGAAGCGCAGCACGTCCTTCGGATCGTCGTCCGGGGTCAGCCAGGGCGCGGTGCCGACGGCTCCCTCGAAACCCAGCGCCTCGCGGACCAGTTCGGCGGTTTCCTGGGCGCGCACGTAGGGGCTGGCGAGGATGCCGTCCAGCGGCTGGCCGGCGAGCTGGGCAGCACTTTTCAGCACTTCCTTGACGCCGTGTGCCGTCAGCCGGCGCTCGGAGTCGCGGCGGGCCTGGGGTTCGGCTTCACCATGACGGAGCAGCCAGAGCTTCAAAGCTTGGGCTCCTCGTCGCGCACCGGGTGCGGCGCCGGCGGCACATCGTGCGGGGCCTCGCCTTCGGGCGTATGGGCGGTCGGCCAGTCGGCGAACGGCCAGGGCTTCTCTTCGGTCTGGAAGGTGCCGAAGCGGCCGATCTGCGCGAAGTACTGGCTCAGGCTGTCACCGAAGCCCATCAGGCTGCCGCTGGGAGCGCCGTAGATGATGCGGTAGATCAGTTGGATGATCACCACGGCGCCGAGGATCATCTCGGCGACGAACCAGACCAGCGCGAAGACCAGCATCCAGACGACGCGCAGGACCAGGGATTCCTTTTCCTGACGTTGAGCGGACGGATGTTCAGCGGACATGAGCGATACCTCCTCAGAAACCGGTGGTGGGAATGAAATCGACGTCGGTCTTCGGCTCGCCGCTCATCAGCGCGCCGATGACCTGCTCCAGGGTGCGGCCACCGAACAGGATGGCGTTGAGGCCGGCCACCAGTGGCATGTAGACCTGCAGCTCGTCGGCCTTGGCCTTGAGCACCTTGAGGGTGTTCACGCCCTCGGCGGTCTCGCCCATGCGCGCCACGGCGTCTTCCAGGGTCAGGCCTTCGCCCAGGGCGAAACCCACCTGATAGTTACGGCTCTTGGGTGACGAACAGGTGACGATCAAATCGCCCACGCCGGCCAGGCCGAGGAAGGTCATGGGGTTGGCGCCGAGCTGGACGGCGAAGCGGGTCATCTCCGCCAGGGCGCGGGTAATCAGCATGCCCTTGGTGTTCTCTCCCATGCCCAGCGCGGCGGCCATGCCGGCAATAATGGCGTAGACGTTCTTCAGCGCGCCGCCCAGTTCGACGCCGAAGCGGTCGCCGCTGGCGTAGACGCGGAAGGTGCGGCCGTGCAGCGCATCCTGCACCTGGGCGCAGAGGTCTTCGTCCTCGCTGGCGACCACAGTGGCGGTCAGCTCATGCTCGGCGATCTCGCGCGCCAGGTTCGGACCGGAGATTACCGCGATGCGGGATTTCGGCGCGATCTCTTCGAGCACCTGGCTCATCAGCTTGAAGCTCTGCGCCTCGATCCCCTTGGTCAGGCTGACCAGCATCTTGCCCGCCAGCTCCTCGCTTCGGCCGTCGAGCACCTTGCGCAGGGCGCTGGAAGGCACCGCGACGAAGATCATCTCGCACTCTGCCAGAGTCGCGGCGAGGTCCGTGGTCGGCTCCACGCCGTCATGAATGCGCACGCCCTTGAGGTAGTTGGGGTTCTCCCGGCGGGAGCGGATCGCCTCGGCCTGTTCCTCGTCGCGCATCCACTGGCGAACGCGCTGTCCGTTTTCTGCCAGCAGGTTGGCGAAGGCGGTGCCGAAACTGCCACCACCGAGGACGGCGATCGGTTGCTGCTGTGTCATGTCTGTTCCATTGGTGACCGCTTAGGGGCGGCGATTGGGGCATTATAAGGCCGCATCGGCGACCGGCCAGTGCGGATCGCGGGACTGGCAATCAGCGCTGCCTCGTTTAACATCCGTCCTGTGGAAAACGTCTAGCCGTAGACATTGACCGAACCCATAAGAACCGAGAACAAGGTCGTTCCGTGCATCGTCCCGTCCGCGCTCCCCTGCCGCTTTCCCTGCTTGCCGCCTTGCTGGCAGGCGAGGCCGTGGCGGGCGACCTGTTCGTGGACAGTCTCGACGTCCCTGAAGTTCTGACTGCAACGCGGCTCAAACAATCCCCCGCCGAAGTCCCTGGCAGCATGACGGTGCTCGACCGCGACCTGATCAAGGCCTCCGGCGCCCGTGACATTCCCGAACTGATGCGCCTGGTGCCGGGCATGATGGTTGGCTACCTGTCGGGCAACCAGGCGACGGTGAACTACCACGGCACCAACGTCACCGAGGCGCGGCGCCTGCAGGTACTGGTGGACGGCCGCTCCGTGTACCGCCCAGGCCTGGCCACGGTGGACTGGAGCGACATCCCGGTGGCCATCGAGGACATCGACCGCATCGAGGTCTTCCGCGGCCCCAACGCCGTGAGCTACGGCGCCAATGCGCTGATGGGCGTGATCAACATCCTCACCCGCCACCCGGCCGACAGCCAGGGCACGCGACTGAAGTACACCGCCGGGCAGAACGGCGTGCGCGACTGGTACGCCAGCCAGGGCATCCATGACCGCTCCGGCGACTACCGGCTGTCACTCTCCGGGCAGGAAGACGACGGCTTCGACCACGACCAGTTTGGCCGCGACTACCGCGACGGCCGCCGCCTGAGTCGCTTCAACCTGACTGCCAGCCACAACCTCGACCTGCGCAACAGCCTGGACTGGCAGCTTGCGGCGAAGGAAGGCAGCAACCAGCGCCCCTACGACTACGAGCCGATCTTCGGCAACATCGCCGCCGGCGACGACAACTCCGACCTGACCGCGCGCGACTACGCCGGCTCCCTGCGCTGGACCTTCGACATCAACCCCGAGCACAGCCTCTACGTACAGGGTTATGCCGAACACTGGGAGCGCCTGCAGGACTTCGGCGCCTGCGAGGCACAGATCGCCTTCAGCCCGCAGCTCGCGCAGCTGTGGGATATGAATCCGAAGTACGTGCAGAACTTCGCCGACACCTTGCCGCGCATTCCCCGCGGCACCGCGCAGGAGCAGGCACTGGCCCGGCAGGTGGTCCAGCAACTGGCGGCCGGTGCCTACCTGCCGGTCTGCGGGCAGGTGAACCAGAACATCCGCGAAACCCGCTACGACCTCGAAGTCCAGGACACGCTGAGCCTCGCCGACGGCGTGCGGCTGGTCAGCGGCATGAGCTACCGCCACGACCAGGCCACCTCGGAAACCTACTTCGACGGCACGGTGAACAACGACATCTGGCGCCTGTTCAGTCAGCTGGAGTGGCACCTGACGCCGCACTGGCTGCTACAGGGCGGCGCAATGGTGGAGGACGACCAGCTCTCCGGCAGCTCGGTCAGCCCGCGCCTCGCCCTCAACTACCTGATCACCCCGCGCCACAGCCTGCGCGCGGTGTACTCCGAGGCGGTGCGCTCGCCGGACATGTACGAGAACGACGTGAACTGGAGCTACCGGGTGCGCAACCTCTCGGCGCCAGTCTACGGCCAGTCCAGCGCCTACTACTTCGCCCGCGCCCACGGTCCCGGCGATCTCGACCAGGAGCGCATGCGCTCGCGGGAAATCGGCTACAACGGCCAGTTCGACGAACTCGGGCTCGCGGTCGACATCAAAGCCTACTACGACGAAATCCACGGGCTGATCAGCGATCCCTTGAAGGTCTCCGACTTCGAACCGACCAACGACAACGACATCCGCTTCAGTGGCACGGAAGCCCAACTCGACTGGCGGCTGACGCGGCAGGACCGCGTGCGCCTGACCTACGCCTACGTCGACTACGACGCCAGCAGCCGCTACGACCAGCGCCTTACCGCGCGCAACAGCGGCTCGGCCGGCTGGATGCGCGACTGGGGGCGCGGCTGGTCGAGTTCGGTCTTCTACTACGGCGACGATGCACTGAACGAGCACCGCTTCGAGCGCGTCGACCTGCGCGTGGCCAAGCGCATTCCCCTGGGCCGTGCGGCGCTGGAACTGGCCGGCGTGCTGCAGCAGCGCCTGGACGACGAGCCGCTGACCTGGCCGGAAAACCGCTACGACAGCCGCCACCTGCTCTACTTCAGCGCCGAGGTGGACTTCTAGCATGTCTGCCCGCCGCTCATGGACGAGCCCCGGCCCCCTACTCAGCGCCCTGCTCCTCGGGCTGGCCTGCCTGTTCGTACTGCCGGCCCAGGCCCGTGACATCCTGCTGGTCAGCACCGAACAGAGCCAGGCCCTGCAGGACTTCGCCGAGGCCCTGGCGCAACGCCGCCCGCACGACCAGGTGCGCCTGGAATCCCCGGAGAACCTGCCGCCCGCCACCAGTCTCGATGGCGAAACCCGCCTGCTGCTGCTCGGCAGCGGCGCGCTGAACTGGCGCCTGGCCAGTGACGATGCACCGCCGGCGCTGACCCTGCTGGTCAGCCGTGTCGAGGCCCGGCAAGTGCTGGGCGAGCGCGAGCCGCCACACCTGAGCCTGCTATGGAGCGACCCGCCACCGGCACGCCAGCTGCAACTGGCGCTGCAACTCAGCCCACGTCCGCAACGCATTGGCGTGCTGATCGGCCCCAGCAGCGAGTTCCTCCTGGAAGAGCTTCAGCGCAGCGCGGATCAACTCGGCGTCGAACTGGTCAGCGAGCTGCAAACCCGCACCGAAGACAGCCGCCCGCTGCGAGAACTGCTCGGTCGCAGTGACCTGTTGCTCGGGTTGGACGACAAACAGCTTTATAACGCACAGACCATCAAGGGCATCCTCCTCAGCGCCTACGCCGAGAACCGGGCGCTGATCGGCCCCACCGCTGCCTTCGTCAAGGCCGGCAGCCTGGCCAGCACCTACAGCGACCAGAGCGACTGGCTGGAGACCCTCGACACCCTGCTCGACGAGCCGGCGGAGCAATGGCCCCGCAGCCTCTACCCCGAACGCTTCAAGGTGCAGAGCAACCGCCAGGTGGCGCGCTCGCTCGGCATCGACCTGCAAGGCGACGCGGAACTTGCGCGGCGCCTTGCCGAAGGAGAGAAACCATGAGCTCCCGCAAGAGCTGGAACATCCAGACGCGCATGCTGGCCATCAGCCTCGGCCCGGCGCTGCTGCTCACCGTCCTGCTGACCGCCTACTTCACGTATTCGCGTCTGCAGGACCTGCGCCTGGAGTCCAACCACACCGGCCAACTGATCGCCAACCAACTTGCCCCGGCGGCGGAATACGGAGTGATCTCCGGCAACCTGCCGGTGCTGCAGAGCCTGCTGCGGGCGACCTTGAGCACCGCCCACGTGCGCTTCATCGAAGTGCGCGATCGCGGCGATAACATCCTCGTCTATGTCGAGCACGCCGCCGATCCCGCGCAGGCGAGCACCAAGGTGGAAATCTTCCACGCCTCGATCCAGCGCGAGAACATCGCCCTCGACGGCAGCGACCTGGCCAGCTCCAACGACATGCTGCCGACCGCCGCACCGCCCAGCGGGGATTACCTCGGCCGCGTGGTAGTCGGGATGGCCAGCGACGCCTTCAGCGAACGGCAACAGGAGATCCTCCTCAAGGCCAGCCTGCTTGCGCTGTTCGCGCTGATCCTCACCTACCTGCTGGCGCGTCGCCTCGCCCGCCGCCTGGCCGCACCGATCCGCACCATGGGCCGCGCGGTGCAGGCGATCCAGACCGGCGACTACCACACCACCCTGCCGGTGCCGGATGACGGCGAAGTCGGCGACCTCGCCCGGCACATCAACAACCTGGCCCGTGGCCTGCAGCAAGCCAGCCTGGAACAGGAACGCAGCATCGCCCAACTGGTGGCGGCGCGGGAGGAGGCCGAAGAGGCCAACCGCGCCAAGTCCGATTTCCTTGCGATGATGAGCCACGAGCTGCGCACCCCGATGAACGGCGTGCTGGGCATGCTGCAGCTGCTGGAAACCACCGAGCTGAACCAGGAGCAGGCCGAGTACAGCGCGCTGGCCACCGAATCCACCGAGCACCTGCTCAAGGTGATCAACGACATCCTCGACTTCTCCCGCGTCGAGCGCGGCGCACTGGAACTGGAGCGCATCCCGTTCAACCTGCTGGAGCTGATCCAGAGCTCGATCCAGGTCTTCCAGCACAGCGCCCAGCAACGCGGCCTGGAACTGGCAATGAACGTGCAGGACGGCCTCGACAACCTCGAGGTGCAGGGCGACCCGACGCGCATCCGGCAGATCCTGGTCAACCTGCTGGGCAACGCCCTGAAGTTCACCGAGGAAGGCGGCGTGCGCCTGGAAGCCACCTGGCAGGCGCTGGACGACGAAGTGCTGTGGCTCAGCTGCTCGGTGCAGGACAGCGGCATCGGCATCTCCCGCGAGCGCCTGGAGCACATGTTCGAGGCCTTCCAGCAGGCCGACTCGTCGACCTCGCGGCGCTACGGCGGCACGGGGCTGGGGCTGTCAATTGCACGCACCCTGGCCGAACGGATGGGCGGCACCCTGGGTGCGGTCAGCGAAGAAGGGGGCGGCTCGACCTTCACTCTGGAGATTCCCCTGCCCTTCCGGGAGCGTCAGAGTGCCGCAGACGACGGGACGAACGGCGGCGACGCGCTTGCCACTGGTCAGTCCGTGCTGCTGGTGGAGGACAACCCGGTGAATCAAACGGTCATAGAAGCTATGTTGCGCAGCCTGGGTTATCGCGTCACGCTGGTGGGTGACGGCGCCCAGGCAGTGCGTACCTCGGAGCGCAGCGAGTTCGCGGCGATCCTGATGGATTGCCGCCTGCCGGTGCTCAACGGCTACGAAGCCACCCGGCAGATTCGTGCGAAACCGGGTGGCGAACAGGTACCGATCATCGCCCTCACCGCCAACGCGCTGCAGGGCGACCGCGAGGCTTGCCTTGAAGCAGGTATGAACGACTACCTCGCCAAGCCGTTCAAACGCGCGGAGCTGCAGCGGATTCTGCAGCGCTGGGTTGCTCCAGGTCGTTGATCGACGGAGCGCTTGCCCGCAAACTGCGGACCGGCCCGGGGCCTGCGTCCCGACGGGGAAACCTGGCATCGGCGAAAAGTGAACAAGCGTTCGCCGATTGCTGTGACTTTCACTTAAAGGCAATAGTCTATGACTAGGCTGCCGCATGACACCGTGACAAGAACAACGGAACGCGGCGCCGCAGGCACAAGCCAAACAACGCCTGCTATCCAGGATTTTTGAGGAGCTCGCATGACCAAACAAAACGCCTTCACCCGAGAAGACCTGCTGCGCTGCAGCCGCGGCGAGCTCTTCGGCCCGGGTAATGCGCAACTGCCCGCCCCGAACATGCTGATGATCGACCGCATCACCCACATCAGTGATGTCGGCGGCAAGTATGGCAAGGGCGAACTGGTCGCCGAGCTGGATATCAACCCGGACCTGTGGTTCTTCGCCTGCCACTTCGAGGGCGACCCTGTCATGCCGGGCTGCCTCGGCCTCGATGCCATGTGGCAGCTGGTAGGCTTCCACCTCGGCTGGCAGGGCAACCCCGGCCGCGGCCGCGCCCTGGGTTCGGGCGAAGTGAAGTTCTTCGGCCAGGTCCTGCCGACCGCCAAGAAAGTCACCTACAACATTCACATCAAGCGTACGATCAATCGTTCGCTGATCCTGGCCATCGCCGACGGCACCGTCAGCGTCGATGGCCGCGAAATCTACAGCGCCGAAGGCCTCCGCGTCGGCCTGTTCACTTCCACTGACAGCTTCTAAGGGTATCCGCATGCGTCGCGTCGTGATCACCGGTCTGGGCATCGTTTCCTGCCTGGGCAATGACAAAGACACCGTCTCCGCCAACCTGCGTGCAGGCCGTGCTGGCATCCGCCACAACCCCAGCTACGCCGAGATGGGCCTGCGCAGCCACGTTTCCGGTTCGGTCAACCTGAACCTGGAAGAGCTGATTGACCGCAAGGTCTTCCGCTTCATGGGCGACGCCGCCGCTTATGCCTACCTCGCAATGGAACAGGCGATCAAGGACTCCGGCCTCACCCCCGAGCAGATCTCCAACCCGCGCACCGGCCTGATCGCCGGCTCCGGCGGTGCTTCCACCCTGAACCAGATGGAAGCCATCGACACCCTGCGCGAGAAGGGCGTCAAGCGCATCGGCCCATACCGCGTCACCCGCACCATGGGCAGCACCGTTTCCGCGTGCCTGGCCACGCCCTTCCAGATCAAGGGCGTGAACTACTCCATTTCCTCGGCCTGCGCCACCAGCGCGCATTGCATCGGCCAGGCCATGGAGCAAATCCAGTTGGGCAAGCAGGACGTCGTCTTCGCTGGCGGCGGCGAGGAAGAACACTGGAGCCAGAGCTGCCTGTTCGACGCCATGGGCGCCCTCTCCACCCAGTACAACGACACCCCGGAAAAGGCCTCCCGCGCCTACGACGCCAAGCGTGACGGTTTCGTCATCGCCGGCGGCGGCGGCATGGTCGTGGTCGAAGAGCTGGAACACGCCCTCAAGCGTGGCGCCAAGATCTACGCCGAAATCGTTGGCTACGGTGCGACTTCCGATGGCTACGACATGGTTGCCCCGAGCGGCGAAGGCGCCATCCGCTGCATGCAGCAGGCCCTGTCGACCGTGGATACCCCGATCGACTACCTGAACACCCACGGCACCTCCACCCCGGTCGGCGACGTCGCTGAAATCCGCGGCGTGCGTGCAGTGTTCGGCGACAAGGCCCCGGCCATCAGCTCCACCAAGAGCCTGTCCGGCCACTCCCTGGGCGCCGCTGGCGTTCACGAAGCGATCTACTGCCTGCTGATGATGGAAGGCAACTTCATCGCCGGTTCGGCAAACATCGACGAGCTGGACCCGGAAGTCGCTGACCTGCCGATCCTGCGCGAGACCCGCGAAAACGCGAAGATCGACACCGTCATGAGCAACAGCTTCGGCTTCGGCGGCACCAACGCCACCCTGGTCCTGAAACGCCACAACGGCTGATCGTGACCCAGACAAGAAAGGCGCCCCAGGGCGCCTTTTTTGTTGCCTGCGATTCCGCCCTACCCTCGCGCTGCCTATGCCGTCAGGATGAGCAGGCGGATAAAAGGGAGCGCAGAGATGGAATTGACGATCAGACAAGCCCGCAGCGACGACGCCACGGCCATCAGCCAGGTGATCGTCGCGGCCGTCAGGGAAAGCAACGGCCAGGACTATCCAGCGAGTGTCATCGAATTGGTGGTGGCGAACTTCACGCCTGGGCGGGTGATTGAGCTGCTGGAGCAACGTCTGGTCTTCGTTGCCTTGCTGGGGAGCGAGATCGTCGGGACAGGCGCCCTGGATGGCAATACCGTGCGCAGCCTCTTCATAGCACCTCAGCAGCAGCGCAAGGGCATCGGCCAGGCGCTGATGCGGCGAGTCGAGAAAACTGCCCTGCAGCGCGGGATAGAAGTCCTGCTGGTCCCCTCGTCCCTCACCGCCGAAAGCTTCTACGCCCGCCTCGGCTATCGCCTGCTGCGCGAACAACTCCACGGCGAAGAGCGCACCCTCATCATGAACAAGCCCCTCACTCCCCTGTAGGAGCGGGCCATGCCCGCGAACCGCATCCCTCACGGACCTCCGGCAAACACCGGTCGTAGGGCGCATAACGCCTCAAGCGTTATCCGCCATCGCAACGAATAACCCGTCTCGGGTTACTCGCCCTGTATAGGGCTCCCGCATTGGCTTTTTCCGCCCCAAAAACAAAACCCCCGACCAGCTCTCGCTGATCAGGGGCTTTGGAATTGGAAGCTTGACGATGACCTACTCTCACATGGAGAAACTCCACACTACCATCGGCGATGCATCGTTTCACTACTGAGTTCGGGATGGGATCAGGTGGTTCCAATGCTCTATGGTCGTCAAGCAATTCGGCTGGATGCTCGCCTTGGCGCTCATCCGAATTCGGGTTGCTTACACTAATAAGCAAAACCCCCGGCCAGCGATGCTGACCAGGGGCTTTGGGATAGGAGCTTGACGATGACCTACTCTCACATGGAGAAACTCCACACTACCATCGGCGATGCGTCGTTTCACTACTGAGTTCGGGATGGGATCAGGTGGTTCCAACGCTCTATAGTCGTCAAGCAATTCTTTATGGACGCTCGTGGCAAGTGCACACGTTCATCCAGATTCGGGTATGTGACAGGTATTTGCGGTTCACACGAACTTTCGGTTCGTTACGTCTTCACCGTACAACACGCAAATTGTTTGGGTGTTATATGGTCAAGCCTCACGGGCAATTAGTATCGGTTAGCTCAACGCCTCACAGCGCTTACACACCCGACCTATCAACGTCGTAGTCTTCGACGGCCCTTCAGGGGAATCAAGTTCCCAGTGAGATCTCATCTTGAGGCTAGTTTCCCGCTTAGATGCTTTCAGCGGTTATCTATTCCGAACATAGCTACCCGGCAATGCCACTGGCGTGACAACCGGAACACCAGAGGTTCGTCCACTCCGGTCCTCTCGTACTAGGAGCAGCCCCTCTCAAATCTCAAACGTCCACGGCAGATAGGGACCGAACTGTCTCACGACGTTCTAAACCCAGCTCGCGTACCACTTTAAATGGCGAACAGCCATACCCTTGGGACCGGCTTCAGCCCCAGGATGTGATGAGCCGACATCGAGGTGCCAAACACCGCCGTCGATATGAACTCTTGGGCGGTATCAGCCTGTTATCCCCGGAGTACCTTTTATCCGTTGAGCGATGGCCCTTCCATACAGAACCACCGGATCACTAAGACCTACTTTCGTACCTGCTCGACGTGTCTGTCTCGCAGTCAAGCGCGCTTTTGCCTTTATACTCTACGACCGATTTCCGACCGGTCTGAGCGCACCTTCGTACTCCTCCGTTACTCTTTAGGAGGAGACCGCCCCAGTCAAACTGCCCACCATACACTGTCCTCGATCCGGATAACGGACCAGAGTTAGAACCTCAAGCATGCCAGGGTGGTATTTCAAGGATGGCTCCACGCAGACTGGCGTCCACGCTTCAAAGCCTCCCACCTATCCTACACAAGCAGGCTCAAAGTCCAGTGCAAAGCTACAGTAAAGGTTCACGGGGTCTTTCCGTCTAGCCGCGGATACACTGCATCTTCACAGCGATTTCAATTTCACTGAGTCTCGGGTGGAGACAGCGCCGCCATCGTTACGCCATTCGTGCAGGTCGGAACTTACCCGACAAGGAATTTCGCTACCTTAGGACCGTTATAGTTACGGCCGCCGTTTACCGGGGCTTCGATCAAGAGCTTCGCTTTCGCTAACCCCATCAATTAACCTTCCGGCACCGGGCAGGCGTCACACCCTATACGTCCACTTTCGTGTTTGCAGAGTGCTGTGTTTTTAATAAACAGTCGCAGCGGCCTGGTATCTTCGACCGGCATGGGCTTACGGAGTAAATCCTTAACCCTCGCCGGCGCACCTTCTCCCGAAGTTACGGTGCCATTTTGCCTAGTTCCTTCACCCGAGTTCTCTCAAGCGCCTTGGTATTCTCTACCCAACCACCTGTGTCGGTTTGGGGTACGGTTCCTAGTTACCTGAAGCTTAGAAGCTTTTCCTGGAAGCATGGCATCAACCACTTCATCATCTAAAAGATGACTCGTCATCAGCTCTCGGCATTAAGACCCCGGATTTACCTAAGATCTCTGCCTACCACCTTAAACTTGGACAACCAACGCCAAGCTGGCCTAGCCTTCTCCGTCCCTCCATCGCAGTAACTAGAAGTACAGGAATATTAACCTGTTTCCCATCGACTACGCTCTTCAGCCTCGCCTTAGGGACCGACTAACCCTGCGTCGATTAACGTTGCGCAGGAACCCTTGGTCTTTCGGCGTGGGAGTTTTTCACTCCCATTGTCGTTACTCATGTCAGCATTCGCACTTCTGATACCTCCAGCAAGCTTCTCAACTCACCTTCACAGGCTTACAGAACGCTCCTCTACCGCGCATCTTGCGATGCACCCGTAGCTTCGGTGTATGGTTTGAGCCCCGTTACATCTTCCGCGCAGGCCGACTCGACTAGTGAGCTATTACGCTTTCTTTAAAGGGTGGCTGCTTCTAAGCCAACCTCCTAGCTGTCTAAGCCTTCCCACATCGTTTACCACTTAACCATAACTTTGGGACCTTAGCTGACGGTCTGGGTTGTTTCCCTTTTCACGACGGACGTTAGCACCCGCCGTGTGTCTCCCACGCTGACACTTCCAGGTATTCGGAGTTTGCATCGGTTTGGTAAGTCGGGATGACCCCCTAGCCGAAACAGTGCTCTACCCCCTGGAGTGATACGTGAGGCGCTACCTAAATAGCTTTCGAGGAGAACCAGCTATCTCCGAGCTTGATTAGCCTTTCACTCCGATCCACAAGTCATCCCCTACCTTTTCAACGGGAGTGGGTTCGGTCCTCCAGTCAGTGTTACCTAACCTTCAACCTGCTCATGGATAGATCGCCCGGTTTCGGGTCTATACCCAGCGACTAAAACGCCCTATTAAGACTCGCTTTCGCTACGCCTTCCCTATACGGTTAAGCTCGCCACTGAATATAAGTCGCTGACCCATTATACAAAAGGTACGCAGTCACCTAACAAAGTAGGCTCCCACTGCTTGTACGCATACGGTTTCAGGTTCTATTTCACTCCCCTCTCCGGGGTTCTTTTCGCCTTTCCCTCACGGTACTGGTTCACTATCGGTCAGTCAGTAGTATTTAGCCTTGGAGGATGGTCCCCCCATATTCAGACAAAGTTTCTCGTGCTCCGTCCTACTCGATTTCACTTCAAAGAACCTTTCACATACGGGGCTATCACCCACTATGGCCGCACTTTCCAGAGCGTTCTGTTAGATTCAAAGAAGCTTAAGGGCTAATCCCCGTTCGCTCGCCACTACTAAGGGAATCTCGGTTGATTTCTTTTCCTCAGGGTACTTAGATGTTTCAGTTCCCCTGGTTCGCCTCTTACACCTATGTATTCAGTGCAAGATACCTAACTTATGCTAGGTGGGTTTCCCCATTCAGAGATCTCCGGATCAAAGTCTGTTTGCCGACTCCCCGAAGCTTATCGCAGGCTACCACGTCTTTCATCGCCTCTGACTGCCAAGGCATCCACCGTATGCGCTTCTTCACTTGACCATATAACCCCAAGCAATCTGGTTATTGTCTCGAACGTGAAGACGACATTCGCCGAAAATTCGCGCTTGAACTCGCAAATTTTACCTTGACTTGAATAATCACCAGTGAAAGAGATTATTCAGTCTACTTCTATCACATACCCAAATTTTTAAAGAACAGTTCTGGCACAAAGACCAGACATCAATGTTCGTTCATCCTGAACATTCATGTCTGAGCTTTCGACGATTAATGGTGGAGCCAAGGAGGATCGAACTCCTGACCTCCTGCGTGCAAAGCAGGCGCTCTCCCAGCTGAGCTATGGCCCCATTCGGATCAGCAGCACACCACAACAATTGGTGGGTCTGGGCAGATTCGAACTGCCGACCTCACCCTTATCAGGGGTGCGCTCTAACCAACTGAGCTACAGACCCAATCGTCTAACCAGTGAATCAAGCAATTCGTGTGGGAGCTTATGAAGAAGCTGAGATCTTCGATTAAGGAGGTGATCCAGCCGCAGGTTCCCCTACGGCTACCTTGTTACGACTTCACCCCAGTCATGAATCACTCCGTGGTAACCGTCCCCCTTGCGGTTAGACTAGCTACTTCTGGAGCAACCCACTCCCATGGTGTGACGGGCGGTGTGTACAAGGCCCGGGAACGTATTCACCGTGACATTCTGATTCACGATTACTAGCGATTCCGACTTCACGCAGTCGAGTTGCAGACTGCGATCCGGACTACGATCGGTTTTATGGGATTAGCTCCACCTCGCGGCTTGGCAACCCTCTGTACCGACCATTGTAGCACGTGTGTAGCCCTGGCCGTAAGGGCCATGATGACTTGACGTCATCCCCACCTTCCTCCGGTTTGTCACCGGCAGTCTCCTTAGAGTGCCCACCATAACGTGCTGGTAACTAAGGACAAGGGTTGCGCTCGTTACGGGACTTAACCCAACATCTCACGACACGAGCTGACGACAGCCATGCAGCACCTGTGTTCCGATTCCCGAAGGCACTCTCGCATCTCTGCAAGATTCCGGACATGTCAAGGCCAGGTAAGGTTCTTCGCGTTGCTTCGAATTAAACCACATGCTCCACCGCTTGTGCGGGCCCCCGTCAATTCATTTGAGTTTTAACCTTGCGGCCGTACTCCCCAGGCGGTCGACTTATCGCGTTAGCTGCGCCACTAAGATCTCAAGGATCCCAACGGCTAGTCGACATCGTTTACGGCGTGGACTACCAGGGTATCTAATCCTGTTTGCTCCCCACGCTTTCGCACCTCAGTGTCAGTATCAGTCCAGGTGGTCGCCTTCGCCACTGGTGTTCCTTCCTATATCTACGCATTTCACCGCTACACAGGAAATTCCACCACCCTCTACCGTACTCTAGTCAGGCAGTTATGGATGCAGTTCCCAGGTTGAGCCCGGGGATTTCACATCCATCTTACCAAACCACCTACGCGCGCTTTACGCCCAGTAATTCCGATTAACGCTTGCACCCTTCGTATTACCGCGGCTGCTGGCACGAAGTTAGCCGGTGCTTATTCTGTTGGTAACGTCAAAACAGCAAGGTATTAACTTACTGCCCTTCCTCCCAACTTAAAGTGCTTTACAATCCGAAGACCTTCTTCACACACGCGGCATGGCTGGATCAGGCTTTCGCCCATTGTCCAATATTCCCCACTGCTGCCTCCCGTAGGAGTCTGGACCGTGTCTCAGTTCCAGTGTGACTGATCATCCTCTCAGACCAGTTACGGATCGTCGCCTTGGTAGGCCTTTACCCCACCAACTAGCTAATCCGACCTAGGCTCATCTGATAGCGCAAGGCCCGAAGGTCCCCTGCTTTCTCCCGTAGGACGTATGCGGTATTAGCGTTCCTTTCGAAACGTTGTCCCCCACTACCAGGCAGATTCCTAGGCATTACTCACCCGTCCGCCGCTGAATCCGGGAGCAAGCCCCCATCATCCGCTCGACTTGCATGTGTTAGGCCTGCCGCCAGCGTTCAATCTGAGCCATGATCAAACTCTTCAGTTCAATACTGCTTGGGTTTTGAGAAAACCCTAAACTTGGCTCAGCAATCGCATGCTCTATTTAAAGAGCTAAAACTCTCGAATTCACGAGTGTTACTTGCGCTGCTGATAATCAGTCGATCATCAGTCTTACATCACAAGCACCCACACGAATTGCTTGATTCAACTTGTTAAAGAACGTTTGGCTGAGGCTTTCGTCTCAACCGAGGCGCGCATTCTACGCTAACCTCATCTTTCGTCAAGCTTTATTTTTCGAAAATTTCTTTTCTACTCAATCGCTTGTGCTTCAGCGAAGGAAACCCTCTCATCAGCGGGAGGCGCATTCTACAGCGATCAAACTCGCTGTCAACCACCTCGGCAATCTTCTTTTCAGCTCGCTGCCGGAGCAGCTAATGAAGAGCGGCAAGTGAATCACCTGCCTGACCACCACCCTCAACTTCGAATCTCTGTAAGTACTTGATTTTCAAGTTCTTTCAGCGCTTCGTCGCTGGGAGTGGTGCGCATTATAGGGAGTTTAAATCGGCCGTCAACGACTTTTTGCAGAAAGATGACAAAGGGCCTCTCCCCTCCTCCTGCCTATAGAAGCAGCACCTTCCTGCCCCACCACACCGGCGCATCAGCAGCGTCCTGCCGCCTATATAAAGAAGGCACCGCTGAACCTCACCTCCCCACTTCCCGGATCCTTACGCGCTTTGCAGGTTGCCGCCCCGGAAAACCCTCCGCCATCCTCCTCCCGTCACGGTCAATCCCGTGACCTGGCTTGACGACCGGAACAGAGATGGCGCGAAAGCGCTGAAAGCGTATGCGGGAAACGACGATGGTTTCCTGTAGGTCCTTTCATGCCTGTAGTATTTGCCACTGGCTCTATGGCGGATCGCGCGGGAGACCCTCGGGTCTGCCGGTTCCATCTCCCGGTTCGTCAACCCTGCGCGGTCCGCCACCCTTCGCTTGATGACGACGCGTGGCGACTCCTCAACCTCGTAGATGGAGTTCCACCATGCAAAACACCTATCGGCCAGTCGTTTTCCAACGCCACTCCCACCTATTACGCGCCGTCCTGATCAACGCCCACCACCCCTACCGCCCCCCCCAGCGCATGGACCCGGAACAGAAACGTGCCGTCATCCTGGAATACGCCAGCGGCCTGCGCGAAGAAGTCGAAGCCATCAGCGAATCCCGCGCCTATAAAGCCCTCTACCGTTTCTGGCGCCCCGCACACCGCAACATCACCCGCTGGCTCAGCGCCGAAGTCCTCCCCACCCTCCACGACGCCCAACACACCCCGAACACCCATCCGCACCGCGCCTTCATGACCTGGGCCAACCAGCGCATCGGCGTCATCAAATGGCAAGGCGAAATCTGGATAGCGCGACGGGACCTGCCGACTTTCCTGGCAGCGCATGATGATTGGGCAATGAGGGATGCGCCGAACTGACGATCGATCTAGGTAATCCTTGCGGAAAGAGAAATGCAAAAAGGCCGGTTCATTGCTGAACCGGCCTTTTCAAATTTGGTCGGAACGGAGTGATTCGAACACTCTACCCCTTGCACCCCATGCAGCGGCTCACCAAATCACAACCTATTGATTCAAAAAGGATAACTAGGTGATCAGGTGAGTCAAAAGGCTGCGCGATTCGGGGTTTCGCAAAGCGTAGCCATGCGGGTTCTAGGAGTGGTTTTGCGCAGCCAATCGTGTGGGATCTATCAGCTATCAGTCCCTACTGAGTAGCTCCAATGGCCGGCGCGCTTGCCTTGAAGAAATTCAGAGCATCGATGAACCTCTCAGCCTTCACTCGGTTAGTCAGATAGAAGTCGCGGTACTTGTACCCCTCTGTATTACGCACCTGCACGATGTAACGCTGTCGCTTTGTCCAGAGCTGAATTGTGCCGATTGAGTTGAAGTAGATGCGGTCACTCAACTCCTTGGTGATCACCCTAGTGCTGCCGGCACCTATAGCGGTAGTTGGGGTGATTGCGACGGCAGATCCAAAGCTGTCGGCATCAGATCGGACGCCATTGCCGTAGCCAATGAAGTCATCCGTCACGATTACCTGCTGCGGCCGGACCGACTGAGGCTGCTCCATAGATACCTGCTCGATCACAGCTACCGCCGTACGCTTGTCGATGGGCTGAGCCTGGTATTGAACCGGGGTTGAGTGACAGCCGATTAGAAGAAGGCTGAGCACCGCAAGAATCATCCAACGCATTTTTCCCTCCTGTAAGCGGCTGGGCGCGCCGAGCGCACCGCCAATTCTAACCATCACCTTGCCAGCACGCTGCACTCGCAGCGCGGCGGCGTTCGACCTGGAGAAAGCCATGACAATCCCCGCTCTAACCTGCTCCGACCTGACAGCAGAAGCCTATGCCGGCGCTCTCTTGCAGTTGCCTCGTCGAATCATGGGAGGGAGCGCCAGCCTTGGGGCTGAGCTGGACAACCAGAAAGGCGTGCGCCTCATCGAGGAGAAGACCAAGCCGCCGACGATATTGGGAGGCTCATTGTGATTCGCTGCCTAGTCCCCCTCAGCGGTGGGAAGGACTCTCAAGCCACACTGAAACTTGCCCTGGAGCGGTTCCATCGAAACGAAATCCTTGGGCTGTTCTGCGATACGCAATTTGAACACCCTAAAACCTACGCCCACGTTGCTTGGATGGCGCAGTTCTACAGAGTGAAGATCGAGACAATCTGCGCTGGCGACGTGCTGGAGAAGTCCAGAAAGCACAAGCGGTTCCCCGGAGGCGGCGCGCGCCACTGCACAGAGGAGCTAAAGATCGTTCCTACCAAGAAGTTCTGCAAAGCCCTGGCGGAGCAGCAAGGCGCTGGTTTCGAGGTTTACTACGGGATGCGCATTCAGGAGAGCGCTGACAGAGCCAAGCGATATCGTTTCAAGGTAAGTGAAGAGCTTTACGCCCCCCACGAGGTCATGCCCTCAAAGTACCCGAAGTATCTGGCAAAGCTTGGAGTGATGTTCAGGATGGCTGTGCTGGAGTGGAGCACGCAGGAGGTGGTCGAGTACGTCGGGTGGGACAATCTAAACCCGCTGTACCACGATGATTTCGATCGAGTCGGTTGCTTTCCCTGTCTTGCTGCCGGGGACAAGCACAAAGAAAAAGCATTCAACTACGACGATTTTGGCCAACTCCAGCTAATCCGAGTTCGCCAAGTCGCCGATGAGATAGCCAAGACAATATTTACCAGCAAAGGCGGTAGAGAGAGAAACGGAGAGGCACCGCCATGTGCTGTATGCGCCATCTGACACAGGTCTCCGCAGAGATTCCTTAAGAATGCCCCTGCAAGACCGCAAATGGATCTTCTGTAAGAACTCGGCCAGCTAGGCCGCCGCCATCCTTGCCCAATGCAGGCAACCTCGCTGACCGAACCCCGGCCTGCAGGATAACGCAGCCCTGCCAAGGGCAATTCACTCAACTACTCGATGCCGGTACTCACTGGCGGCGCCGCCGTGCGCCCGAAAAAGGAGGTTCCTCTAATGGAACGACGTAAGACGTCAACACCTACTCAGCTCCACGTCGGCGCCGCTCGTGCCGCCGAGGTCGCGACCAGAGCTACATCGGTGGCCTATCACACCAAACGGCAGTGCAAGCCAACTGACTTCATCAGGGCTCTGATCGATCGCTATGCCGCTCGCCTGGAGACTGAGATGGTCATTGAAGCGACGAACCCTTCGCAGTCTGACCAGACCGCCCAGGCTCCACAGCCAGAGCATCAACCCGAGGACTGACATGGCACTTGCTACCAGCGCCTTTTTGGCTCTGGCCGCGCAATGCGCCCCTGCTGTCGCCCCCCTCACTCTCCATCGTCTCGCTTCGCATGAATCTGCCTTGAACCCCTACGCCATTGCGGTCGTGGGTCAGGTTCTGCCGCGCCAGCCGCAGAGCTTGGATGAGGCATTGGTGATCGCAAAGCGGCTTGCGAAGGAGGGAGTGAGCTTCAGCGTGGGACTCGGCCAAATCAACAGCCAGCACTTCAAGGCCAAAGACCCTAACGAGCTGCAACGACTCTTCGAGCCGTGCAAGAACCTACAGCTCACTGAGTACTACCTGCAGGACTGCTATTCGCGTGCGCTGGACGTTGATCCAGATCCTCAAGGAGCCCTACGCAAAGCTCTGTCCTGCTACTACAGCGGAAATTTCACCCGCGGCCTCAGGCCGGAAGCCGAATTTGGCAACACGAGTTATGTCGAGCGAGTGCTAGCCCAGTCCGACGGACCTGTCGTTCCCGCTCCAGCAAGCGCCTCTGTCCCGCTTCGGGCATCAACGCCACCTCCCTCACAACCACAACCGACCTACGAGCGCTGGGACGTATTGCGCCAGTTCCCGCGCTTCCACTCGGCTTCGCAGCCGACGGCGCAGACCCTACCCAATGGTGTCCTGGCTCATCTTCGACCTGGACCACGCGAATGCTTTGATCTGGGAAGAGGCAGGTCTGCCTCCTCCCAACCTGGTCGTGCGCAATCGCAAGAACGGACACTCGCACGTCTATTACGCGATCGTTCCCGTGTGCACCACTGAGAACGGGCGCTCTGCGCCCATCAGCTACATGAAGGCCGTTTACGAAGCATTTGCTCTACAGCTAAAAGCTGACATCGAGTATGGCGGTGGTCCGGTAGCCAAAACGCCTGGCCATCCTTGGTGGGACACGAGCGAGTACCACGACCACGTTTACGACCTGGGGGAGCTGGCGGAGACGGTTGAATTGCCTCAGGCGAAGCCTTGGAGCAGGGGCCCACGGCTTGATGATGCGGCACATTCGCGCCACTGCATTTTGTTTGAGCGGTTGCGCTACTACGCGTACTCGATCGTGAACGAGGAACGCGCTGCCGGCACGTTCCAGCACTTCGTTCGTCGCCTTGAGGCCTTCGCCTTCAACAACAACGATTTCAAAGCGTATGGCTTTGCCGAGAGCCTGCCGCTCTCGTCTCTGAGGGCAACCGTTAAATCCATCTCACGCTGGACCTGGGACCGTTATAGGGGCAGTGCTCGCTGCCATCGAGGAGCGATGGTTCTGCCGGCAGAAATGCCGCTCCACGAGAAGCAGCGCCTCGCCGCGCTTCGTACCCATGGCATACGCCAGAAATCCACCGAGTCCAAGGTACGCGCCGCTTGCCGACGTATGGTTGCAGCAGGCGAACAACTGCGCGCAACCGCTCTTGCCCGCATGGCAGGTATCACCAGGCAAACCATTGCTGCCTACAAACATGTCATGCATGAGGTGCTGGGTGCCGCGGTAGCAAGCTCAGCCAGCGCCGCGAAACTGGATGTCAAATATGGTGTACATCAGATACCTGCGGCGCTTAGCGTCTGTATCGCTGCTATGAAGCGCACAGGGCAGACCATCTCAACAAACATCAAACTTTGCGTGGCCCGATCGCAAAGTCAGTCTCATGCTCCAAAGAATGAAGCGTCGCCAACCAAGATGCCGGACAGACTGCGCTAGTCCACCATCTTCGCTGGCCCAATCAATGACGGCTATGCAAGTCGGACCGTTTGATGTCAGCTACCTGCGCGGCGCTAAACTCGCAGTAACTCTTGACAACCTCTCCACCAGATCCACGATATCTAAGTACCGCCTGATGATTAAAGACCCGCCCGATTCAAGCGGGTTCTCTGCTGCGCTCCTTGGTGTTTCGGCTCGCAGTCAGCATTTTCTGGCCACGAAAGGCTGCTATTGAGCTCATTCCATCTGTAGGATTCCTTTGCATAATCGTGCATGAAATTACCGACATGGCTTCCTTCTGAAAAAGACCTCCCTCTATGGCGCCAGTGAAATCATCTAGCAAGCTAGAACTCCGCATTCAGCGCACCTTCCGGGATCTTTCTCAAAAGGACGTCGCCGATCATGAGCAGGCATTGATACTGACCCGGATGGGCTGGGCAGGCGCTATCGGTTGGGACAAATTACTCGAATCGCTGCGTGTTCTTATCATTTCGGAAGCCGGTGCAGGAAAAACCTATGAGTGCCGAGCCCAACAACAAGCTCTGTGGAATCTAGGTGACCCTGCCTTCTACCTCGAATTGGCTCAGCTTTCGACACAGAACCTGCGGGACTTACTTTCAGCAGATGAGGAGACAAGACTAGACAAATGGCTAGCAGCCCAGTCCGATATCGCTACCTTTTTTCTCGATTCGATTGATGAGCTCAAGCTAACCCTTGGCTCCTTTGAGGCCGCCCTCAAACGCTTGAGCAAAGCTATTGCCGGCCAGCTCAGCCGCGTAAGAATTATCATAACGACGCGCCCGATCGCTGTTGATCAGCAACTCATTCAACAGCATTTGCCAGTACCAGAACCACTTGAGCTAATCGCAAGTGGAGACTCCTTTGCCGACATCGCAATGGGCCGTCAGAGAAAGAGCTCTGGACAGCGAGAGAAGGAAGCAGCGCCCGTCTGGCGCAACGTAGCCTTAATGCCCTTGTCCGACGAGCAAATCCGGGAGATGGCAACAATTGAAGGTATCGACGATGCCGACGCGCTGCTCTCTGATATTCGTACACGCAACGCGGAAGATTTCGCACGCCGTCCCCAGGACCTCATAGAGCTTTGTGCAGACTGGCGTGAACATCGTCGAGTTCGTACTCACTACGATCAGGTGGCAAACAATATTCGTGTCAAGCTAAAGCCGCGTACCGACAGGCAGGAACCTGCCCAGTTGTCGTCCGACAAGGCATTTGAGGGAGCAAGTCGTCTAGCACTCGCCTCCCTGCTGACCCGCAAACTGACTATTCGGCTCAGCGTGGAGGCCGACCGGAATGGTGAGCCGGGAACTGTCCTCGATCCAGCGTTAGTACTGCATGATTGGACGCCCAAGGAGCGCGAAACCTTACTTGAGCGTGCCTTGTTTGGGTTCGCGAGTTATGGCCGTATTCGGTTCCATCATCGCTCAGTCATCGAATTCCTCGCCGCGCAATGCCTGAAGGATCGATTGGGGCAAGGGATGCCGATCAAGGCGGTGAAGCGGTTGCTGTTTGCCGAGCTTCCGCAGGGTGGCAGAGTAATGCGACCAACGATGCGTCCGGTTGCGGCCTGGCTGGCAGCATCGCAGACAAGCATTTTTGCAGAAATTCGTGACCATGAACCCGAAGTGTTGCTTGACCATGCAGACCCAGAATCGCTTCCGCTCCCGCAACGCGTCGACGCGTTGCAGTTCTACGTGCAGCGTTATGGCCAAGGTGGATGGCGTGGGCTACATGTCCCCCGGGTTCAGGTGTACCGCTTCGCGTCGCAGGATCTGGAAGGCCACGTACAGAACTTGTGGCAGACAGGTATTGAGAATCATGAAGTTCGCGGGCTGTTACTCCAACTAATCGGCGCAGGACAGATGTCCACATGTGCAGATATTGCTCATCGCGTTGCGATCGATATGACAGCAAAACACAGAGAGCGCCTTGATGCGATTGAGGCGCTGGTCGAACTCAACGATCAGCGGCTCGAGCCACTGACAATGGCGATGGCGGACACACCGGCACTCTGGCCAGATACTCTTGTGCGTGGCGCCATCATCCGACTATTCCCTCACCACATAGCACCTGATCAGTTCTGCGGGATCCTGAAGCGTATCCAGGAAACGGAAAACACAATCGACGAGCTTAGATGGATGTTGCCTCGCAACATTATCGCTGAACCAAGGTTCGCTCCGGGGTACCTGGAAGCGCTGCGCTCGGGTTTGACGGACTTGATTACCAATGGCCTCGTCTGGAAGAAGGAATGGCCGCATCTCGTGAGTTGCTGTTCTCACCTTATTCCGATGTTGGCCGCAGTCTGCCTCAGACTGATTCATGGGCGCGAAATGGAAGCAGCTATCCTGCGCTCTACAGTAATAGCGCTGCGCCTCGAACACGAAAATCACGGCCGTGATGACCCTGTGCAGAGCCTACGCTCTGCGCTAGCCAATCTGTCGTCGCAACTGCGCGAGGCAATCTTCTGGGCCGACGATGCATTCAGCCAAAGCCTGCATCTAGAAGACGACCCTTGGCGACGGCTACACCAGGCATCGTTCAACGGCCCGCTCAATCTAAATGGCGCACAGGACGGCATTTGGGTACAGCGTACTCTTGCCGATATAGACCGTCCGCTTACTGAGCGGACTATGATGCTCTATGCCTCGCTGCATGGCATTAGGGATGACACCAGCGATCCAAGCAATCATATTGAAGGCCTCAAACAATTTGTGGCCGACCAACCAGAGTTGTTCAACCTGCTCGAGCGCCACCTCGCTCCACCATCTGTAGATCCCGAAACGGCAAAGCTTAACGCTAGGATCGAGCAGCAGCGCGTGGCCAGCGAAAAACGCGAAGCAAAGCGTCACAAAGACTGGGTGAAGTTCTGGCAAGAGGTTGCCGACCATCCCGAGACCGCCTTCAGCCCAGACCACGAAGGTAGCACCACCTGGAACCTTTGGCAGGTAATGCAACTCTCCGGCAACGAAAGCCGCTCGTCGGGCTGGGATCGCCGCTTTATCGAAAACTATTTCGGTAAAGAGATTGCCGATCAGTTACGCGTCAGCATGCGTTCGATCTGGCGCAACGATCGTCCAACACTTCGCTACGAGAGGCCTGCAGATAAAAGAGGAACATTTCTAATTCGTTGGCAACTCGGTCTGGCCGCAATTGCAGCTGAAGCTGAAGACCCCGGTTGGGCAAGCAAGCTATCCGTCGAAGAAGCCGAGCTTGCTGCGCGCTATGCGCCGATTGAGTCGAGCGGCTTTCCGACGTGGCTCGAAGCACTCGCCCGTGAGCATTCTGTATCAATCGAACGGACGCTCGGACCTGATCTTACTGCCGAACTTGAAGAGATCGCGGCGCCGCGCACATTTGCCATCATGCTTCAGAATGTTAGCCATGCGCCCGCCACGGTCGCACAGCTGTTCCTGCCTCGTCTGCGCGCCTGGCTAGATGCCCATACATGCAGTCTGCGCGGCAACGAGGACGAAGTGACTGCAGCCGGGCGGCTTGAGCGAGTACTCAAAATCCTCCTTGAGCATGCCGATGATGGAACAGCGAACCACGTATGCCTCAAAGCTGAAGACCAGCTGAAGGCCAGTACGCCGAATGCGTTTACACAGACGTGGCTGACGACGCTAATGCGATGCGATCCGGCCAAGGGTAGCGAAGCCCTCGAGCGCTTGTTGGCACCGTTTGAACCCGCAGCGACCGGTACTGCGATAGACATCTTCGGTACACTGCTCGGCGATCGCCACAACAGTCTGCGTGTTGACCTTACAAGACTCAGCTTTACCCCTCAGTTGCTCCTACGCCTTGCCAGGCTAGCTTATCGGTATGTACGCCCCTGCGACGATATCGTCCACGAAGGAGTCTTTTCACCAGGCTCCCGTGACGCGGCGCAGGAGGGAAGAAATGCAGTATTGAGCGCACTTCTCGGTGCCAGAGGGAGTGAAGCTTGGGCAGTCAAACTCGAAATGACTGCAGACCCCCTGTTTGCCCACTTCAGAGACCGGTTAGCAATGCTTGCCCGGGAGAAGGAGGCTGAAGGGGCCGACAATGCTGCTTTCACTGAGCTCGAACTAGATCAGTTCAGCCGCTACGGTGAACTGCCTCCGACGACTAGAGACGATATGTTTGCGGTGCTTGTCGACCGGCTCGATGATCTTGAAGACTTGCTACTTCAGGATGTCTCGCCACGTGAGGCGTGGGCCTTGATCAAAGATGAGAAAGTGATGCGCCGGGAAATCGCTCGTGCCTTGCAGCATGCGTCCAATCACGTCTACCAGGTCGATCAAGAGGCGGTCACCGCCGATGAGAAGGAGACGGATATCAGGCTGCGCTCATTATCGGGCCAGCAAAGCACAATTGAGCTCAAGCTTGGCGAAAATTGGTCAGGTCGGGAGCTGCGCGACACGATTAAATGCCAGCTTGTTACCAAGTACATGGCAGCTGAAAACAGTCGTTCAGGCTGCTTACTCGTTACGGTAGCTAGTGACCGGAAATGGGAGCATCCAGATACGACGGATAGACTTGATATCGACGGTCTAAAAACGATGCTCGCAGTTGAAGCCGAGCGAGTCGCTGATGAGATGAGTGATTGCATGCGACTTACGGTCAAAGTGCTCGACCTCAGACCTCGACTCTCATCGAGCCGAACGGGTAAACCATAGGTATCCTCGCAGCCGCTCCTGCAACAGGGTAGTCAAGGTGAAGCGCGCCTGAAGCACTAGGCAGAAGCAGGTCACGAGCTCAAATCCTACTACAGCAAAACCGCCCCATTGCGGCCTGCTGTGGAGGGCAGCGAACGGCCAAGAGCGGACTGTTTTGTGGTGGACCAGTTTCCCGCGTTGAGATTCGCAGTTGTCTAGGACATCCTGGGCCTATTCAGCCCTTCTCCGATAGGCCAGCCTCTCTCGCACCATCAAGCCGTTCACGTGAACTGCACTAGCTTGCTAAGCCGCCTTGCTTTCTGCTCTGCTTGTTCGCTGTCTGATAGAGTCTTTCGTTTTGAGTAACTGTCGGTGTCTGATGAGACCGGCTCTGACGCTCATCCTTGGGAGTGGTACATGTATCTGCGCAAACTGGATCTAACGGACTTCCGCGCCTTCTCTTCCTTGCGGTGGGAGCTCAACGAGGGAGAGGAGGCAGGCTGGCATGTGCTAATCGGCCCTAACGGGGCTGGCAAGTCCGGATTCCTGCGGGCTGCTGCTATCGCATTTACCGGCGATATCGAATTCACCGCCTCTCGCCGCACTACACGGGACTTCATTCGCAAAGCGGATGGCGTGGAGAAGGCGATAATTCAAGTAGAAGTCGCACCAACTATTGGTTGGGATAAGACCGGCCGGAAAGGCCCCATGTCACCAAAGCCAGTTAAAGGCTCCATAACGCTGCACAACGATGGATCGGTTAAATCCTCGCCTCCAAAAAACGTTAACTTTTGGGGGGAAGGTCTGGGCTGGTTCTCTGCAGCATTCGGCCCCATGCGACGCTTCACAGGCGGTAATCCCGAGAATGTTAGGCTCTTCACCGGATTTCCACGACTTGCCAGGCACCTAAGCATTTTCGATGAAGGCGTCGCCTTGACTGAAGCGCTCGAATGGCTGCAGAAGCTGAGGTTTAGGCAGCTTGAAAAAGCCTCTAGTGACAGTGCAGAGATTGGCCTGCTTGAGAAGATTCGGCAATTTGTGAATCAATCAGGATTCCTACCCCACGGAGCCAAGCTGACCGAGGTCACATCCGATGGCGTCAAGTTTGAGGACGGCAACGGTGTAGAAGTCCCCATTGTTGAAATGAGCGACGGTTACAGAGCAGTGCTATCGATGACCTTCGAACTCCTGCGCTTGATGGCCCTTCGTTATGATGAAAACACCCTTTTCTCAGACGACGCTTCCACAATCTTGGCCCCGGGCGTGGTCTTGATAGACGAGATCGATGCCCACCTTCACCCTTCGTGGCAGCGAGAGATCGGTCCATGGCTGACAAGACTGTTTCCGGCTATCCAATTCATTGTGACGACACACTCTCCCTACGTGTGTCAGACGGCGCTGAGGGGCTCGGTGTGGACTTTGCCCGCACCTGGCTCTGGAGAGACGGTGCGCCGGATCGCAGGCGAGCAGCTGACTCGCGTTCTGTATGGCGACGTGCTGCACGTCCTGAACAGTGACGCCTTTGGAGGGCTTCCAGGTCGATCCGAAGATGCCGTCCACATGCTGGATCGCCTGGCACAACTCAACCGCAAGCTTGATAAAGGCACACTTTCCGCACCTGAAGTATCTGAGCGTGCAGATCTGAAGCAAACCCTAGGGCCTGTCGTAGAAGGTGATGAGCAGTGATATCAATCACAGCAGCCGCCCTTGATAAGCGTGCGGTGGATCGCCTGCAGGGTCTTCAAGATGATGTAAACAATCTTCCCGACTATGCAGCTCAGGTGGACTATGCAAAGAGCAGCTGGAGCAAAAAGCCTTCCTCCTTGTTCGATGGCCTAAAACTAATATTGGCGGACATGTGCAGCGGCAATCGAAGGTGTGTCTACTGCGAAGATTCGTTTGCAGATGAAATTGAGCATATGCGGCCTAAGGATTTGTATCCAGAGCAGGCATACGTCTGGAGCAATTACGTCCTTGCTTGCGGTCCCTGCAATGGTCCGAAGAACAACCAGTTCGCCGTACTAACCGACCCGCTCGCATTGATTGATGTCACCCGGAAACGTAATGCACCAGTAATCCAACCGCTGGCTGGTCGACCCGCCCTCATCGATCCTAGAGTTGAAAGCCCTGTCGACTTCTTGTGGCTCGACTTTCGCACATGGCGCTATGTACCGAATTCAGACGACGAGACCTCTGAAATTTGGCTTCGCGCCGACTACACAATAAATGTATTAGGGCTCAACAAACGAGAGGCTCTCGTTCGAGGGCGCAAAAGTGCATTTTCTGGCTTCAGCTCAAGGCTGACTACTTGGCTGGAAAGGCGAGAGCACTGGAGCCCCGAAGAACAACAGGACTTTCTGGATGATTTCAGGGTAGAACGTTATCGAGGTGTTTGGGAGCGAATGAAGCTGTATCGGGATCAAGTACCTGCCCTTCATGATGTTGCACAGCTAATTCAGGCAGCACCAGAAGCTCTTCAGTGGTGAACCTAGTACTTCTGTGACTGAGGGTGGTCTGGTCTGTCCCGGGCTGAGTGGACACTGACTTAAGGTGGATAATGTCCACCGCAAGGAGTGTTCATGACCCAGACCCGACGACGTTTTCCCGAATCCTTCAAACGCGAGGCAGTAGACCAGGTACTTGCCGGCACGCCGCTTCGTCATGTAGCCGAGACGCTCGGCATCGCTGAAAGCCTGCTGGGCAAATGGAAGCGCCAGTACGAGCAGCAAGGTGACGATGCCTTTCCAGGCAACGGCAAGCAGCGTGGTGAGAGTGCGGAGTTGCGTCGTCTACGCCAGCAACTGGCTCAGGTCACCATGGAGCGCGATGTTTTAAAAAAGGCGCTCGCCATCCTCTCGCAGCCCGCGAAGTGAAGTTCCGCGCCATCGAGGCGTTGGCTGGTCGCTATCCCGTAGCGCCAATGTGCCGGCTGCTGCGGGTATCCCGCAGCGGCTTCTATGCCTGGCAGCAGCGGCCACCTTCGGCGAGAGAGATGGCGAATCGGCGTCTGAGCAAGGAGATCCGCACTATTCACCACGAGGTGAATGGAATCTATGGCCATCGCCGAATCAAGGCCGAGCTGGCGGCCATGGGGCATGCGTGTGGTCGACACCGGGTTGCTCGACCGATGCGCGAAGCCGGTCTGCGCGTTCGCTCGCGCAAGCGCTGGCGGCTGGTTTCCAGCAGTCGTCATGCTCTGCCGATTGCCCCGAACCACCTGGATCGCCAGTTCGCCTCGGATCGCGCCAATCGGCACTGGGTCTCGGAAATGACCTACGTGCGGACGGCCCAAGGCTGGCTGTATCTGGCAGTCGTGCTCGATCTCAATTCACGAGCCGTCGTCGGTTGGGCGATGCACCACCGCATGCAGCAGGCCTTGGTACACGCCGCGCTGGAGATGGCCATTGCACGCCGACAGCCGAAAGAAGTGCTGCTGCACTCGGATCGAGGCAGCCAATACTGCGCGTACGACTACCAGGCCTTACTTCGGCGACATCGAATCGTGCCCAGCCATTCACGTCCCGGGAACTGCTGGGACAACGCCGCGATGGAGAGCTTCTTGCGTTCGCTGAAGGCTGAGCGGGTGTACCTGACGCGCTATGCCAGCTACCACGAGGCGGAAACCGACCTGTTCGACTACATCCGCTTTTACAATCACCGTCGCCGCCACTCGACGCTGGGCTATCTCAGCCCGATGGAGTTTGAGCGGCGCTATGCGAGCAGTAACTCTTAACTACCTGTCAACAAGCTCCGGGGCAGACCACACCTTGCATGGTTTGATAGACATACCCAGCGGCGGGGACAGCCGATCTCTTGATATCCGTGCTCATATGAAAGCCTCAAATATCTCTAACATTTTATTTTCAATTGCATCAATCTCTCGCGAGAGCCATCTATCACATCATAGTATTATTAATATTTAGCACAGATCGGACAGATCACTCCGATGAGTGTAGATCAGCAAAAGCTGAAGAAAGCCCCCAAAAATCACCTCCCCCAAGCAATGTCATATAAATCGCGCTTCACAGCTCCCAGCCATTCATTTTTATAATTTGAACGGGAAAAGTCTAGTGCAACCTCTGGAGTCAAGACTAAAGGAAGCCCAGAGAAAACCTTATCATTCACCTCTTTTAAACGATCTTCGCTGTATATCAACAAAGACTCTACAAAACGATCTACTTCCAGCCTACAAACATCCAGGCGTTCCTTTACAAGAAAAGTCTCGAGTGAACGCTGCACTTTCTTGGAAAGCGAATGCGCAGATTTAACAGGCCTAATAGTTATTACAGGAGGTACAATTGACCCTGCCAATCCACGAACTTCCATGTACGACTCAAAATCCCAGTCATACTTTATAATCTCCTGAATCGCCCCTAGTTTCGTAGACACCTCCAAGCCTCATAATGAGGCCCATCAGGAGGTGCCATGAGCAACCAGCGTTACCCCGAAGAATTCAAAATCGAAGCGGTCAGACAAGTTACCGCGCGCGGCCTGCGTGTAGCGGATGTGGCGGAGCGTTTGGGTGTGTCGGTGCATAGCCTCTATGTCTGGATCAGGCGCTATAGCAAGCCCCAGGAACAGCGGCAGCAAGAAGGTGATCAGCAAGCCGAACTGCGTCGTTTGCGCGCCGAACTCAAGCGGGTGACCGAAGAGCGAGACATCCTAAAAAAGGCCGCCGCGTACTTTGCCAAGGAGTCCGGCTGAAGTACGCCTTCATCAGCAAGCTGTCGGTGGAGTACCCGGTTCGACGTCTCTGCCAGACCCTCAGGGTGCATCCCAGCGGTTACTACGCCTGGCTGGCCGAGCCGAAATCCGTACGCGCTAAGGAAGATCAGCGCCTGCTCGGATTGATCAAACATGCCTGGCTGGAAAGCGGTGGGGTCTACGGCTATCGCAAGATCCACGACGACCTGCGTGAGCTGGGAGAGTCCTGTGGCCGGCATCGCGTAGCCCGCCTGATGCGGGGGGAAGGGTTGCGCTCGCAGACCGGCTATCGTCGTCGGCCCGGCTACTACGGCGGCAAGCCCACGGTGGCTTCGCCCAACCGTCTGGAGCGGCAATTCACCGTCAGCGAGCCGAACAAGGTCTGGGTCACTGACATCACTTACATCCGCACTTATGAAGGCTGGTTGTACTTGGCGGTGGTGCTGGATCTGTTTTCGCGCCAGGTGATCGGCTGGTCGATGAAACCTCGGATGTGCAGCGACTTAGCTATCGATGCCTTATTGATGGCGGTTTGGCGACGCAAGCCCAAGCAGGAAGTGATGATCCACTCCGACCAGGGCAGCCAGTTCAGCAGCTCGGACTGGCAGAGTTTCCTCAAGGCCAACAATCTGATCAGCAGCATGAGCCGACGCGGTAACTGTCACGATAACGCCGTGGCAGAAAGCTTTTTCCAGTTGCTGAAGCGCGAACGCATCCGACGAAAAACCTATGCCACTCGCGAAGAAGCTCGCAGTGATGTGTTCGATTACATCGAGATGTTTTATAACCCCAAACGCCGGCACAGCAGCGCTATGCAGCTATCGCCAGTGGAGTTTGAGAAACGCTATTTCCAGAGCTTGGAAAGTGTCTAGGAAAGCCGGGGCGATTCATAGAGCCCTTGGCCGTGAAGCGCCCGTAATCCAAAACAAGGTGACAGTCTCGAATAAAATCGGCCTTTTCCTGCTTGCTAGATTTCCTTCTTATCAGCTCAACATCCTTTATAATCCCTCGCAATACGTCAGGTCGCCCCGCCCCTATCACCCCGGAATATTTCATTATAAAGTATTTGAATATTACACCTCGCGAAGAAATATGTTGTGAAACACCTGCCTGAAGATACTTGCAGTGTTCTTCTTCGACCTCCTTCCCCCAAATATCAGAAATATTAACTTGCATCCTGCCCTCCCACCACTCTAGAGCCTCGCCCCTGTAGCATCCTAGACATCTGCCGTTTAATAACAGGATCCCCAATCATGTCTATACGACGAACATCAACTTCAGATCCTCTAGAAATATCCTTAGCCAGCTCTCGAATAATTCGAGTCGCAAACAGCCCCATTGTTCCGGACTGCGCGACATGTCGGACTACCGCGTCCAATGGCGCGCCAAAAGAAGGCAAAATTACTGTATTTGAATCACCTTCGAGAAAATTCTCCACCCAGTCTTGCCCGCTCAAAATAGCAATATTCTCACTTGGAAAGTCAGACATCAAAAATGGAGAGTGAGACGTCATCACAACTTGAACTGACTTAAATCTCTGCTTTAGCCTCTGAACAACCCTATCCAGATAATCTACATACTTCTGCTGCCAACCTAGATGCAAGAACGCATCTCCCTCATCTATAAGCAGCAGCAGGCTAGACTTATCTCCTTCTTTGAGCAGCTCTTCACAAGCAATGTTAATACTGGAGAACTGATGAATAAGCGCTGCAGCACCTGAGCTTACCCCTCTTAATGAAATTTTAAAACTCTCAGCGAGCGACAGTGCATTCAGCTGATCTACTTGACGCTCATCCACCTCGTAAGCTCGTCTCGCCAAACCTGAATCATTTACAATATCAGCTATGAGATTCAGCTGAGAAAGCACTGCTTCAAATTTCTTCCTTGGAACAGTTGGACTTCCCTCCTTATAAGAACTCAGGGTAAAACCAAGCTTTTCCAGCAACTCTTTTTCGGCTCGCTCTGAAGGAGCACGCCCTGACCGTGCAGATTGATATGCCCTCAGTTTTAATGAGAACCCCTCATTCAAATTTCTGCGTAACCCTACGGCAAAATCTTTCCGTAACTCATCAAACTCGGCGGATATCGCCTTATACTCAGGCGATCTGTAGTACCCCTCTCGCCTACGCATCTCACTAACTCTTTCATGATATTCAGAATAACGCGCTCGCAATGGGGCAACCCATTGATCAATAACATTGTAGCGCGAGGACAGAGCACGCCCCATCAGCTCACTTACAACAGTTCCCGATAGCGCCGGAAGTTCAAGAACGCGGCGTGCATCCAAGCCAAAGTCATGCTCTAGGTCCTTTGCAACTTCGTAATACCTATCGGCCCGAAGGTGCTCCGATGCATAAGTTGGCTGAACCGCGCGGAGGCTACTTCCTTTTTTTGGAACGTCCACCTGAAAAGGCACTGGCGTATAATATATTACACACGTCTCGTCAAAATCAGTATCACAATCCCACTCGACCTTTATTTCCGCATCACCTCTTTTACCCTCCTGAAACAGTGAAGCTAACGATGCTAATGCTCGTGTTTTTCCTGCGCCATTTTGCCCTACAATAAGCGTCATAGAGTCAGAATTAAACAAGTTAGCACCGGAGGAATTAAGTATATCTGAACGCGCCAGACAAATCGTACGCCCTAAAAAATCAAACGACCTAATCATGATTACACACCATCAACACATGGACCAACCATAACAACAAGATCCTCATTATATATACACCACCAAACAACCTTAGCGAGGAACATATTTCAAACCCCCGACAGACACGCCCCTTAAACCATCCGTACTTATACAACCTTTAAACCAAGTATATTAGGTACAATCAGCTCCCACTGAACGGCGCGATGAGTAGACCTATAACTCACGTCACAACTATCCGAACGGCGCACCAGCACAGCTGCCACCACGCAACTTTCTAATTCAAGGGGAAGCTGAAACGATTTGGCGGTGCGGCCTACGACTTCACCCTTGTAGTCGAGAATCAGATAGCGACCGTCGCTGGGTTTGAGCTGGAGCTGATCGCCAGGCTTGAGGTTGGCGAGCGCTCTGTGAATGCTTGCTTCCGCTGGCTGACGTCCGGCGAAATCGAGATCTATGTCCTTGAGCGAGAGCTGCAGATAGCGCTTTTCAAGCGCCGGCAGCGGTTCGCTGTGGAAGACTTTGCTTGTCGTTGAGCTGTTCAGGTGCGAGCTGAAGGGATTGCCGGCAGCGAACTCGCATACGGTGAGGGTTTGCTCAGCCCGGGTCATACCTACGTAGTAGAGCCTGCGCTCATCGCTGAGCGTGTCAGGGCGATTGCTCCATCCGCCGTCGAGGAGAACGACGTGCCGGAACTCCAAGCCTTTGGCCGAGTGCACGGTGCCCAGGTAGAGACCTTGAGCAGGCTGCTGTCGCAGTTCGCGAGCGTAGTCGTACAGCCAGTCGACAACCGCTTGGCTCCCCAGCTCGCAATCTCCTAGTTCGGCCAGCAACTCAGCAAAGGCCAGACTCATGAAGGTGTGCCATTCAGGCTGTAAGGACGTCTGATCGAGTCGACGCCACCAGTGCGCCGGTGACAATGACTCGCCGGAGGCACGCAGGTATTCAATTACTGCAACAAATCCGCGCTGTGCAGTGATTGGCAGTACGCCATCTTTATCTGCAGCCAGGTAGTACGGCACCCCGTGTTGTTCGCACCATGCTTGAATCGGCCAGAGGTATTGGTGGTTGCGAGCAAGTACGGCACAACCCTGCCATTCACCGGACTCGACGCCGATCAAACGCTGTAGCTCTGCGGTTGCAGCCTGAGCTTGGAGGTTGCTGTACGTAGATTCGTCGCCACCGATGAGTAGGCGGAGGACCTGCCCTCTCCGCTGGGGATCTTTCTCCTCCCAAAGACCGCCACGGGGATTCTCAGTCCGTTTCACGTCAATCTTGATCGGGTGCTGGCTCTTGAGGCGCTGGGGGTTTCGCTCAATCACCTGGTTGGCGGCTTCGATGATGTTGCGGCTCGAGCGGTAGTTATCGACGAGGTAACTGCTAGACGCTGAGTAGTCTTCTCGGAATTGCTCGATGAAGCGATTGCTGGTGTCGCGCCAAGCATAGATATTCTGGTCATCGTCACCTACAGCCAGGATGCAAAGCCGGCCCTCCTCCTCTGCCTTGCGGCCGGCCAACGCGCTAATCAGCCGGTACTGGACATCGTCAATGTCCTGATACTCATCCACCAAAATGTAGCGGTAGCCACGTAGCAGCTGCTCACGCAGGTCGTCTTCACCTTCGACCTGGCGTTTACCTTCCAGGAGCTCCACTGCGTCCGAGAGTACGAGTGATAGGCGCCCTTCTTCCACGGTTTCACCACGCTCGAAGCGAGTGCCGGTGAGTCGCATGGCCATGCGGTGGTAGGTCATGACGTTCACGCCATACGCATCAGCGCCAACCAGCCGGAGTAGGCGCTGCTTAATCTCATTCGCTGCGTGGCGGTTGAACGTGAGCGCGACAATGCATCGAGCTGGTACCCGCCGTACCCGCAGGAGATAGGCAATACGGTGCACGATCACCCGGGTCTTTCCGGAGCCTGGGCCTGCAAGCACGAGGCGGTTCTGGTCTTCGTTGTCTTCGACGATGACGCGCTGTGCAACGCTCAGATTCTCAACGATCGCCCGCCAAGACTCTTCGCTGGTGGCGAGTTTTAGGACCTCTTCGCGACCAGCGAAGTAGCGTTCAATGAACTCGTCTTTGGGATCGTTGAAGTAGTGCATCACCAGGCGCAGCGCTGCAGCCATTTCTTCACAGGCGACTTCAGCGTACTCACGCATTACGTGCACCTGAATGCGCTTCTCTCGGTAGTGCTCATCGAGTTTCAGGTAGTCATCCTTGAGATAGCCCGATTTCTTCTCAGGGTTGATTTCTACAGTCATCGCCCGGCGCATGACTGTCATACCGTGGTTCAGCGTGAGGACTTCCTGCTTGTGCATGTAGAGCAGCACATGCTCTACGGCACGACGACGCTCGGACTCGGGAATACGGGCACGGAGCTCCAGGTCTTGATCGATGAGAGTAGCCAGCTCGCCAAAGGTGGTGTCGACGAGCAAGTCTTTACTTCGCTCGCCGGGCGCTAGCTTTCCGAGTATGAACTTCAGCATCACACCGGCCAAAGCGCGCCGCTTTTCGCCCAGCTTTTGAATGCCGCGCCACGTATGGCCACCTCGGATACGAAGCTTGAGGTAGTCCTGATTGATCTGGCGGATCTCGAAGCTGCTTCGTTGCTGACTATCATCGTCACGATCCTGAGCCAAGCTTCGCAGCAAGCGCAGGACATGCAGAGGAATAAGCTGGGCGTCGCCAGTGGCAGTTTTCAGTGCCGCGGTTAGTGGTGCCAGATGAAGGTCCTGCCAACCACCCTGCTCTGCATCAGGTGCCATTTCCTGCAGCTGGTCAATCAACGCAGACTCCAGCTCTAGGGTCGCCACAAGTCGCTGATTTGAAGCTCCTACAACGCCATGGCGAACGTAGAGGGTCAGCTTGGAGTCGTTGACCAACAGACCTAGATCTTCCATCTGCCGCAACGTGGCGGCCACTTCTTCAGATGTCGAGCTGGTGAGAGCCATCAAAGCATCGGTGTCGATTCGCTGATCGGCACTGGCTCCGTACAGGTAGTCCAGTATGGCTTTGAACTCCTCGAGCCGTCGGGGCGGGAGCTGAGCAGTGGCGAGTCGCTTATCTGCGTCCTCCTTTTTCAGCTTCAGGCTGGCTGGGAAGATCTGCGTTTGGTTTTCCTCGCGCTTGAGGAACTGACCTCGCTCCAACCAAGCCACTGCAGTCACCACTTTGGTTTCCGCGTCACGCTCACCTGCTTCAAAGCTGGTATCAACCTGCTCATCCATGAGGACTTCGCCAGCAGTGATTACGAGCTTTCCGCCCTTGCGACGTTTGTACTCCTTCCGGAGCTTGTGCAGGATTTGTTGGATGTCCCGCAAGGTGAGCTTCGAGCCCTCACACATACCGAACTGGGTCTCGATATCCTGCGCGTCGTAGAGCAAGACACATCGTGCCTGCCCTTGATCACGACCAGCACGCCCAGCCTCCTGGAGGTAGTTCTCGAGCGAGCCCGGGATGTCTGCGTGTACGACTAGGCGGATGTCGGCCTTATCCACCCCCATACCGAAGGCGTTTGTGGCGACGATGACGCGAAGGCTGCTGGCTTTGAACTCGTCCTGGATGTCCTTCTTCTCATGGGGCTCTAAGCCAGCATGGAAGTGCTTGCACGACCAGGACTGCCCTATGAGGAAGTCAGAGAGCTCCTCGGCACCTTTTCGGCTGGAAACGAACACAACCGCCCCTCCGTCCTGGCCATTCAGTTCGTCCTGGAGCATCTGATGGGTGCGGCGCCATTTCTCCGCGCGCGTGCACGGAAAGACTTCGAATGAGAGGTTGGTGCGCTCATGGGTGCCCAAGAAGGACTTGAACTCAATGCCCAACTGCTCCCGGAAGTGCTGACAGATGTCTTCAATCACATCGGGCTTTGCAGTCGCGGTGAAGCAACCAATAGCCGCAAGCGGACCGTCATCCGTGAACTCTTTGATGAATCGGGAAACGTATTGGTAGTCAGGGCGGAAGTCGTTACCCCACTTCGAAAGGCAGTGAGCCTCATCGAAAATCCATGCACCGATCTGTCGTTGGGCGATGGCTCGCCGGAAGGCTTTGTTGCGGAACTGTTCTGGGGAGACGAGCAATATCCCGACGTCACCAAGCTGGACTTTTTCCAGAACGTCGGCGCGTTCGGGCATTGTCAGGAGGCCGTTTAGCGTTGCTGCGCATTGGACGTTTCGAGCCAGTAGTCCGTCGACCTGGTCCTTCATCAGGGACTGAAGCGGGGAAATGATGATGGTCAGGCTACCGTTGCGGTGGAATCGGTTCAGGGCTGGCAATTGGTAGCACAGGGACTTGCCACCACCGGTCGCCAAGATAGCCAGCACGTGCTCGCTACGCATGCCTGCTAGCACCACGTCGTGCTGCAAGGTTCGGCCATCTGGCTCCCGGCGGAAATCATCGAATCCAAAGTATCGTTTGAGCTCGTGCCGCGGATCGTGAGTCGTGTGGCAGTAGTCGCAGTCGGATTGGCCGCAAGGGGTATCTCGTAGCTCGGCGATCAGTCGCCCTACATCTGGGAACTGGTGCCGCACCCAGGGCGCAAGCACGGAGTTGCCGCCAGAGACACGCAGCCAAGCTAAGGCGTATGCCAGTGGAAGGTGTAGGTCGGAATCGAGGAGGTCGACGTCGAGGAGCTGGGAGAGGCGGGTTGAGCAGACCTTCAGGGCCCGGCTCAATGTGGGGTCATTCTCTTGGAGCAGCTCAACGAGTCGTCCGCGGAGCTTGGGCACATCCAGCGGTAGCTGTCCGGTCAAACTGTAGAAGAAGTGCCCCAGGTCGGCGTCCATCGAGGGAGCGAGCAGAGCCTGGTAGCAGAGCAACTCTGCCTGCCGTGACGTGTTGAGCTGAGCAAATGCAGCTTGTTGGTCTTTGAACAGAGTCAGCGTCGCGCGGCAGTCCGACAGCGGTGAGTTGAGGCTATCGCGAATGAGTTTGTAGTCTTTGACGAGCCGGTGATAGGGGTTTTGCGGGAACGCCAACGGTGACAACCGTAGGGTGTCGATCACAGGTAGCTGGTGAAGTTTGAGCTGTGGTGCCTGCTGCCGAAGGATCGCTAGGTCATGCTCAATGACGTTGTGTCCGAGCACAAAGCTGGCCCCGCTTCCCATCGTATCGAGCCGGCCCAGCGTCTCGCTAAGATTGCCGGCGATCGTTACCTCGAGCACGTCTTCAGTGTCTGGACGCAGAGCACCAACCATTAAAATGCGGTCAGGCTTCTCTCCCTTTCCGGGGGCGACCTCCAGGTCAAAGATCAGGCTCTTGGGTTGAGGTGATAAAGCCATCCGAACGGCAATCCTTGCTTCTGACTACGGGGGCCTCTGCACTGTAACGGCAACAGCTGCAAAGTCGATAGATGCGTTAGGTCGCGGGTGCTAAACCTGGCATCCCAATTACGGCTAGCCTGCGGAGCTTTCAGCGACCAAATCGCCAGACAGCTCATCCTTTGCGGCAAGTGACACGGATCGATGACCACCAGGCTCCTGGATCACGCACAGGAGGTCATAGGTCTTGATCATGTCGAGCAAGCCAGAGTGACCGTATGTCTTGGGGGAAAAGGCTGGATCAGTTCGTTTGAGGTACTGACCCAAAGCGCCCATGGCGACCTTCCCTTCGCTGGTATCGCTGGCAAGCAGTGAAACCGCATCAACGACGAACCGAGGCCGGCGCTTCACGGGCGATTTCACCGGCTCCTGCTTTGCGGGATCGGTCTTGGTGCAGACATCGGTTTTGGCAGCGGCCTTACCGGCGACGTCAGCGTTCGGCTCCGCAACAGGCTCAAGGGGACGTACCCACTCGAAAAACTGGTCGCTGGCATTTCGCAAAGCGTCTGGCGTCTTGGGCTCACCAACGATGCAAACCGTGGCTCCACGCTCCCTGAGCTTGCGACAGAGATAGGCGAAGTCGGAGTCGCTGGTGACGAGGCAGAAGGTGTCAGCTCGGCTGTCGAACAGCGCCTCGAGCGCATCCAACGCCAGGGCGATATCTGCGGTGTTCTTTCCGGCGGCGTACTGGTACTGCAGACACGGAGTGAAAGCCTGGCGTACCAAGGCTTCCTGCCAGCGATGGCTTAGCGTTGCGTGGTTTCCATATCCGCGGCGTAAGACGACGCGTCCGAATTGCGCTACTACACGCAGCGCATGCTCCAAGATGTCTGGGGAAACGTTGTCGCAGTCGACCAGTACGGCGACGCGTGTTTCGTGCGTCGAGTGGCTTGAGCTCATCCTTGTCCTCCTTCGCCAGCACCTGAAACGAGCTAGCGGTCTTTCTTATTTTGTTCGTTACCAACTACCACTTACCTGATCCGGCGCAAATCAGCAGCCAAGACTTAAGTCGTAACCCACGCCCAATGGCTACGCTCGGTGGCGGAATTTGTAGTCGATGACTCCCTCGGCGAGATTGCCAACCGAATGACTACAAAGTGCGAGGCATATGCACAGCCATCCGCAAAGCAGCGCGGTCTGAAGGTGCCCTGCCGGTGCGAGAAACGTGGCACCGAGCATAACTAGGCACATAGAAAAGAGACTGGCAGCCCAGTTTTTTAGCCCGCCCGAGAGATTCTCCAGTAACGCCGCGAGTGCTGGTCGAGTTGATTGGGATCTCTTGGAAGCTACCCAAAGCAATCCGAGCCAGATGATGGCCACGGTAAGCGTCGCCATAGATGCCCAACCAGGGAGGCCCGCAAGCCGCCACAGCCGTCTAGATACCTGGTCGGTACCCACCCCGCAATCCCCAACCCGACGATGAATCCTTTGAGCATCTAGCAGCCTACGAAAGCATCCAACTCGATCGACAACGATTTGCGCCTTACTGATTCGGCCGCAGGCTAGGTTGATGTTCGGCCTCGCTTGCTGGGAGCCTGTGCCCAACTCCATGGACTAGGAACTGCCTCATGATGGACTCCAGTATCCACACAAATAGCCCGGGCGAGGATCAGGTTCTCCGCCCGTCCACTCGCTCGATGAACACAGCAGCATATATTCGAATTGCAGTACCGTACTTCACGCCCGCGCAGGAGGCCCTCCAGGCGACTGACCGAGGTGCACAGATCGAGCTACTGGTGTGCCTTAGCTCCGCGACTAATTCCATGACACTCGCTCAAGCATTGTCGGTCACTGCCTGCAAAAGCCTACACCAGCCACTATGACACCCCGACTAAAATTCGAGCGCTGCCATCAAAAGGGATTTTTCCAACATAACCTTAAAACTCAGACGTGAATCTCTCAAAGAACTCCTGGACTACCCTGGCGCTGGTGAACGCTGCGTACTTCTGATATATATCATTCTTCTGATTGTCAGCATAATCACATACTGATTTCACAGCAAAAAAAGTAGGCCTAGGCTCTGGGGCACTATTCGCAGCACAATAAACACCATAAATCTCCATTTCGATGCCAAGCAACGTTCGCTGCTGCTTTTCAATAATATCTTTGACTATTGCATAGTCAGCAAGAACAGCAGACCCACATCCAACAGGGCCAGATAGAAGACGAAGTTCAGTTAAAGGCCTCTCCCCTCTCCACTCCTCTTTAATCTTGGTAAGAAGCCCAGGCTCTCGTGAAATCTGCAACATTCGAGACTCAACAGTTTCGCTGACATGGATTTGATGCGGCGCAATAAAAAATTGTGATTCATCGTCATTTGTAATTCGCTTGCCACACTGATAGTCCCAGCTTGGATTTGCTAAAATAACATCCCCATAACTTGTTTTATTGGGAACCCCAGCGCAAATCCCCGGCATAACGATGAATCTTGGCTTGCACAAAGAAATAAGCTTAGTAGCCAATATAGTAGCCGCCACCATACCCATTCTTAGACAATGAGCAGCAACGACAGAATAGGTCTTCCTCCCGGAAACAAAACTTCCTCTCCTAATAGAGGTACAGTGATCCAGCAGCTCCGGATCCCCCCACTTCCACGGCAAGTCCAAAACCGCTGTATATTCAGGACTATAAAGAGCAGTGATAACACATAGATCAACAGACTCTGCTTCTTCTTTCTTTCCTGCTTCAATGTTCAGCATATACCGAACACAATTAATAATACCACTCAACCAATCATCTGTTTTCTCATCATACCGATGGAAAACCATCGAGCTAAAAATCTGAAGGCTCTGAAATTGCGAAATATACTCTTCGTACGCAGAAAATCCGACAATCAATTTTGGCTGGAGTAGATCAGAGTCTTCACTTTGTAAATCATCGAGCAAATTCCTTACCACATCTAACGACGGATCACTTTCTAGAACATCTGGAAGGCAAAGATCCAGGACTACTAAGTCGTAAAGCTCTCCTCTAAGTTTCAAGCGAGCATCTGAAGCAGTTTCCGCAGTATGAATGTTTTCTCTGGGAATATCTAACGCAACCATACCTTTTATCAGAGGAAAAATCTTTGCTCGGTTATCATCAATGATCAGAATTTTCAAAACAACCCCTCAATATCCCCAATGCTTTCAAGTAACTGAGCCTGCCATTCGTCAGTGAAGGTATCATACTTAATTAGCTCAATGAATATCTCAGAGAATTCTAAGCAAAGCTCATCCCTCAGCTCTTTTATAGTGGATTCCTTGCCATGAGCCAATTCTTCATCACCATCGGCAATAAAGTGCTCATATGCGGTAACCACTATGACAGGCGTACGCACTTCATAGTTGATCATATCTCGCATAACCTCGACCCCACCGAACCCTTGTGGGCGACCGCCATGTTCGTCTTCACTCACGTCAAAAGTTGGCAGCGACATATCAAGAACAACAAGATCATATGGTATCTGATCAAGCCTCTTGAGAGCAGAGCGAACGGACTTGGCAACATGAATATCCGGTTCATCTAACCCACGCAAGAGACAAGATACTATTTTCTCAGCTTTAGGCCCCTCATCTTCAACAAGTAGCAACCTCATCACTCAACTCCGATGCATAAGGATTAAGATCGATACTTTCGACCCTTAACGCCAGATCCAAATCCAGAATGAAACATGATGGAGAATCAAAACCAAACTCAATTCTCCCCCCCGCCTCAGGCTGGACTATTGACGCAACCTTAAACAAACCACTACGACGATCCTGGGCCATTTTCTCCAAATATTCACCTGATTTTATATCTGCTCGCGTAGCCTCTATTAACTCAAGGCTCTTCTCATTATATGCTTCCGGCCCAGCCAAACTCTCAAATCTAAAATTAATCAAATCATGTTCTTCGTCCATTCGGGCAAAAATCTTTAATTTTGCACTTTCTCTACACCCGGAGTGATCGGAAATATTTCCAATAACGACGAGCAAGATATCAGCAATAACCACCAGCGCATCAGCACGTAGCTCGATTGTCTGAATAACTTCCTTTTCTATTTCGATCTTACAACTGCGATGCCTGGTCAAGGCAGACTGCACAGATATATCAACAACCTCTGTGAGAGTATATGCATACTTGCTTAATTCCCCCTGACGCTTATTAAACCAGTCAGCAGCCCGATCAATCAAATTCTGAAGTTCTATAGATGCATCATTCAGCGCGGTATTTAACTCATAGCACTGCCTGTCCCGTCCGAGCTGAGTGACCAACTCAGCCCGAAGATTGTCAAACAAAATAACGACCTTACTCTTATAATCTTTAGACAAAGCTTCTCTTACGCGAAACAGTGAGGGCTCGAGTCGTAGCCAGAACATTGCCATGCTGACCTCGATCCATGAGCCCAAGTCATACTTAGATGACTGCAATGCAGATCGTGCCACGTAAATCAGAGCTGGAAGCAATGGTAGATCAATCAATCCATGCGGATATTCAGGTCTCTTAATATGAAGCAGGGCGTCTTTCAGATGCGATGTTAAAGCATCGAACTTTGAACCAAAGTCCCTGAGAAGTCCAAGAGCAACCGCAACCTCAGTAGTAGAATATCCATGATTGCTTAAAATTTCTCTCCAATGAACATTTTCACGATACTTGCCGCCGAATATCTGGGTAATTAAAGAGTCCTTATCTAAGGCTCCTCGAAGATACCCAGCTATAGAGTTATGACGCACTCGTTTGCTAAGATAGCTGTTCAGCCCATGCGGCTTATCAAACAGGAACCTCTCACGAAGCTGCCAGAGCATCGATACTACTATATCGTCTGCCTCACTTTTCGGCGCATCTAGATAAGCCTTTGGTCCAGACTGAAGCATAAAGTCTTTAATCACATCGTCCAAGTCATCCGCGATGCCAACCCCTGCTTCCACTAGACCTCTATAACGCGAAAGGCTTTCCTGAAGCTCTGCATGCGCCCATCGTGAAATCCCCTCAATATCAACATGTATCCTGCTGCCATCTACGACTTTCAACCCCTCTCTAATTCGAAGGCTACTTGAGAGAGTTAGAATTTCCGATTCATATAACTCCGCACCCTCAGGATCAAGTTCCGACAGGACACCAAGGATTCGCAAACGCTCCTCATCTACAGCTTTTGTTCCCTCCAGGCACTTGCACATATCCAGGATTGCAGGCGCACAAAGATTCCGCATAAAGAAAACCACGTTCTCTTCGCCAAACCTATTAAGGTGTTCCGATAAGCTGGACGGTCTTTCCAAATCGTTGCTTCGAAGGAACGAATCTACCGCCGTACGACGAAGTGTTGCCAAGCCGTTATTCGGATCGTACTTGTATATTTGATGTAAAATTATTGGCAACGCTATTTCATCAGAATACTGGCGCAAGTCCGCCCACCGAGTACTCTTACTTATTAATGCAGAGAAAGGGAGTAGATCTGCGTAGCTCTTTCCAGAAGCGATCGCTTCTCCAAATATCCGAATAGCACTACGAATTTCCCCGAGTGAAATAAGCGCATCCACTTCAACAGACGAAAAGCGAGACTCAATAAGTTGATAATCATCGGAAATCCGCTGTTCATTCAGAGCGTCCACCAACAACTTATGATCAGATCGCTGAAACGCACCAGTTACTTTAGCACTTGCAACCGCTATCGCTGGCAACGCAGAGTTACCGACCGCACCAGATCTTCTAATATCAATAAAACTCCTCACAGCATGCGTTAGATCATCGTTACCACGATAAAGTAAACTCTCTATCACAGAGCCCAATGGCGCATCGAATGGGGAAAATTTCGAATTATTCAAAAGAAAATATAACTTACCCTTCTCGGATTTAAACGAGAGGGGATCATATGTTCTCCGGACTATATCCAAAAAGGCTTTGCATGACGGGAATATTTGAAAATTCCGCAAAGTCTTTTCAAGAAAGTCATATGACCTAGCAGAGTTAGAATTTTTCTCTATAACATCTGCAAGAAAACGTATATAATCGTGCTCAGGTCTTTTCTCCTTTATGCGCTTTGTTACTTGTTGCTTATGAGAGTACGAAATCGCCTCCGCAGCTATATATATCTGAAAAACATCTTTCGGAGACGATGTACGAAATTCTCGAGCCGCCGCTTTGATAGAGCTTTTATTCCTACCTGTTAACAGCATCCCTGCTGGCGAAACATTGCAAACATTTTCAATACCAGGCTGCCGATGACCATAAAGCATTTCAAGCTTAGCAATGCGCTCGTCATGTACACCGACTCTGAGAAGAGCCCCGTAGAGGATCCGAAGTAAGTCTTTGCTCTCATCAACCCCAACTAACTCTTGTACAATACTGACCAACCCTTCATAGCAGTCAATTATTGAATGATTCTGCTGAAACCTGATTATTGAACATATATCAGACTCATTTACCGGAACCTCATGGCATAACTTGAAGCGCAAATACTTTGCAGCATCCGGTTTTAAGGTAGACCTCGAAGCGATATATGAATTTAGATTCAAAGCAAATCGCTGCGTTGTCACAGCCATTTCATTTCGCATACTTATTCTATGTGAAAGAAAACGAATAAACCCCCTACCAGCCTCCCTTTTAATCTCTTCAAGTATTTTCTTTTGGCTTTCCAACCCCTTGAACGCCTGCTCAACTGACAGCCGGGCCTCAACTAACCATACTGACTGGCCTAGCTGTGTCGCCAGCTCGTCAAAAAGCTTATAAAGCTCTTGCAGGTTGCCTGACCAAAAATTTTCTTCAATTTTTCTTTTGTATTTGAGAAACTCCGAAATTGTTTCACTGGCCCTCTGCAACCTGTGAGACAACCAGAACGCTTCAGAAATTAGCGAAATTTCCTTTGTTTCACGTGTAAAGCTTAAGCTAGAAAGTGTGGGCTTAACTTCCTTGAACGACTGAGGAAGCAACTTATCCTGCTGGCTATCAGCCCATCCTAAGAACTCGTTATAATCATTGAAAGGGAGTTCCTGCCTGGCCAACAGGAGATTGACGTTCAATGATTGGGCAAAAGACGATTTCCGCAAAGAAAAATCGTAGCTATGAGATCCTCTAACATTATAAGTTGTCGCATTGCGAGCGGCAGCGATCACCCCTCTTAATTTAGCTTTTGCTTGATTGACAGGTTTCAGCTTATTTTTGTTTGGATCTCGCTTCGCCATGGGTCCATTCCGGGAAGAAGTAAACACGTAATTTTGTATTTAACTGCAGGTTAAATTCCGCAGCCTCAACTATCAGGCATAGAGTCATTTTGATATCACACTTAGCTCACCATGTCGAGCGAGATTTAAGATCTAGACATATCGTAATGGGTAAGCCACGCCTCGTGTATCAAAGTAACTATTTATCACCAATGAAGACCGCCTCTGCTAAGCCTTCTGCTAGCTCTCCGCCAACCCTAGGCACATGCCAATGGATGGAGCAGATCGGTGCCGGGGGCATCAACGAAGCCCCTGAACACACGTCTTTGTATGGGCTAGAGCTTAATGAAAGACGCAACGCTCTCCCCCATCACCGAGATCGCAAAATGGCCTTTAGCGAACCAGGCAAAACCGGTAACACCGCAGGGAAAGCAAGCAGCGCTCACGATAGTATCAGTCCAACTTCTCAATGTTGGCGCGTAACATGCCGAGCTCAATGGTGATCTGACGAGCTCCAAGCATGCGTGTCGGATCAGGGAAGCATTTTGCAACCGGTGCATAATCAGCGACTTGATAGACTCGCCACAACTCGTAGCGCTCTCGTTCGCACAACGCCTTCTCGAACTCCTTTCGCGACCATTCGAATCTGCCATCAACGCCCATAGTTGACTTTACTTCGAGCCAACGCGGCCGCCCTTCGGCGTCAATCGAACGAATGTCGTGGTCGGCGCCAGGCTCGCTCCGTGATGTCCAGATGACGTAGCGCTCGGGCTCGTCATAGCCCATATCGCGGACTTTTTGCAGCTCCATGCGATAGATGAGCTCCTCCCCTCGCCGCCCCAGGATCGCAAACCGTTCATTATCATCAGCGGTCGGTGGAAGCCAACCAGCGGAGGATCCTCCACCACCTCCATAGCCTCCCTGCACAGGACGATCCCCAATCTTTGTACCCTTGGCTGCCTCAACCGTCAGCGACACATCATCGAGGTTTGGTAGCTCAAAGGGCTGAGCCGCTGGCGGGGCGGACGGTGGCGTGGGACTTGTTGGGGTTGGGGCTGGTGCCGGCGTGCCGGCTGGGCCGACTACCGCTGTACTCGTCGGGCCTCTCGTATCAAGCTTTTCAAAGACCTGAAGCAAAAGAAGTTCTTCTGGGTCATCGTCACTTTCTGCGCTGTCATCCAGATCAACGTCTTCTTCGTCGCCATCCCAGTGAACTCCATGCGGAATTCCCATTCGATTGAGATACTCCGTCAGATCTCTGCGGGTATCACAGAGAAGAAGCGGAAGGAACGAATTGGCGATACTGCGCATTGTCGCGACACTGGTAGCCCCCGCGATCTCTGCTAGCGCTTCGGCGAGCAGCAGTCGGAAGTTATTTCTTGAACTAGGGGAAATGACTCCGATCTGCTCTCTACTGACAGCCACTTCCGCGGCTACACGAATGCTCGTGCCACCGACGCTGTAACGCCGCTCCATGCTCTGGAAGAAAGCAATTTCCTGGATAGCGCTAAGGTGCTCTGTGATCTTAGCCAGCGACGAAGGCTCAAAGCCTTGAAGACCATGCCGATTTCGATAGGCAATCTCATACAGCGCCCGAGCAAAAAGTGGTCGTCGCAACATAGCGATTGTCTGCTCGCATTGCTTGGCATACCAGGCCAGTACTTTGCCCGGGGGACCGAACACTGGCTCGCCAGCGCCTGCGATCGCAGACAATGGACGAATACGGAGTGATGCAAAGAATGCTCGAGAACTCTCCGATCGCTCAATGACTCCTATCTTACTGCCGGCACGACGCAGTGCCTCCTCGAGAGCTTGGAAGTCTGGCTCAACAAGCTTTCCATTGCGTAGCTCATCAAGTGTAAAGAGCCTCGCTTGGTCGTCGATTAGACAACGAACACCCTCGAGCTCGTTTGGCAACCCAAGACCTCGGCGCGCCTTGTAGGCCTCGAGCAGCATGCGTTGACGGTGACGAGGCAACGGTGATTCTTTGACCCACTCGGCTCCTACATGTCGAAAGAAGCGCGCCCAGTGACTCTCGTTTGCTTGGGCCGGTGCGCCGAGATCTTGATACGCTCGGCTAACCGCTCCAGGAGAGTAGTAAGTCGGGATCGCCTCCATTAACGGTTTTGGAATCCGATCGCCGGCAAGGATCTCAGAAGGTGCATGGTAGGCACCATACACCCAACAAATCGGCATCTTGGCAATATCAGACATAGCACGGCGTTCGCGCTCCATTGCCAAGACAAGGCTGGGATAGAGCAGATCTGGCCGATTGGGCATCAAGCCCTCAGCCCTCTTGCTTTTGATGATATCCAGTAGCGTTTCGGAGTCAGGCGAAACCTTGAGCTTCAACTTGCGATAGAGAAGCTCGTTTTTCCCACCAACAATGCGATCGTTGTCGTCGATGCAAACCCGATTTGCTTGAGTATCGAAATGCAGCATTTTGGGCGCGGAAAGCTGTCCTGACCGCGCCCGAAGCCAAGGAATCTCCTGTAACTCCTCGATAATTGGACGGCTCAACAACTTAAGATTGTTGGTGAGCAGCTTCTCGAACCGCTCTGAAGACTCGGGTCGCTCAATCAACACTCGTGCGTAGCGCACCAGGTCTTCGCCCTTCAGCGAGTCACGGATCCGTAGGCGCGCCATTAAACCGGGAGCGCTTAAAATCTCTTTCGACGGAGCATCGATCGCAGGGTCAAGCAGGCGTGCGATGGGCTTCTTGAGGTGCACCATGGCTTCTGGCGTGACCCACTCACCACGCTGATTCTTAACTACCGGATTGCTACGGAGCGTTGATAAAGCCTGCCGGCTGATCGGCGCCTCGCGTGTCAGGAGTTTTCGGTAAAGGGTTTCGCGCTCCCGATCATTAGGAGCGGCCTTGGCGGCCCGTTCCGCGGCATCGATTAGCCACTTCTCCTCATTGAATATTCGGCAATGACCTGAAATCGCTTTGTAGGGTACGAGCTCTGGATGAAGCCTGTTAGCTTCTGGCTCTGGGCAATCGTCCCACAGATCTGAGCTAACGATCATAAGCCGGGATGCAGGCGTAAGCATCCCTAACGCGTTCAGAGTCGACGCCGTACCACTAAGATCAGCCTTATGCTGCTTTGTAAGTCGCCGTTGATACACGGACAACACCTCAGCCTGGTGCTTCTGCCTGTGTATGCTAGTAAGAGCTGCGGTGTAATCCGTAAAGTGAAGATTGGCATCGCTGCCCAGTTTAGTCTCGAGAACTCTTTCGTTCTGACCGGCGCATCGCAGCCGAACCAAGGACGATATTGTGAATCTCATCGCACCTCTTTCGGCAGCTAGACCACACACCATCTCATCGTCGGCAAGCGTCGGTGCAAGATAGTGCTCACGATTGAGTAATCCGAAAAGCTCGGGGCCCTCGGGAAGAACAATATCCCTTACACGGGCGAATGGTGCTCGAGCCAGATCTCCTGTAGGCCAGCAAGCGTCGCTTGAAAGACGCTCCTTGATTTTTCTGAGAAAGTGACTCGGATTGCCGTTTCCATTGCTGATCAGTGCCTTAAAGGCATCCGCGCCATAACGGTCGAACCAGTCTGCTTTAAGCAGATCGATTGTCAGGTCTAGAGCCTGATCGATGAGCCAGTCGTTCCAGGTGAGGTCATTGATCCCACTGCGGTCAGTGTTAAGCTCGAACGGTGCACTGATACTGACAGCGCAGCCGGTGAGCGACGAAGGTGCCTTCAGCGGATAATAGAAGTGCCCCGTCTGGGCGAGGTCGATCCGTTTACGAGCAATGGGGACTGAGATTGCTACAGTCACCCGACCACGAGAAACCTTGTAGTAGGCCGGGAAGAGACGTCCTGCGTGATCAGCCGGGATCTCCACTGATCGCGAGAATTCCGCCTCTTGGAACGTGACTCTTTTGTCATTGCTGTCCAACAGCCTCCCGGTCCGCATCACCATAGTGACGCCGGCAGCCCGACAGCGTTCCGACTTTGCGTCCTGCTTCCAGTGTAGGGTCCGCCCCGTTCGAATCGAGTGAATACTGACTTCGCGCAGGCCTCGCTTTTTGCCGCTGAGCGCAAGCTTGACCAATGTGTCCGGCATACCCCTCGCCATCAGCTCAATGGCATGCTCCTCGCGCTCGACCGTGAAGGCCTCGAGCCTCTCGGTCGACTTTTGCCGATAGGGCACATGGACACGAACACCTTTGACTTTGAGTGATGCAGGATCCCGTTCGAGCCCCGTTTCCTGTGTCTGAAGATCAAGCAGCGCTACCTGTCCGGCAGAGCGCACGTGGATTTCATCACCAAAACGAAAGAGAGAGCGCAGGCCAAAATTCTTAGAGCCAATCCCGTTTTCTTTTGGAGCTACCACTTCTGCTTGCTGGCTCCCCATTACGTTGCCGGTGCCAACAATGACCGAAAGCCGCTCCCATCCATTGCGGTCGATGTTTCGGCCAGTGCCGGTTACCTCGAGAGAGCGGCTCCCAAAGGTGAGCGTGAGCTTTTCACCGCCGCCGTCATATTCATTCTGGACCAGCTCACGCAGGACATCGCTCGCATCGTGGCCAGCAACGAACTGCTCTATGAAGCTCGATCCGATTCGGGTCCGCCGGCTGCCACTGAAGTCAGGAGGTACGTAATCGGGCTCTTTGACAGAAGAGGATGGCAAGCCAGCCTTTGCCAGGCTCGGGGTTGATTGGCCTTGCGGCTTGGCAGCGGCTACATCTCCCTGCTCTTCTGATCCTTCAGTTGCCAGTATCTCGTCCATGCGTCACACCCATCCTTAGCAAGGTTCGTCAAATCTAATGCGCCGGCGACGCTCTCGTAAACGCCTACCTTTTCATTGGAGGAAGCAGACGCCATCGATGCAGCCCATGCTCCCTAGCCAAGCACTGGCTACCCGTACCCGCCCTTTACGCTTGCTCAAAAAGCGCCTCGTTGCGAGGCCAGAATATGTTTATTGAAATAGGGGGTAGCCTACGTACGAATTCCAGTACGTGAGCAGTCCACACGGTATCCACCCGGTCAGCTCGCCATCCTCGAACTTGATCAGTCCAGGTAATCAAAAGGGCGATCGGTGTCCTGTTATTCGCGGGATTGATTCACTTCCCGGGACTCCCGCTATATCCGGCGGCGTAAGCTGTTTCGCTGGAGCGCAGGTCCTTGCCTCTTAGTCGCCCGGTTCATCGGTGCTTGGAGAGAGCGTCTTCCTCAAATCGCCGGCCAGGAATAAAGCTGCATTCGCAAAACTCTCCAGTCGATCGATTCGATCGAGCATGGCTTGTTGTTTGGCCTGATCTTGGCTCTTCAGTAGAGCTCCTGCGATGAATATTAAGACCCGCAGTTCCGCGGTGGCTTCAAATCTGCTCTTGACTGCCTCCTCAAGCCAGGGTTTAACCACGTCGGCTGACCGTTCGGCGGCAACGCTGAGTACGTAACGGATCAGTTCCCTGGCCGCGTGATCGATCCCGATAGCGAACTCAAAGACCTTCTTCTCTTCCTCCGGTGCACCTTCAGGCTCTTCGCCGCCAGGCGGACGCAAGAAAAACCTGAGTTCGTCGCCCTCATTCATGCACAAGGAATTCAGAGTGCGCAGCAGCGGGTAAAGCCCCTCAGCGGTCGCATGTACGGCGGCAACGTGCACCTGTGTGCCCAGAGTTTCTCGATGACATCAACACACTCCGCTGCCGTTGACTATCCAACGGCCAGTTCATCACTGCAAACATTGTGGAGCCGCTTTCGGACGTGGAGTTTGGCAAAGTGAAGAACCTTACTCGCTACATAGCGAACATAGACCTCGGCGGCTCGACCGTTCGCAATTAACCGGCTTCTATCGTTCATGACAAGCAGAGTTCGGCTGTGAACTCAACCCATACCACTATCAATACCCGATAGAAGCCAGCCACCACCTGTCTTAGGCGTAACAAATGATGGCTGAGGGATTAGTATATCATTTTCAATGTTTTCTTAAGAGCCTCATCACTAGCTGAATCAGATAAAGACTTGATAATCTCCTTATCAGAGCTGTCCAGCCGAATTTGATCCTTAGACCGAGCCAATGCCGTAGAGACCCCTATCTTGTATCGGTACGAACCTCCCTCCATGCTCTTTACTAAATCTGAAACCTTATTCTGCGGAAGTTCACTACTTACCAAATCCGCCAATCGAACGCGAGCATCTCTACGCGAAAAAGTGTCATCGGACTCTAAATCAACCAATGCCCTTTCAATTAGATCATCTCGCTTATTTACGGGGACCGCACTAGCTAGAGGCCTAATGGCTGCCGTTGAAAGGGCCGCGTCTTTAGATAAGACCAAATCACTAACTGGAGGATAAATTTTCGCTACAATATCCTTATCCAGGTCGGAGATCTCATAATTCTTAGCCATTGCACATTTACTTTTTGGATCTTTAAATATATCAGCCGGCAACTGATACATCATAATTGACTTAGCATCACCCACGCCGGCCACAAACCCCGGATCAGTCTGACCTATGAACCCTAAATTTCTATCAACTTGATCCTTGCCCCAGTTATTTGGCGGACCACCAAAATACTCATACACATTTCCTTTACCATTCCATTTAATTTCGCCATAGCAATTAAGCTTTGTATTCTGATGCTCATGCAAAAGGCCTAGCGCATGTCCAAATTCATGCCTAATCACAGCCTTATGGTAGGTATCGGCCTTGCTTACTACTTCCTTAGAAGAGTACCGACCCTCTGAGTACTGCCTATTAAATCGCTCTAGATTCATTGACGGCGCAAGAGGGTCAATTAGTGTTTCGCTATCCTTCCCCACCACAGACCAGTACCCCCTATCCTGGAAGCCTATCCTTATCTGAAAATAACCTAACTGGCGATCCAAACAATTATAACCGCCTGGCAAATTTCCAAAGTCCAATTTAACACTAGAGTAATTATTCCACTCCCCAGCAACATCTTTAACCAAGGAAGCAACAGTCTTATTTCCACCAAACATACATACCCGCAGCACACGCCCCGGCTCCCATCTACGAGAGCCGTCATAAAGTTGCTGCAAAGCTGAAGCTGGGTCACCAGCTACCTCATGGGATGTATACATGTAAATAATATGCTCTGGCAGCCCCTCTACAACAGGAAGATCTTCTGCATGCAAATCAAAGGCCGCCATCGGCATTAACGCAATAGGAAACGCAAGCACCTTCCAATTCATAACCCACCCACCCAGTCATTCACTAATTAAATAATCCAATTAAATCCACCATTCGTTCTAAAATTTACATCACAACGCCGCGACACTAACAAATTTCACACACAAAATGAGGTCGCGCAACTTCTAAAAAATCACCCATACCGCCTCCGCAAAGAATACGAAATTATCAATCCGACCCACCTAAATCCTAATAATTACACTTGTTAAAAGAATCCAAGGGAGTAAGCATCAGTCCTATCGATGCCGGCCTGCGACCAAGACTGCTTTTGAACCGCCTCCTAGCGCCATCGAGGCTCCAGTCACTAGCCAATAAATCGACGGAAGCCGCTCTAGAACAATGCCTCCGAAGAATTTTCACATCCTTCCTGGACATCTATGCATGGCAATCTAGCATCATAGGCTAGTGCAAAATGCAATGGATGGCTGCCATGCGAAAAAAAAATCATAGCTATTTTTCCCGCAATTTCACTTTTAACCTCCTGCGCAGTGTTTAACCCATATATTCCAACTGCGGATATGGAGTCCACTGCATCCGAGGCTGACACGCGTCCCATCAAAAAGCTATCTCAGAGCTATCGCAAAAAATTTGAATCTAATGCGTCTGAGCTTTCACGGGTATCAAAAAGCACAACTGTAATTCTAGCTGGGCTATTGGGGTTTGGCGGTTACAAAGGTATTACTGGGGGAGGAGGCCACCAGATTGCAGCGTTAGGAGCAGGCGCCGGGGTAACATATGGGCTACATAGCGCACTATACAAGCCCACTCGAGAGCAAATATACCTAAGCGGCGCAAGCTCCTTAATCTGCATTGACAGGCTATATGAAGGTTTTGACTCCCAGACAGGGAAGAATATTGCGAGGCGCTATCTTTCCTCTAGGGACTGGCCAACCATTTCAGACCGCTACTACGCGACGCTATCGATGGTTCAACAGTATGAAAATGAATATAAATATCGCGTCCTAACTGTACCAACCACAATCAATAAAATGCTATCTGCAGAGCAGCCCTCGGCAGAGCAAAGCTACGCATTCATCTCCAGCGCAATATCTTCAAATATACCGCCGACAAAATCACCCGCACCATCAGGGAACAATGCAGTTCAAGCTATGCCAGCAGAAGGCACAGATACCATGCAAACATTCCCCGACCTTGAAGACTGGATTTCCCAGTCCCTGCAACTAGATTCGGCTTTTAAATCAAACCCTAACAAGGACTGCCCAACTTCCGGAAATCTTTCCCCTATTATAATACGACAAAACAACGAGCCAATTACGACACTAGAAGCCGGATCAAAGACTCAATTCCCAATTCAGAATACGAGCGGCTCACTTGCGAGCTCTAGTACCCCACAGGACTCGAATGATAAAAACTCTGTTGAAACAAAGATCATCGCAGATAAAGGTGTATTTTCTTTAGAAATTGAAGCTAAAGCACCGACAAGTTCTGGGAAACCAGTATGGATTTCAGTCATAGACTATGGAAATGGTGGGGTTTCAAGTGGGTTCTGGGTATCAATAAAGAAACCCTAAAAAAATTCACACCACCCTCCTCGTCCGCTCCTCTTGGGCCAGCGAGCTTCACCAGATCGGAGGTGGGGATCATTGAGGCGCCTCAACAACCTAATAATCGAGCTGAATCGCCCCGGCTTTCCTAGACACTTTCCAAGCTCTGGAAATAGCGTTTCTCAAACTCCACTGGCGATAGCTGCATAGCGCTGCTGTGCCGGCGTTTGGGGTTATAAAACATCTCGATGTAATCGAACACATCACTGCGAGCTTCTTCGCGAGTGGCATAGGTTTTTCGTCGGATGCGTTCGCGCTTCAGCAACTGGAAAAAGCTTTCTGCCACGGCGTTATCGTGACAGTTACCGCGTCGGCTCATGCTGCTGATCAGATTGTTGGCCTTGAGGAAACTCTGCCAGTCCGAGCTGCTGAACTGGCTGCCCTGGTCGGAGTGGATCATCACTTCCTGCTTGGGCTTGCGTCGCCAAACCGCCATCAATAAGGCATCGATAGCTAAGTCGCTGCACATCCGAGGTTTCATCGACCAGCCGATCACCTGGCGCGAAAACAGATCCAGCACCACCGCCAAGTACAACCAGCCTTCATAAGTGCGGATGTAAGTGATGTCAGTGACCCAGACCTTGTTCGGCTCGCTGACGGTGAATTGCCGCTCCAGACGGTTGGGCGAAGCCACCGTGGGCTTGCCGCCGTAGTAGCCGGGCCGACGACGATAGCCGGTCTGCGAGCGCAACCCTTCCCCCCGCATCAGGCGGGCTACGCGATGCCGGCCACAGGACTCTCCCAGCTCACGCAGGTCGTCGTGGATCTTGCGATAGCCGTAGACCCCACCGCTTTCCAGCCAGGCATGTTTGATCAATCCGAGCAGGCGCTGATCTTCCTTAGCGCGTACGGATTTCGGCTCGGCCAGCCAGGCGTAGTAACCGCTGGGATGCACCCTGAGGGTCTGGCAGAGACGTCGAACCGGGTACTCCACCGACAGCTTGCTGATGAAGGCGTACTTCAGCCGGACTCCTTGGCAAAGTACGCGGCGGCCTTTTTTAGGATGTCTCGCTCTTCGGTCACCCGCTTGAGTTCGGCGCGCAAACGACGCAGTTCGGCTTGCTGATCACCTTCTTGCTGCCGCTGTTCCTGGGGCTTGCTATAGCGCCTGATCCAGACATAGAGGCTATGCACCGACACACCCAAACGCTCCGCCACATCCGCTACACGCAGGCCGCGCGCGGTAACTTGTCTGACCGCTTCGATTTTGAATTCTTCGGGGTAACGCTGGTTGCTCATGGCACCTCCTGATGGGCCTCATTATGAGGCTTGGAGGTGTCTACGAAACTAGGGGCGATTCAAGCCTAGGTAACGTCTGCTTCTAGCCGGAAGCGAACTTTGGCGAGGAAAGTCCCGCATCGGAGCACATCAGGTTAGGGGGTACGCCGTGGTAATGGGGTAAGTTGTCGCCATTCCCTCCAGGCTGAGCTTTCTTTCCCGCGTGAGTATTCGATGCTGATTTCTACCCTTATCAACGGCCAATCGATATCACCACCCTTGCAGGGCGAACCCCTGGTGCCCTGGTGGAGTTTCACGAAAACGGTGTTGGCCGCGACCGCTCTGACATTGGTGCGCGACGGTAGGCTCGATCTGGACGCCTCGCTTCCCGAAGGTGCCTTCACTCTGCGTCAGCTTCTGCGTCACGAAGCAGGCCTTGCGGACTATGGCGAACTTGCCGAGTACCACGCTGCCGTAGCCAACCAAGAACCTGCATGGCCCGCAGACGAAATGATGCGGCGCCTGGATGGCCACCGTCTCCGATACAGTCCCGGAACGGGTTGGCGCTACTCGAATGTTGGTTTCATGCTGGTAGCCCAAATCATCGAGCGTGCCGCCGATTTGCCGCTCGCAGACGCGCTCAGGCAGCAAATCCTGAGGCCGCTCGACATATCGACGGTTCGCTTGGCAATGGAGCGTGCTGAACTGAATGGGGATTACCTGGACAATTCGTTGAGTTACGACCCCGGCTGGGTCTATCACGGATTGCTGACTGGCCCTGTCTCGCAAGCTGCCCGGCTGCTGGATGGTGTGCTCGCTGGAGACCTGCTACCCGCCAATCTGCTTCAGGAAATGCAGGCGACGCGAGTGCTGGGTGGCCCAATGGCAGGCCGGCCCTGGTTGGCGCCCGGGTACGCGCTCGGCCTAATGCGAGGAGGGATCGAGGGTGACCTGACGTTGGCTGGTCATACCGGGTGCGGGCCAGGAAGCGTTATTGCGGTCTATCGATGCGCTGTTGGTGAATCCGCTGCGTGCTGTGCAGTTCACTCGATTGGGGCGGATGAAGCAGGTATCGAAAAGCTGGTAGTTCAAGAAATACGAGAGGTGCTGGAAGCGGCACGCTGAAGCTGCGCGTGCCCCTCGGGGCGCCCTATCTCCTCGATGTCAGCTATGAGTCGGAAGCTGTCTCAATGAAGATGGAACAGCCTCATGATCAAGCGCGAAGCTTTCTCACCGTCAGCCTCGTAAAGGCCCTGCAATGAAGCCTGATCGGCGAGTTTGTGGAGGTTGAAGTGGTTATAGAACGCTTGCCCCAGTCGCTGATGCTCGAAGCGCCCCTCGGCCCAAAGCCGGAAAAACTCATCATGTGCGGCGCGCTCGATCTGCAACGATAGATTGCTTTCCATGCTTCTTCAGACAACCTCAATAAAGGGGTTCATGCGTGCAACGGGTCGATAGCTGCCTCTCAGCAGGGGCAGCCAATTTCAGGTCTTAGCAGATGGTTTGAGCCGGCTAGGCCAATCCGTTTGGGGAGGAGTAAGAATATGTCTGTTCCCTTTACAACCGGAGCGCATAGAGTCCACCCAAAGGTCCGCCAGGATATCGGGGCGGGGAAAATTTCAGAAGTTAAGCGAGCGTAGGAGGAATGATGGGATCGTACGGGGGGTACATCGAGAGGTTGGCCAAGAAGGTTGAGGCCCGCTTGCAGGATATCGAAGCGATCTATAATTTCGACTTGGGAGACGAGTTCGAGCTCGCTATTTGCGCCTTGCTGGAAGACGTGCTTCCTGCCAAGTACGGGGTGTGTCGTGGCTTTGTTGTCACAGAGGATGGCAGGACGGCCGGGGATGACGTCATCATCTACGACAAGATGTCCGGCCCAACACTGCGTTCGAGCTCGAGCCGGCAATTTCCCGTTAAGGAGCAGATCCCGATTGACGCGGTATATGCATACATCGAATGCAAGCACTCCATTTCGAGTGATGCGGTGCTGGCAAAAGCGATCGATCAGGCTGAAGCAGTAAAAAAGCTTGTGCTCACCCGTCGTACCCTTGACAACCCTGGCTATGAAGTAGATGGGCCGGTTTACAACGGCAGGCCCAGGGATTGGCCCCGCACATTTCCGCCACGTAAGAACCAGCCCTTCTGCGCAGTATTTGCACGAAAATATTCACCGGACGTTGTCGTACCCGGCAGGCACGGCGAGTACACGCCTGACCTGTTAATCCTGGGCAGTAACTACATCGCGACTCAGACGGTGAACCTGGGTCCGGACGGCGTCAAATCGTCACTCTTTTTCGACACCAAGTACGCGGCGGGTCTGTGCCCAGAACAGGTTCCCGAGCGCGCCTACGGCCTAGGCCTGGTTACGCTGCTCGGGGCCCTAAGCTGGATTGAGCTGCTACCTATCGACTGGACGCGAACGCTGAACAGCACATTTTCCGAAAGCCTGCGAAAGGGAACTACCGACCCTCAGCCCTAACAACCCTTCAGCCTCCACGCCTCTACCTCTGAGCCCCTGTCCTCCAAGGCTCCGCCAACAAAGATACCGGGCAGACTTCGCTAGCCCACCATCTTTGTCGGCTCATTAAACAACTGTGGCACGAGCCGGGCGATTTTATGCCCGTTAAGGAGCAATTGTTGCTCCTTAACGGGCAGTTAACGGCAAGACGCGGACGTCCAACGCCACTACGTACTGAGACGAGATACGCCCTCAATCAAAGAGGGCGCTTTGCCAGTGATGTTCACTGACTATGGCGAGCGGGCTACCTGCTTCTCTCAGCTCAACGGCCTTTTTGATCTTGGTGCCATAGGTGCTGTGCAGCCACTGCTCGTTTCCGATCTCGCCTACGACTAGGTAGTGGATTTTCTTGCTGACGCCTGGTGCGATCTGCCCTCCTCGCTCGACCACCATGGCTTCGCAATCTTTACGTGGTCCGTAAGCCATGACGCCCGTGAAGAGAAAGACTCTCCCACTCCAAACCAGCTCAGGCGGCGGATGATTGAGCGGTAAGCCATTGGGCCTGACGAAGCTGTTGTCGCTGGCTTTCGGCTTAGAGGCGGAAACGCCTGCGAATGACCGGAGGATCTCTAGAAGCTCCTTAGACTCCTCTGCATCCAGCACGCCATCTGCCAGCATGTTGGATAGTCGGCGGTACAACAGATTGATGACTGGATCCTCGAGGTGCACGAGATTGGTGGCGATCCAGTTCTGCAGGAATTCGGCCTCCATCTGGTTGATGTGGCCGTCTGCTGTCATGCCCGCCGCCAAGCCCACTAACGCATCAGCAGAGCGTCGATCGATGCGCTCCTGATGGTAGAAGCGGCTCCCTCCAAATTCGCTGTGCAAATCAACCATTGGTCCCCTCCTCCTCGTCCACTCCCCCAGGGCCAGCGAGCTTTGCTAGGTCGGAAGTGAAGATCACTGTCATCCCTGTTTTCGCGCACACCATGGAGAGCTCTTGGTCAGGCTCAATGCATAGATCATCTCCCCGCAAGCCCTGCCACTCTGCAAGGTACTTGTATGAGCCGAATTTCTCTGGCTTCTTCAGGAGTTTCACTACGCCACCTTTCCACCCTAAGGGCGGCAAGTGACCCGCGGCGCAGGCTGCTGCGAGTTCGGGCTCAGCAATGGCTCTGCGACGGCCTATCTCCCAGCAATGAATGATCCCTTTGTCAGGGCGCTGCCAGGTTTCTTGCCAACTTAAATTGGGCCGTAGGGGCTCTTGGATGGAGCGCTTGAATGCTTGCACCTTGAGGTCATCCTTGTGGGTGTTCGTGCAGATGCGGAGTGGGCGTTTCTGCTCCTTCAAATCGAAGCTAGCGGAAGGTCTCTCCAGTGCTGACGTCCAGATAGATTCGGTTACTCACTGTCATTCCGCCGCAGTAGGCGAAGTAAGTGCTGGGGCCTTTGCTCGTCGACTTCATCCACCCGCCCTGGTCCTTAAAGTCAGTCTCTGTGCAGGTGCCTGCATTGATCAGCTGACGCGCAGCCTTTGCAAACACAGCCTGGTGCAAGCGGAAGTCGTCTGAATCCTTAACCAACGCCGCATCCCCGCTAGCGCCCTCTCCTGGATCAGCTGGACGTTTGGCACTGAGATACTTGGATTCGACCCATTCGGCGAACATGCCATTGACGATGCCATTCGCAGGGATACAGGCCTTGTTACCTCGGTCCACGTAGTCGCTTTGCCCTGCGGTACAGGAGGCTGAGTAGGGTTTGGTGATCCTGCTCCATTTGCCTTTCACTTCGAGCACAGTTGCAGCTTCACGGAAGTACAACTGGCCGACAGCGCCACACTGCGCCGAGGGGCAGGTTCTTCGATCCAGGCGATCGGAGGTGACCCACATTTTGGAGTCCGCCCACGCGGCGCTCGCTACGCCTGCAAATAAAACAGCAATTACGGCCAGGCGCCCCATGATCCAGCTCAACGTTCTAGGTACGTTCATTCGCTAGTCCTTCAGCAAAGTGATCGTGGTGCAGCTTCGCAGCAGCTATCAGTGCCTACCGATTGAAAGGGGTCATTGCAGCCATCTGGCGCCAATGAGACCCACACACTCCTGCTGCCGCACCTGATGGCAGAATAATTTCAACGATTTCCTGGAGTGCTGACAAGGTCTAAAACGCGCTAAGAAGAGGCGCCCATCGTTCGAAAGGGACATCCCACGTCAGCGGGTCTCATCGGCTCCGAGGCTACGGCAATCAGGAGGCAGCATGGGTAGCCGCAGCGCATCGACGACGGTGATCAGCACCACCATGGAAAGAGTGAAGGTGACGGCCACTAACCCAAACTGGTGGTACGGAAGCCCGTGAGTTCTTAGCCAGTAAGTCGAGGCGACCAGGAGTAACAGGGATGCCGCAGCGGCGACCTTGCAGACTTGAGAAATGGCCCTGAACACGTCGTCCATAGCTCTCTCCTTTGAGATGAGGTAAGGACGGTTTTAGGTGCTTTGGCTCGAGGTGTATGCAGGCAGTTTCCGATGAAGCGAGGGGAAGTGGCGCTGGTGCCCGCATTTAACAATGTTGAAATCGGGCCACCAGAATTCGCGGCACCGCTAAAATTTTTCAGTAAACTTAAAAACTAACAGAGATGACAGTTCACAATTCTCGGGAAACACATTCACATTTATGAATTAGCGCATGGAAAAGCACGAGCGAATCCAATTCGCCATAGAGCAGAGCGGCCTGCAAAAGAAGGACGTAGCGAAGCTTTGCCAGGTATCCCCAGCGATTGTCACTCAATGGACGACCGGCAAAGCCATGAAAGGTATGAGGGATGAAAACCTCTTCAACCTCGCCAAGGCAACAGGCTTTAGAGCGGAATGGATTTCCCTTGGCACCGGTCCACGCAGACATCAGCCACAAGGCGATGTCATAGGCCTGGTATCTGCCTGGGACGCAAATGAGCCCGTAGCGAATGACGAGGTTGAGCTTCCTTACTACGCAGAAGTGGAGTTTGCAGCAGGTAGCGGCATGACCGAGGCTGTAGAGTCCGCAGATAGAACACTGCGGTTCTCTAAGGAAACCCTCCGGGCTGCAGGGGTCGACCCATCCTGTGCCGCTGTGGCACGGCTGAAGGGCCGCTCCATGGAGAAACTCATTCTTGACGGAGCCGCAATCGGTTTCGATATGTCTTTCAAACAGGTTGTAGACGGAGAAATCTACGCCTTCAACCAAGAGGGGATGCTGCGCGTAAAGTATCTCTATCGGCTGCCTGGAGGGGCTATTCGTGTTCGTAGCGAGAACTCAGAGGAGTACCCAGAGGAGATCCTTAGCTACGAGGAGTTCTCGCATATCATCATGCTAGGGCGAGTTTTCTGGTGGTCGACAGTGCGCCGCTCACCTCGACGCTAGCCGCACTTAACGAATAAAAGCCCGCATTTTTGCGGGCTTTTTTGTGGGAATTAGCCGCCTAGCTATTCAGAAAATTCACTTTTCATCATTTTCCCCATTAGTAATATTGAATAAATCACTTCAATAAATCTAATCTCAACGAACGCCAGACCTACTGGCGATCGCTCTTTCACAATTCGGGATCCCACGCCGGCCTCTGGTAGCCGGCCTGCTCGAAGCTTTGACGCCGATCTGGAGGCGTACGGGCTTTAGGGTTGCATCACTTAAGCTCCCTACCAGGGCTCCTCAGAACGGGGCTCAGTACCTGGTACAGCGGACGTGATGAGGACAAAAATAATCGCCCAGGCACAGGTGGCGGGTAACGGTGCTGGATTTTGGTTTGACTGACTGCCGCACGCGGGTTGCCGGTGAGGCGGTTCTCCAAGACTCCAGAAGAAAGACCCGCGGGTTGTAGAAGCCCAGTTGGCGAACGCGGGAGATACACCAGCATCACTGAAGCGCCTTGGCAACAGGGCGCTTTGGGATGAGGTGGTAGCGACGGCCTCCGATTCATGAAGGCCGGGCTTTTTGCTCAGTTCTCAGGCGAAGCTGCGATGGTGGCTTCTATGCCAGTCGAAGTACTCGTCAGCCTCCTCGGTCCAAGCGCTGCACTGCTTGTCGACCAGGTGCTGAATGGCAGACTTAACCGACGGCACAATCTTGCCGGACTGGCCTGCTTGAATTGCGCCCTTGGCATTGACGACGACGTAACCGTTCTCGAAAAGGCGGTCGCACCCGAGCAGGCAGACGGGCATGACGTTCGCCAGGTCCTTCTTCATCTCAGAAGTGCAGGAGTGGCGCTTACGGATGTGCCCTATCACGAGGAGGTCTACTGGGAGATCGCGCCCACACAGTGCACAGCATTCCGTGGCCTTGTTTTTGAGCAAGATGGTACGCAGCAGTGATTGCTCTTTGCGTCGCTTGGCGGTGGACGAGACGTCCAGATCGCCTTCGAGACCATTGAATGCCGCGAGGGCGTCGGAGACGTCGTTCTCAGAGGTCAGGAGGCTACCCGTGTTGCCCTCGAGCCCCAGTGCATCCGCTATGGCCAAGCTGTGCGCTTCTGAATGGACGGTGTAGCCCTGAACAATGTTTGCAGAGCTATAGCCGGCAGCCTGGTTGTAGTCATGGATACTGATCTGGACTGGCTCTAGATCAGAGATGAAGTACACGAACTCCCAGGCTTGCTCATCTTCGGCCGTCTTCCACAGCTCACGAGCAAGCTCTGGCAGGCGCTTCTTGTACGCAATGGTGCCGCGAAGGAAGAAGTTCTTGGCCCGGTAGAACAAGGCGGTATCGCCCAGGGCCATACGCTCCCACTTCTTCTGATTTCCACCTTTGCTATCGGTCGAGCTCTTGCCACCACTGGGCTTACCCGGCGTTACGCCCCAGACCGCGACCGCATCGGGGAAGGTGCGCTGAAAGGCTTCACGTTCGCCCTCTTCCAGATAAGGAAGAATGCGGCTGGTTTTGACCGGGTTTTGAATGGTGTCGAAGAAGTGCTTGAGCGCGTCATTGCTCGAGCACGGCTGCAATACAAGCTGCATGGCGTCCCTGTCCCTTACAGTTCTGTGTACTTTTTGGCGTTACCCCTGGCCTTCTCTGCCGGGTACTTCGCTTCGTTTTTTTCCAGCTTGTTGAGGATCGCTTCCTGAAGGTCGATCCCTAGATTGTCCGCGAACTCGATGAGGTAGGCGGCCACGTCAGCCACCTCATCAGCGATTTCGTCCTTTGCTTTGGCAGCGTAGGCCTCACTCTCTTCCAAGGTTTTCCACTGGAAATGCTCCAGCAACTCGTTGGCCTCGATGCTGATAGAGATTGCGAGGTTCTTGGGGTTGTGGAACTGCATCCAGTCCCGCGCGTCCCGGAAGCGTCGGATGCGCTCCTGAATCAGTTTCAGATCCATAAATTCCGTACTCCTACTCTCATAACGATTGCTGACCGCGTGAAAGGGGGCGCCTCGCTCCCAGTCCGCCCGCCAGCAGCTTCCCTGCGCTAGCGCTCAGAGGAAGACAACTCGAAGGATTCTACTTGCCTCGAAGGCAAGCTTTTCACAACGTAAGCCAAACCAAGCCAGAGTGGTCGCCCAATCTGCCAGACCTTTTGAGCAACGGGCGCTATTTCGGGGCCTGCTCTTGGGCGCGTCAAACGACGAACTCATCAGCTCCATCCTTGTGCTTTTTCCGGCTCACTTTATCGATCCACCCTCTTACCCCATCAGCAGCCCACCAAGGAGACAGGTGGGCCGGAGAACGGCTGAGAGAAATCCAACCCAATCGAGGAACGTACCATGCAGGCAATTTCGCATAGCAATCCGCCGCTGTTGACGCTACTCCGACTCACCGCCAAAGCTCGCGAGGCATTCGAACGACTGCGCTATCACAGCGAGCCAATCCACTACCGCGTTGAGCGTTGCGACGGTTTAGGCGAGTATCGCTGGAAGGTAGTAATTCCTGGCTCTGCTCGGGCGATCGCTCTTCGACGTACTCGGCGCGAAGCACTGGAAGCCTGTGACAAGCTTGAAGGTAAAGGTTGATCACCTCTATGGGGATCAGCGGTCTTTATCGGCGACTTGCCTCAGCTCCCAATGCAGAACCCTGTGGCAGTTAGCACACAGGCACTGGAGATCTTCGAAGCTTGTCTGGTGACCTGGGGCCATGTCCGCCACTTGTACCGCATGATGGTGGACCTCGATGCAGGAGTCGCCCCCAACGCCATATTGTTCGATGGGTCTCATACTGCAGCGCTCGCAGAAGAGCTCGCCATGGATCTCTCGGAACTTGGCCTTTTTGGCTTTCGACAGACCAGGGGCACGCTCACGGCGGAGGTGTCGCTTAAGCTTGGCGCTGCCCTCTGCCCAAAGTTTATCTTCGGACGTTAGGTCACTGTCGGGGACTGGAGCTGGTTGCCCTTTCGGGACGATTTGGAAACCGGCATCCGAGAGGATCTCAAAACAGGGGGTATTGGTCCCGGCCGTGAAATGAGTTGGCTTGACGGGAAAACCCAACGCATAGGTCGCCGCCACTCCGAAGACAGCCTTAGGTGGAAGCCTGATATCACCATCGGCGAGCAGCTCGAACTTGATCGGCTCACCGAACTGCGGTGCGGTTTTCCCTTGAGCTAAGTCCTGCACTGCCTGCCAGACATGCAGAGCAGTCACCTTCCGCAGAAGCGAGGCAGGCAAACGACCAGTCGGGCCACATTGCACGCTAGCGGCACGCTCACGAACCGTTTGAGCCTGAGCGCCTATTAGGTTGAGTACAAGCGCCCCTAGAGTCGAGGAGATGCTGCTGAGATAGAAGCCTTGATTGCCATTGCCGTTTTGCTGCAAGGGCGAGTAGGTGTCCGGAAGCAATGGGGCAATCTGGTCGATGTAATCCTTGGGACGTATCCCCGCCTCCAAGCGAACCCACTCGATCGGTACACGCCATCCCGTTTGATCCCAGACCTCACCGGCTGCTCCATAGCTGTCGGGTTTCGAGGACTCTGAGTAGTGGTCCGTCGCCACGCCGATCGCTTTGATCATTCCACCTGCATACGAGACGACGATGTCGCCGGGGCGGACTAGCTTGAGGTTGATGTAGGCCTGATTTCGAACGCCCCCTTGCTTAGTCATAGGGGACCAAATGTAGCCGCCATCAAGCTCTACCCTGCTCGTCTGCTTGTGGTTCACCCACCAGAAACCTGTCCATCGGGTAGGGAGGCACAACGAGCATTGGTTGAGCGTGCGCCCCAAATTCTGCAGGGCCCAGGCTTCAATGTCTTCGTAGCTCGCGGAGCAGACTTTGTAGTACGCGTTCGTGGTGTAGTTTTCCTTGCCGGCCAGGCTTCCACAGAACGCGTGGTGAATCATGGGGTACTGGGGATTCGAGTGGGCGTTGTCGACATTTGCCACGTAGGCGGAAGGGTTCATCGCAACCCAGTCGAGGTACTCAGCTTCCTTGTCCTGAAAAACTTCCGGCATCTCACTAGCTCAATGTGATTGATGCAGGGACGCTACCCGATCCGACATCAAATCGCCATGAGCTAAACGGTGTACCACTCAGCGGTATTCGTTTGCGGCGGTGACAGGCGCCCAGCAGAATACTGTTTATTTATACAGTTCAAGCCATGCATTTTGACATCCGCCTATTACGGGAGCGCGGCAGGCCTATCCCAGGCCGGCAGCTCGATCGAATCACTCCGCGCCGCGGTGACATTTACATCCAGCTTGAGCAGAAGTCACCAATGGGGCGCCCTTCTCTGGTTGCCTACATCCACTGCGAAAAGTCTGGATCGAACGAGATTCGGCTGTATGACGCCAGCATCAATGGCATGGCCACGACTGCCTTGGTCATAACCGGTACCGAGATCATCGGGGATGTGGCGTATGCGCAGTCCTGGCATTGCAGAGTGGTCTAGACGCCTGGACTGATCGGTCTCCCCCCCCTTGCGGGTCACGTTGCTTCGCGACCTGCCCTGCGCACTGCCCTGGCACGCTTGAGCTGATCAGGGCCTCCAGTTGTTTTACGTCATTTGAAGACTCTCAAACGAGGCCATCTGGATGAGAAAGCCATCATCTCTGCCGCCTATTCAAAGGCGAATTCTCCGCTTACCAGAAGTGATTCGACTGTGTGGTTTCAAGCGCTCGAACATCTATCTCCTCATGGCTCAGGGGGCGTTCCCAAAAGCAAAGCCGATAGGGGCGAGAGCTGTGGGCTGGGACTCCCTCGAAATAGAGCTATGGATCGCAGCGCGGCTTGAGGGTCGACCCTGGGTATCAAGGAGCGACGAATGAACAAAGAGCTAATCAAAATTAGCGAATTCCAGCGTCGCTACTGGGGTAGCAATGGCACCCCTCTGTGCGGTCAATCCATCCGGAACAAGCTCAGAAACGGGGAGTTCCCTGGCAAACGAATAGGCAAGCTCTGGTACATCGATTGGGCTGCTTTCACGAAGTCCAACGGAAACGATCTGGTAGCGATGGTTCTGCGGGGGGCAATGTAATGGCTGCCCGACCTAGGAATAAGGAGAACAAGGGGCTGCCGCAGAATCTGTACCTGGACGCTCGACGAGGCACTTACCGCTATCGACGACCAACCGATGGCAAATGGTTTCAGTTCGGGTTGGACAGGGTGAAGGCGATTGATGCGGCTAAGCAGCTCAATCTGACATTCACGCGAGGTGGCGATCTGGTCTCGAAGGTCCAGGGTGTCTCAGCGGATCTATTTGTCGACTTCCTGGACTACTACGAGCAGAAGGTCCTGCCTCCACGAGAGCTTGCGAAAAACACCCTCGAGCTTTATGCCGTGAGGTTCCGGCAGTTCCGCGCGGCTTGGCCTGCGCAGGCAGTCGAGAACATTACGATTCGCATGGTGGCTGAGTTGCTGGACGGCTTGACTCCGCGCGCTGCAAACCAAGCTCGTGCCCTACTCGTCGATATCTTCAATCATGCGGTCGCCAAGGGATTGTGCCCGGATAACCCAGCTGCAAGCACGATCCCTAGGGTCGAGAAGAAACAGCGCAAGCGCCATACCATCGATGGCCTGCGGGCAATTCGGGATAAGGCTCCTGGCTGGCTTAAGAATGCGATCGACCTGGCACTGATCACGGCCCAGCGCCGCACCGACATTCTGGCCATGCGCTTTGACGATGTTCGGGACGGCTATCTCTACGTCGTCCAACAGAAGACGGCGAAAGCTTCGGACACGGCTTGGATTCGATTTCAGGTAACGCCTCAACTGCAGGGCGTGCTCGACGGCTGCTGGGACAACGTGCCCTCCCCCTTCTTAATCCACCGTAGACCGGATCGAAAGCGGGGAATATTGGCAGAAACGAAGGCGCACTGGACGAAGGTCGACGAGCGCTACCTAACCCGAGCGTTTAAGGACGCAAGGGATCTCGCTGGCTGCTATGCGGGATGGAGTGACGAGGAGATGCCAGGCTTCCACGAAGTCAGGGCGCTGTCGCTGCACCTGTACAAGAAAGCTGGGAAGGACGGGCAGAAGATTGCGGGACACGCCAGCGAGGATATGACGAGGAACTACCAGCGAGACCATGAGGAGGTGGTGTGGTCAGATGCTGTTCCGGACCTGGATATCAGCGAGATCTCCAATTTCAGACAGCTGAGTACCTGAAAAGCAACGCGGCCACAGCGTACATTCCCACCAAAAGAGGTAGCCCGAACTCGAATCCACCGCGGCTCCAAGCTACTGCTGGAGATAGACGATAGAACCAGGTGACATCGGGAGCTTCCCGTCGAACATGGTCATACCAACTCTTCTCCTCCTGAGTCATTGTGCTCGCCTCCTCGAAAATCTCCACGAATTGATCGTGCTGCTTTTTCCTCCAAAGGAGAAAGTCCGCGCTGGCGTAGATGGAGAACGCGACGATGAAATAGCCCACACACAAGGCCATGAGCAGCAAGAACGCTCCCTGCTCAGGTGCACCGAACTCAATGCCCAAGGCTGAAAGCTTGGTTGGCACGATCCGCATATGAGCAACGGCCAAGGACAGGGCGCTAAAGAGAAGCAGATTCCTGCGCTCTTTGCGGGTGACGTCGCTTAAGGGATCAGCGAGTAAAGAGGACGTGTTTACGCTCATCGCAACAACCTTCCTTGGCAGCACGTTGGCTTGTTTTGCGCGCATTTTGCGCGAGTTTTGCGCAGGCGCATAAACGAAAACGGCCCAAGTACTGTAAGTACTTGAGCCGCTTATCAAATTTGGTCGGGACGGAGTGATTCGAACACTCGACCCCTTGCACCCCATGCATGCCAGTCACTTCGGCATGCCAGTCTACACGCCATATCCCCTGGGCGCTCGCTGCAATCGAACGCCTCACGATGCCGGACTCTGAGTGACTCGGTCACTTGGAAAGTCACTGGCCCTTCTCGCCCGGTTCTGGGCACCTATCCCCCCTTCTTCTCGTACCGCCCCATGTTCCACTCATCGGCCAGCAGCGTCCTGAGCTGGTGGATCGCCACTGAGCTTCCTCCGACCTTTTCTCGATACTGCTTGATGATTGCCTCGGCGTAGTAATGCACGTCGGCCATGACCTGGCGCGAATGCTCAACCTCGAGCAGCAGCCGGCGGATGTCCGGGTCTCGATGCTTCACCCATAGTGCGCGCATCTCGTCCTTCAGGATGGGTTCGAATCTGGGGAGCTTGCTCATGACGGCCTCATAACTGTATGCATATACAGTACAGAGTCACGTCATGCCGTCACAGCGGCTGTCGATCAGCGGATGCCGTCGTAAGCCGCTTCGCAGGCCAGCCCCCTCACTCGGGATTCGTCAGCTGCTTCTGCGTAGACGCCCGCCAGGCGGTCAGCCTCTCCAAGCAGCTCGGCAAGCACTCTGGCGTGCTGGGACGCTGCCTTGCTTGCGGCGGCAGTGCAGGAATCGCGGCCGGCTTCAGCTGCAGCAGTTCGGCCGGCGTACTGGATGCCGGCGTCCCGCACGCGCTGATCAGCAGCGGCATCAGCATTAGCGCGAACCTGATCGATGTTCCTCTGGCCATTCTCAAGCACCTTGTTGATGTTCTGTTGGTAACGCTGTTCGTTGGCGCGCGCTCTGGCTTCGAATGCGTCGGCGGCCTGCTGGTCAGCCTTCTCGTGCTGATACCACTTGGCCTGCCAGGCAGCGTCAGTTCGTTCGCTGCCCTCGTGCCATCCCCCGGCGGCAGCCAGGAATAGCAGCAGAGCGCAAAGCAGCGGCTTCCAATTGCTGAGCAGCCAGGTCACGCCACCACCCCGCCAGCCGCGCGGTATTGCTGCACCAGGTCTTCAAGACGATGCTCACGTTGTTGGTAGCCGGCACCAGGAAGCGATGCCCAAATGTTCCGGCACTTGGCGATAGCCTCGCGCACCCTACCCGCCTGGATATCACCCAGCGCTCCGCGCTCGCGTATCTGCTGGATCGCCACGCGGTCCTGGCTCTCCGGGCTGAAGTCCTTCAGCTGCAGGAGGTCTCGGTACGGCTTCCACCAGCGGAACAGCAACTGGTAACGACCGGCGGCTGTCGACGCCAGACCCTTGCTGTTGACCTGTACAAGGATGTTCGGGTGGCCCGCGTAGTTGCTGAAGGTGTTCGGCGAGTTGATCCCGCCAACCACCACGTCATAGCCATCGTCCTTGGTGTAGCGGCTGGTCCGTGTCCCTTCCGACCAGGACAGCATATCCAGAAAGGCGAGCACGTTCTTTCCGCCGGCGGCGGAAGCACTGATTCGCGGCATGGTCAAACTCCAGAAACGACAACGCCAGCTCGGCGGCTGGCGTTGTGGTAGATGCGCAGGAGCTGCGCTTCGGTAATCGGCATGATTAAGGCCCCTTCACGGACATGGTCACCATCACGGTGCCGAAGTTGTTGGCGCCGGCGTTCGTTGTGAACGTAGAGGGGTCAACACTGGCTGCCTGGAACGTCCCATAGCAGATTGCCGTTAGACCAATCGTGCCTGCGATGCCCGTGGTCCCCTGGCTTTGTATGAAGTCGCCATCGGCATATGGGTAGGCGGTAGGCTGCATATCGCCGCGGCAGACATAGCTCGCGATTACCATATACTTGGCGCTGCCGCTGCTCGGTGTCAGAGCAGGAGGGTTCGGCGCGTTGGTGAGTGCGTTGGCGAACGCGATCTCTGGAGCTACCGCAGCATTGAAGGTCCCGTTCTTGATCGACGAAATTATTCCCGACACAGCTGTGGTAACCGAGAAAGTCACCGTTACCGAAGAGCCTTCGCTACCGTCGGCTATCTTGTAGAAGGCCTGGCACTTGGTGTTCGACCCCTGGCTTTGGCTGCCGAGAGACACCCATCCAGATGGCATGGACGCAACGCTGGCCGTAGATCTCACGCAGAGCACTGCGATAAGCAGATCGTTCGTTGAATAGGTCGGCAAGGAGAAGCTTGCCGACATCGTTGATGCAGAGGACGACTTCGCTTTCGCCCTGAGTTCTGGGAAGCCGGAGCTTCCCCCGCCCCCGAACGCATAGGGGTTCAGCAACATCGTCATGGCTGATATCCGATGAGAGTGACCTTCAGGCCCTTCGCGCTTCCATCGCCAATCTGATCGATGTCGATGGTGATCTCAGCGTCGTCCGCCAGAGATGTGTCAGAAATCACCGGAGGCGTGGCGGCGGTAACGCTGGTCTTCTCGGTATTGTCGATGGTCAACTTGGTGCTGAGGATGCTGGATGCACCCTCGTTGATGTCGACGGTGAAGATGCTTCCACTGGTCTGCGCTACGTTCAGCGATGCCCGCACCGCGGTTACGGTGAAGGCATAGGGCATGCGGAACGTCACCTTGGCCGTTCCGGCAGTGAGCGCCGTGGTTTCGTCTGAGCATGCGATGATGATCGGCACCAGGACGGTTACGGCGCCGGTTCGCGCATTGACTGACGTCACGCCGCCGCCAGTCACGTCAGGCACAGACCAGGCTGAGCCTGTATAGCCATACCGCTTCGGGACGTTGTTCGCGTCGAGTTCATCGAGAACGGACACCATCCATCCCAGCAATGGGACGATGAACTGCCAGGCGTTGGCATCGGTCAGCCAATAGGCAATCTGGCCTGTCTTTCCACTCCATACCCCAGTTGGGCTAGCCGCAACAATGTAGGCATCACCGTTGTTTGGTGAGTCAGGCGGGGTCGCCAGATCCTTGCGCTTCACTCCAGCCTGCACGATCTGGTCGAGAAGCGCGAAGCTGGTATTCGCCAGCGTCTGGTTGGCGGCGCTGTTCTGCAGGTACTCGAGCTTCAGTTTGGCGGATTGCGTCACAGCGTGACCTCCAATGGGTAGCCTCTGCCTGCAGTCGCGGACAGCTGATAAATGCGGAAGGTGATTGAGGACTGCGGCGACCCGAAGTCAGTCGTCTGGTTGGCAGCTGAATAGGACCACGCAGGAGAAGTTGCCGAGATCGTCCGCTTCACCGTCGAGCCCTGCATTACGTCGATCTCATAGGACTCCGAGGCCTCACCGACCGGAGCAACCACCCCATTGATCCACCAGGTGTTAGTCAGGCGGCTGCGACGAGTGAACGTCCCAGAGAAGTTGCTGGAAACGTCGCGAGATCCCTTGGCGTATACCGGGCTCAGGCACTCCAGATTCACGCCGCGATAGGTGAAGGGAATGTCTGTCGCGCTATCGAGGCTCGCCCCGCTGGTGACGCCGCGGTACAGACGCTGCAACCCGATCGCCTCTACCGGTGAGCCGATGAATGCGTTATCCGGGTCCTCCAGGAGAACCAGGTAATCGCCGGCGGCATGAGTACCAGTCGCCCATTCCGTGCCTTTCTCCCCGCGCACGAAGCCGGACAAGTTGTACGTGCCATCGGTCTGCAACACGGCATTCTGGAAGCGCATGATCTCCCAGCGACCGTCAGCCCCATAAGCCACGTAGTGGGCGCCGGCGAGCATCTGGTCGCGAGTGATCGACTCAGGCTCACCGCTGATGAAGCTGACGTTCAGCACGCTCAGGTCGATAACCGTGCAGGTGCTGGTGTTCAGCTTGTTCTGCGCCACACCAAGGCTTCCCTTCGCAACAAAGGCCTGCAGATCCTGCCAGGTCTGGCCGTTGTCATTGGACCGTATAGCTACGCCACCAGGCCAACTGGCTCCCGGACTGGTCATCACTCCCACAAAGCCGGGCTCGTTCTGTACTGTCTCGTCGACAGTCGGGATGTCCAGCAGCATCAGGATCGATGGGCCATCCAGCGGTACCGTGCCAACCGGAGGCGGCGACGAGGCACCCACCGCATTGCTGGTGTACAGGGCAGCGTTATTCAGCGAGGCCTTGCATTCGACGATCCCGTTAGAGCCGATGGATACCTCTGTGAAGCGAAGCTCGAAGATCCCAAACTTCGACGTGACGGTCAGCACGTCCCCCGGCTCAAGCGCCTGATAGGTAGGTGGCAAGGTCAAGCTGAAAGCCTGCCTCTCCTGCCAGCGCAGTTCACAGATTTTCTCAGCGATCTGTGCAATCTCGTCGTCGCTCAGCACCAGGCCAAGATCGATCGTCTCGCTGTTGACTGCGGAAGTCCCGATTCTCTCGTAGGTCTGGCTCGAATCGGCATACTCTCGATTGGCGCTGATCCCCTTGGCGGTGATCTTCGCCGGGAGCTGGGTGTCCATTTCCCGGTCATAGGGTAGGCTGTCACCGATCTCGTCACTATCAGTTGCCGCAAGATCTCCCCATGGAACGCTGCCCATGGAAGACTGGCCGCGCGGCAAGAACTGCAGCTTAAAGCCATGCATCCGCGCATCGAATGGGTATGCGGCGCGCAGTGGTTCGATGTTGTCCCGAATGCTGCCACCGGCAATGCGATAGCCAGTAACCTGCTGCGTCAGCATCGATACGTCGATGTCCGCCGCACTGAGCAGGCTACTGAGTTCGCACTCGCTTGTGATCACCGAGGCGAGCGTCTGCTTCTCTGCCCCGAACAGCGGGAGCGTCGAATAGGCGATCCCAGAGTTTCCCTCCAAGAAAGCGGTGAAGATGACCCGCTCGAAGATTACGAATGGCACCCCTCTTCCCGGCAGAGCATTCATGCTCGGCATGGAGAAGTTTTCGATCTGGGCGCCAGTAGAAGGGCTGAACGACTGCAGGTAGTACGCGTTCGGGTCTGAAGAAACGCTGGTCGCCCAAACCTTGCCCTCGAAGTACCAGCAGAAGGCCCCGTCCGATCCAAACGAATGCGCCGGGGAAATCGCTGCCGACGACAAGACGGCCCCGCTGATCGGGTCAATTCGGTAGATGGTCGACCAGGAAACGGCGTAGAGAAAAGCGTCGTCGCCGATGCACATGGACTGGGCATCAGTCAGCGGAACCTCTACCGTTGCCGGCTCACCAATGGGCGGATTGCGTCGGATGATCACAATCTTCAGGACGCCGCCGATGAAGTTCCTGGCTTTCACATAGAGGATGTCCGGGGTAACGATCGCCTGAAAATCCAGCCATGTGGCGCCGAAGGACGTGGTAGACCACGCCGTGCTGTCGGCGAGGAACGAATTCCGATCATCCCCGACGAAGAAGTCTTTTGCGCCGACCACGCGGGTCACGCTCGTGTTGCCACGGTAGCCAACAGGGCGAGTGATGTTCCCCAAGCGAAGCTGCGTCGACGGATAGTGCTCGATAAGCCCGAAAGTCGCATTGCCAGAGCTAGGATTGCCAGAGTAGGTGCGGATCACCTGCCCATTGGTGCCGAAGTTGGTCTGGTTGATATCGCTGGCCGCAGAAACACGCTTCAGCGTCGGCGTCCCATAGCTTGAGACGGTGACCACTTCGACCTTGAATTGGGAGCCAGCCAGAGAGTCGCCGTAGTCCTTCAGCGCGAACTTCTTGAACTTGATGTAGGCGAGACCGCGGTACGCCGGAGTGTTCTCAACGCCCTTGTCAGCCTGGATATCCGGGTCAGGCTGCTGATCATCGGTCCCCAGGTAGAGCTTCCACCCCTTCGCCGTCTGGTTGCTGGCGATGATCGTCTCCAGATCATCTGAGCTGGCGTTGTAGATCAGCTTATCCCCGCACCACATGCGCCGAATGCCGGCTATAGGCCCCTCGCCAAGCGCCAGAGCGAAGGTGGCGAAGTAGCTGTAGGTGGTCTGCGCAGTGCTCTGCCCACCCTTCCCGCCCGACTTCTTCTTCGTGGTGACATCCAGCTTGCCACCCTTCAGCCAAATGACGTTGCCGGATACTCCGATCGTGCCGTAGAAACGCGGGATGGGATTGCCGTAGGCGCTGTCCTGGACGGTAGGGATGGTCGGCGAGGGAGTTTCGGCATCCTTTGGCCCAAATTTTCGATCAAGCCAGCCAGGAATTCCCAACCCGAGGACATTCGTTGCGCGATGTATGAACGAATCACGGCCGAACAGCTGCGCGCTGAGACTCATTCCTCAACCCCTTTAAAACGGTATGCCAGCAGGATTCGATGGCGCCATGTCGAGTCCACCCTGTGGTGGCAGACGTGGCCGGCCTCCTCGCTGGAGTGAACGATGTACGGCTGACCGCCGATGAACCCCGCGTGGATGGCGATGTGTTGCGGAGCGCGGCTGATTCGCATGGCCAGCAGGTCACCCGCTTTCGCTTCGGCCGGGCTGATCCGCTCGAGGCATGGCTGCCGATCAAGCTCACGCTCGAGCGTGCCGTCGTAGGGATCGCGGGCGTAGCCGGTGGTGTCGATGCACTCCAACCCCAGAACCTGGCAGACGTGGACGTACAGTCCAACGCAATCCAGAGCCCGGCCGGCAATTCTCCCCTGATGCATGAACGGCGTTCGCAGGGCGCCCATGGCTGCGTCGACGATCTCGGATCGCTTCATGAGCCACGCCCTACCTGGGTGTATTCGGAAGTTGTCGGAACGTGCGGCTGACCACCGAAGTTGATGATGTTCCCGTATGCCTGGCAGTCGACCATGCGCTTACGGCAACCCGGGATCATCTCGTAGGTGTCGCCAACCTGCGGCATGTAGTAGGTACCGCCGTGAAGGTAAAACTGTCCGCCAGCGGTGCTCTGTTTGATCTTGATGGGCGCCAGGCCAGCATTAGGACCAGTAAGGAAGCGCACCTCGCCGGAGGTGAAATAGTCGTCAGCCTCTGATCGAGCGATATCTTGGAATTGGTACTGGCCGGTGACGGCAGTTATCGCCCCGGTTACTCGATAGACATCAATATCCGGCCCGTCAGGCGCGCTTCTTGGGCCTATGCAGCGACTCCTCGTAGAAGCGATCAGTCCAGAGCCAAGGTGTTGATCAAAGAGCGTCCACTGGCATTGCGGGCTGTAGATGCGACCGACGTCCTGGCTGAGAACATCGCCAGCCGACATGACTTCTGTCGTATAGGTGTTGTCCCGAAGCGCTGTCTTACCAAGGAATGAAAGTGATCCAGGCTCCTCATCCTCTACAGCTGCCGCCCATGTCGTGGAGAAGGCATAGATACGCGCGTTGTCGAATACACCGCTGCCAAGCTGGTCGCGAGTAATGCCGTGATCGAGGATGCCATCGAGATCAAAACTTCCTGGCGCCATCGAGGCTTGATCATCGTAACCAGTGAATTCGTACCCTGTGTCACAGCGATATACCTGGCCATTGCTCATAACGAGGTCGACCGGATGCTCCGTGATACGAACGGTAGTGCCATCCGCGGCCACAATTCGGGCGCAGCGAACCTTCGTCGACCAGTCGGCAACGTGTGGTTTCATGAGGCTCCAAACGAGAAAGCCCGGCACATGGCCGGGCTTCTGAATAGATGGTCGATCAGGGGTTGAATATCTCGATGACGTCGATGTTCCCGGCGTCGATCGTTTCCCAGTTGGAGAACCTGCTGTTGAGGTCGTCGGTGAAGCGCATGGGGATATCGAACTCACACCCTGCTGTCACAGATTCACCGGTCTGCGGCGCGGTATTCACGACTCCGCCGCTGGTGTAATCACTGAATCCCGTGGAGTTAATGGCCAGGGAGATGGTTGTTCCGCTGATGGCTGTTACCAGGGCGCGAAGGCCGTTTATCTGCGTCATTCCCACCACGCCGGAGATCAGAACAGAGTCTCCGATGACAAATGTGTGCGAACCAACGGTCACCACTGCACTGCTTGCCTTGCTGATCCCTGTGATTCCCTTCGTCTTGTTCGCCGCGAAGGTCACGATGCCCGTAGTGTTATCGACGCTCCACTGGGCTGTCGGGAAGACGGCGCCATGCACTCCAACCTTCACGGTGCCGGCCACCGGCTTCCGGATGCGCCGGCGAATGCAGGAGGTGTCCGAACTATCGCCGTACCAGCGCATCAGCTGGTACACGCCAGGAACTGTTGGATTCACCAGCACCATTGGCTGGTCGAATGCGGTCGGTGGCTCCCGGTAGTTCTTAGTTGAGTAATCGGTCGGATGCATTACCCGGAAGCCGCGATACGTACCGCCAGCACGATTGTTGAGGTCGACTATCTTGCTGATGATGAAGTTTGTCTGGCGCTCGAATTCTATCGTCATGGACGCCTTGATGTACGGGTGCTTCAGGGTCCGGTACTCGTTCCCGCCGGCCGTGACGACATTCTCTGCCGCATAGCTCGAGCCGAACCCACTGCCATAGTCGATGTTCTCGGCCAGGCGCTCTTCCAGGAACTGGCTCATCATGCGTACCTGTTGGCTTTGGTGACTGCGCTGACGACGCGGCGGCCCATGCGCGCGGTCGACTCGCGCATTCCCTTGGAGTCGTTGGCGCCGTTGAGGTTGATGTTCACGGTGGTCGAACGCTGCTGGTTGAAGGTCTGGCCGGGGCTGGCGGGATCAGGACTCTGGCCGCGACGAATAGCCTCCAGGTTGTCCACTCCGATCCGGGAGACCGCAGCGGCGTCGAAGACAAATTCCTTGCCATGGACAACGCCGGCGATGTCGTTTACGCCGCCGTCACCGGTGTAGCCGCCAGTCTTGAAGCCAACGCCAGCGATGCTCGCGATGTTCGCTGCAGTCATCACGCCAGCAGAGATGGCCAGAGCCACGCCAACAGGGTAAGGCGGAACTGCCAGGGCGTTCTGAATGGCGAGGAAGCCCGAGACGGTCGCCTGCGCGATCGCTGCAGCCTTGCCGATTGCTCCAAGCTTCTTGTTCCCGGACTGGCTAAGGGTTGCCATCTCTCCGAAGAACTGCTGGCTGCTATCGAGTAGGGCCTGATTCTTCGCCTTCTCGATCTTGGCCTGGCCGTCCCTGCCCTGCTGATTGATCGAGTTCACCCTGGTGGCATAGGTCTCCTCGTTGATCGCCTTGGCGTCGAGGAAGGCCTTCTGCTTGTCCAGCTCGGTTTTGCGCCAGGTCTCAAGCTCTCGCGCCTCTTCTTCCAAGCGCGTCATCTCGCTGTTAGCGCCACCGACACTGGCGTCGAGATTGCCGACTTTTGGTGCCTTGGTGACGCCCTCGACAGTTCCCTTCTCGACATCAGACTTACTGGCAACTTCGCGGATCTGCTTCAGCGTCTCCAGACGCTGTAGCGCAGCGACGTTCCCTTGGCTCTCGTACTGCGCGATCTTTTTCGCGTAGTCGAGCTCAAACTGCATGTCGTTCGCGGCCTGGAGCTGCCCGGTCTCCTGTAGGATCGCCAGGCGGATGTTGTCCTGATCCACCAGGTCCTGCTTGGCGTCCAGTTCGGTGGCGAGGTCGAGCAGGTGCTGTTTCTGCTGGGCATTGAGCTTGGAGAGCTCGCCGTTCTCAAGGTAGTACTTGACCCTGGCAACCTCGGTCGATTGCCCGAACAGCGCTACCTGCTGAGCGAGGCTCTTCTCGACGTTCTTGTAGGCGGTAGCGAGCTGGTTCGCCGCGCGCTGCTCATCCGTCATCGCCGCGCGCTTCGCCTTGGACGGTGCAGCGGCAGCCTCAGCTTCTACCTTCGGATTTTCCTTGGGTTTTGGCTCAGGCACTGGCTCCGGAGCGCCATTATTAGCGCGCGAGTTAGCCAATTCGTCATGAAGCTTAATTAGCGTTTGAGTTGCCTTGATCTCTTCTCGCAGAGTTGCCATCTGCGGGGACTCTTTGGCATCTGGATCAATGGTCCTCAGATTCGCAAGCGCTTTCTCCTGCTCTGCCAGTTCTCCTTGCTGGCGAACCAATTGATCGTTCAGGCGAACGATGTCATCTAAAGCTGCCTTGCCTCCACTTGCCTGATAGGCAACTTCCTCACCGAACCATTGGAATACCTTGATAGCCTCGCGCGTCTTGTCGATGATTTGACTCATCGCCTTAACGACGGCTGTCGCGACATCCTGTGATGCTCGGATGATTTCTGGGTCCTGCAGGGCCTCGGAAAGCTCTCCCACAAGCCCGTTCAACAGCCCCGTCGCGCTACTCGCCTTATTGACCTCTCCGACATAAACCTGGAAGGAGTTCTGGAGTGCCGTGATGGCATCCGCCACAGACGTCTCCATTCCGGCCGCGAGGTCCTCATTAGTGTCTTTGGATTGGCGAAGCGCCTCGTTCAGCGCGGCAAGGCTTAGCTTGCCCTCGATGCCCAGCTTCCGAATTTCAGCAGTAGATCTCCCTGTCGCAGCGGCCAGAGAATCAACAATCGTCGGCATCGCCGACAGGATCGATTGCCATCCATCCGACTCGACCTTACCTGTCTGAATTGCCTTGGAGTAAGCGTCGATGGCAGAGGATGCCCTGTCTGCGGATGCGGCATTGGTCACCAGAAGAAAGCTGAAACTGTCGGTGATATCCAGCGCATCGTCAGTGTTATATCCAAGCGCACGAATTGCATCGGCCGTCCTAATGTAGACCTCTTGAGCCTCATTCAGCGGACGATAGGTGGCGTTAGCCGTTTGGAGAAGACGCGTCTGGACCTTGTTGTATTCCTCAGTTGAAGCAGACGCCATTCGGACGCGCGCGGCCATTTGCCCATATTGGTCTGACGCTCGAATGATTGCGCGCACGCTGATCGCCGCAGCCAGGGCGCCGAACGCTTTCCCCAGCCCATTGGTCGACTTCGTGAGTTCCTGGTTCGACTTATCCGCCTTCGCCGTCACATCGATCATGATGCGCAGCTCGTCGGTGGCCTTCTTCGCCGACGTAGAGTCGACCGATAGGACCAGGCGGGCGTATTCAGTCATTGTGTCGGACCTTGGTGGCGATGGCGTCGAGACGCATGATCGCTTCGACCTCCAGGGGATCGAGCTCCTGATGGGTCATCAGCGACCAGTTGCGCAGTTCGGTGTAGGTAAGCGGGTCGGGTGATCGGCGAATCTGGAAGAAAACGCCCAGCAGGTAGGCGAGATCTTCGGGGATCGGAGGGGTCTGGAGCTCTGGCGGCTGCTCGCCGATGACCTTGGCGATCTGCTCCAGGTGCTCACGAGTGGTGCGCTTCGAGCCCGGAGCGCGCTTGAGGAGCTTTAGCTCTGCTTCGGCGTGTCGCTCGAGGGCTCCGAGGCGATCCCGAAAAAACGGGAGCGGTCCGCGGCTGCGCTATCAACAGCGTCTGCGACGATCGGGGCGTTGGTGAGGAACTCACGCACCGCCTCCGGAGTGCAGTCCTCTTCGAACGACCAGCCCGCGACCAGCGAGACGAGGCTGTCCATCACGGCCTGATCCCGGGCGGCGGCGCGGTCCCAGTCGCTGGCACTTGCAGGCAGGTCTCGCATGGTGCGCGATCCTTCGAACTTGACCTTGCGGAAGGCGTCGGAGTCGATGCCCCGCACCATCAGCCAGTGCTCGGACGGGCTGCCGTCGGCCTGCATCAGTTGCATCTTCACGCCCTTGTCGGCGTTCGGCTTCGTGTAGAAGTCTTCTTTGCGCATGGTTTCTCCAGAAACTAGAAACCCCTCCAGAGAGGGGCTGCGGGATTAGCTGCGGGTGATGCGCAGGGTGGTGGTGCCGTCGTAGCCGGCCGAGTAGGTGTACTGCGGGATCACTGCACCTGGGCCGCTGGTTTGCTTCTGGCCCTGGGTGTAGCGAACCTTCGGCAGCTCGATGGTGTAGCTATCGGCGCCTTCCTCCAGCACAACGATGTGGCTGGTTTCGGTCTCGTCCAGCACCTTGGCCCACAGAGATCCGTCCTTAAGGTAGGCGTTCATGGTTCCGGTGACGGCGGCGATGCCGTTGGTGACGCAGTAGGCCTCGCGCTGGAACAGCGAGAACGCGGCTTCCATTCCGTTATCAAGACTGAGGTTCCACTCGGTGGCGTAGGCGATCACCTGGCCACCTTCGGTGAAGGAGCCATTGGTGGTGACCATCATGTCGCTGGTGGTAGCCGGCACGAAGGTGGTTCCGCCGGGAATGGTGTAGGGCTCAGCCTTGGTGCCAATCATCCCGAAGGTGATGCCGGCTTTGTCGCCCAAGGGGGCGGCGATATTCAGGGTGTTCACGCGGCAGCCGCGGTAGATGTAGTCGGCGCCAATGTCGGTGTGACGTTCGAGAATCGCGAAGGAGCGCTCGGTCGAGCCAACGATCAGCACGTCACCGGTCCAGGTTCCCTGCAGCGCGGCCTCGATCAGGTCGTCGAAACTGCCGAAGCTCACCTCAGCGGCGATCTCGCCCTGGACGCTGTAGTTTCCGCCGCGGCTCGGCGCACGCTGGCGTGCCTGGTTGATCTCCGCCGACTCGATCTGATTGATGTTCGGGCTGAGGCCTTCGGTGACGAAGCGGATCGGCTTGAACTGTGGATTACCCGGGATCGAGCCTTCCATGATGATGGTGATTGCCGGACTGGCAGCTGCATCCACCAGGGTGACAGCCGAACCGTCGACGTTGGTGACAGTGATCTTGCCGGCTGCGGCGGTAGCGATCTTGCGCTTGCCGTTGTTCGCGGCGTTGGCGAATCCGGAGACTGTGATGATCTGTCCAGCAAGGAAACCTGCAGTCAGAAAGCCGTTGCCGGAGTCGTTGTAGCTGGAGTCAGACGCAGCCGCGCTGATGGTAGCGGCGGTCTTGGTGGCGCCCTCGAGGACGTAGTAGAGCTTGACGGCAGAGCCGTTGGCAAAGCAGGCCATGGTTTATACCTCCGGGCGGATGGTGTTGGCGCTGTAGTAGATGGAGACGTTGATCTGCTGCCAGCCATTGACCGGCCGGAGGTTGTTGCGGGTGACGCGTTCGATGTGGACGCACTGGGTCTGGTAGACCAACCTGCGGCCGGCAACAAAGTAGTCGCGGAGCTTCTGCACGGCGGCGAGGATATTCCCGGTGCCATCGTTCAGCGGGTAGTTCAGGTCAACCTGGAAGACGCCGACGGTTTCATCCATGCCGCCTACGCCGAGGCTTGAAGGGTCGGTACTGGACGGAAGGTTGAACCAGGCGGCCCAAGGCAGTGAGACAGCCGGCGGCGTGAAGTTTTTGCCTTCATTGGCCGTCGGAATGCCGAGTGCCGCCGCCGTCAGCCCTCCGACCAAGGCAGCGTTGATCTTGATTTCGGACATTGGTCAGACTCGAAACTTGGCGATGGCCCGGTCGACGATGCGCTGCACGCGCGCCAGATTGCGGCGCACCATGCCGTTAGGGGCTTGCTTGCTGCTCCCGTATTCGAGCTTGTCGATATAGGGCAGCGAATTCGACATGAAGGTCTCTTGGCCGGCGCCTTCCGGCGTCTTCGCCACGATCTCGGAAATGACGGAAGAGCCTGACTTATCTTCGCGGTTAATCTCGCCCTGCGCCGGCTTGTCGGTGCTGGTAACCCAGTTCCCGCGCGCGCGGCCGGTATCGACCGGCGTGTCCTTCACGGTGCCGCTGAAGAAGTCGATGGTCGCCGCACGGGCGATCTTGTCCTGGGCGTCGATGATCTTCTTGACCGCCCCGTCCATGTCGCTCGTGAAGCTCATTACTTGCGCCCCTGGCAGAAGTACACCAGCGGAGTGCCGGCTGGGTTCGCTTCCTTCACGTTCACGACCTGCCAGAGCACGCCGTCGACGTCGATGCGGGTGGTGAGTGCCGGCGGCCAGGTCAGGCCCTTGGCCGCGATGATGATCTTCTTGTCGCCCTTCAGGATCTCCGAGCCTTCCGCATAGCTCTGTCCTGACTCTTGCGCTGTGTACTCCAGCAGGAGCAGCTGGGCAGGCTGACTGATGTCTCCAGGAGGCGTGGTCCATTCGCCCTCCACTGGGTCATACACGCCATCGGTGACGTCGCGCAGCGTCTGCTCCGACCCGAACCGGCTAATCAGGCGCAGAGCCGTGGACGCCATGCGGTCGTAGAAGGCGCTCATGCACGCACCAGGCGGCCGTTGTATGGGCCCAAGGTGTACTTGGCGAAGAACCCATCAGATTGGCGTCCTGAAGCAGCCTTGGCCTTGTAGCCAGTGATTGTGGCGTACTTGACGTCTACGGCACCTTCGACGCGCTCTTCAGTTACCGCGCCAGTGCGCCCTTCCGGCGGGTCGATGTCATCCTGATGAATCTCGCAGGCCAATGCCATCTGGCCCATCTTGATGTTGCGCGGGAGCGATGAGCCGTCCGCCATGAATCCACGGCGCACGGTGTAGTAACGCGGCCAGGGCAGCCCCTGCTCGTCATGAAGCTGGCTGCCGACCCACTCCATTGCCCACATGGCCACGCCGGCGCGGCGCAGGATCGCTTCGCGCGCGGTGGTGTCATCCGGAATCGTCCAGCCGTAGTCGCTGGCGAACTGCACCAGCTCATCCACGGTGGCGAAGGAGTCGGCATCAGGCAGCCCGCCGCCAGTTTCAATGACGAGGGCCATGATCAGGCCTTACCTTTCGCCATGGCGTCAGCGGCAGCCTTTTTCAGGCCTTCTGCGACTACCGATCCATCTGCGCGTACTACGGAGTAGTTGCCGCGGCCTTTTTGAACAACGGACAGGGCCTGCTCGGTCTCGGTCTCGGTCTCGGTCTCGGTCAGAGAGTTGGCGCCCTCTTCTACTGGCACAACCACTGTGGGCTGACCGAGCAGCTTCTCGAGCACGAAGGCGGCAGCAAGGCCCTCTTCCATCTCCGGCACCGTCCATTGGCCATAGGCGACGCGAGCGAAGTAGGACTCACTGGCATCGACTGCAACCCCAGCGTAAGGCGCCGGTCCATGGGCCTCCACAGGCACACCGGCGAGCAGGGCATCATGGCCGATGTTGCTGTTCCAGGTGACGATCTTGCCGGCGCGCGCCAGGACATCGCTCAGCGGCTCAGATTCACCACCGGCAGACGGATGAGCACGGAATTCGTCGTGCTCGATGGTTTCCGCCCAGGCTTCGAGCTTCTCCGCGGTGTCGAAGGGATGGGCAGCGTCACCAATGACCTGTCCGCAGAGGATGACCGGGCCGTCGCCTTTCACAGGCTTCTGGATGTCCAGACCCAGCGCCTCGAATCGGTCGCCCGGGCATTCGAATTGGGGAATCTGGCTCAGACCGCCGAGGCTGACTTGCCAGTAGCCGTCCGAATCTTCAGCCGTGGCGCGGTTCAGGTAGCCATAGTCGATCACGAGGACCGGAACGTCACGCTCACGGTAGTCCCGCAGCGCATCGGCGCCTTTCCCGCGCAGGCCGACGATCACAACGAGGTCGAAATCCTCAATGCAGCCATGACCGTAGTCCGGCAGGGAGCGGAACAGGGCCCGCTGGCCTTGCAGTTCGAAGCCATGCTTCATGGCCACAGCGGCAACCTGATGGTCCCGCGCATAGATGCCGATCTTCATTCCAACCTCCAAAAGAAAGCCCCTCCGGAGAGGGGCTTCTGGCCTTAACGGCTCTGGATGACCACGCCGGCGAAGTCCTTGAAGGAATCGCGGTTCGGGTCCCAGTTGGTGCCGGTACCCAGAGCGGTGTCGGTGGGGTTGGCAGCGCCGTTGGCGATGTCCCACTTGAAGCCGCGGACGCCCAGGTTGTAGGCGAACTCACCCTGCAGGCGGGTGATCAGGTTCTCGTTGCCAGTCACGTTCTCGATGACCAGTTCTTCTTCCTCGGTGTTCTCGACGATCAGACCGCCGGCGGTAAGGCCGAGGGTGTAGTAGTCGGTCACAGCGGTGGAGCCGGAGCCGGAGTTCACGAGCAGCGCGTCGGAGTCGGTGATCAGAACCGGGCGGTTCAGGGTTACCGGGGTGCCGGTGGCCACGTTGAAGTTCGATACGCCGTCGATGTTGGCGGCGATCTGCGCTTTGACCAGGTTGTAGTAGGTCTTGGAGTGCATGACCCAGCAGACGATCTGGCCGGCTGCGTCGCCGAACTTTGCCAGGCCGTCAACAAGCCCGTCGGTGTTCAGGGTACCGTTGGTGGGGACGGTGTATTTCACCGAGGCCTGTGCGTTCAGCGCAGCACGGCCGGCGCGCAGGGCGGAGTTGAGCATTTCCACCTGCATCGCCTTGGCAGCCTGCTCGCCGAGGATGAAGGACATCTCGTCTTCAGCCAGGCCGGCCATGATCTTGCGGAAGGCGTCCTTGGTCTGGTCGACCGGGCCGATCTTGCGGTTCAGCTTCACGCTGACCCACTCGTCCTGGGTCATGCCGAGGATGGTCGCGGCCGAGGTACTGGTGGTGTCGCGACGGGTGATCAGGTTCGCGACGTTCTTGAAGAACGCCTGCTGCGAGAAATCACCGCGGCGGCTGATGGTGGACAGGGCGATCGCGCCGGCCGAAGCCGCGTTGAACGCGTTGCTGTTCTGGGTCAGGGTCTCGATGACGCCCGCCTGGAACTGGTCCTGATAGACCTTGAAGTCAGAAGCTTTGCCTGCGGCCATGATTCATTCTCCCAATGGCTTAGGCGGGAAGCGCGAAGTACGCGTCTTTCCCGTGTTTGCTGATGTATTCGGCCTTCTGCTTGGCGGTCATCTTGGACCGCGGGGTGCCTGGCCGAACCTCACTACCAGTGCCGCCGGCTCCGCTGCCGCTGCCGTTGGCAGGGAACCAGTGCGGGCGAGTCTCTTTCATCTCCGCGAACCACTCCTTGAGGGTCAGCGGCTTGCCGTCTTTGCCGAAGCGACCTTCTTTGGCGATTGGGTTGCCCTCATCGTCCAGCTCGAAGTCGCGCGAAGCAGCCAGCATGGCGTCCTCCATGGCGAACTTGTGGACACCAGCGTCGGTGGCAGCGCCGATCACCTCGCCCTTGAGCACGCGGGAAGCGAACTTCTCAGTGCGGGACTGGTGACGGGTGGCCTCTTCGCGGGCGGCCTGCAGATCGCGGTCATAGCCGGACTTCATGCGTTCGGTGCGCTTGCTCAGGACTTCGTCGATCTTGCCGGCTGCGATGAGCCCGGCCTCTTCGTCGTCGGAGAAGCGCTGCAGGATGGATTTCACGGCCTCTGGGTCGATGCCGTCGAAGGTCTTCAGCTTGTCGCCCTGCTCTTTCAGCTTGCCCAGGAGTTCGGAGTTCTTGGTCTTGAGACCGCCCACTGCCGCGCTGACCTGCGCATCGATCAGAGCCTGGATTTCCGGGGTGATCTCTGGCCCTTGGCCGCCACCACCGTTACCGCCTTCGCCGCCTTCTTCCTGCATGAACAGCTGCTTGAGTTGGAACATGTGTTATCCCCTTGGGACTGTTGGCGCCCTTGGCGCATAAAAAACCCCGGCATTGCCGAGGCTGGAAAGAAAAAGCCCGCTCAGTGGCGGGCTTCTTGGATTCATCAGGTAAGTGACTCTCTTACCGCTTCTAGGGCGCGGATTTCATCCCACGAAAGCCCAAATCTGAGCAGATCATCAGGCGCCATATTTGCGATCAGTTTGATAAGTGCTGTTCTAGCTTCTGGAGGAAGGCGAAGGATGGCATCCTCTGAATCATCATTGCCTGCCAGCGGCACCCTATAGCTCATGCGACCACCACCCTCTCGCCCTTCATGAAGCAGTGCGCGCAGAGCAGCTGCTTGGTGCCTCCGGATGGCTTGCCGTTCTTGATGACCATCCCGATCTTGGTCTCAATGACCTCGATGCAGCCGCACCGGTGGCAGCTGACGGTGTAGCTCGGCCGGGACGCCTTCACACGGTCGATCACACGCTGCTTTGGCGTGTCCGGTGGGGGCGTTCCGTCGATTACCTTGAAGGGGTGCTTATCGGTCATGCAGACCGCCGATTCCACGCATCTACGGCATCCTTCACATGATTCGGGTTATTCCAGTCATCAAACTTTGGCCCGCAGGCGCTACATGAGCAGCGAACATAGACGTATGTGACGCCGCCTCCGTGTGCGCTCTCAGGCTCCTTGAACAGGTTGGCCCCATCGGTTCTCCCGCAGAACGGGCAACTCTTAAGCTCGTATTGCATTGCGGACGCCTCGCAACGGGGAAACGTCCTGATCTTACGCCGCAATTCCCGCCCGCTCAAAGAGGTCTTCGTCGCGCTTCTTCAGCTCGTCCAGGGTGTAAACCTTGCCCTTGTCGTTGGTGAACTTGTCTATGTCCACCTTGCCGTCACGGAAGAGCTTCCCGCGAGTGGCGCCAAGCACTTCGTCTTGGAACGCCGCAGGCTTGTTACGCAGCCAGTCGCTATAGGTCACGTCGTCGGCGACATAACCATCCATGCTGGCCTGAGTGCCCTTGCCGATCTCTTCCTTGGTGAGCCCTAGTTGCTCCCAGGACTTGATCACCGGGGTTGAAGTGCTGCGGCAGTTGATATGCCGCGGCGGCTGCGGGCCTTTGCCGACCGGGAAGGTCTTCCCCGAGAGGCTTGCGCAGGTGATCGTGGTCCGGCCGTCCAGTGTCGCCAGGAACTGCCATTCGTCCACCAGGTCGTCGTTCTCCGCGTAGAAGGCTTGGCGCGTGAAGTTCGACAGGTGGTTCACAGAAGTCCGAACGATCGCCTCGGCGTTGCGGCGGTCGATCTCCAGCAGGCCGTCTGCGTAGCCGGCGGTGCGACTTCCACGAATCCGGCGAACCATCTGGTCAACGGTCTCCCCTTCCACGAACCCGATGCGGACCGCGTCGCGCACCCGAGTCATACGATCAGCCTCGAGGTCCTTGGTGAACTCCGACAGCAGCTTCCCCTGGAATGGCCTGGCCATCGCGGCGGCGTAGACCTGCTGCGCGTTAACCGAGTTGATCGGCACCACCACCTGGACAGGCTCCGGGATGGTGTTCAGGAACAGCTTGTGCTGGTAGTCCGCCTCATAGGCCACATAGGCCTGCATTTCGGCGTCCAACTCCCTCCGGAGCGCCTGATAGGCCTGCGCGTTGATCTTCTGCACCGATTGCAGGAGCTGATCCAATCGTTGCACAGTGAAGCTGCCAGGCGGCATCTGCTCGATCGCTTCCATCAGTTGGCCGAAGAGGTCTCTGTCGACCCTGTTCAGCAGCGCGATCATCCGCTGGACGACACCGTTGCTGAAGCGCTGCAGGCTGACTGCGTGCGCAATCTCGGCGTCGGCCAGCTTGTCGTTAACCGTTGCCACTGCCGGCGCCCATCAGCCCGAGCGGAGGACCTTGCTGGTCGATGCGCTCCTTCTCCGAATCCCAGTCCAGTTCGCTCGATAGGATGCCGCGGCGCTGGTACTCGCCGAAGAGGGTCTCGTCGGAGAGCTTGCCCTGCACAGCCATGCTCAGCAGGGTCGGCATGGTGGTCTCCGGTGCGAAGTCCGTCTCGAAGTTGCCGCGGGCCTGAACGTGGCCACCTTCAGCCTCGCCGATGTAGTCGGCCATGATCTGAAGAACCTGGGCGACGGAGTCTTCGAACTGCCCAGACATCATCTGGAGCGGCGACATCTCGATTGCGGCGTCTTCCTGGGCCTGCTCTGCCGTCTTCGGCGCAGCATTCTCCAAGCGCAGGAGCTTGGCACCGGCGATGCGCATCTCCTCGATCATGTCCTTGAGGGAATCACGGCCGGCCTCGATAGCCTTCCCGCCGTGCTCCACGTAGGAGAGCTTCGCGTCCGGGTTGTCGTTCTTCGCCAGCGTGCCACCGCCGATAACGATGGCGTGGCTTTCCTCGAAGCCAGCACCAAAGAGAATCGGCACCCGGGCGTAGTGAAGGATCGTGTCCTGGTCGCTCTGGCTCTGCCAGTGCTTGACGTTCAGGTAAGCCAGTTCCATCAGCGGCGGCTTACCGGTGAGGAATCCGGTGCGCTTGGTGTAGAACGGCACGATCGGGATGTAGGTGAGGCTGGAGGTTCCTTCCTCGTGGATATACCAGCCATCCTTTCCGGCTTGCCGGTAGATGGTCCAACTGCCCGGCTCTAGCACGCGGATCTGCGCGACAGCCTTCTGGCCGAAAGCGCCCTCGTCCTCGTATACACACTCCTCGTAGCGGAACTGCAGGAGCTGGCCGCCCGATTCCTTCCAGCCCAGGACCTGCTCAGGCCGGATGTGGATAGCGTATGGTCGTGCGCCAGTGGTAATGACGTCCGCCTCGGTGACGATGGTTTCGCCTTCCGCTTCGCTCGCCGGGCTCTGCGGGTAGTCGACGTAGACGAAGCTGATCGACTTTGCCAGGGCGTCCTCGAACCAGCCGCGGCCGAACACAGTGCCGTTGTTGCCCTGCTGATCGATGTCCTGCCAGTACTCGCGCAGGCGCGGCGGCACGTCATCCATCAGGTGGATCGGCTCGGCGAATACCCGGCTGCCCATGTTCATCACGGTTTCCGAGTAGGCCGGAAGCAGTGTGGACGACAGCAGACGGCACTTGTAGGACTCTGCGTCCTCCGCCGGCCAGCGCGGCAGCAGCTCTTCACCCGCAACGCGCATCGCCCCAGTCCCGCCCATCAGCGGACTGACGATGGCCCAATGGGCACGCATCTTCTGCACGTCGGCACTGACGATGCTCGGATCATCGCTCATTGAGTTACATCCTTAGAGGCTCTGAGGTGGCAATACGGCGGACAATCGGGAACTGGTTGTGAATGAAGTAGCCGCCAGCATCGTTCGCGTGGTCGGCGCCCTGCGACTTGTCGGGCTCTCCGCTCTCGGCCCACACCTGCTGCTCCAGGCAGTCGGCATAGGTTGGGCAGCGGTCTGCATTCACCAGATAGCGGCGCTCGCCGTTGGCGTTGCAGAACATGGCATTCATCGCGTTCACCCGGTCTTTGACCGGAGGGTTTGCAGCCGGCGCCTTGACTTGGAATCCAGCCTGCTTGAGCAGGGCCAAGTCAGTCGTGCTGGCATTCACCGACTTGCGCGAGTCACCCGAAGCGTCCGGGTAGACGATGATTTCGCAAGTCTTCTGGTAAGTGTTGCCGTCGAAGCGCCAGTAGCGCTCCTTAATCTTTCGGATCATGTCTGGCGTGTCGTAGCCATTCATGATCTCGTCCACCGCCCGCGGCAGGCCATCACGCTTCACATGGGTCACGGCGGACATCTTGCCGACGTTGAAATCCATGCCAATGTGCAGCACCTCGCCGGGCTGTCGCTCGTCAGAGCAGCCATTCAGCCTACGGTCAAAGGCGTGGTAGACCGTCCCCGACGTAAGGTTGACGAACTGCCCTTCCAGGTATGCCTGGATCAACTGCGGCGGGTAAGACTCCATCAGAGAGCTGATGTAGTCCTCTGGCAGGTTGAGCTCGTTGTCGTAGGTGCTTGCCTGGATCAGCCCGTACAGGTCAGCAAGGTTAGGCTTCTCACGGAGCTGTTTCACGAACTGCTGGTGGACGAACTTGAAGCCTTCAGGCGTCGTTGCGACGTCTACGCCATTTCGCAGGCCATCTACGTTGTAGCGCATGCGGGCGATGATCTTGCGCCAGGCATGCTGGGCCTTGGTGACCGTAAGTACGTCCAGCTCATCAACTAGGCCGTGCCCGATCTTGAAGCCAACGATGGTCTGCGGCTTCTCCATGGATCGGCAGATGGTCGTGCTGCGATATTTTCCGCCAGCGTAGAACTCAACCTCTTTGTCGCCTTCCTTCGTCTTGACCTTCAGGCCCCAGTCGAAGGCGACTTCCTCGATGGTCGGGAAGAAGATGTCGCGGATCTGCGGGTACGTAGGAGCGAAGTACCCTGAGTTGATCCCGGGCCACTCCCAAACGTGTTTGCAGATCCCGGCAGAACCTACCCAGGTCTTGCCTGAGCCGAAACCAGCAACGAACGCCCTGAACTTGTGCGGCAAAGCCAGGAACTTGCCCTGCGGAACGTTAAGCGTCGGCATCGCGCTTCCTGGCGTCGACGATCTCGACCTCTACCCGGGTGGGCGGTACGTCATCAGGGCCGGAATCAACCTTGGCCTGACGGTTCACGTACATGTCGCCCGCTTCCTTCGCGGCCTGCTCCAGGATCTGGAGGGTCAGGCGAGCGTTCTTGCTGCTTTCTGCCTTCTCGGCTAGGCGGCCCAGTGTGCGCAACCTGAAAGCTCGGTTCGCAATCGGAATATCAGCAGTATCCTCGCGGAATCGCTTGCGGGTATCGTGGAACAGAGTTACCCACTTTGCCGCCAATGTTGAGCCAGCACGCTTCGTTGGGTCGTGCGTCTCACATTGCTGGCGGCTTATCTCGATACCAAATTCATCTTTGACGGCCTGAACCACCTGAGACGGCGTATCGAAACAGGCCAGAGCCTGAACGATGAAGGCTTTCACCTCATCTTTGAGCGCTGCCATAGATTCGAATCCGTCTAGTGCCTGTCAAATATCAGGCCGACTTCAGTAGGCAGGTTCCGCAGGCCCTCGCGATGTTGATCTTCGCCACCTCGGGCGGGTTGTTTGCCGCCTCTACCAGGGCCTTAACCCCTTCACTGGCGCCATAACGGCGAACCACACCGACGAACTCTTCGACGTCGTGGCCGCGCAGCTTGAGCTTGGGCTGGCCTTCATCGGTAAACTGCGGCTCACCTTCGGCATTGAGCTTCTGGGCCATGTGGTAAAGCTCGTGCTCCACCAAGGCGCAGAACTCGGCATCCGAGCACTCTGCGCAGTAATCTGCAGCCAGGGTTATCAGGAAGCTCGGGATATACCCGAACCACTGGAGCATCTGCTGCTCCTGCCTACCCTTCTGCCATGCACTACAGCGGAAGGTGACCTCTTCGCACTGGCCTAACACCAGGCGACCTTGCTTCTCGAAACCAGACGCCGCCCATAGGAACGCTATCGGCGCATCCTCAATGTGAGCGTGATCTTCGTTGCGGAGCTGGCCACCTTCCAGAACGAAGGTCTCCATTGCCCACTGCAGAACCTCAGGCGCCGGAATGTAGGCATCAGCCCAATCAGCGCCTTCGGCAAACTGGCCGATAGTTGAGGGCGGCATAGGGCGCATGGTTAGCCCTGGGGCAGAGTGAAGGTGCGGATCAGGCCGCCAGTGCAGGTATCGCGCTTCGCTGCTAGCTCTACTGCCTGACGGGCAGATGCACCCATGTCGAATGCGGTATAGGCATGATCAGACCCACTTCCAATGGCGTATGGGCGATCAGGCAGAACCTCGCTCTCGTACACGCGACCGTCTGCAAAGGAAATCAGGGACAGCTTGTCTTCACGAAGAACCAGCGCCCTAGCATCCATATCGAAGCCAGGGATCTCGCCGAAGTAGGCAGAGATCAGCAGATCAATGTCAGCCGTTGATCCAGAACCGAAGAACAGCACCCCATTGCGCTCGCGCTTCTTGTCAAAGTCGTCGTAAATCACGGTTCCGCCGGCAGTTACCAGCGAGTCGTATGCGATCACGCCGTCTCGATAGGCAATCGTAGTCATGGCGCAACCGATACAAATTCTTTATGTTCTGAGTCCAAGCCGGTCCTGCCGGGCACCTCTTGTACAGCTCCGTCGATGAGAACGGAGACATTCATTCAGCTATTCCGCACGAAGGCATGCCTTGACTGGGCTTTGCCCTGAAGTGGTCAATGGTCTGCCCGTTGGCGTTCTCGATATAGATGGCGTTGTAGTCAGCCATGCTGAAGTGAATACCTTTCTCCACATCGTATATCGTTGCGACGCCGGGATCGCTGTCGCAGGACTGCTCAGACCACACGACGCGATATGCGCCCTCACAGGGGTGGCAGTAACGCTCGCCGTCGCGCTTGATGGCTTTGATGGTGTACATGAGGCTCATGGTGTCTCTCCTTTCTTGCTGGTGATATCGGTGTGTCGCCACGCCTTGGGTGAAGCTAGTTCGCGAAGAGTTTGATCAGCCATGCGCCCAGCCCCATCAGGAACAGCGCGATGCCGGTGAAGAAGCGCATGCAGGCGACGATGACGTCATCCTTCCTGTGCGAGCCGATGTAGATCCAGAGGCCGGCGAGGCAGAGGAGCAGGATGATCCAGTTCATCAGTCGATCTCGCGGCCAACCTTGAACATGAAGGTCGGCTCATTGCCGAGCAGACAGTTGCAGATGCCCTCGATGTAGGAGAACACCGGCATCAGGTAATCCAACGGAAGCCACTTTGCAAAGGCGAGCGGCGCATCGCTGTCGATGTCACCCATCCAGAGCGGAATTCCGTAATAGCTGGCGTGATGAGTGCAGCCAATGGCCTTAGCTTCGCTTGCAGTCGTATAACCGAGCATCAGAAAGCCCTCACTTCAGCAGCGCGGCCTTAGCCACCGTGATCAGGTCGCCAACCATCTGGATGAAGTTCTTTCCGCCCTTCCGGTACTCGGCGTATGCGAAGAAGCCGCGGACCATGACCCACCCAGGTAGGCCACAGGCGAAGACCATGCCGAGCAGGGCGCAGAGGCCGAACACGTCATCAGCCCATGCCATGAGCCCGAAGGCCTTGATCAGTGCAGCACCACCACCAATCGAACCCACCAGGGTGCAGATCAGCGAGACGACGAACTCTTTCACCGTCTTCGGGATGGTAAGCGCCATGACCACCACAGCGGCCAGCGCTGCCATGCAGCCGAACGCGCCGAGCTTGTACAGCGCGATCCCGCCAGCGGCAGTAGTGGCCGGCTCAGTCATGTCGTTCAGCCTCATAGGGAGAGTTCCTGCGACCATCGCCGGTCGGGCACTGCGGAAATAGGTTCAGGCGGCCGGCGCTGAAATCCGGCATGATCTCTTGATGATGGAGATCGCACGTCTAGCCCGTGCGCGAATCAGCTTTCGCATTCGCCTGAATTTGGTGCCGCCACCAGGCATCGAACCCGGGACCTGCCGATTACAAGTCGGCTGCTCTACCGGCTGAGCTATAGCGGCTTGAAGAAAACGCCGGACGGAGGGCCGGCAGCGCTGGGGAGCGCAAAAGTGCATTCAAGTGCCGATTTCGGCCTCGGAAGGCTGGAATACTGGCACTTCATTGCCGATTACCTTCATCGGCAGAAAGCGTATGTGCTTCCTGGCGTATGGGTAGTCGTCGGGATGGATCAGGATTCGCTCAAGATGGATCCCCCTTCGCTGCGCTTCGAGAATCCAGCGCGAGATGCGAAGGTCTAGGTCCATCGAGACTCCAGAAACAAGAAGGCCCAGCTATGTGCCGGGCCTGTGCGCTACTTGCGTAGCATGGGAAGAATTCTGCTCGCTTGTTCGTTCGTTGTCAACGTGTATTTACAGCATTCATCTGGCGATTTGTGAAGGCACTCGACTGGAGAGGAACCTATCCTGCTTCTCCACCCATTCGCGATGAAGAGGGTCATAGAACTCTGGCGCCATGAACTCCTCCGGCACATCGACGGTGAAGCCAATCTTTGCGGCTATCACTGCTCTGCAGATCGCAGTTTGCGCCGTCTTGCCAGGGATGTACTTGCCATTCTGCTTGTAGATGGCGCGCCATTCGTTCACGAATCCAGCCTGCACACCCATCGCGTACTTGTCGATCAGTTCGCCGGCCTGCTGCCAGTTAGTCGATGGCGAATAGGTCAGGTCGCTCTGATCGCGCCCCTCGATTCCGGCCATAAGCCAGTCCATGGCTCGGTCAGTGATGAGCAGGTTGGGGATGGAGATCATTTTCATCATGCAGCCTCGCTAAAGAGGAGTTGGTCTTCGCTCAGCAGCGGGGTCGCCGCCTTGATCGCCTCGGTTACCTGATCCTCCAGCCACTTCCTGGTGATCGACTTCCAGCGGCGCAGGGTGCCTTCCGGCGTGCCGTCCGTGTCCCATGTGTGAATCTCGTAGAACGATTCAGGCAGGCCATTGCGCGAGGTCTTCACGCCATCCTTCACGCCACGCTTCGGCGGGATAGCCCAGGCAGTGACGCACTTCATGCGGAATAGGTGGTGCGCAGGGGTAACGGCGCGCGGTGCAAGCCAGCGTACCGAATCGACTACCTCGCGGTCGTTGATGCTGTACTTGGCCACCAGCACGCTCCAGTGCTCAGGCTTCAGCTCACGGTGCAGCATGGCGCGGGTCATGGCGTCCTGAGCAAGGCGCTCAGATGCAGTCAGCGGGCAAGGATTCGCAGCAGGCGGCTCCTCCTGATACCCAGCCTCATACCGGCGCTGCCAGTCAGCCTTCTGCGTGCCGTCGATGGTCTCGATGCTCATGATTCGTGCAATAGCGTGCTCTGCGTCGCGATAGATCATGTCCGTTCTCCCCAGTTCAGACCGAATAAACAGCGCGGCGAAGGCTTGCCTGAGTTCCAGGCATGGCCTTGTCGATGATGTCTTTGACTTCCTCAGCGGTGATGGTGATGCGCCCCTTCTCGCCGTAGGTCTTTGAGCGAAGCACAGCTGACAAGCACGCCCGGGAACGCCACCCGCCGTCGTGTGCCCACTTGTCCGATGGGGCCAGCTGCGCCCAGGACTCAACGGTTACGCCTGGCATCTCCTTGGCCACCATGCGGTGGTGGATGTGGCCAATATCGATGTAGCGATAGGTGGATTCACCCCAATCCCGGGCGAAGTCGGTTGCCATGACGCTGACCAGTTGCGGCGGCTTGCACTTGTCACTGTGGTGGCACATGACGAAGGTGTTCCCCATCCGGTAAGGGATGAACACGCTGGAGTTGTCCAGCACGTGGAGGCGCTTGTTGTTCTGGTAGACGTGGTTCAGGAATACGCGCATCCAGACGTCATTGGAGCGCGAGTGGTTGCCCTGGTTGACGATGACATCCACGAACTGGAACTTGGAAAGCGCCTTGTCGACGATGGTACGCATCACCCGGGCGCACACCTCAATCATCTTCGGATAGCGGCTGTCGTAGTCGAAGTCGTGGCCCGACTCGCTCTTTGCAGTGAAGTCCTGGTAGTGGCTCATATCCCCCAGGTCCTGGATCACGCAACGCTCACAAGACGGAGCCCGATCGATCAGCTTCTGCATGGCCAGGGTCAGCTCACGCTCAGCGATCTTCAGGTCGAAGTTGTGCCCGACCTCGTTCGAGTGCGCCAACATGCCGACGTGGGCGTCGCCGATTTGGAACCAAGGGATGATGTCGGAATCCAGTTCGCAGGATGGCGGATCGATTGCTGGCAGCGGTTCCGACTCGCTCAGGAAGCCAGTAGTGAATGCCTCCATCAGCTCCTTCTGGCGCTCCAGATCGATGTTCGACTTCACCCATTGAAGGATCGGCTCACCTCTCTTGTAGAGCGTGCTGTTGCCTTTTAGGTGGAAACCGTCAGGAACGCGGTGATGCATGTTGTGCTCTGGCGACCAACCAAGGCGAGCAAGCCGCGCCTTGTGGTGCCACATGCGCCGCTCGTGGATGCCGATGAAGGCAGCAGCCTCTGCAACGGTGCGGCCAGTCAGTGCTGCCATCAGCTGCTCATCGGTCGCTTTGCGTTGAGACATCAGGCTTGCTCCTGTGCGTTGTCAGCGATGGTGTAGTGCTTCGGCGCCTTGTCGGAGAACAGGCCCTTGAGGCGCGCTACCTGCGGAGTCAGGCTTTCAACCAACTCCCGGTAACCGGCACCGTTGTATTGGCGGTCATCGACGAGCTTCCCGGCCGCTTTGGCATCAACTAGGATCGCCAGGCAGGCCAGGGCATTGGCCAAGTGCGGCGACCCACTGTCCGGAGCGCACTCTTCCCCTTCAAACCACGCATCGAGGTGACGCTTACAGGCGTCCACGTAGATGGATGCGCGCACTCCAGCCTCTCGCCAGTTGCTGCGCCCGTACTTCAGCATCCCCTCGAGCAGGCCGATGCAGCCCATCGCAGTGGCAGTAGTCGGCCACAAGTGCAGAGGCAGCTTTTCGCTTCCAATGAGGTCCTTCGGGTTAGTCGGCTTGACGTCGCTCATGCACTCTCCCCTTTGCGATGAAAAGTCTTGTCGTACCAGCGGTAGAAGTACTGCGCGGAGGTGATACCGATAGATCCGCCAAAGCCGGAGATCACCAGGAAAGGGACGGTATCGATGCGCGAGTGAGCAACCGCCCAGATGTATCCGAACTGCGCGAGCGTGATCATCCAGGACACCACAAAGCCCGCGGCGATCTTGTCGTCACGCAGTAGCTTACTGTTCAGTCCAAGGAGGAAGACTTGCGCGAAAGCGGAGGTGAAGATCAGGACGCCCTGTGCTTCCGGTGTCATCACGCGCCCTCCGGTTCAAATTTCACCTGATCGAACTCAAGGTCAGTCATGATCCGATGAAGAATGGCCAGCATCTGATCGCGCATCAGCTCCTGCTCGACGCCTGAGTTCCATGCGGCATGGATGGCGCCATAGACATGCTCCTGAAAGTCAGAGCGGGCCTTGAGTAACGTTTCGAGCTTGTCCTTGCGCAGTTGAACGACTTCGCTCATTTCGTACCCCCTGATAATTCCGTGATCTTGAAGAAGCGCCATGTTCCAGGCGGCGTATTCGGTAATGGTCATGCAGTTGCTTTCTTCACTTCTCGCAGTAGGGCGCGGTACTCAACGGCAATGGCCTTGAGCTCTTCGATGGTGTGCTTGCGCGGCTCCTGATCGGCTTCCAGGGCCTCGACAGCCTCCACGCCAATGCGCTCGATCAGGCCGGCGCGGAATCCCTGCGCAACGGTTAGCCCCTTCCTGGCGTACTTGCTGGAGCCCGCATTACAGGCCTTGCACTGCAACCAGATATTGAGCGGCTCCAGTCGCAGCTCTGGGCGAGCCCCCTTCCCGAGGAAATGGCCTGCATCGAAAGCGCCCCCGGTCTTCCACCCCTGAGCGGCCTGCACCTCTGCCTGGGTCTTGCCGCAGCTGATGCAACCGCTGCCGATGGATAGCTCGTAGGTGCGCCGGTAGTCACGCACGGCCTTCTCTGCATCCTTGAGGTGATCCGCCCTGCTCTTCAGCTTCTCCCGGCGAACCTTGATCTCCCGGCGCTCGCGCTGCTCGATAGCCTTCTTGCCAAGGTTCTGGATGCGCTTGTCCGCTCGGCCCACGACCAGGGCGCACGCATGACTGCAGACCTTCTCAGTCGACCGGTAGCGCGGGACGAACTCCTGGCCGCACTCGGCGTTCTGGCACTTCTTGGGCTTGGGCTGGCGGGTGGAGAGAGTCATGCTTCCTCCTTCTCAGCCGGGAAAACGGTCCAGTCCCCGATTCCGCTCCAGACTCCGGCGCCTCCGTAGTGGCTCACACCGCCCTTTGTTGAGCCAAGCAGCGTGAGGAAGATGTCTCCCCATACCACAGGTGCGTGCATCCAGCGCGGATAGCGCAACTCACGGAAGCCATGCTCCTTTCCGCAGGCCCATGCGAAGCGCGTGAAGGAGGTGGCGGCGGCGCAGGCATAGAGCACTGCGCCAATGCCCCGGCCAAGTTTCACGCCGAGCCAGAGAGTGGCTCCCATGCCGGCGGCGAGTAGCCAAAGGATGAACAGCTTTTCCATGCTCATACCTCCACCTCCTTCGCCTTCTGCTGCTCGGGCTGGAAGTCGCCGCGGAGGGGCATGAGCCATGACTGGCGGCAATAACCTTCGCTGACAAAGATCTTCCCTATCTCTGGGCCATCTATTCCGAAGGTTGTACGTACTGCTAGGTCCTTTTCTCCGCTAATCGACCTTACAAGCCACCGCTCATGGCCTGCTGGAATGAATGAACCTCCTTCACCCGCTATCGCTCGCTCTCCGGCATATTCGACGAGTTCCACCGCCTTCCCGATATTCTCTTCTGCCGGGGAATAGATGATCAGCGCCATGTCTCCGGCCTTGAACTTGCTCACGCCGCAACCTCGCTCAGCAGATCGTCGAATACCACGCCCTTCTCTGTGAACTCGGCCACGATGGCGTCGGTGTAGGCGATGCCCTGGGCGCGGTTGAAGAGGCGTGTCACCGGGAATCCATCCGGGCCAAACATGGCGCACGGGCCCATGAGGCGCAGCTTCACTTCGTAGGGAAGGTCCAGGAACAAGCGATTCCAGCCGTCCCGGAAGTCGGCGTCGGCCTTGCGCATGATCGGCACGCCGAAGTGGAGCTTGCAGTACCGGCGTGCGTCCTCGACGTCATCCATGCCCATCTGATCGGAGATGCGCTGGTACATCGCGAACCAGAGGGCGTTCTGATCCAGGGTGCGGTCCTTGCCTGGGCGCATCGACACCACGACGAAGCGGTTCTGCTTGTACATGGCGGTCAAGGCGCTGATGGCACGCGACAGCTTGTCCGAGCTGTTGACGCTGATCTTCTCGGTGTTAGCCATGGCGCTGATCCTCCAGCGCCATCTCGGCAAGCAGCATCAGGATGTAGAGCCAGAAGATCGGCCAGAGCAGGATGCAGCGCCACGGCCGGCTGCTACCGGCAGCGAGGGCAGTCAGGAAGCAGCCAACCAGGTAGACGGTCACGATTGCCTCAGCCATTGCATGCCCTCCTCTCCACTTCTACGCCGGCATCGCCGCGCTCAACGATCTCGTCACCGATGACGCCGTTGGACTTCATAGACTCGAAGGCCTGGTAGGCGTCCCGATGGTCGTCGGCGAGGATGATCGCCACCCGGTGGACGCCGTTGTGGATGTACTCGATCTCGAATTCAGCCATCACGCCACCTCCGCAGTCGGCCAGATGGAGCGCGCAACCTGCAGCGGGTCGCAGTCTTCCATCAGGATCATCGTGAATGCCGGGCGGCCCGGCAGGATTACCTTCCAGCAGCGCTTCATGCGGCCACCTCCTGAACACGAACGCCAGGCCCAGGGTTTCGGCGCAGGAAAGAGGCGATCGCCCATTCAGCCTTCGATGTTGGTGAATGGCAGGCGACCTTGGGAGCGTTCAGTTCTTTGTGGTGATCAGCTCGAGAAGCCTCGGCCGCAGATCGCCCCACCATCTCGAGCAACACCTCCTGGAGGTAATCACCGATCATCACCGCGCCAGGGTGCTGATGTTTGATGCCTGCGCGGAGGTACTTGTTGAAGTACTGCTCGCCTAAGCCGAGACGGATCAGCTTTCTGAACTCAAAGGTGGAGAACTCAACGAAGCCTGCTGGACCAAGGCATCCAAGCATCCCACCGCAAACCCCGTCCAAGGAGAACTGCATGTCTCCCCAAGCAAAGATGACCGGGCAGCCAGTCGCTTCCTGCAGATCGCGGCCCTTTTCCAACTCGGTCTGAGTCGGGGCTGGGCCTTTCACTTCCAGGTACACGCCGGCGCCCGGAAGGTAGAAGTCGGGCAGATACCAGCCATGCCGTGTTTCGACTACCTGAGGCTCGTAGATCCAGCGAATCCCCAGCGCATCCAGCATCGATGCCCAGCGGGTTTCGGAGTGCGACCGCATCCAATAGCCCTGGAACTTGTGGATGGAGCTACCCATTTGCCACCTCCCGCGCTTGCAGCTGCTCTGCGGCAGCGATCAGTTGTGCCTTGCGCTCAGCGAACTTCCGACGCTCGCAGCGCGCATCCCAGCGGCGTTGAATCTCTTGGCGGCGCTTGCCCTGCTCGACTACCTGCTTCACCTGCTGCCACTTCTCCCGAAGCGCGGGCGATGGGGCTACGCCGTTACCGGTGATCAGCCCAGCGATTGCCTGACCATCACCAGAGATCGGCTCTTGTGTGTGCTGCGAAAGAAGGAGCGCCGCCTCTGGAGCCGGTAGGCGGCCCAAACGCTCGGCGTCACGGATCGCAGTCACGCGGCATTGCTGGTCATGACCCAGGGAGATCACCCACTTAGCCGGCTGCGAGAGCTGCCGCGCAGCGGTAGTTAGCTTTGCGTAGGCCTCGATGAAGGCCATGCGGGCGCCGACTTTGTCCTTCGCCTGGAAAATCGGGAGTGCCGCGGCAGCGGCCTGCTGAATCTCCGGCGTCATCAGGACGGTGGATGCTTCGTCGAATGACTCCAGAGCGATTGCCCAGGCCTCGTTCGGCTCAGGACGTCCGTCGGCCGCATGGATGCGCTGCAGGATCGATGCGAGTGTCAGCTTGCCGGTCAATTCGCGGCGGCACGCGCGCAGAGCGTTGGCGATGCCCTCGGCCGGAAACTCGGCGAGGTCATGAGCCATCATCTCGGCGGCAGAGGAACTGATCGTCTGCCCGAGGGTTTCTGCCGTGGCGACGATTGCGGCTGCGAGTTGGGCTCGATCAGCGGAGGAAAGCATTGGCTACCCCTCCCTGACGATCGATGATGTTCTCAGCGGCCTGCTGTGCGGCGTTGATGTTCGCCTGGGTCTGCTCGAGCTGGCGGGCAGTCGTGGAGTTCATCTGACGGTTGGTTGCCCACTGCGTGTGGTACGCCTCCGCCCTGGCGAGCAGGTCACCGATGCTGTGGAAGTTGTTGATCAGGCGGGCATCGTTGATACCGACGTAGAACGCAGCGACTTTCGGTGCTTCGGCCTGACCAAGGCGGTCAACCAGTTTCGCGAGTTGGCCGGCGACTGTTGCGTTCCAAACCGGCCAAGCGCCCTTGTAGCGCTTGCGGTAAGCCATGGCGTAGTTCGCCCAGACCTTGAAGGTTTTGCAGGACTGGTCTTTCGGGCCTGGCATGTCGACGGGGATATCGCAGCGCGGTGCATCCTGGTCGACCACCAGCACCAGCGAGGTCGGCGCAGCGGGCGAAGCCGGCTCGGCCGAAAGTACCTGACTGGTACCCTGATTCTTGGTTACCTGATTACTGGTATCCTGATTTGTCGGAGATTTTTCCGACCCTTCTCGGATTTTTTTCCGACCCACATCGGAAATTTTTCCGACCTTGATCGGATTATTTTCCGACCCTCTCGCCTTCTTAGGATCGGATTTTATTCCGACCTCGGACGAATATCCGACCTCGGATTTTTTTCCGACCTTGCGGCTGTATTTCTCCGCGCCGTTGAGCTTCCGGTTCCACTCCTGACCTTTCTCGGTGATGCGCACCAGAGTGATGCTGGCGGTGCTCGAAAGGCCGATTACCCCTACTGCAGCCAGCTGCTTCAGAAGGCGGTACGCGGTGTCTGATTTATCAGTAAGCAACGGCAGTTCTTCGATGATCTTGGCCTTGCTCAGCGCGTAGAAATCACCGTCAGCCGTCTGCACCAGTTTCGCCCAGGAAGGAGACTCGTATACGAAGGCGAACAGCAGCGCTTGCTGCGCGTTCAGCCCCCACTCGAGTGCCTTGGCCTGGTTGATGGTGACGGTGAATTGCATTTCAAACGGCCCGACCAATCGGCATGTTGCGAACAGCTGCCAGGAGCTGCTGCTGAGCCTTTTGCTCGGCGGCGATGGCGTTCTCGATGTCCTTGCGCTCCTGGGCGGTGAGGATTCGATCTTCCAGGGCTTCCATCACGATCTGCGTTGTAGACGCGGACTGCTTCAGGCTGTCCATCAGCGCCTGGATCGGCGTCTTCTCGGTCACCACGTAGCCGCCGACCAGGTCGTAGCCGAAGTCGTTGGCCAGGGCGCGCAGCGAGCGATGGTCCTGGCTGTGCAGGTTGATCTGGTAGAACTGGGCGAAGGTCAGCTGGTGGCCTTCGTTCTGCGGGTTCGAGCGCTGCAGGAGCGATACGTGCGACAGGCCCATCTTCGGAGCCAGCTGCTTGGCGCAGGCTTCAAGCACCGTCTCGTGAATCGATTGCTGAATGTTTTCCATCTGTAAAAACCTCTCGGGTCTTTCCGTGGAGCCCTCGCCTACGCGCTGGCAACCTGTCATCACTCGATCAACCGACAGGGAATTCCCCATGGCCGACCTCTCCGAACTTCAGGGCGAAGTGCTCGCCCTCCGCTGCTTCGTCGCAGCCTTGATCTCTACCGCTCCGCTCGGTCAGCAACTGCGCGTCTGGCCGGCGTTCAATCACTACTCAGAACTGGTTCAGGACCGGATGGATGAGGCAGGCAAAGCCGCGTTCAACCATGCGGTCGTAAGGCTGTCGGCTAGGCGGCAGTCTTCGAGTTCTGCGTCGGGAACGGCTTGATCTCTTCCGCAGAGAAGGAGCCGTCGGTGTTCTCGGTGACGTAGATGTCACGGCCGACGCGCAGGGCTTTGTTCAGCGCGCCCTGGGTGAGCCCGAGAAGCGCTGCAGCTTTGGTCTGCCCCTTCTCGGCAGCGAATTCATTGAGGGTTATGCGGTGCATTGATCTGCTCCCCATGGTGGCTTTGGAGAACAGATTATCTCCCATGGCGATATTTAGCAACTCCATTGGAGATAGGCGATTATCTCCGCCGGGAATACGATCAGGCGATGAAGAAAGAACGACGCGAACTGGAAGACTGGGAGAAGCAGGAGTGCGCAGCGCTCAAGGCTGCTATTGCTGATTTCAACGCCGGGAAGCCGCGCGAGAAGCGAGTCACTCAAGAAGAGCTGGCCCACGAGCTGAAGATGAGCCAGGGCACCCTGAACAGCCACCTGAATGGTGGCCGGCCGCTCAGCAAGGAGATGGCTGCGAAGATTTATCTCTTCATGGGCATTCCCGCCTCCCGCTACAGCCACCGCCTCGCCGAAGAGCTTGAGGATCTGGCCAAGGCGGTTCCCCAGCCCAGTCAAACCACCATCGACCAAGCACCGCTTGGAGCCGGTGCACAGGCCATTGGGCTGATGGCTGTGGCATCTGAGCGAAGCCGTAAAATCCTGGAGCGGATTGCGATTGCCGCAGACCAGGGCCGATTAACGGAAGAAGACCTTGCTCTACTCGGCTCCATAGCCGAACGATTCGAGGCTAGGGCGCCTGCGACTGAGCGCCCTCCTCTCCCTAATGCAATGCAGAAGCAAAGGGATGCGCTGCGTGGCAATAAAGACCCTTCCGAGTAGTGCTTTCAAGGGCCCGCTGAGGGCCCCTGACATGACTGGCGATAGCCCCATCTTCCGGGGAATCGTCACGGTCGATAATGTTGACCATCGCTGCTACATCAAGCCGGCGACGGATCACATCCGATGTCCAGTGTCGGGCATGATGCTTGTGAACCGAGCGCTGCCTGCAGAGGTGATCGGGCATGTGCTGGCGTCCATCTGCGGGTTCAAGGTTGCAGATCCAGCCGGAATCGTTCTCCTAACTCAGGAGCAGATCCCTGCTTCGGTGCTGAATCGGCTGCACCCCCAGGAAGACTACTTCTGTTGGTTCGGGCGAGACATGGAGCACCCGAGCCTCAGACAGAAGCATCTTGGTTTCGAGGCGTTCAGCCCGCTTATGGAGGCGCGTCTGCTTCGCCTGGCGAAGGAGCTCTCCAAGCATCCTGAGCTCGCCAGGTTGATCGCGTTTGATGAGTGGCTTCTAAACTCAGATCGCAACCTAGGCAATCTGCTGCAAACGCGCCGCGGGGAGCTGATACTGATTGATCACGAAAGAATCTTTGTCTATCCAAACTGGACACCTGGCTCGATGGGCAAGCACCCAGACCCAGCTAGAAACAGGATCAAGGACTTGGTAGACGTCGCCATCCTCAGGTGGAGCGAGCAGCTGCCAAATAAGAGCGCTCGCGTTTTGGCCTACAATGGCTTCGCCGTCAGCTTCCGTGACAGAGCCGCGAACGAGCTCCGTGAAAATCTGTCAAAATTGCTTGATCGAGACGAGATCGAAGCAGTAATCGACCTACTTGAACAGCGACTTGACCCGGGCGCCTACGCCCGATCCGAAGGCCTCATCGTATGAACTCATTAGCATCGCTTCGCTCGCAATTGCGAGATCAGGCTAAGGGGCCCAAGGTTGCTGGCCATTGGAGGCCTATCAGCATCCGACTTGACCAGGACGTCGATGAATTCCTGAACGTTGGCGTCGTCCTGAGCTATTCGGGCAAAGCTGAGGTTCGGATGCTGGACAGCTTTGATCGCATCAAATGCCTGTATGACGACAGGATCGATAATAGGGAACTCCAATTCCTGCTTCAGGACATAGAGAGCTCTCTGATAAAAGCAGGCGACAACTTTCCAGATATATTGAGCGAAAGCATAAAGCTTGGGCCGCCATTGTTTGCATCTGGAGAAACTCCTGAAGAGATAGTTGACCGATTCTTTGAGGCTGCTGTCACGCTAGGAAGGCCGCGCGGAAAGATAAATGATGCAGGCTTTAGATACAGATCAACGCCTAAGCTCAAATCAATAATTATTGATAAATTGACAGAGACTCTCGGAATGAGAGCATCTGAGATCGTGCAAGACGAAAGATATCAATTGAAGATGAAGTCAGGGCACGTCATTGAAATTGACGTACCACTACTGAGCCAGAGCGCTTCAGGGCACATCGTGTCGGCGTGGTACAAGAGTCCATTGGTGGTTGACCACAACTTGCTGCAGGCTTCAGCCGATCTCAACCTGATACGCAGCAACACCGATAGGCAGCGTGCATCTTTATCTGTTCTTGTTCCAGGCGACGATTGCGGAATGGACATTAAGGAGCTTTCAAAGCACCGTGATGTTCTCCACAAGCAACTGGATAGACTGGACAAGTCAGGCATAGAGATTCTTCAAGCTGATAGCGAAGACAAATTGGCTGAATTGACAACAAATTGGTGGAAAAACATAGCCTGAGCTAACTCCTGTAATTGCAATTACAGGAGTTAGCGATCCATGGAGGGTTCATGCGAAAACTTATCGCAGTTATTGCCATATCGATGCTGACCGCTTGCGGTCATACCCAAGTTGCCTACACCCCCTCCCCGCGCGCCGGAATGGACACCAAGCAGGCTGCCTCGATCGTCGAGCAGGGTTTCTATGAGGACTACGGCAGCGAGAAGGCCCAGTCCGCCATGGTGACGCCCGAGTACATCGCTCTATCGAATGGCACCGTCAGCCGCGGCGTGAACGTCGGCCAGGCGTCCGCCTACAACGGCGTTGTCGTCGGGCTCGGCTCGACCTTCATGACGACCCAGGAGATCAACCAGCGGATCTACTACCGCTCCGTTGGCGCGATCCAGGTGTACAAGAAGAACATGCGCGACAATCGGTACGCGGTGATCATCCGTACCTCGGAGGGCGCCAATGCCCGGCGCATATTCTTCCGCTCCGAGTCGCGCGCCGAGGAGTTCGCCGATGCCATGGAGTACCTGAAGCGCAGCTATGCTGCAGGCACTCTCGCACCCCAGGCGCCGGCGGCTTCTTCGGGTGCTGCGCTCTCCCGCGAGCAACAGATTCAGCAGCTCCAGCAGCGCAACCTGCCCTATGAGCAGTACCAGCAGGAATACCGGCGAATCATGTCGAACTGATCGAGGAACCGCTTCATGGAAAGAAACTGGGATCTGATCCGCGAAGTCCTCGTGGAGGTTGAGGCGCTCAACCCCACCCGCAACGAATACATCTCCTATGGCCCGCTGCTGAAGAAGGTCGACTCCGCTAAGGATGTTGAGGCGATTCGCCTTTGGAAAGCTGGCTTCATCACCGGTGTGGATGCCGGTACATCAGACGGTGGCGACGAGGTGATCGCCCAGGAGTTGACCTGGGCCGGCCTAGATCTGCTCGACACCATTCGGAGCAAAGCCGTATGGGAGCGCGTGAAGACGGTCGCCAAACAGAAAGGCATTGAGCTGACCTTTGACTCAGTGAAAGCGATCGGAAAGCTGGTTCTCGCAAGCCTCCTAGAAAACTAACCCCACCCCGCCCCTCCAAGCCCGCCTAGTGCGGGCTTTGTCGTTTCTGCGCCACTCACTTCATCGGCCGGCGATCTCCTTTGGAAATATTTTATCTCCATTGGAGTTGACGAAAGTATTTCCATGGGAGATATTTATCTCAACGCCGAGCAACACACCGCCGGCCAGGCCGAGAGGCCGCAGCTCTTTAGCTCTACCCAAGGCAGCGATGGACAGGCCTCAACAGTCCAGAGGGATGGCAACTCTCCCGGGCGTGCAGCGTAAAGCGCCAAGACGAGTTTTCCGGCAGGCAGAGACCGTGGCTGGAGGAACAGACGAGACACTCCGCGCGAGACGCCAGATTGCTGAGCGCGGCGGGAAACACCGAATCGAATTAGCGCGCCGAGCTTCGGCTGAAGGCGCGCCGGACCTCATGCACCCTGCCCCATCACCCGGGCGCCTGCTCTGTAGCGTGCATGTTGTAAGGACCTGTGATCCGCAGCGAAAGCAAGTTGGCTGATTGACGCTGCGGGGAGGAAGAGCGAGCCCAACCATAGAGAACCCAGAACCTGCAATCAGCAGCGGGCGCGGGCATCGCCAGGGGTGTTTCCTGGATGACAGCCGGGAACAGACCGGCAACCGATTTCTCAGATGCCCTTCGCAAGAGGGGCATCGAGGAAGTCAACGAACACAGCCCGGGAGGGCAAGACGATGCGCAATCACAAAGGCCAATTCGCAAGCACCAAGCAAGCCATGGCAGCTGACCTTGAGGGCTTCATCTCCGACTGGAAGCACTGGGCGCTGGCCGCATTCCGCAGCGGAGACCGTGAAGAAGGCATGCGCTGCAAGCGCGAGATGGACGACTGCCGCCAGAAGCTGGCCGCACTGACCGCCTAACCCCACGTCCCATTTGGAGCGGAAGCGATGCCTGCACGCAACAAACCTGAGAATTTGCCGCCCTTTGCTCAGAAGGTGCTCAAGAAGCTTAAACGCTTCGAGGAATGCGCCGAGGATCCCGGCGCGGACGGCATAGACATTGGTCGGCACTGGCTGGATCTGCTGACTCAACTCGCCCTGCTCATTCGCGTGCAGCGAAGCCCGGCAATATGGGAAATCAGTCAGCAGGGCGAGGACTTGCTTCGCGACTTCGATCCGCGATAACCGCCGCCCTGCCGGTAGCAGGGCATCACCAGCTCCAACCCATTTGCCCATCCGGGCGCCCTATCGCCCAACCCAGGGCAAACCTAAAACGGAGAATCGCGATGGCGAGCAAGAAAGCTGCGCAGGGCACTGCTTTGGTTTTGAGAACCTGCAGTGCGGATATGACGAGCTACGGCGGCTTTCAATGGCCGAACGAAGTTGGCGCTGTTGTTGAGGCGCCAGACTGGAAGAAGAACGACGAATGCGGCAACGGACTGCATGGCTGGCTGTTTGGTCATGGCGATCACGGCTGCAGCTCCAGCATCAAAGAAGAAGGCGCGAAGTGGCTGGTAGTCGAGGTGATCCTGAGCGACACCATCGCACTCGGCGGCAAGGTCAAGTTCCCGCGCTGTACCATTCGCCACATTGGCGACCAGGCCAGCGCTACGCAGTTCCTGGAAGAGAACGAATCGCGCGCTAAAGACGTAGCTGTGATCGGTGCATGCCGCCAAGTCGGCGAGAAGTCTGTCGTACAGGTTGGTGCACTCGGCACCGCCTCTGCCGGGAACGAGGGCACCGCCTCTGCCGGGGACTGGGGCACCGCCTCTGCCGGGGACTGGGGCACCGCCTCTGCCGGGAACGAGGGCACCGCCTCTGCCGGGAACGAGGGCACCGCCTCTGCCGGGGACTGGGGCACCGCCTCTGCCGGGGACTGGGGCACCGCCTCTGCCGGGTACAAGGGCACCGCCTCTGCCGGGTACAAGGGCACCGCCTCTGCCGGGGACTGGGGCACCGCCTCTGCCGGGAACGAGGGCACCGCCTCTGCCGGGGACTGGGGCACCGCCTCTGCCGGGAACGAGGGCACCGCCTCTGCCGGGGACTGGGGCACCGCCTCTGCCGGGAACGAGGGCACCGCCTCTGCCGGGGACTGGGGCACCGCCTCTGCCGGGAACGAGGGCACCGCCTCTGCCGGGTACAAGGGCACCGCCTCTGCCGGGGAGAAAGGCGAAATCAGAATCCGCTACTGGGACAGGAAGGCCGAGCGCTACCGCACGGTAGTTGGCTACATCGGCGAAGACGGTCTTGAGCCGAACACCCCTTACAAGCTTGATGACAACCGCAAGTTTGTGAAGGCGTGAAGAGCATGCCCCTCCCGCAGGGGCATTCACTTGGAGTCATGAGGGGAGCGGTCTGAATCTGCAGGCTGATGCAGCGGTGCCGGGGTTGGACTCCCCGGGGGTAAAGAGGCCCATTGTCATAGACCGTGCCGTCCCGAAAGACGGCTTAACAGACTAAGCCGGAGATCAGCACCGGCCAGACCGCTCCCCCATGGCTCCGCATACAGGAGAAAGAGATGAGTAAGCACCCAACTTCCTGCCGTGAATGCGGCGGCGAATCACTGTCGTGGTTCACCAACAACGTGACCTATTCGGGCGTGCAGAACGGAAGGCTGAAGACGAGCGAAGTCACCTGCCTGTTCGTGCTGGGATGCGATGAGTGCTCTGCAACCGTTTTCGTGATACCGGCGGACAAGGTTGCTGATTCGCTGAACGAAACGGCCAAGGCCACCGCCTAACGCGCCCTGGCGCATACACACACTGGAGGCGAGAACATGGCTGCAACCGCAGAGTACAAATGCGCGTGCTGCAAACAGCCGTTCATTGCCCGAACTGCTGACCGAAAGCGCGGATGGGCTAGGTTCTGTAGCAAGTCCTGCAAGGCTGTCAGGCAGGAACGAAAGACCGGTCAGCACGCGAGCTACTTGGCCAGACAAGATGGTCACGCAGGCGGCGAGTTTTCCGATGCGCACCTCTTCAGCAACGAAGAGCACGACTGCAACAAGCAATTCTGACTTCCCGGCAAGGACGCCACCCTTCAATGGGGATGAAATGCGGAGTAGCGCTCCGCCGATTCAGGAAATGAAGCCTCCCCTTCTGGCGTGAAGCCAAGGGAAAGACCTGACGGGTAAAAGCGAAAGCTGCCGTTAAGAGGCGCCGACACAGCAAATCGGCCATCCCCACCCTACCCCGCATTAGCCCGGCAAGTCCGGGAATTTTTTCGCCTGTATGCGCATGCCCAACGAATCGTCCCTGCCGAATGTCGTTATGGGCGTTGGGCAGCCGCATGCACGCGACCACGAGGTCATAGACATGAACGCAATCCAGCACCACAGGATCGAGGAACGCATCCTCGTTCAGAGCGATTGGCTGAGCTCCCAGGTCGGCCAGCTCCTCAAGGGCAACGACGCCGACAACGTCCTGTTCTTCACCAAGACCATGCCGAACTGGCAGCAGGGCTTCGCCGACTCAGTCATGGAACTGCTCGGCGAGATCGGCGGCCGGGAATGCCCGGTCGTGCAAATCCTCATCGCTCTGGAACAGAACGAACCCGAACTGGCCTCGGCCATCTACCACAGCCGAATCCGCGAGCACGTCGTCCAGCTCGCTGAGCAATGCATCCAGGAGAACGCAGCATGAAGTACTACGTCGAACTGACCTACCCGAAAGCGCTGCGCCTGCCGGTCTACGGCATCACCCTGGAAGCGGTGAGCAAGTCGCAGGCGATCACCGAGGCCACCATCGAAGCAGGCCGTGAGGGTTATCGCGGCTCGCCGAAGAAGGTAACCGCCCGGCAGCTTCAGGAGGCCGCAGCATGAGTGCCGCCACCGAAAGCCAGTACGAAGAGTTCGCCGGCAAGAGCATCCGCGCAGCGACCAGCCTTGCGCGCCGCAAAGGCTACTTCAACCCGGTATTCACCCAGATTTGCGGGGACCTCTGTGTCCTCCGTTTCAAGCGCCATCCACACCCGACCTCGGCGGGCCGCTAAGCGGATATCTGTAGGAGGTATCAGCCGGTTCGTGGCCTGGAGTTAACCCCGGCAGCGGCCATCCCTAGTGCCTCCTTCACACGGGGCCGAGGTCGCCGAGTGGCGCACGTTAAGCGCCTTTCCACTCCCCTACTCCCGGAGAACAGCATGTCCTGGATCATCTTGGTCGATGCACGCAGCAACAACGGGCACTACATGAACATCGAAGACTCGGACGGGAACATCGCCCAGTTCGAATCGGAAGAATCCGCCCGAGAGGTCATGAGTGACCACCCGCTGAGCGCCTTCCCCTGCTACGCGATAAGCGTTGACGACGACGAGATCGCATACCTGTAGCGCCTTCCCTTCTACCTGGAGAACGATATGAGCGTTCAGTCCAACACCTATGTCCTGGTCGGCGTGAAGCTGAACTATCAGGAATTCAAGGATCGCTATCTAGGCGAATACGAGGAAGGTTACGACCAGTACGTCGATTCCTTCAGCGACAGCGCCTATAAGGGCATCCAGCACCACGATGGCCTATGCGTCATCTTCGATGGCATGAGCGGCGCGTATGTATTCATCGGCCGCGTACTGGCGAAGTCCATAGACGAGCATGGAGAGGGCATCCAGATCACCGAATGCACCGTGACCGCTGGGCTGCGTGCAGAAGTCTCCGACCTTCTGGTCAAGCACTTCGAACTGTCAGAGCCAGACGTCCGCATCTGGGCCTTCACCCACTACCGATAACCCCTCCCTTCACTGGCTGCGCGATGCGCGGCGAGGTATCACCACATGAGCAATCTTGCGGTCATCGAGCAGGATGTCTACGGGGCTCGCAGCTCCTTCGCGTCCGTGCTGACCGACTCGGCACTCAACTTCGAGCGTGAAGCCGAGTTCGCCATCCAGACCTTCCAGAACAACGATTACGCCGCGAAGATCGCCGCCAGCAACCGCCAGTCGGTTGTGAACGCAGTGACCAACATCGCGGCCATCGGGATAAGCCTGAACCCAGCGAAGCGCCAGGCGTACCTTGTGCCGCGTGATGGGCGCATCTGCCTGGACATCAGTTACATGGGTCTGATGGACCTTGCCATGGCTACGGGGTCGATCCTGTGGGCTCAGGCCGAACTGGTCTACGCGCACGACTCCTTCGCCCTGAATGGCTTCGACAAGCCCCCTACCCACTCCTACAACCCTTTCGCCAAGGAGCGCGGGGATATCGTCGGTGTGTACGTGGTGGTGAAGACGGCAGACGGTGACTACCTGACCACCTGCATGAGCCGGGATGACATCGACGGGATCATGAACCGTTCCCAGTCGGTGAAGTCTGGCAAGTCTTCCCCTTGGAAGACCGACTACGGCGAGATGGCGAAAAAGACGGTCGTGAAGAGGGCCTACAAGTACTGGCCAAAGACAGACCGCTTGGACAAAGCCATTCATCACCTGAACACCGATTCCGGCGAAGGGCTGGCAAGCCTTGCGGCCAACGCTCAGGGCGGCGAGCTCGCAGAGAAGTGGATCGCCCAGGTGGTGAACGCCGAATCGCTGGACGCGCTGCAAAGCGTATGGCTCGCCGGCAAGGCAGAGATGCAGTCAGCCCGCGATGTGCAGTCGTTCGCAAAGTTCAAAGAGGCCGTGAAGCAGCGCCAAAGCGCGCTTGCCGCTCAGCCTGAGCCGATCGATGCGGAGGTGGAACATGCTCCAGCAGACTGATGATTGGTTCGCCCAACGACTCGGAAAAGTCACGGCGAGCAAGGTGAAGGACGTAATGGCAAAGGGGCGCGGAGGCGCCCCTTCTGCTGTCCGCACCAACTACATGATGCAGCTGCTGTGCGAGCGCCTTACCGGTACGCGAGAGGAAGGCTACACGAACGCAGCCATGCAACGCGGTAATGATCTGGAACCTATCGCGCGCTCGGCCTACGAGATGTACGAGGACTGCGAGGTGCTGGAGGTAGGCCTGATCCTGCACCCAAGCATTGAAGGATTCGGCGCGAGCCCTGATGGCGTGATCTTGTTGGACGGCGGTCGCCGCGGACTGGAAATCAAGTGCCCGAACACGGCGCAACACATTGCAGTCATCCAGGCCGGCAAGCACGACAGCCAGTATGAGTGGCAGATGCTCGCCCAGATGGCCTGCGCCGAATTGGAATCGGTCGACTTCGTGTCCTTCGACGACCGCCTGCCAGATGAACTGCAGTACGTCTGCTTTCGCTACCACAGGGACGACAAGCGCATTGCAGAGATGGAGGCCGAGGTGAAGGTGTTCCTGGAAGAGCTGGCAGCGCTTGAGGCTGACATGCGCGGGAGGATGGCAGCGTGATCACTCCCGAAACCCTAGCCTGCTTCGAGCGCGCCGGAGTAGTTGCGGCAGCACGAGCGTTTCACCGCAGCACGCGGACCATAGGCCGCCTCGCCAAGCAATTTGGCGTTGAGTTCAGGACCGATACCGAACGACAGCTTGAGCGGCGCCGGAAGGAACGCGCAGCGCTTGCCCCAGCAGTTCGGAAGCTCGCCCGCCAGCGCCTCAGCCAAGCACAGATTTGCGAGGCGCTAGGCATCACTCGATGGGTTCTGCGGCACATAGCCGAGGAACACCACATCGACATCAACAGCCGTTCCTACGGATGAATCCCTTGCATCACGTCCTATAGGCGCCTCCACGGCGCCTTCTTTTTGAGGTGTGCCATGGAAACAGACTTCCCCGAGATTGAAGAACCCTGCGAGGCAGACGCTTGGCAGGAGATCGTCCACTGCGATCACAAGCTGAGTCATGACGACATTGACCGGCTGATGGCTGAGTTTCTGGCCAGTGGCGGCGCAGTGCAGGAAATCGGATTCGGCCAGCGCACTGACCTGATCCCGGTGTTCAACGGCCAGTTCATCCACAAGAGTTCTCCGCTTGAGCGCATGCACGAAGTTGCACGTCGCCGCAGCGCTGAGTCCCGCATCGAGCTGGGTGACGCCGAGCTGATCAAGCGGATGGACGCAGAGATAGAAGCCTTCCCCACCCGCAAGCACATGATGCGTGCCCTGCACATCAGCAACGACCGAATCCTGCGGCTGATCTACACGCACTTCCGCGATGACCCGCGGTTCGCGCTGATGCTGACCCGCAAGGACATCAACGCGCAGCGGCTGTGGGAGGAGCGCCATGAACAGGCAGCAGCTTGAGTACCCCGAGAACACAGCCGAGTACCAGGACGGCGTAGAGGCCAAGCAACTTGGCCTTACCGAGCGCGCCTGCCCATGGGGACTCCACGAACTCGACCGCCGCTGCCGTTGGCTGGCCGGCTACCACGACACCGTCCTTGATCGGAGGGCAGCAGCATGAAAGGCCTCGACAAGTCCAAAACACAGCGTCAGATCGAATCGATCACCGGCCAGTCCTTCGACGACATATTCGAATCCGCGCGCCGGCAAGCCGAGGCAGACGCACTGCTCCGCCGCTGCAAACACATGACCGGCCAGCTCAGCACCATCGGCGGCCAGCAACTCAGCGAAGACATCTGCGAGTACTTCAAACAGTACGCCACGCAACGGGATCAGGAGAAAGCTGCATGACCATCAAGCACGAACTTCCCGCCGACCTCGACAACTACATCGCCGGGCTCCGCATCGAGAACATCAACCTGAAGTTGGCGGCGAAGCAGGCGGAAGCGCTTCTGCGTGAGATGCGCACCATCTTCAGCATCCCGCCGTATTGGCATGAGCGAATCGACGCTTTCCTCGCCTCGCAGCAGGGGGAGCAGACCGTAGAAGAACGCAACGAGGAAATCCTGCGGAAGTTCTCCGCATGGGTGAATGATGAGCACCCCGAGCAGGCAGAGGGCGCGCAGGGGGAGCGGGAGGTCACGCCAAACCAATCGTGCAGCATGTGCCGAGGTAGTGGTTACTTCTTCGAGTTCAGTACGGTCGAAACTTGCTGGTGCTGCCTGCCAAAGTCTGAACCCGAAGAAACGGTTGAGGCGCTGAAGGCCAGGATTGAAAGCCTCAAGGCCTGCATAACCCACATGAAGCAACAGCGTGACGCTGCGATTGCCCGCGCCGCCCTGGCGCAACCCTCCCCGGCGCCGGAGCTGGAGCGGCCGCGCCTGAAGGTCTGGTCTGCCGCAATGCCGGAGAGCAACGGCAAATCGAACTTCACCGCGATCCTCATGCGTGAAGGCGGCGACATCTGCGACGGGTTCACCATCGCCCGATCCGAATACCCCGACCGGGTTCGCTATGAGGCTGACTGTGTGCGCTGGCTGATCGGCGAACTCCCTGAGAAGCCTTTCATCCTCGACTACGACGCGAACAAGCACAGCGGCTACAAGGCCCCGGTCGCCCAGGCTGGGCAGGTGCCGGAGGAATGGCGCGACATGCTGGCGAACCTGCAATGGCACTACCGCGACCACGACGACTACTGGCACCGCCCGCAGGGCTACTACTGCCCGCAGTGTGGCGGCGAAAAAGACAAAGGCCATGAGCAGCACTGCGAACTTGCCGCGCTGCTCGCCGCCGCGCCGGCGCAGGGAGGGTCGACCGATGAGTAAGCCTGTGACTGGATGCGAGCGCTTCAAGACCTGGGTTCCGCAGACTATCGGCGGTTCGATGCTCGCCGAAGCTGTGCCGGCAGAACGATACGAAAACCTCGAAGCCGAGGCCCAGGCGCTCAGGGAGGAAGTCGCGGCCCTGCGCGCAAGGGTGGTGGTTCTCCCCAGCGTCGATAGCGTCATGAACATCGTCATGCGCTACCAGTGGAACGAGAAGACGAACGTCACCGGCACTACGAACTGGGCTGCAAACCTTGGCATGAAGGTTGTCGATGAGGTCAAGCGCCTCAACGGCAAGGTGGTGAGCGAGGGGGTGTTGCGCGAGACCATGCGTCATCTCGGCAACTGGCTGGAACTCCACGAGTGCGAGTGCGAAAGCGGGTTTCATTACTGCGGGCGCGAACAGGTGGCGAAGACCCATCGGGAACTGCGCGCCCTGCTCGGCGAGGGGAAGGAGGTGGGCGATGTGCCAAGCGCATGAGCTGAAGGCTGACTTCGGACGGTGTCAGGGAGTGCGGACATCGAAGTACTACAACGACAACCTCTACTCAGACTTCCAATGCACTCGCTCTGCTCGCTTCGAAGTGAATGGCGTTCGGTACTGCCTGCGCCACGCTGAGATTGAAGCGCTCCGCACCCTCCTCCACCCCTAACCCTTCCCCTTAACCGCACACCCATATGGGAGGCATTCGCATGTCTGGAATTCGAGAAGAGTTTGAAGCGTGGGTTAGGACTCAAGTGCCTGAGCCATCCCACGCGACAGCGCTTGCATATAGCGCCGGTAACGATCTGTACCTCAACCCGCACATTCAGGGCCGCTATGAAGGCTGGCAAGCCAGCCGCGCGGCTCTGAGGGTGGAGCTGCCGGCTGAGCGCGATGAGACGCTTGGTAATAGTGCCGTCAGCGAGTACCAGGCAACCAAGAACCAAGGCTTCAACGACTGCCTTGAGCGCGTGACCGAAGCCCTCCAGCAAGCCGGAATAGAGGTGAAGTGATGAGCGACTTTCTAGTTTGGTGCCCCGACTATGGCCATGAAGAAGATGACGCGATGCATGTTCGCGACTCCTACGACCATGCTGCTGCGGCACGCGAGTGGGCTGAGCGGTATGAACAGCGTAACGCGGACTACAACATCGCCAATGGCGAGTGCGTGACCGTGATGGTTCATCGCTTAGGCGAGGACACACAGGCTTTCGCTGTCTCCGGCTATGCGCAGCCAGTCTATACAGCAACCGCTATCAGGGAGCAGCCATGACCGACACCAACAAGCTGAAGGAGCTGGCGGAGCGGGCTGTCGATGACTTCGGAAGCTTCGATCCGAGCGAGGCTGAGCAGGAGTTTATGGAGCAGATAACGCCGCGGGATGTTCTCGGGCTGATTGCCGAGGTGGAGCGGCTGCGCGCCAGGCTGGAGATCGACGAGCGCACGTCTTACGACGGCATTGCCTGTCGTGACGAAACGATCAAAGGACTGGACGAGAAATGCGACAGACTCAAGGCGGAGAACGAGGCGCTTCGCAAGGACGCTGAGCGGTATCGGTGGCTTATTGCATCTGCATGGTACGTAGGGCCTGAGCCGCGTGGAGATACCGAAGCAGTCAGTTGGCATGACCACAACGACACCATGCACGGGGTGACGGCTGCAATCGACGCAGCCCTGGAAGGAGGCGGGAGATGAGCGAGTGGATCAAGTGCAGCGACAGGCACCCCGAGCACTCGGAGGAAGTCATGGTCTGGCGAAAGTGGCCGGGCTGGGACTGCTTCGCGCCAGAGTTCGACCGCTGGGAATCTGACGAAGGCTCGGATGAAGGCGGTTTCTGGATCCTTGCCGAGGATTCCTGCCAACACATCGAAACCTGTGCCGACGGTCCAGGTCACGTAAAGCGGCCTGAAACTACGCACTGGATGCCACTCCCTGTCCCACCGCAGAACCCTTCCTGACACCCCATCCTTGCCCGACGCGGGCGACCTCTCAGGTCAGGTCCTGGCCTTCACCATAGATCATTCATCGCCGGCAATCGCTGGCAGGCGAGGTATTACCCATGGATGCAGCAGAGAAGATTGAAGCGCTGGCTAAGCCAGGCTTCCTTTACAGGCACTTTGATGCAGATGGAGTGCTTCTCTATGTCGGTATATCCCTGAACGCTGTCAGTCGGCTTGCTCAGCACAAAGACCATGCGCATTGGTTCCAGCTTATCGCCAAGGTGGAGATTGAGCAGCACCCGAGCCGAGAGGCTGCAATTCAGGCAGAGAAGGTTGCGATCACCGAAGAGAACCCACGCCATAACCTGGTTCGACCAGCTCCGCCGAAGCAGTCGCGAGGCGCCCAGGCCAGTTCCGAGAACCTGGTATCCCGTCTTGTCAGCTTCAACCCCACCTATTCGCTGAAGCAAATTGCCGAGTGCCTTGGTATTCGGACTAGCAAGGTGAACGACCTGATGGATAAGGGTCTGCTGTCCTTCTACGAGATCGAAGGCCCTAGAGCTGGCGGCCATGAGCCGAAGCTTCACCGGAAATGTACCGGCTGGCAGCTGATCGACTATCTCGAATCCCTGCAAGGCAAATGACCTTCTGAGGTAACGCTATGTCCGCCCTTCTCGCGCCGACGGAACCCCGCCTGCAGCAGCCTCCTCTCGCCCCGAGATTCATCCGTGCGAAGGACGCCCCGGCCTATTTCGGCATGTGCCGTGACGAATTCAAACGAACCATCCGCCCTCTCCTGACGGAAATACGCATTGGGAAACAGGGGGTTGCGTTCGACAGAGTGCAAATGGACGCGGTCGCCGACTCACTGGTCGAGCGCGCATCAATTGAAAAACCGGGCGCCGGGGGCAAGAATCTGTCCCGCAGCGAGCGCCAGGGCAACGGAGCATTGCCATGGCAAAAACAATCACAGGGCTCCAGAAGCAGCCGAACGGCATCTGGAAAATCGACAAGGTCTACAGAGGAGAACGAATTCAAGAGAGCACTGGCACTTGTGACCGGGAGGAAGCAGAGCAATACCTGATCCATCTCCTGGAGAAGAAGCGTCAGCAAAAGGTCTACGGGGTTCGCGAGTCGAAGACCTGGCGCCAGGCGGCCACGAGATTTCTGGTCGAGTTCAAGGACCAGCCATCGATCCGGCTGTCCGCGATCTACCTGGAACAGCTCGACCCATATCTCGGCCACCTGCAGGTGGAGTGCGTCGACGACGAGGCCTTGGCCCCGTACATCTACGATCGGCAGAACCCGAAGGAAGGAAAGGCGGCCAGCAACCGGACGATCAACATCGCCATCGAGCGCGTGATCCGCATTCTGAACCTCTGCGCCCGGAAGTGGCGAGATGATCAGAAGCGGCCCTGGCTCGATACGGTGCCGATGATCACCAAGCTGAACGAGAAGAAGGCCAGCAGGAAGCCCTACCCGATGTCGTGGGAGGAGCAGCGGATTCTGTTCGCTGAACTGCCGGACCATCTCCACCGGATGGCGTTGTTCAAGGTGAACACCGGGTGCCGAGAGCAAGAGGTCTGCAAACTGCGCTGGGAGTGGGAGATCAAGGTTACGGAACTGGGTACCAGCGTGTTCCTGATCCCTGACGGGTTTGGCGGGCGCCACGAGAAGTCGGGCGTGAAGAACGGCGAGGAGCGCTTGGTCATCCTCAACGAGGTGGCCCGGAGGGTGATCGAGGGACAGCGTGGGTTGCACACCAGTCTGGTCTTCCCCTACGGGAAGCCGGATGAGTATGGCCCTACCGCTATCCACAGGATGAACGACAGCGCCTGGAAGAAGGCCAGGGTGCGGGCGGCGGACAAGTGGGAGAAGGACCACCGTACGCAGGCGCACCCTGGTTACAGGTCTCTCCGGATCCACGACCTGAAGCACACGTTTGGCAGACGGCTTCGGGCAGCGGGCATTACCGAAGAGGATCGGAAAGCGCTATTGGGCCACAAGAACGGAAGCATCACCAGCCACTACTCCGCGGCGGAGTTGGATCAGCTGATTGATGCGGCCAACAAGGTATCAGCTACCGACAGCCGCGCACCGGCGCTGACGATACTGAAGAGGAGGATTGGCTAGTCAAAAAGGGGCATGTCACTTGAAAAGTCACTGACCCAGAAACGAGAAAGCCACCAGAAGGCGGCTAAATCGTTGAATTTTTTGGTCGGGACGGAGTGATTCGAACACTCGACCCCTTGCACCCCATGCAAGTGCGCTACCAGGCTGCGCTACGCCCCGACATTGCATCCGAGTTCCCTCAGAAGCGGATCGCACTATACCCCAAGCATTTGCTTTGGAGAAGTGCTTTTTTCATTTTTTTCAGCTACTTGCGCAACACATGCAGCACATCTTCCAGTTCGGCGATCATCTGCCGGATCAGTTGCTTGTACTGGGTAGCGTCCTCGCGGGCTTCGTCGCCGGTGAGGCGCTGACGGGCTCCACCGATGGTGAAGCCCTGGTCATAGAGCAGCGCACGGATCTGGCGAATCATGAGCACGTCCTGGCGCTGGTAGTAGCGCCGGTTGCCCCTTCGCTTGACCGGGTTGAGTTGCGGGAACTCCTGTTCCCAATACCGCAGCACGTGCGGCTTCACCGCGCAAAGGTCGCTCACTTCACCGATGGTGAAATAGCGCTTACCCGGGATAGGGGGCAACTCGTCGTTATGACTTGGTTCCAGCATAAGCTTCAACCCTGGCCTTCAGTTTCTGCCCTGGACGAAAGGTGACGACGCGCCGGGCTGTGATCGGGATTTCCTCTCCCGTCTTCGGGTTGCGTCCGGGACGCTGGCGCTTGTCGCGCAGATCGAAGTTGCCGAAACCCGACAACTTCACCTGTTCGTTGTGCTCCAGCGCCTGGCGGATCTCTTCGAAGAAGAGCTCCACCAGTTCCTTGGCTTCCCGCTTATTCAGGCCCAGCTCTTCGTACAGACGTTCAGCAATTTCAGCTTTCGTCAGAGCCCCCATACGCTACTTCCTTAACGTGGCGTTGAACCTTTGTTCCAGCGAGGCGACGATATTCTGCGTAGTCGCGTTCACCTCGTCATCATTAAGAGTGCGTGATGGATGCTGCCAGGTCAAGCCAACGGCCAAGCTTTTTCTAAGCGGATCAATGCCTTTACCGTGGTAGACGTCAAAGAGCCTGAGGTCCGTCAGCCATTCGCCCGCCGTTTCACGGATATTTGCCAGGACGAATTCGGCCGGGGTATCCAGATCGACGATCAGCGCGAGGTCACGGCGCACTTCGGGGAAGCGCGACAGTTCGCTGAATTTCGGCAGGCGACCCTTGGCGACTTCGGCCAGTACCAGCTCGAAGACGTAGACCGGGCGATCCAGGTCCAGCGCCTTGGCCAGCTCCGGGTGCAGGGCGCCCAGGTAGCCGACCAGCACGCCGTCGCGCTCGATCTTGGCGGTCTGGCCCGGATGCAGCGCCGGGTGCTCTGCCGGAGAGAAGGTGAAGGCTTCGAGGGCGCCGGCATTACCCAGCAGCGCTTCGACGTCGGCTTTGACATCGAAGAAGTCGACGCTCTCGCGGCCGTTGGCCCAGCCTTCCGGCTGACGAGCACCGCAGACGACACCGGCGAGCATGTTTTCCTGCACCAGCCCTTCCAGCTGACCAACGAAGCGCAGGCCGCTTTCGAACAGGCGCACGCGGGTCTGCTGGCGGTTGAGGTTGTGCTGCAGGGACTTCACCAGACCCGGCCAGAGCGAGGCGCGCATGGCGGCCATGTCGGCGGAGATCGGGTTGGCCAGCATCAGCGGCTCGACGCCAGGATGGAACAGCTGGAACAGCTTGGGATCGATGAAGCTGTAGGTGATGGCTTCCTGGTAGTCGCGGGCGACCAGCAGGCGGCGCAGCGCCGGCAGCTCGGCCTGGGACTCGGACTTGGTGTTCGGCGCCAGGCGAGCCTGCGGGTAACGAACCGGCAGGCGGTTGTAGCCGTACAGGCGACCAAGTTCTTCGATCAGGTCGACTTCGATGGAGACGTCGAAGCGATGGCTCGGCACACCCACGGTCCAGGCATCGGCACCGGCTTTCTGGACGTCGAATTCCAGCGCAGTGAGCAGGCGCTCGATCTCGGCGTTTTCCAGGGTCATGCCCAGCATCTGAGTGACGCGCTCGGCACGCAGGGTGACCGGCGCAACCTTCGGCAGGCCGGCTTCGCTGGCTTGCTCGATGATCGGGCCGGCTTCGCCGCCGACGATCTGCAGCAGCAGCTCGGTGGCGCGCTCCATGGCGCGGCGGGCCAGTTGCGAGTCCACGCCGCGCTCGAAGCGGTGCGAGGCATCGGTGTGCAGGCCATAGGAGCGGGCCTTGCCGGCGACGGCGATGTTGTCGAAGAAGGCGCTTTCGAGGAACAGGTCGCGGGTCTTGGCGCTGACGCCGCTGTGCTCGCCACCCATTACGCCAGCAATGGCCAGGGCGCGTTCATGGTCGGCGATCACCAGGGTGTCGGCACGCAGGGTGACTTCGTGGCCGTCGAGCAGGACGAGCTTCTCGCCCTCCTCCGCCATGCGCACGCGAATGCCGCCCTTGATCTCGTCGAGGTCGAAGGCGTGCATCGGCTGGCCCAGCTCGATCATCACGTAGTTGGTGATGTCGACGGCGGCATCGATGCTACGGATGTCGGAACGGCGCAGGCGTTCGACCATCCACAGGGGGGACGGCTTGCTCAGGTCGACGTTGCGGATGACGCGGCCGAGGTAGCGCGGGCAAGCCTTGGGCGCCAGCAGTTCGATGCTGCGTACTTCGTCGATATGCGGAGCAACGGCGTTGACCACCACCGGCTTGACCTCGGCGCTGTACAGCGCGCCGACTTCGCGGGCGAGACCGGTCAGCGACAGGCAGTCACCGCGGTTCGGGGTCAGGCCGATCTCGATGGAGGCGTCGTCCAGTTCGAGGTAGTCGCGGACGTTGGCGCCCACCGGCGCGTCTGCGGCGAGCTCCATCAGGCCGGCGTTCTCTTCGCTGATTTCCAGCTCTTTGGCCGAGCAGAGCATGCCGTTGGATTCAACGCCGCGCAGCTTGGCTTTCTTGATCTTGAAGTCGCCCGGCAGTTCGGCGCCGATCATGGCGAAGGGGATCTTCAGTCCCGGGCGCACGTTGGGCGCGCCGCAGACGACCTGGAAGGTCTCCGAACCGTTGCTGACCTGGCAGACGCGCAACTTGTCGGCGTCCGGATGCTGTTCGGTCGACAGCACTTCGCCTACGACCACACCGCTGAACTGGCCGGCGACGGGGATCACGGCGTCGACCTCGAGGCCGGCCATGGACAGACGAGCGACCAGCTCGTCACGGGATACCTGCGGATTTACCCAGCTCCGCAGCCACTGTTCACTGAATTTCATCCTGCTCTCCTAAATGCGTTGACGGTCGTGCGGGCTAGCGGAACTGGCCGAGGAACCGCAGATCGTTGTCGAAGAACAGGCGCAAGTCGTTCACGCCATAGCGCAGCATGGCCAGGCGCTCGATCCCCATGCCGAAGGCGAAGCCCTGGTATTTCTCGGGGTCGATGCCGGACATGCGCAGCACGTCGGGGTGGACCATGCCGCAACCCATGACTTCCAACCAGCCGGTCTGCTTGCAGACGCGGCAACCCTTGCCGCTGCAGAGCACGCACTGGATGTCGACTTCCGCCGAAGGCTCGGTGAAGGGGAAGAAGGACGGACGGAAGCGGACTGAGAATTCCTTCTCGAAGAAGGCGCGGAGGAATTCCTCGATGGTGCCCTTGAGGTCGGCGAAGCTGACGTCTTCATCGACCAGCAGACCTTCGACCTGGTGGAACATGGGCGAGTGGGTCAGGTCGGAGTCGCAGCGGTAGACGCGGCCCGGGCAGACAATGCGAATCGGCGGCTTCTGGTTTTCCATGGTGCGGACCTGTACCGGCGAGGTATGGGTGCGCAGCAGCATGTTCGCATTGAAGTAGAAGGTGTCGTGCATGGCACGAGCCGGGTGGTGGCCCGGAATGTTGAGCGCTTCGAAGTTGTGGTAATCGTCTTCGACTTCCGGACCCTCGGCCACTTCATAGCCGATGCGGGTGAAGCACTGCTCGATGCGCTCTTTGGTGCGGGTGACCGGGTGCAGGCCGCCGGAGGACTGGCCACGGCCCGGGAGAGTCACGTCGATGCGCTCGGCTGCCAGCTTGGCGGCGAGGGCGGCGCCCTCCAGCTCGGCCTTGCGGGCGTTCAGCACATCCTGAACCTTTTCCTTGGCGACGTTGATCAGCGCACCGACCTTGGGGCGCTCTTCGGCCGGCAGGTCGCCCAGGGTCTTCATGACCTGGGTCAGCTCGCCTTTCTTGCCGAGGTAGTGAACCCGGATCTGCTCCAGGGCGTTGACGTCTTCGGTGTTCCGCACGGCGTCCAGGGCCTGCGAGACCAGCGCGTCCAGGTTTTCCATGTACCAACTCCAGATACAAAATAGGGGAAGAGCGGTAAGGCTCTTCCCCTATCGGTGACGTTACGTCCGGACCAAGATCCGGTAACTGTCGCGGGGCTTAAGCCAGGCTGGCTTTCGCTTTCTCGACAATTGCGGTAAACGCCGCTTTTTCGTTCACAGCCAGATCGGCCAGGACCTTACGGTCGATCTCGATGGCCGCTTTTTTCAGACCAGCGATCAGACGGCTGTAGGACAGACCGTTCAGACGAGCACCAGCGTTGATACGAGCGATCCACAGAGCGCGGAACTGACGCTTGCGCTGACGACGGTCACGGTAGGCGTATTGGCCTGCTTTGATGACCGCCTGCTTGGCAACACGGAACACACGCGAACGCGCGCCGTAGTAGCCTTTTGCGAGCTTCAGAATCTTTTTGTGACGACGACGGGCAATCACGCCACGCTTAACACGAGCCATTTATTTATCCTCTACCAGAAATCAACGCAGACGCAGGGAGCGCGCTACACGGCGAACGTCGGAAGCAGCGAGCATCGAAGTGCCGCGCAGCTGACGCTTACGCTTGGTGGTCATTTTGGTCAGGATGTGGCTCTTGAAAGCGTGCTTGTGCTTGATACCACCAGCAGTCACTTTAAAGCGCTTTTTGGCGCCACTCTTGGTTTTCATCTTTGGCATGTTTAGTACTCCGCATTCGTTAACAACTGATAACCATCAGGCCTGCCAGTGCCCGGGAGGTTATTTACGCTTCTTGGGAGCGATGACCATCATCAGCTGGCGTCCTTCCAGCTTAGGATGCTGTTCCACGGTGCCGACTTCGGCGAGGTCGGTTTCGACCCGCTTCAACAGCTCCATGCCCAGCTCCTGGTGGGCCATCTCACGACCACGGAATCGAAGCGATACCTTGGCCTTGTCCCCTTCATTAAGGAAACGTACCAGGTTGCGTAGTTTTACCTGGTAATCCCCTTCTTCCGTCCCTGGACGAAACTTGATTTCTTTGATCTGTTGCTGGTGCTGGTTCTTCTTCGCAGCAGCGGCTTGCTTCTTCTTCTCGAAGAGGTGCTTGCCGTAGTCCATGATGCGGCAGACAGGGGGCACCGCATCAGCAGAAATTTCCACCAGGTCCAGCTTGGCCTCGTCAGCCAGACGGAGAGCCTCATCGAGGGAGACCACACCGATCTGCTGACCGTCAGCACCAATCAGACGAACCTCACGGGCGGTGATGTTCTCGTTGATCGGCGGTTTCGGGAGAGCCCGCTTATCCTGTCTCATTTCACGCTTAATAATGATTACTCCGAGTCTTGGCGACCACGCCGGGAAACCGCCTGAGCAAGCAGCTCAGCGAACTGGGCGACCGGCATCGAGCCGAGGTCTGCCCCTTCGCGCGTACGTACGGCGACGGCCTGCGATTCAACTTCCCTATCACCGATGACCAGCAGATAGGGAACCTTGAGCAAAGTATGCTCGCGGATTTTAAAGCCAATTTTCTCGTTTCTCAAGTCAGACTTGGCACGGAATCCGCTTTGCTCGAGCTGACGCACCACTTCTTCAGCCCATTCGCCCTGCTTGTCAGTGATATTCATCACTACAGCCTGGGTCGGTGCGAGCCAGGCCGGGAACAGGCCGGCGTAGTGCTCGATGAGCATGCCGATGAAGCGCTCGAAGGAGCCGAGAATCGCGCGGTGCAGCATGACCGGGCGGGTACGGCTGTTATCTTCGGCGATATAGCTGGCATCCAGACGCTCCGGCAAGTTCGGGTCGTACTGCAGGGTGCCGCACTGCCAGTTACGGCCGAGGCAATCCTTCAGGGTGAACTCGATCTTCGGACCGTAGAAGGCGCCCTCGCCCGGCTGGTATTCCCACTCCAGGCCGGATTCGTTCAAAGCGTCGGCCAGCGCGCTTTCAGCGCGATCCCACAGCTCTTCGGAACCGACGCGTTTGGCCGGACGAGTGGACAGCTTCATGGAGACATCGCTGAAACCGAAGTCCGAATAGACCTGCAGGGTCAGCTTGATGAAGTCGGCCGCTTCCTTCTTCACCTGCTCTTCGGTGCAGAAGATGTGGGCGTCGTCCTGGGTGAAGCCACGCACGCGCATGATGCCGTGCAGCGCGCCGGACGGCTCGTTGCGGTGGCAGGCGCCGAACTCGGCGAGGCGCAGCGGCAGGTCACGGTAGGATTTCAGGCCCTGATTGAAGATCTGCACATGACATGGGCAGTTCATCGGCTTGACCGCGAAGTCACGGCTTTCCGACGAAGTGGTGAACATGTTCTCGGCGTAGTTGGTCCAGTGGCCGGAGCGCTCCCAGAGGATGCGATCGACAACCTGCGGGGTGCGGACTTCCACATAACCGTGGTCGCGCTGCACCTTGCGCATGTACTGCTCGAGCACCTGGTAAACGGTCCAGCCGTTCGGGTGCCAGAAGACCATGCCCGGCGCTTCTTCCTGGAGGTGGAAGAGGTCAAGCTGCTTGCCGATGCGGCGGTGATCGCGTTTCTCGGCTTCCTCGATGCGCTGGATGTAGGCAGCCAGCTGCTTCTTGTCCGCCCAGGCGGTGCCGTAGACGCGCTGCAGCTGCTCGTTCTTCGAGTCGCCGCGCCAGTAGGCACCGGAAATCTTGGTCAGCTTGAAGGCCTTCAGGAAACGAGTGTTCGGCACGTGCGGGCCGCGGCACATGTCCACGTACTCCTCATGGAAGTACAGGCCCATGGCCTTCTCGTCCGGCATGTCGTCGATGAGGCGCAGCTTGTACTCCTCACCACGAGCCTTGAAGGTCTCGATGACTTCGGCACGCGGCGTCATCTTCTTGATGACGTCGTAGTCCTTCTCGATCAGCTCGGCCATGCGCTTTTCGATCGCGGCCATGTCGTCCGGAGTGAAGGGGCGCTCGAAGGCGATGTCGTAATAGAAGCCTTCGTCGATCACCGGGCCGATGACCATCTTGGCGGTCGGGTACAGCTGCTTGACCGCATGGCCCACCAGGTGAGCGCAGGAGTGGCGGATGATCTCCAGCCCGTCCTCGTCCTTCGGGGTAATGATCTGCAGGGTCGCGTCGCTGTCGATGATGTCGCAGGCATCGACCAGGCGGCCATTGACCTTGCCGGCCAGGGTGGCTTTTGCCAAGCCCGCGCCAATGGATTGCGCCACCTCGGCCACGCTGACCGGATGATCGAATGAACGCTGACTACCGTCGGGAAGAGTAATGATGGGCATGGCGCCTCCTCTCCTAGTGGTGACCCCTACGAAAGGCCACATGGGTTGGGATGTGCCAGTAAGCGTCGCCCGCTGGGTAAGCCTGCCTCACAGTGGCAGGCGCCTTGTCGGCACCCTGCGCTTACGCGCGCGGACGTAGATCACTGGAAGAAATCGAAAACCTGTCCGCAAACGATAGCGGGCAAGGCGTGGGATGTTACTGCATGTTTGGGAAGCTGACGAGCGGCAAGCCTGACTTCGCTCAGTACTGGTCGACAAACTCCAGCACGCTGCGATTGAAGGACGCCGGGCGGATCACATTCATGCCGTGGGACGCACCGGGAATCGTCACCGAGCGCGCATCCACAAGCGTCGATTGCAATGCCTGGATGATTCGCGGAAACGGCTCCGGACTTTTTGCCCCGCCGATCAGCAATACCGGCAACTGCAACTGCAAGATCTGCTCATGCCTTATAGGCACGGGATGATCAGCGACCTGCCCAACCAATGTCATGGCATTAGCTGTCGCCATTTCGCGGAATTTCCGGGAAGACCGCGACCAGACTCCTGCACCACTGACAGTATCGACAAAGAGTTGCAGCCCCTCTTCCACCGCCCCCGCTCGAATCATCTCCAGCGCCTGCTGACGAAACTGATTGCGCTCCACGGGAGATACTGGCGCTTCGATATTTACCCCCGCGAAAACATCATCGGCATAGTCCCCGCCGGGATCAGCGAGTGTCAACGAGAGTAATTTCTGCGGAGCCGCCAGTGCCAAGCGCAGACAGATATTACCGCCCCGCGAATGCCCCAGCAGATGAACCGGACCCGGCAACTGATCGAGCAACGCCCACAGATCATCGACATGCTGCTGCGTTGTAAAATCCGGCCCCGCTCCATCCCACTGCTCGGGAAAATAGTGGCGCAGGCTGGGCACCACCACACGATAACGGGCAGACAACGCCTGGACTTGCCCCTGCCAGTAGCGGTAGTCACAGAGCGAACCATGCACCAGCAGCAGCGGCACGCCCTGCCCGGCAACCTGGCACGTCAGTTCATAATCATTGACCCGGTATTGCACTATCTCGTTATTCATCCAGCACTCGCACGCAACGCACCACAATAAAGCACACAGATTTCGCAGGGGCTATTGATCGACGAAAAATACCGCCACACCCTTTAGCCGGCACATTATCCCTCATTGATCAATTAATCGACCAATCCTTCATGCGCCCTTAACATTTAAAGCGTGCTTCCCAATCGCAACAATTCATATATTCAGTTGACGCGAACAATCACAAGAACACAGAATCGCGCCGTACTAAATCACCCTGCATACGGGAGCACCCAGATGTCCAAACTTGCGGAATTCCGCGAAGCCGAGCGCAAACTCCAGGAACAACTCGCCCTGCTCGAGAAACTCAAGAGCGATGGCGGCCTGAAGAAAGAACTGGAGTTCAAGGATCAGCTGCAAGCCTTGATGAACCAGTACGGCATGAACCTGCGCAATGTCATCGACATTCTCGATCCGCAGACTTCCACCGAGCCGGCTGCCGCACAACAGCCGCGCCGTACCCGCCAACTGAAGGTTTACAAGAACCCGCACAACGGCGAGACCATCGAGACCAAGGGCGGCAACCACAAGACCCTGAAAGCCTGGAAACAACAATACGGTGGCGACACCGTGGAATCCTGGCTGCAGTAATGCTGATGTTCCGCGGAGCGCTCCCGCTCCGCGGAATCTATCCTTTGCTCGGCGACTCCTGACAGACGGCTGCATATAAACTAGCCATCGTTAGAAGAAATCCTTATACTGGCCGACAGCGAACACCAAACCCAAGGTCGCCCCTCCCAGCACTCCCTACCTGATCCAGGGCAGAAGCTGGGCTCTACAGGGCCACGGCCAGCGCATCCTCCGCATTGATTCCAGAGCACGCCAACCGCGCCAGGAACATTTGCCCGAGCGATCAGCGCCCCACGTCAGACCCCCTGCTTTCACCCAACATCGCAGCCTGACGCGAACAGACCCCCAAGTTTCCAATCGCTGCCATATTCCGGTCATACGTTTTCTGCATTCTCAGATCGCACCCGGAGCTTTTGACGATTTCGACGGTCATAGGACCGTTACCTATTTGGAAAGACAAGACAATGAAAACCTCCCTGCAAATCCAGGAGGCGATTCGCACCCTCTCGGCGGCCTTCGCCCCTCTGAACTGCGTTATCCAGGCCAAGCGCAAGCACGGCTTCAGCTTCACCCTGGTGAACGAGCATGGCATCGCCAAGCACACCGAACGCCTCTACCCTCAGCAATACCAGGGCGAGGTACCGCTGAGCGCGGTGATTCAGCGAGTGCAAGCCACCATCGCTGCCTGAGCCTGAAAACGAAAAAAGCCCCGCATGAGCGGGGCTTTTGCTTTTCTGCCGTCCCTATAAAGGCAGCACTCAATTCAGACTGATGCCTGCCTTCACCGATTCGATCTCCGCCATCAGCGCCGCATAGCGCTCCGATGGCGCCGCATAGGTCAGCGAGTACGCCGCCCCATCACCCAACGCGACCTGCACGGTCTGCTTGAGCACCTCGGTGCCGTTCTGGCTGATGCCGCAATGCACTTCCAGCCCCGCCAACCCACCCAGCCTCGCATCCAGCGGCTTGCTGCACGCCGCCTGGAATCCCTGGCGCATGAAGTCCTTCTGCAACGCCTTGCGCATCTCGACGATGACATTCTCGACACTGACCTTGGCGGCATCGCCGAGCCGACTGCGCGTGATCTCCATGACCAGATCCTGGGATCCATCCTCCGCCATGCGCACGCCACGCTGACGAACCACCGGTGCATCAGCAGCCGCTTCCGCTGGCGAACGCGAAACCTCCCAGCCCTGCGGCCAGATCACCTGCATTTCTGCCAAAGCCGGCAGCGGCACCCACAACACGCCGAGCAACAACCAGGATCGCAGACCACCCATCACCACCTCCGTGCACACGCCAAGGGCCACCATAGCAGGCAGCCCTGCAATTTCGCGGGCCAGCCGCCCTTCCGAGAGCCAAGGAAAGGGCGACCCTACCGGACCACCCTTCCAGCGCCAAGCACCGCTTACGACGCCTGACGCCCCAACCGCCGGGTCGAAGCTACATTCACAGTACAGCCGAAGGACCGGCTTGCCCGTACCCCCCCTGAGTTGCCGTCTTGAAGCCCCGCGCGCTCCAGCTGCGGGGCTTCTCCTTAGTGCCACCAGCAAAACGCCGTCCATCGATCGCCGGAAATGCATCAGCGCCGACACAATACTTACCCTGCCGATACCAAATTCTTCGAGACACCGGCGCCCCCGGCGGGTCTACTTCGCACCGATTTTTCCATGTCCCACGGTGTCTCGATGTTATCCAAGCTGACCAAAGCCGCTCTGCTCACCGCCTTAGTATTGCTCTCCGGCTGCTGGCCGTTCTTCCCGCCCTTCGGCGGTCCAGGTGGAGGTGGCCACGGCGGTGGCGGCAACCACGGAGACGGTGGCCACGGCGGCGGTCCCGGCTTCGAAAGTCGCCGATAGCGAAACGCCCGGCGCACCGCATCGGGCGTTTTTGATTCCCGTCATCACAAACAACCTGGGCAGATCCGGCAGACACACGCCCCGAAAGAGAGAGGCTTCGTCACACTCACGCACAGGACGAGCAGAAGGCCGCAGCAGGCTCCATACTTAGAGGCAGAATGAAATCGCAGGCTCAGTGAGGCCACATGAAAAAGCTCACAGCATTGCTCCTGCTCATGCCACTTGCCGCCGGCGCCCAAGCCTCCGACTTCTGCACCGGCATCGGCCTGTTCGCCCGAGCGGGAGCCCTGTACCGAAACGAGGGCAAGACCGAGCAGCAGGCGATAGCGGCCGTTCACGAGGGCAGCGCCAAGCTCGACGCGGATACTCAGGTGGTCGTCAGGTACTTCGTGCGCTTCGGCTACCACGGAGATCAGACACCCGACCAGGCGTTTGCCAACGCCGAGCAGAAATGCCGGCAGTACGAAGCCTATAGCGAGCGCAGAAGCGCGATGAACTAGAGGCGACTCAACCGCCCGCGCCTACTTCGGCGACTGAGGCGGTTCGATGCGATACACGTAGCGGGGATAGTAGAGGCATTCGGTCTTGGCCTTGATTGCTGCCGAGTAGCGCTCCCGAGGACTCGTGCTTTCATTCAGAGCGATCGCCATTTCGGTCTTCACTGCCGCGCTGATGTTGTTTGCAATCGTAATATCTGCACCGCCGCTCATCCCAGCACTATCCACTTGGCGAACAGCAACAGCGCTCGCACCACCAACACCACTGAAAGCCGCAATCCAGGGCGCATTGGCCGCGGCGTTCGCTGCTGTCAGCGCGGGAGCAATCACTGAACCGGCTGCCAAACCAATCAGCGAGATGCCAAGGGTATCGCGAGACCTCTTCTGGGCCAGTTGCTCGCGCGAGCCGATGACTTCGCTGCAAGTCTGATTGGCATCCTCGATGGCGGACTGGATCTTCGCATCCAGCTTCTCCTCGACCTCGACTCTTTCCTTCTGCGCACTGGCGTCCCCACCCGCCGCCAAGGCCATGAGCTGTTGCCGCCGCTGCAGCAGCTCAGGAAAGCCAGTTTTGAGTGTGTCGGTGGTGGAGCAGCCTTCCAGCAGGGCAAGTGAAAGCAGCAACACGGCGCAATGGCGCATCGGGAGAGTCCTTTCAGTGATGGGCGTCAATATCAAATTGATAGCACACCACCAGCATCGCGACGCCCAACCTCCGATTAATTCAATCAGCGCCCCACCGCACTCCTTGCACGGCAGTTACCGGCGACCGGCGCACTCACCCATAAGCCAACTGAGGGGCTGCCGGGTTAAGCAGGCGAAAGGCAAACCGTGCGAATGACCCGGGATTCTGGTGCGAAGGCCAGCTTCACCAGTCGTGGCGCCGGCAACAAAAGCGATTTCGTCGACGCCTATGCGAGAGGGGCATCCGGGAAAACAAACGCCCAGGAGAGCAAGACGATGCCCCCAAGGCCAACCAGCAGCAATCACCACCAGCCAGCACGCAGGCAAGCGCGCCATCTTCAGCAAGCCGTCCTCGCACGGCGCAGGCCGGTGCTTCGCCAGCTTCACTAGCGGCCTGCTGGCCGGCGCGCAGGTCAAGGTCAGCGATATCCAGGCCATCCTTTGATGGCCTACGTCACTTGGGCCGTCGACAGTCGCAAACTTCCGACCGAGATCAACTTCTGCACCCACTGCAGCGCCGAGCCTTAGAAGATCATCCCATTGAGCGAGACCGATCAAATCCTGGGCGCGGATAGGGCCGCATCCCGGTACCGCTTCTCGCAGGAGGCAGCGCGATGTCAGCTCACGCCCAGCAACAATATCGAGGACACGGCGAGGGCGCCTGCGACCAGTGAAAGAACGCCGAGCGCAACAACGGCATCGTCACTGCCAATCAGATCTACCAATGCGGACAGAGCTTTCATCTTCAGGTCCTCCAAACAGCGCTCATAGCGCCTGACCTAAGTCTCGCCCTCCTCGCTCGGCGCCTGACTGATAGATGTCAACGCACCAGCGGGCGCCGGCCGGATGAGGTATTGCCCATGACAAAGGTGATTTCACAAGTTACCGCGAGAACGCCGCGCCCAATGGAGGCCGGCGAGCATAGAAAGCTGCGGTACGTCGGCGGCAAGCCGAGCCTGCAGCAACTCAAACGATGGATTGAGGAAGGCGCGGGACAACTGCGGGGCGTACACCCACATCACCAGGCCAACTGTGCATGAGCTTCGCGCACTGAGTTCCTGGCTATATGAAGAGCAGGGATTCCCGACCGAGTACGTGCAGGCGCTGACGGGCCACGCCGACGGCGAAATGACGACCTACTCTCAGGAGGGACACGAACAGAAGGCGATCGAGTATCGGAGGATGCGAGCCAACCTGAAACTCTAGAGCCGGCGGCCGTTTTCCCAAGGATTTTCCAAATAGCCCCAAGACAAAAAGGGCGACCCTTTCGGATCGCCCTTTCTGAAATCGCCGAAGCGATTATGTTTGGTAGGCACAATTGGACTCGAACCAACGACCCCCACCATGTCAAGGTGGTGCTCTAACCAACTGAGCTATGTGCCTGTCGTGTGGGGCGCATTCTACGCGATCGTTTTAGAGCGTCAAGCACTTTTTTCAGCTAAGCCACTGAAAAAGTGAATTTTTTTATGTTCGACCGTCCGTAAATTATTTTGCACGGGCACTAGCCGGTCCGATTCGACTCAGGTAGCATCCGCACATCTCGTAAAAAATAACAAACACAGGTGCATTATGCCGCACACTTCCTACCCCTCTTCCTATTACGCAGCTTCGGCCAACCCGGTTCCGGCCCGTCCTGAACTGCAAGGCGAGGTGGAAACCGATGTCTGCGTGATCGGCGCAGGCTACACCGGCCTGTCGACCGCCCTGTTCCTGCTGGAAAACGGTTTCAAGGTCACCGTACTGGAAGCCGCCAAGGTTGGCTTCGGTGCCTCGGGCCGCAACGGCGGTCAGATCGTCAACAGCTATAGCCGCGACATCGACGTCATCGAACGCAGCGTTGGCGCCAAGCAGGCCAGACTGCTGGGCGACATGGCCTTCGAAGGCGGCCGCATCATTCGCGAGCGCATCGCCAAGTACAACATCCAGTGCGACCTGAAGGACGGCGGCGTGTTCGCGGCCCTCAGCACCAAGCAGATGGGCCACCTGGAGTCGCAGAAGAAGCTGTGGGAGCGCTTCGGCCACACCCAGCTGGAACTGATGGACGCCAAGCGCATCCGTGAAGTCGTCGGTACCGACAGCTATGTCGGCGGCATGCTCGACATGAGCGGCGGCCACATCCACCCGCTGAACCTCGCCCTAGGCGAAGCCGCCGCCGTGGAGTCCCTGGGCGGCGTGATCCACGAGCAGTCCCCTGCCGTGAAGATCGACCGTGGTGCCAACCCGGTAGTGCACACTCCGAAGGGCCGTGTGAAGGCCAAGTTCATCGTGGTAGCCGGTAACGCCTACCTCGGCGGCCTGGTGCCGGAACTGGCTTCCAAGTCCATGCCGTGCGGCACCCAGGTGATCACCACCGAGCCGCTGAGCGCCGACCTGGCCAAGTCCCTGCTGCCGACCGACTACTGCGTCGAGGACTGCAACTACCTGCTCGACTACTACCGCCTGACTGGCGACAACCGCCTGATCTTTGGCGGTGGCGTAGTCTACGGTGCACGCGACCCGTCGAACATCGAAGCAATCATTCGTCCGAAGATGCTCAAGGTCTTCCCGCAGCTGAAGGACGTGAAGATCGACTTCGCCTGGACCGGCAACTTCCTGCTGACCCTCTCGCGCCTGCCGCAGGTTGGTCGCATCGGCGACAACATCTACTACTCCCAGGGCTGCTCGGGCCACGGTGTGACCTATACCCACCTCGCGGGCAAGCTGCTGGCCGAAGTGCTGCGTGGTCAGGCCGAGCGTTTCGACGCCTTCGCCACCCTGCCGCACTACCCCTTCCCGGGCGGTCGCATGTTCCAGGTCCCGTTCTCCGCGATCGGTGCCTGGTACTACACCATGCGCGACAAGCTGGGCATCTGACGCCTCGCTTCTCACCGCACGAAAAAACGGCGCCTCAGGGCGCCGTTTTTCTTTTCGGGGACTTCTCCGGTGGCGACGTATCGCTGCGCACCTGGGCATGGCTCATCAGAGCGAAGATCAGGCTGCCGCCGACGATATTGCCCACCAGCGTCGGCAAGGCGAAATCGACGACGAACGCCGCCAGCCCCACTTCGCCGGCAAACATCAGGTAACCCACCTCGCAGGTGCCGACCACGATGTGGCTGAAGCTGCCCAACGCCATCAGGTAGGTAACCAGGAAGATGATCCACACCTTGGCGTTTTCCGCCGCCGGCACCAGCCAGACCATGGTGGCGATCATCCAGCCGGATACGATGCCCTTGGAGAACATCTGCCAGTGGTCGTTCTCCATCACCTCGCGGCCGATATCGAGGAAGGCCTGGTCGGCCTTTGTGTCGAAGATCGGCAGATGCAGCATGCCGTAGGCGAACAACAGCGCGCCGACGACATTGCCCGCCAATACCACCGACCACAGCCGCAGCAACTGTCCGAACTTTTCCAGCGTTGGTTCGCTCATCACCGGCAGCACTGCCGTCAGGGTGTTCTCGGTGAACAGCTGCTGGCGCGCGAGAATGATCGCCAGGAAGCCCACCGGATAACCCAGGCTGGTGGTGATCACCGCCATGTCGTGATCCGGCAGCCGAGCACGGAACAACCCCATGGCCATCAGCGACAGGCCGATAGTCAGCCCGGCCGCCAGCGCCGACCACCAGAGCGCCGCCAGAGTGCGGTCCAGTTCATGATTGCCCTGCAGGCGGATGACTTCGTGCAGCACCAGCGCACGGGGCGGCTGGCTTTTCTCGACCTTGCGGCGCTCCTCGGCGGAGAGATCGTCGGCCGTGTCGCTCCCGGCTTTCGAGCTGCGGGAAGGATTGCGAGGCGCCGCCTTCTTAGTAGTCGACGCGCTCTCCTTGGCACGCGCGCCGCCGCGTGCCGGTGGTTTTTCGCTGGCCATGCCAAGCACCTCGCTGGGACATTGCAGGTTTAGGCTGTGCCGTTCCCGCTTCGGATCCAGAAACCTTCGCGTCTCAGTTCGCCGGGCAGACCGGCACCGCCTGGCAACCGTCACCTGCCGCGGCCGTACTACCGATCCTCTGCGAGAAGCGCGCATCGTCTGGCGCCAGGTGCCGCGCACAACTCGCCGCTGCGCCAGCCTGCTGCGGACAACCACGCTCGCCCAATACGTTGGCCAGGTTGAACCAGCCCGCCGCAAACCCCGGCTTCGCGCCGACGCTGTGGCGCAGCGCATCCTCGGCATCGCCGAGATTTCCGTCGCTGTAGCGCGCATTGGCCAGGGCGAACCAGCCGAGCGACTCCTGCGGCCAGGCCTTGGTCGCGGTGCGGTAGGCCTGCTCCGCCAATGCCGGCTGACCGGTTTCCTCCAGGTCATGGGCCGCCCTCAACCAGGCCGTCGGCTCCGCCGTCGCCGGTAGCCGGTCCGCTGGCACGGTCAGCACCGCCCAGCGCTGGCTGCGCTTCCAGGTCACGTCGAAGGCGGTGAAGTCGATCACCAGGCGCTCGGTGATGCCCGAGCGGAGGATCAGTTCGTGCCGATTGCGATCGAAGCCGACCACCACCGCGAAGTGCCAGACCGGCAGCCAGCCCAGCCCCTGATTCTGCAGGATCAGCACCGGATTGCCCGCCGCCACTTCGGTCAGGATATTCTCCAGGCGCGGCCTGAGCGGATAGACCAGCATGCCCTTCTCCCGCGCCGCCGCTACCAGCTCCACCTGCAAGCTGCCCTCGCGTCCAGGGATGAACACCCGATCCTTCAGCTCGCGAGGAGTCACCCGCACGCCGCGCTGATTAAGCATGGTCGCGAGCGCGGCCGGGCCGCACTGGAACTCCTGCTGCGGGAAGAACTGCACATCACTCAGTTCCACCCGCTCCGGCAACGCATCCACGCTGGCTGGCAACCTCGGCGACTGCGCGCAGCCGCCGAGTGCCACGGCCGCCGCAAACGCGACGGCCATGGCCCAGCGTCTCAACGCTGGCACCTCACGAAGGTGAAGATGTGGGTGATACAGAGCAGGTCGGTGATCACGAAGATCAGCAGGAACAACAGGATGATCCCGATGATGCCGCCAGCGGGAGCCTCGTCCAGTTGCTGGTTGAACTGCGCCAGCTCTTCATTGGACAGGCTCTTGATGCGCTGCTCGACCTTGCTGCGCTCGACGCCCATGGACTGCAGTTTTTTCTGCACGCCCTGGTCATCGAGCATTTTCAACAACTGTTCGCGGTCGACCTGTTGCTGCTGTGCCTGCAGCACTTCGCCGGTGCCAACCATGGCGGCCTGAGCCAACGGGACTTCCGCGACGACACCCAACTGCGCGAACACCAGGACTGCTGCAAGGCTCTTTACCCGTCTTGTTATGGTCATTCTGGGTCACCTCATCATGGACTGCATGCACTGGGCAGGAGGTGCAGGCCGCTCGCACGCGAGACAACCGACCACGACGCTCCCGCCGTATCGGCGGCACCGCAGGGCCGCTATCTAGTGTGATGCCGGCTCAGGAAAAGAGTTCGAAGCGAATTTGGCGCCAGTCGGCGTCCAGATGCCCCAGGTAGAGGCAGGCATGGCCATGGGGAAAGAGGATGTGCTCCGGGCCGATGCCCGGACCTTCGAGGCGCAGCAGACGTCCCCAGGGATAATGGCTAATGCGCCCGCGCACATCGTCGACCGTGCCGCCGCGCCACCAGTGGATAGCGGCCTCGGCATCCTCGACGCCTTCGGGCTGCTCGATGCGCACCGGCTCGTCGCGCCAGCCGATCACCCGCTGCGGGTCGAAACCAGCCTGCTGCGCCAGCGGCAGCGGCGTGATCCACTGTGCGCCGTCACGCTCCTCGAGCGACACAGCCAGCGGGCACCACTGCGGCTGCTCCAGCGCCCAGAGCAGATCGCCGTCGATGGCCAGCGAAGGTTCGGGCTGGGCCTGGATGCGGAAACCAGGGCAGACCAGCGCGCCTTCGCGCAGGGGAATGCGAAGCTCGCTCACGCACTCTCCTGCCGTAGAAAAGGCCCGACCTTGCGCTCCAGCAGGAGCACCAGCTCGGGCTGGAGATAGACGTAGTCGTCAGGGATATCCAGGCACACCAGGCGCTTGCCGCGCATCGCCACGGGGAAGCGGCGCAGCAGTGCCTGCCGATGGCGGCGCTCCATGACGAAAACCAGGTCGGCCCACTCCAGTTGCTCGGCGCTCAGGGAGACTTCCGCGTCCGACGCCAGACCGGCGGAGTCAGTCTCGACCTCCGGCCAGTTGGCGAAGACGGTTTCGGCAGTGGGACTGCGCAGACGGTTGCGGCTGCAGATGAACAAAGCGCGGCGCACTTCATCCTCCCTACGGCTGGCGCGCAAACGGCAGCGGCGATTCTAGGGAAGAAGGCGGCTCACGGCGACTTCTGTTTCGCTTTCTGGCGCTCGAGGAAATCCACTTTCCACTGCTCGACGCCCAGGTGCTCGGAGTCCAGGCTCGCCTCGACGCCGTACTTGGCCTTGAGCGCAGCCACCTCCCTGGAATGGTCGACGAGGAAGCGGTCGAAGCGCTCGATCAGCTCGCCCTGCTTCACCGTGGACAGGTGGAAGGCGCTGCGCGTGTGTGGCAGTGAAGGATCGAACACCAGTGCCCCCGGCTTCGCGCGGATGTTGTCCAGGTAGAAAGTGGCGACCACCACGTTGAAATAGACGCCGTCGGCCTGCTTCTTCAGCGCGGCATGGATCATCTGCTTGAGGTCGGCGCTGGGCGCGAGGGCGATCTGCCCGGCCTGCACCGACTGCTCATAACCGCGTGGCGTCCAGCCATCCACCAGCGCCAGCCGCCTCAAGGCGCCAACGCCTTGCCCCAGCCGCTCCGGCGCCACCAGCACGCCGTCGACGTACTCGGTCACCGGCTGGCTGTAGCGCAGGGTTCTCCCGGCTTTCTGCTCGGGCGCCCAGTTCGGGTTGTCCGGGTACTTGAGATCGACCTGGCCGGACAGCAGCGCCGGCAGCAGCGCGTCCACCGGCAGCGGACGATACTCCAGGGTGATGCCGCTGGTGCTGGCGAAAAGGTCCAGCACCTCACGGGCGAAGCCCTGGTAATTGCCCTGCACATCGGTGCTGTAGTGAGGGGCGAAGGCCAGGTTCTCGACGCCGACGACGAAGGTCTGCGCCATGGCGACACTTGAAACACCGGTGGAAAAAATGCTGGCGAGCGCGCAGCAGAATGCCTTGAGCTTCAAACGACTCTCCTTGTTGCCTGTTGTTTTTGTTCTGTCCGGCGGGCCGGGCGCCCGCCGTGGCGGACTCAGCCGCCGGTCATGCTCATGAAGCGCAGCACCTGCACCTGCTGGTCGGCTTCGAAATGATGGCGTTCGGGCTTGAGCTGCAGCGCCTGCATCAGCGCCTCGCGCAGGCGCGCGCCGTCGCCGGGGTGCTCGCGCAGCAGTTGGCGCAGGTCCAGCGCGCCCTCGTGGCCGAGGCAGAGCACCAGCTTGCCTTCGGCGGTCACCCGCACCCGGTTGCAGTCGCCGCAGAAGTTGTGGCTGTGCGGGGAAATGAAGCCGATGCGGCTGGCGTAGCCGTCGATGCGGTAGTAACGCGACGGGCCGCCACTGCGCTCCGGCGTCGGCAACAGTTGCCAGCGCTCGGCGAGCTGCGCACGGACTTCGTCGCTGCTGCACAAAGTCTGCTTGCGCTCGTGGCTGCTGACGCTGCCCAGCGGCATCTCCTCGATGAAGCTGATGTCGATACCCTTCTCCAGGGCGAAGGCCACCAGGTCGCAGACTTCGTCGTCGTTGCGGCCCTTCTGCACCACGGCATTGAGCTTGATGCGCTCGAAGCCGGCCTCGCGGGCGGCGTCGATTCCGTCGAGCACCTGCTCCAGCTTGTCGGAGCGGGTGAAGGCGGCGAAGCGTTCGCGGCGCAGCGAGTCGAGGCTGATATTCAGCCGACGCACGCCGGCCGCGCGCAGCTCTGCTGCACGCTCGCGCAGTTGCGAGCCGTTGGTGGTGATGGAGAGATCGTCCAGCTCCGAACGTGCGCCCAGTCTTGCCAGCAGACCGGTCAGGCCCTTGCGCACCAGCGGCTCGCCGCCGGTGATGCGGATGCGCGTCACGCCCAGGCCGATGAAGGCGTCGGCCACGGCTTCGAGTTCCTCCAGGCTCAATACCTGGTCGCGAGGCAGGAACTGCATGTCTTCGCTCATGCAGTAGGTGCAGCGGAAGTCGCAGCGGTCGGTGACCGACAGGCGCAGGTAGGTGATGCGTCGACCGAAGGGGTCGACCAACTGGGAATCGGACATGGGGGGTTCCGGATGGCAGGTGCCGAACGAAAGTGCGCTAGAAATACCTTAGAACGTCGTCGCTGTACACACAAAACCGACCCGCGAGTCAGGAAATTGCACGCAAGTACCCGCAACGGGGCCGAGTTGAGGGGCTCAAGAACCCGGTGCTACCATGCCCGGCTCGGTGACAACAGCTATAACAGCAATAAAAGAAAAGAAGACCAGCCAATGACCAGCATCCGCGAGCGTAACCGTCGCCTCATCCTTCGCGCCGCCAGCGAAGAATTCGCCGAAAAGGGTTTCGCGGCGACCAAGACCAGCGACATCGCCGCTCGCGCCGGGCTGCCCAAGCCCAACGTCTACTACTACTTCCAGTCCAAGGAAAACCTCTACCGCTGCGTGCTGGAAAGCGTAGTGGAGCCGCTGCTGCAGGCCTCCGCGCCGTTCCGCGAGGATGACGAACCGAGCGAGGCGCTGCGCGCCTACATCCGTTCCAAGGTGAAGATTTCCCAGGAGCTGCCGCACGCCTCCAAGGTGTTCGCCAGCGAGCTGATGCACGGTGCGCCGCACCTGCCCAGGGAATACCTGGATGAGCTGAACGCCCAGGCGCAGCGCAACATCGCCTGCCTGCAGAGCTGGATCGACCGCGACCTGCTGGCGCCGGTGGACCCGCACCACCTGCTGTTCACCATCTGGGCGGCGACCCAGACCTACGCCGACTTCGACTGGCAGATCTCCATGGTCACCGGCAAGACCAGCCTCAGCGAGGCAGACTTCGAAGCGGCCACCGAAACCATTACCCGCCTGGTGCTGCGCGGCACCGCGCCGGACAATGGCGCCGAACACAAGCCGCAGGGGCGTTTGCGGCCGTTGTCGATCTGACGGTTATCAACCGCTGCTGCATGGGTATCGCTTCGCTCCACCCATCCTACGGATGCCCCGGAAACGCGTAGGAGCGAGGCGCGCGATGAACCGCGCGCCCTGCCCTTCTTCGATCAGCCCGCGTCAGCGACCAGGCCCAGCGCCTGCACGCCACGGATCGCGCATTGCTCGTCGATGTCCGAGACGTCGCCGCTGATGCCGATGGCACCAATCACTTCATTGGCCGAATTGCGGATCAGCACGCCGCCGGGCGCGGGTACCACGTTGCCTTGCGCCAGGGTGTTCACCGCGGCGATGAACGACGGCCGCTGCTGAGCGTCCGCCGCCAGCACCCGCGACGACTTGCCCAGCGCCACCGCGCCCCACGCCTTGCCGATGGCGATCTGCGGGCGAAGCATGCTCGCGCCGTCCTCGCGCTGCAGGCTCAACAGGTGCCCGCCGGCATCCAGCACGGCGATGGTCAGCGGAGCGGTGGACAGCTCGCGGCTGGCGACCAGGGCGTGACGGGTGATGTCCAGTGCGGTTTCCAGACTCAGGGTGCTCATGAGGTTTTCCTCTTCAAGTTGATAAGGCGGTTCAAGATCGACAAGCCGGGGCCACGCCATGCGCACAAGTGAATGCTGCGCACACGCGTATCAGAAATCTGTACGCAATCTAGTAGCCGAAGGTCTCAACCAAAGCAACTGAAAAGGACAATTCATATATATTTTTGTATACATTTTTTCAAACGACAGTTTGACCCTGCGTTCAGCTTTTTCTCGAAACCCCCGGAATAAACGGCCCACAGCGAAAAATGACCACTCAGTCCCTCGTATACAACCCGTCTTGACCTTCGTCGAATTGCCTGCCTAGAATCGCCTCAACTTTTGTACACAATCAGTATAAGAACCGAGGAACAAAATATGGCCAGAATGAGAGCAATCGAGGCTGCCGTACTCGTCATGCGTCGCGAAGGCGTGGATACCGCCTTCGGCGTACCGGGCGCCGCCATCAACCCCATGTATGCGGCCATGAAGAAACTCGGTGGCATCGATCACGTCCTGGCCCGCCACGTGGAAGGCGCCTCGCACATGGCCGAGGGCTACACCCGCACCAACGCCGGCAACATCGGCGTGTGCATCGGCACCTCCGGCCCCGCCGGCACCGACATGGTCACCGGCCTGTACTCGGCTTCCGCCGACTCCATCCCGATTCTCTGCATCACCGGCCAAGCTCCCCGTGCGCGCATGCACAAGGAAGACTTCCAGGCCGTGGACATCACCAGCATCGTCAAGCCGGTCACCAAGTGGGCGACCACCGTGCTGGAACCGGGCCAGGTGCCCTATGCCTTCCAGAAGGCCTTCTTCGAAATGCGCAGCGGCCGTCCCGGCCCGGTGCTGATCGACCTGCCCTTCGACGTGCAGATGGCCGAGATCGAATTCGACATCGACGCCTACGAACCGCTGCCGGTGAACAAGCCCAAGGCCACTCGTGCCCAGGCCGAGAAAGCCCTGGCCCTGTTCAATGACGCCGAGCGCCCGCTGATCTGCGCCGGCGGCGGCATCATCAACGCCGACGCTTCCGACAAGCTGGTCGAGTTCGCCGAGCTGACCGGCGTGCCGGTAGTCCCGACCCTGATGGGCTGGGGCACCATCCCCGACGACCACCCGTTGATGGCGGGCATGTGCGGCCTGCAGACCTCGCACCGCTACGGCAACGCCACCGTCCTGGAATCGGACATGGTGCTGGGCATCGGCAACCGCTGGGCCAACCGTCACACCGGTTCGGTCGACGTCTACACCGCAGGCCGCAAGTTTGTTCACGTGGACATCGAACCGACCCAGATCGGCCGTGTGTTCACCCCGGACTTAGGGATAGTTTCCGACGCCGGTTCCGCCCTCGACGTGTTCCTTGAAGTAGCCCGCGAGTGGAAAGCCGCCGGCAAGCTGAAGGATCGCAGCGCCTGGGTCGAAGCCTGCCGCGAGCGCAAGCGCACGATGCAGCGCAAGACCCACTTCGACAACGTGCCGGTCAAGCCGCAGCGCGTCTACGAAGAGATGAACGAGTTCTTCGGCAAGGACACCTGCTACGTCAGCACCATCGGTCTGTCGCAGATCGCCGGCGCGCAGTTCCTGCACGTCTACAAGCCGCGCCACTGGATCAACTGCGGCCAGGCCGGCCCGCTGGGCTGGACCATTCCGGCAGCGCTGGGCGTGGTCAAGGCCGACCCGAGCCGTCAGGTCGTCGCGCTGTCGGGCGACTATGACTTCCAGTTCATGATCGAAGAACTGGCCGCCGGTGCGCAGTTCAACCTGCCGTACATCCACGTCCTGGTGAATAACTCTTACCTGGGCCTGATCCGCCAGGCGCAGCGTGGCTTCGAGATCGACTACTGCGTGCAGCTGGCCTTCGACAACGTCAACGCTCCGGAGCTCAACGGCTACGGCGTGGACCACGTCGCAGTGGTGGAAGGCCTGGGTTGCAAGGCGATCCGCGTGTTCGACCCGAACCAGATCGGCGCCGCCTTCGCCCAGGCTCGCGAGCTGATGCAGCAGCACCGTGTACCGGTGGTGGTCGAGGTGATCCTGGAGCGCGTCACCAACATTTCCATGGGTACCGAGATCAACGCGGTCAACGAGTTCGAAGAGCTGGCCCTGAAAGGCGTTGATGCGCCGACCGCCATCTCGCTGCTGGACTGATAGATCCGAACGACTCCTCCCTTAGGGGAGGAGCAGGGGGTGGATATTTCCTGGCGGAGAGTCCCCCACCCCCTGCTCTCTTTCATCAGGACGCCGAGCGCCACGCACCACCCGTTCAACAGGAGTGACCCCATGCCCCGTTTCTGCGCCAACCTGTCCATGCTGTTCACCGAGGTGGACTTCCTCGACCGTTTCGAAGCCGCCGCGCGCGCCGGTTTCAGCGGTGTCGAGTACCTCTTCCCGTATGACGTCGAGGCCGAGGTGATCAAGGCCCGCCTGGACGCCAACAAGCTCGAACAAGTGCTGTTCAACCTGCCGGCCGGCGACTGGTCGAAAGGCGAGCGCGGCATCGCCTGCCACCCGGACCGCGTCGAGGAATTCCGCGCCGGCGTCGACAAGGCCATCGCCTACGCCAAGGTCCTGGGCAACACCCAGGTCAACTGCCTGGCCGGCATCCGCCCGCAGGGCCACGACTGCGCGACCATCGAGAACACCTTCCTGAACAACCTGGAATACGCGGCAGGCAAGCTCGAAGCCGCGGGTATCAAGCTGGTCATGGAAATGATCAACACCCTCGACATTCCCGGCTTCTACCTGCAGACCACGAAGCAGGCCCAGGACATCCGCGAGAAGGTCGGCAGTGCCAACCTGTTCCTGCAGTACGACATCTACCACATGCAGATCATGGAAGGTGACCTGGCGCGGACCATCGAGAAGAACCTCGCCTCGATCAACCACGTGCAGCTGGCCGACAACCCCGGCCGCCACGAGCCGGGCACCGGCGAGATCAACTACCGCTTCCTGTTCGATCACCTGGACCGCATCGGCTACCGCGGCTGGATCGGCTGCGAATACAAGCCCAAGACCACCACCGAAGCCGGCCTCGGCTGGCTCAAAAGCCACAACGTCATCTGATTCGCCGGCCGGCGCGGTGGGTACGCACTGCGCCAGCCAGCCTAACAAGAACAACCAGGAGAACTCCTCATGGCCAAAATCGGATTCATCGGCACCGGCATCATGGGCCTGCCCATGGCGCAGAACCTGCAGAAAGCCGGCCACCAGATCTTCGTTTCCACCCACCACGACGCAGCCCCGGCGGCCCTGGTCGAAGCCGGCGCCATCGGCCTGGCCAACCCCAAGGAAGTCGCCCAGGAAGCCGAGTTCATCATCGTGATGGTCCCGGACACCCCGCAGGTCGAAGACGTGCTGTTCCGCAAGGACGGCATCGCCGAAGGCGTGGGCCCGAACAAGGTGGTGATCGACATGAGCTCGATCTCCCCCACCGCCACCAAGACCTTCGCCGAGAAGATCAAGGCCACCGGCGCGCAGTACCTGGACGCCCCGGTTTCCGGTGGTGAAGTCGGTGCCAAGGCCGCTTCCCTGAGCATCATGGTCGGCGGCTGCCCGAACACCTTCGAACGCGCCCTGCCGCTGTTCCAGGCCATGGGCAAGAACATCACTCGCGTCGGCGGCAATGGCGATGGCCAGACCGCCAAGGTGGCCAACCAGATCATCGTCGCCCTGAACATCCAGGCTGTTGCCGAAGCCCTGCTGTTCGCCGCGAAGAATGGCGCCGACCCGGCCAAGGTACGTGAAGCGCTGATGGGCGGCTTCGCCTCCTCGCGCATCCTCGAAGTGCACGGCGACCGCATGGTCAAGGGCACCTTCGATCCGGGCTTCCGCATCAGCCTGCACCAGAAGGACCTCAACCTGGCCCTGGCCGGCGCTCGCGAACTGGGCCTGAACCTGCCCAACACCGCCAACGCCCAACAGGTGTTCAGCACCTGCGCGGCCATCGGCGGCAGCAACTGGGACCACTCCGGCCTGATCAAGGGCCTGGAGCACATGGCCAACTTCTCCATCCGCAAGGACTGAGAATCGGCGGATGAAGCGTTCCGCTTCATGCGCCCTGCAAGGTACGCCAACGTAAGGCGCATAACGCCAAAGGCGCTATCCGCCACAGTGCAAAGTGACGGGCGAGGTTATGGGAGTGGCCTCGCCCGCCACGCTGCAAAGCGACTCGAACCCCCGGCCGTAGGGAATCACGGCCTCGCCGGCCGGGGTGTTCGATTCCATCGCTGAGCCTTCTGCAAGACAGAAGCCTGAGCCATGGAACACCACAACAAGAATCATCGGAGCCTGTCATGAGCCTCGACCCACGCGCCTTCCTGCGCGAGCTGTTCGACACCGCCATTGCCGCCGCGCATCCGGCCCAGGTACTGGCGCAGCACCTGCCCACCGACAAGGGCGGCCGCACCATCGTCATCGGTGCCGGCAAGGCCGCCGGCGCCATGGCCGAAGTCGCCGAGAAGCACTGGAACGGTGAGGTCCAGGGTCTGGTGGTCGCGCCCTACGGCTACGGAGCGCAGTGCCGCAGCATCGAAGTGGTGGAAGCCTCGCACCCGGTGCCGGACGACGCCGGCGAACGCGTCGCCCGCCGCGTGCTGGAACTGATCAGCGGCCTGTCCGAGAACGACCGGGTGATCTTCCTGCTCTCCGGCGGCGGCTCCGCCCTGCTCGCCCTGCCGGCCGAAGGCATCAGCCTCGACGACAAGCGCAGCGTGAACAAGGCGCTGCTGAAATCCGGCGCCGCCATCAGCGAAATGAACTGCGTGCGCAAGCACCTCTCGGCCATCAAGGGCGGCCGCCTGGCCCGCGCCTGCTGGCCGGCCAGCGTGTACACCTACGCGATTTCCGACGTGCCCGGCGACGAGGCCACGGTGATTGCCTCCGGCCCGACCGTGGGCGACCCGACCACTTCCGCCGACGCCCTGGCGATCCTCAAGCGCTATGCCATCGACATCCCGGCGAACGTGCGCGCCTGGCTGGAAGACCCGCGCTCGGAGACCGTCAAACCCGGCGACGAATGCCTGTCGCGCAGCCACTTCAAGCTGATCGCCACGCCTCAGCACTCCATTGACGCGGTAGCTGCCAAGGCCGAAGCCGCCGGCATCCCGACACTGATCCTGGGCGATCTGGAGGGCGAATCCCGCGAGGTCGCCAAGGTCCACGCCGGTATCGCCCGGCAGGTCCGCAAGCATGGCCAGCCGCTGAAGGCGCCGTGCCTGATCCTTTCCGGCGGCGAGACCACCGTGACCGTGCGCGGCAACGGCCGTGGCGGACGCAATGCAGAGTTTCTCCTCAGCCTCACCGCCGACCTCAAGGGCGAACCGAACATCTGGGCCCTGGCGGGGGACACCGACGGCATCGACGGCATGGAAAGCAACGCCGGTGCCCTGATGAGCCCGTGCAGCTACAGCCGCGCCCTCAAGGCCGGCCTGAATCCGCTGCACGAACTCGACAACAACAACGGCTACGGCTTCTTCGCTGAACTGGGCGACCTGGTGATTACCCGGCCGACCCGCACCAATGTCAACGACTTCCGCGCCATCCTGGTCCTCGAGAACGACAAATGACTCCGGATAAAAAAGTAAAGATCCTCGCCACCCTGGGCCCGGCGATCAAAAGCCGCGACGACATCCGCGCCCTGGTGGAAGCCGGCGCCAACCTGTTCCGCCTGAACTTCAGCCACGGCGAATACGACGACCACGCCCAGCGTTTCGCCTGGGTGCGCGAAGTGGAAGCCGAACTGAACTACCCCATCGGCATCCTCATGGACCTGCAAGGGCCGAAGCTGCGCGTGGGTCGTTTCGCCGACGGTGCGGTCCAGCTGCAGAAGGGCCAGACCTTCACCCTCGACCTGAACGACGCACCGGGCGACGACAAGCGCGTCACCCTGCCCCACCCGGAAATCATCCAGGCGCTGGAGCCAGGCATGAGCCTGCTGCTGGACGACGGCAAGATTCGCCTGCAGGTACTCAACGCCCATAGCGATGCCATCGAGACCCGCGTGATGAACAGCGGCGAGCTGTCCGACCGCAAGGGCGTCAACGTCCCCGAAGCGGTGCTCAAGCTCAGCCCGCTGACCGCCAAGGATCGCCGCGATCTGGCTTTCGGCCTGGAGCTGGGCGTGGACTGGGTCGCCCTGTCCTTCGTGCAGCGCCCCGAAGACATCGAGGAAGCCCGCGAGCTGATCGGCGACAAGGCCTTCCTCATGGCCAAGATCGAGAAGCCCTCGGCGGTGCAGTCCATCGAAGCCATCGCCAGGCTGTCCGACGCGATCATGGTCGCCCGTGGTGACCTGGGTGTGGAAATGCCGGCCGAGAGCGTGCCGGGCATCCAGAAGCGCATCATCCAGGTCTGCCGCCAGCTCGGTCGCCCGGTGGTGGTCGCGACGCAGATGCTCGAATCCATGCGTTTCTCCCCGGCGCCGACCCGCGCCGAGGTGACCGACGTCGCCAACGCCGTCAGCGAAGGCGCCGACTGCGTGATGCTCAGCGCCGAGAGCGCCTCGGGCCAGTACCCGCGTGAAGCGGTGGAGATGATGGCGAAGATCATCCGCCAGGTCGAAGCCGAGCCGGACTACCAGGCCACGCTGGAAATCAACCGCCCGGAACCGGATGCCACCGTCTCCGACGCCATCAGCTGCGCGATCCGCCGGATCAGCCGCATCCTGCCGGTGGCGGTGCTGGTGAACTACACCGAATCCGGAGCCTCGACCCTGCGCGCTTCCCGTGAGCGGCCCAAGGCACCAATCCTCAGCCTGACGCCGCAACTCAAATCCGCCCGCCGCCTGACGGTGGCGTGGGGCGTCCACTCGGTGGTCAACGCGCAGCTCGCCCATGTCGACGAGATCTGCTCCACCGCCCTGGACATCGCCCTGGCACAGCGCATGGCTCGCCGTGGCGACACCGTGGTGATCACCGCCGGCGTGCCCTTCGGCCAGCCGGGCAGCACCAACATGCTGCGCATCGAGACGGTGGCGCCGGCGTTGGAGGTTTGACTCAAGCCTGAGAGCCCCTCTCCCAACCCTCTCCCTGAAGGGAGAGGGGGCAGTTCGGCGCCGCCGGTGACTCCGGTGTTCCGCCTTCTGCCACTCAAGCCCCCTCTCCCGCTTGCGGGAGAGGGCTGGGGAGAGGGCAACCGAGTTCAGGAGCCACGCCCAAGCGCGTGCCTCCGCACCGAGTCACTCCCGGACGGACGGGGCCGGGAATACGGGGCCGCGTCCCCGTCCGTCCGGGATTGACCTTTGTACTGAGTGCTTACGCACCAGCAACATGCGTACCGAATGCTTGTCGGTCCATGGCCCCCACGCAGCAACTCCCAATGCTGGCCATGGAATTTCGAGGTTGTTGGCGGTGATCCCGCCGGCAACCTCTTTTCTTTTTCCTGACCCGTGGCGCAGCCCCGTATGGCGGCGTCACAAGGTTCTCACGCAGCGCCCGCCGATGGGGCCTCGATGCCCCACACCCAACGAGGCGCTGCGGAGTCACTTTCAACTGCCCAGACGTCAAATGCCCCTGAACAAGTTCATCCCCAACCGGCTGATCGGCTTCGGCCAGATCTACCTGCAGGCCGATGCCCGATTCGGCCTGATCCTGCTGCTGACCATCGCCTGGTCCGCGCCGCACCTGCTGCCCGGCGCCCTGCTCGGCGCGCTGCTCGGGCCGCTGACCGCCCGCTTCGTGCGCGAGCCGCAGACGGACATCGATGCCGGCCTGCACGATTACAACCCGATCCTCATCGGCCTGCTGCTGCCCTTCCAGTTCCAATGGTCGCTGGGGCTGGTGATGCTGAGCATCGCCGCCATCCTCACCAGCGTCGCCGTGCAGGCCGTGCTGCTGCGCCAGTCGCGCCGGCGCTTCGGCCTGCCGGCCTACACCTCGGCCTTCGTGCTGCTGGGCTGGGTCTCGGTCGCGCTGGGCAAGGCGCTCGGTTTCGCGCCGGCCAGCGGCGTCGCCTGCCTGTCCTGCGGCACAGCCAATCTGCTGCTGGATTCGACTGCACTGGGCTTCGGCGAAGTGATCTTCCTCGGTGAACCGCTGGCCGGCCTGACCATCGCCCTCGGCCTGCTGCTGGTGGAGCGTCGCGCCGCGTTCTGGGCACTGGCCGGCGCCGCCGGTGCGCTGGCCATGGCGCCGCTGTTCGACCTGCCGGGCGCCTCGGCGCAGGCCGGCCTGCTCGGCCTGAACGGCGCGCTGGCCGGTATAGCCCTGTCGCTGCGTTTCCGCAGCCCGCTGGCGCCGCTGTGCGGCATCGTCCTGGCGGTGCTGCTGCAACCCGGCTTCGCCCTCATCGGCCTGCCCGCGTTCACCGCGCCCTTCATCCTCGCCTGCTGGCTGGTGATCCTCGGCCAGCGCGTGCTGGAAGCGCTGCTGCACGATCCGCGAAGGGAAAACAGCCGCCCGCGTGTATAGTCGGGGACCTTCTTCCGGCGATGGATCGCACCGATGAACTTCGTGAAATACCAGGCCCTGGGCAACGACTACCTCGTCTATGCCGGCGACGCACCGTTTGCCCTGACCGCTGCGCAGATCGGCCGCGTCTGCGACCGCCACCACGGCATCGGCTCCGACGGCATCCTGGTGGCGAACCACAGCGACGCCGCCTTTGGCCTGCGCATCCTCAACCCCGACGGCTCCGAGGCGGAGAAAAGCGGCAACGGCCTGCGCATCTTCTCCCGCTACCTGTGGGACTGCGGGCTGGTCGCCGGGCAGGCGTTCGACATCGTCACCGCCGGAGGCACCGTCACCAGCCAGGTGTCCGACGAGGGCCGCACCGTGGAGGTGTCCATGGGGCGCGCCGAGTTCGCCTGCGCGAAGATCCCGGTGCTGATCGATGCTCCCGAGGCGCTGGACCACGAGCTGGAAGTCGGCGGCGTGGCGCTGAGGATCAACGCCGTCTCCATGGGCAACCCGCACTGCGTGGTGTTCGTCGAACAGACCAGCCGCGAACTGGCCTGCCGCCTCGGCCCGCTGCTGGAAAACCACCCGCTGTTCCCCCGCCGCACCAACGTGCAGTTCGTCCAGTGGCTGTCCCGCGATGCGCTGCGCGTGGAAATCTGGGAGCGCGGCGCCGGCTACACGCTGTCCTCGGGCACCAGCAGCTGCGCCGCCGCTGCGGTGGCGCGCCGGCTCGGCCTGTGTGACGGGCACATCGACCTGCACCTGGCCGGCGGTCTGCTGAAAATCCGCGTCGAAGACGACTTTCAGGTGACCATGCGCGGCGCCGTGCAGCGGGTCGCCGGCATCGACCTGGATCCGGAAGCCTTCGCCGACCTCGGCTGACCCGCCGGCTGGTTCCTCGGGAATTGCCGACGCGACCGGCATGGATCAATGCCGGCCCGCTCGCGCCCGTCCAGACTTCGACCTGACACCTGCCGAAGCAAAGCCTGACCGATCAATCGACGGGTAACCGCGCATTTCCCGGCATCAGACGGCATAATCCGCGACCTTTCGCACCCGGTCCGCCGGGGCGATCCCACTTCCAGCAGCGAAAGACGTCATGACGCTTCCAACTCCCACTCTTCTGCAGCGCATCAAGGGCACCAGCCTGGTCCTGCGGATTTTCATCGGCATGCTCTGCGGCATCGCCCTCGCCGTGCTCTGGCCGCAGGGTGCGGCGGCAGTCAGCCTGCTCGGCAAGCTGTTTATTTCCGCCCTGAAGGCCGTGGCGCCAGTGCTCGTCCTGGTGCTGGTGATGGCCTCCATCGCCAACCACAAGCAGGGCCAGCGCACCCACATCCGGCCGATCCTGCTGCTGTACCTGATCGGCACCTTCTCGGCTGCCGTGGTCGCGGTGATCGCCAGCTTCACCTTTCCCTCGACCCTGGTGCTCAGCGCCCCCACCAGCGAACTGACTCCGCCCGGCGGTATCGGCGAGGTACTGCGCTCGCTGTTGTTCAGCGTCACCACCAACCCGGTGAAGGCGCTGCTGGAGGCGGACTTCATCGCCATCCTGGCCTGGGCCATCGGTCTGGGCATCGCCCTGCGCCACGCGCGCCAGAGCACCCGCGACCTGCTCGATGACATGGCAGGTGGAGTGACCCTGATCGTCCGCGTGGTGATCGCCTTCGCCCCGCTGGGTATCTTCGGTCTGGTGGCCGGCACCATCGCCGAATCCGGCTTCGACGCATTACTGGGCTACCTGCACCTGCTGGCCGTTCTGCTGGGCTGCATGCTGTTCGTGGCGCTGGTGGTCAACCCGCTGATCGTCTTCGCCAAGATCCGCCGCAACCCCTACCCGCTGGTTCTGCTGTGCCTGCGCGAGAGCGGCATCACCGCTTTCTTCACCCGCAGTTCGGCGGCCAACATCCCGGTCAACCTGCAACTGTGTGAACGCCTGGGCCTGCACGAGGACACCTACTCGGTGTCGATCCCGCTGGGCGCGACCATCAACATGGCCGGCGCGGCGATCACCATCAGCGTGCTGACCCTGGCAGCGGTGCACACCTTGGGGATAGCCGTGGACCTGCCCACCGCCATCCTGCTCAGCGTGGTCGCCTCGGTCTGCGCCTGTGGCGCATCCGGCGTGGCCGGCGGCTCGCTGCTGCTGATCCCCCTGGCCTGCGGCCTGTTCGGCATCTCCAGCGAAGTGGCGATGCAGGTGGTGGCGGTCGGCTTCATCATCGGCATCCTCCAGGATTCGGCCGAGACCGCGCTGAACTCCTCCACCGACGTGCTGTTCACCGCCGCGGCGTGCATCGCCGAAGGCGACGTGGACGAGCCGCAGGAAGGCGAGCGCGCCTGAACCTGCTTTCCCGGATGTGAACCGGGGCGGCTGCGGCCGCCCCGGTGCATCTCGGCTAAGGTGTCTGAATCCCTTCCGTGGATTCCCCCATGGCCGACTCCCCCAGCTGGCGCCAGCGTCTCTACGTCGTCATTTTCCAGTCCGACACCATTGCCGGCCGGCGCTTCGACAGCGCGCTGCTGGTCGTCATCCTCGCCAGCCTGCTGGTGGTGATCCTCGACAGCGTCGACGACATCAGCCACGCCTACGGCAGCCTGCTCAGCGACATCGAGTGGGTGATCAACGGCCTCTTCCTCATCGAATACCTGCTGCGCCTGTACTGCTCGCCCAAACCGCTGCGCTATGCGCTGAGCTTCTACGGGCTGGTCGACCTGCTGGCAGTGCTGCCGGGAGTGATCGCCATCTTCTACCCCGACGCGCAGTACCTGCTGGCGGTGCGGGTGATCCGCGTGCTGCGCATCTTCCGCATCCTCAAGCTGCGCCAGTACCTGCGCCAGGCCGACTTCCTCCTCACCGCGCTGCGCGGCAGCCGGCAGAAGATCACGGTGTTCTTCGTCTCGGTGATGAGCCTGGTGACGGTGTTCGGCTCGCTGATGTACGTGGTCGAAGGCCCCGAGCACGGCTTCACCAGCATCCCGCGCGGTATCTACTGGGCCATCGTCACCCTCACCACCGTGGGCTTCGGCGACATCACGCCGAAGACGCCGCTGGGCCAGGCCATCGCCAGCCTGGTGATGCTCACTGGCTACTCGATCATCGCCGTGCCCACCGGCATCTTCAGCGCCGAACTGCACAACGCCATGCGCCAGGAACGCATACCAGGCGCGCTGGACAAGCCTTGCCCCGCCTGCGCCAAGGCCAGCCACGAAGCCGAGGCGGCGTTCTGCTCGCGCTGTGGCAATCCGCTCTATCCGCGTATGGACGACGCCGCGCAGCGCTGATCCGCGCTGGATAGCCGTTCGTCGGTCATCCTCACCCACGCTCAACCCGTTCCGCACGCCCTCTTCGTCACACGCTGCATGGACGGACGCCGTGGTGGCGTTCCGCAGTGCCGGCCGCCTTCCAGGCCGCGAGGTGAGCACATGCCCTTTCGATTCCACCCACTGATCCTCGCCATGGCCGGCGCGCTGGCCAGCCCTTCGCTGCTGGCCGCGCCGCAGGTGGCCGACAGCCGCATCAGCGCGGTCACGGTCTACACCGACCGCGCCATCGTCACCCGCACCGCCACCCTGCAATTACCTGCCGGCCAGCATGAAATCGCCCTGGAGCAGTTGCCCCTGCGCATCGACGACAACAGCCTGCAGGCCTCGCTCAGCGCCAGCGCCGCCGCGACCCTGCTCGATGTCAGCAGCGCACCGCAGGCGTCGCCGCCCTCCGCGGACAACCGCTTGCAACAACTGGACGCGCAACTGCGCGACATCGAGCGGCAGGAGCGTGAGATCAGCGACCGAGGCAGCGTGCTGGAGAATCAGAAGCAGTTTCTCGCCGACATCCAGGCCAGCAGCACCAAGCCGGGCAAGAACCAGGCACTGCCGAGCATCGACGAACTGAAGAACCTTCTGCAGATGAGCGAGGGCAACCTCGGCCGCATCCTCGACGAGCAGCGCAAGCTCGACCAGCAGGGCGAGGAGTTGCAGCAGCGCAAGCAGGAGCTGGAGAACCAGCGCAGCCACCTGGCTGGCGACGGCACCCACTACAAGCGCGCGATCCTACGCGTAGCGCTGGAGAAGCCCGCACAGGTCCAGCTGCAGCTCAGCTACACGCTCTACGACGCCTCCTGGCGCCCGGCCTACGACGCCCGCCTGCGCGATGGCGAAGAGCAGATCGAGATGACCTACCAGGGCATCGTCCGGCAGAGCAGCGGCGAAGACTGGACCGACGTCGACCTCACCCTGTCCACCGCCCGCCCCAATCTGGGCAGCAGCGTACCGGCACTCTCACCATGGTTCGTCGATACCTTCGACCCGCGCACGGTGATGGCCGCCCGCCCCGCCCCGGCGCCAGCCGCGCCGATGATGGCGCTTGAGGCGAAGAAGGCCCAGCGCTTCGCCGCGGACGAGATGGCCGCGACCGGTTCGCTGGAAGAGATGCCGGTGGCCGTCGCCGAAGTCAGCGGCGCGACCACCAGCGCCTCCTTCCACATCCCGACCCGTGCCACGCTGAACAGCGACGGCAGCTCGCAGAAGGTCTCCATCGCCCAGTTCAAGCTGCCGGCGACCTTCCGCTACCTGGCCACGCCGTCGCTGCGCGAAGCCGCCTACCTGCAGGCCGACACCCGCAACGCCAGCGACTATCCTCTGCTGCCGGGCACACTCAACACCTACCTGGGCAACACCTTCGTCGCCAGCGGCCAGCTGCGCGCAGTGATGCCGGGCGAGACCTTCGAGCTGGCCCTGGGCGGCGACGAGGCGATGTCGATCAAGCGCAAGCTGGTCAACCGCTACACCGACTACACCGGCCTCACGGGTGGCCGCAAGCGCGTCACCTACGAGTTCCGCATCGACGCACAGAACAACCACAAGACCGAGCAGCGCCTGCAGTTCAAGGACCAGTTGCCGGTCTCGCGCAACGAGCAGATCAAGGTGGCTCTGCTGGCGCCCGAAGACCAGGCCGCCACCCGCGAGGACGACGGCAAGCTGCTTTGGGACTGGCAACTGAAGCCGGGCGAGAAACGCAGCACCACCTTCAAGTTCAGCGTGGAGTATCCGAAGGAGCTGGAAGTCAGCGGGCTGGACTGACGTCCGTCGGGAGCAGTCATAGCCCGGCAGGCCTGCTAGGCTGCCGGGCAACCTTCTTCTGCGTTGGGTACGACACACGGGGAACCCCGCATAAGCAAATAGCCTTTAAGTATTTAAGTGCCATATAACCTGTCGGCATAATCGACACCCAACAACACTGCCAAAAGGAACTGCTCGTGAAACGTCTGTTCAGCGCCTCGCTGCTGGCCGCCGGCCTTGCCCTGGCCTCCACCGCCCAGGCCGCCCAGCCCCTGCTCAACGTCTCCTACGACGTGATGCGCGACTTCTACAAGGACTACAACGCCGCCTTCCAGAAACACTGGCAGGCCGAGAAAGGCGAGAAGATCACCATCCAGATGTCCCACGGCGGTTCCAGCAAGCAGGCCCGCGCCGTGATCGACGGCCTGCCGGCCGACGTCATCACCATGAACCAGGCCACCGACATCGACGCCCTGGCCGACAACGGCGGCCTGGTGCCCAAGGACTGGGCGACCCGCCTGCCCAACGACAGCGCGCCCTTCACTTCCGCCACCGTGTTCATCGTGCGCAAGGGCAACCCCAAGGGCCTGAAGGACTGGAACGACCTGGTGAAGCCGGGCGTGCAGGTCGTGGTGCCGAACCCGAAGACCTCGGGCAATGGCCGCTACACCTACCTCTCCGCCTGGGGCTACGCGCAGAAGCACGGCGCCGATGAAGCCAAGGCCAAGGAATTCGTCGCCCAGCTGTTCAAGAACGTTCCGGTGCTGGATACCGGCGGCCGTGCAGCGACCACCACCTTCATGCAGAACCAGATCGGCGACGTGCTGGTGACCTTCGAGAACGAAGCCGAGATGATCGCCCGCGAGTTCGGCCGTGGTGGCTTCGAAGTGGTCTACCCGACCGTCTCCGCCGAAGCCGAGCCGCCGGTGACCGTGGTCGACAAGGTGGTCGACAAGAAAGGCACCCGCGCCGAGGCCGAGGCCTACCTGAAGTACCTGTGGTCCGACGAAGGCCAGACCATCGCCGCGAACAACTACCTGCGCCCGCGCAACCCGGACGTGCTGGCCAAGTTCTCCGACCGCTTCCCGAAAGTGGACTTCTTCTCCGTGGTGAAGACCTTCGGCGACTGGCGCACCGTGCAGAAGACCCACTTCGCCGACGGCGGCGTGTTCGACCAGATCTACACTCCGAACTGATTCCGCTCCCGCGAAAATGTGAAAGCCGGAGCTGCGCTGCAGCTCCGGCTTTTTTCATGGAGCAGCACTCCTGCAAACAGCGCCGAACCTTCCGGTTGCGACTCGCAGCGATCCCCATGCCGCATCGGCACAGGGCCCATCGATGGGTATCGCTGCGCTCCGCACCATCCTACCCATGCGTCATCTCATCCCTTCCAACCCACTTCGCGCAACGCCGCCAGCAGGCGCTCCCCGCTCAGCGCAGGCACCAGCACGCCGTCATCGGTGCGCATGTCCTTGCCGGCCAGCAGCACGTTGACGATGGCTTCCTCCACTGCCTCGGCGGCGGCGGCGAACAGCGGCGAGATGTGGTCGTTGTTCACCATCTCCAGGGCCGTGGCGAACGGCAGGCCTTTGCGTCCGTAGTCCGCGGGCGGCAGGTCGCGGTTGCCAGTGGCGAAGGCGAGGAAGATGTCGCCGCTGGAGTCGTCGGTACCGCCTCCCGTGCGGGCGATCCCCAGCGAAGCACGCTGCGCCAGGCGCTGGCACTGGTGCGGCAGCAGCGGCGCGTCAGTGGCGAGGATCACCACGATGGAGCCCATACCCGGCGTGCCCTGCTCGGCGAAGGGTGACGGCAGGTCGCCCAGTTGGCGGCCGACCGGGTAACCATCCACCCGCAGTTCGCGGCGCTGGCCATGGTTGGCCTGGACCAGCGCACCCACGGTCCAGCCGCCCTGCTCCATCGGTAGTTTGCGCGAGGCTGTGCCAATGCCGCCCTTGAACTCGTGGCAGATCATCCCCGTGCCGCCACCCACCGGGCCTTCCCGTACCGGACCGGACTCGGCCGCAGCCAGGGCCTCGCGCACCTGCTCGGCGCCGACGTGCTGGCCCCAGATGTCGTTGAGCAGGCCATCGTAGGTTTCCATCACCACCGGCATGCACCAGTAGATGGTCGGGTCCGCCAGCTCGACATGCTCGGCGGCGATCAGCGCATCGCGCACCGCGCCCACGCTGTGGGTGTTGGTGATGGCGATGGGCGTGGTCAGCAGCCCCGCCTCGCGAATCCACTCAAGGCCGGTGGCGTCGCCGTTGCCGTTGAGCACATGGCAGCCGGCGAAGCAGGGTTGCTGGCGCGCCGCGCCGTCACGTGGTTGCACTACCGTGACGCCGGTGCGCACAGCCTTGCCGTCGCGCTCGCCGATCAGAGTACTGTGACCGACACGGATGCCGGGCACATCGGTGATGGCGTTGAACTCGCCGGGAGTGCCCAGGCCGAGGGTGATGCCGAGTTGACGAGCGCGCATGCTGTCTCCTTGGTTTTCGAAAAGGGGTTCAGAGCTTCTGGAAGGCCGGGCTGAGCTTGCCGTAGGTGCTGTAGAGAATCACCGACACGGCCAGTATCCCGACAATGATCATGACGTCCCGCGAGGAGGCATCCAGTAGCAGGTTGAGCAACAGGTAGCCGGCGCCGACCACCGCCAGCATCGCCGGCAGCGGCCAAAGCGGCATGCGGTACGGGTGCTCGCGGTCGCGGCGCAGCACGCGGCTGAACAGCGCGCAGAGCGCCACCACCAGGTAGACCATCACCAGCAGCAGTACGGTGAAGGAGGTCAGCTCCTCCAGGTTCGAGCTGAAGCTCAGCGCCGCCGAGGGCACGCCGAGGAACAGCGTGGCGATCCATGGCGATTCCCAGCGCGGGTGAATACGGGTGAAGGCACGGTTCATCAGCGGCGTCCACAGCTCGTCGCGGCCGCTGCTGAAGATCACCCGGCCGACCTGGATGACGATGGCGACGATGGCGTTGAACACCGAGAGGAAGATGCCGGCGCTGACCAGCCGCGACAGCGTTGCATTGCCGTGTGCGGTGAGCAGGTAGCCGACCGGGTCGGGGCTGGCGATCATGTCCTTGAGCGAAGGCGCGCCCAGCAGCAGTGCGGTCAGCGGGACGATCTCGATCGCCACCACCAGCACCAGCGACCAGATCACCGCGCGGTGCACATTGCGCCCGCCGCACTTCATATCCTCGGCCAACAGCACCGCGCCGCCAAAGCCGTTGTAGGAGAACAGCGCGGTGCCCACGGCGCCGATCACCAGCGCCCAGGGCGCGGCGGCCAGTATCCCGCCGTCGATGTGCTGCGGTTGCACCAGCACACTGACCGGCTGACTGACGTGGCCAAAGCCGAGCACCACGATCACCAGCAGCGCCGCCACTTCGCAGAGCAGGAACACCCCGGTGATCCAGGCGTTCACGCGGATATTGAGGATGCCCAGCACGTAGCTGGCGGCGACTATCACCAGGGCGACGGTCTGGGTGTCGAAGTTCGTCCCCAGGGCGTTGTTGAGGTAAGTCGCCGCGCCCGTCGCCAGAACCGGCGGGATGAACAGCAGCGAGACCAGTACGGTGAGGAAGGTGGCGTAGCCGGCGAGACCGCCGAACACGCGCTTGGCGTAGACGTACTCGCCGCCGGCGGAGCTGTGGGCGCGGCCGAGTTCGGCGTAGCACCAGGCAAACATCAGCGCCAGGAAGCCGGCGAAGACAAAGGCCAGGAAGGCGCCGCTGCCGGCCTGCTGGATGGCAAAGGGGGCAATGACGAAAACGGAGCTGGCGGGGGTGACCGCCGAGACGGTAATGGCGACTACGTCGAGCACGCCCAGGCTGGGCTTGAGCGCGCTCGCTGGCGCAGGGGAAGCGCTCATATCGTTGTTTCCTCGTGTTGTTATTGGTGGCTGAGGCAGGAACGAAAACCTTCTTGCGCCCTCTTGCTCGGGGCGTCAGGTGGCGCTGAGTCTGTGCGTGGCACGCGGAGCGGCCAATCACCATTTGGGGTTACGCCCCCTTGACGGCAGGCAGGTAAAAGGAGGAAACCGTGGGCCGAACCCACGCCGCCAGTTCGGAGAACTACCGTCGATGCACACCCTGTTCCGCGAGGTCGGCATGCACGCCAACCTCGGCCGCGCCATCGAGCAGATCGGTCAGCCGCGCTTCTGGAAGCAACTGGTCCTGCTGCTGCACCAGTGGTTGCCGTTCGATAACGCCCTGGCGATGTTCTACCCGGCCAGCGGCACCCCGGTGGCGCTCGAGGAATACGATGCCGAACCCACCGCCGGACCGGCCGCCATGGCCATCTACCTCGACGGCCTGTTCCAGCTCGACCCGTTCTACCAGGCCTGCCGCGAGGGCGTGCCCAGCGGGCTGTACCGGCTGGAAGAAATCTCCCCGGACCAGTTCCGCCAGAGCGAGTACTTCCTCAGCTACTTCCACGACAACGTGCTGGAGGACGAGGTGCAGTTCATCCTCCAGCTTCCCGGCCAGGGCGCGCTGTCGCTGTCACTGGGTATGCGCAAGCTGTTCGATGGCGAGCAGACCGGCCTGTTGGCGATGCTCGGCCCCTGGGTGCTGGCGCTGATGCAGCAGCACTGGCAGCAGCGCAGCCAGCGCCTGCTGCCAGGCACCAGCGACGGTGTGGCGGTGCAGGTGCGCGACGCCCTGAGCCACTTCGGCGCCGGCGTGCTCTCCGAGCGAGAACTGGAGATCGCCCGGCTGATCCTGCGGGGTTACTCCTCCAAGGCCATGGCCGAGCGCCTGGCGATCTCGCCGGAGACCATCAAGGTCCACCGCCGGCACCTGTACAACAAGCTCGACATCTCCTCGCAACCGGAGCTGTTCTCGCTGTTCCTGCAGTCGCTGGGGCACGATCCGCAGAATCCCTGAACGCCAACGCGCTTCGCTGCCCAAGGACTGAGCACGTCGCCGGCCCAACCACAGCGCGCCATTCACCCTGGCCACCGCGTTCAGCGTGCGCTCGCAAAAGCTCGAAGTACTGGCAGGGCTCTCCGAGCGCTTCCCCAAGGCGGATGTATTCTCCGTGGTGAAGACCTTCGGCGGCTGGCGGCGGGCTCGGCCAGTTCTACCCCCTGACAGATTTCCCCCCGGCTGCGCGCGCAACTTTGCAGCACAGGCCCTGTATCAACGCCGCAGGCTGGACAGGACCTTCCTGAGCGGCTCGGTGGCACGCCAGCTGGTCGAATTTCTCAGTGCGCGAAGCTCTTCCCGCAAGCATGAATTCTCCTGCCTCAAGTGCTCCTGGAGGCTGCCCATCCTTTCCAGCTCGGCGCCCTGCAAGTCAATTTCGGCCTGAGTTGCTTCCAACTGAAGGAGAGTCGACTGCGGGGTCGAATCAACCTCCTGAAGATAGGGCAAGGCTCCCTTCGTATGGGCCAGCTCTGCAAACTGATCTGCCTTTTCCCCTGGGACCATAAAGAAGTCCCAGCACAGGAAATCCACTGCCTCGACCCAATCCGTGCGGTCTTCCAGGCGGTTCAGGAAGATGTCGAACAGGACATATCCTGCCTCGGTCGCCAGGTCATAGAGGCTTTCCGGCACATGACCATAGGCTTTGAAGGCCAGCGAACCATACTCGACCGAAATGATCGGCCGAAGCCGCTTCAGGACGTCGCCAGCACCTCGCAGACAGTCGATCTCAGCGCCTTCGATATCGATCTTGATATAGGCAACACTGCTCAGATCCTGGGTGAATTCGTCCAACTGATGCACTTTGACCCGAATGGTTCTGGGTCTTGCCAGCTCAGGCACATTGAAGGTTCGCTGGATCAGACCACTTTCTTCCGGAGAACCTTCGGCGAAGGTGAAATCGAATTCGCCATCCTTGTTGGAAAGCGCGACGTTGTGCAGCGAGAGATTGGAATGAGGCAGGGTGCTGCACAACTGTTCGTAAGCGAACGGCAAGGGTTCGAAGGCGATCGCTCTGCCGCTTTCACCAATGCACTCGAGCAATGGACGCAAATGCCGTCCGGCATGTGCACCAATGTCGATCACGGTGTCCCCCGGTCGCAGGATCTGCCGGTAGACATGCTCGAGCATGCGTTCGAACTCCAGGCGAATGATTCCCCGGGAAAGGAGATTGGCGACACCTTCCATTCTCGATCTCATCGACACTCGTTCCATGTTGCGTTCCTTTGTCAGAGCCGGATCCGAATTGGCAAAACCCGATTCAGGCTAGCTGCTTCCTCCCGCTCTGCAATTACATAACAGGACAACTTACCCATCGGGACATCCCGTTGGCGTCCTACGGACACTTCCGTGTTCCATACAGGCTTCTAGACTGGACCCGTGCCATCCAGACACGCCACGACAATCACAAGAGAGCACAGCCTGATGAACGCACGCGCCAATTTCACCCACATGGAAGACGGCAGCGCCGAGGACTGGGCGATCATCGCCAAGGACTTCGGCCAGTACGCCGCGCTTCTGCCCGACCGGATCATGACCCACCTGCGCCTGCTCGACGGCGACTTCGGTGGCTTCCCGGTGGACCGCCTGACCCACTCGCTGCAGACCGCCACCCTGGCCCACCGCGACGGCCGCGACGAGGAGTACGTGGTCTGTGCCCTGCTCCACGATATCGGCGACACGCTCGGCTCGTTCAACCACGCCGACATCGCCGCGGCCATCCTCAAGCCGTTCGTCAGCGAGGCGAACCTGTGGATGATCGAGAAGCACGCGATCTTCCAGGGTTACTACTTCTTCCATCACCTGGGGCTGGACCGGCACCTGCGCGAGCAGTTCAAGGACCATCCGCAGTTCGAGCAGACCATCGAATTCTGCGCGCGCTACGACGCCGCCGCCTTCGATCCGGACGGCGAAGTGATGCCCCTGGAGTTCTTCGAACCCATGCTGCGCCGGGTCTTCGCCCAGCCCCGCCGCTCGATCTACCAGAAGCCTGACGGCACGATGGCCTGAAGGTCCCGTGGTGACCGGCGGTCCGCGACGAAGAGTGGCGAACCGCCGCTGGCCCGGGGGCTGCGCATGGAATAAGATTCCTCCCAAAATCAGACGCGCAACCGGCCACGAGCCTACGCGCACCAGGGAAGTTTCTTGCGCATGAAGCCTAACGTTCTTGAGCGCCCCAGCAGTCCGCTCACCCCCGCCCCTCTGCGCGAATACCATTCCCGCGTGCTGGCGTATATCGCCATCGCCGCGACCATCACCGCCGGCATTTTCGCCAAGTACTTCGGCTACGAGATCCTCTGGATGATCCCGTACGCCCTGCTCTACCCGCACCTCGCCCAGCAGGTCAGCCGCCGCTTCAAGCGCGACAACCCACAACGCACCCGCCTGGTGCTGCTGTTCATCGACGCCCTGCACGCCGGTATCGCCACCACGCTGCTGGGCTTCTCCGAAGTGCCCAGCCTGATGCTGGTGCTGATCCTCGCCTTCTCCGCGCTGATCATCGGCGGCCTGCGTTCCCTGGGCCTGGCGCTGCTGGTGGCACTGAGCGCCGCGGTCCTCAGCGCCGCGCTGATCGCCCCGGCCTACAAGGGCCAGACGCCGAGCATCGTCGCGCTGGTCAGCGTGCTGTTCTCCACCCTGTATATCTGCATCACCGCCTTTTTCGTGCACCAGCAGGGCCTGCGCCTGGCCCAGGCCCGCTCGGACATCACCCTGGAGCAGGAAAAGGCTGCGCGCCTGGCCAGCAACCTGGCCAAGTACCTGTCTCCGCAGGTGTGGGAATCGATCTTCAGCGGCAAGCGCACGGTGCGCCTGGAAACCCAGCGCAAGAAGCTCACGGTGTTCTTCTCCGACATCAAGGGTTTCACCGAGCTGTCCGAAGAGCTAGAAGCCGAAGCCCTTACCGACATGCTCAACAACTACCTCAACGAGATGTCGAAGATCGCCCTGAAGTACGGCGGCACCATCGACAAGTTCGTCGGCGATTGCGTAATGGTGTTCTTTGGCGACCCGGCCACCCAGGGCGCGAAGAAAGACGCCGTGGCCGCCGTGTCCATGGCCGTGGCCATGCGCAAGCACATGAAGGTCATGCGCCAGCAGTGGCGCGCCCAGGGCATTACCAAGCCGCTGGAAGTGCGCATGGGCCTGAACACCGGCTACTGCACCGTGGGCAACTTCGGCGCCGACACACGCATGGACTACACCATCATCGGCCGCGAAGTGAACCTCGCCAGCCGCCTGGAAAGCGCCGCCGAAGCCGGCGAGATCCTCATCAGCCACGAGACCTACTCGCTGGTCAAGGACGTGCTGATGTGCCGCGACAAGGGCCAGATCGCCGTGAAGGGCTTCAGCAAGCCGGTGCAGATCTACCAGGTGGTCGACTTCCGCCGCGACCTGGGCTCCAACCCCAGCTTCGTCGAGCACGAGGTGCCGGGGTTCTCCATGTACCTGGACACCAACAACGTGCAGAACTACGACAAGGAGCGGGTCATCCAGGCGCTGCAGCAGGCGGCGGAGAAGCTCAAGGACAAGATCATTCTCTGATCCTCCGACCTCCTCGCTCAGGCTCACCCGATCGCGGACAGAGTCCGCTCCTACCCGAAATATTGCGCAAGGGCATGCCCTCTCCCCCACCCTCTCCCTGAAGGGAGAGGGAGCCGCCTGTGCCGGCTGACACTTTGGTTTCAACCTGTGCTGAACGGTCCCCTCTCCCTTCAGGGAGAGGGTTAGGGAGAGGGAATCGCTGGCACAGGGTTTCAGATAAAGACAGTTGTTCCTACGCTCGCCGGGCAGTATCTGGCGTCCGGCAAGGCTCACGCCTGGCATCGCGGCGTGGCCCACCGGCGTAGGAGCGGACCCTCTCCGCGAAATCCATCGCGGCGGCCCCCTCTCACCGGTTAGCACTAATACGTGCCGCCATTGCAGGCGCACATCCTGCCCACGATCCATCGTCAAACGACGAAGCCCAGCGCTCCTACGAAGAGCCGAAGAGCCCGCCCTTTTCCCCCGCCCATAAAAAAGCCCGCTCAATCGAGCGGGCTGGAAAGGCTCCGGCGCTTCACGTTCACCGGGCCGAATTGCTCGTTGAGGCACTCGTCAGGAGGGCTGAAGCTCCGCAGAGTTGCCCGGGCCGGCGGCCAGTTCGGTGGACAGGGTCTTCTCGTCCAACTGCTTGCACCACTTGGCAACCACGATGGTGGCCACGCCGTTGCCGACCAGGTTGGTCAGGGCGCGGGCCTCGGACATGAAACGGTCGATACCCAGGATCAGCGCCAGGCCGGCAACCGGCAGGTGGCCGACGGCGGACAGGGTGGCGGCCAACACGATGAAGCCCGAACCGGTAACGCCGGCAGCACCCTTGGAGGCAATCAGCAGCACGACCAGCAGGGTCAGCTGGTGGGTGATGTCCATCGGGGTGTCAGTGGCCTGGGCGATGAACACGGCGGCCATGGTCAGGTAGATCGAGGTGCCGTCGAGGTTGAACGAGTAGCCGGTGGGGATCACCAGGCCGACGACGCTCTTGTCGGCGCCCAGCTTCTCCATCTTGGCGATCATGCGCGGCAGGGCCGATTCGGAGGACGAGGTGCCCAGCACGATCAGCAGTTCTTCGCGGATGTAGGAGATGAAGCGCAGGATGCTGAAGCCATGGGCGCGGGCGATGCCACCCAGCACGATCAGCACGAACAGCAGGCAGGTGATGTAGAAACACAGCATCAGCTGACCCAGCTGCACCAGCGAGCCGAGACCGTAGGCGCCGATGGTGAAGGCCATGGCACCGAAGGCACCGATGGGAGCGACCTTCATGATCACGTTGATGATGTTGAACATCACATGGGTGATGCGATCGATGAACTCGAACACCGGCTTGCCGTAGTCACCCAGGCGGTGCAGCGCGTAGCCGAACAGCACGGAGAAGAACAGCACCTGGAGGATGTCACCGTTGGCGAAGGCGCCGACCACGGTGCTGGGGATGACGTTCATGAAGAAGTCGATGGTGCTCTGCTTCTCGCCCGAAGCGATGAAGCCGGTGAGCGCCGCGTTCTTGTTCATTTCGGCGGTCAGCGTGGCGACGTCGGCGTGCATGCCGGCACCCGGCTGGACGACGTTGACCACGACCAGGCCGATGATCAGCGCGACGGTGGAAACGATTTCGAAGTACAGCAGCGCCATGCCGCCCGTCTTGCCCACGGCCTTCATGCTCTGCATGCCGGCGATGCCGGTAACCACGGTGCAGAAGATGATCGGCGCGATGGCCATCTTGATCAGTTTGACGAAGCCATCGCCCAGCGGCTTCATCAGTTTGGCGGTGTCGGGGTAGAAGTGGCCAAGTGCGATACCGATGGCGATGGCGATCAGTACCTGCACGTACAGGCTTTTGTAGAAGGGTTGCTTGGTCATGGCAGCTCTGTCCTCACGGGCGAGTGCTCCCTGGGAGGAAACACAAGACCGAACGCGTTATCTCCCTGCAATGGGAGAATTTGTTTTCAGGGCATGCCAGAAGGCAGGCCTTGATCGCATATGGCAAGTGCTGTGCCAGACCTTTAAAAAATATTTAATCCCTTTAAATTCAATAGCTTCCGTAAAAAGTCGCGGCACGGAAGGCCTCGGAAATGGCGGAAACCCGCCTCCGCACTGGCGGGTTTCCCGCCCTCTGGCGGGTATCCGCCACGGCCTTCGTACCGTAGATTGTAGAACTCCGATCAGGTTCGATCGGGTTAACCGCGCGGCTGTTGGACGTGCGGCCAGAACAACAAGGACCGCTCATGCGTGAACGCACCATTGCCAGCCATTTCGTCCGCGCCGCCGTCCACGGGGCCCAGCGCAAGGGGCTGGATATCCAAGTCCTGCTGCGTGACGCCGGCATCGCCCCGGCCATCCTCGACGAGCCCCGCGCACGCATCGATCCATTGCAGTTCACCTGCCTGATGCAACGCCTGTGGGAAGTGCTCGACGACGAGTACATGGGCTTCGGCGCCATGCCCAGCAAGCGCGGCACCTTCGCCATGATGTGCAACGCGATCATCCACTGCCGCACGCTGGAAAAGGCTCTGGGACGCGGCGCGCTGTTCTACGGGCTGTTTCCCGAGGCACCACGGATCGAGCTGGTGCGCGACGGCGACCGCGCCCGCCTGACCCTGGATGAAACGCACCTGCGCGACCCGGACCACTTTCTCGCCGAGAGCCTGCTGCTCATCTGGCACCGCCTGGCCAGCTGGCTGATCGGCCAGCGCATCCGCCTGGAGGAAGCTACCTTCAGCTACCCGGCGCCCGAGCATCAGGCCGAGTACGACCTGCTGTTTCCCTGCCCTCGCCGCTTTTCCGCCGGCAGCACCAGCCTGCTCCTGCAGGCGCGCTACCTGGACATGCCGCTGCTGCAGGACGAGCGCACGCTCAAGCACTTCCTCAAGGATTCCCCCGCCGACCTGCTCGCCCGCCCCGACGGCGGCGACAGCCTGACCAGCCAGATCCGCCGCCTGCTCGGCCGCGACTGCCGCAGCTGGCCGGACCTGGAACAGGTCGCCGCGCAACTGCACATGAGCCCGCAGACCCTGCGCCGGCACCTGCGCGAGGAGGGGCCGAACTTTCAGGAGCTCAAGGACCAGCTGCGCCGCGACCTGGCGATCTACTACCTGGGCCGCGCCGAACTCTCGATCCAGGACATCGCCGACCAGCTCGGCTTCTCCGAGCCCTCGGCGTTCCACAGGGCGTTCAAGAAATGGACGGGGCTGACGCCGGGCGCCTACCGGGCGCAGCAGGGGGAATAGCTCGGTTTCAACCTGCAGGCGCGCCGGCGCCCAGGCCGTGGGGCGCATAGCCCGGAACGGGTTATCCGCCGATTGCTCTCGCGGCGGATAACGCTGGCGCGTTATGCGCCCTACGACCTAAAACGAGACTACGGTGCGTGGGCGTTCGCGAGCAAGCTCGCGAATCCGAACCGACTCCCGATCACCCCGGCAGGCGAATGCGGAAACACGCCCCGCCCAGCGCGGAATCCTCCAGCGCCAGCTCGCCGTCGTAGCTGTCGATGATGTCCTTCACCACCGCCGTGCCGATGCCCTGGCCGGGGTGCTGGGTGTCCAGGCGCTCGCCGCGCTTGAGGATACGTTCGCGCTGGCTGGCCGGCACACCGGGGCCGTCGTCTTCGATGATCAGCTCGAACAGCCGGCCGTTCTTGCGTGCACTGACCTTTACCGTGGTCAGGCAAAGGCGGTAGGCGTTCTCCAGCAGGTTGCCGAGCATCTCCAGCAAGGCGCCCTTCTCCAGCGGCAGGGAAAAGCCCGGCGGAATTTCCCGCTCCAGCTTCACACGCTTGTCGCGGTAGACCTTGTCCAGCGCACCGCCGATGGTGTCCAGCAATGGGTCGAGTGCCGCGCGGTGGCGGATCAGACCACTCTTGCGCATCGTTGCGCGCTGCAACTGGTAGCCGATCTGCTGGCTCATGCGCTCGATCTGGGTCTGCAGCACCTGCACCTGCTCGCGGTTCTTCGGCTCGTCGGCGAGGGTTTCGCTGACGCCCTGCAGCACCGCCAGCGGCGTCTTCAGGCTGTGGGCAAGGTCGCCCAGGGAGTTGCGATAGCGCTCGCGCTGGGCGCGCTCGCTTTCCAGCAGGCGGTTCAACGAGTCGGTCAGGCGCAGCATCTCGGCGGGGTGATCGTCACTCAGGCGCTCGCGGTCACCGGTCTCGATCTGGTCCAGCTCCGAACGCAGGCCGCGCATGGATCGGAAGCCCCAACCAAGACCGAGCCACAACAGGCCCAGCAACAGCAGCAGCGCGCCCCCCAACCAGAGGTAGAGCTGATCACGGAAGCCGCTGACCAGCTCACGGAATTCGCTTTCCGGCTGCATGGTGACGATGCTGTAGGCCGCGCGCTTGCCACCGAGCAGGTCGATCTCCACGTCGTAGACGAAGAACTCCTGGCCGGTGGCGTCGCGGATACGGGTGAACTCGTCGATCAGGCCGTCGTACTTGGGCGAGTAATCAACGCTCTCGTCCTGGGCCGAGGTGGAGCGCCAGACCAGCCTGCCGGACTGATCGTAGATAAAACCCAGCAACTTCGATTCGGGGAGGTTGAAGTCCTCCACCGGCAGGTGCTCGGGCATGCTCAGGACATTGCCCTCGATGCGCGCCGAGGACACCAGGGTCGCCACGTCCGCCGCCAGGCGCTGCTGGATGGCGTTCTCCAGGGCAATGCTGAATGCACGCTGGAGCGCCGGCAGCAGCGCCGCCATGAACAGCACGGCGAGAATCGCCGCACCGATCATCAGCCGCAGCCGTAGCGAGCGGATCATTTACACAGCTCGTTGAAAATGTAGCCTTGGCCGCGCACGGTATCGATCGGCTTGAAGCCTGCGGCACTCTCCAGCTTGCGGCGCAGGCGGCCGACCAACACTTCGATGACGTTCGGATCGCGCTCGTCGTCGTCCGGGTAGAGCTGCTCGATCAGGCGCTCCTTGGCCACCACCTGCTGGTGATGGCGCATGAGGTATTCAAGGATGCGGTACTCGAAGGCCGTCAGCTGCAGCGACTCGCCGTTGACCAGCGCCTGCTTGCGGTTGGTATCCAGCACCAGCGGGCCGGCCTCGATGCTCGACTGGGCGAAGCCGCTGGAACGGCGCAGCAGCGCGTTCAGCCGGGCCTCCAGCTCTTCGAACTGGAAGGGCTTGACCACGTAGTCGTCGGCGCCGGCGGCCAGGCCCTCGACCTTGTCCTGCCAGTTGCCGCGAGCGGTGAGGATGAGAATGGGGAAGGTCTTGCCCTGGCTGCGGAATTCGCGGATCAGGTCCAGGCCGCTCATGCCCGGCAGGCCCAGGTCAATCATCGCCAGATCGTGATGGTATTCGCTGGCGCGGTACAGCGCCTCTTCGGCGTTGGCGACGGCATCGACCACATGGCCTTGCTCGCCGAGCCGGGTATACAGGTGATGGCGCAACAGCGCCTCGTCTTCCACCACCAGCAGTTTCATGCGCGTGCTCCCTGAGTCAGGCAACCGGGCCACGCGGGGCCCGGTTGCGGTACCGGTCAGAACTTGTAGTTGGCACCCAGGTAGAACTGGGAGCTGCTGTGCAGGTCAAGGGATCCCACCTTGCCGCCGCCGTGCGGGCTCATCTCGGTACTCGCGTTGGTACGCAGGTAACGGTAGCCGCCTTCTACGGATGCGTTCTTGCCGAGTTCCTGGAGGATACCGGCTTGGGCGCCGATGGCGTACCCCACATCGCTGTCGCGGCTGTAGCCCTTGGAGTCCTGCTCCAGCTTGACCAGGCCGGCGGTGCCGCCGCCGAACAGCTTGGTGCCCTGGTCGCCCAGCGGCAGGAAGGCGTCGTAGCTGCCGAGCAGGTTCTGCTGGCGCAGCTTCAGGCCGTTCTCGGTGTCGGAGACGTTTTCATAGGTGACGTAGTAGCGACCCTGCTCCATCTGCTGGCCGGCGCGTACGCCCCAGGTGCCGCTGTTGTTGATCACACTGTCGAATTTCGGGTTGCCGAGGTTGCGGTTCAGCGCATCGGACTTCTGGATGTTGTTGCTGGTTTCACCCCAGGTCATACCGACGAAGGTGTCGGCGGCATTGGCTGCGGTAGCGGCGACGCTGGCACCGAGAATGGCGGTGGCGAGGGCGATTTTCTTCATGGTGTTCATGGGGATTCTCCCGTCAAGGATGTCTGTAATGTGTTGACGGGAAGTAGGTTACGAGGGGGGCACTGAACCGAACCTGTCGGACTGCTGAACCAATGCTGAACGACTTGGCTGAAGGAAATTTCGCTCCTACAGAAATGCAAAGCCCCGGCACAGGCCGGGGCTTTGCTGGAACGGGCGGGATGCTCAGCCGCCCTGCAACGCCTTCAGGATCTTCTGTCCAGCGCGACCGTCCGCCGGCGTCATACCGCGCTTGTTCTGCTCCTGCTGGATCGCCTTGCGCGTCACATCGCCGATCATGCCGTCGGGCTGGCCGATGTCGTAGCCACGCTGGACCAGCAACTCCTGCAGCTCCTTGCGCTGCGCGCGGCTCAAGCCCGGATCATCGGTCGGCCAGGGCGTGCGCAGGCCCGGCTCGCCGCGCAGGCGATCGGACAGCAAGGCAATGGCCAGCGCGTAGCTTTCCGCCGCGTTGTAGGAATAGATCGCGTCGTAGTTGCGCAGCACCAGGAAGGCCGGGCCGTTGGCGCCCGCCGGCAGCAGGATCGCCGCCTTGGAATCGATGCTCGGGATCGGCTTGCCGTCGACACGTTTCACGCCGCGGCTGGTCCAGTCGGACAGCGCACGGCGCTTGGTGCGCCCCGCCAGCGAGGCGTCGAAGCCCGCCGGCAGTTTCACTTCGTAGCCCCACGGCTGCCCTTCGCGCCAGCCGGCCTTGCGCAGGTAGTTGGCGGTGGACGCCAGGGCGTCGGCGGTACTGCCTACGAGATCGCGATGACCGTCGCCGTCGAAGTCCTCGGCGATGCGCGCGTAGGTCGAGGGCATGAACTGCGTCTGGCCAAAGGCGCCCGCCCAGGAACCGGTGATGCCGCTGTCGCGGATATCGCCCTGCTGCAGCAGCTTGAGGGTGGCGATGAACTCGCCCTGGAAGAACGACTGGCGCCGCCCATAGCAGGACAGCGTCGACAGCGACACCAGCAGCGGGCGCTTGCCGGTGATGCGCCCGTAATCGCTCTCCACGCCCCACACGGCGACCACCGTGGCCGGGTCGACTTGATAGCGCGCCGCGACCTTGCGCAGCAGGTCGGCGTGCTCGGCCATACGCGCCTTGCCGTCAGCCACGCGCTGGTCGTCCACCAACCCGGCCAGGTAGTCCCAGATCGGCGTGGTGAACTCGGGCTGGGCGTCCAGCAGCGGCAGCACGCTCATGTCCGGCTGCAGACCCTGGGTGAATTGCGCGAAGCTGGCGGCGCTGACGCCCTTGGCCTGGGCTGCACCCTGCAGACGATTCAGGCAGGAACCGAAATCGTCGCCCGGCGCTGCCTGCGCCAATGCCGCCGGCAGCAGCAGGGACAAGGCCAGGGACGCGCGGCGCGCGATGGAGGAAGTCTTCATTGGTGTCGAATGCTCAGATCGGTGAAGGTGGCGCGCCCGCCCTCGCTGGCGGGCCCGCGATTGTCCTGCAGGTAGAGCCCTGCCTTGAAGTACAGGCCCTGGTAGGCCCATTTCGTATCCAGTTGCTGGCTGACCTGGCCGCCCTCGACCTGCACGCTCAGCACCCCGCTGCTGGACACGCCCAGCCGGTAGGTAAAGGTATCGCCCAGCGCAATGCCGTCATAGACGGTATAGGTGCGCGTGGTGATGTCGTCCGGCCGATCGCGAACCAGCGCCTGTACCCGCGCCTTGTCCAGGCGCTGCTGGTACACCAGCTTGACCAGCGGCAGGGCCTCGGCGCTGCCGCTGCCGTTGCTGTGGATCTGCCCGATCACCATGCGCCGGCTGGAGGGCACGGACTCCACGCGCAGAGTGGCGACCATCAGGTTCTCCGCCAGCGGATAGCGCCAGGTCAGCAGACGGCCGTCGGGCTTGGTCTCGCGCAGTTCGGTGCGGGGATATTCGCTGCCGCTGGTATGAGCGCCGTTCACCGGCACCCAGAACTCCACGCCATCGGCGCTGCGGCGGAAATACGGGCTCTCGTAGTCACGGCCGAGTTTCGCCGTGGAAATGGTCGCGGCCGGGCCGCGTTGGGGAATGGTCAGATTCCAGGTGCTCAGGTCCAACATCGGCCTATCGCTTCGCGGGTCAGGACATGGGCGCAAGGGTAGACGAGGCTGTCGGACTTTTCATCCATGCGGCTTCCCCCCTCTTCTGACGAACAACCGCGCCCTTGAGCGGCCGCGTGCAGTCTGCACGGGCGTTTTCCGCATCACCGGCTATCGTCATGGTTTCCGCCATCCGCCATCCGCCATTGCCACGGCCAACGCCACGGAGAAACCTCATGCGCCTGCTCACTGCCCTGCTGCTGTTCGCCTTCGCGGCCAGCGCTTCAGCCGCGATCAAGACTCAGGAAATCCCCTACGAATCCACTGACGGCACGAAGATGATCGGTTATTTCGCCTACGACGACGCCAAGTCCGGCATCCGTCCCGGCGTCATCGTCGTCCACGAATTCTGGGGCCTGAACGACTACGCGAAAAGCCGCGCGCGGCAGCTCGCCGAACTGGGCTACAGCGCCCTGGCCATCGACATGTACGGCGAAGGCAAACACACCGACCATCCCAACGATGCCAAGGCCTTCATGGCCGAGGCGCTGAAGAATGCCGACGCCGCCAAGGCGCGCTTCCAGGCCGGCCTGGAGTTGCTGAAGAAACAGCCGCAGACCGACCCGAGCAAGATTGCCGCCATCGGTTACTGCTTCGGCGGCAAGGTGGTACTGGACATGGCCCGCGCCGGCCTGCCGCTGGCCGGCGTGGCCAGCTTCCACGGCGTGCTGGCGACCCAGACGCCGGCGCAGCCGGGGCAGATCAAGGCGAAGATACTGGTCGAGCACGGCGGCGCCGACACCCTGGTTCCGGCCGAGAGCGTTGCGGCATTCAAGACAGAAATGGACAACGCCAAGGCCGACTACAAGCTGGTGATCCAGCCCGGTGCCAAGCACAGCTTCACCAGCCCGGACGCTGACAAGCACAAGGGGCACGGGCTGGACGTGGGCTACGACAAGACCGCCGACCAGAAGTCCTGGGCGGACCTGCAGGCGTTCTTCAAGGAAATCTTCGACGTCAAACCGGACGCGTCATAAATCGCAGGCAATAAAAAACGGGAGCCCATTCGGGCTCCCGCACTCAATCAAGTGTCTAAGGTCAGAGCCCGCCTTGGCGGTACTCCAACAACAACCTCACCTGCGTCCCCTAGGGAACGCGGCGTGCAGTGTGACAAAGCTTGTCAGACGAATCCGTACGCCTTTGGTGAAGGTTTGCAAACGAATGTAAGTGCCGCGTGACTGGTGAGCCACGTTCCGGCGCGGCAGAATGCTCCCATGACTGCCCTCCCCGACTTCTGCACCCCCCTCGATGCCGACTGGCCCCTGCCCACCCCGCTGGCAGGCATTCAATTGCGCAGCACCCGCTTCGACCGCCAGCGCCTGCAGGCCGGGGACTTTTCCCTGAGCCAGGTCGAGGCGCCGGCCAACATCCAGCGCTCCGTCGCCAAGCGCCAGGCCGAGTACCTGGCGGGGCGCATCTGCGCCCGCGCGGCATTGCTGGCCGCAGGCTCGACGGCCTGGGTACCGGGCACCGACGAAGAACGTGCGCCGGTCTGGCCGACGGGCTTCTGCGGCTCGATCACCCACGGTGACGGCTGGGCGGCGGCCATTGTCGCCCGTGACAGTTGCTGGCGCGGGCTCGGCCTGGACGTGGAGAACCGCCTGGAAACCGCACGAGCGGAGCGACTGGCCGCTGAAATCCTCACGCCTGACGAACTGGCGCGCCTCGACCCACGGCAGGCGGCGCTGCAGGTCACCCTGACCTTTTCCCTCAAGGAAAGCCTGTTCAAGGCGCTCTTCCCGCTGGTGCGCAAGCGCTTCTACTTCGAGCACGCCGAGCTGCTGAGCTGGTCCGCCGGGGGCCATGCGCGCCTGCGTCTGCTCACCGACCTGTCGGAGGAATGGCACCACGGCAAGGAGATCGACGGGCAGTTCAGCCTGTTCGATGAACGCCTGCTGAGCCTGGTGGCCATTCCTTCGGTCAAGGGCAGCGCCTGACCGCCGCGACTGACAGACACATCCGAAAGTCTTGACTTAAAAGTCAGAATTTGGCGTCATGCACGCCATCCAGACGTCCCCGTACCTCTTTTGATCCTCAAGTTTTGCCTTCAGAGGAATCGTCAGCAGGCCTATCGGTATATAGAATCTTATACAGCCAAACGGCAACGTCTGGTTCTTGGGGTCCCCACAAAAAGAAATGACCATCGGAGCAAACGTAATGACCAGAAACACCCTGGCGCTCGCCATTGCCGCCAGCTCGCTCGGCCTCATCGCGCAATCGGCACACGCCGGCGGCTTCATCGAAGACAGCAAGGCCAGCCTGACCCTGCGTAACTTCTACATCAACACCGACAACCGCAACGGCCCCGCCTCACCCAGCAAGCAGGAAGAATGGGGCCAGGGCTTCATGCTCAACTATTCCTCGGGCTTCACCCAGGGCACCGTGGGCTTCGGCGTCGACGCCCTGGGCCTGCTCGGCGTGCGCCTGGACGGCGGCGGCAAGGCCGGCAAGGCCGGCGTGGATCGCCAGCCCGGCACCATCTTCCCGCTGGAGAGCGATGGCAGCGCCGTCGACGAATTCAGCAGCCTCGGCATGACTGCCAAGGCGAAGATCTCCAAGACCGAATTCCGCTACGGCACCCTGCAGCCCAAGCTGCCGGTGGTGGTCTACAACGACGCCCGCCTGCTGCCGATGACCTACGAAGGTGGCCAGGTCACCTCCACCGACATCGACAACCTGACCCTGACCGGCGGCCAACTGACCCACACCAAGGGCCGCAACTCCACCGACTGGCGCAGCATGTCCATCGCCGGCGCCAACGGTAGCAGCGCCTCTTCGCGCGACAGCAACAAGTTCTACTTCGCCGGCGGCGACTACAAGGCGACCAAGAACCTGACCCTGTCGTACTACTACGGCGAACTGGACAACTTCTACAAGCAGAACTACCTCGGCCTCGTCCATAACTGGGGCATCGGACCGGGTACCCTGAAGTCCGACATCCGCGTCTTCATCAGCGACTCCGACGGCAAGAACGGCAGCGCCTCCGGCCGCGCCGACGGCTACGTCAGCAGCGGTTACTACGGCGGCAACAGCCTGAAGGGCGAAGTGGACAACAACGTCTACAGCGGCATGTTCACCTACTCCCTGGGCGGCCACAGCATCGGCGCCGGTTACCAGACCATGACCGGCGACAGCGACTTCCCCTACCTCAACCGCGGCGACGGCGAAGGCACCAGCACCTACCTGATCTCCGACGCCCAACTGCTGAAGTTCAACCGTGCCGGCGAGCGCACCTGGATCGGTCGCTACGCCTATGACTTCGCCGACCTCGGCATGCCCGGCCTGACCTTCAGCGTGCTCTACCTGAACGCCGACAACATCGACACCAAGCAAGGCGACAAGGGCGAGTGGGAACGCGATATCGCCCTGGGCTACGTGGTCCCGGAAGGCACTTTCAAGGGCCTGGGCCTGGCCTGGAAGAACGCCGCCATGCGCAGCGGCCTGCCGGCAACCACCACCGCGGGCGTGCCGAGCCAGCGCGACCAGGACGAGAACCGCCTGATCGTCAGCTACACCATCCCGCTGCTGTAAGGCGTGGAGTGAAACGAAGAAGGGCGGCCAATGGCCGCCCTTTTTGTTTCTGATCTATCCGCAAAGCTGGTCGTCAGGAGGCATCTGCAGGATGGCGTGGAGCGCAGCGATACCCATCGCTCCAGCGCACCGGCAGCCTGGGTATCGGCGCGCTCCACCCATCCTACGAGAAGCAGGCGCAGTCTCAGGCCAGCAACGCCACCGATTTGATCTGCGCCCAAACTTCCTGCCCGGCGTGCAGGCCGAGCTGGTCGTGGGAGTAACGGGTGATCCGCGCCAGCAGCGGCGTGCCGGCCACATCCAGCTTCACCAGCAGGTGCGCCGGGTTGTCCGTCGGCACGATCTCGACAACGGTCGCCGGCAGCACGTTGAGGATGCTGCTGTGGGCCGCCGGCTCCAGGCTCAGGCTGACGTCCCGCGCCTGCACCTTGATGCGCAGCGCCCTGCCCTTGTCCATCGGCGCGTGGGCCAGGCGGATGCGCTGCTCGCAGTGGGGCAGCGCCAGGGTCAGCAACCCGTAGTCGGCGTTGTGCCCCAGCACCTGGCCGTCGATTACCACACCGGCGTCTTCCAGATGGGAGATGGGCAGGTCGGTGCGAGCCAGGGTCTCCACCACCGGGCCACTGGCGATGGCCTTGCCCTGGTCCAGCAGCACCAGGTGATCGGCCAGCCGCGCCACTTCATCCGGCGAGTGGCTGACGTAGAGAATCGGGATATCCAGCTCGTCGTGCAGGCGCTCCAGGTACGGCAGGATTTCCGCCTTGCGCTTGAGGTCCAGCGCCGCCAGCGGCTCGTCCATCAGCAGCAGGCGCGGGCTGGTCAGCAACGCCCGAGCCATGCCGACTCGCTGGCGTTCGCCGCCGGAGAGGTGACCCGGCATGCGCTCCAGCAGATGGCCGATGCCCAGCAGTTCGGTGGCCTGCTCCAACGCCACACGGTGCTGGTCGCGCGGCACGCGCTTCATGCCGTAGGTGAGGTTGCGCTTCACCGACAGATGCTCGAACAGGTTGGCGTCCTGGAACACATAGCCCAGCGCGCGCTGGTGCGGCGGCAGGAACACACCGCTCGCGCTGTCCTGCCAGACCTCGCCGTTCACCACCAGCCGGCCGATCGGCGCACGCTCCAGGCCCGCCACGCAGCGCAGACAGGTGGTCTTGCCGGAGCCGGAATGGCCGAACAGTGCGGTCACGCCCTTGCCCGGCAGCTGCAGGTCGACGTCCAGGCTGAAGCCCGAATAGGCGATCTGGAAGCGGGCCTCGATGGCACGCGCGGAAAACTCTTGCGACATGCCCACCTCAGGCCCAGGCCGACCGGCTGCGGCGACTCGCATAGAGCGCCAGCAGGACGAAGAAGGAGAAGATCACCATGCCGCCGGCCAGCCAGTGCGCCTGGGCGTACTCCATGGCCTCGACGTGATCGAATATCTGCACCGACACCACGCGGGTCTTGCCCGGGATGTTGCCACCGATCATCAGCACCACCCCGAACTCGCCCACCGTGTGGGCAAAGCCGAGGATGCTGGCAGTGATGAAGCCCGGCCGCGCCAGCGGCAGGACCACGGAAAAGAAGGTATCCAGGGGGCTCGCGCGCAAGGTCGCGGCGGCCTCCAGCGGCTTGTTGCCGATGGCCTCGAAGGCGTTTTGCAATGGCTGCACCACGAAGGGCAGCGAATAGAACACCGAGCCCACCACAAGCCCGGCGAAGGTGAACGGCAGGCGCCCCAGCCCCAGGCTCTCGGTCGCCTGGCCGATGACGCCGTGGGGGCCCATGGTGATCAGCAGGTAGAAGCCGATCACCGTCGGCGGCAGCACCAACGGCAGCGCCACCACCGCTCCCAGCGGACCTTTCAGCCAGGAGCGGGTGCGCGACAGCCACCAGGCGATCGGCGTGCCGATCAGCAGGAGGATCAAAGTGCTCAGGGCGGCCAGCTCGATGGTGAGCCGGATGGCCAGGAAATCCTCCTGCGTGAGGGGCATCGCTATTCCTTGAAGGCTTAGAGTTCGTAACCGTAGGACTTGATCACCGCAGCGGCCTTCGGCCCTTTCAGGTACTCGACCAGGGCCTTGGCGGCGGCGCTGTCCTTGCCCTTATTGAGGATCACGGCATCCTGGCGGATCGGGTCATGCAGGTCGGCCGGGACGATCCAGGCGGAACCGCTGGTCACCTTGCCATCCTTGTAGATCTGCGACAACGCCACGAAGCCCAGCTCCGCGTTGCCGGTGGAGACGAACTGGAAGGCCTGGGTGATGTTCTGGCCTTCGACGATCTTGCCGGCGACCTTGTCCTTCAGGCCGAGCTTGTCGATCACCTGGGTGGCGGCCAGGCCGTAGGGCGCGGCTTTCGGGTTGGCGATGGACAGGTGCTTGTACTCGTTCTTCTTCAGCACCTCGCCCTTGGCGTCGACGTAGCCGTCTTTCGCCGACCACAGCGCCAGGGTGCCCACGGCATAAGTGAAGCGTGAACCGGGGACGATTTCCTTCTCTTCCTCGAGCTTCTTCGGCGTGGTGTCGTCGGCGGCGAGGAAGACCTCGAACGGCGCGCCATTCTTGATCTGGGTGTAGAACTGGCCGGTGGCACCGTAGGCGGCGACCAGCTTGTGGCCGGTGTCCTTCTCGAAGTCCTTGGCGATCGCCTGGATCGGCGCAGTGAAGTTGGCGGCGACGGCAACCTGCACTTCATCGGCCAGGGCCGAGTGCAGGGTGAAGCAGGATGCGACCAGCAGGGAAAGACTTGCGAAGCGGTGTTTCATCGTGAGGCTCCAGTGGGTGTTGTTTTTTAAAACTTCGATTTGTCAGGACTGGTCTATAAACTCGGTTCAGCCCCGTGTTACGCCCGGCGCAAAGCCGGCCATTCAAAACGTTCAAGGAGAGTCAGTTCATGAAGGTCAGTGCACGCAACGTGTTCAAGGGCAGCGTCAAGCAACTGCGCAACGGTGCGGTCAACGCGGAAGTCGTGGTCGCCCTGCCCGGCGGCAGCGAGCTGGTGGCGATCGTCACCGAGGAAAGCGTGAAGAGCCTGAATCTTGCCCAGGGCAAGGAAGTCATCGCGCTGGTCAAGGCGCCCTGGGTGATGCTGATGACCGAGGCCGACGGCATCCGCCTGTCCGCGCGCAACTGCCTGGCCGGCACGGTGAAGTCGGTCACCGACGGCGCGGTGAACGCCGAAGTCGTGCTGAGCCTGCCGGGCGGCACCGAAGTGGTGGCCGTAGTCACCCGCGATGCGGTCAGTGAGCTGGGCCTGGCGGCCGGCGTGAAGGCGACTGCAGTGATCAAAGCGTCCCATGTGATCCTCGGTGTTCCTGCCTGAAACCCTGCGCGGGCCTGTCGCTGACAGGTCCGCCTGCCGTGCCTGCAAGCGATCGTTATAGCAAAAATTACATAACGATACCGGTGACTCTGCAATACCCCCTAAGAGAGAGCGAACTCGAAAGGCTATTTACCGTAGGGAAGGCATGCAGAGTGACGCGGCGACTGCCATCCACCCGTGATGGCACCGCAGCATTCTGCATTTTTTGACTTCAAGGTCAAATATTGTCTTCGACCTTCGGCGCCTGGCGGCGTGGCCACATCAGCGTGAAGCACGCGCCGCCCAGCACTTCGCTTTTGGCGATCTGCGCGCGGCCGCCGTGCCAGTGGATGATCCGCCGCACGATGGACAGCCCCAGCCCATGCCCGCCGGTAACCCGCGTGCGGCTGTCGTCGGCGCGGAAGAACGGCTGGAACAGTCGATGCCACTGCGCTTCCGGCACGCCGGGGCCGTCGTCCTCCACATCCACCTGGCAGCGGTCCACGCTCACCCGGTAACTGATGCGCACCCGCCCCTCGGCGTAGCGCAGCGCGTTGGTCATCAGGTTCTGCAGCGCGCGATGCAGGTAGCGCGGCTCAGCCTCGATCCAGCTGCCCTGGTCGAACGGCACCAACGCACCCGCCTCGCAGGTGACGGTGATTTCCCGGCGCAGCGGGGCGATCTCCGACACCACCTGCTCCACCAGCGCGCCCAGCTCGATGCGCTGGTAGCTCAGCGCCGGCGAGCCCTGCTCCAGCCGCGCGTAGGTGAGCATCTCGTCCACCAGCTGGTCGAGGTCCTGAATGTCGCCATCCATGCCTTCCATGTACTTGCGCCGCGCCGTCTCAGTCTCGGCGGACTCGATCATCTCCAGCCCGAAACGCAACCGCGCCACCGGTGTGCGCAGCTCGTGGGATACCGCGCGCACCAGCTCGCGCTGCACCGTCAGCAGCAGGTGCAACTGCTCGGCCATGTGGTTGAAGGCCCCGGCGAGGCGCCCCACCGAGTCCGCGCCGCGCACCTCCACGCGGGTGTCCAGGCTGCCGCGGGCAATGCGCGTGGCGGCGGACTCGAGCCCGCGCAGGCGCTGCTCCAGGCCGCTGATCAGCAGGTACAGGGTCAGGCCGATCAGGGTCAGCGCGACGACCACGATGATCGTCAGCAACTGCGGCGGGTACGGATTCATCTGGTAGATCGGCCCCAGCTCCAGCACCCAGGGCGTGTCGAGTATGCCGGAGAGCACGCGGATCGAATCGCCGCCCTTGCCCAGCGCCATCACCGTGTCGCCCTCTTCCACGCGGCGGCTCTGGTCGTCGTCCAGGTCGACCTCCTTCAGGCGCAGCAGGTGCACCTCGAAGCCGAAACGCTTGTCGCGGACGATGCGCGCCAGGTGATAGGGCTGCTCGCTGGCAGGGTAGCGCTTGAGCTCGTCCATCAGCAGGTAGATGGTGGCGCGCGCCAGTTGCTCGCTGACCTGCTCCACCTCGCCGGTGAGGATCAGCCCTTCCGCTGCACTCACCTGGGTCATCACCTTCACTTCATGGGGCGCGCCGGCCTGCACCAGCACCTGGTCGTTCATCAGCCGCGCCCGGCTCCGCCCTTCCATGCCCAGCGCGTCCAGGCTGGTAAGCTTCAGCGGGATGCCCAGCAGGCGGCTCCACTGGCTCAGCGCACGCTTGCGGTCCACCTCGCTCATGGGCAGCAGCTCATCCGCCATCAGGCGGAAGGTGCCGCGCGCCAGGTCCTCGCGGTAACGCTCACCACGCACGTCGTTGACCAGGTGCAACGTCAGCACCGCCAGCGCGGCGACCGCCACCAGGGTCAGCAGCATGCCGCCGTAGATGCGCAGGAAGATGGATTTCATTGAGGGCTGTTCCGGGGTGACACGGTGCAGGCTGGGAGCACCCTCACCCTAGCCCTCTCCCAGAGGGAGAGGGGACTGTGCGGAGTACGCGTGAAGATTGGCGCCCTGCTCGAATGGCTCGGCTGGCATCGATCACGACAGGACAACACCGAATCGGCAGCTCGCACGGACGGCCCCCTCTCCCCCTGGGAGAGGGTTGGGGTGAGGGCAGGCCCGAGCACCGGACTCACCCTGCCTCCTCCGAGTTGAGCAACCCGTAGTTGTCCAGGCTGAGGAACGCCCCGTCCTTCACCTCGCATTCGCGGCGCCGGCCTTCCAGCGTGAACCCCTGGCGCAGCAGCAGGCGGCCGCTGGCAAGGTTCTCCGTTTCCACCTCGGCCTCGATGCGGTGCACGTTCATTTCGCGGAAGGCGTGGCGGAAGATCAGCGGCAGGCACTCGCCCATCACGCCCTGTCCCCAGTGCTCGGGCAGCAGCCAGTAGCCCAGTTCCAGGCGGCGATGTTCCTGCTGCCAGTTGTTGAAGCCGCAGCCGCCGAGGATGTCCTCGGGCGCATCCGGCCGGCAGATCGCCCACCAGATGCCGCTGCTTTCCTTATAGATGCGCTCGAACCACTCCATCTGCTCGCGGGTGGCTTCCAGCGTCGCGTAGGAGACGCCGTAGTAGCGGATCACCTCGGGATGCGACAGCGCGCGGAACACCGCCGGCTGGTCGGCATCGGTGAAAGCCCGCAGGCGGAAGCGTTCGCCATGCAGCTCGGGGAACGGTGGCACGGCGCTCACGGCTCAGAGTTCCCCGACGAACAGGTAGCCCTTGCTGCGCACCGTCTTGATCAGGCGCGGGTGCATCGGGTCGTCGCCGATCTTCGGGCGGATGCGCGAGATGCGCACGTCGATGGAACGGTCCTGGCCGTCGTACTCGATACCGCGCAGGGAGTTGAAGATTTCCTCGCGGGAGAGAATGCGTCCGACGTTGGCCGCCAGCAGCCAGAGCAGGTCGAACTCGGCGCTGGTCAGCTCGATGGTCTGCTCGTCCAGCCAGGCCTCGCGCATCGCATTGTCGATCACCAGCTTGCCGAAGGTCAGGCGCTTGCCGCTCACCGCCGGCGCAGCCTCGGCCGGCTCACTGCGGCGCAGCAGGGCGCGGATGCGCGCCAGCAGCACGCGCGGGCGCACCGGCTTGCACACGTAGTCGTCGGCGCCCATCTCCAGGCCCTGCACCTGGTCCATGTCGTCGGTACGCGCGGTGAGCATCAGGATCGGCCCGTCGTAATCCGGGCGCAGGCGCTTGCAGATGGACAACCCATCCTCACCCGGCAGCATCAGGTCGAGCACCACCAGGTCCGGCCGTTCGGCCAGCACCCGTTCCACCGCCTTGCCGCCATGGGACTCGATGGACACCGCCAGGCCGTTGCTCTCCAGGTAATCCTGGGTCAACTCGGCCAGTCGCTGGTCGTCCTCGACGATGAGAATGCGCGCTTCTTGTTCCACCTTGCCTCCTGATGCGCCATGAGCGAGCACGGCCCCTCTTACTATAGAGAGCCCGCAAAAGCGGCCGGCATTGTAGCCAGATTGCCAGTGCCGCCGCACGCCAACGGCGTAAACAGGCATTGCACGAAAAGGTCAAGGGCTGCTGCGCCAGAAACACTACATATTGTGGTAGTGTTCCTCCCCGCGCAGCGCCCCTTACGCGTGTGAAAAATCTGTCGCCGAGCACGACGAACGGTGAAAGGCAGTCAGCATCAGGGATAGCGCGAGTTACCCCGCTTCACCCACATTCCATGCACATTTTATCCACAGCTTTTCCCCGCCTCCCCGCCTTGCAAACACCCCCTTAGCGCATTATCTTGTATCCCCGTTGCGGTATACCCCTACATCTTGGGGTTACAGCAGCGAACCGGACACAAGAAGAAAGTCGAAATCCCGAGCCTGTTCCACGGCTCCTCCGGTTCCACCACAACGTATTCCAGACGTACTGATGTGCCAGGCGGCCCCGCCCGCGAGGAGCGATTCATGTCGATGGAAATGCGGTACGGGTGTTGCAACGTAACGTTCAACACCACTAGGTATTGTGGTCCCGGCCCGTAAAGCCGGCACCCGAGATGGGCCAGGGAGGCGCTTCGGGTCATTCCCCCTGTTCCAGAAGAATTCCAGCTTGCGGCTGCAATCGCGGGCGACTGCTCTTTTTGCTCTTTATTTCGCAACGACGCCCCGGCGTCAGCAACACACCAAATTACGAGAACGTGGAGACAACCACCCATGCAAATCGACACCACTCGCGAGAACCCGCAGGCCAACGCGCCGCAGGCCGCCGAATCCGCTCAGGATCTGGCTGCCACCGCGCCCGGCCAGCTGCGCGTGATCAAGCGCAACGGCACCGTAGTTCCCTACACCGATGACAAGATCACCGTAGCCATCACCAAGGCGTTCCTCGCCGTGGAAGGCGGCACCGCCGCCGCCTCGTCGCGCATCCATGAGACCGTGCGCCGCCTGACCGAACAGGTCACCGCGACCTTCAAGCGCCGCATGCCCTCCGGTGGCACCATCCACATCGAAGAAATCCAGGACCAGGTCGAACTGTCCCTGATGCGCGCCGGCGAACAGAAAGTCGCCCGCGACTACGTGATCTACCGCGAAGCCCGTGCCAACGAGCGCAAGACCGCCGGCGTCGCCAGCGACATCGCCCAGCCGCACCCGAGCATCCGCATCACCAAGGCCGACGGCAGCACCCAGCCGCTGGACATGGGCCGCCTGCAGACCATCATCCGCGAAGCCTGCGAAGGCCTGGCCGAAGTCGATGGCGCCCTGATCGAACGCGAGACCCTGAAGAACCTGTACGACGGCGTTGCCGAGAAGGACGTCAACACCGCCCTGGTGATGACTGCCCGTACCCTGGTCGAGCGCGAGCCGAACTACTCCTACGTCACCGCCCGCCTGCTGATGGACACCCTGCGCGCCGAAGCCCTGGGCTTCCTCGGCGTCGCCGAGAGCGCCACTCACCACGAGATGGCCGACCTCTACGCGCAGGCCCTGGTTGCCTACGTCGAGAAGGGCTCCGAGTTCGAGCTGATCGACAGCAAGCTCAAGGGCTACGACCTGGCCAAACTGGGCGCCGCGATCAACCACGAGCGCGACCAGCAGTTCACCTACCTCGGCCTGCAGACCCTGTACGACCGCTACTTCATCCACAAGGACGGCATCCGTTTCGAACTGCCGCAGGTCTTCTTCATGCGCGTGGCCATGGGCCTGGCCATCGAAGAGAAGGACCGTGAAGCTCGCGCCATCGAGTTCTACAACCTGCTCTCCTCCTTCGACTACATGTCGTCGACCCCGACCCTGTTCAACGCCGGCACCCTGCGTCCGCAGCTCTCCAGCTGCTACCTGACCACCGTTCCGGACGACCTGTCGGGCATCTACAACGCCATCCACGACAACGCCATGCTGTCCAAGTTCGCAGGCGGCCTGGGCAACGACTGGACTCCGGTCCGCGCGCTGGGCTCCTACATCAAGGGCACCAACGGCAAGTCCCAGGGCGTGGTTCCGTTCCTCAAAGTGGTGAACGACACCGCGGTGGCCGTGAACCAGGGTGGCAAGCGCAAGGGCGCCGTCTGCGCCTACCTGGAAACCTGGCACCTGGACATCGAGGAATTCCTCGAGCTGCGCAAGAACACCGGTGACGACCGTCGCCGCACCCACGACATGAACACCGCGAACTGGATTCCGGACCTGTTCATGAAGCGCGTCTTCGACGACGGCAAGTGGACCCTGTTCTCCCCGTCGGAAGTTCCGGACCTGCACGATCTGACCGGCAAGGCCTTCGAAGAGCGCTACGAGTATTACGAAGCCCTGACCGAGTACAACAAGATCAAGGTGTTCAAGGTCGTCCAGGCCAAAGACCTGTGGCGCAAGATGCTCTCCATGCTCTTCGAGACCGGCCACCCGTGGCTGACCTTCAAGGACCCGTGCAACCTGCGCAGCCCGCAGCAGCACGTGGGCGTGGTCCACAGCTCGAACCTGTGCACCGAGATCACCCTGAACACCAACAAGGACGAGATCGCGGTCTGCAACCTGGGCTCGATCAACCTGGTCAACCACATCGTCGACGGCAAGCTGGACACCGCCAAGCTCGAGAAGACCGTGAAGACCGCCGTGCGCATGCTCGATAACGTTATCGACATCAACTACTACTCGGTCCCGCAGGCTCGCAACTCGAACCTCAAGCACCGCCCGGTTGGCCTGGGCATCATGGGCTTCCAGGACGCGCTGTACCTGCAGCACATCGCCTACGGCTCCGACGCTGCCATCGAGTTCGCCGACAAGTCCATGGAAGCGGTGAGCTACTTCGCCATCCAGGCTTCCTGTGACCTGGCCGACGAGCGTGGCGCCTACGAGACCTTCGACGGCTCCCTGTGGTCCAAGGGCATCCTGCCGCTGGACTCCCAGCAGATCCTCATCGAAGCCCGTGGCCAGAAGTACATCGACGTCGACCTGACCGAATCCCTCGACTGGGCTCCGGTACGTGCCCGCGTACAGAAAGGCATCCGTAACTCGAACATCATGGCCATTGCGCCGACCGCGACCATCGCCAACATCACCGGCGTATCGCAGTCCATCGAGCCGACCTACCAGAACCTGTACGTGAAATCGAACCTCTCCGGCGAATTCACCGTGATCAACCCCTACCTGGTTCGCGACCTGAAAGTGCGCGGCCTGTGGGACCCGGTCATGGTCAACGACCTGAAGTACTACGACGGCTCCGTGCAGCAGATCGAGCGCATCCCGCAAGACCTGAAGGACCTGTACGCCACCGCCTTCGAAGTCGAGACCAAGTGGATCGTCGACGCCGCCAGCCGCCGCCAGAAGTGGATCGATCAGGCCCAGTCCCTGAACCTCTACATCGCCGGCGCCTCGGGCAAGAAGCTGGACGTGACCTACCGCATGGCCTGGTTCCGTGGTCTGAAGACCACCTACTACCTCCGTGCCCTGGCCGCGACCAGCACCGAGAAGTCCACCATCAACACCGGCAAGCTCAACGCCGTGTCGGCCGGTGGCAACGAAGGCCTGCAAGCCGCCGCTGCCGAGCCGCAGCCGGCTCCGGTCCCTCAGGCATGCAGCATCGACAATCCCGACTGCGAAGCCTGCCAATAAGGTGAGCGCGCCGCGAAAGCGGCGCTGACACCGAAACGGCAGACCGCACGGACTGTCCCCTCTCCCTCTGGGAGAGGGCTAGGGTGAGGGGCTCTTCCGGGCCCCTTTTCCCCACCGAACAACAGCCTCCTCCGCCGCGCACCGCGCAGGACGGAAGACGCACAAGCTCTTAGCGTGCACCACACGCCACCAGACATCAGGCCGCCCTAGAACGGCCATCCAGAACAGGAGAGGACCCATGCTGAGCTGGGACGAATTCGACAAAGAAGACGCCACCGAAGCCAAGGCCGCCCCGGCCGTCGCCCAGGCCGCCGCGCAGAACGCTGACAAACTCGACGCCGACGCCGCCGGCTCCGTCGAAGAAGCGCGCGCCGTTTCCGCCGACGACTCCGACGCCGTCGCCCGCGCCAAGCAGGCCCTCGACGCCCTGGACATCCAGGAAGGCCTGGACGATCTCGAAGGCTCCGCCGCCCGCGTACAAGTCGGCGACAAGCAGATGATCAACGCCCGCGCCGACCTCAACCAGCTCGTACCCTTCAAGTACGACTGGGCCTGGCAGAAGTATCTGGATGGTTGCGCCAACCACTGGATGCCCCAGGAAGTGAACATGAACGCCGACATTGCCCTGTGGAAGAGCAAGGACGGCCTGTCCGAAGACGAGCGCCGCATCGTCATGCGCAACCTCGGCTTCTTCTCCACCGCCGACTCCCTGGTCGCCAACAACCTGGTGCTGGCCGTCTACCGCCTGATCACCAACCCCGAATGCCGCCAGTACATCCTGCGCCAGGCCTTCGAAGAAGCGATCCACACCCACGCCTACCAGTACTGCATCGAGTCGCTGGGCATGGACGAGGGCGAAATCTTCAACATGTACCACGAGATTCCTTCGGTCGCTAAGAAAGCGTCCTGGGGCCTCAAGTACACCCGCTCGATCTCCGATCCGAAGTTCGAAACCGGCACCCCGGAGACCGACCGCCAGTTCCTGCGCAACCTGATCGCCTACTACTGCGTCCTGGAAGGCATCTTCTTCTACTGCGGCTTCACCCAGATTCTCTCCATGGGCCGCCGCAACAAGATGACCGGCACTGCAGAGCAGTTCCAGTACATCCTGCGCGACGAATCCATGCACCTGAACTTCGGCATCGACGTGATCAACCAGATCAAGATCGAAAACCCGCACCTGTGGGATGCCCAGATGAAGGACGAGGCCACCCAGATGATCCTCCAGGGCACCCAACTGGAGATCGAATACGCTCGTGACACCATGCCGCGTGGCGTACTGGGCATGAACGCCGCGATGATGGAGGACTACCTCAAGTTCATCGCCAACCGTCGCCTGACCCAGATCGGCCTCAAAGAGGAATACCCGGGCACCAGCAACCCGTTCCCGTGGATGAGCGAAATCATGGACCTCAAGAAGGAAAAGAACTTCTTCGAGACCCGCGTGATCGAGTACCAGACCGGCGGCGCGCTGAGCTGGGACTGACGGAAGTAGTAGCACCACCGCAAGTCAAGACCATTAGAAACGCTGTAGACCGAAATGGAATTTTGGGGCAGTGATAAAGAAAGACGAAAAGCCCCGCCTAGTGCGGGGCTTTTTATGCGTTCAACATGACTATTGATATTAAAGAGCCATCCATGTAGATTCATTTGAAAACCCATCATGGATGAAGGGATGACAAAGCCAAAGCCCCGCCATGCGCGGGGCTTTTTGCTAATTAAGGAAAATACAAAAATGAATATTCACATAAAGAGAAATTCCGAAAGCAACGAGTTTGAGCAAAGGGCTTTTAATCTGCTAAAGAAACTCTGCGCACAATCTGAAACTCCGTTTTATTCCGGCCCTGAAGCTGGCGAAATATACAAAAGCATTGATGCATTTGCCCCAGCTGGAATCTTGGGACTACCAGGCCCGACAGCTATAGAAATGACGCTAGCAAACAATTTAGCCAGCCTCAGCCTAAGAGTATTACGAATTCGATCTCTACTACCCAAAATACGTAGCATTCTACTTGTCACGGACAGGTCAGAAAACTACGTAATAAACGCAACAAAAAGCCTATTAGAGAAGCACGAATTCGAGGTAAAGGTTATAGGAAAGGACTTCCTCTCTGAGCTTTCACAAAAATTCCCAGAAATAGCAATTCCATACGATCACAAATTGCTATCGATAGCCATAGAGTCACTTAAGAAAATTGAATCAGGCTCACAAAACAAGTCTCACATTGAAAGCCTAAAAACCGCCTACAAGAACGACCAACTAGTTCTATACCTAGGCGCGGGAGTTTCTCTCGATAGCAATCTCCCTACCTGGAAAGAACTCCTTGCCCGGCTAATATCCACAGTGCTAAAAAAGCACAACAACGCCATGGGCATCAAAAATGAGATAAATGGTTTAATAGATGTCTTCAAAGAAAACTCACCTGAGTCCCCTCTTATTGCTGCAAGAATTCTATCTGACGCTTTAGGAGATGAGTTCCCAAATGAAGTCAGGAGTGCTCTGTATAAAGAGTTCGACCCAAACACCAGAACAAAGTTAATTGAAAAGATCGGATCAATTTGCTCACCGCAGCGCTCGAAGCTTGGCCTGCAAGCGGTAGTCACCTACAATTACGATGAAATACTTGAAGCAGAACTCTCTAGGCGATCAATTTCTCATTATGTAGTCACAAAAGAAACCGACAGCCCATCTGCCAATGAACTACCAATATACCACCCCCATGGCTTTCTCCCGATACATGGAGAACTTAGCCAAGAACTAAAATCAGCGCTGGTCCTGTCCGAAAACGCATACCACCTACAATTTATGGACCCTTACTCCTGGGCAAACATAACCCAACTTAACTTGCTAAGAAATTATTCCTGCCTATTTATTGGCTGCAGCATGACCGACCCAAATCAACGCCGACTTCTTGAAATATCCCAAAGCAAACGAAGTGGCGTTCGACATTATGCAATACTCAAAGATAATTGGAAATCAAAGACAGAAAACTTCAGCTCCCAAGAGGCAGGAAACATACTTAGAGGCTTTGAGGAAGCATCACTTAGCAAGCTTGGTGTATCGATTATCTGGATCAATGACTACAACGAGATACCTGACATAGTAGCCAGCATCAAAGAATAATCGACCAAACCAAATAAGGGCTGGCACTTCAAAGCCACCCTTATTCTATTTGACAGCAACTTATTTTCTAAATAACTTAGAAGCCAGCGCCTAAGAAACGCTTCACGTAGCGGCATTACTGCTCCCGAAAGTAGCGGTGTACCCATTAAGGTAATGGATATGCCTATCACTCCCTACCTTCGCCCCGAAGGCGCTTCGCTGTACCCGCCCTCTTCTCCCTCCTTCCCGGAGGTGCGCCATGTCTGAAGAGTTCCTGATCCCCACCGAATTCATCCGCCACAAGCGCCTGTTGCGCGCCGTGCTGCGGGAAGACCAGTGCTGGTTCTGCGCCCACGACCTGGGCCGGCTGATCGGCGTTCCATGGCTGGCCGAGCGCGTGGAACGCAACCTGGACGACGACCAGTTCCGCCGCGCCTGGGTGCGCGATGGCAGCGGCGATTACGTCGATGAGCTGCTGATCAGCGAGTCGGCGGTGTATGCGGCGTTGATTCACTACTTCCATCCGGAGAATCGCAGCGTGCGGCAGTGGTTGTCGCTGCATGTGATTCCGGCGTTACGGGACCAGCATCGGGTGGATGCTGGCAAGCCGAGACGGGAGCTCCTGCGGGGGACGACGACGTTGTCGGTGTTGAAGTGGCAGGGTGTGACCTGGGTGCCCTACCAGAACTGGCCCGAGCTGAGCCTCGGGCCGGAGAGCAAGACGTAGGATGGTGTGGAGCGGAGCGATACCCATCGCTCTGCTCTTCCCATTCGACGCGCGGGCGTTCCCTTGTAGGAGCGGGCCATGCCCGCGATCCGCCGGCAGGGCCGGCGCCCGTTTCGGTGCCTGTGTTGGTCTGTTGCTTCGGAATGGGTGTTTCTGCGCCGCTTCGGCGTACGCGCGGGCTTTTTGTTTCGCCCCCTCGGGCGAGTCCCTTTTGGCAAACGCCCCAAAAGGAACCAAAAGGGCTTGCCCCTGCCATCCGGCTTTTCGCTTCGCGAAAAGTACAATCGGTTCTTCGGAGTTTCAGGGGGCCGCCGCGAAGGGCCATCCCTGGCCAGTCGCGGCTTCCGCGGCATCCATGCCGCTCTCCCCCTGAAACTCCGATCACCTTCGGCCTCCTGAAAGGGGCATTTCGGCGCGTGCGGTTGTATCGCTGGAAGACTTGCAAGAGCCAAAGCCAGTGCAGCGGCGTTGAGGAGTTTTGTAGGATGGGTGGAGCTTGCGATACCCATGCTGCCCCGCGCACAGCAATCGATGGGTATCGCTGCGCTCCACGCCATCCTACGTTTGTGCTTCGCCGTGGCTTCGGCGTGGATGGAAACTCCAATCGCGGACAAGGTCCGCTCCTACGAAAGCTGGTACGTCGGCGCGGGGATGGTTCGCGAGCAAGCTCGCTCCTACGAAAAGCCCAACCTGCCAATCCCCGGCTCTGGCTCTGGCTCTGGCTCTAAAGGCTTCCAGAGAAATACCAGCGCACTCCGGCCTGCCCCGTTCAGGAGGCCTCGTTGAATTGGAGTTTCAGGGGTTGAGCGACATGGATGTCGCGAGAGCCGCGATGGGCCAGGGATGGCCCTTCGCGGCGGGCCCCTGAAACTTCGATTCAACGAGGGAATTTTTCGCCTAAGCGAAAAACCGGATGTCCGGGGCAAGACCTTTGGTTACTTTGGGGCGTTTGCCAAAGTGACTCGCCCGAGGGGGCGAAACACGAAGCCCGAGCGCACACCGAAGCGGCGCTGGAACACCCAAGCCAACGCAGCAGCCCTGCAACACCGAAAACGTCGGCCCTGCCGACGGATCGCGGGCATGGCCCGCTCCTACAGGGAGCACTCTGCAAACCCGCAACGCAAAAAACCGGAGCCTCGCGTGAGGCTCCGGTTTTCATTTCAGCGGGCTGTTACTTGCCAGCAGCGAACGCGTTGTAGCTGGTCATCAGATTCCGATAATCCGGAATGTGGTTCGAGCACAGCGCCGCCAGCCCTTCGATGTCGTTGCGCCAGTCGCGGTGCAGCTCACAGGCCACGCCGAACCAGGTCATCAGCTGCGCACCAGCCGCTTCCATCCGGCGCCAGGCGGCGTCGCGGGTCATCTCGTTGAAGGTGCCGGACGCATCCGCCACGACGAACACATCGAAACCTTCCGCCAGGGCCGACAGCGCCGGGAACGCCACGCAGACCTCGGTCACCACGCCGGCGATGATCAGCTGCTTCTTGCCAGTGGCCTTCACCGCTTTCACGAAATCCTCGTTGTCCCAGGCATTGATCTGACCGGGGCGGGCGATGTACGGCGCGTCCGGGAACTGCGCTTTCAGCTCGGGAACCAGCGGGCCGTTGGGGCCGGTTTCGAAGCTGGTGGTGAGGATGGTCGGCAGGTTGAAGAATTTGGCCAGGTCGCCCAGCGCCAGCACGTTGTTCTTGAACTTGTCCGGATCGATGTCGCGGACCAGCGAGAGCAGACCGGCCTGGTGGTCAACCAGCAGTACGGCGGCGTTGTCTTTGTCCAGGCGGTTGTAGGTGGCGTTGGTCATGGTGAAATCCTCGATTTGCTTTCAGTGGGTGCCGGCTGGGCCGGGAAGGTTTGGACTCGTTTGCAGTGCGTCACTGCATGGAACAAAGATTAAATTCGACACCCTTGATCCACCAGATGGCAAAAATTGCTTCTAGCGTTCCATTTTCAGAACGATAGCAACAAGACACCCCGCAAACCCACGGCTCCCAGGGGCTGCGCCCCTGAGCAAACGCCGAGCATCACTCCAAGCACCGCCCCAGAGCCCCGATTTCTCGTCCTTCAGAAATCAGCCTACCAACGATCACCCAGGCCTTTACAAGAAACACTGTATTTACATACAGTATTTCCATCCACCCCGAACCGGAGGCCTCCCATGCACGCCGCAACCTACAACCAGCTGTCCGCCCGCGTGAACGCCCTGCTGGCAGACCCGACCACCCTGAAGAACCTCGGCATCACTCTGCGCCGCGAACCCAGCGACGACTCCGCCGCCTGGAGCCAACTGGTCACCGACCTGCGCCAGGCCCCGAACCTGACCCTGCTGCCCCTGCAGGACGGCGCGATCCGGCTGGCCTGGCACAGCTGGCTGGATTGATCCACGAGAGGGAAAGCAAATCAGGATGGACCACAAACACCCCATCCCAGGTGACTTACGGCGAGCTGGTCCGCGCCGTATCGGCGATGGCGTTGCAGGTGGTGGGGTTGAGGCAGTAAGTGATGTAGGTCGCCTGCTTGTTACAGCCGCGCACGCCGATGGTGTATTCGGTGCGCTCCATGGCACGGCGAACCTGGGTGACCTTGCTCGACAGCACGCTGCTGGTGACCGACTCGCAATTGAGCTCGAACTTCGCCCGTGATTCGGTGGCACTGATCGCGGCCTGCTGGTTCGAGGCAAGGAACTCTTCGTTACTCATGCAACCGGACAACGCGGCGACAGCGGCCAGCACCGGCAGGGACAGCGGTAGACGTTTCATGAAGACGCTCTCCGTGTAATTCCCCCGGTAGGGTCAGCTTCTGGAGTCTAGATCGCGCTGAAGGAAACGTCTGACGTGCAGTCCGTCGGCTGATACGGCGCAACGCCACTACGCTTCTACGCTCACCTCTGAGGGTATTGCAGTGGAGCGACGCGTGATGAATCTCGACGACGATTTCAACCTCAGTGATTTCAACTTCGATGACCTGAACATCGATGAACTCAGTCTGGTTCCCATGGAGCCCACCGCCGCGCCCGTTTCGGCGATGCCGGCCAAGCCCAAGGCCAAGTTCCAGATCGACACCCGCCACAACGAGCGCCGCTGCAGCGCCGACCGACGACAATCCATCCGCTTCGAAGACGACCGCCGCAAGGGCGACCGCCGCGGTAGCAGCGTCAGCGATCCCTGGGCGAAGACAGTCGACTTCTGAGCGTCGGCGGCGCCAGGTGATTTGCCGGGGCTCGGGCTGAGCTGCTAGAAAGCGGTATCGCATTCAGATTTCCGATACCGCCATGAGCGACAGTGATAAACCGAATACCCGTCTCTTTGACCTCGATCTGCTCCGCGCCATCGTCACGGTGGCCGACTGCGGCAGTTTCACCACGGCCGCTACGCGCCTGCACTCGACCCAGTCCACCGTCAGCCAGAAGATTCGCCGGCTCGAGGAAATGGCCGGGCACCGGCTGCTCGAGCGCGGCAACCGCGATGTGCTGCCCACCGATGCCGGCGACACGCTGCTGGGCTATGCCCGGCGCCTGCTGGCGTTGAATGACGAGATGCTCGAGGCGCTGTCCGGCGCCACCGTGGCGCTGACGGTGCGCATCGGCGTGCCGGACGACTTCGCCACCGGGCGCACGACCGAGCAACTGGCCGCGTTCAACCGCCGCTACCCGCAGGTGAAGCTGGAAGTCACCAGCGGGCTGAGCCGTGATCTGTCCGCCAGCTATGACCGTGGCGAGCTGGACCTGGTACTGCTCAAGCAGCGGCAGAACGCCCGCGAGGCGGTGGCCTGCTGGCCGGAGAAGACGCGCTGGGTGGATAGCGCGAAGAACGCCTGCATCGAGCTGGACCCGCTGCCCATCGTGACTTTCCCGCCGCGCGGGGTGTACCGCGACGAGATGATCGCCGCGCTGGAATCCATTGGTCGGCGCTGGCACATCAGTTTCACCAGTTCGAGCCTGTCCGGCATCCAGTCGGCCATCGCCGACGGCATGGGCATCGGCCTGCTGCCGCAGCGCGCGGTGACCACGGAACACGCCGTGCTGCCGAAGAATATCGGGCTACCCTCGGTGGACGTGTTCGAGGTGGCGATGCTGCACCGGCCAGCGGTGGACCCGATGGTGAAGGAGCTGGCGCGGGTGCTGTCGCGGGTTCTGGCACAGGACACGAAAGGCTGAGCGCCTCCATCGTCGCATTCAGAAATTGAATACAGCGGATTCCAACATTTAATTTGTGCATGAAGTCGCCGCTGGATATCGTGGTTTCCAGCGACGGCCAGCGCACCGACAGCGCGCCGCTCTGCACGAATTGCTCACCACGGCGCCGCACGCGCCGGGCAGCAAGACAACAATGAGGAATTACCCCATGGCCAAATCCACTTATTACGCGCCGCACGGCGGGCACCCGGCACAGACCGAGCTGCTCACCGACCGCGCCATGTTCACCGAAGCCTATGCCGTGATCCCCAAGGGCGTGATGCGTGACATCGTCACCAGCCACCTGCCCTTCTGGGACAACATGCGCATGTGGGTCATCGCCCGCCCGCTGTCTGGCTTCGCCGAGACCTTCGCGCAGTACATCGTCGAGCTGGCGCCCCAGGGCGGCAGCGACAAGCCCGAGCAGGACATCAACGCCGAAGCGGTGCTGTTCATCGTCGAAGGCGAGCTGACCCTGACCCTGCAGGGTGAAGTGCACAAGATGCAGCCGGGCGGCTACGCGTTCATTCCGCCGGGCGCCGACTACAAGGTGCGCAACACCAGCAGCCAGCACACCCGCTTCCACTGGATCCGCAAGCACTACCAGAAAGTCGACGGCGTACCGCTGCCCGAAGCCTTCGTCACCAACGAGCAGGACATCGAGCCGCGGGTGATGCCGGATACCGAAGGCCGCTGGAGCACCACCCGCTTCGTCGACATGGCCGACATGCGCCACGACATGCACGTGAACATCGTGAACTTCGAGCCGGGCGGCGTGATTCCGTTCGCCGAGACCCACGTGATGGAGCACGGCCTGTACGTGCTGGAAGGCAAGGCGGTGTACCGCCTGAACCAGGACTGGGTCGAAGTGGAAGCCGGCGACTTCATGTGGCTGCGCGCCTTCTGCCCGCAGGCCTGCTACTCCGGTGGCCCCGGTCGCTTCCGCTACCTGCTGTACAAGGATGTGAACCGTCACATGCGCCTGACCCTGAACCAGCCGCACTGAGTGGCAGGTTCAGCCGGGAACTGACTCCGGTTCCCGCAGTGTCACCTGAAAAACCGGCGCCCAGGCGCCGGTTTTTCTTTTGCGCGTCGCCCGTGCCGTGACCGGCCTCGCGTGGCAAGCATGCCCTGGTCTGCTAAAACGTCTGGCTGGGAAATGTTTTGCAGTCGCCGAGGAAACAGGTACATGGAAGTCCGGTTCTTGCCGCAGACCGAGTTCGACAACGTCCATTTCTACCGCGCCGCCACGCTGCTGATTCTGCTGGCGATGGCCGCGTTCACGCTGATCAAGATGTTCAGCGGCGTCGTTCCCCTGTTCTCCGCCCTGCCCCTCTGCCTGCTGCTGCTCGGCGGGCGCTTCGCCTTGGAGTGGCGGCGGGTGTCGAAGGCGGAACCGGCCTTCATCGACAAGGGCGAACTGGTGCTCTGCGGCCAGGAAAGCCACCGGAAGATCGCCCTGGAGAAGATCAGCTCGGTACGCAGCCGCCACAGCCTGTTCATGGTGCGGCGCTATCGCTCCTGGTCGGAGCACCTGGCGTTCGTGGAATTCACCCTGGACAGCGGCGAGCGCGTCTCCACCCTCGCCGAGAGCCGCGTGCTCGAACTTCCCGCGGCATCCGGCACGCTGGCGGCGGTCGAGTCGGCCATCCTCGCGGCGAAGGTGAAGCGCCAGGGCGGCGAGGCCGACGCCGTCGGCAACGGTCGATGACGGCTCAGGGCGAGCCGAACATGGCCGTCCAGTAGATGCCCGCGTCGCTTTTCGGGTCCGCCGCGTAGGCCGCGCCCAGCTCGCTGTACTGCGGGTTCATCAGGTTGGCGCAATGGCCGGGGCTGGCCAGCCAGCTGTCCACCACCTTCTGCGCGTTGCCCTGGCCGGCGGCGATGTTCTCGCCGATGCGCTGGCCGGCGTAGCCATCCAGTTCCGCGCGGTCGCCCGGCGTGCTGCCGTCGCGGCCCTTGTGGTCGAAATAGTTGTTGTTGGCCATGTCGCGGCTGTGGGCTTCGGCGGTGCCGCCCAGGGTGGCGTTCCAGCTCAGCGCAGCAGCCGGGCCGAATGCCTGGCCGCCGCACTGGCGGCCCTTGCCGCGTGCCGCGTTGATCGCCTGCAACAGTTGCTGGCCTTCGGCTTCCCAGGTGCCCAGCTTGCCCTGCAGCAGCGGGCGGCCGAGCAGCACGCGCCAGTCATCACCCTCGCGGACGATGCCGACATCGACGAACTGCGGGTCCAGCAGCACCTGGCAGAAGCTTTCCTGCAGCGCCTTCATGGCGGCCGTCACGTCGCGCGGGCCGGTGAGGCTGAGCATGCGCACGCTGCTCATCGGGTAGCCGGCCTGGTTCAGCGCGGCCTTCCACTCCCCCGCAGAAGCGGGCAGCGCCAGGCGCGGGTCCGGCGACAGTGGCGGCAGCACCTGGGAGGCCTGGCCACCGCAGGACTGCACGTCGCCACGGTAGGCGTTGATGGCTTCGAGCAGTTGATCCTGGTCGGCCGCGCCGGCATTGGCGGCGGCCAGCAGGCCGAGCGACAACAACAGGCTACGCGGAAGGAACGACTGGCTGGGCATGGATGGCTCCGATGGTCGAAAAGGGCTCAATGATGCGTGATTTCTCGGCGTTTGGCTGCGGCCGGGACGTTCCGGTTCCCTTTGCGGAAAAACCCGGCAACGTTTGCCTGTCCCGGCCTGCAGAGAATTTCCGGGCCGCCTGACATAGGGCAAGAGAGCTCCCGACTTCGATTGCCGGCCCCGCGCTGTCAGGGACAATTCAGGTACCTGAACGAAACCGGACAACCCGCATCGTGCTCAAACCGCTGCATGTCTTCGCCCTGACCTTCCTCCTGGCCGTGCTCGCCACGCTGCTGGCCGGCTGGCACATGCTGCAGATGAAGCAGGACGCGCTGATGTACGCCCGCGCCAGCGGCACCAACACCCTGCTGCTGGTGGAGCGTGAATTCCACCGCGACCTCGACGTCCACGCGCAGACGTTGCAGACCCTCGCCAATGTCATCACCGGCCCCAGCACACCGGCCATGACCCAGCAGGTGCTGCAGGAACTGGTACAGGGGCACGCGGCGGGCGCGCTGCAGTCCGGCACCCTGGTGGTGACCGACGCCAAGGGGCAGTTGCTGGTGGACCTCAACCATGCCGGCGAAACCCGCCGCGACCTGTCGGCCCGCGAGTACTTCACCGCGCAGCGCGCCAACCCGGGGCATCTCTACCTCAGCCATCCGTTCCTGCCGTCCTATCCCGGCTCGGGGCCGAGCATCGCGCTCAGCCGCGCCATCGTCGGCAAGGACGGTCAGTTCCAGGGCGTGGCCGTGGCGATCAAGGACCTGCATCACCTGGACGCCTTCGTTCACGGCCTCGACCTGGGCCAACGCGGCGTGGTCGCCATTCGCCTGCTCGACGGCACACCGCTGACGCAATGGCCGCCGCAGCACCCCATGCACGAGGACGAGAGCGGCACCTTCCATGACTTCGTCGCTTCCGGCCGCGCCGAAGCGGTCGACGAGAGCATCGGCGGTGCCAGCGCCCACTGGCGCGGCTACCGGCGCATCGGCGATTACCCCGCCGTGGTCTCGGTGGAGTTGTGCCGCGAGGAAATCTTCCACACCTGGACCGGGCGCACCTGGATCACTGCGGGCCTGCTGCTGGCGATCAATGCCGCGACCATCTGTTTCGCCTACCGCCTGACCCGCCACCTGAAGCACCGCAATGCCAAGGAGAACAAGCTGCGCATCCAGGCCGACACCGACCCGCTGACCGGTCTGCACAACCGTCGCTGGTTCGATGAGAAGGCGCAGCACGAATGGCAGCGCCGCCGTGCCGGGGATGGCCACCTGGCGGTGCTGATGATGGATATCGACCAGTTCAAGGCCTACAACGACCACTACGGCCACCCGCGCGGCGACCTGGCGCTGATCAATGTCGCGCACCTGGTGCGCAAAGGCTGCCGCCGCGAGGAAGACGGCGCGGCGCGCTACGGCGGCGAGGAGTTCGTGATGATCCTCCCCGGCTGCGACAGCGCCGCCGCCGCCCAGGTCGCCGAATCGATCCGCCGCGACGTGGAGGAAACCGCGCTGCCCCACGAAAAGAGCCAGCGCGGCGTGGTGACTATCAGCATCGGTGTGGCCAGCACCTCGGACACACCGGCGGACAGCCTGCAGGCGCTGATCGATGCGGCGGACGCCAACCTCTACAAGGCCAAGGAAGCCGGGCGTAACCAGGTGGTGGCCTGAGCGCCGGTCAGCGTGGCTGCATGACCTCGACTTCCTGGATATCGAAATCGCGGCGCAGGTACTCCATGCGCCGCTCGTGGAACTCGCGCATGTGCGGTAGCGAGGAGTGGATGGCCAGGTGCTCGCGGCTCTGCCAGACCTCGAAGAAGGTGAACAGGGTCGGGTCGCTGGCGTCGCGCAGCATGTGGTACTGGAGGCAGCCTTCCTCGGAGCGGCTGGGGGTCAGGTAGGTACGGAACAGGTCCTCGAAGGACTGGGATTTTTCCGGAAGGGTGTGGGCCTGGAGGGTGAAGGCGTACATCGGACTGGCTCCTGGAGGGCGAAAAGATTACCCAATCCTGACGCAAATCAATCCTCCACATTCTTGATTCTCACGCACGGATCATTTGTCCGAAAACGGGTTTTTCCACCCTGCTGCGCTCGATATTCTGCCGCCATCCAATTTCTCACCTCAGGGCCCACACCATGAAAAAGATCCTGCTGATCAATGGCGGCAAGCAGTTCGCCCACTCCGATGGCCGCTACAACGCGACCCTGCATGAAGCCGCGATCGCGCATCTGGACCACGCCGGTTTCGACGTGAAGGAAACCTTCGTCGACGGCGGCTACGACATTCAGGAAGAAGTGCAGAAGATGCTCTGGGCCGACGTCATCGTGTACCAGATGCCCGGCTGGTGGATGGGCGCGCCCTGGACCGTCAAGCAGTACATCGACGAGGTGTTCACCGCCGGCCACGGCAGCCTCTACGCCAACGACGGTCGTACCCGCTCCGACGCTTCGCAGAAGTACGGCAGCGGCGGCCTGCTGCAGGGCAAGCAGTACATGATCTCGGCCACCTGGAACGCGCCGCAGCAGGCCTTCGACGACCCGACCGATTTCTTCGAGGGCAAGGGCGTGGATGCGGTGTACTTCCCCTTCCACAAGGCCAACCAGTTCCTGGGCATGAGCCCGCTGCCGACCTTCCTCTGCGTGGACGTGATGAAGCGCCCGAACATCGAGAATGATGTGGTGCGTTATCAGCAGCACCTGAGCGAAGTGCTGGGCGGCGGGGCCTGATACTCCGCGCCTGAAGAATCCGCCCGTACCGCTGGGCAACCAGCATTGGGTTCGTCAGCGGAATCGGCTAGGCTTCGCCCTTTCCTACTGCCTGTTCAGGAGTTATCCCATGGCCCGTGCATCCGCCCGTCACATCCTGGTTTCCAGCGAAGCCAAGTGCAATGAACTGAAAACCGCCATCGAAGGCGGCGCCGACTTCGCCCAGGTGGCGCGCGACAACTCCACCTGCCCGTCCGGCCGCAGCGGCGGCGACCTGGGCAGCTTCCGCCCGGGCCAGATGGTTCGCGAGTTCGACCAGGTCGTGTTCAGCGCTCCGCTGAACGTCGTCCAGGGGCCGGTGAAGACCCAGTTCGGCTATCACCTGGTGGAAGTGACCAGCCGCGAGGACTGATCCGCTTCGCCCGCGCCGCGCCCTTTGCCGGGGGCGGCGCCTGCTCTGCTTTGCGCTCCAGATCCCCGCGTCACACCGGCCCGCCCCGCGCCACCAGCATCACGCCCAGCCCGACCAGAATCGAACCGCACACCCGCGGCATCAGCCGCTGTCCGCGTCCCTTGCCCAGTGCGCCCAGCAACAGCGAGGCGAATAGCACGGCGAGCACGTCAGCCGTGGAAAACACCAGGTTGACGATCATTCCGAGGATGAAGAACTGCAGGCCCACCGGCAGGCTCGCGGTCGGGTCGACGAACTGCGGCAGGAAGGTCAGGAAGAACAGCGCCGTCTTGGGGTTGAGCACCTCGACGATGATGCTGTCGCGCAGCACCTTCGGCCGTGCCTCACCCGCTTCCTGCTCGTTCCCGAGCAGGCGGCGCCCGCCGAAGATCATCGTGCCGCCAAGCCAGATCAGGTAGGCCGCGCCGGCCAGCTTCAGCGTGAGGTACAGGTTCGGCGCGTGGTGCAACAGTGCGGCAAGGCCGGCGCTGGCGGCGAGGATGTGTGCGTAGCAACCCAGGTGAATGCCCAGCGCGGCGTGCAGGCCGGCGCGGCGGCCGTGGGCGAGGGTCTGCGAAGTCATGTAGAGGATGGCCGGGCCCGGCATGCAGGCGAAGGCCAGCGTCGCCACGGCGAACGAGGCCCAGTAGGCAGGCAGTGTCATGGTGTGATCCTTCCCTTGATCGGGTGTCGGCCGGCGCTCATCGAGGCGGCGTCTGGTCCGTGACGAGAAGGTTAAGCAGCGCGGGCGGCCGGGCACATACGGCAGTTGCCGTATTTTTTCCCGGCGTGCGGGACGCTAGTCTCTGCCGGACGACTCATCCATGGGACGGGGACGCGCCGCATGCGCACGCAGGCAAGGCACAGGTTCGACTCAGGCGCTGGGCAGGCCCAGGCGCACGGCGAAGGCAGCCAGCTCCGCTGGGCTGTGCAAGTCGAGCTTGCGCATGAGGTTTTCGCGGTGCTTGCGCACGGTCAGCGGGCTGATGCTGAAGTGCTCAGCGATTTCCCGCGCACTGTGCCCCTGGGCGGCCAGGATGAGAATCTGTCGCTCGCGCCTGGTCAGTTCCACGGCCGACAGCAGACTGGAATCAACCGGGGTGCGGGCGTTCGGGTTGTCCAGCAGGACGCGCAGGCTGTGCGCCAGGAAATGCCGGCCGCCACGCAGGACATCGATGGCTTCGAGCAGCTCGCCGGTATCATCGTTCTTGCTCAGGTAGCCGTGTACGCCGGCGTCGAGCACCGAGCGCACCGTGGCCGTCTCCGTGTTGGCGGTGAGCACCAGTATCTTCAGCCGGGGGTGACGCTGGCGCAGTTCGTGGATGAACTGCAGCCGGTTGAGGCCGGGCATGTTCAGGTCGAGCAGGAGCAGGTCCGCGCCCTGTTCTTCCAGCAGGGCGTGCAGGCGCATGCCGTCCCCCGCCTCGCCCACCACCTGGATGCCGTCCTGGGTCGACAGCAGCAGGTGCAGGCCGTCCCGTACGATGCCGTGGTCATCGGCGATGACCACCCGCATTTCGCGCTTCCCGTCCATCTTTCGTCTCCCTGAGGCATTCCGGATATGCACAACAGCCTGCAGCAGCGCGATCTGGTCGATCTCTTGTTCCGCCAGTCCTACGCCGTGCTCTTTGCCAACCTGGTGATACCCCTGCCGGTGCTGTACATCTTCCGCAACGCCCTGTCGCCGACGACGATGGTCTTCTGGTTGGTCGCGCTCTACGCGCTCACGCTGGGGCGGATTGTCCTGGCACGCACGTACTTCCGGCAAGCCCCGGCGCGCACGCGGGAAGAAAAATGGTTGTGGAGCAATACGCTGCTGTCCTGGGCCAGCAGCCTGCTCTGGGGATGGCTGGGCTGGGCCGGCTTCGCCCATGGCGATCCGCAGCTCTTCGCCTTCACCTGCATCGTGCTCACGGGCCTGGTGTGCGGCGCGGTGCCCTCGCTGTCGGCCTTTCCGCCGGCCTACATCGGCTCGCTCACCGCGATGCTGCTGCCCATGCTGGTACGCTGCCTGAGCATTGCCGATGAACAGCACACCACCTACAGCTTCTTCATCGTCTGCCTGGCCGCGGTCAACCTGTACTACAGCCGGGTGACCTACCGCAGCCTGTGCGAGACCATCCGCCTGCGCCAGGAAAACTCCGAGCTGGTGCAGGACCTGCGCGAGCAGCGAGACCGCGCCCGCGCTGCCGACCAGGCCAAGACGCGCTTCCTCGCCGCCGCCAGCCACGACCTGCGCCAGCCGATCCACGCCCTTGGGCTGTTCGTCGGGGCGCTCTCCGCCCTCGCCGAGCGCGGCCCCGTCGATGCCCGCCAGGCGCGCGATATCGCCTCGCGCCTGCGCGCCATGCTCGGCAACCTGAGCGACCTGCTCAACGGCCTGCTGGATATCTCGCGCCTGGACGCCGGCGTGGTGCCGGTGGCGCGCGAGCCGATCTCGCTGCACAAGCTGTTCGCCGACCTGCGCGAGGCATTCGCCGGCACCGCCAGCGAGCACAACCTGCGCTGGCGGGTGCAGGACAGCCGGCTGTGGGTGGATAGCGACCCGCTACTGCTCAAGCGCATCCTCGACAACCTGCTGAGCAACGCCTTCCGCTATACGCCCAAGGGCAGCGTGCTGCTGGGCTGCCGGCGGCGCGGCGACGAGCTGGAGATCCAGGTGATCGACACCGGCGTCGGCATCCATGCCAGCCAGCAGGAGGTAATTTTCGACGAGTTCGTCCAGCTGCATAACGCCGAGCGCGACCGCAAGCAGGGGCTCGGCCTGGGCCTGGCCATCGTGCGCCACACAGCGCGGCTGCTCGGGCATCCGCTGGCGCTGACCTCCGAGGCGGGCCGGGGCACCTGCTTCAGCCTGCGCGTGCCAGCAGCCGAAGCGCCGTTGCAGGCTCCGCCCCTGCCGCTGCCGACGGCCGCCCGCGGGCCCGGCCTGGGCATCATGGTGGTGGAGGACGAAGTCGACGTGCTGCACGCGCTGTGCAGCCTGCTGGAGGTCTGGGGCCATCGCGTCTATCCCGGCACCAGCGCCCTGCTCGCCTGCCAGCGGCATATCGAGGCCAGCCACACTGGCCGCGCCCCCGTGGACCTGATCCTCAGCGACTACCGCCTGGGTGACGGCCAGACCGGCGCCGACGCGGTGCGCCGCATCCGCAGCTACCTGTCGCGCGGGCATTTGGGAGAGGTGCCGGCGCTGATCATCACCGGCGACACCTCCCCCGAGCGCCTGCGCGAGGCCGCCGCCAGCGGCAGCCAGCTGTTGCACAAGCCGCTGGACACCGACCAGCTGCGCGCCGCCATCGCCAGCAGTCAGGATGTGACCAGCACCGCCTGAAAACTGGCGTCAGGCCTTGTGGCATGGGGGCTACGCCGGTTCATCCGGGGCTAAAGTCGCGGCTGGATCGGCCGATGCACTGGGTGAAACGAATCGGCAGCAGCCTTCGTGCCTCACCACTAGAGAAAGCCCTCGCATGTTCAACTCGCGTCTGAAGCAGGAAATCGCCACCCTGCGTGAAGAACTCGCCTCCTTCGAAGAGATCCGCGCCAGCCTCGACGAAGAAATGCTCGTGCTGTTCCTCGACCCCCGAGGGCGCATCGAGTCGGTGAATGCCAACTTCGAGAAGGAAATGCTCCACCGCGGCGAACAGCTCAAGGGCCGCCCGCTTCTCGACCTGATCCCCGACCACGTACGCGGGCTGGACTTCCACCTGAAGGTGAAGCACGCCATCGAACGCGGCGAGCACCTGGCCGGAGTCATTCGCCTGCTGCGCGGCGACGGCGAGGAAGCCTGGCTGCGCTCGATCCTGCAGCCGGTGCACGACAGCGCCGGGAAGATTCAGCACTTCTCGATCTACGCCAGCGACCTGACCCGCACCATCGAGAACTCCCGCGAGCACGAGAACCTGATCGAGGCGCTGCAACGTTCCACCGCAGTAATCGAATTCAACCTGCAGGGCGAAGTGCTCGCCGCCAACGACCGCTTCCTCAACGCCATGGGCTACAGCCTGACGCAGATCCAGGGCAAGCATCACCGGATGTTCTGCGAGCCGGCCGAATACAACTCGTCGCAGTACGACGCCTTCTGGGCCAAGCTGCGCCGCGGCGAGTTCGTCACCGGCCGCTTCAAGCGCCTCGACAGCCGCGGCCACGAAGTCTGGCTGGAGGCCTCGTACAACCCGATCATCGACGCCCACGACCGCCTCTACAAAGTGGTGAAGTTCGCCACCGTGATCACCGAACAGGTACACCGCGAGAACGCCGTTGCGCAGGCGGCGACCATTGCCTTCGACACCTCGCAGACCACCGACGACAGCGCCACCAAGGGCGCCGCCGTGGTGCAGCAGACGGTTGAGGTGATGCGCGAGCTGGCCGACCGCATGCAGGAGGCCGCCCAGGGCATCGAGGCACTGGACCGCCAGTCCCAGGCCATCGGCGCGCTGGTGCAGAGCATCCGCAGCATCGCCGACCAGACCAACCTGCTGGCCCTCAACGCCGCCATCGAAGCCGCCCGCGCGGGCGACCAGGGACGCGGCTTCGCGGTGGTCGCCGACGAGGTGCGCCAGCTCGCCTCGCGCACCAGCGCTGCCACCGAGGAAATCACCCGCGTGGTGGAACAGAACCAGCACCTGGCGGGCCAGGCCGTGGCCATGATCGACCGAGGCAAGCAGCAGGCCGAGCTGGGCCTGGAGCTGTCCGGGCAGGCCGGTACGGTGATCATCGAGATCCAGGACAGCGCCCAGCGCGTGGTCAACGCCGTGGGCCAGTTCGCCAACCAGCTGTCGACCTGAGGCGCTTCCCTGCGGCACGTCAACACGGCGTGCCGCAGCCTCCCCTAGGCTCCCGTCCGGCATTGCAGCTAGGCTCAATGCAGATGCGCATTTTCGCCATCGAAGGACGACCCCATGAGCGACACTCCCCTCCCCGACGTTATCCAGTATCTGAGCCTGCTGCCCGAGCGCGGCGGCTCGGACATGTTCTTCAGTGTCGGCGCGCCGCCGCACCTGAAGGCCGAAGGCCACAGCCAGCCGGCGGATGACCGCGTACTGCAGAACGGCGAAGTGAAGACCCTGGCCTGGCAACTGATGTCGCCGGCCCAGGCACAGGATTTCGAGCGCGACCTGGAAATGAACCTGGCGCTGAGCGTGCCGGACGTCGGGCGCTTCCGCGCGAACATCTACTACCAGCGTGGCGAAGTGGCCATGGTGGTACGCCTGATCAAGCAGGTGATCCCCGACGTCACCTCCCTCGGCCTGCCGTCGATCCTCGACAAGCTGGCCATGCAGGATCGCGGGCTGATCCTGGTGATCGGCGCGGCCGGCGCGGGCAAGTCGACGACCCTGGCGAGCATGCTGGACTTCCGCAACCGCCACCGCTCCGGGCACATCGTCTGCATCGAGGACCCCATCGAGTTCCTCCACACGCACAAGAAGTCGATCATCGACCAGCGCGAGGTCGGCCTGGACACCCACAGCTACGAAGACGCCCTGCGCAATGTGCTGCGTGAGGCACCGGACGTGATCATGCTCGGCGAGATCCGCGACGCCGCCACCATGCAGCACGCACTGCACTACGCCGAGACAGGCCACCTGTGCGTCGCCACCCTGCACGGCACCAGCTGCCGCCACGCCATCGAGCGTATCACCCGCTTCTTCCCCGACGAGGCGCGCCCGCAGGTGCTGGCCGACCTGTCGCAGAACATCCTCGCGCTGGTCGGCCAGCGCCTGGTGCCCGGCACTCACCAGCGGCGCGCCGTGGCGGTGGAACTGGTGCTGGGCACGCCACACATCCGCGGCATCATTCAGCGCGATGAACTCCCCGAGCTCAAGGGCGCGGTGGAGCGCGCGCTGGAAAGTGGCATGCAGAGCTTCGACCAGAGCCTCTACAAATTGCTCGAGGAAGGCCGCGTGAGCGTGAGCGATGCACTGAAGTTCGCCGACTCGCGCACCGACCTGGCGCTGAAGATCAAGCTGGAGCGCGGCATGGACGACGACAGCGTCGGGCCGGTGTTTGGTAGCTGAACAAGCCTGGTCGGTATAAGCCAGGGTTGAGCCAATCGCGGACAGAGTCCGCTCCTACCGGATAGATCGGTGCTCGGATCGGCCCTCACCCTAACCCTCTCCCAGGGGGAGAGGGGACCGTTCGGAGCCGGATGAAACCACAGCGTCAGCCGGCACGATTTGCTCCCTCTCCCTGAGGGAGAGGGCTGGGGTGAGGGGGAAAGCACAAACACGGAACCACCAGGGAAAGACAGTTGCTCCTACGTATCCTGTTAGCGCGTGCGTAGGAGCGGACTTCGTCCGCGATAGATCCCCGGCAACGCCTATATCCAGGCGTCATATCCCCTGCAACAACGCATCAATATCCACGCTCTGGGCCATCGCCCGGTTCCCCGCATCGTTGGGGTGCAGGTGGTCGCCGCTGTCGTAGGCCGGCAGCAGGCGCAGCGGATGGGCGGGATCGCGCAGGTGCGCATCCAGGTCCACCACAGCATCGAACTCGCCGCTCTCGCGAATCCACTGGTTCACCCGCTGGCGCAGCGCTTCCTTGTTGGCGGCGTGATAGTTCTCGATGGGCGACCCGCTGAGCGCACGCTCGAACGGCAGGAGGGTCGCGCCGATGAGGCGCACGCCACGTACATGGGCCTGGGCGATCAGCTGGCGGTAACCGGCGACCAGGTCCTCGTACTGCACCAGCGGGTTGTTCGGCGCGAAGGTACTGCCGGGCCAGGAGATGTCATTGATCCCCAGCGCCACGATGACCGCCTTCACACCCGGCTTGCCCAGCACGTCACGCTGAAAGCGCACCAGGGCGCTCTGCCCCATGCCGTCGGAGAGCAGGCGCGCTCCGGAGATGCCGGCATTGACCACACCCACGTCACGCAACGCCAGCCGCTGCGCCAGCAGGTCCGGCCAGCGCTGGTTACCGTCCAGGCTGGCGCCACGGCCATCGGTGATCGAGTCGCCGAGCACCGCCACCACCGGGCGCACTTCGGAACTCTCCACCAGCACGTCGGCAAGGAACAACCGCGCCTCCATCTTGCCGTCCGCCGGCAGGCGCGCGGCGTCGAGCTGCTCGCCCGGGCCACCGTAGACGCGCTGCTTGCCGTCCCAGTGGAAGCTTTCGATGGCGGTGGGCTGCGGCAGGTAGATCGACACGGCCAGTTCGCCCAGCGGCGGGACGGCAAGGTCCAGGGGATCGCTCAGCAGCTCGGCGCCCGGTGCGATGTACGCCGTGGGCTGACCGGCGAAGGTCAGGCGGCGGCCAGGGCCATCGAGCTGGCCGGCGGACGCGGCGAGTGCCACGGCGACACCGCCGATGGCCACCGGCTGGCCGCCATAGGCATTGGACAGCGCGACGCGCACACGCTGGCCACCCAGGCTGAGCTTCACGCTCTGCCGCAGTGTGTGGTTGCCGATCACCGACGGCACACCCAGCGGCAGCGGTACTTCCTTGCCCCAGGTGCGCTGCGGGCTGGCGCTCCAGGTCGCCTGCCAGTGTCCTTCTTCGGCCTGCGCCAGCGGCAGGGCCAGGGTGATCAGGGCGGCGAGCAGCAGTCGTTTCATGGCATTCCTCGAAATCGGTGATGGGGTGGCCATAGGCTCAGCCATTCCCAATCACGGAGGTAGACGGCATATTTGCAGACCCGTCATTCGATAAACGAATAGGACATGGATACCCTCAAGGCGTTGCACTGTTTCGTCCGCGCCGTGGAGCTGGGCAGCCTTTCCGCCGTGGCCCGCGAATCCGGCAGCAGCCAGCCGACAGTGAGCAAGACCATGGCGGCGCTGGAGCGGCAGGTCGGCGCGCAGTTGCTGATCCGCAGCACCACCCGCGTACAGCCCACCGAACAGGGCCGGCGCTTCTACGAGCATGCCCGGCAGACGCTGGAAAGCTACGCCGAGGGCGTCAGCGAGGCCCGTGGCGAGACCGAGCAGGTGCGCGGCCGCCTACGGGTCAGCGCACCGGTGAGCCTGGGCGTGCTGCGCCTGAATGCGCTGCTGCTGGAGTTCATGCAGTTGCACCCGGAGGTCGAGGTGGAATTGCTGCTCAACGACCGCTTCGTCGACCTCGCCGAAGAAGGTATCGACCTCGCCCTGCGCCTGGGCGGCGAACTGCCGGACCAACTGATCGCCCGCCCGCTGGCGCGCTCGCCGCGCTATCTGGTGGCCGCCCCGGCATGGCTTGCGCGGCAGCCCGGGCTGCACGCTCCCGAAGACCTGCCGCTGGCCGACTACCTGCGCTTCGCCTGGCTCGACGCCGGACAGCACCTGTTGCTGCGCCACGCCGACGGGCGCGAACTGAACCTCGCCACACGCAGCCGCTACACGGTGAACAGCTCCCTGGCGATCCGCGAGAGCTACTGCCTGGGCGCCGGCTTCGGCCTGACGCCGGCCTGGCTGGTGGCCGACCTGCTGGCCGACGGCAGCCTGCAACACCTCCTTCCAGAGTGGCGCGGGCCTATTCAGGAGGCCAGTCTGCTGTATCCTTCGCGGCTTTTTCTGCCGGCCCGAACCCGCGCGCTGATCGATTTCCTCATCGAGCGCCTGCCGCGCCTGCCTGGTTTCGAAGCTCTCTGACGGGCAGCGGCTATGCTTTTCGCCAATGAGCAGAACCGGCGCGCCCACCAACCGGTCGAACCCTGACATCCGCTCCCGAGGGACTTGCATGGGCAAGCAACACACACCTTACCTGCTGGCCGCCCTGGCGCTGCCGCTACTGCTGGCCGGCTGCTCGACGAACGCCAGCAATCCCTGCGACGAGCCGCTGAGCGGCGAGGCCTGCCGGCAGGAGCACCTGCTCTACCAGAACGACATGCTGCAGGCGAAGCTGCTGATCGCCAGCGGCGACCTGGCCAACTACGAGCTGGCCGAGGCGCTGCTCGCCCGCTCCATGGAAAAGGACGTGCGCGGCGAGGCGAGCTTCTACATGGCGCTGCTGAAGATCAAGGAAGGCCCGCAGGTGGACGAGGTGCTGCCGCTGCTGGAGAAGGCCGCCGACGCCGGCCAGCCCTACGCCGTGGCGCTGCTCTACAAGATGTGGTCCGAGCCCTTCCTGGTGGAGCAGGCCGACCCGGCCAAGGCCCGGCAGTATCTTGAGGACTACGGCAACCTGGACGTCGCCAAGAGCGGCTACCCGTCGTTCGAGAAGGCCACCGCACTGGTCAACTCGCTGCTCAGCGAGCCACCCGCCGTCGCCGGCCAGCCGGCCCAGCCCTAACCCTCATCGGGCGCCGGAGCGGCCCGGTCAAAGGTCTTCTCGCCCTCGTCCTTGCCGTGGGGCAGATGGTGCTCGATCACCGCGTTGAGCTCCGCGCCCAGCAGCAGCACCGCCGACGAGATGTAGAAATACAGCAACAGCACGATGATCGCCCCGACGCTGCCGTACATGGCGTTGTAGTCGGCAAAGTTCTTCACGTAATAGCCGAAGCCCAGCGATGCGGAAATCCACAGCACCACGGCGAGCACCGAGCCGGGGGTGATGAAGCGGAATCTCTGCTGCACGTTGGGCGTGACGTAGTAGATGATCGCCACCGCCATCATCATCAGCAGCACGATCACCGGCCAGCGCAGGATGCTCCAGAGGATCACCACGAAGTCCTCCAGGCCCACCTTGGCGGCGATCCAGCCCATCACCTGGGGCCCGAGGATCATCAGCGCGGCGATCAGCATCAGCATCGCCACCAGGCCGAAGGTGTAGAACAGCGACAGCGGGATGCGCTTCCACGCCGGGCGTGCTTCGCGCACATCGTAGGCGGCGTTGAGCGCGATCATCAGCGAACGCACCGCCGCCGAGGACGACCACAGCGCCACCACGATACCGATGGACAGCAGCCCGCCCTGGCGCTGCTGCAACTGGTCGATGACCGGGTTGACCTGATCCAGCGCCTGCGCCGGCAGCACGTAGTCGGCCTGCTGGCGGAGGAAGTCGAAGAATTCCGGCAGGTGCAGGAAGCCCAGCAGCGCGATGAGGAACAGCAGGAAGGGAAACAGCGAGAACAGCCCCTGGTACGCCAGCGCGGCGGCATAGGTGGGCATCTCGTCGTCGAGGAACTCCTTCACCGTCAGGCTGATCAGCTTCCAGGGCCCCAGACTGAGCCCGCGCATGTCCATGAATCGCATCCCGCACCGTCCTCCCGATGAGCGTCCCGCCCGCCGGCGGGCTGCAGGGTGGACCTGCGCAACGCCGGCAAAGTTGCAACAAAAGCGCGACGCAGAGCGCCAGCCAGCACAGACCATAGCCGCTGGCGGGGCGTGGAAGCCAGTGCGGGGGCGGTTTCAGTCGGCCAGGCGATAGACCTTGGCGAAGCGCTCGGCCTTCACCACACCGTAGTCGCCGGGGGCGTATTGCATGATCCAGTCGCCAGCGGCACCGGTGAGGCGGTCGCCACCGGCCGAGCGCAGCAGGGTGAAGGGTTCGTCCATGCGCCGGGCCAGCACCGGACTGGGGATGTTGCGGTAGGCACCCGGCTCGCCGTGGGTTAGCGCTGTGTCGACGGGCCGGTACTTCGGATCGAAGCGCTCGCGGGAGACGACCCAGCGCTCGCCGGTCGCGCCGCTGATGATCGCGTCGCCGACGGCATAACGGTTCGGGCCTTCGAGGCTCATCAATGCGCCTGCCACCGCAGCGAATTCGACGGTGACGGTTTCGTCCTTCACCACGCGCTGCGCGGCGGGATCGGTGCGGAGGTCGACCTGGGTCAGTTCGATCATGGCGGGACTGCGGACCTGCGGAAAAGGTGGGGGAAAGAACGGGGGCAAGCCTACTCGCAAAAGAATCGCCCTGCGAGAAGCCAGCCGCTGGTGGTGCTCTACACTCACTGACCATGCGTGCCGTCACGACACTCCCGGCCGAACCCAGCCCGCTTTCCGGCGGTCGCACCTACTGAGCCAACCCCATCAGCCGTACAGGAATCTCCCATGCCGTTTGCCCGTCTCGCCCTGCCCTTCCTGTTGCTCACCAGCCTTGCCGTCCACGCCGAAGACACTCCCGAAGAAGCGAAATTCCTCAAGGAATCGGCGGACTATTTCGACCAGGTGACCAAGTCCAACCTGCCACGCCAGGTAGACAAGGTGACGACCCTCAACAGCGTGCAGCTCGACCCGGCGAAGAAGATGCTGTATTACCGCTACGCCATCTCCAACCTGCGCCTGGACGCGATGGACCTGGGCGCCCGCGCCAAGTTCGAGAACGGCCTGAAGAAGCAGCTCGAAGGCACCACCTGCGAGCAGCCCGACCTGCTGCAGCGCTTCCGCGAGCACCACCTGAGCGTCACCCACGAGTACGCCGGCAGCGACGCCAAGCCGCTGGCCAGCATCACCATCGACCCGCAGACCCTGAGCTGCGCCAAGACCTGACACTGCACCGAAGAACCGCCGATGAGCCGTGCCGACTACCACCAGGAAAACGCCCAGCGCGCCGAAGCCGAAGCCCGGCGCCTGCTGGCCGAACGCGACCAGCTCGGCGCCCGCTGGCTGCCCTGGGTGGCCGGCGAGCTGTACCGGCTGAGCCCGCCGCACTACGCCAACATGGTGCGCCGCGAGCTGGAGCGCCTGACCGCCGGCTGAACAGCCGCCTTCCACGGGACTATGCTGAAGCAGTCAGCTCTCGGCCCGAGGGCGTCCCGTTGGAGGACAGGCTCGTGAAAGGTCTCGACGCGAAGAAACAGGCGAAGAAGAAGCCGCTGAAAACCGCGCACGAAAAACGCATGGCCAAGCGGCAGAAGAAAACCGGCAAGTCGCTGCTGGGTACTCCGCAGCAACCGTCCTGAGGGCGCGCCCCTCGTTCTGCGGATGGCCTCGGTGAGGCTGTCCGCTCACCTTTCTTCCCGCTCCTACAAGTGTGTTCCGGCGCACCGCCCAGGTAAGAGTGCGCGAAACCAATCCGGGTCAGATCAATCCGGCCCGCAGATTCAGCAGCATCCGCTCGCCCTGGGCGAGAATCAGCCCGCCGGCGCGATAGCCGGCGGCGCCGATGCACAGGAAGCGCTCCGCTTCACCCGGCTCCACCTGCTCCACCGCGCGGCTGCCGGGGTGCCAGATGACACTGCCGGCGCTGGTGTTCTTGTCGATGCGCAAGCGCCGCTGCCAGCCGGCATCCTCCAGCACCAGGGAACCGGTGTTGTAGAGCACCTGCTTGACCGCGCCACGGGGAGCCCAGGTGTTGGGCAGGCCGCTGGCCTTGCCGTCCAGCTCCATCCCATGGACCACCGAGCGGCGCAGCGAACCCACGCGCCAGTAGGGCTGCAGGGCGAAGCTGAAGAGGCAGTCGCTGTCATCTTCGTGGTAGCTGGAGAGTTCGATGTCCAGATCCTGGCCCAGGCGCGCTTCCAGGCGCACGTGCCAGTCCTCGATATCCAGCTGCCAGCTGACCACCACCTTGCTGTCGTCGGCCCAGGCATCGAGCATGCGCCACTCGCGCTGGCGCGCCCAGCCGTGCTGCGGCCAGTCGGCTTCCACCGGGTGGCTGCCAAACCAGGGCCAGCAGACCGGGATGCCGCCGCGGATCGGCGCCGTGCTCAGGCTCGGCCACTGGCTGGAGCACCACAGTAGCGGGCGCTCGCCGCGCGGCTGGAAGTGCAGCAGTTGCGCTCCCTGGCGGCTGAACACCGCCTGGCATTGCGGATGATCGATGAGCAGCAGGTCGCGACGCTGGAAGCGCACCCAGTCGAAGGGACGCTTGCCCCGCATGGAATGAAAAAAGCGCTGCAGCGGATGCTCGAGCATTGTCCGGATGTCCTGATCCAATCCCTGCCCGGACATTCCGGGGCGTGAAGATCTCTGTAGTTTCACTACATCTTACAGAAAAGGCGGCGATTCTAACCGCAAAGCCTAGTCACGCGCAGCGCCCGCGCCAATGAAAAAAAGGCCCGTCACAAGGACGGGCCAGGTTCACACCAGGGAGCAATCAGAAGCTGGACTGGATCTTCAGGCCGGCGACCACAGCGTTGTTGACCTCGTCAACGCCGCCCGGATGGCGGATGTACTGCAGGTTCGGCCGCACGGTGAGCCAATTGGTCACATGCACGCCGTAGTACAGCTCGGCGTTGTACTCGGTGTCCTGGATGGGCTGGTACAGCGGGTTGTCGTAGTCGTCGATGCCGTTGACCTGGTTCACCAGGCGCTGGCGATCCTGCACGTCGTCGTTGACGTGGATGCGCGCCACGCCGAAGCCGATATCGTCCTTGGGCCGCGCGTCGAACGGGCCCTTGTAGACCACGCCGAGCTGCTGGTAGTTGTCGACGGTGTTGGTGGCCTTGTCGTGGACGGTGAAGTTGGCGAACAGGCTCAGGCCGCGCGAAGTGTCGCCGTCATGGGCGGTGACCTGCTGCTGCGCCACCACCCACCAGCCGTGCTTGCCGCTGTGGGTCTTGGCCGGCTCGCCGGTGAGCGCCTGCGGGTTGCCGTTGACGTCGTCGTACACGTCGTCAGCCTCGGCAGTGCTGTAGTAGTAGCCCAGGCGGTATTCGCCGGGCAGTTGCTGGGCGCCGACCTTGGGCATCCAAACCAGCTCCACCGGCAGGATGGTGCCCTTGGTGCCGCTGCCGTTGAGCTTGAAGCCGTTACCGGTTTCCAGGTTCGACGGGTTCTGGTTGTACGCGCCGACCTGGGCGTACCACTCGTCGTTGAAGTTCCACTTCACGCGGGCCGCCCACTGGCTGACCGGCCAGTTGTACCAGATGCCGCCGACCCAGTTGCCCACCTGCGAGCCGCAGAAGGCCAGGTTCTGGAAATCGCAGGGGAAGCTGTTGAAGTCCTCGCCCTCGCCGAAGCGGCCCACCTTCACGTCCAGCGCGCCGTCGAAGTACTGCTGCTTGATCCACATCTGCGTCAGGCGCCAGGTCTGGCCACGGCCCCAGACTTCCTGCACGGAGCTGAACTGCCCGGCGCGCGGGTCGCTGATACGGTCGTTGGAGAGGTTGCGGCCGCTACGCTCGGTGACCGTCAGCTGGAACTCGGTGGCGTCCCAGCCGAGGATCTTCTGCAGGTCCAGGTGGGTGCCGAGGGCGAACTGGTCGGAGTAGCGCGCCGTGGTGTGCTGGTCGTAGCCGCCGCCCAGGTTGCTGGCGGCCTCGCCGACGTAGTCGAGCTTGAAGTCGTAGCCCTTCTCCAGCAGCTCGGTGCGCTTGCCGCCCCAGTCACCCAGGCCCCACCTGGACTCGGATGAGAAGGCATCGGCGGCATGGGCGACGTTGCCCGCGCAGCCTAGCGCGAGCAGGCAGCCCAGGGTTCTTGCTGCAGGCCGGTTGTTGTTGTTCTTGTGCATCTCCAGCGTCCTCGTTGTCTTGGTTTCTAGCGTAGTTACAGGCAGGGGTGTTTCAGGAATGCTTCTGGCGGGCCAGCGGCGTCACCTTGTTCGCGCCGTCGCCGCGCGGCTCGGCGCGCAGGCGCTCGCCGCTCTGCGCGTCGAACAGCAGCGCGCGGGAAGGATCGAAGCGCAGCTGCAGGGACGAGCCCGGCTGGGGCGCCTGGTCCGGCGCGAGGCGGCAGCAGACCTTGGCGCCATTGAGCGTGACGAAGGCCAGGGTGTCCGGGCCGGTGGGCTCGACCACCTCGACCTCGGCGCGCAGGTCGCTGGGACCGTTGGCGCCATCAGTGGCCAACTGCACCTGTTCCGGGCGCACGCCGAGGATCAGCTCGCGGCCTTCGATCAGCCCGGCCTGCAGTTGCAGCGGCAGCTCGCAGCGGTCCTGGCCGCTGTCCAGCAGGCCGACCAGCCGGCCGCCCTGCTGCTGGACCTTGAGCGGGATGAAGTTCATCGGTGGCGAACCGATGAAGCTGGCGACGAACAGGTTCGCCGGGTCGTTGTAGATCTGCTGCGGTGTGCCGAACTGCTGGACGATGCCGTCCTTCATCACCGCCACCTTGTCGCCCAGGGTCATGGCCTCGATCTGGTCATGGGTCACGTACACCGTGGTGGTCTTCAGGCGCTGGTGCATCAGCTTGATTTCGGTGCGCATCTCCACACGCAGCTTGGCGTCGAGGTTCGACAGCGGTTCGTCGAACAGGTAGATCTTCGGCCGCCGCGCCAGCGCCCGGCCCATGGCCACGCGCTGCTGCTGGCCGCCGGAAAGCTGCGAGGGCTTGCGTTCGAGCAGGTGCTCGATCTGCAAGAGCTTGGCCACGCGAGCCACCTCGGCGTCGATCTCGGTTTTCGGCAGCTTGCGGATCTTCAGGCCGAAGGCGATGTTCTCGCGCACGCTCATGGTCGGGTACAGCGCGTAGGACTGGAACACCATGGCGATGTCGCGATCCTTCGGGCTCATGCCGCTGATGTCCTGGCCATCCACCAGGATGGCGCCGCCGGTGACGTTCTCCAGCCCGGCGATGCAGTTCATCAGGGTGGATTTGCCGCAGCCCGAAGGGCCGACCAGGATCAGGAACTCGCCCGACTCGATCGCCAGGTTGATCGACTTCAGGGTGTCCGCCAGGCCTGCGCCGTAGGACTTGTGCAGGTTGTGCAGTTCAAGGGTGGACATCGGTGCTTACCTCAACCTTTGACGGCGCCGGCAGTGAGCCCGCGCACGAAGTACTTGCCGGCCAGTACGTAGACCACCAGCGTGGGCAGCGCCGCGATCATCGCGGCCGCCATGTCGACGTTGTATTCCTTCACGCCCGTGCTGATGTTCACCAGGTTGTTCAGAGCCACCGTGATCGGTTGCGCGTCGCCACTGGCGAACACCACACCGAAGAGGAAATCATTCCAGATCTGGGTGAACTGCCAGATCAGGCAAACCATCACGATGGGGGTGGACATCGGCATCAGAATGCGTAGGAAAATGGTGAAGAACCCCGCGCCGTCCAGGCGCGCGGCCTTCACCAGCGCATCCGGGATCGCCACGAAGTAGTTGCGGAAGAACAGCGTGGTGAAGGCCAGGCCGTAGATGCAGTGCACCATCACCAGGCCGGTGGTGGTGTTGGCCAGGCCGAGCTTGCCGAGGGTGAAGGACATCGGCAGGAGGATGACCTGGAACGGCAGGAAGCAGCCGAACAGCAGCGCGCCGAAGAACAGCTGCGAACCGCGGAAGCGCCACATCGACAGCACGTAGCCGTTCATGGCGCCGATGAAGGTGGAGATCAGCACGCCCGGCACGGTGATCTTCACCGAGTTCCAGAAGTAGTCGCCCACTGCGCCCCAGGCTTTCACCCAGCCAACCACGGTGAACACGTCCGGCAGCGCCAGCAGGTTGCTGCTTCTGATGTCCTCGGGCGACTTGAAGCTGGTCAACAGCATCACCAGCAGCGGGATCACGTACAGCGCCACGGCGCCCCAGAGGGTCGCGTGCACCGCCAGGCGGCTCAGGCTGAACGACGGTTTCAGGGTCGAGTCATGCATGGCGCTTGCCCCGCAGTTCGGAGTACAGGTACGGCACGACGATGGCCAGCACGGCGCCCAGCATCAGCATCGCGCTGGCCGCGCCCAGGCCCATCTGGCCACGGGTGAAGGTGTGGGCGTACATGAACATCGCCGGCAGGTCGGAGGAGTAGCCGGGGCCGCCGGCGGTCATCGCGGCGACCAGGTCGAAGCTCTTGATGGCGATGTGCGCGAGGATCATCAGTGCGCTGAAGAACACCGGGCGCAGGCTCGGCAGGACGATGCGCAGGTAGATGGTCGGCAGGCTCGCGCCGTCCACCTGGGCGGCACGCACGATGGCCGGGTCGACCCCACGCAGGCCGGCAAGGAACAGCGCCATGACGAAGCCCGAGGCCTGCCATACGGCGGCGATCACCAGGCAGTAGACGACCCGCTCCGGGTCCACCAGCCAGTCGAAGCGAAAGCCGGTCCAGCCCCAGTCGCGCAGCAGCTTGTCCAGGCCCAGGCCGGGATTGAGCAGCCACTTCCAGGCGGTGCCGGTGACGATCATGGACAGCGCCATGGGGTACAGGTACACCGTGCGGATGAAGCCTTCGCGACGGATGCGCTGGTCCAGCAGCACCGCGAGGAACACCCCGAGCACCAGGCAGACGCCGATGAACAGGCCACCGAACAGCAGCAGGTTCTTGCTCGCCACCCACCAGCGGTCGTTGTCCCACAAGCGCAGGTACTGGCTCAGCCCGGCCCAGCTGTAGGCCGGCATGAAACGTGAGTTGGTGAAGGACAGCAGCAGCGTCCAGCCGATGTAGCCGTACACGCAGACCAGCACCACGAGCATGCTCGGGGCCAGCACCAGCTTCGGCAGCCAGGCCTGCAGGCCATCGAGCAGCGAAGCGCGTGGCGCGACAGCAGGAGTGAAAGTCGGAGATCGGGTCGCCATCTGCTTTCTCGAGGATGAGTGAGCCCACCCGGGCCGCCATGGCGGCCCGGAGTCGTTCAGTTGGGAAGAGAGGCCGGCTCCGCGACGGAGCCGGCGAGCGTGTTACTGCGCGGCGGCCTGGATGGCGGCGCCCAGTTGCTGCGCGGCCTTCTGCGGGTCGGCGGCGGGGTCGTTGAAGAAGTTGGTGACCACGTCGAAGATCGCGCCCTGTACGTAGCTGGAGGCGGCCATGCTGTGGGCCATGCTTGGCACCAGGTTGCCGCTGGCGGAAGCGGCCTTGAAGTCCTTCATCGACTGCTGGGCGCAGCTGTCGAACGGCGTCATGTCGACGTCCAGGCGCACCGGGATCGAGCCCTTGTTCAGGCTGAAGTCCTTCTGGAAGGACGGGTCGAGCACCGCGCGCGCCAGGTCTTCCTGGGCCTTGCGGTTCTCCTCGTTGCTCAGCTTGAACATCACCAGGGAATCGATGTTGTAGTCGAAGGCCTTCTGCGTGCCGGGGAACGGCAGGCACTGGTAGTCCTTGCCCGCCACCTTGCCGGCGGCGGTGAACTCGCTCTTGGCCCAGTCGCCCATGATCTGCATGCCGGCCTTGCCATTGATGACCATGCCGGTGGCGACGTTCCACTCACGTCCGGCAGCGTCGGCGTCGACGTAGCCGTGCAGCTTCTTCAGCGCGGCGAAGACGTCGGCCATCTGAGCACCGGTGAGGGTTTCCTTGTCCAGTTCGACGAAGGCCTTGCGATAGCCCTCCGGGCCCATCTTGCTGAGCACCAGGTTCTCGAACAGGGTGCCGTCCTGCCAGGGCTGGCTGCCGTGGGCCAGCGGCGTGAAGCCGGCAGCCTTGAGCTTGTCGGCGGCGGCGAAGAATTCGTCGAGGGTGGTCGGCGGCGTGGCACCGGCCTTCTTGAATACTTCCGGGTTGATGTACAGCCAGTTCACCCGGTGCACGTTGACCGGCACGGCCACGTAGTCGCCCTTGTACTTCATGATCTGTGCGACCTGCGGCGGCAGCAGCTGGTCCCACTTGCCTTCGGCGGCGACGTCATTGAGGTCGGCGAGCAGCCCCAGCTCGCCCCACTCCTGGATGTCCGGCCCCTTGATCTGCGCGGCGGCCGGCGGATTGCCGGAGACGGCGCGGGTCTTCAACACGGTCATGGCCGCTTCACCACCGCCACCGGCGACGGCGAAGTCCTTCCAGGTGTGCCCCTTGGCTTCGACGAGTTTCTTCAGGGTTTCGGCAGCGCGCTTCTCACCGGGGGAAGTCCACCAGTGCAGCACTTCGACTTCACCGGCGTGGGCCAGCAGGGGGGAGAGACAGAGGGAGGAAAGACAGATGGCGGCCGACAGGCGACGGATCGCATTCATGGGGAGCACCTTGTTCTTGTTATTGGAGGCAAGTCTTTGCTTGCGATGGTCCGAGTCTATCCAAGGCATTCCGTTCTCCGGGTAACGAAGCGATCTTTGATTGTCACGAGGTGGTGACATTGGGGCTTGGGGTTGATACGAGCGTGGAGGTGGATTGGAGCGTGAAAGCGCGCTTACGGATACCCCCTGGGGGATTTCCGCTCGGCCTACCACCCTCTCCCCCGCCCTGGCTGCGCGCCCCGCTCCGAAGGGAGAGGGAGTTGTCCTCTGCCGTGCCAGGTGTGCAGTTCGCCTGATGCCATCGGAGCTTTCAAATATCAATGGAGAGGCCGGCTGAAACCGAGGTCTCGCTTCACGCCGAACGGCCCCCTCTCCCTTCAGGGAGAGGGTTGGGGAGAGGGCAAAGCGTCCGCATCGAGCGCCAGACGTATCGCCTCCAGCACCGAATCCATCTTCGACAGCACATCATGATTCCAGAAGCGCAGCACCATGAAACCCCTGGCCTTGAGCCACGCGTCGCGCTGCTGACCCTCACTGGAATCCAGATGCTGCCCACCATCCAGCTCAATGATCAACAGGCGTTCGTGACAAATGAAATCGATGATGTAGGGCCCGATGACCTTTTGCCGGCGGAACTTGAGGCCGAGGAAGCGGTGGGCGCGCAGGTGGTGCCAGAGGGCGCGTTCGGCTTCGGTCTGGTCATGGCGGAGTTGTTTCGAGAACTGGGTGAGGTGGGAGGTCATTGGGTTGGCTCCGGCGGGGCTACGCCTGGAGGCTAGTGCCTCGGCCCACCACTCTCTCCCCAGCCCTCTCCCTGAAGGGAGAGGGAGCTTTCCGAGCTGCCTGTAGGCTTCTGCGTCCACTCACACCGTGGCATCAAGCCAACTCCGTGGTTACCACTCGCGCCGATCCAGTCCCCTCTCCCTTCAGGGAGAGGGTTAGGGAGAGGGGCGCAATAACCGAGCACTCCGGAGCGACCAAGAGCAACCAACCGCCCTACTCAACCTCCAGCCGCGGCAACCTCAACGTCACTCGCAGCCCACCCTCACGGCGGTTCTGCAAGGTGACTTCGCCGCCGTGGGTATGCGCGATGTTGCGCGCGATACCGAGGCCAAGGCCGTACCCCTGGCCGCGTTCGGACAACCGGAAGCGCGGTTCGAAGACTTTCTCCAGGCGTTGTTCCGGCACGCCGGGGCCCTGGTCGTCGACGTGCAGGACCACCGCGTCGGGATCATCCTCGATGCTCAGCTGGGCGCGGCCGCCGTACTTCAGGGCGTTGTCCAGCAGGTTGCCGATACAGCGCTTGAGCGCCAGCGGCTTGCCCGGATAAGGCTCGAGCGCCGCGCCCAGCACTTCGACGCGGCCGTCGGCGATGTAGGGGCCGGCGACGTACTGCAGCAACTGGTTGAGGTCCACCGACTCGACGTTTTCGTGGATGTCGGTGTCCTTCACGCATTGCAGCGCGCCCTTCACCAGCAGTTCCAGTTCGTCGAGGTCGTGGCTGAACTTGTCCTGCGCCTGTTCATCCTCCAGCAGTTCCACGCGCAGGCGCAGGCGGGTGATCGGCGTGCGCAGGTCGTGGGAGATGCCGCTGAACAGCTGCGCGCGTTCGTTGACGTAGCGGTCGATGCGCTCGCGCATGGTGTTGAAGGCGCGGGAGACCTCCACCAGCTCGCTCGCGCCGCTCTCCTCCAGCGGCTGTTCCTCGCCGCCCAGGGCGATGTCGCGGGCGGCGCGGGCCAGGCGCTTGAGCGGGCGGCTCTGCCAGTGCACCAGCAGGCCGGTGAACAGCAGCAGCAGGAGGCTGGTGAAGACGATGGAGATGACCTGCTGCGGCGGCAGGCCTTCGGGTTCCAGGGTGACGTAGGGCGCCGGCATCAGGCTAGCGATGTACAGCCATTCGCTTTCGCCGATGCGGATCTGCGTGACCAGCACCGGTGGGTTCACCGGCTCCAGGGTCAGCGCGTAGTGCGCCCAGGAACGCGGCAGTTCCTCCAGCTTCAGCTCGCCGTTGAACAGCCGCAGGTCGTCCGGGCTGACGAACTCGACCTGCAGCTCGACGTCCTTGCCCAGCTTCTGGTGCAGCACGTCCTGCACGATGTCGATCACCGCCTGCTTGTTGGTGGTGTCCGGCAGCGCGCGCAGGTTCAGCGGGCGTTCGTTGAGCGAGACGAAGAAGCGCGTACCGCCCATGCTGCGCAGCTGGTCGAGCACCAGCGGACGGTAACCGATGGGCAGCGAGCGAAAGTAGCTGACGCTGGCGGCCATGGAATAAGCCAGGCTGCGCGAGCTGGTGAGCAGGCCGTCACGCTGGCTGGTGCGCAGGTGGGATATCCAGAACAGGCTCGACAGGCCCTGGGCGATCAGCACCGCCAGCAGGGTGAGCAGCAGCATGCGGCCGAGCAGCGAGCGCGGCACCAGGGCCCAGCGGCGGCGTTCACTCATGGCCGGCGAGGTGCGGGCGAACCTGGGCGGCCAGCAGGTAGCCGCTGCCGCGCACGGTCTGGATCAGCCGCGCCGGTTTCTCGGTGTCACGCAGGCGCTGGCGCAGGCGCGACACGGCCATGTCGACGATGCGCTCCAGCGGCATCACTTCGCGGCCACGGGTGGCGCTGGCGATGGTATCGCGGTCGAGAATCTGCCGGGGGTTGTCGAGGAACAGCTTGAGCAGGGCGAAGTCGGCGCCGCTGAGGAAGTGCTCCTCGCCGTCCTCGTGGAACAGCCGGTGGCTGATGGTATCCAGCCGCCAGTCGTCGAACGCGATGACCTCGCCGCCGCGCACCTGGGTGAACTGCGCACGGCGCAGCAGCGCCTTGATCCGCGCCAGCAGCTCGCGGGGGCTGAAGGGCTTGCCGAGGTAGTCGTCGGCGCCCAGCTCCAGACCCACCACGCGGTCGGCTTCGTCGGAACTAGCGGTGAGCATGATCACCGGCATGCAGGCGTGGCGCTGGTGTGAGCGAATCCAGCGGCACAGGCTGAAGCCGTCCTCGTCGGGAAGCATCACGTCGAGGATCGCCAGGGCGGCGTCCTCGTCGCACAGCGCGCGGCGGAAGCTCTCGCCATCGGCGACGCTGCGCACCTGGAAGCCGGCGCGGCTGAGGTAGGTTTCCAGTAGCTCGCGGATTTCCTGGTCGTCGTCCACCAGCAGGATGGATCGGGCAGGCTGGTTCACTTCGGGCGTCCTTTGTTCTTGTTGTTCTTCAGGGATGAAGCGGGGTGTCAGCCTTCGTTGCGCAGCGCCTGCTCCAGGGCCACGCCGGCGCCGAACAGGCCCGGATGATCCGCCGTCATGACCCACACCGGAACCTGGTCGAGGTACGGCCCGCTGGTCTTGCCACGGCTGCGGAAGGCCTCGGCGAAGCCGCTGTGCTGGAAGCGCTCGAGGAAGCGCGGGACGATGCCACCGGTGATGTACACGCCACCCAGCGCGCCGACCGTCAGCACGGCGTTGCCGGCGACGCGCGCCAGCCAGACGAAGAAGTGCTCCAGCACCGCGTCGGCATAGGCGTCGCCAGCCATGGCGCGCTCGCCGATCTCGGCGGCAGTCGCGCATTTCGGCTCCACGCCATCGAGCTGACAGCTCATGCGGTAGAGGTTTTCCAGGCCGCTGCCGGAGAGCACGCGCTCGGCCGAGACATGGCCGTACTTCTCGCGCAGCAGTTGCCAGAGGGCGAAGTCACGTTCGGAGGTCACCGGCAGGTCGACGTGGCCGCCTTCGCAGGGCAGCACTTCCCAGCCGCCACCCGGCAGCGGCATCAGGCTGCCGACACCCAGGCCGGTGCCCGGACCGATGATCAGCTTGGCGCGGCCTTCCAGCGCCTTGCCGGGGCGCACCTGCACCAGGTGTTCCTCCGACAGCCGCGAGGCCGCCCAGGCCATGGTGCTGAAGTCGTTCACCAGCAGCAGGTGGCTCAGGCCCAGCTCGGCGCGGAAGGCGTCGCGGCGAATCACCCAGTGGTTGTTGGTGAACTTGAAGTCGCCATCGCCAACGGGGCCGGCGCAGGCCAGGCAGACGTTATCGACGGCCGACAGCGGCTGGCCGACGCGCTGCAGGTAGTCGCGCACGGCGTCTTCCGGGCGCGGGTAGTCGGCGCAGGCCAGGACCTGGATGGACTCGAGGACTTCACCGCGCCACAGGGCGAAGCGGGCGTTGGTGCCGCCGATGTCGCCGACCAGGGCGAAACCGTTCGAGGCGGGCTGAGCGTTGTTGGAAATCATTGTGGGCTCGGGCCTGGAAGTGGAGGAAAAGGTTCAGCGTAGGACAGCGCCGAAGGCTCTCCCGTGCGACAGACAGGCAGTCACGCCGCTCGGAAGACTCCATCAAGTACGCGTCTCAGCGCAAGCCGTCGAGCTCGGCGGTGAAGCTGCAGGCGCCCTGCTCGGCCGAACTGAAGGCATTGCGCATGAAGGCGAACAGCTCGCGACCCATGCCGACATTATCCAGTGTCGGGGTCTCGACGAGCGGACGGGCATCCCACTCTGCGGTATCCACCAGCACACGCAGCTCGCCGGTAGTGCCGTCGACGCGCACCACATCGCCGTCGCGCAGTTTGGCCAGCGGGCCGCCGTTGAGCGCCTCCGGAGACACATGGATCGCCGCCGGCACCTTGCCAGAAGCGCCGGACATGCGCCCATCGGTGACCAGCGCCACCTTGAAGCCACGGTCCTGCAGCACGCCAAGGAACGGTGTGAGCTTGTGCAGCTCCGGCATGCCATTGGCGCGCGGGCCCTGGAAGCGCACCACGGCCACCAGGTCACGCTCCAGCTCGCCGGCCTTGAAGGCGGCGGCCAGGCTCGACTGGTCGTGGAAGATGCGCACCGGGGCTTCGACGATCTGGTGCTCCAGCGCCACGGCGGAAACCTTCATCACGCCGCGACCAAGGTTGCCTTCCATCAGGCGCAGGCCGCCTTCGGCCGAGAACGGCTTGTCGATGGGGCGCAGGATGTTCTCGTCCAGGCTCGCCGCCGGACCTTCGCGCCAGACCAGCTTGCCGTCGTCGAGGAAAGGTTCCTGGATGTAGCGACGCAGGCCCTTGCCGACCACCGTCTGCACGTCTTCATGCAGCAGGCCGCCGTCGAGCAGCTGACGGATCAGGAAGGACATGCCGCCTGCCGCCTGGAAGTGGTTGATGTCGGCCTGGCCGTTGGGATAGATGCGCGCCAGGGTCGGCACGATTTCGGAGAGGTCGGCCATGTCCTGCCAGGTCAGCTGGATGCCGGCGGCCTGGGCGATGGCCAGCAGGTGCAGGGTGTGGTTGGTCGAGCCGCCGGTGGCCAGCAGCGCCACTACCGAGTTGACCATGGCCTTCTCGTCGACGATCTCCGCCATGGGCACGAACTGGCCGTTCTCCGGCGCCAGGCGCGCAGCCTGGCGCGCGGCTTCGCGGGTCAACTCGTCGCGCAGCGGGGTGTTCGGGTTGACGAAGGAAGCGCCCGGCAGGTGCAGGCCCATCACCTCCACCAGCAACTGGTTGGTGTTGGCGGTGCCGTAGAAGGTGCAGGTGCCCGGCGCGTGGTAGGAGGCCATCTCCGAGGCCAGCAGCTCCTCGCGGGTGGCCTTGCCTTCGGCGAACAGCTGGCGCACCGCGGCCTTCTCCTTGTTGGAGATACCGGTGGGCATGGGGCCGGCGGGCACGAACACCACCGGCAGGTGGCCGAAGCGCAGCGAGCCGATCAGCAGGCCGGGGACGATCTTGTCGCATACGCCCAGGCACAGCGCGGCGTCGAACATGTTGTGCGACAGCGCGATGGCGGTGCCCATGGCGATCACGTCACGGCTGGCCAGGGACAGTTCCATCCCCGGCTCGCCCTGGGTAACGCCGTCACACATGGCCGGTACGCCGCCGGCGAACTGGCCGACCGAGCCGATCTGCCGCAGGGCGTCCTTGATCAGTTCCGGGAAGCGCTCCAGCGGCTGGTGCGCGGAAAGCATGTCGTTATAGGCGGAGACGATGGCGACGTTGGCCTGGTTCATCAGCCGCAGCGCCTGTTTGTCGGAATCACCACAAGCCGCGACGCCGTGGGCGAGGTTGCCGCAGGGCAGCGTGCCGCGGTGCGGACCCTTGGTGGCGGCTGCCTTGACCAGATCGAGGTAGCGCTGACGCGTGGCCGCGCTGCGGGCCTGGATGCGCTGGGTGACTTCAAGCACACGAGGGTGCATGGCAGCATTCTCCTACAGACTATCGGTTGTTGTTTTTACAACATTATCGTTGATTACTCGGTGTTTACTTTTCATCAACGTGGAAATTTAATTGTTTTTACCACAACAAAAGAAAAGAGACGACCTTCATGACTATACGCCTGGCAATCAACGGATTTGGCCGCATCGGTCGGAACGTACTCCGCGCGCTCTACTCGGGCCCCTACCGCCAACACCTGCAAGTGGTGGCGATCAACGACCTGGGCGACGCCGCGATCAACGCCCACCTGTTCCAGTACGACAGCGTGCATGGGCGCTTCGCCGGCCACGTCGAGCACGATGCCGAAAGCCTCAGGGTAGAGGGCGACCGCATTGCCGTCACGGCGATCCGCCATCCGGCCGAGCTACCGTGGAAGGCCCTGGGGGTGGATATCGTGCTGGAGTGCACCGGCCTTTTCACCTCCCGCGACAAGGCTGCGGCGCACCTGCAGGCCGGCGCGCGCCAGGTGCTGATCTCCGCGCCCGGCCAGGACGTGGACGCCACGGTGGTGTTCGGTGTCAACGAAGGCATCCTGCGCGCGGAACACCGCATCGTCTCCAACGCCTCCTGCACCACCAACTGCCTCGCGCCGGTAGCCCAGGTGCTGCACCGCGAGCTGGGCATCGAACACGGGCTGATGACCACCATCCACGCCTACACCAACGACCAGAACCTCTCCGACGTCTACCACAGCGACCCGTACCGCGCGCGCTCGGCTACCCAGTCGATGATCCCGACCAGAACCGGCGCCGCCGAAGCCGTTGGCCTGGTGCTGCCGGAACTGGCGGGCAAGCTGACGGGCCTGGCGGTGCGGGTGCCGGTGATCAATGTGTCGCTGGTGGACCTCACGCTGCAGGTCGCCCGCGACACCAGCGCCCAGGAGGTCAATGCGCTGCTGGAGCGCGCCAGCGAGCGCTCGACGATCCTCGGCTTCAACGGCCAGCCGCTGGTCTCGGTGGACTTCAACCACGACCCGCGCTCGGCCATCTTCGACGCCAGCCACACGCGGGTGAATGGCCGGCTGGTGAAAGTGATGGCCTGGTACGACAACGAATGGGGCTTCTCCAACCGCATGCTGGATACGGCGCGGGCGATGGTTGCGGCACGCGGCTGACATTCTGTAGGGCGCATAACGCGCCAGCGTTATCCGCCGTGGAGGATGCGGCGGATAACCCGTTCCGGGTTATTCGCCCTACGCCTGGAGTGCTCGCTGGAACCATGGCATTCACTTTCCGCTGCCCTCACCCTAACCCTCTCCCAGAGGGAGAGGGGACTGTCCGGTGCAGGAGGAAACGAGGGTGTCAGCCGGCACGATCTGCCCCCTCTCCCTTCAGGGAGAGGGCTGGGGAGAGGGGACCCCAGGCACGGCGTTACCGTCAAACACCACTCAGCGGTACAGCCTTTTCCCCTGCGCCTCCAGCACCAGCAGGCGCATGTCCGCCTCGGCCAGGATCGCCTCCTGGCCCAGGTGGTCGACGCGCTTCCACGCCTTGATTTCCTCACGGCTGCGGCCGCAGCCCAGGCAGATGCCCTCTTCGAACTCGCAGACCTTGATGCACGGACTCTTCACGGACTTCCTCTCGATTCGATGGGTGAACGTCAGTGGGCCTGCACAATGGACACCCGCGCGGCGCCAAGGTCCAACTCGATTTCCCCATCGGCGCCATCGACACGGGTTATCGAAGCGGGCAATCGAAGGCTGCGCGCCTTGCTAGAATCCGCCCTCCACGCCTTCCGGCCTCGCCCATGCTCGCCCTCAAGCTCACCCTGGTTCCGTTGTTCCTGCTGCTGGTATCCCTCTCCGGGCGCTGGTGGGGGCCGACTGTTGCCGGCTGTCTCGCCGCCCTGCCCGCCATCGCCGGCCCCATCCTGTACCTGATCACCGTGGAGCACGGCCGCGACTTCGGCGCCCAGGCCGCGTTACTGGCGCTGGCGGCGATCTTCGCTTCGGAAGCGTTCAACTTCGCCTATGCCTGGTTGTGCCGGAAGCACCGTTGGACGCTGGCCCTGAGCGGCGCGATGCTCGCCTGGCTGGTGGCTGCCTGGGCCCTGACGCAACTTCCAGCCGCGCCCGTCTGGGCTCTTCTCGCCGCAGTACTGGGCGCGCTGACCAGCCAGCTGTTCATGCCCCGCGCCGAGTTGCCGGGCACGGTCGCCGCGTTGGGCCACTTCGAGCTGGGCCTGCGCATGCTCGCCGGTGCGTTGCTGACCCTGGCCGTCACCGCCCTCTCCGGCTGGGCCGGGCCTAGCTGGAGCGGCCTGCTGGCGGTCTTTCCGCTGCTCTCCATCGTGCTCTGCGTGTCATCGCAGCGCTTGCACGGCGCGGGATTCGTCATCGCCCTGCTGCGCGGCATGGTCAGCGGGCGCCCGGCCTTCGCGGCGTTCTGCCTGTGGCTGGCGTTGCGCCTGCCGGCCAACGACATCCTGCCGAGCTTCGCCGAGGCGGCGCTGCTTTCCGTGCTGGTGCAAGGCGCGGTGCGCTGGCTGATCGGGCTCCGCTCCCGCAAGGCAGCCAAAGCCGCCTGAACGAAAAACGCCACGGCTGGATCAGCCGTGGCGTTTTCGTTTACAGCAGCGCGTGACGCTTAGAGCAGCGTGAAGCTCTGCTCCTTCACGTTGTCCGAATCCAGGCCGACGTAGACCTTGAACTCGCCCGGCTCCGAGGCGTAGCGCAGCTGGCTGTCGTAGAAGCGCAGGTCTTCCTCGCGGATCGGGAATTGCACCACCTTCGACTCGCCCGGCTGCAGCAGGATCTTGCTGAAGCCCTTGAGCTCCTTGACCGGGCGGCTGATGGACGCGGCGACGTCGCGCAGGTAGAGCTGCACGGTGGTTTCACCGGCGACCTTGCCGGTGTTCTTCACGGTCACGCTGGCCGTCAGCTGGTCACCCTTCTTCAACTTGCTGCCCGACATCTTCACGTCCGAGACGCTGAAGTCGGTATAGCTCAGGCCGTAGCCGAAGGGGTACAGCGGGCCGTTCTGCGAGTCGAAGTAGCGCGAGGTGTACTTGTTCGGGTGCTCGTGGTCGAACGGGCGGCCGGTGTTCAGGTGGTTGTAGTAGATCGGCACCTGACCCACCGAGCGCGGGAAGGTCATGGTCAGCTTGCCCGACGGGTTGTAGTCGCCGAACAGCACGTCGGCAATGGCGTTGCCGCCCTCGGTGCCGCTGAACCAGGTTTCCAGCACCGCGTCGGCGTTGGCGCTTTCCCAGCGCAGGTCCATCGGCCGGCCGTTCATCAGCACCAGCACCAGCGGTTTGCCGGTGGCCTTGAGGGCCTTGAGCAGCTCGATCTGGCTCTGCGCGATGTGCAGGTTGGTCTTGCTCGACGCCTCGTGGGCCATGCCCTGGGATTCGCCGACCACGGCCACCACCACGTCAGCCTGTTTCGCCTTCTCGACGGCTTCGTCGATCATGGCTTTTGGGCTGCGCGAGTCGACCTTCACGTCTTCGCTGTATTCGTTGAGGTATTTGACGATCTCCGGATCGTCGGTGACATTGGCGCCCTTGGCGTAGAGCAGCGCGGCATGACCACGGGTGGCGGCGCCCATGCCCTCGAGCACGGTCACGGCCTGGAAGGCCTTGCCAGCGGCGGACCAGCTGCCCATCACGTCGCGCTTGCTGTCGGCCAGCGGGCCGATCAGGGCGATCACGCCGTCACGCTTGAGCGGCAGCACGCCGCCTTCGTTCTTCAGCAGGACCATGCCCTTGCGCGCAATCTCGCGGGCGTCGGCACGGTGCAGGCGGTCCTCGGCGTCGGTGTCGACCGGGTCCTTGCCCTGCAGGTAGCGGTACGGGTCCTGGAACAGGCCCATGTCCCACTTGGCGGCGAGCACGTCGCGGCAGGCTCGGTCGATCTCGTCCTGGCTGATCAGCCCGGCCTTGAGCAGCTCGGGCATGTGCTTGCCGTAAAGGTCGTCATTCATGTTCATTTCGACGCCGGCGTTGATCGCCGCCCGGGTGGCGTCACGCTCGGTGGCGGCCACGCCGTGCTTTATCAGCTCCAGCACCGCGCCGTGGTCGCTCAGGGTCAGGCCCTTGTAGCCCCACTGGCCGCGCAGCAGGTCCTGCAGCAGCCACTTGTTGGCGGTGGCCGGCACGCCGTTGATGCTGTTCAGCGAGACCATCACCGCGCCGGCGCCGGCGTCGATGGCCGCGCGGTACGGCGGCAGGTAGTCCTGGAACATGCGCTGCGGACTCATGTCCACGGTGTTGTAGTCGCGGCCGCCTTCGCCGGCGCCGTACAGGGCGAAATGCTTGACCCCGGCCATGATGGTTTGCGGCTGGTTCAGGCCCTGGCCCTGGTAGCCCTTGACCACCGCGGCGGCGACCTTGCTGGTCAGCCAGGCGTCTTCGCCGAAGCCTTCGGAGACACGGCCCCAGCGCGGATCGCGGGCGATATCGACGGTGGGCGAATACGTCAGGTTGAGGCCGTCGGCGCTGGCCTCGATGGCCGCGACGCGGGCGCTGCGCTCGATGGATGCCATGTCCCAGCTCGCCGCCAGGCCCAGGCCGATGGGGAACACGGTACGGTGGCCGTGGACCACGTCATAGGCGAAGAACAGCGGGATCTTCAGCCGGCTCTTCATGGCCGCATCCTGCAGGTCACGGATGCCCGGACGGACCACGGTGTTGAAAACCGCGCCGGTGGTGCCCTCGGCGATTTCCTTCAGCAGTACCGGCTTGGGATGGTCCGGCCCGACGCTGACCAGGCGCAGCTGGCCGATCTTCTCGTCCAGCGTCATGCGCTGCATCAGGCTGTCGATGAAGGCGTCCTTCGACTGGCCGGCCAGCGGCACGGCAGGTGCGGCGGCAGGCGCCTGGGCGGCGGAAAGCGAAGCGCTGCCAAGACCCAGCAGGAGGCCGAGCCAGCAGATACGGCTGATTGGAGTTCTTTTCATATGGGTACTCAGCAGCCTGCGCGACGCGCCAGGCCACTGTGGATTGTTGTCGAGAGACGTCGTCAGGGCGGTCGATCGGGCGGCATCCCCGGGTGTTGCCGCCAGCGCCTTGCGAACGCGGCACATAAGGTCGTCGCGCCGAGGGCGGAAGTCAATCACCGAACGGCTGGAAAGCCTCGGTCAGATGCGCCAAAGCCCAGGCTCAATGGTCGCGATTGCGCGCGTTGAACTCCATTTCCTCGAGCATGGCTTCGCGCAGGGCGCGCTCTTCGTCCCATTCGTCTTCCGCGGGCGCGGACGGTGCGTGGGCTTGCGGGGGCGCGGGTGCTTCGGGCTGGCTTTCCGTTTCTGGTTCGACAGGCGCTTCGGCTTCGCCCTGCGGCTCGACCTCCGGCAGCGCATGCACGCCGCTGAAGTCGGCATCCACACCGGTGTCCTCGTCGTCACTCGGCGGGCGGTCGATCAGGTCGTCGAAGTCGGTCTTCAGGCCCTGCTCCATCTCGTCCAGCTCGGCGAGCAGACTGCGGAAACTGGTCTCCTCCTTCGGTTCCTCCGGCGGCGCGGGCTCCGGCTCCTCGCCGGCATCGCGCACGGCCTGGTCGGCCAGGGCCTGCAGCGACGGCGGCACGTAGTCCTCGTCGTATTCCTCGGGGCTCGGCAGGCTGGCCACCGGCGCCATGTCCTCGAGGATCGGCTGCGGCTCGGGCTCCATCAGTTTCAGCTCGGCCAGCGGCGGCAGGTCTTCCAGGCTCCTGAGGTTGAAGTAGTCGAGGAAGGTGCGGGTGGTGGCGAGCATGGCCGGGCGGCCGGGGACTTCGCGGTAGCCGACGATGCGGATCCACTCGCGCTCCATCAGCGTCTTGACGATCTGGGTGTTCACCGCGACGCCACGGATTTCCTCGATCTCGCCACGGGTGATGGGCTGGCGATAGGCGATCAGCGCCAGGGTTTCCAGCAGCGCACGGGAGTAGCGCTGCGGACGTTCCTCCCAGAGCCGGCCGACCCAGGAAGCGAACTTCTCGCGCACCTGCAGGCGGTAACCGGTGGCGACTTCCTTCAGCTCGAAGGCCCGCCCGGAGCATGACAGGCCCAGCACCGCCAGCGCATCGCGGAACTGCTGCGGCTCAGGGCGCTCGGCCTCCTCGAACAGCTCACCGAGGCGTTCCAGCGACATGGGCTTGCCGGCAGCCAGGAGGATGCCTTCGAGCAGGGTCGCCAGTTCTTGCGGGTCGGAGAGATTCATCGGGGGCTCGGGTCGGGGTTGAAGGTTTCGCCGTTCAGGCGGGAAAGCTACTCAAAGCGCGGCGCCAGGGCAACGCTGGCGGATCAGAGCGGCTCGTCTTCCGGCTCGCCGCCCAGTGCCTGGTCAAGCGCTGCCTCGCCTTCCGGGCCGTCGAAGTGGCCGTCCTCGAAGGTCAGCTCGGCTGGCGGCTCTTCGCGCGGCTCGAAGACGTCTTCGTCGCCCTCTTCCAGCACGTCTTCCGACGTTTCTCCGAAGCGTGCGGCGCCCTCCTGCACTTCCGTGCGGGCGCGGACGTGGATGGGCGCAAAAGCTTCGTTCTGTACCAGCTCCACCAGCTGTTCCTTGACCAGCTCCAGCACCGCCATGAACGTCACCACCACGCCGAGCTTGCCCTCCTCGACGCGGAACAGGCTGATGAAGGGCACGAAACCCTCGCCCTTCAGGCGTTCGAGGATCTCGGTCATGCGCTCGCGGGTGGAGAGCATCTCGCGGGTGACCTGGTGACTCTCGAACAGGTCGGCGCGGCGCAGCACCTCGGCCATGCACAGCATCAGCTCCTGCATGTCCACTTCCGGCAGCAGCCGGCGCGCCCGCGCATCCGGCGCGGCGACAGTGGGCACCACGTAGTCACGGCCCAAGCGCGGCAGGTCGTCGAGGTCCTCGGCGGCCTTCTTGAAGCGCTCGTACTCCTGCAGGCGGCGGATCAGCTCGGCACGCGGGTCTTCCTCTTCGGCCTCGGCCTCGGCCGAGCGCGGCAGCAGCATGCGCGACTTGATCTCGGCGAGCATGGCGGCCATCACCAGGTACTCGGCGGCCAGTTCCAGGCGCACCGACTTCATCAGTTCGACATAGCCCATGTACTGGCGGGTGATCTCCGCCACGGGAATGTCGAGGATGTTGATGTTCTGTTTGCGGATCAGGTAGAGCAGCAGGTCGAGCGGGCCTTCGAAGGCCTCGAGGAAGACCTCCAGGGCGTCCGGCGGGATGTACAGGTCCTGCGGCATCTCCGTCAGGGCCTCGCCGTAGACGAGCGCCAGCTGCACCGGCACCTGGTATTCAGGGGCGGCGGCGGGGGCTTCCGGCTCGGTCAGGTCACTCATCGGCCACTCGTCAGGCGCTGGGGTTCGAAGGCGGCATTATCCCTGCTTTTGTCGGTGGCGCGAGGGGCTTTTGGCGGATTTGCGGCCTGTGCGGTTTGCCTGCGCGTAGGAGCGGGCTCTGTCCGAGATGGGGTCTGCGCTTGGCTTCGGCGCGATGCGGGCCTATCACGGACAACGTCCGCCCCTACAAAGAGCGAAGGCCCCTCACCCTAACCCTAGCTGCGCGCCCCGCTCCTCAAGCGGGAGAGGGGACAGATCGGAGCCGGCTGAAGCCACGGAGTCAGCCGGCACGGACGGCCCCCTCTCCCTCTGGGAGAGGGCTGGGGTGAGGGAGCCGCGAGCACCAACTACCCGAAGAGCAATGGCGCGTCAGCGGTAGGACAGCCCCATCGCATGCCGCACTTCCACCAGCGTCTCCCGCGCGGCCTCGCGGGCGCGCTCGGCGCCTTCGGCGAGGATGCTGCGCACCAGTTCGGGATTGTCCTCGTAGTCCAGCGCGCGCTCCTGGATCGGCGCCAGTTCGTGGAGGATCGACTCGATCACCGGCCGCTTGCAGTCCAGGCAGCCGATCCCGGCGCTGCGGCAACCTTCCTGCACCCACTGGCGGCAACCCTCGTCGGAGTAGATCAGGTGCCACTGCCATACCGGGCAGCGCTCCGGGTCGCCTGGATCGCGGCGGTGTACGCGCGCGGGGTCGGTGGGCATGCGCGCGATCTTTTCCTCGATCACCGCCGGGCTGTCGCGCAGGGCAATGGTGTTGTGGTGCGATTTGGACATCTTCTGCCCGTCCAGCCCTGGCATCTTCGGCGCGTGGCTGGTGAGGGTCTGCGGCTCGGGCAGCAGCACGCGGCTGGTGCCTTCGAGGTAGCCGAACAGCCGGTCGCGGTCGCCCAGGGTCAGGCTCTGCTGCTCCATGAGCAGCGCGCGGGCCGTCTCCAGCGCCTCGGCGTCGCCCTGTTCCTGCCAGGCACGGCGCAGGCTGCTGTAGAGCTTGCCGGTCTTCTTGCCCAGGCGGGTGATGGCGGTCTGCGCGCGGTCCTCGAAGTCGACTTCACCGCCGTAGAGGTGGTTGAAGCGGCGGGCGATCTCGCGGGTGAACTCGACGTGGGCAAACTGATCCGAGCCCACCGGCACCAGGCCGGCGCGGTAGATCAGGATGTCAGCGGCCTGCAACAGCGGGTAGCCGAGGAAGCCGAAGGTGGAGAGGTCCTTGTGGACCAGCTTTTCCTGCAGCTCCTTGTAGGTCGGCACGCGTTCCAGCCAGGACAGCGGGCAGATCATCGACAGCAGCAGGTTCAGCTCGGCGTGCTCGGGCACCTGGGACTGGATGAACATAGTCGCGGCGCTGGGGCTGACGCCCACTGCCAGCCAGTCGATGGCCATGTCGCGCACGTGCTGGCGGATGCTGGCGGTCTCGTCGTACTCGGTGGTCAGCGCATGCCAGTCGACGATGGAGAAGTAGCATTCGTACTCGTGCTGCAGTTTCACCCAGCTCTGCAGCACACCGTGGTAATGCCCCAGGTGCAGGCGCCCGGTGGGGCGCATGCCGGACAGCACACGGCGCAGGGATTCGACGCTGGTCAAGCGGTCAACCTCGCGGGTTCGGCGATGGGACGAGGGAGTATAGCCAGCACGCAGGGCGTGTTCAGGCGTTGACCATGAAGGGTTCCGGGTCGCCGCAGCCGACGCGCACGACCACCGGGTCTTCGTCGGTCAGGGCGATCACGGTGGAGGCCTCGCCGCCGCCGAAACCGCCGTCGATGATCAGGTCGACCAGGTGCTCCAGCGAATCGCGCATCTCGTACGGATCGTTCAGCGGCTCGCTCTCACCGGGCAGGATCAGGCTGACGCTCATCAGCGGCTCACCCAGTTCCTCCAGCAGCGCCAGGGCGATCGGGCAGGCCGGCACGCGCAGGCCGATGGTGCGGCGTTTGGGATGCAGCAGCATGCGCGGCACTTCGCGGGTGGCGTTGAGGATGAAGGTGTAGGGGCCGGGCGTGTGCGCCTTGAGCAGGCGGAACAGGCCGGTGTCGACCTTCGCGTAGAGGCCCAGCTCGGACAGGTCGCGGCAGACCAGGGTGAAGTTGTGCTTGTCGTCGAGCCGGCGGATGTGGCGGATGCGCTCCACCGCGGATTTCTCACCGATGCGGCAGCCCAGCGCGTAGGAGGAGTCGGTGGGATAGGCGATCACCCCCCCCTGCCGGACGATCTCCACCGCCTGCTTGATCAGGCGCGCCTGGGGATTTTCCGGATGGATCTGAAAGAACTGGCTCATGGAGTCTCCTTGATCCCGATGGCGTTCTCGGCGCTGGCAAAGCGCGGCCAGAGCGGCACCAGGTCTTCCGGCACGCTCCGGTAAAGGCCCAGCTCCGACCAGTCGCTGGGGCCGTGGAAGTCGCTGCCGGCGGTGACCATCAAGCCGAATTCGCGGGCGAGGATGCTCAGCACGCCGACCTGCTCGGCCGGCTGCGGGCCGTTGCAGACTTCCAGCGCATGACCGCCGGCGGCGATGAAGTCGGCCACCAGCTTGCGCCGCTTGGTGCGGGTGAAATCGTACTGGTAGGGGTGCGCCAGGCTGATCCAGGCGCCCGCCGCGCGCAGCGTGCCGACGGCGTCGGCGAGGCTCGGCCAGTGCTGTTTGACGTCGCCCAGCTTGCCGGCGCCCAGCCACTTGCGGAAGGCCTCGGCGCGGTCCTTGACGTAGCCCTGACGCAGCAGGAACTCGGCGAAGTGCGGGCGCGCCGGGGCATTTTCGCTGTCGCCCAGTTCGGCCTGAATCGCCCGCGCGCCCTCGAAGGCGCCGGGCATGCCCTTGGCTTCCAGGCGCCGGCCGATTTCCTCGGCGCGAGTCCAGCGGGCGCGGTGCAGGTCGTCCAGCGCCTTTACCAGCGGTTCGGCCGTCACGTCGAAGCCGTAGCCGAGCACGTGAATGGTCGCCCCGCCCCAGGTGCAGGACACTTCGACGCCGTCCACCAGCTCCATGCCCAGCGCCTGCGCGGCACGGCGCGCCTCGGGCAGGCCGTCCAGGGTATCGTGGTCGGTCAGCGCCAGTACGCGCACGCCGCGCCCATGGGCACGCTCGAGCAGGGCCGTCGGGCTGAGCTGTCCGTCGGACGCGGTGCTGTGGCAGTGCAGATCGACTCGCATGGGGCTTCCAGGGAATGCAGGGGGTGGCTTTGTGTCAGGACAGCTTTGTGTCGGGATAGCTTTCTGTATAGACGCTTCTGTGCCAACGCTCCCGCGGCAACGCATTGAAACCATGATCTGACGCAGCGTTGGGCGGATGGCTCTTTCAGTTCATCCGCAGGTTGGTATTATGCCGGCTCTACTGGGCTCTGGCTGCCGTAATGAAGCAATTCATCGATTTCATTCCCCTCATCCTCTTCTTCATCGTTTACAAGCTCGACCCGCGCAACGTCGAACTCGCCGGCCAGAGCTTCTCGGTCGGCGGGATCTACAGCGCCACGGCCGTGCTGATCGCCGCCTCCGTGGTGGTCTACGGCGCCCTGCTGATCAAGCAGCGTAAGCTGGACAAGGGCCAGTGGGTGACGCTCGCCGCGTGCCTGGTGTTCGGCGGCATGACCCTGGCCTTCCACAGCGAAACCTTCCTCAAGTGGAAGGCGCCGGTGGTGAACTGGCTCTTCGCCCTGGCTTTCGCCGGCAGTCACTTCATTGGCGGCCAGCCGCTGATCCAGCGCATCATGGGCCATGCGGTACACCTGACCGATTCCCTCTGGGCGAAACTGAACGTCGCCTGGGTGCTGTTCTTCCTGATCTGCGGCTGTGTCCAGCTGTTCGTCGCCTTCACCTTCCAGGACTACTGGGTGGACTTCAAGGTGTTCGGCAGCCTGGGCATGACCCTGCTGTTCCTGATCGGCCAGGGCGTGTTCCTGGCCCGCCACATGCACGATGAGCCTACCGGCGAAAAACCCAAGGACTGACATGCTCTACGCGATCATTGCCCGTGATATCACCGCTTCCCAAGAACGCCGCCTGGCCGCCCGTCCCGCGCACATCGCACGCCTGGAGCAGCTGAAGGAAGAAGGCCGCCTGGTCCTGGCCGGCCCGCACCCGGCCATCGACAGTAACGACCCGGGCGCCGCCGGCTTCACCGGCAGCCTGATCGTCGCCGAGTTCGACTCGCTGACCGCCGCACAGGCCTGGGCCGACGCCGACCCGTACCGCGCCGCCGGCGTCTACGCCGAAGTCGTGGTCAAGCCGTTCAAGAAAGTCCTGCCCTAACAGCGCGCGAGCGTTGCACCCCGAGGCACGGAGCGCCACGGGGCATCGCAGCCGGACAGCGCCGGGATGGCCACGGACGGCGGCACATCATCGAACAAGGAGTCCCGATGCGCCGTTTGCCCCTGCTCGCCTGCCTCGCCCTGCCGCTGCCCGCACTCGCCGAAGAGCCCGTCACGGAGCAACCGGCGCAAAGCGCTGTCCAAGCATCAGCTCAACCGCCGGCCGCCAATCCTGAACTGGAGCGGCGCCTGGCCGACAGCGAACGGCAGCGCGCCGAACTGGCCGCGCAACTGGCCGCGCAACCGGCACAGCTGGATAACAGCCAGGACGAAGCCCGCATCACCCGCCTGACCCAGGAAAACCAGCGCCTGAAGCTGCAGCTGCGCGAGGCCCAGGCCAACCAGCCGCCGCGCCTGCTCAGCGAGCAGCAGACCTGGTACGTGACCGGCGCCGGCACTGCCCTGCTGGCCTTCATCCTGGGCATGCTGAGCCGTGGCCGCCGACGCTCGCGCCGCGAATGGATCAACTGAAAGAAGCCTCTTCATGAGTGAACTGCTGCTGATCGACGACGATGTCGAACTCTGCGAACTGCTGACCACCTGGCTGACCCAGGAAGGCTTCAGCATCCGCGCCGCCCACGATGGCGCACAGGCCCGCGCCGCGCTGAGCAGCCGAGCGCCGGACGCGGTCGTGCTCGACGTCATGCTGCCCGACGGCAGCGGCCTGGAACTGCTCAAGTCGCTGCGCAGCGACCACCCGGACCTGCCGGTGCTGATGCTCTCCGCCCGCGGCGAGCCACTGGATCGCATCCTCGGCCTGGAGCTGGGAGCCGACGACTACCTGGCCAAGCCCTGTGACCCCCGCGAGCTGACCGCCCGCCTGCGCGCCGTGCTGCGCCGCAGCCACCCGGCGCAACCCGCTGCGCAACTGGAGCTGGGCGACCTGGCGCTGAACCTGTCGCGCGGCGTGGCCACCATCGGTGCCGAGGAAATCAGCCTGACCCTCTCCGAGAGCCGCATCCTCGAAGCCCTGCTGCGCCAGCCGGGCGAACCACTGGACAAGCAGGCGCTGGCGCAGCTCGCGCTGGGCCGCAAGCTGACCCTGTATGACCGCAGCCTGGACATGCACGTCAGCAACCTGCGCAAGAAGCTCGGCAGCCACCCCGACGGCCGCCCGCGCATCCTCGCCCTGCGCGGGCGCGGCTACTTCTACGCAGCCTGAAATCTCGCCCTGCGGAGGGCCCGGGCCGCTCTGGTCCGGGCTTCGTAAAGTTTCCAGCCGGGCTTCACGTAATCTTTACCGAAGCTTTACGTGGGACTGACCGCCCTTGACCTTGCCAACCCTAGACTGGGCTCATCCGGTAACGACCGGCCCCTGAAAGGAGAAACACCATGCGCAAGACCCTGACCGCCCTGCTGATCGCTGCCGCCCTGCCGACCGTCGCGCTGGCGGCCACTCCCGCGCCGACCGACGCTCCGCCGCCGGCCCCGTTCATGAAGGACCACGGCCCGGGCATGCACCGTGGCGAACACGGCGGTGCGTTCCGCGAACTGAACCTGACCCAGGACCAGCGCCAGCAAGTCGGCAAGCTGATGGGCGACTCGATGAAGGATCGCCGCGCGATCACCGAGAAGTACTGGAACAAGCTGCCCGAGGCCGACCGCAAGGCCATGCAGGAAGAACTGAAGGCCAACCGTGACAAGGCCGACGCCGGCATCCGCGGCATCCTCACTCCCGAGCAGCAGAAGAAGTTCGACGAGATGAAGAAGCAGCGCGAACAGCGCAAGGCTGAATGGGCTGAATTCCAGACCTGGAAGGCCCAGAAGGACGGCGCCAAGACCAACTGATTCGCTCCAGCAAACGCAGGCGCCGGGTTCTACCCGGCGCCTTGCCGTGGAGCCCCTGACAACGGATAGACCATGCGGCTGAACAGGAAGACCATGCGTTCACTCTTCTGGCGGATCCTCGCCGCCTTCTGGCTCGCCCTGCTGCTGGTGGCCGGACTGTCGATCCTGCTGGGCCGCGCCCTGAACCAGGACACCTGGGTGATCGCCCGCTATCCCGGCCTGCATGACATCGCCAAACAATGGACCCTGCTTTACGAGACGCAAGGCCCGGATGCCGCGCAGGAACTGCTGGAAAGCCGCCGCAAGCAATACGAACTCTCGGTGCAGGTGCTCGACGAGACTGGCCAGCGCCTGGTCAACGGTACCTACCTGCCGCGCCCGCCACGCCCGCGTGACAACAACTTCGACCGGGAAAACCTGCCGCGCTTCCCCTGGCGCCAGTTAAGCCAGGAATACACCAGCAGCCGCACCGACCAGACCTACCTGTTCATCTACCGCATTCCGCACCCGACGCTGCAGGCCTGGCACCGCAGCAGCCTGCTCTGGCCGCTGAGTGCGCTGGGCATCGCGCTGGTGGTGCTGACCGTGTTCAGCCTGCTGCTGACGCTGTCCATCACCCGCCCGCTGAACCGCCTGCGCCGCGCCGTGCATGACCTCGGCCAGACCAGCTATCAACAGGACAGCCTCGCCCGCCTCTCCCGCCGTGGCGACGAACTGGGGGTGCTGGCCCGTGACTTCAACCGCATGGGTGCCCGCCTGCAAGGGCTGATCGGCAGCCAACGCCAGCTCCTGCGAGATGTATCCCACGAGCTGCGTTCACCGCTGGCGCGCCTGCGTATTGCCCTGGCCCTGGCCGAACGCGCCGAGCCCGACCAACGCGCCGCCATGTGGCCGCGCCTGGAACAGGAATGCGACCGCCTGGAAGCGCTGATCAGCGAGATCCTCGCCCTCGCCCGCCTCGACGCCGAGCCCGGCCCGACCAGCCGCATCGACCTGCTGCCGCTGTTCGAGCGCCTGCGCAACGACGCGCAACTGCTTTACCCGGAACAGAACATCCAGCTCGACGTTGCCCCACAACTGGCCCTCGACGGCTGGCCGGACATGCTCGAGCGCGCCCTCGACAACCTGCTGCGCAACGGCCTGCGCTTCAACCCGGCGGAGCAGCCGCTGGAAGTGCAGGCGCGGATCGATGGCGAGCGCCTGCACATCAGCATCCGTGACCACGGTCCCGGCGCCAGTGAGGAACACCTGGCGCAACTGGGCGAACCCTTCTTCCGCGCGCCCAACCAGAGCAGCCCCGGCCATGGCCTGGGTCTGGCCATCGCCCGTCGCGCCATCGAGCGCCACCATGGGCGGCTGCGCCTGAGCAACCATCCCGAGGGCGGTTTCCTGGCCAGCATCGACCTGCCGCTGCGCCGCCAGATCGCCTGAACCGAGCGCATTATCGGAGAGCAACCATGAGCCTTCCCGCCTTCGCTGTCCCGACTCCCGCCCTGCAACAGGCGCTGCCGCCGGCAGCCCTGCTGCGCAGCGAACCCTACGATGATCCGCAGTACCTGGTGCTGGCGGTGGAACTGGCGCGCCTCGCCACGCAATGGCGCGCACGCTGGCCCGGCTTGCGCCTGAGCCTGCCGCAGAGCGGCACCTGGCCACTGGAAAGCTGGCCGGATGCGCTGGGCGAAGCCCTGGATGCCTTGCTGGAAGGGGCGCTGGCGCGCCATCCGCATGCTGCGCTGGAGCTGTCACTCAGTTCAGCACGCGGTGAGCTGCGTCTGGATCTGCAAGGCTACGATCCGCAGGCGCGAGGCTGGCTGCCGGAGGCATTGCCCCCGGCGCGGCGCCTCGCCGCCTGGCAGGGCGGGCACCTGCTCTGGCGCGCCCGCGACGGAGGCTGGAAGGTGCGCCTGGAACTGCCGCTCAGCCCCGCCAGGCGCTGACGAACCCGGCCGGGTCCAGCGGTGCCGGCCGGCGCAGTTCGCCGATAGGCGTGCCGAGGTAGATGAAACCGACGATACGTTCGTTCTCGGCCAGGCCCAGGCCCTCGCGCACCAGCGGGTCGAACGCCATGGCGCCAGTGCGCCACATCGCTCCCAATCCTTCGACGTAGGCCGCCTGGATGATGCCGTGGGCGGCGCAACCCGCCGCCAGCCACTGCTCGATCTCCGGCACCTTGGGGTGATCCTGCAAACGTGCCACAGCGACCACCAGCAGCGGCGCGCGCAGCGGCATGGCGCGAGCCTTGTCCAGCGCCTCGGGCTTGCCATCCGGCTCATTGGCCGCCACCGCGCGGGCGAACAGCTCACCCAGCTCCTTGCGCGCCTCGCCTTCCACGGTGAGGAAGCGCCACGGGCGCAGTTGCCCGTGGTCCGGGGCGCGCAAGGCGCTGCGGAACAGGCGGTCCAGTTGCTCGGGGGACGGTGCCGGCTCGCTCAGGCGGGCATGGGACACACGGTTGAGCAACGCGTCGAGAGCCTCCATGGGCTGCCTCCAGTCAATCTCGAAAGTCGCCATTGTAGACGCAAAGGGTTCGCATTTGTCCGGGAAAGACGGCGCACTCCTTCTCCGCCCAACTTGTAAAGGGGAACGGTGTCACGCGGTTTACTCTCGGCAGGCGGCAGGTAAAATGGCCGATTCCTATTGGATTCAGACCTCAGCGCATGGCCCTGCCGACACTACGCACCCTCGGATTCATCATCGGCATCTTCGTGATCACGCTGGCGGTCGCCATGCTGGTCCCCATGGCCACGCTGCTGTATTACGGCCGTGCCAACGAGCTGCACCCGTTCATCTGGTCGGCGATCATCACCTTCACCTGCGGACTGGGCATGGTCATTCCCGGCCGCCCGGAGCAGGTACACATGCGCCCGCGGGACATGTACATGCTCACCGTGTCGAGCTGGGTGATCGTCTGCTTCTTCTCGTCCCTGCCGTTCATGTTCGCGCGGCACATCAGCTTCACCGACGCGATATTCGAGAGCATGTCGGGCATCACTGCCACCGGGTCGACCGTGCTGTCGGGGCTGGACAAGATGTCCCCGGGCATCCTCATCTGGCGCTCGCTGCTGCACTGGCTGGGCGGCATCGGCTTCATCGCGATGGCGGTGGCGATCCTGCCGATGCTGCGCATCGGTGGCATGCGCCTGTTCCAGACCGAATCCTCGGACCGCTCCGACAAGGTCATGCCGCGCTCGCACATGGTGGCCAAGTACATAGTCGGGGTCTACGTGGCCATCACCATCGCCGGCACCCTGGCCTTCTGGTGGGCCGGCATGGGCCTGTTCGACTCGCTCAACCACGCGATGTCGGCAATCTCCACTGGCGGCTTCTCCACCTCCGACCAGTCCCTGGCCAAGTGGCACCAGCCAGCGGTGCACTGGGTCGCGGTGATGGTGATGATCCTGGGCAGCATCCCCTTCGTGCTCTACGTCGCCACCCTGCGCGGCAACCGCAGGGCGCTGCTGCGTGATCATCAGGTTCACGGGTTCCTCGGCCTGCTGGTTTTCACCTGGCTGGTGATGGGCACCTGGTATTCGGTGAACTCGGGCCTGCCCTGGTTCGACGCCTTCCGTATCGTCGCGGTGAACGTAACCTCGGTGATGACTACCACCGGCTTCGCCCTGGGCGACTACGGTCTGTGGGGGCACTTCTCGATCATGCTGTTCTTCTACCTGGGCTTCATCGGCGGCTGCTCCGGCTCCACCGCCGGCGGCATCAAGATCTTCCGCTTCCAGGTGGCCTACACCCTGTTGCGCGCCAGCCTGTACCAGCTGATCCACCCGCGCGCGGTGATCAAGCAGAGCTACAACGGCCACCGCCTGGACGAAGAGATCGTGCGTTCGATCCTGACCTTCTCGTTCTTCTTCGGCGCCACCGTCGGCGGCCTGGCGCTGGGCCTGTCGTTCCTCGGCCTGGACTGGATGACCTCGCTTACCGGCGCGGCCAGCACCGTAGCCGGCGTCGGTCCGGGCATGGGCCCGATCATCGGCCCATCGGGCAACTTCGCCTCGCTGCCGGACGCAGCCAAGTGGCTGCTCTGCGGCGGCATGCTGCTCGGGCGCCTGGAGATCATCACCGTGCTGGTGCTGTTCACCCCGGCGTTCTGGCGCCACTGATCGCTCCAACAGCCGCTTAATGGGCCGAATGAACAGGCCGTAGGATGGCGTGGAGCGCAGCGATACCCATCGAATCCGCGCACCGACAGCATGGGTATCGCTGCGCTCCACCCATCCTACAAATCGATATACCGGGAACGCCGGCACACGGCGCTTCTACACAACGACTCACAAGTCCTCGCGGTATTCCCCTGGCGTCTTGCCAAACCAGCGGCGGAAGGCGCGGAAGAAATTGCTCGGCTCCGAGAACCCCAGCAGGTAGGCGATCTCCAGCAGCGTCATGCGCGGCGTGGCGAGGTACTGCTGGGCCAGTTCGCGGCGAGTGTCGTCGAGCAGTTGCTGGTAGCTGGTGCCCTCTTCCTGCAGGCGGCGCTGCAGGGTGCGCTCGGACAGGTTCAGCGCCTGGGCCACGCTTTCGCGCTTGGGCTCGCCCTGGGGCAGCAGGCGGCACAACACCTGGCGCGTCTGATGGCTGAAGCGGCTGCTGACGAAGCGCGCCAGGTATTCCCCGGCGAAACGGTCGTGCAGGCGCGCCAGCTCCTCGTTGGCCGTGGGCAGCGGCGCGCTCATGTCCTCATGGGAGAACAGCATCGCGCAGTCCGCATGGCCGAAGCTCAACGGTGCCTGGAACAGCTCGCGGTAGGGTTCGATATGCGGCGGCGCCTCGCCCGCCAGGCGCACCTCCAGTGGCTTGATCGCCCGCCCGGTGATCCAGCGCAACATCGCGATCAGGCTCGCCAGCGAGCACTCCGCGCTCTGCCGCGGCACAGGCAGGAGATCACCGTGGACCACGATGCGATACAGGCAGCCCTCGGGCAGGCGGCGGAAGGTCAGGTCGGCGCCCTCGGCGATGATCCGCTGGTAGCGCTCCAGGCGCTCGAAGCCCTCGCCCAGGTTGCGGCTGGACATCAGCGCATAACCCACCACGGGGAACGCCGGCGTGTGCACGCGGGCAATGTTCAGGCCGATGGCCGGGTTGCCGGACAACTCCACGGCGCGGTTCCACAGACGGCTCATGGCGTCCTGCGGGAAGCGCGCATCGGGGTCATCGAGGGCGGCGAAATCCAGCTGCAGTTCAGTGAACAGCGCGCGGCAGTCGAGGCCTTCCAGCTCCAGCGACTGGACGATCCCCCGCACCCAGCTCGACAGGGTCGTACGCTCAGGCATGCAATTTCTTCTGGTTATGGTGGTGATCCGCGCCGAACGGCCGGATAAGCCGGCGGCACAGGGGGATACTAAACTGGCCCCCTATGTCATCCGCAAGTCTGAAGGCACCAGCCTACACTGGCGCCATCACAACAACAGGAGGTGCACCATGAGCACCCAGACCGCCGATCGATTCCAGAGCTTCGCCGAGTTCTACCCGTACTACCTGCAGGAACACAGCAACGCCGTGTGCCGCCGCCTGCACTACGTGGGCAGCCTGCTGGTGCTGTCGATCCTCGCCTACGCCATCGTCAGCGGGCACTGGCTGTGGTTGCTGGCCATGCCGCTGGCCGGCTACGGCTTCGCCTGGGTCGGCCACTTCGTGTTCGAGAAGAACCGCCCGGCCACCTTCAAGTACCCGCTGTGGTCGCTGATGGGCGACTGGGTGATGCTCAAGGACGCCTTCACCGGGCGCATCCGCTTCTGAGCCACTGAGCGATCAGCGCGCGGCGTTTCGCAGCGACGCGCGTTCGAACAGCAGCGCCTGCACTTCCCCGCCGGCGTGCTGGGCGATGCGTCGCCAGCTGGCGGGCACGTCGGGAATCTCCTGGTCGTTGTAGCGACTCATCACCAGCCACACGCGACCATCGCCTGGCGGCAGGTCGGCCAGGCGGTCGACGAAGCTGTGCTGGCGGTCATCGATCAGCGAACCGAAGCCATAGTGCCCCGGCCGCCCGGACGAACCATCCGCAGCCGGCGCGGTGTACAGCAGCGGTTCGCTGCCGGTGCGGTTGTAGTAACGGAACGCCAGGTACCAGAGGATATCGTCCACCACCACCCGGTCGCCGGCACGGTAATGGGCGTTGACGTAAGCGACCATGCCGTCGAACTGCTCGTCCGGGTCCGTCTCGTAGGCGCGCGCCAGCCCCAGGCCCTGCAGGCCGAGCAACGTCGCCAGGGTCACCACTCCCAGCGCCCGCCGCGCCTCCAGCAGGCGGTCCAGCGCCAGCGCGAACAGCAGTGGCAGACCCAGCGCGAAGGCCGTCAGGTAGCGCTCGACAAACACCGGCGAAACGAAGGACACGCCATACAGCCCCAGCAGCGGCAGGCCGACGTAGAGCGAGAGCAACACGCCGGCGCGCTGGCGGCTGCGATCGTGATGCAGCACCAGCAACATCGCCCCCACCACCAGCAACGGCACGCCCACCAGCAGGGGCCACGCCAGTTCGTTGCCATCGGACTGCGCCAGCCATTGCCAGAGCATCGACGGGACGGAACGGCCATCCACCGGCGGCGCCCAGCCCACGTCTCCGCCAGCGACCAGCACCGCCATGTGGCGAACCAGGTCCAGCAAGCCGGGCAACCAGGGCAGGAACAGCACGGCGATGGCCAGGTTGGCCAGCCACCAGTCGCGGCGACGCAGGGGAGTGTTCGGCAGCGACGCCAGCCAGGCCCAATGCACCAGCAGGCCGAACAGGCTGAAGTAGTGGGTGTAGAACGCCGCCGTCATCAGCAGGACGTAAGCCAGCAGATGGCGGCGCTTGCCCTCCTCCAGCCAGTAGAGCAAGGCCAGGGTCGCCGCCAGCAGCCAACAACCGAGCAGCGAATACATGCGCACTTCCTGGCTGTAGCGCACCGCCGTGGGCAGCAGCGCCAGCAACACGACAGCGAGCAATGCCGCGCGGCGACTGGCGAGGCGCCAGGCCAGCCAGCCGCCGAGGAACACCGCGAGCGTGCCGAACAGCGCACTGAACAGGCGCAGCGACAACACGCCCTCGCCCAGCAGCCCGGTCCACAGATGCAGCAGGTAGAAGTACAGCGGCGGGTGCACGTCGTGGGCAGCGTGCTGCCAGAGTTGCAAAGGCGAATAGCGGGCGAGGAACAGGCTGGAGCTTTCGTCGCCCCAGATGGCCGAGCCGGTCAGCTGATACAGGCGCAGGCACAGCGCGAGGGCCAGCAATGGCAGGAACCACCACTGGCGCAACAGGTCAGGCAGGCTCGGGGACTCGCGGGAAGACATCACAGCCTCGCAGGGAGAAACTTCCGTGCCGCTGAGTGTACGTCAGCCGCGCCCGGCTTACCGGCGGATCAGCAGTTCCCGCGCGCGGGCCTGGTCATCCGGTTGTAGCTCCGCGAGCAGCTCCACCTCGCCGGCGATCAGCGCGCCCACCGGCACGCCGTCGCGATAGAGCACGCGGTTGCCGCTCACTGCCGGCACCTTGCGCCCCGGCAGCAGGGTGCCAGCCAGGTTCAGCGGGTCGACCGCCGACACCACCACCCATTCGCCGCTTGCTTCCCGGCGACGCACTTCACGCAGCAGGCCGACGGCCTCGGGCAAGGCGAACTGCTCGCCGGTCAGCCCGGCGACGAAGCGCCCGCCGCGGACTTCCCCGCGCGCTTCCAGGCGGTGGTAGACCCGCAGCAGGTCGCGCCATGGCGGCAGCCAGTCGGCTTCGCGGTCGAGCAGGCGCCAGCAGACCACGCCGTAGCGGCGCAGCAAGGTCATGGCGACATGTTCCAGCACTTCCGCCGGCAACCGCTCTCCTGGTTCCAGCGTGGCGCGACGCAGCAGCGCCCAGCGCCCGGCATCGGCCATGCCGAACAGTGGCGTGCGCGAACGACGCTGCGGGTGCCGCCGAGCCGCCGGCATCAGCAGGGCGCGCAGACCGGCGAAGCTGTCGGCATTCACCCGCCCGGCCGCCACCAGTTCACCCAGCACGGTTTCCAGCTCGGTGCGCAGCAGGTGGCTGTCGCTGGCCAGCTCCTCGAAGAAGGACGCGCCGTGCTCCTTGAGCACCTCCAGCACCTTGCTGGCCTTGGCGGACAGCTCGGCACCCGCCTGCCCCGCGCTCAACGCGCTCCACTGCGCCATCTGTGCGCGGGGCAGCAGCACGATGGGCGTGCTCTTCAGCGGGCCGCCGCGGCTTTTCGCGGCCGTTCGGCCCGGCAGGCGCGCCCAGACGATGCGGCCGGCGCGGCACAGGTCATCCAGCCAGTTGATCCCGTAGTCGGCCACGCGGCTGGGCAGGATGTCGCTCTCCCAGGCACTGGCGGCGGCCTGGAAGCCTTCCAGCTGGCTGAGCACGCCGGCCAGGGATTCCGCGCCGCGCACCCGCGATCCAGCGGACACCCGCTGCCAGTCGAACAGGAAGCGCATGAAATCCGCCCGCGCCACCGGTTCGATCTCCCGGCGCAGGCGCTTGACCGTGTAGCGATGGATGCGCGCGAGCAAGTGGCGTTCGCACCACTCCTCCTCGCTCGCGCCCGGCGTGAAGCGACCGCGCAGCACGTAGCCCTCGCGTTCCAGGCTGGCCAGGGCGAAGCCGGTATCGCCGGAGGGAATCCCCAGGTCATCCGCCAGCTCGCGCAGCAGGCGCGGGCCGAAGCCGGTCAGGCGCGCCCGCACCAGTTCGACCTGCGCTTCGTCCACTGACAAGGGTTCACGCAGCTCCGCGGGCAGATCGAGCGAGGGCTTCATCGAGACCTGAGGATGCAGCGCAAGCCATTGGCTGAGCCGTTCCGCCGCCACCCAGACGGCGCCCACGGACAGCTCCAGGCGCGTCGCCCTCCCCGCTTTGGCCAGTGACTTGAGCAGGAATGGCCAGCCCTCGTTGGCCTGCGCCTCGCTTTCGCGGATGCCACCCAGACCGGTCAGCGCCTCGTGCATTTCGTCAGCGTCGCGGGCTTCGGGCCAGGCCTCGGCGCGTACCGCGTCGATGGCATCGGCATCCAGCGCGCCGAGGTCGTCGGCGCTTTCCGGGTCGGTCCAGCGCCGGCTCCGCACGGCCTGGGTGCGGCGCTCTTCCAGTGGCGCGTCATCGAGGAAGGAGTAAGGGCTGGCGGACAACACCTCCGCCGCCAGCGGCGACGGCGCCGGCAGGTCACGTGCCAACAGGGTCACCGCACCACTTTCCATGCGTCGCAACAGATCGAGCCAGCCTTCGCAGTCCATCGCTTCGTGCAGGCAGTCGTCCAGGGTCTGAGCCACCAGCGGATGATTGGGAATCTCGCGCTCGCCGACGATGTTCTCCAGGCAGGCCACCTGGTCGGGGAACACCGAGGCCAGCAGGTCCTCGCTGCGCATGCGCTGCAACTGCGGGGCGACTTTCCGCCCGCCGCTGTAGCGCGGCAAGGCCAGCGCGGTGGTGGCGTTCCAGCGCCAGCGCACACCGAACAGCGGTGCGTCGAGCAGCGCCTGGATCAGCACGTGTTCGCCGCTGTTGGAGTGCAGGTAGCGCCACACTTCGTCCAGCGGGAAGCTGTGGCTGGTGGACAGCGAGAGAATGATCGCGTCTTCCGTGGCCGCAGCCTGCAGCTCGAAGTTGAAGGTGCGGCAGAAGCGCTTGCGCAGTGCCAGGCCCCAGGCGCGGTTGATACGGCTGCCGTAAGGGGAATGGATGACCAGCTGCATGCCGCCGGATTCGTCGAAGAAGCGCTCGAGGATCAGCGTCTTCTGCGTCGGCAGCGCGCCGAGGGCGTGGCGTGCGCGGGCCAGGTACTCCACCAGCTGCCGCGCCGCCGCGTCGTTCAGGCCAAGCAGCCCCTGCAGCCAGTCGATAGCCCGTGCCAGCGGCTCAGCGTCGCTCTCGCCCTGGGCGAGCAGTTCGTCCAGTTGCCCGCGCAGGCGCGCGACGCTGGTGGACAGCTCGTCGGTGCGCCCCGGCGCCTCGCCGAGCCAGAAGGGAATGTTCGGCGGCTGGCCCTGGGCGTCTTCGACGCGCACGCGGCCCGGCTCCACACGCAGGATGCGGTAGGAGATATTGCCCAGCTGGAACACATCGCCAGCGAGGCTCTCCACCGCGAAATCCTCGTTCACCGTACCCACGCTGAGGCCCTGTGGCTCCAACAGCACGGCGTAGTCGCCGGTATCGGGGATGGTGCCGCCGGAGGTTACGGCGGTGAGCTTGGCTCCGCGCCGGCCACGCAGGCGCTGGTGTACGGCATCACGGTGCAGGTAAGCGCCGCGCTGCCCGTTGCGGCTGGTGTAGCCCTCGGCGAGGGTGCGCAGCATGGCGTCGAAGTGTTCGCGGCTCAGCTCGGCGTAGGGCTGCGCCGCGGTAAATAGCTCGAACAGCGAGTCCTCGCGCCATTCCTGGCAGGCCACTTCGGCGACTATCTGCTGAGCCAGCACGTCCAGCGGAGCGTGGGGAATGCTCAGGGCGTCCAGCTCGTTCTGCCGCACGCTGTCGAGCAATGCCACGCATTCGATCAGGTCATCCCGCGAAGTCGGGAACAACCTTCCCTTGGGCGTACCACCGACACTGTGGCCGGATCGGCCGACCCGCTGCAGGAAGGCGGCGATAGAACGCGGCGAGCCGATCTGGCAGACCAGCTCGACGTCGCCGATGTCGATGCCCAGCTCCAGCGACGCGGTGGCCACCAGCACCTTCAGTTGCCCGGCCTTGAGCCGCCGTTCGGCGCCCAGGCGAAGTTCCTTGGACAGGCTGCCGTGATGCGCCGCCACCCAGCCGGCGCCGATGCGCTCGGCCAGGTGCCGGGTGATGCGCTCGGACAGCCGTCGGGTATTGACGAAAACCAGCGTGGTGCGGTGCTCGCTGGCCAGTTCGGCGAGGCGGTCGTAGACCTTGTCCCAGACATCGTGGGACATCACCGCCTCCAGCGGCGCTGCGGGCACTTCCAGGTTCAGGTCGCGCTCGCGGCTGTAGCCGATGTCGACGATGCGGCAGCCCTGGTGACGCCCGACAAGAAAACCCGCCACTGCCTCGATGGGCTTCTGCGTGGCGGACAGGCCGATGCGCACCAGCGGCGCTTCGCACAACGCCTGCAACCGCTCCAGTGACAGCGCCAGGTGGCTGCCACGCTTGCTCGCGGCCAGCGCGTGGATTTCATCGACTATAACGCTGCGCCCCCCCGCGAGCATGGCGCGGCCAGAGTCCGAGCCGAGCAGCACGTAGAGCGATTCGGGTGTGGTGACCAGAATGTGCGGCACCTGCCGGCGCATGGCCTCGCGCTCGCTGGAGGTGGTGTCGCCGGTGCGCACCGCGGTGCGGATATCCACCTCCGGCAAGCCCATTTCCAGCAGCGCCGAGCGGATGCCGGCCAGAGGCTCCTCGAGGTTGATGCGGATGTCGTTGGACAGCGCCTTGAGCGGCGAAACGTAGATCACCGAGGTGCGATCGGGCAGCGTACCGCCGTTCGCCAACCCCTCACGGACCAGCGCATCGATGGCCGAGAGGAAGGCCGTGAGCGTCTTGCCCGAACCGGTGGGCGCCGCCACCAGGGTCGATTCGCCTGCCTGGATTGCCGGCCACGCCTCGACCTGCGCCTGCGTCGGTGCCGCGAAGTGCGCACGGAACCAGCCGGCCACCGCCGGGTGGAAGGCGGACAGCACATCGGCGCGCCTGGCGCGGGAGGAGGTTCGAGGAGCAGTCATGCAGACCAATATGGTGGTGCGCGAAGCCCGTCACAAGGACCACTGATCGCGCCTCGCCGGAGGCTGCGCCAGCCGGTACTCTTCCCCCATCCAACCGGCGGAAGTACACCGATGAGCGACCGTGATCGCGACTACTACTGGGAGCAGGTCAGGCGGCAGAACAAGCAGAAGCCACCCGAAGACCCGAAGCGCAACTGGCGGATGCTGGTGAAGCCGCTGCTATGGTTTCTCATCCCCCTGCTCCTCCTCGCCGCCGGCACTGCCCTGTGGCGCAATCCGGCCAGCCAGCTCTGGCTGCACGAGCGCTGGGTGCTGCTGCAGATTCGTCTGGGTACGACTCCTGACGGCATGCAGACGACGCCCGCCACCTCGCCCTACAGCGACAAGCCCCGCAGGCTGTCCGACTGCATCAAGCCCGGCAACGTGATCGACGATGAAGTGCACGCCTGCATGAAGGGGTATCGACCGAAGACCTGGTGACTGGCTGGCTTCGGCCCCGCCGGCGGATCGCGGGCTCCTGCGGGTCAACCTGCCAACACGGGAGCGGGTCTTGTCTGCGGCGCAATCCTCAGCTACCGGAAAGCCCCCCATGCAGCCCCTACAAACAGGCATGGTCACGCCTCGTCGTTCTGTCCCAGCCCATGCATCCGCAGCTTGTTGGCGATGGTGGTGTGCGACACCCCGAGCCGCTTGCCCAACTGCCGGCTGCTCGGGTGCTCGCGGTAGAGCCGCTCCAGCACGGCCCGCTCGAACCGGCCGACGATGGCGTCGAGCCCGCCTTCCAGGGAGAAGTCCCCCAGTGGGTGCGGCGCGCCATAGTCCGGCAGGCGGATGTGCTCGGGACGGATGGTGCCGCCTTCGCACAACGAGACCGCCTGGAACAGCGCGTTCTCCAGCTGCCGCACGTTGCCCGGCCAGTGGTAGCGGCCGAGGCGGTCCAGCGCCTGCGCAGACAGTTTGGGCAGCGAGCAGCCGATCTGCCGGCTGGCCTGGTCGAGAAAGTGCTCCACCAGCGGCTCCAGGCCGTCCAGGCATTCGCGCAGCGGCGGAATGTGCAGCGACAGCACGTTGAGCCGGTGATACAGGTCCTGGCGAAACTCGCCCTTGGTGCAGAGCTCGGACAGGTCCACCTGGGTCGCGCAGATCACCCGCACGTCCAGGTACACCTCCTCGTCGCTGCCCACGCGGCGGAAGCAGCCATCCTGCAGGAAGCGCAGCAGCTTGGCCTGCAGGCGCGGGCTCATCTCACCGACGCCATCGAGGAACAGCGTACCGCCGGCGGTCAGCTCCAGCAGGCCGAGCTTGCCTTCCGGGCGCGCGCCCTCGAAGGCACCGGGGCCGTAGCCGAACAGTTCGGTCTCGGCCATGGATTCGGGCAGGCCGGCGCAGTTCAGCGCCATGAATGGCGACTGCCCGCGCGGGCTGGCGAGGTGGCAGGCGCGGGCCAGCAGTTCCTTGCCTGTGCCGGTCTCTCCTTCGATCAGCAACGGCGCGTCGAGCGGCGCCATGCGGCGTGCCTCGCGCACCACCGCGGCCATCACCCGAGAACTCTGGAAGATGCTGTCGAAGCCACGCAGCTCCAGGCGACGCACGTTGTAGATGCGCTCGCCGACGCGGTCGGCGCGGTGCAATGTGAGCACGGCGCCAGCCAGTGCTTCGCTTTCGTCGTGTTCGGTCTGCAACGGCGCGATGTCGGCGAGGAACACATCGCCCTTCACCTTCACCCGCAGGCCGTTGATGCGGGCCTTGTTGGCCCGCACCAGTTCGGGCAGGTCGAGGTCCTCGACGTAGCGCGACAGCGGGATGCCCGGCACTTCGTCGACACGCACACCCAGCAACTGAGCGGCGGCGCGGTTGCCCGCGACGATCTGCCCGGCCATGTCGATGGACAGCACCGGGAACTCCAGCGCTGCCAGCAGCGCGTTCAGCTCCAGGTGACGGCGTTCGCTGGGCATCAGGCCGACGCGCTTGACGCCGAACACGCCAGGCACCGCTTCAAGCTTGGGCTTGAGCGACTGGAACTGCAGGTTGATGAGGTTCGGGCAGAGCAGGTAGATGGCGTTGCCCTGCTCGCCGCCGACTTCGCCACGGTTGACGTTGATGCCGTAATCGACCAGCAGGTTGAGGATGTCGCGCAGGATGCCGACGCGGTTCTGGCAGTGCACTTTGATACGCATGGCGGGCCCGTGGTTGTCGTTGTGGTGGGCAATCCGGCACGGGTATTCGCAAGGCGGCCGGAAATTACCGTCAAGAATATGTGACAGATCACCGCACCTCAAGCCATGGCCGGATGCTGGCGCCGACGATCGTAATGTTTTCTTTACGTATTGACGGACCACCGACCTGCCAGGGCAGCGCCAAGGGGGCTGTTCGCCGGCACGCATCGCGCTATTTGTGAGTCATCACAAGAACAGGCAGCTCGACGCCGGAGGCTCCATGAAGACAACGCAGTACGTGGCCCGCCAACCTGACGAAGACGGTTTCATCCACTACCCGGAAACCGAACATCAGGTCTGGAATACCCTGATCACCCGCCAGCTGAAAGTGATCGAGGGCCGCGCTTGTCAGGAATACCTGGACGGCATCGAGCAGCTCGGCCTGCCCCATGAGCGCATCCCGCAACTGGGCGAGGTCAACCAGGTGCTCCAGGCCGCCACCGGCTGGCGCGTGGCGCGGGTGCCGGCGCTGATCCCGTTCCAGACCTTCTTTGAGCTGCTGGCCAGCCAGCAATTCCCCGTCGCCACCTTCATCCGCACCCCGGAAGAGCTGGACTACCTGCAGGAGCCGGACATCTTCCACGAGATATTCGGCCACTGCCCGCTGCTCACCAATCCCTGGTTCGCCGAATTCACCCACACCTACGGCAAGCTCGGCCTGGCAGCCAGCAAGGAAGAGCGCGTGTACCTCGCCCGCCTCTACTGGATGACCATCGAGTTCGGCCTGCTGGATACCTCGCAGGGCCTGCGCATCTACGGCGGCGGCATCCTCTCCTCGCCCAGGGAGACGGTCTACAGCCTCTCCGGCGAGCCCGAGCACCAGGCCTTCAGCCCGCTGGAATGCATGCGTACGCCATACCGCATCGACATCCTGCAGCCCCTGTACTTCGTGCTTCCCGAACTCAAGCGGCTGTTCGAGCTGGCCCACGAGGACATCATGGCGCTGGTGCGCGAAGCCATGCACCTGGGCCTGCACGCGCCGAAGTTTCCGCCGAAACAGGCCGCCTGATCCGCTGCAATCGATCCCATCTGTGCCTAGGATGAGACGTGCTCGCGAGCCTAAGATGGTTCGCGAGCGCACTCCTATGCCACCCCAAGACAAGGAGAACCTTTCATGACCGCACTCACCCAAGCCCATTGCGAAGCCTGCCGCGCCGACGCCCCGAAGGTGTCCGACGAAGAGCTGGCGGTGCTGATCAAGCAGATCCCGGACTGGAACATCGAGGTCCGTGACGATCACATGGAACTGGAGCGGGTCTTCCTGTTCAAGAACTTCAGGCACGCCCTGGCCTTCACCAACGCGGTGGGCGCCATCGCCGAGGAAGAAGGCCACCACCCCGACCTGCTGACCCAGTGGGGCAAGGTCACCGTCACCTGGTGGAGCCACGAACTGAAGGGCCTGCACCGCAACGACTTCATCATGGCCGCGCGCACCGACGAGCTGGCCGCGACAGCAGAGGGACGCAAATGAACCATTTCGCCAAGGTCGCCCGCGTACCGGGCGACCCGATCCTGGGCCTGCTCGAAGCCTACCGGGCGGATCCCAACCCCGCGCGGCTCGACCTTGGCGTGGGCGTCTACAAGGACGCCCAGGGCCTCACCCCGATCCCGCGCGCGGTGAAGCTCGCCGAACAGCGCCTGGTGGATAGCGAAACCACCAAGAGCTACGTCGGCAGCCACGGTGATGCCCTGTTCGCCGCGCGCCTGTGCGAGCTGGTGCTGGGCGTCACCTCGCTGCTGCTGGCCGACTCCCGCGCCGATGCCACCCAGACACCCGGCGGCACCGGTGCCCTGCGTCTGGCGGCGGAGTTCATCGCGCACTGCCTGCCGGGCAAGAGCATCTGGCTGAGCGACCCGACCTGGCCGATCCACGAGACGCTGTTCGCCGCCGCTGGCGTGCCGATCAAGCACTACCCCTACGTCGGCGCGGACAACCGCCTCGACGCCGAAGCCATGTTCGCCATGCTGGAGAAAATCCCCCAGGGCGACGTGGTGCTGCTGCATGCCTGCTGCCACAACCCCACCGGTTTCGACCTGGATCACGGGCAATGGCAGCGCGTACTGGAGATCGTCCGTCGGCGCGAACTGCTGCCGCTGCTGGACTTCGCCTACCAGGGCCTGGGCGACGGGCTGGAAGAGGACGCCTACTCCGTGCGCCTGCTCGCCCAGAGCCTGCCGGAAGTGCTGATCACCAGTTCCTGTTCGAAGAACTTCGGCCTCTACCGCGACCGCGTCGGCGCGCTGATCGTCTGCGCCGAAAACACCGACAAGCTCACCGACATCCGCAGCCAGCTGGCGCTGTTTGCCCGCAACCTCTGGTCCACCCCCCCGGCCCATGGCGCGGAAGTGGTCGCCACCATTCTCGGCGACCCGGAACTGAAGAACCTCTGGCTGGACGAACTGGACGGCATGCGCGGCCGCATCGCCGAGCTGCGTGTCGGCCTGGTGGAAGCCTTGCGCCCCCACGGGCTGGCGGATCGTTTCGCGCACATCGCCATCCAGCGCGGCATGTTCTCCTACACCGGCCTGCAGGCGGAGCAGGTACGCATCCTGCGCGAGGAGCACAGCATCTACCTGGTGAGCAGCGGCCGCGCGAACATCGCCGGACTCGACGGTGAGCGCCTCGACCACCTGGCGGCGGCCATTGCCCGCGTCTGCCGCTGACAACGATTTCTTCCCCCTCGACCGGCCTTTGAGCCGGTCTTTTTTTGCCCAGACGCCGGAATCACCGTGCAGGAGCGCGCCATGCCCGCGATCGCTCGCATGGCGCGCTCCTGCAGATGAATTGCTTCAGTAATCGTCGCGCTTGCGGAACGCCCAGCGCCCGGCCAGGCCGGTGAAGCTGGCCACCAGCACCACGAGGATCCAGAAACCTTCCGGGTCGCCGGAGAACGGAATGCCGCCGACGTTCATACCGAAGAAGCCGGCGATGATGTTGATCGGCAGCGCCAGCACCGTGACCACGGTGAGGGTGAACAGCGTGCGGTTGCTCTGTTCGTTGATCTTCGCAGCGATCTCTTCCTGCAGCAGCTTGATGCGTTCGCCCAGCGCGGTGAGGTCGTTGATCACCAGGGAAAATTCCTCGGTCGCCTCGCGCAGCACGCGCACATCGTCCTCCGTCAGCCACATCGGCGGGCGGTTGAGCAGGCGCATCAGCGAGCCCGGCTCCAGCGCCAGCAGGCGCTGCAGGCGCACCAGCACACGGCGCATGGCGCCCAGGTCGGCGCGGCTGGCGGAGAGGCGCGAGGAAAGCAGCTGATCCTCGATGCGGTCCACGCTGATGCTGGTCTCGCGAACGATGCGGGTGAGGATTTCACCCTGGTCGCGCAACAGGTGAATCAGCAACTCCAGTGGCGAGTTGAAGCTCTCGCCGTGCTTCACCGAAGAACGCAGCGTGTCCACCGAGCGCAGCGGCTGCGCACGGGCGGTGACCAGCAGGCGACCACGGGCGCAGACCCAGAGGGTGGCGACATCCGAGGACATGCGACTGCCGAAGTCGAATACCACGTCGTTGACCACCGCCAGCAGCGCACCGTCCACATGCTCGATGCGGGTGGAGCGCGAGCCTTCACGCAGGGTCTCGAAGAAGTAGTCGGGCAGTTCCAGGTGCGACTTCATCCAGCGCTCGCAGGCCGCGTGCGCCAGGTTAAGGTGCAGCCAGAGGAATTCGTCCGCCGCACGCGGCTCCCGCAGGCATTGCAGGGCCGTTGGCGAATCGATCTCGAGCCCCGGTTGGTCGGGGCGAAAGCTGAAGCCATAAAGCAGGCCGAACAGGTCGGAGTCCTGATGGCTCTGGACGATGCTGTGGTTCATGGGACCCCGCTGAACCTGGGATATCTGACGTAGGGCGAATGACCGTTTGCGGTCATCCGCCATGGCGGATGAAGCGTTCCGCTTCATGCGCCCTACGAAAGCCGCATCGCCCTTCCGGTGTTATCAGAACCGGGTGAACGGCAGATGACAGCCAGGTGTCAGCCGAACAGTGCGGCAACGGTGCGCTCACCCAGCGCCGGGCCGACACTCATGCCCACGCCGGTATGCATCAGCACGGCGGTGATGCCGTCGGCGGCCTGCAGCACCGAGAACGGTCCCGGTCCGCGCGAGCCATAGACGCCCTGCCAGCGCTCGACGATCTCCACGCGCATACCCAGCGTGTCCTCGGCCAGTTCCAGCATCAGCCGGTCGACGAACTCGGCATTGAACGGCGCCGCGTCGCTGCCGTAGTGGTGGGAGTCGCCGATGATCAGCTCGCCATGGGGGGTCGGGCTGACCAGCAGGTGAATGCCCTGCTCTTCCAGCTCCGGCGTTTCGCGGCGGATCTGCTCGCGCACCGCTTCGGCCTCGGGCAGGTCGGAGAAGGCGCCGTAATGCACGCAGCTCAGGCCGGTGAGGATCGAATGGGAAAGACCGATGTCGACCTGCGGGCGGGCGCGCAGCATCTGCAGACGGCACACCTGCGGTTCCAGCGGTGCGATGACTTCGGCCAGCAGCGTCTGGTAGTCGTGGCCGGAGCAGACGATGACCTGCCCGGCGGTGAAGGTGCCCGCCGTGGTGCGCAGCACGCCGGTGTCGACATCACGCACCAGAGTGGAGAAGTGGAACTCAACGCCGTGCGCGCGGCGCAGGTAATCGATCAGGCTCGGCAGCGCCTCGCGGGAATACAGTTGCTGGTCGTCGAAGCCCAGCAACGCCGCGCGATGATGACGGAAGTGTCCCTGATAAAGGTCGTTCAGTTCGCTGCCGCGCAGCAGGCCCACGCGGTAGTCCAGCTCCCTGGCGCGGCCGGCGCAGAAGGCTTCCAGCAGGTGTTCCTCGGCTTCGCTGCGGGCGAACAGCAGCGAACCGTTGCGCCGCAGGGAGAACCCGGCGCCTTCCGCCCACTGCGCCCAGATCGGCCGGCTGGCGCGGGCCAGGTCTGACATCACGCCCGGCGGCTGTCCGGTGACCAGTGCCTGACCGAAGTTACGCACCGAAGCGCCCAGCGGCGTGGCGGTGCGCTCGAAGACGCGCACGGAGAGGCCGCGGCGAGCGGCGGCGTAGGCGTGGGAAAGGCCGAGGATTCCGGCGCCGACGATGGCGACGTCGCAGTGGGTGTGGGTCATGGGGATAGGTTCCTTGCGTATAAAACAAGCAGAAAAGCGCCTCTCCCAGCCCTGGCTACGCGCCCCGCTCCGAAGGGAGAGGGAACCCTCCTCTGCCGAGAAAAGTTACGAGTTCATCCTGGTATTTCAAGTGCAACTTTCGGAGCGAATGCACTTTCAGTCGCCGCGTTGTCCTGCCCTCCTGGGCTCCAGGACTGCACAACCTCGAACCGACACGCCGAACGGCCCCCTCTCCCTTCAGGGAGAGGGTTGGGGAGAGAGAGCCGCCAGCGCCGAGCCTTGGTCGAACCTTATTTCTGCGCGACCTTTTCCGACTTGCCGTCGTAGCGCTTGCGCCACTCGGCGAGGATCTCGTCGCGGTTCTTCGAGGCCCAGGCGAAGTCGTTCTTGATCAGGCGCTGTTCGTAGTCGGCCGGCAGTTCGGTCTGCGGCTTGGCGATCCCGGGCTGGGCCAGCACGGCGAAGTTTTCCTTGTACAGCTCCATGGCCTTGGGGCTGGCGGAGAAGTCGGCGAGCTTCTTCGCCGCGGCTTCATGCTGGGTGCCCTTGACGATGCCGGTGGCTTCGATTTCCCAGCCCAGGCCTTCCTTCGGCAGGACGATGTCCAGCGGCGCGCCCTGGCGCTTGAGCTGCACGGCCGGGTATTCGAAGGAGATGCCGATCGGGAATTCGCCGGCGGCGGCCAGCTTGCACGGCTTGGAACCGGAGTGGACATACTGGCCGATGTTCTCGTGCAGCGCGTCCATGTAGGCCCAGCCCTGCTTCTCGCCGAAGGTCTGCAGCCACGCGGAGACGTCGAGGAAGCCGGTGCCCGAGGAAGCCGGGTTCGGCATGACGATCTTGCCCTTGTACTCGGGCTTGGTCAGGTCCTGCCAGCTCACCGGCTTCTCCAGGCCCAGCTTCTCGGCCTCGACGGTGTTGAAGCAGATGGTCGCGGCCCAGACGTCCATGCCGACCCACGCCGGCGGGTTGGCCGGGTCGCGGTAGTTCTTGCCGATGGCGTCCAGGTGCTTGGGCGCGTACTTCTCCAGCATGCCCTGCTGGTCGAGGATGGCCAGGCTGGAGGCGGCCAGGCCCCACACGGCGTCGGCCTGCGGGCGATCCTTCTCGGCCAGCAGCTTGGCGGTGACGATGCCGGTGGAGTCGCGCACCCACTTGATCTTGATGTCCGGGTTCTCGGCTTCGAAGGCCTGCTTGTAGGCGGTCAGCTGTTCCGGTTCCAGGGCGGTGTAGACGGTCAGCTCGGTGTCGGCGGCGTGGACCTGTGCAGCGAAACCGGCAACCACGGCGGCGGCGAGGGCAAGACGTTTGAACATGTGGAGCTCCTTGGCAGTGTTGGTCTCCCGCTCGGGGCGGGTTTGTCAGGGGTTGAGCCCGGCAGCTGACCTGAAAGGGCACAGGCGCCGGGCGACAGCGTCCAGCGGTGTTACGGGTTCGCGCCCGTCCTCCAGGCCTGGGAGCGGCGCAGCAGGCCGCGCGAGGCACCGGCCAGCAGCAGCGACACGGCCGCGGAGGTGAGCAGGATCAGGGTCGACATGGCGGCGGCGCCGCCGACGTTGCCGGAGTCATCCATGTTCAGCACGGCGACGGCGGCAAGGATGGTGTCCGGGTTGTAGAGGAAGATCGCCGCCGAGACCGTGGTCATCGCCGAGACGAACAGGTAGCGGGTGATGTCCAGCAGCGCCGGCAGGCAGATCGGCACGGTGACGCGCAGGTAGTGGCGCCACAGCGGCATCTTCAGCGACAGCGCGGCGGCCTCGAACTCGCCGTCGAGCTGGCGCAGCGCGGCGGTGGCGGTCATCTGCGCGGTGGTCAGGTAGTGGGAAATGGTGCACACCACCAGCAGCGCCATGCTGCCGTAGAACACGTGCAGCGGGTTGCCTGGCAAGTTGAAGAAGAACACGTAGCCCAGGCCCAGCACGAGGCCCGGCACAGCCATCGGCACGAAGCACAGCATGCGCAGCAGTTGGCTCAGCCAGCGCTGCTCGCGGGTCTTCTCGATCAGGTAGGCACCGGTGAAGATCAGCGCGCTGCCGATGATCGCGGTGCACGCCGCCATGGTCAGACTGTTGCGGTAGGCCAGCCAGCCGCCGCCGGCAGTGGTGTTGAAGTCGTAGTGGTTCAGCGACAGCGATAGGTTGTACGGCCAGAACTTCACCAGCGAGGAGTACACAGCCATGCCCAGCACGCCCAACAGCACCGCGCTGATCAACACGACGATGGCGAGGAAGGCAGCATCGCGACGACGCGACGGCTTGGGATGGTAGACCTGCGCGCGGCCGCTCATGGCGCCGCCCTGGCGACGGCGCAGCCAGGTGTCGACGGCGAAGCTGAGCAGCGCTGGCAGCAGCAGGATCATGCCGATCTGCGCGCCACGGCCGAACTGCTGCTGGCCGACCACCGCCTTGTAGGCTTCCAGTGCCAGCACCTGGTAATCGCCGCCCACCACGACTGGCACGCCGAAGTCGGTGATGGTCAGGGTGAACACCAGGCAGAAGGCGGCGAATACGCCCTGCCGAGAAGCCGGCCAGGTGATGCTGCGGAAAGCCTTCCAGGGCCCGGCACCCATGCTAGAGGCGGCGTCGAACAGTCGGGCATCGGCCAGCGACAGCGCCGACAGCAGGATCATCAGCGCATGGGGGAAGGTGTAGATAGCCTCGCCAAGGACTATGCCCCAGAAGCCGTAGATGTTGTCCGGCAGCAGGTGGCGCAGCAGGCCCTGGTTGCCGAACAGGTAGATCAGCGCGATGCCCGGCAGCATCGACGGCGCCAGCAACGGTAGCAGGGAGATCCCGCGCCACAGCCCCTTGGCCGGGATCAGCGTACGCTGCAGCGCGTAGGCGAACAGGTAGGCCGCCGGCACGACGATGCACGCCACGCTCAACGAAACCTTCAGACTGTTGCCCAGCAACCAGTGAAAATTGTCGCTGCGCAGCAGTTCGCCCATGGCCGCCAGGCCGCCGCCCTGTCCCGCTTCGCCGCTGAAGCCACGCCAGAAGATGGCCAGCAGCGGCATCAGCACCGCGAGGGTGAGCAGGAGCAGCAGCAAGTACTTGCCGCCGCGGACGAACAGGCGATCCCCCAGATCGCCGCGAATCTTGCCGGCCGACAGCGCCGGGCTGTGTTTCACCACGGCGTCCATCTCAGGCGAACACCTGCAGGCTGCGGGGCGGCAGCGACACCCAGATGTCCGGGGTGCCCAGGCGCGGCATGTCCTCAGGCGCCAGCTCGGCGAGCAGCGCGTGGCCCGGCAGCTGTTCCAGCTCGAAGCTCATGCGGCAGCGGTTGCCAAGGAAGGTGATCTCGCGGACCTGCGCGCGGAACAGGTTTTCCTGGTGTACGGCGGGGTTCACGCTGATCGCTTCCGGGCGGCAGAACAACCGGCCCGAAGCACTCGGTGCCTGGCAGTGCAGGCGCAGGTTGAGGCTGCCGACCCGTGCGTGACCGTCACTGCCACGCTCGAAGGGCAGCCAGTTGCCCTGGCCGACGAACTCGGCGACGAAGGGCGTGCTCGGGCTGCTGTAGATCTCCTGGGCTGTGCCGTACTGCTCGATGCGCCCGTGGTTCATCACCGCGATGCGGTCGGCCATCAGCATGGCCTCGTCCTGGTTGTGGGTGACCATCACGGTGGTGATGCCCAGGCTCTTCTGCAACTGGCGCAGCTCGCCGCACAAGTGTTCGCGGACGCGGGCGTCCAGCGCCGACATCGGCTCGTCGAGCAGCAGCAGCGAGGGGCTCGGCGCCAGCGCGCGGGCCATGGCGACGCGCTGCTGCTGGCCGCCGGAGAGCTGGCCGGGGTACTTCTTCTCGCTGCCGGTGAGGCCGACCAGTTCGAGCATCTCGGCAACGCGGCGGCGCGCTTCATCCTTCGAAGCGTTGGTCAGACCATAGGAGATGTTCTGCTCGACCGTGAGGTTGGGAAACAGCGCGTAGGACTGGAACAGAATGCCGTAGTCCCGCGCCTGCGGCGGCAGGTTCGAGACATCGCGCGAGCCCAGGTGCAAGGTCCCCTCGTCCTGCTGCTCCAGCCCGGCAATGCAGCGCAGAAGGGTGGTCTTGCCGCAGCCGGAAGGGCCGAGCAGGCACACCAGCTCACCGGCCTTGACCTCCAGCGACACGCCGTCGAGGGCGACGAACTGGCCGAAGCGCTTGCGGATGTGACGCACGCTGAGCGGCGTGCCGGCGATGGTGGGATGCATGGCGGTACCTCGTTTTCTTGTGGTCCACGCCGCGTGAGCCGTGACGTGAAGGAACGAGGTCCATGCTAGGGAGCGATTGCGACGGCACTATTGCTAAAAGGCCAAGTGCGCCGATAGATCCATAGGCAGATTTGGGTATAGGGGCGAAGTTTTTTGGGAAGTGCCGTGTAGAGCGGTCAAACGTAGGGCGGATAACCCGGAACGGGTTATCCGCCAATACCCATGTGGCGGATAACGCTGGCGCGTTATTCGCCCTACGAACTACCACCTTGCCCGGCGCCCTGCCGTCCCTGCCGGTGAACGCTTAGTAGGATGGTGTAGAGCGCAGCGATACCCATGCTGACGGCACACGGAAATTGATGGGTATCGCTTCGCTCCACACCATCCTGCGTTCGTGCGTCGCTCTGACTTCGGTGGGGAGGGAAACTCTGATCGCGGGCATGGCCCGCTCCTACACGGGAATCGGTTCTACGCCTGCGCCAACGCCAGAAACGCACTCGGCAAGCGCGCCTGCCGCCGGTCCTTCAGGCAATACAGGTACTCGTCGATCAGGCTGGCGCCCTTGATCTCAAGCACGCACAAGTGCGGGTTATCCGGCACTTCCTGGCGGGCGATGATGCTCACGCCCAGGTTGCGGATCACGGCCTCGCGGATCGATTCGCGGCTGCCGATCTCCAGCATCGAGGCCGGCGTTACCCCCGCCTGCTGCAACATCGCTTCGGTCAGCTGGCGGGTGGTAGAACCCGCCTCGCGCATCAGCAGGCAATGGCTGCGCAAGTCGCCCAGACTCACCGATTGCAGCGCCGCCAGCGGGTGGCTGCGGTGCACCGCCAGCACCAGTGGATCGCTGCCCAGCACCACGCGGGTCAGGCGCGCGTCGTCCACCTGCTGCGAGGAGGCCGCCAGGTCCACCCGGCATTCGATCAGCGATTCGAGCACCTGCTGGGAGTTGCCGATCTCCACCGACACTTCGATCTGCGGGAAGCGCTCGCGGAAGTTCTTGATCAGCCCGAGCACGTAATAAGGAGAGGTGGCGCCGATGCGCAGCGCACCCTGCATCTGCCCACAGTTGCGCAGGTAGAACTCGATGTCGGCTTCCTGCTGCAACAGCGCCTCGACCATCGGTAGCAGGCGCGCGCCCTCGTCGCTCAGGGTCAGGCGACGGCCGCCGCGATAGAACAGCTCCACCGCGTACTGGCTTTCCAGGTTGCGTATCTGCGTGGTCACGGTCGGCTGGCTGAGGCCGAGTTTCTTCGCCGCCTGGGTGATGCTGCCCAACTTCGCCACCCGGTAGAACGCCTTCAATTCCGCGCTCAGCATCGACCGATCCGCCTTCTCGAAAAATTCATCAACATTTTTTCTCGACGCTGCCGGCAAACCGGCGCCGGCCCACTGACGACGCGGCCTGCAGCCAGGCGACAAAACACCCAAAAAGGTCAATGTACCTGACCTGTATCACTGGCAACACCAGTTGTCGCTGGACAGCCCGGACTTGAGCGACTTTCATTGCCCTTGGAAAAATCCCACACGGAAAACCGAAGGCGGCCCCACAAGGGTGCGCCCAAGGAGCAATTGATGAAGTACAAAGTCACCATGGTTTTCGGAACCCGTCCGGAAGCCATCAAGATGGCCCCCCTCGCCCGCGTCCTCCGCCGTACCCCGGAAATCGAGCTGCGCATCTGCTCCACTGGCCAGCATCGCGAGATGCTACAGCAAGTGCTGAACTCCTTCGAACTCGAGGTGGATGAAGACCTCGACGTCATGACCCAGGGCCAGACGCTGAACAGCCTGTCCCTGCAGATGATGGGCAAGCTGGACGACAGCTACGACCGCCATCGCCCGGACATCGTGCTGGTCCACGGCGACACCACCACCAGCTTCATTGCCGCCCTCACCGCCTTCCACCGGCAGATCCCGGTCGGCCATGTCGAGGCCGGCCTGCGCACCGGCAACATCCATCAGCCCTGGCCGGAAGAAGCCAACCGCCGCCTCACGGCAGTGATCGCCGACCTGCACTTCCCGCCGACCAAGGCCTCGCGCGACAACCTGCTGCGCGAAGGGGTGAACATCGACCAGATCGAAGTCACCGGCAACACGGTGATCGACGCCCTGCTGTGGATGCGCGAGCACCTGCACGAGACCGGCTGGAAACCCGCCATCGACTCCCCCCTGGCCAAATTCACCGGGGACCGCCGGGTGGTACTGATCACCGGCCACCGCCGGGAAAACTTCGGCAAGGGTTTCGAGCGCATCTGCCTGGCCCTGGCCGAGCTTGGCCAGCGCTTCCCCGATGTGGACTTCGTCTACCCGGTGCACCTCAACCCGCAGGTGCAGAACGCCGTCTACGGCCTGCTCTCGGACAAGCCGAACATCCATCTGATCGCTCCGCAGGACTACCAGCACTTCGTCTGGCTGATGGACCGCGCGCACATCATCCTCACCGACTCGGGCGGCATCCAGGAAGAGGCCCCGGCGCTGGGTAAACCACTGCTGGTGTTGCGCCGTGTCACCGAGCGCCCGGCCGTGCTGGAAGGCGGCACCGTGGTGCTGGTGGGGACCAACACCGGGCGCATCGTCAGCGAAGCCAGCCACCTGCTGCGCGACGAGGAAGTCTACGAGCAGATGAGCCGGGTATTCAGCCCCTACGGCGACGGCCATGCCAGCGAGAAGATCGTCGCCCGGCTGCTCTCCTGGTTCGGTGAATCACGTACGCCAAGCGAGTTCGAATGAGCCTCGAACTGGTCGATATCCTCACCTACGTTCTCTATGCCCTGAAGTACCTGGCGATCATCCTCGCCGCGCTGATGTTCCTGCTCGGCCTGGATGACCTGTTCATCGACCTGGTGTACTGGGGCCGGGTACTGGTGCGCCGCTTCCGTATCTACAACCGCTTCGACCGGGCCGACGAGGAACGCCTCTTCGCCGCTCCGGAGAAGCCGCTGGCGATCATGGTGCCGGCCTGGAACGAGGTCGGCGTGGTGGGCGAGATGGCCCGCCTGGCCGCCTCTACCCTGGACTACGAGAACTACCAGATCTTCGTCGGCACCTACCCCAACGATCCACAGACCCAGGCGGACGTGGACGCGGTGTGCCTGCACTACCCCAACGTGCACAAGGTGGTCTGCGCGCGTCCCGGCCCCACCAGCAAGGCCGACTGCCTGAACAACATCATCGACGCCATTCTGCGCTTCGAGGCCGATGCCCGCATCGAATTCTCCGGCTTCATCCTGCATGACGCCGAAGACGTCATCTCGCCGCTGGAACTGCGCCTGTTCAACTACCTGCTGCCGGCCAAGGACCTGATCCAGATCCCGGTCTACCCCTACGCCCCGGAATGGACCGGCTTCACCGCCGGCCACTACGTCGACGAGTTCGCCGAGAACCACGGCAAGGATGTGCCGGTGCGCGAGGCGCTGACCGGCCAGGTACCCAGCGCCGGCGTCGGCACCTGCTTCAGCCGCCGCGCCATCGCCGCGCTGCTCGAAGACGGCGATGGCATCGCCTTCGATGTGCAGAGTCTCACCGAGGATTACGACATCGGCTTCCGCCTCAAGCAAAAGGGCATGAAGTGCATCTTCGCCCGCTACTCCATCACCGACCCGCAGCTGGCGCTCAAGAGCGACTGGGTGCCGGGCATGGACCGGCGCTTCTCCCAGGTCATCTGCGTGCGCGAACACTTCCCGCGCACCTGGCAGCACGCCATCCGGCAGAAATCCCGGTGGATTACCGGGATCGTCTTCCAGGGCACGCGCAACCTGGGCTGGAGCAGCAAGACCATGCTCAACTACTTCCTCTGGCGCGACCGCCGGGGGCTGATCGCCTACCTGCTGAGCTTCCTGGTCAACCTGCTGTTCCTGGTGCTGATCACCATGTGGCTGATCACCAGCCTGTCGCCCAACGCCTGGCGCTTCCCGTCGATCCTCGAAGGCAGCCAGTTGCTGGTGGTGCTGCTGTTCCTCAACGGCCTGATGCTGCTCAACCGGCTGTTCCAGCGCTTCTGGTTCGTCACTCGTTTCTACGGCATCTTCGAGGGGCTGCTGTCGGCGCCGCGGATGATGTGGAGCAACTTCGTCAACTTCTTCGCCAACCTGCGCGCGCTCAAGCAGGTGATGGAGATGGGCGATTCACGCCGGGTCGCCTGGGACAAGACCACCCATGAATTCCCCGCCCTCGCCGGCCCGCAGCGCACGCCACTGGGCCAGCGCCTGGTCGCGCAGAGCCTGATCACCGAAGAGCAGCTGCAATCGGCACTGACCAGCCCGGTCCGTCGCCGCCTGGGCCGCGAGTTGCTGCTGCGCGAACTGATCACCAGCACCCAGCTGGTCGAAACCCTGGCCGAAGAGCTGGGCGAGGAATGGGCGCCGCTCAACCCCTTCACCCTCGACGAGAAGCTCATCGAAGCGCTGCCGCGCAAGCTCGCGCTGCGCTATGCGGTACTGCCGGTGGCCCTCGAGGGCGACACCCTAGTGCTGGCCAGCGAGCAGCAGATCAGCCAGGTGTCCCTCGGCGCCATCAGCCGCCAGCTCAAGCGCCCGGTGCGCGGTCGCCTGGCTCCCCAGGGACGCGTCACCCTCGGCTTGCGCCACTGGTACGGAGGCCGCAACCAGACTGACGAAACCCGCGCCATCATCGACGCACTCCGTCAGCGCCAGGGCGACGAGTCGCTGATGGAACGCTTGTGCGGGCACGTGGTGATGTTCGGCACCCTGCTACAGGTACGCGGGATGGTCCCGCCAAGCCTGTTCAATCAGGCCCTGATCGATTTCGATCCCGAGCAGGACTCCCTCGGCGAACACCTGATCAAGCGCGGCATGATCACCCAGCAGGTGCTCGAGGAAGCGCTCAAGGAACAGGCCAGCGAACAGCACGAGGCCTATCGCATTGCCCGGGAGGCCGAGTGAAACCGCAACAACCCCTGCTTTACGGCCTGATCCTGGCCAGCATCGCCGCCCCGCTGGCGCAGGCCGCCGATGACCAGCTCACGGAGTTCCAGCGTTTCCGCAGCTTCCCCTACCTCGACAAGGGCTACAAGGAAGCGAAGAAGAGCAACTGGGCGGAAGTCGAACGCCTGATGCGCCACCTGCTCGACCGCGTTCCGAACAACACCGAGGCGCGCTCCCTGCTGATCCAGTCCCTGGCCAAGCAGCAGCGTTTCGACGACGCCGAGAAGGAAGCCCAGGCACTGGCCGGCACCGATGCCGGCGCGCAGGCCCTGACCGAATTGCGCCTGGACCTGATCGAGAACGGCCCGCCCCCCGAAGCCCAGATCAACCAGTGGCTGGCCCACACCAGCAACGCCAACGAGCGTGTGCGCCTGTGGCAGGCCTACAGCCTCAAGCTCGGCCAGACCCAGGGTGCCGCCAAGGCGCTGGAATGGCTCAGTACCGTACCGCCGGGCAGCGATGGCCGCGTGCTGCGCGAGGCCCGCGCCAACTGGGCCGAACAACTGCGTGACTGGGACACCACCATCGCCCAGCTGGCTCCGCTGGCCGCCGCTCACCAACTCTCCGCCGATGACTGGCGCCGCCTGGCCAACGCCTACGCCCAGCGCCTGGAAGAAAAGCCGCTGGAGGAGCTGATCCAGCAGGCGCCCGACGCCAACGCCGCGCGCCAGGCAAGGCTGGCGATCATCGACCGCGCCATCGCCGTCGAGCAGACCGAAGTGGCCAAGCGCTGGTTGCTCACCCTGCCGGAACAGGACCGCAACGACCCGACACGCCAGGCGCAACTGCTGGAGGTCGCCCGCGACAGCGCTGACGCCCCGCTGGTGACCAAGCTCAGTGACCAGCAGAACCGTCCCTGCCTGGAAACCACCGAATGGCTGTCGCGCCACGACCAGGCGGAGGCATTGGCGAAGCTGCAGCAGTGCAAGCCGGCTGACGATCCGAAGACCTGGCTGGTGCTGGCCCAGCGCCTGGACGCCACCGACCTGCTGGAGAACACCCGGCTGCCCGAACCCTGGGACACCGCCCGGCGCGACCAACTGGTGGACTCCTGGCGGCGCCAAGGGCGCACCGATCTGGCTCTGGCCTGGCTATCGCGCCAGCCACAGACGCCCGACACGGTGCGCCAGCGCGCCGAGCTACTGCAGGCCCGCGGCCGCACCGGCGAAGCGGCGGCACTGTGGGAGCAGCGCTATCGCCAGACCGGTGACCTCAAGGCGCTGGATCAGGCCAGCTACCTCGCCCTCAACGCCGGGCGCACCGAGCGCGCCAAGCAACTGCTGGAGAGCGCCTACGACCGCCGCGGCGGCAACCTGCCGCCCACGCTGCTGCAGCGCCTGGCCGGCATCCACGCACGCAGTGACACGCCTCTGGACGTCGCGCGCATCGAAGCCCTGTTGCCCAAAGCCGACCCGGTCTCGCGCGGCTACCTGCTCGGCCGCCTCGCCGAAGCCGGGCGCTGCGACGCCCTGCAACGCTACCTGAGCCCGAACTCCAACACCCCCGGCGAGCTGCGCGCCCTCGGCCGCTGTTCCATGCCCGCGCGGCCCGGCGAAGCGGTGGTCTACTACCAGGCCGCGATCGCCCACGGCGACAAGCAAAGCCAGCTGCCACTGGCCTATGCGCTGGAAGCCGCCGGCGATCCGGCCGGTGCGCTGCGCATCTTCAACGCCCTGCCCGCCAGCGAACTCAACGACAACGCCCGTCTCACCGCCAGCCGCGCCGCGTTGCTCACCAACGACAATGCCGGCGCCGAGCGCTACTGGCAGCAGGCGAAGAAAGGCAGCGCGGACGACTGGGCACTGGGCGCCAACATCGCCGACGCCCGCGGCGATTACCCCGAAGCCCTTTCGCGGCACCGCGAGGCCCTGCAGCACCAGCCCAACGGCCAGCACTTCTACAACGCCGCCGGCAGTGCACAGAAGGCCGGGGACACGCAGCAGAGCAAACTCTGGCTGGCCGAGGCGGTACGCCGCGAACCGAACAATCCGCGCTTCCGTGCCGACTACGGCATGCGCCTGGCCGGCACCGACACCCCGGAAGAACGCCGCACCGCGATCCCCTACCTGGAGCGCGCCACCCGCGATTACCCCGAGGACTTCCGCCTGGGCGAAACCCTCGCCTGGCGCTATGACGAAGCCGAGGACAGCTTCGCCGCCCGCCGCGAGCTGCGCCGGGTGATCGATCTGGAACAGGACCCGGTCGCCGCCGATGACGAGTACGGCAGCCTCGAAGCCCGCCGCTTCCGCCAGCGCCGCGCACACCAGGTCATGTCCCAGCGCGACAACCTGACCATCGCCAGCACCTGGTCGCCTGCCGGCGTCACCACGGTGCCGATCCTCAATGGCGACAACCAGACCGGCAACCGCCGCCGCGCGCAATCGCAGAACCTGCAGACCTTCATCTGGGACCACGCCCTGGGCGAGGAGCCGACCCGCAACGGCAGCACCCTCTCGGTCTACGGCCGGGCGATCGCCGGCAACGAAGGACGCAAGCAGTACACCCAGACCCTCGCCGCCGGTTTCGGCCTGCGCTACAAGCCCTTCGGCGACTACAACCTCAACCTCTACAGCGAGCTGTACAAGCAGAATACGGTGAACGACGACGGCGATTCCGACTACGCCTTCGACGGCATCCGTCTGCACGAGATTGGCACCCCCGAGAAGTTCGAGCGCTACGTGCGCCAGCGCGACAAGTACGGCCAGACCTCCACCGACTTCCTGCTGCGCGCCACCGCCTCCTTCCTCGACCAGGGCGAGTACCGCAACGACTGGCGCGTGGACGAGAGTGACTGGGACGAGCGCTTCCTCTACACCGACTTCGCCTGGTGGACCCACGCTGGCGACCATCAGTGGGTCTCGCGCTACCAGCAGGGCCACACCTGGAAGCTGCCGGTGGACTCGCCGCAGACGATCATGCCGTACGGCTTTGCCGAGTTCTCCGCGCAGGACCCGAGCAACGACTGGCGCCAGGACCTGCGCAGCGGCGTCGGCCTGCGCTGGCAGTACTGGTATGGCGAGGACCGCTACAACGCGTACCGCGCTCACGTCACCGTGCGCACCGAGTACCAACTGGGCATGGCGGGCAATCTCTATGAACAGGCCAACGGCTGGCTGGTGGGACTCGAGGTGAACTTCTGATGCGACGTCTGATTTTCACCCTGGCCCTGCTGTGTTCCACCGCGGCGCACGCCGATGAGCGCCTGTTCTACCAGCCGCTGAATGTCGATGCAGCGCTGAGCGACGCGCAGTGGCAGCAGATCTGGCGCGCCAGCGCGGCCCAGGGTACGAAGACCCTGATCGTGCAATGGACCGCCTATGGCGACTCCGACTTCGGCGGTGCCAACGGCTGGCTCGCGCGCTCCCTGAAAAGCGCCCACGACAATGGCCTGCAACTGGTCCTCGGGCTGTACATGGACCCAGCCTACTACCAGCGCCAGAGCGAGTTGGACACGCCCGGCCTGGAAGCCTACTGGCAGCATCAGCTGGGCCGCTCTCTGGCGCAGCAACGGCAGGTGGGCGAGCAGTGGAAACTGCCCGTCGCCGCCTGGTACCTGCCGATGGAACTGGACGACTGGCACTTCCAGGCCGTCGAACGCCGCCAGGCCTTGCAGCATCAGCTTAAGCACTTTGCCGGGCAGTTGAAGGCACCGCTGCAACTGAGCGCCTTCTCTGGTGGCAAGCTGGCGCCGCAGGTATACGGCGACTGGCTGGGGCAGATCGCCGGGCTCGGCGTGCAGGTCTGGTGGCAGGACGGTGCCGGCACTGGCGCGCTGCCCGAGCGCGTGCGCCAGGCTTACGCCGCCGCCCTGCCCTGCCCGGTCGGCATCGTCCGCGAAGCCTTCCGCCAGACCAGTGCCGCCGGCCAGCCTTTCCATGCCGAACCTGCCTCGCCTTCCAGCGCGTCCACCGGCTGCCACGCCAGCGCCGTGTTCGAGGTGCGCTACCGGCCCTGGGGCAAGGCGCTGCTGGACAACCAGCGCGCGCATCCCAGCACCTCCGCAACGCCCTGAAACATCCCCCACCCGATGCCCGCCGCACGCTAGCGCGGTCGGCATCGGGTTCGGCTATTCTCGCGCGAGCGATCCCACACGCGCACAGGGCGGTTCATGTTCAAGACCATCGAGTCCGAGATACTCAAGCAAAGCGTCCCGGCCGGGATCAGGGCCGAATTCCTCCAGCACGATTTCGAGCGACTCCACGGGCTCAGCCTGCTGATCTTTGCCGTGAGCGCCGCCATGTGGCTGCTCTTCGATCTCATCGTCAGCTTCCAGGCCGGTCAGGGTTTCACCTATGTCTCGGTGCTCTTCCTCGGTGTGTTCTTCCTCATCACCGTGGTGGCCAGCTTCGTACGCAAGGCGATGCACTTCTACTGGCTCAACCTGGCCTTCGTCATCACCTTCAGCCTCGGCGCACGCCTGGTGATCGACGGCTTGCCGGAGCCACTGCGCCCTGCCTGGCTGGTGATCGCGGCCGCCACGGTGCTCTACAGTGCCACCGCGATGCCGCTGAACAATCTCGCCTTCTATTCCGTGCTGGTAGTGACCTGGACCTTCCTCAACCCGCTGCTGGGCGATGTGCCGGCCCTGGACGCGCGACGCAGCATGCTGGTCTGCTACCCGCTGTTCATCAGCGCGCTCTCGGTCTACATCTTCCACCACCTGAGCAAGGCCAAGCTGTACAACTACGCCATGGCCCGGCTGCTGCTGGATCAGGCCTACCTCGACGTGCTCACCGGCATCCCCAACCGCCGCTCCTTCATGACCCGCGTCGGCCAGCGCCTGGGAGGCGACGGCGAGCAGCGCTACCTGGTGATGATCGACATCGATCACTTCAAGCGGGTCAACGACACCTACGGGCATGACATCGGCGACGAAGTGCTGACCCGCGTCGCGCGCGCCATCCAGCATGAAATGCAGGACTTCGAATTCGCCCGCCTGGGCGGAGAGGAGTTCGGCCTGTACCTGTGGGGGATCAGCGTGGAGGAGGCTCAGTCGCGGGTCGAGCAGTTGCGCCGCGTGACCGCCGAGCTGCCCGGTACACCCAACGTCACCATCAGCCTGGGCCTGGCCCATCTCACCGCCGACGGCACCCTCAGCCAGGCGCTGATCAAGGCCGACCAGGCGCTGTACGACGCCAAGCACAACGGGCGCAACCGGGTGACCTTTTCGCCTTGATGGCCACCCCGGGCAGAAACGAAAAAGGCCCGCAGTTGCGGGCCTTGGCGTACTGGTGTCCCGGAGAGGGGTCGAACCTCCAACCTTCCCCTTAGGAGGGGGACGCTCTATCCAATTGAGCTACCGGGACAATCGGGTCGGCATGTTAACCACCGACAAGCGATTTGTCATGCCGCCGCCACCGTCGCGGTCCATAATTTCGCCGTCAGCCGGAGAATCACCATGACCACAGACGACGGCGCCCTGCCCGATTCCCCCTTCGCTACCTTCGATGTGCGCGTCGCCACGGCCGATGATGCGGCGGCCCTTGCTCCTCTGCTGCAACAACTGGGCACACGCGACCCGCTGCCCGACACCGCGTTGCTCGCCCTCGCCCTGAGCAACCAGCAGCCCTCGCGGGTAACGCTGATCGCCGAGCGCGACGGAGCCTTGCTCGGCACCTGCACGCTGCACCTGATCGAACACATCGCCCACGGTTTCGCCCGCTCGGCAATCCTCGAGGACATGGTGGTGGACAGCCGTGCACGCGGCCAGGGCATCGGCCAGGCGCTGATCGGCCGGGCCGTGGAATGGGCGCGGGACTGGAAGTGCTACAAGCTGGCGCTCTCCAGCCACCAGGACCGGGAAATGGCGCACCGTTTCTATGCGGCGATGGGCTTCGCGCCCCACGGCGTCAGCCTGTCGCTGAGCCTGGACTGACTTCAGCTGGCCTGGGCATCCGGCGGGGCGAGCAAGCCCAGCAGGTGGCCGACTGTCACATCCAGGGACACCGAGTTATCCAGCTCCACCAGCGGCCCGGGCAGACCATCGGCAAAGTGCGCATTGCGCGCCAGGCGCTCCTCGATTTCCACCAGCGTCTCCCGCCCGCGCTTGAGCAGGCGCTGTCGCAGCACCTCGGCATCGACCTTCAGCAGCACCGCGATCAGCTGCGGATAACGACGACGGGCCTCAGGCAGGTACTTGCGCGAACCATTGACCAGCACGTCGTGACCGGCAGCAAGCCAGTCATCTATCTCGCGGGGAATGCCGTAATGCAGGCCATTGGCGCGCCAGCTCATGGCAAAGGCGCCGGAGCGCTCCAGCTCGGCGAATTCGTCGATGCTCACCGACTGCGCCTCTTCACCCCGCGCCTCGGCTGACCGGGTGATGACGCGCCGGACGATCCGGCAATCCAACGCGGCCAGCGGAGCGCTGGCGGCCTGCAACACGCTGTCCTTGCCGGAGCCCGAAGGGCCCATCAGGAAAATCAGTCTGCCTGGGGTCATGAAACTCTCGGTGCGCCGGCGGCTCGGCGCTACTTCAATTCTGATCCGCGGGGCGGATAATACTCCGAGCCTTGTGCGATATCAGTGAAAACCCGATATCGACGCCCGCACGCCGCCACCGCTCCTGACTCTCCACCCAGCGCTGTGCCATCATGGCAATCCGCGACGAAGTGCCCTCATCAGGCTGCCCAACGGCAGGCAGGCGCACAGTACACATCGACTACGCTGACTGGAACGGGCACTTCGCCAGCTTTCCCTTCAATTCCCATCCAAAGAAGGGTCTGCCTAGGCGGTCTCATTTCGGACGATTGGTGCTGGCATTTAGCCTTCACCCGAGACACAATATGCCGAAGGTTTGACGTCAAGTTATTGGATATTTTTTCAAAAGCTTTGACGACGCGCTGAACGGCCACTGGAAATCGCTGTCAAAGGGCCTGAACGAACGCTGACCCATGGCATCGGCCTCCCTGACTTACAGGTTTAAAGTATGCGCCCATTGAAACAGGCAACCCCCACCTACTCCAGCCGTACCGCTGACAAGTTCGTCGTACGTCTGCCCGAAGGCATGCGTGAGCGTATCGCCGACGTCGCTCGCAGCCACCACCGCAGCATGAACTCCGAGATCATCGCGCGTCTCGAACAGAGCCTGCTGCAGGAAGGCGCCCTGCAGGACAACCTGGGCATTCGCCTGGACAGCCCGGAACTCAGCCTGCACGAGCGCGAACTGCTGCAGCGCTTCCGTCAGCTGACCCATCGTCAGCAGAACGCGCTGATCGCCCTGATCGCGCACGATGCCGAGATGGCACAGAACGACGCCTGATTCGTTCGCGCCACCCGAAACAGCCGGCCTCGAGCCGGCTTTTTCATGCCCGCGATTTACCGGTGCCGCATAACCACAGGCACAAAAAAGCCGCCTCGCGGGCGGCCTTTTCGGCAGAGCTGGCGTTACATCAGGAACAGCGTGGCCAGCCCGAGGAAGATGAAGAATCCGCCGCTGTCGGTCATGGCGGTGATCATCACGCTGGAGCCCATGGCCGGGTCGCGGCCCAGGCGCAGCAGCGTCATCGGGATCAGCACGCCCATCATCGCGGCGAGCAGCAGGTTGAGCGTCATGGCGCCTGTCATGACCGCACCCAGCTCCCAGTTGCCGTAAAGGTAGAAGGCAACCAGACCGATCACGCCACCCCATACCAGGCCGTTCACCAGCGCTACGCCCAGCTCCTTGCGCAGCAGGCGGTTGGCACTGCTGGTCTGGATCTGATCCAACGCCATGGCGCGGACAATCATGGTGATCGTCTGGTTACCGGAATTGCCGCCGATGCCGGCCACGATGGGCATCAGCGCGGCCAGCGCCACCAGCTTCTCGATGGAACCTTCGAACAGGCCGATCACCCGCGAGGCGATGAAGGCAGTGACCAGGTTGGTGGCCAGCCACGCCCAACGGTTGCCGACCGACTTCCAGACCGAGGCGAAGATGTCTTCTTCCTCGCGCAGACCGGCCATGTTCAGGACTTCGCTTTCGCTTTCCTCACGGATCAGGTCGACCATCTCATCGATGGTCAGACGGCCGATGAGCTTGCCGTTCTTGTCCACCACAGGGGCGGAAATCAGGTCGTAACGTTCGAACGCCTGGGCGGCGTCGTAGCCGTCCTCGTCGGGGGTGAAAGTCACCGGATCGGTAGCCATGACTTCAGCCACGTCCTTGTCCGGATCGTTCACCAGCAGGCGCTTGATCGGCAGCACACCCTTGAGCACGCCGTCGTAGTCGACCACGAAGAGCTTGTCGGTATGGCCCGGCAGCTCCTTCAGTCGACGCAGGTAGCGCAGCACCACTTCCAGGCTGACGTCGTCGCGGATGGTGACCATCTCGAAGTCCATCAGCGCGCCGACTTGGTCTTCCTCGTAGGACAGCGCCGAACGCACACGCTCGCGTTGCTGCTGGTCGAGGCTTTCCATCAGCTCGTGGACCACATCGCGCGGCAGTTCCGGCGCGAGGTCCGCGAGTTCGTCGGCGTCCATGTCCCTGGCCGCGGCGAGGATCTCGTGATCGTCCATGTCGGCGATCAGGGTTTCCCGCACGGAGTCGGAGACTTCGAGGAGGATGTCGCCGTCGCGCTCGGCCTTGACCAGCTGCCAGACCGTCAGGCGGTCATCCAGCGGAAGGGATTCGAGAATGTGGGCGATGTCGGCCGGGTGCAACTCTTCCAGCTTGCGCTGGAGTTCCGCCAGGTTCTGGCGATGCACGAGGTTTTCGACGAGGTCTTGATGCTGGCCTTCCTGACGGTGCGTCAGGTCTTCCACCAGCTTGTGCTTGTGCAGCAGGTCGACCACCTGGTTGAGGCGGTCCTGCAGGCTTTCCTGCGGCTTCTTGGCTTCTACTTCGGTCATAGCACGCTCCACCCCCAGTGGCAGAACGGGCCAGAGGGGATCAATACATCAGGTCGTGTGTACGCAATCGGGGTTCTGAGTAACTACTGGGTAAGTCCATGGTGGTGTCCCATGCGCCCATCGAGGGCAGATGCGGGAAATGATAACACTCCGGGGTGTATTAGGCGTTACAAAATGGCGGCCAGAACAATCGCTTGCGGGCGAAAGTTCACTGGCGAATCACTGCCCGGTTCGACGCCCGAAAGCTCCCACAGGACACCCGGCTCCGACTGACAATTTCCACTCCTAGGCTGCAGGCAGGCCCGCCATCACGGAGGAAACCATGCGCCTGCCCGCCCTGCTCTGCTCACTCCTGATTCCACTGGTTCCGACCAGCGAGGCGACCTCGGTGTTCCGCTGCACTGCGGCCGACGGCAGCGTGCTGTTCAGTCAGTATGGCTGCCCCGTGGAAAGGCAGCAGGAAATCCAGGAAGCGAACAACCCCACGCCCGGCAGCGGCGAGCCGGTGCCGATGGCGATCCCGCAAGAGTCCGCCCCACAGAAGCCGCTGGTGCGCAGCAAAGGTCAGGGCAAGAAGGACGCCGAGCGAGAGTCCGTCGTGGTCGTTGGCGAACAGCAGAATGGCTGCGGCAATCGCGTCACTGGCAGCGCACGGCGCAAGGCGATCATCGAAGGGCGAGTGAGGACCGGAATGACCCGCAGCGACGTGGAGAGCGCCCTGGGGAGGCCCGACAGGACCAGCCAGCACAACGAGACGTTGCGCTACCACTACGAGGCGGACAAGAAGCACGGCGCACGTACCGTGACCTTTGACGAGGATGGTTGCGTGATGGGCAAGGCGAAGCGCTGATTACGCCGCCCAATGCTTTTCGAATGGAAAGTTTTTTGAAGGCAAAGAAAAAGGGCCTGCATTACTGCAGGCCCTTTTGTATATGGCGCACTCAGGAGGATTCGAACCTCCGACCGCTCGGTTCGTAGCCGAGTACTCTATCCAGCTGAGCTATGAGTGCGTCGTTGGCAAAGTTTAACCAGATTCACCAACTGGTTGCAGCTAATGGCTTTTCAGCCCTTTCGCCACTGAAGCCCCGCTTTCGCGTTGCCTCTTATATGGCGCACTCAGGAGGATTCGAACCTCCGACCGCTCGGTTCGTAGCCGAGTACTCTATCCAGCTGAGCTATGAGTGCGCTGATGAGGGCGCAAATTCTAGGGCGATTCTTCTGAGCTGTCAACAAGATTTTTTCAATCTTTTCAGTCACTTACGTAACCGGGCAACTCATCGCACCAGAGGATGCAATGGCGGAGAGGGGGGGATTCGAACCCCCGACACCCTTTTGAGGTGTACTCCCTTAGCAGGGGAGCGCCTTCGGCCACTCGGCCACCTCTCCGCAACACGGGGCGCATGATATCCATGTTTTCCCCGTTTGCAAAGAAAAATTTTAGAAAAATTAATGGTTTGGTTCTTGGTCTTTCTCTTTCTGGATGCGCTGGTAGATTTCCTCACGGTGCACGGCAACTTCCTTCGGCGCATTCACACCGATACGCACCTGATTGCCTTTGACGCCCAGTACAGTCACGGTGACGTCATCACCGACCATCAGGGTCTCTCCGACCCGGCGTGTCAGAATCAGCATTCCTTTCTCCTTACGTGTTACGGGATAAGCAGTCTGCAAAAAAAGAAATGGTGGCAGATTCGTATAGATCAAGTGCGCGAATCCTTCACCCAAGTATTGACCAGTCCTGCCGGAAAGAAAGTTCCTGTCAGACAGTCAAAAACGACAAAAGGCGCGGGGTAGCCGCGCCTTTCGGTATATCCCGCCTTACTCGCCCTGTCGGGCCGGGGCGTCGAGTTCGAAAGCGGTGTGCAGGGCACGGACCGCCAACTCGAGGTATTTCTCTTCGATGACCACGGAAACCTTGATTTCCGAGGTGGAGATCATCTGGATGTTGATGGTCTCCTTGGCCAGGGCTTCGAACATGCGGCTGGCGACACCGGCGTGAGACCGCATGCCGACACCGACGATGGAAACCTTGGCGATGTTGGTGTCGCCAGTGGCTTCGCGCGCACCGATGGTGGTGGCGGTCTGCTTGAGGATTTCCAGGGCGGCCTGGTAGTCGTTGCGGTGCACGGTGAAGGTGAAGTCGGTGGTGTTATCGTGCGCGACGTTCTGCACGATCATGTCGACTTCTACATTGGCGGCACTGATCGGGCCGAGAATCTTGAAAGCAACGCCGGGAGTATCCGGTACGCCACGGATGGTCAGCTTGGCTTCGTCGCGGTTAAAGGCGATGCCGGAGATGATCGGCTGTTCCATGGATTCCTCTTCATCAAGGGTAATGAGGGTGCCCGGACCCTCCTGGAAGCTGTGCAGCACGCGCAGCGGGACGTTGTACTTGCCGGCGAATTCCACCGAGCGGATCTGCAGCACCTTGGAACCGAGGCTGGCCATTTCCAGCATCTCTTCGAAGGTGATCTTGTCCAGGCGGCGCGCCTGCGGCACGACGCGCGGGTCGGTGGTGTAGACGCCATCGACGTCGGTATAGATCTGGCACTCATCGGCCTTCAGTGCCGCCGCCAGGGCTACGCCGGTGGTGTCGGAACCACCACGGCCGAGGGTAGTGATGTTGCCCTGCTCGTCCACACCCTGGAAGCCAGCGACCACGACTACACGGCCGGCTTTCAGATCTGCGCGAATGTTCGCATCGTCGATGCTCAGGATACGCGCCTTGGTGTGGGAACTGTCGGTAAGGATACGGACTTGGTTACCGGTGTAGGAAACCGCCGGCACGCCGCGCTTCATCAGCGCCATGCTCAGCAGGGCGATGGTCACTTGCTCGCCGGTGGAGACCATCACATCCAGCTCGCGCGGAATCGGCTGGTCCATGATCTGTTTCGCCAGACCAATCAGGCGGTTGGTCTCGCCGCTCATGGCGGACACCACCACGACGATGTCGTCGCCCGCTTCACGGAATTTCTTCACCTTCTCGGCTACCTGCTCGATTCTCTCGACGGTGCCGACGGAGGTCCCTCCAAACTTCTGTACGATCAAAGCCATTTCAAAAGCCGCCTGATTCCTGAAGGGCGCCCATTAAACATGCATCACCGCATGCTGCCAAGGCCCGCCGGACGCGCTGCGGGCCCCGTATTTCAGGGCCTTTAGAGGCCCTGTTCGACAAACTTCACTGCCAGCGCCAGAGCTTCGTCCAGCTTGCCGGCATCGACGCCACCGCCCTGGGCCATGTCCGGGCGACCACCGCCCTTCCCGCCCACGGCCGCAGCGGCCTGCTTCATCAGATCGCCCGCTTTCAGCTTGGCGGTCAGGTCCTGGGTCACGCCGGCGACCAGCACGACCTTCTCTTCGAACACGCCGCCCAGCAGGATGACCCCGCTGCCCAGCTTGTTCTTCAACTGGTCGACCAGCGCCAGCAGCGCCTTGCCGTCCAGGCCGTCGAGACGCGAGGACAGCACCTTCACGCCACCGACTTCCACGGCGGAACCCGCCAGGTCGTCGCCGGCCGCGCTGGCGGCCTTGGCCTTGAGCTGCTCCAGTTCCTTCTCCAGCTGACGGTTGCGTTCGATCAGACCGGAGAGCTTGTCCAGCAGGTTGTCACGGCTGCCCTTGACCAGGCCGGCTGCCTCCTTGAGCTGCTCTTCGGCACCGTTGAGGTAGGCCAGCGCTGCGCCGCCGGTGACCGCCTCGATACGACGCACGCCGGAAGCCACACCGCCTTCGCTGGTGATCTTGAACAGGCCGATATCGCCGGTGCGGGACACGTGGGTACCGCCGCACAGCTCGACGGAGAACTTGCCGCCCATGCTCAGCACGCGCACCTGATCACCGTACTTCTCGCCGAACAGCGCCATGGCGCCCTTGTTCTTGGCGGACTCGATATCGGTCTCTTCGGTCTCGACCTCGGAGTTCTTGCGGATTTCGGCGTTGACGATGTCTTCCAGTTGCTTCAGCTGCTCGGGCTTGATCGCCTCGAAGTGGCTGAAGTCGAAGCGCAGGCGCTGGCTGTCGACCAGCGAGCCCTTCTGCTGGACGTGATCGCCCAGTACCTGGCGCAGCGCAGCGTGCAGCAGGTGGGTAGCGGAGTGGTTCAGCGCGGTGGCCTGGCGCACGCCAGGCGCGACCTCGGCCTTCACGGCAGCGCCAACGGTCAGGCTGCCCTGGGCAACCACGCCGTGGTGCAGGTGAGCGCCGCCAGCCTTGGTGGTGTCGCGCACGTCGAAGCGCACGCCTGCAGCCTCAAGGAAACCGCTGTCGCCAACCTGGCCGCCGGATTCGGCGTAGAACGGAGTCTGGTCGAGGACGACCACGCCCTCCTCGCCTTCACCCAACTGCTCGACGGCCTTGCCGTCCTTGAACAGGGCAATGATCTGGCCGGCGCCGGAAACGCCCTGGTAGCCGAGGAAGCGGGTGTCGCCATCCACTTTCACCAGGCTGTTGTAGTCCATGCCGAAGGCGCTGGCGGAGCGGGCACGCTCGCGCTGGGCCTCCATCTCGCGCTCGAAGCCTTCCTCGTCGAGGGTCAGGCTGCGCTCGCGGGCGATGTCGTTGGTCAGGTCCACCGGGAAGCCGTAGGTGTCGTACAGCTTGAACACCACGTTGCCGGGGATGACGCTGCCCTTGAGCTCGGACAGGTCCTGCTCGAGGATCTTCAGACCCTGCTCCAGGGTCTTGGCAAACTGCTCTTCCTCGGTCTTCAGCACGCGCTCGATGTGCGCCTGCTGCTGCTTGAGCTCGACGAAGGCCTCGCCCATCTCGCCGACGAGGGCGGAGACGATCTTGTGGAAGAAGGTGCCCTTGGCGCCCAGCTTGTTACCGTGGCGGCAGGCGCGACGGATGATGCGGCGCAGCACATAGCCACGACCTTCGTTGGACGGCAGCACGCCGTCGGCGATCAGGAAGCCGCAGGAGCGGATGTGGTCGGCAACCACTTTCAGCGACGGTGCGTCGTCGTTGGCGCAGCCGATGGCGTCGGCCGAAGCCTTCAGCAGGCTCTGGAACAGGTCGATCTCGTAGTTCGAGTGGACGTGCTGCAGCACGGCGCTGATGCGCTCAAGGCCCATGCCGGTGTCCACGCTCGGCGCCGGCAGCGGGTGCATGACGCCGTCCGCGGTGCGGTTGAACTGCATGAAGACGTTGTTCCAGATCTCGATGTAGCGGTCGCCGTCTTCTTCCGGCGAGCCGGGCGGGCCGCCCCAGATGTCGGCGCCGTGGTCGAAGAAGATCTCGGTGCACGGGCCGCACGGACCGGTGTCGCCCATCGCCCAGAAGTTGTCCGATGCGTAGGGAGCGCCCTTGTTGTCGCCGATGCGGACCATGCGCTCGGCGGGAATGCCGACTTCCTGGGTCCAGATGTCGTACGCCTCGTCATCGCTGGCGTAGACGGTGACCCAGAGCTTTTCCTTGGGCAGGTTCAGCCATTTGTCCGAGGTCAGGAATTCCCAGGCGTAGGTGATGGCGTCGCGCTTGAAATAGTCGCCGAAGCTGAAGTTGCCCAGCATTTCGAAGAAGGTGTGGTGGCGCGCGGTGTAACCGACGTTTTCCAGGTCGTTGTGCTTGCCGCCGGCACGCACGCACTTCTGGCTGGTGGTGGCGCGGGTGTAGGCGCGCTTTTCCAGGCCCAGGAAGCAATCCTTGAACTGGTTCATGCCTGCGTTGGTGAACAGCAGGGTCGGGTCGTTCGCGGGGATCAGCGAACTGGACGCTACGCGGGTGTGCCCCTTCTCTTCGAAGAAGCGGAGGAAGGCTTCACGGATTTCAGCGCTTTTCATAGGTTCTTCCACGGAAAAATGCGGCCACGAATCGCCGGCAAAGGGCCGCATTATATCGGCCCCGCATCAAGGTTGTAGTGTCTTTGCGCGATAGTTAACCCCTATCGCGCAATAATTTCTGTCAGGAACGACGAAAGGCGGCAAAAGCTTCGACGATACGCGGGATATCGGCGCTTTTCACACCGAGGTGGGTGACCAGTCGCAGGCGCGCCGCCGGGCTGACACGAATGCCATGTTCGGCCAGGTGCTCGCCCAGCGCGCCGGCCTGCTCGCCGATGCCGACGTAGACCATGTTGGTCTGCACCGGCTCGATGGCGTAACCCAGTTCGGCCAGGCCACGACCCAGCGCTTCGGCGTTGGCGTGGTCCTCGGCCAGGCGCTCGACCTGATGGTCCAGCGCATACAGCGCCGCCGCCGCGAGGCCACCGGCCTGACGCATGCCGCCGCCGACCATCTTGCGCAGGCGACGCGCGCGACCGATCAGCTCGGCATCGCCGCAGAGCACCGACCCCACCGGCGCGCCAAGGCCCTTGGACAAGCAAACAGAGACGGAGTCGAAGTGGCGGGTGATCTCGCCGGCATCCACGCCCAGCTTCACTGCCGCGTTGTACAGGCGCGCGCCGTCCAGGTGCAGCGCCAGGCCACGGCGGCGAGTCATTTCCCGTGCAGCGGCCAGGTAGGTCAGCGGCAGGACCTTGCCCTGCATGGTGTTTTCCAGCGCCAGCAGGCGAGTGCGGGCGAAATGGAAATCGTCCTGCTTGATCGCCGCCTCGACCTTGGCCAGGTCCAGCGAGCCGTCGGCTTCGCCATCGATGGGCTGTGGCTGGATCGAGCCCAGGACCGCAGCGCCGCCGCCTTCATATTTATAGGTGTGCGCCTGCTGGCCGACGATGTACTCATCGCCCCGGCCGCAGTGAGCCATCAGGCCGAGCAGGTTGCTCATGGTGCCAGTGGGCACGAACAGCGCGGAGGCGAAGCCCAGGCGCTCGGCCAGGGACGCTTCCAGACGGTTCACCGTCGGGTCTTCGCCGTAGACGTCATCGCCCAGTTCGGCCCGCGCCATCGCCTCGCGCATGCCGGCGGTGGGCAGGGTCACGGTGTCGCTGCGAAGGTCGATGATGGACATGGCAAGGCTCCTCGGGCATCAGGCGGAAAGGGCCGATGCTAAGCGCTCGCCAGAGGGGAAACAAGGCGCGCGATGGGCGCGCGCCGGGGAGATCAAAGCTCGGTGGGAATGACCAGGATGCCGGCGCGCAGGCCGTTCTTCACCCGCGGGTTGGGGAAGATGATCCGCGCGCCCTGCTCTTCCACGATCCAGCGGGTGCCGCCGATGTCCTCGGCGAGCAGGAAGCCGTGATCCAGCTCGGTGAAATTGTCCACCGCATCGTCCAGATGCAGGCGGAAGTGATCACTGTGCTTGATCACTTCGCGGGAGACCGCGAACAGTTGCAGGCCGTCGATCTGCGCGCCGCCCGCCTCCTGGCCGCTGATCACGCCCTGCAGCATCGCTTCGAGGCGATCCAGGTTCACCGCCTGGTTCTGGCCGAACGGCCGCGCCTTGCCCAGTTCCAGGGTGAACGCCTCGGCGCCCAGCTGGCTGTAGGTGTAGGCGCTGAAAGTGATGCCCGGCTTGCTTTGCAGCAGCACCGCATCGATGCCGGCACTGCGCAGGCGCGCCAGCTCGTCGCGGGAGTGCTCGCGGCCGCTGGCCCAGGGGTAGAGCGCGAACTGCTCGATCTTCGAACCCCGAATGGCCGTGTGCAGGTCGTAGTGCAGACGCGGGCGGCCCTCGCGGGCGAAGAACGCGGCAGCCAGACGCTCCAGCTCTGACGCCCGCAGCGCTTCGTTGCCGCTGCCCTCCTCGTGGCGACCGCAGAACAGGCGGTTGATGTCCTGCTCCAGGTAACGCTCGCCACGGCGCATGGCTTCGGGGTTGCCGAGCAGGAACAGCACCCGCGACGCCGGCTTCAGCTCGCCACGGGCGATGCGGTGCACCAGGCGGTCGAGCAGTTCGATGGGGGCCGTCTCGTTGCCGTGGATACCCGCCGAGAGCAGCAGGTCGCGGCCATTGTCGCGCGCCACCGGCGGAGTGACTTCGAGGGCGCCTTCAGCCAGCCAGTGCAGACGGGTACCGTCCGCGGTGAGCTGAATCTTTTCCGTCGGCTCACGGCCGGCGAGGGTCAGTTCGAGCAGTTTGCCCAGAGCTAGCATGCGGACGCCTCCATCATTCCCCGCGGCCGGAGCGGCCGCAGACTCCGCGATCAGTGGTGATGGTCACATCCACAGTCTGGACCATGTTCGTGGACTTCGGCGGCTTCCAGCTCAAGGCTCAGGCCCAACTGGTTCACCGCCTGCGGGCGCACCACCAGCAGCGGGATCTCGGCATCGTCCTCATGGGAGTCGGCGTAGATCGTAAGGCCGCCCTTGCCATCGGCCTCCAGCCACAGCTCGCGCCCTTCCAGGCGGATGGCCAGGCGCGCGGTGTGGGTTTCGCGGCGCTCGCCCTTGTTGTCTTCGAGAATCAGCGGGAGGCTTTCGGTCATGTCAGTTACTCAAATCTGCTGGAAGGGATAAACCGAGCCCAGTTTAAGGATCTGGCTCAATTCATCCAACGCCGTCCGGCACTCGACGAGCAGTTGCGGATCGGCCAGGTCGGTTTCGGCCAGTCGATCGCGGTAGTGCTTGTCGACCCAGGTGACCAGGGTGTCGTGCAGGGTCGGGGTCATGATCACGCCCGGATTGACCGCGGCCAGCTCGGCGTCGCTGAGCGCCACGCGCAGGCGCAGGCAAGCGGGGCCGCCGCCGTTCTGCATGCTCTGCTTGAGATCGAACACCTTCACCTCGCGGATCGGGCCGTCCTCGGCGGTCAGGCGCGAGAGGTATTGCCAGACGCGCTCGTTCTTGCGGCACTCCTCCGGGACGATCAGCAGCATGTTGCCATCGGCGCGCGTGAGCAACTGGCTGTTGAACAGGTAGGACTTCACCGCGTCCTCGACAGTCACCTGGTCGCGCGGCACGCACACGGCGCGGAAGCGACCGCCACGGCGCCCCAGCTTGTCGTGCAACTCGGCAAGCACGCGCTCGGTGTCAAGGAAGGCGTCTTCGTGGTGGAGCAGCACTTCGCCGTTGCCGACCGCAATGACGTCGTTGTGGAACACGCCCTGGTCGATTACCGCCGGGTTCTGCTGGGCGTAGACCACGCCGTCGTCGCTCAGGCCGTGCAGGCGGGCGACCGCCTGGCAGGCTTCCAGGGTCTGCCGCGCCGGGTAGCGCTGCGGCGCCGGGAAGCGGCTGTCGAAGGCGCTGCGACCGAACACGAAGAACTCGACGCCAGCTTCGCCATAGGACTTGCAGAAGCGCGTGTGGTTGGCCGCGCCCTCGTCGCCGAACTGGGCGACTGCCGGCAGCGCGGCGTGGTGGGCGAAGTGCTGCTCGTCATTGAACATCGCCGCAAGGATGCGGCTGGTCTGCGGGTGCTCGATGGAACGGTGGAACTTGCAGTTCAGGTTGGCGGCGGTGAAGTGCACGCGGCCATCGGCCGTGTCGGCACCGGGGCTGACGGTGGCGGCGTTGGCGGTCCACATGCAGGACGCCGAGCTGACCGCAGCGAGCAGCGGCATGGCGTCTTTCGCTGCCTTGGCGATCACCTCGGCGTCGGTGCCGGAGAAGCCCAGGGCGCGCAGCGAGGCGACGGCAGGGCGTTCCTGCGGGGCGAACACGCCCTGCTTGAAGCCCATCTCCATCAGCGCCTTCATCTTCGACAGGCCCTGTTTCGCCGCTTCACGTGGGTTGGACGCGGCCTGGCTGTTGCTCTGCGAAGCCACGTTGCCGTAGGACAGGCCGCCGTAGTTGTGCGTCGGCCCGACCAGACCGTCGAAGTTCATTTCATAGGCGGTCATCACAGGCTCACTCCCGGAGTCAGGGTTGCAGGCAGGCTCAGGCTGTCGCTTTCCAGCGAGGCGACCGGGTACGCGCAGTAGTCGGCTGCGTAGTAGGCGCTCGGGCGGTGGTTGCCGGAGGCGCCGATGCCGCCGAACGGCGCGCTGCTGGCGGCGCCGGTCAGTTGCTTGTTCCAGTTGACGATGCCGGCGCGGCTTTCGATGAGGAAGTCCTCATAGCGCTCGCGGGAGTCCGACAGCAAGCCAGCAGCGAGGCCGTACTGGGTAGCGTTGGCTTCACGCACGGCGGCGTCGAAGTCGGCGTAGCGGATCACCTGCAGCAACGGGCCGAAGAACTCTTCGTCCGGGCGCTCGCTGACGGCGGTCACGTCGAGGATGCCGGGAGTCAGCAGCGCGGCCGTGGCCAGCGGCTGGGTCATCGCCAGCAGCGGCCTGGCACCCTTGGCCAGCAGTTGTTCCTGAGCCTTGATCAGATGCTCGGCGGCGGCCAGCGAGATCACCGAGCCCATGAAGGGCGCCGGTTGCTCATCGAAGGCGCCGACCTTGATGGTCGCGGCCACGGCCACCAGGCGCTCGATCAGCGCGTCGCCCCAGGCGCCCTGCGGCACCAGCAGGCGGCGGGCGCAGGTGCAGCGCTGGCCGGCGGAAATGAAGGCGGACTGGATGATGGTGTAGACAGCAGCATCCACGTCCTTCACTTCGTCGACGATCAGCGGGTTATTGCCGCCCATTTCCAGTGCCAGGATTTTCTGCGGGCGACCGCCGAACTGGCTGTGCAGCAGGTTACCGGTGCGGCTGGAGCCGGTGAAGAACAGGCCGTCGATGTCGTCGTTGCCAGCCAAGGCCACCCCAGTATCGCGGGCGCCCTGCACCAGGTTGATCACACCAGCGGGAATGCCCGACTCGATCCAGGCCTGCAGGGTCAGCTCGGCGACCTTCGGGGTCAGCTCGCTGGGCTTGAACACCACGGCATTGCCCGCCAGCAGGGCCGGCACGATGTGGCCGTTGGGCAGGTGGCCGGGGAAGTTGTAAGGGCCGAACACGGCGACCACACCGTGAGGCTTGTGGCGCAGCACGGCAGTGGCGTCGGCCAGCGGGCCACTCTTTTCACCCGTGCGTTCACGGAAGGCCTGGACCGAAATGTTGACCTTGTTGACCATGCTGGTCACTTCGGTGGCGGCTTCCCACAGCGGCTTGCCGGTCTCCTCACCAATGGCGCGGGCCATTTCTTCGGAGCGGCCCTTGAGGGCAGCGGCGAAGCGCTCCAGCACGGCGATGCGCTCCTCCACCGGGCGACGGGCCCAGGCCGGGAAGGCATTGCGCGCGGCGGTGACGGCGGCGGCGACTTGCGACTCGGAAGCGGCACGGCCGGACCAGACCACGTTCTGGCTGACCGGGCACAGCGATTCCAGAGGCTCGCCTTCGCCCGCCAGCCACTGGCCGGCAATGTAGTGGGTATTCATCATCAGGCTCCCCTGACGCCGGGCGGCGTCAGTTGCGTTTTCCGGAGAGGGGCACCGCGCGGACCGAGGCCCCGGCGGACAGGCGCAGGCGCTTGGCAGTCTGCGCATCGACCACCAGCGAGCCGGCGGCCACGCGCGCCGGGGCCGCGGTGATACGGCACTCCTCGCGCTTGCGGTTGTGGATCAGGTAAGGCTCGGCATCGTCGCCCGGCGTGCCGATCGCCAGCACCAGGTTCTGGCTGTCGGCGATGGCGCGGACCTTCTCGGTCGGCGCCTCGATGGCGGGGCCGGCGTCGAAGATGTCGACGTAACCCTGATAGCTGAAACCTTCAGCCTTGAGCATGGCCAGCGCCGGCTCGGTATCGGAGTGCACACGGCCGATCACCGAGCGCGCCTCTTCCGAGAGGAAGCAGGTGTAAAGCGGGAACTTGGGCATCAGCTCGGCGATGAAGGCCTTGTTGCCCACGCCGGTCAGGTAGTCGGCCTGGCTGAATTCCATCTTGAAGAAGTGCCGGCCCAGGCTTTCCCAGAACGGCGAGCGCCCGGCCGCATCGGACATGCCGCGCATCTCGGCGATCACCTTGTCACCGAACAGCTCGCGGAACTCGGCGATGAACAGGAAGCGCGCCTTGGACAGCAGGCGACCGTTCAGGCCGGAGCGGTGATCCGCATGCAGGAACAGCGAGCACAGCTCGGACTGCCCGGTGAGGTCGTTGGCCAGGAAAAGCGTGGGAATCTCGCGGTGGATGCCCAATTCCTGGGAGGCGCTGACGGTCAGGCCAACGCGGTAGTTGTACCAAGGCTCGCGCAGGCCGACGGCGCCGGCCACGGCGGAGATGCCGACGACCTTGCCTTCATCGTTCTCCAGCACGAACAGGTAGTCGGCGTCGGCGCGCTCGGCTTCGCCACGGAAGGCCTTTTCGGCCCAGTTCACCCGGTGCTGCAGGCGCTGCTCGTTGGCCGGCAGGGTGGTCAGACCGGTGCCGGTGCTGCGCGCCAGGTCAAACAGAGCCGGCAGGTCGGCGCTGGTTACGGGACGGACGATCATGCTCTCTCCCCTCAGATCGCAACCAGGCGCACGCTGGCGCCCTCGCCGATGCCCAAGGCATCGGCGGTTTCCTGGTTCAGGGTGACGGGCTTGCCCGGCACCCAGTCGAGTTCGGCGACAATGGCGCGGAAATCCTGCAACTGGCCGTTGGTCACCAGATAACTGCGGCTCCCATGACCCGACGCGCCGATGCGCACCGGCACCTGGCGGCTCTGAGCGATGGAGCGGATGTTCGAGGTCCGCGCATGCAGCGCCGGACCGCCATCGAAGATATCCACGTAGTTCTCGGACTCGAAGCCGTCGCGCATCAGGATGTCGAAGGTGATCTGCGCACGCGGATGCACCTGGCCCATCGCTTCCTGCGCCTCGTCTGGCAGCAGCGGCACATAGATCGGGTAGTGCGGCATCAGCTCGGCGAGGAAGGTGCGGCTCTTCAGCCCGGACAGTTTTTCGGCCTCGGTGTAGTCGAGATCGAAGAAGTTGCGCCCGATGGCGTTCCAGAACGGCGACTGGCCCTGATCGTCGCTGTAGCCGACGATCTCCACCACCACCGCGTCGGCAAAGCGCTCCGGATGGCTGGCCATGAACAGCAGGCGGCCACGGGAGTTGAGCTCGGCGATCGGCGTGTTCACCAGGTCGCGCTCGACGTAGAAGCTGGTCAGCAGGCTGTTGCCGGTGAGGTCGTGGCACAGCGAGAGGACGTGGATCTTGTTGTGGATCTTCAGCTCGCGGGAAGCATGCACGAAGGTTTCGTTGCGGAAGCTGTAGAAGGGCTCGGAAAAGCCGGCGGAAGCAACGATGGCCGAGCAGCCGACCAGGCGGCCAGTCTCGCTGTCCTCGAGCACGAAGAAGTAGCTCTCTTCACCGTTGAAGCTCACTTCGGCGGCGAACGAGGCCTCCGAGGCGAGGATCTTCTCGCGCAGGCGTTCCGCGTCGTCCGGCAGCGACGTGACGCCGACCGGGCTGTCCGCGGCGAGACGCTGCACTTGCTGCAGGTCGGCCACTTGGGCGGGGCGCATCACCAGCATGGCGTCACTCCTCTAACCAGACAAAAATTGTGATTCTTGGTTGATGGATCATGGACGCGACACAGCCTGTGCCGCGCTCATAGGGGCATTCGAAGAACCGGCCGGGACGATCCGGCCGGTTGAGCGGCGAGGCACAGGCCCCGCCGGTTCAGCGTAGCCGGGGGATCAGCCGCGGGTCAGCTTGGCGATGGCGCGCTCGAGGCGATCCAGGCCTTCGTCGATGTCCGCGTCCGGGATCACCAGGCTGGGCGCGAAACGCACCACGTCCGGGCCAGCCTGCAGGACCATCACGCCTTCCTTCTCAGCGGCGTTGAGCACGTCCTTGGCCTTACCCTTGAAGGCATCGTTGAGCACCGCGCCGATCAGCATGCCCATGCCGCGAACCTGGGTGAAGATGCCGTACTCGGCGGCGATCTTTTCCAGGCGGACCTTGAAGCGCTCGTGCTTGGCTTTCACACCTGCGAGCACTTCCGGGGTATTGATCACGTCGAAGGCTGCGCCGGCGACTGCGCACGCCAGCGGGTTGCCGCCGTAGGTAGTGCCATGGGTGCCGACGACCAGGTGCTCGGCGATCTTCGCGGTGGTCAGCATGGCGCCGATCGGGAAGCCGCCGCCCAGGCCCTTGGCGCTGGAGAGGATGTCCGGGTTCACGCCGTAGTACTGGTGGGCGTAGAGGTAGCCGATACGACCGAAGCCGCTCTGCACTTCATCGAAGATCAGCAGCGCGTTGTTTTCGTCGCACAGCTTGCGCACGCCTTCCAGGTAGGCCTGGTCGGCCGGCAGCACGCCGCTCTCGCCCTGCACCGGTTCGATGATCACGGCACAGGTCTTGTCGGAGATGGCCGCCTTCAGGGCTTCCAGGTCGTTGAACGGGATGTGGGTGATGCCTTCGACCTTCGGGCCGAAACCATCGGAGTACTTGGCCTGGCCACCGACATTGACGGTGAACAGGGTACGGCCGTGGAAGCTGTTGACCATCGAGATGATCTCGTACTTCTCGGGGCCGTAGACATCGTGGGCGTAGCGGCGCGCCAGCTTCAGCGCGGCCTCGTTGGCCTCGGCGCCGGAGTTGGCGAAGAACACGCGCTCGGCGAAGGTGGCGTCGATCAGCTTCTTGGCCAGGCGCAGGGCCGGCTCGTTGGTGAAGACGTTGGAGACGTGCCAGATCTTGCCGGCCTGCTCGGTCAGCGCCTGCATCAGCGCTGGATGGCCATGCCCCAGGGAACTGACCGCGATGCCGCCGGCGAAGTCCACCAGCTCTCGGCCGCTCTGATCCCAGACTCGGGAACCCTCGCCACGCACCGGAATGAAGGCTGCCGGCGAATAGTTGGGAACCATGACCTGGTCGAAGTCGGAGCGTTGGACCTGAGCTTGCGGAGCGGACATCGGTGTTCTCCTGCCTGGTTGAGGCGGCTATCGATGAATGGATTGTAGGGACGAACAGCGGGCCGTCATTGCCGCCATGCGACAACTTGTTATAGCGCCAACCCGCGAATTGCCGAGGCTTACGGAAATGCGACAGAAAGCGTCGGGAAGGCGCAGTGTAAGGCCTGCGGCCTGCTGCGGGTACAAGCGACCGTGGAATTTGTTCGCTGCGCGAACGAGGGAAAAAGGAATAAGGCAGGAAGGGGCTTTTGTGCAGGAGCGAGAGGGCGTCTGCCCCCTGCTCGCCAACTGCGCAACAAGAAAGTATCAGGCGAAGCTTGTAGGGCGGATAACCAGCTCCAGGTTATTCGCCCTGCGCAAAGCGCGGTGTCAACCGCGCTCGGTGGCGACCGGGGCGGCTTCGGCGGCGCTCTGGCCGCGGCGCTGGTTGCGGTCTTCGCGCGGGGTCACGCCGAAGAAGTTGCGGTAGGCGCTGGAGAAATGCGGACCGCTGGAGAAGCCGCAGGACAGGCCGATCTGGATGATCGACTTGCTGGTCTGCATGAGCATCTGCCGCGCGCGGTTCAGGCGCAGCTCCAGGTAATACTGGCTGGGCACCCGGGTCAGGTACTGTTTGAAGATGCGCTCCAGCTGGCGGCGCGAGACGCACACGTGCTGGGCGATCTCGTCGGTGGTCAGCGGCTCCTCGATGTTCGCCTCCATCAGCAGCACCGCCTGGGTGAGCTTCGGGTGGCTGGAGCCGAGGCGGTTCTTCAGCGGGATGCGCTGGCGTTCGGAGCCTTCGCGGATGCGCTCCACTACCAGCTCTTCGGAGACTGCGCCCGCCAGCTCCGCACCATGGTCGCGGGACAGCACGGCCAGCAGCAGATCGAGCACCGCCATGCCGCCGCAAGCACTGAGTCGATCACGGTCCCACTCGAACAGGTGGTTGGTGGCGATGACCTTGGGGTAACGCTCGGTGAAATCGTCGTGCCAGCGCCAGTGCACAGCGGCGCGGTAACCGTCGAGCAGACCCAACTGCGCCAGCGGGTAGATACCGGCGGACAATGCTCCGATGCTCACACCGCTGCGCGACAGCTGCTTGAGTACGGCAGCCAGTGGCGCGGGGACCGTCTGCGGAATCTCGTCGGCGACCAGGAATATCCGCTGGCACTGCTCCAGCACACCGCTCCAGGCCTGCCCCGGCAGGCGCCAGCCATCGGCCTCGGCCACCGGTTCGGCGCTCATGAAGACCGGTTCGTAGAGCGCTTCGGGGTGCAGTCGGCGGGCGACCCGCAGAGCCTCCTCGGCCAGACCGAGGGTCAGCGCCCGCGTGTGCGGCCAGAGGAGGAATCCGATGCGTTGTGCGGTCATGCGATCAGGTCACCAGGCGACTGTAACGGACAGCTTACTTCAAGCTGCCGGAAAGGAACTGCTTGAGGCGTTCGGATTGTGGATTGGCCAGGACTTCCTTCGGGCAGCCCGCCTCTTCCACCAGGCCTTTGTGCAGGAACACCAGCTGGTTGGAGACCTCGCGGGCGAAGCCCATCTCGTGGGTCACCACCACCATGGTGCGGCCTTCCTGGGCCAGGTCCTGCATCACGCGCAGGACTTCGCCGACCAGCTCGGGGTCGAGCGCCGAGGTCGGTTCGTCGAACAGCATGACTTCCGGCTCGACCGCCAGGGCACGGGCGATCGCCACGCGCTGCTGCTCACCGCCAGACATGTGGGCCGGGTAGGCATCCTTGCGGTGCGCCACGCCGACTTTCGCCAGGTAGTGCTCGGCCTTTTCCAGCGCCTCTTTCTTCGACACGCCCAGTACGTGGACCGGAGCTTCGATGACGTTTTCCAGGGCACTCATGTGCGACCACAGGTTGAAGTGCTGGAACACCATCGACAGGCGCGAGCGCATGCGCTGCAGCTGCTTGGCGTCGGCAGCCTTGAGCGCGCCGTCCTTGTTCGGCACGAGCTTGAGCTCTTCGCCGTTGAGCAGGATCTTGCCCGCATGGGGCTGTTCGAGCAGGTTGATGCAGCGCAGGAAGGTGCTCTTGCCCGAGCCGGAGGAGCCGATGATGCTGATCACGTCGCCCGCTTTCGCCGCCAGGGAGACGCCCTTGAGCACCTCGTGGGTGCCGTAGCGCTTGTGCAGGTCCTGGATTTCCAGTTTGTACATGGTGTCGGTTCTCGAATTCAGTCGTTGATCAGCCGGCCCTTGCGGAACGGCTCACGCCCGGCCACCTTGGCCAGCCAAAGCCCCGGCTGGGCGTAGCGCCCACGCTCGATGGCGAACAGCACGCCGGAAGTCCCGGCGCGAACAGTGCTGACCTGGTCGTTCAGCGGGTCGACCACTTCGAACAGTGCGTCGCCCTTCTCCACCCACTCCCCCGCCTTGCGCAGGAAACTCACCACGCCTACGTGGGGAGCGTAGAGGTATTCAGTGCCTTCGAAGGGCATGCCTTCGCAGCATTCGGCCGGTGCCGCCGGCCAGTCGCCGGCGATCAGACCCTGCTCGGCGAGGAAGCCGAGGATGGCCTCGGCATTGGCCTGCCCCTGGTCGACGCGGGTATCTCCCACACCGCCCAGCTCGACGGTGGTCGCCAGGCACGCCAGCGGAATCGCCGCCTGCGGGAAGGCCTGCGCCAGGCGCAGCCAGGGCAGCGAACAGGATTCGTCGAAGGAACTGCCGCCGGAATCTTCGGCAAGCAGAGCGACGCCGGCTTGCAGACGCGCAGCCAGGGACTTCCAGCGCGGCCAGTGCTGCGGGATCGCATAGACGTGGATGGCAGCGTCGAAGTCGCAATGCAGGTCGAGGACCACTTCAGCATCGCAGGCGTGGCGCAGCAGGATGCGCTGCATGCCCTGCAGCTCGGACGAGGCCGGCGGCAGCGCGTCGAGGCCATCACGCATGGCCTGGCGGATCAGCTCGACGTTGGCGGCTTCATCGACGCCCAGCTGGTCGCCGACACGCTCGGCAACCAGAGCGCTCAGCTCGACGAAATCGCGGTTGAAGTTCTTTCCGCTGCCGAACTCGAAACGCCCCAGATGGCTGGCCTGCAGGGTCTGGCCCAGGCCGATGGGGTTGGCCACCGGCACCAGTTCGACGACGCAGTTCAGCTGCCCGCGCGACTCGAGGTAGGCCAGGCGCTGCTTGAGTTCCCAGGCGGTGCGCATGCCCGGCAGCTCGTCGGCATGCAGGCTGGACTGGATGTAGACCTTGCGCGGGCCCTTGCCGTAGCGGAATACGCTCAGGCGGCGCTCGCTACCCAGGCTGCTCCACGGCAGCAGATGATCGATACGTTCCACGGTGTATTCCTCAGTGCTTGCGCGGCGCGAGATAGGCCAGCCAGCGGCGCTCGGCCAGCTTGAACAGGCGCACCAGGGTGAAGGTCATGATCAGGTAGAAGATGCCGGCGGTGATGAACGCCTCGAACGGCAGGTAGTACTGCGAGTACACGGTGCGCGCGGCGCCGGTGATGTCCACCAGGGTCACGATGGACGCAAGGCTGGTGGTCTGCAGCATCATGATCACTTCGTTGCTGTACTGCGGCAGCGCGCGGCGCAGGGCCGAGGGCAGCAGGATGCGGCGGTACAGCTTGATCCGCGACATGCCCATGGCCTTGGCGGCTTCGATCTCGCCGTGCGGGGTCGCGCGGATGCTGCCGGCAAGGATCTCGGCGGTGTAGGCGCTGGTGTTGATGGCAAAGGCTGCGCAGGCGCAGAAAGTGGCGTTGGACAGCAACGGCCACATCGCGCTCTCGCGCACCGCCTCGAACTGTGCCAGGCCGTAATAGATGAGGAACAGCTGCACCAGCATCGGGGTGCCGCGGATCACATAGGTATAGAGCCAGGCCGGCAGGTTCACCGCGGGGTTCTTCGAGCAGCGCATCAGCGCCAGCGGCACCGCCGCCAGCAGACCGAAGAACAGCGAGATTGCCAGCAGCTTGAGGGTCACCAGCAGGCCGCTGAAGTAGAGCGGCAGGCTGTCCCAGATGACGGAGAAGTCGAAAATCATGATCAGGCTCCCGGTCTCAAAGCTCGGCGACTTTCACGCCGACCGAATAGCGGCGTTCGAGCATGCGCAGCAGCACCAGGGAAACGCTGGTGACCACCAGGTACAGCGCCGCCACGGCGAGGAAATAGGTGAAGGGTTCGCGGGTGGCGTCCGAGGCCTGCTTGGCCTTGAACATCATGTCCTGCAGGCCGACCACGGAGATCAGCGCGGTGGCCTTGACCAGTACCAGCCAGTTGTTGGTGAAGCCGGGGATGGCCAGGCGGATCATCTGCGGCACCTGGATGCGGAAGAACACCTGAAGCGGGCTCATGCCGTAGGCGAAGCCGGCCTCGCCCTGCCCTTTCGGGATGGCCATGAAAGCGCCACGGAAGGTCTCGGACAGGTAGGCGCCGAAGATGAAGCCCAGGGTGCCGACCCCGGAGGCGAAGGGGTTGAGGTCGATGTAGTCGTCATAGCCGACCATGGGCGCGATCCAGTTCACCGCAGCCTGGCCGCCATAGAAAATCAGCAGGATCAGCACAAGGTCCGGTACGCCGCGGATCACGGTGGAATAGAGGTCGCCGCACCAGGCCAGCCACTTCACCGGCGACAGGCGGATGGCCGCGCCGAGCAGACCCAGCGCGATCGCCAGGGCCATCGACAGCAGGGACAGCTGAAGCGTCAGCCAGGCACCATCGACGATGGTGGCTCCGTAGCCATTGAGCATAATTTCGTACCTCGTGAAACCGGACGCCGCCCGCAACGACACGGACGCTCAGGGCGAGCGCGACTGCAGGCTCACCCCCAATAAAAAAGTGGCACAAACTTCAGGATCAGGCCTGGGTCTGTGCCACTTCTGGACGTGGATCAGTTCTCGCCGTAGACGTCGAACTTGAAGTACTTGTCCTGTACTTCCTTGTACTTGCCGTTGGCACGGATGCCGGCGATGGCCGCGTTGAATTTCTCGATCAGGGCGGTATCGCCCTTGCGCACGGCGATGCCGGCGCCACCACCGAAGTACTTCGGATCGTTGTATTCCGGACCTACGAAGGCGTAGCCCTTGCCGGCATCGGTTTTCAGGAAGCCGTCGTCGAGGTTGACCGAGTCAGCCATGGTCGCGTCGATGCGGCCGGAGACCAGGTCCATGTTGGCTTCGTTCTGCGAGTTGTAACGCACGACCTCGATGCCGGCCGGAGCCAGGACGTCGGTGGCGTAGCGGTCATGGGTGGAGGCGCGCAGCACACCGACCTTCTTGCCCTTCAGGTCCGCCAGCGGATCGCTCAGGGTCACGCCTTCCTTCATCACGAAGCGCGCGGGGGTGTGGTAGTACTTGTTGGTGAAGTCCACGGACTTCTTGCGCTCGTCGGTGATGGTCATGGACGAGAGGATGGCGTCGATCTTGCGAACCTTCAGTGCCGGGATCAGGCCGTCAAACTCCTGCTCGACCCAGGTACATTTGACCTTCATCTCTTCGCACAGGGCGTTGCCGATATCCACGTCGAAACCGGCGAGCTTGCCGTCGGGAGTCTTGAAGGAGAAAGGCGGATAGCCGGCTTCGATGCCGATGCGGACCGGCTTGTCGTCAGCGTGGGCAACCAGGGAAAGCGCGGACAGGGCCAGCGCACCGAGAAGTGCAAACTTCTTCATCAGTAACTCCTTCGAGGGTAGGGCTTCGATTGGCAGGAGAAAGGGGTTGGCCCAGGCTGCCCGTGCAGAAGTGAAGGTTATTGTTCGTCTGCGCATTGCCGGCGCGATTCTTGTGAAAAGCGCGCCTACCGGGGTGAGCGGCATTCTAGCGACAGCCCCGGAGCGGTTATTTCTTCAATGCGACAAGTAATTATAGAAGCGCCGGAGACAGAGCCCCGGCGGCTTGACGGCGTGGATTTTACGTGATCTGAAAGCGAGTAGTAAAACCCAATTTACTTGCAGTAATTGGGCCACAAATACCAGACCTCAGTCCCTGCGCGGGGTGCGCGATATTGACTAATTCCGCGCGGACAGAAAAGACGCACCGAAGCTGTGCGAAATGTTTCCTGGCGCCTCATTTTGTCGCAGGGAAATGTTACCGGTGGGAGGGACGCACACTGTAGGAGCGAGCTTGCTCGCGAACCGCATCCGGTCAGTGCCGGGATTGATGGGTATCGCGGCGCTCCACGCCATCCTACGTTGATGCTCCAGGAGAGCTTCGGCGATTGTGGATTGTGGGCCGCCGGCACAAAAGCGCAGAAATGAAAAACGCCCCGGCAAGCGGGGCGTTTTTCATCGGGCGGCGGATCAGGCCGCGCGCATGGCCTGGTGCGTATCGATCAGGTGCTGCACCACACCCGGATCGGCCAGGGTGGAGATATCACCCAGGGTGTCGTACTCGGCCGTGGCGATCTTGCGCAGGATGCGGCGCATGATCTTGCCCGAGCGGGTCTTCGGCAGGCCCGGCGCCCACTGGATCACATCCGGCGTGGCGATCGGGCCGATTTCCTTGCGCACCCAGGCACGCAGTTCCTGGCGCAATTGCTCGTTGCTTTCCTCGCCGGCATTCAGGGTGACGTAGACATAGATGCCCTGCCCCTTGATGTCGTGCGGTACGCCAACCACTGCGGCCTCGGCCACTTTCGGGTGGGCGACCAGGGCGCTCTCGATCTCGGCGGTACCCATGCGGTGGCCGGAGACGTTGAGCACGTCATCGACGCGGCCGGTGATCCAGTAGTAGCCGTCTTCGTCGCGGCGGGCGCCGTCACCGGTGAAGTACATGCCCTTGAAGGTCTTGAAGTAGGTGTCCACGTAGCGGTCGTGGTCGCCGTACAGGGTGCGCGCCTGGCCCGGCCAGGAATCCAGGATCACCAGGTTGCCCTCGGTGGCCCCTTCCAGGATGTTGCCCAGGTTGTCCACCAGCGCCGGCACCACGCCGAAGAACGGCTTGGCAGCGGAGCCCGGCTTCAGGCCGTGGGCGCCCGGCAGTGGGGTCATCAGGCAGGCGCCGGTTTCGGTTTGCCACCAGGTGTCGACGATCGGGCAGCGCGACTGGCCGACGGTCTCGTAGTACCACTGCCAGGCTTCCGGATTGATCGGCTCGCCCACCGAACCCAGCAGGCGCAGGCTGGAGCCGTCGGCGCCTGCGACCGCTGCCTTGCCCTCGGCCATCATGGCGCGGATGGCGGTCGGGGCGGTGTAGAGGATGTTGACCTTGTGCTTGTCGACGATCTTCGCGACGCGGGAGATGTCCGGGTAGTTCGGCACGCCCTCGAACAGCACGGTGGTCGCGCCGTTGGCCAACGGGCCGTAGACGACGTAGGTGTGACCGGTGACCCAGCCGATGTCGGCGGTGCACCAGAAGACTTCACCCGGACGGTAGTCGAACACCCGCTCATGGGTCAGCGAGGCGTAGACCAGGTAGCCGCCGGTGGTGTGCAGCACGCCCTTGGGTTTGCCGGTGGAGCCGGAGGTGTAGAGGATGAACAGCGGGTCCTCGGCGCCCATTTCCTTCGGTGCGCAGGTGGAGCCGGCGACCTTCATCAGGTCCTCGAACCACACGTCGCGGTGCTGGTTCCACTTGATGTCCGAACCCGTGCGCTTGCAGACGATGATCTTCTGCACGCTGTTGGTTTCCGGGTTGGTCAGGGCGTCGTCGACGTTGGCCTTGAGCGGGGTCTTCTTGCCGCCACGCAGACCTTCGTCGGCGGTGATCACCACCTTGGAACGGCAGTCGATGATGCGGCCGGCCAGGGCTTCGGGGGAGAAGCCGCCGAACACGACGGAATGGATCGCACCGATGCGGGCGCAGGCCAGCATGGCGACCACGGCTTCCGGGATCATCGGCATGTAGATGGTCACCACGTCGCCACGGTGCACGTCCTGGCCGCGCAGGGCGTTAGCGAACTTGCAGACCTGCTCGTGCAGCTCGCGGTAGGTGATTTCACGGTGCTCGGAAGGATCGTCGCCTTCCCAGATAATGGCGAGCTGGTCGCCGCGCTCGGCCAGGTGGCGGTCGAGGCAGTTGTAGGAGAGGTTCAGGGTGCCATCGGCGAACCACTTGATGTCCACGTGGTGATCGTCGAAGGAGGTCTGCTTGATCTTGGTGAACGGCTTGATCCAGTCGATGCGCTGGGCCTGTTCGCGCCAGAAGCCGTCGGGGTTGACCACCGACTGCTGGTACAGCTTCTTGTAGGTGGCCTCGTCGGTCAGAGTGGTCGCGGCCACTTCGGGACGCACGGGGTACACGGATGCCGCTGTCATGGCGTTCTACCTCGGTGAAGAGTGTTGTTTTTGTTGCCCTAAGTTGTAACGGCGACACCCTCTCCCGAACCATACGACCATGGTCTTACCAATCCTTAGTCTTAGTGATGAGCCCCATAAGCCGTTGTTTTGGCAACGGACTCATGGAGCCGCGACAACCTGTCACATGCCAAGGGCGTGGGGCAGCGCCAGCGAGATGTAGGGCACGTAGGTCACCAGGATCAGGAACAGCAGCAGGATCATCAGCCACGGCAGCGCCGCGCGGATGGTCGAGCCCAGCGGCAGGCCGGTGACCGCCGAGGTGACGAACAGGTTGAGCCCTACCGGCGGGTGCACCAGACCGATCTCCATGTTCACCACCATGACGATGCCGAGGTGGATCGGGTCGATCCCCAGGCGCATGGCGATGGGGAAGAAGATCGGCGCGAGGATCAGCACGATGGCCGAGGGCTCCATGAAGCTGCCGGCCACCAGCAGCACCACGTTGACCATCAGCAGGAAGCCGATCGGCGTCAGCCCCTCCTGCATCACCCACTCGGTGATCTGCTGGGGAATCTGCTCGGTGGTCAGCACGTGGGCGAAGAGCATGGCGTTGGCGATGATGAACATCAGCATGATGCTCAGCCGCCCCGACTCCACCAGCACCTTGGGGCAGTCGCGCAGGCGCATGTCCTTGTAGACGAACAGCGCGACGAAGGCCGAGTAGACCGCCGCCACCGCCGCCGCCTCGGTAGGCGTGAACAGCCCGGAGTAAATGCCGCCAAGGATGATCACCAGCAGCAACAGGCCCCAGATCGCCCGGCGTGCGGCGGACAGCCATTCGCGCAGGCTGGCGCGCGGTTGCGCCGGCAGCTTCTTCACCCGCGCGACGATGTAGATCACCACCATCAGAATCACGCCCAGCAGCAGGCCCGGCACCACGCCGGCGACGAACAGCTTGCCCACCGAAGTCTCGGTGGCAGCCGAGTACACCACCATGACGATCGACGGCGGAATCAGGATGCCCAGGGTACCGGCGTTGCAGATGATCCCGGCGCCGAACTCGCGCGGGTATCCCGAACGCACCATGCCGGCCACGGCAATCGAGCCCACTGCCGCCACGGTCGCCGGCGAAGAACCGGACAGTGCGGCGAACAGCATGCAGGCCAGCACCGCCGCGATCGCCAGGCCGCCACGGATGTGGCCGACGCAGGCATTGGCGAAGTCGATCAGCCGGCGGGCCACGCCGCCGGTGGTCATGAAGGCGCCGGAAAGCAGGAAGAACGGGATTGCCAGCAGCGTGTAGGCCTCGGAGGTCTCGAACAGCTTGATCGCCAGCGAACGCACCGAGTCAGGACTGAACAGCAGGATCGTCAGTGCGCCGGAAAGCCCGAGGGAAATGGCGATGGGCACGCCGATGAACATGAAGACGAAGAGCAGGAGGAACAGGATCATCACGGTCATGGACGGCTCTCCGCGGCTTCTTCACCGGCCAACTTCGAGGCTTCCGCGGCCTCGTCGGCGAGGCCCAGGCCGAGTTGGCGGCCGCGCAACAGGTTGACGAGGATTTCCAGGTAGCGCAGGACCACCAGGCCGAAGCCAATGGGCACGATCACCGCGATGTAGGCCTGGAGGATGCCGAAATGGTCGAGGTCTTCCGCGCCGATGCCGGCGACGAACAGGGTCTTCACCCAGTCGAAACTGGCGACCATGAACAGCCCGGCGTAGCCCAGGCAGCAGAGACAGGCCAGCACGCCGATGCAGCGTTGCACCGGGCGCGGCGCCAGCCGCACCAGCGCGTCCACGCCCAGGTGGCCGGCGGTACGCACGCCATAGGCGATGCCGAAGAAGATCAGCCAGCCGAACAGCGCCTTGGTCAGTGCGTTGCTCCAGGACATGTCCTGGGCGACGCCGAGGATCGCATCGCCGATGGCGTAGAGCGGCCCCTGTAACGATGGCAGGCGGTCGCCCAGGTCATAGAACAGGGTGAAGACGTTGGTCATCACCACGTAGACGAAGGTCACCAGCGTCATGGCCGCCAGCAGGAAGGCGATGGCGCCTTCCTCGAAGTGGTTCCAGACGCGCACGAGTCGGTTCATCGAAAGTTCTCCACAACGGAACATCCGCACACAGCCCCGCCAGCCGGCGGGGCCGGGTGGATCAATGGGGACGGTTGGAGGCTTCGGCGGCCTGGAGGAAATCGGCGCCGACGTTGTCGCGGAATTTCTGCCACACCGGCTGCATCGCCTCGCGCCAGTCGGCGCGCTGCTGCGCGGTGAGCGGGTGGATCTCGCTGGTGCCGCTGGCGAGGATGCGCTGGCGGGCGTCGCGGTTCAGCCGCTCGGCTTCCTGGTTCACCTTCACGGTGACCTCGGCCATGATCCTTTCCAGCTCGGCGCGCAGGTCCGGCGGCAGGCCGTTCCAGAACTTCGCATTGGTGATCACCATGTAGTCCACCAGGCCGTGGTTGGACTCGGTGAAGTACTTCTGCACCTCGTTGACCTTCTGGCTCTCGTAGTTCGACCAGGTGTTCTCGGTGCCATTCACCACGCCGGTCTGCAGGCCCTGGTAGACCTCGGCGAAGGACATCTTGCGGGAGATCGCGCGCAGCTCGCGGAACTGTTCGTTGAGCACGTCGGAGGCCTGCACGCGGAACTTCAGTCCGCGCGCATCGCCCGGCTCGAGCAGCAGGCGATTGGCCGACAGCTGCTTCATCCCGTTGTGCCAGTAGGCGAGGCCGAGGATGCCCTTGCCCTGCATGCTGGTCAGCAGGCTCTGGCCCTGCGGGCTGCGCTGGAAGTTGTCGACGGCGTCGATATCGTCGAAGAGGAACGGTAGATCGAAGATCTGTACCTTGCGGGTGTACTGCTCGAACTTGGCCAGGGACGGCGCGAGCATCTGCACGTCCCCCAGCAGCAGCGCTTCCATTTCCTTGCCGTCGCCGTACAGCGAGGAGTTCGGGTAGACCTCCACGCGCACCCGGCCGGGCAGGCGCTCTTCGGCCAGGCGCTTGAACATCAGCGCGCCCTGCCCCTTGGGCGTGTTCTCCGCAACCACGTGAGCGAACTTGATCACTATCGGTTCGCTGGAAGGCCGGGGTTCATCGGCAGCCTGAATGGCAGAAGCGCAGGCCAACGCCAGGACGGCGAGCAACGCCCGCCCCATGGTTGTAAACATCGCGTCACCCTCAATTTGTTCTTGTGCTTGCGAGGTGAGCCTGGCGACAGGCTCGCAACGAGACTGACGCAAATAGTCGCGTTCGGAGAATTCGTCTTTTCCCAAAGCGGCGTTCGACACAGCGGAACGCAAGGTACGAAAAAACACGCCCGGCAGATGCCGGGCGCGGTGAGGTTCAGAGGCTCAAGACAGAAGAATGGCGCGTCAGCCGGGCACTTGGGTGCGATGCTCGAGCATCATCCGTTCGTGCTCCTCAAGCATGCCGGGCACACAATCACGGAGGAACTCCACCCAGGTGCGGATCTTCGCGTCGAGGTACTGGCGCGACGGATACAGCGCATAGACGTTGAGGTGGAACAGGCTGTAATCGGGCAGCACGCGCACCAGGCTGCCGTCCTTCAGGCCCTGCACGGCGGAGTACACCGGCAGCGCGCCGATGCCCATGCCGGCGCGTACCGCCTCGGTCATGGCGTCAGCGGTGTTGACCTGGAAATGCGTCTGGTTGATGCCGACCATTTCCTGGCCGTCGGGGCCGTCGAACAGCCACTTGTCCAGCGACATCACCGAGTTCACCAGGCGCAGGCAACGGTGATCGGTCAGCTCGCCGAGCTGCTTGGGCAGGCCATGGCGCGCCACATAGTCGGGCGACGCGCAGAGCACGCTGTAGGTCTTGCCGATGCGCTTGGAGACGAAGCCCGAATCCGGCAGCTCCTGGGCGATGACCACGGAGATGTCGTAGCCCTCGTCGAGGATGTCGGTGATGCGGTTGGCCAGAGTCAGGTCGAAGGTGACCTCCGGGTAGATCTCGCAGTACTGCGAGATCGCACGGATCAGGTAGTGCTGGCCGATGCCGGTCATGGCATGCACCTTCACCTTGCCGTGGGGCCGGGCATGGGCGTCGCCCGCTTCGGCTTCGGCCTCCTCGATGTAGCCGAGGATCTGCTGGCAGCGCTGCAGGTAACGCTGGCCGGCTTCGGTCAGGGCGATGCGGCGGGTGGTGCGGTGCAGCAAGCGGGTACGCAGGTGAGCTTCGAGCTTCGCCACCGTCCGCGAGACGTAGGCGGTGGTGAGGTCCATGCGCTGGGCGGCGGCGGTAAAGCTGCCGGTCTCGGCGACACAGACAAAGGCACGCATGTTGTGCAGCAGGTCCATCATTTCTCCTGAGAGCCTGTCCACGCCACGGCGGGCGGCCTCTGCAACGGCGCTCGGACGAGCAACGCCTTGTTACAGATTCATGACAGGCGGCGAATTGTCGCACACCTGTCGCGACGGGATTATTGTCCTTTCAGGCAACAATAATTCATCCAACCGTCAGCTTATCCTGCCCCCCGGCGCACTTCTAGAATCGCCCTCCCCAACGCGGCCCGCCGCGACACCCCAGGATTCGCACCCGTGCTCCGCCTTTCGTGCAACGTGCTGCCACCCCTTCGCTCGGCCTCAGAACTACAGGGTTGTCCAAACCCGTCCGCCGCCTGCCAAGAAAAGCCCGACCACCGCCTGCCGAGATAAGCCCGATGAGCAGTCTGTCCGTGCGCCTGCCCAAGGCCGCCGCGGTGCGCTTCGCCCTGTCCGACTGGGCGCACACCGACGGCGTCACCTGGATGTTCATCCTCAAGACGCTGATCACCGCCTTCACGGCATTGTGGCTGGCCTACCGCCTGGAGCTGCCGCAACCCAATACCGTGCTGGTAAGCGCCTTCATCGTGCTGCAGCCGCAGAGCGGCCAGGTGCTGGCGAAGAGTTTCTACCGCATCCTCGGTACGCTGGCCGGGCTCACGGTGATGGTTACCTTCATTGCCCTGTTCGCCCAGGAGCGCGTGCTGTTCCTGCTCTGCGTGGCGATCTGGGTCGGCCTGTGTACTGCGGGCGCGGCGCGCTACCGCGACTTCCGCGCCTATGCCTGCCTGCTTGCCGGCTACACCGCGGTGATGATCGGCATCCCTGCCACCCTGCACCCCGAAGGTGCCTTCATGCAGGCGCTGTGGCGGGTGATCGAGATCACCCTGGGGATTCTCTGCACCGGCGTGGTCAGCGCCGTGGTCCTGCCGCAGACCAGCACCGCCGCCCTGCGTAACGCGCTGAACACCCGCTTCGGCGACTTCGCCGGCCTCGCCAGCGCGGGTCTCAACGGCACGCTGGAGCGCGAGCGCTTCGAGCAGGCCAGCGCACGTATCGCTGCCGAGGTGGTCGGTCTGGAAAGCCTGCGCAACGTCACTGCCTTCGAAGACCCGCACATGCGTCTGCGCAGCGGCCGCCTGGCGCGGCTGAACAGCGAGTTCATGCAACTGACCACACGCTTCCATGCGCTGCAGCGGCTGCTCGACCGCCTGCGCGAACGCCAGGCCAGCAACGTGCTGGAAGTGCTGATGCCGTGCCTGATCGATGTCAGCGAGCTGCTCGCCAGCTGGCACGGCCGGCCGCTGAGTGAAGCGGATGCCGAGCGCCTGAGCGTGCAGCTGGAACTCTGCAAGCACCACCTGATGCCCCGCATCCGCGAAGCCCGCGCCAACCTCGGCCACACCTGCCCGCGGGAAGCCGACCAGCTGGACTTCGAGACTGCCGCCGAACTGCTCTACCGCTTCGCCGACGATATGCACAACTACGCCCAGACCCACGCCTCGCTGGCCGCGCACAAGCACGAACGCGAGCAATGGAAGGAGCGCTTCACACCCAAGGCCAACGCCCTCGCCGCCGCCGTCGCGGGGTTCCGTTGTGCGCTGCTGGTGATAGTCGGCGGGGTGTTCTGGATCGAGACTTCCTGGCTGAGCGGAGCCACCTTCGCGCTGACCTCGGTGCTGATCGCCGCGCTCTCCTCCGCCTCGCCGAATCCCAAGCGGCTATCGCTGCAACTGACCCTCGGCACGCTGCTCGGCGCCACGCTCGGCTTCATCCTGACCTTCCGCGTGCTGCCGCACATCGACGGCTTCCCGCTGCTGTGCTTCGTACTCTCGCCGGTGTTCGCCCTCGGCGCGTTCCTGATTACCCGGCCCAAGTGGAGCGGCTACGGCGTCGGCCTGCTGGTGTGGTTCTGCATCGCCTCGCTGCCGGCCAACGTGGCGCGCTACGACGCCTACACCTTCATCAACGAATACCTGGCGATGCTGCTGTCGATGGGCATGGCGGTGGTCGCGGCCATCGTCATCCTGCCGCCGAACCGGCCGTGGCTGTGGGAGCGCCTGGAAGCAGAGCTGCGCCTGCGCGTGGTGCGGGTGATCAGCGACCCGCTGAAGGGCCTCTCATCGAACTTCGAAAGCGGCACCCGCGACCTGCTGAACCAGGCCTATGGGCTATCCACAGGCCGCCCGGACGTGCAGCGTCGGTTGCTGCGCTGGACCTTTCAGGTGCAGGAGATCGGCCTGTCGATCATTGAGCTGCGCCGCGAGCAGGCTGCCCTGCCGAAGGAGCCCTGGTACGCCGAGCGCATGCCCTGGCGCCGGGCGATCCGCGCGCTGGGCCGGGCGCTGATCCGGCTGTTCATCCAGCCCAGCGAGAGCAACCGCCAGCGCGCCCTGGCAGCAGTGGAACACGCCATCCATGCCACGCGCACCACGGACGATCGCCGCCCGCCGCACTTCGATTCGTCGCCCCTGCGCCGGGTGTGCAGCTACCTGCACTTCATTCGCACTTCGCTGCTCGACCCACAGTCGCCGCTGCGCGATTGAGGTCGCCCATGTTCGCGAGCAAGAACTGGGCGTCCCCCCTCGTTCCTGCAGGAAAAGCCTGACGCTCCTACACGAGAGGTCGTGCCAGCCTACCCTCTCCTCCGCCCTGGCTACGCGCCCCGCTTCGAAGGGAGAGGGAGCCGTCCGTGCCGGCTGACGCTTTGGTTTCACCCTGCACCATACGGTCCCCTCTCCCTTCAGGGAGAGGGTTAGGGAGAGGGAAACTCCGGGCACGGACTTTCAGAGAAAGACAGTTGCCCCTACGCCAGCCGGCAACCCCGCCGCGAATCCGCCAGACCTGCGACAGCCCGCCGCAAGCCCCCCCCCGAAACCCGCGTCACGCCTGGATTGTTGCCTCTGAGTACGAAGTCTTGTTGGCGCCTGGATATATGACTCAGGTCAGGCAAATCCTATTATTTCCGTGCTGTTACAGCGCGCGCCGCAACACCACCCAAGACCCGTAAATCATTCCCCAACGCTTCCCGATGCAGCCATGAGCTGAACGTCACGGACCCGTCACGTCCGGACTCCGGGAACAAGGCAGGTAAATTCATGAAAGCTGTAGTCATCCTGGCCATGCTGGGCTTCTCTTCGCTCGCCCTCGCCGAGCAGGTGAACGCCGCCGACCAGGCGCCAAGCGCGGCCGTGGAGCAGTACACCTACGACATGAAACTGGACGTCGCCCACGTCATCTCGACCACCGACGTATCCAACGAATGCGGCATCGTGCCGGCACGCATGACCTACGAAGACACTCAGGGTCAGCGCCACACCGTCGAATACCAGGTGTGGGGCAACGGCTGCTCCGGCGGCTAAGCGACTTGCGCACTCCCGCCGCGGCCCACGCAGCCCGGCGGGAATGCCAACCCTCTTCCTTACGGCTGCAGGGCCGCCTTCGCGATGTTGCGACTGTGCGCGCCGAAGTGCCGGATCAATTGCAGAATCTGCTCATCCAACGCCTCATCGTGGCTGAACGGCTCCGGTGAGTTCCCCGCGCTGAAATCCCCCGCCGGCGCCTTCTCGTTTTCCAGCCAATGGCCGATCGCCGCATCGAACGCCGCCGCATGGGCATGGGATTCGCTCGCCACCACCTCGCGCAGGTACTGGGTCGAATACGGCGGGTAAGTGCCATCCGTGCTGACATCCGCATAGGCCGCCAACAACGGCGACTGCCCGCCCAGGCGCAGCGTCTCGCGCAGCCAGTCCACCTGATAACGCTCAACACCCGTATGCCGGTCCGCCACGCGCTGGATCGCCGCCTGCTTGTCGGCGTCGAAACCGGCAATGGACTTGCCCGCCGTCCACAGCATGCTGGTGGTGGTCTCGCCCGGCAGCGGCGTCGAGTGGTAGGGCTGGGTCATGTCCTGGATGTAGTGCATCGCCCAACCGAGGAAACGGTAGCCCCAGTACGGATGACCCTTGTCGAAGGCGAAGCGCGCCAGGCCATAGAACTGGTAGGCGCGCCACTCAGGCCAGTTGCGCTCCAGGTACGGGGCGCCGGTGTAGATGATCGCGTCCTCGTGGTAGAAGCCCATGTGGAACGGCGCCTGGGAGCTGAACTCGTAACGCGGATCACCGAACGGCTGGGTGCCGAAGCCGTAGCGCTGGCCGGCTTCGCCGGGGTTGTCGCTGAACAGGTTGATGTCGTGGCCGAAGTCCGGCTCGTCGGCAGCACTGGCCAGCACGTCCAGCGCGGGAATCTTCTCCCCCGCCTGCAACTGCACGAAGCGCCACTGGTTCCAGCCGGAGAGATTGCGGAACACCAGCACGTCCGCCGGCTGCAGGGCCGCATGCTTCTGCAACAAATCGCTCGACAGCTCACCTCCGGGCGGCGGCTGCACGGCGGTGGCCAGCTTGATCTCGGGGTTCAGGCGCAGCGCCATGAGGAAGGCCTTGCGCAGGTCGTCGCGGCCGTCCTCGGTCAGGCGCAGATCGTCCGGGCGCGGTGGGTACTGGCGAAAGTGCTCGCGGGCATAGGCCTCCTGCTCGTCCAGCAACTGCACCAGGCCGGCGCGCTGCTGGCTGACGAAGCTTTCCAGCGGCTCGACCTCGACGTCCGGCGCCTGGGCGACCGCCGGCAATTGTTGCAGGGCGATGTAGCTGCCCAGGGTGTGATTGGACCAGGCCCAGAGGCTTTGCGGCAGGGCCAGCAGGCCCGCCAGCAGGCAGGTGGGCAGACAGGTGGAAAGTCGCTTCATCGGCTCTTCGCTCTTATTTGCCAGTGCAGTTATTTGCCAGTGCAATGCGGAAAATTCCGACGCAGCCTAACAATCCAAAGCCACTCCGGCACTGTCGAAGCTTGCCAGCGCGTGTCACCGATAACGCCACGGATGACCATCATCAATGGCACGAACCGCCTCAGCCACTACACTTGCCCGGCATGGAAAGGCACCGGTTGCGCGCGCGTGCCGGCCACTCGAAATAAGGGCGTCCCCATGCTGCAGTCCGTTTCACCCAAGCAAGACCTCCCCCTCAAGCCCGATCCAGCCGAACCCCGCAGCGGCGTCCTCGCCCCCTTCAGCATCGCCGCGTTCCGCATCATCTGGATCTGCAACCTGTTCGCCAACTTGGGCACCTGGGCGCAATCGGTCGCCGCCGCCTGGGTGGTCACCGAGGCCCATGCCAGCCCGTTGATGGTCGCGATGATCCAGGTCGCCTCGGCGCTGCCGCTGGTGCTGCTGTCGATCATGTCCGGCGTGCTGGCCGACAACCACGACCGCCGCAAGATCATGCTGGTCGGCCTGACGGTGGAGCTCTCCGGCGCCGCGCTGGTGACGGTGCTGGCGTTCATGGGCTACCTCGACCCGCTGATGCTGATCGTGTCGATCCTCTGGCTGTCGCTGGGCAGCTCGATCACCATCCCCGCCTGGCAGGCGGCAGTGAACGAGCAGGTGCCGCCGCGCATGCTCGGCGATGCGGTGCTGCTCAACAGCGTCAACTACAACGTCGCCCGCGCCGTCGGCCCGGCCATCGGCGGCCTGCTGCTGTCGGCCACCGGGGCCTCCTGGGTATTCCTGTTCAACTGCCTGTGCTACGCCGCGCTGATCTGGGCGATCTGGCAATGGCGCCGCGACGTGCCCAAGCGCACCCTGCCGCCGGAGCACATCTTCGAAGGCGTGATCGCTGCGCTGCGCTTCACCCAGTACTCCAGCGTCACCCGCCTGGTAATGCTGCGCTCGGCGGTGTTCGGCCTCTCCGCCAGCGCCGTCTGGGCGCTGCTGCCGCTGCTGGCGCACCGCAACCCGGACGGCAGCGCCTCGGTATACGGCTACATGCTCGGCGCCCTGGGTCTGGGCGCCATCGTCGCCAGCACCATGGTGAGCAAGGCGCGGCAGTGGCTGGGCAGCAGCCGGTTGATCAGCTTCGCCGCCGCTACGCTCGCCGTGGTCATGCTCATCCTCGGCTGGGTCGACAACCTCTGGGTGATCTTCCCCGCGCTGGTGCTGGGCGGCGCCTGCTGGATCGCGGCAGTGGCCACGTACAACTCCGCCGTGCAGATCCTCGTGCCCGACTGGGTCAAGGCCCGCGCCCTGGCGCTGTACCAGACCGCGATCTACGGCGGCCTGGCGGCAGGCTCCTTCCTCTGGGGGCACTTCGCCGAAACCATGGGTGTGCAGGGTGCGCTGATCGCCGCTGGCTGCCTGTTACTGGTCTCGGTGGCGCTGCTGTACAACTCCCGGCTGCCGGAGCTGGATTCGACCAGCATTGCCCGCGCACCGGGCGGCGTGCCGGGGCAGCCAACCTTCGTGTTCAACCCCGAGCGCGGCTCGGTACTGGTCTCCATCGAGTACCGGATTCCCGCCGAGCGCACCCGTGACTTCGTCCGCTCCGCCAAACCCCTGCGTCGTCTGCGCCTGCGCAACGGCGCGGAGCGCTGGGCGCTGTACCGCGATGTGAGCAACCCGGAGGTCTGGCAGGAACTGTTCCTGGTGGACAACTGGATCGGCCACCTGCGCATGCTCGATCGCCTGACCCTGGAGGACAAGACCATCATCGACAACGTCACCAGCCTGCACGTGGGTGACGCGCCGCCGGTGATTCGTCACGGGGTGAGCTACGAGTCGGGCAGCTATGAGGCGCCGCCGGAGACGCTGGGCTAGCGGCGCACAAAAAAAACGCCTCCCGGTCAGGGGAGGCGCTTGGGGTGATGCGAAAGACTTATTCCGCGGCAGGCTTCTTGCGCTTGAGCGGCGCCAGGCCGTCCTGGCTCACCACCTTGGACGGGCCAGCCTTGCGCTTGGCAGCGGGCTTCTTCTTCGCCGCCGCCTTGCCACCGGCCTTCTTAGCATCATCCTTTTTCTTCTTGGTGCCAGCGGCCTTGCCGGAAGCCTTGACCTTCTTCGGCCCCTTGTAGGTGGCCTTCAGCTCGTTGATGACACGCAGCTCGAAGCGCAGCTTGAGGTAGCGCTCGATGCTCGACATCAGGTTCCAGTCGCCGTGGCCCACCAGCGAAATCGCCGCACCCGCGGCGCCTGCACGCCCGGTACGGCCGATGCGGTGCACGTACTCATCGCCGCGACGCGGGATATCGAAGTTGATCACCAGGTCCAGGCCGTCGACGTCCAGACCGCGTGCGGCCACGTCGGTGGCGACGAGGATCTTCACCGCACCCTGCTTCAGGCGCTCGATGGCCAGCTTGCGATCCTTCTGGTCCTTCTCGCCGTGCAGCACGAAGACCTTGTGGCCAGCGGCAATCAGGCGGCCGGTCAGACGGTCGGCGGCAACGCGGGTATTGGTGAAGACGATGGCCTTCTCGTAGCTCTCATTGGTCAGCAGCCACTGCAGCAGCTGTTCCTTGTGACCGACGTGGTCGGTCAGGATCACCTGCTGGCTGACGTCCTCGTTCAGCTCGCTGACGCGGTTGAGCTGCAGGACCTCAGGCTCGCGCAGGACCTTCTCGACCATCTCGTGCAGGCCGCTGCCGCTGGTGGCGGAGAACAGCAGGGTCTGGCGCTCGGTCGGGCACTGTGCGGCGAGCTTGAGCACGTCCTCGGAGAAGCCCATGTCGAGCATGCGGTCGGCTTCGTCGAGGATCAGCACTTCCACGTCGCCCAACGGCAGGTTGCCGGCGTTGAACTGCTCGTTCAGGCGGCCCGGGGTGCCGATGATGATCTCCGGGTTCTTGCGCAGGCGCGCACCCTGCACCTTGAAGTCTTCACCGCCGGTGATCAGGCAGGCCTTGATATAGGTGAACTGGGCGAAGCGCTCGACTTCCTTGAGGGTCTGCTGGGCCAGCTCGCGGGTCGGCAGCAGGATCAGCGCTCGGGCGCCGCTCTTGGGTTTCTCCTCGGTGAGCAGGCGATTGAGCAGCGGCAGCAGGAAGGCCGCGGTCTTGCCGCTGCCGGTCTGCGCCGTCACTCGCAGGTCACGTCCCTCCAGGGCCTTCGGAATGGCCGCAGCCTGGACCGGGGTCGGCTCGGTGAAGGACAACGAATCGAGCGCCTTGAGCAGGCGTTCGTGGAGGGCGAATTGGGAGAACAAGGCAGACCTCGATATCACGTAAAGACCAAATAGCTGCATAGCTTAATGTTTGCCGAGCCGACGCGCTGGAATTATTGCCGACGAGCCCTGTGCGCGACCCGTCGCGTCAATAGCCCGACAAACGTACCGGCGCCGGACCAAAGGCAATGCCATGCTCTGATGGGCCTGACAAAAAGGAGAATACAGGTGCCATCGACTCTCATTTATTACGTGGCGGCCAGCCTCGACGGCTACATCGCCCGCCCCGACGGCAGCGTGGACTGGCTCGAAGGCTACGGCAACGAAGCCGACGACCACGGCTACAACGCCTTCTATGCCAGCATCGACGGTCTCCTGATGGGCCGCGCCACCTACCTGTTCTGCCTGAAGCAGGACGAATGGCCCTACCCGGACAAGCCCGCGCTGGTCATGACCCGCTCCAACCATCTGCCCAAGGCAGCGCCGCAGGTGGAACTGGAGCACTACACGCCAGTGGACGCGCTCGCCTCACTGGAGCAGCGCGGCTGCGAGCGCATCTGGCTGGTGGGCGGCGGCAGCCTGGCGGGCAATTTCCTCGCCGCAGGCTTGCTCGACGAAGTGATCGTCAGCATCATTCCGCACCTGCTCGGCGCTGGCATTCCCCTGTTCAGCATCGGCCTCGAGCAACGCCTGCAGCTGCTGGAGCAGCGCAGCTTCCCCAGCGGCATCGTGCAGATGCGCTATCAGGTTCTGAAGGAAACGCCCTCGCCATGACCACCACCATTCGTATCGCCGCCGCCTGCCTGCTGGATGAAGCCGGACGCCTGCTGCTGGTCCGAAAGCGTGGCACCCAGGCCTTCATGCTGCCTGGCGGCAAGCACGAGCCCGGCGAGACTTCAGTCCAGGCGCTGCTGCGCGAACTGGGCGAAGAACTCGACCTGCACTTGTCAACCTCCGCGCTGGCCCCGCTTGGCCACTTCCAGGCCAACGCCGCCAACGAGCCGGACATGCGCGTGGACGCGCAGGTTTACCTCGCCGCCCTGCCCCACGCCGTCCAGCCCGCCGCCGAGCTGGAAGAGCTCGCCTGGTTGGACCCAACCGGCGACTACCCTCACAACCTCGCCCCGCTGTTGCGCGAGCAGGTGCTCCCCGCTCTGCTTGCCCATCTGGGCTGATTCGTTCAGCTCAAATACCTGCACTTCGTCGGGTTTTTCCTTAAGAAGCCTTAAGCGACTGGCTTCTGGCTAGCACCCCGCCAGTTTTCTGCCGCCAGGCGGAAAGCCCCGTTTTATAGGGCTTGCGGCTATAAGGTCAGGCCATGACTGATGCGTCGGAGCACATGTCACGCAGCGCCCTGCAAGTCACAAGGGAAAAGTCAGAATCGACAGACGGTACGAACTGTCATGAAAAGTCGTTCAGAATGCGTGGAATTTTTGAGCGGACCAAAGGAAACCACGCCGACAACAATGGCGATCCAGCGGAGTCTGGGCGATATCAACCAGCAAGAAGACATGCCGAATGCGAAGTACCCTTTTGACATGCCTTTCCATAGGCTTGGCGACCTTTTTGGCCGCTACCGAGGCTACGGCCTCCTACAAGATCACGCGCACCTATCAACCCGCCCCGGTTGATCTCCGTGTCCCGGTCCAGGGCAGCGCCCTGCTGACCTTCAACGCCAAGCCGGTCAAGCAGACCAAGAGCGAGGCGCACCAGGTAACCCAGCGTGCCTACAGCATGATCGGTACGCCTTACCGCTGGGGCGGCACGTCGCCCAAGCGCGGCTTCGATTGCAGCGGCCTGGTGAACTACGTGTTCCAGAACGTCGACGAAGTCGACCTGCCGCGTACCGCGCAGCAGATGTTCAGCATGCGCGGCAACTCCAAAGTGGCGCGTGATGACCTGCAGCCCGGCGATCTGGTGTTCTTCCGCATCCACAACCGCCGCAATGTCGACCATGTCGGCATCTACGTCGGCGACAACCAGTTCGTCCACGCGCCGCGTCGCGGCCAGAAGGTCCGCGTTTCCGACCTCGGTGGCGACTACTGGAAAAAGCACTACACCGCTGCCCGCCGCATCCTGCCGGAAACCCTGGCCAAGGCTGACGTCGGCGGTCGCTTCGACTGACGCCGAGCGCTCTCCCCTCGCCGGAGAGCGCTTGCTCCTCACCTCTCTCTTCGCTTACAGCCCGCGACGCGCCTGTCGGCGCAGCAGTCGCGCGCTATCCCAACCGGTCAGCAGCACGGCGATCCAGATCGGCCCGTAGGTCCAGATCTGCGCCGGATTGAACGCCTCGCCCAGGAACAGCACGGCGATGGCAAACAGCAGCACCGGCTCGACGTAGCTCAGAATTCCGAACAGCCCCATGGGCAGTAACCGGCTGGCGGCCATCATCGCGCCGAACGCCAGCGCGCTGATCAGTCCCAGCAGCGGCAGCAGCGCCCACAGGCGCGGCACATCCTCCAGCACCTGGCCGCTATTGGTTATCCACAGGGCCGCCAGGGCGAACGGCAGCAGCACGATCATCTCGAAGACAAAGCCCGACAGCGAATCCACGGCCATCTTGCGGCGCAGCATGAAGTACGGCGGATAGCCCAGCGCAGTGATCAGGGTGAACCAGGAGAATGCGCGGGTCAGCCAGAGTTCATGCAGCACACCCGCCAGCGCAAAGGCAACGGCGATGGCCTGTAGCGTGGTCAGGCGCTCGCCGTAGAACACCCGGCCGCACAGCACCATGGTCAGCGGCAGCAGGAAGTAGCCCAGCGACAGCTCCAGCGTGCGCCCGACCATGGGCGCCCAGATGAACACGCCCCACTGTATCAGCATCATCGCCGCCGTCAGCGGGAAGCACGCCAGCAGCCACGGCTCGCGCAACAGGCGCCGGCCCGCGTCGCGCAGCACACCGCCCTGGCGGGTGAACAGCACCAGCAGCAGGACCATCGGAATCGACCAGACCACCCGGTGCGCGATCACCTGGATGCTGGTCAGCGGCTCCAGCGAATGGATGTAGCCCGGCAGGGTCACGAACAGCACGGAAGACGCCAGGGACAGCGCTACGCCACGCCCGGAGATGTTCATGCGAAGCGCTCCTTCTGACGGCGCAGGCCGAAACGGTTGACGCCCAGCGACGCCACGATCACCGCACCACCCAGCGCCAGGCGCGGCAGGTCGGCGGCTTCGTTCCAGATCAGCAGATTGATCAGCAGGCCCACCGGCACGTGCAGGTTGTTCATCACCGCCAGGGTGCCGGCATCCACCAGCGTGCCGCCCTTGTTCCACCAGAACTGCCCCAGCGCGGTGGCCAGCAGGCCCATCCACACCAGCACGCCCCATTGCAGGTCGGTCGTTGGCAGCTTCTGCGGATTGCCGAACAGCAGCCAGCCCGGCAGTGCAATCAGCAGCGCGCCAACGAAGAAGTAGCCGAAGCGGCGGTATTGCGGGATATCCGAGGGATAGCGCTGCACCAGGTGCTTGTAGAACACCTGCCCCGCCGCGAAGGTCGCATTGGCCAGTTGCAGCAGCAGGAAACCCTGGATGTAGTCGCCGCTGACGCCGTCGTAGCGAATGATTCCGGCGCCGAGTACCGCCACGGCGGCTGCCAGCAGCGCCCAGGCGTTGAAGCGGCGGTTCAGCGCGTCATCGATCAGCGCCACATGCAGCGGCGTCAGCACGGTGAACAGCAGCACTTCCGGTACCGTCAGCACGCGGAAGCTCTGGTACAGGCAGACGTAGGTAATGCCGAACTGCAGCGCGCCCGCCAGCATCACGCCGGCGATGAAGCGCGGCTCGACGCCGCGCCAGCGGGTCAGCGGCAGGAACACCAGACCGGCCAGCACCACTCGCGTCAGCACCGCGAAATAGCTGTCGACCTGCCCGGCAAGGTACTCGCCGATCAGGCTGAAGGAGAACGCCCAGAGGACGGTGACGAAAAGCAGATAAGGCATGAAAAAGACGACCGGAACGGGGCAGGCAACATAGCGCCAGTCTCAGCGTAGAGAAAGCACTGCGCGCCCGCGCCCCAGGAAAGGCAGAAACGAAAAAGGGCGACCGAAGTCGCCCTTTTCCTTGGATGGTGAATCAGGGATTAGCCCTGGTTCTCCATCTGAGCACGGATCAGATCACCGATGGTGGTCGGACCAGTGTTTTCTACGTCTTGCTTGGTGCGCAGTTCTTTCATCGCATCTTTCTCGTCATCAACGTCTTTCGACTTGATGGAGAGGGAGATGACGCGGCTCTTACGGTCGATGCTGATGATCTTGGCTTCGACTTCTTCGCCTTCTTTCAGAACGTTGCGAGCGTCTTCAACGCGGTCACGGCTGATTTCGGAGGCTTTCAGAACGCCTTCGATTTCGCCGCCCAGGCTGATGACGGCGCCCTTGGCGTCGACTTCTTTCACGGTGCCGCGAACGATGGTGCCTTTCTCGTTGAGCGATGCGTAGTTGGAGAACGGATCGTCTTCCAGCTGCTTGATGCCCAGGGAGATGCGCTCACGCTCCGGATCAACGGAGAGGATGACGGTTTCCAGCTCGTCGCCCTTCTTGAAGCGGCGAACGGCTTCTTCGCCAACTTCGTTCCAGGAGATGTCGGACAGGTGAACCAGACCGTCGATGCCGCCTTCCAGGCCGATGAAGATACCGAAATCGGTGATCGACTTGATGGTGCCGGAGATCTTGTCGCCCTTGTTGAAGCGGCCAGAGAAGTCTTCCCACGGGTTGGACTTGCACTGCTTGATGCCCAGGGAGATACGACGACGCTCTTCGTCGATGTCCAGAACCTGAACTTCCACTTCGTCGCCAACTTGAACGACTTTCGACGGGTGGATGTTCTTGTTGGTCCAGTCCATTTCGGAGACGTGTACCAGGCCTTCCACGCCCTCTTCCAGCTCGGCGAAGCAGCCGTAGTCGGTGAGGTTGGTGACGCGCGCGGTAACGCGGGTGCCTTCCGGGTAACGGGCTTTGATGGCAACCCATGGGTCTTCGCCCAGTTGCTTCAGGCCCAGGGATACGCGGTTGCGCTCGCGGTCGAACTTCAGAACCTTGACATCGATCTCATCGCCAACGTTGACGATTTCCGACGGATGCTTGATACGCTTCCAGGCCATGTCGGTGATGTGCAGCAGACCATCGACGCCGCCCAGGTCAACGAACGCACCGTAGTCGGTGAGGTTCTTGACGATACCTTTGACCTGCTGGCCTTCCTGCAGCGATTCCAGCAGAGCTTCGCGCTCGGCGCTGTTTTCGGCTTCCAGGACGCTGCGACGGGAAACGACAACGTTGTTGCGCTTCTGGTCCAGCTTGATGACCTTGAACTCGAGCTCTTTGCCTTCCAGGTGAGTGGTGTCACGCACCGGACGCACGTCGACCAGCGAACCCGGCAGGAACGCGCGGATGCCGTTGACGTCGACGGTGAAGCCACCCTTGACCTTGCCGTTGATGACGCCTTTGACCACTTCGTCGGCAGAGAAAGCAGCTTCCAGAACGATCCAGCTCTCGGCACGCTTGGCTTTTTCGCGGGACAGCTTGGTTTCACCAAAGCCGTCTTCTACCGCGTCCAGCGCAACGTGGACTTCGTCACCCACATTGATGGTCAGCTCGCCCTGTTCGTTGTAGAACTGCTCGACCGGGATGACGCCCTCGGATTTCAGACCGGCATGGACGGTGACCCAGTCACCATCGATGTCGACCACGATGCCGGTGATGATTGCACCCGGCTGCATGTCGAGGGATTTAAGACTTTCTTCAAAGAGTTCTGCGAAGCTTTCGCTCATGTCTATACCTGTAGTCAAAGGCTTGTAAGCCCGATTCCGTGCCACCAGCAGACACGGTCAAGTGATGAAAAAGAAGCCAGCGGGATCAAGACTGGTATCCCGCCGGCCCCCTGTTGCACCCGCCGAAACGGATGCTCCACATTCAGATTTTAAGGGAACGTTTCGCTCGATATGGGCGAAACCCTCCCGATATAAGGTCTGGAATGGTAGCAACGGATCCCGATTGCGTCAATCGGCGACCCTGGTTTCCAACGTTCTTCGCGACTCCAGCCTCACTTCTGTATTTTCGCCCAGCCTCGGAAATTGGGAGAACCGCCCGTCTGATCCCTGATGCGGGCATCCTTACCCGAAAAGAAAAATCCCCGGCATGGCCGGGGATTTTCGTTTCCCGATCGACTAGTCGGCCAGCCCCAGCCGCGAAACCTCGGCAAGAATGCTGTCCACCACGTCGTCGATGCTCATCGAGGTGGAGTCCACCAGGATGGCGCCTTCGGCAGGCTTGAGCGGAGCGACGGCACGCTGGCTGTCGCGCTCGTCGCGGGCGCTGATTTCCTCGGCCAGTTGTGCCTGGTCGCTGTCGATGCCCTTGCCCTTGAGCTGCAGGTAGCGGCGACGGGCGCGCTCCTCGGCGGAGGCGGTGAGGAATATTTTCAGCGGAGCGCCGGGGAAGACCACGGTGCCCATGTCGCGCCCGTCGGCGACCAGGCCCGGCGCTTCGAGGAAGGCGCGCTGGCGTTGCAACAACGCATCGCGCACCGCCGGCAGCGCAGCAACCTGCGAGGCGCCGGCGCCGACTTGCTCGGTACGGATCACGTCGGTGACGTCTTCGCCTTCGAGGATGATGTGCTGGCCCTGCCCACCCTTGGCATGGGTGAACTGCACATCCAGGTGCGCAGCCAGCACCTTGAGGGCTTCCTCGTTGGTCAGGTCGATGCCGTGGTTACCGGCAGCGAACGCCAGCAGGCGATACAGCGCACCGGAGTCCAGCAGGTTCCAACCCAGGCGCTTGGCCAGCAGACCGGCGACGGTGCCCTTGCCCGAGCCACTGGGGCCGTCGATGGCGAGGACCGGCCATTCACCGTTCATCAGTTCTTCTCCTCGGCGACGCGGATGCCCGCGCCGGAAGCCAGCCCGAGGAAATTCGGGAAGGAAGTCGCAACGTTGGCGCAGTCGTGGATGCGGATAGGCGCACCGGCGCGCAGGGAGGCCACGCTGAAGGACATGGCGATACGGTGGTCGCCGTGGCTCCAGACTTCGCCTCCGCCGTAGCTGCCGCCGTCGATGATGATGCCGTCCGGGGTCGGCTCGCACTTCACGCCCAGGGCCAGCAGGCCGTCGGCCATGACCTGGATGCGGTCGGACTCCTTCACCCGCAGCTCTTCTGCGCCGCGCAGGACGGTGCGGCCTTCCGCGTTGGCGGCGGCGACGAAGAGTACCGGGAACTCGTCGATCGCCAGCGGCACCAGGTCTTCGGGAATATCGATGCCTTTCAGCTGGGCAGAACGCACGCGGATGTCGGCAACCGGCTCGCCGCCCACTTCACGCTGGTTCTCCAGGGTAATGTCGGCGCCCATGAGTTTGAGGATGTCGATGACGCCGGTACGGGTCGGGTTGATGCCGACGTGCTCCAGAGTCAGGTCGGAACCTTCGGCGATGCTCGCGGCGACCAGGAAGAAGGCTGCCGAGGAGATATCGGCCGGCACTTCGATCGAGGTGGCGCTGAGCTTGTGGCCGGACTCGACGCGGGCGGTGGCGCCTTCAACGTCGACCGGGTAGCCGAAGCCGCGCAGCATGCGCTCGGTGTGGTCGCGGGTCGGGGCCGGCTCGGTGGTGGAGGTTTCGCCAGCGGCATAGAGGCCGGCGAGCAGCAGGCAGGACTTCACCTGGGCGCTGGCCATCGGCATGTCGTAGTGCATGCCGGTGAGTTTCTGGCCACCACGGATGGTCAGCGGCGGACGGCCTTCGGGGCCGGTCTCGATCACTGCACCCATCTCGCGCAGCGGCTTGGCGACGCGGTTCATCGGGCGCTTGGACAGCGAAGCGTCGCCGGTCAGGGTGGTGTCGAACGGCTGGGCGGCGAGCAGTCCGCTGAGCAGACGCATCGAGGTGCCGGAGTTGCCCAGGTAGATCGGGCCAGGCGGGGTCTTCAGACCGTGCAGGCCAACGCCGTGAACGGTCACGCGGCCGTGGTGCGGGCCTTCGATGACCACACCCATGTCGCGGAACGCCTGGATGGTGGCGAGGGCGTCTTCACCCTCGAGGAAACCTTGCACCTCGGTCGTGCCTTCGGCGAGGGAGCCGAGCATGATCGAGCGATGGGAAATGGACTTGTCGCCCGGTACGCGAACACGTCCGGAAAGGCGGCCACCCGGCTGGGCCAGGAAAATCAGGTCATTGTTGTGCATGGCGTCCACATAGGCCCGACGGGCCAGGATTTTGCTGAAATGCTCGCGGGCAACGCGGGCGCGAGTGAAGACGCCCATCAGTTGTTGCCCGTCCCCTTTATCGACGGCCCCGCGCAGATCATCGAGGTCGTCACGGAATACGTCGAGGATGCGCAGCACCGCCTCGCGGTTGGCGAGGAAGATGTCGTGCCACATCACCGGGTCGCTGCCGGCAATCCGCGTGAAGTCGCGGAAGCCGCCAGCGGCGTAGCGGAAGATTTCCAGATTCTCGCTGCGTTTGGCCAGCGAGTCGACCAGCGTGAAGGCCAGCAGGTGCGGCAGGTGGCTGGTGGCGGCGAGGACTTCGTCGTGGTGTTCGACGGCCATCTGCTCGACATCCGCACCCAGCTCGCGCCAGAGGCGATCGACGCACTGGATCGCATCCGCGTCGGCATTATCCAGCGGCGTGAGGATGACTTTATGACGACGGAACAGTTTCGCGTTGGCCGCTTCCACCCCGCTCTGCTCGGAGCCGGCGATGGGATGGCCAGGGACGAAGCGCGCCGGCATGCCACCGAACACCGCTTTCGCAGCACGCACCACGTTGCCCTTGGCGCTGCCCACGTCGGTGAGGATAGCGTTGCCGATGTCCAGGGCGGCGAGCTCGCCGAGGAGCTTTTCCATGGCCAGGATCGGCACGGCGAGCTGGATCACGTCAGCGTTACGGCAACCGGCGGCGAGGCTTTCCTCGCAGCGATCGACCACGCCCAGCTCCACCGCCAGACGGCGGGTCTCCGGGTCACGGTCGACACCAACCACTTCCTCGAACAGCTCCTTCTCGCGGATACCCTTGGCGAAGGAGCCGCCGATCAGGCCGAGCCCCACCACCACCAGGCGGCGCAGCTTGTGCGGCTGGGCATCAGGCACGGGCGAGTACCTTGGCCAGCGCTTCGAGGAAACGGGCGTTCTCGGCCGGCAGGCCGATGGAAATGCGCAGGTGCTGTGGCATGCCGTAGCCGCTCACCGGACGGACGATCACGCCCTCGGCGAGCAGGGCCTGGTAGACCGGACCGGCATCGCGCTCGAGGTCCACGGCGATGAAGTTGCCCTTGGAGGGAATCCATTGCAGGTCCAGGGCGCGCAGGCCGTTTTCCAGCTGGGCCATGCCTTCGTCGTTGATGCGCTTGCCTTCGGCCAGGTACTGGGCGTCGTCCAGCGCGGCGCAGGCGGCGGCCAGGGCCAGGCTGTTGACGTTGAACGGCTGGCGCACGCGGTTGAGCACATCGGCGACCTGCGCCGAGGAGATCGCGTAGCCGACCCGCAGCGACGCCAGGCCGTAGGCCTTGGAGAAGGTCCGCGAGACCAGCAGGTTCGGGTAGCGAGCCAGGTACTTCAGGCCGTCCGGCAGCTCTTCGCCTTCGGCGTACTCGATGTAGGCCTCATCGAGCACCACCAGGACGCTTTCGGGAACCTGCGACAGGAAGCGCTCCAGCGCGTCCGGGCCGAACCAGGTGCCGGTGGGGTTGTTCGGGTTGGCGATGAAGACCACGCGGGTGTTGCCGTCGATGGCTGCCAGCATGGCTTCCAGGTCATGGCCCCAGTCTTTGGCCGGCACAACCTTGCCCTGGGCACCGACGGCCTGGGTGGAGATCGGGTAGACGGCGAAGGCGTACCGGCTGAACACGGCGTTCAGACCGGGCGCAAGATAAGCACGGGCGACCAGGTCGAGGATGTCGTTGGAGCCGTTGCCCAGGGTGACCTGCTCGGTGTCGACGGCGCAACGGGCGGCCAGTCGGCTCTTCAGCTCGAAGCCGTTGCCGTCGGGGTAGCGGGTCAGTTCGGCCAGTTCGGCACGAATGGCTTCAAGGACCTTCGGGCTCGGGCCCAGCGGGTTCTCGTTACTGGCCAGCTTGACGATGCCAGCGGGATCGAGTTTCAGCTCGCGGGCCAGTTCATCGACCGGCTTGCCGGGTACGTAGGGGGAAAGCTTCTGCACGCCCGGCTGGGCCAGGGCAAGGAAATCACACGACATCGCTAAAAGCCTCAAGCTATGGACCGCAAGCCATCAACCGTCCACCGACGTGTCGGCAGCTTGCGGCCCTGGCTTGCGGCTGTCGGTTCAGAGAACCGCTTTGGGGTACGAGCCCAGCACCTTCAGGGCAACGGCTTCGCTGTTGATCTTTTCCAGGACGTCCTTGATCAGAGGGTCCTTGTGGTGGCCGACGAAGTCGATGAAGAACACGTAGGTCCACTTGCCGCTGCGCGACGGGCGGGTCTCGATGCGGGTCAGGTCGATGCCGTTGTTGTGGAACGGCACCAGCAGCTCGTGCAGCGCGCCCGGCTTGTTGCGCATGGAAACGATGATGGAAGTCTTGTCGTCGCCGGTGGGCGGCACTTCCTGGTTGCCGATCATGAGGAAGCGCGTGGAGTTGTCCGGGCGATCCTCGATCTTTTCGTGCAGCTTGTCCAAACCGTACAGGCTGGCGGCCATGTCGCCGGCAATGGCTGCGCTGTTCCACTCGCTCTTCACCCGCTTGGCGGCATCGGCGTTACTGGAAACCGCCACGCGCTCGACGTTCGGGTAGTGCGCGTCCAGCCACTTGCGGCACTGAGCCAGGGACTGGGCGTGGGAGTAGATGCGGGTGATGTTGCCGGTCTTGGTGTTCTCGCCCACCAGCAGGTGATGGTGGATGCGCAGCTCCACCTCGCCGCAGATCACCATGTCGTGCTCGAGGAAGCTGTCGAGGGTGTGGTTGACCGCGCCCTCGGTGGAGTTTTCCACCGGCACCACGCCGAAGTTCACCGCACCGGCGGCGACTTCGCGGAACACTTCGTCAATAGCCGCCATCGGCGTGCTGATCACCGCATGGCCGAAGTGCTTGAGCGCCGCGGCCTGGGTGAAGGTGCCTTCCGGGCCGAGGTAGGCCACTTTCAGCGGCTGCTCCAGGGCCAGGCAGGAGGACATGATCTCGCGGAACAGACGAGCGACTTCCTCGTTGTCCAGCGGGCCCTTGTTCAGCTCCATGATGTGCTTGAGCACCCACGCCTCGCGCTCGGGCCGGTAGAACACCGGCTTCTCGCCTTCGGGCAGGGCAGCCATCTTCACGCGCGCCACGTCGGTGGCGCAGCGGGCGCGTTCGCTGATCAGCTCGAGGATCTTCTCGTCGAGGCTGTCGATGCGTACGCGCAAAGCCTTGAGCTGGTCAGCGTCGCTCATCAGCCGTGCTCCTTCTCGAACTCGGCCATGTAGCCAACCAGGGCTTCGATGGCGTCCAGGCCCAGGGCGTTATAGATGGAGGCACGCATGCCACCCACCGAACGGTGGCCTTTCAGGTTGAGCAGGCCGCGCGCATCGGCGCCTTCGAGGAAGGCCTTGTCGAGCTTCTCGTCGGCCAGGCGGAACGGCACGTTCATCCAGGAGCGGGCGCTGGGCTGGATCGGGTTGGTGTAGAAGTCGCTGTTGTCGATGAAGCCGTACAGCATGTCCTTCTTGGCGCGGTTGCGCTGTTCCATGGCGTCGACGCCGCCCTGCTCCTTCAGCCACTCGAAGACCAGGCCGGAGAGGTACCAGGAGTAGGTAGCCGGGGTGTTGTACATGGAGCCGTTATCGGCGGCGACCTTGTAGTTGAGCATGGTCGGGCAGATGCTGCGGGCGCGGCCCAGCAGGTCTTCGCGGACGATGACAACGACCAGGCCGGAAGGGCCGATGTTCTTCTGCGCGCCGGCGTAGATCAGGCCGAACTTCGACACGTCGGTCGGGCGGGAGAGGATGTCCGAGGACATGTCCACCACCAGCGGGACGTCACCGACTTCCGGAATCCAGTCGAATTCCAGGCCGCCGATGGTCTCGTTGGACGCGTAGTGCAGGTAGGCGGCTTCCTTGGACAGGTTCCACTCGTTCTGCCCGGGAATGGCGAAGTAGTCATACTTGGATGCACTGGCAGCCACGTTGACGTTGCCGTAGCGGCGAGCCTCTTCGATGGCCTTCTTCGACCAGATGCCGGTTTCCACGTAGTCCGCCACGCCGTCTTCGGGCAGCAGGTTCAGCGGAATCTCGGCGAACTGCTGGCTGGCGCCGCCCTGCAGGAACAGCACCTTGTAGTTCGACGGCACGCCCATCAGGTCGCGCAGGTCCTGTTCGGCCTTCTCGGCGATGGCCACGTAGTCGTCGCTACGGTGGCTCATCTCCATGACCGACAGGCCCTTGCCCTGCCAATCCAGCAGTTCGGCGCGGGCGCGCTCCAGCACCTCGGTGGGAAGCGCCGCAGGACCGGCGCAGAAGTTAAAGGCTCGCTTGCTCACATCCACTCTCGCTATCAGTCTTCGCTGGCCTGCGGGGCTTCTTCAGCCGCAGCTTCGCCTGCTTCTGGGTTCTCTTCCGACACTTCGCCCTCGACGATCTCGCCGTCGATGACGTCGTCTTCGTCTTCCACCACGGTCGGCTCCTGCACCCGCTCCAGCCCCACGACGGTCTCGTCGGCGGCCAGCTTGATGAGGATCACGCCCTGGGTGTTACGGCCAGCGCCGCGGACTTCGTCGACACGGGTACGCACCAGGGTGCCCTGGTCGGAAATCAGCATGATCTCCTCGCCGTCCAGCACCTGCACGGCGCCCACCAGGTTGCCGTTACGCTCGTTGATCACCATGGCGATCACGCCCTGGCCACCACGACCGCGACGCGGGTAGTCGGCCAGCGGGGTGCGCTTGCCGTAGCCACGCTCGGAGGCGCTGAGGATCTGCGCTTCGCGGCACTCAGGGATCAGCATGGAGATGATGCGCTGGCCTTCGGCCAGGCGCATGCCGCGCACGCCACGGGCGTTACGGCCCATGATGCGCACCTTGCTTTCCTTGAAGCGGATGACCTTGCCGGCGTCGGAGAACATCATCACGTCCTTCGAACCGTCGGTGATGGCGGCGGCGATCAGCGAGTCACCCTCTTCCAGCTTCAGGGCGATCAGGCCGTTGGAGCGCGGCTTGGTGAACTGGATCAGCGGGGTCTTCTTCACGGTGCCTTTCATGGTGGCCATGAAGATGTACGCGCCGGTCGGCTCGTCCTGGCTGAAGTCGGCGTCGTCGCCCTCTTCGGCCTCTTCGGCTTCCACTACTTCGGCGACCTGCTCGGCGACCACGTCGTCGTCATCGTTCTCGTCGCCGGCGAACTGGGCGCGCACGGCTTCCAGGTCGATCTGCAGCATCGCGGTGATGCGCTCGCCCTCGTCCAGCGGCAGCAGGTTCACCAGCGGACGGCCACGGGCGGTACGCGAGGCTTCCGGGATCTCGAAGGTGCGCAGCCAGTAGACCTTGCCCTTGCTGGAGAACAGCAGCAGGGTGGCGTGGCTGTTGGCGACCAGCAGGTGCTCGATGTAGTCCTCGTCCTTCACGCCACTGGCGGACTTGCCCTTGCCACCGCGACGCTGGGCCTCGTAGGCGGCCAGCGGCTGGGACTTGGCGTAGCCGCCATGGGAGATGGTCACCACGCGCTCTTCTTCGGTGATCAGGTCGGCGATGGTCAGGTCCATCTGCGAGGCGACGATCTCGGTGCGGCGGGCGTCGCCGAACTCGGCCTTGACCTTTTCCAGCTCCTCGCGGATGACTTCCATCAGGCGCTCGGGGCTGGTCAGGATACGGATCAGCTCGCCGATCAGGGTGAGGATTTCCTGATACTCGGACAGGAGCTTCTCGTGCTCCAGGCCAGTCAGGCGGTGCAGGCGCAATTCCAGGATTGCCTGGGCCTGTTCCGGCGACAGGAAGTACTTGCCGTCACGCAGGCCGTACTGCGGGTCCAGGTCTTCCGGGCGGCAGGCATCGGCGCCGGCGCGCTCGACCATCGCTTCCACGGCGCTGGATTCCCAGCCAGTGGCGATCAGGCGCTCCTTGGCCTCGGCCGGGGTCGGCGAGGTCTTGATCAGTTCGATCACCGGGTCGATGTTCGACAGGGCAACGGCCTGACCTTCGAGGATGTGGCCGCGCTCGCGGGCCTTGCGCAGCTCGTAGACGGTCCGGCGGGTCACCACTTCACGGCGGTGACGAATGAACACCTCGAGCATGTCCTTGAGGTTCATCGTGCGCGGCTGGCCATCGACCAGGGCCACCACGTTGATGCCGAAGACGCTCTGCAGCTGGGTCTGGGCGTAGAGGTTGTTCAGCACGACCTCGCCCACTTCGCCGCGACGCAGCTCGATGACCACGCGCATGCCGTCCTTGTCGGACTCGTCGCGCAGCTCGGTGATGCCTTCGATCTTCTTCTCTTTCACCAGCTCGGCGATCTTCTCGATCAGACGGGCCTTGTTCAGCTGGTAGGGCAGCTCGGTGATGATGATCTGCTGGCGGTTGCCGCCCTTCTCCATGTCCTCGATGGTGGCGCGGGCACGGATATAGACGCGACCACGACCGGTGCGATAGGCCTCGATGATGCCCGCACGGCCGTTGATGATGCCCGCGGTCGGGAAGTCCGGACCGGGGATGTACTGCATCAGGTCATCAATGGACAGCTCGGGGTTGTCCATCAACGCCAGACAGCCGTCGATCACCTCGGTGAGGTTGTGCGGCGGAATGTTGGTCGCCATGCCCACGGCGATACCGCTGGAGCCGTTGACCAGCAGGTTCGGGATCTTGGTCGGCATGACCGCCGGGATCTGCTCGGTGCCGTCGTAGTTGGGCACCCAGTCGACGGTTTCCTTGTCCAGGTCCGCCAGCAGCTCATGGGCGAGCTTGGACATGCGCACTTCGGTGTATCGCATGGCTGCGGCGTTGTCGCCGTCCACCGAACCGAAGTTGCCCTGGCCGTCGACCAGCATGTAGCGCAGCGAGAACGGCTGGGCCATGCGGACGATGGTGTCGTACACCGCAGTGTCGCCGTGCGGGTGGTACTTACCGATCACGTCGCCGACCACACGGGCGGACTTCTTGTAGGGCTTGTTCCAGTCGTTGCCCAGTTCGCTCATGGCGTACAGGACGCGACGATGCACGGGCTTCAAGCCGTCGCGCGCATCGGGCAGGGCACGACCGACGATCACGCTCATGGCGTAATCGAGGTAGGACTGTCGGAGTTCGTCTTCGATGTTGACCGGGAGGATTTCTTTGGCCAGTTCGCCCATGAGAAGCCTGGTTCCTTTTTCAAATGGGACTCCGCCAAGCCCGTCCTGAGCCCGGCGGAGCGCGGTGCGCCATCAAAGCGCCACCGACTCTCTACAAATCAACGACTTGGCCGTTGATCCGCGATGCTGTGGGGGCCGAAAAAATGCCCCATCAAGAACCGTCGGAGCTTACCACAAGCCAGGGTCAAACCCTACCCTCGGCCAAGCCCCTCGATGAATTGCCGCAGGCCCCGTCAGTGCAGGCGCTTGCGGCTCATCAGCTGGGCCATCCGCTCGGTGTCCGGACGTTCGACGACGCCGCGCTCGGTCACGATGGCGTCGATCAGGTCGGCCGGGGTCACATCGAACACCGGATTGAAGGCTTCGACGTCAGCGGCGACACGTTTGCCGCCGATTTCCAGGAGTTCGCGACCGTCACGCTCCTCGATCGGAATGTCCTCGCCGCTTTCCAGGCCCATGTCGATGGTCGAACTGGGCGCCACCACCATGAAACGCACGCCGTGGTGCATCGCGGTGACCGCCAGCTGATAAGTGCCGATCTTGTTGGCGACGTCGCCGTTGGCGGTGATACGGTCGGCGCCGACAATGACCCAGGTGATGCTTTCGGTCTTCATCAGATGCGCGGCGGCCGCGTCCACGTTCAGGGTGACCGGCACGCCTTCGTTGGCCAGTTCCCAGGCAGTCAGGCGAGCGCCCTGCAGCCAGGGGCGGGTCTCGTCGGCGTAGACACGCTCGATCAGCCCTTCCAGATGCGCCGCGCGCAGCACGCCCAGTGCGGTGCCGAAGCCACCGGTGGCCAGGGCGCCGGTATTGCAGTGGGTGAGGATCTTCTGCGGGCCGCCATGGTGCTTGCGGATCAGGTCCACGCCCAGTTGAGCCATGGTCAGGTTCGCCTCGCGGTCGCTCTCGTGGATCGCCACGGCCTCGGCTTCCAGCAGCGGCAGCGGGTCCTCGCCCGGCTTCAGGCGCTCCAGGCGGTCGCGCATGCGGTTCAGCGCCCAGAACAGGTTGACTGCGGTCGGACGCGACTCGGCCAGCACCGTGAAATCATCTTCCAGCGCCGCGCGCCAGTCGCCACCAGCGGCCACACGGGCACGCAGGCCCAGCACCAGGCCATAGGCAGCGGCGATGCCAATCGCCGGCGCGCCGCGCACGACCATCTGGCGAATGGCGTCGGCTACGCCTTCGGCGGTCTCGTACGACAGCCAGGTTTCCTCCAGCGGCAGCAGGCGCTGGTCCAGCAGACGGAGTGTGCCCTTGCGCCAATCAATGGCCGTGACCCGTTCGGCCGCCAACAGTCGCTCACGCATGGAACACCTCTTCATTTCAATGGAATCGCGGGCCGCTCCGGCGCCACGGGAATCACCCGGAAACACCGGGAAACGGCCGAGTATACCGAGCCTGAAGCCCTGGTGCTCGGCTATACTCGGCGCCTTTATCCACGCGCCCAGGATGCGCTTCATGCCGACCGAAAAAGTCCCGCTCGACCTGCTGCTCTTCCCCACCTGGATCGTCCCCATCGAACCCGCCGGCGTCGTCCTGCGCGATCACGGCCTGGGCATCCGCGACGGCCGCATCGCCCTGCTCGCCCCTCGCGCCGAAGCGCTGCGCCATCCGGCCACGGAAACCCGCCAGCTGCCGGGCATGCTGCTCTCCCCCGGTCTGATAAACGCCCACGGCCACGCGGCAATGAGCCTGTTCCGAGGCCTGGCGGACGACCTGGCGCTGATGACCTGGTTGCAGGAACACATCTGGCCGGCGGAGGCCAAGTGGGTCAGCGAGGACTTCGTCCGCGACGGCACCGAACTGGCCATCGCCGAGCAGCTCAAGGGCGGCATCACCTGCTTCTCGGACATGTACTTCTTTCCGCAGGTCGCCTGCGAGGTAGTTCACAAGGCCGGCGTGCGCGCGCAGATCAGCGTGCCGGTGCTGGACTTCCCGATCCCCGGCGCCCGCGACGCCGACGAGGCGATCCGCCAGGGCCTGGCGCTGCGCGACGACCTCAAGCATCACCCGCGCATCAAGGTCGCCTTCGGCCCGCACGCGCCCTACACGGTCAGCGACGACAAGCTGGAAACCATCCTGATGCTCGCCGAGGAGCTGGACGCCGGCATCCACATGCACGTCCACGAGACTGCCTTCGAGGTCCAGCAGGCGCTGGAGAAGAACGGCGAACGGCCCCTGGCCCGCCTGCATCGCCTCGGCCTGCTCGGCCCTCGCTTCCAGGCGGTGCACATGACCCAGGTGAGCGAGGACGACCTGATCATGCTGGTGGAAACCAACAGCTCGGTGGTGCACTGCCCGGAATCCAACCTCAAGCTGGCCAGCGGCTTCTGCCCGGTGGAGCGGCTGTGGCAGGCCGGCGTCAACGTCGCCATCGGCACCGATGGCGCGGCCAGCAACAATGACCTCGACCTGCTCGGCGAAACCCGCACCGCCGCACTACTGGCCAAGGCCGTGGCCGGCCAGGCCACCGCACTGGACGCCCACCGCGCGCTGCGCATGGCCACCCTGAACGGCGCCCGCGCGCTGGGCATGGAGCAAGAGACCGGCAGCCTTGAGCTGGGCAAATCCGCCGACATCACCGCCTTCGACCTCTCCGGGCTGGCCCAGCAGCCGGTGTACGAGCCGGTCTCGCAGGTCATCTATGCCAGCGGCCGCGACTGCGTTCGCCATGTCTGGGTCGGCGGCAAGCAGCTGCTGGACAACGGCAAGCTCACCCGCCTGGACGAAGAGCGCCTGATCGCCGTCGCCGGCGAGTGGGGCCGCAGGATCGCCGGCGCCTGAGCCCCGACGCCCCTGGCGCTGCGACAATCTGTCATGCCGCGCCCCATCCATTGAACGAAGCTGGCATCATAGTCAGCCTTCGTTTCCAGCTTTTTGATCAATAGGGACACCATGAGCAACGTCGACCACGCCGAGATCGCCAAATTCGAGGCCCTCGCCCACCGCTGGTGGGACCGCGAAAGCGAGTTCAAGCCCCTGCACGACATCAACCCGCTGCGGGTCAACTGGATCGACGAGCGCGTCAGCCTCGCCGGCAAGAAGGTGCTCGACGTCGGCTGCGGCGGCGGCATCCTCAGCGAAGCCATGGCCCAGCGCGGCGCCACCGTCACCGGTATCGACATGGGTGAAGCGCCCCTGGCGGTCGCCCAACTGCACCAGCTGGAATCCGGCGTACCGGTGGAGTACCGCCGCATCACCGCCGAAGACCTGGCCGAAGAGATGCCCGAGCAGTTCGACGTGGTGACCTGCCTGGAGATGCTCGAGCACGTGCCGGACCCGGCCTCGGTCATCCGCGCCTGCTACCGGATGGTCAAGCCCGGCGGCCAGGTGTTCTTCTCCACCATCAACCGCAACCCGAAGGCATACCTGTTCGCCATCGTCGGTGCGGAGTACGTGATGCGCCTGCTGCCGCGTGGCACCCACGACTTCAAGAAGTTCATCCGCCCCTCCGAGCTGGGCGCCTGGTCGCGTGACGCGGGCCTGGCGGTCAAGGACATCATCGGCCTGACCTACAACCCGCTGACCAAGCACTACAAGCTGGCGGGCGACGTCGACGTCAACTACATGATCCAGACCCTGCGCGAGGAGTGAGTCGCATGCTCAGAGCGGTTCTCTTCGACATGGACGGCACGCTGCTGGATACCGCGCCGGACTTCATCGCCGTGTGCCAGGCGATGCTCGCCGCCCATGGTCGCGCGCCGATCGATGACCAGCGCATCCAGGATGTGGTTTCCGGCGGCGCCCGCGCCATGGTCGCCGCGACCTTCGACATGGACCCGGAGGCCCCCGGCTTCGAGGCCCTGCGCCAGGAGTTCCTCGACCGCTACCAGGAGCATTGCGCCGTCTTCACCCGCCCGTACGACGGCATGACCGAGCTGCTGGAGAGCATCGAACAGTCGCGCCTGATCTGGGGGGTGGTGACCAACAAGCCGGTGCGCTTCGCCGCGCCGATCATGGAGCAGCTCGGCCTGGCCGAGCGCTCCGCCGTGCTGGTTTGCCCGGACCACGTGACCAGGAGCAAGCCGGACCCGGAAATGCTCCTGCTGGCCTGCAGCCAGCTGAAGGTCGACCCGTCCGAAGTGCTGTTCATCGGTGACGACCTGCGCGACATCGAGTCGGGCCGCGCCGCCGGGACCAAGACCGCGGCCGTGCGCTACGGCTATATCCACCCGGACGACAACCCCGCGCACTGGGGCGCCGACGTCATCGTCGACGCACCCCGCGACCTGCTCGCCGTCCTCGACCGCGCCCTCTGCTCCTGCTGAGCCGACTTCCCGGGAGCCCGTCGCGCTGACGGGCTCCGCCAAGGAGAAACCATGTTCGACTATTCCGCCCGCCCCGACCTACTCAAGGGCCGCGTGATCCTGGTGACCGGCGCCGGCCGCGGTATCGGCCGGGCCGCCTCTCTCGCCTTCGCCGCCCACGGCGCCACCGTACTGCTGCTGGGCAAGACCGAGGACTACCTCAACGAGGTCTACGACCTGATCGTCGCCGCGGGTCATCCGGAACCGGTGGTGATTCCGCTGAACCTGGAAACCACCCTGCCGCACCAGTACGACGAACTGGCGGCGATGATCGAGAAAGAATTCGGCAAGCTCGACGGCCTGCTGCACAACGCCTCGATCCTCGGCCTGCGTTCGCCCATCGAGCAGATTTCCACCGACAACTTCACCCGCGTCATGCAGGTGAACGTCAACGCCATGTTCAGCCTGACCCATACCCTGCTGCCGCTGCTCAAGCTCTCCGAGGACGCCTCGGTGGTCTTCACCTCCAGCAGCGTCGGCCGCAAGGGCCGGGCCTACTGGGGCGCCTACGCGGTGTCGAAGTTCGCCACCGAAGGCCTGATGCAGGTACTGGCGGACGAGTGCGAGGACATCACCCGCGTGCGCGCCAACAGCGTCAACCCCGGTGCTACCCGAACCGCCATGCGCGCCCACGCCTATCCGGGCGAGAACGCCTACAACAACCCGGCGCCGGAAGAGATCATGCCGGTCTACCTGTACCTCATGGGCCCGGACAGCCAGGGTGTGAACGGGCAGGCCTTCAACGCTCAGGACTGATTCCGCCCCTGAAGATTCGGCACTGACGTACCAGCGGCGTTGGCCTGCAGCCCAGCAACCACGCCGCTTTCCGCCAATTTTCCGGCTCCATCTCTCACCACCTCCGGCAAAGTGCCACTATTTCGCCAGACTTCTGGCGAAACCTTCCGCCCCTCGGGAACCCTGACCGCCATCGGTCGGTCAATACGGCGTCTTTTCAGGCCTTTCCGCGCCCTGGCACGGAAATCGCTCTGTCCTCCGCAAACGCCGTAAAAATGGTCACCGCCATGGTTCCTCCCAAGCAGTCCAACACCATCGATTTCGATGCTGCCAAGCTCCAGCGCGCAGCCAGCCAGGACACCCGCGCCCTCTCGCGGCGTCCGCTGGACCTGCTGGAATTGCGCCAGCAGCTGAACCTGCAATTGCAGGTGAGCCTGGAGGCCGAGCGCATCCTGGCGGTGTTCTTCCGCGAGATCCAGCAGATGCTGCCGGTGGAATACATGGCCTACTCCCACGCCGGCGCCGACCTGCGCCTGGAGTTCGGTGAAGCGGCCCGGCACAACGCCGACTACCGCCTGACCCACGGTAGCGAATACCTCGGCGAGATCAGCTTCCGCCGCGCCCGGCGCTTCTCCGAGGCCGAGCTGTCGCAGCTGGAATCGCTGATGGCCTGCCTGCTCTACCCGCTGCGCAACGCCCTGCTCTACCGCGCCGCCGTGCAGTCGGCACTGCGTGATGCGCTGACCGGCACCGGCAACCGCATCGCCATGGACCAGACCCTGGGCCGCGAGGTCGAGGTGGCACGGCGGCACCTGCTGCCGCTGTCGATCCTCATGCTCGACCTTGACCACTTCAAGCAGATCAACGACGAGCACGGCCACAGCGTCGGCGACGACGCCTTGCGCGCCGTGGCCACGGCACTGAAGAACAGCCTGCGCAACGTCGACATGGTGTTCCGCTTCGGCGGCGAGGAGTTCCTCGTACTGCTCTCCAACACCCCCGGCGTCTCCGCCGTGCAGGTGGGCGAACGGCTTCGCGCTGCCGTGGAGGAGCTGAACCTGGCCGCCGACGGCAAGCGCTTGCCGCTGTCCATCAGCCTGGGCTGCGCGACACTCAATGGCGGCGAGTCGGTGGACGATCTCCTGCGTCGGGCAGACAACGCCCTCTACGAAGCCAAGCGCGACGGCCGCAACCGGCTGGCCTGCGCCAGCTGACGCCTGCCTCGACTGCAGGAGCACTGCCGGGTCGACAGCGCAATGCTTTCCCACCCAATCGCAGGCAATAAAAAAGGGCTCCGAGGAGCCCTTCTTCATTTTCCGCTATCGCTTAGCGCTTGAAGCCCGGACGCATGCCGTCACCGGCAGCTTGCGGACGACGCTTGGCGATCGGCTTGCGGGCGACCGGCTTGCCGGGACGCTCGGCCAGCGGAGCGCCCTTCTCGCGAGCCGGACGGTCGCTTGGCGCCTTGCGCGGAGCACGGCCTTCGCCGGCATCGCTGCGCGGGCCACGGGCCGGACGATCGGCGCCGTCACGCGGAGCGCGAGCAGGACGATCACCACCGGCGTCACGCGGCTTGCGCGGAGCGCGGCCTTCACCAGCATCGCTGCGCGGTCCACGAGCCGGACGATCACCCGCATCGCGCGGAGCACGAGCAGGACGATCACCACCGGCGTCACGCGGCTTGCGCGGGGCGCGGCTGTCGGCGGAGTCACCGCGCGGGGCGCGCGCCGGACGGTCGCCTGCATCACGCGGAGCGCGAGCCGGGCGCTCGTCCGAATCGCGCGGAGCACGGGCCGGACGCTCACCAGCAGCCGGACGCGGAGCACGCTGCGGACGCTCGCCTTCGGCGCGCTCGGTGCGGGTACGCGAGCCACGGCCAGGACGCTCGCTGGGCGCCAGCTTCTTGCCGAGCTTGCGCTCCTGGCGCTCGACCTTTTCCTTGGTCTTGGTGGAGACCGCCGGCAGGGCGATCGGCGTCAGGCCGACTTCCTCGCTGAGGATGTCCAGCTCGCGCTGGCCCATCTCGCGGTAGCGGCCCATGGTCAGCTCGGAGGTCAGGAAGACCGGTCCGAAGCGCACGCGCTTCAGGCGGCTGACCACCACGCCCTGGGATTCCCACAGGCGGCGGACTTCGCGGTTACGGCCTTCCATCACCACCACGTGGTACCAGTGGTTGAAGCCTTCGCCACCCGGCGCTTCCTGGATGTCGCTGAACTTGGCCGGGCCGTCTTCGAGCATCACGCCAGCTTTCAGGCGCTCGATCATCTCTTCGTCGACTTCGCCACGCACGCGCACGGCGTACTCGCGGTCCATTTCGTAGGACGGGTGCATCAGGCGGTTGGCCAGCTCACCGTCGGTGGTGAACATCAGCAGGCCGGTGGTGTTGATGTCCAGGCGGCCGACGTTGATCCAGCGGCCACTGCGCAGGCGCGGCAGGCGGTCGAATACGGTCGGACGGCCTTCGGGATCGTCGCGGGTGCAGACTTCGCCTTCGGGCTTGTTGTAGATGAGCACGCGACGGACGTGCTCTTCGATCTTCTCGCGCTTGAGCAGGCGGTCATCGACGGCGATGGCGTCGCGGTCGCCCACGCGCTGGCCAAGGGTGGCCACGGCGCCATTGACCTTGACGCGGCCTTCTTCGATCCAGGCCTCGACGTCGCGGCGCGAGCCGACGCCCATGCGGGCGAGGACTTTCTGCAGTTTCTCGCCGGCCGGGGCTGGGGTAAGTTCTTCAAGGTTTTCGTGCGTGTCGGTCATCTGGGCACCTCCCGGTGTGGCATGCAACGAATAAAAAAGGTCGCGCATCATACGCGCTTGCGGGCAGCAAAGCACCGTCCGCAGTCGGGAAAGACTAGTCGACTTACAGGGGGAAGATAGCCATGCAGCCAGAAGACGACTTCACCGGCGCCAAACTCGCGCTGTTCCACGGCGGCCAGCTGGTGGTCTACAAGCGCGACGAGAAGCCCGGCATCCCCTACCCCGGCTGCTGGGACTTCCCCGGCGGCGGCCGCGAAGGCGGCGAAACGCCGGCGCAATGCGCGCTGCGCGAACTGGAGGAAGAATTCGCCCTGCGCCTGGACGAGCAGCGCATCGAATGGCAGCGCCGCTACCCGGCCACCCATGGCCCGGCGCCCTGGGCGTGGCTCCTGGTGGCGCGCCTGGAACAGGCCGAGTTCGAGGCCATCCGCTTTGGCGACGAAGGCCAGTACTGGCGCCTGATGCGCGTCAGCGAATACCTCGCCCACGACCAGGCGGTGGATTACCTGCAGGAACGCCTGCGGCATTTCCTCGCAGGACGGCTGGACATCGCCTGATTCCGCACCGCAGGCCGCTGATCCGTATTTGCGCGGCCTATCTGAATCTGTTTCCTGCCCGCGCATTTTCCTAGATTGCCCGCTCACCGAAGCGCGTCGGACTCGCAGTCCATGGCGCGCCCGGACGTTCTGACACAAGCGGGAATCGAGCATGAACACGAAAAGCACGGAGCAGGCGTACAACTACAAGGTGGTCCGCCAGTTCGCCATCATGACGGTGGTCTGGGGCGTCATCGGCATGGCCATGGGGGTTCTGATCGCCTCCCAACTGGTCTGGCCGCAACTGAACCTGGACCTGCCCTGGACCAGTTTCGGGCGCCTGCGCCCGCTGCATACCAGCCTGGTGATCTTCGCCTTCGGCGGTTGCGCACTGTTCGCCACCAGTTACTACACGGTGCAGCGCACCTGCCAGACGCGGCTGTTTTCCGACAGCCTCGCCGCCTTCACCTTCTGGGGCTGGCAGGCGCTGATCGTGACCATGATGATCACCCTGCCGCTGGGCTACACCACCACCAAGGAATACGCCGAGATCGAATTCACCGGCGCGGTGTGGATGGCCATCGTCTGGGTCGCCTACGCGGTGGTGTTCTTCGGCACGCTGATGAAGCGCAAGACCTCGCACATCTATGTGGGCAACTGGTTCTTCGCCGCCTTCATCCTCGTTACGGCAATGCTGCACATCGTCAACCACCTGGCCATTCCGGTGGACTGGTTCAAGTCCTACCCGGTCTACTCCGGCGCCACCGATGCCATGGTGCAGTGGTGGTACGGGCACAACGCGGTGGGCTTCTTCCTCACCACCGGCTTCCTCGGCATGATGTATTACTTCGTGCCCAAGCAGGCCGGGCGACCGGTGTACTCCTACCGGCTGTCCATCGTGCACTTCTGGGCGCTGATCACCCTGTACATCTGGGCCGGCCCGCACCACCTGCACTACACCGCGCTGCCCGACTGGGCGCAGTCGCTGGGCATGGTGATGTCGCTGATCCTCCTGGCGCCCAGCTGGGGCGGCATGATCAACGGCATGATGACGCTCTCCGGCGCCTGGCATAAGTTGCGCACCGACCCGATCCTGCGCTTCCTGGTGGTCTCCCTGGCGTTCTACGGCATGTCGACCTTCGAAGGTCCGATGATGGCGATCAAGACTGTCAACGCCCTGTCTCACTACACTGACTGGACCATCGGCCACGTCCATGCCGGCGTACTGGGCTGGGTGGCGATGATTTCCATCGGCTCGCTCTACCACCTGATTCCCAAGGTCTTCGGTCGCGAACAGATGCACAGCATCGGTCTGATCAACGCACACTTCTGGCTGGCCACCATCGGCACGGTCCTCTACATCGCCTCGATGTGGGTCAACGGCATCACCCAGGGCCTGATGTGGCGCGCGGTGAACGCCGACGGCACGCTCACCTATTCCTTCGTCGAAGCGCTGCAGGCCAGCCATCCCGGCTTCGTGGTGCGCATGAGCGGCGGCATGCTGTTCCTCGGCGGCATGCTGCTGATGGCCTGGAACACCTGGATGACCGTGCGCCAGGCGCGCCCGGAAGCCCTGCGCATCGCCGAGCGGATGGCCTGAGATGACGCTCTGGCTGGGGTTGGTCGGCCTGCTGGCGCTGTACTTCGGCGTCGGCTGGTGCCTGCGGGCGCACCGCGAGCGCGGCATTGAGGAGGCCAGCATGCTGCCCTTCGCCGATGACGAAGAAGCCGCCCAGCGCATGGAGAAAGCCACGGGCCGCAGCCGCACTGGCTGCGCCTGCCCCGGCCGCTGCCAGGGCGACTGCGAGCACTGGCGCGACTGGCAGCCCTAGCGCGCTACCTCGGGCGCGCACCTGCGACAGAGCGCCGCATCACCTCCATCAATTTTCATTAGCAAGCACATCAATTTCCCGGCGGGCAGCCCGAGGAGGAATATCACTCCCGTGCCCCGCCACCTGATGGACGCCTGAAGCATCGTCCCCTGCCCTGTCTGGACCCCAGGACAGACATCATCGATGCCAGTGCTCCCCGGTGGGGCTTTCAAAATCCCATTCAAGGGACCCCGAGCGGGCCCTTCACCGAGGAAATAAAGAATGAAGCTTGCCTCTGTCGTGTCGGCTGTCATCTCCAGCCTCGCCCCGATGGCTTTTGCCCAGGACGCAATCAAGAACCCCGGCGCCGAACTGCCGGTTACCGAATACCACTACGGCATGTCCCTGGACGTCGACAAGGTTCTGCACCGCACCGACAACTCCGGCAAGGTCGGCATCGTGCCGGCATTCATGGTCTACCAGGATCACAACGGCGAGACCCACAAGGTCCGCTTCCTCGAATGGGGCGGCAGCACCAGCCAGGGCTGACCTTCAGCGAACATCGTCCTCCGGCCGTCTTGGCCCAACCCCGCGAGCCTGTGGTGGCGGTCGGGGGGCGATCCTGATTCCTGCACAGCGATGCAGCTCGCCCCTGCGAAGAGCCATCAGCACGGGGCTGCACCCACAATGAAAAAACGCGCCATTGGGCGCGTTTTTTCACACAGCGAAAAATCAGATTTCCACCTGCGTCCCCAACTCGATCACCCGGTTCAGTGGCAGGTTGAAGTAACGCAGGTTGCCATTGGCGTTCTTCAGCAGGAAGGCGAACAGCGCCTCGCGCCAGCGCGCCATGCCGATCAGCTTGGACGGGATCACCGTCTCGCGGCTGAGGAAGTAGGTGGTGCGCATCGGGCTGAAGTCCAGCTCGTTGAGGTGGCACAGTTTGAGCGCCTGCGGGATGTCCGGGTCTTCCATGAAGCCGAAGTGCAGCACCACGCGGAAGAAACCCTCGCCGTAGGCATCCACCTCGAAGCGACGGTCCGGCGGCACGCGCGGGCTGTCTTCGTTGACCACGGTGAGCAGCACGACCTGCTCATGCAGCACCTGGTTATGCAGCAGGTTGTGCAACAGCGCATGGGGCACGGCGTCGGTGCGGGCAGTGAGGAACACGGCGGTGCCCTGCACACGGTGCGGCGGCTGCGAGCGGATGCTGGAAATGAACAGCGGCAGCGGCAGAGAGCCCTCGTCGAGGCGGTCCACCAGCAGTTGGCGGCCGCGCTTCCAGGTGGTCATCAGGATGAACAGGCCGATACCGGCGATCACCGGGAAGGCACCGCCCTGAACGACCTTGGGCAGGTTCGCGGCGAAGAACAGAGTGTCGACGAACAGCATCATCAGGAAGAACGGAATCGCCAGCCACAGCGGCCACTTCCACAGCAGCCAGACCACCACGCCCATCAGCAGGGTGGTCATCAGCATGGTCCCGGTCACCGCCACGCCATAGGCCGAGGCCAGGGCGGCGGAGGATTCGAAGCCCAGCACCAGCAGGACCACGCCGACCATCAGCGCCCAGTTCACGCCCGGAATGTAGATCTGCCCCTGCTCGTGGCTGGAGGTGTGCTGGATCGACATGCGCGGCACGAAGCCGAGTTGGATGGCCTGGCGGGTCAGCGAGAAGGCGCCGGAAATTACGGCTTGCGATGCAATCACCGTCGCCGCAGTGGACAGCGCCACCATCGGCACCAGCGCCCAGCCCGGCGCGGTCAGGTAGAAGGGGTTACGCGCGGCTTCCGGGTTGACCAGGATGGTCGCGCCCTGGCCGAAGTAGTTCAGCACCAGCGCCGGCAGCACCAGGGCGAACCAGGCACGGGCGATGGGCTTGCGGCCGAAGTGGCCCATGTCGGCGTACAGCGCTTCGGCGCCGGTCAGCGCCAGCACGGTGGCGCCGAGGATGGCCACGCCGATGCCCGGATGGGAAACGAAGAAGTTGAAGGCCCAGGCCGGGTTCATCGCCTTCAGCACTTCCGGCTGCCGCGACACGCCGTAGGCTCCCAGCGCCGCCAGCGCGAGGAACCACGCCACCATCACCGGGCCGAACAGAATGCCGATGCGCGCAGTGCCGTGCTTCTGGATGAGGAACAGGCCGACCAGCACGATCAGCGACAGCGGCACCACCCAGTGCTCCAGGCCGTCGAAGGCGATCTCCAGGCCCTCGATGGCCGAGAGGACCGAGATTGCCGGGGTAATCATGCTGTCGCCATAGAAGAGTGCCGCACCGATCAGGCCGGCGATCACCACCATCGCCTGCAACCGATGCTTCCCGGCGGCGGCGCGGCGAGCCAGCGCGGACAGCGCCATCACCCCGCCCTCGCCCTGGTTGTCGGCGCGCAGTACGAAGATCACGTACTTGATCGACACCACCCAGATCAGCGACCAGAAGATCAGCGACAACACGCCGAGAACGCCGTCGTGGTTGGCCTGTACGCCATATCCGCCGACGAAGACTTCCTTGAGGGTGTACAGCGGGCTGGTGCCGATATCGCCGTAGCAGACGCCCACGGCGCCGACCATCAGGCCGATCGCGGAGCTCGAATGGGGCTGCTCATGCTCAACGGTGCCGGCGCTTGCATCGGACATGTAACAAAATTCCTCAAAAAAATTCGGCGCATCCTGCTCCGACCCTTTCGTCGATGCAAGAGCCGGGTACGAAGGTTCTGAATGACTATAGAGCGTGTTGCCCGGAATTACCGGGCGAACGGGGCTGTCCGGCGGCGTGCGACAGCTTGTCCCAGAGAGGCTGGTCAAGTGCGCGGGACGCCGCTAGAATTGCGCACTTTTTGATCAGAGGCGCCGCCAGCGCGCCCTTCGAGGTTAGCCGCACATGTCCACCGCCACACCCAAAGTCGGATTCGTCTCGCTCGGATGCCCGAAAGCGACCGTCGACTCCGAACGCATCCTCACCCAGCTGCGCATGGAAGGGTACGAAATCGTTCCCACCTACCAGGACGCAGACGTGGTGGTGGTGAACACCTGCGGCTTCATCGACAGCGCCAAGGCCGAGTCTCTGGATGCCATCGGCGAAGCCATCGCCGAGAACGGCAAGGTGATCGTCACCGGCTGCATGGGTGTCGCCGAAGACAGCATTCGTGACGTGCACCCCAGCGTGCTGGCCGTGACCGGCCCGCAGCAGTACGAGCAGGTGGTCAATGCCGTCCACGAGGTGATCCCGCCCAAGGCCGAGCACAACCCGCTGATCGACCTGGTGCCGCCGCAGGGCATCAAGCTGACCCCGCGTCACTATGCCTACCTGAAGATTTCCGAAGGCTGCAACCACAGCTGCAGCTTCTGCATCATCCCGTCGATGCGCGGCAAGCTGGTCAGCCGGCCGGTCGGCGACGTGCTCAGCGAAGCCCAGCGCCTGGTCAAGGCCGGCGTGAAGGAACTGCTGGTCATCTCCCAGGACACCAGCGCCTACGGCGTGGACCTGAAGTACAAGCTGGACTTCTGGGACGGCCAGCCGGTGAAGACCCGCATGCTGGAGCTGTGCGAGGCGCTTTCCTCGATGGGCGTGTGGGTGCGCCTGCACTATGTCTACCCGTACCCCAACGTCGACGACGTGATCCCGCTGATGGCCCAGGGCAAGCTGCTGCCCTACCTGGACATCCCCTTCCAGCACGCCAGCCCGAAAGTGCTCAAGTCCATGAAGCGCCCCGCCTTCGAGGACAAGACCCTGGCGCGCATCAAGAAGTGGCGCGAGATCTGCCCCGAGCTGACCATCCGCTCCACCTTCATCGTCGGCTTCCCCGGCGAGACCGAGGAAGACTTCCAGTACCTGCTGGACTGGCTGACCGAAGCCCAGCTCGACCGCGTCGGCTGCTTCCAGTATTCCCCGGTGGAAGGCGCTCCGGCCAACGACCTGGGCCTGGACGTCGTACCCGATGACGTCAAGCAGGACCGCTGGGAGCGCTTCATGGCGCACCAGCAGGCGATCTCCGCCGCCCGCCTGCAACTGAAGATCGGCAAGGAAATCGACGTGCTGATCGACGAAGTGGACGATGAAGGCGCGGTCGGCCGCTCCTACGCCGACGCCCCGGAAATCGACGGCGCCGTGTACATCGACAGCTTCGACGTGAAGCCGGGCGACAAGGTGCGTGTACGCATCACCGACGCCGACGAGTACGACCTCTGGGCCGAACTGGTCTGATCCGCAAAAGCCCCGCTGAAGCGGGGCTTTTCATTTCAAGGGTAAGAACATGACCAACAACGACGTGCTGCGCAGCCTGCGCTACCTGCTGGACATCCGCGATGCCCAGGTGGCCGAGATCACCGCGCTGGCCGGGTTCAACGTCAGTGCCGAGGAAATCGGCGCCTACCTCGCCCGCGACGACGAGCCGGACTTCAAGCCGTGCAGCGACCGCGTGCTGGCGCACTTTCTCGACGGCCTGATCGTGCATCGCCGTGGCCGCGACGAATCGCGCCCGCTACCGCCGGTGGAACTGCCGCTGACCAACAACATCACCCTGAAGAAGCTGCGCGTCGCCTTCGAGCTGCGCGATGACGACATCCTCGCGATCCTCGACAGCGTCAGCTTCATCGTCACCAAGACCGAACTGGGTGCACTGTTCCGCAAACCCGGCCACAACAACTACCGCCCCTGCGGCGACCAGTTGCTGCGCAACTTCCTCAAGGGACTGACCCAGCGCCAGCAGCGCTGAGGCCGCCGTGCTCTATCGTCTGGCCGCCGACGCCGTCGTCCTGCTGCACTTGGGGTTCATCCTCTTCGTGCTGCTCGGCGGCCTGCTGGTGCTGCGCAGGCCGTGCCTGGCCTGGCTGCACGTGCCGGCGGCGGCCTGGGGCATGGCGGTGGAGTTCCTCCACCTCTACTGCCCGCTCACTCCGCTGGAAAACCACTTCCGCGCGCTGGCCGGCGACAGCGGCTACAGCGCCGGCTTTGTCGAGCACTACCTGATCCCGTTGATCTACCCCGCCGGCCTGACCGAAGCGACACAGGTCGTCCTCGGCCTGGTGGTGGTGGCGGTCAATCTGCCACCGTACCTGTTTCTGTTGCGCCGGACGTTGCGTTCGCGCTGAGCGGCTTGCCTATTGGCAGATACGCCAGGCTGGCCTCCTTGTTCTTCGCATGGCCCAGGCGCTGGCCATTGTTGAGCCTCGACTCGATCAGCCGGTGATCCGCCGTCAGCCAGTTCAGCGGCTGCTTTCCTTCGTGGGTCACCTGGGAAATGATCAGCGTGCGTGCGGGGTCCCAGTCCTCGCCGGTAGTCTTGCGCAGCCAGTCGAACAGCGCGGCGCTGTCGCCCTGTGGATAACCGGAGTGGATATAGAGGAACGGATGCGCCTGGCGTTCGCCGCGCTGCTCCAGGTACATCGGCAGGCGCGCATCGTCATCGCCGAGGATCAGCACCCGCCACTGCGACCAGGGCGCGGTCTGCTCCGCCGCGGCGCGCACCTCCTTGGCGAACAGCGGAACCCCGCCACCGCCGTTGCTCCACGGATAAGCCACGCCAACCACCAGCAGCATCAGCACCGCTCCCGCGCCCACCACCCGAGGCCAGATACGCCCCGGCCCCGCGAGCCCGCGCTCGTGCCGCGATTCGACCACCCACCAGGCCGCCAGCAACTGGGCGAACGGCACCAGCGGCAGCACGTAGTAGCTGCGCCGGCCGCCGCTGGCGGTGAAGAAGGCGAACAGCAGCACCAGTGCCCAGACCAGCCAGCGGGCGTTGGGTTGCAGTTGCTGCCAGCGGCGCGCGGCGAACCACAGGCCGAGTATCCACAACGGCGCCCAGGGCAGCGTGTAGGCCGGCAGGTAAAGCAGGTAGGTGTAGATCGGCCCCTCGTGGTCAAAGGGCTGGAAGAAGCGCACGACGTTCTCGCGGAAGACCAGCGCCAGGCCGCTCTCACCGTAGCTGGGCTGGCCGTAGAAGTGCGACAGCACGAAGGGAATCGCGTAGGCCGCGCCGGCCACCACCAGCGCCGCCAGCAGCCGCAGGTTCAGGTGCCGACGCCAGCGCCTCTCGCTGAACAGGTGCGGCAACAGCACCAGCCCCGGCAGGACGAATCCGATCAGCCCCTTGCACAGCGACGTCAGTGACAGGATCAGGAAGAAGCCCAGGTAGCCGGAGAACCGTGTGTTCTCCGGATCACGCCAGTACCAGGCCAGCGCCGCCAGCACGCCGAACACCGTGAGCACGTCCGCCGTCGCCACCCGCGCCCAGAACAGGAAGTAGAAGGTGGTCGCCAGCAGCCAGCCGGCCAGCACTCCAGTGCCCTTGCGCAACAGGCGCTCGCCCAGCCACCAGGTCAGCCAGACGCTGCCCAGCCCGGCCAGCACGGTACTCAGACGCAGCGTCCAGTGATTGAGGCCGAACAGGCTGGCGGGCGCGGTGATCAGCCAGTAGGACAACAGCGGCTTGTCGTAGTACGGCGCGCCACGCAGGTAGGGGTCGAAGTAGTCGCCCGACTGCAGCATCTGCAATGAAATGTCCGCCCAGCGCACTTCCGGTCCCCAGACCTCGCGCCAGCCCAGCCCGAACACCAGCAGCACCAGCGTGGCGCCCAGCAATAGCGCCAGCGCCTTGCGATCGTTACTCCAACCCTGCATCACCCGGCCCCCGGCCTCTCGAACGTGCGCTGGACACTAGGGCAGCGATGGTTATGTGCAGGTTAAGAAAATGCAGCCATCGCGTAATGCGTCGGCATTTGCCGATTGGATAGTGCTCGGAGCGCCCCGGCGATCCCGCTAGGGTGAGGCGAAAACCCAGCCAGGAGAGGCTCATGCACCCGTACTTTTCCCTCGCCGGACGGACCGCCCTGGTCACCGGCGGCACCCGTGGCATCGGCCGGATGATCGCCCAGGGCCTGCTCGAAGCCGGCGCCAAGGTAATCATCTGCGCCCGTGATGGCGCCGCCTGCGCCGATACCGCCGCCGAGCTGTCGCAGTACGGCGAGTGCATCGGTCTGCCGGCCAACCTCGCCACCGAGGAAGGTGCCCGCGCCCTGGCCGCCGAGCTGAACGAGCGCCTGGACCACCTCGACATCCTGGTGAACAACGCCGGCACCACCTGGGGCGCACCGCTGGAAAGCTACCCGGCCTCGGGCTGGGAGAAGGTCATGCAGCTCAACGTCACTGCCGTGTTCAGCTGCATCCAGCAACTGCTGCCGCTGCTGAAGAAAGGCGGCAGCGCGCAGAACCCGGCCCGGGTGATCAACATCGGCTCGGTGGCCGGCCTCACCTCCCACGGCGAAAGCGCCTACGCCTACGGCCCGAGCAAGGCCGCACTGCACCAGCTGTCGCGCATGCTCGCCCGCGAACTGGTGAAGGACCACATCAACGTCAACGTCATCGCCCCCGGCCGCTTCCCCAGCAAGATGACCCGCCACATCGCCAACGACGAACAGGCCATGGCCGAGGACACCGCCGTCATCCCCATGCGCCGCTGGGGACGCGAGGAAGAGATGTCCGCCCTGGCAATCAGCCTGGCGAGCGCCGCCGGCGCCTACATGACCGGCAACATCATCCCCATCGACGGCGGCTTCCACCTCGGCTGAGCCCCGCTACGAAGGGAATCGGGTACCATGGCGGCCCCTGCAACAGCCCGTGCCGCCATGTCCCACAGCATCTCGCCGATCGGCCACGTCCGCTCCTGCTTCAAGGAGAAGTTCGCCATTCCGCGCCAGCCGCAACTGGCCCCGGCCGCGACCGGCGTGCTGGAACTGCTGCCGCCATTCGATACCGGCGACGCGGTGGCAGGCCTGGAGCAGGTCAGCCACGTCTGGCTGATCTTCCTCTTCCATCAGGCGCTGGAAGACAAGCCGCGGCTGAAGGTGCGCCCGCCGCGCCTGGGCGGCAACCAGTCGATGGGCGTGTTCGCCACCCGCGCCACCCACCGCCCCAATGGTCTTGGCCAGTCGGTGGTGAAGCTGGAGAAGGTCGAGCCCGGCCGCCTCTGGCTGTCCGGCATCGACCTGCTGGATGGCACCCCGGTCATCGACATCAAGCCCTACGTGCCTTATGCCGATAGCGTGCCGGACGCACGCAACACCATCGCCGACACGCCACCCGTCCCCATTGCCGTGCACTGGAGCGACGAAGCCCTGCGCCAGGCCCATGAGCACGGCCTGCGCCTCGGCCAGCCGGTGCACGAACTGGTCGAGCAGTGCCTCGCCCAGGACCCACGCCCGGCCTACCAGAAGCCGCCGCCCGAGCGCCGCTATGGCGTGCGCCTGTGGGACCTCGACGTGCACTGGCACTACCCCGCCGACGGCGAAATCCGCGTGCTGGACCTGCAACCCGCCGCCGACTGAAGCCGGCGTCAGTCCACCGGATTGAGGGCGATCACGTCGCTCTCGAAGCACTCCTGCTCGACGATCAGCGGTTCCACCAGCGGGCGGCTGTCGCGGAAGTGCGCGGTTTGCGTGTGCGCCTCGTAGGCCGCGTCGTCGCGGTAGATCTCGTAGAGGTAGATCACGTCCGGATCGAGGCGATCCTGGGACACATCGAAGACCAGGCAGCCAGGTTCGCTGGACACGGAAGCGGCGGCATTGGCCTTGATGGCGTGGAGGAAATCCTCGGCGCTGCCGGGCTTCACGCGGGTCTTGATGAACAGACTGTACACAGGGCGCTCCTTTTGTTTTAAATTTGAAATAAAATTGTATACAAAAAAGGAACCGCATCCATGTCCGATCTCCCTGCCCGCCCCGGCCGACTCAACGGCCTGCGCCACCTCGCCCTGCTGGTACCGAACCTCGAGGAGTGCGAGCACTTCTACGTCGACGTGCTCGGCATGCAGGTGCTCAATCGCGCCAACGAAGACCTGGTCTACCTCACCTGCGGCAACGACAACCTCTCCCTGGGGCGCGGCTTCGGCGCGGCCAACGGCCTGCAGACCATGGACCACTACGGCTTTGTCGTCGACAGCGTGGAAGAGCTGGAAGCCTGGTACCAGTATTTCAAGGCACGCGGCGTGACCCTGCTGGACCGCCCTTTCGACCATGGCGACGGCGCGCGCAGCTTCCACCTGCTCGACCCGGCGGGGAACAAGGTGCAGCCGCTGTATCACCCGGCGGTTTCCGGCCAGCGCCTGTCATAGGCCGTGCCTCGACGCTCGCGTAGGGCGCATAACCCGCGGCAAGGGTTATCCGCCAATTCGGCGGATAACTCCACTGGCGTAATGCGCCCTACGTCCCCCGCCACAGGCATCCGCGCATAAAAAAACGCCGCGCCCCCAAAAGGAGTCGCGGCGCTCTTTCGACTGAGCTGTCGTGCGCGGTTTACTTCTCTACGAAGGCGCGCTCGATCAGGTAGTCGCCCGGCTCGCCCATGCGCGGGGAGATCTGCAGGCCGAAGCCGTTCAGCACTTCGCTGGTCTCGTCGAGCATGCTCGGGCTGCCGCAGATCATCGCGCGGTCGTCCTGCGGGTTCATCGGCGGCAGGCCGATGTCGGCGAACAGCTTGCCGCTGCGCATCAGGTCGGTTTGGCGGCCCATGCTGTGGAACTCTTCACGGGTAACCAGCGGGCAGTAGATCAGTTTTTCTTTCACCATGTCGCCGAAGTACTCGTGCTCCGGCAGGACCTTGGTGATGAAGTCGGAGTAGGCCAGTTCGCTGACCCAGCGTACGCCGTGGACCAGAATGACCTTCTCGAAGCGCTCGTAGACTTCCGGGTCCTGGATGACCGACAGGAACGGCGCCATGCCGGTGCCGGTGCTCAGCAGGTACAGGTGCCGACCGGGCTTGAGGTCATCCAGCACCAGGGTGCCGGTGGGCTTGCGGCTGACCATCAGCTCGTCGCCTTCCTTCAGGTGCTGCAGACGCGAAGTCAGCGGACCGTCCGGGACCTTGATGCTGAAGAACTCCAGGTGCTCTTCGTAGTTCGGGCTGGCGATGCTGTACGCGCGCATCAGCGGACGACCGTTGACTTCCAGGCCGATCATCACGAACTGACCGGTCTTGAAGCGCAGACCCGGGTTACGGGTGGTCTTGAAGCTGAAGAGGGTGTCGTTCCAGTGGTGCACGCTGAGAACGCGCTCGGTGTACAGGTTGCTCATCAAGGACTCCTAGGAGAAACGTGGCGCACCCCAGCAGATCCCGGACGTAGCGCAATTGCGCGACATTTTATAGGCGGCGACAATATCCGCAAAATAAATTATCTGGATATTGCTAATCCAAAACGCAGATAAGGCCGCCCAGTCGCCGCGAAAGGATACCGTCAGGTGCTTCCTACGCCGGGGTGACGAAATGTCGCGCAGCCTTCTCCGGAGCCCCACAGCATGAAGTTCACCCTGCGCCAGCTCGAAGTCTTCGTCGCCGTCGCCCAGCAGGAAAGCGTCTCCCGCGCGGCCGAAGCCCTGTCCATGTCGCAGTCGGCCACCAGTACCTCGCTGGGCGAGCTGGAGCGACAGTTCGACTGCAAATTGTTCGACCGCTCCGGCAAACGCCTGACGCTCAACGCCCTCGGCCGCCAGCTGCTGCCCCAGGCGGTGGCCCTGCTCGACCGCGGCAGCGAGATCGAGAACATGCTCAACGGCAAGAGCGCCTTCGGCTCGCTGGACCTGGGCGCCACCCTGACCATCGGCAACTACCTGGCGACGCTGCTGATCGGCACTTTCATGCAGCGCCAGCCGGACTGTCGGGTGCGTCTGCACGTGCATAACACCGCCCATGTGGTGCAGCGCGTGGCTCATTACGAGCTGGACCTGGGTCTGATCGAAGGCGACTGCCAGCACCCGGACATCGAGGTGCAGCCATGGATGGAAGATGAACTGGTGGTCTTCTGCGCGCCGCAGCACCCGCTCGCCCGTGAAGGCCGCGCGAGCCTGGAGCGGCTGACGGAGGAAGCGTGGATTCTGCGGGAACAGGGCTCAGGCACACGGCTGACCTTCGACCAGGCCATGCGCCATCACGTGGAGCCGTTGAACGTGCGACTGGAGCTGGAACACACCGAGGCGATCAAGCGTGCGGTGGAGTCGGGGCTGGGCATCGGCTGCATCTCGCGCCTGGCCCTGCGCGACGCTTTCCGCCGTGGCAGCCTGGTACCGGTGGAAACGCCGGATCTGGACCTGCGCCGGCAGTTCTACTTCATCTGGCACCGGCAGAAGTACCAGACCGCGACCATGCGCGAGTTCCTCGAACTGTGCCGCAGCGAAACCGCCGGGGTGACGCGCAGCGACGACATCGTCCTGCCGATGATCCCCTGACGCGAAACCTAACGCTGCGTAGGGCGAATAACCTGGAACAGGTTATCCGCCGGCTCTTGCTGGCGGATAACGCTGACGCGTTATTCGCCCTACGAAAGCCCCTGCAGAAAACCGTTTAGCCGAGCAGGATGCCCGCCCAGGTCACGGTGATGATGGTCAGCGCGACGAACTGGGCGGCGCTGCCCATGTCCTTGGCGTTCTTCGACAGCGGGTGACGCTCCAGGGAAACCCGGTCCACCACCGCCTCGATGGCGGAGTTGAGCAACTCGACGATCAGCGCCAGCAGGCACACGGCGATCATCAGCGCGCGTTCGCCGCGGGTCACGTCGCAGAAGAACGACAGCGGAATCAGGATGACGTTGATCAGCACCAGCTGGCGGAAGGCCGCTTCACCCTTGAAGGCGGCGGCGAAGCCGGCCAGGGAGTAGCCGGCGGCGTTGAAGATGCGTTTCAGGCCGGTCTGGCCCTTGAAGGGGGAGGCGGACACGTGTGGTTCTCACAGGCAAAGGTCGCGGCACTCTATACCAGCGATCGTCAAAAAGGGGTCAAGGCCATTACAGAATGTGACGACCTCAGGGGCTGAGTGTGACGGGCCTCAGGCCTCAGGCCCCCGGCACCGACTCCATCTGCGCCAGCAGCAACGCCGCCTGGGTACGGGTGCGCACATTCAGCTTGCGGAAGATCGCCGTCACGTGAGCCTTCACCGTGGCTTCGGAGACACTCAGCTCGAAGGCGATCTGCTTGTTCAGCAGACCTTCGCAGACCATGGTCAGCACACGGAACTGCTGCGGGGTGAGGCTGGCCAGACCGGCGCTGGCGGCGCGCACGTCGTCGCTCATCTCGGTCACGGCGTCCACCTGCGGCGGCCACCAGACATCGCCATCGAGCACCGCGCGTACAGCCTGCTGCAGCACGCTCAGCTCGCTGGACTTGGGAATGAAACCGCTGGCGCCAAACTCGCGTGAGCGCTGCACCACGGCGGCGTCTTCCTGGGCCGAGACCATCACCACCGGAATCTGCGGGTACTGCCCGCGCAGCAGCACCAGGCCGGAGAAGCCATAGGCGCCGGGCATGTTCAGGTCCAGCAGGACCAGGTCCCAGTCGGCCTTCTCGTTCAGGCGCGTCTCCAGCTCCGCGATACTCGCCGCCTCCGACAGCCGCGCCTCGGGGCCGAGACCGATGGTCAGGGCCTGGTGCAGGGCACTGCGGAACAGCGGGTGATCGTCAGCGATCAGGATCTCGTAGGAAGCCATGAATTTTCCTTGAAGGCCGCGCCGAAGTCCCGCCGCGGATAACAGCCAGACTTGCGCACGAAAGGTCGGAGCACGGATAGAGCACTACTTGTCACATTGTACGCAAAGAGCGGCTTCGCTGTCCGCCGCGAATACGTCCCTCGCAGTACATGCACAATGGCCTGAAAGCCCCTGCCACTGTGCCCGCCGGGAACCCCGTCCCCTTTCCAAAGGCCCGGCGTTACGGCAGAGTTCCGCTTTTTTTCCTGCCCGTTACGAGAACAAGATGAAAAGCCATGCGCTGCGCGCCGATTTCCTGATGCTGTTCACCGCGATGATCTGGGGGGTCTCCTTCGTCGCGCAACGCCTCGGGATGGATGCCATCGGTCCCTTCCTCTATACCGGCCTGCGCTTCACCCTCGGCGCCGTGGCACTGCTGCCGCTGCTGGCCTGGTCGAGCAAGCGCGGCGCCCAGCCGTTCAACCGCGGGCTGATCCTGGCGGGCCTGGCCATCGGCACCGCGCTGACCGTGGGGATCAACCTGCAGCAGGTCGGCCTGATGTTCACCAGCGTGACCAACTCCGGCTTCATCACCGGCCTGTACGTCATCATCGTGCCGCTGCTCGGCCTGCTGATCGGTCATCGCGCCGGCACGGGCACCTGGATCGGCGCTGCGCTGGCGGTGACCGGCATGGCGATGCTGAGCATCGGCCCGGACTTCCACGTCGCTTCCGGTGACTGGCTGCAACTGACCGGCGCCTTCGTCTGGGGCGGCCACGTCCTGCTGGTGGGCCTGTTCGCCAGCCGCTACGACCCGATCCGCCTGGCCTTCCTGCAGTTCGCCACCTGCGCGGTGGTGAGCATGATCCTGGCGCTGGTGTTCGAGGAGATCCACCTCGACGCCATCCTCCAGGCCGGCCCTGCCCTGCTCTACGGCGGCCTGTTCGGCGTCGCCACCGGCTTCACCCTGCAGGTCATCGCGCAGAAGCACGCCATCGCCTCCCACGCGGCGATCATCCTCTCGCTGGAAGCCGTGTTCGCCGCCATCGCCGGCGCGCTGTTCCTCAACGAAACTCTGCATGTACGCGGCTACTTCGGCTGCGCGCTGATGCTCGCCGGCATGCTGGTTGCTCAGCTGTGGCCGAAGAAGGCTGACGCCAAGGCGGCTTGAAACACCGAATCCCCCCTGCAGGCGCGGGCCTGGCCCGCGCCTGCAAAGGTTGCGTTGGCGAGTCAGGTTATCGCTGGGTAAACGGCCTCAACGCCTGATGCGCCGGGCTCTGCTCGTCCAGCGGCTGCTGGCGCTTGGAGCCCAGGTAACGTTCGCTGAACACATCCAGGTAGGCATCCAGCGCATCACCGGCGCGGCGGTCGCCGGCCAGCCCCAGGCACAGCGCGGCAACCTCGGCGGTGCACAGGTGCTCGTCAAACTTGGAGCGGCGCAGGCGGTAGCGCGACAGCGCATCGGGGGTGATGCTCAGCACCGGGAAACGGTCCAGGTAAGGGCTCTTGCGGAACATCTTGCGCGCCTCGTTCCAGGTGGCGTCGAGCAGGATGAACAGCGGGCGCTTGCCGTCCTGCGGCTCCACCGTGGTGACCACGCGCTCGGGCTGGACGAACTCGCCAGGGAACACCACGTACGGCTGCCACTGCGGATCGTCGAGCAGCGCCAGCAGCGCCGGGTCGACCTCGATGCGCGACCAGCCGAAGGCCCAGGTCTCGGGCACGGTTTCGGCGATCAGCCAGCCGGTGTTGCTGGGCTTGAGCGGTTCGGTGTCGAACATCACCAGGCACATCGCCGAGTTGGACTCGACCTGCGGGCGCAGGCTGCACATGCAGTAGTTCGGCCGCAGGCGGCAACCGGGGCAGCGCGGCGAGCGTGAGCCACGGGCGAAGAACGGCTTGATGCAGCGGGCCAGGCGTTCATCGCGAAGGCGGGCAACGGCGTGGCTCATGCTGCAGCCACCGGGATGAGGGAAAGCGGACGGGACATCGAAGGCTCGAACGGGACGACGGTTGCGGACCGCCGATTGTACCAGAGCCGCCGCCCACCTCCCTGCGGACGGCGCGGTGGCTTCGAGATAAACGACCTTCAGAAGCTGTGGTTGAGCGCCAGGCCGATGAACTGGATCTGCTGCTTGTATTCGCCCTTGTAGTTGCCTCCGTTACCGGTGCAGCGCACGCCGCTGTCGACGTAGAGCCCTCCGGAACCGGGCGCCCAGCCAGCCGGCGAGCAGCCGTCGGCGTAGTCCATCTTGCCGCTGTCGAACTTCACGAAGCTGTAGGCCAGGTCCACCGAGGTGTCCTTGGTGAACTGGTAGTTGGCCCCCAGCGACAGCCACTTGCGATTGGCGTCGGGAAAGGCCGGGTGGCGTAGCCCGTCGCCGCTGACCGGGGTCTTGTCGTAGGCGATGCCGCTGCGCAGCAGCAGGTCGTCGTTGAACTGGTAGTTCATCCCCAGGGAGACCTTGTAGGTGTTCTTCCAGTCCTGTTTGACACTCAGGTCCCCCTCGGTGACGCCATTGAAGTACGGGTAGCCCTGCACCTGGTCGATGCCGATATCCACCGAGTCCAGCCGCGAGTGGCGCGTCCAGGTCACGTCGGCCATCAGCGCAACCTTGTCGTTGAGCTGGTGAAAGCCGTTGATGGAGAGCGATTCGGGCGTGTCGATGGTGACCTTGGCGTTGGAGTTGGGGTGCAGCCGGGTGGCGGCGAACTGGCCGGGGTTGACCCACTGGTCCGGGTCGAACAATTGCTGGATGGCGTCCTTGGGCGGCAGTTCGATGATGCCCAGGTCCAGGCCGCCGCTGAGGTCGGTATCCGGCGAGGGCACCGTACCCTGCACGTCGGAGAAGCTCCACTTGGTCTTGCCTTCCAGCTCATGCTTGATCCGCGAGCGGTAGGCGATACCAAAGCGCGTGCTCTCCGTGGGTTCCCACAGGTAGCCGAGGTTCCAGCCGTAGCCCCAGTCGTCGCCCTTCACGCGGAAGTAACCGTCGCCCTGGACGTTGTCGGAGAAGTTCTTCGCCACGCAGTCGACAAAGGCATCACCGCTCTGGCCGTTACAGCTGGTCACCTCCTCCGGCACCTGCACGCCGTAGACCAGCGGGATCACCGCCTGCCCCAGGGGCGAAGCGGCCAGTTCGGTGACATCCTGGTTCTCCTTGACGAACTGTCCGGCCAGTTGCCGCGAGGCGCCCTTCACGTCGGCCGCGCCGCGCTGGATGGAGCGGATGTACTGGGCCGAGACACCGAAGCCGACGCTGTGGTGTTCGTTGAGGCGGAAGGAAATGCTCGGGTTGAAGGTGACGGTTTCCAGCGAGGCCGACTGGATACCGTAGCGGCCGCTCCAGTCCTTCTCGTAATCGAGCTTGGCGCCATAGGGTGTGAAGATGCCCAGTCCGATGTTGATGGTGTCGTTCACCTGGTGGGAGAAGTAGAAGTTCGGCGCGGCGGCCGCGTCCGGCAGGTAGGAGCCGGCGTCGCCGTCGCCCTCGCCGGTGCGGTTGCCGAACACGTCGGTGGAGCCGTCGTCATCGTACTCGCCCTTGGGCAGCAGAATGGTCAGGCCCCCGGTGACCTGGTTGCCGGGCAGGCGGGCCATGCCGGCGGGGTTGTAGAAGATGGTCGAGGCGTCGGCCGCTTCGGCGCCGTTGGCATGGGCGGTGCCCTGGGCGGACACCGACTGTGAGCCGAAGTGATAACCGGACGCCTCGGCCTGCTGCGCGGGAACCGCGATCAGGCACCAGGAGCCCAGGGCAAGCGGCCAGGGGCGCAATACTCTTGTCATTGTTCTTCTCCTGCGATGGGATGATTCGCCCGACGCATCGACAAGAGTCCGCCCTACCGCAGAAGCAGCATGAAAATGGCACCGCCTTGCGCGGCGGCTGGACCTCCCGATGGTCGACCCTCCCGCTTGGAGGGCAGAGGTTGTGACCGGAGAGCGGCGCCATCCTCCCCCCATCCTTTGACGGGGTTGGCCGCCCGGCGGCGCAGCCTGGGGTCTGAGGTAACAGTTCCTCGGCACGCGCGCCGTTTTAAGGGACAATAGGCGGCTTGAATGACCGTCGAACCCGGAAGGCTCGCCACGGTCGAATCGGCACCATTGTCAGGAGATGCCCATGCTGCGCCTCACCGCCCTCGCCCTCTGCCTCGTCATTCCCGTCGCGCACGCCGCGTCGAAGAAGGACTTCGAACTGACCCAGACCCTGGAAAAGGTCGCCAAGGAAAGCAGCGAAGGCACCCCGCGCGCCATCAACGAGGACATCCTCGACCAGGGCTACACCGTCGACGGCCCGCAGTTGATCAACCACCTGAGCGTGCGCGCCAGCCATGCCGAGCGCATGCGCGAGAACCCCGACAGCGTGCGCAGCCAGCTGGGCGACAGCGTCTGCAGCAACACCGCCTACCGCCAGTTGCTGGCCGAGGGCGCGATCCTCACTTACAGCTTCACCGAGTACAAGACCAACGCCCCGGTCGCCACCGAGCGCTTCGACGCTGGCAGCTGCAAGATCAAGCTGAAGAAGTAAGCCGCACCCATGCTCGACAAGGAAATGCTGCTGAAGATCGCGCGTACGCCGATGCCCTTCGGCAAGTACCAGGGTCGCATGCTGGTGGACCTGCCTGACGAGTACCTGCTGTGGTTCCACAAAAAGGGGCAGTTTCCGGCCGGCGAATTGGGCCGGCTGATGCAGCTGACCCTGGAACTGAAGATCGATGGCCTGGACGACCTGATCAAAGCGCTCAAGCGCTGAGGCCCGCGCAACCGCCCTGTGGCGGTTGCGCCAGCGCTCGTCAGCGCAGCACGGACGGATTCTCCTTGCCGGCCACCGCCGCCGCTTCGTCCGGCGCTAGCAAGGCGCTGCGCGGCACACCCAGCAACCGCGCGCAGGCCGCCAGCACGTGGGCCCAGCTGCAGCGGTTGGCAAACAGCATGCCCGCCTCGTCCAGCGTACCGCCCTGGTTGCGATAGCCCAGCACCGCCGTCTTCAAGGCGTCCGGCAGAATCGGCCAGAGGTGCCCGCGCGCCACTTCCGGACGCATGTGAGTGAGCAGCACGCGGCGCTGGTAATGGTCTGGGAACAAACGCATGGCCACGGACTCATCCGTCAGCGCCTGCAACTCCCAGTTGTCACGCGGCGCGCGGAAGCGCCCCGGCTCCTGCAGATAGACCAACCGATACGGATAACCGGCCTCCTCCAGCCGCAACGCGGCGCGACGCATCTCGGCCAGTTGGTAGCTGCCGTTGGCGATCAGCAGCAGTGGCTCGGCACCGGGATGTTCGTCCATCAGGATCGCGCCATCGCGGGCCAGTTGTTCCGCCTGGGCCTGGTTGAACACGGCCGGACGCTCGCGCTTGGGTGCCACGATGCAGGCCAGTTGCCCGCGACTGCGGTAGATGTCCGGCAGCAGGGCCAGGTGACTGTTGTGGTCGGCCGGGAAAACCACCCGAACCATGTCGCTCATCTCGCCCAGCAGCGCCTCGCAGAAGGTGGTGTCCTGGTGTGACTGCTGGTTCTTGCCGTTCTCCCACGTATGCGAAGTCGCCACCAGCGGCCAGCCAAGCCAGCCAGCCGGGCGCCCGGCTTCCTTCTGCTGACGGGCGAAGATCAGCGTCTGGCGCACGGCCCCGAGCATCTTCACGCAGAAGGCTTCGTAGCTGGCCACCAGGTTCAGCCCGCCCTGGTTGGCCAGGCAGGCGGAAACCACCGCCTCCTCGTTGAGTGCGGTGATGATCCGGCCATCCACGGCCTCGAGATCGCTTTCCGGCTCGCTCACCCGGTGCCGCAGCGCCTTGAGCACGCCGCCCAGGCGGTTGCTCGCCAGCTCGTCCGGGTTGCCGACGCGAGCGCGCAGGTCCGGGTTGGCGCCGCACAGGTCAACGAAAAAGCGATCCAGCGCGGCCATGGGCGAGCATTCGTCGTTGCGGTAATGCAGCGGCGGGATCGAAGGTTCGATGGGCCGACGCACGGCCAGCGGGTTGTCCCGCTCCATTACGCGGCCGCTGCGCGAATCGGCAAACATCCGGCATGCTTCGGCCAGTTCTTCCGGCTCGACCCACAGCGGCGCCGCATGCTGGTTGAACAGCTCGCGCGCCTCGGCGTCCACGCTGGGGTTACCTGGCAGCGGCAGGTTGTGTGCGGCGTTGCTGCCGGCCCCGTAGAAGCCGTAACCCTTGGTCGTCTCGGCAATGCCATAGGGAATCGGCAGCGGATAGCGCAGGATGCCGCGCGCCTTCTCGTCGACGCGGTGTTGCAGGCGCTCTTCCATTTCCCACAGGGCGCAGACGAATGCCGCCGGGTCACGCCCATCGAAGCTGATCGGGTCGAAGCCACAGCGCCGCAGGTGCAGCTTGAAGCCTTCCAATCCTTCGTGGCTGCCCAGGTCGGTACGCTGCTCGATGCGCCGGCCGTTGGCGATCATCACCGGCAGCGCGGTGCCGCAATCCTCGGCGCGCCACCAGCGGGGAATCCAGTCGCTGCCGCGTTGCTCCTCGGCGGCGCCGTCGGAAAGGAAGGCCACCAGGGTTTCGCCCGGTAGCGGCATATGCGCATACATCAGCTCGGCGAAGCCGAGGTAGCCACCTTCGGCAATGCCGCCAGCGGTATGCGGGTTGACATGGCTGCCCAGCGGCGCGGCGACCTTGCCGTCCGGCTGCTGCGCGTAGCTGTAGAAGTCCTGCATCAGCCGATCCAGCCCAGCCGCGCCGCTTCCATAGGCGACAGCCTGATCCGGATGCAGGTTACCGGTGAGCACGTTGAGCGCGTCGATCGCTGCCACACAGTGCCCCTGCCCCATCAGCCAGCCGCGGGTCTTGCCGCTCAGGGCATTCAGGGCGAGGTAACCGGCGTAGGCTGGCACCATGTTCAGCGCGCCGCCGGTGTGACCTTCCGGCTGAGCCTTGAAATCCTCCACCTGCAACGGTGCGCCATCGAGGCGGACGCGCGTGGCATAGGTCATGTGCGCCACCAGCCAGAGGCCGGCGCAGGTCAGCCGGTCCAGCGCGCCGAACAGCCGGTAGATGCTGGGCAGATCAGGCTGCAAGCCGTACTGGACCAATTGATGAGCGACACGAAAGACCGCCGCCTGGGTCTGCGGGCTATGCTGAAGCGGTCCACGGCCTTGCCGCCAACGGGCAAACTCCGGCTCGGCTGCCGCGTGGCTGTCGAGTTCCTCGGGACTGGGCAGTATCTGTGGCATCTCGGCTCTCCCTTGGCTTTGCAGGAAAGTCTAGGTCGCCACGGATCGGACCGGCGCTGACATGTATCAACGAGCGCCCCGACCATTCGAGCAAGGCTGAAAGAGAATTCCCACAAGGAGACGACATGGCGCTTCTCACTTTCATCGGCGCGATCCAGGAAGTCACCGGTTCCTGCTACCTCCTGGAAACCCGCGACGGCGTCCGCGTGCTGCTCGAATGCGGGATGCGCCAGGGGCGCGGCGGCAACACGGGTACCCGCGAAAACGAAGCGACCAACCGCACGCCCTTCCCTTTCGACCCGAAGGAACTCGATGCCGTCGTCCTGTCCCACGCCCACCTGGACCACAGCGGCCTCCTGCCGCGCCTGGCGAAGGAAGGCTACAAGGGTCCGATCTACGCCACCGAATCCTGCTGCGACCTGCTGGAGCTGATGCTGATGGACTCGGCGCACCTCCAGGAGAAGGACGCCGAATGGGAGAACAAGTGGCGCGCGCGCCTGGGCAAGCCGCCCGTCAAGCCGCTGTACACCGTCGAAGACGCTTCCCGCGCCCTGAACCAGCGCCGCCGCGTCAGCTATGGCAGCACGGTAGACGTAGCGCGCGGCATCCGCGTGACCTTCCACAACGCCGGGCACATCCTCGGCTCGGCCATCGTCGAACTGGAAATCCATGAGTTCGGCTCGACCCGCCGCCTGGTGTTCTCCGGCGACCTGGGCAGCACCTGCTCGCCACTGATGCGCACGCCGACCCCGCTGACCCGCGCCGACGTGGTGCTACTGGAATCCACCTACGGCGACCGCGACCACCGCGACGCCAACGAAACTCTGCTGGAACTGGCCGGCATCCTGCAACGCGCGCAGAACGAAGGCGGCAACGTGCTGATCCCGTCGTTCGCCGTCGGCCGCACCCAGGACCTGATCTACTACCTCGGGCGCTTCTACCAGGAAGGTCGCCTGCCGCAGCAGGTGGTCTACCTCGACAGTCCCATGGCCGCCCGGGCCAACAACATCTACCTGCAACACATCGGCGAGATCGCCGACGTCGACCGCGAGTACATGCGCGGTACCGGCACGGCCAAGGTCGGCGAGTGGCTGCCGATCCTGCGCACCACCCAGAGCGCCGATGAATCCATGGCGCTGAACCGGATCAAGAGCGGGGCCATCATTATCGCCGGCAGCGGCATGTGCACCGGAGGGCGCATCGTCCACCACCTCAAGCACAACCTCTGGCGCGAGGAATGCCATATCGTCTTCCCTGGCTTCCAGGCCAAGGGCACGCTGGGCCGCGCCATCGTCGACGGCGCCCAGACGGTGCGCATCCTGCGCCAGCGCATCAGCGTGAAAGCGCAGATCCATACCCTCGGAGGGTTCTCCGCTCATGCGGGACAATCACAATTAATTCAGTGGGTTGGCCACTTCGAGAACAAACCCGAGCTATACCTGATACATGGCGAGCGGGAAAAGATGGATGTACTCAAGGGTGCACTCCAGGATCGCCTGAACTGGACGGCCAACATTCCGGAGCCCGGAGACCGGATCGCCATCTGAAATCGGGGCCTCACCGACTGTCACACCCCGCGTGCCAGACTGGGCAGGCCTCCTGCTGAACCCTGTGCGTGCGGCGAAGCGCCAATGCGTCAACGCCAGAGCCACCTTGCGTGGCCGGCGCCGCCCACGGACAGGCGATCAGGGGTTGATGAACAAGGAGTATCAACATGCCCTATGAGCCCGACGACTACCTCTCCAGACACTTCCAGACCAGCGGCACCGACCTCGCACAGAAGATCGAGGAACTGGCCGAACTGGCCGCCCCCGGCAACAGCCAGAACCTGCCGCTGTACCGCGAGATGCTCACCACCGTGGCCCGCATGGCCCAGGCCGACCGCAACCGCTGGGACGCCAAGATCATGCTGCAGACCCTGCGCGAGATGGAGCACGCCTTCAGCACCCTGGAGCAGTTCAAGCGTCGCCGCAAAGTCACGGTGTTCGGCTCGGCCCGTACACCGGCCGACCACCCCGTCTACGCTCTGGCCCGCGAGCTGGGCGAAACCCTTGCCCGCTACGACCTGATGGTCATCACCGGCGCTGGCGGCGGCATCATGGCCGCGGCCCACGAAGGCGCCGGGCTGGAAAACAGCCTTGGCTTCAATATCACGTTGCCCTTCGAACAGCACGCCAACCGCACCGTGGACGGCACCAGCAACCTGCTGTCCTTCCACTTCTTCTTCCTGCGCAAGCTGTTCTTCGTCAAGGAGGCCGATGCCCTGGTGCTCTGTCCGGGCGGCTTCGGCACGCTGGACGAAGCGCTCGAAGTACTGACGCTGATCCAGACCGGCAAGAGCCCGCTGGTACCGATCGTGCTGCTGGACCAACCGGGTGGACACTACTGGGACCACGCCCTGGAGTTCATCAAGGAACAGCTTGAAGACAACGGCTACATCCTGCCCAGCGACATGAACCTGATGAAACTGGTGCACACCGCCGAGGACGCCGCCGAGGAAATCGCCCAGTTCTACAGCAACTTCCACTCCAGCCGCTGGCTCAAGGATCGCTTCGTGATCCGCCTGAACCACCCGCTGAGCGTACGCGCATTGCAGTTGCTGGAGCGCGAGTTCGGGAGCCTGTGCGTCACCGATGGCTTCCACCAGCAGCCCTACAGCGAATCGGAACTGGACGAGCCGGAGTTCTCCCACCTGACCCGCCTGGCCTTCGCCTTCAATGGCCGTGACCATGGGCGCCTGAGGGAACTGCTGAACTTCATCAACCAGCCGGAGAACTGGGAGCGCTGATTTCCTGGGCAACTTCCAGAGCAAGGAAACAAAAAAGGCACCCGGTGGGTGCCTTTTTCGTTCAATCATCTGATCGTCGACCGCTCAGAAGCCGGCTGATGGCTTCCATCGAGTAGCCCCGATAGCTCAGGAACCGGCCCTGCTGGGCTCGCTCGCGAGCGTCCTGCGGCAATCGGGCGAACTTGCGGCGCCAGACTTCACGCAGGTTTTCACTCCAGTCGACACCCGACTCGCTCAGCGCACCGTCGATCTCGCTACGAGGCAAACCACGTTGCGACAGCTCCTCGCGAATCCGCACCGGACCGTAACCGGCCCGCGCACGGCTGGCGATGTAGCTTTCCAGGTAGCGGCTTTCGTTGAGCAGCCCCTCCTCGGCCAAACGGTCGAGGGCTGGGTCAATCACGTCCTGCGTGGCACCGCGTTGCCGCAGCTTGCGCGAGAGCTCCGCCCGGCCATGCTCGCGTCTCGCCAGCAGGTCCATGGCGACCCGCCGCACCGCGACGGGGTTATCGAGCTCGACGGCCATGGCTATCAGTAGTCGGCTTCAGCTTCTGCTTCGGCTTCCGCCGCAGCGAGCTCAGCCTTGGTCGGCGGAGTCTGCTTGGACAACAGTTGGTCACGGATAGCCTTGTCCAAGGTGGTGCAGACCTCGGCGTTGTCTTCCAGGAACTTGGCGGCGTTCGCCTTGCCCTGGCCGATCTTGCTGCCCTGGTAGCTGTACCAGGCACCGGACTTCTCGATCAGCCCCAGCTGTACACCCAGGTCGATGATCTCGCCGGTACGGTAGATGCCGCGGCCGTACATGATCTGGAACTCGGCCTGACGGAACGGCGGAGCAACCTTGTTCTTCACGACCTTGACGCGGGTTTCGCTGCCGACCACCTCGTCACCTTCCTTCACCGCGCCGGTACGGCGGATGTCGAGACGGACGGAGGAGTAGAACTTCAGTGCGTTACCACCGGTGGTGGTTTCCGGGTTGCCGAACATCACGCCGATCTTCATGCGGATCTGGTTGATGAAGATAACCAGGCAGTTGGCGTTCTTGATGTTGCCGGTGATCTTGCGCAGCGCCTGGGACATCAGGCGGGCCTGCAGGCCGACGTGCTGATCGCCCATCTCGCCTTCGATTTCGGCTTTCGGTACCAGGGCGGCCACGGAGTCGACGATGATCACGTCAACGGCATTGGAGCGCACCAGCATGTCGGTGATCTCCAGAGCCTGTTCGCCGGTGTCCGGCTGGGAAACCAGCAGGTCGTCGACGTTGACGCCCAGCTTGCCGGCGTAGTCCGGGTCCAGGGCGTGTTCGGCGTCGACGAAGGCGCAGGTGGCGCCGATTTTCTGGGCCTGAGCGATGACCGACAGGGTCAGCGTGGTCTTACCCGAAGATTCCGGGCCATAGATCTCGACGATACGGCCACGCGGCAGACCACCAATGCCCAGCGCGATGTCCAGCCCCAGCGAGCCGGTGGAGATGGCGGGAATTGCCTGGCGCTCATGGTCGCCCATGCGCATGACAGCGCCCTTGCCGAATTGGCGTTCGATCTGTCCCAGGGCCGCGGCCAGGGCGCGCTTCTTGTTGTCGTCCATTGAAGTCCTCGCGAAGTCAGGCGGCCGGGCGGCCACGAACAACTGTATAAGTAGCCAGTATTATTCCACAGGGCAAGCCGCTCGCCTACCCCTGAATCGGATTTTCACCGTCCGCCAGTCGCAATAGTCCTTCCAGAGCGGTCGCCACGGTCTGCCGGCGAACAGCTTCCCGATCACCGACATACAAGCGGCGTGAGCTGAACACCTGTCCGCCCTTCCTCCAGGCCAGCCAGACGGTGCCCACGGGTTTCTCGGCAGAACCACCATCCGGCCCCGCAATACCGCTGACTGCTACGGCAATATCCGCCCCACTTCGCGGCAGCGCGCCGGCGACCATCGCCTCGACCACTTCACGGCTCACCGCGCCGACTTGCGGGAACAGCTCGGCCGGCACATCCAGCTGACGAGTCTTCTGGCTGTTGGAGTACGTGACGTAGCCTGCCTCGAACCAGGCGGAGCTTCCGGCTATACGGGTGATCGCCTCGGCAATGCCGCCACCGGTGCAGGATTCGGCAGTCGTGACGCGCAATTTGTTGGCAGCCAGCCGCGCGCCAAGCAGGGAGGAGAGTTCAGTAATAAAGGAATCGGTAACGGGCACAGAGCGCTCCGGGGTTAAAGAAGGCCAGGCGGATACCGTACACTAGGCGCTTTTGCATGTTGAAGCCGGACAGCCAGAAGCCATGAGTCAGAGCGACCTTTCCGCCCACACACCGATGATGCAGCAGTACTGGAGGCTGAAGAACCAGCACCCGGACCAACTGATGTTCTACCGCATGGGCGACTTCTACGAGCTGTTCTACGAGGACGCCAAGAAGGCCGCCAAACTGCTGGACATCACACTGACCGCACGCGGCCAGTCCGCCGGCAACTCCATTCCCATGGCCGGCATTCCCTTCCACTCCGCCGAAGGCTATCTGGCCAAGCTGGTGAAGCTCGGCGAATCGGTGGTGATCTGCGAACAGATCGGCGACCCGGCCACCAGCAAGGGACCGGTTGAACGCCAGGTTGTACGCATCCTGACCCCCGGCACCGTCAGCGACGAAGCGCTGCTCGACGAGCGCCGCGACAACCTGATCGCCGCAGTGCTGGGCGACGAGCGCCTGTTCGGCCTTGCCGTGCTGGACATCACCAGCGGCCGCTTCAACGTCCAGGAAATAAAAGGCTGGGAAACCCTGCTGGCCGAACTGGAGCGCCTGAACCCCGCCGAGCTGCTGATCCCCGACGAATGGCCCCAGGGCCTGCCGGCGGAAAAGCGCCGTGGCGCGCACCGCCGCGCGCCCTGGGACTTCGATCGCGACTCGGCGAAGAAAGGCCTGTGCCAGCAGTTCGGCGTGCAGGACCTCAAGGGCTTCGGGTGCCAGGAGCTGACCCTGGCCATCGGCGCCGCGGGCTGCCTGCTGACCTACGCCAAGGAAACCCAGCGCACCGCCTTGCCGCACCTGCGCAGCCTGCGTCACGAGCGGATCGACGACACCGTGATCCTCGACGGCGCCAGCCGCCGCAACCTGGAGCTAGACACCAACCTCGCCGGCGGCCGCGACAACACGCTGCAGTCGGTAGTCGACCGTTGCCAGACCGCTATGGGCAGCCGCTTGCTGACCCGTTGGCTAAACCGACCGCTGCGCGACCGAGCCGTGCTCGAAGCCCGTCAGGAATCGATTGCCTGCCTGCTGGAGCGCTATCGCTTCGAAGTCCTCCAGCCGCAGCTGAAGGAAATCGGTGACGTCGAACGAATTCTTGCCCGAATCGGCCTGCGCAATGCCCGCCCGCGCGACCTCGCGCGCCTGCGCGACGCCCTCGCCGCCCTGCCGCAACTGCAGAGTGGCATGACCGAGCTGGAAGCCCCGCACCTGGGCGAACTGGCCGTCAGCATCCGCACCTACCCGGAACTGGCCGACCTGCTGGCCCGCGCAGTGATCGAGAACCCGCCGGCGGTGATCCGCGATGGCGGTGTCATCGCCCGCGGCTACGACGCCGAGCTGGACGAACTGCAGATGCTCAGCGAAAACGCTGGCCAGTACCTGATGGACCTGGAGACTCGCGAAAAGGCCCGCACCGGCCTGCCGAACCTGAAGGTCGGCTACAACCGCATCCACGGCTACTACATCGAACTGCCCCGCGTGCAGGCCGAACAGGCACCCGCCGACTACATCCGCCGCCAGACCCTGAAAGGCGCCGAGCGCTTCATCACGCCGGAACTGAAGGCCTTCGAAGACAAGGCGCTGTCGGCCCAAAGCCGTGCCCTGGCTCGCGAGAAGCAACTCTACGAAGAACTGCTGGAACTGCTGATCGGCCAACTGGCGCCACTGCAGGACACCGCTGCCGCCCTGGCCGAACTGGACGTGCTATCCAACCTCGCCGAGCGTGCACTGAACCTCGACCTGAACCGCCCGCGCTTCGTCGAAGAGTCCGGCATCCTCATCGAGCAAGGCCGCCACCCGGTGGTCGAGCAGGTGCTGGATACGCCCTTCGTCGCCAACGACCTAAACCTCGACGAAGACACCCGCATGCTGGTGATTACCGGCCCGAACATGGGCGGTAAATCGACCTATATGCGACAAACAGCGCTGATCGTGCTGCTAGCGCACATCGGCAGTTTCGTCCCGGCCGCGCGTTGCGAACTGTCCCTGGTGGACCGAATTTTCACCCGTATCGGCTCCTCCGACGACCTCGCCGGTGGCCGCTCCACCTTCATGGTGGAGATGAGCGAAACCGCGAACATCCTGCACAACGCCAGCGACCGCAGCCTGGTGCTGATGGACGAAGTTGGCCGTGGCACCAGCACTTTCGACGGCCTGTCGCTGGCCTGGTCCGCCGCCGAACACTTGGCCAAACTGCGCGCCTTTACCCTGTTCGCGACGCACTATTTCGAGCTGACCGTGCTACCCGAAAGCGAACCGGCGGTGGCCAACGTTCACCTGAACGCCACCGAACACAACGAGCGCATCGTGTTCCTGCACCACGTACTGCCCGGTCCTGCCAGCCAGAGTTATGGCCTCGCGGTTGCGCAATTGGCCGGTGTGCCGGGTGCGGTAATTCAGCGCGCCCGCGAGCATCTGTCGCGCCTGGAAACCACCAGCCTGCCCCATGAAGCGTCGCGTTCGACCGACCCGAAAAGCCCGGCCCCCCTGCAAAGCGACCTGTTCGCCAGCCTGCCGCACCCGATCGTCGAAGAGCTGATGCATGTCAGCCCTGACGACCTGACACCGCGTCAAGCTCTCGATTTGTTATATGCATGGAAGATGCGGGTCTGACGGACCGCTGGACAAGCTGCTAGAATCGCGCGCGCTTAGCCGCCCGCCTGAGGAGAAAATTAGAAATGACCTTCGTCGTCACCGACAACTGCATCAAGTGCAAATACACCGACTGCGTGGAAGTATGCCCGGTGGACTGCTTCTACGAAGGCCCGAACTTCCTGGTCATCCACCCGGATGAGTGCATCGACTGCGCCCTGTGCGAACCGGAGTGCCCGGCACAGGCGATCTTCTCCGAGGACGAGGTCCCGGATGGCATGCAGGAGTTCATCGAGCTGAACAAGGATCTGGCCGATGTATGGCCGAACATCACCGAGAAGAAGGATTCCCTGCCGGACGCCGAAGAGTGGGACGGCAAGCCGAACAAGATGCAGTATCTGGAGCGCTGATTTCCAGCACCTCCGGAAATAGAAAAGGCCCGCCTAGTGCGGGCCTTTCTGCATCTGGGGCTTCACTTTTCTGCAGGCAAAAAAAGGGGCGGGATAACCCGCCCACTCTTTCTTCCCTTCTTCATCATCCTGATGAACCGCATCCTGCGGTGGGTCCTGACCGACATCCTTACCGGCCTGCGCCTTTCCGTGTACGCAGGAGTGATATTACCCGCCTGCAGGAACGCGGCAACTGGGACACTTCCGCGCACTCACCGCTGACGGCATCCCATCATTGAAATAAAACACTTATAAAACAATAAGATACGAAAAACCTACGTCAAGACTGGCGGCACTTTAAGCTGAACACTCACACACTGTGTAAGCGAATGCTTACATCGCGGCGCATAAAAAAGCCCGGAATCATCCGGGCTTCTTCGTTGTCGGCCTGCACGCTACTGGAACAGTGCGTCGCTCGACAGGCCGTTCTTCTCGAGAATCTCGCGCAGACGCTTGAGGGCCTCGACCTGGATCTGCCGAACCCGCTCGCGGGTCAGGCCGATCTCCTGGCCAACTTCCTCCAGGGTACTGCTTTCATGGCCGCGCAGGCCGAAGCGGCGAATCACCACCTCGCGCTGCTTGTCGGTCAGTTCCGACAGCCAAAGATCGATGCTCTCGCTGAGGTCGTCGTCCTGCAGCAGTTCGCAGGGATCAGTGGGGCGGTCGTCGGTCAGGGTATCGAGCAGGGTCTTGTCCGAGTCCGGGCCGAGGGAAACGTCCACCGAAGTGACCCGCTCGTTCAGACCGAGCATCCGCTTGACCTCTTCCACCGGCTTCTCGAGCAGGTTGGCGATTTCCTCGGGCGACGGCTCGTGGTCCAGCTTGTGGGTCAGCTCGCGAGCGGCCCGCAGGTAGACATTGAGCTCCTTCACCACATGGATCGGTAAACGGATAGTTCGGGTCTGATTCATGATGGCCCGTTCGATGGTCTGACGAATCCACCAGGTTGCATAGGTGGAGAAGCGGAAGCCACGTTCGGGGTCGAATTTCTCCACCGCGCGGATCAGCCCGAGGTTGCCCTCTTCGATCAGGTCGAGCAGGGAAAGGCCGCGGTTGACGTAACGCCGCGCGATCTTCACCACCAGACGCAGGTTGCTTTCGATCATTCGCCGCCGCCCGGCTGGGTCGCCCTTCTGCGCGAGACGCGCGAAATGGACTTCCTCTTCCGGAGTCAGGAGCGGCGAGAAACCGATTTCATTCAGATACAGCTGGGTCGCGTCGAGCGCGCGGCTGTAGTCGATGTGCTTGTGTTGCTTGAGAGACGAGAGTGAGGTGGCTTTAGGAGTGACTCGAAGCGATACCTGCTCTTCGGCAAATGACTCTTCGAGGATGATGCCAGGCTCCAGCAGGAGCACTTCATCATCGACGTCAAACTCCGGCCCTTCTTTTTTAAGTGCCATGTCGTTATCCCTTGCTGAGTTCGACAACAAGCCCAGGTGCGTCCTTATCCTTAGGACACCTAGGCCCGCTCACCCACGCAGGGGAACAGCAAGCATCAACGACTTGGCAGGTATTGCAGCGGATCTACAGGTTTACCCTGGCGGCGAATCTCGAAGTGCAGCTTCACCCGGTCGGTCCCTGTGGAGCCCATCTCGGCAATGTTCTGCCCGACTTTGACCTGTTGCCCTTCCCGCACCAGCAACCTGCGGTTGTGACCGTAGGCGCTTACGTAGGTATCGCTGTGCTTGATGATCACGAGTTCGCCGTAGCCCCGCAAACCACTACCGGCGTACACCACCGTGCCATTAGACGCAGCCAGGACAGGCTGGCCCAATTGCCCGCCTATATCAATCCCTTTATTCAAACTGCCGTTTGATGCAAAACGCCCAATAAGAGTGCCATTGGTCGGCCATATCCAGCCCCCCGGAGCCCCCCCTGCGACCGCCGGAGTTCCGACGCTGGCGGGGGGCTGCGCCGGAGCCGTGACAGCAGGAGTGGTCGGTTTGCTGGCGGTTGCCGGCGTGGATGTCGGTTTGTTGACTACGATCGGAGCGACAGGCGTCGTATTTTTTGCGACAGACGGTGCTGTCGACGAGCCACCATCGAAGCGGATGGTTTGGCCGGGGCGAATGGTGTACGGCGCGGAGATGTTGTTGCGCGCGGCCAGGGCTTTCCAGTCCCAGCCGTAACGGAAGGCGATGGAGTACAGCGTGTCACCGCGACGCACCAGATACTGCCCGCTGGTGACAGCCGGCTTCTGCTGGGCATTGCGGTCCACCACGGTCGTGGTGCTGCGCGAAGTCGAAGAACAGGCCGCCAGCAGAGAGCAGACGGCGATGGCCACCACAGCGTGGCCCAGGCCCTTGATCCAGTTCCGTTGACACAGGGTCGCTGTCAAGCTCACCCATCCCCCTTATCCATGAATTGACGTCCAGCCTCACTGGCCGGCAGTTACCGCAGCCTTGACCGGCTTGCTCTCAGCCTAGCGGACCGTTGAGCAGCGGGACGAAGCGTACGGAATCCAGCACCTGGCGCTGGAATCCGTCCTCAGTGCGGACGATCAGCATCAGCTGCTGCACCTCGCCGCCACCGACCGGAATCACCAGCCGCCCCCCCGGCGCCAGCTGGTCCAGCAGCGCCTGCGGGACCTCAGCCGCTGCCGCAGTGACGATGATGCCGTTGTACGGCGCCAGAGCCGGCCAGCCTTCCCAGCCATCGCCCCAACGAAAGACAACATTTCTCAGGTTTAGCTCCGCAAGTCGCTCCTTGGCGCGATCCTGCAGGGCCTGGATGCGCTCGACGGAGAACACCCGCTCCACCAGTTGCGACAGCACAGCAGTCTGGTAGCCGGATCCGGTGCCGATCTCCAGCACCTTGTCGAGCGGGCCGGCGGCCAGCAGCAACTCGGTCATCCGCGCCACCATGAAGGGCTGCGAGATGGTCTGGTTGTGCCCGATGGGCAGCGCGGTGTCTTCGTAGGCGCGGTGCGACAGTGCCTCGTCGACGAACAAGTGGCGCGGCGTACGGCGGATCACTTCCAGCACGCGGGCGTTGGAAAGGCCCTCTTCGTACAGACGCTGGATCAGACGCTCGCGGGTGCGCTGGGAGGTCATGCCGATCCCGCCGCGACGCGACAATTCATTGGCCATGGTCGAGCCCTCCGAGCCAGTCGCCAAGGACATTGAACGCCTCCCGGAAGGTCCGGTCCATCTGCAGCGGCGTGATCGACACGTAGCCCTGCATGACCGCGTGGAAATCGGTGCCCTCGCCGCCATCCTCGGCATCGCCGGCAGCGGCGATCCAGTAGCCTTCCTTGCCGCGCGGGTTGACCACCTTGACCGGCGGCTTGGCGCGGGCACGATGCCCCAGGCGGGTCAGCTGGATGCCCTTGATACGCTCCAGCGGCAGGTTGGGAATGTTCACGTTGAGCACGGTGCGCGGCGGCAGCTCGAGCTTCTCGTGGGACTCCACCAGCAGGCGGGCGAAGTGCATGGCGGCCGGCAGGTTATCCGTCAGGCGCGAGCACAGCGAGAAGGCGAAGGCCGGGCGGGACAGGAAGCGCCCTTCCAGGGCTGCTGCCACAGTACCCGAATAGAGCACGTCGTCGCCCAGGTTGGCGCCGAGGTTGATGCCCGAGACGACCATCTCCGGCACTTCTTCGAGCAGGCCGTTGAGGCCCAGGTGCACGCAGTCGGTCGGGGTGCCGTTGAGGCTGATGAAACCATTGCCCAGGCGATGGGGATGCAGCGGCCGATCCAGCGTCAGCGAACTACTCGCTCCGCTACGATCGGCTTCCGGGGCGATCACGATGCAGTCCGCATAGTCGGACAGCGCGTCGTGAAGCGCGGCGATACCGGGTGCAGTGACCCCGTCGTCGTTGGCAATCAATATGCGCATGGGCTTTCCGTCTGCCCTGCCGGCACGAGGTCGATCAGCTCGCGCACTACCACGGTGGCGAAGCAGCCAGCCGGCAGGACGAATTCCAGTTGCAGAATGTCAGGGGCGGGATAATGCCATGTAAGACCCGGGATGGGGAGGCGCAGAATGCGCCGTTCGTGCGCCATGTCCGCACTGGCGAGCCACTGGCAAAGCGCCATCTCGGCCTGCTGTACGCTGCTTTCGATCTCTCCGGGCTGGTTCGTCGCCGGTGAATCGCCCTCGCCCCACATCGGACCGGTGGGGTGCAGGTCGAGTGCGGCGAGGCGAGGGTCGGAGCACTCCGCTTCGCCAGCGGGGAAGAAGCTGCGGCTGTCGGTGAACGCCAGCAGGTCGCCAACCCGCGCCTGGTTCCAGGTGCCTTCCGCGACGCGGCGGGCCAGCACCTGATTGAAGATGAAGCTGCGGGCCGCCGAGAGCATCCGCGAGCGCATGTTGCGATGTTCCGGCAACTTGCCGCGCTCGGCGAAACCACGGGCGTCGAAGACGTTGCCGCCGTCATGGCCGAAACGCTGGGTACCGAAGTAGTTCGGCACGCCCTGGGCGACCAGGGCCTTCAGGCGCGCTTCGAGTTGTTCGCGATCGGCCTGCAACTCGGTCAGGCGCAGGGTGAAGCCGTTGGCCGAATGCGCGCCGCGTTGCAGCTTGCGGCGATGGCGATTGCGCTCGAGGATGCGCAGGCTGTCGTCCTCGGCGGCAGCCAGGTCCGGATCGGACTTGCCCGGCAGGTGCAGACTGAACCACTGACGGGTCAGCGCCTGGCGATCCTTGAGGCCGGCGTAGCTGATCATCTTCACCGGCACGCCGGCAGCACGGGCCAGGCGACGGGCGGCTTCCTCGGTATTCAGGCCGCGCTTCTCGACCCACAGCCAGAGGTGTTCGCCGTCACCGGAGAGCGGGATGTCCAGCACTTCGTCGACCTGGAAATCTTCCGCCACGGCCTTGAGCACAGCGCTTCCGCAGGCATCGCCATGGGCGCGCGGGCCCAGCAGTTCCAGCTCCGTCATGCGCGAACCAGCAGGGCGACTGCGTGGACCGCGATGCCCTCTTCTCGGCCGGTGAAGCCGAGTTTCTCGGTGGTGGTGGCCTTGACGTTGACCTGGTCCAGCTCGACCTTCAGGTCGGCGGCGATACTCTCGCGCATGCTCTGGATGTGCGGCGCCATCTTCGGCGCCTGGGCGATGATGGTGGTGTCGACGTTCTCCACCTTCCAGCCCTTGGCCTCCACCAGGCTCAGCACGTGACGCAACAGTGCGCGGCTGTCGGCGTCCTTGAACTGTGGGTCGGTGTCGGGGAAGTGCTTGCCGATGTCGCCCAGCGCGCAGGCGCCCAGCAGAGCATCGGAAAGAGCGTGCAGCAGCACGTCGCCGTCGGAGTGGGCGACGAGCCCGAACTTGTGGGGAATACGCACGCCGCCGAGGGTGATGAAGTCGCCCTCGCCGAAGCGGTGCACGTCGTAGCCATGTCCGATACGCATGAAAAAACGCCCTGTAGATGTCAGGGCGTCGATTCTACCGGATCACTGCCCCGAGGGTGTCAGCCACAGAGCGCCGCAGCGTGGTGGCGCAGGTGATCATCGATGAAGCTCGCAATGAAGTAGTAGCTGTGGTCGTAGCCGGGCTGCAGGCGCAGGTCCAGCGGATGGCCGACCGCAGCGGCCGCTTCGCGCAGGGCTTCGGGCTTGAGCTGCACAGCGAGGAAGTCGTCGCGCTCGCCCTGGTCCACCAGGATCGGCAGGCGCTCACTGGCATTCGCCAGCAGTTCCACGGCATCCCACTCACGCCAGGCCGCCGGATCTTCTCCGAGGAAGCGGCCCAGGGCCTTCTGACCCCACGGGCAATCGCTGGGATGGGTGATGGGCGCAAAGGCCGACAGCGACAGGTAGCGGCCCGGGTTGCGCAGGGCGCAGATCAGCGCGCCATGGCCACCCATGGAGTGCCCGCTGATGCCGCGCTTCTGGGAAACCGGGAAATTCGCCTCGATCAGCGCAGGCAATTCCTGCACCACGTAATCGTGCATCCGGTAGTGGCGCGCCCAGGGTTCCTGGGTGGCATTGACGTAGAAGCCGGCACCAAGGCCGAAGTCCCAGGCGCCATCTGGATCGCCCGGCACTTCCGGCCCGCGCGGGCTGGTGTCCGGCGCGACGATGACAATCCCCAGCTCTGCAGCCATGCGCTGCGCGCCGGCCTTCTGCATGAAGTTCTCGTCGGTGCAGGTCAGGCCGGACAGCCAGTACAGCACCGGCAAGCCCGCCTCGGGCTCGGCCTGGGGCGGCAGATAGACCGCGAAGACCATGTCGCAGCCGAGGGTGGCGGAACGGTGGCGGTAGCGCTGATGCCAGCCGCCGAAGCTCTTCTGGGTACTGATGAGTTCGATGGAATCCGTCATGGAGCCTCCTGTGAGGCCGGGCGCGCAGGACGCCCGGCGGTTCGATCAGTAATGGATGACGGAGCGGATGCTCTTGCCTTCGTGCATCAGGTCAAAGGCCTCGTTGATCTTCTCCAGGCCCATGGTGTGGGTGATGAAGGTATCCAGCGGGATTTCGCCCTTCTGCGCCTTCTCCACGTAGCTCGGCAGCTCGGTGCGGCCTTTCACGCCGCCGAAGGCGGAACCGCGCCAGACGCGACCGGTAACCAGCTGGAACGGACGGGTGCTGATTTCCTGGCCAGCACCGGCGACGCCGATGATGGTGGATTCGCCCCAGCCCTTGTGGCAGCACTCCAGCGCCGCACGCATCAGCTGGACGTTGCCCACGCACTCGAAGGAATAGTCCACGCCGCCATCAGTCATTTCGACAATGACTTCCTGAATCGGCTTCTGATGATCCTTCGGATTGACGAAGTCGGTGGCGCCCAGTTCCTTGGCGATGTCGAATTTCGCCGGGTTGATGTCCACCGCAATGATGCGCGAGGCCTTGGCCATCTTCGCACCGATGATCGCCGCCAGACCGATGCCGCCCAGGCCGAAGATGGCGACGGTGGCGCCCTCTTCCACCTTGGCGGTGTTCAGCACCGCACCGATGCCGGTAGTCACGCCGCAACCGAGCAGGCAGACCTTCTCCAGCGGCGCTTCCTCGGGGATCTTCGCCAGGGAGATTTCCGGCAGCACGGTGTACTCGGAGAAGGTCGAGCAGCCCATGTAGTGGAAGATCGGCTCGCCCTTGTAGGAGAAGCGGCTGGTGCCGTCGGGCATCAGCCCCTTGCCCTGGGTGGCGCGTACGGCTTGACAGAGGTTGGTCTTGCCGGATTTGCAGAATTTGCACTCGCGGCATTCGGCGGTGTATAGCGGGATCACGTGGTCGCCCACTTTCAGCGAGGTCACGCCCTCGCCGACCGCTTCGACGATGCCGCCACCCTCGTGGCCCAGGATGCATGGGAACACGCCCTCGGAATCCTGGCCAGACAGGGTGTACGCGTCGGTATGGCAGACGCCGGTGGCGACGATTCGCACCAGCACTTCGCCTTTCTGCGGCGGCGCCACATCCACTTCGACGATTTCCAACGGCTTGTTGGGGGCGAAGGCAACGGCGGCACGGGACTTGATCATCGGGAAACTCCTGAACGAAGGAAACGACAACGCCCGCCTGGGGCGGACGGGTTCGGCGCGGTGGCCGAGAAACCGGGACGGGCCTGGGCCACGTCGGGGAGCGTTCGGGGCGGCGCGGCAAAAGCACTCCCCAAAGCCTTGGAAGTGTAGAAAACCCCGTTTCAGGGAATAATCAGGCAATAATCAAAACATTATTGCCATACAGGGATAATCCAGATGCACCGCTGGGAAGGACTGGACGAATTCGTCGCCGTCGCCGAAACCGGCCAATTCACCGCCGCCGCCGAACGCCTCGGGGTTTCTTCGTCCCACGTCAGCCGCCAGGTCGCGCGACTGGAAGAGCGGCTGCAGACGCGCCTGCTCTACCGCAGCACGCGCAAGGTGACGCTGAGCGAAGCCGGGCAGACCTTCCTGCAGCATTGCCGGCGCCTGCAGGACGCCCGCGAGGAAGCACTGCGCGCGGTCAGCGACCTGTCCGCCGAGCCCAAGGGCCTGCTGCGCATGACCTGCGCCGTGGCCTATGGCGAGCGCTTCGTAGTGCCGCTGGTGAACGAATTCATGGCGCAGTTTCCGCAACTGCGGGTGGAGATCGAGCTGTCCAACCGTCAGCTTGATCTGCTCCACGAAGGCTTCGACCTGGCAATCCGCCTCGGCCGCCTGAGCGATTCGCGGCTCGTGGCGACGCGCCTGGCGCCGCGCGTGATGTATCTCTGCGCTACCCCGGACTATCTGGCCCGTCACGGCGCACCACAGAGCGTCGCGGAGCTGGCGCAACACAACTGCCTGGTGGGCAGCAGCGACCAGTGGAGCTTCCTCGAGGACGGCCGCGAAACCCAGCACCGGGTGCAGGGCAACTGGCGCTGCAACAGCGGCCAGGCGGTGCTCGATGCAGCGCTACGCGGCTTCGGCCTGTGCCAGCTGCCGGATTACTACGTGCTGGAACACCTGCGCAACGGCCGTCTGGTCTCTCTGCTGGAAGCCCACCAGCCGCCCAACACCGGGGTCTGGGCACTTTATCCACAGCAACGGCACCTGTCGCCCAAGGTGCGGCAACTGGTGGATCATCTGAAGGAAGGCCTGCAGCATCTTCAACCCACTCCATTGCCCTGAAACAAGCGCCTGAAAGACGCGTTGGCTAGAATGGGCGGTTTCCCACCCTTCGGATCAAGGACGACGAGATGTCAGCCCTTTCTTCTTTCCGGGAGCGCTATCTGCTGCGCTTCTGGTCGCCCCTGCCGACCCTGGTTGCCCTGGGCGTCATCTCCGCCTACTACTTCGCCATGACCGGCACCTTCTGGGCGGTAACCGGCGAGTTCACCCGCTGGGGCGGCCACGTGCTGTCCTGGTTCGGCCTGCAGCCCCAGGAATGGAGCTACTTCAAGATCATCGGCCTGCAAGGCTCGCCGCTGGATCGCATCGATGGTGTGATGATCATCGGCATGTTCCTCGGCGCGCTGGTCTGCGCACTCTGGGCCGGCAACGTCAGTCTGCGCTGGCCGACCAGCAAGCGGCGCCTGCTGCAAGGCCTGATCGGCGGAGTGATCGCCGGATTCGGCGCGCGCCTGGCGATGGGCTGCAACCTGGCTGCCTTCTTCACCGGCATCCCGATGTTCTCCGTGCACGCCTGGGCCTTCATGTTCTCCACCGTGATCGGTGCCTGGTTCGGCGTGAAGATCAGCCTGCTGCCCTTCCTGCGCATTCCGCTCAAAGTCGGCGGCAAGGCTGCCGCCTTGCCAAGCTCCGAAGCGCTCGCTCGCCGTGCCAAGCTGCAATGGCGCCTGGGCATGGGCGTGCTGGCGATCGCTGCGCTGTTCGCAGTCTGGCGCTTCGAAGTCTCGCTGGTGCTGGGCATGGCCTGCCTGTTCGGCCTGCTGTTCGGCGGCCTGATCGAGCGCGCGCAGATCTGTTTCACCAGCGCTGCCCGCGACCTCTGGACCACCGGCCGGACCCAGGCCGCACTGGGTATCCTGCTGGGCATGGCGGCCGCCTGCGTCGGCACCTTCGCAGCGATCCACAACGGCCTGCCACCGAAGATCTTCTGGATGGGCCCGAACGCCGTGATCGGCGGCGTGCTGTTCGGCATCGGCATCGTGCTGGCCGGCGGCTGCGAGACAGGCTGGATGTATCGCTCGATGGAAGGCCAGGTGCACTTCTGGGTGGTGGGCGTCGGCAACGTCATCGGCGGCACACTGGTCGCGGTGTACTGGGACCAGCTCGGCACCAGCCTTGCCCTGCCCTATCCCAAGCTCAACCTGCTGCAGGAGTTCGGCCCCGGTGGCGGCCTGCTGATCACCTTCGCCGGCCTCGCCCTGTGCATGCTGCTGGTACAACTCAACGCGCAACGCTTCACCCGCAAACGGAAACCGTCCGATGCCCGACACCAAGATGCCGACGCTATCGCTTGATCTGCGCGGCGAACACTGCCCCTACAACGCCATCGCCACCCTGGAAACCCTGGAGACGCTCGAGCCGGGCGATCTCCTGGAGGTGATCACCGACTGCTCGCAGTCGGTGCATGGCATTCCGGAAGACACCCAGCGCCATGGCTACCATTGCCTGGCGGTAGAGCAGCACGGGGCGCTGTTCCGCTTCCTGATCGAGGTACCACTGCTGGGCTGATGCCCGGCGCTCAATCTGTAGGAGCGGGCCGTGCCCGCGATCGTGCGCATGGCGCACCCCTACAGGGTGCTCCGCCCCGGCTGCGAAGGATTCAGTGCTTGGCGAAATTGCGTTGCAGGCGCTGCAGGTCTTCCGGGGTGGTGACCTTGATGTTGTCTACTCGCCCTTCCACCATGCGCGGCGCATAGCCCGCCCACTCCATGGCAGAAGCCTCGTCGGTGATGGCCGCATCGGCCACCAGCGCATCGGCGAGCGCGCGATGTAGCGCGCCGAGGCGGAACATCTGCGGGGTGTAGGCCTGCCAGACCACGCTGCGGTCGATGGTTTCCACCACGCGGCCGTCGGCACCTACACGCTTGAGGGTATCCCGTGCGGGTACGCCGAGCAGGCCACCCACGGCGTCGAACTCCAACTCGCCCAGCAGGCGATCCAGATCCGCGCGAGCCAGATTGGGCCGGGCGGCGTCATGCACCAGCACCCAGTCGTCGCTGCCTGCGCCCAACTCGGTCAGACGCAGCAGGCCATTGAGCACGGAATCGGCGCGCTCGCGGCCACCGTCTGCACGCTGGATCAGTTCGTTGGAAGCACTCGGCAAGATCGGCCACCAGGGATCGTCGGCGGCCAGGCACACCACCAGCCCCTTCAGCCGAGGATGGCCGAGGAAACAGTCGAGGGTGCGTTCGAGAATGCTGCGACCGGCAAGGTCGAGGTATTGCTTGGGGCGGTCGGCGCGCATCCGCGAACCGATGCCAGCGGCCGGGATCACGGCCCAGAAGGCGGGTGTGGTCATTGCGCGAGCTGGTAGAGGGTTTCCTTGTCCTTGACCATACCGAGTTCGTGGCGGGCACGTTCCTCGACGGTCTCGGTGCCTTTCTTGAGCTCAGCGACTTCCGCCTCGAGGATGCGGTTACGCTCGAGCAGGCGCTCGTTCTCGCCCTGCTGGTCGGCGATCTGCTTCTGCAGGTCGCGTACCTGCGCCAGGCTGCCATCACCAACCCACAGGCGATACTGCAGGCCGGCCAGCGCCAGGATCAGCACGACGAACAGCCAGTAAGGGCTACGTAACCTCAAACCATCAGCTCCATGTACGCAAAGGGGTGGCTCCTGCCACCCCTTCACCGTACCAGACTAGTATCAGGATCAGGATCAGCCGCGGAATTCCGCGCGACCACGGTACGGCGCCTTGGCGCCCAACTGCTCTTCGATGCGCAGCAGCTGGTTGTACTTGGAAACACGGTCGGAGCGGCAGAGGGAACCGGTCTTGATCTGACCAGCGGCAGTGCCAACAGCCAGGTCAGCGATGGTGCTGTCCTCGGTTTCGCCCGAACGGTGCGAGATCACCGCGGTGAAGCCAGCGGCCTTGGCCATCTGAATGGCTTCCAAGGTCTCGGTCAGCGAGCCGATCTGGTTGAACTTGATCAGGATCGAGTTGCCAATCTGCTCGTCGATGCCGCGCTTGAGGATCTTGGTGTTAGTCACGAACAGGTCGTCACCGACCAGCTGTACCTTCTCGCCGATCTTGTCGGTCAGGACTTTCCAGCCAGCCCAGTCGGACTCGTCCATGCCGTCTTCAATGGAGATGATCGGGTAGCGCTGGGTCAGGCCGGCCAGGTAGTCGGCGAAACCTTCGGCGCTGAACACCTTGCCTTCGCCTTCCAGGTCGTACTGGCCGTCCTTGAAGAACTCGGAGGAGGCGCAGTCCAGGGCCAGGGTGACGTCGTCGCCCAGCTTGTAGCCGGCGTTGGCGACAGCTTCGGCGATGGCGGCCAGGGCGTCTTCGTTGGAAGCCAGGTTCGGCGCGAAGCCACCTTCGTCACCTACGGCAGTGTTCAGGCCACGGGCCTTCAGCACGGCTTTGAGGTGGTGGAAGATCTCGGCGCCCATGCGCAGTGCGTCGGCGAAGTTCTTGGCGCCAACCGGCTGAACCATGAATTCCTGGATGTCGACGTTGTTATCAGCGTGCTCGCCGCCGTTGATGATGTTCATCATCGGAACCGGCATGGAGTACTGGCCCGGAGTACCGTTCAGGTCGGCGATGTGCGCGTACAGCGGCACGCCCTTGGCCTGAGCGGCGGCCTTGGCGGCAGCCAGGGAGACGGCCAGGATGGCGTTGGCGCCCAGCTTGCCTTTGTTCTCGGTGCCGTCGAGGTCGATCATCGCGTGATCCAGACCTTTCTGGTCAGCCGCGTCCTTGCCCAGCAGCAGGTCGCGGATCGGGCCATTGATGTTGGCCACGGCTTTCAGCACGCCCTTGCCCAGGTAACGGCTCTTGTCGCCATCGCGCAGTTCGAGAGCCTCGCGGGAACCGGTGGATGCACCGGACGGGGCGCAAGCGCTGCCGACGATGCCGTTGTCCAGGATCACGTCCGCTTCAACGGTCGGGTTGCCGCGGGAGTCCAGGACCTCACGGCCCTTGATGTCGACGATCTTTGCCATTCTTGATAACACTCCGAAGATAGAGATAAACGGGGCGGCTGGTGAGACATCAGAACCTGCCCGATGCCCCGCCGAGCTTGACGCTACGGGGGACATCGGGCGGATTCTCAGGCAGTCTCGATAGTGGGGAAACTCTTGACCAGGTCGTCCAGCTGCTTGAGCTGGGACAGGAAAGGCTCGAGCTTGTTCAGGCGCAGGGCGCACGGACCGTCGCATTTGGCGTTCTCGGGGTCCGGATGGGCCTCCAGGAACAGGCCGGCGAGGCCCTGGCTCATGCCGGCCTTGGCCAGGTCGGTGACCTGGGCGCGGCGGCCGCCGGCGGAATCGGCGCGACCGCCCGGCATCTGCAGGGCGTGGGTCACGTCGAAGAACACCGGGTACTCGAACTGCTTCATGATGCCGAAGCCGAGCATGTCCACCACCAGGTTGTTGTACCCGAAGGAGGAGCCACGCTCGCAGAGGATCAGCTGGTCGTTACCCGCCTCCTCGCACTTGCGCAGGATGTGTTTCATCTCCTGCGGCGCGAGGAACTGGGCCTTCTTGATGTTGATCACCGCTTTGGTCCGGGCCATGGCCACGACCAGGTCGGTCTGCCGGGACAGGAAGGCCGGCAGCTGGATGATGTCGCAGACCTCGGCCACCGGAGCAGCCTGGTAAGGCTCGTGCACATCGGTGATGACCGGCACGTTGAAGGTCTTCTTGATCTCTTCGAAGATCTTCAGCCCTTCTTCCATGCCCGGACCACGGTAGGACGTGATCGAGGAACGGTTGGCCTTGTCGAAGCTGGCCTTGAACACGTAAGGGATACCGAGCTTCTCAGTGACCTTGACGTACTCTTCGCAGACCTGCATCGCCAGGTCGCGCGATTCCAGCACGTTCATGCCGCCAAACAGCACGAACGGCAGGTCGTTGCCGATCTGGATATCACCGACGCGGATGATCTTCTGGGTCATGTTCAGGCTTTCCCGGCTTGCTTCAGGGCGGCGTTGACGAAGCCGCTGAACAGCGGGTGACCATCACGCGGGGTGGAAGTGAATTCCGGGTGGAACTGGCAGGCCACGAACCACGGGTGGTCCGGCGCTTCCACGACTTCCACCAGCGCACCGTCGCCAGAGCGGCCGGAAATCTTCAGGCCAGCGGCTTCCAGTTGCGGACGCAGGTTGTTGTTCACTTCGTAGCGGTGACGGTGACGCTCGACGATCACTTCCTTGCCGTAGCAGTCGTGCACCAGGGTGCCGGCGGAGAGCAGGCATTCCTGGGCGCCCAGGCGCATGGTGCCGCCCAGGTCGGAGGCTTCGGTGCGCACTTCGGTCGCGCCGGTAGCGTCCTGCCATTCGGTGATCAGGCCGACGACCGGGTGGCCGCTGGACTTGTCGAACTCGGTGGAGTTGGCATCGGTCCAGCCCAGCACGTTGCGGGCGTATTCGATGACAGCCACCTGCATGCCCAGGCAGATACCCAGGTACGGAACCTTGTTCTCGCGAGCGTACTGCACGGCGGTGATCTTGCCTTCCACGCCGCGCAGGCCGAAGCCGCCCGGAACCAGGATGGCGTCAGCGCCTTCGAGCAGGCTGGTGCCCTGCTGCTCGATGTCCTCGGAGTCGATGTAGCGCAGGTTGACCTTGGTGCGGCTCTGGATGCCGGCATGGGTCATGGCTTCGATCAGCGACTTGTAGGCGTCGAGCAGTTCCATGTACTTGCCGACCATGGCGATGGTGACTTCACGCTCAGGGTTGAGCTTGGCGTCGACCACGCGGTCCCATTCGGACAGGTCAGCCGGGCCGCACTCCAGGCCGAAGCGCTCGACGACCAGGTCGTCGACGCCCTGGGCGTGCAGTACGGACGGAATGCGGTAGATGGTGTCGACGTCTTCCAGCGAAATGACCGCGCGCTCTTCCACGTTGGTGAAGAGGGCGATCTTGCGGCGGGAGGACACGTCCACCGGATGGTCGGAACGGCAGATCAGGATGTCCGGCTGCAGGCCGATGGAGCGCAGTTCCTTGACCGAGTGCTGGGTCGGCTTGGTCTTGGTCTCGCCAGCGGTGGCGATGTACGGGACCAACGTCAGGTGCATCAGCATGGCGCGGCGCGAACCGATCTCCACGCGCAGCTGGCGGATAGCCTCGAGGAAGGGTTGCGACTCGATGTCACCGACGGTGCCGCCGACTTCAACCAGGGCCACGTCGGCATCGCCGGCGCCCTTGATGATGCGACGCTTGATCTCGTCGGTGATGTGCGGGATGACCTGCACAGTGGCGCCCAGATAGTCACCACGGCGCTCCTTGCGCAACACGTCCATGTAGACGCGGCCGGTGGTGAAGTTGTTGTTCTGGGTCATCGTGGTACGAACGAAACGCTCGTAGTGGCCCAGATCGAGGTCGGTCTCAGCGCCGTCGTGGGTGACGAACACCTCACCGTGCTGGAACGGGCTCATGGTGCCCGGATCGACGTTGATGTAGGGGTCCAGCTTGAGCATCGTGATCTTCAGGCCACGCGCTTCCAGAATGGCAGCCAAGGAAGCCGAGGCGATGCCTTTCCCCAATGAAGAAACAACACCACCCGTGACGAAGATGTAGCGCGTCATGAAAAGCCCTGAATGTCAGCGTTTAGGCGGCTCGGCCGCCGGGGAAGCGAAGGTGTCGGGCACAAGACCCGGCTCACGACTTCGTCGTGAAAATAGCGAACTCCCACTGATTCGAAGGCGAATCAACAGGAGCGGTACAAGACGGGAGCGTAGTCTACCGGAAAGCCGCTATCAGCTCAAACCCGAGTCATTCGTCGGAGGTGTCCAGCGCAGAGTCCAGCCCTGCCCCGCCTCCACCCGCAAGTCCGGCAGCAGGGCCACGCCGAGCAGTTCGTCGGCTCGCCAGAGCAGCGGCAGACGGCCACGCAGGAAGGCCGGCACGGCTGCTTCATTGAGCAGGCGCTTGAGGTCGCGGGAGCCTCGACCGGCCAGCAGCATGACCTCCCCACCCTGCCGGTAGCGAACCTCCAGCGGCCCGTCCGGCGGTTCGCCCTCGAAATGCAGCGAGCCGTTGTCCGGCAGCGAAAGCGGCTGCGATGGATCATGCCAGGCCTGATTCACCGGTACGAAGCCGAGCCAGGGGTTGGCCAGCCACCAGAGCCGGCCATGGGCACGGCGCAGCTCACCGTCGGCGAGGCGCCAGATCGGTTCGGCGTCCTCCCGGGCATCGCGCAGGTCTCGCCAGCCGGCCCAGTGCGCGCTGTCAGGCAATCGCGCCAGAGGAGCAAGCCAGTGGCGCAACGCATTGCGCTGGCGAGGCTCGCTCAGCTCCACCAGCGCAGCGATGGCCAGCGAGGGCAAGCGCATGCCGATGTATTCGTTGCGCGCCCCGGCGGAAATCAGGTCGCTTTGTGCCAGCTCGCCCAGCAGCCCGTCGGCTTCCGCCAGGTGCTCGGCGCTGCGAGCGATGGTCTCAACGGCCGACGGCCAGCGCTGGACGATGCCCGGCAACACCCGGTTGCGCAGGTAGTTGCGGTCGTAATCGTCGCTGGCGTTGGACGGGTCCTCCACCCAGATCAGCCCATGGCAGTGGGCGTACCGCTCCAGTTCCGCGCGACTGAAACCCAGCAACGGACGCAGCAGCATTCCAACGCCAAACGGACGACTGGCCGCCATGGCGGACAGGCCCCGCACCCCGGCGCCGCGGAGCAGCCGGAACAGAACGGTTTCCGCCTGATCGTCACGGTGCTGGCCGGTCAGCAGGCATTCGCCCTCCCCTAGCGCTGCGGCGAAAGCCGCATACCGCGCCTCGCGCGCCGCGCGCTCCTGGCTGGCGCCGTCATCGACTTGCACGCGCGCCACCTGCATTGGCACGCCAAGGGAGTCGCAGAAACGCTGGCAATGCTCCGGCCAGGCATTAGCGACAGCCTGCAGGCCGTGGTGCACGTGAATAGCGGAAATCGGCGGCAAGGCCTCGCGGGCAGCGAGTTGCGCCAGGAGATGCAGGAGAACGGTGGAATCCAGCCCGCCGGACAAGGCGACACGCCACGCCGGCGCGGTGCGCCAGGGCGCGAGAAAAGTCAGCAGTCGGGATTGGAAATCAGCAGACATGGCGCAGATCGGCAGGGTCGGGGACGAGGCAAGGATACCTCGTCACCCGCGCTGCGCCGAAGGCGTCGATCAGGCGACGCCGTAGCTCATCAGGCGCTCGTAACGGCGCGCCAGGAGCTCTTCGCTGCTCAGCTGGTTCAGCGTGTCGAGCTGGCCGAGCAGGGACTTGCGGATGGTCTCGGCCATCGCGGCCGGGTCGCGGTGGGCACTGCCCAGCGGCTCGGGGATGACGCTGTCGACGATACCCAAGTCCTTCAGGCGGTTGGCGGTAATGCCCATGGCTTCAGCCGCTTCCGGCGCCTTTTCGGCGGTACGCCAGAGGATCGAGGCGCAACCTTCGGGCGAGATCACCGCGTAGGTGGAGTACTGCAGCATGTTCAACTGGTCGCACACGCCGATGGCCAGTGCGCCGCCGGAGCCGCCTTCGCCGATCACGGTGGCGATGATCGGAGTCTTCAGACGCGCCATGACGCGCAGATTCCAGGCGATCGCCTCGCTCTGGCCACGTTCTTCGGCGTCGATGCCCGGGTAGGCGCCGGGAGTGTCGATGAAGGTCAGGATCGGCATCTTGAAGCGTTCGGCCATTTCCATCAGGCGGCAGGCCTTGCGGTAGCCTTCCGGACGCGGCATGCCGAAGTTGCGGCGCACCTTCTCGCGCACTTCGCGGCCCTTCTGGTGGCCGATGATCATCACCGGCTGGTCTTCCAGGCGGGCAACGCCACCGACAATCGCGGCGTCGTCGGAGAAGTGGCGGTCACCGTGCAGCTCTTCGAACTCGGTGAAGATGTGCTCGATGTAGTCCAGGGTGTAGGGGCGACGCGGATGGCGCGCGAGCTGGGCGATCTGCCAGCTGGACAGGTTGCCGAAGATGTTCTCGGTCAGCGCCTTGCTCTTCTCCTGCAGACGGGAGATCTCGTCGGTGATGTTCAGGGCGTTGTCGTTACCGACCAACCGCAGCTCTTCGATCTTGGCGTGCAGGTCGGCAATGGGCTGTTCGAAATCGAGAAAATTCGGGTTCATGGGCTATCCGTCGTTCTGTTGGCGGCTGGGCCTGGTCCGTAGGCGCCCTACCTTACGGTATCGGGCGCCAAGGGTCGAGACTGGCGGGCGGGCGGCCTTTGGCCACCGGCTTCACTAGCGGTAGTTGAGGAAGACGTTGTCGCGGCCGAACTGGTCACGCAACGCTTGAATCAGGTTGTCTGCGGGATCGATCCGCCATTGCTCGCCGAACTGCAACAGGGCGCGCGCCTGCTCGCCACTGTAGTCGACGGTGACCGGGCAGCTGCCGCGGTGACGGGTGCACAGGTCGGCCAGCCAGCGCAGACGGTCGCCCTTGAGCGCATCGGCATGGACGCGCACGCGCAGGCTTTCCGCCAGCGAGGTGCGCGCCTCTTCCAGGCCCATCACGCGCTTGGCGCGCAGGCGCAGGCCGCCGGAGAAATCGTCCTGACTGACCTCGCCCTCGATCACTACCAGCGCGTCGGTCTGCAGCAGCGCCTGGTTGGCGGCGAAGGCTTCGGCGAACAACGAGGCTTCGATACGGCCGGAGCGGTCATCGAGGGTCACGAAGCCCATCTTGTCGCCGCGCTTGTTCTTCATCACCCGCAAGTTGACGATCAGGCCGGCGACGGTCTGGGTATCACGCGCGGGTTTCAGCTCGACGATGCGCTGGCGGGCAAAACGTCGCACCTCACCTTCGTACTCGTCGATCGGGTGACCGGTCAGGTACAGGCCGAGGGTGTCTTTCTCGCCCTTCAGGCGCTCCTTGAGGTTGAGCTCCTTGACCTTGCGGTGGTTGGCGTAGACATCCGCCTCGGGCTCGGCGAACACGCCACCGAACAGATCCATGTGGCCACTGTCATGGCTGCGCGTGGTCTGCTCGGCAGCCTTGACGGCTTCTTCCATGGACGCCAGCAGCACGGCGCGGTTGATGTCGACGTGGGCGTGGTAGGCCTTCTGCTCTTCATGGAAGTGCGGGCCGAGGCGATCCAGCGCACCGGCGCGGATCAGCGCCTCCAGGGTGCGCTTGTTGACGCGCTTGAGGTCAATGCGGTCGCAGAAGTCGAACAGGGTCTTGAAGGGCCCGCCCTCGTTGCGGCACTCGGTGATGGCTTCCACCGGACCTTCGCCGACGCCCTTGATCGCGCCCAGGCCGTAGACGATCTGGTTGTCCTCGTCGACGGTGAAGCGAAACTCGGAGTTGTTCACGTCCGGCGCCAGGATGCGCAGCTTCATGTGGCGGCACTCTTCGATGAGCGTCACCACCTTGTCGGTGTTCTGCATATCCGCAGTGAGTACTGCGGCCATGAACGGGGCTTTCCAGTGGGTCTTCAGCCAGGCGGTCTGGTACGACACCAGGCCATAGGCGGCCGAGTGCGACTTGTTGAAGCCGTAGCCGGCGAACTTTTCCACCAGGTCGAAGATGTTGCCCGAGAGGTTTTCGTCGATGCCATTGCTGGAGCAGCCTTCGATGAAGCCGCCGCGCTGCTTGGCCATTTCCTCGGGCTTCTTCTTGCCCATGGCGCGGCGCAGCATGTCCGCGCCGCCGAGGCTGTATCCCGCCATCACCTGGGCGATCTGCATCACCTGTTCCTGGTACAGGATGATGCCGTAGGTCGGCTTGAGCACGGGTTCGAGGCCGGCGTACTGGTAATCCGGGTGCGGGTAGGAGATTTCCTCACGACCGTGCTTACGGTTGATGAAGTCGTCCACCATGCCCGACTGCAGCGGACCGGGACGGAACAGCGCCACCAGTGCGATGAGGTCTTCCAGGCAGTCCGGCTTGAGCTTCTTGATCAGCTCCTTCATACCGCGCGATTCAAGCTGGAAAACCGCAGTGGTCTCCGCCTTCTGCAGCAGGTCGTAGGTCTTCTTGTCGTCCAGCGGAATGCGATCGATGTCGACCAGATCGGTCTCGCCAGCCTTCTGCTGGATGCGATGGATGATTTCCATCGCCCATTTGATGATGGTCAGGGTACGCAGGCCGAGGAAGTCAAACTTCACCAGGCCGGCGGCCTCCACATCGTCCTTGTCGAACTGGGTCACCAGACCGGCGCCCTCTTCGTCACAGGCGATGGGAGCGAAATCGGTCAGCTTGGTCGGCGCGATCACAACGCCACCGGCGTGTTTGCCGGTACCACGGGTCACACCTTCCAGCTTGAGCGCCATGTCCCAGATTTCCTGGGCTTCCTCGTCGGTCTTGAGGAAGTCGCGGAGCATTTCCTCCTGCTCGAAGGCCTTCTCCAGGGTCATGCCCACTTCGAAGGGAATCATCTTCGACAGCTTGTCGGCCAGGCCGTAGGACTTGCCCTGCACCCGCGCCACGTCGCGCACCACCGCCTTCGCGGCCATGGAGCCGAAGGTGATGATCTGGCTCACTGCGTTGCGACCGTAGGCGCCGGCCACGTAGTCGATCACCCGGTCGCGGCCCTCCATGCAGAAGTCGACGTCGAAGTCGGGCATGGAAATACGTTCGGGGTTCAGGAAGCGTTCGAACAGCAGGTCATAGGCCAGCGGGTCGAGGTCGGTGATCTTCAGCACATAGGCGACCAGCGAACCGGCACCCGAGCCCCGGCCGGGGCCCACCGGCACGCCGTTGTTCTTGGCCCACTTGATGAAGTCCATCACGATCAGGAAGTAGCCGGGGAAGCCCATCTGGATGATGGTACCCAGCTCGAACTCCAGGCGATCGACATAGAGCTGCCGTTTCTCTTCGTAGTTCGGCGTGGTGTCCTTCGGCCAGAGCACCGCCAGGCGCTCCTCCAGGCCCTCGTAGGAGACATGGCGCAGGTAGTCGTTGATATCCATGTCATCAAAGGGGATCGGGAAGTTGGGCAGGAAGTACTTGCCCAACTGCACGTCGATGTTGCAGCGCTTGGCGATCTCGACGGAGTTTTCCAGAGCCTCGGGAATGTCACTGAACAGCTCGGCCATTTCTTCCGGGCTCTTCAGGTACTGCTGGTCGGAATAGCTGCGCGAACGGCGCGGGTCATCCAGGGCACGGCCTTCGCCGATGCAAACGCGGGTCTCGTGGGCCTCGAAGTCCGCTTCCTTGATGAAGCGCACGTCGTTGGTCGCCACCAGCGGCGCGCCGCTGCGCGCCGACAGGGCCACGGCGGCGTGCACGTGCTCTTCGTCGTTGACTCGGCTGGTGCGCTGGATATCCAGGTAGAAGCGGTCCGGGAAGACCTCCAGCCACTCGGCCAGCAGCGAGTCCGCCAGGGCGTCGTCACCCTCCAGCAACGCCATGCCGATCTCGCCTTCCTTGGAGCCGGACAGCGCGATCAGGCCTTCGGCGGCGTCCTTCACCCACTGCCGCTCGATGATGATCTCGCCATTGCGCTGGCCTTCCTGCCAGCCACGGGAAATCAGCTCGGTCAGGTTGCGGTAGCCCTTGGCGTTCATCGCCAGCAAGGTCAGGCGGGTCAGCGGGCCGTCCTCGTCGCGGTTGGCCAGCCAGATGTCGGCGCCGCAGATCGGCTTGATGCCGCCACCCATGGCCGTCTTGTAGAACTTCACCAGCGAGCACATGTTGCTCAGGTCGGTCACCGCCACCGCCGGCATGCCCGCCCCGCCGACCGCCTTGATCAGCGGCTTGACCCGTACCAGGCCGTCGACCAGGGAGAATTCGGTGTGCAGACGCAGGTGAACGAAGGTGGCGGTCATGGTGGTCCTTGGCAAACGCGAAAAACGGCAAGCCCCGGATTGTACCGGGGCTGTCCGCAAAGCTACAGGGATCAATGGGCCAGCCGTCGCGCCGGGTGTTTGAAGTCACCGGCGGGCCGCTGGCCGCGAGGAATTCCAGAGTAATAACAGGGTGTTACAGGATGCCGGCAGGGTTTTCCAGCAAGGCGCGCACCGGCCCGAAGGAGCGACGGTGGATGGGCGTCGGGCCCAGACGCTTGAGCGCCTCCAGGTGCACTGGCGTCGGGTAGCCCTTGTGGCCGCCGATGCCGTAGCCGGGGTACAGCGCCTCCATTTCCTGCATCTCGCGGTCACGGCTAACCTTGGCCAGGATCGAGGCAGCGGCGATGGCCGGAACCTTGGCGTCGCCCTGCACCACCGGTGCCGACGGCACCTGCAGTTTCGGGCAGCGGTTGCCGTCGATCAGCGCCAGTTTCGGCGTGACGCTGAGGCCTTCCACCGCGCGCTGCATGGCGAGCATGGTGGCGTGGAGGATGTTCAGCTGGTCGATCTCGTGCACATCGGCACGGGCGATGCACCAGGCCAGGGCCTTCTCGCGGATCTCGTCGAACAGCGCCTCGCGGCGCGCTTCGCTGAGCTTCTTCGAGTCGTTGAGGCCCTTGATCGGCCTAGCCGGATCGAGGATCACCGCCGCGGTGACCACGGGACCGCAGAGCGGACCACGACCGACTTCGTCGACACCGGCCACCAGTTCTTCCACCAGGGTGAAGTCCAGGCCCATCTGCATCAGCGTTTCTCCACCAGGGCGAGCACCGCTTCGGCGGCCTGCGCGGACGCATCCTGGCGCAGGGCGCGATGGATGGCGTCGAAGGATTCGGTCTGCACACTGCCGTCGTCGAGCAGGGGCAACAAGGTCGTGGCCAGCGCCTCTGGAGTCGCCGCATCCTGGATCAGCTCGGGCACCAGCAGGCGGCCGGCCATCAGGTTCGGCAGCGAGATGTAGGGACTCTTCACCAGGCGCTTGAGGATGCGGTAGGTCATCGGCGCCACCTTGTAGGCGACGACCATCGGCCGCTTGTACAGCAGGGCTTCCAGCGTGGCGGTGCCGGAGGCGATCAGTACGGCGTCGCAGGCGGCGAACGCTTCGTGGGAAGCTCCGTCGAGCAATTGCACCGGCAGATCGCGACCCGCAAGCATTTCTTCGATCTGCACGCGGCGTTCGGGGCTCGCGCAAGGCAGCACGAAGCGCAGGCCAGGGCGATCCTGGAGCAGGCGCTGGGCGGTATCGAGGAACAACGCGCCGAGCTTCCCGACCTCTCCTCCCCGGCTACCGGGCAGGAGCGCGACGACGCTGGCTTCCTGCGGCAGACCGAGACGCTCGCGCGCACCGGCGCGGTCGGCTTCCAGCGGAATGGTATTGGCCAGCGGATGCCCGACGAAACGCACCGGCACCGCATGTTCTTCGTAGAAACGCGCCTCGAAGGGAAAAAGCGCGAGCATCAGGTCGCAGGCTTCCTTGATCTTCAGCACACGCTTCTGCCGCCAGGCCCAGACCGAGGGGCTGACGTAGTGCACCGTACGGATGCCCGCGCGGCGCAGCTTCAATTCAAGAGTCAGGTTGAAGTCCGGCGCGTCGATGCCGATGAACACATCCGGTTTGGCCGCGATCAGCATCTTCAGCAGGTCCTTGCGCCGGCGCAGCAGTTCGCGCAGGCGACCCAGCACCTCAACCAGGCCCATGACGGCCAGGCGCTCCATCGGGAAATGCGACCGCAGCCCTTCGGCCTGCATGCGCGGGCCGCCGACGCCGATGAATTCGATATCGGGGTGGCGCTGCTTGAGCGCCTGCATGAGGCCGGAGCCGAGGATATCGCCGGACGCCTCGCCCGCGACCAGGGCGACGCGCAGCTTGCGTGCGGTCGATTGCATGGTCAGCGGGTGATGCCGCGGGTGGAGCTCTGGATGGAGTCGCGGAACACCGCGACTTCCGGGAACTGCTCGGAGACTTCGGCCAGTTCGCCGAGTGCCTCATCCACCGTCAGGCCCTGGCGGTAGACCACCTTGTAGGCACGGCGCAGCGCCTGGATCGATTCGGCGCTGAAACCGCGACGGCGCAGGCCTTCGAAGTTCATGCTGCGGGCCTCGGCGGGGTTGCCGAAGACCGTGACATAGGCCGGAACGTCCTTGCCGATGGTGGTGCCCATGCCGGAGAAGGCGTGCGCGCCAATGCGGCAGAACTGATGTACCAGGGTGTAGCCGGAGAGGATCGCCCAGTCATCCACATGCACATGCCCCGCCAGCGCGGTGTTGTTCACGAGGATGCAATGGTTGCCGATCACACTGTCGTGGCCGATGTGCACATAGGCCATGAGCAGGTTGTGATCGCCGATGGTGGTCTCCGAGCGATCCTGGATGGTGCCGCGATGGATGGTCACACCCTCGCGGATCACATTGTTGTCACCGATCACCAGGCGAGTCGGTTCGCCCTTGTACTTCAGGTCGGGGGTATCTTCACCCACGCTGGAGAACTGGAAAATCCGATTGTTCTTACCGATCTTCGTGGGGCCTTTGACTACCACGTGCGGACCGATCACCGTACCTTCGCCGATCTCCACATCCGGCCCGACCATGGACCAGGGGCCCACTTCTACGTCGTCAGCCAGCTTTGCGCGCGGGTCGATGATGGCGCGAGGATCGATCAAACTCATAGTTTGCGTTCCGCACAGATGATTTCGGCCGAGCATACCGGCTTGTCATCGACGGTGGCATGGCAATCGAACTTCCAGATGCCACGCTTGACGCTCAGGAACTGGGCATTGAGCTGCAGCTGGTCGCCCGGCAGCACCGGCTGGCGGAAGCGCAGCTTGTCGGAGCCGACGAAGTAATACAGGGTGCCATCGGCCGGCTTCACGTCGAGCATCTTGAAACCGAGGATGCCGGCCGCCTGGGCCATGGCCTCAATGATCAGTACGCCCGGCATGATCGGATGCTGCGGGAAGTGGCCATTGAAGAACGGCTCGTTGATGCTGACATTCTTGTAGGCGCGAATGCGCTTGCCTTCGATGTCCAGCTCGACCACCCGATCCACCAGCAGGAAGGGGTAGCGATGAGGCAGGTATTCGCGAATCTCGTTGATGTCCATCATGTTCAGGGGAGCCTGTTCAGAAAAGGGAAACGCCAAAAAATGCGTGGATCACGCATCTGATGGAGCGTCTCCGCTTGGGGTCACGGCGGCCACGCGCTTTTCCAGCTGCTGCAGACGACGGGCCATGTCATCCAGCTGACGAATGCGCGCGGCACTCTTCTTCCATTCAGCCGCAGGCTGCATGGCGGTACCGGACGAGTAGGAGCCCGGTTCGGTGATCGAACGGGTCACCATGGTCATCCCGGTGACGAAGACGTTGTCACAAATCTCGATGTGGCCGACCAGGCCGACACCGCCGGCGAGCATGCAATGCTTGCCGATCTTGGCGCTGCCGGAAATCCCGCAGCAGCCGGCCATGGCAGTGTGATCACCGATCTGCACGTTGTGGGCGATCATGATCTGGTTGTCCAGCTTCACGCCATTGCCCACCAGGGTATCGGACAACGCACCACGGTCGATGGTGGTGTTGGCGCCGATCTCGACGTCGTCACCCAGGGTCACGCCGCCAATCTGGGCGATCTTCTGCCAGATGCCCTTGTGGTTGGCGAAGCCGAAGCCCTCACCACCCAGCACGGCGCCGGACTGGATCACCACGCGCTTGCCGATGCGCACGTCGTGGTAGAGCGTCACGCGGGGCGCAAGCCAGCCACCCTCGCCAACCACGCTGCGCGCGCCGACGAAGCAGTGGGCACCGATGGTGACGTTGGCACCGATCTGCGCACCGGCCTCAATGACGGCATAGGGTCCGACGCTGGCACTCGCGTCGACCTGCGCACCTTCATCGACCACCGCGGTGGGATGAATGCCGACCGGCGCCTTGGGCTTGCGGTCGAACTGGTGGGACAGGCCGGCATAGGCCAGGTAGGGATTGGGGACGATCAGCGCATTGCCGGTATAGCCTTCGGCGTCAGCGGCAGTCAGCAGAACGGCGCTGGCCTGGCTGCCTTCGAGGAACTTGCGGTACTGCGGATTGGCCAGGAAGCTCAACTGACCGGCGCCTGCGTCCTGCAGGGTAGCCAGCCCGCTGATCACCTGAGCGGGATCGCCGCGCAACTCGGCATCGAGTTGCGCAGCCAGTTCGGCGAGGGTAAAGGACAGCTCGGTCATCATCAGCGCAGTTGGTTCATGCGCTCGATGACTTGGCGGGTGATGTCGTACTGCGGCTTGACGTCGACCACGGCACCACGCTCGACCACGAGGTCATAACCACCTTTCTTGATGGTTTCCTCGACGGCCTGGTCCAGCTTCGGCTTGAGCTTCTTCAGCATGTCGCGGTCGGCGACGGCCTTGGCTTCGTTCAACTCCTTGGACTGGAACTGGAAGTCACGGGCCTTCTGCTTGAAGTCACCTTCGGCCTTGTCGCGCTCGGAAGCGGACATCTTGCTGCCGCCGTTGACCAGCTTGTCCTGCAGGGCCTTGGCATCGGTTTCCAGGGCCTTGAGCTTGGTCAGCTGGGGGCCGAACTTCTTCTCGGCATCCACGGCGTATTGCTTGGCCGCATCCGACTCGAGGAGTGCCATCTGATAGTTGAGCACCGCGATCTTCATGTCGGCGAACGCGGGGCTCGCTGCCAGGGCGGCGGTGATCAGGACGAACTGGGTCAACTTACGCACAATGCACTCCTGCACAAAGCATGGTTGTCATTACAACGATACGGCCAATTAGAAGGTCTGCCCGAGGGAGAACTGGAAGATCTGGGTTTCGGCGTTATCCGGTTTCTTGATCGGAGTCGCCAGGCTGAAGCTCAGCGGGCCCAGAGCGGTGATCCAGGTCAAACCGACACCCGCGGACATGGCCATGTCCTGGAACTTGACGCCGTCGCAACCTTGGGTGGTGGAGGTCGGGCAGTCGGTGTCGAACACGTTGCCGATGTCATAGAACAGCACGGTGCGCAGTTGGCGCTGGTCCTTCACGAACGGCAGCGGGAACAGCAGTTCAGCGCCGCCGGTGATCAGGATGTTACCACCGAAGGCTTCCGGATCCTGATCCGGGTCGGTGTAGCGGCCGTTGGCATCCGGGCCCGAGACCACCGCACCAGTGCTTGGATCGGTTACCCGGCTAGGCGTACTGCGTGGGCCCAGGGAGCTGTCCTTGAAGCCACGCACCGAGTTGAAGCCGCCGGCGTAGTAGTTCTCGTAGAACGGCAGGCGATCGGTGTCGCCGTAGGCGCCGCCGTAACCGAGTTCGGTATGGAAGCGCATGGTGTAGTTTTCGGTGAGCGGCGCGAAGATCTGGCCACGGTAATCGAGCTTGTAGAACGACAGATCGCTACCCGGAATGGTGGTTTCCAGCACCAGGCTCTGCGAGTGACCGCGGTTCGCCAGCACGCCCTTGTTCAGGGTCGACTCGGACCAGCCGATGGACGCCTTGAAGTTGGTGAAGCTGTCGCCTTCCTTCTCGATGAAGTCGAAGATCTCGTCGACGGTATAGGCGCCAGTGTCGATGTCGTCGCGCTGCACGGTCAGGCCGTAGGTCAGGCGCGAGGTCTCACTGATCGGGTAGCCGATGCTGACGCCGGCACCCAGGCTGTTCACCGAGTAGCTGGAAACGTCAACATCGAGCTCGTCGTAGTCGGTCTTGCGGTAGAAGGCGTTGTAACCCAGGCTCACGCCGTCGACGGTCCAGTAGGGGTCGACGAAGCCGAAGTTGTAGCGGGTCTGGTAGTCGGACTTGGTCAGGCCGATGCTGACCTTGTTACCGGTACCCAGGAAGTTGTTCTGGCTGATCGAGCCGCCGAGGATCAGACCGGCGCTCTGGGCGAAGCCCACGCTCGCGGTGATCGAGCCGGACGGTTGCTCTTCCACGCTGTAGTTGACGTCGACCTGGTCGTCGGTGCCCGGAACAGCCGGGGTTTCGACGTTGACTTCCTTGAAGTAGCCCAGGCGCTCGAGACGCTGCTTGGACTGGTCGATCAGGTAGGTCGAGGCCCAGCCGCCTTCCATCTGGCGCATTTCGCGACGGAGTACTTCGTCCTCGGTCTTGGTGTTGCCACGGAAGTTGATGCGGTTGACGTAGGCGCGCTTGCCCGGATCGACCACGTAGGTGATCGATACGGTCTTGTTCTCGTCGTTCGGCTCGGGAACGCCGTTGACGTTGGCGAAGGTATAACCCTCGTTACCCAGGCGACGGGTGATCAGGTCGGAGGTGGTGGTCATCACCTTGCGGGAGAACACCTGGCCCTTCTTCACCAGCAGGAGCTTCTTCACTTCGTCTTCCGGCACTTTCAGGTCGCCGGAGAGCTTCACGTCGCTGACGGTGTACTTCTCGCCTTCGTTGACGTTGACGGTGATGTAGACGTGCTTCTTGTCCGGGGTAATGGACACCTGGGTGGAGGCGATATCCATGTGGATGTAGCCACGGTCCAGGTAGTACGAACGCAGACGTTCCAGGTCACCGGAGAGCTTCTCGCGGGAATACTTGTCGTCGTTCTTGAAGAAGGACAGCCAGTTGGTGGTCTTCAGCTCGAACAGGTCGGTCAGGTCTTCCTCGGAGAAGACGGTGTTGCCCACCACGTTGACATGGGCAATGGCCGCCACGGTGCCTTCGTTGATGTTGATCTTCAGCGCAACGCGGTTGCGCGGCTGCGGCACGACTTCGGTCTCGATCTCGGCGGAGTAGCGGCCCTGGGCCACGTACTGGCGCTGCAATTCGTTACGCACGCCCTCGAGGGTCGCACGCTGGAAGATTTCGCCTTCGGAGAGGCCGGACTGCTTCAGACCCTTCATCAGGTCTTCGGTGGTGATGGCCTTGTTGCCCTCGATCTCGATGCTGGAGATGGACGGACGCTCGACCACGTTGACGATCAGCACATTGCCATCACGGCTGAGCTGGATGTCCTGGAAGAAGCCGGTCTTGAACAGCGAGCGGGTCGCTTCGACCAGGCGGCGATCGTCGATCTGCTCGCCGACGTTCAGCGGCAGCGCCGCGAACACGCTGCCGGCAGACACGCGCTGCAGGCCGTTGACCCGGATATCGGAAACAGTGAAGGACTCGGCGTGAACCTGGGCGATCATCAGCGCGGAAAGGGCCGCGGGAAGCAGAAAGCGTTTCATGGAGTCCTTTTATTCCAACTGACAAATAGAGAATCTGCCGCAAAGGGCGGCAGATCCGAAAACCAATGGGCGGCTACAGTCGACTCAGATCGTTGACCAGGGCCAACAACATGACCCCGACTACCAGGCTGATGCCAATCTGCATCCCCCAAGCCTGGACCCGCTCCGACAGTGGGCGACCTCGCACCCACTCGACCATGTAGAACAGCAGATGCCCGCCATCGAGGACAGGAATCGGCAACAGGTTGAGAACCCCCAAGCTGATGCTCAGATAGGCGAGGAAATGCAGAAAATCCCCTACGCCGGACTGGGCTGAAGCGCCCGCCACTTTAGCAATGGTTATCGGCCCGCTCAAGTTTTTTACCGAGAGCTGCCCGAGCACCATTTTCTTTAGAGAATCCAGAGTTAGCAGGCTCATGGACCAGGTTCGGGAGAGCGCCTGTCCCACCGCTGCCACCGGCCCATAGCTCACTTCGCGAAGCATTTCCGGCGGCCACTGACCACCGGCGACACCCGCGCCCAGGTAACCGGTGCGGGCCTTGCCCTCGCCTTTGGCCGCCAGGGTCAGGGCGAGCTCCTCGCGCTGACCGGCGCGCTCGATGCCCAGGGTCACCTTACCTTCAGGCATAGCGCGGACACGGGAGACCACTTCTTGCCAATCCGTGACCGACTGGCCATCCAGACTGACGAGACGGTCACCAATCTGCAGGCCGGCAGCCTTGGCAGGCCCTTTTTCGTCCAGCTCAGCAATTACCGGTGCGACAGCAGGTCGCCAGGGCTGGATCCCCAGACCGCCGATGGGGTCGGGATTATCTTCGTTCTTCAGCCAGGAGCTGATGCGCACCTGGTGCACGGCCGGAACGCTGGATCCCTGCCCCAGCACCGAAACGCTCAGCTCGCCGGTTTCACCGAGACGGCGCACCAACTGCAGGTTGACGCCACTCCAGCCGTCGACGGCCTCGCCATCCACCGCCACGACTTCCTGGCCAGACGCCAGACCGGCGATGGCCGCGGGACTGTTCGCCACCACGGAGCCGATGATCGGCTTGATCTGCTGGCTGCCCAGCATGGCCAGGACCCAGAAGAACAGGATGGCCAGCAGGAAATTGGCGATCGGCCCCGCCGCAACGATGGCGATGCGCTGGAACACGGTCTTGCGATTGAAGGCGCGGTCGAGCAGCTCGGCAGGGACATCGCCCTCCCGCTCATCGAGCATCTTCACGTAGCCACCCAGGGGAATGGCGGCGACGACGAACTCGGTGCCGTGGCGATCGTGCCAGCGCACCAGCGGCGTGCCGAAGCCCACGGAGAAGCGCAGGACCTTGACCCCGCAGCGGCGGGCAACCCAGAAGTGTCCGAATTCGTGGAAGGTGACCAGTACGCCCAGGGCGACAATTAATCCCACCACCATATAAAGGGCGCTCATCGCTACCTCCTCGGGCTCAATGCCCGCGCTCCTGCAACCACGCCTGTGCGGCGCCGCGTGCGCGCTGGTCGGCCGCCAGCACCGCATCGAGCGATTCGACCGGTGTGTGCGCCTCGCGGTTCAGCACTTCGTCGATGATAACCGGGATATCCGTGAAGCGGATGCGCCGCTCGAGGAACGCCGCGACGGCCACCTCGTTCGCCGCATTGAGCATCGCCGGCACGCTGCCACCTGCTTCAGCCGCTTGGCGTGCAAGGCGCAGGCAGGGGAAACGCTGCTCATCGGGCGCACTGAAGTCCAGGCGGGCGATGGAGAACAGGTCCAGCGGCGAAACGCCGGAATCGATCCGCTGCGGCCAGGCCAGGGCATGAGCAATGGGGGTCCGCATGTCCGGATTACCCAGTTGGGCCAGCACCGAGCCGTCAACGTAGTCCACCAGGGAGTGGATCACGCTCTGCGGGTGGATCACCACCTCGACCTTCGACGGCGCGGCGTCGAACAGCCAGCAGGCCTCGATCAGCTCCAGGCCCTTGTTCATCATGCTCGCCGAATCGACAGAAATCTTCCGCCCCATCGACCAGTTGGGGTGTGCGCAGGCCTGCTCTGGCGAAACCAGGCCCAACTGTTCCAGCGGCGTTTCGCGGAACGGGCCGCCCGAAGCCGTCAGCAGGATGCGACGAACACCCACTTGGCCCAGGCCGCGAGCATAGTCCGCCGGCATGCACTGGAAGATCGCATTGTGCTCGCTGTCGATCGGCAGCAGCACAGCGCCACTGGCTCGCACGGCATCCATGAACAGCGCGCCGGACATCACCAGCGCCTCTTTATTGGCCAGCAAGACCCGCTTGCCAGCCTCGACAGCCGCCAGAGTGGGCTTCAGACCCGCAGCACCGACGATGGCCGCCATCACCGCATCCACTTCGGGATGGGCGGAAACCTCGCAAAGACCAGCCTCGCCGACCAGCACCCGGGCTTCAAGCCCTGCGGAACTCAGGCGATCCTGCAGCGCACGGGCCTGTTCAGTCTCCGGCACCACGACAAACCGCGGTCGATGACGCAGGCAAAGCAACTCGAGTTCAGCCAGCCGGGAAAAGCCGCTGAGCGCAAAGACGCGGTAACGATCAGAGTGACGCCCGATGACGTCGAGGGTACTGAGGCCGATCGAACCGGTCGCCCCCAGCACGGTGATCCACTGCGGATGACTCACGGCGTACCCCAGCCCACGGCCCAGAGCAACGCGGTGAACACCGGGATGGCGGCGGTCAGGCTGTCGATGCGGTCCAGCACGCCACCGTGCCCGGGCAGCAGGTTACTGCTGTCCTTGAGGCCGGACTGGCGCTTGAACATGCTTTCGGTCAGATCACCGATCACCGACAGGGCCACCACGAGGGCCGCACACGGTAGCGCCAGCAGCAGCTCGCGGACAGTCCAGTCGCGGTAGATGGAGACAGCGACGGTGATCGCCAGGCACAGCACCATGCCGCCGAAGAAACCTTCCCAGCTCTTGCCCGGACTGACGCGCGGGGCCAGCTTGCGCTTGCCGAAGGCCTTGCCGGAGAAGTAAGCGCCGATGTCGGCAGCCCAGACCAGCACCATCACGGCAACGATCAGCCAATTGGACAGCGGCCATTGCTTGAGCAGCACCAGCCCCTGCCAGGCCGGCAGCAGGATCAGCAGGCCGATCAGCAGGCGGCGCCAGCGCCCACCCCAGCTCGACGCGCTATCCGGATAAGTCAGCACCATGACGGTCGCAAGCGCCCACCAGAGCAGGGCCAGCACCAGCACCGCTCCTGCCAGTTGCGGCAGCCAGGCCAATACCAGCATCAGCGCGGCGACGGTGGCAGCGTAACCGACGCGAGCGGGCTGTTCGTTGTAACCGGCCAGACGCGCCCATTCCCAGGCACCAAGGCTGACGACCAGACCGATGAACAGCGAGAACGCCGCGCCATCGAGCAGGAAGAAACCACCCAGCGCGATCGGCAACAGGATCAGCGCCGTGATGATTCGTTGTTTCAACATGACGGGGGTGCCTCGGCCTCGACCTGCTCGCTGGTCTTGCCGAAACGGCGCTGACGAGAGGCGTAGTCCTGCAACGCAGCCTGCATGGCTTCGTGCTTGAAGTCGGGCCAGTAGAGATCGGAGAAATACAGCTCGGCATAGGCCAGCTGCCAGAGAAGGAAGTTGCTGATGCGGTGCTCCCCACCGGTGCGGATGCACAGGTCGGGCAGCGGCTGGTCGCCGGTGGAGAGGCAACCCTGGATCAGCTCCGGGGTAATCTCCTCCGCCGCCAGATGGCCGGCCTGCACCTCGCGGGCAAGACGCTGGGCCGCCTGGGTGATGTCCCACTGGCCGCCATAGTTCGCCGCCACCTGCAGCAGCATGCTGCTGCCATTGGCGGTCAGCGCCTCGGCTTCGCGCATCGCCGCCTGCAACTCAGGAGCGAAGCGGCTGCGGTCGCCAATGATGCGCAGGCGGATGCCGTTGGCACTGAGCTTGCGCACTTCACGACGCAGGGCCATGAGGAACAGCTCCATCAGCGCGCCGACCTCATCGGCCGGGCGCTGCCAGTTCTCGCTGGAGAAGGCGAACAGCGTCAGCACCTCGACGCCCGCCTCGGCGCAGGTCTTGATCACCGCACGGACGGCATCCACGCCAGCCTTGTGCCCGGCTACCCCGGGCATCAGACGCTTCTTCGCCCAGCGATTGTTGCCGTCCATGATGATCGCGACGTGCCGGGGCACGTCCGTCACCTGCTTGGTCTTTTCCATGACGAGAGCCCGGCCGTCAAACGGCCATCAGGTCCGCTTCCTTGGCCTCGAGGGCCTTTTCGATCTCGGCAACGAACTTGTCGGTGATCTTCTGCACATCGTCACCAGCGCGACGCTCTTCGTCTTCGCTGATTTCCTTCTCTTTCTGCAGATCCTTCAGCTGAGCCAGCGCGTCACGACGGATGTTGCGCACGGAAACGCGGGCCTGCTCGGCTTCGGCGCGAGCCTGCTTGGTGAAGCCCTTGCGGGTTTCCTCGGTCAGGGCCGGCATCGGTACGCGAATGGTGGTACCGGCGGTCGCCGGGTTCAGGCCCAGGTCAGAGGTCATGATGGCCTTCTCGACCGCCTGGATCATGGACTTGTCGAAGACGCTCAGGGCCAGGGTACGGGAATCTTCCACGGTAACGTTGGCCACCTGGCGCAGCGGCGTGTCGGAACCGTAGTAGGACACCATCACGCTATCCAGGATGCTCGGGTGCGCACGGCCGGTACGAATCTTGGCGAAGGCATGGCCCAGGGCTTCCAGGGTTTTGCCCATACGATCCTGTGCTTCCTTCTTGATCTCGTTGATCATCTCAATCCTCCTCGATCAGGGTGCCTTCAGCACCACCTACAACAATATTCAGCAGCGCGCCGGGCTTGTTCATGTTGAACACGCGCAGCGGCATTTTCTGGTCCCGGCACAGGCAGATGGCGGTGAGGTCCATCACACCCAGCTTGCGATCGAGCACTTCATCGTACGTCAGACGTTCGAATTTCTCGGCATTCGGGTCCTTGAACGGGTCGGCAGTGTACACGCCGTCCACCTTGGTCGCCTTGAGTACTACGTCAGCATCTATTTCGATGGCGCGCAGGCAGGCGGCGGAATCGGTAGTGAAGAACGGGTTGCCGGTACCAGCGGAGAAGATCACCACTTCACCACTCTTCAGGTGGCGCATGGCCTTGCGGCGGTCGTAGTGATCGGTCACGCCGACCATGGAGATGGCGGACATGACGATGGCGGTGATGTTGGAGCGCTCCAGGGCATCACGCATGGCCAGGCCGTTCATCACGGTGGCGAGCATGCCCATGTGGTCGCCGGTGACGCGATCCATGCCGGCCGCGGACAGCGCCGCGCCACGGAACAGGTTGCCGCCACCAATCACCAGGCCGACCTGCACGCCGATACCGACGAGCTGGCCGATCTCCAGCGCCATGCGGTCCAGCACCTTGGGATCGATGCCGAACTCCTCGGAGCCCATCAGGGCTTCGCCGCTCAGTTTTAGAAGAATGCGTTTATAGCGAGGTTGACGAGCGCTCAGCTGCTGAGCCATGACCTTTTTCTCCTGCGGCGATTGAATGCTGTGCGCCTTGTGGGCGCTTGGCGGAAAGCTTGGACCAGCCAGCCTTACGGCGCCTTTAAACCCGCCTTGCGAGCCTGCGCCGTGGAAACCGCCCCTTTTGGTTTCCCCAGTTTGGCAAAGAGGCCGCGCGCGTTAGCGGGCAGCCTCTTGCGGGGCGACAGTCGTGAGACTGTCTATTACTGCTTGGAAGCGGCTACTTGAGCAGCAACCTCGGCAGCAAAGTCGGCTTCGACTTTCTCGATGCCTTCGCCTACTTCGAAGCGAACGAAGGAAACGATTTCAGCGCCGGCTTTCTTGGCCAGGTCACCGACCTTGACTTCCGGATCCTTGACGAACGCTTGCTCGACCAGGCTGGCTTCGGCCAGGAACTTCGAGATACGGCCTTTGACCATATTCTCGACGATGTTTTCCGGCTTGCCAGCGATCTTGTCGGCGTTCAGAGCGAGGAAGATTTCCTTCTCTTTGGCAACAGCTTCTTCGGAAACCTGCGACGGATCGAGGAACTGCGGGTTGCTGGCAGCGACGTGCATGGCGATGTCGCGAGCCAGTTCAGCGTTGCCGCCCTTCAGGGTGACCAGAACGCCGATGCGATGGCCGTGCAGGTAGGCGCCAACCACTTCACCTTCGGTGCGAGCCAGGCGACGGATGTTGACGTTCTCACCGCACTTGGCAACCAGGGCTTCACGGGCCGGCTCTTGTTCCGCGATCAGCGGAGCAGCATCGGTCAGCTTCTGGGCAACAGCCTTGTCCAGGCTGGCAGCGACGAAGTTCTTGAAGTCGTCCTGCAGGGCCAGGAAGTCGGTCTGCGAGTTGACTTCGATGATGGTGGCCGATTTGCCGTCGTCAGCCACTTTGGCGGCGATGGCGCCTTCGGCGGCGATGTTGCCAGCCTTCTTGGCAGCCTTGATGGCGCCGGAAGCGCGCATGTCGTCGATGGCCTTCTCGATATCGCCTTCGGCGGCTACCAGTGCCTTCTTGCACTCCATCATGCCCTGGCCGGTACGCTCACGCAGTTCCTTGACCAGTGCTGCAGTAATTTCTGCCATTTCGAAATCCTCTTGAGTTGTTCTCAAAACCAGATCGCCCGGATACCCGGGCGGAATTCTCAGGGTGGCAAAAAGGGGGCCTAGCCCCCTTCCTGCTCACCGTAGGACGTCTGGACGTCCTGGAATCAGCCTTCGGCGGATTCGGCCGGTGCTTCTTCGACGAACTCGTCAGCAGTCACGCCGCCGGCATTCTTGCCGCGCAGGACGGCTTCAGCCATCGAGCCCAGGTACAGCTGCACGGCGCGGATGGCGTCGTCGTTACCCGGGATAACATAGTCAACGCCTTCCGGGCTGCTGTTGGTATCGACGATGCCGATAACCGGGATGCCCAGCTTGTTGGCTTCGGTGATAGCAATGCGCTCGTGGTCAACGTCGATCACGAACAGAGCGTCCGGCAGGCCGCCCATGTCCTTGATACCGCCCAGGCTGCGATCCAGTTTTTCCAGATCACGGGAGCGCATCAGAGCTTCTTTCTTGGTCAGTTTGGCGAAGGTGCCGTCCTGGGACTGCACTTCCAGCTCGCGCAGACGCTTGATCGACTGACGGATGGTCTTGTAGTTGGTGAGCATGCCGCCCAGCCAACGGTGGTCGACGTACGGCATGCCGCAACGGGCGGCTTCTTCGCGAACGATCTTGCCGGCGGAACGCTTGGTGCCGACGAACAGGATCTTGTTCTTGCCCTGGGCCAGGCGCTCAACGAAGGTCAGGGCCTCGTTGAACATCGGCAGGGTTTTTTCGAGGTTGATGATGTGGATCTTGTTACGCGCGCCGAAAATGAACTTGCCCATCTTCGGGTTCCAGTAACGGGTCTGGTGGCCGAAGTGCACACCGGCCTTCAGCATATCGCGCATATTGACTTGGGACATGATAGTTCCTCGATAAGTCGGGTTAGGCCTCCATGCACCCCAACGGCCAACCCTCCGACTGTGTCGAAAGGCACCCAGGCCATCGTGTCGATGCATGTGTGGGTTAATGCCCCGAAATGGCCGTAGCCTTCAGAGCGGGGCGCTTTATACCACAACCTCGGCCAGAACAAAACCCGGCAAGGACGCCCGGCACCTCTCCCGCCGCCTCGGCCGACCAGCCCCGCTAGCCACCCGCCCTTAATAGAAAGGCGCCAAATCTGATAGACTTGCGTATTCCTCTCATTTACCCGCGCGTACGCAGCGCCTGAAGAGAAGTCGCATGACCGTCACCATCAAGACGCCCGAAGACATCGAGAAAATGCGCGTCGCCGGCCGTCTGGCCGCCGAAGTGCTGGAAATGATCGGCGAACACGTCAAGCCCGGCGTCACCACCGACGAACTGGACCGCATCTGCCACGACTACATCGTCAACGTGCAGAAGGCCATTCCCGCGCCGCTGAACTACAAGGGCTTCCCCAAGTCCATCTGCACCTCGATCAACCATGTGGTGTGCCACGGCATCCCCAATGAGAAGCCGCTCAAGGAAGGTGACATCGTCAACATCGACGTCACCGTGATCAAGGACGGCTACCACGGCGACACCAGCAAGATGTTCTCCGTGGGCAAGACCCCGGAATGGGCCGACCGCCTGTGCCAGATCACCCAGGAATGCATGTACAAGGGCATCGACGTGGTCAAGCCGGGCGCTCGCCTGGGCGACATCGGCGAAGTGATCCAGAAGTACGCCGAGAAGAACGGTTTCTCCGTGGTGCGTGAGTACTGCGGCCACGGCATCGGCCAGGTGTTCCACGAAGAGCCTCAGGTGCTGCATTACGGCCGCGCCGGCACCGGCCTGGAGCTCAAGGAAGGCATGATCTTCACCATCGAGCCGATGATCAACCAGGGCCGCCCGGAAACCCGTTTGCTGGGCGACGGCTGGACCGCCATCACCAAGGACCGCAAGCTGTCCGCACAGTGGGAGCACACCGTGCTGGTCACCGCCGACGGCTACGAGATCCTGACCCTGCGTAACGACGAAAGCTTCCCGCGCACCTCGGCCTGAGGCGCGGTTTGCAATCTCGCCGACGGCTGGGTAGAACATAGAAATCCCGGCCCGGCACAGCCATCGGGCCTGGCGCCATGCGCACAGGCCCGGTTGCCCTCTTGCCCCTGCCCTCCCCTAAGCCATTGATCAGGAAGGCCGCCATGCCGCAGGTGGATCCCGAGTTGTTCGACCGTGGGCAGTTCCAGGCGGAACTGGCTCTCAAATCCAGCCCCATAGCCGCCTTCAAGAAGGCCATTCGTCAGGCCAACGAGGTGCTCGACGCCCGTTTCAACGGCGGCCGCGACATCCGCCGTCTGATCGAGGACCGCGCCTGGTTCGTCGACCAGATCCTGCAGCAGGCCTGGAATCGCTTCGACTGGGGCGACGACGCCGACATCGCGCTGGTCGCCGTGGGCGGCTACGGGCGCGGCGAGCTGCACCCGCACTCGGACATCGACCTGCTGGTCCTGCTCGACAGCGAGGACCAGGAAAGCTTCCGCGAGCCCATCGAGGGCTTCCTCACCCTGCTCTGGGACATCGGCCTGGAAGTCGGCCAGAGCGTGCGCTCGGTGGCCGAGTGCGCCGAGGAAGCGCGCGCCGACCTGACGGTGGTCACCAACCTGATGGAATGCCGGACCATCTCCGGCCCGGACAGCCTGCGCCTGCGCATGCTCGAAGCCACCAGCACGAAACAGATGTGGCCCAGCGGGCAGTTCTACCTGGCCAAGCGCAAGGAACAGATTCACCGCCACACCAAATACAACGACACCGAATACAACCTCGAACCCAACGTGAAGGGTTCGCCCGGCGGTCTGCGCGACATCCAGACACTGCTCTGGGTCGCCCGCCGCCACTTCGGCAGCCTCAACCTGCATGCCCTGGTCCGCGAAGGCTTCCTGGTGGAAAGCGAATGTGCGGTGCTGGCCTCCAGCCAGGAATTCCTCTGGAAGGTCCGCTACGCCCTGCACATGCTTGCCGGCCGCGCCGAAGACCGGCTGCTGTTCGACCATCAGCGGCGCATCGCCGGGATGCTCGGCTATGAAGGCAACGACGCCAAGCTGGCCGTCGAGCGCTTCATGCAGAAGTACTACCGCGTGGTGATGGCCGTTTCCGAGCTGAACGACCTGATCACCCAGCACTTCGAGGAAGTGATCCTGCGCGCCGGCGAGAACGGCCAGATCCAGTCGCTCAACAGCCGTTTCCAGCTGCGCGACGGCTACCTCGAAGTCACCCACGCCAACGTCTTCAAGCGCACCCCGTTCGCTCTGCTGGAAATCTTCGTGCTGCTGGCCCAGCACCCGGAGATCAAGGGCGTGCGCGCCGACACCATTCGCCTGCTGCGCGACAGCCGTCACCTGATCGACGACGACTTCCGCCACGACATCCGCAACACCAGCCTGTTCATCGAGCTGTTCAAGTGTCAGGAAGGCATCCACCGCAACCTGCGGCGAATGAACCGCTACGGCATTCTTGGCCGCTACCTGCCGGAATTCGGCCTGATCGTCGGGCAGATGCAGCACGACCTGTTCCACATCTATACGGTCGACGCGCACACCCTCAACCTGATCAAGCACCTGCGCAAGCTGCGCCGCCCGGACATGGCGGAAAAGTACCCGCTGGCCAGCAAGATCATGGAGCGCCTGCCCAAGCCCGAGCTGATCTACATCGCCGGCCTCTACCACGACATCGCCAAGGGCCGCGGCGGCGATCACTCGGAACTGGGCGCAGTGGACGCCGAGCACTTCTGCCAGCGCCACCAGCTGCCGCCGTGGGACACCAACCTGGTGTCCTGGCTGGTGCAGAACCACCTGATCATGTCCACCACGGCCCAGCGCAAGGACCTGTCCGATCCACAGGTGATCTACGACTTCGCCCAGCTGATGGGCAACCAGACCTACCTGGACTACCTCTACGTGCTCACCGTGGCCGACATCAATGCCACCAACCCGACCCTTTGGAACTCCTGGCGCGCCAGCCTGCTGCGCCAGCTCTACACCGAGACCAAGCGCGCGCTGCGTCGCGGCCTGGAGAACCCGGTGGACCGCGAGGAGCAGATTCGCCAGACACAGAGCGCGGCCATCGACATCCTGGTGCGCAGCGGCATCGACCAGGACGACGCCGAGCAGCTCTGGAGCCAGCTGGGCGACGACTACTTCCTGCGCCACAGCGCCGCCGACGTCGCCTGGCACACCGAAGCCATCCTCCAGCACCCGGACGACGGCACCCCGCTGGTGCTGATCAAGGAAACCGCCCAGCGCGAATTCGAGGGCGGCACGCAGATCTTCATCTATGCCGGCGACCAGCACGACTTCTTCGCCGTGACCGTGGCCGCGATGGACCAGCTCAACCTGAACATTCAGGACGCGCGGATCATCACGTCCACCAGCCTGTTCACCCTCGACACCTACATAGTGCTCGATGCCGATGGCGGCTCGATCGGCAATAATCCCAGCCGGGTCGAGGAAATTCGTGAAGGTCTTGTCAACGCCCTGAAGGACCCGGACGAGTACCCGACCATCATCCAGCGCCGCGTGCCGCGCCAGCTCAAGCACTTTGCCTTCAACCCGCAGGTGACCATCTCCACCGACGCGGCCCGCCAGGTCAGCGTGCTGGAAGTCACTGCGCCGGATCGCCCCGGCCTGCTGGCGCGTATCGGCGGATTGTTCCTGGACTTCGACCTGTCGGTACAGAACGCCAAGATCGCCACCCTGGGCGAGCGCGTGGAGGACGTGTTCTTCGTCACCGATGCGCACAACCAGCCGCTCTCCGACCCGGAGCTGTGCAAGCGCATCCAGACAGCCCTGGTGGACATCCTCTCGGATGGCGGCCAGCCGAGCATGCCGGTCCGTATCAGCATCTAGCCCGCTATTCAGTCAGAATCAGAAAGAAAGAGCCTTGCCATGAACCCTGCCCTCGACTCGCTCCAGCCCTACCCCTTCGAGAAGCTCCGCGCCCTGCTGGCCGGCGCCCAGCCGCCGGCTGAGCTGAAGCCCATCGCGCTGTCCATCGGCGAACCCAAGCACCGCTCGCCGGACTTCGTCGCCAAGGCCCTGGCCGACAGCCTCGACCAATTGGCCGTCTACCCGACCACCCTGGGCATCCCCGCCCTGCGCGAAGCCATCGCCGCCTGGTGCGAGCGCCGCTTCAAGGTGCCGGCCGGCTGGCTGGACGCCGCGCGCCACGTGCTGCCAGTGAACGGCACCCGTGAAGCGCTGTTCGCCTTCACCCAGACCGTGGTGGACCGCAACGCCAAGGGCCTGGTGATCAGCCCGAACCCGTTCTACCAGATCTACGAAGGCGCAGCCCTGCTGGCCGGCGCGGAGCCGCACTACCTGCCCTGCCTGGAAGACAACGGCTTCAACCCGGACTTCGACGCCGTCCCGGCGGACGTCTGGGCGCGCTGCGAGATCCTCTTCCTCTGCTCGCCGGGCAACCCCACCGGCGCGCTGGTTCCGCTGGAAACCCTGAAGAAGCTGATCGCCCTGGCCGACGAGCACGATTTCGTGATCGCCGCCGACGAGTGCTACAGCGAACTGTACTTCGACGAACAGAACCCGCCGGCCGGCCTGCTGACCGCCTGCGCCGAACTGGGCCGCTCGGATTTTGCGCGCTGCGTGGTGTTCCACAGCCTGTCCAAGCGCTCCAACCTGCCGGGTCTGCGTTCGGGCTTCGTCGCTGGCGACGCCGAAGTGCTGAAGAAATTCCTCCTGTATCGCACCTACCACGGCTGCGCCATGCCGGTTCAGACCCAGCTGGCCAGCGTCGCGGCCTGGAACGACGAAGACCACGTGCGCGCCAACCGCGACCTGTACCGCGAGAAGTTCGACGCAGTACTGGACATCCTCGGCGGCGTGCTCGACGTGCAGCGCCCGGACGGCAGTTTCTACTTGTGGGCGAAAACCCCGGTGGCCGACACCGAGTTCTGCCGCGGCCTGTTCGACCAGCAGCACGTCACCGTGGTGCCGGGCTCCTACCTGTCCCGCGAAGTGAACGGCGAGAACCCTGGCGCCAACCGGGTGCGCATGGCGCTGGTGGCCCCGCTGGCCGAATGCGTGGAAGCGGCCGAGCGCATCAAGCAGTACGTGAAAAGCCTCTGACGCTGCACCGCCCCTTGTAGGAGCGGGCCATGCCTGCGATCGCGCCCACGGGGCGCTCCTACAGGGGAACCCCTACACCCACCGCCCCGCCTTGCTGGTCACCCAGGCCTCCTGGTTATCCAGCTCGCCCAGCACCTCGCGCATGGTCTCGTCATCGATCTCGTGCTCACGGCGCATCCGGTAAAGCTCCAGCCGCTGCGCGCGCAGTGCCTTGATGCGTAGCGCCTGGTCAGCCAGTTCCAGGGCGCGGGCGCGCTCGCGGGCTTCCTTGCTGTCCGGTGCCGGGTCCAGCTCGTGGCGATACTCGGCCATCAGCCTGGCCTTCATCTCCGCCAGCCGTGCTGTCTCGTCGGCATCGCCGCCACCCTCGCTGGCAGGCACCTCCTCGCTCTCCAGCATGTGAATGGCCGCTGCCGCGGTCTTGCGCCAGACCCCCTGCACCTCCAGCTCGCGCTGGTCGTTGCTGGCCGCCGGCAAGCCACGCAACAGGATCGGCAGGCCAATGGTGGCCGCAATCAGCGACACCAGGATCACCCCGGCAGCGATGAAGATGATCAGGTCACGCTGCGGGAAGGCCGAACCATCCAGCAACAGCAAAGGAACTGACAGCACACCAGCCAGGGTCACCGCCCCGCGCACTCCGCTCAACGCGGAGATCGCCGACAGTCGCAGCACCGGCTCACCCGGCTTGCCGCCCAGCTCGATGCCCCACCACTGCTCGAAGCGCACGGAAATCTTCCAGTAGCACCAGACCCAGCCAAAACGCAGCGCGAGCAGCACGGCGAATACCGCGAACACGTAGAAGGCCAGCAGCGACGAGCGCCACATCACGTCGTCGGCGTGATGCGCGACGGACTTGAGGATGTCCGGCAGTTGCAGGCCCAGCAGGAGGAACACCACGCCGTTGAAGGTGAACTCCAGCATCGACCAGACGCTGCGGTTGAGCAGGCGGGTGTTGGTCTGCCGGGGTAGCAGGTCGACCCAGCTCTGCATCATGCCCGCCGCCACCGCCGCGAGGATGCCGGAGACGCCCAACTCCTCGGCGATCATGTAGCAGGCGAAGGGCAAAAGCAGCATCAGCACCACGTGGGTGGCCGGGTCGTCCCAGCCGCGACGGATCATCCAGGCGCGGATGCGCCCCAGCAGCCAGCTGAGGAACACGCCGCTGGCGAGGCCGCCGATGGCTACCAGGAGGAAGTTCAGGCTGGCGTCCATCAGCGAGAAGGTGCCGGTCAGGGCCGCGGCGATGGCGAACTTGAACGCCACCAGGCCGGAAGCGTCGTTCATCAGCGCCTCGCCCTGCAGCACGTGCATCAGGCGCTTGGGCAGGCGGTTCTGGGCAATGGCCGAGACCGCCAGCGCATCGGTGGGCGACAGCACTGCCGCGAGGGCGAAGGCCGCGGCCCAGGGAATCTCCGGGATCAGCAGGTGGATGAACACGCCGCCGCCGACCACGGTGAACAGCACCAGGGCAAAGGCCAGGGTTAGGATCGGCCAGCGCATCTTCCAGAACTCGCCCTTGGGCATGCGCCAGCCATCGGCGAACAGCAGTGGCGGGATGAACAGGAACATGAACAGTTCCGGGTCCAGGCCGACATGCAGCCCCAGGCTCGGCCACGCCAGCATCGCGCCGGCGGCGATCTGGATCAGCGGCAACGGCAGCGGAATCAGCTGCGCCGCAAGCCGGGTCCCGCCCACGACCAGCAGCAGGATGAGTACGGTGTAAACGGTTTGCATCGACGAACTCCCAGCACAGCTCTCCATTGAAGCACCCGTAGCGCGGCGGATCAGCCCCGCATCGGGCAAAAAACTGTTGCAATCCACCGACCTCCCGGCGGCGTCCCGCAAGCGCTGCGGAAATGGCATAATCCCGCGCCTGAAAAAAAGCATCGAAAAGGAGTAGCGCCCCGTGAGTGAGCGGACGCTGTATGGAATCAAGGCTTGCGACACCATGAAGAAAGCCCGCGTATGGCTGGAAGAGCATGGCGTCGACTACGCCTTCCACGACTACAAGAGTAGCGGCATCGACCGCGAACACCTGCGCCAGTGGTGCAACGAGCATGGCTGGGAAACCGTCCTGAACCGCGCCGGCACCACCTTCCGCAAGCTGGAAGATGCGCAGAAGGCCGACCTCGACCAGGACAAGGCCATCGAACTGATGGTCGCGCAGCCGTCGATGATCAAGCGTCCGGTGCTGGACCTGGGTGACCGTACCCTGGTCGGCTTCAAGCCCGACGCCTACGCCGCCGCGCTGGCCTGAGCAGTACCACGATGAGCATCGCCTGGGCCCTGTTCCTCCCCGCCTGCTTCGCCCTGAATATGGCGCCGGGACCGAACAACCTGCTGTCGCTGAACAACGCCGCACGCTTCGGCCTGCTGCGCGCCACCGTCGCGGGCGGCGGCCGGCTGGTCGCCTTCGCCGGCATGCTGGCACTGGCCGCCTCCGGGCTGGCGCTGGTGCTGCAGGCCTCGGCGTGGCTGTTCCTGGCGATCAAGCTGGTGGGCGCCGGTTACCTGCTGTGGCTCGCCGTACAGCTGTGGCGCGCGCCGACGGCGAACCTGTCGGTGGATGGCACCCCAACTGCCGCAACCAGCCTCTGGCGCCTGGCTCGCCAGGAGTTCTGGGTGGCCGCCGGCAATCCCAAGGCCATTCTCATCTTCACCGCTTTCCTGCCGCAGTTCGTCGATCCGCGTCAGGCCGTGGGCGCGCAGTTCGCCCAACTCGGCGCAGCCTTCCTGCTTCTGGAATGGCTGGCCATCGCCCTTTACGGGCTCGCCGGGGTCCGCCTCGGCAAGCTGCTCGCCGGCGCACGCGCCCGGCGCCTGTTCAACCGTGGTTGTGCCGCGCTGCTGGGCAGCGCCGGGCTGGGCCTGCTGCTCAGCCGCCGTCCGGCCTGACCGAATTCGCTATTCGAGAATCTCTTTCAAGGAATCCCCCACATGTCGAAATCCCTGTTCAGCATCGCCTTCGGTGTCGGCACCCAGAACCGCCAGGGCAACTGGCTGGAAGTCTTCTACGCGCAGCCGCTGCTCAACCCCAGCGCCGAACTGGTCGCTGCCATCGCCCCGCTGCTGGCCTATGAAGGCGGCAACCAGGCGATCGCCTTCACCGCTCACCAGGCCTACCAGCTGGCCGACGCCGTCGAGACCGTCGACGCCGCCCAGGCAGCCCTGCTGAACCGCCTGGCCGAGAGCCAGAAGCCGCTGGTCGCCACCCTGCTGGCCGAAGACGCCGCCCCCAGCTCCACCCCGGAGGCGTACCTGAAGCTGCACCTGCTGTCGCACCGTCTGGTCAAGCCCCATGGCCTGAACCTGACCGGCATCTTCCCGCTGCTGCCCAACGTCGCCTGGACCAACCAGGGCGCCGTCGACCTGGCCGAACTGGCTGAGCTGCAACTGGAAGCGCGCCTGAAGGGCAAGCTGCTGGAAGTCTTCTCCGTCGACAAATTCCCGAAGATGACCGACTACGTGGTCCCGGCCGGCGTGCGCATCGCCGACACCGCCCGTGTACGCCTGGGCGCCTACGTCGGTGAAGGCACCACCGTGATGCACGAAGGCTTCGTCAACTTCAACGGCGGCACCGAAGGCCCGGGCATGATCGAAGGCCGTGTCTCCGCGGGCGTGTTCGTCGGCAAGGGTTCGGACCTGGGCGGCGGCTGCTCCACCATGGGCACCCTGTCCGGCGGCGGCAACATCGTCATCAGCGTCGGCGAAGGCTGCCTGATCGGCGCCAACGCCGGTATCGGCATTCCGCTGGGCGACCGCAACATCGTCGAGGCGGGCCTGTACGTCACCGCCGGCACCAAGATCGCCGTGCTGGACGACCAGAACAACCTGGTGAAAGTGGTCAAGGGCCGCGACCTGGCCGGTCAGGCCGACCTGCTGTTCCGCCGCAACTCCCAGACCGGCGCAGTCGAGTGCAAGACCAACAAGACTGCCATCGAGCTGAACGAGGCGCTGCACGCGCACAACTAAGCTGGGCGCCCCGCTCCCGCGGGGTACGCACTAAGCTTTGAGAAGCGGGGGCTGCGGCCCCCGTTTTCCATTCTCCACAACCGGCCGCACGCCCATGTCCATTCCCTCGCCCTGGCGCACCGACTTCCCGGCCCTCGCCGCTTTCGAGGCCGAAGGCCAGACCTACCTCGACAGCGCCGCCACCGCGCAGAAGCCGCGCGCCATGATCGACGCCCTCGCCGGCTACTACGCCAGCGGCGCCGCCAACGTGCACCGCGCCCAGCACCTGCCCGGCGAGCGCGCCACCCGAGCCTTCGAAGCGGCCCGTAACCTGGCCGCCCACTGGCTCAATGGCGGCAGCCCGGCGCAGATCATCTTCACCCGCGGCGCCACCGAAGCGCTGAACCTGCTGGCCTACGGCCTGGAAGGTCAGTTCCAGGCGGGCGACGAGATCGCCGTAAGCGCGCTGGAGCACCACGCCAACCTGTTGCCCTGGCAGCAACTGGCGCAGCGCCGCAGCCTGAAGCTGGTGGTGCTGCCGCTGGACACCAACGGTCGTATCGACCTGAACCGCGCCGCCAGCCTGATCGGCCCGCGCACCCGCCTGCTCGCCGTCAGCCAGCTGTCCAACGTGCTCGGCACCTGGCAGCCGCTGCCGGAACTGCTGCGGATGGCCCGTCGGCATGGCGCCCTGAGCGTGGTCGATGGCGCCCAGGGCGTGGTCCACGGCCGACACAACCTGTCGGCGCTGGGTTGCGACTTCTACGTCTGCTCCAGCCACAAGCTCTATGGCCCGGAAGGCCTCGGGCTTCTCTGGGGCCGCCCGGAAGCGCTGGAGCGCCTGGCGCACTGGCAGTTCGGCGGCGAGATGGTGCGTGTGGCGGACTACTTCGACGCACAGTTCCATAGCGCGCCCATGGGCTTCGAGGCCGGCACCCCGCCCATTGGCCCGGTGATCGCGCTGGGTGCCACGCTGGAATGGCTGGCCAGCCTGGACAGCGCCGAAGTCAGCGCCCACGAGGACTTCCTCCATGCCCGCCTGCTGGCCGGCCTGCGCGCCCGTGACGGTGTGCGCGTGCTGGGCGAGCCGGAAGTGGCGCTGGTCAGCTTCGTGGTCGAGGGCGTGCACGTCTCCGACCTCGGCCACCTGCTCACCGAGCAGGGCATCGCCGTGCGCGCCGGGCACCACTGCGCCATGCCGTTGATGAAGACCCTGGACGTCGCGGGCGCCCTGCGCGTTTCCCTCGGCCTGTACAACGACGGTGCGGATATCGAGCGCTTCTTCGGCGCGCTGGACAGCGCCCTGGAACTGCTGCGATGAGCCTCCCCATCGCTGCCGCCGAGGCGCTGGAGGCCTTCACCGCCCTGCAGGGCTGGGAACAACGCGCCCGCCTGCTGATGCAGTGGGGCGAACGCCTGGAGCCGCTGGGCGAAGCCGAACTGGGCGACGAGCAGCGCGTGCAGGGCTGCGAAAGCAACGTCTGGCTGGTGGCGGATCGTCGTGACGAGCGCTGGCACTTCCGCGCCTACAGCGATGCGCGCCTGCTGCGCGGGCTGCTGGCGTTGCTGCTGGTGCGGGTGGAAGGCTTGCCGGTGGACGAGCTGTCCACCATTGATCTGCCGGGCTGGTTCGAACAACTGGGGCTGGGCCGGCAACTGTCGCCGTCGCGCAGCAACGGCCTGAACGCAGTCCTGAAGAAGATGCGGGATTTGATCTCTGCCTGAGGCAGTTGCCTATGCGCAGGAGCGGACTTCGTCTGCGATAGGTCCGCATCGCGCCGGAGACCATCGCGAACAAATCCGCTCCTACAAATGCCGTCAGCTTGCGGTGCGTTCCGAAGGCCGCCGCGCCCCGGCAACGATCTTGTCCACAGCCCGCGCCGCCGCGACCATCCCGAAGGTCGCGGTGACCATCATCACCGCGCCGAAACCACCGGCGCAGTCGAGTTTCACCCCCTCGCCGACAAAGCTCTTGGACTGGCATACGGTGCCGTCCGGCTTGGGATAGCGCAGCTGCTCGGTGGAGAACACGCACTGCACGCTGTAATGCCGGCCCGGCGTACGGGAGAAGTTGTAGTCGCGACGCAGCGTGGAGCGCACCTTGGCCGCCAGCGGGTCGTTGAAGGTCTTGTTCAGGTCGGCGACCTGGATCTGCGTCGGATCCACCTGCCCACCCGCACCGCCGGTAGTGATGATCTGCAGCTTGCGGCGCTTGCACCAGGCGATCAGCGCGGCCTTGGCGGCGACGCTGTCGATGCAGTCGATCACGCAGTCCAGCTCGGGGGTGATGTAGTCCGCCATGGTTTCGCGGGTGACGAAATCGGCTACGGCGTGCACGACGATGCCCGGATTGATCGCCTTCAGGCGCTCAGCCATGACCTCGACCTTGGGCTTGCCCACGGCGCCCTGGATGGCATGCACCTGACGGTTGGTGTTGGTGACGCAGACGTCGTCCAGGTCGAACAGCGAGATCTCACCCACGCCGCTGCGCGCCAGAGCCTCGGCCGCCCATGAGCCTACGCCGCCGATCCCGACCACCGCCACATGGCTGGCCGCCAGCCGCTCCAGGCCCTCACGGCCGTAGAGCCGCGCGATTCCGCCGAAACGCTGTTCATCCAGTTGCATCGCCCACACCTCATCTCGAAACGGCCGGCATTCTATAACGACCGGGCCCCTGTAACGACCGCGCCCCTTTAACAATCGGTCTGGGCCCGCCTGCAACAAAGCCCGATTGCCGCAGTCTCAGTCACGCGCCTGCCACACATTCTAAACTGTCGGGAAATGCCCACGAACGCCTACGCGGCGGACGGCGCCGGCAACCTGTACAGCCCCCGGAGTGCGGGGTAGGATGCGCCCCGACCGGGCTATCCCGTACAGCGACTGCCCCGGCCCCTCCCCGTTCCACCCTTTGGAACCCGATCGCACCATGCCTGCACGCAAGTTCGGCCTCAACCTGGTGGTGTTCGTTGCCCTCGCGGCACTCTTCACCGGCTTCTGGGCCCTCTATAACCGCCCCGTCAGCGTTCCCGACTGGCCGGAAAGCATTTCCGGATTCTCCTTCTCGCCCTTCCGCCTGAATCAGAATCCGCAGAAGAACCAGTTCCCCAGCGACGACGAGATCCGCTCGGACCTGGAGCTGGTTTCCAAGAGCACCGACAACATCCGCACCTACTCGGTGAAGGGTTCGCTGGCCGATATCCCGCGCCTGGCCGAGGAGCTGGGCATGCGCGTCAGCCTCGGCATCTGGATCGGCCCGGACGAAGCCGAGAACGAAGCCGAGATCGAGCGCGGCATCGAGATCGCCAACAACTCGCGCAGCGTGGTGCGGGTGATAGTCGGCAACGAAGCGCTGTTCCGCCGCGAGGTCACGGTCGAGCAACTGACAGCCTACCTGGACCGCGTGCGCAAGGCGGTGAAGGTGCCAGTGACCACCGCCGAGCAGTGGCACATCTACGAGAAATACCCGGAGATGGCCAAGCACGTCGACCTGATCGCCGCCCACGTGCTGCCCTACTGGGAATACACAGCGATGAACGATGCCATACCGTTCGTCCTCGAGCGCGCCAAGGAACTGCGCGCCAAGTTCCCGCGCAAGCCGCTGCTGCTGGCCGAAGTCGGCTGGCCGAGCAACGGCCGCATGCGCGGCGGCGCCGACGCCACCCAGGCAGACCAGGCCATCTACCTGCGCACGCTGACCAATGCGCTGAACAAGCGCGGCTACAACTACTTCGTCGTCGAGGCCTTCGACCAACCGTGGAAAGTCGGTGACGAAGGCTCGGTAGGCGCCTACTGGGGCGTCTACAACGCCCAGCGCCAACCGAAGTTCAACTTCGACGGGCCGGTAGTGAACATCCCGCAGTGGCGCGCCCTGGCGGTCGCCTCGGTGGTGATGGCGCTGCTCGCCCTGACCCTGCTGATGATCGATGGCAGTGCCCTGCGCCAACGCGGGCGGACCTTCCTCACCGTGGTCGCCTTCGCCGGCGGCTCGGTGCTGGTGTGGATCGCCTACGACTACAGCCAGCAGTACAGCACCTGGTTCAGCATGACCGTCGGCGGCCTGCTGGGCATCGGCGCGCTGGGCGTGTTCATCGTCCTGCTCACCGAGGCCCACGAACTCGCCGAGACCGTCTGGGTACGCAAGCGCCGCCGGCCGTTCGACCCGGTCCTCACCGATACCGGCTACCGGCCCAAGGTCTCGGTGCACGTGCCCTGCTACAACGAACCACCGGAGATGATGAAGAAGACCCTGGATGCGCTGTCCAGGCTCGACTATCCGGACTTCGAAGTCCTGATCATCGACAACAACACCAAGGACCCGGCGGTCTGGGAACCGGTGCGCGATTACTGCGAAGTCCTCGGCCCACGCTTCCGCTTCTTCCACGTCGCGCCGCTGGCCGGCTTCAAGGGCGGCGCGCTGAACTACATCCTGCCGCACACTGCGCCGGACGTCGAAGTCGTGGCGGTGATCGACGCCGACTACTGCGTCGAGCCGAACTGGCTCAAGCAGATGGTGCCGCACTTCAGCGATCCGAAGATCGCCGTGGTGCAGTCCCCGCAGGACTACCACGACGGCGAGGAAAACGTCTTCAAGAAGCTCTGCTACGCCGAGTACAAGGGCTTCTTCCACATCGGCATGGTCACCCGCAACGACCGCGACGCGATCATCCAGCACGGCACCATGACCATGATCCGGCGGACCGTGATGGACGAGCTGAAATGGGCCGACTGGACCATCTGCGAGGACGCCGAACTGGGCCTGCGGGTGTTCGAGAAGGGCTATTCGGCCGCCTACTCGCACCAGAGCTTCGGCAAGGGCGTGATGCCCGACACCTTCATCGACTACAAGAAGCAGCGCTTCCGCTGGGCCTACGGCGCCATCCAGATCATGAAGGGCCACGCCCGCGCGCTGTTCCAGGGCAAGGACAGCAAGCTCACCCTCGGCCAGCGCTACCACTTCATCGCCGGCTGGCTGCCGTGGATCGCCGATGGCATGAACATCTTCTTCACCGTCGGCGCGCTGCTCTGGTCCTCGGCGATGATCATCGTGCCCAAGCGGGTCGACCCGCCGCTGCTGATTTTCGCCATCCCGCCGCTGGCGCTGTTCTTCTTCAAGTTCGGCAAGATCATGTTCCTCTACCGCCGCGCGGTGGGCGTCGACCTGTTGCGCTCGTTCCAGGCGGCGGTGGCCGGTCTTGCGCTGTCCCACACTATCGCCAAGGCGGTGCTCTACGGGACGTTCACCAAGACCATCCCGTTCTTCCGCACGCCGAAGATGGCCTCCAACCACGGCCTGCTGGTCGCACTGGCCGAAGCCCGTGAGGAGGTCTTCATCATGCTGCTGCTGTGGGGCGCGGCGCTGGGCATTGTGCTGGTGCAGGGCGTGCCGAGCCGCGACATGATGTTCTGGGTGGCCATGCTGCTGGTGCAGTCGCTGCCCTACCTCGCCGCTCTGGTGATGGCGCTGCTGTCTGCCGCGCCCAAGGCCCAGGAAGCACCGGTAGCCAGCCCGGCGACACCGGCGGCCTGACCGCCCATCCGTAACCAAGAACGCCGGCCATGCGCCGGCGTTTTTGCTTTAAGATGGGCGCCTTTTTCCGTTCCACCCCCAGGATGCCCTCAATGCCCCTCTCGCCGACACTGGCCCTCGCCTGCGAGCTGATTCGCCGTCCCTCCGTCACACCGGTCGATGCCGACTGCCAGCAGATGATGATGCAGCGCCTGGATGCCTGCGGCTTCGCCCTGGAGCCCATGCGCATCGAAGAGGTGGATAACTTCTGGGCCCTGCGCCAGGGTCGCGACGGCGCCAACGGCCCCGTGCTGTGCTTCGCCGGCCACACCGACGTAGTCCCCACCGGCCCCGAGCAGGCCTGGCAGCACCAGCCGTTCGACGCCCTGATCGACGCCGACGGCATGCTCTGCGGCCGTGGTGCGGCCGACATGAAAGGCAGCCTGGCGTCGATGATCATCGCCACCGAGCGCTTCGTCGCCGACCACCCAGACCACCGCGGCAGCATCGCCTACCTGATCACCAGCGACGAGGAAGGCCCGGCCCATCACGGCACCAAGGCCGTGGTCGAGCGCCTTAAGGCCCGTAACGAGCGGCTGGACTGGTGCATCGTCGGCGAACCGTCGAGCACCACCCTGGTCGGTGACATCGTCAAGAACGGCCGTCGCGGCTCCCTCGGCGCCACCCTCAGCGTGCGCGGCAAGCAGGGCCACGTGGCCTACCCGCACCTGGCGAAGAACCCGATCCACCTCGCCGCCCCGGCCCTCGCCGAGCTGGCCGCCGAGCACTGGGACAACGGAAACGACTACTTCCCGCCGACCAGCTTCCAGATCTCCAACATCAATGGCGGCACCGGCGCGACCAACGTGATCCCCGGCGAGCTGAAGGTGATCTTCAACTTCCGCTTCTCCACCGAATCCACCGTCGAAGGCCTGCAGCAACGCGTCGCGACGATCCTCGACAAGCACGGCCTGGACTGGCACATCGACTGGGCGCTGTCCGGCCTGCCGTTCCTCACCCAGCCGGGTGAGCTGCTCGATGGCGTGGCGGCGGCGATCCGCGCGGTCACCGGCCGCGAGACCACGCCGTCGACCTCCGGCGGCACCTCCGATGGCCGCTTCATTGCCACCATGGGGACCCAGGTGGTCGAGCTCGGCCCGGTGAACGCCACCATCCACCAGGTGGACGAACGCGTGCTGGCCAGCGACCTCGATGTACTGACCGAAATCTATTACCAGACCCTGGTGCGACTGCTGGCATGAGTGGACCGAACAAAGGCTTCTGCCTGGGCGCCGTACAGCCCGACACCCCACCGCCCGCGCCAGCCGCCGAGCGTCGTTATTCCCTGCGCGTGTACCAGATCGCCCAGCGCCGCCGTTCCCTGCCCACCGTGCTGCGTAATGACTTGCCGCAGCCGCTGGTGCCGCCGCCGCAAGGGAAGAAAGGATGCTGATCTGCCCGCTGTGCCGCGAGGCGCTGACCGAGGTCGACAACGGTGTCGCCTGCTCCGCTGGCCATCGCTTCGACCGAGCCCGCCAGGGTTACCTGAACCTGCTGCCGGTGCAGCACAAGAAGAGCCTCGATCCAGGCGACAACGCCGCCATGGTCGAGGCGCGCCGGCACTTCCTCGGTGCCGGCCACTATGCCCCGCTGGCCAGACGCCTGGCAGAGCTGGCCGCTGAGCGCGCTCCGGGGCGCTGGCTGGATATCGGTTGCGGCGAGGGTTACTACACCGCCCAGCTGGGTGAAGCCCTGTCGCAGGCCGACGGCTATGCGCTGGATATCTCCCGCGAGGCTGTCAAACGCGCCTGCAAGCGCGCTCCGCAGCTGACCTGGATGGTCGCCAGCATGGCCCGCGTACCGCTGGCCGATGCTTCCTGCCAACTGCTGGCCAGCGTGTTCAGTCCGATTGACTGGAAGGAAGCCGCTCGCCTGCTCACTCCCGGCGGAGGCGTGCTGCGCCTGGGCCCAGCGCGCGATCACCTGCTGGAACTGCGCCAGCGCCTGTACGACGAAGTTCGCGAGTACGTCGAGGACAAGCACCTCGCCGACCTGCCCGACGAGCTGGAACTGGCGCACAGCGAACAACTGAGCTTCAAGCTGCCGCTGCACACCCGCGAAGCCCGCGAGCACCTGCTGGCGATGACGCCCCACGGCTGGCGGGTCAACCCCGAGCGGCGCGAGCGCATCCTTGCCGAGCCCTTCGAGGTGACGGTCGCGGTACGCTACGATTGGCTGGAACGCCAAGAACCCTGACGAGGACGCCATGCGCCAACCGGATATCGAGATCTACATCAAGGATGCCGACCAGGCCGCCGTCGGCGCCTGGCTGGAGAAGGCCCTTGGCCCCTGCTCCGAATGGCGCGCCCAGGGCGAGACCCTCAAGTGCACCGCCGGCAGCATTCCCGCCACCTGGCTGCCCAAGGCCGTGGGCAAGTGGAACAGCCTGTTCCTGGACAGCGACAAGACCCCATGGGATGACGATGTCGCCTGCGCTCGCGATGCCTGCGCCGCTCTGGAAGTGGAGGTGCGCTGCGCACCGGGCAGCTGGAGCGAGGATCAGGGCGAGGAAGACGCCGACCGCTGGCTGAAAGTGACCGCCGCGGGCGTCGAAGAGATTACCTGGCGCACGGGCTGAAACCGCCGCTGGCAGAGTGTGAAAATCAAAGGCCCGTCCATTGGACGGGCCTTTGATTTCGGGGGCTCAGACCTTCGACACGTCTTCTGCCTGGAGGCCTTTCTGACCCTGGATCACCGAGAACTCCACTTTCTGGCCTTCGACCAGGGAGCGGTGACCATCGCCACGAATGGCACGGTAGTGAACGAAAACGTCCGGACCGCTATCGCGTTGAATGAATCCATAACCTTTGGCGTCATTGAACCACTTGACGGTTCCGACCTCACGATCAGCCATTACCACACTCTCCAACTTGCCTATTATTTTTGGATGGCCCCCGGGAATGAGGACTTCGGCAGTCGCCGGCTGAACGCTTTCCTTATCATCCGACCCGCGCCGAAAGGCACGTAGGAAGGTAATTCGAATAACGCCCAAGGGCGACAGCGCTCCCGAGTATATAAATCAAAAGTTACAGCTGAAAAGCACTTTTTCATCAGCTTCCCGAGCCTATGACCAATCAGGCCAAAGTGCCATTTTTCGGGGCCTGCAGAGCCATTTTGGTGCTCGTTACCCTGCGTAACGAAAGTGTTTCGAACGTGGACCCTTTCGCACTTTGGCGCATTTACGGCGGGTAGTTTCGTTCCCGTTGATGCATTTTCAACGATCTCCGGAAAAGTCTTTCAGACGCAGTCGGAGTGCGCCCTGCAGTTTCTGCCGCGGCAATATGCCCAATCATTTATCTGCTGAATTGGCAGTCCGCCAATCCATTGCACCTGATGAATAACGGCCATGGAATACTCCCCTGGCCGCACTCATGTGCCGTCAGTCGTGCACCATCACAGGACTCGCACGCTCAGGGGCTGACCTGATAGCCCCGCCCCTGCAGACAACCGCTGTAGGCGCTGGCACTGGCAGTGTTCTGCGCCTCACTCTGGGTGCGGCGATCCTCCCGGCGGTCCTGGCGCTGGCGCGAAGCGCCCACGACGGCACCCGCCGCAGCCACGTCGCCAGCGCGGTTCTGCCGGTACTGCTGCTTGGCATCGTCACTGGCGCGATCGTAAACCTCATCATGCCGCTGCCCACGCACTTCCGCCGCCACGGCGCCGGCCGCCGCTCCCCTTGCTGCGCCGCGAACCCGGCCGCCGACATTCGGGTCGGAACTGGTGGTGGCGCTGCTCGCCGCGTTGGCGGCGACGCTGTTGCACTCAGTCATGTCCTGCTGCATCTGCTGGCTGCTCTGGCCCTTGAGCGGGACAACGGTCTGGGCCGCGACGGGCAGCACAACCGACAAGGCGAGCAGGCATCCCCAGGTGAACGTACGCATCGCGGAACCTCCATAGAATGTCATCCCCTAAATGGCAGGATAGCCGCAGTCCACGGGGTGTCCGCCCGCGCCGACCAAGCGCTCGTGACTTTGCTGGCGGGGGCCTAATCCGGCAAACTAGCCGGCCTGAGCAATCGCTCGTTTTACCTACGCCAGCCATAGGGCCTGTATGCCTCGTTACCCGTTCCGCCGCTTCGGTTTTGGTGCACTGCGCCGCCTGCTGTACCTCTGGGTGCGCTCGGAAACCATCAACCAGTCGGCCTTCAGCCTGAAGATCGACCGCAGCAAACCGGTCCTCTACGTCCTGCAGCAGCCCTCGGTGACCGACCTTGCCGTGGTCGATACCGAGTGCCGCAAGGCCGGCCTGCCGCGTCCGGTGATGCCGGTGGCAGTGGGTGAATCCATCGAGCCGGCGGCCTTCTTCTACCTGACGCCCGAGCCCGACTGGCTCGGCCGCCAGGACAAGCGCGGCGCGCCGCCAGCGCTGGTGCGCATGCTCGGCGCCATCGGCCAGAACGGCATCGACGACGCGCAGATCGTTCCGGTCAGCGTGTTCTGGGGCCAATCCCCGGACAGCGAGAAGAGCGCCTGGAAGCTGCTGTTCGCCGACAACTGGGCCGTCACCGGCCGCCTGCGCAAACTGGCACGTATCCTCATCCTCGGCCGCAAGACCCGCGTACAGTTCTCCGCGCCCATCCACCTGCGCGAGCTGGTAGAACAAAACAAGGGCCACGAGCGCACCCTGCGCATGGTCCAGCGCATCCTGCGCGTGCACTTCCGCAACCAGAAGACCGCAGTAATCGGCCCGGACCTCTCCCACCGCCGCACCCTGGTCAAGGGCCTGCTGCGCGCGCCGCTGGTGCGCCAGGCAATCCAGGAAGAATGCGAGACCCAGAAGATCTCCCAGGACAAGGCCGAGGCCGCCGCCCTGCGCTACGCCAACGAGATCGCCGCCGATGTTTCCTACCCGGTGATCCGCTTCCTTGAAGTGACCCTGACCTGGTTCTGGAACAAGCTCTACGAGGGCGTGAAGGTCAACCACATCGAGCGCGTGCAGGAAGTCGCCCAGGGCCACGAGATCGTCTACGTGCCCTGCCACCGCAGCCACATCGACTACCTGCTGCTGTCCTACCTGTTGTTCCGCAACGGCCTGACCCCGCCGCACATCGCCGCCGGCATCAACCTCAACATGCCGGTGGTGGGCTCGATCCTGCGTCGTGGCGGTGCCTTCTTCATGCGCCGCAGCTTCAAGGGCAACCAGTTGTACACCGCGGTGTTCAACGAATACCTGCACACGCTGTTCAGCCGCGGTTTCTCCACCGAGTACTTCGTCGAAGGCGGCCGCTCCCGCACCGGGCGCATGCTGCACCCGCGCACCGGGATGCTGGCGATCACCCTGCGCAGCTTCCTGCGCGACTCGCGCCGGCCCATCGTCTTCGTCCCCGTGTACATCGGCTACGAGCGCGTGCTCGAAGGCCGAACCTACCTGGGCGAACTGCGCGGCGCGACGAAGAAGAAGGAGTCTATCTTCGACATCTTCAAGGTCGTCGGCGCACTGAAGCAGCGCTTCGGCCAGGTCTGGGTGAACTTCGGCGAGCCGATCCACCTCGACGACTTCCTCGACCAGCAGCAGCCGGACTGGCGCCAGCAGGAACTGGGGCCGGAATACCGTCCGGCGTGGCTGTCGGAAACCACCAACCACCTGGCTCGCGACGTCGCCCGTCATCTCAACGACGCTGCGGCGATCAACCCGGTGAACCTGGTCGCCCTGGCGCTGCTCTCCACCACCCGCCTGGCCCTGGACGAAACCGCCCTGGCTCGGGTGATCGACCTCTACCTCGACCTGCTGCGCAAGGTGCCCTACTCGCCCAGCGCCACGCTGCCCGAGGGCGATGGCCACGAGCTGATCGAGTACGTAAAGAGCATGAACCTGCTCAGCGAGCAGAAGGACGCCCTCGGCCGTATCTGCTATCTCGACGAGCAGAACGCGGTGCTGATGACCTACTACCGCAACAACGTGCTGCACATCTTCGCCCTGCCGGCGCTGATCGCCAGCTTCTTCCAGAACAGCGGGCGGATCAGCCGCGAGCAGCTGCTGCGCTACACCCGCGCGCTGTACCCGTACCTGCAGGCGGAACTGTTCATCCGCTGGAGCCTGGATGAGCTGGACGCAGTGGTCGATCAGTGGCTGCAGGCCATGGTCGCCAGCGAACTGCTCAAGCAGGAGAACGACACTTTCATCCGACCGCCGCCCAGCTCGCGCCAGTACGTGCTGCTGACCCTGCTGGCCCGCGCCATCGCACAGACCCTGCAGCGCTTCTACATGTCCATCTCGCTGGTACTCAACGCCGGGCAGAAGCAGCTCACCGCCGAGGAACTGGAAAATCTCTGCACCGTGATGGCTCAGCGCCTGTCGGTCCTCCACGGCCTCAATGCCCCGGAGTTCTTCGACAAGAGCCTGTTCCGCCACTTCATCCAGACCCTGCTGGACGAAGGCGTGCTGCGCAAGGACGAACACGGCAAGCTGAGCTACCACGAGCTGCTCGGCGAACTGGCCGAAGGTGCCGCCAAGCGCGTGCTGCCGGCGGAGATCCGACTGTCCATCCGCCAGGTCGCCCTCGAGCGCCCGCCTCAGGAAGACAGCGCCCCAGCCGAGCCGCCAGCGGCCGGCCAGGGCTGATCCGCCCTCCCTGCCGGCGGCTTGACGCCCCTACACCGCGACCGTTAGATTTCTGACGATCTACCCTCGGTCGCGGTCAGGGACGCTCCTTCGTGTTCAACAGGATTCTGATCGTCTGCGTCGGCAACATCTGCCGCAGCCCCATCGCCGAACACCTGCTGCGCGAATCCCTGCAGGGCAGCGACATCGCCGTGGCCTCCGCCGGGCTCAGCGCGCTGGTCGGCCACTCCATCGACAACACCGCCCTCGCCATCCTTCGCCGCCACGGCCACCATCCCCAGCCGCATCGCGCCCGCCAGCTCACCGCCGAACTGGTCCACGAGGCCAACCTCGTCCTGGTGATGGAGCAATCGCAGATCCAGAGCGTTATCCGCTTGGCCCCCGAGGCTCGCGGCAAGACATTCCTGCTGGGCAAGTGGCAGACCGACCAGGAGATTCCGGACCCCTACCGCAAAGGCCCGGATGCCTTCGAGCGCGCGTACTCGCTGATCGAATCTGCGGTCGCTCCCTGGGGCGATCGACTGCGGATTCGCCGGTAATTTGACGACTCATTGCCGGCCCGACAAAAGCGTCAGAAAACCTTACAAAAACATGATGAAAAAGGCTACGCTCTAGCCCAGCAAGACCATATTCAGCTGTTTGGTCTCCCAGTTACGACAAGTAATTTTCCAGGGGCCTACATCGCTTTATGAAGATCCTGCACATCACCGAGTCTTTCGGTGGCGGCGTCACCTCGGCCATCAACTCCTACATCCTCAACTCCCAGCAGCATGAGCACTATCTGCTGGCCTCGGTGCGCAAGGGCGACACCACCGGAGAGGAAAGTCAGGGCCTGTTCAAGCACATGGAGCTGGTGCCCCGCCGTCTTTCCAGCCTCGCCCGGGTGAAACCGTACGTCGATCGTGTGCAGCCGGATGTCATCCATCTGCACAGCACCTATGCCGGTGCGCTGATCCGCGCCCTGCCCTTCATCCCCGCACAGAAGATCGTCTACACCCCCCACGGCTTTGCCTTCCTGCGCGGCGACCATCCAATGATGCTCAAGGCCTATCGGGCCATCGAATCGCTGCTGGCGAAGCGGACGGCGGTGATTGCAGGCTGCGGCCTGGACGAACAGCGCATCGCCGGGGAGCTGATCGAACCGACGCACACCCTGGGACTGGTGAATGTCTGCGACGACCTGCCGGAAGTGCCTGCCGTACGCAGCCTCACCAGCAAGCCCGTGATCGGCATGGTTGGGCGTATCAGCCGGCAGAAGGGCCATGAGTACTTCCGGGCGCTGGCGCAAAGCTGTGCAGACATTGCGCACTTCAAATGGATCGGTGGCGGGGATGCCCAGGCCATGACGGAGATGGTTCAAGCCGGTATCGAAGTGACCGGGTGGCGCACACGCGGCGAGGTCATCGCACATATGAAAGGGCTCGACCTGTACTTCCACACTGCTGCCTGGGATGGCTTCCCTATCTCGGTGCTCGAAGCGGCGAAGCTCGACCTCCCCATTGCACTCCGCCGCATCGGCCCCTTCGTCGCCGAAGGCCTGTCTACCGCCCAGGACCTGTCGGAGGCACAACGACAGGTCATTGCCTTCGCCAAAGGCGACCCGACCGCTCTGGCTGAGCTGGCGCGAAATAGCCAGAGCATTCAGCGCCTGCACTCTGGCGAACAGCTGCAGTCTTCGCTGGAACACCTCTACTCCCGCTTCACTCCGCAACATCCCGTCAATCAGCTCGCGGCCGGCTGAACGCGAGGCCTGCCCCTGGGGGTAGGCCAAGCCCCTCTGCCCGACGGAGGCTCCCTCCAGACCTTCTGCCTCTGGCAGGAGCATGCCTTTCCGTCGTTTCGTGCCTCTTCGCTGCGCCTTCCACCAGCAGAAATTGATCCCGCGGACAACAAACGGCAGCGGCATTGCGCCACCAGAATTGTCCGCCCTCACCTGCGATTTGAAGGGATTCCCTTTAAGCCTCCTCAGAGAATTCCTAAAGCCCTCAAACGGGGGGGAACACGCATTGAATCGTTCTGACGCGCGGCTTAATTTTCGCGGCCCATAGGTAGCGATCAATCAACGCAGCGGTGGTCAGCGTGTTCAAGAACGTACTGGTTATCTGCGCAGGAAATATCTGCCGCAGCCCGACAGCTGAACATCTGCTTCAGCGCAATCTCGCCGGTACTGGCATCCGTGTCAGCTCTGCTGGCCTTACCGCTGTGGTGGGTCACCCGTTCGAGCGCAACGCTCTCGAGACCCTGCAGCGACATGACCAGCAGCCCTCTGAACATCAGGCACGGCAACTGACGCCGCAAATCCTAAAGGCTTCCGACCTCGTGCTGGTCATGGAGCGCCGGCAACTGCAGGACGTCATCCGGCTTTCACCGGCATCACGCGGTAAGACCTTCCTCTTGGGTAAATGGCAGAGCGAGCGGGAGATCCCCGATCCCTACCGCCAGTGTCCGGCAGCCTTCGAGCATGCGTACTCCCTGATCGAGGAAGGCGCTGATGCCTGGTCCCGCCGCCTCCAACCTCAACGCTGACTACTTCAAGAAGCCTCTCATGCAATACCCTCAAGCGCCCGCCCTTCCGCCGGCCGTCAGCGATGACGATGAAATCGACCTGCTCGCCCTGTTCGGCACCCTGATCGATCACAAGTGGCTGATCGCAGGCATCACGGCCGGCTTCATGCTCGTGGGCGCTGCCTATGCCGTGCTCAGCGCACCGATCTACCGCGCTACCGCGACCATCCAGGTAGAGCAGAAGAAGCCGGGTATTCCTGGACTCTCAGCGGACATGAGTGACTTGCTGGGCGCGCAGTCTCAGGCAGTCACCGAGATCCAACTCCTGACCTCGCGCAGCGTGATCGGAAAAGCCGTGGACGCGCTCAAGCTGGATATCGATATCCAGCCGTCGCTATTTCCGGTGATCGGCAACTTCCTGCAGCGCCGCTACACCCCGGAGCATGAAGGTGACGTGGCCACGTCTCTGCTGGGCATGAGCCACTTTGCCTGGGGCGGGGAGACCTTGAAGATCTTTCAGCTCGAAGTTCCCGACGCGCTACTCGAGAAGAACCTGAAACTCATCGCAGGCAAAAAGGGCAGATTCACCCTGTTCGATGATGACGACAACACCCTCGTTGAGGGGCAAGTCGGCCAGCTCGCCGAGCACAATGGCGTCAAGCTGCAGGTCGAAGCACTGAACGCGAACCCCGGAACGCGGTTCACGGTCGTCCGTGAGCGTCGCCTGAGCGCCACTCTCGATTATCAACAGGCTCTCAATGTCAGCGAGACAGGCAAGGAGTCTGGCATCCTCACCTTGTCAGTGGATGACGAAAAGCCGGCTCAGGCGCTCGCCGTCCTCAATGCCATCAGCCAACAGTACGTGCTGCAGAACGTTGAACGCGCCTCCGCCGAGGCCGCCTCCAGTCTTGACTTCCTGCGTGGCCAGCTGCCGGAAGTACGGCATGACCTGGAGCTGTCGGAAAACGCCCTGAGCGGTTATCAGGCCCGCGCCAAATCAGCGGACATCAGCCTGGAAACAAAGGCTCTGCTGGACCAGATAGTCGCGCTGGACACCAACATCTCCCAACTGAAGCTCCAGCAAGCTGAAATGGACCACAAGTTCACCCGCCAGCATCCGGCCTATCAGGCACTGATGCGGCAGATTGGCGAGTTGACCAGCAAGCAATCCGAGCTCGCCAAACGCGTAGAGGCCCTGCCAGAAACCCAGCAAGACCTTCTGCGCCTGACCCGCGACGTGCAAGTAAGCACCGCCATCTATACGCAAATGCTGAACAAGGCCCAGGAGCTCGATGTCATGCGGGCCGGCGCTGTCGGCAACGTACGCATCATCGATCCGGCCGATGTCGACGTCACCCTGCCGGTGAAGCCCAAGAAGATGTTGATTGTCGCTATCGCGACATTGCTCGGCCTGTTTGTCGCCATTGCTCTCGTGCTGCTGCGCAGGGCATTGAACCGTGGCATCGAGAATCCGGAAGCGATTGAACAGCTCGGACTCCCGGTGTATGCCTCGATTCCCTACAGCGCACTTCAGCAGTCGGAAGAACGCCAGCGAAACAAAGAGAACAAGAAACATAACGGCCCCTTCAATCCCGCCCCGCTGCTTGCGATAGACCACCCAACCGATCTCGCCGTGGAGTCTTTACGCAGCCTGCGCACGAGTCTCCACTTCGCCATGCTGGAGTCGGGCGACAACCGCCTGATGATCTCCGGTCCCAGCCCCTCGATAGGCAAGTCATTCATCTGTGCCAACCTGGCCGCAATCATTGCCCAAGCCGGGCAGAAAGTACTTTTGATTGATGTCGACATGCGCAAAGGCTATCTGCACAAGGTTATGGGAGTTAGAGAGCAACCGGGGCTTTCCGATCTGCTGATTCGAAGGTGCGAGTTCGATGATGCCGTTCAAGCAACGAAAGTGGAAAACCTCAGTGTCATCACCCGGGGGCAGATTCCACCCAACCCATCCGAACTGCTGATGCACCCAAACTTCACTGACCTGTTGGAGAGCGCCAGCAACCAGTATGACCTGGTCATTCTGGATACCCCTCCCCTTCTGGCGGTTACCGATGCGGCCATCGTGGGCCGCCAGGCAGGTACGAGCCTGATCGTAATCCGCTTCGGCCAGAACGCCCGCAGAGAGATCGAATTGACCGCTCGCCGTTTCGAGCAGAATGGAATCGAACTGAAGGGGGCGATATTCAATGGCGTCGAAAGGCGAGCAACGGACTACTACCGGAACGGGGTAAACAGTTCCTATCAGTATGAATACCTTTCAGACAAGAACTGACTGGTATCGCAGGATCAATGCCCCGCGGAGATCAAGATGGATGCGAAGCCTGATAAGCGCTGGTACCTGGTGCAATGCAAACCCAGGCAAGACTTCCGCGCTCTGGAACATCTGCAGAGCCAGGATTATAACTGTGTGCTGCCGAAGCATAGAGTTGAATATCTAAGAAAAGGGCAATGGCAAGTCCAGGAGGAACCCCTGTTTCCCGGTTATTTATTCATTGAACTGGATACGCTACACGACAACTGGATGCCCATCCGATCGACACGTGGCGTCAGTCATATTGTGCGCTTTGGCACAAAGCCACTGGCAGTTCCAGAAAGGGTTGTCGAACGGCTACGCCACATAGATAAGGCTTCCGAGTCGTCCATACAAGAAGGAGATAAGGTTCAGATCCTCTGGGGTGATGAACACTGGCTAGAAGCTATATTCCTGGCCCGCGACGGAACAGACAGAGTGCTACTGCTCCTGAAATTGCTACAGCAAGAATTTCAAATAAGCGTTCCGACCAAGGCTATCACCAAAGCCAGCTGACCAAAACCCTCACTGCCAAGCCACACCCATCCTATGTCTACGTCTCGGGAATTAAACGTAAAGAATCCCAGGGCGGCAGCGTGCCTAAACGATGTCTGGCCACTTCCAGATCAAGCCAGCGATCCAGCGTACTTACTCACTTTAAAATTATTCACCGATATCAAGAGACAGCAAATGAAAGTAACCATATATGGGGTAGGCTATGTTGGTCTTGTTCAGGGAGCGGTACTGGCAGAGGTAGGCCATGATGTGCTCTGTGTGGACATCGATGAAAGCAAAGTAAGTGATTTGAAAGAAGGACATATTCCAATCTACGAACCCGGCTTGGAATGCCTCGTAAAGAATAACTTCCAAAAAGGCAACCTCAAATTCACCGCAAACCAACAGGAAGGTGTAGATCACGGTGGCATCCAGTTCATTGCCGTTGGAACACCGCCGGATGAGGATGGATCTGCTGACCTTAAATATGTGCTAGCTGTTGCGAAAAGCATCGCAAGCCACATGTCAACGTCGAAGATTATCGTAAACAAGTCGACGGTCCCCGTAGGAACGGCGGACAAAGTCAGGCAGGTCGTTCAGGCAGAGCTCAACCGGCGAGAGAAGCACAATCTTGATTTCGATGTGATTTCCAACCCGGAATTCCTGAAAGAGGGCTCTGCCGTTACGGACTGCATGCGCCCGGACCGCATCGTTATCGGCACATCCTGCTCGGCGTCAGAATCGATAATGCGGGAACTCTACGCCCCCTTCAATCGAAACCATGAAAAGATAGTCGCCATGGATGTGCGCAGTGCAGAACTGACTAAATATGCAGCCAACTGCCTACTGGCCACAAAAATCAGTTTCATGAACGAAATTGCAGGGCTTTCTGAACTACTCGGTGCTGATATCGAGATGGTACGGCACGGAATAGGATCTGACCCGAGAATCGGCTACCAGTTTATTTACCCAGGCGCCGGCTATGGAGGTTCCTGTTTCCCGAAGGATGTACAAGCCCTGATTCGCACTGCCGAATCACTGGACTTTGACGCCGGCATACTTAAGTCGGTTGAAAAAAGAAACAAAGAACAGAAAAAAGTAGTCTTCAGAAAAATACACGAATTCTTTAACGGCCAAATAAGCGGCCGAACATTTGCGCTATGGGGGCTCTCTTTCAAACCCAACACAGATGACATGCGCGAAGCGCCAAGTCGTATTCTTATCGAGGCACTCTGGGCAGCAGGCGCCTCCGTACGAGCTTATGATCCTGAAGCAATGAACGAGGCCCGCCGAATTTACCGAGACGATAAAAACCTAGTACTTTGCGAAGACAAATACGCAACCCTGAAAGGGGCAGATGCACTCATAGTCATCACAGAGTGGCCCGAATTCAAAGCACCGGACTTTGAGAAGATAACAAGCAAGCTGTCGACCCCAGCAATATTTGACGGCAGAAATATTTACTGCAAAACAGAACTAGAAAAACTTGGAATCTCATATGTATCCATAGGAAGAAAATAACGCGCCGCACTCCGTTCAGTAGGCATCACACCATAATGAGAACCCGGCTAACTACCACATTGATATCCAACTCGGCCTGGGCACTACTGGATCAAGTGCTCAGGCTTCTGGCAGGAATACTGGTCGGAATCTACACAGCCCGCTATCTTGGACCGAATGACTTTGGGATATATAACTACTGCCTTTCCATCGCAACGATCTGCATTACGTTGTCGCGTCTCGGAATGGACTCAATCCTAGTAAGAGAACTAGTATCAACCCCCAACCAAAAAGACTCCCTGCTGAGCACCGCCTATATTCTTGTGCTGTGCTCAGGAACACTGATTTGCGCGCTATCAACAACTGCACTATATCTTCTCGAGGACTCTAAAGAACTCAAAATTTTCATTCTTACAATATCATTGGCACCCATACTATCCTCACTCTCCATCATAGACTTTTATAACCAATCACAACTTAAAACACGAACATCAACAATCTGCAAGACCCTTACCCTATTAATATCTTCAGCAATAAAATTAGCCCTGATACACTGAAAAACTCCCACCCACTTCTTTATTTTGTCAATTCTCTTTGACCAGGCGCTACTCTCCGCTTTTTTGCTCATCCTCTTCCGAAACTCCTCAAGCCTGAGATTGCTTTCCTGCTTCAGCAAGGAAACCGCAAATAGGTTACTGCGCAGTTCCCTACCTATGGTCCTCGCCTCAATCGCTGCACTTTTGTACACGCGAATCGATCAATTCATGATCCGTGGACTTATGGGGCTCGACGCATTGGGAGTTTACTCAAGCGCAGCCAAGTTATATGAGGCATGGGTAGTTTTTCCTTTTGCACTAAGCATCTCTTTGATACCGGCAATTACAAGACTTAAAACAGGAGATCCTGAAAAATACACAAAACGACTTACTCAACTTTTCAGGGTAGTTACCTGGGGAAGCATCTGTATTTCAGCCATTTCCATCCTGTTCGCCGACTCCATAATCAAACTGGCTTTTGGGAATGAATACTCAAACGCCGCGATGCCATTCAAGCTTCTGATGGCGGCATCCGTATTTACTGCCATTGGTTCCGTTACGGCTCGCTACTTGAGCATTGAGCACATGGAGAAGAAGATAGTAATACGATCAGGCATAGGCGCCCTGCTGAAAGTCATGCTGAACCTCGTTCTAATCCCGAGCTTTGGATTATCCGGAGCTGCAGCCTCCACCTTAGTATGCGCCTTAACAGTCAATATTCTTCTGGATTGGACAGATAGAGACCTGATGCGCCTCAGAAAAATAAAGAAAAATATTATCTGGCCAATAGGCAACCCCACAGGACCACTTCAAAAATGACCACCTACCACATCCTAGGGCCTTTGACAGGCATAACTACGGCGACATCCTCTTCCCGATCATACATACCCGATTTATTAGGCGGTCATGCCCAAGCGCTGAAGTACGCTACTACTCCGTGCGAGAGTATTCTTCAGAACAGTATGGCGGCGTCAGCAACAGTTCCATACGAAGCCTTTTATCATCACAACAAGAAGCAGAAGACCGAATAATAATCAGTGGCGGCGAGGTGTTGCCGACCGACTGGATTACAATGACAGGACACATCTCAAGCAGTACAACCTACAACACCCTCAGGGCATTAAAACTTGCCATTGGAACTAAGCTTTCGAACAAGATAATCCAACGCATTACAGGCCAAAAAAACGATTTCCCCTACATAATCCCACGATCTGCAACCTCGGCAAAAATTTTCTACACAGCCGTCGGTGGGGCAAATTTCTCCAACCCTAGGAACAAACACCAACTCCTAAAAATTGCGTGCGACCTCAAGCAGTCCGACGAGGTTACTGTACGCGACAAGTTAACACAATCCAACCTAATAAGCGCCGGAGTCAACTGCAAGCTAATACCTGACACGGCACTGATCATGTCAAACCACTTCGACTTGAGAGAACTGAAAGAGCGCAACTGGAAATCCAAAATAGAGAAGTCACAGCTTTTCCCGGAAGATAACTACTTCGTATTTCAGGCCGCAAATCGTTATATCCAATCGGAAATAGACAACATCGTCCGACAGTTAATTTTCATCCAGGAAACGTCGGGAAAAGCAATTCTTCTGCTTCCAATTGGCAGAGCTACCGGGCATGAAGACCATATTGTCTTATTTGAAATATTCAAACGTATACGTGAAAAGAACCCAAGCGTCTATTTCCAGAACAGTCCACACATCCTCGACATCATGGCGTCACTGGCAATGTCCAAAGGATATATAGGAACCAGTCTTCACGGAGCCATAACTGCCTACTCCTATGGAGTTAAAGTTTGTGGAATCAATACTAGAAAAGTCAGGAAACTGGGCTCATTCCTCGAAACCTGGATGTTGGAAAACGACTTCAAATCCGTTGCCTCACTCGATTTCTCGGATGCGTTCCTGGGCCTCACGTCAACTGGCCACAAAATCACAGGAAAAGCTGAACTTACGGAACAAAAGAAATTGATTGAGACCACCTTGAAAAACTACATACAAGCGAATAGCCATGAATAATCACCCGCGCATTCTTATTTGCCTGGTAAACTTTAACTCCATTGAGGACTCAGTGTTATTTCTTGAAAATTTCTCAAACTTTCCCAATCAAGAAAACACCACCCTGATATTTCATGATAACGATTCAAAAATCTGCACTAGCGAAAACAAGAAAATATTCCAAGAAGCCGCCAAGAGACTAAACCTGAACATCAACATCCTTTTCTCCTCATGCGCCCAGAACCTTGGATACTTGGGCGGATTTCGTTACGCCTTAACACATGACGACATTGCAGTCGAAGACTACGATTTCATCTGCCTGAGCAATCCCGACATCGAATTTGACTCAAATAAATTATCGACAAGCCTCGCCCCCAAAAAATCTGACACCTATGCCATCATTGCACCAAGGATTGTTTCAAAGCTAAGTAGCCATGAACAAAACCCTTATCTCTCCAAAAAGCCACCAAGAATAAAAGTTATATTTTTCTCCATACTTTTCAAGTCATCTTTAGCAACTGGAATCTACCGATTACTAATGAGCAAAGTTAGAAAATCACTCAGTACCGGGCGCATCAGGGCGACATCCACTTCACCTAGGGATATTTACGCCGGCCACGGATCATTTGTTATATTTACGAGAACCTTCTTCAGCAGAAAAGTTTCTCTATCGATGAGCAACTTCCTGTTTTGCGAAGAGAACTACCTCGGCCACAAAGTCCAAGAAAGCAAACTAAAGACCCTCTATGCTCCGGATATAGAGGTCATGCACCGCGAACACTCGAGCACGAAAATCTTCCCTAGCAAGACTATCTGCACCCACCTCGCCGACGCTCACGCTACAGCAGCCAAACAATATTATTAATGCGCAACTCAAAACTCCTGCTCAGTTTTGTCTCGGCGACATTCATCATATTCTTCTCGTTCTTTGACTTTCGCCTTGGACTTGCTACTTTACTGGCAGCTCTGCTCATCAGCACCCTAGACAGAAACTATAAACCACTCCTTATATTTCTCCTGATCGGACTACTGTTATTCAAGAACATACTTACATCTTCTCTGTCCTACCATTTCGAAAACGAACTCACCAAAATATCACTCACAATAAACCAAGGCCTGGATTTCATTCTGTGCGTAACCGCACTCATCTACCTTTCTGCCGCTCGCCCCAAGCTACTAATTCCTTCAAAAAGATTTTTACTATACATCCTTTCAATATTTTTCTGCTATGCGACCGCACTACTCAAAGTAGATATATCATCAGCAACCATCAGCCTAAGGATGCTTCTCTATCCGCTGGCTCTCTATCTGACGGGGCGAATCACCATCAGCCTTGGCGTTAAAAAAGATGATATATTCCAGACCTTCGTATCATTTGGGGTAATTTCAGTAATATTCATAGCATTCGAAGTATCCTTCCCAGATCTTGTCTACGAGATAACCGGCGCACACCAGTACATCTCCTTAAAGCTTGGCTTGCCATTCCCCTTGTCTGCTGAGCAGTTGGTACAACGAAATACACGATATCTATTCAATTCTGAACTCCTCAAGAACATAAGCATGCTGAGACCCTTGGGCACGTTGCTACATCCGATCTCCCTTGGTTATCTCCTCTCATTCTGCTCACTTCTCCTGATCTCGAAAGGCAAGGTAATAACTCCAATAGTCTTGATGTTAGGAATAGCTATCCTGGGGACCAAAGGACCATTACTGACTTGGTTCATCTGCGTGCTCCTCTACTGGATCCCGCATAAAGGGAAGCATGAAAACCGCATATTCATAACTTCACTCATTCTTCTACTCACAACATACGTGGCCACAACCTTTTCCTTGGGGCTATCTTCAGGCAATCCACATATGGTGAAGCTTCTTTGGGCTATCGGACAACTACCCAGCGTCCTGTTCGGACGAGGCCTTGGCTCAGCGGGCGTTCAGAGCTCCATTGCTAGCGGCAGCGACGAAGTAGGGTTCAGCGATACAGGGCTGGGAGTTCTGATCGGGCAGTTCGGAATCTTCTCAATTTTAATCTACCTATTCTACTTATCGCTTGCCACTGCTGGAATCACATCAAGAGACACGTCGGAACGAATGATTTCACTCTTTGTTATCTGCGTACTCGCAAACAGCATCTTTCAAGAGGAAGGTTTCTCGCCCTACTCGCTGGGAATAGGTTTGTTTTATCTGGGCTCGTGCTCGCTCACAAAATGGAAACACAAGCGTGAAGAAGATAGCTTTAGTCGCCAGCAACGGTGGCCACTGGATTCAACTGTTAAAAATAACGGAAAATCTTAGCAAGGACTACTCGACAATAAGAATATCGACATCCAGCAAGAACTCAGCTGACGGAAGTTTCTATCTCATCCCTGACTTTTCCGGATTCTCTCCCTTTGCCTTTCTTAGAACACTGGCCCATGGTGTCCGGATACTGAAGAGCAACACTCCAACTACAGCCGTAATTTCAACTGGCGCCCTGCCAGGCTTGGCAGTCTGCCTTGCTGCAAGAATTCTCGGAGTAAAGTCGATCTGGATTGACTCGATCGCCAACGTCACCAAACTTTCCTTATCCGGAAGACTTGCGAAGCACATTTGCAGCAAAACGTACAGTCAATGGCCTCACCTGTGCGATGGGAAGTTAGTATTTTATAGCGGACGAATACTATGAAGATCTTTGTGACAGTTGGAACACAACTCCCCTTCCCCAGGTTGATTAAACGTATCGATGAACTAGCCTCCTCACCTCAGGGAGCGAGCTTTTATTTTTCAGCGCAAGTAGGTAATGACCCTGAGCCCTACAATACTATTCAGACCAAGTCATTTCTAGATGAAGAGGAATACGATCTAGCACTTAAAGACTGCGACCTTATTATATCGCACGCCGGCATGGGGACGTTGCTGTCCGCCAAGGAACGAAATATCCCCCTGCTGATAGTTCCGCGAGACCATCTACTCCACGAGCATCGAAACTCGCATCAGGCCGATACAGCAAGATGGCTTGAGCAAGAGCATATCTGCCGGATAATCTGGGACGTTTCCGAGTTAACCATTGATTTTCTAAAAAGATTCATAGGCACTCGAAGCTCTCATTCAGATGTCATTGACCGCACCAATCGAGACCGACTGCTTCGCGCAATTGAACTCGACATTCAATCCTAATTAGTAAATTTCGGATCTGATAATGAACAGACGAGATAGAGGAATTTTACGCCCGCATCAGGCCAGTATTTCAGTTTTGCAGAGGCTACTGGACCTGATGGTAATCTTCTTAGGTATGACTGTCGTGCTCACTTCCAATGGCACGCCGTGGGACTACGCCTCGGCTATTGCTACTTTGTCATCCCTGGTCATCTTCTATCTGCTCAGCGACTTCGCCCAGTTGTATACCTCATGGCGGGGAGAAAGAACACAGACAGAACTACGTAGGGTTTGCAGTGTCTGGACGATAAGCGTCACCGGTGTCGTCTTGATCGATTACCTCGTCCCCAGGTTCACGCTCCTTGATGCCGCTGGCCAATTTCAGTGGTTTTCTCTCGTGCTGGGAGGGCTTAGTGGATACCGCGTTCTACTGCGCCTTGCGTTGCACGCCCTGCGTCGCCGCGGCTTCAATACTCGCTCGGTTGCCATCGCTGGCGCAGGTACGCTAGGGAAACGCCTGGGATCCAGTATTGCCAATGCGCCATGGATGGGACTTGAACTCGTCGGTTTTTACGATGACACGCGGTTGGAGCCAGTCGGCCTCGGATATCGAAAAGTGAAGTTGCCTGTATCAGGCGTGTTGGAAGATCTCGTCGAAAGGGCACGCTCAGGTGAACTGGACAGGATCTACATCACCTTGCCGATGCGTAGTGAGTCCCGCATTAAGTGGTTGGTTCAGCAGTTAAGCGACACAACGGCGTCTGTGCATATCATCCCTGATGTATTCATCTTCAACCTGCTCCACGCCCGTACGCAGAACATCGATGGCATCCCCACCATCAGCATCTTCGACAGCCCCATGGTCGGCGTCGGTGCGTGGGTGAAACGCCTGGAAGACATAGCACTTTCCTCGCTCATTCTGTGCCTGATTGCCCTCCCCATGTTGTTGATCTCTGCGGCGGTGAAGCTCACCTCGGCCGGACCGGTGCTCTTCAGGCAGAAGCGCTACGGCATCGACGGCTGCTCCATCGAAGTCTGGAAGTTCCGCAGTATGCGGGTGATGGAAAACGGGGCAACGGTAACTCAAGCGACGCGCAACGATAGCCGCATCACCCCGGTTGGAGCCTTCCTGCGCCGCACCTCTCTGGACGAGCTTCCGCAGTTCATCAACGTGCTCTTGGGCGATATGTCCATCGTGGGCCCGCGCCCTCATGCGATAGCCCACAACGAGGAATATCGCGGGCAGATCAGCAGCTACATGCTGCGCCACAAAGTCAAACCGGGCATCACCGGATGGGCCCAGGTCAACGGCTGGCGCGGCGAGACGGATACCCTGGAGAAGATGCAGAAGCGGGTCGAGTTCGACCTCGCCTACATCAATAACTGGTCACTCTGGTGGGACCTGAAGATTGTCTTCCTGACCCTGTTCAAGGGGTTCGTGCACCAGAACGCCTACTAGTCATAAGCGCCCTCAGTTAAAGAATTCCCTGTCGCACCTCGCCATCCTTTTCCTACATCCGCCTCCAAGTCCCATTGCTAACCTGCGCAGCCTCCTGACCGCCCCCACCCGAGCCAGGAATACCGACGCTGAAAGGTTCCCGCGTCATCCTCTTCATCTCTCCCGTGTAGCCTTCCATGATCCGTTCACTGTCTGTTGCTGTCCTGTCCGCCCTCGTGCTTCAGGGGTGCATGTTTTCCCCTGGCCAGAATCTGGCTACAGGGCGATTGATGCAGGAGGATTCGGCCGAATCCAGCCGTATCCAACTGGTGCAGATCACGCCGAAGCTGCTCATCGTGGAGGCCGCAACGCAGCAGCATGAGCAGGTTCCACCCGAACTGCTGGCTTATGCGCCGGAAAGCTATCGAATAGGTGCCGGTGACCTGCTCTACATCACCGTGTGGGACCATCCGGAGCTGACCTCGCCAGCCGGGCAGCAACAGCAGATCGACGCCAACGGCCGCCTGGTGCGCCCCGACGGCACGCTGTTCTATCCCTATGTTGGACAGATCAAGGTGGGAGGCCGGACGATCGAGGAAGTTCGCCACCACATCAGCGAGGCGCTGGCCGATTACATCGAGCAACCGCAGGTCGACATTGCCGTGATGCGCTATGCCAGCCAGCGCGTGGTGCTCAATGGCGCTTTCTTGAAGGCAGGACAGCAACCCATTACCGCAACGCCCCTGACATTGATGGAGGCAATCGGAGCCGCCGAACTGGACACGGCCAACGCGGACCTCTCCGGGCTGACGCTGCAGCGCAGCCAGCAGATTTATCGCCTGAACCTGGATGCTCTCAATACCGCACTGGGTTCAGACCTGTACAACCTGTACCTGAAGGACGGTGATCGCATCTACCTGCCCTACAACGACCGCAAGAAGGTCTATCTGATGGGCGAGGTCAACGCACCACGCGCCCTGACCTTCAAGACCCGCGAGATGAACCTGGCCGATGCTCTGGGCAGCGTCGGCGGCCTGAACCAGACCACCGCCAACGGCAAGGCCGTCTATGTCATTCGTGGCGTGGAGAACCTGGAAACCGAGCGCGCCACGGTGTTCCAGCTCGACGCAAACTCTCCGACCGCGTTCATCCTCGCCCAGCAGTTCCAGCTGCGGCCTCAGGATGTTGTGTACGTTGGCCCGGCAGGGGTCACCCGCTGGAACCGGCTGATCAGCCAACTGGTGCCCTCCGCCGGCATGGTCGGCACCGGCTCAACCGTACAGCGCAACCTCAACAACAACTGATCCGGCGCCATGACTGCCCTTCGTCTGATCATGCTCGCCGCATCGGCTGCTTCAGTGAGCGCCTGCAACCCATTGATGCAGGGCTCCCTCGATACATTGGGCGCCAGTCTGCACCGCCCTGCTGGTCTGGAAGTCACGCAGGCTCAGGTCGACTCCCTCCCCTACTACCAGATCCAGGTCACCACCGAGTTTGGCTCGGCGGTGATGGCGCTGGTGCGCGTGCAGGGCAAGCTGCAGTACTGGCGGGCCAACTCCAACCAGCTATTGCTACTGGAGGATGGCGTCATCGTACGCACTCTCGGTTTCCCGAATGATCTCCTGGGGACACGTTTGGCCGCGGGCTCGCCCTTCCCTCGTGAGTTGCAGCGCGTTGCAGACGGGCAGCCGAGTCATCGCTGGATCGACCTCGCTTCGAGCATGCAGTTCGACATCCCCCTCAGCGGGGCTTTCCACCCAGCCGGCATCGAGACGGTCCGCATCCTCGAGCGGGACTACACCCTGCTGCGCATCGATGAAGTCCTGAAATCTCCGATCGCGGGCATGTCTTCGACCAACCACTACTGGGTCGACCCGCAAGACGGCTTCGTCATGCAGAGCCGCCAGCAGGTCACGCCAATCCTGAGCGTCACCCTCACCCAGCTGCGGCCACTGCGGGGGCAACCATGAAGCTTGCGCCAATCGGCTGTCTGCTGCTGGGTCTTGTTCTCGGCAACACGCTGCTTGCCAGTACCCGCATAGAAGTGCTGGGGGCGGTGCCCGCTCCCGGGGAAAAGGAAATTGCTGAAGGCCTGCGCCTGGGCGATCTGATAAGCCAGTTGCGCGTCGACCCGCTGGGCTACTGGCTTGGCGCGTCCTGGCAAAGCGACAGCTTGAAGCAGGGCCAACAACGCCTGAAGGCAGGCGTCCTGTTCGACCTGATCCAGATCGAACGTCTCGCAATGCTTCAGAACGAGCCAGGGCTTGCCGCCGCAGCCCAGCGACTGAATGAGCAGGTGAGCCGACTTCCGATCACCGGACGACGCTTGTACCGGCTCGATCCCTTGGCTGTCGAACTGAACGCCCTGCACTCCCCCAAGCTTCAGGGCGGCGACCGACTGATATTCCCGCCGCGGCCGGACAGCATTCGTGTCACCGGCGCGGTGTCGAACGACTGCAAACTCCCATTCGCCCCGCTGCAACAGGCCTACCGGTATGCGCAACAGTGCCCCGCCCTGGCGGAGGCCGACCCGGACTACCTCTATCTGATCCAGCCCGACGGGCAGGTTTCCCGCCTGGGCAGAGCTCTGTGGAATCGCGAGGAAACCGCTCCTCCAGCCCCTGGCGCCATCCTGCTGATCCCCCTGGATGCCACACGAGTGGATGCGATCGCCGCTGACCTGAACAGTGAACTGGCCAGGTTCATCGCTACTCAGCCGTTATCCATGGAGTTGCCATGAACTGCCGTCACGGACTCTGCCTGCTGCTGGCGGGCGCGAGCCTGGCAGGTGCCGAGCCACGCTACACCCAGAACGATTTCGGCGGAGTAGGCCTGCTACAGACGCCGACCGCGCGCATGGCGCCAGCAGGCGAAATCAGCATCAACGCCAACCGTACCGATCCGTACTCGCGCTACAGCTTCTCGCTGCAACCTTTCGATTGGATGGAGGGCACTTTCCGCTATACGTCGATCAGCAACCGCCAGTACGGCGCGAACGACTTCAGTGGCGACCAGAGCTACAAGGACAAGGCCTTCGACGTCAAATTCCGTCTGCTTCAGGAAAATCGCTGGGCACCGGAAATAGCTTTGGGTGGCAGGGACATCGGCGGAACGGGGCTGTTCTCCAGTGAATATTTGGTCGGCAGCAAACGCGTCGGCGATCTGGATTTCAGCCTGGGACTAGCCTGGGGCTACATAGGGAACCGTGGCGAGTTGAATAATCCACTGGGCTGGATTGACGACCGATTCAGGAGCCGCCCCGCGCCAACGGGCACGGTCGATTCCGCGGGCTCGGTAAATTCGAATTCCTACTTCCGCGGCCGCCCCGCTCTCTTCGGCGGCATCCACTGGCAGACGCCCTGGAAGCCGCTGTCCTTCAAGCTCGAGTACGACGGCAACGACTATCAGCATGAACCGCTGGACGACAACCAGAAGCAGAGCTCGCCCTTCAACATCGGCATGGTCTTCAAGGCCACCGATGCTATCGACCTGACTGCTGCGTTCGAGCGCGGCAACACTGCTATGTTCGGCATTACCCTGCACACCAACTTCACCACCCGTACCGCGCCGGCTAAGGTGAACGATCCCGCTCCCGAAGCCTTGATACAGCGGGTTGGTCAGAAACCAACCGAAGCGACTGACTGGGCCGACGTCTCCCGCCGTCTGGAAGCAAACGCCGGTTACAAGGTGGATCGCATTACCCGGAAGAACCGCGAAGTCGTGGTCTACGGCGAACAGACCCGCTACCTCTACACGCCCGAAGCGGTCGGGCGTGCGGCGCGTATTCTCGACAACAGCACCAGCGACGATGTCCGATGGTTCACCGTCGTCGATACGCGCTACGGCCAGCCTGTCGTCGAAACCAGCGTACCGCGCCGGATGTTCGAGGATGTGGCCAACCAGGAACGACCACTGGAAGACCTGCGCCGCACTACCGAGCAGAACACCCCACTGCCACAGCAGGAGCAGATGCTCTATCAGCAGAAACCCGCCCCACTCACCTACAACGTTGGCCTGGGCTATAACCAGAGCATCGGCGGTCCCAACGACTTTCTTCTCTATCAGATCACCACCGACCTCGACAGCGAGTACCGCTTCACATCCAGCCTATGGGCGAACGGCCTGCTCAGCGTCAATCTGTTCAACAACTTCGACAACTTCACCTACGACGCTCCCAGCAACCTGCCGCGCGTACGCACCGACATTCGCCAATACATGACGACCTCCAACGTCATGCTGCAAAGCTTCCAGCTGAATAAGACCGCACGGCTCGACCAGGATCTCTACGCCATGGTCTACGGCGGCTACCTGGAAAGCATGTTCGCCGGTGTCGGTGGCGAACTGCTGTACCGGCCGTTGGGTGAAGACTGGGCACTGGGCGCCAACCTAGATCTGGTGCGCCAACGCGAGTTCGACCAGCATTTCGGTCTGCGCGACTATCAGGTGGCGACTGGCTTCGTCACCCTCTACTGGCAGACCGGTTTCCAGGACATCCTGGCCACCGTCAGCGCCGGCCGCTACCTGGCGCGCGACTGGGGCGGCACCCTCGATATGTCCCGCCAGTTCAGCAACGGCGTGCGCTTCGGCGCCTGGGTCACGCTGACGACCGCCGACAAGGAAGCCTACGGGGAAGGCAGTTTCGACAAGGGCATGTACGTGTCGATCCCCTTCGATGAACTGATGAGCAGTTCCACCATGCGCCGTGCCAACCTGACCTGGGACCCACTGACCCGCGACGGCGGCGCAAGGCTCAATCACGACTACTCGCTGTATGACCTCACGGACGGGCGGGACCAGGTCATGTTCCAGAACCTCTTCGGCAGGATCGTGGAATGAGTTGCTCCCTCCGATTGAGTGCCACTCCGCGGCGGGCAGTCGCAGCAGCTTTCGCCTAACCACGCAACAGGATCTACTCCATGACGATTCTAGTCACCGGAAGCGCCGGCTTTATCGGCTCCAACTTCGTGCTCGACTGGCTGGCAGCTCATAACGAGCCTGTCGTCAGTCTCGACAAGCTGACTTACGCGGGAAACCGCCAGAATCTCGAAAGCCTGAAAAACGATCCCCGGCATCTCTTCATCAAAGGAGATATCGGCGACGCGGCGCTGATCGAGCAAATAGTGCAAGCACATCGCCCCCGCGCCATTCTCCATTTCGCTGCGGAGTCCCATGTCGATCGCTCGATCCACGGCCCGGATGAATTCATTCAGACCAATATCGTCGGCTCATTCAGGCTGCTGGAGTGCACACGTGCTTACTGGCAACGACTCTCCGGCAATGAACAGGCGACCTTCCGCTTCCTGCATGTTTCCACGGATGAAGTTTACGGTTCCTTGATGCCAAAGGCGCCGGCATTCACCGAACAGCATCGCTACGAACCCAACAGCCCTTACGCAGCTTCCAAGGCTGCGTCCGATCATCTGGTACGCGCCTATCACCACACCTATGGGCTGCCCGTCCTGACGACCAACTGCTCGAACAACTATGGGCCCTATCACTTCCCGGAGAAGCTGATCCCGCTGGTCATTCACAACGCCTTGGCGGCGAAGCCCTTGCCGATCTATGGGGACGGCCAGCAAGTCAGGGACTGGCTGTACGTGAAGGACCATTGCAGTGCCATACGGCGTGTCCTGGAGGCGGGCGTGCCGGGTGAGACCTACAACATCGGCGGCTGGAACGAAAAAGCCAACATCGACGTGGTACAGACGCTCTGCGACATCCTCGATCAGGAGCACCCAAGACACGACGGCCAGAGCTATCGCCAACAGATTGCGTTCGTCAAGGATCGCCCAGGTCATGACCGCCGCTATGCCATCGACGCCACCCGGCTGGAGCGGGAGCTCGGCTGGAAACCGGCAGAGACCTTCGAAACCGGCATTCGAAAAACGGTTCGCTGGTACCTCGAGAATCAGGCCTGGGTAACCAGCATCACCAGCGGAGCGTACAGCGACTGGATCGGCAGGCAATACATATGAAAAGGATTCTTTTATTCGGCGCCAACGGCCAGGTCGGCTGGGAACTGCAGCGCGCCCTGGCTCCGCTCGGCATGCTCATCTCCTGTGATCGGGCAATGGCTGATCTGAACGACATCAAGGCCGTGGACAACCTGATCGCCAAGATCCGTCCTCAGTTCATCGTCAACGCCGCTGCCTACACTGCCGTGGATAAGGCCGAATCTGACGAGGCTGGCGCGCGCCGTATTAACAGCGAAGCCGTCCAGGCAATGGCAGTCGCCGCCGCAAAATCGAATGCCTGGCTGGTGCATTACTCCACCGATTACGTCTTCAGCGGCGACGGGAATTCTCCCTACGCCGAAACGGACGTGACTGGCCCCCGGAATATCTACGGCCGAACCAAGTTGGACGGCGAGGAGACGATTCGAGCCAGTGGCTGCCGGCACCTCATTTTCCGCACCAGTTGGGTGTATGCGGCCCGAGGGAACAACTTCGCGAAAACGATCCTGCGGCTCGCTGGTGAACGCACCGAACTCAAAGTGATAGCCGATCAAGTGGGTGCCCCCACCAGCGCCGAGCTGATCGCGGACATCACGGCACTGGTACTCGCGCGACTAAGCCAGGAATCGCAGCTGAACGATAAAGCCAGCGGTACCTATCACCTGGTCGCCGGGGGCGAAACCACTTGGTACGGATTTGCGCAGTTCATCGTGAAACAAGCATTGCAACTGGGCGTTGCCCTGACTTGCCCAGCAGACCAGGTGTTACCGATCAGTACTGCGGAGTACCCACTACCGGCTCACCGACCTGCCAACTCACGGCTGTCGACACGCAAGCTGCAGAGCACTTTCGGCGTGGCACTGCCTGAATGGCAACACCACGCGCAACGCCTGATTCACGAATTAGCAGGGGCCATCCAATGACACGCAAGGGCATCATTCTCGCCGGCGGTTCAGGCACACGCCTGCACCCCGCCACATTGGCCATTTCCAAGCAGCTGCTGCCGGTTTATGACAAGCCAATGATCTACTACCCCCTCACGACACTGATGCTGGCAGGGATACGAGACATTCTGATCATCTCCACGCCACAAGACACTCCACGCTTCGAACAGCTGCTCGGCGATGGCAACAAGTGGGGACTGAGCCTGCAGTACGCCGTGCAACCCTCCCCCGACGGCCTTGCACAGGCCTTCCTGATAGGCGAGCAGTTCATTGGACAAGATCGCTGCGCACTGGTGCTGGGCGACAACATCTTCCACGGCCATGACTTCCCCGAGTTGTTGCGCAACGCAACGCAACAGGAGACCGGCGCCAGCGTGTTCGCCTACCACGTCCAGGACCCGGAGCGTTATGGCGTCGTGGAGTTCGACTCGACCGGCAAAGCCATGAGCCTGGAAGAGAAGCCCCGCGCCCCCAAATCCAACTACGCCGTGACCGGTCTGTACTTCTACGACAATCGAGTCGTGGACATCGCCAAGAGCATCAAGCCGTCCGCCCGCGGAGAGCTGGAGATCACCGACCTGAATCGCTGCTATCTGGAATCTGGCGACCTGAAGGTGAAAATCATGGGGCGCGGTTATGCCTGGCTGGATACCGGTACCCATGACTCCTTGCTCGAAGCCAGCCATTTCATCGCCACACTTGAGCATCGTCAGGGGCTGAAAGTTGCCTGCCCGGAGGAAGTTGCTTTCCGTCATAAATGGATTGATGCCGAAACGCTGGAAAAGCTGGCGGAACCTCTGTGCAAGAACGACTACGGCAAGTACCTGAAGCACCTGCTTAAAGAGGCTGTTTACTGATGAGAGCAACTCCACTGGCACTTCCGGAGGTCTTCAAGATCGAACCCAGGGTCTTCGGCGACGACCGAGGGTTCTTCTTCGAAAGCTTCAACCACAGACACTTCGAAGAGGCCATCGGCCGCCGGGTGCAATTCGTTCAGGACAATCATTCCCGATCCGCGAAACGCGTGCTGCGTGGATTGCACTATCAGATACAGCAGCCACAAGGAAAGCTGGTGAGGGTTGTCAGCGGTACGGTGTTCGACGTCGCCGTCGACCTGCGTCGCTCCTCGCCCAACTTCGGCCGATGGGCAGGTGCAGTGCTCAGTGCCGAAAACAAACACCAGCTGTGGATGCCCGAAGGATTCGGCCACGGATTCATCGTCATGAGCGACTCAGCGGAGTTTCTGTACAAGACCACCGACTATTACGCTCCCCAGCATGAGCGTTGCATCCGCTGGGACGACCCCGACCTGAAGATCGATTGGCCGTTGGAGGAGAAGATGCCCCTTCTCTCGGCCAAGGACCTGGAGGGCAAGCTTCTGGTCGACGCTGAAACCTACGCCTAGACAAACAGCATGGCTCTCAGGGCAATCGTCATTGAACAAGTCATGTGCGAAGCAACTATCGCCGTGCACAATGGTCTGACGCCCCTTGGTTCAAAGGAGAGCTCCATGAAGAAAACCCTTCCCCTGCTGCTGATGACCGGCCTGCTCGCCGCCTGCAGTGCCACTTCCTCCGGCGACAAGGCTTCGCTGGATGGTGAAGTCTTCTACCTGCAGCGCATCGCCCTGCCGCCGACCGCCCAGGTCACCGTCAGCCTGCAGGACGTATCGCTGGCCGATGCCCCGGCCGTCGATCTGGCCCAGCAGCAACTGGAGCCTGGCCGCCAGGTGCCGCTGGCGTTCCATCTGGATTACGACCGCAACCAGGTCAAACCGGGACACACTTACGCCGTCAACGCGCGCATCGAGGACGGCGGCCGCCTGCTGTTCATCACCACCGAGCGCCACAGCGTCAAACTCGACGGCAGCGACTCGCAACCGCTTCGCGTCCGCGTCGACCCCGTGCGCTGATTCACCGCGCCGCCGGGTTTTCCCCGGCGGCCATCCTCCGTTAATCTCCCCCCTCCATTCTCCACCTCGGCGGTACGCAAGCCGCCGGGTTTCGCCAAGGAAGTACCGATGCTGCGATTCCCCGTTCTGCTGGCCGGCGCCCTGCTGTCCGTCAATGCCTTCGCCCTGTCCCTCTCCGACCTCAGCCAGAGCGACGCCACCGGCGGCCTGAAGGATGCGCTGACGCAGGGTGCACAGGTGGCCGTGAAGCAGCTCAGCCAGCCCGGCGGCTTCAGCAATGACCCGGCCGTGCGCATCGAACTGCCCGGCAAGCTGGGCAAGGCCGCCAAGACCATGAAGCAGTTCGGCATGGGCGCCCAGGTCGACCAGCTCGAGGCAAGCATGAACAAGGCAGCCGAGGCCGCCATGCCGCAAGCGCAGGCGCTGCTGGTCGATGCGGTGAAGAAGATGAGCGTGACCGACGCCAAGGGCATCCTCCAGGGCGGCGACCACTCCGCCACCGACTACCTGAACCGCAGCAGCCGCGATCAACTGCGCGCCAAGTTCCTGCCGATCATCAAACAAGCCACTGACCAGGTTGGCGTGGCCAAGCAGTACAACGCCTTCGCGAGCCAGGCCGCCGCCTTCGGCGTGGTCGATGCGAAGAACGCGAACATCGAGAACTACGTGACCGAGGAAGCGCTGGACGGTCTGTTCAAGCTCATCGCCGAACAGGAAAAGACCATCCGCCAGAACCCGACTGCAGCGGCCACCGGTCTGGCGAAGAAGGTATTCGGGGTGCTCTGAGTCTCGCCAGAAAACAAAAGAAAAGCCCGGCAACCGCCGGGCTTTTTCATGCCTGCCCCCACTGGGAAAGCCGGGGCTAGACTTCCTTTTTCACCCTGAACCACGCCGCATAGAGCGCCGGCAGGAACAGCAGGGTCAGCGCCGTGGCGACGATCAGGCCGCCCATGATCGCCACGGCCATCGGCCCGAAGAACACGCTGCGCGACAGCGGGATCATCGCCAGTACGGCGGCCAGGGCGGTCAGCACGATGGGGCGGAAGCGCCGCACCGTGGCCTCGATGATGGCGTGCCAGGTGTCCAGGCCGTGGGCGCGGTCCTGTTCGATCTGGTCCACGAGGATCACCGAGTTGCGCATGATCATCCCCGCCAGGGCGATGGTGCCGAGCATGGCGACGAAGCCGAAGGGCTTCTGGAACACCAGCAGGAACAGGGTCACGCCGATCAGCCCCAGGGGCGCGGTGAGGAACACCATGATCATCCGCGAGAAGCTGCGCAGCTGGATCATCAGCAGGCTGAGCACCACCACGATGAACAGCGGCACACCGGCGTTCACCGAGTTCTGCCCCTTGGCGGAATCCTCCACGGTGCCGCCGACGTCCAGCAGGTAGCCGTCGGGCAGCTCGGCGCGGATCGGGTCCAGCGTCGGCGAGATCTGCTTCACCAGGGTCGCTGGCAGCGAGTCATCGTAGATGTCGGCGCGAATGGTCACCGTGGGCAGGCGGTTGCGCCGCCAGATGATGCCTTCCTCGAAGCCGTACTCCAGCGTCGCCACCTGCGACAGCGCCACGCTGCGCCCGCTGCTGGTCTGCATCGACAGGCTGGGCAGTTGCGAGAGGTCATGCCGACCACGCTCGTCGCCACGCAGCAGGATCTCGATCAGCTCGTTGTCCTCGCGGTAGTAGCTGACGGTGGAGCCGGTCAGCGAGCTCTGCAGGAACTGCGAGATGTCCGAAGTACTCACGCCGAGGGCGCGGGCGCGTTCCTGGTCGATGTCGAGGAAGATCGCCTTGCTCGGCTCTTCCCAGTCCAGGTGCACGTTCACCACGTGGGGGTTCTCGCGCATCTTGTCGGCGACCTTGCGCGCCAGTTCGCGGACCTCCGGGATGTGCTCGCCGGAGACGCGGAACTGCACCGGGTAGCCCACCGGCGGGCCGTTCTCCAGGCGGCTGATACGGGTACGCAGGGTCGGGAAGTCTTCGTTCATGTGCTTGATCAGCCACTGGCGAATCTCTTCACGGGACTCCAGGCTCTTGGCCAGGACCACGAACTGCGCAAAGCTCGCCGCCGGCAGTTGCTGGTCCAGCGGCAGGTAGAAGCGCGGCGAACCGGTGCCGATATAGGCTACGTAGTTGTCGATGCCCGGATGCTCGGCGAGCATTTTTTCCAGGCGGTTGACCTGCTCGGTGGTGGCGGTCAGCGAGTCACCCTCGGCCAGCTTCAGGTCCACCAGCAGCTCCAGGCGCGCCGAGGGCGGGAAGAATTGCTGCGGCACCAGGCGGAACAGCATGATCGAGCCGATGAAGGCCGCCACGGTGAGCAGGATCACCGTCTTGCGGTAGCGCACACACCACTCCACCACGCGACGGAAGCGCTGGTAGAAAGGCGTCGAATACGGGTCGTGTCCCTTGTCGCTGCCGCCGTGCTTTTCCGCGTGGCGCTTGGCGAGGTCGGGCAACAGCTTCTCGCCCAGGTAGGGCACGAAGACCACGGCGGCGATCCAGGAGACCAGCAACGCGATGGTCACCACCTGGAACAGCGAGCGGGTGTACTCGCCGGTGCCCGACTGCGCGGTAGCGATGGGCAGGAAGCCGGCGGCGGTGACCAGGGTGCCGGTGAGCATCGGGAAGGCCGTGCTGGTCCAGGCGTAGCTCGCCGCCTTGAGCCGGTCGTAGCCCTGTTCCATCTTCACCGCCATCATCTCCACGGCAATGATCGCGTCGTCCACCAGCAGGCCCAGCGCCAGCACCAACGCGCCGAGGGATATCTTGTGCAGGCCGATGCCGAAGTAGTACATGCAGGCGAAGGTCATCGCCAGTACCAGCGGGATCGACAACGCCACCACCAGGCCGGTGCGCAGGCCGAGGGAGAAGAAGCTCACCAGCAGCACGATGATCAGCGCCTCGGCCAGCACGCGGACGAACTCGCCCACGCCTTCGCGCACCGCTGCCGGCTGGTCGGACACCTTGCGCAGCTCCATGCCCGCCGGCAGCGTCTGCTGCAGGCGTTCGAACTCGGCGTCGAGCTTCTTGCCCAGCACCAGGATGTCGCCGCCGTCCTTCATGGCCACGGCGATGCCGATGGCGTCCTCGCCCATGAAGCGCATGCGCGGAGCGGGCGGGTCGTTGAAGCCGCGATGGACCTCGGCGACGTCGCCGATGCGGAAGGTGCGATCGCCGACACGGATCGGGAAGGAGCGGATGTCCTCCACCGAATCGAAACGTCCGGAGACGCGCAGTTGCACGCGGTCGGTCGCGGTCTCGAAGAAGCCGGTGGCGGTCACCGCGTTCTGTTCTTCCAGCGCCTTCTGCACGGCCGCCAGCGGCAGACCGAGGGTGGCGAGCTTGGTGTTGGACAGGTCGATCCAGATCTTCTCGTCCTGCAGCCCGACCAGCTCGACCTTGCCGACGTCCTTGATGCGCTGCAGTTGCAGCTGCAGGCGGTCGGCGTAGTCCTTGAGCACCGCGTAGTCGAAGCCCTTGCCCGACAGCGCGTAGATATTGCCGAAGGTGGTGCCGAACTCGTCATTGAAGAACGGCCCCTGGATGCCCTGCGGCAGGGTGTAGCGGATGTCGTTGACCTTCTTGCGGATCTGGTACCAGAGCTCGGGAATGTCGCGGGAGTGAAAGTCCTCTCGAGCGACAAAGGTCACCTGGGATTCACCGGGGCGGGAGAAGGAGATGATGCGGTCGAAATCACCGGTCTCCATCAGTTTCTTCTCGATGCGCTCGGTGACCTGGCGCGAAACTTCCTCGGCGGTCGCGCCCGGCCAGTTGGTCTTCACCACCATGGCCTTGAAGGTGAACGGCGGGTCCTCGCTCTGCCCCAGCTTGGAGTAGGACAGCGTCCCGACGATGCCCAGCAGGAGCATGAGGTACAGGACGATGGAGCGGTTCTGCAGCGCCCAGGCGGAAAGGTTGAATTGCATCGGGCGTTACTCCTTCGCCACCAGCTTGACCGACCGGTTCTCCCGGTCGACAGGCCGTACCTCCTGACCTTCACGCAGCACCTGCACGCCCGCTGCCACCACCCAGTCGCCATCCTTCAGGCCTTCGAGCACCGGCACGCGGTCCTCGGCGTATGGTCCGATGCGCACCAGGCGGCGATGCAGGGTGGAGGTTTTCGGATCGACTACCCAGACGAACGGCTGGCCAGCTTCGGACGTCAGCGCGGCGAGCGGCACGGCGAGCGGCACGGTGCCCTCGGCATGGATGTAGACGCGGGCGCTCTGGCCCAGCTCGGCCGGCACCTTGGCATCGTCGAACGCCACCCGCGCGGCAAAGGTGCGTGACTGGGGGTCGGCAGCCGGCGATAGCTCGCGGATCTTGCCGCTGAAGCGCTTGTCGCGCTGCGACCAGAGTTCGACGCTCACCGCCTCGCCGACGCGGAAGCGTTCGAAGGCGTGTTCGGGGAAGCTGATCAGCACTTCGCGGTCACCATCGGCGGCCAGGGTGAAGACTGTCTGCCCAGCGGCAACCACCTGCCCCACTTCCACCCGTCGAGTGGCGATCACGCCGTCCTGGGGCGAACGCAGCACCGCGTAGCCGGCCTGGTTGCTGGCCACGTCGTACTCCGCGCGGATCTGCTTCACCCGCGCCTCGCCGGCGCGGTAGGTGTTCTCGATGTTGTCGAACTGCGACTGGCTGACCAGCTGGCGCTCCAGCAGGGTCTTGTAGCGGGCGTATTCGGAGCGCACCGTCTGCAGGTTGGCCTCGGCGGCGGCTACCTGGGCCCGCGTGGCCTCGAGCTGCAGGCGAACGTCTTCAGGATCGAGTTCCGCCAGCGGCTGGTCCTTCTTCACCCGCTCGCCGGTTTCCACCAGACGCTTGCTGACTTTTCCGCCGATACGAAAGGCCAGCTCCGGCTCATGGCGCGCATGCACTTCACCGGGATACGCCTCGGTGATATCCCGCGCCGGCAGCGGCTGCACCACGATGGCAGGGCGCACCGCGGGCTTCGGCGGTTCGCCGTTACCGCAGGCGGAAAGGGAAAGGATGAAGGCAGCAGGCAGCGCGACAGACAGAGCATGGCGGAACATGATGTGTGACCTTTCGCAAAACGCGGTTGGAATTCTTATACTCGCCGGTATAGTAAAAATACAGAACCCATCAGTCCAGTATTAGAAATGTAAAGACATGTCACCAACGAACTCATCGAACGGACCGGGTCGCCCCAAGGATCCAGCCAAGCGCAAGGCCATTCTCGAAGCCGCCAAGGAGCTGTTCGTGCGCTACGGCTACGACGGCAGCAGCATGGAGGCCATCGCCGCCGAGGCCGGGGTGTCCAAGCTCACCGTGTACAGCCACTTCACGGACAAGGAGACATTGTTCGTCGAGGCAGTGCAGGCCAAGTGCGCCGAACGCATGCCCGAGCTGTTCGCCGAGCCGCCGGCCGACGCGCCGCTGGAAAGCCTGCTGCTGAACCTGGGCCGCGGCTTCAACCAGTTGATCAACAGCCCCGAGGCGATTGCCCTGAGCCGGCTGATGGTGGCCCAGGGCGCGGGCAACCCGCATCTCTCGCAGCTGTTCTTCGAGGCCGGCCCGCAGCGCGTGCTGGACCAGATGGAGCGCCTGCTGGAGCAGGCCCGCCAGCAGGGCAAGATGAAGATGGACTGTCCGCGTCGGGCCGCCGAGCACTTTCTGATGCTGGTGCAGGGCTGCGTGCATTTCCGCCTGATGATTGGCTGCGAGAATCCACCGACCCCGGAAGAGTCCGAGGCCCATGTGCAGGAAGTGGTGGCGTTGTTCCTCAGGGCCTTTGCACCCTGATGCACCCGTGACCGCGAGTCACACCGACAGGCGCGGCTCTCAGCCCTTCAGGCTTTTCAGCGGATAGATGTCATAGCGGCTGGACTTGCCTTCCAGGCTGTAGCCGGGTTTCTGACCCTCAATGATCGGCGCCTTGCGCGGGCGCTTGACCACCACGCGGTGGCTGGCCAGCTTGAGTGCGGCTTCCAGCAGCGCCGGAGCGTCGAGGTCATCGCCCACCAGCGGGCGGAACAGACGCATTTCCTTCTTCACCAGCGCACTCTTGTCGCGGTGCGGGAACATCGGGTCGAGGTAGATCACCTGCGGCGCCTCCCCTTCCCACGCGGCCATGCGCTCGATGGAGTTGCCCTGCAGCAGGCGCATGCGCGCGACGATCGCGCCCACCTCGAAATCCCCCGCTGCACGGGCCAGGCCGTCTTCCAGCAGCGCGGCGATGATCGGCTGGCGCTCGGTCAGATCCATCTCGCACCCCAGCGTCGCCAGCACGAAGGCGTCCTTGCCCAGCCCGGCGGTGGCGTCCAGCACACGGGGACGAACGCCCTGCTGGATGCCGACGGCCTTGGCGATCATTTGCCCGGCGCCGCCGCCGAACTGCCGGCGATGCGCAGCAGACCCTTCGAGGAAATCCACCCGCACCGGGCCGGGCGAATCCGGCCCCAGCTGCAGCAGCTGCAAGCCGTCATCCCCCAGCTGCAGGGCGAAATCGGCATCGCCCTCCCCCATCGGCAGACCGAGTCGCTGCGCCCACTGCTCGGCGGCGGCCTGCCAGGCAGGCGCCAGCGCCTGGACGACGATGCGCGGCGGAGTGAGGACTTCGGTCATGGCGGGCGATCCTGGGAAAAGCCGCCATTCTACCGCAGCACGCAGCGGGCGGGCTCAACGGCAGATCTGCCAGCCGCCCAGGTCGAGGTGGAAGTGATCGTGGTGCGCCCGGTTGTAGTCCGGCCCGAGCACGCCGTCGAAGTTGCCGCATGCGCGGTCGCGCACGGAGCGCAGGAAGCGCGCGGCGTCGCCATCCCCGCTCCAGTCCTTCGCTACCACGATGCGCCGGCCATCGGCCAGGCGGAAGGCGGCAATGTCCAGCGCATTGGCAGTGGCGTGCTGGCTGCGCCGGGCATCAGCGCGGCCATAGATGTTGCGGCAGGCGAAGCTGCCCAGGTGCTCCACTGCTACCACCGGCTGGCCGTAGACTTCCCGCGCGGCCGCTTGCAGTGAGTGACGCTCGAACAGCGAAAAACTCACCGCAAGCGGGCAACTGGCGAGGAAGCTGCTGCTCAGCTTCACCCCGGCAGCCTGCACGCGCCAGACGTTGTGCAACGGACAGCCGGCCACGGGTTCGCTGTCGGCCATGGCCTGCGCCTTGAGGTCGGAGCTTTGCAGTGCCAACTGGCAAAGGTCGGCATCATCACGCAGGCGCCAGAGCTTGTAGCGGGTCAGCAGGTTCGGCTGATCGCGCACGTTCAGCGGCGCCCAGGGATTCCAGCGGATGGGCAACTCGATCCAGCGTTGCTGCAGCGCCAACGCCAGGCCGGTGCATACGACAACGAATCCGAGCAACCACCAACGCAAGGCTCAGCCCCGGAACATCCCGTTGATCCGGTCGAACGGCATGGCGCTGTGCATGGGCCTCAGGTCACCCTCGGCCAGCGCTTGCGAAGCACTGAAGAACGCCCCGTAAGCCGCGCGCGCCAGGCAGGAGCCGACGCTGACGCGCTTCACGCCCAGTTCGGCGAGCTCATCCAGATTCAACTGCAGCGCCGGCGAGCCCACCAGCACGTTGACCGGGCGCGGCGCCACGGCGCTGACCACGGCGGCGATTTCCTCGCGGGTTTTCAGGCCCGGCGCGTAGAGCACGTCAGCACCGGCTTCGGCAAAGGCCACCAGGCGGCGGATGGTGTCGTCCAAGTCGACGCGGCCGTGCAGGAAGTTCTCCGCCCGCGCCGCCAGTGTGAAGGTGAACGGCAACGTGCGGGCGGCCTGCACGGCGGCAGCGACGCGCTCTACTGCCAGCTCCAGCGGGTAGATCGGCGCATCCGGGCGGCCGGTGGCGTCTTCGATGGAACCGCCAACCAGCCCGCAAGCAGCGGCCAGACGGATCGTTTCAGCGCAGTCTTCCGCTGCATCGCCGTAGCCGTTCTCCAGATCGGCGGCCACCGGCAGAGGCGTCGCCTCGACTATCGCGCGGGCATTGGCCAGCGCTTCGTCACGGCTCACCGTACCTTCGGCGTCGCGCCGTCCAAGGGCGAAGGCCAAGCCCGCGCTGGTGGTCGCCAGGGCTTCGAAACCCAGGTGGGCGAGCATCTTCGCCGAGCCGGCATCCCAGGGATTGGGCAGGACGAACAGGCCGTCGCGCAGGTGCAGCGCGCGGAAGGCGTCACCACGTTGCTGTTGGTTGGTCATGGCGGTCTCCTTGCCGAACGGGGAAGGAGCAGGTTAGTCCCCTCGCCTGCAGCGCGCCATGCACAGTTGGCGGCTCAGAGCAGGCCGAGCTGTTCCACTTCCGGCTTGGGCTCGAAAAGCGGTGGCAGCCCCGGCAGGCGCTCTCGCAGCAACGCGTGGAAGCGCTGCGCCTGTTCGGCGGCGCGGTGGTTGTCCGGGGTGTGGAGGAAGACATAGGGCGTCAGGCCCTGTTCGATCCACTCGGCGACCTTGCCGATCCAGGGCGTGAGATGGACGAGATTGGCGTCCAGGTCCGGCCCGCCGATGAAGCGCACCTGAGGGCTGTCGCTGAAGGCTGCCGGGCGCACTGGCACCTTGGGCTTCTTCGACTGGGCATGGAGCACGGCTGGATCATCGGACTGCACGGCAAACAACGCCCGCGAGTCCAGGCAGATGCGCTCGACCCCACGGTCCAGCAGCAGTCGGTTCAGCGCCCGCTCCTCGTCACCCTTGGCGAAGAACGCCGGGTGGCGCACTTCCACGGCGATGCGCCGCTCGGAGAACTCATCCAGCCAGGCCGCCAGCTCGCCCAGGCGATCCGGGCCGAAACTCGCGGAAACCTGCAGCCACAGCGGCGCCACCCGCTGGCCCAGCGGCGCCAGCAGCGCGAGGAAGTCCCGGGTATTTTCCAGCTGGCCGCGCAGGTCGCCCTCGTGGCTGATGTCGCGCGGCAGCTTGGCACAGAAGCGGAAGGTCTCCGGCATGGTCTGCGCCCAGCGCACGAGGGTGTCGGTGTTGGGGCGGGCGTAGAAAGTGGTATTGCCTTCCACGGCATTGAATACCTGGGAGTAGAAGGACAGTGTTTCAGCGGGGCGCAGGTCGGCGGGATAGAAAGTGCCGCGCCAGGCGGGCTCGTTCCACGAAGGGCAGCCCAGGAAATACGGCAGTTGCATCAGGCGTAGAGGTCGAGACCGACGACTTCCTGGCCTTCGTACTGACTGACCATGCTGGCGGTGCTGGTGTAGCTGGCGAGCGCCTGGGCGGCGCGGGAGGTCAGCGGGCGCTGGTACTCGAGGTTGTCACGCAGGGTCGCCGGCAGGTTGTAGCTGCTGGCGTTGGACGACTCCACGCGGCGGGTCTGCGACTGCGAGTCGAGCCCCTGGCTGGCCGAGGTCGGCGCGGGCTGCTCGCGGCGAGTCTCGACGTCACGCTGCACTTCCCGGAACGGCGTAACAGCAGTGCCCGTGCGGGAACTGCGCTCCGTGGTCTGGGATGTGGAGGTAAAGCCGTCGATACGCATGGCGAAAACTCGGTGGGAATGCCCATCACTCTAGCGACCGCGCGCGACTGCGGTCAATTGGCACAGGTCAGGCTTTCTTGGGCGTCGCCACGTTGTCGCGCAGGTAGATCGGCTGGGCCTGCTCTGCGTCAACCGCATCGCCCCGCACCCAGGCGAATTCGGCCAGGGTCAGCAGGTCTTCGGAGTGCGGCAGCAGGCTGGCATCACAGGCGGCAACCTTCACCGCCAGGCGCTCCTCGAAGCCCCAGCCAGTGCCGGAACCGAACCAGTCGCCCTGGGCACCGCTCGGCAGCTCGACACGCTCGGGCGGCAGGACGGCTTCGGCGCCAGCCAGGCGCATCTCGCCCTGCTCCAGCCGGTAGCAACCCCAGTACACCTCGTCCATGCGCGCATCGATGGCCGCAGCCACCTGACGGGCACCGTGTTCGCGGTAAGCGCGCTGGGCCAGCACCGCCAGGTCGGAAATCGGCAGCACCGGCTTCTGCAGCGCAAAAGCCAGGCCTTGCACCACGCCGATGGCGATCCGCACGCCAGTGAAGGCGCCGGGGCCGCGGCCGAAGGCGATGGCGTCGACGGCGGACAGCGCGATGCCGGCCTCGCCGAGGATGTCCTGCACCATGGGCAGCAGGCGCTGGGCGTGCAGGCGCGGGATCACCTCATGGCGTACGAACCGGCGGCCGTCATGCAGCAGAGCGACGGAACAGGCTTCGGTCGAGGTATCCAGGGCCAGCAGCGTGGGCATGGTGTTTTCCATAGGACGTTGAGAACAGGGCGATAAAAAACGGGCGGGCATTATAAACGCCAAAGGCCCGCGTGTGCGGGCCTTTGGCTGATACGGCGATGGATCAGTTCAGAGCGCCTAGCACCTTGGAGGTGATCTGCTCGACCGAACCGACACCCTCGACGCGGGTGTACTTCGGAGTGCCCTGGGCGTCGGCCAGCTTCTGGTAGAAGTCGACCAGCGGCTTGGTCTGCGAGTGGTAGACCGACAGGCGGTGACGCACGGTGGCTTCCTTGTCGTCTTCGCGCTGGATCAGCTCTTCGCCGGTCTCATCGTCCTTGCCAGCCACTTTCGGCGGGTTGTGCTCGACGTGGTAGACGCGACCCGAGGCCGGGTGAACGCGGCGACCGGCGATACGGCCGACGATTTCCTCGTCGTCCACGGCGATCTCGACCACGTGGTCGATGGAAACGCCCGCTTCCTTCATGGCCTCGGCCTGAGGAATGGTGCGCGGGAAGCCGTCGAACAGGAAACCCTTGGCGCAGTCGGGCTGGGCGATGCGCTCTTTGACCAGGTTGATGATCAGGTCATCGGAAACCAGGCCGCCGGCGTCCATTACGCTCTTGGCCTGCAGGCCGAGCTCGGTGCCAGCCTTGACCGCTGCACGCAGCATGTCGCCGGTGGAAATCTGCGGAATGCCAAACTTCTCAGTGATGAAGCGAGCCTGGGTACCTTTGCCGGCACCGGGCGCCCCGAGCAGAATCACACGCATCGATATGCTCCTTAATACTTGTTAAGCGAAATCACGGATCCGCCTCGTGGGGCCAATCTCATCATGCTTGGAATGGCGCAGAGGTGCGCCGAAAGGTTGCTCACGATACACAGCGGTCCCACACCACACAAGCCGGCCATGGGGACTGCGCACGCCGATCCCGGGCCAGTTTTGCACCCGGGATCAGCCATCAAATTAATCTCAATTGGCAGCGCGGCAATCCACCTTTGGTGGGGGGTTGCCGACCCTCAGCCGGTATTTCGCAGCCCCGCCGCAATACCGGCCACTGTCACCAGCATGGCTTGCTCCAGACCGCCGCAGGCATCGCCCGTGCAGCGCCGCGAGCGCGCCAGAAGCTCGGCCTGGAGCAGGTGCAGCGGGTCCAGGTAGGTGTTGCGCACACCGATGGATTCGCGTGTCTCGGCGGCGTGGGCGAGCAGCTGCGATTGCCCTGTAAGCCCCAGCACCACTCGCACCGACTGCGACAATAGGTCGCGTAAATGCGCACCTAATGGTCGCAGTTCCGATTGCACCAGTCGCTCGTCGTAGAGTTGGGCGATTTCCCGGTCGGCCTTGGCCAGCACCATCTCCAGCATGTCGATCCGCGTGGTGAAGAACGGCCACTCCTTGCGCATGCGCCCCAGCAGTGCACCTTCGCCGCGTTCGATAGCCTTGAACAGGGCATCCTCCCAGCCCAGCCAGGCCGGCAGCATCAGGCGCGTCTGGGTCCAGGCGAAGATCCAGGGGATCGCCCGCAGGCTTTCCACCCCGCCCTCGCGGCGCTTGGCCGGGCGGCTGCCCAGCGGCAGGCGGCCCAGCTCCTGCTCCGGCGTGGCTTCGCGGAAGTAATCGACGAACTGCGGGTTCTCCCGCACCACCGCACGGTAGGCGAGCACGCCATCGGCGGCCAGGCGGTCCATCTCCTCGCGCCAGGCCGGCTCGGGCACCGGCGGCGGCTGCAGGGTGGCCTCCAGCACGGCGGCCAGGTAGAGGTTGAGGTTCTGCTCGGCGATGTCCGGCAGGCCGAACTTGAAGCGGATCATCTCGCCCTGCTCGGTGGTGCGGAAACGCCCGGCCACCGAGCCCGGCGGCTGCGAGAGGATCGCCGCGTGGGCCGGGCCGCCGCCACGCCCGACGGTGCCGCCACGGCCGTGGAACAGCAGCAGCTCGACGCCATGGTTGCGACAGATGTCCACCAGCGCCTCCTGCGCGCGGTACTGCGCCCAGGCCGCGGCCAGGGTGCCGGCGTCCTTGGCCGAGTCGGAGTAGCCGATCATCACTTCCTGCGGCCCGGCCAGGCGGGTGCGGTAGCTGTCCAGGCTGAGCAGGCGGTCGATGCAGGGGCCGGCGTTGTCCAGGTCATCCAGGGTCTCGAACAGCGGCACCACGCGCATCGGCCGCTCCAGCCCGCATTCCTTGAGCAGCAGCTGGACGGCGAGCACGTCGGACGGCTGCCCGGCCATGGAGATGACGTAGGAACCCAGCGAAGCGGCCGGCGCCTGCGCCACCACACGGCAGGTGGCGAGGACTTCGGCGGTCTCGGCCGAGGCCTGGTAGCTGACCGGCAACAGCGGGCGGCGGCTGGCGAGTTCTTCCAGGAGGAATTCCTGACGCACGCTTTCGTCCCACTCGGTGTAATTGCCCAGGCCCAGGTGCTCGGTGATCTCGGCCATGGCGTTAGCGTGGCGCGTGGAGTCCTGGCGCACGTCCAGCCGTGCCAGGAACAGCCCGAAAGTGGCGGCGCGGCGCAGGGTATCGAGCAGGTCGCCATCGGCGATCACGCCCATGCCGCAGGCCTGCAGCGAGCGATAGCAGAGCTGCAGTGGTTCCAGCAGTTCGCAGTTGTCCTGCAGCACCTCGGCGCCCGGTTCCTCGCTGTTGTGGATGGCGCGCTCGGCCCAGGCGCGGGTGGCCCGCAGGCGTTCGCGCAGTTGCTTGAGCAGCGCGCGATAAGGCTCGGCGAGGTCGCCGACCTCGCCGCGCAGCTCATCGCTGGCCTGCTGCATGGAGAGCTCGGCGGCCAGGCTGTCCACGTCGCGCAGATAGAGGTCAGCCGCCATCCAGCGCGCCAGCAGCAGCACCTCACGGGTGATGGCGGCGGTGACGTTGGGGTTGCCGTCGCGGTCGCCGCCCATCCAGGAGGCGAAGCGGATCGGCGCGGCGCTCAGCGGCAGGCGCTCCCCCAGGGTTTCCTGCAGGGTTCGGTCCACATGGCGGAGGAAGGCCGGCAAGGCGTGCCAGAGGGAATGTTCGATCACCGCGAACCCCCATTTCGCCTCGTCCACCGGGGTCGGACGGGTACGGCGGATCTCGTCGGTGTGCCAGGCTTCAGCGATCAGGCGCTGGAGTTTTTCCTGCACCGCCTGGCGCTCTTCGGGCAGCAGGTCGGAATGGTCGCCGGCGGCCAGTTGCCCGGCAATGGCGTCGTACTTCTGGATCAGCGTGCGGCGCGCCACTTCGGTGGGGTGCGCGGTGAGCACCAGCTCGATCTCCAGGTCCGCCACCTGACGCGCCAGGCCCTCGGCGCCCAGGCCGGACTTGCGCAGGCGGCCCAGCAGTTCGGCGAGCACACGATTCTCGAAGGGCTCCGGCTCCTTGGGCGTGCGCCGGCGGATACGGTGGTACTGCTCGGCGATGTTGGCCAGGTTGAGGAACTGGTTGAAGGCGCGCGCCACCGGCAGCAGTTCATCTTCGCCCAGGCCGTCGAGGGTCGCGGTGAGCTGCTTGGCGCCTTCGGCGGAGCCGCGCCGGGCGGCCTTGGCGCCAGTGCGGATCAGCTCGATCTTGTCGAGGAAGCCTTGCCCGTACTGGGCTCGGATGGTCTGCCCGAGCAGCTCGCCGAGCAGGTGAACGTCCTCGCGCAAACGCGCGTCGATATCCGGCATCACGGTCTCCTTGGTGTGAGAGTCCTTGATTGAAAGGGCGTCGCTTGATTTCACAGTGCCGCCGACGCAGCCGGCAGGCAAGCGTTCGACGAACGCCCGCAATCCTGCTCGGACAACGTCTAGGCTGAAAGTTATCCCCATCGATGGGAAAACCTGCGGCGACCTCACGAGGGCCGACCGCCACGTAACGACCCTAGAGGTGAACATGAAAATCCGCGAGCTGGTACGCCATTGGGAAAAGAACGCCAGGGGGCGCATGACCAACCACCAGTACAGCATTCCGCTGGACGTCGAGACGGCCGCGCGTCTGGCCGCGCTGCATGACATGTACCCCAAGCGCAGTGTCGAGGAACTGCTGGGGGAACTGGTCAACGCGGCGCTGGAAGAGCTGGAAGCGAGCTTCCCCTATGTGCAGGGGACCAAGGTGGTGGCGCAGGACGAACAGGGCGACCCGATCTACGAGGACATCGGCCCTACGCCGCGTTTCCTCGCGCTGTCACGCAAGTACCTGCATGAGCTGACGGAGGCCGAGCACTCCTGAATGCAAACACCCCGGCAGATGCCGGGGCGTTTGGTTTTTCGTAGGGCGCATAACCTGGAACAGGTTATCCGCCGGCTACTCAATCGGCGGATAACGCTGGCGCGTTATGCGCCCTACGACTGGTAGTTCCGTGTTTGTGCTTTCCCCCTCACCCCAGCCCTCTCCCTCAGGGAGAGGGAGCAAATCGTGCCGGCTGACGCTGTGGTTTCATCCGGCACCGAACGGTCCCCTCTCCCCCTGGGAGAGGGTTAGGGTGAGGGCCGATCCGAGCACAGATCTATCCGGTAGGAACGGGCCCATAGCGCGCTCCCACCGGATGCGATCAATGCCGGCCGTGAACGCCGGGCACATGCAAATGCCCCGCCTCCGCGCAGGCCTCCGGAATCACCGACGGCTCCGCCGGCTGCTCCAGCTCGCGCAGGATGCCGCAATCCTCGCTGCTGCCCTCTCCCTGGCACTGCGCGCGCAGGTCGCGCAGTTGCTGGCTGAGCGACTGCAGCTCGGCGATGCGCACCTCGACGTGGTGCAGGTGCTCGTCGATCAGCCGGTTGGCGGTGCCGCAGTCGGATTCGGGGCGGTCGCGCAGGCCGAGGAGAATGCGGATCTCCTCCTGGGTCATGTCCAGCGAACGGCAATGGCGGATGAACGACAGCCGCTCGACGTGGCTGGCATCGTACTGCCGGTAGTTGCCTTCGCTGCGCGATGGCGCGGGCAGCAGGCCTTCGCGCTCGTAGTAGCGGATGGTCTCCACCGGGCAGCCGGTCAGTTTCGCCAGTTCACCGATCTTCATTTTCGACTCCTCGCCAAGGGACGCTTGACTCTGTAGTTGCTACAGGGTGTGCAATCGACAGCAACTCGTCAAACAGGAACGGACGACATGACTGTCAATCGCCAGGGGCCGACCATTCACGGCCCTGTACAGGACCGTGAACATGACGCCGCCGATTGCTGCGGCTGCGACAAAGGCGCGCTGCTGCGCGCCCCGGCTACCGAACCTGCCCCGCACAAGCATGACCACGATCACGATCACGATCACGATCACACCCATGATCATGGCGACGATCGCAGTGCGCGTGCCAAAAGTGCCGCCACGGCCGCGGCCGGTTCGGCCAGCGGCGAACTGCGCTGGACCAGCCTGCGCATCGAGGCCATGGACTGCCCCACCGAGGAACGCCTGCTGCGCGACGCGCTGGGCCGCGTGTCCGCCGTGGAGGACCTGGACTTCAACCTGATGCAGCGCCTGCTGCGCGTACAGCACCGCTTCGACAGCATCGAACCGCTGCAGAAGCTGGTGGCCTCCCTCGGCATGCAGGCCGAACCGGTGGATGAAAACGCTCCCGCGTCCGCGCCGCCTGCCAAGCAGAAACCCTGGTGGCCGCTGGCCGCGGGCGCCGTTGCGGCCGCCGCAGCGGAGTTCTTCGAGTGGTTCGCCATCGGCCCGCAATGGCTGGTGGCCGTGCTGGCCGTCGCTGCCATCCTCGGTGCAGGTCTGCCGACCTACCGCAAGGGCTGGATCGCCCTGAAGAACCGCAACCTCAACATCAACGCCCTGATGAGCATTGCCGTGACCGGCGCCATGCTGATCGGCCAGTGGCCGGAAGCGGCCATGGTGGCGGTGCTGTTCGCCATCGCCGAGCTAATCGAAGCCAAGTCGCTGGAGCGCGCGCGCAACGCCATTCGCGGCCTGCTGCAGCTGGCCCCGGAACAGGCCACCGTGCAGGTGGAGGGGCAGTGGCAGGAGGTTTCCGCCAAGTCCGTCGCCCTCGACGCACGGGTGCGCGTGCGCCCCGGCGAACGCATCGCACTGGACGGCGAAGTGCTCGACGGCCGCTCCAGCGTCAACCAGGCACCCATCACCGGCGAGAGCCTGCCGGTGGAAAAACAGGTCGGCGACACCCTGTTCGCCGGCACCATCAACGGCGAAAGCGCGCTGGAATACCGCGTCACCCGCGTGGCCGACGACAGCACCCTGGCGCGCATCATCCACGCCGTGGAAGAGGCCCAGGGCTCGCGCGCGCCGACCCAGCGCTTCGTCGACCAGTTCTCGCGCATCTACACACCGGTGGTGTTCCTTATCGCCATAACCACCGCGCTGCTGCCGCCGCTGTTCTTCGGCGGCGCCTGGCTGGACTGGGTGTACCGCGCGCTGGTGCTGCTGGTGATCGCCTGCCCTTGCGCGCTGGTGATTTCCACGCCGGTGACCATCGTCAGCGGCCTGTCGGCGGCGGCTCGCCTGGGCATCCTGATCAAGGGCGGGGTGTTCCTGGAAATGGGCCGTTCGCTGGAGTGGATCGCCCTGGACAAGACCGGCACCCTCACCGAAGGCCGCCCGCGCCAGACCGACTTCACCGCCCTGCGGGAATCCGCTGCCGGCGACGTGCGCGCCCTGGCTGCCAGCCTCGCCGCGCGCTCGGACCATCCGGTGTCCCACGCCGTAGCCCAGGCCGCCGAGGCCGACAACATAGCGCTGTACAGCGTCGGCGAGCTGACCGCCCTGCCCGGTCGCGGCGTGAAGGGGGAGATCGACGGCCGTACCTTTCACCTGGGCAACCACCGCCTGGTGGAGGAACTGGAGCTGTGCTCGAAGGAGCTGGAAGCCCGCCTCGACGCCCTCGAACAGCAGGGCAAGACGGTCATCGTGCTGCTCGATGCGCAAGGCCCGCTGGCGCTGTTCGCCGTGGCCGATGGCGTCAAGGAAACCAGCCGTGAAGCCGTCGCCCAGTTGCACGACCTGGGCGTGAAGACACTGATGCTGACCGGCGACAACCCGCACACCGCCAACGCCATCGGCGCCCAGGTCGGTATCGACGAGGCGCTGGGCAACCTGCTGCCCGAGGACAAGCTGCGCGAAGTGAAGCAGCGCCAGGAAGGCGGAAAACGCGTCGGCATGGTCGGCGACGGCATCAACGACGCCCCGGCCCTGGCCCGCGCCGACATCGGCTTCGCCATGGGCGCGGCCGGTACCGACACAGCCATCGAAACTGCCGGCGTCGCGCTGATGGACGACGACCTGCGCAAACTGCCGTCCTTCATTCGCCTGTCGCGCCAGACCCACCGGGTGCTGATCCAGAACATCACGCTGGCGCTGGGCATCAAGGCGGTATTCCTCGCCCTCACCCTGGCCGGCGAAGGCACCCTGTGGATGGCGGTGTTCGCCGACATGGGCGCCAGCCTGCTGGTGGTGTTCAACGGCCTGCGGTTGCTGCGCCATCGCGGCTGATCGACGCCGATTGCCGAAGAATGCCCGCCTGCACGGCGGGCATTTTTTTTGAACCCCCTGACAAAACACTTAGTCCCCTAAACAGATGCCCACTCTCTGCCACGCAGAACCGCGCCGGAGAGCGGCCCGCATCCGCCGGCAATCGAAACGCCGAGGGAACCCCCTACCAATCGTCAGAGGATTCACCCAATGGAACTGAAATCTCAGAGCGCTCGAACCGTCCCGTCCCTTTCCTCCTGTGCCTCGCTGCGCAGCTGGCGCCTGGGGCTGCTCGCCCTTGGCAGCGCCGTGCTGCTGGCCGGCTGCGCCGGCAACCCGCCGAGCGAGCAGATGGCCGTCACCGAGTCCGCGGTGAACGCTGCCGTCAGCTCCGGCGGTCCGGAATACGCGCCAGTCGAAACCAAGAACGCCCAGGACAAGCTCGCCCAGGCGCGCATCGCCCTGAACGACAAGGAATACGACCAGGCCCGCAACCTGGCCCAGCAGGCCGAGTGGGACGCCCGCGTGGCCGAGCGCAAGTCCCAGGCCGTGAAGGCCCAGAACGCGGTGAAGGACGCCCAGCAGGGCGTGATGGAGTTGCGTCAGGAAGGCCTGCAGCAGGCCCAGTGATCCCGCCCCTACGCCCGGTCATATAAGGAATTTCGACATGAACAAACTCATCGTACTGCCCGCCATCTCGACCCTCGCCCTGGCCCTGGCCGCCTGCTCCACGCCGCCCAACGCCAACCTGGAGAAAGCCCGTGGCGACTTCCAGGCCCTGCAGGCCGAGCCCCAGGCCACGCAGCAGGCCGCCTTGGAAACCAAGGACGCCGGCGACTGGCTGGGCAAGGCCGACCAGGCCTACCGCGACGGCGCCAACCAGAAGGAAGTGGACCAGTTGGCCTACCTGACTCAGCAACGCATCGAACTGGCCAACCAGACCGTGGCCCTGCGCGACGCCGAGGATCAGCTGAAGAACACCTCCGCCCAGCGCGCCCAGGCCCGTCTCGACGCCCGTACCGCACAGCTGAACAAGCTCAAGGGCGAGCTGAACGCCAAGCAGACTTCCCGCGGGACCATGGTGTCCTTCGGGGACGTGCTATTCGATCTCGACCGAGCCGAACTCAAGCCGGGCGCGATGACCAACGTGCAGAACCTGGCGGGTTACCTGCAGCAGAACCCCGAGCGCAAGGTGATCGTCGAGGGCTACACGGACAGCAGCGGCTCGTCCTCCTACAACCAGGGCCTGTCGGAGCGTCGCGCCGACGCCATCCGCCTGGCGCTGCTCAGCCAGGGCGTGACGCCGGACCGCGTCGTCGCCCGTGGCTATGGCAAGGAATACCCGGTATCGAGCAACGGCACTGCTGCCGGCCGCGCCATGAACCGCCGCGTCGAGGTGACCATTTCCAACGACGCCAATCCGGTGCAGCCGCGCTCCTCGGTGAGCGGGGCCTACTGATCCGGCCGAACGCCCGCTCCTACTCACACGGTAGGAGCGGATCGCCTTTTTGAAGAGCGTATTGAGCGCGATCGCGCCCATGGGGCCCGTCTACGATGAGCCCCATCGCCAACCACGTGCTTACCGATCTGGCAGAATCAGCGGCCCAACTGCAGTCGGAGCTCCCATGAAATACGATGACGCCTCCTGGCACTACGAAGGCGACTTCCCCGAAGACCTGCCGCCGTCCGCCGCCGCCACCCACATCGGTATGTTCCTGGCCTGGCTGATCCTCAATGAAATGGTCAGCGAGGAGTTGCTCGAGGATGCCGCCGAGGCAGTGGCGGCGCTGCAGAGCAAGGACATGACCGGGGCCCGGTTCCTGATCGAGGTGCTGGACGAGAAGCTGATCGGTGAAGACCTCGCTGCGCATGGCAACGCCTTCACCATTGCCTACTACCGGGGCCTGGATCATGACAGCCGCTATATCGATGACTACTTCGAGACGTTCGGCGTGGACGAAGAGGCTCTCTATTCGGTGACCGACAACTGGGACAACTACGCAAAGCTGAGCCCGGCCATCGACGCGCGTTATCAGCGCTGGATTGACGACGGACGCCCGGAATACATGGCCTGAGCCGGACCTGCCGTTGATCTAGGCCAGCAAGCGCCGATACAGCTCTGCCATCTCCGCCGAGAACGGCACCAGCACCAACTCCTTCAACGAACTCCCCTGCCGCCGTGGACGACGCAGCTCATCCACGGCGACCTGTGCTGCCTCTTCGGCGGGATAGCCGTAGATGCCGGTACTGATAGCGGGGAGCGCGACGCTGGCGAGGCCCTTGTCTTCGGCCAGCTGCAGGCTGTTGCGGTAGCACTGGGCGAGCAGCTCCGACTCGCCGTGCTCGCCGCCGCGCCAGACCGGCCCGACGGTGTGGATAACGAAGCGCGCCGGCAGGCGGAAGCCGGCGGTGATCTTCGCCTGGCCGGTCTTGCAGCCACCCAGCGGGCGGCAGGCGTGGACCAGGTCCGGGCCGGCGGCCCGGTGGATAGCGCCGTCGACGCCACCGCCGCCCAGCAGCGAACTGTTGGCGGCGTTGACGATGGCATCGACGTCGAGGCGGGTGATGTCGCCCTGCCAGACGCGGATCTCGGGATGGCTCACTGTGCTTGCTCCCTTGGCCTGCGACGGCGGGCTCGCCGTCACTTGACCTCTTGCGGGGTCTGCTCGCCCATGCAGCGCACGGCGCGCTTGCGGCCGTCGACCAGTACGCCGGTGAGGCCCTTCTGGCTCATGTCGAACATCACCAGCACGCCATCGATGCACTGCGCCTGCTGGTCGGCCGGGTCCAGGGAGAGCTTGGTGCTGTCCTGGCCGGGGATGCTTTTCAGCATGGTGAACTGGGTCAGCTCCAGCGCGTCCTCGGGCTTGGCGAAATGCAGGTAGCCGTAGTACCAGAGCGTGCCGACCGAGACGAAGATGGTGGCGATGACGGTGAGGATGTAGGAGATCGGGTTGCGCTCGTTCATGGGTTGCCTTGTTGTTTCGGGTCCGCCTGCGATTCCTGTGGCTTCGCCGGAGAGGGATAGTTCGGGACTTCAGCCAGGCGCCGCAAACCGGTGAAGTGCTGCGGGTCGTCGAGGAAGCGCAGCATCACTTCGCGCCACACGGGTTCGCCGAAGGTTTCCACATGGTTGCCGCGCGTCAGCTGGAAGACCTTCGGCGGCTGCTTGGCCTTGTAGAGGCTCAGGCCGTTGTCCAGGGGCACAATGGTATCGTCGATGCTGTGGAAGAGCAGTACGGGTGCGCCAGAAAGTCGCGGCATGGAGCGGATCGCGCTATCGCCGTCGGGCACCAGCCAGGACAACGGAACCTGCAACGGCCAGGTCAGCCAACTGATGGAGAGGGTGTACTGCGCCACATCGCGGTAGCTGGCGGGTACGCCGTCGAGCACCACCGCGTGCAGCTGCTTCTGCCGCTCCGGGTGCAGGCCCAGGTAGTGCACGGCCATGGCGCCACCCAGGCTCTGGCCGAGCAGGATCACCGGCTTGCCCTGCACTTCCGGCGCCTTGTCCAGCCAGGCGAAGGCGGCGTCGATATCCTGGTAGATCGCCGGCAGGCTCGGTTCGCCCTCGGAATGACCGTAGCCGCGGTAATCCACCATCAGCACCTGGTAGCCCTGCTCCGGCATCCAGTAGGCTCCGCCCAGGTGCCAGGCCATGTTGCCGCCGTTGCCGTGCAGGTGCAGCACGGTGCCCTTCACCGGTACGCCCGCCTTCGCCGGCAACCACCAGCCGGCGAGTTTCACGCCGTCGGCGGTGGTCAGGGTGACGTCACGGTAGTCGAGCTTGGCGCGGGCGGGGGTGATGGCGACATCGTCGCTGGGGTAGAACAGCAGCGAACTGCAGCCGCCGAGTGCGAGGAGCAGCGAGACAGCAACAGCGCGGAAACAGCGGTTCAGCATGGGTTCATCCATGGAATACGTCGCACCCTGATTGCAAGGAAGCACCTTACGTAGGATGGGTGGCGCTTGCGATACCCATCACCCGGCAGCGCCGAAATATCGATGGGTATCGCTTCGCTCCACGCCATCCTACGACCGAGGCCCGTTTTGAACGCATGGCGGTCAAAGGATATTGGCGTAATCCGCCTCGATGCGGTCGAGGCTGAGGTGGTTGAGGAAGTTGGAGAAGCACATCCACGCCGACAGTGCGTTGAGGTCGCGGAACTGCGGCGGCAGGTACTTGGGCGGCACCACCAGGCCCTCGTCCACCAGCTGGCGCAGGGTGCGCATGTCTTCCAGGGTGGCCTTGCCGCAGAACAGCAGCGGGATCTGCTCCAGCTTGCCCTTGCGCACGGCGAGCTGGATGTAGTTGTAGATCAGGATGAAGCCCTTGAGGTACGACAGGTCCTTGGTGAACGGCAGGCCGACCGGGGTCGAGCCACGGAACACGCGGCTGGCGTTCTGGTAGCTGCTCTCCACGCTGTAGTTCTGCTCGCGGTAGAAGTGGAACACCTCGAGGAAATCCGCCCCCTCCTCGGCCATGTGGATGGCGCGGGTGCGGTTGGTGAGCTTGCGCAGGCGCGTCGGGTAGGAGGCGAAGGCGATCACTTCCATCAGGATCGCCAGGCCTTCCTGGGTCACCGTGGAGGACGGCGGCCCCTTGGCGAGGAAGGTGCAGATCGGCTGGTTGAGGCCGTTGAGCGTGGTGCCGACGTGCACCAGGCCTTCATGGACTTCCAGCGCGCGCACGTCGCGCTCGTTGAACATGGCGTCGGCGCGCACCTTGATGTAGTCGGCGCCGGCCGCAGCGTCGGCGACGATGCCGTCGGACTCGAAGACGCGGATGGTGTCTTCCTTGCCGTCGAACACCTTGTTCAGGCGCTCCTGCAGCATCTTCACCGCGTCGCTGGCGGTGAGGGTCTTGGGTTCGTCCTTGAGGTCGCCGCGGTCGGCGATGTTGTTCAGGTAGTCCGAGAGCATCAGGCCGAGGTCTGCCAGGGTCGGGTCGCCGGCATGGAAGGCGTCGGAGGCCGAGCCGTAGAGCTCCTGGGAGATCAGTCCGAAGTCCTGGGTGCCGCGCGCTTCGAGCATGCGGATGACCATGCGGTATTCCTTGCACATGCGTCGCATGATCTGCCCGACCGGGTTGAACTGTCCCAGGTGGCGGGTGATGTCGCGCTCGATGTTCTGGAATTCCTGCTTCTTCGCGCTGCTGTCGAAGGACAGCGGGCGGCTGTCGTAGTAGGCGCGGTCGACCTTGGGCGCGTGCTTGCCGCGGCCCTTGAGGAAGTCGTCGCGGACGCCGTCGTCCCACTTGATGGCGTCGAGCACGCGGATCGGCGTCTGCGCCTCGACGATGCGGTCGGACAGGCCGCGGATGATCTGCTGGTACTCGTTGGGCGTGGACTTCTTGCGCCGTGGGGTCATTGCTTTTCTCCCGGGGTCACGCGCGAAAAGCGCAGCGCTTCGACGAACACGTCGGAGTTGGCCGGATCGTTGAGGTAAGCGATCACCTGGGGCAGCTGGCTGGTCACCAGCGCGCCGGCACCCTGTTCGGTGTCGACCTTCTCGCCCTTGAGCGCGCCTTCCTTCATGTCCTGCAGGATGTGCTCGACATCCAGGTTATAGATCACCAGTTCGTCCTTGTCGGTGATCTCGAAGCCGGCCAGGGCGAAGTTGCCGCCCATGCTCTTCGGCAAACCGGCCGACAGGTACCAGCGCTTGCCGTGGTGGGCGACGGTGAAGCCGAAGTCCTCGACGCTGTCAGTGTTGTCCTTGCTGTCGACGTAGCTCAGAGCGCGGTAGAGATTGGATCCGGAGCGGGTGACTTCGAGGAACTGCTCCTCGCCGTACTCGTCCACACGCGACCACTGGCCCAGCAGGTGAGCCGGCGCGGGCTCATTGGCCGGAATCGGGTCCTTGAACGTCACCAGACAGCCACTGAGCAGGCCGATGCTCAACAGCAGCAGTGCACGCCAGACTTTCATCACGCCCTCCTTAGGTCCGGATGCCTTTGCATGCGATGCGCAAGGGCGTCCGGAGTTCCGACACGAAAACCCCGCCGGATGGCGGGGTTGGAATGCAGTAGCCGGGGCTACAGGCCCATCACCAGGTCGAGATAGCGGCTAAGGATGGCACGCATTTCCTCGATCTGCAGGTGGTCGGCCCCGTCCAGCAGGCCCTGATACTCCATCTGCAGGATGATGGCCGTCAACACCCGGGCATCCTGCTCGGGCTGTCTGGAACCGAGCACTTCGAAGAAATGCACCACGCCCAGGGAAAGAATCCGCCGGTGACGCTGTGCCAGATCACTGAGGCTGGGGTTGAGCAGCGCTTCCTGGCGGAAGGCCTGTTCGGCCAGCAGGTGCTCGCGGCGCTCGTTGAGCTGGACCATGACGTACTGGATCGCCAGCTCGACGATATTGGCCGTCAGCTCGCGGCGAGCCTGCGGGTCGTCCTGGCCGAGGCCGGCGGCCATGGCCTGGAGGTCGCCCTCGACGCTGGTCCAGAAGGTCGACAGGGCTTCGGCGCTGCGTTCGACGAAGAGCGCGAAGGTGTCGGTGATGAGGTCCTGGATGTCCTTGAAGTAGTAGGTGGTGGCCGATAGCGGCACACCGGCCTCGGCGGCCACGGCACGGTGGCGCACGGCGCGGACGCCATCACGCACGATGATCCGCAGGGCGGCGTCGAGGATCGCCTGGCGGCGCTGCTCGCTGCCCTGGCGGCTGGCCTTGCGGCCCTGGTATTTGACACTTTCTGCGATGGCGCTGGCGACTTGCGCTGCGCTGTCTCGCGGGGACACTTGGGTCACTGGCATTACCTCCGGCGGCGCGGCCTGATGGCTCATTGTTCGAGCTTTTCTGTGGGAAAACAATTGCCGCTTTGCAGCTGCGACACCGGCGCACGGAACGGGCCGCGAGGCAGAGCAGGCGGCTGGGAATCAGGCCTGGGAGTGAGACGTGCCACAGCGTGGCCGAGCCACGCAAATGACATGCATTTCGTCGGATGGTATACCGCAAGTTTCCATCCGTTCGTAGGTGCGAACTTGCTCGCTCCTACGAAAAGCTGTCGGGTGCGGAAACGAAAAAAGGCCGCCCGAGGGCGGCCTTTCTCTCCTGTTCCTGCGCTTACGCCTGCGGGCGCATGTGCGGGAAGAGGATGACGTCACGGATCGACGGCGAGTTGGTCAGCAGCATCACCAGGCGGTCGATGCCGATGCCTTCACCGGCGGTGGGCGGCATGCCGTATTCGAGGGCGTTGACGAAGTCGGCGTCGTAGTGCATCGCCTCGTCGTCACCGGCGTCCTTCTCCTTGACCTGCAGCATGAAGCGCTCGGCCTGGTCTTCGGCGTCGTTGAGTTCGGAGTAGGCGTTGGCGATCTCGCGGCCACCGATAAACAGCTCGAAGCGGTCGGTGACGCTCGGGTCGTTGTCGTTGCGGCGGGCCAGCGGAGACACTTCGAACGGGTACTGGGTGATGAAGTGCGGCTGCTCCAGCTTGTGCTCGACCAGCTCTTCGAAAATCATCACCTGCAGCTTGCCCAGGCCTTCGTGGCCGAGGACCTTGGCGCCGGCCTTCTTGGCGATGGCGCGGGCCTTCTCCAGGTCGGTCAGGTCAGCCGCGGTGAGCTCCGGGTTGTACTTGAGGATGGCGTCGAACACGGACAGGCGGGCGAACGGCTCGCCGAAGTGGAAGACCTTGTCGCCATACGGCACGTCGGTGCTGCCGAGCACGGCCTGGGCCAGCTCGCGGAACAGCTCTTCGGTCAGGTCCATGTTGTCTTCGTAGTCGGCGTAGGCCTGGTAGAACTCGAGCATGGTGAACTCGGGGTTGTGCCGGGTCGAGACGCCTTCGTTACGGAAGTTGCGGTTGATCTCGAAGACCTTCTCGAAGCCACCGACCACCAGGCGCTTGAGGTACAGCTCCGGGGCGATACGCAGGAACATGGCCATGTCCAGCGCGTTGTGGTGGGTTTCGAAGGGCTTGGCCGCCGCGCCGCCGGGAATGGTCTGCAGCATCGGGGTTTCCACTTCGAGGAAGCCGCGATCGGACAGGAAGCGACGGATGTGGGCGATGACCTGGGAACGCACGCGGAAGGTGTGGCGGGTTTCCTCGTTGACGATCAGGTCGACGTAGCGCTGGCGGTAGCGCTGCTCGGTGTCGGTCAGGCCGTGGTGCTTGTCCGGCAGCGGGCGCAGGGATTTGGTCAGCAGGCGCACGTTGGTCATCTCGACGTACAGGTCGCCCTTGCCCGAGCGGGCCAGGGTGCCTTCGGCACCGATGATGTCGCCCAGGTCCCAGGTCTTGATCTCGGCCAGGGTCTCTTCGGGCAGGGTCTTGCGGTTCACGTAGACCTGCAGACGGCCGCTGCTGTCCTGCAGGACGATGAAGGAGCCGCGGTTGAGCATGATGCGACCGGCAACCTTGACCGGGATGGCAGCTGCTTCCAGCTCTTCCTTGGTCGCGGTTTCGTACTGTTTCTGCAGGTCCGCGAAGTAGTTCTCGCGGCGGAAGTCATTGGGGAAGGCAATGGCCTTGGCTTCACGCACGGCGGCAAGCTTTTCCTTGCGCTGGGCGATCAGCTTGTTTTCTTCCTGTTGCAGTTCGGTAGCGTCGAGTTGTTGGTCGCTCATGGTCGTCTATCTGCCTGGCGTCTTGATCAATAGGGGTTACTGGCGGGGCCGGGCCGCGCGGCCCGCCCCGCAGGGGGTGCTGTTACAGGCCTTGTTTCAGGCTGGCTTCCAGATACTCGTTCAGGTCGCCGTCGAGCACCTTGTCGCAATCGCTGCGTTCCACGCCGGTACGCAGGTCCTTGATGCGCGACTGGTCGAGCACGTAGGAACGGATCTGGTGACCCCAGCCGATATCGGACTTGGTGTCTTCCAGCGCCTGCGAGGCGGCGGTGCGCTTCTGCATCTCCTGCTCGTACAACCGGGCCCGCAGCATTTTCATGGCGGTGTCCTTGTTGGCGTGCTGGGAGCGCTCGTTCTGGCACGCCACCACGGTGTTGGTCGGCACGTGGGTGATACGCACCGCGGAGTCGGTGGTGTTCACATGCTGACCGCCAGCGCCGGAGGAGCGGTAGGTGTCGATGCGCAGGTCGGCCGGGTTGATCTCGATCTCGATGTTGTCGTCGATTTCCGGCGACACGAACACCGCGGTGAACGAGGTGTGCCGACGGTTGCCGGAGTCAAACGGGCTCTTGCGCACCAGACGGTGCACGCCGATCTCGGTGCGCAGCCAGCCGAAGGCGTACTCGCCCTTGATGTGCACGGTGGCGCCCTTGATGCCGGCGACTTCACCCTCGGACAGCTCGACGATCTCGGCGCTGAAGCCGTTCTTGTCCGCCCAGCGCAGGTACATGCGCAGCAGCATGTTGGCCCAGTCCTGGGCTTCGGTGCCGCCAGAGCCGGCCTGGATGTCCAGGTAGGCGTTGTTGGGGTCCATCTCGCCGCTGAACATGCGGCGGAACTCGAGCTTCTCGAGGATTTCGCGCAGGCGCTGGACTTCAGCCTCGACGTCGCCGACGGCGCCCTCGTCATTCTCCTCGACCGCCATGTCGAGCAGGTCGCGGGAGTCGGCCAGACCGCCGGTGAGCTCGTCGAGGGTCTCGACGATCTGCGCCAGCATGGCGCGCTCGCGGCCCAGGTTCTGGGCGTATTCGGGCTTGTTCCAGACCGCCGGGTCTTCCAGTTCGCGGTTTACTTCGATCAGACGATCATGTTTCAGATCGTAGTCAAAGATACCCCCGAATCGAATGGGTACGGTCGGAGAGGTCCTTGATGCTGTTGAGGATCGGTTGGATTTCCATGGCGGGCATCTCTCACGGGTAAAGGGCGTAGAAAAGCCGGCAAGTATACGTGATTTTTTGTCGCCCTTTCAGGCTTTACGACAAAGCACGCTCACCGTTTCCGCGCCCTCCCCGCCCTTTCAGCCGGCGATGGCCACCTGGTTGCGCCCGCCGTGCTTGGCGTTGTAGAGCGCCTGGTCGGCCAGTTCGATGAGCTGGCGACAGGCCTGCCCGGCCTGGGGGATCAGGGTCGCCACGCCGATGCTGATGGTCAGCGACGAACCCGGTGTCGGCAGCTCGTGGCGGATGTTCAGGTCCTGCACCAGGCGCCGCAGCTTCTCCGCCAGCAGTCGCGCGCCGCCGGGCGAGGTGTTGGGCAGGACCATGACGAACTCCTCGCCGCCGTAGCGCGCCGGCAGGTCAGAGGGGCGGCTGGCGCTGGCGCGGATGGCCCCGGCCACCTGGCGCAGCGCCTCGTCGCCCTGTACGTGGCCGAAGGTATCGTTGTAGGCCTTGAAGTGGTCCACGTCGATCAGCAGGATCGACAGCTGGGTCTGCTCGCGCAGGGCGCGGCGCCACTCCATTTCCAGGTACTCGTCGAAGTGCCGGCGGTTGGACAGCCCGGTGAGGCCGTCGGAGTTCATCAGGCGCTGCAGCACCAGGTTGGTTTCCAGCAGCTGCTGCTGGCTCTCGCGCAGGGCGCGGTAGGCCTCGTCGCGCTGCTGCAGGGCGAGGTAGGAGCGCGAGTGGTAGCGCACCCGCGCGATCAGTTCGATGGCGTCGGGCAGCTTGACCAGGTAATCGTTGGCGCCGGCACTGAACGCCGCGCTCTTCACCGCCGGGTCTTCCTTGGTCGACAAAACGATGATCGGCAGGTCGCGGGTCGCCGGATTGGCGCGGTACTCACGCACCAGCGAAAGACCGTCGGCGCCGGGCATCACCAGGTCCTGGAGGATCACCGTGGGCTTGATCTGGATCGCCAGGGCGATGGCCTGGTGCGGATCGGAGCAGAAGTGGAAGTCGATGCTGGGGTCGTCCGCCAGCGCGCGGCGCACGGCTTCGCCGATCATTGGCTGGTCGTCCACCAGCAGCACCATGACTGCTGTATCGCCTGGGGTCGTCACGGGGTAGTCACTCTGGCTTGAGTTCATGGATAGGGGGTTCATGCAATCAGCTCCGTAGCCCGCGCTCAGGCGCAGACCTCAGCGAGTCGTCGGGCGATGTCGCCCAGCGCGCGAATCTCCACTGCGGCGCCGATCGCCGCCGCAGCCTTGGGCATACCGTACACGGCACTGCTTTCCTGATCCTGGGCCAGGGTCAGGTAACCTCGTTCGCGCATGTGTTTCAGGCCCTCGGCGCCGTCCCGGCCCATGCCGGTGAGCAGCACGCCGACGGCGTCGCCGACCCAGTACTCGACCACGCTGTCGAAGAACACGTCGATCGAGGGCCGGTAGATGTGGCTGCTGGGCTCGGCGGTATAGGCCAGCTCGCCGCCCTTGAGCAGGCGGATATGGTGGTTGGTGCCGGCCAGCAGCACGCAGCCCGGCTGCGGCGGCTCGCCGTTGCGCGCCAGGCGCACGGGAATCTTCGACTGGGTCGAGAGCCATTCGGCCATGCCGGCGGCGAAGACTTCGTCGACGTGCTGGACGACCACGATGGCGGCGGGGAAATCTTCCGGCAGGCGGGCGAACAGGTCAGCCAGCGCCGCCGGGCCGCCGGCCGAAGAGCCGATGGCGATCAGCTTGCGCGCGCCGCTGCCCTTGCGCGCCGGCACTGCGTTGATGGCCGGCCGGCTGTCACGCGGGGCGTTGAGCCAGGCCAGGTTCTGCAGCTTGCGCAGCAGTGGACGTGCCGCTTCAGCGGGGTCGCCGGTGCCCATGACCGGCGTGTTCACCGCGTCCACCGCGCCATTGCCCATGGCGTCGAACACGCGGCTCATGTTGCGCTCCAGGTCCACCGTCACGACGATGATCGCGCAGGGGCTCTGGGCCATGATCCGGCGGGTCGCCTCGACGCCATCCATCACCGGCATCAGCAGGTCCATGAGGATCACGTCGGGCTTGTGCGCGGCGCACATCTCCAGTGCCTCCGCGCCGTTGGCGGCGACCCAGACGATGCGGTGCGCCGGCTCGAAAGCCAGCGCGCGGCGCATCGCCTCGACCGCCAGGGGCATGTCGTTGACTATCCCTATCTTCACCCGTGGGCTCCTCCGATCAGATCGACCACCGCATCCAGCAGGGCCTCGTCGTGGAAGCTGGCCTTGGCCAGATAATAGTCGGCGCCGGCATCGAGCCCGCGCCGCCGGTCTTCTTCGCGGTCCTTGTAGGACACCACCATCACCGGCAGCGACTGCAGGCGGGTGTCGCGGCGGATCAGGGTCACCAGCTCGATACCGTCCATGCGCGGCATGTCGATGTCGGTGATGACCAGGTCGAAATGCTCCGAGCGCAGCGCGTTCCAGCCGTCCATGCCATCGACCGCCACGGCGACATCATAGCCGCGCCCCAGCAGCAGCTTGCGTTCCAGCTCACGCACGGTGAGCGAGTCGTCCACCACCAGCACGCGCTTGCGCGCCGGGCCGGTAAGGCGACCGGTGGGATCGATGCGTTCCAGGCGACCGGTGGCCAGGAGTTTTTCCACCGAGCGCAGCATGTCCTCGACGTCGAGGATCAGCACCGGCGTGCCGTCGTCCAGCAGCGCGCCGGCGGAGACGTCCTGCACCTTGCCCAGCCGGGCATCCAGCGGCACCACCACCAGGGTGCGCTCGCCGATGAATTTCTCCACCGCCACGCCGTAGGCGCTTTCCCGTTCGCGGATGACCACTACCGGAATCTCGTCGGGCGTGGCTTCGCCGTCGGGGCGCTGCAACAGCTGGCTGGCGGACACCAGGCCGACATGCCGGCCCTCGTGCCAGAACTGCTGGCGGCCTTCGAGCTGGACGATCTCGTCCGGCGCCAGACGGCGCATGCGCTCAATGTGCGCCAGTGGGAAGGCATAGGCTTCACCGCCAATGCTGACGACCAGGCTGCGCACCACGGACAGCGTCAGCGGCACTTCCAGGTGGAAACGCGCGCCCTGCCCGCGCACCTGTTCCATGCGGATGCCGCCGCGCAGCTGGCGCACCATGTGCTGCACGGCGTCCAGGCCGACGCCACGGCCGGACACTTCGGTGACCTGCTCGCGCATGCTGAAGCCGGGCAGGAACAGGAAGCTCAGCAGCTCTTCCTCGGTAAGGCGCGCCACGGTTTCCTCGGTGGACAGCTGGCGGCGCACGATGGCCGAGCGCAGGCGGTCGAGATCGACGCCACCGCCGTCATCCTGCAGTTCCAGCACCAGCATGCCGGCGTGATGGCGGGCCAGCAGCTGGATCGTGCCCTCCTCCGGCTTGCCGTTGCGGGCGCGCACTTCGGCGGACTCGATACCGTGGTCGACGGCATTGCGCAGCAGGTGGGTGAGCGGCGCTTCGAGCTTCTCCAGCACGTCGCGGTCCACCTGGGTGGTGGCGCCCTGGATGTCCAGGCTCACGGTCTTGCCCAGCGAGCGACCGAGGTCGCGGACCATCCGCGCCTGCCCGGAGAGCACGTCGGAGAACGGCCGCATGCGGCAGGACAGCGCGGTGTCGTAAAGCGACTGGGCGCGCTGGCCGGCCTTGAAACTGAATTCGTCGAGCTCGGCGATCTGCTCGCTGAGCAGTTGCTGGCACTCACCGACCAGTCGCCGCGCGTCGGCCAGATAGGCCTGCGCCTCGGCGTCGAGGTTGGCAGTGCTGGCGGCATCGCGGGCGCCGTCGAGCACACGGCTGGCGCTGGCCTGGATGCGCTTGAGGCGCTGCAGAGAATCGAGCAGCGGCTTCAGCCGCTGGGATTCCACCAGCGACTTGCTGGAGTAGTCGAGCAGTTGGTTGAGGCGCTCGGCGGTCACTCGCAGCACGCGCTCGCCGGCTTCATCGCTGTCGCTGGAGCGGCGGCGCTGGGGGCGTTCGGCGGGAGCCGGCGCGGGCGGTTCGACAGTTACCGGTGAGGGCTCGGCGGGCACTGGAACAGACGGTGCCGGCTGCGCCGGGGCCTTTCCGGAAACCAGCGCCTGCAGGCGTTCGACCATGGCCGGCACGCCTTGCTGGGCCTGTTCGGCACGCTCGGGCTGGGCGTCGGCGATATGCAGGAGGATATCGGTGCCGGCCAGCAGCGCGTCGATATGCCCGGAGGTCAGCAGCAGGCGGCCTTCCTGGGCGCCAACCAGGCAATCCTCCATGACGTGGGCGACCTGCACGCCGGCATCGAGGCCGACGATGCGCGCAGCGCCCTTGAGCGAGTGCGCGGCGCGCATGCAGGCTTCGAGCTGGTCGGCCTGGGTCGGGTTGCGCTCCAGCGCCATCAGCCCATGAACCAGCACCTGCGTCTGGGCCTCCGCCTCCAGGCGGAACAGCTCCAGCATCGACGCGTCCTTCATCTGGTCCGGGGTCATGCGAGGCTCCGGGTGGCGGCGTCGAGCAGGGCTTCCTGGTCGAGCAGGCGGATGCTGCGGTTGCGCCACTGCATCACCCCACGGGTGAAGCGATCGTTGGCGGCGTGACTCTGGGACGAGGCTTCGACGATGGCCTTCTCGTCCAGCTCGTGGATGCCGTCCACTTCATCCACCGGCGAGATGATCGGCCCGCCGACCGCCGCCAGGATCAGCATGCGCGGCACGATGCGGGCGTCGTCGCGGGCGGCCGCGCGGCTGTCGAGACCGAGCAGTTCCCCCAGGGAAATGCACGCCACCAGCGTGCCGCGCACGTTGGCCACGCCCAGCAGCGCCGGCGAGCGCTGATGCGGCAATGAATGCACTCCGCAGGCCGGAGCGACCTCGGCCAGCGCTCGGGTGGGCAAGCCCAGCCATTCCTCGCCAAGGCGGAAGATCAGGTGCGGACGGCCTTCCTCGACCACCGCTTCGGCGACTTCGACGGGAGCCAGGTGTGCGCCTTCGCTGCCCAGCGCGTAGCGGTCCAGCAGGCTGATGGCCGCGGCGGCATGCACCGGACAGTTACGGCAATGAATGTGCTCGGCCAGCTTCGGGCAGCTGCGGTCGCCGCGCACGCCGATGCGGTTCCAGCAGTCGTCCACCGTCGGCAGGTCATCGCCGATGGATGAGCCATCGATGTAAGACGGGCCGCGTTCAACCATTGCGCTTCACTCCTCGCGCGGCGCGCTCCTGCAGACGGCGGGCGCCGGCTGCATCGCCCTGGGCCGCGAGCAGCGCGGCCAGGTGTTGCAGGCTTTCCTGGTGATCGGGTTGCAGATACAGGGCCTTGCGGTAGTACGCCTGGGCCTCGCTGCCCAGGCCCTGGGCGTCGGCCAGCAGGCCGAGCCAGTAGAAGGCTTCGGCGTTCGGGCCCTTCTCGGCCAGCAGCGCCTCGCAGCGTTGGCGCGCTTCGGCGGCCTGCCCGGAATTGGCCAGCCGGGCGATCTCCTCCAGCGCGTTGCCGGCGGCAGCTGCGGGCGGCTGTCCGGGCTGGCTCGCCGGACGCGGGCGCACCGGTGCGGGCTTGGGCGGAGCCGGGCGGGGAATCGGCGGGGGCGCCGTCCAGTTCAGCGGAGCCGCACGCGGCGCCGGCTCGGCATCCTGCAATGGGAAGGCGAAGGACTGCGGCACACCCAGCGGACGCAGGCCGATACGCGACATCAGGCTGGCCTCGGCCGGGCCGATGAACAGCACGCCGTCGGGCCGCGCGAGCCGGCGCAGCACGTCCACCACCTGCTCCTGGGTCGGGCGGTCGAAATAGATCAGCAGGTTGCGGCAGAACACGTAGTCATAGGGTGCTTCGCCAGCCAGAAGACCCGGCGCGAGCAGGTTGCCGACGCGGAAGCGGACCTTGCGGCGCACCGCCTCGGCCAGTTGGTAATCGTTGCCGTCGGCGCTGAAGTAGCGGTCACGGAATGCCAGGTTGGAGCCACGGAACGAGTTGCGCCCGTAGCGCCCCTCCTCCGCCCTCTCCAGTACCGCGCGGCTGACGTCCAGCGCGTCGACCTGGAAGGCGGCTGGGGCGAGCCCCGCATCCAGCAACGCCATGATGATGGAGTACGGTTCCTCACCGGTGGAGCACGGCAGACTGAGGATGCGCAGCGGCCGGGTGCCGGCCAGCTCCAGCACTCGCCGGGACGCGAGGTCCGCCAGCGCGCCGAAGGATTCAGGGTAACGGAAGAACCAGGTTTCCGGGACTATCACCGCCTCGATCAGCGCCTGCACTTCCTCGGCAGAACCTTGTAGCTGCATCCAGTAATGTTCGGCGTTGCCGCCGCTGACCTTGTTGCAGCGCTGGCGCACGGCGCGCTCGATCACGGCGTCGCCGACCGACTCGGCATCCAGGCCGATGCGTTCCTTGAGCAACTGGGCGAAGCGCGGATCGGTCATGCCGGCGCCCCGCCGGAATCGCGCAGCAGGCGCGCGCGGGCTTCGTCGCTGAGCAGCTGATCGACGCCCACGCGCTGCAGCAGGCCCTGCTCGTCCTCCAGCACGGGGCCGAGGTAGCGGGCGCTGCCATTGTCCAGTTCGTAGTCGCGGAAGGCCGCCGGATCACGACGCAGAGTGTGGGTCGCCTGTTCGAGGATCAACCCGAGGCGCTGCTCCGGGCCCTCGCCTGCGGCGCGGTAATGCACCAGCACCAGGCGCGTGCTGGTGCGCCGTGGCGCGCTGTGCCCGAAGGCCAGTTGGCTCATGTCCAGCACCGGCAGCAGTTCGCCACGGTGCGGGAACAGCCCGGCAACCCAGGCCGGCGCTTCCGGCACGCGCTTGAGCGCAGGCACCGGCAGCACCTCGATGACGTCATGGACGTCCAGCGCATAGCGGTCCGCGCCCAGGCGGAACTGCAGGTAAAGCCTGCCCGCCGCGGCGGCGTCAGACCTTGAAGCGGGAGACGCCATTGCGCAGTCCGTTGGCCACGAGGTTCAGCTCGTCGATGGCGAAGCTGGCCTGGCGCAGGGATTCCACGGTCTGCCCGGTGGCCTCGCCGAGCTGCACCAGCGCCTGGTTGATCTGCTCGGCGCCGGTGGCCTGGGCCTGCATGCCTTCGTTGACCATCTGCACGCGCGGCGCCAACGCCTGCACCTGCTGGATGATCTGCGAGAGCTGCTCGCCGACCTGGCCGACTTCCGAGATGCCGCGACGCACCTCCTCGGAGAACTTGTCCATGCCCATCACGCCGGCAGACACGGCGGACTGAATCTCGCGGACCATCTGCTCGATGTCGTAGGTGGCCACGGCAGTCTGGTCGGCCAGGCGGCGCACTTCGGTGGCGACCACGGCGAAGCCACGTCCATACTCGCCGGCCTTCTCCGCCTCGATGGCGGCGTTGAGCGAGAGCAGGTTGGTCTGGTCGGCCACCTTGACGATGGTGGTGACCACCTGGTTGATGTTGCCGGCGCGCTCGTTGAGGATCGCCAGCTTCGCGTTGACCAACTCGGCGGCACCCATCACGTGGTGCATGGTCTCTTCCATGCGCGCCAGGCCCAGCTGGCCGGAGCCGGCCAGGGTGGAAGTCTGCTCGGCGGCCGAGGACACCTCGGTCATGGTGCGCACCAGGTCGCGCGAGGTGGCGGCGATTTCCCGCGAGGTGGCGCCGATCTCGGTGGTGGTGGCGGCGGTTTCGGTGGCGGTGGCCTGTTGCTGCTTGGAGGTGGCGGCGATCTCGGTCACCGAGGTGGTCACCTGGATGGCTGAGCGCTGCGCCTGAGATACCAGGCCCTTGAGCTCTTCGGCCATGCCGTTGAAGCCGGTCTCGATCACCGCGAATTCGTCGTTGCGCTCCATTGCCAGGCGCGTGGTGAAGTCACCGCTGCCCATGACCTGCAGGCCCTTCACCACCTGACGCACCGGCTCGGTGATAGCGCGCATCAGCAGCAGCCCGCAGACCGCCGCGGCGACGATGGCCAGCAACAGGGAGATGAGCATGATCGCCTTGGCGGTGGCGACCTCGCTGACGATGTCGGCGGCGGCCGCGTCAGCGATTTCCTTGTTCAGCGAAATCAGCTGGTTGAGCGTCTTGCGACCGTCTTCCCACAGGGGTTCGAGACGTTCCAGCAGCAGGCGCCGGGCGCCGTCACGGTCGGTGGTGTAAAGCTGCAGGACCTGCCCCAGCAGGGCATCGTATTCGGTCGCCTGCTGCTTGAAGCGGCCGAGAATTTCCTTGTCACGGGAATCGTTGACGGTCCGCTCGTAGAGCGCGATGCGTTCGATCAGTGCATCGTGGATAACGCGGAACTCCTGCCGGCGTGCTTCATCGTAGGGCTTGCCGTCACTCAGGCCGACCAGCACCTGGGTCAGCAGGATGCTGTCGGTCCAGGCCGAACGCACTGTGGTCAGTGCGTAGGTGCCGGGCATGGCATCTTCGCTGACCCGCTGCGTGCTGTGCTCCACCCGCAGAAGACGGGTGTAGGAAATCACCACCATCAGCAGCATGATCGCGACGACGACGGCAAAGCTGGCCAGGATGCGTTGGCGTAGAGTCCAGTTCTTCACAGCGTTCCCCAGAAGAGTTGTGGCGTGCCGACGGACTTTTCACTCGGGCGCGCAGTCGCCGCGAATGTAAATTCCTACCAAGTCCTCAGCAAGATAGGACATATAGTATCTGGACATACCGGAACCTCATCTCTTTATTCCGAATTTTTAGTACGCCGGTCCTCCTCATTCTCCCAGCCCATTAACCACCCTCGATCGACCCGATGCTCAGCCTCGCCCTGGCCGCCCACGCCGGCCTCTTCCTCTCCGCCTTAGTCGCCGCCACCCTGCTGCCGCTGCAGTCGGAAGCCGTGCTGGTCGGCCTGCTGCTCGGCGGCCAGTACCCGCTGTGGTCACTGCTGCTGGCGGCGAGCCTGGGCAACGTGCTCGGCTCCCTGGTGAACTGGCTGCTGGGGCGCGGAATAGAGCGCTGGCACGGCAGCCGCTGGTTCCCGGTGAGCGATGCGGCGCTGGAGAAAGCCCAGCGCCACTACCGGCGCTTCGGCTGCTGGTCGTTGCTGCTGAGCTGGGCGCCGGTGATCGGCGACCCGCTGACGCTGATCGCCGGCGTCATGCGCGAGCCACTGTGGCGCTTCCTGCTGCTGGTCACCGTCGCCAAGGTCGGGCGCTACGCGGTGCTGGCCTGGCTGACGCTCGTCTGAATCATCCCCTCATCAAAAGCGGACAGGTTTTTCGTCTGCTAGTCCTGTTTTGCCACTGCCGCGAAAAAATGGCGCCCAGTAATATCACGGAGCCATCACTGCGCATGGCGGAGCCCAAGAGCTCCACACACTGGATGAAGAAAAGGGAATTTCACGATGTTCAGAAGCATGAGTATTGGCCGCCGCGCGTCCCTGGGTTTCGCAGTCATGGGCCTGCTCCTGGTGTTTCTCGGGTTGTTCTCCCTGTACAAGCTCTCGACCCTGCGCGCCGCATCCGAAGAGATCGACAGCAACTGGCTGCTGAGCATCAACCACATGAACCAGCTGTCGGGCGACATCGCCCGCATCCGCCTGGAATCCATGCGCCTGCTGGTCAACCATGACAGCGCCGCCCGCGAACGCAGCCTGGGGCTGATCGCCGAGGCACGGCAGGACAAGGACAAGGTGCTCGCCGACTACCGCCGGCTGATCCTCAGCGCCGAGGAGCAGCAGCACACCGACGAGCTACGCCAGACGCTGGACGGCTACCTCGGTTACGTCGACCAGTTGCTGGAGAAGATCCGCAAGAACGACGATGAAGGCGCGCTGCACATCCTCAACGGCAACATCGCCCAGCAGGGTGCCGAACTGAACAAACGCCTCACCGCGCTGATCGATCTCAACCGCAATGGTGCAGCGGCCGCCGCCCAGCGCGCCGTGGAGCAATACCAGGGCGGCCGGCTGGTGGTCAGCGCTGTCCTGCTGCTGAGCGTCGGCCTGACCCTGCTGCTGGCCTGGCAGCTCACCCGTAGCATCGTCGTACCGCTCAACCAGGCGGTGCGCGTAGCGCAGACCATCGCCAGTGGCGACCTCAGCCAGCGTTTCACGGTCGAGGGCCGCGACGAGCCGGCGCAACTGCTCAATGCCCTGGCAGACATGCAGCACAGCCTGCGCGAGACCATCCGCGGCATCGGCAACTCGGCCAGCCAGCTGGCTTCCGCCGCCGAGGAAATGCACAGCGTGATGGAGGAGAGCAGCCGCGCGCTGCAGCAGCAGAGCGACCAGATCGAGATGGCCGCCACCGCCGTCAACCAGATGACCAGCGCCGTGGAGGAAGTGGCCAGCAACGCCGCCTCGACCTCCGCCGCCTCCCGCGAGGCCATCGACGCCGCACGCAGCGGCAGCGAGCGGGTCGACGAGACCTCCAATGCCATCGGCACCCTGGCCGGTGAAGTGAGCCAGGCCTCGCAGCAGGCCGAGGTCCTGGCCAACCAGGCGCAGGACATCGGAAAGGTGCTGGAGGTGATCCGCAGCGTCGCCGAGCAGACCAACCTGCTGGCGCTCAACGCTGCCATCGAAGCTGCCCGCGCTGGTGAGGCCGGGCGTGGCTTCGCGGTGGTCGCCGATGAGGTTCGCTCGCTGGCCCAGCGCACCCAGAGCTCGACCCGCGAGATTGAGGAACTGGTCTCGGCCATCCAGAACGGCAGCGACCGTACCGTCACCGCCCTGCTCAGCAGCACCGCCCACGCCGAACGCACCGTCAGCCGCACCGGCGAGGCCGGCGCGTCGTTGCAGGTGATCCTCGAGCGCATGTCGCTGATCAACGAACGCAACCTGGTGATCGCCAGTGCCACCGAGGAACAGGCCCAGGTCGCCCGCGAGGTGGACCGCAACCTGCTGAACATCCGCGACCTGGCGACCCAGACCTCGGCCGGCGCTACCCAGACCAGCGCGGCGAGCCAGGAACTGTCGCGTCTGGCCGTGGACCTGAACGGAATGGTGGCGCGCTTCGTGGTCTGAAGGCTCGCAGTCCTTCTCCCGTTTCGCCAACTTGATAGCGAAACGGGAGTGGTCGGCAGGGAATTTTTCCGGCCTTTTCCTATCCAATGGCCATCATGGAACGCCACAGGGTGGATAGATGAACGTATTGAAATTGTCAGCCGTGCTGGCCACTGCCGCGCTGCTGAGCGCCTGCGGAGGCAACGAGGCCAAGGTCTGCGGCTCGGACGATGTGAAGAACCAGTTGGTGAAGATTTTCCTGTCCGGCGCACTTTCCGCGCAGTCCGACGCACTGAGCAAGGCTGAGCTGAAGGACGTGGCGATCATCGACAAGGACCCGGACAGCGGCGTGCTCGAATGCGTCGGCACCCTGACCGTGCCGGTGGTCGGCCAGGTGGCCTCGGGCACCCTGAAATACCAGATCGCCCCGGCGGCCAAGTCCGAGCACGACTACCTGCTGCTGCTCGCCGACGGCCCGCTGGCGAACGCCTTCGCCAAGCGCATCCAGGGGATGGTCCCGCAGCAGCAGTGAGGGTTATCCACAGACAATGAAAAACCGGCCTATGTGGCCGGTTTTTTATTGGGCGAGCCGATCAGGCTCAGAACCACACTGCAGGAGCGAGCTTGCTCGCGAACCGCTTGGTGCCGTTCCCCCCGGTGAGCGCTTACGTAGAATGGGTGGAGCTTGCGATACCCATGCTGTCGGTACGCGAGAATCGATGGGTATCGCTTCGCTCCACGCCATCCTACGTTGGTGCATCAGTGTGATTTCGGTGTGGGTGGCAACTCTGATCGCGGACAGGCCCTCTCCCGCGAATGCCGAAACGACGGGATTAGAAGCCTTCCAGATCGATCAGCTCGCCTTCGAAGCGAATCGACCCACCCTCCGCGTTCGCCTCACCGCCCTGGATCTCTCCGTAATAAGAGAGCCCGTTCTCCAGCGTCACGCAGACGTGGGTCGGCTCATCCGGCGCATCCAGCTGGCCCTTGAAGCTCACCTCGATCACACCCTCCTGCGGCGCGCTAAGGGTCACCGTCACGCGGGCGTTGTCCACCGCTTCGGCCTCGCGGCCCCAGTGCTCGGCGCTGACGGTCACGGTGGCTATTTCCTGTTTCATACTCGAAGACTCTCCAACAAGGCTCCGGCGCCATGCGCGCCGGCTGATGGCGCCAAGGATACCGCGCCGCCGAAGCCGCCGAAACGGCGGTTTTTCCCTGCGACCGCCCGTCGCCTGCCCTCCCCGCACTTCCACGCACCGCCCGCCACTGCTGGCTCCGGGCGCTCCGCCCCCTAGGCAAATACGCCTTGCGCAAACTGTATTATGGTATACCATGATACCGAATCCCTTCCCCAACCCAGCCGAAGTCACAACTGGAGCGACCCATGAGTTTCGAGATTCGCAAGATCGTCACCTACAGCGAGCAGACCTTCATCGAAGCCGGCAAGGCCACCGACACCCCGGTGACCATGGTCGGCCTGGCCGTGGTGATCAAGAACCCGTGGGCCGGTCGCGGCTTCGTCGAAGACCTCAAGCCCGAGATCAAGGCCAACTGCTCCGAGCTGGGTGCGCTGATGGTCGAGCGCCTGACCGCCGCCATCGGTGGCGCTGACAAGATCCAGGCCTACGGCAAGGCCGCCGTGGTCGGCGCCGACGGCGAGATCGAGCACGCTTCTGCCGTCATCCACACCCTGCGTTTCGGCAACCACTACCGCCAGGCCGTGGACGCCAAGAGCTACCTGAGCTTCACCAACAAGCGCGGCGGGCCGGGCACCTCGATCCAGATCCCGATGATGCACAAGGACGACGAAGGCCTGCGTTCGCACTACATCACCCTGGAAATGCAGATCGAAGATTCGCCGCGCGCCGACGAGATCGTCGTGGTCCTGGGCGCCGCCGACGGTGGCCGTCTGCACCCGCGCATCGGCAACCGTTACATCGACCTGGAAGAACTGGCCGCCGAACAGGCTCAGTGATCCACACCGTGCAGGAGCGCTCCATGATTCGGCTCACCGCTGAACGCACACCGGCCGGCACCAGTTACCTGGCGACCGGCCAGGGCCACCCCGTGGTACTGATCCACGGCGTCGGCCTGAACAAGGAAATGTGGGGCGGCCAGATCGTCGGTCTGGCCCCGCATTTCCAGGTCATCGCCTATGACATGCTTGGCCATGGCGCGAGTCAGCTGCCGCAGCCGGACTGTGGACTGGTCGGTTACGCCGACCAGCTGCGCGAGCTGCTCGACCACCTGGGCGTGACCAGTGCCACGGTTATCGGTTTCTCCATGGGTGGTCTGGTGGCGCGGGCCTTCGCCCTGCACTACCCCGAGCGCCTGGACGGCCTTGTGGTGTTGAACAGCGTGTTCAACCGCAGCGCCGAACAGCGCGCCGGCGTGATCGAGCGGACCCGCCAGGCCGCCGAACACGGCCCGGACGCCAACGCCGAGGCCGCCCTGTCGCGCTGGTTCAGCCGCGAGTACCAGGCCGCCAATCCGGCGCAGATCGCTGCGATCCGCCAGACCCTTGCCAGCAACGATCCGCAGGGCTATCTGACTACTTACACCCTGTTCGCCACGCAGGACATGTACCGCGTGGACGACCTGGGCAGCATCAAGGTGCCGACCCTGGTCGCCACCGGTGAGCTGGACCCGGGCTCGACGCCGAAGATGGCCACCGAGCTCGCCGAACGCATTCCGGGCGCCAAGGTGACGGTGCTCGACGAACAGCGCCACATGATGCCGGTGGAGTCGCCGCGGCTGGTCAACCAGATGCTGCTCGACTTCCTGCAACAGGCGCAGGTTTCCAAGAATCACGTACAGGGGAATGTCGCATGACCCTCGCACGCTTCCAGATGTTCATCGATGGCCAGTGGGTCGACGCTGTTTCCGGCAAGACCTTCGAGAGCCTCGACCCCGCCCGCGCGCAAGCCTGGGCCGAACTCCCCGATGCCGATGAAGCCGACGTCGAGCGCGCCGTGCAGGCCGCCCAGCGCGCCTTCAACGACCCGGCCTGGCGTGGCCTCACCGCCACTGCCCGCGGCAAGCTGCTGCGCCGCCTGGGCGATCTGATCGCCGAGAACAAGGAACACCTGGCGCAGCTGGAAAGCCGTGACAACGGCAAGCTGATCCGCGAGACCCGCGGCCAGGTCGGCTATCTGCCGGAGTTCTTCCACTACACCGCGGGCCTGGCCGACAAGCTCGAAGGCGGCACCCTGCCGCTGGATAAGCCCGACCTGTTCGCCTACACCGTGCACGAGCCGCTGGGCGTGGTAGCCGGGATCATCCCGTGGAACAGCCCGCTGTACCTGACCGCGATCAAGCTGGCCCCGGCCCTGGCCGCCGGCAACACCATTGTGCTCAAGCCTTCGGAACACGCCTCGGCGACCATCCTCGAACTGGCCCGCCTGGCCACCGAGGCCGGTTTCCCGGCCGGCGTGGTCAACGTGGTTACCGGCTTCGGTCCGAGCACTGGCGCTGCGCTCACCCGCCACCCGCTGGTACGTAAGATCGCCTTCACCGGCGGTGCCGCCACCGCGCGCCACGTGGTGCGCAGTAGCGCGGAGAACTTCGCCAAGCTATCGCTGGAGCTGGGTGGCAAATCACCCAACATCATCTTCGCCGACGCCGACCTCGACAGCGCCATCAACGGCGCCGTGGCCGGCATCTACGCCGCCTCCGGACAGAGCTGCGTCGCCGGCTCGCGCCTGCTGGTGCAGGACGAGATCTACGACGAGTTCGTCGCCCGCCTGGTGGAGCGCGCCCAGCGCATCCGCATCGGCAACCCGCAGGACGAACAGAGCGAGATGGGCCCCATGGCCACCGCGCAGCAGCTCGCCGTGGTCGAAGGCCTGGTCGCCGATGCCCTCGCCGAAGGCGCCCGCCTGCGCCTGGGCGGCAAGCGTCCGTCGATCGACTCCGAAGGCTGGTTCTACGAACCGACCCTGTTCGAGTGCGACAGCAACTCGATGAAGATCATGCAGGAAGAAGTCTTCGGCCCCGTGGCCTCGGTCATTCGTTTCAAGGACGAGGCGCAAGCGCTGGCGATGGCCAACGACTCCCAGTTCGGCCTCGCCGCCGGCATCTGGACCCGCGACCTGGGCCGCGCCCACCGCATGGCCCGTGGCGTTCGCAGCGGGATCATCTGGGTCAACACCTACCGCGCGGTGTCCGCCATGGCGCCCATCGGCGGCTTCCACAACAGCGGCTACGGCCGCGAGAGCGGCATCGATTCGGTGCTGGCCTACACCGAGCTGAAGACGGTGTGGATCAACCTCTCGCCAGCGCCCATGCCTGATCCCTTCGTGATGCGCTAAGAGGAGCGACGAGATGATCGAACCTGGCATCTACAAAGAAGTGATGGGCTCCTTCCCGTCCGGCGTCACCGTGGTCACCACCCTGGATGCCGATGGCGAGATCGTCGGCATCACCGCCAGCGCGTTCAGCGCGCTGTCGATCGACCCGGCGCTGGTGCTGTTCTGCCCCAACTACGGCTCGGACACCTACCCGATTCTGCGTGACAGCAAGCAGTTCGCCATTCACTTGCTGTGCTCCGACCAGCAGGCCGAGGCCTACGCCTTCGCCAAGAAGGGCAAGGAGAAGGCCAAGGGCATCGAGTGGCGCCTGAGCGAACTGGGCAACCCGCTGCTGACCAAAGCCACCGCGATCATCGAATGCGAGCTGTGGCGCGAGTACGACGGCGGTGACCACGCGATCATCGTCGGCGCGGTGAAGAACCTGATCCTGCCGGAGCAGGAGGTCACCCCGATGGTCTATCACCGCGGCAAGCTCGGCGCGCTGCCGGAGATAGCCAGCTGACGCTTTCCAAGGCCGCTCGCCATCACCCTCGGCAGCGGCCTTTTTTATTCCAGCCCAGGGGCTGGTGCTTTTCGTAGGAGCGAGCTTGCTCGCGAACGGATTTCCCGGCGACACCGATGCTGGACGGGGTCGCGAGCAAGCTCGCTCCTACAGGGATAGAAAGGAGCTACCGATGAGCAACGACAAATACGAGAAAGGCCTGGCGATCCGCACCCAGGTGCTGGGCGAGGCCTACGTGAACAAGTCGATCCAGAACGCCGACGACTTCACCCGCCCGCTCCAGGAGATGGTCACCGAGTACTGCTGGGGCCACGTCTGGGGCCGGGACGGCTTATCGCTCAAGGAACGCAGCATGATAAACTTGGCGATGATTTCGGCACTCAACCGCCCCCACGAACTCAAGCTGCACGTGCGCGGCGCTCTGCGTAACGGGTTATCCCGCGAGCAGATCCGCGAGATCCTCCTGCAGGTCGGCATCTATTGCGGGGTTCCCGCGGCGGTGGACAGTTTCCGCCTCGCCCGCGAAGCCTTCGCCGAGGCCGACGCCGAGGAACGTGGTTGATTGCTGGCCCGACTTGACGATGGAGCGCCCGAAGGTGCTCCATCGTTCTTCCTATGGACAGCCAGAACACAGAGCGGACCCCATGAAACGCTTGCCACTCGACGATAGCTTCAAGGTCAATCGCAACCCCGTCACCCTGCGCGAAATCGTCCTCGACAAGCTGCGCGGCGCCATCCTCAACTTCCAGCTGCTGCCGGGCGACCGCCTGGTGGAGCGCGATCTGTGCGATCGCCTGGGCGTCAGCCGCACTTCGGTGCGCGAGGCCCTGCGCCACCTGGAGTCCGAGGGCCTGGTGGAGTTCGCCGATGCCAAGGGTCCGCGCGTCGCCATCATCACCCTGGAAGACGCGGTCGACATCTATGAGCTGCGCTGCGTGCTCGAAGGCCTGATCGTTCAGCTCTTCACCTTGAACGCCAAGGCCCGCGATATCCGCAACCTGGAGCGCGCGCTGGAAGAGAACCGCCAGGCGCTGGAAGACGGCGAGCTGCAGCAGGTGATCGAATCGGTGCAGGGCTTCTACGACGTGCTGCTCGAAGGCTCGGGCAACCGCACCGCCGCCACCCAGCTGCGCCAGCTGCAGGCGCGCATCAGCTACCTGCGGGCCACCTCCGTGTCCCAGGAAAACCGCCGCGCCGCCAGCAACCAGGAAATGGAGCGCATGGTCGAGGCGATCAAGAGCGGCGACCCGGTCGCGGCTCACCAGGCCTCGGTCGACCACGTACGCGCCGCCGCCAAGGTCGCCCTGGACTACCTGCGTTCCAAGCAGGACGGTGCCGGCAACGTGCGCGACATCGCCACCCCCATCGCGCTCAAAGAGCCGCGCATAGGCCGCTGACGCCATGCCTGCCCCGCGCTTCTGTCCCGCTTGCGGCAGTGGCAGCCTCGGCCGCCACTGCCCGCCGGGGGATACCCATGAGCGCCTGATCTGCGCGGGCTGCGGCTACATCCACTACGAGAACCCCAAGGTCATTGCCGGCTGCATCATCGAGCGCGACGGCAAGTACCTGCTCTGCCAGCGTGGCATCCCGCCGCGCCCGGGTACCTGGACGCTGCCGGCCGGTTTCATGGAAAACGGCGAAACCACCGAACAGGCAGCCCTGCGCGAAGTCTGGGAAGAGACCGGCGTGCGCGCCGACATCGTCTCGCCCTACTCCATCTTCAGCGTGCCGAAGATCAGCGAGGTCTACATCATCTTCCGCGCCAGCGTGATCGAGGAAACCGGCGAGCACGGTCCCGAGACCCTGCAGGTGAAATTCTTCGCCCCGGAAGATATCCCCTGGGAATGCATCTACTACCCGGCGATCCGGCAAATCCTCGAACGCTACATCGAGGAGCGCCAGGCGGGGGTGTACGGCATCTACATGGGCAATGACGACACCGGCAAGGTGCACTTCATTCGTTGACACCCAACGCTGCGGCGAGCAACGAACCCCGTCACCCGACTCCAACCTGTAGGAGCGTGCCGCGCACGCGATCCGTCGGCAGGGCCGACGGCCGATACCGACGCCATCCCCACCCGCACAAAGCCGGGCAAAAAAATCCCCCGACTCCACAACGGAAGCCGGGGGTTCAAGGGATGAAACGTCAGAACCGAATCAGTGCGCGCCCTTGGTCAGGTCGCTTTCGTTCCACTGGTCATACACGCACGCATCGGCGGCAGCCCAGCGCACGCGGACTTCACTGCCGGGGGCCAGCGGCTGGGTGTTGCCGGAAAGCTCCTTCAGCGTCAGGGTCGCGCCGCTGGCGGTGACCACGCTGCAGGTCAGGCTCTCGCCGAGGAACACCGTCTCGGCCACCTTCGCCGGAATCTCGTTCCAGCCCGCCGCCAACGGCGTGGCGGCAGCCTGGGCCGGGCTCAGTACCTGGGCTTTTTCCGGGCGCACCATCAGCAGGATGTCCTGACCTTCGCGCAGGTTCGCGGTCGGGCGGATGGCCAGGGCGCGGCCTTCGAATTCCGCCGCGGCGTTGCCGTGGGCACGGGCGCGGAGGAAGTTGGAGTTGCCGAGGAACGAGGCCACGAAGGCATTCGGCGGGTTCTGGTAGAGGTCGAAGCCGCTGCCCAGGCCGACGATCTTGCCGTGGCTGAAGATGGCGATGCGCTGGGAAAGGCGCATCGCCTCTTCCTGATCGTGGGTGACGTAGACGATGGTGATGCCCAGGCGACGGTGCAGGTGGCGCAGTTCGTCCTGCAGGTCTTCACGCAGTTTCTTGTCCAGCGCGCCGAGGGGTTCGTCCATCAGCAGGATGCGCGGCTCGTAGACCAGCGCGCGGGCGATGGCGACGCGTTGCTGCTGGCCGCCGGAGAGCTGCGCGGGGCGGCGGTGGGCGAACTTGTCCAGCTGCACCAGCTTGAGCATGGCGTCGACGCGACGGTCGCGCTCGGCGCCCTTCTGCTTGCGGATGTCCAGCGGGAAGCCGATGTTGTCGCGCACCGACAGGTGCGGGAACAGCGAGTAGCGCTGGAACACCATGCCGATGTCGCGCTTGTGCGGCGGCACGTTCACCAGCGACTGGCCTTCGACCAGGATTTCGCCACTGCTGGGCGTCTCGAAGCCGGCCAGCATGGACAGCGTGGTGCTCTTGCCCGAGCCGCTGGAGCCCAGGAAGGTGAGGAACTCGCCGTCCTGGATGTCGAGGGAAATGTTGTCCACGGCGGTGAAGTCGCCATAGAACTTGTTCAGGTTGCGCAGGCTGACCAGGGTCTTCTGCTCGCGGGATTCTTGGATCACGGCACTCATGGCATTTACCTCGGCGCTCAGGCGCGGATTTCGTTGCGCCGGCGCAGGGCGGCGGCGATCACCATCACCAACACCGACAGGCCGATCAGCAGCGTCGAAGCGACGGCGATCACCGGGGTCAGGTCCTGGCGCAGGGTGGTCCACATTTTCACGGGCAGGGTCTGCAGGGTCGGGCTGGCCATCATCACGCTCAGCACCACCTCATCCCAGGAGACCAGGAAGGCGAACAGCGCGCCGGCGACCATGCCGGGGCGGATTGCCGGGAACGTCACCTTCATCACCGCCTGCAGGCGCGACGCCCCGCAGATCACTGCGGCGTCCTCGATGGACTGGTCGAACAGCTTCAGCGAGTTGATGATCGAGATGATGGTGAACGGCAGCGCGACTATCACGTGGCTGACCACGAAGGAGAACAGCGTGCCGGTGTAGCCGAGCTTGAGGAACAGCGCGTACACCGCCACCGCGATGATCACCAGCGGCACGATCATCGGCAGGGTGAACAGCCCGTAGAGCAGCTCGCGGCCGGGGAACTTGCCGCGCACCAGGGCAAAGGCGGTGGGCAGGCCCAGGGCGACCGAGCAGAGGGTGGTGAGGATCGCCACCTTCAGGCTGGCGAACGCTGCGCTCATCCACTCGGGGTTGGAGAAGAACTGGCCGTACCACTTCAGCGTCCAGCCCGGCGGCGGGAACACCAGCCACTGCGAGGAGCCGAACGACAGCAGGACAATGAACACGATGGGCAGCAGCAGGAAGGCCGCGATGGTGCCGGTCGTGAGGTAGAGGCCGACGCGCATGCGCCGGCTCATGGCATTGGGTGAGAGCAGCATGGCTTACCTCGCGCTACTGGAAGCCACCGGGGATTCCGGTTGCAGCTTCAGGTAGAGGTAGAACAGCACCAGGGTGATGGCGATCAGCAGCGCGGCGGCGGCGCTGGCCAGACCCCAGTTGAGGAAGGATTGCACCTGCTGGACGATGAACTCCGGCAGCATCATGTTCTGTGCCCCGCCCAGCAGCGCCGGGGTGACGTAGTAACCCAGGGACATGACGAAGACCATCAGGCCGCCGGAGAACAGACCCGGCCGACACAGCGGGATGAATACCCGGAAGAAGTTGGTCCAGGGGCTGGCGCCGCAGATCGAGCCGGCCTGCAGCACCATCGGGTCGATGGCGGCCATGGTCGCCTGCAGCGGCAGCACGATGAACGGGATCATGATGTAACTCATGCCGATCACCACGCCGGTGAGGTTGTGCACCAGTTCCAGCGGCTGGTCGATGATGCCCAGCGCCATCAGGGTCTTGTTGATCACCCCCGAGGCCTGCAGCAGCACCAGCCAGGAGTACGTGCGCGCCAGCAGGCTGGTCCACATCGACAGCAGCACGATGTTCAGCAGCATGCGCCCCCAGCCGCGCGGGACCAGGGTGATCGCCCAGGCCAGCGGGAAGCCCAGCAGCAGGCTGATCACGGTGACCAGCGCGCCGACCGCGAAGGTGTTGAACAGCACCCGCGAATAGGCCGAGTTGGCGAACAGTTGGGCATAGTTGTCCAGGCCCAGGGTCGGCTCCAGCACGCCGCGCAGCAGCAGGCCGATCAGCGGGGCGAGGAAGAACAGGCCGAGGAACAGCAGCGCCGGCAGCAGGTTGCGGAAACCCCGCCAGCGGTGGGTGAGCAGTTCATCCTGTCGCATGGGTTCTGCCTTCGGGGCCGGCGAGCCGGCGGCGCGCTTGGCGCCCCCGGAGGCCTGGCCCGGCTGCATCACAGCCATTTTCACTTGACCAGCCATTCGTTCCACCGTGCGGCGATCGCCGGGCCGTTCTTCGCCCAGTAGGCGTAGTCGAGGGTGATCTGCTCCTGCGCGTAGGCGGTGGGCAGATTCGGCGCAAGATCAGCCTTGAGCTGGCCGACGCTGTCCAGGTTCACCGGGGCGTAGGCAGTCAGGTTGGCGAAGTCGGCCTGGCCCTTGGCGCTGCTGGAGTTGGCCAGGAACTTCATCGCAGCATCCTTGTTCTTGGCGCCCTTGGGCACCACGAGGAAATCGGCCATGACCAGGTTCTGCTTCCAGCTCACGCCCACCGGCGCGCCGTCCTGCTGCAGGGCGTAGATGCGGCCGTTCCAGAACTGGCCGAGGGTCGCCTCGCCGGAGGCCAGCAGTTGCTGCGACTGAGCGCCGCCGCCCCACCAGACGATGTCCTTCTTGATGGTGTCGAGTTTCTTGAAGGCGCGGTCCAGGTCCAGCGGGTAGAGCTTGTCCTTGGCCACGCCGTCGGCCAGCAGGGCCAGCTCCAGCACGCCGGGGCTCGGCCACTTGTACAGCGCGCGCTTGCCCGGATAGGTGGCGGTGTCGAACAGCGCCGACCAGTCCTGCGGCTGCTTGCCGCCGACCTTGCCCTGGTTGTAGCCGAGCACGAAGGAGAAGTAGAAGGAGCCGACGCCGTGGTCGGAGACGAAACGCGGGTCGATGCGGTCGCGCTTGATGGTGTTGAAGTCCAGGGGTTCCAGCAGGCCTTCGGCGGCAGCGCGCAGAGCGAAGTCGGCTTCGACGTCGACCACGTCCCACTGGACGTTGCCGCTCTCCACCATGGCCTTGAGCTTGCCGTAGTCGGTGGGGCCGTCCTGCACGACGGGGATGCCGGTGGACTGGCTGAAGGGTTCGGCCCAGGCCTGCTTCTGCGCATCCTGGGTAGTGCCACCCCAGCTGACGAAGCTGAGGCTGTCGGCGCCGAAGGCAGCGGTGCCGGTTGCGCCGAGGAATGCAGCGGTCAGGACCGCGATCGCACGTTTTTTGAACACCATCTTGCTTGCCCTCATTGTTGTGATTGTTCACGGCGCTCTTCGTGGAACGCCTGTCTGGAGCAGGTGGCCGTAGCGTCGTCAGGTTGCGATGGAGTGGCACGCTGACTGGCAGAAATTGCAAGGCCTACGGAATGTCATATTATGGTATTCCAAACTTTCCGCAAGTCCTCGGCGACACCGGCCATCGTGGCAGCGAAGCTTGGGCGGACACCGCGTCGTTCCTCGTTCTGCTCAGGTTATTGATTGGAAAGGAAATCTTTTTTCACACTCGCCGTGCTGAAATATTCTGGCGAAAAGCCAGCACAGCGAGCGGACGAACGGATCAGCCCTCGAAGGGCAACGTCTCCACCACTTCCAGGTCGTAACCGGTGAGCCCGGCATACTTCAGCGGCGCGCCCAGGTGGCGGATCTTGCCAACGCCGATGTCCTGCAGGATCTGCGCGCCGGTGCCGACTTCCGAATAGATGCGCGACTGCGAGCGGGTGAACTGTCGCGGCGCCTGGGTGAGCTGCGGCACGCGGGCCAGCAGCGCCTGGGAGGATTCGTTGTTGGCCAGCACCACGACCACGCCGTGACCGACCTCGGCGACCTTCTGCAGGGCAGCCCAGAGGGTCCAGTTCTTCGGCCCGGTGTACTCGGCGCCGACCAGGTCGCGCAGCGGATCGATCACGTGCACGCGCACCAGGGTTGACTCGTCGCGCTTGATGTCGCCCATGACCATGGCCATGTGCACGCCGCCTTCGATGCGGTCCTCGTAGGTGACCAGGCGGAAGGTGCCGTGCACGGTGGGCAACTCGCTCTCGCCGATGCGCGCGACGGTGTGCTCGTTGCTCAGGCGGTAGTGGATCAGGTCGGCGATGGTGCCGATGCGGATGCCGTGCCGCTTGGCGAAGGCTTCCAGGTCAGGGCGCCGGGCCATGCTGCCGTCGTCGTTCATGACTTCGACGATCACCGAGGCCGGGGTCAGCCCCGCCAGGCGCGCCAGGTCACAGCCCGCCTCGGTGTGGCCGGCGCGGGTCAGCACGCCGCCTTCGCGGGCGCGCAGGGGGAAGATGTGGCCGGGCTGCACCAGGTCCTCGGCGCGGGCGCCCGGCTGCACGGCGGTGATCACGGTGTGCGAGCGGTCGGCGGCGGAGATGCCGGTGGAAACGCCGGTGGCCGCCTCGATGGACACGGTGAAGGCAGTGGAATAGGCGCTGCCGTTGGCCGGCACCATCTGCTCCAGGCCCAGGCGGGCGCAGTGCTCATCGGTCAGCGTCAGGCAGATCAGCCCACGTGCCTCGCGGGCCATGAAGTTGATCGCCTCGGGCGTGCAGCGCTCGGCAGCGAGCAGCAGGTCGCCCTCGTTTTCACGGTCTTCGTCGTCGACCAGGAGCACCATCTTGCCCTGGCGGTAGTCTTCGATGATGTCTTCGATGCGGTCGAACGGCATGGTGCGGTACTCGGCTGGATCGTGGATGAAAAAATCTGGTATACCATAATACATTTCTTATCCGAAACAGCAGCAAGCAGAGGTGAACATGAAGGCTTACTGGATCGCTCACGTCGATATCACCGACCCGGAGCAATACAGCGAATACACCCGCCGCGCCCCGGCGGCCTTCGCCAGGCACGGCGGCAAGTTCCTCGCCCGCGGCGGACGCTCGGAGGCCCTGGAGGGGCGCCCTACTCCTCAGCGTAGCGTGGTGATCGAGTTCGATTCCTATGAGCAGGCGGTGGCCTGCTACCGCTCGGCGGAATACCAGGAAGCCTGCGCGCACCGGCAGGGCGTGGCGAAGGCGGATATCGTCATCGTCGAGGGGTTCGAGGGGTAAGGCCCCGGCCAAGGGCGAGCGGGATTGCCGTCGGCCCTGCCGACGGATCGCGGGCAAGGCCCGCTCCTACAGGTTTAGGCCGACTCTTCCGCCGTAGGTGCGGACTCCATTCGCGATGCTTTGACCTGGGTGTTCCAGCGCCGCTTCGGTGTGCGCGCGGACTTCTGGTTTCGCCCCCTCGGGCGAGTTACTTTTCCAAACGCCGAAAAGTAACCAAAAGGCTTGCCCCTGCCATCCGGCTTTTCGCTTCGCGAAAAGTACCCTCGGTTCCTCGGAGTTCCAGGGGCCCGCGTTGACGGGCCATCCCTGGCCCGACAACGCTCTCGCGACATCCATGTCGCTCAACCCCTGAAACTCCGATCACCTTCGGCCTCCTGAAAGGGGCACTTCGGCGCGCGTGGATGTTCCACTGGAAGCCATCAAAGCAAGAGCGTGCTCCCTGTAGGAGCGGGCCATGCCCGCGATCCGCCGGCAAGGCCGGCGTCGATTGACCACTCGGCGTGTCCTGAAAAATCCGGACAAAAAAAAGCCCCACCGAAACCCGGCAGGGCAGAGAGTGTAAAACCCAGGTCGAAACCTTATTCCGCGATCCCCAGCGCCACCGGCTGGCCGACTTCGCGGGCCTGGCCGCGGGTGGCCAGGCAGTAGTACAGCGGGACGGTCACCAGCAGGCCGACCAGCCACGACAGGTCCACCCCGTCGATGTAGTTGGCGTACGGGCCGACGAACAGCGAGGTATTGGCGAACGGCAGCTGCACGATGATGCCGATGAAGTAGGCAATGATCGCGTGCGGGTTGAAGCGCCCGTACACGCCGCCGTCACGACGGAAGATCGAGTTGATGTCGTAGCGGCCGCGCTTGATCAGGTAGAAGTCGATCAGGTTGATCGAGGCCCAGGGCACCAGCACGATCAGCATCGCCAGGATCAGGCCGATGAACTGCGAGATGAAATTGGCCGAGGCGCCCAGCGCCATCAGGCAGCTGCCCGCCAGCACCACCGAAGACAGCACCACGCGCACCCGCACGCTGGGCGTCCAGCTGCCGGCGAAGGTCTGGATCGAGGTGACGATGGAGAGCACAGCGCCGTAAAGATTCAGGGCGTTGTGGCTGATGATGTTGAGCAGGAACAGCAGCATCAGCACCGGGCCGAACATACCGGTGGCCTGCTTGACCGCGACCATCGCGTCGGTGCCCTCCGGGGTCGCCAGCACGGCGACGGCGCCGAAGCTGAACGACAGGCTGGTGCCCGCCACCGCGCCGGCGAAGGTCGCCAGGAACGGCTTGCCGATACCGACGCTGGCCGGCAGGTAGCGCGAGTAGTCCGAGGTGTAGGGCGCGAAGCTGATCTGCCAGATGATGCCCAGGCACAGGGTGGCCAGGAAGCCGGACAGGTTGAAGGCGCCGCGGGAGAGGAAGTTCGCCGGCAGGTCGCCGCCGAGCATGATGACGAAGCCCAGCAGCAGCGCGCCGCCCATCACCCAGGTGCCGATACGGTTGAGGGTGTGGATGAAGCGATAGCCGATCACGCCGATGGCGGTGGCACTGAGTGCGCCGAGGATGATCGCCACGGGCGTCGGGGTCGCCGGCACCAGGCCCTGGATCGACTTGCCCGCCAGGACGATGTTGGAAATGAAGAAGCCGACGTAGATCAGTGCGGTGAAGAACACGATCAGCAAGGCGCCGTAACGGCCGAACTGGCCCCGGCTCTGGACCATCTGCGGGATGCCCATCTGCGGGCCCTGCGCCGACGCCAGGGCGAGGAACACGCCGCCGAACATGTGGCCCAGGACAATGGCGATCAGGCCCCAGAGCAGGTCGAGATGGAACACCTGCACCGCCATCGCGCCGGTGACCACCGGTAGCGGTGCGATGTTGGTGCTGAACCACAGCGTGAACAGGTCACGGGAGCGCCCATGACGCTCGGCCGGCGGCACGTAATCGACGGTATGGTTCTCGATCAGTGGAGTATCGGACATCGTTTTTGCCTTGCTTATTGTCTTTGTAAGGTCTGGTCATCCGGCGCCCTGAATCGGGCAGAAACGGCGCTGCGGTGATGGAGGCAATATTATGGTATTCCAAATACCAGGCAAGGTATTTCTGAGTAACCGTTGGTCGAATGGTAGCCAGCGGGGTGTCTGGCGGACACTCACGCTATCGGCGAAAGCCCCGTATTCCGTAGCCTCCAGCCGACAGTCGGCCTTTCACCGTCCATCCATCGGGAAAAGAAAGGGCTTGCTTTCGAAGTATTACGGTATACCATCAGACGAAACGACCACTCCCGATGGCCGGCTCACAAGACAGGTACTCGCAATGATCGACCACGCTGCCTACAAACAAGTCATGGGCTCCTTCCCGTCCGGCGTCACCGTCATCACCACGATGGACGACGATGGCCAGGTGGTCGGCCTCACCGCAAGTGCCTTCAGTTCCCTGTCGATGGACCCGGCACTGGTGCTGTTCTGCCCCAACTACAGCTCCGATTCCTACCCGGTGCTGATCCGCCGCAAGCACTTCGCCATCCACCTGCTCTCCGCCGACCAGAAGGGCGAGGCCTATGCCTTCGCCAGCAAGGGCAAGGACAAGACCCAGGGCATCGAGTGGACCCTGAGCGAACGCGGCAACCCGTTGCTGGAGAACGCCACCGCCATCATCGAATGCGAGCTGTGGCGCGAATACGAAGGCGGTGACCACGCCATCCTGGTCGGCGCCGTGAAGAACCTGATCGTGCCGGACCAGCAGATCACCCCGATGATTTACTGCCGCGGAAAGATGGGCGCGCTGCAGGCTTTCGCCTGACCGCCTGATCTTTCGCCGTCCGGCGCAGGCCCCTTCTTGCGGGAGTGAGAAGGGGCTTTTCTTTTGTCTGTTGGCTGGTCCTGATGCGCCCTACCTTCGCCAGCGGCGGAGCCACCATGAGGCGCAAACGTAGGATGGCGTGGAGCGCATCGATACCCATCGATCAGGACCGTAGGGCGAATAACCTGGAACAGGTTATCCGCCGTTGCGGCGGCGGATAACGCTGGCGCGTTATGCGCCCTACGATTGCCATGAAGCATGGGACGTAGGATGGTGTGGAGCGCAGCGATACCCATCGATCCGACGCGCCGATGAGCCCGGCGCAGCGCCAGGTGGGCCAGGCGCGCTCCTACAGGCAACCACCTTTCTCAGCCGCAAAAAAAGGAGGCCCGCATTCGCGAGCCCTTTTTCCCATCAGGTCCTGAACCGCGACACCAGGCGGTTCAGCTCGTCCGACAGCCCGCTCAGGGTCTGCGCATCGCCCCGCGTGGCGTCCGCCAGGCCGGCGACCTCCTGGGCGTCGCGGTGGATCTGGCTGATGTGCCGGTTGATCTCCTCCGCCACCTGGTGCTGCTCCTCGGCAGCAGTGGCGATCTGGGCGTTCATGTCGCGGATCACGTCCACCGATTCGCGGATCGCCCCGAAGCAGGCTCGCGCCTCACGGATCGAACCGACAGTGCGCTGCGACGCCTCCAGGCTCGACTGCATCTGCCGCCCGGTGTCGTGGGTGCGGCGGGCCAGGGTGCCGAGCAGGTTGTCGATCTCGCCGGTGGACTCCGCCGTGCGCCGCGCCAGCGCGCGCACCTCGTCGGCCACCACGGCGAAACCACGACCCTGGTCGCCCGCCCGCGCCGCCTCGATGGCCGCGTTGAGTGCCAGCAGGTTGGTCTGCTCGGCGATGGAGCGGATGGTGCCGAGAATCGACTGGATGTCGTTGCTGTCCTGCTCCAGCTGACGCATGGCGTCGGCGGAGTGGGCAATTTCGTCGCTCAGGCGGCCAACGCTGTCCACCGCCTCGTCGATCTGCAGCTGGCCATCGTGGGCCTGGCGCTGGCCGCTGTCGGCGGATTCCGCCGCCTGGCTGCAGGAGCGCGCGACCTCGTTGGCGGTCATGACCATCTCGTTGAACGCGGTGGAGACCATGTCCACCGCCTCACGCTGACGCGCGGCGGTATCGGCCAGCGCCTGGGAGGTCTCGCGGCTGCTGCCGGAGCTCTGGTGGATACTGCCGGCGGCGGTGCCGATGCTCTGCACCAACCGGCGGATCGCATCGAGGAACTGGTTGAACCAGCCGGCCAGTTGCGCCGTCTCGTCGCGGCCACGCACGGCAAGACGGCCCGTGAGATCACCGTCACCCTGGGCAATGCCTTCCAGGCCTGCTGCCACGGCGCGCACCGGACGCACTACCAACCCGGCGAACAGCGAGCCGAGGCCGGCGAACACCAGCGCAATGATCACCGCCACCAGGACGATGCCCCAGGTCAGGCGTGTCGCCTTGCTCATCACCTCGCTTTCCTTGATCAGCCCGACGAAGCGCCAGCCCAGGGTCTCGGACGGCCAGACGTTGGCGAGGTAGGGCTCGCCGCCGATAGTCACTTCCACCAGCCCTTTCTGCGCACTGGCCAGGCGCTGGAAATCGCCGCCCAGCTCGCCCAGCTGTTTGAAGTTGTTCTCCGGGTTGTGCGGGTCGACCAGGATGGTGCCGTCGCCTTCCATCAGCATCAGGTAGCCGGATTCGCCCAGGCGGATAGCCTTGACGATATCGGTCAGGCGCTTGAGCGAGACGTCGATATTGACCACCCCGCCCTGCGGGCCGAACTGGTTGGCGAAGGTCCGCACGCTGCTTACCAGCACCACCTTGTCCGCGGCCCAGTAGTAGGCCTTGGTGCGCAGGGTCTTGCCCGGCTGGGCCATGGCCGCCTGGTACCAGGGGCGGGTGCGCGGGTCGTAGTTGGCCAGCTTGGCGTCGCCCGGCCAGAAGCTGTAGCCGCCCTCGCGGGTGCCCAGGGATACGTAGGCGTAGTCCGGGTGGCTCTGCGCCAGTCCGGTGAAGAGGTCGAACAAGCGCTTGTCCAGCTCTCCGGTCGGGTGCTGTGCGGCGTCGGCGCCGATGTACTGCTTGAGGCTGCTGTCGATGGCCGCCAGCTGCGGATGGCTGGCGAGGTATTCGACGTTCTGGGTGATGCCGTCGAAGAAGATCTGCATGGCGTTTTCGACCTGGCGGATCTCCCGGCTGCTGCCGTCGATGAAGCTGTCCCGCGCCTCGCCGCGCAGGTTGAGGATCACCAGCACGGCGACGAGGATCACCGGCAGGCTGGCGATGGCGGAAAAGGCGAGGATCAGTTTTTGTTTGAGGTTCATCCCTACTCCCTTGGTCTGCTCGCGGCAGAAACGCCTTGCAGACATCCCGTATTATGGTATACCAATATGCAACGGATTCCCTAGCGCGGAAAACGGCCACTCATCCCGCCGCCGCGCCTGACCGCCGAAAAGCAGCGATGCGTGCCTGCGCATCTCCCGCCGGCTGCCGTGCCGGATACAAGAAAGGTTCGAGGTAAGCGATATGAAGTTTTCCCTGTTCGTGCACATGGAGCGCTACGACGACCAGCCCAGCCACCGCCAGCTGTTCGAAGAGCTCACCGAGCTGACGCTGATGGCCGAGGCCGGTGGCTTCTCCACCGTCTGGATCGGCGAACACCACGCCATGGAGTACACCATCTCGCCGAGCCCGATGCCGCTGCTGGCCTACCTCGCCGCGCGCACCCAAACCATCCGCCTGGGCGCCGGCACCATCATCGCGCCGTTCTGGCACCCCATCCGCGTGGCGGGCGAATGCGCCCTGCTCGACGTGATCAGCAACGGCCGCATGGAAGTGGGCCTGGCGCGCGGCGCCTACCAGTACGAGTTCGACCGCATGGCCAACGGCATGCCGGCCGGCGACGGCGGCAAGTACCTGCGCGAGATGGTCCCGGTGGTGAAGGCGCTGTGGCAGGGCGATGTCGCCCACGAAGGCGAGATCTGGAAGTTCCCCACCTCCACCTCCTCGCCGCGCCCGATCCAGAAGCCGACCCCGCCGATGTGGATCGCCGCCCGCGACCCGGATTCGCACAACTTCGCCGTGGCCAACGGCTGCAACGTGATGGTCACGCCGCTGATGAAGGGCGACGAGGAAGTCGTCGACCTGAAGAACAAGTTCGAAGCCGCCCTGGCCAACAACCCGGATGTGCCGCGCCCGCAGCTGATGGTGCTGCGCCACACCCACGTGCACACCGCCGACGATCCGGAAGGCTGGAAGGTCGGCGCCGAGGCCATCTCGCGCTTCTACCGCACCTTCGACGCCTGGTTCGGCAACAAGCAGACCCCGGTCAACGGCCTGCTGCCGCCCAGCCCCGAGGAGAAGTTCAAGGAGCGCCCGGAGTTCGAGCTGGAGAACATCCGCAAGAACACCATGATCGGCACCCCGGAAGAAATCATCGCGCGCATCCGCCACTACCAGGAACTGGGCGTGGACGAGTTCAGCTTCTGGGCCGACAACAGCCTGCCGTATGCGCAGAAGAAGAAGTCGCTGGAACTGTTCATCAAGCACGTGGTGCCGGCTTTCCGCTGATCGCTGCTGCTTGCCGCAAAGGGCGCCTCCGGGCGCCCTTTGTCTTTCCTCTCGCGCCTACCGATTCGGGAATAACCTCCACCCATCCTGCAAGGCGCCTCCCGCCATGCCCGCAACCACCCAGCTCCTGCAGGCGGACTCCGGCGCCCCAATGAAAAGGCCCGGCATCAAGCCGGGCCTTCGTCATTTCACAGAAGCTCGAACGATCTACCACTCTCGCGGCGCGATCAGTTCCTCGATATCGGCATCGAAGCCATAGGCCTCGGCGATGAAGGCGACATCCCCGCCGATACTGTCGCGCGCCGCGGTCTCGATCTCGCTGCCCTGGTCCTCGAACTCCTCGCCCAGCGCATTGAAGGCCAGGGTGGTTTCATGGGTCAGCGCGTACAGCGCATCCAGGTCCGCCGGCGCCTGCGCCTCGATGGACTCGCACAGCGCTACCAGCAACTGCTGCCCCTTGGCGACCAGCTGCGGCGGGAAGTAACTGTCGCGCTGCATCTCGTCGAGGAAGGTGTACTGACTCAGCTTTTCGTTCCTGATGGCCATGATCGTATTCGCTCCTTGAGTGATCCGGCGGTGTACCGGGCACGGCATCCTAAGGCGAAGCCGCAACCGATGCCACGCAGGACTCCCGCGCTGGCGACAGAGATGAAAAAAGCCCGGCAACCAGCCGGGCCCTTTCACCTCAGCCGGGGATCAGTCCGCGTGGATGTCGTTGTCCTTGGTCTCCTTCAGGAACAGCAGCGAGCAGACCAGGCTCATCGCCGTGATCAGCACCGGGTACCACAGGCCGTAGAAGATGTTGCCGGTGTACACCACCAGCGCGAACGAGATGGTCGGCAACAGTCCGCCGAACCAGCCGTTGCCGATGTGGTACGGCAGCGACAGCGAGGTGTAGCGGATGCGCGTCGGGAACAGCTCGACCATCAGCGCCGCCAGCGGGCCGTAGCAGCAGGTAGCGATGAAGATCAGCGCGACGATGATCGCCACCACCATCGGCCGGTTCACCAGCGAGGAATCAGCCACGGTCGGATAGCCGGCGTCCTTCACCGCAGCGCCCAGCGCGGCGGCGTCGAAGCCCTCGAGGCGCTTCTCGCCCACCGTCACCACCAGCTCGCTGCCGGCCGGCGCGGCCACTGTGCTATAGGGCACGCCGCCCTTCACCAGTAGGGTCTTGGCCTTGTCGCAGGCGCTGTCGAATTTGGCCTTGCCCACCGGGTCGAACTGGAAGGTGCAGGTGGCCGGGTCCGCCATCACGGTGACCGGCGCCTGGCGCGTGGCCGCATCGATCTGCGGGTTGGCGTAGTGGGTCAGCGCCTGGAACAGCGGGAAGTACAGCACCGTGGCCAGCAACAGGCCGGTGATCAGTACCGGCTTGCGCCCGACCTTGTCCGACAGCCAGCCCATGACCACGAACAGCGGCGCGCCGATCACCAGGGAGATGATCAGCAACCCGTTGGACAACGCCGGGTCCACCTTCAGCACCTGGGTGAGGAAGAACATCACGTAGAACTGCGCCGCATAGAAGGTCACCGCCTGGCCCGCGTTGATGCTGAACAGCGCGATCAGGACGATCTTCAGGTTGCCCCAGTGGGTGAAGGACTCCTTGAGCGGCGACTTGCTCACCTTGCCCTCGGCCTTCATCTTCAGGAACGCCGGCGACTCGTGCATCGACAGGCGAATCCAGGTGGAGATGCCCAGCAGCACGATGGAGATCAGGAACGGCAGGCGCCAGCCCCAGGTCTCGAACTCGGCGCCGGTGAGCTGGCGGCAACCCCAGATCACCACCAGCGAGAGCAGCAGGCCAGCGGTGGCGGTGCACTGGATCCAGCTGGTGTAGGCGCCACGCTTGTGGTCCGGCGCGTGCTCGGCCACATAGATCGCCGCGCCGCCGTACTCACCGCCCAGCGCCAGGCCCTGCAGCAGGCGCAGCACGATGAGGATGATCGGCGCCGCCACGCCGATGGTGGCGTAGGCCGGCAGCAGGCCCACCGCAAAGGTCGACAGGCCCATCAGCAGGATGGTGACGAGGAAGGTGTACTTGCGCCCGATCATGTCCCCCAGGCGGCCGAACACCAGCGCGCCGAAGGGGCGGACGAGGAAGCCGGCGGCGAATGCCAGCAGGGCGAAGATGAACGCGGTGGTGTCGTTGACCCCGGCGAAGAAGTGCTTGGCGATGATTGCCGCCAGCGACCCGTAGAGGAAGAAGTCGTACCACTCGAACACCGTGCCGAGCGACGAGGCGAAGATCACCTTGCGCTCGTCGCGACGCGAGGTCGCGGGCCGCTCATAGGAGCTGGTCTGTGTCGCACTCGTGATTGCTGGATCGGTCATTGCGGGCTCTCCCGCCCCTTCTGGGGGCTTTTGTTTTTGTCAGCCTCGACTGCCACGGTTTTCACACCGCGCGATACCGTTGATTTGCTACACGCCAAATAAAAAAGTGGGCAGACGGGATCGCCGTCACGCCACCGGAGCTTCCTCCTGTGTGTGCCCACTGGAAGGGATGACCTCCGCGCCACGCGCGGGTTCGCTCAAAATCATCTGCGCGGCCTTTTCCGCGATCACCAGCACCGGAGAGCAACTGTTGCCGGAGGTCAGGCTGGGCATGATCGAAGCATCGGCGATGCGCAGGCCGGGGATGCCGTGCACGCGCAGCTGGCTGTCCACCACCGCGCCCTCGCCCTGCCCCATGCGGCAGGTGCCGGCCGGGTGGAAAATGGTGGTGCCGATCTCAGCAGCGGCGCGGTGCAGGTCTTCCTCGGTCTGGTAATCCGGGCCGGGCTTGAACTCCACCGGCTGGTAGCGCGCCAGCGCCGGCGCGGAGGCAATGCGGCGGGTCAGGCGGATGGCGTCGGCGGCCACGCGCAGGTCCTGCGGGTGACTCAGGTAGTTGGGCTGGATCACCGGTTTGTCGCGCGGGTCCAGCGAACGCAGCGTCACCGAGCCACGGCTCAGCGGGCGCAGGTCGCACACCGAAGCGGTGAACGCCGGGAAGCTGTGCAGCGGCTCGCCGAAGCGCTCCAGCGACAGCGGCTGCACGTGGTACTCGAGATTGGCCGAACGCTGGCCGGGATCGGACTTGGCGAATGCGCCCAGCTGGCTCGGCGCCATGGACAGCGGGCCGCTGCGCTTGAACAGGTACTCCAGGCCCATGCCCATCTTGCCCCACAGCGTCGAGGCGATCTGGTTCAGCGAGGGCGCGCCGTTCATGCGGTAGATCAGGCGCAGCTGCAGGTGATCCTGCAGGTTGCCGCCGACGCCGGAAAGCTCATGGCGCACGCCGACACCGTGTTTCTCCAGCAGATCGCGCGGGCCGATGCCGGAGCGTTGCAGCAGCACCGGCGTGTTGATCGCCCCGGCGCAGAGAATCACTTCACGCCGGGCCCGCAGCTCGCGCCGCGCCCCCTGCCAGTTCACTTCCAGCCCGGCGGCGCGACCGTTCTCCAGCAGCACGCGCAGGGCTTCCACGTTGGTCAGCACAGTGAGATTGGGGCGGTTGGCGATGGGTCGCAGGAAGGCCTTCGAGGCATTCCAGCGCACGCCGGAACGCTGGTTCACCTGGAAGTAGCCGCAGCCTTCGTTGTCGCCGCCGTTGAAGTCGTCCACCGGGCGCACGCCGGACTGCGCTGCCGCCTCGCGGAAGGCATCGAGGATAGTCCACGACAGCCGCTGCTTCTCGACCCGCCATTCGCCGCCCGAGCCGTGCAGCTCACTCGACCCACCGAAGTGGTCCTCCATCTTCATGAACAGCGGCAGCAGGTCATTCCAGCCCCAGCCGGCGTTGCCCTCGGCGGCCCAGCCGTCGTAGTCCAGTGCCTGGCCACGCATGTAGATCATGCCGTTGATCGAGGAGCAACCGCCCAGGGTGCGCCCGCGCGGGTACTTGATGGCGCGGCCGTTCAGGCCCGGCACCGTCTCGGTGTCGAAACACCAGTCAGTGCGCGGGTTACCGATGCAGTAGAGGTAACCGACGGGAATGTGGATCCAGGGATAGTTGTCCGGGCCGCCGGCTTCGAGCAGCAGCACGCGGTTGGCAGGGTCGGCGGACAGACGATTGGCCAGCAGGCAACCGGCAGGGCCCGCGCCGACGATCAGGTAGTCATAAGCATCCAGTGCCTGGGGCATGGAGAAGTCCCTCGTCGTGCTTGTTCTTTTTATCTGAGGACCGAGCCTAGTCGTTCGTTCGTGATAAAAGAACAGTCGTTTCGAGTCAGCTGCTGTGCGTTTTCTAACAACAAGGACTGCCGAGATGTTCGACTGGAATGACCTGCGCTATTTCCTGGAGCTGCACCGCAGCGGGCGTCTGCTGACCACTGCCAAGCGCCTGGGCACCACCCACGCCACGGTGGCGCGGCATATCGAGAGCATCGAGCGCGACTTGGGCACCCAGCTGTTCGCCCAGCACACCGGCGGCTACCAGCTCACCCCGGCCGGCCAGGCACTGCTCAAGCACGCCGAGGCCATGGAGAACACCGCCCTCCTCGCCCAGGAGGAAATGAGCCAGGCCATCTCGCCGCTGGGGCAGATCCGCATCGGCGTCACCGAAGGCCTGGGCACCATGTTTCTCGCCCCGCGCCTGGGCGAACTGATGCAGCGCTACCCCGGCCTGGAAGTGGAACTGGTGTCGGTGCCGCGCTTCGTCAGCATCACCAACCGCGAGGCGGACATCGCCATCACCCTGGAACGCCCGAGCGCCGACCTGGTGATCAGCCGCCGCCTCACCCGCTACCGCCTGAGCCTGTTCGCCAGCCCCGCCTACCTGGAAAACGCCCCGCCCCTGCGCGACCGCGAAGACCTCAGCCGCCACCCGTGGATCGGCTACGTCGACGACCTGCTGTTCAGCCAGGAACTGCTGTTCCACCACAGCTTCTGCCGCCACCCGCAGGTAGTGTTCCGCAGCACCAGCGTGGTCGCCCAGCAACAGGCCGCCCAGGCCGGCATCGGCATCGCCATCCTCCCGCAGTACATGGGCCTGCACGACCCGCGGCTGGTGCCGGTGCTGCCGGAGGAATTCATCGAACGGGAATACTGGATGTGTACCCGGCGCGAACTGCACCGCTCGGTGCGGCTGCGACTGGTGTGGGATTTCCTGGTGGAAGTCTGCGGGCGCGAACAGGGAATACTCGTGGGCGGTAAACCCGGAGTGAATGCGTAGGGCGGATACCCCCTGGGGCGTTATCCGCCCTACATGCTCGACCATTCAGCCGGGAATTCAGATAATTCCCACCTGCAAACCAACTGAGGTCAGGATGAAGGCGTCACTGAAGTTCACGGAAGAAAAAGCGGACAAGTTCTGGCGGGTTGAAACGCTGGGTTCCGAACTGCTGGTCAACTACGGCAAGAGCGGCACCAGCGGCCGCAACCAGATCAAGGCATTCGCGTCCTCCCAGGACTGCGAGGCGCAGGCCCGGAAGCTCACCCAGGGCAAGGTGAAGAAAGGTTATGTCGACTTCTCCTTCGACTATGACAGCCACCGCTACTTCGACGACGAGGAAGTCGGACTGCATCGCCTGACCTCGCACCCGCGCTTCGTGACCCACTTCGCCGATGACGTCTATTACGACTGCTGCGATGAAGATGCACCCTTCGGCAGCGACGAAGGCAGCGATGCCCTGAGCGAGCTCGCCGGCTTCATCCGCACTCAGAAGACCCCGAGCGTCGCGGACTTCCCCCGATGGCTGATCGAAACCCAGTGGGGAATGACCTTCATCGAGCCCGTTTCGATCGATATCGAAGACGCACTCAAGCCGGAAAACAAAGAACTTGAACCGGACATCTACCAGAGCTGCCACGTCGTCATTGCCACCGCATTCGGGCAAATGAAGATCACCGGCAGCATGGACGCCTCGCTGAAAGCCTCCGCCATGGCGGCCATCGCGTGCCTCGACAGGATGGGCGTGCATCTGGGATGGGGCGACGGCAAGCCTTCGGTCATCCTCGCTCAGTTGAGAAAGGACCTCGCTGCATTCGTCCAGTAAAAGCCTCCCCGTAGTCGTGCCCCTGCAGGAGCGTGCCATGCGCGCGATCCGTCGGCAGGGCCGATGGTCGATCCGAACGCCACTCCCCCCGTCAAAGCGGGTGAAGCGAGTCGCGACTGTCCTTCCGGACACTGTCTGGATCCAACCACGCGTACTCGCGCGATCGCGGGCAGGCCCACCCCTGTCGGGAGCGGATTACTCCGCGCGAGCCTTCTCGACCTTCTCGGAGGCCGACCACAGGCGATAGCGCACTTCGACGTCTTTCGGCGCGTAGATCACAATGGGCAGCTTGCTGTTGTAGCGCAGCACGAAGCCATCACCGACCACCGGGACGAAGTCCTGGCGGGTCTTGCCATCCGGGCAGGCCATCAGGGTGCTGGCCGGGCCACTGACCTTGTCCAGGCGGTAGTAGGAGTAGCCCCAGCCTTCCAGGGTTTTCTCTTCCAGGGTGCCGCCCAGGCGCTGGCGGTTGCAGTCGACGGTCAGCGTCTTGCCGGCGAGGATCTCGACCTTGAAGTTCTCTTCCTGCACCTCCCTGGGCAGATGGATGACCTGACGCACGAAGCCGTCCTCGGCCTTGGGATAAGGCGCGACGTCTTCCAGCTTGGCGGCGTTGGCGAAGGTGGCGGTGGCGCTGAGCAGCAGCGCGGTGGGAAGGGTGAATCGTACGAACGGCATGAAGCCTCCTTGCAGAAATGAAGAACGAACGCACCGCGTGGGTGCGTTCGTCCGAGCGCTCTGACCGTTAAATTGTACGAACGCTCCTACAGCCGTGCGCTGAGTTGTATCAAGCTACTTCACCGCCGGCCTTGGCCTGCTGCTCCAGGTGGGCCTGGAGTTCCGGGGCGAGGTTGAGGTGGTAGGCGAGTTCGTCCAGGTAGGTGCGCTCGGTGCCCTGCTGGTCGTCCACCAGCATCACGCTGACCAGGTACATCTCCGCAGCCACGGCCGGGTCGCCCTGGGCGGATTCGGCGACTTCGGCGGCGTCCAGCGGCTTGCGCACCTCAGCATCCAGCCAGTCCTGCAGCTCCGGCTCATCGGTGTGGCGGGCGATTTCGGCCTGGATGGCGGTTTTTTCCTTTTCATCGATGCGCCCGTCGGCCTTGGCCGCGGCGATCATGGCACGCAGGATCGCATGGCTATGAGCCTCGGCCTCCGGGCCGGAGAGCTGGTCCACGGTCATCAGCGACTGCTGCTGAGGAGCCGCGGCCGGGTGCTGGCGCTGGTAATTCTGATAAGCCTGGAAGGCCATCATGCCCAGCGACGCGAGCATGGCGTAGTTGATACCGCCGCTGCTGCCCGTGCGGCCTTGCGGCGCGCCACCGCTGTTCATGCCGCCGCCGAGCATGCCGCCCAGTACGTCGCCCAGGCCGCCGAGCCCGCCACCGGCGCCGCCGGAGGAGCCGCCCAGCAACCCACCCAGCAACCCGCCGAGGCCACCCAGGCCTCCCGCGCCGCCGCCCTGTTGTCCCGATGCGCCTTGGCTGCCGCGCAGCAGTTGTTCCAGTAGATCTGCAGTGTTCATGGAGTGACCCTCGCCGGCTTGCGTGGCGCGCCGGGCGGCGTCGCCAACCTGTTGCAGCAATGAGCTCTGACCTGCCTTGAGCAGTTGATCGAAAAGAGAACCAGCATTCATGAGATGACAACTCTCGCTATGCGTTGGGCAACGATAGTCCCGCCACACCGATGCGCCAGCGCCGTTCGCCGGCCGGGTGTCAGGGCGGGACACCCGGGGCGAAGCCTGCCGCCGCGAGAGATTGCCAGCCAGGCGATTGCCGCCCGGCGCCGACTTCAGCCGGCGATTGCGAGGAAGGTCACGCGGGCACGGCGTCCAGCGCCTTCTGCGCCTGGGCTTCCAGCTCGACCTTGAGGCCGGCGTCGAGGCTCAGCTGGCGGGCCAGCTCGTCAAGGTAGGCGCGCTCCATGTAGCTGGTCTCGTCGACCATCAGCAGGCTGGCCAGGTACATCTCGGCCGCCATTTCCTCGCTGGTGGCGGCGCGGGCGACTTCGGCCGGGTCCAGCGGCTTCGCCAGCTCGCGCTCGAGCCAGCCCTGCAGCTCGACGTCGCCGGTGAGCTTGGCGATTTCGCCGTCGATCAGCTGGCGTTCGCGATCATCGATATGCCCGTCGGCCTTCGCGGCGGCGACGATGGCCCGCAGGATGGCGTGGCTGTGCTGCTCAGCCTGCGCCGGTGGCAGGCGGTCGACGGTCTGCGGCTCGCCGCGCGGGGCACTGGCCTGCTTCTGCTGCCAGTTGCCATAGGCCTTGTAGGCAAGCACGCCAAGCGCCGCGAGGCCGCCATAGGTGACGACGTTGCCGCCGATCTTGCGCGCCTTCTTGCTGCCCATCAGCAGGCCCAGCGCGCCCGCCGCCAGGGCGCCGCCACCGGCGCCGGAGAGCAGGCTGCCCAGATCAAGGCCGCCGCCCTTGCCGGACGAAGAGGACTGCTGAGCACCGTCCTGCCGGGCCACGCCCTTGTTCTGCAGGAGGTCCTGGCCGGATCTGAGGAGTTGGTCGAGCAGGCCGCGAGTGTTCATGGCGATCTCCACTGTCTATCGAAAATTGTGGATTCCGACTCTAGTCCAGCGCACGGTCGGGACGCAGCGACAGTGTGCTTCCGGATATTGCGGGCCAATGCCGGCGGGTCCGCAGCGCAAATAGGCCGCTTTCATTCGATTTAAAAGAATGCTCCTATAGATTTTCGATAATCAACAATGAAAAGCGCCGAGACCGGCTAGACAAGGCTCTAGATCGCGGCTCCGCGCACCAGCGGCCAATCACCATGATGACGCTCCGCCAGATTCGCCATTTCATCGCCGTCGCCGAGACCGGTTCGATTTCCGCTGCCGCCCAGGCGGTGTTCATTTCCCAGTCCACCCTGACCCTGGCCATCCAGCAACTGGAGGAGGAGATCGGCGTGCGCCTGTTCGACCGCCACGCCAAGGGCATGACCCTGACCCACCAGGGCCACCAGTTCCTGCGCCAGGCGCACCTGATCCTGGCCACGGTGGAGAACGCCAAGCGCAGCCTGCAGCAGAGCACCGACCAGGTGGCCGGCAGCCTCACCATCGGCGTGACCAGCCTGGTAGCGGGCTACTACCTGGCGGACCTGATCAACCGTTTCCAGCGCGCCTACCCCAACGTGCAGACCCGCGTGGTAGAGGACGAACGCCCGTATATCGAGCACCTGCTGGTGAGCGGCGAGATCGATGTCGGCGTGCTGATTCTCTCCAACCTGGAAGACCGCCACGCCCTGCAGACCGAGGTGCTGACCCACTCGCCGCATCGTTTGTGGCTGCCGGCGCAGCACCCGCTGCTGGAGCGCGACAGCATCGGCCTGGCCGATGTGGCGGGCGAACCATTGATCCAGCTGAACGCCGACGAGATGGGTCTGCATACTCAGCGCATCTGGTCCCGCGCCGGGCTGGTGCCGCAGGTGACGCTGCGCACGGCCTCGGTGGAGGCCGTGCGAAGTCTGGTGGCGGCGGGCCTGGGCCTGTCGATCCAGCCGGACATGACCTACCGCCCCTGGTCGCTGGAAGGCGACATCATCGAGGCGCGGCCGCTGGTGGACCTCTCCGAGCCGCTCGACGTCGGCCTGGCCTGGCGCCGTGGCACCGCGCGGCCGCCGCTGGTGGACCCGTTCCTCACCGTGGCCCGAGAGCAGCCCAACGCGAAGAAGCTTTCCATCTGAACGTAGGGCGCATAACCGCTTGCGGTTATCCGCCAACAGGATTCGGAGCGGCGCTGATGGCGGATAGCGCCTTGGGCGTTATGCGCCCTACGAGTTCGGTGCAACAAAGTCAGCCATTCGATTTAATCGAACGCCGCTTTCAGTAATTAGAATTTGTCGACCCCACGCCCGGACTCTAGTCTCTGCCCTCATACAAAGGGCCGGCTCCGGGGATCGCCCCATCCGGAGCACGCACATGGCCACCGAAAACAAGACAGATAAAAGACGAGTTTCCAAGATGACCGGCGTAACCCTGCACACCGCCTTGCTGATCGACGGCCAACTGGTCGCCGGCGAAGGCATGGCCGAGCCGATCATCAACCCGACCTCGGGCGACACCCTTATCAGCATCGCCGACGGCTCCCTGGATCAGGTCGAGCAGGCCATCGCTGCCGCGCACCGCGCCTTCCCCGCCTGGGCCCGCACCACGCCCGCACAGCGCGCCACCGCCCTGCTCGCCATCGCCGATGCCATCGACAAGCGCGCGAATGACCTCGCCCAGCTGGAATCACTGAACTGCGGCAAGCCGCTGCACCTGGCGCGCCAGGACGACATCCCGGCCACCGCCGACGTGTTCCGTTTCTTCGCCGGCGCCGTGCGCTGCCAGCAGGGCCAGCTCGCCGGCGAATACGTGCCCGGCCACACCAGCATGGTGCGTCGCGATCCGGTCGGTGTGGTCGCGTCGATTGCGCCCTGGAACTACCCGCTGATGATGGCTGCGTGGAAGATCGCTCCCGCTCTGGCCGCCGGCAACACCCTGGTGTTCAAGCCGTCCGAGCACACCCCGCTGAGCATCCTGGCGCTGGCCCCGGCGCTGGCAGAAATCCTCCCCGCCGGCGTGATCAACATCGTCTGCGGCGGCGGCGAAGGCGTCGGCAGCCACCTGGTCAGCCACCCGAAGGTGCGCATGGTCTCGCTGACCGGCGACATCGTCACCGGGCAGAAGATTCTCCAGGCCGCCGCGCGGACCCTCAAACGCACCCACCTGGAACTGGGCGGCAAGGCGCCAGTGATCGTCTGCAACGACGCCGACCTCGAAGCCGTGGTCCAAGGCGTACGCACTCACGGTTACTACAACGCTGGCCAGGACTGCACCGCCGCCTGCCGTATCTATGCGCAGGCCGGTATCCATGACCGCCTCGTCGCCGAACTGGGCGACGCCGTGGCCAGCATTCGCTTCGCTCGCAAGCGCGATGCCGACAACGAGATCAGCCCGCTGATCAGCGCTCGCCAGCGCGACCGCGTCGCCAGCTTCGTCGAACGCGCCCTCGGCCAGCCGCACATCGAGCGCGTCACCGGCGCCGCCGTGCATTCGGGCCCCGGCTTCTACTACCAGCCGACCCTGCTGGCCGGCTGCAAGCAGCAGGACGAGATCGTCCAGCGCGAGGTGTTCGGCCCGGTGGTCACCGTGACCCGTTTCGACCAGCTGGAACAGGCGGTGGACTGGGCCAACGACTCCGAGTACGGCCTGGCCTCCTCGGTATGGACGCAGAACCTCGACAAGGCCTTCCAGATCGCCAACCGCCTGCAGTACGGCTGCACCTGGATCAACACCCATTTCATGCTCGCCAGTGAGATGCCCCACGGCGGACTCAAGCGTTCGGGCTACGGCAAGGACCTGTCCAGCGATTCGCTGCAGGACTACAGCGTGGTGCGCCACATCATGGCGCGCCACGGCCAGCGGCTGGATTGAACCACCCGGCGGGGCCGCCCGCCGGCACATAAGAAACGCCCCGACGCCAAGCCGTCAGAGGGCTGTTGCTCGATTGAACTGCCCCACCAATAGAGACAACAACGAGAGGGAGACACCCGATGCGCAAGACCGCACTGCTCAGTGCCATCACCACCGCCCTGCTGGCCAGCGCCGGCGTCCAGGCCGCCGAGGCCCTGAAGGAAGTCGGCAAAGGCGAAGGCCGCCTGGACATCATCGCCTGGCCCGGCTACATCGAGCGCGGCCAGTCCGACAAGAACTACGACTGGGTCACCCAGTTCGAGAAGGACACCGGCTGCCAGGTCAACGTGAAGACCGCCGCCACCTCCGACGAGATGGTCAGCCTGATGGCCAAGGGCGGCTACGACCTGGTCACCGCATCCGGCGACGCCTCTCTGCGCCTGATTTACGGCAAGCGCGTGCAGCCGATCGATCCGTCGCTGATCCCCAACTGGAAGAACATCGACCCGCGCCTGAAGGACGCCGCCTGGTACGTGGTCAACGGCAAGACCTACGGCGCGCCGTACCAGTGGGGCCCGAACCTGCTGATGTACAACACCAAGGTCTTCCCTACCGCGCCGGACAGCTGGAAGGTCGTGTTCGACGCCCAGAACCTGCCTGACGGCAAGTCGAACAAGGGCCGCGTGCAGGCCTACGACGGCCCGATCTACGTGGCCGACGCCGCGCTTTACCTGAAGGCGACCCAGCCGGAGCTGGGCATCACCGATCCGTACCAGCTCGACGAGAAGCAATACGCCGCCGTGGTCGAACTGCTGCGCAAGCAGCATGACCTGATCCACCGCTACTGGCACGACACCACCGTGCAGATGAGCGACTTCAAGAACGAAGGCGTCGCCGCTTCCAGCGCCTGGCCGTACCAGGCCAACGCCCTGAAGGCCGAAGGTCAGCCGATCGCCACCGTGTTCCCGAAAGAGGGCGTCACCGGCTGGGCCGACACCACCATGCTGCACGCCGAAGCCCAGCACCCGAGCTGCGCCTACAAGTGGCTGAACTGGTCGCTGGAACCCAAGGTGCAGGGCGACGTAGCCGCCTGGTTCGGCTCCGTGCCGGCCGTGCCCGAAGGCTGCAAGGCCAGCACCCTGCTGGGCAGCGAAGGCTGCGCCACCAACGGCTACAACCAGTTCGACAAGATCGCGTTCTGGAAGACTCCGGTGGCCGAGGGCGGCAAGTTCGTCCCGTACAGCCGCTGGACCCAGGACTACATCGGGATCATGGGCGGCCGTTGATTCCGGCTCCCCTCTCCCGCTGGGAGAGGGGTTGGGGTGAGGGCCGGCAGTGTGCCGTGCCTTCCCTCCCCCCGGCCCTCTCCCAAAGGGAGAGGGCGTTCCCGCCCCACCCAATACGTACCGATACACCCGTATCTCAGATTCACGGGCAGGGCTCCCCTACGCCAGATTCCTGCCCCTTGGAGCGTGCACCATGACCACTCCCGCTGTTCAATTCACCCAGGTCTCCCGCCAGTTCGGCGACGTCAAGGCCGTTGACCGGGTGTCCATCGACATCAAGGACGGCGAGTTCTTCTCCATGCTCGGCCCGTCGGGCTCGGGCAAGACCACCTGCCTGCGCCTGATCGCCGGCTTCGAGCAACCCAGCGCAGGCTCCATCCGCATCCATGGCGAGGAGGCCGCCGGGCTGCCGCCCTACCAGCGTGACGTCAACACGGTATTCCAGGACTACGCACTGTTCCCGCACATGAGCGTGCTGGAGAACGTTGCCTACGGCCTGAAGGTGAAAGGCGTCGGCAAGGCCGAACGCCTCAAGCGCGCCGAAGAAGCCCTCGGCATGGTCGCCCTGGGCGGCTATGGCGTGCGCAAGCCGGTACAGCTCTCTGGCGGCCAGCGCCAGCGCGTGGCCCTGGCCCGCGCTCTGGTGAACCGCCCGCGCGTGCTGCTGCTGGACGAACCCCTCGGCGCCCTCGACCTCAAGCTGCGCGAGCAGATGCAGAGTGAGCTGAAGAAGCTGCAGCGTCAGCTGGGCATCACCTTCATCTTCGTTACCCACGACCAGAGCGAAGCGCTGTCCATGTCCGACCGCGTCGCGGTGTTCAACAAGGGCCGCATCGAGCAGGTCGACACCCCGCGCAACCTCTACATGAAACCGGCCACCCCGTTCGTGGCTGAATTCGTCGGTACCTCCAACGTGCTGCGCGGCGACATCGCCCAGGGCCTGACCGGCAACGCCCAGCCCTTCTCCATCCGCCCCGAGCACATCCGTTTCGCCAATGGCGAGCGCAGCGCCTCGGACATCGAGATCAGCGGCCTGCTGCACGACATCCAGTACCAGGGCGCGGCGACCCGCTACGAGATCCGTCTCGACAACGGCCAGAACCTCTGCCTCAGCCAGGCCAACAGCCAGTGGGCCGACATCGACCTCGCCCACCAGCCGGGCCAGCGCGTGACCGCTCGCTGGGCGCGCGAGGCGATGGTGGTGCTGAACGAGGGCGCGTGACATGGAACTGACGATGAACGCACCGGTACCGCAGGCCAGCAATGGCCCGTTGCGCCGTCTGTGCAACCTGCTCTACCGCAAGCCGACGCTGTACCTCTCGCTGCTGCTGATCCCGCCGCTGCTGTGGTTTGGCGCGATCTACCTTGGCTCGCTGCTGACGCTGCTGTGGCAGGGTTTCTACACCTTCGACGACTTCACCATGACGGTGACGCCGGACCTGACCTGGGCCAACTTCGGCTCGCTGCTCAGTGGCTCCAACTTCGACATCATCCAGCGCACCGTACTGATGGCCGTCGCGGTGTCCATCGCCAGTGGCGCGGTGGCCTTCCCCATCGCCTACTACATGGCGCGCTACACCACCGGCAAGACCAAGGCGTTCTTCTACATCGCCGTGATGATGCCGATGTGGGCCAGCTACATCGTCAAGGCCTACGCCTGGACCCTGCTGCTGGCCAAGGGCGGCGTCGCCATGTGGTTCGTCCAGCACCTCGGTCTTGAGCCGGTGCTGAACCTGTTGCTGGGCATTCCGGGCATCGGTGGCAACACCCTGTCCACCTCCAGCTTCGGACGCTTCCTGGTGTTCGTGTACATCTGGCTGCCGTTCATGATCCTGCCGATCCAGGCCTCCCTGGAACGCCTGCCGCCGTCACTGCTGCAAGCCTCGGCCGACCTCGGTGCACACCCGCGGCAGACCTTCCTGCAGGTGATCCTGCCGCTGTCGATCCCCGGCATCGCCGCCGGCTCGATCTTCACTTTCAGCCTGACCCTGGGCGACTTCATCGTGCCGCAGCTGGTGGGCCCGCCGGGCTACTTCATCGGCAGCATGGTCTACGCCCAGCAGGGCGCGATCGGCAACATGCCGATGGCCGCCGCCTTCACCCTGGTGCCCATCGTGCTGATCGCCGTGTACCTCTCCATCGTCAAACGCCTGGGGGCCTTCGATGCACTCTGACTCTTCATCTCAAGGGCAGGCTTCCTGGGGCCTGAAAGCGGCCGCCTGGGGCGGGCTGGTGTTCCTGCACTTCCCGATCCTGATCATCTTCCTGTACGCCTTCAACACCGAGGACGCGGCCTTCAGCTTCCCGCCCAAGGGCTTCACCCTGCACTGGTTCAGCGTCGCCTTCGCGCGCCAGGACGTGCTCGAAGCCATCGAGCTGTCGGTGAAGATCGCCAGCGTCGCCACGCTGATCGCCATGCTCCTGGGCACCCTGGCCGCGGCCGCGCTGTACCGCCGCGACTTCTTCGGCAAGGAAGGCATCTCGCTGATGCTGATCCTGCCGATCGCCCTGCCCGGCATCATCACCGGCATCGCGCTGCTGTCGGCGTTCAAGACCCTTGGCATCGAGCCGGGCTTCCTGACCATCGTCATCGGCCACGCCACCTTCTGCGTGGTGATCGTCTACAACAACGTCATCGCGCGCTTCCGCCGTACTTCGCACAGTCTCGTCGAAGCCTCGATGGACCTGGGCGCCGACGGCTGGCAGACCTTCCGCTACGTGATCCTGCCCAACCTCGGCTCGGCGCTGCTGGCCGGCGGCATGCTGGCGTTCGCGCTGTCCTTCGACGAGATCATCGTCACCACCTTCACCGCCGGCCATGAACGCACCCTGCCGATCTGGCTGCTCAACCAGCTGGGCCGCCCGCGCGACGTGCCGGTGACCAACGTGGTGGCGATGCTGGTGATGATCGTGACCATGCTGCCAATCCTCGGCGCCTACTACCTGACCAAGGGTGGCGAAGGCGTGGCGGGGAGCGGCAAGTAAGCCAACAGAACCCCTCAGGCCCGCCGGCCCCCTCGCCGGCAGGCCCCTAAAAAGAAACACCCCAACCGAATTTGCACCACGCTCCTGAACGAGAGGACTCAACCATGCAAACCAATCTGCTGATCAACGGCCAACTGGTCGCTGGCGAAGGCGAGAAGCTCGCCGTCCTGAACCCGTCGCTGGGCACCACCCTGGTGGAAATCGCCGAGGCCACCCCGGCCCAGGTCGACGCCGCCGTGCGGGCCGCCGACGCCGCCTTCGACAGCTGGTCGCAGACTGCGCCGAAGGACCGCTCCCTGCTCCTGCTGGCACTGGCCGACGCTATCGACGCCAACGCCGAGGAACTGGCCCGCCTGGAATCCAACAACTGCGGCAAGCCCTACTCCGCCGCGCTGAACGACGAACTGCCGGCCGTGGCCGACGTGTTCCGCTTCTTCGCCGGCGCCTGCCGCGTGATGCAAGGCTCCGCCGCCGGCGAATACCTGCCGGGCCACACCTCGATGATCCGCCGCGATCCGGTGGGCGTGGTCGCCTCCATTGCGCCGTGGAACTACCCGCTGATGATGGTCGCGTGGAAACTCGGCCCGGCCCTGGCCGCCGGCAACACCGTGGTGCTCAAGCCCTCCGAGCAGACCCCCCTGACCGCCCTGCGCCTGGCCGAACTGATGGCCAGCATCTTCCCCGCCGGCGTGGTCAACCTGGTCTTCGGCCGTGGCCCGAGCGTCGGCGAGCCGCTGACCACCCACCCGAAAGTGCGCATGGTGTCCCTGACCGGCTCCGTCGCCACCGGCAGCCGCATCATCGCCGGCACCGCCGACACCGTGAAGCGCATGCACATGGAACTGGGCGGCAAGGCCCCGGTGCTGATCTTCGACGACGCCGACATCGACGCCGCCGTGGAAGGCATCCGCACCTTCGGCTTCTACAACGCCGGCCAGGATTGCACCGCCGCCTGCCGCATCTACGCGCAGAAGGGCATCTACGCCAAGTTCGTGCAGAAGCTCGGCGAAGCGGTGGCCAGCATCCAGTACGGCGAGCAGGACGACCCGAACACCGAGCTGGGCCCGGTCATCACCGAGCAGCACCTGGAGCGCGTCGTCGGCTTCGTCGAGCGCGCCCGCCAGGTGCCGCACATCGAAGTGGTTACCGGCGGCAAGCGTGCCGACCGCGCAGGCTTCTTCTTCGAACCGACCGTGCTCGCCGGCGCCCGCCAGGACGACGAAGTGGTCCGCCGCGAAATCTTCGGCCCGGTGGTTTCGGTCACCGAGTTCGAGGACGAAGCACAGGCGCTGGCCTGGGCGAACGACTCCGACTACGGCCTGGCCTCCTCGGTGTGGACCAGCGACATCGGTCGCGCCCATCGCCTGTCCGCCCGCCTTCAGTACGGCTGCACCTGGGTCAACACGCACTTCATGCTGACCACCGAGATGCCCCACGGCGGCATGAAGCTGTCCGGCTACGGCAAGGACATGTCCATGTACGGCCTCGAGGACTACACAGCAATCCGCCACGTAATGATCAAACACTGATTGGTAGTACGGCCTGCTGCGCGTCGGCGGAGCTGCGTTGGAAGGTGGTTCGTGCCCAGTCATTTGCTACTCGTAAACTCCTGGGCCCGAACCACCTTCCGCCTTGCTGCGCTCTAGCTCGCTAGGCCCAGTAGTTCAGTGAAAAGCAATCGCCGGACCAAGGTCCGGTGGTTCTGCGGCCCCCGCTCGACCGGGACCGCCGCGCGGCCACGCATGCCGCACTCCCTTCCGGATGGAAGGGCATAACCATGACAGCCCGTGCCCCGGGTCATCACCTTGCAAGGACTTCCCATGACCATCACCCGCCGCGACTTCCTCAACGGCGTTGCCCTCACCATCGGCGCGGGCCTCACCCCGCTGCAACTTCTCCAGGCCGCCCCCTCCGGCCGCTACTACCCGCCCGCCCTCACCGGCATGCGCGGCAGCCATCCCGGCGCGTTCGAGGTCGCGCACCAGATGGGCTGGGAGAAGAAGGTATTCGACACCGATGGCCTGAAGATCGAGGAGCAGTACGACCTGGTGGTGGTCGGCGGCGGCATCAGCGGCCTGTCCGCGGCCTGGTTCTACCGGCAGAAACACCCCAAGGCGCGCGTGCTGATCGTCGAGAACCACGACGACTTCGGCGGCCATGCCAAGCGCAACGAATTCCAGGCCGGCGGGCGGATGATCCTCGGCTACGGCGGCAGCGAAGCCTTCCAGTCGCCCAAGCACCTGTACAGCGACACGGTCAACAACCTGCTCAAGCAGCTCAACGTCGACGTGGACCGTTTCGAGACCGCCTTCGACCGCGACTTCTACCCGAACCTGGGCCTGTCGCGCGGCGTGTTCTTCGACAAGGCCGGCTTCGGCGAAGCGAAGCTGGTGTCCGGCGACCCGACACCGATGGTGGCCGACGACATCGCCCCGGAAAAACTCAACGCCCGCAGCTGGCGCGCGTTCATCTCCGACTTCCCGCTGCCCGAGGCCGACCGCCAGGCGCTGATCGACCTGCACGAGGCGCCGAAGGACTACCTCGCCGGCAAGACCCGCGAGGAGAAGGAAGCGCACCTGGCCAAGACCAGCTACCAGGACTTCCTGCGCAAGGACGTGGGCCTGAGCGAAGCCGCCACCCGCTACTTCCTCAGCCGCACCAACGACTTCTCGGCGCTGAGCATCGACGCCGTTTCCGCCGACTCGGCCTACTCCGTGGGCTTCCCCGGTTTCGGCGCCATGGACCTCTCGCCCATCAGCGAGGAAGCCAAGGCGGAGATGGAAGAGCCGTACATCTACCACTTCCCCGACGGCAACGCCTCGCTGGCGCGCCTGCTGGTGCGTGGCCTGATTCCGGGCGTGGCGCCGGGCAAGGACATGAACGACATCGTCCTGGCCACCTTCGACTACGCCAAGCTGGACCAGCCGAAGAACGCCGTGCGCCTGCGCCTGAACAGCACCGCAGTCAGCGTGAAGAACCGCGATGGCGGCGTGGACGTCGGCTACAGCCGCGCCGGCGCCCTGCATCGCGTGCGCGCCAAGCACTGCGTGCTGGCCTGCTACAACATGATCATCCCCTACATCCTGCGCGACCTCTCCGCCGAGCAGAGCCACGCCCTGGCGCAGAACGTGAAGTTCCCGCTGGTGTACACCAAGGTGGTGATCCGCAACTGGCAGAGCTTCATGAAGCTGGGCGTACACGAGATCTACGCGCCGAGCCAGCCGTACAGCCGCGTGAAGCTGGACTACCCGGTGGACATCGGCGGCTACAGCCACCCGCGCGATCCGAACCAGCCCATCGGCCTGCACATGGTCTACGTGCCCACCAGCCCCAACGCCGGCATGGACGCACGCACCCAGGCCCGCGTCGGCCGCGGCAAGCTCTACGCCATGAGCTTCGAGCAGATGGAAGCGATGATCCGCGACCAATTGCAGGCCATGCTCGGCCCGGCCGGCTTCGACCATCAGAAGGATATCCAGGGGATCACCATCAACCGTTGGTCGCACGGCTATTCGTACTTCTCCAACAGCCTCTTCGATGATGAGGAAGAGAGCGAAAAACTGATGAACCTGGCTCGTACCAAGGTCGGCAACGTCACCATCGCCAACTCCGATGCCGCCTGGGACGCCTATGCCCACGCAGCCATCGACGAGGCCTGGCGCGCGGTGGGCGAACTGGCCTGAAGAATCCGGCGCCGCGTACCGCGCGGCGCCGCACTTAACGGCCGTCCGGCCGACAACCCGCGGGCACGCCCGCAACGGAGGCAAGCATGCGTCACCTCGTCAGAGCGTTCTACCTGCTGTCGCTGTTCACCTTTGCCGGCCTCGTACAGGCAGCAGAGTCGCCCAAACAGATCGTCGATGCCTACATGGCCGCGTGGAACGCCCACGATGCCGAGAAGGCTGCCGGCTACCTGGCCAAGGATGCGGAGTACTTCGACGTCACCGTCGGCACCCCGCAGAAGGGCCGCGATGCCGCGCGCGACAACGTGATCAAGGTGTTCGTGGGGGCCGTTCCGGATCTTACGTGGAAGATGAACGGCAAGCCGATCGTCGACAAGGACGGCATCGCCTTCCAGTGGACGTTCAGCGGCACCAACACCGGCGCCTGGGATGCACAGACCCCGGCGACCAACAAGCCGCTGTCGTTCGACGGTGTGAGCTACGTGAAGGTCAAGGACGGCAAGATCGTCTACCAGGGCGACTACTACGACGCCCTGGGCCTGCACAAGCAGCTCGGCTGGTAAGCGGCATCCGGTAGCGCCTTTGTAGGATGGGTGGAGCGCAGCGATACCCATGCTGTACGCAAGGAGCGATGGGTATCGCTGCGCTCCACACCATCCTACGACCTGCGCCTTGCCACAGATTCGCCTCTCGGGGGGTGCGTCTGCCACAACAAGAAAACGATCCTTCGCCTACCTCTGCCCTCCTCCGCCACTGCAGTGTCCCAAGCCATGTCAATCACACTCGAACCACGGCCCGCCAAGGCCGAAGACAGCTCCAGCACCCGCTCCACCATCGACCAGGTCAAGCAGCTGATCGCCGACCTCAATGTGCGCTGGACCGAGATCAGCAAAGTCTCCGAAGTCATCAAGCAGATCGCCAAGAACACCAACCTGGTGGCCCTCAACGCCGCCATCGAAGCCGCCCGCGCCGGGGAAAGCGGGCGCGGCTTCGCGGTGGTCGCCGATGAGGTACGCCGCCTGGCGACCCAGTCGGCCAACGCCACCGCCGACATCGGCAACGTCGTTGCCTCGATCAAGAACGAGAGCGCCCGCGCCCTGGCCGACGTCGAACAGGCCGAGCACTCCAGCCTGCTGGACACCGCCCGCGTGGTGCTCGCCAGCCAGACCCAGCGACTGGAGGCGCGCTTCGCCGTGATGGCCACCGCGCTCTATGGCCTGAAGCATTTCATCCTCGGCATGAAGAGCCGCAACCTCGGCCCGCAGCGTGAGCAGATCGACGCGGTGATGCACGAGTACCTGACCCGCAACCCCGAGCTGCTGGCCTTCGCCTGCGGTTGCGAACCCAATGCCTTCGACGGCCGCGACCGCGAGTTCATCGACGCCCCCGGTCACGACGCCAGCGGGCGCCTCATGGCCTACTGGCACCGCGGCAGCGGCGTGGCCCAGCGCGAATGCCTGGTCGGCTACGACAAGGCCGACGGCAGCGGCGACTGGTACCAGATTCCCCGCGACAAGGGCCGCGACGTGTTCATGGAGCCCTACGAGTACAGCGTCGGCGGCAGCACCGTGCTGATGACCTCGTTCATGTCACCGATGTATTCCAACGGCCGCTTCCTCGGCATCCTGGGCGCCGACTACACCCTGCACCAGCTGCAGGAAAGCCTCGGCAAGCTGAGCCCCATGGGCAACGGCCATTACACGCTGCTGTCCAACGCCGGCATCTATGTCACCCACCCGGACGCCAAGCGTCTGGGCGACAAGGCCGGCGAGCTGCCGCAGGAAGCACGCAACGCCATCGCCCAGGGCCGCTGCTGGGAACAGGTGAAAGGCCGCCGCGTGCAATTGCTGCAACCCATCCGCGTGGGCGACAGCGATGCGCCCTGGGCGCTGATGATGAGCTTCGAGCTGGCGCAGGCCGGCGACTAGGGCATCAACCTGCAGGAGCGCGCCGTGCGCGCTCCTGCAGGGGAGTTCGGATCACGTCCGCTCGGGCAACTCGGTGATGTGGATTTCCGTCACCAGCGACGGCTTCACCAGCGGCGTGCGCGACAGCAGCGGGCAGAAGCGCGCCAGCGCGCCGATCAGCTCCCACTGGGTGTCCAGGGATTTCGCCAGCACATCCACATCCGCCAGCACCCGCTGGCCGACACGTTGCAGGTGCGGATCGGGACTATGGCCGAGCTCCACCGACAACTGGGTGATCAGCGTGCTGAGGTTGGACATGTTGCGGGTGGCGAGGGCGAGGATATTCGCCAGCAGGGCGATTTCCGATTGCGGAATGACAGCAGGCGTTGCAGAAGCGTCCATGCGTGCTCCAGTGGTGCTCTGAGGGGTAGTGGCGCAATCCTTGCGCGAGCGCGGTGAGAGTAGCATCACAGCGCCACTGTGCGACAGATATCACATTTCATTTCTTTTCCTGACCTCTCGGTCACACCTCCTGGAGCGGCGCTCCGGAAGCTGCCGCAAAGCGCGACCTGATCCTCAAATCCCCACGCCGGCGACGGAAACCACCCAGCGCATTTGAGCCGTGGAAATCGGCTTTCTATGATCCGCGGCCATTTTTCGAACATTGAATGCCTGCTTCTCGTCGTGCACGGCAACACGCTACCAGCACGAGGGCCAGGCCTCTTCTTTACCCCCTTGAAGATGCCGCCCGATGGAATCCACCTCGAAAGCTTCCCGCCCCCATGACACCCGGACGCCTTCGGGTACTGAGCGCGCTGGCTCGGCTCCCGTCGAGCCCCTGAGCTCCTGGGACGGTCCGGGTACCGCGTACACCGTGATGCCGCGCCCTGCGGTTTCTTCACCGCCCCCCGCTCGGCCATCTGCTCAGACCTCGCCGCAGCAGCCACCCCAAGCTATGCCAGCGGCCAGCGCCCCCCGGCGCATACCGGGACCAATCGCGAGCGGGTTGCTGATCGTCGGCGTTGCCGCCTGTGCGCTGCTGGTGGCGCTGTGGAAGGCCGGAGCATTCGACGACACCGTCGTCCCTCCCACAGGCCACGAGGCAAGCCACCGGACTCCTGCGCAAACGCAGCTCACCGACAACCCGGCGGAAAGCACCGTGTCCCTTACCCAGGAGCCCATGGAGGACGAGCCGGAGCTGTCTTCAATCGCTGGCCAACTGCCCGACCCAGCGGCTTATGACCGTCAGCTCTCACCCGACACCTTCAGGCAAGCAGCGCCCGCCACGCAGAGCGTTGCAGCACCGCCTCCTGCACCTGCAACCAGCCCCTCTCCAGCAGCGATTCCGGCTCAGAAACACGCGGAGCACAAGCGGCCAGCGCCCGCTTCGTCTGCGATCAAGGAGCAGAAGGCTTCCCCGGTGCTCACCCGCGCCGTGACCATCACCGGCGCGAAACCGGCCAGCCCAACCAAACCGCGCAGCACACTGGCGCCTGTCCCGGTCGGCACGCTGATCGTCGCCGTGCAGCCGTGGGCTGAAGTCTGGATCGACGGCCGCCAGCGCGGCATCAGTCCACCGCTGTTAAAGCTGCAACTGCCACCCGGTATCCACACCGTCGAACTGCGCAACCCCGACCTGCCCAGCTACAGCCAGAAAGTGCAGATAGTCACCGGTCAGTCGGTGACGCTGCAGCACAGCTTCCAGTGAGCGCCGGCAGACTCCTTTTTCCGTGTACGGACAGCCCCATGAAGACTCTGCACACTCTGTCGGCCCCACTGCTGGTCGCTTTTCTGGCGCTGGCATCAGGCTGCCGAAGCCACCTCGATGTACTGCCTGCGCCACCCGTGAACGACACCCAGGCCAACGCCGAGAGCACATTCGCCGACGGCCTGCGATTGTATGAGACGGGACACTACTACCTGGCCGAGGAACAGTTCCTCTCGCCGCCCCTCTGGGCCGGCGATACCCAGGTACAGCTGAAGGCGCTCAAGTACCTCGCGTTCAGTTACTGCGTCACCGAGCGGCCGATCCAATGCCGCTTCGCCTTCGACCGTGCCCTGCAGATCGACCCGACCTTCCACCTGGGAACCGCCGAAGCGAGCCATCCCCTCTGGGGCCCGGTGTTCGTCCAGGCGGCGCGCCGTTGAACCTTTCCCCCGATCGCGAGCCCCCCATGTCCTTCACTCACTGGTCAGGCCGATTGTGCCTGGCGCTTTCCCTACTGGGCGCACTGCCACTCGCCCAGGCCGCCCCCCATGAAAGCCTGAGCGCTGCCGTCGAGAGTCTCTGGAGCGGCGAACAGGTTTCCATCAGCGTGCTGAGTTCCAGCTACACCCAGCAGGCGTCGAAGACCGGGACCGAGTACCGCAGCGAGCTGAAGAACGCGCCGGTCTACCTGCAGACCGCCGGGGAGTCCGCCTGGGTAGTCTCGGGCCGGACGCGTTTCAATGCGGTCGCCACGCCCTGGGGCAACTTCCCCCGGCTAGACATGCGCAACGCCCGGCTGCTGGCCATCGACCTGCCGAACAAGCATTACCAGGTACTGGCCAGCCCCGGCGCCGGCCTGTTCGGCGTCGGCGACTGGCAGCGCTATGGGTTTCTCCAGGTGATCGACCTCAGCACGCCGTCCTCCCCTATCCATTACCCGCTCTACACCGACGCCGAGCTGGGTGAGCGCGCACTGGGCCGTCTGGCAGACTCCCCGGTGCTCAACTATGCACGCCTGGTACCTGCCAGCCGAGGCGAGAGCGGAGAGATCGACACCTATGAAGTCTCCCTCTACGCACTTGGCCGCAAGGGCCCGGAACGTGTTCTCAGGGGAGGCGTTCCGTTGGCCTACCTGCTCAGGCACGAAGCCGGCGGCTGGAACATCGACAGCGTGGAGCGCACGCCAGTGACGACGGAGCGGGACGAAGAGCATCGCCCGTTCACCACCCCGCTCCGTCCGGCGCTGTTCTCGGCAAAAGGAAGCGATCAGCCGTAAGCCCGCGCGCTGGCGCCTGTCTCATCGGTGGGAGGGAAAGGTAGGGGCACGCGGTGCTGGCCCGCGTGCCCCGCTCGGGCGTCAAACCTGCCCATAGGCCTTGCGCTTGGGCGTACCGCGTTGCGCGGCGCGCAGGTACTGCGCCGGCCACGGCACCTGCTGGCCACCCAGTTCATCGGCGGCATGCAGTGGCCAATAGGGATCACGCAGCAGTTCGCGGGCCAACAGGATCAGGTCGGCCTGCCCGGTGCGCAGGATGTGCTCGGCCTGCACTGGCTCGGTGATCATGCCCACGGTGCCGCTGGCGACGCCCGCCTCCTTGCGCACCCGCTCGGCGAACTGCGTCTGGTAGCCCGGCCCCACGGGAATTTCGGCGTTCACCGCGGTACCGCCGGAGGACACGTCGATCAGGTCCACGCCCAGGTTCTTCAGGCGGCGCGCCAGCTCCACGGTCTCATCGGGGTTCCAGCCATCCTCCACCCAGTCGGTGGCGGACAGGCGGACGAACAGCGGCAGCTCCTGCGGCCAGACCGCGCGTACGGCTTCGGTGACTTCCAGAAGGAAGCGGATGCGGTTCTCGAAGCAGGTGCCGTACTGATCGCGGCGCTGGTTGGAAAGCGGCGAGAGGAACTGGTGCAACAGGTAGCCGTGGGCGGCATGCACCTCGGCGATCTTGAAGCCGGCGGCCAGGGCGCGCTCGGCGCCGCGCACGAACTGGTGCTTGATGGTAGCCATCTGCTCTTCGCTCAGGGCGATGGGCGCGGTGTGCTGCGGGTCGAAGGCGATGGCCGAGGGCGCCACCGGCGTCCAGCCGCCTTCACTGATCGGCACCGAGCCGTGCTTGCCCAGCCACGGCGCCCAGGTGCTCGCCTTGCGTCCCGCATGGGCCAGCTGCACGCCGGCCACCGCGCCCTGGGATTCGATGAAGCGGGTGATGCGCCGTAGCGGCTCGACCTGCTCGTCATTCCAGATGCCCAGGTCCTCGGCGCTGATCCGCCCTTCCGGGGCGACCGCCGTGGCCTCGACTATCACCAGACCCGCGCCGCCCACGGCGCGGCTGCCCAGGTGCACCAGGTGCCAGTCGTTGGCCAGGCCGTCCTGGGCGGAGTACTGGCACATGGGGGAAACAGCAATGCGGTTGGACAGGGTCAGCTGGCGCAGGGTCAGGGGCTCGAACAACTGGCTCATGGTGGCACTCCCTCTCTGGTCTTCAGATCTTGTCCTACAACTGTAGACCGGGATCGCCTAAGGATAGGCCCAGATGATAGGTGGCTCCGTCGCAGCCGGGCCCCCTGCAAGCGGACGGAAACGCCAGCCCCCTTGTAGGAGCGCGCCATGCGCGCGATCGCGGGCATGGCGTGCTCCTACAGGGAGCATCGCCGCTGTCAGTGCAGCTCGTTGGACTTTCCCATGGCGGCCACGGCGCCGGGGGCCAGGCTGTAGCGCTTGCTCGCGTCGCGTTCGAGCAGGCCGGAGAGGTGCAGCCGACGCAGGGTCTGGCTGACGCAGCTGAGGGAGATGGGCAGGCCCGGCTCCTCCAGGTAGGCGTGCAGTTCGACCGCGGTCGCCTTGCCGCAGATCACCAGCGCATCGAGGATATTCAGCCGTGGCAGGCTGCTGCGCAGGCCGGCGTGCTCCAGCAGTTGCCGGGCCGGGCGCGGCAGACGCGGCTGTGGCGGGGTACTGACCTTCATCGCAACTCTCATGGGCGCACCTCGAAAGACAGTGTGGAAACATGGATCACGCTGTCATAGCGCTTGCCCTCGATGCTGGCGCCGCCATTGACCTGGGCGGAGACCTCCAGCACGTAGCGCGCCGGGAACGGCGTGATCAGGGTCACCGTGCCGTCCGCCGCCGGCTTCAGGCTGCGGGTCCACTGCTCGGAGGTGTACACGTTGACCTGCGAGGCCGGCACCACAGTGCCTTTCCAGTGCAGGGCGAAGGTGTTGCCGCCGGGCGTGGTGGGCACCAGTTCAAGATCATTCTGCGCCCGGGTTTCGGTCCTTCCCTCGCGCGCCTGATAGATGGTCAAAGTGCCACCCTCGGCCCGCTGGGCGGCGACCCGAATGTCGCCTGCCGGAGCGCTGGCAATCTCGAAGGAGTCGATGCCAGCCTGCATTGGCGCGGTCTTGCCATCGCCCAGCACGACGCGGGGGTTCTGCAACTGGGCCACCGGCAGGTGCTCGCCGGGCTGCACTTCGCTGAAATAGCTTCTCGCGCTCTGGCCTGCATTGCGCTCCAGCCACAGGTAGTCCGCGTTGGCCAATGGCGCGCAGCTCAGCGCCAGGGCCAGCAGCACGGGCTGGCGAAGGGAAACGTTCATGCGGGGGATTCTCCTGTCTGGGGCACTACTCGAAAGAAACGTCGCTCGCATCCGTTGCGAATCGATCGCTTTCACATAACAAGACGGATGAGCCGCGAAAAACACGCACAGAAATTGTGTAAAGAAATCGAAAAGGCCGGGAAACCGGCGCCGAAACATTTATTTGCAACTGCACATGGCCGGTTTTTCGATCTCATCCGTCCTTATTCCTAGAACACCGCTGCTCCTTTGGTGTCTTCGCGCCTCGTCGGCCCTGTCCGGCGGGGGGCCTTTTCCTTTGTCCCCTTTTGTGTGGCCGTGATTCCCATGTCCAAGAAATCCCGCTCCAGGCTCTGGTTCCTGGTCCACAGCTGGCTGGCCCTGCCCATCTGGTTCTTCGTGTTCCTGGTGTGCATCACCGGCACCCTGGCCACCGTGAGCCAGGAAATCATCTGGCTCGCCGACCCCTCCGTGCGTGCAAACCCGCCAGACGATGACGCCCAGCGCCTGGGCTACGACCAAGTGCTCGCGGCCATGGCCCAGCAACAACCGCAGGCCGCCGTGCGCATCATCAGCGCGCCCTCCGAAACGCATTTCGCGCTGCGGGTCAGCGTGACCTATCCGGACAGCGCTACCGCCATGCTCTACGTGAACCCCTACACAGGGATCATCCAGGGCAAGATGCCGCTGTTCGACTTCCGTCAGTTCACCCGCGCGCTGCACGGCTGGTGGCTGGTGCCGTTCAGCCACGGCTTCAGCTGGGGCTGGTACCTGGTCTCGTTGCTCGGCCTGCCGATGCTGGCGTCGCTGGTCACCGGTCTTGTGGTGTACAAGCGCTTCTGGCGCGGCTTCCTCAAGCCGACCCTGCGCCTGCGCCAGGGCGCGCGCATCTTCTGGGGCGACATGCACCGGCTGATGGGCATCTGGTCGATCTGGTTCATCGCGGTGATCTCCATCACCGGCACCTGGTTCCTGATCCAGGCGACGCTGTTCGACAACAGCATCTCCATCTCCAGCGAGGGCGTGCCGACCATCATCCAGCGCGACAGCATCCCCGTGAGCGCAGACGGCAAGGCGCCGCCGCGCATCGGCCTGGACGCCGCCGTGCTGGTTGCCCAGCAGCGCATTCCCGGCTTCGAACCGAACTTCTTCCGCCTGCCCTCCAGCGCCTACGACCCGGTGACCATCTTCGGCAAGGCCTGGTATCCGCTGATGTTCGAAAGCGCGCAGGTGAACCCCTATGACGGCAGCGTGGCCTCGACCCGCCTGCTGGGCGACCGCTCGGGCCTGGAGTTCGTCACCGAGTCCATGCGCCCACTGCACACCGGCGATTTCGGCGGCGTGTGGGTCAAGCTGATCTGGTTCGTGTTCGGCCTGATCCTCAGCATGATGGTACTCAGCGGCCTGATGATCTGGAGCAAGCGCACCTTGATCGCCACCGCCAAGGAACTGAAAAAGCAGAAGGCCCGCGAGCGGATCCGCGTCGCAGCCACCCCGGAGGCCAGCCAATGAGCGGCAACAGCAAGCTGCGCCGCCAGTGGCTGCGCTGGCGATTCCACCTCAGTGCCCTGCTGGTGCTGATCCCGCTGGGCTTCATGCCGCAGTACTTCCATGACGCCAGACTGGACCGCGGTTCGCGCGGCCTGGGCGAGCGCGAGATCGGCGCCGTACAGGTCGGCCCGTGGACCGCGCGCATGGCCGAATGGGAAGTGGGCGAGCCTGAGGACGAAGGCCGCGCCGGCTTCGTCAAGGCATTCACCCTGGTCTTCTGCGACAGCTGTTACCCCCAGGTGAAAGCCGCCTACCTGCGCATCGGCCAACCACGCAGCCTGCGCGCCGCCGGCGGGCTGTTCGCCGGTGCGCGCCACCAGCAGTTCGCCGAGGTCACAATCCCCGCCCGAGTCACCCCGGCCGATGAGCTGTGGCTGACCGTGGAAGGCTGGGACGGCGCCGTGCACCAGGCGCAGATCCCCCTGGACAAAGCCTCGCCCTCGCTGGTGGCCTGGCTGGAAGAGACCCGGAGCAACCGATGAAAGCGATCCTCAAGTTCACTGCGGTGCTGCTCGGCCTGAGCGCCAGCGCCAGCGCCCTGGCCCACGCGCCCTTCTGCGAATGCACGGCACTGGATGCGCAGACCATCCGCTGCGTCGGCGGCTTCACCGACGGCAGCGCCGCGCCGGGCGTGACCCTGGACGTGATGAGCAGCGACAACCAGGTGCTGATCCCCGGCAAGCTGGGCGCGGACTCCAGCCTGACCTTCAAGCGGCCGAGCGGGGATTTCTACATCCTCTTCGACGTCGGGCCGGGGTACATGGTCGAGGTCGATCCGAGCGAGATCAAAGGCATCTGAGCTGCGCTTTTGATCCTGAGAGCATCCAGAGAAACGTCCGCGCACTCCGGACGGCCCCGTTCAGGAGGCCTCGTTGAAGCGCAGTTTCAGGGGTTGAGCGACATGGATGTCGCGAGAGCCGCGATGGGCCAGGGATGGCCCTTCGCGGCGGGCCCCTGAAACTTCGGTTCAACGAGGGGATTTTTCGCCCCAAGCGAAAAACCGGATGTCCGGGGCAAGACCTTTTGGTTCCTTTTGGGAGGGCGGCTATCCGACGTTTGCCAAAAGGGGCTCGCCCGAGGGGGCGAAACCAGAAGCTCGCGCGTACGCCGAAGCGACGCTGGAATACCGAAGGCGAAGCACCGAAAGCTCCTAACCAGCCCGAGTGAGAGCAGTTGAGCGCGCAGGCGTGAAGCCGGATCAACGCGGCGCGATATGCGCGACCATCAGCTGCACGGTCTCGTTACCACGGAACTCGTTGACGTCCAGCTTGTAGGCCACTTCCGCCCAGCGCACGGTAGGGTTCGGCCAGATTTCGCGGTCGATGTTGAAGGCGATGGCGTCCAGTTGCAGCGAGCCGCATTCGGTCTTGAGCACCAGCTTCAGGTGACGTTCGCCGACCACACGCTGCTGGACGATCTGGAAGATGCCGTGGAACAGGGGCTCGGGGAAATGCTGGCCCCAGGGCCCGGCCTGGCGCAGGGCGCGCGCCAGTTCCAGGTGGAACTCCTCAGCGCCCAGCTGGCCGTCGGAGAGCAGGCGGCCGGTGAGGTCTTCTTCATCCAGCTGGCGGCGCACCTCGGCGTCGAAAGCGGCGGCAAAAGCACCGAAGTTCTCCTGCGGCAACGACAGGCCTGCAGCCATGGCGTGGCCACCGAACTTGCTGATCAGCCCCGAATGGCGAGCGGCCACGGCGTCCAGCGCGTCACGGATATGGAAGCCCGGCACCGAACGCGCCGAGCCCTTGAGCGTGCCGTCTCCAGCATCGGCGAAGGCGATGGTCGGACGGTGATAACGCTCCTTCAGGCGCGAAGCGAGAATGCCGATCACGCCCTGGTGCCATTCCGGGTCGAACAGGCACAGGCCGAAGGGCATCTCCTCCACCGGCAGTTCCTTGAGCTGGGCCAGCGCCTCGCGCTGCATGCCCTGCTCGATGGCCTTGCGATCCTGGTTGAGCTGGTCGAGCTGCACCGCCATGTCGCGGGCGACGCTTTCGTCCTCGCAGAGCAGCAGCTCGATCCCCAGGGACATGTCGTCCAGGCGTCCCGCGGCGTTCAGGCGCGGGCCAAGGATGAAACCCAGATCCGTGGAGGTGATCCGCCGGCAATCGCGCCCGGCCACTTCCAGCAGCGCACGCAGGCCAGGACGGGCGCGGCCGGCACGGATGCGCGCGAGGCCCTGGTGCACCAGGATGCGGTTGTTGGCATCCAGCGGCACCACGTCGGCGACACTGCCCAGGGACACCAGGTCAAGCAGTTCGGCGAGGTTCGGTTCGGCGATGCCGCGAGCCGCGAACCAGCCGCGCTCACGCAGGCGGGCGCGCAGGGCGAGCATCACGTAGAAGATCACGCCAACGCCGGCCATGGCCTTGCTGGGGAAGTCGCAGCCGGGCTGGTTCGGGTTGACGATGGCGTCGGCGGCGGGCAGTTCCGCCCCCGGCAGGTGGTGGTCGGTGACCAGTACGCGCAGGCCGGCGGCCTTGGCAGCGGCGACGCCGTCGATGCTGGAGATGCCGTTGTCCACGGTGACCAGCAATTCCGGGCGTTTCTCCAGTGCCACCGCGACGATTTCCGGGGTCAGGCCGTAACCGTACTCGAAGCGGTTGGGCACCAGGTAATCGACCCATGCCGCGCCGAGCATGCGTAGCGCCAGCACGCCGACGCTGCTGGCGGTGGCGCCGTCGGCGTCGAAGTCACCGACATAGAGAATCCGCTGGCCCTTTTCCAGCGCATCGACCAGCAGCTCCACCGACGCGTCCACGCCCTTGAGCTGCTGGTACGGGATCAGCCGCGCCAGCCCCTTGTCCAGCTCGGCGGCGCTCTGCACGCCACGGGCGGCGTAGAGACGGGTCAGCAGCGGCGGCAGGTCGCCCAGGTTGGGCAGGGTTGGCGGGAGGGGGCGGGATTCGATGCGCATGGGTGTTCCAGTCGATTCATTCAGGCGCCGATCCCGGCGCCCTGGTTACAGCAGGTACAACGAGCGATCAGCGCTCGCCCATCAGCCATTCCACCTGGAGCTCGTGCTGGCCGCGCTCGTCGGTCACGAAGATGGTTCCTTCGCTGATCATCACGGTCCAGTTGATCGAGCGCGGCAGGTCGCGGGAGATTTCCTCCAGCGCCTCCTGGGGCATGGCGACGACGTTGAGGTTCTTCAGGTGGCGCACCGTGTCGAGCACCTTGGTGGTCCACACGCGCAGGTTGCCGTAGGCGACCAGGGTCAGCTTCTCGCAGCGGCGCGAGCACCAGGTCAGGCGGTCGGCGTCGGGCTGGCCGACTTCGATCCAGTGCAGCACGCGGTCGTCCAGGCTCTTTTCCCAGAGCGAGGGTTCCTCCACGTCCGACAGGCCGCGGCCGAAGGCCAGCTGCTCGTTGTACCAGATGACGTAGGCGAGCAGGCGCACCGCCAGGCGCTCCTCGGTTTCCGAGGGATGGCGGGCGACGGTGAAGCGCAGGGTCTCGTAGACCCCCCGGTCGAGGTCGGTCAGGCTGATATCGGCTTTGTAGGGCGTGGCGGACAGGGCCATGGGGGTTCCCGGCGAATTTTCGAAGGCGGCAAGTCTACCGCGAAAGCACGGGCGCCGTGCCTTATGTCCGTGGACGCCGGTCGGCTCCCGGCTCCGGCGCGGCCAGTTCGATGCGATTGCGGCCCTTGGCCTTGGCGGCGTAGAGCGCCTGGTCGGCCAACGACAGCAGGCGCAGCAGGTCATGCCCGGCCTCACGCGTGGTGGCAATGCCGATGCTGACGCTGAGCTGGCCCTCGGCCATGAACGGCAGTTCGGCGAACTCGCGGCGCACCCGCTCGGCGACCTGGCAGGCGCCTTCGGTATCGGCGGCCACCAGCAGGCAGGCGAACTCTTCCCCACCGATGCGGGCGAACTGGTCGTGCTTGCGCATCCGCGAGGCGGTGATGCGGCTGAACTCCACCAGCACGCGATCGCCGGCAGGATGGCCGAAGGAATCGTTGAGCCGCTTGAAGTTGTCCAGGTCGCAGAGCAGCAACGAGGCCTGTTCGCCGCGCTCGACGCACAGGCGCAGCAGGCGCTCGCCGGTCTCCATGAAGGCACGGCGGTTGCCCACGCCGGTCAGCGGGTCGCTCAGGGCGGCGCTGCGGAACTGCAGCTCGGCGCGCTCCTTGACCATCGCTAGGGTGGCGAAGGCAATACCGATGGCGAACAGCATGGTCTCGAAGACCAGGAAGGTGAAGAAGGTCGAGCCCTGGCCATTGTCCGCCACGCTCTGGAACGGCATGCCGCGATCCACCACCAGACGCACGCCGTAGACCAGCGTGTGGAAGATCAGCAGCGCCAGGGTCGGGCGCAGCTCCACTTCCAGCTTGAGGCGGCTGCGCCAGAGTTCGGCGATGGACGCCAGGCAATAGACGATGGTGATCGCCGTGCTGACCAGCACCCGCGCCGCGAGGGATTCATAGAAGGCCGGGACGAGGCAGAGCAGCGCCCAGACCACCGCGCCTGCGCCGATCAGCGGCCAATTCGGCTTGCGTCCGGCAAACACCCGCATGGCCGTCCAGGTCATGGCCGAACACAGGTGCAGGACAACGTTGCCCAGCAGGATCGCCACCCAGTCGATGCCCATGCCGCGCAAAGTAGCGAGCAAGGTGCCGACGGCTCCCAGCAGCAGCGCGGCGCTCATATAGCCCAGGGTGGGGTCGCGGCGGCCGCTGTGCCAGGCGAAAGCCATCAGCACACCGACCAGGGTCAGCACATACAGGTCGACGACTACCAGCGTCGGCAGGTTCAACGTCATGCAGCCCCCTCGCCACCCGCCTGCGCGCATTCGTCGGGGAATGCCGCCAAGCCAAGGGGCTGTCTGGAAGTGGGCGAGCGCATCACGGTATACCTGTCCGAAAACCGGCGGGCTGAAGTCAGAAACATCCCTGAATGTCGCTACTCTACGCGCGCCAAAGGTCGGCGCAAAGCACCGTTGCCAGGCGTCTGCCCGGCGGCCTGTTCGAAGCGGCGCACAAGCGTTAGAGTCCGGCGATTCCTCTCTGATCGGACAGACCGATGAACAGCACCGCCAAACCCCTCGCCGGCCTCAAGGTCATCGAACTCGGCACCCTGATCGCCGGCCCCTTCGCCTCGCGCTTGTGCGCGGAATTCGGCGCCGAAGTCATCAAGGTCGAGTCGCCCGATGGCGGCGACCCGCTGCGCAAGTGGCGCAAGCTCTACGAAGGCACGTCGCTGTGGTGGTTCGTGCAGGCGCGCAACAAGCGTTCGCTGACCCTGAACCTCAAGCACGAGTCCGGCCGCGAGGTGCTGAAGAAGCTGCTGGCCGAAGCGGACATCCTGATCGAGAACTTCCGCCCCGGCGTGCTGGAGAAGCTCGGCCTGGGCTGGGACGTGATCCACGCGCTGAACCCGAAGCTGGTGATGGTGCGCCTGTCCGGCTTCGGCCAGAGCGGCCCCTACAAGGACCAGCCGGGCTTCGGCGCGGTGGGCGAGTCCATGGGCGGGTTGCGCTACATCACCGGCTTCGAGGACCGCCCGCCGGTGCGCACCGGCATCTCCATCGGCGACTCCATCGCCGCGCTGTGGGGTGTGATCGGCGCGCTGATGGCGCTGCGTCACCGCGAAGTGAACGGCGGCACCGGGCAAGTGGTCGACGTGGCGCTCTATGAGGCGGTATTCGCCATGATGGAATCCATGGTTCCGGAGTTCGACGTATTCGGCTTCATCCGCGAACGCACCGGCAACATCATGCCCGGCATCACCCCCTCCTCCGTGCACACCACGGCCGACGGCAAGCATGTGCAGATCGCCGCCAACGGCGACGCCATCTTCCGCCGCTTCATGACCGCCATCGGCCGCCTCGACCTCGCCGAAGACCCCACCCTGGCCAGCAACGACGGCCGCGACGCACGGCGCGACGAGCTGTACGGCATCATCGACCGCTGGGTGCGCTCCGAATCGCTGGATACCGTGCTCAAGGTGCTCACCGAAGCCGAGGTGCCGGCCAGCCGCATCTTCTCCGCCGAGGACATGTTCGCCGACCCGCAATTCCTCGCGCGGGAGATGTTCCTCTCGGCCAAGCTGCCGGACGGCAAGTCTTTCCGCATGCCGGGGATCGTCCCCAAGCTCTCCGACACCCCCGGCAGCGCCGAGTGGATCGGGCCGAAACTGGGGGAACATACGGATGAGGTGCTGAGTCGACTGGGTTACGACGCAGCGGCCATCGCGGCGCTGCGCAAGGATGGGGCGGTCTGATTTTTTGCTTCTTGCGGGAGCGGAGCTTCTCCGCGAAATCCCGTCACAGCCGGGGTAGGAGCGCCGGCCTATTGCCGGACCGTGGATAAGAGTCGAAGTCCCGTGCAGGCGGATAACCCGTTCCGGGTTATTCGCCCTACGGGTGGCCCCGACATCGGAGCCGAACCTGTAGGAGCGTGCCATGCACGCGGTCGCGGGCGTGGCCCGCTCCTACAGGGAGCAATAAGGCTCAGCCCGCTTCCTGCTCCGGCTCTTCAGTCTGAGCAATGAACTCCAGCATCTTCTCGCTGCCATCCAGCAGGTCCGCATGGATCGCCTCGCGGGCCGCGGCGCCGTTGCGTTCGCGCAGGGCGCGCAGAACGTCCCAGTGGTGTTCGATGGCCATGCGCTCGCTGAAGTCGGCGTAGGCCTGGGCGATCAGCGGGCCAGTGCGCATCCACAGGCTGTCGAGGAAGGCGCGCAGCAGCGGCATGCCGGCGATATCGGCCAGGGCGAAGTGGAAGGCCTGGTTGAGCTTGAGCGCCAACTCCAGGTCATCGGCGTGGATCGCATCGAGGTTCTCGCGGATGTTGGCTTCCAGCTCGTCCAGTTGCCCGTCGCTCGCGCGCTCGGCGGCGGTCTCGGCGGCCAGGCCTTCGAGCGCCACGCGGATGCTGCGGATTTCCAGGTACTGCTCGCGGGTGAGCAACGGCACGCGGATGTCGCGCGGGGTCTTCAGTACCAGCGCCTGTTCCTTGGCCAGTTGCAGAATGGCGTCGCGCACCGGGGTGACGCTGGTGCCCAGCTGCTGGGCCAGGTCGCGGATACGCAGGCGGTCGTCCGGCTTGAAGCGACCGGTGATCAAAGCCTCGCGCAGCAGCGCGTAGACGCCGCTGCCAAGGTAGGAGTGATTCAGGCCTTCGATCGGGTAGTTCATCGCTTTCTCATCGCGTGCTGCGGCATTTCCGGCGCGCATGATGCGGATTGAGCGCGCTGGATGCCAGCGGGATCACACATGCTGGCCGCCGTTGACGTGGATTTCCGCGCCATTCACGTAGGACGCGCCGCTGGTGCAGAGGAAGTGGATCAGCGAGGCGACCTCCTCCGGCTTGCCCAGGCGGTGCATGGGAATGTCGCGTTCGACGATCAGCTCGGTGCCCGATGACAGTATCGCCGTGTCGATCTCCCCCGGCGCGATGGCGTTGACGCGCACGCCGTGCGGGCCGAAGTCGTGGGCCATCTCGCGGGTCAGCGCCGCCAGCGCGGCCTTCGAGCAAGCGTAGGCGGCACCGGCGAACGGATGCACGCGGGAGCCGGCGATGGAGGTGACGTTGATCACTGAGCCCTTGGCCGCCTTCAGTTCGTCGAACAGCCCGCGCGCCAGCAGCGCCGTGGAGAACAGGTTGACGTTGAACACCTTGAGCCAGGTGCCGTAGTCGCTGCCCAGTACGCCCAGGCGCTCGCCTTCCGGGCCCTTGGGCGAGATGCCGGCGTTGTTCACCAGCGCATGCAGGCTGCCACCGAGCTTCTCGCGGATCATCGGCAGACTGGCCTGCACGCTGTCGATGTCTTCAAGGTCCAGGTGGATGTGGTTGATCAGCCCTTCGGCCCAGGGGCATTCGGCGCTCCAGTCCTGGCGCGAGGCAGTGAACACACGCCAGCCGGCGGCGTTGAAGTGCTTCACCGTGGCATGGCCGATGCCCCGGCTGGCGCCGGTGAGCAGCAGGGTGCGGGTCTGGTTCATGGTGCTTCCCTCTCAAGTCTGAGCCGCTGTCTGCGCCATCCATCGGGGCGCGCGATCTGTGAACATCCGTGAAGCGATGGCGCCAATAAAAACATGATGCATCATGTTTTGGAAGGTGTTTTAATCGGCTCAGCTTGGTCCTACATCGAGCTATCCGAACAACAACAAGAAACGGAGCACATTCCCATGATCGACCTCACCCATTCCGCCCGTTCCTCTCCCTGATGTCCGAGGGCGTATCAGCCGGCCCTTCAGCTTGGCCTGGCGCAGCGCCCCACTCTTGAAGCTGCCCTCTTATTCATGGGCCGGATTGGCCCGCTCAGGAGTCATCGCATGTTCAAGAAAGCCATAGCACTGATGATGCTGGCCGGCGGCGCCGCCCAGCTGCACGCCGAAACACTCACCGTGGTGTCCTTCGGTGGAGACAACAAGGTGGCCCAGGAAAAGGCCTTCTACAAACCCTTCGAGCAGCAGGCCAAGGTCACCGTCCAGGGCGCCGAGTACAACGGCGAGATGGCCAAGATCAAGGTCATGGCCGACACCGGCAAGACCAGCTGGGACGTGGTCGAGGTGGAATCCCCGGAGCTGATGCGCGGTTGCAGCGAAGGCCTGTTCGAGCAGCTCGACTGGTCGAAGCTGGGCAAGCGCGAGGACTTCCTCGACGCCGCCGTGAGCGACTGCGGCGTGGGCATCTTCATCTGGTCCACCGTGCTCACCTACGATGCCAAGAAGCTCGCCAGCGCGCCTACCGGCTGGGCCGATTTCTGGGACGTGAAGAAATTCCCCGGCAAGCGCGGCCTGCGTCGCGGCGCCAAGTTCACCCTGGAGTTCGCCCTGGAAGCCGACGGTGTGAAACAGGCCGACCTGTACAAGGTGCTGGGCACCAAGGAAGGCGTGGACCGGGCGTTCAAGAAGCTCGACGAGATCAAGCCGTACATCCAGTGGTGGGAAGCCGGTGCGCAACCGCTGCAGTGGCTGGCCGCCGGTGACGTGGTGATGACCAGCGCCTACAACGGCCGCGTCGCCACCGCGCAGAAGGAAGGCCGCGACTTCGCCATGCAGTGGGACGGCAGCATCTACGACCTGGACCACTGGGCCATAGTCAAGGGCAGCCCGAAGAAGGAGCTCTCCGAGCAGTTCATCGCGCTGGCCAACAAGCCCGAGCACCAGAAGGTCTTCGCCGAGAACATTCCCTACGGCCCGACCAACAAGAACACCATCCCGCTGATCGACCCGGCCATCGCGCCGAAGCTGCCCACCGCGCCGCAGAACCTGGCAAACGCGCGCGCCATGGACACCGAGTTCTGGATCGACCACGGCGAGGAACTGGAACAGCGCTTCAACGCCTGGGCGAGCAAGTAACACCGGCGACTCCCGCCCGGCCCCGCGCCGGGCGGGAGCAACCACCTCACTGAAACACCGCAATACCGTTGTACCGCTGAACCCTGCTGGACCTGTTATCTCTGCTGGACCTGTTATCCCTGCTGGACCCGTTATCTCTGCTGGACCCGTTATCTCTGCTGGAGAAGTACCCGTGCCCCTCAATACCGCTCCCGTCCACGACCACCTGCTGGAAGCGGCCCCCGCCCAGGTGAGCGACGCCCAGGCCGCTGCCATCGCCGAGGAATACTTCGGCCAGCACGGCACGCTGCACCGCCTCGCCGGCGAGCGCGACCTGAACTTCCACATCGCCCACGGCCATGGCGACGACCGCCTGCTGAAGCTCTCCCACCCGCTGGAAGACCCGCAGGTCGTGGACTTCCAGACCCGTGCCCTGCTCCGCGTCGAAGCGCAGGACCCGACCCTGGCGGTACAGCGCGTCTACCCCTCGCTGAACGGCGAGCACCAGATTCCCCTGGTCGTCGACGGTCAGCCGATGATTGCCCGGCTGTTCTCCTTCGTCGACGGTGTCCCGCTGCACCGTGTCGCGCAACGCAGCCGTGCCCTGCGCGAGAACCTGGGCGACGACCTGGCCCGCCTGGGCCTGGCGCTCAAGGGTTTCGAGCACCCGGCCACCGCCGGCCACGAACTGCTCTGGGACCTCAAGCACGCCTCGCGCCTGCGCAACCTGCTGGTCTACATCCAGGATCAGGAACAACGCGCTCTGGTCGAGCGCTTCCTCGACAACTTCGAGCGCCACGCCCTGCCCCGCCAGGCGACGCTGCGCGCCCAGGTCATCCACAACGACCTGAACCCGCACAACGTCATCGTCGACGCGCGGCACCCGGACCAGGTGCGCAACATCCTCGACTTCGGCGACATGGTTCACGCCCCTCTGATCAACGACCTCGGCGTCGCCGCCGCCTACCAGGTGGGCGAGCCGGACGCCCCGCTGGCCACCGCCTGCGAGATGATCGCCGCCTACCATCGCCGCTGCCCGCTGCTGGCCGAGGAACAGGAAATCCTCCCCGACCTGATCGCCACACGGCTGATCATGACCCTGAGCATCACCGCCTGGCGCGCCAGCCTGCACCCCGAGAACCGCGACTACATCCTGCGCAACACCCGCCACGCCTGGCAGAGCCTGCAGGGCCTGGCCGGCCTAAGCCGGGAGCAGGCGCAGGAGCAGATCGCCGCCGCCTGCGCCCCTTCAAGCGCGAATCAACAGGAGCCCCGCCCATGACCATGCCCAACGGATTCAGCGCCGCCGACGCCGAGCGCCTGAGCGAACAGGAGCGCCGCCTCATCGAACGCCGCGCGCGCCTGCTCGGCCCGGCCTACCGGCTGTTCTACGAGCGCCCGCTGCACACCGTGCGCGGCGAAGGCGTGTGGCTCTACGACAATCAAGGCAACCGCTACCTCGACGCCTACAACAACGTTGCCTCCATCGGCCACTGCCATCCGCGTGTGGTGCAAGCCATCGCCAGCCAGGCGGCAGTGCTGAACACCCACACGCGCTACCTGCAGGAAGGCATCCTCGACTACGCCGAAGACCTGCTCGCCACCTTCCCCGACGGCCTGGACCAGGTGATGTTCACCTGCACCGGAAGCGAGGCGAACGACCTCGCCCTTCGCATCGCCCGCCAGTACACCGGCGGCACCGGGGTGATCATCACCCGCTTCGCCTACCACGGCGTCACCGGCAGCATTTCCGAGCTGTCGCCGTCCCTCGGCGCCGGCATCACCCTCCCCGCCCACGCGCGCACCGTGATTGCGCCAGACGCTTACCGGCTGGGTGCGGAAAACGTCGGCAAACGGTTCGCCGCCGACGTGCGCGCTGCCATCGCCGATATGCGCGCCCACGGCATCAAACCCGCTGCGCTGCTGCTCGATGGCATCTTCGCCAGCGACGGCGTGCTGGCCGGCCCGGCCGGCTTCCTCGCCGAAGCCGTGAAGGTCGCCCAGGACGAGGGCCTGCTGTATATCGCCGACGAAGTGCAGAGCGGCTTCGCCCGCACCGGCGACGCCATGTGGGGCTTCCAGCGCCACGGCGTGCAGCCGGACCTGGTCACCCTCGGCAAACCCATGGGCAACGGCCAGCCCATCGCCGGCGTGGTGGTGCGCCCGGAAATCCTCGAAAGCTTCGGCCGCGAGGTGCGCTACTTCAACACCTTCGGCGGCAACCCGGTGTCGTGCGCGGCGGCCCAGGCAGTGCTCGACGTGATCCGCGACGAGAAACTGCAGGAGCGCTCTCAGCGCATCGGCGCCTTCCTCGCCGACGGCATCCGCCAGTTGGCCGAGCGCCATGAACTGATCGGCGACGTACGCGGCGCGGGCCTGTTCCTCGGCGTCGAACTGGTCACCGACCGCGCGTCGAAGTCTCCCGCCGCCAACCAGACCCGCCAGGTAGTCAACGGCATGCGCGAGCGCGGCGTGCTGATCAGCGCCGCCGGGCCCCTGGAGAACATCCTGAAGATCCGTCCGCTGCTGGCCTTCGAGCAGGAACATGCCGAGCTCTTCATCGACTGCCTGGACAAGTCGCTGAAGGACGTCACTGCCTGACGCTTTCTTCCTTCAGAAACGACGCGGGCCGCGATGAACACTCATCGCGGCCCGTTGCATTTCGGCTGTCGGAAGTATCAGAAGCGTAAGCCAACGTTGACCATCGCGGCGGCATTGCCCAACACCACGAGTTCGGCGCCGACCGGCCCGAAGTGCGCGCCGACCGAAGGAATGATCGCCGGTGCGACGCCCAGGTGGTTCAGCGGGATCTTGTCGCGGTACTCGCCGCGATAGCCCTGCAACGCGCCGCCGGTGACCTTGGCGTAGAAAGGCGTGCCTTCCCAGTCGAAGCGCTTGCCGGCGTAGACATAGTTGGAACGCTGACTGAAGGAGTTCTTGAAGGTCGCACCGCCCCAGACCACGCCATCGGCACGGTTGCGCTCCAGGCCAATCAGCTCCTGGTGGTTGTTGTGGTCCGGATCGTGATTCCAGTGGGTGGTGTAGACGCTGGTCTGCAGGTACCAGAAGCTCCCGTCGTCGGCCATGGCGATGCCACAGCCGAGCAGGGCCAGCGCGGCGATCAACAGGCGGCGCATGGGGCGTCCTCCGTTCAGAGGGTGACGCGGCTGGCGCCGTTGACGGTCATGATGCGAACGCGATCACCGATGCGGAACTGTTGGTTCGCATCCACCGCCTGGACATAGGCGCGGGTGCCGCCGTCATCCTCCCGAACCACGATTTCAACGCCCTGGGTGCGGGTGATGCCCTCTTCCACCGCAGAACCCGCCGCGCCGCCAGCGACGCCGCCGAGAATGGTGGTGATGGCCTTGCCGCGACCGCCGCCGATGGAGTTGCCGGCGATGCCGCCGACTGCCGCGCCGGCCAGGGTGCCGATGGGCGTCTTGGTACCTTCGATCTGTACCGGGCGCAGCGATTCGATGGTGCCCATGCGCACGTTCTGCACGGCGCGGGCGTCAGCACGGGAGTAGGAAGAACCCGACAGGTTGGAAGCGCAGCCGCTCAGCAGAGCGGCGCTGGCAAACAGGGCAGTCAGAAGCAGAGTGGGACGGTTCATGGTGTTGACCTCGGAAGGCTCTCAAAAGTGATGGTGAAAGCCTAACGATCGGTCCCTGAACTCCCCCTGAACCCTCTCTGAACCAATGCTGAACGAAGCTGAACGACTGAATGAATTTACTGAAAGCCGTCAGCCTTCCAGGGCGACCAGTTGCATCCGGCTGCGCTCGAACCAGCGCAGCAGGTAGTCCGCCAGCAGCTGCGTGCGGCGCGGCAAGCGGCTCTGGTAGGCGTGAATGAGGAACACCGGCTGGGTCCGGGTCTGGTAGTCGCGCAGCAGCCAGACGAGACTGCCTTCAGCCAATTCCTGCTGAATCATATAGGAGGGCAGCCGGCTGATCCCCGCGCCCGCCAGCGCCGCCTTCTTCAGCAGGGTGTAGTGGTTGCTAGCCAGCAGGCCGCTCACCGTCACGCGGAACAGTTCGTGGTGGCGCTGGTAGAGCCAGACCTCACTGTCCTGATAATGGGTGTTCTGCAGGCAGGAATGCCCAGCCAGCTCCGCCGGCACTTCCGGTACGCCGTGCTCGGCGAGGTAGTCCGGCGTGGCGCAGGTCAGCTCCTGCAGGGCGAACAGCGGCCGCGCCACCAGGCGCTCGTCCGCCGCCAGGCTGCCGGAGCGGATCGCCAGGTCGAAGCCGTCGGCCACCAGGTCGCGGCGTTCGTTGGACAGGTCCAGTTCCAGGCGGATGTCGGGGTACTGGCGGGAGAACTCCATCAGCCAGGCATCGAAGAAGGTCTCACCCAGCGACACCGGCACGCTCAGCCGCACCTTGCCCTGCGCCTCCTCCTGCAATGCCAGCACCGCCTGCCGCGCCCGCGCAGCCTGGGCGTTGAGCGCCTGGGCCTCGGGCAACAGCGCGGCACCCGCAGCGGTCAGTGACAGACGTCTGGTTGTGCGGTGCACCAGCGTCGCCCCCAAGGCTTGCTCCAGCGCGGAAATCCGCTTGGACAGCTGGCCCTTGCTGCAGCCGAGCTTCTCCGCTGCGCGGGTGAAACTGCCGCATTCGAGGAGCACGGCGAAGGCGGAGAGGTCTTCCAGGTCGCTGGCGATTGTTTCCATATGAAAACCAAAGGTTATCGATTGGCGTGATTATCTAAACAGGAGACCACTCTACTCTGAAGCCGTCTTCAGCCAAATCCCTTCGGAGCCTTCATGAAAATCATCTTGATCGGTGCCAGCGGCACCCTCGGCCAGGCCGTCGCCAACGAACTGGGCCAGCGCCACGAAATCATCCGCGTCGGCCGCAGCAGCGGCGACTATCGCGTGGACATCACCGACAGCGCCTCGATCCGCACACTGTTCGAACAGGTCGGAGGCTTCGATGCGCTGATCAGCGCCGCCGGCAAGGTGCATTTCGGCGCGCTTGCGGAAATGGGCGAGGCGGAAATGGCCGTGGGACTGAAGGACAAACTGATGGGCCAGGTGAACCTTGTGCTGATCGGCAGCCAGTATGCCAACGACGGCGCCTCCTTCACCCTCACCACCGGTATCCTCAGCGAACAGCCCATCGTGCTGGGCAGTTCGGCCAGCCTGGTCAACGGTGCGGTCGAGGGCTTCGTGCGCAGCGCTGCCCTGGAACTGCCGCGCGGCCAGCGGATCAACGCGGTGAGCCCGAACGTGCTGGTGGAATCGATGGAAGGCTACGGCCCGTTCTTCCGCGGCTTCAAGCCGGTGCCGGCCGCCGACGCCGCGCTGGGCTTCGCCCGCAGTGTGGAAGGCAAGCAGAGCGGGCAGGTGTACAAGATCTGGTAACGGGACGCCCTCGTAGGGCGGATAACCTGGAGCAGGTTATCCGCCCTACGACTCCGGTGACGATTTCGCTTGGCTCGCGAGCAAGCCCCCTACTCGGTCTTGCCGGCATAGCAGACCGGGGAACTGCCCTCGCCCTGCTTCTCCAGCTCGTCTTCCAGAAACTCCGCCAGCACCTGCGCGTTGTTGTGTTCCTCGTCCTTGGCCGCATAGAGCAGCGTCAGCGGGCCCTTGCGTGCCAGGTCCAGCAGACCCATCCAGTGTTCCGGATGGGCATTCAGCTCGCTGTGGTAAGCCTTGCGGAAGTCCTCGAACAAGCTCGGATCGTGGTGGAAGCGCTGGCGCAGTTCGTTGGACGGCGACGCCTCCTTGGCCCACTGTTCCATGTGCAGGTCTTCCTTGCGAATCCCCCGCGGCCACAGGCGGTCCACCAGCACTCGCGGGCCGTCTTCCTTCGCCGCCGGTTCATAGGCGCGCTTGCAACGAATCATCCGAAATCCTCCGTGTCAGCTTGAGGTGGCCGGCTTCGCTGGGTAACGTGGGCGCACTTTCGAGGGAGCCCGTTCCATGCGATCCAGCCGTTTCATTCTGTTCAGCCTGCTGCCCCTGTTCGCCGCCTGCCAGGTGTGGACGCCGAACAAGACCGATCTTAACGCCTCCACTCGCCTGCAGGGCGAACTGACCCGCCAGGACGGCAAGCTGGTGTTCCGCAGCTGCACCGAGCAACGCCGCTTCAGTATCGAGGACACCGGCAATACCGGCCTGCCCCGCGATGCGCTGGAAATGTTCAACGACGGCGCGACCTCGCTGTACGCCGACCTGCGCGGCAGCTTCAGCGGCAGCAGCGCCCAGGGCACCGACGGCAAGCTGGAAGTGGCCAAGGTCTATCGCCTGCAGAACGAAGGTTCCGGCTGCGACGACCCGAACTTCAAGCACGCGGTGGTCCGCGCCCACGGCAACGAGCCGGGCTGGAGCGTGCTGGTGAACAGCCAGGGCATGTTGATCGAGCAGCCGGGCAAGGAGTCGCTGGCGCTGCCGTACATCGCCGAAGGCGTGCCTGACGGCAGCACCAGTTATTCCAGCGAGGCCAACGGCGAGAAGGTCGAGCTGTGGGTCGCTCCGGCACGCTGCCAGGACAGCATGAGCGGCGCACTGAGCAACCTGTCCGCCGAGCTGCGCCTGGACAACAAGGTCATGCGCGGCTGCGCCTATCCGGGCGGCTCCAGCGGCGACTGATCGCCGCCGGTGAGGCTCAGACCGCAGGGCGGATAACGCTGGCTCGTTATGCGCCCGACAGAGCGGCGTCAGACCAGTAAACCCGCCGCCACCAGCCGCGCCTTCAGCACGGCGAATTCCCCGTCGTATTCCCAGTACGCCAGCCGGCCATCGCTGGCGGTCACCAGCACGTACTTCTCGCTGATCGACTGGATGCGCTCGATGCGCACCAGCTTCTCGACGAAGTCCGGGTCCGCGACCTGCTCGATCACCTCGCGGTTCTGCTCGTCGTAGCCGTGCATGATGAACGCCGCACGCACCCTCAGGCTGATGAAGCTCATGCTGTGAGTTCTCCTCAAATGGCCGCGTCGGCCGCGTGCAGGGCATGCAGTGCCGTGGTGTCGAACAGCGGCACCGAGGCATCCGCCGGACCGACCAGCAGGGAAATCTCCGTGCAGCCGAGGATCACCGCCTCCGCGCCCTGCTCCACCAGCGCAGCGATGATGCGCCGGTACTCTTCCCGCGACTCGTCGCGAATCCGCCCCAGGCACAGCTCCTCGTAGATGATCCGGTGCACCACCTGGCGCTCGGCTTCGTTCGGCGTCAGTACCTTCAGCCCGAACTTCTCCACCAGGCGATCCTTGTAGAACGCCTGCTCCATGGTGAAGCGCGTGCCCAGCAGGCCGACCGTGGAAACACCCGCCGCGCGGATCGCCTCGGCCGTCGGATCGGCAATGTGCAGCAGCGGGATATCCACCGCCGCCTCGATGGCCGGCGCCACCTTGTGCATGGTGTTGGTACAGAGCACGAGGAAGTCCGCGCCTGCCGCCTTCAGCGAACGGGCCGCGTCAGCCAGCACACGGCCGGCGGCGTCCCAGTCACCGGCATGCTGCAGGCGCTCGATCTCGTGGAAGTCCACGCTGTACAGCGCGACCTTCGCCGAGTGCAGACCGCCCAGGCGCTCCTTGATGCGTTCGTTGATCTGCCGGTAGTAGGGGATCGTCGATTCCCAGCTCATGCCGCCGATCAGGCCGATGGTTTTCATGCGTCCCTCCATGGGATCAGTCCAGCCCGATGCAGGGCAGATCGCCGGGCAGCGCCGCGCCGTGCTCGGCGCACTGACGCACGGCCTCGATCAGCGGGTCGAGGTCGAAGCCCTGGGAAATCAGCCACAGCGGGTTGTAGTAGGTGGTCTCGTAGCGCTCGCCGCTGTCGCAGAGGATCGCCACCACCGAGCCGCTCTCGCGCCGCGCCACCATCTGCCGCGCCACCAGCAGCGCGCCGATCAGGTTGGTGCCGCTGGAGCCGCCGACATGCCGGCCCAGGCGCCGGGCCAGGTAGTGCATGGCCGCCAGCGACAGGTCGTCCGGCACCTTGCAGCAGGCGTCGAGCACGTTGGGCAGGAAGGACGCTTCCACACGGGGGCGGCCAATGCCTTCGATGCGCGAGCCGTAGCTCAGGGTCAGGTCGCGGTCACCGGTCTTGTAAGACTCGAAGAACACCGAGCGTTCGGCGTCGGCGCAGAGCACGCGGGTGTCATGCCGGCGATAACGGGCGAAGCGCCCCAGGGTCGCCAGGGTGCCGCCGGTGCCGGGGCTGGAGACCAGCCACGAAGGCTCGGGGAAGCGCTCGTGACGCATCTGCTGGAAGATCGACTCGGCGATGTTGTTGTTCGCCCGCCAGTCGGTGGCGCGCTCGGCGTAGGTGAACTGGTCCATGAAGTGGCCGCCGGTTTCCTTCGCCAGGCGCTCGGACTCGGCGTAGATCTGCGTCGGGTCATCGACCAGATGCGCCTGGCCGCCGTAGAAGGCGATCTGCGCGATCTTCTCCTTCGAGGTGCTGGCCGGCACCACGGCAATGAAGGGCAGGCCGAGCAGTCGCGCGAAGTACGCCTCGGAGATCGCCGTCGAGCCGCTGGACGCCTCGATCACTGGCGCGCCCGGCTTCAGCCAGCCATTGCACAGCGCATAGAGGAACAACGAGCGTGCCAGGCGGTGCTTGAGGCTGCCGGTGGGGTGGCTCGACTCGTCCTTGAAGTACAGGTCCACGCCCGGCAGGCCGGGCATGTCCAGGGGGATCAGGTGGGTATCGGCGCTGCGCTGGAAATCCGCCTCGATGATGCGGATCGCCTCACGGGTCCAGTTGCGTTCCTGGGTGGCCATCGTGTCGTTCTCCTGGCAGGGCAAGCGGTTCAATGGGTTCAGTCCAGCACACCGGCGGGCGATGTGGGCGGCGCACTGCGCCACTGGCTGAAGGCGACGCCGATGAACACCAGGCCCGCGGCCAGCGCCTGCTGGCCGCTGAGCACCTCGCCCAGCAGCAGCGCGGCGAAGATCAGGGTGAACACGGGGATCAGGTTGATGAAGCCGGTCGCCTGGCTCGCCGGCAGGCGGCTGACGCCGAAGTTGTACAAGCCATAGGCACCAACGGTGACCACGCTGCCCAGGTAGACCAGGGCGAACCAGCCGGTCGGGCCGGGCGCCGGCGGCAGGCCGGAGGTCGCCAGCGCCAGCGGCAGGAAGAACAGCGAGCCGATGAATGCCTGCATCGCGGTGAGGATAAAGGGCGAGTAGCGCGCCGACAGGTGCTTGAGCAACAGGGTGTAGCCGGTGGCGCAGAGCATTGCCACCAACTCGTAGAAATTACCCAGCAGCGGGTTGGGCGCATGGCGGTCCGGCTCACTGGCCAGCGTCAGCCAGAGCGAGCCAAGCACCGCCAGGGCGAAGCCCAGCCAGGTGTTGCGGGCGATCTTCTCATGCAGCAGGAAGAACGCGCCGACCGCCACCAGCAGGGGCAACAGCGCGGTGATCATCCCGGCTTGCGCAGCGCTGGTCTGCTGCAGCGCCAGGGACTCGAAGATGAAGTACAGGCAGGGCTCGCAGGCGGCCAGCGCGAGCAGCCACTTCCAGTCGCCGGGGCGGTAGTCGATGCGTCCGCGCCAGCGCCAGGCGGCGAGGAAGATCAGGCTGCCCAGCGCCATACGGGCGAAGATCACCCACATGGCCGGCATTTCCTGGAAGGCGAACTTCAGTGCGATGAAGGAACTGCCCCAGAGCGCCATGGCCAGCACCAGGCACGTGAGGGCGAACGGCCGGGATTGCTGCACGGGACGCTCCAGTCAAAAGGTCCCCGGAGTATAGGAGGCGCGCACCGGCGGCCGACAGGTACAGAATCGTGGCGAAACTGTATGGGCGATCCGATGTTTCCGGATCAGTCCCAGGGCTTGCCCTTGGTTCCCCGCTCCACCGGCACGCGCTGCTGCATCGCCGCCTTGGCCAGCAGGTGCGCGCTCACCGGCGCGGTGATGAAGAGGAACACAGTGATCAGGATCTCATGCAGGCTGACACCCTCGCCGCGCGTGCTGAAGTACAGCAGCGAGGCCAGCACCACGCCGCCCACGCCCAGGGTCGAAGCCTTGGTTGGCGCGTGCAGGCGCGTGTAGAAGTCCGGCAGGCGGTACAGGCCGATGGCGCCAAGTAGCGCAAACAGGCTTCCCGCCAGCAGCAGCACGCAGACCAGCGCTTCCACGATCATTTCGCCATTCATTCGATGATGTCTCCGCGCAGCAGGAACTTGCACAGGGCCACGGTGCTGACGAAGCCCATCACCGCGATCAGCAGGGCCGCCTCGAAGTACAGGCCGCTGCCTTTCCAGATACCGAACAGCACGATCAGCGCGATGGCTTCCACCGACAGGGTGTCCAGCGCGAGGATGCGGTCCGCCACCGACGGCCCGCGAACCAGTCGCACCACGGTGAGCAGCACGGCGATACCCAGCAGCGCCAGGCAGATCGGGATCACGATACCGAGCATGCGAACACCTCCTTCAGCGGCGCCTCGTAGCGCGCCTTGATGTCCGCCACCAGCGCCTGCGGGTCCGGCACGTCGATGCCGTGGACCAGCAGCGTGCGGCGATCGGCGGAGAGGTCGGCCGAACAGGTGCCCGGGGTCAGGGTGATGACGCTGGCGAGGATGCTGATGGCCAGATCATCGGTCAGCTCCAGGGGAATCTCGACGAAGCCCGGCTGCAGCCTCGCTTTCGGCCCCAGCACCAGTTTCGCCACCTGCAGGTTGGCGACCACGATGTCGTAGAGCACCAGTCCGATGAAGCGCAGCAGCAAGCCCGGCCGCTGGATACGCGGCGCGGCCAGCAGCAGGTTGCGGCACAGCAGCGGGATGCTCAGGCCGAGGAAGGCGCCGAGCAGCCAGTGGCCGAGGGAGAAGTCGTTGACCAGCAGCAGCCAGCTCAGCAGGAGCACGCCGCTGAGCAGCGGGTGCGGAAGGATGCGCCGGATCATGCGCCACCTCCCAGCAGGATCGCCTGACGGTAGAGCCCGGCGTTCAGTAGCTGCACGGCCGTGGCCTGTGCATAAGTGATCAGCGGCCGCGCGGCGACCACCATCAGCGGTGCGCTGGCCAGCAGGCCGAAGCACGCCAACATCTTCACCGGCTCCCGATTGGCGCTGCCCAGCACACTCAGGCCGGTGCGCCAGAACAGCGTGCTGCCGGCGCGACTGAGCGCGACGATGGTGACCAGCCCGCTGACCAGCACCACGCTCCACAGCGCGAAGGCCTCACTGCCCCCGCTGACCGAGCGCAACAGCATCAGCTTGCCGAGGAAGCCCGACAGCGGCGGCAGGCCGGCAACGGCAATGGCGCCGAAGAAGAACGCGCCACCGAGCAGATGCGGTTGCAACAGCGCCGGGCCCTGCACCAGTCGGCCGCCCTTCTCACCGCGCTGGCGGGCAATCAGGTCGGCCAGCAGGAACAGGCCGCCAGCCACCCAGATGCTGTGCAGCAGGTAGTAGAGCGCGGCGGACAGCGCCTCCGGTGTGCCCAACGCGATAGCTGCCAGCAGCGTGCCAGCGGAGACCACCACCAGGTAGGACAGCAGGCCTTGCAGTGTGGTCGCCGCCAGCGCGCCCAGCGCACCGGCGACTATCCCGGCCAGCGCCAGCGGCCACAGCCAGGTTTGCGCGAGGTTCGCCAGCTCGCCGGCCTGCTCGCCGAAGATCAGCGTGTAGACCCGCAGGATCGAGTAGATGCCCACCTTGGTCATGATCGAGAACAACGCCGCCACCGGCGCGCTGGCCTCGGCATAGGCTTTGGGCAGCCAGAAGTACAGCGGCAGCAGCGCCGCCTTCAGGCCGAACACCACCAGCAGCAGCAACGCCGCCGCCCGCACCAGCGGCGCCTGCTCGGCGCTCAGCTGGGCCACGCGCTCGGCCATGTGCGCCATGTTCAGGGTGCCGGTGATGCCGTAGAGCGTGCCCACCGCGAGGAGGAAGAACGCCGAGCCGACGAGATTGAGCACCACGTAATGCACACCCGCGCGCACCCGCCCTGCCCCGCCGCCATGCAGCAGCAGCGCGTAGGAGGCGATCAGCAGGATCTCGAAGAACACGAACAGGTTGAACAGGTCACCGGTGAGGAATGCCCCGTTCAGACCCAGCAACTGGAACTGGAACAGCGCATGGAAGCGCTTGCCGCGCCGGTCATCCCCGCGCACCGCGTAGATCAGCGACAGGCTGGCGAGCAGCGCGGTGGCAGCGATCATCAGCGCGCTGAGGCGGTCCAGCACCAGGATGATGCCGAACGGAGGCTGCCAGTTGCCCAGCGCGTAGAACTGCACCACGCCGCTGTCGGCCTGTTGCAGCAGCACGGCGGAAAGCGGCAGCAGCGCCAGGGTGGCGAGCAGTGACAGGCCGCGCTGCAGGCGCTCGCCCACGAGCAGCAGTGCGCAACCGGCGAACAGTGGCAACAGGACCGGAAGGATCAGCCAGTGGTTCATCGACCGTCCTCCCCTTCGCCGCCATCGACATGATCACCACCGGTATCCGCCAGCCCTCGCAGGGCCAGCACGATGACGAAGGCCGTCATGGCAAAGCCGATGACGATGGCCGTCAGCACCAGCGCCTGGGGGATGGGGTCACCGGCGTTGGCGACCTTGCCGATCACCGCGGGGTCGCCGGCCAGCCGGCCCATGGCGAAGAGGAACAGGTTGACCGCGTAGGACAGCAGGGTCAGCCCCAGCACCACCGGGAAGGTGCGCGCGCGCAGCAGGAGGTAGACGCCGCTGGCGGTCAACAGGCCGAGGGCGATGGCGAACAGCGCTTCCATCAGGGCGCCTCCTTGGACAGCAGCGGCTCCGGCGGTGCAGTGACCGAACCGAGGCCCGAGAGGATCAACAGCGTCGCGCCAACCACAGTGAAGTACACGCCAAGGTCGAAGAGCATGGCCGTGGCCAGTTCGATGTCGCCCACCAGCGGAATGTGGAAGTGACCGAATGCCGAAGTCAGGAACGGGAAGCCGAAGAACCAGGCGCCCAGCCCGGTCAGCCCGGCGATCAGCACGCCGAGGCCGGCGAGACGGCTGTAGTCCAGCGGCAGGCGCGTGCTCACCCAGCGGCTGCCACAGGCGATGTACTGCAGGATCAGCGCCACCGAAGTGATCAGGCCGGCGATGAAGCCGCCGCCCGGCAGGTTGTGGCCGCGCAGGAAGATGAACACCGAGACCAGCAACGCCAGCGGCAGCAGCAGTCGCGACAGCGTGGCGAGGATCGGCGGGAAGCGGTCTTTCGCCCAGGCGCGACCTTCGTCGTCACTCTCGCGGCGCAGCAGGCGAAGGCCGTCGAGCAGTGCGAAGATGCCGACGGCGGCAATCGCCAGCACGGTGATCTCACCGAGGGTATCGAAGCCGCGGAAGTCCACCAGGATCACGTTCACCACGTTGTGCCCGCCGCCACCGGCGACGCTGTTTTCCAGGTAGTAGCCGGCAATGCTGTCGTAGGGGCGCGTGAGCACGGCATAGGTCAGCAGCGTTACCATCACGCCGGCACCAATGGCGATCACGAAATCGCGCAGGCGGCGCAGGCTGCTGGAGGTCTTCGGCGTGCGTGCCGGCAGGTAGTACAACGCCAGCATCAGCAGGACCATGGTCACCACTTCCACCGACAGCTGGGTCAGCGCCAGGTCCGGCGCGGCGAAGCGGGCGAAGGCCAGCGCCACCAGCAACCCGGCGATGCTGAGGATCACCAGCGCGGTCAGGCGCTGGCGATGGAACCAGACGGTGAGCGGCCCGGCGATGGCCAGCAGGATCAGCCCCAGCGCGGTGATACCATCCAGCGGCGTAAGCGCCCGATCACCGGCAATGCCCGGCAGCGGCGCGAGACCGGCGAACACCACCACCACAGCGGCCAGCACCAGCAGCATGGCGTAGCGCTGCTGCGAGCCGTTCTCCAGGTAGCCAGTCACTCGGGTGGCAAAGCGCACCACACGCTGCACCTGCTGCTCGAACACCAGTTTGGCGTCCATCGCCGGCAGCCCGGCGTACCAGTCGAACAGCGGCTTGCGCAGCACGTAGAGCAGCACGCCGCCGGCAGTGGCGACGAAGCTCATTGCCAGCGGCGCATTGAAGCCGTGCCAGATTGCCAGGCTGTACTCGGGCAGCGCGCCATTCAGGCTCGATGCGGCGGCACCGGCCAGCAGCGGGCCGACGATAACCCCCGGCATGACGCCCACCAGCAGGCAGATCAGCACGAGGATTTCCACCGGCACCTTCATATAGCGCGGCGGCTCGTGGGGATGCGGGTTAGGCAGGTTGATCGGCTCGCCGTTGAAGAACACGTCGTGGATGAAGCGTACCGAGTAACTCACCGAGAACAGCGCGCCCACGGTCGCCAGCGCAGGAATCACCCAGTTGAAGCTGCCCATCATGTTCTGCGCCAGGGTCTCGCCGAAGAACATTTCCTTGCTGAGGAAGCCGTTGAGCAACGGCACGCCGGCCATGGACGCCGACGCCACCATCGCCAGCACGGCGGTATGCGGCATGTACTTCCACATGCCGTTGATGCGCCGCATGTCGCGGCTGCCGGTCTCGTGGTCGATGATCCCGGCAGCCATGAACAGCGAGGCCTTGAAGGTGGCGTGGTTGATGATGTGGAAGATCGCCGCGACGTTGGCCATGGGCGAATCCAGGCCGAACAGCAGGGTGATCAGGCCCAGGTGGCTGATGGTCGAGTAGGCCAGCAGGCCCTTGAGGTCGTTCTGGAACAGCGCCATGAAGGCGCCCATCAGCAGGGTCGCAAGACCCGTCAGGCTGACCAGGTAGAACCACAGGTCGTTGCCCGACAGCAGCGGGTAAAGGCGCGCCAGTAGGAACACGCCGGCCTTCACCATGGTTGCAGAGTGCAGGTAGGCCGACACCGGCGTCGGCGCCGCCATCGCATGGGGCAGCCAGAAGTGGAACGGGAACTGCGCGGATTTGGTGAACACGCCCAGCAGCACCAGGCACAGCGCCAGCGGGAACAGCGGGCTGGCCTGCAGCACCTCGCGCGCGCCGAGCACGGTGGAGAGTTCGAAGCTGCCGACCACATGGCCGATCAGCAGGATGCCGGCGAGTAGCGCCAGGCCGCCACCACCGGTGACCGCCAGGGACATGCGCGCGCCTTTGCGCGCATCCGAGCGATGGCCCCAAAAGCCGATCAGCAGGAACGACGACAGGCTGGTCAGCTCCCAGAACACCAGCATCAGCAGCAGGTTTTCGCTCAACACCACGCCGAGCATGGCGCCCATGAACAGCAGCAGGAAGGCGAAGAAGCGCCCGGCGGGCTCCCGCTCGGACAGGTAATAGCGGGCGTAGAGGATCACCAGCAGACCGATGCCGAGGATCAGCAGGGCGAACAGGAAGCCCAGGCCGTCCAGGCGCAGGCTGAGGTTCAGGCCCAGCTCTGGCAGCCACTCCAGGCGTTGAACTTGAGGGTCGGCGCCCAGCACCGAGCGCTGGCCCAGCAGCAGGAGCAAACCCAGCAGCGGAACCAATCCGGTGGCGGCGGCGCAGGCGGTTCGGCCGAATCGCTCGGCCAGCAGCGGCAGCAATACCCCGAAGAAAGGCAGCGCGATGATCAGCGCCAACGTCATGACCCACTCCTTTTCACCGCCGGACGGCGTTCAGACAGGCAACACCGCGCACACGCGGCCGGCTTGCAAGGACGACGATTATCCATATCTATCGATTACGCGTCATGGATTGAATTATTACGAAATTGCAGACTTGTACCGCCGCCGCAGTGGGTTGCGGCGGATTTTCCTAACCCCCAAACGATAGCGCGCGACAGCCGGGTCGACTGTCGCGCGCTGGGTTTCGCTGGCTGCCACGAACCGGGCAGCCGGTAGCCGGTCAGTGAGCGACGCGGCTGGTACCGTTGACGGTCAGGATGCGTACGCGCTCGCCAACGCGGAACACGGCACCTTCATCGACCTGCTGGACGTAGGCGCGGGTACTGCCGTCGTCTTCGCGGACGGTGATTTCCACACCCTGGGTGCGGGTCAGGCCTTCTTCGGTGGCTGCACCGAGCAGGCCGCCGGCCACGGCACCAATGATGGCGGTGACATAGCTGCCCTTGCCGCCACCGATGGCGCTGCCGCCGATGCCGCCCACGGCGGCGCCGGCAACGGAGCCGATGGGAGTCTTGGTGCCTTCGATCTTCACTGGGCGCAGGGCCTGGATGGTACCCATGCGAACGTTCTGTACGGTACGTGCTTCTTCACGGGTGTAGGTGTCGCCGGTCAGGCTGGACTGGCAACCACCGAGGGTCATGGCCAGGGCCGCGAAAGTCACGGCGATCAGGGCAGTTTTACGCATTAGGGAACCTCCGAGTAGGGCTACGGCTATTAGACTCCGACGGCAGCCCGCCTGTCACGCCAGGTCATGAAACATGCTGATCTCGATTCAGCTTTCGTACAGTTTGTGCCAGATCGTCGGAAAACGCCTGCCCTGGCTCAGTTTTTCGTGCAGCACGATGGGTTAGCCTTGCAGCCGCAGAAGGAGCAGCCGTTCATGGACTATTTCATCATCGTCGTCACCACCGCCGCCGGCCTGTATTTCCACTGGTGGATCTACTGGCGCATCCGCCGCTGGATGGACCGCGACCTGGCGCTGTCGCTGGCCGGCGATGATCCGCAGAAACGTATCTATCTGTTGCAGCGCCTGGCCGATGCCAAGCGCGAGAAAGTGAAACGCCGCGACCTGCCCGACTGGCTGCAGCGCGCCGCCGACGCCTACCGCGAGGCCTGAGCCAGCGACCAGAAGCGCGCCAACGCCTCGGCGCGGTTTTCCAGCTCCTGCGCCGCCCGTGCGCAGGCATCGGCCAGGGTGATGGGCCCCGGCGCCAGGCTGAACGCCGCCTCGATCCCCGCTTCACGCAATTCGGCCAGCCCTTCGCCGACGCTGCCCGCCAGCGCGATCACTGGCACGCCCACGCGCCGGGCGACATGAGCCACGCCCACCGGCGTCTTGCCGTGCAGGCTCTGGCCATCCAGCCGCCCTTCCCCGGTGATGACCAGCGACGCGCCAGCCAGCGACGCCTCCAGCTCCGACAGATCGGCAATCAGCTCGATGCCCGGACGGAAGCGCGCCTTGAGGAAAGCCCGGCAGGCGAAGCCCAGGCCACCCGCGGCACCGACGCCGGGGAACAGGCTGTGATCCTGCCCGAGTGCGAGCGCAGCGACTTCAGCGAAGCGTTTGAGTGCGGCATCCAGCTGCTGCACCTGCGCCGGGTTCGCACCTTTCTGCGGGCCGAAGACGGCCGAGGCGCCGTGGGGGCCGCAAAGGGGATTGTTCACGTCGGCGGCTACTTCGACCTCGACTGAGGCCAGTCGCGGGTCGAGGCTCGACAGGTCGATGCGCTCCAGGTCCGCGAGCCGCGCGCCGCCGGCGCCCAGCTCCTTGCCCTGGCCATCGAGGAAACTCACGCCCAGCGCTTGCAGCAGGCCCAGGCCGCCGTCGTTTGTTGCACTGCCGCCCAGGCCGATAATGATCTTCTTCGCACCCGCATCCAGCGCTTCGCGGATCAGCTCGCCGGTGCCGCGGCTGGTGGTGCGGGTGGCGTCGCGCTGCCCTTCCGGGACCCAGTGCAGGCCACTGGCGGCAGCCATCTCGATCACCGCGGTGGCGCCCTCCAGCCAACCCCAGTGGGCTTTCACGGGCTGCTCCAGCGGGCCGCAGACATCCAGCTCGCGGCGCTCGCCGGGCCGCGCCGCCAGCACCGCGTCCACCGTGCCTTCGCCGCCGTCGGCCATGGGCCGCAGCAGGGCTTCGTCGCCGGGCCGCGCGCGCAGCCAGCCACGGGAAATGGCCTCGGCGACCTCGGGGGCGGAGAGGCTTTCCTTGAAGGAGTCGGGAGCGATGACGACTTTCATGGGGACAGGTCCGTTGTGCGGGAGGATGGAGGGCATCCTACACCGCGCAACAGACAGACATGGTTCTGTAGGAACGAGCTTGCTCGCGAACCGCCTCAGCGAGACCAAGTTCGCGAGCAAGGACTGAGCGGCCCCTCGGTCCTACAAAAAGCGCATCGGCACAACCAGCGAATCAGGGCGCCAGGCGCTCGCGCACCCAGGCTCCATTCTCGTGGCGGTAGTTGAGGCGGTCATGCAGGCGGCTCGGGCGGCCCTGCCAGAACTCGATGCGGCTCGGCAGCAGGCGGAAGCCACCCCAGAAATCCGGGCAGGACGGCGCCGTGTCGGCGAAGCGTTGTTCGGTCTCGGCCAGCAATTGCTCCAGCTCGCCACGGCCGTCGATTACCCGGCTCTGCGGCGATGCCCAGGCGCCCAGACGGCTGCCCAGCGGACGCACACGGTAGTAGGCAGCGGACTCTTCGCTGGAGACCTTCTCGACCCGTCCCTCGATGCGCACCTGGCGTTCCAGGGCCGGCCAGAAGAAGGTCATGGCCGCGCGCGGGTTTTCCCCGAGCTGCTGGCCCTTGGCGCTTTCGTAATTGCTGAAGAAGGTGAAGCCGCGCTCGTCCAGGCCCTTGAGCAGGAGCACGCGGCAGTGCGGCTGGCCGTCGGCGTCCACGGTGGCGAGCATCATCGCGTTGGGCTCGACCGGCAGTTGCTCGGTCTTCACCGCGTCCTCGAACCACCGGTTGAACAGGCTGAACGGTTCGGCGGGCGCCTGGGTCTCGGTCAGTCCGTCACGGGTGTATTCGCGGCGCATATCGGCCAGGGTCTGGGCCATCGGAAATCTCCTGCAGAAGAAGTCCTTAAGCTTATCCAGAGTTGCGCCTTCGCGCTTGATCCACGACAAGCGTCATTCCAGCCGGAATGACGCTTGTTGCACAAGGGATCAGTTGGCCTGGGCGAGTGCCAGCAAGCTGGTGCGCTGGGTCACCAGCACTTCGACGCGGCGGTTCAGCGCGCGGCCTTCGGCGCTGGCGTTGTCGGCGCGCGGCAGGCTGGAGCCTACGCCCTTCAGGCGCAGGCGGTCGGCGCCCAGGCCGCTCAGGCGGAAGATCGAGGACACCGCCTGGGCACGCTGCAGGCTGACCTTGTCGTTGAGCGCCTTGTCGCCCGAGCTGTCGCTATGGCCGAGCACCAGCACGCCGCTTTCCGGATCGTTCTGCAGCATCTTCGCCACGTTGCCCAGCGGCGCCAGGGTGATCGGCAGCAGCAGTTCAGGACGCTTGGGGTTGAAGGAGCCTTCCACCGGCGCGATCAGCACCAGGGCGTTCTCGCGGCGCTCGACGGTGAACTTGCTGCCCGCGACAGCGGCACGCAGGGACTGCTCATGCTGGTCCAGCCATTCCTTGCTGACCTTGGTGTCCTGCGGCTTGGCCGCCTTGTCGGCGCCCGGCTTGCTGTCGCTCACGCCGAACGGCCACCACCAGTGGCCGCCGGGCTGCTGGCTGCCAGCGGCAGCGACCTTGGCCGCTTCGACGGGCTTTTTCTCCGGCGCGGGGGCCGCAACGCTCACTTCCTCGTCACCACCGAAGGGCCACCACCAGTGGCCGGTGCCGGGCTTGGCGGCAGCTGCAGCGCTTTCCGTGGTTTTCGCCGGGTCCTTGGTCTGATCCTGGGACTGGAACTGGCTGCAGGCGGAAAGACCGACGCACAGCGCAAGGGTGGAGACTTTCAGCGAATTCGAGAACAGCAGGTTCATGGGAGCGATTCCATAAAGTCGGAACATGAAGAGAGGCCGGGTGCAGCTGGCAGGCAGCGGCACCCTGACTTCAGCAATCAGCTTAAGAGTTGTACATAACTTACTCAGTTGGAACGAGATTTTAATCCCGAACTGACGAGCGGCGCATAGCTGTGCGCAGGGGAAGGCCGTCGCGGCCAGCGCGCCGGCAATTGCGGACGACCTTAAGAAGGCGCAGCGGGAGGAAGGTTCCTCCCGCTCGTCGTTACAGGCAGTCGCCGGCGAGGCGGGCCAGGCGCTGGGCGCGCGGGTCCATCAGCACATAGGGGCCGAGGGTGTTGACGACGAAACCCAGCGCCAGCTCGCGCTCGGGGTCGGCGAAACCGATGGAGCCGCCGGCGCCCGGATGCCCGAAGGCCTGCGGGCCAAGGCCGTAGGTGGCGTTGGCCACGCTCGGTTGGTCAAGCATGCAACCCAGCCCGAAACGCGTACAGGTCAATAAAGTTCGATCCTCTCCAACGGCATGCTCGCGGGTGAGTTCGGCCAGCAGCGCTTCGTCCAGCAATTTGCCCTGCAGCAGGCCCGTGTAGAAACCGGCCAGCGAGCGCGCATTGCCGTGGCCGTTGGCCGCCGGCTGCGACATGCGCCGCCATTCGGGCTTGTTGGTGCTGGTGAGCACCGAAGGCGGATTGGTGAAGGCGCGGGTGGAGAGCGCGGCGGCGTCGGTCATCATCGTCCGCAACAGGCGTTGCGCAGCGGCGTCCCCCAGGTTGCCCTTGCCCCGCGCGATGTGCGCGACGCGGTGGAACTCGCTGTCATCCAGGCCGATATGGAAATCCAGCCCCAGCGGCTCGGCGGTGCGCGCGATGATGGCGGCGCCCGGCTCGCGACCGTCGACACGACGGATCACCTCGCCGATCAGCCAGCCGTAGGTAATGGGGGCGTAGCCGTGTTCGGCGCCCGGCGTCCACCAGGGCGTCTCGGCGGCCAGTGCGGCGGTCATGCTCGGCCAGTCATACAGCGCCTCGGGCGCCAGCGGCTCGCGGATCGCCGGCAGGCCCGCGCGATGGCAGAGGAGCTGGCGCACGGTGATGCCCTGCTTGCCGGCCTGCTCGAACTCCGGCCAGTAGCGCGCCACCGGGGCGTCCAGCTCCAGGCGGCCCTCGCCCACCAGTTGCAGCGCGGCGACGGCGGCGAAGGTCTTGGTACAGGAGAACAGGTTGAGCAGCGTATCGGCCTGCCAGTCCTGGCCCGGCTCCTTGCCCGCGCTGCCGGCCCAGAGATCGACCACGGTTTCGCCGCCAACCTGGATGCACAGCGCTGCGCCGCGCTCCTGCGGGTCTTCGAACAGGGCACTGAAGGCATCGGCAACGGGGGTGAAGCGCGGATCACAGTGGCCGTTCAGGGTCATCTCAAGCTCCGGAAGTGCACATACTCAGGGACGGAAAGTGCGGAAGACGCCATTGTTTCAGCGCACTCCGCCTCTGGGAACCCTGCCGAAGGCAGGGTGTGGCTTCACGAATGACGGATCATTGCTCCGAGGCCTGTTCCTCGTCGTCGCTGTCGTCACCGGCGGGTGCGGCTTTGGGCTGCGGCTCCGGCGCCACCTTGGCGGCGGCGCGCGCCTGTTCGTCGATGCCTTTGAGCGTCTGCTGGTTGGCCTTGCGCACGGCGTCGACGAAGCCGGTGAACGGCAGGTCGGTGATGCCGACCAGGCCGATGTGACCGTTCTCGCCGTCGAGCAGGCGGCCGGTCACCGGCTGATCAAGGTACTGGAACCAGTGCGCGCCGACGATGTTCGGCTCCTTCGCGGCCTCCGCGAGGAATCGCTGGTACGCCTCGCCACGCTGCTGCTCGTTGTACACCTCGGCGACACCGCCCCAGAACGGTCCGCGATCACGGGAACCGAAGTGAAATTCGGTGATCAGCACCGGCTTGTCCAGGCTGCGCACGTAGCTGGCGTCGAAGCCCTGCTGCGGTAGCGGCACGTAGAGGTTGAAACTGAGGATGTCGCAGTACTGCGCACAGGAGGCCAGTGCTTCCGGTGTGCTGACGGCGAAGCGCGGGCCGAGCAGCAGGTGGTTCGGCGCGTGCCACTGCAGCGAGTCCTTCAGGGTCTTGAAGTACTGGTCGGCGTACAGGCGCAGGAAGGCACTGTAGTCCTGGGCGATGGCCGGGTGCGCCTCGCTCGGGACCGGAGCCTGGTAGCCCGGCGCGTCGAGGTCCTCCCAGGAGCCCAGCTGCACGCCCCAGGCCTCGGCGAGCTGCTCGTGATCCTCGTACTTGTCCTTGAGCTGCTTGATGAAGGCGCGCTTGGCCGGGCTGTCGGTGGACAGCTTGAGCGCGCCGAAAGCCAGGGCGAAGTGCGCCTGGTCATCGTCGCCACGGCCGGCCCAGGCCAGTTCGTTGTCGGCGTAGTACCCCAGCAACCAGGCGTCCTCGCGGTGGTCGCGGGCGGCGATGGCGATGGCGCGTTCGGCGGCCATGGCGAAGCGCGGGTCGAACGGATCGGGCATGGCGCCCCACCAGTCGTAGCCGGTGCTGACCGTGGCGTAGTCACCGCTGATCGACAGCGGCACGCTGTACGGCATGCGTGGCTCGTCGGCAAAGGCCGGATCGCTCCAGTCGCCCAGGGTGTTGAAGCCCCAGGAACCGAGACGCTGCACGGTGCGCTCGCGCCAGGCGACCGCGGCGGCTTCAGCGCTCAGACCACCGTCGGCACGGAAGCGGTTGGCGGCGTAGAAGTCGAACCAGCGGCCGTTGCCGAACGCGCGGCCCTGCTGGGCGCCGACGCCACTGCGGTCATCGCGCTGGCCATAGAAGGCGGCCAGCGGCTCGTCCTCTTTCGGCAGGCTGGCGAACATGTACTCACGGCCTTCAACGTAGGTCTGGCTGCTGTCGGCGTTCACCGCGTTGACGCCCATGGACCAGAACGAATGCCCTTCCGGCGTCACCAGCCACCAGCGGCCGTTGCGCTTTTCGGTGCGGAAGAAGCCGGTACCCTCGAAGGCAGGGCCATCCAGCAGGCCACCAAAGGCGTCGCGGCCAGGCGCCGGCTGCCACTTCTTCAGTTGCTCGCCTTCGGCTTTCCAGGCGCTGGCCAGTTGTTCGGGGCTCTTCACCTTCTCCGGCCAGTCGCTGCGGGTGGACTGGCCGAAAGCGTCGACGATACCGGTGTACGCCTTGTGGTATTCGTCATTGCCGGCACGGGTGCCGAAGCGGCCGACGAGGATGTCCTGCGCCGCCTTGGGCGAGGTGAGGAACAGCTTCACCGCGCCGACCTGGCTGCGGTTCAGCTCGCCCGTGACCTTGCTCGCCAGCAGCAGGCGCTGGCCGTCCTGGGTGACGGGCATGGGGACGCCGGCACGCATGCCGAAGTCCTCCGGGGCGATGGCGTGCAGCGGGATCACCAGGGTCTGCGCCGGGCCCGGCGGCAGGGCGATGCTCGCGCGCAGGCCGGGAGCGCCGGCGACGCCTTCGATTTCCACTTCCAGGGTGATGGCCCAGTCCATGGCGTTCTGCAGGCGCAGGCTGACGCTGTCAGCCTGGGACCAGTCCCAGCTACCAGTGGAAGGTGCGAGGCGCAAGGTCGGTTGCGGCGCAGGGTTGAAGTTCACCCGGCGGAGGATTTCGCCTTCGGGTGTGGCCTCGGCGGTGGAACTGGGCAGGTCGGCGTTCTGCGTGCTGACGCTGACCACGGCCATCGGCTTGACGAAGTTGAACAGGGTTTCATTGCCGCCTGCCGACCAGGCCGGGGCACTGGCGATGGCCAGGCTGAGCAGCAGAGGCAGATGCCAACGCATCGATGTCATGGATTCGAGTCCTTGCAACACGCCCGCCGGGCGGCGGGCGTTCGTTTGACAGCAAGCGCGGGAGCTCGCTCCCGCACACTCAAGCGATTTCTCGGCGGAATGGGGGTAACGCGTTCAGGATGGCCTTGCCGTAGCGCTGGGTCACCACGCGGCGGTCCAGCAGGGTGATGGTGCCGCGGTCCTGCTCGGTCCGCAGCAGGCGGCCGCAGGCCTGCACCAGGCGCAGCGAGGCGTCGGGCACGGCGATTTCCATGAAGGGATTGCCGCCTCTCGCCTCGATCCATTCCGACAGTGCCGCCTCCACCGGGTCATCCGGCACGGCAAAGGGAATCTTGGCGATCACCACGTGCTCGCAATAGGCGCCGGGCAGGTCCACGCCTTCGGAGAAGCTGGCCAGGCCGAACAGCACGCTCGGTTCGCCATCGTCGACCCGCGAGCGGTGCTTGTTCAGTGTTTCCTGCTTGGACAGATTGCCCTGGATCAGCACGCGCTTGCGCCAGTCGCGGTCCAGACCGTCGAAGACTTCCTGCATCTGCTTGCGCGAGGAGAACAGGATCAGCGAACCGCGCGAGCCTTCGACGATCTCCGGCAGCTCGCGGATGATCGCCGCGGTGTGGGCGGCGGCATCGCGCGGGTCAGCCTTGAGGTCGGGCACGCGCAGCACGCCGGCGTCGGCATGGTGGAACGGGCTCGGCACCACGGCGGTGACGGCCGCGCGCGGCAGGCCGGCGCGCATGCGGTAGCGGTCGAAGGTGCCCAGCGCCGTGAGGGTTGCGGAGGTCACCAGCACGCCGTAGGCCACGTTCCACAGGTTGCGGCGCAAGGTCTCGGCGGCCAGGATCGGGCTGGCGTTGGCCTCGATGTCATAGAAGGTGCCGCTCTCGGCGAGGGTCAGCCAGCGCGCCATGGGCGGGCTGTCTTCCGGGTCCTCGCAGGTGAAGGCAGTCCACAGTTCCCAGTTGCCCTGGGCGCGGGACAGCAGGCTGCCGAACAGCGGGTACCACTCCTCGGCCTGGTGGCTGGCGATGCCGACGCTGCCCTCCCCGTCCATGGCTTCCTTGAGCAGTTCGGTGAGGCGGGTGAAGAGGTCGGTGAGCTTGGAGAAGCCCTTCTTCAGCTCGATGCCCATCTCGCGGATGTGCTCGGGAATCACCCCGCCCTCGAAGCGATGGCGCGGCCGCTCGCGGCCTTCCATGTCCTCGCCGGCGCGGAAATCGCCGACCTCCTCACAGGCGGTGAACATGAACTGCTGGTGCGTGCGCAGCTCGCGGGCCAGCTCCGGCACCTGTTCGATCAGGCGGCCGAGGTCCCCCGGCAGCGGGTTCTGCGCCAGCAGCTTGGTCAGGTTCTTCTCCACCTGGCCCAGCCAGTCGGCGGTGGCGCGCAGGCGGGTGAAGTGAGCGAAGTGGCCGATGGCCTTGTCCGGCAGGTGATGACCCTCGTCGAACACGTAGAGGGTGTCGCGCGGGTCCGGCAGGATCGCGCCGCCGCCCAGGGCGAGGTCGGCCAGCACCAGGTCATGGTTGGTGACGATCACGTCGACCTTGGTCATGCCTTCGCGCGCCTTGTAGAAGGCACACTGCTGGAAGTTCGGGCAATGGCGGTTGGTGCACTGGCTGTGGTCGGTGGTGACCTGCGCCCACTGCGCGTCCTCGATGGCCTCGGGCCAGGAGTCGCGGTCGCCGTCCCAGCGGTTGCCCGCCAGGCGCTCGATCATCTGGTTGAACAGCTTGGTGGAAGTCTCGTCCACGTCGATGCGGAAGCCTTCCTCCTCGAACAGCTGGGCAGTGGCGCTCTGCGCCTGGCCTTCCTGCAGCAGGTGGTCGAGCTTGGACAGGCACATGTAGCGCCCGCGTCCCTTGGCCAGGGCGAAGCTGAACGACAGCCCGGAGTTGCGCAGCAGGTCGGGCAGGTCCTTGTGGACGATCTGCTCCTGCAGGGCAACGGTGGCGGTGGCGACGACCAGGCGCTTGCCGGCAGCCTTGGCGCAGGCGATGGCGGCGAGGCTGTAGGCGACGGTCTTGCCGGTGCCGGTGCCGGCTTCCACGGCGACCACGGCGGCATCGCCTAGGCGATGGCCTTCCTCGTCGCTGGCGATGGTCCCCAGGACCTTGGCGACTTCGGCGATCATCAGGCGCTGGCCGTAGCGCGGCTTGAGTTCCTTGGCCTCGAGAAAACGCGAGTAGGCGCCCTGGATCGTGGCCTTGAGTTCGGTGCTGAGCATGGACTTCCCGGGCCCCGGAGCGTGCCGTGAGGACACATCCGGATGCTGGATAAATTTTCAGTGGTTCGAATCGGCGGCTATGATAGCGCGCTTGACTTCAATCGCCAGCGGAGATCGTCCGAATGACACCCTTTGCCTTCATCTACGCCCTGCACGTCCTGGCCGCCCTGGTCTGGGTGGGCGGCATGTTCTTCGCCTGGATGATCCTGCGCCCGGCCGCCGTCGTCGCGCTGGAGGCGCCGCCCCGGCTGAAGCTGTGGCTGGAGGTGTTCCCGCGCTTCTTCCGCTGGGTATGGGCGGCAGTGATCCTGCTGCCGGTGACCGGCGTGGGCATGCTGCACCTGAGCTTCAACGGCATGGCCGGCGCGCCGCGCTATGTGCAGGTGATGATGGGCCTCTACGTGGCGATGCTCGCGCTGTTCCTGCGCATCCAGGCGCTGCAACTGCCGGAGCTGCGCCGCGCGGTGGGCGCCGAGGACTGGCCGGCCGGCGGTGCCGCGCTGGGCAAGATCCGCAAGACCGTGGGCCTGAACCTGCTGATCGGCATGGCGCTGGTGGCTTTTGTCGCCGCGCGTCCGCACTGGTAAGACCCGCACCGGCAAGAAAAAAGCCCGCCGGTTGCCGGGCGGGCTTTTTCTCAGGCACGTCGTTTCAGAAGCGTTTCACATCCAGGCGGCCTTCGCTGCCCTTGGAACCTTCCGCGCCGCCCTGACCTTCGGCGCCGGGTTTCTCGCCCGCCACCGAATAGAACCAGCAGCCCTTCTCGCTGCTGCGCGGGCCGGCCTTGCCGGGCTTGCCGCCGGCTCCGCCAGCGCCGCCTTCCAGGCGTACCCTGACCTTAGCGACATCGAACTGCTCGGGTACTTCCAGACGCACCACGCCGCCGGACGCGCCGGTCTGGCCGTCGGCGCCGTTCTGGCCGTTGCCGGCGGACTTCCCGCTGCCCCACAGGCAACCGGACGTCTGCGCGCTGCCGCCATCCAGGCCGTCATAGCCCGGCGCGCCGACACCACCACGGACGTCGATCAGCAGGTTTTCCACCGCCACATCCTGTAGCCGCAGCACCAGGTTGCGGCCGCCGCTGGCAGGCTTCTCGAAGCTGCCGGAACTGCCTTGCGCGGCGATCACGCTGCCGTCGGCGAGGCTGCCGTGCTGCACTTCGATCTGCAGCGCATCGTTGCCGGGGAACACGCCGATCCGCGCATTCTTCGCCAGATCCAGCTCGCCGATCTTCAGCTCCTTGACCCGCGAAGGGATCAGCAGCGCGCCTTCCGGGCCGACGCTGATACGGTCCAGGCTCAGGCTCTCGCCCTTCACCGGCAGGCGCAGCACGGTATTGGCCTCCACCGAGACGGTGCCGGCGGCCGAACACGCCAGCGGGGCGAGCAGCGCCAGGCCCAGCAACGACTTACGCATGGGTATCTCCTTCTACTTTTGCGGATGCCGGCTGCGGCAGGGTAGCGAAATGGAAGACGCCGAACAGCAGGATCTGCAGGCGGTCCATGCCCGGATGCGGGCGGCCCTGCAGCCGCTTGCGCAGCGCCACGACTTCGAGAATGTGGATCAGCAGGATCAGCGCGCCCGCCGCATTGAGCAGCAGCGCGAAGGGATGTGAGAAGGGTTGGATCAGGTTGGCCAGCACCGCCAGCCAGAACAACAGGGCAATCAGTTTGCCCAGCCCCAACAACGCTTTCATGAAGTGCCCCCGTGTTTTTCTTTGCCGGGGAACATACGCCTCTGCTCCGCCCTGTGCCAGTGGCAACCGGGAATGACAAAGGGGGCCACGAGGGCCCCCTTTGCACAGATCACGCCGGACTTACTGACGGGTGATCTTGATTTCCACGCGACGGTTCTCGGCGCGGCCTTCCTTGGTCTTGTTGTCCGCAACCGGCTGGCTCTCGCCATAGCCGACGACCGACTTGATGCTGCTGGCAGGTACGCCAGAGTCGACCAGGTAGTTGGACACGGCGTTGGCGCGGCGCTCGGACAGTTTCTGGTTATAGGCGTCGGTACCGATGCTGTCGGTGTGACCGCCGATGTTCAGCTCGGTGCTCGCTGCCTCACCCTTCAGGCGGGTAGCGATGGTATCGAGCTTGTCCTTGTCCTGCGCATCGATCTTCGACGAGTCGAAGGCGAAGTGCAGGTCACGCACCACGATGGTCTCTTCCTTGGGCAGCGGAGCCGGAGCAGGCTCAGGAGCCGGTGCAGGCGGCGGAACTTCGGCCACTTGCTCTTCGGCGCCATGCACCCAGCAATAGGACGCACCCAGCACGCCACCAATCAGGGCCCCCCAACCGGCCCAGGCGCTGCTTTCGATGGAACCCAGACCGGCGCCGCCGACACCGCCAACCACGGCGCAGGTTGGCCAATCGGACTTCTGCAACCCTGCGCAGCCGGTGAGCAACGTGCTTACCAGCAGCAGGGGTAAAGCGGTCCTTGTGATGCTCATAAAGTTATGTCTCCTCTAATGATCGGGTCTTGACCGACAATTACCGAGTAAAGACGTGACTGACAGAATGCGCCAGCACTAGGCCATATGGGTGTCACACGCTAGTCTTCGTTCATTATTTTTCGCCTTCGACGAGCCTCATGATTTCGACACGCACGCCGCAACAAGCCTTGGCCGCCCTGCTCGATCGCTATGCGCCACAGCGCCTCCTGCTGGTGGGTGCCAGCCAGATTCCGGCAGTGGACGCCTTCCTCGCGGCGCATCCGGATTGCGAACTGTTTCACGCTGACGCCGGCGCCCTGCCGGCGGAACTCGCCGGCCAGCGCTATGACCTCGCGCTGCTGGCCGACTGCCTGGAACACCTGCCGCGCCGCGAAGCGCAGCAACTGGTGGGCGGCATCCGCAACCTCAACAGCAGCCGTGTGGCCGTGCTGGTCGACCTCGACGCCGCCCAGGCGCAGGACGCCGACTTCTACGCCCTGGCCATGCAGGCCAGCGAGCGCTTCCAGCGCGACGACCAGGTGATCACGCTGTTCACCTACGATCTGCATGAATACAAACAGGTCCCGGACTGGCTCAATGCGAAGTTCTGGGCCAACCCGGAAAACTTCGGCAAGTACTGGTGGTGACCATGATCGAACCGACCTGCCCCTGCGGCAGTGGCCGCCCATTGCCCGACTGCTGCGGGCGTTTCCATGCCGGCGTCGCGGCGCCCACTGCCGAGGCACTGATGCGCTCACGCTACAGCGCCTACGCGCTGGGCCTGGTGGATTACCTGCGTGACACGACGCTGCCCGCCCAGCAACAGGGCCTGGACCTCGACGCCATCCGCAACTGGAGCCTGGGCAGCACCTGGCTGGGCCTGGAGGTGGTGAGCCACGAAGTGCTCGGCGGCCAGCCGGAACATGCACGAGTGACTTTCATTGCACGCTGGCACGATGCTGGCGGCGAACACAGTCACCGCGAGTGTTCGGGGTTCGTCCAGCGCGACGGGCGCTGGTACTTCCTCGATCCCACCGTAGCGATGAAGCTGGGACGCAACGACCCGTGCCCCTGCGGCGCCGGCGGCAAGCTGAAGAAATGCTGCGGGCCCTGGATTGAGTAGGACAGGATCGAGTGAGGCGCGAACTCGCCCCACTTGGGGGCGTCCGGTGTCTGGGCTAGAATCCGCGCTTTTTTCCGGGGCGGCGGTGTTTCGCCGCACCGGCTACTCCTGCCGGACCTCGCCATGCTGCTGACCGTTCTCTATATCATCGCCATCACCGCCGAAGCCATGACCGGCGCGCTGTCCGCCGGCCGGCGGAGCATGGACCTGTTCGGCGTGGTGCTGGTGGCCTGCGTCACCGCCCTGGGTGGCGGTTCGGTACGCGACATGTTGTTGGGCCATTACCCGCTGACCTGGGTGCGCCATCCGGAGTACCTGGCACTGACGGCTGGCGCCGCGCTGTTCACCGTGTTCATCGCTCCGTTGATGCGCCACCTGCGCTCGATGTTCCTCGCGCTGGACGCCGTGGGCCTGGTGGCCTTTACCCTGATCGGTTGCCAGGTCAGCCTGGAGATGGGCCACAGCCTGCTGATCGCCGCCGTGAGCGGGGTGATCACCGGGGTGTTCGGCGGCATCCTGCGGGACATCTTCTGCAACGACGTGCCGCTGATCTTCCGCCGCGAGCTGTACGCCAGCGTGTCCTTCGCCAGCGCCTGGTGCTACCTGATCTGCCTGCAGATCGACCTGCCCAAGGAACAGGCCATGCTGATCACCCTGTTCTCCGGCTTCCTGTTCCGCATGCTGGCGATACGCTTCCGCTGGGAAATGCCCAAGTTCGTCTACAAGGACGACCCGCACCAGGGCGACTGATCAGTCCTGCAGCTTGAGGTGGCTGGTATCCGGCGCAGGCCCAGCAGGCTCGGGCCTGGCTTGGCCCATGTCGCTGCCCACCGGGGCGACGCTGAACTGGCTGAGGTCCACGCGCGGCGCCTGGGCGTCGGGCTTCTCGTCCTGCAGATCGGTGCCCACCGGAGCCAGGCCGAAGTCCGGCGCATCCACATCGGCGAAAGCGGCCATGTACTCGTCACGTGGCGCCACCTTCAGGCGCCCCTGCGACGCTGCCGGCTGTACCGGTGCGCTGACAGGCTCGGCGGGTGGCGGCGGGGCCAGCTCGATTTCCTCGATCTGCGCGTCCATGTCGACCACTTCGACGACAGCGCCGGCGCGCTCGATCACACTGCGGTACTTTTCCGCGGCCTCGGCATCGAGGTTGTTCTTGATCACCATGCGGCGACCGGAGAACAGCAGTTCGATGCGCTGTGCATCGGCCTGGAACAGCCTGGCCAGGTTGGCTTTCACCGTCTCGAGCTGAGCACCCGGGACAGTCTGTCCCGAAAAGGCAATCTCATAGCGGCTCATCTTCACTCTCCTGTGTTAACCCGCCGGTTACATTCGGCCAGTATGGTGCAGCTTCTTTTAACGTAACAACAACTTGCGGCCGAGCAGGTGCTTGGTACACTGGGGCGTCTTGAGGGGTAGACATGAATTATCAGGCGCAAATGATAAGAATTTTCAGCCTGTTCTGGCTGTTCAGCCTCGTTTCGGGCTGCGGCTGGATGTCAGGCAACTTCGAGCAACCCGACGTGAAGCTGCAGAAAGTCGACGTCGTGAAAGCTCGTTTGCTGGAGCAGGAATTCGTCCTGCATTTCCGCATCGACAACCCGAACGACTTCAGCCTTCCGGTTCGCGGCCTGGCCTACAAGGTCAAGCTGAACGATATCGACCTGGCCGAAGGCGAGTCGAATAACTGGTTCACAGTGCCCGCCAACGGCCACGAAACCTTCGAAGTGCCGGTGACCACCAACCTGTGGCGGCACATGAAGTACATCGTCAAGCTGCTGGAAGACCCGGACAAGCCGATCCGCTATCGCCTCGACGGTGAAGTGAAGACCGGCCTGCTCTTCGGACAGAGCGTGCACATCGCCCGCAATGGCGAGATAATTCCCGGCGATTTCATCCCCGAGTGAGCGTCACCATGAGCCAGGAACCCCACGTACACGGTCCGAACTGCAACCACGACCACGATCATGACCACCACCATGATCACGGCCACGTGCATGGCCCGCACTGCAACCACAGCCAGGAGCCGGCGCGTAACCCGCTCAAGGACGTGGGCCGCAACGATCCTTGCCCCTGCGGCAGCGGCAGCAAGTACAAGAAGTGCCACGGCGCCTGACCCAGGCCCCGAGCACTGCGAAGAAGGCCCGCCCAGCGCGGGCCTTCTGCTGTCCGGCCCAACTATTCGTCGGCTGCTGAAAATCCCGTCGCGCGCGGCTTGCGCAGCTATCCTCGGCTCACTAACGTAGCGCCTTTTCCGCGACCTTCTTCGTGCAGGAGCACATCCTCATGGCCCCGCGAGCCTTCCGCCGGCTTCCCAGCTTCGGCCTTGCCGCCACCCTCAGCGCCGCTGTCAGCCTCACCGGCTGCCAGGGCTGGCTCAACGACCGCTATGCAGGCAGCCTGCCACCGAGCTACGGCGTGCAGCCAATCAAGGGCCTTGCGGACAACGTGTCGATCCGCCGCAACAGCCTGGGAATGCCGCTGATCGAGACCAGCACCTTCCACGATGCGCTGTTCACCCTGGGCTACGTGCATGCCAGCGACCGCATCAGCCAGATGGTCGGCCTGCGCCTGATGGCCCAGGGACGCCTGTCGGAGATGGTCGGCCCCGGCGCCCTGGAGACCGACCGTTTCATGCGCACGGTCAACCTGAAGAAGGCCGCCGATGCGCTCTACGCCGGTTCCTCGCCACGCCTGAAGCGCTTCTTCGAGACCTACGCGCGCGGCGTCAACGCCTACCTGTACCGCTACCGCGACAAGCTGCCGATGGACCTGGCCGAGTCCGGCTACCGTCCCGAGTACTGGAAGGCCGAAGACTCCGCACTGGTCTTCAGCCTGCTGAACTTCGGGCTGGCGGTGAACCTGCAGGAGGAGATCGCCTCCCTGGTGCTCGCGCAGAAGGTCGGCGCCGACAAGCTGCCCTGGCTGACGCCGATCTACCCGGACGAAGCGCTGCCCTTCGAGGAAGCCGAGAAGCTCAAGGGCCTGCGCCTGGACGGCAGGATCGCCGGCCTCGACGCTCTCGACCGCGCCGCCGGGCAAGTCGCCTCGCTGCAGATGATGGGCGTCGCCGCCTCCAACAACTGGGCCATCGCCCCGCAGCGCACACGCAGCGGCAAGAGCATCCTGGCCAACGACACTCACCTGCCGCTGTCCATGCCTTCGGTGTGGAACTACGTGCAGATCCGCTCGCCCAAGTACAACGCCGCGGGCGTCTCCATCGCCGGCGTGCCGGGCGTGGTTGCCGGCTTCAACGGCAAGCTGGCCTGGGGCATGACCATGGTCATGGGCGACAACCAGGACCTGTTCCTCGAACAGGTGAAGCGCCAGGGCAGCAAGCTCTACTACCTCGCCGATGGCCAGTGGAAGCCCGCCATCGAGCGCAACGAGACCTTCTTCATCAAGGGCCGGAGCCCGGTCCGCGAAGTCATCTACGAGACCCGCCACGGCCCGCTGCTCAACAGCGCGCTGGGCGAGCGCAAGCACGACCTGCAACCGCTGCCGCTGTCCAGCGGCTACGGCATCGCCTACCAGAGCATCCAGGGTGAGACCGACCGCACGCTCGACGCCTTCTTCGATCTTTCCCGCGCGAAGAACGTCGAACAGGCCTTCGACGCCACCCGCGACGTGCGCGCAATGGCACTGAACATCGTGTTCGCCGACGAAAAACACATCGGCTGGCAGGTTACCGGTCGCTTCCCCAACCGCAAGGAAGGCCGCGGCCTGCTGCCCTCCCCCGGCTGGGATGGCCGCTACGACTGGGACGGCTATGCCGACCCGATCCTGCACCCGTCCGACCAGGACCCGGCGCAGGGCTGGCTGGGTACCGCCAACCACCGCAGCGTGCAGCCGGGCTACGGTGCGCAGCTGTCCAGTTCCTGGTACTACCCGGAGCGCTACGAGCGCATCGCCCAGCTCGCCGGCGGCAGCAAGAGCCACGACTACCGCAGCATGATCGCCATGCAGTACGACCAGACCACGCCGTTCGCCGGCAAGCTGCAGTCGATGCTGGATGCACCGGGCATGGCGCAGCCGCTGAAGAAAGCCATCGACGCCCTGCCCGCCGACCAGCGCGCCCGCGCCCGCGAAGCGCTGGACCGGATCATGGCCTTCGACGGCAAGCTCTCGGCCACCTCCGGTGACGCCGCGCTCTACGAAGCCTTCCTGCAGGAAAGCACCAAACAGATATTCCTCGACGAACTGGGACCGGAAGACAGCCCGTCCTGGAAGGCCTTCGTCGAGACTGCCAATCTCTCCTACTCGGCCCAGGCCGACCACCTGCTGGGCCGCGACGACAGCCCGTTCTGGGATGACACCCGCACCCCGCAGAAGGAAGACAAGCCGGCGATCCTCGCCCGCAGCCTGGCCGCCGCCACCGCCTTCTGCGAGCAGAAGCTGGGCAGCGACCGCCACGCCTGGCAGTGGGGCAAGCTGCATACCTACGAGTGGGTCAGCGACAGCACCAAGATGGCGCCCAACCTGAGCGCCGGCGACCGCGCCAGCCTGGGCGCGATCAAGGGCTACCTGGACCGCGGCCCCTACCCGGCCGGCGGCGACCACAGCACGCTGAACGTCTCGGCCTACCACTGGGGCCAGGACTTCAATACCTGGCTGATCCCGGCCATGCGCCTCGTCGTCGACTTCGGCCAGAGCGAGCCGATGATCGGCCTCAACAGCAGCGGCCAGTCCGGCAACCCGGCCAGCCCGCACTACGCCGATGGCATCGACGCCTGGCTGAAGGGCAACTACATGAGCTTCCCCTTCCAGTCGCAGAACCTGGAGAAGGTCTACGGCGTGAAACGCCTGACGCTGGTGCCGGAGAAGTGATGATCTGAAAAATATTTCCGGGGACCGGGAACTTGGCTCCCGCCCCGGAATCAGATTTGTCGACTTACTCCATGATCATATTCAGGCACCCTCTGGGTGCCTTTCTTTTTTCCCCGCTCCGCTTCCGCTGCACCTCCCTTCGCAACACCCTTCCCCGGCCGGAACTCCCTCGCATCTTTCCCACAGGAGTCATCGCCATGTCCGAATCGCTCATCGTCATCACCGGCGGCCCCGGTGCCGGCAAGAGCACGCTGCTCGACCATCTGCACCAGCATCACGGCCTGAACGCCGTCGAGGAAGGCGGGCGGGCGATCATCCGCGAACAACTGGCCCGTGGCGGCGATGCACTGCCATGGGCAAACCGGGAGGCCTTCTGCCGGGAAATGTTCGAACACGCGCTGACGACCCGCAAGCGAGCGCTCGATACGGGGGGACTGTGGCTGTTCGATCGCGGCCTGCCGGACGTGCTGGGGTACGCGCGGCTCTGCGGCCTGCCGATTCCCGAAGCACTGGAAATCGCCACATGGGAACAGCGCTACGGGCAAACCGTGTTCCTGGCGCCCGCGTGGGAAGCCATCTACCGCAACGACGCCGAACGCCGGCAGGACTTCATCGAAGCGCGGCGAACCGCGGCGATGATGGCCCAGGTGTACGAAGCGCTGGGGTATCGCGTCGTGCAGTTGCCGCTCGCGAGCCTGGAGGAACGAGCGGCCTTCGTGCTGGAAGTCCTAGGGACGGCTCATCACGCCCATTGAGGCAGCGGCAGCAGGCGGTTCGGGGATACTTACACTGAGGGAAACCACAACCTGACGGCTCTCGCCCTGGATGCCGTAGTCGTCGGAGTTGCCATAGCCCAGCCAGACTTCGCTGTTGCCACTCATGCGGACATCGGACAGCTCGTCACCGTCACCTTCGTGGCCATTGAGCCAGCCGGAAGCGGCACCGCGCTCCTGTCCCAGATGCAGCGTGCCATCCACGGCGAAGGTCAGCGGGTCCTTGCCCGGCTCGACCTGATCCAGCCAACCGAGGAACAGCGAAGGAGTGAATCGGCTGTGCAGCCAGCAGCGAACCTGCGTGAGGCGCTGGTTCTTGAACACCAGGAGCGTGGCGTTGCCGTAGAGCAGGCCCTGCTCGCCGCCGCGCATGGGCAGGCGCGCCGTGGGCTCGCCCAGGCGTTCGACGAACTGGTTCAGGGGAGCGCTGGACGGCAGACCGAGCACTTCGCCACCGGGAGTGACGTTGAGTTCGGCTGCCGCCAGATGGCCGCTGGCGCCCAGCAACAGGGCGCAAAGCAGGCCCCGCAATCCTTGCGAGGTCATGTCCGTTTTCTCTCTGAGTGGCGATCAGGCCTTGGGCAGGGTGACGCCGGTCTGGCCCTGGTACTTGCCGCCGCGATCGCGGTAGGACACTTCGCAGGCTTCGTCCGACTGCAGGAACAGCATCTGCGCCACGCCTTCGTGCGCGTAGATCTTCGCCGGCAGGTTGGTGGTGTTGGAGAACTCCAGGGTCACGTGGCCTTCCCACTCGGGTTCCAGCGGTGTCACGTTGACGATGATGCCGCAGCGCGCGTAGGTGCTCTTGCCCAGGCAGATGGTCAGCACGTCGCGCGGGATGCGGAAGTACTCGACGGTGCGGGCCAGGGCGAAGGAGTTCGGCGGGATGATGCAGACGTCGCTGTTGATGTCGACGAAGCTCTTCTCGTCGAAGTTCTTCGGATCGACCACGGCCGAGTGGATGTTGGTGAACACCTTGAACTCGGCGGCGCAGCGTACGTCGTAGCCATAGCTGGAAACACCGTAGGAAATCACCCGGCTGTCATCGGCACCGCGAATCTGGCGCTCGACGAACGGCTCGATCATGCCGTGTTCCTGAGCCATGCGGCGAATCCACTTGTCCGATTTGATGCTCATGGCGGGTGTCCTGTGCGGCGGTTGAAAAAAGAAGGCGAATCTTACCGGGGCCGACCCTTCAGGGCAAAGGGCCGGCGGTCACACGCCGGCCTTCGCTCAGGGAAGCCAGGTTGTGCGAAGTTTCCGCTGATCCACCGAGTAGCGCAGCCAGTCTTCGGCATAGCCGTCGGCGCAATCGCACTCGGCTCCGGGCACAGCCTCGCGCACCAGGCGCAGGTCGACGCCTTGCGGCGACTGGCGCAGCACCAGGCTGGCGGTTTTCAGCAGGCCTTCCACCGCACCGGGATCGCCCAGTCGCTTATCCACCACCTGCAGGGTGGCGAGGTCCAGCAGCAGCGCGTCCACTACCGGCAGGCCGGGACGGTTGTCGCGCACGAGGAGGAGCAGGCCCAGACCGTTGCCCATGTCCAGCAGTGGCACCGGGTCGCAGGCGCTCGTCGGGCTGCCGAGCAGGCCGGTGGCATGGTAGAGGGCTGGCGGCAGTGGCAGGGTCAGGCTGGAGCCGTCAGGGCGGCGCGCCTGCACGGCCATATCGTCCTCGAAGGCATCGCCTGAGGCCGAACGAAAGTCCAGGGTCACCGGCTGGCCGCCGATCACACACTGTGCCTGCCAGTTGGCGGAGTCCTCGTCGGCGCCCCAGGCCACTGAGCCGACGAGGCCCAGGCACGCCGCCAGCAGCCAGCCGGCGGCGCGTTTCGCATCCTTGCGCATGGCAGTCCCTGCGTATCAGTCGTCGCTGATGGAGATGTTCGGCATGTCCGGCGCGGCCTTCTCGCTCAGGGCGATGCGGGCGCCGACGCAGCGGGCCATTTCCTGGTAGATCATCGCCAACTGGCTTTCCGGGTCGGCAATCACGGTGGGCTTGCCGCCGTCGGCCTGCATGCGGATGGCCATGGACAGCGGCAGCGACGCCAGCAGCTCCACGCCGTACTGTGCGGCCAGCTTCTCGCCGCCGCCTTCACCGAACAGGTGCTCGGCGTGGCCGCAGTTGGAGCAGATGTGCACGGCCATGTTCTCGACCACGCCCAGCACCGGGATGTTGACCTTGCGGAACATCTCCACGCCTTTCTTCGCGTCGAGCAGGGCCAGATCCTGCGGGGTGGTGACGATCACCGAACCGGCCACCGGGACTTTCTGCGCCAGGGTCAGCTGGATGTCGCCGGTACCCGGCGGCATGTCGATGACCAGGTAATCCAGGTCGTTCCAGGCGGTCTGGGTAATCAGTTGCAGCAGCGCGCCGGAAACCATCGGGCCGCGCCACACCACCGGGGTGTTGTCGTCGGTGAGGAAGGCCATCGACATGACTTCCACGCCGTGGGCTTCCAGCGGGATGAACCACTTCTGGTCGCGGATCTTCGGCCGGGTGCCTTCGGGGATACCGAACATGATGCCCTGGCTCGGGCCATAGATGTCGGCGTCGAGGATGCCGACCTTGGCACCTTCGCGGGCCAGCGCCAGCGCGAGGTTCGCGGCGGTGGTGGACTTGCCCACGCCGCCCTTGCCGGAGGCCACGGCGATGATGTTCTTCACGTTGCTCATGCCCGGCACTTGCGCCTGAGCCTTGTGCGCGGCGATGTGGGTTTCCACCTTGACCTGGGCCGAGTCGACGCCGTCCAGCGCTTCCAGGGCCATCTGCACGGTCTGCGCCAGGCCGTTCTTGAACAGGCCGGCGGCGTAGCCCAGCTCCAGGGTCAGCGAAATGCGCCCGCCCTGGATGTCCAGCTCGCGGAGGTAGCCGGCGTCCAGCAGGTTCTGGCCGGTGTGAGGGTCGTTGATCTGGCGGAGAAGATTTTCCACCGTGGCTCGGTTGGCGCCCATGGGTACTCCCGATGAAAGACTGAGCAGAATAGGCGGGCATTCTAACAGCAGCGACAAGCTTCGGGCTGCAGGCTTCAGGAGCGGCGCATCGCATCACCTCGCTCCTGCCTGCAGCCTGCAGCCCGCGACCTGCCGCCTGTAGCCCGTTCTGGCCTGCCACAGGTCGCTTCCTATATAGTTGCTGATTCCCTCGTTTTAACCGGAACGGCCGATCATCATGTCCGAAGCCCGCAAGATCCTCGTCACCAGCGCCCTGCCCTACGCCAATGGTTCGATCCACCTGGGTCACATGCTGGAGTACATCCAGACCGACATCTGGGTGCGCTTCCAGAAGATGCGTGGCAACCAGGCGGTGTACGTGTGCGCGGACGATGCCCACGGCTCGGCCATCATGCTGCGCGCCGAGCGCGAAGGCATCACCTCCGAGCAGCTGATCGACGGCGTGCGCGCCGAGCATATGGCCGACTTCGCCGACTTCCAGGTGAACTTCGACAACTACCACTCGACCCACTCGGAAGAGAACCGCGAGCTGTCCTCGGCCATCTACCTGAAGCTGCGCGACGCCGGCCACATCGCCACCCGTCCGGTGACCCAGTACTTCGACCCGGAAAAGCAGATGTTCCTGGCCGACCGCTTCATCAAGGGCACCTGCCCGAAATGCGGCACCGCCGACCAGTACGGGGACAACTGCGAAGTCTGCGGCGCGACCTACGCCCCGACCGAGCTGAAGGACCCGAAATCGGCGATCTCCGGCGCCACCCCGGTGCTCAAGGAATCGCTGCACTACTTCTTCAAGCTGCCTGACTTCCAGGACATGCTGCAGCAGTGGACCCGCAGCGGCACCCTGCAGGACTCGGTGGCCAACAAGCTCGCCGAGTGGTTGGACTCCGGCCTGCAGGAGTGGGACATCTCCCGTGACGCGCCTTACTTCGGCTTCGAGATCCCCGACGCGCCGGGCAAGTACTTCTATGTCTGGCTGGACGCGCCGATCGGCTACATGGCCAGCTTCAAGAACCTCTGCGCACGCCGCCCGGAACTGGACTTCGACGCCTACTGGAAAGAAGGCTCCGAAGCCGAGCTGTACCACTTCATCGGCAAGGACATCGTCAATTTCCACGCGCTGTTCTGGCCGGCCATGCTCCAGGGCGCCGGCTACCGCAAGCCGACCGCGGTCAACGTGCATGGCTACCTGACCGTCAACGGCCAGAAGATGTCCAAGTCGCGCGGCACCTTCGTCAAAGCGCGCACCTACCTGGACCACCTGGACCCGGAATACCTGCGCTACTACTACGCCTCCAAGCTGGGCCGCGGCGTGGACGACCTCGACCTGAACCTCGAGGACTTCGTGCAGAAGGTCAACTCCGACCTGGTCGGCAAGGTGGTCAACATCGCCAGCCGTTGCGCCGGCTTCATCCACAAGGGCAACAACGGCCTGCTGGTGGACGCCAATCCGGCTCCGGAGCTGGTCGAGGCCTTCCGCAATGCCGCGCCGAGCATCGCCGCGGCCTATGAAGCCCGTGACTTCGGCCGCGCCATGCGCGAGATCATGGCCCTGGCCGACCAGGCCAACGCCTGGATCGCCGACAAGGCGCCGTGGTCGCTGAACAAGCAGGAAGGCAAGCAGGACGAGGTCCAGGCCATCTGCGCCCTGGGCGTGAACCTGTTCCGTCAGCTGGTGATCTTCCTCAAGCCCGTGCTGCCGAAGCTGGCCGAAGCCGCCGAAGCCTTCCTCAACGTCGCCCCGCTGCAGTGGGCCGACCACGAGCAACTGCTGGCCAACCACCCGCTGAACCCGTTCAACCCGCTGATGACCCGTATCGAGCCCGCGAAAATCGAAGCCATGATCGAAGCCTCCAAGGAAGACCTCGCCGCCGCCAACAAACCCACTGGTAATGGCGAACTGACCAAGGACCCGCTGGCCGCGGAGATCAACTTCGACGCCTTCGCCGCCGTCGACCTGCGCATCGCGCTGATCGAAAAGTGCGAGTTCGTCGAGGGCGCCGACAAGCTGCTGCGCCTGTCCCTGGACATCGGCGACGAGAAGCGCAACGTGTTCTCCGGCATCAAGAGCGCCTACCCGGACCCGAGCAAACTTGAAGGCCGCCTGACCCTGTACGTAGCCAACCTGGCCCCGCGCAAGATGAAGTTCGGCATCTCCGAAGGCATGGTCCTGGCTGCCGGCCCCGGCGGTGAAGAGATCTACCTGCTGAGCCCGGACAGCGGCGCCAAGCCCGGCCAGCGCGTCAAGTAAGACGACTCATCACGGCAAGGAGGCCATCGATGAAACTGCACCACTGGGCAGCACTCGTCCTGAGCGCCGCCCTCGCCGGCTGCGGTGCTCCATCGGAGCACGGCGCCGGTTCCGGCGCCGCTTTCCAGGGGGAAGCGGCGAAAGCCGGCACCTTCCTCGCCTATGAACACCAGGTCGGCATCCGCCTGGCCAGCGAGCGCATCGACGCGCAACTGGCCGCCGCCCGCGACGCCTGCAGCCAGGACCGCTTCGGCCAGTGCGAGCTGATCGCCATCGAGCAGAGTGGCGACAGCCAGATGCGCAACGCGCACCTCGTCGTGCGCATCGTCCCCGAAGGCGTGGAAAAACTCGTCGCCCTCGCAGCCGAAGGCGGGCAACTGCAGAGCCGCAGCACCCGCGCCGAAGACCTCGCCCAGGCCGTCAGCGACAACCAGCAACTGCGTGGCCGGCTGGAGCGCGAGTACCAGACTCTGCAGGGTTTCCAGGGCCGCAAGGACATGAGCGTCAGCGACCTGCTGGCCCTGGCCAAGGCCACCGCAGAGGTCGAACAGCAACTGCAGGCCGCCAGCCAGGACGCCGCCCAGCAGCAACGGCGCATCTCCACCAACCTGCTCACCCTGGACTTCTCCAGCGAATACCAGCCCAGCGGCCGCTGGTCGCGCATCGGCAAGGCCTTCGGCAACTCGCTGGACGAACTCACCGACGGCACCGTCAACGCCATCCAGGTAGCCGCGTTCGGCCTGCCGCTGCTGGTCGTGCTGTTCATAGCCGGCCTGATCCTGCGCTGGCTGTGGCGAAAACTCGGAACCCGGCGCGCCACTCACCCAGCATGAAGAAATCCAACATCGTCTTCACCACCCTGCTCACCGGCGGGGTGCTCTATAGCGTGCTGCACCACAACCCGGTGTACCGCGACCTCTACGCCAACCGCGAGGATTGCCTGAAGGACTGGGGCGCGACGCCCAATGCCTGCGAGCCGGAGTCCACCAGCAGCAGTGGCGGCGGCAGCAGCTCCGGGCGCTATCGCGGGCCGAGCTACGAGGACGGCTCGCGACCGAGGACCGCGCAGACCTATCAGGTGCAATCGCGCCAGTTGGTCACCCGCGGCGGCTTCGGCCACTCCGGAGCGCGCTTCTCCGGGGGTGGCTGATGCGTCGCCTGGCCATGACGCCGCGCACCGACTGGCGCGAGCGCTGCGAGGCGGTCGGCTTCACTTTCCACAGCATCGACGGCCTGTACTGGGACGAATCGGTGGCCTACGAATTCAGCCTCGAACAGATCGAGACACTGGAGGCCGCCAGCGAAGACCTGCACCAGCGCTATCTGGAATGCGTGGAATGGGTGATCCGCACCGGCCACTTCGAACCCTTCCAGCTACCGCCGGGCGCCCGCGAGGACATCATCCGTTCCTGGAACCGCCAGGACCCGAGCCTTTACGGCCGCTTCGATTTCGCCTGGGACGGCGACGGCCAGCCGAAGATGCTCGAGTACAACGCCGACACCCCCACCGGCCTGCTGGAAGCCAGCGTGGTGCAGTGGCAGTGGCTGAACGATGTGAACCCGGCCGCCGACCAGTTCAACTCGCTGCACGAGAAGCTGATCGCGCGCTGGAAGACCATCGCGCCGGACGGCCTGCTGCACTTCACCGCCATCGACGGTCATGAAGAAGACACCGGCAATGCCCTCTACCTGCTCGACACTGCGCACCAGGCCGGATTGTCCACGCGCTACCTGCCGCTGGAGTTCATCGGCCACCACGCGGGGCGCGGCACCTTCATCGACCAGTACGAGCAGGACATCCGCCACTGTTTCAAGCTCTACCCCTGGGAATGGCTGCTGCAGGACAGTTTCGCCGAGCACCTGGAGCGCAGTGACATCCGCTTCCTGGAGCCGGCGTGGAAGCTACTGATGTCGAGCAAGGCCATGCTGCCGATCCTCTGGAAGCTCAACCCGCAGCATCCCAACCTGCTGCCCGCCAGCTACCGCCAGGACATCTCCGGCGCCTACGTACGCAAACCGCTGTATTCGCGTGAGGGCCAGAACATCCGCATCGTCGCCGGCGACCTGCAGCTGGAAAGCGACGGCCCCCACGCCGACGCGCCCTGCATCTACCAGGGCTATGCGCCGCTGGCCAACCACGACGGCAATTATGCCGTGCTGGGCTGCTGGGTGATCAATGGCAAGGCCGCCGGCCTGGGCATCCGCGAGGACGCCAGCGCCATTACCCGCGACAGCAGCCGCTTCGTTCCCCACTATTTCGTCTGAAGGATCCGCCATGAACCTGCTGCAGACCCTGCCCAACTTCCTCGCCTACTTCGCCTCGGCCATCGGCCTGTTCGGGCTGTTTACCAGCCTCTACATCCGCCTGACGCCCTATGCGGAAATCCAGTTGATCCGCCAGGGCAACATCAGCGCCGCCGTGGCCCTGGTCGGCACCCTGCTGGGCTTTGCCCTGCCGCTGGCCAGCGCCATCGCCCACAGCGTCAGCCTGATCGACATGCTGATCTGGGGCGTGATCGCCATGCTGGTGCAGGTGCTGGTGTTCCTCGGCCTGTCACGCCTGGTGCCGGAACTCAAGGGCGGCATCGAAAGCAACACCCTGGCCCACGGCGTATTCCTCGGCGGCGCCTCGCTGTGCATCGGGCTGCTCAACGCCGCCTGCATGACCTACTGAGCGTCTTCGCAGTCCACGTCGCCGCCACCCAGGTGCTCGAAGCCTTCCAGGTAGAGACACGAAGCATCCGACGCACAGTCCTGCAGAGAGGCGTTGCTCAGGTTGTCCCGTGAAGTAGGGTCTTCCAGGTTCACCTGCGGGAAGATGTCGGCCACCTCCTCCGCCGTCATGATCCTGTCGAAAGTGACGTTGACCGATTGCAGGCGGCCGTATTCCCAGTCCAGGTCCACCGCCGCGATGCGCGGATCGAGCTGATGCACCAGCGCCTCGGGCAACTGCGGGCCGGCGTAGCTGAGATCGGTGTCGTGGCAGGCATCGCCCCAGTTGCTCAGCTTCTTGCTGGCGGCGCAGCTGAACTGCGCGTCGACCTTGCCGGTGCGCTGTTCCATCTGGCAAGCGAAGTCGGCCACGCCCATGCGCGGCCAGCCGACCAGATCGGCCGTGGTGAAAGGCGCGGCCGCAGCCAGGGCACTGGAGAACAACAGGCAAAGGGCGGTGAAGCGTCCGGACAGGGGGTTGCGCATCGCGACTTCCGTGAGGGGAACCGATCGGGTTCGGCAGCCGCCGATATTCCTCCCGCCGCCCCTGGCACCGCAACTGATTTCGGGGAGGTACAATTGCCTACTTCGCACCTTGTATTCGAGCCATGTCCTCTCGCCGCCATCAACCCGCTGACCATCGGTCTCCGAGCATGATCCGCCTTTCCTTGCGCCCGGCTGCGAGTGCCCGGCCGTGACCGAACTCGCCCTGATCCTGGTCAGCGCCATCCTGGTCAACAACTTCGTTCTGGTGCAGTTCCTCGGCATCTGCCCGTTCATGGGTGTGTCGCGCAAGATCGAGACGGCGCTCGCGCTGGCCCTGGCGACCACCTTCGTCCTCACGCTTGCCTCGGCGTTGAGCTACATCCTGCAGCGCTACGTGCTGCAACCGCTGGACCTGGAATTCCTGCGCACGATCGGCTTCATCCTGGTGATCGCCGTCGTCGTGCAGTTCACCGAACTGCTGGTGAAGAAGACCAGCCCGTTGCTGGCCCGCACATTGGGCATCTTCCTGCCGCTGATCACCACCAACTGCATCGTGCTCGGCGTCGCGCTACTGAACGCTCGCAAGACCGAGTTCGGCTTCCTGCAATCGACCTTCCAGGGCTTCGGCGCCGGGCTGGGCTTCACTCTGGTGCTAGTGCTGTTCGCCGCCCTGCGCGAGCGCATCGCCCTCGCCGACGTGCCCAAGCCGTTCAAGGGTGCAGCCATCGGCATGATCACCGCCGGGCTGATGTCCCTGGCGTTCATGGGCTTCAGCGGGTTGCTCAAGCCATGATCGCGGCGCTGCTGATCATCGTGATGTGCCTCGGCGGCGCCGTGGCGCTGCGCCTGGCCGCAGCGCGGGTGAAAGTCGCCGACGAATCCATCGCCGGGCAGATCAACGATCTGCTGCCGCAGACCCAGTGCGGCCAGTGCGGCTACGCCGGCTGCAAGCCCTACGCCCAGGCCATCGCCGGGGGTGACGCGATCAACAAGTGCCCGCCCGGCGGCGCCGCGACCATCGCCGCCCTCGCCGAGTTGCTGGACATAGAGCCGCTGCCGCTGGACGCCGCCGAAGAGACGCCGCTGCGCGTGGCCTACATCCGCGAGGCCGAGTGCATCGGCTGCACCAAGTGCATCCGCGCCTGCCCGGTAGACGCCATCGTCGGCGCGGCCAAGCTGATGCACACGGTGATAGTCGACGAATGCACCGGCTGCGACCTGTGCCTGGAACCTTGCCCGGTGGACTGCATCGAGATGCGCGACCTGCCGCTGCGCGTCGTCGACTGGAAATGGCCGTTGCCGCAGGGCCGGCTGATCCAGACCGACCGGGAGCAGGCGGCATGAACGCTCAGGTCTGGGACTTCCCCGGCGGCCTGACGCTGCCAGCCAACAAGCAGCAGTCCACCGCCATGCCAATTCAGCGGCCACCGCTGCCGCGCCGTCTGGTACTGCCGCTGCAGCAACACATCGGCGGGCCCGCCGTGCCCTGCGTTGAAGTCGGCCAGCGCGTGCTCAAGGGCCAACTGATCGCCGAGGCCGGTAGCGCCATCAGCGCCGCACTGCATGCGCCGACTTCCGGCACGGTGGTCGGGATCGGCGAGCAGCCCTACCCGCACAGCTCCGGCCTGTCGGCGCGGGCCATCGTCATCGACAGTGATGGCCTGGACGAGTGGACGACGCTGAATCCCGAGTCCGAGTATGCGTCCTTCTCCGGGGTCGAACTGCTGCAGCGCCTCCGCCAGGCCGGCATCGCCGGTCTCGGTGGCGCCGGCTTCCCCACCGCCGCCAAGCTGGCCTCGCGCGCCCAGGACGACCTGCATACGCTGATCATCAACGGCGCCGAGTGCGAGCCCTACATCAGCGCCGACGACCTGCTGATGCGCGAGCGCGCCGTCGAACTGGTCGAAGGCATCGACGTGCTGATGCACATCCTCCAGCCGCAGCAAGTGCTGCTCGGCATCGAGGATGACAAGCCCGAGGCCATCGCCATTTTGCAGGCCACCATTGGTGAGCGGCCGATCCGCCTGCAACCGGTCCCGACCCGCTACCCCTCCGGCGGCGAGCGCCAGTTGATCCAGGTGCTGACCGGCTGCGAGGTGCCGTCCGGCGGGCTGCCGGCGGATATCGGCATGCTCTGCGTAAACGTCGGCACCGCCGTCGCCGTGGCCGACGCCGTGCTGCGCGGGCGGCCGCTGATCTCGCGTATCACCACCCTGACCGGCGCCGCCCTCGCGCGCCCGTGCAACGTCGAAGCGCTGCTCGGCACGCCCGTGGGCGAGCTGCTGGCGCTCGCCGGCCTCGACCACGCCAAGCTCGACCGCCTGTTGCTCGGCGGCCCGCTGATGGGCGACAGCCTGACGTCGCTGGACGTGCCGCTGATCAAGACCACCAACTGCCTGCTGGCCGCCACGCGCGAAGAACTGCCGGCACCCGCACAGGCCATGCCCTGTATCCGCTGCGGCGACTGCGCGCAGGTCTGCCCCGCCAGCCTGCTGCCGCAGCAGCTGTACTTCTTTGCCGAAGACCACGACCAGTTGAGGGCACACAACCTGTTCGACTGCATCGAGTGCGGTGCCTGCGCCTACGTCTGCCCGTCGAGCATTCCGCTGGTACAGTACTACCGCGCCGCCAAGGGCGAGATCCGCGAACTGGAACGGCGCCAGCTCAAGGCCGAGCAGTCGCGCCTGCGCTTCGAGCAACGCCAGGAGCGCCTGCGCCGTGAGGAAGAACAGCGCGCTGCCGACCGCCTGGCCCGCCAGGAACGTGCGTCACGCGCGCAGGAAGACCCAGCCGAAATCGAGACGCCCAGCGCGCCGGCCGCGCAATCGGTGATCGAGCGGGTGAAGGCCGAAAAGGCCGTGGGCAATGCGCCTGACCAGCTCAAGCGCCTGAAGATCGACGCCAGCATGGCCCAGGTCGCGCTGAACAAGGCCGAGAAGCAACTGGCCACCCATGACACCGAGCAGTTGCGCACCCAGGTTGCCGAGCTGCGTGTCGCCGCCGCTGAGGCGAAAGCCGCACTGGCGGCTGCCGAAACGCAAAGCGCCAGCGCGGAGCCAACGCCCGCTGCCGCACCCGTCGCGGGCGAAGCGGCACTGAAGAAAGCGAAAATCGATGCCGCCATGGCCCGCGCCCAGTTGAAGAAGTCCGAGAAGGCTTTCGGCGAATCACCCAGTGACGAGCAGCGCGCCACCCTCGCCTCCTTGCGCGCGGACGTCGAACGCATCGAGCGCCAACTCAACGAACTGCAGGGGACCGCCATGCCAACCGAACCGAAAACCGAGCAGCCCGTCGACGGCGTACTCGCCCTGCGCCAGGCCAAGCTGGTCTATATCGCCCAGCGCGACGCCCTGCGCGTGGCTGAACGCGAAGGCGTGTCCGCCGAGGCGCTGGACGCGATCCGCCAGACGCTCGCCGCCGCGGAAGCTGCCCTGCACGCCGCCGAAGACGCCAGCGGCAAGGCGCCGCCGGACCTGGTGCGTACCGACAAGCGCCCGATCACCGATGCCCTGCGCGCCGCCAGGACCGAACTGGCCTACGCCCGCGCCGACCTGAAGAAGCTCGAACGCGAAGGTGCTGGCGACTCGGCACTGGCCACTGCCCGTGAGCGCCTGCAAACGGCGGAACGCGCAGTCGCCGATGCCAGCGGTGAGGCGCCTTGATGAAGCTGCCACGCATCAGCTCGCCCCACGCCACAGGCGCCAACCGCACGCAGCGAGTCATGCTGACGCTGCTGGCCGCCTGCGCGCCGGGTGCGCTGGTGTTGATCGGCCTGTACGGCGTCGGCACCCTGTTCAACCTGCTCTGGTGCAGCCTGCTCGCCCTCTCCACCGAGGCGCTCTTGCTCAAGCTGCGCGACCGCCCGGTGATCTTCTTCCTCAAGGACGGCAGCGCGCTGGTCACCGCGATGCTGCTCGCCCTCGCCCTGCCGCCCTACTCGCCCTGGTGGCTGAGCGCGGTCGCCACGGTGTTCGCGCTGATCTTCGGCAAGCACCTGTACGGCGGCCTCGGGCAGAACCCGTTCAACCCGGCGATGGTCGGCTATGCGGTGGTGCTGGTGTCCTTCCCGCAGCAGATGAGCCAGTGGCCGGCGCCGGACAGCGCGCTCGGCTTCGGCGATGGCCTGCGGCAGATATTCGGCTTCGCAAGCCAGGCGCCGGACGCCTGGGTCGGCGCCACGGCGCTGGACGTGGTGCGCAACAACCACAGTCTGACCATGGAGGAACTGCTGGCGCAGTCTCCCGCTTTCGGCCGTATCGGCGGGCGCGGCGTGGAGCTTGTCAACCTGGCCTTCCTCGCCGGTGGGCTGTTCCTGCTCTGGCGCAAGCTGTTCACCTGGCACGCGCCGGTGGGCATGCTCGGCGGCCTGTTCGTCATGAGCCTGCTGTTCTGGAACGGCACCGGCTCCGACTCCCACGGTTCGCCGCTGCTGCACCTGTTCAGCGGCGCAACCATGCTCGGCGCCTTCTTCATCGTCACCGACCCGGTCTCCGGCGCCACCAGCAACCGCGGCCGGCTGCTGTTCGGCATCGGTGTCGGCGTGCTCACCTACGTGATCCGCGCCTGGGGCGGCTACCCCGACGGTCTGGCCTTCGCCGTGCTGCTGATGAACCTCGCCGCGCCGACCCTCGACTACTTCACCCGCCCACGCACTTACGGACACAAGAAGCCCGAACGCGGCTTCAAGGCGGGTGACCGATGAACCGCACCCTGCTGAAGAACGCCCTGGCGCTGGGCCTGCTCGCGGTGCTTGCCGCCGGCGTGGTAGCGATCGTCCATCAGCTCACCGCCCAGCGTATCGACACCGCCCAGCGCGAGGCGCGTGGCCGCACACTGCTGGAGCTGCTGCCCCGGGGCAGCTACGACAACCATCCGCTGGAGACCGAAGTCAGCGCCTTCGACCCCAAGCTGCTGGGCCGCGACGAGCCGGCACCCGCCTACCTCGCCCGGCTCCAGGGGCAGACCACGGCGGTCGTGCTCCAGCCCGTGGCGCAAGATGGCTATGGCGGCTCGATCCAGCTGCTGGTGGGAGTGACCTCACAAGGTCGTCTGCTCGGCGTGCGGGTCTTGGCGCATCACGAGACGCCCGGCCAGGGCGATCGCATCGAACTGGGCAAGAGCGACTGGCTGCACGGCTTCGACGGCCACTCCCTGAGCGACCCGGCCGAGGCCGGCTGGAAAGTGAAGAAGGACGGCGGCCAGTTCGACCAGTTCGCCGGCGCCACCGTCACCCCTCGCGCGGTGGTCAAGGCCACGCACCTGGCGCTGCAGTACTTCGACGCGCACAAGTCCGAGCTGCTGGCCCCTGCGACCTCGGGAGACAAGCATGAGTAATCCCGGCTACCGCGAAATCGCCCTGCAGGGCCTGTGGAAGAACAACCCCGGCCTTGTGCAGTTGCTCGGCCTGTGCCCGCTGCTGGGCACCAGCAGCTCCATGGTCAACGCCCTCGGCCTGGGGCTGGCGACGATCTTCGTGCTGGTCTGCTCCAGCGTCGCCGTATCGCTGATCCGTGGCACGCTGAGCGAGGCCGTGCGCCTGCCGGCCTTCCTGCTGGTCATCGCCACCCTCACCACCTGTGTCGAACTGCTGATGCAGGCGTGGCGGTACGAGCTGTATGAAGTGCTGGGCATCTTCGTGCCGCTGATCACCACCAACTGCGTAATTCTCGGCCGCGCGCAATCCTTCGCCGCGAACAACAACGTGGCGCGCTCGGCCTTCGACGGGCTGATGATGGGGCTGGGCTTCGCCCTGGTCCTGCTGGCCATCGGCACCCTGCGCGAACTGCTTGGCCATGGCACGCTGCTGGCCGGCATGGACCTGCTGTTCGGCCCCGCCGCCACCAGCTGGAAACTACAGGTGCCCGGCTACCAGGGCCTGTTGCTGGCCGTGTTGCCGCCCGGCGCCTTCCTGGTGCTGGGCCTGCTGCTTGCCCTGAAGAACCGTATTGATGAAAGCCTGGCGGACCGCGCCAAGGCGCAGGCGGGCGACGTACCCGCGACCGAGCGCCAACGCGTCCGCGTGACCGGAGTGATCGAATGAATGCCGCCAAGCGCGCGGAGATTTTCCGCCGACTCAAGGAAGACAATCCCAACCCCGAAACCGAGCTGGCCTACAGCACGCCCTTCGAGCTGCTGATCGCGGTGCTGCTCTCCGCCCAGGCCACCGACGTCGGGGTGAACAAGGCCACCGCCAAGCTCTACCCGGTGGCCAATACCCCGGAGGCGATCTACGCCCTGGGCGTGGAAGGCCTGTCGGAGTACATCAAGACCATCGGCCTGTACAACAGCAAGGCGAAGAACACCATCGAGACCTGCCGCATCCTCATCGAGAAGCACGGCAGCCAGGTGCCGGAGAACCGCGAAGACCTGGAGGCCCTGCCGGGCGTGGGCCGCAAGACTGCCAACGTGGTCCTCAACACGGCTTTCCGACAGCCGGCGATGGCGGTGGACACCCATATCTTCCGCGTCTCCAACCGCACAAACATCGCGCCGGGGCGCAACGTACTGGAAGTGGAGCGCAAGTTGCTCAAGTTCGTGCCCAAGGAATACCTGCTGGATGCGCACCACTGGCTGATCCTGCATGGGCGCTACGTCTGCAAGGCGCGCAAGCCACAGTGCGGCAGCTGCCGGATCGAGGACCTGTGCGAGTTCAAACACAAGACGTCGGACGATTGAGCGTTATGGGAAAATTCCTTCAGGCTGATTGAAAAAATCTTTTTTACCGCTTACGCCTTTGTCGATATAAGGGGCGCCAACACACCCCGTGTTGTGGAGTGCACCGAATGGCAAACGACAAAGAAGACCTCGAACTCGAGGACGATGTCAGCACAGACGACAGCGATGACGGCGCCGAATCCTCGGCAGAGGTCGCCAAGACCAACCTGACCAAGCGCCGCATCATCGACAACTACCTGGAAGAGCGTCGCCTGCAGCGCCAACTGTCCGACTACGATTTCGATCTGTAAGCCTTCTCCTAAGCGAAGTACCTGCATGAAAAAGCCCCGCACTCTGGCGGGGCTTTTTGTTTCCTGCTCCTACAGGCTCACACCGCTACACCAGCGCGCTGCACCACCCGGTAGCACGGCTCGTACGCCGCGCCGCCCGGCAACTTCATGCGGTGCTGCTCGACGAAGGCCTGCAACAGTGCATCCAGCGGTTCCATGATGGCCGCGTCGCCGTGGATCTCGTACGGGCCGAACTCCTCGATCATGCGGATGCCGCGGTCCTTCACGTTGCCGGCGACGATGCCGGAGAACGCCCGGCGCAGGTTCGCCGCCAGTTCGTGGGGCGGCACGTCGCGGCCCAGATCCAGGCCGGCCATGTTCTCGTGGCTCGGCTCGAACGGGCGCTGGAAGCCCTCGTCGATCTTCAGCAGCCAGTTGAAGTGGTAGGCGTCATTGCGCTCGCGGCGGAACTGCTTGACCCGCTTCAGGCCGGTGCTCATTTCCCGCGCCACTTCCGCCGGATCGTCGATGATGATGCGGTAGCGCTTCTGCGCCGCCTCGCCCAGCGTTGCACCAACGAAGGCATGCAGCTGTTCGATGTAGGCCGCCGCGCTGCGCGGGCCGGTGAGCACCAGGGGGAACGGCATGTCCTGGTTTTCCGGGTGCATGAGGATGCCCAGCAGGTAGAGGAACTCCTCCGCCGTGCCGACGCCGCCCGGGAACACGATGATGCCGTGGCCGACACGGACGAAGGCTTCGAGGCGCTTCTCGATGTCCGGCAGGATCACCAGTTCGTTGACGATCGGGTTCGGCGCCTCCGCAGCGATGATTCCCGGCTCGGTCAGGCCCAGGTAGCGGCCATCGGTGATGCGCTGCTTGGCGTGACCGATGGTGGCGCCCTTCATCGGGCCCTTCATCACGCCCGGGCCGCAACCGGTGCAGACGTCGAGGCTGCGCAGGCCCAGTTCGTGGCCGACCTTCTTGGTGTACTTGTATTCGTTGGTGCTGATGGAGTGGCCGCCCCAGCACACGACGATCTTCGGCTCCACGCCGGCGTGCAGGGCACGAGCGTTGCGCAGCAGGTGGAAGACGTAATCGGTGATGCCGGCCGAGCTGTCCAGGCCGAAGCGCCGGCTGTTCAGGGCGTTCTGGGTGTAGACGATGTCGCGCAGAGCGCTGAAAAGCATCTCGCGGGTGCTGGCGATCATCTCGCCGTCGACGAAGGCGTCGGCCGGCGCGTTGAACAGTTCCAGGCGCACGCCGCGGTCCTGCTGGTGGATTTCCAGTTCGAAGTCGCGGTAGGCGTCGAGGATGTGCTTGGCGTTGTCGATCTGCGTGCCGGTGTTGAGGATGGCCAGGGCACACTGGCGGAAGAGCTTGTAGGTACTGCCCGAGCCCGCTTCGCTGAGCTGGTGGACTTCACGTTGGGAGAGGGTTTCGAGGCTGCCCTTGGGGCTGACCGAGGCATTGTTTACCGGTCTTGGGGACATGCTGTATTCCTTGACGATGGAAGCCGGGCACCAGAGCGCGCGGCTTTCCGATAAATCGATGCGGCCGTCCATTCGGCCGTCATTGCCGGGGGCGTCGCGGCGGGGATTCTCCGGCCCGCAGCGCGCTCCTTCTGACTGTGACAAGCGAATGGCGGAAACTGCTTCCGCAATCGACGCGTCCGACGTCGATGCCCCTTGAGTATGAACGCTGCGATGACTTTCTGATGACAGCCGGAAAAGAAAAACCCCGCCGGGGAGGGCGGGGTTTCTCGAAGGACGCTTCGACGACAGCCGAAGGATCAGTCCTTGCGCTGCGGGCTCAGCAGCTCGATCTTGTAGCCGTCCGGGTCTTCGACGAAGGCCAGGATGCTGGTGCCGTGCTTCATCGGGCCCGGCTCGCGGGTGATCTTGCCGCCACGGGAGCGGATGTCCTCGCAGGCCTTGTAGACGTCCGCCACTTCCAGGGCGATGTGGCCATAGCCGGTACCCAGCTCGTACTGGTCCACGCCCCAGTTGTAGGTCAGCTCGATGACGCTGTTGTCGTCTTCGTTGCCGTAGCCCACGAAGGCCAGGGTGAACTGGCCGTCCGGATAATCCTTGCGACGCAGCAGGGTCATGCCCAGGACTTCGGTGTAGAAGGCGATGGATTTGTCCATGTCGCCGACGCGCAGCATGGTGTGCAGCAGTCTCATCGGTTCTTTCCTCATCAGGTGCCCGGAGTGCGGGCTTATAAACACAAACCCCGGCTCGTGGCCGGGGTCTGCTTGTCACGGGAGACGCAAGCTTATCAGAACAGCTTGCGGCCCTTGTTCGCGGCGATACGCATGCGCAGCGCGTTGAGCTTGATGAAGCCAGCGGCATCGGCCTGGTTGTAGGCGCCGCCGTCTTCCTCGAAGGTCGCGATGTTGGCATCGAACAGCGAGTCGTCGGACTTGCGGCCGGTGACGATGACATTGCCCTTGTACAGCTTCAGGCGCACGACGCCGTTCACGTGTTCCTGGGAGGCATCGATCATCTGCTGGAGCATTTCGCGCTCCGGGCTCCACCAGTAGCCGGTGTAGATCAGCTTGGCGTAGCGTGGCATCAGCTCGTCTTTGAGGTGAGCGACTTCGCGGTCCAGGGTGATCGACTCGATGGCACGGTGCGCCTTGAGCATGATGGTGCCGCCAGGGGTCTCGTAGCAGCCACGGGACTTCATGCCGACGTAACGGTTCTCGACGATGTCCAGACGGCCGATGCCGTTGGCGCCGCCGATGCGGTTCAGCTCGGTCAGTACCTGGGCCGGAGTCATGTCCTTGCCGTCGATGGCGACGATGTCGCCCTTGCGGTAGGTCAGCTCGATGTAGGTGGCGGTGTCAGGGGCCTTCTCCGGGGAGACAGTCCACTTCCACATGTCCTCTTCGTGCTCGGTCCAGGTGTCTTCCAGCACGCCGCCTTCATAGGAGATGTGCAGCAGGTTGGCATCCATGGAGTACGGCGATTTCTTCTTGCCGTGGCGCTCGATCGGGATGTTGTGCGCTTCGGCGTAGTCCATCAGCTTCTCGCGGGACAGCAGGTCCCACTCGCGCCAGGGAGCGATTACCTTCACGCCCGGCTTGAGCGCGTAGGCGCCCAGCTCGAAACGCACCTGGTCGTTGCCCTTGCCGGTGGCGCCGTGGGAGATGGCGTCAGCGCCGGTGGCGTTGGCGATCTCGATCAGGCGCTTGGCGATCAGCGGACGGGCGATGGAGGTACCCAGCAGGTACTCGCCTTCGTAGACGGTGTTGGCACGGAACATCGGGAAGACGAAGTCGCGGACGAATTCTTCTCGCAGGTCCTCGATGAAGACCTCTTTCACGCCCATCTGCTTGGCCTTGGCGCGGGCCGGTTCGACCTCCTCGCCCTGACCCAGGTCGGCGGTGAAGGTCACCACTTCGCAGTTATAGGTATCCTGCAGCCACTTCAGAATTACCGAGGTGTCCAGGCCACCGGAATACGCCAGGACTACCTTCTTCACGTCCGCCATGCCACTCAACTCCACGGGGGTTGTCACGAAAGGGACCGATTCTACTGTCCGCTCGGAATAATTTACAGAGGGGCGACAGCTTTTGACGACAAAGCGACAAATACTATCGTCGGTGCGACCCGACGCCGCGGGTCAGCCCTTGGGTGTCGCGGGCGGCGTGGCGGGTGGGTTGGCAGCGTTGGCGGCAGGCGCTGCCGGCGCGCCCTGAGCCGGCGCGCTGGCGGTGCTGGGAGCCGGTGCGGCAGGGGCTGGCGGGGCTTCGGCGGGTGCCTGCTCGACGACCGCCTCGCGGGACAGGTTCACCGTTACCCGGCGATTCTTCGCGCGGTTGGCGGCGGAGTTGTTCTTCACCAGCGGGTAGCGCTCACCGTAGAAGCGCACGGTGATCTGCGATTCCGCCACACCATTGGCCTTCAGGTACTCCATCACCGCGATGGCGCGACGGCGCGAGGCCTCGCGGTTGGCCAGGCGGTTGCCACCGTTGTCGGAATGGCCGTCCAGCTCGATGCGATTCACCGTCGGATCGGCCTTCATGTACTGCAGGATGATGTCCAGCTTGGCGCGGCCCAGCGGATCGACCTCGGTGCCGCCGTCCGGGAAGCCGACCTGGCTCTGGCGCACCTGGTCGAAGTTGACCGGGAGCATCTTCGTCGAACAGTCCTGGAACTTCACGTATCCGTCGGCGAAACGCGTTGGCATCAACCGTACCAGCAGGTTCTCGCCGGTGCGCGTGCGGTGGCGAACCTCCGGAGCACGTCCCTCCAGCAGGCCGCCGAGCAGGCGCCCGGCCTGCTGCTGGGTGCTGTTGAAAGGCACCTCGCCCGAGCCCACCTGCACCGCCCCCAGGTTCAGGTCGCCCTGCCCCGGACGCCACGGCGGCGCGGCCGCCAGCAGGGTTGCCGAGCCGCTGCCCAGCCAGCCCGTCTGCGGCTTGAGACGGAAGGTCGGCTGCTCGCCGGCGCGCCAGACGAACTCGCCCAGGCCGAAACCGGCCACGCTCTGCGACAGCCGGCACTCGAACTGGTCACCCTCCACCGTCCATTGCGCACTTTCCATGCGCGTCTGGAAGGTCAGCCCCCAGGCCGGGAGGCTGGCACAGAGAGCGAGCAGGAGAAGGGAGGGTTGGCGCACGGTGGCTTCCATACAGATAAAGAGGCGTCCCAGATTCTATCGGTCGACCTCGGCAAAACTTGATAGCGAGTGCCGGCGGCGGCCTTTTCCGGTAGCATTTCACCCTCTTCCCGCTGCAACCGCACCCCTGGAATCCGCATGTCCGACCGCCTGACACTCCTGCGCCCCGACGACTGGCACATCCACCTGCGCGACGGCGCCGCACTCGCGCAAACCGTCGGCGACGCCGCCCGCACCTTCGGCCGCGCCATCATCATGCCGAACCTGGTCCCGCCGGTACGCAACGCCGCCGAAGCCGACGCCTACCGCCAGCGTATACTGGCCGCCCGTCCCGCCGGCAGCCGCTTCGAGCCGCTGATGGTGCTGTACCTCACCGACCGCACCAGCGCCGAGGAAGTCCGCGCTGCCAAGGCGTCCGGCTTCGTGCACGCCGCCAAGCTGTATCCGGCCGGCGCCACCACCAACTCCGATTCCGGCGTCACCAGCGTCGACAACATCTTCCACGTGCTCGAAGCCATGGCCGAAGTCGGCCTGCCGCTGCTGGTACACGGCGAAGTGACCCGCGCCGAGGTCGACGTGTTCGACCGTGAGAAGCGCTTCATCGACGAACACCTGACCCGCGTGGTCGAGCGTTTCCCGACCCTCAAGGTGGTCTTCGAGCACATCACCACCGGCGACGCCGCCGCCTTCGTCAAGGCCGCCCCGGCCAACGTCGGCGCCACCATCACCGCACACCACCTGCTGTACAACCGCAACCACATGCTGGTTGGCGGCATCCGCCCGCACTTCTATTGCCTGCCGATCCTCAAGCGCAACACCCATCAGGAAGCCCTGCTGGATGCCGCCACCAGCGGCAGCCCGAAGTTCTTCCTCGGCACCGACTCGGCCCCCCACGCGCGCCACGCCAAGGAAGCCGCCTGCGGTTGCGCCGGCTGCTACACCGCCTACGCCGCCATCGAGCTGTACGCCGAAGCCTTCGAACAGCGCAATGCGCTGGACAAGCTGGAAGGTTTCGCCAGCTTCCACGGCCCGGATTTCTACGGCCTGCCGCGCAACAGCGACCGCATCACCCTGGTCCGCGAAGAGTGGGAAGCCCCGGCGGCCCTGCCGTTCGGCGATTTCGACGTCGTCCCGCTGCGCGCGGGTGAAAAACTGCGCTGGCGCCTGCTGGAGACCGAGGCATGAGTGACGAGAACGAAATCTTCGAAGAAGAACTCGACGGTTCCTTCCCGCCCGGCCCGCGCCACCCGATGGCGCGCCGCTTCCGTGGCTACCTGCCGGTCGTGGTAGACGTCGAGACCGGTGGCTTCAACGCTGGCACCGACGCCCTGCTGGAAATCGCTGCCGTCACCATCGGCATGGACGAAAGCGGCTACCTGTTCCCCGAGCACACCTACTTCTTCCGTGTGGAGCCCTTCGAAGGCGCCAACATCGAGCAGGCGGCGCTGGAGTTCACCGGCATCAAGCTGGACCACCCGCTGCGCATGGCCGTGCCGGAAGAACAGGCGCTGACTGAAATCTTCCGCGGCATCCGCAAGTCGCTGAAGTCCAATGGCTGCAAGCGGGCGATCCTGGTCGGCCACAACAGCAGCTTCGACCTGGGCTTCCTCAATGCGGCGGTGAACCGCAGCGGCGTGAAACGCAATCCGTTCCACCCGTTCTCCAGCTTCGACACCGCTACCCTCGCCGGCCTCGCCTACGGCCAGACCGTCCTGGCCAAGGCCTGCCAGACCGCCGGCATCGAGTTCGACAACCGCGAGGCCCACTCGGCGCGCTACGACACCGAGAAGACTGCCGAGCTGTTCTGCGGCATCGTCAACCGCTGGAAGGAATTCGGCGGCTGGATGGAAGACGATCACTGATCGCGCCTTCCTGAATAAAAAAGCCCCGCAATCGCGGGGCTTTTTTATTCACCAGCAGCCTTACAGCTTGCCGGCGTTCTCGGCCAGGTAGGCGGCAACGCCTTCGGGCGAGGCGGTCATGCCCTTGTCGCCCTTCTTCCAGTTGGCCGGGCAGACTTCGCCGTGCTCCTCGGTGAACTGCAGGGCGTCGACCAGACGCAGCAGCTCATCCATGTTGCGGCCCAGCGGCAGGTCGTTGACGATCTGCGAACGCACCACGCCGTTCTGGTCGATCAGGAAGGCACCACGGAAAGCCACGCCGCCTTCGGATTCGACGTCATAGGCCTTGGCGATCTCGTGTGTGATGTCGGCGGCCAGGGTGTACTTGACCGGGCCGATGCCGCCCTTGTCCACCGGGGTGTTGCGCCAGGCGTTGTGGGTGAAGTGGGAATCGATGGAAACGCCGATCACTTCGACGTTGCGCGCCTGGAAGTCGGGGATGCGGTGGTCCAGGGCGATCAGCTCGGATGGGCACACGAAGGTGAAATCCAGCGGGTAGAAGAACACCAGGCCGTACTTGCCCTTGATGGCTTCGGACAGCACGAAGCTGTCGACGATCTCGCCGGTGCCCAGCACGGCGGCCACGTTGAAATCGGGAGCTTTCTTACCTACGAGTACGCTCATTCCTTGTCTCCGGAAATGGTGAGGCGCTTGGGAGCGAAAAGCCCGCTGCCTGGTCGAAACTGCCGAGCTTGAGGGGTTGCCGCTCCAGTGGGGCAGCCATCATACACCTGGCGCGCAACGCCTTCATCCATGCGGCTTTCGCGGCTGATTCACTGACCTCACGACCATTTATCGGAGACCACGAAAGGGGTTCGTGGTAAATTTTGACAATCATTCTCATTATTATTAGTATCGCTTCCAACAACCCCACAGCGACTGTAGTGCAACCATGTACGTCTGCCTCTGCAACGGTGTTACCGATACTCAGATCCGCGATGCGATCTACGACGGCGCCTGCAACTATCGTGAAGTGCGCGAGTGCACCGGCGTCGGCACTCAATGTGGCAAGTGCGCCTGCCTGGCCAAACAGGTGGTTCGCGATACCCTCGGCGAGCTGCAAAGCGCCCAGGCGATGAACTACAACCTGGCCTACGCGGCGGGTTGAGAAAAAAGACCGCTGATCGATTCAGCCAAAATTCCAAAGAAACCGGGCTCTGGCCCGGTTTTTTTATGCCCGTAATTCAGTGGTTTAGCGCCAAGTTGCGGAATGAAAACATTCGCATTCATATTCCTTTTTATAACAAATTCAAGGACTTATGTTTGACAGATGGTTATAAGGGCGCGAGAATTTCAATCTCTCCCACTCCACACGGCAGGACCCCGGCATGAAAGGCGACAAGAAAGTCATCCAGCATCTGAACAAGATCCTCGGCAACGAGCTGATCGCCATCAACCAGTACTTCCTGCACTCGCGCATGTGGAACGACTGGGGCCTGAAGCGCCTCGGCGCGCACGAGTACCACGAGTCCATCGATGAGATGAAGCACGCCGACAAGCTCATCGAACGCATCCTGTTCCTCGAAGGCCTGCCCAACCTGCAGGACCTGGGCAAGCTGCTGATCGGCGAGAACACCCAGGAAATGCTGCAGTGCGACCTGAACCTGGAACTCAAGGCCTGCAAGGACCTGCGCGACGCCATCGTGCATTGCGAAAGCGTGCATGACTACGTCAGCCGCGACCTGCTCAAGGACATCCTCGAGTCCGAGGAAGAGCACATCGACTACCTGGAAACCCAGCTGGGCCTGATTCAGAAAGTCGGTCTGGAAAACTACCTGCAGTCGCACATGCACGAAGACGACTGATAGAAAAAAGGCACCGGCGCTGTTGTGGACGCCGGTGCCCTCTCCTTCTAGACGTTCGCCTTTGGCGGACGGCGCACCAGTGACGCCTTCAGCACCAACCCTGCGCACAGCCCCACCACCACCAGCAACGACAGGCGCAGGCCCACGTGCTCGGCGAGGAAGCCGATCAGCGGCGGGCCCATCAGCAAGCCGCCATAGCCGAACGACGCTACCGCCGCCACGCCGCGCGAAGGCTCGACGCCCGGCCGGTTGCCCGCCGCGCCGATCAGGATCGGCACCACTACCGACAGTCCCGCGCCCACCAGGGCGAATCCGGCAATCGCGCCGGCAACCCACGGACTGAACAGCGCCAGGAACATGCCCGCGATGGCCAGCAGCGCCAGGTTGCGCACCAGCGCCTCGTCGGCGAAGCGCACTCGCAGGCGATCGCCGAACAGCCGGCCCAGCACCATGGTCGCGGAGAATGCCGCGAAGCCCAGCGCTGCCAGGCGTTCGGACGCGCCCAGCACCTGGTGCAGCAGCAAGGCGCCCCAGTCGGCGACCGCTCCTTCGGAAACGAACGCGCAGAGGGTCAGCAAGCCCAGACCGATCAAGGCCGGTGGCGGCAGGCGCCAGCCACGTTGGGCTGGCGCCTCCTCCTCCATAGGTTCCGGACGTCCCTCGAACAAATGGCGGGCGAAGAACGGCAGGATCGCCACGGCGACCAGTGCCAGCAGGCTGAAGTGCCAGATCGGCGCGAGGTCGGCGAAGGCTGCCGCGCCGACAGCACCGACCAGCCCACCCAGGCTGTACATGCCATGCAAACTGGAGATGCACGGGCGGCCGAGACGCCGCTCGACTTCCACCGCCTGGGTGTTCATCGCCACGTCCATGGTCGCAAAGGTCAGGCCGACGGCGAGGAAGCCCGCCGCCAGTACCCAGACATCCTGCGCCAGCCCGAGCAAGGGGAAGGTCGCCATCAGCGCCAACCCGGAAATCACGGTGATCGCCCGGCTGCCATAGCGCCGCACCAGCGCGCCGGCGAAGGCGAACGCCAGCAGCGCGCCGAAGCCAGCGCCCAGAAGCGCCTGGCCCAGTTGCTGCTCGTCGACCCCGGTCATGCTCTTGAGGGCCGGCACCCGCCCCATCACGCTGCCATGGACCATCCCGCCCATGGCGAAGCAGTATCCGCACGCCCAGCGCGCGGCGTTGGCCCGCGTCTGTTCAGTCATCTTTTATTTCTTCCCAAAAACAAAGCCCCGCCAAGGCGGGGCTTTGTGCGACAGCACGAAAGACTCAGGCGTTGGCCTTGCTCACGGCGTCCTTGATCAGCGGTTGCAGCTCACCCTTCTCGAACATCTCGGCCAGGATGTCGCTGCCGCCGACCAGTTCACCACCGACCCACAGTTGCGGGAAGGTCGGCCAGTTGGCGTACTTGGGCAGGTTGGCGCGGATTTCCGGGTTCTGCAGGATGTCGACATAGGCGAATTTCTCGCCGCAAGCCATCAGCACCTGCGCGGCGCGGGACGAGAAACCGCACTGGGGAGCGTTCGGCGAACCCTTCATGTACAGCAGAACAGGGTTGCTGGAGATCTGCTCTTTGATGGTATCGATGATATCCATGAACTTCCTCGGCTTAACTATCAGACACTGACCCGGCAGTCGCCTCTGGGGGCACAGGCCGGCACGGTACCGCGCATTGTACTGCAAAGCCGAGTGCAACGCTCGGCTTTGCAGGTGACGTGCGTCAGCTTGTCAGGCCGCCTCGACCTCCACCGGCACGCCGTTGAGCGCAGTGTTGCCGGAGAGTGCATCCAGGTGGCGCTCGTCGGTCAGGTCGTTGGCGCTGGCACCGCCCTGCTCGCGCGCGATGGCCAGTTGCACTCCCGGTCGCCCGTGGCCCCAGCCGTGGGGCAGGCTGACCACGCCGGCCATGACTTCATCGCTGGAAGCCACTTCGATCTCGATGCTGCCGACCCGCGAGCGCACCCGTACCTTCTGCCCGTCCACCAGCCCGCGCGACGCCAGGTCCTGCGGGTGCATCAGCAATTGGTGGCGCGGCTTGCCCTTCACCAGGCGGTGATAGTTGTGCATCCACGAGTTGTTGCTGCGCACGTGGCGGCGGCCGATCAGCAGCAGTTGGTCGATGGCATGCGACTGGCTGTCGGCGAAGCGGCGCAGGTCGTTGAGGAAAATCTCCGGTGCCGCCTCGATGCTGCGGCTGGCGGTCTTCAGGCGCGGCGCCAGGTTCGGCTGCAGCGGCCCCAGGTCCAGCCCGTGCGGGTGCTCGCGCAGCCGCGCCAGGTTGAGTTTGTGCTCGCTGGCGTCGCCGTAGGGACCAAAGCGCAAGCCCATTTCAATCATCTGCTCCGGCGCCATGGTCGGCTTCAGCTCAGCTCCCTGGCGCGCAGCGTAGGCCTTGGCCAGGCCGACGAAGATTTCCCAGTCGTGCAGCGCCCCTTCGGGCTTGGGCAGTATCGCCTCGTTGAAGCGGGTGACGTTGCGCACTGCGAAGACATTGAAGGTGGTGTCGTAGTGATCGTGCTCCAGCGGCGCGGTGGGCGGCAGGATCAGGTCGGCGTAGCGGGTCGTCTCGTTGATGTACAGATCGACGCTGAGCATGAACTCCAGGCCATCCAGCGCCTGCTCCAGGCGACGGCCATTGGGCGTGGACAGCACCGGGTTGCCGGCCACCGTCACCAGCGCGCGCACCTGCCCCTCCCCTTCGGTGAGCATTTCCTCGGCCAGCGCCGCCACCGGCAGCTCGCCGCCGTATTCCGGCAGGCCGGACACGCGGCTCTGCCAGCGATTGAAAGCGCCGCCCGCAGTGGTCGCCACCAGGTCCACCGCCGGCGTGGTGCACAGGGTGCCGCCGACGCGGTCGAGGTTGCCGGTGACCAGGTTGATCAGTTGCACCAGCCACTGGCACAGGCTGCCGAAGACTTGCGTCGAAACACCCATGCGCCCGTAGCAGACCGCCTTATCGGCGGCGGCGAAAGCCCGCGCCAGCTGGCGGATATCCTCGGCCGGCACACCGCAGCGCGCGGCCATGGCTTCGACCTTGAACGGCGCCAGCGCTTCGCGTACCGCCTCCAGACCATTCACCGGCAAGGCGGTTGCGCGGGTCAGTCCTTCGCTGAGCAGCGTGTCGAGGATGCCCAGCAGCAAGGCTGCATCCTCGCCGGGACGGACGAACAGATGCTGGTCCGCCAGCGCCGCCGTCTCGGTGCGGCGCGGGTCGACCACCACCAGCTTGCCACCGCGCGCCTTCAGCGCCTTCAGGCGTTTCTCCACGTCCGGGACGGTCATGATGCTGCCGTTGGAGGCCAGCGGGTTGCCGCCCAGGATCAGCATGAAGTCGGTGTGGTCGATGTCGGGAATCGGGATCAGCAGGCCATGGCCGAACATCTGCTGGCTGACCAGATGATGCGGTAGCTGGTCCACCGAGGTCGCCGAATAGCGGTTGCGGGTCTTCAGCTGGCCGAGGAAGTAGTTGCTGTGGGTCATCAGCCCGTAGTTGTGCACACTGGGATTGCCCTGGTACACGGCCACGGCGTCGTTGCCATGGCGTAAACGAATCTCGGCGAGACGCGTGGCGACCAGCTCGAAAGCCTCGTCCCAGCCGATCGGCTGCCACTCGTTGCCGACGCGGCGCACGGGCTGGCGCAGGCGGTCCGGGTCGTTCTGGATGTCCTGCAGCGCCACCGCCTTGGGGCAGACGTGGCCGCGGCTGAAGCTGTCCAGGGCATCGCCCTTGATCGAGAGGATGCGCTCGTCCTCGGTCTCGATGGTCAGGCCGCAGATGGCCTCGCACAGGTGGCACGCACGGTGATGGAGGGTCTTGCTCATGGCTCGCCTCGTTATTGTTGTCGCCGGCGCCTCATGGGGCCGGTCGCGGGGTCGAAAGCACTATGAATCCTGGCCTGGCGAAGCACCACCAGCTTCCGTCGGGTGAATCGCGGGGCATCAGGAACGACCATGTTGAAGCCCCACCCGACGGGCCTTCCGGGGGAAACTTGCGTAGATCCGTCATTTCCTTATAGGATCGCGCCTTCCCCCATTTTCCGCTCCATGCGGTCCCGCCGCAGGTTCAGCCCGTTTTTTCTCACGAAAGCCGGTCGGTACCTCGGCCTGATTCTGAGAATAAGTAGTAGGTACGAACCATGAGCGCACGTCACTTCCTCTCGATGCTGGATTACACGACCGAAGAACTGCTCGGTCTGATCCGCCGCGCCACCGAGCTGAAGGACCTGCGAGACCGAGGCGTGCTCTACGAACCGTTGAAGAACCGCGTGCTGGGCATGATTTTCGAGAAGGCCTCGACCCGTACGCGGATTTCCTTCGAAGCCGGCATGATCCAGCTCGGCGGCCAGGCCATCTTCCTCTCCCCGCGCGACACCCAGTTGGGCCGTGGCGAGCCGATCGCCGACGCCGCACGGGTGATGTCGCGAATGGTCGATGCGGTGATGATCCGCACCTTCGCCCACAGCAACCTGATCGAGTTCGCCGAAAACTCCCGAGTGCCGGTGATCAATGGCCTGTCGGACGACCTGCATCCCTGCCAGTTGCTGGCCGACATGCAGACCTTCTTCGAGCACCGCGGCAGCGTCGCCGGCAAGACCGCGGCCTGGATCGGCGACGGCAACAACATGTGCAACAGCTACATCGAGGCGGCGATCCGCTTCGACTTCCAGCTGAACGTGGCCTGCCCGGAGGGTTACGAGCCGAATGCCGCGTTGATGGCGCTGGCTGGCGATCGCGTGAAGATCTTCCGCGACCCGCGCAAGGCGGTGGCCGGTGCGCACCTGGTAAGCACCGACGTCTGGGCCTCCATGGGCCAGGAAGACGAAGCGGCCGCGCGCCTGCGCCTGTTCCAGCCATATCAGGTAACACGTGCGCTGCTCGACGGCGCGGCGGCGGATGTACTATTCATGCACTGCCTGCCGGCCCACCGTGGCGAAGAGATCAGCGAAGACCTGCTGGACGACGCACGCTCCGTGGCCTGGGACCAGGCGGAAAACCGTCTCCACGCCCAAAAGGCGCTGCTCGAACTGTTGGTCGAGCACGCCCACTACGCCTGAATCCGTTCCGAGTCCGATGACCCAACCGCTGCTGCTCAACCTCGAAGATCTTTCCTGTGGCTATGAACAGCAGCGTGTGGTGCAAGGCGTCAGCCTGCACCTGAACGCCGGCGACATCGGCTGCCTGCTCGGCCCCTCGGGCTGCGGCAAGACCACCACCCTGCGCGCCATCGCCGGTTTCGAGCCGGTGCAGGCCGGCCGCATCGAACTGGCCGGCGAAGTGATTTCCCGACCCGGCTTCACCCTGTCGCCGGAGAAGCGCCGGATCGGCATGGTGTTCCAGGACTACGCACTGTTCCCGCACCTATCGGTGGCGGACAACATCGCCTTCGGCATCCGCAAGCATCCCGAGCGCGAGCGCATCGTCGGCGAATTGCTGGAGCTGGTGAAGCTAGACGGCCTCGGCCAGCGCTTCCCTCACGAGCTCTCCGGCGGCCAGCAGCAACGCGTGGCCCTGGCCCGAGCGCTGGCGCCGCAACCGCAACTGCTGCTGCTCGACGAACCCTTCTCCAACCTCGATGTAGAACTGCGCCGCCAGCTCAGCCACGAGGTGCGTGACATCCTCAAGGCACGCGGCACCAGCGCAGTCCTGGTCACCCACGACCAGGAAGAGGCCTTCGCCGTCAGCGACCACGTCGGCGTGTTCCGCCATGGCGTGCTGGAGCAGTGGGACACCCCGTTCAACCTCTACCACGAACCGCAGACGCCCTTCGTCGCCAGCTTCGTCGGCCAGGGCTATTTCATTCGCGGACAGATGTGCGGGAGCGATGCGGTGCAGACCGAACTGGGCCTGTTGCGCGGCAACCGTGCCTACAGCCTGCCGGACGGCAGCGCGGTGGATGTGCTGCTGCGCCCGGACGACCTGGTGCCGGCCGCCGATGGCGCACTGAAGGCGCGGATCGTCGGCAAGTCGTTCCTCGGCGCGGCGACGCTCTATCGTCTGCAACTGCCCACCGGCACCCAGCTGGAATCGCTATTCCCCAGCCACTCCGACCATCAACCGGGCGACGAAGTGGCCATCGGCGTAGCCGCCGAGCACCTGGTGCTGTTCCCGGCACAGGGCAGCGTGGCGCTCTAGCCGAGCGCGCTGTCTAACTCGAGCATCAACGCCGGCAGTACCTCGAACAGGTCGCCCTGCAGACCGTAGTCGGCGATCTCGAAGATCGGTGCGTCCGGATCGAGGTTGATCGCGGCGATGGCCTTGGCGTCCTTCATTCCCGCCACGTGCTGCACCGCACCGGATATCCCTACCGCCAGGTAAAGCTCCGGCGCGACGATGCGCCCGGACTGGCCGATCTGCAGCTCCGCCGGTGCGAGACCTGCGTCCACCGCCGCCAGCGAAGCGCCCACGGCGCCGTGCAGGCGATCCGCCAGGGGATAGAGCGCCGCGAAGCCTTCCTCGGTCTGCAGCCCGCGCCCGCCAGCGACTATTACTCGCGCCGCTTCCAGTGCCGGGCGTTCGAACTCCGGATGCTCCTCACCCTGCCAGGACGAAAGCGCGAGATCGCCCGCCCCGTTGCATCTTTCCAGCTCGGCGTCGCCGCCTTCAGCGGAAACCGGGTCGAAGGCCGTTGGCCGGATACCCAGCACCTTCACCGGACCTGCGCAGAGCACCGTAGCAATGGCATTGCCGGCGTAGATCGGGCGCCGGAAGGTCTCGTCGTCAATTACCGCGATGACATCGGAAACCGCATCGACGTCCAGCAGCGCGGCAATACGCGGCAGGCAATCACGGCCCATGGCGGTGGCAGGCGCGAGAATATGGCTGTAACCGGGAGCGAGCTGCACGACCAGTGCGGAGAGGTTTTCCGCCAGCAGGTGGTCGTAGGTAGGATCGTCCACCAGCACGACGCGCGCGACACTATCGATGCCGCGAGCCTGCTCCGCCAGTTGGGCCAGGCCGCTGCCGGCCAGCAGCAGATGCACGTCACCGCCGATCTGCCGCGCAGCCGCCAGGGCATTCAGAGTAGCCGGGGCGAGAACGGCGGAGCCGGTGTGGGTGTGGTAGTCAGCGATGACCAGGGTTGTCATGGGAGTGCCTGCGAAGCTGCGAACCGCGCCAGAGGGGCGCGGCTTTCAGTGAAGGCCAGCCTACGCCGGGGAGGCGAAATCCCCCCGGTCACAGATCAAACAACCAGCAGACGACCGCTGGCCACCAGACGTGCGTAACCGGCGATGCTCACGCGGTCGTCCTCCAGGCGGCACCACAATTCGCCGCCGCGCTCGGAGCACTGGAAGGCGCGCATCTGCAGCTTGTTCAGGCGGCCCGACCAGTAGGGGATCAGGCTGCAGTGGGCGGCGCCGGTCACCGGGTCTTCGTTGAGGCCGATGGCCGGGGCGAAAAAGCGCGAGACGAAGTCGTAGTCATCGCTGCGCGCAGTGACGATCACCCCCAGGTACGGCAGACGCGCCAGGGCAGCGAAGTCGGGTTTGCAGTCGCGCACGGCCTGCTCGGATTCCAGCAGCGCCAGCAGGTGCGAGGCGTTGCTCAGGGCGTCCACCACGTCCACGCCCAGTGCGCTGGCCAGTTCCACGGTGGCGCCGGTTTCGCTCGGCGGCTGCGCCGGGAAGTTCAGCGCCAGGCGGCCGTCCTCGCGGGTCACGCGCAGCGGGCCGGACAGCGAATTGAGTTCCAGCACCTCGCCCGGCTCCTCGAACACCTCGAACAGCACATGGGCGCTGGCCAGGGTAGCGTGGCCGCACAGGGGGACTTCGGCGGTCGGGGTGAACCAGCGGATGCGCCAGCCCTCGGGTTCCTTCACCAGGAAGGCGGTCTCCGAGAGGTTGTGCTCGGCGGCGATCTTCTGCATCAGCTCGTCGTTCAGCCAAGCATCGAGGCGGTAGACCATGGCCGGGTTGCCGGCGAAAGGACGGTCGGTGAAGGCGTCCACCTGATGGAAGTCGAGCAGCATGGCGATCTCCTTGTAAGTGATGGCCGAGCATGACAGAAGCCGGCGGGCGGCGAACCGTACAGTGGGGACCACACAGTCCCCAACTTGCAGTAGTGCACCATGCGTGCGATCGCGGGCACGGCGCGCTCCATACCTGAAATCTCGTGCCGGGGCCTGCCCTCTCCCCCGCCCTCTCCCTGAAGGGAGAGGGAGCTATCCGTGCCGGCTGATGCCGCAGTTTCAGCCGGCGTCCATCCAGTCCCCTCTCCCTTCAGGGAGAGGGTTAGGGAGAGGGAGAACCCAGGCATGAACTTTCAGAGAAAACAGTTGCTCCTACCCAAAAGCTCAGGGCCGCCCGATCGGCGCGAACTTCGCCGAGGTCAGCCCGGCCAGGGTCTCGGCGCTCAGCTCCACTTCCAGGCCGCGCCGGCCGGCGCTGACATGGATGGTCGGGAAGCCCAGGGCGGATTCGTCGATGAAGGTGCGCAGGCGCTTCTTCTGCCCCAGCGGGCTGATGCCGCCCACCAGGTAACCGGTGGCGCGCTGCGCGGCATTGGGGTCGGCCATGTCGGCCTTCTTCACGCCCGCCGCGTGGGCCAGCGCCTTGAGATCCAGGCTCCCCACCACCGGAACCACCGCCACCAGCAGTTCGCCCTTCTCGCTTGCCGCCAGCAGCGTCTTGAAGACCCGCGCCGGATCGAGGTTGAGCTTCTCGGCGGCCTCCAGGCCGTAGGACGGCGCCTTGGGGTCGTGCTCGTAGCTCAGCACGTGGTGTTCGGCGCGGTTCTTCTTCAGCAGGTCGATGGCGGGGGTCATGATCGGCGGGCTTCTCGCAGGCGGCTTTCCAGCGCATAACAGTAAGCCAAGGTGTGGCGTACTGCACGGTGTTCGCTTCACCGACGGGGATGAATCCCGTATGTTCACCGCCAATCCCTACCCGGCCCTGCCGCCGGGGTTGCCGAACGGAATCCGCACAAGGCCGCTGCCATGACCGACCTTACGAACAAGAAATACGTCGTCGCCCTCGACCAGGGCACCACCAGCTCGCGCGCCATCATCTTCGACCACGACGCCAACGTGGTCAGCACGGCCCAGCGCGAGTTCGCGCAGATCTACCCGCAGCCGGGCTGGGTCGAACACGACCCGATGGAAATCTGGGCGACCCAGAGTTCGACCCTGGTGGAAGCCCTCGCCCAGGCCAGCATCAGCGTCGCCGAAGTGGCCGCCATCGGCATCACCAACCAGCGCGAAACCACCCTGGTGTGGGACAAGGCCACCGGCCGGCCGATCCACAACGCCATCGTCTGGCAGTGCCGACGTAGCGCGGCGATCTGCGAGCAGCTCAAGCGCGACGGCCTGGAACAGCACATCCGCGACACTACCGGGCTGGTCATCGATCCCTACTTCTCCGGTACCAAGCTGAAGTGGATTCTCGACAACGTTGAAGGCGCCCGTGAACGCGCGCAACGCGGCGAGTTGCTGTTCGGCACGGTCGACAGCTGGCTCATCTGGAAGCTCACCGAAGGCGAGGTGCATGTCACCGACTACACCAACGCCTCGCGCACCCTGATGTTCGATATCCACAAGCGCGACTGGGACGAACGCCTGCTGACCGCGCTGGACGTACCGCGCGCGATGCTGCCGCAGGTGCGCCCGTCCTCCGAGGTGTACGGCCACGCCAAGGTCGGCGGCCTGGGTGTGCACCGTACGCCGATTGCCGGGATCGCCGGCGACCAGCAGGCCGCGCTGTTCGGCCAGATGTGCGTGGAGCCGGGCCAGGCGAAGAACACTTACGGCACCGGCTGCTTCCTGCTGATGAATACCGGCGCCAACGCGGTGAAATCCACCCACGGCCTGCTCACCACCATCGCCTGCGGACCGCGCGGCGAAGTGGCCTATGCGCTGGAAGGCGCGGTGTTCAACGGCGGCTCCACCGTGCAGTGGCTGCGCGACGAACTGAAGGTGATCAACGACGCCCATGACTCCGAGTACTTCGCCACCAAGGTGAAGGACAGCAATGGCGTCTACCTGGTCCCTGCCTTCACCGGCCTCGGCGCGCCCTACTGGGACCCGTACGCCCGTGGCGCGCTATTCGGCCTGACCCGTGGGGTGAAGGCCGACCACCTGATCCGCGCCACCCTGGAATCCATCGCCTACCAGACCCGCGACGTGCTCGACGCCATGCAGCAGGACGCCGGCGAACCGCTGCGCGCCCTGCGCGTGGATGGCGGCGCGGTGGCCAACAACTTCCTCATGCAGTTCCAGGCCGACATCCTCGGCACCCCGGTGGAGCGCCCGCAGATGCGCGAGACCACTGCCCTCGGCGCTGCGGTGCTGGCGGGTCTGGCCTGCGGTTTCTGGGGAAGCCTGGCGGAGCTGAAGAACAAGGCGGTGATCGAGCGGGTGTTCCAGCCGGCCTGTGACGAAGCAGAGCGCACGCGGTTGTATGCAGGATGGAAGAAGGCCGTGGAGCGCACGCGCGGCTGGGCTGCGGAAGACTGAAAGTCGGATGCCATTTCTACCCTCACCCCAGCCCCCTCCCTCCGGGAGAGGGCTGGGGCGAGGGAAAGCCGCCCGCACCGAACTCAACTGGCATGACAGCAAGGTCCCCACTGCGGCATCCTTGCCCCTTCGCCCGTCCGCACGAGCACAGCGCATGAACCTGCCACCCCGACAGCAAAGCATCCTCGACCTGGTCCGCGAACGCGGCTACCTGAGCATCGAGGAACTCGCCCAGCAGTTCGCCGTGACCCCGCAGACCATCCGCCGCGACATCAACCAGCTCGCCGAACAGAACCTGCTGCGCCGCTACCACGGCGGCGCAGCCTGGGACTCGAGCATCGAGAACACCGCCTACAACACCCGCGCCGACCAGATGCGCGACGAGAAGCAGCGCATCGCCGACGCCATCGCCGCGCACATCCCGGACAACGCCTCGCTGTTCATCAACATCGGCACCACCACCGAGGCCATCGCCCGCTCCCTGCTCGGCCACCAGAACCTCAAGGTCATCACCAACAACCTGCACGTCGCCAGCATCCTCGCCGGCAAGGACGACTTCGAAGTGCTGATCGCCGGCGGCACCGTGCGCGGCGACGGCGGCGTGGTCGGGCAGGCGGCAGTGGACTTCATCGAGCAGTTCCGCGTCGACTTCGCCGTGGTCGGCATCAGCGGTATCGACGAGGACGGCAGCCTGCTGGACTTCGACTACCAGGAAGTGCGCGTCTCCCGCGCCATCATCGACAACGCCCGTCAGGTGTTCCTCGCCGCCGACTCCAGCAAGTTCGGGCGCAACGCCGTGGTGCGCCTGGGGCCGATCTCCCTGGTCAGCCGGGTGTTCACCGACAGCCCGCCGCCCGCCGCCGTGGCGCGCCTGCTGCACCAGCACAAGGTCCAGCTCGAACTGGTCTGAGCCGCGCTCACCGCCTTCACTTTCGAACATTCAGACGAATGCCTGCGCGAATTCGCGCTGAAGGCTGGTCATATTTCATTCACTGAACTAGGATATTTTCGAAAACGAACATCACAAGATTCACTTTCAATCCCCAAGGCGGCCCCCATGATCCCAACCAGCAAGCGCCACGCGCCCCTGGCCGAAGTCTATGACCTGGCCGTCGTCGGTGGCGGCATCAATGGCGCGGGGATCGCGGCGGACGCTGCCGGGCGCGGGTTGTCGGTGTTCCTTTGCGAACAGCACGACCTCGCCGCCCACACCTCCTCCGCCAGCAGCAAGCTGGTCCACGGCGGCCTGCGCTACCTGGAACACTACGAATTCCGCCTGGTCCGCGAAGCCCTCGCCGAACGCGAAGTGCTGCTGGCCAAGGCACCGCACATCGTCCACCCGCTGCGTTTCGTGCTGCCGCACCGCCCTCACCTGCGCCCTGCCTGGATGATCCGCGCCGGCCTGTTCCTCTATGACCACCTGGGCAAGCGCGAGAAACTGCCGGCCTCCCGAGGCCTGCGTTTCGGCCAGGACAGCCCGCTGAAGGCCGAAATCACCCGCGGCTTCGAATACTCCGACTGCTCGGTAGACGACGCCCGCCTGGTGGTACTCAATGCCATGGCCGCCCGCGAGAACGGCGCCCATGTGCACCCGCGCACCCGCTGCGTCAGCGCCCGGCGCAGCAAGGGCCTGTGGCACCTGCACCTGGAGCGCCGCGACGGCAGCCTGTACTCGGTGCGCGCCCGCGCGCTGGTCAACGCCGCCGGCCCCTGGGTCGACCGCTTCCTGCGCGAGGAACTGCGCCAGAAACCGCCCTACGGCATCCGTCTGATCCAGGGCAGCCATCTGATCGTGCCGCGCCTGTACGAGGGCGAGCACGCGTACATCCTGCAGAACGAGGACCGGCGCATCGTCTTCGCCATCCCCTACCTGCGCCAGTTCACCCTGATCGGTACCACCGACCGCGAATACCAGGGCGACCCGGCGAAGATCAGCATCAGCGAAGAAGAGACCGACTACCTGCTTAACGTGGTCAACGCGCACTTCAAGCACCAGTTGGGCCGCCAGGACATCCTGCGCAGCTTCTCCGGCGTGCGCCCGCTGTGCGACGACGAGTCCGACGACCCTTCGGCCGTGACCCGCGACTACACCCTGGCGCTGGACAACACCCCCGGTGAAGCGCCGCTGCTGTCGGTGTTCGGCGGCAAGCTGACGACCTACCGCAAGCTCGCCGAGGCCGCGCTGGAGCAACTGGCGCCGCACTTCGCCGGCGTGATGAAAGCCAGCTGGACCGCCAGCGCCCCGCTGCCCGGCGGTGAAGCCATGACCTGCGTGGACGACCTGGCCATCCAGCTCATGGACCGCCTGCGCCAGCTCGACCCAGCCCTCGCCCGGCGCTGGGCCAGCACCTACGGCAGCCGCATCTGGAAACTGCTGGACGGCGCGCACAACCTCAGCGAACTGGGTGAACACCTGGGCGCCGGGCTCTATGCGCGGGAAGTGGAATACCTGGTCCACGAGGAGTGGGCGCGCGACGCCGATGACATCCTCTGGCGCCGCACCAAGCTCGGCCTGTTCCTCAATGCCCGGCAGCGCGAGCGCCTGGAGCAGTTCCTCAGCAGCGAAAGCCCGCTGGAGCCCAGTACCCAGGTTGCCTGAGGCAGCGTCGCCTCAGAGCGACGCGTTCAGCTCGCTGATCAGTTCTTCGCGCTGGCGCAGTGACTCCAGCGCGCTTTCGCCCAGTCGCCCCGCCACCTCGCTCAACAAGCCCTGCGCCAACAGCATGAACGCGCACATGCTGTTGCTGTAGAAGAGGCTGTGGTTGGGCACATAGAAGCTGTGCCGCGCCACCTTCGCCAATGGCGAGCTGGAGGAATCGGTCAGAGCCACGACCTCGATGCCATGGCGCGCGGCGACTTCCGCCGTGGCCAGCACGCTGGGCGTGTAGGGAAAGCAGCTGGCGACCACCAGCACATCGCCGGCATCCAGTTGAGCCAACGCATCGGCTACGCCCTGGCGGCTGGCATCCAGCGCTGCCACGTCCTGGCGCAGCATGCCCAGGCCGTAAGACATGAACAGGGCCAGCGAAGTGAACTGGCGCATGCCATGGATTCGCACGCGACGCGCGCTGGCGAGAAGCTCCACCACGCGTGAGAACACTTCCGGCTCCACCTGCTCGATCAGGCTGGCGATGTTGGTGCTTTCCTGCCGGCCCAGCCGGGTCAGGCGCGACAATGTGGTGTCGGCGGGAGTCAGCAGCAGGCGCGAGGCCTGGTCGCTGTAGAAATTCTTGCCCTCGGTCAGCTCGCGGCGGAACAGGTCCTGGAACTTGCTGAAACCGCCATAGCCCAGGCGCTGGGCCAGGCGCGACAAGGTCGAGGCATTCACCCCGAGCTGCTCCGCCAGCTCGCTGATGGAGGACACCGCGGTGCGCTGCGGCGCCTCGATCAAGGCAGCCAGCACCCGCCGCGAACTGCCGCCCAGGGAGATGCCCGACTCACCGCGCTCGATAGCCTCCAGCAGCTGCTTGAGGGCTCCCAGGTTATCGGGCAGTGCGGCGGGCGCTTGGGTCATCGGGCAGGTCCGTTGGCGGAAGGAGGACGGGTACTGCCGGCGCTTTCCACGTGCTGGACGTCCGGCTGGCAGTAGACGCGCCATTCTACCGAGTTCGCGCCGATGAGAAACACGGCGGTGCCCAGGGTGTTCTCATCGTCCGGGTCGTCCGCCGCGCGACGGTAGATCGGTAGCTCGGGATCAGCGCCATCGCGCAGGATAGCCAGCGCGCGGGCCTCGTCGAGCAGACCGCCGCCCTCCCCCAGCAACCCGTCGACACGGCACTGGCGGCTGCCGGAACTGCCGGTGATGCGCTGGCCGGCGGCGTGCAGCCCGGCATCCAGCAAATGGTTGGAGTGCCCGCCGGGACGCCGCACCTTGCGCACCACCACGCCGGCCGAGCAGGCTTCGACGCTCAGCAGATGAGCCGAGCCGACCTGCCCGAGGGCATGGTGGAAGGCACCGGCGCGGCCTGCGCGGGAGAGCACGTCGACCGCCTCATCCAGGCTGGCGCAATCCAGCACCGCACGGGCCAGTACCTGACGCGGCAGGCCGGTCGGGATGCGGGTCGGGCGGATGTTGTTCACCGTACTGACCAGCCCGGCAGCATTCACTGCGAAGGTGTGGCCGGGAATGGAGCCGGGGTAAACGAAGCTGGTGAAAGCCATGCCTTGCTCCGGCGTGGCCTGCAGCAGGCCGCAGGCACCCTCGAGGGAGGGCAGGCCGTCTTCGTTGTGGGCGATCAGCCAGCCGTCGGCGGTCGGCCCGAACACCGTGGTGCAGCCATCCACGCTCTGCGGGCTCACGAAGTCGCCGCGGCAATTCCACAGGAAGACTTCCTCGACCGGCAGTTCCAGTCCATCGGCCAGGCCGCGGATTTCCTCCCAGATACGCGGGAAGTCGGCCTCGACCTGCGCCTGCATGGCTTTCGCCACGCCCGCTCCGGCCAGGGCCGCGAGGCTCCGCCACAGTGGCAGCGGGCGAAGGCGCTGATGCACCGCATCGCGGCCGAAGCGGCCCAGCCCCAGGCCGATGTCATACGGGCTGCCGCCCAGTTTCAGGGGTTGCAGGATCATCGGCGCACCTCAGGCGACATGTTGCAGGAACTCCCGCAGGCGCGGGCTGGTGGGGTTGCCGATCAGGCTGGCGGGGTCGCCGTCCTCGGTGATGCGGCCCTGGTCGATGAAGATCAGCCGCGAGGCGACCTTGCGGGCGAAGTCGATCTCGTGGGTGACGATGACCATGGTCATGCCCTCCTCCGCCAGGTCCTTCATCACCTGCAGCACTTCATGGCGCAGCTCGGGGTCGAGCGCCGAGGTGGGCTCGTCGAACAGCATCAGCTTGGGCTTCACCGCCAGCGCGCGGGCGATGGCCACGCGCTGCTGCTGGCCGCCGGACAACTCCGACGGATAGTGCCCGGCGCGCTCGGAGAGCCCCACCTTCGCCAGCAGCGTACGCGCCAGCGCCTCGGCGTCCGCCTTCTTCGCCCCGCGCACGCGGATCGGCCCGAAGGCGACGTTTTCCAGCGCGGTCATCTGCGGGAACAGGTGGAACTGCTGGAACACCATCCCCGCCTCCTGGCGGATCAGGCGCTCGTCCACCTTCGGGTCGTTGACCTCCATGCCATCGACGAACAACTGGCCGTCGGTGATCACTTCGAGCTTGTTGATGCAGCGCAGCAGCGTCGATTTGCCGGAGCCGGAAGGGCCGATGATGACGACCACCTCGCCGCTGCCGATCTTCAGGTTGATGTCGTGGAGCACCTTGGTCTCGCCAAAGTGCTTGGCGACCTGCTTGAACTCGATCATAGGATCTTCAGCCTCGATTCCATGCGCCGCAGCACGTAACTCAACACCAGGGTGATAACCAGGTAGATCACCGCCACCGCCGACCAGATTTCCATCGCGCGGAAGTTGCCGGCGATCACCTCCTGCCCCTGGCGGGTCAGTTCGGCGACGCCGATGACGATGAACAGCGAGGTGTCCTTGATGCTCACGATCCACTGGTTGCCCAGCGCCGGGATCATCCGCCGGAAGGCCAGCGGAGCGATCACGTAGCGCAGCGTATCGCGCCCGGAAAGCCCCAGCGCCAGCCCCGCCTCACGGAAGCCCTTGTTCACCGAGAGCAGCGCACCGCGGGTAATCTCGGCGATGTAGGCGCCGGAGTTGATCATGATGGTGACCACCGCTGCGCTGAACGGATCGATGCGCACCGGGATCATCAGCGGCAGAGCGAAGTAGATGAACATCACCTGGACCATGATCGGCGTGCCACGGATCAGCTCGACGAACACCAGCGCCGCACGACTGCCGATGAAGCCGCCGTAGGCGCGGCCGACACCGGCCACCAGGCCGATCACCGCGCCGCCGATCAGACCGAGAATGGATATCCACAGGGTCAGCCGGGCGCCCTCGAGCAGCACCGGCAACGCGTCCCAGATGGCGGACCATTGAAAATGCATGGATGCCTACCTCGTCTTATTTCGGGTCGGTGCCGAACCACTTGCGGTAGATCTGCGCATAGGTGCCGTCCTCACGCAGCTTCTTCAGCGCCGCGTTCACCGGCTCGCGCAGCTCGCTGCCCTTGGGGAAACCGATGCCGTACTGCTGCGCCATCATCTGCTCGCCCACGGCCTTCACCTGCCCGTCGCCGGCGGTCTTGATGTAGTAGAGGACGTTGGGAGTGTCGTGCATCGCGGCATCGACGCGGCCGGTGCGCAGCTCCAGGTAGGCGTTGTCGACGTTGGGGAACTGGCGCAGGTCGCCGGCCTTCAGATTGGCCTTGGCGTAGTCCGCCGAGGAGGTGCCGCTCTTCACCGCCAGGCTCTTGCCGGCAATGTCGGCAGAGCTCTTGATGCTGTCGTTATCGGCCTTGACCATCAGCAGGAAGCCGCTGTCGTAGTAGCCGTCGGAGAAGTCGATGACCTGCTTGCGGTCTTCCTTGATGGTGATGCCGGCCAGGGCCGCATCGACGTTGCGGGTCTGCAGCGCGGGGATGATGCCGTTGAAGTCCATCGGCTTGAGCTGGTAGCTCACGCCCATCTCCTTGGCGATGGCTGCCCAGAGATCGATGTCGAAGCCGACGTACTGGTCGCCCTGTTTGAACTCGAAGGGAACGAAGGCGGTATCGGTGGCGATCAGCAGCTCCTTGTCGGCAGCCATCGACTGGCTGGCGGCGAACAGGGAGAGAGCGGCGAACGAGGCTTGCAGCAGCTTTTTCATGCAGGACTTCCTCTTGCGGGACGGCGGGATGCGCCATGCCCTGGGGCTGGCGCGCATTAGCGGCAGTTCGATGCAACGGGCCTGGGCCCGGACTTTATTGTTTTGAGCGGCTAACCCCCGTCAGGGGCTGCATGCACTTGCGTGCTTTTGTGCAAAATAAACATGCATTAAATTTATTTGCAAGTATTTTTCCCACCCCAAAACACCTCACGCCCCGCCTGATGCACCCGGAAAATCGAAGAAAAGCACCGCAGGACGCGCATTAGCCAAATGTAGAGCAATACCATTCTTCGCAAGAAAAATTTGCCAAGAACGAAAATGCATTTAATATTTGCGCAAACCCCAGGAGGTCACCATGAGCCACGTCCTGCACCGCAGCCTCATCCAGTCCTACCCCACGGCCGTTCGCGGCGACGGCGCCTACCTGATCGACAGCGAGGGCCGTCGCTACCTCGACGCCAGCGGCGGAGCCGCGGTGTCCTGCCTGGGGCACAGCGACGCCGAAGTGATCGAAGCGGTACGCCGGCAGATCGGCACCCTGGCCTACGCCCATACCTCCTTCTTCACCAGCGAGCCAATGGAAGAACTGGCCGACTTCCTGATCGCCCGCGCCCCGGCCGGGATGCGCTCGGTGTACTTCGTTTCCGGCGGTTCGGAAGCGGTAGAGGCGGCGCTCAAGCTGGCCCGCCAGTACTTCGTGGAGATCGGCCAGCCACAGCGCACACACCTGATCGCCCGCCGCCAGAGCTACCACGGCAACACCCTCGGCGCCCTGGCGGCCGGCGGCAACGCCTGGCGGCGCCAGCAGTTCCAGCCGCTGCTGATCGATGTCAGCCACGTCAGCCCCTGCTACGCCTATCGCGACCAGGCCGAAGGCGAAACGCCGGAAGCCTACGGCGAACGCCTGGCACGGGAACTGGAAACGGAAATCCTCAACCTCGGTCCGGACAAGGTCATGGCCTTCGTCGCCGAGCCGGTGGTGGGCGCCACGCTGGGCGCGGTGACCGCCGTGCCGGGCTACTTCAGGCGCGTGCGGGAAATCTGCGACCGCTATGGCGTGCTGCTGATCCTCGACGAAGTAATGTGCGGCATGGGCCGTACCGGCAGCCTGTTCGCCGCCGAACAGGAAGGCATCAGCGCCGACCTGATCACCATCGCCAAGGGCCTGGGTGCCGGCTACCAGCCCATTGGCGCCACCCTGGTCAGCCAGCGTATCCACGACGCCATCGCCAACGGCTCGGGCTTCTTCCAGCACGGCCACACCTATATCGGCCATGCCACCGCCTGCGCCGCCGCCCTGGCCGTGCAGAAGACCATCGAACAGCGCAACCTGCTGCCACGCGTGCGGGAGCTGGGCGAACAGCTGCAGCAACGCCTGCGCAGCGCCCTTGGCGAGCATCCCAACGTCGGTGACATTCGCGGTCGCGGGCTATTCCAGGGAGTGGAACTGGTGGCCGAGCGCGCCGGCAAGACGCCCTTCCCCGCCGAAGCGAAACTGCACGCACGGATCAAGAAGGCCGCCATGCAGGAAGGCCTGATGTGCTACCCCATGGGCGGCACGCTGGATGGCCGCCGCGGCGACCACATCCTGCTGGCCCCACCCTTCATCCTCGAAGAAGCGCAGCTGGATGAACTGACTGAAAAGCTGCAGCGTGCCATCGTCAAGGCCATCGGCAGCCTCTGAAGGACCTCGCATGAAAATCGACTCACGCCTGACCCCGCTGTCCGACGCCAACATGGACGACGACCAGCGCCGCGTATTGCAGGAGATCCTCAGCGGTCCGCGCGGCAATCTGGACGGCCCGTTCCTGGCCTGGGTGCACAGTCCCGGACTGGCGGACAACGCCCAGAAGCTCGGCGCCTTCTGCCGCTACGGCACACGCCTGGAACTGCGGCTGAGCGAACTGGCGATCCTGGTCACCGCGGCCTGGTGGCAATCCCAGGCGGAATGGCAGATCCACGAACCCATCGCGCGCCAGGCCGGCCTCAGCGACGAAGTGATCGAGGCCTTGCGGCAGAATCGGACACCGGACTTCCAGCGCGAAGACGAACGCCTGATCCATCGCCTGGGCCGCTCGCTGTACGAAACCCGACGCATCGACCAGACGCTGTACGAAGAAGCCACGGCCAGCTTCGGTGAGGCCGGGCTGGTGGAGCTGGTGGGAATCTTCGGCTACTACGCTCTGGTGGCCATGACGCTCAACGCGTTCTCGGTGCGGCGCGAAACCGAGGCGCCACTGCCGTTCAGCGAACCCTGAGGCAGGCGATCAGAGTTGTGCGACGTGACCGCCGCCCTGATGTTCGCGCAGGTAAGGCAGCACAGCGCCCAGCAGCGGTTCCTTGAAGTCTTCCTGGAAGCGGTGCGCCATGCCGGGAATCAGCTTGAGTACCGAACCGCGGATGTGCGCCGCCACGTGTACGCCGTGCATTACGGGCAGTAGCGGGTCGGCGGTGCCGTGGACCACCAGGGTCGGTACGTTCAGGCGATTGAGCAGCTCCACCCGGCTCGGCTCGGCGAGGATCGCCAGCATCTGCCGCTGCACGCCTTCCGGGTTGAAGGCACGATCGTAGGAACGCGCCGCCTGCTGCAGCAACTGTTGACGATCATCGCGCACTTCCGGGCTGCCAAGGGCCGCCAGCAAATCCGCCTGCTGCTCGATGGCCTGTTCGCGACTGGCCGCTTCGCGCCGGGCGAGCAGGCGCAGCAATGACTCGCTGGGAGCCGGCAGGCCTTCTGCGCCGGAACTGGTCATTACCAGCGTCAGGCTGATCACCCGGTCGGGCGCCATGTCGGCCACGTGCTGGGCAATCATCCCGCCCATGCTCGCGCCCAGCACATGGGCGCGCTCGACATGCAGCGCGTCCAGCAGGTGCAGCGCGTCGCCGGCCATGTCGGTCAGGCTGTAGGGCGCACTCACGGGCAGGCCGAGGCGATAGCGAATGACTTCGTAGGTCAGGTTGCCGCTGGGCACAGGAACGCGCCAGGAAGACAGCCCGACATCGCGGTTGTCGTAGCGGATCACCCGGAAACCTTGCTGGCAGAGCGCCTCGACCACTTCGTCCGGCCAGTGGATCAACTGGCCGCCCAGGCCCATGACCAGCAGCAGCGTCGGGTCCTGCGGACGACCGATGCTCTGGTACGCCAGGCGCACGTCACCCAGGTCGACCAGTTCGGTCGGCACCCGCGCATCGCAGCGATCGGCGGCAACCGCCCGATCGGCAAAAGAAAGAGAGGACAGGCCGCAGCAAAGTGCGACTGCCAGCAGGAAAGCACGCATGAGTGAAAATCCGGAACGCAAAACCCCAGTTGAGCGCGATTCTGATGAATTTCCGTCGCTCGCTCTGCCACAGGTCCGTGACAGTTTGATGAAAGGCGCTGAGCGGTCACCGACGGACCTTCCCATGATCCGGATCAAGGGAGGTCGCCCCTTGCACTGGCGAAGATAGGAAACCCCCGCTCGGAAGTTTCCTCATGGCCTACCCCATCCTGCTGGTGCTGCACCTGTTCGCCGCGATCATGTTCGTCGGCACGGTGTTCTTCGAAGTGCTGATCCTGGAAAGCGTCCACCGCCATGTCCCGGCACGGGCGATGAAAATGGTCGAGGGTGCGCTGGGCCGTCGCCTGCGCCGGGTGATGCCCTGGGTGATCCTGACCCTGTTCGGCAGCGGTCTGGGCATGCTGCACCTGCGTTACGCACCGCTGCTGGTCGCCCCGCTGGCATCGCCCTTCGCTACGCTGCTCAGCTTCAAGCTGCTGCTGGCCACCAGCGTTCTGGGCCATTTCCTCTTCGCCATGTACTCCTTCCGAGTCGGGCGCATGACCGGCCAGCGCTCCCGGCGCATCCATTACAGCGTGTTCGCCCACGTGGTGCTGATCGTGCTGCTGGCCAAGGGCATGTTCTACCTGAGCTGGTGACTCCCGTCCGGCGGCTCCAGCCCGGTAAGGCGGGCTGGCGAATGCGTGCTGGTGAAGTGCCAGTCACCGGCTTATCATGAGAGCAGCTCAATTGTTCTGCCGTTTTATCAAGATTTCCTCATAGTGAGGCGAGGCCGCGCCATGCTTGAACTCCGTCACCTGAAAACCCTGCATGCCCTGCGCGAAGCCGACAGCCTGGTGGAGGCCGCCGAGCGTCTGCACCTGACGCAGTCCGCCCTGTCCCACCAGTTCAAGGAACTGGAGGAGCGCCTCGGCCTGTCCCTGTTCATCCGCAAGACCAAGCCGGTGCGTTTCACCAGCGCCGGCCTGCGCCTGCTGCAGCTGGCCGACGCCGTGCTGCCGCAGCTGCGCGGCGCCGAGCGTGACCTGGCGCGCCTGGCCGGCGGTACCGCCGGCCGTCTGCACATGGCCATCGAGTGCCACAGCTGCTTCCAGTGGCTGATGCCGACCATCGACCAGTTCCGCGACGCCTGGCCGGAAGTGGAGCTGGACCTCGCCTCCGGATTCTCCTTCGCGCCGCTGCCGGCGCTGGCCCGCGGCGACCTGGACCTGGTGGTGACTTCCGACCCGGTGGACATCGCCGGCATCACCTACGTGCCACTGTTTACCTACGAGGCACTGCTGGCGGTGGACAACCACCATGCGCTGGCCGGCAAGTCGTTCATCGTCCCGGAAGACCTGGCCAACCTGACGCTGATTACCTACCCCATCGAGCGCGACCGCCTGGACATCTTCACCCGCTTCCTCGAACCCGCCGACGTCGAACCGGCGCAGGTACGCACCTCGGAGCTGACGGTGATGATGATGCAGCTGGTGGCGTCCGGACGCGGCGTCTGCAGCCTGCCCAACTGGGCGCTGCATGAGTACAGTTCGCGGGGCTACGTGACCGCCAAGCGCCTGGGGGAAAAAGGCCTGTACTGCACCCTGTTCGCCGCCATTCGTGCCGACATGCTGGATGCACCGTTCATGCGCGATTTCCTGCTGACCGCGAAGGACACGTCCTTCGCCACCCTGGAAGGCGTCAGCGCGGCAAAGAACTGACGCGGACTCTCCGATCGCTCACGCTCTCAGCGGCCCCCCCTGTGAGCGTTCAAGGCTGCCTGACGAAAATCGTTTCCCCAGAAAAAAGGCCCATCCTTGCGGATGGGCCATCGGGGGACATAACCGATCAACACCTATGGTTCTTATGGTTCCAGCGGCGCCGTGTGATGGGGTTACGCGGCGTTGGGGCAATCATTGACCGGCGCGCTTCGACGGAAAATAAGGCCACACGGAAAAAAGAACTTTCCCACACTACCTGAGACCGATTCCGCAGATCGCACCAGGACCGCCACGACTGGCCGAAACCCTTCTATGCCCCTGGACCGGCCCTTTACCGGATATCAGGGCGCTTTCGCTTCCGCCACGCGGGTGTGTTCTTCCGCCCACTGCACATCCCGTTCCCACACGCGCTTGAAGGCCGGGCGCGACGTCACCAGCTCCACATAGCGCTCGAACACCGGCAGCTTGGGCACCACACCGAAGCCGATGGTCCAGCGCAGGGCCGCACCCCAGAGGACGTCGGCGGCGGTCATGCGGTTGCCCAGCAGGTAGGGGCCGGTTTCCAGCTGCTCGGCGAGGGCGCGCATCACGCTGTCGTAATCGCCGTAGGGACTCATGGCCTGCGGGGCGGCATCGCGTTTCAGGGCACGGTCGACAATGGCCGGCTCGAAGCTGGAGCCATAGAACACCAGCCAGCGCAGGTAGGGGCCGCGCAAGGGGTCGTCGAGGGCAGGAGCGAGATTCGCCCGGGGGAACAGGTCGGCGAGGTAGATGAAGATGGCGCCCTGCTCGGTGACCAGCGACTCGCCGAGGCGGATCGCCGGGACCTTGCCCAACGGGTTGAGCGCCAGGAACTCCGGCTTGCGCTGCTCGCCGGCCTTCATGTTGATCAGTTCGAGGTCGTACTCGGCGCCCAGTTCCTCCAGCAGCACCAGGGTGCCGCTGGAGCGTGTCTGGGGCGAATGGTAGAGGGTGAGGCGGGGCATGGCGGGATCTCCTCGGGCATCACGGCTCGGAGTCCCCAGCATAGCCCCGCGCGGGGCTCACGCCTCCTCGAAATGCATCTCCGGCGGTTGCTGGCGGAAGCCGCTGGTAATCACCGCCAGGTAGATCACGCCGAGCACCAGCCAGGTCGCGCCGAGCCAGATGGCCAGGTGATCGAGGCTGACCATCAGCCACAGGTCGGCGAGCAGGCCGATCAGCGGGAACAGCAGGAACAGCACCAGCTCGCGCAGGCCGCGGCGCTCGGCGTTCAGGTAATAGTGGAAGATCACCGAGAGGTTCACCAGGCTGAAGGCGAGGAAGGCGCCGAAGTTGATGAACGAGGTGGAGGTGGTGACGTCCATGTGCAGCGCCAGCAGGGCCACCACGCCGCACAGCACGATGCTGTTCACCGGGGTTTCGAAACGCTTGCTGATGCGGCCGAAGAACGGGCGCGGCAGCACGCCGTCGCGGCCCATGGCGAACAGCAGGCGCGAGGCGCTGGCCTGGGCCGACAGGCCGGAGGTGAACTGGCCGACGATCAGGCCGATCAGGAAGAAGCTGACGAACAGGTCGCCGCCGATGTTGCGGGCGATTTCGTAGGCGGCGGAATCGGCGTTCTGGAACTCCACCGACGGGTGCGCCAGCTGTACGAAGTAGCTGGCGGCGATGAAGATGCCGCCACCGATCAGGGTGATCAGCAGGATGGCGCGCGGAATGGTCTTGCGCGGCTCGTGGGTTTCTTCGGTCAGGGTGCTGACCGCGTCGAAGCCCAGGAAGGAGTAGCAGGCGATGGCCGCGCCACCCATGATCAGCGGCAGCTGGGTGCCTTCCTTGAGGAAGGGTTCCAGGGTCCACAGCGGACGGCTGCCATCACCGGTGATGTAGTGGATGGCCAGGCCGACGAAGGCGATCAGCACGAGGAACTGCACCAGCATCAGCACGCCGTTGATGTTCTTCGCCAGGCGCAGGCCGACCACGTTGATCGCGGTGGTTACGCCGATGAAGGCCAGCACCCACAGGGCCTGGGGCACGGCTGGGAACGCGGAATGCAGGTAGGCCGCGCCGATCAGCCAGATGGCCATGGGCAGGAACAGGTAATCCAGCAGCACCGCCCAGCCGGCGAGGAAGCCGAGCTTGGGGCTGATCGACTTGCGCACATAGGTATAGGCGGAGCCGGCCACCGGGAAGGCGGCGGCCATGCGCCCGTAGCTGAGCGCGGTGAAGAGCATGGCCACGGAGGCGACGAGGTAGGCCGAGGGGACTACGCCGCGGGTGACGTCGGCGAGAATGCCGAAGGTGCCGAGGACGATGATCGGGGTCATGTAGGCGATGCCGAACAGCACCACCGAACCCAGCGACAGGGTTCGTTTCAGTCGAGCCATTACTGCTTACTCCGCGTTGTGTTTGTTATGGCAGTGCAAAGTGCTGGCCTGCGCTCACCCGCAGGCCTCGCGGGCGTTCTGATCGCCCGTCGATGGTGGAATAACGCTGTGTCGGCGCGGCCCTGCGCCCCGGCATCGGCCGCTCTCCAGAGCAGCCGGACCGGATGGGACAATCAGGCGGGAATGATCAGCTCGCGCAGACCGCTTTCGTGCTCGCGCATCTCACCGGGCAGCACGAAGCGGCGCTCGGCCAGGTAGCTGTAGTCGCGGCGCGATTGCGCCAGGCGCTCGAAATCCAGCTCGACGATCTGCCGGCACTCTTCGCGGCCGGCTTCGACGATCAGTTGGCCGTAGGGATCGACCACGGCGCTGCCGCCGGCAAAGACCAGATCGTCATCGCCTGCACCGACGCGGTTGACCATCACCGCGTAGGCCTGGTTTTCCATGGCGCGGCCCATGATCGCGGTGCGGTGGGTCGGGCCGTAGGGGTCCATGTTGCCGTTGGTCACGATGATCAGCTCGGCGCCAAGCTGGCCCAGGGCGCGGGCGGACTCGGGGAACTCGATGTCGAAGCAGATCACGATGCCGACGCGGACGCCGTTCCACAGACAGGTGGCGTAACGGTCGCCGGGGGTGAAGATGCCGCGGTCCGACGCCCACAGGTGCGTCTTGCGGTACTTCAGGGCGATGCCTTCGGGGGTGATCAGCAGCGTGGTGTTGTAGAAGCGGCCATCCTCAGCGGCTTCGGCGAAGCCCACGGCGACGCTGATGTTCTTCTCCCGCGCGGCCTGCTGGACGGCCTGCACGCTGGGGCCGTCCAGCGGCTCGGCGATGGCGGCGATATTCTGCTCGGTGGGAAAGCCGGTCAGCTGGGTCTCGGGGAACACCACCAACTGGGTGTCGTCGGCGCAGGCGTGGATGGCCTCCAGGGTGCGGGCCAGGTTCCAGGCTACGTCGCCATCACGGCCGGCGAGTTGGACGAGTTCTACTTTCATGGGGCTTCCTCGGATTCTTGTCTTCCAGTGACCAGACGATGCAAAAGGGTCAGAATGCGCACCGCGCCGGCTCAAGGCATCCACCGAGTATGCCGGGCGTGCCATCACCGGGTAATTACGCCCGCGTGGTAACCCATCGGGGGTAGAGTCATGAGCCTTTCCCTTCAGGATATCGCCTGGCACCGCTCGGTCGGGCAACTGATCGAGGCACTGGACAAGCCGAACTTCTGGACCTCGCTGGTGCGCCTGCTAGGCCAGTATGTACCGTTCGACAGCTGGGTCGTGCTGCTCTTCAGCGACGGCCGTCCCCAGGTTTTTGCCGAATGCCCGGGCGAGGACGGCGGCCCCGATCCGCTGTTCCAGGACTACCTCAAGGGCCTCTACCTGCTCGATCCCTTCTACATCGCCAGCCGCGAAGCGCCCGGCAGCGGGCTGTTCCGCCTGGACGACGTGGCGCCGGAGATGTTCGAGCAGACCGATTACTACCAGCGCTACTTCAGCTTGAACGTGGTCGCCGACGAAGTGCAGATCAACGTACAACTCGACGTCGAGCGCACGCTCTGCTGCTCGGTGGGCAGCAAGGGCCGCTTCACCCCGGAGCAGATCGCCCTGCTCGCCCTGGTGCAGCCCTGGGTCGCCGGGCTGATGCGCCAGCGCATGGCCTTCGAGCGCGAAGTCCAGGAAGCTCCCCCGCCGCCGCGATGGCAGAACCGCCTGGAGTCCACCGCGCAACAGATGGAAACCCCGCTCACCGCCCGCGAGCTGGAAGTCGGCCGCCTGATGCTCAGCGGCTGCTCCAGCAAGGAAATCGCCCGCAAGCTGGCCATTTCCGCCGAGACGGTGAAGGTCCACCGCAAGCACATGTATTCCAAGCTGGGGATCAAGTCGCAGTCGGAGCTGTTCTCGCTGTTCCTGCAGGCGCAGGGCTGAGGCTGTCACAACGAATCACGCATACGGCCCCACGCCATGCTCGAGTGGATCGAGGATAAATCTGTTCCTGCAGGATCAAGAGCCCCTCACCTAACCCTCTCCCGCAAGCGGGAGAGGGGACCGTCAGGTGCAGGATGAAACCAAGGCATCAGCCGGTATGGACTGCTCCCTCTCCCTGAGGGAGAGGGCTGGGGTGAGGGGGAAGTAGCGGCACCGACTACCCGGAAATGTCTGTTGCACCCAGGAGTAACCGCCAGCCGCCGAGCGGCCGGTGAGCATTCCCGGCCACGCGGGTCCATGCTTGAGGGCAGGAGGAATGCCCATGAGCCTCAGCGTCTTCGACATGTTCAAGCCCGGCGTCGGGCCGTCCAGCTCCCACACCGTGGGGCCGATGCGTGCCACCCGCGAGTTCGTCGACCGCCTGCGCGACGACGATCTGCTGCCGCGCACCGCCGCCGTGGAAGTGCATCTCTACGGCTCCCTCAGCGCCACCGGCAAGGGTCACGCCACCGACCGCGCCTGCCTGATCGGCCTGCTCGGCATTGACCCGGCAGAAGCCGATCCTGCCGCCCTCGCCCCGCAGGTGGACGACATTCTGCTGCGCCATCGCCTGCGCCTGGGCGGCGTGCAGGAGATCGACTTCGACCCGGCGCGCCAACTGGTCTTCCACGACAACAGCCTGCCCGCTCACCCCAACGGCCTGCACCTGCGGGCGCTGGACGATAACGGCGAACTACTGGCCGAGCGCATCTGCTATTCGGTTGGCGGCGGCTTCGTGGTGGATGCTCAGGACTTCAACACCGACCGCGCCCTGCAGGGAAACCCGATGCCCTACCCCTTCCACAGCGCCGAGGAACTGCTGCGCCTGTGCCACGAGCAGGGTTTCAAACGCATCAGCGACCTGATGTGGGCCAACGAACGCGCATTGCGCAGCGACGAGGAGATCCATGCGGGCCTTGCGCATATCTGGGATGAAATGCAGGCCTGCGTGAACCGTGGGCTGGAGACCGAAGGCACGCTGCCCGGCGGCCTCAAGGTGCGGCGCCGTGCGCCCATGCTGTTCCGACGGCTCAACGAGGCGGACAGCGGCAACCTGATCGCCACCACCCTCGGCGCGCTGGACTGGGTGGACCTCTGGGCGCTGGCGGTGAACGAGGAGAACGCCGCCGGCGGGCGCGTAGTGACCGCGCCCACCAACGGCGCGGCCGGTATAGTCCCGGCGGTGCTGCATTACTACGCGCGCTACGACGCCCACGCCAATGCCGAAGGAATCGAACGCTACCTGCTGACCGCCGCCGCCATCGGCATCCTGTGCAAGCTCAACGCCTCCATCTCCGGTGCCGAAGTCGGTTGCCAGGGCGAGGTCGGATCAGCCTGCGCCATGGCTGCCGGGGGCCTGGCGGAAGTGTTGGGCGGCAGCCTGGAGCAGGTGGAAAACGCCGCCGAGATCGGCCTTGAGCACAACCTCGGCCTGACCTGCGACCCGGTGGCCGGGCTGGTCCAGGTGCCCTGCATCGAACGCAACGCCATGGCCTCGCTCAAGGCCATCAACGCCGCCCAGCTCGCCCTGCGCGGCGACGGCCAGCATTTGGTCAGCCTCGACAAGGCCATCGACACCCTGCGCGACACTGGCCGCGACATGATGGACAAGTACAAGGAGACCGCAAAGGGCGGGCTGGCGGTGAATGTGATTGCCTGTTGACCACCAGGGTTCGTTGTAGGAGCGAGGGGACGCCTACTCCCTGATCGCGAACGGCCCGGCCCCCATTCCGCCGTTCTTGCACTGCCCGAAACAAGCTTTCTCAGCCCCGGTGAAAATCGTTAGCTAGCTTTCTTTTTCCACCACTTCGGGCTACCGTCGATGCCCGCCAGAACTAGAAAGACTTCCGAAAGTCCGCCGCATTGACCTACACCCAGGCGCGTTCGCGCGATGCCTGCCATGCTCTGTGGCGGCCCTTTTGGCCAACCTGACCGTGATCAAAGCCCGACGACTGGAGACTCCATGAACCTGTCGCTGCTCAGCCGCTATGCCTTTTTCGCCGCGTGCGTCCTGTTCACCGTGCTCAGCCTGCCCTTCCTCGGGCATGACTGGGTGTGGCCCTTCACCCTAACCACCTTTGCCCTGAGCGTGCTCGGTGTCTTCGACCTGCTGCAGGAACGCCATGCGGTACGCCGCAACTACCCGGTCCTGGGCAACATCCGCTACCTGGTGGAAGCCATCCGCCCGGAAATCCGCCAGTACCTGCTCGAAGGCGACCAGGAGGCCCTGCCCTTCTCCCGCGCCCAGCGCGCCCTGGTGTACTCGCGGGCGAAGAACGAGACCGCCGACAAGCCCTTCGGCACCCTGATCGACGTCTACCAGTCGGGCTTCGAGTTCATCGCCCACTCCATCCGCCCGGCCCCAGTGGCCGATCCATGCACCTTCCGCGTCACCGTCGGCGGCCCGGAGTGCAAGCAGCCCTACTCCATCTCGGTGTTCAACATCTCGGCGATGAGCTTCGGCTCGCTGAGCGCCAATGCCATCCGCGCGCTGAACAAGGGCGCCAAGCTCGGCGGCTTCATCCATGACACCGGCGAAGGCAGCATCAGCCCCTACCACCGCGAGTACGGCGGCGACCTGACCTGGGAACTGGGCAGCGGCTATTTCGGCTGCCGCAACGACGACGGCACCTTCAGCCCCGAGCGCTTCGCCAAGCAGGCGGTCGACCCACAGGTGAAGATGATCGAGATCAAGCTGAGCCAGGGCGCCAAGCCCGGCCACGGTGGCATCCTTCCCAAGCACAAGGTGACGCCGGAAATCGCCTCCACCCGTGGCGTGCCCATGGGCCAGGACTGCATCTCGCCCTCCTCCCACAGCGCCTTCGATTCGCCCCATGGCCTGCTGAACTTCATCGTCCAGTTGCGCGAACTCTCCGGCGGCAAGCCGGTGGGCTTCAAGCTGTGCATCGGCCACCCGTGGGAATTCATGGGCATCGCCAAGGCCATGCACGAGACTGGCATCCTCCCCGACTTCATCGTCGTCGACGGCAAGGAAGGCGGCACCGGCGCTGCGCCCCTGGAGTTCACCGACCACATGGGCCTGCCGATGCGCGAAGGCCTGCTGTTCGTGCACAACACCCTGGTCGGCCTGAACCTGCGCGACAAGATCCGCATCGGCGCCAGCGGCAAGGTCGTCAGCGCCTTCGACATCGCCAGCGTGCTGGCCATGGGCGCCGACTGGGCCAACTCGGCGCGCGGCTTCATGTTCGCCATCGGCTGCATCCAGTCGCAGAGCTGCCACACCAACAAGTGCCCCACCGGCGTCGCCACCCAGGACCCGCTGCGCCAGCGCGCCCTGGTGGTACCGGACAAGGCCGAGCGCGTCTACCACTTCCACCGCAACACGCTCAAAGGCCTGGCCGAGATGATCGCCGCCGCCGGCATCCAGCACCCGTCGCAGCTGGAAGCCAAGCACCTGGTGCGCCGCGTCTCGGCCACCGAGATCCGCCTGTTCTCGCACCTGCACTACTTCCTCAAGCCCGGCGAACTGCTCTCGGGCAACATCGAAGGCGAGTTCTACGAGCGCATCTGGCGCATGGCGCGCAGCGACAGCTTCGATGCTGCCGCCGGCTGATCGCCCCCCGATCGTGCAGCCATCGGATCGATGGCTGCACGAATCTTCCAGACAGCCACTCCACGCGCGCTATGCTGGCCGACCGGGCAAGCGGTGCGGAGGCGGCCCATGCACAAAGACAACTGGATCGACCTGCTGCAGGATGCCGACACCGGCATCCAGAGCCTGCGCGCGCACTTCAAGGGCCACGCCTACGACCCGCACTGGCACGACAGCTACCTGATCGGCTACACCGAGTCGGGTGTCCAGCAGTTCCGCAGCCGCAACCAGCGCTACATCAGCACCACCGGCAAGGTGTTCTTCCTTGAGCCCGGCGACATCCACGATGGCGAGGCACCCACCGAAGGCGGCTTCACCTACCGCACCCTGTACCTCGACGCGCCCTGGCTGGAACGCGAGATCGGCACGCTGTTCGAGGAGGCGCCGGGCAACTGCCAGCTGAGCGTGCCCGAGCTGCTGATCGACGACCCGCGACTGGCACGACGCGTCGACAACGCCTTCCAGGCGGTGCACGGCAACGACCTGAAGATCGTCCGCCAGACCGCCATGGACGAGCTGCTCGACGGCATGACCCGACACCTGCACTGGCGCCAGCGCGGGGAAGCGCAGGTTCATCTGCCCATGGTGGCGCAGCGCGCGCGGGACTTCCTGCACGCCAACCTGACCGCCGATATTGGTCTCGACGACCTGGCCCGCGCCACGGGTTGCGACCGCTTCCGCCTGACCCGCGCCTTCAAGCAGGCCTTCGGCCTGCCGCCCCATGCCTACCTGATCCAGCTGCGCCTGGCCCGAGCGCGGCAATTGCTTGGTCGCGGCCTGGCACCCGCGGACATCGCCGCCGACCTCGGCTTCGCCGACCAGAGCCACCTCGGTCGCTGGTTCCGCCGTGCCTATGGCGTGACCCCCGCCTACTACCGCAAGCGCTGCTCAAAGCTTCCAGACTGAGCCCGCCGCACTGGCGAAGATGAGCTCCCACGGATTTACCGGAGTTCCCGCCATGCACTTCTCGCAGCTCGGCCAATGGCTGCCCTTCATCCTCTTCGCCTTCGTCGCCTCAATCACGCCGGGGCCGACCAACCTGCTGGTGTTCAGCAACAGCGCCCGCTTCGGCTGGGGCGCCGCGCTGCCGATCATGTTCGGCGGCTGCGCGGCGGCCGCCGCACTGGTACTCGCCGTGGGCAGCGGCCTGGGTGAAGTGCTGGCCAGCCTGCCGCGCGTACAACAGGCGATGAGCGTGGTCGGCGTCCTCTGGCTGAGCTGGCTGGCGTGGCAGATCTTCCGCAGCCCTCCGGCAGACCTTGCGCGCGACGGCGACGCTGCCCGCCTGGGCGCACTCGGCGCCGCCGCGCTGCAACTGGTCAACCCCAAGACCTGGATGATGGCGCTGGCAGTGATCAGCGTGTATGCCGGCCACGGCGTCGACCGGCTGGACCGCGTGCAACTGCTGTCGCTGCTGTTCTTCCTCGTGTCGATTCCCTGCACGGCGGTCTGGGCCGGCCTGGGTATCGGCAGCCAGCGCCTGCTCTCGCCCACGCAGATGCAGCGACTCAACCAACTGATGGCGGTCCTGCTGCTGGTGTCGGCCTGGGCCGGGGCGCTGCTGTGATTCTCTAGCGGATGCCGTCGCGGGCCAGGTAGTCGCGCAGGTGCTCGATGAACGCGTGGATCTTGCGCGTCGCCCGGCGGTTGCTCGGGTAGACCGCGAGAATCTGCGCGCCGAAGGTGTCCGGCTCGAAGAAATAGTCATCCAGCACCGTCACCAGCCGGCCGCTGCGCAGGTGCTCCAGCACGCTCCAGTGCGGGCACGGCAACAGGCCGTGTCCGGCAAGGCAGGCAGTGAGCAGCACCGCCTGGTTATCGCTGTTCAGGCGGCCGCTGCGCGGGGTCGAGAAGCGCTCGCCCTCCACGTCGAACCACCAGCGGTCATCCAGCGCCGGATGGCGGTAGACCAGGCAATCGTGATCGACGATCTCGCTGGGGTGCCGCGGGGTGCCGCGCCGGGCCAGGTAGGCCGGGCTGGCGCACATGATCAGGCGGCTCTCGGCCAGCGGTTGGGCGATCAGGCCCGGCAGGTCGCTGTTGCCCATGCGCAGGGCGAGGTCGTAGCGGCCGTCGAGCAGGTCGACATAGCTGTCGGAAAGGTCCACCTGCAGGCGCACGTCCGGATGCAGGTCGAGGAACTCGGCGCAGGCCTGGTCGAGGAATACCGGGCCGACGATCAGCGGCCCGGTGATGCGCAACACGCCGCGCAGACTGTGCTGCAGCTGGGCGATTTCCTCGGTGGTCTCGCGCATCCGCGCCAGCACCTCGCGGGCGCCGTCGAGATAGAGCTGGCCGGCTTCGGTCAGCGACATGCTGCGCGTGGTGCGCTCGAACAGGCGCGCGCCGACTTCGATTTCCAGCTGGCCGACCGCCTTGGTCACCGCCGAGGGCGTCTTGCCCAACTGCTCGGCGGCGCGGCTGAAACTGCCGGTCTCGGCACTGGCGACAAACATTGCCAGGCTGCTGAATCTGTCCATCGTCATTCGTGCCAATCCTTCACAAGTGTTATGCCTGGCGGCGACTTCCGCACGATCCGGTCCGCCAGTAGCCTGCGCCGCAGACCAACAATAATCCACCGAAAAGCAGAGGGAAGTCATGCACGGCATGCTCAAGGGCGCGCTGGCGCTCGCCATCGCACTGGGTACTTTTGAAGCTCAGGCACAGAACGCGGACCTGATCCTGTACAACGCCAAGGTCTTCACCGCCGAGCCGGGCCAACCGTTGCAGCAGGCCGTCGCCGTCGCTGGCGGCAAGGTGCTGCAGGTAGGTTCCAACGAGGACATCCGCAAGCTCGCCGGCACCGGCAGCAAGCAGGTCGACCTGGGCGGCAAGGTACTGATGCCCGGCTTCATCGACAGCCACTCGCACTCCATCTTCGGCGGCCTGGAGCTGATTTCCGCCAGCCTGCTGGATGAGGAGATGGACCTCGACGCCTTCGTCGCCCGCCTGAAGCAGGACCGCGACAGCGGCAAGGCGAAGAACGGCGACATCGTGGTGATGAACGGCATGAACTCCAGCTACTGGTCCAAGGCCGACGGCCTCGCCGAGCGTCTGAACCATGGCGAATGGGAGAAGGTGCCGGTGATCCTGATCGGCAGCGACCACCACACCGCCTGGGCCAACGCCGCCATGCTCAAGCGCGCCAAGCTGGACGCCCAAAGGGTGCGCAGCCTCAGCTCGCTGGAACAGGGCAACATCGCCCACGGCAAGGACTTCGCCCCCACCGGTTTCCTGGTGGACTCGGGCTTCGACCTGGTCGCTGCGACCATGCCCGCCGCCAGTACCGAGACCATGGACCGCGCCGGCCGCGCTGCAGTGAAGTACAACAACAGCCTCGGCATCACCGCCTGGATGGACCCGGCCGCCAACGGCGCACCGGGCGAGGCGGTATTCAACATCAAGCCCACCGAGAAGACCGTCGGCGTACTGCCGGTGTACCGCGATCTGGCTCGCGACGGCGAACTCACCGCCCACGTCGCTGCACTGCAGGTGGTCAATCCCAGGAGCACTCCGGCTGATCTCGACGTCATCGAGAAGGTCCGCCAGCAGTTCCAGGGCATCCCCAACCTGACACTGCCGGGCATTAAGGTCTTCGCCGACGGCGTGATCGAATTCCCGGCGCAGTCCGCCGCGCTGCTGGAGAACTACAAGAACAGCCACAAGCCGGGCGAGTTGCTGATCGATCCGAAGCACTTCGGCGAGCTGGTCAGCGCCGCCGATGCCCGTGGCTGGCTGGTGCACGTGCATGCCATCGGCGACCGCGCGGTGCGCGAATCGCTCAACGGCGTCGCCCAGGCGCGCAAGGACCGGCAGAGCAGCGTGACCCACTCGATCACCCACCTGCAACTGGTCAACCCCAAGGACTTCCCACGCTTCAAGCAGTTGAACGTGATCGCCTCGATGCAGCTGGACTGGGCCACCGCCGAGCCCTACACCGTGGAGCTGGTCAAGCCGTACATCGCCGACGAGGCCTACCGCTACATGTACCCGGCCAAGTCACTGCTGGACAACGGCGCCACGATCGCCGGCGCCAGCGACTGGCCGGTGTCCACACCCGATCCGCTGAAGGCCATCTACCAGGCCGTCACCCGCCAGGGCGAGGAAGGCGTGCTCAACGCCGCCGAGCGCGTGGATCGCCAGACCATGTTCTACGCCTACACCCGCAACGCCGCGCAGACCATCGGCCTGGGCGACAAGATCGGCACCCTGGCGCCCGGCAAGCAGGCCGACATGGTGGTGCTCGACCGCGACGTGTTCAGCGTGCCCGACCAGCAACTGGACGAAGCCCGCGTGCTCCACACCCTGTTCGAAGGCCGCGAAATCTACCGCGCCGAAGACCAACCGGCTCTCTGAGCCGGGCTCCTGCGCCGGGGCGTGAACACCCCCGGCGCCCTGCCCGCCAGCCCAACCCTTGCCGAAGCTTCCCGAGTTGACCGGGAGGGTCGGCGCTGCGCGGGATTTTTCATCTGCCCACAGACAATCACAACAAAGGGAACCCCGTATGAATCGCCCGCAATGGCTTGTCGGCGCGCTGCTCGCCTGCGCCCCGCTCACCTCCGCCCTGGCCGTGGAGCTCGGCGAAGGCTTCGCCCTGCAGATCGACACCGCCCTGGTCAGCGACTACCGCACCCGCGGTATCTCGCAGACGCAGAACGACCCCGCCGCCCAACTCGGCCTGACCCTGCAGCACGCCTCCGGCGCCTACCTGGGCGTGTGGACCTCCAACGTCGACTTCGGCGGCGGTCTGAAGACCCGCCAGGAAACCGACTACTACGCCGGCTGGTACTGGCAGGCCAACGACGATATCGCCCTGGACCTGGGCTACATCAAGTACGCCTACCCGAAGGAAGCCCAGTTCAACCAGAGCGATACCTACGCGATCCTCCACGCCTACGGCTTCGAAGTGGCGGCCTACTACGGCAACGACTATCCGACCTACTTCGGCGAAGACCAGGCCAACCTCTACACCTACCTGGCCTACAACGCCGAGCTGCCGGCGGAGTTCAAGCTGCGCGTGCGCTACGGCCGCAATGACGCCAAGGACCCGCTCTACCTGTCCGGAGACGGCAGCACCCGCGACACCTACCACGAATGGGAAGCGAAACTGAGCCATGAGTGGGTGGGCTTCGACTGGGGGGTGAGCTACATCGACACCGACCTGTCGCAGAACGAATGCCGTACCCAGTTCGGCTTTGGCGACGTGTGCACGGCGACGGTAATCGCCAGCGTGAGCAGGAGTTTCTGACACGAATCGGCGGGGCGCTGATCGCACGCAACGGTAGGAGCGCGCCATGCACGCGATGGCGGACATGGCGCGCTCCTACCGGAAAATGAGGTGCCAACCCGGTTCGCGAGCAAGGACCAGGCGTCCCCCTCGGTCCAACGAAATGCGCGCCGGCGCTAAGGCGAAACGGTAGGAGCGAGCTTGCTCGCGAACAGACGGTAACGGCGATAGACAACTCGGTCCAGGCAACTGTCACGCAGGGACTCCGGCAGCACCCGGAGGACGCGCAGCCAGCGCCAGGGAGAGGTCAGTTGCCCCAGTGCCTGCAGCAGTGCATCGCTGCGCTCATAACCCTGCCGATCATCGATGTACAACAGGCTGCGCACGCAATCACCGGGCAACCCGAACCAGTCGAGAATCGCCCGCCCCTCTGCTGACTGCACACTGTGCAGCTTCACCCGACGGAGGTGATCCTGATGGCGGAGGAAACGACTCCAGTCGCGCCCCAGCGGACAATCGGCATCGAAGAGAGCAATCTTGTCGCACGGATGCATATCAGGGGGAAGCGGCATCGTCCTTCTCCGAATACCTGGTAGTCCCCACTATGCTCAGCGGTTGTGACACCTGCGGGAAATATCCGTTTCAGCTGTTCGACAGGGAAAATATCCGATACTCGACCCAGCCCGGCCCCAACCGCCCCTCGCCCACCGCCAGCTGGTGGTTGAGCCAGCGGTAGCGGTCGTCGCCAACCTCGAAGCGCGGCTGGATCATGAAGTAGGTATCGCCGAACTCGGTACTGTCGCCTCGCGAAACCGCGTGGATGATCTTCGGGTTGGCCACGAGAAGACCAATGTGCTGCATCAGGATGCGCGCGCCATCGTCGGTACGCAGCACCAGGCGCACCTCCAGGTGCCAGCCGCCGTCACTGTCCACCAGAATCCAGTCGCCACCGCCGGGCAATACCTCGCCGCTCAGGCGCTGCCCCTTGAAGGTGCCGCCGCCGGCCGCCGAGATCAGCCGCTGGCCCTGCGGCACGCGGCCGATCTCCAGCGGCACACTGGCCTTCACGTTCATTTCCATCAACGGCTCGAGCTTCATCGCCAGCTCCTGAACAAGGTCGTCGTAGACGCATCAGTAAAGCAGCCGGGGCGCGGTGCGGCCATCTGTCGAAGGCTACGGGCCGAAGCGATAGCGCAGCAGCCGGCCCATGCGGCGCATCGCCGGGATGGCCAGGGTGATTTCGTAGAGCAGGCGCATGCCCAGGGACAGCCGAGCGATCTTCGCGCGGTCGTAGGCGGCAATGGCATCGACGAAACGCAGGGCCGGCACCTGTTGCTCCAGCTCCTGCGGCTCGTCGATGCCCCAGTGCAGTAAAGCGCCGGTACGACGGATCATCGGGTTCCACTGCAACAGGCGGATGCCCAGGCGACTGTAGCCGTCGAAGACCAGCTCGCCCTGACCGAAACTCGCGGTCAGCGCAGTCAACAGGCGGAATACCTCGTCAGTCTCCACGTAGGGCAACACACCCTCGGCGACCATCAGTACCGGCCGCCCGGTCGGCACCGCGCGCCACCAGTCCGGCGCAGTCAGCGAACTGGCCAGCAAGTGGCAGTTTTCCCGTGCGGGATACAGGCGCTCGCGCAAGGCGATCACTTCAGGGAAGTCCACCTCGAACCACTGCACGCTGGGCGGCGGGTCGATGCGAAAGACCCGGCTGTCCAGCCCGCAGCCCAGCTGCAGGACCACGCAGGACGGACACCGCGCAAGGAAGTCGCGCACCCAGTCATCGAACAGCCGGGCCCGCAGGGCGATGCCCACCTGCTCGGCGCGGCCGATGTGCAGGTGGGCGAAGTCGTAGTCGATGTGCTCCACGGCCTGCCGCGAGAAATGGTCGCGCAGCAGGCTGTCGGGCAGCTCGCTCTCCTTCGCCTTGGCGTACAGGGTGATCAGCAGGGTTTCCGGCGTGCCGCGCAGGGTGATGCGTTCCACGTCATTCGTGCAGGTAATAGAGCTTGTTGACGATCTGCCAGCCGTTGCCGATGCGCAGCAGGGCCAGGTAGTCGGTGAAGTGCATGCCGAGGAACTCGTCGGTGACCTTGGCGACCGCGCTGTCGCCGGTGATGTCCAGCGACTTCAGCTCCCACGGCGGCGGTGCGCCTTCGGGTGGCGGCGACTCGGCCTTGATCGCGCCGATGAACTCATCCAGAGACGCCCACTCCAGCGCGCCGTGGTAATTGCCGATGATCTTGCAGGACGGATGGAACGCCAGGCGTAGGCGCGACTCGTCGCCGAAGGTCATGCCTTCGACGTAGTCCGTCAGTACGCGATTGATGGCGGCGCTGTCCGCCGTGTAGTTGCTCATCGCTGCAGCCCTCCCCGGTCGGTGACCATGGGGCAAGGCTAGCACCGCACCCCGGCCGCGCCCTGGCGAGCGACGACCGGGGCTCCGGCGTCAGACCACCGCCAGGTGCCGCTTGCGGGTCGGCGGCGGGAAGGCGGCGTCGAGAGCTTCGAGGTCCTCGGGGGTCAGGCGCAGTTGCAGCGCGGCAGCATTGTCACGCACATGCAGCGGCTCCACCGCCTTGGGAATGGCAATCACGCCCGGCTGGTGGATCAGCCAGGCCAGCGCCACACGGGCCGGAGTAGCATCGTGACGGCCGGCGATTTCTCCCAGCACGCGATGGCGCAGCAGCTTGCCGCCCTGCCCAACCGGGCAGTAGGCCATCAGCGGCATGCGCTCTTCCTGGCACCAGGGCAGCAGGTCCCACTCGATGCCGCGCTCCTCCAGGCTGTATTGCACCTGGTTGGTGGTGCAGGCCGGTTCGTTCAGTTCCTGCAGGTCGTCGAGGTCGAAGTTGGACACGCCCCAGCGCTTGATCTTGCCGGCCTCACGCAGGCGCTCGAAGGCTTCGACGGTTTCCTCCAGCGAATACTGGCCGCGCCAGTGCAGCAGGTAGAGGTCCAGGCAATCGGTGCCCAGGCGCCGCAGGCTGCGTTCGCAGGCCTCGGGGATACCGCGCCGGCTGGCGTTGTGCGGGTAGACCTTGCTGACCAGGAAGACCTGGTCGCGCAGGCCGGTCAGCGCCTCACCGACCACCTCTTCCGAGCTACCCTCGGCGTACATCTCGGCGGTGTCGATCAGGGTCAGACCGCGCTCGATGCCTTCACGCAGGGCGGCAATCTCGCGCTTGCGCTGGAAGCTGTCCTCGCCCATGCGCCAGGTGCCCTGGCCGATGGCGGGAACGGCGGTGCCGTCGGCGAATACCACGGTGTTCATCTCGTGCTCCTTCTTGCGCTGGTAATGGGGACACGGGGCCAGCCGCCCGAAACCGGGCGACGGGCACACAGGGTAGCGCAGAAGCAAGAGCCAGGCTGTGGATCAGCGGTTGGTCTGCAGGTTGCGGCGGGCGGCGTGGCGCTCGATGGCCAGGTCGATCAGCCGGCTGACCAGCTCGCTGTAGGTCATCCCGGCGGCCTGCCAGAGCTTGGGGTACATGCTGATGCGGGTGAAGCCGGGCAGCGAGTTCAGCTCGTTGATCAGCACCTCGCCAGTCTCGGTGAGGAACACGTCGACCCGCGCCAGACCGGAGCATTCCAGCGCCAGGAAGGCGTCCACGGCGAGCTGACGGATGCGCTCGCTGGCCTCGGCGGGAATGTCCGCCGGCACCACGACCTTGGCGGCGTCCTCGTCGATGTACTTGCTGTCGTAGGAGTAGAAGCCGCTGCCCACGACGATCTCGCCGCAGCCGCTGGCGATGGGCTGCTCGTTGCCCAGTACCGCGCACTCGATCTCGCGGCCCTTCACGGCGGACTCCACCAGCACCTTGTCGTCGAAGGCCAGCGCGAGGCGCACGGCCTCGTCGTAGGCGACCTCGTCCTCGACCTTGCTAACGCCCACCGAGGAGCCCATGTTCGCCGGCTTGATGAACAGCGGCAGGCCAAGCTTGCGCTGCGCCTCGGCAAACGGCGTGCGCGTGGCATTGGCGCGTGTCAGGGTGACGAAGGGCGTGATGGCGATGCCGGCGTCACGCAGCAGGCGCTTGCTCACGTCCTTGTCCATGCAGATGGCCGAACCCAGCACGTCGGAACCGACGAAGGGGATGTCGGCCATGCGCAGCAGGCCCTGCAGGCAACCGTCTTCGCCCTGTGTGCCGTGGACGATGGGGAAGATCACGTCGACGTGGTCGAGCAACTGGCGACTGCCGGTTTCCACCAGTTGCTGCTCGGCCTTGCCCGGCACCACGGCCAGCTCGCGGTTGGAGCGGTTGAGGGCGATCAACGCCGGGTTTTCCTGGTTGAGCAGGTAGTCGGAGGCATCGTTGAGGTGCCAGCGGCCCTCCTTGTCGATGCCCACCAGCACCGGCTCGAAGCGCTCGCGGTCCAGTGCGTCGACGATATTCTTCGCCGACTGCAGGGACACCTCATGCTCCGCCGAACGCCCACCGAAAATCACCCCAACGCGCAACTTGCCCATGACAGCCTCCGAATGAACGATGGGCGTTTTCTAACACGGGCTCCGGCACTTGGGTAGGAACAGTGGCCAGTGAACAGACGGGACGCCCCTCCCTCAGAACCGCTCCAGCGCCTGCGCCAGTTCGCGTGCAGCCTGGCCACTTTGCACGCCGGGGAACAGGTGGGTGAACGGCAAGGCCACGAAGCGCCCTTCGCGCACGGCGCGCAGGCGCGAGAGCACCGGGTCGGCACGCAGGGCTCGGATCTTCTGCTCGGCCGTGGACCACAGCGCATCGGCCAGCAGGATCACCTCCGGGTCGCGCACCAGCAGTTGTTCGCTGTTGGCGGTGAAGCCACCCAGATCGACATCCTCGAACAGGTTGTGCGCTCCGGCGGCGTGCAGCAACTGGGTGACCACGCCACGCCGGCCCTGGCTCTCCAGGCCGTTGCTGGCGCTGTCGAGGTAGAAGACTTCCAGCGGTTTGTTCCCGGAGAAATGGCGGCGTGCCTGGGCCAGTTCGGCGCGTTGCTGGCGGATCAGCTTCTTCGCCCGCTCCTGCTCGCCGAGCAGGTCGCCCAGCGTCGTCAGGTCCGTCTCGACACCGCTGAACAGGTCGTCCTGCCACGCGCCACAACCGGCATCCAGCAGATAGCTGGCGACGCCATGGCCGGCCAGTTCCTCGCGGGACAGGTTGCCCAGCCGGAAGGCCGAGGCGAAGCCGGCCACCACCAGGTCCGGGCGCTGCGCATAGACCGCTTCCGCCGACGGGTACTGGCGCGACAGCAGCGGCACACCGCGATAGCTTCCTTTCGCCAGGTCGAGATCGTCATCGATGTAGGCCACGCCGATCAGCCTCTCTCCGACGCCCAGCGCCAGCAGCAGGTCGGCGGCGTGCTGGTTGAGGGCGAGGATGCGTTGCGGCGGGTGGTCGATCTGCCAGGTCCGGGCGCAGTTGCGGTAGTCCTGCGCGGAGACCGTCATAGTGCCAAGCAAGCATGCGAGCAGCAGCGTCCCCTGCAGGAGCGGGCCATGCCCGCGAGCGCCTCCGGCAGTTGAGCGACGCTGCCTCCACCCGCTCGCGAGCAAGCGCGCTCCCAAGAAGAGCGAGCGCCTCATGGCTCGTCCACCCGCAGCTCCGCCACCGGCACGCCGTCGCGCAGATGCTCCGCCACCATCCGGCACACTTGCTCGTCACTGCGCAGGCCATACCAGACACGTTCGGGATAGACCGTCAGCAGCGGCCCGCGATTGCACGGGAACTGGCAGCCGGTACGGGTCAGCAGGGCACCCGCAGCGTTCTCGTAGAGATCGAGACGGATCAGTTCGCGGCGCAGGGTTTTCCACAACGGCAGCGCACCACGCCGCACGCAGCGCGGCCCGGTACAGAGGAACAGGTGATGCCGGTGCGGCGGCGGCGCGGACCAGTCCGGCTGCGACGGCACTGCGCCGACGCCCTGGCAATCCAGCTGTTGCGCCGGGTCACCAATCGCCGCCAGCACCGCCGCCGCGTCCAGCCCGCGCCGGCCGAGCGCCGACGCGGTGACTTTCGGCGGCGGCGCCTGCGGATGATCTTCTGACAGCGCGGCCAGCTCGGCACGCAACCAGTCGAGGTAGGCACCGTCAGCGGTCGGTTCAAGGTCGACCAGCAAAAGCTCCCGCGCCTCCGCCATCAGCGCGCGCACCCGCCCCCAGAGCGAATCGAAACCCTCGCCGGTATCGATGCATTCGACACTGGCGAGACGCGCCGACACCTCGCGGTGCAGGCGCTCGCCCTGGGCTCCGGCGAGCGGGCCGACCAGCAGGATGGCCTTCATCAGAAGCTGAAGGTGTAGCGCAGCTCGGCGGTACGCGGCCGGCCGAGGTTGTCCACCTGGCGGATGCCGTTGCTGGTGCGACCGGTGGCGTAGTCGCGGTCCAGCAGGTTCTCCAGCAGCAGACTCAAGCGGTGCGAGTGGGCGGCGTCGAGGTAGCGGTAGGCGTCGCCATCGAGCACGCTGTAGTGGCCGTAGTCGTCATCCTGGGCGCTGACGATGGAGCCGACATAGCGGGTAGCAAGGCCCGCGCCCCAGAGGCTGTCGTCATAGCCCAGGCGCAGGCGGGCGAAGAAGTGCGGGATGTTGTTCACCGTCACGCCTTCGCGGCTGTCCACGAGGTTGCGCGTGGCGTCCGCAGAAAGCTGCCAGTGCCGCCCGAACTGCCACTGGCCGTTGGCTTCCACGCCACGCACGGTGATCTCGCCATTGCCGTTCACCCACTGGTCGCCCGCGAGGGTGATGAGATCGGTGATCTCGCGGCGGAACAGCGTGACGCTGCCGCTCCACGGCTGCTCGAACAGCTCGCCGGTGTAGTCCAGGCCCAGCTCGGCGTTGCGGCTGCGCTCGGGCTTGAGGTCGCGGTTGCCCACTTCGTCGCCCGGCTCGTTGACGAACAACTGCTCGGCGGTGGGCAGCTTGAAGGCGGTGCCAAACTGGCCGCGCAGCTTGAGCTGCTGCGTGAGGTCATAGAGCGAGGTCAGCATCCACACGGTGGCGCCTTCGCCGCCGGAGATTTCCTCGCGGCGCACGCCCAGGCTCGGGTGCCAGTCGGGCAGCGCCTCGATGTTCGGCCGCAGCTGGGCGTAGAGCGCGTGGGACTCGGCCTTGTCGTTGTCGATGATCAGCACATCGTCCTGGCCCTTGTACCACTGGTTGTCATTGCCGAAGACCAGCTCGTGACCGCCCGCCAGCTTCGCCTTGCCTTCGAGCTGCGCGCCCCAGTCGGTGAAGCCCCAGTAGTCGTTGTGGTTGAGCACCTGGGTGCCGCCGCCCTGCAGGTTGTAGACGCGGTCGTAGCGGGTATCCCAGTCGTTGATGTGGGTCTTGGCGAACCAGCTGAAATCGTCGCCGACGCTCTGCTGGAAGGTCGCCGTGGCGATCTGCTGCACGCGGTTGTTGCTGGTGTGGTGGTTGGACGTCGGCCGGGCGAAGTCCAGCTCGGCGTCGGCGTACTGGTAGAACAGTTCCAGGCGCGAGGCATCGCCGATGGCCTGGATGGCCTTGGCGCCGAACACGTTGACGTCGTAGGAGCGGCGCTTGTCGCTCACCGTGTCGGTCATGTCGCGGTCGCGGTAAGGCTGGTAGCCGTCGGAGCGGTTGTGGCTGAGGTAGGCCATCAGGCCGAGGTCGCCCAGGCCGTTCTGCACGATCTTCTCGGCGCGGGCATCACCACTGCGGCCCTTGAAGGTGTCCAGGCCGAGATTCACTTCGCCGGCCGCCTCGCGGCTGCGCGCGCTGCGGGTGACGATGTTGATCACCCCGGACACCGCCTGGGTGCCGAACAGCAGGCCCTGGCCGCCCTTGAGCACTTCGATGCGCTCCACCGCAGTGGTCGGCAGGGTGTCGATGTAGATGCCGCCGTAGAGGCGGTTGTTCAGGCGCACGCCGTCCAGCAGGATCAATGTGTCGTCGTTGCGCCCGCCGAGCAGCGAGTAGGTGCCGTAGTCGAACGGGCCGTTCTTTGGCGCGACGAACAGACCGGGCACGTACATCTGCAGCACACGGGTGATGTCGGCGCTGGGGCCGGCGCGTTCGATCTGCTGCCGGTCGATGACCTCCAGCTTGCTGCCGTAGCGGGCCATGTCGGCCACGGTAGTGGACTCCACGGAAGGGCCGCTGACGACTTCATCGGCCAGGTCGAGCGGCGCCGCAGCGAGCTGCGAGCTGAGGGCGCACAGGGAGAGAACGGGGGTCCAGCGCAGGGCGCGCCGGTTCAGGAACGAAGAATGTTGCAAGGTGATCGCCTCGAAATCGGGATTTCGCAGGCGGCGCAGCGACACCCGGAACGAGCGCGCTCCGGGAACCGGCTCACGCCCGCCCACCGCGGGTTTGCCAAACAGGTTCCAGGCCGGTCTCCGGGCTTGCGAGGGTCATGAAACTTCCGCCTTCCCATGCCTGAGCACAGTGGCCTAATGGATGTTCCGCTCGCTTACCGTTGCGGGGGCAGCGCCGGACTGATCGCGCGAGGGCGACGCACCGGCTTCCCGTTTCACCCCACGCACGGCGGCGGGGGGCACCTGAAACGGGGCGAATCTGAACACTCGGCGGACGAAAGCGTCAAGCGCGGGGGTTGGGCAGGATGTTGCGGAGGCGGACGGGACGCGCGAAATCAGTGCCAGGGATCGTAGGTGCCGAAACTCCAGATGTGCCCTTCCGGATCACGGCAGGTGAAACCCTGGCCGCCGTAGTCCTCGTCCTTGATGTCGATGACGATCTGCGCGCCGCCGTCCACTGCCGCGCGGTACAGCACCTCGGCATCCTTCACCACCACGTAGATGCTCTGGGTGCAGCCGCCGATCTCATCGGGCTGGCGCATCAGCCGGCCGTACTCGTTGTCATGCAGCGATCCGAGCATCACCAACCCACTGCTGTCGGCCAGCGCCAGCTGTGCGTGGGCGATGCCGCCATGGTCATCGGCAACTACCAACTGCCGCTGGAAACCGAAGGTGGCGCACAGCCAGTCGATGGCCTGGGGCGCATCGCGGTAGCGCAGGCAGGGAATGACGCTGGGGCGGGCGATGGGAGCGGGCGTGGACATGGCGGTCTCCAGCAGGAACAGGCGCGATGTTCTGAGCATAGTCGCCCGCTTTTCGCTCCCCGCTACTGCATGGCGACCAGCAGCAACAGCGACAGTGAAGCGCAAGTTCCTGCAAGACCGCGCCAGGGGCCGGCAGTAGTTTGGGCAGACCGATCCCAAGGAGAAAACCACCGTGACCCAACGCCAACCGATCAACCTGCAGGACAAGCTCGGTCGCCTCACTGAAACCTGGCAACCACGGGTGATCGCCGAGATGAACGACTACCAGCTCAAGGTGGTGAAGCTGCAGGGCGATTTCGTCTGGCACAGCCACGCCGACACCGACGAGACCTTCATCGTGCTGGGCGGCGAGCTGCGCATCGACTTCCGCGACGGTCCGCTGACCCTGCGCGCCGGCGAGCTTTACGTGGTACCCCGTGGGGTGGAACACAAACCCTATGCCGAGCACGAGGTGCAGCTGATGCTGATCGAACCGCGCGGCATGCTGAACACCGGCGACCAGGGCGGCGAACGCACGGCGGAGAATGATCGCTGGGTGTGAGCGCCTGCGGCTCAGAGGTCCAGCAGGTCGGCGTGAATTCCCAGTGCTTTGGCGAGTTTCTCTCGCGTGGGTTTGCGCGGCCGGCTCGCTGCTTCCTGCTGGGCATAGGCGGACTGGCTGATGCCGATGCGCTCGGCCACTTCCGCCTGGGTCAGGCCCAGGTGCCTGCGCCAGGCGCCGACAGGGCTCAGCCCTTCCTTGACCATGAAGCCCACCACCTCGTTGGGGAGCAGGTCCTCCTTCGGGTGGCTGGCGATGTACTCCGCATAGGGAATGACCACGAACGCCGGAACGCCGTCCGGTCCGTTGATGATCTGCACGCTAGTACGTGTGCTCATCGCGCTTGCTGACCTCTTCGATATTCACGATGCGGATGCCGCCATCCCAGTCGAACAGCACCCGGTACCTGCCCACCCGCAGGCGGTAGCCGTAGGCATGGTTGACCAACCTTTTGACGTTCGGCACAGCCGGCATCCGGGCCAGCTCCTGCACGGCGTCGTAGATCACCGGCTGGTCCGCCTTGTTGAGCCTGCCAAGCTGCTTCACGGCCTTTCAGGTCCAGTTGATCCGGTTCATGGCTGCCTCGCGGGGAGAGGCAGAAATATAAGCCTTTCAATAAGTATATTAGCGCGAGTCTGGCGGTTGTGGGACGGTGTTCTCAGGCACAGACTCCGACCGCCGATCGACTGCCCAGCCCGTTGCCGATCAGCGGCCGCTCCCGCTTCGCTGGGTACTGCTATGCCTGTCGGGAGAACGCCGCTCCCAGCCGGAGGCTGTCACGCCTGGGATACACCGGCGCGGCTCTGGCGGCGTCGCCGGTTCGGGTCCGCGTCCATCGAAGCCCGGAGCCGGGCCGGAGGTGCGACATGCTCTATCTGGTGAACTGGACCATCCCCATCGAGAACCGCGACAGGATCATTCAACGGTTCCTCAAGACCGGCGGCCTGCCGCCGCCCGGCGTGAAGCTGGTCGGCCGCTGGCACGCCATGGGCCACATGCTCGGTTTCGGCCTGGCGGAGGCCGAGAACCCGCTCGATGTGCAGCGCTGGATGCTGCAGTGGACCGACCTGATGCACCTGCAGGTGCACCCGGCCATGACCGACGCCGAATATGCACCGCTGCTCACGCAGCTGCTGCAGCAGGCGGCGGACAACCCATCGGTCAGTCCCTGAGCAGGACCTCGGCTGGCTTGGCGCCGAAGCGCTTGCGGTAGTCGCTCGGCGCCATCCCGGTGATCTTGCGGAAGGTACTACGGAACGAGCCCGGATCGAGGTAGCCGACCGTATAGGCGATGTGGTCCACCGTGCCGTTGGTGAACTCCAGCAGCTCGCGCGCCTTGCCCACCCGCAGGTGCTGGCAGTACTCGGTGGGCTTGAGCCCGGTGGCGGCGCGGAAGCGCCGCAGGAAGGTGCGCTCCTCCAGCCCGGCCTGGGCGGCCATGGCGGCGAGGCTGACGTCCACCGCGCCATTGCCCTGCAGCCAGTGCTGCACCTTGAGGATCGCGGCATCGCCATGCCCCAGCAGCGGCGCGAAATTGCTGCCGCATTGCTGGGCGCTGTCGCTGTGTTCGACCACCAGGAAGCGCGCGGTGCGGTTGGCGATGCTCGGGCCGAGCAGGCGATCGACGATGCGCAGGCCCAGGTCCGACCAGGCCATCAGCCCGGCGGAGGTGATCAGGTCGCCGTCGTCCACCATCGGCTTGTGTGCTTCCAGCCGCACGCGCGGGAAGCGTTTGCCGAAAGCCTCGGCGCCGCTCCAGTGGGCGGTGGCGCTGCGGCCGTCGAGCAGCCCGGCCTCGGCCACCAGCAGGCCGCCGATGCACACCGAGCCGACGATAGCGCCCTCGCCGTGGCGCGCGGCGAGCCAGTCGGTGAGATTGCGCAGTGGCGCGGCGTCGGGCAGGCCGAACAACGAAGGCGGGACGAGCACGGCGACCAGCCGGCTATCCGCGCCTGGATGTGTGTCGAACACGCGCCGCGGCTCGCCGCCGTCTTCACCGGACCAGTGGCTGACGCGCAATGCCGGCAGCTGCTGCGCGGCTTCCTCGCAGGCGATGCGCTCGGCCACCGCGAACAGGTCGGTGAGCCCGTGCAGCGCCGCCGTCTGCACACCGGGATAGAGCAGCAACCCGATCTCGACGACGCTCCGTTCCACAACCATTGTCAGTTTTCCCCCGGTTATTGTCGTTCCGCCTGATCCCCGCGCGGCGCGCGGCGAACCATACTGGTCCCACTTCCTCACCACTCAACGTTCAAGAAGGACTTCGGAAATGGCCAAGCAAGCGCTCATCCTAGTGGATATCCAGAACGACTACTTCCCTTCCGGCAAGTGGCCGCTGGTCGGCATCGAAGCCGCCGCCGACCAGGCTGCCAAGGTCCTGGCCGCCTTCCGCGAGCGCGGTGACCTGGTGGTCCACGTGCGCCACGAATTCGAAAGCGCCGATGCTCCGTTCTTCGTCCCCGGCAGCGACGGCGCGAAGATCCACGGCAAGGTCGCCAATCTGCCCAGTGAGCCTGTGGTGCTCAAGCACTTCGTCAACTCGTTCCGCGACACCGACCTGAAGGCCATCCTCGACCAGCACGGCGTGGAATCACTGGTGGTGGTCGGCCACATGAGCCACATGTGCGTGGATGGTGCGGTGCGCGCCGCCGCCGACTTCGGCTATCCGGTGACCGTGCTGCACGACGCTTGTGCCACCCTGGACCTGGAGTTCAATGGCGTGAAGGTTCCGGCAGCCCAGGTACACGCGTCCTACATGGCGTCCCTGGCTTTCGCCTACGCCGACGTGGTGTCCACCGCCGAGTACCTGAACCGCTGACTCACAGGGTTTGGCAAAAGGGCCTCCAATGAGGCCCTTTTTCATTCAGCAACGCACCGAAACATCGCCAAAGAGTCGGTGATACAAGACGTGAGAAGTTGCCCAACACGCCGCGGGCTTTCCGCTATGATCGACGCTCGATCGCCTGCCGATAAGGACATCCCATGAGCGTTTCTTCGATGATCATCCTCGCCATCATCGCTGGCTTCATCTTCCTGCTGATCAGCGTGTTCAACCGCCTGGTGGCGCTGCGCAACCGCTACCAGAACGCCTTCGCGCAGATCGAGGTGCAGCTCAAGCGCCGCTACGACCTGATCCCCAACCTGGTGGAAACCGCCAAGGCCTATCTCAAGCACGAGCGCGAGACCCTGGAAGCGGTGATCGCCGCCCGTAACGCGGCGGTCGCCGGCCTGAAAGCCGCTTCCGAACAACCCGGCGACGCCGGCCGCATGGCGCAACTGGCCGCCGCCGAGAACGCCCTGGGCGGTGCCATGGGTCGCCTGAACGTGACCCTGGAAGCCTACCCGGACCTCAAGGCCTCGCAGAACCTGCAGCAGGTCAGCGAGGAGCTGTCGAGCACCGAGAACAAGGTCGCTTTCGCCCGCCAGGCTTACAACGACGCGGTGATGGAGTACAACACCTACCGCCAGTCGTTCCCCGCCAACTTCCTGGCCACCACCTACGGCCACAGCAAGGACGCCAGCCTGCTGGAGTTCGAGGACAGCAAGGCCATCCAGGCCGCGCCGAAAGTCGCCTTCTAACCCCCCGGCGCAGGACGCGCGATGAACTTCTTCGAACACCAGGACCGCGCCCGCAAGCAGACCGGGCGCCTGGTCCTGCTGCTGACCGTCGCGGTGGTCTGCCTGGTGACCATCACCAGCTTCGCCCTGGGCTGGCTCTGGCGTCACCTGGGTGAGCCGGCGCTGCACCTGACCTCCCGCGCCTCCCTGCCCGACCCGGAGCTGTACCTCTCAGTGGCCGCCGTAATCATCGGCGTGGTCGTGCTCGGCGCGCTGTACAAGCAGGTGCAGTTGAGCGCCGGCGGCAAGGTGGTGGCCGAGAGTCTCGGCGGTCGCCTGCTCAACCTCAGCGCCGGCAACGCCGATGAACGCCGTCTGCTCAACGTCGTCGAGGAAATGGCACTCGCCTCAGGCTCGCCAGTGCCGCCGGTGTACGTGCTGGAAGATGGCTCGATCAACGCCTTCGCCGCCGGGCTGACGCCACGCGACGCGGTGATCGGCATCACCCGTGGCGCCATCGAGCAGCTCGACCGCAACGAGCTGCAGGGCGTGATCGCCCACGAGTTCAGCCATATCCACCACGGTGACATGCTGCTCAACACGCGGCTGACCGCCCTGCTCCACGGCATGCTCCTGCTCGGCCTGATCGGAGGGATGCTGCTGCGCGGCTGGAGCGAAACCAGCACCGGCATCCGGGTCAGCAGCCGGAGCAGCAACAACGACAAGAACGGCGGCGGCAGCGTGGTGTTGCTGGTGATCGGCGCCGGCGTGGTGCTCTATGTGCTGGGCTATATCGGCACCTTCTTCGGCCAGCTGATCAAGGCGTCGGTGAGCCGCCAGCGCGAGTACCTGGCCGACGCCTCGGCGGTGCAGTTCACCCGCGATCCCTCGACCATCGCCGGCGCGCTCAAGAAGATCGGCGGCAACCCGCTGGGCGCCCTGCTCAGTGCGCCACGCGCGGCCGAGTTCAGCCACATGTACTTCGGCGACGGCGTGGGCAGCAGCTGGTTCGACACCCACCCACCGCTGAAGGATCGCATCCGCCGCGTCGATCCGGGCTGGGACGGCCGCTACCCGAAGTTCGAGCCGCGCCTGGACGTGGCACTGATGAACCAGGACGCCTGGACCGCCGCCGTCACCGGCCAGCCTTACCAGCCCAGCGCCGTAGAAGTGGCCGTGGCTGCCGTGGGCGCGCCGACTGCCGCCCACCTGCTGGAAGCGCGCAGCACCCTGCGACGCCTGGATGAGCGCCTGCAGCGCGCCGCCCATGACAGCGAAGGTGCCGAGGCGCTGATCTACGGCCTGCTGCTGGACAACGAACCCGGTCTGCGCACACGCCAGCTGGAAGAGATCAAGAAGCGCCTGAACCTGAGCCTGGCGCTGCAACTGGACCTGCTGGAAGAATCGCTGCTGCGACTCGATCCCGGTCAGCGCCTGCCGCTGCTGGACCTGGCGATGCCGGCGCTCAAGCAGCTGGACGCCAAGGCTTTCCTCGCCCTGCGCGAGAACATGGCGCTGCTGATCAAGCTGGACGGCAAGGTGAAACTGCTGGAGTGGACCCTGCTGCGCATCGTCGAACGCAACCTGCGACCGGGCAGCGGAAAGATAGGCAATGTGGCGCTGGCGGAGCTAGAAGATCCGGCCGCCGTGCTGCTGGCCTTCCTCGCCCGCACCGGCGAAACCAGCGAGGCACAGACCGGGCAGGCCTTCGCCGATGCATGGGGCACCCTGCCCTTCGCGCCCCGCCCCTTGCCGGCGCAAGGCAGCCTGCGCGACCTGGAAAGCGCCCTGAAGAAACTGGAGCAATTGCGCCCGCTGCAGAAGCCGCAGCTGCTCAAGGCACTGGCGCGCTGCATCGAGCACGATGGGCGCATCAGCACCGACGAGGCGGAACTGATGCGCGCAGTGGCCGATATCATGGACTGCCCGATGCCCCCGTTGCTGGCGGGCTGACGCTTCAGCACGCAGGGCGGGATTACCACCCTCTGCGGCGGATGCAGGAAAGCTTCTTCGTAGGATGGCGTGGAGCGGAGCGATACCCATCGATTGCCGTGCGCCGAAGCAGCATGGGTATCGCTTCGCTCCACCCATCCTACGTTGATGCTTCACACGTGAATTCGAAGTGGATGAAAACTCCGATCTCGCCCACGGGCGCTCCTGCAGGTCGGCCCCGCCTTAGTACGTAGTCACCCGCATATCCCCAGCGACGCTGGCGCCCTAGGATGACTGACATCACTGATGCCGGATACTCCCCATGCCCCACATCGCCATCGACTACAGCGCCAACCTTGCCAACGACCTCCAGCCCCTCGACCTGCCCCGGAAACTCCACGAGGCCGCGCAAGCCATGGGCGTGTTCCCCATCAACGGCCTGCGCACCTTCGCCCAGGCTGTCGACGACTATCGGGTCGGCGCGAATACCGCCAACGAAGCCTTCATCAACATCCAGGTCCGCATCGCCCCCGGCCGCCCGGAGGAGTTGCGCCAGCGCATCGTCGACACGCTGTTCGACACCGCCGAGCAGACCCTCGCCGCACTCATCGAAGAACGTCCCGTCGGCCTGCAACTGGAGATCACCGAGTTCGACCGCAGCCTGACCCGCATGGCCGGCAGCCTGCCCGGTGCCTGATTCGACGCGAAAAAAAAGGGCCTCCGCAGAGGCCCTTTCTTCATTCGCTCAACCGCGCATCAGGCACGGCTGGCCACGCTGCCCTGCTCTTTCGGAGCCAGGTTTTTAGGAGCAAGGTTCAGCGCGTAGTACAGCACCGTCAGCAGCACCAGGAAGGCCGGGCCGATGTACAGCGCGATGCGGGTATCCTCGAAGAAGGCCATCAGCACCACCACCAGCACCAGGAAAGCCATGGCGAGGTAGGAGCTGAGCGGGTACAGCCACATCCTGAACTGCAGCTTGCCGGCTTCGGCGGCGGAGAGGCCGCGGCGGAACTTCAGCTGCGCCAGCAGGATCATCGCCCAGGTCCAGATCGCACCGAAGGTGGCGATGGAGGTCACCCAGGTGAACACCTTCTCGGGTACCAGATAATTCAGCAGCACGCCCAGCAGCAGCGCGAAGATCGACAGCAGCAGCGCATTGCGCGGCACGCCGCCCTTCGAGGTCTTGGCGAACACGGCCGGGGCCTGGCCATGCTGGGCGAGGCTGTAGAGCATGCGGCCGGTGCTGAAGATGCCGCCGTTGCAGGACGACAGCGCAGCGGTGATCACCACGAAGTTGATGATGCCGGCGGCGGTCTTGATGCCCATGCGCTCGAAGGTCATCACGAAGGGGCTGCCCTGGGTGCCGATCTCGTTCCACGGGTAGATGGACATGATCACGAACAGCGCGCCCACGTAGAACAGCAGGATGCGCCAGAACACCGAGTTGATCGCACCGGGGATGGTCTTCTGCGGGTTCTTCGCTTCACCGGCGGTGAGGCCGATCATCTCCACGCCCAGGTAGGCGAACATCACCATCTGCAGCGACATCAGCACGCCGGTTATGCCGTGGGGCATGAAGCCGCCGTTGCTCCACAGGTTGGAGATGCCGGTGGCGATGCCGCCGTTGCCCAGGCCGAAGAAGATCATGCCGGCGCCGGCCAGGATCATGGCGACGATGGTGACGATCTTGATCAGCGCGAACCAGAATTCGAATTCACCGAAGGCGCGCACGGCGATGAGGTTGATGGTGCCCATGCTCGCCAGCGCGGCCAGCGCCCAGATCCAGCGCGGCACGTCGGGGAACCAGATGCCCATGTAGATGGCCACCGCGGTGATCTCCGCGACGCAGGTCACCAGCCAGAGGAACCAGTAGTTCCAGCCGGTCAGGTAACCGGCCAGCGGGCCGAGGTAGTCCTGCGCGTAGCGGGCGAAGGAGCCGGCCACCGGATTGTGCACGGCCATCTCGCCGAGGGCGCGCATGATCACGAGGATGGCGAGACCGCCGATGAGGTAGGAGAGCATGATGGCCGGGCCGGCCATCTGGATGGCCTTGGCGGAGCCGAGGAACAGGCCGACGCCGATGCAGGCGCCCAGGGCCATGAGACGGATGTGCCGCTCGTTGAGATCCCTTTGGAGATCGTGGGACGACATGGTGATGCAACCTCATTTTGTTCTTGGGAGTAATCAGCTGCGGACTCTGAGTGCAGTCAGGGTGCGGAACCACCGGAAAGGCTTCGCCGCCGCGCCAGGCGGCACGGAGGGAGAAGTGTCTGGCAGTTCCAGGACGGCACACCGGAAGAGGCTGCCCGCTCTTGTGAAGCGGACGTGGGCATTGCGGGAGGACCACGGCTGAGGTCGCGGGCGAGTGTTACACAAGTGTGTAGGAAACGTCTGCACCACCAAGGTGCAATGTGACCAAAGGAATAGCGGCGTATCGCCACATCCACGTACCCGGCGAAGGCCGTTTTAGAGCGGTTCAGCCTGCCAGCGGCTGCAATTCCAGCAACAGCGAGCAGGGCTGGCCGGTGCCCGGATGGCGCGGTTCGCGCAGCTGACGCAAACGCCAGCCGCTGGCGGCCAGCAGCGCCAGCCATGACTCCAGGGTGCGGAAGAACCAGGGCATCGGTGAGCGGAACTCGCCACCGAATGCGGCGAAGGTTTCCAGCCGCCAGCCATCGGCATAGGACTCGTCGCCGCAGGCGGTCCAGGGGTGAACGGTCTGGATCAGCAGCCGCCCGCCGGGAGCGACGCGTTCGCGCAAGGCGCCGAGCAAGGGCGCAATGTACTCGTCGAGCAGCGCGAAGTTGCACACCAGTACGTCGAACTTTCCCAGGCTGCTGCCGGACTCGATCAGCGCCGCGTAATCCATCACCTCGAAGCGTGCGCCGCCTGCCGCCTGCGCCGAATCGATCAGCGGCGCCGAGGCATCCACACCGACGCACTCGCTGCCGCGCTCCGCCAGCGCGCGACACAACCAGCCTTCGCCGCAGCCGATATCGAGCGCACGCCGCGCCGGGCCATCGGCGATGGCGCCAAGGATCGCTGCGTCAGTGACCAGCCGCCGGCTTTCGATACGCTGCTCGCGCACCGCACGGGTCCAGGCATCGGCGTTGGTCTGCCAGCTCTGGCGGATTCGGGCGTCGTGATCGGTCATGGTGAGCTCCGTGCGTGGGTGAAACGATGGCGGAGGAATCTGCTCCTACGGTGCTACTCCGGCGCCCGGGTCTGCCCTCACCCTAACCCTCTCCCGGAGGGAGAGGGGACCGTTCGTGCAGGAGGAAATCACAGCATCAGCCGGCACAATCTGCTCCCTCTCCCTCTGGGAGAGGGCTGGGGTGAGGGGGAATCGTCGGCACCCAATGTCCCGGTACAACGCCACAAGAAACTGTAACTACCGCCCCTTCAATACCTTGGGCACCGCCAGCCCTTTGGGCGGCGGAGTCTGCGGGATGGCCTCGCGGCAGCCGGCGTCGCGGAACGGCCCGCCGATCTTCTGCCAGCCACTGCCCGGTGACGTCTGCTGGCAGGTGTAGGCGCCATCGAGCTTGCTCTGCCAGCGGTAGAACGGCATGGGCGCCGCCTGGGCGCTCAAGGACGCCAGCAGCAGGGCGGCCGGAGGCAGAGCACGGAGCAGACTGCAAGGCAGAAAAGGCGAACGCATGGGCAAGGGTTCCTGTCGAAGTCAGTACATTGCACCTGCTGGCCGTCGGCAAATCAATCCGCACGGCCACGAACGGTGCCAGCCGGTGCGCAGTTTTTTTGCCGCCGACTACGCTGGAAGTTAGGAAAGCTGCGGGGGGGAAGCGGCTTTCGCGGCGCCAGGATGGCGCCGGCCATCACGTGGGCGGAGTCCGCTACCTGGGCTGTCGTACAAGCAAGGGCGGGGCGTGAAGATGGGCAACTCGAAGCATTCCGGTACGCAAGTGGCAGGTCAACCGGGAAGTCTGGGGCCCGGCCTTTCCCCACAGAAAGTGCATCACCACCGCTTCCTCATTCTCTTCCTCTTTCTCCTGCCGTTGCTGGCCGCCATGGGCGCAGCGCTGCTCTATGAAGCGCGCACCTCCAAGCTGCAGGCGCGCGAGCTGGCGCGCTACGCCACCGGGCTGACCTGGAGCCTGGAACAGGGCGGCACTGCCGACGTGGTCTACCCCCAGGGCGGGCCCTTCGACCGGCGCCTGGGTTACCAGCAACTGCCGAGCTTCCTCGGCCGCCTGCACGAGCGCAATTTCGTCACCCTGAGCCAGGCTCGCTTCTCCGATCCGCTGATGCAGTACACCGGCCACGGCATGTTCCCGCCCTACCCGGAGAAGGCCCAGGCCGGCGTCGACATCGCCGACTGCCGCGGCCTGCCGATCTACAACTTCCGCTACCCGCAGCGGCTCTACGCCAACTTCGAGAGCATCTCGCCGGCCATCGTCAACAGCCTGCTGTATATCGAGAACCGCGATCTGCTCGACCCCGACCGCCCCTACCTGAACCCGGCCATTGACTGGAGCCGCTTCACCCAGGCCTCGGTGGCGCAGGTGGGCAAGCTGGTTGGTCTGGGCAACCACGCGCCCGGCGGCAGCACCCTCGCTACGCAGATCGAGAAGTACCGCCACTCCGAGGATGGCCGCACCAACTCCATCACCGACAAGCTGCGGCAGATGGCTTCGGCCAGCGTGCGCACCTACCAGAACGGCGCGGAGAATATGGCCGCGCGGCGCAACGTCGCCCTCACCTACCTGAACTCCGTGCCGCTTTCGGCGCAGCCCGGCTACGGCGAAGTCAGCGGCCTGCCGGACGGCTTGTGGATCTGGTACGGCGCCGACTACCAGCAGGTCAACAAGCTGCTCAACGCCCCGCCCGGCTCCGGCGCCGAACTGGCCGCCCAGGGCAAGGCGCTGCGCCAGGTGGTGTCGCTGATGATCGCCCACCGCCGGCCGTCCTGGTACCTGGCCCGCGGCCGCGACCAGCTCGCCGTGCTGACCGACAGCTACCTGCGCCTGCTGGCGCAGAACAACGTGATCGCCCCCGAACTGCGCGATGCCGCGCTCGGCCAGAAGCTCAGCTTCCGCGATCCGCGCAGCGAGCCGAGCTTCACCCCGCTGGAGAACAACAAGGGCATCGGTCTGGCCCGTACACGCCTGGCCGGCATGCTCGACGTGCCGCTGTATGACCTCGACCGCTTCGACATGAGCTTCACCACCACCCTGCAGCATGAGTTGCAGGAGCAGGTCACCGGTTACCTGCGGCATCTGTCCGACCCGGAGTTCGCCGAGCAGATCGGCCTGTTCGGCGAGCACCTGCTGTCCAAGGACAAGACCAAAGACGTGCGCTACAGCTTCACCCTCTTCGAGCGCACTCCCAGCGGCAACCGCGTGCGCGTGCAGACCGACAGCACCGAGCAACCCTTCGACATCAACGAGGGCAGCAAGCTGGAGCTGGGCTCCACCGCCAAGCTCCGCGTGCTTTCCACCTACCTGGAAACCATCGCCGACCTGCACCAGCTGTACGCGCCGATGAGCGTCGCGGAGCTGAAGAAGGTGCCGGTGGAGCCGCTGGATTTCCTTACCCGCTGGTCCATCGACTACCTGATCACCGCCAAGGACCGCGACCTGCCGGACATGCTCGCCGCCGCGCTGCAGCGCAAGTATTCCGCCAGCCCCTACGAGAGCTTCTTCACCGGCGGCGGCATCCACACCTTCAGCAACTTCCGCAAGGAAGACAACGGCCGCATCCCGACCCTGCAGGACGCCCTGCGCGAGTCGATCAACCTGCCCTTCGTGCGCCTGCTGCGCGACCTGGTGCGTCACGACATCTACGCCAACGAGGGCAGCAAGGTCGCCGTGCTCGCCGACGACAAGGACCCGCGCAGGCAGGACTACCTCGACCGCTTCGTCGACAAGGAAAGCCAGGTCTACCTGCTGCGCTTCTGGCAGAAGTACAAGGGCAAGGACAACGACGCGCGCCTGAGCACCTTCCTCGACGGCCTGCGCGCCTGGCCGGTGCGGCTGGCGGCGATCCACCGCTACCTGCAGCCGCAGGCGGATGTCCCGACCTTCGCCGCCTTTCTGCAGGATCGCCTGAAGCAGGGCAAATACGCCGGCGACAAGCTCACCGACAAGCGCATCGAGGACCTCTACACCCGCTACGGGCCGGGCGCCTTCAACCTCAACGACCAAGGCTACGTGGCCCGCGTGCACCCGCTGGAACTCTGGCTGCTGGGCTACCTGCAACGCCAGCCGGCAGCGACATTCGCCGACGCTGTGGCCGCCAGCAGCGCCGAGCGCAAGGAAGTCTATGGCTGGCTGTTCAAGTCGCGGCACAAGTACGCCCGCGACAAGCGCATCCGTATCATGCTGGAGGTGGAAGCCTTCCTCGACCTGCATGAACAGTGGAAGCGCCTGGGGTACCCGTTCGACCACCTGGTGCCGTCGCTGGCCACCGCGCTGGGCAGCTCCGGCGACCGCCCGGCGGCGCTGGCGGAGCTGATGGGGATCATCCTCAACGATGGCGTGCGCCTGCCGACTTTGCGCATCGACAGCCTGCACTTCGCCGCCGCCACACCCTATGAAGTCACCCTCGGCCCGGAATCCGGCAATGGTCGCCAGGTGATGCGCTCGGAAGTGGCCCAGGCCCTGCGCACGGCGCTATCCCAGGTGGTGGATGCAGGCACTGCTCGGCGCCTGTCCGGCACCTTCAAGCTGGCTGATGGCAATGCACTGGTGATGGGGGGCAAGACCGGCACCGGCGACAACCGCATCGAGAGCGTCACCCGCAGCGGCTGGGTGAAGAGCTCGAAGGCGATGAACCGCACGGCGACCTTTGTCTTCTACATCGGTCCGCGCCACTTCGGTACGCTCACCGCCTATGTGGCGGGCAGCGAGTCGGACGGCTTCAAGTTCACCTCGGCGCTACCGGTGCAGGTGCTCAAGGGCATGGCGCCGCTGCTGACCAGCTACCTGGAGCCGGGGATCAGCACCGGATGCCAGGAGCGGCTGGATAATCTGCGGGTGAGCTGGAGGTAGCCCTGCGATACGCAGAGCCGCCAGGTTACTTGCCCTGCACGCTCTTCACGTACAGCGCCTCGACCTGCTCCCGCGCCCACGGCGTGCGGCGCAGGAAGGTCAGGCTGGACTTGATGCTCGGGTCGTTCTTGAAGCAGCGCACGTCGATGCGCTTGGCCAGCCCGTCCCAGCCGTACTGCGCCACCAACTGGTTGAGGATGGCTTCCAGGGTCACGCCATGCAGCGGGTTCTTCGGTTTGTCGTTCATCTTCGGTGCCGTCGTGGAGAATGCGCGGCACCTTACCATCAAGAATCAGCCACAGGCGATCAGGCCCGCAACCCGGCCACGCCCGCCACGATCAGGGCGACCGACGCCAGCTTGGTCAGGGTCAGCGCCTCGCCCAGCAGGACGAAGCCGAAGAACACCGTCCCCAGCGTGCCGATGGCCGTCCAGACCGGATAGGCGATGCTCACCGGCAACTGGCGCATCGCCAGGGTGAGGAAGAAGATCCCGCCGATCACCGCGACCACCGTCACCACGGTCGGCAGCGGTCGGGTGAAGCCCTCGGCATACTTCATTGACACCGCGAACATCACCTCGAACACCGCCGCCACCATCAGCATCGCCCAGGCCATCACGCACGCGCCCACTCGCTCTCGGCGAGATCGGCCAGGGCCCGCTCGGCCTGTTGGTAGGAAGCGCGGAAGGCTTCGGGATTGCCCTCCTCGCCCTCCGCAGCGATCACCCGTACCTCTTCGATACCGAGGAAACCCAGCGCCACGCGCAGCCAGGTATCGGCGTGGTTCATCCACTCCAGCTCACCACCCGGCCCCATGCCGGCACCGCCGCGACTGGTGACGATCAGCGCCTTGCGCCCCTTGAGCAGCGGTTCGTATTCCGCCTCGCCGTCCTTCAGGTGCAGGTCGAAGGTGCGGCCGATGCGGACGATCTGGTCGACCCAGGCCTTCAGCCCGCTGGGCACACTGAAGTTGTACATGGGCGTGGAGATCACCAGCAGGTCGTGGGCGAGCAATTCGTCCACCAGCGATTCGCTGAGTTGCAGTTCGGCCTGCAACTCGGCTGGGCGATGCTCGCGCTGCGGGTGGAAGGCGGCGGCGATGAAGCCTTCGCTGACATGGGGCAGATCGGCACGGCCGACCTCGCGGCGGGTGAGTTGCGCCTGCGGCAGCGCGGCGAGAAAGCCCTCGGCCAGGCGGCGGGAATGTGAGCGGTCGGCGCGGGGGCTGGCGTGAATTGCGAGAATCCTGTTCATCTGTCGTTCCTTGCTGAAGGTGTACACTGCGGAAGTCCTGATCGGCCTCCTGTTGCTGCCTAAGCTATTTCCAGCCGTAGAGCAGGACAACTGAGGGGATTTCCTTCCAGATGAATTCAGCTCATCCATGGAGCGCACCATGTTCGCCAACCTGCCACTTCCCGCCCTGCGCACCTTCGAATCCGCCGCGCGCCAGCTGAGCTTCAAGGCCGCCGCCCAGGAGCTCGCCGTCACGCCCACGGCGGTGTCCCACCAGGTGCGCGCGCTGGAGGAATGGTTGGGCCTGCCGCTGTTCGAGCGCCTGCCACGCCGGGTGCGCCTGACCGAAGCCGGTGAGCGGCTGTTCCGCAGCCTGCATGGCGCGCTGCTGGAGGTATCGCAATCGGTGGACAGCCTGCGCCCGCAGCGCAGCGCCAGCAGCCTGACGATCTCCACCACCCCGGCCTTCGCCGCGCTGTGGCTGGTGCCGCGCCTGGGGCGCTTCTACGCGCGCTACCCGCACATCCGCCTGCGCCTGGACAGCCAGTGCGAACTGCTCGACCTGCAGCAGGACGCCAGCGTCGACCTGGCGATCCGCTACGGCTTCGGCGACTACCCGCGCATGCACAGCCAGTTCCTGCTGGCTGAGCGCTTCGCCGTCTATGGCGCGCCGGCACTGGTGGCCACCGCCGACGTGGAAGTACCGGAGATGATCAGCGTGCGCTGGCACAACTCCGAGCTCTACGAGCGCGGCTGGAAGGCCTGGTGCCAGGTGGCCGGCGAGCACTGCCTGCTGGCCCAGGCAGTGCAGCGCGAGTACGACGAGGAGTTCTACGCCCTGCAGGCGGCCATCGCGGGCCAGGGACTGGTGCTGGCCAGCTCGCTGCTGGTCTCCGAAAGCGTGGAGAAGGGCTTGCTGGCACCCTACCGCCCCGACATCAACGTGCCCGGCGCCCGCTACACCGCGCTCTGCGTGCCAGGCCGCGAGCGCCACCCGCCGGTGCGGGCGTTCCTCGACTGGCTGGCCGAGGAAGCCGCGCAAGCCGCCGACCCGCTGATCGACAACGCCGCCTGAGCCTGCCGCTGCGCCCGCGCAGGGCGGCATTCGCCGTGCGTGATGGGCAACCCGTGGGTAGAATCAGGCCTGCCGCAACAACAATTCTTCTTTGCCAGGGACACGCCTTTCGCGTGATCCGCAGGCACGGCCTGAGCCCCACTTCACCTCAGGATTCCCATGACCACCGTGCAAGAAACCCGCTCCGGCAGTTGGCTGAACGTCATTGCCCTGGCCATCGCCGCCTTCATCTTCAACACCACCGAGTTCGTCCCGGTGGGCCTGCTCAGCGACATCGGCGCGAGCTTCAACATGCGTCCGGAACAGACCGGGCTGATGCTCACACTCTACGCCTGGGTCGTGTCGCTGGCCTCGCTGCCGCTGATGCAGCTGACCCGCAACATGGAACGCCGGCGCCTGCTGGTGGTGATCTTCTGCCTGTTCATCGTCAGCCACGTGCTCTCCGGCTTCGCCTGGAACTTCACGGTACTGATGATCAGCCGCTTCGGCATCGCCTTCGCCCATGCGGTGTTCTGGTCGATCACCGCGTCGCTCGCAGTGCGTGTGGCGCCGCCGGGCCAACAGGCGAAAGCCCTCGGCCTGCTGGCCACCGGGACCATCCTGGCGATGGTGCTGGGCATCCCGCTGGGCCGCGTGCTGGGCGAAGCGATGGGCTGGCGCACCACCTTCCTGGCGATTGCCGGCGTCTCGGTGGTCGTGGTGCTCTGGCTGGCCCGCGCGCTGCCGCTGCTGCCGAGCCAGAACTCTGGCTCGCTGCGCAGCCTGCCGCTGCTGTTGCGCCGCCCGGCGTTGGTGTCGATGTACGTACTCACCGTACTGGTCATCACTGCGCAGTTCACCGCCTACAGCTACATCGAGCCGTTCGCCCGCGAGGTCGCCGCGCTGGACAGCCACAAGACCACCCTGCTCCTGCTGTTGTTCGGCGGCGCCGGGATGTTCGGCTCGATCCTCTTCAGCCGCTACAGCGAGCGCTTCCCACGCGTCTTCCCGTGCCTGGCCATCGCCGTGCTCGGCGGCTCGCTCCTGCTGCTGATGCCGCTGGCCCATTCGCCCACGGCACTGCTGGGGCTGAGCCTGTTCTGGGGCGCGGCGATCCTCTGCTTCGGCCTGGCGCTGCAGGCCAAGGTGCTGCAACTGGCCCATGACGCCACCGACGTGGCCATGGCGATGTTTTCCGGCCTGTACAACGTCGGCATCGGCGGCGGCGCGTTGCTGGGCAGCCGCGTGGCGGTAGGCATGGGGCTGGAATGGATCGGCTATGTCGGCGGCGCGCTGGCGGTGGCCGGCCTGCTGCTCTGCCTCTTCGCCTGCTGGCGCTACGCGGCGGCGATGAGCGGCGGGCACGCTTCGCACTGATACATCGCTCCTGCGAAAAGAAAAAGGCCGCGCCCCTCACGGAGCGCGGCCTTTTTCATTCAGCGAAGTCTCAGCGGCTGGTCACGGCAGTGCCGGTCGACTGAGTAGCTTCGGCGTATTCAGCCTCAGCTTCCTCGAAGCGCTGGATCATCGCCTTGGACGGCGCGGAGCCGAGCAGGCTGAAGACCACGATGGAAACGCTGGAGAGGATGAAGCCCGGGATGATCTCGTACAGGCCGAGCCAGCCGAACTGCTTCCAGACGATCACGGTGACCGCACCGACAATGATGCCGGCCAGCGCGCCGTTGCGGGTCATGCCCTTCCACAGCACGGAGAACAGCACCAGCGGACCGAAGGCGGCGCCGAAGCCGGCCCAGGCGTAGGACACCAGGCCCAGGACGCGGTTTTCCGGGTTGGCGGCCAGCGCGATAGAGACCAGCGCCACCAGCAGCACCATGGCGCGACCGACCCACACCAGCTCCAGCTGGCTGGCGTTCTTGCGCAGGAAGGCCTTGTAGAAGTCTTCGGTCAGCGCCGAGGAGCACACCAGCAGCTGGCAGCTCAGGGTGCTCATCACCGCCGCGAGGATGGCGGACAGCAGCACGCCGGCGACCCACGGGTTGAAGAGGATCTTCGCCAGTTCGATGAAGATGCGCTCGTGGTTCTCGCCCACGGCGCCAGCCTGCTCCGGGTGCGCCTGGAAGTAGGCGATGCCGAAGAAGCCCACGGCAACCGCGCCGCCCAGGCAGAGGATCATCCAGGTCATGGAGATGCGGCGGGCAGCCGGGATCGACTTGACCGAGTCAGCGGCCATGAAGCGCGCCAGGATGTGCGGCTGGCCGAAGTAGCCCAGGCCCCAGGCCATCAGCGACAGCACGCCGACGAAGGAGGCGCCCTTGAACATGTCGAAGTTGGCGGCGTCCTTCAGCTCGATGGCGGCGAAGGCCGGATCGATACCGCCGGTGGCGAGCAGCACGAAGATCGGCGTGAGGATCAGCGCGAAGATCATCAGCGAGGCCTGCACGGTGTCGGTCCAGCTCACCGCCAGGAAGCCACCGACGAAGGTGTAGGCGATGGTCGCAGCGGCACCGGCCCACAGGGCGGTCTCGTAGGACATGCCGAAGGTGCTTTCGAACAGGCGGGCGCCGGCGACGATGCCGGAGGCGCAGTAGATGGTGAAGAACACCAGGATCACCAGCGCGGAGATGACGCGCAGGATGCGGCTGTTGTCCTCGAAGCGGGTGCTGAAATAGTCCGGCAGCGTCAGGGCGTTGCCGTTGTGCTCGGTGTGCACACGCAGGCGACCGGCGACGAACAGCCAGTTCAGGTAGGCGCCGCAGATCAGGCCAATGGCGATCCAGCTTTCCGAGATGCCCGACAGGTAGATGGCGCCCGGCAGACCCATCAGCAGCCAGCCGCTCATGTCCGAGGCACCGGCCGACAGCGCGGTGACGAAGCTGCCGAGGCTGCGGCCACCGAGGATGTAGTCGGAGAAGTTGTTGGTCGAACGATAGGCAGCCAGGCCGATCAGAACCATGGCCGCGATGTAGATCACGAAGGTGATCAGTGTTGGCGTGTTGACGCTCATGGGGACTCCCCTACAGCTTGTTTTTATCCGGGACCGCGGGGTATCGCGGCCCCTTGACTGGCAGCCGGCGTGGTTGACGCCGACCGGTTAGCGCTTGCTCACAGGCAAACCGGGTTGCGCGTGGCACCAAACCGGCACCGAACCGCTACGCATCCCGACGCAGGCACGCCCTCGTCCTTGCTGGCGTCTTCCTGCAGCCACCGTCTCACCACGGCGACCTCCGTCCCGCCTTCGCCGGTAAGCGAGGTGCGGGCCGTTTCCCGGGCTGGGCCCGGTGATCCATCAGGCGCCGGAACGGGCGCCAGCACTGCGGCAATACCTGGCGCGCCGTCCCGTGGACGGGCAGCACTGCTTGCCGGAGCGATTCGAAACTGGGTTCACGCGCGCATGGAGGTGCGGCAGGGGGGAGCCGGTGCGCGAGGGCGCGGATTGTACAGAAAGCATCGGAGCGAATGGCGCCGCTGGTCCGAGGGCGGACAGCACAGGACCACGGGCGGGCGCTTCGGGCCGGGCCGTGGAGGGAGTGGCGCAGCCAGGTGCAGGCGCGCTACAGGCAAAGACAAAACCGGTGATGGGCATGCTGCCCCTCCCGCGTATCGAGCTGGCTGTTGTTCTTGGCTTGACCGGGTTGCACCTTGGAGCACCAGCAACGCGGTGGGCGGACTCTATGGGTTGCACCCAACGAATTTCTTGCTGAAAGCTCTGGAGTTCTTGCAAAAGACTCCAGCACCCAAAGGTCGGCAGCTGACCGTTCGATCAGCAATCCAGGACGCGCAGGCTAGCGGATTCAGCAGCGGCGCAGGCTGCCTGGGGTCAAGCCGAGGTATCGGCGCATCGCGGTGGTCAGCGCGCTCTGGCTGGAGAAGCCGCATTCGCCGGCCACGCCGACCAACGGCAGGTCGGTTTCCCGCAGCAGGCGCGCGGCGCGGTCGAGCCGCTGGCGCAGCAGGTACTGGTGCGGCGTGAGGCCGACGCGATCCTTGAACTGCGCATGGAAGTGACTGGGGCTCAGGCAGGCGACCTGGGCCAGTTCAGCCACGGTGATGCGCCGGGACAGGTGATCGCCGATATAGCCGTCCAGCCGCTCCAGGTCCAGCGGCCCGCTGCGCGGCGCACGGTCTTCGCCGAACAGGCGCAGGTGCAGCGCGCGCAGCAGCACGCCGCCCAGGGCACGGGCGAGCAATGGGTCATCGCCGTAGCGGGCGATCTCCGCGCCGGCGTAGCTGAGCAGGTGCTGGAAGTCCGCATCCAGGGTCGGGTAGCGCGGCACCTCGAACAACCGCGCCAGCAGCTCGCGATCCTGCTCGCCGGTGCCGGCCTCGTTCAGATCGAGGATCAGCATGCGGTTGTCGCCGAGCCCGGCGAACTCGTGGGCGACATCGCCCGGCACCAGGCAGGCGCGCATCCGGCAGACCTCGCCACCGGCGCCGCCGATCTCGAATTCCGCGCGGCCGCTCAGGGCCAACACCAACTGGTGATGGCCATGGGCGTGCTGGTCGGTCTGGTCGGACAGCGTGGCGAGGCGGGTATCGAACATGGCGCTGGACTGATCAAATTTTGAGCATGGTACGGGATTCGACCGGGCCTGCCCAGCGCACAGGTGCAACCGGGCGCAACTCCAGGGGCTCGCAAGCACTAAAGCATCTAAGCCGGAAAATCTTGCTAACCGACGGATATGTTATGTTATAACAAATAACACATTCCCATTTCCCCTCCTCCGCCGCCTGGCGCATCCCTGACCACGAGGGAGGGGTTCGCTTTGCCAGAAGAAAAACCAGGAGTTCGTCATGCCCCCATCCCTTCCCCTTCCGCGCTGGCGTCTAGCACCGCTGGGCCTCGCCCTGTGCGCCGGCGCACCGTCGCTGGCCGATGCCGCCCCCGCCGAACTGGAGCCCCAGGTGATCACCGCCAACCCGCTGGGTGATGCCTCCCCAGCCGCCCCCAGCAGCGTCCTGCGGGGCGACGAGCTGACCCTGCGGCAGAAAGGCAGCCTGGGTGAAACCCTCAATGGCACGCCGGGCGTGTCCTCCACCTGGTTCGGCCCCGGCGCCAGCCGCCCGGTGATCCGCGGCATGGACGGCGACCGCATCCGCCTGCTGCGCAATGGCGTGGGCGCGCTGGACGCCTCGTCGCTGTCTTACGACCACGCCGTGCCGGAAGACCCCAACGTGGTCGAGCGCATCGAAGTGGTGCGCGGCCCAGCCGCCCTGCTCTACGGCGGCAATGCCATCGGCGGCGTGGTCAACAGCTTCGACAACCGCATCCCCAGCGAACCGGTGGACGGCATCCACGGCCAGGGCGAGCTGCGCTACGGCGGCTCGGACACCACCCGCAGCGCCGCCGGCGCGCTGGAAGCCGGCGACGGCAACTTCGCCCTGCACCTGGACGCCGGCTCCCGCGAGTTCAATGACCTGCGCATCCCCGGCTACGCCCATTCGGCACGTCAACGCCAGATCGATGGCGATGACGCGAAGCACCGCGTGAACAACAGCGACGGGCGCCAGGACAGCGGCGCCATCGGCGGCAGCTACCACTGGGATCACGGCTATGCCGGCCTGTCCTACAGCGGCTACGACAGCAACTACGGCTCGCCCGCCGAAGACGACGTGCGCCTGAAGATGCAGCAAGACCGCTACGCCTTCGCCTCGGAAATCCGCGACCTCGACGGTCCTTTCAGCTCGGTGAAGCTGGACGCCGCCTATACCGAGTACCAGCACAAGGAGATCGAGGACGGCGAGACCGGCACCACTTTCAAGAACGATGGCTACGAGGCTCGCATCGAGGCACGGCATAAGCCCATCGGCCCGCTGGACGGCGTGGTCGGCGCGCAGGTCACCAACAGCCGCTTCTCCGCGCTGGGCGAAGAAGCCTTCGTGCCGCACACAGAGACCGACAGCGCTGCGCTGTTCTTCCTGGAGAACTGGCAGGCCAGCGAGCGCCTGGCGCTGAACCTGGGGGGCCGCGTCGAGCACACGCGCATCGAGCCCAACGCCAAGGATAACGAGCGCTTCGCCGAGAACGACGGCTCGCGCAGTTTCACCGCCGGCAGCCTGTCCACCGGTGCCGTCTACAAGCTGACGCCGATCTGGTCGCTGGCCGGCACCCTGGCCTACACCGAACGCGCACCGACCTTCTACGAGCTGTACGCCAACGGCGCCCACGCCGCCACCGGCACCTTCGAAGTGGGCGACGCCGACGCGAGCAAGGAAAAGGCCGTTTCCACCGACCTCGCCCTGCGCTTCGACAACGGCCGCCACAAGGGCAGCGTCGGCGTGTTCTACAGCCGCTTCTCCAACTACATCGGCCTGCTGGCCAGCGGGCGCTACCGCGACGAGGAAGGCGCGGTGGTGGACGCCGGCGACGACGAGGCACTGCCCGAGTACCTCTACAGCGGCGTGAAGGCTGACTTCTACGGCGTCGAGGCGCAGGACCGCATCCACCTGCTGGACAGCCCCTACGGCCGCTTCGACCTGGAGCTTTCCGGCGACTACACCCGCGCCAAGAACAAGGACACCGGCGAAGCCCTGCCACGCATCGCCCCGCTGCGCCTGAACAGCGCGCTACTGTGGGAACTGCAGCAATGGCAGGCACGGGTTGGCGTGGAATACGCCGCCGACCAGAACCGAGTACCAGAGAACGAGCTGCGCACCGACGGCTACACCACCCTCGGCGCCAGCGTCGGCTACCGCTTCGACCTGGGCGACAGCCGCTGGCTGGCCTTCGTCAAGGGCGAGAACCTGACCAACCAGACCGTGCGCTACGCCAGCTCCATCCTGCGCGACAGCGTGCCAGCCGGCGGGCGTGGCATCCAGGCGGGGGTGAAAGTGGCTTTCTAAGCAGTGGCTTTCTGATCTCCTAGAGCTGACGCCCGGCGTAATCCCGGGCGAACTGCGCGGCGATCCGACCGGACCGCGACCCGCGATGGGTGGCCCAGCGGATCGCGGCCTGCTCCCACTCCTCCTGCCGCACGCCGCCCAGGCCGTGGGACTCGAGCCAGCGGGCGACCGCCTCCAGGTACTGTTCCTGGCTGAAGGCGTAGAAAGATATCCACAGGCCGAAACGCTCGGAGAGAGAAATCTTCTCTTCCACCGCCTCGCCGGGATGCAGCTCGCCGCTCTCGCTGCGCTGGAACGACAGGTTGTCCTCGGCGCGCTCGGCCAGCAGGTGGCGGCGGTTGGACGTCGCGTAGATCAGCACATTGCCGGACTGCCCCGCCACCGAGCCGTCGAGCACGGTCTTCAGGCCCTTGTAGCCGGTCTCGCCGTCCTCGAAGGACAGGTCGTCGCAGAACAGGATGAAGCGCTCCTGGCGGTGGCGCAGCAGGTCGATGATCTGCGGCAGGTCAGCCAGGTGCTCCTTGTCGACCTCGATCAGACGCAACCCTTCGGCATGGAAGGCATGCAGGCAGGCCTTCACCAGCGAACTCTTGCCGGTGCCGCGCGCGCCGGTCAGCAGCACGTTGTTCGCCGGGCGGCCGGACACGAACTGACGGGTGTTCTGCTCGATCAGCGCCTTCTGCCGGTCGACGTTGCGCAGGTCGTCAAAGGCGATCAGCGCTGGCTCGATCACCGGCGTCAGGCGCGGCTGGCCTTGGCGGTATTCCCAGAGGTGGGCGATGGCGCCCTCCTGCAGCCTCAGCTCGGGGCGCACGGGCAGGGATTGTTCGAGCAACCGGGCAATACGGGCCAGTTGTTCGGCGATAACGGACATGTCGGTCATGGCGGAATCATCGATGCAGATGGGGACTGTTCAGCAGCCTAACGATGGCGGAAAGTGGTCGTCTAACGACAAACAGGCATCCACATGCGAAAAAAGGACATTTCAGCCCAACCGCTGGAAAACCACGGCGACGAACGGGCTGCCAGCCCGGTGGCGGCCGTCGCCCTGGACTTCCCCGATGGGCATCAGGTGCCTGCGCACAGCCATCACCGCGCGCAACTGCTCTACGCAGTGCGAGGCGTGCTGGTGGTGGGCAGCGCCAGTGGCCAGTGGGTGGTGCCGGACAACCGCGGCCTATGGATACCCGGCGGCGTGGAGCACTGGACGCGGATGGTCGGCGACGTGCAGGTGCGCACCCTGTATGTGGAGCCGGGCAGCGCGCCGCACCTGCCGCCGGACTGTTGTGTGCTGGCGGTCTCGCCGTTGCTGCGCGAGTTGATCCTGGCGGCGCTGTCGATCAGTGGCGAAGTCACGCCGGATTCGCGCGACGGTCGCGTGCTCGGCCTGATGCTCGATGAACTGCGCGAAGACCCCATGCTACCGCTGCACCTGCCCTTGCCCGCCCATCCGCGCCTGCGCGCGCTGTGCCAGGCCATCCAGGCGCAACCCGGCGACACAGCCAGCCTTACCGACTGGGCCGCCCGGCTGAGCGTCGACAGCAAGACGGTACAACGCTGGTTCTTCGCCGAAACCGGGCTGACCTTCGGCCAATGGCGGCAACAGGCACGCCTGCTGGCCGCATTGGAGCGCCTGGCCCAGGGCGAGAGCGTGCTGAGCGTGGCGCTGGAAGTGGGTTACAGCACGCCCAGCGCCTTCAGCGCCATGTTCAGCCGCCAGTTCGGCCGACCGCCCAGCGATTTCCTGCGGCCGCGCCCGCTAATCCGCTCGTAAGCTTCGTTCACACACAATCGGCCGCAACATCTCCGGACACATCCTTCCAAGCAATGGGATTGAAACCCCGAGCCGGTTTCCCCATCTAGACTGTCATGTTCAATCAGTCAGGTGCCTCATGAGCGACCACGACGAGATTCACGATATCCACAGCGCCGAAGAGGTCAGCAACACCGGGCTGGTGTTGCCGGGGCAGAACCTGCCGACCACGGTCTACGTCATTCCGATCCACAACCGCCCGTTCTTCCCGGCGCAGGTGCTGCCGGTGATCGTCAACGAGGAGCCGTGGGCCGAGACGCTGGAACTGGTCGCCAAGACCGAGCACCACAGCCTGGCGCTGTTCTTCATGGAAAATCCGCCGGAAGACCCGCGCCACTTCGACCCGGACAGCCTGCCCGAGCACGGCACCCTGGTGCGCGTGCACCACGCCAGCCGCGAGGGCGGCAAGCTGCAGTTCGTCGCCCAGGGCCTGTCGCGCGTGCGCATCCGCGGCTGGATCAAGCGCCACCGCCCGCCCTTCCTGGTGGAAGTGGAATACCCGCACACCCCCAACGACCCAAGCGACGAGGTGAAGGCCTACGGCATGGCCCTGATCAACGCGATCAAGGAACTGCTGCCGCTCAACCCGCTGTACAGCGAAGAGCTGAAGAACTACCTCAACCGCTTCAACCCCAACGATCCGTCGCCGCTGACCGACTTTGCCGCCGCACTGACCACCGCTCCCGGCGCCGAGCTGCAGGGCGTGCTGGACACCGTGCCGATGCTCAAGCGCATGGAGAAGGTGCTGCCGCTGCTGCGCAAGGAAGTGGAAGTCGCGCGCCTGCAGAAGGAGCTGTCCGCCGAGGTCAATCGCAAGATCGGCGAGCGCCAGCGCGAGTTCTTCCTGCAGGAACAGCTGAAGATCATCCAGCAGGAACTGGGCATCACCAAGGACGACAAGAGCGCCGACTCCGACGAATTCCGCGCGCGCCTGGAAGGCAAGACCCTGCCCGAGCAGGCGAAGAAGCGCATCGATGAAGAGCTGAACAAGCTGTCGATCCTGGAGACCGGCTCGCCGGAATACGCCGTCACGCGCAATTACCTCGACTGGGCGACCTCGGTGCCGTGGGGCCTGATGGGCGTCGACAAGCTCGACCTCAAGCACGCGCGCAAGGTCCTCGACCGGCACCACTCCGGTCTGGAAGACGTGAAGGACCGCATCCTAGAGTTCCTCGCGGTGGGCACCTTCAAGGGCGAGATCGCCGGCTCCATCGTGCTGCTGGTAGGCCCGCCCGGCGTGGGCAAGACCAGCATCGGCAAGTCCATCGCCGAGAGCCTGGGGCGGCCGTTCTATCGTTTCAGCGTCGGCGGCATGCGTGACGAGGCCGAGATCAAGGGCCACCGCCGCACCTACATCGGCGCCCTGCCCGGCAAGCTGGTGCAGGCGCTGAAGGACGTCGAGGTGATGAACCCGGTGATCATGCTCGACGAGATCGACAAGCTCGGCAGCAGCTATCAGGGTGACCCTGCCTCGGCGCTGCTGGAGACGCTGGATCCGGAGCAGAACGTGGAGTTCCTCGACCACTACCTGGACCTACGCCTGGACCTGTCCAAGGTGCTGTTCGTCTGCACCGCCAACACCCTGGATTCCATCCCCGGCCCGCTGCTGGACCGCATGGAAGTCATCCGCCTGTCCGGCTACATCGCCGAGGAGAAGCTGGCCATCGCCAAGCGTCACCTGTGGCCCAAGCAGCTGGAAAAGGCCGGCGTGCCGAAGAACCGCCTGTCGATCAACGACGCCGCCCTGCGCGCGGTGATCGAGGGCTACGCCCGCGAGGCCGGCGTGCGCCAGCTGGAGAAAGTCCTCGGCAAGCTGGTACGCAAGTCGGTGATGAAGCTGCTGGATGACCCTGATTCGGTGGTGAAGATCGGCGCCAAGGACCTCGAGGAATACCTCGGCATGCCGGTGTTCCGCACCGAGCAGGTGCTCTCCGGCACCGGCGTCATCACGGGCCTTGCCTGGACCAGCATGGGCGGCGCGACCCTGCCCATCGAGGCGACGCGCATCCACACACTGAACCGCGGCTTCAAGCTCACCGGGCAACTGGGCGACGTAATGAAGGAGTCGGCGGAGATCGCCTACAGCTACATCAGCTCGAACCTGAAGAAGTACGGTGGCGAATCGACCTTCTTCGACCAGGCCTTCGTCCACCTGCACGTTCCCGAGGGCGCCACGCCCAAGGACGGCCCCAGCGCCGGCGTGACCATGGCCAGCGCCCTGCTGTCCCTGGCGCGCAACCAGGCGCCGAAGAAAGGCGTGGCGATGACCGGCGAGCTGACCCTCACCGGCCAGGTGCTGCCCATTGGCGGGGTGCGTGAGAAGGTCATCGCGGCGCGCCGGCAGAAGATCTTCGAGCTGATCCTGCCCGAGCCCAACCGTGGCGACTTCGAAGAACTGCCGGAGTACCTGAAGGAAGGCCTGACGGTGCATTTCGCCAGGCGCTTCGGCGATGTGGCGAAGGTGCTGTTCCCGGCCTGATGTCCCGAGGCCCGCTCCTATGAGGAGCGGGCTCTACTCCCTCCCCCAGGTTTACCCTCCCTTTTTTTAACTCTCTCGCTTGGTGGCGGCGCACTCTGCCGCCGCATCCGGCACGCACAGACGTAGGATGGCTGGAGCTAGCGATACCCATGCTGTTGCTTCGGCGAAATCGATGGGTATCGCTGCGCTCCACGCCATCCCACATTCGTGCTCCGTCGTGATTTCGGCGTGGTTGTGGAATTCTGGTCGCAGGCAAGGTCCATGCAATCCTCGCGCAGAAATTCACTGCCATCGGTGAGTTCCCGACATCCGCGCCCGCGCATACGCCCCCGCGAAACATCCCCTGCCCACATGATTACGGTATCCTGCGGCCCAACCTGTCCCCTCCCAGGAGCCGTCATGCCGTCGTACCGCTCGTTGCTGCCCCTCACCCTGGCCCTGCTCGCCGGCTGCGCCGGGCAGACCAAACCCGTGGTCACCCTGGAAGACGCCAGCGACTGCAAACCGCTGAAGCTGCATACCGGCCAGGAGCTGGTGCTGATCCTGCCGAGCAACCCCACCACCGGTTTCCGTTGGGAACTGCGCAACGCCGCCAACGGCCTGCTGCGCGCCCTCGGCCCGGAGGTCTACAGCAACCCGGAAGACGCAGGCCTGGTCGGCAGCGCCGGCGAATCCACCTGGCGCTTCCGCGTGACCGCCGCCGGCGAGGACAAGCTGGAACTGGCCTACCGCCGCCCCTGGGAGGCGGAAGTGGCACCGGCGCAGACTTTCGTCTGCCCGATCAGCGTCAAGTAAAGCGCACTCGACAGGACGCCCCGGCGCCATAAGCCGCTCGCCCTGGCGCCTTCGGCCTGTGGGCCGGGCACCACGCTGCGGCACAGTGGGCGTTCATTTCCTCGGGAGGGAACCCCATGCGCTGGGCACTCTTGGCACTGATCGGCGGTGCCGCCTACCTGTTCGCCGTCACCTTCGACCTGCCGACCCTGCGCATGCTGTGCAAGCCGCTGCCGGTGCTGGCCATGCTGCTGTGGATTCTCGCCACCCCCGCCGACGGCTATCGCCGCTGGGTCGCCATCGGCCTGGTGCTGTCGATGCTCGGCGACATCCTGCTGGAATGGCCGATCAACGACTTCGTTCCCGGCCTCGCCGCCTTCCTGCTGGCACACCTCGCCTACCTGGTCGCTTACCTGGGCGATACCCGCCGCTTTGCCCCGCTCGGACTGCTGGTCGCAGGCGGCGTGGGTGGCGGCCTGTTCGCCCTGCTCTACAGCCGGGGTCTGGGTCCGCTGCTGCTGCCGATTGCGCTGTACAGCCTGACCATCAGCGCCATGCTCTGGCGCGCCATTGCCCGCCTTGGCGTACCCAGCATTGCCAATGCCAGCCGGGTGTTTGCCGCCCTCGGCGCACTGCTGTTCGTCAGCTCCGATTCGATGATCGGCATCAGCCGCTTCGTCGCTGCTTTCGACGGCTCCTCCTACGCCATCATGCTCACCTACTGGCTCGGCCAGTTCGGTATTGCCGCGTCCGTCACATCCCGTCATATCGCTCTGCCATACTCGGAAGGACACTCCACTACCCGGGCCTGACATGCTGCGAATCGCTTCACCGCTGCTGCTCCTCTGTTCGGCGCTGGCCAGCGCCGAACCCCTGCGCCTGGCCGGCGACGACTGGTGCCCTTACCTCTGCCCTGACGATCCGGACAAGCCCGGCTACCTGCTCGAGGCCCTCAGCCGGGTGCTGCCGCAACCACCCCGCTTCGAGCCGCTGCCCTGGCCTCGCGCCCTGCAGATGGCCCGCGAAGGGCTGGTGGATGGCGTGGTCGGCGCCTACAGCGAAGAGTCCGCGGAACTGCTGATCGGCCAGGAGCCCATCGGCTGGGTGACCATGCGTTTCTATGTGCGCCAGGACAATCCCTGGACCTGGAAGGGGCCAGCCTCGCTGAGCAGCCAGTCCATCGGGCTGGCTCAGGGCTATTCCTATGGCAAGGAGCTGGACGACTGGCGCGACGAGCACCTGGCCAACCATGAACAGGTGCAGGTGCTCAGCGGCGAGAAGGTGCTCGAACGCAACATCCAGAAGCTGCTGCTCGGACGCATCACGGTGCTGCTCGAGGACAGCCAGATCGTCGAGCACTACCTGCAGCGCCACGGCCTCTCCGAGCGCATTCAAGCGGCCGGCGAGCTCGCCGATAAACGTCCTATGTACGTCGCGCTAAACCCTCGCCTGGAGGGCGTGCAGGAGCGCCTGGCCGACCTCGACGAGGGCCTGCGCGAACTGCGCCGCAACGACCAGTGGAAACCCCTGATGCAGGGTTACGGCATCGCCGTTGACTAGTCCTGCGAAGGCGTGAGAAAAGTCCGGCAGAGCCCTCTGTCATCGGCTATAGATCAATCAATAAGAGACTGGGAAAAGGGGAGCTCCATGCGTGCAGTAGTTCGCTCGATGTTGTTGCTGGGAGCCTGCCTGACACTCTCGGCCTGTGGCAGCCTGTTGCCCAGCGAACGCGCGGAAGTGCAGTCACCATTCCTGGATTACCAGGATGCACAGAGCCGCTACAACCAGGTCGACCCTGGCAAGACCACCAAGTCGCAGCTCTATGCGCTGGGCTTCGATCCGCTGTCCCAGGGCAACGCCAAGATGCTTTCGTTCATCGACGTGCGCCTGCTCTTCGTGCAGCCCAACATCCCCATCGACTACCTGCCCGACGGCCTGGTGACCTGCCTGCAGGCCAAGGACCGCTGCGTCGGCTACGCCTTCGACTTCAACAAGACCGACAGCCAGCGCGTGGGCAGCTTCTGGGCCGACATCTTCAACTTCCGCAAGCGCCGCCAGGTGCAGGGCTGGTCGTTCCGCCCGGTGTTCGTGCTGATCGACGACGTGGTGGTGCACAAGACCAGCAACGGCGAGCCGAACATCCGCCGCATGGAAGACAAGAAGAACCCCCTCGGCCCGCTGCAGGGCGCCGGCGAATACTTCTCCGACCAGCTCAAGTGACCCTCGTCCGCTAACGGTTGGGCGCACCTCGCGCCTCGGCTACAATGCGCGCCCCGGCAAACCGGGCGCGCCGCGCCCTGTTGCCTGTTCAGCGTAACGAGGCCCCATCCAGCGTGAGCGAATCCGACCGCATCTTCGCCCAGCCGCAAACCCAGGTTCCCGACTTCACCTTCAACGAGGACGTGGTGCGCGTCTTCCCGGACATGATCAAGCGATCGGTGCCGGGCTACCCCACCATCGTCGAGAACATCGGCGTGCTCGGCGCGCGCTTCGCCGCCCCGCACAGCGTGCTCTACGACCTCGGCTGCTCGCTGGGCGCCGTGACCCAGGCGCTGCGCCGCCACGTGAAGACCGAAGGCTGCCGCGTCATCGGCGTCGACAACTCCACCCCGATGATCGAGCGCTGCGGCGAATACCTGCGCGCCCAGGACGCCATGCACCAGGAACTGCTGCCGGTCGAACTGATCGAGGCGGACATCCTCAAGCTGGACCTCAAGCCCTGCTCGCTGATCGCGCTGAACTTCACCCTGCAGTTCATCGCCCCCGAACAACGCCTGGAACTACTCACCCGCCTGCACAGCGCCCTGCTGCCCGGCGGCGCGCTGATCCTCTCGGAAAAACTGCGTTTCGCCGACGAGCAGGAGCACGAGCTGCTCACCGACCTGCACATCGACTTCAAGCGCGCCAATGGCTACAGCGAACTGGAAATCGCCCAGAAGCGCACCGCCATTGAGAACGTCATGCGCCCCGACACCCTGGATACCCACCGCGAGCGCCTGCTGGCCGCCGGTTTCTCCAAGGTCGTGCCGTGGTTCCAGTGCCTCAACTTCGCTTCCCTGATTGCCCTGCCATGATCGAACGCTTCGACCTCGACCGCCTGCGCCTTGAACTGGCCGGCACGCCACTGGAATCCTGGGTCGCCTCGCTGCCCGCGCAACTGGCCAGCAAGGTCGACGATGGCCACGGCGATCTCGAACGCTGGCTGGCCGCGGTGGACCGCCTGCCGCCGTTGCAAGCCGCTGCCATCGAGCTGCGCGAGCGCTTCAACCTTGAAGGCGCCTGCGACGAGGAGACCCGCGCGCAGCTCAAGCTCGCGTTGCAAGGGCTGATCCCCTGGCGCAAGGGGCCGTTCAACCTGTTCGGCGTGCACATCGACACCGAATGGCGCTCGGACTGGAAATGGGAGCGCGTCTCGCCGCATATCGACCTGGCGGGCAAGCGCGTCCTCGACGTTGGCTGCGGCAACGGCTATTACCAGTGGCGCATGCTCGGCGCCGGTGCGCGAAGCGTGGTGGGCGTGGACCCGAACTGGCTGTTCTTCTGCCAGTTCCTCGCCATGAAGCGCTACCTGCCGGACCTGCCGGCCTGGCACCTGCCTTTCGCCCTGGAAGACCTGCCTTCGAGCCTGGAAGGCTTCGACACTGTGTTCTCCATGGGCGTGCTCTACCACCGCCGCTCCCCCATCGACCACCTGCTGGCGCTCAAGGACTGCCTGCGCCGTGGCGGCGAGCTGGTGCTGGAAACCCTGGTGGTGGAAGGCGACGTGAACACCGTGCTGGTGCCCGAGGACCGCTACGCGCAGATGCGCAACGTGTGGTTCCTGCCCTCGGTGCCGGCGCTGGAGCTGTGGCTGCGCCGCGCAGGGTTCACCGACGTGCGCAGTGTGGATATCAGCCGCACCTCGGTGGAAGAACAGCGCCCCACCGAGTGGATGCGCTACCAGTCGCTGCCGGACTTCCTCGATCCGGACGACCACAGCCGTACTCTCGAAGGCCTGCCGGCGCCCCTGCGCGCCACGCTGGTGGCGCGCAAGCCCTGAGCGCTGCCCAGGTCGAATTAGAACGTAGGGCGCATAACACCCGAGGCGTTATCCGCCGTGGTGGCGGATTAGCCGTTCCGGGTTATCCGCCCTACGGTTTCCAATCAGGTAGCGATCAGCGATTCGCCGCCGCCACGATCAGTGCCTTCATCTCGGCAACCGCCTGCTTGAAGCCCACGAACAGCGCATGGGCGACGATGGCGTGGCCGATGTTCAGCTCGTTGATCCCGGCGATGGCCGCTACCGGCTCGGCATTGTGGTAATGCAGGCCGTGGCCGGCGTTGACGATCAGGCCATGGGACAGACCGAACTCCACGCCATCGCGGATGCGTGCCAGCTCATGAGCGCCTTCGGCCGGGTTGTGGGCGTCGGCGTAACGACCGGTGTGCAGCTCGACGGCGGGAGCGCCAACCCGAGCCGAAGCCTCGATCTGGCGCTGGTCCGGATCGATGAACAGCGACACCTCGCAGCCTGCGGCAGCCAGTCGCTGGACCGCTTCGCGGATGCGCGCTTCCTGGCCGGCAACGTCCAGACCACCCTCGGTGGTCAGTTCCTGGCGGGTTTCCGGGACCAGGCAGACATGGGCCGGGCGGATGATCTCGGCGAACTTCATCATCTCCTCGGTGACGCCCATCTCGAAGTTCATGCGGGTCTGCAGCACTTCGGCGAGCACACGCACGTCGCGGTCCTGGATGTGCCGGCGATCTTCGCGCAGGTGCACGGTGATGCCGTCGGCGCCGGCTTCCTCGGCGTCCAGCGCGGCTTTCACCGGGTCGGGATAACGGGTGCCGCGGGCCTGGCGCAGGGTGGCGACGTGGTCGATGTTCACGCCGAGCAGAATACGGTTGGCTTCAGTCACGGGAGTTGTCCTTGCGATTCATGAAGAGCTCGCGGCTGACCAGCGGTCGGCCGCCAAGATGGGGAGCGAGAGCCTGGCGCATCAGGCGCTTGGCCGCTGCCAGGGCGCCGGGGGCGCTCCAGTCGGCTTCGGCCATGGCCAGCAGGTCGGCGCCATGGAACAGCCCCGGCTGCAGGCTGCCGACCGGCTCGAAGCCCGCGTCGGGCAGCAGGCGGTAGAGACCATCGGGCGCCACAGCCTGACCGACGATATCGGTGTCCAGGGAAAAACCATAGCCCAGGTCGTCCAGCAGCCGCCATTCGAACGAGCGCAGCAACGGCTCCAGCGGACTGCCGGCAGCCAGCAGCGGCAGGGTCGCGTGGTAGTGCTCGAACAGCGCGGGATGCGGGTCTTCGGCCGGCAGCAGGCGGATCAGCAGCTCGTTCAGGTACAGGCCGCTGAATAGCGCTTCGCCACTGAGCAGGTTGGGGATGCCGTTGGGCTCCAGGCGCACGACGTTCTTCAGATCGCTACGCCCCCGGAATTCGGCTTCCAGCGGTACGAACGGTCGAGCCAGCGCTCCAGCCTTGCCCCGCGCACCGCGCAGGACGGCGCGCAGACGCCCTTGCGGGGTGAAGAAATCCACCAGCGCGCTGGTTTCCTTGTAGGGGCGACTGTGCAGGACGAAGGCAGCTTGGGCAGTGGAAGCGAGGCTCATGGCGCTGCGCCTGGAGTGGGAGTCGGGAGGCAGGCGCGCTCAGGCGCCCGAAGGGTGCGGCCCGCGAATACCCGCGGGGCACTGAAGGTCAGAGGTCGCCGTAGCCCAGCGAACGCAGTGCGCGCTCGTCGTCGGACCAGCCGCCTTTCACTTTCACCCAGAGGTTGAGCATGACCTTGGAGTCGAACAGCACCTCCATGTCCTTGCGGGCGTTCTGGCCGATGCTTTTGATGCGATCGCCCTTGTCGCCGATGATGATTTTTTTCTGGCCGTCGCGCTCTACGAGGATCAGCGCGTGGATGTGCAGGATCGGACCGTCCTGCTTGAACTCTTCGATCTCCACAGCAACCTGGTACGGCAACTCGGCACCCAACTGGCGCATGATCTTCTCGCGCACCAGTTCGGCGGCGAGGAAGCGGCTGCTGCGGTCGGTGATCTGGTCTTCCGGGAAGAAGTGGTCATTCTCTGGCAGGCGCTCGGCCACCAGGCCTTCGAGCACATCGAGATTCTGCCCGTGCTGGGCGGAAATCGGCACGACTTCGGCGTTGGGCAGTTGCTCGGCCAGCCACTGCAGATGCGGCAGCAGCTCGCCCTTGTCTTCCATGCGGTCGACCTTGTTCACCGCCAGCAGGACCGGGCAGCTCACGTACTTGACCTTGTCGTAGACCATCTGGTCTTCGTCGGTCCAGCGGTTGCGGTCGACGACGAAGATCACCACGTCGACGTCCTTCAGCGCGGCGCTGGCCGAACGGTTCATGTAGCGGTTCAGCGCCTTGTCGTTGTCCTTGTGCAGGCCAGGGGTGTCGACATACACCGCCTGCACGTCACCCTCGGTCTTGATGCCCAGCAGGGTGTGGCGGGTGGTCTGCGGCTTGCGCGAGGTGATCGCCAGCTTCTGCCCGAGGATGTGGTTGAGCAGGGTCGACTTGCCTACGTTGGGGCGGCCGACGATGGCGACGTAACCGCAACGAACGGCTCCTGCTTCATCGTGCTCGGATGGGTCGTGCTGGTCTTGCTCGTGCTCACTCATGGCCATTCTCCACGCCCAGGGCCGCCAGCGCGGCGGCGGCGGCCACCTGCTCGGCGATGCGGCGACTGCCGCCGTGACCGTGGGTCTTGTCGTTCAGCAGGGCTACCTCACACTCCACGAAGAAAGTGCGGCAATGCGGTTCGCCCTGGATATCCACCACGTCGTAACGCGGCAATTCGCACCCGCGAGACTGCAGGAACTCCTGCAGGCGGGTCTTGGGGTCCTTGTTGGTATCTACCGGGGTCAGCTCGCGCAGTTGCGGGCCGAGCCAGTCCATGATCCGCTCGCGGGCGGAATCCATGCCGGTGTCCAGATAGATGGCGCCGATCAGCGCCTCCATGGCGTCAGCCAGGATCGACTCGCGGCGATAACCGCCACTCTTCAGCTCGCCCGAGCCCAGTCGCAGGTAATCCCCGATCTCGAAACCGCGGGCCAGCAGGGCCAGGGTCTCGCCCTTCACCAGTCGCGCGCGCAGGCGTGACAGCTGCCCTTCGCGGGCCTGGGGGAAGTGGGTGAACAGGGCTTCGCCGATGACGAAGTTGAGGATGGCGTCACCGAGAAACTCCAGGCGCTCGTTATTGCGTCCGGCGAAACTGCGATGGGTCAGCGCCAGGACCATCAGGTCCTGGTCGCGGAAGGTGTAGCCAAGCTTGCGCTCGAGTCGATCCAGACTGTTGTTACTCACGGCATTCGTACACGGAATTCTTTGTCAAATTTGACCACCAGGTCGATGTTCTGGACCAGTGGCTCGCGTTTTTCGTATTTCAGGTGGGCGCGGAACTCGTTGTTCTCGAGCTCCACGTTCAGCGCGTCATCCAGCTTGAGGTCGCGAATGTTGTTGAGCATCAGTGCCTTGTCCACATAGGAGTAGAACTCCGGAACACTACGCACTTCTGCGGCCTTGTCGATTTCCACCGAGGTGATGGCCTTCTCGATGGCGTAGTAGTCCAGGTAATGCGGAATGACCTTGAACGCGGCGCTGGCGAGAAACGCCACGACGGCAAGAACGGCCAGCCAACCCAGCAACGACATTCCCTTCTGCGAACGTGCGTACGTCATATCGACCTCATGTCGGTATCTTTCTTATTTGCCCACCAACCGCGGCGGGTCCAAGTGAAGCGGGGCCGCCTCGCTCCCCGCGTGCAGCCCCGCCCTTTTCCAGCACCGATCCAGCCCTGCAGGCCCGGAACGTCTCACCAGTTTAGTGAATCACACCAACTCGCGAGAAATTCGGCAGATTGCGCATTTTCGGATCCGGCCAGCTCATCCAGACCGCGAAGGCCTTGCCGACGATATTGCGGTCCGGAACCATGCCCAGCAGGTCCTTCGGAATCTTCGGATCGTTCCAGTAGCGGCTGTCGTTGGAGTTGTCGCGGTTGTCGCCCATCATGAAGTAATGACCGGCCGGCACCTTCCACTGCTTGCCCGGCTCGATGCGGAAGCGGGTCATTTCCTTACGGATCATGTGCTCCGCGGCGCCAAGCTTCTCCTGGTACAGGGTCACGCTGCCCAGGGTGCCAGGCTCCTCGCCCACCAGCGACTCGGCCACGGCCTGGTCATTGATGAACAGGCGCTTGTCGCTGGTGTAGCGGATGGTGTCCCCAGGAACACCGACCACACGCTTGATGTAGTTGATGTTCGGATCACTGGGATAGCGGAACACCATGACATCGCCGCGCTGCGGATCACCCACCGGGATCACCTTGGTGTCCAGCACCGGCAGGCGGATGCCGTAGGCGAACTTGTTCACCAGGATGAAATCGCCCACTTCCAGGGTCGGCTTCATCGAACCCGACGGAATCTGGAAGGGCTCGACCAGGAACGAACGCAGCACCAGCACGATGAACAGCACCGGGAAGAACGACTTGCCGTACTCGACGAGCACCGGCTCCTTGTTCAGTTTCTCCAGCACTTCCGGGTCAGCTTCACCGACCGAACCTTCATAGGCGGAAATGGCCGCCCGGCGGCGCGGTGCAAACAGCACCAGGTCCACCAGGGCGAGAACGCCGCATACCGCAACGGCAATCACCAGCAACAGCGGGAAATTCAGGGTCATAGGGTTCAACTGTCCACTTTGAGCACAGCGAGGAAGGCTTCCTGCGGAATCTCCACGCTACCGACCTGCTTCATCCTTTTCTTACCGGCCTTCTGCTTCTCCAGCAGCTTGCGCTTACGGCTCACGTCACCACCGTAGCACTTGGCCAGCACGTTCTTCCTGAGCGCCTTGACCGTCGAGCGGGCGATGATCTGCCCACCGATGGCCGCCTGAATCGCGACGTCGAACATCTGCCGCGGGATCAATTCCTTCATCTTCTCCACCAGCTGACGGCCCTTGTACGGGGCATTGTCGCGGTGGACGATCAGGGCGAGGGCATCGACCTTCTCACCATTGATCAGCACATCGAGGCGAACCAGGTTGGCCGGCTCGAAGCGGTCGAAGCTGTAGTCCAGCGAAGCATAGCCTCGGCTGGTGGACTTCAGGCGGTCGAAGAAGTCCAGCACCACTTCGTTCATCGGCAGATCGTAGATCACCTGGACCTGGCCGCTGAGGAAGTGCATGTCGCGCTGGACGCCGCGCTTCTCGATGCACAGGGTAATGACGTTGCCCAGGTGCTCCTGAGGCACAAGGATGGTCGCGCGGCAGATCGGCTCGCGCATCTCATCGATGGACGAGAGGTCGGGCAGCTTGGACGGGTTGTCGACGTAGAGGATCTCGCCGTTCTTCTGCACGATCTCGAAGATCACGGTCGGTGCGGTGGTGATCAGGTCCAGGTCGTATTCGCGCTCCAGGCGCTCCTGGATGATCTCCATGTGCAGCATGCCGAGGAAGCCGATGCGGAAGCCGAAGCCCAGGGCCTCGGAGCTTTCCGGCTCGTACTGCAGCGCGGCGTCGTTCAGGGTCAGCTTCTGCAGCGCTTCGCGGAAGTCCTCGAAGTCATCGGAGCTGACCGGGAACAGGCCGGCGTAGACCTGCGGCTTGATGCGCTTGAAGCCCGGCAGCACGTCCACGTCGGGAGTGTTGTTCAGGGTCAGGGTATCGCCCACCGGCGCGCCGAGGATGTCCTTGATGCCCGCAATGATGAAGCCCACTTCACCGGCCTTGAGGTCCGGAGTCTCGGTGTGCTTCGGGGTGAAGACGCCGACGCTGTCCACCTGGTGGACCTTGCCGGTGGACTTCACCAGGATCTTGTCGCCTTTCTTGACGCGGCCGTGCTTCACACGCACCAGCGAGACCACGCCCAGGTAATTGTCGAACCAGGAGTCGATGATCAGCGCTTGCAGCGGTGCGTCGATCTCGCCTTCCGGAGCGGGAATGGCAGTGACCAGGCGCTCCAGCACGTCTTCCACGCCCATGCCGCTCTTGGCCGAGCAGGCCACGGCGTCGGTGGCGTCGATGCCGATGATGCTTTCGATCTCGTCCTTCACGCGGTCCGGATCGGCCTGCGGCAGGTCCATCTTGTTCAGGACCGGCATCACTTCCAGGCCCTGCTCGATGGCGGTGTAGCAGTTGGCGACCGACTGCGCTTCCACGCCCTGGCCGGCATCCACTACCAGCAGCGCGCCTTCGCACGCGGCCAGCGAACGGCTGACTTCGTAGGTGAAGTCGACGTGGCCGGGGGTGTCGATGAAGTTCAGCTGGTAGGTCTTGCCGTCCTTCGCCTTGTAGTGAAGGGTGACGCTGTGCGCCTTGATGGTGATGCCGCGCTCACGCTCCAGGTCCATGGAGTCCAGTACCTGGGCCTCCATCTCGCGGTCGGACAGGCCGCCGCACATCTGGATGAAGCGGTCTGCCAGCGTCGACTTGCCATGGTCGATGTGGGCGATGATGGAGAAATTGCGGATATGACTCAGGTCACTCACGGCGAACACACTCGGAAGGCTGAAGGCGGCGGTCCGCCGAAAAATAGCGGGGGAGTTTACCTGACTACAGCCTGATGCGTCACGCCGCGCCGGACGGTCAGGCATGAAAAAGGGCGACCGGAGTCGCCCTTTTCTGGTGCGTCGACCTTACTCGGTCAGTTTGAACGTGATGAAGCTCGCACGGCCCTGACGCAGCACGCGCATGGAAATCGAACGATCCTTCGGCAGCGCCTTGGCGATCTCGCTGAAGGTTTTCGAGGAATCCACCGCGCGATTGTTCAGGTGAGTGATGACGTCGCCCGGACGCAGGCCGATCATGGCCGCCGGACCGCCCTGCACTTCCTTGATGACCACGCCGCCCTTGATATCCAGGGACTTGCGCTGCTCGGCAGTCAGCTCCGCCACGGTCACACCCATGCGGTTGCTGCTGCGCTCGGCACCCTTGCCCTCGACTGCGGCGACGGCATCGTCGTCGTCCGGCAGGCTGCCGATGGTCAGGCTCAGGGTCTGGCGCTTGTTGTCACGGATGACTTCCAGGGACGCCTTGTCGCCCGGCTTCATGTTGCCCACCAGGTGCGGCAGGTCGGCGGATTCATTGATGGTCTGGCCGTTCAGGCTCAGGATCACGTCACCCACCTGCAGGCCGCCCTTGGCCGCCGGGCCATCTTCCACCAGCTGCGCGACCAGCGCGCCGGCCGGCTTGTCGAGACCGAAGGATTCGGCCAGGTCCTTGTTCACTTCCTGGATCACCACGCCCAGCCAGCCACGGTTGACCTTGCCGCCGGCCTTGAGCTGATCGGCGACGTTCAGCGCCACATCGATCGGGATCGCGAAGGAAAGGCCCATGAAGCCGCCGGAACGGGTGAAGATCTGCGAGTTGATACCCACCACTTCGCCCTGCAGGTTCAGCAGCGGACCACCGGAGTTGCCCGGGTTGATCGCCACGTCGGTCTGGATGAACGGCACGTAGTTTTCGTTCGGCAGACTGCGGCCCTTGGCGCTGACGATACCGGCAGTCACCGAGTGGTCGAAGCCGAACGGCGAACCGATGGCCAGCACCCACTCGCCGACCTTCAGCTTGTCGGAATCGCCCAGTTTGAGCGTCGGCAGGCCCTTGGCATCGATCTTCAGCACGGCCACGTCGCTGCGCGGATCGGCACCGACCAGCTTGGCCTTGTGCTCGCTGCGGTCGGACAGGCGTACGAGGATCTCGTCGGCGTCGGCCACCACGTGGTTGTTGGTGAGAATGTAGCCATCATCGGAAATGATGAAGCCCGAACCCAGCGACTGGGCCTCGCGCTGCTGGCCACGGGGCGCCTGACCCTGACCGCCCTGGCCGCGGGGAATGCTGCGCTCGAAGAATTCGCGCAGGCCCGGCGGCAGGCCGTCGAGGTCCGGAATGCCCATCTGCGCGTTGGAGCGGTCGGGAAGTTTCTGGGTGGTACTGATGTTGACCACCGCCGGCGAGGCCTTCTCGACCAGCGGAGTGAAGTCCGGTAGTTCAGCCCGCGCGGTGACCGACAGGCTCAGGGCCAGCAGGGCGACCAGCGCAGCCATGCTGCGTTTCAGGGTTTGCATTGACTACAGCTCCCGTGATGTTGATTGGGAAGATCACTAAACAGGGCCGGGCGGCCCACCGACCAGCGCACGCAGCACAACCGGTTGCATCGCCGGATCATCCGTATGGCGTCGCGCATGGCGACGCACCAGCAGCCAGGCCAGCAGGAAACCCGCCAGCCCGGCCACGATGATGAGAGGCTCCCCCAGATCGAGGCGCGCCGCCAGTAGCGCCAGCGCGAACAGCCCGATCAGCGGGGAAAGATAGAAAAGCAGGGCGCTTTTCAGCAGAAGGTCTTCATCCACGCCCAGCAGGATTTCATCGCCAGGCTTAAGACTCGATGAAGCCAGGTTCGGCGAGATGAGCGCTCGCACTCGGCTGCGTCCCTGGGAAACACCCAGCCGCTCCAGGAGACCCTGGCCGCAACCGGCGTTGACCGAACATCCCGAGCAGGTGGAGCGGCGCAGCGTTTCGACCTGGACCGCTCCAGACTCGACCGCAACCACTCTTCCCCGCTCATGGATCACTGTGGCTGGGCTCCCGTTGGCCGCATGGACAACGCCACGCGCTCGGCCGTGCCACTGGGTATCTCGCCGACCACGGTCACCATGGTGCCGCCATCTTCACTGGCGAACCGCCTCGAAACCACGGTGGTCGGGCCCAGCTGGGTGCGGGCATCATCGACCTTGGCGCCGTGCAGCGGCTCGAGGAATACCGAGAAACGCGCCAGTCCGTCGCCGTAGGCCAGGCACAGGACCTGGTCATTGGAGACCGGGCTGCGCTCCTGCAGCGTACTGTTCAGGGTAAAGCCCGGCGGCACCCATTCCGAATGCCAGTTGGTCTTCACCTGGGCAACCTTGGCTTCCTTCACCGGCTTGCAGGCCGCGCTCGCCTGCAACTCGCCGTCATCCGGCGCTGCCATGTCGATGCGGGTGAACTGCAGGCGCTCGATGATCTGGCCCTTGTCATTGAGCAGCAGGGACTTGAGCGGCAGGCCCGTCTCCTTGTCCACGTGCAGCTCGAAGCCATAGCGATGCTGGTCACGCGGGATCACCGCCAGCACCACCGCCGGACGATCGGCAATACGCGACTCGCCGGCGACGCGAACGTCGTAGTAGGTAGATAGATCGGCAGGGTTGAGCTTGCGTGCCGGCCACATCTCGCCGGTCGACGCCTGCCCCGACATGCCTCCACCTACGCACTGAGTGGCGCCATCGACGCGCACCACTTCCTGGCGCGGCCCATCGACCTGGACCAGGTGCTCGCGCACCGAGCCGTCACTCTCCACACGATGCCAGACATCGTGGGTGGAGAAGGCTCCGCTGCGTTCGTAGATGAAGGTACCCTGGAAGTTCTGTTGCTGATCAGCCTCGGAGAGGCGCTTGATCCAGTCCAACGCATCGGCGGCCTGGACTGGCAATGCCAGCAGACCGCCGAGGAAGAACAACAGTGCTGTCGTCGCGCGCATGTCGCTCCTTAAGGTCGCAAATCAGCGGCTTTCCAGGCTCGCGGCGCGTGCATAAGGCAGGGCGCTGTCGGTGCCGCTGACGGCGGACTGCTGCGCGTGTTGACGCAGGTAACCCGGAAGACGCTGCTCATGCCAGGTGGTCTGCCCGCCCTGGGCATTGGTGATCACCTGCGGCGCCTCGTCCTGAGTGTAGCCTGCCAGTACCGCCGGGCCTTGCACTTGCGGCAGGGCGATCTGCGGGGTGGCACTTTGCTGGGCAAGGCCGTTGGCGACACTGTCATCCTGGTGGTACATGCGCACACCGGCCAGCACAGCCAGGGTCACCGAGGCGGCGACGGCCAGGCGGCCGACGTTGCGCCACGGATTGCGGCTGCGCGGCGCCGGTGCGGCTTCATCGGCCAGCGCGGCGGACACGGCGGCGGCAATGTCCAGCTTGGGCATGGCCGGCTCGCGGTGCATCACTGCACGGGCCAGTTGGTAACGGGACCAGGTGGCCCGCAATTCGGCGTCCTCGCCGCAGGCTGCAAGCACACGCCGCAGCTCAAGCTCATCCGCTTCGTTATCCATTACCGCGGACAGCGACTCCTGCAGGGCTTCACGACTCATAGCGGTACCTCTCTTGGCTTCTGCCGCTGTATCAGACTTCATCATGCAACAAAGGCTGCAAAGCTTTGTCGATCGCTTCCCGCGCACGGAATATCCGTGAGCGGACGGTCCCCACCGGACACTGCATCACGGTGGCGATATCTTCGTAACTCAGGCCTTCGAACTCGCGCAGGGTCAAGGCCGTGCGCAAATCATCGGGCAGCTGCTGGATGGTGCGATGGACGGTTTCCTCGATCTCATCCCGCAGCATGGCTCTTTCCGGCGACTCGATGTCCTTCAGGGCGTGATCGCCGTCGAAGAACTCCGCGTCCTCTGCCGTGACATCGCTGTCCGGCGGCCGCCGACCGCGCGCAACCAGATGGTTCTTCGCGGTGTTGATGGCGATACGGTACAACCAGGTATAAAAAGCACTGTCGCCCCGGAAGTTGCCCAAGGCGCGATACGCCTTGATGAATGCTTCCTGTGCAACGTCCTGGGCTTCCTGCGCGTCGTGCACGAATCGCACGATGAGACCCAGAATCTTGTGCTGGTACTTCAGCACCAGCAGGTCGAATGCCCGTTTGTCTCCGCGCTGTACCCGTTCAACCAGTTGCTGATCCTGTTCCTGGGTTAGCATGAATGCTCCTCTGAAAACCTGGAGGAGCTTCGAGCACCCTGGTAAATCGTCCTGCCAAGATAGACTCGGGTCTTTTGCAAAAGTTCTCCCCTCCAAGCATGCGCCGCACAGTTTTTTCACATTGGCGGCAATCGGACCCCGACATGCGTCCGAAGCCCGTCAAATTCAACTGCACCGGGCGGAACACCCGCTCCCCTTCCGCGCAATGTCAATCTGCGCGCAAAGTTGATTGGGTATTCCGCGTTCGAACCGGAACGCCTGAAAAAGTTCCGGTGATTTGCCGTGATCGTTCAATGACTTCGACGCAACCCCTGGCGCCTGCCGGACCGGCTTGAGCGGGGAAGAAAGCTTCCCGCCCTGCGACTGCCGCCCCACCTCACGCGCCTTCGGTGTCATCGGTTCGCCAGTATTGTGCCGTGGCCCCCTTCTATATACTAGGGCGCCATTTTGTGGAGCCGGGTATGAGTCAGCATTTCCAGCACGACGTCCTAGTGATCGGCAGCGGGGCCGCCGGCCTGACGCTGGCTTTGACGCTGCCTTCGCACCTGAAGATCGCCGTGCTGAGCAAGGGCGAACTCTCCCAGGGCTCCACCTTCTGGGCCCAGGGTGGCGTTGCCGCCGTGCTGGATGACACCGATACCGTGGAGTCCCACGTCGAGGACACCCTGGTCGCCGGCGCCGGCCTGTGCCGCGAGGACGCGGTGAAATTCACCGTCGAGCATAGCCGCGAGGCCATCCAGTGGCTGATCGAGCAGGGCGTTCCCTTCACCCGCGACCATGAGCCGGGCCGCGAGGACGGCGGTTTCGAGTTCCACCTGACCCGTGAAGGCGGCCACAGCCATCGGCGGATCATCCACGCTGCCGACGCCACCGGCGCCGCGATATTCAATGCCCTGCTGGAACAGGCCCGCCAGCGGCCGAACATCGAACTGCTGTCGCAACGGGTCGCCGTCGACCTGATCACCGAGCAGAAACTGGGTATGGACGGTCAACGCTGCCTGGGCGCTTACGTACTGGACCGCTCGACCGGCGAAGTCGACACCTTCAGCGCGCGCTTCACCGTGCTTGCCTCGGGCGGCGCCAGCAAGGTCTACCTCTATACCAGCAACCCCGACGGCAACTCCGGCGACGGTATCGCCATGGCCTGGCGCGCCGGCTGCCGGGTCGGCAACCTGGAATTCAACCAGTTCCACCCGACCTGCCTGTACCACCCGCAGGCCAAGAGTTTCCTGATCACCGAGGCGCTGCGTGGCGAAGGCGCCCTGCTCCGACTGCCCAATGGCGAGCGCTTCATGCCGCGCTTCCACGCCCTGGGCGAACTCGCCCCGCGCGACGTGGTGGCCCGCGCCATCGACCACGAGATGAAGCGCCTGGGCATCGACTACGTCTACCTGGACATCAGCCACAAGCCGGCCGAATTCATCCGCGAGCACTTTCCCACCGTCTACGAGCGCTGTCTGGACTTCGGCATCGACATCACCCGCGAGCCCATCCCGGTGGTGCCGGCGGCGCACTACACCTGTGGCGGCGTACTGGTGGATTCCCAGGGGCGCACCGACGTACCGAACCTCTACGCCATCGGCGAAACCACCTTCACCGGCCTGCACGGCGCCAACCGCATGGCCAGCAACTCACTGCTGGAATGCTTCGTCTACGCCCGCTCCGCCGCCGCCGACATCCTCGCCGAACTGCCCAAGGCCCAGACACTGGTCACCCTGCCCTGCTGGGACGCCAGCCAGGTGACCGATTCGGACGAGGACGTGATCATCGCCCACAACTGGGACGAGCTGCGGCGCTTCATGTGGGACTACGTGGGCATCGTGCGTACCAACAAGCGCCTGGCGCGCGCCCAGCACCGGGTTCGCCTGCTGCTGGACGAGATCGACGAGTTCTACTCGAACTACAAGGTCAGCCGCGACCTGATCGAGTTGCGCAACCTGGCCCAGGTGGCCGAGCTGATCATCAATTCAGCCATGCAACGCCACGAGAGCCGCGGCCTGCATTACACGCTGGACTACCCGGACCTGCTGCCCGAAGCCCGCGACACTATCCTGGCGCCGTCCACCTATTGCGGCTGAAGCGCAGCCGCACGCGCAGGCGCCGGTGCAACTCCGGCGCCAGCGCATCGGCCGGCACGCAGACGCTGCGCGCCAGCCAGTCACCGGGGCGACGGAAACGCAGGACGATCAACGAAGGCAGCGCCAGGCTGTCCGGCATCAACTGCACGGGTTGAAACCCTTCCCGCTCGCTCCACAACTGCCAGCCCTCGGCGTTGTGGCGCAGCGCACGCACCGAATCCGGCGCGCGCAATAGAATCCGCCCAGGCACAACCAGACAGGCGTGCAGCAGGCAGAGGCTCAGGCCCAGGGTTTTCCAGTGCAGGGAAATGTCCGCGAGCAGCAGCGCCAGGTCGGCGCAGCACTGCGCGGCGAGGTAGGCCGCCAGCAACCCGATGGACGGTTGCCAGCGGCACTCGAAGGGGTCACTTCGGCTGGACACGGTCCAGGATCATGCGAACGATGAGGCGCAGGTCGGCATCTTCCGGCTCGCCGCGCTGCATGAACCAGCCGAACATGTCCTGGTCCTCGCACTCCAGCAGCTTGCGGAAGCGCGCCTGATCGTCAGCGGGCAGGCCCGGGTAGACTTCCTGGACAAAGGGCACCAGCAGGACGTCCAGTTCCAGCATGCCGCGGCGGCTGTGCCAGAAAAGGCGTTTGAGTTCGGTTTCGTCGTTCATCTGCGGGTTCCCTCGAATAACTGCGAGCAAATACATCGGAACGCTCGCGAAGTCGACGGACGGCGCGAGCCGAGCGGCATTATACGCATGCTCGGCTCACCCGGCACCCGCTGACAAGGCTGGGCCTGAGCTCTATCATGAGGCCCCTAACTTTCTTCCAGCGAATCGTGATGACCGACTCTGCTTTCTACACCGAACTCAATCACGAAGGGATTCTCGCCGTCCGTGGCGCGGACGCCGCCAAATTCCTCCAGGGCCAGCTGACCTGCAACCTCAATTACCTGAACGCCGAATACTCCAGCCTCGGCGCCCGCTGCACGCCCAAGGGCCGCATGACCTCCAGCTTCCGCATCCTCGCCGAAGGCGAGGGCTTCCTGCTGGCCATGGCCAACGACCTGCTGGACAGCCAGCTGACGGACCTGAAGAAATACGCGGTGTTCTCCAAGGCCACCCTCTCCGATGACAGCAGCCAGTGGGCGCGCTTCGGCCTGAGTGGTGCGGACGCCGTCCTCGCCGAGCTGGGTCTGAGCCTCTCCGGCGAAGCCGACCAGGTGGCACGGGCCGACGGCCTGATCGCCATCGGCCTTGGCCAGGACCGGGTCGAGCTCTGGGCATCGACCGAACGCGCCGCCGCCATCGCCGACCTGCTGCAGGCCCGCCTGCCCCACGCCGAGCTCAACGACTGGCTGCTCGGCCAGGTTCGCGCCGGCGTCGGCCAGGTATTCGGCGCCACCCGCGAGCTGTTCATCCCGCAGATGATCAACCTGCAGGCCGTGGGCGGCGTGAGCTTCAAGAAGGGCTGCTACACCGGCCAGGAAATCGTCGCGCGCATGCAGTACCTCGGCCGCCTCAAGCGCCGCCTGCAGCGCCTGAAACTCGATGGCGCCGAACTGCCGGAGCCGGGCCGCGAGCTGTTCTCGCCGGTGCATTCCACCAGCGTCGGCGAGGTGGTACTGGCCGCCCGCGCGGCCGATGGCGTGGAGCTGCTCGCCGTGCTGCAGGACGACGCCGCTGCCGACGGCAACGTGCGCCTGGGCGAGGACCAGCCCTTGCGTCTGCTGGATCTGCCTTACGTTCTGGACAGCGACCGCGAGATCCAGCGCTGAATTTCGTGCCGGGCGGGGAGCCCGGCTTTCCCTGAAGGACACTTCATGAGCAAGCTTGCCGAAAAAGTACAACAGGAACTGCTGCGGGCCATCGACAATGATGAGCTGGTGCTGCCGACGCTGCCGGAAGTCGCCCTGCGCGTCCGGGAAGCGGCGGAAGACCCGGACATCAGCATCCAGGATCTGAGCAAGGTGATCGGCAACGATGCTGCCCTGACCGCGCGCATCATCAAGGTGGTGAACAGCCCGCTGCTGCGCACCAACAAGGAAATCACCGACCTGCAGATGGCGATCAGCCGCCTGGGGATCAACTACACCTGCAACCTGGCCACCGGTCTTGCCATGGAGCAGATGTTCCAGGCCACCTCCGACGTGGTCGACCGCAAGATGCGCGAGGTGTGGAACAAGAGCACCGAGATCGCCGGCATCTGCCACGCCCTGTGCCGCCACTACACCCGCCTGGCGCCGGATCAGGCGACCCTGGCCGGCCTGGTGCACCAGATCGGCGTGCTGCCGATCCTCACCTACGCCGAGGAGCACAGCGAACTGCTGGCCGATTCCATCAGCCTCAACCATGTGATCGAGCGCATCCACCCGGTCATCGGCGACCGCATCCTCAAGGCCTGGGACTTCCCGGCGCCGATCGCCGCCGTGCCGGGCCAGCACCTGGACTTCAGCCGCGACTCGGCCAAGGTCGACTACGTGGACATCGTCCAGGTCGCCACCCTGCAGAGCTACCTGGGCAGCCAGCACCCCTACACCGAGCTGGACTGGGCGACCATTCCGGCCTTCGCCAAGCTGGGCCTGGACCCGAAGGCGGACGTGAAGGAAGACGAAGACCTCTCCGCCGCGATGGAAGCGGCGATGAGCATGTTGCAGTAACGGCAAACATTCGCGCCGCCGGGGAGCGATCGCGGACGGAGTCCGCTCCTACGCCTCCGGAAACTCCGTTCCCGTGACCGCCCCTCACCCCAGCCCTCTCCCAGAGGGAGAGGGGGCAGATTGTGCCGGTTGACGCTGTAATTTCATCCTGCACCGCACGGTCCCCTCTCCCCCTGGGAGAGGGTTAGGGTGAGGGCCCAGCCGAGCGCAGGACTATCGGGTAGGAGCGGACTCCGTCCGCGATGGCTTCGCCCAACTCCGAAACCCGCCTTGATCGGCGGGTTTCGTGTTTCTAGCTCAGGCGTTTTCCGCCGGGAAGGTCACCCGCACCAGCAGCCCGCCCAGTTCGCCCTGGCCCAGCTCGATGCGCGCACGATGCGCGCTGCAGATCTCGCCGACGATGGCCAGGCCCAGCCCTGTGCCCTGCTGGCGGCGGCGATAGAAGCGGCGGAACACCTTGTCGCGTTCCTCCGGCGGGATACCGGGGCCGTCGTCCTCGACCTCCAGCTCGGCCGGCGAGCGCACGCGGATGATCACGTTGCCGTCCGCCGGGGCGTGGGCGATGGCGTTGTCCACCAGGTTGCTGAGCAGCTCGTTGAGCAGGGTCGGATCGCCCTTCACCCAGGCCGGCTCGTCCGCCTCCAATGCCAGCGCCACCCCGCGTGAATAAGCCAGCGGTGCCAGCGCAAGGCCGAGCTCGCGGGCCAATTGGCCCAGCTCGATGCTTTCCCCCGCACCTTCGGCGATGGCGCGAGCGCCGCTTTCCACACGCGCCAGGGACAGCAGCTGGTTGGCCAGCCCGGTCACCCGGTCGGTGTTCTGCACGGCGTCGACCAGCGTCGCACGCCATTGCTGCGGGTCCTGCTCGCGCAGGCCCAGCTCCAGCCGCGCCTTGAGCGCTGCCAGCGGGGTACGCAGCTCATGGGACGCCTCGGCAATGAACTGCGACTGGCGGTCGAACAACCCGCGCAGGCGCACGGTGAAGTGGTTGAGCGCCGCCACCAGCGGGCGCAGTTCCTTCTGCACGCGGACTTCCGGCAACGGCCGCAGATCGTCCGGCTGACGTTCCTCCACCGCTTCGCGCAGACGGTCGAGCGGGCGCAGACCGGCGCTCACCGCGTACCAGACCATCATCAGCGCGGCGATAGCCGACAGCGCGAGGTTGAGCAGAGTGTCGGCGAGCAGGTTGCGCGCCAGCCGCTCGCGGGCACCCATGGTTTCGGCGACACGGATTTCCGCCATGCCGTTGACTGTCGGCTGGCTCACCGGCTGCAGCAGGCTGACCACCCGCACGCCCTGCCCTTCGTAGGTGGCGTCGTAGAACTTGGCCAGCGCCGGGTAATCATCGGTGCGCGGCGTGGTCGGCAGCGGCGCCGGCAGGTTCTCGTAGCCGGAGATCATCTTCCCCTGCGGATCGATCACCTGGTAGAAGATGCGCCCGGCGCTGTCGTACTCGAAGCTGTCCAGCGCCACGTAGGGCACGTTGGCGCGCAGGGTGCCGTCGCTGGCGTAGAGGCCGTCGGCGATGTCCCGCGCCGACGCCAGCAGGGTGCGGTCATAGGCAATGTCGGCCGCGTGCCGGGCACGCCAGTAGGTGGCCGCGCTGCCGATCAGCAGCAGCACCAGCAGCAGCCCGCCGAGGCGCCAGAGCAGGCGCCCGCGCAGGCTGCCCGTGCCGGGAAGCACCCAGCGCCGTTCAGCCATCCTGTGCCTCGAGCAGATAGCCCAGGCCGCGGAAGGTAACGATACGCACCGAGCTGCCTTCGAGCTTCTTGCGCAGGCGGTGGACGTAGATTTCGATGGCGTCTGCGCTGGCGTCCTGGTCCAGACCGAACACCTGCGCCGCCAATTGTTCCTTGCTCATCACCCGCCCCGGACGGGCAATCAGCGCCTCCAGCACGGCCTGCTCGCGGGAGGTCAGGTTCATCGCCTGCTCGGCCAGGGTGAAGCGCCGCGCGCCGAGGTCGTAGACCAGCTCGCCGCAGCGCTGCTGCTGTTCGCCGCCCAGCACACTGCGGCGCAGCAAGGCCTTCACCCGCGCTTCCAGCTCGGTGAGTTCGAAGGGTTTGGCCAGGTAATCGTCGGCGCCCAGGTTCAAGCCGTGCACGCGGTCGCGCACTTCACCACGGGCAGTGAGCATCAGCACGGGCAGGGTCTTGCCGCGCTCACGCAGACGCGCCAGCACCTGGAAGCCGTCCAGCCGCGGCAGGCCGACATCGAGAATCGCCAACGCGTAGTCCTCGCTGGCCAGGGCCAGGTCGGCGGCCACGCCGTCCTGCAGCAGGTCCACGGTCCAGCCGGCGCCCTTGAGCGCCTGGGCGACGCTTTCGCCGAGTTGCGGATGGTCTTCAACCAGGAGAATTCGCACGGGTTTCTACCCCTCGGACTACAGGTTCGGGCCGGCAGTTTACCCATCCGCGCGCCACTGTGAATGGGGGAAATTCGCTGAAATCACTGCGAAAGGCGACTGAAAGCCTGGCGAAAGCTTAGCCCGTTAGCATCGCCAACGAGCCGCCTCCCAACCCCGAATATTTCAGCGCCGACTGCCCAGGCGCAACGGCGGGAGCAGCGGACTCGACGACGGCAAAGACCGTCAACAGAGCGGAAGGCGGCGTGGTGCCCTTTCGCGACAACAACAAGAACGGAGACCACAGATGCCCACCGCCCGGCCTTTGGCTGCACCGGCTTTTTCCAAGCCCAACTCCCGCTGTCTGACTCCCGCCCTGCTGGCTTTCGCCGGGGTCGCCCCGCTGTGCGAAGCCGCCGGCTTCGTCGAAGACAGCAGCGCCACGCTCAGCACCCAGAACATCTACTTCAACCGTGATTTCCGCGACGGCGCCGGCCAGTCCAAGCGCGAAGAATGGGCGCAGGGTTTCATCCTCGATTTCCAGTCCGGCTACACCCCCGGCACCATCGGCGTCGGCCTGGATGCCATGGGCATGCTCGGCCTGAAGCTCGACTCCTCCCCGGACCGCACCGGCACCGGCCTGCTGCCGACCCACGATGACGGCCGCGCCGCCGACGAATACAGCAAGCTCGGCCTGACCGCCAAGTTCAAGGCCTCCGAGACGGAGTTGAAGATCGGCAGCCTGATCCCCGACCTGCCCACCCTGCAGCCCAACGACAGCCGCCTGTTCCCGCAGACCTTCGAGGGCGGCCTGCTCAACTCCACCGACCTGCCGGGCCTGAACTTCACCGGCGGGCGCCTGGAGAAAGTGAAGGACCGCGACTCCACCGACTACACCGACCTGGCGCTGAACAACAAGAACCGCCGCTTCTCCGGTGGCAGCGCCGAGGGCAAGCACTACGACCTGGCCGGCGGCGACTACAAGTTCACCGACAACCTCACCGGCCGTTACCACTACGCGCAGCTGGACGAGGTCTACCGCCAGCACTTCGTCGGCCTGCTCGCGAGTTATCCGCTGGGCCCCGGCAAGTTCAGCGCCGATATGCGCCTGGCCATCAGCGATGACCAGGGCGAGGCGCGCGGCGGCGAGATCGACAACCGCGCCTTCAACGGCATGCTCGGCTACGCCATCGGCGCCAACAAGTTCAGCCTCGGCTGGCAGCAGATGAGCGGCGACAGTGCCTTCCCCTACATCGACGGCAGCAACCCCTACCTCGTCAACTTCGTCCAGGTCGGCGACTTCGCCGAGACCGACGAGCGCTCCTGGCAGGTCCGCCACGACTACGACTTCGCCGGCCTCGGCCTGCCCGGCCTGACCCTGATGAATCGCTACATCAGCGGTGACAATGCCAAAATCAATGGCATGGACGGTCACGGCAAGGAATGGGAGCGCAACACCGACATCAAGTACGTGATCCAGAGCGGCCCGCTCAAGGACGTCGCGGTGCGCGTGCGTAACGCCACCTACCGTTCCAGCTTCGCGCGGGACGCCGACGAGACGCGTATCTATCTCAGCTACTCCCTGGCGATCTGGTAAACCGACAACAACAAGAGAGGCATCGCACCATGACCACCGTCCTGCGCAACCTGACCCTCGCCGGCGCCACCCTGCTCGCCGCCAGCCAACTGATGGCCGAGCCCAAGCGCCCGGAATGCATCGCCCCGGCGTCCCCCGGCGGCGGCTTCGACCTCACCTGCAAGCTGGCGCAGAGCGCCCTGGTGGACGAGAAGCTGCTGACCAAGCCGATGCGCGTCACCTACATGCCCGGCGGCGTCGGCGCCGTGGCCTACAACGCGGTGGTCGCCCAGCGTCCGGCCGACGGCAACACCATCACCGCCTTCTCCAGTGGCTCGCTGCTGAACCTGGCCCAGGGCAAGTTCGGCCGCTTCGACGAGAACGCCGTGAAGTGGCTGGCCGCCGTGGGCACCAGCTACGGCGCCATCGCAGTGCCCAGCGACTCGCCGTACAAGAACCTCGGCGACCTGGTGGCCGCGCTCAAGGCCGACCCGGGCAAGGTGGTGATCGGTTCCGGCGGCACCGTCGGCAGCCAGGACTGGATGCAGACCGCACTGATCGCCAAGGCCGCCGGCATCGATCCGAAGCAGCTGCGCTACGTCGCCCTGGAAGGCGGCGGCGAGATCGCCACGGCGCTGCTGGGCGGGCACATCCAGGTGGGCAGCACGGACATCTCCGACTCCATGCCACACATCCGCGCGGGCAAGATGCGCATCCTCGCGGTGTTCTCCGAGGAGCGTCTGAAGGATGAAGGCATGGCCGACATCCCCACCGCCAAGGAGCAGGGCTTCGACATCGTCTGGCCAGTGGTGCGCGGTTTCTACGTCGGGCCGAAGGTGAGCGAAGAGGATTACCAGTTCTGGAAGGCCTCCTTCGACAAGCTGCTGGCTTCGGAAGACTTCGCCAGGCTGCGCGACCAGCGCGAGCTGTTCCCCTTCGCCATGACCGGCCCGGAACTGGACGCCTACGTGAAGCAGCAGGTCGCCCAGTACAAGCAGCTGGCCCGCGAGTTCGGCCTCATCCAGTAACGCCCCGAGCGGCGCCGCCTTCCACGAAGGCGGCGCCAGGAGACTCCCCATGTCCCGTACCAGCCTCTTCCAGCGGCTGTTCGCCGGCGCCTGGCTGCTCGCCTGCGTCGCCTTCGCCCTGATCGCCTGGCAGCTCCAGGCGCCCTTCTCCTACGAACCGGTCGGCCCGCGCGCCTACCCGCTGCTCTGCCTGGGCCTGATGGCCGTGGGCCTGGCCTGGCTGATCGCCCGTCCCACGCCGATCAAGCGCGAGGAAGACGAACCCGCGCTGGAAGGCGCGCTGCTGGGCAAGGTGGTGCTCTGCGTCGTGCTGCTGGCGGTGTATGCCGGCCTGTTCGAGCCGCTGGGCTTCATCCCCGCGAGCGCCCTGGTCGGCACCTTCATCGCGCTGATCTACGGCGGCCGCCCGGTGGCCAGCGTGGTCACCGCGACGCTGCTCGCCATCGGCCTCTACGTGCTGTTCGACCGCACTTTGGACGTCCCGCTGCCGCTGGGCATCCTCGATCTCCTGCTCTGAGGAAACCGTCATGGAAACATTGAGCTACCTCGGGCAGGGCTTCGGCGTCGCCCTGAGCCCGTACAACCTGATCACCGCGCTTATCGGCACCCTGATCGGCACCGTCGTCGGCCTGCTGCCGGGCCTGGGCCCGATCAACGGCGTAGCCCTGCTGATCCCGGTCGCCTTCGCCCTCGGCCTGCCGCCGGAGTCGGCGCTGATCCTGCTGGCCGCCGTGTACCTGGGCTGCGAATACGGCGGGCGGATTTCCTCGATCCTGCTGAACATTCCCGGCGAAGCCTCCACCGTGATGACCACCCTCGACGGCTACCCCATGGCACGCAACGGCCTGGCCGGCGTGGCCCTGTCGCTGTCGGCCTGGAGCTCGTTCATCGGTGCCTTCATCGCCACCTGCGGCATGGTGCTGTTCGCCCCGCTGCTGGCGAAATGGGCCATCGCCTTCGGCCCCGCGGAATACTTCGTACTGATGGTCTTCGCCATCGTCGCCCTCGGCGGGCTGGCCGGCGACCGGCCGCTGAAGACCCTGCTGGCGGCGCTGCTCGGGCTGTTCCTGTCCAGCGTCGGGATCGACGCCAACAGCGGCGTGTACCGCTTCACCTTCGACAACATCCACGTCTCCGACGGCATCCAGTTCGTCGTGCTGGTGCTGGGCCTGTTCTCGGTGAGCGAGATCCTCCTGCTGCTGGAGAAGACCCACCACGGCCACAAGATGGTCGAGGCCAGCGGGCGCATGCTGTTCAACATGAAGGAAGCCGCCTCGGTGGCCGTGGTCAACGTCCGCTGCGGGCTGCTCGGCTTCATCATGGGCGTGCTGCCCGGCGCCGGTGCGACCCTGGCCAGCGCCGTGGCCTACATGACCGAGAAGAAGCTGGCCGGTGATACCGGCAAGTTCGGCAAGGGTGACCTGCGCGGCCTGGCCGCCCCGGAAACCGCCATCGGCGCCTCCGCCTGCGGCGCCCTGGTGCCGATGCTGACCCTCGGTGTACCCGGTTCGGGCACCACCGCGGTGATGATCGGCGCGCTCAGCCTGTACAACATCACCCCCGGCCCGCTGCTGTTCCAGGAACAACCGAACATCGTCTGGGGCCTGATAGCCTCGCTGTTCATCGCCAACGTCATGCTGATCATCCTCAACGTGCCGATGGTGCGGGTGTTCACCCGCATCCTCTCGGTGCCGAACTGGGCGCTGGTGCCGGGTATCGCGATCATCACCGCGATCGGCGTCTACGCCGTGCACGCCACCACCTTCGACCTGTTCCTGATGGTCGCCATCGGCATCCTCGGCTACATCCTGCGCAAGCTGGACTTCCCGCTGTCGCCGCTGCTGCTGGGCTTCATCCTCGGCGGGCTGATGGAGCAGAACCTGCGCCGCGCGCTGTCCATCTCCAACGGCGAACTGGGCATCCTCTGGTCCAGCCCCATCGCCATCGGCACCTGGGCACTGGTCGCGCTGATGCTTGGCCTGCCGCTCTACCGCGCCTGGCGCAAGCGCACCCGCCGTTCCCGCGAGGCCGTGGCTGACGCCGCGTAAAGCAACCACGCTCGCCGCGTCGAGACGCGCGGCGACTTTCAAGGCCCGCCTTTGTGCGGGCCTCTTTTTTGTTCGAGAACTCTGAAGTGAACCGCCAATCGGCCTGGGCTCCCCGGCAAACCACGTCCCACGAGTACTCGTCGTTGCGCTGACCGATTGACGCCGAGACTGTCAGAAATGAAAGGCTGCGACGGTCGGCTCTACCGCTTTGCCTACGCCAGAGACAAACCTTCGTGCTGACAGCGACCAATCGCGCAACTTCCCCGGACAGGTCTGACTGACAGAGCCACCACCCAACTGGTGGGATCAACGTTCTCCCGGAACGGACGCCTGCCATGCTCATCAACGCCGCCCACCGCTTCTTCGATCACAGTCGCCATACCCTCAGCATCAGGGACGTCGACGCGCCGCTCGATGTCCTGGCCTTCAGCGGCGATGAAGCGCTCAGCCAGACCTTCGTCTACCGCATTGAATTCACCAGTACCGATCTCGACCTCCCGGCCGACGCCTTCCTCTGCAAGGACGCCAGCTTCAGCCTGCGCGCGCCGCCCGAGCAATTGGGCATTCCCGGCTACACGCCGCCGATCGCTCCGCCCCTGCGCACGCTGTACGGCACGATCAGCCGCTTTTCCCTGCTGTCCATGTCGCGGGACGAATCCCGCTACGAGGTGACTTTCGTCCCCCGTCTGAGGCTGCTGGGCCTTGCCCGCCAGTACCGCCTCTATCAGAACCAGAGCGTGCCGGAGATCGTCGAGCAGGTGCTGCGGCGCAATGACTTCGAAGGGCAGGACTTCCTCTTCCAGCTGACCCGCGAGTACCCACAACGCGAACAGGTGATGCAATACGGCGAGGACGATCTGGCCTTCATCCAGCGCCTCACCGCCGAGGTGGGCATCTGGTACCGCTTCTCGATGAACCCGGAGCTACGCATCGAGACGGTGGAGTTCCACGACGACCAGCGCCATTACCTGCCCGCGCCACCCTTGCCGCTGCGCCCGCTGTCATCGCTGGAGTCCAGCGGACAGGATGCCGTCTGGAGCCTGCAAGGCAAACATGAGCTGGTCCTGCAGCAGGTCAGCAACCGCGCCTACTACTACCGCGACGCCGGCGCTGAGCTGGACGCGAATGTTGACCTGCTCAAATCGCCGAAAACTACCTATGGCGAGGCTTACCACTACGGCGAGCCCCACCAGAAACTCGGCGACGCCTACGCTCAGGACGAAGACCTGGAGAGCGAAAGCGGCTACTTCTACGCGCGCCTCGCCCACGAACGCTACCTCAACGAACGCACGCGCCTGACCGGCCACACCAGCAGCCCCGCGCTGCTACCCGGGCAGATACTCAAGCTCGACGGCGCAGACAAAAACTTCGCACCGGGCGCGGTGATCGTCCGCCTGCACAGCAGTGCCGCCCGCGACCGCAGCTTCGAAGTGCAATTCGAAGCCATCCCCTACGACGAGCAAGTCTGCTTCCGCTCCACAGTGCCGGCCAAACCGGTGATTGCCGGCACCATTCCCGCCCGCGTCACCAGCCCCGAGCCGAACGACCTGTACGGCCACATCGACATGGAAGGCCGCTACAAGTGCCATTTCCTGTTCGATCGCGACACCTGGCCCGCAGGGCGTGAGTCAATGTGGTTGCGCCTGGCGCGCCCCTATAGTGGCGACACGTATGGGCTGCACCTGCCTTTGATACAAGGCACCGAAGTACGGATCGCCTTCGAAAACGGCGACCCGGACCGGCCCTACATCGCCCATGCGATGCACAACAGCCAGCACCCCGACCACGTCACCCTGAAGAACTACAAGCGCAACGTCTTGCGGACGCCGGCCAACAACAAGCTGCGCTTGGATGACTCGCGCGGAAAAGAGCACATCAAGCTCAGCACCGAATACAGCGGCAAGAGCCAGCTCAACCTCGGGCATCTGGTGGATGCCCAGCGCGAACAGCGCGGCGAAGGTTTCGAGCTGCGCAGCGATGGCTGGGGTGCAGTGCGCGCCGGCAAGGGCGTGTTCATCAGCGCCGACGCGCAGACAGGCGCGCAAGGTCAGGTACTGGCCATGCAGGAAGCCATCGCCCGCCTGGAGCAGGCCAGCGACGAGATGCAGCAGCTCTCCAGCGATGCCGAAATGTCCCAGGCCGACGCGGCCAACTATCTCGCGCAAATCGCCTTCATGCGTGAAGAGGTCAAACAGCTCGCAGGCGCCGTCGCCCTGCTCAGCGCGCCCCAAGGCATCGCCCTCACCAGCGGCCAGCACCTGCAGGTGGCCGCCCAGCAGAACCTGATGCTCAACGCCGGCGCCGAGGCGGACATCAGCGTCGCCAAGCGCCTGTTCGCCGGCATCGGCGAAGGCATGAGCCTGTTCGTCCGCAAGCTCGGCATGAAGATCTTCGCCAACCACGGCGCGGTGCAAATCCAGGCACAGAACGACCGCATGGAACTGCTCGCCCGCAAGGCCGTGGACATCACCAGCACCGAGAACGAAATCCATATCACCGCCAGGAAGGCAATCGTCATCAACGCTGGCGGCAGCTACATCCGCATGGATCAGCACAGCATCGAGTACGGCACCCAGGGTGACTACCTGATCAAGTCGCCGCATTACGAGTATCGAGGGCCGGCCAGTCTGCACCCGGACATCCCGTTCCTTCCGCGCGAATCCACCGGCGAAGCGAAGAAGAAATCCATCTACCCACTGTCGCTCTGACTAGGCCAAGGAAGCCTGCACATGATCATCAGTCCTCCCTTCATTCCCGCTCCGGTGGCCGGGGAAACCGACGAAGCCTTCGTTGAGCGCGCCATGCCCGGCGGCAACCTGGGCGATGGCGCCTACCCCCTGAGCTTCGACCTCAACTGGCACGGCGGCCTGCATCTGCGCGCCCCGCAGGAGAACGGAAAGAACCTGCCCGTCCGCGCGATTGCCGACGGTACGCTCGCATTCTTCCGTGCCCCAGAGAAGAAAACCGACGATCCCAACAACGCGCTCAACTACGGCAACGGCTGGACGGACAACGGCTGCATCGTGCTGCGCCACGAAACCGAAATCGGCGAAGGAGCACGCAGCCAGGTGGTGTTCTATTCGATCTACATGCATCTATCGAAAATCAACATCGCCAACCCGCAGCTCAAGCAGCGCGTCTACCGCAAGGACAGCATCGGCGAGGTTGGGGAAATCTACGGCAGCGCTGGCAAGATTCACTTCGAGATCATCGCCAGCGACACTCAGGTCGAGCACCTGACCGGCCGCAGCACGCGAGAGCTGGACTACCGCACCCGCGACGGCCGAACCGACAGTTGCTGGGGCGACATGTACTTCTACGTCCCCAGCACTCTACAAGGCTTCGCCGCGCCACCGAGCAACTTCGCCTCGCCCACCATCACGGGCGCTGCCTCCTTCAGCTTCCCCGCCCTGCCAGCAGGCTGGCTCACGCCAAGCGGAAGCCCCAGCGGACTCGCCATCACCACCACCCAGATCGACGGCTACCGCCCGGAAATGGTCAAGCAGATGCAGCAGGGTCTTATCGTTCGCATGCGCTACGACAAAGGCCAGTGCCAGCTGACCACCTACCACCTGACCGGCGAACTCATCGGCAGCCAGAGCGAAGAAGCGGACTTCGAGTACAACCTCTACACCACCGCCACCCGCCGCTACCCCGCCTGCCCTAGTGCCGGCTACGAACTGCTGCGCTTCGGCCGGGTGCTGGGGCCGGATGCACTCCAACCGGCCGACGCCGCGCACTGGCGGAAGATCAGCCTGCCGCCCCGTACCGAAGCTAGCGAAGCGGAACGCAGCGCCTGGTTCAACCTCAACGCCCCCGGCGTGACCCGCTTCAGCGATGCCGACTTCCCGCACTGGATGGGCTGGCGTCTGATCGACGATGACGACGACTCCGACAGCCATTGCCAGTCGGATTACATCCGCACGCTACTCGAACCATCAAGCCATTACACCGACCCACCGCCTCGCCAACCCGATGCCGCCAGCATCGCCATCTCCCCCGCGTACGACACGATGACCGCAGGAGATCAGCGCCGGCTTTCCGAGCAATACGTGCTCGACCGCGAACGAAACGAGGCCCGGCTAGCTGATGCGGGCACCCACGAAAAGCTCAAACGCCTGATCTGCAAATTCCCCACCGAATGGGCACGCGATGATTTCGATACGCGCTATGGCTGGCTAAAGAAAGTCGCGGCGGGTGGGCCTATGTCGGAGGATGACTTCAAGGAGCTTAAGGCGCATCAGGAGGCGCTGGCGTTTTGGGAGGATTCCAACTTAACGGAAATAGATAAAAAGCATTGGCACTTCCCAGCAAAGGAATTAATTAGAAATCTTCGAAAAGCGCTTTGGCTAAGTAGCCATGAAATTAAGCAACTAATTCCCAAGCATGCGCTTCGAAAGACCAGCCCGACACAGTACGCATGGGAAGCCATCAGCACAAACCTAAACTCCCCAACGGCAACAATTGAATTACACCGGAACAACCTGAATAAAACATTAAGAAAGTACGGAATAAACACCCCAATGAGAATCGCCTCGCTCATGGGTAACGCGATCCAAGAAACAACATGGACCAGCAAGCTTTCAGAGGGCGGGGGACCAGCCCTTTGGTATGCTCTGAATCGCCCCGGCTTTCCTAGACACTTTCCAAGCTCTGGAAATAGCGTTTCTCAAACTCCACTGGCGATAGCTGCATAGCGCTGCTGTGCCGGCGTTTGGGGTTATAAAACATCTCGATGTAATCGAACACATCACTGCGAGCTTCTTCGCGAGTGGCATAGGTTTTTCGTCGGATGCGTTCGCGCTTCAGCAACTGGAAAAAGCTTTCTGCCACGGCGTTATCGTGACAGTTACCGCGTCGGCTCATGCTGCTGATCAGATTGTTGGCCTTGAGGAAACTCTGCCAGTCCGAGCTGCTGAACTGGCTGCCCTGGTCGGAGTGGATCATCACTTCCTGCTTGGGCTTGCGTCGCCAAACCGCCATCAATAAGGCATCGATAGCTAAGTCGCTGCACATCCGAGGTTTCATCGACCAGCCGATCACCTGGCGCGAAAACAGATCCAGCACCACCGCCAAGTACAACCAGCCTTCATAAGTGCGGATGTAAGTGATGTCAGTGACCCAGACCTTGTTCGGCTCGCTGACGGTGAATTGCCGCTCCAGACGGTTGGGCGAAGCCACCGTGGGCTTGCCGCCGTAGTAGCCGGGCCGACGACGATAGCCGGTCTGCGAGCGCAACCCTTCCCCCCGCATCAGGCGGGCTACGCGATGCCGGCCACAGGACTCTCCCAGCTCACGCAGGTCGTCGTGGATCTTGCGATAGCCGTAGACCCCACCGCTTTCCAGCCAGGCATGTTTGATCAATCCGAGCAGGCGCTGATCTTCCTTAGCGCGTACGGATTTCGGCTCGGCCAGCCAGGCGTAGTAACCGCTGGGATGCACCCTGAGGGTCTGGCAGAGACGTCGAACCGGGTACTCCACCGACAGCTTGCTGATGAAGGCGTACTTCAGCCGGACTCCTTGGCAAAGTACGCGGCGGCCTTTTTTAGGATGTCTCGCTCTTCGGTCACCCGCTTGAGTTCGGCGCGCAAACGACGCAGTTCGGCTTGCTGATCACCTTCTTGCTGCCGCTGTTCCTGGGGCTTGCTATAGCGCCTGATCCAGACATAGAGGCTATGCACCGACACACCCAAACGCTCCGCCACATCCGCTACACGCAGGCCGCGCGCGGTAACTTGTCTGACCGCTTCGATTTTGAATTCTTCGGGGTAACGCTGGTTGCTCATGGCACCTCCTGATGGGCCTCATTATGAGGCTTGGAGGTGTCTACGAAACTAGGGGCGATTCACTCCTTGGTATGGCCGAGGTTTCCTGCAACTCACAAGCCCAAGCAACTACATAGACTATTGGCGCTACAGAGGACGGGCCATACCTGAAACTCTCAGAACATCATTAAGCAATATCTTTAACGCAATTTACTTGCTTCCGCCAAACCAAAGAAGCAACAGCAACCTACAGGACGCAAACTTCCCACAACTAACGTCCGAAATGCAAAATTGGCGCAAGCAAGTTAGTGGAGAAGGTGGAGACTCCGAAAGTTTAATCTCCCCATCGGACAGTGCAGGCTATTACTGGGCATCAAAAAAAATGGCAAAGTATGCGGATTCCCCGCACATATTAGAAAGACAAACCGTTCAATCCAACAGCGGACAAAAAGTTTATTATCGCTCTGTTAGCTTCTGGAAAGCGAGTGCAGCGGTGAACCTTCCATCTGCCATAAATACAACCTACAGCAATGCTATGAATGGCTTCGATTCGCGGTGCTGCGCGTATGGCTACTCAATAGCAATATTATCTGAGCAGTATTTCCCAAACGCCGGAGGACAAGCAGAGCTACCATTCCCAGAAGGGTATACAGCACGGCGAGAGCAACCATGAGAATCAAAACACTAGCCCTTTTATTAATATACTTATCCGCAGCCTACGGGAGTGAAACCCAAACCGCCACCCACACCCTCAGACTTATAACAAAAGATTCCCCAACAGAATATATTTCCTCAGCAAGCCAAGACTGCAGAGTAACTTTTACAGACACCAAACACAACAACCAGAAAAATGACGATTATATAAAAAACTACTCCCCAATAAAATCCTGGTCTTGCGTCAACGCAGGCGAGGCACTTCAGTACGGATACAGCACAGATCATGAAAAAATAACTTACCTCTACAACAGCAGGTCATGGGAACTTTCTTCACATGACAATCAAAAAAGCAACACAAGACTCTACAACATAAGATCAAATAACTCTTACGGCTATCTGATAACAAGAAACGCCAAACCGTACAATTTTCACTTCTGCATGATACAGGAATATCAGGCCTTGTGTGGAGACGGCGAAATTCCAACCACTGACATAACAGAGATCTCTAGGCTAAAGAAAATCCTAAGCAGCTTTCAATTCGAAACCGATCAAGAAAACAACTAGCAGGAAGTTCTCCACAAGATAAATAACAACATTGGAATGAAATTACCACATCACATACGTTTGAGCACGCCATGAAAATGGAGAGCAAAAGCCAAACACACACAAGAATAAAAGACAGAGCAATACTAGCCGCACTAATAATCAGCCATGCTTATTCATTAAGCTTGCTTGCGGAAGAAGAGAAAAGATTCTACGCCGAAGAGGAAGGAGCTTGGTATGAGTACCCAACAAAACCTAAGAGGCTAATTGAACCACAAAACATATTCGAACTGATTAGCAATGGAGCGCCACCAGAGGCCAGCTTTTCGCGACCAAAATCGTGGCCCATCAGAGCAGTATACATCGGTACCCCAGGAGAACTATTCGAATTCGACAACTCAGGAAATCTTATATATGACGGAGACGGCCCAGCTGAACGAGACTCATCAGGAGCCTCTCTCATCACCATGTCGAGAGTTTTCGTAAATAAAGCTCCACTATGGAAGAATTCAATTGTATTTAGCCGAACAGAGAACATTGACATAAAAGAGAAAAACCCCACTAGAGCGACATACCCTAATGGCTTTGTAAAAGGGAAAAACAACATATACTGCCCCATTCGCCCAGCCACCGAGAGAAAAATATTTAACGCTACTAGATTTGAGTTGGACGGTGATTGTGATGACGCCATTAGCTTTACCATTAACGGCACAAAGTACTTCACCCATTCATCTTTTAGGGGCATAAAAGAGCCATATTTTTACTGGACCATTCAATATTTCACAGAACCCAAAAGGCCTTTACCAGTAGCCGGGGAGACATGCAGGTTATACTGCAATGAAATGCAGAAAAAATAATCAAAAAATATCTATCAGTCTCGAGTGCAGCAGAAACAGCGCTCCGACTGCACTCCCCTGGCCCAGATCAACCATGACTGCCATTAGCACCCTACCCTGGAAAACACTCACTCTAGCCATTCTAATTTTCTCATCAGGAGTATCACTTGGCTGCGAACCAAATGGCGTGACACTTAAGAACAACAGATTGATAACTTGCGATATCGAAGACTATACCTACGTAGACATAACCCCTACGCCACCAAACTCGTTGAGACAAATCTGGAATATAGATCAAGAAATCAACATTCAACCAAGGCCACATAATTCTTGGCCCATACGTGGGATATATTGGTCGCATGGTGGAGGACAAAGCAGCAGTTGGATCGAGTTCAACAAGGAAGGAGTCATAAAAGATAGCAGCGATAAGTCCCTCATACGAAAATCCATGGGAGAATTATATTACCATGGAGCCCCGATCTGGCTTGGCGGGCAGCATGTATATTACGCATTCTCAAGCGATGAGAAGATCGACTCAGACTTCACTAAAAGAACCGACCCAACCATTATCATCAGCGACGACAAAGCCTGCATCGGAATCGGAGACCCAAGCTCATACTTAGGGCTATATAGAATGGATTCCTCTAGCACTGCCATGCTAAACGAAAACTGCAACTCCTCAAAAAAATATCACATTGGAAGTGGTGAGTTCCTGGTATACCCGGGCATAACCGCCGCAGGGCGCACAATCAAAACAAGAGAAGCCCCCTTCCACTGGGTGGTTCAATATTTCAATGAAGAAGAGTCTCCAATCATAGACTCACTCGGCCAGTGCAGGCTTTTCTGCAATGGAAAATCCCCGCAGAATAAAATCCACAACACCGCAACAGGAAAAAGCAGTGAATATTCATCTTTACACTCGCTGGACATCGCCCCTCCGCCCGAAAACTCGCTTAGCATATCACCCTCCGCGGGAGAACCTTACGCTGTACTTCCGAAAAAATGGCCGATCCGAGCGTTATTCAACTCCAGATCAGGGGTTTTTGAATTTGATGAAAGCGGCAATATACTACTGGCAAGCGAGAAGCAATCAATTCACATAGAGCGATTACATGGAAAAAACACAAATATTCCACTCTGGGAAGGAATACAAGAAGTATATCAACTCTTCGACTCAAACAATCCAGACGACCATTACAAAGCCTACGATATTGGCAACATAAGCAAAGCAATAGTCATTTCAGAAAATCAAGCGTGCCCCGCACAACTGGTCTCCGAAGCATATGGAGTAATGCACGACGGCGGGAGACTTTACCTAAATGGAAGTTGCTCCAAATCGAAAACAAAACATATCGGGATCGGCGACTTTCGAATTTACCCCGAGGACGAAAACCAAAACAACCCTCAGCACTGGAGCATCCAATACTTCAAAGACCCTATCTCTCCAATGCTAGACGCCAATGGTCAATGCTGGCTGTATTGCAATAAATAAAATAATAAAAAGGTGATGGCAGATTTAATTTTTGAGCACCAATTCCAGCCAGACGGCGGAAGCAGAAAGGGTACAGACTTATAGTCCAAACTCCATTCCTGAACCAGCACCACCCAGTTTTAGAGCAGAAAAATAAATCTGCCCCCTTTGCTTCCACCCTCGTGCATCGAGACACGCGACGACGTTCAAGGCCGTCCTTCGTGCGGGCCTCTTTTTTGGGGATCAGGAAACGCGGGAAACCCGCAGCGAAATCATCCAACTCTCGCCACTGACGGATTTGGCGCAGACGACTTCGACGACCTTGCGCCTGAGCTCGCGCCCATCCGGCGCGAACAGGCGAATCTCACCCCAACGGGCATCCAGCGGCACCGAACAGCGGGCAACAAGGGTCTTGAGATTGGGTTCGGCCACCGTCCAGGCGGTGTCGTCGCGGGCGTTCTCGGCGGCGACGAAGGCGCGGGCTGCCTGGTCGATTTCGTACAGGCCGTGGATCGACTCGCTGGAGCGGAAGTCTTCGAGCGGGGAACCGGCGGCTAGGCAGCTCCCGCCGAGCAGCAGGCCCGGCAGGATCGCCAGCCACGCACGCCGGAGCATCGGCATTACACCGGCGGCAGCGACCAGTCGATGGGCGTCAGGCCGTGCTGTTCGAGGAACTTGTTGGTGCGGCTGAAGTGGCCGTTGCCGAGGAAGCCGCGATAGGCCGACAGCGGCGACGGGTGCGCGGACTTGAGCACCAGGTGCTTCTGCGCGTCGATCAGCTTCTGCTTGCTCTGTGCGTGGGAACCCCAGAGCAGGAACACCAGGTTCTCGCAGCGCTGGCTGACCACTTCGATCACCTTGTCGGTGAACGGGCCCCAGCCCGCCTGGGCGTGGGAGCCGGCGCGGGCCTGCTCGACGGTGAGCGAGGTGTTGAGCAGCAGCACGCCCTGCTCGGCCCAGTGCTGCAGGTAGCCGTGGCTGGGGATCGGCAGGTTGAGGTCGCGTTGCAGCTCTTTATAGATGTTCTGCAGCGACGGCGGCGTCGGCACGCCCGGCTGCACCGAGAAGCACAGGCCATGGGCCTGGCCGGGGCCGTGGTAGGGGTCCTGGCCGATGATGACGACCTTGATGCGCTCCAGCGGCGTGGTGTTCAGCGCGTTGAAGATCAGCGGACCGGGCGGGAAGATCACCTTGCCGGCGGCCTTCTCCGTGCGCAGGAACTCGCCCAGCTGCTTCATGTAGGGTTTTTCGAACTCCTCATGGAGGGCTTCTTTCCAGCTGGGTTCCAGCTTGATCCGGTCGTCGTGGGTCATGGTGCGTCTGCCTGGTGAAACGAACCGGCACGCTAAGCAAGCGCCCCGGCCAAGTCAAGGCGACTTGTGCCGCACCGCCCAGGAGCCCGGCAAACGCGGCACACCGCTGCCCAGGCCGGCCAGAATCCACGCTGCGACGGCAACCGTCAGCCCCAGGTGGAACAGCTCGCGGCGCGGCACGCCGGCCAGTTCGCCATGGGTGCCGATCAGCAGGCCGCTACCGATGAACAGCAGCGCGCCAAGCAGCGCCAACCCATAGCGGCGCGAGCGACCGGGCCAGGCGATGACCAGCAAGGCGATCAGGTTGCTCACCAATGAAAGCTGCGACAGGAACACCAGCAGCGCGCCGATCACCAGCACCACCACCTGCCGGCCGGGGCCGCCGGACAGACGCCCGAACGCGATCAACGGCAGGCCTACAGCGCCGGACACCACGCTCGCCAAATGATGTGCCTCAGACAATGCCGCAACGCCGCCATACTCCAGCGCGCCCAGCAGCGCTGCGATGCCCATGGACAGGAATCCCAGCGCGCGCCAGCCCATCTGCTCGCGCAGGGCGAGCCAGGCGGCGATGGTGCAGGCCAGGGTGAGCAGCAGTTCGGCGATCACGGGCAGCATCGGGCAGTCCTTCTTCTTGTCGTCGGCGCAGACTAGCGAGCCCCGCCGCTGCGCGCACGGTCGAGCACGCCAGCACAGGCGACGCCGCGCGCCATCCTGCGTCCATCGACCACGTCCGGATTCGACCAAAGGCCAATGGGAGTGGCCGGCCAGTCTGTGCACAGTCCCCTCTTCGCTTCACCCGCCAATAAAAACAACAGGGAACGAACATGCGCTTTCTGACTGCCGCACTCTCGCTGGTGGCTGCCTTCAGCTGCCTGGCGCAAGCCGCCGAACCGATCAACCTCGGCCTCAATTACCCCCGCACCGGCTCCTACAAGGAAGAAGGCCTCGCGCAGATGCGCGGCGCGCTGCTGGCCATCGACGAGATCAACGCCCAGGGCGGCGTGCTCGGCCGGCCGCTGCATCTGCTGAGCAAGGACGACGCCTCGCGCCCGGAAAAAGCCCTGCGCAATATCGACGCCATGGCCGCCGACGGTGCGGCGATGTTCTTCGGCGGCGCCTCCAGCGCGGTAGCCATCGCCGCCGGAGAACGGGCGGCGCAGAAGAAGTTGCTGTACTTCGGCACCCTCACCTACTCCAACGACACCACCGGCAAGGACGGCCAGCGCTACATGTTCCGCGAGTGCAACAGCGCCTGGATGAGTGCCCGCGCGCTGGGCAACTACCTGGGCCGCACGCTGCCGGGGAAGCGTTACTTCTACGTCACCGCCAACTACACCTGGGGCCTGACCACCGAAAGCTCGCTGCGCCACTACACCGGCACCGAAGACGCCGCCCGGCACCCGTCGATCAAGGTGCCCTTTCCCGGCGCACGCCTTTCCGATTACCGCGATGCGCTGACCCAGGCGGCCGCGAGCAAGGCCGACGTGCTGGTCCTGGCGCTGTTCGGCGAGGACCTGGTGCATGCCATGCGCATCGCCGACGAACTGGGCCTGACGCGCAAGCACCAGATCATCGCGCCCAACCTCACCCAGAGCATGGTCGAGCTGGCCGGGCCCGGCCTGATGCAGGGCGTGATCGGCACCGAACCCTGGACCTGGCAGGTCCCTGAGCGCGAAGGCTCGGCGCGCGGCCAGGCCTTCGTGCGCGATTTCACCCAGCGCTACGGCGTCTACCCCGCCAGCTCCGCCGCCTCGGCCTACAGCATCGTCTACCAGTGGGCCGACGCCGCCCGGCGCAGCGGCAGCCTGGACAGCGACGCGCTGGTCAAGGCGCTGGAAGGCCACCGCTACAGCCTGCTCAAGGGCGAGCAGCAATGGCGCGACTTCGACCACCAGAACATCCAGCGTGTCTACGTGGTGAAGGTGAAACCGCGCGACGAGGTGATGCGCAGCCCGCTGCACCAGGACTACTTCGAGATCGTCGAGCACATGGACGGCCCCGAGGCGGCCCCCTCCCTCGCCGAATGGCAGGCCGAGCGCAGCGCCGCAGGCAAGCCGCTGACCCTGCAATGACTCAGCCGGTGTGCAGCGCCCGGTAGTGACTGGGCGCCATGCCCACCACGCTCTTGAACAGCCGCGAGAAGTAGTACGGGTCGGCGTAGCCCAGTTGCTCGGCCACCTGGCGTACTTCCAGGTTGCCCTGGTCGAGCAGCCGGCAAGCGTGGGTCATCTTCAGCCGGATGAAGTCCTGGATCGGCGCCTGGCCGGTCAGCGCGCGGTAGGTCTTGGCGAAGTGGAAGCGCGACAGGCGGAACTGCGCCGCCAGCTCGTCGAGGTTCAGCGCATCGTGCAGGTGCTCGCGCATCATCGCCTGCACCGCCTCCACGTCCAGTACCCGTCCGGACTTCAGCCGCGCGCGCGCCGGGCGCAGGGCCAGCGAGGTCAGCAGGCTCTGCAGCAGGTGGGCGGCATGGATGAAGTGCGGCAGGCTCAGGCCTTGCCGGCGCAGCGCCAACAGCGCATCGAACTCACCGAGAATGCGCGGCTGCACGCCCACGCGCAGGCGCGGCGACTTGCCCAGCGGGCGCAGAAAGTCCTCGGCCAGCCGGCCTTCCAGGTGCACCCAGAAGATCGACCAGGGTTGCTGCAGGTCGGCGCCATAGGCGTGGGCGCGGCCCTTGGGCAGCACCAGCAGATCACCGCCGGCGACCTCGAATCGTCCATCCGCCGTTTCCAGCCAGCCGAGCCCTGCGCTGCAGTAGATCAGCAGGTGATCGTCCGGGTCTTCCCGCTCCATGCGATGCCCTACCGCTGCCGGGTAGTAGCCCAGCGCCAGCGGATAGCAGGCCTGGCCCAGCGGATGGCGATCCAGCGCGCGGCGCAGGCGTGGCGGGGTGATGAAGCGCACGCCCTGCTGCGGCAGCGGCCAGGTAGAGATCAGTGGACGGGACATGGGCACGAATCCGGGATCGGCAATACCAAGATCGTCCATCCCCAGCACAAGATCGTCAATCCCCAGCCGATGGCGCAACGGCTATAACCGAAGGACTCTTTACCCAAGAGCCCAAGAAGCGCGCGCCACGAGCGCGAAGCGGTAGCCGACAAGAACAAACAGAGGTAGCTGCATGCATTTCGATCTGTCCGAAGAACAACGCCTGCTGGTGGAGAGCGCCCGCGCCTTCGCCAGCCGCGAACTGGCGCCCCACGCCGCCGACTGGGACCGCCAGCACCACTTCCCGGTGGAAGTGATCCGCCGCGCCGCCGAACAGGGCTACCTGGGCCTGTACATCGCCGAGGAAGACGGCGGCCTGGGCCTCTCGCGCCTGTCCGCCTCGCTGATCTTCGAGCAACTGGCCGCAGGCTGCGTCGCCACCACCGCCTACATGACCATCCACAACATGGCCAGCTGGATGCTCTCAAGCTTCGGCGACGCCGCGCTCAAGGAGCAGTGGCTGCCGGGGCTGATCGGCGGAGAACTGCTGGCCTCCTACTGCCTGACCGAGCCGGACGCCGGCTCCGACGCCGCGCGCCTGCGCACCCGCGCCAAACGCGACGGCGATGACTACGTACTCGACGGCGCCAAGACCTTCATTTCCGGCGCCGGCTCCACCGACGTGCTGATCGTCATGGCGCGCACCGGCGAGGAAGGCGCCAAGGGCATTTCGTGCTTCCTGGTGCCGGCCAACGCCGAGGGCATCCGCTACGGCCGCAACGAAGACAAGATGGGCTGGAAGGCGCAGCCGACCCGCACCATCACCTTCGAAGGCGTGCGCATCCCCGCCGGCAATCGCATCGGCCCGGAGGGCCAGGGCTTCGTCTACGCCATGAAGGGCCTGGACGGCGGCCGCCTGAATATCGCCAGCTGCTCCCTCGGCGCAGCCCAGGCGGCGTTGGAGCAGTCGCTGCGCTACGTCGAGGAGCGCAAGCAGTTCGGCAAGGCGCTGGCCGAGTTCCAGGCCCTGCAGTTCAAGCTCGCCGACATGCTCACCGACCTCACCGCCAGCCGGCAGATGGTGCGCCTGGCCGCGCACAAGCTGGACCACAAGGACGGCGAAGCGACCCTCTATTGCGCCATGGCCAAGCGTTTCGCCACCGACCGCTGCTTCGCCCTGTGCAACGAGGCGCTGCAGCTGCACGGCGGCTACGGCTACCTCAACGATTACCCGCTGGAGCGCTGGGTGCGCGACAGCCGCGTGCACCAGATCCTCGAAGGCACCAACGAGATCATGCGGGTCATCGTCGCCCGCCGCCTGCTGGAACAGGGCGGGATGCTGGACCGTTTGCTGTGACCACCAATCAATTTGGGAGCAGGCGGACAGCACCCTCTCCCCCGCCCTCTCCCTGAAGGGAGAGGGAGCCGTCCGTATCGGCTGACGCCTAGGCGTCAGCCTGCATCGAACAGAACCGTAGGGCGCATAACCTGGAACAGGTTATCCGCCGCCCCTGGGATGGCGGATAACGCTGGCGCGTTATTCGCCCTACGTATCGATCCACGCGACTCACTGGAAAAACCGCCCGCCCGCGCGGGCGCAATCGAACAGATCGGACATGGACTCGCCCTGCCACGCACGCCTAGAGTCCATGCCCATACGCCCGCCCGCTGGCGACACCGACAAGGAGATGCCCATGAGCAACGCCCTCGAACCCTACAAGCCCGGAGTCTTCGACCTGACCCACAAGCTGACCGTGGAAAAACACGGGCACACCGCGCTGATCACCATCAACCACCCGCCGGCCAACACCTGGGACCGCGACTCGCTGATCGGCCTGCGTCAGGTGGTCGAGCACCTGAACCGTGACGACGATATCTACGCCCTGGTGGTGACTGGCCAGGGTCCGAAATTCTTCTCCGCCGGCGCCGACCTGAACATGTTCGCCGACGGCGACAAGGCCCGCGCCCGCGAGATGGCCCGCCGCTTCGGTGAAGCCTTCGAGACGCTGCGCGACTTCCGTGGCGTGTCCATCGCCGCCATCAACGGCTACGCCATGGGCGGCGGCCTGGAGTGTGCCCTGGCCTGCGATATCCGCATCGCCGAGCGCCAGGCGCAGATGGCCCTGCCCGAAGCCACCGTGGGCCTGCTGCCCTGCGCCGGCGGCACCCAGGCGCTGCCGTGGCTGGTCGGCGAAGGCTGGGCCAAGCGCATGATCCTCTGCGGCGAGCGTGTCGATGCCGACACCGCGCTGCGCATCGGTCTCATCGAGCAGGTCGTCGATACCGGCGAAGCGCGCGGCACCGCCCTGCTGCTGGCGGCCAAGGTCGCGCGGCAGAGCCCGGTAGCGGTGCGCACCATCAAGCCGCTGATCCAGGGCGCCCGCGAGCGCGGCCCGACCACCTGGCTGCCGGAGGAGCGCGAACGCTTCGTCGACCTGTTCGACGCCGACGACACCCGCGAGGGCGTGAACGCCTTCCTGGAAAAACGCGACCCGCACTGGCGCAACCAATAAGGCCCTGACCATGAATGTGATGTTCGAAGAACGCCCCGGCCTGCACGGCTTCCGCATCGGCGTGGTGACGCTGGATGCGGAGAAGAGCCTGAACGCCCTGAGCCTGCCGATGATCGAGGCGATGAACCACCAGCTGCGTGTCTGGCAGGACGACGCGCAGATCGCCTGCGTGGTGCTGCGCGGCAACGGCGGCAAGGCCTTCTGCGCCGGCGGCGACGTGCGCAAGCTGGTCGATGCCTGCCGCGAGAAGCCCGGCGAGGTGCCGGAACTGGCGCGCCGCTTCTTCGCCGACGAGTACCGCCTCGACTACCTCATCCACACCTATTCCAAACCGCTGATCTGCTGGGCCCACGGCTACGTGATGGGCGGCGGCATGGGCCTGATGCAGGGCGCCGGCGTGCGCATCGTCACTCCGAGCAGCCGCCTGGCCATGCCGGAAGTGAATATCGGCCTGTACCCGGATGTCGGCGCCAGCTGGTTCCTCGCCCGCCTGCCCGGCCGCCTCGGCCTGTTCCTCGGGCTGACCGCGACACAGATGAATGCCCGTGACGCGCTGGACCTGGACCTCGCCGACCGCTTCCTGCTCGACACTCAGCAGGACGACCTGATCGAAGGTCTGGTGCAACTGAACTGGCGCGAACAGGCTGACGTGCAGCTGCACAGCCTGCTCCAGGCGCTGGAGCACGAAGCCCGAGGCGAAATGCCCGAAGCCCAGTTGCTGCCGCGCCGCGCACGCCTGGATGCGGTGCTCGACAGCGCCAATATCGCCGAGGCCTGGAACGCGCTGACCGCGCTGGTCAACGACGAGGACGCGCTGATTGCCCGAGGGGCGAAGACCCTCGCCTCGGGCAGCCCGCTGACCGCCCATCTGGTCTGGGAACAGATCCGCCGCGCGCGCCATCTGTCGACTGCCGAGGTGTTCCGCATGGAGTACGCGATGAGCCTGAACTGCTGCCGTCACCCGGAATTCCCGGAGGGTGTGCGGGCCCGGCTGATCGACAAGGACAACACCCCGCACTGGCACTGGCCGGATATCGCTGCCATACCTGATGCTGTGGTGAATGCGCACTTCGACGCGACCTGGGAGGGCGAGCATCCGCTGGCGGACCTGTAGGTCCTCTCCCCTGGTCTTTCTGTAGGAGCGCCCCATGGGCGCGATCGCGGGCACGGGCTAGGCGCCCCCGCCCGTCCTACAGGATGATTTCTTGCGCTGGAGTGCCTGTCGTCTTTGAACAGGAGGAAACCAGCATGCAAACCATCGCCTTCATCGGCCTCGGCCACATGGGCGCCCCCATGGCCGCCAACCTGATCAAGGCCGGCTACCTGCTGCGCGTGTTCGATCTGGTGCAGAGCGCCATCGACGGCCTGATCGCCCAGGGCGCCAGTGCCGCACGCAGCGCCCACGACGCAGTGGACGGCGCCGACGTGGTGGTCACCATGCTGCCAGCCAGCCAGCACGTCGAGGGGCTCTACCTCGGCAACGAAGGCCTGCTCGCGCACATCGCCCCCGGCACCCTGGTGCTGGAGTGTTCCACCATCGCCCCGGCCTCGGCGCGCAAGGTGCATCAAGCGGCGGCCGAAAGGCATATCCCCCTGCTCGACGCGCCCGTCTCCGGCGGCACCGGCGGCGCCATCGCCGGTACCCTGACCTTCATGGTCGGCGGTGATGCCGAGGTGCTCGAACGCGCGCGCCCGGTATTTTCCGCCATGGGCCGCAATATCTTCCACGCCGGCGGCGACGGTGCCGGGCAAGTGGCCAAGGTATGCAACAACCAGCTGCTCGCCGTGCTGATGATCGGCACCGCCGAATCCCTCGCCCTGGGCGCCGCCAATGGACTGGACCCGGTAGTGCTGTCGGAGATCATGCGGCGCAGCTCCGGCGGCAACTGGGCGCTGGAGGTGTACAACCCGTGGCCCGGCGTGATGGAGAACGCCCCCGCCTCGCGCGGCTATACCGGCGGCTTCATGGCGGCGCTGATGACCAAGGACCTGGGCCTGGCACAGGAGACCGCGCAGGTCAGCGGCAACAGCACGCCCATGGGCAGCGTGGCACTGGCGATGTACCGGCTGCTGGTAAAACAGGGTCATGGAGAACAGGATTTTTCCGTCGTGCAGAAGCTGTTCGATTCCTGAGTACAAGCATGGTGCGTTCGTGCGTCCCGGCCGAGACTGGCCTCCCCTGAAGGACAGAGGGCCATCGGCCTTGAACTCATTCCTGCTGCGCTATCGTTTTCGTCTTCTGCTCAACAGCATCCTTCTGCTGCTGATCGTCCTGGCTTTCCCATCGCCCAACCCGCTGCTGGAATTGTGCAGCCTGTTGCTGATGGTGCTGGCTGGCCTGAACACCGTCCGCAGCCATAGCCTGCTTTTCAGCTTCATCAGCGTGATGGGCGTGCTCAGCCTGTTCATGCTGTTCGCCCCCGCCGCGTGGCATGTGCATCCCGCACTGCAGCGAGGTATTCCGCAATTGATCTTCATTCAGTTGCTGGTCGTCGCACTGTTCCGCCGCGTCACCCAGGAACGCCCCGTCACCCGCGAGCTGCTCTACGGACTCTGCGCCCTGTACCTGAACTTCGCCCTGTCTTTCGCCCTGGCCTACAACCTGATCGAGGACCTCAGGCCAGGCAGCTTCCAGACCAACAACGGAGCCCTGCATCTGGATGCCTTCATCTACTTCAGCATGATCACCCTGACCACCATCGGCTACGGCGACATCGTCCCGGTGAACCCGCTGGCGCGCTTGCTGGCGGGCAGCGAAGCGATCATGGGCGCGCTGTTCATCGCGCTGGCAGTGGCGCGGGGGCTGAGCCTGATGAGCGACGACAGCAAGGACTGATTGTGAAGCCAGGCTTATGAGTGCATGGCTTCAACCCGCCTTTATCGCCGGCGGTCTCCGGCCGAAGATGAATCACCTGCCAGCCCTGCACAGCCAGGCGCGGCACTCCCTCCCACGAAAAGGTGATTCCATGAACATTGCCCTGATCGGCGCCACCGGCCACGTCGGCCATTACTTCCTCGAAGAGGCCCTGCGCCGAGGCCACCAGGTCACCGCATTGGTGCGCGACCCGGCGAAACTGCCGGCGCGGGACAACCTCAAGGTGGTCCTGGCCGACGTCTACGACCCGGCCCAGGTCGCCCGTGCCGTGGCTGGCCAGGACGTCGTGGTCAGCGCGTTCAACGCCGGCTGGGGCAACCCGGATATCCGCAAGGCCCACGCCAGCGGCAGCCGCGCCATCCTCGACGGTGTGAAGGCTTCCGGCGTGAAACGCCTGCTGGTGCTCGGCGGCGCCGGCAGCCTGGAGATCGCCCCCGGCCAGCGTCTGGTGGATAGCCCGGAATTCCCCGAGCAGTGGAAGCAGGGCGCGCTGGGCGCCGCCGACGCGCTGGATCAGCTGCGCGCGGAGAAGGCGCTGGACTGGGCCTTCCTCAGCCCGGCGATGCTGCTCGACGGCGAGACCCGCACCGGCAGCTTCCGCATTGGCGGCGACCAGGTACTGTTCGACAGCAATGGCGAGAGCCGCATCTCCCTGCCGGACCTGGCGGTGGCGATGATCGACGAGGCCGAGCAGGCCAACCATCACCAGCAGCGGTTTACCGTGGCTTATTGATCGTCGCAGCCGACCTGCACAAACGAAACGGGCCACCCAGGGGTGGCCCGTTTCATTGGGTCCCGCGCGGCAATCAACGCTCGCGCAGCGCTTCCGCCTTGGCCCGCAGGATGGGCTTGAGCAGGTAGCTGAGGATGCTCTTCTTGCCTGTCATGATATCCACGGTGGCGATCATGCCGGGGATGATCAGCAGCGGCTTGTCGTCCGTGCCCAGGTGGCTTTTGCGGGTGCGCAGCTTGATCAGGTAGAAGCTGTTGCCGTCATCGTCGGTGACGGTGTCGGCGCCGATCTGCTCCAGGTCCGCCTGCAGGCCGCCGTAGATGGTGTAGTCATAGGCGGTGAACTTGACCATGGCGTGCTGGCCGGGACGCAGGAAGGCGATGTCCTGCGGACGGATGCGCGCTTCCACCAGCAGGGTGTCGTCCAGCGGGACGATCTCGATCAGGTCGCTGCCCGGCTGGATCACGCCGCCGATAGTGTTCACCAGCAGCTGCTTGACGATGCCGCGCACCGGCGAAGTAACCAGGGTGCGGCTGACGCGGTCTTCCAGCGCCTTGCCGGTGGCCGTGGCCTTGCTCAGTTCGGTACGGGCTTCGTTGAGTTCTTTCAGCGCGTCGCTGCGGAAGCGCGACTGGGTCTCGGCGACCTTGCGCTCCACTTCCTTCACTGCCGCTTCGGCACGCGGGATCGCCAGGGTGGTGGCGTCGAGCTGGCCACGGTTCTCCACTTCACCGCGCTTCAGGCGCAGCAGTTCCACCTGGGACATCGCGCCCTGGGCCACCAGCGGCTCGGACATGGATATCTCCTGGCGCAGCAGGTTCAGGCTGTTACGGTACTGCGCCTGCTTGGAGATGAACTCGCGCAGCTCCTGCTGCTTCTGCACCAGTTGCTGCTGCAGGCCGTCGGTTTCATCCTTGAGCTGCTGCTGGCGGCTGTGGAACAGCGCTTCTTCGCTGCTGGCCTGGCCCGGAGCCTTGGCTCGCACGTCGTCGGGGATGTTCAGAGCGCGGTCCTCGACCTCGGCGGACAGGCGCTCCACGCGCAGGAACATCGCCAGGCGGTCGGCCTCGGTCTCGCCGACGTTGGACTGGAAGCGCGTCGGGTCCAGGCGCATCAGCTGCTCGCCGGCCTGCACCACCTGCCCTTCGTGGACGAAGATCTGCGAGACGATGCCGCCTTCCAGGTTCTGGATCTTCTGTACCTTGGACGAGGGAATCGCCTTGCCCTCGCCACGGGTGACTTCGTCGATCTGCGCGAAATGCGCCCAGAGCAGCAGGAAGGCCACGAAGCCGATGAGAATCCAGATGGTCAGGCGCACCACCCGCGGCGCGTCCTCGATCAGCGCCTTGCTGACCTCAGGAAGCGGCTGGCCGGAGAGGTTGTCGCCGCCCTTGAAATAGCCACGGACAGAGTGGCAGATACTGCCCAGAGGATTAAGCGACACTGATCTGCCCCTTCTTCAGTGCATCCATGACCACGTCCTTCGGACCGTCGGCGATGATGCGGCCCTTGTCGATGATCACCAGGCGGTCCACCAGGCTGAGCATGGAGGCACGGTGGGTGACCAGCAGCAGTGTCTTCTCGCCCATGATCGCTTGCAGGCGCTGTTTCAGGCGTTCTTCGCCGGCGTTGTCCATGGCGCTGGTGGGTTCGTCCAGCAGCAGGATCGGCGGGTCGAGCAGCAGTGCGCGTGCCAGGGCGACGTTCTGCCGCTGGCCGCCGGAAAGATTGTGGCCGCGCTCGCCGACCTGCAGTTCGTAGCCCTGCGGGTGCAGGCGGACGAACTCGTTGACGCCGGTCAGCTCGGCCACTTCCAGCACACGCTCGTCATCGATGTAGCGCGCGCCGCTGACCAGGTTGTCGCGCAGGGTGCCACTGAACAGGCTGATGTCCTGAGGCACGTAGCCGATGTTGTGGCGCAGCTCGCTGATGTCCAGCTGGCGCACGTCGGCGCCGTCCACCAGCAGGTTGCCGTTCTCGGGCTGGTGCAGGCCGACGATCAGCTTGGCCAGGGAACTCTTGCCCGAGCCGCTGCGGCCGATGATGCCGATCTTCTCGCCGGCGCGGATCTGCAGGTTGATGCCGTGCAGCGCCGCCACTTGCTGGTTCGGGTAGGCGAAGTCGAGGCCGCGCATCTCGATGCCGCCGCGCAGTTGCGAGCGGGTCAGCGGACGTTCGTCGGCGTTGCGCTCCTGCGGCAGCTCCATCATCTGGTTGGTAGTCGCCATCGACAGGCGTGCCTGCTGGTAGCGCTGGATCAGCCCGGAGAGCTGGGTCAGCGGGCCGAGGGCGCGGCCGTTGAGCATGTAGCAAGCGATCAGGCCACCCATGGACAGGTCGCCGGCGATGATCAGGTAGACGCCGCCGATGATCATGATGACCCCGGCCAGCGCCTGGATCAGCACGGTGATGTTCATCGCCAGGGTCGACAGCAGCTTGACCCGCAGCTCCAGGCGGCTGAGGGTGCCGATGGTCTGCTCCCAGAGGTACTGCCGCTCGCTTTCGGCGTTGTTGACCTTCACCGCGTCGAGGCTGGCGAGGGTCTCGATCAGGCTCGACTGGCGTTCGGCGGCCAGCGCCATGGTGCGGTTCATGGTCTCCACCAGCGGCTTCTGCAGCAGCCAGCCAAGACCTGCGGCCAGCGGGAAGGCGATCAGCGGGACGAACACCAGCGGCCCACCGATGATGCCGATCACCAGCAGGATCAGCAGGGTGAACGGCATGTCGATCAGGGTGGTGAGCGTGAGCGAGTTGAGGAAGTCGCGCAGCGTCTGGAATTCGTGGATGTTCTGGGCGAACGAACCGACCCGCGCCGGGCGGTACTTCATGCTCATGCCGACGATGCGCTCGAACAGCGTCGCCGAGATGATCAGGTCGGTCTTCTTGCCGGCCAGGTCCAGGCACAGGCCGCGCATGGTCTTGAGCAGCAGGTCGAACAGGTAGGCGCCGCTGATGCCGATGGCCAGCACCCAGAGGGTGGCGGCGGCCTGGTTGGGCACCACGCGGTCGTAGACGTTCATGACGAACAGCGGCGCGGCCAGGGCGATCAGGTTGATCAGCAGGCTCGCGGCCACGGCGTCGACGTACAGCCAGCGCGAGCGCTTGAGGGTGTCGCGGAACCAGCTCTTGGCGCGCGGGATCAGCTCGCCGTGCTGCAGGTCGAACTTGTGCTGCGGCTGGGCGAAGAAGGCCTGGCCGGCGTAGTCCTCGCTGAGCAGCTCGCGGGTGACGCGTACTTCACCGCCGTCGCTCTCGGACAGCAGCAGGCGCGCATCGCCGTTGTTTTCCCAACCCAGCAGCACCGCGCAGCGCCCTTCGCGCAGCAGCAGCATGGCCGGCATGGCCAGCGCGGGAATCTGCTCCAGCTTACGCTGCAGCAGGCGACCCTGCAGGCCGGCGCGAGCCGCCGCACGGGGCAGCAGCTCGGCGGACAGGCGTTGGCCGGGCAGCGGCAGGCCGCTGGTGAGCATGGCGCGGCTGGCCGGCTTCTGGTGCAGCTGACAGAGCGTCAGCAGGCTGTCCAGCAGCGGGTCATCCAGCAGACCGCGCGGATCGTGGCTTAGGGGTACTTCGCTGACTTCTTGATCCACGCGGATGCTCTCTCGGGCAGGTTAGTTGAGGCCGGGCAGCTGGACTTTCGGCTTGATGTCTTCGGACGCCACCGCGGCCATCGGCGCGACCACACCCTGGCTCTTGAGCAGTTCGCCCAGGGTGGCCTTGATGCGGTACTGGGTGAACAGCTCGGTGTACTTCAGGTCGACCAGGCGGCGCGAAGCGTTGAACAGTTCGTTCTCGCTGTCCAGCAGATCGAGCAGGGTGCGCTCGCCGATGGTGAACTGCTTCTGGTAGGCCTCGCGCACACGGGTGCTGTAGTCCACGTACTGGCGGGCGATCGGCAGCTGGTCACGGGCGTTGTTCAGGGCGTTCCAGGACAATCCGAGTTCCTCGTTCAACTGGCGCAGGGCGTTGTTGCGGATATCCAGGGCCTGGTTCGCCTCATAGGACTTGGCTTCCAGCTCGGCCTTGTTGCTGCCACCGGCGAACAGGTTGTAGCGCATGCGCAGCATGGCCTGCCATTCGTTGTTGTGGCCTTCTTCTCCGTCGAGGTTGTTATCGGCACCTCGGGAAAGTTCTGCATCGAATCTCGGATAGAAGGTCGATTTCGCGGCGTCGTACTGCTTCTCGGCGGCGGCGACGTCGGATTCGGCGGAGCGCAGGATCGGGCTGTTCTCCACCAGCTGGCGACGGGCGGCCTGCAGGTCTTCCGGCAACTGGCCGACAAGACCGGTCGGCTCGCTCAGTTCCACCGGGTCGCTGCCCACCACGCTGTAGTAGTTGGTGCGGGCGTCGGCCAGGTTGGTCTTCTCGGTCATCAGGTTGTTCTGCGCCTGGGCCAGGCGGGCTTCGGCCTGGTCCTGGTCGGCAAGGCGGCCGACGCCACGGGAGCTGCGCAGGCTGATCTGGTCGTAGACGCGCTGGTGATTCTTCAGGTTGTCCTCGGCCAGGCGAACCATTTCCTGGCGACGCAGCACGTCGGTGTAGACCTGGGCGACGTCCAGCGCAGTGCGCTCGGAGGTACCCAGCAGCGCGTAGGCGCGGGAGTTGACGTTGGCTTGCTGGCGGCCGACTTCGCTGGACGTGGCGAAGCCGTCGAACACCATCTGGCGCAGGGCGAGGTTGGATTCGCCACGGTTCAGCGTGTCCCAGTGGTCGCCTTGGCCACGGGTGGTGGTGTTGTCGGAGCCTTCACGGCCGTAACCGGCGGTCAGGTCGACGGACGGCAGGTAGCCGCCCTTGGCGGCGCGCAGTTGCTTGTCCGCAGCGAGACGCGAGTTCACCCCGGCCTGGATCTCCGGGTGGTACTCCATGGCCTTCTGCATGGCCTGGTTGAGGGTGTCGGCCTGCACCGGCAGGGCAACGGGAATGACGAAAGCCAGGGCGAAGGGCACGGCTTGAGCGAATCGCATGCGCATGAGGAAAACATCCTTATCAGTGAGATAGCCGCAGCGATTCGATTGTCGCCAAGGAGCGTCAAAAGGCCGGCGAATGGCTGCAAGGAAAGCATCAAAAAGCGTGATGAATTTCACGCTAAATTTTTTTGGGCGGCACACCGATATCAAAGTGACATCGATTTGCCAATTGTTTAGGATGGCAGTCGAATGGTCAATACATTGGCATATACGTAATTTCGATACGCTATAAGCCAATTGATTGACGCCAAACTTTTTGCTCTTAAAGACAAAGGAATGCCTCCTGAGCCGACCTCACCTGCGGCCGGTCGGCAACCAGGCAAGCCTCACCAGGAGAAGTGCATGAGCAGCGTCGTCGCCGTCGTAAAAAGCATCATCGGCCAAGTGATTGCGGTATCCCCCGAAGGCGCCCAGCGCGTCCTGGTCGAAGGGGACCGCATCTACCAGGGCGAGCAGCTGCTCACCGGCGCTTCCGGCGCGGTGACGCTCGACGTCGGCAAGGGCAAGCTGGTCGACCTGGGCCGCGACAGCCAATGGAGCAGCGCTGACCTGCCGCAGCCCGAGGCGCACCACGCTGCCGCGCAGCCGACCAACGCACCGAGCACCGAAGACCTGCAGAAAGCCATCGCCGCCGGCCTCGACCCGACCCAGGCGCTGGCGCCCACCGCAGCGGGCCCGACTGCCGCGCCATCGGCCGCTGGCGGCAATGGTGGCGTTGGCGGCGGCCACAGCTTCGTGGTGCTGGATGCCACCGCCGGTCGCGTCGATCCGAACATCGGCTACACCACCTCCGGCCTGGACAACGGCGGCGCTACCGGTGACGAGCGCCAGAACGAACTGCCGGCCAACCTCGCGCCGCAATTCGAAGACGGCGGCAACGGTGTGCTGAACCTGACCACCGCCGAAGACACTCTGCTCACCGGCGCCTTCTCCGCCCGCGATCCGAATGGCGACCTGATCTCCTACAGCGTCGGCCAGGCTCCGGCCAACGGCCTGCTGGTGCTCAACCCCAATGGCACCTGGCAGTACAACCCCAATGGCGACTACAACGGCGCCGACAGCTTCACCGTGATCGTCACCGACAGCCGTGGTGCGTCCAGCACGCTGGTGGTGAACGTCGGCATCACCCCGGTGAACGACGCTCCGGTGGCCACGGGCACCTATACCAGCGCCATCACTGACACCGCCGCCAACGACAGCTTCGCCGACATCAAGGGTCAACTGACCGCCACCGACGTCGACGACACCAACCTGACTTGGAGCGGCAGCGCCAAGGGCGCCTATGGCGAGCTGACCGTCAACGCCGACGGCAGCTACACCTACGTGGTTGACGCCAATGCAGTGAACGCCCTGCCGCTGGGTCAGAACCCGAGCGAGAACTTCACCGTCACCGTCACCGATCCGTCCGGTGCCACCGATACCCGCATCATCACCATCAACGTCCAGGGCGCCAACGACACCCCGGTCGCCCAGGATGGCCAGGCCAGCGGCAACGAAGACAGCGTGATCGGCGGCCAACTGGTGGCCACCGACCGCGACACCGGTAGCACCCTCACCTTCACCACCAACGGCAATCCGCCGGCGGGCTTCACCCTGAAGCCGGACGGCAGCTGGACCTTCGATGGCAAGGACCCTGCCTACCAGCACCTGGCCGAGGGCGAGACCCAGGTCGTGCAGGTGCCCTACACCGTCACCGATGAGCACGGTGCGACCAGCACCGCCACCCTTACCGTGACCCTGACCGGCACCAATGACGCGCCGGTCGCCCTGCCGGGCGTGGCCACCACCGAAGAAAACAGCCTGCTCAACGGCCAGGTCCCGGCCGCCTCCGACGTGGATGGCAGCGTCGCCGGCTACCAGCTGACCACCGGTGTCGGCACCGGCAATGGCAACCTGACCTTCAACCCCGACGGCAGCTACAGCTTCAACCCCGGCAAGGACTTTGACAGCCTGGCCCAGGGCGAGACCCGTGACGTGACCTTCACCTACCAGGCGAAGGACGACAACGGCGCGCTGAGCGACCCACAGACCATCACCATCACCGTCACCGGCACCAACGACGCGCCGGTCGCCCTGCCGGGTGTGGCCACCACCGAGGAGAACACCGTCCTCAACGGCCAGGTCCCGGCCGCCACCGACGTCGACGGCAGCGTTGCCGGCTACCAGCTGACCACTGACGTCGGCCAGGGCAACGGCAGCCTGACCTTCAATCCGGACGGCAGCTACAGCTTCAACCCCGGCAAGGACTTCGACAGCCTGGCCCAGGGCGAGACCCGCGACGTGACCTTCACCTACCAGGCGAAGGACAACAACGGCGCACTGAGCGATCCGCAGACCGTCACCATCACCGTCACCGGCACCAACGACGCAGCGGTCATTACCGGCCAGACCAGCGGCAGCGCCGATGAAACCAACGCCCCGGTCACCATCGACGGCAAGCTGAACATCAGCGACGTCGACAGCTCCGCCAGCTTCCAGGTCCAGACCGGCACTGCCGGCGACTACGGAAAATTCAGCGTTGCCGCTGACGGCAGCTGGTCCTACGTGGCCAGTTCCGCCTTCAATGAACTGAAGGTCGGCGAGCACCTGACCGACAGCTTCACTGTCCTCGCCGCCGACGGCACCAGCACCATCGTCACCGTGACCATCAACGGCACCAACGATGCCCCGGTCGCCTCCGCCGACAGCCAGACCACCGAGGAGAACAGCGTTCTCAACGGCCAGGTCCCGACCGCCACCGACGTCGACGGCACCGTTGCCGGCTACCAGCTGGCCACCAGCGTGGCCGCTGGCAAAGGCACCCTGACCTTCAACGCCGACGGCAGCTACCGCTTCGATCCGGGCACCGCCTTCGACCACCTGGCCGCCGGCCAGAACGAAGCCGTGACCTTCACCTACCAGGCGAAGGACAACAATGGCGCCCTGAGCGACCCGCAGACCGTCACCATCACCGTCACCGGCACCAACGACGCAGCGGTCATTACCGGCCAGACCAGCGGCAGCGCCGATGAAACCAACGCCCCGGTCACCATCGACGGCAAGCTGAACATCAGCGACGTCGACAGCCCCGCCAGCTTCCAGGTCCAGACCGGCACTGCCGGCGACTACGGCAAATTCAGCGTTGCCGCTGACGGCAGCTGGACCTACGTCACCAACGAGGCCTTCAACGAGCTGAAGGACGGCGAGCACCAGACCGAATCCTTCAACGTCCTGGCCGCCGATGGCACCAGCACCACCGTCACTGTGACCCTCATCGGCACCAACGATGCGCCAGTCGCCATTGCCGGCACCGCCACCACCGAAGAGAACGCCGTTCTCAACGGGCAGGTTCCGGCAGCCTCCGACGTGGACGGCACCGTCGTCAGCTACCAGCTGACCACCGACGTCGCCCAGGGCAAGGGCTCGCTGACCTTCAATGCCAACGGCAGCTACAGCTTCAACCCGGGCACCGCGTTCGACCACCTGGCCGCCGGCGCCGAGGAGACCGTGACCTTCACCTACCAGGCGAAGGACAACAACGGCGCGCTGAGCGATCCGCAGACCGTCACCATCACCGTCACCGGCACCAACGACGCGCCGATCGCTTATGCCGACAGCGCCACCACCGAAGAGAACACCGTCTTCAACGGCCAGGTTCCGACAGCTTCCGACGTGGACGGCAGCATCACCGGCTACCAGCTGGTCACCGGCGTGGGAGCCAACAACGGCACCCTGACCTTCAATGCCGACGGCAGCTACAGCTTCAACCCCGGCAAGGACTTCGACGGCCTGGCCGAAGGCGAATCCCGCGACATCGCCTTCACCTACCAGGCGAAGGACGACAACGGCGCCCTGAGCGATCCGCAGACCATCACCATCACCGTCACCGGCAGCAATGACGCGCCGGTCGCCAGCGCCACCACCGGCGCGGTGAAGGAAGACGCGCAGATCAGCGGCCAGCTCGCCGCCACCGACGCCGACAACGGCGCCCAACTCAGCTACGCCCTGGACAAAGCCGCCCCGGCCGGCTTCAGCATCGACGCCGACGGCAAGTGGACCTTCGATGCCAGCGGCAGCGAGTACCAGCACCTGAAGGCCGGCGCCACGCAGACCCTCAGCATCCCGTTCACCGTCACCGACGAGCACGGCGCCACCAGCTCCAGCAGCCTGACCATCACCATCACCGGCACCAACGATGCGCCGGTCGCCAACGCGGCGTCCGCCAAGGTCGGCGAAGACAAGTTCAGCTTCGGCAAACTGACCGCCAGCGACGTCGACGACGGCGCCAAGCTCAGCTTCAGCCTGAATGACAAGGCACCGGCCGGCTTCACCCTGTTCAAGGACGGCACCTGGGCCTTCAGCGGCCTCGACCCGGCCTACCAGAGCCTCGCCGCCGGCGAGACCAAGGTGCTGTCGATCGACTACACCGTCACCGACGAACACGGCGCCACCAGCACCAACACCCTGACGCTGACCGTCACCGGCACCAACGACACGCCGATCGCCCTGCCCTCGCTGCTCAATGGCGTCAAGGAAGATGCGCAGATCAGCGGCGAGCTGAAGGCCATCGACGTCGACAACGGCGCGCAGCTCACCTACAGCCTGAACAAGGCCGCTCCGGCGGGCCTGACCCTGAACAGCGACGGCAAGTGGAGCTTCGATGCGAGCGATGCCGCCTATCAGCACCTGAAGGCCGGCGCGACCCAGCTCATCAGCGTGGGTTACACCGTCACCGACGAACACGGCGCCAGCACCCAGAGCGTGCTGGTGATCACCGTCACCGGCACCAACGACGCGCCCAAGGCTGACGCTGCTACTGCAGCCGCCAAGGAAGACGCCGTCAGCAAAGGCCAGCTCACCGCCACCGACGTGGACGATGGCGCCAAGCTGAGCTTCAGCGTTTCCGGCAACCCGCCGGCCGGCTTCACCCTGAAGACCGACGGCAGTTGGAGCTTCGACGGCAAGAACCCGGCCTACCAGTCCCTCGCCGAAGGCGAGACCAAGGACGTCCAGGTCAAGTACATCGTCACCGACGAACACGGCGCCACCGACACCCAGACCCTGACCATCACCGTCACCGGCAGCAACGACCCGGCAGTGATCGGCGGCGTGGCCAGCGTGAATGTCAACGAGACCAACGCGCCGGTCACCACCGGCGGCTTGCTGACCGTCAGCGATGTCGACGGCCCGGCCAGCTTCCAGGCGCAGAGCAACGTCGCCGGCAAGTACGGTACCTTCAGCCTGGGCACCGATGGCACCTGGACCTACACCGCCAACGATGCCTACAACGAGCTCAAGCAGGACGAAAAACTGACCGACAGCTTCACCGTCAAGGCGACCGATGGCACCAGCGCCACGGTCACCGTGAACATCGTCGGCACCAACGATGCGCCGGTGGCATTCGGCGACAGCAAGACCACTGGCGAGAATGCGGCTTTCACCAGCCAGGTTCCGCTGGCGACCGATATCGACGGCAGCGTCGTCGGCTACGAACTGGCCACCGACGTCGGCCAGGGCCATGGCAGCCTGACCTTCAACGCCGACGGCAGCTACACCTTCGAGCCGGGCACCGACTTCGACCACCTGGCCGCCGGCGAAAGCCAGGACGTCACCTTCACCTACCAGGCGAAGGACGACAACGGCGCGCTGAGCGATCCGCAGACCATCACCATCACCGTCACCGGCAGCAACGACGCCGCGGTCATCAGCGGCCAGACCTCGGTCAGCGTCTACGAGACCAACGCACCGATCAGCACCAGCGGCCAACTGGCCATCAGCGACGTGGACAGCCCGGAAACCTTCCAGGCGCAGAGCAACGTTGCCGGCAAGTACGGCACCTTCAACCTGGGCGCCGACGGCCAGTGGACCTACACCGCGAGCTCCGCCTACAACGAGCTGAAAGTCGGTGAGACCCTGGTCGACACCTTCGCCGTGAAAGCCGCCGATGGCACCGCCTCCAGCGTCACCGTGAACATCGTCGGCACCAACGACGCGCCGGTCGCCTACCCGGCCACCGCCAGCGCGGTCGAAGGCGGCATCAAGGACCCCGGCGTCGTGGCCGGCGCCACTGACGGCTCGTCCGTCACCCTGACCATCACCACCACCCAGCCGGGCGAGGCGGTCAGCTTCAACTGGAAGTTCAGCACCAACGACGAATCGGCCTTCAACGATTTCGCCTACGTGCAGGTCAACGGCCAGAAGGTGCAGCTGCTTTCCAGCGTGGCTCTGGTCGGCGACGGCGGCAGCTCGGGGCTGCAGACCTTCCAGCAGGTGTTCGACAAGCCGGGCACCTACACCATCGTCCTGGGCGTTTCCGATGCCGTCGACAAATCCGTCGACTCGACCCTCGTGCTGAGCAACCTGCCTTCGCAGGTGAGTGTCGGCAATGTGGTCGGCCAGGTCACCCACACCGGCAGCAACTGGACCCTGACCACCAGCGGCGCCAACAACACCACCCTGGCCAACCAGCTCAAGCCGGTCAGCGAGATCACCGGCAAGCTGCAGGCCACCGACGTCGACCACGACGCCCAGCTGACCTTCAGCACCGCGCAGAACACCGCCGGCTTCACCCTGAAGTCCGACGGCAGCTGGCTGTTCGACGCCAAGGACCCAGCCTACGACCACCTCGCCCAGGGCGAGACGCAGACCCTGGCGATCAACTACACCGTCACCGACGAACACGGCGCCACCGGCACCAGCACCCTGACCCTCACCATCACCGGCACCAACGACGCACCGGTCGCCGGGGTGATGAAGGAAACCGTCTACGAAGACAGCAAGATCGGTGGCCAGCTGGCCGGCAGCGATGTCGACCACAACGCCGTGCTGACCTTCGCCACCACCGGCAGCCTGCCGGCGGGCTTCAGCAGCGACAGCAGCGGCAAGTGGAGCTTCGACGCCGGCAACGCGGCATACCAGCACCTGGCCGTGGGCGCGACCCAGGAATTCACCGTCAACTACAGCGTCACCGACCAGTACGGTGCGAAGAGCACCAGCACCCTGACCATCACCGTCATCGGCACCAACGATGCGCCGCAGGCCAAGGCCGCCAGCGCATCGGTGAATGAAGACAAGATCAGCGGCGGCACGCTCACCGCCACTGATGTCGACGACGGCCACGCGCTGTACTTCAGCCTGAAGGACGCGGCGCCCAGCGGCTTCACCCTGAACGCCAATGGCACCTGGAGCTTCAACGGCAACCACGCCGACTACCAGAAGCTCGGCGCTGGTGAAACCCTCGAGCTGCAAATCAAGTTCATCGTCACCGACGACAAGGGCGCCACCGACGAGAACGTCCTGACCCTGACCGTGACCGGCAGCAACGATGCCGCGATCATCAGCGGGGCGAAGATCGTCAACGTCTACGAGACCGACGCGCCGATCACCACCACCGGCAAGCTGGACGTCAGCGACGTCGACGGCCCGGACACCTTCCAGGCCCAGACCAACGTCGCCGGCAAGTACGGCACCTTCAACCTGGGCACCGACGGCACCTGGACCTACGTGGCCAAGGACGCCTACAACGAGCTGAAGCCGGGCGAGTCGCTGACCGACACCTTCACCGTGAAGGCCGCCGACGGCACCAGCTCCAGCGTCACCGTGAACATCCTCGGCACCAACGATGCGCCCACCGCGTACGATGACAACGTCACCATCGACGAGAACGGCCGCGTCAACGGCAAGGTACCGGCCGCCACCGATCCGGACGGCAAGGTCTCCAGCTACCAGCTGGTCACCGACGTCGGCCAGGGCAACGGCTCGCTGAACTTCAACTCCAGCGGCACCTACCACTTCGAGCCGGGCAGCGACTTCGACCACCTGGCCGCCGGCGAGAGCCAGGTCGTCACCTTCACCTACCAGGCGAAGGACAACAACGGCGCGCTGAGCGAACCCAAGACCATCACCATCACCGTCACCGGCAGCAATGACGCCGCCGTCATCAGCGGCGTGAAGTCCAGCAGCGTCAACGAGACCGACGCGCCGGTCAGCACCGGCGGCAAGCTCAACGTCAGCGACGTCGACGGCCCGGAAACCTTCCAGGCGCAGAACAACGTGGCCGGCAAGTACGGCACCTTCAACCTCGGCACCGACGGCAACTGGACCTACGTCGCCAAGGACGCCTACAACGAACTGAAGGTCGGCCAGTCCCTGACCGACACCTTCACCGTGAAGGCCGCCGACGGCACCAGCGCCACCGTGACCGTGAACATCGTCGGCACCAACGATGCACCGGTGGCCTTCGATGGCACCGCAACTACCGGGGAGAACTCCGTCTACAGCGGCCAGGTTCCGACCGCCACCGATGTCGACGGCACCATCGCCAGCTACCAGCTCGCCACCAACGTCGCCGCCGGCAAGGGCACCCTGACCTTCAATGCCAACGGCAGCTACAGCTTCAACCCGGGTAGCGCCTTCGATCACCTGGCTGCCGGCCAGAGCGAAACCGTGTCCTTCACCTACCAGGCCAAGGACAACAACGGCGCGCTGAGCGATCCGCAGACCATCACCATCACGGTCAACGGCACCAACGACGCGCCAGTCGCCTACGCCGACAGCAAGACCACCGAAGAGAACACCGTTCTCAACGGCCAGGTTCCGACCGCTACCGACGTCGACGGCAGCGTTGCCGGCTACCAGCTGACCACCAGCGTGGCCGCTGGCAAAGGCACCCTGACTTTCAACAGCGACGGCAGCTACAGCTTCAATCCGGGCACCGCCTTCGACCACCTGGCCGCCGGCCAGAATGAAGCCGTGACCTTCACCTACCAGGCGAAGGACAACAATGGCGCGCTGAGCGATCCGAAGACCATCACCATCACCGTCATCGGCAGCAACGACGCAGCGGTGATCACCGGTCAGACCAGCGGCAGCGCCGATGAAACCAACGCCCCGGTCACCATCGACGGCAAGCTGGACATCAGCGACGTCGATGGCCCGGCCAGCTTCCAGGTCCAGACCGACACCGCCGGCACCTTCGGCAAGTTCAGCGTCGCCGCTGACGGCACCTGGAGCTACGTCACCAACGAGGCCTTCAACGAACTGAAGGACGGCGAGCATCAGACCGAGTCCTTCACCGTCCTGGCTGCCGACGGCACCAGCACCTCCGTCACCGTGACCCTCATCGGCACCAACGACGCGCCGGTTGCCTATGCCGACAGCAAGACCACCGAGGAGAACACCGTTCTCAACGGCCAGGTTCCGACCGCTACCGACGTCGACGGCAGCGTTGCCGGCTACCAGCTGACCACCAACGTGGCCGCCGGCAAAGGCACCCTGACCTTCAACAGCGACGGCAGCTACAGCTTCAATCCGGGCGCTGCCTTCGATCACCTGGCCGCCGGCCAGAGCGAAGCCGTGACCTTCACCTACCAGGCGAAGGACAACAATGGCGCGCTGAGCGATCCGCAGACCATCACCATCACCGTCAACGGCAGCAACGACGCAGCCGTCATCGGCGGCCTGTCCACGGCCAACGTGTACGAGACCGACGCCCCGGTCACCACCAATGGCCAGCTGAGCATCAGTGACGTCGACAGCCCGGAAAGCTTCCAGGCACAGAGCAGCACCGGCAAGTACGGCACCTTCAACCTCGGCAGCGACGGCGCCTGGGTCTACACCGCCAAAGATGCCTACAACGAGTTGAAGGACGGCCAGACCCTGACCGACACCTTCACCGTGAAAGCCTTCGACGGCACCAGCAGCACCGTCACCGTGAACATCGTCGGCACCAACGACAAGCCGGTGGCGTTTGCCGACACCGTCAGTACCGACGAAAACGCCGTGTTCAACGGGCAAGTCCCGGTCGCCACCGATTTCGACGGCACCGTTGCCAGCTACCAGCTCACCACCAACGTGGCTGCTGGCAAAGGCACCCTGACCTTCAACACCGACGGCAGCTACAGCTTCGATCCGGGCGCCGCCTTCGATCACCTGCCCGCCGGCCAGAGCGAAGCCGTGACCTTCACCTACCAGGCGAAGGACAACAATGGCGCGCTGAGCGACCCGCAGACCGTCACCATCACCGTCACCGGCAGCAACGACGCGGCAGTGATCACCGGCCAAAACAGCGGCAGCGCCGATGAAACCAACGCCCCGGTCACCATCGGCGGGAAGCTGAATGTCACCGATGTCGACGGCCCGGCCAGCTTCCAGGCGCAGACCGACACCGCCGGCACCAACGGCAAGTTCAGCATCGCCATCGATGGCACCTGGACCTACGTCGCCAACTCCGCCTTCAACGAACTGAAGGCCGGCGAACACCTCGTCGAGACCTTCATCGTGAAAGCGGCCGACGGCACCAGCAGCAACGTGACCGTCACCATCAACGGCACCAACGATGCGCCGGTGGCCTACGCCGACACCCAGACCACCGGCGAGAACGCCGTGTACCAGGGTCAGGTCCCGGTTGCCACTGACGTCGACGGCACCATCGCCAGCTACCAGCTGGCCACCGGTATCGGCGGCGGCAAGGGCACACTGACCTTCAACAGCGACGGCAGCTACACCTTCAACCCCGGCACCGCCTTCGACTACCTGGCGGCGGGCCAGACCCAGGACGTCACCTTCACCTACCAGGCGAAGGACAACAACGGCGCCCTGAGCGACCCGAAAACCATCACCATCACCGTCACCGGCACCAACGACGCGGCCGTAATCACCGGCCAGAACAGCGGCAGCGCCGATGAAACCAACGCCCCGGTCACCATCGCCGGCAAGCTGATCGTCAACGATGTCGACAGCCCGGCGGTCTTCCAGGCGCAGACCGACACCGCCGGCACCAACGGCAAGTTCAGCATCGCCATCGATGGCACCTGGACCTACGTCGCCAACTCCGCCTTCAACGAACTGAAGGCCGGCGAACACCTCGTCGAGACCTTCATCGTGAAAGCGGCCGACGGCACCAGCACCAACGTGACCGTCACCATCAACGGCACCAACGATGCGCCGGTTGCCTACGCCGACACCCAGACCACCGGCGAAAACGCCGTACTCCAGGGCCAGGTTCCGGTGGCGACCGACGTCGACGGCACCATCGCCAGCTACCAGCTCGTCACCAACGTGGCGGCCGGCAAAGGCACCCTGACGTTCAACGCCAACGGCAGCTACACCTTCAATCCAGGCACCGCCTTCGACCACCTGGCCGCTGGCGCTCACGAACTGGTGACCTTCACCTACCAGGCGAAGGACAACAACGGCGCACTGAGCGATCCGAAAACCATCACCATCGACGTCACCGGCACCAACGACCGTCCGGTTGCTGCCGACGGAACCGCGTCGACCGGGGAGAACACCGTTCTTCAGGGCCAGGTCCCGGTCGCCACCGATATCGACGGCACCGTGGTCGGCTACCAGCTGGCCACCGATGTCGCCCAGGGCAAGGGCAGCCTGGTCTTCAACGCCAACGGCAGCTACACCTTCACGCCGGGTACCGCCTTCGACCACCTGGCCGCCGGCCAGAGCGAAACCGTCACCTTCACCTACCAGGCGAAGGACAACGACGGCGCGCTCAGCGATCCGAAGACCATCACCATCACCGTCAACGGCAGCAACGACGCTCCCAACGGCGCCGATAACACCATCACCCTGAGCGAAGACAGCAGCCGCAGCTTCAGCGCCGCCGACTTCGGCTTCAGCGACGTGGACGCCGGCGACACCCTGAGTGGCGTGCGCATCGACAGCCTGCCCACCAACGGCACGCTGAAGTTCAATGGCAACGCCGTGACTGCCGGCCAGGTAATCGACGCCGCCGACCTCGGCAAGCTGGTGTTCACCCCGGCCGCCAACGCCAACGGCAACAACTACGCCAACTTCACCTTCTCGGTGAAGGACAGCAGCAACACCTACGACACCACGCCGAACAAGATCACCTTCAACGTGACGCCGGAGAACGACGCCCCGCTGGCAGTGAACGACAACTTCACCCTCAGCGGCCTCAAGGGCAACTACTGGGGCTACAACGAAGGCCCCGATGGCACCAACCTGATCAGCCTGAGCCAGGTGACCAGCTTCATGGCCGGGCACAACCCGAGCGCCACCTTCACCTCCACCACGCTGAACTACAACCTCAGCGGCGGCGACCTGGGCGGTGACGGCAACCTGCAGAAGTTCCTCGGCAACGATGCGAAGAGCCTCAACACCGATCCGGCGAACACCTCGGACGCGATCATCCAGCTGACCGGCGCGATCAACCTCAACGCCGGCAGCTACCAGCTGCGGGTTAACGCCGACGATGGCTTCAGCATCAAGATCGACGGCGTGGAAGTCTTCAAATACGACAACATCCAGAGCCCGACAGGCCGTGAATCGGCGGTGTTCACCATCGCCCAGAGCGGTAGCCACAGCATCGAGATCGTCTACTGGGATCAGGGCGGCCAGGCCCAGCTGCAGGTGGAGATGCGCCCGCAGAACGGCACCTACACCACCGTCGGCGGCACCTCGCTGACCCACACCGTGGGCGAGTTGGTGACCAACGAAGACACCGCGCTGACCATCGCTCCGCAGACCCTGCTGGGCAATGACAGCGACGTGGACGGCGACAGCCTGACCATCGTCAGCGTGCAGAACGCGGTCAACGGCAGCGTGAAGCTCGAGGGCGGCAACGTCGTCTTCACCCCGGCCAAGGACGTCAACGGCAGCGGCAGCTTCACCTACACCATCAGCGACGGCCACGGCGGCACCAGCACCGCCACCGTCACCGTGGGCATCAACGCAGTGAACGATGCGCCGGAAGCCAAGAACGACCAGCAGACCACCGGCGAGAACAACACGTACAACGGCCAGGTTCCGGCGGCTACCGACATCGACAGCGCGGTCAACCCCAACGGCTATTCCCTGGTACAGAGCGTGGGCGCCGGCAACGGCACCCTCACCTTCAACGCCAACGGCAGCTACGTGTTCAATCCGGGCACCGACTTCGACTCGCTGAACGTCGGCGAATCGCGCCAGGTGACCTTCACCTACACCGCCAAGGACGCCCAGGGTGCGGTCAGCGCGCCGGCCACCGTGACCATCACCGTGACCGGCAGCAACGACCTGCCCACCGCCACCGCCAGCACCGTGACCCTGAACGAGGACGGCAAGCGCAGCTTCAGCGCCAGCGACTTCGGCTTCAGCGACAAGGACGCCGGCGACGCGCTCAAGGCAATCCGCATCGACAACCTGCCCACCGCCGGCAGCCTGACCCTCAACGGCCAGTCGGTGACCGCCGGCCAGGTGATTGCCGTGAGCCTGCTCGCCAGCCTGGTCTACACCCCGGTGGCCAACGCCGCGGGCAATGCCTATGCGACCCTGAAGTTCTCGGTGCAGGACAGCCACGACGGCTTCTCCAGCTCGTCCAGCACCCTGACCTTCAACGTCACCCCGGTGAACGATGCACCGCTGTCGGCGGACGGTTCGGCCAGCGTCTACGCCGGCAAGACCTACACCTTCGGAACCAAGGACTTCGCCTTCAGCGACACCGCCGACTCCGCCAACGGCCAGAACCACAGCCTGCAGAACATCCTGATCAAGGCCCTGCCGGACTCCGGCACCCTGCTGCTCAACGGCACCGCCGTGAAGGCCGGCCAGGCCATCAGCGCCAGCGATGTGGCTGGCGGCAAGCTGACCTTCGTACCGGACGCTTCGGGTTCCAACGCGCACTTCAGCTTCGCTGTGCAGGACAGCGGCGGCGTGGCCAACGGCGGCGTCGACACTTCGCCGACCTACGGCTTCGACATCCACGTCGGCCAGGTGCAGATCCCGTCCACCAACCCCAACGGCGACAACACCCTCACCGGTGGCTCGGGCGATGACGTGATCCTCGGCGACGTCGGCGGCATCAAGACGCTCACCCAGGGCGGCACCAACTACAACATCGCCCTGGTGGTCGACACCTCCGGCAGCATGGCCTACAACCTCGCCGGCCAGTCCGGCGCGGCCTATGCCAACTCGCGGATGAAGCTGGTGAAGGATGCGCTGATCAGCCTGGCCAACGAACTCAAGGGCCATGACGGGATCATCAACATCTCCCTGATCGGCTTCCAGAGCACCGCCAGCCTGAAAGTCAGCATCACCGACCTGTCCGACGCCAACATCGACCAGTTGGTCAACGCCATCGGCCAGTCCCAGAACCAGGGCCTGCAAGCCGTCGGCGGCACCGACTACCAGGAGGCATTCGGCCAGGCGGTCAGCTGGTTCAACGACCAGAAGAACAGCTACGAGAACATCACCCTGTTCCTCACCGACGGTGACCCGACCGAGTCCAGCGGCAATGGCTCGCTGATGCAGAACACCACCCAGGCCTTCGCCAGCCTGTCGGCACTCAGCGAAGTACGTGCCATCGGCATCGGCACCAATGTCAACGAGAGCACGCTCAAATACTTCGACAATACCAATGTCACCGGCATGGGCACGGTCTATACCACCGCCACCAAAACGCTGTTCACCTTCGACAACAACAGCGCGCTGCCGGGCTGGACCCTGAGCAAGAGCTCCACCGGCGCGGTCGGCATCTCGGGCAACAAGCTGAGCATGACCGACACCAGTGCTGCGGGCTCGAGCACGGCCATCACCTCGGACCTGACCGTCGCCAAGAACACCACCTCGAGCTTCAGCTTCGACTTCACCGAGAGCATGCGCAGCGGCGACACCTTCACCTGGACGCTGAAGCAGTACGTCGACGGCGCCTGGACACAGGTGGAAACGCACACACTGACGTCCTCGTCGAGCAACACCACCTACACCACCGACAAGGCCGTGGGCGAAGGCACCTATCGCATCGACTTCGTGCTGACCGACAACACCACTTCCGGCACCGCGAGTATCACCCTCGACAACCTCAAGCAGATCGTCAACACCTACGCCCCGGTCGGCCAGGTGGACATCGTCAAGCAGGCCAGCGACCTCACGGCCGCACTGCATGGCGGCTCCACCTCCACCGAACTGGCGCCCTCGGGCCATGACACCATCAACGGTGGCGCGGGTGACGACATCATCTTCGGTGACACCATCAACACCGACAACCTGCCCTGGGGCGTCAATGGCAACCCGGCCAAACCGGCCGACATGCCGGCGGGCTCGGGTGTCAGCGCACTGTCGGCCTTCCTGGAGCTGAAGAACGGCCACGCCGCCACCAGCGACGAGATGTACGACTACATCAAGGCCAACCATGCGCTGTTCAATGTCGAGGGCGATACCCGTGGCGGCGACGACCACCTGTATGGCGGCGATGGCAATGACATCCTCTACGGCCAGGGCGGCAACGACTTCCTGTTCGGCGAGAATGGCAACGACATCCTCTTCGGCGGCACCGGTGACGACCAGCTCACCGGCGGCAAGGGCGACGACATCCTCACTGGCGGCGCGGGTGCCGACACCTTCATCTGGAAGGCCGGCGATATCGGCAACGACACCATCACCGACTTCAAGGCCGGTGAAAGCGACCGTATCGACATCAGCGACCTGTTGCCGGAGACCGCGCACAACGACATCCTCAGCTACCTGAAGGTGGACACCACGACCTCGACCCTGCAGGTGAGCACCACCGGGCAGATCAACAACGGCGGGGCCGCGGACGTCACCATCAAGCTGAGTGGGGTCGACCTTTCCACCTACGGCTCGACTTCCACCGAGATCGTCAACAAGCTGGTGGCGGGTTCCGACCCGGTGGTCAAGACTGAGCATCACTGATCCGCGGTTGCCGCCAGGCTTCCAGACGGTCAGGCTCTGACACGACGACAGCGGGGCCACCCTTCGGGGTGGCTGCGCTGTCGTTCCTTCACATCACATGAATTGGGGACGGGTCGATGCTGTATATCCAGCGCAACGCCGAGGGGAGAATCTCGCGCGTCGAGGACGCCGAGTTCGACGGGATGACCGGCACCCTGCCGGCGGACCACCCGGACATCCAGGCCTGGGCGGCCGAGAGCAGCCTGCTGCAACTCAAGCAGAGCGATCTGGACATGATCCGGGTACTGGAAGACTTGATCTCGGTGCTGATCACCAAGGGGGTGATCCGCATCACCGACCTGCCGCCGGCGGCGCGCTCCAAGCTGCTCAACCGGACCCAGGCCCGTGAAGCGCTGGGCGGGCTGACCCGGCTGATCAACGACGACGAGGAAACGGGGCTGATCTGAGCCCCGTTTTTCTTTTCCGGCAAATGTTCCCCTGTAGGACGCATAACCCGGAACGGGTTATCCGCCGATGCCACGAAGGCGGATAACGCTGGCGCGTTATGCGCCCTACGGCCCTGGAACCAAGGCACACGTCAGCCCTGCCGACGGGTCGCGGGCATGGCCCGCTCCTACAACCTTACAGGCGCATCACCACGGCGCCGGCCCACCAAACAGCTGTCCCTGTACGCCCTGGATACCCATCTCCTTCAGCACCCGGAACTCCCCCGCCGTCTCCACGCGCTCGGCGATCAGCGGCAGGTCGATGCTGTGCGCCGCGCGCTGCATCGCCTCGATGAACAGGCGCTTGTCGTTCTCCTGGTCGATATGGCGGATGTGGCTGCCGTCGACCTTGAGGTACGCCAGCCCCAGCCGCGCCAGGTTGCCGATCATGCTGAAGCGCCCGCCGAAGTGCTGCAGGCTCAGGCGATAGCCCAGCTCGCCGAGGCGGCGGGTCAGCGCTTCCAGCACCGGTTGCGCCGGCAACTGGTCTTCTTCCAGCTCCAGGGTCAGGCGCCCGGCGAATTGCGGGTGCTGGCGCAGCAGGTCGAACACGCGGGTGGTCGCCCATTCATCCCGCAGCAGCGCAGCAGACAGGTTCAGCGCCAGCGGGCGGTTGTGTTTGGCCATGTCGGCCAGGACGCTTTCGAGCATCAGCAGGTCCAGCCGTGCGGTCCAGCCGAAGCGGTCCAGCCAGGGCAGGAAGCGCCCGGCGGCGATGCTGCCGCCCTGCCCGTCCGGCAGGCGCGAGAGCACCTTGTAATGCAGCACCACCTGCGGGTCGGCACAGGACACCACTGCCTGGAAATGCAGCTGGAAGCGCTTGTGCATCAGCGCCTCGTCCAGCAGCTGGTGCCAGCTGTGACGCTCCTCGGCGACCGGCTTGGCGCCGCCCTGGAGGAAGGCCCAGCAGTTGTCGTTCCGTCGCTCGGCCTGCACCAGCGCCTCGTCCGCGCGTTGCAACAGCGCCTGCGCCGACTCGCCGGAAACGAAGGGCACCAGCCCCAGGCAAGCCACAGGGCTCACATCGCTGGCGCCGGTGGTGACCAACGCGGCGAGCATGCCTTCCAGACGCATCGCCAGGGCCGGCGCGTCCTCGGGCATCAGCCCCGGCGCCAGCATCACGAACTCGCCGCCACGGCTGCGCGCCAGGGTCAGGCCGGAGCCCAGCCCCTGCCCGGACAGACGCAGCTGGTCGGCCACCGCCTTGAGCAACTGGTCGACGCGCTGGCCGCCCAGGCGCTGGTTCAGCCCGGCGAGGTCGTTGACCCGCAGCACCAGCAGCACGCCGCTGCTGACCTGGTCCTCGGCGCTCAGCCGGTTGTTCAGCTGCATGTCGAAGAAGCGTCGGTTGCCCAGCCCGGTCAGGCTGTCCAGGTAGGCCTCGTCGCGCAGACGTTCGCTGCGCTGGGCCTGCTCCTGGAACAGCGCCTTGAGCTTCTCTACCATCTGGTTCATGGCCTGCACCACGCGGCGCAGCTCGGGGGTGCGCGGCAGTTCCGGCAGGCTGAGGAACTCGCGCCGGGCGATGGCGTGGGACTGCGCCACCATGTAGTCCAGTGGCTTGAGCTGGCGACGCAGCAGGATGGCGCCGAGCACAGCGCTGGCAATGCCGCACAGCACCAGCCAGAGCAGGCTGCCCAGGGTGCTCTGCCAGAGCTTGGCGATGGCGAACATCGGGTGGCTGAGCACCTCGACCCGCGCGGCCTGGGTCCAGCCGCGGCTGACGATGGCGTCGCCGCCAGCCGAATGCAGGTCGATCAGCGAGATGAACCACTGCGGCACCTTGGCGGCCACCGCATCGGGGACCCCGGTGCGCTCCACCATCACCTTGCCGGTGGCCAGGTCGATCACCCGGATGCTCTCGTAGTAGCCGCTGTCGAAGATCGAGCTGACCATCAGCTCGACCATCGCCGGGTCGTCGATGTTCGGCGTCAACGACAGCCCCAGCGCGGTGGCCGCGTCCTGGGCATGGGAGCGCAGCTGGTTGCCGTACTGCTCGCGCGAGCTTTCCAGGCCGACCATGAAGCTGCCGCTGAAAGCGACCACCAGGAACAGGCAGATGGCGATCAACAACTGTTTGAACAGGGACATCGTGTCTCCAGGCTCCCCCCGCGGGAGCTATTCGTGTCGGTGCAGCTATTCGTTCCGTGGCTACTCATCCAGAGGGAAGCCTTCGGCCTTCATCTTCTTCAGCAGGTCCTGCCAGCGCGACAGGCGCTTGCTGTCGCCGACCTGCTTGCCGCCACCCGCGCCATTGCCGGCGAGCCACAAGCCCTCGCCGTTGAACGCGTAGACCGGCTGCAGGTCGCTGCGCTGGCTGGCCGGGAGGATGCTGCCGATCAGGTTGTCCAGCACCAGCGGCACGGCATCGGGCCGTGGGTAGTACGTGAGCACCATATGCGCCTGGTTCAGACGCAGCGCCTTGACGTAGGTAATGCGCAGCTTCTGTGCCGGCACGCCCAGGTGTCGCAGGCTGATGTACTTGGCGATGGCGAAATCCTCGCAATCGCCGGCGCCCTTGAGCAAGGCCTCCACCGGCGTGGCCCAGTAGTCCACTTCGTGCCAGAGGCTCAGGTCATCGGTGAAGCGCAGCTGGTCGTTGAAGAAGCGATTGACCGCCTGAAGCTGGTCGCGTTCGCTCGCCGTGGCCTGCTGCACGAGCAGCTTCTGCCAGGCGTCGATGCGCACCTGGCCTTCGCCCAGCGGCCCATAGAGGCGCGCGGATTGCTGACTGATCAGCTTGAAGTCCCACTCGGCCTGCTGCGCCCCCGCCAGGACGCCGAGCGAAGCCGCCAGCATCAGGGCCAACGGCCCCGGCCAGCAACGACGCAACACCCTGGAACAACGGTTGAGCACGATCGCGACTACTCGACTGCGAGCGCCGGCAACCAGCTGCCGGCGCAGGGGTCGCATGGTGCAGACTGGCCGCGAAAAAAACAATGGCACAATGCAATCATTGCATTGTGCCATCCAGGGGAGACGCGGCCTGCGGGGAACCGGCCGCGCGGGAGGGGAAAGACTCAGCTCTTCTGCGGCGGGGTGACGACGTCGAACCAGAAGTTGAAGTCTTCCAGCATGCCGAACAGCTTGGCCAGCAGCAGCGGGTTGCCCGAGCTCTTGAGCTTGCCCTCGAACACCAGACGCACCGGCGAGACTTCCTTGAGCATCAGGCGGTTGAGGTCTGCACGGTCGATGGTCACGGTCTGCCCGGCGCTCTCGCTCTGCACGCCCTTGATGTTGTTCAGGTGCGAATTCTTCAGTTCCAGCAGGTACTGCTCGTTCTTGTCCGGCAGCACCAGGTTGATGGCGAAGTCCTCGCCCTCGGCCTTCTCCGCGTTCAGGCGTACGCCGAGGTAGTCGAACAGCAGGCCGGTATCCATAGCCGCCAACGCGTCGGGACTGCCCGACTTCATGGTCGGCATGTCACGCGGCACGCCATTGCGCAGCTCCTGCGCGGCCATCAGGTAGCTGTTGCGCCAGCCGGCGTTCTCCGCCTGGTAACCGAGCTGCTCCAGGGCGTCTGCCTGCAGGTTGCGCGCGGCCTGGTTGGCCGGGTCGGCGAAGACCAGCTTGTTGACCACCTCCACCACCCAGCGGTACTCGCCCTTGTCGAAGGACGCCTTGGCCATCTGCAGCAGGTGATCGGCGCCGCCCATGAACTCGACGTACTTCACCGCCGAGTCCTCCGGCGCCAGCGGGTTCAGCGTCGCGGGATTGCTGTCGTAGTAGCCCAGGTACTTGTTCACCACCGCGCGCACGTTGTGGCTGACGCTGCCGTGGTAGCCACGGTTGAACCACTCGTTGGCCAGCTCCGGCGGCACTTTCAGGCGCTCGTGGATCTGGTTGATGGTCACCCCGTTGTTGGCCAGGTGCAGAGTCTGGTCGTTCAGGTAGCCGTACATATCACGCTGCTTCTCCAGGGTGCGGACGATGTCCTCGTGCCCCCAGCGCGGCCAGTTGTGCACGGCGAACATCACCTCGGCCTTGTCGCCGAAGCGATGCAGCGCCTCGTTGATGTACTTGCTCCAGCCCAGCGGGTCGCGCGTCTCGGCGCCGCGCAGGGTGTACAGGTTGTGCAGCGTTGCGGTGACGTTCTCGGCCATCAGCAGCGCCTTCTGCTGCGGCAGCCAGACGTTCATCTCTGCCGGTGACTCGGTGCCGGGGGTGTTCTGGAAGGTCACAGGCACGCCGTCGATCTCCATCTCCACCAGCGAGCCGTCAACGGTCTTGGTCGGCGCGATGATGCTCATCGGGCCCTTGGCGACGGCCTTGCCGATGGCCATGTCGACGTGGCCTTCCGGGCCCTGCGGCAGCAGGGTGCCGTACTGGTAGGTGGCGCGGCGCAGCATGGCGTTGCCGGCCAGCACGTTCTCCTTGATCGCCGCTTCCATGAAGCCCTTGGGCGCGATGATCTGCACCTCCCCCTTGTCCACCTGCTCCTGACTGACCAGGCCCTTCACGCCACCGAAGTGGTCAATGTGGGCATGGCTGTAGATGATCGCGCGGATCGGCTTCTGCCCCAGCTCCTGGCTCACCAGGGCGTAGGCGGCCCTGGAAGTCGCCGGGGTGGTCAGGGTGTCGATGACGATCCAGCCGGTCTTGCCTTCGATGAAGGTGGTGTTGGCGAGGTCGAAACCGCGCACCTGGTAGATGCCATCGGTGACCTTGAACAGGCCGTAGCTGAGGTTCAGCTGGGCCTGGCGCATCAGGCTCGGGTTGACGCTGGCGACGTCCCTGGCGGCCTTGAGGAAGTCGTAGCCGCCCAGTTGCCAGGCGACCGTGCCGTCCTCGTTCTTGATCACGAGGTTCTCGGGACGCTTGATCAGGCCCTTCTCCACCCGGTCGAAATCGGCGCGGTCACTGAACGGCAGCGACTGACGCACTTGCTCCTGCGCGGCCTGAGTGAAGGAAGTCGGGGGCTTGGGCTGTTCGGCGGCGACCAGCAGGCCGGGGCAGAGGCTGGCGAGCAGCACGGCAGCGGAAAGACGGGACATCGGAAGGCTCCGGAATTTGTTGTTGTGCTCGCACTATGCCGGCCGTCGCGCTAATAATTCCAATGCATTCCAACTTAACAATCAATGCAGGAAGCGCATGAGCGATCTCCGCCAGCTACGCCACTTCGTCGCCCTCGCCGAGCACGGTCACTTCGCCCGCGCTGCCGATGCGGTGAATCTTAGTCAACCCGCCCTGTCGCGGAGCATCCAGGCGCTGGAAGGCCAGCTGAGCTGCCAACTCGTGGACCGCAACCCGCGCGGGGTCACCCTCACCGCCCATGGCCGGCTGGTGCTCGAACATGCCCGCCGCCTGCTGGCCGGTGATCGCGCGCTGAAGAATGCCGTGCTGCAACTGGCTGACCTGGAGACCGGCGAGCTGCGCCTGGGCGCCGGCCCCTTCCCCGGCGCGCGGCTGATGCCGCAGGTGCTCGCCCGCTATAGCAGCGCGCACCCGAAGGTGTCGGTGCTGCTGTCCATCGAGAACTGGAGCGAGCTGCACCAGCGTCTGCTGGACGACGAGCTGGAACTGTTCATCGCCGACTACCGCGAACTGGAAGGCGACAGCCGCCTCGACATTCTGCCGCTGCGAGTACACCGGGGCGTGTTGTTCTGCCGGCCGGGGCATCCGCTGATCGGCAGCGTGCCGTCGGTGGAGCGCGTGCTCGACTACCCGCTGGCCGGCCCGCGCCTGCCGCGCGACGCCCACGAAGGGCTGGCTCGCACCCTCGGCCGCGAGCAGCCGCTGAGCGTGCAATGCGATGACGTGCTGATGCTCAAGGAGCTGGTGAAAGGCAGCGACGTACTCTGCCTGGCCACCTGGGATGTGGTGGCCGCGGATGTGCAGGCCGGCAGCCTGGCGGTGCTGCCCTGGCCCAGCAGCGGCGACGTTGCAGGGCGCGGCTCCGCCTACGCCCTGGTTCGCCATGCCAGCCGCAGCCTGTCGCCTGCGGCCAGCCAGTTCGTCGAGTTGTTGCTGGAGGAAGACGCGGCGTTCAGCGCCGCGTCGTGAGTGCTTTTCGCAGGATGGCGTGGAGCGAAGCAATACCCATCAGGACCATACCTCAACGGCGCCAGCCCTGGTACGGGCCACCGTAATAGGCCGGCGGCGGCGCCGGGCGATAGTAGTGCGGCCGGTCATGCCAGCCACCACGGTCGTGGTCATGTTCGTAGACCACGCAGCCGGTCAACGGAAGGATCATCAGTACAGCAGCGAAGAAACGACGCATGGCGCCTCCATCAGGCAAGCCGGTCGCCCCGCCGGGGTGCGGGGCGTACATTCTTCCGGTCTCACAAGATCAGACATGCCTGTCAGAAGGCGGTGCCGCGGCGAAAGGTAAAGCTTGGGTAAATCAGCCGTTTACAGTGGCCAGCCGGCGCACCTTGCGGCTCTGCAGGTGGAGCACGCCGAACAGCAGCACCTGAACCTGCTCCAGCCAGGAACGACGGCGCGCCAGCAACAGCACCTCGCCCACATGCACCACCAGCAGGATCGCGGAGAGCCACAACAGCGGGCGATGCAGCTCGCCGAACGGGTAGATCAGGTTGAGCACGGCGGCGAGCCAGAACATGGACAGCGCGCCCTTGGCGAAGCTCAGCAACTCGGACATGGCGATGGATTCCTCGAAGGTGAAGGTCGCAGCAGTCTGCCGCCCGTGACGCCCCGCCCGCTCCTGCCTTTCGACTGGCCCCGCGCACCAGGATGCGGCGTCGCGCTTCATTTGAGGGCAGCGCAACGCCCCGGCTTGCAGCGAAACATCCGCCGCGATCCAGCGCAGCCCTTCTGCCCCGGCACTTTCGCCAACTTGGCACGCCGCTCGCTTTGTATCGAGCGTGCAGGAACGATCCGAAGCATTCGGACAGCGGCACCACAATCTGACAATGGATGACTAGGGTTCCGGCTCGCGCAGCGAGTGACTGGTCCGAGAGTCATCGACCTCCAGCGAGGTTACACGGCGGGACAAAAGCCCGGGAGACGAGAGCGACAAGTGCCGCCCGACTCCTGCCTGCCCGCCAATCGACTGGAGATGCTCCATGCGCAAGCCCCTTCTGACCGCCCTGTTCGCCGCCGGCCTCGCCGCCTTCAGCCTCTCAGCCTCCGCCGCCGCGAAGAACAGCTTCAACCTCTGCTGGACCATCTACGCCGGCTGGATGCCCTGGGAATACGCGGCCAGCCACGGCATCGTCGACAAGTGGGCGAAGAAGTACGGCATCGAGATCAAGGTCACCCAGCTCAACGACTACATCGAGTCGATCAACCAGTACACCGCGGGCCAGTTCGACGGCTGCACCATGACCAACATGGACGCCCTGACCATCCCCGCCGCCGGCGGCGTCGATTCCACCGCGCTGATCGTCAGCGACTTCTCCAATGGCAACGACGGCATCGTCATCAAGGGCGAAGGCAAGACCCTGGCCGACCTCAAGGGCATGAACGTCAATCTGGTGGAGCTGTCCGTCTCCCACTACCTGCTCGCCCGCGCCCTGGAGAACGCCCGACTCAGCGAGAAGGACGTGAAGACGGTGAACACCTCCGACGCCGACATCGCCGCCGCCTTCAACACCGACGACGTGCAGGCCGTGACCACCTGGAACCCGATGCTCGCCGAGGCCCGCGCCAAGCCGGGCACCACCGAGGTGTTCAACTCCAGCCAGGTCCCCGGCGAGATCATGGACATGATGGTGGTCAACAGCGCGGTCCTGAAGGACAACCCAGCGCTGGGCAAGGCACTGACCGGCGCCTGGTTCGAAACCGTGGCACTGATGCAGGGCGAAAGCGCCGAGACCCGCGCCGCGCTGGAGCACATGGCCAAGGCCTCGGGCACCGACCTCGCCGGTTACCAGAGCCAGCTCGCTACTACCAAATTGTTTGCCACTGCGCAGGAAGCACTGGCCTTCGCCACCAGCCCGAAACTCCCGGCGACCATGGACAAGGTCGCGGCCTTCTCCTTCGCCCACGGCCTGCTCGGCGAGGGCGCGAAAAGCGCCGAAGCGGTCGGCATGAGCTTCGCCGGCGGCCTCACCACCGGCGACGCGCAGAACCTCAAGCTGCGCTTCGACCCGACCTACGTGCAGATGGCAGCGGACGGCAAGCTCTGAGGCGCCTTTACATGGCACCTCACTTCACCCCCGAAGCCCCTCTCCCCCCGCCCTCTCCCTGAAGAGAGAGGGAGCTGTCCGTGCCGGCTGACGCAGTGGTTTCGACCTGCACGCAACGGTCCCCTCTCCCTTCAGGAAGAGGGTTAGGGAGAGGGCGCTTCAAACGGAAAACCACAGGTACGAAGCATGCGCCTGATCAACCGAACCCCCGACCGCAGCGGCCGCCTGTTCCTCGTGCTGCTGCCCTTCGCCCTGCTGCTGTTCGCCTACTTCGCAGGCTCCACGTCGCGGCTGGCGGAGAACCCCAACGACAAGCTGCTACCCAGCGCCGCGCAGATGGCCGACGCGGTGAACCGCCTGGCCTTCAGCGAAGACAAGCGCACCGGCGAGGTGCTGTTCTGGCAGGACACCGGCGCCAGCCTGCAACGCCTTGGCATGGGCCTGTCCATCGCCGCCCTGCTCGGTCTGGTGCTGGGCATCGCCGCCGGCAGCGTGCCGCTGTTCGGCGCGCCGCTCTCGCCCTTGCTCACCGTGCTGTCGATGATCCCGCCGCTGGCGATCCTGCCGGTGCTGTTCATCGTCTTCGGCCTCGGCGAGCTGTCCAAGGTGGTGCTGATCGTCATCGGCGTCGCCCCCTGCATCGCCCGCGACATCGAACAACGCGCCCGGGAAATCCCCCGCGAACTGCTGATCAAGGCGCAGACCCTGGGCGCCAGCACCTGGACGCTGATCCTGCGCGTGGTGCTGCCGCAACTGCTGCCGCGCCTACTGATTTCCCTGCGCCTGATGCTCGGCTCGGCCTGGCTGTTCCTCATCGCCGCCGAGGCCATTGCCTCCACCGACGGCCTGGGCTACCGCATCTTCCTGGTGCGCCGCTACCTGGCCATGGATGTGATCCTGCCCTACGTGGTGTGGATCACCGCGCTGGCCTGGCTGATGGACTGGGCGCTGCGCGCGCTCACCCGGCGCGCCTTCCCCTGGTATGAAGGAGCCAAGGCATGAGCTTCATCCAGGTGAATAACGTCTGGCAGGAATACGCCGGCAACGTGGTACTCGAACGCCTGAATCTCGAGGTGAAGGAAGGCGAGTTCTGCACCCTGGTCGGCGCCTCCGGCTGCGGCAAGTCCACCTTCCTGCGCCTGCTGCTCGGCCAGGAGCGGCCCAGCCGCGGCGAACTGCTGCTCGAAGGCCGGCCGCTGGCCGCAGAACCCGATCCGAGCCGTGGCGTGGTGTTCCAGCGCTACTCGGTGTTCCCGCATCTATCCGTGCTCGACAACGTCGCCCTCGGCCTGGAACTGCCGCGCTCGCCGCTGCTCGGTCGGCTGTTCGGTGCGGCCAAGCGCGAGGTCCGCGCGCAGGCCGCCGAACTGCTGCAGCGCGTCGGCCTCGGCCATGCGCTGCAGCAGTATCCGAGCGCCCTCTCCGGCGGCATGCAGCAACGCCTGGCCATCGCCCAGGCGCTGGTGATGAAGCCGCGCGTGCTGCTGCTCGACGAACCCTTCGGCGCGCTGGACCCGGGCATCCGCAAGGACATGCACGCCCTGCTGCTGGAGCTGTGGCAGGAAACCCGGCTCACCGTGTTCATGGTCACCCACGACCTCGCCGAGGGCTTCAGCCTGGGCACCCGCCTGCTGGTCTTCGACAAGGTCCGCCACGACCCGCAGGCGCCCAACGCCTACGGCGCCCGCATCACCTACGACATCCCGCTCAACGCCGACCGCCGGGCCGCCCGCGCCGCCCTGCCGGCCACGCTCGCCGCGCGCCTGCACCCTGTCGACGAACCCGTGATCACGCCGGTCTATTAAGGAATCCGCTGCCATGAATGAACTGCGCACCACCCTCTACGAAGAAACCGTCCCCGGCGGCGGCCACACCTCTTTCATCCTCAAGCGCGGCCAGCTACTGCGCCTGACCGACCTGGAAGGCGGCGGCAACACCAGCGTACTGCTGTTCAACGCCACCGAGAAAAGCGAGCGACTGAACCTGCCCGACAGCCTCAAGTGCCAGCACACCGCGCGGCTCACCGCCGGCCACTGCTTGTACTCGGACATGGGCCGCGTGCTGGCCGCCATCACCGCCGACAGCTGCGGCTGGCACGACAGCTTCGGCGGCGTGCTGAACGCCGCCGAGGTGCAGGAGAAGTACGGCGCGGGCCGCTACCAGGAACTGCGCAACGGCTTCCACCGCAACGGCGTGGACAACCTGCTGGTGGAAATGGGCAAGTGGGACATGCGCCTGCAGGACCTGCTGATGTGCCTGAACCTGTTCAGCCGCGTGGACGTCGACGCCGATGGCTGCTTCCGCTTCGCCCAGGGCAACTCGAAAGCCGGCGACTACGTCGAGCTCTACGCGCCGATGGACACCCTCGTCGTGCTCACCGCCCTGCAACACCCGCTGGACCCGAACCCGCAGTACGCGCCCAAGCCCATCGGCCTGACCTGGCAGCAGGTCGCCGCCGACGGCATCAGCGTGCTCTGCCGCACTTCCCGCGCGGAGAACAGCCGCGGCTTCCACAACACCGAACGCCAGTACCTGTAAGGAGCGCGAGCATGCCCATCGTCCCCAGCGACAAACACCCCGAAGCCTGCGTCTCGCGCACCCTGATCCCGGCCGGCGAACCCAGCCTCACCGAGCTGAAGGCCGGGCAGACCCTGCGCATCCTCGACCTGGAAGGCAACCAGGCGGTGGACACGCTGTTCTTCAGCGCCGCCAACCCGCGCGAGCGCTACGACGTGCAGCGCACCCTGCGCAAGCAGGGGCAGGTCTACCTCAGCGCCGGCAGCGTGCTCTGGTCCAACCTTGGCAACCCGATGCTGACCATCAGCGCCGACACCTGCGGTCGCCACGACACCCTCGGCGGCGCCTGCGCCCAGGAGAGCAACACCGTGCGCTACGCCCTGGACAAGCGCTACATGCACAGCTGCCGCGACAACTTCCTGCGCGCCAGCCTGCACGACGGCCGCCTGAGCAAGGCCGACATCAGCCACAACATCAACTTCTTCATGAACGTGCCGGTCACCGCCGAGGGCGGCCTGACCTTCGAGGACGGCATCTCCGGCGCCGGCAAGTACGTAGAGCTGTTCGCCCACATGGACGTGATCGTCCTGATCTCCAACTGCCCGCAGCTCAACAACCCCTGCAACGGCTGGAACCCGACCCCGGCGGAGCTGCTGGTATGGGACTGAAGCGGCTGCACTCGGCAGGCGATGGGCTGCACGTGCTGCGGCGCTGGCTGTACATCCTGAGCCAGAGTCGGAGTGGCCAGTGCAGCCCGACGCTGCGGACTGCCAGAACCTGCATCGAACGGACTTCGCCCGAGCCCCGGAGCTGACCGAGTAGGGCGCATAACGCGCCAGCGTTATCCGCGCAAACAGATCGCGCGTAGCCGGACGGCGGATGGATAGAGCACATCCGCCCTACGGCAGCATGAACCTGCCCCGGACGACCGGGATAGGCACCGAATGACGGCGGGACGGCCCGCCACCCCATGGGGACGCCCTCATGTTCGACAAGCTCCTGATCGCCAACCGCGGCGCCATCGCCTGCCGCATCCTGCGCACCCTTCGTGAGCTGCACGTAGAAGGCGTGGCCGTCTACTCCGAAGCCGACGCCGCCAGCCTGCACATCCAGCAGGCCGCCCAGGCCATCAGCCTCGGCGAAGGCCCCGCGTCGAGCACCTACCTGGTGGTCGAAAAGATTCTCCAGGCTGCCCGCGACAGCGGCGCGAAAGCGATCCACCCCGGCTACGGCTTCCTCTCCGAGAACGCCGCCTTCGCCGAAGCCTGCGAGGCCGCCGACATCGCCTTCGTCGGCCCGACGCCGGAACAGCTGCGCCTGTTCGGCCTCAAGCACACCGCCCGCGCGCTGGCCCGAGAACAGGGCGTGCCGATGCTCGAAGGCACCGACCTGCTGGAAGACCTCGACGCCGCCCTGCGCGCCGGCGAGCAAGTCGGCTACCCGGTGATGCTCAAGAGCACCGCCGGTGGCGGCGGCATCGGCATGCGCGTGTGCCGCTCGGCGGACGAGCTGCGCGACGCCTTCGACGCAGTAAAGCGCCTGGGTCAGAACAACTTCAGCGACTCGGGCGTGTTCATCGAGAAGTACATCCAGCGTGCCCGCCACCTGGAAGTGCAGGTGTTCGGTGACGGTCAGGGCGAGGTGATAGCCCTGGGCGTGCGCGACTGCTCGGTGCAGCGGCGCAACCAGAAGGTGCTGGAAGAAACCCCCGCGCCCAACCTGCCCGCCGGCATGGCCGAAGCCCTCTGCGCGGCGGCGATCCAACTGGCGAAAGCCGTCAGCTACCGCAGCGCCGGCACCGTGGAATTCGTCTACGACAGCGAGGCGCAGGACTTCTATTTCCTCGAAGTGAACACCCGCCTGCAGGTGGAGCACGGCGTCACCGAACAGGTCTGGGGCGTCGACCTGGTGCGCTGGATGATCGAGCTGGCCGCCGGCGACCTGCCACCCCTGGCCGAGCTGGCGGCCATGCTGAAGCCCAGCGGCCACGCTATCCAGGCGCGCCTCTACGCCGAAGACCCCGGCCGCGACTTCCAGCCCTGCCCCGGCCTGCTCACCGCCGTGCAATTCCCGCCGGCCGACGGCAAGGCGCTGCGCATCGACACCTGGGTCGAAGCCGGCTGCGAGATTCCGCCCTACTTCGACCCGATGATCGCCAAGCTCATCGCCTGGGCGCCGACCCGCGAGCAGGCCGGCGCCGGGCTCGACCGCGCCCTCGGCGAAAGCCAGCTCTACGGCGTGGAATGCAACCGCGACTACCTGCGGCAGATTCTCGCGGACGCTCCCTTCGCCAGCGGCTCGCCCTGGACCCGCTGCCTGGAAGGCCTGCGCTACCGCGCGCAGACCTTCGAAGTGCTCAGCGCCGGCACCCAGACCAGCGTGCAGGACTACCCCGGCCGCCTCGGCTACTGGGCCGTGGGCGTGCCACCGTCCGGGCCGATGGACGACCGCGCGCTGCGCCTGGGCAACGCCCTGCTGGGCAACCCCGAAGGCGCCGCCGCGCTGGAAATCACCATGAGCGGCCCGACCCTGCGCTTCAACACCGACGCGGTGGTCGCCATCACCGGCGCAGCGCTGCCGATCAGCCTGGATGGCGTCGAGCAGCCGATGAACACTTCGCTGTTCATCGCCGCCGGCTCCACCCTCAGCCTCGGCACCGTTGGCGGCGCCGGCGCACGCAGCTACCTGTGCCTGCGCGGCGGCCTGCACGTGCCGGACTACCTGGGCAGCAAGAGCACCTTCACCCTCGGTCAGTTCGGCGGCCACGGCGGCCGCGCGCTGCGCGCCGGCGATGTGCTGCACCTGGCAGAACTGGCAGACGACAGCCATGGCGCCAGCCTGCCTGCCGAACTGCGCACCGAGCTGCCGGCCGTAAGGCAAATCCGCGTGATCTACGGCCCCCACGGCGCACCGGAATATTTCACTGCGCCCTACATCGACACCTTCTTTGCCACCGACTGGGAAGTGCACTTCAACTCCAGCCGCACCGGCGTGCGCCTGATCGGCCCGAAGCCGGAATGGGTGCGCGAGAGCGGCGGTGAGGCGGGCCTGCACCCGTCGAACATCCATGACAACCCCTACGCCATCGGTGCGGTGGACTTCACCGGCGACATGCCGGTGATCCTCGGCCCGGATGGCCCGAGCCTGGGCGGCTTCGTCTGTCCGGTGACGGTAATCGAAGCCGACCTCTGGCAACTCGGCCAGCTCAAGGCCGGGGACAAGGTGCGGTTCCTGCCTGTATCCATTTCCGAAGCCCGGAATCTGGCTGCTTTTCGTAGGACCGAGGGGGGCGCCTCAGCCCTTGCTCGCGAACCGCACCTCACCGGAACGCCAGGCGGAATTCCGTTCGCGAGCAAGCTCGCTCCTACAGGTCAGGCGAACCACAGCGCCGCCGGTTTCCCCTCACCCCAGCCCTCTCCCGGAGGGAGAGGGAGCAGTCCGGCGTTGCCGGCGGGCACAGTGTTTCCCGGTGGCACGGACAGCCCCCTCTCCCGCTTGCGGGAGAGGGCGGGGGGTGAGGGCAGCCCGAGCGCCATGCTCACCTCCCCCATCGTCCTCGACCTCGGCCAGCACGACACCCGCCTGGTCGCCCGCCTCTCCGGCGACACCCACCTGCTGCTGGAAATCGGCCAGCCCGAGCTGGACCTGGTCCTGCGCTTCCGCGCCCACGCGCTGATGCAGGCGCTGGAAGCCAAGGCACTGGCCGGCGTGATCGACCTCACCCCCGGCATCCGCTCGCTGCAGGTGCACTACCAGCCGGAAACGCTGCCGCTGCAAAGCCTGCTGGAAACCGTCGCCGGCCTGTGGGACGCCGTCTGCGCCGCCCAGGACCTCAAGGTGCCGTCGCGCGTCGTGCACCTGCCGCTGTCCTGGGACGACCCGGCCTGCCAGCTGGCCATCGAGAAGTACATGACCACCGTGCGCAAGGACGCACCCTGGTGCCCGAGCAACCTGGAGTTCATCCGCCGCATCAACGAGCTGCCGGACCTGGAAGCGGTGTACCGCACGGTGTTCGAGGCCAGCTACCTGGTGATGGGCCTGGGTGACGTCTACCTCGGCGCGCCGGTGGCCACGCCGCTGGACCCACGCCACCGCCTGGTGACCACCAAGTACAACCCGGCACGCACCTGGACCGCGGAGAACTCCGTGGGCATCGGCGGCGCGTACATGTGCGTCTACGGCATGGAGGGCCCCGGCGGCTACCAGTTCGTCGGCCGCACCCTGCAGATGTGGAACCGCTACCGCGCAGTCGCGGCGTTCGACGGCAAGCCCTGGCTGCTGCGCTTCTTCGACCAGGTACGGTTCTACCCGGTGTCCGCCGAGGAGCTGCTGCGCATCCGCCGTGACTTCCCGCTGGGCCGCTACCCGCTGCGCATCGAGCACAGCGAACTGCGCCTGGCCGACTACCAGCAGTTCCTTGCCGAGGAAGCGCAGAGCATCGCCGCCTTCCGCAGCCACCAGCGCGCCGCCTTCGACGCCGAGCGTGAGCGCTGGATCGCCTCCGGCCAGGCCCACTTCGAGAGCGAGGAAGCCGCCGCCGATACCGGCGAGGAGGCCCCGCTCGGCGCCGGCCAGCATGCCGTCGAGAGCCACATCGCCGGCAATCTCTGGCAGGTGCAGGTGGAAGCCGGCGCCAGCGTGAAGGCCGGCGACATCCTGGTGATCCTCGAATCCATGAAGATGGAAATCCCCCTCACTGCCCCGCGCGACGGCGTAGTCCGCGAGGTCCGCGTGCAGCCCGGCTCGCCGGTGCGCGCAGGACAGCGGGTGGTGGTGATGGAGGAGGCTTGAGCTGACATCGCAGAAGTTGCAAGAGCCCCTCTCCCTAACCCTCTCCCGCAAGCGGGAGAGGGGACTGTTCGGAGCGAGCAGCACCTTTGGAGCCAGCCGGAGCCACAGCTACGCCAAATGATGAGCTGTGCTCAAAACCCAACACCATGCCGGACTGCTCTTCCCCCTCTCCCTTCAGGGAGAGGGCCGGGGAGAGGGTATCCGCCCAGCACAGGAATCCCGACCATGCCCCACACCTTCGACCTCCGCCTCGCCACCCTGCGCGCCGCCTACCGCGAGGGCCGCGCCAAGCCGCGCCAGCTGATCGCCGGGCTACGCGACAGGGCCGCCGCGCTGAACCCGGACTACCACCTGTTCATCCACCTGCTGAGCCTGGAAGAACTGGAACCCTACTTCGCCGCACTGGATGAACAGTCCCCCGAAGCGCTGCCGCTCTACGGCATCCCCTTCGCCATCAAGGACAACATCGACCTCGCCGGCATCCCCACCACCGCCGCCTGCCCCGCCTTTGCCTACACGCCGGAAACCTCGGCGACGCTAGTGCGGCAACTGATCGACCTGGGCGCCATCCCGCTGGGCAAGACCAACCTCGACCAGTTCGCCACCGGCCTCAACGGCACCCGCTCGCCCTACGGCGAATGCCGTAACAGCATGCTGCCGGAGTACCCCTCGGGCGGCTCCAGCGCCGGTTCCTCGCTGGCCGTGGCGCTGGGCGTGGCGAGCTTCGCCCTGGGCACCGACACCGCCGGCTCCGGCCGTGTGCCGGCGGCGCTCAACGGCCTGCTGGGGCTCAAGCCGAGCAAGGGCCTGCTGTCCAACACCGGTCTGGTTCCGGCCTGCCGCACCCTGGACTGCATCACCTACTTCACCGCCAGCGCCGCCGAGGCCAGCGAACTGCTGGGCCTCACCGCCCGACTCGATCCACGAGACGGCTACAGCCGCGCCAATCCCGCCTGGAACGACGCCAGCGCCTTCGGTACGCCGAAACCCTTCCGCTTTGGCGTGCCGCGTGCCGACCAACTGGAATTCTTCGGCTGCCACGAAGGCCCGGTGCTGTTCACCGACGCCCTCGACCAGCTCAAGGCGCTGGGCGGCGAGGCTCGGGAAATCGACTTCGCGCCCTTCCTCGAAGCCGCGCGCCTGCTCTACGAAGGTCCGTGGGTGGCCGAGCGCTACAGCGTGGCGGGCGAGCTGATCGAGTGCGACCCGCAAGCCGTGCTGCCGGTGATCCGCGACGTGCTGGCGAAAGCTCCCGGCGCCACCGCCGTGCAGGCGTTCCGCGCGCAGTACCGGCTGCAGGAACTCAAGGCACAGTGCGACGTGATCCTCGCCGACCTCGACTGCGTGCTGACGCCCACCATCGGCCGCCCGGTGACCCTGGACGAGTTGCACGCCGAACCGGTGAAGCGCAATTCCGATCTGGGCTACTACACCAACTTCATGAACCTGCTGGACTACGCTGCCGTCGCCGTGCCCAGTGCGATCATGGACAACGGCCTGCCGTGGGGCGTGACGCTGTTCGGCCGCGCCTTTACCGACCAGTACCTGCTCGGCGTGGCCGACGCGCTGCAGCGCCGGCACAACCTGCCGCTCACGGGCGGCAATGCGATTGACCCGGCGTCCTCCGCCAACGCCGCGCGCAACGACCGCGCGCGCCTGGTGGTATGCGGCGCGCATCTCGACGGACTGGCGCTGAACTGGCAGCTGCGCCAGCGCGGCGCGCGCCGGCTGCGTGCCACTCAAAGCGCCCCGGCCTACAAGCTCTATGCCCTCGCCGGCGGCCCGCCGCTGCGCCCCGGCATGCTGCGCGTGGCCGACGGAGGCGTGGCCATCGAAGTGGAAGTCTGGGAGCTGCCCAGCGCCGAACTGGGCTCCTTCCTCACCGGCATCCCGGCGCCGCTGGGGCTGGGCAAGGTGCAGCTGGAAGACGGCAGCTGGGAGACCGGCTTCATCTGCGACCCCTGGGGCCTGGAGGGAGCCGAGGACATCAGCCGCTTCGGCGGCTGGCGTGCGTGGCTGCAGAGCCGTAGCTGATCGCAGCGGGATTTCGCAGGGCGCATGACGCACCAGCGTTATCCGCCGTGCAAGATCGACGGATAACCTGCTCCAGGTTATTCGCCCTACGTTTCTGATCGCCGAATGACAGGCCGCAGGATGGCGTGGAGCGCAGCGATACCCATCAATCCCGCGAACCGCCTCGGTGGTCGCGGGCACAGTCCGCTCCCGCACAAAACCTTTCATTGCAGGAGCAGGCGGTAACGCAAAACCCTGCGCGTTGTATATCTCCCCAACGCTCCATGGAACCCCGCCGCGCCACCAGCTAGAGTCCCAGCATCATCCTCCGCAAGGACCGGTCATGCCCGACCTCAGCCATCAGCAGGCGCAGCACCGCGTCGACGATATCCTGGCCTTCGACCGCGAGCTGCGCCGCCTTCACGACGAAGGTGCCCTCGTCCTCGACACTCCCCAGCGCGACCGCCTGCACGACCACCAGCAACGCCTGCTCGCCGACTACCGCGCGCGCTTCGACATCGACCGCGACAACCAGGACCACCGCCTCTCCCTGGGCATGCGCATCGCCTCCTTCCTTGGCGCACTGGCTCTGGCGGCGAGTCTGTTCTTCCTGTTCTACCAGTTCTGGGGCCTGTTCGCGGAAACCGCCCAGGTGCTCACCCTCATCGCCGCGTCCCTGATCAGCCTGCTGCTGACGCTCTTCCTGCAACGCCGCGACGCCTCCGGCTACTTCGCCAAGCTCGGCGCCATGCTGGCCTTCGCCTGCCTGGTGCTGAACGTCGTCATGGTCGGACAGATCTTCAACATCACGCCCTCGGACAAGGCCCTGCTGCCCTGGGCCGCCTACGCCCTGCTATTGGCCTATACCTGCAACACTCGCCTGCTGCTGGCCGCCGCGCTGATCTGCTTGATGGGCTACGTTGCCGCGCGGGTCGGCACCTGGAGCGGCGTTTACTGGCTGGATGTGGGCGAGCGCCCGGAGAACTTCTTCCCCGCCGCACTGCTGATCTTCCTCGTCCCCTCGTTCATCGCACAGCACCGCTTCGATGGCTTCGCCGCGATTTACCGGATATTCGGCCTGCTCGGGCTGTTCCTGCCGATGCTGGTGCTGGCCAACTGGGGCGGCGGCAGCTACCTGCCGCTGGATTTCACCACCGTGGAAAACCTTTACCAGGTGCTCGGCTTCATTGCCTCGGCGCTGGTCATCTGGCTCGGCGCGCGCCGCGAATGGCCGGAAGTGGTGAACACCGGGCTGACCTTCTTCGTGATCTTCCTCTACACCAAGTTCTTCGACTGGTGGTGGGAGGTGATGCCCAAGTACCTGTTCTTCCTCGTACTGGGCCTGTGCGCCGTGCTGATTCTGCTGGTGCTGCGGCGCCTGCGCCGTGCCCATGGCCTGCTGGGAGGGGTTTCGTCATGAACTGGACGCGCACCCATGCCCTGGTCGGCGGCGCCGGCCTGATCCTGCTGGTCAACGCCGTGGCCCTGGGCGGCGTCGCCTGGAACCGCTCGGCTGAGCCCGAGAGCAGACTGCCGCTCAGTCAGCGCGAGCTGATCCGCAACACCACCTGGCACAACGAGAACAGCGGCCTGAGCCTGCGCCTGCGCTGGCGCACCCCCACGCGCGATGACAGCACTCGGCACAACCGGGGCTGGCTGCCAGCCATCGACGCGCAGAAGATGGCAAAGCTCGGCTTCGCCATGCCCGCGCAGGTCGACGACGACAGCGCCCGGCACTTCGGTCGCCAGCAATCGCGCGACGCCCTGCTGGTGCTGGAACTGGCCGGCCCGCTGTACGAGCGCGAAGTACAACTGACGCGCAAGCGCCTCGACGAGGCTCGCCAGGCCGCCGACGCCGCACCACAGAACGCGCGGCTGGCGGACGAGCGCGACTTCATCCGCCGCGAGCTGGACAGCGAAGAGAAGACCGACACACGCCTGTTGCTCAAGGACGTCGGCCTGGATCTCCAGGCCCTGCGCAGTCAGTACCCCGACCGCCAGCGCTACCTGATCATCCATGGTCGCGTGCGCCCCATCTCCAACTACTACCAGCACATCTGGACGCTGGGCGGCACCGCCAGCGACATCGGCTCCGGCAGCATCAACGTGCCCTACCAGTGGCGCGAAAGCCTGGACGAGATCACGGCGCAGCCCCATCGAGCGTCGGACGGCCTGCCCCAGCCCTTCGTCGCCGAAGTCGCCTTCGGCCGTCGCCTGGAGCCCTGGATCGAGCGCATCGAAATCCCCTGACCGGCACCCGCCGCGCCGATCCGAATCCGCTTGCGCGATGCGGGTCGGCGCTGCACCCTGTGCGCCCGCCTCACCACCAGCCTCCGCCCTGACCGGCCATGAACGACGTCACTCCCGATCCCAGCCGCTGCCCGCTCTGCGGCCAGTCCAACCGCTGCACCCAGGCCGATCCTGCGCTGCTGGGCCAGGACTGCTGGTGCTTCAGCACGCCCATCGACCGTGAGGCGCTGAAGCGCATCCCGCCGGGGCTGGTCGACCGCGCTTGCCTGTGCCCGCGCTGCGCCGCCGGGCTGAAGAACGCCGGGAACGCCTGATGCGCCTGGACCGTTTCATTGCCAACCTGCCTCATCTGAACCGCCAGCAGGCTCGCCAGCTGCTTGCCGAGGGCCGCCTGCGCGTGGATGGTCAGGTGGTGCGCGATGCTCGCCACGAGGTGCGCGAGTTTTCCCGCGTGGAGCTGGACGACGACGTGCTGCAGGTCGGCAAGCCGGCACGCTACTTCATGCTGCACAAGCCCGCCGGCTGCGTCAGCGCCACCCGCGACGCCGAGCACCGTACCGTGCTCGAGCTGCTGGACGAGCCGGACAAGCACGAGCTACACATCGGCGGGCGCCTGGACTACAACACCACCGGCCTGCTGCTGATCACCAACGACGGGCAATGGTCGCGGCGCATGACGCTGCCGGGGCGCAAGCTGCCCAAGGTCTACTACGTCGAGACCGAAGACCCGATCGAGGAGCGCTACATCGCGACCTTCGAGCAGGGCCTGTACTTCGCCTTCGAAGACCTCACCACCCTGCCCGCCCAGTTGGAAATCCTCGACGCCCATGCCGCGCGCCTGACCCTGCACGAAGGCCGCTACCACCAGGTCAAGCGCATGTTCGGCCACTTCCAGAACAAGGTGACCCGCCTGCACCGCGAGAGCATGGGCAGCCTGCAGCTCGACCCGGCCCTGCAACCGGGCGAGTACCGCGCCCTGACGGCGCAGGAAATCGCCGAGCTGGGCTGAGCCGTTCCTCCGGGCATCGCGACCCAGGTCACGTCCTGAAACACCCTGCGCAGACCGTTCGGCCCAGCAGTTTGCAGCCCGCCTCGCCGCTTGGCTAATCTCCCAGCCATGCCCGCGATCCAAGGAAAGGTAATGAAGAAACTGTCGGTTGCCCTGCTGATCGCCCTGAGCGCCAGCATCGCCTTTGCCAATCCGGGCAAGCCCTCGCCGCTCTCGGACCTGCAGGCAGCGCTGAAGACGCTCAAGCCCGGCCAGTTCCTCTGGTACCCGGAAATCTCCCCGGCGGGCCCGGTGACCCTGGTGGTCAGCCTCACCGAGCAGCGCGCCTACGTGTACCGCAACGGCATCGCCATCGGCGTGGCCACGGTGAGCACCGGCAAGAAAGGCAAGGAAACCCCTACCGGCGTGTTCTCCATCCTGCAGAAGAAGGTCGAGTACCACTCCGACCTCTACAACAGCGCGCCCATGCCCTATATGCAGCGCCTGACCTGGGACGGTATCGCCCTGCACGCCGGCAACCTGCCCGGCTACCCCGCCTCCCACGGCTGCATCCGCCTGCCCATGGCCTTCGCCAAGAAGCTCTACGAAGTCACCGGTTTCACCTCCACTACGGTGATCATCTCCGACGCCAAGAGCTCGCCGGTGGAGGTCTACCACCCCGGCCTGCTCGCGCCCATCGTCAGCGACGGCCGCGCCGCCGGCCCGCATGACGACAGCGGCATGGTGGTGCCGTTCTGGAGCGATCCGGGTGCGGAAAAGGGCCCGGTCTCCGTGCTGGTCAGCCGTGCCGACCGCCGCCTCTACGTCTACCGCGGCGGCCTGCAAATCGGCACCGCGCCGGTGGCCTTCGAACACCCTGAGGAAAAGACCGGCGTCGCCGCCTTCTCCCTGATGGAGAAACCCTCCCAGGCCGAGATCGACAGTGAAAACCCGAACCTGCGCTGGACCAGCGTGCAGGTCAGCGACCCGCAGCGTGGCCTGTCGCCCGCCGAGCAACTGGGCAAGTTCAGCCTCGACCGCGAGTTCCTGCGCAACCTGCTGACCAGCATGGACGTGGGCAGCACCCTGGTGATCACCGACCTGCCGTCCACCCGCGACATGCGCAGCAACCCGGACTTCACGGTGATCACCACCAACGACCGCAAGGCCGAGCAGAAGCCGGTCAAGAACCAGAGCGTGCAGTAACGCGATGGGCCGGAGCGACACCAGCGCGCTCCGGATTTCCCCTACAACGTCTTCATCATTCCACTGCATAGTCCCTCGCCCGCCCCCTGCAAACTGCCGGCACTCACCGACGGACAGACGGCCTCAAGCCAGCCGTGCAAGCAGCCGAAGAATCTCGAAACACAAGGAGTCAAGGCGCCTGTCCGAGGTGAGCTCCCTTGATCCTCGCGCAAGGAAACTCCCCGCCTCACGGCGCTTTATCGCGCTGGAAAGTTCGTAATTACCGACGGGCGGAACCATACTTGATTAAAAAACAACCACATCACTGGTCAAAAATCGCGCACAATGCGGCGTTTCCCAGAAAAAACCATATCGATTCAACGGGAATGTTGTATTCATGCTGACTTTTTTGAAGTTACGGGGGTTCTTCCGGATTTCGCTCGCCAGTACCGCGCTTTTTGCGATCGGTAGCTGGCAGGCTGCGTCCGCTGCCACCCTGCCCACCGCCGAGGAACTGCACCGCCTCGCGCCAGCAACCAATACCGAAACCCTGCGGTTGGCGCTCAGCGCGCTGCAGTGCGCCAGCACCCAGTTGGGCGGCCAGAACAATCTGCTGACGGTGATCGACTACTCCAAGCCGTCCCGCGACAAGCGACTGTGGGTCTTCGACCTGAAGCAGCGCAAACTGCTCTTCGAGGAGTGGGTCGCGCATGGCAAGAAGAGTGGCGACGACATGGCCACCTCCTTCTCCAACCGCCCGGAGAGCAACCAGTCCTCCATTGGCCTCTACCAGACCGGCCAGACCTACAGCGGCAAGCACGGCCGCTCCCTGCGCCTGCTGGGCCTGGAGCCGGGCTTCAACGACAACAGCGAAGAACGCGCCATCGTCATGCATGCCGCCGCCTACGCCGATCCCAAGGTCGTCTCCGGTCTCGGTCGCCTCGGCCGCAGCCTGGGCTGTCCCGCCGTGCGCCCACAGGTGGCGCAGAAGCTGATCGACACGGTGAAGAACGGCAGCTACGTTTTCGCCTACTACCCGCAGCAGCAGTACCTGAAGACCTCGCAATTCCTAGCCGGGCAGAGCTGCACCGTGGCCAAGAACCCGCAGATCAACCGCTACGCCACCAACCTCGCCAAGCGCTGATCTCATCGCTGAAATGCAAACCGCCGGCTGATGCCGGCGGTTTGCATTTCAGGAGGTCGCGGGGGGGCGACTAGGCCTTCACCCCGTCGAGGATTTCCAGAATCGCACGCACGTCCACCGCGTCCATCTGTTCGGGATTGAGGAAGCGGTCGCCGTATTCCTTGTACACGCCCTGGCTGATGAACAGGCGGAACAGGTCCGAGTCGATGTGCTGATCGCGCGCCATGAAGGCGAGGATCTTCAGCGACTCGGAAAGTGTCTTCGGCGCCTTGTACGGGCGGTCGGCGGCGGTCAGCGCCTCGAAGATGTCGGCGATCGCCATCACCCGTTCCGGGATGCTCATCTGCTCGCGGGAGAGTTTGCGCGGGTAGCCGGTGCCATCCATCTTCTCGTGGTGGTTGGCCGCGATGGTCGGCACGCGGCGCAGGTTGCGCGGCAGCGGCAGGGTGGTGAGCATCATCAGGGTCTGCACGATGTGCTCGTTGATCTTGAAGCGCTCCTCGTCGTTCAGCGTGCCGCGGCGGATGCCCAGGTTGTACAGCTCGCCATAGTTGCTGGCGTAGGGCGGCAGGCGCATGTCGAAGCCCCAGATATTGCGCGGGTCGTCCTTGGTCACCGGCGGTTTGCGCTCGCCCCACATCACGCGATGCTCGGCCTTGTCGGCAAGGAGGCACTCCTCCGCTGGCAGCGGCTGTGCCGGCCGGCCCTGCAGGCGCTCGGCCTCGTCGTGGGAGATGCCCAGGCGATCGTCGAAATAGCGCAACCAGCGGCGCTCGCCGATCTGCTTGAGGCGCTCGATATCCTCGTCCTTCATGAATTCACCGCCGACGTTGGCCTGGGCGACGAAGGCATAGTCGTCGCGCAGTGACTCGTGCAGCGCATCGCGGCGGGCGGCGAGCAGGCCGATGTCGCTGCCCTCGGCGATGCCACGCCAGTAGTCCAGTTCGATGTCGCGCCAGATCACCTCGAAGCGCGTGCGCACTTCGTGCAGGCGGTTGTACAGGGTCTCCAGCTTGGTCGCCTTGTCCACCACATACTCGGGGCTGGTGATCTTGCCGCAGTCGTGCAGCCAGGCGGCGATCTGGAACTCGTAGCGCTCCGCATCACTCATGGTGAAGCCGGCGTACTCGCCATCGTGCGAGTCGATGACCTTCTGCAGCAGCAGGTCGGCCAGTTGCGGCACACGCTCGCAGTGGCCGCCGGTGTAGGGGCTCTTGGCGTCGATGGCGTCGGCCAGCAGCTTGATGATCGCGTCCAGCAGACGCTGCTGCGCTTCGATCAGCTGGCGGGTCTCGATGGCCACGGCAGCGGCGCCGGAGAGTTCCTCGACGAAGCGCTTGAACGGCTTGCGCGGCTGGCGGCTGTGTACGCCTTCCTGGGCCAATTGCAGGACCAGGATGCCCAGCAGCTCGTCCGAACGGTTGCGCAGGGAAACCTCCAGGTACTGGCCGCGATTGGCCAGCGCCAGGTCCACCCGCTCGGCCAGTTCCGCCTCGGTGAAGCCTTCGATCAGCATCGATTGCGGGTACTGCTCGCCATTCACCGAGCAGGCCAGGCGCAGGCGGCACTCCTCGTCGTCCAGCAGGTAGACCGCACCGCCCATGACGCCGGTAGCTTCCACCAGGCGCGAGAGCACGCCTTCAAGCATACTTTCCAGCCGCGTCTCGCGGCTCAGGGTCAGGGTGATCGCCTGGAAGTTGTGGATGGTGCGCGACATGCTGCCCATCACGCTGCTCAGGTCACGAACCTCGGCGATCTTCGACTCCACGCCCACCGGCCGGGCGAAATCGAAGGCCGCCAGCGCGCCGACCTGGTCGGCCAGCGCAGTCAGCGGACGGGCGATACGCCGGCCGATGTACCAGCCGATCAGCAGCAGGACCAGCAACAGGGTGCCGCTCCACAAAGCCTGGTTGAACAGCAGTTGCCGCGCACCGGCCAGAAGCTCCACGGCGGGAATGGCGATCAGCACCTTCACCTCGTTGCTGGTGAAGTTCGACAGCGGCACCCAGATGCCGTACCAGTCCTCGCCATTGACCCGGTAAGCCTGCGGCGTACCGGAGGGCACCTTCTCGGCATTGAGTTCACTCAGTGCCGGCACCTTCAACTCGGCCAGCGAGGCCAGGCGCAACTCCTTGCCCTCGTGGATCATCAGCCGGGACAGGTCCGGGTAGGCGATCACCGTACCCTTGCCGTCGACCACCGCCAGTTCCGTATTGGCGGTCTGGCGCAGGTCGCCCATCTCGCCCCCCAGATCGTTGACCGAGGCATCCATGCCGATCACCGCGGCGCCGTCGACGCTGCGGTGCGCCAGGGTCAGGCCGATCTCGCGGGTGGTGAAGAACACGTAGGGCTGAGTCAGCACCGTCTTGCTGGTGAGGCGCGCTTCGTTGTACCAGGGCCGCTGACGGGGGTCGTAGGTGTAGTCGGGGCGCTCCTGCACGCGCAGCAAGCGCAGCTCGCTGTCATAGAAGCGCCACTCACCGAGCAGCCCGCCCTGGCCGTTGAGCGTCTGGCTCTGCACCAGGTACTTGGCCGCATCCGGCGCCTGCAACGCGCGTCGCACTTCCGGCACGCGCAGTGCGCGGATCAGCAGGAACTCGCCGTTCGGGTAGCCGATGTACACCGCACTCAGGGTGCGGTTGGCGCGCAGGTTCTCCACCAGCATCGGCAGGCGGTCGAGGCGCGCGGGCAGGTTGTCGGTCTGCGAGATGGGGTCGTGGGTCAGCAGGCGCAAAGCGCTTTCCGCTGGGTCGATCAGGCGGCGGATTCGCTCGTTGATGGTCGCGCCCAGTTGGCTGGCCGACTCCCCGGCCGCCGTCACCAGCGCCCCTTCCACACCGCGATATCCCTGGATCAGCAACGCCCCCGCCAGCACCAGCATGCTGGCGATGATGGCTCCGGCCACCAGCAGTTGCAGCGGAATACCCCGTTCGAATGCCTTCATCCTTTACCAGCCTCTGTCCGTGGAGCTGTAGCGATAGCCGCTGTCGAGCAGTCCTTCCGCCTGTTGCGGCGGCGCATTCTTACGCATGATCCGGGCCAGGGTGCCATCCAGCCACAATGTCTCCATCAGGCGCATCCATTCGGCGCTTTGCGCCGGGGTGAAGCGCTTGCGCGAGAGCATCAGGTTGTGGGGTGTCGCCGGTCCCGGCATCACATCTATCACATGAAAGCGTTCCCGTTGACGACGATCGCTCACCGCGCCCTCGAGATTCATCTCGTGGCCGATCACACCCTCCACGTCACCGTTGAGCAACGCGCTGAAACGCGTCGCGTCATCCTTGTATTCCACCACCCGGCCTTCGGCCCTGAGGATGCGCAACATGCCGTCGATGTAGGCGCCATGGCGGTAGCCGGCGATCACCCCCAGGCGCGCACCGGGCATGTCGTGGAAGGCATCCAGGCTGGTCATCTCGCCCAGGTCGTCGCGCACGATCAGCTTGTTGCGCATATACAGATAGGGCAGCAGGTAGGTGTAGCTGCGCCGCTGCGGCGTGGCGACGCCACTGGTGCCCATCTGCAACTCGCCGCTCTCCAGCTTGCTCCAGATTTCGTCGCGCGGCCGGACGGACGTCTCGAACTGGCAGCCGGTGCGCTTTTCCAGCTCGGCGATCAGGTCCGGGTCGATGCCAATGTCGTCATGGAAGAACACCACATTGCGGGTGTAGGCGATGGAAATCGGCTGTTCGCAACCGTAGCGATCCTCGGCCATGGCTTCCGCACACGGCCAAGCGGCCGGAGCCAGGACCAGCAGAGAGACGAACTGTCGATGAAGTGCCATGGACCCGCTCCGCACGCGGTATCGGCCTCAGGGGGAGCACGGCAGGATCGCTCGTCTTCGGCAGGGGGCATTACAGCTATCACAAGAGTGTAATCCGGCTTCGCCAAAGCGCCGGACAATCGCGCAGAGAAATGTCATTTCGTCGGAATCCGCGCCACCGATGTGACTCAGGCGCCCAGCGGCGGTTGCGCCGACTGAACGGTGCTGCTTAACTCAGGCCCAAGCGTGACCCATGAGTCACACGCTGCATCCAAGAGAGCTTTTCGCGGCACGCCGTTTCCCCAAGCCGCCCCTTCCCTGCCTGATCAATAGCCCGAATCCGCGCCTTCAACGGTGCCGGAAATCGTGCTTATTGATGCTCCAACTAGTTGAAAATCAAGAAATTGTTAACTTTCGTCGAGTGACATGAAGCTGTCACGTCAAGACGCTTTCCTCTGCCTGGGTACTTTCTTCGCATCCGATGGTGGATGCGCACCATGACCTGCGTCTGGAGGAATACGACATGAGGCCGGAAACCGCCGTCGTCGAGATTCAGCAACACCGGGTACACACGGAGTTTCACGCCAACAGGGAAGCGCGCCAGACCATCATCCTGGTCAATGGCTCGCTGGCAACCACCGCCTCCTTCGCGCAAACGGTGAAATACCTGCAACCGCACTTCAACGTGGTGTGCTACGACCAGCCATACGCCGGCCGGTCCAAGGCCCACAATGACTGCCGCGAGTTCATCACCAAGGAGTACGAGGCGCAGCTGCTGCTCGGCCTGATCGAGCATTACCGCGCCGATGTGGTGATGTCCTTCTCCTGGGGCGGCGTCGCCACCCTGCTGGCCCTGGCCGAACGCCCGGCGCGGATCCAGAAGGCCGTGATCAACTCCTTCTCGCCGCTGCTCAACGCCTCGATGCTCGACTACCTGCACCGCGGCCTGGACTACCTGTCCGCCTGCGACCGCACCAACGTCGGCAACCTGGTGAACGACACCATCGGCCGCTACCTGCCGCAGTTGTTCAAGCGCTACAACTTCCGCCATGTCAGCGGCCTCGACGAGCACGAATACCAGCAGATGCACTTCCACATCTGCCAAGTGCTCAAGCTCAGCGCGGAGAGCTACATGGAGAAGTTCGCGGCCATCGACATCCCGCTGCTGTTCATGAACGGCGAGCTGGACATCTACACCACCCCGGCCGAGGCCAAGCTGTTCCAGCAACTGATCCGTGACTGCGAGTTCCGCACCATCCGCAACGCCGGCCACTTCATCGACGTGGAGCACAAGAAAGCCTGGCAGGAAACCCAGGACGCCCTCCTGACCTTCCTCCAGCCCCAGCGCCACCCGGTCCTGGCCAACCCCTACCTGCCCAGCAGCCAGGGCGTGCCCATCGCCGCCATGGTGGGCTGATGCAGCCAGCGCACACAGCCGGGGGCCGGCCCCAGACCTTCCGCCCCCGGTTTTTTATTGCGCCACGTTGTTCACAGCGGCAGCCCGCTCGTAACACCTGAACGTCCGAGGCTTCACTAAGCCCCGCCCTTCTGGTAAAAAGGCACCCCCAAGCGGGCGTCGTATAATGGCATTACCTGAGCTTCCCAAGCTCATGACGAGGGTTCGATTCCCTTCGCCCGCTCCAGAATCCCAAGCAAAAGCCCCCGGCAGCCTGAGTTGCCGGGGGCTTTTGTGTTTTTGGCGTCGCCAAAGCGTGTCTTGTAAACTCCCTGGCACACCTACATCCCCCGGACCCGCCGCATGCCCGCCCTCGCCTCGCACCGGCAATCCCTGTCCTGGCTCCTGTTCCCCCTCTTGCTTCTATTGATCCGCCCGGTCTGGGCCGATCAGGTGGTCGACGCTGCCAGCGTCACCACCCAGCCGCTGACGCTGACCACCTATGTGTCCGTGCTCGAAGACCCAATTGGCAAGCTGACGCTGGCGGACGTGCAATCCCCCGAGCACCTGGCGCGCTTCAAGGGCGACCAGCCACCGGGCAGCGCGCTGGCGATGGGCTTCACCCGTTCGGCGTTCTGGTTGAAGGTGCAGTTGAGCAACTCCAGCGACGCGCCGTTGCAGCGGTTTCTGGTTGTAGAGAACCCTCGGGTGTCCCATGTGCAGGCGAATATCCCGCAGACGGATGGTTCGTATAAAACCATCAACACCGGCAGCGACGTGCCGCAATCGAGCAAGGTCTACCCGAATCGCAATTTCGTCTTTCCGCTGAACCTGCCGGCGCGGTCGGAGCAGGTGGTGTACCTGCGGGTGGAGTCGAGCATTGGCTTGCTGGTGCCGCTGCAGCTGTGGCCGGTGAAGGCTTTCCACGCCTATGAGCGCGACGACTACACAGGCAAGGCGTGGTACTTCGGCATCGCCATGGCGATGATCCTGTTCAACCTGATGCTGTTATTCGCCCTGCGCGACCCGATCTACCTGCTCTACGTGGTCTTCGTCGGCTGCACGGCCTCGGCGCTGGCGATCAAGAACGGGCTGGCGCCGGACTGGGCGATCTTCGGCGTGCCGCTCAACTCGAACATTGTCTACTACTCGGGCGTGTCGCTGGCCCTCGCCGCGCTGCTGCTGTTCGCTCGCAGGATGATGCAGCTCGAACGCATCCTGCCGCGCCTGGACTGGGTGTTGCGCGGGATGATCGTGCTGTACCTGCTCAGCCTTGTCGCCTACGCGTTCGCGCTGCCCTATGTGTCCCGCTCGGGCATCCTGCTGAATTTCGCCACGGCGGTGGTGCTGCTGGTGGCGGCCATCGTCTGCGCCTTCAAGCGCCAGCGCAGTGCGTTCTTCTTCCTCGCCGCCTTTGCGCTGCTGATGCTGGGCGGGGCGATGACCTCGCTGCGCGCCATGGGCATAGTGCCGACCAACCTGTTCACCGTAGACGGCCTGCAACTGGGCTCGGCGATGGAAATGATCGTGCTGGCCTTCGCCCTCGCCGACCGCTTCAACGTGATGCGCCGGGAGAAGGCGCGGGTGCAGGAGGAGTTGATCCGCACCCAGCAGCAGCTGGTGGATAACCTGCGCACCTCCGAACACGAACTAGAGCTGCGCGTCGCCGAGCGCACCGACGAACTGCGCGAGCTGAATAACCAGCTGGAAGCCATGAGCCTGACCGACGCCCTCACCGGCATCGCCAACCGCCGCCGCTTCGACCAGGTACTGGAGCAGGAATGGGGCCATGCGCGCCGTTCGGGCGAGTTGCTGGCGCTGGCGGTGGTCGATGTGGACTGGTTCAAGCGCTACAACGACCACTACGGCCACCCGGCCGGCGACGCCTGCCTGCGCGAGATCGCCCAGGCACTGGCGACGACAGTCAACCGCTCGACCGACTTGGTGGCGCGTTACGGCGGTGAGGAGTTTGTCTTCCTCGCGCCGATGACCGACCTCGCCGGCGTGCGTGGCATGGCGAACAAGCTGCTGCAGGCGGTGGAAGCCCTTGCCCTGCCCCACGAGCTTTCGCCGTTGGGGCGGGTGAGCGTGAGCATCGGCATTGCAGCAGCGGTGCCGGGGCAGGAAGTCTCGGCCGAGGCACTGGTGGCAAGGGCGGACGCGGCGTTGTATGAAGCGAAAAAGCTAGGCCGTAATAAGGCAGTGGGCTGAAGACGGCCCATCGCACTGTCCTGCGCCCCCCTCAGCGCTTTCTTTGTGATCGCCAAAAATTTCAGCTGCGAACTCAATGGCACAGCTGTATCCTTCTGGATACAGTCGCCGTATGACCTATCAACTCAAGCGAACCGCTCAGTTTGATCGCTGGCTCTCCGGCCTTCGGGATGCCCGTGGGAAAGTCGCCATCCTGCGTCGACTGGACCAAATCCGATCCGGCCATCTCGGTGACACTCGATCAGTGGGCATCGGTGTCTCGGAAATCCGATTGGATGTGGGTCCGGGCTATCGCGTGTACTTCACGCGACGTGGCGATGTGCTGATCCTGCTGCTGTGCGGCGGAGACAAATCGTCCCAGCAGCGGGATATCAAACTGGTGCAGCAGCTGGCGGGAGTCATTGAATGACCATTGAACTGAGCGACTTCGACACCAGCCACTACCTCGACGACGAGGTAGTCATCGCCGAATACCTGTCCCAGGTCCTGGCCGACGGAGATCCCGATGAGTTGCTGCTGGCCATCGGCAACATCGCCAAGGCGCGTGGGATGACCAAGATTGCCAACGATTCGGGGCTCGGCCGGGAGAGCCTGTACAAGGTCTTCGCACCAGGCGCCAAGCCACGCTTCGAGACGGTGATGAAGGTCATGCGCGCCCTGGGCGTGGAGCTGCAGGCAAGGCCCGTCGGAAACGGGAAATAAGAATGGGGCGGATGCACCACCCGCCTCTTCGCTCACTCAGGCCCCTGCCTTCGCCCCGTCCCTCTCCTTCAACAGCGCCTGGATCACCTGCTCCTGCTCCTCATACCCGCCCTCGCCAATCGACAGGTGGCGAATCCGCCCCTGGGCGTCGATGAAGTAGTGCGCCGGCCAGTACTGGTTGGCGAAGGCGTTCCAGAGGCGGTACTGGTTATCCAGCGCCACGGGGTAGTGGATGTCGTGCTGCTTCACCGCTGCGCGGACGTTGGCCGGCACGCGTTCGAAGGGGTATTCCGGGGTATGCACGCCGATCACCACCAGTCCCTGGTCGGCGTACTTCTTCGCCCAGGCGTTCACATACGGCAGGCTGTGCTGGCAGTTGATGCAGTCGTAGGTCCAGAAGTCGACCAGCACTACCTTGCCGCGCAGGTCACGCAGGTTCAGTTCGGGGCTGTTGATCCATTCCACGGCACCTTGCAGCTCCGGAGCCGGGCCAAGGTCGGGCAGGCGTTCGGCGCCGTGGGCCATGTCGCCGGGCATCAGTTGGCTGATGAGTGCAGGCACGCCGTCGATGACCTTGCGCTCCAGGCTGTTCACCAGCGTGGATGAGCGGCCGGAAGCCAGCTGCGCGCTGGTGCCGCTGGCGATGCCGACCACCGCCAGCAGCGCGAGCACGCCGGTGGCCCGGCGCAGGCCTTCGATGACGGTCATGCGCGGCCGCAGGTGCTGCATCAGCCGGCGGCCGGCGAAGAGCACGACGCCCAGCACGGTAGCGCTGCCCAGGCCGTAGGCGAACAGCAGCAGGCTGGTCTGCGCGCTCGGGCCTTGCAGCATGGCGCCGGAGAGAATCAGCCCCAGCACCGGCCCGGCGCAGGGCGCCCACAGCAGGCCGGCGGCGAAACCCAGCACCCACGTGGAAAGCGCCGGCGGTAGACGGCGGGATTGGCCCTGCAGGCGATCGCCGATCCACGCCCAGGGCTTGGCCAGCGCGTCGCTGAAACGCGGCCAGAGCAGCGCAACGGCGGAAACCGACAGCAGCGCGAGGGCGAAGTAACGGCCCCACTCGCTGGCAGCAATTACCCAGTTACTGGAGACGGTCGCCAGGCTCGCCAGCACGGCGAAGCCGCTGGCCAAGCCGAGCAGCGTGACCCACGGCGACCACGCCGGGCCGCTGGCGCGCTGCAGCAACAGGGGCAGTACGGGAAGAATGCAGGGGCTGAGCAGGGTCAGCGCCCCGCCGAGAAAGGCGATGAGCAACATGGGCACCTCGGTGGGCCGTCGGCCCGTGGGGTTCACGCTTGGGATAAACGCCGGGGAATGAACGCCGCAGCCACTCATGGCCGCGGCATCAGGCGAATCAGCCGCCTTCGTTGCAGTTGGTGGCGAACTTGCGATAGGCCAGGCTGTGCGGCTGGCCGCTGGAATCCAGGTAGTCCATGCGGGCGTTGACGATGCCGCAATCGAACGGCGAGGCGTTCTCTTCATGGATGGCCAGGACGCGCTTCACGTCCAGTTTCTGACCGTAGTGGTAAGTCTCGGCGGGCTGGGTGTCGGCGGCCTGGGCGCTGAAGCTGGCGAAGGCGGCGACGGCAGCGAAGAGGCAAGCGTTGGCGAGTTGGATGGCTTTCATGGTGGTTCTCCTGTCCTGTGTCGGGTTTGGCCGGCGGGGGCTGTGTGCCTCGCCGTTGGTGCCCATTTCACGTTCAGGAGGTATCGGGCTTGTGTCGCGCAGGGCCCGGGTTTGCCGCGCCGGGTATCGGCGGCGGCTGTAGATACAGTGGAATACAAAGCACGGAAGGCAAGCGCGGCGCTGCGCTATAAACTCGCCTCAACCCACTACGAACGAGGAACCGGCATGGACCATGTCGATCACGTACTGATCGTCGACGACGACCGCGAGATCCGCGAGCTGGTCGGCAACTACCTGAAGAAGAACGGCCTGCGCGTGAGCCTGGCGGGAGACGGCCGGCAGATGCGCGCCTTCCTCGATGCCAACAGCGTCGACCTGATCGTCCTCGACATCATGATGCCCGGCGACGACGGTCTGAAGCTGTGCCGCGAGCTGCGCGTGGGCAAGCACAAGTCCACGCCGGTGCTGATGCTCACCGCGCGCAACGACGAGACCGATCGCATCATCGGCCTGGAAATGGGCGCCGACGACTACCTCACCAAGCCCTTCTCCGCCCGCGAGCTGCTGGCGCGGATCAACGCCGTGCTGCGCCGCACCCGCATGCTGCCGCCGAACCTGCAGGTCAGCGAGGCGAGCCGGCTGATCGGCTTCGGCCGCTGGAAGCTGGACACCACCGCCCGCCACCTGCTCGATGAAGACGGCACCCTGGTCGCCCTGAGCGGCGCCGAATACCGCCTGCTGCGCGTGTTCGTCGATCACCCGCAGCGCGTGCTCAGCCGCGAGCAACTGCTGAACCTCACCCAGGGCCGTGAAGCGGACATCTTCGACCGCTCCATCGATCTGCTGGTCAGCCGCCTGCGCCAGCGCCTGCTGGATGACGCCCGCGAGCCGGCCTATATCAAGACGGTGCGCAGCGAAGGCTACGTCTTCGCGCTGGCCGTCGAACTGCTCGAGCCCAACCAATGAAATCCCTCCTGCACTGGCCACGCACGCTGGCTGCGCGCCTGGCGCTGATCTTCCTCGCCGGGCTGGTGTTCGCCTACAGCCTGTCGTTCTGCTCGCAGTTCTACGAGCGCTACCAGAGTGCGCGCAGCATGATGCTGGGCAACCTGGAGACCGACGTCAGCACCGCCGTCGCCCTGCTCGACCGCCTGCCCAAGGATGAGCGCGAGGCCTGGCTGCCGATGGTGCAGCGGCCCAACTACCGCTACCGGCTGGATGGCGGTGAACCGGGCGAGCCGATGAATATGGCGCAGGCGCCGATGGCCGCGACGTCCATTGCCGACTCCATTGGCCCGCGCTACGCGTTGCGCTTCGAGGACATTCCCGGCTCCATTCCGCACTTCCAGGCGCACCTCAAGCTCGCCGACGGCATGCCGCTGACCATCGATGTGACGCCCAAGGGGGTGCCGGTCGCGCAATGGTTGCCCTGGGTGCTGGTCGTGCAACTGGCGCTGCTGCTGTTCTGCACCTGGATTGCTGTGCGCCTGGCGATCCGTCCGCTCACGCGTCTGGCCCAGGCCGTGGATCATCTCGATCCGGATGCCCCGGCGCCGGAGCTGGACGAACGCGGCCCCAGCGAAGTCGCCTACGCCGCCCGCGCCTTCAACGCGCTGCAGGGGCGTATCGGCTCCTACCTCAAGGAGCGCATGCAACTGCTCGCCGCCATCTCCCACGACCTCCAGACGCCCATCACGCGGATGAAGCTGCGCGTCGAGCAGATGGACGACTCGCCCGAGCGCGAACGCCTGTGGAGTGACCTGGAAGAGATGCAGCACCTGGTCCGCGAAGGCGTGGCCTACGCACGCAGCATGGACGGCGCCAGCGAGGCGGCGGTGAAGGTCAACCTCGACGCCTTCCTCGACAGCCTGGTCCTCGACTACCAGGACAGCGGCCAGGCCGTGGAGCTGCAGGGCAACAGCAACGCCGTGCTGGAAACCCGCCCCCACGCGCTGCGCCGGGTGCTCACCAACCTGGTGGACAACGCCCTGAAGTTCGGCGGGGCCGCCCAAGTGGAAGTCGAGCGCGATACCCAGGGCATCGTGTGTGTTCGTGTACTCGACGACGGCCCCGGCATTCCCGAGGAGGAACTCGCCGAGGTGGTGAAGCCTTTCTACCGGGTGGAAAGCTCGCGCAACCGCAGCACCGGCGGCACCGGCCTCGGGCTGGCGATCGCCCTGCAGCTGAGCCAGGCGCTGGGCGGCACGCTGACCCTGTCCAACCGCACCAGCGGCGGGCTGTGCGTGCAACTGGAATTGCCGCCCGCCCGATGATGTACACAGAGATACAAGACGGCCTTCCCCGGACACATCCGGGATAAGGCCCGTCGACAAGATGGCTCCACGAACAGCGGTGGCACCCCGCCCGCCGCGTTCCCCAAAGGAGCCCGCCATGAACCGTCCCGCCGAACCTGCCCGCCTGCATGGCTGGCGCCTGTTTTCCCTGCTTTCGCTGCTGGTGCTTATCGCCGCCGCGCTGGCCCTGTGGTCCCAGCCACAAGGGGTGGAGGCGCTGCGCAGCTCGATCCGAGTCACCGCCCGCACTTCCTTCGCGCTGTTCCTCGCCACCTTCCTCGCCTCGTCCCTGGCAGCGCTGGTGCCGAGCGATTTCACCCGTGGCCTGCTGCGCGAAAGACGCTTCCTCGGGCTGGCCTTCGCCTTCTCCCACGCCGTGCACGCGGTGCTGATCATCCTCTACGTGAAGTTCTTCCCCGAGACCTTCTGGAACGGCCGCAGCGTCGCCGCGAACATTCCCGGCTCGGTCGGCTACCTGTTCATCGCCCTGCTGGCCGTCACCTCCTTCCCCTACGCGGTGAAGCTGCTCGGCGTCCGCGTCTGGAAGGGCCTGCACAGCACCGGCACCTGGGTGATCGCCGGGGTGTTCTTCCTGTCCTTCTACAAGCGCCTGCCGATGGGCTCCTGGTACCCGCTGGGCTTCGGCCTGATCTTCAGCGCCATCGCCTTCAAGCTCATCGCCAAGCTGGCCGTCCGCCTGCGCCGTGGCGCCCGCCCGGCACTGCCGAGCGCCTGATCCCGACTTCTCCGCCACCGGGCGAAACCCTCGCCCGGCCGCCCAAGCCCTGCCCTAGACCGACTGCCCACAATAATGCCCACGAGGTGCGCCATGACCCTGCTGACCCTGAACCCGATCAAAGCTGCCTTCGACCAACTTGACCGCCTCGCCGCCTGGGGCTGGGACATCCCGCTGCGGCTGTTCCTGGCCTGGGAATTCTTCGAATCGGGCCTGGAGAAATGGCACGGCGACAACTGGTTCGAACAGATCCACGCCAGCTTCCCCTTCCCCTTCAACCACTTCTCCGCCGGCTTCGACTGGCAGGTGTCGATGTGGGCCGAGCTGATCGCGCCGGTGTTGCTGCTCCTGGGGCTGGCGACTCGCTTCGCCTCGGCCTCGCTGATCGTCGTGACCCTCGTCGCCATCGCCGCAGTGCACTGGCCGGCGCAGTGGTCGAGCCTGGCGGAACTGGCCCAGGGCTACTCGATTACCGATCATGGTTTTGGCAACTACAAGCTGCCGCTGATCTACCTGGTAGTGCTGGTGCCGCTGGTGCTGAAGGGGGCGGGAGCGCTGAGTGTGGATGGGCTGGTGCGGCGCTTCCTGGGTACTGCGCGGACAGTCTGATCGGCTAGCGACCCGCCGGCTCAACCAGCAACGCCCTCTCCATCCGGAGAGGGCGTTTTTGTTTGTCTGCGGGAAGTCGGTGCAGGGGATTGGGCGCGGACTTTGTCCGCTGTTCGCGGGCATGGCCCGCTCCTACAAGGTGCGCGTCGCGCTCACTTCCGGCCGGTTCCGGGAAGCTTGGTGATGGCAAAACCTGTCAGCAACAGCAGCGAGTATGCCGCCAGTTCTCGCGAGACCACCTGGCCTTCGTACCAGGCGCCGAGAAGCACCGCGAACACCGGAAAGATGATGAAGACGAAGGACAGGATGACCGGGCTAAGCCGCTTGAGCAGGACGAAATAGGCAATAAAACCACCTACCGATGCGCCTACCCCCAGATAGACCAGCGCCCACCAGGATCGCGTCGTGATGCTCGCAAACGACGGCGCTTCGACCATCTGACCGAGGGTGAACAGCAGCAGGCCGGCAATACCGATGGGCAGCGTGTTGTATGTGATGACGCTGATGTCGGCGCCCTTCTTCTTGGTCACCACGTAGCAAAGCGCATGCAATACAGCGGCTCCCAGGATGGCGACCACCCCCGCGAATCCGCCATGGTCCATGCCGATGCCCTGAACCCGCAGGATCATGAACAGGCTTCCGAAGCCAATCGCGATGCCCAGGACCTGGGCGAAACGGACGCGTTCGTGCAACACCAGGGCGGAGAACGCCAAGATGAACACCGGCATGCAACTGAACAACAGCGCGGTGAGCCCGGAGGAAACCTGGGTCTCGCCAAAGTTGAGCAGGTAGTACGGCACGCCGAAATAGCAGAGCGTGACAAACACGAAGAACCCACGCGCCTTTCGTGGGAAGAAGATCGGATCACGGCGCACCAGGGCGAACACAAGGAACAACGGGAACGCGATGAGAAAGCGCAGCCCGGATGCCGTCAACGGCGGCACGCTCTCGATGGCGATCCGGATGCCCAGCCAAGTCGTTCCCCAGCTCAGGCAGACACATAGAAAGAGCAGGCTGGTGATGAACCCGCGCAGCCACCCCCTCGCCGATTTTGCCGTGGCTTGCGCCGCTGATGACGTCGTCATGATGCTGCCCCTCAGTCGCTCGATGGTTGGTGCTACGCTGGCAAATGACACCTTTTATTCGAGGCTATTGAGAGGAAAAATGGCTGTCAAAGAGAGTATTGACACCGTATCAATGCTGAAGAATGCGCTGAGCGTTCCTCCTGGGGCGAAGTACAAGCGCCTCGCCAAAGCCCTTGAGGCCGGCATTCTCAGCGGCGACATCGGTGCTGGCACCAAGCTGCTACCGCAGCGGATTCTGGCCGACCGACTGGGCGTGACGGTTGGCACTATCAGCCGCGCCTATGCGGAGCTAGAACGCATGGGACTGGTCACGGCCCGCGTGGGCGACGGTACTTTCGTTCGCCAGAGTGGGCAGGAGACTCTCCGCAGCCAGGGATTCCGCAATTTCGTGGATGAAATCCCCGAGTGGTATGACATGAGCCGAAACATGCACATACCAGGGCCAGAGATTTACTTTCTCGAGGAAAGCTTGAGGAATCTTTCCGGTGATACACGGAAGCTTCATGAGCTGATGCTGTACATGCCTGAGGCCGGCGCTCCTCGTTTCCGACAGGCAGGTGCAGAGTGGCTATCCACCGACACCTTTCAGGCCCACCCGGAGCAAACGCTCTGCGTGAACGGTGGCCAGCATGGGCTGATCTGCACGCTGATGGCATTGCTTCGAGCCGGCGACACGGTCGTCACCGAGCAGCTCACTTATCCGGGATTGATCTCCGCATCCCGCCTGCTGGGCATCCGCTTACTGGGGGCAGCCATGGACGAGGAGGGCCTGCTCCCGGAGTCGCTGAACGAGCTCTGCCAACAGCATCGAGTGACCGCTCTGTATTGCACGCCGACTCTGCAGAATCCCACCACAGCGACTCTGTCACCGCCCCGCCGGGAAGCCATTGCGCGCATCTGTCGTCAACACAATGTGCTGATCATCGAAGACGAAACCCACGCGGTGCTGGTCGGAGGCCGAGCACTCCCGCTGAGCCATTACGCGCCCGAGCGCAGCATCCTGATCGGCGGGCTCAGCAAAGCGGTTTCCGCCGGCCTTCGTGTCGGCTACCTGCATGCGCCAGCCGCCCTGGTCAGCCGGATCGCCTCGGCCATCCGCGCCTCATGCTGGATGGCAACACCCCTGGCCTTCGAATTGGCGACACAGTGGATCGAAAACGGTACGGCCAGGGAGCTGCGACAACAGCAAGTCATCGAGATCAGACGTCGCAAGGAGCTGGTAGAAGGAATGCTCGCCAGGCTGAACTACCGGACGCATCCTCAGTGCCCACACTTCTGGATCGAAGTCCCCGAGCCCTGGCGAGCATCGGATATCGAGCGCGATCTGAGGCTGAAGAATCTGCTGATTGCCACGGCAGAGGCGTTCGCCGTTGGACGTGCTGCAGTCCCGCAATTTGTGCGAGCGAGCATCAGCAACACAACGCAGGATGACCGACTGCTCCAATCCGCCTTCGCGACGTTGGCCGATGCACTACAAGCGGACGGGCCCGAGAGCGAACCTGGCATCGCAGCCCAACTGTAGGAGCGCCCCATGGGCGGATCGCGGGCATGGCACCTGCCTGAAATATCGCGCCGGGGCATACCCTCTCCCCCGCCCTGGCTGCACGCCCCGCTCCGAAGGGAGAGGGTTAGGGAGCCAAGGCACGATCTATCAGAAGAAGACAGTTGCTCCTACAGGGGACGCCGAGCGAGCGAAAAAGCCCGCACACCGATGACGGTGCGCGGGCTGCCCTGTGGACAAGGGATCGATCAGGGAATGACGAACCCCACCTCGATATTGCCGCGCGAAGCCTTGGAGTACGGGCAGATCTGATGCGCCTCGTCGACCAGCTTCGCCTTGTCCTCGGCCTCCAGCCCCGGCAGGTGCACGGTGAGCTGGGCGGCCAGGGCGAAGCCGCCGTCGGCGGTGTTGCCCAGGGAGACTTCGGCGTCCACCGCCACATCGGCCGGCAGGCGCACGTTCAGCTTCTGCCCGGCGCGGCGCAGGGCGCCGATGAAGCAGGCGGACCAGCCGATGGCGAACAGTTGCTCGGGATTGGTGCCGGGGCGGCCGGAGCCGGGTGGGCTCAGGGGCAGGTCCAGCTCACCGTCGGTGGTCTGGCCGCGGCCGTCGCGGCCGCCGGTGGTGTGAGTGTGGGCGGTGTAGATCACGGTTGCCAGGGTGTCGGTCATGACGCTTCTCCTTCAGGGGCGATGCAATGGGGGACGACGTGGAGTGGTGCAGTTCGGGCGGGTGCCGAGCACCACGCCCTGTGCTTTCAGGCTGCGCAGCAGGGCAATGCCCTGCCCTTCGATGGCGGCCGGTTCGACGCCGGCGATTTCAGCCAGCGCCTTGAGGTGTTGGCGACCGGTGAGCTGCCACTGTTGCAGCGACACCAGCAGAGCATGGGCCAACGGGGCCAACCGCGAGAAGTACACCTTCAGGTCGGTATCCCGGCGCACCAGCAGCAGTGTCGGTTCGGCCGGGGCGTCCAGAGGAATGTGTTGCGGACCGATGTGGCTGACCGGCCAGGCATAAGCCAGAGGCGCGGCGAGCGCTGACAGCAGCGGCACACCCTCGAGCAAATCACCGTCCGGGTCATGGGCCGGCTCGGTGTTGTCGCTGAGTAACAGCGCGGTCTCGATGAATTCGTAGTGCGCCAGTTCGGCGACCCAGCCGGGCTGCTCGCTGCAGCCCTCCAGGTAGTCGACGAACTCGCCGGCCACCTCGGTGAACAGCGGCGTCTGGCAGTGGAAGCTGGCGTAGAAATCCTCCGTCAGCCCCTGCCACTGTTCACTTGGCAGGCTGGCGTGCAGCACCGGGAAGTTGCCGGCGAGCAGCGCTTGCAGGTTGCCGAAGAACAGTTGCCGGTACACCGCCAGGCGCCGCGCCTCGATGCCGGGCGGCGGTTCGTTGGCCTGCGGGTCACGGATGTAGCGGGTCATGCGCAACTGCTGCTCGCGCAAGGTCTCAGCCATGACGCACCTCCGGTTGGCGCGCGGATGTTTGCAGGTGGCGGATGGTGGCTACTTCGCCGAGCAGCTCGGCCAGCGGCGGCAGGTTGAAGTCGCGCTCCAGCAGGGTCGGGACGCTGCCCAGGTGCTGGTAGGCGCTGGCCAGCAGGCTCCAGACGTCGTCCTTCACGGCGGCGCCGTGGGTGTCGATCTTCAGGTCCGGCGCTTCGTCGTAATGGCCGGCGACGTGCAGGCAGGCGACGCGCTCGGCCGGCACGCGGGCCAGGAAGCCGGCGGCGTCGTAGCCGTGGTTGTGGGCGTTGACGTAGAGGTTGTTGACGTCCAGCAGCAGGTCGCAGTCAGCCTCGCCGAGCACCGCGAGGAGGAAGTCGATCTCGCTCAGCGCCTGGTAGGGCGCGGCGTAGTAGGAGATGTTTTCCACGGCGATGCGGCGACCGAGGATGTCCTGCACTTCACGGATGCGGCTGGCGATGTGGCGCACGGCCTCGTCGGTGAAGGGCATGGGAATCAGGTCGTAGAGGTGGCCTTCGTCGGAGCAGTAGCTCAGGTGTTCGCTGAACAGCGGTACCTGGTGCTGATCGAGGAATTCTCGGACGCGGCCGAGGAATAGATGGTCCAGCGGTTCCGGGCCGCCCAGGGACAGCGACAGGCCATGGCAGGACAGCGGGAAGCGTTCGGCCAGACGGGCCAGCCCTTCGCCGTAGGTCCCCCCGACGCCGATCCAGTTGTCCGGGGCGACTTCGAGGAAGTCCACGGCGCGCTCGTCCAGGGTCAGCAGATCAGGCAGCATCGCGCGGCGCAGGCCGAGGCCGGCTCCCTGCAGGGGTACGGAAGGGGTCATGGCAGTCTCCTTGGCGAAGTGCCCTCCCCGGCCATCGGCTCGGGGAGGGGCAGCGTCTGTCAGTTCTTGGCCTGGCTCAGCTTGCTGTAGAGGTCGGACGGGAAAGGCTTGCCGTTGGAGTCGAACTGATTCTTGCGGAACTGGTAGACCTCGGCCTCGGAAAGGTAGCCGTCGTGGTTGGCGTCGATGGCGTCGAACTCCGCGCCCGCCTTGGGCGCCACGGCCAGCAGTTCGGCGCGGGAGACGCGACCGTCGTGGTCGGCATCGGTGCGGGCAAAGGAGGCGTCGCCGCACTTGCCTTCACCGCACTTGCCCTCGGCGCCGGTGGCCTTGGCCTGGGCGCCGTCGGCACCGCATTTGCCTTCGCCGCACTTGCCTTCGCCCTGGCTCGCTTTGGCTTTGGCCTTGGCCTCGTTGGCGCCGCACTTGCCCTCGCCACACTTGCCCTCGCCGGCCTTGGCGGCGGAAGCCAGCTGGTAACCCTGCGGCAGGGCTTCGACGGCGAAAGCGGAGGACGCCATGTTCAAGCCGCCAGCCAGCGCGATAGCGATCAGGCCCAGTTGAGTCTTCGAGGTACGAGTCATGCTGCTTCTCCAGATGCTGTGGCGCTTGCTGCGCCGGGTCATGCCGCAAGGGCGATTCCCTGGAACGAGGCACTGGAGGTTTCCCAGCCGTTGCGCCCTGTCGTTCGGGTAGGGCTATTTCGCCGCAGTGATGTATCGCGGACGTATCGGCGTCTGGAGGCTTTTGTATGCGTGTGTCCGCTCAGGGAACGGCAGATACAAAGGAATACATTCGGGAGGGTTTGGAGCGGGGGCTATTCGCGAGCAAGAACCAGGCGTCCCCCTCGCTCCTACGCAGAGCAGCTTGGCCTGGACCGGTAAGAGCGGGCTTGCTCGCGAACCAGAGGCGCGCTCAGGTCAATGAGGAGCCGTACATAAAAGAAAGGGCCGCAAAGCGGCCCGATCCGGCAAAGGCGGGAAGATCAGCCCGCGCGCTTGGCCGCGATGGCGGTGACTTCCACCTTCATGCCCTCGACGGCCAGCTCGGAGATACCGACGGCGGCGCGCACCGGGTAGGGCTTGGTGAAGAAGCTGCAGTACACCTCGTTGAACGCGGCGCGGTCGGCCATGCTGGTGAGGTAGATGGTCAGGTGCAGTACGTGGTCCAGGCCGCTACCGGCCTTTTCCAGGGCCAGTTGCAGGCTGCGCAGGGTCGCCACGCTCTGGGCCTTGATGTCGCCCAATTCCAGGCTGCCGTCCTCGAGGGTGGGGATCTGCGTGGAAACCAGCAGGCCGCCGAAGCCGGCGACGTCGGAGGAGATGGATTCGGGATCCGCGTCGGGGATGAAGGTAGGCGTCATGGGACAAATCTCTGCTGTCGGTGAATGGGGCACGTCGCCGCACGGGGTGCGGCGGTCGGGTCGCGCAGCTTAGCCGCATCCTCCGGTCACGCGCCATGTCACCGTGCCCGCAGCCCCGGAAACAGTGACGCTGCATATATACACGGAACTTCCGAATGAGTTATGGCAACGCGACCAAAGTCCTGATTATTACAATTTGAGACATAGACCTTTTCATAATCCGTTATTTAAACGGCGAACTCTTTCGGCATTATGACGTCGGCTCTCCCACGCTTGGAGCAATTCGTGGGGGAATACAAAGCCAGTTAACTGCAACAATGCCAACGCAACTTCCTGCGATTTTCCGCCGTGGTCAATCCACGTTCGGATTCATTGTGCCTGCCTATAAAAACGTCCGGCTCTCACGCACTTCATCGAGCCGGTCCTCCAAGACTCTAGGGGCAATATCCATGAAGCACCTCAAACGCAGCGCCATCGTGCTCGCTGTTTCCGCCGCCGCCAGCCAGTTCGCCAGCGCCGAACCCTTCGTCACCGATCAGGCCGATGCCAAGGGCTTCGTCGAGGACGCCAAGTTCGACGTCCTGCTGCGCAACTACTACTACGACCACGACGGCAAGAACGGTCGCGGCGACAACCGTGACTGGACCCAGGGCTTCCTGGCGAACTTCTCCTCGGGCTACACCCAGGGCACCGTCGGTTTCGGCGTGGACGCCTTCGGCTACCTGGGCATCAAGCTCGACGCCGGCCGTGGCCGCGCGGGCACCGGCAACCTGCCGGTCGGCAACGACGGCAAGCCGGATGACGACTACGGCAAGGCCGGTGGCGCGCTGAAAGTGCGCATCTCCAAGACCGAGCTGAAATTCGGCGACATGCAGCCGACCGCTCCGGTGTTCGCCGCCGGCGGCACCCGCCTGATCCCGCAGACCGCGTCGGGCTTCAACCTGTTCAGCAGCGAAATCGAAGGCCTGGACCTGGAAGCCGGTCACTTCACCTCCGGCACCAGCCCGGTCACCACCGCCCGCGACGGCGGCCTGTGGGCGGCCTATGCCGGCGTGGAAACCAGCGACGTCGACTTCCTCGGCGGCAAGTACGCGATCAACGACAACCTGAGCGTTTCGCTGTACGGCTCCGAGTTCAAGGACATCTGGCGCCAGTACTATGGCAACGTGAACTGGGTGCTGCCGGTCGCCGATGACCAGTCGCTGGCGTTCGACTTCAACATCTACCGCACCAACGACGAAGGCCAGGCCAAGGCCGGCGAGATCAGCAACACCACCTGGTCGCTGGCAGCCGCCTACTCCTTCCTGCAGGCGCACACCGTCACCCTGGCCTACCAGAAAGTCCACGGCGACACCCCGTTCGACTACGTCGGCTTCGGCGACGACGGCGACGGTGCCACCGGTGACTCGGTGTTCCTCGCCAACTCCGTGCAGTACTCCGACTTCAACGGTCCGGGCGAGCGCTCCTGGCAGGTGCGCTACGACCTGGCGATGGACACTTACGGCGTACCGGGCCTGAGCTTCATGGCCCGCTACATCAACGGTACCGGCATCGACGGCAGCCACGCCGACGCCGATGGCAGCTACGCCGGCATGTACGGCGAGGACGGCAGTCACCACGAGACCGACCTGGAAGCCAAGTACGTGGTCCAGGAAGGCCCGGCGAAGGACCTGTCCTTCCGCGTGCGTCAGGCCTTCCACCGCGCCAACGCCGACCAGGGTGAAGCCGACAACAACGAACTGCGCCTGATCGTCGAATACCCGCTGTCGATCCTGTAATTCAGCACGAACATTCGCTGAATTATTGAGCGGGGCAACTTTCGGATTCGTCTGAAAGTTTGCCCCGTGTCCAGGCGAGATTATTACGCCCGTGCAGAAAGTCTCTTCCCGGAATAACGGTTTATCCCGCCGCTGCAACTTTCTAGAATTACCCCATCTTCCCGCTTCCGCACTTTCCCTGCGGAAGACAACTCCTGACGTTGATATTGTGATTGCTCCTTCGACGTCCTTCGAGCCGCTCCATTGGAGCGGCTTTTTTTATGTCCCGAACGCTGTCTTGAACAAAAAGTGAGCGAACCTGCCAGCGAAACGGTCCAACTCTGCGACGACGCGTTGTATCCCTACGCGAACCACGGAGGCACCTCACCATGAGCGCAATGACCCTCGAAGGCTGGTGCAAGACCACCGCCGAGCAGAAGCCCACGCCGCTGGAAGACATCCGCTTCTACCTGACCGATGAGGACCGCCTGCACCTGGAGCAGGCCGAGGTGTACCTGCAGGAGAACGGCCAGAAGGAAATGATGGTGGACGCCGACCTGCGTACCCTCGACCTGCACATGCCCGAAGCGGTCGGCCCGCTGGCGGACTGCATGTTCCGCGTGTACCTGGGCGGCGCCGAGCACCGCGGGCAGTTCCACCTGGTCGGCCACAGCGCCCGCGACGGCAGCCTGATCTACACCAACGCCGTGCTGATCGACCAGCTCATCAACTGACGCCCTCCTCGCCCGTCGCACACCCGGCGGGCGAGGTGCGCTCGTCGCCTATGTCGCAGGTGGAGATTGTGGCCGCTGAGCGGCCGTGATTTCATAAAGCCACCTGCGTCCGTCTGCCGCATGTCCGGCGCGGAGCACAATTCAGAATCACGCCCATCCTCCGTTGAAGAAGCTGCTATCGGATGCGAACTTCCAGTAAAGCTGGGGTACAGGAGTACGGGCGATACGACGGCCTGCTGCGTCTCGCCCGCCATGCGGGTGGCGATTGCGCCGTTCTGCTCATCGACATGCGCGGCCAATTGCTCGGCCAGCTCGGCATCGACGGTGCCGGCGCCCTCTCCCTGGCCACCCTGCTGTCCCTCAATGCCGCCACCAGCCCGCTGAGCCACCAGGGCCAGCTCCTGAACCTGCTGACCAGCCAGACGCTGCGCGACCAGGAAGGCTTCCCCCAGGCGCGCCTGCTGCTGCTGGGCAATGGCGACCAGTCGCTCAGCCAGCAACAGCAGACGCTGCTGGACGATGTACTGGAGCTGGGCGAGGCCCTGCTCGACCGCGCCCGCATGCCACAGAAGGAAAGCGAGCGGCGCATGGCCCTGGCGGTGGACGGCAGCGGAACCGGCATCTGGGATCGCCACGTGCCCACCGGCGAGATCCACTATTCCAGCGCCTGGAAGTCCCTGCTGGGCTACGCCGAGGACGAGATCGGCAGCCGCATCGAGGACGCCTACACGCGCCTGCACCCGGACGACCTCGAGTACGTGCAGAACACCATGCGCGATCATTTCGAGGGCCGCACCGAGGCCTACGAGGTGGAGCATCGCCTGCGCCACAAGGACGGCCACTACCTCTGGGTCTGCAGCCGCGGCAAGGTGGTCGAGCGCGATGCCGCCGGCAACGCGCTGCGCATGCTCGGCACCACCACCGACATCACTGCCCTGCGGGGCATGGCCGAGCAACTGCGCGAAAGCGTGGAGCTGCTCACCGACCTGACCAATGAAATACCCGGCATGGTCTTCCAGTTCCGTCGCCTGCCCGATGGCACCGGCACCTTCCCCTATGTCAGTGCCGGGGTGATGGACATCTATGGCATTGCGGCCGAACAGATGCAGCACAACTCGGTGTTCCTGCGCGACCTGATCCACCCCGAGGACCTGCCGGCCTGCCTCGCCTCGCTGGAAGCCTCCGCCGCCCTCCTGCAACCCTGGCGGCACGAATACCGTGTGCAGATCGCCGGACGCGGCACGCTCTGGCGCCAGGGCAACGCGCACCCCAAGCGCGTGGCCGACGGCACCCTGATCTGGCACGGTTTCATCACCGACATCACCGAACGCAAACGTATCGAAGCCGAGCTACAGGTGCTGGCTACCACCGACTTCCTCACGCAACTGCCCAACCGTGGCCACTTCATGCGCCTGATCGAGGCGGAGCTTGGCCGCGTGCAACGCTCGACGACGCACCACGCGGCGATCCTGATGTGCGATATCGACCACTTCAAGGCGATCAACGACCGCTGGGGCCACGCCGTCGGCGATGAGGTCCTGCGTCACTTCGCCAGCATCCTCGGACGCGACATCCGCCGCGTCGACTTTGCCGGGCGCATGGGTGGCGAGGAGTTCGCCGTGGTGCTGGGGGATGCCGACGTTGCCGCCGCCCAGGTCTTCGCCCAACGCCTGCAGCAGCAATTGCTGGAGCAGCCGCTGATGCAGGGCGGGCAGCGCATCCCGCTGAGCATCAGCATCGGCATCGCTGCGCTGGAAGCCAGCGACGCGTCTGCCGAGGCCGGGCTTTCCCGCAGTGACAGCGCGCTCTACCGGGCCAAGCAGAACGGCCGCAACCGCATCGAGTGCCACTGAGGGCAAACCCGCGAGGCAGAGCGTGCCGCCTGCGCGGGCGTTGCCGATCCTGAACGGATGCCGTGAAAAAGCGTGCAGAATTTTTCACCATTATGACCAGGCGTTTTAAATAATGGACTTTTCAGCACGTCGGGACATTTAAATAAATCCTTTAAAAACAATCAGATAGAAGAATTGTAAGACAGGATTTCGGCCATTATTTTTGACGGCCCGCGTCGAATTCGTTTGACATATTTAACGGCTCTGGCAGGCTGGTAGGCAGGTTTCGACCGGGAAACTTCGCCTTCTGTGCGCTCCCGGCAGTGCTCGGGGCCTCAGGTAGCGCGCCTTTCCGCTGCGCGCCTGCACAAAAACGATGGGCTGCAGCCCGTCCAAAGGTGACATATGTCCAACAGCAACATTGGCAACAAGAAACAGACTCTCCGTAAACCCGTCGTCCTGATGTCCATGGGCAGCCAAGAGCGCAAAGGCCACGACTATCAGGTAATGACCCACAAATACATCGTGCCCCTGGTCGAACAGTCCGATTGCGTGCCGGTACTGGTACCGACCTGCTGCGGCATCGAAGACCTCGAGCAATACCTGGACATGGCCGACGGCGTGTACCTGACCGGCGCCGGCAGCAACATCGATCCGACCCTGTATGGCCAGGAGAATGAAACTCCCGGTAAGGGCCAGGACAAGGACCGCGACAACTTCGACATTCCGCTGATCAAGGCCGCCATCGCGCGTGGCCTGCCGATCTTCGGCATCTGCCGCGGCATGCAGGAAATCAACGTGGCCCTGGGCGGCGATATCTACCAGAAGGTCTATGCCGAACCCGGCTTCAACGACCATCGCGAGAATCCCGAAGACCCGGTCGACGTGCAGTACAGCCCGGCCCACGGCGTTCGCCCGATCCAGGGCAGCTGGCTGCAGCAGCTGCTGGGTGACGAGATCCGCGTCAACTCGCTGCATGGCCAGGGCCTGAAGAACCTGGGCAAGGGCATCGAAGCCATCGCCCACGCCGAAGACGGCCTGGTCGAGGCGATCCACGCCCCGACGCTTTCCTCCTTCCTCTTCGCGGTGCAGTGGCATCCGGAATGGCAGGCGGCGAAGAACCCCGACTCGGTGAAGATCTTCCAGGCGTTCGGCGATGCTTGCCGCGCGCAGGTGAAGAAGAAGCAGGCTCGCGCACTCGCTGCCTGATTCGCTTCCCGCGTCATGAGAAAGCCCGGCATCCGCCGGGCTTTTTCTTTGGTGTTCTCCGCGACGACAAGCCAACTGCCGGAGCGCTCCATGCGCGCGATCGCGGGCATGGCCCGCTCATCGATGGATATCGCTTCGCTCCACACCCTCCTACGTCCGCCCTCCCGGCCGTGATGGTGCGTGGTCACAAGAGGGGTGGAGCCCAGGCGATACCCATGCTGTCAACGTCATCAGCCGCGCGAATGGCACACCCTGCACGCCCTTGAGGGCGCATCCGGCTAACCTTGGCGATCAGCGAATTCGCTCTGATGAACAAGGTGCAGCTATGAGCAACGATCTCTTCTCCCTCGCCGGCAGGACCGTACTGGTCACCGGCGCTTCCAGCGGCATCGGCGCACACCTGGCGCGCGTGGCCGCCCGTGCGGGCGCCCGCGTGGTGCTGGCGGCAAGGCGCACCGAACGCCTGGTGCAGTTGGCCGAAGCCATCCGTGCCGACGGCGGCGAAGCCCATGCCGTGGCGCTGGATGTAACTGACCGCGCCAGCGTCGAGGCGGCCTTCGACAGCGCCGAGGCGCAGTTCGGTGTGGTGGATGTGGTGCTCAACAACGCCGGCATCGGCAACGGTCAGCGCGCGCTGGAGGTCAGCGAGGAAGACTGGCGCAGCATGCTCTCCACCAACCTCGACGGCGTCTGGCGTGTCGCCCAGTGCGCGGCGCAGCGTCTGGCCAAGGCCGGGCGTAGCGGCAGCATCGTCAACATCGCCTCGATCCTCGGCCTGCGCGTGGGCGGCGGCTATAGCCATTACTGCGCGGCCAAGGCCGGCGTGGTGCAGCTGAGCAAGTCCCTGGCGCTGGAACTGGCGCGCTTCAACGTACGGGTCAACGCCATCGCACCGGGCTACTTCAGGACTGAAATGAACGACGCCTACTTCGACAGCGACAAGGGCCAGGCCTACATCCGCGACACGGTACCGATGCGCCGCCTCGGCCAGCTCAGGGAACTGGAAGGCCCCTTCCTGCTGCTGGCCAGCGACGCCGGCGCCTTCATGACCGGCGCGGTACTCGCCGTGGACGGCGGGCACCTGGTGAGCAGCCTCTAGAACGCCCCCGCCAGCCCTCCGCCCAGCGCGCCCAGCAGCACCAGCGCCCAGGGCGGAACGCGGCCACTGAGCAGCACCAGAAAAGCCAGCGCGACCAGGGAAATGTCGAGCAGACCGACGATGGTCTCGCTGCCGATGGGATGGATCAGCGCCGCCAGCAACAGGCCGACCACGGCGGCGTTCACCCCGGCCAGCGCCGTGCGCAGAGGCCGCTGGCGACGCAGGCTCTGCCAGAAAGGCAAGGCGCCGAGCACCAGCAGGAAGGACGGCAGGAAGATCGCCAGCAGGCACAGCAGCGCGCCGCTCGCGCCGCCCGGCGCAGTGATGGCCGCGCCGAGGAATGCGGCGAAGGTGAACAGCGGTCCCGGCAAGGCCTGCGCCGCGCCATAACCGGCGAGAAAGGTCTGTGCATCGACCCAGCCGGGGTCGACCACCGCGCTCTGCAGCAACGGCAGCACCACATGCCCCCCACCGAAGACCAGGCTGCCGACCCGGTAGAAGGCGTCCAACTGCGTCAGCCATGGCCAATGCCACTCAGCCGCCGCCAACGGCAGAAGCGCCAGCAGCGCGAAGAACAGCAGCAGGTAGAAGCCACCCCGACGACGCGACGCGCAATGGTCCGGGCCCACCGAATCGTCCACCGTGGGCGGTCGCAGCCAGACCATGCCAATCAGCGCAGCCGCGAGGATCACCAGCAATTGCACGACAACGCCGGGCCAGCGCAGCGCCACCGCGGTCACCAGGATCATCAGCCCCTGGCGCTGCCAGTCCGGACACAGCGACCTGGCCATGCCCCAGACGGCATGGGCCACCACGGCGACGGACACCAGCATCAGTCCGTGCAGCGCACCGGACGGCAACCACTGTCCATGCCGCAACAGCCCCAGGGCGACCAGCAGCATCAGCAAGGCCGACGGCAAGGTGAAGCCTGCCCAGGCCATCAAAGCGCCCCACTGCCCTGCGCGCAAGGCGCCCAGGGCCATGCCCAACTGGCTGCTGGCGGGGCCGGGGAGGAACTGGCAGAGGGCGACGAGATCGGCGTAGTGCAGCTCGTCCAGCCAGCGCCGCCGACTCACGAACTCCTCACGGAAATAGCCCAGGTGCGCCACCGGCCCGCCAAAGGAAGTCAGGCCTAGGCGGAGGAAGATCAGGAAGACGGTCCAGAGGGAATCGCGCGGCGTCGGTTCGGTCATGGGCACGGGTCGGCAGGGGTCAGTCGCACAGTCTGGCAGTTGGATGTTGCAATGCAATTCAGCGGTCGAGTTCGCGAATCCGCTGCTCCAGGAAGCGCCGTTCCGGCTCCAGCTTCGCCAACTCCAGTGCGCGCTCGTAGGCGCCGCGCGCCTGCTCGCGGCGCTCCAGGCGGCGACAGAAATCGGCACGCGCGGCATGGGCCAGGTGGTAATCCTGCAGGTCGCCACGGGCAAGGATGGCATCGACCTGCGCCAGCCCCGCTTCCGGGCCATCGCGCATGGACAGGGCCACGGCACGGTTGAGTTCGATCACCGGCGAGGGTTGCATCGCCAGCAGCAGGTCGTAGAGGCCGACGATCTCTGCCCAGTCGGTGCTGGCCATGTCCGCAGCGGCGGCATGCACGGCGGAGATCGCCGCCTGCAGGGTGTAGGGGCCGATACGCCGGGTAGCGAGCGCAGCGCTGATCAGTTGCTGGCCCTCCCCGATCAAGGCACGGTCCCAGCGCGCGCGGTCCTGGTTTTCCAGCAACACCAGCTCGCCATCCTCGGCGGTACGCGCCTCGCGCCGCGACTCGTGCAGCAGCATCAGCGCCAGGAGGCCCATCACTTCGGCTTCCGGCAGCAATTCGAGGAGCTGCCGGCCCAGGCGGATGGCTTCGGCGGACAGGTCGGTGCGGGTCAGCGAATCGCCGGCCGAGGCCGAGTACCCCTCGTTGAACACCAGGTAGATGACCCGCAGCACACTGGCCAGGCGCTCCGGCAGTTCGGCGGCTTCCGGCACCTGGTAGGGAATCTGCGCGTCGCGGATCTTCGCCTTCGCGCGGACGATGCGCTGGGCGATGGTCGAAGGCGTGGCGAGGTAGGCGCGGGCGATTTCCTCGGTCTTCAGGTCGCAGACTTCGCGCAGGGTCAGCGGCACCTGCGAGTCCGCCGGCAAGGCCGGGTGGCAACAGGTGAAGATCAGCCGCAGGCGGTCGTCCTCGACGCTTTCGTCGGCCAGTTCTTCCACCGATTGCGCGTCGATCTCCAGTTGCTCGGCGATCTGCGTCAGAGACGCGTCGAAACGCGAACGCCGACGCAGGCCGTCGATGGCCTTGAAGCGTCCGGCAGAGACCAGCCACGCGCGCGGGTTGGCCGGCACGCCGTCGCGCCGCCACTGGTCCACGGCGGCGACGAAGGCTTCGTGCAGCGCCTCCTCGGCGAGGTCGAAATCCCCCAGCAGACGGATCAGCGTGGCCAGCACCCGGCGCGATTCACGGCGATAGACCTCGTCCACCACGTCGCGCAGGGGCTGGTCGGCGTACTCGTGCATGGGGCCGGTGATCCTTGGCGGGAATGGGTCTGCCTATCCTGCACGGATTCGCGGCATGGTGGGAGGTGGCCGGACGGATGCGACGGGGGGATCGTTGCGGGGTGTTACGCAGCACAGTGAAGTTCGGAGTTGGGCCTTGCCCTCACCCCAGCCCTCTCCCACAGGAGAGGGGGCCGATTGTGCCGGCTGACGCCATGGTTTCATCCTGCGCCGAAAAGTCCCCTCTCCCGCTCGCGGGAGAGGGTTAGGGTGAGGGGCCTTTGCTCTTGTAGGAGCAGGTTACGGCTTGGCATCGAACAGCAACTGCCCCGTCGCCGGATCGAAAGGAATCGAGAAATGCTCGTGGGCAATTTTCCACTGCCCCGCTTCGCGGCGCAGGCCGACGCTGACCCGCGCCCAGGAGGCGTTGTGCTGGCCCTTGTCGTCGGTGCCGCCGCAGTAGGCCAGGTAGTGCCCGAAGGCTGTATCGCCGCCGCTCTCGAAGCTCAGCTCATGGATCTCGAAAGTGGGTTCCTTGCACATCTGCGTGCAGTCGCGCCAATGGCTGGCATAGGCCTCGACGCCCTTGAACTGCAACTGCTTCACCGCATCGAAGGCGAGGATGTCGCGGGTGTAGTGGCCGGTGATGCCTTCCACGTCGGAGGCGCGCACGGACTTCAGCCAGCTTTCCAGCAGCGCGTGCAGTTCGCTGTGGATGGCGTTCTTCTGGGCAGCAGTCATCGGGAATCTCTCCGTGTTGTAGTCGGGTCGGCTCAGGAACCGCAGCAGCTGTGCGGCGGCGCGGCCTGGTCGTAGTCGTCGTGGAAGCGCGTCCAGTTCATGCCCTTGCCCTGGTAGTCGGGCATGCCGCCCCAGCCTTCGCCGCGCCCCAGCGGGGTGAGGTCGAGCAGGTGGTAGGTGAACAGCGGTGCCTCCAGCCCGCGGCCGTAGGTCGAGTAGCTGTGGAAGACCTGCTCGCCGTCGCGCAGGAACACACTCATGCCCGGCTGCTCGCCACGCACGTGGTAGTCCTGGCCGAGGCGCTCCAGCTCCGCCTTGTCACGATAGTTGTATTCCACCGGGGCGACCGACTCATCGACGCTGACATGGAAGTCGTAGTTGAAGTCGCTGCCGAACGACGAGTACCACGGGAACTGCCAGCCCATGCGGGCGCGGAATGGCGCGATTTCCTCCAGCGGCGCGCGGGACACCATGGCGAAGGTGGTACCGCGCGCATGCAGGTGCTCCAGCCGGCCGAGGTTGTCGATCAGGTAGGAGCAGCCCTCGCAGCCCAGCCCCGTGTCGCGGTGGAACATGAAGTGATAGACGATCAGCTGCGGCCGGCCTTCGAACAGGTCGAGCAGGCGCAGCGGGCCGTGCGCACCCTCGAAGCGGTAGTCCTTGTCGATGCGCACCACCGGCAGCTCGCGACGCTGGGCGTTGAGCGCGTCGCGGGCTTTGGTGGCAGCCTTTTCCTGCTCCAGCAGGCGGATGCGTGCCTGTCGCCAGGCGGCCTGGGACACCACGCGGGGCATCTCCGGAAATGAAGAACCTTTATCGGCCAGTTTCATGTCGCACGCTCCTGGGGGCGTTCCCGTTGCTCGTTGGGCCGGGCGCGGCGCTTGCCGCGCAGGCGGGTGACGGCGAAGGCACTGACGCCGCCGGCGGAAAGGACGCTGGTCACCGCCAGCGTCAGGGTCGATACGCACAGAGGGCACATGGCTCACCTCCTTCAGGTTGCGGGTTGCATCAGCCCTTCTCGGCAAGCGCCTTGAGGTTGGCCAGGCCCGCCTCGAAGTCCTTGCCAACCATACTGTCCACGTCGAAGAACAGGTGCATGATCTTCGCCACGAAGGGCACCGGACCGAACATCGCCCAGGTCACCTCGGTGCCGCCGTCGCGCGGCACCAGGGTGAACTCGGCGGTGTTGCTGGCCTTGAACGGCTTGAAGAAGTCCAGCGCGATGGTCACGCGGCTGCCGGGGTCGCTTTCGAGGATTTCCATGCGCCCAGCCCCGGCCTTGCCGTTGCCTTCCCAGGCGTACACCGCGCCGCGGCCCTTGTCGGCGCCGGAGAAGCTGCGCTGCATGGCCGGATCGAGCTTCTCGAAGGGCGACCATTGCGCCCACAGGTGGAAGTCCTCGATATAGCCCTGGACCTTCTCCGGCGGTGCCTGGATGCGCGCGCTGCGCTCCACGCGGAAGGTGCCCGGACGATTCGCCGCCAGCACCAGAACCACCACCACGGCCACTACCACCACCAACCCGATCCACTTCAGCATCACATCCTCCTGACGTTGCTCTCTCTTGAAATAAAGAGCCCTTGAAACAAAGAACTCTCGAAGAGCCGGGCCTCAGCGCCCGGCGAAATAACGATCCCAGTCACGCACAGGGCGGACCTCCACGGCACCCAGCCGACCGCTGGGAATCCGCTGGGCAATCTGCAGCGCTTCGTTGAGGTCGCGGGCGTCGAGCAGCACGAAGCCGCCCAGGTACTCGCGGGTCTCGGCGAAGGGCCCGTCGGTGACCGCCAGCCCCGTCGCGCCATGCCGCAGCGTAGTCGCCGTCTCCACCGTTTCCAGCGCCTCGGAGGCGAGTACCCGCCCGGCCCGGCGCTGGTATTCGTCGTTGGCGAAGCACTCGTCCATCAGCCGCCGGTAGTCGGGCTCGGACAGGCTCGACAGGCGCTGGTCATCCACATAGATCAGACAGAGGTACTTCATGGTCGTCTCCCCGTTCGGTGCGCTTGCAGTTACCTCATAGTCGAAGCACGCGGGCGGGAATCGACAGGCGAGCAAAAGTTTTTTTCCCGCGGCAGGGCAGCGGCCCCCGGCGGCCCCGGCACAGGGCTCTGCCACGGCCCCGGCGCCGTTGGTCAGGCGCCGCAGAAAACCTGCAGCGGCGCTTTCAGATTCGTCTCAGAGCTTTCCGAAAGCTCTGACGGGAAGATTGGCCTGGGAAAAAACCCTGACCATGGAGCTCAAGAGAATGAAACTTCGCGCAACCGCCCTGGCTGTCGCAGCCACCCTCGCTGTGCCGGGCTTTGCTTTCGCCGCCAACACCATCAACTTCAGCGGTGAAGTGACCGACCAGACCTGCTCGGCCGTGGTCGACGGCAACACCGACCCGACCGTCATCCTCGACAGCGTGCCGGTCAGCGCCCTGAACGGTTCCGTCGGCCAGACCACCGGCGAGACCAGCTTCACCCTGCAACTGACCGGCTGTGCCGCCCCCAGCGGCGCCGACGAACACTTCACCACCCTGTTCCAGGCGACCAACGCCACTACCTCGGGCAACCTCACCAACACCGCCGCCAGCGGCGCCACCGGCGTGGCCCTGCAGCTGCTTGACGGCCCGGCCGGCGCCCCGGTGAACCTGGCAGGCGGCGCGGCCGTGGCCGCCGGTGACATCGTCCTGGCCGACGGTGAGACCAGCGCCAGCTACGACTACGCGGTGCAGTACATCTCCGAAGAAGCCACCGTGACGCCCGGCCCGGTACTCGGCTCGGTGACCTACACCCTGCGCTACGAGTGATACCTCGCGGCACCGCCCCCGGTGCCGCCTTCCCGCATTGCGCCGCGTCGTTCAGGGGTGACCGCACCCCGAACGACCCGGCAGGACAGGTGATCCGGATGAACGCCCTCCCACTGCGCCCGCTGCGCGCGGCGACGCTTGCGCTCGCCCTGCTGACAGCCTTCACCGCCTCGCTCGCCCAGGCCAGCGTGGTGATCACCGGCACCCGTGTCATCTACCCCGGCGACGCCCGGGAGAAGACCGTGCAGCTGACCAACAAGGATGGCTTCCCCAACGTCATCCAGGCCTGGATCGACATCGACGACCCCGCCTCCACCCCGGATACCGCCAAAGCCCCCTTCGTAGTGAACCCTTCGGTATCACGCATGGCGCCCGGCAGCGGCCAGACCCTGCGCATCCTCTACACCGGCACCGGCCTGCCGCAGGATCGCGAATCGCTGTTCCACCTCAACGTGCTGCAGATTCCGCCCCGCAATGCCGCCAAGGCCGAGCAGAACCAGATGCTGCTGATGCTGCGCAACCGCCTGAAACTGTTCTACCGCCCGGCAACCATTGCCGGCAGCCCGGAGCAGTTGCCCGAGAAGCTGCGCTTCTCCCTGGTGCAGAACGGCAGCAACTGGAGCGTGAAGGTGGAGAACCCCACCGGCTACCACGCCTCCTTCGGCGGCGCGACGCTCAGCGTCGGCGATCGCCAGTGGAAGCTGCAGCCGAGCATGGTCGCGCCCATGGGCCAGGCCCAGTGGCAGGCGCAGAAGCCTTCGGCACTGCCCGCCGGCACGCCGCGACTGTCCGCCCTGCTGATCAACGACTACGGCGCAAGAGTGGAACTTCGCCATGATCTGCCACGTTGACCTCCACCGTGGACCGCTGCTGCCCTTCGCCCTCGGAACCCTCGCCATGGTGGTCGCGGGGCTGGCCCAGGGCGATGCGGACTACCGCTTCGACGACAGCCTGCTGATGGGCTCGGGGTTGGCCGGCGGCAGCCTGGAGCGGTTCAACCGCGCCGATCAGGTGGACCCCGGCACCTACCACGTCGACCTCTATCTCAACGGTCAGTACGCCACCCGCGCCGAAGTGGAAATGCGCCAGCGCGGCGAACGCGCCGAGCCCTGCTTCAGCGAACGCTTCCTGCGTCAGAGCCTGGGTGCGCGCCCCGACCCGAAGGCCGGCAAGGACGACCAGGGCATCTGCCACTGGCTCACCGAGCGCCTGCCGGACTCGACCTGGAACCTCGACACCGCACGCCTGCGCCTGGACCTCTCGGTGCCCCAGGCGCTGCTCGACATCAAGCCGCGCGGCTATGTCAGCCCGGATGAATGGGACGCCGGCAGCACCATGGGCTTCGTCAACTACGACGCCAACCTCTACCGCTCGAGCTTCGAAGACTCCGGCAGCGGCGGCGATTCGGACTACGGCTACCTGGGCCTGAACGGCGGCATGAACCTCGGCCTGTGGCGCCTGCGCCACCAGTCCAACTACACCTATTCCAGCTACGCGGGGAACACCCGCAGCGACTGGAACAGCATCCGCACCTACGCCCAGCGCGCGGTGCCGGACCTGCGCAGCGAACTGACCCTGGGCGACAGTTACACCGAGGGCAACCTGTTCGGCAGCATGGGCTACCGAGGGCTGCGCCTGGCCACCGACGACCGCATGCTGCCCGACTCGCAGCGCCAGTACGCGCCGCAGGTGCGCGGCACGGCCAACACCAACGCGCGGGTCGTGATCAGCCAGAACGGCCGGAAGATCCATGAGACCACCGTGGCGCCCGGCCCCTTCGTCATCGACGACCTCTACGGCACCGCCTACGACGGCGACCTGGACGTGCAGGTGATCGAGGCCGACGGCAGCGTGTCGCGCTTCTCCGTGCCCTTCTCCGCCGTGCCCGAGTCCATGCGCCCGGGCCTGTCGCGCTACAGCGCCACGGTCGGCCAGGCACGCCAGTACGGTGACGGCAACGACCTGTTCGGCGACCTGACCTACCAGCGCGGCCTCACCAACGCCCTCACCGCCAACCTCGGCACCCGCGTCGCCGAGGATTACCTGGCCGTGCTCGGCGGCGGCGTGCTGGCCACGCCCTACGGCGCCTTCGGCATGAACACCACCTTCTCCAGCGCCACCGTGGAGAACAACCAGCGCAAGCAGGGCTGGCGCGTCGGGCTGAACTACAGCAGGACCTTCCAGCCGACCCAGACCACCCTGACCCTCGCCGGCTACCGCTACTCCACCGAGGGCTACCGCGACCTCGGCGATGCACTCTCCGCCCGCGATGCCGACGAACACGGCGACAGCTGGGACTCGAGCAGCTACAAGCAGCGCAACCAGTTCACCCTGCTGGTCAACCAGGGCCTGGGGCAGTACGGCAACCTCTACCTGTCCGGCTCCACCGCCGACTACTACGACGGCAAGAGCCGCGATACCCAGCTGCAGGTCGGCTACTCCAATGTCTGGCGCCAGCTCAGCTACAACCTGTCCTACTCGCGCCAGCAGACCACCTGGTACCGCGACGTGAACGACGACTATGACCCGTCTCAGCCGCCGCAGTACAACCTGCAGCACGGCAGCAACCGCAACAACACCCTGACCCTGAGCCTGTCCATGCCGCTGGGCTCCACCAGCCGCGCGCCGAACCTCAGCGCCATGGCCTCGCGACGCTCCGGCGATACCAGCGGCAGCACCTACCAGACCGGCCTCAACGGCACCCTGGGCGAAGACCGCACCCTGAGCTACGCCCTCTCCGCCGGGCGCGACAGCGAAGGCCAGGGCACCGACTTCAACGGCAGTGTGCAACAGCAGACCTCGGTCGCCACCTTCAACGCCGGCTACGCGGAAAGCTCCAGCTACCGCCAGGTCAACGGCGGCATGCGCGGTGCAGCGGTGCTGCACAGCGGCGGCCTGACCCTCGGGCCCTATGTCGGCGACACCTTCGCCCTGGTGGAAGCCAAGGGCGCCAGCGGCGCCGGCGTGCGCGGCGGCCAGGGCGCGCGGGTGGACAGTAACGGCTATGCCGTGGTGCCCTCGCTCTCGCCCTACCGCTACAACCCCATCAGCCTCGACCCGCAAGGCATCGACGAGAACGCCGAGCTGGTGGAAACCGAACGCAAGATCGCCCCCTACGCCGGCGCCGCCGTACTCGTCGAGTTCAAGACCCTCACCGGCCACCCCCTGCTGATCCAGGCCAGGCTGCCCGATGGCCAGCCGCTGCCGCTGGGCGCCGATGTGCTCGACGGCAATGGTGTGAACATCGGCATGGTCGGCCAGGGCGGCCAGGTCTATGCCCGCGCCGAAGGCGAGAAAGGCCGCCTGCGCGTGCAGTGGGGCGAACGCCCGGAAGACGGCTGCCTGCTGCCGTACGACCTCAAGGGCGCCGACGTCGACCAGGTGCTGGTCCGCCTGCAGGCAACCTGCCTACCGGAGGCTTCATGAACCCTATCCTGCGCGGCCTGCCGCTGCTCGCCCTGCTGCTTGCGCCCAGCGCCTGGGCCACCTGCTACAAGGTCACCGGCGTCGGAAGCGCCACCACCACTCTCACCTACCAGATCCGCCCCGGCGAGGGCGTGGCCGGCGCCTGGCCGGGGGATGGCGCCTGCGATACCTGTAACGGCTCCCTTGGCCTGCCCAGCGTGATCAACGTCAGCGACGCCAGCTTCCAGCCCGATGGCAGCCTGATCGCCAGCGCCATGTCGCCCATCACCCAGTACGGCAACTCCGCCGGCTACGACGCCGAGCGCGTGTTTTTCCGCTGTGCGGCGGGAGATGCGGTCTACGAGATGTTCTCCACCAATGGCGACGACCTCTACAGCGGCTGGTACCAGGGCGGCGACAGCGTGGGCAACTCCATCGGCCTGACGGCGGCCTACCGCACCGCGTGGCCGAACGTGCTGCTGCGCCTGACCCACGTGGAAACCGGCCAGTACTTCACCGACGTCTGGCGCGAGCGCCAGCTCAGCGGGCTGGATATCGACTCGCGTGGCTTCCAGCTGGTCAAGGCGAAGAACCTCAGCGCGGTACGCGCCGAACTCTTCAGGGCGCCGCTGGAGTCCACTCAGGGCTATTCGCCGAATACGAAATCGCAGCTGTATGGCCGCACCCAGCCCGCCGGTTACATCGCCATCAAGGGGCCGGGGCTGGCCTACCCCACCGTCGGCCAGTCGCACTACGGCAACTACAGCGGCTGGCATTACAACTGGCCGGGCGCCATCGGCCTGTACGGCGACGTCACGCTCAAGCGCTACCCGACCTGTGCCGTCACCAACGTCACACCGCATGTGGTATTCCCATCGATCTCCATCGGTGAGATCAATGCCGGCGCCAACCGCGAGATGCCCTTCCAGGTCGACTTCAAGTGCCAGAGTGGCGTGCTCAGCAGCACCACCCCCAGCACCAGCCAAACCGGCACCAGCGGTACCGCCCTGGGCATCAAGGTCTCCGCCGGAGCGTTGGCGGCCGCCCCTGGCCTGGGCCTGGTGAATGCCAACGGCGGGCTGTCCTACCTGGTCTCCGATCGATACGGCGAGCCGGGTATGGCCCAGGGCGTGGGCATCCGCCTGCTGCGCAATGGCAGCACGATGAACCTGCTGTCCAACGAGGATTCCGCCAACGGCAGCAACGCAGAAGCGCGCGGCTGGTACCCGGTCATCGGCAACGCCTCGAACAAAACAGGTGAAGTGGGCGGTATCTCCCAGTACAGCGAGACTTTCCGCGCCCGTCTGGAAAAGCTCAGCCTCGGCAGCATGCCCACCGTGACCCCCGGCCGCGTGGAAGCCACCGCCCAGGTGGTGATCCGTGTGCAGTAAACGGCTGCTCATCGCGCTGTTCGGCCTCGCGCTGCTGGGGGCCATGGAGGTTCACGCCGGGGTCACTGCCGAGCGTACGCGGGTGATCTTCGATGCAGGCCAGCGCGAGGCTTCGCTGGCGCTGGTGAACCAGAACCCTTACCCGGTCATCGTCCAGACCTGGATCGACGACGGCGATCTCGACGCCGCGCCGCAGACCGCGCAGGCGCCGATCATGCCCCTGCCCCCGGTATTCCGCCTGAACCCCGGTCAGCAGCGCAGCCTGCGCCTGCTCTACACCGGCGAGGCGCTGCCACAGGACCGCGAGTCGCTGTACTGGCTCAACCTCTACGAAATCCCGCCGCAATCCAGCGAGCCGCTGGCCGAAGGACAGTCGCGCCTGACCGTCACGCTGCGCACGCAGATGAAGGTCATCTATCGGCCGCGCTCCCTGGTGAAAGACGCCGAGGAAGCTGCGCGCAGACTGGTCTTCCGAAGGGCCGGCAATGCGGTGCAGGTGGAAAACCCCACCGCCTACTTCATCACCCTGGCCGGCGCCGAAGTGCGCCAGGGCAGCGCCGGTTCGCCGCTACCGGCCGACCTGTTGCCGCCGTTCTCGCAGCGCGTACTGGCGCCAACCCAGGCCTTGCCGGCAAGCGCTGGCGAAGTGCGCTACCTGTGGATCGACGATGGCGGGAACAGCCGGCAGGGCACCGCGCCACTGCGCTGACGACCGAAGCGACGGCCCCCCTGTAGGAACGCGCCATGCGCGCGATCGCGCTCCTGCATCTCTGGTAAGCGGCCTGCTCCTGCAGGCGAAGCGCGGCACTGGGCCTACTGGAACAGATTGGCCATCACACAGAACGTCAGCAGCGACTGGTCGGTATCGACGTCCAGCTTGCGCATGGCGGAGATCTTCTGCGCGCTCACCGTCTTCACACTGCGGTTGAGCAGCAGTGCGATGTCACGCACGCTCATCCCCGAGACGAAGTGGCGCAGCACTTCGTACTCCTTGACCGACAGGCTGGCGATACGCCCCTCCACATCGTCGCCGCTGGACAGCACGCTGCTCGAGGACTGCATGCCCGGCCCCCGGTAGATACGGTCCTGGGACAACGCCTTGAGCGCCACCAGGATCTCGTTGAGGTCGCCATTTTTCAGGATCACTCCTGACACGCCCAGGTCGTACAGGCTGGAGAGGATCAACGGATTGGACAGCATGGTGAGGATCAGGATGCGCGTGCCGGGGAAATTGCGCAGCAGGAACTCGATCAGCTTGATGCCGTCGCCATAGGTCTGGTCGCCCGGCATGTTGTAGTCGGTGATGACGATAGCCGGCCGCTGCTCGCGGTACAGGGCCACCAGTTCGCTGGAGTTGTGCGCCTCGCCGATCACCTCGAAGCGATCGTCCCGTTCAATCACCTCGCGAACCCCCATCAGGACGATGGGATGGTCGTCCGCTAGTGCCACTCTGACTTTTTCCATGAGTTTCTTGAGTCCCAACATTTGCGATCGTCGGCCGGCCACAGAGGCACGGCCACTCTTCCAGAGTAGCCCCGGTTACCGGACAGGCTCTCAGAGGCTGGCCAGGGCCGCCTCGATTCGTCCCAGCAGCGCATTGACCGCCGCGGACAGCTCCGGCCCGGCAGGCTGCGCGATCAGCGCCTCCTCCACCGCGCCGCAGGCATCACTCAGGCCATGGGCCTGGACCACCGCGAGTGCGCCGCGCAGGCGGTGCACCTGCTGGCGGACAGTCGCCAGGTCGCCGACCTGCAGGCCGTCAGCCACACCCTGCATGTCCTGGCGCATGGTGCGCAGGAACAGCTCGCGCATCTTCTCCGAGACCTGGATGCGGTCCTGCGCCGGCTCCTGTCCCTGCACCGGGTTTTCCGGCAGCTCTGCCGTCGCATGGCCGCAGACCTTGAGCAAGCCGTCGTGCAGCGTGCGCAGGCTCATCGGCTTGACCAGCCAGGCGTTCATTCCCACCGCCATGCAACGCTCGCCCTCCTCGCGCAGGGCATTGGCAGTGACGCCGATGATCGGCAGCCAGCTGTCCTGGCGACGCAGTTCGCCCACCAGTTCGTAGCCATTCATCACCGGCATGTTCACATCGGTCAGCAGCGCATCGAAGGCGCCGGGCGCCCAACGCTGCAAGGCCTCGCGACCGTTGCTGGTGAGGGTGACGCGGCAACCCAGCTCCTCGAGCTGCTCCTTGAGCAGCGCCTGGTTGATCGGGTTGTCCTCGGCCACCAGGACCCGCAGGCCGAGCTTTCCCAGTCGGGCGACACGGGGAATCTGTCGGGCCTCGCCACCTCCGCCTTGCTGTGCCAGACGCAAGGCCTGGCCGATGCCGGACAGATGGTAGAGGCTGACCTCCCAGCCCAGGACTGAAGCTTGTGGCTGCACGCTGGCCTCGGTCAAAGCATTTACCCGCGCGCCGCTCCACAGCGGCTCATCGCCGGCCTCGAGCAGGTCCAGCAGCACCGCACCAGGCGGAACGTCCAGCGGCAGCTCCTCCTGGACCAGCGCCGAGCCCCCCCAGCAGTCGACCCAGGCGGCCAGGTTCTGCGCCAGCTCCTTCACCGGCGCCCGTACATAAACCGGTTGCGGTAGCAGCGGCGCGTCGTCAACCAATGGCTGAGCGCGCTCCAGCACCGGCAGCGCCAAGGTGAAGGTGAAACTGCTGCCCAGCCCGGTTTCGCTGACCACCCGCAGCTGTCCCCCCATCAGGTCGCTCAGTCGCGCGCAGATCGACAGGCCCAGACCGGTACCGCTGACCGTGTGCTCGTGGCCGTGAGCCTGGTAGAAGGGTTCGAACAGCCGCTGCTGCTGCGCGTCGGACATGCCGATGCCGGTATCGGTCACCTGCCACTGCAAGGCCGTATCGCCCTTTTCGCTGGCCACGATGCGCAGCCGCAGCACCACCCGCCCCAGGTCGGTGAACTTCAGCGCGTTGCTCAGCAGATTGGCGAGAATCTGCCGGATGCGCGCAGCATCGCCACGTACCAGGCCCGGAACGTTCGTGTCGATGCACGCATAGAGCTGCAGCTCCTTGCCCTCGGCCACCCCCGCGTACCCGGCGACCACCTCCTCGGCCAGCTCCAGCGGATTGAATTCCACCGCTTCCAGGGCCATCTGCCCGGCCTCGATCTTGGACACATCGAGGATGTCGCTGATCAGTTGCAGCAAGGTCGAGGACGAGCGCTGGATGGTGGCGAGATAGTCACGCTGCTGGTGGCTCAGCTCGGTCAGCCCGAGCAGCTCCAGGGTGCCCAGCACTCCATAGAGCGGCGTGCGGATTTCATGACTCATGGTGGCGAGGAACACCGATTTCGCTTCGCTGGCGGCATCTGCCGTGAGTTTGGCGTCGGCCAGCATCTGCTGCGCCTGCTTGTGCGCGCTGATGTCGTTGAAGGCACAGAGCACCACATTCTCGCCACGGTAGCGGGTCGGCGCGAAGCTGGCGTGCAGGGCACGCCCTTCCACCTCGAAGACCAGCTCGCCGTTGCCCTCGCCAACCCTTCCGCTGAGGTCCCAGTCGCGACTGATGCGGGTGATGGCCTCGCTGTCGCCCAGCCATTGCTCCGCCAGGCGGTTCTGCATCACCACCTGGTGGCTGCCATGGCGCAGCACGCACAGTGCCACCGGCGCGGTCTGGATTACCGCACGGCTGAAGGCGTCGCTTTCGACGATGTCCAGATGCGCGCGGCGTGCCGGTTTGATGACCCGCCGCGAGTACCAGCGAATGGCGAACCAGCCACCCGCCAGGCTACCGAGGATCAGCGCCAGGGCGCCCAGGAACTGCCACTTGGCGTAACGGAAGAAGCTGGCGTAGCTCAGGCGGTAGAGCGCGGTCCAGCCACCATTGAACTCACTGCGGACCTTGAATACCAGGCCATCGGAGCTGACATTCAGGCCGTCCTGGTAATCCTTCTCGCCGCCGGGGAAGTCGATCAGCACCTGCCCGGCAGGCGAGATCAGCTCCAGCTCGTCGAACACCGGGCGGTCGAGCACCTGCTCAAGGTCGTTGATGCGCCCCAGGTCCAGCAGCGACACGGCGACGACGCGACGGTCCAGGTCCGATTCCCACCACAGCGCATCGGGAAGGTCGAGGCTGACGTAGGCCAGCAGTTCGCGACTCTCACCAGCGGTGTAGGACTGCGCCTGCGCCCAGTGCACCTGGGTATCGCTGCGCTTGGGCGAGCGCTGTTCCAGCGCCTCGCGAACGCTCTCGATCACCGGCAGGTAGTTGACCCGCGTCAGCGGCCGTTGCCCGCGGAAATTGCCGATGGAAGGCACCGCCAGGCTGGTGGGCCCGTGCAGGTCGAGCACCAGCACCTGCGGCGAAGGGAAGGACGAAGTGCTCCAGTAACTGCTGTAGAAGTTCGCCAGCATCACCCCGAAGGAGAAAGTGCCGGGGCGATCCTGCGGGGCGGCGGGGCGCACCTGCTGCGCCAGGGTGAAGGACATGGCGAAGGAAAACTCGCGCCCCTCGTGGATTTCCATGCCGTGTTCGCGGACCAGCATGCGCCGCTGCAGCGGAATCACGTCGAGGTCCTGGCGCTGGGTGGACTCGTCGCTCTGCAAGGCAATGCGGTTGAGGAAGGCCTCATGCTCGTGGATGTCACCCACCAACCGGCTGAAATGGAAATGCACCTTGTCGCGCTCCTCCTGCACCACCCGGCCGAGGGCCCAGTAGCAGGCACCAACCAGCATCAGGGCGAGGGAGACGGCGCACAGCAGCACGACGTTCAGGCGCAGCGAAGTGCTGGCCAGTTTACGAATCGAGCCGTTGTCATGTTCCTTCATGCATAGCATCCGGTGTCGCGGAAAGAGGCGGCGGAGGGCCCGCCGGATACCAGCAGACTGTAGATGTGAGTCAGGCATTAGGCGACCCGACGGGCCTTTCGAGACCGACGATCGCCCTGGCATCTGCGATGATTCTGCCGTGGATCAATGAGCCATCGCGGAGCGTTCCTGGAGCAACTGGCGGGTAAACACGGCCGGCGGCACCGCCTCGGAGAACAGGTAGCCCTGGGCGCAGTCACACCGCAGCCGGCGTAGCAGCGCCAGCTCGTCAGGATGCTCGACGCCCTCGGCGATCACCTCCAGTCCAAGCTGCCGGCCGAGCTTGACGATACTCTCCAGCGCCGCCGCCAGCCCCTCGTCGTCCACGCAACCATGCACCAGCGCGCGATCGATCTTCAGCTCCGTGAAGGGCGTCGACACCAGGTTGTACAGCGAACTGTAGCCCTGGCCGAAATCGTCCTGGGCGAGGCCGAAACCCTTCATGCGCAAGCGACAAGTGCCGGCGTAGTAGTTCGCCGGGGTCGCCGTGCTGCTGCATTCAAGCAGTTCGAAAACGATGTGCGCCGGTACGCCGCCACGGGCAGCGACGAAGGTCGCAAGCCGGTCCGGCAGCTCCGGATCATCCAGCAGATGGGTCGGCAGATTGACCGCCACCGACAGGTGGAAACCCAGCCTGCCCCAGTCTGCCTGGGCCTGCAGAGCCTGTTCGAGCACGGTCCAGAGCAACGCTTCGTCCAGCCCGGCGGCAGTCAGCGCCGCCATGAAACTGCCCGGCTGCAGCACACCGTGGCGAGGGTGCTCCCAGCGCACCAGCGCCTCCGCCGCGACGATACGGCCGTCGATCAGCGAGGCCTTGGGCTGGAACCACGCACAGAACTGCCGCTGCGCCAGGGCCTGCTCCAACTCCTCACGAGTCGGCACCGGGATCTGCGGTGCGCGCTGCTGCTCCTCGCGTTCCTGGCGTGTCATGAGCTTTTCCAGCAGGCGACGGATCACCGGTGCGCGAGCAGGCTTGGCGATCTGCTCCAGCACGGTGATGCCGTGGGCGCGGGCGACCATGCAGGCACTGCCCATCAGCGGGCGCGAGGCCGAACTCATGATCGCCAGCAGCGGCGGATGGCTCAGTGCGGCCAGCCGCTGGATCAACTGCACACCGTCAAGGCCTGGCATCATCAGGTCGCTGACCACCAGGTCGAAGCGTTCCTGCTCCAGCCAGCGCAGTGCCTCAGCGCCATCCTCGGCGGCGCGCAGGTGCACGACGCCCTGCTCGCGGAACAGATTGAGCAGGTACTCCCGCTGGAAGGGCTGGTCTTCGACGATCAGGATTCGCTGATGTCGCACGGCGGCACCTCCGCGGGCAGGCTGGTCAGGCATTGGCGCAGGGTGCGCAGGTCCACCGGCTTGAGCAGGCAGAGGTTCATGCCGGCAGCGAGGCAACGTTCGTTCTCCTCGTGCATGGCGTTGGCCGTGGCGCCGACGATCGGCCCTCGATAGCCGCGCTGGCGCAGCGCACGGGCCAGTTCGTAGCCGTTGATATGGGGCATGTTGACGTCGGTGAGCACCACGTCGAAAGCATCGGGCTGCCAGCGCGCCAGCGCCTGCCGGCCATCGGCGGCGAGTTCGACTGCGCAACCGAGCATCTCCAGCTGGTCGCGCAGGATCAGCTGGTTGATCGGATTGTCCTCCACCAGCAACACGCGCAGGCCGAGGCCGATATCGGGCAGTGTCTCAGCCAGGCGCGCGCCCTCGCCACTGGCGCAGCCCTGCGCCGCCGCCAGTGCACGACGCAGTCCTTCCAGGTTGTAGCGGCCCACATGCCAGTCGCAGCCTTCCTGGCGTGGCTGCTCGCCGCCCAGGTCGGTCACCAGCACCCGGCAGCCCCGCCAGGCAGGCAGCGGCTTGCGGTCATGGGGATTGAAGCGCAGGTCCACCAGCACGCTGGACGCATCTTCTTCGAGCGGCTGGTCGGTGGCCACGACCTGGGCCCGCGCGCCCCAGCGGGTAATCCAGCCGCAAAGGCTATCGGCCAGTTCGCGGGTCGGCGCGTGCACCCACACCATCGCATTGCACAGCCTCGGAGCGCCGGACGTCTGGCGATCCACGCATTGCAACGGCAGGCTGAGGGAAAAGCTGCTGCCCAGCCCCACGTCGCTGACCACCCGCAGCTGCCCGCCCATCAACTCGGTCAAGCGCCTGCAGATCGACAGGCCGAGCCCGGTCCCGCCTGCCATGCGGGCGTTGCCGGAAACCTGGTAGAAAGCGTCGAAGAGGTTCTCCTGCTGGTCCTCGGGAATGCCGATGCCGGTGTCGGCTACCTGCCAGTGCAGGGTGTCGTTCCAGCCTTCGCCGGTCTCGGCGCGCACGCGCAGCACGATGCGTCCGCTGTCGGTGAACTTCACCGCATTGCTCAGCAGGTTGTTGAGGATCTGGCGGATGCGCGTAGCGTCGCCCAGCACCCGCTCGGGCATCTGCGAGTCACAGCAGGCATAGATCTGCAGGCCCTTGGCGCGAGCCGCAGCAGCGTACGACTGAACGCTGTCGAGGGTGAGTTCCAGCGGCGAGAACTCCACCGGTTCCAGGCCCAGCTGGCCGACTTCGATCTTCGATACATCGAGCACATCGCTGATCAGCTGCAGCAGGGTCGAGGACGAGCGCTGGATGGCGCGCAGGTAGCCCGACTGCTGGTGATCCAGCGCCGTGCGGCCGAGCAGCTCCAGGGTGCCCAGTACACCGTACAGCGGTGTACGGATTTCATGGCTCATGGTCGCCAGGAACAGTGTCTTGGCCTCGTTGGCCGTGTCGGACAGGCGCTTGGCTTCGGCCAGCGCCGCCTCGGTCTGCTTGCGCGCGCTGATATCGCTGAAAGCGCAGCAGAGCACTTCCTCGCCCTTATAGCGGGTCGGCGTGTAGCTCAGGTACAGGTGCCGGCCGGTATGGGTTTCCACCTCTTCCGAGCCACCCTCCTCGCCACTGCTGAAGCCGCGTTCCAGCCAGCCATGGCTCCAGTAACGACGTTCGTCGCCACTGCCCAGCCATTGCTGGGCGAGGCGGTTCTCCAGCACCACCTCGGCATCGCTGCGCCGCAGCACACAGAGCGCCACCGGCGCGGTCTGGATCATCGCGCGGGAGAACCCCTCGTTCTCCACCAGCGCAGTGAGGCGGTGCTGCGCCGGGACGATCAGGCGCCGGTTGATGCGCCGGCACATGCCCCAGACCAGCAACGAGCAGCCCAGCAGGAAGGCGAGCGATGCGAGGATCCTGGGCCACATCGGCAGCAGCAGGTCGTACAGGTTGAAGTAGTAGATCAGCGACCAGTCGGAGCTGCCCAGGTGCTTGAGCAGCGCCAGGTGGCTGGGCAGCAGGCCGGGCCCGCTGAAGGCGAAATTGTCGCCATCCCACAGGTCGCTGAACTGCAGGCCGAGCTGCGGCGCCACTGCGCTGCCTAGGATCGCCCGGTGATCGCGATCGAGCAGCAGGAAACGCCCGGCCTCTGGCACACCGAAGGCAGCGGAGAGGTCGGCGCCGAACAGCTCGAGCCCCAGCCAGCCGTTGTCCTGCTCGCTGGTCACGCGGGTGAACAGGTACTGCCGCGCCTGCGGGTCGGTGGGGTCGGCGAGCCAGCGTACCTGTCGCTCCTCTCTCGGCGTACCGGGTTGCGCCAGCGCCTCGAGCACCGACGGCGGCACCACAGCGTTGAGCGCAGGCGCCCCGTACAGCCGGTTCACCGAGCGATCCGGTTCAGGGGAGACATAGATCAGGTTCAGCCGCTTGGCTTCCATCTCCGCCAGGTCGCGCCCGGACAGCGCCAGGCTCCAGCTGGAACCGGGTTCGCCGAGGGTGACGAATATCTGCTCGTGGGGCGGCACCGGCACACTCAACTGACGCCACTGCACCAGCGGCTCACGCAACTTCCAGGTCACGCCCCGGCTGATGTGCTCCAGCAGCGACTCGCGCTGGCCGAGATAATCCTGAGCCTCGTACATGGCCGCGTTCATCTGCCGGCGCAACTGCGACACCTCGCTATTGAGGCTCGCAGCAAGGAACAGGCTGAGGGTGAAGAAAAGGCAGGCGATCACCACCCAGGCCAGCAGACGAAGGAGCTTTCGGGCCGCCTTCGGGGTGGAAAAGGACGAATCCTGACGACGAAGGAACTGCTTGAGTTTCATGGCCGCCAGCCTCTCGAACAGCCGGCGAATAGAACATCAGACAAATCTAAAAAGTTCGAAACCGGAACAGATTAGGCACTTGGAGAGCCTGACTCTTCAGGGTGTTTTCCAGGCATCGTCCGGCTGAGCGTCTATCTTCCTCGTCTGGGCGCTCGAATTTTTTCGACCCTTTGCAGGTGGTGAACGCCTGGCCAGTCCTCTTGCCCGCAAGGGGGGCCGGCAAAGCGGCGGGACAGAGCACCAGCGGCTCACCTGCCGCCATTCATCGGAGAGTTTCCCAGTGGGTTTGCAACTTTCCGGTCAGCCGCCGAGCAACCCGCTAGCCCGCTGCACCCGCCGCTCCGTCGCTGCCTCCAGCACCTGCCAGCCGCGCCCGGCGCTGGCCAGGGTGAACCGTTTGCGCGCGCGGGTGATGCCGGTGTAGACCAGCTCGCGGGTGAGGATGGGGTTGAGGCTGTCGGGCAGCAGCAGCGCGGCGTGGGTGAACTCTGAGCCCTGGGATTTGTGCACGGTCATGGCGAACACGGTTTCCACCGCCTGCAGACGGCTGGGCAGGATCCAGCGGATGGCGTCGGTGCCATCGCCCGCCGGGAAGGCCACGCGCGCCACCCAGCGCACCGAGCCGTCGTCGGCCGCCTGCGGCAGTGCCAGGGTGATGCCGATGTCGCCGTTCATCAGGCCCAGGCCGTAGTCGTTGCGGGTGACCAGCACCGGGCGGCCGGCAAACCAGCCGTTCGCCGAAGGGATCAAACCTTCGCGTTGCAGCAGGTCGCCGATCAGGCTGTTCAACCCCTCCACACCCCAGGGCCCGCGACGCAAGGCGCAGAGCAACTGGAACTGGCCGTGGGCTTCCAGCACCTGCCTGGCCCAGCCATCCAGCGCGGTCTGATCGGCGTTGTCCGCCGGGCGCGAACCGCTGACGACGCGCAGGTAGTGGGCGTAGCCGACCGGGCCGAACAGGTCGCCACCGCGCCCGCCATCGATCACCAGGTCACGCAGGCTGCGGGTTTCCTGGGCATCCACGGCAATGCGGGCGAGGTCCTCGTGCTGCGCCTTCCACACCTGGCGCAGGGCCGGGATATCGCCGGCGTTGACCGCTTCGGCCAACTGGCCGATGCCGCTGTCGGCGCTGAAGCGGTGGCTGTGGCGGAGCATGGCCACGGCTTGGTCGAGGTCGCTGCCGGAGGTGTCCAGCAGATTGGGGTCAATGGATTCGCCGGTCACCGCTTCCAGCCAGTCGCGGGTGGCCGGGCGGTAGTGGCCTTCACGGGCGCGGCTGCACAGCTCGCCGAGCACCGCGCCGGCTTCCACCGAGGCCAGCTGGTCCTTGTCACCGAGCAGGATCAGCCGTGCGCGCGGCGGCAGCGCGGCGAGCAGCGAGGCCATCATTTCCAGGTCGACCATCGAGGCTTCGTCCACCACCAGCAGCTCCAGCGCCAGCGGATTGCCGGCGTGGTGGCGGAACTGGCGGCTGTCCGGCCGGCTGCCGAGCAGGCGGTGCAGCGTGGTGACTTCCGTCGGGATCGCCTCGCGCGCGGCTTCGCCATTGGCCAACCCTGCGAGATCGAGGCGCTGCACGGCACCGGCGATGGATTCGTTCAGGCGCGCGGCGGCCTTGCCGGTGGGCGCGGCGAGGCGGATGCGCAGCGGTCTCCCGCCCTCTCCCAGCGCCAGGCTTTGCAGCAGGGCGAGCAGCTTGACCACGGTGGTGGTCTTGCCGGTGCCGGGGCCGCCGGTGACGATGCCGAAGGCATTGCCGGCAACCAGCGCGCAGGCGAGTTTTTGCCAGTCCGCCGGCGCGCCGGCTTTTTTCGGGAACAGCGCATCCAGCGCCTGACGTAGTTGGGCAGCGGGTAACCCGGCACGCAACGCATCGCCCTGCTGCAGGCGCTGGTCGATCCCGGTGCGCACTTCGCGCTCGTACTGCCAGTAGCGACGCAGATACAGACGACGTCCGGACAGCACCAACGGCGTATCGCCGGGGCCGTCGCCAACCAGTCGCGGATCACTCAGCACGGCACGCCAGGCGTTGAGGTCGAAGCCGTCCAGCAGTACACCGGGCAGCTCCGGCGCGTCCTTGGCCGAATCGCCTTCGGGCGGGAGGGACAGGGCGAAACGGCTGTCGGCCAGGGTCGCTTCCAGGTCAAGGCAGACGTGCCCGCGACCGAGCTGGTGACTGGCCAGCGCGGCGGCGAGGATCAGCAGCGGATTGGCGTCGGGCGAGCGCTCGACCAGGAAGATCGCGAAGGCGCGGTCCAGCTCGCGCAGCCAGCCGCGCTCGGCCCAGCGACCGATCAGTTCAAGCATCTGGGCGGTGCTCTTCATGCCGGCACCTCCGCGCGGAACAGGCGGTCCAGCTCGTCCATCAGTGCCTTCGGCGGGCGCTCCAGGTACATGCCCTGGGTCGCCGAGGAACTGCCGCGCAGGAACAGATACATCGCGCCTCCGATATGGCGGTCGTAGTCATAGTCGGGCAGGCGCGCCTGCAGCAGCCGGTGCAGGGCGAACAGATAGAGCGCGTACTGCAGGTCGTAGCGGTGCTCCAGCAGTGCCTCGCGCAGCGCGCTTTGCGTGTAGGCTTCGTCATCGGCACCCAGCCAGTTGGATTTGTAGTCGGCCACGTAGTAGCGGCCTTCGTGCTCGAACACCAGGTCGATGAAGCCCTTGAGCATGCCGTTGAGCAGGTTCGCCTGCAGTGTCGGTCGTGCCACGCCGCCGAGCGTATGGCGAGTCACGGCGGCGTCGAGGCGCTGGCTGTCGACATGGCGGGTGGAGAACCAGAACTCCATTTCCTTCTGGAAGGTAGTCAGCCCGGCGAGGCTGACCGGTGCCGCATCAGGCACGCGGAAGACCGTGCGCAGGTACTGCCCGAGCCAGCCGGTGAGCGGCTCGATCCACTCTTCCCAGCCGCGCACGGCGCAGCGCCGGGCGATCTGGTCGCGCAGCTGTTCTTCGTCGGCGTTGAAGCCTTCGTCGGCAGCCCACTCCAGCAGGCCGTGGAGGAAGCTGCCGGGATTCGCGCCGCGCGGGAAGGCGTGCAGGCTGAAGGGTGCGGGCACAGCTTCCAGCTCGCGGTGTTCTTCCAGGCTGCTTTCGCGCAGCAGGTCTTCGCCGGCGCTGATGGGTTCGTCGGCGGCCGGTGCGGGAGCGATCTCACTGTCGTCTTCGGTGGCCAGCGTCGCCAGCGCGGAATAGCTGGCGATCCACCATTTCTCAGCCACCCGGCGGCGCGGCTCGCGGGCCGCGCCCAGCTCGCCGGCCTGCAGGCCAACGAAAAGCTCAGTGCCGACTTCCGGCGCGGGTTCCAGGGCGATTTCCGTGTGATCAACCTGCAAGTCACTCAGACGCGCAGTCACGTCCTCGACGCTCAGCGCGTTGCCGCCGCCGAGCAGGTAGCCCATGGCGCCCTTGTGCAGTTCGGGGCTTTTACTGTTGCTCATCACCAGCGGCGCCATGCCCAGCCACACGGCGTGGCGCGCACGGGTCAGGGCCACGTAGAGCAGGCGCATGTCCTCGCTCAGGCGCTCGTCGTTGGCCAGCTGGAACGCGGCCTTGGCCAGCTCCTTGTCGCGGGACAGTTCGACTACTCGCGACTCGCCGGACTGGAAGCTCGGCGGCGTGCCGCTCTTGCCGTCCAGCTCGCGCCAGGTGCAGATGAAGGGCAGCAGTACCAGCGGGTATTCCAGGCCCTTGGACTTGTGGATGGTCACCACCTTGATCAGATCGGCGTCGCTCTCCAGGCGGAGAATTTCCTCGCTGGACGGGCTCTCCAGCTGCTCGGCAAGTACCCGCAGCAGCGCATGCTCGCCATCCAGCTCCACGGCCTCGCGCTGCAGCCACTCGGCCAGGTGCAGCAGGTTGGTGAGGCTGCGTTCGCCGTCGGTCTCGCGCAGCAGGCGCGCCGGCAAAGCGAAGTCGGCGAGCAGGCGGCGCAGCATCGGCAGCACGCCCTGCTGCTGCCAGAGCATGCGGTAGTCGCGGAAGCGCAGCACCATCTCCTCCCAGAAGCGTTCGTCCTGGTTCAGCCGCTCCAGGGTCGCCCAGTCCAGCGCCAGGCTGCGGGTCGCCAGGGCGATGCGCAGGGCACCATCGTCACCAGGATCGGCGCAGGCGCGCAGCCAGTGCAGCAGGTCGACGGCTTCGGGACTGTCGAATACCGAATCGCGGTCGGACAGGTAGACGCTGGCGAGCCGGCGTTTGGCCAACTCGCCGCGCACGGCTTCGGCTTCGCTGCGACCGCGCACGAGGATGGCGATATCCGCCGGGCGCAAGGCGCGCCATTGGCCATCGGCGTCGCGGAAACCGCTCTGCGCGGAGCTCAGCCAGCGCTGGATGGCACTCGCGCTGCGCTCGGCCATCTGCTGGCGGTACAGCGTGGAGCCGCAGACCTGGCCGTCGTTGTCCAGTTGCCAGAAGGTCATGGCCGGCGTTTCGCTGCCTTCAAGCAGCAGCGTCTCGTCACGGCCTCGCGCGTCGACATTGAGGAACGGCACCGGGTTTTCCTGGCCTTCCACCGCGAAGCGGAAGGCACCGCGCGGGTGGCCTTCGGCGAACAGGAAGCAGCGGTTGGCCGCCTTCACCATGGCCAGCGTGGAGCGGTAGTTGGTGCCCAGCGTGTAGTGCCGCCCGGCGGTGGCGGCACGGGCGCGCAGGTAGGTGTGGATGTCGGCGCCACGGAAGGCGTAGATCGCCTGCTTGGGGTCGCCGATCATGAACAGTCCGAGGCTCCTCGGGTTCTCGCCGATGCGGTAGACGCGCTCGAAGATGCGGTACTGCAGCGGGTCGGTGTCCTGGAATTCGTCGATCAGCGCGATGGGGAACTGCTCGCGGATGCGTTCGGCCAGGCGTTCGCCGCCGCTGCCGGCCAATGCGCGGTCGAGGCGCACCAGCAGGTCGTCGAAGCCCAGTTCGGCGCGCTTCTGTTTTTCCACTTCGAGGTTGTGCCGTACTTCGCCCAGGGCGTGCAGCAGCAGTTGCGGGGCGATCTCCGGGCGCTGCTCGGTACGCTCGACCCAGGCATCGATGGCCAGCAGCGCGGGGTGCTCCGGCACCGCGGCCTTGGCTTTCACCTTGATCCGCGTCTGGCCGAACTTGGCAAGATTCTCCGGCGCATCGGCGCCTTCGCTCCAGGCATCCAGCGCTTCGATCCAGCCGGCAAACACGGCGTCGTCATCCTTGCCGCGATAGCTGTTGCCGTTGAGGTCGCCGCGCAGGTTGCGCAGTAATTCGGCGACGCCTGAGCGATCCGCCGCCCAGGCTTCTCGGGCGCGGGTTTCGGCGGCGGCGAGTTCGTCGTAGAACTGCCCGGTGGCTTCCAGCAGCTCACTCAGCGAAACCGGAGCCGTCAATGGCTGATCGGCGTAGCGGAAGCCGGCCTCCTGCGCCGCCAGCAGCGGTTGCAGGGCGCGGGCCAGCGCTTCGGGGCCCGCGTAGCAATGGCGCACGGCATTGGCCGCCGCCACGCCCAGCGGGTAGAAGTTGCGTCGCCAGTAGTCGCGCACGGCCTCGGCGAGCAGTTCGCTCTGGTCCGCGGCAAGGTCCTGGGTGAACAGGCTGCCGCTGTCGAAGGCGTGCTCGCGCAGCATGCGGTAGCACCAGCTGTGGATGGTGGAGACGGCGGCTTCGTCCATCCATTCGGCGGCCAGCCGCAGCAGACGCGCACAGCCGGGCCAGCGCTCGGCGGCGTAGCTGTCGCGCAGCTTCACCAGCAGGCTGTCGTGCTTCTGCTCAGGCTCGGCGAAGCAGCGCGCGGCTTCGCCCAGGCGCGCGCGGATACGCTCGCGCAGTTCCTGGGTCGCGGCTTCGGTGAAGGTCACCACGAGGATTTCCGGCGGGCTCAATGGCCGGCCGAAGGCGGCCTGCTCGCCGCCGTGATCGAGCACCAAACGCACGTAGAGCAAGGCGATGGTGAAGGTCTTGCCGGTGCCGGCGCTCGCTTCGATCAGCCGGCTGCCATGCAGCGGGAACTCAAGAGGGTTGAGCTCGACGGCGCTCATTGTTCGGCCTCCTTGCGCTGCAGAATCGCGAACAGTGGCCCGTACAGTTTCTCCGCCCATGCAGCGAATTCCTCGCTGGCGTTGAGCGCGGCGAAGTCCGGATAGACCCGCGCCAGCGCCGCGGAGGACGCCGCCTCGCCGCTCAGGTTGAAGCCGCCGTCGTAGCGCTTGGCAGCTTCGCGGGCGGCACGCTCTTCGTCATCCCCGGCGGCCAGCCAGGCGAAAGCCGCCTTGCAGGCGACCGGCAGCGGGCGGCTCATGCCCTGGAACCAGGCCTCCAGCAGTGCATCCAGTTCAGCGCGGGCTTCCTGCACCGGCAGCGGCGGGAATTCCAGGGTGCCGGTCAAACCGACGAGCACGCTGGTGACCGGTTCGCCGCACAGCTGCAACGCGAGGTGGCGTACCCACGGGCGCACCAGCCCGTGCCATTTGTAGCCCTTGCCTTCATGCAGCTTGCCGCTGACCAGTTGCAGGCTGGCGAGCTGGCCACCGGCGTTGCGGCGCAGGCCGCCAAGCCAGTCAGTCAGGTGGATGCCGGCATGTTCGTGGTTGAACTCGCGCTGTTCGTCTTCCACCTGCGACCAGTGCTCCAGCTGTTCGCGGTAGCGCGCCAGCAGGTCGTGCAACGGTGCCACCAGCGCCTGGGCGGAGAAGTCACCGAAGGCCGCCAGCGGCAGCCGGCCTTCGCGGCGCAGGCGCTCGACCTGGGCGGTCAGTTGCGCCGCCAGTTGATCTTCCTGCCAGTGCTGCTCCACCCACGGGCGCAGGCGCTCGCAGAGTTCGAACTGCAGTTGCCAGATATCCAGTCCGTTCAGCTCGAAGGGTTCCTCGTCCTGGCCGGTCAGTTGCTCCTCGCCGAAGCGCACCTTGAGGCGCTGCAGGAAGAAGGCGCCGACCGGGTTGGCGAGGAAGTCCGAAACCACGCGCAGGCCGATGGGGGCGTCGAGCACCGGCGGCGACAGCGGCGCGTCGTTCGCCTCGCCCTCGTGCTCGCGGTGCACATCGCGCCACTCGCGGGCGTAGGTATAGAGGCCGTCGATGCCCTGCACCGAGGGCGCGTCGAAATAGGCGCGGCTGAAGGGTTGCAGAGGGTGCTCCAGGGTCAGTCCGTGCAGCAGGTCGCTGTCGTTGGCGCCGTGCCAGCCGGCAGCGAGGTGGTCGCGCAACTGGCCGACCAGCACGGACGGCGGGCGCTCGCTGTTATCGCGGATGCTCCGCCCAACCCAGCTGACGTAGAGCTGGCGGCGCGCGGAAAGCAGGGCTTCGAGCAGCAGATAGCGGTCGTCCTCGCGACGCGAACGGTCGCCGGGACGGTAGTCGTTGCGCATCAGGTCGAAGTCCAGCGGCGACTGCGGGCGCGGATAGTCACCGTCGTTCATGCCCAGCAGGCAGACCAGCTGGAAGGGAATCGCGCGCATCGGCATCAGGGTGCAGAAGCTCACCGCGCCAGCGAGGAAGCGCTGGTTCAGGCCGCCGGCATCCAGCCCGCTGAGCCAGGCCTCGCGCACCACAGAGAGCGGCAGCGGATCGTTGAAGCCGGCGTGGCCGCAGGTTTCCAGCCAGCCTTCAAGCAGGTCCAGCAGTTGCTGGCGGAGCAGTTCGTCGTGGTCGTCGGTGACCCGGAAGAAGTCTTCCAGCAGACTGCGCAGGCGTTGCACCCAGGTGGTCGGGTCAGCTTCCTCGGCAAGCAGTTCGCAGGCCTTTTCCAGCGCGCCGAGCAGCCCGGCCAGCGGGCCGAGGGCGGCGGCGTCGAGGCCGCCGATTTCCGCGTACGGCTGGATGCCCTGGAAGGCATCGCCCTCACCCACCGCGAAGCCCAGCAGCATGCGCCGCAGGCCGAAGCGCCAGCTGTTGGCCTCGGCGGCGGCGGGCAGGCCGAGACGTTCGCGCTGCTGGCCGTCGAGGCCCCAGCGCACACCGGCGCCATCGATCCAGCGGCGCAGCAGCGGCAGGTCGGCGTCGGCCAGGCCGAAGCGCGCGCGCACGGCGGCGACGTCCAGCAGGTCGAGGATTTCACTCACCGCGAAACGGCTGTCAGGCAGCCGTAGCAGGTGCTCCAGCGCCACCAGCAGCGGCTCGCGGCCGCGCTGTCCCTGGTCGGCCAGGGTGTAGGGGATGAAGCGTTTGTCGTCGCGGGCGATCTGGCCGAACACGGCTTCGATGTGCGGTGCGTAGGGGTTGATGTCCGGGACCATGACGATCACGTCGCGCGGGCGCAGCGTGGGGTCGGCGTCGAAGCGCGCGAGCAGTTGGTCGTGGAGGATTTCCACTTCGCGCTGGGCGCTGTGGGCGACGTGGAAACGCACCGAGTCGTCGGCCTGCGGGTCGACCGCGGGCCAGTGTTCGCGGGTCTCGTTGATCGGCCGCAGTTCGAGGATGTCGTCCTGCAACTGGCCGAGCAGGCTGCCCGGCTCCACTTCGCTGAACAGGTCGATGCGCCCGTTGCTCACTGCCCCCAGACGCGCGCGGTAGCTTTCCGGATCGTCGTACTGGTCGAGCAGGTTGATGTAGTCGCGGCCCTGCTTGCCCCAGGCGGCCAGCAGCGGCTGGGCGTACTGGTGCTGCTGGTCGTCGCTGAGCAGCTCCGGTGTGCCAGCGCGGCGGCGCTGGCGACGGTATTCGTGGCGCAGCAGGTCCTTGTCGGCAACGATGTCGGCCCAGTGGTGGCGGCACGGGTTGTGTACGCAGAGCAGCACCTGGGCGTGGCGCGCCAGCACGGCGAGGGCTTCCACCGTCTGCGCAGGCATGGCGGAGATGCCGAACACCACCACGCGGCGCGGCAGGTTGGGCAGCAGGGTGTCGGCGCCCTTCAGCTTCTCGATGAAGCGCCCGTGTACGCCGGCCCGGCTGGTGGCCAGGCCTTCGTGGCCGACATCGTCGAGCAGCGCGCGCCACAGGGCGGCCTGCCAGCGGTTGTCGGCCTCCAGCTCGCGTACTGTGCCATTGGCCAGGCGCAGCTGATCGACACCTCGGCTCCAGTCCTCCAGCCAGTCGGCACGGTAGACCTGATACTGGTCGAACAGGTCGGCCAGGCGCTCGGCCAGTTGGTGGCGCTTGCGCAGGTCGGCGTCGTCGGCGAGGAAGCGTTGCAGGGTGGCGAACTCGTCGCGTTCCAGCAACGTCGGCAGGAGGCGCATCAGGCGCCAGGTCAGCGGGCCCTTGTCGAGCACCGACACTTCGGGGATTTCATCGCGGCCCAGCGCTCCCCGATAGGCGCGCCAGAGGAATTGCGCGGGCAGTTGCACGTCCAGTGCGGCAGTGACACCGCAGCCGCCCTCTTCCACGTCGCGCCCCAGCGCCAGCTTCAGCCACTGGGCGATGCCGTTACTCTGCACCAGGATGACTTCGTTCTCCAGCGGTGCCAGCGGGTGCAGGCTCATCCACTGCACCAGCAGGTCGCGCAGCGCTTCCGGATGGTTGCCGTGGATCACCATCAGGCCGGGGGTCAATCGCTGCTCGCTCATCGTGTCTCCTGGTGCGGAGCGGGCAACTGGGAGCGCCCGCCGGGGATGAGGGGCATTTCACCAAAAAAGCGGGCGGGCAGGGCAGTTTTTTGCAGCGCCGATCAGGCGGCGACGGCACCCTGCTCCCAGACTTTGCGGATGGAGCAGGCGATCTCCTCGCGAAGGGCTTCGCGGCGGCGAAACTCGCTGCGCCGCTGGCTCTTCACCTCAGCGATGTCGCGCACCGGTTCGCGCGCAGGCAGGCGGTACCAGTAGCGGCCGTGGCGGTTGGCCTGGGACTCTCGCCAGAAGGCGTCGTAGCTGGACTTGAGCTTGTGCGAACAGGTGTGTGCGGAGTCACTGATGCCCAGCAACTGGCGGCCGCCCATCTGCTCGCCCAGCGTGTAAAGAGCGGTGAGCAGGAGGCTCTTGGGACGCAGGCCGAACATTTCCTTGCCCAGCCATTTGACGGTGCCTTCATCCATCGTCGTGCGAGGCCCCTGTAGCCCACCGATCAGCAGCTGGTCATTCTTCCCGAGGGTGAAACTCAGCGAGTACAGGCGCTCGCCGGCACCATTGCGCAGGTACAGACCCAGCTCTCCCTCACGGCAGAAGTCCGAGGGTTCCAGCAGCACGTCCAGCACATCGCCGCTTTTCAGGGGGACCTGGCTCAGATGCACCGGCCCCAAGGCCAGCAACCTGTCTCTCCAGACGCAGGGCAGGCAATCCACCTGCGAATAGTGCTCCAGCAGCGCAGCGAGCCGGCGCCGGACGCTCCAGTGACGGCACAGGTACTTTCGCCAGTGCTTCTGGGCGGGCGGCAAGCCATTCCGGTAGGGCTCCGACAGCACCGGCATGCGCTGGATACAGCGCGACCAGCGCCAGTGCAGGAGGGGGAACAGGGTGGCGGCCAGCGCACGCTGGCCGGTCTTGCGAATGGTTTTCCAGCGCATGAGTCAGAGGGGTCCGTTGCGGGATGAAGCGGCGCACTCCTGCGCACGCGAATGAAAAGCGCGTCAGTGTGGTCGTGAACGTCCCGGTGGGGGATCGGCTCCCCCGCCGCCGTGCTGAGTGATCTTTCCGATCAGCTCACAGCAAAGTCCGACGCGCATCGGGTCGCTTTCGCAGATGCTCGATGGCAATCCACCGCTATGCTCTGGAGTGGCACCCCGACGCCCCGACATGGAGACCAAGATGGGCAAGAAGAGCAAAGCCAAGAGTCAGGCTGTAGAACCGCAAGGCAAGATGAAGAACAGCGAGTACGAGGAACACCTGCGCAAGCTGTCCGTGGAACTGGTCAAGCTGCAGGAATGGGTGGTGCACAAGGGTCTGAAGGTCTGCATCGTTTTCGAAGGTCGCGACGGTGCCGGCAAGGGCGGCACCATCAAGGCGCTCACCGAGCGCGTCAGCCCGCGAGTATTCCGGGTGGTGGCGCTGCCCACGCCCACCGAGCGCGAGAAGTCGCAGCTCTACGCCCAGCGCTACATCAAGCACCTGCCCTCAGCCGGCGAGGTGGTGATCTTCGATCGCAGCTGGTACAACCGCGCCGGCGTCGAGCGGGTGATGGGCTTCTGTACCGAAGAGCAGGCCGACAAGTTCCTCGCCGTGACCCCGATGTTCGAGCGCATGCTCACCGAGTCGGGGATCATCGTGCTGAAGTTCTGGCTGGAGGTCAGCCCCGAGGAGCAGGAACGCCGCCTGAGGGACCGCATCACCGACGGCCGCAAGATCTGGAAGCTGTCGCCGATGGACGTGAAGTCCTTTACCAAGTGGGACGAATACACCCGCGCCCGCGACCTGATGTTCGCCGCTACCGACTCGCCCTGGGCACCCTGGATCGTGGCACCGTCCGAGGACAAGAAGCGCGTGCGCCTGAACGTCATCAAGCACATCCTCAAGCACGTGCCGTACAAGGAAATCCCGCGCGAAGAAGTGAAGCTGCCCAAGCGCGGCAGGATCGGCAAGTACAAGAGCCCGGACTATCCGTTCCACTACATCGACGAGGTCTTCTGAGGCCAACCGGGCCGGCACCCGCCGGCCCCGGATCGATTTGCGCTAAGCGCATCGCTTGCCTGAAACCCGCACGTCTATAGGCAGCCAGGGGCCAGCATCCGCGAGCTCCCTGGCCACGCCCGCTGCGACCGCCCATCCGGATTTCCGACAGTATTCCTCAATCGACGCCATAGGCCACGCCTATTTGCTGGCGCCAGAGCCCTGACCTAGGCCTGTGCCTGCGATGTACGCCGTGACTTTCCGCGACAACAACGAAGAAGAGGAAGGCTGATGAACACGCCAGTACGGAACCGACGGAGCCTGATCGCCCTGTCGATGGCCATGGCCCTGCACAGCGGGGCGGCGGGCGCCGAAGAGAAACTCCCGTCCAGTTACGCCCCGACTCAGACCGACGATTTCGCCAGCGTGATGAAGCGCATGACGGCGGAGAAACCGAAGATCGCGCAAGCCCACAAGAGCCTGCTCGAACAACGCTACGACCTCGCCGACAAGCCGGCCAAGGGCGCGACCATGTCGCGCGGAAAGCCGGTGCAGGAAGGCGTACGGGTGAAGCTTCCCGAAGGCACCAGTTGGGACGACCTGGCGAAACGCTCACCCGATGAAATCCGCGAGAAGGGACTGTTCCCCGGCGGCTTCCTGCCGCTGCCGCATCCCAACCATCCCGAGGGTGGGATGGTCTTCCCGCACTTCCTCATCGAGGAGATCAACCAGCAGGAAAAACGCGACCTGACCCGCTTCGACCTGGACTTCGACCTGCCCGACCACTTTCTCCCGGAATTCCCAGCGCCGATCTACCTGACCACCCGGCCGGACCTGGGTGACGTATCCAAGGGCAAGCAGATCACCCTGTTCAACTACTACGAGACCTTCGCCGGCATCCTCAACCCGAAACAGCTCGAAGGTCTCCGCCTGCTGCTCACGCCCTTCGCCCAGCAGCAGTTCAACCAGACCGATGATCGCCGCAGCGCGTTGCCCAGCCGGGGCGTGGCCTGTTTCGACTGCCACGCCAACGGCCACACCAACGCCGCCACGCACCTGGCTGGAGACGCGCGGCCGCAGGCGTTCCGCCACCGCATCGATACGCCGTCACTGCGCGGGGTGAACGTACAGCGGCTGTTCGGCTCGCAGCGGGCTCTGAAGACGGTGGAGGATTTCACCGAGTTCGAGCAGCGCGCCGCCTACTTCGACGGCGACCCGGTGATCGCCACCAAGAAGGGGGTGAACATCCTCGATCGTGGCAGCCAGGTACATTTCATGGGTGAGTTCCAGGCACTGCTGGACTTCCCGCCGGCGCCCAAGCTGGACGTGGAGGGCAAGCTGATTCCGGGCAAGGCCAGCGAGCAGGAACTGCGCGGCGAGAAGCTGTTCTACGGCAAGGCCGCCTGCGCCGGCTGCCACACCCCGCCCTACTTCACCGACAACCTGATGCATAACCTCAAGACCGAGCGCTTCTTCAAGCCCAGGGAGGACAACGGCGTGATGGCGGTGGGTGACGGGCCGATCAAGACTTTCCCTCTGCGCGGCATCAAGGACTCGCCGCCGTACCTGCATGACGATCGCCTGCTGACGCTGGACGACACTGTGGAATTCTTCAATCTGGTACTGGAGCGCAAGCTGAATCAGGAAGAGAAGGCAGACCTGGTGGCTTACCTGAGGACGCTCTAGCGGCATGACCTTCGCAGGCGCGGACTCCGTCCGCGATGGTGTCCGGCGCGAAGCGGGCCTATCGCGGACAAAGTCCGCTCCTATCCGCCCACCTCACTCGATCGCTTTCAGGTAACGCCCGACTTCCCCCGAGAGCCACCCGGCAAATGCTGCCACCTTGGCCTGGGTTGCCTCGCGCTCGGGCCACACCAGCCAGTAGGGGAAGCCGTACGGTACGCGCAGATCGCTGAGCGCCACCAACTCGCCGCTTTCCAGCGCGCCGGCCACCAGGCTACGCCGCTCCAGACCGACTCCCTGCCCCATGCGCACCGCCTCGATGCTCAGGTTGGAGTCATTCACCACGAACTCCGCCGCTTCCTGCGGCACCGCCACGCCAGCCGCCTGGCACCAGCCCAGCCAGGATTCGAAGCCGGTAATGCGCGGGCAGCGGAGGATCTCTTCCGGGCTGCCGGGCAACTGCCCGCCGTTGAAGTCCGGCGCAGCGACGACCACCACCTCATCCTCGAACAGGTATTCCTGCGCCAACCCTTCCCAGTGTCCCTGGCCGATGCGGATCGCCACGTCGGCCAGGCCCTGGCGCAGGTCCATCACTTCCAGGCTGGCCAGCAGGCGCAGGCGGTACTGTGGATAAGATGCGCGGAAGCCCGGCAGGCGCGGCAGCAGCCACTTCTGGCCGAAGGACGGAGTGAGCGCCACCACCAGCTCATCCTCGCCCGGACGCGCCTTCGCCAGGCGGGTAGCCTCGGCGATATCGCGCAGCGCGCCACGAATCTGCAGGGCATACAGGCGGCCCTCCTCGCTCAGGCGCAATCCCCGCCCCTCGCGCTGCAGCAGGGTGACGCCCAGCAGGCTTTCCAGCTGGCGCACCTGCTGGCTGATGGCCGAATGTGTGACGTGCAGTTCGCTGGCGGCGAGGGTCACGCTGCCGAGCCGGGCAACGGCCTCGAAACTGCGCAGGGCGGAGAGCGGTGGCAATGCGCTCATGTAAGCTTTCCTAACCTAATTGGTCACTAATCGTCGCTATTTACCAGCGACCAAAGCCGCTAGATTCATGGCCAGCGCGCGGACAACCGCGCTAGCCACGATGCAATTTCTACTAACAGGATGCACCCATGCAACAGAAGCTTCCGCACCTGATCGGCATGCTCGACTCGCCCTACGTGCGCCGCGTCGCCATTACCCTGCGTCTGCTCGGCATCGAATTCAGCCATCAGTCGCTGTCGGTGTTCCGTACCTACGAGGAGTTCCGCGGCATCAACCCGGTGGTGAAGGCGCCGAGTCTGGTACTGGGCGACGGCCAGGTGCTGATGGATTCCACCCTGATTATCGACTGCTTCGAACACCTGGCCGGGCGCAGCCTGATGCCCGCCGAGCCGGCCGCGCGGATGCGCGCCACACGCCTGCTGGGCCTGGCCCTGGCGGTCATGGAAAAGGCGGTGCAGCGCTACTACGAGCAGCAGCGCCCGCAGGACAAGCAACTGGACACCTGGCAGGAGCGCGTCGACCAGCAACTGCACGCGGCCCTGGCGCAACTGGAAAGCGAACTGCGCGAGATGTCGCTGGACGCCGGCGCGCCGCTGGACCAGGCCGGGCTGAGCATCGCCGTGGCCTGGACCTTCGTGCAGCTGCTGCACTCCGAAGACATTCCGGCGGACAGCTACCCGGCGGTGCGCGACTGGGCAGAACAGGCCGAAGCGCTGGACGCCTTCAAGGCGTTTCCGCCGGTGTGAAACCCCGCTCAGCTCAATCCCTGGGCAACTCCTCGTGCTGCTGCCGGGTGAAGCGCAGCAGGCCGAAGCAAATGACGAAGCCGCAGAGCGCCAGCCCGGCGGCAACCAGGAAGATCGACGCATAGCCATGTCGGGCGGCAACCAGCCCCATCAGCGGGCCGGCGATACCCATCGCCAGGTCGAAGAACAGCGCGTAGGCACCCAGCCCCGCACTGCGACTGCTGGCCGGGATGCGCAACACCGCCTCGACGCCCAGCGACGGATAGACCAGCGACAGGCCGCAACCGGTGAGCGCCGCGCCCAGCAGCGCAAAACCCGGCCCCGGCGCCTGCCAGAGCAGCAGCAGGCCGAAGACCTCAACACCCAGGCAGACCACCGCGACGGCGAAACCGCCGAAGCGATTGACCATGCCAGAGAAGATCAGCCGCGCGCCGACGAAGCAGACGCCGAAGGCCGTCAGGCACCAGGCCGGGTTTGCCCAGCCCTGACTGCCGTAATAGAGGGTGATGAAGGTCGCCAGGGTGCCGAAGCCGATGGAGCCGAGCATCACGCACATACCGTAGGGCAGCACGCGGCCGAGCACGGCATGGAAGGCCATGCGCACGCCCGGAATAGTCGGCACCTCCTCCCGACTTCGGGCTGCCAGCCAGCCCATCGCGGTGAGTACCAGGATACTCACCCCCAGGCTCCACAGGCCCAGCGAGGCCGACATGGTGACTCCCAGCGGTGCCCCGATGGCGATGCCGCCGTAGCTAACGATACCGTTCCAGGAAATCACCTTGGCGGTGTTCTGCGTGCCCACCAGCGCAATACCCCAGCTCGCCGTACCAATTCCCAGCAACCCCTGCGCCAGGCCGAAGAGCAGACGGCTGCCGAGCAGCAAGGTCAGGCTCAGCCAGGTCACGGACTCGAAGCTGGTGGACGCCAGCACCAGCACACCGCCGGCGCCCAGAACACCCAGGCCGTAGAGCACGGCGCGCTTGGCTCCGTAGCTGTCGGCCACGTAGCCCGCCAGCGGGCGGGACAGCAGGGTGGCGATGTACTGCAGGCCGATCACCACGCCGGCGATCACCGTCGAGTAGCCCAGGCCTTCGTGGACGAAGCCGGGCAGCACCGGCAGCAGCAGGCCGATGCTCAGGAAGAGGACGAAGGTAAAGAAGACGGTCGCGAGGATGCGCAGGGTGACGGAGGCAGTTCGCTGCTCGGACGAGCTCATGGACGGGCCTGACGGTGGGTGGCGGAGCGTGTGCGGGGACGATTGAAAGCAGGCTATCTATTTCCGCCCCGATTGCCAATCCGAACCTTGCTCGCCGGCCGATGCTCCTATAGTTGTTCCATTGCTGCGCGCCGTGGCGGCGCGCTCCACTTCAACCCAGGAGATCGTCATGGATACCAGCCAGCACAGCCTGAGCGCCCTGTTCAAGCAACTGGGCCTGCCCGACGGGCGCAAGGACATCGATACCTTCCTCGGCAGCCACCGCCTCGCCGAGGGCCAGAAACTGCCGGACGCGCCGTTCTGGAACGCCGCCCAGTCGCAGTTCCTGCGCGAGGCGCTGCAGCAGGATTCGGACTGGACCGAAGAAGCCGACGAGCTGGCGGTGCGGCTGTCCAACTGATGGAGCAGCTTCGGCTGCTCTACTTCAAACACCGCGGCGGCGGCCCTATTTCAAATAGGAGCGCAGCACGCCCATGACCTGTTCGAGGTCCTCGTGGCGCTGCGCCGCGGTACGGTCCTCGGCACCCAGGTGGTCGCGCAGGTGGCCTTCGAGCACCTCGGCCATCAGGCCGTTCACCGCGCCACGGATGGCGGCGATCTGCTGCAGGATCGCCGCACATTCGCTACCCGCCTCCAGCGCCCGTTCCAATGCTTCGCTCTGGCCCTTGATGCGCCGCACCCGGGTCAGCAGCTTCTTCTGGTCCTTGATGGTATGTCCCACGTCAAAACTCCAAAGGTATACTGGGGTATAGTATCCAGACTGATCCTGTGGACCATCATCATGCAGCACGCCGCCCACCCGCAAGACGGTCGCCACGACCACCAGTTCCACGAAGGCAATCCCCTGGCCGAACGCAACACCCTGCGCGCCGCGCTGCTTACCGTCGTGATGATGGTGGTGGAGATCGCCGGCGGCTGGATCTTCAACTCCATGGCGCTGCTCGCCGACGGCTGGCACATGAGTTCTCACGCCCTGGCGCTGGGGCTGGCGTTCTTCGCCTACGTGGCGGCGCGGCGCTTCAAGGGCGACGCGCGCTTCGCCTTCGGTACCTTCAAGATCGAGATTCTCGCCAGCTACACCAGCGCCATCCTGTTGCTGGGCGTGGCGGCGCTGATGATGTTCGAGTCCGTCGCCCGGCTGCTCTCCCCTTCGCCGATCCATTACCAGCAGGCCATCGCCATCGCGGTCATCGGTCTGCTGGTGAACCTGGCCTGCGCCTGGCTGCTGCGCGGCGAGCACCACCATGGCCACGATCACCCTCATGGACATGACCACCACCACGGCCATGACCATCACGACCATGGTCACGACCTGAACCTGCGCGCCGCCTACCTCCACGTGCTGGCCGACGCCGCCACCTCGGTGGCCGCGATCATCGCCCTGATCGGCGGCCTGATCTGGGGTGCCGCCTGGCTCGACCCGATAATGGGCATGGTCGGCGCCGTGCTGGTGGCCGTCTGGTCGGTCGGCCTGCTCAAGCAGAGTGGCCGGGTGCTGCTGGATGCGGAGATGAACGACCCGGTGGTGGAGGAAATCCGCGAGGTGGTCGCCGAGCTGCCCAATCCGGCGCGCATCACCGACCTGCACCTGTGGCGCGTGGGCAAGTCGCGCTACGCCTGCATCCTCAGCCTCGCCAGCAGCGGCAACCTGACGCCCGAGCTGGTGCGCCAGCGCCTGCAGATCCACGAAGAGCTGGCGCACATCACCGTGGAGATCAACCCGATCCCCGCCTGAGGACGGCCCATAAAAAGACCGGAAGTCGTGGCGGCTTTGACGGCCGCCACGCCGCTGCGGCCTAATGCGCAGCCTGTCGAACCCGGTCGCCTGCCCGCATGTCCAGCTCTCGCTTCTCCACCGCCCAGCAACGCGCCAGCATCCTGCACCTGCCCGCCGGCCCCTGGACGACGGTGCTCGACTGCCTGTGCGCGCGCTTCCCGGCGATCAGCCGCGACACCTGGCTGGACCGCATGGCGCGCGGCAAGGTGCTGGACAACGACGGCCAACCCGTCGGCCCCGAGCATCCCTACCACGAAGCACTGCGCATCCACTACTTCCGCGAAGTGCCGCAGGAAACACCGATCCCCTTCCAGGAACGCATCCTGTATGCCGACGATCACCTGGTGGTGGCGGACAAGCCTCACTTCCTGCCGGTGACGCCTGCGGGCCAGTACGTCGAGGAAACCCTCCTCGCCCGCCTCAGCAAGCGCCTGGACAACCCGCAGCTGGTGCCGCTGCACCGCATCGACCGGCTCACTGCCGGGCTGGTGCTGTTCTCCGCCAACCCGGACAACCGCGATGCCTACCAGGCGCTGTTCCGCGAGCGGCGCATCCACAAGATGTACGAAGCCATCGCCCCGGCGCTGCGACAACGGGATTTCCCGCTGGTGCATCGCTCGCGAATGGTCGAGGGCGATCCCTTCATCCGTATGCAGGAAGTGGACGGTGAGCCCAACAGCGAAACGCGCATCGAGGTGCTGGAACAGCGCGGCGAGCTGTGGCGCTATGGCTTGCATCCGGTGTCGGGCAAACGTCACCAGTTGCGCGTGCACATGTCGGGCCTGGGCGCGGCACTGTGCTTCGATCCGCTCTACCCGACGCTGCCGCCGCGCGGCGAGCGACCGCCGGAAGACTTCGACAAGCCGCTGAAGCTGCTGGCCAGGCAACTGGCGTTCGTCGACCCGGTCACCGGCGAGGCGCGGCATTTCAGGAGCCAGCTGGAACTGACCTGGCCTTCCATCAATTTCATCGATGGTCACCCTTAAGACGATCCATTTCCGTCGATAGTGGCCCGGGTGTTTTCATAGCTCCACCCCAAGGAGAGAAAGCATCGGGAGCCCGATCATGAGCTACAGCGCCAAGTCCTTTTCCGCCCTCGTCAACGCCCTGCGTGCCGACGGCATCACCCGTCCCGAACAGATGGCCCGCCAGCCCTTCCGTAATGCCCAGGGCTTCTGGTCCGCGGTGGCCAAGAAATGAACCTCGTGCGGCGACTCCCGCCTGCGCTGCGCATGGATGCGGTGATCGTCCTCTACGCCCTGGCCGCGGCCTGGCTGGTCTTCTCGGGCCTGTAATGGCGGACCGGTGAAAAAGACCCAATGAAAAGGGCAGCCACGGCTGCCCTTTTTCGTTTCCCGCGCGGCCCTGCCGCGCTCCATCCTCACTTCTTCAGACAGGTGCTCATGAACGCCTTGCGTTCATCACCCTTGAGCGCCTTCTTCGTCGCATCGGCATTGCAGGTCTTCATCTTTTCCTGCTGCGCCGTCGTCGCCTTGGTTTCGCCCCCGCCCGCCTTCAGGCAGGTGCTCATGAACGCCTTGCGCTCATCACCCTTGAGCGCCTTGGTGGTGGCGTCGGCGTTACAGGTTTTCATCTTCTCCTGCTGCGCGGTCTGCGCGGCGGTAGCGGCAAAGCCTTGCGCCGAAAAAAGCAGAGCCAGGACGAGCAGCGGAATCCGAACGGTGGTCATGGAGTGGTCTCCCAGGATGGAATTGCCACTCTGAGCGTAGCTCGCAGCCCAGCATTCGCGAGGGCTGCGCCACGATGCTGCACTTCGTCCCGCCCGGCCCGTGATGGCTTGCGCGAGGCGAAAAATAAAAATAGTTATATATAAATTCGAATTGATAATTTTTTGAAATATCAAAAATACCGCAGTATGGCGCTGCCACCCATTCGGTACACCAGGAACCTGCCATGTCGCTGTTGACCCTTCCCAATGCCCGCGAGCAAACCAAGTCGGTCCGCGCCACGGTGCTGGTGTTCAAGGACCCGCGCTCGCAGGATCTGCTCAACCGTATCGAGCGCCTGGCTCCTAGCGAGGCCAACGCATTGATCATCGGCGAGACCGGTACCGGCAAGGAGCTGGTCGCGCGGCATATCCACAAGCTCAGCCGCCGCAGTGGCGCGCCCTTCGTGGCGGTGAACTGCGGCGCGTTCTCCGAGACGCTGGTGGAAAGCGAGCTTTTCGGCCACGAAAAAGGCGCCTATACCGGTGCCACCAGCAGCAAGGCCGGCTGGTTCGAGGCTGCCAATGGCGGCACCCTGTTCCTTGACGAAATCGGCGACCTGCCGTTGAACATGCAGGTGAAATTGCTGCGCGTGCTGCAGGAGCGCGAAGTCGTGCGCCTCGGCTCGCGCACACCGGTGCCGATCAACGTGCGGGTGGTCGCCGCCACCAACGTCAACCTGGCCGACGCGGTGGTGGCCGGGCACTTCCGCGAAGACCTGTTCTACCGCCTGCACGTCGCCACCATCCGCCTGCCCCCGCTGCGCGAGCGCCCCGGCGACATCCTGCCGCTCGCCGAATTTTTCCTGGAAGAGCACTGCCAGCGCCTGGGCTACAACCGCGCGGCCCTGAGCCCCGAGGCCGAGCGCAAGCTGCTGGGGCACACCTGGCCGGGCAACATCCGCGAACTGGAGAACGCCATCCACCACGCTCTGCTGGTGTGCCGCAACCAGCAGGTGCAGCCGGGCGACCTGCAGCTCGCCGAGCTGCCGTCCGCGCCTCGCCACGACTCGCTGCGCCACGAAACCTTCCCCCACGCCCTGGCTCCCCGCGTCGAGGCCACCCTGGAGCAGGCGCTGCTGGAGCTGTTCGAAAGCAACAAGCCCGACCTCTACGAGCACGTCGAGGAAGTGCTGTTCCGCACCGCCTACCACTTCTGCCATGGCAACCAGCTGCAGACCGGCCGCTTGCTGGGCATCAGCCGCAACATCGTCCGCGCCCGCCTGGAAAAGATCGGTGAACTGAGCCTCAGCCGCACCGGCTGAGGTGAGTTCAGCCCGCGCCAGCAGCGGGCTGAAACCGTCCGTCGGCGATCCCCGTCCGGCCTCCCCCCGCGAAAGGTTATAATCCGCGCCGTTTGTGCAGCCGGCACGCCAGTGCAAGCTGAGCGTCTACACTTCCAGGGCGTCGCCCAGGCGGGACGTCGACAGCCAGCGAACGGCCCATCGTCATCAGCTGCCAGTCACCCTCTTCAAATCATCAGCTTTTAGTCATCAGCTTTCAGTCATCAGGAATGATCGTGACCAAAGACGAACTGCGCGCGGAACTGGAGCGCCAGGAGCAACGTTTCAAGGATGAACAGGGCGGCGAAGTGACCCTTTATGCCGCCCAGCCCGAACCCGGCAAGAAACCCTGGCGCAAGCGACCCAGCGTGCAGGACAGGGCCTTCGACCGGGAACTGGAAAGAATCGAAGAAGAACGACAGAAAAAGGATCAGGAAGCGGCTTCCGTTTAAATCGCAGGTACGACCCCAGGCTGAAAGACCCGCCCGAATCTTTTGTGGGAAAGTCTTGATGCGATGGGCGAGCAGCGCTCCGTGGGGGAGCCTGCCAGTTGGCCTGCAAACACTCATCCGATGGGCCGGCGGCCCGCGTGGAAGCATTGCAAACTTTTTCCACACTGCCTGAAAGCGCCGTGCGACGAGGCGTCGCGCAAATTGGAGAAACCGTTTCAGGCTAAATACGGTGCTCCAAGCTTCTGGCATAATCGCCGCCCCGTCTCCGACCGGTCATAGAATTTTCATGTTCGATCTCTTCAGCGGACTCGATCTCTGGGTGGGTATCAGCCTGGTGCTGGCACTCACATTCGTCCTGGCGTTCGAGTTCATCAACGGCTTCCACGACACCGCTAACGCGGTGGCCACGGTCATCTACACCAAGGCCATGTCCCCGTACCGCGCGGTGATCCTCTCCGGCATCTTCAACTTCCTCGGCGTATTGCTCGGTGGTGTCGGCGTTGCCTACGCGATCGTCCACCTGCTGCCGGTGGAGCTGCTGATCAACGTGAACACCGGCCACGGTCTGGCCATGGTGTTCTCGCTGCTGGCCGCCGCCATCACCTGGAACCTGGGCACCTGGTACTTCGGCATCCCGGCCTCCAGCTCGCACACCCTGATCGGCTCGATCCTCGGCGTGGGCCTGGCGAACGCCCTGATCAATGGCGTACCGGTGGCCGACGGGATCAACTGGGGCAAGGCCATCGACATCGGCCTGTCGCTGATCTTCTCGCCGCTGGCCGGCTTCATCGTCGCCGGCGCCCTGCTGATCGGCCTGAAGTGGCTGTATCCGCTGTCGAAGATGCACAAGACCCCGGAAACCCGCCGCGACGTCGACGAGAAGAAGCACCCGCCGTTCTGGAACCGCCTGGTGCTGGTGATCTCGGCCATGACCGTGAGCTTCGTGCACGGCTCCAACGACGGCCAGAAAGGTATCGGCCTGATCATGCTGGTGCTGATCGGCATCGTCCCGGCGAAGTTCGTCCTCGACCTGAACAGCACCACCTACCAGATCGAGCGCACCCGCGACGCCGCCATCCACCTGCAGCAGTTCTACAACCGCCACTCCGACACCCTCGGCGAGATGCTCGCACTGGGCAAGGCCGGCGAAGTGGACATGCCCGACCTGTACCGCTGCGAGCCGAAGCAGACCGAAGCGACCCTCAAGGGCCTGCTGAGCGACCTGCACGGCGTCTCCAGCTACAACGACCTGAACGACGACGAGCGCGTCCAGGTGCGCCGCTACCTACTGTGCCTGGACGACACCGCGAAGAAGGTCGGCAAGCTGTCCGAGCTGCCGTCCCGCGAGAAGGCGGACCTCGAGAAGCTGCGCAAGGACCTGACCAGCACCACCGAATACGCGCCCTTCTGGGTGATCATCGCGGTGGCCCTGGCCCTGGGCATCGGCACCATGGTCGGCTGGAAGCGCGTGGTGCTCACCGTCGGCGAGAAGATCGGCAAGCAGGGCATGACCTATGCCCAGGGCATCGCCGCCCAGCTCACCGCGACCGCCGCCATCGGCATGGCCAACATCTACAGCCTGCCGGTGTCCACGACCCACGTGCTGTCCTCGGGCGTAGCGGGCACCATGGTGGCGAACCGCAGCGGCCTGCAGGGCAGCACGATCCGCAACATCCTCATGGCCTGGGTGCTGACCCTGCCCGTGTCGATCGCGCTGTCGGCCGGCCTGTTCTGGCTGTCCTCGCGCTTCATCGGCTGATCCAGCGCCGCGCTCCACGAAAAACGCCTGCATCCGCAGGCGTTTTTCATTTCCGGACGCTCAAACCGTAATGGCCTGCCTCGGCAGGCGGATGACGAAACGCGCGCCGCCCTTGAAGTTATCCACAGACAGGCTGCCGCCCATGTTGCGGATCAGGTCGTGGCTCACCGACAGCCCCAGCCCTGTACCCTTGCCAATGGGCTTGGTGGTGAAGAAGGCCTCGAAGATGCGCTCGATCACCGCCGGGTCGATGCCGCCAGCGTTGTCGCGCACATGCAGCTCCACCCAGCCGGGGTCCGTGCAGGGCTCCTGCGACACGCCGACCCAGCGCGCGCCCTCTTCTCCACGCCCCAGCAGCGCGTCACGGGCGTTGGCCAGCAGGTTGATCAGCACCTGCTCCAGCTGGTCGGCATAGCCACGCACCACCACCCGTTGCGCCGGCGGCCGGCACTCCAGGGTGATGCCCTGCTGCGTGAGGCTTTCGCCCAGCAAGGCAACGGCGCCTTCGCAGGCGTCGTAGGGATCGAACGGCGCGGCCTCCAGCTCCGACTTGCGGCTGAACACGCCCATGTGACTGATCACCCGCGAGAGCCGGTCGATCTGCGCGTCCGCACGCTCGAGCTTTTCCTTCAGGTATTCGGGCTCGCCCAGTTTCTGCCGGGCGTTGTAAAGGGACATGCGCATGACGTGCAGCGGCTGCTTCATCTCATGCGCCATGCCGCTGACCATCTCGCCCAGACTGGCCATTTTCGCGCCCTGAGCCAGTTGCTGCTGGGCGTGGCGGACGGCGGTGTTGTCGCGGCCCACGGCCTGGATTTCCACCAACCGCCCCTCGGCGTCCAGCAACGGCCGGTCCGACCAGATCAGCCAGAGGTTGCGCTGGCCGGGGAGGCAGAAACGCAGCTCCCAGGAATCGTCCACCGCCCCCTTGCCGCCGCCCACCAGGCGCGCGCGCAGGGCACTGCAGTCCTGCTCCGAGAGCCACTCGTCGAGCCGCCGGCCGAGCAGCGCGTCCACCGGTTCATCCAGCACCTGGGCAAAGGTGTGGTTGATGAAGGTCAGCTGCAGGCCGGGGTCATAGCGGCAGATCAGTGCCGGGGAGTCCTCGACCAGCACGCGATAGCGCTCCTCGCTCTCGGCGATCTGCAGTGCGGCCAGGTGCTGCTCGGTGACATCGAGCCATAGGCCGACGGCCTCCTGCGGGATGCCCTGGATATCGCGCAGCAGCTTCGCCTCGTCGTACAGCCAGTGCCACTCTCCAGCGCTGTCGCACAGGCGGTACTCGGTGCGCACGCGGCCTTCGCGCAGCAGCTCGCGGCCACGGTCGAGAAAAGTCTCCAGGTCTTCGGGATGCACCCGCTCGGCCAGCGCCTGCCAGTTCTGGCCCTGCAGGTCGAGGCCAAGCAGGTTGCCGGCGCTCTCGCTGTAGAACTCGGGGATCAGGTGCCCCTCCTCCACGCGCTGCACGTAGATCACCACCGGTGCGCTGTCGATCAGGTTACGCAAACGGGCGTGGGCGGCCAGCGCCTGTTCTTCCTGCAACTTGCCTTCGCTGATGTCCAGTAGCACGCCGTCCATCAGCTGGTCGCCGGCGCGCGCCTGCCGCCGGCCCTGCAGGCGCAGCCAGCGACGCGTCTGTGTGGAAGCCGCACCACGCAGACGCAGGTCCTGGACCAGCCGCCCGCCCGGTTGCAGGTTACGCAGGCGCAGGCTGAGTTCATCGGCGTCGGCGGGGTGCAGCTGGCTCAGCAGGTCGGCCAACGCCAGCTGCAGCTGCCCGGCGGGCAATCCCAGGCTCGCCGCCACCGCCGGCGACAGTTCGAACAGGTCCTCGTCGACGTGCAAGCGCCACCAGCCGCCGCCCACCATGTCCTGCAGCAGATTCAGGCGCCGGCTGCTGTCGCGCAGACCGTGCAGTTCGGTGCGCTCGTGGACGAGGTTGGTGAGGATCTCCGCCAGGTACTGCCAGTCGCTCGGCGCCAGCCCTGGCCAGCTGCCGCCGTGCTCCATCGGCTCGGCCAGCAACCCGGCCAGCCGCCCACCGCGCACAGGGGCCGGTATCAGGTAGAGCTGGGTGCAGCACAGGGTACGCAGCAGCTCCGACGGACTGTCGTCCGCCCCTAGCAGGCAGGCGCCGCTGGCGGCGCGCAACTCGTCACCGGGCACGGCCAGGTTTTCCCGCAGCAAGCTGTCGAAACCGGGCTGTACGTAGCAGGCAAAGACCCGCAGGCTCTGGTCCGGCGCTTCCAGCAACAGAGCCATGCTACGCATGTGGAAGTTGCTGCAGAACGCCTCCAGCACTTCACCGACGGCCTCGCCGAGGCGGCGTTGCGAACTGTGGCGCAGGCGCGCCAGCAGCAGTTTGCTGAGACTCAGGCATTGCAGCTTGTGCTGCTGGCTGTCGGACTGCCAGTTCAGGTCGGAGATGTCCGTACCCAGCAGCAGGCAATGCTCGTTGGGCTGCAGGACCGCCTGGAAGCGGCACACCAGCGGCAGGTCACCGGTGCTGCGCAGAACCAGGTCGAGCCGCTCGCCGCCTCGCAGACTGGACACCTGCATGCCACCGGGAACGCGCCGGTCCAGATAGTCACCCAGCCCGGGCAGGTCGCCATTGCCCGGAACCGGCGGGAGCAGACGGTGAGCCTGGCTGCCGCCACGGGCGATGACGCGATCGCGGCTGTCCAGCTCCAGCCACAGGTCCCAGTGGCCGGTCACTACGGGCTCACTCAGCTCTTCCACCGGCAGCGCCGGACGCCGGCGTGCCGCCAGGGGCCGGCTCGGCACCGGATTCTCGATCATCTCATGCTGGCCGCGAGGCCTGGAGCGCCAGAAATCGAACATCCAGTACCTCAGAGCAGGACGCTGGCGGTGCCGCTGAGCACGTCGGGCAGGCGCGGCACCGTGCCGATTCCCGGCAGGGTCAGCAGCGGAACGATGGGCGAGGTGGCGTAGGGATAGCTGACACACACACGGACGCGCGTGTACTGGCGTCCCGAGACCGTCTCGGTTACCGGGGTATCCATGAACTGCCCGCTGTAGCAGCCATTGCGCCAACTCGCCGGCATCCAGCTCAGGCGCTGTGTCACGGCGTTATCCACAGCCGCTTTCAGGGCGGCGCTGTAACCACCCGCGGCCTGGGGATTCACCGAGACGGCCACTCGCGCGCCCGCCGCCGCCGCATCGTTGAACGACTGCAGCATCAGCAGGGGCACGCAATAACCGAGCAGTCCGTAGAGAACTGCGAAGAACAGCACGAATACGGCGGCGAACTCGATAGCCACCGCGCCTCGTTGAGTGCCACGCCTGCCGACTCCGTTCATGCGAAATACTCCCGGACCAACTTCCAACTTGAATGATCGTTCAACTTGTCGGCACAGCGAAACTTTCCTGAAGATACTCGCCGTCGGATAAATACCGCTCTCCAGCAATACTAGGCGCTCTTCCACGATTCGCCCTCATGGCCTATCGGAATAACGTTACGAGCCAAACTCGATTACCCATGGCTTCAATTGCAATATGGCGCTGGAGTGCGGGATACCTTAAAACTCCCCTAACCTGCTTCGAAGTCGCCGTTCCGGGATAAGGATATTCTCGATGCTGTTCAAACTCTGCCTGCTGGGCTGGTTCGCCGTCTGTGCCAGCCAGGACCTCACGCGGCTGCGGGTCAGCAATTGGCTGACCCTGGGCGGGGCGCTGGCCGCCCTGCTGTTCCTGCTGGTCACGGGCCACACGCTGACGGGCTATGCGCCGCTTGCCGCGGGGGTTGCCGCGCTACTGGCGGCGCTGCTCAGCGTGCCGGGCTACTGGCTGGGGAAGCTGGGCGCGGCCGACGTGAAAATACTGATCGCCCTGGGCCTGGCCAGCGACCCGCTGACGGTGTTGTACACCCTGGCGGTGGCCTGCCTGTTCTGTGTAGTGCTGATGTTCGCCAGCAAACTTTTGATTGATTCGGACAAAGTACCGGCTAATTGCAAATCGCAATTAACCAAACTGCAACCGTCAAAGTTCAAGTCATTTCCGTTCATCTTCGCGCTGTTCGCCGGTCTTCTGACGACCCTCTCGCTCCTCAAATAAAAATGATTCCGACAATTGGCAGAGTCCAAACTTAACGACTATATGCTAAGGGTTAATACCATCCATCACCTGATGGGACGATTCGGCTACGGTAATTGAACGGCCGGACGATAAAAATAATGGAAGCAATCCTTCAAGGAGCGTGCAGTCATGGAAAAAACGGCCAATCGCCGTTTCAGCGTGCTGGTCATCGATGACGAGCCTCAGGTTACTGCGGAGCTTTCCGAACTGCTGGAGAACAGCGGCTACCGCTGCGTGGTCAGCGACAGCAAGGACAGTGCCCTGCAGAAGTTCCGCGATGACGCCTCGATCGGCCTGGTGATCTGCGACCTGGGTCTGGGACGCGACAACGGCATCCGCGTGGTCGAGGCGCTCAAGGACGTGGCCGGCGCTACGCGGTTCTTCGAGACCATCATCCTCACCGGCCAGCAAGGCAGCCAGGAAGTGATCGAGGCCATGCGTGTCGGTGTCGCCGATTACTATCAGAAGCCGGTAGCGCCGATGGACCTGCTCAAGGGCCTGGAACGCCTGGAGGCGCGCCTGCACGAGCGCATCCGCAGCCAGCTCAGCCTGAGCCACGTGAACCAGCGCCTGGAATACCTCGCCGAATCACTCAACTCGATCTCGCGGGATATCCACAAGATCAAGTATGAAGTCCATGGTGGCGGCGGCCAGCCGGCCAGCAGCGGCGCGCTCAAGCAGGAACAGCCCGAGCCTGCGGCCAGCGCAGCGCCGAGCAACGCCGAGCAGATGACGCCGGTGGTCAACAACCCGCTGTTCAACAAGCTCTCGCCGCGCCAGCAGGCAGTGGCGCGCTTGGTGAGCAAAGGGCTGACCAACTACCAGATCGCCTACGACCTGGGGATCACCGAGAACACCGTGAAGCTCTATGTCTCCCAGGTGCTGCGGCTGATGCACATGCACAACCGCACCCAGCTCGCCCTCGCCATCTCCCCCAGCGCGTCGCAGAGCAGCGCGGTGCACTGAGTCCGCCTCACCCTCTGACGATCTTCAGATCAGCAGCTCCGCGCCGCCGGTCTGGAGGTCGATCAGGCGCACGTCGAGGATGCCGGTCTGGATGCCCAACAAGGCCAGCAATGGATCAATCAGTTGCTGGCCGAGCGCAGTGACCAGTGCACCCACTGCACCTGTGAGATCGAGAGCAAGCTGCGCAATCGAACTCACCAGACTGCTCAATGTACACAGCAGCCAACTGAGGATGTTGTTGCAGTTACCGCCTGCCTCAACCTTGATGGTCAGGGAATTCGCCAGACTGGTCAGCCCCGTCCCCAGCGATGATCCCAATGGGCTCTGTACTCTTTTTACCGCGCTGGGCAGATCGGCAGGGCTGCTGACCAGGAAGCTGAGGGATTGCTCTCCTGGAATGGCGAATTGGGTAGACGTCGACGTGCTGCTACCTGTAGCTCCCGTACCGGTGTTGGTGATGGTCACCCCAACCAGGCTGCCATTGGCGCCGGAGAGCAGACTGACATTGGCATCGAGACTGGCGCTCGCTACGCCCGGCCGCGCCTTCACATTGACCGTGACTGGTTTGCCCACGCCTCCACACTGAATTGTGTCCAGCGCGGCATAACCCTCCGCCACCCCCACTTTGAGGCTCAGCGCCAGCCTAACCAGATTCAACCCAAGCAGGTTGGCGTTGGCCCCTACCTCCAATTGCACTTGAGCGTTCTTCGCCACTGTGCGCCAGTTTCCGGCGCCGTCCTTGCCCGGATACCCATAGGCGATGGTCGGCGGGGAGATGACCCATAACTTCACGGTCGGCACAACTCCAGCGATGCTCTTTCCTTTCAGATCGAGGTTCACCGCGTTGTTCTTGTTCGCCACCAGCGCCGTCGCCATCAGCAGGTCCAGCATATTGACCCCGGCACTGAGCGCCGTATCGCGCACGCTGTCCGGCGCCACCACGCTGAGAATCTGCCCCAGAGTCAGTTGCGCCGTCGGTACGTTGATGGTGGCCAGCGCCGTACGCAGCAGCGCCGTATTCACCCCGGCCAGCTGTGAGGAGTCCGCCGCGTTGACCATGGCCTGGAGCAGCTGTGCCGCGGTGACGTTGGCGCCCAGCAGGCTGTCGATCTTGCCCAGTTCGAGGTTCACCCCGGCGGCCTTGAGCTGCTGGCTCAGGGCAAGCAGCGAGACGTTGGCCCCGGCGATGCCCTGGTAAGTCACCACGTCCAGGTTGAGGTTGGTGCCCAGCAGCCCGCCGAGCAGGGCATTGAGCAACGGCGAGTTGCTCGAGTCCAGGCTCAGCACACCGCTACCCGCGGAAATTCCCGCCATCGCCGAGCGCCGTGCCACGGCCTGGGCACTGATCACCGTAGTGCTCGACGCACCGCTGAACAGGCTGGCGACGTTGAGTACCAGGCTGGAGGGAACGCTGTGGGTGGCCTGCACGCGCACGGAATCCGCCAGGTTGCCGCCAGCGCTGAAAACTCGCTGAGAATCGGCACTGCCGTAACCGGCAGAAAAACTGACACTGCCCAGTGTCCCGACCAGCGTGTCGCCGGTGCCGGGCACGAAGCCGTTCTTCGCCGCGCTGGCGGTGACGTAACCCTGGATGTCGGTGGCCAGCTGCGAGCCGCACATACCGCCCTGGGTGGCCGCTTCCAGCGCCGCCATATCCGCCACACGCTGCAGCTTGCGTTGTTCGAAGTACAGGCGCCCGGTGTCGATCACCAGGGCCAGGCAGATCAGCGCCAGCAGCAGCGTTCCCGCCGCCATGACGCCGATTGCGCCTCGCTGCCGTTCACGTCCCATGGCAGCCTCCGGAAGGGATCAGTTCTTGTCGGTGCTGAAGCCGTTGTTGTCGTCGAGCAGGTACTCGGGAATCTCGTGGGTATAGCTCTTCAGGTAGCGCTGGTAGGCGCGGTCGCGCTCGGCCGGCGTGGCGCTCTGCCGGTGGGCCGAAGCGGCCTTTCCGCTGCTCTGCAGGTCCAGCCAGGTCAGCACTTCCTGCTGGTCACGAGCGGTGGTACCGGCTTCGGTGTGGGTGGTCTCCACCGCCTGGGCCAGCATCGGCGTCGCCAGCAGTGCGCCGGCCATAATCCATGTCTTCATCCTTCCCTCCCTGCCCACCTCAGCGGGCCTTGACCAGCAGCTTGGCGTCGCGCGCCACCGCCGGGGTCGACTCGACCTGGGCCGGGTGCGCGTCTTCCACCGCATCGTCCACGTAACTCACACTTTCGGCCTGCACCGCCGGTTGGCTGGCCGGGCTGGCGGGGCTTACCGGGCGCAGGTCCTTCGCCTGATCCTGAGCCGCGCGGACCTGGTCGGCGGACAGCCCGACACTCTGGATCAACCGGCTGGCCTCGCTGTTCTCGCCCTGGATAAACATGACGCTGAGCAGGTTGGTGGCCGGCAGCTTGTCATGTTCGTTCAGCTCCATCGCGGTGATGAACTCGAAGCGCGCCTTCTCCAGCTCGCCGCGCCGCAGCAGGACGTAGCCCAGGTCGTTGCGCAGCGCGCTGTCGGTGGGCTGCAGGCGCGCCGCTTCACGCAGCTCGCGCTCGGCTTCCACGGTATTGCCACCACGCATGGCGATCTGCCCCAGACCATGGTGGGCCTCGGCGGACTTGCAGGTACCCAACAGCCCTTCGTAGACGATGCGCGCCTTGGGATCACCGATGCGGCGCAGGGCCAGCGCCTTGCTTTCGCGCACTTCCAGCGAGTTCGGCGGCAGGGTTTCGAGGTTGGCCAGGGCGGCGTGGGCACGGCCGTTGTCGAGCATCTCGCGGGCGAGATTGAGCTGCAGTTCCACCGCCTGGCCGAGCTTCTCGTCGCAGCTCTGCCCGACGCTCGGCCCGCCACCCAGGCTGTCGAGATTGGCGCAGCCGCCGAGGGTCAGGCCCAGCAGGCCGATCAAGCACGCGTTTCTCATCCCATTCTCCCCAGGGCCTTGGTGATCGCGAGGAAGCCGGGCCCGGCGAGGATGATGAGCAGCGCCGGGAACAGCAGCGTCATCATCACCAGGCTCATCTTCGCCGACATCTTGCTGACCTTTTCCTGCAGGCCGGTCAGGCGGCGATCCTCGAACAATTGCTTGAGCGTCAGCAGCGATCCGCGAGCACTGCCGCCCTGGCGCAGCATCTGGCGCAGTACGTTGCAGCAGTCGCTCAGTTCCCCCACCGCCAGGCGTTTGCTCAGTAGTTCCAGCTCGTCCGCCAGGTCCAGGCCGCTTTCGGCATGCGCCAGTACGCCGTCGAGTTCCTCGACCAGCACCGGCACGATACTCCGCCCTTCCCGGCTGACCACCCGCAGGCTCTGCTCCACCGTGAGACCGGAGTCGAAAAGGATGCGGATCAGCTGGATGAACAGGATCACCTCGTCCGCCAGGCGCTGCCGACGCTTGCCGGCGAAGTAGGACAGCACCCGCTTGGGCAGCAGGAAGCCGATCCCGGCGGCGAAGGACAAGGGCAGCAGCGGAGAGGTATGGGCGTGCCCCGGCGTGGCCAGGACCACCAGTACGATGGCCACGAACAGCAGCGGGACCAGGAATATCGACATCAGGTAGATGCGCCGCGGCGTACTGCCGGACCAGCCGGCCTGGTTGAGCAGCAGCCGGACTTCCTCATCGCGCAGTTGCAGGCGCCGACCCAGGCCACTCTCGCTCATCCGGTCGAATGCCCGCGCCATGCGCTGGCCAGCGCCGTGCGGCGTTGCATCGCCGCCCAGGCGCTGCTCGATCAGGCGCTGTTCGCGACCGGCCGTGCGGCTCTGCGAGAGCAGCAGGAGGATCGCCGCCAGGGCCAGGATCACCGCCATCAATCCGTACATCAGGGGCATGCCGGCCTCCTCAGATGCTCTTGAGCATGCGCCAGAGCGTGTAGCACCCCAGCACCTGCAACCCCAGGGAAGTCAGCAGCATCAGGCGGCCACCGTGGTCGTGCCACATGTTCATCAGGTAGCCCGGATTGCTGAACAGGATGTAGGCGCCCAGGCTGATCGGCAGCAGCGCCAGCACCAGGGCGCTCATGCGGGTTTCACCGGTCATCGCGCGCAGCTGGCGGCCGAGTTTCTCCCGCTCGTGGATGACCTTGATGATGTTCTCCAGCAGGTCAGTGGTGTTGCCGCCATAACGGTGGTTGACCGCCACGCCGAGGGAGAGCACGTGCAGCTCCTCCACGTCATAGAGCTCCGCCACCTCCTGCAGCGCCTCGGGCAGACTGATGCCCAGCAGCACATGGTTGTTCACCAGCGAGAAGATTTCCCGCAGCGGGTCGTCGGCCGCATTCACCGCCTGGGTGATGGCATCCCCCAGGGTTCGCCCCGAGTGCAGGCTGCGCACCACCTGGTCGAGAAAGTTGGGCATCTGCCGGATCATTTTCTGCAGGCGACGCCGGTACAGCAGATTGAGCAGTGCATGGAAGCCGAGCACTCCCACCCCGACACCGCAGAGCGCGCCCACCGGCCCGCCCAGGCGCTGTCCGAACAGCCCCAGCACAAGACAAGCCACGACGGCACCCAGGACCCAGCCGCGCATGTCAGAGATGCCGGCACGCCGCATGCGCCGCGCCAGCCAGTGGCTGCTGCGAGCGCGCGCTCCTCCGGCCACCACAGTCTCTCCGCTCAGGCGGCGCATCACCAGCTCGTGGTGCCGCGCGCGCCAGCTCATGCCCGCCAGCCCCAGGCCCAGCGCCGCCAGCGCCAGGCTGGCCACGACCAGCCAGAGGGCGCCGCTCACAGCAGCACCTGGCGGAACTTGATGCCGCCTGGCTGGGCAGTACGGACGAATTGCCCGGTACCACGCCGGTCGAGGCTGAACAGCGAGTTGGTGACGTAGACGCCGTCACGCACCTCCAGCACTTCGAGGATTTCGCTGACGCAGCGGCGGCCGTTGGACAGGCGGGTGATCTGCACGATGATGTCCAGTGCCGAGCAGAGCATCTGCCGCAGGGTCTGCTCCGGCACGCGCTGGCCGGTAAGTCCCACCAGCATCTCCAGGCGCAACAGCGAATCCATCGCCGAGTTGGCGTGTACGGTGCTCATCGAGCCATCGTGGCCGGTGTTCATCGCCTGCAGCACGTCGAGCACTTCGACGCCGCGGATCTCGCCGAGGATGATGCGGTCCGGGCGCATGCGCAGGGCGTTGCGGATCAGGTCGCGGGCAGTCACTTCGCCGAAGCCTTCGGCATTCGGCGGACGGGTCTCCAGGCGCACCACGTGGTCGTGGCCCAGCTGCAGTTCGGCGGTGTCCTCGATGGTAACGATGCGCTCGCGCTCGTCGATGAAGCTGCTCATGACGTTGAGCAGCGTGGTCTTGCCGGTGCCGGTGCCGCCGCTGATGAGGATGTTGCAACGGCTCGCCACCGCCTGGCGGAGGAACGCCAGCATGGCTTCGTCGACGCTCTGGTAGGCCAGCAGGTCGGCGCTCTTGAGCAGCTCCTTGCTGAATTTGCGGATCGACAGGCAGGGCCCGTCCAGCGCCACCGGCGGGATGATCGCGTTGACCCGGCTGCCGTCGGGCAGGCGCGCATCCACCATCGGGCTGGACTCGTCAAGGCGCCGGCCCAGCGGCGCGAGGATGCGCTGGATTACCCGCTGCACATGGTGGTCGTCGATGAAGCGCAGGTCGCTCTGGTAGAGCCGGCCTTCGTGCTCGATGAACACCCGGTCCGGGCCGTTGACCAGGATTTCCGAGATGCCCGGATCGCGCAGGAGGATTTCCAGCGGGCCAAAACCGGTGAGTTCGTCCACCACCTCCTCGGCGAGGCGGTCCAGTTCGTAGCGGGAGATCGCCAGCTGGCGGCGCGAGGCGTACTCGCAGACCTTCTCGGAGACGTACTGCGCCACCGCCGGCCGCGCGCCCTCCAGCAGGTTCATGCCATCTTCGTCGATCTCGTCGATGATGTAGCGGTGCAGGCGCATCTTCAGCGTCTGCAGGTCCTGGTCGTGGCGGCCGTGACCGCCGCCATAGTGCTGGCTCATGAGCGCGCGGCCTTCGCCCGGCCGATCCAGCTGAACAATCCGCGCTTCTCCGCCACGCCCGCACCCAGCGCCTCAGCCAGGTCACGCAGCTTCACCGTCAGCGGGTCGCGCGGGGCCAGGTCGAACAGGCTCTGGCCGACGTTCTTGGCACGCAGGCGGGCTTCGGGCGAGGCCGGCAGCACGCCGAACAGTTCCAGGCCGAACATCTTGCCCAGCGCCGGGGCGTCTGGTGGCACCGAGGCCCAGTAACGCTCGATCAGCAGCTCGATACGCGGCAGCGCTGGCGTGCGTTCGCGCAGGCGGCGCAGGCGCTCCAGTCCTTTCTTGCACGACGGCACGCTCTGGTCCACGAGCCACAGCACGCGGTTGGCCTGCATCAGCAGCTGGCCGCTGAGTTCGCCTTCGGCAACGCCGGTGAGGTTGATCAGGATATGACTGAAGGCGCTGCGCAGGTTGCCCAGCAGCAGGTACAGCTCGGCGGTGGTGATGCGCTCCAGCACGCCGGGTTCGTCCGACAGGCTGAGCACGCGCAGGCCGGATTCGTGGCGGGCAAAGGCGCTGTCGATCAGGGTCTGGTCCAGCCGGCGCAGGTTGCGCAGCGCATCAGCGAAGGTGAATGACGGTTCCATGCCGAGGATCGCCAGCGCCTCGCCGGTGGGTTGGCCGATATCCACCAGCAGCACGCGGTGGTCCGCCTGGCGTTGCAGCGCCAGGGCCAGGTGCAGGGCGACGAAGGCGCCATCGGCGTCGGGCCGGGCGCTGATCAGGCTGATCAGTTCGCCCTGCTGGGTGGCGCTCACCGGTACGGTGGGCAGGCGCCCGCCGAGACGTCGGACCAGCCCGCTCAGTTCGCTGGCACGGGCGCCGTAGGTGACAAAGTCCCGGGCTCCTGCGCGCATGGCAGCCAGCACCAGTTGGTTGTCCAGACCGTCGCCGACGGCGACGACCGAGAGCAGCGGTCGCGCCGAGACCAGCCCCTCGATCAGCGAACCCTGGGAGACCAGGTTGGCCTTGTTCAGGCTGGTGAACAGGACCGTCGCACCGGTGACGTCCAGCAGCGACAGCAGTTCTTCCAGCGTACCGCTGTTGGCCAGGACGACCTGCCCGCAGCCGGCCAGGCTGCTCTGCAGCCACTCCTGCTCGCCGGGATGCTGGACCAGCGCCACGAAAGTCTGACTCATGCCCGTGCTCCCTTGCTTTGCCTTGCCTCCCGCTCTCTGGCGGGTCAGCGCTTCGTAGGTATCCATCAGTGCGACATCCCGCTGCTGGCCTTGCGCTTGTCGAAGCGGCCGTCCTCGAGGAAGTAGAACTCGCCAAAGCCCGGGTCGTAGTCGCGCAGGCCTTCGCCAGGAAGCTTGGGCAGCGCGGCATTGACGGCCAGCGGCTGCACCAGGTGCGGGGTGACGATCATCAGCAGTTCGCGGTCGTCCTTGTCCAGGTTCGAAGATCGGAACAACGCGCCGATCACCGGGATGCTGCCGAGGAAGGGGAACTTGTCGATATTGCTGATGGTGCTGCTGCTGATCAGTCCGCTGATCACGAAGCTCTCGCCGTCGGCCAGCATCACGCTGGTATCGGTGCGCCGCACAGTCAGCGCGGGCACGGCGATGTCGTTGGTGCGGATGCCACTGGAAAAGTCCAGCTCACTGACCTCCGGGGCGACCTTCAGGGCGATGCGCTTGTCGTTCATCACCGTCGGCGTCAGGGTCAGGCGCACGCCGAACTCCTTGTACTCGATGGTGATGGTGTCCTTGTCGCCATTGGGCACCGGAATCGGGAACTCGCCTCCGGCGAGGAACGAGGCCGTCTGCCCGCTGGTAGCCACCAGGCTGGGCCGCGCGAGGGTGTAGGCGAAACCGCTGCCTTCCAGGGCGTTGATGAAGCCCAGCCACTTGCTGCTGCCACCACCCCAGATGATGTTGAAGCCGCCGTTGGAGTTGCCGAAGGAGCCATCCAGCGTGCCATCGGTGCCGACCTGCATGTTGCCCAGGCTACCCGGCGAGCCCAGTACGAAGGTATTGGAACCGCGCCGCACCAGTGACGTACTTGCCTGCTTGAGCTTGCTGCGACTGACTTCGACGAAGCGGATATCGGTCTGCACCTGGTTGGGCAGGCTGCCGGCGCCGACGCCGGTTGCACCCGCCACGTCGCTCACCGCCCGCGCACCGACGCGCACCACGGTGCGCATCGGCTGGTCGCTGCAGGCGGTCCAGATCAGCAGGCTGGTCAGGCCTTCGGCCTTGCCGGTGACGAGGAAGTCGCGCTTGTCGAGCACTTGTACGTCGGCGATGTTCGGATCGCCGATGGCCAGGCGCTTGATCGGCACCGGCAGTTGCTGGTCACGCTGGGCGCCCTGCTCGACGTCGAGATTCAGTTGCTGATCGGCGAAGCCTGCGCACGCGCTCGGCACGGCCTGCGCCGCGGAGTGGACGGCGCAAGCCAGCAGAGCAACCAGGGGAAGAATGAAGCGCTTGGACATCGATGCACTCCTTGCTCAATGTGCTTCACGGGTAACGGTGGTGCCTCGGTAGACCACCACGCCGGCGTCGACCTGCGGCGCGGAAACCTGGCGCACGGCGGGGGCCGGCGCCTGGCGCGGCTTGCCGATGAGTTGTTCGAGGGTGATCGGCTGGCTGCCGGCGGAGCCGAGCGAGGCCTGGATATAGCGGCCCTGCTGTTCCTTCTCGTAGAGGTTCTCATCCTTGCTGCGCACCGCCAGGCGCAGGGAGCCGGCCTGGCTGGCGAGCATCAGGCGCGAGGCGGCTTCGGCGGGCACAGCGAGCACGGCAGTGCGTGGCGGTTTGGGTGTCTTGTCCTTGGGGTCGCCGGCATTGCGTGCCTGGCCATCGGTGGAAACGGCAATCTGCTCGCCGTAAGTCAGCACCCGCACACCCGGCAGCACCACCTGGGCGCTGAGGCTGCGCTCAGTGCTCTGCTGGTCCTGGACGAAGAGCATGACGTCGACGTAATCGCCGGGGAGCACGAAGCCGCCGCCACCGATGACCTCGTCCACGGCAATCGCCATGGCGCGCTCATCCGGCCGGATGGTACGGGCCAGAGGGCCGCCCGGTTCGGTGACGGCAGAGGTGAGGATATTGCCCGCCGGAACGGCGACCCAGACGCGCTGGCCGATCACGGCTTCGGGCTTGGGAAAGCTGCCGGCGGGAGAGGTGCGCAGCATTTCCACGCTGACATCGTCCTTACCGATCACCGCCAGGGGCGGCAGGTCACGGGCGGCCACCACCACAGCGGTGCGCTGCAGCTTGTCGGCTTCGGCCATTGCTGCCGGTGCTACCTCCTGCACCACGCCGGCAACCGGCGCGGCCGGCTTGCCGACCTTGAGTCCGAGATACCCCACCACACCGGCGCACACCAGCAACAGCCCGGCGAATACCATCAGCACCTTGCTATTCATGACCACATCCTTGGGCAATCTCGGAAAAGCGGACCGGAGGGTCCGCGGCCTTGTCGTAAGAAGTCCGTTACCGGCAGCACCGGAGTTTGTCCTTCAGACCTTTATTGTTGTTTCGGCCAGGCGAGGAAGTTCGATAAGAACCATTTCTCATAATCAGTTTTCAGTTGTGCCATGGCTGAATCTAGTAGCTGTGTTTAGAGCGTCAACCACGCCGCTTAAATTTACGACCTGCAATTATTTATATGCCGAGAGGGTTATAACTTTTGTATTAGCGCTATTTGAACAATTGCATTCAGCCATACGACGCCTAGCCTGACGATGAAGTCGGGGCGCCGCCCCGGTGGTATTCGAGGGAGCACCCGCGATGGACCTGAAAATAAAAAACCTGTCCCTGAAACTGTTCTGCATGGCCAAGGCGTTCGCGGCCGACAAGGAAGGGGCGACAGCGATCGAATATGCGGTTATTGCGGGACTGATCTCGGTGGTGGTTATCGCGGGAGCCAGTATTATCGGTGGAGACCTGGGTACTATCATGACCAGCATTCAGGACGAAGTTGCAAAAGCCGTTAAATAACGACCCTCCCGATACAACTTCCTGACGACCCTATTCATGGTTCCCGCGCCTTGCGCGGGAACTTGTTTGCCTGCCTGCCGCTTTTCTCCTAAAGCTCCCCACGCCGCTGCCGATACAGCCTGCTCAAACCCGTTTTACAGCAGGATGCTTTACCGATGCTTCGTTCGCTGTCTTTCTCCAGGAAGATTCTCCTGGCGGCCTCTCTCGTGGTCACCTTCGCCTTCGCCTGTTTCATCTTCTTCAACGATCTGCGCCAGCGCGAGGCAATCCACTCTGACACCGAATCCTACCTCTCCGAGGTCGGCAGCCTGACCGCCAGCAATATCCAGAGCTGGCTGGAAGGGCGCATCCAACTGGTGGAAGCAGAAGCTGCGCAACTGGCCGACGGCGAGCCGACGCCCGAACGCATCCAGCACGTACTGGAACAACAGGTGTTCCAGAAGAACTTCGAATCGGTCTATCTCGGTGAAGCCGCCAGTGGCGTGTTCACCATGCGCCCCTACGCGCCGATGCCCGACGGCTACGACCCACGCACCCGTGGCTGGTACAAGGACGCCGTGGCCGCCGGCCGGCTGATCGTCACCGAGCCTTTCCTCGACGCCGGCACCAACGAGCAGATCCTCGCCATGTCCATGCCGGTCATGCGCAACGGCCAGCTGGTCGGCGTGGCCGCTGGCGACATGAAGCTGGAAACCATCACCGCGATCATCAACTCGCTGAAGTTCGACGGCGACGGCTATGCCTTCCTGGTCAGCGATGCCGGCAAGATCCTCCTGCACCCGGACAGCAGCCTGATCTTCAAGAGCCTCGGCGAGGTCTACCAGCAGGGCGCACCCAAGGTGCAGCCGGGCGTGCAGGAAGTCAGCATCAACGGCGAGGACCAACTGGTTTCCATGACACCGGTGAAGGGCCTGCCGGGCGTGACCTGGTACGTCGCGCTGGTCCTCAACAAGGACTCCGCCTATGCGATGCTCAGCGACTTCCGCAACACCGCGATCATCGCCACGGTGATCGCCATCGTCGCCATCCTGCTCCTGCTCGGCATGCTGATCCGCGTGCTGATGGCGCCGCTGACCGACATGGGCCGCGCCATGCAGGACATCGCCCAGGGTGAAGGCGACCTGACCAAGCGCCTGAAGGTCGCCAGCAACGACGAGTTCGGCGTGCTGGCCAACGCCTTCAACCGCTTCGTCGAACGTATCCACGAGTCCATCCGCGAAGTCGCCTCCACCGCGCGCCAGTTGCACGACGTCTCGCAACTGGTGGTGAATGCCTCCAACTCGTCCATGAGCAACTCCGACGAGCAGGCCAACCGCACCAATAGCGTGGCCGCGGCGATCAACGAACTGGGCGCTGCCGCTCAGGAAATCGCCCGCAACGCCGCCGACGCCTCGCACCATGCCACCGACGCCTCGCACCAGGCCGGTGATGGTCGCCAGGTGGTGGAACAGACCATCAGCGCAATGAACCTGCTGTCCGACAAGATCAGTTCCGCCTGCGCCAACATCGAGTCGCTGAACAGCCGCACGGTGAACATCGGGCAGATTCTGGAGGTGATCAAGGGCATCTCCGAGCAGACCAACCTGCTGGCCCTGAACGCGGCCATCGAGGCCGCCCGCGCCGGGGAAGCCGGCCGTGGCTTCGCTGTGGTGGCGGACGAGGTGCGCAACCTCGCCCACCGCGCCCAGGAGTCCGCGCAGGAAATCCAGAAAATGATCGAGGAATTGCAGGTCGGCGCCCGCGAAGCCGTGGACACCATGACCGAGAGCCAGCGCTACAGCCTGGAGAGCGTGGAAATCGCCAACCGCGCCGGCGAGCGCCTGGCCAGCGTGACTCATCGCATCGGCGAGATCGACTCGATGAACCAGTCGGTCGCCACCGCCACCGAGGAACAGACCGCCGTGGTCGACTCGCTGAACATGGACATCACCGAGATCAACACCCTGAACCAGGAAGGCGTGGAAAACCTGCAAGCCACCCTGCGCGCCTGCGCCGACCTGGAGAACCAGGCTGGCCGCCTGCGCCACCTGGTGGACAGCTTCCGCATCTGATCACCGCAGTAGTGGAAAAGGCGCCTTCGGGCGCCTTTCTTGTTCTATTGCCGACCGATTCCGCAATGGCGCGCCCGCCCAGGAAATCACGACCCTGTATCACCGCTGAAACACCCGCCACAGAGCCACCCCTACCGTTCGTCCGACACTTTCAAGCTTCCCTCGGGCACGCCGAAATCAAGGGTGAAGGCCTTTGATACCCACCCACAAACCGGGCCTGTCGTCACCGCCGGCACAAGGGAGTTCCGGCCACGCCCGCACGGCTATCCGCCGCGCCGGCGCCGTCCGTTTCACACCACGGGACGGACGTTCTGCGGCGACACCGGATCTGTCGCCCGGACCAACGCCGTTCAGGCATCCCACCACCTCCGGACTCGACGCAGCATGATCAAGAGCCTGAAATTCAGCCATAAGATCCTCCTGGCCGCTTCTCTCGTTGTTTTCTCGGCATTCGCCCTCTTCACCCTCTACAACGACTACCTGCAGCGCAATGCGATCCGCGAGGACCTCGAGGATTATCTGCGGGAGATGGGCGACGTCAGCGCCAGCAACATCCAGAACTGGCTGAGCGGCCGCCTGCTGCTGATCGAAAGCACCGCCCAGACCCTCGCCCGCGACAGCTCGCCCGAGCACCTGACCGGCCTGCTGGAGCAGGACACCCTGCGCAAGACCTTCAACTTCACCTACCTGGGCCAGGAAGACGGCACCTTCACCATGCGCCCCAACAGCGCCATGCCTGACGGTTACGACCCGCGCACCCGCCCCTGGTACAAGGATGCCGTCGCGGCCGGCGGCACCACGCTGACCGAGCCCTACATCGACGCGGCCACCCAGCAACTGATCATGACTGTCGCCACCCCAGCGCGCGCCGGCGGCAAGACCCTCGGCGTGGTCGGCGGCGACCTCGGCCTGCAGACCCTGGTGGAGATCATCAACTCGCTGGACTTCAGCGGCATGGGCTATGCCTTCCTGGTCAGCGGCGACGGCAAGATCCTCGTGCATCCGGACAAGAACCAGATCATGAAGACGCTGGCGGACGTCTACCCGCAGAACACGCCGAAGATCGGCAGCGGCTTCAGCGAGGCCGAACTCAACGGCCACCAGCGCATCCTCAGCTTCACCCAGGTGAAGGGCCTGCCGTCGGTGAACTGGTACATCGGCCTGTCCATCGACAAGGACGCCGCCTACGCAATGCTGAGCAAGTTCCGCGCCTCGGCCATCGTCGCCGCCGCGATTGCCATCGTCGCCATCCTGCTCCTGCTGGGCATGCTGATCCGCGTGCTGATGCAGCCGCTGACCACCATGGGCCGCGCGATGGAAGACATCGCCCAGGGCGAAGGCGACCTGACCAAGCGCCTGAAGGTCGCCAGCAACGACGAGTTCGGTGTGCTGGGCAATGCCTTCAACCGCTTCGTCGAACGTATCCACGAATCGATCCGCGAAGTGGCTTCCACGGCCCGCCAGCTGCACGACGTCTCGCAACTGGTGGTGAATGCATCCAACTCGTCCATGAGCAACTCCGACGAGCAATCCAACCGCACCAATAGCGTCGCGGCAGCGATCAACCAGCTGGGCGCCGCCGCCCAGGAAATCGCCCGTAACGCCGCCGATGCCTCGCACCATGCCACCGACGCCTCGCACCAGGCCGGTGATGGTCGCCAGGTGGTCGAGCAGACCATCAGCGCGATGAACCTGCTGTCCGACAAGATCAGCTCGGCCTGCGCCAACATCGAAGCACTGAACAGCCGCACGGTGAACATCGGGCAGATTCTGGAGGTGATCAAGGGCATCTCCGAGCAGACCAACCTGCTGGCCCTGAACGCCGCCATCGAGGCCGCCCGCGCCGGAGAGGCCGGCCGTGGCTTCGCCGTGGTCGCGGACGAGGTGCGCAACCTCGCCCACCGTGCCCAGGAATCGGCGCAGCAGATCCAGAAGATGATCGAGGAACTGCAGGTCGGCGCCCGCGAAGCGGTGGACACCATGACCGAGAGCCAGCGCTACAGCCTGGAAAGCGTAGAAATCGCCAACCGCGCCGGCGAGCGCCTGGCCGGCGTCACCCACCGCATCGGCGAGATCGACTCGATGAACCAGTCGGTGGCCACTGCGACCGAGGAGCAGACCGCGGTGGTCGACTCGCTGAACATGGACATCACCGAGATCAACACCCTGAACCAGGAAGGCGTGGAAAACCTCCAGGCCACCCTGCGCGCCTGCGCCGACCTGGAGAACCAGGCTGGCCGCCTGCGCCAGCTGGTGGACAGCTTCCGCATCTGATTCTGGCGGAAACGAAAAAGGCGCCTGCGGGCGCCTTTTTCATTGGGTACACCTGCAGGAGCGAGCCATGCGCGCGATCGCGCCGACGTCGCACCTTTTGAAAGCGGCCCGCTCCTAACGTTATCTGCGCTTACTACCGCCCAATAGCGCGCCCATCAATCCGCGCACCAGTTGCCGGCCGATCTGGTTCGCCGCCTGACGCACCACCGTCTTGCTGACCTGGCTGGCCAGCGATCCAAGAATCTCGCCGGCCATGTCACCGAAATCGGTACCGCTGCCCTTCTCTTCCTTCTGCTCGGTCGGTGCCATCTTGTTGTCGGCGCGGCCGGTCAGTTTCTCGTAGGCGGACTCGCGGTCGATCGGTTGGTCGTAGTGACCGGCCAGCGGCGAACGGCGGATGACGTCGGCGCGCTCGGCGTCGGTGAGCGGGCCGATGCGCGATTGCGGAGGCGCCACGGCCACGCGCTGGACCATCGCGGGCGTGCCCTTCTCCTCCAGCGTACCGACCAGCGCCTCGCCGATGCCCAGCTCGGTGAGCACCTTCAAGGTCTCGAAAGCCGGGTTGGGCCGGAAGCCGTCGGCCACCGCGCGCAGGGATTTCTGCTCCTTGGCGGTGAATGCGCGCAGACCATGCTGAATACGCAGGCCCAGTTGCGCCAGCACGTCGTCCGGCAAGTCCCCGGGCGACTGGGTAACGAAGTAGACGCCCACGCCCTTGGAGCGGATCAGCCGCACCACCTGCTCCAGACGATCCTGCAGGGCCTTGGGCGTGCCGTTGAACAGCAGGTGCGCCTCATCGAAGAACAGCGCGAGGATGGGCTTGTCCGCATCGCCGCGCTCGGGCAATTGCTCGAACAGTTCGGCCAGCAGCCAGAGCAGGAAGGTGGCGTAGACCTTGGGGGCGTCATGCACCAGCTTGCTGGCGTCCAGCAGGTGGATGCGGCCACGGCCATCGGCCTCGGGGCGCAGCAGGTCTTCCAGCTGCAGCGCCGGCTCGCCGAAGAAGTCCTCGGCGCCCTGCTGCTCCAGCAGCGCCAGACGCCGCAGCAGTGCCTGGGACGAGGCGCCGGTGAACAACGCACGGTCTTCGCCGAGGATGTCCGGGTTTTCCTTGAAGTGATTAAGCAGCGCCTTGAGGTCTTTCAAGTCGAGCAGCAGCAGGCCTTCGCGGTCGGCCACCTTGAACGCGGCGAACAGCGCCGCCTGCTGGCTCTCGGTCAGCTCTAGCAGGTTGGCCAGCAGCAGCGGGCCCATCTCCGACAGCGTGGTGCGCAGCGGGTGACCGGTCTTCCCGGCCACGTCCCAGATGCTCACCGGGTAGGCCTGGGGCTTGTGGTTCAGCCAGGGCATGCTGGCGATGCGTTCAGCCACCTTGCCCTGTGGGTTGCCCGCGGCGGCGATGCCGCACAGGTCACCCTTGATGTCAGCGGCAAACACCGCGATGCCGGCGTCGCTGAACGATTCGGCCAGGTGCTGCAGCGTCACCGTCTTGCCGGTGCCGGTCGCACCGGCGATCAGGCCGTGGCGGTTGGCGAGTTTCCAGGGCTGGCCGACCGGCTGCCCGTCGGGCCCGGCGCCAATGATGAGTTCGTTGGTGGCTGACATCCGTTGTTCCCCTTCAGTGGACCTGTCGCGCCAGAGGGCCTGTCGCGTTGGCTGCTTGAGCAAGAGTGGCGCGTCCCGGTGCGCCGCGCAATCGGCTACCCCGGTACTTTGAAGACGTGCTTGAGGTAGTGCAGGAAGTTCTCGTCCTTGCACTGGGTCTTGCCCGGCGCATCGGAGATCTTCGCCACCGGATGGCCGTTGCAGGCGGTCATCTTCAGCACGATGTTCATCGGCTGGACACCCGGCACATCGCAGGTGAAATGGGTGCCAATACCGAAGCTGACGTCGATGCGCTCGCGCAGCGCCCGGTAGATTTCCAGCGCACGCGGCAGGTTAAGGCCGTCGGAGAACACCAGGGTCTTGGTCAGCGGGTCGATGCCCAGGTGTTCGTAATGCCGGATGGCCTTTTCCGCCCACTCCAGTGGATCGCCCGAGTCGTGGCGCAGGCCGTCGAAGAGCTTGGCGAAGTACAGGTCGAAGTCCGCCAGGAAGGCTTCCATGGTGATGCAATCGGTCAGCGCGATGCCCAACTGCCCGCGGTACTCGCGAACCCAGGCGTCCAGCGCGGCGGCCTGGCTGTCGATCAGCCGCGGGCCGAGTTGCTGATGCGCCATCAACCACTCGTGAGCCATGGTGCCCAGCGGTTTCACGCCCAGCTCGCGCGCCAGGTAAACGTTGCTGGTGCCAACGAAATGGCCGGGGAAGCCATCGCGCAGATCGCGTACTACGGCTTCCTGCACCGGATAGGAGAAGCGCCGGCGGGTGCCGAAGTCGGCCATCTTGAAGCCAGCCAGCTCTTCGGCGCTGGCCTCCTTGCGCAGCCAGTCGAACTTCTCCTGCAAGCGCTCGCGGACCATCGTCAGCGTCGTGCCCGGATGGCGGTGGCGGTTGCGCACTTCGCTGATGATCGCCAGCAGCGGCACCTCGAAGAGAATCACGTGCAGCCAGGGGCCTTTCAGGCGCAGGAACAGTTCTTCGTTCTCCACACCCAGCTGCACATAGCTGGGGTTGAAGCGGAACAGGCCGAGGAAGCGGATGAAGTCGGGCTTGAAGAAGGGGATGCGCTCAAGAAAGGCCAGGTCCTGCGGTGCGAAAGAAAGCTCCGACAGCTGCTCGATCTGCTCGCGCAGCGGGTCGAGGTAGGCGCGCAGGTCCTCTTCGTTGCGACAGCGGAACTCCCACTCGACTTCGGCGTTGGGATAGTTGTGCAGCACGGCCTGCATCATGCTCAGCTTGTAGAAATCGGTATCCAGCAGGTTCTGCACGATCCGCCGGGAAAATGCGCTGTCGCTCATGCTCATCTCATTGCAGGCTTGAATCGGCAGTCTAAACCCGTCGCCCACAAAAAACCCCGCCGAGGCGGGGTTTTGAGTTGGAATCAGAAATCAGCGTGCTTTGCTCTGCGACATCCCGAACAGGAAAAGCAGCAGGTCGTCATCCGGACGGATGTCCTGTTGCTTGGCGCGCAGGTTGGGCGGCATCGGGCAGCTGTCCAGGCCGCCTCTTCCGGAAATGACCGAAGGCCCAGGCTCATGCCAGGCCGCCGCCGCCAGGGTCGCCACCCCGAGCGCGCCGATGAGGAGCAAACCTCGCGTAATTTCTAACTTCATGTCTGCAACCCTTTGATGGCGCTGCCAAACGCCGCTTGGTAACCATAGACAAAGGCCTGCCATTGCGCCTCTGTCCACGACGAGCGGCGTTTTACCTGGCGAAGATCGTGACGGGCGGCACGCTGGGCGCTGAAGCGCTGACGGGCTTTTTCCATGTCAATCAGGGCCACTTCGATCTTGTCGCCGTCCATCTTCACGAAGACGTGCTTCAGGTAGAGGCAGCCATGCTGCCAACGGCCGGCGTTAAGCTTTGCAAGGGTACTACCGTAATGTTGCAGAATTCTTTGGTGCAGGGCCTCGCCCCAACGCTCCTGGTCACCACGGGCGTAGCAGTCTTCCAGGCTGCTGAAACCGTCCAGGGACTCGGTTACCAGAAGGGCCTGCCATTCGCCATCCACCTTGCGGCAGCCGGCGTAGACCAGGGTCGGCACTTTCACGCCCAACGCTTCGGCGGCCTTGAGCGCATTGCGCTCGCGGATGGCGGTGGGGTAGCCGAAGGGATGCAGCAGGTCGCGGTAGATGTGGCCCATCTGCTGCTTGCGATAGAGCATCCGGCCGTCGGAGGTCAGGACTCGCTGCACGCCGCTTTCGCCGCCGCGCCGACGGTTGGGTTCCTCGACCCATTTGCCGGGCACCTGGAGCCAACGGTCGATGGCGTTCTCACCGGAAATTTGCTGCAGCGAAGCCAGATCAACGGCCATCCATCACTCCTTACGCAGAATGTAGACCCGCCACATGTGTACGAGCGGGACGAAATCAATGTGATCCTGGACCTTGAAACCAGCCTGGCGGAACTCCGCCTCGATGGTCTTGGCGGGTATCACGAAGCGGTTCTGGTAGGCGTGTTTCTTGCGATTCGATTCGGCGCGAGCACGTTTCCAGGACTTGAAGTTACCATCGACCCACATCGACAGGATCACCGAGTCGCGGGTTACGCGGTGAAATTCGCGCAACATCGTCAAACGATCGTCAGTTTCGCCGATATGGTGCATCAGGCGCATCGAGAAGATGCTATCGACGGCGTTGTCGGGCAGATCAATGGCAAACGCGGAAGTCTGCAAAGGTCGGACGCGTTTTACAACCTCATTCGGTTGACCGGCGCAGGCCACGGCGATCATGTCCGGGGAATTGTCTGCCCCGATGATCACCCGGTTCTCCTTTTCGGCCAGCATCGGCCAGAAGCGCCCGGCGCCGCACGGCAGGTCCAGGACCAGATTGGGCTGCCCCGCCAGCTTGAGTGCCTGACGGGCGACTTGGACATCGCGCCAGTGAGAAAGTTTCCGGGAGAGTCCGGCCTGGTGCTTGCGCAGGTAACGCTCTGCGTGCTGGCGGTCGTACTTTTGGGAGAACTCCAGGTCGACGGGTTTTTCAGTCATCGGATATTTACCTTTCCCGAATTCAGGGCGAACGATACGAACCAGCCTGTCACAGCCGGGTCATGCACTTGTGAAGTTTTTGTCAAACGACGGCTAGGCGAACTTCGAAGCGACAGCCATGGGGCTCGGCCGGACGCAGCGTGACGTCCCAGCCTTCGGAGGCGCAGATCCGCTTGACCAGCGACAACCCCAGCCCGAGCCCCTCACCACGCGGGTTCTGGCCGCGCGTGAAGGGCTGGAAGACGCGCTCGCGCTGCTCTTCCGGGATGCCGGCGCCGGTGTCCTCGACCCAGAATCCGTTCGGTCCAAGTTGTAAGCGGATGCTGCCGCTTTCGGTGTAATGCATGGCATTGCGCAATAAATTGCTCATCACCGAACGCAGGAAAGGCGCGTTGAACTGCCCGGGCATCTCCTGGCTGACGTTGTATTCCAGGGTCAAGCCCTTCGCTTCGATAGGCCCGCGCCACTGTGCGACCAACTCGTCGCCGATCGTCCGCAACCCAGCCTGGGACACGATGGCCATATCCTTGCGCTGGGCCCGCGCCAGCATCAGGAAGGTCTGCACCAGATCCCGCATCTCCTCGCAGGCACTGTTCATCCGCACCAACTGAGCACGCGACCGCGGGGTGAGCCCCGGCTCTTCCGCCAGCAACTCGCAACTGGTGGCGATCACCATCAGCGGCGTGCGCAGCTCATGGCTGACGTCGCTGGTAAAGAGCTTCTCCCGGGTCAGCACATCGTGCAGCCGCCCCATGGCGTAATCGAAGGCCGCCGCCAGCTCGCCCACCTCGTCGTTGGCGTAATCCGGCGACATGGGCGGTGCCAGCTCCAGCAACTGGTCCCGGTGACGAACCTGGCGCGCCAGGCGCGACACCGGCTCCATGACCTTGCGCGCCAGCAGCCAGCCCAGCACCCCGGACAGGGCGAGGCTGAGCACATAACCGGTGACCACGGCGGCATAGAGGATCTGTTCGCGCGCCTCGAAGTCGCTCTGGTCCTGCAGCAGGACGAAGCGGCGGCCATCGACGTCGCGCGCCAGCGCATGGAAAGACAGCTCGCCATCGAAGACTTCGTGGAAACCGGCGTCCAGCCGGCGCAGCGCCGGCGGCATGGCATAGACGCCCGCGCCATCACTGATGAAGAAACGCATGCCGGGATCGAGTTTCGGAGCCTGGCCGTTCCCCAGGTCCTCATTGATGATGCGGTCCAGTTCACCGCCCAGGTCGCGGGAAATCAGGCGCTCTTCGACGATATGAACGACGCCGACGATTCCCACCGAAAACAGGCCGCCAACGGCGGCGGTCATGAGTACGAAGGCAAAGACAATCCGTCGGGAAAGGCTCTGCTTATACTCCATGCGCTTCCTCCGCCAGCTTGTAGCCGACGCCATGCACCGTGTGCAGCAGGGAGGATGCGAAGGGCTTGTCGATCACCTGGCGCAGCTGATGAACGTGGCTGCGCAGGCTGTCGCTGTCGGGGCAGTCATCCCCCCAGACGGCTTCCTCGAGCACGTCGCGGCGCACCACGTGCGGGCTCTTCTGCATCAGCACCGCCAGCAGCTTGAGGCCGATGGGGTTGAGCTTGAGCGGCTTGCCGGCACGGTTCACTTCGAGGGTGTCGAGGTTGTAGCTCAGGTCGGCGACCTGCAGCTCGCGCCGCCCGCCGCCCTGGCTGCGGCGCAGCACCGCCTCGATGCGAGCGGCCAGCTCGGAGAGCGCAAAGGGCTTGAGGAGGTAATCGTCAGCGCCGGAACGGAAGCCCTGCAGGCGGTCGTCCAGCTGATCGCGGGCGGTCAGCATGATCACTGGGGTGTCGCGGCGCGCGTCTTCGCGCAGGCGGCGGCACAGGGTGAAACCATCCAGCCCCGGCAGCATCACGTCCAGCACGATCAGGTCGTAATGGGACGTCGCCGCGAGGTGCAATCCGGACAGGCCGTCCTGGGCGCAATCCACCGTGTAGCCCTTCAGGCCCAGGTAGTCGGCCATATTGGCCAGGATGTCCCGATTGTCTTCAACCAACAAAATGCGCATATGCTCTCCTCGAACGCAATGCACGTTAGCCTAACCAGCTTAAATAGAACTTAAGCGGCTTTGACGGAATTTTCACATTCAACCTGCCGATTGCCCGTGCGGCAGGTCGAATGAGCCCTCCGGCGCGGCTTCAGTCGCCCGCCACACCAAACTCGATCGGCGTCTTCACGTAGAACAGCTTCACACCCGCCTGGCGGATCGCCTCGAAGATGCGCCCGGACTCTTCCTCGCTCACTGCCATGGTGACTTCCTGCGGCTGGTCGGCCAGCTCGAAGAAATGCGCGTAGTGAATGCGCCCGGTCTTGCCGAAGCCTTCGCTCGCAGTCATCAGGGTGGCGCCGCGTACGCCTTGCCGGCGCGCCTCCTCCAGCAGCCATTGAGCCAGCGGCAAGCCGGCGTGTTTGCGGTCCTGCTGGGTGAAGAACTTCAACTGGTAGCCGTTCATGTCTTCCTCCCGAAGGCCTCGCGGCCTCTCTCATGGCTGGACGGCCTAGCGGCCCATCAGCGCGTGCACCGACCAGAGTCCGGCCAGGGTCATCAGCAGGGAACCGGCAAGGTGCGTGGCGACCGTGCCCATGGCCCAGGCCAAGCGGCCTTGCTGCAGCAGCACGACGACCTCGGCGGAGAAGGTCGAGAAGGTGGTGAGGCCACCGCAGAAACCGGTAATGATCAGTAATCGCCATTCTGGCGCCAGGCCGGGGGAGTTGGCGAAGAAGGCGATAGCCGCGCCGATGATGTAGCCGCCAACCAGGTTGGCGACCACCGTGCCCGGCGGCATGGATGGCAGGAGGGTATTGAGCTTGAGCCCGAGCACCCAGCGCAGCAGTGCGCCGAGGGCGGCTCCGAGAGAGACGGCGAGAATGGGTTTCCACATGGTCCTGTCCTGGGGAAGGTGTTTTGGACAGGCCGCAGGCGAGCGCCTACGCGCCTTTCCAGGTCTATGCGTAGGCATCATCAGCCACAAGGGCGGTTGAAGGAGGAATGCCATCTCCTGCGGCGCAGTCTGGCATATCCGACGCCCATGAAAAAGCCCCGCCTAGGCGGGGCTTTTTCTTACAGCAGGTGCCGGGTGGCTTACATCATGCCGCCCATGCCGCCCATGCCGCCCATGTCCGGCATGGCCGGAGCAGCCTTGTCGTCAGCCACTTCGGCAACCATGGCCTCGGTGGTGACCATCAGGCCGCCGATGGAAGCAGCGGCTTGCAGAGCCGAACGGGTGACCTTGGCCGGATCGAGGATACCCATCTCGATCATGTCGCCGTACACACCGGTAGCAGCGTTGTAGCCGAAGTTACCCGAACCCTGCTTGACCTTGTCGACCACTACGCTCGGCTCGTCGCCGGAGTTGGCAACGATCTGGCGCAGCGGAGCTTCAACGGCGCGACGCAGCAGAGCGATACCGACGTTCTGGTCTTCGTTGTCGCCCTTCAGGCCTTCGATGGCTTGCAGAGCACGAACCAGAGCGACGCCGCCGCCAGGAACCACGCCTTCTTCCACAGCAGCGCGGGTAGCGTGCAGGGCGTCTTCAACGCGGGCTTTCTTCTCTTTCATCTCGACTTCGGTGGCAGCGCCAACCTTGATCACGGCAACACCGCCAGCCAGCTTGGCCAGACGCTCTTGCAGCTTCTCACGGTCGTAGTCCGAGGAAGTCTCTTCGACCTGCTTGCGGATCTGCAGGACGCGAGCTTCGATGTCGGCTTGAGCGCCAGCGCCATCGATGATGGTGGTGTTTTCTTTGCTCAGAACCACGCGCTTGGCGTTACCCAGGTGCTCCAGGGTGGCGCCTTCCAGGCTCAGACCGACTTCTTCGGAGATGACGGTACCGCCGGTCAGGATGGCGATGTCCTGCAGCATGGCCTTGCGGCGGTCGCCGAAGCCCGGAGCCTTGACGGCTGCGACCTTGACGATGCCACGCATGTTGTTGACGACCAGGGTAGCCAGGGCTTCGCCTTCGACGTCTTCAGCCACGATCAGCAGCGGACGGCCGGCTTTGGCAACGGCTTCCAGGACCGGCAGCATTTCGCGGATGTTGGAGATCTTCTTGTCGACCAGCAGCAGCAGCGGGCCGTCGAGCTCGGCCACCATGGTGTCCGGCTTGTTGATGAAGTAGGGGGACAGGTAGCCGCGGTCGAACTGCATGCCTTCTACGACGGACAGTTCGTTTTCCAGGCCCGAGCCTTCTTCAACGGTGATCACGCCTTCTTTACCGACCTTGTCCATGGCTTCGGCAATGATGTTGCCGATGGAGTCGTCGGAGTTGGCGGAGATGGTGCCTACCTGGGCAATGGCCTTGGTGTCGGCGCAGGGCTTGGCCTGCTCCTTGAGCTGGGCAACGATGGCCACGGTGGCCTTGTCGATACCGCGCTTCAGGTCCATCGGGTTCATGCCGGCAGCGACGGCTTTCAGGCCTTCGTTGACGATGGCCTGGGCCAGAACGGTAGCGGTGGTGGTGCCGTCACCGGCAGCGTCGTTGGCCTTGGAGGCAACGTCTTTCACCAGCTGGGCGCCCATGTTCTCGAACTTGTCTTTGAGTTCGATTTCCTTGGCGACGGAAACGCCGTCCTTGGTGATGGTCGGAGCGCCGAAGCTCTTGTCCAGGATGACGTTACGGCCTTTCGGGCCCAGGGTCGCTTTCACAGCGTCGGCCAGGACGTTTACGCCGACCAGCATTTTCTTGCGAGCGGAATCGCCGAACTTAACTTCTTTGGCAGCCATGTTCTGTTTCCTCTAAATCGAATTCGGTGGGGAGTGGACGGACTGAAATCAGTCTTCCAGGACGGCGAGGATCTCGGACTCGCCCATCACCAGCAGTTCTTCGCCGTCGACCTTGATGGCGTTGCTGCCGGAGTACGGACCGAAGACCACCTTGTCACCGACCTTCACGGCCAGAGCGCGAACTTCGCCGTTGTCCAGGACACGGCCGGCACCAACAGCGACCACTTCACCGCGGTTCGGCTTCTCGGCGGCGGAACCCGGCAGCACGATGCCGCCTGCGGTCTTGGTCTCTTCCTCGCTGCGACGGATGACGACGCGGTCATGCAGAGGACGAAGCTTCATAGTCGTAACTCTCCCAAACTGTGATTTCCAACGGCCGGATCGATGCCCGGCAGGTTTTATTGAATCCGGCGGTGCCGGTTTGCGTCCCGGCTGGCGAGACGCGTAAAGAGCAGCCTGTCCGTGTGACAGGGACCTTGCGGTGACCGGTACATAAGGTCGCTACAAGGCATTTCAAGTGTGTGACGAAAAAATTTTTGCAGGCGGCGGGTGCTTCAGGCGAGCGAAACCGCCCGACGCTCAACGCAGGCGGTCGCGATCTTCCTCGCGGCGCTGGTACTCGCCCTCGATCACGCTGGGGCCGCTGCGGTGCTGGGCGGCCGGATCGTCGGCGAAGGCGCGGCGGCGCTCCGCCTGTTCCTGCATGCGCTGGCGCACGCGACCAAGCATCAGGCGGCGGGTGAAGGGGATCAGGCAGAGCAGGCCGACGACGTCGCTGATGAAGCCCGGCAGCATCAGCAGGCCACCGCCCAGGGCGATGACCAGGCCTTCGAGCATTTCCTGCTCGGGCAGCTCACCTCGATTCAGGCGCTCGCGGGCACGCAGCGCAGTAGCGACGCCGGCCACGCGCAGCACCGCTGCGCCGATGAAGCCGCCGGCGATGATCAGCAGCAGGGTCCAGCCCACGCCGATCACGCTGCCGACCTTGATCATCACGGCCAGCTCGATCAGCGGGAACAGAAGAATCAGAAACAGGGGAACTCGCATCGATGAATCCTTGGCGGGGTCATTGCCCGGGTAGAAAGCTAGGTGGCGACGCCCCCTTCCAATTTCAAGGGATAAGCCAAGGGAAGGATCAGGCCTGGATCACTTCGTTGCCCGGCCAGACGTCCGCCTTGGCCAACTGCACCAGCGCCTGGCGCACCGCGCCGGCGTTGCCGCAGGGCGCCGGGAACGGCAGCCAGTGCAGGCCCTGACCAATGCGCAGGTGGAAACCTTCTGTATCAATTCCCGCCAGCTGCGGGCCCTGCCCGGCGGGCAACCCGGCCAGTTCGACGTAGTGTTCGATGGCATTGGCGTGGTCGCTGTTCATGTGCTCGACCATGCTCTTCTCCGCTTCGCCGACGAAGGGGTTGGCCAGCGGCACGCTGTTGGCGCCCAGCCAGTGGATATCGCCGAAGCCACCGATGTAGCGCCACTGCACCGGCTCCAGCACCCAGAAATCGAAGTCGTGGACGATGTGGTAGTCCTGCGAGCCGGGGAAATAGCGGTAGTAACGCTCGGCGGCGTCGGCGATGGCATCAACGTCCTCGACCAGCAGCGCCTCGGCCAGCAGAGTCAGGCGTCCGGCGGCCTGGATGTCGTCGACGCCACGCTCGCCGATGAGCAGCGAGCATTTCCCGTCCATCTGCAGGTTATGGGTGTGCTGGGCGATGCGGCTGATCAGGATCAGCGGACGGCCGGCCTCGTCCAGGCAATACGGCACGACGGAGCCGAAGGGGAATCCGGGCCACTTCTTCGAGTGGGTAGAGAGGACGCCGCGGTATTCCTTGAGCAGCAGTTCTCGGGCATGCTTGGCAGCTTTCACGCTCAACTTATGACTCCTCGCAAAGAATCCGTCGTAAACGGACGGGCAGGACTGACTCTGTGCACAGCTGCCGGCGGGGCCTTTCACCAGAAACTGTTCGTGGGGTTGTTCCGATGCAATTGAAAGACAAGGTCATCATCATCACCGGTGGCTGCCAGGGCCTGGGCCGCGCCATGGGCGAGTACCTCTCCGGCAAGGGCGCGCGCGTCGCGCTGGTTGACCTCAATACCGAAAAACTGGACGAAGCCGTGGCTGCCTGCAAGGCCGCCGGCGGTGACGCCCGCGCCTATCTGTGCAACGTCGCCAATGAAGAACAGGTTACCCACATGGTGGCCCAGGTCGCCAGCGACTTCGGCGCCATCAACGGCCTGGTCAACAACGCCGGCATTCTGCGCGACGGCCTGACCATCAAGGTCAAGGACGGCGAACTGAGCAAGATGAGCCTGGCCCAGTGGCAGGCGGTGATCGACGTCAACCTGACCGGCGTGTTCCTCTGCACCCGCGAAGTGGCGGCGAAGATGATCGAGCTGAAGAACGAAGGCGCGATCGTCAACATTTCCTCCATTTCCCGCGCCGGCAACATGGGCCAGGCCAACTACTCCGCCGCCAAGGCCGGCGTCGCCGCCGACACCGTGGTGTGGGCGAAGGAACTGGCGCGCTACGGCATCCGCGTGGCGGGCGTGGCTCCCGGCTTCATCGAGACCGACATGGTCGCCAGCATGAAGCCCGAAGCCCTGGAGAAGATGACTTCCGGCATTCCGCTCAAGCGCCTGGGCAAGCCGCTGGAAATCGCCCACTCGGTGGCCTACATCCTCGAGAACGATTACTACACCGGCCGCGTGCTGGAACTGGACGGCGGCCTGCGCCTGTAATCCGCCCGCCCATGAAAAAGCCCCGCCAGGTGCGGGGCTTTTATTGCCGTTCTCGTAGAGCGGAGCCAGTCGAAGCGAAGCGTTACCAGCCGACGCCCAGGCCCAGGGTGTAGCGACGCTCGTTGACGTCGCCGTCGTTGCCGCTGAGCTTGTCCCATTCGGCCTTCAGGCTCAGGGACGCCCAGGAGGTCAGCTTGTAGCGGATGCCCGCCTCGCTCTCCAGCTCGTACTCCACGTTGGACTCCAGCGGCTTGCTGACTTCGCCGTTGGTGAACACCTCGAACTGCTTGGCCAGCAGGTAACGGTTGTAGTCCCACTTCAGGCTGGTGCTGTAGAAGTGGGATTTCTCGTCGTCGACGAATTCGTAGTCGTTGCGGTTGACCAGGGTCGCCAGGGAGAACGCACCCAGCTCGTTGTCCCAGAATTGGTAGCCCGGGCCGGTACCGACGGTGCGTTTCTTCTGCAGGTCCTCGATCCAGTCGCGCTTGTACTGCGCCTGGCCCTGCCAGAACCAGTGCTCGTCGAGGAAGCGGTCCAGCGCGTATTGCGCGGAATAGTTGTTGGTACTGACCTGATCGTCCTTCTTCTCGCGGTTGTACTCGCCCTGCAGATTGTGGCGCCAGCGGCCGTGGCGGGCGTTGGTCTTGAAGTCGATGTCGTAATCCTCGACATCGTTCTCCGCCTGCTTGTGGTCCAGGGAGAAGTCGACGTTGCCGGTCCAGACCCAGTCTTCGAGGATCGGCTTGGGTGGCATCATCTGCTCGATCTTCGCCAGTTCCACCGTGCGCGCCTCGCCGTTGACCAGCGTGACCTTGCCCTGGTCCGACGCTTTCAGGCCCTTGGAGTGCTCGCCGGTTTCCTCGTCGTACTTCACCAGCAGGTTCTGGTCGGTCTCCAGCGTCTTGATCTTGTCCGCCTTCAGCGTGATGTCTCCGCCGTAGTCGGTCGCCAGCAACAGCCTGCCGCCGTCATAGAGTTTGATGGTGCCGCTGAGGCGGTCACCGTTCTTCAACCAGACGGTGTCGGCGAGGGCGGACAGGGAACAGGATGCGAGTGCGACGGTAAGCAGGGTTCTGGGGAACATGAGTCGAATTCAACTGGATGGAGTGGGCAAAAAGCCGGGCATTATCCAGATACCCGACACTAGAGCAACGACTGACAGACCCAGTTGCAGGGAGTTCACAATGACTGACAGATGGGTCTTACAAATGAGCCGACTTGCCAGGGCTGCACCAGCCGATATCCTGAGCGTCAGCCCCTCTATTGCGGTGCATTCGATGCCCAAGCCCAAGCCCCCAGCCAGCGCACCAGTGACTGACCTCGGACTGGAAAGCCTGCAGGTACGGCGCGAAGCGATTTTCCTGGTCATCGCCCAGGTGCCGGAAGGCTGTGTCATCACCTATGGCGATGTCGCGCGACTCGCCGGCCTGGGACGTTCCGCACGGCTTGTAGGACGTATCCTCAGCCAACTGCCCGAAGGTACGCGCCTGCCCTGGCATCGGGTGATCGCCGCAGGGGGGCGCATCAGCCTGCCCGTCGGCACGGTTTCGGGTAACGAACAGCGCGCACGATTACGTGCCGAGGGTGTCAGAATCCATAACGATCGGGTGGACATACGTCGGCACGGCTGGCCTAGCGGCGAGCAGTCCTAGTAGAGTTCGCGTAATTTTTCGTCCTGCTGGAAAACACCCCCCATGAAAGAGCATTCCTGGCGCGAGGCATGGATTGCCTACAAGTCTCCCGCCAGCCTCGCGCTTTTGCTGCTGGGTTTCGCCGCCGGCCTGCCCTACATGCTGGTGCTCTCCACCCTCTCGGTGTGGTTGCGTGAAGCGGGTGTCGCTCGGGAAACCATCGGATTCGCCAGCTGGATCGGGCTGGTGTACGCCTTCAAGTGGGTGTGGTCGCCCATGCTCGACCAGTGGCGCCTGCCCTTCATCGGCCGCCTGGGTCGCCGTCGCTCCTGGCTGGTGTTCTCCCAGGGGCTGATCGCCATCGGCCTGCTCGGCATGGCCCTGTGCAACCCGCAATCACACCTGAACTGGCTGATCGCCCTGGCGATGGTGGTGGCCTTCGCCTCGGCCACCCAGGACATCGCCATCGACGCCTACCGCCTGGAAATCGCCGAGAACACCCGCCAGGCCGCGCTGGCCGCGTGCTACATGACCGGCTACCGGGTCGCCGTGCTGTTCGCCACCGCTGGCGTGCTGTTCCTCGCCGAGTGGGCCGGCTCCAGCGCCCTGCATTACAGCCAGTCGGCCTGGGCCCTGACCTACGCGGTTTGCTCGCTGGCCATCCTGCCCGGCCTGATCACCACGCTGCTGATGAAAGAGCCGCCGGTCAACGTGCAGCCGCAGGCGGGCAGCTCGGCCTTCGCGTTCAATCATCAACTGCTCTCGGTTCTGACCCTGCTGGTGCTGCTGATCTCCGTGCCGGCCATGCTCACCGCCCTGACCGCCCAGGCCTGGCCACGAGCCGCACTGTACGGAATCTTCATCGGCATCTGCATGACCCCCCACGGCCGCCGGCAGATCCGCCCGGTCCGCGAGCTGCTGTCGAAGGTACGCCGCCCACTGCTGCTGGCGGTGCACGGGCGCGGCCTGCCGCAGTTCGACTTCGTCCACCAGGCCGTCTCGGTGATCGTCCTGATCATCCTGCTGGTCACCGGCACCGCCTTCATCAACATGGCCGAAGCCGGCAAGTGGTGGCTCGCCCTCCTGTACCTGCTGATCGCCCTGAGCTGTATTTCCGCCCCGGGACGCCTGCTGATGGCACCGGTGCTGACGCCGATCACCGAGTTCGTCCGCCGCTACCGCTGGCAGGCGCTGCTGCTGCTCGGGCTGATCTCCACCTACCGCATGTCCGACACCGTCATGGGCACCATGGCCAGCGTGTTCTACATCGACATGGGCTTCTCCAAGGACACCATCGCCACCGTCAGCAAGCTGTTCGGTGTGGTCATGACCCTGGTAGGGGCGGCGGCCGGCGGTGTGCTGATTGCCCGTTTCAGCATCCTGCCGATCCTCTTCATCGGCGGCGCGGCCTCTGCCGGAACCAACCTGCTGTTCGCCATGCTGGCGCAGATGGGCGCAATCGACGACCCGCACCTGATGGGGCAGAACGTCTTCGCCCTGCTCAAGGTGCTGGAACCCCACGTCACCATGCTGGTGGTGACCATCATGCTCGACAACTTCAGCGGCGGCCTCGCCACCTCGGCCTTCGTCGCCTACCTGTCGAGCCTGACCAACCTGAAGTTCTCCGCGACCCAGTACGCCATGCTCAGCTCCACCATGCTGTTGCTGCCGCGCTTCATCGGCGGCTATTCCGGGGCGATGGTCGAGGGCATGGGCTACGAGCGCTTCTTCTTCTTCACCGCCCTGCTCGGCGTGCCGACGCTGCTGCTGATCGGCTGGCTGTGGCTGCGCCGCAAGAACGACATCACCAACGGCGCAGCCGAGGAAGCCACGGAAGCGCCAGCGCAACACCCCAGCGCAGAACGTCACTGATTCTGGTTACTGGATCAGCGCCCATGAAAAAGGCCGGCAAATGCCGGCCTTTTTCGTTCCTGCGGGGCGGGATCAGTCCGCCAGGACGGAGTCCTCTTCGCCCTTGACCACGCGCACCACCTTGTTCGGCGCCAGGTCGATGCCGGAATCGCGCAGACGCAGGCGCACCTGCTCGTTGAGCATGAAGGTGACGCCCCAGTAGTCGGCGTTGGCGGTCCACAGGCGCAGCGACAGGGTCACCGAGTTCTCGCCCAGGCCCGCGACCACCACCACCGGCGCCGGGGACTTGAGCACGCGCGGATCGTCCGCCAGCTCCTTGAGGATGGATCGGGCGCCATCCAGGTCAGCGTCGAAGGCCAGCTTCACGTCGAAGGTCACCTGGCGGGTGGTCTGGGTCGAGGTGTTGGTGATGATGCCGTTGGACAGCGCGCCGTTGGGCACGATCACGGTACGGTTGTCACCGGTGCGCAGCACGGTGTGGAAGATCATGATGTTGTCCACGGTGCCGGACACGCCCTGGGCCTCGATCCAGTCGCCGATCTTGAACGGGCGGAACAACAGGATCAGCACCCCACCGGCGAAGTTCGACAGGCTGCCCTGCAGTGCCAGGCCGATGGCCAGGCCGGCGGCACCGATGGCGGCGACGAAGCTGGTGGTCTGGATGCCGATCATCGACGCCACGCTGACCATCAGCAGGATCTTCAGGATGATGTTCACCATGCTGCCAATGAAGCCCTGCAGCGTCTTGTCCACGTGCTTGGTGGACAGCACTCCACCCACGCGACGGGTAAACAGGTTGATCACCCACCAACCGATCAGCAGGGTCAACAGCGCCAGCGTGGCATTGCCCAGGTAGGCCAGGACGACCGGTGTCCAGGCCTCCGCGCTGTTCATGATCTGCTCGTAATTCATATCCATGGATGCAGGCCCCTTGTCTATTGCCATTCCAAAAACAAAACCGCCATGGCAAGCCATGGCGGTCGGGAGTTCGCCGAGCGACTCTATTACTGCGACGTCAGGCGGGCGGTGAGGTTCCGCAGCTTTTCGTCGAGAGTGCGCATCAGTCGCGGAAGTTGTTGAACTGCAGCGGCATGCCGAGGGATTCGCCGCGCAGCAGCGCGATGGCTTCCTGCAGGTCGTCGCGCTTCTTGCCGGTGACACGTACCTGCTCGCCCTGGATGGCGGCCTGTACCTTGAGCTTCTTGTCCTTGATCAGGGCGACGATCTTCTTCGCCAGATCCTTGTCGATGCCCTCGCGGAAGTCGACTTCCTGCTTGACCACCTTGCCGGAGGCGAAGGAATCCTTGATCTCCATGCACTGCGCGTCAATCTTGCGTTTGACCAGGCTGGAGCGAAGAATGTCGAGCATCTGCTCGAGCATGAAATCCGCCTCGGCGATCAGGGTGATGGACTTTTCCTTGGCCTCGAAGCTGCACTTGCCCTTCAGGTCGAAACGGCGGTCCAGTTCCTTGGTGGCGTTATCCAAGGCGTTGGTCAGTTCGTGTTTGTCCAGTTCGGACACCACGTCGAACGAAGGCATGACATCTCTCCAGATGGACGGCGCGATGCGGTTCACAGTCAGCATCGAGCCTGGCTTGACGATAAAAATGCGCGGTCATTATAACTGACAGACAAGACCGCGCCCGGCCTCTGACACTAAGAGCCGGCATTTCCCACTCGTTTGCGAGACATTCCTTTCCATGCCAACCAACCATCTCAGCATTCTGGTGGTCGACGACGCCAAGTTCTCCAGCGCCATGATTGGCCGCGCGCTGAGTCAGGCCGGCTATCAGAACGTGCGCTTTGCCAGCAGCGCCAGCGAAGCGCTCGACCTGCTGGAAAAGGAGCCGGTGAGCGTACTGCTCGCCGACTGGCTGATGCCCGAGATGGACGGCCTGGAGCTGACCGCGCGGGTACGCCAGCTCGACGAGAGTGGCGACCACTACACCTACATCATCCTGCTCACCGGCAAGGAGGGCGACAACGCCCTGGCCGAAGCCTTCGACCGCGGCGTCGATGACTTCGTCAGCAAGTCGGCAATGAACGAGCAACTGGTGCCCCGCGTACTGGCCGCCGACCGCCTGAGCAACACCCTGCAGCGCCTGCTGATGGAAAACCGCCTGCTCACCCAGAACATCACCAGTCTGGAAGAGCGCAACCTGGTGGACAGCGCCACCGGCCTGGGCAACCAGCGCTACCTGAAGCAGAAGCTGGCCGACAGCATCCGCCAGGTGGAATCCCGCGGCGGCGCGGTGTGCTACATGCTGATCGGCCTGCCGGAGCTGGCCGAACTGGGGCAGAAGCACGGCCAGTCGTTCCAGAACGAACTGCTCCATGGCGTCGCCCGGCGCCTGCAGCAACTGGTGCGGCCGCTGGATGTCCTGGCGCGTATCGATGACCAGCACTTCGCCCTGATCACCCTGCTCGAAGACCTGCAGGAGTGCTCGCCGAGCAGCTTCCGCCGCCTGCACGAAGGCCTGAACCTCAAGGCCTTCAAGACCAGCGAAGGCTTCATCACCCTCAAGGCAGGCATCAGTCTGGTGGGCCTGGACGCCAAGGCGCTGCCCCTGGAAGTCGAGCACCTGATGCAGCAAGGCCGCGCGCTGCTGCCCGATGCCTTCGCCAGCGGGCGAATCAACGCCAGCCGCCTGACCGGCCTGCGCTAAACTTCGCGGTAAGCCCCCGAAACCGCGAAGTTCCTCCCATGACCTGGACCATCCTCGGCGCCGGCAGCCTCGGTTGCCTGTGGGCCACCCGCCTGTCCCGCGCCGGCCTGCCGGTGCGTCTGCTGCTGCGCGACCGCCAGCGCCTCAACGCCTACCGCACCCTCGGCGGCGTCACCCTGGTGGAAGACGGCCGCGAGAGCCTCTACCCGATCCCGGCGGAAACCGCCGCCCAGGGCGCGCCGATCCAGCGCCTGCTGCTGGCCTGCAAGGCCTACGACGCCGAGTCCGCCGCCGCCAGCGTGGCCGCGCGCCTGGCACCCGGGGCCGAGCTGATCCTGCTGCAGAACGGCCTGGGCAGCCAGCAGGCGGTCAGCGCTCATCTACCCCGCGCCCGCTGCCTGTACGCCTCCAGCACCGAAGGCGCCTTCCGTGAAGCCGACTTCCGCGTGGTGTTCGCAGGCGTCGGCCAGACCTGGCTGGGCGACGAACAGGGCGGCCCCGAGCCGGAATGGCTGGCCGACCTGCGCCGCGCCCAGATCCCCGCGCAGTGGAGCGACGACATACTCGAACGCCTGTGGCGCAAGCTGGCGCTGAACTGCGCGATCAACCCGCTCACCGTGCTGCATCAGTGCCGCAACGGCGAGCTGGCCAGCCATCCCGGCGAAGTCGCCGGGCTCTGCGACGAGCTGGGCCAATTGCTCCATGCCGCTGGCTACTCCGCCGCCGCACGGGAGCTGCAGGGCGACGTGGAGCGGGTGATTGCCGCCACCGCAGCGAACTTCTCGTCCATGTACCAGGACGTCGCCAAGGGCCGGCGCAGCGAGATTGCCTACCTGCTCGGCCACGCCTGCCGCGAGGGCGACCGCCGGCACCTGGCACTGCCGCAACTGCGCGCCCTGCACGAGCGCCTGCGGGCCTGTCTGGTGGCCCGCGGATTGCCCGACAACTGATGGCGGGCTACCCTGCCCGCCTCCCCTGTTTTTCTCTTTGACGCGCCCATGCCTTCACCCATGAACCTGCGCCAGCGCCTGGAAGACCTGCCGGTCGGCCAGAAAATCCTCGCCGCCCTGCTGGTGCTGCTGGCGACCGTGATGCTGGTGGCCAACCTCGCCTTCATCAGCGCGGCCTACTGGATTTCCCAGGACAGCGTGGCGCCGCAAGCCCTGCAGACCATCGGCCGACTGATCGCCAACCCGGCGCTCAGCGAGCCGGCACTGTCCTCGCCGACCCAGGCCCAGGTGCTGCTACGCCAGTTGGACGACTACCAGCCGCTGCGCGCCGCCGCGCTCTACGACAGCAATGGCGAGCGCATCGCGCAGACGCCGAGCAACGGCCCGGTGGCGCTGCCCGAGCGCCTGGACCACCTGGAGCGCTGGCGCCAGCACGAATACCGTCTCAATGCACTGTTCGAGCTCCCCCAGGCCGGCCGCAACAGCGGCTACCTGCTGCTGGTGGCGAGCAGCGAGCTGCCCGGCGCTTTCTACACCGGCACGCTGACCGCCAGCCTGGTGATCCTTGCGGTCTCGGTGCTGCTCTGGCTGCTCATCGCCCAGCAGATCCGCCGCCTGATTACCCGGCCTATCCGCAGCCTGGAAGAGCTCTCGCGCCAGGTCACCCGCGAGGAAAACTATGCCCTGCGCGCCGAGCGCGGCAACGCCGACGAGATCGGCCGTCTGGCTGACGCCTTCAACACCATGCTGACCCGCATCGAGGCCCGAGAGCAGCAGCTCAAGCGCGCCCGTGACGACGCCCAGGAAGCCGTGGAACAGGCCCAGTCGCTGGCCGAGGAAACCCGCCGTTCGAACCGCAAGCTGGAGCTGGAAGTCCAGGTGCGCAGCAAGATCGAGAAGAAGCTCACCGGCTTCCAGCACTACCTCAACAGCATCATCGACTCCATGCCTTCGGCGCTGATCGCGGTGGACGAGCAGCTCTACGTCACCCAGTGGAACCAGGAAGCCAGCCAGCTCTCCGGCACCAGCCTGGACGATGCGGTGAACCAGCCGGTGTTCCTTGCCTTCCCGTCGCTCAAGCCCTTCCTGCCGCAGCTCACCCGCGCCGCCGAGCAGCACAAGGTCGAGCGCGTCGAACGCGTCACCTGGGCCCTTACCGACGCCCCGCGCCACTACGCCCTGACCTTCTACCCGCTGATGGGTGGGACCGGCCGTGGCGCGGTGATCCGCATCGACGACATCACCGACCGCCTGGGGATGGAAGAGATGATGGTGCAGTCGGAGAAGATGCTCTCCGTCGGCGGCCTCGCCGCCGGCATGGCCCACGAGATCAACAACCCGCTGGGCGCCATCCTGCATAACGTGCAGAACATCCGCCGGCGCCTGTCGCAGGAGCTGCCGAAGAACCTCGAAGTGGCCGGCGAAGTGGGCGTGCGCCTGGACGACCTCAACCACTACCTGGAAGCGCGGGAGATCCCCAAGCTGATGGATGGCATCCAGTACGCCGGATCCCGCGCGGCGAAGATCGTCACCCACATGCTTTCCTTCAGCCGCCGCAGCCATCGCCAGATGGCGGCCTGCGAACTGCCGGCGCTTCTGGAGCAGGCGGTGGAGATTGCCGGCAACGACTTCGACCTCACCGGCGGCTTCGACTTCAAGTCGCTGGAGATCGTCCACGAATACGACCCACGCCTGGGCCCGGTGCCGGTGATCGCCAACGAAATCGAACAAGTCCTGCTCAACCTGCTGAAGAACGGCGCCCAGGCCATCCACCTGCGCGACGACGAAGAGGAAGGCGAATACGGCCGCATCACCCTGCGTACCCGGCTCAATCCACCGTGGGCGGAAATCCACGTGGAGGACAACGGCTGCGGCATGCCGGAGAACGTGCGCAAGCGCATCTTCGAGCCCTTCTTCACCACCAAGGAAGTCGGCCAGGGCACGGGGCTGGGCCTGTCGGTCTCGTACTTCATCGTCACCAACAACCACAAGGGGCAGATGGAGGTGCAGTCCGAACTGGGCGTGGGCACCTGCTTCACCATCCGTCTGCCGCTGGCCGCCGAGATTTCCCCATCGCTGCCGCTTTTGGCGCAGGGCGACAAGGAGCATTGAGCCATGGGCAATCGCCTGTCGAAGATCTACACCCGCACCGGCGATGCCGGAGAAACCGGCCTGGCCGACGGCCGCCGCGTGCCCAAGCACCATCCACGGGTGGAAGCCATGGGCGCGGTGGATGAGCTGAACAGTCACCTTGGCCTATTGCTGGCCGGGCTGCACGAAGCGCGCAGCAGTGCGCTGGAAGAGGTGATTGGTGTATTGGCGCCGATCCAGCATCGGCTGTTCGACCTGGGCGGTGAGCTGGCGATGCCGGAATACCGCGCGCTGAACGATGCCGAAGTGGAGCGCCTGGAGCAGGTGATCGACCGCTGGAACGAGGAGCTCGGGCCGCTGAAGAACTTCATCCTGCCCGGCGGCTCACGCCTGGTCGCCCTCGCCCACCTGTGCCGCGCCCAGGCACGCAACGCCGAGCGCCGCTGCCAGCAGCTGAATGCCGAGGAACCGCTGGAAGGCGCGGGCCTGCGCTACCTGAACCGCCTGTCCGATCTGTTGTTCGTCGCCGCACGCTTCATCGCCCGCCGCCAGGGCGTGGAGGAGATTCTCTGGCAGGCAGCCGAAAAGCCCGCCTGACCGGGCTCTGCAGGATGGCGTGGGCGAGGCGATACCCCTCGCCGCCCCGCGCAAAGTGCCTATCAGCCTTCCGCCTTCGGCCAGAACGCACGAATACCCGCCACGCCCTGCGCACCCGCCTGCCAGGCGCGCTCGAGATCCTGCGGGCCGACACCACCGAGCAGGAACACCGGCTGGTTGAAGCCATCGATCAGTTCTGCCGCTGCCTCCCAGCCCAGCGCCGGCTCGCCCGGATGGCTCTCGGTGGGCTGCACCGGCGACAAGGTGACGAAGTCCACACCCATGCGCACCGCCAGCTCCAGCTCTTCGGCGCTGTGGCAGGACGCCGCCAGCAGGCGCTCGCGGGGGAACGGCCGGCCGTTGGGTGCGTACTTGCGCAATTGCTCGGACGTCAGGTGCCAGCCGGCCGCCGGAAAATCTCCCAGCCACTCCAGCGGGCCCTTGAGCATCAGCTGCGCCTTGCCGGCGCACAGGCCCTGCACGTCGACGGCGAGGTCGCGGTACTCGGGGCTGTACATGTTCGGCGCGCGCAGCTGGATCAGACGGATGCCACTGGCGACGGCAGCGCGCACGCCCTGCACCAGTTGCGGGATTTCCAGGCCATCAGGCGTGATCAGGTAGCGATCCGGCAGGCGCGCGGCCTGCACGATGGGCTCGTTGGCCGCCGGGAACTCGTAGTCCGGCAGGTCGCGCGGGGCGACCCAGGCCAGCGGCTGGCCCTCGGCGCCATGGGGCGCGCCGGAGAAGGCAGAGACTTCCCAGACATCCAGCAGCACGTGCTTGTCGCTGTAGTCATGTTGCACACGGATCAGCGGGCGGGCCTGCTCGACGTCGATGCCAAGTTCTTCCTTCAACTCGCGGGCCAGAGCGACCTGCACTGCTTCACCCTCTTCCACCTTGCCACCGGGAAACTCCCAGAGACCGCCCTGGTGCTTGTCGTCCGGACGACGGGCGATCAGCACCCGGCCATCGAGTCCGCGAATCACGGCGGCGGCGACATGTACTCGTTTCACAGTGCTACTCCTCAATCCGATTCAGGCAGGGCCCGCGCAGACGGGCATTCTACCGTCATTGGCGGCCGGGTTCAGGCGCGTTCGACCATCGCCGCGTCCAGCCAGGGACGGAAGGCCGGCCAGGCATAGATCGCATCGACGTAGTTCTGCGCCTCGATGGGCAGGGTCACGCAGTAGCTGCGCAGACGCGTGGCAATGGGAGCGTAGAAGGCGTCGGCAATGCTGGCGTGGCCGAACAGGAACGGACCGTCCTGGCCGAACTGCTGGCGGCACAACGCCCAGAGCTCGACGACACGGGCGATATCCGCCTCCACCGCGTCGGGCACGTTGGTCAGCGGCTGGTTGCGCTGGATGTCCATGGGCATGTGCGAACGCAGCGCCATGAAGCCGCTGTGCATCTCGGCGCAGACCGAGCGGGCCAGGGCGCGGGCCGCTTCGCCACGGGGCCAGAGGTGGGCTTCGGGGAAGCGTTCGGCGAGGTATTCGGCGATCGACAGGGAATCCCAGATCAGCCCGTGCTCGCACTTGAGCGCCGGCACCTTGCCGCTGGGCGAGTGCTCGCGGATGCGCCGCGAGATGTCCTGCCCACCGAGGGGAATGAGGATTTCCTCGAACTCGGCGCCGGTGAGCTGCATGGCCAGCCAGCCGCGCAGGGACCAGGAGGAGAGGTTCTTGCTGCCGATGATCAGGGTGAGGGACATGGATGCGATGCTCTTGAGGGTCAGTCAGGAGACCTTAGAGCGCGGCAGCCATGAAAACAAATTCCCGATTTTCATCTATCGATGAAAATCGGGAATGCGAGGTGTGACGAGGCGCCGGCACGGTCTCCGCGCCAGCGCTTACGCGTCGATCAGGTTCGGTATTCCGCGTTGATCTTCACGTACTCGTGGGACAGGTCAGTGGTCCAGATGGTCTCGCTGCAGGTGCCGCGGCCGAGATCGATGCGGATGGTGATCTCTTCCTGGGCCATGACTTTGGCACCCTGGTCCTCGGTGTAGCTGGTGGCGCGACAGCCACGGCTGGCGATGGCCACGTCATCGAGGAACACGTCGATCAGGCTCACGTCCAGGTCCGGCACGCCGGCACGGCCGACAGCCGCGAGGATACGGCCCCAGTTCGGGTCGGAAGCGAACAGCGCGGTCTTGATCAGCGGCGAGTGGGACACGGCATAACCGACGTCCAGGCACTCCTGGTGAGTCGCGCCGCCATTCACCTGCACGGTGACGAACTTGGTGGCGCCTTCGCCGTCGCGGACGATGGCCTGGGCCAGTTCCATGGAAACTTCCAGCACGGCCTGCTTCAGCGCGGCGAACAGCGCGCCGCTGGCAGCGGTGATCTCCGGCAGCGCGGCCTGGCCGGTGGCGATCAGCATGCAGCAGTCGTTGGTGGAGGTATCGCCATCGATGGTGATGCGATTGAAGGACTTGTTCGACGCGTCGCGCAGCAGGTCCTGCAGCACGCCCTGGGCAACCTTCGCGTCGGTGGCGATGTAACCGAGCATGGTGGCCATGTTCGGCTTGATCATGCCGGCGCCCTTGCTGATGCCGGTAACCGTGATGGTCACGCCGTCGTGCTGGAACTGGCGGCTGGCGCCCTTGGGCAGGGTGTCGGTGGTCATGATGCCGGCAGCGGCGTCGGCCCAGTTATCCACAGACAGGTTGGCCAGCGCGGCAGGCAGCGCGGCTTCGATCTTCTCGACCGGCAGCGGCTCGCCGATCACCCCGGTGGAGTACGGCAGCACGGCATTTTCCGGCACGCCGGCAAGCTCGGCCAGCTTGGCGCAGGTGCGGGTGGCGTTGACCAGGCCCGGTTCACCGGTGCCGGCGTTGGCGTTGCCAGTGTTGGTCAGGAGGTAGCGCACCGGCCCCAGGAAGCGCTTGCGCGCCAGGATCACGGGAGCGGCGCAGAAGGCGTTGGTAGTGAACACACCAGCCACGGTGGAGCCTTCGGCGCAACGCATCACCACGATGTCCTTGCGGCCGGGTCGTTTGATGCCGGCAGAGGCGATGCCGAGTTCGAAACCGGGGACCGGGTGCAGGGTGGACATGGGGCCGAGACCAACAGCCATGTGGCGCGCTCCTATCTAGTCAGTGAATCAAGTCAGTGAAACGAATCAGTGAAGCAGATGAGAAAAACGCCGCGAGCGGCAGGGCCGGTCGCGGCGTTGGTATCAGGGGCGGAAAGCGTTATTCCACCTGACCGTGGCAGTGCTTGTACTTCTTGCCCGAACCGCAGGGGCACGGCTCGTTGCGGCCGATCTTCGGTTCGTTGCGGACGGGTTCCATCGGCACTACGTTGTCAGCCGGGATTTCACCCTCTTCTTCCGGCTCGCCGGTCACCTGGTCCATGGACGGTGCGGCAGCATGCTGGAACTGCATGCGCTTGGCCATTTCCTCGGCTTCGCGGCGCAGGCGGGCTTCTTCTTCGGCCGGGTCTTCGCGGCGAACCTGGACGAAGGACAGCACGCGGATGGTGTCGCGCTTGATGGAGTTCAGCAGTTCCTGGAACAGGTTGAAGGACTCGCGCTTGTATTCCTGCTTCGGGTTCTTCTGCGCGTAGCCGCGCAGGTGGATGCCGTGACGCAGGTGATCCATGGTGGACAGGTGGTCCTTCCACAGGTCGTCCAGCACGCGCAGCAGCATCTGCTTCTCGAAGGTGCGCAGGGCTTCTTCGCCGGCGAGCTCTTCCTTCTCGTTGTAGGCAGCGACCAGCTCGGTGAGGATCTTCTCGCGCAGGGTTTCTTCGTAGAGCTTCTCGTCGTCGTCCAGCCACTGCTGGATCGGCAGTTTGAGGCCGAAATCGCTGTACAGCGCAGCTTCCAGACCGGCGACGTCCCACTGCTCGGGCAGCGACTGCGGCGGAATGTGTTCGCTGACGGTGTTGTTCAGGGTCTCTTCGCGGAACTCGGTGATGGTCTCGCCGATGTTGTCGGCCGCGAGCAGGGTGTTGCGCATGTGGTAGATCACCTTGCGCTGCTCGTTGGCGACGTCGTCGAACTCCAGCAATTGCTTGCGGATGTCGAAGTTGCGGCCTTCGACCTTGCGCTGCGCCTTTTCGATGGCGTTGGTCACCATGCGGTGTTCGATCGCCTCGCCCGGCTGCATGCCGAGGGCCTTCATGAAGTTCTTCACCCGGTCGGAGGCGAAGATGCGCATCAGGTGGTCTTCCAGCGACAGGTAGAAGCGGCTGGAGCCCGGGTCGCCCTGACGGCCGGCACGGCCGCGCAGCTGGTTGTCGATACGGCGGGATTCGTGGCGCTCGGAGGCGATCACGTGCAGGCCGCCCGACTCGATGACCTGTTGGTGACGCTTCTGCCAGTCGGCCTTGATCTGCGCGACCTGCTCGTCGGTGGGGTTCTCCAGCGCGGCGACTTCCACTTCCCAGTTGCCGCCCAGCAGGATGTCGGTACCACGACCGGCCATGTTGGTGGCGATGGTGACCGAGCCCGGACGACCGGCCTGGGCAATGATCTCGGCTTCCTTCTCGTGGTACTTGGCGTTCAGTACCTTGTGCTCGATGCCGGCGTTCTGCAGCAGCTGCGAAACGTATTCGGAGGTCTCGACCGAGGCGGTACCCACGAGGATCGGACGACCCAGCGCCTGGCACTGCTGCACGTCGGTGATGATGGCGGCGTACTTCTCGTCCTGGGTCAGGTAGACCAGGTCGTTGAAGTCCTTACGGGCAACCGGACGGTGGGTCGGGATCACCACCACGTCGAGGCCGTAGGTCTGGCGGAATTCGAAGGCCTCGGTGTCGGCGGTACCCGTCATGCCGGCCAGCTTGGTGTAGAGGCGGAAGTAGTTCTGGAAGGTGGTCGAGGCCAGGGTCTGGCTCTCGGCCTGGATCGGCAGATTTTCCTTCGCCTCGATGGCCTGGTGCAGGCCTTCGGAGAGGCGACGGCCCGGCATGGTACGGCCGGTGTGCTCGTCGATCAGCAGGACCTGGTCGCCCTGGACGATGTATTCCACGTTGCGGTGGAACAGAGTGTGGGCGCGCAGCGCGGCGTAGACATGGGTCAGCAGGCTGAGGTTGTGCGCCGAGTAGAGGCTCTCGCCCTCGGCCAGCAGGCCGTTCTGGGTCAGCAGTTCCTCGACGTAGGCATGGCCCTGTTCGTTGAGTTCGACCTGGCGGGTCTTCTCGTCGATGCTGTAGTGGCCCTGCTGGGTCACCTGGCCTTCGACTTCCTCGATGTGGCGTTTCAGGCGCGGGATCAGCTTGTTGATCTTGATGTACAACTCGGAGCTGTCTTCGGCCTGGCCGGAGATGATCAGCGGAGTCCGCGCCTCGTCGATGAGGATGGAGTCCACTTCGTCGACCACGGCGAAGTTCAGTTCACGCTGGAACTTGTCTTCCAGGCTGAACGCCATGTTGTCGCGCAGGTAGTCGAAGCCGAATTCGTTGTTGGTGCCGTAGGTGATGTCGGCGGCGTAGGCGGCGCGCTTCTCTTCCGGCGGCTGGAACGGGCTGACGATGCCGACGGTCAGGCCCAGGAACTCATACAGCGGGCGCATCCAGTTGGCGTCGCGGCGGGCCAGGTAGTCGTTCACGGTGACCACGTGCACGCCTTTTCCGGACAGGGCATTCAGGTAGACGGCCAGGGTACCCACGAGGGTCTTGCCCTCACCGGTACGCATCTCGGCAATCTTGCCTTCGTGCAGGGACATGCCGCCGATCAGCTGGACGTCGAAGTGACGCATGCCCATGACGCGCTTGCCGGCCTCACGGGCGACGGCGAAGGCTTCCGGAAGGATCTGGTCGAGGGTCTCGCCCTTGGCGACGCGTGCCTTGAACTCTTCGGTCTTGGCCTTCAGTTGCTCATCGGAAAGCGGGACCATCTGGGGCTCGAGTGCATTGATGGCCTGGACCTGCTTGGCCATGCGCTTCACTTCGCGCTCGTTCTTGCTTCCAAAGAGTTTTTTCAACAAAGGCGCAAACATATCGACTGGGTCATCCGAACTGGAGAATTGGAGGGCTGCCCGACTGGCTGGCCGCGGCGCGGAACGGCAATGAAGCGGGCATTCTACCCGGAAACTTCCGGGAAAAAAGTGCCGAAGTCATCCTCCGAAGCTTCGCATTCTGCGAGCTTGGGGGCAATGCATGGACCGACAACTTTGAATCCGAGTGGGTGATATGGTGACGCAGCCGGATAACTTCAAGGGTGGACGGTGGCCTCTGGCCCTGAGTGCATCTGTTACCATCCTTCTTCATTCACTCCCGGTTGCTTTCGATGGCCTTCCGTCCCCTGCCCGCCAAGGCGATGACCAAGCTGCTGCGCGAAGCCAAGCCGCTGCAGTCGCTGTTCGCCCAGGCGCAGCGCCTCTCGCGCCTGCAGGAACTGCTCGACTCGCAGTTGCAGCCCGCCGCGCGCCCCTACTGCCGCGTCGCCTCCTGGCGTGAGGGCAGCCTGCTGCTGGTCGTCACCGACGGTCACTGGGCCACGCGCCTGCGCTACCAGCAGAACCGCCTGCTGCGGCAGCTGGCCGCATTTGAGGAGTTCAGGGGCCTGGCGCGCATTCTGTTCAAGGTGCAGCCGGTGATCCAGGCGCCCACCCGAGTGAATACCAACCGCATCACCGAGTCCGCCTCCGCCACCCTGCACGAAGCAGCCGAGGGCATCAGCAATCCGCAGCTCAAGGCCGCCCTCGAGCGCCTCGCCAGCCGCAGTCGCAAGTCGCCGGAAGCGGACCAGGAATAAAAACGCTGGAATAAAAAAAGGCCACCCGAGGGTGGCCTTTGAAGTTGTAGCTGAAAGGAGGAGGTTTCCTTATACGGCCGCAGCGGGTCGCATATAGGAGATCGGCGCAGTCTTGGCGTCCTCGAAGGTCACCACTTCCCAAGCGTCCTTGTCTGCGATGAGGGTACGCAGGAGACGGTTGTTCAGGGCGTGACCGGACTTGTAACCGATGAACTCGCCGATGAGGCTGTTACCCAGCAGGTACAGGTCACCAATGGCGTCCAGAATCTTGTGCTTGACGAACTCGTCCTCGTAACGAAGACCGTCTTCGTTGAGCACTCGATACTCGTCGACCACGATGGCGTTCTCCACACTGCCACCCAGAGCCAGGTTCTGGGAACGCAGCATCTCGATGTCACGCATGAACCCGAAGGTACGGGCGCGGCTGACTTCCTTCACGAAGGAAGTGCTGGAGAAATCCACCACGGCTTTCTGGGTGCGACCACGGAAGACCGGGTGATCGAAATCGATCTCGAAGCTCACCTTGAAGCCGTCGAACGGAACGAAGGTGGCGCGCTTGTCGCCCTCTTCCACCGTAATTTCGCGCTTGATACGGATGAACTTCTTGGCCGCTTCCTGCTCTTGCAGGCCAGCGGACTGGATCAGGAATACGAAAGGACCTGCGCTGCCGTCCATGATCGGAACTTCCGATGCGGACAGCTCGACATAGGCGTTGTCGATACCCAGGCCGGCCATGGCCGAGAGCAGGTGCTCCACGGTATCCACCTTGATGTCACCCTTGATCAGGGTGGTCGACATGGTGGTTTCGCCGACGTTCGAGGCCCGGGCGGGAATTTCCACCACAGGGTCGAGATCGGTCCGGCAGAACACGATGCCAGTATCGACGGGAGCCGGCTTCAGGGTCAGGTAAACCTTTTCCCCGGAGTGCAGGCCGACACCGGTCGCCCGGATGATGTTCTTCAAGGTGCGTTGTCTGATCATGGCTTTGGCCGCTTTCGCGCAAGTTGCGAACTGTTGTCAACAATGGGCGGCGATGATAGCAGAACCGCCCTTTGCTGAACACCAATCACATTGATACTCCTGATAAATCGACTCAATCGGCCTGACGACGCAGGAAGGCCGGGATGTCCAGATAGTCGAGATCGTCCTGCGGGTTCAGCTTGGCCGCGGTGGCTGCGCCGCCGTGGTTCTGGTTGCGCATGACGGTCGGACGGTCCAGGTCACGGTAGTTCACCGACTGCTGCTCGCGCTGAACCGGAGCCTGGGTGCTGACGGCCTGGGTCTGAACGGTGTTATCGACGACCTTGACCGGTTTCTCCAGTCGAGCGCCCAGGCCGGTGGCGACCACGGTGACGTGCAACTCGTCGCGCATGTCCGGATCGATCACGGTACCCACTTTCACGGTGGCGTGCTCGGAAGCGAATTGCTCGATGATGTTACCCACGTCGGAGTACTCGCCCAGGGACAGGTCGGGGCCGGCGGTGATGTTCACCAGAATGCCGCGGGCGCCCTGCAGGTTAACGTCTTCCAGCAGCGGGTTGCGGATCGCGGCCTCGGTAGCCTCGCGAGCGCGGTTCGGGCCGCTGGCGCAGCCGGTACCCATCATGGCCATGCCCATTTCGCTCATGACGGTTTTCACGTCGGCGAAGTCGACGTTGATCATGCCCGGGCGCTTGATGATGTCGGAGATACCGCGAACGGCACCGGCCAGTACATCGTCAGCCTTGGCGAAGGCGGCCAGCAGGCTCGCGTCCTTGCCCAGGATGGTCAGCAGTTTTTCGTTCGGGATGGTGATCAGCGAGTCGACGCTTTCAGCCAACGAGCGGATGCCCTCGTCGGCGATCTGCATGCGCTTGCGACCTTCGAACGGGAACGGACGGGTGACCACGGCCACGGTGAGGATGCCCATTTCCTTGGCAACCTCGGCAATGATCGGCGCAGCACCGGTACCGGTACCGCCACCCATGCCGGTGGTGATGAAGACCATGTCGGCGCCTTCCAGGACTTCGGCGATGCGCTCACGGTCCTCGATGGCGGCCTGACGGCCTACTTCAGGGTTGGCGCCAGCGCCCAGGCCCTTGGTCACACCCGGGCCGAGCTGCAGCACGGTACGCGCGGCGATGTTCTTCAGCGCCTGCGCATCGGTGTTGGCGCAAATGAATTCGACGCCATCAACGTTGTTCTTGGCCATGTGGTTCACGGCGTTGCCGCCGCCACCACCTACGCCGATCACTTTGATGACTGCTGTTTGCGGGACGTTATCTACCAGTTCAAACATTTCCCCTCTCCTTCCTTTCTAGTTGTGTTGCCTACGTTTACCGCGGTGGTAAATCAGAAATTGCCCTGGACCCAGCGTTTAAGCTTTTCCAGTACCGGTGTCTTGGGTTCGTCGCTGCTGAAGCTGCTGCCGGACATGGAGATGCCGTCGGATTGCTTTTGCAGTCCGTACAGCAGCAGCCCCACGCCGGTGGAATAGATCGGATTGCGCACGACGTCAGCCAGTCCCTTGACGCTGTGTGGTACGCCCAGGCGCACCGGCATATGAAAGATCTCTTCGGCCAGTTCGACGGCACCTTCCATCTTGGAGGTGCCACCGGTCAGAACGATCCCGGCCGGAATCAGGTCCTCGTAGCCACTGCGACGCAGCTCAGCCTGAACCAGGGTGAAGAGCTCGTCGTAACGAGGCTCGACCACTTCGGCAAGCGCTTGGCGCGACAGTTCCCGCGGCGGCCGATCCCCTACGCTGGGCACCTTGATGGTTTCGCCCGGACCGGCCAGTTTGGCCAAGGCACAAGCATATCGAATCTTGATTTCTTCGGCGTACTGGGTCGGGGTACGCAGCGCCATGGCGATGTCGTTGGTGACCTGATCGCCGGCGATCGGGATCACCGCCGTATGGCGGATGGCACCTTCGGTGAAAATGGCAATGTCGGTAGTGCCGCCGCCGATGTCCACCAGGCACACGCCCAGTTCCTTTTCATCCTCGGTGAGCACGGAGTAGGCCGAGGCCAGCTGCTCGAGAATGATGTCATCCACTTCCAGGCCGCAGCGGCGCACGCATTTCTCGATGTTCTGCGCGGCATTCACCGCGCAGGTCACCACGTGCACCTTGGCTTCCAGACGTACGCCGGACATGCCCAGCGGCTCGCGCACGCCCTCCTGGTTATCGATCACGTAGTCCTGTGCCAGGGTGTGCAGCACACGCTGGTCGGCCGGGATGGCCACGGCCTGGGCAGCATCCAGTACGCGCTCGATGTCCGCCCCGCTCACTTCGCGGTCGCGGATCGCCACGATGCCGTGGGAATTCAGGCTGCGGATATGGTTGCCGGCGATGCCGACGAAGGCCGAGTGGATACGGCAGCCAGCCATCTGCTGGGCTTCATCGATGGCGCGCTGGATCGATTGCACGGTGGATTCGATGTTCACCACCACGCCCTTCTTCAGGCCGCGCGACGGATGCGTCCCGATGCCGACGATTTCCAGCTTGCCATCGGCCGCTACCTCACCCACCAGCGCCACCACCTTGGAGGTGCCGATGTCCAGGCCGACGACCATTTTGCCGCTCTGCACGCTTGCCATGTTTATCGAAGTCTCCTCAACTCACTGCGCGGCGGTGGTCTGAGCCACCGTCGCTTCCGGCATCGGATCGCGCCAGCCTACGGCAAGGCCGTTGGGGTAGCGCATGTCGATGCGGGCAATTTTCGTAATCTGGTCTTTCAGCGCCTTGTCGTAGATGGTCACGAACCGGCGAATCTGTTCTACCGCGTGATCGCGGCCCAGCATGATCTCAACGCCCTGCGCGGTGCCCAGGGTCCAGGCGCCGCGCGAACTCATGTCCAGGCTGGCGATGGTGAAGCCCAGCGGGCGGAGCATCTGGCTGAGAATCTGGTACTGCTGCATCACTTGCTGCTGCGCACGCTGCGGGCCGGACAGGCGCGGCAGGTGCTCGTAGTTGGCCACTTCACGCGGGGCGAAAGCCTGACCCTGATTATTCAGCAGGGCTTCGTCACCCCAACGGGCGATGGGCAATTGCTCGTCCAGGCGGACAACCACCTGGTCGGGCCATACGCGACGCACTTCGGCGTGGGCGATCCAGGGCATCTGCTCCAGTTCCTGGCGCATGCCGGCCAGGTCGATGGTGAAGAAACTGGCCGACACATAGGGGCTGATCCGCTGCTGCACCGCCGCCTGGCTGATGTAGCTGAGGTCGCCTTCCACACTGACCTTGGCGATCGGCCGGTCCGCGTAAGGCAGCACGTATTGCGCACCGTAGTAAGCACCGCCGCCGAGCACACCCAGCACCAGAGGCCACAGCAGCACCTTCAGGAAGCCGAGGCTGGGCTTGGGCATGCGGGCGCTGAGCGGCTCCTTGGCCACCAGACGGCTGGCGCCGCGCGGCACCGGCTTGCGTGCCGGAGCACGGCCGATCCCGGGATTCTGGTGACGAAGCTGCGCGCCGTTCATGACTTACCCCCTTGCCTCGACGCTGTCGGCGAGGATCGCCAGCACCAGTTGCTGGAAATCCAGGCCGGCCGCGCGCGCGGCCATGGGCACCAGGCTGTGGTCGGTCATGCCCGGTGCGGTGTTCACTTCCAACAGCCAGAAGCGCCCTTGGGCGTCCTGCATCACATCGGTCCGGCCCCAGCCCTGGATGCCAAGGGCATCGCAGGCGCGCGCGGTCAGGTCCTTGAGCTCCTGTTCCTTCTCGGCATCGAGGCCGCAGGGAATCTGGTACTGGGTATCGTTGGCCAGGTACTTCGCGTCGTAGTCGTAGAAGGTGTGCGGGGTGCCCAGGCGAATGGGCGGCAGCACCTGGCCACGGAGGATCGCGACGGTGTATTCGGGGCCGCTGATCCACTGCTCGACGAGCACCTGTGGATCGAATTTCGCGGCAGCAGCCCAGGCGGCGATCAGCTCTTCCACGCTGTTCACCTTGGCCATGCCGATGCTTGAACCTTCGCTGGCCGGCTTGACGATCAGCGGGAAGCCGAGCTTCGCGGAAGCGGTGCGGCAATCGTCCTCGCTGGCAAGCACGGCGTGGTCGGGCGTCGGCAGGCCGAGGCTCAGCCACACACGCTTGGTGCGCAGCTTGTCCATGGCCAGCGCCGAAGCCAGCACGCCGCTGCCGGTGTAGGGAATGCCGGCGATTTCCAGCAGACCCTGCATGGTGCCGTCTTCACCGCCACGACCGTGGAGGATGATGAAGGCGCGGTCGATCTTCTCGCGGGTCAGACGCTCCAGCAGATCATCGCCCACGTCGATACCGAAGGCGTCCACGCCAGCGCCCTGCAGAGCCTGCAGAACCATGGCGCCGGACTTCAGCGACACCTCGCGTTCGGCGCTCTTGCCGCCGTACAGCACGGCGACGCGACCGAAGGCGCGAGGCTCGAGGGCGGATTTGAGGACGTCACTCATTGCTTCTTCCCCTCGGCGCCCGCAGCAGCGACGCCGAACATCGGATTCTTGATCAGTGCCGGAGCCAGCCCGCCGATATCGCCGGCGCCCTGGCAGAGCAGGATGTCGCCCGGACGCAGCAGCGGCTTGAGCAGCGAAGCGAGATCACCGCCGCGCTCCAGGTAGATCGGGTCGAGCTGGCCGCGCTGGCGGATGCTGTGGCACAGGTGACGGCTGTCGGCGCCGGGGATCGGCTCTTCGCCGGCCGGGTAGACCTCCATCAGCATCAGCACGTTGGCTTCGCCCAGCACCTGCACGAAGTCGTCGTACAGGTCACGGGTACGGCTGAAGCGGTGCGGCTGGTAGACCATCACCAGACGGCGCTCCGGCCAGCCACCGCGAACGGCCTTGATCACCGCTGCGACTTCGCGCGGGTGGTGGCCGTAATCGTCGACCAGCATCACGCTGCCGCCTTCCACCTGCAGGTCGCCATAGACCTGGAAGCGTCGACCGACGCCCTGGAAACCGGACAGCCCCTGGACGATGGCCTCGTCGGAAATACCTTCATCGGTGGCGATGACGATGGTCGCCAGGGAGTTCAGTACGTTGTGCAGGCCGGGCATGTTCACCGAGACGTCCAGCGGCTCGCGCTCGGGGCGCAACACGGTGAAGTAGGTGCGCATGCCTTCCTGGCGGATGTTGATAGCGCGGACGTCGGCGTCCTCGCTCAGGCCGTAGGTCACGGTCGGACGGGCAACCTGCGGCAGAATCTCGCGCACCACCGGGTCGTCCACGCAGACCACGGCCAGGCCGTAGAACGGTAGATTGTGCAGGAAGTCGACGAAGGTGCGCTTGAGCTTGTTGAAGTCGCCGCCATAGGTACTCATGTGGTCGGCGTCGATGTTGGTGACCACCGAGACCATCGGCTGCAGGTGCAGGAAGCTGGCGTCGCTCTCGTCGGCCTCGGCCACCAGGTAGCGGCTGGTGCCCAGTTGCGCGTTGGTGCCGGCGGCGTTCAGGCGGCCGCCGATGACGAAGGTCGGGTCCAGGCCGCCGGCGGCGAATACCGAGGCGATCAGGCTGGTGGTGGTGGTCTTGCCGTGGGTACCGGCGACGGCGATGCCGTGGCGATAGCGCATCAGCTCGGCGAGCATCTCGGCGCGCGGCACGACCGGCACACGGCGATCCAGCGCTGCAGCGACTTCCGGGTTCGACTTGTTCACCGCGCTGGAAACCACCAGCACGTCAGCACCGTCGGAGTTCTCCGCGCGGTGGCCGATGAAGATTTCCGCACCGAACTTTTCCAGGCGCTCGGTGACCGGCGAAGCCTTGAGGTCGGAGCCGGAGACTTCGTAACCCAGGTTGAGCAGCACTTCCGCGATACCGCACATGCCCACGCCACCGATGCCGACGAAGTGGATGCGGCGGATGCGCCGCATGGTGCGGGTGACGCCGGTGGGTTCTTTAACCACGGGCCACCTCCAGGCAGGCATCGACTACCGTGCGGGTAGCCTCGGGCTTGGCCAGGCTGCGTGCGCGAGCGGCCATGCGGGTCAGGGAATCGGGATGCATCAATACCTCGGACAACTGCGCGGCCAGTTCAGCGGCGCTGGTAGATTTCTGTGGCAGCAGGTGGGCCGCGCCCTCCCGCACCAGGAATTCGGCATTCTTGGTCTGGTGGTCATCGATCGCGTGGGGCAGCGGCACCAGGAAGGACGGCAGGCCGGCGGCGGTCAGCTCGCTCACGGTCAGCGCTCCGGCGCGGCAGATCACCAGATCGGCCCAGGCGTAGGCGGCGGCCATGTCGGCGATGAACGGAGCTACGTCCGCTTCGACACCCGCAGCGCGATAACGCTCCGCAGTAATTTCGTCATGCTGACGACCGGCCTGATGGCGAATGGCCGGGCGAATCTCGGCCCCGATTTGCGCGAGCGCTTCGGGCAGCAGCTTGTTCAACGGCTCGGCGCCCAGGCTGCCGCCCAGAACCAGCAGGTTGACGCGGCGGCCGGCCAGCGGCGCGCGGGCGCCCTCTTCCAGGAACAGCTCGACGCGCACAGGGTTGCCGGTGGTCAGGCGCTTGGCGCTGCTGTCGAAGGTGTCCGGGAAGGCTTCGCAGACACGCTTGGCCAGCGGCGCAAGGCTGCGGTTGGCGGTGCCGGCAACGGCGTTCTGTTCATGGATCACCAGTGGCACGCCGGACAGCTTGGCGGCCAGCCCGCCCGGACCGGTGACGTAGCCGCCCAGGCCGAGCACACAGACCGGCTTGAGCTGGCGAACCACGCCCAGGGCCTGGAACAGCGACTTGAGCAGATCGAACGGCGCGCGCAACAGGGACTTGAGGCCCTTACCGCGCAGGCCGCTGACGTCGATCAGGTGCAGCGGCAGACCGGCCTTGGGTACCAGGTCGTTCTCGATGCCGCGCGGAGTGCCCAGCCAGTGCACGCTGTAGCCGCGTGCCTGGAATTCACGGGCGCAGGCCAGGGCCGGGAACACGTGTCCGCCGGTGCCGCCCGCCATGATCAGGACGTTACCTTTCATCGGCAAAGTCCTCTTCGCTGAATTCATATTCCTCGCTGCCCATCACGGTGCGGCGTTCCCATTCGATGCGCAGCAGCATTCCCAGCTGGGCACAGCAGATCACCAGGGAGCTGCCGCCGTAGCTGAGGAATGGCAGGGTCAGGCCCTTGGTCGGTAGCAGGCCGACGTTCACGCCCACGTTGATCAGGAACTGACCGATCCACAGGAAGGCCAGCCCGTAGGCGACGTAGGCGGAGAAGTACTGTTTCGACTGCTCAGCCCAGATGCCGATGTACAGCGCACGCAGGCTGACGAAGACGAACAGGGCCACGGTGGCCATGGCGCCGACGATGCCCAGCTCTTCAGCGAGGACCGCGAACACGAAGTCGGTGTGCGCCTCGGGCAGGTAGAACTGCTTCTGGATGCTGTTGCCCAGGCCCATGCCGGTCCAGCCACCACGACCAAAGGCGATCAGCGCCTGGCTAAGCTGGTAGCCCGCGCCGAACTGGTCGGCCCAGGGGTCGGTGAAGTTGGTCAGGCGCGCCATCCGGTAGGGCTGGGTCTGGATCAGCAGGACTACGGCGCCCACTGCCAGCGCCACCATCAGGCCGAAGCGGAACAGGCCCACGCCGCCGAGGAACAACATCGCAGCGGCCGCGCCCATCATCACCACGGTGGCGCCGAAGTCGGGCTCGCGCAGCAGCAGGCCGGCCATCGGCAGCAGCACCACGAAAGGCTTGAAGAAGCCCAGCCAGCTCTCGCGCACTTCTTCCTGTCGGCGGACGAGGTAGCCGGCCATGAAGATCACCACGAAGACCTTGGCGATCTCCGAGGGCTGGATGTTGAACAGGCCGAAGCCGATCCAGCGCATGGAGCCGTTCACCTCGCGGCCGATGCCGGGGGTGATCACCATCACCAGCAGCAGGAAGGCCACGGCGAGCAGCTTCCAGCCCCAGCGCTGCCAGGTTTCCATCGGCACCATCATGGTCACGCCGCAGGCGACGAAGCCGATGGCGAGGTAGATCAGGTGGCGGACCGAGAAGTACAGCGGGTTGCCGGACTGCGCCGCGGCGACTTCGGAGGATGCCGAAGTGACCATCACCAGACCGAGGCCGAGCAGCGCCAGACAACCCGCGAGCAGCGGGAAGTCGATGTCGATGCCATTGCGGCTGATCAGCGGGGACGGATAAGGGCGCAGGAAGGAGAACATCAGGCGAGCTCCTCCACGGCCTTGGCGAACAGACGTCCGCGTTCTTCGTAGTTCTTGAACATGTCCAGGCTCGCGCAGGCCGGCGACAGCAGCACGGCGTCACCCGGCAGAGCCAGGTCGGCAGCGTGCTCGACGGCTTCTTCCAGGGTATTCACGCGGACCTTCGGTACGGCGTTGCCAATGGCGGCACTCACCAGCTCGGCGTCACGCCCCAGCAGCACCACGGCGCGGCAATGCTGCGCAACCGGGTCACGCAGGTCATGGAAGTCGGCGCCCTTGCCGTCGCCACCGGCGATCAGCACCAGCTTGCCGTCGATGTCGGCGCCCAGGCCTTCGATGGCCGCCAGGGCGGCGCCAACGTTGGTGGCCTTGGAGTCGTCGTAGTAGCTCACGCTGTTTCGCTCACGCACCCACTGGCAGCGGTGAGCGAGGCCGGCGAACTCACGCAGGGTCTGCAGCATCGGCTCGAACGGCAGGCCGACAGCGTGCCCCAAGGCCAGTGCGGCCAGGGCATTGGACTGGTTGTGCGCGCCACGGATCTTCAGCTCACGGGCCGGCATCAGTTTGTCGAACTGGAATGCCAGCCACTTCTCCCCGTCTTCTTCGATCAGGCCGAAGCTCTTGAAGTCCGGCTTGTTGGTGCCGAAGGTCCAGCACGGCACGTTGTCGGCGATCAGTGGGCGACTCAGCGCGTCGGCACGGTTCACCACGACCTGCTTGGCGCCGCGGAAGATACGGTGCTTGGCCAGGTGGTAGTCGGCCATGCCGTCGTAGCGGTCCATGTGGTCTTCGCTGACATTGAGGCAGGTAGCGACCTCGGCGTTCAGCCGCTCGCAGGTTTCCAGCTGGAAGCTGGACAGTTCGACCACGTACAGCTCGACGTCATCGGCCAGCAGGTCCAGCGCCGGAGTGCCCAGGTTGCCACCGACGGCGACACGCTTGCCGGCAGCCTTGGCCATGTCGCCCACCAGGGTGGTGACGGTGCTCTTGGCGTTGGAACCGGTGATGGCGACGATGGGCGCCTTCGCGTGACGCGCGAACAGGTCGACGTCGCCGGACATGCGCACGCCACGGGCGGCAGCTTCGATCAGCGCCGGCACGCGCAGCGACAGGCCTGGGCTCACGTAGAGCTCCTGGGCGCGGCAGAGGAAATCGGCGTCAAGGTCGCCGCAGCGCACCTCGACCTGCGGATACTGCTCGCGCAGGGTCGCCAGCTCCGGCGGATTCGCGCGCGTATCGGCCACGGCAAACGGCACGCCCTGGCGCGCCAGGTAGCGCACCAGGGACATGCCGCTCTTGCCGAGGCCGACAACGATGCGGAATTGGTCGGAAGCGATCAGGCTCATGCTCGATCAGTCCTCAACGCAGTTTCAACGTGGCCAGGCCGATCAGCACGAGAATCACCGTGATGATCCAGAAGCGCACGATCACGCGCGGTTCAGGCCAGCCTTTGAGTTCGAAGTGGTGGTGGATCGGCGCCATGCGGAACACCCGCTTGCCGGTCAACTTGAAGGAGGCGACCTGGATCACCACCGACAGGGTTTCCATGACGAACACGCCACCCATGATGAACAGCACGATTTCCTGGCGGACGATCACGGCGATGGTGCCCAGCGCGGCGCCCAGCGCCAGCGCGCCGACGTCACCCATGAACACCTGGGCCGGGTAGGTGTTGAACCAGAGGAAGCCCAACCCTGCGCCGACGATGGCGCCGCAGAAGATGATCAGCTCGCCCGCGCCCGGCACACTCGGGATGAACAGGTATTCGGCGAATTTGATGTTGCCCGACAGGTAGCAGAAGATCCCCAGCGCGCCGCCGACCATCACGGTGGGCATGATCGCCAGGCCGTCGAGGCCGTCGGTCAGGTTCACCGCGTTGCTGGAGCCGACGATCACGAAGTAGGTCAGCACCACGAAGAAGATGCCCAGCGGGATCTCGACGTTCTTCAGCATCGGCACGATGAGGGTAGTCTCGACCGGCGTCTCGGCAGTCATATAGAGGAAGATCGCCGCGCCCAGGCCGAATACCGACTGCCAGAAATACTTCCAGCGGCTCGGCAGGCCGCGGGAGTTCTTCTCGATTACCTTGCGGTAGTCATCCACCCAGCCGATGGCGCCGAACAGCAGGGTCACGGCCAGCACGACCCAGACGTAACGGTTCGACCAGTCGGACCACAGCAGCGTGCTGATGGCGATGGCGGTGAGGATCAGCGCGCCACCCATCGTCGGCGTGCCCTTCTTGGACAGGTGCGATTGCGGGCCGTCGTTGCGCACGGACTGGCCGATCTGGCGGATCTGCAGGGTGCGGATCATCCACGGGCCCAGCCAGAGCGACAGGGCGAGCGCGGTCAGCACACTCAGGATGCCGCGCAGGGTCAGGTACTGGAAGACGCCGAAGCCCTTGTAGAACTGTTGCAGGTACTCGGCGAGCAGCAGCAGCATTTAGTGAATCTCCTCGGAGGAACCACACAGCGCCGCGACGACCTTGTCCATCGCCGCGCTGCGGGAACCCTTGATCAGAATGGTGGTGGTCGATGCTTCGTCGGCCAGGGCGCTGATCAGGCTGGCCTGATCGGCGAAGTGCCGGCCCGCGGAACCGAACGCCTGCACGGCGTGGCTCATCAACGGTCCGACGGCATAGAGCGCGGTGACTTTGCCAATGGCGTAGGTTCCCACTTCGCGGTGGGAAGATTCCGCCCACGCGCCCAGCTCGCCCATGTCCCCGAGGACCAGGACGGTCCGGCCGGAAAAGCCGGCGAGTATATCAATCGCCGCGCAGATTGAAGCCGGGTTGGCGTTGTAGCTGTCGTCGATCACACGCATGCCATTCGTCGCCAGCTGGGCTACGGCGCGACCCTTGACCGGCTGCAGGTTCTGCAGGCCGGAAACGATCCCGACCAGCGGCACGCCAAGGGCATGAGCGGCTGCGGCAGCGGCCAGCGCATTCGTGACGTTGTGCTCACCCAGCAGATTCAGCTGGACGGCAGCCTCGCCGGCCGGGCCCTGCAGGGTGAAACCCGGGCAACCACGAGCATCACGCTTTACATCGCTGGCGCTGAAATCGGCGCGCGCATCGTGCAGGCCGAAACTGGAGATACGGCGACCGGCAGCACGGGTCTGCCAGGTATCAAAGGCCTTGTCGTCGCGATTGAGGATGGCCACGCCGTCGGCAGCCAGCCCCTCGAGAATCTCTCCCTTGGCCAGGACGATCTTGTCCTGGCCGCCGAACTCACCCACGTGGGCGGTGCCGGCGTTGGTGATGATGGCGACCTGCGGGCGGGTCAACGCAACGGTGTAGGCGATCTCGCCGACACGGTTGGCGCCCAGTTCGATGACTGCGCTCTTGTGCTCAGGCGCCAGCTGCAACAGGGTCAGCGGTGCGCCGAGGTCGTTGTTCAGGTTGCCGCGGGTCGCCAGGACTTCGCCCTGGGTCCGCAGGATGCTGGCAAGCATCTCCTTCACGGTGGTCTTGCCGCTGGAGCCCGTCACAGCCGCGACGCGACCGGTAAAGGCAGCACGGTTCAGCGCGCCAAGCTGGCCCAGCGCGATACGGGTATCTGCCACGATCAGTTGCGGCAGCGGCGCACCGGCGACTTCGCGCTCGACCAGGGCAGCAACCGCGCCCTTGGCGGCGACGTCAGCCAGGTAGTCGTGGCCGTCGAAACGCGGACCGGTCAGGGCAATGAACAGCTGGCCGGGCACGATGGCGCGGCTGTCGGTGCTCACGGCGTCGAAGCTGGTGTCGGCGCCGACCACACGGCCTTGCAGCGCACCAGCGACCTCGTTGAGCGAAAGGGGTTTAAGCACGCTTCACCTCCCAGGCAGCCAGCGCCTTGGCGGCTTGTTCCAGATCGGAGAACGGGTGGCGAACACCGTCGATCTCCTGGTAATCCTCATGCCCCTTGCCGGCCAGCAGCACGACGTCATCGACGCCGGCAGCGGCGATCAGGCGAGCGATGGCTTCGCCGCGGCCGGGCACGAACTCGACCGCTTCGGGCTTGGCGAAACCGGTACGGATGTCGGCGATGATCGCCTCGCTCTTCTCGGTGCGCGGGTTGTCATCGGTAACCAGCACGCGGTCGGCATGCTGTTCGGCGATCTGCGCCATGATCGGGCGCTTGCCGCTGTCACGGTCGCCGCCGCAGCCGAACAGGCAAAGCAGCTGGCCATGTACGTGCGGACGCAGGGCCAGCAGGACTTTCTCCAGCGCGTCCGGAGTGTGGGCGTAGTCCACAACGACCAGCGGTTTTTCACCGCCGCCCAGGCGCTGCATGCGGCCGATCGGCCCTTCCAGCTGCGGCAGCACCTTGAGCACGTCGCCCAGCGGGTAGTCCAGCCCCAGCAGAGCGCCGACCACGGCCAGCAGGTTGCTCAGGTTGAACTTGCCCAGCAGCGAGCTGCGCAGGAGGCCTTCGCCCTGCGGGGTGACGATCTGCGCTTGCACGCCGGCATCGCTGAAGGTGGCTTCGCGGCAATAGATGTAGGCCGACGGGTCGCTCAGGCTGTAACCCATCAGTCGGGATTCTTGGGACTCGGCAGCCAGCTGGCGGCCGAAGTCGTCGTCCAGGTTGATCACCCGGCAACGCAGGCCTTGCCAGGCGAACAGCTTGGCCTTGGCGGCGCCGTAGGCTTCCATCGAGCCGTGGTAGTCCAGATGGTCGCGGGACAGGTTGGTGAACACCGCCACATCGAAGCCCAGCGCCGCAACGCGGCCCTGTTCCAGGCCGTGGGAGGACACTTCCATGGCAACGGCCTTGGCGCCAGCCTGTTTCAGGCGTGCCAGGGTCGCCTGCACGGCAAGCGGGTCAGGCGTGGTGTGGCGACCGCTTTCCAGCGCGCCATAGAAACCGGTGCCGAGGGTGCCGACGATGCCACAGCGTTCGCCGAGCAGGTCCAGCGCCTGGGCCACCAGCTGGCTGACGCTGGTCTTGCCGTTGGTGCCGGTCACGCCGACCAGTTCGACGCCACGGCTGGGTTCGCCGTAGAAGCGCCCGGCGATAGCGGACAGCTGCTTGGCGAGGCCCTTGATGGCAATCATCGGCACATCGCTGGGTGGCAGGTCTACAGCCCCCTCTGCTTCATAGGCGACAGCGGCTGCACCCTGGGTGAGCGCGGCGGCAATGTGCCCGCGGCCGTCCTGACGGCCACCCGGCACAGCCAGGAACAGGTCGCCCGGCTTGACGGTGCGGCTGTCCAGGGTCAGCTCACGGATCAGTTCGCCACTTTCGGCTTGCGGCAGCAGTTGATTCAGGCTCATCGGCATCAGCCACGCCCTCCTTTGGCAGCGGGCGCAGCATCAGCTTGTTGCTGCGGGGTCGCCGGCAGGTTGTCCGGCGGCACGTTCATCAGGCGCAGCGTGCCGGACATCACCTTGCTGAACACCGGCGCGGAGACCAGACCACCGAAGTAGCCGGCCTTGCTGGGTTCATCGATGACCACCACGGCGACGTAGCGCGGGTTGTTCATTGGCGCGAAGCCGGCGAACAGGGAGCGGTAGGAGTTTTCGGCATAGCCCTTGGCGCCGGTCGCGGTCTTGCGCGCGGTACCGGACTTGCCGGCAACGTGGTAACCCGGCACCTGGGCGCGGTACACGCCGTTCGGCGCTTCGATCACTTGTTGCAGCATGCCCTGCATGGTCTTGGCGACCGGCTCGGGGATGACCTGGGTGGCTTCGGCCGGACGATCGGCACGGACCATGGTCAGCGGAACGCTGCGGCCATTGTTGGCCAGCGCCGCATAGGCATGGGCGAGCTGGATAGCGGTGACGGACAGGCCGTAGCCGTAGGAAAGGGTCGCAGTTTCTGCCTTGCGCCATTCCCGGTAGTTCGGCAGGTTGCCGACACGCTCGCCGGGGAAGCCCAGGCCGGTGTCCTGGCCGAGGCCGACCTTCTGCATCAGGCTGTAGATGGCCTCACCACCGATATCGAAGGCGACCTTGCTCATCCCCACGTTACTGGAGCGGATCAGGATGCCGGTCAGGTCCAGCACCGGCCCCTCGGTACGGGACACGTCACGAATGGTGTAGCGGCCGATCTGCAGGGTGCCGGGGTAGACCTCGACCTTGTCGGTGGGTTTCCAGCGGCCGGTTTCCAGCGCCGCACTCATGGAGAACGGCTTCATGGTCGAACCCGGCTCGAACACGTCGATCATGGCGCGGTTGCGCATCATCGCCGGCTGCAGGTTGCGACGGTTGTTCGGGTTGTAGGTCGGCTGGTTGGCCATGGCCAGCACTTCGCCGGACTTCACGTCGAGGATCACCAGGCTGCCGGCCTTGGCGCCGTTCTCCACCAGCGCATTGCGCAGCTCGCGGTTGGCGAGGTACTGCAGGCGCAGGTCGATGGACAGGGCCAGGGTCTTGCCGGCCTTGGCGTTGCGGGTGACCTGCACATCGCGAATCAGATGACCACGGCGGTCCTTGAGCACCTGGCGCTTGCCCGGCACGCCGGCCAGCCAGCTGTCGAAGGCCAGTTCCACACCTTCACGGCCGCGGTCGTCGACGTCGGTGAAGCCCACCACCTGCGCGGCGACTTCGCCGGACGGGTAGAAGCGGCGGAATTCTTCAACCGAATAGACGCCAGGGATGCGATGGGCCTTCACCTGGGCCATCACGGCCTCGCCCTGCTCCGGAGTCAGGCCACGGACCAGATAGATGAACTCCTTGTCGGCGTTCGCGTCCAGGCGCTCGGACAGCGCCGCCTTGGGCTGGCCAAGGGCGTCAGCGAGGAAGCCCCACTTTTCACGCTCGAGCACCAGCTCCTTGGGGTTGGCCCAGAGCGTGGCAACCGGGGTACTCACGGCCAGCGGTTCGCCATTACGGTCGGTAATCAGGCCACGGTGCGCGGGAATGGTGATGTGCCGCACGCTGCGCGCATCACCCTGGCCCTTGAGGAAATCATGGTCGATGACGTGCAGGTCGACGATCCGCCAGGCGATCGCCGCCACCATCGCCAGCAGCAGGGCGATGACGACGCGGAAGCGCCAGGGATAGCGAGCGCCGGCCAGGTCTCTCATGGCGCCACCATGATGATTTCGGTCGGATCGGGCACGCGCATCTTCAGTTGGTCAGTCGCCAGGCCCTCGATGCGGCTGTGGGCCGTCCAGGTGCTCTGTTCGAGGATCAGGCGGCCGTACTCGGCCTGCGCCTTGTCGCGAATGTTGAGCTCGGCGTACAGCGAGTTGAGCAACTGGCGGTTCCAGTACGCGCTATAGGAAACGGAGATGGCCGACAGCAGCACACCGATGAACAGCAGCAACATGAAGAAGCTGCCGGTCGGCAGGCGCTTGGAGAAGAGCCGGCTCATCTGAGCTTCTCCGCGATGCGCATGACTGCGCTGCGCGAGCGCGGGTTGGCCTTGAGTTCAGCCTCGGAGGCGTAGACCGGCTTGCCGATCAGCTTCATGCGCGGGTCAAAAGGCTTGACCTGAATCGGCAGGTTGCGCGGCAGGTTGTCCGCCTCGCCCTTCACCTGCTTGCGCATGAACTGTTTGACGATGCGGTCCTCCAGCGAATGGAAACTGATCACCACCAGGCGCCCGCCCACGGCCAGGCCTTCCAGCGCGGCTTCGAGACCCCGCTCCAGATCGCCCAGCTCGTTATTGATGAAGATCCGCAGCCCCTGGAAGGCTCGGGTAGCCGGGTTCTTACCCTTCTCCCAGGCCGGATTGGCCTCGGTGATCACGGCCGCCAGATCGGCGGTGCGCTCGAACGGCGCTTCCGCACGGCGCTGCACGATGGCGCGAGCCATGCGCTTGGCGAAACGCTCCTCGCCGTAGTCCTTGAACACGCGGGCGATCTCGTCTTCCGCCGCAGTGGCGATCCACTGCGCCGCGCTGACGCCCTGGTCCGGGTTCATGCGCATGTCCAGCGGGCCGTCATTGAGGAAGCTGAAGCCGCGCTCGGGGTCATCCAGCTGCGGCGAGGACACGCCAAGGTCCAGCAGAACCCCATTCACGCTGCCCTGCAGGCCACGCGCGGTGAACTCTTCCGCCATCTCGGCGAAGGACCTTTGCACAATGACGAAGCGGCCGTCTTCGGCCGCCAGTGTTTTTCCCGTCGCGATGGCTTGGGGATCCTTGTCGAACCCGAGCAGTTGACCGCCCGGCCCGAGCTTGCCGAGCAAGGCCCGGCTGTGCCCTCCCCTTCCGAAGGTTCCGTCCACATAGCGGCCGCCCTCCAGGGGGGCCAGCGCTTCGACGGCCTCCTCGAGCAGAACGGTGATGTGTTGGAAGGTACTGGTCACAGGCAGGCTCACAGAATAAGGTCGCGCAATTCATCCGGCAGGCCGCCGGGCTCTTTGATGGCTGCGAGATCGGCCTCGGCAACCGCATTCCATTTGTCTTCGTCCCACAACTGGAACTTGTTCAGCTGGCCGACCAGCATCGCCCTCTTGTCCAGGCCGGCGTACTCGCGCAGGCGCGGCGGAATGAGAAAACGCCCGGCGCCATCCAGCTCCAGGTCAACGGCATTACCAATCAGCAAACGCTGCAGGCGCCGCGTTTCTTCACGCAGCGAGGGCAGTTCGCGCAGCTTGGCTTCGATGAGTTCCCATTCAGGGAGGGGGTATACGGTGAGGCAGGTGTCGACGGCATCGATGGTGACGATGAGCTGGCCATTGCAACGCGAAACGAGCTCGTCACGATACCGACTCGGCATCGCGAGGCGCCCTTTGGCGTCGAGACTGATGGCGTTAGCTCCGCGAAACACGTCAGCGCTTCCCCTGTGGTTGGCTATCCATGCCTGTTGATCCCACTTTTACCCACTTCGTACCACTTCCGCACACTATAGAAATCCGCGCTCCCCACCGTCAAGGCGAGCCAGAGGGGAAAAATCCTTACAGGACCGAGATTTAGCGTGCTTTTGCGAGGTTCGAGGAGGGAATTTGACGCGCCAGGAAAGAGAAAAGCCCAGTGTTTTCAAAACACTGGGCTTTCACACTTAAAGTGATTTCTTAAGTTCGTAGCTTCTTCCGGTCAGCGACAAATGGTCATGTGGGAAGAAGTGGAGAGAAAGTGGTGAGAGTCGATCTGTAAGCCGGGTTCTGTCGAGGACAGCCATTCCTCTGGGACATACATCACTGCATGCCTCAAGCGATCTACCCGAACCCAACGCGGGCCGCGCCAATGGGTTCCTATTTGATCTTGCTCCGAGTGGGGTTTACCTAGCCACGAACTGTTGCCAGCCGTGCGGTGCGCTCTTACCGCACCTTTTCACCCTTACCGGCGCTTGCGCGCTTAGGCGGTTATTTTCTGTGGCACTTTCCGTAGGCTCGCGCCTCCCAGGCGTTACCTGGCACTCTGCCCTATGGAGCCCGGACTTTCCTCCACCCCGTGGTGGAACACCACGGAACAGCGACTGTCCAATCGACTCTCAGTCCGCAAGATTAGCGGCTGACGACGTTCAGGACAAGCTCAAGCCTTGCCCTGGCGCTCCAGTGCGAGCTGGTAAAGCTGGTTCTTGCGTGCCCCGGTGATCTCCGCGGCAAGCGCTGCAGCGCGCTTGACCGGCAGCTCCGCCAGCAGCAGATCGAGTACCCGCAAAGTCTGCGCGTCCACCGCCTCATCGCCTTCCGGCGCGGGTTTTCCAGCCACCAGCAGCACGCATTCGCCCCGCTGCTGGTTACTGTCGGACGCCACGAATTCGCGCAACTCGCCCAGCGGCAGCCCCTTCAGGGTCTCGAAAGTCTTGGTCAGTTCACGGGCCAGCAGCGCCGGCCGTTCGTCGCCAAAGATTGTCGCCATGTCCTCGATGCATTCCAGCACACGGTGCGGCGCCTCGTAGAAGATCAGGGTGCGCGGCTCATCCACCAGCGCCTCCAGGCGCCCACGACGACCGGCGACCTTGGCGGGCAGGAATCCTTCGAAGACGAAACGATCCGACGGCAGGCCGGCGGCAGAAAGCGCGGCGATCAGCGCGCAGGCCCCCGGCACCGGCACCACGGCAATGCCTGCCGCACGCGCCTGGCGCACCAGGTGGTAGCCCGGATCGGAAATCAGCGGCGTGCCCGCATCGGAGATCAGCGCGACATCCTCGCCCGCCTGCAGCTTGGTGAGGAAGCGCCCACCCTGCTCCCGCTCGTTATGCTCGTGGCAGGCAGCCAGCGGCGTCTGGATGCCGAAGTGCTGCAGCAGGCGCACGGAATGACGGGTGTCTTCGGCCGCGATCAGGGCCACGTCGGCCAGCACCTTCAGCGCCCGGGCGCTGATGTCGTCCAGGTTGCCAATGGGAGTGGCCACCACATAGAGAGTGCCAAGGGTCACGCGCTAACCTCGCCGGAAGTATCTGAAAAAGCCGCATTGTATCCCGATTCCGGCAGCCGCCATCGCGCCACCCTCGCCGCTTGGGTACAATCGGCAGCTCTTTGAATGCGTCACGAGAAGCCCGACATGATCGCTCGCCTGCGTCCGCTATCCGCTCTGTTCCTGGCCGGCATGCTCGCCGCCTGTGCATCCTCCCCGTCGTCCAACCTCGGCGAACTGCCGCGCACCCCGGACGCCAGCATCGAACAGCTGCTGCAGCAGGCCTCCACCGCCAAGCCGGACGAAGCCGCCGTCCTGCGCTTGTCCGCTGCCGATCTGGCCTACAAGCAGAAGGATCTCGGCCGCTCCACGCAGATCCTCGATCAGATCCCGATGGACAGCTTGAAGCCCGCCCAGCAGGTCTTCGCCAGCACCCTGCGTGCCCAGCTCGAACTCGCCCGCAACAAGACCAAGGCCGCCCTGAAAGCCTTCGACAACCCCAGCTTCCAGCGCCTGGGCGAAATGCCCGTGGACCTGCAGGCCCGTGCCGGCATGGTCAAATCCCTGGCCCTGGCCGCCGACGGCCAGACCCTGAGTGCCGCCCGCGAGCGCGTGTTCATCGATCCTCTGCTGAACGCCGAAGCCAGCAAGGCCAACCATGAAGAAATCTGGAAACTGGTGTCCAGCCTGCCCCTGGACCAGATGCAGGCCAGCAGCAACGAAGGCGACCTGAACGGCTGGCTGGAGCTGGCGCGCATCACCAAGTCTTCCTCGACCCTGAAGGAACAACAGTCGAACATCGACAACTGGGTCGCACAGAACCCGGATCACCCGGCTGCCAAGCAACTGCCGGACGCCCTGACCAAGCTGAAGTCCCTCGCCGCCCAGCCGCTGAACACCATCGGCCTGCTGCTGCCGCAACAGGGCCAGCTCGCCTCCGTCGCTCGCGCTCTGCAGGACGGCTTCCTCGCCGCCCACTACCAGGCCCAGCAGAGCGGCCAGGCGCAGCCGGCAATCAAGCTCTACGATAGCAGCCAGCTGCGCTCGCTAGACGAGTTCTACCGCCAGGCCCAGGCCGATGGCGTACAACTGGTCGTAGGCCCGCTGGAGAAGAATCTGGTCAAGCAGATGAGCAGCCAGCCGCAACTGCCGATCACCACCCTGGCGCTGAATTACGCCGACGGCAACCAGGAAGGTCCGGCCCAACTGTTCCAGTTCGGCCTGTCCGCCGAGGACGAGGCCCGCGAAGTCGCCAACCGCGCCTGGAACGACGGCATGCGCCGCGCCGTGGCCCTGGTGCCACGCGGTGAGTGGGGCGACCGCGTACTTGCCTCCTTCAGCCGCAACTGGCAGGCCGCTGGCGGCACCCTGATCGCCGCCGAGCACGTCGACCAGCCGGTGGAACTGGCCCGCCAGATCGCCGACCTGCTGCAACTGCGCCAGAGTGAAGGCCGCGCCAAGCGCCTACAGGGTGTGCTCGACAGCAGCGTCGACACCCAGCCGTCGCGCCGCCAGGACATCGACTTCATCTTCCTCGCCGCCACCCCGCAGCAGGCCCGCCAGATCAAGCCGACCCTGGCATTCCAGTACGCCGGTGACCTGCCCGTCTACGCCACCTCCAACCTGTACACCGGCGTAAACAACCCGGCGCAGGACCAGGATCTGAACGGCATCCGCTTCTGCGAGACCCCGTGGCTGCTGAACCCGAACAACGCCCTGCGCCAGCAGGTCGCCGCGCAGTGGCCAGCAGCCAACGGCAGCCTCGGCCGCCTTTACGCCATGGGTGCCGACGCCTACCAACTGGCCCCGCGCCTGCCGGAACTCAAGGCCGTGCCGAGCATGCAGGTGGACGGCCTGACCGGCACCCTGAGCGTCAGCGCCGGTCAGCGCGTTGAGCGCCGCCTGCCTTGGGCCGAGTTCAAGAATGGCCAGGTCCAGCCGCTGGAGAACAGCGGTATTTGATCGGCAACAGCCCTACCCAGAAAGCCGGGCGGCTGGCCGAAGCCGCCGCCCTGACCCACCTGGAACAGCATGGATTGCGCCTCCTGGCGCAGAACTGGACATGCCGCCGAGGCGAGCTTGATCTGGTCATGCTGGACGGCGATACAGTAGTATTCGTCGAAGTTCGCTCCCGCCGGCATTCGGCCTGGGGAGGAGCGCTGGAAAGCGTGGACTGGCGCAAGCGACAGCGCCTGGCCATCTCCGCCGAACTCTTCCTGCAACAGAACGCCCGCTGGAGCAGTCATCCCTGCCGGTTCGACATCGTCGCCATCGACGCGCGCGTCCCAGGCTCCGCAGGGCAATTGAACTGGATTCCCAACGCTTTTGACACCTGATCAGACGCCCGACGAAAGGTCACACCTGATGGACATGCAATCCCGTATCCGCCAGCTCTTCCATGCCAGCATCGAGACCAAGCAACAGGCTACCGAGGTGCTCATCCCGCATATCGAGCAGGCCAGCATGGTCATGGTCAATGCCCTGCTGAACGAGGGCAAGATTCTCTCCTGCGGCAACGGCGGCTCCGCCGGCGACGCCCAGCACTTCTCTTCCGAACTGCTGAACCGCTTCGAGCGCGAGCGCCCGAGCCTGCCGGCAGTCGCGCTGACCACCGACAGCTCCACCATCACCTCGATCGCCAACGACTACAGCTACAACGAAGTCTTTTCCAAGCAGATCCGCGCCCTGGGCCAACCCGGCGATGTACTGCTGGCGATTTCCACCAGCGGCAACTCGGCGAACGTCATTCAGGCGATTCAGGCCGCACATGATCGCGAAATGGTTGTCGTAGCTCTGACCGGCCGCGACGGCGGCAACATGGCATCGTTGCTGCTGCCCGAAGACGTGGAAATCCGCGTTCCGGCCAAGGTCACCGCACGCATCCAGGAAGTCCACCTGCTGGTCATCCACTGCCTGTGCGACCTAATCGACCGTCAACTGTTCGGGAGTGAAGAATGACCCGCACCCCTCTGATCGCAGCCGCACTGGCCGTGACCATGGCACTGGGTGGCTGCAGCAGCTTTGTCAGCGCCACCCGCGACAAGCCGATCGACGATGACAAGGGCACCCGCACCCTTGGCAGCAAGATCGACGACTCGCTGATCGAAACCAAGGTGGCGGTGAACGTCGCCAAGGCCGATGCAGACCTCGACCGCAACTCCCACGTCGTGGTGATCAGCTACAACGGCGTGGTACTGCTGGCCGGCCAGACACCCCGCGCCGACCTGAAGAACAAGGCCGAGCAGGCCGCCAAGGAAGTGCAGAAGGTCAAGACCGTGCACAACGAGCTGCAGATCCTGCAGCCCTCCTCCCTGGCCGCCCGCAGCAACGACACCTGGCTGACCACCAAGATCAAGAGCCAGATGCTCGCTGACGCGAACGTGCCCTCCACCCGCATCAAGGTCCTGACCGAGAACGGCATCGTCTACATGCTGGGCCTGGTGACCCGCAAGGAAGGCGACCTGGCCACCCAGGTGGTGCAGGGCGTGGACGGCGTACAGAAGATCGTCCGCCTGTTCGAGTACATCGACTGATCACTCGATTGCAGACATGAAAAAGGCGACCCTCGGGTCGCCTTTTTTATTACTTCACCACCTTGAGGCTCGGCCGGCCACTGGGGCGCGGCGGCTCGTCAGAGGGGCCGTCATCGGGAAGGTCCTCGTCATCGGTGGGTACCGGCGGCTCCAGATCGAAGACCATGCCCTGGCCGTTCTCCCGCGCGTAGATGGCCATCACCGCCTGTGACGGGACGTACAAGCTCTGCGCAACGCCACCGAAGCGACCTTCGAAGCTGACCGCCTCGTTGTCCATCTGCAGGTGGCGCACTGCGGTCGGCGAGACGTTGAGCACGATCTGGCCGTCGCTGGCATAACCCGGCGGAACCCGCACACCCGGGTACTCGGAATTAACCAGGATATGCGGCGTGCAGCCGTTGTCGACGATCCACTCATAGAGGGCTCGCACGAGGTAGGGACGACTGGAGTTCATCATCAGGCTCCTTAGCGCATATCACGTTCGATAGAGGACAGGCTCGCACGGAAAGTTTCCCGCGCAAACTGCCGCTCCATGTAATCCAGCAGAGGCTTCGCCGGCCGCGGAAGCTCAATGCCCAGGATCGGCAGGCGCCAGAGGATCGGCAGCAGGCAGCAATCCACCAGGCTCAGCTCGTCACTGAGGAAGAACGCCTTGTCGGCGAACAGCGGCGACACTCCAGTCAGGCTCTCACGCAACTCCTTGCGCGCCAAGGCTCGTTCGGCATCCTTGCGGCGGGTATCGAGGATACGATCCACCAGGCTGCACCAGTCGCGCTGGATGCGGTGCATCAGCAGGCGGCTGTTGGCGCGGGCTACCGGATAGACCGGAAGCAGCGGCGGGTGTGGATAACGTTCATCTAGGTACTCCATGACCACCGTCGACTCGTAGAGCGCGAGATCACGATCCACCAGGGTCGGCAGGCTGCCATAGGGATTCACTTCGGCGAGTTTGGCCGGGATGTTGCCGACAGGCACGTCAATGATGTCGGCGACGACGCTCTTCTCGGCCAGCACCAGGCGCACGCGATGGCTGTAATGGCAGGAAGGGTCGGAGAAACAGGTGAGCTTGTTGATTGCGGCCATGCCGCGCGCCTCCTCGCAGGATCTTCTTGTGGGAGGTAGAAAAACGCACGCGCGCCCCGTAGGGCGCGCGCTTGTTACTACGACGGGTGGTGCTTAGTGCACGTCCTTCCAGTATTCACGCTTGAGCAGGTAGGCGAATACGAAGAAGAAGGCCAGGAACAGCAGAACGTAGGTGCCGATGCGGTGAGAATCCAGCTTGTTCGGGTCAGCCGAATAAGCCAGGAAGGTCACCAGGTTCTTCACCTTCTCGTCGAACTGAGCTTCGGTCAGCTGGCCGGATTTCGGCACGATGGTCAGCTGGTCGCAGGCTTCGTGGGTCAGCGGGGTACCAGTCAGAGGATCGTACTGCTTCTTGCCATCCTCGACGACCTGAACCTGCTTGCAACCGACGACCTGGCGACCCTGCAGGCTCACCAGCACGTTCGGCATGCCGACGTTCGGGAAGATCTTGTTGTTCACGCCCCATGGGCGCTTGGGATCTTCGTAGAACGAACGCAGGTAGGTGTACAGCCAGTCAGCACCACGAACGCGGGCCACCAGAGTCAGGTCCGGCGGCGCAGCACCGAACCATGCCTTGGCGTCGGCCGGCTTCATGCCGATGTCCATGTGGTCGCCGATCTTCGCACCGGTGAACACCAGGTGGCTCATCATCAGCTCTTCCGGGATACCCAGATCACGGCCAACACGCTCATAACGCTGGAACTTGGCGCTGTGGCAGCCCATGCAGTAGTTGGCGAAGGTACGCGCGCCATCCTGCATGGCGGCCTTGTCGGTCAGGTCGATATCGACCTTGTCCAGGGCCGGGCCATGGCCTTCGGCGGCGAAGCCGAAGACAGGCAGCAGAGCCAGAACAAATGCAGCGAATTGCTTTTTCATCAGCCAGTCACCCTTTCCGGAACCGGTTTGGTTTTCTCCATCCGGGTGTAGAACGGCATCAGGATGAAGAAGGCGAAATACAGAATGGTGCACAGGCGGGACAGCGTGGTACCCAGCGGCGACGGCGCTTGCGAGCCGTAGTAGCCAAGGATCACGAAGGAAACCGCGAAGATCACCAGCCAGATCTTGCTCAGCCAGCCCTTGTAGCGGATCGAGCGAACCGGGCTACGGTCGAGCCACGGCAGCACGAACAGCACGGCGATGGCGGCGCCCATGGCGATAACACCCATCAGCTTGTCCGGAACGGCGCGCAGGATGGCGTAGAACGGAGTGAAGTACCAAACCGGAGCGATGTGCTCGGGGGTCTTGAACTGGTTCGCCATCTCGAAGTTGGGCTTCTCGAGGAAGAAACCGCCCATTTCCGGGAAGAAGAAGATCACGGTGCAGAAGACGAACAGGAAGACCACGACACCGACGATGTCTTTCACGGTGTAGTACGGGTGGAACGGGATGCCATCCAGCGGGATGCCGTTCTCGTCCTTCTTCTTCTTGATGTCCACGCCGTCGGGGTTGTTCGAGCCGACTTCGTGCAGCGCCAGGATGTGCAGCACGACCAGGCCGAGCAGGACGATCGGCAGCGCGATCACGTGCAGGGCGAAGAAGCGGTTCAGGGTGATACCGGAGATCAGGAAGTCACCACGGATCCACTGGGCCAGGTCTTCGCCGACGACCGGAATGGCGCCGAACAGCGAGATGATCACCTGGGCACCCCAGTAGGACATCTGGCCCCAGGGCAGCAGGTAGCCCATGAAGGCCTCGGCCATCAGGGCGAGGTAGATCAGCATGCCGAAGATCCACACCAGCTCGCGGGGCTTCTGATACGAACCGTACAGCAGACCACGGAACATGTGCAGGTAGACGACCACGAAGAACGCCGATGCACCGGTGGAGTGCATGTAGCGGATAATCCAGCCGTAATCTACATCTCGCATGATGTACTCGACGGACGCGAAAGCTTCTTCGGCCGACGGGGTGAAGCTCATGGTCAGCCAGATACCGGTGAGGATCTGGTTAACCAGGACGAGCAGTGCGAGGGAGCCGAAGAAGTACCAGAAGTTGAAGTTCTTCGGGGCGTAGTACTTGCTCAGATGGTCTTCCCACATCTTGGTCGCGGGGAAGCGGGCATCGACCCAAGCCATGAACTTGTTCATCAGGCTTTCTCCTGGTCCACACCGATGGTCAGCTCGTCACCATCAAGCGAATAAGGCGGAATCGGCAGGTTCAGGGGCGCGGGCTGTCCCTTGTAAACGCGGCCGGCGAGGTCGTAATGGGAGCCGTGGCACGGGCAGAAGTAGCCACCTTTCCAATCCGGACCGAGGTCTGCGGGAGCGACTTCCGGGCGGAAGGTCGGCGAGCAGCCCAGGTGGGTACAGATGCCGACGATCACAGCCAGTTCAGGCTTGATCGAGCGCACCTTGGGATCGACGTAGGCCGGCTGGTCCGAAGCCTTCGACTCGGGGTCGGCCAGTTGCCCGTCGAGGGTCGGCAGCGCGTCCAGCATTTCCTTGGTGCGATGAACCAGGAATACGGGCTTGCCGCGCCACTCAGCGATCACCTGCTGGCCCGGCTCGATCTTCCCTACGTTGACCTTCACCGGCGCGCCAGCGGCCTTCGCCTTGGCACTGGGGAACCATGACCCCACGAACGGGACCGCAGCTCCGACCGCTCCTGCCGCACCAACCACCGAAGTGGCCGCGACAAGGAAGCGACGCCGGCCTGCATTCACGCCGTCATTACTCATTCAGTCGTCTCCCATCAGCTTCAAGCCTGTTCAAATCAGGCTTTTAAGTAAAAATTCGAGCCGCGCAAAAAATTCGCCAAATGGTAAAGAAAAGCCCTTGTGATGACAAGGTAATAGCCTGTTACGCAACCCCTGGAACCCTTGCCCCGCGCGGCTTGCGCGGATGCGACACCTTGCCGCACGAACTTATTGAAGACATAAAAAAACGCCCAGTCCAAAGGATCTGGGCGTTTTTTTCGAAGCGTCGTATTAACGCTTGGAGTACTGCGGACGCTTACGCGCTTTGCGCAGACCGACTTTCTTACGTTCAACTTCGCGGGCATCGCGAGTGACGTAGCCGGCTTTACGCAGCGAGCTGCGCAGGGTCTCGTCGTACTCGATCAGAGCGCGGGTGATACCGTGACGGATCGCACCAGCTTGACCGCTTACGCCACCGCCAACGACGGTTACGTAGATATCGAACTTCTCGGTGTTCTCGGTCAGCTCGAGCGGCTGACGGACAACCATGCGAGCGGTCTCACGACCGAAGAACTGCTCGATGGAGCGGTTGTTGATGGAGATCTTGCCAGTGCCCGGACGCAGGAAGACGCGAGCGGTAGCGGTCTTACGACGGCCAGTGCCGTAATTTTGAGTCGCCGACATAATGAGCTATCCCGTTAAATCTTCAGTTCTTGAGGCTGCTGAGCGGTGTGCGGGTGGTTGGCACCCTTGTACACTTTCAGCTTGCGGTACATGTCGCGGCCCAGCGGGTTCTTCGGCAGCATGCCTTTGACGGCAGTCTCGATAACACGCTCAGGAGCCTTGGCGATCAGCTTCTCGAAGTTGATCGACTTGATACCGCCCGGGAAGCCCGAGTGATGGTAGTACATCTTGTCGGTAGCTTTGGCGCCAGTGACACGAACCTGCTCGGCGTTGATGACGACGATGTAGTCGCCGGTGTCAACGTGCGGGGTGTATTCCGGCTTGTGCTTGCCGCGCAGGCGGGTAGCAATCTCGGTAGCCAGACGACCCAGGGTCAGGCCAGCAGCGTCGACGACGAACCAGTCGCGCTTAACAGTTTCTGGTTTCGCGGTATAAGTTTTCATTCGTTATAGCCTCAGGGGCCGCCTGAAAATAAGACGGCGAATCTTACTGGACAGTGGTTGCCTTGACAAGTCAAGGACAGCCGAAGACAGACACGAATTGGGGCTCGGGTCGGTGTGCGTCCGTAACGACTAGATGTATCGATCGGCAGGCTTTGGCATCCCCCACCGATGAAAGGCTGCGGAATTATGCAGATTCCGGCAGAATTTTCAACCGTCTTACGCACTTGTTTTCATGAGGAGACCTGCATGGAGTACCGCCCGCTCGGCCGCACCGAACTGAAAGTCAGCGCCCTCTGCCTGGGGACCATGACCTGGGGCGAGCAGAACACGCAAAGCGAGGCCTTCGCCCAGATCGAACGAGCCAAGGCCGCCGGTCTGAATTTCATCGATACCGCAGAGATGTACCCGGTGCCGCCGCGCGCGGAAACCTACTCCCGCACCGAGCAGATCATCGGCAACTGGTTCGCCCAGCGCGGCGATCGCGCCGACTGGGTGCTCGCCAGCAAGATCGCCGGCCCCGGCAATTCCATCAGCCACATCCGTGACGGCCAGCCGAAGCTCGACCGCAAGAACATCGTCGCGGCGCTGGACGGCAGCCTCAAGCGCCTGCAGACCGACTGGATCGACCTCTACCAGTTGCACTGGCCCGAGCGCAGCACCAACTTCTTCGGCCAACTGGGCTACCAGCACAAGGAAGAAAGCTTCACCGCACTGGAGGACACCCTGGAGGCCCTGGACGAGCAGGTTCGCGCCGGCAAGATCCGCCACGTCGGCCTGTCCAACGAAACGCCCTGGGGCACCATGCGCTTCCTGCAGATCGCCCAGGATCGCGGCTGGCCGCGCACGGTGTCGATCCAGAACCCCTACAACCTGCTCAACCGCAGCTTCGAGGTGGGCCTGGCAGAAGTCGCCATCCGCGAGCAGATCGGCCTGCTGGCCTACTCCCCCCTGGCCTTTGGCATGCTCTCGGGCAAGTACTTCGGTGGCGCGCGCCCGGCCAATGCACGGATTACCCTGTTCAGCCGCTTCACCCGCTACACCAACCCGCAGACCGCCAGCGCCTGCGACCGCTACGTCACCCTGGCCCGCGAGCACGGTCTGGACCCGGCGCAGATGGCTCTGGCCTTTGTCACCAGCCGACCGTTCGTGACCAGCAACATCATCGGCGCGACTAACCTCGAACAACTGGAAGCCAACCTCGGCAGCTTCGAGCTGAAGCTCTCCGACGAGGTGCTGGCCGGCATCGAGGCGATCCACAAGGATCAGCCGAACCCGGCCCCCTGATCGTCTGCGCGCCACGAAAAAGCCCGGCCAATGCCGGGCTTTTTTCATCCGCGACGGTTACAGCGCGCGGGCGATGATTTCCTTCATGATCTCGTTGGTGCCGGCGTAAATGCGCTGCACCCGCGCATCGGCCCAGGCGCGGGCAATCGGATACTCCCACATGAAGCCGTAGCCGCCGTGGAGTTGCACGCACTCATCGAGCACCTTGCACTGCAGGTCCGTGGTCCAGTACTTGGCCATCGCCGCCGTGGGCACGTCCAGCTTGCCTTCCAGGTGCTGCTCCAGGCAGCGGTCGACAAAGACGCGGCCAACCTGAATTTCGGTAGCCATTTCCGCAAGCTTGAAGCGCGTGTTCTGGAAGTCCGCGACGGATTTTCCGAAGGCCTTGCGGTCGCGGGTGTAGTCCAGTGTCCATTTCAGCGCCGCCTCGGCCGAGGCCAGCGCGCCGAGGGCCACGGTCAGGCGCTCCTGAGGCAGTTCCTGCATCAGGTAGATGAACCCCTGCCCATCCTTGCCCAGCAGGTTTTCCTTGGGGATACGCACGTCCTGGAAGAACAGCTCGGAAGTGTCCTGGGCCTTCATGCCGACCTTTTCCAGGCGCTTGCCCTTGCTGAAGCCCGGCGTACCGGCCTCCACCAGGAACAGGCTGGTGCCCTTGGCACCGGCCTTGGGGTCGGTCTTGGCGACCACGATCACCAGGTCGGCCAGCCAGCCGTTGGTGATGAAGGTCTTCGAGCCGTTGATCACGTACTCGTCGCCATCCAGCACGGCGGTGGTCTTCACGCCCTGCAGGTCGGAGCCGGCGCCCGGCTCGGTCATGGCGATGGCCGAGACCATCTCGCCGGAAATCAGCTTGGGCAGGTAGCGCTGCTTCAGCTCTTCGCTGCCGTAGTGAAGGATGTAGGGCGCAACGATATCCGAGTGCAGGGAGAAGCCGATGCCGGTCAGGCCCAGGCGACCGATCTCCTCGATCACCACGGCGCTGTAGAGGAAGTCCGCCGCCATGCCGCCGTAGGCCTCGGGCAGGTGCGAACAGAGCATCCCGGCCTCGCCGGCCTTGTTCCACAGCTGGCGATCGATGTGGCCGTCCTTTTCCCACTGGGCATGGAAGGGCACCGCCTCCTGTTCGAGGAACTTGCGGACGCTGTCGCGGAACAGCTCGTGGTCGGAACTGAACAGGGTTCTTGGAATCATGCGCTGCACCTGCGGATCGGTTGTAGGAATTATTGGAAGGCCGACTGTAGGCCAAGCACGAACCGCTCTGCACTGGACACTTTCGCCAAAAAATAAGACGATCCAGCCGCATCATGACCGCTTTAGCGTCATGCAAAGACATCCATAAGAAGTACAAGAACCGATGCCCAACCCAGCTTCCCGCGTGCTGCGCCGCGTCAGCATCCTCGCCACCCATGGCGTGTTCGGCTCCACCTTGATGCAGGCCAAGGACTTCTTCCACATGGCTGCCCTGCGCCACGGCCGCCAACAGGGCCTCGGCCTGCAGCCCAGCTTCGAGACCCGCATCGTCAGCCCCGACGGCCAGCCGGTGATGAGTTTCAGTGGCGACCTCCTGCCGGTCCACGGCGCCCTGGACGAACCGGAGCTGATCATCCTCCCGGCCTTCTGGGGCGACTTCGACGAACTGCTGACCCTTTACCCGCAGGTGATGCCCTGGCTGCGCGAGCGCCACGCGGCCGGCTGCGTGCTGTGCGGCGAGGTCTCGGGAGTCTTCTGGCTGGCCGAGGCCGGCCTGCTGGACGGCAAGGAAGCAACCACCTACTGGCGCTTCTTCCGCGAATTCGCCGAGCGCTACCCCCGGGTGCTGCTCAACCAGGACAAGCACATCGCCGACGCCGACAATATCTACAGCGCCAGCGGCCTGACCTCGGTGCGCGACCTGTACATTTACCTGATCGAGCATTTCTGCGGCGCCGCCGTGGCCCAGGGCGTGGCTCGCGACATCCTCTACGAGGTGCAGCGCACCTACACGCCCGGGCGCCTGGGCTTCGGCGGGCAGAAGCTGCACCACGACCCGGCGATCCTGCAGATCCAGCACTGGCTGGAAGAACACTTCTGCGACAAGTTCCGCTTCGAGGATGTCGCCCGCGAGCACGGCATGAGCATCCGCAACTTCATGCGGCGCTTCCAGGCGGCCACCGGAGACAAGCCACTGCACTACCTGCAGCGCCTGCGAATCGAGACCGCGCGCAATCTGCTGTCGACCAGCCGCAAGAGCATCAAGACCATCAGCTACGAAGTCGGCTACGACGACGCCAGCTTCTTCGCTCGCCTGTTCAGACAGCACACCGGGCTGTCGCCGAATCATTACCGGCGCCAGTACGAACAGAAGGAAGCCTGAAACAGGCCATCCCTAGGATGGGTTCACGGACTCGGGGGCCGCCCTATGATCGGGGCAGCTTTCGACAACAAGAACCCAACGGGATATCGCCATGCGCCGCTTTCTGCTTGCCCTGCTGGCCGTCTTCAGCCTGAACGCTGTGGCGGACGACACCTGGAAACCCTTCCCCTACGACCAGAGCGCCTTCGACTACAGCGGGGACAAACTGCGCGAAGCCTGGCCGCGCCTGACTCGCGGCTTCGGCGCCAACTACCCCTTCCCGGATGCGGACTGGGTCGTGAGCATGGCCACCAAGCATCCGGATGCACTGGAGAAGACCGTGACCGCCGGCACCGGCTTCAGCGGCAAGCCGGAAGAGGCGCAGGTCTACGCCGAGAAGCTGCAGGACGTGTGGCGCAAGGTATTCCGCGGCGACTTCGCCCAGGCCAGGAAGGACGGTCTCGCGCTGGGTGTCGGCGGGCAGGTGCCGGGCATGTTCGCCCAGGTACTCTATGCCATGTTCCTCGCGCCGAATCAGGACGAGAAGCAGCGCCTGCTGGAGGAAGTCATCAGCTACACCGACGAGGCCGGTCCGCTGCTCAACGCCGACCCGATCGCCCAGTTCGGCCGCGCCTACGCCAAGGCCCGTCTGGCCGAAGACCTGCCGGTGCCGGTAGTGCTCAAGCGCGGCTACACCGGCGACATCCCCAAGGAACTGGACGCCCTGCTGGCCAAGCAGCCGAACCAGCCGTTCACCCTGGCGCTCTACGGCGGTTATGAAGCGGGCGTGATCCGCAAGGTTGGCAAGCTGGTGGGCAAGATGACCTACGGAGTCAGCGCGGACAAGATGGAGCAGTACTTTGCCCGCTCCTTCCGCGCCTCCGACGACCTGCCCATCGGCCACTACGAATACGCCAACGCGCTGAGCTATGTGTACGGCGAGGACGAGGAGCAGAAGGCGCTGGAGCAGTTGAAGAAGGCCGTGGCGATCAAGCCGATCAACGCCATGGAAGCGTTGGAAGTCGCCCATGCCCAGCAATTGCTGAAAAAGGCGCAGCAGGAGATGGCGCAGCGCTGATTCTTCACTTGTAGAAGAGCTGGAAACGAAAAAGGCTGCCCTCGGGCAGCCTTTTTCGTTCATCCGACCGTCAAGGACGGTGCGGGCGGCTCAGGTATTCGTGGGACTGCATTTCCAGCAGGCGGCTCAGGGTGCGCTGGAATTCGAACTCCAGGCGGCCACCGGTGTACAGGTCCTTGAGCTCGACCTCGGCGGAGAGGATCAGCTTGACGTTGCGGTCGTAGAACTCGTCCACCAGGTTGATGAAGCGGCGGGCCATGTCGTCCTTCGCCACACCCATCTGCTCGACGTTGGAAATCAGGATCGCGTGGAAGATCTTCGCCAGCTCGATGTAGTCGTTCTGGCTGCGCGGGCCATCGCACAGCTCGCGGAACTCGAACCAGGCCACGTCATCGCAGGTGATGCGCGCGCGGATTTCGCGGTTCTCGATCATCAGAGCGTCATCGCGGGTCGCCGCGGCACATTCCGGGGTCAGCGCCTTGAAGTCGCGGGTCATGGCCTGCTCGGCCTGCTCGGACAGCGGCCAGTGGTAAAGCTCGGCCTGTTCCAGGGCACGCAGGCGGTAGTCCACGCCGCTGTCGACGTTGACCACTTCGGTGTGCTGCTTGACCAGCGCGATGGCCGGCAGGAAGCGGGCGCGCTGCAGGCCATCCTTGTACAGGCCGTCCGGCACGATGTTGGAGGTCGCCACCAGGCTGACGCCGTTCTTGAACAGCTCTTCCAGCAGGGTCGCGAGAATCATCGCGTCGGTGATGTCGGAGACGAAGAATTCGTCGAAGCAGATAACCCGGGCCTCGTCGGCGAAACGCTTGCCGATGATGGTCAGCGGGTTCTTCTCGCCCTTGAGGGTCTTCATTTCCTCGTGGACGCGCTTCATGAAGCGGTGGAAGTGCGTGCGCATCTTCTGCTTGAAGGGCAGCGCTTCGAAGAAGGTATCCACCAGGTAGGTCTTGCCGCGGCCGACGCCGCCCCAGAAGTACAGGCCCTTCACCGGCTCCTGGGACTTCTTGCCCAGCAGCTTGCCGAACAGGCCGGTCTTGCCCTTATCGGCGGCAACCAGGTCGTCGTAGAGGCGTTGCAGGTGCTTCACGGCGTTCGCTTGCGCGGCGTCGTGGAAGAAATCGGGGCGTTTCAGGTCTTCCTGGTAGCGCTGAAGAGGCGTCATGATCGGTAGCAAGGCAACGAAAACGGGGGCGCACACTTTAGCGGCGCCCCCGTTGCTTGGCAATTGGCCGGTAGTCGGACCGGCCTGCCAACCCTCACTCCTGCGGAGCGAGAGCCTCACGCAGGCGCTGCATGGCAGCGTCGCGCTCCGCGTCGGAGGAGAACTCCGGGCTGTACGCCACGGCTTCGCCATCCAGGCGCACGCTGAAGGCATTCAGCTCGGCGTGCAGGTCCAGCTCCTCGGCTTGCAGGCGTTTGGTCACCTGGCCCGCAGCCTTGCCATCGGCGAAGGCGATGGACAGCAGCAGTTGCTCGCCAGCGGCATCCAGCAGGCGGAAGCGGAAGCCGTCGTCCTCACGGAAACTGACGAAACGCGCGGCCTTGGTGGCCTTTTTCTTGCCTTCACTGGCTACCTGCACCTGCTCGCGGAACGAACGCAGGCCGACGGATTCGCGCAGCTCGCCGAGGAACGGGGTAGCGATGCGGCGGGCCTTGGCGGCGCCGGCCAGGAGGATGTCTTCCAGGTCGGCCGGGCGGGTGATCAGTGCGTGGTAACGCTCGCGGGCTTCGCCCAGCTCGTTGTCGAGCAGCTCGAACAGGCGCTGCTTGGCCTCGCCCCAGGCCAGGCCACCGAGCAGCTCGGCGCGGAACGCAGCCTGTTGCTCGTGGGTGGAGAAGGCCTGGTACAGGGTGAACAGGTGCGAGTTGTCCGGGTCCTTCGGCTCGCCCGGCGCGCGGGAGTCGGTGACGATGCGTGCCACGGCTTCCTTGAGCTGCTTGGCGCTGCCGAACAGCGGAATGGTGTTGTCGTAGCTCTTGGACATCTTGCGGCCATCCAGGCCCGGCAGGGTCGCCACGTCTTCCTCGATCACCACTTCCGGCAGGGTGAACAGTTCCTTGCCGTTGCCGAACAGGTGGTTGAAGCGCTGGCCGATGTCGCGGGCCATCTCGACGTGCTGGATCTGGTCGCGGCCGACCGGCACCTTGTGGGCGTTGAACATCAGGATGTCCGCGGCCATCAGCACCGGGTAGCTGTACAGGCCCATGGTGACGCCGGCGTCCGGGTCTTCACCGGCCTCGACGTTCTTGTCCACCGAGGCCTTGTAGGCGTGGGCGCGGTTGAGCAGGCCCTTGGCGCTGACGCAGGTGAGCAGCCAGGTCAGTTCGGGGATTTCGGGAATATCGGACTGGCGATAGAAGGTCGCCTTGTCCGCATCCAGGCCGCAGGCCAGCCAGGTGGCGGCGATCTCCAGGCGCGAACGCTGGATGCGCGCCGGGTCATCGCACTTGATCAGCGCGTGGTAGTCGGCCAGGAAGTAGAAGGAATCTGCCTGCGGATCGCGGCTGGCAACGATGGCCGGGCGGATGGCGCCGGCGTAGTTGCCCAGGTGCGGAGTACCGGTGGTGGTGATGCCGGTCAGGATACGGGTCGTCATGGGAATCCAGGAATCAACGCAAATGAAAGGGCGGGCCGGATGGTAACGCGGCTGACCGACCTAGGCGAGCCGGGCCTGTATCAGGTCCTTGAGCTCGATCAGCTTGCCGTGGAAGAAATGGCTGCACTCGGGGATGCGGATCAGCTCGTGGGGCTTGCTCAGCTCCGCGCTCCAGGCGTAAACGCGCTCAGGGGTGACCACTTCATCGGCCTCCGGCTGGATCACCGTGAGCGGGCAGCGCTCGGGCAGGTCGACGTCGAAACGCTCCACCGGCGGCGCCAGCATGAACAGTTGCGCAAGGTCAGCGCCCTCTTCTTCCAGGCGCTCGGCGGCGTTGCCGGCCACGCAGGAACCGAAGGAGAAGCCCATCAGCGTCAGCGGCAGCCCCGGATGCTGCTCGGCAAGCCAGTGCGCGACGGCCAGCGCATCGTCGATCTCACCGCGGCCTTCGGCATAACTGCCGGCGCTCTGACCCACGCCACGAAAATTGAAACGCAGGGTGGCGTATCCTGCATCCCGTGCGGCGCGCTGCAGGGTGGCGACCACCTTGTTCTGCATAGTGCCGGCGAACAATGGATGCGGATGGCAGATCAGCGCGACGCCCCTGGCGTCGGGCGTGGCGAGGTGCAGGGCTTCCAGCTGGCCGTCGGGGCCGTCGAGGAACAGGGGGATTTCGCGGGTGGTCAAACAACAGCTCCGTGACCCCGTGGCGGGTCGTCTCGTCTAGCTCAATACCTGCGCAGGCGGCGAAGCATTCGCCACGGTATACAAGCACAGGTGCAAGCCGCTAACGTAAAGCAAAGCCGTCTATAGAGGAAGGATTCGCGTGGAACAGTCCCTCACCACCTGGTTGCTGCCGCTACTCGCCCTGATCGTCGGGGTCGGCATCGGCTTTCTGATCGCCCGCCTTCTGCCCAACGCCGCGCCCAACAAGCTGCAGCGTCAGGTAGACGACATGCAGGATCGTTTCGATAGCTACCAGCGCGAAGTGGTGACCCACTTCAGCACCTCCGCCAGCCTGATGAAGAAGCTCACCCAGAGCTATCAGGATGTGCAGGAACACCTGTCCGAAGGCGCCGAGCGCCTGGCCCTGGACGAACAGACCAAGCAGCGCCTGCTGGCCGCCCTGCACGCCGACGAGTACCCCGAGCGCCGCGAGCGGCTGACCCCGCCGGCAAACAACGAAGCGCCGCGCGACTATGCACCCAAGACCGGCGACGGCCCGGGCACCCTGGACGAGACGTACGGGCTGAAGAGCAAGTACTGATACCTCGCGCCAAAGAAAAAGCCCCGCCGATGCGGGGCTTTTTCATTCATGCGGCCAGGATTACCAGCGGAAGGTGACGCTACCCAGCAAGGTGCGCTCCTCGCCCCAGTAGCAGCGCCCGGCGTTGTTGCAGCCAGCGACGTATTCCTTGTCCAGCAGGTTCTTCGCGTTCACCTCGGCGGACCAGTGCTCGTCGAGCTGGTAGCCGACGAGCGCGTCCACCAGGGTCACGTCGCCGGTATCCAGCTTGCCGTACAGCGACGCCGGGGTGTAGGCGAATGTGCTGTCGAAGTGCCGTACGCCGCCGCCCACGCGCAGGCCTTTGAGATAGCCATCGAGGAAGCGGTAGGTGCCCCAGGCCGAGGCCTGGTTGCGCGGCACGCCGGTCATCTGGTGGTCCTCCAGCAGCGAGCCGGGGGAATCCTTGGTGATCCGCGAGTCGGTGTAGGTATAGGAAGCTGTCAGGCTGAGGTTCTCGGTGATATCGCTGTTGACCTCCAGCTCCAGCCCCTTGGAACGGCTTTCACCCACCTGCCGGTAGTCGCCGACCGTGCTGTCGTAGATCACGTCGTCGGTCTTGCGCAGGTCATAGACCGAGGCGGTCATCGAGGTGTTCCAGCCCTTGGGCTCGTACTTCACGCCGACTTCGTACTGCTCGCTGGTGGTCGGGTCGAGGGTGCCGGACTTGCTCGACGTCTGCTGGGTCGGTGCAAAGGCCGTGGAGTAGCTGACATAGGGCGACAGGCCATTGTCGAACTGGTACATCAGGCCAGCCTGCCAAGTGAAGTCATGGTCCCAGTAGTCGAGGTCGGCCAGGCCGTTGGTGGTACCGGCGCGGTTGCGGTATTGGCTGTTGACCTCGTCGAGGCGCCCGCCAAGCAGGGCGATCCAGTTGTCATAGCGCGTCTGCAGCTGGCCATAGAGGCCGTACATCTTCTGCTCCAGCAGCGCGTCCTGCACATGGATCGGCGTCGTCGGCTTGGTCGTCCACACCGGATCGAACACGTTGACCGAGCCGCCGGCGCCCGCGTCCCAGTCCTGGTTGAACGAGGTACGGTCGAAGCTCGCCCCCACCAGCACGGTATTGGCCAGTTCGCCGGACTGGAAATGCCCCTCGAACTGGTTGTCCAGCGAGTAGGTCATCGACTTGTTGTAGCGGTCGTAAGCGGTGTTGTTGACGTTGGTGCCGAAACCGCCGTTGTTCAGGCTGCCCGGCCACATCTCGCGACGGTCGATGCGCGACTGCATGTAGCGCGAGTTCTGGCGGAACTGCCAGGTGTCGTTGAACTGATGGCTGAACTCGTAGCCCAAGGTCCAGGCTTCGCGCTCGAACTTGTCCCAGTCCGGATTTCCGGACAGGGTGTCCTTGTCGATCTTTCCGTTGGGGTTGTGCAGCAAGGTGCCCGCCGCCGGGTAGCCCAGCTCCATCAGCGTGCGGTCGCGCTGGTAGGTCGAGAGCAGGGTCAGCGAGGTGGCATCGTCGAAGTTGAAGGTCATCGACGGAGCGATATAGAGGCGGTCGTCCGGCTGGTGATCGACCTGGGTGTCGGAGTCGCGGCCGAGCATCACCACGCGGCCGAGGATATTGCCTTCATCGGTCAACGGGCCGGAGACATCGACGCCCAGTTGCTTGCGGTCATGGGAACCGTAGGTGAGCTGGACCTCGCCGCGCGGATCGACGGTCGGGCGCTTGCTGACCAGGTTGACGATGCCTCCGGGCGCATTCTCGCCGTAGAGGATCGAAGTCGGGCCGCGAAACACCTCGACGCGTTCCAGGCCATAGGGTTCGCTGGTGGTGTCGTAGCGGTTGCCCTGCACGCGCAGGCCGTCGCGCAGCAGACCATAGCCCCAGTCGGTGGCATTGAAGCCGCGAATGAAGAACAGGTCGCCAGCCAGGCCATCGCCGGCGGCGAACGGCGGGGCGAAGATGCCCGGTACGTAGCCCAGCACATCGGTCAGGGTCTGCGACTGCTGGTCCTCCATGCGCTGGCGGGTCACCACCGAGATCGAGCGCGGCGTCTCCGCCAGGGAAGTGCTGGTCTTGCCAGCCGTGGAGCTGACCTTGGCGTTGTAGCCGTTGTCATCCTGCTGCGCGCCAGCAGCGCCTGTGCCGATGATCGAGGTCGAATCCATCTGCAACACCGTGCCGCTCGGGTCAGGTTGCAGCACGTAGCCGCCCGACTCCTGCGGCACCGCCTGCAGGCCGGTGCCATCGAGCAGCAACGCCAGGGCGCGCTCGACGCTGTAGCGACCATCGAGGCCCTTGCTGGACTTGCCGGCAGTCAGGTCGTTGTGGCCGACCAGGTAGATCCCGGCCTGGCTACTGAACTGGTTGAGCGAGGCCGCCAGGGCGCCCGGCGCGATGTGGTAGTCGCGCAGAACAGCCTGTTCTGTGCCAGAGGCCGCCTGGGCGGGTGAGTTCAGGGGCAGCGCAGCGACGCTGCAGAGCGACAACGAGATGGCCAGCGCCAGCGGCCGCCGGGCGAAGCGGCGCGAGGTGGAAGTGGACGAGTACATGGAATTCCCTGGTTCGGTGCAGTGGGTAAAAGTGCGTTTCCATGGAGTGACCGAACGGGAAACTGAAAAGGGAACCGCTGCGGAAAGTTTTTTCGCGATACCTCAGGCTGACTCGATGCTGACCCACCAGGGCGTCAGGCGCTGGACCTGCACCGGCAACGCCGCCGCCAACAGGCGCAACGCCTGATCACTGTCGTCCAGCGGGAAGGCGCCCATCACCGGCAACTGCGCGACTGCAGGATCACAGCCCAGGTAGCCGTGGCGATACCGCCCCAGTTCCTCGACCAACTGGCCCAGCGACATGTTCTCGGCAGTAAGCACATGGCGTACCCAGGACTCCCCTGCCGTCTGTGCTGCCGACACCTCGCCGATGGCACGACGCGTGAAGTCGACGCGCTGACCGGCTTCCAGCACCCTCCTCTGGCCACTCTCCGCCGTGCGGATTTCCACCGCTCCGCTGTAAACGTTGAGTCGCGTGGCGTCGCCCATCTGCCTGACCGCGAAGCGCGTACCCAGCGCACGCAGGCGCCCCTGCTCGGTGTCGACGAGGAAGGGCCGGTTCGCGGCATCCCTGGCGGTGTCCACCAGGACTTCGCCGAAGCGCAGCCGCAGCAGGCGCTGGTCTGGGCCGAAATCGGCATCCACCGCGCTGATCGCCGCCAGCCAGAGGTGCGTGCCATCGGCGAGAATCGTCTCGCGAGTCTCCGCGGTGCTGGTGCTGTAGTCGGCGCTCCAGCCCTGCACCAGCCTCGGCAAGGTCGTGCCGCGCCAGGTGCCCCAGCCGAGCAACAGGCCGCCGCTGAGTACCAGCAGGCTCTTGAGCCCCTGGCGACGCGAAAGCTGGCGCTCGCCGCTGGTCTTGAGCACCCGCCCCGCCAGTTGCCGCTCACCCTGTAATGGCGCGAAGCGTTGGCCTATGCGCTCGACGTAATGCCAGGCGGCCTGGTGCTCGGCGTGCAGCTCGAACCACTGGCGCCATTGCGCGTGGAGTTGCGCGCTGGGATTTTCATCCTGCAGCAGCACGTACCAGTTCGCCGCCTGCTGCAGGCTGGCGTGGCTGAGTTTGTTTTCGTGGCCGTTCACTCCACCAGTACTCCGTCCAGCTCGGCTTCGAGCACCGCACAATGCAGGAAGGCCTGGGCGAGATACTTCTTCACCATGCGCTCGGACACCCCCAACTCCATGGCGATTTCGCGGTACGGCAGGCCATCGATCTGCGCCAGCAGGAAGGCCCGACGCACCTTGAGCGGCAGGCGCAGCAGCATGGCATCGACCTGATGCAAGGTTTCCAGGATCAGCGCCAGTTGCTCGGGCGACGATTGCACCGCTTCGGGCTGAGCGGCCAGCGACTCCAGCCACGCCTGCTCCAGTTGCTGGCGGCGCCACTGGTCGATCACCAGGCCACGGGCAATGGTCGCCAGATAGGTGCGCGGTTGGTCGAGGTACACCGCAACGCCCTTGGCGCGCGTCATGAGCACACGCAGGAAGGTGTCCTGAGCGAGGTCGGCGGCGCGCTGCGAGCAGCCGGTCTTGCGCCGAATCCAGACCTGCAGCCAGCCATGGTGATCAGCATAGAGGCGGTGGATGTCGTGATCCGCGAGTTGTGTACGACCCAATAGCGACACCGCCGCACCTGCTATTCAGCAAATAATAATCAGTCTCATTATTAGGCAGCATACAGGTCGGCGGCAATAGCCATCTGCCAGTGAACGTTCGCGAGTCGTCTCGAGGGCTCGCTCCTACAAAGAACAAAAAAAGCCCCGCAGAAGCGGGGCTTTTTCACAACGCGGAGGCGATCAGATCGCGCCGCGCTGGCGGAGCAGGTCGAGGACTGCCTTGACGCCCTCTTCCACCGACTGACTCTGGGTGTCGACCACCAGATCGGCATCCAGCGGCACGTCGAACGGGAAGGACTCACCCGGAATGTTGTCCTGGCCGGCGGCGTACAGGCCCTGCGGGTCACGCTCACGGCAGACCTGCGGGGAGGCCTGGACGTAAACGGTGACCAGGCGCTCGGCGCCGATCAGCGATTTGGCGCGCTCGCGGCCTTCGGCGCTCGGGGCGACGAAAGCGCACAGGCTGATCAGGCCGGCTTCGTTGAACTGCCGAGCCACATGAGCAGTGCGCAGCCAGTTCTCGGTACGACCGGCGCGATCCTGCGGCAGCCCTTTGTTCAGGTCATGGCGCAGGTTCTGGCCATCCAGCACATAGACAGCACGCCCCATGTCGAACAGCTTGCGCTCTACGGCATAAGCCAGGGTGCTCTTGCCGGCGCCTGAGAGGCCGCTGAACAGCACCGTAGCGGGCTGCTGGCCGAAGCGTGCAGCGCGCTCCTCGCGAGCGACATGGGCGTTCGCACCATGGTGGGCGACAGCACCGTGGCTCGACTGCGGGGCGGCGATGATCATGCCGGCGCCGACTGTACCGTTGGTCAGGCGGTCGATGACGATGAAGGCACCGGTAGTGCGGTTCTCGCCGTAGCCGTCCAGCGCGATCGGCGCATCCAGGCTGACCTTCACACGGGCGATCTCGTTGAGCTTGAGTTCGCTGGCGGCGGTCTCTTCCAGGGTGTTCACGTCCACCTTGTGGCTGATGCTCGGGATCGAGCCCGGCACGTAGCTGGTAGCGCGCTTGATGTCATACTTCTTGCCCGGCAGCATCGGCTCTTCGGCCATCCACACCAGCATGGCGTCGAAGCCGTCGGTCACCTGCGGACGGTTGTCGGCGTGAACCAGCATGTCGCCGCGGGAGACGTCGATTTCGTCTTCCAGGGTCAGGGTGATCGCCTGCCCTGGACCGGCCTGCTCCAGCTCACCCTCGTAGGTGACGATGGACTTGACCTTGCTGCCCTTGCCCGACGGCAGGGCGATGACTTCGTCGCCCTTGCGCACGATGCCGCTCGCCAGGGTGCCGGCGAAGCCGCGGAAGTTCAGGTTCGGACGGTTGACGTACTGCACCGGGAAGCGCATGTCGTCGAGGTTGCGGTCGCCCGCGACTTCCACGGTCTCGAGGATTTCCATCAGCGACTGGCCGGTGTACCACGGCGAGCGCTCGGACTTGTTGACCACGTTGTCGCCCTTCAGCGCCGACATCGGCACGAAGTGCAGGGAGTTGGTCTTGAGGTTGATCTTGTCGGCGAACTGCAGGTAGTCGGCCTTGATCTGCTCGAAGACGCCCTGGTCGAAACCCTTGAGGTCCATCTTGTTGATGGCGACGACGATGTGTTTGATGCCCAGCAGCGAGGCGATGAAGCTGTGCCGGCGAGTCTGGGTCTGCACGCCGTAGCGGGCGTCGATCAGGATGATGGCCAGGTCGCAGGTAGATGCGCCGGTAGCCATGTTGCGGGTGTACTGCTCATGGCCGGGGGTGTCGGCAATGATGAACTTGCGCTTGGCGGTGCTGAAGTAGCGGTACGCCACGTCGATGGTGATGCCCTGTTCGCGCTCGGCCTGCAGGCCGTCGACCAGCAGCGCCAGGTCGACGTCATCGCCGGTGGTGCCGACTTTCTTCGAGTCGCGGGTGATGGCCTCGAGGTGGTCCTCGTAGATCATCTTGGAGTCGTGCAGCAGGCGCCCGATCAGGGTGCTCTTGCCGTCGTCGACGTTGCCGCAGGTGAGGAAGCGCAGGAGTTCCTTGCGCTCGTGCTGGGCCAGGTAGGCGAGGATGTCCTCGCTGATCAGATCGGATTGATGCGACATGGTGCGAGAACCTTAGAAGTAGCCCTGACGTTTCTTTTCTTCCATCGAACCGGCGGCGTCGTGGTCAATGACCCGGCCCTGGCGTTCGGAAGTTCGCGTCAGCAGCATTTCCTGGATGATTTCCGGCAGCGAAGTAGCGGTGGACTCCACCGCGCCGGTCAGCGGGTAGCAGCCCAGGGTACGGAAACGCACCATCTTCTTCTGGATGCTGGCCTTCTGCTCGGGCGTGAGGTGCTCGAGGATGCGCTCGTCGTCGATCATGATCAGCGAGCCGTTCATCTCGATGACTTCGCGCTCGGCGGCGAAGTACAGCGGCACGATCGGGATCTGTTCCAGGTAGATGTATTGCCAGATGTCCAGCTCGGTCCAGTTCGACAGAGGGAAGACGCGGATCGATTCGCCCTTCTTCACCTTGCCGTTGTAGACGTTCCACAGCTCCGGACGCTGGTTCTTCGGGTCCCAGCGGTGCTTGCTGTCACGGAAGGAGTAGACGCGCTCCTTGGCGCGGGACTTCTCCTCGTCGCGGCGGGCACCACCGAAGGCGGCATCGAAGCCGTGCTTGTCGAGGGCCTGCTTGAGGCCTTCGGTCTTCATGATGTCGGTGTGCTTGGCACTGCCGTGGGTGAACGGGTTGATGTCCTGAGCCACGCCATCGGGGTTGATGTGGGTGATCAGGTCCAGGCCCAGTTCCTCGACCATCTTGGTGCGGAAGCTGTACATCTCCTGGAATTTCCAGCGGGTGTCGACATGCATCACCGGGAAAGGCAGCTTGCCGGGGAAGAAGGCCTTGCGCGCGAGGTGAAGCATCACCGCGCTATCCTTGCCGATCGAGTACAGCATCACCGGGTTGTCGAACTCGGCGGCGACCTCGCGGATGATGTGGATGCTCTCGGCCTCCAGCTGTTTCAGATGCGTCAGTTTGTCGACCATGGCTACTCACGGAATTGCTTATGGACGGCCGGCGGGCCGTAGACGAGCGCGCACTCTATCACAGCGCAAGGCTCTAACCGGCGGCCGGGTTATACCGAAAAAATATACTGATATAGCCATACGCGCTCAGTGTGAAAACCGTTTTCAACCGGCGTCTGAAGGTGCGCTCCCGAGACGCTCGAACGAGGCGCAGCAAAGGCCCAAATACCCTCTCGGAAACAACATGGGGACTTTTCCTGCAACAGAGTCAGCGGCTTCTACGATGCTCTCCCGGCTTGTGCCCGGCCGGCACTGCGCTAGCATAGCGACACGTTTTCCTGTCCCAGAAGATTTCCCATGCGCCGCATCGCTTTCGCCCTGCCTCTGCTTGTCCTCATCTCCGCGTGCAGCAGCAAACCGACTCCCGCCCCGCAGCCGGCCGAGAAGCCGAAGACGCCGAACTTGATCACGCCGAGCGCCCATCCGGCGTTCGGCTCGGTGCAGCCGATCACCCCGCTGCGCGGCGATTACGCAAACAATGCCAACGCCAATCGCTTCATCGACATGATGGTGAGCAAGCACGGCTTCAACCGGCAAGACCTGCACGACCTGTTCGCCCAGACACAGGAACTGGACTGGGTGATCCGCCTGATGGACCGCCAGGCGCCGACCTACACTCCGCCCAGCGGCCCGAATGGCGCGTGGCTACGCTACCGGAAGAAGTTCATCACCCCGGACAACGTACAGAAGGGCGTGCAGTTCTGGGACCAGTACGAAGCCGACCTGCAGCGCGCCTCGCGCACCTATGGCGTGCCGGCGGAAATCATCGTCGGCATCATCGGCGTGGAAACCCGCTGGGGCCGCGTGATGGGCAAGACGCGGATCATCGACGCTCTGGCCACCCTCTCCTTCTCCTACCCGCGCCGCGCCGAGTTCTTCAGCGGCGAACTGGAGCAGTTCCTCCTGCAGGCGCGCAAGGAAGGCGACAATCCGCTGGAGATGCGCGGCTCCTACGCCGGCGCCATGGGCTACGGGCAGTTCATGCCCTCCTCGTTCACAAAATACGCGGTGGACTTCGACGGCGACGGTCACCGCGACCTGTGGAACCCGCGCGATGCCATTGGCAGCGTGGCCAACTACTTCAAGCAGCACGGCTGGGTTACCGGCGATGCGGTGGCGATCCCGGCCGTCGGCCAGGCGCGTTCCCTGGAAGACGGCTTCAAGACCCAGTACCCCGTCAGCGTACTGGCCAACGCCGGCCTGCGTCCGCAGGGCTCGCTGGGTAACCACCAGAGCGCCAGCCTGCTGCGCCTGGACATGGGCAACACCTACCAGTACTGGTATGGCCTGCCGAACTTCTACGTGATCACCCGCTACAACCACAGCACGCACTACGCGATGGCGGTGTGGGAGCTGGGCAAGGCGGTCGACCGCCAGCGCCACGGCTACCGCTGAGGCGCACACAAAAAAGCCGGCTCGTCGAGCCGGCTTTTTTCATGGCACCGGAAAATCAAGCCGGGTTCGGGCAATCGATGAACAGGTGCTCGATGGCGAAGCGCTTGGCCAGGTAATCGCCCAGCGCCTGCACGCCGTAGCGCTCAGTGGCGTGGTGGCCAGCGGCGATGAAGCTGATACCGTTCTCGCGCGCGCTGTGCACGGTCTGCTCGGAGACTTCCCCAGTCAGATAGGCGTCGACGCCAGCGGCAATCGTCTGATCGATGTAGCCCTGGGCACCACCGGTGCACCAGGCGATGCGGCGGATCGGCTGGCCGCCATCCACCAGCAGCGGCTCGCGGCCCAGCACGTCGCGCACATGCAGCGCGAGATCGCTCGGCAGCATGGGCTCGGCGAGCGAACCGACCAGCACGATGGAGCGCGGGTTGCCCGGTTCCAGCGGCCCTTCGATCTCGAAGCCGAGCTGGCGGCCCAGTTGCACGTTGTTACCCACCTCAGGATGCAGGTCCAGTGGCAGGTGATAGGCCAGCAGGCTGATGTCGTTGTTCAGCAGGGTCTTCAGGCGACGCTGCCTCATGCCGACCACGCGGGCGTCCTCGCCCTTCCAGAAATAGCCGTGGTGGACCAGCACCACATCGGCGCCCGCTTCCACGGCGGCATCCAGCAGCGCCTGGCTGGCGGTGACACCGGAAACGATGCGGCGCACCTGCGGGCGGCCCTCGACCTGCAGGCCGTTGGGGCAGTAATCCTGGATCTTCGCCGCGTCGAGAAAACGGTCCGCTTCCTCGACCAGCGTGCTCAGTGCGATTGCCATCGAAATTCCTCCAACATCGGCTGCGAGCGTCTATTTTCTTGGCTCGCCGCCCGTATAATGGCCGCCACCCTATCGGCCATCCCCCGGCCAAGCAACCCCAAGGATTTTCTTCGATGCTGAAGGCCCTGCGTTTCCTCGGCTGGCCCGTGCTGGTTGGCGTCCTGTTGGCGCTGCTGATCATCCAGCATAACCCGCAATGGGTCGGCCTTCCGCAGCAGGAAGTGCACCTGCAGCAGGCCCCGCTGCTCAGCCGCCTGCAGCAGGGCCCGGTCAGCTACGCCGACGCCGTGACACGCTCCTCGCCGGCCGTGGCCAACCTGTACACCACCAAGATGGTCAGCAAGCCGAACAACTCGATGCTCGACGACCCGCTGTTCCGGCGCTTCTTCGGCGATAACCTGCCGCAGCAGAAGCGCATGGAGTCGAGCCTGGGTTCGGCAGTGATCATGAGCCCCGAAGGCTACCTGCTGACCAACAACCACGTGACCTCCGGCGCCGACCAGATCGTCGTGGCCCTGCGCGACGGCCGCGAGACCATCGCCCGCCTGGTGGGCAGCGATCCGGAGACCGACCTCGCGGTACTGAAGATCGACCTCAAGGACCTGCCCTCGATCATGCTCGGCCGCTCCGACGGCATCCGTACCGGCGACGTCTGCCTGGCCATCGGCAACCCCTTCGGCGTCGGCCAGACCGTCACCATGGGCATCATCAGCGCTACCGGCCGCAACCAGCTGGGCCTGAACACCTACGAAGACTTCATCCAGACCGACGCGGCGATCAACCCGGGCAACTCCGGCGGCGCGCTGGTGGACGCCAACGGCAACCTGATCGGCATCAACACCGCGATCTTCTCCAAATCCGGCGGCTCCCAGGGCATCGGCTTCGCCATCCCGACCAAGCTGGCCCTGGAAGTCATGCAATCGATCATCGAGCATGGTCAGGTCATCCGCGGCTGGCTCGGCGTCGAAGTCCAACCGCTGACCCCGGAACTGGCCGAATCCTTCGACCTCAAGGACAAGGCCGGCATCGTCGTCGCCGGCGTCTACCGCGACGGCCCCGCCGCCAAGTCTGGCCTGCTGCCGGGCGACATCATCCTGAACATCGATGGCGAGGCTGCCAGCGATGGCCGACGCTCGATGAATCAGGTGGCGCGCACCAAGCCCGGCGAGAAGATCACCATCGAAGTGCTGCGCAACGGCAAGCCGGTGACGCTCAACGCCGAAGTCGGCCTGCGCCCACCGCCCGCCCCGAACGGCAACTGATGCCGTCCTCTTTTTCAGACCAATGAAAAACGGCGCCCGAGGGCGCCGTTTTCTTTTCCAGCGACAGTCTTACAGTTTCAGCCGCAGGGCATCGATCAGAGCCTGGTTCTGCTCTTCGGTGCCGATGCTGATGCGCAGGAACTGGTTGATCCGCTGCTGCTTGAAGTGACGCACGATCACGCCTTCCTCACGCAGGGCTGCAGCCAGTTCGGCGCCGTCGCGCTGCGGGTGGCGGGCGAAGATGAAGTTCGCCGCCGACGGCAGTACGTCGAAACCCAGCGTCTTGAGCTCGGCCACCAGCTTTTCGCGGCTGTGGATAACCGCGTTGCAGGTCTGTTCGAAATAGGCCTGGTCCTCGAAGGACGCCACCGCGCCGGCCAGCGCCAAGCGGTCCAGTGGGTAGGAGTTGAAGCTGTTCTTCACCCGCTCCAGCGCTTCGATCAGGTCCTCGTGGCCGACTGCGAAGCCGACCCGCAGGCCCGCCAGCGAACGGGACTTGGACAGGGTTTGCGCCACCAGCAGGTTCGGGTAACGGCTGACCAGGGAAATCGCAGTCTCGCCACCGAAGTCGACGTAGGCCTCGTCCACCAGCACCACGCTGTCCGGGCTCGCTTGCAGCAGGCGCTCGATGGCGTCGAGCGGCAGCAGGCAACCGGTCGGCGCATTGGGGTTGGGGAAGATGATGCCACCATTCGGGCGCGCGTATTCCTCGACACGAATCTGGAACTGCTCGTCCAGCGGCAGGGCTTCGAAGTCGATGCCGTAGAGGCCGCAGTAGACCGGATAGAAGCTGTAGGTCACGTCCGGGAACAGCAGCGGCTTGCCGTGCTGGAACAGTGCGTGGAAGGCGTGGGCCAGGACTTCGTCCGAACCGTTGCCGACGAAGACCTGGGAGGTCTTTACGCCGTGGTACTCGGCGATGGTCTGCTTCAGGCGGTCGGCGTTCGGGTCCGGATACAGGCGCAGCGTGTCGTTCAGTTCGGCCTGGATCGCGGCAACCACCTTCGGCGACGGGCCGTAGGGGTTCTCGTTGGTGTTCAGCTTGACCAGCTTGGCCAGCTTCGGCTGCTCGCCCGGAACGTAGGGCACCAGTTCCTTGACGAAGGGACTCCAGAACTTGCTCATGGGTTACTCACTCTTGCCGTCAAGGATGCGGAATTCGGCGCTGCGCGCATGGGCGGTCAGCGACTCGCCACGGGCCAGGATCGATGCGGTCTTGCCCAGCTCGGAAGCACCCGGCGCGGAGCAGAAGATGATCGAGGAGCGCTTCTGGAAGTCATACACGCCCAGCGGCGAGGAGAAGCGCGCGGTGCCGGAAGTCGGCAGCACGTGGTTCGGCCCGGCGCAGTAGTCGCCCAGCGCCTCGGCGGTGTAGCGGCCCATGAAGATGGCGCCGGCGTGGCGGATCTTCGGCAGCCAGCTTTCCGGGTCTTCCACCGACAGCTCCAGGTGTTCCGGGGCAATGCGGTTGGCAACCTGGCAGGCCTGTTCCTGGTCAGCGACGAGGATCAGCGCCCCGCGGTTGGTCAACGACGTGCGGATGATCTCGGCGCGCTCCATGGTCGGCAGCAGCTTCTCGATGCTGGCAGCCACCTTGTCGAGGAACGCAGCGTCCGGGCTGACCAGGATCGACTGGGCGTCCTCGTCGTGCTCGGCCTGGGAGAACAGGTCCATGGCGATCCAGTCCGGATCGGTGCCGCCATCGCAGACCACGAGGATTTCGGAGGGGCCGGCGATCATGTCGATGCCGACCTGGCCGAAGACATGGCGCTTGGCGGTGGCGACATAGATGTTGCCCGGACCGACGATCTTGTCCACCTGCGGCACGCTCTCGGTGCCATAGGCCAGCGCTGCCACAGCCTGGGCGCCGCCGATGGTGAATACGCGGTCGACGCCGGCGATGCAGGCCGCCGCCAGGACGATCTCATTGATCTCGCCACGCGGGGTCGGCACCACCATCACCACTTCGGCAACGCCGGCGACCTTGGCCGGAATGGCGTTCATCAGCACGGAAGATGGGTAGGACGCCTTGCCACCGGGCACGTAAAGGCCAGCGCGATCCAGCGGGGTGACCTGCTGACCGAGCACGGTGCCGTCGGCTTCGGTGTAGCGCCAGGAATCCTGCTTCTGCTTCTCGTGGTAGCTGCGCACGCGTTCAGCGGCGACTTCCAGCGCCTCGCGCTGGGCCGGGGTGATGCGGGTCAGGGCCAGTTCCAGGCGCTCGCGCGGCAGAATCAGGTCGGCCATGGTCTTGGCATCGACACCGTCGAAACGCTGGGTGAATTCGACCACGGCAGCGTCACCGCGCTTGCGCACGTCGGCGATGATGTCCAGGACGCGCTGGTTCACCGACTCGTCGGACACGCTTTCCCAGGAGAGCAGATGGTCCAGATGACGCGCGAAGTCCGGATCGGCGGCGTTGAGTCGACGGATAGCGAAGGGTGCGGTCATAGCTGGCCTCTTTAATTGGCATGATCTCGGGCGCCGCAAGACTATCAAGCCTTCCGTGCGGGCACCCGAGAAAATTTGGCTATGACACGGATAGGGCCGAAAAGCTGCTCCTGCGTTTTCGGCATTCCCGCCATCCATGGCGGTCACGGCGCGGCGGGGAGGCCGCGCGGGAAATTACGCCCGGTGTCGAGACTCCACCGCTTCGCGCAGGGTGTCGATCAGGGCCTGGATGCGAGCGTGCTGCATCTTCATCGAAGCCTTGTTCACGACGAGGCGCGAGCTGATGTGCGCGATCAGTTCCTGGGGTTCCAGGCCGTTCGCACGCAGGGTGTTGCCGGTGTCGACTACGTCGATGATCTTGTCGGCGAGGCCGACCAGCGGTGCCAGCTCCATGGAGCCGTACAACTTGATCACGTCGACCTGGCGGCCCTGTTCGGCATAGTAGCGCTTGGCGACATTGACGAACTTGGTGGCCACGCGCAGGCGACCCTTGGGCTCCGGCGCACCGACTGCACCAGCGGTCATCAGCTTGCAGTTGGCGATCTTCAGGTCCAGCGGCTCGTAAAGGCCCTGGCCACCGTACTCCATGAGCACGTCCTTGCCCGCGACGCCAAGGTCGGCGGCGCCGTGCTCGACATAGGTCGGCACGTCGGTGGCGCGCACGATAAGCAGGCGCACGTCATCGAGGGTGGTGGGGATGATCAGCTTGCGGCTCTTGTCCGGATTCTCGGTCGGCACGATGCCTGCCGCTGCGAGCAGCGGCAGGGTGTCGTCGAGGATACGGCCCTTGGACAGGGCAATCGTCAGCATTGTCTGGCTCAGCCCTAGCCTGGCACGCGGCGAATCTTCGCCCCGAGCAGTTGCAGTTTCTCTTCGATGCACTCGTAACCACGGTCGATGTGGTAGATGCGGTCGATCATGGTATCGCCATCGGCCACCAGGGCTGCGATCACCAGGCTGGCGGAAGCCCGCAGGTCGGTCGCCATGACCGGTGCGCCCTTGAGTTGCGGAACGCCGGTGACGATGGCGGTGTTGCCTTCGACCAGGATCTGCGCGCCCATGCGGTTCATCTCGTAGACGTGCATGAAGCGATTCTCGAACACGGTTTCGATGACCGCGCCGGTGCCTTCGGCGATGGCATTCAGGGAGATGAACTGGGCCTGCATGTCGGTCGGGAATGCCGGGTACGGCGCGGTGCGGATGTTCACCGCCTTCGGCCGGTTGCCCTTCATGTCCAGCTCGATCCAGTTGCTGCCGGTGGTGATGTGCGCTCCGGCTTCGACCAGCTTGGCCAGCACGGCCTCGAGGATGGTCGGATCGGTGTCCTTGAGCTTGACGCGGCCACCGGTGGCCGCCGCGGCGACCAGGTAGGTGCCGGTCTCGATGCGGTCGGGCATGACGCTGTACTTGGCGCCGCCACCCAGACTTTTCACACCGTTGATCACGATGGTGTCGGTGCCCGCGCCCTGCACATCACCGCCCATGGCGTTGATGAAGTTCGCCAGGTCGACGACCTCGGGCTCCCGCGCGGCGTTTTCCAGCACGGAACGGCCATTGGCAAGGGCTGCCGCCATCATGATGTTCTCGGTACCGGTCACGGACACGGTATCGAAGAAGAAGTGCGCGCCCTTCAGGCCACCGGCAGGGGCCTTGGCCTTGATGTAGCCGCCTTCGACGGTGATCTCTGCGCCCATGGCCTCCAGGCCGCGGATGTGCAGGTCCACCGGACGCGAGCCGATGGCGCAACCGCCGGGCAGCGCGACTTCGGCTTCACCGAAGCGGGCGACCATCGGGCCGAGCACGAGGATCGACGCACGCATGGTCTTGACCAGCTCGTACGGCGCCACCAGGGTCTTGATGGTACTGGCATCGACTTCGACGTTGAGCTTCTCGTCAATGATCGGCTGCACACCCATGCGGCCGAACAGCTCGATCATGGTAGTGATGTCGTGCAGGTGCGGCAGGTTGCAGACGGTCACCGGGGTGTCCGCCAGCAGGGTCGCGGCGAGGATCGGCAGCGCCGAGTTCTTCGCGCCGGAGATGCGGATCTCGCCATCGAGACGAGTGCCGCCGGTAATGATCAGTTTATCCATTGCTATTTTCCCCGTGGGCTCAGGAACGCTCGGCCCAGGCGGCGCGGCTGAAGAATTTCATGGTGACGGCATGGATGGCGCCGGAGGCGATCCACTCGTTCAGGTGGGCATAGATCTGTTGCTGGCGCTTGACCGGGCTCAGGCCGGCGAGCTCGTCGCTGATCAGGTTCAGCTGGAAATTGCAGCCTTCGCCTTCCACTTCGATCTGGGTACCTGGGAGTTTCGATTCCAGGAAGTTTTTGACTTCTACGGCCTGCATGCTCAACCTCGTTCGGCGCCCTACGCGCGCGGGTCGGCCATGATACAAAAAAGCCCCCCGCCTGCGAACCCCGGCAGGGGAAGTCGCGGACGGAGGGCCCTTTCAGTGTTTCAATGCTGTAACGGCAGGATCTCCAGGAGCTCGCCAACCTTGGCGATTTCCTGCATGTCCTTGGGCAGGCCGGAGATCTGCAGGGTCTTGCCGGCCTTGCGCGCATCACGGGTGTAGGACAGCAGCAGCGACAATCCGACGCTGCTGGAGCGCTCCACCGCCGAGCAGTCCAGGCGCAGCGCGCCAGCCTTGCTGGAAGCGATCAGCCGCGCGCCCTGCTGACGCAGCGCGGGGCCAGTGCTGTAGTCCAGCACGCCAGCGAGGGCCAGGTCGCCCTCGCTACGCTCCGTGATACTGCCCTGACTCATTCTGCGCCGCCTTCCGGCTGGCCCTTGGCAGCGTCCTTGGCCTTGGCGACCACCTGGCCCCATCCGGCGATGGTGGCTTCCAGGTCGTTGCGGTTCTTCTGCATGGAATCGGCAAACTGGTCACGGAAAAGCTTGCCGATGTTGATGCCGTTGATGATCACGTTACGCAGGCGCCAGTTGCCGCCCTGGTTGACCATGGTGTACTGCACCGGATAGACGGCACCGTTTCCGCCAACCACTTCCATGTTCACCGAAGCGCGATCCTGATCCTGCTTGCCGCTGTTCAGCACACGGATGTCCTGATTGTCGTACTCCAGCAGCGCGTTGCCGTAGAACTGGAACAGGCTGTTCTTGAAGGTTTCCTCGAAGCGCTTGACCTGCTCCGGAGTCGCCTGGCGGGAGTACTTGACGGTCATCACGCCCTTGGCGATGCCCTCGGAGTCGACGACCGGGCCGAGAATGCGGTTCAGGGTGTCGTAGAACGCCTGGGGATTGGCCTTGTAGCTGGCCTTGTTGGTTTTCAGGTCCGACAGCAGGCTGTCGACGGTCTGCTGCACGACCTGCTGAGCGGTCTGTTCGGCCTGGGCGAACAGCGGCAGGATCGCGAGCAGAACCAGAAAGCCACGGCGCAAGGTTTTCAACATGGAGTGAGTCCTCATTTCTTCGAGTCGTCTTTGTTGACCGAATTCAGCAGGAACTTGCCGATCAGGTCTTCCAGCACGAGTGCCGACTGGGTGTCCTTGATGGTATCGCCTTCCTTCAGCAGCTCTTCATCACCACCAACGCTGATGCCGATGTACTTCTCGCCCAGCAGGCCGGCGGTCAGGATCGAAGCGGTGGAGTCGTCCGGCAGGTTGTTGACCTGGCGATTGATCTCCATGGTCACACGACCACGATAGCTGTCATGGTCCAGGTCTACCGCAGTGACCTTGCCGATGGTGACGCCAGCCATGGTGACCTTGCCACGCACGGTGACGCCGGCAATGTTGTCGAAGTAGGCATACAGCTTGTAGGTATCGCCCGAATTGCCGATGGTCAGTCCGCTGACACGCAGGGCCAGCAGCAGCAGGGCCAGCAGGCCGGCCAGAATGAACAGGCCTACACCGATTTCCAGGGTGCGGGTTTGCATCAGAAGTCTCCAAACATCAAGGCGGTCAGGATGAAGTCCAGCCCCAGCACGGCCAGGGAGGCATACACAACGGTACGGGTGGTGGCGCGGCTGATCCCCTCGGAGGTGGGTTCGCAGTCATAACCCTGGAACACGGCGATCCAGGTCACGACGAAGGCGAACACCACACTCTTGATCACGCCATTGAGAATGTCCTTGGTGAACTGCACGCTGTTCTGCATGTTCGACCAGTACGAACCGTCATACACGCCCAGCCAGTCCACGGCGACCAGGGCTCCGCCCCAGATGCCGACGACACTGAAGATAGCTGCCAGCAGCGGCATCGAGATGAAGCCCGCCCACAGGCGCGGAGCGATGATGTACTTGAGCGGGTCGACGCCGATCATCTCCAGGCTGGACAGCTGCTCGGTGGATTTCATGTTGCCAATCTCGGCGGTCAGCGCGGAACCCGCACGCCCGGCGAATAACAGACCGGTCACCACCGGTCCCAGTTCACGCAGCAGCGTCAGCGCGACCATCTGGCCGACCGCCTGCTCGGAGCCGTAGCTCGCCAGTATGTTGTAGCCCTGCAGGGCCAGCACCATACCGATGAACAGGCCGGAGACGACGATGATCGCCAGCGACAACACGCCAACCGAGTACAGCTGCTTGATAAGCAGCTGGAAGGCGCCGCTGTGCACGCGGCGACCGAAGATGGCGTGCACCAGGAACAGGGTCGAACGGCCCAGCGATTCGAGGACATCGAGGCCCGCACGCCCGAGCAGGCGAACTCGCTCGAGCGGTGAAGTCTTGCGCATCAACGTTCTCCCAGCAGGTCGGCGCGGTAATCGCGAGCAGGATAGTGGAACGGCACCGGACCATCCGGGATGCCCTTCATGAACTGACGAACCCGCGGATCATCGAGACCCTGGAGGTCGGCCGGCGTTCCGTGACCGAGCACGCGACCGTCACCGACGATATAGATGTAATCGGCGATGCTCGCGGTTTCCGCGAGGTCGTGGGACACCACGATACTGGTGATCCCCAGGGCATCGTTGAGCAGACGGATCAGGCGCACCAGTACGCCCATGGCGATCGGGTCCTGGCCCACGAAAGGCTCGTCGTACATCAGGATCTGCGGGTCCAGCGCGATAGCGCGGGCCAGCGCCACGCGACGCTTCATGCCGCCGGACAGCTCATCGGGCATCAGCTCGACCGCTCCGCGCAGACCAACAGCCTGCAGCTTCATCAGCACGATGTCGCGGATCATGTCCTCGGGCAGCTCGGTGTGCACGCGCAGCGGGAAGGCGACGTTCTCGAAGACATCGAGGTCGGTGAACAGCGCTCCACTCTGGAACAGCACGCCGAACTGCTTGCGCATGTCGAACAGATCGCTGCGACCCAGCGTGGGAAGGTTCTGGCCATTGACCCACACCTCACCGCTCGCCGGACGCAGCTGGGCGGCGATCAGTCGCAACAGGGTGGTCTTGCCACAACCCGACGGTCCCATGATCCCGGTGACCTTGCCGCGTGGAATGCGGATGTCCACGTTATCGAAAATCTTACGCGTGCCACGCTTGAAGCTCAGGCCCTTCAGCTCGACCGCGTATTGGTCATTGGTGCTCATAGAACTCCTTTCATCACGGCGCTGTCCGTTGCCCCGTCTGTCACACGGCAGAAACACGGCGCGGCAGGCCGAACGGCCGCGAACTATAACACCCCGCGAAGCCACGCCCCAAGGACTGCTAAGCCACTGTTAAGGCACAGTTCAGCAAAATGCGCACAACATTGAGATACCAGTGATGAAGCCTTTGCCGCTTTCCCGTTATAATCTCGCACTTCATTTTGCCCCGCGCCTTTCGAACATGAGCCAGAAACACGATTTCATCCAGTCGGCACAACGCACCATCCGCCTCGAGCGCGACTCGGTGGATGCTCTGTTGCCGCGCATTGGCGCCGATTTCTCCCTGGCCTGCGAGCTGCTGCTGGCCTGCAAGGGCCGCGTGGTCGTGGTCGGCATGGGCAAGTCCGGGCACATCGCCCGCAAGATAGCCGCCACCCTGGCCAGCACCGGTACCCCGTCCTTCTTCGTACACCCGGCCGAGGCCAGCCACGGCGACATGGGCATGATCACCAAGGACGACGTCGTCCTGGCCCTGTCCAACTCCGGCTCTACCGCCGAAATCATCACCCTGCTGCCGCTGATCAAGCGCCTGGGCATCACCCTGATCAGCATGACCGGCAACGCCGAGTCCCCGCTGGCCAAAGCCGCCGCAGTCAATCTCGACGCCAGCGTCGAGCACGAAGCCTGCTCGCTGAACCTGGCACCGACCTCCTCCACCACGGTTTCCCTGGTGATCGGCGACGCGCTTGCCATCGCCCTGCTGGAAGCCCGCGGCTTCACCGCCGAAGACTTCGCTTTCTCGCATCCGGGCGGTGCACTGGGCCGCCGATTGTTGCTGAAAGTGGAAAACATCATGCACGTGGGTGAAGCATTGCCGCAGGTTTCTCCCGGCACTTCGCTCAGCGGCGCCCTGCTGGAAATGACCCGCAAGGGCCTGGGCATGACCGTCATCCTCGGCGAGGACGGCCGCCTGGCCGGGGTCTTCACCGACGGCGACCTGCGCCGCACCCTGGACAAGGGGCTGGACTTCCGCCAGGTGACCATCGACCAGGTAATGACCGTGCATGGCAAGACCGCCCGCCCGGACATGCTCGCCGCCGAAGCCCTGAAGATCATGGACGACCACAAGATCAACGTACTGGTAGTGGTCGACGACAAGGACCATCCGGTCGGCGTCCTGCACGTCCACGACCTGACCCGCGCGGGAGTCATCTGAATGACCGCCGACCTGCTGCAACGCGCGAAGGCGGTCCGCCTGGCGGTGTTCGACGTCGATGGCGTGCTCACCGACGGCAAGCTCTACTTCCTGCCCGACGGTGGCGAATTCAAGACCTTCAACACCCTGGACGGCCAGGGCATCAAGATGCTGATGAACTCCGGCGTGCGCACCGCGATCATCACCGGCCGCTCGAGCCCGGTGGTCGAGCGCCGGGCGAAGAACCTGGGCATCAATCACTTGTTCCAGGGCCGCGAGGACAAGCTGGTCGCCCTCGATGAACTGCTTGCCGAACTGGGTCTAGGCTATGAAGAAGTCGCCTACCTGGGCGACGACCTGCCTGACCTGCCAGCCATTCGCCGTGCAGGCCTCGGCATGGCAGTCGCCAGCGGCGACGCTTTCGTCCGTCAGCACGCCGACGGAGTGACCCAGGCCCGTGGCGGCGAAGGCGCGGCCCGCGAGTTCTGCGAACTGATCCTGCGCGCCCAGGGCAACCTCGAAGCTGCCCAGAACGCGTATCTCTAGAGCCGAACATGCCCAAGACATTCCAACAGAAGCTGTTGTTCGCCCTGATCGCCATCGGGCTGATCGCCCTCGGCTATTACTGGAACGTGCGCCTGGACTTCAACGAGCGCCAACTCAAGTCGCAGACCAGCGACGCCATCGATTTCTACGTAGTGAACGCCAAGAGCGTTCAGTACCGCGTCGACGGTTCCCTCGCCTACGAGATGACCGCCGACAAACTCGAACACCTGAAAGCAAGCGACGTGACCCTGGTTACCACGCCCGATCTCTACTTCCACCGGGAGAATGAGCCTCAGCCGTGGCACGTCCAGAGCGTTCGCGCCGAAGTGGCCCCCGAAGGCAAGCAGGTCGAGCTGATCGACGATGTGCGCGTCGCGCGCACCGACGCCCAGCAGCGCACGCTCCTGCTCAACACCTCACGCATGACGGTGTTCCCAGACAAGGACTATGCGCAGACTGACCAGCCCGTGAAGATCACCGAACCCAATGGTGTGACCACGGCAGTTGGCATGAAAGCGTATCTGAAAGACAGCCGGATGCTCCTGCTGTCCAACGTAAGAGGTCAGCATGAGGCTCGTTAACACCCTCCCCCTTCTTTTCAGCCTCGCCGCCGCCATCGGCAGCTCTGCCGCCTGGGCTCTTCCCACCGACCGGGAACAGCCGATCCGCGTCCAGGCCGACAGCGCCGAACTGGATGACAAGCAGGGCGTGGCCGTGTATCGCGGCGACGTGGTGGTAACCCAGGGCAGCATGAAGCTGACTGGCAACACCGTTACGCTCAAGCAGAACAAGGACGGCGAGATCGAAGTCGTCACCTCGGTCGGCAAGCCCGCCTACTTCGAACAGAAGCCGGCGCCGGACAAGCAGATCACCCAGGCCTATGGCCTGACCATCCAGTACTTCGTCTCGCAGAACCGCGTCGTTCTGATCGACCAGGCCAAGGTGATCCAGGAAGGCAACACCTTCGAAGGCGAGAAGATCGTCTATGACACCCAGCGCCAAATCGTCAACGCAGGCCGCGCCACCGGCTCCCAGGTGACCACGCCGCGCCCGCGTATCGACATGGTCATCCAGCCCAAGAAAAAGCAGGATCAAGCGCAGTAATGGCTACGCTAACCGCCCAGCACCTCGCCAAGAGCTACAAGAGCCGGCAAGTCGTCCGCGACGTCAGCATGAGCATCGAGAGCGGGCAGATCGTCGGCCTGCTCGGCCCCAACGGAGCGGGCAAGACCACCTGCTTCTACATGATCGTCGGCTTGGTCCGCGCCGATCAGGGCGTTGTGCGCATCGACGAGCAGGATGTCACCCACCTGCCCATGCACGGCCGCGCGCGCGCCGGCATCGGCTATCTGCCGCAGGAAGCCTCGATCTTCCGCAAGCTGTCGGTGGCGGACAACATCGGCGCGATCCTCGAGACCCGCACCGACCTCGATCGCGCCGGCCGCCAGGAAGCCCTGGAAGGTCTGCTCGAGGAATTCCACATCCACCACATCCGCGACAACCTCGGCATGAGCCTGTCCGGTGGTGAGCGTCGCCGCGTGGAAATCGCCCGCGCGCTGGCCAGTTCGCCGAAGTTCATCCTGCTCGATGAACCCTTCGCCGGCGTCGACCCCATCTCCGTAGGCGACATCAAGCAGATCATCCATCACCTCAAGGCCAAGGGCATCGGCGTACTGATCACCGACCACAACGTCCGCGAGACCCTGGATATCTGCGAAACGGCGTACATCGTCAACGACGGTCAGTTGATCGCCGAAGGCAGTGCCGAGAGCATCCTCGCCAATGACCTGGTGAAGGAAGTCTACCTGGGCCACGAGTTCCGCCTCTAAGCCCCTGCGGCGCGCCCTTTCCAGGGCGCAGCAGCTCCACCTCTCCCCCAAGCGTGGCGCGGCTCGTCGGCCGTTCCGCGACGTACCCGGCTGCCTGGGCTGCCCTGGCGCAACCGGGTTGTAACGAAAGGTCGACAGCCCCTAGGCAAAGCGTCCAAACTCAGGCATATAATTTGCTTCCTCGCGGCACCCCGGTGTCCGTAGTCGTGGATATGGCGCGCTTCGCGCCAGCGAACAAGGTGCCTAGTTCCAGCCATGAAACCATCGCTAGTCCTCAAGATGGGCCAGCAGCTGACGATGACTCCGCAGCTGCAACAGGCCATCCGACTGCTCCAGCTCTCCACGCTGGACCTCCAACAGGAAATCCAGGAAGCCCTGGAGTCCAACCCGATGCTGGAGCGCCAGGAAGAAGGCGAGGACTTCGACAACAGCGATCCCATGGCAGACGGTGCCGAGTCGGGCGCCAACGGCACCAGCAGCAGCTCCCAGGACAACTTCCAGGAAAGCACCACGCCCAACGCCGACAGCCTCGACGAGGACCAGTGGGCCGAGCGCATCCCCAACGAGCTGCCGGTCGACACTGCCTGGGAAGACATCTATCAGACCAGCGCCAGCAGCCTGCCGAGCAACGATGACGACGAGTGGGACTTCACCTCTCGCACCTCCGCCGGCGAAAGCCTGCAGAGCCATCTGCTGTGGCAACTCAACCTCCTGCCGATGTCCGATACCGACCGCCTGATCGCCCTGAGCATCATCGACGGCATCACCGATGACGGTTACCTCGACGAGTCCCTCGACGACATCCTCGCCTCCATCGACCCGGAACTGGGCGTGGAGATGGATGAAGTGGAAGTCGTCCTGCGCCGCGTGCAGCAACTCGAACCCGCAGGGGTCGGTGCGCGCAACCTGCGCGAATGCCTGCTCCTGCAACTGCGCCAGATGCCGGCCAAGACCTACCTGCTGGCCGAGGCTGTCCGCCTGGTCAGCGATCACCTGGACCTGCTCGGCAGCCGCGACTACAGCCAGCTGATGCGCCGCATGAAGCTCAAGGAAGACGAGCTGCGCGAGACCATCGAGCTGATCCAGTCGCTACACCCGCGCCCCGGCTCGCAGATCGAATCCGGCGAAGCCGAATACGTCGTTCCGGATGTCATCGTGCGGAAGAACAACGACCGCTGGCTGGTGGAACTGAACCAGGAAGCGGTGCCGCGACTGCGCGTGAACTCGCAGTACGCGGGCCTCGTGCGCCGAGCCGACTCCAGCGCCGACAACACCTTCATGCGCAATCAGTTGCAGGAAGCGCGCTGGTTCATCAAGAGCCTGCAGAGCCGCAACGAGACGCTGATGAAGGTGGCGACACAGATCGTCGAGCACCAGCGCGGTTTCCTCGAGTACGGCGAGGAAGCGATGAAGCCGCTGGTCCTGCACGACATCGCCGAGGCGGTGGGCATGCACGAGTCGACCATCTCCCGCGTCACCACGCAGAAGTTCATGCACACGCCGCGTGGCATCTTCGAGCTGAAGTACTTCTTCTCCAGCCACGTCAGCACCTCCGAAGGCGGCGAGTGCTCGTCCACCGCGATTCGCGCCATCATCAAGAAACTGGTCGCGGCGGAAAGTCCGAAAAAGCCATTGAGTGACAGCAAGATCGCTGGTTTACTGGAGGCACAGGGCATTCAAGTGGCACGTCGTACCGTCGCCAAGTACCGGGAGTCCCTAGGAATCTCTCCCTCGAGCGAGCGCAAGCGGCTGGTGTGACGTTGATCCACGCCAAGGTGTTCCGGCGGCAGGCCCCCTAACCTGCCACTTACACACGGGCAACAAGGAGAAAGCGGTATGCAAGTCAACATCAGTGGACATCAACTGGATGTGACCGACGCCCTGCGCGACTATGTCGGCGAGAAACTTGGCCGACTGGAGCGCCACTTCGACAAGATCACCAATGTTCAGGTCATCATGGAGGTCGAGAAGCTGAAGCAGAAAATTGAAGCCACCCTCCACATCGCCGGTGGCGAAGTGGTGGCCTGCGCCGAACATGAAGACATGTACGCGGCCATCGACCTGCTCACCGACAAGCTCGACCGCCAACTGATCAAGCACAAGGAAAAATACCTCGAACGCCAGCAAGGTGTTGGCGTCCGTTAACCCCTCCCTATGATCCGACTTGAGCAAATCCTGACCCCCGGCCGTTCCCTCGTGAACGTGCCGGGCGGCAGCAAGAAACGTGTCCTCGAACAAATCGCCAACCTGGTGGCTCGCGAGCTGCCGGGTTTCGATTCCCAAGACATCTTCGACAGCCTGGTGGCCCGGGAACGCCTGGGCTCCACCGGCTTCGGCAATGGCATCGCCATTCCGCACTGCCGCCTCCCCGGCTGCCAGTCGCCTATCAGCGCCATCCTGCACCTTGACCACCCGGTAGACTTCGACGCCCTCGACGGCGCGCCGGTCGACCTGGTGTTCGTGCTGCTGGTGCCGGAAGCGGCCACCGAGGAGCACCTGGAACTGCTGCGGCAGATCGCCTCCATGCTCGACCGCTCCGACGTCCGCGACCGCCTGCGTCACGCCGCCAACGGCGAGGACCTGTACCGGATCGTCGTGGACTTCCAGAACAACGGGCACTGATCATGCGCCTGATCATCATCAGTGGGAGATCCGGCTCGGGCAAGAGCACTGCGCTCAACGTGCTCGAGGACAACGGCTTCTACTGCATCGACAACCTGCCGGCCAGCCTCCTCCCGGACCTGGCCCAGCGCGCACTGCTGCATACCGAGTTGCTGCACCCGCAGGTCGCCGTCTCCATCGACGCGCGCAACCTGCCCAGCCAGCTGCAGCGCTTCCCCGAGCTGCTGCAGGAAGCCCGCGACAAGCACATCCAGTGCGACGTGCTGTACCTCGATGCTGATGATGAGACGCTGCTCAAACGCTTCTCCGAGACTCGCCGGCGCCACCCACTGACCACCGACACCCGCTCCCTGGCCGAGGCCATCAGCGACGAGTCGAACCTGCTGGCGCCGATCGCCGACCTGGCCGATCTCAAGCTCAACACCACCAACCTGAACCTTTACCAGCTGCGCGACGTGCTCAAGCTGCGCCTGCTGAACAAGCCCGAACTGGGCACCGCCTTCCTGGTCGAATCCTTCGGCTTCAAGCGTGGCATGCCGGTGGACGCCGACCTGGTATTCGACGTGCGCTGCCTGCCCAATCCGTACTGGAAGCCCGAACTGCGCGAGCACACCGGGCTGGAAGCGGAAGTCCAGGAGTACCTGGCGGCGCAACCGGACGTCGAGGAGATGTACCAGGATATCCTCGCCTACCTGAACAAATGGCTGCCGCGCTTCGCCGCGAGCAACCGGGCCTACGTGACCATCGCCATCGGCTGCACCGGTGGCCAGCACCGCTCGACCTACATTGCCGAGCGCATTGGTCAGGCCCTCAAGGAAACTCTCACCAACGTACAGATTCGCCACCGCGACCTGAGCTAAGCAGCGACAGACAACAAAAGGACAGCCCCTCGCGATGCCCGCCCTCGAAGTCACCATCATCAACAAGCTTGGCCTGCACGCCCGCGCGGCGGCCAAATTCGTCGGCGTCGCAGGGCGGTTCCCCTGCCAGGTTCGCGTGGGCCGCAACCCGGAGAGTACGGTGGACGGCAAGAGCATCATGGCCGTGATGATGCTGGCCGCCGGCAAGGGCACCAATCTGCACCTCGCCGCCGACGGTGAGCAGGAAGACGAAGCGATCAAGGCGCTCGTCGACCTGATCAACAACTACTTCGACGAAGGCGAGTGACACGCCGGGCGCTCAGCCCAGCGAAGTGTCCAGCACCATCATCAGACAGAATCCGATGATTAGCCCCTGGGTGGCCTGCGCCGCGTGGCCGCGCCGCTGCGATTCGGGAATGATCTCGCGCACCACCACGTAGAGCATCGCGCCCGCCGCCGCGGCCAGCCCCCAGGGCAGGAACATCCGCGAGATGCCGATCAACCAGGCGCAAAGTACCGCGAACAGCGGCTCCACCAACCCGGAAGCCGCACCCGCCAGCGCCGCCTTGCCGCGCGAAACGCCCGCCCCGGCCAGCACCAGCGCGATCGCCAGCCCTTCGGGCACATCCTGCAGCGCGATCCCCAACGCCAGGCCGCCTGCGCCCTGCACCTCTCCTCCGGCAGCAACCCCCACGGCCATGCCTTCGGGAATGTTGTGCAGAACGATGGCGGCGACGAACAGCAGGATGCGCGCGGGCACCTTGCCTTCGGCCACGCCCTGAATATTCGCCTGGGCGTCTTCGAGCACCCGACCGAACACCGCCAGACCGAAGGCTCCCAGGGCCAGGCCAAGACTGACCAGCAGCGAGGCCAGCCAGGTCGGGCGCCCGGAAGCTTCCGCTGCCTCCAGCGCCGGCAGCAGTAGGGAAAAGGCCGTGGCGGCCAGCATGACCCCGGCGCCGAAGCCAAGCATGGTGTCGGCGATGCGCGCCGGCATGCTGCGCACCAGCAACACCGGCAGAGCGCCCAGGGCCGTCCCGAGCGCGCAGAGCATGCCGCCATGCAGGGCCAGGTACATCGGCGGAGACAGCTGCAGCCGCGCCAGTTCCATCAGGTGCTGGACCACGAGCACACCGCCGCCAAGGACGATGCTCAGTCCCAGCAACCAACGCAAATTGCGTCCTCCGCTTTCACGCAGACTCTGCACGATCAGACGCATGCTGCCGCCTTCGGTTTCATCCTTTACCTCGTGCCTGCTGGGCTACACGGTAGCGGCGCAGCACCTCCGGCCAGGCGACCACGTTGTAGAAAGCCGCAATATATTCCGGCCGGCGGTTCTGGTAACGCAGGTAGTAGGCGTGCTCCCAGACATCCAGGCCGAGGATCGGCAGGTTGCCCTGCATCAGCGGGCTGTCCTGGTTTCCACTGCTCTCTACGACCAGATGGCCCTGCGGATCGACGCTCAGCCATGCCCAGCCGCTGCCGAAGCGAGTCAGCGCCGCCTTGGTAAAAGCCTGGCAGAAGGCGTCGTAGCCGCCCAGTTCAGCGTCTATCGCCTGGCGAAGCTCTTCCTGCGGCTGGCCACCGCCATCCGGCGCCATCACGGTCCAGAACAGTGAATGGTTGGCGTGGCCGCCGCCGTTATTGATCACCGGCCCGCGCAGGGGGGCGGGAAGACTGTCTAGCTGCTGCAGCAGCTGCTCCACCGGCACTTCGGCGAATGCGGTGCCTTCCAGCGCGGCATTGAGGTTGTTGATGTAGGTCTGGTGGTGCTTGCTGTGGTGGATTTCCATGGTCTGCGCATCGATGTGCGGCTCCAGCGCAGCGTAGGCATAGGGCAAGGCAGGCAGGACGTGAGGCATCTTCAAACCTTCTATCAGTGGTAGCGCATCGACTCAGCGATAGCGCATCGACTAGTGGTAACGCATCGAATGCACGGCAGTGAACAGCCCCGGACGCAGCTCTACCGCACCCTGGCGGCGCAGCAGGCGCTGGGTGCGCGGGTAGGTGCCGTGTTCACCGATAAAGTTGAGCAGCTCGACGTAGGTGCGGCGGCTGTGCTGAACAGCAGCCGCACGCAATTCCGAGCATTTGCGCAGGTCCTCACCCAGCGCAAGCAGGCGCTCGTGGCAGGCGCAGAGGTACTCGGCGGTCTCTTCGGGCTGGCCCAGCTGTAAGTGCAGGTCGCCGAGGTTGTGGTGCGAGATGACGAAGGCCATCACCGCCTCCTCGGCGTCATGCCAGCGATCCAGCAGCACCTGTGCCAGCGCCAGAGCGTGGAGGTAGTGCTCACGGGCATCGATCAATTCCTGACGAATGAAGCAGCGGTTGCCCAGTTCGATGGTGCGTTGCCAATGACGCATGGCAGGTTCCTCCAGCGGATGGGGCGGACTCAGAGTCCGCCGGCGGTGAGCTTCTCGGGATCGAGCAGTTGCTCGAGGCGGGTACGGTCGAGATCCATGCCTTCTGAAACAGCGAACTCGAGCGCGACCTCGATGATCGGCCGGCCCTCGCGATAAGCCTGCTTGGCTATCTCCGCAGCCTTCTGGTAGCCGATGATCGGGTTCAGCGCGGTGACCAGGATCGGGTTGCGCGACAGCGCCTCGCGCAGGCTCGTCTCGTTGACCTTGAAGCTGGCGATGGCCTTGTCCGCCAGCAGGCGGCTGACGTTGGCCAGCAGGTGGATGCTGTGCAGCAGGTTGTCGGCGATCACCGGCAGCATCACGTTCAGCTCGAAGTTGCCGGACTGCCCGGCGACCGCGATGGTGGTGTCGTTGCCCATCACCTGGGCGGCGACCATGGCGGTGGCTTCGGGGATCACCGGGTTGACCTTGCCAGGCATGATCGAGGAGCCCGGCTGCAGTGCCTCCAGCTCGATCTCGGCAAGGCCGGCCAGCGGCCCGGAGTTCATCCAGCGCAGGTCGTTGGCGATCTTCATCAGCGCAACGGCCAGGGCCTTGAGCTGGCCGGAGGTGGCTACGGCAATGTCCTGCGCGCCGATCAGCGCGAAGAAGTCGTCGCCGGGGCGGAACAGCAGGCCGGTCAGGCCATTGAGTTCCTCGCAGAAGCGCGCGGAGAACTGCGGATGGGCGTTCACCCCGGTACCGACCGCAGTGCCACCCTGGGCTAGCTGCTGCAGCGCCGGCAGTTGTGCCTCGATACCCTGCAATGCTTGGCGCACCTGCTGGGCCCAGCCACCGAGTACCTGGCTCAGGCGTACCGGCATGGCGTCCATCAGATGGGTCCGGCCGGTCTTTACGTGCTGGTGAACAACCTTGGCTTTCCTCTCCAGGGTGGCATGCAGGTGGTCAAGCGCTGGCAGAAGATGCTGATGGATCTCCAGCGCCGCACTGATGTGGATGGTCGAGGGAATGATGTCGTTGCTGCTCTGCCCACAGTTGACCTGGTCGTTGGCATTAACCGGCTTGCCGAGGCGGCGGCTGGCAAGGGTCGCGACCACCTCGTTGGCATTCATGTTCGAACTGGTGCCCGAGCCGGTCTGGAACACGTCCACCGGGAAATGCTGCTGCAGATCACCGGCCAGCAGCTCTTCGCAGGCGGCGACGATGGCGGCGCCGGTTTCTGCGTCCAGCTGTTCCAGGCTGACATTGGCGCGCGCCGCGGCCGCCTTGGCCAGCAGCAGCGCGCGGATGAACGGACGCGGCATGCGCTGGCCGCTCACCGGGAAGTTGTTCACCGCCCGCTGCGTCTGGGCGCCGTACAGCGCCGAAGCCGGCACCTCCAGTTCGCCCATGCTGTCGCGTTCGATACGGCTGTCAGTCATTCTCGATTCCTTCTTGCAGTCTCAGGGAAGGCGCCATCTCCTGCTGCGCCATGCGCCGGGCCAGCAGGCACAGGCGTTGGCGCTGGGCGGTCGAAGTCGCCAGGCGTTGCAGTTCACGCAGAGGGAGATAGGCGTGGTCCAGGCAGAGCACGCGCCAGTGCCAGGGCAGCGCGATGTCGCGGCTGCTGTCGAGCAGCAGCCCGAAGCACTTCTCGAACAGGCGCCAGGCCGGCACCGGCTCCCAGGCGGCCAGGTAGCGCGCTTCGCCGAGATACTGCTCGATCAGGCGCGGCTCGTTCGGCTCCAGCGCACAGCGGATACGCGTGCCCAGGCGATACCAGCGGTCGGTGATTGAACTGTCGATTTCGGCGAACATGGCAATCTCTCAATCGATAATGAGATTGATTATTGTTTCCGAAAGACAAAAAAACAAGCCGCCCGAACGCATTGCGCGGAGTGGCTCGCCTGGAGAAGGGAATCGAAGAAGGGCTGAAAGCCGCGGCCAGCAGGGCCGCGGCGACTGGATCAGTTGCCGGCGACCATCATCTTTTCGATGAGCACGGAGCCGGTATGCAGGTTGCCTCGGTACTCCACATCGTTGCCGATGGCGACGATATTGCGGAACAGGTCGCGCAGGTTGGCGGCGATGGTGACTTCCTGCACCGGGAACTGGATTTCGCCATTCTCGACCCAGTAACCGCCAGCGCCACGGGAGTAGTCGCCGGTCACCAGGTTGACGCCCTGCCCCATCAGCTCCGTGACCAGCAGACCACGGCCCATGCGGCGGATCAGGGCGGCCTGGTCCTCATCGCCATGGCTGACGAACAGGTTGTGTACGCCACCGGAGTTGGCCGTGCTGGGCATGCCCAGCTTGCGGCCGGAGTAGGTGCCGAGCACGTACGACACCAGATCGCCGCCCTCGACGAAGGGCTTGGCGTAGGTCGCCAGGCCATCGTTGTCGAACGAGGCGCTGCCCAGCGCACCGCGCAGCAGTGGGCGTTCGTCCAGGGTCAGCCATTCCGGAAACAACCGCTGGCCCAGCGCGCCTTCGAGGAACGACGACTTGCGGTACAGGCTGCCGCCGGAGATGGCACCGAGGAAATGGCCGAACAGGCCCACCGCGACTTCCGGGGCGAACAGCACCGGCACTTCGGCGGTCGGCACCGGGCGCGCGCCGAGACGGCTGGCGGCGCGCTCGGCGGCGCGACGGCCGATGGATTCTGGAGTGGCCAGCAACTCGCCGCGACGGTTCACGTCGTACCAGTAGTCGCGCTGCATCTGCCCTTCCAGCTCGGCGATCATCACGCAACTCAGGCTGTGGCGGGTGCTGGCGTAACCGCCGACGAAGCCGTGGCTGTTGCCGTAGACGCGGCAGCCCTGGTGGGTATTCAGCGTGGTGCCGTCGGCCTTGGTGACGCGCTTGTCGGTGGCGAACGCAGCGGCCTCGCAGGCCAGCGCGCGCTCGATGGCCTGGTCAGGGGTGATCGACCAGCCGTGGTACAGGTCCAGGTCCGGCAGGTCGCGCGCCATCAGCGCCGGGTCCGCCAGGCCGGCACAATCGTCTTCGGAAGCGTGCTTGGCAATCGCCAGCGCCGCCGCCACGGTCTCGCGAATAGCATCCGCGCCGGTGGCCGAGGTGCTCGCGGAGCCCTTGCGCTGGCCGACGTAGAGGGTGATGCCGAAGCCCTGGTCGCGATTGAACTCGACGGTCTCGACTTCGCCCTGGCGCACCGAGGTCGACAGCCCTTGCTCCACCGACACCGCCACCTCGCAGGCGCTGGCGCCCTGCCGGGTGGCCTCGGCGATGATCCGCTCGACCTGCTCGCGCAGTTCGGGAAGGACCTCCGGGCTCACTGCCGGGTTGTGTTCGCTCATTGCATGCCTCTCCTGTTCATGGTCCGGCCCCGCCATCAGGCGGCGGCGACCGGCGCGGGCCGGACAAGCGGCCCCTGACTCGTTATCATGGCGGCGTTTTCAACGAGACCCCCGCCATGGCTGAAATTCACGATGACGACTCGTCCTTCGATGAGAAGAGCAAGTCGCAAGTAAAACGCGAAATGCACGCGCTGCAGGAACTCGGCGAGCGCCTGACCACGCTCAAGGCCGACATGCTCGACCGCATGCCGCTTACCGATCCGCTGCGCCGCGCACTGGAAGAAGCTCCCAAGCACAAGGCCAACGCCGCCAAGAAACGCCACCGGCAGTTCATCGGCAAGCTGATGCGCGACCAGGATGTCGAGGCCATCCTCGCCCTGCTGGAGCAGGTAGATACCTCGACCCGCCAGTACAACGAACGCTTCCACGCCCTGGAGCGCTGGCGCGACCACCTGATCACCGGCGGTGACGCCGCGCTGTCGGCCTTCTTCGGCGAATACCCGGAAAGCGACCGCCAGCATCTGCTCCAGCTGATCCGCCACGCCCAGCATGAGGCCGCTCACAACAAGCCTCCGGCCGCAGCGCGGAAGATCTTCAAATACATCCGCGAGCTGGACGAGCTGAAACGCGGCCTGCGCTGAGCGGCCGCGCCCTTCCCTTCCAGCCCCACCGGCAATGGCCTCAGCCGCCCGTGCCGCCGACGGTGATGGCGTCGATTTTCAGGGTCGGCTGACCGACACCGACCGGCACGGACTGGCCGTCCTTGCCGCAGGTACCCACGCCGCTGTCCAGCGCCAGGTCGTTGCCGACCATGGACACCCGGCTCATCACTTCCGGACCGTTGCCGATCAGGGTCGCGCCCTTCACCGGGCGGGTGATTTTGCCGTTCTCGATCAGGTAGGCCTCACTGGTGGCGAAGACAAACTTCCCGCTGGTGATATCTACCTGGCCGCCGCCGAGGTTCGCGCAGTAGATGCCGCGCTCGACGCTGGCGATGATCTCTTCCGGATCGCTCTGCCCGGCCAGCATGTAGGTGTTGGTCATTCGCGGCATCGGCAGGTGCGCATAGGACTCGCGGCGGCCGTTGCCAGTGCGCGCCACGCCCATCAGGCGGGCGTTGAGCTTGTCCTGCATGTACCCCTTGAGGATGCCGTTCTCGATCAGCACGTTGCAGTTGGTCGGCGTGCCCTCGTCGTCCACCGACAGCGAACCACGACGGCCGGCGATGGTGCCGTCGTCGACGATGGTGCACAGGCTGGAAGCGACCTTCTCGCCGATGCGCCCGCTGTAGTTGGAGCTGCCCTTGCGATTGAAGTCGCCTTCCAGGCCGTGGCCCACGGCTTCGTGCAGCAGCACCCCGGACCACCCGGCACCCATCACCACCGGCAGGCTGCCGGCTGGCGCGGGCACCGCTTCGAGGTTGACCAGGGCCTGGCGCAGCGCCTCGCGGGCGTAGCTCATGGCGCGGTCTTCCTGGAGGAAATATTTGTAATCGGTACGCCCGCCGCCGCCGTGACCGCCACGCTCGCGGCGGCCGTTCTGCTCGACGATGACGCTGACGTTGAAGCGCACCAGCGGGCGGATGTCCGCGGCCAGCGAACCGTCCGCCGCAGCGATCAGCACCTGGTCCCAGACGCCGGCGAGGCTGACAGTGACCTGCTGGATGCGCGGATCGAGGGCGCGGGTGGCGGCGTCGATCTTCTGCAGCAGCTCCACCTTATCGGCGCGGCTCATGACGTCCAGCGGGTTCTCGCCGGCATACAGGCGGGTCGGCACCACGGCCTGGAACGCCTGCACCTTGCCGTTCTGCCCGGCGCGGGAGATCGAACGGGCGGCGCGGGCGGCCTGGATCAGCGCTTCATGGTTGATCGCGTTGCTGTAGGCGAAGCCGGTCTTCTCGCCGGACTGCGCGCGCACACCGACGCCCTGGTCCATGTGGAAGCTGCCTTCCTTGACGATGCCGTCTTCGAGCATCCAGGACTCGGAAACCTGGCTCTGGAAGTACAGGTCGGCGGCGTCGATACCGGGGCCGCTCAGCTCGTGCAGGATCGGCGACAGCTGGTCGATATCCAGACCACCGGGGGCCAGCAGGTGCTGACTGACGGATGACAACAGTTCGCTCATATTCACTCCGTACGCGCCGGTCGTGGTTCGACCGGCGGGAAAAATCTTCGGTGCCGGGCAATCGGCATGCGCTGCCGGACCGCCGCCTGTTCCTCACTGTCGCGCTCGGCGAGCAGCACGGCCTCGCCCTTGGCCTGTTCGGCGAGGATACGCCCCCAGGGGTCGACAATCGCCGACTGGCCCCAGGTTTCCCGTCCTTTGGGGTGGGTACCGCCCTGCCCGGCCGCCAGCAGGTAGCACTGGGTCTCGATGGCGCGGGCGCGGACGAGGATTTCCCAGTGCGCCGCACCGGTCACCGCGGTGAAGGCCGCCGGGGCGCTGATCAGTTCCGCGCCAGCCTCGCGCAGCGCAGTGTAGAGCTCGGGGAAGCGCAGGTCGTAGCAGACCGTCATTCCCAGGCGCCCAACCGGCGTATCCGCCACCACCACGCGCTGACCGAAGGCGTAGTCGTCCGACTCGCGATAGCGGCCACGGGCGTCGGCGACGTCCACGTCGAACAGGTGCAGCTTGTCGTAGCGCGCCGCCACTTCGCCGCGTTCGTCCACCAGCAGCGAACAGGCGTTGGCCTTCGCGTCCGACTGGCCTTCGGGCGGCAGCGGAAGGGTGCCGGCGACTATCCACAACCTGAGGTCGCGGGCGGTGCTTTTCAACCAGGGCAGGATCGGCCCGATGCCCAGCGCTTCGGCACGGCCGATCTCCGCGAGATCGCGGCGGCCCATGGCGGCGAAGTTCTCTGGCAGTACCGCGAGGCGCGCACCACCCTCGGCGGCCTGCTCGAGCAGGCGACGGGCGGCGGCGAGATTGGCCAGGACATCGTCCTGGCTGACCATCTGGATGACGGCAATGGACATGCTGAGCTCCGTCGGTGTCTGGGTTTCATGCTAACTGAAGCCCGGGCTTTCTGCTCAATTGAGGGGCTCAATGAGGCTTTTCGAAAGGTTTCTCGAAAGCGATGGTGGGGCTCTGCCACGGGCCCTTGACGCTGTACTGCACACTGGCGAAGCGCGCGACCTTGTCGCCCAGCAGCTTGTCCACCACGAACAGCGCCCCACCAATGGCCGGCGCGCCGACGATCAGCGCCGCCAGCGGTAGGTTGTTGGTCACCGGCAAGGTCACCAGCAGCTTGGCGTCGATCTGGTCGTGGGCCAGGTCCAGGGTGCCGTTGAGTTCCAGGTTGCTCGACGGTCCGTCCAGGCGCAGCGGCTCGCGGGTGAAGTAGACGCCATCGGTGGCAGTGAGCACGCCCTTCACCCGGTCGTAGCTCAGGCCCTTGCCCAGCAGGTCGGAGAAGTCCAGGCGCAGGCGGCGGTTGATGGCGTTGAAGTTGAGCAGGCCGAATACGCGCAAGGCATTGGCGCCGCCCTCCACTTCGACGAACTGGCCCTTGCGCAGGCTGGCGTCCAGGGTGCCGCCGAAACGCCGCAGGTTCAGCGCCGCCGGGGAGCCCGGCCAGTTGCCATTGATGTCCACGCGGAAGCGCTCGCTGGTCACGCTGGGCGCGAAGTCCCAGGCCTTGAGCACATCGCCCATATTCTTGCCTTCAAGCTGACCCTGGAAGGTGCTGCGCGCGCTCGCCTCCATGCCGTCCCAGCGCAGGTTGCCCTTCACCAACAGGCCGCGCAGGTCCAGGTTGACGTCGTTGAAGCCAACCCCGGTGGGTGTCGGCCGCACGTTGAAGCTCCAGGCACCGACTGGCTTGCCAGCCTTCAGCACCTGGCGAATGCTCACGTCCATCGGCGGCAGGGTACGCGGATCGATCTTCGCCAGCGGGTCCGGCGCCTCCACTGCCTTCTCGGAATCGATGGCCTCGCCCTTGGGCAGGTCGATGCGATCCAGAGCGATCTGGATCGGCTTTACCTTGCTGTCGGGCAGGGTGACCTTGCCGGAGACCAGTGAGCTGACCAGTCCGACCTGCCAGCTGCTGTCGACGCGCGCCAGGTCCAGCGTGAGGTTTTCCAGGGTCTGGCCGAAGCCCGTGAAGCGACCGATCTGTAGGTCCGCTCCACGCAACAGGCCAGCGGCGCCTTCGACACCGGTATTGGAGTACTTCTTCGCAACGGCCATCCAGGCATCGGCGTCGACTTCGTCGATCTTGCCGCGCACCTGCACGCCGCTCCAGTTGGGCAGCACGGCCGGATCGCCACCCAGGCGCAGCACTCCACGCCCGGCCAGCGGCTGCTCCACCGGCGCGGCGTAGGCCAGGCTGGCGCGGTCGCCATAGGTCGCCCAGTAACGCCGCTCGGCGCCGTCCAGGGTCATGCGCCATTCGCTCTCGCGGGTCTCCTGCGCCGCTTTGCCCAGCGGCGCCGGCAGGTCGATGGTGACGCCCTGCAGGTTCGAAGCGACCTGCAACTGGCTGTCCTTGCCGTCGAGCAGCAGGTTGAGCTGGAAGGGAATGCGTCCGTCCACCGGCAACTGCTTCTGCACCTTGCCCCACTCGAGCAGGGACTTGACCGGCACCTGGCCACCCACCAGCACCCGAGTGCGCGGGACGCCGTTGCGGCCTTCGGCACGAATGCTGCCGGTGACACGAGCGCCCAGCACCTGGGCCGCGATGTTCTGTCCACTCAGGCCGCTGTCGGTGTCATAGCGGAACTTGCCCTTGACCTGTTCGAGGGCAAGTTCGGGCTTGGCAATCTTCAACTTTGCCTTGTCGGTGTCGAAGTCGACTATCACCCGTGCCTTGCTCGCCTCGCCCTTGGCCAGGGGAATATCGAGGTTGAGGTGGCCGTTCAGGTCACCGGAGCCTTCCCAGCCGGCGAAGGTATGGGTCGCACCGATCGGCGAATCCTGGAGAATCTTCAGGCCATCGACGAGGTTGCTGTCGATGTCGCCATTCACATGCAGGTGGGCGACTTCGCCCGGGTCCGAATGGGGAATCTCCACCGACACATCGCGCACCTGGCTGTTGAGGATCTGCCCGCTGCTGGCGTTGATGCTGACACCGGTGTCCTCGACCCGCACCTCGCCCTCGGCCTTGCTCAGGCCGGGCCAGCCGGGCTGGTAGTCGAGCACGCCATCGTGGACCTTGAAATACAGGGTCATGGCGTGGGCTTCGGGCGCCGATCCCTTCTGCAGCGAGCCCTGCCAGAGGAAATAGCCCTGCTCGATGCGACCGCTCTTGATCGAACCCTTCAGCCAGGCGGCAAGGTCCTTGCTCATCTGCGGGATGACGGTCGGCAGGTACTTGCCGGTGTAGCGCGCATCACCATTGCTCATGCCGACTCGCAGGTCCATGTAGTCCTCCAGCGCCGGGTCGCGCATCAGGCGGATCAGCATGTCACCGGCGATGGTGCCCTCCTCGCCCTCCACCTGCATCAGGTGGCTGCCGAGGGTAAAGGCCTCGTCGTTGAGCTTGAAGAACATGCGCGTGTGCGCAGTGCGGTAGTGCCAGGGCTCCGGGAAGAGGGTTGCCAGGTGAAGCATGAAGTTCTGGGCGTTGGCATCCAGCGTGCCGCCTTCCAGGTTGCCGCGCAGGGTGCCATCGACATTGGCCACGGCGGGCACGTCATGGAAGGCGCTGACGCCAACCTTCTCCAGGTTGGTGGCATAGGCAACGCGCTCGGCGCCCTCGCGCTGCGGCCAGTAATCGAAGTTGACGTTGTGCAGCACGCCCTGCGGCTTGAGGCCGTCGAGCCACTCGATGGCCTTGTCCGGCAGCGGCGCCAGGGCGGTGATGGTCGGCCCCAGCGGGGTCAGGTCGAGGCGGTCGGCGCGCAGCTGCCAGTGCTCCTCGTCCTTCATCCGGCGAGTCAGCTCCAGCTCCACCTCGCCCCAGCGAGTTTCGCCGAGGTTCGCCGCCAGATCGGCAACGCGCAGATCGAAATCGTCGCCATTACGCTGGAAAAACAGGCTGACGCCCAGGTCACTCAGGCTCAGCGGTTTGCGATCGCCCAGCGCCGCGTCGATCTTCGGCGCGTTCAGGCGCGCCACAGCCGACACCGGCACGCCCTTGTCGATGGTCGCCCAGAGTTCGCCGCCGGCCTTGGCCTGGGACAGCTTCCAGGCTCCAGTGAGGCGCTCAGGCAACCACTTGGCCCAATCGGCCTGGGGCAGGCTGAGGTACAACTGGGCCGAACTCTTTGCCCAGTCGTCACGGTTCAGGCGGGCTTCCAGGCGCGCCGCCACCGGCTCGCCGCCGGGCAGGCTGAGACGTGCTTCCAGACGCTGGCGGCTGCCGCTGCGCAGGGTCATGCCGACGTAGGTCAGCGACAGCGGGTTGGCCTGCTGCGGCAGTACGGTCAGTTGGCTGTCCATCAGCGACAGGCGACGCGGGGTCAGCAGCAGGTCGATGAGCTTGCGCGGATCGGTGTCGCCGCCGCGGCTGGGCAGGCCATCGGCGTGCCACTTGCCGTCCTCGTCCTCGCGCAGGGTCAGGTGCAGACCTTCCAGTTCCAGGCTGTCGATGCGCGGCTGGCGCGCCATTACGCTGCCGAGGATGTCCGGAGTCAGACGTACCCGTTCCAGACGCAGGGAGTCATTGCCCTCGCCCAGTTGGATATCGCGCACCACGATGATCGGGCTGAAGGCATGCCAGTGCCCCTCCAGCGCGCCAATGGCCACCGGCAGGCCCAGCTGTTCGCTGGCCTTCTGCGCCAGGTCATCGCGGTACTCCGCCACCAGCGGCACCAGTTGCCGCCCGAGGCTGACGTAGAGCGCGAGCAGCACCAGTCCCAGCGCCAGGAGGCCCAGAATGATGCGCAGGGAAGTGGCGAACAGGCGGCCGGCACGCTCCATGTCAGCCGGCTGCCTGTGAAGTGAAGCGAAGGGTCATCGAGCGGCCTCCCAGCCAGGCAATGTCGAACCAGGTCTGACAGTGTGCGTCAGGCAAAGCTCCAAAAAACCCCATTGCACGACGGCCTCCTGCCCGAATCCCAGACTATGCGATCCGCCGCTCAAAGCAGGACCACGTCGTACTGCTCCTGGGAATACATGGCCTCGACCTGGAACTTGATGGGGCGACCGATGAACAGCTCCAGGTCCGCGACATTACCCGACTCCTCGTCGAGCAGGCGATCCACCACCTTCTGATTGGCCAGCACCAGATAGGAATTGGCCTGGTAGGCGCGAGCCTCGCGAAGAATCTCGCGGAATATCTCGTAGCAGATGGTTTCGGCAGTCTTCAGCATGCCGCGCCCCTGGCAGCTCGGGCAGGGCTCGCAGAGCACCTGCACCAGGCTTTCGCGGGTGCGCTTGCGGGTCATCTGCACCAGGCCCAGCTCGGTGATGCCGATGATGTTGGTCTTGGCATGGTCGCGTTCGAGCTGCTTCTCCAGGGTCCGCAGGACCTGGCGGCGGTGCTCCTCGTCTTCCATGTCGATGAAGTCGATGATGATGATCCCGCCCAGGTTGCGCAGGCGCAGCTGGCGGGCAATGGCGGTGGCCGCCTCGAGGTTGGTCTTGAAGATGGTCTCTTCGAGGTTGCGATGGCCGACGAAGGCGCCGGTGTTCACGTCGATGGTGGTCATCGCTTCAGTCGGGTCGATGATCAGGTAGCCACCGGACTTGAGCAGCACCTTGCGCTCCAGCGCCTTCTGCACCTCGTCCTCGACCCCATAGAGGTCGAAAATCGGCCGCTCACCCGGGTAGTGCTCCAGACGGTCAGCGATTTCCGGCATCAGTTCTTCGACGAACTGCGTGATTTTCTGGAAGTTCTCCCGGGAATCGACACGGATCTTCTCGATGCGCGGGTTCACCAGGTCGCGTAGGGTGCGCAGGGCCAGGGAAAGGTCTTCGTAGATCATCGTCGGCGCGCCGACGGTCTGGATCTGCGCGTCGATCTGATCCCAGAGGCGGCGCAGATAGCGGATATCGGCGAGGATCTCGTCTTCACCCGCGCCCTCGGCAGCGGTACGCAGGATGAACCCGCCGCGCTCGACGATACCCTCCGCCTCGACGCACTTGGCGACCACCTGCTTGAGGCGCTCGCGTTCGTGCTCGTCCTCGATCTTCAGGGAAATGCCGACGTGGCTGGTGCGCGGCATGTAGACCAGATAGCGCGAGGGGATCGACAGGTGCGTGGTGAGGCGCGCGCCCTTGGTACCGATGGGATCTTTGGTGACCTGCACCACCAGGCTCTGCCCTTCGTGGACCAGCGCACCGATGCTTTCCACCGCGCTGCCTTCGCGGGTGGAAATCTCCGCAGCGTGGATGAAGGCTGCACGTTCCAGGCCGACGTCGACGAAGGCCGCCTGCATGCCGGGCAGCACGCGCACTACCTTGCCCTTATAGATGTTGCCGACGATCCCGCGGCGCAGTGTGCGCTCGACATGGACCTCTTGCAGGACGCCGTTCTCCACCACCGCCACGCGCGATTCCATCGGCGTGATATTGATCAGGATCTCTTCGCTCATGCGCCCTTCCTTATCGCGCCCGGAGTCGTGCCAGCGCTACTTTTCGATCAAGACTGCCAGCTGGGGATGGAGAAGTCAGCCAGCAATGCCGAGGTTTCGCAAAGAGGCAGGCCGACCACAGCGCTGTAGCTGCCCTCAACGCGGCTGACGAAGACCGCCGCAAGCCCCTGGATAGCATAGCCACCGGCTTTATCCTGCGGCTCGCCGGTTTCCCAATAGCGCTCGGCTTCCTCGGCGGAAACCGCGCGGAAGGCCACGCGGCTGCTGACCACGCACGCCTCGCAGCGATCCCGGTCGGCAACCGCCACGGCGGTCAGCACTTCGTGCTCGCGGCCGGACAGGGCCTGCAGCATGGAGAGGGCGTCGTCGCGATCGACCGGCTTGCCGAGAATACGGCCATCCAGCACCACGGCGGTATCGGCGCCAAGCACGCAGACGTCGGCGCGCTGGGCAAGGAAGTTCAGCCCGGCCAGCGCCTTGCCACGCGCCAGACGCTCTACATAGGCATGCGCCGACTCGCCGGACGCGGGCGTTTCATCGATGGACGCGGGCACTATATGGAACGGCAGGCCGATCTGGGTGAGCAGCTCGCGGCGGCGCGGCGAACTGGAGGCGAGGTACAGCTGGGCCATCAGGGACTCCGAAGCGGGCCCGCGCAACGCGGGCCCGGCGATTCCCCCGCAAGGGGGCGATCAGTTGATGTTCAGGCGCAGCCGCAGGGCCCGCAGCAGTGTGTAGACCCAGGGCCAGAGCAAGGCGCTGACCAATGCCGGCAGGAGAAACACCAGGGTCGGCGGGCGGTTGCCGGTCAGGGCGCTGATCCACAACTGGACCAGTTGGGCAAGACCGTAGACCACCAGCAACACCAGGCACTGCTGCCAGATGGGGAACATGCGCAGGCGCTGGTGCAGCGACAGCACCAGACAGATGATCAGGCTGAGGATCAGGGCGTTCTGCCCCAGCAGGCTGCCGTAGAGCACGTCCTCGGCGACGCCGAACACCCAGGCGGTCAGCATGCCGACCTTGTGCGGCAGGTAGAGCACCCAGTAGGTGAGGAACATCGCCAGCCACAGCGGGCGGCCGATCTCCATGAAGCTGGGCATCGGCGCCACCGACAGCAGCAACGCCGCCAGCAGGGTGAGCCAGATGGCCCAGCCGTTGTTCGAGCCCTGCGCCGCCATCAGTGACGGGCCCTTTCATCCGGGTGCGATGCCGGGGCACCCGCAGGCGCGGCAGGCGCCGTACCGTTGGTGCCGGCCGGGTGGGCTGGCTGCGTGGCGGGAGCGGCAGGAGCAGCGGGCTGCGCGCCGTCATGCGGCTGGGCTGCCGGAGCACCTGGTGCAGGCTGTGCCGGCGCGCCGGACTCGGCGGCCTTGCGATCGGCCTCGGCCTGGGCCTCGGCGGCATCGGTGGCGCGCTGCTCTGGGGTACGGCTGTCGCTGAACACCAGCAGCACGTAGCGGCTGCGGTTCATCTTGGCGGTCGGCACGGCGCGGATGGTGGCGAACGGCCCGCCCGTGTCGTGCAGGACTTCCTTCACCACTGCCACCGGATAGCCGGCCGGGAAGCGCTGGCCAAGGCCGGAGCTGACCAGCAGGTCACCTTCCTTGATGTCGGCGGTATCGGCGACGTAGCGCAGCTCCAGACGCTCCGGATTGCCGGTGCCCACGGCGATGGCGCGCAGGCCATTGCGGTTCACCTGCACCGGAATGCTATGGGTGGTGTCGGTCAGCAGCAGCACGCGCGCGGTGTAGGGCATGACCTCGACCACCTGGCCCATCAGGCCGCTGGCGTCGAGCACGGGCTGGCCCTGGAACACGCCGTCCTTCTCGCCCTTGTCGATCAGGATGCGCTGGGTGAAGGGGTTCGGGTCGACACCGATCAGCTCGCCCACCAGCACCTTGTCGTCGACCAGAGCGGAAGAGTTGAGCAGCTCGCGCAGGCGTACGTTCTGTTCGGTGAGGGTGGCGAGCTTCTGCAGACGGCGCTGCATCAGCAGTTGCTCGGCCTTCAGGCGCTCGTTCTCGGCCAGCAGCTCGCTGCGGCTGGTGAACTGGTCGCGCACGCCTTCCCACGCACGAACGGGGAAGTCGGCGATGCCATAGAAGGGACTCAGCACGAGGCCCATCTGGCTGCGTACCGGTTTCAGATAATCGAAGCGGGCATCGACCACCATCAAGGCGACCGACAGGACAGCGAGCACCAGAAGGCGCGCGCCCAGCGAGGGCCCTTTGGAGAATATCGGTTTGATGACCGGCTCCTAGCTGTGCAAGGTCGGTTGAAGTTTCACCAGCGCGGGCAAAACGTCAACCAACCTCCACGTCCAACTTACTCGGTGGACAGCAGGTCCATCGAATGACGGTCCATCATTTCCAGCGCCTTGCCGCCGCCACGGGCGACGCAGGTCAGCGGGTCTTCGGCGACGATCACCGGCAGGCCGGTTTCCTGGGCCAGCAGCTTGTCCAGGTCGCGCAGCAGCGCGCCACCACCGGTCAGCACCAGACCACGCTCGGCGATGTCCGAAGCCAGCTCCGGCGGGGACTGCTCCAGAGCGCTCTTGACCGCCTGGACGATGGTCGCCAGGGATTCCTGCAGCGCTTCGAGCACTTCGTTGGAATTCAGGGTGAAGCTGCGCGGTACGCCTTCGGCCAGGTTGCGGCCACGGACGTCGACTTCGCGGACTTCGCCGCCCGGGAAGGCGGTGCCGATTTCCTGCTTGATGCGCTCGGCGGTGGATTCGCCGATCAGGCTGCCGTAGTTGCGGCGCACATAGGTGACGATGGCTTCGTCGAAACGGTCGCCGCCGACGCGGACGGATTCGGCATAGACCACGCCGTTGAGGGAGATCAGGGCGATCTCGGTGGTGCCGCCGCCGATGTCGACGACCATGGAACCACGGGCCTCTTCGACCGGCAGGCCGGCGCCGATGGCAGCAGCCATCGGCTCTTCGATCAGGTACACCTCACGGGCGCCAGCGCCCAGGGCCGATTCACGGATGGCGCGGCGCTCCACCTGGGTAGACTTGCACGGCACGCAGATCAGCACGCGCGGGCTGGGCTGCAGGAAGCTGTTCTCGTGAACCTTGTTGATGAAGTACTGCAGCATCTTCTCGCAGACGCTGAAGTCGGCGATCACGCCGTCCTTCATCGGACGAATGGCGGCAATGTTGCCCGGGGTACGGCCCAGCATGCGCTTGGCCTCGGTACCGACCGCTACCACGCTTTTCTGGCTGCCGTGGCTACGAATGGCGACCACGGACGGTTCGTTCAGGACGATGCCGCGCTCTCGCACATAAATAAGGGTATTGGCAGTGCCCAGGTCGATCGACAGATCACTGGAGAACATGCCACGCAGTTTTTTGAACATTGGAAAGAAACCCATAGGTGGCGCGTGGGTGAAAAGTGCGCGGGTAAAAAAGTGCGGCAAACTCTAACAATGACGGGGGTTTTGGGCAAGGCGGCAATTTATGCTAGATTCCTCGTTTTTCGGGCCCGCAGGCCCATCCCAGCGGCCTTCGACCGTCTGCCGCGGGTTCTGTTCCCTGCCCCCTCAATTCCTTCCGGCCAGGTCCAGTTCGAACCGGGCCGCTCTAGCTGGAGACCCCGATGGCGCTTGAACGCTCCGACGTGGAAAAGATCGCCCACCTCGCCCGCCTGGGCCTGGAGGAAGCCGACATTTCGCGCACCACCGACACCCTCAACAACATCCTTGGCCTGATCGACGCCATGCAGGCGGTCGACACCGACGGCGTGGAGCCCCTGGCCCACCCGCTGGAAGCCACGCAGCGCCTGCGCGCCGACGCAGTCACCGAGGAGAACCGCCGCGAAGCCTACCAGGCCATCGCGCCGGCCGTGGAAGACGGCCTTTACCTCGTCCCGAAAGTCATCGAGTAAGCGCTAAGGACACGGACATATGCTGCATCAATTGACCCTCGCCGAAGTCGCCCGCGGACTCGCCGACAAGCAATTCTCCGCCCAGGAACTGGCCACTGCCCTGCTCGCGCGCATCCAGCAGCTCGACCCGCAGCTGAACAGCTTCATCACCGTCACCGAAGAAAACGCCCTGGCCCAGGCCAAGGCGGCCGACGAGCGGCGCGCCAAAGGCGAGACCGGTGCCCTGCTGGGCGCACCAATCGCCCACAAGGACCTGTTCTGCACCCAGGGTGTACGCACCAGTTGCGGTTCGAAGATTCTCGACGCCTTCGTCTCGCCCTACGACGCCACCGTCGTCGAACGCCTGGCCGACGCCGGCACCGTGAGCCTGGGCAAGCTGAACATGGACGAGTTCGCCATGGGCTCGGCCAACGAATCCAGCCACTACGGCCCGGTGAAGAACCCCTGGGACACCTCCCGCGTACCGGGCGGCTCCTCCGGTGGCTCCGCCGCCGCCGTGGCGGCGCGCCTGATCCCGGCCGCCACCGGCACCGACACCGGCGGTTCGATCCGCCAGCCGGCCGCGCTGACCAACCTCACCGGCATCAAGCCGACCTACGGCCGCGTATCGCGCTGGGGCATGATCGCCTACGCCTCCAGCCTCGATCAGGGCGGCCCGCTGGCCCGCACCGCCGAGGACTGCGCGCTGATGCTCGGTGCCATGGCCGGCTTCGATCCGAAGGACTCCACCTGCGTCGACCAGCCGGTAGACGACTACCTGGCCGCCCTGGCCAAGCCACTGACCGGCCTGCGCATCGGCCTGCCGAAGGAATACTTCGGCGCCGGCCTGGACAGCCGCATCGCCGACGCGGTGATGAAGGTGGTCGAGCAGCTCAAGCAGCTCGGCGCGGTGGTCAAGGAGATATCCCTGCCGAACATGCAGCACGCGATCCCTGCCTATTATGTGATCGCGCCCGCAGAAGCGAGCTCCAACCTGTCGCGCTTCGATGGCGTTCGCTACGGCTACCGCTGCGAAGACCCGAAGGACCTGCAGGACCTGTACAAGCGCTCCCGCGCCGAAGGTTTCGGCGCTGAGGTGAAGAACCGCATCATGGTCGGCACCTACGCGCTTTCCGCCGGTTACTACGACGCGTATTACCTGAAGGCTCAGAAAATTCGTCGCCTGATCAAGAACGATTTCACCAATGCCTTCGCCGAAGTCGACGTGATCCTCGGCCCGACCACGCCGAACCCGGCCTGGAAACTGGGTGAGAAGAACAACGACCCGGTCGCCCAGTACCTGGAAGACATCTACACCATCACCGCCAACCTCGCCGGCATTCCGGGCCTGTCCATGCCGGCCGGCTTCGTCGACGGCCTGCCGGTGGGCGTCCAGTTGCTCGCGCCGTACTTCCAGGAAGGCCGCCTGCTCAACGTCGCGCACCAGTACCAACTGGTCAGCGACTGGCACAAACAAGCACCGGCTGGATTCTGAGGACGACACACATGCAATGGGAAACCGTGATCGGGCTGGAAATCCACGCACAGCTCTCCACCCAATCGAAGATATTCTCCGGTAGCGCCACCACCTTCGGCGCCGCCCCGAACACCCAGGCCAGCCTGGTCGACCTGGCCATGCCCGGCACCCTGCCGGTGCTGAACCAGGAAGCGGTGCGTATGGCCTGCCAGTTCGGCCTGGCGATCAACGCCGAGATTGCCGAGCGCAACGTGTTCGCGCGCAAGAACTACTTCTACCCGGACCTGCCCAAGGGCTACCAGACCAGCCAGATGGACCACCCCATCGTCGGCAAGGGCCACCTGGACATCACCCTCGAGGACGGCACCGTCAAGCGCGTCGGCATCACCCGCGCGCACCTGGAAGAGGACGCCGGCAAGAGCCTTCACGAAGACTTCCACGGCATGAGCGGCATCGACCTGAACCGCGCCGGCACTCCGCTGCTGGAGATCGTTTCCGAGCCGGACATCCGCAGCGCCAAGGAAGCCGTGGCCTACGTCAAGGCGATCCACGCCATGGTGCGCTATCTGGGCATCTGCGACGGCAACATGGCAGAAGGCTCGCTGCGTTGCGACTGCAACGTCTCGGTACGGCCGAAGGGCCAGGCCGAGTTCGGTACCCGCGCCGAGATCAAGAACGTGAACTCCTTCCGTTTCATCGAGAAGGCGATCAACCACGAAGTGCAGCGCCAGATCGAGTTGATCGAGGACGGCGGCAAGGTCGTGCAGGAAACCCGCCTGTATGACCCGAACAAGGACGAAACGCGCTCCATGCGCAGCAAGGAAGAAGCCAACGACTACCGTTACTTCCCCTGCCCGGACCTGCTGCCGGTGGTGATCGAGCGCTCCTTCCTCGAAGAGCTGCGCGGCCAGCTGCCGGAACTGCCGGACCAGAAGCGCGAGCGCTTCGAGAGCCAGTACGGCCTGTCCGCGTACGACGCCAGCGTGCTGTCCGCCAGCCGCGAGATGGCCAACTACTTCGAACAGGTCCAGGCCATCTGCTCCGACGCCAAGCTGGCGGCCAACTGGGTGATGGGCGAGCTCTCCAGCCTGCTCAACAAGGACGGCCTGGAAATCGAGCAGTCGCCGGTTTCCGCCGAGCACCTGGGCGGCATGATCCTGCGTCTGAAGGACGGCACCATCAACGGCAAGGCAGCCAAGACCGTGTTCGCCGCCATGGCCGAAGGTGAAGGCTCGCCCGACGAGATCATCAAGGCCAAGGACCTGGTGCAGAACACCGATTCGGGCGCCGTCGAGAAGCTGCTGGACGACGTGCTGGCGGCCAACGCCGAGCAGGTCGAACAGTACCGCGCCAGCGACGAAGCCAAGCGCGGCAAGATGTTCGGCTTCTTCGTCGGCCAGGCCATGAAAGCCGCCAAGGGCAAGGCCAACCCGGCGCAAGTGAACGAACTGCTGAAGAAGAAGCTCGAAGCCTGAGCCCACACTTCAACGACGCCGGGCTTGCCCGGCGTTTTTTCGTCCGGAGGTTCGATGCTGCGACCCATGGCCCTCATCGGTTGCCTGGCCCTGCTGGCCGGCTGTAGCACCACGTCATATGACAGCGACTCGGAAGTCTCCGGACGCGGCTACCGCGCCGAAGGCACCGCGTCCTATTACGGCAAGGCGCACCATGGCAAGCGCACCGCCAGTGGCGAGCGCTTCAACCAGAACGCCCTGACCGCCGCCCACCGCACCCTGCCCTTCGGCACGCGGGTGCGGGTGACCAACCTCGACAACGGCCGCAGCGTCGTGGTCCGGATCAACGACCGCGGGCCGTTCGGCCGCGGGCGGATCATCGATGTTTCCAAGGCCGCCGCCGAACAACTCAACATGCTGCGCTCCGGCACCGCGCCGGTGCGCCTGGAAGGTCTCTGAAGGAGCCAGAATGAGCAACGACAACCGCAAGGCCGGCGAGCAGGTCCGCCGTGAAGTGATGGGCGACGCCTTCGTCGACCGCGCGCTGAGCAACGCCACCGAGTTCACCCAGCCGCTGCAGGACTTCGTCAACGAACACGCCTGGGGCGGCGTGTGGAACCGCGAAGGCCTGCCGCTCAAGACCCGCAGCCTGATCACCCTGGCCGCGCTGACCGCGCTCAAGTGCCCGCAGGAGCTGAAAGGCCACGTGCGCGGCGCGCTGAACAACGGCTGCACGGTGGAAGAGATTCGTGAGGCGCTGCTGCATTGCGCGATCTATGCCGGTGTTCCGGCGGCTATCGACGCCTTCCGCGCGGCGCAGGAAGTGATCGACGCGTGGCAGGCGGATCAGAAGGCCTGATTGTCAGCAGCCCCAATAGGCGCTGTTCGCGGGCGTGGCCCGCTCCTACTTGGGATTTCGCAGCGCTGCGGTTCGCGAGCAAGCTCGCTCCTACGAAAAGCGCATCGAGCGTCAGCTCTTGGCTCTTAAAGACTTCCAGTGAAATACCCGCACGCTCCGGAGTGCCCCTTTCAGGAGGCCGAAGGTGATCCGAGTTTCAGGGGTTGAGCGACATGGATGTCGCGAGAGCTGCGATGGGCCAGGGATGGCCCTTCGCAGCGGGCCCCTGAAACTCAGAAGAACCGAGGGTACTTTTCGCGAAGCGAAAAGCCGGATGTAGGGGCGAGACCTTTGCCTACTTTGGGTCGTTTGCCAAAGTAGGTCGCCCGAGGGGGCGAAACGAGAAGGTCGCGCGCACGCCGAAGCGGCGCAAAAAACCTCCCCCGAAGCAGCACGTAGGACGCATAACCCGGAACGGGTTATCCGCCGATACCTCGACGGCGGATAACGCTGGCGCGTTATTCGCCCTACCAGAGCGTCCGCGGCTCCAACGACGGGGTTGGCGTAGGAGCGGACCTTGTCCGCGATGTGCCACAGGCCAGCTCAGAGCGGCCGGCCATCTATCGCGGACGGAGTCCGCTCCTGCGAAAGCGCTCTTGTCTTTACGGGTAACTGAACCGCTTAACCAGCGTCAGTTCCCCTGGCTGGCGCATCGGGATCAGGAAGGACTCCTGCTTCTCGTTCACCGTCCCCTCCTCCGTGACGATGGTTACCTGCGCCGTGGTCAGCGGCTTGGCCGCGTTCACGTCGCCTGAACTTTCATCCGAACTCCAGCCACCGCCGTAGTAGTTCACGTAGACCAGGTACTGGCCCTTAAGCGGGGTCGGGCTGGCGATGATTTCCGGGCCGTAGCCGGTGGTCACGTCGACGTCCTGGGCGGCGCCGTTGGGCAGCGAGCGGTTGCCGTACCAGACGTGCCCGCCATCGGGCGTTACCAGGTGCAGGTCGAGGTCGGTGTTGTCCGAATCCCAGGACAGCATGACCCGCAGCTTGGCTGCGACTTCGCCGCCCCCGCCGCCGTGGTAGAACTGCACGCGCTTGCGCTGCTGGCCATCAGGGCTGACGACCTCGACGCTGTTGGAGCCCGCCGGGAAGGCGAAGGGGCGGTCGAACCTGCCGTCGCTTTCAACCCGCATCGGCATCGCCACGCCATTGACGACGAGGCGTGCCGGCTCCTTGCTGTCCTTGGGCAAGCCACGGATTTCCCCGCGGATACGCGCAGTCTCGGCCTGGTCCGCGCGAGTGTTCACCGAGGACGCCGGGTAATTCACCGTCTGCCGGAAGTCGGCCTTGTCGCCGTCGCCCGCGCGCCAACCACCCAGCGGCGTGTCCAGGCTGATCGGCGATTCGGCGGCCTGCGCGCCCAGCGGGATCAGGCTGGCGAGCAGGGACAGGCGGAGCGCGTGGGCGAGTTTCATGCTGATCATTCCAGTATCAGGCGACGGGCCAGGCTTTCCACGTAGCCCTCGTCTTGTCCATTGGGGTGCGCCTGGAAGGCCAGGTGCAGGTATTCATGAGCCAGGTCGAGGCGGTCCTGCTGGGAGTACAGGCCACGTACGTAGATGCGCTGACGTTCGCGGTCGACGTAGGGCCGGCCACTGCTCAGGCGGCACACGGCGAAAGACTGCAATTCCTCATAGCCCGCCTCGGCTTCCAGGCGCTGCCGCCAGTGGCGGCGCTGCGCCTGCAGCCAGCGTTCGGCCTCGGGCAGCGGCTGGCAGGCGGCGGTCGGGTTGCTCCAGCGGCTCAGGCTGGTGCGCGGGAAGGCGCGGGCGAGGATGGCGTCGTAGCGCAGGCCCTTGGCGGCCTGTTCCTGGGCGTCGCGCCAGGACAGCTTCGACTGCCCCGCCTCGTCCGAGTGATAGGTGACGGTGCCGCCGGCCAGCACCAGATCGGCGGTCCAGGCGGCGATTCCCCGCGCGGCCTCACTGGCCGGGCGCGGTGCCACGCGCTGGCGCTGGCTGCTGTCGTCGATGCTCAGGCAGTCGCCGCGCGGGGCGCCGTTCTGCAGCAGATAGGTGCGGATGGTCACCGCCAGCGCCTTGGCCGCTTCCGGCGGCGTAGCGGAAGCCTCGCGGTCGAGCACACGGGCGACATACTCCTCGCGGGACAGGCGCGCGGTCAGGCGCGGGCCCTGGGCGCCGCGTTCAAGAAACAGATCGCCGCCGCTGTTCACGTCGAGCCTTACGCCATTGGCGAACAGCACATTCTGCCGACCTTCCAGCAGGCCTTCGGCGGCAGGCTGGTTGCGCACGTCGTAGACCTCTTTTAGCGGATAACGGCTGAACAGACTGACCTCCACGCAACGCCCCGGATCGCTTGGCCACGGCGCCGGCAGCGCGACACCGATGGCGTTGCCGTACTTGGCCAGCACCGTCTTGCTGGTGCCCGGCCCGCGCGCCCAGAGCGGTGTGCCGTCCACCAGCCAGCCGGCAAAGCCGCCTTCGCGCTGGCCGCCTTCGTCCCAGCTCCAGGTCTTCACCCGCAGGCGTCCACCCAGGGCAGCGGGAGCGCGCCCGTCATCGGCGGCGAGGCTGACATCCAGCAGCACCTTTCGCGCCTGCTCCTGGGCCGGCAGGTGCTGCAGTTGATCGAGCAGTTCGGCGACCGGCACCTCGGTCTGCGGCGCCAGATGATCGAGTTGCGAGACCCAGGCCGGCGCGTGGCGCGCCTGCCAGTACTGCTGCCAGACCGCGCCGTCGATGCCCAGGCGCCGGGGCTGAAAATACAGACCACAGGACTTCACCAGCGCCGCATCGCGCTCGATGCTCTGCCCCGCCGTGCAGCAATAGACCTCTTCCTTGCTCTCGCCACGGCACGGGTAGGCCGGCTCCTGCTGGCCGGTGTCGCTCAGCCAGGCATAGACGAACAGCTTCCACAGGCTACCCAGCGGCGCGCGCAGGTCGGCGGGAAGCGGCTGGCGATCGAGCACCTGCTGCGGCCCTAGCCACAACAGTTCATCACCCTGCGCAGTGCGCCAGGCCAGCTGCGCCGACTCCTGCGCCCCAAGGGCGCAGAGCGGCAACAGCAGGATCAGCCCGGCGATGCGCGCGCGCATTTACTGGACCTTGATCTTCGCCAGGGCCGGGTTCTGCTCCAGCGCCTGCTCCTGCGGCGCATAGAGGCGCTGGTAGCGCGCCGGCGGCAGGACGAACTCGCCCTTCTGCGAGAAGCGCACCAGGTGGCGGAAGCGCAGCTCGCCGCCCAGGGTGTCCACCGGCACGCCGTAGAACAGGTCGCCCGGTTCGTTGCGCGCGCGCTCCAGGCTGGTCGCCTCGGCGCCGCCCAGGCCGCTGATCTGCAGGCCCCATGTGGTGCGCTCGACATCCGCGCCCGGCGGCAGCGGCACTTCCAGCATGCCGTAGCGCAGGGCTTGCGCCTGTTCGGTGGTCAGGGTCACTTCGTCCAGGTACAGCTCGTCGCTGGACAGCGGCTTGTCGCCCAGTGCCTCGGCGCTGAACGCGAAGGCCTCTTCTCCTGGCACCAGGCGCAGCAGGCGACGCTTGATGGTGACCGGCAGTTGGCTGGCCGGCGCTTCGGCACTGCGGAAGGTGATCGAAGCGTTGAGCGGGCGCGACGGTGCGGCGGAGAGGTCCAGCTGCGCCGGCACTGCCTTGCCCTGCCATTGCCAGAAGGCATCGCCTGTCGTGCTGTGCTTTTCCTTCCAGTCCGCCACCGGCTTGGGCAGCTCGGCGGCCGGAGCTTCGGCCACGGCGCGCTGCATCCAGGTCAGTGCCAGGGCGCGTTCGATGGTGGACTGCTGCGGTGCGAGACTCAGCAGCAGTGCGCGGGCGCGGTTGGCGTCCACGGTGCCGCTGTAGAGCTGCACCGCCCGGGCGAAGGGCTGGTCGCTGGTGTTCAGCTTCAGGCGCGCAGCATCCAGTTGCTTGGCGAAGCCTTGCGGCAGCGCGACCTTGTTCTGCTCGGCCAGGCTGGCCGTCAGCACACGGGCGACCGCCAGGCCCAGCTCGGAATCCGGACTGCCCATGACCAGGCTGTCGTCGCTGTCGAATTCGTTCACCGACTTCGCCGCCTCGCCGTTGCCAGCATTCTGCAGGTCGGTGAGCAGGCCGCTGACCAGGGTCTGCACCGGCAACTTCATGTCGCGGGCGAAGGCCAGGATCAGCGCGCGCTGCAGCAGCGGCGTGGCGCTGGCGCGTGCGGAGTACAGCTCCAGTACGCGCTGCCAGTGGTCCGGCGGCAGCTGGATTTCCAGTGCGCGGCTGGCGTGCCAGTCGGCGTAATAGGCATAGGCGGTGAGGAAGGCGTCGTAGTCTTCGCCGCCCCACCAGGTGAAGTAGGCGTCCGGGCCGGCCATCTGCACCAAGCGCAGGCGGCTGGTCTGCATGATCAGCCGCAGGCGGTCGCGCACGCGCGGCTCACCGTTGGCCAGCATCGGGTAGGCCACACTCAGCGGCAGCAATTGGCTGGCGGTCTGCTCGACGCCACCCCAGGGGTAGTCGAGCAGCGAGTCGAGATTGCCGCGCAACAGGGCCTGGGCGCTGTCATCCAGGCGTAGGCTGACGTCGCGGGCGTCCGCCGGCAGCTGCAGCGGAGTGTTCTGCGCGTTGACCTGCAGCGGCCTGGACTGCAGCACCTGCCAGCTGTCCGCCACGAGGCTGAAGTGCACGCCGAGGCTATCGCGCACCTGGCCGTCCTGGCGCAGTTCGACGCTCCAGTCGCCATCGCTGAGCGGCTGTTGCGGCAGGGCGATGTAGTTGACGCCACGCTTGAGGTCCAGCGCCTGGGTCTTCTCCGCGCCATTGGCGCGGATCAGCAGCTCGGCCTGGGTGTCCTGCTCGCCCTGGTTGAAGACGAACAGGCCCAGGTCCGGCGCATCGCCCGTGCGGAAGCGTTTCGGGCCACTCCACTTCAGGTAAAGCGGCTTCTCGGAGCGAATGAACTGCTTCTTCTGGCCGACCTGCCCCTGGTCATCCATGGCGCGGGCGGTGATACGCCAGCGGGTCAGGGAGTCGGGCATGCGGAACTTGAACTGGGCCTTGCCGTTGGCGTCGGTGACCAGCTCCGGCTCCCAGGCGGCGGTGTCGACTTCCTCGCGACGCGGCCGCTCCAGCACCTTCACGCCACGCTCGCTACGGTTGGCGCGACCGGGCGCGCTGGGCGTGCCGGGCAGTGCCACGTCGTAGCTGATGAACGCAAGGCTGGCACTGGTGCGCACGTTGTTGCGGCGCGGGTGGTAGAAGAACTGGTCGATACCCGGAGCGATCTCCGGCTGCAGTGCGTAGATCATCTCGTCCACCACACTCACGGTGAGGTGACTGGAGACAGGCTTGCCGGCGTAGGCGGTGTCGAGGTTGACGGTGACCGTCTCGCCCGGCTCGTAGCGTTCCTTGTCGGTGCTGACGGCGATCTCCACCTGCGGCACGGCGACCTTGATGCCGGCGTTCTGGAAGCTGTAGTCACCGCTGCGGGTGTAGAGCACGGAGAAGGTGAGGTTCGGCGAGAACTCGGCCGTCACCGGAATGCGGGCGCGGTACTGGGTCGGGTTGAGCTTTTCCAGCTTCAGCCAGTCGCCGCCCTTGGACAGCAGCGCGGTGGCCTCGACCTTGTCGCGCTCCAGCGACAACAGCGCGTCATCCACGGGTTCGGGGAAGGTGATCAGCGCCAGCGCTTCTTCACCGGCCTGGTACTCAGCCTTGTCGAGGACGATTTCCACGGTGCCCGGGACAGCCTTTACGCCATCGCCGCTGACCGAGTGGCCGGTTCCGCCGAGCAGTTGACCGGCCTTGTCGCGCAGCTCGACGCTGTAGGTGCCGGGCTTGTCGAAGGTAATGGCGAACTTGCCGCCTTCGACTGCGCCGTCGCCGCTGCTGCGGTCTTCCAGACGTAGCCAGCGGTAGGCGGTGGGCTGGATCTGGGTTTGCTGTTCGGCGGCGTAGCTGAACTCGACCTTGTCACCGGCGGCGCTGAAGCGCTGCGGCGCGCTCACGCGGTAACGCGCGGCGCCACGTTCGATGAGGATTTCCTTGCTGGTTTTCACCCGGTACGCGGCGCCATCGCTGGCGAACACGGTGAGCATGTAGCGGCTGGGCTTCTCCGCCGCCGGCAGGTCCAGCGCGGCGCGGCCCTGGGCGTCGGTGGTGATCTGTGCGCTGGTCAGCTCCACGGGGAACTGGCCGAGGTACTGCAGTTCGTTGTCCACCATGGACAGCTGCTGCGCGCGCAGGCTCAGCTCCAGGCGGGCATTGGCCACCGGCTTGCCGTCCGGGTAGAGCAGGATCAGGTTGCCCTTCACCGGCTCGCCGGTCTTGAAGTCCGGCTTGGCCAGGTCGAGGGAAATCTCGAAATGCGGCTTGATGTACTCGGCGACGCGGAAGGCGCTGCTGTAGGTCTGGTCGCGGTAGTCGAAGCGCAGCTCGTAGCCGCCGGCGACGGCGTTGGCCGGCAGCTGGAAGCGGCCGTTGGTGCCGCTCCTGGCGTCGTACTTGAGGTCGAGGGTCTGCAGCGTGGTGCCGGCGGCATCGATCACCGACAGGCGCAGCGGCGCGCTCTGCGGCGACTGCGATTCACGGGAGTTCTTGAACTCGCGGCCGACGATCTTCAGCGACACCCAGTCGCCCGGACGGTACAGCGGGCGGTCGGTGAAGGCGTAGAGCTTGGTGTCGTAGATTTCGCTGTCGTAATAGAAGTTCTCGGAGACGAAGACGCCGCCCTCCTCGTCCTCGCCGATCACGAAGGAGCGCTCGGGACTGACGTGCTGCAGGCGCAGCAGGCCGTCGGCATCGCTGCTGCCGCTGCTCATCACACCCAGGCCATCGGTCCACAGCACCTTGGCGCCACCGACCGGGGTGCCTTCATGCTTGCGTGCGGTCCACACCAGTAGCTCATTGCCGGCGATCTTGCTCACCGCAACGCTGTTGGAGACGAACACCACCGTGGTCGCACGGTACTTGCCGACCAGTGCTTCCACCAGGTACAGGCCGGGCTTGAGCTTGCCCAGCGGCACGTAGACGTTGCCCGGTGCGACGTTGATGAACTCGCTGGAAGAACCGGCGAGGCTGACTTCCTTCGGCGGCTGGATCGGCTTGGCGTCCCACAATGGATAGCGGAACTGACTGACCATCGGCAGGCCGGGAATCGGCGCGTACTGCGGCTGCGCGTCATAAGGCGTCGGCGCGCGCATGGCATTGCCCATCTTCAGCTCGGGCACCACCTCGGTGACCTGCTGGCGCGACTCGTAGGAGAAGGTCCGCTGCATCACCCGACGCGACTTGCGGTACCAGTTGTCCCACAGGTAAGCCAGGGTGTTGGACAGGCCCTCGCCCTTGAACTGCCCCTCGGACAGCACGCGGTGCAGGTTCTTCTGACGCTTGAGGAAGTCCAGCGGCTGGTCGATGCGGTAGACGCGGATGTCCGCGCCACCGTAGGGCTCCATGCGATAGCGGCGGTAGTCGCGACCGGGCGCCTCCAGGCGCACCTTGGCCACCTCGTCGGAAGCGAAGCTGGTGTCGGCGAGCAGAAAGAACGACTCGCCGGCCATGGGCGTGTAGCCGCTCGCCGGAACGTCGTCGTCCGCCTGCACGATCGTGGGCGCGGCGGCGAACAGGCCGGCGCACACCAGGGCAGCGGCAATGCCGCGCAGCGCGTTCATCGGGTCAGGAAGGACAAGCGATAGACGCCGATAAAGTTGGGATTGGATTCGTCGGGTATCCATCGGGTGTCCTTCCATGTCATGAGTTGTTGCAGGCTGACCGAGCGCATGCCGTTGTCGGTCGCCGTACGAGTGCCGGTGTGATAAGCGATGTCGCGGCCCATCCAGATCATCAGATGCTGGTCATCGCCCTGGTCGAAGAACATCAGGTCGCCGGGGCGCGCCTGGTTGAGGTCGCGGCCAACGAGCTGGCTGTTGTATTGAATGAGTTTGATCGCGTTGACGTAGGGGCCGGTCTTGCCGCCGCCCTGCTGCCAGGTCTGCGCGAGATTGCGCTGCGCGTCGGACAGCTCCAGCTCCGGCGGCAGGTAGCGGTTGGACATGCCGTTGGCGCGCAGCCACTTGGCGTCGTGCACCTTCAGCGCCTCGTTGGCGGCGAAGCGCACGAGACCCGCGCAGTCCTGCTGGTACCAGCGCGGGTTCGGCCCGCGGCGCAGCTGCTCCTCGGCGATGCGCACGAACCAGGCGCGGAACACCTGGGTCTGCTGCGCATCCAGCGCCGGCTCCGTTGCGTGCGCCAGCGTGGCGACAAGCAGACTGGCCAGCAGCATGAGGGGTTTGCGGATCACAGTGCCTTCCATTCCAGCGGCAACCACTCCCACTCACCGCTGGGCTCGCTGCCAGCCGGCAGGGTCAGGGCGTAGGAGCCGTTGCCGGCGAGAGTCTTCAGGCGCGGCAGGAGCAGCGTGTCGGCGGCGTTGCGGAATACCGGCTCGATGTCCTGCGGCAGGCTGTCCAGGGTCTCGCGCTGGAGCAGTGCGGACAGCGTCTTGGGCGCCAGGTACGCGGGCACCAGGGCGTCCTTGGGCAGCACGTCGGCCAGCGGCGGATAGCGCTTGGCCAGGGTGTTGCGGGCCTTGTCGAGCAGCTTGTCGTCGATGGAGAACAGCAGGGTATTGCCATCGCGCAGCAGGCTGACGCGGAAGAAGCCGTTGCCACTGACCTGATCGGGATTCTCCGCCTCACTGGCCGGGTACTGGCCGAAGCGTGAGCTGACCTGACGCTGCCACAGGCGACCTTCGCCCTCGGCACGGCTTTCAACCTCGAAGGCGCCGGCTTCCACATTGGCCTCGTAGGCGCCGATCATGCTGCCGAACAGCTTGCCCAGTTGCTCGTCCAGCTCAGGGCTGGCGGGCGCGTCGAGCTTCACCGCGAGCAGCGGTGAGTGCAGGCGCGAATCCGGGTACCAGCACAGGCCGGCAGCGCCGGAGAGGTGCTCGGAGAAGGCTGCGGCCATCTTCTGCTCGGCGCCCAGCTTCACCAGCATGTTGTCGTACAGGCCCGGCGTGACCGGCAGCGCGACGCAGGCGCTGGCGCCCATGGGCATGGCCTGCCAGACAGGGGTGAAGTCCAGGTCCGGCTGGCGGGCGACTTCATTGAGTGCCAGGTAGCTGTGCCAGCCGTCCTTGCCCTGCTCGAAGCGCACGCCGGAGAAGGTCGGGATAAGGCGCTGGTAGCCCATGGCGATGACGCCTGCACCCAGGGTGATGCGCTGTTTCAGCTCGCCGCGCGGCTCCAGGGCGAAGTCCTTGGCGAACAGCGGCTCGCCTTCCAGTGCGGTGCCCAGGTCCTTGGCGACGGCGGCATCGGGCTCGCCCAGGTTGTCGTAATCCGGGTTGGGGAAGAGCATTTTCGGGTTCGACAGAACCAGCATCTGCTCGCCACGGGAGACGAACAGCAGGGTCTTCTCGGCGCCATAGCGCAGGCTGTAGACCGGCGTGGCGCTGCCCTTCACCTGGATTTCCGCGACCTTCTTCAGCTGGCTGTCATCGGCCGCTATCCTGGCCAGCGGCTCCAGCACCCTGGCCAGGCCGCCGCGCTTGAGCACCACCATGAAGTCGCGCAGACGGCCATCGGCACCGCGCCACAAGGCGACCTGGGCCGGCTGGTCGAGCAGTTCCTCGATCACGCTGTCCTTCAGGGTCAGGTCGTGTTCGTAGACGATGCGCCGCAGGGTACCGGTCAGGCCCAGGCGGTCGGCGTTGTTCTCGTAGTAGAAGACGAAGTCTTCGGTGAGCACGTCGCGCAGCAGCGGCACTTCCAGCACGGCCTTGGGCAACTGGCTGAGGGAGGCACTCTCGATCAGCGCGTCGGGGCGCTTGAGGTCTCGGACCACTTCGGGGCTTTCCGGTGCTTCCAGGGTGCCCACCGGCGCCGAGTGGAAGGCCGGGATCAGGCCGAAGGCCAGGGCCAGGCCGCCGGCGACCAGCGCGGCGGCGAGCGCGCCGATGGCGATCAGCGGACCACGGCCAGGGGCCTGGGCCGGGGTCAGCGTGGGGGTGCTGTCTGGGCTGCTGGAGGGCGTATTGTCGCTCATGGATCGCTTGTCCCGTGTCATCCCTGCGAGGGGCGAATTCAGTAGTTGAAGGTCTTCACCAGCACCAGATCACCGATGGTGCGCATCGGCACCACGAAGGTCTCGCGCTTCTCGTTGACGGTATTTTCGTTGAACACCAGGTTGATCTCGGCGGTGATCACGTCCTGCTCGTGGTTACCCTCCTGGAAGTTGTAACCCTGGCTGGCGTTGTAGTTGCCCCAGTAGTTCACGTAGACCAGGTAGGTACCGTGCAACGGCGCGGCCATGGTGAACATTTCCGGGCCGGGACCGTCGACGCCATCGGGGTCGAGGCCGCCGCCGTTGCTCAGGCGCGGCCGCGCCCAGAAGGCATGCTGGCCGTCGGGCGTGACGATATGCAGGTCGAGCTCGGCCTTGGGGTCGTTCCAGCCCAGCGCCAGGCGCAGGCGCGGCGCGACCCGGTGGTTGTTGGCTTCGTAGAACTGGATGCGCTTGAGGGATTTGCCCTCGGCGCTGGCCACCTCGACGCTGTTGCTGCCGGCGCCGAAGTTGTACGGACGGACGAACTTGCCTTCGCCGTCGGTATAGAGAGGGAGCGGGTTGCCGTTGACCACCAGGCGCTGGGCGCGGTCGACACCGGCCACTTCGCGCAGATGGCCTTCGATCAGGCTGCGGCCACGGGAACCGCCCCGGTCGATGGGCGGCGTGGGATAGGCCACACGGGGCACGCTGGGATCATCGGTCAGGCCCGAATAGCGCCAGCCGGCGGCAGGGCTGGAGAGGTCCGCACCCGGCTCGGCAGCGACCGTCGCAGCCAGGAGACTGGCTGACAGAAAAAAGACGGCACGAACCATCCGACGCGTGAGCTGCATGAACATTCCTTGATCGTGCATAGCGGGGGGAGCCAAATGTAACCGGTCTTGTCGACGCGCGGAACGGCGTTCGCGCGGCGTTGCGACTCAGGGCGATCTTTCGGAAATTTCCTACAAACTGAATAGCCTTTTGCGCAACACCCATTGGAAGAATCTCGACTTCCCCCGAGTCACATCCAGCCGCCCCACTGCAGGACGAAGATGCCGATGTTGGTCGTCAGCGCCGCCACCAGGGTAGTGATGACGATGATCGACGCCGCCAGTTCGTGGTTGCCGTTGGCCGCACGGGCCATGACATAGCTGGCCGCTGCCGTGGGGCTGGCGAAATAGAGGAACAGCACGCCCAGTTCGGCGCCGCGGAAGCCCAATGCCCAGGCGACGGAGGTGCAGATCAGCGGCAGCCAGACCATCTTCATCAGGCTCGCGCTGATCGCCAGCCCGCCGCTTTCGCGCAACGAGGCCAGCGACAGGGTGCCGCCGATACACACCAGCGCCAGCGGCAGGGTCATCTGGGCGAAGTAGTCAGCGGAGGTCAGCAGCCACTTCGGCAGGCCGATACCGAACCAGGAGAACGGCAGCGCCGCCAATACGCTGATGATCAGCGGATTGCAGATGACATTGCGGGCGATGCTCAGCGGGTCGGACTTCATGCTCGGGCTGTAGATCGCCAGCACCACCGAGGACAGCGTGTTGTAGCAGAGGATCACCAGCGCAGCGAGGACCGAGCCCAGCGCCAGGCCGTGGTCGCCATAGAGGCTGGTGGCCAGCGCCAGACCGATGATGCCGTTGTTGCCCCGGAACGAGCCCTGCACATAGACGCCGCGCTCCTCGCGCGGCACCCGCCAGGCCGCCCAGCCCCAGGCCAGCAAGAAGCCCACCAGGGTCGCCGCGCAGAAGTACAGCAGCACTTCCGGGCGCGCCGCACTGTGCAGGTCGGAGTGGTAGATGCCGAGGAACAGCATCGCCGGCATGGTGGCGTTGAACACCAGCGCCGACGCCGTCTGGATGAATTCCGGGTTGATCGCCCCCACGCGGCGCAGCAGCACTCCGAGGAACAGCATGGCGAAGACCGGGGCGGTGATGCTGAAGGTCTGGAGCAGAAGTGCGAGCATGGGGCGGGAGGGTCTGGGCGGTGGGGGCGACAATCATAGCAAGCTAAGTACCCACCGCGCCGGGGCAAATCAGGCTTCGGCTTCCTCTTCGCGCACCGGAGCCGGCAGTTCCAGCGGCCTGGGAGATTCGCCGTCGGCCAGGCGGGTCAGCTTGCCGTCCACGGTGGCGCCGTTTTCCATGCTCAGCTGACGGTACTGGATGTTACCGACCACCCGCGCGTTGGAGTGCAGTTCCAGCAGGTGCTCGACATAGAGGTCGCCGATGATGGTGCCGTCGATCAGCGCGTCGTAGCTGCTGACGTTGCCTTCGATCCGCCCTTCCGCACTGAGCGCCAGCAGGCTGGCTGCGCCGGGCTTGTGGCAGACGTTGCCCTTCACCGTGCCGAGGATCTTCAGGCCGTCCTGGAACTGCATGTCGCCGACCAGATCGACATTGCCCGAAAGCAGGCTGGAGAACTTGTCCACCGACACCTGCGGGCCCTTCTTCTTGCTGTTGCTGAACATCGCAATTCCTCGCGCGTACTACTTGCCAGGTTTCTGCTGGCGGAAGAAGGCCAGCTCGGTCTTGAGTTTCTTGATTTCGGCGGACATCGCGTCGATCCGCAGCATCAACTGCTCGCGGTTAGCGCGCTCCTCTTCGGCTTGCAGGCGCTTTTCATCCAGCGCCTGCGTCAGCTCGGCGTTCTGCGTTTCGAGCGTATCGATGCGCTCGCGTACCTGGCCGTCGTCACGGGCACGCAGTTGCCAGCCACCCAGTGCGAGGGCTGCCAGCACGATTAGCACCAACGCCGTCCAGCCCAGCCAGGCGAAGCCACGGGGAACGTGGGGGCGGTGCTCGGCGCGCAGCAGCTGGCGAGTGGAAGGCCGTTTAGTCCGTGGCCAGGCCATCGCTGTCGATCTCCATGCCGCCCAGGGAAAGGAAGTTCTGCGGGTCGACGAATTCGCCGTGGTAGAGCACTTCGAAGTGCAGGTGCGGGCCGGTGGAACGCCCTGTGGAGCCGACTTTGGCGATTTCCTGGCCTGGCAGAACGACGTCGCCGACCTTCACCAACAGCTTGGAAGCGTGGGCATAGCGGGTCACCAGGCCATTGCCATGGTCGATCTCCACGCGATTGCCATAGGATGCGTGGCGGCCGGAAACGATCACCCGGCCACCGGCGGCGGCATGGATGGGGCTGCCGATGGGCGCCGAGAAGTCCTGGCCGGAATGGAACGCCAGGTGGCGGTTGAACGGATCGACGCGATTGCCGAAGGGCGAACCCAGGCGCGCCTGCTCCATCGGGCGGCGCGCGGGAATGGCCATGAAATCGGCGTTGCGCCGGGCCACCTGATCCATCAGCAGGTCGAAGACCCGGCGCAGGCACTTGGCCGATTGCTCGTTGCGCTCGAGGTCGGCGGCCGATGCGGGCAGCGGGTCGACGCAGGCCCGAGGCGGCAGCAGGATGCCACCTTCGTTGCGGGTGGAACCTGACTTGCTCTTGGGGGTGGGCACCAGCTCGGGGTCGACCCTGGACAGCTTGCGGGCGATTTCCTCATGGCTGTCGACAGCCTTGAGCAGGTAGTCCGCATCCTTTTCCAGGACCTGCAGGCGGCCGGTCAGCTCGCCGATGCGCTCGGCGGCAAAACGCTCGCCGGACTCATCCGGCGCTTCGTCGGCCTGCGCCACCGGCACCATCACCGGCTCGGTCTGGCCCCGCCCGAGCCACAGCCCGCCAGCGAAGGCGACCGTGGCGAGGACCAGCGATAGACAGGCGGCGCCCAGCACATACCGGCGCGTGTCGACCAGGCGCAGGTCCGAGCGGGTCAGGGCTTGCCGTGAGGGGGAAAGGGATTTCATGGCGGTACCGTTGGAATGCATTCGGCCCGGCGGATGGCCGCCGGGGGTGCACAGGGTACCTGTTCTTGAAAACTTCGCAGCGGCTAAACACTGAAAAATGTAAATAAATAAGAAGAAATCATCCCGTCTGAGAAGACTTTCAGATGTTTCCCACTAACGCGATCACATTATTCCAGTGAATCAAACTGCCACTACGCCGGCAAAACGGACTCGATCTCCTGCAAACGATGCTCGTCCAGGCGCAGTTGGCGCGGGTGGAAGCGCTTCAGGCTGACCCGGTGACCAATGCTGACCAGGGTCACGCCCGGCAGCTGGTCGAGCAGCACCTGATAGAGCGCGGCCTCGTCGGTCTCATCCAGCGCGGAGGTGGCTTCGTCGAGGAACAGCCACTGCGGTGCGTAGAGCAACGCGCGGGCGATGGCCAGGCGCTGCTGCTCGCCCGGGGAGAGCACGCGCTGCCAGTGATCGGCGTCCTCCAGACGCGGCACCAGAGAATCCAGGCGGCACAGGTGCAGCACCTGCTTCAACTGCTCGGGGGCATGGCGATCACCTGACTCCGGATAACAGAGCGCCTCGGCCAGAGTGCCGATGGGCAGGTAGGGTTTCTGCGGGACGAACAGGCTGCGTGCGTCGGGCATCTGCACCACGCCGCTGCCGTAGCGCCACAGGCCACTCATGGCGCGCAACAGGGTGCTTTTGCCGCCTCCGGAAGGGCCGCCGATCAGAACGTGCTCGCCGGAGTTCAACTCCAGGCTGGTGGGTTGCAGCAGTTCGCGACCGTTGCCCAGGCTCAGGGTGAGGTTGTGCAGTTGCAGGTTGTCACCGGTCTTGCGCACGTCGATGTTGGCAGACTCGTGTGCCGTCTCGTCCATGGTCTCGCGGAAGCTCAGCAGACGGTCGCAGGTGGCGCGCCAGCTGGCGAGGCTGGCATAAGCGTCGATGAACCAGCTCAGGCCGTCCTGCACGTTGCCGAAGGCGGAGTTGATCTGCATGAGTTCGCCCAGCTGGATCTGTCCGGAGAAATAGCGCGGTGCGGCGACGATGAAGGGGAACACGGTGGCGATCTGGGCATAACCGGAGCTGAAGAAGGTCAGGCGTTTCTGCACCTTCATCAGTTCCCAGAAGTTGCCCCAGACGTTGCGGAAGCGCCCCATCAACCGGTTGCTTTCGTTGGCCTCGCCGTTGTACAGGGCGATGCTTTCGGCGTTCTCACGTACTCGCACCAGGCCGAAACGCAGGTCTGCCTCGTAGCGTTGCTGACGGTTGTTCAGGCCGATCAGGCGGCGTGCGATGAGGTGGGTCAGCCAGCTGCCGACCGCAGCGTAGAGCAGTGCCGCCCAGAACATGTAGCCGGGGATGTTGATGCCGAAGAGTTCGATGCTGCCGGACACGCCCCAGAGAATGACCGAGAAGGACACCAGGCTGACGATGTTGCGGATCAGCCCCAGACCAAGGGTCAGGGTGGTGTCGGTGAAGCTGTTGAGATCTTCGGAAAGACGCTGGTCGGGGTTGTCGGTGTGCCCGCGCTGCTCCAGGCGGTAGTAGTTCTTGTCGCCCAGCCAGGCGGCGAAGTGCTTCTCCGTGAGCCAGCGGCGCCAGCGGATGGTGAGCATCTGCGTGAGATACAGCCGGTACACCGCCGTGAGGATGAACACTGCGGCGATGCCGCAGAACATCAGCATCAGGTGGATGAAGCTCTTCAGGTCCTTGTTCTGCAGGGCGTTGTAGAAGTCGCGGTACCAGCTGTTGAGCCAGACGCTGAGGGCCACGCCGACCAGCGACAGCGCGATCACCACGATCAGCAGCAGCCAGGCTATGCCCTTCTCTTCGCTGCGCCAGTAGGGCGCGGTGAGCTGCCAGACTCGGTGGAAGAAGCGGCTGCGAACGGCGTCGTTCGCGGCCCGGTATTCGGCGCTGTCGGTCATGGGGTCGGCTCGCACGGCTGGAAATAAAAAGGAGCGCTCATTGGCGCTCCTTTGTCTTATCGATCGCTTAACGCCTCACCGGGCGTTTCTGCAGCTTACGTTGCAATGTGCGCCGGTGCATACCCAGCGCTCGGGCGGTCGCGGAGATGTTGCCGTCATGTTCGGCAAGCACGCGCTGGATATGTTCCCACTGCAGGCGGTCGACCGACATGGGGTTTTCCGGCACCAGGGATTCCAGGTCGGCATGTTGCGACAACAGCGCGGTGAGTACGTCGTCGGCATCGGCCGGCTTGCACAGGTAGTTGGTGGCGCCGCGCTTGATGGCCTCCACCGCGGTGGCGATGCTGGAATAGCCGGTGAGGATCACCACGCGCATCTCGGCATCGAGCTCGAGCAGCTTGGGCAGCAGCACCAGGCCGGAGTCGCCGTCCATCTTCAGGTCCAGCACGGCGTAGTCGGGCAGATCTTCCTTGGCCATGGCCAGGCCTTCCTCGGCGGAGCCGGCGACCGACACCCGCAACCCGCGACGGGTCATGGCGCGGGCCATGACGCGGGTAAAGGTGGCATCGTCGTCCACCAGCAGCAGGTGGGGCTGCTCTTCGCCTTCGAACAGGATCTCTTCGCTCATGGTACTTCCTCGCGGGCGCGGCTCTCAGGCCACGCCATAGCTTCTGGGCAGACGCAACTCGGTCAGAGTGCCGCCATCTTCATGGTTATACAACTTCACCGTTCCACCCGCGCGGGTCACGCTGGCCTGACTGAGGAACAACCCCAGGCCAAAGCCCTTGCCCTTGGTGGTGAAGAACGGCTTGCCGAGCTGTTCGGCAATGGCCAGCGGCACGCCCGGGCCCTGGTCGCGGATGCTCAGGCAGATTTCACCGGCATCCCAGTCCAGGCGGATGTCCAGATCGTCCGGACAGGCGTCCGTCGCATTATTCAGAAGATTCAGCAGCGCCTGACTCAAGTCGGTCGGCGGCGTCATCCGCGGCGCCTTGCCCTTGCCCAGCGTCTGGTAGCGATAGCTCGCCTCGGGGCGCATCAGGTGCCAGCGACGCAGCACCGACTCGACCCATTCGTTGGCGCCCTGCTCTTCCACCGCCTGGCGACGATCCGCCTCGGCGGCGCGTACCAGGTGCTGAAGAGTGGTCTTGCAGAGCTTGACCTGCTCCTGCAGCAGGGCGAGATCTTCCTGCAACATCGGCTGGTCCGCATTGGTCTGGCGCAACTCCTTGAGCAATACGCTCATGGTCGCCAGCGGCGTGCCCAGCTCATGGGCAGCGCCGGCGGCCTGGGTGGCAACGGCCAGCAGCTGCTGGTCGCGCATGCCTTCCTCGCGGCGTTGCGCCTGCAGTTGCTCCTGCCGGCGTAGCGACTCGGACATGCGGGCGACGAAGAAGGTAATCAGCGCGGCGGCCAGTGCGAAGCTCAGCCACATGCCGTAGATCAGCAGGTTGTCGCGCTGCCCGGCAGCCATCTCCAGCGGGTGGAACCACACCAGCAGCACCGTGTAGCTGGCCAGCGCAAGGCCGGCCAGGGCGATGGTGTACAGCCACGGCAAGGTCGCTGCGGCGATGGTCAGCGGCACCAGGTAATAGGAGACGAAGGGGTTGCTCGAACCGCCCGAGTAATAGAGCAGCACGCTGTGGATGACCAGGTCGCAGGCGAGCTGGACGGCGTACTCGAGCTCGGTGACCGGCCACGGACCGCGCAGGCGCAGCGCAGTACCCAGGCACAGCACGAGGGAGACGCCGATGGTCACGCCGAGCGCCAGCCAGGGCAGCTGGATCAGCTGGGCCTTGTAGGCGAGCCCGACGGAACCGGCCTGGGCGGCAAGGACGAGAATACGGATGAGCGTCAGATGCAGAAGGTTCTGACGACTGGCGGACAGCTGGAAAACCGGTGGGCGCATGGTGAATTCCGGAATTTGCGCGAGTATAGCCAAGAGCCCCCTCCCCTTAATGCGGCATAGCGCCACAGCATACTCCAGCGCGCCCTGTGACGGCCGCCCCAGCCCGAAACAATTGGTGACATCGGTCATTAACCCGAATCCGAACCCTTCCTCGTCAAAGGGTCTGACAGTTCTCGCCACTGCCTCTACTAAGCTGTGGCCCGGACATTTTCTGGAGCAAGGAGTCATCCATGTCTGTACTGAAGAAACCCTTCACCGCCATCGCCGCCGCCATCGCCCTGTGCGCCACCAGCCTGGGAGCCCTGGCAGACGAACCTCGCTACAACCAGGTTTCGCTGCGCGCCGAGGTCAGCCAGGAAGTCGCCCACGACCTGATGCACGTGACCCTGTTCAGCGAAGGCCAGGGCACCGACCCGGCCAAGCTCGCCGCCGAGACCACCACCGCGATGAACGCGGCGGTCGAGCAGGCCCGCAAGGTGAAAGGCGTGACTGTCAGCCTGGGCAGCCGCAGCAGCTACCCGGTGTATGACGACAAGGGACAGAAGATCACCGCCTGGCGCGAGCGCGCGGAAATCCGCCTGGAAAGCACCGACTTCGCCGCCCTCTCCCAGCTCAGTGCCGACCTGCTGGGCAAGCTGAAGATGGGCAGCATGAACTTCAGCATCGCCGACGCCACCCGCGCGAAGAATGAGGACGCGATGATGAAAGGCGCCGTGGATGCCTTCAAGGCCCGCGCCCAGGTCCTCACCGACGCGCTCGGCGGCAAGGGTTACAAGCTGGTCAGCCTCAGCCTGAACACCTCCGGCGCGCCGCACCCCATGCCGGTGATGCGCATGGCGGCGATGAAGGCCGATAGCTACGGCGGCGCCCCAGCGCAGGAAATCGAAGCCGGCACCAGCCAGGTCACCGTCAGTGCCGATGGCACGATCGAGGTGCAGATGCCGTAACACCTACGCTCTCCTCCAGCGCGGCGCCTCCTTCGGACCGGGGCGCCGCCACCCGACCGCGCGGTTCCCATTGTCGAAATTGCGACATTCCCTTGCACCCGCGTCACAACTTCTACACTCACCCCGGTCGACCGCTTGCGCCCGGCATGTGCCGTGCATAGCTTCACGCAACGCAGCTCACGAGGCTGCCCCTCGATGACAACCAGAATAAACAGAGGTCCGTATGCGTAAGAACGCCGTCATCCGCTCCATGATTGCCGCTGGGCTGATCGCCAGCGCCCCGCTCGCCCACGCCGCCAACAACCTGGTCTACTGCTCCGAAGGCAGCCCCGCGGGCTTCGACCCCGGCCAGTACACCACCGGCACCGATTTCGACGCTTCGGCCGAGACGGTCTTCAACCGCCTCACCCAGTTCGAGCGCGGCGGCACCCAGGTCATCCCAGGGCTGGCGGAAAAGTGGGACGTATCCGATGACGGCAAGACCTACACCTTCCACCTGCGTTCCGGCGTGAAGTTCCACACCACCGACTACTTCAAGCCGACCCGCGAGTTCAACGCCGACGACGTGCTGTTCACCTTCAACCGCATGCTCGACAAGAACCATCCGTTCCGTAAGGCGTACCAGACCGAATTCCCCTACTTCACCGACATGGGCATGGACGCGAACATCGCCAAGGTGGAGAAGGTCGACGACCACACCGTCAAGTTCACCCTCAACGAAGTCGACGCCGCGTTCATCCAGAACCTGGCCATGAGCTTCGCCTCGATCCAGTCCGGCGAATACGCCGACCAGTTGCTCAAGCAGGGCAAGGCCGCCGATATCAACCAGAAGCCGATCGGCACCGGTCCGTTCGTGTTCAGTCGCTACCAGAAGGACGCGATGATCCGCTTCAAGGCCAACCCGGACTACTGGAACAAGGGCGAGGTGAAGATCGACAACCTGATCTTCGCCATCAACACCGACGCCTCGGTGCGCATGCAGAAGCTCAAGGCCAACGAGTGCCAGATCACCCTCTTCCCGCGCCCGGCCGACCTGGAAGCGCTGAAGAAGGATGCGAACCTGAACATGCCGTCGCAGCCAGGCTTCAACCTTGGCTACATCGCCTACAACGTCCTGCACAAGCCGTTCGACAAGCTTGAAGTGCGCGAGGCGCTGGACATGGCGGTGAACAAGAAGGCGATCATCGACGCCGTCTACCAGGGTGCCGGCCAGCTGGCCGTGAACGGCATGCCGCCAACCCAGTGGTCCTACGACGACACCATCAAGGACGCCGGCTACAACCCGGAAAAGGCCAAGGAACTGCTGAAGAAGGCCGGCGTGGCCGAAGGCACCGAGATCACCCTTTGGGCCATGCCGGTGCAGCGCCCCTACAACCCCAACGCCAAGCTGATGGCCGAGATGCTGCAGTCCGACTGGGCCAAGGTCGGTATCAAGGCGAAGATCGTCACCTACGAGTGGGGCGAGTACATCAAGCGCGCCAAGGGCGGCGAGCACGACGCCATGCTGATCGGCTGGAGCGGCGATAACGGTGACCCGGACAACTGGCTGGGTACCCTCTACGGCTGCGACGCCGTGGATGGCAACAACTTCTCCAAGTGGTGCGACCCGGCCTACGACAAGCTGATCAAGGATGCCAAGCGCACCCCCGACCAGGCCAAGCGCACCGAGCTGTACAAGCAGGCCCAGCACATACTCAAGGAGCAGGTGCCGATCACCCCGATCGCCCACTCCACCGTGTACCAACCGATGCGCAAGACGGTGCAGGACTTCAAGATCAGCCCGTTCGCGCTGAACTCGTTCTACGGCGTCAGCGTAGGCAAGTAAGGCCAGCGGCCGCCGGGTGTCCCGGCGGCCCTTTCTTCCGGCAGCCGCCGTGCGCAATGCGCTCATCCGCCTGACCCTCGCCAGCCTGCTCGGCTGCGCGCCGGCATTCGGCCAATCCCTGGTGGTCTGCACCGAGGCCAGCCCGGAAGGGTTCGACATCACCCAGTACACCGCCGCCACCACCGCCGATGCTTCGGCGGAAACCGTCTTCGAGCGCCTGGTGCAGTTCGCCCCCGGCAGCACCCGCGTGGTGCCCGCGCTGGCCCAGAGCTGGGAGATCAGCGACGACGGCCTGCAGTACACCTTCGCCCTGCGTCAGGGCGTGAAATTCCACAGCACCGACTACTTCACCCCGACCCGCGACTTCGACGCCGACGATGTGCTCTGGAGCTTCCAGCGCCAGCTCGACCCGAAACATCCGTGGAACAAGCTGGCCCCGCGCGGCTTCCCCTACGCCGAGGCCATGGGCCTGCCCGGCCTGATCAGCGCGGTGGAAAAGCTCGACGACCACCACGTGCGCTTCACCCTCAGGCATCCGGAGGCGCCCTTCCTCGCCGACCTGGCAATGGGCTTCGCCTCCATCTATTCCGCCGAGTACGGCGACCTGCTGCTGGCCGCCGAGAAGGCCGACCAGCTGAACAACCTGCCCATCGGCACCGGCCCCTTCGTCTTCCAGCGCTACCAGAAGGACGCCCAGGTGCGCTTCAACGCCAACCCCGACTACTGGGGCGGCAGGCCGAAGATCGACCGCCTGCTGCTGGCGATCACTCCTGATCCAAACGTGCGTATCCAGAAGGTCAAGGCCGGCGACTGCCAGATCGCCGTCTACCCCAAGCCCACCGACATCCCCGCGCTGCGCCAGGATCCGAAGCTGACGATCGAGGAACTGGACTCGCTGCTGGTCGCCTATGTCGGCATCAATACCCGGCACAAGCCGCTGGACGACGTGCGCGTGCGCCAGGCGATCAACCTCGTCTTCGATCGCGACGCCTACCTGCGCGCGCAATTCGGCGAAGGCGCCGCAACGCTGGCTGTGGCGCCTTATCCGCCGACACTGTGGGGTTCCGATCCGCAACTCAAGGTCTGGCCTCACGATCCGTCGCGGGCAAAACAGCTGCTGGATGAAGCGGGCATCAAGCCCGGCCTGAAACTGTCGATCTGGACCCGCCCCGGCGGCGGGCCGACCAACCCCAACCCCGGCATCGGCGCGCAGATGCTGCAGAACGACCTGGGGCAGATCGGCATCCAGGCGGACATCCGCGTGTTCGAATGGGGCGAGCTGATCAAACGCGCCAAGCAGGGCGAGCACGACCTGATTTTCATGGGCTGGGCCGGCGACAACGGCGATCCGGACAACTTCCTGACACCGAACCTTTCCTGCGCCGCCGCCAAGAGTGGCGAGAACCAGGCGGGCTGGTGCAACGCGGAGTTCGACGAACTGCTGCGCAAGGCCCGCGCCATCACCGATCAGGAAGCCCGGGCGGGCCTCTACCGCCAGGCCTTGGCGATCTACCAGCGCGAGGCACCGTGGATCGCCCTGGCCTACCCGAAGCAGTTCGCCGTGGTGCGGCCGGGCGTGAGCGGTTTCACCCTGAGCCCGCTGGGGTCGAACAACTTCTCGCGGGTTGAAGTCGCGCCCTGACTTTAGGAGCGCGCCATGCGCGCGATCGCTGGCATGGCCCGCTCCTGGACCAAACTTCAGGCATCCAGGCCGAACGGATCGTCCACTGAATGACTCGGCTGGGTGAACCAGCGCGGACCTTCCGCCGTCATGTAGAAGTGGTCCTCCAGACGGATCCCGAACTCCCCCGGCACACAGATCATCGGCTCGTTGCTGAAGCACATGCCGACGTCCAGCGGCGTCCTGTCGCCGCGCACCAGGTACGGCCCCTCGTGGATATCCAGACCGATACCGTGGCCGGTGCGGTGCGGCAATCCGGGCAGCGCGTAATCCGGCCCTAGGCCGCCGGCCTCCAGGCAACGGCGGGCCGCGGCATCCACCTGCTCGCAGGGCTCACCCAGTACAGCGGCATCGAACGCAGCCTGCTGCGCGGCCTTTTCCAGGTTCCACAGCTCGCGCTGGCGCGCGCTGGGCGAGCCGAACACGTAGCTGCGGGTGATATCCGAGTTGTAGCCGAACAGCTGGCAGCCCGTGTCGATCAGTACCATGTCGCCTTCCCGCAACGGGCGCGGTTGGCGCACGCCGTGGGGGAAGGCGCTGTCCTCGCCGAACAGCACGATGCAGAAGGTCGAACCCGGTGCGCCGACCTTCCGGTGCGCCGCCTCGATGAAGCGCGTCACCTCGATGGTGGTAATACCTCCGCGCAGGATGCTCGCAGCGGCCTTGTGGACTTCCAGGGTCATGTCCTTCGCCCGCTGCATCAGCGCCAGCTCCGCCGGCGACTTGCAGCGCCGGCACTCCTCGATCAGCGCACCGGCGTCCACCAGTTGCAGCTTGCTCGTCGCCTGGCGCAGGCGCTCGAACATGCCGAACGGCAGGCTGTGGGAAAGACCGACCCGCGCGCCGTCATGCACCTCGATCTCCGCCAGCATTCCGGCCAACAGGGTGAACGGGCTTTCATGCTCGGCCCAAACGCAGATGCTGCCGGGCAGCACCTGCAGCTCACGCACAGTGCCTTCCTCGAAGGCCGGGGCGATGTAGCGCACTTCGCCCCGCGCGGGCACCAGCGCGCCCACCAGGCGTTCGCTGGGGCTCCACTTCAGGCCGGTGAAATAGACCAGCGTGCTGCCGGCATCGACGAATACCGCCGAGATTTCCCGCGCCTGCATCAACTGCTGCAGCTGCGCGATGCGCGCCTGGTACTCCTCGAGCGCAATGGGGCGAGCGCCGGCCGTCATGACCTGCAATTTCGCCAGCGCCTGCTCGGGGCTCACGCCCCCAACTCCCAATGTCATGCGACTCTCCCGAGGAATGGAATGAAACGACATGAAATTTAAGCAGCACTGAAATTTCCGGTCAAAGGCTTTTCGGTGTCCTGCCTTCTTGCGGCCGATTTTCCGTCCGCTGATGGCTCGATGCTTTCACCGGGCGACGACACTGGTATGCTGCCGGCGTCCCACAAGAGCCTTGCCAATGTCCGCAGATCGTATCGGAGAACGCCTGCGCCGTTATCGGCGCGCAGCGAAGAAGACCCTGAACCAGGTGGCCGCCGAATCCGGCCTGACCGCCAGTTTCCTGTCCCAGGCCGAGCGCAATCTCACTGGCGTCTCGCTGTCCTCCCTGGCCAGCATCGCCAAGGCGCTGGACGTACCGCTCAACGCCCTCTTCGATTCTCCGCAGCAGATCCCGCCGGACTCGCACCAGGGCGAGCGCGTGCGCTACACCATCGAAGGCCAGCCGCTGAGCTACGAGCGGCTGTCCAGCAGCTTCCCCGGCAACCAGCTGAACGCGGTGAAGGTGACTGTCCCGGTGGGCTACGAATCCGAACTGATCACCCATGACGGCTCGGAATTCGCCTACGTCCTCACCGGGCGTATCGCCTACGACATCGATGGCCACACCTATCCGCTGGGCCCTGGCGACTCCGTACACTTCGACTCCGGCAAGCGTCATTGCCTGCGCAATGTCGGCGACAGCGTGGCGGAAATGCTCACCGTCACCACCCTTCCGCTGTTCGGCGAACATCCCGCCACCTGATTCACAGACTGCCAAAATTTTCAGTACCACTGAATTTTAAGTTGAACTTAATTTCAGCCTGACTTAACTTCGGCGCGGCGTGGCCGGGCACAGCCCGACCATGAATGGATAGGCCTTATCCGGACCAGTCCGACCAGGCCGGCTGCAAACCCATCGGTTCGCCGGCCCCTCAGAAAAACAAGAATGAGGTCAGGCAATGCGCAAGATGCGACGTAATCCCCTGCACGCACTCGCCTTCGGCGGGCTGCTGCTCGCCGGCTCCGCGGCCCAGGCCGCCTCCAGCCTGGTGTACTGCTCCGAAGGCAGCCCGGCGGGCTTCGACCCCGGCCAATACACCACCGGCACCGATTACGACGCCACCTCGGAAACCCTGTTCAATCGCCTCGTGCAGTTCCAGCGTGGCGGCACCGAAGCTCAGCCAGCCCTCGCGCAAAGCTGGGAAACCTCCGCCGACGGCAAGACCTGGACCTTCCACCTGCGCCCGGGTGTGAAGTTCCACGCCACCGACTACTTCAAGCCGACCCGCGAATTCAACGCCGATGACGTGCTGTTCACCTTCAACCGCATGCTCGACAAGGAGCAGCCGTTCCGCAAGGCGTACCCCACCGAGTTCCCGTACTTCACCGACATGGGCCTGGATCGCAACATCGCCAGGGTCGGCAAGGTCGACGAACACACCGTGACCTTCACCCTGAACGAAGTCGACGCGGCCTTCGTGCAGAACCTGGCGATGAACTTTGCGGTGATCCAGTCCGCCGAATACGCCGACCAGCTGCTCAAACAGGGCAAGCCCGGCGAGATCAACCAGAAGCCCATCGGCACCGGTCCGTTCGTGTTCAGCCGCTACCAGAAGGACGCGATGATCCGCTTCAAGGGCAACAAGGATTACTGGAAGCCCGAGGACGTGAAGGTCGACAACCTGGTCTTCGCCATCAATACCGACGCCTCGGTGCGCATGCAGAAGCTCAAGGCCGGCGAATGCCAGATCACCCTGAACCCGCGCCCGGCGGACCTCGAGGCGCTGAAGCAGGACCCGAACCTGAACATGCCGTCACAGCCAGGCTTCAACCTCGGCTACCTGGCCTACAACGTCACCCACGCTCCGCTGGACAAGACCGATGTGCGCCGCGCGCTGGACATGGCGCTGAACAAGCAGGCGATCATCGACGCGATCTACCAGGGCGCCGGCCAGCTGGCGGTGAACGCGATGCCGCCGACCCAGTGGTCCTATGACCAATCGATCAAGGGCCAGGCCTACGATCCGGAGCAGGCCAGGGCGCTGCTGAAGCAAGCCGGCGTGGCCGAAGGAACCGAGATCACCCTCTGGGCGATGCCCGTGCAACGCCCGTACAACCCCAACGCCAAGCTGATGGCCGAGATGATCCAGGCCGACTGGGCCAAGGTCGGCATCAAGGCGAAGATCGTCACCTATGAGTGGGGCGAGTACATCAAGCGTGCCCATGCCGGCGAGCATGACGCCATGCTGTTCGGCTGGACCGGCGACAACGGTGATCCGGACAACTGGCTGGGCACCCTCTACGGCTGCGATTCGGTGAGCGGCAACAACGTCTCCAAGTGGTGCAACGCCGACTACGACAAGCTGGTGCGCCAGGCCAAGGCCACCACCGACCACGACCAGCGAGTAGCCCTGTACCAAAAGGCCCAGCAACTCCTCGCGCAGCAGTTGCCGATCAGCCCCATCGCCCACTCCACCGTCTACCAGCCCATGCGCAAATCGGTGCAGGGTTTCCTGATCAGCCCTTTCGGGCGCAACTCCTTCTACGGCGTGGCCAACCAGCCCTGATCGCCGACCCGACACTGGCGGCCGCGGCCGCCTGAACGCCAGCCCGGCACAGACCGGGCGGCACATCCCGTCTTCCCCTCCGCCTGCCGGCTCCCCCATCTCTCCGATGGGCGGAGGGGATGCATTCGTTGCTAGGAAAACCGACAACAACAAGGAGCAACTCATGCAGCATCACGTATTCACCCGCACGCTTCTGGCACTCGCCGTCCTGGGCGCCCCGCTGGGCCAGGCATTCGCCGACGAGGACGATCTGCCCCCAGACGAAACCCGCCGCGCCAGCGAAGTGGTGGTCAAGGGCCAGGCCGGCGCGAAAGGCTTCGTCGAAGGCCAGAGCCTGACCTTCAGCACCCGCAACTTCGCCGCCCGCGAGCAGATGAAGGACAGTTTCCACTTCAACATCAAGAAGGACGGCTATACCGAGCCGACCCACAGCCGCTACACCTGGACCCAGGGCAGCCAGCTCAAGTACAGCTCCGGCTACACCCAGGGCACCGTGGGCGTCGGCCTGGACGCCTCCGCCTTCAACGAGATCGCCCTGGAACGCGGCCACGGACGCATCGCTGGCGGCGGTACGCGCACCCTGACCGACAGCGACGGAGATGCCGTGCCGCAGTGGTCGAAGATGGGCGTGGCCAACCTGAAGCTGCGCGCCTCCAACACCGAGCTGCGCGCGGGTCGCCAGCAGACCGAGACCCCGGTCTTCAACATCAACGACAACCGCGCCCTGCCCTCGTCCTTCGATGGCGTCAGCCTCCTCAGCGAAGAGCTGGAAGGCCTGCAGGTCCAGGCTGGCAGCTTCACCCGCGCCAGCCCGCGCACCGGCGCAGGCAGCGAACGCCTGACCACCGAGTACGGTGCGCAGGACTTTTCCGGCAGCCACTTCAGCTTCCTGGGCGGCAGCTACCAGGCGATGAAGGAACTGAAGCTCACCGCTTACGGCGCGCACTTCGAAGACATCTGGAACCAGTACTACTTCGGCGCGTCCCACGACCTGGGCGACCCATCCAGCCTGGCGCTGAATACCAGCCTGAACTACTACCACACCGGCGACACCGGCGAGCGCAAGGCCGGCTACATCGACAACGATGCCTACAGCCTCGCCTTCACCCTCACCCACGGCGCCCATGCCGTGCTGCTGGGCTGGCAGCAGATCCGTGGCGACGAGTACTTCGACTACGTGCACGAGACTGCGGCTATCTACCTGGCCAACTCCCTGCTCTCCGACTACAACGGTCCCAACGAAAAGTCCCTGCAGCTGCGCTACAGCACCGACTGGGCGGCCTTCGGCGTGCCCGGCCTGACCACCATGGCGTGGTACGCCAAGGGCTGGGGTATCGACGGCACCCACTACGACGGCGACCGCAACGGCGTGAGCGGCTACAACGTGCGCGCCATGGACGACGAGAAGCACCACGAGCTCGGCCTCTCCACCGGCTACACGCTGCAGGACGGCCCGCTCAAGAGCAGCAGCTTCCGCGTGACCTACATGAAGCACCTGGCGAGCCAGAATCAGGCGGACGGCAGCGTCAACGAGATCCGCCTGGTCAGCAACTTCCCGTTCAACCTGCTGTAAGGAGAACCGGCATGCCCATCCCGCGTCTGATCCCCCTTCTGCTCGCGCTCGGCAGCGGCACCGCCCTGGCGCAGAACCTGGTGGTCTGCACCGAAGCAAGCCCGGAAGGGTTCGACATCGTCCAGTACACTGGCGCGGTCACCGCCGATGCCAGCGGCCAGACCGTCTTCAATCGCCTGGCCGACTTCCGCCCCGGCACCACCGAAGTGGTGCCTTCGCTGGCGCAAAGCTGGGAGGTCAGCCCCGATGGGTTGACCTACACCTTCCACCTGCGCCCGGACGTGAAGTTCCATACCACCGACTACTTCAAGCCCACCCGCGCCCTCAACGCCGACGACGTGCTCTGGACCTTCCAGCGTCCGCTGGACCCGAAGCACCCCTGGCATGCATCGTCCGCACGCGGCTATGCCTACTTCGACGCCATGGGCATGCGCGAATTGATCAAGTCGGTGGAAAAGCTCGACGACCTCACCGTGCGCTTCACCCTGAACCACCCGGAGTCGCCGTTCCTGGCCGACATGGCGATGGACTTCGCCTCCATCTACTCGGCCGAGTACGGCGACCAGTTGCTGGCCGCCGGCAAGCAGGGCCAGCTCAACAACCTGCCCATCGGCACCGGGCCCTTCGTCTTCAACCGCTACGCCAAGGACGCCCAGGTTCGTTTCCGCGCCAACCCGGACTACTTCGGCGGCAAGCCGAAGATCGACAACCTGATCTTCGCCATCACCCCGGATTCCAATGTCCGACTACAGAAGATCCGCCGCAACGAGTGCCAGATCGCGCTCTACCCCAAACCGTCGGACGTGCCTGGCCTCGAACAGGACAAGAACCTGGCAGTGGACAGCATCGACGCGCTGCTCACCACCTATGTGGCCCTGAACACCCGGCACAAACCGCTGGACGACGTGCGAGTGCGCCAGGCCATCAATCTGGCGTTCGACAAGAAGGCCATGCTGGATGCCGTCTACGGGAATGGTGCGGCTACGCCGGCCATCAACCCGTACCCCGCCACCCTGCTGGGTTACAACAACGACATCCAGGACTGGCCGCACGATCCGGAGCGCGCCAGGGTGCTGCTCAAGGAAGCAGGCGTGGAGAATCTCAAGCTGACCCTGTTCACCCGCAACGGCAGCTCCTCGACCATCCCCAATGCGGCGCAAATGGCACAGATGCTGCAGTCGGATCTGGCCAAGGTAGGCATCACGCTGGAGATCCGCACCCTGGAATTCGGTGAGCTGATCAAGCGCATCAAGGCCGGCGAGCACGATCTCTCGCTCTATGGCGGCTGGGCCGGCGACAACGGCGACCCGGACAACTTCCTCTCGCCCAACCTGAGCTGTGCGGCGGCGAAATCAGGCGAAAACCATGCTTTCTGGTGCGATCAGGGCTTCGAATCGCTGATCCAGGAAGCTCGCCAGACCAGCGACAACGCAAAACGGGCGGAACTTTACAAAAAGGCGACATCCATATTCCACGAGCAGGCCCCATGGATTCCCCTGGCACATCCTAAGCTGTTCAATGTGCGCCGCAGCACTGTCTCGGGCTACACCATCAGCCCACTGACAAAAAACAACTTCGCCGACGTTCAGATCCAGTAACCGGCAAAGTCATAAGAAACCGGCGCCCGTCGTGATCCGACGGGTAGCCGCTCGGTGAGGAGCTCCCAACCACCATGCTCAGTTTCATCGCACGCCGATTCGGTCTGCTGATCCCGACCTTCTTCGGCGTCACTCTGCTGACCTTTGCACTGATCCGCCTGATTCCGGGCGACCCCGTGGAAGTGATGATGGGTGAACGCCGCGTCGATCCGCAGATGCATGCCGAGGCCATGCACCGCCTGGGGCTCGACAAGCCCCTCTATCAGCAGTACCTCGACTACGTCGGCAACCTCGCCCAAGGCAACCTCGGCGAGTCGCTGACTACCCGCGACAGCGTCTGGCACGAGTTCCTCACCCTGTTCCCCGCGACCCTCGAACTGTCCCTGGCCGCCCTGCTGTTCGCCGGCGTCTTCGGCCTGCTCGCCGGGGTAATCGCCGCCTTGAAGCGAGGCTCGCTGTTCGACCACGGGGTGATGACCATCTCCCTGGCCGGCTACTCGATGCCGATCTTCTGGTGGGGCCTGATCCTCATCATGCTGTTCTCCGTTTCCCTGGGCTGGACGCCGGTCTCCGGGCGCCTGGACCTGCTCTACGACATCGAGCCGAAAACCGGCTTCATGCTCATCGACACGCTGCTGTCGGATGAAGAAGGCGCCTTCATGGACGCCGTGCGCCACCTGATCCTGCCGGCCATCGTGCTGGGCACCATCCCGCTGGCTGTGATCGCCCGGATGACCCGCTCCTCGATGCTCGAAGTACTGCGCGAGGACTACGTGCGCACCGCCCGCGCCAAGGGCCTGTCGCCGGCCCGCGTGGTGTTCGTGCACGCCCTGCGCAACGCCATGATCCCGGTACTCACCGTGTTCGGCCTGCAGGTCGGCACGCTGCTGGCCGGTGCGGTGCTGACCGAGACCATCTTCTCCTGGCCCGGCATCGGCAAGTGGCTGATCGACGCCATCGGCCGCCGCGACTACCCGGTGGTGCAGAACGGCATCCTGCTGGTGGCAACCCTGGTGATCCTGGTGAACTTCATCGTGGACATCCTCTACGGCCTCGCCAACCCACGCATCCGTCATCAACGCTAACCGGAGCCGACGCCATGAATGCCAACGCCAAAGCTCCCGCCAGCGACCCGAGCCTGGTCTACCCGTCCCCGCTGAAAGAATTCTGGCATGCCTTCTCGCGCAACAAGGGCGCGGTCGGCGGCCTCCTGTTCATGCTGGTCATCGTGTTCTGCGCGCTGTTCGCGCCGTGGGTCGCGCCCCATGACCCAAGCGAGCAGTTCCGCGACTTCCTGCTCACCCCGCCGCTGTGGCTCGAAGGCGGCAACTCGCAGTTCCTGCTGGGCACCGACGAACTGGGCCGCGACCTGCTCTCGCGCCTGATGCACGGCGCGCGCCTGTCGCTGATGATCGGCCTGACCTCGGTGCTGATCTCGATGATCCCCGGCATCTTCCTCGGCCTGCTCGCCGGCTTCTCGCCGACCCGCCTGGGCCCGGTGATCATGCGCCTGATGGACATCATGCTGGCCCTGCCCTCGTTGCTGCTGGCGGTGGCCATCGTCGCCATCCTCGGCCCGGGCCTGATCAACACCGTGATCGCCATCGCCATCGTTTCGCTGCCGGCCTATGTGCGCCTGACCCGCGCCGCCGTGATGGGCGAGTTGAACCGCGACTACGTCACCGCCTCACGTCTGGCCGGTGCCGGCACCCTGCGTCTGATGTTCGTCACCGTGCTGCCCAACTGCATGGCGCCGCTGATCGTGCAGGCCACCCTGAGCTTCTCCTCGGCGATCCTCGACGCCGCCGCACTGGGCTTCCTCGGGTTGGGTGTACAGCCGCCGACGCCCGAGTGGGGCACCATGCTGGCCTCCGCGCGCGACTATATCGAGCGCGCCTGGTGGGTCGTCTCGCTGCCCGGCCTGACCATCCTGCTCAGCGTGCTGGCAATCAACCTGATGGGCGACGGCCTGCGCGATGCGCTGGACCCGAAGCTGAAGAACGCGGCGTGAGGACAGTGACCATGCACAGCCTCAAGATCGCCAACGACAACAAGAAAAGCCTGATGGAGACCGCCGTATGAGCCTCCTCGACCTCCGCAATCTTTCGGTCCGCTTCGGCGACCGCAACGCCGTCCCGGTGGTGGACGGCCTCGACCTCTCGGTGGACAAGGGTGAAGTCCTGGCCATCGTCGGCGAATCCGGCTCCGGCAAGTCGGTGACCATGATGGCCCTGATGGGCCTGATCGACGCCCCCGGCATCATCACCGCCGACACCATGCAGTTCGACGGCACCGACATGCTGCGCCTGAAGGGACGCGAGCGGCGGCGCATCGTCGGCAAGGACATCGCCATGGTCTTCCAGGACCCGATGACCGCCCTCAATCCCAGCTTCACCGTCGGCTACCAGATCGAGGAAGTGCTCAAGCTGCACCTCGGCCTGCGCGGCAAGGCCCTGCGCCAGCGCGCCCTGGAACTGCTCGAACGGGTGGAGATCCCCGGCGCCGCGCAGCGCCTGGATGCCTACCCGCACCAACTCTCTGGCGGCATGAGCCAGCGCGTCGCGATCGCCATGGCGATCGCCGGCGAGCCCAAGCTGCTGATCGCCGACGAGCCCACCACCGCGCTGGACGTGACCATCCAGGCGCAGATCATGGAGCTGCTGCTCAACCTGCAGCGCGACCAGGGGATGGCGCTGATCCTGATCACCCACGACCTCGCCGTGGTCGCCGAGACCGCCCAGCGCGTCTGCGTGATGTACGCGGGGCAGGCGGTGGAGATCGGCGAGGTGCCGGCGCTGTTCGACCTGCCGACGCACCCATACACCGAGGCGCTGCTCAAGGCGATCCCCGAGCACAGCGCCGGCGAGGAACGCCTGGCCACCCTGCCCGGCATCGTCCCCGGCAAGTACGACCGCCCGCAGGGCTGCCTGCTGTCGCCGCGCTGCCCCTACGTGCAGGACCACTGCCGCAGCGTGCGCCCTGCCCTCGAAGCCCATGAGCGCGGCGCCGTGCGCTGCTTCTACCCGCTCAATCTGAACACCGAGGTGGCCCGATGAGCGCCGTCCTGACCGCCCGCGACCTGACCCGTCACTATGAAATCTCCCAGGGCCTGTTCAAGCCGCACGCCCTGGTCCGCGCGCTGAACGGTGTGTCCTTCGACTTGCAGGCCGGCAAGACCCTCGCCGTGGTTGGCGAGTCCGGCTGCGGCAAATCCACCCTCGCCCGCGCGCTGACCCTGATCGAGGAACCCACTTCCGGTTCCCTGCAGATCGCCGGCCATGAGGTGAAAGGCGCCGACCACGACACCCGCAAGCAACTGCGCCGCGACGTGCAGATGGTCTTCCAGAACCCCTACGCCTCGCTCAACCCGCGGCAGAAGATCGGCGACCAGCTGGCCGAGCCTCTGGTCATCAACACCAGCCTGTCTCGCGCCGAACGCCGCGAGCGCGTGCAGGCGATGATGAAGCAGGTCGGCCTGCGCCCCGAGCACTACCAGCGCTACCCGCACATGTTCTCCGGCGGCCAGCGCCAGCGAATCGCCCTGGCCCGCGCCATGATGCTGCGGCCCAAGGTGCTGGTGGCAGACGAACCGACCTCGGCGCTGGACGTGTCGATCCAGGCGCAGGTGCTCAACCTGTTCATGGACCTGCAGCAGGAGTTCGGCACCGCCTACGTGTTCATCTCCCACAACCTCGCCGTGGTCCGCCACGTGGCCGACGACGTGCTGGTGATGTACCTCGGCCGCCCGGCGGAAATGGGCCCGGCGGACAAGCTCTACGAGCGCCCGCTGCACCCCTACACCCAGGCGCTGCTGTCGGCGACCCCGGCCATTCACCCCGATCCGGACAAGCCCAAGATCAAGATCCAGGGCGAACTCCCCAACCCACTCAATCCGCCCACCGGCTGCGCCTTCCACAAGCGCTGCCCGTATGCGACCGAGCGCTGCAAGACCGAGGTGCCGGAACTGCGCCTGCTTGATGAGCGCCAGGTGGCCTGCCACCATGCGGAGCAGTTCCTGAACTGATACGAAACGGGCCGGTCATAGACCGGCCCCTCTTTCGGAAACAGCTGCGTCCTACGACGCAGCCGGAACAGGCCTATCGCCTGATCCAGACAATCCCGCCAGGGTGGCACCCCGCCACTGCCTGCACGCCGTGGCCGTTATCCACAGGGCCACGATCCTCCATGCTGCTGTTCTACCTCCTGCTCATCCTCGTCACCGCCATCGTCGCCAACGTCCAGTTGCACAAGTGGAAGCGTCAGCGACGGATGGATGTGCGCGCGGCCGTGAAGTCGCGGAAGAAGCCAGCGGCGAAGAAGAAAGCGCCAGCGGAGGACGTCGAACTCGACGAAATCGACTGGGACGGTCTCGATCAGGAGGAGCTGGATTTCAGTGCGCCGCCCCCGCCAGCGCCAAAGCCACTGCCCGCGTCGGTTCCTGCCGCGGCTCTCACCCAGCCGCCGGCCGAGGCCAAATCGAAGGTCGAGCCCAAGGACGAATTCTTCGCCCTGGAACGCGCACTGCCACCGGGACAACTGACGGCCGCCCAGCGCGACGAAGCCATGGCGCAATTGCTCAAGACCAGCCTGCACCTCCCTACGCCGGAGCCCGGCGAAAAGCATGTGGTGCTGGACATGGACGACGGCAGCTACGTGCCGGTCGCCACGCACCCGGCAGCAGCGGCCATCGCCCTCGGGCATCTCGCCGAGAGCCTGCAACAGCGCAAGGGCGCGCAACTGCTGCGCGAGTTGCGCGGCAAGGACCTGGGCCTGCTGGTGGTCGCGCGCAATCCGCAGAAGCCCTCGGTGGCGCGGCTGTGGAAAATCCAGCCGGAAGACCTCTGATCCGCGCTTCTACAAATCGCGGATCAGCGCAAGGCGCACGCCGAAGCCCAGCAGGATGCCGCCGAAGCCCCACTGCTGAATGCGCTGCATCGTCCGGTGCCGCGCCAGCCAGCGGCCCATGCGCTCGCCGCTGACGGCGTAGAAGCTGTCGAACCCCAGCCCAACCACCACCAGCACGCCGCCCAACAGCGCGAACTGCAGCGCCAGCGGGCCGTTCTGCGGATGGATAAACTGCGGCAGCAGCACTGAACAGAACAGCAGCGCCTTGGGGTTGAGCAGATTGGTCAGCAGGCCCCGGCGAAATGCTCGTCGGTAGCTGACTGTAGATAACCCAGCCGAGCCGGTCGCCACCGGCAAACCCACCGGTGCGCGCAGCAGTTGCAGGCCAATCCACGCCAGATAGAGACCGCCGCCGATGCGCACGACATCGAAGGTCCAGGGCGCGGTGCGGAACAGCAGCGCCAGCCCTGTCGCCGCCAGCGCGACGTGGCAGCCACGGGCCAAGCCCAACCCCAGGGCTGTTGCCAGAGCCGCTCGGCAGCCCTCGCGGGCGCCGGTGTGCAGCAGGAGAATCATGTCCGGCCCCGGCAGCAGGTAGACCATCGCCAGGGCCAGCAGGAAGACGCCGATATCCACAAGAGCCACTCCGAAGAAGTCATTGCGGATAGGGATTCTATGCCTGAAGGACGAGGCAGGTGCTTGCGTATTCAGCCAGTCTGACACTAACAATTGGCATACTCTGCCAATCTCAAGCGTAAGCAGTAGCTACTCATGCCAAACCCGAAACTGGACGCCTACGACCACCGCATCCTCGCCGCCCTGCAGCGCGATGGCCGGCTGACCAACGTGCAGCTCGCCGAGGAGATCGGCCTGTCGCCCTCCCCCTGCCTGCGCCGGGTGCGCCTGCTTGAAGAGGCCGGGATGATTCGTGGCTACCACGCCGAGCTGGGCCGCGACGAAGTCGGCCTGGGGCTGACCGTGTTCGTCGGGGTGAAGGTGGAGCGCCATAGCGACACCAGCGCCGCCGCCTTTCGCCAGGCCGTGATCGACCTGCCGGAAGTCATCTCGGTGCACCTGGTCAGCGGCGAGTCGGACTTCCTCCTGCAAGTGGTACTGCCCGACCTGCGCGCCTATGAGCAGTTCCTCACCGGCACCCTGCTCAAGCTGCCGGGCGTCAGCGACATCCGCAGCAACTTCGCCATCCAGACGGTGAAGGAGTCGGCGCCCCTGCCGCTGCGCCACCTGCCGAAATAGCGAAGATTGCGCACGGGCGGCTGTGCGCCTATCATTCGCAGCCTTCCCATCCACCGACAGCAAAGGAGAGACATCATGCAAACACTGATCACCCTTTGCAGGTCGCGTCTGGCGTAATCGCTTCCCCGCCGCCCCTTTTGGCGGCACCGCATTGCCCGGCTCCGGCCTGCCCCCATCCTCTTTTTTCGTTTCATTCCTCTTGGGATTGGACAATGGGCAATTGCATCCAAAATCTGTCCGACGGCATCACCCTGATCGCCGCGGACGACACCTGGATCGAAGGTAAAGCGATCCAGCAACTTGAAACCACCGCCCGCCTGCCGGGCATGCAGCGTGTCGCCGGCATGCCGGACCTGCACCCCGGTCGTGGCTACCCGATCGGCGCGGCGTTCTTCTCCACCGGCCGCCTGTACCCGGCGCTGGTGGGCAACGACATCGGCTGCGGCATGGCGCTGTGGCGCACCGATATCGCCACCGCCAAACTGAACCTGGACAAGCTGGAGAAGCGCCTGGGCAACCTCGACGGTCCGCTGGACGATGACTGGAGCGAGCGCGTCGCAAGCTTCGGCCTGCCGCCCTGCGGCCACGAGCATTCGTTGGGCACCATCGGCGGCGGCAACCACTTCGCCGAGCTGCAGCAGCTCGATCAGCTCTACGACCAAGTCGCCGTCGAAGCCCTCGGCCTTGACCGTCGTCACCTGCTCCTGCTGGTGCACAGCGGCTCGCGTGGCCTGGGCGAAGCCATCCTGCGCGAGCAGGTCGATCGCTTCAGCCACCAGGGCCTGGAACAAGGCACCGACGACTGCGCTCACTACCTGGCTCGCCACGATGGCGCGCTGCGTTTCGCCGAAGCCAACCGCCAACTGATCGCCCTGCGCATGCTCGATCGCCTGCGGGCAGACGGTGCGCAGGTGCTTGACGTGAACCACAACCTCGTCAGCCCGGCGCAGGTCGAAGGCGTCGACGGCTGGCTGCATCGCAAGGGCGCGACGCCGGCGGATCGCGGGGTGATGGTCATCCCCGGTTCGCGCGGCGACTACAGCTACCTGGTGGAACCGGTCGCCGATCCGCGCAGCCTCTTCTCCCTCGCCCACGGCGCGGGGCGCAAGTGGATGCGCAGCGAGTGCAAGGACCGTCTGTCGGCGCGTTACCGCGTCGAGCAGCTGGCCCGTACTGCGCTGGGCAGCCGGGTGATCTGCGGCGATCGCGGGCTGATCTACGAGGAGGCGCCGGAGGCCTACAAGGCCATCGACTCGGTGGTCGGCGCGCTGCGTGAAGCGGGGCTGCTGCGGGTACTGGCGCGGCTGAAGCCGGTGCTGACCTACAAGACCCGCGGGGAGTGCTGCTGATGATCCTGCTGCAACTTTCCGCGGCCCAGGGGCCGGACGAATGCGCCCTGGCCGTGGCCAAGGCCCTGCAGCGCCTGCTGCGCGAGGCCGAGGCCAACGGTGTCGAGGTGCGCGTGATCGAGGAAGAAGCCGGCCCGCGCCGAGGCACCCTGCTCTCGGTGCTGCTGGCGCTGGAAGGCGGCTCAGCGGCCACGCTGGCCGAGGACTGGAGCGGCACCCTGCAATGGGTCTGCGCCAGCCCTTACCGGGCCAACCACGGGCGCAAGAACTGGTACTTCGGCGGCGCGGTGTTCAGCACGCCGCCGGCCAGCCTCGAAGGTGAAGTGCGCTTCGAAACTCTGCGCTCCTCCGGCCCCGGCGGGCAGCACGTCAACACCACCGACTCGGCGGTGCGCGCCACCCACATCGCCAGCGGCCTGAGCGTGAAGGTCCAGAGCGAACGCAGCCAGCACGCCAACAAGCGTCTGGCATTGCTGCTGATCGCCCGCAAGCTGGAGGAACGCGCGGAGCAGGCAAGCAGCGAACTGCGCGCCGAACGCCGGCTGGTGCATCACCACCTGGAGCGCGGCAATCCACGCCGGGTGTTTCGCGGTGAACGCTTCGAGGGCTGATGTCAGCCGCAGAAGAAGCGCAGGAACATGCGCAGGTCCGCCTGCGCACGTTCCACGCTTGCCGGGGCGAAGCGCACTTCGCTGTGCGCCGGGCATTGCGCCAGGCGGCCGATGTCCAGCGGGTGCAGCACGCCCAGCAGCGGGTAGCCGCCCATGCTCTGGCGGTCGGCCAGCAGGACGATCGGCTGGCCGTCCGGCGGCACCTGGATGGCGCCGTCCACTATTCCCAACGACCATTGCCGGCGAGGCGCGCTCAGCGCTTCGCCGCGCAGTCGCACCCCCATGCGATCGGACTGCGGGCTGACCTGCCAGCGCTGTTCGAAGAAGGCCTGGCGCTGTTCCTCGCTGAAGGCATCCGGGCCAGGCAGCACGCGCAGGGTCGGCACCTCGCGGTAGTCCGGCCGATAAGGCCAGGGCACGCTGGCACCGCGAGTGAAACGCTCGCCATAGGCGGCGCATTGGAGCAGATCGTCAGCGGCGAGCGGCTGTCCATTGCCGGCAAGACCGCCGAGTTTTTCCCGCATCTGGGTCGCGACGCTACCCAGTATCGGCTGCGCCGCGAAACCTCCGGCAGCGGCGAGATACCCCCGCAGCCCGGTACGGGCGAATCCCAGCTTAACGCGCTGCCCGGCCCTCACGCGAAAGCGCGACCAGCCCGGCAACGGCTTACCATCGAGCGTCGCCGGCAACTCGGCGCCCGCCAGTGCCAGCCAGGTGTCAGCCTGCACTTCCAGCTCCACTCCGCCCAGCGCGATTTCCAGCAACGGTACGCCCGGCCCGTTGCCGAGCAGGCGATTGGCCCAGGCCGCCGCGTGCTTGTCCACAGGGCCACCGGGCGATACGCCCAGGTGCTGCCAGCCCGGTCGGCCGCCATCCTGCAGCAGGCACAGCAGGCCGCAGGCCATGATTTTCAGGCTCATGGCTCGCCACCCGCCGCGCGATAAGCCGCCTCATCGATGGGCACGAAGCGCACGCGATCACCCACCGCCAGCGGGCATGGCGGCTGCCGGTGCGGATCGAACAGGCGTTGTGCGGTGCGCCCGAGGAGGTGCCAACCACCGGGCGAGGCCTGTGGATAAACTGCCGTCTGCCGCTCGGCGATTGCCAGGCTACCGGCCGGCACCTGCGTGCGTGGCGTGGCCCGGCGCGGCAGGGCGAGGCGTTGGTCCAGCTCACCGAGATAGGCGAAACCGGGGGCGAAACCGATGGCGCCGACGCGGTAGTCGCGGCCGGCGTGCAGGTCGATCACCTGGGACGTGCTGAGCCCGCAAAGACGGGCGATCTCCACAAAGTCCTCACCGGCGTACCACACGGCAATTTCAAACAGGCGCCCGGGGTCGTTCGCCAGGGCGTCGCCGGGCCAGTCCGCCAGCGCCGCTTGCACGCGGCTCTGCAATTGCGGGAGGTCGATGCGCAGCAGGTCGTAATGCAGCAACAGCGTGGTCCAGCCCGGCACACAATCCGTCAGCGCCGCGCCCAGCTCGGTGCGCAGGCGCTCGGCCAATCGGGCGATGCGCAACGGCAGTGCGTCGTCGGGCTGCTCGGCAAGGGTAATCAGCAGCGCCGTGGCACCGAAGGCTTCGACACGGATCATGCCTGGTCCAGCAGGCCACGCAGGCGCCGCAGCACCGCCAGGGATTCGGGGTTATCACCATGCACGCAGAGGCTGTCGGCGCGCAGGCGCAGCGGATTGCCGTCGATATCCGGGAAAGGCTCGCCACGGGCAATGGCCAGGGCCTGGTCGAGGATGCGCTGCGGCTCGTGGTGCACGGCATTGGGCAGCCGGCGCGGGGCAAGCTGACCATCAGGCAGGTAGGCACGATCGGCGAAGGCTTCGAACATCAGCGGTACATCGGCGGCGTCAGCCAGTTGCAGCTCGCGGTTGTTGTCGGCCAGGGCCAGCACCATCAGCGGCAGGCGCTTGCGGTAGGCGGCGCAGGCATCGAGCACCGCCGCGAGCAGCGCGTCATCGCGCACCAGGTCGTTGTACAGCGCGCCGTGGGGCTTCACGTAGGCCACCTGGGTGCCGGCGGCGCGGCAAAAGGCGTCCAGCGCACCGATCTGGTACAACACCAGGGCGTGGACTTCTTCGGGCGAACAGCTCATGTGCCGACGGCCGAAGCCGGCCAGGTCCGGGTAGGCGGGGTGCGCGCCGATGCTGACGCCCTGCTCCACCGCCAGGCGAACGGTGCGCTGCATGGTCAGCGGATCGCCCGCGTGGTAGCCACAAGCGAGGTTGGCCTGATCGATCAGCGGCATGGCATGGGTATCGTCGCCCATTCGCCAGGCGCCGAAGCTTTCGCCCATATCGCAGTTGAGCAGGATACGCGGGGTGGGCTCGATCATCGCTATCGCCGTCCTTCCAGATTTCCTACAGGTTAAAGCACCTGCAGGCCTTTGGCCTTCGGAGAATACTCAGTCACGCTCAGGAGGAGTACCATCCCGCCTCTAGACCCGTGGAAATCTCCCCCCGAATGATCAAAGCCGCCATCCTGGCCGCCTTCGGCCTGAGCATCGTTTATGTCCACCTGCGTGGGCGGGTGCGCCACAAATTCACGCGCCAGTTGAGCGACCACTCCAGCTTCCTGGCGCCGATCAATTGCCTGATGTACCTGTTCTCACGGGTGCCGAGCCAGCCGTACCTGGCGACCGATGAATTCCCCGAGATGCGCCTGCTTGCCGACAACTGGGAAGCCATCCGCAGCGAAGCCCTGCACCTGCGCGACGCCGGTAGCATCAAGCGTTCCGACCAGCTCAACGACGTGGGTTTCAACTCCTTCTTCAAGACCGGCTGGAAGCGCTTCTACCTGAAGTGGTACGACGACAGCCACCCGTCCGCCGACGCGCTGTGCCCGAAAACCACCGAGCTGCTGCGGCAGATTCCGTCGGTGAAGGCAGCGATGTTCGCCGAGCTGCCGCCGGGCTCCCGCCTGGTGCGCCACCGCGACCCCTATGCCGGTTCGCTGCGCTACCACCTGGGCCTGCTGACGCCGAATGACCCGGGCTGCTTCATCGAGGTGGACGGCGAGCGCTACCACTGGCGCGACGGCGAGGCGGTGGTGTTCGATGAGACCTATATCCACTACGCCGAGAACACCACGGATCACGACCGGGTGATCCTCTTCTGCGATATCGAGCGGCCGCTGAAATACGGCTGGGTGACGGCGTTCAATCGCTGGTTCAGTCGCAACGTGATGGCCGCAGCGGCCTCGCCCAACGACGCGGGCGACAAGACCGGGGGCATCAACCGCGCTTTCGCTTCGCTGTACAAGATCCGCCTGCATGGCAAGGCCCTGAAGAAGCGCAACCGCAAGCTGTACTACCTGCAGAAGTGGGGCTTCTTCGCAGCGGTGCTGGCATTGTTCTTGTGGATATGAGCCGCTTGTGGCTATGAGCTGCGTCTGAAATCAAAAAGGCCTCCGCATTCGCGGGGGCCTTTTCGCTTGAGCTGATGACTTCGCAGGGCGTACAACCGTTCAGTTGTACGCCCTGCGGGCCTTGCCGGTGGCGCGGGCATGACCCACTCCTACGAAGAGCCGGTCGGGGCTCGCTTCGGCTCAGTAAACATCGCGGCGGTAGCGCCCGCTCTCCAGCAGAGCCTCGACCTCGGCGTCACCCAGCATCTCGCGCAGGGTGCGGTCGACGCCTTCGGCCATGCCCTGCAGGCTACCGCAGACGTAGATCGCCGCGCCGTCGTCGAGCCACTGGGCGAGGACTTCGCCGCTGGCACGCAGGCGGTCCTGCACGTAGAGCTTTTCGGCCTGGTCGCGGGAGAAGGCGACATCCAGGCGTTGCAGTTCGCCGCGCGCCAGCAGGCCTTCCAGTTCCTCGCGGCAGTAGAAGTCGTGGGCGATGTTGCGCTCGCCGAACAACAACCAGTTACGCGACCGGCCCTCGGCCACGCTCGCCTGCAGCAGTGCGCGCAGGCCGGCGATACCGGTGCCGTTGCCGATCAGGATCAGCGGGCGATCCTCCTCGGTCAGGTGGAAGCTGCGGTTGCGCCGCAGGCGCAGCAGCAGGCTGCCGCCCTCGGGCAGGTACTCGGTCAGCCAGCCGGAACAGATGCCCAGCGAGCCGTCGGCGTGCTGCTCCTGGCGGACGATCAGCTCCAGGGCGCCTGCGCTGCGCAACGAGGCGATGGAGTACTGGCGCACCGAGAGCTTGATCAGCGCGTCGTAAACCGCCTGGCCATGCTGGCCGACCAGGTGCTCGAGGTTGCCCGGCAGCAGGCAGCCGGCCAGGGCGTCCTTCAGCGGCAGGGCCAGGCCATCCACTTGCACCTTGGCAGCACCATCGAGGCCGAGGCGCTCGAGCCAGCGGGCGACGAGGAAGTCCGGTTGGCGCGGAACGATTTCCACGAGGTCGCCGGCAGCCCAGTCGATCTGCGAATCGTTCGGCGCGGTGAGGCGCAGCAGCCAGGTGGATTCGCCCTGGCTGCCGGGGTTGAGGTGTTCGCGACCGCTCAGCGTCCAGACCTCGAAAGCTGGTGCAGTGAACGCCACTTGCGGCGCGGCGCCGGAGAGCTCCGCCAGACGGACCTGCCAGTCGTGCAGCGCAGCGGCATCACCGTTGTCCACTTCCACGCCGTCGAACAGCGGGCGCGCACCCTGCCCTTGCAGCCAGCCCTGCATGCGTCGGGCGAAACCGCAGAAGTGTTCGTACTGGCGGTCGCCCAGGGCCAGGATGGCGAAGCGCAGGTCATTGAGGCCGAGGGTCTGGCCCAGCAGTTGGCGTTCGAAGCTACGGGCGCTGTCCGGTGCCTCGCCTTCGCCAAAGGTGCTGACCACGAACAGCGCGTTGCGGGTCTGCTCCAGCTGCGCGCGATCCAGCTTGCCCAGTGGCTCGACACGCACCGGCAAACCGGCGGCCTGCAACTGGCCGGCGCTCTGCCACGCCAGTTGCTCGGCGAAGCCGCTCTGGCTGGCATAGCCCACCAGCCAGGAGTCGGCGCCAGCGGCGTTGCTGCCCAGTTCACCACGGGCGGCCTGCGCGGCGCGCTTCTTGCGGCGGCGGTCGAGGTAGAGCAGCCAGCCGGTGATGAAGAACAGCGGCATGGCGAGGCTCGCGAGCATCATCAGGATGCGCCCGGTAAGGCCGAAGTAGCTGCCCACGTGCAGGGCGTAGACGCTGGTGAGCAGTTGCTTGCCGGCGCTGCTGTCGTTGTAGCGGCGGTGCTTGAGCAGCTTGCCGCTGGCCGGGTCGATGGTCATCTCGTTGAAGGCGCGTTCGTGGGCGGCATCATCGAGGAGGTAGAACACAGTGGCCGGCTGGCCCTTCACCGGCGGCAGGCGCAGGTTGTAGGCGGTCATGTTGGGGCCGCCGGTCTGCGCGACGGTGTTCCAGATGGCCGTGGCATCCACCACCGGCGGCGGGCCCTCGGGCGCCGGGCCACGTTTGCCGCCGCGCTGGCCGGCAGGGGCGTCGTCGAGCAGCTTGAACAGGCCGTTGCGGTACCACTCGTAGGACCAGTACAGGCCGGTCAGCGAGGCCAGGAGGTAGAACACCAGGCACCAGGTGCCGGCGACGGCGTGCAGGTCCCAGTTGAAGGCGCGGCCCTTCTTGCGCCAGTCGAAGGTCAGCCAGGTGCGCCAGTTCAGCGCCTTGCGCGGCCAGCGCAGGTACAGGCCGGAGAGGCAGAAGAACACTAGGATCAGGGTGCAGGCGGCCGTGATCCGCTGGCCGACTTCGCCGGCGGCGAGGAAACGGTGCAGCTGCATGATGAACATGAAGGCGCCCTCGCCCACTGGCGCGGGCAGAGCTTGCGCGGTGTACGGGTCGACATAGCGCGATTCGCCCCGGCGCTGGCCCGGCGGCGGGGTGAAGAAAATGCGCGCGGACTCCACGCCCTCGGTCTTCAGCCAGAGGAAGGAAACCTTCCTGCCCGGCTCGGCGCTCTCCACCCGGCGGATCAGTTCGTCCATCGGCAGCACGGCTTCGGCGCGCTTTTCCACCACCAGGCTCTCGGGGTTAATGGCGCGCAGGATTTCATCCTGGAACGACAGCATCGCCCCGGTGATGCCCATCAGCGCCAGCACCAGACCTGCGCTGATACCGAACAGCCAATGCAACTGGAACAGGACTTTCTTCAACACCGCGGCTTCACCTTCGCAGACCCTTCACGCAGGGCGGGCATTTTAATGAGAATGGCTCGCAAGCGCAGCCGATTTAACAATCTTTACCCTGGCCTTACCTTTGCCGAACGGGAGCCAGCCCCGGACAAAGAAAAGCCCCGGCCGAGGAGCATCGGCCGGGGCGGGGCGCCAGAGGTGCGCGCCCCAACGGAAGGAGCTCGTTCTCAGAAGTGGACGTTGACACCCAGCAGCGCGGTGCGACCAGGGGCCACGTGGGCCATGTGGGTGCTGAAGACCTGGTCGAAGTAGCGCTTGTCGGTCAGGTTCTGCACGTTGAGCTGCAGGTCGACGTTCTTACTGATCACGTACTTGGCCATGGCGTCGTAGCGCCAGTAGGACGGGATCATGGTGCTGTTGGCGGTGTTGCCGTACTGCTCGTCGACGTAGGTGGCGCCGCCGCCCACGGTGAAGTTCTGCAGCACGTCGTAGGTCGACCAGAGGGTGAAGTTGTTCTGTGCGGTCTGTGGCATGCGGTTGCCTTCGTCGCTGGCCACGCTGGACTTGAGGATCTCGCTGTCCAGGTAGGTGTAGCCGCCGAAGACTTTCCACTTGGGCGTCAGCGCGCCGCTGAAGCCCAGCTCGACGCCCTGCACACGCTGCTCGCCATCGAGCACCTGCACGGTGGAGTCATCCGGCGAGGCAACACGGGCGTTGGTCTTGTCGGTGCGGAAGATCGCTGCATTGAGCGACAGCGCTTCGTCGAAGAACGCCCACTTGGTGCCGATCTCGTAGTTGCGGTTGCGTTCCGGATCGAGGTTGGTGTTGGCCAGGGCCAGGTCGCCACCGCCTTCACCGGCAGTCTCGCCGCTGGGGTTGCTGGAAGTGGACCAGGCGGCGTAGACGCTGCCGTTGGGCGCCGGCTTGTAGACCACGCCGAGCTGGTAGTTCCAGAAGTGCGAGTTGTTCTGGCGGTCGAAATCGCCGGCGGGCGAGCCGCGGCCCCCGGTGGAATAACCGCTGGAGCGGGTCTCGAAGTCGTCGTAGCGCAGGCCGAGGTTGAGGTCCCACTGCTCGCTGAGCTTGAGGGTATCGAACACATAGGCCGAGGCGGTCTTGGTGTCGGTGTCGGTAAAGGCGGCGCTGTCGGTGATGCTGCCGGTCCAGTGGTCGCCCGGGGTCGGCTTGTTCAGGCTGGTGCAGTCGCCGCTGGCGATCAGCGATGGCGTGCAGATGTTGCCACTGCCGCCGCCCGGAGTGATCACGTACGGGCGGTTGTGCACGTCCTCGTAGCTGAACTCCATACCGGTCACCAGGGTGTGGCCGACGAAGCCGGTGTCGAAGGTGGACTTCAGGTCAGTCTGGTTGACCCAGCCCTTGGAGGTGGAGTTGCGGTTCTTCGAGGAGCGATAGACCAGGCCGTTGGCGACGTTGCCGCGACTGTCGTCGGGGTTGGTGACGATGTAGTCGAGGGTGGTGCGCACCAGGCGGAAGCTGTTGGACAGGGTCAGGTTGTCGTTCAGGTCGTGCTCGATCCGGAAGGTCCCGGTATCGGTGGTGCTCTTGCGATAGTCGCGGTCGTTCAGGCCGTAGAAGTTGCTCTTGTCCACGGACACCGGCTTGCTCGGGTTGCGCTCGCTGCGCCCGGTGAGGGTCAGCGGGATGCCGTAGTCGGGCATGTCGTCGGTGGACAGGTGGTAGTAGGACAGCGTCGCACGGGTCGGCGTGTTGAAGCCGAAGGTGATGGTCGGCGCGACGCCCCAGCGGCTGACATTCACCTCGTCGCGGCCGGCGACGTTGGCATCGTGCTTCATCAGGTTCAGGCGGAAGGCCGCGTTGTCGCCCAGCATGTGGTTGACGTCGAGGGTGGTGCGGCGGGTCTGGTCGGTGCCCAGCACGACGCTGGCGTCGTTGAAGTCGGCCTGCTTGGCGGTCTTGCTGATCAGGTTCAGGCTGCCACCGGTGGAGCCGGCGCCGGTGTAGGCGGAACCCGGGCCCTTGCTCACTTCGATCTGCTCGATGTTGAAGATTTCGCGGGTCTGCGAGGCGACGTCGCGCATGCCGTCGAGGAAGGTGTCGCTCTCGGCGTTGAAGCCGCGGATGAACGGGCGATCACCCGCCGGGTTGCCACCCTCGCCTGCCCCGAAGGTGATACCGGGCGTAGTGCGCAACGCATCCTGCAGGGTCAGCGCACCGGTATCCTTGATCACCTGCTGCGGAATCACGGTGACGGTCTTGGGCGTATCCAGCAGCGGCGCGGTGTACTTCTCGTTGGAGGACTTCTCGACGTTGTAGGTGGTCGGGTCCTGCTGCTGCGTGCCGACGACGGTGTCGGCGTCCAGGGACAGCACGTCCTGGCCGGACTTCTTCGGCGCTTCGTCAGCATGGGCCAGTTGAGCGCCTGACATGGCGGTGATCGCCACGCCGACAGCGCTGACTAGAAGGCGCGGCTTGCTGCCGGCGAACTCGGTGGATTGACGCGACATCGAAACTCCCTCCCCAGGGGTTCATGAAGGCCGCGCAATTTATTGCAACTGAGAATTTGTATCAATTCACATTCATTACCATACGCACATGATTTACAACTTTTACACTTTCTCCCTGTCGGAAGTAGGGGTATGCCGGTTGTACCGATATGTTGCAAATCATTATCATTGGCAAATTATCGAATCTGATGGAACCGGCCCATGCTGCTGCACATTCCCGGCGTCTTCACCCGCGATGAGGTGACGCGCATCCGCGCCGCCCTGGAACAGGCCGAGTGGGCCGACGGCAAGGTCACCGCCGGTTACCAGTCGTCCCGCGCCAAGCACAACCTGCAACTGCCGCAGGACCACCCGCTGGCCCGCGAGATCGGCGAAGCCATGCTGCAGCGCCTGTGGAGCAACCCGCTGTTCCAGTCGGCCGCGCTGCCGAGCAAGGTGTTCCCGCCGCTGTTCAACTGCTATACCAGCGGCGGCTCGTTCGACTTCCACATCGACAACGCCGTGCGCGACACCCAGGGCGGCCGCGAGCGAGTGCGCACCGACGTGTCCTCGACGCTGTTCTTCAGCGACCCGGAGGACTACGACGGCGGCGAACTGGTGATTCAGGACACCTACGGCACCCAGCAGGTCAAGCTGCCGGCCGGCGACCTGGTGCTTTACCCCGCCACCAGCCTGCACAAGGTCAACCCGGTGACCCGTGGGGCGCGCATCGCCTCGTTCTTCTGGACCCAGAGCCTGGTGCGCGAGGACAGCCAGCGCGCCCTGCTGTTCCAGATGGACCAGTCGATCCAGGCGCTGACCCGCGACGTGCCGGACCATCCGGCGCTGATCGAGCTGACCGGCACCTACCACAACCTGCTGCGCCGTTGGGTGGACGTCTGACCCGCCATGAGTTTCATCCTGCGTCGCACTGAAGAAATCAACGTCGAAGACCTCACCGGCCAGCTCGCCGATGACCCGCGACAGACCGCCCGCCTCATCGTGACCGGCGCCCGCGAGGGTGACCTCGAAGCCCAGGCGCTGCTCGGGCAGATCCTCCTCGACGGCCACGGCATCGAGCAGGACGTCAGCCTTGCCCTGACCTGGTTCGGCATCGCCGCCGAACGCGGCCACGCCATGGCGCGCAACATGCTCGGGCGCTGCCTGGAGCATGGTTGGGGCTGCGCGAAGGACGAGGCCGGCGCCGCCCGTCATTACGCCATCGCTGCGCAGCAGAAACTCGATTGGGCGATGTACAACCTCGCCAACCTGCTCTCCACCGGCCGTGGCGTGGAACGCGACGACGCCCGCGCACTGGCGCTGTACCAGAGCGCAGCGACGCTGGGTCACGCCAAGTCGATGAACCTGGTCGGTCGCTTCCACGAGGAGGGCCTGGTGGTGCCGCGCGACCTGGATACCGCGCGCCAGTGGTACCGCCGGTCGGCCGAGGCCGGTGACTTCCGTGGTCAGTTCAGCCACGCCTCGGTGCTCGCCGAGCGCGGCGACCTGCCAGCCGCGCGCATCTGGCTGGAGCGCGCGCTGGAAGGCGGCAACCTCAACTTCCTGCGCGTGGCCCGCCACCAGCTCGCCGCCTCCATGCCGCCGAGCCTGCGCGAGCTGACCCTGGCCTACTTCCAGCGCGCCGCCGAACTGGGCGACGAGTCGGACCTGCATCACCTCGCCGCGCAGATGGGCGTCGCCTGACGCCCCTTGACGTAATTTTCACGCCACCCCTGCTAGCTTTGCCGGCTAACCTGGCTGCCGGAGCGTTCGGCAGCCGCCACGTAACGACGAGGCGCAAGTGTCGAACACCACATCCCCCGTAGCGCGCAAACGCGTGGACTGGGCCGCCCTGGGCTGGCTCCTGCTGTTCTTCTGGTACTTCTCCGGCGTTACCCAGGCGCTGATCCTGTTCAGCGGCACCACTGGCTTTGCCGGCTTCCGCGACGCGTTCTTCCTCAGCAGCCTGTGGCTCGCACCGCCGCTGCTGCTGCCGCGCTTCACCAGGGGTATTGCCGCCGTCATCGGCCTGGTGCTCTGGGGCGCCTCGCTGGTGGGCCTGAGCTACTTCGGCATCTACAAGCAGGAGTTCTCGCAGAGCGTCATCTTCGTGATGTTCGAGTCGAACACCGCCGAAGCCGGCGAGTACTTCAGCCAGTACTTCAGCCTCTGGCTGTGCCTGGCGCTGCTGGCCTACAGCGTGGTCGCCGTGGTGCTGTGGAAGCGCATCCGCCCGATCAGCATGCCGGCCTATGCCCGCGTGCCACTGGCCGTGCTGCTGGTCGTGCTGAACCTGTTCTACCCCTTCTACAAGCAGATGGTCACCCAGGAGCGCACCTTCGCCCAGGCGGTGGAAAAGGTGCAGTCGCGCATGGAGCCGGCGGTACCGTGGCAGTTGGTGGTCGGCTACGTCCAGTACCGCCAGCAGCTGGACAACATGCAGAAGCTGCTGCAACAGAACGCCTCGCTGCCGCCCCTGCAGAACCTCAAGGACAGCAGCGGCAACGAGCCGCGCACCCTGGTCCTCGTGCTGGGCGAATCCACCACCCGCCAGCACATGCACCTGCACGGCTACGGCCGCGACACCACGCCGAACCTCGACGCCCTCGCCGCCAGCGGCCAGGGCCTGACCGTGTTCCAGAATGTGGTCGCGCCGCGCCCCTACACCATCGAGGTGATGCAGCAGATCCTCACCTTCGGTGATGAACAGAACCCCGACAGGTTCCTCACAGATCCGTCGCTGATCAATCTGATGAAACAGGCAGGCTACAAGACCTTCTGGATCACCAACCAGCAGACGATGACCAAGCGCAACACCATGCTCACCACCTTCTCCCAGCAGACGGACGAGCAGGCGTACCTGAACAACCAGCGCAACCAGAACGCCAGCCAGTACGACGGCGTGGTGCTGGACCCGTTCGAGAAGGCCCTGAAGGACCCGGCGCAGAAGAAGTTCATCGTGGTCCACCTGCTGGGCACGCACATGGACTACCGCTACCGCTACCCGGAAGAGTTCGCCCACTTCAAGGACCGCCAGGGCGTGCCTTCGGCGCTGTCGGATGACCAGGTGGAGACCTACAACTTCTACGACAACGCGGTGCGCTACAACGACTTCGTGGTGTCGAGCCTGATCAAGCGCTATTCGGCCGCCAACGCCAACGGCTTCATGCTTTACCTCTCCGATCACGGCGAGGAAGTCTACAGTTCGGGCAACCACGACCGTCTGGGCCGCAACGAGATGGACCCGACCCGGCCGATGTACACCATTCCGTTCATGGTCTGGACCTCGCCGAGCTGGCAGGCCGAACACCCGCGCGACTTGCAGGCAGTGGCCAACCGCTCGTACAGCAGCTCGCACCTGATCCACACCCTGTCGGACCTCGCCGGCCTGAGCTACGACCGTTACGAACCGGCCAAGAGCCTGGTGAACGAGCAGTTCGCCGCCGCCCCGCGCTGGATCGGCGACCCGTACAAGAAGGACGGTCTGCACGAGTTCGACAAGCTGCCGCAGGACAAGGCCGCGCCGGAACAGGAAATCGCCAAGGACGCCAAGGCTCCCGCCACGGCCCAGGCTCCGGTGCAGACGCAACCCAAGGAGGGTTGAGTCTCCCGTGATGCGATGAAACGCCCCGCTCCTGCGGGGCGTTTTTCATTCGGCCCCACCCATGGACTCAATCTGCAGGATCGCCCCATGGGCGCGATCGCTGACATGGCTCGCTCCGACAACAGTGCGTAGCGGATTCAGTCCATCGCCCGTCCACGCCGTCAGAAAAGAAAAAGCCCCGCATCAGCGGGGCTCTTTCAGGGCAGCATGGCTTACAGGTAGAAGGCCTTCAGCGGCGGGAAACCGTTGAATTCCACCGCACTGTAGCTGGTGGTGTAGGCGCCGGTGGACAGCCAGTACAGGCGGTCACCAGCAGCCAGGTTCAGGGGCAGGCCGTACTTGTAGTGCTCGTACATGATGTCCGCGCTGTCGCAGGTCGGACCAGCGATCACCACTTCCTCCAGCTCGCCCGCCTTCTCCACGTGGATCGGGAACTTGATGGACTCGTCCATGGTTTCAATCAGGCCGGAGAACTTGCCCACATCGGTGAACACCCAGCGCTCGACGGCGGTACGCGACTTGCGCGCCACCAGCACGACTTCACTGACCAGGATGCCGGCGTTGGCGATCAGCGAGCGGCCCGGCTCCAGGATGATTTCCGGCAGTTCGTCGCCGAAGTCTTCCTTGAGGAAACGGATGATTTCTTCCGCGTAGGTTTCCAGGCTGTTGGTCTTGGCGATGTAGTTGGCCGGGAACCCGCCGCCCATGTTGATCAGCTTCAGCTCGATGCCGTCCTCTTCCTTCAGGCGCTCGAAGATGACCTTCACCTTGGCAATCGCCGCGTCCCACACACCAATGTCGCGCTGCTGCGAACCGACGTGGAAGGACACGCCGTAGGGCACCAGGCCCAGGTCGCGGGCCAGTACCAGCAGGTCCATGGCCATGTCCGACTGGCAGCCGAACTTGCGCGACAGCGGCCAGTCAGCCGAGGTGGAGCCTTCGGTGAGGATACGCACGTAGACCTTGGAGCCCGGCGCGGCCTTGGCGATGTTGCGCAGGTCAGCTTCGGAGTCGGTGGCGAACAGGCGCACGCCCTTATCAAAGAAGTAGCGAATGTCGCGGGCTTTCTTGATGGTGTTGCCGTAGCTGATCTGCTCGGCGCGCACGCCGGTCTTCATCACCTTGTCCAGCTCATAGATGGAAGCGATGTCGAAGTTCGAACCCTTGTCGCGCAGCAACTCGGTGATCTCGGTGGCCGGGTTGGCCTTCACCGCGTAATAGATCTTGGCGAACGGGAAGCAGCCGGTCAGCTGGTCGTAGGCATCAGCGATGGTCTGCTTGTCGATGACGACGAAGGGGGTTTCCTGCTTGTCGGCAAACGCCTTCATACGCTGGAAGGTTTCGGGGGCGAAGTAATCCTCGACCTTGATGGACATGGTTGGGACTCCAAATGGCAGAACAGGTTATTCGTAGGGGTGAAGCTGAACGTCGAATCCGTTTCCCCACTTTGGTTCGCCTACTTCCCAAGGCATGTCGCCGAGTATCACCGGTACCGGTCAATGGAGCCGGTGCCTCTCGTCGTCAGTACTTGAGCCGGATGGATCGTTTCCAGCATGGACGTTCGGGCGCGAACTTTAGGACCTGAAGTCCCTGAGTTCAACCCTGAATTGCCGCTTTTTCGCATCCCTTTGTCGCACTGCCGGTTGACTGTTTTGGATACTCAACAAAATGCACGGAATACCGCACAGAACGGGGCTTTCGACGCGTTTCTGCATCATCGTCCTACTGAGTTAACGACCGGTGACAGAGGGGGGAGTTCAGCTGTTTGGGATGGGTGGTGCGGGAGGGGATTTTTCGGGAATTTCGGAGCGGGGGCCATCCCCTCACCCCTGCCCTCTCCCAAAGGGAGAGGGGGTAATCCGAGCAGGCCGGAAGTTTGTCGCAGATGGACAGGCTGACGCTGGCCTGGCAACAAACCGCGGACGGTCCCCTCTCCCTCCGGGAGAGGGTTAGGGTGAGGGGCACGTGCCCGCTGGAAATATCAGGAAGCCTGAGCAACCTCCGCCGGCGACACGATGTTGGTCTTGCGCCCACGCGAGCGGCCCGAGCTCAGGTAATCGGCGATCGACTCCTGCGTCACCTCGCCGAGGAACTGCCCCTCGGCATCCAGCACCGGCAGCCACGAGCTGTTGAACTCGTACATGCGCGACAACAGGATGCGCAGGTGCTCGTCGTGGCTGGCGGTCACGCGGAATTCGTTGAGGAAGTCGCTGCACGCGCCTTCCTTGCGGCGCATGTCCTTGCGACGTACGTAGCCCAGCCCCTTGCCGTTGGCGTCGACCACCACCAGGTAGCGGCGGTCGTCTTCCTCCATCTTCTCCAGCGCTTCGGCGACGCTGGTCTGCGGGTTGGCGGTGACGATGCTGCTGTCGGCGGCATCCTCGGCACGCACCAGCAGCAGACGCTTCAGGGTACTGTCCTGGCCGGTGAAGGCGCTGACGAACTCGTCCGCCGGGTGCGCCAGCAGGGTGTCCGGGTGATCGTACTGGAGGAGCCGGCCGCTCTTGAACACCGCCACCTTGTCGCCCAGCTTGATCGCCTCGTCGATGTCGTGGCTGACCATGATGACGGTCATGCCCAGCTTGCGCTGCAACTCGAAGAACTCGTTCTGGATCGACTCGCGGTTGATCGGGTCCACCGCGCCGAACGGCTCGTCCATCAGCAGCAGCGGCGCGTCGGCCGCCAGTGCGCGGATCACGCCGATACGCTGTTGCTGCCCACCGGACAATTCACGCGGGTAGCGCGACAGATACTGCTTGGGCTCGAGCTTGACCATGGCCATCAGCTCGCGCGCTTTCTCCTTGCACTTCTGCTTGTCCCAGCCGAGCAGGCGCGGCACGACCATGATGTTTTCCTCGATGGTCATGTTGGGGAACAGGCCGATCTGCTGGATCACGTAGCCGATCTGCCGGCGCAGGGTCACCTCGTCCAGTTCGGCGGTGTCCTGGCCGTCGATCAGCACGCGCCCGGAGGTGGGCTGGATGATCCGGTTGATCATCTTCAGCGTGGTGGTCTTGCCGCAGCCAGAGGGGCCGAGGAACACGCAGATCTCACCCTTCTCCACAGTCAGGCTGACCTTGTCCACGGCACGGAATTCCTTGCCGTCCTTGAGGGTGAAGGTCTTGGTCAGTTGGTCGAGTTCGATCATGTTCAGTCTCCTGTCTGCGGGCGCAGGCCCTTCGGGGTGAGCGCACGCTGCAACCATTGCAGCAGCAGGTCGGCGGCGATGGCCAAGAGGCTCACCAGCACGGCGCCGACCACCAGCATGGGCATGTTGGATTGGCTGATGGAATTGAGGATGAGGACGCCCAGGCCACCGGCACCGATCACCGCGGCGATGGTCATCACGCCGATGTTCATCACCACGGCGGTGCGCACGCCGGCGAGGATCACCGGTACGGCGATGGGGATGTCGACCATCCGCAGGCGCTGCCAGAAGGTCATGCCGATGCCCTTGCCGGCTTCGCGGATGCCGGGTTCGACATTGGTCAGCGCGAGGTAGGTGTTGCGCAGGATCGGCAGCAGCGAATAGAGGAACACCGCGGTGATCGCCGGCAGCGGGCCGAGGCCCTGGCCGATCTTCGAGTAGAGCGGCAGCATCAGGCCGAACAGCGCGATGGACGGGATGGTCAGCACCACGGTGGCGGCGCCCTGCAGCGGCCCGGCGAGCCAGCGGAAGCGCGTCATCAGCACACCCAGCGGCACGCCGACGATGATCGCCAGGCCCACGGCGATGGACACCAGCATCAGGTGTTGCAGGGTCAGCTGCCCGACCTGGGTCCAGTCCAGGCGGGAAATCACGGTCATGAAGTCCATGTCAGTTTTCCTCCTGTGCGGGTTGTTCCTCGACAGGCTTGGCCTTGTCGCCCAGCAGGCCGTGCTCGCGCAGGAACTTCTGCGCCACGCGCTGCGGCGGCTCCTGTTCGATGTCGACCTGGGCGTTGAGCGCCTGCATGGTCTTGTCGTCGAGCAGGTCGGAGATGGGCTCGAACAGGGTCTTCAGCTCCGGATGCTTCTGCAGCGCATCGGCGCGCAGCACCGGGGCGGCGTTGTAGAAGGGGAAGAAGTGCTTGTCGTCTTCCAGCACGCGCAGCTTGAAGTCCTTCAGGCGACCATCGGTGGTGTAGACGAGGCCGACGAACACCTGGCGGTTCTTCAGCGCGGTGTAGACCAGCCCGGCATCCATCTGCCGCACGTCGTCGCGGGTGAAGTGCAAGCCGTACAGCTCGCTCATCGGCGCGAGGCCGTCGGGGCGCCCGGCGAATTCCGGGTCCATGGCGAACAGGTGGGTCTTCTTCGCGCCCTGCTCCTTCATCACCCGCGCCAGGTCGCTGAGGGTACGCACGCCGAGTTGCTCGGCCTGCTCCTCGGGCATCGCCAGGGCGTAGGTGTTGTTGAACGGCGCCGGCTTGGGCCAGACCAGCCCCTTCTTGCCGTCCAGCTCACGGACCTTGGCCAGCGACTGCTGGGCATCCAGCTTGTCCTTGATCTTGTTGTAGACGATCAGCGACGAGCCGGTGTACTCCCAGACCAGGTCCAGCTGGCCGCTCTGCTGGGCGCTGCGTGCCAGGGTGCTGCCCAGGCCGTTGGTGACCTTCACCTCGTAGCCCTTGCTCTGCAGGTACTGCGCGGTGATGGCGGTGAGGATGCGCTGTTCGGTGAACGGCTTGCCGCCGATGCGGATCACGTCGGCCGCGTGCGCCGCTCCCGTGGCGGCGGCGAGCAGCAGGCCCAGCGCGCCAAGCAGACGTTTCATGCCGGCTCCTTTGAAATCGAGTCCCTTCATTGCGTCAGCCCCCGTTCCAGCACGGTGCGGCTGAACAGCACCACCAGGCCATCGAGCACCAGCGCCAGCAGCGCGGTGCACACGGCTCCGAGCAGTAGCTTGGACTGGTCGTCCAGGGCGATGCCGGGGAAGATCAGGCTGCCCAGGCTGTTGGCGCCGATCAGGAAGGCCAGCGGAGCGGAACCCACGTTCAGCGCCAGGGCGATGCGCACGCCCCCCATGATCAGCGGCACGGCGTTGGGCAACTCGACCCGCAGCAGCACCTGGCGCGGGGTCATGCCAATACCGGTGGCCGCTTCCTTGAGCGAGGCCGGCACGGCGCGCAGGCCTTCGTAGGTGTTGCGCACGATGGGCAGCAAGGATGCTAGGAACAGCGCGAGGATCGCCGGACCGTTGCCGATCCCGACAATCGCCAGGGCAATGGCCAATACGGCCAGCGGCGGGATGGTGTTGCCGACGTTGAACACCTGCATCAGGCGTTCGGCCTGCCCCTGCAGAGCGGGCCGGCTGAGCAGGATGCCGGCGGGAATACCGACCGCAACGGCGGCCAGCATGGATGCGAACACCAGGACCAGGTGTGCCTGCAGGTAGAACAGCAGGTCTTCGCGGTACTGCCACAAGGTGGCAGGGGTGATCCAGTGGATCAGCAAAGCCAGAACAACGACTGCGAAGCAGACGCCGAACAGGGCCTTGCCCGTGGTGGTTTTCACCATGGTTGGGGGACTCCCTTCGGGTGCGCGGCGACTGGCATCGCCCCGCTCACATGACGCTCGATCCCGTCCAGAAACCCATCTGGGACCGCAATTAAACGCGACGGGAATCAAGCACTTGCGAATGCGTTTGCGGATTACCGTCGCGAAGGGGTGGACCCCCGTCCGTGCCCATCCGTTCAATAAATTTGCCATCTTTGTGCCATCGCGCGCAGGCGAAATCGGCGTCAGGCCCCATGGTCCGGGGGCTGTGGGTGACAAAGTTTTTTTCAAAAAAATCGCTGCACCGGCTGAACCATCGCCCCGGTGCACTTGCCCAACGCCGGATGCGCCCGGCGAACACGCACGCGGTTTCGCTCAGCGGTTATCATCGGGTTCCTTTCGCGTGCCCCCGACCCATGGATAGGTCACTCGGGGCCGGCGTCTTGCCTACCACGGAGATCCTTCACCATGCTTGATCTGGCTGCGGCGTTCATCGCGCTGACCACCCTGCTCACCTACGTCAACTACCGCTTCATCCGCCTGCCGCCGACCATCGGTGTCATGGCCACCGCCCTGGTGTTCTCCTTCATCGCCCAGGGCATGTCGCTGCTCGGCTATCCGGTCCTTGAAGTCGAGATGCAGCAGATCATCAGCCGCATCGACTTCTCCGACGTGCTGATGACCTGGTTCCTGCCCGCCCTGCTGTTCGCCGGCGCGCTGCACGTGAACCTCGCCGACCTGCGCAACTACAAGTGGCCCATCGGCCTGCTGGCCACCTTCGGCGTGCTGATCGCCACCACGGTGATCGGCTACCTGGCCTACTACACCTTCGCCCTCTTTGGCTGGCACGTGGACTTCATCTACTGCCTGCTGTTCGGCGCCCTGATCTCGCCCACCGACCCCATCGCGGTGCTGGGCATCCTCAGGTCCGCCGGCGCGCCCAAGCCGCTGGCCACCACCATCGTCGGCGAGTCGCTGTTCAACGACGGCACCGCCGTGGTGGTCTTCACGATCCTGCTGGGCATCCTGCTGGCCGGCGAGACACCCACCGTGTCCTCCATCGCCTGGCTGTTCGTGCAGGAGGCCATCGGCGGCATCCTGTTCGGCGCGGCGCTGGGCTACGGGGTGTTCCTGATGATGCGTGGCATCGACCAGTACCAGGTGGAAGTCATGCTGACGCTCGCCCTGGTGATCGGCGGCGCGGCGCTGGCGGCACGGCTGCACGTGTCGGCGCCGATCGCCATGGTGGTGGCCGGCCTGATCATCGGCAACCAGGCGCGGCAGTACGCCATGTCCGACGAGACGCGGCGCTACATCGACAAGTTCTGGGAGCTGATCGACGAGATCCTCAACGCCCTGCTGTTCGCCCTGATCGGCCTGGAGCTGCTCCTGCTGCCATTCAACTGGCTGCACGTGGTCGCCGCCTTCGTCCTCGGCGGCGCGGTGCTGATCTCGCGCCTGCTCACCGTGGCCCCGGCCATCCTCGTGCTGCGTCAGCGGGAAAACGGCCGCCGCCAGGTACCTGCCGGCACCATCCGCATCCTCGTCTGGGGTGGCCTGCGTGGCGGCGTCTCGGTAGCCCTGGCGCTCTCCCTGCCGCTGGGCGAGCAGCGCGACCTGATCCTCAGCCTGACCTACGTGGTGGTGCTGGTGTCGATCCTGCTCCAGGGCCTGTCCATCGGCCCGCTGGTGCGTCGCATCTACAAGGGCGCCGAGACCGTCGCCGACAGCCATCACTGAAAGCCCCATCAAAGGCCAAGCGCCTTGCGTCGCCGGGTCTGCCGGCGACGCCTCGAATCAGGCTATAATCCCGCGCTTTTCGGGCCGCTCGCCGCCCGTCTTCACCGAATCGACCAGGCACCCATCCATGAGCATCCAAGCCGCCGAAGTCGCGAAGCGCCGTACGTTCGCGATCATTTCCCACCCCGACGCCGGTAAGACCACCATTACCGAGAAGCTCCTGCTGATGGGCAAGGCGATTGCCGTCGCCGGTACCGTGAAGTCGCGAAAGTCCGACCGCCACGCCACCTCCGACTGGATGGAGATGGAGAAGCAGCGCGGCATCTCCATCACCACCTCGGTGATGCAGTTCCCCTACCGCGAGCACATGATCAACCTGCTCGACACCCCCGGCCACGAAGACTTCTCCGAAGACACCTACCGCACCCTGACCGCGGTGGACTCGGCGCTGATGGTCCTCGACGGCGGCAAGGGTGTAGAGCCGCGCACCATCGCCCTGATGGAAGTCTGCCGCCTGCGCGATACGCCCATCGTCAGCTTCATCAACAAACTCGACCGCGACATCCGCGACCCGATCGAGCTGCTCGACGAAATCGAAGCGGTACTGAAGATCAAGGCCGCGCCGATCACCTGGCCGATCGGTTGCTACCGCGACTTCAAGGGCGTGTATCACCTCGCCCAGGACAAGATCATCGTCTACGTGCCGGGCCACGGCCACGAGCGCATCGAGACCAAGGTCATCGACAAGCTCGACTCGGACGAAGCACGCGCGCACCTGGGCGACCTCTACGACAACTTCCTCGAAGAGCTGGAACTGGTGCAGGGCGCCTGCCACGAGTTCGACAAGGACGCGTTCCTCAAGGGCGAGATGACCCCGGTGTTCTTCGGTACCGCGCTGGGCAACTTCGGTGTCGACCAGGTGCTCGACTGCATCGTCGACTGGGCCCCGCAACCGCTGGAGCGTGGCGCCCACGAACGCACCGTGGCGCCGACCGAGGAGAAATTCTCCGGCTTCGTGTTCAAGATCCAGGCGAACATGGACCCGAAACACCGCGACCGCATCGCCTTCATGCGCATCTGCTCGGGCAAGTACGAGAAGGGCATGAAGATGCGCCACGTGCGCCTGGGCAAGGACGTGAAGATCGCCGACGCGCTGACTTTCTTCTCCAGCGAGCGTGAGCAGCTGGAAGAGGCCTTCGCCGGCGACATCATCGGCCTGCACAACCACGGCACCATCCAGATCGGCGACACCTTCACCGAAGGCGAGGCGCTGGGCTTCACCGGCATCCCGCACTTCGCCCCGGAACTGTTCCGCCGCGTGCGCCTGAAGGACCCGCTCAAGTCCAAGCAGCTGCGCCAGGGCCTGCAGGAACTGGCCGAGGAAGGCGCCACCCAGGTGTTCTTCCCCGAGCGCAACAACGACATCATCCTCGGCGCCGTCGGCGTGCTGCAGTTCGACGTCGTCGCCAGCCGCCTGAAGGAGGAATACAAGGTCGAGTGCGCCTACGAGCAGATCAACGTCTGGTCCGCGCGCTGGATCGAGTGCAAGGACGAGAAGAAGCTCAAGGAGTTCAAGGACAAGGCCTTCGAGAACCTGTCCGTGGACGGCGGCGGCCACCTCACCTACCTGGCCCCGACCCGCGTGAACCTGAGCCTGATGGAAGAGCGCTGGCCGGACATCACCTTCCGCGCCACCCGCGAACACCACTGAGTTCGCCGCTCACGAAAACGCCCGCCTTGCGCGGGCGTTTTCATTTGCGCCGATCGGATTCTCGCAGGAGCAATTCTGCGTTACGGATCAAGTGCGCCCGAACTCCAGGTGCTGGAAGTCGCGCTGCCGGTCAGCTTGGCAGCGATGGCGCCCTGCGGGATCAGCCGGTCGCGATAGCGTGTGGCAAGCAGCCCACTCTGCGGTGCGAGCAGGATGTGCTCGCTGCTGGCGTCGCCGGGGCGGGCAATGATGCGCGCGAAGCGCTCGCCCGCCTCGATGTACTCGCCTAGCTCGCGTTCGAAAACCAGCACGCCGGCAGCCGGGGCGAACACGGTTTCCATGAAGCCCATTGGCGTGGCAACTCCCTTCCACTCCGGCAACGGCCCGGCATCGCTCACCACGCCACGGGCGCCCAGGAAACGGTAGAGACCATCGGCATCCTGCTGTGCCAGCGCGTCGCTGACGTCACCCTGGCCGCGCAGTTCGACGGTTGCCACCAATCGCCCGGCGAAGCGCTGTTCGGCCAGCCACGGGGCGATCACCACCTCTTCGAACGCCCCATCGCCATCGCCTTCCCAGATGATCGCCAGCTCCGCGCGAAGGGCGGCAGCGAGGTCCTGCGCGACAGGCCAGAAGCACTCGTGGATGTAGACATACTGCAGCGCCTCGTCATCGGTGTGCAGGTCGAGCACGATATCCGCCGGCGCGGCCAGTTCTGCCACACGTTTCTGCCACAGCGTGAGGTTATCCAGGGTGCCACTGGCGGCCGCCGAGGCGATGAAGCCACGATTGAAGTTGCGCGAGGTCGCGTCGTGGTTCCTACCGAGAATCCGTCCCTGGCGGAACTGCGCGATGCCGAAGGGATTGGCCTGCGGCACCACCGTCACGCTGCCATTGAGCGCACCGCGTTCGGCGGCATCACGCAGGCGTGGCAGCAGTTCGTGAAGCACCAGCATCCCGGCGATTTCATCGGCATGCACACCGGCCTGCAGGTGCACCTTCGGCCCCGGCCTGCCGCCATCGATACGCCAGGCGCGCACGCGCAGCTCGGCACCTGAATCACCGGGTACGCTGAAGGATACGTCCTCGATCATCTGCCTTCTCTCCTCTGTCTCGCCTCTGTCTCGCCTCTGTCTCGCCTCTGTCTGCTCTCTATCCAAAAGGCCCGTGGAAATCTTCCTCGTCGCCTCCTAGTATCGAAACCGTTCGCCGCTTGCCGGCACCACGCAACACAGGACGCCCGCCCTTGGATATCCCCCGCCAGAAAGCCCAGCGCGCCACACCCGAGGAACGCCGCGACCATCTCGTGCGCGCCTGCCTCAAGTGCCTGGTCGCCGATGGCCATGCGGGCATCTCGGTGCGTCGCATCGCCAAGGAAGCCGGCGTTGCCGTGGGTCTGGTCAACCACCACTTCGGCAGCATCGACGCGCTGGTCGCCCAGGCCTACGAAACCCTCGCCAGCGAGGTGACCCAGGCGCTCTACCGGCAGGTCGACGCGGCCGGCCACGACCCGGCCGTGCGCATGGAAGCCTTCCTCACCGGCTCCTTCTCACCCCAGGTGCTCGACCCCGACCTGCTCAGCCCCTGGGTAGTGTTCTGGAGTCTGATCCGTCACTCGCCGCCGGTGAACGAGGCGCACGAGCGCGGCTACCACAGCTACCTCGCGATCCTCGAAAAGCTCATCAGCGAACTCGCCAGCGCCGAGGGTTTCAGCGTGGCGCGCCCGCGACTTGCCGCCATCGGTCTCTCCGCCATGCTCGACGGACTGTGGCTGGAGTGGTGCCTGAACCCCTCGACCTTCACCGCCGCCGACGGTCTCGAACTCAGCCGTTGCTGGGTAGAGGGACTCCGCCGAGGTGCCTACGCGTAATCACTCAAACTGCCGTCCTTGCACGGCGCTTGCCCAGCCATGAACGCTGCGTCGTCTTCTGCTCGCGGCGAACCGGCGTGGCGCGCTCCAGCACGGCAAACAGCGCTTCGATGATGAAGGTCAGGCAGACATAGATCGCCGCCACCAGCAGCAGCGGCTCATAGATCTGGAAGGTCTGCGCACGCACCACGTTGGCGGCGCCGAGAAGGTCGACCACGGCGATGGTGGAAGCCAGCGCGGTGGACTTGAGCAGCATCACACTTTCCCCCGCCAGCGTCGGCAGCAGCAGGCGAATCGCCCGCGGCAACCACACGCGGTAGAGCACCAGCGTGCGGTTCATGCCGAACGCCGAAGCGGCCTCCAGCTCGCCACGCGGCACGGCCTTCAGGCCGCCACGAACCACCTCGCCGACGTAGGCCCCGACCGAGAGGATCAGCGCGATCACGATGTACCAGAAGCCGTCGCGCAGGTACGGCCAGAGAAAGCTGCCGCGGATCAGCGGGAACTGCGCGAACAGACTGCCCAGGCCGTAGTAGAAGATGTAGATCTGCACCAGCAGCGGGGTACCGCGAATCACGCTGGTGTACGCCAGCGCCAGGCGCGAGACCAGGAAGTTGCGCGACATCCGCGCCAGCGCCACGCCCAGCGCCAGCACGAAGCCCAGCGTGGCGGAAATCAGCAGGATCACCAGGGTGGTGCCCAGGCCCTTGAGCAGCAGGGCCCCGTAGACGAATAGCCAGTGTTCGTTCATCGCCGCGCCTCGTTCAGACCGCCGGAATCCAGCGGCGGAAGCGCCGCTCCAGGTAGCCCGCGAACAGGTTGGAAAGCACGGTGAGCACGTAATACAGCGCCGCCGCGGTGAGGTAGAAGGTCAGGTAGTGACGGGTCGAACCGGCGGCCTGCTTGGCGGTGTAGAGCAATTCGTTGGTACCCACCACACTGATCAGCGCGCTGTCCTTGATCAGGTTGACCCACAGGTTGGCCATGCCGGCCAGCGCGTTGGGCGCCATCATCGGCAGGGTCACCCGGCGGAACAGGCCGAAGCCGTGCATGCCGTAGGCGCGCGCCGCTTCGATCTGGCCATAGGGAATCGACTGGATGGCGCCACGGAAGATCTCCGAGGCGTAGGCGCCCTGCACCAGGCCGAGCACGACGATGGCCACCATCATGCCGTTGAGCTTCACCTGGCCGTAGCCGAGCCACTCGAAGAACTGGTTCAGGCCCATGGAGCCGACGTAGAACAGCAGCAGGATCAGCAGCAGCTCCGGCACCGCCCGGCACAGCGTGGTATAGCCGCGCGCGAGCATCGCCAGAGGGCGCGGTCCGCCGATCTTGGCGCTCGCCGCGGCCAGGCCGATCAGCAGGCCGACGAGGAAGGCGCCGACTGAAATCTGCAGGGTGACCAGCAGCCCCTTGAGCAGGGCCGGGCCCCAGCCGGTTGGGCCGAAGCCGATCAGGTCGAAGATGCTTTGCATGGCCGTCTCCAGGGTGGGAGGCTCAGGGTCGTCCCCGTCCCCGTGCCCGCAGCGGGCACGGGGACGGCTCACGCCAGAATCACTGCTTGGGCGCGACGCTCATGCCGAAGTACTTGTCCGACAGCGCCTTGTAGTCATCGCTGGCGAGCAGCTTGCCGATGGCCTCGTCCATCTTCGCTTTCAGCTCGGTATCGCCCTTGCGCATGCCGGCACCGACGCCGCGGCCGAACAGCGGGTCGTACTTCACTTCACCCTTGTTGACGATGCCGGCCGCCTGGGCATCCGGCGACTTGACGAAGGACGCCACAGCGATGCCGTCGGCCATCATCAGGTCGATGCGCCCGGCTACCAGGTCGGCGTTCACCGAGTCCTGGGTGTCGTAGTAGCGCACGTCGGCGATCTTCTCGTAGTACTGCTTGAGGTAGTTGGAGCTGACGGTGGAGATCTGCACGCCGATGGTCTTGCCCTTCAGGCCCTCGGGGCTGATCTGCACGTCCACCGCCTGCGGCGCGGCGACGGCCACCGGGGTGTCGTAGTAGGGACGGCTGAAGGCGATCTGCTTCTCGCGCTCATCGGTGATCGACAGGGAGTTGAAGATCACGTCGATCTTCTTCGCCAGCAGCGCCGGGATGATGCCGTCCCAGGCCACCTCGTCGATCTCGCAGGTCGCCTTCATCTCGGCGCAGACCTTGTGGATCAGATCCGGCTCGAAGCCGACCCAGCTGCCATCGGGCTGCTTCTGCGAGAACGGCGGATAGGGTTCGGCGGCCAGGGCGAAGCGGATCGTCTCGGCCTGAGCGCTTGCCACGCCGGCCACCAGCATCGCCGCACCCACCATCAGATTGCACAGACCTTTCTTGTTCATCGTGATCCCCTGCATTGTTTTACTTAGTGTTGGGTCACGCTCATCGATGCGCCGACAGCGCGGCATCGGTCAGCGATTCTGGTGCGCGTTGACAAACTGCCGGCAGCGCTCGCTGCGCGGCCGCGAGAAGACCTCCTCGGCGGTGCCTTCTTCCTCGATCAGACCCTTGTGGAGGAAAGCCACGTGGCTGGATACGTCACGGGCGAAAGCCATCTCATGGGTGACCAGGATCATGGTCCGCCCCTCCTCCGCCAGCGAGCGGATCACCTTCAGCACTTCACCCACGAGCTCCGGGTCCAGCGCCGAGGTCGGCTCGTCGAACAGCATCACTTTCGGCCGCACGGCCAGCGCGCGGGCAATGGCCACGCGCTGCTGCTGACCACCGGAAAGGAAGGCTGGGTACTCGTGGCGCTTCTCGGCCAGGCCGACGCGCTCCAGCAGCGCCTCGGCACGTTGGCGGGCCTCGGCCTTGCTCTCGTGGAGGACGAAGGTCGGCGCCTCGATCAGGTTCTCAAGCACGGTGCGGTGCGGCCACAGGTTGAAGCTCTGGAACACCATGCCCAGCTGCGAGCGGATGCGGGTGAGCTGCTTCTGGTCGGCCACCATCGGCTCGCCGTGGCGGTTCTGGGTCAGGCCGATGGTCTCGCCGTTGACGGTGACCGAGCCCTGGTTGGGAATTTCCAGCATGTTGATACAGCGCAGCAAGGTGCTCTTGCCCGAGCCGCTGGCGCCAATCAGCGAGATCACCTCACCCTCGCGCGCCGACAGCGACACGCCCTTGAGCACCTCGAAGTCGCCGAAGCGCTTGTGGATATCGCGCACTTCGATCACCGGCCTGGACTGCGCTTGCGGCCCTTGTAGGAGCGAGTCATGCCCGCGACCCGCTTCGCCACGCGGCACATCACGGACGGAGTCCGTTCCTACGGAATTGGCCTTCGCCGGAAGGGATTCGACAAAGCGAATGATCCGCGCACAGGCCTCCGCCATGCTCTCGTCGCTCAACCCGAAGGACAGCCGCACGAAGCCCATCGCCTGCGGGCCGAAGGCCGCTGCGTCAAGCACCGAGACGCCAGTGGCGTGGAACAGCTGCCAGGAGAAATCCAGCGAGCTGAGGCCGGTGTCGCGCACGTCGACCATGACGAACATGCCGGCCTCGGGCGACAGCACCTTCACCCGAGGGCAATCGCTCAGCGCGGCGACCACCAGGTCGCGGCGGCGGCAGTAGATCTCGCGCATTGTCGTGACAACCTCGTCGTGACGCTCCACCGCCGCAAGGGCGGCTTCCTGCACGAAGCCCGGCAGGCCGTAGAACATGTTCAGCGCGAGGTTTTCCAGGTGCCCGACCAGCGTCGGGTTGGCGACTATCCAGCCGGCGCGCCAGCCGGTCATGGCGTGGGATTTCGACAGGCTGCCGATGCTCAGGGTGCGCTCGGCCATGCCCGGCAGGGCAGCGAAGCTCTGGTGTTCGCGCTCGAAGGTCAGGCCCTCGTACACCTCGTCCACCACCACCCAGAGGTCGTGGGCCTCCGCCAGCGCGGCAATGGCCAACAGCTCGTCGCGGTCCAGCACGACACCGGTAGGGTTGCTCGGATTGGCGAGGAAGATCGCCTTCGTGCGCGGGGTGATCGCTGTGGCGATATCGGTGGCCAGCGGGCGGAAGCCGTTTTCAGGACGGGTCGGTACCCCGACCAGCACCGCGCCGGTGGCTTTCAGCGTGGCTTCGTAGGTGACGTAGACCGGGTCGAAGGTGATGACCTCGTCGCCCTTCTCCAGCAGGCACATCGCGGCGGCAAACAGGCCGTTCTGAGCACCGGCGACGACGATGACGTTCTCGGGCCCTGCCTTTTGGCCGAAACGCCGCTCATGCAGTGCCGCGATCGCCTGGCGCAGTGCAGGCTTGCCGGCCACGTCACTGTAATGGGTGTCGCCGTCGCGCAACGCGGAAACGGCGGCATCGGTGATGAAGTCCGGAGTTGCGAAATCGGGGTCGCCGACGCTGAGCACTATCACGTCGCGGCCGGCTCGCTGGGCGGCGATGGCGGCGTAGTGAATGTCCCAGGCGGCGACGCCGGGTCCGACCATCCTGTCCACAAGCGACGAATAACGCATGCAAGGGCCTCATCCGAATGACGGAATGTCCTGCAGAAGGGTCCGCAGGAGCGTTGGGCCACCATAGCCAAGGATGAACGAGTGTTCAACAGCGTTTTCCGACATCAGCTATGTCGTTTTCAGACCGTTCACTCAACTGACTCTTCACCTTCAGGTGCGACACGTCGCAATTCGACCGACGAACGGAATCACGACATCCACTTAACGGCTTCTTAACGAACTCCCCCGTAGCGTTCTCTCACCCCCTGACAGAGCCGTGACGGCCTTTGGAACACCACATGGAAATGCCCTTCCTCCCCTTCTCCCGCCCCAGCATCGGCGAGGAGGAGATCCAGGCAGTCAATGAAGTGCTGCGCTCGGGCTGGATCACCACCGGGCCGAAGAACGCCGAACTGGAGCAACGCTTTGCCCAGTCGATCGGCTGCCGCCACGCCGTGGCGCTGTCCTCCGCCACCGGAGGCATGCACCTGGCGCTGCTGGCCCTGGGCATCGGCCCGGGTGACGAGGTGATTACCCCGTCGCAGACCTGGGTCTCCACCGTCAACATGATCAGCCTGCTGGGCGCCACCCCGGTGTTCGTCGATGTCGACCGTGACACTCTGATGACCGACGCCGCCCGCATCGAGGCCGCGATCACTCCGCGTACCCGCGCCATCATCCCGGTGCACTACGCCGGCGCCGCCTGCGACATGGACCCGATCGACGAGCTCGCCCTGCGCCACGGCATCCCCGTGATCGAGGACGCCGCCCACGCCGCCGGCACCTCCTACCGTGGCCGCGCGATAGGCCAGCGCGGCACCGCGATCTTCTCCTTCCACGCGATCAAGAACCTCACCTGCGCCGAGGGCGCCATGTTCGTCACCGATGACGAGGTCCTGGCCAACCGCGTACGCACCCTGAAGTTCCACGGCCTGGGCGTCGACGCCTACGACCGCCTGACCCACGGCCGCAAGCCGCAGGCGCAGGTGGTGGAGCCGGGCTTCAAGTACAACCTCACCGACATCAACGCCGCCATTGCCCTGGTCCAGCTGCCCAAGCTCGAAGCGATCAACGCCCGCCGCGCCGAACTGGCCGCCGGCTACGCCGAGCGCCTGGCGCACCTGCCCGTGCAACCGCTGGCGGTGCCGGAATACCCGCAGCATCACGCCTGGCACCTGTATGTCCTGCGCATCGACCAGGAGCGCTGCGGCATCGATCGCGACGCCTTCATGCAGGGCCTGCAGCAGCGCGGCATCGGCAGCGGCATCCACTTCATCGGCAGCCACCTGCACAGCTACTACCGCCAGCGCTACCCGCGCGTGCAACTGCCCAACACCGAGTGGAACTCCTCGCGGATCGTCTCCATCCCGCTGTTCCCCGACATGACCCAGGCCGACCAGGACCGTGTGGTCGACGCCATCGAAACCCTGCTTCGGTAACGCCACCGTGAAACCCTATCCGATCCATCGCGTGTCCATCGTCATCCCGGTGTACAACGAAGAGGCCAGCCTGCCCGAGCTGCTGCGCCGGACCACCGCCGCCTGCGAACAGCTGGGCCGCGACTACGAGATCGTGCTGATCGACGACGGCAGCCGCGACAGCTCCGCCGACCTGCTGCAGGAAGCCGCGCAGGCGCCGGGCAGCCATGTGGTGGCGGTGATCCTCAACCGCAACTACGGCCAGCACGCCGCGATCATGGCCGGTTTCGAGCAGTGCCAGGGCGACCTGGTGATCACCCTCGACGCCGACCTGCAGAACCCGCCGGAAGAAATCCCGCGCCTGGTGGCCGAAGCCGCCAAGGGCTATGACGTGGTCGGCAGCGTCCGCCAGCAACGCCAGGACTCCGCCCTGCGCCGCTGGCCGTCGAAGGTGATCAACCTCGCCGTGCAGCGCTCCACCGGCGTGGCGATGAACGACTACGGCTGCATGCTGCGCGCTTATCGCTCGAGCATCGTCAAGGCGATGCTCGCCTGCCGCGAGCGCAGCACCTTCATCCCGATCCTGGCCAACAGCTTTGCCCGCCACACCAGCGAGATCCTCGTCGCCCACGCCGAGCGCGAGCACGGCGAGTCGAAGTACGACTTCCTGCGCCTGATCAACCTGATGTTCGACCTGGTCACCTGCATGACCACCTCGCCGCTGCGCCTGCTGTCCTTCGTCGGCGGCGGCATGGCGGTGGCCGGCTTCGCCTTCGCCCTGATGCTGCTGGTGCTGCGCCTGCTGTTCGGCGCCGCCTGGGCCGGCCACGGGGTGTTCGTGCTGTTCGCCGTGCTGTTCATGTTCACCGGCGTGCAGCTGGTCGGCATGGGCCTGCTCGGCGAGTACCTGGGGCGCATGTACAACGACGTGCGCGCCCGCCCCCGCTTCTTCATCGAGCGCATCGTCCGCACCGAGACGCCGCGCGCCCCGATCACCACTTCTTCCCCTTCTTTCGAGTCCATCCAGCCATGACCCAGCAGACCATCGTCTTCGCCTACCACGACTTCGGCTGCGCCGGCATCGAAGCGCTGCTCGCCTCCGGTTACCAGATCGACGCCGTCTTCACCCACGCCGACGATCCCAAGGAGAACCGCTTCTATGGCTCCGTAGCGCAGCTTTGCGCTCGCCTGGGCATCCCCGTGCACGCCCCGGAAGACGTCAACCACCCGCTGTGGGTCGCCCGCATCCGCGAGCTGCAGCCGCAGTACATCTTCTCCTTCTATTACCGCCACCTGCTCAGCGAAGAGTTGCTGGCCTGCGCCGCCAGGGGCGCCTACAACCTGCATGGCTCGCTGCTGCCGCGCTACCGTGGCCGCGCCCCAGCCAACTGGGTGCTGGTCAACGGCGAGACCGAGACCGGCGTGACCCTGCACCGCATGGTCAAGCGCGCCGATGCCGGCGGCATCCTCGCCCAGCAGCGCATCGCCATCGGCGCCGACGACACCGCCCTGGTGCTGCACGGCAAGTTGCGCGAAGCCACCCGCGAGCTGCTCGCCTCCGCCCTGCCGCGCCTGGCGCGCGGTGAGCTGCAGGAGGTCGCCCAGGACGAATCCCGCGCCAGCTACTTCGGTCGCCGCACTCCGGCGGACGGCCAGCTCGACTGGAAACGCCCGGCCCGCGAATTGCACAACCTGGTCCGCGCCGTCACCCAGCCCTACCCCGGCGCCTTCGCCCCGGTGGGCGATCGCAAGCTGATCGTCTGGAGCTCGCGCGTTGCAGCCGGCAACAACGGTATGGCGCCCGGCTCGGTGCTCTCGGTCGATCCCCTGCGCATCGCCTGCGGCGAAGACTCGCTGGAAATCCTCTCCGGCCAGCAGAATGACAGCGGCCTGTTCCTCGCCGGCCCGCAACTGGCCCGCGAGATGGGCCTGGTGGACGGCTCGCGCCTGCACGGCGCGGTCGGAAAGCCCAAGCGCAAGACCCGCGTGCTGATCCTCGGCGTCAACGGCTTCATCGGCAACCACCTCTCCGAACGCCTGCTGCGCGACGGCAACTACGAGGTCTACGGCCTGGACATCGGCTCCGATGCCATCGAGCGCCTGAAGGGCAACCCGGACTTCCACTTCGTCGAAGGCGACATCAGCATCCACACCGAGTGGATCGAGTACCACATCAAGAAGTGCGACGTGGTCCTGCCGCTGGTGGCCATCGCCACACCGATCGAATACACCCGCAACCCGCTGCGCGTGTTCGAACTGGACTTCGAGGAAAACCTCAAGCTGGTCCGCTACTGCGTCAAATACAACAAGCGCGTGATCTTCCCGTCCACCTCCGAGGTGTACGGCATGTGCACCGACGCCAACTTCGACGAGGACACCTCCAACCTCATCGTCGGCCCGATCAACAAGCAGCGCTGGATCTACTCGGTCTCCAAGCAACTGCTCGACCGCGTCATCTGGGCCTACGGCCAGAAGGGCCTGAAGTTCAGCCTATTCCGTCCGTTCAACTGGATGGGCCCGCGCCTGGACCGCCTGGACTCCGCGCGAATCGGCAGCTCCCGCGCCATTACCCAGCTGATCCTGCACCTCGTGGAAGGTACTCCGATCCGCCTGGTCGACGGCGGCGAGCAGAAGCGCTGCTTCACCGACGTGGACGACGGCATCGAAGCGCTGGCGCGCATCATCGACAACGAAGGCGGCCGCTGCGACGGGCAGATCGTCAACATCGGCAACCCGGACAACGAAGCCAGCATCCGCCAGCTGGGCGAAGAGCTGCTGCGCCAGTTCGAGGCCCACCCGCTGCGCGACCAGTTCCCGCCCTTCGCCGGCTTCCGCGAAGTGGAAAGCCGCAGCTTCTACGGCGACGGCTACCAGGACGTGTCGCACCGCAAGCCGAGCATCGAGAACGCCCGTCGCCTGCTGGACTGGCAGCCGAGCGTGGAGCTGTCGGCCACCATCGGCAAGACCCTGGACTTCTTCCTCCGCGAAGCCCTCGCCGAGCGCACCGGCGGTGCTCCCCACGCCTTTCCGCTGAAAAGCATCGCCTGATGCGGGCAGGACTACGCATCGACGTCGACACCTACCGTGGCACCCGTGACGGCGTGCCACGGTTGCTGGACATGCTCGAGGAAGCCGACGTCAAGGCGACCTTCTTCTTCAGCGTCGGCCCCGACAACATGGGGCGGCACCTGTGGCGCCTGATCCGTCCGCAGTTCCTGTGGAAGATGCTGCGCTCCAACGCCGCCGGCCTCTACGGCTGGGACATCCTCCTGGCCGGCACCGCCTGGCCGGGCAAGCCGATCGGCCGCGACCTGGGCCACCTGATGCGGCGCGCCCAGGACGCCGGCCACGAAGTTGGCCTGCATGCCTGGGACCACCACGGCTGGCAGGCCAACGCCGGGCGCTGGAGCTCACAGCAACTGGAGCAGCAGATCCGCCGGGGCGTGGACACCCTCGCCGACATCCTCGGCAACCCGGTGGAGTGCTCGGCGGTGGCCGGCTGGCGCGCCGACGAGCGCACCGTGGAAGCCAAGGAGCGCTTCGGTTTTCGCTACAACAGCGATTGCCGGGGCAACTCCCTGTTCCGCCCGCGCCTGGCCGACGGCCGCGCCGGCACCCCGCAGATTCCGGTGGACATGCCGACCTTCGACGAAGTCGTCGGCCCGCAGGTGGCGCCGTCCGCCTTCAATGACTACATCCTTTCCCGCTTCGACGTAGACGCCTTGAACGTGTACACCATTCATGCCGAGGTCGAGGGCATTCTCATGGCTCACGACTTCCGCCGCTTGCTGGCCCAGGCACGGGCCGGCGGCATTCGCTTCGTTCCGCTGGGCCGGCTGCTGCCGGACGACTCGACCACCCTGCCCGTCGCCAGCCTCGTGCGCGGCGAACTGGCTGGCCGCGAAGGCTGGCTGGGGGTGCAGCACGCATGAAGCGCCTGGCCTACCCGACCCTGCTAGCCGCCTTCGTACTGTGCATCCTGCTGCCGATGGCCTTCCACGGGCTGTGGATTCCCGACGAGTCGCGCAACGCGCAGATCAGCCAGTCCATGCTGCAGACCGGCGACTGGGTTTCCCCGCACCTGCTCGGCCTGCGCTACTTCGAGAAGCCCACTGGCGGCTACTGGCTGACCGCCGTCAGCCAGGCCGTGTTCGGGCAGAACCTGTTCGGCGTGCGTTTCGGCTCGGCGCTGGTCACCGCACTGAGCACCCTGCTGGTCATCCTGGTCGCCCGCCGGTTGTGGAACGACCCTCGCCGCACCTGGGCTGCGGGCCTGCTCTACCTGAGTTTCGGGCTGATCGCGGGCCAAGCCGGCTACGCCAACCTCGACCCGCAGTTCACCTTCTGCGTGAACCTCAGCCTCGGCGCCCTGTGGTTCGCCTTCGAAGCCAGAACCACGCGCGGACGCTTCGCCGCCTGGAGCCTGCTGGGCGCCGCCTGCGCCTTCGGCTTCATGACCAAAGGCTTCCTCGCCTTCCTGTTGCCGGTGCTCGTCGGCCTGCCCTATGCCCTGCTGCAGAAGCGCTTCAGCGAACTGCTGCGCTACGGGCCCCTGGCGGTGCTGGTCGCCGCACTGGTCGCCGCGCCCTGGGCGCTGCTGATCCACGCCCGTGAACAGGACTTCTGGGACTTCTTCTTCTGGCACGAGCACATCCGCCGCTTCGCCGGCGCGGACGCGCAGCACGGTCGGCCGATCTGGTTCTTCGTGCCATTGCTGTTCGCCAGCGCACTGCCCTGGGCGGTGCTGATCTTTCCGGCGCTTCGCAACGGCCTGCAGGGCTGGCGTGACTCCAGGCTGGTATTCCTGCTGCTGTGGTTCGTCATGCCCTTCCTGTTCTTCAGCCTGGCCAAGGGCAAGCTGCCGACCTACATCATGCCCTGCTTCGCCCCGCTGGCCCTGTTGATGGCCGACGCCATCGGCCGTGCACTGCAGCAACGCAGGCTGATCGCGCTGAAACTCAACGGCGCGCTCAACCTGCTGCTGGGCAGCAGCGCGCTGGCCGGCCTGGTGTTCATGCAGGCCCGCCACCCGCAGTACCACGACGAACTGCCCAGCGTGCTGATGGTTGCCCTGGTCTGCGTCGTCTGGCTGCTGACCGGCCTGCTGCAGCTGATGCGGCCCAATCGCTACTGGGCGGCGCCGGCCTTCGCGGCCTGGCTACTGGTGGCACTGGTACCCAATGCGATGCCGAACAAGATGGTCAACAGCAAGATGCCCGATCAGTTCATCGCCGAGCACCTGGACCAGCTCAAGAGCGCGCGCAGCCTGCTGAGCAATGACCTCGGCGCGGCCACCGCCCTCGCCTGGCGTACCCAGCGCAGCGACATCACGCTGTTCAACACCGAAGGCGAGCTGAAGTTCGGCCTGGGCTATCCCGAAGGCCAGGGCCGCAGCATTGCCCCCGAAGACATCCACGCCTGGATCGAGCGCGCCCGCGCCGAAGGCCCCATCGGCGTGATCATGCGGGTCAACAGCGCCAGCGACGAAGCCGAACTGGCCATGCTGCCCAGCGACGCCATCAGCTACCGGCAGAACCATCTGGTGGTCTTGCTGATTCCGCAGGCCACGCCATGACCGCCCTGCTGCTGGCCGGTGTCTGCCTGCTCACCTGCATGGGCCAGCTGGCGCAGAAGCACGCCGTGGAAAGCTGGCGCGATGCCCCCTTGAGCGTGGCGGCGAAGCTTTTCTCGCCCTGGCTTTTGCTGGCCATCGCCTGCCTAGGATTCGGCCTGCTACTCTGGCTGCTGGTCCTGCAGCGTCTGGAGGTCGGCGTCGCCTACCCCATGCTGAGTCTGAATTTCGTGCTGGTGACGCTCCTGGCGAGCCGTCAGTTCGGCGAGCATATCGATGCGCGCCACTGGTTCGGCGTCGCGCTGATCGTTGGCGGCGTCGCCCTGCTGGGGATGCACTCGTGAAGCGCGGCATCGCCTTCGCCCTGGGCAGCGTGGTGCTGGTAAGTGGCGCGCAGCTGGGCATGCGCTGGAGCATGACGCGCCTGCCCTCGCACTGGCCGTTCGATCTCGCGCAACTGGACCTTGCCGCCCTGTCGGCGCTGGCCGGCGCGGTTCTGGCCTACGCGCTGTCGATGCTCTGCTGGCTGCTCGCCCTCAAGCACCTGCCGCTGAGCCGCGCCTATTCGCTGCTGAGCCTGAGCTATGCCTTCGTCTACCTCGGCGCCGCCGTGCTGCCAGGCCTCGGCGAACCCCTGAGCCTGCCTCGCACTCTGGGCGTCGCCCTGGTGATCGCTGGCGTGATCGCGATCAACTCGCCACGCCGTCATGACAGAATAACCGTCATCAAACCCAGCGACGCTCGCTCCGAGCGCACGCAGTTCGACTGACCCCAATCCCGCTTCGAGTTCCTATCCGGGAGAGCACAACATGAAAATCAGCGTATTCGGAATCGGTTATGTGGGCCTGGTGCAGGCTGCCGTCATGGCCGAAGTGGGCCATGACGTCCTGTGCATGGACATCGACGAGGACAAGATCGCCAAGCTCAAGCGCGGCCAGATCAGCATCTTCGAACCGGGCCTCGCCGAGCTGGTGAAGGACAACCTGGAAGCCGGACGCCTGCGCTTCACCAGCGACGTCGCCGAGGCCGCCGCCCATGGCCGGGTGCAGTTCATCGCCGTGGGCACACCGCCGTTGCCCGATGGCTCGGCCGATTTGCGCGCCGTGCTGGCGGTGGCCGAAGGCATCGCCCGCAACCGCACCCAGCCGGTGATCATCGTGGAGAAATCCACCGTACCGGTGGGCACTGGCGACCGGGTCAAGGCCCGCATCCAGGAAGTGCTCGCCGAAGAAAGCCGCAGCCTGGACTTCGAGATCGTCTCCAACCCCGAGTTCCTCAAGGAAGGCTCAGCGCTGGCCGACTGCCGCAAACCCGACCGGATCGTCATCGGCTGCGAAAGTGCCGAGGTGCTGGACGTGATGCGCGAAATCTACGAGCCGTTCAACCGCAACCACGACCGCATCCTGACCATGAACCTGCGCAGTGCGGAACTGACCAAGTACGCCGCCAACTGCATGCTCGCCACCAAGATCAGCTTCATCAACCAGATCGCCGAGCTGGCCGAACACCTGGGCGCCGACATCGAGGCGGTGCGCCAGGGCATGGGCGCCGACCCGCGCATCGGCTACCACTTCATCTACCCCGGCTGCGGCTACGGCGGCTCGTGCTTCCCCAAGGACGTCCAGGCCCTGATCCAGAGCGCCGAGGAAGCCCACTGCTCCAGCGACCTGCTGCGCGCCGTGGAAGCGGTTAACCAGCGGCAGAAGAGCAAGCTGTTCGAGCGCATCCGCAGCTACTACGGCGGCAAGCTCAAGGGACGCACCTTCGCGCTCTGGGGCCTGTCGTTCAAGCCCAACACCGACGACATGCGCGACGCTCCCAGCCGCACCCTGATGGAGGCCCTGTGGGAGGCCGGCGCCAAGGTCCGCGCCTTCGACCCCGAAGCCATGCCCGAAGCGCAGCGACTCTACGGACACGATGAGCGCCTGACCCTGATGGGCACTCCGGAAGCCACCCTGGGCGGCTCGGACGCGCTGGTGATCTGCACCGAATGGCGACAGTTCAAGGCGCCGGACTTCGAGCTGCTGGCCAGCCGCCTGAAAGCCCCGGTGATCTTCGACGGGCGCAACCTGTTCGATCCCGAGCGCGTGGCACGTTACGGCTTCGAGTACTTCCCCATGGGCCGTGGCGACTCGCACCGTCTGCCGGTTCCGGCGCAGGCCGTCGAGCAACGAAACCGACGCAGCGCCTGACCCCCACACCCAACTGGCAGGAGCGCCATGCGCGTAAGCGCGGGCATGGCCCGCTCCTACAGGGGAACACGGCGCTGACGTTCCTGCGTGAAGGCAAGCTCCGCTACACCTGCCCCATCACCATCATCGGCGCCGCCTCGCCGCGCTTGAGCAGCGCATAAAGCACCCCGGTCACCACGCTGCCTGCGGCAATTGCCAGCAAGTAGAGCAACGCATGGTTCATCGCGTTGGGGATCAGCAGCACGAACAGCCCGCCATGGGGCGCGAGCAGCTTGCAGCCGAACAGCATCGACAGCGCACCGGTCAGCGCGCCGCCAGCAATGCTCGCCGGGATCACCCGCAGCGGGTCCTTCGCCGCGAAGGGAATCGCCCCCTCGGAGATGAAGCATAACCCCAGCACCAGCGCGGCCTTGCCCGCCTCGCGCTCGCTCTGGGCAAACTTGCGCCGCGCCAGCAGTGTGGCGATGCCCATGCCGATGGGCGGGACCATGCCGCCGGCCATGACCGCCGCCATCGGCGCGTAGCTCTGCGAGGCGAGCAGGCCGACCGAGAACGCATAGGCCGCCTTGTTGATCGGCCCGCCCAGGTCGACGCACATCATCCCGCCCAGCAGCAGGCCGAGCAGGATGGCGTTGGTGGTGCCCATGCCGGCAAGGAAGTCGGTGAGCGAACGCATCATCGCGGCTACCGGCGAACCCACCACGTAGATCATCACCAGCCCGGTGAACAGGCTGGCCAGCAAGGGAATGATCAGGATCGGCTTGAGCGCCGCGACGCTGGCCGGCAACGGAATCCACCGGGCAATCGCGCGCGCCGAATAGCCCGCGAGCAGGCCGGCGACTATGCCGCCGAGGAAGCCCGCGCCCAGCGTGCTCGCCAGCAGCCCGCCGATCATCCCGGGCGCCAGACCCGGCCGGTCGGCGATGGACCAGGCGATGTAGCCGGCGAGCATCGGCACCATCAGCTTGAACGCCGCGTCGCCGCCGATCTGCATCAGCGCCGCTGCCAGGGTGCCCTCCTGCTTGAACGCCTCGATGCCGAAGACGAAGGACAGCGCGATCAAGAGGCCGCCGGCCACCACCATCGGCAGCATGAACGACACGCCGGTGAGCAGGTGCTTGTAGACGCCACGCGCCTCATTCTTGGCCGGTGCCGCCTGGCTGCCGGCGGACGACGCGGACTCCACCGTCGCCTCCTGCAGCGCACGCTCGATAGTCGCCTGCGGCTGCTTCAGCGCCACGCCGGTGCCGCAGCGGAAGATGCGCTTGCCGGCGAAACGCTCGGAGTTGACCTCGATATCCGCTGCCAGCAGGACCACATCGGCAGCAGCGATTTCTTCCGCACTCAGCGGATTGCGCGCGCCCACCGAGCCCTGGGTTTCCACCCGCAGTTCGACGCCCATCTGCTGCGCCGTCTGCTGCAACGCCTCGGCCGCCATGAAGGTGTGCGCCACGCCGGTCGGGCAGGCGGTCACCGCAACGACCTTCGCCGCGCGCTCCACTGGGACACGCACGCTCGAAGGCTCACCGGGCTGCCAGACCTGCGCCTCTTCCTGCGCTCGCTGTAGAAAGCTGGCAGGCTCGGCCAGCGCCTCGGCAGGCCGGGTCTGGACCAGACGTTTGCCGGCGAAGCGCGAAAGCTCCAGCGGCTGCGTAGTGACCACCAGCACCCAGTCGGCGGCGGCGATCTGGCCGTCGCTCAACTGGCGCTCCGGATGCTGCGGGTCCCATTGTTCGACACACACCGACCAGCCCAGGCGCTCGGCCGCCGCACGCAGCAGGCGAGCGCTGAGCACGCTGGAAATCTGGCCGTTGGGGCAGGCCGTGATCAGGGCAAGGTTCATCGTCATACCTCTTGTTGTTCTATCGCTCAGGCCAGCGCCTGAACCTGCACCGCGTCTTCGATGCGCTTGAGCCGCTGCACATCGTCGATGCCGAACTGAAACTGGGTGACCGCCAGCGCGGCGACCGCTGTGGCCTGGCGCAACACGCGCTCGGCCGGCCAGCCGGCGAGCAGGCCATGGACCATACTGGCCAGCAGGGAATCACCGGCACCCACCGTGCTGGCCACTTCCACCTTCGGCGGCACCGCCTGCCAGACGCCCTGCGGGCCGAACCAGCGCACGCCCTCGGCGCCCTGGGAAAGCACTACCTGCTCGATCCCGCGGGCGCGCAGCGATTCGACCTGGGCGGTCAACTCCACGGCGCTGCAGGCGAGTTGTCCACAGGCCTCGCCCAGCTCCTGGTCGTTGGGTTTGATCAGCCAGGGCGCGGCCTCGATGCCCGCGCGCAGGGCTGCGCCGCTGCAATCGAAGGCGACCTTCAGGCCATGCCCCTGCAGCCGCAGCAGCAGCTCGCGCAACCACTGCGGATCGACGCCGCGCGGCAGGCTGCCGGCAACCACGGCGATCTCGAAGTCGGCGGCGATCAGGTCGAGGCGATCCAGCAGCGCGTCCTGCTGCGCCTCCCCCACCTCGGGGCCTGGCCCGTTGATATCGGTGATGCGCCCGGTGCCCTCGGCAAGCTTGATGTTGCTGCGGGTTTCGCCCGGCACACGGACGAAAGCGTCGATGAAACCGCGACGGCGAAAGAGAGCTTCGAAGGGCTGCGCGTTGTCCGCACCGAGGAAGCCGGCGACGGTCAGGCAATGCCCAAGGTCGGCCAGCACCTGGGCGACGTTCACGCCTTTGCCGGCGGCCTGGCTGAGCACCGACTCGCTGCGATTGACCTCGCCCGGCTCCAGCCGTGGCAGGCGCACGGTGAGGTCCAGCGCGGGGTTCAGGGTCAGGGTGAGGATGCGGGCCATCAGTGAACCTCCGGCAGCGCAAGGGCGACACTCTGGCGAACGTCTGCCGCCGAGCAAAAGGTCAGCGCGGCTTGCGCCAGCTCACGGGAAGTCGGCAAGTCCAGCTCGCGGACCCGCGCCTTCACCAGGGGAATGCTGCGCGCCGAGACGCTCAGCTCGTCCACTCCCAATCCAACCAGCAAAGGCACCGCCAGCGGGTCGGCGGCCAGTTCGCCGCACACGCCCACCCACTTGCCGTGGGCATGGGCGGCGCGCACGGTCATGTCGATCAGTTGCAGCACCGCCGGATGCAGGCCGTCGGCCTGGGCAGACAGGCTCGGGTGGCCACGGTCGATGGCCAATGCGTATTGGGTCAGGTCATTGGTGCCGACGCTGAAGAAGTCCACCTCGCGCGCCAGCACCGGCGCCAGCAGCGCGGCGGACGGCACCTCGACCATGATGCCGAGTTGCAGGTCGTGCTCGCCGCCCAGCTCCGCGCAGAGTTCGAGGGTGAGGTCGCGGGCCTGGCGCCACTCCTCCACCTGCCCGACCATGGGGAACATGATGCGCAGCGGGCGACCGGCGGCGGCAGTCAGCAGGGCGCGCAGCTGGGTACGGAAAATCTGCGGGCGCTGCAGCGTGAGGCGCACGCCACGGATGCCCAGATAGGGGTTGGTTTCCTCGGGGATCGGCCAGTAAGGCAGTGGCTTGTCGCCGCCCACATCGAGGGTGCGCGCCACCAGCGGGCGGCCTTCGAGGGCGTCGAGGACGCGGCGGTATTCGAGCTCCTGGGTCGCCTGGTCCGGCGCCTGGGGATTGTCCATGAAGACGAATTCGGTGCGCAGCAGGCCCACGCCTTCCGCACCCAGCTCCACGGCTTTCGCCGCACCGGCGGTGTCACCGAGGTTGGCACAGACTTCCACGGCATGGCCGTCACGGGTGACTGCTAGCTCATGACGGCACGCTTGGGCTTGCTCGGCGCGACGCTGGCGCAGGTCACGCTGGGCTTCGGCGACATGCAGCGTCTGTGTGTCCGGTGCAATCGTCAGCTCGCCCTTCTCGCCATCCAGCAGCAAGCTGGTGCCGGACTCCAGCGCCAGCACGCTTGCCCCGGCGCCCACCAATGCGGGAATGCCCAGCGCGCGAGCGATGATCGCGCTGTGCGAAGTCGCACCACCGCGCGCGGTGACGATGCCGGCCACGCGTTCCGGATCCAGCCGCGCCACGTCGGACGGGCCGACTTCATCCATCACCAGGATGTACGGCTCGCTGGGCTCCACGGCGCTCTCGACGCCGCACAGGCGCGCCAGCACTCGCCGGCCAACGTCACGCAGGTCCGCGGCACGCTCGGCGAGCAGCGCGTCGCGCAGGGCCTCCTGCTGGCCGGCCACGCGTTCGATCACCTGGCTCCAGGCCGCTTCGGCGCTGGCGCCTTCGACCAGGCGTGCCTGCACCTCGTCGAGCAGTTCGGGATCCTCCAGCAGGGCCTGGTGGGTGACGAAGATGTCGCGGATCGCTTTGACCTGGCTGCGCTCCATCAGGGTTTCGATCTCCCGGCTGATGGCCGTTCGCGCATCGCCCAGTCGCTGGCGCTCGACCTCCGCCGACTCACCGCGCGCGGCGAACTCGAAGGCCCGGGCGACCTGCACGTAGGCCGGCCCATGGGCAATACCCGGCGACGCAGGGATGGCCTGGAGCTGCGCTCCCGCTTCGGGAACCCGCACGGCCTGCAATTGCTGCTCGTCCACCTGGATGCTTTCGACGATCAGTTCGAGAGTTTCCGGCAGCGGTTCGACCTCTTCGCCCAGGCCCTGCTCCACCGCCACACGGACAGCGGCCAGCGCGGCTTCGGCGATCTCCGGCTCGGCGAAGAACTCCAGCATCTGCCCGCGTCGCGCGCCGAGGCTGAGCAACTTGCTCAGGCTGCGGATCGACACCGGGGCGCTGTCGCCCTCGGCGATACGCACGCGGATTTCCCCGCTGAATTCCCGCGCGAGCAACATCAATACCTGCGCCGGGCGCGCGTGAAGACCATGGGGGTTGGCCAGCGGCACGCGGATGCTCGGCCAGTCCACGGGCAATTCGCCACCCAGCGCTTCCAGCACCGCGCGAACAGAACTGGCGCTCGCCAACTCGGCGGCACGACCATCCACCAGCAGGTCGCACAGACGCGCGAACACCGCATCATGGGCGTTGCCCTGGCGGGCCAGGCAGAACAGGCCCCGCACCGGCTGGCCGGCGTGGCTCAGCTCGCGCGTGGGAGTAACGAAGACGAGCCCGGGGCGCGTGACACATTGCTCGCTGTCCTGCCACCAGAGCCCGGCGCCAAGTGGCAAGGCTTCCTGGTCATGCAGCGCGGCGGCGAAGCCGGGGACAACGCAGCCGGCCTTCTTCAGACGGCGGGCGCCGGCCAGCGCCAGTTCGTCGAAATCCTCGGCCGCGACGCCAAGCCCGACCAGATGCTCATCGAACAGCAGCGGCTGTGGCGCTCCACCCTGCAGCAACTGCAGCAAGTCTTCGGGCTTTTGCGCTGCACGCAACGCCACGCCCACCTCTCCGTCGCCCAGCGCACGGGTGAGCAGTTGCAGCAGGCGCAGGTGTTCGTCGGACTTGGCGGCAATGGCGATGGCGAGGTGCACGGTCTGCCCTTCACCCCAGTGTACGCCCTCAGGGAAGTGCATCAGGCGCACGCCGGTGCGCTGCACCAGGTGGCGGGTTTCCGGGGTGCCGTGGGGGATGGCGATGCCCTGTCCGAGGTAGGTGGAGCCCTGTGCCTCGCGAGCCTGTATTCCGGCGAGGTAGCCCGGAGCGACCAGCCCATCGTCTTCGAGGGCGGAGCCGAGCATGGCCAGGGCGGCCTGCTTGTCGGCAGCGCGCTGGCCCATGCGGACCTGCTGCGCGTTGAATTCGAGCATCGCTTGTCTCCTCACCGGCGTTCGCGTGCGCCGGCGCTGGGGCGGTTATCCGCTTGTACGGTGATCAGCTTAGAGGTTGCGGCGCAGGAACAAGGTTCAGGCAATACTGCGTGCGCAATGCTGAATCGTTTCACCTATTGAGACTGGCACGTTACTCGATAATGCGTGATCCTTGAAGCCCCCAATTGTCGGCAGCATCCCGCGTTGAAACTCAGTGATATCGCCCGCCTGGCCGGTGTTTCGGTCACCACCGCCAGCTATGTGATCAATGGCAAGGCCGTCCAGCGCCGCATCAGCGCCGCCACGGTGGAGCGCGTGCGCGCGGTGATCGAGGAGCACGGCTACCACCCGGACCAGCAGGCCGCCAGCTTGCGCCGCGGGCAGACCCGCACCCTGGGCTTCGTCCTGCCGGACCTGGAGAACCCCAGCTACGCCAAGCTCGCCAAGCTGCTCGAACAGGGCGCGCGGGCGCGCGGCTACCAGCTGCTGATCGCCTGCTCCGACGACGAGCCGGACACCGAGCGCCAGGTGCTCAACCTGTTCCGCGCGCGACGCTGCGACGCACTGATAGTCGCCAGCTGCCTGCCCGTCGGCGACGAAAGTCACGCACGCCTGCAAGGCGACGGCGTGCCGATCATCGCGGTGGACCGCCAGCTCGACCCGCAACGCTTCTGCTCGGTGGTCAGCGACGACCGCGACGCCAGCCAGCGCCTCACCGCCAGCCTGCTCAAGCCGGCGCCGCGCAGCATCGCCCTGCTCGGCGCACGACCGGAGCTGATCATCTCCCAGGAGCGCGCCGCAGGGTTCCGCAGCGCGCTGCGCGACTACCAGGGCCAGGTGCTGATCGAGCACGGCGAGACCTTCAGCCGCCCCTGCGGCCGCCGCCTGATGGAAGAACTGCTGGCCAGCCAGGGGCAGTTGCCCGACGCGCTGATCACCACCTCCTACGTGCTGCTCGAGGGCGTCTTCGACGTGCTCCAGGCCCTGCCCAACGGCTGGCCGGCGGACTTGCGCATCGCCACCTTCGGCGATACCCAACTGCTGGACTTCGTGCCGCTGAAGGTCAACGCCATTTCCCAGCAGCACGCGCTGATCGCCGAGCGCGCGCTGGACCTGGCGCTGGCCGCCATCGAACAGAACAGCTACACACCCGGCGTCCACCCGATCCCGCGTAACCTCAAGCTACGCACGGAGTGAGCCGATGCGCCTGATCGACACCCACAACCACCTCGATTGCCCGGACTTCGAGCAGGACCGCGCCGCCGTGCTGCAACGCAGCCGCGAGCGGGGTGTGGAGCGGCAGGTGCTGCTGGGGGTGTTCCGCGAGAACTGGGAGGACGTCTGGGCACTGGTGGACACCGAGCCGGACCTGTACGCCGCTCTCGGACTGCACCCGATCTACCTGACGCGGCACCGGCCGGAACATCTGACAGCACTGCGCGAGTGGCTGCAGCGCCTGGCCGGACACCCGAAGCTCTGCGCGGTCGGCGAGATCGGCCTGGACTATTACCTGGAGGACCTCGACCGGGATGGCCAGCAGGCCATCTTCGAGGAACAGCTGCGCATCGCCATCGATTTCGAGCTGCCGGTGCTGCTCCACGTACGCCGCGCCCATGCGGCGATGATCGCCACGCTCAAGCGCTACAAGCCCGCACGCCAGGGCATCATCCATGCCTTTGCCGGCAGCCGCGAAGAAGCCCGCGAATACCTCAAGCTGGGTTTCCGCCTGGGCCTGGGCGGCGCGCCGACCTGGCCGCAAGCCAACCGCCTGCGCAAGGTGGTGCCGGAGATTCCGCTGGAGTCCATCGTGCTGGAAACCGATTCGCCGGACATGGCGCCGTCGATGTACCCCGGCGTGCGCAACAGCCCGGAGCACCTGCCGGACATCTGCGCGGCACTGGCGGAGCTGAAAGGCATCAGCCCGGAAGAGCTGGCCAGCGCCAGCACGCGCAATGCGATGGAGTTGTTCGGCTGGAGCTGAACCGTCCCTTCCTGCAGGAACAAGAGCCCCTCACCCTAACCCTCTCCCGCAAGCGGGAGAGGGGACCGTTCGGCGCAGGATGAATCCATGGCATCAGCCGGTACCGACGGCTCCCTCTCCCTCCGGGAGAGGGCTGGGGTGAGGGGACGCGTCAGAGTGAACAACCAGGGGGATCGAAACCGATCACAGTAATCCCGGATTCACCGACAAACCGATGCCCGTGAGATGGGGTGCATCCGTGCGACCCACGGACATCGGTCTGCTGGCGAAAACCTCGTTGCGAAGCGGACCGCCACGTCCGCCCCGGATCTGTCAGATCAGACGCGGAACGCGCCGATCAGTCGCTTGAGCTCCACCACCTGCCCGGCCAGTTCGCGGCTGGCGCGCTCGGTCTCGCTGGCGCCTTCGGAGGTACGCTCGCCGGCCTGGTTGATCTCGACGATGTTCTGGTCGATGTCATGGGCCACGGCAGTCTGCTGCTCGGCGGCGGCGGCGATCTGCTGGTTCTGGTCGACGATCGCGCCCACCGCCTGGAGGATGTTCTCCAGCGCCTGCTGCACCTGGGCCGACTGGCTGACGGTGCCGTCGGCTGTCTGGTGACTGCTGCCCATGGCCTTCACCGCCGCGCCCACGCCGTTCTGCAGGCGCGCGATCATCTGCTCGATCTCTTCGGTGGACTGCTGGGTGCGCTTGGCCAGGGTGCGTACTTCGTCGGCCACGACCGCGAAGCCCCTGCCCTGCTCACCGGCACGCGCAGCCTCGATGGCCGCATTGAGCGCCAGCAGGTTGGTCTGCTCGGCGATGCCCTTGATCACGTCGAGTACGCGGCTGATGGAGGAGCTGTCGGCGGCCAGCTGGTTGATCACCGCCACCGACTCGTCGATCTCGCCGGCCAGGCGCTGGATGCTGCCCACCTGGGATTCCACCAGGGCGCGGCCGCTGGTGGTTTCCTGGTTCACGTTGTGCGCGCTGCCCACTGCCACAGCGGCGCTGCGTGCGACTTCCTGGGCGGTCGCGGCCATCTGGTTCATCGCCGTGGCGACCTGCTCGATCTGGTTGCGCTGACCGGCTACCGCCTGGTTGCTCTCGGCGGACACCGACTCCACGCGCACGGTCTGCCGCTCCACTTCGCTGACGGTGCGGCCAACCTGCTCGATCAGGTCGTGGATCTTCGACACGGTCTGGTTGAAGGCATCGCCCAGCTCACCCAGCTCGTCGCGGCTCTGGGCCTGGAAGTTGACGGTCATGTCGCCGGAAGCGACGCGCTCCATCATCTTGCCCAGGCTCTTCAGGGTGGTGCGGGTGGAAACGTAGAAGCCGCCGTAGAGGTAGACGATGGAGACGAACACCACCAGCAGCGCGACGACCAGCAGCACCATCTGCCGCTGCTTGCTGGCCAGGCGCGCCTGCAGGGCGCCATCGACGAACTGCAGCACCTGGTCGTCGAGGCGGTAGGTCTGCTCCATCGCCTTGCTGACCTGCTCATAGAACTCGGACCAGGGCGTATCGAGGGTATCGGCCATCACGACCTTGTCCTCGAACAGCTTGCCCATGCTCTTGATCGTTTCGCGGCTGGCCTGGGCATCGGCGGACAATGCGCTCTGCGCGGCCGGGCTGGCGCCCAGGGCGTCCTGCAGCTTGAGGCCGTACTCGGCGTGGAGCTTTTCCAGGTCCTGCAGCAGGTCGTCCAGCTTGCTGCTGGTGGAGGAGTTGAGGAACCCCTGCCCCAGCGCGCCGGAACCCATGGTCCGGCCATGACTGAGCGTCTCGGTGACCTGGGGGGTACCGGAGGTGATCAGTTCGGCGAGCTGGCGCAGGTCGCGGGCGTCGTCCTGGCTCAGGCCGGCCTGGGACACCAGCAGCTTGTTGAACACCTGGACTTCGCTGAGCAGGCGCGCGGCCATAGCCGCCTTGCTCTGCAGCGAGCCCTCGGCGTCGACACCTTTCAGGCTGGCCAGCAGTTCGTCGCGCTTGGCGTTGAACTCGGTGATCTGCTCGGCATCCTGGGTGACCGGTTGCAGGCCACCGATCTGCGCCTGCAGGTCCTTGTGCAACTGGCTGATGCGCGAGTCGAGGCCGGCGGTCTTGCTGGACTGGCCAAGAATCCCGTTGATCTGCAACAGGTCGTTGTAGGACTCGAGGTGGCGGCGAACCTTCAGGCCGTCGCTGATCAGCGACAGGCTTTCCAGTTCGGCGCGGGTACTGACGAACTGCCCGTAGGAGTCGCGCACCAGGTAGAAGTTGGTAATCAGCATCGGCAGAAAGAACAGCACACTGATCAGGCTGAACTTCATGCCGAAGCTCAGACGGTTCATCAGCGCGATGGCCGGATAGAGCACGGTCCTCACGAAAGACGTCTCCTGTTCCCGTTATTGTTATGTCGCTTGTCGGGGATGGTACGGCGCGCCCCTGGACGGGCCGTCGCCACGAGCGCTCACCGGCCGGTCACTGTCCTGCAGCGGCCGTCACCTCACGCTTTGGTTTCGATGTGTACCTGATATCGGCGGGGAGTTCTGTAACTTAAGGTTAAAATGCCATCATCGGACCGGCGGACGCCGGCCCGATTCGCGGGCTCAGAGCAGCAGCGTCCAGATCGCGAAGATGGCGTACCAGAGCACGGCAGAGCGCACCAGCAGCTGCCACAGCGCATCCAGACTGGCGACGCCCTTGGCACCCAGGCCGCCTTCGTTGAAGTCTTCGGCGACGTAGCCGGCGCGGGCCAGCAGACGAGCGGCAGGTACGTCCCAGGCCAGCAGGTCATGCAGCAGGGTGCGGGTCACCGCGACGAAGTTGCCCACCAGGGCGAAACTCAGCACCAGCGCGCGCGACGGCAGCCAGTCGAAGGCATGCCGCAGTTGCGCGGCGCGTTCGCGCAGTTCCGGCTGGCGCGCCTGCTCGGCGGCGATGGCGAGCAGGCGGTAGGCCAGCGCAGCCACCGGGCCGAGCAGCGCGTACCAGAAGATCACGGCGAAAAACGCCTGGTAGGCCTCCCACACCAGGCTGCCCTGCACCACGGCCAGCAGGTCGTCGTCGCCATCGGCCTGGACCTGCACGCCCAGATCGCGCTCGGCGACGTGATAGGCGGCCTGGGCATCCTCGCGGCGCCAGGCATCGCGGAACGGCCCGATGGCGCGCAGCACATCACCACGCCCCAGGCTCCAGACCACCACCAGCATCTGCACCGGCAGCGCCAGCAGGCCATAGGCGACCGGTTCGAGCAGGGTCAGCAGCAGCGCCAGCAACAGCAGCGGCGGCAGGACCGCCACCAGCAGGCCGAGCCAGGGTTGCGCCACCAGCGACTTCACCCCGCCCACGGTATCCAGCCAGCCAAGCCACCAGCCATCACGCTGAACCTTTGCACGCCAACCGGAGAACTTCTCGACCAGCAGGACCAGCAACAGCACCAGGAAACTCATGTCGGCTCCTTCTTCAGGCCGGCGCCAATATCGGCAAAGTAGCGCGTCCAGTCGAACGCCTCGCCCGGATCGGTCTTGCGCTCCGGCGCGATATCGCAGTGGCCCTGGATACGTTCCGGGGTGATGGCCGGGTACGCCTTGCGCAACTGTCGTGTCAGTTGCGCAAGCACCTCGTACTGACGCTCGCTGTAGGGTTCGGTATCGGTGCCTTCGAGCTCGATGCCGATGGAAAAGTCGTTGCAGTTCTCCCGGCCGTCGAAGCGCGACACGCCGGCGTGCCAGGCGCGCGAGTTGCAGGAGACGAACTGGAACAGCGAGCCATCGCGCTCGATGAGGAAATGCGCAGACACCGTCAGGCTGCAGATGCTGGCGAAGTACGGATGCTCATCGGCGTCCAGGCGGTTCTGGAAGAACTCCTGCACCTTGCAGGTACCGAACTGGCCGGGCGGCAGGCTGATGTTGTGGATGACCAGCAGCGAGACTTGCTCGCCATCGGGTCGCGCATTGAAGTTCGGCGAAGGGCAGCGCTGGGCGTCGAGGCACCAGCCGGATTCGGGGTCGATCTGCATGGAGACTCCTTGGCAGAGCCCCACTCTAAAGCAGGCGACGGGGGAAATGAACTCGCTGGCACGCGGCCAGCGGGCTCAGGCGTTCTTCAGGCGGCGCAGGTTGCCGATCACCGACTCGAGGGCGCGGTCGAACAGCAGCGCATCGTCGAGCAGGCGCACGGCGTTGCGGCGGAACTCGACGGCCAGGCTCATGCGGGTCTTTTCCAGCACCTTCATGCCCGTGCGGTTGACGAAGATGTAGCGACCACTCGGACGGATCACGGCGGCCAGCTTGCAGCGCAGCTTGTGCTCTTCGTCTTCCTGGATTTCCACCCAGCTGCCGACGCGCAGATCGTCGACCTTGCGCAGCGACTCGTCGTCGTCGGCAAAGGCCTCTTCGTGCTCTACGGTACGGCTCTGTTCCGGCGAGGCCAGGACAATCTCCTCGACCACCGCCACCATGGCCGGCTGTGCCGCGGCAGGTGCGACGGCAGCCGGTGCATCCAGCGGATCGTCGAGTAGCGGCAGGTCGTCTTCCAGATCGAGCAGCGGCGCTTCCTCGACCTGCTTGTAGCGCTGGAAGGCCTGCACATGCAGCCCCTCCAGGCGACTGAAGAATTCACCGGTGGAGAACGGATCGAAGGCAGCCGAGGCCAGGCCTTCGCGCAGCGACTTGAGCAGTTGCGGGACCATTTCCAGCAGGCGCAGACGGGAATCCGGATCTTCGTGGGGCTCCACGCTCCAGATCAGGTCGTCCATGGTCGCCAGCGCGGCTTCCCATTCGCCGGAGTGAGTACCGTGCTTCAAGCAGGTGAGCAGCAGGACCTGGCTCCAGGCCTCCTGCAGCAGGCGCACCACCACTTCGGGCAGGGTGCGACCCAGCAGGCGCTCATTGAGCACGCCTTCCACGTCCTGGCGGGCCAGTTCGGCGCGCGCGCGGCCTTCCTCGGCATCGCGGGTGCGTTGCTCCAGCAGATCGCTGCGGCGGCGCTCGTCGCCGGTGAAGGAGATGAACTCGTCGAGCAGCTCGGAGAAGATCGCCGGGTCGTCGACGAAGTCGTTCAGCAGGCGCATCACCACCTGCTCGATCTTCTGGTACAGGTGGTCACGCTGGCCGTCGGACTGCTCGGCCCAGCCCAGGGCGGCCGAGGCGATCTCATTGAGCAGGCGACGCGCCGGGTGGCTACCACGGCTGAAGAAGTTCTTGTCCAGAACCGCAACCTTCAGCATCGGGATCTGCATGCGGCCGATCAGGGCCTTGAGCGAATCCGGCAGGGTGCGGTCATCGAGGATGAATTCGAAGAGCATGGAGACGAGGTTGATGACGTCCTCGTCCACCTGGCCGACCACACGGGAACGGCCGCTCTTGCTGCTGACGCGGGTCAGCAGGTGATCCAGGTGCTGGCGCACGTCGATCTCGTCGATGCTCTGCGCCGGCAGGTGCGACTGCAGGTGGGACAGCAGGCGCATCAGGTCGTTACTGGAGATCGGCACCGCATCGGCCGGCATCGGGCGTGCCGGGGCGGCACTGCCGCGGACTTCGGACAGCAGATCACGCAAGGCAGCAAAGGCGGCCTGACTGTCGGCGTCCATATACTGGCCGGCGACCTGCTCGCCCGCTTCGGCGGCAACAGAAGCCGGCGCGCCCCCCTGGCTGCTGGCCACGGTACGTTGCGGCGGGCGGCGCAGCGGGACGGACTTCAGCTCGGGCAGCACGCCCAGGGCGATCAACGTCTGGTTGGCTTCGGCGTACAGGTGCTCGGCGTCGGCCAGCACGTACTTCTCGAAGAGCTTGAGGATGATCAGCTTGACCTTGATCTCCACGCCCAACCCACGGCAGGCATCGAGAAAAGCCTCGCACAACTGGCGCGGACCGAGCGGGTTGCTCTTGTCCTCGACCTTCTTGCTGACCAGGGTATTGATACGCGTGGTGAGGTGCGTGAGCGCGACACCGTCGCGGCTCATCACCTTGGCAACCATGGCGTCCAGGGCGACGGACTCTTCCAGCTCGTCGTTCTGCACCAGGGTGAGATTTTCGTAGGAAACCGTATCCAGCACCGGCGCGCGGCCGATTTCATACTGGTTCAGGTTGGCAAAATTCTCGAAGACCTTCTGCAGGAAGCCGCGCTCAATGCCCTTGCGCTTAAGGCGCAGGTCGCGCATGGCTTCGAAGTACGCACTCTGCTCGGCATTGTTGGCGGCGCGATCGGCCATCTCGAACAGGGTGTCGTCGGCGTTGTCGAACAGGGCCTGCATGGCGTGACGCAGCTGGACAGCGACCTTATCGCGGACAGCGACGAGCCCCGCCGGAACACGTCCAGCGAACGAAGTCTGCGAGGTTTCCGTGGCCGACTTGTTCAGCGGCACTACGTTCGCGTCGTTCTGCATCGCAAGTCTCCTGCCGTCAGACCCGTCTGGCGGCACCAACAGTCATCGAAGCGTCATCCGTAACGTCAATTTAGTGGCGTCAAAAAGCGGAAAGGTTCATCGTCATTATAGGGAAGCTTCCTACACAACCAAGAGACATTTCACGCATTCTTGAAGAAATTCACACTGAAGCGCCCGCCGTCCGTCCGACAGATTGTACGGCGGTCCAAAAAACAACCCGCCCTGCACGCTGCGCGCTGGCGCCCGTATAATCGCGCCACTGCGAACAGGAGCCTTCCATGCCGAACCTCACCCTCGCCGAGCTTTCCGGGGAAATCCAGGCCAACGTCCGCGCCGCACTGGCCGAAGACGTCGGCAGCGGCGACATCACCGCCCAGTTGATCCCCGCCGAGCGCGACGCCAGCGCCCGCATCATCACCCGCGAGAACGCCACCCTCGCCGGCACCGCCTGGGTCGACGAGGTATTCCGCCAGGTCGACCCGCACGTGCAGGTGAAATGGCAGGTCCGCGACGGCGAGCAGGTCAGCGCCGACCAGACCCTGTTCACCCTGGAAGGCCCGGCCCGCGCCCTGCTCACCGGCGAGCGCAGTGCGCTGAACTTCCTCCAGCTGCTCTCCGGCACCGCCACCCGTGCCCGTCACTATGCCAACCTGGTGGACGGTACCGGCGTGAAGCTGCTCGACACCCGCAAGACCCTGCCCGGCCTGCGCCTGGCGCAGAAGTACGCGATCACCTGCGGCGGCTGCCATAACCACCGTATCGGCCTGTACGACGCCTTCCTGATCAAGGAAAACCATATCGCCGCTTGCGGGGGTATCGCCCAGGCCATCGCGGCGGCCCAGCGGATCGCTCCCGGCAAACCCGTGGAGATCGAAGTGGAAGACCTCGGCGAGCTGCGCCAGGCGCTGGAAGCCGGTGCCGATATCGTCATGCTCGACGAGCTGAGCCTGGACGACATGCGCACCGCCGTCGCCCTCACCGCCGGACGAGCCAAGCTGGAGGCCTCGGGCGGCATCACCGAAAGCACCCTGCGCACCATCGCCGAGACCGGCGTGGACTACATCTCCATCGGCACCCTGACCAAGGACGTCAAGGCGCTGGATCTGTCGATGCGCCTGAGCCTGTAATCACCCTGACAGGCGCGCCTGTCCTCCATTGCCTACGCTTTCAGCCAAGCGCCTGAATTCCCTCAGGCGTTTTCCTACAGCTGGCGAAAGGAGGCACTGGCGCAATGGCGGGCAAGATTCTGCTGACCGGGGGCTGCGGCTATATCGGCTCCCACATCTGTCTGGAACTGATCGAGCAGGGCTATCAGCCCGTCGTGCTCGACAACCTGAGCAACAGCTCGCACATCCCGCTGCAGCGCATCGAGCAGCTGACCGGCCAGAGCATTCCCTTCGTCAAGGGCGACGTCCGCGACGAAGCCATCCTCGACCGGTTGTTCAGCGAATACAGCATCGCCGCGGCGATCCACCTTGCCGGCGTCAAGTCCGTCGCCGAATCGGTGGCCGACCCCATCGCCTACTACCAGATCAATTTCACCGGCACCGTCACGCTCTGCCAGGTCATGCAGCGCCATGGCGTGAAGCGCTTCATCTATAGCTCTTCGGCAACGGTTTACGGCCTGGCGGCCGAAAGCCCGATCCGCGAAGACGCTCCCACCGGCCCGGCCAGTCCCTATGGCCAGTCCAAGCTGATGGCGGAAATCGCCCTGCGCGACATCGCCCACGCCGATCCGCAGTGGACCATGGCCATCCTGCGCTACTTCAACCCGGTGGGCGCCCACGCCAGCGGACGCATCGGCGAAGACCCCAACGGCATCCCCAACAACCTGATGCCTTATGTGTCCCAGGTCGCCACCGGCAAACGACCATTCATTCGCGTGTTCGGCAACGACTACCCCACCCCGGACGGCACCGGCGTACGCGACTACCTGCACGTCGTCGACCTGGCCAACGCCCACCTCAGCGCACTGCGCTGGCTCGATAGCGCCAGCGGCGCGAAGACCTTCAACATCGGCACCGGCCGCGGCTACAGCGTGCTGGAGATCATCCGTGCCTACGAAAAGGCCTGCGGCCGTGAACTGCCCTTCCAGTTCCTGCCCCGCCGCGACGGCGACATCGCCAGCTACCACGCCGACCCGGCCCTGGCCGGCGTAGAACTGCGCTGGAGCGCCGCCCGCGACATCGAAGACATGTGCCGCGACGCCTGGAACTGGCAGAGCCAGAACCCCAGCGGCTACGCCTGAATTTTCCTTGAATCGGAAAACAAAAAGCCCCGCTCGAAAGCGGGGCTTTTTGTTGAAACTGGTGCCGGTAAGAGGAATCGAACCCCCGACCTTCTCATTACGAATGGGAAGGCATATAGATACCCTCTCATTTACAACCCTTAACAAAGCTATACACAGCGCCATCTTCAGCCTATCTTTGCCTTTACCGGGCTACACGAAAACATCTGTTTTTTGATCACATACGTAACCCCGGCGTAACCCCATATTCGGCGAGGAAAGGCATGGGCGACGAATCCCACATCTCATTCAGCAAGGAAAGGCTGCTAGCGCTGCCGCCCCCCGAGGCCGGCAAACGCGCCACCTATCACGACACCAAAGTCCGAGGGCTACAGCTTCGAGTGTCGCCGACCGGGGTCAAAACCTTCTCCGTATATCGACGCATGAAAGGGGGGCAGCCCGAGCGCATCACCCTCGGCCGCTTCCCAGCCATGACCATCGAGCAGGCCCGCAAGTCTGCGTCTGCCATCAATGCAGAGATCGAAGCCGGCGCCAACCCTGCCGCTGCTCGTCGGGCCATTCGAGAGGAACCGACCTTTGCTGAAATGTTCAAGCAGTTCCTCGCCGAGAAGAAAAAGCGCGACGGCACCCCACTAGGTGAAAAAACCAAACGCGACTACCGCGACCTTCTGCGCCTGTACCTGGAGCCGATTAAGTCGAAGAAGCTGTCGCACATCACCAAGCAAGACGTTAAAACCATCCACTTGAAAGCATCGAAAAAAAGCGCTGCGCAGGCCGATAAGGCGCTAGCAGTCGTCTCCTCGGTTTTCAACTTCTCCGCCGACTCAGAAGTATTCGTAGGTACCAACCCAGCGAGCCGCATCCAGAAGAACCCTGCACCTTCGCGTGACCGCTTCGCCCAAGCTGCCGAGCTACCCTACCTATTCGCCTCCATTGCGGAGTCGAGTCTCTCGGACTTCTTTCTTCTATCCCTGCTGACTGGTGCCCGGCGCTCCAACGTCCAGGAAATGGCTTGGCGCGATCTCGACCTCGATGCCCGCATCTGGCGTATCGGTATGACGAAGAATGGCACCCCACAAAACGTCACCTTGTCGCCCGAGGCAGTAGATGTCCTAGAGACTCGCAAGCGCGCGTCCAGTAAATCTCCTTTCGTGTTTCCCGGCACAGGCAAAACCGGCCACATGGTCGAGCCCAAAACGGCATGGGCGACCATCCTGCGCCGCGCCAGTATGCGCCGCCTACTCACTCACCTAGAAAGCCTCGGAAAGCTGAATACTGACGAGCGCCTGCAAGTCGACAAACAACTCCTCAAGGCCCCCGCAGCCGTCGAAAAGCGCTATCGCGCCATCGCAGATGGGTTGGAGATCGACCCAGCGCTCTACAGCATGACTGACCTACGCATTCACGACTTACGCCGCACACTGGGGAGTTGGCAGGCCAAAACCGGCGCCTCGCTGGCGATCATCGGCAAGTCACTCAATCACAAGACTCCTCAAGCCACAACAATCTATGCCCGACTCGATCTTGATCCAGTGCGGCAATCCGTCGAGACGGCAACACAGGCCATCCTGGAAGCGGCAGGCATTAAGCAACCCGCCCAAGTGGTGCCAATCAAGCGCAAGCAGTAAATCGAGCAACGACCAGCCTAGCCCGACGGGGCGATAAGCAGACGTCTCACCTGCCTGACTGATCGAACTATTCAGCAGTGAGACCACTTGGGAAGGCGTGTAATGAGTGACGAAGGAAAGGAAGCACCGTGCTTAGGTTTTCATCCCGCCCAAGCTAGAAAATACCGAATGGAGCGATTAGCCAGACCAAGCCAGTGGAGCCCAGGCGTTAGAGTGACCTCCGCTGAAGAATACGACCGATTCACGGATCAACTCGCAGGGGAGCTTCTGGCGACCTGTACCCCCGAACATCTTGCCGTCATCGCGGCCCAGCACATGATGTATGCGGATGAGCTGAAATGCGTGCTGGAAGAAAAGAAAGCCGAGCAGGTCGCGGTCGTCGAGATTGCTAGGAAGGTCGCAACAGACGTCACAAGAGAAATCGCAACGGAGGTCTCAATGACCGTCCTTAAAGCGTATCGGACACATCTTTCCAAGAAGCGAGCGGACGCCGTTAAGGAGGGGAAAAAGGATGTAATTGCCCTCGCCCAGGAGATTGCCGATAAAGCGTGGCAAAAAGATACCGAGCAGAAAATCAGGATTGGAGAGATGGCGAGAAGGGTATGCAGCGCCCTGCTTGAGACCGAGCACCACAAGTTAGTAAGCGAGCCAAGTCGCGTCCAGAGATGGATTAGAGCTGTCGCTCCTGACTATGCAAGCAAGCCTGGAAGGCAGCGTCGTATCTGACAGTCGTTACGATTAATCGATTACTCGTAACGATTGGAATTTTTCTACTGCCTGCATTTTCAGAGCATGACTTCACCGATTCACAGTCGATGGAGTCACACCAATGTCCACCAGCCACAACGCAGGCTTTGAGGAACTCAAGGCCGAGATTGCCGCGCAGATTGCCACGCAGCTTGGCTTTGATCCGAAGAATCCGCCCGTCAGCGTAGTCGATAAACAAGCCGCCGAAGTGCTGGACGTGAAGCCCACCACCCTGGCCGTCTGGCGCTCCACTGGCCGCTACTGCCTGCCCTACCTCAAGGTCGGGCGCCTAGTGAAATACCGCATCAGCGACCTGGCTGAGTTTTTGGCTCGTCGTACCGCAAATCACACTGGCGAGGTGCTTTAAATGAACAAGGCGCCCAGCAAAACTGCTCGTATTCTGGCCTACCTCATCGCCGACGCCAGCCTCAACCGCTTTGAAGCCGAGTCGCCTAGCGATCATTGCCTCAATAGCACCATTTCCGAATTGGCTAACCGCCATCGCGTGATAATCAAGCGTGTAGCGAAGCGAGTGCCGACTCGCTGGAGCAAACCTTGCGCAATGACTCGCTACACCCTGCTGGAGAGTGAGTTCGCGCAAGCATTTCAAGTGTTGGCACATTTGGGTTTCTAGGTGGCTCGCAGTAGGAGCAAAGCCAAAGGGCGTACCGAGTCTGGGGGATTTGTAAAGCTGCTCCACGCACTCATGGATACTGAGGATTTTCGCGGGCTTTCTGGTAGCGCTCACAAGGTGCTGATGTGTTTGATGCGCCAATACCGAGGCAATAACAACGGCGATCTCAGTGCTGCGTTCCGCCATGCGGAGCGGTGGGGGATTGGCAGCAAGAGTACCTGGGCAAGTGCGCTGAAAGAGTTACAGGCCTGTAATCTGATTACACGCACACGCGTAGGCCAGTTCACGAATCCTGGCGGACGCTGTGCGCTGTACGCGCTTACTTGGCTACCTATCGATGAGTGTGATGACAAGATCGAGGTAGCGGCTACCGTGACAGCATCTCGTAAGCTCAGCCTGGAAAGAGCAATACACTCGGTACAAAAAACGAACCGAAAGGGTACAGAAACTGTACCGACAGAAGACAAGGATCCCCCTTAAAACATGGCCATGGGTACAAAAAATGTACCGATAGCGAGTGATGACCTAGTACAGAAAATGGACTCCTTTCTAGATGTACCAGGCAGGGCCTGAAAAGATGCAGGTGATGATATGAAGCAAGACCTGACAGTCGAGCTGTACCATGATGAAACCATCGATCAGGCTATGGCGCGCACAGTGACCAGTCCGGAGTGTTTGAGCGCATCGGTGTGATGGGCAAGCCGGCTGGTAGAGCGGAGCGAGGTCAGGGGGGTTACGGCCAAGGAAAGCTTGCAAAGGACGCGCGAACGCTATCGCACGATTCTACCGGTTGTTCCGACTGCATCCGGACATTGGCCTCGATGCCGTGGATCATGACTGGCAGATAGGCTTGTTTATCGCTGCCCTTGAAGTGCTCATCCATCCACTTGCCAACTCTGCGTGATGCGTCATCAACTCCAGGGGCTTTGCAGGCAATGCCCTTCCCCAGGGCTACGCCGTATGTCGTTAGCCGATCAATATCGTCTGACGTGCTGCTGGTTTTCGTGTCGGTATTGACTGTGCCGGTAGCTACTGCCGATCTTGGGCTGAATCGCGTGAGGCAGACTGTCCGCTCGGACGTTTTCTCGCAGTTGGCGAGGTTCTCCAACATCAGTCGGCGTTGCTCAGAGAGGGCGAGCCAACACGATGCAACGTAGGTGCTTTGCAGGGAGCCACCGGCCACCGGCTCAGCCGCGAAAGCGCAGGTGGCGTCGGAATATGCTTTCCAGGCAGCCTGGGATTTCGCGAACAGCCCTTTGTCACGGGGAGAGAGCGTCGCGCTGTATGCAGATACAGCCTGGGTTAGAGCCGTTTCCTCATTTGCAATCTGCTGATTCCGGCAATCGGCCTGCTCATACCACGTAGTGCCGTTCGTGCAGGCAACGCTAAAGGTCGGAGCCGCCAGGAGTGACAGACAAAGCAGGTATCGCATGTTCACCTTCCTTAGGTGTGAATGGCCACTCTACTGCGCGGTGTAGGGCTACTACTCGCGGGTGAGCTGGAGCAGCGTGTCGCTGCCTTGGGCAGCATCGCCTAAGACGGCAGTGCGTTCGGTGGGGCGGGCCAGGAACTTGTCCAGCACGCGGAGCAGGTCATCTAGGGCGAGCCGACCCTCGCGCACCTCCTGCAGGATAGCCGTGCCGAGTAGGATCTTCATCCTGTCCTCGGCCTTCTTCTGGCCTGCCCGGATGCGGGCCTCGGCTTGCCTGAATGCGGGCGTTCAGGGGGCAACGGTGTGGTCAACACGAATGCAATTGGGTGATCAAGTCGGATGCAATCGCTGGTCAAGTGAATGCAATTGCGCAGTGGGGACCTCGGCACGTGCTAGCCACTCTGTAAAACGTTAACTTTTGTCAACCAGAGAGGGCACTGGACACCCATCGAGCCTATCTCGCCCATACCTCAAAGTCATAGGAAAGGCGGGCGCAAGACTGCGCAATTTCGGCATAGCTGGTATCTTCAACCCTAGATTGCCGACGGAAGGCCAAGGGGCTATCTGTGAGCTGGTCAAAGGCGTAATAAGCCGAATAGATCGGATGGACTGCATTACCACCAGACTGCTCCAATATTTCTTGGAGTGACATGCGAAGCACTCTCCTCCCGATTCCACCGCGAGTGAAGTCACGGCAGTACTCCAGCATCTCGATGACTGTATTGGATGGTATGGATGTTCCCTGGCTCTGCACACACTCGGCGCCTAGACTGCATGCGATGCTGAAAGCATTTGCATTTTGTTGAGAGATACAGAACAAGACTAGCAGGATGAGTCCTTTCTTCCGGCCTTTCAGGTTTGGAGCACTCAAAGCAGGCACCTCTCGTTCCGTGATCGTTGTTTGTATATCTCTGACTGCGACCTATCCCGCTATTTCACGTAGTTGGGGTCAGCGATACGAATTGGACTACCGCTGGTTTTTGTATGCGGTGAACATTTCAATAATCTCTTGAGTAGTTCCCTCCACCACAATGCGCTGGTAAGCCGGATACCTCGCCATCCAGCCTCTGAACTCTGCACTGGCAAATATCGCATCCGCATCCGGATGGGCAGCGTAGATTCGGCTGAGGTGTTCATTGGTCGCAGCATCAACTGCTGGGTGGGACTCCGTAGAGGCTTGTGAAATTACGACGCCACCGCTCCCCCAGTCGGCCGGAGAAGCTGGAGTGGGCTGGACTACTTGTCCATTAGGCAAATATTCCGAATTCGCATTGGCTGGAATGACCGTACTCGAGTCGAGTCTTTCAGAAGAAGCTCCGCCCTGAACAACTGCGGACTGCTGCGCTTGATAGAACTCCCACGGCCTTTGAGAGCGCTTGGTGTAGTCCTTGTATGCCGGGATCGCCACAGCGAGCATGACACCAAAAAGGATCACTGCCAGAGCAGCCTTCCCCTCCCACCTAGGTAACACCAATGCCGATGCGTCTCGCTGATGGTGGATTCCGCGTCTCGCTCTGAAAACCCCCATACCCGCGCCAATCACTGCCCACCATAAACCGCGCTGAAAAAGACGAAGCACGAATTGCTTAGCATCTCCACTTCCCTCACCCACCCACCCCAGCAGCCCACCCAGAAAAGCGACTCCCTGGGCTATGAGAATGCTTCCGAAAATCCAGGCGACCATAACGGCCAAAAAGAAGCCAGCAGCGGCACGCCCAAAGCTCGGCTTTGAAACGTTCACCCTGTAGGCGACTACATACGCCATCCCAAGAATCAGCATATACGCGAGCATTGTCGGCACCTCCATATGGACTTATGAGAGCAGTACGCGCGCTCGCGCGCGAGACTCTCCATTTCCCCATAGGGGCTTGGAAGCCCCTTCCAAGCCCCTTCCAAGCCCCTAAAATGGACAGCTCACGGGCAGCTAAGATTTCCGCCCATGCGCTGACACGCCGGACCTCCACTGGAGCGAAAATACGTATCCCCCGCCCCCTTGTTGTACCTCACCCCATTGCTGTCCCAACAACCGGCAGGGTCGCAGTTGGTAATCACTAGCGGACTTGCTGGAGGGTGTGGAACTGACAGCGAAGTGCTTTGGCCTTCTGCCGGAAATGCTACTGACGCCCCCGCACACAGCTGGGCCGTAGCAGAGAGCTGACTGGCTGTTAACCCCCTTGAACCTGAGTGGAGCGTTGAGGCTTGTTTGCACCGTTTTGTGCGCTCACGTTCAGCATCGTTACCCTCTCCAACGACCGTGACGCGAGGCTCGCCCTGAACAAACCCCACTGCGGTGCGGTACTGCTTCGGTTCTATTGCCTGCTGCCGGTATTGAGAGCCATCAATGCTATTGGCTGGGCGAATGTTGACAGCAGCCCCATCATCGCCCGCGCTACAACCTCGGTCGGAGAAGGTGGTTTTGCCGGTGGCCGGATCGACACATTTGAAAACCTGAGCTGGCGCCGGAAACGACCACGCCAGGCAAACCAACAGAGCACCGGCGCGTACAACAGTTTTGGACACATCCATTTGAGCGGATCTCCATACGGAGTTATGAGAGCAATACGCGCGCACGCGCGAGCCCTCCCTTGAGCAAAGCACCGCTTTCCAGCAGGCGGGGTCGCAACACCTTCCGATGCAGCTCTATCTGGCCCCTCTGGCGAGGCAGTCATCGCAATTTGACACCAAGTCAACATTTAAAGGCAAATTGACACATAGGTTTTGTCTCAAAGGCAAGGGAGACAAACAATCCTGCCCATGCATATAGGGCAGATCATCTACGCGTTACGCCGCGAAAAAGGGCTCACCCAGGAAGCCCTGGCACTGGCAGCAGAGACAGCTACCAGCAACCTGTCGCGCATCGAAAAAGGCCAGCGCCGCCCTTCCGGTGCGCTACTGGAACGGCTTGCGTTAGCACTGGAAACCAGTGTGACTGCCATCTATGCGAGTCTTGAAGGTGTGCAAGAGGGCCACGTAAGTAGCACCAGCGAGCCGATTCAAGCCAGCGACTTCACCCGCGATGCGATTCAGTTACGCGAAAGCTTTCGCGACCTCACCCCGGAAAATCAGCGCCTCACACTGGAGTTTGTTCGCATGCTTCGACGACTCCAGACCTCAACCACGTAGGAGGCTTCAGGTGGAGATTGCGCTGGTTAGTGGTGTTCGTACGTTGCCTACACCAGGTTCACAGGGAGAGTGTCAGGCATGCGGGGCGCCGATGATTGCGAAGTGCGGGGAGCAGCTATCCTGGCACTGGGCACACAGAGGGCGCCGCCGTTGTGACCCGTGGTGGGAGAACGAAGGAGAGTGGCATCGAGCCTGGAAGAAGCACTTCCCGAAGGATTGCCATGAAGTGGTGCAGTACGACAACACGGGCGAGAAGCACATCGCAGACGTCCAATTGCCATCAGGTATGGTGGTGGAGCTTCAGCACTCCCCAATGCCCCTTGATGAGATGCGCAGCCGAGAGCACTTCTACGGCAACATGATCTGGATCGTGGACGCGGGGCCATTTCTCCAGAACATCACAATCCTAGGCTGCCTGCCCGATCCATCAGCGCCCTTCGTGCAGGACCTTAAGTTCGTGCAGCCGGTCCCCCAGTGGCGAACTAGCCGGGCTGTCGGAAGCGGCTTCGACACCTTGATGTTCTTCCGACGAAGCGAACACACAGGTGGCCTACAACGCCTCTACCTAGGGCGTGAGGAGCTGTCGGCGTATTACCCAGCCTTCTACAAGGGGCACCATCTCTTCCTGTGGATGAAGGCGCATGAGGTCTGGTATTTGACCACTAGGCCGACATTCCTGGACTTCGGGGACGAAAGACTTGGGCAGCTCATGAGGTACGGTCCAGACGGGTGGTGTATCCGGCTCCTAGCGAAGGAGGAGTTGGTCGCGGACCTGTTAGGGGGAAATCTGAGCGGTCTTGGTGAGTAGTGTCGTGGATGAGTTCCGCCCGCAGTCTGCTCGCCAAACCCCACATCCCCCGGAATAGGAGCCTGGACGTTGTAACCGACCATGCCTGTGCCGCGCGTCATCATCGAGCGAGCGCCGGGGTCAGTAAGAGAAATCTGTTTGTCCGGGGTGGCCTCCAGCTGAGCTTCGATATCCCTGAGTTCCTGCATCTTGGTTTTCAGGGCGGCAATCTTGCTGTGCAAACGCTCGGATTTGGCCCGTGCCACAGCAGGCTCTTGCCGGTCGGCAGTGTCCAGCGCAGTGAGGTAGCGGCTAATGCTGGATTCGATCTCCTCCATTCGCCGTTGCAGCTTGGCACTGGTGAAGTTGCGGTCGCGACTGTTGACCGCCTTGAACTTGCTGCCGTCGATAGCCACCAGCGCTTCGGAGAACAAACCGAGCTGCTGGCACATAGCAGACGGCGCTGGCAAGCGTTGAGTTGATAAGGCCAGCACTTCTTTCTCTTGAGGGGCTAGCTATAGCGCGGAAGGCGGGCGCTACCTATTGGTTTGATTGTTCGCCTCTGGCCGATTGCTGCCTCTACGATGGGGCAGTTACCGACCCATGGCTGACGTTCAACTGGCAATGCCCAGGTATCGGCGAGGTTCAGTGGGCGAGTTGCTCTGCGAGCCAGGCGCCAGTAGTTCGCGCCATACCATCGCCCCCAGCATGAAGCCGACCTGCAAGAAGGTGTCAGTGTTTCGGAACCCGAGCCGCTCACGCAGGCCGATGCTGCCGGCGTTGGGCAGCGCAACGTCGGCATTGGTCGCGCTAAATCCTCGCCAGCGAGAATGGAAAGGTCGGTAAGCTTGTGGTAAGTTTTTTGCTGATTCATTTACCGCACTGACGAAATGCAGTAATACCGGGGGATACGTGGTAACCATATCCGAGAAAGACCTTGAGTCTCTTTACCGTCAGGGGGTTCGAGGCAGCCCGGCAGCCTTTGCTCTCATAGGCCGCCAGATCGCCAGCAAACTGAAAAAGACGCAGCCAGAACTTGCCTCTCGCTTGGCCGAGCTTCTCGTTTCGGACAGCGGAACGCGAGGTGCACCTCGCATGGCAACGCCAGTAGATTCGGACTCTCGCCGTAGCCTTTTAAAAGAGGGTGCAGACGTTTCCCTTGCGTTCGAACCTAAGTGGGAAAGCGCCATCGAGCAACAACTGCTGGAAATCATTCAAGAGCGACAAAGCCACAAAGAGCTCCTGACTGCGGGACTTGAGCCTATTCGCTCCATGATTTTCACCGGCCCTCCAGGGGTGGGGAAAACACTGGCGGCACATTGGATGGCAGGCAAGCTCAAGCTACCCATTTTCACGCTCGACCTCGCTTCAGTGATGTCCAGCCTGCTGGGCAAGACAGGGACGAACATCAAGGCTGTAATCGAGCATGCCAAAAGCATCCCCTGCATCCTGTTCTTGGATGAGTTCGACGCGATCGCTAAAAGGCGAGATGACGAGAAGGACGTTGGTGAGCTCAAACGGCTCGTAAATGTTCTGTTGCAAGCCATCGACGAGTGGCCATCAACCTCTGTACTGATTGCCGCCACGAACCACCCAGACATGCTGGACCCTGCGGCGTGGCGGAGGTTTGAAGCAACGGTTCGCTTCAAGAATCCCCCTATCCAACTGATTGAGGGGCTTCTAACCGACGCTGAGGTTTCTCCCAGGATCGCTCAACAGCTGGCTGCCCATCTGCAGGGAAACTCGTTTTCAGACATCAATAGAATTGTCCTTACGGCCAAAAAACGGGCAGTTCTGGATCAGCGATCTGTCAATGACACCATCATTGATATCTCGCTCAAGAACCTCGCCCCTACCGAATCTGCTCATCGCACCAGAGACATGAGGATCATTCAGCTCTCTCTGCAAGGGCTATCCCAGCGAAAAATCGCAAGCGAGCTGAACGTATCCCACCCCACGGTTGGAAAAGTCTTAAAGGAATTCAAGGAGAGTACGAATGCCTGAACGGAACCTGCTATTAGGGAAAGGCGAAGCGCTGACAACGGCCCAAACGATCAAGCGCGCCTCCGGTCCAAAGAAGTTCCCGTACACCATCGAGGAGGTCCGTGCCGAGATTTCCACGTCCCTTGAGCAGGTTCAACACTCTCTTTCCGCCCTTCCGAAAGCTGCCAAACCACGCGGCGAAGGTGTGTTTGAGCTAACGCTACATCCCGCTTTTTTGGGCAGGTCCTACTTCCCCAAAAGCATCCTCAAAAAATCAGGGCTTCGCGATGTCGGGAGCAAAGAGACATCGGTTATTCCAAGGCAGGTCACGGACATTCGCGACGCGGGAAAGCTCCAGGCCACTGCCACCTTGTTCATTGCCGGAACTGAAAGTGCCGTCGCCAACCTGAGAGATCTATTAAAAGCGAGCTCCATCTCCAGCACGCTAGAGAAAGAGCTCAAGGAAATTGAGTCGATCCGTTGGATCGACAACCAAAGCAAGATTCGGGGCCAGCTTCCTGAGGGTGACGAACCGCATGCCTTTGAGGTCGCTTTGCATGCCGGGGCCGACGAAGAAGACATCGTTGCCTCTTTCGCCGACTTTGTAAGAGCCCATTCGGGCAAAGCCGACCTCAAGCGGCGAATCAAAGTTGGTGGCCTCACCTTCATACCGGTCTACGCAACCTCGAAGGCCATGGTCGCAATCGCCAGCCATACCTTTCTGCGCGTAGCGAGGCCTATGCCGGAGCTGCGCATCGCGCATCCGTCGCTGGCTCGCTCAACACTAGCCAACTACAGCACTGCGCTACCCAGCCAAACCGCTATCGTCCCAGACAAAGCAGCGGCGATCTTTGACGGCGGCCTGGGCACGACGGATCTCGCGAGATGGGCGACCGAGTATTATTACGAAGATACAGACGAGACAAACGGCCACCTGCTTATGCATGGCAATGAAGTCACGTCGACCTTTCTGTTTGGCAGGCTCGCTTCTGAAACTGACGAGCTAAAACGCCCCTACATGAACGCTCATCACTACCGCGTGCTATCGCCCATTTCTGGCCGAGATCCCGACCTTTTCGACGTGCTGATCAAGATCCGGGATGCACTCGACTCGGGTGAGTACAAGTTCGCCAACCTGAGCCTTGGCCCCCGCATGCCGATCAACGATGAAGAGGTGCATGCCTGGACCGCAACGCTTGACCAGGTCTGCTCGCGGCACGGCATCCTGGCAACCGTTGCGGTCGGCAACGACGGCGACGTAGACGGAGCCAACAGGATTCAGCCCCCAGGGGACATGGTGAATGCACTGGCTATTGGAGCCGCAGACACCAGCTGCGCTAAATGGAAGAGAGCTGAATACAGCTGTGTGGGCCCAGGAAGGAGTCCTGGCTACGTGAAGCCCGACGGAGTTGCTTTTGGTGGCTCAGACTCCGAGCCGTTCAAGGTATTCAACCCTCTTCTCGGAAGCGCCGTGGGCGTTCAAGGGACCAGCTACTCAGCGCCGTTGACGCTGAGAACAGCAGCGGGAGTTGCCTGCTCGACGTCCTATGAGATGACTGCCATCGCCCTCAAGGCCTTACTCGTCCACCACGCCGAGTACAAGCGCAAGATTAGTCGCAATGAAATCGGCTGGGGTCGCTTCCAGGAGAACGCGCTCACCCTTCTCGAGTGCGAGGACGGCAGCGCCACCATCATCTTCCAGGGGCAGTTGGAGAAGGGACAGTATCTCCGCTGCCCAATTCCCTTCCCAGATATTCCCATCACAGGCAAGGCGAAGATCAAAGCTACCTTCTGCATCCAAGCGCACACCGACCCGGAGCACACCATCAACTACACACGCGCAGGAATGGGCGTGGTCTTTCGCCCCAAGGCCGGTGCAGGCATCGAAACAAGCAAAGACTTCTTTGGCCGCGGCTCTCAGTACAAGATGACTGAAAGGCAGTTCCGGGACGATGCACACAAGTGGGAAACCTGTCTGCACCGAGACAGGAACTTCGACGGCGAGGACTCCCTGATCGGTCCGGTCTTCGACATCGAATACCACGCGCGCGAGAGCAGCCGTGGCGTCCCGCCAAAGTCAGCACCGGACGTCAATTACGCCCTGATTGTGAGCGTTCAGGCTGACGATATTCCGGACATCTACAACCTGATTAGGCAGAAGTATCAGATCCTTCAGCCTGTGGAAGTCACCCTGGAAACCACAATTACAACGTGACAGCAACCGCCAGAGCCCTCAAGGAGAGGGCTTCGACTTGGTCGTCTTTTGAAAGGCTGCGGAACTGCACTCCACCTGACCATCCGTTTGCATTCGACTTGACCGGTCATTTTCATGCGTTCTGACCACCGATTGTATCGGGTACGACCAGCACGCTTTGTCAACATGAGGGGCAGAGAACGGCCACTAGCGGACTGTCGTAGCAGCTCATAGCTTCTTCTGCGGCGTAGCTGGTGATGATTTTCCGATGCTGAGCTATGTTGAAAAGGCTTTGGTCGTTGTAGACGCCGCAACCGTGGAAGACCAGCCCAAACAATCGCTTAACTTTCATTTTTGCTTCCGGACAGCAGTCATGAAAGACACCGAACGTGAAATGATCGAGCTCGCAATCCTAGCCTTCCTAGAGCTGACTCCCTCCTTACGCGAACAGATCAGACTGCTAATTCCTGCTTCGATGTCTCGCGAGGAGGCTGGGTCCCTCTTTCGGCATAAAGTCTGGTCAGAGCTGTGCCATGCGGCAAAGCAAGCAGGCATTCAACCAATGAATTAAGCGAGCCAGGTGATAGAGCTGTATCGTCGTGACCTTGCGCAGAACAGACGGCTGCCCCCCGAGGAACTACTCAAACTACTTGGATAGGCGCCCATGCGATCCACTCGCTTAGTGTGGAAGAGCAAGAGCCTCTTTTACTGTGGTCATGAGTGCCGTGAGATCAAATGGTTTGTCGAGAAAGCGGTAGGCCGGGAAGTCTCTACTCCAATAGCCGCCTGACATAATGATAATGGGGATGCTTGGGGATCTCTGCGCTATTTGGCGCGCTAGCTCCAAGCCGTCAATTTCTCCTGGCATTGAGATATCAGTGAGCAAGAGGGCAAGTTGACTTGGATTTGCATTGATCCACGCGAGTCCATCATCAGCACTTCCAAGAACGATGGCGGGGATTCCGTAATCTTCCATCGCCAGCCCCAGGACTCTGGCAAGAGTCGAATCATCATCAAGAATGAGTACGTATGTGACGCATTCTGTGGGTGGACCTCGGAGCGTTTCCATGCCTAATCTCCTGCGTGTGCAGCGGTAGAAGGCACTTCCTCGCCTACGTTCACATTATTCGCGTTACCCGTTTTTTATCCGACGCACGGTGGAGTTGATGGGTAGCTCAGCCAAATCAGGTTTACGCCAGTACTCTGACCTCTCGCTGCGAGCCATCCAGAGCTGTGGGTAATTTCAGGCTGCTTTTGAATGCCAGGTGAATGCCCGTGACTCGCTTGTAGGCTCTCCAAAATAAATACGCAGCACTCAATGTTGCGCCGAAGCTCGTTGAAGCGCTGAGCAGAAAAGGGGGGATCAGATGGGGCGGCTTCTGTAGAGAGCTCATCCGCCAACATCCTCAGAAAGCACGTAGCGATGTTTAGACCAGAGGTGAATCGTCGATCATCCATACCGTCCTCGGCTGACGACCGAACGGGGGAAGGGATTTCCGCCAAAACTCGGGCGCTATGAGGTCACACTCCCCCCTTATCTCTGATTCTGCAATCGATTTGGTTGAACACAGGGCCTAAGGGCGTGTCACCTAGTACCTGTCGATATCAGCTATGGGTCGCTAGCTGACTCAAAGAGGCGCCGGCTCGAAACCCGGCGCCAACCTGGAGAAAAGGTCAAACCTCAGTTTGCTCCGCCATTTCTAGAGCGTCGTCCACCTCAATCCCGAGGTATCGAACGGTGCTCTCCAGTTTCGTATGGCCTAGCAGCAGTTGAACCGCACGCAGGTTCTTCGTTCTGCGATAGATCAGCGATGCTTTGGTTCTACGAAGCGTATGGGTTCCGTAGAGCGTGGGGTCGAGACCGATTGTCGTTACCCAAGCTTTCACTATGCGGGCGTACTGCCTCGTGGATATGTGCGCCGAATGTCGAGCACGACTGGGAAAAAGGAAATCGTCGTTGCGACGGTGGGCGGCACTGATCCAAGCTTCAACTGATGCTCTCGTCTGGGCGGTGATTTCGAACTGGACCGGCCGCTGGGTCTTCTGTTGCATGACGATTGCACGCGTCGATACATGATCACCGTGAGCGATGTCTCTGACGCGCAGCTTCGTTAAATCGCAGGCTCGCAATTTGCTGTCGATGGCGAGGTTGAACAGCGCCAGATCACGTTCCTTGTTTGCGATTTCCAGTCGCACTCTGATAGCCCAAATGTCCCTGAGTCTCAGCGGTGCTTTCTGGCCGACCAGTTTGCCCTTGTTCCAAGGTTCGAAAGCTTTCGTTTTGTGTGTGGCCATGATTCGTCCTCCACATGAGTGAAGGAATAGGGTGCATCGCTCCTAGCTCCAAAAGAGCTTCGGCCAAGCCCTATGGGTGGAATGCCCTTATAACGCGCGTGCTGGATATTTCGTTTCCACCGCCGCTGGCTCTCAGCGACTTCAGACTACTTTCAGATTCGCCGCTGATACTCCCCTCATCGATCGCCCCCTGGGGTAATCAGCATGACCCAGCAAGAATGGAGCGGCCTGTTTCCATTCCAGTTTGGGTCCGTCGTCGAGCGAAAAGCTCACCATTCCCAACCAAACCTCGGTACCCAAGGCCTACCTGGAGTTCGACGACGCGGGGGTGCGAAACCGTCGGCTTACTACGATAGCGTGGTGGACGTCATGGAAAAACTGGTGAAGTTCACCCTGCTGCGTAATAGCCAGGGCTTCCTGGCGGATCGTTATTCGGAACGCATGGAGAGCGCCTAGCAACTTTCCGCCCACCTGAGTCAGCGCCCAATCTGAGGCCGCCATGAGAATCGAAATCAGAGACGCCGGCCCCGAGGACGCTGCGGCTATCCAGGCCATCTGTGCTCCGGTTGTGACCGGCACGGCGACCCCCAGAGGAGCTGCCGCCGAGCGGCGAGGAGATACGGGAGCGCGTCGTCACGCCCCAGCAGACCTACCCTACCTTGTCGCGGAGCGCGATGGGCGTCTGGTTGGCTAAGCTTGCGCCAGCCAGTACAGGGCCCGAGCAACACACCGCTCGGAAGTGGATGTCACTGTCTATAATTGCGGAGAGCGAGCGACGCGCGGAGGTTAGCCGCGACCTCTACAGCAAGCTACTTCACATACTCGCCAAGCAGCGATTCAACGCTGCCTCTGTCGACATCGCGCTGCCCAACGCGGATTGCGTCGGTTTGCATGAGCGGCTGGGCTTCCGGCACATCGGCACCTTCCAGTAAGTCGGTTTCAATCTGGGCCAATGGCACGACGTCGGCTATTGGCGACTGGATCGTGGTGATCCGGGCAACTCGCCCGAGATTCCTCGTCGATACTTCGAGATTGTTGGGGAATGACAGCTCAATCGGCCGGGCTTCATATAAAGCATGTATATCCCGCCCCATGTCGGGCCTGCATGTCCGGCCAATCATCCTAGTCGAACCTCGGTGCGCTGCTGAGGCGGTCTTGGTCAACATCAAGCACGAAGCGCTTGTTCACCGTATCCAGCCTCAAGAGACTCCATGGAATTGCAAACTGTTTTTCTCCCATCTCCAGGAATCCGCCGAACGACAGCCCGGCGCAGGCAACTTACCTACTTTGCGAATACAGCATGATTTTCTTGAGGCCGCCAAGACCTTCGTCCTCGAAGTTGCAGATGTCACTCTCGATGAGCGTATCTGCGCTCAGCAATTGGGGGCCGAGACAGGAATGGTCATCGGCGGCTACGCCGTTATGGCCCTCGTACATACTGAAGGAATCGCCATCTTCAATGTTCATGGAAAATCCCTGAAAAGATGCGATGACTTGGTCGTACAAAGCGCCAGATCAGCATCCGCCGCCGCAAGCTCCAGACTGCGCGCCAGCGGGAGCCCGGTCTGTGCGATAGGGAACTTTGCACCACCGGTAAAGGCCTGAAACTGTATGCTTGAGTAGTCGCGATACGCCCCGTGAGGAGGCCGCCATGCGAGAGACTCCCTCCCCCGCGCAGAACCATTTACTGGCCGCACTCCCCCGAGAGGTTCAGGAGCGCCTCTTCCCCCATCTGGAGCTGCAACGCCTGGAACTGGGCAAGGTGATCTACGAACCCGGTGATGCGATGCGTTACGTGTTCTTCCCCACCGACTCCATCGTTTCGCTTTTGTACGTGATGGAAAGTGGTGCATCGGCCGAGATATCCGTGGTCGGTAACGAGGGGCTGGTCGGTATAGCCGTCTTCATGGGCGGCGAGAGCACCCCCGGCCGCGCTATCGTGCAAAGCGCCGGCAGCGTTTACCGGCTCGCAGGGCAACGAATGAAGGACGAGTTCGGCCGCCACGGCGACATGCTCCAGTTGTTGCTCCGCTATACCCAGGCATTGATCACTCAGATGGCCCAGACGGCTGTCTGCAACCGCCATCACTCCATCGACCAGCAACTCTGCCGCTGGCTGCTGCTGTCCCTCGACCGCCTGCCCGGCAACCAGCTGATCATGACCCAGGAGCTCATCGCCAACATGCTCGGTGTGCGGCGAGAGGGCGTCACCGAAGCGGCCGGCAAACTGCAGAAGCAAGGTGTGATCGAGTACAGCCGGGGGCGGATCACCGTGCTGGACCGCTCGCGCCTGGAGGTATTGAGTTGCGAGTGCTACGCGGTGGTGAAGGCGGAAACCGACCGCTTGCTACCCTACGTTCCCCGTCGTCCAGGCCATACGGCGGGGTGACACGCGTTTACAGGAACAGCTCGAGGCGATGCTCGCCAACCGCCAGCGGCACCCGCACAGGGCTTTCGCCGCAGACCAGTGAACAGCCATTCAGAAGCGCGCGCTGGATGCCGCGGCAGTGCTTCCCGGCCGAGGTTAGGACGATGCTGTAATGGCAACCATCCACCGTTACGCTGGCGTCGAACCCCGGCCAGTCCAGCGGGATACACGGATCGATGACCAGACTTGCACCCTCGCGCCGGAGCCCCAGGATTCCCTCCACCCCCGCTCGGTACATCCAGCCAGCGGAGCCGGTATACCAGCTCCAGCCACCACGCCCGACATGGGGGGCAATGGAATAGACATCGGCGGCGACGACATAGGGTTCGATCCTGTAGCACTCAACCTCTGCCGCCGTGCGCGTGTGGTTGATCGGGTTGAGCAGGGAGAACAGCCCGGCCGCCTTGTCGCCCTGACCGAGACGGGCAAACGCCAGGATGCTCCACATCGCCGCATGACTGTATTGCCCGCCGTTCTCGCGCAGGCCCGGCGGGTAGCCTTTGATGTACCCGGGATCATGTGCTGATTGATCGAAGGGGGGAGTGAACAGCAAGGCCAACCCCTCATCCTGACGGATCAACCAGCGCTCCAGCGACGCCATGGCAGTGGCTGTACGCTCGGGATTCGCACCGCCGCAGAGCACTGCCCAGGACTGGGCAATGGAATCGATCCGGCATTCGTCGCTGGCCGCCGAACCGAGCCAAGTGCCGTCGTCGAAGGTCGCCCGGCGATACCACTGGCCGTCCCAACCATGCTCCTCCAAGGCCAGTTGCAGCGCCGCCGAATGTTTTCGCCAGCGCACGGACCGTACCTCATCCCGCCCCTCGGCCAGGGCAGCGAAGCACTCCAGGGTATGCAACAGCAACCAGCCGAGCCACACACTTTCGCCCTGGCCGCCGACGCCCACACGGTTCATTCCGTCGTTCCAGTCTCCGCTCCCCATCAGTGGCAGGCCGTGGGCGCCGGTCATCTCCAGGCACCGGTCCAGGCCCCGAGCGCAGTGTTCGAACAGCGAGGCGCTCTCCTCCGCAAGCATCGGCTGGAAAAACGTATCGCTCTCGCCAGGATTCAGCTGTGGCCCTTCGAGGAAAGGCAGCATTTCGTCGAGCACCGCAAGGTCCGCGGATGACTCGATGTAGCTGGCACAGGCATAGGCCAACCAGACCCGGTCATCGGAGATTCGCGTGCGCACTCCCTGCCCCGTCTGTTCCAGCCACCAGTGCTGCACATCGCCCTCGACGAACTGGCGCCCGGCGGCCCGCAGCAGGTGGTGGCGGGTCAGCTCTGGGCAGGCGAACGACAACGCCAGAGCATCCTGCAACTGGTCACGGAAACCATAAGCACCGCTGGCCTGGTAGAACGCCGATCGGGAATGGATGCGGCACGACAGGGTCTGGTAGAGCAGCCAGCCATTGAGCATCAAGTCCATGGCGCGATCGGGCGTGCGGACCTGAACCGCGCCAAGCCGTTGTTCCCAATACCGGGTCACGTCGGCCAACACTGCATCGAGATCAAGACTGCGGTAACGCAGCACGAGTCGACTAACATCCTCGTTCGATCCGGCCTGCCCCAGCAACGCCAGCACTTCCACGGACTCGCCGACGCCCAGCTCGACGATGCATTGCAGGGCAGCGCAAGGATCGAAGCCAGCGCCGCTGGCGCCCGACAACGCCGTGGTGCCGAGCAGCGCCCGAGGAGCCGACAGGCTACCGGCAGGACCGATGAATTCGCTGCGATCGGCGGTCCAGCTGCTCTGCCGCCCGCCCAGGTCTGCGAAAGCCAGCCGCTCGGAATAAGCGATGCTCCATGGGTTACGTGCCAGTAGCGCGCCGCTGTCGACATCCACCCCCGTCAGGATGAAAGGGGCACAGGCTCCGCGCGCGGTACCCAGTACCCATTCCACGTAAGCTGTCACCGATAGCCGGCGCGGCCGGCCGGAGGTATTGCGCAGTGTCAGCCGCGATATCTTCAGCGGGTCTTCCAGCGGCACGTACTGCAGCAGCTGCGCCTCGATACCGTGAGCCGTGTGGCTGAACCGGCTGTAGCCGAAACCATGGGCGGCGCGGTACAAGCCTGCGTCGCGGATCGGCTGGGCGGTAACGCCCCAGACTGCCAGACTGTCTTCGTCGCGCAGGTAGAAAGCCTCACCTGCAGGATCGATGACCGGGTCGTTGGACCAGGGGCTAAGCTGATTGTCCCGACTGTTGCCGGCCCAGGTGTAGCCGCTGCCTTCCGCCGAGACCTGGAAGCCGAACGCTGGATTGGCGATCACATTGATCCACGGCGCCGGGGTCATGTGGCCATTGTTCAGAGCGATGTGGTACTCACGCCCGCCCAGCGCGAAGCCGCCCAGCCCGTTGAAAAACTCCAGCGGCTCATCACTGCTCGCTCCCTCGGTCGCAGGAACCAGCGGCAAGGCCACCGGTGAGAGCAGGGCGGCAGACGGCCGCGGCTTGGCCGGCGGCAGGCGCTCCAGGTGGGCAGCGATGGAGCCGCGGCGCGCCAGCAGGTTGACCCGCGCCACGGCGTTCAGCAGTTCCCGTGCCTCCACGGTCATCAGGTCGGCGCGCAAGGTGTACACAGCGCCGCGCGAGGCCTGGCCCTCGCTGCGTTGACGCGAGGGGCTGCTGCGTACGGCGGTTTCGATGGCTGTCTGCAGATCCTGGATATAGGACGAGGCACGTTCGTTGACGATCACCAGGTCAACGTCCAGGCCCTTCATCCGCCAGTATTCGCGGGCGCGCAGGAGCTGCCGCAGCAGCGACAGATCGTCGATTTCGTCGATGCGCAACAGGACGATCGGCAAATCTCCGGAAATCGCCAGCGGCCAGAGCCCGGACTGGCGCCCTGCGCCGCGCCGGAGGGCTTCCTGCGGTGCCCTCCAGCGATAATCCGCATAGAGAATCGGCGCCGCCAGGCGCTGGAAATCGGCGGCCTCCTCGGCATCGATGCCCAGGTCGCGCAACTCCACCTGGGCCTGGGTCCAGGCCAGGGTCTTGGCGCGTTCGAAGGCGTTGCGTTCATGGTGTTTGTCGATCAGGTCAAGCAAGGCTTCCCGGGTACTGGCTACCAGTGTCCAGAATGCCACCCGTGCAACCTTGCCCGGCGCCACCCGCAGGCGCTGGCGGAGGGAGAAAATCGGATCGAGCACGCTGCCCTGGGAGTTGCCCAGGGCACGGTGGCCCAGAACTGCCTGCGCCTCCCGCAGGGTTCGGCCACGGCCGAGGAAGCGGGCGCGGTCGGACTCATACTGCGTCTCGCCGATCACCTCGCCTTCGACCACTGCGAAATGGGCCGCCCAGATCGACGGATCGTCCGGCGAGCGCAGGCGTCGCGTGGCGACCAGGGCGCCGAACTCGGCAAGGTATTCTGTCTGTACGAACATCCGCGAGAACACCGGATGCGCGCCATCGGCTGCCGGCGTTGCCAGCACCACTTCGGCATAGGACGTCAGTTCGATTTCACGTGCATGGCGACCATGATTGGTCAGCGACACCCGCCGCACCTCGCCATCGTCCTCCCCGGACACCAGTACTTCCAGGCTGGTCAGCAGCGCGGCGTCGCGCTGGATGAACTCGGCGTGGTCCTCGTCGAACAGTACCTCGCCATTCTCCACCGGTTGTCCGCCAGGCTGCGCCGTGGTCGACCACAGTGCGCCGCTCTGCAGGTCGCGCAGGAAGATGAAACTGCCCCAGTCGTCGCAGGTAGCATCCTCGCGCCAGCGCGTCACTGCGATATCTCCCCAGCGGCTGTAGCCGCCACCGCTGGCAGTCAGCATCAATGCGTAGCGGCCGTTGGACAGCAGATGAGTGATCGGCGGCCCATCGAGCACTGCATCGACTCGGCGCAACGTGGACGCATCGGCAATGGTGTCACTGGGCGCTACCGTAATTTCCTCGGCGCGGGGATTCCCCAGCGCCACGTCGCGCGGGACGCGCTCCTGCAACAGCAGTTCGCTGGCCTGGATCATCGGCTCGCGATGCAGGCGGCAGCGCATGCGCCCGTGCTGCAGGGTATTGGCGATGGCGACGATGCTCATGCCCTGGTGGTGGGCCATGAAACTGCGGACGATGGCGACGCTTTCCCCGTCCTGCAGGCGTGAGCGGGTGAAGTCCAGAGCCTCGTAGAAGCCATAGCGGCCGAGCGCACCGACAGCCGTCAAGTGATCGAAATTGCGCTGCGCCCCTTGCGCATCGACCATGGCCGCCAGCGCCGTGGCATAGGGCGCTATGACAACGTTTTCGGCCAACCCGCGCTTGAGACCAAGTCCCGGCACGCCGAAGTTCGAATACTGGTAGGTGAATTCCAGATCGCGGGCGTTGTAGGCCGATTCGGAGATGCCCCAGGGGATGCCCAGCGCGGCGCCGTAGGCCTGCTGCCGCGCCACGACAAGGCGGTTGGTCTGTTCCAGCAGGCTGCCGGCCGGCGCCCGCATGACCAGCGAGGGCATCAGGTACTCGAACATCGAGCCGGACCAGGAGATCAGCGCCGAGCCACCGGGCACCGGCGTGGCCGTGCGGCCCAGGCGGAACCAGTGGCGGGTCGGCAGGTCGCCCTTGGCGATGGCGAACAGGCTGGCCAGGCGTGCCTCGGAGGCCAGCAGGTCGTAGCAACTCGGGTCCAGGCGGTTGTTGTCCACGCAATAGCCGATGGACAGCAGCTGGCGCTCCTGGTTGAGTAGGAAACCGAAATCCATTTCCAGTGCCAGCCGCCGTGAGGTATCGGCCAGGGCCTGAAGGCGACGGTCCACTGTCTTTTCATGGCCATGCCGTCGGTCTCGGCTGTGCTCGGCAAAGGCCCTGCACAGTGCGTCGAACCAGAACGACAGGTCGTCGCCCTCCTCGCCAGCCGGCGCGAGGCCCGCGACGCAACGCACGGCCTTTTCCGCGCGGTGCCCGAGGGCGGGCAGCAAGGCGTCGAGCGATTGTGGGCCGGTGAGGGCCCGGTGAATCACCCGCACGTCCTCCTTCACCTGCAGCAACGCGACATCTTCTACCAGCGGAAGCCTTGCGACGGCTTGCCGTGCCAGATGCAGGGTGTCGAGCAGGCCCTGGCGCGCTTCCACCACCAGCGGGCTGGCGCGCCACTCCTCGCACGCGTTGGCCAGCACGATCAGGTGCCCAGCCAGGTTGCCGCTGTCCACCGAGGACAGGTACCTCGGTTCGAGGGCACGCAGGTCGTGGGTTCCGTACCAGTTGAAGAAATGGCCGTGGCTGCGCGGCAGCTTCTCCAGCACCGCCAGGGTGCCTTCGAGGCGCTCCAGCGTCTGCAGGCCGCCGGCCCAACCGAAATCGCGGGCGGCCACCGCGGACAGCAGGTAAAGGCCAATATTGGTAGGTGAAGTGCGGTGAGCCAGCACAGGCCTGGGCTGCTCCTGGAAGTTGTCCGGCGGCAGCAGATTGTCCGCCGGTGTGACGAAGGTCTCGAAGAAGCGCCAGGTCCGCCGTGCGCCCAGGCGCAGTGCAGTTGCGTCATCCTCTTCCAGGCCTGAACGGCGCGCCGGCTGCGTGGGCCTGCTGCTGTAGAACGCGAGCAGAGGCGCGCCTAACCAGAGCAGGGTCAATGGCAGGATCAGCAACCAGTTCGCCGGATGCAATACCAACCCGGTGATGCCGGCCGATGCGGCGAGGGCCGTCCCGCCGGCCATCTGCCGATAGCTGCCGAGCCAGCCGGGGCGCGGCTTGCGTGAGGACTGTGCGGCGGTGGTCCACTCCAGCAGGTTGCGCTGGCTGACGTACATCCGCCAAAGCGTGCGCAAGATGGCATCGACCATGCTCCAGACATCGTTTGCCAGAAAGGCCAGCGACAGCAGGATCTGCAGCAACGCACGACGGAAGTCGGCACCGAGCATGGCGAAGTGGCTGCGTATTCGAACACCCGAGCGCGCTGGCAGCAATGCGCAGTAGATCGGCAGTAACGGGGGGATCGCCTGGGTCAGAATGACCAACATCGCGGCCAGCAGCGCCTGGGGCAATGGCAACCACCAGCAGAGCAGAAGGCCGGACAGGGCGAAGGGCGCGACCAGCGATCGTCGCAGATTGTCGAGCATCTTGCAGCGGCCGATCAACGGCATCGCCTGCGGCCCGCGCCAGTGGCCGAGCATCCACGGCAATAGCTGCCAGTCGCCGCGGGTCCAGCGATGCATGCGCCTGCTCGCCACATCGAAGCGCGACGGCGACTCTTCAACGACCTCGACATCCGACACCAGCCCTGCGCGGGCGAAGATGCCTTCGAACAGATCATGGCTGAGCAGTCGATTGTCCGCGACCCGACCGGCCATCGCGCGCTCGAAGGCATCGACGTCATAGATCCCCTTGCCGGTGAAGGAGCCTTCGCCGAACAGATCCTGATAAACGTCCGACACCGCCGCCGCGTAGGGGTCCATCCCTGCCGGGCCGGAAAAGACGCGCTGGTACAACGACCCCTCCCCGCCCATCGGCAGCGATGGCGTCACCCGCGGCTGGAGTACCGCGTGGCCGTTGATCACTCGCTGCTGCAAGGCATCGAAGCGCGGCTGGTTAAGCGGGTGGCCCATCTTGCCGATAAGGCGCAGAGCCGCCTCGCGGGGCAGGCGGGTATCGGCGTCGAGGGTGATGACCAAGCGTACCTCGCTCGGCACTCGCGGCGGCTCTCCGGCAATCGCCACGAAGCTGGTATCGGTGGCGCCGCGCAACAGCCGATTCAGTTCATGCAATTTTCCGCGCTTGCGCTCCCAGCCCATCCAACAGCCCTCGGCAGAGTTGAAGCAGCGCCTGCGAAACAGCACGAAGAAGCGCTGGCCGCCGGGCCCTGGGCCGTAATGCTGATTCAGGCGGTCGATGGCCGCAGCCGCAGCATCGAGCAGCGGTGCATCACTGGGCAGGACCTCCTGTGGCGCGTCGACGCCATCGAGAATCAGCACGAAAGTCAGGTCACCGCCGATACCCGCCAGATGGTGGACCTCCAGCCGCTCGATCTGCTCCAGCAGATCGGCCTCGGTGGTCAGCAAGGTCGGCACCGCCACCACGGTGCGCAACGCCCGTGGCACGCCGGCCAGGAGTTCCAGCGCAGGCAGCGTGATCGCGCCAAAGCTCCAGGTCACCAAGCGGTTGATGAGTGCCGTGGCCACTTCGGTCACCGGAACGAAAAGGCAGGCCAGGAAGGCCAGCATCCAACCCCAGGAGAACGCAGGCTGATTCAGCAGATGCGATACGAATCCCAGCAGCACCAGGCTGAGCAGGCCGATGGCACCGATGTAGCCGCCCATGCCCAGGCGCACGCTGAAGCGATTCAGGCGCAGGTGCAGCGTCGGGCTGAAGCAGATGGCGCGCTCCAGCGTCGGGCGACCTTCAGCAATCAGATGAAATCCGGGATCGAATTCACGGCGGGAGTCTTCGCCGTCCGGATGTTCGGCAACGGCCTGACGGCAAGCCTCCAGGGCGTGATCGACCACCTGGAGCTCGTCCAGACACGAGCCGCGCGCCAACTGTTCGATGGCGCTGCGATAGAGGTTACGAGTGGGAAAGTCCATGGCAGCGAAGTTGCTGCCGTCGCGCAGCCGCGCGTCGACCAGACTGACATTCTCGAACAGCTGTGCCCAGTCGATATCGGAGATCAGGCGCATGCTAGTGATCACATTGCGCACAGTGACATTGGAGGCGCCCAGGCGCTGCTGCGCATGCTGGACCGCCGCCTCGACGCTGACACCCTGTTCGTGCAGGCGGTCTTCGAGCCAACCCAGTGTCGGTGTCGTGCGCGGGTCCTGGTCGCGCATGCGTTTGGCCAGTTGGGCCGAGAACACCTCGGAAAGCGGACCGGTCGAGCGCGCGGCGATATCCGCCTCCAGTGCCGAACGAGCGTGCCCTGGCGAGAGCAGACGCTCGGCCAGGGCATCGGCATCGGCACGGGCTATGCGCCCGGCACTGATCTGCTCGGCCAAGCGCCGCAGGTTCTCGATCAGGACGATGCGCAGGGTAATCGCTACCGCCCACAGCTCGCCAATAGTCAGCGGCTGGACCCGCTGGTAGGCATGGATGTAGCGCTGCAGCAGTTCAACATCGAGGTGGCTGTCGGTGTGCGCCACGAAGGCCCAGGCCAGCCCGAAGACGCGCGGGTAGCCGGCGAACGGCCCATCGGCCAGCTTGGGCAACTGCCGGTAGTAGCCAGGCGGCAGGTCGTCGTGGACCTCGCGGATTTGCTCTTCGACAATGTGGTAATTGTCCAGCAGCCACTCGGCAGCCGGTACCACACCATTGCCCCTTTCCAACTCGACAGCGCTAGCCCGGTAGGCAGCCAGCAGGACACGGGAGTTGTCATCCAGGCGCACATGCAACGGCAGTACACGCTTTGGCGTATCCGTCACTTGTTGTGCCAGGGCCAGGCTCTGCGCGTGCTGTTCGAGCCGTTCGATGCCGAAGAGTTCTTCTCGAACCGGTGCCAGACTGTCCCAGGGAGGCTTTGATCGGTCGCGGCGCAAGGCCCGGAAATGGAGCGACATCATGGCATTGCTCCGGAAGTGCAGCGGAAACCTGGCCGGCCGACACGAGCGTCAGGGTGGCACGTACAGAGCAAGCCGCGTCTGTCGGTACCCGGCGAGTCCTGAAGAGGCTGCCTTTATCACCGCAAGCCGTGAGGCATGTCTGACTGCAACCTTCGCAGACCAGGACTACGACGTCGGTGCGGTTGCGCACTTAAGGTAAGGGCCGTTTGATGCTCGGCTCTGGTGACCTCCATCGTAACCGGCAGTTGCACGATCAACGACGCGGCTTGCGCCGAACCACCGGCGTTTCATTCACCCTGGTCCGGCGATTGACCTGCGGCACGGAGTGTGTCGTCATGGACAGCTGACGCCATGCCCTCTTGCAGAGAATCACCGCATGCCGCCATTGGCGCCGTAGACCCGCCGCCACACTGCGCTTTCTGTAGTCATCCATCGATGGCGCATCACTGCTCATGAACAGCTCCGGCGCGGCTGGGCTTCGTGCCCTTCTCCGGTCGATGGGTGGGCTTTCCAGCAGAATCGACCTCCAGCGATTGCTGGAGTATCGCTTCCGCTCTGGTCTTCGGATTGACGTCGTTATCTGAGCCCGGCAGACGCGGCGCTTCGTTGCGCCTGCCGGGCGGATGAGTCTTCCCCTTGGGATCAGCGGCCCCGCCATGGGGGCCTTGCTTGCCTGTCTGGTTCATGGTCGCCTCGCCGCGCTTGCCACTCCTGCACCATGCAGAGTGTGGAGGGAGCGACAATGACAACCTTTCACCAGGTTGTCGGTGCGGTAGCCCACTTGCGCTGGTCATCCAATAACGGGCACCGGTACGTGCGGTAACAGACGGACCGACGCCTTGGCTTCGCGGATGCTGGAAACTGGTTCGAAAGGTCGCATGCCAGGAGAGCAACCATGACCCGCTACTGCCATCAGGTCTCAGGTGTGTTCAACCGACGATCACAGGCCGATTGCGCAAAACAGGACCTGTTGGGGTTGGGCATTCGTCTGGACCGAGTGCGCATATTCGACAACCAGGAACTGGTGCCCTCCGGGCGCCTGCGCGCGAAGCGGCGCCCCTTCAGGCAGGTCATCAAGGGCGTTGCCGTCGGGACGCTGTTCGGCCTGCTGGTCAGTGCGCTGTTCGCATTCGCCATGACGAACGCCGGAGCAGGCCTCTTCGGCGGCTCGCCGCTATTCGAATTGCTGGGCTGGGGTGCTGTCGTGGGAGGGCTGGTGGGCGCGGCAATCGGCGCGTCGGCGAACGTCAGCCAGGACGACCATCCCTTCGGGTACACCCTCTTGCCAGGAAATGTCGTTCTGCTTGCCGAGACCCGCTCGGCGCGCGAAACCCTGCGCGCCTTCGACATCATCGAAAGAGCACCCGGAGTCGGTGCGCACATGGACATCAGCCTGGTCTGAGTTGGCACATGACGACGCAGCGGCCGACTCCGGGCAGCGGACGGACAACAGCGTCAGGATGGCCGTCGTCCCTGGAGCATACGCATCACCACTATTGCTACTGCCGCGATCAACAGAACATGAATGAAGCCGCCCAGGGTGTAGGCGGTGAACATCCCGAGCGCCCAGAGGATGAGCAAGCAAACAACAACGGTTTCCAGCATGATGATTTCTCCTACTGCGGCTTGCGGCACTCGATGACCTGATTCGCCAGCCAGGCCGGATAGCCGTCCGTGCGCCATCGCACGTTCGGTGGGGACTACTCCTCCGAGGGATCGACCGGAGACTGGTGCGGAGCCTGTGATGGTGCTTCGGCCGGGTTAACCGATGGAGGCAGCGTCGGCTGTTTCTTGTCGCGATCTCGAAATGAATATCGCTCGGCGGGAGAGCCATATTCACCGCCCGGCAGTGTGGGCCTGACACCACCACCGGCTGGCGATGGGCTGTCCGGAACTGTTCCCGGTTGTCTTTTCATGGCGACCTCTGGTGAGCCGATCACTGCTGGTCGCCAGGACGTACCGAAACACCAGGCCAGCTCGCTGTCGACGGAATGCAACCATGGCAGGTCGCAACTCCTGGCGTCGGTGCGCAAGCGCGCTTAGCCCCTCACAAAGACCGGCAGTGCTCGCGGGGACCTTCCCAGCGGATTGCTCCAGTGGTCTAGCGCACAGACAGACGAACGCCTAAGACGCAATCTTCAAATGAGCGTTGCACTTGAATGCAGGAGGACACTATGAACCCCATCACCCTCTTCATTGTCATGGTTCTGACAGCCATGGGGGCCGTCCTCATCTACTTTGGCCACACGGTTGTGGGCATCGTTGTGCTGGTGTGCGCACTGGTCGTCTCGCTGTCCCTCAAGATGGCCAATACCTGGCAGAAATTCGTCGTGTTGCGCGCAGGCAACCTGCAAGGCGTGTGCGGGCCCGGACTGTTCATGATCATTCCGGTCCTGGACAGCGTCGTCGCTGTGATCGACGAGCGAATCCAGACCACGGCGTTCAATGCCGAGCAGGCACTGACCCGCGATACAGTGCCGGTGAACGTCGACGCCATCATCTTCTGGCACGTGCACGACGCCCGCAAAGCGGCACTGGCGATCACCGACTACCGGCAGGCCATCGACCGGGTAGCACAGACCTCTCTGCGGGAAGTGATCGGCTCGTCGATGCTGGCCGCGCTGCTATCCGATCGACGCAGCTCCGATCAGCAGTTGTGCCGCGAGATTGGTGAAAAGACTCAGGAATGGGGTGTCACCGTCGGCTCGGTGGAGATCCGCGACGTGGCCATCCCGGTAGCATTGCAGGACGCCATGTCACGCCAGGCGCAGGCCGAACGCGAGAAGCAGGCGCGAATCATCCTAGGCTCCGCAGAAGCGGAAATCGCCGGACGTTTCGTGGAAGCGGCCACTATCTATGCCGGTCAGCCTACTGCCTTGCAGTTGCGCGCAATGAACATCATCTACGAGACCACCAAGGAGCGCGGAACCACCATCCTCATTCCCAGCGCCATGATCGACAGCATGAATCCGACCGTTGCCGTCGCCACAGCCGTGGCCACCCAGGCCGGTGCGACTGATGTCGGCGACGAACCTTCGTATAAGAGTCCGCGAGTCAATGCTGCAATAAGGGGAAAGGTGTAAACCTTATTCAGGACGGGGCATTGGAAAAAAAACCCCGCATTTGCGGGGCTTTTTATTTGCGCAGATTACATTGCTTGCACTTGATCAGCCTGAGGACCTTTGGGCCCGTTGGTCACGTAAAAGCTGACCTGCTGACCGTCATCAAGCGTTTTGTATCCGCTGCTTTCGATCGCGCGAAAGTGAACAAAAACATCTGCGCCGTTTTCGGGGGTTATGAAACCGAAACCTTTCTCAGCGTTGAACCATTTAACGATACCAGTTTGACGAGTAGTCATGATGAATCTCCAAATAATGATCATGCCATGCGATATGCGAGACATGACTGGATGCGAAGTGAAGAGGGGCCGCAAAGATGGAGAATCCAGAAGACAAAACATCAATCGGTGCCACTAAACCGAGCAGGCAGGAGACTCACCATACAGGTTCTGCAAGGAATAGATAGGCAATTTAAAAAATATGCAGATATCTGGCAGACGGTCGGGGATGAGCACGAGATATGCGTATAGTGAATGCTAGTCACCAACCTGGTGGCTCATCGCCTGAGGTGACATGATGTCTTATTCAATGTTAGAAACTGCGCGTTCGGATCTGGAGAAGAAAATCGCAGCGTTCCTTTCCAAAGGCGGAGAAATCCAAGAAATTCCCGCCGGTAGGCATGGCCGTAAGGAGCCATACAAACGGAGCGAGTGGACGATTGGCAAGGCGAAAAATTCAGCCGCCTGATGTTTTTGAAAAAAACCGCATCGGAAGATGCGGCTTTTACCGTGTGACCGCTACTCCTCAAACCATTCGGCATCACCAGATCCCAGCCGGTTTGCAAGTCCTCGACCTGCACCGCCAAGCCCGCACATCGCTCTTGGTCTTCGCCTCCCTCGCAATCAATTCCGCCAATCCATTCGCGATCAGGTCAGCATTGCTAACCAGCACATCGAGATGGCTTTTAGCCGCCAAGGCTGTTTCGGTGGAACCGCGTTGCTCGATCCAGATTGCCAACTCCTCTGCTGCTGCACCGATGGCGTTGATATTCTCATTGAGGCGATAAAGCAGCGCCGAGACAGTAGTATCGGTCATGCCGGTCTCCTAAGTGAAAGCTCTCTTAGGGCGGGAACTAAAAGCCCGCGGGGACCTGCGGGCAGGGAAGACAGCTTGCGACTGTATGCCCCTAAGCGGAGCTATTGGTAGGTTGCGTCAGCAATCTGGCGAGCTGAATACCGGCTCGCCGTGGCGATTGATGCGCGTGATCTTTGCCAGAGCTTTTTCTGCTGCGGCAAACGCTTGGGACATCACACCAAAGCAGGACAACCCATAGACCAAGTGAAAACTCGGCGTCGAGCCCTCATACTGGTCCTGCACTGCGATAAAGGCTAATGCGTGGTCGCCATTCATCTTGGCTAGGCTCCACGTGTCGTAACCGGGGAATGCACGTTCGTTCATGGGAGCCTCACAATTTCAGGGGATAACCCACTATCCTCCTGATACCGCTGAATAGCTCTCAATGGTTCGGTTATTCGACCAAGGGTCGAGAACGCGACAGACACTGATCTCCCTACCCTTCACTGACCGCACTGACTGCCGATAACTGCTCGGCAGATCCATCGGCGTTGTCACGCGCACGCGAGCTGTTCGCTCAGTGTTGAGGCGCTAGAGCCTCTTCTACAGTGGTCATGAGCGCCGTGAAATCAAATGGCTTGTCGAGAAATCTATGCGTTGGGAAGTCTCTGCTCCAAGAGCCGCCGGGATGTCTGGGGATCTTTCTGCAATTTGACGCGCGAGTTCTACGCCGTCGATTTCTCCAGGCTGAATCGCCCCTAGTTTCGTAGACACCTCCAAGCCTCATAATGAGGCCCATCAGGAGGTGCCATGAGCAACCAGCGTTACCCCGAAGAATTCAAAATCGAAGCGGTCAGACAAGTTACCGCGCGCGGCCTGCGTGTAGCGGATGTGGCGGAGCGTTTGGGTGTGTCGGTGCATAGCCTCTATGTCTGGATCAGGCGCTATAGCAAGCCCCAGGAACAGCGGCAGCAAGAAGGTGATCAGCAAGCCGAACTGCGTCGTTTGCGCGCCGAACTCAAGCGGGTGACCGAAGAGCGAGACATCCTAAAAAAGGCCGCCGCGTACTTTGCCAAGGAGTCCGGCTGAAGTACGCCTTCATCAGCAAGCTGTCGGTGGAGTACCCGGTTCGACGTCTCTGCCAGACCCTCAGGGTGCATCCCAGCGGTTACTACGCCTGGCTGGCCGAGCCGAAATCCGTACGCGCTAAGGAAGATCAGCGCCTGCTCGGATTGATCAAACATGCCTGGCTGGAAAGCGGTGGGGTCTACGGCTATCGCAAGATCCACGACGACCTGCGTGAGCTGGGAGAGTCCTGTGGCCGGCATCGCGTAGCCCGCCTGATGCGGGGGGAAGGGTTGCGCTCGCAGACCGGCTATCGTCGTCGGCCCGGCTACTACGGCGGCAAGCCCACGGTGGCTTCGCCCAACCGTCTGGAGCGGCAATTCACCGTCAGCGAGCCGAACAAGGTCTGGGTCACTGACATCACTTACATCCGCACTTATGAAGGCTGGTTGTACTTGGCGGTGGTGCTGGATCTGTTTTCGCGCCAGGTGATCGGCTGGTCGATGAAACCTCGGATGTGCAGCGACTTAGCTATCGATGCCTTATTGATGGCGGTTTGGCGACGCAAGCCCAAGCAGGAAGTGATGATCCACTCCGACCAGGGCAGCCAGTTCAGCAGCTCGGACTGGCAGAGTTTCCTCAAGGCCAACAATCTGATCAGCAGCATGAGCCGACGCGGTAACTGTCACGATAACGCCGTGGCAGAAAGCTTTTTCCAGTTGCTGAAGCGCGAACGCATCCGACGAAAAACCTATGCCACTCGCGAAGAAGCTCGCAGTGATGTGTTCGATTACATCGAGATGTTTTATAACCCCAAACGCCGGCACAGCAGCGCTATGCAGCTATCGCCAGTGGAGTTTGAGAAACGCTATTTCCAGAGCTTGGAAAGTGTCTAGGAAAGCCGGGGCGATTCACCAATCCAGTCGCCGGCTTGAGCGTGAGGCTCAGCGCAACGTCGAATTGATGTGGCTGACCGGACGTCTGACGCCGGACTTCAAAACCATCGCCAATTTTCGCAAAGACAATGGCAAAGCCATTCGTGGCGTCTGCCGGCAATTCGTGGTGCTGTGCCAGCAGCTCGGTTTGTTCAATGAAGACGCGTGGCACCGGAATGGTCGGCTACAACGTGCAGGCAGCAGTCGACGCGAAGCACCATCTAATCGTGACCCACGAGGTCACGAACGATGGCGTCGATCGAGATCAACTCAGCTCCATGGCCAAGCAGGCGCGAGAGGCCATAGGCGTAGAGGAACTCTCGGTGGTCGCCAAGAGGGGATACTTCAAAGGCGAAGAAATCCTGGCCTGCCAGGAAGCTGGAATCACAGAAAACTTTCGTACCTAAGGCGCTGACCTCGGGCGCGACAGCGGCCGGCCGCTTTGGCAAAGGTGATTTCATCTATGACGCAGCCAAGAACGAGTACCGCTGCCCGGCAGGGCAAAGCCTGATCTGGCGCTACTCCAGTGTCGAGAAAGGTCTGAAGCTGCATCGTTACTGAAGTTCGCATTGCCAAGGCTGCGCATTGAAAGAGCGCTGCACTCCAAGTTCAGAGCGTCGGGTGAGTCGCTGGGAGCATGAGGCGGTACTCGAGGATATGCAGTCCCGCTTGGATCAGGCACCGGAGATGATGCGCATCCGCCGCCAGACAGTGGAGCATCCATTTGGCACGCTGAAGGCCTGGATGGGCGCCACCCATTTCCTTACCCGAACGCTCGACCGGGTAAGCACGGAAATGAGCCTGCATGTGCTCGCCTACTACCTCAAACGGGTGCTCAGCCTGCTGGGCAATAGTGCACTGATGGCAGCGATGAGGGCCTGAAACCCTCTTCGCGGTCTGATGAACTCGCCGTACAGCATCGCGGAAAATGCACGTGCCCGAATCAGCTGAATGACTCGGATCAACGCGCTAGAAGTCCACAGGGCCTCTGGGCGCCGCTAAAACCATCCCAAACCAGCTATCCATCTCCCGCTGCGTTTTACACAGCCTGGGCCGATCTCTGCCGGTCGTGACTGGCAGAAGTTGGCCATTCCCTGCCCATCATGGTTACAAAGCTGCTGGTCATATCCGATGCAATCGGTGGCCAGAACGCATGAAATGGCTAGGCAGGTCGGATGCGAACAGATGGTCAAGGGAAGTGCAATTCCGCACACAGCACCGGCGAGGCGTTTCTACGCCTCGCTTTTATGACCCGACTCGCAAACCTAGGGCGTCACTAGCCGCCATACACCACGTGTCGATACTGGCGTTGACTGAAGACTGGTCGGCCAACGACACCAGAGGGACAGCTTTGACGTAACACCTATAGCCGGGCACATCGTCGCTTGTACCCACGGTGCCATCCGCCGGATACGGAATACCGCACCAAACACGGCTGTACCAGTTGTAGGGGGCTGCGGCAGGGGTATCGCAGACCACAACCGACAGTACAAGCTCGCTATGAGTCAGCTCGACGGCCTCGTCACTGAACTGATTGTTGTACTTGTCGAAGCCGGTGTCGCTGCGAATCCAGACGCCGAATATCTGATCGCCTGCACGATGGTTGTCCCAGGGGGTTTCTTGACCGGCGTGTTTCAGCCAAAGGATGGACAAATCGAAGCAAGGCAAATATCGCCATCCGGCGAAATCGTCGCTTTCCAGCCCCGCCGTGTCACGGGGCTGCTTAAAAGCATATTCTTGGTAGTAGGCCGTGGCCCCCAGACGCTCGCGAATATAGCCAAGCAGCTCGAACAAGTGCTGCTGGTAGTCGGCGAGCAGACGGTAGGCTCGGCGTACGTCCAGTAGTGCAAGATTTAGGGGCGACGTCATTCTAAGCTCCATGCGCTAAACGCTCCAGATGAAGTGTTGATGCCGGCAGGGAGGAGTCCATCCAGCCAGCGCATCGGGTGAGTCCGTAGCCCATGCCATGCGAAACAGCGGCCGAGGTCTTCCACCAGTCTGCTTTCACCTGCCGACGCATTAGCTTCAGCGCATATCCGCACGGCCTGGAATAGCTGCTGCCAGCTGCGGCAGATAAGCTTGAACGGGCGTCGACATTCCTTGGCGATTGCCTGTTCGATCCCAGACTGAAGATGAGCACGGGCCATTTCGCCGAGATCATCCATGCCGCCCAGAGTCAGCAGCAGGCAGTCGTCAGGCAGACAGCCCTCACGCCAGCCGGCGGTAAGCTCATTGGCCAATTGCCGAGCACTTTGCTGCCGAAGGTTGTCGTGGCGTTTGGCCTCAACCAGAAGAGTTCGCCGATTATCGCGAAGGACCACATCCGGCTCGACACGCGCTCCGTCCTGCAAATACCAGGACGGCCAATATTCGATATCCCGAAGCGGCCCGAACGGCTCCTGCAACAGGGCAGACATGACAGCACTGAATTGTGAGTCGGAAAGGTACGACAGCCGCTCGAAAACACTGGCAGTCAACACATCCTCCGCGCCTTCAGCCTGATCCAGAAGACGACGCTGACCTTCAAGCCCAGTGCCGCGCTTCTTACCGGCCAGTACCGCGTTAAGCATGACGTTCTTCCCATGGTTGCTGGCTGACACTTTCAGACCACACATAGCCTTGGGGAACGGATGCGCGTTTCGCCTGAAACGTAACCCCGGCGTAACCCCGAAGCAGAAACGAAAAAGGCCCGCATTGCTGCGGGCCTTTATTTCATTGGTGCCGGCAAGAGGAATCGAACCCCCGACCTTCTCATTACGAATGAGCTGCTCTACCGACTGAGCTACACCGGCGGCGAGCGTAAGCTAGCACTAGGCCGGCGACATGGCAATCCGCCCGGCACCGGTTCGAGGCAACGGGCGACAGCACCATACGCCGCAAAGCAAAGCTTGCTCAGTGACCCACCCCGGGCGCCGCAGATGAAGCAGGGAACTGGCTCCGGTAGGCATTTCTGTATGCCTCGATCCTTGCGATGTCATCGACCGGCGGGACGATCTGCCTGATCGGCACCCCCTGTGCGTCGAGGGCGAAACCATAGACCCGCCCTGAGGCGGCAACGTAATAGCTGATGCGTCCCAGACAGCGCACACCAATATCCTTCGTCGCCACCAATTCCGCTATCCGGTCTTCCCGCAGTTGCATCAAGCCCTGAGCAGTGACCTCGTAGTATCCCGCCCCCTGTTGTGCAAGGGCGGCCTCATCGAGTGTCTTGTAGTTTTCCGCAGCAAAGAAACGAATCCCTGTCTCGACCATCATGCAGTCGTCCTTCGCCCTGATCTGTGGCTCTTGCCCTGCAAGATAGCGCTCCATGGCCGCTCGAACATCCGTCAGCCCAACCTGGGCACTCACTTCTCCCGGAGCACTGACCACTCTGCCGTTCTTGTAGACCAGAGTTGCCAGCAGCACGCGGTTCTGCCGATCACTCAAGACATTGGCGCCATGCCCGTAGCCTGTGACTTCGAAGGGCTGACCATCGACAGCGACAACGCTCTCAATCTCCCCCACCCCTTCGCCATGGTCGGAGAGCAGCACCACCAAGGCATCGTTCAGCACTCCTTTTTGCCGGAGCCCATCCATCAGAAGATCGACCTGGTGATCGACGACACTGAGCGCCTCAACATGCGCATCCCAGAAAGGGTTGTCAGTTTTCACCTTCACATGGGCGTGCCGGGTCTTGTAGGGGAAGTGTGCGGACTCAAAATGCGTGGCAAGAAATACATCACCACCGCCACCCACTGAATCCAGGATCGCCTGGACGAAGTCCGTATCCGAGTAATTTACGTGAATGGCCGTGTTGACAAAGGCGTAGGGAAACAACCACCCGGCCAGCGGCGTCTGCATCAACAGATTAGTCAGTGGTGTATCGGCAAAGCTCTGTAGGGCGACGTCCAACACGCCAGCCTTGGGTCCAACTATGACGTCGAATCCGAAGCCTTTATCCATATTGTTGAAACGGCGCTCGTCGATGGCAAAAACAGTCCGATAGCCTCGCTTCTGCAATTGAGTGCTAAGGAGCGTCTCTGGGGCCACATGCGCCAGACCACGCAGATTGAAAACAGCACCATGCTGCTGGGGATATTGGCCCGACAGGATGCTGGTCCACGAAGGGTAAGTCCTGCCCAGGGGAACGTAAGCCCGAGTGTACTTCATGCTTTGGGCATACAGACCATGGAGGACCGGGGTTTGCTCTGCGGTCGAGGCAAAGGCATGCGCCGAGAGCGAGTCCACTCCGACTATGACAATGCTGCGCCCAGAGCGAGGTTCTACATGCGCGGCCCCGCTGATAGCCCAGAGTCCCAGCCCCCCCAGGGCTACACAGATACCCGCCAGGCGCTGCGCTCGAGTCATTACAGGAATCGCGCGATAAAGAATGACTAGCAGCAGAATCGCCAGCAGGCTCAGCGCTACCTTACCCAGAATGACCGAGTCCAGCAGCGAAAGCGCATAGGAGTAGTTGGAGTAAGGGAACCACCAGCGGTTCACCGAGACCAACAGCATCCAACCGAACAGCAGGGCCAGTGCATGGCCAATCGTGGGCGAAATGCCAAACAGGCGCGCCACCCACCTTCCCAGCCAACTGAAAAACCACAGGGTCACGGCGCACAGCACCAGACTGCTGGCAATGAACAGCGACGCCCCCTCACGCACCGTTCCTGACATCCAGGCCTGGCGAAGCAAGGCATAGATGTGCCTATCATCCATGGGCAATACGCGAGGCTCCAGAAGCAACGGAGCCCAGTAGAGCAGCAAGAATGCCAGGGAAAGCAGTACCCGTACTAACTTGGTCATAAGCACTCTGAAGAAATCGCCATCTAGAGGAGGATCACGAGCTCATCAACTCCGGATGGCAACCATCAAACCATTGATCATCGGGAGCTTCTGCCCCCAAGGCCGCAGGGCCAGCATTCTAAATGGCTGAACGACCGGCAGACTCGGCAGTTCGCCCCAAGGTCCGCATACCAATGTTCTCTCGGACCTCCTGATTTCCCCCTCGCCACATTACGTTATCGATGAAGTAATGGTGGACATTGATGAAGAGGACGAAGCAAAGCATGAAGGTATTGATCGGCATTGCCAGCGGCAGAAGTCTCAACTGATCCAGATAGACCGGTAAATAATTGAACAACAAGGCAGCCAACACGAACGCGCTGCCCCACCAAGCCGCATATCCCAGCCAGGTGCGCCCGGAACGCCGCACCTTGCTTCGCGTGTAAGCGCCGCTGAACAGCATGTACTGGAGGGAGTGGAACAGCGGAATGAGCACCAGGAAGAATTCATTACGCAGCAGCGGTGAGAGCCAGAGGTAGATCATCAGCAAGGGCGTAACCGCAATCAGCCCTGGCCACTTCTCCTTGCGCTTCCAGCGACACAGAAACACCGCCAGAGCGGGGAGGACTCCCAGCAAAGAGAGCAGATGCAACTCTCGCGTCCAGTCGCTCAAAACGGACGGCAATGAATACGGAAGTCCCGCAAAATTATTGTCATAGCGCCCAGTGAAAAGACGCAGAAACGACGCCCACCAAAGCGGGAACAGCGAATAGCGAATAATCAGCTGTTCGGAGCGACTGAAAAAAGCGCCCTGGCCCGCTGAATAGACAATGAAACAGCCGTAGGACTGTTTGATGTAATGCCAGCCCACCGTAAAGAGCATGAGGTACAGCAGGCCCCGAAGTACGTCGATTCGCGCGGTCATAAGCGCGTAACCCACTGCACCAAGCAACAAAAGCGGTGCGAGCACGCCGGCCCAGAAAAAACGAATGTCCTTCAGCAGGCGCCCACGATGCCCCCCATAGAGCATCAGGTAGCTGATCAGAAAGTGCGGGCCGTTGACGAAGAACGCCAGGTACCACGCCAGCAAGGAAATATCAAAAGTAGATACCTGTAAATTCAGCGCAACTACCAGAGCCAGTACCAGCAGCGACAACCCGCCAATCATCATGAAGTCGACAATGGGAGAAAAGAAGCAGCGCGCTGGTTGAACCATCATTTTCGTGACCTCAAAAAAAATGCGCCGCAAGCGGCGCATTTTCGAGACATCGGATTACGGAGTAGCGGCGTTGCGGCACTCGGCCGGAACGTATTTCAGATCGGAAGAGGTGGTGCAAGCCCAGGTCACACCGGTGCTGCTGGCAGTGGGAGCCAGAGCCAGGTTGACGGTGATGCTGTTACCGGCATCCACCGCTACCGACAGGGTGCCGGCGTTGCAGGCCAGAGTAGTACGACCAGTGACACCAGTGTTAACACCGGCGCAGTCGTCGGTAGCAGCGGCAGCCAGGTTTTCAGCAACAGTGGCTTTGGCGCCGCTGGCGATGACCAGACCTTCGGAAACGCGAGCGCGGACGGTGTAGTCCTGGTAGGCCGGCAGGGCGATGGCGGCCAGAATACCGATGATCGCAACCACGATCATCAGTTCGATCAGAGTAAAACCTTTCTGAGCATTCATGCTTGAACTCCTAGAGTCAGTAATGGAGGTCCTATGACCTGATCTGACAAAAGCATCATCCGTGCCAACATAAAAGGCACTGTGTTTCCTGCTATAAAAAAGGAAACTTCAAAGATTGAACTGAGCGGTTTCAGCAGGAAGTGACAAAAAACGACACCTGACAGGTGTCAATTTGGCAGCCCACGGCAACTGCGTTATAAGGCTGCCTATATCTACTCCAGGCCCTGATGCTCATGAACGACCAAGTCATCCTTTCCGGACTTGCCCGCCAATTGGTTATCGCTGAACTGCTCGATGAAAAGAGCGCACAGCAGGCACAGCAGCAAGCCCAGAGAAATAAGCTGCCACTGGTGACCTACCTGGTGCAGAACAAGCTGGTGAAGTCGCGCCCTCTGACGGAGCTGGCAGCCGAACAGTTCGGGGTAGCCTTTTTCGATCTCGCGAGCCTGGACAAGGAGTCAATTCCCAAGGAACTGGTCAGCGAGAAGCTGGTCCGCCAGCATCGCGTCCTCCCGCTCTGGCGACGTGGCAACAAGCTTTTCGTAGGCCTTTCCGACCCCACCAACCACCAGGCCATCACCGACGTGCAGTTCAGCACCGGCCTGACCACCGAAGCCATCCTGGTCGACGACGACAGACTGGGTGAAGCCATCGAGAAACTGTTCGAGAGCGTTACCGGTGGGCTGGACGACCTGGGTGACATCGATCTGGACGGTCTGGACATCGAAAGCGGCAACTCCGAACAGAAGGATGAGGCTGTCGGAGGCGATGCCGATGACGCCCCGGTTGTTCGATTCGTCAACAAAATGCTGCTCGATGCCATCAAGGGTGGCTCATCGGACCTGCACTTCGAGCCTTACGAGAAGATCTATCGTGTGCGCTTTCGTACTGACGGCATGCTCCATGAAGTAGCGAAGCCTCCGATCCAGCTGGCCAGCCGCATATCGGCGCGCCTGAAGGTGATGGCCGGCCTGGACATCTCCGAGCGCCGCAAGCCCCAGGACGGTCGCATCAAGATGCGCGTCTCCAAGACCAAATCCATCGACTTCCGCGTCAACACCCTGCCGACCTTGTGGGGCGAGAAAATCGTGATGCGGATCCTCGATTCGTCCAGTGCACAGATGGGCATTGATGCCCTGGGCTATGAAGAAGCGCAGAAGCAACTTTACCTGGAGGCACTCAAACAACCGCAGGGCATGATCCTGGTGACAGGCCCGACCGGCTCGGGCAAGACCGTGTCGCTTTACACCGGCATCAACATTCTCAACACCCCGGATATCAACATTTCCACAGCGGAAGACCCGGTAGAGATCAACCTGGAAGGGATCAACCAGGTCAACGTCAACCCCAAGCAGGGCATGGACTTCGCCCAGGCGCTGCGCGCGTTCCTGCGGCAGGACCCCGACGTGATCATGGTCGGCGAGATCCGCGACCTGGAAACCGCCGAGATCGCCATCAAAGCGGCGCAAACCGGCCATATGGTGATGTCCACCCTACACACCAACAGTGCCGCGGAAACCCTGACACGCCTGCTCAACATGGGCGTTGCCTCCTTCAACCTGGCCACTTCCACCAACCTGATCATCGCCCAGCGCCTGGCCCGTAAGCTTTGCTCGCACTGCAAGAAGGAACATGACGTCCCGCACGAGGCCCTTCTGCATGAAGGCTTCCCTGCAGAAAGAATCGGTACCTTCAAGCTTTATTCGCCGGTAGGGTGTGAAAATTGCAAGAACGGCTACAAAGGACGTGTAGGTATTTATGAAGTGGTTAAAATCACGCCAGCCCTGCAGCGGATTATCATGGAAGAAGGCAATTCCATTCAGATCGCCGAACAGGCCCGCAAAGAAGGCTTCAACGATCTGCGCAACTCGGGCCTGCTGAAAGCCATGCAAGGCATTACCAGCCTCGAGGAAGTCAACCGCGTGACCAAGGATTAATCCATGGCGGAAAAAGCATTGAAGTCCAGTGTCTTTACCTGGGAAGGCACTGACCGCAAGGGTGGGAAAGTCAAAGGGGAGCTTTCTGGCACCAATACTGCGCTGGTAAAGGCGCAACTGCGCAAGCAGGGCATCAATCCGACCAAGGTGCGCAAGAAAAGCATCTCGTTGCTGGGTCGGGGCAAGAAGATCAAGCCAATGGACATCGCTCTGTTCACCCGGCAGATGGCGACCATGATGGGGTCGGGTGTTCCGTTGCTGCAGTCTTTTGACATCATTGGCGAAGGCTTCGACAACGCCAACATGCGCAAGCTCGTCGACGAGATTAAACAAGAGGTTGCCTCCGGCAACAGCTTGGCTAATTCGCTGCGAAAGAAGCCGCTGTATTTCGACGATCTCTACTGCAACCTGGTAGACGCGGGTGAGCAGTCTGGCGCGCTGGAGACCCTGCTGGACCGAGTAGCCACCTACAAGGAAAAGACCGAGTCGCTCAAGGCCAAGATCAAGAAGGCCATGACCTACCCAATTGCGGTCGTGGTCGTTGCCATCGTCGTTTCCGCAATTTTGCTGATTAAAGTGGTGCCGCAGTTCCAGTCGGTGTTTGCCAACTTCGGCGCGGAGCTTCCGGCCTTCACCAAGATGGTCATCTCCCTGTCAGAGGTACTTCAGGCCTGGTGGTTCGTGGTGTTGATAGGCATGTTCGCTGTGGCGTTCATCATTCGCGCAGCCCATCAACGCTCAGAAAAATTCAGAGACTCGGTGGATCGGGGATTGCTCAAGACGCCCATTGTCGGCGATATCATCTTCAAGTCCGCCGTCGCCCGCTATGCTCGGACCCTGTCTACGACCTTCGCTGCCGGTGTGCCACTGGTGGAGGCCCTCGATTCCGTATCTGGCGCCACGGGCAACGTCGTCTTCCGCAACGCAGTGAACAAGATCAAGCAGGACGTTTCCTCCGGTACACAGCTGAACTTCTCCATGCGCACCACCGGCGTATTCCCGAGCATGGCCATCCAGATGGCCGCGATCGGTGAGGAATCCGGCTCGCTGGATGCCATGCTCGACAAAGTGGCCAGCTACTACGAAGAGGAAGTCGATAATGCCGTCGACAACCTGACCACCCTGATGGAACCCATGATCATGGCCGTCCTGGGTGTACTGGTCGGCGGCCTGATCATCGCCATGTACCTGCCGATCTTCCAACTTGGCAACGTCGTCTAACTCATGCCTGTTCTCGACTTCCTGGCCAGCACCCCGCTGGCCTTTGTTTTGTGCGTCACCCTCCTCGGCCTGCTGGTTGGCAGCTTCCTCAACGTGGTGATCCATCGCCTGCCGCAGATGATGGCGCGCGACTGGCAGCAGCAGGCACGGGAAACCCTGGGCCTGCCGGAGGGCGAGAAGCTCCCGACCTACAATCTGGTCCTGCCCAACTCCCAGTGCCCGCAGTGCGCCCACGAGATCAAACCGTGGGAGAACATCCCGGTGGTCAGTTGGCTGGCGCTGGGCGGCAAGTGTTCGTCGTGCAAGGCGCCAATCAGCAAGCGTTACCCGCTGGTCGAGCTGGCCTGTGGCGTGCTGTCGGCCTTCATCGCCTGGCATTACGGCTTCGGCTGGCAGGCCGGCGCGATGCTGCTGCTGACCTGGGGCCTGCTGGCTATGAGCATGATCGACGTCGATCACCAGTTGCTGCCGGACGCCCTGGTGCTGCCGCTGCTCTGGCTGGGGTTGATCGTCAATCACTTCGGACTCTTTACCAACCTGGGCGACGCGCTCTGGGGCGCGGTGTTCGGCTATCTGAGCCTGTGGTCGGTGTACTGGCTGTTCAAGCTGATCACCGGCAAGGAAGGCATGGGCTACGGCGACTTCAAGCTGCTGGCCATGCTCGGAGCCTGGGGTGGCTGGCAGGTGCTGCCGTTGACCATCCTGCTCTCGTCGCTGGTGGGCGCGGTGCTGGGCGTGATCATGCTGCGTCTGCGCAATGCCGAAACCAGTACGCCCATCCCCTTCGGACCCTATCTGGCCATCGCCGGCTGGATTGCGCTGCTCTGGGGTGATCAAATAACCGCGACCTATCTGCAGTTCGCCGGTTTCCGCTAGCCTTCTCCTGCGCCGAGTCTCCTCGGCGCATCTGGACGGCCACCGGGCCGGCTGAAAGGAGAACCATGAAACCCTGGATCCTGGGCCTCACCGGCGGTATCGGCAGCGGCAAAAGTGCCGCCGCCGAGCACTTCGCCTCACTGGGCATACACATGGTCGACGCCGACCACGCTGCGCGCTGGGTGGTGGAACCCGGCCGTCCTGCCCTGGCGAAGATCGTCGAGCGCTTCGGCGAAGCCATGTTGCTGCCGGACGGCCAGCTCAACCGCGCCGCTCTGCGCGAGCGCATCTTCAAGGCCGAAGACGAGCGCCGCTGGCTGGAACAGCTGCTGCACCCGCTGATCGGCCAGGAGATCGCCAGCAACCTGGCGCAGGCGCAATCACCCTACGCCATCCTGGTCTCGCCGCTGCTGGTGGAGTCCGGGCAGCACCGCATGACCCAGCGCGTGCTGGTGGTGGATACCCCCGAACACCTGCAACTGGAGCGCACCATGCGCCGCGACCAGGTGTCCGAAGAACAGGTCCGCTCGATTCTCAAGGCCCAGGCCTTGCGCGACGACCGACTCAAGCACGCGGACGACGTGCTGCTCAACGATGGCGACCTCGGCCACCTGCACCAGCAGGTCGAGCGTCTGCATCAGTTCTATCTAGGCCTGCGTGGAGGACAACCATGAGCCAACCCCTGACCGTGGAATGCCCCACCTGCGGCGCCCCCGTGGAGTGGAGCGCCAAGAGCGAGTTCCGCCCCTTCTGTTCGCATCGCTGCAAGCTGATCGACCTCGGCGCCTGGGCGGCGGAAGATCACGCCATCCCCGGCGACAATCTCGAGGACGAGCTGTTCTCCGGCGATCTGGAGAATCCGCGCGGACATTGAAGCGGCGCCCCCAAACCAGTAAAAAGGCCCGCCTCTGCGGGCCTTTTTCGTTCAGGGGCGCATGAAGCTGTAGTCCCGCTCCTCGTCCAGGTTGTCGGCGAGGAAATGCAGCTCATGCCCCAGGTCTTCCTGCGTGCGGACTTGCGCGTTGGCCTGCACGACTGCGCTGAGCAGAGCACGCACGACCAGTTGCGGGTCCTGGCCTGCCGCCTCGGCTTCGATCAGCAGTTCGTGGAGGCGTTGTTCGGCCCAGCTGTGAATGCTCATCGGCAATCTCCTTGCGAATGGGGGGCCAAGCTTCCCTGATCCTGGGAGGTTACCGAACTGACCTGGATCAAACCGCGGCGGCCATGGGCCTCGCAGATGGTCGAACATCAGCGCGGTTCATCGTCATCCTTCCACGGCGCCTGCAGGTACCGCGTGCGGTTGAAGGTCTCCAGCCAGTCCGGATAGAAGACCACCAGCCCGGTGACGATGGTGCCGTTGATGAAGGCTTCAGGGAACATGATCAGCCAGAGGTAACCGATGAAGTCCTCGATCCATGGCGGCATCGGGAACAGCCCGTCCATCCACAGCAGGCCAAGGCCCAGCAGCAGGCTGCACACCGCCGCCAGCGCCGCCGGGAAGAAACCCGAGCAGAAGATGTAGACGAACAGGTTCCGCGGCTGCCGGCGCTCGACGAAGATCGCCGCCAGCTCGGTGATGACCACTGGGATCAGCACCAGCAGGATGCCGTTGACGCCGAGGGCGGCCCAGTCCTGCCGGCCGATGGCGCACAACCCCAGCTGCGCGACCAGGCCGACCAGCACCGCCAGCGGCCAGTCCAGCAGCAGCGTCACCGCGGTCATGCCGATGAAGTGGAAGGACACCCCGGAAGCGAAGTCGCGCCGCACCAGCCAGAGCAGGAACAACCCGAGCATGGTGCCGAACACCAGGTGCTGGCGGCGGAAGTCGCTGACCAGCTCCAGCCAAGGCGCGCGCCAGATGGCCCAGGCGACGATGGGCAGGTAGATCGCCCAGCCTATCTCCAGGGTTTCTGCGGACAGCAACTGCGCGGCGATCACGGCGCGCCCCGCTCCAGCGCCTGACGCAGCGCTTCAGCCGAGTCGAGCTGATGGGTCGAGACGACCTTGCCCTGTTCGAGTTGCAGCCAGGTCACCGCATCGGCCCGGGCCGGGAAGCGGTTGGCCACGCGTGGCTCGCGGTCGAGCAGCACACGGTAGGAGTAGTCGCGCATGGCGGGAATGGCGAACAGCATCGAGATGGGCGCGGGCATGCGGCTGATGTCGGCAACGAAGGCCGCCTTGCGAGCCTCGAGATAGCCTGACGGGCGCTTGGCCAATGCCGCTTTCACCAGCTTCGAGCTGGCCATGTCGTGGGCGACCAGCAGCACCTTGAGGTCGGCGTTCGCGGTGTAGGGGCTATCGAACTGATCCAGCAGCGTCCAGCCGGTGGCCGGTGACTCCTGCGCCAACGCCACGCTCGCCAGCACCATCAACAGCATCCCGCCCAGCACTCGTCTCACGCTTCCTCCTTGCCCGGAATCGCCAATGATTGGCAACAGTCTACACCGCCATCGTCGCCCGCCTGCGGTTGCCAGCAACTATGCTTGAGGCATGAACGAGTCCGACTATTTGCGCCTGCTGACGCGCCAGGCGGAACAAGCCAACGACTTTCTCTCCAACGCCCGCAAATGGGAGCGGGAGTGCTGGGCCTGCCAGCGCCTGCTGCAGGCGCTGAAGGTGCCGTATCGCCAGGAAGACTTTATCGCGCCCACGCAACAGCCGCCGGATGTGCTGTTCCGCGATGCCACCTTCGAGGTGTTCTTCGTGCTCGACCAGGGCCGCAGGCTCAACGAGGAATGGAAGGAAGAACTGCTGCGCCGGCGCATGGCCCAGAGCCTCAACCAGCTGATCCGCCGTGAGCAGCGGCCGCGACGGATTCCCTGCGCAGAACTGCAGGCGCGCCTGGCGCCGACACTGCGCAAGAAGGCGCACAACTACACCGAGCGCGGCATCGACCCACGCGAGCTGGACCTGCTGGCCTTTGTCAGCCTCAAGCGTGAAACGCCGGACTTCAACACCCCTTTTCCACCACCCACCGAGTACCTGCGCCAGGGTTGGCGCTCGTTGTCGGTGGTCGGCCCGACCTTCGCCCGCGTGCTTTTCGCCCACAGTGACGCGCCGGATTTCCTGCGCGGCAGCCTGGGCCGCAGCATCCTTTTCGACATGGGGGTCGGCCTGTAAATAGGCGCCGACGCAAAGCTGCATTGATCGGCGGCGCATTGAGAGGCCGCCCAAGCCCTACTAGAATGCTTGGCATTATAAACGGAGGCCGCCCATGCCCAGTCGCCTGAGCCCCGAAGACCAGCAGAAGGTCGATCACTACCTCAGCTCTCCCGTTCACCAGGTCCAACGCGCGCCGTTCAAACCCTGGCTGATGATGGGAGCCTTGCTCGCTGTGGTCATCGCCCTGGGTTTGCTGAGCCGCCTCCTGGCCTACCTTGCGTGAGCGCCGTGCCGCCACGGGCCGATACAGGATTCCTTAAGCTATGAGAATGCAACATGTCCCATCGTATCGTGATCGTCGGCGGCGGCGCCGGCGGGCTGGAGCTCGCGACCCGTCTCGGCCGCACCCTGGGTAAAAAGGGCAAGGCGCGTATTACGCTCGTCGACGCCAACCTCACCCATATCTGGAAACCCCTGCTGCACGAAGTCGCCGCCGGCTCGCTCAACTCCTCCGAGGATGAGCTGAACTACGTCGCCCAGGCGAAATGGAACCACTTCGAATTCCAGCTCGGCCGCCTCTGCGGCCTGGACCGCGCGAGCAAGCGCATCCAGCTCGCCGCCACGCTCGACGAGCAGGGCGAGGAGCTGGTGCCGGCGCGCGCCCTGGAGTACGACACCCTGGTCCTGGCCGTCGGCAGCACCACCAATGACTTCGGCACCCAGGGCGCCGCGGACCACTGCATCTTCCTGGATACCCGCGAGCAGGCCGAGCGCTTCCACAAGCAGCTGCTGACCCACTACCTGCGCGCCCACGCCGGGCAGGACAAGGACGACCAGATCAGCGTCGCCATCGTTGGCGCCGGCGCCACCGGCGTCGAGCTGTCCGCCGAGCTGCACCACGCCGCGCAGGAACTGGCGGCCTACGGCCTGACCGGCATCCAGCCACAGAACATGCGTATCACCCTGATCGAGGCCGGCCCGCGCGTGCTGCCGGCCCTTCCCGAACGCATCAGTCGCCCGGTGCACCAGACGCTGGAGAAGCTCGGCGTGCGCGTGCTCACCGGTTCGGCCGTGCAGGAAGTCACCGCAGAAGGCCTGCGTACGGCGGTGGGCGAGTTCATTCCGGCGAGCCTGAAGGTCTGGGCGGCGGGTATCCGCGCGCCGAGCCTGCTCAAGGAGATCGACGGCCTGGAGACCAACCGCATCAACCAGCTGGTGGTCCGCCCTACCCTGCAGACCACCCGCGACGACAACGTCTTCGCCTTCGGTGACTGTGCCGCCTGCCCCATGGGCGATGGCAGCGAACGCACCGTACCGCCGCGCGCCCAGGCAGCGCACCAACAGGCCTCGCTGCTGGCCAAGGCCATTGTCGCGCGCCTGGAGGGCAAGCCGCTGCCGGAGTACCGCTACACCGACTACGGCTCACTGATCTCGCTGTCGCGCTTCAGTGCAGTGGGTAACCTGATGGGTAACCTGATGGGTAGCGTGAAGCTCGAAGGCTGGCTGGCGCGGATGTTCTACGTGTCGCTGTACCGCATGCACCAGATGGCGTTGTACGGACCGTTCCGCACGGCGCTGCTGATGATTGCGGATCGGATCGGGCGCAGCACCGAGCCGCGCTTGAAGCTGCACTGAGGCTTGAACCCATCGGCGTATAACGCCTTCGCCGTTATCCGCCCCACGCCAGGGCGGATCCCGGTGCAGGGCGCAAGACACGCAGCGCTATCCGCCATGATGGCTATCGCTTCGCTCCACGCCGTCTTACGGGCCTGCCCAGTACCGTTCAGCTCGCTCCTGCGAACAGCCAATAAAAAAGCCGCCCCGAAGGGCGGCTTTTTCGTTGCAGCAGAGCAGCCTTACAGCGCCGCCAGCATCGACTGGGCCGGGATGGCCTGGAAGTCGATGGACATCATCAGGCTCAGCACGCTGATCGCGATGATGGAGAAAGCGAACAGCTGGCGGGCCCAACGGCGGTCGTCTTCGGCACTGAAGCCTTTCACCGCGATGAACAGCCACCAGGCGCTGACGGCCAGCGCCACCACCAGGTACCCGTAGCCGGCGAAGCCGGTCACGGTCAGCAGCAGGGTCGCAAGACCAAAGGCCACGACGTAGTAGAGGATCTGCTTCTTGGTCGCTTCAATGCCGCGCTCCACCGGCAGCACGGGAATCCCGGCGGCGCGGTAGTCGTTGAGGCGGAAGATCGCGATGGCGTAGCTGTGCGGCATCTGCCAGAGGCAGAAGATCAGCAGCAGCACCGCCGCGCCCATGTCGAAGTGACCGCTGGCGGCGCAGTAGCCCACCACCGGCGGCATGGCTCCGGAGAGACTGCCGACCAGCGTGCCGTAGACCGAACTGCGCTTGAGCCAGAGGCTGTAGAGCACGACATAGACGAAGAAGCCGAACGCGGCGAGCAGGGTCGCCTGCACGTTGGTCTTCCACGCCAGCAGGCCGAAGCCTGCCGCGCCGAGGACCACGCCGTGGGCCAGGGCGGCCTTCAGCGAGATCTGCCCGGTCACGGTGACACGGCTGCGGGTACGCTCCATGAAGCGATCGATGTCGCGGTCGATGCAGTTGTTGAACACACAACCGCTGGCAACGACCAGGGACAGGCCGATCACGGTGGCCAGCAGCAGCATCGGGTCAACGCTGCCGCGGGCGGCGAGGAAGTATCCCCCCGCTACCGCGATCAGGTTTCCGAAGATGATGCCCGGCTTGGCGACCAGGAGATAACGCTTGAGTTTCACGGCATCGGCCCTCAGGGCATCGGCATCATCAGGGTGTCTGCGGTGTAGATGATCCACAGCGACAGACCGACCACCAGCAGGATGATGATGGCGGTGAAGATGAATGCCATGACGTTCCAGCGACCTTCGGAGCTGAAGTTCATGTGCAGGAAGCAGATCAGGTGCACGACGACCTGAACCAGGCCCAGGATCACCATGGTCAGCAGGGTGGCGTGACGCGAGAAGCCACCGTCGATGACCATGTAGAACGGGATCGCAGTCAGGATCACCGAGAGCACGAAGCCGATGGCGTACGAGCCCAGGCTGCCGTGACCGGCGCCGTGATCGCCGTGGCCGGCACCGTGGGAGTCGTGATGATGTGCAGCAGCGGTCATTACAGAGCCCCCATCAGGTAGACGACGGTGAAGACGCAGATCCAGACGATGTCCAGGAAGTGCCAGAACAGGCTCAGGCACATCATGCGGGTGTTGTTCTGCGCGGTCAGGCCACGGGTGCCGATCTGCGCCATCAGCACCAGCATCCACAGCAGGCCGGCACTTACGTGCAGGCCGTGCATGCCGACCAGGGTGAAGAAGGACGACAGGAAGGCGCTGCGGCTCGGGCCGAAGCCTTCGACGATCAGGTGATGGAACTCGTTGAGTTCCATGCCGATGAACGCGGCACCGCAGAGGAAGGTCACGCCCAGCCAGGCGATGGCCTTGCCCTTGGCACCCTTGTGCGCAGCCAGCATGGCCAGGCCGTAGGTGCAGGAGGAGATCAGCAGGATCGCGGTTTCGACAGCCACGTAGGGCAGTTCGAAGATGTCCTTGCCGCTCGGGCCGCCGGCCGTGTGGTTGACCAGCACGGCGTAGGTGGCGAAGACGCTCGCGAACAGGATGCAGTCGGTCATCAGGTACAGCCAGAAGCCGAAGACCGTCATGCCGCCGCTGTCGTGGGCGTGCTCGTCATGGTGAGCATGGTCTTGCGCCGCTTGGTGCGCATCAACCACGTGTTGATTCAGTACTGCCGTCGACATGGTTTTATACCTGCTGCGCGGTGGCGAGTTTCTGGAAGTTGGCGTTCTCGATGCGCTCGATCTCATCCGGCTGGACGTAGTAGTCCACGTCGGTGACGTAGCTGCGCGCGATGACCGAAGCGATCATGCCGACGAAGCCAACACCTACCAGCCACCAGATGTGCCAGATGGCAGCGAAGCCGAAGATGAAGGCGAACACGGCGATGGAGAAGCCAGCGGCGGTGTTCTTCGGCATGTGGATCGGCGCGTAGGCCGGCAGCTTGCGGTACGCGGTACCGGTCTGCTTCATGTCGTGGAACGCGTCGATGTCGTTGACCTTCGGCAGTTCGGCGAAGTTGTAGTACGGCGGCGGCGAGGAAGTGGACCATTCCAGGGTACGGCCACCCCACGGGTCGCCAGTCAGGTCGGCCAGCTTCTCGCGGTTCTTGATCGAGACGAACAGCTGGATCAGTTGGCAGGCGATACCGAAGAAGATCAGCACGGCGCCGCAGAACGCCACCACCATGTACGGCTGCCACATCGGGTTTTCGTAGTGGTTCAGGCGACGGGTCATGCCCATGAAGCCGAGGATGTACAGCGGCATGAAGGCCATGTAGAAGCCGACCAGCCAGCACCAGAAGGAACGCTTGCCCCACTTCTCGTCCAGCTTGAAGCCGAAGGCTTTCGGGAACCAGAAGACGAAGCCGGCCAGGTAGCCGAACACCGCACCACCGATGATGGTGTTGTGGAAGTGAGCGATCAGGAACAGGCTGTTGTGCAGCAGGTAGTCAGCACCCGGAATGGCCAGCAGAACGCCGGTCATGCCACCGATGGTGAAGGTGACGATGAAGCCCAGGGTCCACAGGATCGGGGTGTCGAAGCGCAGGCGGCCACGGTAGATGGTGAACAGCCAGTTGAACAGTTTCACCCCGGTCGGGATGGAGATCAGCATGGTCGCAACGCCGAAGAAGCCGTTGACGTCGCCGCCCGAACCCATGGTGAAGAAGTGGTGCAGCCACACGGTGAAGCCGAGGAAGGTGATCGCGGCGCTCGCCCACACCATCGAGGTGTAGCCGAACATGCGCTTGCCAGCGAAGGTCGCGGTGACTTCGGAGAAGATACCGAAAGCCGGCAGGATCAGGATGTACACCTCAGGATGGCCCCAGGCCCAGAAGAGGTTGATGTACATCATGGCGTTGCCGCCCAGCTCGTTGGTGAAGAAGTGCATGTCGAAGTAACGGTCCAGCGACAGCAGGCCCAGGGCCGCGGTCAGGATCGGGAACGACGCAACGATCAGGATGTTGGCGAAGGTGCAGGTCCAGGTGAAGATCGGCATCTGCATCAGCTTCATGCCGGGGGTACGCATCTTGAACACGGTCACCAGGAAGTTGATACCCGTGAGCAAAGTACCCATACCCGATATCTGTAGAGCCCAGATGTAGTAGTCCACACCCACGCCCGGGCTGTAGGCCAGCTCGGACAGCGGCGGGTACGCGACCCAGCCGGTACGGGCGAACTCGCCCAGGCCCAGCGAGACGTTCACCAGCATGGCGCTGACGACCAGCAGCCAGAAGCTCAGGGAGTTCAGGAAGGGGAACGCCACGTCGCGCGCGCCGATCTGCAGCGGCACGGCCAGGTTCATCAGACCGGTCATGAAGGGCATGGCCATGAAGATGATCATGATCACGCCGTGAGCGGTGAAGATCTGGTCGTAGTGTTCCGGCGGCAGGTAGCCGTGGTTGGCGCCTTCAGCCAGCGCGAGCTGGCCGCGCATCATGATGGCGTCGGCGAAGCCGCGCAGGAGCATGACCAGGGCGACGATGATGTACATCACGCCGATTTTCTTGTGGTCGATGGACGTCAGCCATTCGGTCCACAGGTAGGTCCACTTGCGGTAGTAGGTGATCGCGCCGAACACACCGAGGCCCAACAGGGCGACGACGGCCAGCGTGATGACGATGATCGGCTCGTGATACGGCACGGCCGACAGTGTCAGTTTCCCGAACATCTGCGGTTACTCCTGGCTCGGATTCGTTTGCATGCCAGGCATGCCTTGCATGTTGCTCATGTCGTGGCCCGCCATGGCAGTCTCGTCATGTGCTGCTTCGCCGTGCTCGCCCTTCTCGGCCTGTTCTTTGGCTTCGTGGGCCTTGGCCATCGCGTGGCCAGCGTGTTCCCACTTGTTCAGCACGTGGGAGAACAGCTCGGGGCTGACGGTTGCGAAGTAGGTCGCCGGGACGTTCTCGGTCGGCTTGACCAGCTCCGGGTACTGATCCAGGTTCAGGGTCTGCTGCGAGGCCTTGACCTTCGCGACCCAATCCTGGAAGCCCTGCTCGGAGGTGGAAATGGCCTTGAACTTCATGCCCGAGAAGCCGCCGCCGCTGTAGTTCGCGGAGATGCCGTCGAACACGCCTTCTTCGTTGGCGATCAGGTGCAGCTTGGTCATCATTCCGGCCATGGAGTAGATCTGGCTGCCCAGCTGCGGAATGAAGAAGGAGTTCATCACCGAATCCGAGGTGATCTGGAAGTTCACCGGGGTGTCTTTCGGGAAGGCGATTTCGTTGACGGTGGCGATACCCTGTTCCGGGTAGATGAACAGCCACTTCCAGTCCAGCGAGATGGCCTGGATGGTCACCGGCTTGACCTCGGAGTCCAGCGGACGATACGGGTCCAGCTTGTGGGTGCTCTCCCAGGTGATCCAACCGAGGATGGCGATGATCACGCAGGGAACCAGCCATACCACCAGCTCGATCTTGGTCGAGTGAGACCAGTCCGGCATGTAGGTGGCCTTGGTGTTCGAAGCCCGGTATTTCCAGGCGAACCCGAAGGTCATCAGGATGACCGGCACCACCACGATCAGCATCAGCAGGGTTGCCGTGATGATCAGGGACTTCTCGTCAGCGCCGACCTGCCCTTTCGGGTCGAACAGCGCCATGTTGCAACCACCGAGCATCAGCATCGGCAGCAGCGCAAGTCTCTTCAAAATTCCTGTGTACTGCTCTTTTTTCATCTTGCGGCCTTAGTGGATGAAAATCGCTTCACCGCCCACGAGCCTTCGCCACGCATTGCTCGACGACTCGTTACCCGCGACTTTTCCAAGCCGCCTGCCAGGGCTGTCATGGATTCACGAACGCGGCCGCACGGATTCCAGGCAAAGGGAGCTCGCCCGGTCTTCGCGATGCGAAACCGATTTCGTCAGCTGATTCGTTCCGTGTTATTCAGCGTGTGGTGTCTGGACTGGCGGCTCGTTGAAGCGCGCGCGTCGCACACCGGATGCACGAGCGGATTGCCCGACTCGTCTTGATGACAGGAGCCCACCGATGGCAGCCCCCTGTTGTTATGCCGCTGCACCGAAGGGTGAGCACTGGCTTTGATCTACGTCAGTGCGACTCAGCGATTTGGGGGTAGGAAATGGACGGCGGGTATTACAAAGCATTTCAGAAACCCCTTTCAAGGCCCATTCTGCCCATTTTTAACAAGATATTTTCTCAGCCAGAGAAACAGTCCCGGACAAAATCGCTCACAAAACAACCAATTCACAGGAGTTGTGCAGGGTTATTCCCTCCCTGCCAGGGGCTTGCACGGGCGTGCCATGGGAATGTGTCAGAACCATGAAGGACGGGCCTTTCAGCACGCTTTCCCAGGGTTTCGAAAACGCCTCAACGCCTTTGGCAAAGACCTTGCCATGACGGCAATCAAGAACCTTTGCGAAAGTCGCGAACTCCCCCTGCGCACCCTGCGACACATCGACGCACAGCGACTTTAGCAAGGGGCAAAGTCATTCAAATTATGACGATCGTGCGGGACGACCAAAGTTCTCTCCTCGGCATATCCGTCTCAATGCAGAGACGTTACGAGCCTCCATGGCCACCGAAGCGGACATGCCGGGAGGATAGAAAGGGACAGGCGGGAAGGTCGTTGCGACGACTGTTTGATCAGCGGCTGGCGGCTTCGCTGCCCGGCGCCAGCCAGGCCAGCAGGCCGCTGGTTTCAGCACGGACGCGCAGGTCCGAGGCCTTGGCGCTGTAGTAGGTGTCAGAAGCTGCGATCTGCTGCGAGTAGTAGTCGTTCTCGGCGATCAGCACATCGAGCAGAGTGCGCTTGCCCAGGTGGTACCACTGGTCATAGAACATCTTGCGTACGCGATCAGACTCCGCCAGCAGCTCCTTGTAGTCGCCCACGCGGGAAGCCGACAGGTCACGTTGCTCGACCAGGTTGCGGATGCGGTACTCCGACTCACGACGGGTCGCCTCCATCTTCTGCTCCGCCGCATCGGCGCGAGCATAGGCCGCACGCTGAGCCGCTGAAGCCGAACCGCCGGAGAACGCCTGCCACTCCACAGCCAGGCCGGTCGACCAGGGCTCCTTGTTGTCGAGCATGTTGTTGCCGGTGTTGCGCCCCACCACCCAGTTCAGCCTCGGCATGCGCGAGGACTTCACCGACTCGGCGCTGGCCAGGGCCGCCTCCTTCTCCCACTTGGCCTGGCGCAGGGCGGGCTGGTCGCCCATCTGCTCCAGCGCCTGGTCCAGGCCGATGGGCGACCAGTCCCACTTGGCGTTCTGCGGCACCGTCACATCCGTGCCGACCAGCTTGGCCAGGGTGGTCTTCTGCTCCTGCAGCTTCGACTGCACCATGTCGCGGGCGGTTTCCGCCTGCAGCAGACGCGCACGCGCCTGGGTCACTTCGCTGCGGCGACCAGGGTCCACCTCGGCGATCTGCCCCAGCATGTTCACCAGCTCGCGCATCCGCGCCACGTAGCGGTCGCTGATCTCCAGCGCCTCCTGCTGGTGAGCCAGCTCAACGAGGCCCGACGCCGTATTGTAGGCAACCGACACCTCGGCCTGGCCCTTGGCCTCCTCCTGCGCATTCGCGGTCTTGCTGCGGCTATCGATGTTGTTCCTGATGGCGCCGAAGTCATACACCGGCGTGACTAAGCCCGGACCTGCCGCGAGGTGAACTCGAAGGCGATCGCCAGGACCACGCCGGCCGTCAGCGACCACAGGGTGACGTAGGCCTGGTTCGGCACGACCCGGTCGTACACGTTCATGATGAAGAAGGTGCTGGCCAGCGCCAGGATGTTGATCAGGACAGTCGAGAGTGCCGCGCTGTAATAGAAGCGACGGTAGTTCCAGAGGGTGGAGAACAACCAGTGACCCTTGCCCTCTTCTGCCCTGGGGATCTCGGTGCGCGCATCGGGCGCTGACTTCGGGCGAGCCAGCAGCGCGTAGCCCAGGTAGTTCTCCTGCAGCTCCGCCGCACTCATGGTGATGCTGCCGCCACCGGCCTCCGGCACCACCAGTTCGAACTCCTCGCCATGGCGGGCGACCAGGATGCGCGCCTCGCCATTACGGAACAGCAGCATCAGGGGGAACAGATAGGAAGACAGCTCGGCGGGACGGCGCTTGACCCAGCCAGCGCCGATGCCGGCCTGCTCAAGCATGCGCGTCACCAGGCTGGGACGCAGTTTGTGGTCACGCGGCAGGCCGGCGTAGAGCGACTCGAGCGTGGTCGGGCGCTCGAAGTGATCGCACAACCAGCGCACCCCTGCCAGCAGGCTGTCACTTTGGGAAGAAACGCCGAGATCGACTTCGGCAGTCGCGGGCGCAGTAGTGGGATTCATGAGCACACCTTCATGGGAGAAGTTGTGCGCATGTTAGAAATGCGCCCTTCCGTGCGGCATCAGAAAAGCCTGATTGGCTTGACTTACGCTTCCCACACCGGATTAGCCGCATTGCACCACTATAGGAAGACGGTGACAGGGGGCGAAAAAACATCGCCGGGGCCGCGTATCACAAGCGCGGCCCCGGCGAGAAGGACAGGTTGGAATAGTTAGCGAAGGGCTTGCCAGTCACCCTGCTGCCCCTGAATCACCAGCTCGACACGACGGTTGGGCGAATTGCAGGCGATGTTCGCGGCATTTCGGGTGGTACCGCAGCTCACCACCGGCTCGGAGCTGCTGCGGCCACTGATGTGGACCAGCAGGCTCTGGAGGCCCAGCTCCAACAGGACCTTGCGGACAGTTTCGGCGCGGCGCTGCGACAGCAACGGGTTGGCCTGGGCCTTGCCGATCGGGTCGGCATGGCCGACGACCTCGATGCCGGTGACATTCTGGCTCTTGCCCTTGATCTCCTGCACCACCTGGCGCAGTTGCGCATGGCCCTCAGCGGTGCGGTCGTTGTAGTCACTCTTGCCGAACCTGAACAGCATGTCGCTGCGAAGGGTCAGTCAGGCACGGCACCACGGAGCCGGAGCGGCTGATGACGTGAATCTGCTGGCGCACACCTTCCAGGCTCTGCTCGGCGTCACGGCCGGTGTGTACGATCGGGGTGCTGCCGGTGAGCGAGGCCTCCAGGACGTAGGTCTGGCCGCCGTCGAGCTTGGCGTAGCTCTGCGGGTTGCGCTTGCCGGTGTACAGCGGCGCATCGCCAATGTAGGACTCCACCGAGTGTTCTCCCGCGGGGATGCAGAACACGGTGTAGCCGCCGGGCATCAGGGCGCTGTGCAGTTGGCCGTCGATGTACACGTGGGCGGCTTCTTTGCCGGCGTCCTTGCCACGGAACATGACGATCTGGGCCTGCTGTTTAACGATGGATTCCACCTTCTGGTAGGTCTCGGCGTAGATGTCGCGGTCGCCGGCGGCGGTGGCGGCCAGGCTCAGCGGAGTGTGGAAGCTGGTGAGGACGGGCAGGGCCGCGAAGGCCAGGGGCCACTGGCGCTTGGCTTTCGCCTTGGCCTTTGCACAAGTGATAGAAGTCATTTGGAGTGTCTCTGGTTGGCTCCGCCGCTGGCGGCGGAGCGAGCAATAGGGTGCGGTGCGGGAGGCGGGATAAGCATCCCGCCTGCCTTTCCAGGGGCTGCGTTAGACGATGGCGACAGTCACGGCCTGCTGGATCAGGACTTCGGCATCCGGGTTGCTGTAGCTGTACACCGGGTAGGTCGAGCCACCGATGGAGGTGGTGCCGACAGCCTGCCAGGCACCCGGCGCGGTGCCGTGGTCGTGCAGGTTGGCCAGCTGGACCTTGTCGCCGGCATCGCCATCGACCATCACCTGAACCTTGCCGCCCTTGCGGAACAGGTCGGTCTCGCCCAGGTACAGCACGTCGTTGAGGGAGATCTTCAACGTGTTGTTGCCGGTGCCGGTGATGTCGAACTTCTCGACGCTGCTGATCTTCGCCTGGTCGTTGTCGCCGATGAGCTGGGTCAGGTTCAGGACCTGGCCCGCGCCGATGAGCCCGAGCGTATCCAGGCCGGAACTGCCGTGGATGTGCGCCGAGTCCTGGGCGAAGTAGGCGACCGGGTCGACGACCATGGAGATGACGTCGTGCTCCACGGTCACCTGCGTTTCCGCAGAGGAGATGCTCGTAACGTGCGTCCCCCCGGACTCGCCGGTGATCTCGATGCGACCGATCTTGTTGCCATCCGTCTCGTAGTAGACCCTCTGGATATCGGTCTGCCCGTAAGGGTTGGTGATACTGAGCGAATCCAGCAGTTTTCCGTCGGTATCAAACACCTTGAGGATCGCGGCATTGCCTTTCTCGATACCAGTGGCGCTCACCTCGACCTTCGAACGAGCCGTGTCAAAAGTTGCAACAGCAGTCTTGCCATCGCCCACGCACATCGAGCCCTGCATGGCATTGACCCAAATGCTACCGGCTGCAGTCTTGGTTGCACGTCCTGAAATGGTGAAACCACCGTCAGCGCTGTGATAACCAACCATTGACGCTTTGTCATCGAAGGCGCGGGTACTAAAGCTCTGCCCATGCCACTCAACCGCCTTGGCAGCGCTGGCCTCGTCGAAGAAGGTTTCCCAGTTGTGGTCGATCAGCTTCTGACCCGACGGGGTGCTGGATGCCAGCGTGGTAATGAAGTTATCCAGCAGCGTGTTGTTGGTACCCCGATAGACCACTGCCTTGCCGACGCTGGTGCCTTCCGATACTGCACAGGAAATCTGCTCGTAGCTGTAGGTACTGCCGCCATTGTTGCTCACGAAGCGGTTGAAGATCAGGTTGCCATTGGTGTCAAACGCCTCCAGCCAGGAGCCGTTTTCGGCAATGGCTTTCTGGGTTTCCAGGTCCCATAGGTGGTAGGCGATGGACTGCATCGGCTGGCCGAAGGTGAAGATCGCCGCCGAATTGCTCATCGGGCTGTCGACCGGATCGATGTACAGGTACGGACTGCCCAGGTTGTGCTGCGTTGCGCTGCGGATGGAGATCGTGCCTTTCGACGACAGCGTGAAGTGACCTTCGTCACTGTGGAAGGCGCCGGTCTTGCCCACATCGTTGGTGAGGGTGTCGTCGTATCCAGGCGCATGGTGGATCTGCTGGAGTTTCAGAGTATCGAGAGCGGTACCCGCACCGACGCCATCGCCGTAGACCTGCACTTTTCCGATGTCCGTGCCAATGGGGACCCTATAACTGAACTTCGCTGAATCCGGTACCCCGGCGCTGCCATCCGCCGGAATCTTCTCATCGAAGAGTACGTTGCCGCTGATGTCGTAAATCACCACGCGCGCGGCTCCCGGATCACCCTGGAGTGCACTGATGTTGAACGCGACATCCGACACCGGCACGGTGAAGTTGAGCTGCTTGCAGTGATTGATATCGCCGTCCATGAGCAGACGGGCACTCCGGCAAGAGACTGCGTCTGAATGGGCGAGCGTGGTATTGGAGGTAATGGTCACCCCGCCGCCCCGGTACACCGGGTCGTTGCCGAAATTGGTCACGTTACGATTCAGGTCATTGATCGCCAGCTTGGTCCAACTCTGTCCCTGGATCGGGAAGGCCGCGCTGGGTGCACCGGTATCCACAACGGCACTGTAGGTGGAACGGTCGAGCTTGAAGCTCACCTTGTCGCCAACGACGAACTCACCGGTGACCTTGCCGCTGATGGTGACGTTGCCCTTGGACTCGACCGAACTGATGGTGTTGTCACTGGTAACGCTGTCGATCGTCAGCTGGATCGACTTGTCATCCGGCCCCGAGTAGTCGGTGATGATGGGGAACGGGTCGGACTTGGCGCGGGTGCTGCTGGCCTGGTCAGTCGCGTCGACGGTGAACTTCTGCTCGCCCTCGCCCAGCGGCGTGGTGGGGGAGTAGCTCCAGTCGACGTTCTTGTCGGCTGTGGCACTGCCGAGTTTGTCACCGTTGTCGTAGACGGTCACGATGGTACCGACTTCGGCCTCGCCGGACAGGGTCAGGATCGAGTCGTCGGTCCTGGCGCCTTCGATCTCGGCGATCGGTACAGTCAGCGGAGGGGTATCGACAACGATGTCGACGACGTCGACCGGAGTGCTGGGCTTGTGACCAGGCGCTTCCTGAGTGATGCCTATGCTATGTGCACCATTGCCGAATTCGAGAGTGAACGACCAGGTGCCATCTGCCGCCACAGTGGTGGAAGCGATTTCCTTACCGTTGTCGAAGACATGTATGACCGAGCCGGGTACGCCGTTACCGGTGATTTCCGGGTGCGTGTCATCGGTCACGTCACCGTTTTGCAGCCGCCCCTGGATCGGACCTATGTCGTCTGTTGCCCTCATGTTGGTCGGGGCAGGACTGGTCGACTGGCCGTGGTGATGACCACTGTCCTGGTTGTGACGGATGATCGCGGCTGCGGTGCCAATACCAGCCAGACCGATCAACCAAGGCCAGACGACGAAACCTGTAGCATCGTCAAATCTGGATGCCAGATAGGGTGAGCCGTTCGCCAGGACATCCCCGCCCACGGCGATTGGGGCGGCATCGCCGTCGGCGAGCAACAGCGGGCCGCCGAAGCCTTCACCATCAGTGCGCACATACGCATAGAGCTGGCCGTCTTCAGCCACGCCGTAAAGCTGGCCGTCCATGTCGTCGGCGAAGAAATCCTCGATGGTCAGGTCGGGCTTGTCGCTACCCTCGAACTGAACCAGCAGATCCTTGCCGACACGCTTGACTGTTACGATCTCCGGCGCGACGTCGCTGTTTTCGACTTGCAGCAGGTACTTGGTACCTGTATGCGCCTTGATTTTCCCACTGGCCTTGACTGCCAGCTTCTTCGCTGCGTTCTCGGTGACGGCTACAAGACCGATACTTTCAATTGCCATTTCAACCCACCTCGAGAAGAACACTTTTTCGAGGGGGTGAGATTAATTTTCTTCCACAATCAATAAGGTCGGAACAATCCAACTAGATGAGCGAGGTTTCTGATTGCGCCAATTCGACAGTAGGAAGTGCCGGTCAACGACCGTCAAGGCCCCGCTTTAGGGCAAAAGGAAGGGAGCGAGCATGGCATGGCATGGCATGGCATGGCATGGCATGGCACCGGAGCGAATCAAGAAAAGGCAGAAATGAAAAGGCCCACCTGAAGGGTGGGCCTTTTCTGTGAAGCGGTATCCCGCTTCAGGCATCCGGGCTGTCCGGCGCCTTTAATATGGTGGGTCGTGTAGGATTCGAACCTACGACCAATTGGTTAAAAGCCAACTGCTCTACCGACTGAGCTAACGACCCAAATGTTGGTCGGGGTAGGGGGATTCGAACTCCCGACATCTTGCTCCCAAAGCAAGCGCGCTACCGGACTGCGCTATACCCCGTTTGAAAGTTGGCTCCGCGACCTGGACTCGAACCAGGGACCCAATGATTAACAGTCATTTGCTCTACCGACTGAGCTATCGCGGAACGACGAGCCTTTCAATCTCCTCTACTTTCTTCCGGCTTCACCGGTTTCCCGTATCAGAGGCGCGCCATTTTACGTATATCGAAACGTCTGTCAACACTCTGATCCAAAAAGTTTTTCTCTGCTTTGCAGGGGACCGGGCTGATTGCTATATCTGCATGGAAAAACACGAGTGATCCACCGCGGGTGCTAACGGAACGATCACGCACAGGATGGCCATGAGCAACAAGGACACCCCACCACCCTCCCCCATCGCCAGCCGCATGATCCAGCCGCGCTTCGGCGAACTGGTGCAGGGCTGTCGTCAGTTGGCGATGAATCATCTTGCCGAGCTCCTGGGTTGTGTCTTCGCCCAGGTGGACGACACGCTCTTCGAGTGCGCCGAGAAAGCCGAGAACAATCAGGTTCAGGCCCTGTTCTTCGACGCCATGCGCGAAGTCCGCCGCGAGCGGCCGAACCTCGAGCGCTCCTACCACCAGCGAATCGCCCAGGGCCTCAGCGACTTCCTCGAAGGCAAGCTGCCCCTCGTGGAGCCGCTGGAAGAACTGGACGTGGACCAGCTGACCCTGGTCGGCAACGACGAATATGAAGAGACGCTGCTGGTGACCAACATGGTCAACCAGGTTCGCGCCCACTGCGCCCAGCAGCTGTTCGCGCTGGATCAGCGCCTGGCGCTGCTCAACAACGGCAGCAAGCTGGGCGAGGACCGCAACCCCTTCGGCCCGCAGGCCATCGCCCAAGCGTTCCGAGACACCCTGGCGCGCAGCGTTTTCCCGCTGCGGATCAAAACCATCCTTTATGTGCTGTTCGATCAACAGGTCATGCAGCACCTGCAACCTTTATATGAACAACTGAACAAGCGCCTGGCCGACGGCGGCGTACTACCGAACCTGAAGTACCGGCCGCAGGGCCAGCGCCAGGCATCCCCGCCCACTCACCGCCCGGCAGCGACCGAAAAAATCACCGCGGCGACGGAAGGCGGCAGTGCAACACCATCGCCCTACACCGCCGGTGACCTGCCGGATATGCCTCCGGGCGACCGCAACGCCCTGTTCGGCGGCCTCGCGGTGCTGCTCGCCGAGCACCGCCGGCGCGGCGACAAGGCCACGCTGTTCGGTAACACCCAGAGCATCGTCAGCTTCGGTCCGAGCTCGGCCACTACGACCTATAGCGCCAACGAACTGCTGGAGGCGCTGAACCGCCTGCAGCGCGAGTCTGCCCACGAATTGGCCCACCGGTTGCGCCAGCCGCAGCCGGTCGATGCGCTGAAGGCCGACCTGCAGCGCCAGCTGGAAGCCGGCAGCGCGCAACCGAGCAACACCCGACTGACCGACCAGGAAGCAGACGTCATCGACCTGGTGGGCATGGTGTTCGACTTCATCCTCGATGATGAGAACCTGCCCGACAGCTGCAAGACCACCCTTTCCCACCTGCACACGCCCTTCCTCAAGGTGGCGCTACTGGACAAGCAGCTGTTCACCCAGCATCACCACCCTGCGCGCAAGCTGCTCAACGCCATGGCCCAGGCCGGCGTGCTGTATGGCGGCGAGGGCGAGGAGCGCGCCCTGCTGGCGAAGATGCACTGGGTGGTCGAGCGGGTGATCCAGGATTTCGTTGGCGACCTGTCGTTGTTCGACAACCTGCTGGGCGAGTTCAACGAGTACATCACCAACCTGCGACAGAAGGTCGAACTACGCGAACGCCGCGCCATGGAGGCTGCCCGTGGCCGCGACCGCCTGCTGGCCGCCCGCGAGCACGCGCTGGACGCCATCGCCAAGGTGACACAGGAGCGCGACCTGCCAGAGCTGGTACGCAACTTCCTGGAAATGAGCTGGTGCGATGCTCTGACCTTCATCGTGCTACGCAGTGGCGAGCACAGCGACGAATGGAAGCGCGCCTGCGAAGTAGGAGAACAGCTGGCCTGGAGCGTGACGCCGCTGGATGCTGCCGGCCGCGATCATCTGCAAGCGATCCGCCTGGCCCTCCTGGAGGAGCTGCGCAAGGGCCTGGAAGTGCTGGGCGGTTACCACGAGGACGGCATCCGCCGGCTACTGCAGGATCTGGTTGCCTGCCAGCACGCGATCCAGGCGCAGCAGCCGCAGATCGCCGCGCAACTGAAACAGGAGCTGCCGGAGAGCCCGCTGGGCGCCATGCTCGGAGCCGAGGGTCATGCCCTGATCAAGCCCAACGGCGAGGCGCTGTCCGAGCGCGTGCGGGTCTTGATGAAGGAGCTGAGCCACCTGGAGTTCGGCACCTGGTTCGAATTCAGCGACACCACACCGGCGCGCCGGCTCAAGCTGTCGTGGTTCAGCCCGACCACGCGCAACTACATGTTCGTCGACCACACCGGGCAGCGGGTGGCGGTCAAACCGATAGTGCAGTTGGCCCAGGAGATGGAAGCCGGCAAGGTCCGCCTGGTACCGACGGAACAGTCCGCCCCGCTGATGGATCGTGCGCTGAGTGCGATCTACCGCGTCCTGCAACGCTTTACTTCCGGGCGCAGCCCGGCACAGACCTGAAGGAGCAGTCGATGAGTGAACGTCGCCAGCATAGCCGGCAGCAGACCGGGCTGACCGTGGAAGTCTTCGACCGGCACTCCGGGCGCAGCCTGGGCCGGCTCGCCGACCTGTCCGCCGAAGGGTTCATGCTCTGCGGGGTGGACGTGCCGGAGGCCGATTCGGTCTGGGAGTGCCACCTGGTGCCGGCGCCGCCGCTGGACGAGATCGGCGAAATCCAGCTCGGCGCCGATTGCCTGTGGAGTCGCGCCGGTACTGACGGCCAACTGGGCTGGGCGGGTTTCCACATCATCGATATTGCCGAGGATCAGGCGGAGCTGATCGAGCAACTACTGGTCCTGCTCGGCGGCGCCCGCGAGACGGGCTGATTGCCGGAGTCCACCTGCAGGAGCGCGCGCCCCGGCTCGCGAGCAAGCTCGCCCCTACAGTAGAGCCAAAGAAAAAGCCCGCCAATTGGCGGGCTTTTTCGTGGAGCATGGATCAGGAGAAGACGATCTCGTCGTTCTCGACCTTGGCGTGGATCTGCGTGCCAGGGTTGAACTTGCCGGCCAGGATCAGCTGCGCCAGCGGGTTCTCGATCCAGCGCTGGATCGCGCGCTTGAGGGGCCGCGCGCCATACACCGGGTCGAAGCCGACGGCGATCAGCTTGTCCATGGCTTCGTCGCTCAGCTCCAGGCTCAGCTCGCGCTCGGCAAGGCGCTTGCGCAGGCGGCCCATCTGGATACGGGCGATGCCGGCGATCTGCTCGCGGGCCAGCGGCTCGAAGACCACCACTTCGTCGATCCGGTTGATGAATTCCGGACGGAAGTGCGAATTCACCGCATCCATGACCGCCGCATGCTGGGCTTCTCGGTCGCCGACCAGCTCCTGGATCTGCGCCGAACCGAGGTTCGAGGTCATCACTACCACGGTGTTGCGGAAGTCCACGGTACGCCCGTGGCTGTCGGTCAGGCGCCCGTCTTCGAGCACCTGCAGCAGCACGTTGAAGACATCCGGGTGGGCTTTCTCGACTTCGTCGAGCAGCACCACGGAGTACGGCTTGCGGCGCACGGCCTCGGTCAGGTAACCGCCTTCTTCATAGCCGACGTAGCCCGGAGGTGCGCCGATCAGACGAGCCACGGAGTGTTTCTCCATGAACTCGGACATGTCGATGCGCACCAGCGCTTCCTCGGTATCGAAGAGGAATTCGGCCAGGGCCTTGCACAGCTCGGTCTTGCCCACCCCGGTCGGGCCGAGGAAGAGGAACGAGCCACTGGGTCGATTGGGGTCCGCCAGGCCGGCACGGGAACGGCGCACGGCGTTGGAGACGGCCACCACGGCCTCGTGCTGGCCGATGACGCGCTTGTGCAGCTCGTCTTCCATGCGCAGCAGCTTCTCGCGCTCGCCTTCGAGCATCTTGGACACCGGAATGCCGGTCCACTTGGCGACGACTTCGGCGATTTCCTCGTCGGTCACCTTGTTGCGCAGCAGCTGCTTCTCGGTCTGGCCATGCTGGTCGACCATCTGCAGGCTGCGCTCCAGGTCCGGAATGGTCTGGTACTGGATGCGCGCCATGGTTTCCAGGTCGCCCTTGCGCCGCGCGGTTTCCATTTCCTGCTTGGCCTGCTCGATCTTCTGCTGGATCTGCGCGGAACCCTGGACCTCGGCTTTCTCCGATTTCCAGATTTCCTCGAGATCGGCGTACTCGCGCTCGAGCTTGGCGATGTCTTCTTCCAGCTTGGCGAGGCGCTTCCGGGTGGCCTCGTCGTCTTCCTTCTTCAGCGCCTCACGCTCGATTTTCAGCTGGATCAAGCGGCGATCCAGGCGATCGAGTTCCTCCGGCTTGGAATCAATCTCCATGCGGATGCGGCTGGCGGCTTCGTCGATCAGGTCGATGGCCTTGTCCGGCAGCTGGCGGTCGGTGATGTAGCGGTGGCTGAGCTTGGCCGCGGCGATGATCGCGCCGTCGGTGATGGTCACGCCGTGGTGTACTTCGTAGCGCTCTTTCAGGCCACGCAGGATGGCGATGGTGTCTTCCTCGCTCGGCTCATCCACCAGGACTTTCTGGAAGCGGCGTTCCAGGGCCGCGTCCTTCTCGATGTACTGACGGTACTCGTCCAGAGTGGTGGCGCCCACGCAGTGCAGCTCGCCACGGGCCAGGGCCGGTTTGAGCATGTTGCCGGCGTCCATGGCGCCTTCGGCCTTGCCGGCGCCGACCATGGTGTGCAGTTCGTCGATGAACAGGATGATCCGGCCTTCCTGCTTGGACAGTTCGTTGAGGACGGCTTTCAGGCGCTCCTCGAACTCGCCGCGGAACTTGGCGCCGGCGATCAGCGAGCCCATGTCCAGCGCCAGCAGGCGCTTGTCCTTCAGGCCGTCGGGCACTTCGCCGTTGACGATCCGCTGGGCCAGGCCTTCGACGATGGCGGTCTTGCCGACGCCGGGTTCGCCGATCAGCACGGGGTTGTTCTTGGTACGGCGCTGCAGAACCTGGATGGTCCGGCGGATTTCGTCGTCACGGCCGATCACCGGATCGAGCTTGCCGTCTTCGGCGCGCTTGGTCATGTCGACGGTGTACTTGTCCAGCGCCTGGCGCGAGTCCTCGGCGTTCGGGTCGTTGACCGCTTCGCCGCCGCGCAGGTTGGCCACGGCATTCTCCAGAGCCTTCTTGGAGACGCCCTGGCTGGTCAAAAGCTTGCCGAGCTTGGTGCTGTCATCCATGGCGGCGAGCAGCACGAGTTCGCTGGAGATGAACTGGTCGCCCTTCTGCTGGGCCAGGCGGTCGGCCTGGTTGAGCAGGCGCGCCAGGTCCTGCGACAGGTTCACGTCGCCGGTGGGGTTCTGGATCTTCGGCAGCGTGTCCATCTCCTTATTGAGAGAGGAACGCAGCGCCGGGATATCGAAGCCGACCTGCATCAGCAGGGGCTTGATGGAGCCGCCCTGCTGCTCGATGAGCGCGGACAGCAGGTGCACCGGCTCGATGGCCGGGTGGTCATGTCCGACGGCCAGGGACTGGGCATCGGAGAGTGCAAGCTGGAGCTTGCTGGTCAAACGGTCGATTCGCATGAGGGTCGTCCTTCCTTTCTAGAGCGGGCCGGAGCGATGAGTGCCCCTGGTCACGACTAACCCGCCGGGATGCCAGATAGATAAGGACGATTTTGGTCGGTTCAAGCCATTTGGCCATGACACCCGTCAGTTAGTGCCTTCGAAAGGACCTCCGGAACGGAGTTGAACCGGCAGGAGCGAGCTTGGTCGTGAACCTCGCCTGACACAAAGGTATCCGGCTGTTCGCGAGCAAGCTCGCTCCTACAGACAGACTGTCAGGCCAGCCAGATCAGGCTGGCCAGGCGGCCGGTACGCGGGCTGCGGCGGTAGGAATAGAAACGCTCGATATCAGTGAAGGTGCAGAAATCCCCACCGTAGACGGCAGTCACCCCCTTCGCCGCGAGGCGGATGCGCGCCAGCTCGTAGATGTCGGCCATGAATTTGCCGGCGTTGGCGCTGGGCACGAAGGCGCGCGCAGCTTCGGCGTGGTCTGCCAGGAAGGCTTCACGCACTTCGGGGCCGACTTCGAAGGCCTGCGGGCCGATGGACGGGCCGAGCCAGACCAGCAGCTCAGCCGGTGCGACGGCCATCGCGTCCACGGTCGCCTCCAGCACGCCGCTCGCCAGCCCGCGCCAGCCGGCATGGGCAGCACCGACACGGGTCCCCGCGCGGTCGCAGAACAGCGCCGGCAGACAATCGGCAGTCATGATGGTGCAGGCGATTCCCCGCGTGGCGCTCCAGCTGGCATCCGCAGTGGCAACGGCAGACGGGTCGGCCTCGACCACATCGATACCATGTACCTGGCTCAACCAGGCCGGCTGGCAGCCCAGTTCGGCGGTCAGCCGGCGACGGTTCTCGGCCACCGCAGCCGGCTCGTCGCCGACGTGGTCACCGAGGTTGAAGCGGTCGAAAGGCTCGACGCTGACGCCGCCGGCACGGGTAGTCACGCAGGCGCGGACGTTCGCCGGAGCCGGCCAGTCAAGCGTCAGCCAGGGGGTCATACGAAGGACTCGTTGTCCTGCCGCAGCAGGCTCAGCAGCCAGGTGAAGTCATCCGGCAGCGGCGACTCCCACTTCATGCGTACGTTGGTGGCCGGGTGATCCAGCTCCAGGAAGCGCGCGTGCAGTGCCTGGCGCGGGAAATCGCGCAGCGACTCGACGAGGGTCGGGCTGGCCCCCGGCGGAATGCGGAAACGCCCGCCGTAGGTGGGGTCGCCCACCAGCGGGTGGCCGATGTGCGTCATATGGACGCGGATCTGGTGAGTACGCCCGGTTTCCAGCTTCACCCGCGTGTGGGTGTGCGCCCGGAAGCGCTCCAGCACGCGATAATGGCTGATGGCGACCTTGCCGGTCTCGATCACCGCCATCTTCTGGCGCTGCACGCCATGACGACCGATGGGTGCGTCGACGGTGCCGCCGGCTACGATCACGCCGGTGACGATGGCTTCATAGATGCGGCTGACGCTGCGCGCCTGCAACTGGGCGACCAGGTTGGTATGCGCTTCGAGAGTCTTGGCCACCACCATCAGGCCGGTGGTGTCCTTGTCGAGGCGATGCACGATGCCGGCGCGCGGCACGTTGGCCAGATGCGGCACGTGGTGCAGCAGCGCGTTGAGCAGGGTGCCGTCCTGGTGGCCGGCGGCGGGGTGAACCACCAGGCCGGTCGGCTTGTCGATGACCAGGATGTGGTCGTCTTCGTAGACGATGTCCAGCTCGATGTCCTGGGCAACCCATTCGCCCTGGGCCTCCAGCTCGACGTCCAGTTCAAGGCGCGAGCCGGCGTGGACGATGTCGCGTGGACGCAGCACGGCGCCGTCGACCTTGAGACAGCCGTCCTTGATCCAGCCAGCCAGGCGGGAGCGGGAGTGGTCGGAGAAGAGCTGGGCGGCGACCTGGTCGAGACGCTGACCACCGAGGTCGAACGGCACTTCTGCCGCGAGTTGGATGATATTGGACATGACGGGACACGAAGGGCGCGCGGCCTTTTGGTTCGGCAGCACGCTGTGGTTAAATACGGGGCCTTTGTCCCAGGGGTATCCCTGGGGCGCCAATCATAACAGACGGTTGCGGCCGCGACAGCCGACCGTCCAGGGACGCAACTCGCCATGCAAGTGAAACACCTGCTGCTGATCGCCATCCTCGCCTTCGTCACCGCCTGCTCCTCCAAGGGCGAGAAGGTGGATGAGAACCTGAGCGAAAGCCAGCTGTACCAGCAGGCACAGGACGACCTCAACAACAAGAGCTACACCAACGCCGTCGCCAAGCTGAAGGCGCTGGAGTCCCGCTATCCGTTCGGCCGCTATGCCGAGCAGGCGCAGTTGGAGCTGATCTACGCCAACTACAAGAACATGGAGCCCGAGGCCGCCCGCGCCTCCGCCGAGCGCTTCATCCGCCTGCACCCGCAGCACCCGAACGTCGACTACGCCTACTACCTCAAGGGCCTGGCTTCCTTTGACCAGGACCGCGGCCTGCTGGCGCGCTTCCTGCCGCTGGACATGACCAAGCGCGACCCGGGCGCCGCCCGCGACTCCTTCAACGAGTTCGCCCAGCTGGTCAGCCGCTACCCGAACAGCCGCTACGCCCCGGACGCCAAGGCGCGCATGATCTACCTGCGCAACCTGCTGGCGGCCTACGAAGTGCACGTCGGTCACTACTACCTCAAGCGCCAGGCCTATGTCGCCGCCGCCAACCGTGGCCGCTACGTGGTCGAGAACTTCCAGGAAACCCCGGCCGTCGGCGATGGTCTGGCGATCATGGTCGAGGCCTATCAGCGCCTGGGCCTGAACGACCTGGCCGATTCCAGCCTGGAAACCCTGAAGGCGAACTACCCGGACAACGCCAGCCTCAAGGATGGCCAGTTCGTTCCCCGTGAAGACGAAGCCGACAACCGCTCCTGGCTGGCCAAGGCCACCCTGGGCCTGATCGAGACCAACGATGCCCCGCCGCACATGGAAACCCAGGCATCCAAGGACGTGATCAAGCAGTACGAAGACGCCGAACAGCAGATTCCGGCCGAACTCAAGCCCGAGAACCAGAGCGACGTGCAGGAAGAACAGCAAGAGTCCGAAGGCAACGCCGGCAGCAGCGACCGTTCCTGGTTCAGCTACATGACCTTCGGCATCTTCGACTGATACCGGCAGATACGAGTAAAAGGGAGGCTTCGGCCTCCCTTTTTCATTCGGGCAAAGCACCGGCGCCTCTGCCCCATGATCTGGCGGGTGCGCGCACGGGCTCACTGTGCGGCGCCGCGTGGCTTGGATAAACTGCCGCTCTTTACGCACAAGGGATTGCCATGACCCGTCTGCTGTTCTGGATCGCCCTCTTCGCCTTCGGCTGGTGGTTGTGGCGCAAAGCTACCCGGCCGGCCCGCCCTGTCAAGAAGCCCAAGGGCGACGACCCCGCCGCACCGATGGTCCGCTGTGCGCAGTGCGGTGTGCATGTGCCGCAGACCCACGCCCTGCAGGACGAGAGCCAGTGGTACTGCAGCCGCGCGCACCTCGAACAGGACCGCAACGACCGTGGTCGCTGAAGGCATCTCCCTCACGGGGCAGGGCCTGCGGGTCCTGCGCCTGTACCACCTGTACCGCCTGACCATCGGGCTGGTGCTGGTGCTGCTGATCTCCAGCAGCCTGGACGATGAGCTGCTGAAACTGGCTCACCCCGAACTGTTCCACGTCGGCTGCTGGATCTACCTGGTCCTCAACATCCTGATCGCGGTGCTGATGCCAACACCGCGCCATCTCTTGCCGATCTTCCTCCTGGCGGCGCTGGACATACTCCTGCTCAGCGCCCTGTTCTATACCGCGGGCGGCATTCCCAGCGGCATCGGCAACCTGATGGTGGTCGCCGTGGCCATCGCCAATGTCCTGCTGCGAGGCCGCATCGGCCTGCTCATCGCCGCCATCGCCGCCATCGGCCTGATCTACCTGACCTTCTACCTGAGCCTCAGCCAACCCACGGCCATCAACCATTACGTGCAGGCAGGCGGACTCGGCGCCCTGAGCTTCGCCTCAGCCCTGCTGATCCAGGCCCTGGCACGGCGCCAGCAGGTCGTCGAAAGCATTGCCGAGCAGCGCGCCACCACGGTGGCCAACCTCGAAGAGCTGAACGCACTGATCCTCCAGCGCATGCGTACCGGCATCCTGGTGCTGGGCGATCGCCACCGGGTGCTGCTGGCCAACCAGAGCGCCACCACCCTGCTGGGCGGGCATGACCTTCCCGGCCACTCACTGGCCGAGTACAGCCCGCAACTGGTCTCCAGCCTGCAGCAGTGGCAACAGAATCCCGCCCTGCGCCCACCGAGCCTGCAGCCCATGGAGTCCGGCCCGACCGTGCAGCCAAGCTTCATCCCCCTTCGCCGCGACAACGAACAGCACATCCTGATGTTCCTCGAGGACATCTCGCAGATCGCCCAGCAGGCCCAGCAGCTCAAGCTCGCCGCCCTGGGCCGACTGACCGCGGGCATTGCCCATGAGATCCGCAACCCGCTGGGCGCCATCAGCCATGCAGCGCAGTTGCTGCTGGAGTCCGAAGAACTGGACAAGCCCGACCGGCGCCTGACGCAGATCATTCAGGACCAGTCGCGGCGCATGAACCTGGTCATCGAGAACGTCCTCCAGCTGTCGCGCCGGCGCCAGGCCGAGCCGCAACTGCTGGACCTCAAATACTGGCTACACCGCTACGCCGGCGAGATGCGCGAGAGCCTGCGCGAGGGCCAGCAGATCCATGTGGAAACCGGCCCGGGCACCGTGCAGACACGCATGGACCCGCATCAGTTGACGCAGGTACTGACCAACCTCGTGCAGAATGGGTTACGGTACAGCACGCAGAAGAACGGCACCGGCCAGGTGTGGCTGCGCCTGTTCCGCGACAGCGAGACCGACCTGCCTGTTCTGGAAGTGCTCGATGACGGTCCCGGCATCGCTGCCGATCAGCGGGGGAAGCTGTTCGAGCCGTTCTTCACCACCGAAAGCAAGGGCACCGGCCTTGGCCTGTACATCTCTCGCGAGCTGTGCGAAAGCAACCAGGCCCGACTGGACTACAAGACGCGTGACGAAGGCGGCAGCTGCTTCCGCCTCACCTTCGCTCACCCGCGCAAACAAAGCTAAGAAGACGCAAAGAGCATGAGCCGTCAAAAAGCCCTGATCGTCGACGACGAACCCGACATCCGCGAGCTGCTGGAGATCACCCTCGGCCGCATGAAGCTGGACACCCGCAGCGCCCGCAACGTCAAGGAAGCCCGCGACTTCCTGGCCCGCGAGCCCTTCGACTTCTGCCTCACCGACATGCGCCTGCCCGATGGCACCGGCCTGGACCTGGTGCAGTACATCCAGCAGCGCCATCCGCAGATGCCGGTGGCGATGATCACCGCCTTCGGCAGCCTCGACACCGCGGTGCAGGCCCTCAAGGCCGGCGCCTTCGACTTCCTGACCAAACCGGTGGACCTTGCCCGCCTGCGCGAGCTGGTGAATTCAGCCCTGCGCCTGCGCTCGCCGGAGGCCGAGGAGGCGCCGGTGGATAGCCGTCTGCTGGGTGATTCGCCGCCCATGCGCACCCTGCGCAACCAGGTGGCCAAGCTCGCCCGCAGCCAGGCGCCGGTGTACATCAGCGGCGAATCCGGCAGCGGCAAGGAGCTGGTGGCCCGACTGATCCACGAGCAAGGACCGCGCGAGACCCAGACCTTCGTACCGGTCAACTGCGGCGCCATTCCCTCCGAGCTGATGGAAAGCGAGTTCTTCGGCCACAAGAAAGGCAGCTTCACCGGTGCCGTGGAAGACAAGCTAGGGCTGTTCCAGGCGGCCAACGGTGGCACGCTGTTCCTCGACGAAGTCGCCGACCTGCCACTGCCGATGCAGGTCAAGCTGCTGCGCGTCATCCAGGAGAAGGCCGTGCGCGCCGTGGGCGGCCAGCAGGAGGTCGCGGTTGACGTGCGCGTCCTCTGCGCGACCCACAAGGACCTGGCCGCCGAAGTGGCGGCTGGCCGATTCCGTCAGGACCTCTACTACCGCCTGAACGTCATCGAACTGCGGGTTCCGCCGCTGCGCGAGCGCCGCGAAGACATCCCGCTGCTGACCGACCGTGTCCTCAAGCGCCTGGCCGGAGACAGCGGACTGGCCGCCGCGGCGGTCAGCGCCGATGCGCTGGAGAAACTCAAGAGCTACCGCTTCCCCGGCAACGTGCGGGAACTGGAAAACATGCTGGAGCGCGCCTATACGCTCTGCGAGGACGATGTCATCCAGCCTCATGACCTGCGCCTGGCCGAAACCAGCACGGCGGACAGCGGTGGTGACGCGAGCCTGGCGCAGATCGACAACCTCGAGGATTACCTCGAAGACATCGAGCGCAAGCTGATCATGCAGGCTCTGGAAGAGACGCGCTGGAACCGTACCGCGGCGGCGCAGCGCCTGGGGCTGACCTTCCGCTCCATGCGCTACCGCCTGAAGAAACTGGGGATCGACTGATCCCCGACCGGTCTCAGACGATGGGCGTCGCGACCAGACGCCCTGCCGGCGCGTAGGGCGCCGCTTCGATGATCGGCTGCCGCTTCAGTATCAGGTCCGCCAGCAACTGGCAGGACGCTGGCGCCAGCACCAGGCCGTTGCGGTAATGACCGGTGTTCAGCCACAGCCCCGGGTGACCGGGAACCTCGCCAATGAAGGGAATGCCCTGCGGCGAGCCCGGACGCAGCCCCGCCCAGTGATTTACCGGCTCCATGCCTGACAGTGCGGGAATCAGCGCTTCCGCCGATGCACGCAGGCTGCTCAGGGCCTCGGTCGACGGAGTCTTGTCGAAGCCGGCAAACTCCAGCGTACTGCCCACCAGAATGTGCCCATCGCGACGCGGAATCGCGTAACGACCTTTGGCCAGCACCATGCTGGAAAGGAAGTCCGGGGCGCAGCGATAAAGAATCATCTGTCCCTTCACCGGCTCAACCGGTAGCTCGAGCCCCAGCTTTGCCAGCAACTCACCGCTCCAGGCGCCGGCCGCCAGCACCACCGAGTCGGCAGTGAAGTCACCCTGCGCCGTGCGGACGCCCGTCACGTTATCGCCCTGCTTCAGGAAACCAGTTACCTCGACCTGCTCCTGCACGATCACATTCGGCAGCTGAACCAGCGCCTGGCGAAGCGACTTGGCCAGGCGCGGGTTGCGCACATTGGCCACGCCGGACATGTACACCGCGCGCTCGAAGCCCTGTCCCAGTACCGGGACAGCCTCCTGCACAGCGCCTATATCCACTTCCGAAAGCGGGCGACCATGGGTCCTGGCCCACGCCAGGGCTTCGGCCTGGTCGTCCAGGTCCAGCCAATAAAGGCCAGTGACGTGCACTTCCGGATCGAGCCCGGTATCCGCGAGCAGTTGCTCGCCCAGTTGCGGATAGAAATCCTGTGACCAGTGGGCCAGGTTGGCGACCGCAGCACTGTAGCGCCACGGATAGAGCGGCGAGACGATGCCGCCGCCGGCCCAGGACGCTTCACGCCCGGTCTCGCCCTTTTCCAGCAGCACCACCTCGGCGCCCGCCTGCCCCAGAGTCCAGGCAGTCAGCATGCCCACTACTCCACCGCCCACCACGATCATGTCCGGCATACCACGCCCCACATCACAGGAAAATCAACGGCCCATCGCCGGCCGCACACTATACCGGGCATGAACCTTCGAGGGAGCAAGACGGAAGTCGGTGCGGCATCGGACCGCTCCTACAGCCCCTACCCCACTCGCTGACAGGCACACGACAGCCGGCACCCAATACTTCCCGCTCCTCAACTACCCGGAAGCGAACCATGGCCAGGGAACGACCCATTATCAGGGAGCTGGGCTTCACCCTCGTTGAACTGCTGTTGACCCTCGCGATACTGGCGATCGCACTCTCCATCGCGGCCCCCAACTTAAGCGAACTGCTGCAGAACCAGCGGGCAAGCACGGCCACCCACGAACTGCGCAACGCCCTGGACTTCGCTCGTGAATCGGCCGCGCACAGTGGACAAGCGATCAGCATCGCGGCAACCGGCGGCGACTGGGCCGCGGGCTGGGAGGTTTTCGCCGATTCCGGCAATAGCGGCGTCCGCGCCCCACAACAACCTCCACTCGCGGCCCACGGCCCCCTGAGCGGTATCCACATCCACACCGACAGCACCTCGCGGCGCTACCTCCACTTCACCCCGCTCGGCAATGCCATCCAACCCAACGGCGCCTTCCACTCCGGCACGCTGACGCTCTGCGGCGCGGGCCGAGCGAGTTATCACATCGTGTTCAACAAGGCGGGGCGCATCCGCACCGAGTCCGGAAGCACCGAGGACTACTGCCCCCGCTGACCGACTTCTCACACCTTGCGCGACGGGGTTCACATAACCTCGGAAGGCATGACCGAACGTCCCCCCAATACGAACGGTCATCTATAGAAAAAAGACATTTCCCACACGACTAGGCAACATCGCCGCTATCGAAAATGTGAGGAATGCGTCCATGTCGCGCCCCAGGGCATCAGCGGGATTTACGCTGATCGAGTTGATGGTCGTGGTGGCGGTCGCCACCATTCTGGCGACCATCGCCATACCCAGTTTCCGTACCTTGATGCTGAACAACCAGATCTCCAGCCAGACCAACATGGTGATCGGGTTGCTGCAATCGGCGCGTAGCGAAGCCATTACCCAGCGCAGCATCGTGCGCGCCTGCGGTAGCAGCGACGCAGGAACCAACCCGGACATCTTTAGCTGCAACAGCAACAGCTGGGAGGCCGGCGCGATCGTTTTCCGCAGCCCGGACGCCACAACGACGTCAGTCGCGCGGGCCGCCGTGATCCGTGTACTGCCACCCAACACCAGCGGCCTGACCCTGCGCAGCAGCGGCACCCTGACCTTCAATCCGAACGGGACCCTGACCACCGCTGCAACGCTTCGGGTCTGCGACTCACGAGGCACTGAAAGCTCGCGCGCCGTCACCCTGAACATCGCTGGCGTTGCCACCAGCGGAGCAAACGGAACATGCCCATGACCCAACGTCGCGAGGGTGGCTTCACCCTCATCGAAGTGCTCATCGCCCTTCTGGTCCTGGCCATCGGGCTGCTGGGCATGGCCTCGCTGACCATGACCAGCCTGCAAAGCAACCAGGGCGCCTACCTGCGCGGCCAGGCCAGCATGCTTGCCTATGACTATGTGGAGCGGATGCGTGGCAACTCGGCTCAAGCGCTGCTGGCCACCTCCCCCTATGTGATCAGCCTGACCTCCGGCGCGACCCGGACCAACCCGGACTGCCGCACCAAGACCGCTGGTTGCACGGCTTCGGAACTGGCCAACCAGGACATCTTTGACTGGTGGGGCAACCTGCAGGCCGCGATCCCCGGCTCCGGCGTCACCGTCACCAAAGCGAACACCAATGAGTACCAGGTCGTCATCAGCTGGACCGAGTCCGACGCGCAGCAACACAGCACCGGCTCTCAGGCTCAGAACTTCACGCTGCGGGTGAACCTATGACTACCAGGCAATACTCCTACCGGCAGCAAGGGCTGTCGATGATCGAACTGATGGTGGCGCTGCTCCTCAGCTCGCTGTTGCTGCTCGGCGTACTACAGATGTTCAGCAACAGTTCTGCGTCGGACAAGACCAGCAGCGCGCTGACCCGTGTGCAGGACAGTGGCCGGGTCGTCCTCGACCTTGTGTCTATGGATGCCCGCCGTGCGGGCTATCAGGGCTGCCAGTTGCCCAGCAGCGTCGTGACCGTCAGCAATGGAGTTCAGTTCCCTCGCGACGCGGTCACCACCACCAACGGTGTGAACACCAGCGTGCGTTTCAACTACGCCACGACCACCACCACCTCGGTGGCCATGCCCGGCATCAACAAAACCTGCACTAACCAGACGCTGTACCTCTACTCCGTCACCTACAGCAACTGCGCCAACGGCACCTCGATCTGCATGAACTCCAGCACCAGTGGTGGCGACCAGACGATAGTCGATAACGCCACCATCACCGCCATCACCCTGGGCTTCGAATCGGGAGGCAAGATCGTCTGGAAAACCGCAGGCAGCATCAGCACCGCAGAAGCCCAGAGCGCCGATCGCGTGCAACTGAGCATCACCGCCATCGATTCTGCGCAGAACATTTCCCGCAATTTCACCGGCACCGTCGAGCTGAGGAACCGGCTATGACTTCATCCAAGACCCAACGCGGCATGGCACTGCTGGTCAGCCTCGTACTACTGCTGATTCTCACCGTGCTGGCGATTGCCATGGCCAGTAACTCGACCCTGCAGCAGCGCGTCTCGGCCAACGCCCAGCAACAGAACATCGCCTTCCAGGCGGCGGAGAGCGGCCTGCAGTTCTGGGTGAACCGGTTCGCCCAGAGCGGTGTCGCCCCCACCAACGGCACCTCCATCGCGGTGGAACCAACGTCGGGCAACTCTGGTTCGGCGCAGGTGAACCTGAATGCCAGCTTCATCGAATGCGCCAAGTTCATTCCAGCGCAGAGCCTGAGCGTCGCTGCCGGCACCCTGACATACACCTGCTACCAGGTGAGCAGCCAGGCCAAGGCTTGCAAGAACCTGAGCAGCTGCGATGTCACCAGCTCGGACGGCCAGGCGCGTGCCCTGCATCGCCGCAGCTACATCCAGGCCACCCACCTCTAACGCATCAGGTGCACAGAATGAATCGTCCACAGTCCTTCCTCCGCAGCCTGATGAGTGGTGCCCTGCTGACCTCGGGCATAGCCTGCGCGACCCTCAGCTATGCCGACGACACCGAGATCTTCTTCGGCGGCCAGTCCATCGACCAGAACGTACGCCCCAACGTGCTGTTCGTGCTGGACAACTCCGGCTCCATGGCCTGGCGCACCGACAGCAACAGCAACCCTTCGCGCGGCCAGCAATCGCGTATGACCCTGCTCAAGCAGGCGTTCTCCGACATCATCCAGAACACCAGCGGCATCAACGCCGGCCTGATGGTGCTCAACGGTGACAACCGTCTGCTGTATCCGGTAACCAACATCGACTCGGTGATACCGAGCTCCGCGACCCAGTACGCCGGCAGCCCGGAAATCGGTCAGGGTAGCGACGACGCCACCCAGAACATCACCAACAGCACCGGCGATATCGGTGAATCCAGCCTGCCCATGGGCTATACCAGCACGACCACGACGGTGGTTGGCACGCCGAACTCGACGCTGGTCCAGAACGATGCCTTCTTCATCGTCACCCAGAGCAACACCGACTACGCGTGCCGGATGCGTACTTCCGGCCTCAACCGCCCGAGCAAACCGGTCTGCACCAACGGCAATATGACCGAGCTGAACGTCAACGCGACCAATAACAGCAACTACCAGACGGCGCTGTTCGACTTCCGCTCACTGGGCGTCCCGGCCAACGCGACCATCCAGAGCGCCTACCTGGTGCTGGTGCCTACCAACACCAACAGGACCGCGCCGCCGACAATGAATGTGAAGATGGAGCTGTCGAAAACACCGGCAGCCCTGAACGACAACAGCCCGGTAGGCACCAGAACATTCAGCAGCGCGACATCCACCGCTTCCAGCTGGATCAACGGCAACACGGCGCAGATCGACATCACCAACCAGTTGAGGACATTGCAGAGAACAGCACCCGCCACCAGTGACATTGGTGACGTGGTGATGAGTTTCCGCGCAACCCAGGCGGCCGACTACACCTTCTGCGCCCGTAGCTGCGGCAACAGCGCCCCGGCGCTGGTGGTGAACTACTCCAGCACCTCCACCGTGGCGCAGACCCGGATTGGCGCCCTGCGCTTCCAGAACCTGGGCATTCCGCAAGGAGCGACCGTCACCAAGGCCGTGTTGTCCTTCGTTCCGGCGACCTCCAACAGCGACCCCGTGACCTTCCGGATCAAAGGCCAGCTGGCGAGTGACGCCACCACTTTCACTGCCACCGAAAACCTCCCGGCGCGAGCCACCACTTCGGCCTACCTCGACTGGGCCGCTCCCGAATGGACGGCACAGAACCCACCCGTTCCAGTCGAAGGACCGGACATCAAGAACGTGGTGCAGCAGATCGTCAACCAGGGCGGCTGGTGTGGCAACAACTCCGCTGCGATCATCCTCACGCCGCAGAGTGGCTCCGGCTCACGTACTGCTACCAGCATCGAGGGCGGTATCGGCCTGCAGCCATCGCTGACAGTGACCTACACTGGCGGCAGCGGCGGCTGCCTGAACCCGATCATCGAAACCCGTGTCACCGACGCGAAGAATGACGGCTTCGAAACCGCCCCGGGACGCAACTACTACACGCCAACCCTGGGCGACAGCACACTGCCGCTGAACTCGGGCTCCATCGCCGCCCGCTACGAGAACCTGCCCATCATCCAGGGCGCTACCGTGCTGGATGCCAAGCTGTTCATCACGCCGAACAACACGGTCACCGGCCCGAACGTCAGCACTTCGATCAGCTTCGAGAACACCGACAGCTCACCGGCCATGCAGGCGAGCAGCGGCAACATCGGTTCGCGTAGCAGCACCTCCGGAGTCAGTTGCACCATCAACAACACCAATGGTGGCTGGACCGCCGGCACCAGCTTTGCCTGTGGCGGCCTTGCTTCCTCCTTGCAGACAGTGTTCAACCGCAGCGGCTGGGCACCCGGCAATGCACTGACGGTGTTCATGACCCAAAGCGCGAACTCCAGCCTCAATGCCCAGGCCTACGAAAGCAACCCGGCGCAGTCCCTGCGTCTGCGCATCAAGCTGGCCAACGGCGGCATGACCACCAGTCCGTTCACCGTGCGCAACCAGCTCAACAGCCTGGCGCAAACCATGACGCCAACGGGCAACACGCCCATCGTGCCGACCCTGTATGACGCAGTGCAGTACCTGCGCAACGGTGCAGACGGCTATGCCAGCCCCATCAACAGCGCCTGCCAGACCACCCACATGGTGTTGTTGACCGACGGCCAAGCCAACCAGAACACCACGGCCGCCAAGAATGGCATCGCCGCACTGACCGGCGCCTGTACCAGCGACGCCAGCGATGACGGCGAAAAGTGCGCCCGTACCCTCGCCGGCTGGATCGCCGCCAACGACCAGGCCTCCAGCATCGATGGCGACAACCAGGTAACCACCCACACCGTGGGCTTCGCCCTGGATGCCAGTAGCGCAAGCGATAGTGCCAATATCAAGAAGTTCCTCGCCGACCTGGCTTCGCGCGGCGGCGGCTCGACCTACACCGCCACCACCGCAGGCGACCTGTCCAAGGCGTTCAACGACATCATCCAGCAGGTCCTCGCTACCGACAGCACCTTCGTCAGCGCCAGTGCCCCGGTGAACACCTTCAACCGCCAGGACAACAAGGACGAGCTCTACTTCTCGGTATTCAAACCGCAGGAGACCGACACCTGGCCGGGCAACCTGAAGCGCTATCGCCTGGACACCGCCACCGCACAGATCGTCGATGCGGATAACACCGCCGCCGTGGATCCGCTCACCGGCTTCTTCAAAAGCTCTGCCCGCAGCTTCTGGAGCTCCAGCGCCGACGGCAACAACACCGCCAATGGTGGTGCGGCATCCAACCTGCCGGATGCGGCGACTCGCTCGCTCTATACCTTCATTGGCTCCTCGCCCAGTGCTGCGGTGAACCTGAACCAGAACAACTACCTGCTCAACTCGGCGAACACCACCATCACCAACGCCAAGCTGGGCATCAGTGACGCCAACGACACTGCAGCTCGTACCGCGGCGATCAACTATATCCGCGGCCTCACCGCTGCCGGCGCACAGCGCAAGGGCGTGGGCGACCCGCTGCACTCATCCCCGCGCCTGGTCACCTACGCGTGCAACACCTATACCGACAGCACCTACAAGAACTGCAGCAGCGAAGACCAGAGCGTGGTCATGTCGACCAATGAGGGCTACCTGCACCTGTTCAACACCAGCAACGGCCAGGAACAGATGGCCTTCATGCCCGAACCCCTGCTGGCGCATGTCCCGCAGTTGGCCGCCAACCAGAAGTCGACCAGTGCCAAGCCGCGCTCCTACGGCATGGATAACACCGTCACCCTGTGGGTAAACGACGCCAACAAGAACGGCGTGCTCTACGGTGGCCTCAACCCCAGCGCCGCCACGCCGACCCTGCTCACCGGGCTCAACACCGGCGAATTCGTCTACGCCTACGGCACCATGGGTCGCGGTGGGCGCGACATCTACGCGCTGGATCTTACCGACCGCTCCAACCCGAAACTGCTGTGGCTGATCAAGGGCGGCACCACCACGGGCTTTGAGCAGTTGGGTCAGACCTGGTCTGCACCGATCAAGACCCGCATCAACGTCAACGGCACCATCACCGACGTACTGATCTTCGCTGGCGGCTACGACCCGAACCAGGACAACGTCAGCACCCAGACCGCCGACACCATGGGCAATGCCATCTACATCGTCAACGCTCGTACCGGTGAACGCCTCTGGTCTGCCAGCAAGACCACCGGCACCCTGCGTCTGAGCAAGATGAACTACAGCATGCCGTCCGCCGTACGCGTCATCGACCTGCAGCAGAACACCGACGGCACCCTGGCCAACGACGAAAACCAACTGGCCGACCAGTTCTTCGTCGGTGACATGGGCGGCCAGGTCTGGCGCTTCTACATCAACAACGGCAGCAGCGGTTCCGGCCTGGTGACTGCCGCCGGCAGCAGCAACGACGGTGTGTTCGCCAACGTGGTTCCGGCCGACACGGCCGACACCACCGATGCCCAGCGCAAGGCCAAGATTCGCCGGTTCTACAACGAACCGGACGTGGCCATCGTCAACGTCAACGGCACCCTGGTACTGACAGTCAACATCGGCTCCGGCTACCGTGGTCACCCGCTCAACAAGCTCACGGAGGATCGCTTCTACTCCTTCCGCACCCCGGTGCTGACCAAACCGTCCACCAGCGAGAGCACCCTGACCGAGAGCAGCCTCTACGACGCTACCGCCAACCTGATTCAGGCCGGCACCGCCACAGAGAAAGCCGATGCCACTACCGCCTTCAGCGCCACCACCGGCGGCTGGATGATCAAGATGAACAGCGCCGGCGGGGAAAAGGTCCTCACCCGCTCCCTGACAGTGAACGGCTATCTGTACTTCAACACCTACGAACCGACGGCGGCCGCCAACTCCTGCCAGGCCAGCGTCGGTGTAAACCGTTCCTACGTCGTGCACCTGGCGGATGCGACCCCGGTCAGCACCACCGGCAACTCCACCTCGCCTTCGGCCCGCTATAACGTGGTCAAAACCACCGGCCTGCTGCCAGACCCGACCCTGGTCAGCATCGGCGGCACCAGCTTCGTGATCAACGGCACCCAGGTGAGCAAGCCGCCGCAGCTGAACCTCAACGAGTACTACTGGATTGACGAGGACAACCTTTGAGCACCAAGGCCCGCAAATCCCAGCAGGGTTTCACCCTGCTGGAACTGATGATCGCCGTCATGGTGGTGGGGATACTCGCCGCCATTGCACTTCCCTCCTACACGGGCTACGTACGCCGAACGGCATGTGAAGATGCCAAAGGCACCCTGACCGGCGCCGCCGGGATACTGGAAAGATTCCGCGCCCAACGAAACACTTACAGCAACGCAACGCTGGGAGCCTATGCCCAGAGCCCCGTGGACGGAGGCGCGATCTTCACAATCGCCGTCGCCATCGACGGTTCCGGCACCAGCTACGGCCTGACCGCAACGCCGGTGAATGGAGGCGTATTGGCAGGTCGCGGCACTATCACCCTCAGCTCCAACGGTGTGCGTGGAGGCTCCGGAGACCTGGCCGGCGCCTGGGGCAGCTGCCGAGGTCTCTAGGCCGAATGCCGACAATAAAAAACCCGCCAAGGCGGGTTTTTTATTGTCGGCCAGCAGGCGCGGTTAAATCGCCTTCACCCGCAATTCCTTGGGCATCGAGAAGGTGATGTTCTCCTCCCTCCCATCCAGCTCCACCTCGGGCTCCGCGCCCCAGTCACGCAGTTGCTGGATCACGCCGCGCACCAGTACTTCCGGGGCCGAAGCGCCAGCGGTAATGCCGATGCGCTGCACGCCGTCGAACCACTCCTTCTGCATGTCCTCGGCGCCGTCGATCAGGTAGCCGGGGGTGCCCATGCGCTCGGCCAGCTCGCGCAGACGGTTGGAGTTGGAGCTGTTCGGGCTGCCGACCACCAGCACCAGGTCGCACTGATCGGCCAGGTCCTTTACCGCATCCTGGCGATTCTGGGTGGCGTAGCAGATGTCGTTCTTGCGCGGGCCCATGATCGCGGGGAATTTTTCGCGCAGGGCATCGATCACCTTGGAGGTGTCGTCCATCGACAGAGTGGTCTGGGTGACGAAGTGCAGCGCTTCAGGATTGCGCACTTCCAGTGCGGCCACATCTTCCTCGTCCTCCACCAGGTAGATGGCGCCACCATTGGAGGCGTCGTACTGGCCCATGGTGCCTTCCACTTCCGGATGGCCTTCGTGGCCGATCAGGATGCATTCGTGGCCGTCGCGGCTGTAGCGCACAACTTCCAGGTGCACCTTGGTCACCAGCGGGCAGGTGGCGTCGAAGACTTTCAGGCCACGGCTCTCGGCTTCCTTGCGGACGGCCTGGGAAACACCGTGGGCGCTGAAGATGACGATGGTGTCGTCCGGCACCTGGTCGAGTTCCTCGACGAACACGGCGCCGCGGTTGCGCAGGTTCTCCACCACGAACTTGTTGTGCACCACTTCATGGCGCACGTAGATCGGCGGGCCGAAGACGTCGAGGGCGCGGTTGACGATCTCGATCGCCCGGTCGACGCCGGCACAGAAGCCGCGGGGATTGGCGAGTTTGATTTGCATGGTGGCCTCGGGTGCTACGCAAGCCGGCCCACAAGGGGCCGGTAGGAATACTTCGCCTGAAGCGCAACGGCCCGCCAGCGGCGGGCCGTGCAGCCAATCAGGCTGGTTGTACGTCGATGATATCCACTTCGAACGCCAGCGTTTTACCGGCCAGCGGATGGTTGAAGTCGATGGTGACGTGCTGCTCGTCGAACTCTTTCACGACGCCCGGCAGTTCGGTCTTGGCGGCATCGTTGAAGATCACCAGCAGGCCCTCGGCCAATTCCATGCCTTCGAACTGGTCGCGCGGCATCACCTGCACGTTGGCCGGGTTCGGCTGGCCGAAGCCCTGCTCCGGCTCGATGCTCAGGGTACGCTTGTCGCCAGCCTTGAGACCGAACAGCGCCTGCTCGAAGCCCGGCAGCAGGTTGCCGTCGCCGACCTTGAAAGTGGCCGGCTGCTTGTCGAAGGTACTGTCGACGATGTTGCCGTCGTCGAGCTTCAGGGCGAAATGCAGGGTGACCTTCGAGTCGCCGCCGATGCGCTGAATGGTGTCAGAGGAATCAACCATTGGCGGTCTCTCCGGAATTCTTCGATTTGAACATGTCCAGCGCCAGCATGATGGCGCCGACGGTGATGGCGCTGTCGGCCAGGTTGAAGGCCGGGAAGCGCCAGCGGTCCTGCCAGTGCACGAGGATGAAGTCCACCACGTGCCCCAGGACCATGCGGTCGTACAGGTTGCCCAGCGCGCCGCCCAGCACCAGGGCCAGGGCAATGGCCAGCCAGGTCTCGCCGCGCTTCAAGCGTTTGAGCCAGACCACCAGCACGACGCTGACCACGATGGCGATCAGCGCAAACAGCCAGCGCTGCCAGCCCGAGCTGTCGGCCAGGAAGCTGAACGCGGCGCCGGTGTTGTAGGCCAGGGTCCAGCTGAACAGGTCGGGAATGACCACGATCTGCTGGTACATGGTCAGCTCAGACTGGAAGAAGGCCTTGGTGACCTGATCCAGGACGAACACTACCACGGTGATCCACAGCCAGGGCAGGCGGCCGAAACGATCGGCATTAGGCATAGTGACGCACCTCGCCCGCGCCATCGATGTTCTCGACGCAGCGACCACACAGTTCCGGGTGCGCGGCGTGGCTGCCCACGTCGGCGCGGAAGTGCCAGCAACGGCCGCACTTGGCATGGGGGGACTTGACCACCTTCAGCTTCAGGCCGGGCAGTTCGCTTTCGACCGCATCAGCCGGCGCGTCCGCCAGCGGCGCAACGGTAGCGGCGGAGGTGATCAGCACAAAGCGCAGCTCGTTGCCCAGTTTCTCCAGGCGCTTGGCCAGGGAGTCTTCGGCGTAGAGGGTGATCTCGGCCTGCAGGTTGCCGCCGATGGTCTTGGCGCTGCGCAGGTTCTCCAGTTCCTTGTTCACGGCAGCCTTGGCAGCCATGATTTCATCCCAGTAGGCGCGGTCCAGCTCGGCGTCGGCCGGCAGCTCGGAGAGACCGTCGTACCAGGTGCTCAGCATGACCGATTCGGCGCGCTCGCCCGGCATGAAGCTCCAGATCTCTTCGGCGGTGAAGGCCATGATCGGCGCGATCCAGCGCACCAGGGCCTCGGCGATGTGGAACAGCGCGGTCTGGCAGGAACGGCGGGCGACGCTGTTCTCCTGGGTGGTGTACTGGCGGTCCTTGATGATGTCCAGGTAGAAGCCACCCAGCTCCTGCACGCAGAAGTTGTGCACCTTGGAGTAGACGTTCCAGAAGCGGTAGTCGCGGTAGGCCTCTTCCAGCTCGCGCTGCAGTTGCAGGGCGCGGTCGATGGCCCAGCGGTCCAGGGCCAGCAGCTGGTCGTTGGGCAGCAGGTCCTTGGCCGGGTCGAAGCCGGACAGGTTGGACAGCAGGAAGCGCGTGGTATTGCGGATACGACGGTAGGCGTCGGCGCTGCGCTGGAGGATCTGCTGGGAAACGGCGATCTCGCCGGAGTAGTCGGTGGACGCGACCCACAGGCGCAGGATGTCAGCACCCATGCTGTCGATCACGGTCTGCGGCACCACGGTGTTGCCCAGGGACTTGGACATCTTGCGGCCGGACTCGTCCACGGTGAAGCCGTGGGTCAGCAGCTGACGGTACGGCGCGTGGCCGTCGATGGCGCAGCCGGTCAGCAGCGAGGAATGGAACCAGCCGCGGTGCTGGTCGGAGCCTTCCAGATAGAGGTCGGCGGCCGGACCGCTGGCATGGCCCAACTCGGCATGGGAGCCGCGCAGCACGTGCCAGTGGGTGGTGCCGGAGTCGAACCAGACGTCCAGAGTGTCGTTGATCTTGTCGTACTGCGCGGCTTCGTCGCCCAGCAGTTCGGCAGCGTCGAGCTTGAACCAGGCCTCGATACCTTCCTTCTCGACGCGCTGGGCGACGGCTTCCATCAGCTCGACGGTGCGCGGGTGCAGCTCACCGGTGGCCTTGTGCAGGAAGAACGGGATCGGCACGCCCCAGTTGCGCTGACGCGAGATGCACCAGTCCGGACGGCCAGCGATCATGCCGTGCAGGCGCGCCTGGCCCCAGTTGGGCACGAACTCGGTTTCGGTGATGGCTTCCAGTGCGCGCTCGCGCAGGGTGGCGCCGGTCTGCGGCTGCTTGTCCATGCCGACGAACCACTGCGCAGTGGCGCGGTAGATCAGCGGGGTCTTGTGGCGCCAGCAGTGCATGTAGCTGTGGCTGATGCTGGCGTGCTTGAGCAGTGCGCCGACTTCATCGAGCTTGGCGACAATGGCCGGGTTGGCCTTCCAGATGAACTGGCCGCCGAAGAACGGCAGGTCGGCCACATAGACGCCATTGCTCTGCACCGGGCTGAGGATGTCGTCGTTGCTCATGCCGTACTGCTTGCAGGTACGGAAGTCGTCCTCGCCGTAGGCCGGGGCGGAGTGAACCACGCCGGTGCCGGCGCCCAGCTCGACGTACTCGGCCAGGTAGACCGGCGAGAAGCGCTCGTAGAACGGGTGGCGGAAACGGATCAGGTCCAGCGCCTCGCCCTGGGCGGTGGCGATGACCTTGCCTTCCAGGCCGTAGCGCGCCAGGCTCGACTCGACCAGTTCCTCGGCCAGCACCAGCAGGCGATCGCCGACATCCACCAGTGCGTAGGTGAATTCGGGATGGACGTTCAGCGCCTGGTTGGCCGGGATGGTCCAGGGGGTGGTGGTCCAGATGACGATGGCAGTCGGCTTGGGCAGGCTGGCCAGACCGAAGGCGGCGGCCAGCTTGTCAGCGTCTTCCACCGGGAAGGCGACGTCGATGGCGTCGGATTTCTTGTCGGCGTACTCGACTTCCGCCTCGGCCAGGGCCGAGCCGCAGTCGAAGCACCAGTTCACCGGCTTCAGGCCCTTGAACACGAAGCCTTGCTTGACCATCTCGGCGAGCGCGCGGATTTCCCCGGCCTCGTTGGAGAAGTTCATGGTCTTGTAGGGATTGTCCCATTCGCCCAGCACGCCCAGACGGATGAAGTCGGCCTTCTGCCCCTCGATCTGTTCGGCGGCGTACTCGCGGCACAGTTCGCGGGTCTTGTCCGCCGGCAGGTTCTTGCCGTGGGTGGTCTCGACCTTGTGCTCGATCGGCAGGCCATGGCAGTCCCAGCCCGGCACATAGGGGGCGTCATAGCCGGCCAGGGTCTTGGAACGGACAATGATGTCCTTGAGGATCTTGTTGACCGCGTGACCGATGTGGATGCTGCCGTTGGCGTAGGGCGGGCCATCGTGCAGGATGAATTTCGGGCGACCTTCGCCAATCTTCCGCAGCTTCTGGTACAGGCCAATGTCGTTCCAGAGTTTCAGGGTCTGCGGCTCGCGCTGCGGCAGGCCGGCTTTCATCGGGAAGTCGGTTTCGGGAAGGTTCAGAGTGGCTTTGTAATCGGTCATCTCAGGGCCTGTTCAGGATCTTCAATCAAGCGGTTGGCCCAGCCAGTAGGCCCGGGCGGCGGCGATGTCGGCGAGGATGGCCGCCTTGAGTGCCTCGAGCGAGGCGAAACGCTGCTCATCACGCAGCTTCTGGTGGAAAGTGATGTCCAGATGCTGGCCGTAGAGATCGCCAGCGAAATCCAGCAGATGCACTTCCAGGTGGGGCCGGCCGTCGCCATTCACAGACGGTCGGGTGCCGATGTTGGCAACCCCGTTGCGGCGCTGACCAGCCACCATCGTGCTGACCAGGTAAACGCCGTTGAGCGGCGCCTTGCGGCGCTTGAGCTGGATATTCGCGGTGGGCGAGCCCAGCGTGCGACCCAGCTTCTGCCCGTGCAGCACGCGGCCGCTCAGGCTGTACGGACGACCCAGCAGGCGCTCGACCATGTGCAGGTCACCGTCGGCCAGGTCCTTGCGGATACGCGAGCTGCTCACGCGCATGCCATCGACTTCCACGGTGGTCGCGGCTTCGACGGTGAAGCCCTGCTCCGCGCTGGCGTTGACCAGAAAGGCGAAGTCACCGGAACGATCGCAGCCGAAGCGGAAATCGTCGCCGACTTCCAGATGGCGGACCCGCAGGCCCTCGACCAGCACCTGGCGGACGAACTCGGCGGCCGACAGCTCGCGCAGGCGGCGGTTGAAGGCCAGGCAGAGCACGAAGTCGACGCCGTACTGGCGCAGCAGTTCGAGCTTCTCGCGCAGGCGCGTCAGGCGCACCGGAGCGGCATCGGGAGCGAAGTACTCGCGCGGCTGCGGCTCGAAGATCACTACGCAACTGGGCACACCCAGCTCCAGCGAACGCTCGCGCAGACGCCCCAGGATCGCCTGGTGGCCGAGATGGACGCCGTCGAAGTTACCGATGGTGGCGACACAGCCCCCGGACAGGGGCCGCAGGTTGTGAAGGCCTCGAAGCAGCTGCATAGCGCGCGTATTGCTCAGAAAGTGGTCGATTATACCTGCACCCGTTGCCATGCGACAGGCAAAATGCCGTCGCCGCAAACCGATGCAATGCTTTGCCCCGCGAAGGTTACAGCACCGCGCGGCGGGAGAAGTCCCGCAAGCGGAAGCCGAGGATCGCCAGCATACCGAAATAGGCGACCACACCGGCCACCACCAGCGCGCCCAGGCGCGCCAGGCGGATCGGCATGCCGCCCTGATCCCAGGCCGGCATGAAATGCATCATGCCGAACAGCACCGCGCACATCACCAGTACAGCTACGACTAATTTGGCGATGAATTTGCCCCAGCCCGCCTGCGGCTCGAACAACTGTTGCTTGCGCAGTTGCCAGAACAGCAGGCCCGCATTCAGACAGGCCGCCAGGCTGATCGCCAGCGCCAGACCCGCATGCTTGAGCGGGCCGATGAACACCAGGTTCATCAGCTGGGTGGACACCAGGGTAAACAGCGCGATTTTCACCGGTGTCTTGATGTTCTGCCGCGCATAAAACCCCGGCGCCAGCACCTTCACCAGGATGATGCCGAGCAGGCCAACCGCGTAGGCGATCAGCGCATGCTGGGTCATCTGGGCGTCATGGGCGCTGAACTTGCCGTACTGGAACAGCGCGACGGTCAGCGGCTCGGCGATCACCGCCAGCGCCAGGGAGCACGGCAGCACCAGCAGGAAGCACAGGCGCAGACCCCAGTCCATCAGCCGCGAATACTCGTGACGGTCGTCGCTGGCGTAGGTCTTGGCCAGCGACGGCAGCAGGATGGTGCCCAGCGCAACGCCGAGCACACCGGAGGGCAGCTCCATCAGGCGGTCTGCGTAGTACATCCAGGACACGGAACCGGCAACCAGGAAGGACGCGAAGATGGTGTTGATGATCAGCGAAATCTGGCTGACCGAGACACCGAGGATCGCCGGCCCCATCTGCTTGAGCACGCGCCAGACGCCGGAATCGCGCAGATTGATGCGCGGCAGCACGAGCATGCCGATCTTCTTCAGGTGCGGCAGCTGGTAAAGCAGCTGCGCCAGCCCGCCGGCCAGCACCGCCCAGCCCAGCGCCATGATCGGCGGATCGAAGTACGGCGTCAGGAACAGCGCGAAGAGGATCATGCTGACGTTCAGCAGGGTCGGCACGAAGGCCGGCACCGAGAAGCGATTCCAGGTATTGAGGATCGCCCCCGCCAACGAGGCCAGCGAGATCAGCAGGATATAAGGGAAGGTCACCCGCAGCAGGGCGCTGGTGAGCTCGAATTTCTCCGGCGAATCGACGAAGCCGGGCGCCGTCACCCAGATCACCCAGGGCGCGGCGAGCATGCCCAGCGCGGTGACCAGCGCCAGGATCAGGGTCAGCAGGCCGGACACATAGGCGATGAAGGTACGGGTCGCCTCCTCGCCCTGCTGGGTCTTGTACTCGGCCAGGATCGGCACGAACGCCTGGGAGAACGCCCCCTCGGCGAAGATGCGGCGCAGCAGGTTGGGCAGTTTGAAGGCGACGAAGAAAGCGTCGGTCGCCATGCCGGCACCGAACATGCGCGCAACGATTGTGTCGCGCACGAAGCCGAGCACCCGCGAGATCATGGTCATCGAGCTGACCGCGGCCAGCGACTTGAGTAGGTTCATAACGTCCAGAACTGGTAGAATGGCCGCCCCTGCGGGGTGCAGCCCTGGCCTAGAGCGATTGCTCGACCGTCAGGCGAAGCGCAGCAGTGTAGGGCCGTGAGGGGAATAAATCACCCCATCCGCCGGACAGCGTGCGCTCGTCGCACCACTCGTCGGAGGCCGCGCATACCCTTGACAAGGCCCTGATGCAACGGCATTATTCGCGGCCTTAATTTATTCGCAACATCCCAAGTTTTTTTCGAGGAGCTCGACGGTGGCCAACACACCTTCCGCCAAAAAACGCGCCAAACAGGCTGAGAAGCGTCGCAGCCACAACGCCAGCCTGCGTTCCATGGTTCGTACCTACATCAAGAACGTAGTCAAAGCAGTCGACGCCAAGGACCTGCCGAAGGCCCAGGCCGCTCTGGTTGCCGCCGTACCGGTCATCGACCGTATGGCCGACAAAGGCATCATCCACAAGAACAAGGCCGCTCGTCACAAGAGCCGCCTGAACGCCCACGTGAAGGCCCTGGCCACCGCGTAAGCGTTCCGTTCTTGAAAAACCGGCCTCAGGGCCGGTTTTTTATTGCCTGCGATTTGTTCAGCACAGCGTTATCCACACGCTCACTTTTGCACAGGCAAAAAGAAAGGGCGGTCACCCGCCCTTTTCTTTCTTACTTCTCAGGCCACGGCATGATCGGAATCGCCGTCACCGCATTCTGCGGACTGCCTTCGATCACCCGGTCGCTGTAGACCAGATAGACCAGCGCATTGCGCTTCTTGTCGAAGAAGCGCACCACCTGCATGGTCTTGAATACCAGCGAAGTGCGCTGCTGGAAGACTACCTCGCCATCCTTCAACTCACCGGCAAAACGGATCGGCCCGACCTGACGACAGGAGATCGACGCCTCGGCACGATCCTCCGCCAGCCCCAGCCCACCCTTCACGCCACCCGTCTTGGCGCGAGACAGGTAGCAACTGACACCCCGCACCTTCGGATCATCGAAAGCCTCGACGACGATCTTGTCGTTCGGCCCGACCCATTTGAAGACGGTGGACACCTCACCGACCACGTCGGCCCGGGCCAGCGCCGGCAGCAGCATCAGCGCCGCCATCAATCCCTTGCGCATGAAGAATCTCCTCAGACGAGCACCAGGTTGTCGCGGTGCACCAGCTCCGGACCATCGACATAGCCAAGCATGCCTTCGATGGCATCGGTCGGCTGGCCGATGATCTTCTGCGCCTCCAGAGCGCTGTAGTTCGCCAGACCGCGAGCGATCTCGCGACCCTGCTGATCCACACAGACCACCATCTCTCCGCGACGGAAGCTGCCCTGCACGGCCTTCACGCCGACCGGCAACAGACTCTTGTGATCCTGCGACAGGGCCTTCACTGCACCATCGTCCAGCACCAGCGTGCCGCGCATCTGCAGGTGACCAGCCAGCCACTGTTTGCGCGCCGCCTTGCGACTCTGCTCGGGAGTCAGCAGCGTGCCGAGCCGCTCACCGACACGCAGGCGATCCAGCACACGCTCGATACGACCACCAACGATGACGGTGTGCGCACCGGAACGCGCCGCCAGACGAGCCGCGCGCAGCTTGGTCTGCATGCCGCCACGACCCAGCGCACCACCGGTACCGCCAGCAACCGCGTCCAGGGCGGGATCATCGGCGCGAGCTTCGAAAATCAGCTCGGCATCGGGGTTGTTGCGCGGGTCAGCGTCGAACATGCCATCGCGATCAGTGAGGATCACCAGCAGATCAGCCTCGACCAGGTTGGCCACCAGCGCCGCCAGGGTGTCGTTGTCGCCGAAGCGGATCTCATCGGTAACGACGGTATCGTTCTCGTTGATCACCGGGATCACGCCGAGATCGACCAGCGTGCGCAGGGTGTTGCGCCCGTTCAGGTAGCGCTTGCGGTCGGACAGGTCGTCATGAGTCAGCAGCACCTGCGCGGTCTGCAGGCCGTGCACGCCGAAGCTGGACTCCCAGGCCTGGACCAGGCCCATCTGCCCCACCGCGGCGGCCGCCTGCAGCTCGTGCATGTCACTAGGTCGGGAAACCCAACCCAGGCGGCTCATGCCCGCCGCGACGGCGCCCGAGGACACAAGAACCAGCTCAACGCCCGCGCAATGCAGCGCGACCATCTGCTCGACCCATACCGCCATGGCATCACGATCCAGACCGCGACCATCGGCGGTCAGCAACGCACTGCCAATCTTGACTACCCAGCGCTTGGCGCCAGTGACCTTCTCACGCATACCCTCAACCTTAGAAGTCAGGCTTCACACGTTTCATCCGGACCGGCGGGCGCCGTTCCGATCAAGGCACGTAGAAGATTTCCGGCCCATCGCCGTCGTCTTCGTCATCCTCGAAATCATCGTCATCCGCATCATCGACATTCTTCAGACCGGAGCGACGCAGTGCACGAGCATCGTCCAGGGCCTGCAGACGGGCACGGGCCTCGTCTTCGATGCGCTGATCCAGGGCCGCCAGGGCTTCGCCATAGGCCGGCTCCTCCTCGATGCGCAGGGTGCGCTCGTCGAGGTACTTCATGATGTCCTGGCTCAGCTTCTCGGTGCCTTCACGCTCCAGGGCGGAGATCACATAGACCGGACCCTCCCAGCCCAGACGCTCGACCACGGCCTGCTTGCGACGCTCCTGCTCCTCAGGCTCAAGGATCTGATCCATCTTGTTCAGCACCAGCCAGCGATCACGCTCGGTCAGCGCCGGGCTGAATTTCTCCAGCTCGTGGACGATGGTTTCCGCGGCATCGGCCGGATCACTCTCATCCAGCGGCGCCATGTCGACGATGTGCAGCAGCAGACGGGTACGCGCCAGGTGCTTGAGGAAGCGGATGCCCAGGCCGGCGCCTTCGGCAGCACCCTCGATCAGGCCGGGGATGTCGGCGACCACGAAGCTCTTGAAGCGCCCCACGCTGACCACGCCCAGGTTCGGCACCAGGGTGGTGAAGGGATAGTCGGCGACCTTCGGCTTGGCGGCGGACACCGCACGGATGAAGGTGCTCTTGCCGGCGTTCGGCAGACCGAGCAGACCGACGTCCGCCAGGACCTTCAGCTCCAGCTTGAGGTCACGCGCATCACCAGGCTTACCCGGCGTGGTCTGGCGCGGCGCACGGTTGGTGCTGGACTTGAAGCGGGTATTACCCAGGCCGTGCCAGCCGCCCTGGGCAACCATGATGCGCTGACCGGCAGTGGTCAGGTCACCGATGATCTCCTGGGTATTGGCATCGATGATGGTGGTACCGACCGGTACGGGCAGGACGAGATCGTCACCCTTGGCGCCGGTGCAGTCCTTGCTGCCGCCGTTCTCGCCACGCTGGGCGTCGAAACGACGGGTGTAGCGATAGTCCACCAGGGTGTTCAGGTTCTCGTCGGCCTCGAGGTACACCGAGCCGCCGTCACCACCGTCACCGCCGTTGGGACCGCCTTTCTCGATGAACTTCTCGCGGCGGAAGCTCATGAGGCCGTTGCCGCCGTCACCGGCTTTCACGTGGATGGATACTTCGTCGACGAATTTCATTGCGAACGCCTCCCGCAGCAGCTGCGGGTTGAAAATAAGAAAAGGAGCATAGGATACAGCCAAGTCCGCGCAAACGCCCGAACCGGCAGCACCTCGTCTGGAAACGCCAGAAACAAAAAAGCCCCGTCGCGAGACAGGGCTTTTTCAGTGAGAGCTCGCTTAGGCAGCGACGACGCTTACATAGCGACGGCCAAAGGCGCCTTTCACTTCGAACTTGATCACGCCGTCGACTTTAGCGAACAGGGTGTGATCCTTGCCCATGCCAACGCCGTAGCCAGCGTGGAACTGGGTACCGCGCTGACGCACGATGATGTTGCCTGCTTTCACAGCCTGGCTACCGAACAGCTTCACGCCAAGGCGTTTGCTTTCTGAGTCGCGGCCGTTGCGGGTACTACCGCCAGCTTTTTTGTGTGCCATGAGTCAATTCTCCTAAAACAGGAAGCAGCCCTAAAAAGGAATTAGGCCTGGATGCCGGTGATTTTGATTTCAGTGAACCACTGGCGGTGGCCCTGACGCTTCATGTGGTGCTTGCGGCGGCGGAACTTGATGATGCGCACTTTGTCGTGACGACCGTGGGAAACCACTTCTGCGGTCACTTTCGCGCCTTCTACCACCGGCAGGCCGATCTTGACGTCATCGCCATTGGCGACCAGCAGGATGCGATCCAGGTTGATCGCTTCGCCGGTGGCAACGTCGAGCTTCTCGACCTTGAGGAATTCGCCTTCGGTGACTTTGTATTGCTTGCCACCAGTAACAATTACTGCGTACATCTGGATGTCTCCGTTAGACCTGCTCACCCGACGCTTTATAGAAAGAGGAATCGGTCGGCATGGCTGCATGGGGCCGGAAAGGACGCCCGTGCAATTGCGTAAGGCAGGATATGCCAGGGAAGTTCGGGGCCGCGATTGTACGCAAACCCCTGGTGCGGATCAAGCCCCATGGGGCCTTGCCTTGACAGCCCAAACAGCGGCACCTAGCATGCCGCGCAATCTACGAGGAGCGCTGTCTTTAATGCAACCCCAGGCTTTCTATCGCGTGGTGGCGGACGACTTCACCGCCGTCGACGGCATCATCCGTCGCCAACTCACTTCCCGCGTTCCCCTGGTGGAAAAGATCGGCGACTACATCATCTCCGCCGGCGGCAAGCGTCTTCGCCCGCTGCTGGTGCTCCTCTCGGGCAAGGCCCTGGGCTATTCGGGCGATGACCTGAAGCTGCTGGCCGCCACCATCGAATTCCTGCACACCTCGACCCTGCTGCACGACGACGTGGTCGACGCCTCCGGCCTGCGCCGCGGCCGCGCCACCGCCAATGCCCAGTGGGGCAACGCGCCGAGCGTGCTGGTGGGCGACTTCCTTTATGCGCGCTCCTTCGAAATGATGGTCGAACTGGGCTCCATGCCGGTCATGCGCATCATCTCCCAGGCCACCCGCGTGATCGCCGAAGGCGAAGTGCTGCAGCTGTCCAAGGTCCGCGACGCCAGCACCACCGAAGAAACCTACATGGAAGTCATCCGCGGCAAGACCGCAATGCTCTTCGAAGCCTCCACCCACAGCGCCGCCGCGCTGGCCAACGCCCAGCCGGAGCAATCCGAGGCGCTGCGCCTGTTCGGTGACGCCCTGGGGATCGCCTTCCAGCTGGTGGACGACCTGCTCGACTACCGCGGCGACGCCGCCAGCCTGGGCAAGAACGTCGGCGACGACCTCGCCGAAGGCAAGCCCACCCTGCCGCTGATCGCCACCATGCGCGACGGCACCCCGGAACAGGCTGCACTGGTGCGCAAGGCCATCCAGCAGGGCGGCAGCCAGGATCTGGAAGGCATCCGCGCCGCCGTGGAAGCCGCCGGCGCGCTGGACTACACCGCCAACCTGGCCCGCGAGTACGCTGCCCGCGCCATCGACTGCCTGAAGGCGCTGCCGGACAACGAATACCGCGCCGCGCTGATCGAACTGGCCGAGTTCGCCGTCGCCCGCACGCACTGATCCGCCGCTTCACCAAAGCCCGCCCCGGTTCGCCGCGGCGGGCTTTTTGTTGCCTGTCTTTTGACCGGGAACAACAGATCGTCGCCTGCGTAAAAATTTTTCCAATTCAGGCTTGCTATTAAGATAATAAGAATTATTCTCATTAAACGGTCTGCACGGAGGAACACGCCATGACCTACATGATCGACGCCTGGCTGGATCGCCCGCACCCCTACCTGCGCATCCTGCATCGGGACACCGGGGAAGTCTGCGCGGTGCTGGAAGAAGAAGCGCTGGATGAACTGCGCGAACAGGGCGGCCTGGAGTTGTCCGAGCTCAATACCAGCGAACCGCTGGTGCTCAAGGAGCTGGTGCGCAACCTGTTCCTGTTCTGTTACGCCCGCGCGCTGCGCTAGACGCACTTTACGATGGCGCAGGAAGCGCCATCGGTGCTCCGCCGCCCGGGAGGCGGATGCACAAAGGGGCGCCTGAGCGCCCCTTTTCCTGCGCAGTCGCCAGGGATGGCACTGCGCAGCGAACCTTCGGGAATCAGAGGATTTCCAGCAGCTCGACGTCGAACACCAGCACGCTGTGCGGCGGGATGCTGCCGACGGCCTGGCCGCCATAGGCCAGCTCGCTCGGCACATGCAGGCGCCATTTGCTGCCGGCGTTCATCAGTTGCAGCGCCTCGACCCAGCCGGCGATCACACCGCCCACCGGGAATTCGGCCGGCTGGCCGCGCTCGTAGGAGCTGTCGAAGACGGTGCCGTCGACCAGGGTGCCGTGGTAGTGGGTACGCACGGTGTCTTCGCGGGACGGCTTGGCGCCTTCGCCGGTGGTCAGCACTTCGTACTGCAGGCCGGACGGCAGGACGGTCACGCCTTCGCGCTTGGCGTTTTCCACCAGGTACTCGCGGCCTACGGCTGCGGCGGCCTCGGCTTTCGCCTGGGCTTCGGCCTGCATGCGCTCGCGGATCACCTGGAAGCTGGCGGACAGGGCTTCGCCCGGAACGCGGCTTTCAGCGCCGGCGTAGGCGTCGGACAAGCCGGCCACGATGGCGTCCAGGGTCATGCCCGGAACCGGGTTCTCGCGCAGCTGGTCGCCCAGCTGACGGCCGATGCCGTAGCTGACGCGGGCTTCGTCGGTGGAAAGGTTGAGTTCGCTCATGGCGGCGCTCCGCTGGGGGTTCAAAAAAGGGCCGCCAGCCTAGCACAGATGCACCGCCTCCCCCACCGCGCGAGCCCCGCGCAGCGCGCCGCGCAACAGACTCAGTGCAACGGGATGGTCACGCCGGCGCCGATGTCGCGCTCGTCGTCCATGCCGCACATCTCGTCATGCACCACCGCATGCACCAGATGGAACGGGACGTTGGGCAGCGCCTTGAGCACCTCCCGCGCATGGGCGACCGAACGCACGCTGATGACATGCCCGGCCTCGTCCTGGACCGGATAGAAGCGCGCGCCCATCCGCGCCTCCAGCACGTAGATATCGCCTTCCAGCGACACCAGGTTGATCTCGTCGATGTCGCCGGCGACGGAGCGGCTGGTCAGTTCCTGCAGATTCATGTGCTGCACCTCCTGCGGATTGATCCACGCAAAAAGTCTTGTACAGCAGGCGCTCACCGCAAGGCGAAAACGCAACCGCCCGTCCGTTTTGTAACGGCCGGGCGGCGGGAATGACGCAGCAACGCCTTAGTGGTCGTGGCGCGTGGCCTTGTCCAGGTAGCCCATGGCGAAGGCCGAGAGGACGAAGGTGAGGTGCATGATCACGTACCACATCAGCTTGTTGTCTTCGATGTTCTTGGCGTCCATGAAGATGCGCAGCAGGTGGATCGAGGAGATCGCCACGATGGAGGCGGCCACCTTGTTCTTCAGCGAACTGGCGTCCATCTTGCCCAGCCAGCTGAGCTTTTCCTTGCCTTCATCGATGTCCAGCTGCGAGACGAAGTTCTCGTAGCCGGAGAACATCACCATCACCAGCAGGCCACCGACCAGCGCCATGTCGATCAGCGACAGCAGCACCAGGATCAGGTCCGCCTCGGCGATGCTGAAGATGCTGGGCAGGATGTGGAAGATTTCCTGGAAGAATTTGATGGTCAGCGCCAGCAGGGCCAGCGACAGGCCGATGTAGATCGGCGCCAGCAGCCAGCGCGCGGCGTACAGGGAGTTTTCGACGAATCGTTCCATGGTGCTCGCAGGTGAAGTATTGGGAAAAAGGGCCGCGGCAGTATAGCGGATGGCTTTTGCGAGTTTTCCCGGCTTTCTATGGATAAATATGTCTGTGGATAATTAGGCAACGGCCACGGTGTGGAACCGTAGCGAACAGGCACCCCGCGAGCTTCAGCGGATTGTGCAGGGCCCGCGCAAGCGGCCGTCAGCCTTCGGGGCGGAACTGGAAATTGCCGACATGGCGCGAACGTTCGCCGTTCAGGCGGCGCAGTTCGCCCTGCAGGTGCAACTGCCAGATGGGAGGATCTTCCGCCACGATGTAGCCCTGCTGGGCCAGGCAGTCGGAGATTGCCTCAAGCACGCCTTCGGCCACGAAAGGCCCGCAGAACGGGCCCTGCGCCTTGATGGCGGTGGGCTGCGCGCCGGACATCCCGGCAGCGCACAACAAGGTCCAGAGTCCATTCTCTCCGGCCAGCGGCCTGATCTCGCACTCGATGCGCGTGGTCAGCCCCAGACAGGGGCGGATAAGGCAGAGGTTACGCGGCATGGCGGCACCCTCGCGGTTGTCCTGAGTTCGAGACTACACCCAGGTTCCGACACGCGAAAGTGCGGATTTATCCCGTCATCTTGCAGCCAACGGAGTGTAAAACGCGCGGACAGGACGCCGAAGCGGCGCCCCGGTCCTGACGTCAATCAGTCGACGTCCTTCTTCTTGCGGGCGCGCTCTTTCTCCACAGGAGCCTTTTCCACCGGCACCCTCTCCGCCTTCGGCTTGCTGGCGGGCTTGGCGGCGGCGGGCTCCTTGGCCGGTTTTTCCTTCTCTTCCTCGTCCATGCCCAGCTCGGAGATTTCCTTCAGGCGCTCGACGACACGGGCGTTGACGCTGCCCCTGGGGAAGTGGCCCTTGGCATCCGGCGCACCGGCTGGCTCGCCGACCAGCAGGCTCAGCGCCTCGTCGGCCTGGCGCACGGCATAGATGTGGAACTGGCCGTTGCGCACCGCCTGCAGCACGCGCTCGTCGAGCATCAGGGTGGCGACGTTGGCACGCGGGATGATCACCCCCTGCTCGCCGGTCAGGCCACGCGCCTCGCAGAGGCGGAAGAAGCCTTCGATCTTCTCATTGACCCCACCGACCGCCTGCACTTCACCGAACTGGTTGATCGAGCCGGTGATGGCGAAGCATTGCCGCAGCGGCGTGCGCGACAGGGCGGAGATCAGCGTGCAGACCTCGCCCAGCGAAGCGCTGTCGCCGTCCACGTAGCCGTAGGACTGTTCCAGGGCGATGCTCGCGGATATCTCCAGGGGGAATTCCTGGGCGTAGCGGCTGCCGAGGTAGCCGGTGAGGATCATCACGCCCTTGGAGTGGATCGGCTGGCCGAGGTTGACCTCGCGCTCGATGTCGACAATGCCACTGCCACCCGGATAGACGGTGGCGGAGATGCGCGCTGGCATACCGAAGGCGGAGTCGCCGACTTCCAGCACGGTCAGGCCGTTGCACTTGCCCACCGCGGCGCCTTCGCTGTCGATCAGGATGATGCCGGCGAGGATGTCGTCGAGAATCCGCGCCGACACGCGGCCAGTACGGGTTTCCTTGGCCTTCAGGGCACGCTCGATGTGCCCCAGGTCGGTCACTTCCTGGCCGGCCAGCTGGCGGATGAAGTCCGCTTCGCTGACCAGTTGGAACAGGTCGCCGATGCGTGCCGAGAGGCGACCCTGGTGTTCAGCCAGGCGGGCGCTGTAGGTCGCCAGGCGCGCCACGGCTTCACGGCTGAGCGGCGCCAGGCCCTCTTCCGAGGTGCGGGTCTTGAGCAGCTGGGCGAACTGTTCGAGGCTGTCCTCGGCGAGCGGGATGTCCTCGTCGAAGTCCACCAGCACGCGGAACATCTCCTGGAAGTCCGGATCGAGGTCCTGCAGCGTGTAGTAGATCTGCCGCGAGCCGATGATGATCACCTTGATGTTCAGCGGGATCACCTGGGGCGTGAGGCTCATGGCGGTGAGGCGGCCGAGTTCGGCCAGGGGCGATTCCATCTTCAGCTGGCGCGACTGCAGCGCGCGCTTGAGGGCGTCCCAGACGAACGGCTCGCTCAGCAGCTTCTCCGCCTCCAGCACCAGGAAGCCGCCGTTGGCGCGGTGCAGAGCACCGGGGCGCAACTGGCGGTAGCTGGTGTAGAGCGCACCCTGATCGGAGGCGTATTCGATGCGTCCGAACAGGTTGTCGTAGGTCGGGTGCGACTCGAACACCACCGGCGCGCCGCTGGTGGCATGGTGGCCGATCGCCTGGTTCGGCGCGTACTGCTCTTCCAGGCTCTGCTTGCGCTGCGGGTCGGTGCGCTCGGCGTCCACCAGCTGGTCGACCACGGTCTTCAGCAGGTTGAGCTGCATGGCCTGCAGGTAGGCACTGACCCCGGAGTTGTTGTTGTACTTCTCCACCAGCGGAGCCAGCAGTGGCTGCAGCGCCAGGGTGATGGTTTCCTCGTTGAGCTGGCGCAGCTGGTTGCTCGACTCGCGCTTCCACTGCGGCAGGCTGGAAAGCTCCTCGTTGAGGTGCTCCTCCAGGTCGGCGATGTCGGCATGGAAGCGCTCGCGCTCCTCTTCCGGCAGTTGGGCGAAATCGGCTTCATCCAGCGCCTTGCCGTCCTTCATCGGGGTGAAGGCGATGTTGGAGCTGTCGCGGTAGAGGGCGACCTCCTTCTCCAGGGCCAGGCGTTCGACGGTGTCCAGGGCCTTGTCGTAACGCTGGTTGAAGGCGCGGTCGATGGCGCTCTTCTTCTGTTGGTAGGCCGGGTTCTCGAACACCGAGGGGAAGGTGGAGAGCAGGTTGTCGATCAGGTGGTCGATATCGGTGCCGAACTCGGCGGCGCTGCCCGGCGGCAGCTCGATCACGCGCGGCTCGCGCGAATCGTCGAAATTGTTGACGTAGACCCAGTCGGCCGGCGTCGGCAGGCGCTTGCCCTCGGCCTTCAGGTAGCGCTGCACAAAGGAGAAGCGACCGGTTCCCGGTTCGCCCATGACGAATACGTTGTACCCCGGACGCGGCATCGCCACGCCGAACTGCAGCGCCTCGACCGCGCGCTCCTGTCCGAGCACGCCCAGGAAAGGCTCCAGTTCTTCGGTGGTCTTGAAGGGAAACTGTTCGGGGGTGAAGGGGCGGGTCAGTTCATCGGGCGCCAGGCGCAGGCCGGCAGCAACGGAATCGGGCATTGGAGGTCCTTGCTTCGGGCGGCGCGAGGCCGCGGAGATTCGACCGCATTCTCGCGCCGCCCGCGCGCCACTGGCAAGGCAGTATTGGTGACAGTTTCAGTCCACCGCATCGGCGCAGCGCAGGCAGTGCTCGGCGGCCGGCAGCGCGCGCAGGCGGCGCTCCTCGATGGCCTCGCCGCAACGCGCGCACTCGCCGTAGGTGCCGTCAGCCAGGCGCAGGCGCGCCAGGCCCACCAGGCGCATGCCCGCGTCGGCTTCGGCGAGCAACGCGCGCAGCACGTCGTCGTTCTGCCGCTGCTGGGCCTGCTCGGCGAAGTCCGGCGAATGGCTGCGGCCGAGGTCGCGGCGGATGGCTTCGGCACGCTTGGAATACTCGGCCGCCAACTGGTCCAGCGCTGGCCGTGGATCGAAATCGACCATGACTACTTCCTCGCAAGGGGAACTGATTCAAGTGTGGTCGGTTCCAAGACTTCCGCCGCTGATGCCGATCAACTGCCGGTCATCCCGGCCCATTCAGCCGGGACCGGCCATACTGACTGCGGCAGCGGTTGCCTTGACACCTGCAAGGCATTGGAGAAAAGCTCTGACCAGGCGCTGTTAGGCTGTCAGCGACTGTTCAACGTTTCCCGATCTCATAAAGCAAGACCTCAAAAAGAGAGAAAAACGATGAAAAGGATTCTGCTCGGTACCCTCCTCGCCACCGCCTCCCTGAGCGCCCTCGCCGATGCACCCGGCAGCGACGGCTGCGGCTGGGGCAACATGCTGTTCAAGGGCCAGCGCGGCACCGCCACCCACGTCCTGGCAGCGACCACCAACGGCACCAGCGGCAACAACACCTTCGGCATGACCACCGGCACCAACGGCTGCCACACCAACGGTGCGCTGACCTACGGCGGCAAGCCGATGATCGTGCTCAGCAGCATGATGGACGAGCTCTCCGAAGACATGGCCAAGGGTGACGGCGAAGCGCTGACCACCTACGCCGTCGTGCTGGGCGTGAAGCCCGAGGACCGCGCGCACTTCGCCCAGGTCACCCATGAGCACTTCGCGCAGATCTTCAACAAGTCCGACGTCACCGCCGAAGACGTCTACACCAACACCCAGGCCGTCCTGAAACAGGACAGCACCCTGGCCAAGTACGCCGACCAGGCCTGATGGCCAACGCGAGCCCGCCTCCTGAGGGCGGGCTCACCCTTCCCTCCCAGTAGCCCACTCGATGCCCAAACGCCTGTTGCCCTGGATGGCGCTGTGCGCCTGCACCCCACTGCTGGCTTCGCCGGCGATCGACCCACAACGCCTGCAGAGCCTGGCCGACGAGCCCTACTGGCTGGCACTGGGTCACTACGAACACGCCAAGCTTGGTGGCTGGCGCAGCTTCGTCGATGATCCGAAATTCTTCCTCGCAAAGGACGGAGACCGTCACCCGCAATCCGAACTGGCCGCCACCGTGCAGGCCCTCTACGCACCGGCCAGCCTCGGCGACAAGCACGCCCAGTGCGTGTACCCGGCGCGTACCCGCTGGCTGCGCCAGCAATTGCAGCTCGATGATCTGCCGACGGTGGAGTGCAAGGAATTCACCACCTGGTACCAGGACATCAACCCGCACAGCGCCGTGCTGGTGTTCCCGGCCGCCTACCTGAACAGCCCGTCCTCGATGTTCGGCCACACCCTGCTGCGCATCGACCAGGCCGACGTCGATTCCGACAACACCGCCCTGCTCAGCTACGCGCTCAACTTCGGCGCCTACATCGAGGGCATGGACAACAGCATCCTCTACGCCTGGAAGGGCCTGATGGGCGGCTATCCCGGCCTGTTCGCCCTGGTGCCCTACCGCGAGAAGCTCTCCGAATACAGCCGCCTGGAGAACCGCGACCTCTGGGAATACCGCCTGAACCTGACGCCGGAAGAAACCGCGCGCATGGTCGAGCACGTCTGGGAGCTGAAGCAGATCCGCTTCAAGTACTACTTCTTCGACGAGAACTGCTCCTTCCGCCTGCTGGAGCTGCTGGAGATCGCCCGCCCCGGCACCGAACTCACCGACCACTTCCCGCTCACCGCCATCCCCACCGACACGGTGCGCGCAGTAAAGGACGCCGGGCTGATCGACCGGGTGGACTACCGCCCCTCCCGCGAGCGCGAGTTGCTGGCCCGCGGCGAACCGCTGAGCCACGACGAGAAGGTGCTGGCCCGCCAAATCGCCGACGACGACAGTCAGCTGCAAAGCCCCGAGTTCGCCGCCCTGCCCGCCGACCGCCAGGCGCTGGTCCAGGACACCGCGTTCCGCCTGGTGCGCTACCGCGCCACCGGCCAGGAACGCGACCAGTCCACCGCCTCGCGCAGCTACAACCTGCTCAAGGCGATCAACAAGAACCCGCCGCCGGCGCTGGACGTCGAACGCCCCGGCCAGCCGGAGAACGGCCACGAATCGCGCACCTGGCAGATGGGTGCCGGCAGTCGCGACGGCGAGGCTTTCGCCCAGTACGGCCTGCGCATGGCCTACCACGACCTCGACGACAACGCCTACGGCTTCCCCCTCGGCGCGCAGATCGAGATCGGCCAGCTCAAGCTGCGCCAGTACGAAGGCAACCGCTGGCAGCTGCAGCAACTGGACCTGGTCACCATCCGCTCCATGACGCCGCGCAACGAGCTGCTGAAACCGCTGTCCTGGCAGGTCGCCGGCGGCTGGGAACGGGTGATCGGCAAGCACAGCGACAACGACCACGACACCCTGGTCGGCCATCTCAACGGCGGCGCTGGCGGCAGCTGGAAGCTCTCCGACGACTTGCAGGCCTATGCCCTGGGCACAGCGCGCATCGAGAACAACCCGGACTTCGCCGCCACCATCGCCCCGGCCATGGGCTTCGACACCGGCGTGCTATGGAGCAACCCGCTGGGCAACCTCAGCCTCGAAGGCAAGGGCGACTACTTCCACAACGGCGAAGTGCGCCGCACCCTGAGCTTCGGCCAGCAGGTAGAACTGGGCCGCAATCTCGGCCTGCGCCTGTCGGCCCAGCGCGAGTTCAGCCATGAGGCCAGCCCGCGCAGTGAGGTGATGCTGGAGCTGCGCTGGTACCACTACTGACCGGGGAAGACGCGCTGCGGCCAATGCCGTGGCGCGCCTTTGCCAGCGTCACTCCAGATAGGCCGCCACTTCTTCCTCGCTGAGAAAACGCACCAGCTCCACCGACGGCTGATGTGCGTCATGCAGGCGATCGGCGAAGCCCGACCAGGAGCGCGACACCCCCTCTGCGGTATCCAGCGCAATCAGCACACAGTGGCCATGCTTGCGGCTATTGCTGCGCAGCGGCGCCTCGCCCCACGCCCAGGCCAGACTGTTGACCAGCTCGCCCTTCTCGAAGGCGAACGCCTGCAACCACAAATACTGTGCGCTGTCTTCCCGTGGTACCTCCTGCCCCGCGACAGGTGCCGCGACGCGCAACCCGAGTTGCTCACCATGGACCGCCAGCAGCGGCTGCAGCAGTGAGAACGCATGGAAGTTGCAGTTGATGCCCTGCGCGCTCACCACCAGACCGCTGCGCGTCGCGGGCAGCACCACCACCAACTCGTCTTCGTAGGTCAGCGCCGCGGCATGGTCGAGGAAGTGCAGATTCTCGAAGGGCAGCGTGGTGTTGGATTTCACCATGGCGTCGATATCGCGGAGCAGCTCGCCATTAGCCAGGAAATCGCGGTGATTTTCCCGCGAACGCATCAGCATGGTCATCAGCGGCAGCACCAGCAGATCGACCGCCGGATGCGCGCTGTCGATGAGTAGCGACTGCGCGGGTGTCAGGCTGTCGAGCCGCTCGCGGGCCTGCCTCGCCGCGGCCTGCGCCTCCTCGTCGTCCTCGACATCCTCATCGGCGCAATACGGACGCAGCGTCGCGAGGGCCCGCGCCAAAGCTTCCAGCACTGCCGCGAAGGCAATGCACGGGTTTGCGCCGCCCTCGACCCAACTACCGCAGAACAGCGCCAGCAACGACGCACGGTTGGGACTGAGCTCGGGAAGCAATGCTGCGCACAGGGCAAGCATCTCGTCCGCGCGGGGCGTACCCAGTGTCTCGCGGTACAGCTCGCGAACGTCGGTGCGGCGGACGAAGTCCTGCGCCTCGACCCGATCCTCCGGCGCACTCACCGGCTGGCGCAGGAATTCGACCAACGATTCCGGCAAGCGTGTCGCCAGCGTCATGCCACATCTCCGTCGAGCTGATACTCCCCAATGCCCTGCTCGGCGAACCAGCGGATCACCGTCTCGCGCTGTATCACCCGCGCATGCACCGGCGCATTGCCACCGCCAGTCAGCAACTGGCCAAGGTCGCAACCCCGGTCGCGCAGCTGTTCCAGCAGCGCAATATCGCCGCTGCGCACCGCATGCGTCAGCGCCAGGCGTTGCAGCTCCGGCTCACCGGCAATCCGTCCCTGCTCCAGCGCCGCGCGCCAGTCGCGTATCAGCGGCCGCAGCGAGCCCTGCAGAAGCTGCACCAGCGCTTCGCCCTCGGCGCCCGAGGCAGCCAGTTCATCCAGAGCTTCGAGCAATTCCTGACCGCCATCCGCCCCCTCGGCGAACGGGTCGTCATCGAAGCCCAGCAGCGCGAACAGGCCGTACAGGTCGTCGGCCACCCTTGTCAGTGCATCCTGGTGCAGACGCAGCGGCCAGGCTGGCGGCAGCGCACGGCTCCAGGCGTAGATGGCGCCGAACTCTTCCGGCTCGACACAGACGTAGACCCGCTCCAGGTACTCGAAACCACCGATGGGCAGGAAGCCCACGCGGCCGTCCCACTGCTGGCCATTCTCCTCGGCGACTTCCTCGGCGCACTCCTGCTCGTGCGCCAGCCAGCCCCAGAGGTCGTTGTAGCCGTCGCTGTCCGGATAGAACAACTCGTTGAAGGAGTAAGGATGCAGGTGGCCGTCGTAGTCCACGCACAGCTCGTAATCCAGCCGGCCACCGAAACTGCAGCGCCACAGGGCGACCAGTTCACGCGGCAGCTGGCTGCCCAGGCGTTGCTCGACCTCGGCCAGTTGGGCATCGCTGATCGGCGGCTGCGCGTCATGGATAATGCGCCCGGCGAACCAGGCCAGGCGGTGATCGCGCAGCAGTTGCTGCTGGGCAGCCGTGAACTCAGGCATTTCGGCCCTCCCGGCGCAGCGCATCGCGCGCACTCATGAGGGCAACACCCAGCAGGTTCAGCCCGCGCCAGCGCGCCGGATTGCCTGCATCGGGATGATCGACCGCCAGACCGATGCCCCAGATGGCATCCACCGGGCTGGCCTCGACCAGCACGCGATCGCCCGTGCCCAGCAGGAATTCGCGCAGGGCCGGGTTCTGTCCGAACTTGGCGTGGTTGGCGCGGGTGACGATCGCCAGGCGCTCGGCGTTCCAGGCGGCCTCGTCGAAGCCGAGGATCTCGCGACCGATGGATTTGGCCTCAGCCGGCGTGCGCGCCGCGAGAATCCGCGCCAGCGCCGCCTCGTCACCGAACAGTCGGGCCTTGCCGGCCATCATGTAGTGCTCGGCACTGGTGTAGGTTACTCCGTCGATCTCGAAGGCCACTTCGAACCACTGGCTGAAGCAGCTCTTGTCGACTTCCACGGAGTGCTTTGGGCGATGCCCCCAGAAGTACAGGTACTTGAACGCCTCGCCCGCCTCGATGCGTCGGCACAGCTGCTCGACACTCATCGGTTCTTCCATGATCGGCTCCTTGCCGCTACCGCAAAACGCCGATTCTAGCGCACCCCGTCAGTGATCCCGGACCAATCCAGACCGAAGCGCGCCAGGTACTTGCGCAGGCGGTCGGCGTCGTTGGGGTTCTGCTTTTCCTGACGCGAGACGGCGAACAGCTGGCGACCGGCGTCGGACAGGCTGCGCGCCCGCCGGCAAACGTCGACCACCGCTTCCAGCTGCAGGCGGTCGAACAGGTCCAGCGCCTCGGCGCCCTCCTCCCCCAGCAAGCGATCCAGCGCGCTCTGCGTCTGGGTAGCGCCCCAGGAGCGGCGCAGCCGGCCGATTTCTTCCTCCACCAGCGCCTCGTCGATCCGTCCACTATCGGCCAGGGTCGCCATGCGCGTGATGGACGCCGACAGCTCGCGGAAGTTGCCGCTCCACAAGGCTTGCACCGAGTTGGCGAAAGCCAGGTAGCGCGTGCGCGCCTCGCGGTTGAAGCGCACCAGGCGACCCTGCTCGCGGGCGTGGCGTTCCAGCTCGAAATCGATGTTCGGCTCGATGTCTTCGCGGCGCCCGGCCAGCCCCGGCAGGTCGAAGGTCCAGAGGTTGATGCGGGCGAACAGGTCCTCGCGGAACAGCCCCTCGGCCACCCGTTCGCGCAGATCGCGGTGGGTGCCGGCGATCAGCTGGAAGTCGCTGCCCACCTCGCGGTCCGAGCCCAGCGGGAAGAAGCGCTTCTCTTCGATGGCCTTGAGCAGCATGGCCTGCTCGTCCAGGCCCAGTTCGCCGATCTCGTCGAGGAACAGCATGCCGCCATCCGCCGCGCGCAACAGACCTTCGCGGGCGTTCTGTGCACCGGTGAAAGCGCCCTTGATGTGGCCGAACAGCGCGGACATGGCGCCGTCGCCGCGCAAGGTCGCGCAGTTCACCTCGACGAAACGGCCCTGGAACTGGTGCCGTGCGCGCTTGAGTTCGTACACGCGGCGAGCAAGGAACGACTTGCCGGCGCCGGTAGGGCCGATCAGCAGCATCGGCGCGCGGGAGCGCCCGGCAACCCGCTCGATCTGCTCGATGGAGCGGTTGAAGTCGGCGTTGCGCGTGGCGATGCCGGACTTGAGGAAGGCCAGGCTTTCCTCCTGTTCACGACGAAAGCGCGTGGCGATGCGGTCGTAGCGCGACAGGTCGAGGTCGATGACCGTGACCGTCCCTTCCGGCTGCCGCGCCTCGTCCTTGCGCCGCGACGGCGAAGCCTGCACCAGTCGCGCCGGCAGGTAACGCGCCTCGGTAAGGAGGAACCAGCAGATCTGTGCGACGTGGGTCCCGGTGGTGATGTGCACGAGATAGTCCTCGTGCTCGGTATCGAAGGCGTAGCTACCGACGAAATCGTGCAACGCGCCGTAGACCTCCTCGAAGTCCCACGGGTTGCGCAGCGCCATGGGCTGCAAGCGCACCTCGGTCTCCGGGGAGACGAGCCGCACATCGGCGGCAATGCGCTCGGCCAGCCCGATATCCCGCGCGTCCAGCCCGTGGATCAGCTCCAGGCGGTCGACCAGCAGGTCCTGCTGCTGGCACAGGCCGACCGTGGGCCGCCATTTCTGCCAGCGCGCTGCGCCCTTGCCGACGCGATCCAGGGTAGAACCGAGGAAGCCGATGGCGACGGTTTTCTTGGCTTTCATCTTTTATCCATGAAGATAAATAACGATCTCAGGATATCCATAAAATCCATGATCGGCCAATCATCGAGAATGGATTTCCGCACCCAGAAAAAAATTAATTTGTTATTTATCAAATAGTTACAAGAAAAGAACAACACCCAAAAACAAACCTGGCACGCCCCTCGCTATATCTCCCTCGACCGCATCGCTGATGCAGCCCACGGGCAGGGACTACCACTCCCGCCGGTGCCCGAGCCCACCCCTGGTGTCGGCTTCGCGCATGCCGCTGCAGCAGTCACGGTCGATGGCGCGGTAGCTCAGCCCGGTAGAGCACTCCATTTCGCTGGAGCCGTCGCAGGTTCGAATCCTGCCCGCGCCGTTCGATAGCTCAGTCCGGTAGAGCAGCCATCCACGAAATGGCCTGTCGCGGGTTCGACTCCCGCTCGAACACTGCCCTGTTAAGGCAGCTACTCATGAAGGCAACACCCCGCCGGTGGGCGACGGGAGAGGCGCAAAGAGGCCAGGAAGGCCGGACGCGCCAGGGACCCGAAGCCACCGCCAGCCCGCCCGGTACGAGGACCGGGCCCGCGACAAGGCAAGTGCTGGCCGATGGATTCGGCGCAATGGACAGGCAGTCCGCAGCACCAGGCTCTCGCAGGCCCCCGCCTCGCCACCCGACGAGCTGGCGGACACCGGCACCTAGCACAACAGAAGCACGCACACCAGAAGAAGGAAGAGAGATGAAACTGCTGAAGCGCTTTACCGTGAAGAAGAACGAACGCGGCCTGCTGTACTCCGAGGGCGATTTCCTGGCAATCCTCGAGCCGGGTATCCACCGTCACCTGGACCTGTACAACCGCCTGAGCGTGGAAACCTTCAGCCTGAACACCCCGCTGTTCGAACACCGCCTGGCTGGCTACCTGCGCCAGTCCGAACCGGCGCTGGTCGAACGCTACTTCACCCGCATGGACCTGGCCGAGAACGAGGCCGGCCTGCGCTTCGAGGACGGCGTGCTGGCGGAAATCCTCGCGCCGGGCAGCCGCCGGCTGTACTGGAAAGGCCAGACCGAACAGCGCCTGGAGCGCATCGACCTGAGCCAGGAGTACCGCGTGGCTCCGGCGCTGTTGCAGCAGATGCAGGGCAACCTGCGCGGTCGCAGCGTGGTCGGCGTCGAGGCGCTGCTGGTGACCCTGGTACCGGCTTACCAGGTCGGCGTGCTGAAGGTCGACGGTGCGGTGGTCGAGCTCCTGCCCGCGGGCCAGTACGGTTTCTGGCGCTACAACCGCCAGGTGAGCGTGGAGCTGATCGATACGCGGATCCAGGCGCTGGAAGTCAGCGGCCAGGAAATCCTCACCCGCGACAAGGTGAGCCTGCGCCTGAACCTGGCCGCCAACTGGCGTTACAGCGACGTACTGACGGCGTTTTCCAGCCTGTCCAAGCCGCTGGAGCACCTCTACCGCGAGCTGCAATTCGGTTTGCGTGCGGCGGTGGGTACCCGCTCGCTGGATGAGTTGCTGGAGAACAAGCAACTCATCGACGACTCGGTCGGCGCCTACCTGAAGGAGCGACTGCCGGGCACCGGCATCGAGGTCAGCGGCCTGGGCGTGCGCGACATCATCCTGCCGGGCGAGATGAAGACCCTGCTGGCCCAGGTGGTGGAGGCGGAGAAGGCCGCGCAGGCGAACGTGATCCGTCGCCGCGAGGAAACCTCGGCGACCCGCTCGCTGCTGAACACAGCCAAGGTGATGGAGGACAACCCCACCGCCCTGCGCCTGAAGGAACTGGAAACCCTGGAGCGGGTAGCCGAACGAATCGACCGCATCTCGGTATTCGGCGGCCTGGATCAGGTATTGAATGGACTGGTAACGCTGAAGCAGGCCTGACAAAGGCCTGCCCAGCGCAGGAGTCGGCACCGTGAAGAGCAACAAGCAACGCCGCCGGGAAATCCGCCAGGCGCGCGAGCAACGCAAGGCGAAGAAGGCCGCGCCCGCCTGGCATCCTTCGGGCCAGGTCGCTCCGCCCGGCAGCGTCCCGGTCAACCGCTCGAACCTGGCGCCTTACAACAGCTACGGCGACCCGTTGTTCGTGCGCCGTGGCTGGTACGAGGACCGGGATTTCACCTGCCATGACTGCGGCGCCGAGCAGACCTGGACCGCCGCCCAGCAGAAGTGGTGGTACGAAGACTGTAAGGGACAGGTGTTTTCCACGGCGATACGCTGCCGCGCCTGTCGATTGAACAAACGAATTCGCGATGGCCGGGCACAACCCGCTACCGGCCAGCTCGCCAGGCAAATGAAGAGAGTCGAAACATGAGCACCAAGACCTTCCAACTGCTGGAAGTCGCCAACGGCAAACCGATCAAGCTCTGGACCCAGGGCGTGCCGGTGGAAGACGACGCCAGGCAGCAACTGATGAACACCGCGAAGATGCCCTTCATCTTCAAGCACCTGGCCGTGATGCCGGACGTGCACCTGGGCAAGGGATCGACCATCGGCAGCGTGATTCCCACCAGGGGCGCCATCATCCCGGCGGCCGTGGGCGTGGATATCGGCTGCGGCATGATCGCCGCACGCACCTCGCTGGTGGCATCGGACCTGCCGGATAACCTGCACGGCCTGCGCACCGCCATCGAGAAGGCCGTGCCCCACGGTCGCAGCAACACCCGGGCAGGCCGCGACAAGGGCGCCTGGGAAAACGTGCCCGATCACGCCGACGACGCGTGGCGCGCGCTGGCCGGCCGCTTCAAGGTGATCACCGACAAGCACCCGAAGCTGGAGAAAACCAACAACCGCAAGCACCTGGGAACCCTCGGTACCGGCAACCACTTCATCGAGGTCTGCCTCGACGAAGCGGACCGCGTCTGGTTCATGCTGCACAGCGGCTCGCGCGGCGTGGGTAACGCCATCGGCAACCTGTTCATCGAACTGGCCCAGGCCGATATGCGCCAGCACATCGCCAACCTGCCGGACCGTGACCTGGCCTACTTCGAGGAAGGCAGCCAGCACTTCGATGACTACGTGGAAGCCGTGGGCTGGGCCCAGGACTTCGCCCGACAGAACCGCGAGCTGATGATGCAATCGGTGATCGCCGCCGCGCGGCAGATCATCCGCAAGCCGTTCGAGGCGAGCCTGGAAGCGGTGAACTGCCACCACAACTACGTGCAGAAGGAACGCCACTTCGGCGAAGAGGTACTGGTGACGCGCAAAGGCGCGGTGTCTGCGCAGAAAGGCCAGCTCGGCATCATTCCGGGATCGATGGGCGCCAAGAGCTTCATCGTCCGCGGCCTGGGCAACGAAGAGGCGTTCTGCTCGTGCAGCCACGGCGCCGGGCGGACCATGAGCCGCACCAAGGCGAAGAAGCTGTTCAGCGTCGAGGACCAGGTGCGCGCCACCGCCCACGTCGAATGCCGCAAGGATGCCGACGTGATCGACGAGATCCCGATGGCCTACAAGGACATCGACGCCGTGATGGACGCCCAGCGCGAGCTGGTGGAAGTGCTGCATACCCTGCGCCAGGTGGTCTGCGTGAAAGGATGAGGTGAGGACATGCTGCAACCCATGGAAAACCAGCGCATGCAGGAACTGCGCAGCCGCCTGGAACACGAGCGCTGCGTCTTCGACTTCCGCGTGCTGACGCTCGACCCGACCGCCACGCCCGGCGAGGCGGAACATCGCCTGGCGTTGCAGCGGCTGTTCGAGTCCATCCAGGAACGCGCGCGCAAGTGGCAGGCGGAAGTCATCGCCCGCCACCCGCAGTACGCCAACCACAAGTGGGCGGACCTGACGCCGGACCTGGCCCGGGCCCGCCCGCAGGCACTCAGTGCCGAAGCAGTGTGCGAGCTGACTCGGGATGACGGCCCGCTGTGCCGCGCCTTCCGCGAGCCGCCCTATGGCACCCAACTGCAGGTAGCGGACTTCCGCGAATGGCTGCAGGTGCTGCGGCTGAATCCGGACGAAGGCCTGCAGGTGCTCGACTGGGTCGGCGACGGCGATGCCGAACCGCATCGCAGCAACTGGAGCTGCTACTTCGATGACGGCAAGGAATGGTGGGGCATCTGGTGCCTCACCCTGTACAACCCGCGACGCCGGACATTGTCCGCGCTGGCCGCCAGCGCGACGGACTGAAGCTGCAAGGATCGAAGCAATGAACAAGCACCTGATCGAACTCGACGGCGCCGAAGGCGGCGGGCAGATTCTGCGCAGTGCGCTGAGCCTGTCGATGATCACCGGTACGGCGCTGCGTATCGTCAACATCCGTGGCCGGCGCTCGCGGCCGGGGCTGCTGCGTCAGCACCTGACGGCCGTGCGCGCAGCGGTGGATATCTGCGGCGCGGCGGTGGAAGGCGACGAGTTGGGATCGCGCAGCCTGACCTTCCGCCCCGGCACGATTCGCGGCGGCGACTACCGCTTCGCCATTGGCAGCGCGGGCAGTGCCGTGCTGGTGTTGCAGACGCTGTTGCCGGCCCTGCTGTTCGCCGATGGGCCGAGCAGCCTGGCGATCAGCGGCGGCACGCACAACCCGCTGGCGCCACCGGCGGACTTCATCGAGCGCAGCTGGTTGCCGCTGCTGCGGCGCATGGGCGCGAAGGTCGACTTCGAGCTGCTGCGCCATGGCTTCATGCCGGCGGGCGGCGGTGAGCTGCTGGTGCGCACCACGCCCGGCGAGCTGCAGCCGCTGCATCTGCCGGAAGCCGGCGCCGTGCTTTCGCGCTCGGCCCGCGCCCTGCTGGCGGCCATTCCCGGCCACGTGGCGGATCGCGAGCTGGAGAAGGTGAAGCGGCATCAGGACTGGCACGCGGCCTCCGCACAGGTTGTCCGCCTGCCGGAAGACCAGGGCCCGGGCAACGCCCTGCTGCTGGAAGTCGAGTGCGAGCAGCTCACCCTGGTGTTCTGCGCCTTCGGCCAGTCAGGGGTCAGCGCCGAGCGTGTCGCCAGCCAGGCGTTGCACCAGGCCGATGACTGGCGCCGCAGCGGCACCAGCGTCGAGGAACACCTCGCCGACCAGTTGGTGCTACCGATGGCGCTGGCCGGTGGCGGCAGCTTCACCACGCCGGTTGCGAGCGACCATCTCTTGAGCAACTGCGCGGTGATCGAAGCCTTCCTGCCGGTACGGATCGACTGCACGGCAGGGCAGGCAGCTGGCCAGCACATCCGCATCACGCCGACTTGACGCTTTCCTCACGAGCCGCCCAATAGATTCGCGCCATGTCACCTCGAGTGGCGCTACCTCTTCCGGCGCGTGTGCCCGCCTCACCGGCACACGGGAGTCTCCATGGCGCACCGCGCCGCCGTCGTCCTGCTCTGCGCCGCGCTGCTCGCCGGCTGCGAAACCACCCATGAAACCCTCATTGCCCAGGGCTATCCGCCGGCCTATGCCGACGGCTATGACGACGGCTGCGGCAGCGGCCGCCAGGCGGCCGGCGCGATCACCGGCGAGTTCCGCAAGAACGTGCCGCGCTACCTCGATGAGCCGAAGTACGCCCTGGGCTGGAACGACGGCTTCCAGCAATGCCAGGCCATGCGCGTGAGCCAGGAGCGCCAGCAGTACGAAGAACAGCGCAACAGCGACCGCGACCGCGACCGCGACTGGGAACAGCAGAAGGATCGCGCGCTGTCCCATGCCCTGCGCGGCAACTGACCGCTGCGGCAACCATCCACACCCGTATGGCGCCGCGCGCTTGATTCCGGTCAAGCCGCGCCCCGTCCGTCTGGCCTCTCCTTGAACTCAGAAGAAACCCAAAAAGCCTGAGAAAAAGGAGACTCCACATGCAGCCCATCAAACTGGCACTGGGCAGTCTGCTGCTGGCCGTGAGCACGGCGGCGGCGCAAGCGAACGCCGATGTCCTGCGCGACAACGCCAACAGCATCTTCAAGCCCATCCCGGAGCAGGCCAGCGACAAGCTCGACCCCAACCAGATCGAACTCGGCCGACAGCTGTTCTTCGAGCCACGCCTGTCCGCCAGCCATGTGATCAGCTGCAACACCTGCCACAACATCGGCACCGGCGGCGCCGACAACGTGCCCGCGTCCAGCGGCCATGCCTGGCAGAAGGGCGCGCGCAACTCGCCCACTGTATTCAACGCGGTCTTCAACGTCGCACAGTTCTGGGATGGCCGCGCCAAGGACCTGGAAGAACAGGCCAAGGGCCCGGTGCAGAACCCCGTGGAGATGCACAACACGCCGAAGAACGTCGAGGCCACGCTGCGCAGCATGCCGGAGTACGTTGCCTCCTTCGAAAAGGCCTTCCCCAGCGACAAGCAACCAGTCAGCTTCGACAACATGGCCCGAGCACTGCAAGCCTTCGAGTCGACCCTGATCACCCCGAACTCGCGCTTCGACCTTTACCTCAAGGGCGACGACAACGCCCTCGATGCCAGGGAGAAAAAGGGCCTGCAGACCTTCATGAGCTCAGGCTGCATCAGCTGCCACAACGGCGTGAATCTGGGCGGCCAGGCCTATTTCCCGTTCGGTCTGGTGAAGAAGCCCGACGGCAAGATCCTGCCCACCGGCGACAAGGGCCGCTTCGAAGTGACCAAGACGCAGAACGACCAGTACGTGTTCCGCGCCGCGCCCCTGCGCAACATCGCGCTGACCGCGCCGTACTTCCACAGCGGGCAGGTCTGGGACCTGGAGGAAGCAGTGGCGATCATGGGCACCGCGCAACTGGGCAAGCAGTTGAACGCCGAGGAAGTCGGTGACATCGTCGCCTTCCTCAAGACCGCCACTGGCAAGCAGCCGAAGGTGGAATACCCGCTGCTGCCGCCAAGCACGGCGACCACGCCGAAGCCGGTGGACTGAGCGAAATGAAAAACGGGCCCGACGGGCCCGTTCTTCATTTCCGGGGAGTGGTCAGACCACGCCCTGGGCCAGCATCGCGTCGGCGACCTTGACGAAGCCGGCGATGTTGGCGCCCTTCACGTAGTTGATCCGGCCATTCTCCTCGCCATAGGCGACGCAGGCATGGTGGATGTTCTGCATGATGCCGTGCAGGCGCTGGTCCACCTCACCGGCGGTCCACAGCAGACGCATGGCGTTCTGGCTCATCTCCAGGCCGCTGGTGGCGACGCCTCCGGCGTTGGAAGCCTTGCCCGGCGCGTAGAGAATGCCGGCCTCGAGGAAGATATCCACAGCCTCCAGGGTCGACGGCATGTTCGCGCCTTCTGCCACGCAGACGCAGCCGTTGGCCAGCAGGGTGCGCGCGTCGTTGGCGTCCAGCTCGTTCTGGGTAGCGCAGGGCAGCGCGATATCGCAGGCCAGCGACCACGGGCGCTCACCGGCAATGAAGCGCAGGCCGGGGCCGGTCATCTCGCTGAGGCGACCGCGACGGACGTTCTTCAGCTCCATCACCGCTTCCCACTGTTCCAGGGTCAGGCCGGCCTCGAAGAACAGGGTGCCTTCGGAATCGGACAGCGAGATCACCTTGCCGCCCAGTTCCATGACCTTCTGCGCGGCGTACTGGGCCACGTTGCCGGAACCGGAGATGGCCACGCGTTGGCCGTCGAAGCCGCTCTCGCGGGCCTTGAGCATCTCCTGGGCGAAGTACACGCAGCCGTAGCCGGTGGCTTCCGGGCGGATCAGGCTGCCGCCGTAGGACATGCCCTTGCCGGTCAGCACCGAGGTGAACTCGTTGGACAGGCGCTTGTACTGGCCGAACAGGTAGCCGATCTCGCGGGCGCCCACGCCAATGTCACCGGCCGGCACGTCGAGGTCAGCGCCGACGTGACGGAACAGCTCGCTCATGAACGACTGGCAGAAGCGCATGACTTCGGCGTCGCTCTTGCCCTTGGGATCGAAGTCCGAGCCGCCCTTGCCGCCGCCCATGGGCAGCGAAGTCAGGGAGTTCTTGAAGACCTGCTCGAAGGCCAGGAACTTCAGTACGCCCAGGTTCACCGAGGGGTGGAAGCGCAGGCCGCCCTTGTACGGGCCGATGGCGCTGCTCATCTGGATGCGGAAACCGCGGTTGACCCGCACTCGTCCGGCATCATCCACCCACGGTACGCGGAACAGGATCGCGCGTTCGGGCTCGACGATGCGTTCGACGATGCCGGCCTGCAGGTAGTGCGGATTGGCTTCGAGGAAGGGCCAGAGGGAGCGCAGCACCTCTTCCACCGCCTGGTGGAATTCGGGCTGATCGGGGTCGCGCCGCTTGAGGCGCTCGAGGAACGAGTCAACGGATTGCGTCATGTCTACACCGGTACTTTTCTGATTATGTGATGCTTTTTTGCCGGCAGACTCTAACAACCCACGCCGCCCCGAGATAGTGCAGAGTGACGCTTTTATGAATCTTTATGGTGCAAAAATATAAATTCCACTTCTGCCGGACCGGCAGAAAAACAGATTTTTGTATACAAAATCAATAGGTAGTTGCACGCAGACCATTCAATCCATCAGGACGATCCCGATGCTCACACGCCCCCTCGCACTTCTCGCCGCCCTCACCTGCACTCTCGCCCTGCCCGCCCACGGGGCCATGAAACTGGGCAACTTCACCGAATCCGGCGCGCTGGTGGTGGCGGATACATTCGACAGCGAAGTGATCCACAAGTCGAAGTTCAGCACCGACGACCTGGAGCGCATGGCGCGCCAGCTGGAAGAACAGCAACGCACCCTGCAGGACCAAGCGCGGCAAATCGACACACTGCAGCGCCAGCTGGAGGAACAGCGCCGCGCCCTGGACGATCTCAAGCGCAGCCGCTGACCGCTGTCGGCGCGCTCCGCAAAAAAAACGGGGCCCGAAGGCCCCGTTTTCCTGCAGAAGCGGCTTACGCCAGCTTCTTGTAACGCACGCGGTGCGGCTGCGAGGCAGCGTCGCCCAGGCGTTTCTTGCGATCGGCTTCGAACTCGGTGTAGTTGCCTTCGAAGAAGACCACCTTGCCGTCGTCCTCGTAAGAGAGGATGTGGGTCGCGATGCGGTCCAGGAACCAGCGATCGTGGGAGATCACGATGGCGGCGCCGGGGAAGTCCAGCAGCGCTTCTTCCAGCGCACGCAGGGTTTCCACGTCGAGGTCGTTGGACGGTTCGTCGAGCAGCAGCACGTTGCCGCCCTGCTTCAGGGTCAGGGCCAGGTGCAGACGGCCACGCTCACCACCGGAGAGGTCCTTGACGAACTTCTGCTGGTCGCCGCCCTTGAAGTTGAAGCGGCCGACGTAGCTGCGCGACGGGACTTCGTAGTTGCCGATCCTGATCTGCTCGAAGCCGTCGGACACCTGCTCCCACACGGTCTTGTTGCCATCGAGGATTTCGCGGCTCTGGTCGACGCTGGCGATCTGCACGGTTTCGCCGATCTCGATGCTGCCCGAGTCCGGTTGCTCCTTGCCGGTCAGCATGCGGAACAGGGTCGACTTACCCGCGCCGTTGCCACCAATCACGCCGACGATGGCGCCCTTGGGAATGCTCAGCGACAGGTCGTCGATCAGCTGGCGATCGCCATAGCCCTTGCTGACGTTGTGCAGCTCGATGACCTTGTCGCCCAGGCGCGGACCTGCCGGGATGTAGATTTCGTTGGTCTCGCTGCGCTTCTGGAATTCCTGCGATTGCATTTCCTCGAAGCGTTGCAGACGGGCCTTGGACTTCGACTGACGAGCCTTGGCACCCTGGCGAACCCATTCCAGTTCGGCCTTCATCGCCTTGGCATGGGAGGCTTCCTGCTTGGCTTCCTGGGCCAGGCGGTTGGCCTTGGATTCCAGCCAGCCGGAGTAGTTGCCTTCGAAGGGGATGCCTTGGCCACGGTCCAGCTCGAGAATCCAGCCGGCGACGTTGTCGAGGAAGTAACGGTCGTGGGTGATCGCTACCACGGTGCCCGAGAAGTCGTGGAGGAAGTGTTCCAGCCAGGCGACGGAGTCGGCGTCCAGGTGGTTGGTCGGTTCGTCCAGCAGCAGCATGTCCGGAGCGGACAGCAGCAGGCGGCACAGGGCGACGCGGCGCTTCTCACCACCGGAAAGGTGTTCGATCTTGGCGTCCCACGGCGGCAGGCGCAGGGCGTCGGCGGCGACTTCCAGCTGGCGCTCCAGGTTGTGGCCGTCGGAAGCCTGGAGGATGGCCTCCAGCTTGGCCTGCTCGGCGGCCAGGGCGTCGAAGTCGGCATCCGGCTCGGCGTAGGCGGCATAGACCTCGTCCAGGCGGGCCTGGGCAGCCTTGATCTGGCCGACGGCTTCTTCGACGATCTCGCGAACGGTGGCCTGCGGGTCGAGCTTGGGCTCCTGCGGCAGGTAGCCGACGTTGATACCCGGCATCGGGCGGGCTTCACCTTCGATCTCGGTGTCGACGCCAGCCATGATGCGCAGCAGGGTGGACTTACCCGCGCCGTTCAGGCCGAGCACGCCAATCTTGGCGCCGGGGAAGAACGACAGGGAAATGTTCTTGAGGATTTCACGCTTGGGCGGCACAACCTTGCCGACCCGGTGCATGGTATAGACGTATTGAGCCATGGATACCTGACTTCTGGGATGAATTGTGATCGGGATGGCCGGAACGAACGACGGCAGGTTCCGGGACGCCGGCTCACTGGCCGGAGCGGCAGCGCTCGAACGCTAGCGAGCGGGCTGCCGGCGGGCGCGAACGGCCGATGGACGGCCCTTCGCGCGGGACTCTGCGCGGATGTACTTTATGCAACCCACACCACGCGCGCGTGCGGCAAAGCTACCGGAATGAGTCAGGAAGGGCAAACGACGCTCGTCGGCCATACTGGCACTTCGCCGCCTTTCCGGGCATCCTAGCCTGCGCCGAATTCAGCCGTATCGCCCCAGGTCCTTAAGTCCTTGTCTATTTTCCCCCGTACTCCTCCGGACGCCCTGGCCAGGCCTGGCCGCGTGGCGACCCGGACCGCGCTGGTGCTGCTGGTGCTGTTCATGCTCGGCCTGCTGGGCTGGCAGCTGCATCAGGAGTTTCGTAGCCAGGAGCGCTTCGAGCGTGAGCGGGTGGTGCTGCATGGCGAACAGATGGCCCAGCGGATCTCCCTGACCCTGGAGCTCAAGGCCGTGGCGGCCCAGGCCCTGCTGCAGCAGGAACAGGACCGCGCCCCCGGCGACGTCCACGCGCCGCTGATCGCCGGCCTGACGCACATCTACCCGTCCTTCCACAGCCTGGTCCGACTGAGCGCCAGCGGCGTGCCCGTGCATGACTCCGCCAGCGGCATCAAGGACACCGCGTTCATCGAGGCCCTGCGCCAGCGCAGCGCGCAGCAGACCTATCACTATGCCTTCAGCGAGGAAAACGGCGGCCACTTCTATGTCTGGCTGAAGGCCACCGAGGCGGGCGAAGGCGACAGCGTCATCCGCCTCGACGAAAAGGTCGCCCGACGTGGCTGGGCGGCGCAGATCCGCCCCGAATCACCGGACTGGATCCTGGTCGACGACGTCCAGCAGAAGGTCCTCGGCCGTTCCAGCGGCTTCCGCCCCGGCCCGCTGTCCGCCGCCTCGCCGCTGGAACAGGCGCAGAGCCTGGACGGCCTGGACATCCAGAACACCGACTGGCAGTTGCACCCGCAATTCGACGACCGGCAGATCCGCGCCACCCTGCTGCCGCGCCTGGCCGGTGAGCTATCCCTGCTGCTGGTGCTGGCGGGCATCGCCGGCGCCGCCTTGCTGCGCCTGCAGCGAGAACAGCAGAACCTGCGGGCACTGACCGTGGAATCGCAGCAGAGTCTGCGCCAGGCCGCGCAGGCCCTCGGCGCGATCGACGAGCGGGTGCTGGTGACCCGCGCCGACGGCCGCCTCGCCTACCTCAATCCACAGGCCGAGCAGCTGTTCGGCGTCAGCGCCGACAAGGCCGGCGAGCATCATCTGCTGGAGTTGCTGCCCGGCCTGGGCGCCCTGCTGCATGGCAGCGATGCCGCGGCGGAAAACGGCTCCGAACTGGTGCGCGTCAACGATACCGGCCAGGCCCGGCTGTTCGCCGTCAGCCACCATTCCCTGGATGACAGCCCGCTGTCGCCGGAGCAGACCTGGGTGCTGCGCGGCAACCTGCCCCAGGGCGGGCAGGTCTGGGTACTGCGCGACGTCACCGAGGAACAGCAGGCGCTGCACATCCTCGAGGAGACCCGCCGACGCTACCAGGACATCTTCGACGGTGTCGGCGTCGCCCTCTGCGTGCTCGACCTTTCCGCCCTGCGCCAGAGCCTGGTGGATCTCAACCTGCGCCGACAGAGCGACCTGCGCGAGTGGATCGCCTCGCAGCCCGAGCGCCTGCCCTGGCTGCTGCGCCAGGTACGCATTACCGAGATCAACAACGTCGCCAAGCGCCTGATGGGCGTGAGCACCACCGAACAGGCCTGGCAGGTTCTCGTCGGCGGCACCGGCATGCGCCCGGACGGCGTGCGCAGCAAGGTGCTCGAAGCGGTGCTGCACGGCCATGGCATGGTGGAGCTGGAAGCCTGCATCCACACCCGCCAGGGCGAGCAGCGCCATCTGTGGCTGCAGTTGCGCGTGCCGGAGATGATCCAGGACTTCCACGCCGTCACCCTGAGCCTGTCGGACATCACCAGCCGCAAGCAGGTCGAGCTGTCGCTGATCGAGCGCGAGAAGTTCTGGTCCGACGCGGTGCGCGCGGTGCCCGACACCCTGTATATCCACGATATCGCCGCGCGCCGGGTCATCTTCAGCAACCACAACCTCGGCCACCAGCTCGGCTACGACAACGACGAGCTGCGCGAGATGGGCGAGCGCTTCTGGGAGAAGGTGCTGCACCCGGACGACGTCGAATACTACTGGCGCGTGCGCAACCTGCAGCAGGTGGTGGGCGATGGCCTGCTGCTGGACAGCCAGTTGCGCTGGCGCCACCGCGACGGCAGCTGGCACTGGTTCGACATCCGCGAGCAGGCGTTCACCCGCGACGCCTCCGGCCGCGTGGCGCGGCTGATCGGCGTGGCCAAGGACATCACCGACACGGTCGAGGCGCACAACTCCCTGCGCGAGAGCGGCCGCCGCTACCGCATGCTCGCCGAGAGCATCAGCGACGTGATCCTCTCCACGGATGCCCAGGTCAAGCTCAACTACCTCAGCCCATCGATCCACCAGGTGCTCGGCTACAGCCCCGAGTGGGTGCTGTCCAACGGCTTCCAGCAGGTGGCCGCCAACCCGGCTCAGCTGGAGCGCCTGGATGAACTGCTGAACCGCGTTCAGGGCGCCATCGGCGAGCCCAAGCGCCTGGCCGAACTGCGTGAAAGCGCCGAGCCGCAGCTGTTCAGCCTCGACTGCCTGCACGCCGACGGCCACAAGATTCCCGTGGAGCTGCGCATCGCTTTGATGTGGGACGACCACGGCCGCTTCGAAGGCCTGCTCGGCGTCGCCCGCGACGTGAGCCAGCAACGCCGCGCCGAGCGCGAGATGCGCATGGCGGCGACGGTATTCGAGCACTCCACGGCGGCGATCATGGTCACCGATCCGGCCGGTTACATCGTGCAGATCAACGACTCCTTCAGCCGCCTCACCGGCTACTCCGCCGAGGAGGTGCTGGACCAACTGCCGCGCCTGCTCACCGCCGACCGCCAGGAAGCCAACCAGCTCAAGCATGTGATGGAAAGCCTGCTCAAGAGCGGCAGCTGGGAAGGCGAGATTCTGCAGAAGCGCAAGAACGGCGAGCTGTACCCCAGCTGGGTCGGCATCACCGCGGTCCACGACGAGGACGGCGACCTGGTCAGCTTCGTCTGTTTCTTCAGCGACATCAGCGAGCGCAAGGCCAGCGAGCGTCGCATCCATCGCCTGGCCTACTACGACGCCCTGACCCACCTGCCCAACCGCACGCTGTTCCAGGACCGCCTGCACACCGCCCTTTTGCAGGCCGAACGGCACCAGCAGTGGGTGGTGCTGATGTTCCTCGACCTCGACCGATTCAAGCCGATCAACGACTCCCTGGGCCATGCCGCAGGCGACCGCATGCTCAAGGAAGTGGCCGAGCGCCTGAGCCTTTGCGTCAGCGACGACGACACCGTGGCGCGCATGGGCGGTGACGAGTTCACCCTGCTATTGCCCGGCCAGAAGGACCGCGAGAAGGCGCTGCGCCAGGCGATCCAGGTCGCCGAGCAGATTCTCTCCAGCCTCGCCCGCCCCTTCACCCTGGAAGGCCGCGAGTTCTTCGTCACCGCCAGCATCGGCGTTGCGCTCTCGCCGCAGGACGGCGCCGAGCTCAGCCAGTTGATGAAGAACGCCGACACGGCGATGTACCACGCCAAGGAAATGGGCAAGAACAACTTCCAGTTCTACCAGGCCGAGATGAACGCCCGCGCCCTGGAACGCCTGGAACTGGAAAGCGACCTGCGCCGCGCCATCGAGCTGCACGAATTCGTCCTGCACTACCAGCCGCAGTTCACTGGCGACGGCCGCCGCCTGACCGGTGCCGAGGCGCTGCTGCGCTGGCAGCACCCCAAGCGCGGGCTGATCCCGCCGGCGGAGTTCATTCCGGTGCTGGAAGAACTCGGCCTGGTCGCCCAGGTCGGCGACTGGCTGCTGGAGCAGGCCTGCCTGCAACTGCGCGCCTGGCACCGGGACAAGGTGCGGGTGCCGAAGATTTCCGTGAACCTCTCGGCCCGGCAGTTCGCCGACGGCCAGCTGGGCGAGCGTATCGCCGGTATCCTCGCAGACACCGGCATCGCCCCGGCCTGCCTGGAGCTGGAACTGACCGAAAGCATCCTGATGAGCGACGTCTCCCAGGCCATGCAGATACTCCAGGGCCTGAAACGCCTGGGCCTGGCGATTGCGGTGGACGACTTCGGCACCGGCTACTCCTCGCTCAACTACCTGAAGCAGTTCCCCATCGACGTGCTGAAGATCGACCGTAGCTTCGTCGACGGACTGCCCCATGGCGAGCAGGACGCGCAGATCGCCCGCGCCATCATCGCCATGGCCCACAGCCTGAACCTGATGGTGATCGCCGAGGGCGTGGAGAGCCACGAGCAGCTCGAGTTCCTGCGCGAACACGGCTGTGACGAGGTACAAGGCTTCCTCTTCGGCCGCCCGGTGCCGGCCGACCAGTTCGCCGCACTGTTCGCCAGCAACGCGCTGTTCCTGCTGGGCTGACTGCACAACGGCGCCAATGAGCGCCTTTGCTGGATGGGCAGAGCCCAGCGATACGCATGCTGTCGCAATGCGGACCGATGGGTATCGCTGCGCTCCACGCCATCCTACGTCGAGTTCTTCCTGCACTTCCTCCAGGCTACTTCGGCTACGCGATCCGGGCCTTGAACCCCGCTTGTCAGCCACATGACCGCCTTTCATGTGCCAGCACCGGCGCCTTGGGTTAGAATACGCGCCTTTCCCCAGCACCCGATCCTTAAGAGGACCGCCATGTTCAGCCGTGATTTGACCCTCGCCCGCTACGATGCCGAACTCTTCGCCGCGATGGAGCAGGAAGCCCAGCGCCAGGAAGAGCACATCGAGCTCATCGCCTCCGAGAACTACACCAGCCCGGCGGTGATGGAAGCCCAGGGTTCGGTGCTGACCAACAAGTACGCCGAAGGCTACCCGGGCAAGCGCTACTACGGCGGTTGCGAGTACGTCGACGTCGTCGAGCAGCTGGCCATCGACCGCGCCAAGGAACTGTTCGGCGCCGACTATGCCAACGTCCAGCCGCACGCCGGCTCCCAGGCCAACGCCGCCGTTTACCTGGCCCTGCTGTCGGCCGGTGACACCATCCTGGGCATGAGCCTGGCCCACGGTGGTCACCTGACCCATGGCGCCAGCGTTTCCTCCTCCGGCAAGCTGTACAACGCGGTGCAGTACGGCATCACCGACGCCGGCCTGATCGACTACGACGAAGTCGAGCGCCTGGCCGTCGAGCACAAGCCGAAGATGATCGTTGCCGGCTTCTCCGCCTACTCCCAGGTGCTGGACTTCGCCCGCTTCCGCGCCATCGCCGACAAGGTTGGCGCCTACCTGTTCGTCGACATGGCCCACGTGGCCGGTCTGGTCGCCGCTGGCGTCTACCCGAACCCGGTGCCGTTCGCCGACGTGGTCACCACCACCACCCACAAGACCCTGCGCGGCCCGCGCGGCGGCCTGATCCTCGCTCGCAAGAACGAAGAGATCGAGAAGAAGCTGAACTCCGCTGTCTTCCCGGGTGCCCAGGGTGGCCCGCTGGAACACGTGATCGCCGCCAAGGCCGTGTGCTTCAAGGAAGCCCTGCAGCCCGAGTTCAAGGCCTACCAGCAGCAGGTCCTGAAGAACGCCCAGACCATGGCCAGCGTGTTCATCGAGCGCGGCTTCGACGTGGTGTCCGGCGGTACCCAGAACCACCTGTTCCTGCTGTCCCTGATCAAGCAGGACATCACCGGTAAGGACGCCGACGCTGCCCTGGGTCGTGCCTTCATCACCGTGAACAAGAACAGCGTGCCGAACGACCCGCGTTCCCCGTTCGTCACCTCCGGCCTGCGTATCGGTACCCCGGCTGTCACCACTCGTGGCTTCAAGGAAGCCGAGTGCCGCGAGCTGGCTGGCTGGATCTGCGACATCCTGACCAACATGGGCGACGAGTCCGTGGTGGACGGCGTGCGCGAGAAGGTCAAGGCGATCTGCGCCAAGTTCCCGGTCTACGGCGCCTAAGCCCAGCCCGCGAACTGCAAAACGAAAAAGCCCGGCAGATGCCGGGCTTTTTCAAGTCTGTCGTCCACAGAGTCCAGACCTGTGGGGCACGTATTGCGCCAGCGTTATCCTCCGCTGGGGCATCGGCGGATAACCTGTCCCAGGTTATTCGCCCTACGCAGTGCCACCTTCTTCAAACCCCTATAAAGAAGCTACGGCTGCCCACCGGACTTCTGCTCCGGCTGCACCGGCACGTCACGCAGCTCATTGAGCCGACGCACCAGCGTCTGGGCTTCCTCCGGGCTGGCGAACCCCTTGAGCAGCACCTGCCCATCGGTCACCACCCGCGTCACCCTGGGCAGCAGGCGCAGCTGTCCGTCGATGACCACCGCCAGGGCCTTGCCCTGCTCTTCCTGGGTCAGTTTCGCCAGGCGCTGGCTGGCTTCGGGCGTGAACAGCACGCGCACGGCCGGTGTGCCGTCGGCCACGCTGGCCAGTTCAGCCCGCTGCACGTCGCGCTGGGTCAGGGCGGGGTGAGTGGTCACCAGCACGGCCTTGCCCTGTGGGTCGGCCAGGGTGCGGGTGCTGGCCGTGGGCTTCTCGGCCACGGCATGGACATCGAACGTGTGCTGCGGGGCCGACGGCGGCGCACCGGCACACGCACCCAGCAAAGCGGCGCCCAACAATGAGGCAAGGAGGATCGGAATAGAGCGTTTCATCGACTGCGAATCGGACAGGATGGCCCGGTCGGGCCAGGGTTATAGCCAAGGTCATGAACAGTCAGACCACCATCAGCGCACAAGTTGCACTCCCTTGGTCGGCGCTCGCGTCTAAGCTTGCAGACGAACGGATGCTGGCGGTCCGGTCAGAAATTCTCCGGCGCAGGACGAGCTGGTATCATGCGCGCCTTTTGCCGGTCACAAGAAAAGGCGCACGGCCCACCTGGGCATGCACCTTGCTTTTCCCGGCCAGAACGATAACGGCGCGAGAGCGTCACGGGGAGCCAAACATGCTGGAAAAGCTGTTCCAACTCAAGGCGCACAACACCACTGTGCGCACCGAGATCCTGGCGGGTATCACTACCTTCCTGACCATGGCCTACATCCTTTTCGTCAACCCGAGCATTCTCGGCGAGACGGGCATGGATAAGGGCGCGATCTTCGTGGCGACCTGCCTGGCCGCGGCCATCGGCTCGGCGGTGATGGGCCTGATCGCCAACTACCCGATCGCCCTGGCTCCCGGCATGGGCCTGAACGCCTTCTTCACCTACACCGTGGTCCTGCACATGGGCCACACCTGGCAGGTGGCCCTCGGCGCGGTGTTCCTCTCCGCGTGCATGTTCTTCATCATTTCGATCTTCCGCATCCGCGAATGGATCATCAACAGCATTCCCCTGGCACTACGCTCGGCCATCGCCGCCGGCATCGGCCTGTTCCTTGCGCTGATCGCGCTGAAGGAGTCGGGCATCGTCGTCGCCAACCAGGCCACCCTGGTGGGCATGGGTGACCTGGCCAAGCCGGCACCGCTGCTGGCGATCCTCGGTTTCATCCTGATCGTCGCCCTGGAAGCCCGTCGCGTGACCGGCGCGGTGATGATCGGCATCCTGGTGGTGACCTTCATCTCCATCGCCATCGGCGTCTCCCAGTTCGGTGGCGTGGTGTCGATGCCGCCGTCGCTGGCGCCGACCTTCCTGCAGCTGGATATCAAGGGCGCGCTGGATATCGGCCTGTTCAGCGTGATCTTCGCCTTCCTCTTCGTCGATCTGTTCGACAACTCCGGCACCCTGATCGGCGTGGCCAAACGCGCCGGCCTGATGGGCAAGGACGGGCACATGCCGAAGATGGGACGCGCCCTGATCGCCGACAGCTCCGCTGCCATGGTCGGCTCGCTGCTGGGCACCTCCACCACCACCAGCTACATCGAGTCGGCGGCGGGCGTTTCCGCTGGCGGCCGCACCGGCCTGACCGCCATCGTGGTCGCCGTGCTGTTCCTGCTGGCACTGTTCTTCGCCCCGCTGGCGGGCAACGTGCCGGCCTTCGCCACCGCCCCGGCGCTGTTCTTCGTCGCCGTGCTGATGGCTTCGGGCCTGGCCGAAATCGACTGGGACGACCTGACCGTCGCCGCCCCGGTGGTAGTGACCGCACTGGCCATGCCGCTGACCTTCTCCATCGCCAACGGCATCGCCTTCGGCTTCATCACCTGGACCGCCTGCAAGCTGCTGTCCGGCCGCTTCCGCGAGCTGAACCCGGCGCTGGTCATCCTGTCGATTCTTTTCGTGATCAAGCTGGGCTGGTTCAACGCTTGAGTGAAGGGGGCTGCTGCGCGTCGGCCATACTGCGTTGCCAGGTCAATCCGGAATGCTCATTTACAGTCGTAAACTCCGCTTCCGAATCGACCTGGCGCCTTGTCTGACCTAGCTCGCGAGCCCCGATGGTTCCGAGTTGTCATTAGATGAAAAGCGGCCCGGCAACTCCGGGCCCTTTGAAGAGTTTTCCCTATGAGCAGTCCGCGTTTCGATCCCTCCCACTACGACAGCCAACTGGCCGACAAGGCCGCGCGCCTGCGCGAGCTGCTGGCGCCCTTCGCCGCGCCAGAGCCGGAGGTGTTCGATTCGCCCCGCGAGCATTACCGCCTGCGCGCCGAATTCCGCCTGTGGCGCGAGGGCGAAGCCCGCCACTATGCAATGTTCGAGCAGGGCGACAAGCACACGCCGATCCTCATCGAGGAATTCCCCATCGCCAGCCAGCGCATCAACGAACTGATGCCGCGCCTGAAGGCCGCCTGGGCCGAGCCGACGCTCGGCCACAAGCTGTTCCAGGTGGAGTTCCTCACCACGCTGGCGGGCGACGCCATGATCACCCTGTGCTACCACCGCCCGGTGGACGCCGCCTGGCAGGCCGCCGCCGAGAAACTGGCCGCCGAACTGGGCGTGAGCATCGTCGGCCGCTCCCGTGGCAAGCGCCTGGTCGTCGGCCGTGACTACGTCAGCGAAGAACTGACCGTCGCCGGCCGTACTTTCCGCTACCGCCAGCCGGAGGGCGCCTTTACCCAGCCCAACGGCGAGGTCTGCCAGAAGATGCTCAACTGGGCGTACGAAGCCCTGGGCCAACGCCAGGACGACCTGCTGGAGCTCTACTGCGGCAACGGCAACTTCACCCTGCCGCTGGCCACCCGCGTGCGCAAGGTACTGGCCACCGAGATCAGCAAGACCTCGGTAAACGCCGCGCTGGCGAACCTCGCCGACAACGCCGTGGACAACGTCACCCTGGTGCGTCTCTCTGCCGAGGAGCTGACCCAGGCGCTGAATGACGTGCGCCCGTTCCGCCGCCTGGCCGATGTCGACCTGAGGTCCTACGCGTTCGGCAGCGTGTTCGTCGACCCGCCGCGCGCCGGCATGGACCCGGACACCTGCGAGCTGACCCGGCGCTTCGACAACATCCTGTACATCTCCTGCAACCCGGAGACCCTGGCGCAGAACATCGCCCAGTTGCACGACACCCATCAGGTGAGCCGCTGCGCACTGTTCGACCAGTTCCCCTACACGCACCACATGGAAGCCGGCGTCCTGCTGACCCGGCGCTGAAGCCTGCTCACCCGCCGCCCAACCAAGGGTTGGGCGGCGGGCCAGCGCCAGGCGGCTACGCTTGCGGGACAATGACAAGAGGCACGTCCATGTCCCGCCTGATCCTTCCCCTGCTCTGCCTGCTGCTGGCCGCCTGCGCCGGCACCGACCCCGCCAGCATCAGCGTCTCCCCTGCCGCCAACGGTCGGCAAAGCACCTTCTTCATCCAGGCCGTGCGCGCACAGGGCCACCGCGAGGACCTGGAAGATCGCTTCGATCTCGCCGTGCGCCGCGCGCTGGAAGCCAAGGGCTACCGCTATCAGGACAATTCAGGGGAGCTGCGGGTGATCTACGCCGTCGGCCTGGACAGCCAGACCGGCATCGTCCAGCGTCCGGTGGTGACCGGTGCGGGGGTGATGACCCAGACGCAGATCACTGACCAGGAACAGGCGCGCCTGGCGCTGCAGATTCTCGACGAGGCGAGCGGACAGGTGCTCTATCAGGCGCAGGTGGCGCGCCAGCTGCACGATCCGAAGATCACCCAGCAGGCCGTGGACGAAGGCATCGCCCGTCTGCTCAGGGACTTCCCCGCGCACGCGGGGAACTGAGGATCAGCTGTAGTTCGACGGCGACTTGCGCACGAACTTGATGCTGTACTTGAAGTCGGCCTTGCGCGTGACGCTGATGGCGCGGCGGGTGACGGTGTCGATGGTGATGTTCCAGTTGCCGGTGCTGGGCACCTTGATCTTGGCCGGGAACCGGTCGAACGCGCCACCGTGGTAGACGTGGCGCCCGCCATTCTTGAAGCTGCGGAAGGCGGCATCGGTCATCAGGCGGATGTTGCAGGTCATGGAGCACTCGATGACGACCAGGTCGCCTTCGTTCAGGTGCTCACGTTGATGTACGAACTTCATGCTGGCTCCGCCTTGCTTCTACCGCGAAATCAATACGATAGCACGGAGCGGGGGTACCCGGCAGCGCTGCCGCCGGCAGGCCGCGCCGCCTATCCGAAGCTCACAGCCCTTCGAAGTCCGCCTTGCGCTCCTCCGGCTCTTCCGGTTCGCGCACCACCACGGCGCGATGGCGCGACTGCCGCTCCAGCCAGTAGAGGGCGAAGATCGCCAGTGCCGAGATCACCCCGCGGTAGACCACGCCGGCCAGTTGCGCGTCCCACTCCATGCCGCCTTCGGTCCAGGCGATCAGCAGGCGCGACAGTGTCAGGGTCAGTTGCACCAGGATCACCAGGATCAGCGCCGGCCGCACCAGCAGGCGACGACGCAGGGCAAAGACGAGGAACAGCGCGAGAGCGAACTGGTGGCCGCCATAGAAGACGCGGGCGTCGCTTACCGACGACGGCTCCATCAGCAGCATGCCGCTGAGGTTGGCCATCTCGTAGGGGCGAATCCAGTAGAGCAGTCCCAGGCCACCCCAGACCAGAGCCTGGACCAGCAGGACGAGACGGGCGAAGAGCATCCGATTTCTCCTTGGCCTTGCAGCCATTGCCGAGCGTCCTGACCTGCGACCGGGAGTCGCGGACGCACCACCGATCAGCTAAAGACCCCGCACGGCGCGGCAAGTTCGGGCCGGCGCGTCATATGGGGAAACAAACACCCGGTGGGGGCCGAAGACGCTCGGGAGTATGCTCGGTCGCGTTCGTATTTCGAGGTTCCAACCATGCGCACCCTGCTTCTGCTCACCGCCCTTGTCGCCGGCGCCGCCCAGGCCGCCGAGCCGCTGACCATCGACGTGCACCGCGATGCCAACTGCAGCTGCTGCAAGGACTGGATCAAGCACCTGGAAAGCAACGGCTTCACCGTCAACGACCATGTCGAGGCGGACATGAGTGCAGTGAAGACCAAACTCGGCGTGCCTTACAGCATGGGCTCATGCCACACCGGCGTGATCGACGGCAAGTTTGTCGAGGGCCACGTACCGGCGGCCGACGTGCTCAAGCTGCGCGAACGGGCCGATCTGGTCGGCGCCGCCGTGCCGGGCATGCCGATGGGCTCGCCGGGCATGGAGATGGGCGACCGGCATGACGCCTACCAGGTGGTCGGACTGAACAAGGCCGGCCAGCGCGAGGTGCTGGCGGACTATCCCGCTCACTGACCTGACACCCAGGTACTCCCTCCCCCCTGAACGCTAGTGGAGATGGGATGGGGCTTCCGACGCGCGGGGCACTCTCCAGGTTCCCGCGCGACATGGCTCCACGAGCAGGATGGGGTGAGGGACTCCACAACGAAAAAGGCGGCCATCTGGCCGCCTTTCTCGTTATCCGGATCCTGTCACTCGCCCTTGGCCGGCAACAGGCCGTCGGCGCGGAACATCGCCTTGATCCCGCGCACGGCCTGACGCAGGCGGTCGCGGTTCTCGATCAGGGCGAAGCGCACGTGGTCGTCGCCGTAGTCGCCGAAGCCGATACCCGGCGACACCGAGACCTTGGCGTCCTTGAGCAGCTTCTTGGCGAACTCCAGCGAACCCAGGTGCGCATAGGCCGGCGGGATCTTCGCCCAGATGTACATGGAGGCCTTGGGGTTCTCCACCATCCAGCCAGCTTCGTGGAGGCCCTTCACCAGCACGTCGCGGCGCTTCTGGTACTGATCGGCGATGTCGCGCACGCACTGCTGGTCGCCTTCCAGCGCAGCGATAGCCGCCACCTGCAGCGGGGTGAAGGTGCCGTAGTCGTGGTAGCTCTTGATCCGCGCCAGGGCCGAGACCAGCTCCGGGTTGCCGACCATGAAGCCGATGCGCCAGCCGGCCATGTTGTAGCTCTTGGACAGGGTGAAGAACTCCACCGCGATGTCCTTGGCGCCCGGCACCTGCATGATCGACGGAGCTTTCCAGCCATCGAAGGTGATGTCCGCGTAGGCCAGGTCGTGCACCACCAGCACGTCATAGCGCTTGGCGAGATCGACCACGCGCTCGAAGAAGTCCAGCTCCACGCACTGCGCGGTAGGGTTGGAGGGGAAGCCGAGGATCATCATCTTCGGCTTGGGGATCGATTCGCGGATCGCCCGCTCCAGCTCGTTGAAGAAGTCGATCCCCGGCACCAGCGGCACCGAGCGCACCTGGGCGCCGGCGATCACCGCGCCATAGATGTGGATCGGGTAGCTGGGGTTGGGCACCAGGATGGTGTCGCCGTGGTCCAGGGTGGCCAGCATCAGGTGCGCCAGGCCTTCCTTGGAACCGATGGTGACGATGGCCTCGGATTCCGGGTCGATCTCGACCTCGTAGCGGTCGCGGTACCAGTGCGAGATGGCGCGGCGCAGGCGCGGGATACCACGGGACGTGGAGTAGCCGTGGGTGTCTTCGCGCTGGGCGACCTGACAGAGCTTCTCCACGATGTGCGGCGGCGTGGCCCCGTCCGGGTTGCCCATGGACAGGTCGATGATGTCCTCGCCACGGCGGCGGGCGGCCATCTTCAGCTCAGCGGTAATGTTGAAAACGTAGGGGGGCAGGCGATCGATGCGCGCAAAGCGACGAGCTGAACGGGGTTCAGTCATGGTGTCCTCTGATGAACGTAGGCGCCCGGAACCGTCCGAGCGACGCCGGCCACTGCGGTGGCCTGGAAACCGCGGTGCTGTGACCGACGCTTTCTTGTCGGCGAACATATAGCTCGCTAGGCTGGCTGTCGAGTTTTTCTTTGCGCCGCTCAAGGGCGGCATCTGGAGGCCCATGTCCGCGCAACAGTACTGGCAGCTCGACGTCTTCGCCGACCAACCGCTCACCGGCAATGGCCTGGCGGTATTCCCCGATGCCCGTGGCATCCCCGACCAGACCCTGCTGGCGCTGACCCAGGAGCTGCGCCAGTTCGAGTCGATCTTCCTGTTCCCGTCCGCCTCACTGGACACTTACTCGGCGCGCATCTTCACCGTCGACGAGGAGCTGCCCTTCGCCGGTCACCCGGTGCTGGGCGCGGCAGCACTGCTGCACCACCTGCACCAGCGCGGCGAGGAAGAACACTGGACGCTGGAGCTGCCGGCCAAGGCCGTGAAGGTCACCACGCGCCGCCGCGCCACCGGCTTCCACGCCGAGATGAACCAGGGCGCCGCCGACTTCGGCAGCGTGCTCGACGATGACGCGCGCCGCTGGTTCGCCGAGGCCTTCTCGCTGAGCCCCAGCGATCTCGCCGACTACCCCGCCGCCGTGGTCAGCACCGGCCTGCCCTACCTGCTGCTGCCGGTACGCAGCGAGGCCCTGGGCAGCGTGCGCCAGCGCACGGATCTGGCAGCCGAGCTGGCCAAACTCAACGCTGCCTTCGTTTTCGTGCTGGATGTGGATAATCGCGAGGGGCGTACCTGGGACGGCGCCGGGATCATCGAGGACATCGCCACCGGCAGCGCCGCCGGCCCCGTTGCCGCCTACCTGGTGGAACTGGGCAAGGCCCGCCGGGGCGAGCTGTTCCAGCTGGCCCAGGGCCGCTTCGTCGGCCGCCCCAGTCGGCTTGACGTGCAGGTCGGCCAGGACGATGAGGTCCGCGTCGGCGGCGACGTGCAACTGCTCGCCCGCGCCGAGCTGCTGCAGCGTTTCGCCTGACGACCGGGCTGGCGGCCAGCCCCACCCGCGACAACACTGAACCCACCTGTTCGATGGAGATGCCGCCATGCAATGGCGCAAAGGACGACGCAGCGACAACGTAGTGGATGCCCGCGATGACAGCGGCGGTGGTGGCATGGGCGGTGGCGGAGGCATGCGCATCGGCGGCCGCGGCCTGAGCCTGGGCGGCGTGGCCATCGTGGTGGTGATCGGCCTGCTCTCCGGGCAAGACCCGATGACCATCCTCGGCTCGCTGCTCGGCCAGATGGACGTCTCCCAGCAACAGGCGCCGGCGCGGCCGACGCAAGGCAAGCCGGCCACCGGCAACGATCCGCAGGTCGATTTCGTCCGCTCGATTCTCGGCGATACCGAGGACACCTGGGGTGAGATCTTCGCCCGCAGCAACCAGCAGTACGAGCAGCCCAAGCTGATCCTGTTCAACGGCGGGGTGAACTCGGCGTGCGGCTTCGCCTCCTCGGCGGTCGGGCCGTTCTACTGCCCGGGCGACCACCGCGTGTACCTCGACCTCGGTTTCTTCCGCGAGATGGAACAGAAGTTCTCCGCTGCCGGCGACTTCGCCCAGGCCTACGTGATCGCCCATGAGGTCGGCCATCACGTGCAGAACCTGCTGGGCATCTCCGCGAAGATCAACGCCGCCCGCCAGCGCGGCGCGCGCATGGAAGGCGCCAACGGGCTTTCGGTACGCCAGGAACTGCAGGCTGACTGCTTTGCCGGTGTCTGGGCCAATCACGCCCAGCAGCGCCTGAACTGGCTGGAGCCGGGCGACGTGGAAGAGGCTCTGAACGCCGCCAACGCCATCGGCGACGACCACCTGCAGCGCCAGGCGCGCGGCACGGTGATGCCCGATTCCTTCACCCACGGCTCGTCCGCGCAGCGCGTGCGCTGGTTCAAGATCGGCTTCGAGAGCGGTGCGCCGGGCAAGTGCGATACCTTCAAGGCGCAGACGCTATAACGCCGTTATCGGGCTCGCCCGTTGCACAGTCCTACAGATAACGGCTGAGCAGGTCGAGGAAGTACAGCGGGTCCAGCGGCTTGACCATGAAATCCAGCACGTTGAGCCGCATCGCCTCGATCACGTCGCGGGCGTCAGCCTGGCCAGACAGGACGATGATCGGCAGGAAGGTGCCGACCTCGTTCAGTTCGCGGATCAGGTCCAACCCCGCGCCCTCATGCTCCATGCGCAGGTCGGTGACCAGCAGGTCGATGTCCGACTCGTCGCGACGGATGCGCCGCAGCGCTTCAGCGGCGCTGCCGGCAGTCAGGCAGCGCAGGTTCGCCCCCTCGATCAGCTCGCGCATCTCGGCCAGTACTTCGAGGTCGTCATCGACCACCAGCACCAGCGGCTTGCGCGGCGTCCGCGCGGTAACTTCGCGCAGCGCTTCGAGCTCCTCCTCGTCGAGGACCACAGGATTGACCATGAACGCCACACCGCAAGTAGAGGCTCGTTGATATCAGTCTAGATGGCAACTGGCCTTTATTCCTGCCGTCCCGCGGTCAACCTGCAGATAAAAAAGGGCCGCAACGAGTGCGGCCCTGGAAATACGCCGGCAGTACCGGCGTCGTGGGATATCAGCCTGCCTTTGCCAGGCCGGCCTGACCGAGGCGCTCGACGATCTCGCCGAGGATCGCCGGGTCGTCGATGGTGGAAGGCGGCGCATAGCTCTCGCCGTCGGCGACCTTGCGCAGCACCGCGCGCAGGATCTTGCCCGAGCGGGTCTTGGGCAGGCGCTTGACCACCACCGCGCGCTGGAAGCAGGCCAGCGCGCCGATGCGCTCGCGCACCAGCGCCACCAGCTCGCGCTGCAGGTTGGCCTCGGTCGCCTGCGCGCCGTCCTTGAGCACCACCAGCCCCAGCGGCACATGCCCCTTGAGGTCGTCCTGCACGGCGATCACCGCGCACTCGGCGACGGCCTCGTGCAGCGCCAGCAGCTCCTCCATCTCGCCGGTGGAAAGACGGTGGCCGGAGACGTTAATCACGTCGTCAGTGCGGCCCATGATGTAGACGAAGCCCTCCTCGTCCACATAGCCGCCGTCGCCGGTGTGGTAGTAGCCGGGGTAGGTCTTCAGGTACGCATGCAGGTAGCGCGGGTGATCGTTCCACAGCGTCTGCGCGCAGCCGGGCGGCAACGGCAGGGCGATGACGATGGAGCCCTGCTCGTTCGGCCCGAGCAAGCGGCCCTCGTCGTCCACCACCTGGACGTGGTATCCGGGCACTGCGCGGTTGGTGGAGCCGGCGCGCAGGTCGTGGTCGCCCAGGCCGGTGCAGGGCGCGGTCACCGGCCAGCCGGTCTCGGTCTGCCACCAGTGGTCGTGCACCGGCTTGCCGGTGAGTTCCTCCAGCCAGTGCTGAGTGCTGCTGTCGAGCTTCTCGCCAGCGAGGAACAGGTGGCGCAGCGAGCTCAGGTCGTAGCGTTTGAGCAGATCGCCCTGGGGGTCTTCCTTGCGGATCGCGCGGATTGCCGTGGGCGCACAGAACAGGCTGTTGACCTTGTGCTCCTCGATCACCCGCCAGTAGCTGCCGGCGTCGGGCGTGCGCACCGGCTTGCCTTCGTAGAACACCGTGGTGCAGCCATTCATCAGCGGTCCGTAGACGATCAGCGAATGGCCGACCACCCAGCCGACATCGGAAACGCCCCACCAGACATCCCCCGGCTGCAGGCCGAAGATGGCCGGCAGTGCATAGCTCAGCGCTACCGCGTGGCCGCCATTGTCGCGCACGATGCCCTTGGGTTTCCCGGTGGTGCCGGAGGTGTACATGATGTACAGCGGGTCGCCACTGGCGACTTCCACCGGGTCGGCCGGTTGCGCGTGGGCCAGGGTTTCGCGCCAGTCGAGATCGCGACCGGCTTGCAACTCGGCCATCGCCTGCGGACGTTGTAGCACCAGCACATGGGCCGGCTGGTGGCTGGCCAGTTCCAGGGCCTTGTCCACCAGCGGCTTGTATTCGATCACCCGTTCGAACTCCAGGCCGCAGGAGGCGGTGAGCACCAGCTTGGGTCTGGCGTCGTCAATGCGCAGCGCCAGTTCGTGGGGCGCAAAACCACCGAAAACCACCGAGTGCACCGCGCCGAGCCGGGCACAGGCGAGCATGGCCATGGCAGCCTGGGGCACCATCGGCATGTAGATGATCACCCCGTCGCCCTTCTCTACCCCCAGCGCGCGCAGGGCGCCAGCCAGGCGCGCGACTTCATCGCGCAGCTCCAGGTAGCTGAAGCGCTGCTGGGTATTGGTCACGGGGGAGTCGTAGATCAGCGCGGCCTGGTTGCCGCGGCCGAGTTCGATCTGCCGGTCGAGGGCGAGGTAGCAGGTGTTCAGGCGGCCATCGGCGAACCAGCGGTGGCTGCCGTCGGGCAGGGCCTGCAGGGTGTCCTGCGGCGCGCGGTACCAGGCAACGCGGCCGGCCTGTTCGGCCCAGAAGGCGGAAGGCTCCGCGATGGAGCGGTCATGGGACTGCCGGTAACTCATCGTCACTGCCTCTTATTGTTGTTATCGAGGTCGAACAACGAGTATGGACGGGGATCGCCACCCCACCATCAACCTTTGGTCGTAGTCCTTCCGCCCGCCCCGCAAGCGGGTCTGGCAGTAATGCTTTGCAGGATTTTTCAGCGAGGCGGCACAACGGCGGACGGAGCGCTCTGGCACGGTAGCTGGAGAGTTTTCCGGCAGCGCCGCCACCGCATGTCGGCGACCACAGGTCGCACCTACTACCGCCATGTGACAGGACTACACTGAGAGTCCCTTTTCACCTGACAGCACAGGGGTGAGCACCGTGAACATCCTCGTCCGTCCGTCCCGCTTGCGCAAAGACCAGCCGTGGGAAGTCTGCCTCGACCAGCAGGCCGTGGGCTTCCGCAGCGAGCTCGAGGCGCGCAGTTTCGTCGCTACCCTCGAAGCCCGCCTGAAGGCCCCGCACCGGCTACCCGAGCTGGTGCAACGCGCCGCCAGCTGATCAGGCCGCGCGTTCGCTGATCTGCCCGCTCAGCCAGCCGAGCACCGCAGCTACCAGGCCGCAGACGGTGATGACCACCGCCATCGGCAGTGCCGAGCCGTCGTGCAAAGCACCGACCAGCGCCGAAGCGCAGGCCGCGACGGTGAACTGCAGGCTGCCCATCAGCGCCGACGCGCTGCCTGCGTGCCGGCCCTGGCTGGCCATGGCGCAGGCCGAGGAGTTGGGCAGCAGGAAGCCCAGGCTGGCGATGGCGCCGAACAACGGTACCAGCAGCGGCCACAGGTGCTCGGGCTTGGCCAGGGTGATCGCCAGCAGCGCCACGCCGCAGCCGAAGTACACCCACACCGCCCGGCGCAGCCAGAACCCCGGCCCGCGATAACGCAGCAGCCGCGCGTTGACCTGCGCCATCAGGATGAAGCCCGCCGCGTTGCTGCCGAAGATCCAGCCGTAATGCTCGGCCGGCACGCCGTAGAGCTCGATGAAGACAAAGGGCGAGCCGGCGATGTAGGAGAACATCCCGGCGATGGCGACCCCACCGGTGAGTGCGTAGGTGATGAAGGAGCGGTCGCGGAACAGCGCGCGGTACTGCTTCAGTGCTCCGCGCAACGGCGGTCGAGGCCCGCTCGGGATGGTCTCGGGCAGCCACAGGGCGATGGCGCCGCCGGCCAGGGCGCTGAACAGCGTCAGGCAATAGAAGATCGACTGCCAGCCGGACAGGCTCAGCAGCAACCCGCCACCCAGCGGCGCGAGGATCGGCGCCAGGCCCATCACCAGCATCAGCTGCGAGAAGGCCTTGGCGGCGGCGATCGGGTCGCACAGGTCACGCACCACAGCCCGCGAGATCACCATCCCCGCGCAGCCACCCAGGGCCTGGACGAAGCGCGCGCCGATCAGCCATTCCAGGTTCGGCGCGAAGGCGCAGGCGAGCGACGCCAGGGTGAAGATGCTCACCCCCAGCAGCAAGGGGATACGCCGGCCGATGCGGTCGGCCAGCGGGCCGTAGAGCAGCTGGCCGATGGCGAGGCCGGCGAAGTAGGCCGACAGGCTCAGCTGGATGTGCTCGACGTCGGTACCGAAGGCCTGCGCCAGCGCCGGGAAGCTGGGCAGGTAGAAGTCGATGGCCATGGGCCCGAAGGCGCTGAGGGCGCCGAGGATCAGCAGGATGCGGAGGTTCATGGATCACCTGGTCACACGCGTCCACCGAAGGGCGGCAGAGGCCGCAGGCAGGCAGGTGTGGCTAACGGATTGGCGCGCAGGGAAGGCGCGGCGAAGCCTTGCATTGTGGCGAGCGCCGGAAAATTAGCAAGCTCCCTAAGCAACTCCCCAGGCAACTCCCGAAACAATGGGAGAAGCGGGTCCGGCCACACCGGCCGGGCCCGCTTTCGCATCAGGCTTCGTGCGCGCCCTCTGGCTCGGGCTTGGCCTTTGCCTTGGCCTTGCGGCCGCCGACCTTGTCCGCAGCCGACTCCACCAGCATGTAGAACATCGGGATGAGGAAGGTCGCCAGCAGGGTCGCGGCGAGCATCCCGCCGATCACCCCGGTGCCGATGGAATGGCGGCTCGCGGAGCCGGCGCCGGTGCTGATGGCCAGCGGCACGCAACCCAGGATGAAGGCCAGCGAGGTCATCACGATGGGGCGGAAGCGCAGCTTGGCCGCCTCCAGCGCCGCCTCGACCGGGCCCATGCCCTGCTCCTCGCGGCACAGCACGGCGAACTCGATGATCAGGATGGCGTTTTTCGCCGCCAGGCCGATCAGGGTTACCAGGCCGACCTGGAAGTACACGTCGTTATCCAGCCCACGCAGCCAGATCGCCAGGATCGCACCGAACACCGCGAAGGGCACCGCAGTGACCACCGCCAGCGGCAGGGTCCAGCGTTCGTACTGGGCGGCGAGGATGAGGAACACCAGGATCAGGCCGAAGATGAACGCGGTGCTGCCCGAACCCTGGGTCGCCAGCTCCTGGTAGGCCGAGCCGATCCAGGCCAGCGAGTAGTCCTCGCCCAGCACCTGGTCAGCCACTTCCTGCATGGCCGCCAGCGCCTGGCCGGAGCTGTAGCCGGGCGCCGGGCCGCCGAGCAGCTTGGCCGCCGGGAACACGTTGAAGCGCGCGTAGGAGTCCGGGCCGAGGATGCGCTTGACCGAGACCAGCGTGGTCAGCGGCACCAGATCGCCGGTGGACGAGCGGACGAAGACCTGGCTGAGGTCGTCCGGCTTGCGGCGGAACTCCGGCTCCGATTCCAGGGAGACCTGCCAGGTCCGCCCGTAGAGGGTGAAGTCGTTGACGTAGTAGCTGCCGAAGGTGGACTGCATGGCCGTGAACACGTCATCGATGGCCACGCCCAGTGAACGCGCCTTGGTGCGGTCCAGGTCGACGTAGTACTGCGGCACGTTGGCGTTGAAGGTAGTGTTCAGCCCCGCCAGTTCAGGGCGCTTGCTGGCCGCTGCAAGGAACTTGGTGGTGATCTCCTCGAGCTGCTCGGAGGTGCCGCCGCTGCGGTCCTGGATGTAGGCCTCGAAGCCGCCGGTGGTACTCATGCCGGTGATCGGCGGCGGGTTGAAGGACATCACCACGCCGTCTTCCTGGCCCGCCCCCATCTTCATGAACTCGCGGGTCAGGTTGCGGGCGTCCAGCTCAGGCGTGTTGCGCTCCTTCCAGTCCTTCAGGGTGACGAACGAGACCCCGGCGTTGCTGCGGGTGCCGAAGGTGAGGATGTCGAAACCGGCGAAGGTCACCACGTCGGCCACGGCCGGATGCTTCATCAGCTCCTGGGTCACGTCGCCGGTGAGCTTCTCGGTACGGCTCAGCGAAGCCGCCGGCGGCAGGAAGTAGGCGTTGAGCACGTAGCCCTGGTCTTCGTCGGGCACCAGCGAGCCAGGCACCCGGCCGAACAGGATGACCAGCAGCGCGATCATGCCGCCGAACAGTACCAGGCCGAGGGCCGCCCGCTTGAGGAAGAACTGCACCCCGGCGCCGTAGCCATTGGTGATGCGTTCGAAGGCGTTGTTGAACCAGCGGAACGGCGCAGCCGGCTCCTTGTGCTCGGGCTTGAGGATCAGCGCGCAGAGCGCAGGAGAGAGCGTCAGCGCGACGATGCCGGAGATCACCACCGACACAGCGATAGTGATCGCGAACTGCTTGTACATCTGTCCAGCCAGACCGCCGAGGAAACCGACCGGGATGAATACCGCACAAAGCACCAGCACGATGGCGATGATCGGCCCGGTCACTTCCTCCATGGCCTTGATCGCCGCCTCTTTCGGGCTGAGCTTCTCGGTGCGCATTACCCGCTCGACGTTCTCCAGTACCACGATGGCGTCGTCCACCACGATGCCGATCGCCAGCACCATGCCGAACAGCGACAACAGGTTGATGGAGAAGCCCATCAGGTACATGCCGGCGAAGGTGCCGACCAGCGACACCGGGATCGCCAGCACCGGGATCAGCGTGGCGCGGATGTTCTGCAGGAAGATGAACACCACCACCATCACCAGGATCAGCGCCTCGATGAAGGTATGGATCACCTCCTCGATGGACACCTTCACGAAGGTAGTGGTGTCGTAGGGAATCTTGAAGGCGATGCCCTGCGGGAAACGCTTGGCCAGCGCTTCCATGTGGGTACGTACGGCCTCGGCGGTGTCCAGGGCGTTGGCACCCGGTTGCAGGTAGATACCGAAGGCAGCGTTCTGCTGGCCGTTGAGCGAGGTAACCAGGGAGTAGTCCTGCGCGCCCAGTTCGACCCGCGCCACGTCCTTGAGCAGCAGGCTGGCGCCAGTGGAATCACTGCGCAGGATGACGTTCTCGAACTCCTTCGGATCGGTGAAGCGCCCCTGCGCGGTGGCCATGTAGGTGAAGTCCTGCGGCTCCTTCATCGGCTGCTGGCCGAAGCTGCCGGCGGCGAACTGCGAGTTCTGCTCGCGCACCGCGTTCACCACGTCGGTGGGCGTAAGGTTGTACTGCGCCAGCTTGTCCGGCCGCAGCCAGATGCGCATGGAGTAGTCCTTGGAACCGAACTGGCTGACGTCGCCGACACCGGGAATCCGCTTGAGGTCGTCGATCACGTTGATCAGCGCGTAGTTGCTGATGAAGATCGGGTCGCGGGAGTTGTCCGGTGAGAACAGCGTCACCACCTGCAGGATGTCGGAAGATTTCTTCTCCACCTTCACGCCCTGCCGGCGCACTTCCTCGGGCAGCTTGGCAAGCGCCGCCTGCACCTTGTTGTTGACGTCGATGGTGGCCTGGTCGGGGTCGGTGCCGACCTCGAAGTACACGGTCAGGCTCATGGCGCCGCTGGCGTCGGAGTTGGACAGCTGGTAGATCATGCCCTCCACGCCGTTGATTTCCTGCTCCAGCGGAGCGGCCACGGTTTCGGCGATGACCTGGGAGCTGGCGCCCGGGTAGGAGGCCGTCACGGACACTTCCGGCGGCACGATTTCCGGGTACTGGGCGATGGGCAGCGCGCGCATGGCCACCAGGCCCGCGAGCAGGATCACGATGGAAATCACCATCGCGAACACCGGACGTTCGATGAAGAAGCGCGAAATCACGATGGGCGCTCCTTAGGACTGGGACGAAGCGGTATTGGCTGCAGATTCCTGCGCGCCACCTTCCACGGCCTTGACCGGCTGGTCGGGGCGTACCTTGAGCAGCCCGTCGACTATCACCCGATCACCATCATCCACACCGGCATCGATGATCCAGCGGCCATCCACGGTCTTGGTCGTGGTCACCTGGCGCACGCGGGCGAAACCGTCCTTGTCCACCACGTAGACGAAGGTGCCGCGCGGCCCCTGGGCCAGCGCACGCTCGGGCAGGGTCACGGCGTTGCTCTGGGTGATGCCGGTGATCAGGATGCGCACGAACTGGCCGGGGATCAGCAGGTTGTGCGGGTTGGGCACCACGGCGCGGGCGTTCACCGTGCCGGTGCCGGTATTGACGAAACTGTCGGTGAAGTCGACGACGCCTTCGATGGGGTACTTGCTGCCGTCGCCGAAGCGCAGCTCGGCGGTCAGCTTGCCGTCCTTGGGCAGGAGGTAGCGGCCGCTCTTCACGCCATCGTTCATCTGCGTCGCCTGGGTGTCGGGGTAGGCGAAGTTGACGTACACCGGGTCGAGCTGGGTGAGCTTGGTCAGCAGGCTGGAATTCGGGTCGCTGGCCACCACCAGGCTGCCTTCGGAGCGCACTTCCTTGCTCGCCATGCCGGAAATCGGCGCGGTGACCGTGGTGTAGTTGAGGTCGATCTGCTTGGCCTGGACGTTGGCGCGGGCGGCCTCGACGTCGGCCTTGGCCTGTTCGAAATCGGAGGTGTAGCGGTCCAGCTCGCTTTCGCTGGCAAAGCCCTTGGCCTGCAGTTCGCGAATCCGCTTGAGGTCACGCTCGGTCTGCCGGTAGCGCGCCTGGGTCTGTGCCAGCGACCCCTTGGCCTGGCCCAGCGCGGCCTGGTAGGGGCGCGGGTCGATGCGGAACAGCACCTGGCCCTCCTTCACCGGCCGGCCTTCCTCGTAGGTGCGGCGCTGCAGGATGCCGCTGACCTGGGCGCGCACTTCCACTTCGCGGTAGCCGGCGGTCCGCGCGGCGTATTCGAAGGTCAGTGGCACCGGGGCGCTCTTGGCCACTTCGACCGTCACTGCCGGGGGCGGAGGCGCTGCCGTAGCTGGTTTGTCCTCGGCCTGGGCCCAGGCAGCGAACAGGACTGGCAACCCAACGACAGCAAGCGCGACGGGCAAACGACGGGCAAACGGCATGTAACCTCTCCATGGAAATAACTGACGGCGGAACCCCAAAAGGACGACGACTGCGTGACTTTTACCTACGCCAGTGTCTGTAAAGCACTGTTAGCGCAATAAAATCAGTAAACTGCCTGTCACCCAGTGATCCTAGCCTGTATACCACCAAGCGCCATGCGAAGAACTAAAGAAGATTCGGAACGAACCCGTCAGACGATTCTCGACTCGGCTGAAGGCCTTTTCTTTGCGAAAGGCGTCTCAAATACGAGCCTGGAAGAGATCGCGCGCGCCGCTGGCGTCACCCGCGGGGCGGTGTACTGGCACTTCCAGAACAAGGCGCACCTGTTCAACGACATGCTCAACCAGGTCCGCCTGCCGCCTGAGCAGTTGGCGCAGCGGCTGTCCGGGTGCGACGGTCACGACCCGATCGAATCGCTGTTCCAGCTCAGCGTGGAAGTGGTCGAGAACCTCGCCCGCGACGAGCAGCGCCGACGCATCCTCACCATCCTCCTGCAGCGTTGCGAGTTCACCGATGAGCTGCGCGATGCCGAGGAACGCCACAACCAGTTCGTCCGGCAGTTCATCGAGCTGTGCGAGCAACTGTTCAGCCGCGAGGATTGCCGCACGCGCCTGATGCCCGGCGTGACACCCAAGATTGCCTCGCGCGCGGTGCACGCGATGATCTTCGGCCTGCTCAGCGACTGGCTGCGCGACCCGGCCCTGTTCGATCCGCTGCAGGAAACCCGCGAACTGTTCGACGCCGTGTTCCGTGGCCTGGTGCGCGACTGGCACCCGGCACAGGCGTGAGGGCCGGCAGAACGCCGGCCCGGAAGGGGTGAATCCTCAGGCCGCCTCGGCCTCGTAGCCTTCCTCGCGGATCGCCGCGAGGATCGCGGGTTCGTCCAGCCGGCTGGCAACGCGGACTTCACCGGCGCCCAGGTCGACCTGCACGTCCGCCGCGGCGTCCAGTGCCTGTACCGCCTGGGTGATGGCCCGCACGCAGTGGCCGCAGCTCATGCCTTTGACATTGAAGGTGTGCATGGAATCTCTCCTCTGATGGATTGAAGCATTAGATGCAGTCTCGACCTTGCCACCGTGGCAAGGTCAAGCCTCTCGCGTCGCACTCGTCTTGCACTTGTCCTACGTCAGGCTCTCAGCCAAGCTGCGGAAACAGCTGACTCGTCGGAGTACGCCATGCGCCGTTCCCTTTTTATCGCCGCCGGTTTCGCCGCCGTCCTGCCCTTCGCCGGACCGCCTTCGAGCGCCTGGGCCGATGGCATGCCCGAGGAACCCTCGGCGCCGCCCGTACCCACCTCCCCGGCCACGCCACCGCCAAGCACGCCCGGCTCCTGGCCGGTGCCCGACGCCCAGCCGGTGGCCTATGCCGTGCTGATCGTCAGCCGCGAACGGCTGGATACCGGCACTGCCTGCGACATCGACCTGTATGTGCAGGACGAAAAGGTCTCGCGCCTGCAGCCCGAAGGCGAAATCGCCCTCAACCTGCCCCCGGGCGAGGTCTCCCTGCGCCTGCAGACCGCCAACTCCGGCCTCTGCCGCAGCGGCATCCAGCCGCTGCGCGCACAGTCGGTACAGTTGCACGCAGGCGAAGTACGCAAGTTCCGCATCGCCAACAGCGAGAGCGGGCTGTATCTCATGCCGGTCTCCAGCGGCAGCTGATCCCGGCCTCGGCTTTGACCTGCGACAAGCTGGCAGCGAACGAGGGTTGACCTTACCCTTGTGTCAAGGTTGATGCTATCGGGGAACTTCAGGGAGAAGCCCCATGAACAGCGCCAACCCCATCGAACTCGACCTCCCCGTCTCCGGGATGACCTGCGCCAGTTGCGCAGGCCGGGTCGAGCGCGCCCTGCGCAAAGTGCCCGGCGTGCAGAACGCCAGCGTCAACCTCGCCAGCGAGCAGGCCCGTGTGCAGCTCGCCGCGCCATCCAGCGGTGAGACCCTGCCGGCGCTGGTCGCCGCTGTCGAACAGGCCGGCTACCAGGTACCGGCCCACAGCCTGGAACTGGCCATCGACGGCATGACCTGCGCCAGCTGCGTCGGCCGCGTCGAACGCGCCCTCAATAAGGTCCCCGGCGTACGCACGGCCAGCGTCAACCTGGCCAGCGAGCGCGCCCACGTCGAACTGCTCGGCGCGGTAGACGCCGCCGCGCTGATCACCGCCGTCGACAAGGCGGGCTACAAGGCCCGCCCCATCGAACCCGATCAGCCCGCCGTGGATCCGGCCGTGGCCCGTCTGGCGCGCGAGCGCTGGTGGCTGGCCGCCGCCATCCTGCTGTCCCTGCCGCTGGTGCTGCCGATGGTGGGCGACTGGTTCGGCCAGCACTGGATGCTGCCGGCCTGGGTGCAATTTCTCCTCGCCACGCCCGTGCAATTCCTTATCGGCGCACGCTTCTATGTGTCCGCCTACAAGGCAGTGCGCGCCCGCAGCGGCAACATGGACCTGCTGGTCGCCCTCGGCACCAGCGCCGGCTACGGTCTGAGCCTGTACCTCTGGTATGCCGCCGCTCCGGGGCAGATGCCGCACCTGTACTTCGAAGCCAGCGCCGTGGTCATCACCCTGATCCTGCTCGGCAAGTACCTGGAAAGCCGCGCCAAGCGCCAGACCGCCGCCGCTATCCGTGCCCTCGAGGCCCTGCGCCCGGAGCGCGCCACCCGCGTGCGGGACGGCGTCGAGGAAGACGTCGCCATCGCCGAACTGCGCCTGGGTGACGAAGTGCTGGTGCGCCCCGGCGAACGCTTCCCGGTGGACGGCGAAGTCCTCGCCGGGCAGAGCCACGCCGACGAAGCCCTGATCACCGGCGAAAGCCTGCCGGTGCCCAAGGACGTCGGCGATCCGGTCACCGGCGGTGCGATCAACGGCGAAGGCGTGCTGCGCGTGAAGACCACCGCGCTGGGCGGCGAGACCGTGCTGGCCAGAATCATCCGCCTGGTGGAAGACGCCCAGGCCGCCAAGGCGCCGATCCAGAAGCTGGTGGACAAGGTCAGCAACGTGTTCGTCCCGGTGGTGATCGGCATCGCCCTGCTCACCCTGGTCGGCTGGCTGATCGCCGGCGCCGGCTGGGAACAGGCACTGATCAACGCCGTGGCCGTGCTGGTCATCGCCTGCCCCTGCGCCCTCGGCCTCGCCACCCCGACCGCGATCATGGCCGGTACCGGCATCGCGGCGAAATACGGCATCCTGATCAAGGACGCCGAAGCCCTGGAAGTCGCCCACGCCGTGACCGCCGTGGCCTTCGACAAGACCGGCACCCTGACCTCCGGCCAGCCGCGCATCACCAACCTTGCGGCGAACGGCGACGAGGCCGAAGCCCTTGCCCTGGCCGGCGCCCTGCAGCGCGGCAGCGAACACCCGCTGGCCCGCGCCGTACTCGACGCCTGCGCTGATCGCAGCCTGAACCCAGCCGCCGCCGAGGCCACCCAGGCCCTGACCGGGCGGGGTATTCAAGGCCGCATCGACGGTCGCCTGCTGGCCCTGGGCAACCGCCGGATGCTCGACGAAGCCCGGCTGCACCCCGGCGCGCTCACTGAGTCGGCGCAGCGCTGGGAAGCAGAAGGCCGCACCCTGTCCTGGCTCATCGAGCGCGAACCGCAGGCACGGGTGATCGCCCTGTTCGCCTTCGGCGACAGCCTCAAGGAAGGCGCGAAAACCGCCATCGACGCCCTGCGCGAGCGCGGCATCGCCAGTCACCTGATCACCGGCGACAACCGTGGCAGCGCCAAGGTCGTGGCCGACGCCCTGGGCCTGGACGACGTACACGCCGAGGTTTTGCCCGGCGACAAGGCTGCCGTGGTCGGCACGCTGCGCCAGGAAGGGAAGGTCGTGGCGATGGTCGGCGACGGCATCAACGACGCCCCGGCACTGGCCGCGGCAGATGTGGGCATCGCCATGGGTGGCGGCACCGACGTCGCCATGCACGCCGCCGGCATCACCCTGATGCGCGGCGACCCGCGCCTGGTTCCGGCAGCCCTGGACATCTCCCGGCGCACCTACGCGAAGATCCGCCAGAACCTGTTCTGGGCCTTCATCTACAACCTGGTGGGCATCCCGCTGGCCGCCTTCGGCCTGCTCAACCCCATGGTCGCCGGCGCGGCGATGGCCGCCTCCAGTGTCAGCGTGGTGAGCAACGCCCTGCTGCTCAAGCGCTGGAAACCACGTGATCACCAATAAGCCCCACGCCCCCGCCCGAGAAGCGGGGGCGTTCGTTCAGGAGACATCGGCATGAACATCGGCGAAGCGGCAAAAAAGAGCGGCCTGACCGCGAAGATGATCCGCTACTACGAATCCACCGGCCTGCTCACCCCCGCCGGCCGCAGCGCCAGCGGCTACCGCCACTACAGGGAACAGGACCTGCACACCCTGGCGTTCATCCGCCGCTCGCGGGACTTCGGCTTCTCGCTGGAAGAGGTCGGCCAACTGCTCGCCCTCTGGCAGGACCGCTCCCGCGCCAGCGCCGACGTGAAGGCCCTGGCCGCACGGCACATCGACGAACTCAACCGCAAGATCGCCGAACTCAGCAGCCTGCGCGACACCCTGCAGGAGCTGAGCGACCACTGCCAGGGCGACCACCGGCCGGACTGCCCGATCCTCAAGGACCTGGAGTCGGGGAATTGCCGTCACTGAAGGCTATTCCATCCCGTAAGGTGCATAACGCCGCAAGCGTTATCCGCCATGCCGGATAACGGCGGATAAAGCGCTCCGCTTTATCCGCCCTACGCGCTGGCCACCGCGCGGCGGCGCCACAGCGAAGTCGGCAGTACCGTCACGGCCAGGCCGACGAAGACCAGTACGCACGCCATCCAGTCCTGGGTGGTGAGGTCTTCGCCAAGGAACAGCCAACCCGACAGCAGGCCCGACACCGGTACCGCCAGGGCGAAAGGCGTGACCTGGCTGGCCGGATAGCGGCGCAGCAGGAAGCTCCACAGGCCGAAGCCGACGGTGGTGGCGAGGAAAGCGATGTAGAGCAGCGCTCCCGCGCCGGTCCAGTTGATGTTCAGCACGGCGTGCTCGATGGCTTCCTGGCCTTCAAATATCCACGAGAGGACCAGTAGCGGCAGTGGCGGGATCAGGCTGACCCAACTGATCAGGCGCAGCATGTCGCTGGCGCCGGATCGCTTGGTGGCGATGTTGGAGAAGGCCCAGGCCAGCGCGGCGGCAATCACCAGCAGGAAGGCTACCAGGCTGTCGCCCAGGGGGCGCTCCAGGCCGATCAGCAGCAGACCGCCGGCAGCCAGCGCCAGGCCGATCAGTGCGCGCGGGCTGGGACGCTCGCCGAGGAAGGCGGCGGCGATCAGCACGGTGAAGAACACCTGGCTCTGCAGCACCAGCGACGACAGGCCGGCGGGCATGCCGATGTGCATGCCGACAAACAGCAGGCCGAACTTGACCACACCCAGCAGCACGCCGATCTGCACGATACGCCAGAACGGTGCCGGCAGCGGGCCGCGCAGGAAGATCAGCGGCAGCGCCGCCAGGGCGAAGCGCAAGGCGCAGAACAGCAGCGGCGGGAAGTCGTGCAGGCCGACCTTGATCACGACGAAGTTGACGCCCCAGATCAGGGTGACCAGCAGGGCGAGGAGAACATGGCGGAGGGGCATGGCAGAGCGCTCGGGGTGGGATGAGGCAAAACTAACAGCCCACGTCTGAAATGTATGGATACAGTTGTGGGCTTACAGTTCTTTCGCAGGACCAGACGGGAATCCAGACAGTCCGTACCCAGCCCCAAGAAGGAACCGTGAGTAGGATGGTGTGGAGCGAAGCGATATCCATCAATCCCGGGAAACCATCAGCACGGGTATCGCTGCGCGCCACCCATCCTACGCAGAGCATGACGGCGATTTCGGCGAAAAGGCTTTACAGGGTCTCGATACGCAGCTTCGGCCAGCGCGCCGGCCAGTTCTTCGCGGCGAGACGCTCGCGGTAGAGGTGCGGTTTGGCGCGGAAATGCTCGGTCGGCCGGACCCGCAGCGCCCAGAGGTCATCGATCCCCAACGGCGCCAGCAGCTCCAGGGAATCCCCCCGCAGTCGCAGCGCTACCGCCGTGCAGACCTCCGGCCAGCGGCACATCGCATCGGCGCAATCCCTGTAGGGCGCATCGCCATTGCGCAGGTGCATGCGCGCCTGGTTGCGCACCGACCAGGGCTGGTCCGGGCAGGCCTCCAGCAGCCGGAGCTCCCAGGCGCAGTCCGCTTCGGGCTCCAGGTTGTCGGCCGCGAAGTACAACACATCGATATCGCTGAGCGGCGTGGGCTCGTCATAGCCCTGCAAGGCGTCCCACACCGCGTTGCGCACGAAACCGGCAGCGACCCAGGCGCCTTGCGGGCCGTGATCGCGCACCACGCGCAGCAGGTGCAGGCGTTCAGGTTGCCCGGCGATCAGTGCAAGCAGCTCAGATTCGCCGGGCAATGGGTTCAGGCCTGCTCCCACGGCGGAGGCGGAGGCTCGTCGCGTTGCTGCGGGGCATCCTGGGCGGCGCGGCCGGCTTCACGGCGCTCCTGCTCGCGCATGGCCTCGGCAATCTCACGCAGCACCGAATCCACGTCCGCCTCGTCTTCCGGATCGTCGAAGTGCCCGGTCAGCGGGGTGTCCGGCTGCAGCTTGCCGTCCTCGTAGAGGGCCCACATTTCCTTGGCGTAGTGGGTGTACTTGAGCTCCGGGGCGAAGCGGCCGAAGTAGGCGGCCATGTTGCCCACGTCGCGCTCGAGCATGCGGAAGGCGTGGTTGTTGCCGGCGGCGTCCACGGCCTGCGGCAGGTCGATGATCACCGGGCCGTCCGGGCCGACCAGCACGTTGAATTCCGACAGGTCGCCATGCACGAGGCCCGCGCAGAGCATCATGACGATCTGGCGGATGAGGAATTCGTGGAAGTCACGGGCCAGTTCAGGCTCCATCACCACGTCGTTCAGGCGCGGCGCGGCATCGCCCTCTTCGTCGGCGACCATCTCCATCAGCAGCACGCCGTCGAGGAAATCGTACGGCTTGGGGACGCGCACCCCGGCGTTGGCCAGGCGGAACAGCGCGGCCACCTCGGCGTTCTGCCAGGCGTCTTCCTGCTCCTTGCGGCCGTACTTGGTGCCCTTGGCCATGGCGCGGGCCTGGCGGCTGTTGCGCACCTTGCGGCCTTCCTGGTACTCGGCGGCCTGGCGGAAGCTGCGCTTGTTGGCTTCCTTGTAGACCTTGGCGCAGCGCAGCTCGGCGCCGCAGCGCACCACGTAGACCGCTGCTTCCTTGCCGCTCATCAGCGGGCGCAATACTTCATCGATCAGGCCGTCTTCGATCAACGGCTCCAGGCGTTTCGGGGTTTTCATCAGGCTTCCTGGCGTACCTCTCTGGGGCGCTGCGCTCCTTATACGGCAATCCTCGACAACCGCCCAGCGCGATCAGGGTTCAGGCGGCGTCAGCTCGATGCTTTCCACCACCGCGTCTTCCAGCCGCTGCAGCTCCAGCCCCAGCGCCTCGTCGCTGTCGGCGTAGCGCTGGGCGATGTTGGCGAAGCCTTCGGCGACCTCGCTGAAGGCCTCGGCCACGCGCGGGTCGAACTGCTTGCCGGCGCCCGCCTTGATGCGCCCGGCGGCTTCCTCCGGGGTCAGCGAGGTGCGGTAGGCGTGGCGGCAGGTGAGTTCGTCGTAGCAGTCGATCAGCGAGAGCATCCGCGCGCCCAGCGGAATCTGCTCGCCGGCCAGCCCCTCGGGGAAGCCGCTGCCGTCCCAGTGTTCATGATGGCTGTAAGCGATCTCCTTGGCGTACCGCAGGAATTCCGCCGGGGAGCCCAGCTTGCGCTCGGCCGCCTCGAGGGCGTCACGTCCGACGGTGGTGTGGCTTTCGAGGATCAGCCGGTCGGCCTCTTCCAGTTGGCCGGGGCTGTGCAGGATGCGGTCGGGCACGGCGACCTTGCCGATATCGTGCAGTTGCGCCGAGCGCACCAGCAACTCGATGTTCTCCACCGACAGTTCGGTGGAGTACTCGTGGTGCAGGGACAGCGAGCTGCCCAGCAGTCGCATGTAGTGTTCGATGCGCACCAGGTGGTTGCTGTGTGGGTTGTCGCGCAGGTCGCAGAGGGTCGCCATGGCTTCCAGGGTGGCGTCCTGGATGGCCTGCAGCTCGCGGGCGCGACGGCGCACCTCGAGTTCCAGGTACTCACTCTTGTCGCGCAGGAAGTCGGCGTTGGCCTTGAGGCTCAGGTGCGCGCGGATGCGCGCCAGGGTCACCGGCGGGCTGATCGGCTTGGTCAGGTAGTCCACCGCGCCCAGGTCCAGGCCCTTCTGCTCATCGGCGGCGCTGACCATGCCGGTGAGGAAGATCACCGGGATGTCGCGGGTCAGCGGGTCGGCCTTGAGCTGGCGGCAGACTTCGTAGCCGTCCATCTCCGGCATCATGATGTCGAGCAGCACCAGGTCCGGGCGCGGGTCGCTCTGCATCAGGCGCAGCGCCTTCGGCCCGCTGGAGGCGACGCGCACCTGATAGCGGTCCATGAGCAGCTCGCTCATGAGCATCAGGTTGTCGGGCTGATCGTCCACCACCAGGATCATCTCCTGCTCCGGCCGGTCCAGCATGCTATCCATCGCAACTCCTCGCATCGGTCAGATTCGTGACATGCCATGGGTGATCGGACCACGGCCCTGTCCGCGTGTTCCTGTCGCACCTTTCTTGTCTATCCGCCCCGTCAGATCCGGATGTCGCGCTCCCTCGCGAGATTCACCAGACTTTCCAGGGCCCGCTCGAATTCGAAACGCCGCACGCTCGTGGCAATGCCTTCGTAGCCCTCATTGAAGACGCTGCGCAGCAGGCTTGCACGTTCGCCGAGCAACCGTCCGGCGCGCGGGTCGTCCGCCGCCAGCAGGTGCGCCAGGCGCCGGCAGACCTGCTCGACTTCGGCGACATTGCCGCTCTCCAGCAGCGCCGGAGCAGCCGAGGCCGCCGGCAACATGGGCACCGGCAGCGGTTCGTGGCTGATGTTCTGCAGGCTCAGGCTGACCGAGTCGTCCACCCGGCCCATGGGCAGCCGGCACCAGAACAGGCTGCCGCGATTCGGCTCGCTTTCCACCCCGACGCTGCCGCCCATCGCCTCCGCCAGTTTCTTGCAGATCGCCAGGCCCAGGCCGGAGCCGCCATAACGGCGGGTGATCGAGCTGTCCGCCTGCTGGAAGGATTCGAACAGGCGCTCCTGCTGCGGCTCGGTGATGCCGATGCCGGTGTCGCGGAAGGCGAAGTAGAGCTGCAGGCTGTCTTCGTCCTCGTCTTCCAGGCGGACGATCAGCACCACCTCGCCCTGCTCGGTGAACTTCAGCGCGTTGTTGCCATAGTTCATCAGGATCTGCCGCAGGCGCAGCGAATCGCCCACCACCTGGGCGGGCACCCGTGGGTCGATCTCGCAGCGCACCGCCAGGCCCTTGCTCGCCGCACGGATGTTGAACAGGTCGAACAGTTCGCCGAGCAGGCGCTCAAGGTCGAAGCCGATGTGTTCGAACTCCAGCTTGCCGGCCTCCACACGGGACAGGTCGAGGATGTCGCTGATCAGCTCCAGCAGGTACTGGCCCGACCCCTGGATCTTGCCCAGGTAGTCCACCTGCTGCGGGTCCAGGGTGGTTTCCTGGAGCAGGTGCGCCAGGCCGATGATGATGTTCAGCGGCGTGCGGATCTCATGGCTCATGTTGGCCAGGAAGTCGCTCTTGAGCTGCGCGGCCTCTTCGGCCAGGTCACGGGCCTCCGCCAGTGCCAGCTCGGTGGACTTGCGCGCGGTAACGTCACGGCTGACGCCCACCAGCCCGAGCAACCGGCCCTGATCGTCATGAAAGGCGCTGCGCAGGGTATCGAAGAGCACCCGCCGGCCATCGGGATAGACCACCCAGCCTTCGCTGGCGTAGGGCTCGCGCTCGGTCAGCGCCTGGCGGTCGCGCTCCTGGCGTCCGGTGCCGGCGGCACGGCTGAACATTTGCTGGTCGCTGCGCCCGACTATGTCCTCCGGCGCGCGCCCCAGACAGTCGGCGAACGCCTGGTTGACTCCCAGGTAGCGGCCCTGGGTGTCCTTGAACCAGATCGGATCGGGGATCGAGTTGATCAGTGCCAGCAGCGTGCTGCGCTGGCGCCGCTCCTCCGCCTCGGCGCGGGCGCGCTCGGTCACCTGGATCGACAGCCGGCGGTTCCACACCAGAACGAAGGTCAGCAGGGCGAGGAAACCCACCACCCACGGCCAGGCGATCTGCAGCAGGTTCATCCAGTCGAAGACATCCAGCGACGGCAGCCAGCGCGCCTGGATCGCCTCCTGCTCGTTGCGGGTGATGTTGCCCAGCGCGCGGTCCAGCAGCGGCACCAGCGGCTCCAGCGCCTTGCGCGTGGCGAAGCGCACCTGGCTGTTGCCCAGCCCGCTGTCGCCGCGCACCTCCATGTTGGAAAGGCTGAGCTGCTCGATCAGGAAGGTGGTGGTGATGAGGTTGCCGACATAGGCATCGGCGCGCCCGGTGGAGACCGCCTTGAGCGCGCTGGGGGAGTCCTCCACCAGCACGAAGTCGATCCCCGGCACAGCCTTGGTCAGCAGTTCATGGACGGCATAGCCCTGCTCAACGGCCACGCGGCGGCCGGACAGGTCGTCCAGCGTACGGATGGTGCTGTCGCGCCGGGCAAAGATCAGGCTGCTGGTGGTGACGTAGGGCTGGGTGAAACTCAGGAAATGCTGGCGTTCCTCGGTAGCCGCCATGGACGGCAGCAGATCCACCTCGCCAGCCTTCACCGCTGCCAGCACCTCCTCCCAGGTGTTGTAGAGCACCGGCTGGACCTTCATCCCCAGGCGCTCGGACAGCAACTGCAGGTAATCGGCGCTGATGCCGTGGAACTGGTCGAACTCGTCGATCACCTCGAACGGCGGCCAGCCGGCGCGGAACAGGCCGACGCGGATCGGCTCGTGGGCTGAAATGAAGGCTCGCTCCTGCTCGCTCAGCGCCAGGCTCGCGGCACGGGCCTGGGCGCTCAGCGCGAGCAGCAGCAGAAGGCAGCACAGGCAGAATCGGCGCAAGGACATGGGGTCTTCTTCAGGGAATACCCAGCAAGCGTAGCCCCTGCCGCCGCGCTTCGAGTTTGAAAACGCGATGCGGATTGCTGCACTTCGTGTCGGGACGGACAATCGCCCCAACAGCCATTGCCCCGGAGAGCTGCCATGACGATCACCCGACTTGACCCCGAGCGCTGCTGGCAGGCGGTCTGCGAGCGCGATGAACGCTACGAGGGGCGCTTCGTCTTCAGCGTGCGCTCCACCGGTGTCTACTGTCGGCCGAACTGTCCGGCCCGCCGGCCATCAAGGGAAAACGTGGCCTTCCACGCCGCGCCCGAAGCGGCCGAGGCCGCCGGCTTCCGCCCCTGCAAGCGTTGTTCGCCACGCGGCCCGAGCCCGCGCGAACAACTGGATGCGCTGGTCGCCGCGGCCTGCGCGCTGCTCGACAAGGCCGAGAAGCCGCTGACGCTGGAGGAGCTCGCCGGGCGCATCGGCCTGTCCGCCTCGCACCTGGCCCGCGCCTTCAAGGCCCGCACCGGCCTCACGCCACGGGCCTGGGCGGAATCCCGCCGCGAGCAGCGCCTGGCCGCTGTCCTGCCGCAAGCGCGCTCGGTGCTCGACGCTGCACTTGAGGCCGGCTACTCCGGCACCCGCGCCCTGTATGAAAGCGCCACGCCGCTGAGCCCCGCGCAACGCCGTCAGAAAGGCGCCGGCGAGCGCCTGCGCTACGCCATCGCGCCCTGCGCGCTCGGGCTGGTGCTGCTGGCGGCCACCGACAAGGGCGTGTGCGCCCTGCTCTTCGCCGATGAGGCCGACGAACTGGAGCGCCAGCTGGCCGAGCGCTTCAGCGCCGCCGAACGCAGCCGCGACGACGCCGGCCTGGGCGACTGGTTGCGCGAGGTAATTACCCAGCTGGAGGAACCCGAACAGGCCGCGCACCTGCCGCTTGACCTGCACGGCAGCGCCTTCCAGCTGCGCGTCTGGCGCGCCCTCACGCGCATTCCCAGCGGCGAGACGCGGCGCTATGGCGAACTGGCCGAACAGTTGGGCACGCACCCACGCGCCATCGCCCGTGCCTGCGCCAGCAATAATGTCGGCCTGCTGGTGCCCTGCCACCGCGTGGTCGGCGGCGCCGGCGAAGGTGGTTATCGCTGGGGTCTGCCGCGCAAGCGCGAACTGCTGCGCCGCGAGGGTCACTCAGGCGACGCCGGCGAACTCCGCCACCGAGCCGATCACGATCAGCACCCAGAGTAGACCGCCGAGGATCAGGAATGGCAGGTTGTAGCGGGTGATCGAAGCATTGCCCTGGCCCAGCGGATCACCGCTGGCCTCATTGGCGCGGCGCTGGATGTTCGTCAGCGGAATGAGCGGCACCAGCCCCAGGACGATGAACGGCAGGCTGTAGTGGCTGAGCTCGGGAATGCGGCTGGTCAGTTTGTCGGCGACATTGGAGACGATCAGCAGCACGACCGCCCAGGTGGCATCGCTGCTGTAGCTCCAGCCCTTGCGCTGCTCTTCGGGCAAGGCCTCATGCACACGCCGGGCGAGGGAGTGGATATAGAAGATCATGAACAGGCTGCGCAGCGGCGGGTTGATCTTGCCCGGCATGTGCGGTTTCTGGATCGACCAGTGCTTGTACATCCAGTACAGGTTGAACAGCCCCAGCGTCGCCACGTAGAGCACGATCATCTTGGTGATGGAGATGACGAAGAATCGATTGGCCTGCTCGGCGCCGGCACGCTCCTCGACCAGCGGGGCTTCCGGGGCGCGGTAGGGGTTTTCCATTTCCATGGCAGGCATTCCTGAGGGCTGAGGGCTGAGGGCTGAGGGACACATTGTGGGCCAGCCCCCGGATAACGGCCAAGGGCTCATCCCGTCGCCTGGCGCCCAGTGACGGCGCCAGCCTGTGCTACCGTTGCCAACCTTCGCCCCCATCCGACGCCCCATGACCTTCTGGCCCCTGATCACCCGCCTCGGCGACAGCTCCCTGCTGGCGCCAGCCGCCGTGTTCGTCTTCTGCTGGCTGCTGTACCGCCGCGAGACCGCCAAGGCCGGGCTGTGGGCGCTGCTGTTCGGACTCTCGACCGCGCTGGTGGTGGGTTCGAAGCTGGCCTTCATGGGCTGGGGAATCGGAATTCCGAACCTGAATTTCACCGGCATCTCCGGTCACAGCATGATGGCTGGCGCGGTGCTGCCGACCCTGGCCGCGCAGCTGTTCAGCTCGCGGCGAGCCGGCCTCGCCGCTGCGGGGCTGGCGGCGTTGATTGCGGTGCTGGTGGGTCTCTCGCGGCTGGCGATCAACGTCCACTCGCCGGCCGAAGTCTACGCCGGCCTGGCGCTGGGCCTGGGCACCAGCGCAGCCTTCCTCGGCGCCACGCGCATCCACTTGCCGGCCTTCCAGCCCGCGCTTCTGCTGCTGATCATCGCGCTGGGGCTGGGCCAGGCGGTCACCGGCGTGCGCGCCCCGACGCACCAGTTACTGGAGCGCATCGCCGCGCACCTGGCCGATCGCGACCAGCCATATCGGCGCGGCCAGTGGGCCGGCCAGCCGGACGTCTGAACGGGCGACTCGTTCGGATTTCCGAACGAGAATTCCACGAATATCCGGATGACCGAACGAGGCGTTGCTTCACCACGCCCAAAGGAAAAAAATTAATCCTTATAATTCAATAAGTTACTAAAACAGGAAAAGCTTGGCACGGAGCCTGCTCTGCTCCACCTCGAACATGCGACCGGCCTGGAGTGAGCCTCGTCGGCGCAGGACTGAATAACAAACACAACCAGTCGAGGTAGTCTCCATGCGTTTCGCACCCCGTGCGTTGGGCGTCGCCATTGTCGCGGCCCTGCTCGCCACTCCCGTCGTCGCCGAAGAACTCACCGGTACCCTGAAGAAGATCAAGGACTCCGGCACCATCGTCCTCGGCCACCGTGACGCCTCCATTCCTTTCTCCTACCTCGGCAGCGATCCGCGTCAGCCGGAAGGTTATTCCCACGACCTGCAGATCAAGGTCGTCGAAGCCCTGAAGAAAGAGCTGAACGTTCCCGACCTCAAGGTCCGCTACAACCTGGTGACCTCCCAGACCCGTATCCCGCTGGTGCAGAACGGCACCGTGGACATCGAGTGCGGCTCCACCACCAACAACCTCGAACGCCAGAAGCAGGTCGACTTCTCCGTCGGCATCTTCGAGGTCGGTACCCGCCTGCTGACCAAGACCAGCTCGGGCATCAACGACTTCCCGGACCTCAAGGGCAAGAACGTGGTGACCACCGCCGGCACCACCTCCGAGCGCCTGCTCAAGCAGATGAACGCCGACCAGAAGATGGGCATGAACATCATCTCGGCCAAGGACCATGGCGAGTCCTTCCTGATGCTCGAGTCCGGCCGCGCCGTGGCCTTCATGATGGACGACGCGCTGCTCTACGGCGAAATGGCCAAGGCCAAGAAGCCCGACGACTGGCACGTGGTCGGCAAGCCGCAGTCCTACGAGATCTACGCGTGCATGGTTCGCAAGGGCGACGCACCGTTCAAGAAGGTGGTCGACAAGGCCATTTCCGACACCTTCGCCTCGGGTGAAGTGAACAAGATCTACGACAAGTGGTTCATGCAGCCCATCCCGCCGAAGAACCTGAACCTCAACTTCCCGATGAGTGATGAGCTCAAGAAGCTGATCGCCAATCCGACCGACAAGTCTGCCGAGCAGATGTAACGGTCGCGCGCGGCTGCGCCCACAAGGCGTAGCCACGCGGGGGATCGGGAGCGCAAGCCAGCGCTCCCGAGCCCACTACTCCTGATGACGATGCCGGAACACCCGCTACCCGCGGGTGGCGGGCGGCCTTGCGCCCGCGTCCGGCCCCGTAGCGTACCAAGCAACCGTGCAAAGCAATCGAGGGGAAACCCGTCATGGATTACAACTGGGACTGGGGCGTGTTCTTCAAGTCCACCGGGATTGGCGACGAACGCTACCTGGACTGGTACATCACCGGCCTTGGCTGGACCATCGCCGTCTCGCTCGCGGCCTGGGTCATCGCCCTGGCGCTCGGCTCGCTGCTGGGCGTGATGCGCACCCTGCCCAACCGCTGGTTGTCGGGCATTGCCACGGCCTACGTGGAGCTGTTCCGCAACGTGCCGCTGCTGGTGCAGCTGTTCCTCTGGTACTTCTTCGTACCCGACTACCTGCCGCAGCCGATCCAGGACTGGTTCAAGCTGGGCATCGCCCCGGAAACCTCGGCCTTCATCAGCGTCGTCGTGTGCCTGGGTCTGTTCACCGCCGCGCGGGTCTGCGAACAGGTGCGCACCGGCATCCAGGCGCTGCCCAAGGGCCAGCTCGCCGCCGCCAGCGCCGTGGGTTTCCGCCTGCCGTCGATCTACCGTCACGTGCTGTTGCCGCAGGCCTTCCGGATCATCATTCCGCCGCTGACCTCGGAATTCCTCAACGTCTTCAAGAACTCTTCGGTGGCCTCGCTGATCGGCCTGATGGAGCTGCTGGCGCAGACCAAGCAGACCGCCGAATTCAGCGCCAACCTGTTCGAGGCCTTCACCCTCGCCACCGCGATCTACTTCACCCTGAACATGAGCCTGATGCTGATCATGCGCTTCGTCGAGCGCAAGGTAGCGGTGCCGGGCCTGATCTCCGTGGGAGGTAAATGATGGACTTCAGTCAGATCGTCCCCGCCCTCCCCGGCCTCTGGGAAGGCATGCTCACCACCCTGCAGCTGATGGTGCTGGGTGTGCTGGGCGGCGTGGTGCTGGGCACCATCCTCGCGCTGATGCGGCTGTCCAACAGCAAGCTGCTGTCGAACATCGCCGGCTTCTACGTGAACTACTTCCGTTCGATCCCGCTGCTGCTGGTGATCACCTGGTTCTACTTCGCGGTGCCGTTCATCCTGCGCTGGATCACCGGTCAGGACACCCCCGTGGGCGCGTTCACCTCGTGCCTGGTGGCCTTCATGATGTTCGAGGCGGCGTACTACTGCGAGATCGTCCGCGCCGGCATCCAGGCCATCCCCAAGGGCCAGATCGGCGCGTCCTACGCGCTGGGCATGACCTACGGCCAGTCCATGCGCCTGATCATCCTGCCCCAGGCATTCCGCAAGATGACCCCGCTGCTGCTGCAGCAGAGCATCATCCTGTTCCAGGACACCTCGCTGGTCTACAGCGTCGGCCTGATGGACTTCCTCAACGCCGCCCGCTCCCGTGGCGACATCATCGGCCAACCCCATGAGTTCCTGATCTTCGCCGGACTCGTCTACTTCGTCATCAGCTTCGCCGCGTCCTTCGGCGTGAAGCGCCTGCAGAAAAGGTTAACCGTATGATCTCCATCGATAACGTCAGCAAGTGGTACGGCGACTTCCAGGTGCTCACCGACTGCAACACCAAGGTGTCCAAGGGTGAAGTGGTGGTGGTCTGCGGGCCGTCCGGCTCGGGCAAGTCGACCCTGATCAAGTGCGTCAATGCGCTGGAGCCCTTCCAGAAGGGCGATATCACCGTCGACGGCACCTCCATCGCCAACCCGAAGACCGACCTGCCGAAACTGCGTTCGCGGGTCGGCATGGTGTTCCAGCACTTCGAGCTGTTCCCGCACCTGACCATCACCGAGAACCTCACCATCGCCCAGCGCAAGGTACTGGGGCGGAGCAAGGAAGAGGCGATGGACAAGGGCATGAAGCTGCTCGACCGCGTCGGCCTCAAGGCTCACGCGCACAAACACCCCGGCCAGCTCTCCGGCGGCCAGCAGCAGCGCGTGGCGATCGCCCGCGCGCTGGCGATGGACCCGATCGTCATGCTGTTCGACGAACCGACCTCGGCGCTCGACCCGGAGATGGTCAACGAAGTGCTCGACGTGATGGTCCAGCTCGCCCAGGAAGGCATGACCATGATGTGCGTGACCCACGAGATGGGCTTCGCGCGCAAGGTCGCCGACCGGGTGATCTTCATGGACCGCGGGCAGATCGTCGAGGACTGCCCGAAGGAGGAATTCTTCGGCGACCTGCAGAACCGCGCCGAGCGCACCCAGCAGTTCCTCGCCAAGATCCTGCCGCACTGATCCAGCCGTTCTGATTCACCCGAAGGCCCCGGTACGCCGGGGCGTTCAACCTCACCGCAAGCACAAGAATAAATAAGGAAGTTCCATGCGCGTGTTCCACTTCAGCAAGATGCCCCTGGGCGTCGCGATCCTCGCGGCGAGTTCTTCGGTGTTCGCCGTCACTCTCGACGGCGGCGCGGTCGCATCCCCCGACCAGTACGGTGCGAAGGTCGCCGCCGAGATCCTCAAGAAAGGCGGCAATGCCGTCGACGCCGCGGTCGCCACCGCCTTCACCCTCGCGGTCACCTACCCCGAAGCCGGCAACATCGGCGGCGGCGGCTTCATGACCCTGTACGTCGACGGCAAGCCCTACTTCCTCGACTACCGCGAGATCGCCCCCAAGGCGGCGACCAAGACCATGTACCTGAACGACAAGGGCGAGGTGATCGAGAACCTCAGCCTGGTCGGCGCCAAGGCCGCCGGCGTGCCGGGTACCGTGATGGGCCTGTGGGAAGCGCACAAGCGCTTCGGCAAGCTGAAGTGGAGCGAGCTGCTGACCCCGGCCATCGGCTACGCGCAGAGCGGCTTCCGGGTCGCCGACCAGCAGTACCAGTACCGCCAGGACGCCATCGCGCTGTTCAACGGCAAGACCAACTTCGGCGACTACTTCGGCACCATGAAGCCGGGCGAGACCTTCAAGCAGCCCGAGCTCGCCAAGACCCTGGAGCGCATTGCCGACAAGGGCCCGGACGACTTCTACAAGGGCGAGACCGCCAAGCTGCTGATCGCACAGATGAAGCAGGACGGCGGCCTGATCAGCGCCGATGACCTCTCCAGCTACCAAGCCAAGTGGCGCGAACCGATGCGCATCGACTGGCAGGGCAACACCCTCTACACCGCGCCGCTGCCAAGCTCCGGCGGTATTGCCCTGGCCCAGCTGATCGGCATCAAGGAACAGCGCGCCGCCGACTTCAAGGGTGTGGAGCTGAACTCCGCCAAGTACATCCACCTGCTCGCGGAAATCGAGAAGCGCGTGTTCGCCGACCGCGCCGACTACCTGGGCGACCCGCAGTTCTCCAAGGTGCCGGTGGCCCAGCTGACCGACGCCAAGTACATCGCCAAGCGCGCCAAAGAAGTGAACCCGGACGCCATCTCGGCCACCGAGAAAGTCCGTCCCGGCCTGGAGCCGCACCAGACCACGCACTTCTCCATCGTCGACAAGGACGGCAACGCCGTCAGCAACACCTACACCCTCAACTGGGACTTCGGCAGCGGCGTGGTGGTCAAGGGCGCCGGCTTCCTGCTCAACGACGAGATGGATGACTTCAGCTCCAAGCCGGGCGTGGCCAACGCCTTCGGCGTAGTGGGCAGCGACGCCAACGCCATCGAGCCGGGCAAGCGCATGCTCTCCTCCATGAGCCCGAGCATCGTCACCCGCGACGGCCACGTCAGCCTGGTGCTGGGCACCCCCGGCGGCTCGCGGATCTTCACCTCGATCTTCCAGGTGCTGAACAACGTCTACGACTACAAGCTGCCCCTGGAAAAGGCAGTCGCCGCGCAGCGCGTGCATCACCAGCTGCTGCCCAAGGACACCATCTACTACGACGCATACGCGCCGCTCACCGGCAAGGTTGCCGACGAGCTCAAAGCCATGGGCTACACCCTGGAAGACCAGGGCTGGAACATGGGTGACATCCAGGCCATCCGTGTCAACGGCAAGGCTCTGGAAACCGCCTCCGATCCGCGCGGCCGCGGCATCGGCATGGTGGTCAAGCCCTAAGCCCCGGCGGACGCACCGTGTGGTACCCGAGCCAGTCCATCGCCGCCCCCCGGCGTTGGGCTGGTTCGGCCTCGGCGACTGTGCTGCAATGCGCTTCCAGCCCACTGCCGCCGCCGCTGACCGTGAAGCCACGCCTCGTGCGCAACTACCTGTTGCCCTTCCTCCTGCTCCTGCTCACCCTGGGCTTCGGCTATGGCGGCTACCTGATCAGCGAAGGCGCCGGCACCCGCACCCTGATCGAGACCGGCGAACGCCAGCTGGAACTGCACGCCCGTGGCGTGGAAAGCGAGATCAGCCGCTACACCTACCTGCCCAGCCTGCTGGAACTCGAAGGCAGCGTCAGCCGCCTGCTGGTGGACCCGACGCCGCTGCACCGCGACCGCGTCAACCATTACCTGGAAGGCCTCAACCGCCGCGCCGGCAGCCGCGCCGTGTACCTGCTGGACACCTCCGGCCGGGTGCTCGCCACCAGCAACTGGCAGGACGCCGACAGCTACCTGGGCGAAGACCTGTCCTTCCGCGCCTACTTCCAGGAAGCGGTGAGCGGCCGCCCCGGACGCTTCTACGGCATCGGCAGCACCACCGGCGAACCCGGTTACTACCTCGCCCATGGCCTCGTTCACGGCGGCAAGATCGTCGGCGTGGCGGTGGTCAAGGTGCGCATGGAATCCCTCGAAGAACGCTGGGAGAAGGCACGCCTGCAAGCCTTCGTCAGCGACGAGAACGGCATCATCATCCTCTCCAGCGACCCGGCCCTGCGCCTGAAGGCCGTGCGCCCGCTCAGCGACCAGGACAAGGAACGCCTCGCCCGCAGCCTGCAGTACTACTGGTGGGCGCTCAACGAATGGCAGCCGCTGGCGCGCAAACCTCTCGGTGAAGGCGTCGAGGAAATCAGCTTCCCGCCGGGCGAGCACGCCGACAGCCACAAGCCGCTCAGCTACCTGATGCAGACGCGCAGCTTGAGCGACACGCCGTGGAATTTCACCCTGCTCACCCCGCTGGCCGACCTGCGCCGCGAAGCACTGATGCACGGCGTGCTGGCCGCCGTCGGCTTCGCCCTGTTCGCCTTCCTGCTGATCGCCTGGAATGAGCGGCGCAAGGTCATCGCCACCCGCCTCGCCGCCCGTGAGGCACTGGAGCAGGCCAACAACGCCCTGGAGCGGCGTATCGCCGACCGCACCGCAGACCTGCGCGCCAGCAACCAGCACCTGCGCGAGCAGATCCGCGAACGCCGGCAGGCCGAGGACACCCTGCGCAAGGCCCAGGACCGCCTGGTCCAGGCCGGCAAGCTGGCGGTGATCGGGCAGATGTCCACCAGCATCGCCCATGAACTCAACCAGCCGCTGGCGGCGCTGCGCACCCTGTCGAGCAACAGCGTGCGCTTCCTCGAACGCGGCAAGCTGGACGTCGCCAGCAGCAACCTCGAAGCCATCGCGGAAATGGTCGACCGCATGGGCCGCATCACCGCCAGCCTGCGCGCCTTCGCCCGACGCGCCGACGACCACGGCCAGGCAACCCTGAGCAAGGCGGTGGACGCCGCCGTGATGGTGCTGCAGGGGCGGCTCTCCGAAGTGCCGGTGACCCTGCACCGCGACTACCCCGACGCGCAGCTGGCCATCGACCAGACGCGCCTGGAACAGATCCTGGTCAACCTGATCGCCAACGCCCTCGACGCCATGGGTCCGCAGGTCGACCGCCAGCTCTGGCTGGAAGGCCGCAGCGAAGGCGACGGCCACTACCGTCTGGTGGTCCGCGACAACGGCCCCGGCATCCCGCAGGATGCGCGCCAGCACCTGTTCGAACCCTTCTTCACCACCAAGCCCGGCGAACTCGGCCTGGGCCTGGGCCTGACCCTATCGGCCAGCCTCGCCACCGCCGCCGGCGGCAGCCTCGGCGTGGCCTACCCGGAGGCCGGCGGCACCGCCTTCGAGCTGAACCTGCCGCTGCTGCCCGCCATGGAGACACCCGCATGAGCGACCCTTCCCTGCGCGTATTGATCGTCGAGGACGACCCCCACGTGCGCCTCGGCTGCCAGCAGGCGCTGGCCCTGGAAGACATCGAGACCGACAGCGTGGGCAGTGCCGAGGAAGCGCTGAAGAAGGTCGGCGCCGACTTCCCCGGCATCGTCGTCAGCGACATCCGCATGCCCGGCATGGACGGCCTGCAATTGCTGGAGAAACTCAAGGAGCGCGACCCCAGCCTGCCGGTGGTGCTCATCACCGGCCACGGCGACATCGCCATGGCGGTCAAGGCCATGCGCGACGGCGCCTACGATTTCATGGAGAAACCCTTCTCCCCCGAGAAGCTGGTGGACACCGCGCGCCGCGCCCTCGCCCAGCGCGCCCTGACCCGCGAAGTCAGCCAGCTGCGGCGCCAGCTCGCCGGCAAACAGGCCCTGGAAAGCCGGCTGATCGGTCGCTCACCGGCCATGCAGGCGCTGCGCGAACTGATCGCCAACGTCGCCGACACCTCCGCCAACGTGCTCATCGAAGGCGAGACCGGCACCGGCAAGGAACTGGTCGCGCGCTGCCTGCACGACTCCAGCCGGCGCCAGCCCAAACCCTTCGTCGCGCTCAACTGCGGTGGCCTGCCGGAAAGCCTGATCGACAGCGAAATCTTCGGCCACGAGGCCCATGCCTTCACCGGCGCCGGTAAGCGGCGGATCGGCAAGATCGAGCACGCCGACGGCGGCAGCCTGTTCCTTGACGAGATCGAGAGCATGCCGCTGAACCTGCAGATCAAACTGCTGCGCGTGCTGCAGGAACAGCAGCTGGAACGCCTGGGCTCCAACGAACTGATCCGCGTGGACTGCCGGGTGATCGCCGCGACCAAATCCGACCTCGCCGCCATGGGCCGCGAAGGCAGCTTCCGCAGCGACCTCTACTACCGCCTCAACGTCATCACCCTGAACCTGCCGCCGCTGCGCGAGCGCCGCGAAGACATCCTGATGCTCTTCGAGCACTTCCTGCAGCAGTCCTCGCTGCGATTCGACCGCCCGGCGCCCCCCATCGACAACGCCACCGCCGCCACCCTGATGGCCCACGACTGGCCGGGCAACGTGCGCGAGTTGCGCAACGTCGCCGAACGCTTCGCCCTCGGCCTGCCGGTACTGGCCGGCGGCAACCTCGGCCCGGACGCCGGCGAGCCGCGCTTCGCCGAGGCCGTGGAAGCCTTCGAGAAGAGCCTGCTGTCCACCGCCCTCGAACGCCACGCCGGCAACCTCAGCCAGGCCGCGCACGCACTGGGCATGGCCAAGACCACGCTGTTCGACAAGGTGAAGAAGTACGGCCTGTGACGGCGCGCCTCGCACACGACTGACAGTCACTCGGAAAAGGATTGGCAATGACTGAAGACGCTCTGCTGCAAGACATCTGGAAGATTCTCGAACCCATCGAGATCGAGCACTTCGAAGTGGTGGCCGGCAAGGCCGAGCCCGCCGCCCTGGAGCGCTACGAAGCGGAATTGGGCTTCGCCCTGCCGGAGGCCTTCCGTCTGCTGACACTATCCAAACTTGGTGGCCTGTACATCACCGCACGGGAGGAGTCCTGGCCTGCGGCCAAGGCCTTCGACGTCGGTCCCGCCTGGACCTTCTGGTGCGGCCTGCTGGTGTTCGGGCTGGCCGAGGACATCCCTGAATGGCTGAGCCTGAGCGTGCAGCTGGCCGAAGTCCGCCGCCAGGGCATCGTGGACTTCGCGCCGGTGCTCAAGGTCCAGAGCGATCCGCGCTACTACGGCTTCCGCGCCGACGGCAGCCTCGCGCTGTACGACGGCTACGAGTTGGAAAGCTGCGAGCCGACCGATTTCCTCGACCTGCTCAAGCAGGAAGTCGACAGCCTGATCGAGCGCATGGACCAGATGCGCACCCGCATCAGCGCGCGCTGAGCGAATCGTGATGCGTCAGCACGACCTCGGTCGCGCTGACGCAGGGCGTTGATCTCTGCTCCGCCGTCCCGGACACTATCGGCCTTTGAACCGGCCGCACGAGCGGGAGCCATCATGTCCACCCAAGCCGAAACCCTCTGGAACCAGCTCTGCGCCGACGCCGGCGTCGACCCGCAGCAGCGCATGGCCTCGCGCCAGGCCATCCTCGCCGACAGCAGCGCGCTGGACGCCACCGTCTACCGCCCGGACGACAACGACCCGGACGCCGAAGAGCTGGACATGGGCGACGCCAAGGTGCTGTTCCTCGGCCCCTTCGAAGCGCCCATCGAGTGGGACGCCGCCGAGCGCGAAGACTTCTTCGACGACGCTGACCCGGCGCTGTTCTTCAGCGCCCGCATCGAGTGCGAAGCACAGCCCGGCACTTCCGCCTTCTTCGTCCCGGAAGTGGGCGACTACCTGGCGGTGATGGACGGCGGCAAGATCCAGATGTACTTCCTCCACGACTGGCGCGAAGACGAAGACGGCTGCACCTGCGTGTTGATCCGCGACGATATCCAGCTCTGAACCCACCCCTTGCCGGGCCGCGCCTGCCGCCGGCAGAGACGTAGGGCGCATAACCTGGAACAGGTTATCCGTCGAAGCCCCGCGGCGGATAACGCTGACGCGTCATGCGCCCTACGGGGCAGCACGACCGTCGGCACCGGCATCACCCTGTAGGAGCGGGCCATGCCCGCGATCACGCGCATGGCCCGCTCCTACAGGCTGCGCCGCACGCTGCCCGGTGAGACGCCGATAAAGCGCTTGAACGCCCGGCTGAACGCCGCCTCCGACTGGTAGCCGAGGCGCTCGGCCAGTTCGGCCACGGCAATCTCCCGTTCCTGCAACCAGCTCAGCGCCACATGCATGCGCCAGCGGGTGACGTAGTGCATGGCCGGCATGCCGACCTTTTCGGCGAAACGGGCGGCAAAGGCGGAGCGCGACATGGCCGCCGCGCCGGCCAGCGACGCGAGGCTCCAGTCCCGCGCCGGGTCGCGGTGGACCAGGCTCAGCGCGCGGCCCAGCTGGCGATCCTGCAAGGCGCCGAGCCAGCCGGTCTGGGCGGCCGGGTCCTGCTCGATCCAGGCGCGGATGGCCTGGATCACCAGGATGTCGGCCAGCCGGGTGATCACCGTTTCACCGCCGGGGCGCATGGCCCGTGCTTCGTTTTCCATCAACCTCAAGGTACTCATCAGCCAGTCGCGCTGGCCGGGGTCACGCACCTGCGCCTCCAGCACCCGCGGCAGCAGGCGCACCAGTTGCAGCGCGGCGGGATGATCGAAGCGCACCGCGCCACAGATCATCGCCGTCGGCGCCCCGCTTCCGCCCTGGCGCAGCACTTCGTAACGGTCGCTGGCGTAGACGCGCGGCAGGTCGAACAATGCCGTCGCCGCTTCCCCCGGCGCGCTCACCAGCCGGTGGCCCTCGCCGTGGGGCACCAGCACCAGGTCGCCCGGCGTCAGCCGGCGCGGCTCGTCGCCCTCGGCTTCAAGCCAGCATTCGCCGACAGTCAGCACATGGAACATCAGACACTGCGGCATGGCTGGCAGGTCCAGCCCCCAGGGTGCGGTGAATTCGGAGCGGCAATAGAAGGTGCCGCTCATGCGCAGGAAATGCAGGGCTTCGCCCAGAGGATCGTTGGAAACCCAGGCGTCGGTCGGGTCCTGAATGGCGGTAGGAGCGTTCATGGTCTTGAGACTGGTCCGGCAGTCCGGCGGCGTCCAGCACTCCTGGACGAATAAGCACGAAGAAGCGATTTCCAGGCATTAACCGTCCAGCTCTTTGGCAGGAAACTGAACCCGGGCCAACGAACCCACGGCGGGCGCCGCGGGACGGCCAACAGCGAGGACACCGCCATGATTACCGTAATGGGAGCCACCGGCCGCACCGGTTCGAGAATCTGCCAGACCCTGCTGGAAGCCGGCGTGCCCGTTCGCGCCCTGGGCCGCAATGCCGAACGCCTGGCGCCGCTGGCGGCCGCCGGTGCGCAGATCGCCGTGGGCGAGCCGCACGACGCCGCCTTCCTCAGCAAGGCCTTCCGCGGCTCGGAAGCGGTCTACACCCTGCTCGCCTACGGCCCGGACACCGAGGACTATCGCCAGCAGCAGGCTGCCCAGGGCGAGGCAATCCTCGCGGCGATCCGCGACAGCGGCGTGCGCCGCGTGGTGTTCCTGAGCAGCGTGGGCGCCGAGGTGCCCGCCGGCACCGGGCCGATCATCAGCATGCACGATCAGGAACAGCGCCTGCGCGAGCTGCCGCCGGAGGTGGACGTGTTGATGCTGCGTTCCGGTGCGCTGTTCGAGAACCTGTACGGCGCGCTGGAAATCGTCCGCGCCTACGACTGCTACAGCGATGCGGTGGCGCCGGATGTGCCGGTGCCGATGGTCGCCACCCAGGACGTCGCCGATGCCGCCAGTCGCGCCCTGCGGGACCGCGACTGGCAGGGCCACGTGACCCGCGAAGTGCTCGGCCAGCGCGACCTCAGCTACGCCCAGGCGACCCGGCTGCTGGGGGCGGCCATCGGCCGGCCGGACCTGCCTTATGTGCCGGTTTCGCCTCCGGAACTGGAGAGCGCACTGCGCGAAGCCGGTTGCTCCGCCAGCGTTGCCGCGTGCTACGCGGAACTGGGCGAGGCGATCAACAGCGGGCGGGTTCGGGCGCAGGAGGTGCGCTCGCCAGCCAATACCACGTCGACGCGCTTCGAAGACTTCGCCCAGGACTGGGCCGAGGCCTACCGGGCGCTGCCGTAAGACGGTGCCGTCAGTCAGCCAAAAATAAATTCCTACAAATATCCCGGAAGGTTCTGATGAATTTGGCGCTGGTCCGCTGTCTAGAGTACTCGCCCCTTTCCCAACGGCCGGACCACTGCCATGAACCTCGCTTCCGACAGTCTCTGGGTCGATGTGGAGACCTGGTCTCCCTACCGCCCGCAACGCATCCTCCACGGCCGCATCAGTCGCGAGGATTACCTCGCCCTGTGCGACGGCCGCGCGCCCTTCGAGGTGCGCCTGGGTGATTGCCAGAGCCGCCACTGCCCCACCGGCCCGGTGCAGGACCTGTTCCTCAGCGGCACGCACATCCTCAACGTCACCCCGGCCGACCGGGTCGCCTGATACGCCAGGGATAGTCCCACAGGCCATTCAGAACAACCTGACAGAGACCATTCAGGACGGACGTTAAGGTCTGCCACCTCTTTTCCCCGCCGTGGAGTGACGTGGCAATGGACAATCAGCTCAAGGTCGAAGTCGTGGTTCGCGCGCACAACCGCGAGTCCTCTGTGCTCCAGGGCTGGATCAGCCAGGGAGACTATTGCGCGCTGTGCGATGGCGAGGCGCCTTTCGTGGTGCGCATGAACGACTGTCAGTCGGACATGGGGCTGCTCCTGCGACCGGAAGACCTCTACGTGCGCAGCGCCTACATCCTCAGCATCGAGGTGCTCGACCGCCTGCCCGGGCGTCAGTCGGCCATGCCACGGTAGACGTAGGTCATCGGCCGCGGCCCCGGCAGGTAGTCCTGGATCAGTTCGCGCAGGTGGAAGCCGCCGGACTCGATCAGCGCCGGCATGTCGCGGTCCAGGTGGCAGCCGCCGGCCAGCGGCTTCCAGACCGGCGTCAGGCGGTGCTGCCAGGCCCGCACGCCGGCATCCGGCGCCAGACCATGTTCACAGAAGAGGAACTCGCCACCGGGCTTGAGTACCCGGCGCATTTCCTTCAGCGCCGCCACCGCATCGGGGATGCTGCACAGGGTGAAGGTGCAGACGATGCTGTCGAAGCTGCCGGCGTCGGCACGAATCTGCCCCAGCTCCAGCGCCACCATGTCCACCGGAATGCCGATCGCCTCGGCCCGGCTGCGGGCGAGCTTCTGCATCTGCGCCGCCGGGTCGACGCCGACAATTGTCGACACTTTCGCCGGATCGTAGAACGACAGGTTCAGGCCGGTGCCCATGCCGATCTCCAGTACCCGGCCGCGCGCACGGGGCACCAGCAGCGAGCGCTGCTTCATCACATCACCCATGCCGCAGGCGAAGTCGATCAGTCGGGGCAGCACATAGCGGTCATAGAGTTGCATGGGCAGTTCTTCCGGCGTTTCCCCCGATCCTAGCGGGCCTGCAGCGCGCCGGCACAGCAGCCGACGAGGGGATATCCGCCATTCTCGCGCATCATTCTCCCGTACAACGGCCCCCAGCGAGCCGCCCGCCTCGGCATAACCAAAGGTCCCCATTAGACGATTGTCGACAATTCATCAGATCTTGATTGACCGAAGGCTTTTCCGGGGGTAGCTTTCGCCGCACATCAAGAAGATTGTCGACACCATGAGCGATAGCCTGATTCTCCCCCCCCTGCCAGCGACGACGGCGAGACCCTGTCGGAACACGTGTTCCGCAAGATCCAGTCGGCCATCGTCAAGGGCGAGATCGCCCCCGGCAGCAAGATTTCCGAGCCGGAACTGGCGCGCACCTACGGCATCAGCCGCGGCCCGCTGCGCGAGGCAATCCACCGCCTGGAAGGCCAGAAGCTGCTGGTGCGCGTGCCGCACGTCGGTGCGCGGGTGGTTTCGCTCAGCCACGAGGAGCTGCTGGAGCTCTACGAGATCCGCGAATCCCTCGAAGGCATGGCCTGCCGCCTGGCCGCCGAGCGCATGAGCCAGGCCGAGATCGACGAGCTGCGCCGGGTGCTCGACACCCACGAGCGCGACGAGGCGTTCCAGGCCGGCCGCGGCTATTACCAGCAGGAAGGCGACTACGACTTCCACTACCGGATCATTCAGGGCAGCGGCAATCGCACCCTCACCCGCATGCTCTGCGGCGAGCTGTACCAGCTCGTGCGCATGTACCGCCTGCAGTTCTCGGCGACGCCCAACCGCCCGCGCCAGGCCTTCTCCGAGCACCACCGGATTCTCGATGCCATCGCCGATCGTGACGGCGAACTGGCCGAGTTGCTGATGCGCCGTCACATCGGCGCCTCGAAACGCAATATGGAGCGTCACTACCTGGACGCCCAAGCCAAGACAGCCAACGAACGAGGTGAACAATGAGCAACAAGACCGCCGGCCAACGTTTCCGTGAAGCCCTTGCCGAAGAAAAGCCGCTGCAGGTGATCGGCGCGATCAACGCCAACCACGCCCTGCTGGCCAAGCGCGCCGGCTTCAAGGCCATCTACCTCTCCGGTGGCGGCGTGGCGGCGGGTTCCCTCGGCCTGCCGGACCTGGGCATCAACACCCTGGACGACGTGCTCACCGACGTTCGCCGCATCACCGACGTCTGCGACCTGCCGCTGCTGGTGGACATCGACACCGGCTTCGGCCCCAGCGCCTTCAACATCGAGCGCACCGTCAAGAACCTGATCAAGGCCGGCGCCGCTGCCGCCCACATCGAAGACCAGGTTGGCGCCAAGCGCTGCGGTCACCGTCCGGGCAAGGAAATCGTCTCCGTCGAGGAAATGGCTGACCGCGTGAAGGCCGCCGCCGACGCCAAGACCGACCCGAACTTCTTCCTCATCGCCCGCACCGACGCCATCCAGGCCGAAGGCGTGGACGCCGCCATCGAGCGTTGCCTGCGCTACGTCGAGGCCGGCGCCGATGCGATCTTCGCCGAAGCCGCCTACGACCTGCCGACCTACAAGCGCTTCGTCGATGCGCTGAACGTGCCGATCCTGGCCAACATCACCGAGTTCGGCGCAACCCCGCTGTTCACCCGTGACGAGCTGGCCTCGGTCGGCGTGGCCATCCAGCTGTATCCGCTGTCCGCCTTCCGCGCCGCCAACAAGGCCGCCGAAGCCGTGTACACCGCGATCCGCCAGGAAGGTCACCAGCAGAACGTGATCGAACTGATGCAGACCCGTGCCGAGCTGTACGACCGCATCGGCTATCACGCCTTCGAGCAGAAGCTCGACGCCCTGTTTGCCGCTGGCAAGAAGTAATCCCGGCGACAACGGCGGATAACGCTTCGCGTTATTCGCCCTACTCCAGACCTGATGCACCGTAGGGCGCATAACGCCGCAGGCGTTATCCGCCAACCAGATTCGAACCGAAACCTCGGCCCATGCCGGGGGACAAGAACAAGCAACCGGATTTGATGAGGAGACACGCGATGAGCGCTACCGCAGAAACCACCACCGGCTTCAAGCCGAAGAAGTCCGTGGCCCTGAGTGGCACCGCCGCTGGCAACACCGCCCTGTGCACCGTCGGCCGTACCGGCAATGACCTGCACTACCGTGGCTATGACGTCCTGGATTTCGCCAACCGCTGCGACTTCGAGGAAATCGCCCACCTGCTGGTCCACGGCAAGCTGCCCAACGCTGCCGAACTGGCCGGCTACAAGGCCAAGCTGAAAGCCCTGCGCGGCCTGCCGGCCGGCGTCAAGGCCGCCCTGGAAACCCTGCCGCCCTCGGCCCACCCGATGGACGTGATGCGCACCGCCGTATCCGTGCTCGGTTGCCTGTCGCCGGAGAAGGACGACCACAACCACCCGGGCGCCCGCGACATCGCCGACAAGCTGATGGCTTCCCTGGGCTCCGCACTGCTCTACTGGTACCACTTCAGCCACAACGGCAAGCGCATCGACGTCGAGACCGACGACGACTCCATCGGCGGCCACTTCCTGCACCTGCTGCACGGTGAGAAGCCCCGCGAGTCGTGGGTGCGCGCCATGCACACCTCGCTCAACCTGTACGCCGAGCACGAGTTCAACGCCTCCACCTTCACCTCCCGCGTTATCGCCGGCACCGGTTCGGACATGTTCTCCTGCATCGCCGGCGCCATCGGCGCGCTGCGCGGCCCGAAACACGGCGGCGCCAACGAGGTGGCCTTCGAGATCCAGAAACGCTACGACAACCCGGACGAAGCCGAGGCCGATATCCGCGCCCGCGTCGAGAAGAAGGAAGTCGTGATCGGCTTCGGCCACCCGGTCTACACCGTGTCCGACCCGCGCAACAAGGTGATCAAGGAAGTCGCTCACCAGCTGTCGAACGAGCAGTCCAACACCAAGATGTATGACATCGCCGAGCGCCTGGAAACCATCATGTGGGACATCAAGAAGATGTTCCCCAACCTCGATTGGTTCAGCGCCGTGAGCTACCACATGATGGGCGTGCCCACCGCGATGTTCACCCCGCTGTTCGTCATCGCCCGCACCGCCGGCTGGTCCGCTCACGTCATCGAGCAACGCATCGACGGCAAGATCATCCGCCCGAGCGCCAACTACACAGGCCCTGAAGACCTGAAGTTCGTGCCGCTCAAGGACCGTAAATAACTATGAACGCCACCGTGAACAGCCAATTCCGCAAGCGCCTGCCCGGCACCGCGCTGGATTACTTCGACGCCCGCGAGGCCGTCGAAGCGATCCAGGCCGGCGCCTGGGACAAGCTCCCCTACACCTCCCGCGTGCTGGCCGAACAGCTGGTGCGCCGCTGCGAGCCGGCGGACCTGACCGCCTCCCTGGAGCAGCTGGTCTACCGCAAGCGCGACCTCGACTTCCCCTGGTACCCGGCGCGCGTGGTCTGCCACGACATCCTCGGCCAGACCGCACTGGTCGACCTCGCCGGCCTGCGTGACGCCATCGCCGAAAAAGGCGGCGACCCGTCCAAGGTCAACCCGGTGGTGCCGACCCAGCTGATCGTCGACCACTCGCTGGCCGTGGAAGCCGCAGGCTTCGACCCGGATGCGTTCGAGAAGAACCGCGCCATCGAGGACCGCCGCAACGAGGACCGCTTCCACTTCATCGACTGGACCAAGACCGCGTTCAAGAACGTCGATGTGATCCCGGCCGGCAACGGCATCATGCACCAGATCAACCTGGAGAAAATGAGCCCGGTGATCCAGGCGCGCGGTGGCGTGGCCTTCCCCGACACCTGCGTCGGCACCGACTCGCACACTCCGCACGTGGATGCCCTGGGCGTGATCGCCATCGGCGTCGGCGGCCTCGAGGCCGAGACCGTGATGCTCGGCCACCCGTCGATGATGCGCCTGCCCGACATCGTCGGCGTGAAGCTCACCGGCAAACGCAAGCCGGGCATCACCGCCACCGACATCGTCCTGGCGATCACCGAGTTCCTACGCAAGGAGCGCGTGGTCGGCGCCTACGTCGAGTTCTTCGGCGAGGGTGCGGACAGCCTCTCCATCGGCGACCGCGCGACCATCTCCAACATGTGCCCGGAATACGGCGCCACCGCCTCGATGTTCTACATCGACGGCCAGACCATCGACTACCTCAAGCTCACCGGCCGCGAGCCCGAGCAGGTAGAGCTGGTGGAGAACTACGCCAAGACCCTCGGCCTCTGGAGCACCGCTCTGGAAACCGCCGAGTACGAGCGCGTGCTGGAGTTCGACCTGGGTAGCGTCGTACGCAACATGGCCGGCCCGTCCAACCCGCACCGCCGCCTGCCGACTTCGGCACTGGCCGAGCGCGGCATCGCCGACGAAGCCAAGCTGCAGGAAGGCAAGGGGGAAGAAGCCCAGGGCCTGATGCCCGACGGCGCGGTGATCATCGCCGCCATCACCAGCTGCACCAACACCTCCAACCCGCGCAACGTCATCGCCGCCGGCCTGGTGGCGAAGAAGGCCAACGCGCTGGGCATGCTGCGCAAGCCGTGGGTGAAGACCTCCTTCGCGCCGGGTTCGAAAGTCGCCAAGCTGTACCTGGAAGAAGCCGGCCTGCTGCCAGAGCTGGAGAAGCTCGGCTTCGGCATCGTCGCCTATGCCTGCACTACCTGTAACGGCATGTCCGGCGCGCTGGACCCGGTGATCCAGAAGGAGATCATCGACCGCGACCTGTACGCCACCGCCGTGCTCTCGGGCAACCGCAACTTCGACGGGCGTATCCACCCGTACGCCAAGCAGGCCTTCCTCGCCTCGCCGCCGCTGGTGGTCGCCTACGCCATCGCCGGCACCGTGCGCTTCGATATCGAGCAGGACCCGCTGGGCACCGACAAGGACGGCAACCCCGTCACCCTGAAGGACCTCTGGCCCTCCGACGAAGAGATCGACGCCATCGTCGCCGCCAGCGTCAAGCCCGAGCAGTTCAAGCAGGTCTACATCCCGATGTTCGATCTGGGCAGCGTGCAGGAAGCGGAAAGCCCGCTGTACGACTGGCGCCCGATGTCCACCTACATACGCCGTCCGCCGTACTGGGAAGGCGCGCTGGCCGGCGAGCGCACGCTCAAGGGCATGCTGCCGCTGGCGATCCTGCCGGACAACATCACCACCGATCACCTGTCGCCGTCCAACGCCATCCTGCTGGACAGCGCGGCCGGCGAATACCTGGCGAAAATGGGCCTGCCTGAGGAAGACTTCAACTCCTACGCCACCCACCGCGGCGACCACCTGACCGCCCAGCGCGCCACCTTCGCCAACCCGCAACTGGTCAACGAAATGGCCGTGGTCAACGGTGAGGTGAAGAAGGGTTCGCTGGCCCGCGTCGAGCCCGAAGGCAAGGTGATGCGCATGTGGGAAGCCATCGAAACCTACATGAACCGCAAGCAGAACCTGATCATCGTCGCCGGTGCCGACTACGGCCAGGGCTCGTCCCGCGACTGGGCGGCCAAGGGCGTTCGCCTGGCGGGCGTGGAAGTGATCGTGGCCGAAGGCTTCGAGCGCATCCACCGCACCAACCTGGTGGGCATGGGCGTGCTGCCGGTGGAGTTCAAGCCGGGCACCACCCGCCTGACCCTGGGCCTGGACGGCACCGAGACCTACGACATCAAGGGCGACGTCTCGCCGCGCTGCGACCTGACCCTGGTGGTCAATCGCCGCAACGGTGAAGTGGTCGAAGTCCCGGTCACCTGCCGCCTGGACACCGCCGCCGAAGTGAAGGTGTACAACGCCGGCGGCGTGCTGCAGCGCTTCGCCAAGGACTTCCTCGAGTCGTCCGTGGCGTGATGTAACGGCCCCGGCTTGCCATGCGGCGGGCCGGGTTGAAAGCCCCTCTCCCCCAACCCTCTCCCTTCAGGGAGAGGGTTGGGGGAGAGGGCAGCCCACCACCGAACACCCACGGACCCGACCCATGCCCCACGTACCTCAAGTGAAGATCCCCGCCACCTACATCCGCGGCGGCACCAGCAAGGGCGTGTTCTTCCGCCTGCAGGACCTGCCCGAGCGCTGCCAGGTGCCCGGCCCAGCCCGCGACCAGCTGTTCATGCGCGTGATCGGCAGCCCCGATCCGTACAGCGCGCACATTGATGGCATGGGCGGCGCGACCTCCAGCACCAGCAAGTGCGTGATCCTGTCCAGGAGCAGCCAGCCGGACCACGACGTCGACTACCTCTACGGGCAGATTTCCATCGACAAGGCCTTCGTCGACTGGAGCGGCAACTGCGGCAACCTCTCCACCGCCGCCGGATCCTTCGCCATCCACGCCGGCCTGGTCGACCCGTCGCGCATCCCAGACAACGGCACCTGCGTGGTGCGTATCTGGCAAGCGAATATCCAGAAGACCATCATCGCCCACGTGCCCGTCACCAACGGCCAGGTGCAGGAGACCGGCGACTTCGAGCTGGACGGCGTGACCTTCCCCGCCGCCGAGATCGTGCTGGAGTTCCTCGACCCGTCCGACGACGGTGAAGACGGCGGCGCCATGTTCCCCACCGGCAACCTGGTGGACGATCTGGAAGTCCCCGGCATCGGCACCTTCAAGGCGACCATGATCACCGCCGGCATCCCGACCATCTTCGTCAACGCCCAGGACATCGGCTACACCGGCGCCGAACTGCGCGAAGCGATCAATGGCGACCCCGAGCAGCTGGCGCGTTTCGAGAAATTCCGCATCGCCGGGGCCCTGCGCATGGGCCTGATCAAGACCCCGGAAGAAGCCGCGACCCGCCAGCACACGCCGAAGATCGCCTTCGTCGCACCGGCGAAGAACTACGTCACCTCCAGCGGCAAGGAAGTCCAGGCCGGCGATGTCGACCTGCTGGTTCGCGCGCTGTCCATGGGCAAGCTGCACCACGCCATGATGGGCACCGCCGCCGTGGCCATCGGCACCGCAGCCGCCATCCCCGGCACCCTGGTGAACCTCGCCGCCGGCGGTGGCGAACGCAGCGCCGTGCGCTTCGGCCACCCCTCCGGCACCCTGCGCGTAGGCGCCGAGGCGAAACAGGTTAACGGTGAGTGGACCGTGACCAAGGCCATCATGAGCCGCAGCTCGCGCATCCTGATGGAAGGCTGGGTACGGGTGCCGGGCGATTCGTTCTGATCGCTGGATCTACCCGTGAAAGCACAAGGCCCGCGATTGCGGGCCTTGTCGTTTCTCATGGGGAAATCGTGCCTGGGCTCTTCCTCCCCCAGCGCGCCGATGTATCCCTGCAGGAGATGGCGTGTCAGGCAACGAAGTCGCCCTGCAACTGCTCCAGCAGCACCTGGATGCGCGCCAGGCGTACGGTGGGGTCGTCCATCTCCAGCAGCACCTGCTTCTGGTCGCGCTCGAAGGGCAGCAGGTAGGCGAGCTGGCAGGCCAGTGCCTGCTGGCCGTTGACCTCCCCGCCCATCTCCAGCGCGGAGACCATCGGGTGCATGGACAGCGCCTCGAGCAATGCCGCAAGGTCGTCGTGCTCCTTGGTCAGCGGCTGGTCGGGCTGCTCGTCCAGCCACTGCACTTCGGCCACCGTCAACTGGTCCGTCTGCACGTTGGCGGAGAGCACGCGGAAGCGCCGCCCACCTTCGACACGGATACCCAGCAAACCATTGGGCCGCTGCTGCCAGTCGCGGATATGCGCCTCGCAGCCGACCAGGCTGTAGCGCTCCGGCGCATCGCCGACTTCCTCGCCCTCGACGATGGCCACCACGCCGAACCCGCCGCTCTGCTTCATGCAGCGGCCGATCATGTCCAGGTAACGCGCCTCGAAGATCTGCAGGTCGAGGCGGCAGCCGGGAAACAGCACGGTGTTGAGGGGGAACAGCGGGAAACTCATGGACACTCCGTCGATTCGTCAGGCGATCAGCGCTACCGCCAACGGTAGCAGCACAGCGGTGGCCACGCCCATCAGGCTCATGGCCAGGGCGGCGAAGGCGCCGCACTCCTCGCCCTCCTGCAAGGCGCGGGAGGTGCCCACGGCGTGGGCGGTCATGCCCAGCGCCATGCCCTGCGCAGCGGGGTGATGCACGCCGAAGCGGCGCAGCAGTTCCGGGCCGAGGATGGCGCCGAGCACGCCGGTAATCAACACGAACACCGCCGCCAGCGCCGCTACGCCGCCGATCTGGCTGGCCACCAGCATGGCGATGGGCGAGGTCACCGACTTGGGCGCCAGGCTCATCAGCAATTCGTGGTCGACGCCGAACAGCCAGCCCAGGCCGATGCCCAGCGCGGTGGCGAACAGGCCGCCGACCAGCAGGGTGATCAGCGTCGGCCAGAACAGCTGGCGGATGCGCTTCAGGTTGAGGAACAGCGGCACCGCCAGCGCGACAGTAGCGGGGCCGAGGAGGATGGTCAGCACCTTGGCGCTGTTGCTGTATTCCGCGTAGTCGATGCCACAGGCCAGCAGCACCGCGATGACCATCAGCATCGACACCAGCACCGGCTGCAGGAACACCCAGCGCGTGCGCTCGTAGGCCGCCAGCGCCAGCTGGTAGGCGCCCAGGGTAACGCCGACGCAGAACAGCGGATGGTGGATGACGGAGTTCAGCGCGCCTTGCCAGTCGAACATCACGCGCCCTCCTTCTGCTTGCGCTGGCGGTCGATGAGCTTCTGCATCAGCCAGCCGGCGAACACGAAAGACACCAGCAGCGACAGCGCCAGGGCGCCGGCGATGGCCCAGAAGTCCGCGGCGATCTGCTTCGCGTAGGCCATCACGCCCACCGCCGCCGGTACCAGCAGCAACGGCAGGTAGCGCAGCAGCGAAGCGGCCGCCTCGTTCACCGGCTTGCTCACCTCGCCGTTCCACACCAGGAAGGCGAACAGCAGCACCAGCCCAATAATGGGGCCGGGAATCATGTGCAGGATGAGAGCATTCAGGCCCGTGCCGAGCAGTTGGAACAGCACCAGCCAGGTCAGGCCGCGTAGCAACATCAGGGAACATCTCCAGCGCAAGGAACCGCCATTATGCCCGCCCGGCACCCGCTATGGCTCGGCATTCGCCCAAAGCATGAATGCCACTGCGGCTTGACCGGCCGCGGACCCCATGCTGATCTGTTGGCGGACTCTCATGCAGGCCGCACTAGAAGAACAACGATATCCCCGGAGGAAACATGGCATTCGTACCCGTAAGCGCACTGAAGGACTACATCGGCAAGGACCTGGGTCATTCGCAGTGGATCACCGTCGATCAACAGCGCATCAACCAGTTCGCCGAGTGCACCGAGGACCACCAGTTCATCCACGTCGATCCGGAGAAGGCGAAGAAGACGCCCTTCGGCGGCACCATCGCCCACGGATTCCTGTCGCTGTCGCTGATCCCCAAACTCTGCGAGGGCCTGCTGGTCCTGCCGGAGAACCCCAAGATGGTGGTCAACTACGGCCTCGACAGCGTGCGCTTCATCCAGCCGGTACCGGTGGACTCGCGCGTGCGCCTGCAGGTGACCATCACCGACATCACCGAGAAGAACCCCGGCCAGTGGCTGATCAAGGCACGCTGCACCCTGGAGATCGAAGGCCTGCCCAAGCCGGCCTACATCGCCGAATCGCTGAGCCTGTGCTTCGTCTGACGGCTCTGGCACAGCGTTGAGAAAAAAGCCCGCGTCCGCGGGCTTTTTTACGTCACACTCACTCTGCGACCCACCGTCGATTCGAGAGTCCCGATGCCACGCCAACTCCTGCCCTTGAGCCTCGCCCTGCTCCTGACTGCCTGCGGCGAAGGCGAACCGCTGACACCCCCGGACGCCCGCCTGCCCGACGGCGCGCGCTACCGTGGCGAGCTGGTGAACGGCCAACTGCAGGGCCCGGGTCGGCTGGATTACAGCAATGGTTCCTGGTACGAGGGCGGCTTCGACAAGGGCCTGCAGAGCGGCCAGGGCAAGTGGAGCGACGGCAACGGCACGAGCTATGAAGGCGAGTTCCGCGACGGCCTGTTCGAAGGGCGTGGCCGCCTGCAGTACGCCGACGGCAGCTTCTACGAGGGCCAGTTCAAGCGCGGCGAGTTCGACGGCGAAGGGCGGATTTCCCAGGGCGGCACCACCTACAGCGGCGGCTTCCGCAAGGGTCGCTACGAGGGCCTGGGCAGCCTCGTACAAGCCGATGGCACCCACCACCAGGGAGCCTTCGCCCGAGGCGAAGCCAACGGCGAAGGCGCCCGCCGCGACAGCCTCGGCAACCAGTACAGCGGCCCGTTCAAGAACGGCGTGCTCGAAGGCAAGGGCATCTTCCGCGACGATGCGGGTGACCAGTACGCCGGCGAGTTCCGCAACGACCAGTTCGACGGCACCGGACGCTTCCAGAACGCCGACGGCGATGTCTGGTTCGGTCGCTTCAAGGCCGGCGCGCTGAGCGGGCCGGGCGAGTTCATCGGCACCGATGGCAGCCGCTACAAGGGCGACTTCCGCTTCTGGCGCTTCGACGGCCAGGGCACCCTGACCAAGGCCGACGGCCAGACCTACAGCGGTGGCTTCGCCCGTGGCGAGTACTCCGGTGCCGGCACCCTAACCCGCCATGACGGCACCGTGCAGAAAGGCACCTGGAGCGCCGGCCAGTTGCGCCAGGACGCCGCCGGCAAGCTGCTGCCCAACCCGCTGGAAGTCGGCTTGCTGGAACAGGGCGCCATGCTGGAGAAAGCCCTGTCCGCCATCCCGCAGTCCACCCCGGCAATCGAGCTCTACGGCGTCAGCCTGGGCGGCGACGGCAAGCAGAGCGTGTTCCTGCGAGAGGCCGACTACGTCGCCAACCTGCTCGGTGATCGCTTCGGCGCGCGCGGCGTGGTCCGTCTGGTGAACCACCGCGATCACCTCGCCGACCGTCCCATGGCCACCCGCGAAACCCTCGCCCGCACCCTGCGCACCATCGCCGAGCGCAGCGGCCCGGAAGACCTGGTGTTCATCTACCTGACCAGCCACGGCTCCCATGACCACCAGTTGGTGCTGGACATGCCGGGCCTGAAGCTCGACGACCTGCCGGCCAGCGAACTGGCCACGCTGCTCGCTCCGCTCAAGGACCGCACCAAGGTGCTGGTGATCTCCGCCTGCTACAGCGGCGGCTTCATCCCCGCGCTCAAGGACGACAAGACCCTGATCATGACCGCCGCGCGCAGCGACCGGGTGTCCTTCGGTTGCTCCGAGGAGGCTGACTTCACCTACTTCGGCGATGCGCTCTTTGCCAAGGCCTTCCAGCAGACCGACGACCTCAGGCAGGCGTTCAAGCTCGCCAGCGTCACCGTGGCCAAGCGCGAGAAGGAGGAAGAGTTCGAGCCATCGGAGCCGCAACTCTGGGCGCCGGATGCGGTCATTACTCGCTGGCAGGCCCTGCGTGCGCAACAGACGCACGGAGCCCTGGCGCTCGGCAGCAACGATGCGCAGGCAAAAGGACAGGGCGAGAACTAAGCTGGAAGGTGTGTCAGAGGGGAAACACAGATGTACTCGAAACCGACGAATATCCTGCTAGCTGGCGCCACCGGCCTGACCGGTGAGCATCTGCTCGACCGCATGCTCAACGAGCCCACGGTCAAGCGCGTCATTGCCCCGGCCCGAAGGAAGCTGGCGGAGCACCCACGCCTGGACAATCCCGTCGGCCCGCTGGCCGAACTCATCCCGCACCTGCTCCAGCCGGTGGACACGGTGTTCTGCTGCCTGGGCACCACGCTCAAGGAGGCCGGCTCCGAGGAGGCCTTCCGCAGTGTCGACTACGACCTGCCGCTGGCCCTGGGCGAGCGCGGCCTGGCCCTGGGCGCGCGGCACTACATCGTGGTCAGCGCGCTGGGTGCGGACAGCAAGTCATCGATCTTCTACAGCCGGACCAAGGGCGAGCTGGAAGATGCCCTGCGCCAGCAAGGCTGGCAGCAATTGACCATCGCCCGGCCGTCACTGCTGCTGGGGCAGCGCGAGGAAATCCGCCTCGCCGAACTGCTCGCCGCGCCCTTCTCGCGCATCCTGCCGGGCAAGCTCCACGGCATCGAAGCCATCGCCCTGGCCCGCGCGCTGTGGCGCCTGGCCCTGGAGCCGGGCAAGGGCGTGCGCGTCGTCGAATCGGACGAACTGCGCAAGCTGGGCAAATAACCCCCTCCACGCAAGCCTACGATCGCCGGGCGCTTTTGTAGGATGGTGTGGAGCGAAGCGTTACCCATCAATCGCAACAATGACCGCATGGGTATCGCTCCGCTCCACCCATCCTACGCAGGACCTCCCTGATCTTTCTTCAGGGGAATCAGCAGAAGCGGGTCAGTTCCCGCCCCACACCTGCAGGCCGATGCCCAGCTCCGCGGCGAGCGAGAGCGGCAGCAACAAGGTATCCAGCAGCGCGCTGCCGGGCAGGTCGAGGCCGGGGTAGGCCGGCGCGTCGGTGCCAAAGTGATCCTTCGGGCAGCAGCCGCCATTGAGCGAATACCAGTCCAGCCGGGTGCCGGCATAGATCAGCGGGTCGCCGGGCCGGCTGTCGTTAAGCGTCTTCACAGTGGCACAACCGCCCAGTTGCAACAGCAACAGGACGGCGAGGAGCTTATTCGTCGCTGACAAGATGGTGTTCGCCCCAGCGCGGCAGCATGTCCTGGGGAATACCCAGTTGGTTGAGGATGCGCGCGACGACGAAGTCGATCAGGTCGTCGACCGTCTGCGGCTGGTGATAGAAGCCCGGAGCGGCCGGCAGGATCACCGCGCCCATATTGGACAGCTTGAGCATGTTCTCCAGGTGGATGCTGGAGAACGGCGCCTCGCGCGGCACCAGGATCAACTGGCGGCGCTCCTTCAGCGCCACGTCGGCGGCACGTTCGATGAGGTTGTTGCAGGCGCCGGTGGCGATGGCCGAGAGCGTCCCCGTCGAGCAGGGCACCACCACCATCGCACTGGGAGCCCCGGAACCGGAGGCCACCGGGGCCATCCAGTCTTCCTTGCCGTAGACGCGAATCTGCCCCGGCGCGGCGCCGGTGTACTCGCTGAGGAAAGCCTGCATCGCCTGCGGCTTGCTCGGCAGGGTCACGTCGGTCTCGGTGGCCACCACCAGTTGCGCGGCCTTGGAGATCAGGAAGTGCACCTCGCGGTCTTCCTGCACCAGGCAGTCGAGCAGACGCAGGCCGTACTGGGCGCCCGAGGCGCCGGTCATGGCGAGGGTGACGCGTTCGGCTCCGGCCATGTTCAGCTCTCCAGCGCCTTGGCCAGCTTGCCGTGCAGGCCGCCAAACCCGCCGTTGCTCATGACCACCACCTGGGTGCCCGGTGTGGCGATGGCTTTCACGCCCTCGATGATGGCTTCCAGCGAATCGCACACTTGCGTCGGCACGGTCGAACTGGCGACGGTGGCGGCCAGGTCCCAGCCGAGGTTGGGCGGCGCGTACCAGAACACGCTGTCGGCCTGGACAACGGACTCCGGCAGGCCGTCGCGGTGGGCACCGAGCTTCATGGAGTTGGAGCGCGGTTCGACCACGGCGATCACCCTGGCATCGCCGACGCGCTTGCGCAGGCCGTCGAGGGTGGTGGCGATGGCGGTCGGGTGGTGGGCGAAGTCGTCATAGATAGTCACGCCCTGCACTTCCGCGACCTTCTCCATGCGCCGCTTGACGCTCTTGAAGGCCGACAGCGCGGCGCAACCCAGCTCCGGCACCACGCCGACATGACGGGCCGCTGCAAGGCAGGCCAAAGCGTTGGCGACGTTGTGCTGGCCGGTCAGTTCCCAGTCCACGGTGCCTTGCGGTTTTCCGTCGAACAGCACCTCGAAGTGCGAGCCGTCCTCGCTGAGCAGCCGCGCCTGCCACTGGCCGCCTTCGCCGGTGGTCTGCACCGGCGTCCAGCAGCCCATGTCGATCACGCGCTTGAGTGCGGTCTCGGACGTCGGGTGGATGACCAGGCCTTCGCCGGGGATGGTCCGCACCAGATGGTGGAACTGCCGCTCGATGGCCGCGAGGTCGGGGAAGATGTCCGCGTGGTCGAACTCCAGGTTGTTCAGGATCGCCGTGCGCGGGTGGTAGTGGACGAACTTGGAGCGCTTGTCGAAGAAGGCGCTGTCGTACTCGTCAGCCTCGACTACGAAGAACGGGGTGCCGCCCAGGCGTGCGGAGACGCCGAAGTTCTGCGGCACGCCGCCGATCAGGAAGCCCGGGCTCATGCCGGCGTGCTCCAGTACCCAGGCCAGCATGCTGCTGGTGGTGGTCTTGCCGTGGGTGCCGGCGGCCGCCAGGACCCAGCGCCCCTGCAGCACGTGGTCGGCCAGCCACTGTGGGCCGGAGACGTAAGGCAGGCCCTTGTTCAGCACGTATTCCACTGCCGGGTTGCCGCGCGACAGCGCGTTGCCGACCACTACCAGGTCCGGAGCCGGCTCCAGGTGCGCAGGGTCGTAGCCCTGCATCAGCTCGATACCCTGGGCTTGCAGCTGGGTGCTCATGGGCGGGTAGACGTTGGCGTCGGAGCCGGTCACGCGGTGGCCCAGTTCCTTGGCCAGGACGGCCAGCGACCCCATGAAGGTGCCGCAGATGCCGAGGATGTGGATATGCATGCAGACTCCTGCAATCAAGCCTTTGAAGGCACTTCGAATGGGCGGCAGAGTAGCACAGCGCGCCCCCGCGCGGCCCGCCGCCGGGGCATCAGACGACGAGGTGGGGAGGCGGTTCCCGCAGGCCGGGAAAAGTCGTCACGGGCGTGAACCGTAGGATGGGTGGAGCGAAGCGATACCCATGCTGACCCGGTGCCCGGTATCGATGGGTATCGCTTCGCTCCACGTCATCCTACGAGAGGCTCTTCCTGTTCAGACCGTGACGGTTGAGCTTGCGGTACAGGGTATTGCGGCTGATGCCCAGCTGTTGCGCGGCACGGCTGATGTGCCAGCGCTGCGCTTCGAGCACTTCCAGCAGCGCGTTGCGCTCGGCCACGCCGAGGGTGTCACCGCCCTCCCCGGCCAAGGCGACCGGAGCCGCAGCGGCAGCCGGCGCGCGACGCAGGTCCGGCGGCAGGTCGGCCATCTGGATGCGGCCGCCGTCGCACAGCGCACAGAGCGTGCGCAGCACGTTGCGCAACTGGCGCACGTTGCCCGGCCAGGGGAAGTCCAGCAGGTGCCGGCGCACATCGTCATCCAGGCGCACGCTGCGGCCCTTGCTCTCCTCGGCCAGCAAGTGGTCGAGCAGTGCGCCGCGGTCTTCACGCTCGCGCAGTGGCGGCAGCGCGACCACCAGGCCGTTGAGGCGGTAGTAGAGGTCTTCGCGAAACTGCCCGGCGGCTACCAGCGCTTCCAGGTCACGGTGGCTGGCGCTGATCAGGCGGATATCCACATCCTGCGGCTCACCACCGATGGGCACCACCTGGCGCTCTTCCAGCACACGCAGCAGGCGGGTCTGCAGCGCCAGCGGCATGTCGCCGATTTCGTCGAGGAACAGCGTGCCGCCGTCGGCCTGCTGCAGCTTGCCGCGCATGCCTTCCTTGCGCGCGCCGGTGAAGCTGCCACCACGATAGCCGAACAGTTCGCTCTCGATCAGGGTCTCGGGAATCGCCGCGCAGTTCAGCGCAACGAAGCTCTTGCCGACGCGCTCGCCACCCAGATGCACGGCGCGGGCGAAAGCCTCCTTGCCGGTGCCGGTCTCGCCCTGCAGCAGCAGTGGCACGTCGTGGGCGTAGACCTTCAGCGCACGGCGGAAATCGTGGGCCAGTTGCGGGTCGTCGATGCACAAGCCTTTCGCCAGAGGCGCGCGCGGCAGGACCGGCGCGGCGGCGATGGGCCGCTTGCCGCGCAGCAGCGCATACAGCGTGCGCCCGGCCTGGGTGCGCAGCGGCCAGCTGGCGTTGGGATGCGGGTCGGCGCGGCTGAACAGGTCGTCCAGCCGGCAATCGAAGCACTGTTCCAGCGAGCGGCCGATCAGGCTTTCCCGGCGGCTGCCGAGCAGGTTGATGGCGCTCTGGTTCGCCGCGCGGATGCGCCCATCGCCGCCGAAGGCCAGCATGCCTTCGCTGAACAACCCGAGGCCGTCGGGTTGCAGGTGGAAGCGCAGCAGCCACTGGTCCTCGAAATGGCGCAGGAAGTAGCAGCTCTCGATGGCCTTGGCCGACAGGTTGACCAGCGCCATGGTGTGGAACTGGCTCTGCCGCGACACGTCGCGGCGCGCGGAGGAAACGTCGAGCACCGCCAGCAGTTCGCCCTGCGGGTCGAACACCGGGCTGGCCGAGCAGGTCAGGCCTGTGTGGCGGCTGCGGAAATGTTCGTCCTGGTGAATGGTCAGCGCCTGGCGCTCCACCAGGCAGGTGCCGATGCCGTTGGTGCCTTCGCGGGCCTCGCTCCAGTCGGCGCCGAGCCAGAGTCCGGCCTGCTCGAAGGTACGCCGCTCGGCGGCTTCGCTGACGCAGTTGAGGATCACCCCACGGGAATCGGTGAGCAGCACCGCGTGTCCGGCGCCGGACAGCTGCTGGTGCAGGCTGTTCATCTCGTCGCTGGCGATCTCCAGCACCTGGCGGTGGCGCTCGCGGACCTCGAGCATGCGCGCGTGTTCGAGCACGGCGGGCGCCATGGGTTGCGCCGGGTCGAGGTGGTACTGCTCCAGGCAGCGCATCCAGGAGCGGGCGATCGATGGGTCCGCGCCGGGGGCACCGGCGGGGGCCTTGCCCTCGGCCACGGTCATGACCTGGCGGGCGTGGCGGCTCAAATCGTTGGCGCGCATTCTTGTTGTTCTCCGCTTGGGGACGGGGAGGCAGCCCCGAATTCCAACGAAGTCTTGTAGGACCTTTCTCTTCCTACAGAAAGCGATGGAACGCAGGACAGCATCCCCCACGCGCCAGCCCAATGCAACGCCTGGCCGACCGTCAGGTCACGACTGTCACGAAAACGGGACAAAGTGTCACGAGGCACTGTGCCAGAGGCGTAACAGCGCACTTTCCGGAGCATCACCAGCCACCCGCCCAGCCCATGCGCGGCGCGCCTTTCACTGGCATGGCCCGGCCCTTGCTCTACGCTTGTTCAACGTCCTCCCCAACAAGCACAAGACCCAGGAGATCCGACCATGCGTTATGCCCATCCCGGTAGCGAAGGCGCCATCGTTTCGTTCAAGGCGCGCTACGGCAACTACATCGGCGGCGAATTCGTCCCGCCGGTGAAGGGTCAGTACTTCACCAACACCTCGCCGGTGAACGGCCAGCCCATCGCCGAGTTCCCCCGCTCCACCGCCGAGGACATCGACAAGGCGCTGGACGCCGCCCACGCCGCCGCCGATGCCTGGGGCCGCACCTCGGTGCAGGACCGTTCGCTGGTGCTGCTGAAGATCGCCGACCGTATCGAACAGAACCTGGAACTGCTGGCCGTCACCGAGACCTGGGACAACGGCAAGCCGATCCGCGAAACCCTCAACGCCGACATCCCGCTGGCTGCCGACCACTTCCGCTACTTCGCCGGCTGCATCCGCGCGCAGGAAGGCAGCGCCGCCGAGATCAACGACAGCACTGTCGCGTACCACATCCACGAACCGCTGGGCGTGGTCGGGCAGATCATCCCGTGGAACTTCCCGCTGCTGATGGCGGCGTGGAAGCTCGCCCCGGCACTGGCCGCCGGCAACTGCATCGTGCTCAAGCCGGCCGAGCAGACCCCGCTGGGCATCTGCGTGCTGATGGAAGTAATCGGCGACCTGCTGCCCAAGGGCGTGCTCAACGTCGTCCAGGGCTTCGGCAAGGAAGCCGGTGAAGCGCTGGCCACCAGCAAGCGCATCGCCAAGATCGCCTTCACCGGCTCGACCCCGGTGGGCTCGCACATCCTCAAGTGCGCTGCCGAGAACATCATTCCGTCCACCGTGGAACTGGGCGGCAAGAGCCCGAACATCTACTTCGAAGACATCATGCAGGCCGAGCCGACCTTCATCGAGAAGGCCGCCGAGGGCCTGGTGCTGGCCTTCTTCAACCAGGGCGAGGTGTGCACCTGCCCCTCTCGCGCGCTGGTGCAGGAGTCCATCTACCCGCAGTTCATGGACGTGGTGATGAAGAAGGTGAAGGCCATCAAGCGCGGCGACCCGCTGGACACCGACACCATGGTCGGTGCCCAGGCCTCGCAGCAGCAGTACGAGAAGATCCTCTCCTACCTCGACATCGCCCAGCAGGAAGGCGCGCAGATCCTGGTCGGCGGCTCGGTCGAGAAGCTCGACGGCAACCTCTCCACCGGCTATTACATCCAGCCGACCCTGCTCAAGGGCAGCAACAAGATGCGCGTGTTCCAGGAGGAAATCTTCGGGCCGGTGGTGGGCGTCACCACCTTCAAGGATGAAGCCGAAGCGCTGGCGATCGCCAACGACACCGAGTACGGCCTGGGCGCGGGCGTCTGGACCCGCGACATCAACCGTGCATACCGCATGGGCCGTGGCATCAAGGCTGGCCGCGTGTGGACCAACTGCTACCACCTGTACCCGGCGCATGCTGCCTTCGGTGGCTACAAGAAATCCGGCGTGGGCCGCGAGACCCACAAGATGATGCTCGACCACTACCAGCAGACCAAGAACCTGCTGGTCAGCTACGACATCAACCCGCTGGGCTTCTTCTGAGTTTGTTCTGAGTCACCCGCCCGGCGCGAGCCGGGCACCTCCTCACATCGATCCTTGCGCGGCCCACGGGCCGCGCTTTTTTATGCCTGGGGGAAACTGGCCTCTCATGAAAGCCCGCGCCGGGGCTTCCCCTCTCCCCCGCCCTCTCCCTGAAGGGAGAGGGAGCAGATCGTGCCGGCTGACGATGTGGTTTCACCCAGCGCCGAACAGTCCCCTCTCCCTTCAGGGAGAGGGTTAGGGAGAGGGCAGCCCCTCGCGCAGGGTTTCATGTAGCGGGCCACACAATGGAAAGACTCAGCTGGCGTCGCTACGCCACTGCCGAGGGCTCACCCCGAACCACCGGCGGAAGGCGCGGGAAAACGCACTGGTCTCGGAATACCCCAGCAGCGGCGCCAACTCGGAGATCGGCCGCTGCGGCTGGCGCAGGTAGTGCAACGCCAGCTCACGGCGGGTGTTTTCCACCAGCTGACTGAAGCTCAGCCCGGCCTCGCGCAAGCGCCGCTGCAGGCCGGCGGTAGTGAGCTCCAGCTGCTCGGCAATGATCTCCAGCGACGGCTCGCCATCCGCCAACGCCAGGCGAATCTGCGTGCCGGCGTCCTCCACCAGATTGGGCGCACTGCCCTGCTCGCCCAGCCGACGGATGACGTCCTGCACCAGGAACAGCAAGTTGGCATCGCGCTCGGGCATCTGCCGGCCGTAGAGGTCGCGCTTGGGAATCAGCATCGAATTGCAGCCGCGCTGGAACAGCACCGGCGCATCGAACACCCGCCCGTGTTCCTGCCAGCCTTCCGGCCGAGCGTGCTCGAAGCTCACCGCACGCGGCGCCCACTCGGAGCCGAGCGCGTGGCGCATCAGGTTCAGCGCCATCCCTAAGGTCAGCTCGGCGTCCTGGCGGCGGTCAAGGATCGCGCCGTGGCGAACCTGGTAGTCGAAGCGATAGCACTCCCCGCAATCCACCAGGCGGATCAGGGTGTCGTGCTGGTGATAGGGGAAAGCGGCGGCGAAGTTCTTCAGCGCCTCTTCCAGCGTCTCCGAACACAGCCCGACGTAGCCCAGCAGGCCCAGCTCACGGGGGCGGAATTGCTCACCGTAGCGCAGCCCGAAGTTGTCGCAGCCCGACTGTCGCGCAGCCTCCTCCAGCACCTGGCAGTAGTTGGTCAGTGCCAGGCTCAGGGTCGGATGCAGCAGGCGCTCCGGGTCGATGCCGGCGCGACCGAAGACGCGGTCGATGTCGCCGCCCTGGTCGCCGATGAAGCGACCCAGGCCGCTGGCGGCAGCGGACAGCACGCCGATGTTGCTGGCCAGGGGCAGGCTCAGGCCGGACGGGGAAAACAGAGGCTGGCTCATGTCGGTTACCGATCTTGTTATGAGGTGCTCGGGGCACGTCGCACGCGGGAACAGGGAACGAGAAAACAAAGCAAATCCCATGCCTCGCCGATCCGTTACCAACGCCCCCCGACATGGCGCCACGCCTGGCCTGCAGCTGCCACAGCACGGGGCAGGCGGGCGATTTCCAGCACCAGAAGCGAGCACCGCGCGCACGGTGGGGCGATGGGTAACAACCAGTTGACTCTGCATGGCGAAAGCCGGTTCCAGCGGTCAAGTCTTGCGCGGCAGTGCGCCACTACCATCGAGTCTCAGGTATCCGTCCACGCCCCTGCGGCCCGCCCCACTTGCGGCCTATCCCTTGCGGAGAGAGGAATAACAACAATGAGCGCATCACAACTCAAACCAACGCTTGGCACCCTTCACCTCTGGGGGCTCGCCGTGGGCCTGGTGATCTCCGGCGAGTACTTCGGCTGGAGCTACGGCTGGGCCGCCGCCGGTACCCTGGGCTTCCTCGTCACCACGCTGATCGTCGCGGTGATGTACACCTGCTTCATCTTCAGCTACACCGAGCTGACCACCGCCATCCCCCACGCTGGCGGGCCCTTCGCCTATAGCCTGCGGGCGTTCGGCAAGACCGGCGGGATGATCGCCGGCATCGCCACCCTGATCGAGTTCGTCTTCGCCCCGCCGGCCATTGCCATGGCCATCGGCGCCTACCTCAACGTGCAGTTCCCCGGCCTCGATCCGAAGTGGGCGGCCACCGGCGCCTATGTGATCTTCATGACCCTGAACATCCTCGGCGTAAGCATCGCCGCCACCTTCGAACTGGTGGTGACCGTGCTGGCGGTGGCCGAGTTGCTGGTGTTCATGGGCGTGGTCGCACCGGGCTTCAGCTTCAGCAACTTCGTGCTCAATGGCTGGGCCGGCTCGGATGTATTCGGCTCCACCGCCATGGCCGGCATCTTCGCCGCAATCCCGTTCGCCATCTGGTTCTTCCTCGCCATCGAGGGCGCGGCCATGGCGGCCGAAGAGGCGAAAGACCCGAAACGCACCATTCCGCGCGCCTACATCGCCGGCATCCTGACCCTGGTGACCCTGGCCATCGGCGTGATGATCTTCGCCGGCGGCGTGGGTGACTGGCGCGCCCTGTCGAACATCAACGACCCGCTGCCGCAGGCGATGAAAGCCGTGGTGGGCAACAACTCCACCTGGATGCACATGCTGGTGTGGATCGGCCTGTTCGGCCTGGTGGCGAGCTTCCACGGCATCATCCTGGGTTACTCGCGGCAGTTCTTCGCGCTGGCCCGCGCCGGCTTCCTGCCGCGCAGCCTGGCCAAGCTGTCGCGCTTCCAGACTCCACACCGCGCCATCCTCGCCGGCGGCGCCGTAGGCATCGCGGCGATCTTCAGCGACGGCCTGATCAGCCTGCAGGGCATGACCCTGACGGCGGCGATGATCACCATGAGCGTGTTCGGCGCCATCGTCATGTACATCATGAGCATGTTCAGCCTGTTCAAGCTGCGCCGCAGCGAGCCGGACCTGGAGCGCAGCTTCCGCGCACCGGGCTACCCGGTGGTGCCGGCCATCGCGCTGGTCCTGGCGCTGGTCTGCCTGGCCGCCATGCTCTGGTTCAACAGCGTCATCGCCTCGGTGTTCCTGGTGCTGATGATCGGCGGCTGCTCCATCTGCAGCATCGTCATCAGCCTCAACCGCGGCACCGACGCATCGTTCGCCAGCCAGGGCTGAGGAGTAGCGCCATGTCCGGATTCGTCCACAGCGTCGGTGGCCAGACCTGGCGCTTCGACAGCCTGCGCGAGGTGATGGCCAAGGCCAGCCCGGCGCGCTCCGGCGACCGCCTCGCCGGGGTCGCCGCCGGCAGCGACGCCGAGCGCGTCGCCGCGCAGATGGCGCTGGCCGACATCCCGCTCAAGCACTTCCTCGACGAGGCGCTGATTCCCTACGAGAGCGACGAAGTCACCCGGCTGATCATCGACAGCCACGACCGCCAGGCCTTTGCGCCGGTCAGCCACCTCACGGTGGGCGGCCTGCGCGACTGGCTGCTCGGCGATGCCGCCGACGAAGCCAGCCTGCGCGCCCTGGCGCCCGGGCTGACACCGGAAATGGCAGCCGCGGTATCGAAGATCATGCGTGTGCAGGACCTGGTACTGGTCGCGCAGAAGATCCGCGTGGTCACCCGTTTCCGCAACACCATGGGGCTGCGCGGACGCATGTCCACACGGCTGCAGCCCAACCACCCGACGGACGATCCGGCCGGCATCGCCGCCAGCGTGCTCGACGGCCTGCTCTACGGCAACGGCGACGCCATGCTCGGCATCAACCCGGCCACCGACAGCCTGCAGTCGATCTGCACCCTGCTGGAGATGCTCGACGCGATCATCCAGCGCTACGAGATTCCCACCCAGTCCTGCGTGCTCACTCACGTCACCAGCTCCATCGAGGCGATCAATCGCGGCGCGCCGCTGGACCTGGTGTTCCAGTCCATCGCCGGCACCGAAGCGGCCAACGCCAGCTTCGGCGTGAGCCTGTCGATCCTCAAGGAAGGCTACGAGGCCGGTCTGTCGCAGAAGCGCGGGACGCTCGGCGACAACCTCATGTACTTCGAGACCGGCCAGGGCAGCGCGCTGTCGGCCAACGCCCACCACGGCGTCGACCAGCAGACCTGCGAGACCCGCGCCTACGCGGTGGCGCGGCATTTCAAGCCGTTCCTGGTGAACACCGTGGTCGGCTTCATCGGCCCGGAATACCTGTACAACGGCAAGCAGATCATCCGCGCCGGGCTGGAAGACCACTTCTGCGCCAAGCTGCTCGGCGTACCCATGGGTTGCGACATCTGCTACACCAACCACGCCGAGGCCGACCAGGACGACATGGACATGCTCCTGACCCTGCTGGGCGTGGCCGGCATCAATTTCATCATGGGCATCCCCGGCTCCGACGATGTGATGCTCAACTACCAGACCACCTCCTTCCACGACGCGCTCTACGCGCGCCAGACGCTGGGCCTGCGGCCAGCGCCGGAATTCGAAGCGTGGCTTGCGCGCATGGAAATCCTCCGCCAGCAGGATGGCCGCGTGCAGATGGCCGGCCAGCTTCCCGGCGCCTTCCGCCACGCGCTCGCGCAGCTGTCCTGAGTTGAGGAGTTTTCGATGAGCGACAGCTTCACCCCCAACCCCTGGCAGGAACTGCGTCGACTGACCGCCGCGCGCATCGCCCTGGGCCGCGCCGGCACCAGCCTGCCGACCGGCGCGCAACTGGACTTCCAGTTCGCCCATGCCCAGGCGCGCGACGCCGTGCACCTGCCCTTCGACCGCGAGGGCCTCGCCGCGCAACTGGCCGGACGCGGCCGCGCCACCTTGCTGCTGCACAGCGCTGCCGCCGACCGCGACACCTACCTGCAACGCCCTGACCTGGGCCGCCGGCTGAACGAGGAATCGGTGGAGACCCTGCGTCGCCACGCCGACCGCCACCCGCAGGGTTATGACCTGGCGGTGGTGATCGCCGACGGTCTCTCGTCGCTCGCGGTGCAACGTCACAGCCTGCCCCTGCTTCAGCGTATGGAGGAGCAGGCGCGCAACGAAGGCTGGAATCTTTCCCCGGTGGCGCTGGTGCAGCAGGGCCGGGTCGCCGTGGCCGACGAAGTCGCCGAGCTGCTGCGGGCGAAGATGGTGGTGATCCTGATCGGAGAGCGCCCCGGCCTGTCCTCGCCGGACAGCCTCGGCCTGTACTTCACCTGGGCGCCGAAGGTCGGCCTGAACGATGCCTACCGCAACTGCATCTCCAACGTGCGCCTGGAAGGCCTCAGCTACGGTCTCGCCACGCACCGGCTGCTGTATCTGATGCGCGAGGCCTGCCGCCGGCAGCTGTCGGGGGTGAACCTGAAGGACGAGGCGGAGTTGCCGACGCTGGAGGGCGGCGGGCCGGGGGCGAACTTCCTGCTGACCTGAAAGCAGCACGGGCGGCTCTTCGTAGGACCGAGGGGGCGCCTGGCCCTTGCTCGCGAACGGGTTTCCAGCAGCTCCGTCGCCGAGGCGGTTCGCGAGCAAGCTCGCTCCTACAGTCCGTCGCCCCCTGAACATTCCCCTGTCACCACCCCGCAAAACTTTCCAAGCAAGCTATCTCCTACAGCGTCTCAAGCCCCGTCTGCCAACCATTCCAGATCAAACGCTCGCTTGGATTGCGCTTTCAACAATTTCTAGTGCAGCATCGGACCAATGGCTATTCGCTGGCATAGCCCCTGCATCGCCATACCAGCCCACTCACCTCCCGCCGAGGCCCGCTTATGCGCATCGTGCAAGCCACGCTCGACCACCTCGATCTGCTCGCGCCGCTGTTCGTCAAATACCGTGAGTTCTACGGCATGCTCCCCTACCCCGAGTCTTCGCGGAAATTCCTCGAGAAGCGCCTGCGCCGCAAGGAATCGGTGATCTACCTGGCCCTGCCGGATGACGACGACAGCAAGCTGCTGGGCTTCTGCCAGCTCTACCCGAGCTACTCCTCGCTATCGCTCAAACGCGTATGGATCCTCAACGACATCTATGTCGCCGAAGAGGCTCGACGCCAGCTGGTCGCTGACCACCTGCTGCAGACCGCCCGGCAGATGGCCCGCGAGACCCAGGCCGTGCGCATGCGCGTGTCCACCAGCGTCAATAACGAAGTGGCGCAGAAGGTCTACGAGTCCATCGGTTTCCGCGAGGACAGCGAGTTCAAGAACTACATCCTGCCGATCAGCGACGATCTCAACTGAGGAGCTGATCCACGGTGCGGAGCGGCCCGCTGGCATCGGCGGGCCCGGCGCATTAGAGTGCAACCAGCGGAATCACCGCGGCCTCCGCATGAAGGGATCCCATGCGTATTTCCCTGCTTGTTCTGCGCACCGCCTGCCTCTGTCTCGCCTTCCTGGGCGCCAACGCCCAGGCCCAGACCCTGCGCATCGCCACCCTGGAATGGTCGCCCTACGTCGGCAGCGACCTGCCGGGCAACGGGCTGGCCAGCCGCATCCTGAACGAAGCCCTGGCGCTTAACGGCGACAAGGCAGAACTGGTCTTTCTGCCCTGGCAACGGGCCCTCAACGAATCCCGCGAGGGCCGTTTCGATGCACTGATGCCGGCCTACCTGTCGCCAGACCGCAGCCAGGACTTCTACACCTCGATGCCACTGCTGGACTCCCAGCTCGGCTTCTTCCGCCGCCGCGACCGCGCCCTGCCGATCAACCCGCGCGACCTCGACACTCTGCGACCCTACCGCATCGGCGTAGTGCGCGGTTACGTCAATCAAGAGCGCTTTGACGCCGCCGACTTCCTCAACAAGGACGTGGTGAGCAGCGACTGGCAGAACCTGGAAAAACTCCTGCGCGGGCGTATCGACCTGGCCGTGGTGGACCGCTACACCGGCTACCAGTTGCTCAGCCAGAACGCCCCGGCATTGCGCGAGCAACTCGAGTTCGTCGACCCTCCGCTGGAGATCAAGCCACTCTACGTGCTGGTGCCGAAGAAGCGCGCCGAAGGCGAAGCCCTGGCCGCCAGCCTCGATCGCGGCTTGCGCACCCTGCGCCGCAGCGGCCGTCTTCAGCAACTGATCGCCGAGGCACGTCTGGAAAGCGCGATGAACACCCGCGAAGTCGCTGCGCATCCGCTGGCCGAGCAGTTGCCGGCGACCAGCGACCAGCACGGGGCCACTCTGACTCCCCGGACGACAACGGACCTGCTGAGCTGGCAGGCGAGCCTGCTCTAGGGCCGTGCGCCGGGCATTTGTCACAAGGCATTGCCGCGTTCACAGCGACAGGATTTTCACGCAGAAGCTGTAATATCCTCCCGCGGACCTCCGTCGCAGGATTCGACGGAGCGCGCCCCCGGCAGCCCGGCCGCGCCTTATAATGGGCGGCCCGGCCGTTCACCTTGTTGTCAGACAGGCTTCTCATGGAATTCAACCCGATCGACCTGATTCTCCACCTCGACACCTACCTGTCGCTGGCGGTGGCCAACTATGGCACCTGGATCTACGCCATCCTCTTCCTGGTGATCTTCTGCGAGACCGGCCTGGTGGTGACACCCTTCCTGCCGGGCGACTCCCTGCTCTTCATCGCCGGCGCCATCTGCGCCGCGGGCGGCATGGACCCGTGGATGCTCGGCGGCCTGCTGCTGCTCGCGGCGATCAGCGGTGACAGCACCAACTACGTGATCGGCCGAACCCTGGGCAAACGCCTGTTCAGCAACCCGGACTCGAAAGTCTTCCGCCGCGACTACCTGGACCAGACCCACGCCTTCTACGAACGCCACGGCGGCAAGACCGTGACCCTGGCGCGCTTCCTGCCCATCGTGCGGACCTTCGCCCCCTTCGTCGCCGGCATGGCCTACATGCCCTATGCGCGCTTCCTGTTCTTCAGCGTGGCCGGCAGCATCGCCTGGGTCGGCGGCCTGGTCACCCTGGGCTTCTTCTTCGGCAATGTGCCGTTCATCAAGCAGAACCTCTCGGTGATGATCGTCGCCATCATCGCCTTCTCCCTGGTGCCCATGCTGATCGGTTTCATCCGCCACAAGATGCGCCCCTCGGCCAAGGCCCAGCCCGGCGAGCACTGATCCGCCCATGTGGTCGTTCAGCGCCTGGCGCCGCCGGCGCTTCCTCGCCCGCTATCCGCTTGACGCAGAGCTGTGGGCGCAGGTGCGCGGGCACCTGCCGATCCTCGACGGTCTGAGCGAAGAAGAGCTGCGCCGGCTCGGCGAGCGGGCGCTGCTGTTCCTGCGCGACAAGCGCCTCTCGCCACTGCCGGGCATCGAACTGGACGACTACCGCCGCCTGCTGCTGGCCACCCAGGCAGAATTACCACTGCTGCACCTGCCGGACCTGAACTGGTACGGCGGCTTCCATGAGCTGGTCCTGTATCCCGACGACTTCGTCAGCCCGCAGAAGCACCGCGACCCGGCGGGCGTCATGCACGAATTCGACGACGAGCGCGCCGGTGAGACCTCGTTGCAGGGCCCGGTGATTCTCGCCTGGCCCGGCGTGGAAAACGGCGGTGGCTGGGATGCCTATAACCTGGTGATCCACGAACTGGCCCACAAGCTCGACATGCTCAATGGCGATGCCAACGGCATGCCACCGCTGCACCGCGACATGCGCGTCGCCGACTGGGCCGCCGCCATGCAGACCGCCTACGACGACCTGAACCGCCAGCTCGACCACAATCCGCAGGCGCACACCGCCATCGACCCGTACGCGGCGGAAAATCCGGCCGAGTTCTTTGCCGTCACCAGCGAGTACTTCTTTACCGCTCCGGACCTCCTTTGGGCGGCCTATCCCAAAGTCTATGAACAGCTTTCGCTGTTCTACCGGCAAGATCCGCTCTCGCGCCTGCACAAGCTTCAGGCCGATCACCCCGAATATCAGGAAACTCAGGCGCACTAGGCGATGTCTGTGGCTTGGACACGGCAATCTGCCTATAATCCGCCGCACTTTTTCGGCCCGACCACTATCTGGAGTCGTCCATGAGCTACAGCAGCATCCCGGCTGGCAAAGACCTGCCGAACGACATTTACGTCGCCATCGAGATCCCGGCCAACCACGCGCCGATCAAGTACGAAATCGACAAGGACACCGACTGCCTGTTCGTCGACCGTTTCATGGCCACCCCGATGTTCTACCCGGCCAACTACGGTTTCATCCCGAACACCCTGGCCGACGACGGTGACCCCCTGGACGTGCTGGTCGTTACCCCGTACCCGGTCGCTCCGGGTTCCGTGATCCGCGCCCGTCCGGTTGGCGTGCTGAACATGAGCGACGAAGCCGGCGGCGACGCCAAGCTGATCGCCGTGCCGCACGACAAGCTGAGCGTGCTGTACCACGACGTGAAGGAATACACTGACCTGCCGGCCCTGCTGCTGGAGCAGATCAAGCACTTCTTCGAGAACTACAAGGATCTCGAGAAGGGCAAGTGGGTGAAGGTCGAAGGCTGGGGCGACACCGCCCAGGCTCACGACTACATCAACAAGGCCGTCGCTGCCTTCCAGGCCAAGTGATGGTGGCGCGGGTGACCGCGCCGTGAAGAGCCCCGCCCAGGCGGGGCTTTTTCATGACTGGGATTAGGCTTTTCGTCCCGACTTTGCTACCATCTTCGCCCCGCACGCAGCTCGCTGCGCTGCCACAGAATCAAGGCGGTCCGCCCTACCAGAAGTAAGGTTGGACCACCCCCTGAAAGCCGGCCACAAGCCGGCTTTTCTAATGCCTGTGATTTGCACTCGCGCAGCCTGCGCAATCCCCCGCCAGACCGCTCGCCGGCCAATGCGCCGCTGTCACGGGCCAGGCATAAGATCGGACTATTCCCCCGCCGGTCCGCTGTCATGAAACGCTCGCCGCCCCTGCTGCTCGCCCTGCTGCTGACTGCCCCCGCGCTTGCCCAGGCGCAGGCGGCGGACTGGAAGCTGGCCAAGGACCAGGACGGTGTGCAGGTCTACCTGAGCGACGTACCCGGCTCGCGCTACAAGAGCTTCCGTGGCGTGACGCTGGTGAGGGCCGACGTTGCCACCCTCGGTCACCTGCAGGAGAACCTGCGGGTCTCCTGCGCCTGGCTGTACTCCTGTGCGCAGATGCGCCTGCTCAAGTACAGCGACGAAGCCATCTGGGTCTACCTCGACACCAAGCTCCCCTGGCCCGCCGCTCCACGCGACCTGGTGTTGAGGGTGAGCACCGAGGAAACCCCGGACGGCGGCATGATCCGCCACCTGCAGGCCGCTCCGGACTATATCCCGCCGGTGAAGGACCGCATCCGTGTGCCCAGCGTCTCCGGCACCTGGCAAATGGTCCCCAAGGGCCCGAAGCTCACCGAGGTCACCTATGAAATGCGCGGAGAGCCCGGGGGCAGCGTGCCGTCCTGGCTGGCGAACCAGTTCGTGGTGGACGCTCCCTTCGAGTCGCTGCGCATGCTGAAAGTGGTGGCCGAGCACCAGGGCGTCCGCGACGGCGGCTACTAGAAAAGCAGTCCGAAAGTACCGCTGGCTGCACTTGCACCATCGCCGGCCGCCTGGCCGAAGATTTGCCCGCAAGGCCCGTCTCTGCTAGTGTCGCGAGGTTTCCGAATACCCCCGCCGAGATGTCCGCATGGCCCGCAAGAAAGCTTCCCTCGACTTCGAACAGTCCCTCGCCGAGCTGCAAACGCTGGTGGAGCGCCTGGAAAGCGGCGAGCTGTCGCTGGAGGACTCGCTGGGTGCCTTCGAGCAGGGCATCCGTCTGACCCGCGACTGCCAGGCAGCGCTGACGCAGGCGGAGCAGAAGGTGCAGATCCTGCTGGAACGCGACGGCGAGCTGAGCGAAGCGCCCTTCGATCCGGAAGGCGACGACGCATGATCGCTGCGTACCAGGCGCGCTGCACGGCGCGTGTCGATGCTGCGCTGGAAAAACTCTTCGTCGCCCCCCGTGAAGAACTCACCCGTATCTATGCCGCCATGCGCTACAGCGTGGTCAACGGCGGCAAGCGCGTGCGTCCGCTGCTGGCCTACGCGGCCTGTGAAGCCCTGGGTGGCGAGGCCGAACGCGCCGATGGCGCGGCCTGCGCGGTGGAGCTGATCCACGCCTATTCCCTCGTGCATGACGACCTGCCGGCCATGGACGACGATGACCTGCGCCGCGGCCAGCCGACCACCCACATCGCCTTCGACGAAGCCTGCGCGATCCTTGCCGGCGACGGCCTGCAGGCGCTGGCGTTCGAGGTGATAGGTAACGCACAACTCAATCCACAGGATGCCCAGACCCGTCTGGACATGCTGCTGGCCCTGACCCGCGCCGCCGGTTCCGCCGGCATGGTGGGCGGCCAGGCCATCGACCTGGAGTCCGTCGGCCGCAAGATCGACCAGGCAGCGCTGGAGACCATGCACCGGCACAAGACCGGCGCGCTGATCGAAGCCAGCGTGCAGCTTGGCGCCCTCGCCAGCGGCCGCGCCAACGCAGACTCCCTGGACGCGCTGCGCCGCTACGCCGAGGCCATCGGCCTCGCATTCCAGGTGCAGGACGACATCCTCGACGTGGAAAGCGACACCGCGACCCTCGGCAAGACCCAGGGCAAGGACCAGGCCCACGACAAGCCGACCTACCCCGCTCTGCTCGGTCTCGACGCTGCCAAGGCCTACGCCCTGGCCCTGCGCGACCAGGCGCTGGCCGCGCTGGAAGGTTTCGGCGACAACGCCGAGCCGCTGCGCGCCCTCGCCCGCTACATCGTCGAACGCCGCAACTGATCCCTCCGGCACGCGCATTGCGTGTGCAAATCCCCCGAGTCCCCCATTGCGATGACCGCTTGCCGGTGCTTCACTGCATCGTAGGGATTTCGTATACCATATCCGACAACAGCCACCTGACCGGACAGCATCGTGCCGCTACGCAACGCTCCCAACCTGGGTATCGTCCCCTCCGCCTCGGAGACCATCGCCAAGCACCTGCGCGAAGCGATCATTTCCGGCCAGATGGCGGAACACGAGCCGATCCGCCAGGACGACATCGCGCAGATCTTCAACGTCAGCAAGATCCCCGTGCGCGAGGCGCTCAAGCGCCTGGAAGCCGAAGGCCTGGTGGAGTTCCAGCGCAACAAGGGCGCGCTGGTGACGAAGATTTCCGAGCCGGAACTGGCACAGATGTTCGAGGTGCGCGTGGTGCTGGAAGTCCAGGCGCTGCGCCTGGCGATCCCCAATATGAGCGCGCAGACCTTCGCCCGCGCCGAGAGCATCTGTGCCGAGTTCGTCGGCGAGGATGACATCGGCCGCTGGGCCGAACTGAACTGGGAGCTGCATGCCTGCCTCTACGAACCGGCGCAACGGCCCTACCTGGTCGGACTGATCCGCTCGATCCACGACAAGGTGGAACGCTACCTGCGCCTGCAGATGAGCATGTCCGACGGCAAGGAACGCGCCGACCACGAGCACCACGACATCCTCGACGCCTGCCGCGCTGGCGACGCCGACCGCGCCGCACGTCTGCTGGAAGAGCACATCAACGGCGTCTGCCGCACGCTCTACGAGCACCTGCCGAACCGGCCGACCCCGAGCTGATCACCTAAAGGCACGCTGTGCCGATTTCATCATCGGCCCGGCGGAAAACCCTCAAGCTGTAATTCCCGCCCCGCGCCACCCTAGGGTCAACAACAAGACACCCCAGGGGGCAGCATGAAACGCATCCAGGTTCTCGATTCCCACACCGGCGGCGAACCCACGCGCCTGGTGCTCGAAGGCTTTCCCGATCTGGGCAAGGGCAGCATGGCCGAGCGCCGCGCGCTGCTGGCCGAGCAGCACGACAGCTGGCGCGCCGCGACCGTGCTGGAGCCGCGTGGCAGCGACGTGCTGGTCGGCGCGCTGCTCTGCGAGCCGGTAGACCCGAGCGCCTGCGCCGGGGTGATTTTCTTCAACAACACCGGCTACCTGGGCATGTGCGGCCACGGCACCATCGGCCTGGTGGTCTCGCTGGCGCACCTGGGGCGCATCGGCCCCGGCACGCACAGGATCGAGACGCCGGTGGGCACCGTCGAAGCGACCCTGCACGATGACCGCTCGGTGAGCGTGCGCAACGTTCCCGCCTACCGCTACCGCAAGCAGGTGCCGCTGCAAGTGCCCGGCCATGGGCTGGTGCACGGCGACATAGCCTGGGGCGGCAACTGGTTCTTCCTGATCTCCGATCACGGCCTGCGCGTCGCCGGCGACAACCTCGATGAGCTGACCGCCTACACCGTCGCCGTGCAGAAGGCGCTGGAAGACCAGGGCATCCGTGGCGAAGACGGCGGGCTGATCGACCACATCGAACTGTTCGCCGACGATCCCGAAGCGGACAGCCGCAACTACGTGCTCTGCCCCGGCAAGGCCTACGACCGCTCGCCCTGCGGTACCGGCACCAGCGCCAAGCTGGCGTGCCTGGCCGCCGACGGCAAGCTCGCCGCCGGCGACGCCTGGCGCCAGGCCAGCGTGATCGGCAGCCAGTTCGAAGGGCGCTTCGAGTGGATCGGAGAACCCTCCGAGGGCCGCATCATCCCGACCATCCGTGGGCGCGCCAACCTCAGCGCCGAGGCCACCCTGCTGCTGGAAGAGGACGACCCCTTCGCCTGGGGCATCCGCCCGTGAACGATGCCGATATCATCGTCATCGGCGCCGGCATAGTCGGCGCCGCCTGCGCCCACGCCCTCGCCCGTCGCGGGCTGGACGTGCTGGTGCTGGACGCGCGCCTGCCCGGCGCCACCGCCGTCGGCATGGGCCACCTGCTGGTCCTCGACGACAACGCCGCCGAACTGGCGCTGAGCAACTACTCGCTGCAACGCTGGCGCGAGTGGGGCCACGACATGCCCGCCGAATGCGCCTACCGCAGCAACGGCACGCTGTGGCTGGCCGCCAATGATGAAGAGATGGCCGAAGCGGAACGCAAGTTCGCCGTCCTGCGCGAGCACGGCGTCGCCGCCAGACTACTGAACAACGCCGAGCTGCAGCAGGACGAACCCGAGCTGCGCAAGGACCTGCACGGCGGGCTGGAGATCACTGGCGACGGCATCCTCTACGCACCGCGCGCCGCTGCCTGGCTGCTGGAATCGGCGCTGAAACCGATCCGTCAGCGCCAGGCGAAAGTGGTGGAAATCGACGAGCCCCGCGTGCGCCTCGACAACGGCCAGTGGCTGAGCGCCAAGGCCGTGGTGCTGGCCAACGGCATCCAGGCCGGCGAGCTGTGTCCCGGCCTGCCCATCGAGCCGAAGAAGGGCCACCTGCTGATCACCGACCGCTACCCCGGCAAAGTGCGCCGCACCCTGGTCGAGCTGGGCTACGTGACCAGCGCGCACAACGCCAGCGGCCCCTCGGTAGCCTGCAACATCCAGCCGCGCCCCACTGGCCAGCTGTTCATCGGCGCCTCGCGGCAGTTCGGCACCACCGACCCGCAGGTGGAAGGCTGGATGCTGGCGAAGATGCTGCGCCGCGCCGTCGACTACATGCCCGGCCTGGCCAACCTCAATGTGATTCGCAGCTGGGCCGGGTTCCGCGCCGCCAGCCCCGACGGCATGCCGCTGGTGGGCGAACACCCGCAGCGCCCCGGCCTGTGGCTGGCGGTCGGCCACGAAGGCCTGGGCGTGACCACCGCCCCCGGCACCGCTGACCTGCTCGCCGCGCAGCTGTGCGATGAGCCGCTGCCGCTGCCGGCCGAGCCCTATTCCCCGCGCCGCTTTCCTGGAGCCAACTCCCATGCCTGAGCTGATCCTCGACGGCCGCCCGCTGCGGGTCGCCGCCGGCACCACGGTCGCCGCCGCGCTCGCCCTGGGCGGTGACGGCACCACGCGCACTTCGGTCAGCGGCCAGCGTCGCGCGCCACTGTGCGGCATGGGCGTCTGCCAGGAATGCCGGGTGAGCATCGACGGCCAGCGCCGCCTGGCCTGCCAGACTCTGTGCCGAGACGGCATGCAGGTGGAGACCCGCCCATGAACGCTGCGGCCGATATCGTCATCATCGGCGCCGGCCCGGCCGGGCTGTCCGCCGCCCTCGCTGCCGCGCCCAGCGGCGCGAGCATCGTCATCCTCGACGACAACCCGCTGCCCGGTGGGCAGATCTGGCGCGACGGGCCCAATGCACACCTGCCGGGTACCGCCACCGAGCTACGCGAGCAAGTGGCTGCCTGCGCCAATATCAGGATTCACAACAACACGCGCGTGGTCGCGCTGGCCGGCGAGCGCGGCCTGCTGCTGGAGGATTTCGAGCGTGGCTGGCGGCTGGACTACCGCAAGCTGATCCTCTGCACCGGGGCGCGCGAATTGCTCCTGCCCTTCCCCGGCTGGACGCTGCCCGGCGTTACCGGCGCGGGCGGCCTGCAAGCGCTGGTCAAAGGCGGGCTACCGGTGGATGGGCAACGCGTGGTGATCGCAGGCAGCGGCCCGTTGCTGCTCGCCAGCGCCGCCACTGCCCGCGCCAACGGCGCAAAAATCCTGCGCATCGCCGAGCAGGCGTCCTGGCCCGCGCTCGCGCGTTTCGCCATGAAGCTGCCGCGCTGGCCGAACAAGCTGCTGCAGTCCTTCGGTCTGTATGACCCGGCCTACCGCGCCGGCAGCCATGTGGTCGCCGCCCTGGGTAGCGATCACCTGGAAGGCGTACGCATCAACCAGGGCGGCAAGCTGAGGGAAATCGCCTGCGACCTGCTGGCCTGCGGCTTTGGCCTGGTTCCCAACGTGCAGCTCGGCCAGGCGCTGGGGTGCGCGGTGGAAGACAGCGCGATCCGCGTCGATGCCTGGCAGGCGAGCAGCCGTGATGGCATCTATGCAGCGGGCGAATGCACCGGCTTCGGCGGCTCGGAGAAAGCCCTGGTGGAAGGTCGTATCGCCGGCCACGCCGCAGTGGGTGAGCACGACCGCGCGCGCGGGCTCTGGTCGCAGCGCCAGCGCTGGCAGGGCTTTGCCGACGCCCTGAAGCGCGACTTCGCCCTCGATCCGCGCCTGAACCAGTTGGCCCAGCCGGACACCCTCGTCTGCCGCTGCGAGGACGTTCCCTACTCGGCGCTGGCCGGCAAACCGGACTGGACCGCCGCCAAGCTCGCCAGCCGCTGCGGCATGGGCGCCTGCCAGGGCCGCGTGTGCGGCGCAGCGGCGAAGCAACTGTTCGGCTGGCAACCGCCGGCCCCGCGCCCGCCCTTCAGCCCGGCGCGGGTGGAAACCCTGTTGCAGCTGGCCGAAGACTGAAGACTGCGCCTGTCCCGTAGGGCGGATAACGCCTTTGGCGTTATCCGCCACACGCCGCCACATCGAAGCCAAGGCGGCGGATAAAGCTTCCGCTTTATGCGCCCTACGAGTTGACAGCGCCCCGCCACCTCGCCACTTTGCACCGTACCTTTCGCCATGTTCCGACAGCCGACCCGCTTCCCGATGCACGACCTGATCCCCCAGGGCGCCCGCGACCTGGACAGCCTGCTGCAGACTTTCCGGCAGATAGCCCCGTTGCTCGATGCCATGCCCGGCGTGGTGTTCTTCATCAAGGACACCGCGGCCCGCTATGTGCTGGTCAACCAGACCCTGGCGCGGCGCTGCGGCGTGAAGGACGCCAGCGAACTGCTCGGGCGCACCGCCGAGGAAGTCTTCCCCTCGCGCTTCGGTCCGGTCTACACCGAGCAGGACCGCCGCGTGCTGGAAACCGGCGGCCAGCTCAGCGACCAGCTGGAACTGCACCTCTATCCCGGCCGCCAACCCGGCTGGTGCCTGACCCACAAGCTGGCGCTGCACGATGCGGACGGCGCAGTGATCGGCATGGCGGGGATTTCCAGTGACCTGCAGGCGGCGCAATCCACGCACCCGGCATACCAGCGCCTGGCAGCAGTGGACGCCTACATCCGCGAGCACTTCGACAAGCCGATCAACCTTGGCGAGCTGACCGAGCTGGCCGGGCTGTCCGTCGCCCAGCTGGAGCGCCACTGCAAGCGTATCTTCCAGCTCACCCCGCGGCAGATGATCCACAAGGCGCGCCTGGGCGCGGCCACCCGCCTGCTGGGCGAAGACCTGCCAATCACCGAGATCGCCCTGCGCTGTGGTTACACCGACCACAGCGCGTTCAGCCGACAGTTCCGCGCGCTCACCGGGCTGTCGCCGACGCAGTACCGTGAATCCCAATCGGTTTCCAACTGACGAAACACCTGTAGGAACCGGCTATGCCCGCAACCGGGGCCCCCGTCCACACCGATATGACGGCAGAGCACGAACGTAGGATGGCGTGGAGCGCAGCGATACCCATCCTACGAAAGCGTTCAGCAGGAGCAACGGCGGAGTGCCGTTCGCGAGCAAGCGTGGCCCGCTTTTACAGGGCATGACTGTGTCCCACCGAGTGCTCCCATAAGGGGCAGCGAAACGCACTCCTGCTTCATTTGGTAACAGCGCGCAGAACCCGCCTACAGTTAATTCGGAAGGCTCCCAGTACCCAATCCCCCAAACACCGGGCCCTGCGATCCATGGGTCACACCCGAGTGGTTTCTGGCACATGCCTTGCTCTAAGAAATATCGTATACGAAATCCATAATACAAAAACTGCTGCACAACACTGACTCAGAGAGGCCCCCATGAAATTCTCCCGAATTGCTCTAGCCCTCACCGCTGTGTTCCTCGTCGGTCAGGCCCAGGCCGACAAGCTCGACGACATCATCGAATCCGGCAAGCTGCGCTGCGCCGTGACCCTGGACTTCCCGCCCATGGGCTCGCGCGATGCACAGAACAACCCGGTCGGCTTCGACGTGGACTACTGCAACGATCTGGCGAAAGTGCTCGGCGTCACCGCCGAAGTCGTCGAGACGCCCTTCCCCGATCGTATCCCCGCGCTGGTTTCCGGCCGTGCCGACGTGATCGTCGCCTCCACCTCCGACACCCTGGAGCGTGCCAAGACGGTCGCCATGACCATCCCCTACTTCGCCTTCCAGATGGTGGTGCTGACCCGCGAGGACACCGGCATCACGAAATACGACGACCTCAAGGACCGCCCGGTGGGCAACACCAGCGGCACCTATGAAGCCATCGCGCTGGAAAAGGACGTGAAGAAGTGGGCCGGCAAAGGCAGCTTCCGCGCCTACCAGAGCCAGAACGACACCATCCTCGCCGTCGCCCAGGGCCACATCGATGCCACCGTGGTGACCAACACCGTCGCCGCCTCCACCCTCAAGTCCGGCAAGTACAAGGGCCTGAAGGTCGTGGGTAACGCACCCTACGTGATCGACTACGTCTCGCTGGCCGCCGCGCGCAACGAGTACGGCCTGATCCATTACCTCAACCTCTTCGTCAACCAGCAGGTCCGCACCGGCCGCTACGCCGAGCTGTACGAGAAGTGGGTGGGTGGCGCCCCGGTCGATCTCACCGTTCCCCACGTGTACTACTGACAGCGGGTGCGACATGTCTTCGATGCAGGCTTCAAGGGTGCGGGACTCACGCCTGACAGGGCGGGTCCTGATGGGGGGTAGCGCCGAAGGGGCGCTACTGTCCGCCGACACCGGGCTGAGCTTCTGGGGAGGCGTCGAGCCTTTCACGGGCGAGGTCATCGACCGCCACCATCCGCTGTCGGGCAGCTTCCTGCCCGGCCGGGTGCTGGCGATTCCCAGCGGACGCGGCTCCTGTACCGGCAGCAGCGTGATGCTGGAAATACTGCTCAACGGCCACGCGCCGGCAGCCCTGTTGCTGGCCGAGCCGGACGAAATCCTCACCCTCGGCGTGCTGGTGGCGCAGGCGTTGTTCGGCCGCTCCATCCCGGTGCTGAGCCTGGGGCGCGAGGGTTTCGAGCAGTTGTCCGCGGGTGGCTGGGCCCGTATCGAAGACGGTCAGGTAACACTCAGCGCCGAGCGCCCTGCCGATGGCTGGCAGGGCGTGATGGCCAGCGACGCCGGCCCGCTGCCGGAAGGCCTGGCACTGAATGCCGGCGACCATGAGCTGCTCGACGGCAAGCACGGCAAGGCCGCCCAGGCCGCCATGCAGATCGTCCTGCGCATGGCCGCGCTGCAAGGCGCGAAAGACCTGCTCGATGTCGCCCAGGCGCACATCGACGGCTGCATCTATACCGGCCCCGCGAGCCTGCGCTTCGCCCGCCAGCTGGCGGACTGGGGCGGCCAGGTGAGGGTGCCGACCACCCTCAACTCCATCTCCGTGGACCACCGCCGCTGGCGCGAGCTGGGCGTCGACAAAGCCTTCGGCGAACCCGCCGCCGCGCTGGGCGATGCCTACATGGAGATGGGTGCACAGATGAGCTACACCTGCGCGCCCTACCTGCTGGACAGCAAACCGGGCCTCGGCGAACAGGTGGTCTGGGCCGAATCCAACGCCGTGGTGTACGCCAACAGCGTGCTCGGCGCACGGACCCTGAAATACCCGGATTACCTCGACATCTGCATCGCCCTCACCGGCCGCGCGCCGAATGTCGGCAGCCACCGCGACGAAGGCCGGCTGGCCACGCTGCGGATCGATGTCGAGCTGCCGGCCGCACACGACGAGTCGATCTTCCCGCTGCTCGGCTACCACATCGGCGAGCTGTGCGGCTCGCGTATCCCGGTGGTCGACGGCCTGCAGCCGCTGGCCCCGGACAGCGATGCGCTGAAAGCCTTCGGCGCGGCCTTCGCCACCACTTCCGCCGCACCGATGTTCCACATCGCCGGGGTCACCCCGGAAGCGCCGGACGCCACCACCGCCCTGGGCAACAAGGCGCCGCTGCAGCACCTGCGCGTCACCCCGGCGGACCTGGTCGCCTCCTGGCGCGAACTGGACCACGCCAGCGAACCGACCGTGCAACTGGTCTCGCTGGGCAACCCGCACTTCTCCGCCAGCGAATGCGCGGACCTGGCGAAACTCGTCGCCGGGCGCCGCAAGCATCCGGGCGTCGCGCTGGTCATCGCGCTGGGCCGCGCCGTGCAGGAGAAGGCCCGCGCCGCCGGAGACGTGAAGGTGCTGGAAGACTTCGGCGCGCAACTGCTCAACGACACCTGCTGGTGCATGATCGGCGAACCAGTGATCCCGCCGGCCTGCACCACGCTGATGACCAACTCGGCGAAGTACGCCCACTACGGTCCGGGCCTGGCCGGGCGCCAGGTGCATTTCGGCAGCCTTGCCGCGTGCGTCGAGGCGGCCTGCAGTGCTCGCGCCGATGGCGGCGTGCCCAGCTGGCTGAGCGAGGGGGTGCGCTGATGTTCAACTACAGCTTCCACTGGCGTTCCGCGTTCAAGGCCCTGCCGGACATGCTCGGCGGCGCCTGGGTGACCCTGGAGACGGCCGCGCTGTCGATGATCCTGGGCGTGCTCATCGCACTGCTGCTGACCGTCATGCGGCAGATGAAGAACCCGCTGCTCAAGGGCTTCGCCGATACCTGGGTGTCCATCGCGCGCAACACCCCGTCGCTGTTCCAGATCTACATCCTCTACTTCGGCCTGGGTTCCTTCGGCCTGCACGTCAGCTCCTGGGTGGCACTGCTGGCGGGGATCACCTTCAACAACGCCGGCTACCTCGCGGAGAACTTCCGCGGCGGCCTCAAGGCCGTGCCGGACACCCAGATGCGCGCCGCGCGCTCGCTGGGCATGAGCGCCTTTCAGGCGTACCGGATGATCATCGTTCCGCAGCTGCTGCGCATCGTCTATTACCCGCTGACGAACCAGATGGTCTGGGCGGTGCTGATGACTTCGCTGGGCGTAGTGGTAGGCCTGAACAACGACCTCACCGGCGTGACCCAGGACTTCAACGTGCGCACCTTCCGCACCTTCGAGTACTTCGCCCTGGCCGCGGTGCTCTATTACATCATCGCCAAGGTCATCGTGGCGGTCGCCCGCCTGTTGAGCTGGCGGCTGTTCCGCTACTAGGAGAAGCGCGCATGTTTTCCACGAGCTTCACCGTCAACGACCTGATGTTCCTGCTGCAAGGGGCCTGGGTCACCGTCAAGCTGACCGTCGGCGCCATGCTCATCGGCACCCTCGCCGGCGTCGTGCTGGGCTGGCTGCGCGCCGCCCTGCCGCGCGCCACGATGCCGGTCGGCTGGTTCCTCGACATCTTCCGCAGCGTGCCGCTGCTGATCCAGTTCGTGCTGTTCAACTCACTGAAAAGCATCGTCGGCCTGAACTGGAGCGCCTTCACCGTCGGCTGCCTGGTACTGGGCATCTACGCGGCGGCGTTCTGCACCGAGATCATCCGCAGCGGCATCCTCGCCGTCGGTCCGAACATCCGCCGGGCGAGCCGCTCGCTGGGTCTGACCTACTGGCAGGACCTGCGCTACATCGTGCTGCCGCTGGCCGCGCGGGTGGCCTTCCCCGGCTGGCTGAACCTGGTGCTGGGGGTGATGAAGGACACCGCGCTGGTCATGTGGATCGGCATCGTCGAACTGCTCCGCGCCTCGCAGACCATCGTGACGCGCATCCAGGAACCCCTGCTGGTGCTGTGCGTCGCCGGGGTCATCTATTACCTCATGAGTTGGGTCGTGGCGCGCCTCGGTGCCCGGCTGGAAAAAAGGTGGCAGGAAAATGATTGAAATCGACAACGTGCACAAAGCCTACGGCGATCTGGAAGTGGTCAAGGGCGTGAGCCTGACTGTGAAGAAGGGCGAAGTGGTCTCGATCATCGGCGGCTCGGGTTCGGGCAAGTCCACCCTGCTGATGTGCATCAACGGCCTGGAGCCGATCCAGCGCGGCAAGATCCGCGTCGACGGCATCGAGGTCCACGCCAAGACCACCGACCTGAACAAGCTGCGGCAGAAGATCGGCATCGTCTTCCAGCAGTGGAACGCCTTCCCCCACCTCACCGTGCTGGAGAACGTCATGCTCGCCCCGCGCAAGGTGCTCGGTCTCTCCAGGGAAGAAGCCGAGGCGATGGCGGTGAAGCAACTCAAGCACGTAGGCCTGGGCGACAAGCTCAAGGTGTTCCCGCAGAAGCTTTCCGGCGGGCAACAACAGCGCATGGCGATCGCCCGCGCGCTGGCCATGTCGCCGGACTACATGCTGTTCGACGAAGCCACTTCGGCACTCGACCCGCAGCTGGTGGGCGAGGTGCTCGACACCATGCGCCTGCTCGCCGAAGAGGGCATGACCATGGTCCTGGTGACCCATGAAATCCGCTTCGCCCGCGACGTGTCCGACCGCGTGGCGTTCTTCCGCGAAGGACTGGTGCACGAGATCGGCACACCGGACCAGGTGATCGTCAACCCGCAGCGGGCGGAAACGGCGGAGTTCCTCCGCTCGGTGAACTGACCGCGCGTTCATTGGCCCATTCGCACAGGAGACAGACATGCGTTCGAGCAAGATCATCCATGTGGTCAGTTGCCATGCCGAGGGCGAGGTCGGCGACGTCATCGTCGGCGGCGTCGCCCCGCCGCCGGGCGACACCGTGTGGGCGCAGTCGCGCTTCATCGCCAGCGACAACGTGCTGCGCAACTTCGTCCTCAATGAACCGCGCGGCGGCGTGTTCCGCCACGTGAACCTGCTGGTCCCGCCCAAGGACCCGCGCGCGCAGATGGCCTGGATCATCATGGAGCCGGCCGACGTGCCGCCCATGTCCGGCTCCAACTCGCTGTGCGTCAGCACCGTGCTGCTCGACAGCGGCATCCTGCCGATGCAGGAGCCGCAGACGCGCCTGACCCTGGAAGCTCCCGGCGGGCTGATCGAAGCCGTGGCCGACTGCAAGGACGGCAAGGTGCAGCGCGTGGAAGTGCGCAACCTGCCCTCCTTCGCCGACAAGCTCGATGCCTGGATCGAGGTAGAAGGTCTCGGCTCGCTGCAGGTGGATACCGCCTATGGCGGCGACAGTTTCGTGCTCGCCGATGCCCACGCCCTGGGCTTCACCCTGCACGCCTCGGAGGCCGCCGACCTGGTTGCCACCGGCCTGAAGATCACCCAGGCGGCGAACCAGCAACTGGGCTTCAAGCACCCGGAAAACCACGACTGGGCGCACATCTCCTTCTGCCAGCTGACCGCTCCGGTGGAGCGCGTCGACGGCGTACTGCACGGCCGCAACGCGGTGGTCATCCGCCCCGGCAAGATCGACCGCTCGCCCTGTGGCACCGGCTGCTCGGCGCGTATGGCGGTCTTGCATGCCAAGGGTCAGCTGAAGGACGGCGAGCGCTTCGTCGGCCACTCGATCATCGATTCCAAGTTCCACTGCCGCATCGACGGCCTCACCAGCGTCGGCGGCAAACCGGCGATCCACCCCTGCATTTCCGGTCGTGCCTGGATCACCGGCACCCACCAGCACCTGCTCGACCCGTCCGACCCGTGGCCTGAGGGTTACCGGCTCTCGGACACCTGGCCGAACGGCTACTGATTCCCCCTTTCACCCCTGATTCGCCGCGTAGCGGCACCCGACGACGAAATTTCAGGAAAACCTTCCAGAACTTTCGTATACGAAATACGACAATTGGAGAAAAACATGAGCAAGAAGGTCAATTGGAGTGGCGTGTTCCCCGCAGTGACCACTCAGTTCAACGACGATTTCTCGGTCAACCTGGAAGCCACCCACAAAGTGATCTCCAACCTGGTGCGCGATGGCGTGTCGGGCCTGGTGGTGTGCGGCAGCGTCGGCGAGAACACTTCGCTGTCCATCGAGGAAAAGATGGCCGTCACCGAAGTCGCCAAGGACGCCTCCGGCGGCCGCGTGCCGGTGATCTGCGGCATCGCCGAGTTCACCAGCCACGGCGCCTCCCAGGTAGCCAAGGCGGTGCAGAAGGTCGGTGTCGACGGCATCATGGTGATGCCCGCCCTGGTCTACTCCTCCAAGCCCCATGAGACCGCCGCGCACTTCCGCAGCGTGGCCACCAGCACCGACCTGCCGGTGATGGTCTACAACAACCCGCCGATCTACAAGAACGACGTCACCCCGGACATCCTCATCTCCCTGGCCGACTGCGAGAACATCGTCTGCTTCAAGGACAGCTCCGGCGACACCCGCCGCTTCATCGACGTGCGCAATGAAGTGGGCAACCGTTTCATCCTCTTCGCCGGCCTCGACGACGTGGTCCTGGAGAGCATCGCGGTGGGCGCCGAAGGCTGGATTTCCGGCATGTCCAACGTCTTCCCGCAGGAAGGCGAGACCATCTTCCGCCTGTGCAAGGCCGGCCGTTACGAGGAAGCCATGCCGATCTACGAATGGCTGATGCCGATCCTCCACCTCGACGCCCGCCCGGACCTGGTGCAGTGCATCAAGCTCTGCGAAGAGATCGCCGGCCGCGGCACCGCCCTCACCCGCCCGCCGCGCCTGGCGCTGCAGGGCGCCGACCGCGAGCACGTGGAGAAGATCATGGCCAAGGCGCTGGCCAATCGGCCGAAGCTGCCGGATGTGGGGCTCTAAGGAAAACACAGCAGAGTTGAGAGCGTTTCGTGCCAGCCGGGACACCTGAGCCCCCGGTCAGCCGTGCCCTCTCCCTAACCCTCTCCCTGAAGGGAGAGGGGACTGGTTCGGCGTAAAGGGAACCCGCGTGCTCCGCCTGCAACCAAGGCATCAGCAAAGCACGGCCGCCAAAGCCACTCGGACACTCCCTCTCCCTTCAGGGAGAGGGCTGGGGAGAGGGGCTCTACGCCATACCGAAATCCAGCCCCAGAGAGCCTGCCCATGACCGCCCACAACTTCATCGCCGGCCAGCGCATCGGCGCCGGCACTGTCCGCCTGCAGAGCCTCGACGCCAGCACTGGCGAGGCCCTGCCCCGCGAATTCCTCCAAGCCACCGAGGCCGAAGTCGACGCCGCCGCCCGCGCCGCCGAAGCCGCCTTCCCCGCCTACAACGCACTGTCACCGGAACGTCGCGCACAGTTCCTCGACGCCATCGCCAGCGAACTCGAAGCCCTTGGCGACGACTTCATCGCCACCGTCTGCCGCGAGACCGCGTTGCCCGCTGCACGCATCCAGGGCGAACGTGGCCGCACCGCCAATCAAATGCGCCTGTTCGCCAAGGTCCTGCGCCGTGGCGATTTCCTCGGCGCGCGGATCGACCGCGCGCTGCCCGAGCGCCAGCCGCTGCCTCGCCCGGACCTGCGCCAATACCGCACCGGCGTCGGCCCAGTGGCCGTGTTCGGCGCCAGCAACTTCCCGCTGGCCTTCTCCACCGCCGGTGGCGATACCGCCGCCGCACTGGCTGCCGGTTGCCCGGTGGTGGTCAAGGCCCACAGCGGCCACATGGCCACCGCTGAATTCGTCGGCGAGGCGATCACCCGCGCGGCCGAAGCCACCGGTATGCCGGCCGGGGTGTTCAACATGATCTACGGCGCCGGCGTCGGCGAGCCACTGGTCAAGCACCCGGCGATCCAGGCGGTCGGCTTCACCGGTTCGCTCAAGGGCGGACGCGCGCTGTGCGATCTCGCCGCCGCACGCCCGCAACCGATCCCGGTGTTTGCCGAGATGAGCAGCATCAACCCGGTGCTGGTGCTGCCCGCCGCCCTGGAAAATCGCGGCGAGAAGATCGCCCGCGAGCTGGCGGACTCAGTAGTCATGGGCTGCGGTCAGTTCTGCACCAACCCCGGCCTGGTCATCGGTATCGCCTCGCCGGCATTCAGCCTGTTCGTCGCCAACCTGATCGCCGAGATCGGCCAGCGCCCGGCGCAGACCATGCTCAACGCCGGCACCCTGAAGAGCTACGAAAAAGGCATCGCCCGCCTGCTCCCCCACCCCGCCATCCGCCACCTCGCCGGCCAGCCGCAGGAGGGCAAGCAGGCGTTGCCGCAGCTGTTCCAGGCCAGGGCCGAACTGCTGCTGGCAGGCGAGGAGCTGCTGCAGGAAGAAGTCTTCGGCCCGACCACCATCGTCGTCGAAGTGGCCGACGAAGCCGAGCTGCGCCGCGCGCTGGACGGCCTGCACGGCCAGCTCACCGCCACGCTGATCGCCGAAGCCGAGGACCTGTCGCGTTTCGCCGCGCTGGTGCCGGTGCTCGAGCGCAAGGCCGGGCGCCTGCTGATCAACGGCTACCCGACCGGCGTGGAAGTCTGCGACGCGATGGTCCACGGCGGCCCCTACCCGGCCACCTCCGACGCACGCGGCACCTCGGTCGGCAGCCTGGGCATCGACCGCTTCCTGCGCCCGGTGTGCTACCAGAACTACCCGAACGCGCTGTTGCCCGAAGCGCTGAAGGACGCCAACCCGCTGGGTATCGCGCGGCTGGTGGATGGCGAGACGACGTACAGTGCGGTGACTCGCTGAGGGTTCGTCGGCGCGGGAGTGAACTGTCGGCCAGTCCCGCGCCGATGCTCAGCCCCGGCCTTGCGCCGGGGCTTTTTTATGCACAGGTGATGGGTTTTGCGTAGGAGCGGACTCCGTCCGCGATAGGTCCGCATCGCGCCGGAAACCATCGCGGATAAATCCGCTCCTACAGGGAGACCGTACTACTCCAGCAACCTGCGCAAATCGGCATACAGCGAATCGCTGATCTCCACGCCCTCGGCGAGGCTGCGCTGGCGCGCCGCGAAACGCCGCTGCGACGGCAGCCGCGCGCCCATGTCGACGATGGACTCGAACAGCGTCTCCGCCCGCGCCAGATGTTGCGGGGCATCCGCGCCGAGGAAGCGCGCCGGGTCCAGCGCGATCAGCAGCTCACCGTGGTGTGGCGAGGACCTGGTGCCCTCATCGAACACCGTGGATTCCGCACTGGTCAGGTCGCCGATCAGCGGGCCGGCGATCAGCTCGACCATGGTCGCCAGCGCCGAGCCCTTGTGCCCGCCGAAGGTCAGCATGGCGCCATCGAGCACCGCGCTTGGGTCAGTACTGGGGTTGCCCTGCGCATCGATGCCCCAGCCCAGCGGAATGGCCTTGCCCTCGCGCTCGTGCAGCTGGATTTCCCCGCGCGCCACTACCGTGGTGGCGAAGTCGAAGACATACGGGTCCTTATCCCCACGTGGCCAGCCGAAGGCGATGGGGTTGGTGCCGAACAGCGGCCGCGTCCCGCCCGCTGGCGCCACATAGGCCTGGGCCGGGGTGACCGCCAGCGCGACCAACCCCTGGGCGGTGATCCGCTCGATCTCCACCCACAGCGCCGAGAAGTGCACGCAATGGTTGATCGCCAGCGCAGCCAGGCCCTGGCTGCGGGCCTTCTCCACCAGCTTCGGCAGGCCAAGATCGAAGGCGCATTGCGAGAAGCCGCCCTTGGCATCCACGCGCACCAGTGCCGGCGCGGGCTCGGACAGTGCCGGCACGGCATCGGCCACCACCTTGCCAGCGCGCACGGTGTGGATGCAGCCCAGCAGCCGCCAGACACCGTGCGACGTGCAGCCATCGCGCTCGCCCGCCAGCACGGTGGCGGTCACCGCCTGTACGTGAGGTTCGCTGAAGCCGTTGTGGCGCAGGATCGCCAGCGACAGCTCACGCAGTTCATCCAGGGTCAGTCGGGTCACAGGTCACTCCTTGCGGACAGGTTGGGAAGCCAAGGGCACCTTCTACTGTGATGCTTCGGCACCGGCGAATCTTGGTCCCTATCGGCCAGCCGAGCGACGAAATCGGCACAGTCCTGTCACTACACCGAAACGATCCGCCCATCGTTGCCGCTCGGAATTCAGCCTCATCTCGCTCAGAACATTTACCAGCAACCAGCCCCACTTCCCAGTAGCGCTGGCCAGAAGTTTCCAACAGCCGAACCGACGAAAACAGAACGCCCTTCAAATTTCCATCTGCCCCCAGGCCATCCAGGGGCTGGGGCCACTTCCAGACCAGTGCTGCCGCTTACCCTTTCGCGCAAACAAGATGGCGGAAAGACCACTTTCAGCCCCCCGAATACTCACACCTCAAGAGCACAGCCATGGAAAACAACTCTGGAAGTACCCGCAATCAAAGCTATTCACTCTGGGGCAGTTATCAGGCGAACAGCCTGTACACCAGCTCCGCAGCGACCCAAGCGGTTGCCACCACCATCACCGGCGCCTTCGACCTGTACGGCCCAGCCGCCGCCGACCTGACCAACGGCGCCACCACCAGCATCTCCCGTCTGACCTTCCACGGCACCGGCACCCCCGGTGAACTGATCAACGTCATGGCCGTTGCCATCGGCGCCGACGGCAAGGCGTCGGACATCTCGATCCACCTCGGCACCGCCCTCGTGCAGCAGAACGGCACCTGGCAGCTCAGCGCCAACCAGCAGCTCCCTCAGGGTGCCTACGACTTCCATGCCGGGTATGGCCCCACGGATGGCAATGCCTTCCACCTGGTCATCGACCGCTCCGCCGGCTTCCCTGCGCCCCAGCCACAACCGGAACCGCAGCCACAACCCGAGCCGCAGCCCCACCCGGAGCCGTCCCACGGTGACACGACCATCACTTCAGCCACCGACCACATCGGCCCGGTGACTGGCGAGCTCGCCAGCGGCGCCACCACCGATGATACCCGCCCGACCTTCCACGGCACTGGCACGCCAGGGGATCTGATCCACCTCAGCGCCACCGCCATCGGCGCGGATGGCAAGGCTTCCGGCCCGATCCTCGGCCTGGGCACCGCACTGGTCCAACAGGACGGCACCTGGCACTTCACCGCGCCTTACGCCATCCAGGAAGGCACCTACGACTTCCGCGCCGGACAGGGCCTGCTCGAAGGCGATGCGTTCCGCCTGGTCATCGACCGCTCCGCGGCCATGCCTCAGCCGCAACCCGAACCCGTTCCGCAGCCTGACCCGCAGCCGCTGCCGGAGCCGCCCCATGACAACGCCAGCATCACCGGCGCCGTTGACCACGTCGGCCCGGTCACCGGCGAACTGGCCAGCGGCGCCACCACCGACGACACGCGCCCGACCTTCCACGGTACCGGCGCCCCCGGTGAGCTGCTCAACGTCAGCGCCATCGTGATCGGCGCAGACGGCAAGGCCTCCGGCGCCATCCTCGGCCTGGGCATTGCCCTGGTGCAGCCGGACGGCACCTGGCACTTCAATGCTCCCTATGCCCTTCAGGAAGGCACCTATGACGTCCACGTCGGTCGTGGCGGCATCGAAGGCGAGGCTTTCCGACTGACCGTCGACAGCCATTCGCCGCTGCAGGCGAACGCCGGATTCGATGCCCAGCACAGCCTCCAACTGATGGGCCAGCAGAGCCTCGAGCTGAACCTGAGCGCACTGGCTCCCCAAGCCGGAGCGGATCAGGCCAAGGCGGCCTTGCCCTCGATGGGCAGCGTTCTGGAGACCGGACACGCGAACCTGACCTTCGCCGGTGACGCAGGCAGCCCCAACCAGGCCGGCTCGACCCCGCACTACGGCGCGATGGACGTGCGCCCGATGCTGATCGACGAGTTGTCCGTCCACCACCCCGTGATCTAAGCCGCGGCAGCGCAGCGGGTGGCCTCCGGGCAGCCCGCTGCGACGCTTTGCCACTCCCCGACCGGGACGCCCCGCCCGCTTCCGCCTGGGACGAAGACCGGCAATCCCGGCCACCAGCGCTTCTGCCCGGCCCCGACCATCCGGTCGTCCAAAGGATTGGCCCCACGTTGCTTGGGCCAATCCGGAGCTTCGGGTAAACTTCCGCATCTTTGCCTTCTCATAACGATCAGCCTGATGCCCACGACGTTTCACGAGATTCCCCGCGCGCGCCCTGCCACGCCCCTGCTCGACCGCGCCAGCACGCCGGTCGAGCTGCGTCGCCTGGGCGAAGCGGAGCTGCTGACCCTCGCTGACGAACTGCGCCAGTACCTGCTGTACAGCGTCGGCCAGACTGGCGGGCACTTCGGCGCGGGCCTGGGCGTCATCGAACTGACGGTCGCCCTGCACTACGTCTTCGACACCCCGGACGACCGTCTGGTGTGGGACGTGGGCCACCAGGCCTATCCGCACAAGATCCTCACCGGGCGCCGCGAGCGCATGGGCAGCCTGCGCCAGAAAGACGGCCTGGCCGCCTTCCCGCGCCGCTCGGAGAGCGAGTACGACACCTTTGGCGTCGGTCACTCCAGCACCTCCATCAGCGCCGCCCTGGGCATGGCCATCGCCGCCCGCATGCAGGGCTCCGGCCGCAAGTCGGTGGCGGTGATCGGCGACGGTGCTCTCACCGCCGGCATGGCCTTCGAAGCGCTCAACCACGCGTCGGAGGTCAAGGCCGACATGCTGGTGATCCTCAACGACAACGACATGTCGATTTCGAACAATGTCGGCGGCCTGTCCAACTACCTGGCCAAAATCCTCTCCAGCCGCACCTACAGCAGCATGCGCGAAGGCAGCAAGAAGGTGCTCTCGCGCCTGCCCGGCGCCTGGGAGATCGCCCGCCGCACCGAGGAATACGCCAAGGGCATGCTGGTCCCCGGCACGCTCTTCGAGGAGCTGGGCTGGAACTACATCGGCCCCATCGACGGCCACGACCTGCCAACCTTGATCGCCACCCTGCGCAACATGCGTGACCTCAAGGGCCCGCAGTTCCTCCACGTGGTAACCAAGAAGGGCAAGGGCTTCGGCCCGGCCGAGATCGACCCGATCGGCTACCACGCCATCACCAAGCTGGAGCCCGAGGGCGCCCCCGCCCACGCCGTGCCGAAGAAAGCTGGCGGGCCGAAGTACTCCAGCGTATTCGGCCAGTGGCTGTGCGACATGGCTGCCCAGGACCCGCGCCTGGTCGGCATCACCCCGGCAATGAAGGAAGGCTCCGACCTGGTCGCCTTCGCCGACCGATTCCCGGACCGCTACTTCGACGTCGCCATCGCCGAGCAGCACGCCGTGACCCTGGCGGCCGGCATGGCCTGCGATGGCGCCAAGCCGGTGGTGGCGATCTACTCCACCTTCCTGCAGCGCGGCTACGACCAGCTGATCCACGACGTCGCGGTGCAGAACCTCGACGTACTGTTCGCCATCGACCGCGCAGGCCTGGTGGGTGAAGACGGCCCGACCCACGCCGGCAGCTTCGACCTCTCTTACCTGCGTTGCATCCCCGGCATGCTGGTGATGACTCCCAGCGACGAGAACGAACTGCGCAAGCTGCTCACCACCGGCCATCATTTCGAAGGCCCGGCGGCGGTACGCTACCCGCGCGGCACCGGCCCCAACGCCCCCATCGAGGCGGCGCTGGAACCGGTCGAGATCGGCAAGGGCGTGGTGCGCCGCGAAGGCAAGGCCGGCAAGGTCGCCTTCCTGGTGTTCGGCGTGCAGCTGGCCGAAGCGCTGAAAGTGGCCGAGCAGTTCGATGCCACGGTCGCCGACATGCGCTTCGTCAAGCCGCTGGACGAAGAGCTGGTGCGCCAGCTGGCCGCCAGCCACAAACTGCTGGTGACCCTCGAGGAGAACTCGGTGATGGGTGGCGCCGGCGCCGCCGTCAGCGAATTCCTCGCCCGCGAGAACCTGCAGCAGCCAATCCTGCACCTGGGCCTGCCGGACTACTACGTCGAGCACGCCAAGCCCGCGCAGATGCTCGCGGAGTGCGGGCTAGACGCCGCCGGCATCGAAGCCTCGGTGAAGGCGCGCCTGGAGGCCCTCGGCAAGCGCTGAGACCGATCGGCGCATCCCTCCCCGGGAGTATTGCCAGTGACGGGCGCACCGACTAAGGTGCGCCCGTTTTCGTTCGAGGTAACGGGAAGCAGGTGAAAGACCTGCGCTGCCCCCGCAACGGTAACCGACGCGCCCCTCACGGAGCGCAGCATCGCCATCCGCCACTGCTGAATGCGGGAAGGCGGCGATGTGACGTCGGCAGCCCGGAGACCGCCCTCGACACGCCCCGACAGGTGTTGCGGAGGGCCGCACCGTCAAGTGCGGCCTGCCGCCCTTGCCACGCCCTCCTCGAAAGTCATCCGACCGCTTTTGAGGACGTTCCATGAAACTGACCCGACTCGCCCTGGCCACCAGCCTGCTGCCCGGCCTGGCCTTCGCCGCCGACGACATCTACCGGCTCTCCGACCAGGTGATCACCTCCGCACGCCAGGCCCAGCCGCGTGCCGAAGCCACTTCGGCCAACAGCGTATTCACCCGTGCCGACATCGAGCGGCTACAAGTGCGCAGCGTGCCCGCCCTGCTCGCCCGCGTGCCCGGCGTGCAGATGGGCAGCTCCGGCGGCGTGGTCTCGTACTCCGTGCGCGGCACCAGCACCGCGCAGACCCTGGTCCTGGTCGACGGCCAGCGCGTCGCTTCTGCAAGCAGCGGCATCGCCCGCCTGGACTACCTGAGCATCGACAGCATCGAGCGCGTCGAAGTGACCCGTGGCCCGCGCTCCGCCCTGTACGGCGCCGACGCCATCGGTGGGGTCATCCAGATCTTCACCCGTCGCGGCGAAGCCGGCCTGCACCCCGAAGTGCGCCTGGCTGCCGGCAGCCACGGCACCTTCGAACGCAGCCTGAGCCTGTCCGGCGGCGACGAGCAGACCCGCTACAACCTCGGTGGCAGCCTCGACGAGAGCCGGGGCTGGGATCGCACCAGCGACAACGTCGGCGCCGACAACGATCACGACGCCCAGCGCAACAAGGCCGTGCACCTGAACCTGGACCACCGTTTCAGCGAGGACTGGAAGGCCGGCCTGAACCTCAACGACCAGCGCGGCAAGAACGAATACGACGACGCCTACAACTTCGAGCCGGGCTTGCCCCGCGACGAATTCCGCGTCAGCAGCTACAGCGCCTACCTCGACGGCCAGATCACGAAGATGTGGAACAGCCACCTGGAACTGGGCCGCAGCTTCGACCGCAACAAGGCCGTGGGTGCCGCCGACAGCTGGAACAACGGCACGCTGGAAACCACCCGCCACTCGGCGAGCTGGATCAACCGCCTGCAACTGGACGACGCCAACCAGCTGGCGCTGGGCACCGACTGGTACGAAGACAAGGTCGACGGCACCACCGCCTTCGCCGACGACCAGCGCAGCAACCGCGCCTTCTTCGCCCAGCACAGCTTCAAGGGCGACAGCTTCGGCACCGAGCTGGGTATCCGCCACGACAACAACCAGGCCTACGGCAGCCAGAACAGCTGGAACGCCGCCTTCAGCCTGCCAGTGGGCGACAGCCAGACCTGGATCGCCAGCTACGGCGAAGGCTTCCGCGCGCCGACCTTCAGCGACCTCTACTACCCCGGCGCGAGCAACCCGGACCTCAAGGCCGAGACCTCGAAGACCTACGAGCTGCAATGGCGTGGGGACTTCTCCGGCACGCATCTGGAAGCCTCGCTGTACCGCACCGAGATCGACGACCTGATCGCCTGGGACAGCACCAGCAACCAGCCCGAGAACATCAACAAGGCGCGCATCAATGGCTTCGAGGCCAGCGTCGCCCGCGACGTGCTCGGCTGGCAGGCCGCGCTCGGCCTGAGCCTGATCGACCCGCGCGACCGCGACACCGGCCACACCCTGCCGTACCGCGCGCGGCGCACCCTGAGCCTGGACCTGGATCGCCAGTTCGGCGCCTTCGGCGTCGGCGGCACCTGGCGTGCGGTCAGCCAGCGCTACGACGATGCGGCCAACACCCGCGAGCTGTCCGGCTACGGCGTGCTCGACCTGCGCACCAGCTGGCTGGCCAGCGACGAGATTCGCTTCGACCTGAAGCTGGATAACGCCCTGGACCGCGACTACACCCTGGGCGACTACCTGCGCCCGACCAGCCCGATGGACTTCATGGGCGAAGCCCGCCCCTACCAGGAACCTGGCCGCACCGCGCTGCTGGCGGTGACCTGGACGCCGGAGCTTTAAGAGAAGCGGCCTGACGGCCCCTCACCCTAACCCTCTCCCGGAGGGAGAGGGGACCGTTCAGCGCACGATGAAACTACAGCGTCAGCCGGCACAATCTGCTCCCTCTCCCCCAGGAGCGGGGCGCGCAGCCAGGGCTGGGGTGAGGGGGAAACGTCGGCACAGACTTGCCGGAAAGAAGACAGTTTCGTAGGGCGCATAACCTGGAACAGGTTATCCGCCGCACGTTACTCCGGCGGATAACGCTGGCGCGTTGTGCGCCCTACACCCACCCAGCCATCGGTGTGGGGATGAGGTCAGCCCAGCACCCCCGCCATCCGCCCCAGCTCCGCACAGTCCTGCGCGTGCCAGTCGGTCAGCTCGGGCCAAGGGTTCTCTGGCAGGTTCACCAATGCGCTGTGCGCACCGGCGGCGCGGGCGCAGTCGAGGTCGAAGCGGTAGTCGCCGACCATCAGCATTTGCTGCGGCGCCACGTCCCAGCGCGCGGCGAGGCGCAGCAGGCCGTCCGGGCTGGGCTTGGGGTCTGCCTCGCCACGGCCGAGAACATCCTCGGTCAGGAAGCAATCACCGATGCCAATCGCAGCCAGCGTGATCAGCGCCAGCTCATGGGCATTGCGGGTGAGGATGCCCAGGCGATAACCGGCGCCATGCAGCGCACGCACCAACTCGACTGCGCCGGGAGCCGCAGTGGAAGCCACCGCCAGCTCGCGCTCGTGCTTCAGCAGCCAGGCATGCTTGGCCGCCGCCTCGTCCTCCGGCAGCGCGGCCAGGTGAGTGAGGATGTCGTGCTCCTGGGGAATCCCCAGGGCGCGCTTGATCGCCGGGAAGTCATGCACCGCCAGGGTCAGGGTGCCGTCCATGTCGAACACCCAGTGGCGGATGCTTTCCAGCGTCATGCCCAGTCCTCGCGGCGGCGGATCAGGCCTTCCTGGGTCGAAGAGGCGACCAGCTGGCCGTCACGGTTGAAGATGCTGCCGCGTACGAAGCCGCGGCCATTGCCGGCCCAGGGGCTGTCGATGGCGTAGAGCAGCCACTCGTCCGCGCGCAGATCGCGGTGGAACCACACGGAATGGTCGATGGTGGCGACCTGCATGTCCTTCTGCCACACCGAGCGACCGTGGGGCAGCAGCGAGGTGGTGAGGAAGCCGAAGTCCGAAGCGTAGGCGAGGATGTACTTGTGCAGCGCCGGGACGTCCGGCAGCTTGCCGTCGGCGCGCAGCCAGAGGTACTTGACCGGCTCGCCGACCTCGGGATCGTACGGGTCGTTCTCGGTCACCGGACGGATTTCGATGGGCTTGGGGTAGAGCAGCTTGTCGCGGATACGCTCGGGGAACTGCGCAGCGCTGCGCTTCTTCAGTTCCTGATCGGTCGGCAGATTCTCCGGGCCGACCACGTCAGGCATGGCGATCTGGTGCTCGAAGCCTTCCTCATCGGTCTGGAACGAGGTGCTCAGGGCGAAGATCGGCTGGCCTTTCTGGATCGCGGTGACGCGACGGGTGCTGAAGGTGCCGCCGTCACGCACCCGGTCAACCTGATAGACGACCGGCTTGCTGGCGTCGCCCGGGCGCAGGAAATAGCCATGCATCGAATGCACGTGGCGCTCCGGCTCGACAGTCTGGCTGGCCGCCGACAGCGCCTGGCCGAGTACCTGCCCGCCGTACAGCTGGCGGAACCCGAGGTCCTGGCTCATGCCGCGGAACAGGTTCTCTTCGATCTGCTCCAGGCTCAGCAGAGCCACCAGGTTGTCCAGGATCTGGGTCATGCGCGTTGTTTCCTCAATTGCGGTCTTGCTGAAGTGGGAGTCGGCGTGGCGACGGATATGCGGGAAGACTGCTGAGGCGTTCGTCCCAGACCGCGCGGCCGATGGTGAAATGATAGAGGCTGACCGGGCAGTCCGGACCGCCGCTGAGCAATTCGTCCAGCGCCGGGTCGAAATAGCAGCCAATGCCGGTGCCCGACAGGCCCGCCGCTTCGGCTTCCAGGTAGAGCAACTGGCCGACCTGTCCGGCTTCCCAGTACAGGCGCGGGTAGGTCCACGCGCCCTCGGTCAGCGCGGCATCAAGATCAGCCAGCATGGCGAAAGCGACGCAGCCGTCGCTGGCGATGTCCTGCCCGCAGGAGAGGAACGCCGATAGCCCGCGTGCGTCGCCGGACAGCAGGCGGTACAGCGGCACGCCGCTCTCCTCCACGCTCTGCCACAGGTAATCCTCGCGCAGCCCACCCGCCTCGCGGCCGCTGCGGCCCAACCAGTAAAGGCCCGGATCCAGGCCCTGGACGCGGTGGACGAACAGCAGCAGGTCGAGGCGCGCCGGCTCGCCAGTACAGGCGAAGGGCACGGGCGAGCGCTCGGGCATCAGGCGGCGCAGCCAGGCATACAACGGCTCGGCGTGAATGCCGCTGCGGCCGTCCATGGACTGCGCGCTGCGTCGGCGATGCAGGATCGGGCGCAGCGGCAGGCCGGGGTTATCCACAGCCGCCTCGGCTTCCGATGTCGACCAGTCGCGCGTTGGCAGCGCAGGAGCACGGCACAGCTGATGCACCCGCTCCAGCTCCGGCCAGTGGCGATAGTCACGCGACAGGCGATTGGGCATCCCCGTCAGCGGCAGCTCGGCGAGGCCCTTGAGCAGCGTGTTCGGCAGCGTGATTTCGGCAGGTTGCGCCGGGCCGATCCACAGCAGTGCATCGGCGAATTCGTGCTCGCTGAAGCCTTCACGGTCGAGGCCGATCAGACTATCCAACTGCGCTTCGGGCACACCGCGCAGCAGGCGCACTTCCCAGCCCTGGATCGCCGCGGCAATGGCGAGACAGGCCAGCGCGTGGCCAAGGTCGTGATTGCAGTAGCGGTAGGCGCGCTCGCCGTACTTCCAGGCCTCGCGCCAGGGAATGCTCGCCAGCGCCAGCAGGAATCCACCGGCGGGCAATGCATCGTTCAGTTGGCTGGCCAGCGGCGCAGGCCACTCGGCGCGCACCTCCAGCACATGCTCGTCGGCGCTGTAGTGCGCCAGCAGCGCAGCGTTATCCACAGCCCCGGCGGGCAGCAACAGATAGGCCTCGGTCGGGTGCAGGTTGCCGCTCGACGGATTGACCCGCAGCGCCCAGCGGCTGCTGCAAGCGTCTTTCCAGGCCGACAGCGCCAGGCTGTCGTAGAGCAGTTGCGAGACGCTGGCGAGGTTCAGCGGCGCGGGCGCACCGAGGGGGCCGGCGAACACCTCGTCATATCCCGGCGACTCTTCCTGTGGCCGGTGCAGCAGCTCGATGCAGCGCGCCCCGGCATAGCGGCGGAAGGCGGCCGGCTGGGTCGCCCAATCGAGCTGGCCGGGGCCGGGGGCGAAACGCTCCGGGCGATGGCTGCTCAGCTCGTGATAGGCGCGCACGCCTTCGCTCGGCGTCATGGCCGAGAAATCCGATAGAGCACATGCAGGCGCAGCGGATGGCCCTGCGGCAGGCGCGGATGCTCGAAGTCACCGGCTTCGTCACGCTGCATCCCCAGGCGCTGCATCAGCCCCTGGGACGGCAGGTTGGCCGGCACGGTGAACGCCACTACTTCCTCCAGCCGCAACTGCTCGAAGGCGAAGGCCAGCGCCGCGCGTGCCGCCTCCAGCGCATAACCCTGCCGCCAGTAGGCCGTGTTGAAGCGCCAGCCGATTTCCACCGCCGGAATGAACGGCGCGTCGAAGGACACCCGCTGCAAACCGAGCACGCCAATGAATGCTCCATCCTCGTGACGCTCGACTATCCACTGGCCAAAGCCGTGCTCGTCGAAGTGCTTGAGGATGCGGGCGGCCAGCAGGTCGCTGTCCTCGCGGCTCATGCAGGCGGGGAAATGGCGCATCACCTCGGCGTCGGCGTTCAGCGCCGCGAAGGGTGCCAGGTCGTCATGGCGCCACGGCCGCAGCAGCAGGCGCTCGGTGGTCAGGCTGGGAAAATCCATGGGAATCATCGCGGATCAGCAAAGGTCACCATGATACCCGGCGACGGGCCTGTAGGACGCAATCCGTCAGACGAGGCGCAATCGATTCAGCACAGAGGCGGCTTCATCTGGTATTTTTCTCCTACCTTCGCTGTCGGTCACTGCCTTGACCGTGCTCACGCAGACAGCCGCGCCGCCATGGCGCACCGCAAAAAAAGACCAAGGAACTCCCATGACGACCTCCACCACCGGACTGCAACGCAGTACGGCTCTGGTGCTTTTCGCATTGGCTGTCGGCGGCTTCGCCATCGGCACCACCGAATTCGCCACCATGAGCCTGCTGCCCTACTTCGCCCCGGCACTGGGCATCGATGCCCCCACCGCCGGCCACGTGATCAGCGCCTACGCCCTGGGCGTGGTCGTCGGTGCGCCGCTGCTGGCGGTGCTCGGCGCGCGGCTGCCACGGCGTACCCTGCTGGTGCTGCTGATGGCGCTGTTCGCCATCGGCAACGGCCTCAGCGCCCTGGCGCCAACCTACCACTGGATGCTGCTGTTCCGCTTCATCAGCGGCCTGCCCCACGGCGCCTACTTCGGCATCGCCGCGCTGGTCGCCGCCTCCATCGTGCCGCCGCACCGGCGCACCGTGGCGGTCGGGCGGATGTTCCTCGGCCTCACCGTCGCCACCATCATCGGCGTGCCGCTGGCCAACTGGCTGAGCCAGGCCGTGGGCTGGCGCTGGAGCTTCGCGCTGGTCGCCGCACTCGGCGTGCTGACCATGATCTGCGTACGCGTCCTTGCGCCCTACTCGCCCGCCGAGCCGGACTCCAGCCCGCTGCGCGAGCTGGGTGCGCTCAAGCGCGGCCAGGTCTGGCTGACCCTGGGTATCGGCGCCATCGGCTTCGGCGGACTGTTCGCGGTGTACACCTACCTGGCCGACATCCTCGGCGCGGTGACCCACGTTTCGCCGAGCATCGTGCCGCTGATCCTGGCGGTGTTCGGCATCGGCATGACCCTGGGCAACCTGTTCATCCCGGTGCTCGCCGACCGCGCCGTGATGCCCACCGCCGGCGGCCTGCTGGTGTGGAGCGCGGTGGTGCTGGCGATCTTCCCGTTCACCGCGGGGAACATCTGGGCCATCTCGATCTGCGTGTTCTTCGTCGGCTTCGGCGGTGCGCTGGGCACCGTGCTGCAGACCCGCCTGATGGACGTCGCCGAAGACGCCCAGGGCCTGGCCGCAGCGCTGAACCACTCGGCCTTCAACTTCGCCAACGCGCTGGGCCCGTACCTCGGCGGCCTGGCCCTGGCGGCCGGCTACGGCTGGACCTCGCCGGGCTGGGTCGGCAGCCTGCTGGCCATCGGCGGCTTCGTGCTGTGGTCGGTCTCGGTGGCCACCAGCCGCAGCGCGCGACGCGACGCCGCCCTCTCCAACGAAGGCTGAAAACGCGGGCTCGAATGAAAAGTGGCCGGCGCAATGCCGGCCCTTTCGTCTGCGCGCTGCGCCGACGTACCCTGTGCAGCACATTCCCGATCCGCCGACGCCATGCCGCTGCCCCTGGTCTACCACGACGACTACAGTCCGCCCTTTCCGGACAACCACCGCTTCCCCATGGAGAAGTTCCGCCTGCTGCGCGACCACCTGGTGGACAGCGCCCTGGTGGAAGACGCGCAATTGCTGCGACCGGAACTGTGCCCGACGGACGTCCTCGCCCTGGCCCACGACCGCGACTACATCGAGCGCTACTGCAGCGGAGAGATGAGCCGCGAGGAGCTGCGCCGCCTCGGCCTGCCCTGGACTGAAGCCCTGGCGCGCCGCACGGTGCGTGCGGTGGGCGGCTCACTGCTCAGCGCGGAGCTGGCACTGAAACACGGGCTGGCCTGTCATCTCGCCGGTGGCACCCACCATGCGCACCACGACCATGCTTCGGGCTTCTGCATCTTCAACGACCTGGCAGTGATCAGCCTGTACCTGCTGGAAAGCGGCAAGGCCAGCCGCGTGCTGATCTTCGACTGCGACGTGCATCAGGGCGACGGCACCGCGCGCATCCTGGAAAACGTACCGGACGCGGTGACGGTATCGTTGCACTGCGAGAAGAACTTCCCCGCGCGCAAGGCGCAGAGCGACTGGGACATTCCCCTGCCGCTGCACCTGGGCGACGGGGAATACCTGAAAGTGGTGCAGGAGGCGCTGGATTACCTGCTGCCGCTGTACCAGCCGGACATCGTGCTCTACGACGCCGGCGTGGACGTGCACAAGGACGATGCCCTGGGCTATCTGCAGCTCACCGATGCGGGACTGGCGGCGCGCGATGAGCACGTCATCCGTCGCTGCCTGTCCAGTGACATCCCGGTGGTGGGCGTGATCGGCGGTGGCTACGACAAGGACCGCCACGCACTGGCCCGGCGCCACGGCATCCTGCACCACAGCGCCGCGCGGGTGGCGCGCGAGTTTCAGTTGGACCGGTAGCGCGAGTTGTTGGTGTCCATGCGCGTAGGCAGACGCTGCTGCTCCCAGCGCATCATCTCGTGGTCGGAGAACCCCAGCAGCGCGGCGGCGCGTGGCCGGCAATCCGCAGCGTAGTGCTTCTCGCAGAAGCGCATCACCTGCTCGGGCACGTGGTGCAGCAGCAGCTCCTGTGCGCGCAATGGCCCCGCATACTGCAGGTAGCGCGGCAGCAGGCGGCTCCAGTTGGTGAACACGTAGAGGTTGTGCAGTGCGATCTGGATCGACAGCAGCTCCAGCACGCGTTGCTCGAACTTCTGTTTCGACCCCTGCAGGTTCTTGTTCAGGCGCACCACCATGTGGGCCACCGCCTCGTTGAGCAAGGCGCGGATTTCCTCATTGGGGAGGCTGCGGATGACAATATCGAGGCCATTCACCCGCACGCGGGTGTCGCTGCCTTCCACCCATAGGTGGGCCTCGTGGGAGCGAAGGTAATCACGGACTTTCATCGACAGTCGGACCAAGGTTGCAAGAGGCCCGCATGCTGATGGATTCACAAAAGCGCCAACATCGGCGCAATCCCGATCCCCTGTAGGAATTCTCGCAACCCCTACCCATCAGGGATCGAAACGGCGCTTCCTCACCTCCCTGGGTTTTCCACGACAACTGTGGAGCGGCCTGTGGATAAGCTGCGGGAAAGCGGCTGACGCGCCCGCCCCGCCGGCTCCGGGCCAGCTGGACGAAAAATGAGCAACCGGTGTGCAGTGCCCCTGCGCTAGAATTGCGCCCTTTCCCGCCCTCCTTCGCCTGGCCCCCGCATGACCGATTCCCGCCCGCTCGCCTCCCGTACCGCCTTCGTCATCGGCGGCGGCCCCGCCGGCCTGATGGCGGCCGAAGTCCTAGCCGGCGCCGGCGTGCAGGTGGAGCTGTTCGACGCCATGCCCTCGGTCGGGCGCAAGTTCCTGCTGGCCGGCGTAGGCGGCATGAACATCACCCACTCCGAGGAGCGCGAAGCCTTCCTGTCGCGCTACGGCCAGCGCGCGCGGACCCTCGCGCCGCTGATCGACGCCTTCGACAACCAGACGCTGTGCGCGTGGATTCATGGCCTGGGCATCGAGACCTTCGTCGGCACCTCCGGTCGCGTCTTCCCCACCGACATGAAGGCCGCACCGCTGCTGCGCGCCTGGCTCAAGCGCCTGCGCGAAGCCGGTGTAGTCATCCACACTCGCCACCGCTGGCTGGGCTGGAACGCCAACGGCGCACTGCTGATCGACGGGCCGGACGGCCAGCGCAGCCTGAGCGCCGATGCGACAGTGCTGGCCCTCGGCGGCGGCAGCTGGCAGCGCCTGGGCTCGGACGGCGCCTGGGTGCCGCTGCTCGCCGAGCGCGCGGTAGATATCTCGCCGCTGCGTCCGGCCAACTGCGGTTTCGAGGTGGCCGGCTGGAGCGAGTTCTTCCGCGACAAGTTCGCCGGCGCGCCGGTCAAGCCGGTGGCGCTCTCGCTGGCCGGTGGCACGCCGCGCCAGGGCGAGTTCGTGGTCACCACCGGCGGCATCGAAGGCAGCCTGGTCTATGCGCTTTCCGCCGGTATCCGCGAGCGCATCGAGCAGACCGGCAGCGCCACTGTGCACCTGGACCTGCTGCCCAACCGAAGCCTGGAACAGGTCGCCAAGGCCGTCGCCCAGCCGCGCGGCTCCAAGTCCATGGCCAACCACCTGCGCGGTCGCCTGGGACTGGACGGCGTGCGCGCCGGGCTGTTGCGCGAGTTGTCCACAGCCGCCGACTACGCCGATCCACAACTTCTCGCCCAGCTGATCAAGGCGTTACCGCTGACCGTGGTGCGCACCCGCCCGCTGGATGAAGCCATCAGCAGCGCCGGCGGCGTGACCTTCGAGGCGCTGGACGAGCAGTTGATGCTCAAGGCATTGCCGGGTGTGTTCTGCGCCGGCGAAATGCTCGACTGGGAAGCCCCCACCGGCGGCTACCTGCTCACCGCCTGCTTCGCCAGCGGTCGCGCCGCCGGGCTTGGCGCACTGAAGTGGCTTGAGGCGCAGGGCTGAACCCTGCCAAAACTTGAACCATGGTGCTAGATTCTCGATTCCCCCTCAGGAGTCGCCTGCATGCCGCTGACCTTCCGCCGCGCCCGTCCCGATGATGTCGACGCCGCCGTCCCGCTGATCTACAGCTCCGGCCCCGACGCCTTCGACTATGCCTTCGCCCGCCCCGGCCGCAACAGCGCCGAGGACTTCCTGCGCTACGCCTTCGCCCAGGGCAGCGGGCAGTTCGGCTGGCGCCAGCACTGGGTCGGCGAACAGGACGGTCAGGTGGTGGCGGCCGGCACGGTATTCGGCGGCGAAGTGAACCTGGGCTACATGCTCGCGGCCACGCGGCAGATTCTCGGCTACTTCGGCGTGGGCTCGGCGGGAGTGATCCGTCGCGGTCTGCAACTGGAGAAGATCATCTGCCCGCCGCCACGCAAGACCCTGTACCTCGCGCACCTGGGCGTCATGCCGACCCTGCGCGGCGAAGGCCTGGGCAGCCAGCTGATCGACCACTTCCTGCAGATCGGCCGCAGCATCGGCCTGCCCATGGCGGCGCTGGATGTCTCGACGGCCAATCCCAAGGCCCAGGCGCTCTACGAGCGGCTGGGTTTCAGCGTGCAGGTGGAGCGCACCTCGACCCTGCCGGGCGTGGCCGGCAGTCGCTACATGCAGCGCCAGCTCTGAGTTAGACTCGCGACCAGCCGCCCGCCAGAGGCCGCCTGCTCCTTTGCCGTCATGAATGCCTGCTCACGAAATACCAGGAAGGTTGCCCCATGAGCACTGCCAGCGTTGAACTGAAAGTCTTCGTCCCCGCCCGCGATTTCGCGCTCTCCCAGCAGTTCTACAAGGACCTGGGATTCCTCTCGCCGTGGAACTCCGAGGAGCTCGCCTACTTCCACCATGGCGATCACTGCGCCTTCCTGCTGCAGAACTACTACGTCAGGGAGTTCGCCGAGAACCTGATGCTGCACCTGCTGGTGGAAGACGCCGACGCCTGGTACGCCAGGGTCCGCGACGCCGGCCTTGCCGAGCGCTACGGCGTGCGCCTGGGCGTGCTGGAAGACCAGCCGTGGAAGATGCGCGACTTCACCCTGCACGACCCGAGCGGCGTGCTCTGGCGGATCGGGCATAACCTCGACTGAATTTAACGCCCTAGCGCGCGCCACAGGACATGCCGCGCCAGAGCCTACCCTCTCCCCCCGCCCTCTCCCTGAAGGGAGAGGGAGCTATCCGTGCCGGCTGACGCAACCGTTTCAACCTGCACCGAGCCAGTCCCCTCTCCCTTCGGAGCAGGGCGCGCAGCCAGGGTTAGGGAGAGGGCAGGTACCACCCCCAAGGCTGATCCGAGATGTACTCGGTCACCTGCTTCACCTCCAGGTAGTTCTCCAGCCCCCACACGCCCAGCTCGCGGCCGATGCCGCTCTGCTTCATGCCGCCCCAGGGCGCCTGGGTGAAGGTCGGCTGCGAACAGTTGACCCAGACGATCCCCGCGCGCAGCCCGTCGGCTACCCGCGCGGCGCGCTGCGGATCGGCCGACATCACCGCGCCGGCCAGGCCGAAGCGGCTGTCGTTGGCCAGGCGCAAGGCCTCGGCTTCGGTCCTGAAGCGCTTCACGCAGAGCACCGGACCGAAGATTTCCTCGCGCCAGATCAGCGCATCCTGGGCCGGCTCGTCGAAGATTGCCGGCTCGATGAACCAACCCTCGTCCAACCCCGCTGGGCGCTTGCCGCCGGTGAGCAGCCGGGCGCCGCCGGCACGGCCCTTGTCGACGAAGCCGAGCACCTTCTCGTGCTGCCCCTGGCTGACCAGCGGGCCGAGCAGCACGCCCGGCTTGAGGCCGTTGCCGATGGTGATGGCGCGGGTCGCTTCCACCAGCCGCTCGATCAGCCGCGGGGCAATGCCCTCCTGAACCAGAAGGCGCGAGGTGGCGCTGCACACCTGACCCTGGTTCCAGAAGATGCCGAACAGAATCCACTCCACCGCCGCCTCGACATCGCTGTCGTCGAAGACGATGAAGGCCGACTTGCCGCCCAGCTCCAGGCTGACGTTCTTGATGTCCTGGGCCGCCGCCGACATGATCCGCGAGCCGGTCGGCACGCTACCGGTGAAGGCCAGTTTGTCCACCCCCGGATGCTGGCTCAGCGGCCCGCCGGCCTCCGCGCCGAGGCCCGGCAACACGTTGAGCACGCCCGCCGGCAGGCCCACGGCGTCCGCCGCGGCGGCCAGTTCCAGCGCGCTCAGCGGCGTCAGTTCCGAGGGTTTGAGTACGCAGGTGGCGCCCGCCGCCAGGGCCGGTGCGACCTTCCACGCCGCCATCAGCAGCGGGTAGTTCCACGGGATGATCTGCCCCGCCACGCCCACCGGCTCCTGGCGGATGCGGCAGCGAAAGCGCTCGTCGGGCAGCGCCAGCAACTGGTCCTGGCGCTGGTCCAGTTCCCGCGCCAGCTCGGCGTAGTAGCGGAAGCAGCCGATGGCGTCGGCCACGTCCCACTGCGCCTCCGGCAGCGGCTTGCCGTTGTCGCGCACCTCCAGTTCGGCCAGGGCATCCTGGTTGCGCTCCAGCTCCCCGGCCAGCGCCTCCAGCCATTCGGCGCGCTCGCTGCCACGGCTCTGCCCCCAGCCACGATTGAACGCGGTACGCGCCGCGCGCACGGCGTGGTCGACATCTTCCTCGGTGGCCGCCGGCACTTCCTGCAGCGGCTGGCCGCTGGCAGGGTCGAAACTGGTGAAGCGGCCGCCCAGGTCCGGCTTGACCCACTGCCCGTTGATGTAGAGCTGGTCGCGCATCCTCGAGTCTCCTTGAAGGCGGCCCTCAGGCGGCCTGAACGCCGGTGCGGCGGTTCTGCAGGTAGCGGGAGGTGAACAGCAGCGCCAACGAGGCGCAGATGATCACCGTGGAGATGGCGTTGATCTCCGGCGTGATGCCCCGGCGGATCGACGAGAAGATGTAGATCGGCAGCGTGGTCTCGGAGCCGGCGACGAAGAAGGCGATGATGAAATCGTCGAAGCTGAAGGTGAACGCCAGCAGGAAGCCGGCGAGGATGGCCGGGGCGATCTGCGGCAGGGTCACCCGCCAGAAGGTATCCAGCGGCGGCGCGTAGAGGTCGGCGGAGGCTTCCAGCAGCGACTTGTCCATCGCCTCGACGCGGGTGCGGACGATCACCATCACCAGCGCCATGGTGAACAGCGAGTGCGCCGCCACCACGGTGCCGAAGCCCATGTTGAGTTTCGGCAGGCCGATGTCCAGCAGTGCCAGCAGCGGGTTGAGCACGTCGAACAGGGTGATGAAGGCAATCAGCGTGGCGATGCCGATGACGATGCCCGGCACGATGATCGCGCAGTAGGTCAGCGCGTCGAACAGCAGGCGCACGCGCTTGCCGACCCGCTGCAGGCCGAACACCGCGAGGGTGCCGAACAGCGTGGCGATCAGTGCCGAGCACAGGGCGATCAGCGCGCTGTTGCCCAGGGCTTCCAGGATGAACGGGTTGTCGAAGGCGCGGCCGAACCACTGCACCGAGCAGCACTGGAAGCTCAGCCCGCTGCGCCCGGCGTTGAAGGCGAAGAGCATGATCAGCGCGATGGGCGCGTAGAGGAACAGGTAGACCGAGGTGGAGTAACTGCGCAGCCACATGTCAGAGCACCCCGTCGTTGCGCGAGCCGCCGTAGCGGGCCACGAGTTTCAGGTAGACGCCGATGATCACCAGCATCATCGCCACCAGGGTCATCGCCACCGCGCTGCCGAACGCCCAGTTGCGCGATTGCAGGAACAGGTCGACCAGCGCGTTGCCGACGAAGAACACCTTGCCGCCACCGAGAATGGCCGGGATCAGGAACTCGCCCATGAGCAGGATGAACACCAGCATCACCCCGGTGATCACCCCCGGCGCGGACAGCGGCAGGGTGATCCGGCGGAAGGTCTCGAAGGCGCTCGCGCCGAGGTCGCCGGAGGCTTCCAGCAGACGCTTGTCGAGCTTCTCCAGGGTCACGTAGATGGGGAATACCATCAGCGGCAGGTAGCCGTAGACGATGCCGATCAGCACCGCGTAAGGCGTGTTGATCAGGCGCACGTCGGCGATGCCGAAGGTTTCCAGCAGCGCCGGGATGCCGCGACCGCTGAGCAGGAAGATCCAGGCGTAGGTACGGATCAGGAAGCTGGTCCAGAACGGCACGATCACCAGCGTGAGCAGCAGCGACTTGTTGCGCCGCACCTTCACCGCCAGGAAGTAGGCCAGCGGGTAGGCCGCCAGCAGGCACGCCAGGGTGCCCAGCGGCGCCAGGGTCAGGGTGTTCCAGAAGGCCTGGGCGCGGGAGCCGAGGTTGAGGTAATTCTCCAGCGTCAGCCCGCCGCCGTAGCCCCCCACGGCGCTGCGCTCGCCGAAACTGAAGACCAGGATGATCACCAGCGGCATCAGGAGCAGCAGCAGGAACCACAGGGTGGACGGCAACAGCAGCAGGAGCGTGACGCGCCGGCCGAGGCTTTTTGCGCGCGAGGCGCTGGGCGTCGCCTGGGTCTGCGGCAACGGGGCGCTGACAGCGATGTTCATGTTCGATTCCCTACGCATGGAACGGACCTTCGCGGTAGGGCGAATAACGCGCCAGCGTTATCCGCCGCATTCCGCACAAGCGCCAGAATTGCCGATCAGGCGGCCTTGAACCGCGCCATCAGTTCGGCGCGCGCCGGGCTGGTGAGGGTCGCCGCGGCGCCGAACTCCAGCGGCGACAGGCGCTCGGCCGCCGGGTACATGATCGGGTCGTCGAGCATCTCCTTGGAGAGCAGCGCATCGACGCGCTTGTCCCCGCTCGGGTAGCCGTGGGAGAGCACCTCCAGCTTGTTGTGCTGCGGGTCGAGCAGGTAGTTGATGAACGCGTAAGCGGCATCGCGGTGCTCGGCGCTCTTGGGAATGGCGAAGAAGTCGCTCCAGATCTCGCCGCCTTCCTTGCCCAGCACGAAGGTCATGTCCGGGTTGTCGCGGTGCAGCTGGGAGGCGTCGCCGGTCCAGGCCATGGCCATCCAGGCGTCGCCGTTGCGCAGCGAGGGCTGGATGTCGGAGTTGATCGCGAACAGGTGCGGCTTGGCCTGGATCAGCAGCTTCTCGGCCTCGGCCAGCTCCTTGGGGTCCAGCGAGTTGAAGCTGTAGCCGTAGTACTTGAGCGCGTTGCCGATGGCTGTGAGCTGGTAGTCATGGACGATGGTGCGGCCCGAAGCGCTGGTCAATGTCAGGTCCCAGAACTGCTTCCAGGAATCCGGGCTGCCCTTCACACGACTGGCGTCATAGACGATGCCGGTGGTGCCCCAGTTCTTCGGCACCGCGTAGACCTTGCCGTCCACCGTGCCCTGGGCCATGAAGCGTTCCTCGAAGGCCTTGGGGTCGAAGTTGGGGATGCGCGACAGGTCCAGCGGTTCGATCAGCCCGAGCTGCACGTAGGTACTGATGGTGTAGTTGGTCGGCACGAAGACGTCCCAGCCGCTACCGCCGGCCTGCAATTTGGCGAGCATCTCCTCGTTGGAACCGAACACATTCATCTGCACCCGCGCGCCGGTAGCCTTGGCGAAGGCATCGAAGTTCTCCTGGCTGTGGTAGTTCGGCCAGGTGGCCAGGGCCAGGCGGTCACCGATGTTGCTGCCTTCGGCCGCGTAGGCCTTGCCGCTCAACAGGCCGGGAGTGTTGGCGGCGACCACCGCCATCGCCAGCCCGAGGCCGGTCTTGCCGAGGAAATCGCGCCGCGTGATGGAGCCGTTTTCCCAGCTGCGCATCGTCTTGATGAAGCTCTTCTTGTCCATCGTCACTCCCCGCCTGTCTGCTGATTGTCGTTATGGTTGGATCGTCGAACTCAAAGGGCCATGGCCAGGCCGCTGGCCTGGTTCCAGCCGACCTGTACCGGCGCGCCGTGCTCGAAGGCTTCCGCCTCGCCGCCGGCCTTGCGCGGCACGCGCACGCAGACGATGCCGAAGGCGTCGGTGCGTACGCGGTATTCAGTGAGGTTGCCCAGGTAGATGCGGTCTTCGACGCGACCCTTCAGGCGCACTTCTCGCTGCAGCTCCGAATCGGCGGCGGCGATGCCGACCAGCTCCGGGCGCACGGCGATGCAGCCCTCGGCCTGGGGCGCCAGCGCGGGGCCGGTGGGCGTCGGCGGGCTGCTCAGTTCCAGCCCGGCCGGGGTGCCCAGCACCACGCGACCGGAGTCGAGGCGGCGCACGGTGCCGGAAAACAGGTTGGACTCGCCGATGAAGTCGGCCACGTAGCGGCTCGCCGGGGTTTCGTAGAGCGCCTCGGGGGTGGCGGTCTGGATGATCAGGCCGTCCTTCATGATGCTGATGCTGTCGCTCATCGACAGCGCTTCTTCCTGGTCATGGGTGACCAGCACGAAGGTGATGCCGACCTCGCGCTGCAGGCGCAGCAGCTCCGACTGCATCTCCTTGCGCAACTTGCGGTCGAGAGCGGCGAGCGGCTCGTCGAGCAACAGCACGGTGGGCTTGTTCACCAGCGCGCGGGCCAGCGCCACACGCTGCTGCTGGCCGCCGGAAAGCTCGTGGGGCTTGCGCGTGCCGAAGCCGGACAGGCGCACCATCTCCAGCGCCTCGTCGGCCATGCGGCGCTGCTGCGCGCGGTCCGGGCGCGGCGTGCGGTAGCGCAGGCCGTAGGCGATGTTCTCGGCCACCGTCAGGTGCGGGAACAGCGCGTAGTGCTGGAACACCATGTTCACCGCACGCTGGTGCGCCGGCACCCCGGCCACTGCCTTGCCGGCCAGCAGTACCTCGCCTTCGCTGGGCTGCTCGAAGCCGGCGATCATCCGCAGGGTGGTGGTCTTGCCGCAGCCGGAGCTGCCGAGGAAGGAATGGAAGGCGCCGCGCTTCACCCTGAAGCTCAGCCCGTTGACCGCCGGCACGCTGCCGTAGCGCTTGACCACGTTGCGGAATTCGATATCGAAGTCCTGACCGCTCTCCATCACCGCGCGCTCCCGCTTTGTTCTTGTTGGGGCTCACGCTAGCAACGGGGCTTTCAGGGTGTATATATCCCTCGGGGGATAGATGTCGGGATTGGATCGCCCGGTGCGCGCGCTGACTCTCCCCCGCAGGAGCGCGCCATGCGCGCGATCGCGGGCATGGCGCGCTCCTGCAATGGGCGCCCGGAGCTTCCGATGACTGTAGGGCGCATAACCTGGAACAGGTTATCCGCCAGCGACGGCACGGCGGATAACGCTGGCGCGTTATTCGCCCTACATGACCGTAGGAGCGAGCCGCGTGGCTCAGCCAACCTCACGCATCCCACCCGCCGCATCGCGCCCCGCCAGTTCGCGAATGAACAGCCCGAGCAGCTCCGACTGGCTGCCGATGCCGAGCTTGGCGTAGATGTTCTTGCGGTGGATCTTCACCGTGCCGGGGCTGATGTCCAGCTGTTCGGCCACCGAGGCGCTGGAGTGGCCGCGCAGCAGCAGCTGGACGATCTCCTGCTCGCGGGGCGTAAGCAACTGGGCGCCGAACTGGTCGAAGGCCTCGCGGATCTGGTAGTCCAGGTCCTGCGCCGGGCGCGGTTGCGCGCGGCGCAGCTCCCAGGCCTCGCGCACCACCTGCTCGACCACCGGCCGCGCGCACTCCAGCAGTTGCATCTCGTCGCGGCTGTAGGCGGGACTGGAGGTCTTGCGCATCAGCGAGAGCACGGCGGTGGCGCCATCGGCGAGGTCGATGAAGAAGGCGATCTCCTCGGTCAGGCCGGTCTGCTGGTAATACGTCTGGTAGTACTCGCCCAGGTAGAAGTGGTCCGGCGCGAACTGCCGCAGGCGCCACAGCCCCGGCGCCTGGTGGCGGGTGCAGGCGAGGTAGAAGGGATCGAGCAGGTAGGGTCCGACCTGGTAGTCCTCGACGTAGACGTGGCGGACGTCGGCCGGGAAGGTGTCGAACAGGTCCAGCGGCCGGTGGTTGCCTTCGTAGACGAAGAGCACGAAGTTATCCACCGCACAGACCTGCTGCAGCCACTGGCTGAGACCGAGCAGGCGCGGACGACCGGCGGCCAGCGGGAGCAGATGGGCGACTCCGCCGGTCCAGGCTTTGAGTTCCTTGTGGCGCATGGGCTGTCGTTCTTGTTGTGTGCGCGATGGGCACACTATAGGCGTTCGGGATTCCACACGGAAATGCAGCTTTTGCGCCACACCCCGCAAGACCCCGCCGCGCCTGAAGACAGCGGCTGATTCAGGCTCTGGCGCGCACCGCGATGAAGCAGGGGCGCGCCGAATCGGCTCAGGGCCGGCGAGCGCCCTTGCCGTTCGGCTTGCCAGCGGACGATTTGCCGGAAGAAGGTTTGCCAGCGGCCGGTTTACCGCCGAGGCCGAAGCCCGGCGTCCTGCGCACCGCCTTGACCTGCGGCTTGTCGTCCAGCAACGAGCCAAGGTGCACCTTGCCCGGCTTGCCTTCGGGCACCTTGGGTTGCTTGGGCTTCTTCGGCTTCTTCGTGATCTGGCCACCCGGAGCGGTGACGGGCACCCGGTGCTCCGCCTCGAAGCCGTCTTCCTCCTGGCGCTGCAGGGTCTGGCCGATCAGCGTCTCGATGGCGGCCAGCTGCTGCACTTCATCGGCGCAGACCAGCGAGATCGCCTGCCCGCTGGCGCCGGCACGGCCGGTCCGGCCGATGCGGTGCACGTAATCCTCGGGGACGATGGGCAGGTCGAAGTTGACCACCAGCGGCATCTCCTCGATATCCAGGCCTCGCGCGGCGACGTCGGTGGCGATGAGGAAGTCCACCTCGCCGGCCTTGAACCGCGCCAGGGCGCGCAGGCGCGAGGGCTGCGGCTTGTCGCCGTGGATCGAGTCGGCGCGGATGCCTTCGCGCTGCAGCAGGTCGACCAGTTCGTCCACACCCTTGCGGGTCTTGGCGAACACCAGCGCCTGGCGCCAGCCCTGTTCGCGCAGCAGGTGCAGGAACAGCTCGGCCTTGCGCTTCTTGTCGACGGTGAGCAGGTGCTGCTTCACCGTCTTCGCCGCCGTGTTGCGCGGTGCCACGTCGATGGTCAGCGGGTCGCGCAGCAGGGTGCGGGCCATCTGGCGGATGGCGTCGGAGAAGGTCGCGGAGAACAACAGGGTCTGCCGGCGCCGGGGCAGCGCGGCGAAGACCTCGTCCAGTTCGCGGGCGAAACCGAGGTCGAGCATGCGGTCGGCTTCGTCCAGCACCAGCACCTGCAGCTGGGTGAATTTCAGGGCGTTCTGCCGGTACAGGTCGAGCAGGCGGCCGGGCGTGGCCACCAGTACGTCGACGCCCTTGCGTAGCTTCATCATCTGCGGGTTGATGCTGACCCCGCCGTAAGCCACGGCAGTGCGCAACGGCACGTGCTGGCCATAGGCGCGGAAGCTCTCGTGCACCTGCTCGGCCAGCTCGCGGGTCGGCACCAGCACCAGCGCGCGGATCGAGTTGGCCGCCACCTGCGGACCTTCCTGCAGCAGTTTCTGCAGCAGCGGCAAAGCGAAGCCGGCGGTCTTGCCGGTGCCGGTCTGGGCGGCGGCCAGCAGGTCGCGCCCCTTGAGCACGGCCGGGATGGCCTGGGCCTGCACCGCCGTCGGGTTCTGGTAGCCGAGCCCGTCGAGGGCGTGCAGGAGGGGATCGATCAGGCCGAGATTGGCGAAGGTCATGGAGCGCTCGCAGAAACGATTCGGAATGGGCGGCATTGTAGCCGCAAGGGTCAGGAGCGCAGCAGCAGCGCGCCTTCGATGGGCACGTAGCGGGTGGCCGCGCGGATCAGCGCCTGGGCGGTGAGGCCCGGCACGCCGTAGGCGGTGGCGTCGGTGCCACCGGCACGGACGCGGTCGAGCAGCAGGTCGAAATCGCCGTCGCCGGAGGCCAGCACGACCTCGTCCACCTTCGGCGCGGCGTCGAGGATATCGATGGTGATGCCGACGTCCCAGTCACCCTTGGCCGAGCCGTCGGCGCGCTGGATGTAGGGCTTGAGCTTCACGGTGAAGCCGAGCTTGCGCAGGATCTGCTGGAACTGCTGCTGCCTGGCGTCGCCACGGTCGATGGCGTAGGCGTAGGCCTGGACGATGGTGCCCTGGGCACTCAGCTCGGCCCACAGCGCGGCGTAGTTGAAGTGGCAGCCGTAGGCCTGACGCACGGTGTAGTAGAGGTTCTGCACGTCGGCGAACAGGGCGATGGTCTTCAACGGTGACTCCGGGACTCGAACAGCGGGGGCGCATTATCGGCACAGCGGCGCGCCCCCGCCAGTCCCGGCGGGCGGGATGACCCCGCATTCGGGTCAGCTGAACAGGTCGCCGTCGTCGTCACCGAAGAAGCTCGAATCGTCGCCGAAGCTGCCGCTGTCGTCGTAACTCGCATCGTTGAAGCCGTTGTCGGCGTAGCGGTCACCGCCCAGGGATGAGTCATCGCCGCGCCCGTCGTCGAAGCTGGACGGCTCCGGTTGCACTGGCTGCTCCTGGATCACCTCGACGATTTCCTGCGGCTGGTTGTGGTGGAACATGCTGGTCAGCAGGTCCGCCACCATCACGCCACCGGCCACGCCCGCAGCGGTCTGCAGCGCGCCGCGCATGAAGCCGCCGCCCTGGGGCGCCGCTTGCGCAGGCTGGGCCGGCCTGAAGTCGTTCGGGTTGCTGGCGCCGGGGTTGTTGGCGTAAGCCGCGTTACCACCGACCGGTTGCGAGAAGCGTGTCTGGCCCCAGCCGTCTGGGCGCTGCTGCGCCTGATCCTGCCGAGGTTGCGGGCTCTGGCCGCCGCCGAACAATCCGGCAAGGAAGCCGCCGCTGCTCGGCCGCTGCTCCTGCGCCCTGGCCTGCTGCGCTTCCAGTTCCTTGACGCGCTGGTCCAGGCGCTTGATCGCCGCTTCCTGGATCAGCATCGCCTGGGCCATGTAGTAGGGCGCGGCCGGCTGCTGCACCAGGTGCCGGTTGATCTGCGCCTCGGCATCGGCGTCGCGTGGCGCGGTCTGTGCCTGCGCGTCACGCAGGCGGGTGAACAGACCATCGATCAGGGATTGCTCTTCGGAATTCATGGCAGGCCTCGAGTGAGCGGGTGGTTCGGCAGAACATTGCCTTTGCAACATTGGATCGGCTCGCAAAAAAACAAGTTCCGGTCGCAGAATTCTGGCGTCTTCAGCTGAGGGTTTGCTTAAGTTAGAGTCGAAGCCCTCGGACAGTATCGGGTTACTGATGAATCCCCTTTCCATCCTCCGCGACACCTGGTTCTTCTTCTCCCGTCACCTCGGCATCCTGGTGCCGCTGTGCCTGCCCTGGATCGTCATCGAGACACTGGTCCAGCAGCAGATCAACGTCGCCGCCGGCCCGCAGAACTTCGCGCCCTGGGGCATGGCCGCGGGCCTGGTGTTCTACCCGATCTACACCGCCAGCCTGATCCTGTTCATGATCGACACCGGCGAAGGCGTGCAGCGCAGCGTGCGCGAACTGTGGAGCGCGGCGCTGCGGCTGTGGCCGGCCTTCGCCCTGCTCTCGGCGATCACTTCGCTGCTGATCGTGATCGGCCTGTACCTGATGGTGCTGCCGGGCATCTTCGTGATGATCAAGCTGGCCTTCGCCGAATTCCTCCTGGTGCAGCGCGGCCGCTCGCCCATCGACGCGATGCGCGAGAGCTTCGCGCTGACCACCGGGCACTTCTTCCTGCTACTGATGACCTCCCTGGCCATCCTCGCGCCGGTCTGGATCGCCGAAGGCTGGATCACCGAAGCGGGCCAGAACGCGCCGGTGCTCAGCGTCGTGCTGCACTCGCTGAGCGGGTTCTTCCAGCTGCTGCTGACGGTGGCCGCCTACCGCATCTTCATCCTGCTCGGCCGCGAGGCGGCCTGAGCGGCAGCAACTCGCAACAAATCCTCCGGCGCATCGCGCGCCGGGGTTCTACGCTGGAGTCTCCTTCCCACCCCCCGAAAATCCGGAGTAAGGAGACTCGCCGTGAGCGACTTCCCGCCCAGCTGCCTTTCGCACATTTCCATCGGCACCAATGACTACCCGCGCGCCAAGGCATTCTACGACGCCGTGCTGCCGACCCTGGGCTGCCAGCCGATCATGGAGCACCCCGGCGCCGTGGCCTACGGCCGGGTGTTTCCCGAGTTCTGGCTGCAGAGCCCCATCGACGGCCGCCCGGCCAGCGTCGGCAACGGTACGCACTTCGGCTTCATGGCCAATTCCCGCGACGAGGTGGACGCCTTCTACCGCGCCGCGATAGCTGCCGGCGCCACCGACGAAGGCGCCCCCGGCCCGCGCCCGCTGTATGGCGACCCTTACTACGGCTGCTTCATCCGCGACCTGGACGGGCACAAGATCGAGGCATCGTTCTGGGACATGGCGCTGGCGGGCGGCGGTTTCGAGACCCACTCCCACTGATGAGCCTCACACGGAGGGCGGCGGATAACACCGTAGGCGTTATCCGCCCTACGTTAACTGTTCGAGCTTGCATCTGAAGCAATCACTCAATGCCCCGGCTTAAGCCCCGACATCTTCGGCACCAGCAGCTTCTCGAACAGCCGCGGGAAGAAGCGCGCCAGCAGCCGCGCCCGCCAGTTGACGTTGGACAGCACCAACAACCGCCGGCGGCGTAGCGCACCCTGGTAGATCGCCTCGGCCACGTCGCGCGGCGAGGCCACTTCCGTGCCCAGCACCACGGCCGGCTGGCGGATTACCGAGCCGTCCCCCACCAGGGCGTTCTTGCGCAGGTCGGTGGCGGTGAAGCCCGGGCAGGCCAGGGTAATCGCCACGCCGGTGCCGTCCAGTTCCATGCGCAGGGTGTCGAACAGTCCGTGCAGCGCATGCTTGCTGGCGTTGTAGGCGCTGCGGTAGAGCAGCGGGGCGAAGCCGGTCAGCGAACTGAGCACGACGATCTGCCCATGCCGCGCCAGCAGGCTGGGCAGCGCCGACTGAGTACAGTGCAGCGCGCCATAGAAGTTCACCGCCATCACCCGCCGGAACACCGCCAGCTCGGTCTCGATGAACAGGCTGCGGTGAGTGATACCGGCGTTGTTCACCAGCACGTCGATGCCGCCGAAGCGCTCGACGGCGAGCGCCATCGCGCGCTCCACCGCCTCAGCATCGGCGATGTCGCAGCGCAGGCCGAGGGCTTCGACGTTCAGGTGCTCGCGCAGGTGCTGCACCAGGCTGTCCAGCGCCGCCTGGTCGAGGTCGAGGATCACCGGGTGCGCGCCGGCCCGGGCGAAGCGCAGCACCAGCGCACGACCGATGCCGGAACAGCCGCCGCTGACCAGCACCACCTTGCGCCGGTACACCGAGTGCGAGAACAACGAGCGTGGCATGGCGACCTCCCGGAGCAGGCGCAGGGCGCGGTGTACGGCCTGCCTCAAGGTTGCAGGATGCTTCGCGCGGCAAATGCGCAGGTGAAATGCGCGGACACAGACACTATCCTCTGGACCCAACAAGCATAGTCCCTGGTCACCCATGAGCCTCTCGCTTCGCCGCCGCTTCCTCTTCGTGCTGTTCATCGCCCTGCTGCTCGCCGCCACCGCTGCCGCCTGGCTGCTGGCCTGGCATCCCGCCGAGCGCGAGGCCGTCGCCGCGCAGTGCCGCGCGCCCGCGCCGCAACTGCAGCCAGGGCAGGCGCTGAAGGTGATGACCTGGAACGTCCAGTACCTGGCCGGCAAGCGCTACATCTTCTGGGACGACCTGCCCGATACCACCGGCCCCGACGACAGCCCCAGCCCCGAGGACATCGCCTACAGCCTCGACGAAGTAGTGCGGGTGATCCGCGACGAAGCCCCGGACATCGTCCTGCTGCAGGAAGTCGACGACGGCGCCGCCGCCACCGGCAAGCAGGACCAGCAGGCGCTGATCGGCGACCGCCTGACCGATCTCTACCCCTGCTCCACCGCTGCCTTCGACTGGAAGGCGCGCTTCGATCCCAACCCCCATGTATTCGGCAGCGCCGGGCGCAAGCTGGTGACCTTCAGCCGCTTCCAGATCACCCGTGGCGAGCGCATCGCCCTGCCGCAACGCTCGTCCATCCCCCTGCTGCACCTGTTCGCCCCGCAACCGGCGTTGCTGCAGAGCGACCTGCCGATCCGCGGCGGCGGCCAGCTCAGCGTGATCAACACGCGCCTTGAGCGCCCCAACGGCGACGACACCCCGCAGCGTCAGGTCGAAGCCGTCGAAGCCCACCTGAACACCCTGCAGGCTGCCGGCCGCCCCTGGCTGCTGGGCGGCGACCTCGGCCTGCTGCCGCTGGGCCAGTACCCCTACCTGCCGGAAGTGCTGCGCGCGCCCTACCGCGCCAACAGCGAGCTGAACCTGCTGGCGGCGCGCTTCCCGGTGGTCCCGGCGGTGGAGGAATCCAGCGGCGCCGACCAGGAGAAGTGGTACACCCACTTCCCCAACGACCCGCGCGTGCACAAGCCCGATCGCACCCTCGACTACCTGTTCCACAGCCCCGGCCTGAACCGCCTCGATGCCGGCGTGCGCAGCCACGATACCCTGCGCATCTCCAACCATTTGCCGCTCTCCGCGCGCTTCCTGCTGCCCCACTGAGCGCCGCGGCACATCGCCACCGGGCCAGACTGGACAAGCGAGGCGCGGCGGCCCCATGCTCGGCCGGCACTGCATAACAACGACAACACGCACTTCGGGTATCCATGCACTTTCGCCATCTCGTCGGGCTGATCGTCGCCCTGCTCTGCCTCAACGCCTTCGCCGTCGACCGGCCCACGCTGGCCGACCGGCTACCGCATCCGCTGCCGGCCCTGACCGTCGGCTACTACGAATTCCCGCCCTACACCTATACCGCCCCGGACGGCAGCACTCGCGGCAGCGGCGCCGAGATGGTCCGGCGCATCCTGCTCAAGGCCGGTTATCGCGCCGATTTCCGCCCCTTGCCCAGCGCCCGCCTGTACCTGGGCCTGCAGGACGGCAGCGTGCAGCTCTGGGCCGGCGCGCCGGGCAAGCCGGAACTGCTGGGCAGCACACTGGAGTGCGAACGCGTGCTGGGGCATGTCGAGCTGAACCTCTATCGCCTGGCCACGCGGACCTCGCCGAAGCTGCCCGAGGGCTTGAGCGGCAGTCGGGTGATCCTGATCAGCGGCTACAGCTACTGGCGGCCGATCACCGAGATGCTGGCCGACCCGAAACTGCAGCTGGAAGTGCACCGCACCAGCACCCACACCGCCGCCCTGCAGATGCTCGAACGCGGTCGCGGTGATTACCTCATCGACTACCAGACCCCGGTGGAACAGGCGCGCCGCGAGCTGAACATGGCGCCGCTGGCCTTCGACAATCTGTACAGCGTGCCGACCAAGCTCATCGTCTCCCGCCACGCCCCCGACGCCGAAGGCCTGCGCGCGCAGCTGGACCACGCCTACGACGAACTGCAGTCGGCGGGTTACGAGATGAAGTTGCCCTGACTCCGTAAGGCGGGAATGGCGCAGGAGCGTACTCAAGCGACGGAGACGACCTGTAGGAGCGGGCCATGCGCGCGATCGCGGGCATGGCCCGCTCCTACAGGGAGCACATCACGTCTGTGCCAGACCTACCCCTTGCGCGGCTTGGCCCGCGCCGTCGGCTCGGCGATCAGCGGGTCATCCGGCCAGTAGTGCTTCGGATAGCGCCCCTTCAGGTCCTTCTTCACTTCCGCATAGGTGCTGCGCCAGAAGTTGGCCAGGTCCTGGGTCACCTGCACCGGCCGCTGTGCTGGCGACAGCAGGTGCAGCTTCACCGCCACCCGTCCTCCGGCAATGCGCGGCGTATCGGCCAGGCCGAACAGCTCCTGCAGGCGAACGGCGAGCACCGGCGGAAACTCGCTGTAATCCAGGCGGATATTCGAGCCGGACGGCACCTGCAGCGCGCGTGGCGCCAGCTCGTCCAGCCGTTGCGGCAGCGGCCAGGGCAGCAGCCCATGGAGCATCCCGCTCAGCTCCAGATTGGCGAAGTGCGACAGCCGCGAGACCTTGCCCAGGTACGGCAGCAGCCAGTCTTCCAGCGAAGCCAGCAGCGCGGCGTCGCTGACGTCCGGCCACTCGCTCTCGCCCTTGCCTTCCAGATCGAGCCGACGCAGCAAGGAGATGCGCGCCTGCCACTGGCGCAGCTCCGGCGTCCACGGCAGCAGCTCCAGCCCCTTGCGCCGCACCAGCCCGAGCAGCGCGCGGCTGCGCGCCTCGGCGTCGAGTTTGGGCAGCGCCTCGGTGGACAGCACCAGCTCACCGACCTTGCGCTGGCGCTCGGCGCGCAGCGCGCCTTCACGCTCGTCCCACTCCAGCTCGTCGTGGACACTGACCTGTTCGGCAAGGATCGACTCGAACAGCCCCGGCTCCAGCGCCGCCGCCAGGTAGATGCGCTCTTCGCGCTGGCCCTGGCGGCTGCCGAGATCGGCGACCACCAGCCAGGCTTCCTTCATCAGCGCATCCGGCTCGCCGAACAGCGCCGCGCGGCCGTTGGCCAGGCGATATTCGCCGCCACCGACACGTCGCTGGCGGGCGATGCGGTCCGGGTAGGCAAAGGCCAGCAGGCCGCCCAGCCAGCGCGGATGATCGGGGTCGGCCACCGGCTCGCGCGCCGGGCCGCGCAGGTAGCCCCTGAACTGTCGCGCCAGCTGGCGCACCCGCTGCACCGCGCCCCGGCTGGCGCGCGGGCCGTTCTGCTCGCCGGCCAGCAAGGCGATGCGGTGATGCAGGTCGGCGTCGTTGCCGCGCAGGATGTCGCGCTCACCGAGCAAAGCGGCCAGGTCGCAAGCCAGTTGCCCCAGCCCGAGCGCATGGCCACGCAGCAGCAGGTGGGCGATACGCGGGTGCGCCGGCACTTCGGCCATGGCCTGACCGTGGGGCGTGAGGCTGCCGCCACCGGCGCGGGAAGCCAGCGCGCCGAGGCGCTCCAGCAGGTCCTGGGCCTGCGCATAAGCGGCGGCGGGCGGCAGGTCGAGCCAGGCCAGCTCCTGCGGGGCGACACCCCAGCGCGCCAGCTGCAGGGCGAGGCCGGCCAGATCGGCCTGGAGGATTTCCGCCGCGCCATAGGCCGGCAGTTGATCGTGCTGCGCCTCGGACCACAAGCGGTAGCAGGCGCCCGGCTCCAGCCGCCCGGCACGGCCAGCGCGCTGGGTGGCGGAGGCGCGGGAGACGCGCTGGGTTTCCAGGCGGGTCATGCCACTGCCCGGATCAAATCGCGGCACCCGCGCCAACCCTGCGTCCACGACGACACGCACGCCGTCGATGGTCAGGCTGGTCTCGGCGATGTTGGTCGCCAGCACCACCTTGCGCTTGCCCGCCGGCGCCGGCTCGATAGCAGCACGCTGGGCGTCGAGGTCGAGTTCGCCATGCAGCGGGCAGAGCAGGACATCGGAGCGGCCGACCAGGGCCTCGCCCAACTGCTCGGCGACGCGGCGAATCTCCGCCTGGCCGGGCAGGAACACCAGCAGGCTGCCGGGCTCGTCGGCCAGCGCCTGCAGAACCGTCTGCACCACGCGCGGCTCGATGAACTCGCCGGCCTGCCATGGCCGGCCCCAGCGAATAGCCACAGGGAACATGCGCCCCTCGCTGCGCACCACCGGCGCGTCGTCCAGCAGCGCGGAGAGGCGCTCGCCTTCCAGCGTGGCCGACATCACCAGCACCTTGAGCGGTGGCTCGTCGCGTAGCAGTGCGCGACCATTGAGGGTCAGCGCCAGCGCCAGATCGGCATCCAGTGAGCGCTCGTGGAATTCGTCGAAGATCACCAGCCCCACGCCCTCCAGCGCCGGGTCATCCTGCAGGCGGCGGGCGAGGATGCCCTCGGTGACCACTTCGATACGCGTCCTGGGGCCGACCTTGCTGTCCAGGCGAATGCGGTAGCCGACGGTCTCGCCGACCTTCTCGCCCAGCTCCGCGGCCAATCTTTCAGCGGCGGCGCGGGCGGCCAGCCGGCGCGGTTCCAGCATCAGGATCGACTGGCCGTCCAGCCACGCCTCATCCAGCAACGCCAGCGGCACGCGGGTGGTCTTGCCGGCGCCGGGCGGCGCCTCCAGCACCACCTCGTGGCGCCCGGCCAGGGCCTGGCGCAGGGCGGGAAGGACGCTGTCGATGGGAAGGGCGTTCATGCCGGCTCCTGGAACTCGAATTTCATAAGGCGGTAACCCGGACTGCGCGGGGGGCGGCGATTATAGCGGGCGAACCACGGTGCCAACCCAGCAGTCATAGAAGCAACGAGAACGCTGGCTAGTGCGAATCTGCCAGCAGCGACAGCAAGCTCGTTGATATAGTTGTCCGCATCATCCTCCCGGAGGTTTTTTCATGCGTCTTGCCACCCGAGTCTCCTGTGCAGTTCTGAGCGCCGCCCTGTTCAGCCAGCTGACGGCCTGCGGCACCCTGTTCTATCCCGATCGCCGCGGCCAGATCGACGGCCGGATCGACCCGGCAGTCGCTGCCCTGGACGCCGTCGGACTGTTGTTCTACATCATCCCGGGCCTGATCGCCTTCGGCGTAGACTTCGCCACCGGCGCGATCTACCTGCCCGACGAGAAGTACTCGGTCGCGCCGGAGAAGCTCAAGGATGCCGTGAGCGAAGACGGCACCGTGGACAAGGCTAAACTCAAGGCGATCCTCGAGCGTGAAACCGGCCGCAGCCTGCCCCTGGACGATCCGCGTCTGATCCAGCGCAGCGGCTACCTCCAACAACTCGCCAGCCTGGGCCTGCGCCCGGAGGCCTGATATGCACGGCGCTCTCGCTTCACACCTTCAGCAACTCCTGGCGTACCACCAGTGGGCCTACGAACGCATCCTGGAGGCCGTCGCGCCGCTGGATGAAGAGGCCTATCGCGCACCGCGCGGGCTGTTCTTCGGCAGCCTGCACGGCACCCTCAACCACCTCGCGGTGGTCGATCGCATCTGGTTCGCCCGTGTGCAGCGAGAGCCCTGGCAGTTCGAACGCCTCGACGCCGAGGCCGCGCCCGACCGCGCCGGCCTCGCCGACTTCCTGGGTGACGGTGTCGGCGCCTGGCGCCTGTGGCTGAGCAAGCAGAGCGATGCCACCCTCGGCACCCAGCTGGACTACCGCAACATGGCCGGGCAGGAACACCGCCAGAGCCTGGCGAACATCGTCCAGCACCTGGTCAACCATGGCACCCACCACCGCGGGCAGATGAGCGCCGCGCTCACCGCGCTGGGCCACAAGGCGCCGCTGCTGGACTACATCTACTTCCTGCCCAACCGCCTGGACACCTGATGCTCAAGCACGCCAGCCACGCCCACCTGATGCGGCTGGCGACCTTTGCGTCGCTCGGCGTCGCCACCACCCTGATAGTCGCCAAGGCCATCGCCTGGTGGCTCAGCGGCTCGGTCAGCCTGCTGGCCGGCCTCACCGACTCGCTGCTCGACGGCGCCGCATCCTTCCTCAACCTGCTGGCGGTGCACTACGCCATCCGCCCCGCGGACGACGACCACCGCTACGGCCACGGCAAGGCGGAATCGCTGTCGGGGCTGGCCCAGGCGCTGTTCATCGCGGTCAGCGCCGTGTTGGTCGGCACTCAGGCCATCGACCGCCTGCAACACCCGGAACCGGTGGAAGCCGTGGGCTGGGGCGTCGCCGTGATGATCCTGTCGCTGGCGCTCACCGCCGGCCTGTTGCTGGTGCAGGGCTACGTGGTGAAGATCACCGGCTCCAACGCCATCCGCGCGGATTCGCTGCACTATCGCTCGGACCTGCTGCTCAACAGCAGCATCCTGGTGGCGCTGCTCCTGGCACAGTTCGGCTGGCAGCAGATGGACGCCATCTTCGGCCTGGGCATCGCCTTCTACATCCTCTGGAGCTCCTTCCAGATCGCCCGCGAATCCGTCGCGGTGCTGATGGACGAGGAGCTGCCGCCGGACGTCAGCACGCGCATGCTCGAACTGGTGCGCGAAGTACCCGGCGTGCTCGGCGCCCACGACCTGCGCACGCGGATTTCCGGCACGCACTGGTTCGTCCAGCTGCACCTGGAGCTGCCCGGCGAGCTGTCACTGTCGAAGGCGCATCATCTTTGCGACGAGGCGGTGCTGGCGATCCACAGGGAATTCCCGCGGGCCGAGGTGCTGGTGCACGCCGACCCGCAGGAAGTGGTAGGCAAAGAGACCATCAGCTAGAGAACATCAGTTGACGCTGTAGCCGCGCCCGCTCAGACAGGCGCCCAGGGCGCGGCGGTAGTTGTCGGCGACGTAGGTCGGCGGCGCATAGCTCGCCAGGGCCGGGTCGAAGCCGCTCTGGTCGGCGGCCCAACGGTGGCATTCATAGCGATCGCGTGCCTGCTGGTCCGGGCCCTGGTTGTACATCGGGTAAGCCATCACGTCATAAGCCGATTGCGCCACGCTGGCCACCTGCTGCTGCGGGGGCTCCACCACTTCGTAATCCTGCGAGCCGGCTTGCCACAGGTAGTAGGTGCCGGCCGCGAGGAAGTAGCCGATGCTGCCGATCCACACCTGCTCGGCGTAGGACGGCAGGTAGCGCACGCGCACACCGTAGGGCGGCGTCACCACCACATAGCGTGAGCCGTAGGGACGATACCAGTAGCCATCGTTGAAGTAGTAGTCGCTGCCGCGATAGGGCACACGGTAATGCCCGCTCGGCATGGCGTTGACCACATAGCCCGGCCGCCAGTAGGACGGATGCGGGCCCCAGTTGCCGTGGGAAGGCGGCGGGCGCCCCTGCCAGCCGGCCGATGGCGGACGGTTGCCGCCCTGCCAGCCGGGGCTGCCGTGATCGTGGCCGTGGTCATTGCCTTGCGGACGACCTTGCCACTGGCCGCCGTTGCCGCCCGGCGGACGTCCCTGCCACTGCCCGCCGTTGTTGCCCTGCGGACGCCCCTGCCACTGACCGCCGTTATTGCCCTGCGGACGGCCCTGCCACTGATCGCCATTGTTACCCTGCGGATGGCCCTGCCACTGACCGCCGTTGTTGCCCTGCGGACGGCCCTGCCACTGACCGCCATTGTTGCCTTGCTGATGGCCCTGCCACTGCCCGCCATTGTTGCCCTGCGGACGCCCCTGCCACTGACCGCCGTTGTTGCCCTGCGGACGGCCCTGCCACTGACCGCCATTGTTGCCCTGCGGACGCCCGTGCTCACGGTCACCATTGCTGCCCTGTGGGCGGCCTTGCCACTGCCCGCCGTTGCCGCCCTGCGGACGCCCGTGCTCCTGGCCGCCATTGTTGCCCTGCGGACGCCCCTGGGACTGCCCGCCAGTGCCGTTCGCGGACGGATGGCCCTGCATATCGGGACCTTCGGCCGCCAGCGCCTGAACCGCGACAGCCAGAGAAAGCACAGCGAACGAGGCGAACCGCCCGATGCCCGACTTCATGGATTCCTCACTTCGGCAACGGCCGAAAACCGTGATGCGACATAGCCATAGACCACGGCGCAAAGCTGCCATTGCGGGGCGCTGGGTAAAGTCAGGGTAAAGATGGCGGGGCAAATCGCAGGCAAGAAAAAAGGGAGGCTCGTCAGCCTCCCTTCCGGAATCTCGTCCTGCTCGTCGCTGTTGGCGCCGGCTCACCTCGCTCCGCCTTCTGGGCAGTGCGTAGCCCGGTGGCCGGCGCGATCCTGTTGGGTCGGCGGGCCGCGAAGCGCCTGATTGGGCGGATCGCTGGGGACGTGATGTCCGGGCTGTGAATCTGGAAGAAATAGTAAAGCGACAGAGCGGGGAAATGATTGCTAAGATTGCTCATACAGGCACCACCTGAGCAACAAATACCTAAAAATTACTCAACAAGCGCAATTCAATCGAAATACGAGGCCTTCATGGACAAGCTGGACCGCTACGACCTGCGAATTCTTGCCGAACTGCAACGCGACGCACGCATCTCCAATCAGGAGCTGGCCGAACGCATCGGCCTGTCGCCTTCCCCCTGCTCGCGGCGGGTCAAGCAGCTCGAGGACGACGGCTACATCGTCCGCCAGGTCGCCCTGCTGGACAGCAAGAAGCTCGGCCTGAGCCTCACCGCCTTCGTGCTGATCGGCATGGACCGCCACACACCGGAGCGTTTCGAACACTTCCAGCAAATCATCGGCAAGTGCCCCGAGGTGCTGGAGTGCAGCCTGGTGACCGGGATGGACGCGGACTACCAGCTCAAGGTGATGGTGCCGGACATGGAACACTACCAGCACTTCCTGCTCGGCACCCTGACCCGCATCGAAGGCGTGACCAGCGTGCGCTCGAGCTTCGTGCTGCGCAACGTGATGGCGAGCACCGAGCTGCCGCTGGATCATCTGCGGGTCTGATCGCTGCCACGGGCATGGCGTGCTCCAGCGGGGACGGGCCATGCCCGAGGTCTGTCCGCAAGGTCGACGCCACCCTGCGACACAGCATCGCACCCCAGTTCCCGCCAAACGAAATCGATACCGCAGATTTCCCGCGCCAACCGGCGTGCGGCGGGAATTTCCAGGGCGTTCCGCCCGTCCCGCAGCAGGAACTGATCAGTTTATGAACGGCTCTGAACGACAAAGCGCCGCATGCGTATAATGCGCGCCTTCTTCACCACCACCGCGCCCCGGCGTCCCTCGGAGACCCTCCGCACCGGGCAGGAGCTGTAATGAACGAAAGTTTCGAAGACTGGATGATGTATGGCCTGGTGACCGGCCTGATCCTGTTCATGGCCTTCATCGTCTGGGACCTCGCCAAGAAGTCCAAGGCCGGCCGCATGGGCACCATGGTGCTGTTCTTCGCACTGGGCCTGGGCGTACTCGGCTTCCTGATCAAGTCCGTGGTCGTCGCCGGGCTCGAAGGCGGCTTCTGACCCCGCGCCCTGCCCCGAGTCTCAGAGCTCGGGGCTGACTTCACGCCACTGTCCCGGCTGCAGCCCCTCCAGCTGCCATGGTCCGATGCGCACGCGCACCAGGCGCAGCGTGGGCAGGCCGACCGCCGCTGTCATCCGTCGCACCTGGCGGTTGCGCCCCTCGCGGATCACCAACTCCAGCCAGGCCGTCGGTATCGACTTGCGGAAGCGCACCGGCGGGTTGCGCTCCCACAGCTGCGGCTCCTCCAGCCGCCGGGCCTCGGCCGGCAAGGTCGGGCCGTCATTGAGCTGCACGCCCTTGCGCAGTTGGTCGAGCTGCTCGTCGCTCGGCTCGCCCTCCACCTGTACCCAGTACGTCTTCGGCAGCTTGTGCTTCGGATCGGCGATGCGCGCCTGCAGGCGGCCGTCGTTGGTCAGCAGCAGCAGGCCCTCGCTGTCGCGGTCCAGGCGGCCGGCCGGGTAGATGCCCGGCACGTCGACGAAATCCTTCAGCGTCGCTCGACCCTCGCTGTCATTGAACTGCGTCAGCACGTCGAACGGCTTGTTCAGCAGAATCAGCCTGGGTTGCGCCGGCGGCGCCTTGGCCACGCGGCGAGGCGCGGGGCGGGTGGCGGAACGACGATTGGCGGGACGCGGAGGACGGGGCATGGCGAAAAGACTGGTAACCGAGGATGGGGGGGCGAGGAATGCCCGGCATGCTAGGTTGTGCAAAGCCCCCACCGCAAGAGCATGCCCATGAGCCACCCCACCTGGCTGATCACTTTGCAGAACCTCAGCGGTCGCCTCGGCGCCCGCTATCGCGGCCCGCAGACGGCGCATTTCGACGGCGCCCGCTTCCATAACCTCGACCGCCAACCGCACAACGGCCTGCGCGCCTTCCTCAAATGGCAGCGCGAGCGCGGCCGCCAGCAGGAGTGGATCGCCCAGCCCGGCCCGGATAACCGTCCGGAGACGCCGGCCCGCGTCGAAGGCGACGAACTGCGCGTCACCTACATCAACCACGCCACCCTGCTGATCCAGCACCGCGGCCTGAACATCCTTACCGATCCCCTCTGGTGCGAGCGCACCAGCCCGTTCAGCTTCGCCGGGCCCAAGCGCGTACACCCGCCGGGCCTGGCGCTGGACGAGCTGCCGCCGATCAACCTGATCCTGGTCAGCCACAACCACTACGACCACCTGGATATCCACAGCCTGCGCGAACTGGCGCGGCGCTTCCCGTCGGCGAAGGTGGTGACCGGGCTGGGCAATGGCGAGCTGATCCGCGCCTGCGGCTTCACCGACATCGCCGAGCTGGACTGGTGGCAGAGCCTGCCGATGCCCGAAGGCATGCTGCTCACCGGAGTGCCGGCGCAACACTGGTCGGCGCGCTCGCGGCGCGACACCAACCGTACGCTGTGGATGGGCTTCGTGCTGGAGTCGCCGGACGGCCCGCTGCTGTTCCCCGGCGATACCGGGCTGGGCGAAGAATTCGGCCTGATGCACGAGCGCTTCGGCCCCATGCGTTTCGCCGCCCTGCCCATCGGCGCCTACGAGCCGCGCTGGTTCATGCGCCACCACCACATGAACCCGGATGACGCAGTGCAGGCGCACCAGCACCTCGACTCGCAGTGCAGCATGGCGATCCATTTCGGCACCTTCCGCCTGAGCGACGAAGGCCAGTTCACCCCGGTCAGCGACCTGGCGGCCGCCCTGCAGCAACGTGGTGTTGCGGCGGAGCGTTTCCGCGCTCCGAAGCCGGGGGAACAGTGGCTGGTGCCACCCATGCCGGATGCATCTCTGTAGGTGCGCGCCCTGCGCGCGATCGCGGGCAGGGCCCGCTTGTACATGAACTCATGCACGGGGCACCGCCCTCTCCCTGAAGGGAGAGGGGACCGTTTGGTGCAGGATGAAACCATGGCGTCAGCCGGCACAATCTACTCCCTCTCCCTTCAGGGAGAGGGCGGGGGAGAGGGAAAACCCAGGCACGGACTCTCAGAAGAAGACAGTTGCTCCTACAGGAGTTGGTATCAGTTCTCCCGTACCCGCTTGCTGCAGCAGTTGCGATAGCGCTTGCCGCTGTTGCACGGACATGGCTTGTCGCCGCGGCCGCCCAGCTCCAGCCAGCTTTCCAGGCGCTGGCGCATGGAGTCGCGGACTTCCCGGCGCTCGTCGTCCATCTGCGGTTTGCTCAGTTCACGGCTGAGCCAGAGGTAATCCTCCAGCAGTTCGTCACGCTCCAGCGCGTGAAGCTGTTCGGCGACCGGAACACCTTCGTAGCGACGTTTCGGATCAGGCAGGAAGGCGATGGCATCGCCGCCCGGCAGCACGTTCCACAAGCGGCCCTGGGCGTCGCGCCAGCAGGCGCTGAAACGGGCGCGCAAGGCAAGGCCCGGCCACTCTTCCAGGCACCAGCCATCCACCCGTGCCCCGCCCAGACCTTCCACTGCCTTGCCCACGGAGAACCAGGGTTCGCCGGTGATGCTGTCGGGCAGCGGCAGTGGCGCGGCGACTTCGGGCACGCCGTTGTCCACCAGTCGGCGGGCGAAACGGCGCAGCGGGTTGGTGAGGTGCGAGGGGGCGCGGAACGGCATGGGATCACCAGCGGAAATGGTCGGCGAAGGTCCGACCGGAGGGACGCGCCACGGTTCCCCGTGGCGCGAAAGGCGAGCATTCTAGGCGCGCCTCAGGCGGCGTCAACGCGGCGCGATCAATAGTCCCGCGTGGAGATCGGCTTCGCCTCGCCGCTCAGCTCGCGCAGCAGGTCATCGAGCAGTGCAGACGCACCGAAACGCAGATGTTCCGGCTTGATCCAGCCCGCGCCGAAGCGCTCCTCCGCCAGCTTCTGGTAAACCTGCGCATCAGCCAGCGTGCGCAGCCCACCGGAGACCTTCAGCCCGACCTTGCCGCCCTCCTCCTCGATGGTTTCGAGCATCACCCGCACGGCTTCGGGCGTGGCGTTCACCGTCGCCTTGCCGGTGCTGGTCTTGAGGAAGTCGGCGCCGCCGGCAATGGCTTCGCGGCAGGCCTTGCGGATCAGCTCCGGGTCGGCCAGCTCGCCGGTTTCCAGGATCACCTTGAGCCGGTGGTACGGCCCGCACAGCGTCTTGCAGGTGCGGATCAGTTCGACCGCGCCAGTGTCCTGGCCGGCCTTGAGCTTGCGCCAGGGGTAGACCAGGTCGATCTCGTCGGCGCCCTCGGCAAGAGTCTTGCGCACCTCCTCCACCACATCGGCCAGGGGCGCGTCACCGCCGGGAAAATTGCATACGCTGGCGACCCGTACATCGCGCCCACCCAGCGTATTGAGCGTGCGTCGGGCAACGTGCGCCAGCTTCGGCCACACGCACACCGCCGCCACTTCGCCGTAGGGCGTCAGCGCGCGGCGGCAGAGGTCCACGGTGCTTTGCAGGTCATCGCCGGCATTCAGCGAAGTCAGGTCCAGCAGGGCGAGCACACGGCCCGCCGGGGTCTTGCGAGGATCGGTCATCGGCAACACTCTCCATCGGCTTTCTTCAGGCAGCCGGGGCAACCACCATCGCCCCGGCAGGCGCTCCGCGCCCTGTCGCAGATCAGCGGAACGGCGGCTCGTCGAAGCTGCGCAGCTTGCGCGAGTGCAGCGAGTTGAGCTGGGTGCGCAGCAGGTCCACGGCGGCAACACCGATGGACAGGTGCTGGCTCACCGCGCGCTGGTAGAAAGCCGTGGCGGCGCCTGGCAGCTTGATCTCGCTGTGCAGCGGCTTGTCCGACACGCACAGCAGCGTGCCGTAAGGCACCCGCAGGCGGTAACCCTGAGCGGCGATAGTGCCGCTTTCCATATCCACCGCGATGGCCCGCGCCAGGTTGATCAGCGGGCGCTCCTGGGCCCAGTGCAGCTCCCAGTTGCGGTCGTCGTAGGTGAGCACGGTGCCGGTACGCAGGCGACGCTTGAGCTGGTCGCCGCGCTCGCCAGTCACCAGCGCGGCAGCTTCCTGCAACGCCAACTGCACCTCGGCCAATGCCGGGATCGGGATGTGCGGCGGCAACACGCGGTCGAGGATGCCATCGCGGCGCATGTAGGCGTGGGCCAGCACGTAGTCGCCGATGGTCTGCGACTGCCGCAGGCCGCCACAGTGGCCGACCATCAGCCAGCAGTGCGGACGCAGCACGGCGAGGTGGTCGGTGATGTTCTTCGCGTTGGACGGGCCGACGCCGATGTTCACCAAGGTCACGCCGTCGCCGTCCTCAGCGATCAGGTGATAGGCGGGCATCTGGAAGCGGTGCCACTCGACGCTGGCGACGATGGCATTGGCCTCGCCCTCATCCGTGCCACGCTCGATGATCACGTTGCCCGGCAACACCATGCGCACGAAGCGCGGGTCGTCGCGCAGGCGCTCCAGGCCCAGGTGGATGAACTGGTCGACGTAGCGGTGGTAGTTGGTCAGCAGGATCCACGGCTGCACGTGGCGCCAGTCGCTGCCGGTGTAATGCACCATGCGGCGCAGGGAAAAGTCGGTGCGTGCGGCGTCGAACAGCGCCAGCGGCATCGGATCGGCGTTCTCCCATTCGTACAGGCCGTCCGCCACACCGTCAGAAGTGGCCGACAGATCGGTGCTGGGGAACACCCGCGCCAGCTCGGCGGCGGTCACGCCCGAGCCACCCAGTTCATCACCGCCTTCCACCACGTAGGGATACGGAATGTTCTGCGCGCTGACGCCGACTTCCACGCGCACGGTGAAGTCTTCCATCAGCGGGCGGAGCTGCTCCAGCAGGTATTTGCGGAAAGCCTTGGGCTGGGTGATGGTCACGGCGTAGGTGCCGGGCACCTGGACCTTGGCGTAGGCGCGGGTGGTCGAGGGCACTTCGCCCTGGCACAGGTAGGTCACCCGCAGCAGCGGGTAGCGGAATTGTTCGCGCTGCTGCGCGTCGGGGACTTCGCGGTCCTTCAGGTACCGCTTGAGCGCCTGGTTCAGGGCGCCGGTGGCGCGCTCATGGAGCACGGCCAGTCGATCGACGGCCTCTTCGGCCGTCTGCGCGACGAAGAACTCGTCGCCAGTCGTAAGACTCATGGTGGGCATCCTGTCTGAACGATCAGCTCCATCTTGCCTGCTTCCGTCACAGAAAGGGATGACAGATTCCGAACCGGCAGGACGAGCGGAAGGGTTGAGGAAAGCCTATGACAGAATCCGCGACCGCGAGTGCGGATGACAGCCGGAATGAAGCGACTGCATTCCATTTTCGTATATTGCTTGTCGGGCCGTCCCTGGCTGCTGGAAGTGCCTTGTCCACCCGCTTGAGCAGGATGGCATCCCGGATCGCGCGCTCAGGCGTGCTGCTCGATGTACTCACTCAACGCCCGGCGCGTCAGGTCGTTCAGCGTGATGTTCTGCTGAATGGCGGCGATGCTCGCCGCCATGTGCAGTTCATGGCCTACGCGGACGTTGAAGGAGCCCTTGCAGGGAATTTCCGGCTCGACGTCCCTGGCAGCACAATCAGACAGGTAATCATCGACCGCGGCCCTGAACGAGCCGGCCAGCTCCGCGACGGTTTCGCCTTCGTAATTGACCAGCGCGCGGATGAACAGCAGCTTGCCGAACAGGCAGTTGTCTTCCGGGCTGGCCTCGATGGACCCGTAGTAGCCCCGGTGCTGCAGCAGATTGTTCATCGGATCAGTCCTCCGCTTTTCAGGTGCTCGATCACCTGGCGCTTGGCATAGGCCTTCAATTCGTTGCCGGGATGAGGTTTGTGCAGGTTGATCATCGCGCGAGGGTCGCCGTTGTCGAACTTGACCCGGCTTCCATCGCCTTCGAGCTTGCGATAACCCAGCCCGCACAGCAGTACAACCAACTCCTGCCAGGTGAACACAGCCTGCCTGTTCAGCAGTTTGGCCAGCAGCTTCTCATGCTGAGACATTCCCCTCTCCCAACTGCAACTAATTTTAGTTGCAGCTATAGACCAAGGCAATCTCAACACTGAGCTGCCTGCACCGAAATGAAGACCTGCAAGGCTCATCCCGGCACCGGCGAAGAACACTCCTCCTGCAACCTATTGTTCGACCAGCGGTGGTTCAAACCGAAAACCTCTACTGAAATTTCCTCACACCAGATGCGGCGTCGCCCGCGCCACCAGCGCTTCCACGTCCACCCCGCGCGGCAGGGTGCCGTAGACGCGGCCGCCGTCGTCCAGGCGGCTGGTGATGAAGGCGTCGGAGACCACCGAGTTGCCCGCTTCCAGCAGCAGCTTGGCCTGCAGGGCGATGGCGACGTTTTCGGTGAGCTGGCGGGCGCGATACTGGATGTCCTGGGTGTCGGCGAAGGAAGCCTTGAGGTTGCCGATGAACGAGGCCAGGCGCGCGTCCCCATGCCCATCGCCGAGTTCGGTGAACAAAGCGTCGAGCACGCCGGGCTCCTTCGACAGCGCACGCAGCACGTCCAGGCACTGCACGTTGCCCGAGCCTTCCCAGGTGGAGTTGACCGGCGCTTCGCGGTACAGGCGCGGGAGGATGGTGTCCTCGACGTAGCCGGCGCCGCCCAGGCATTCGGCGGCCTCGTTGATCATCGCGGGGGCGCGCTTGCAGATCCAGTACTTGCCCACGGCGGTCACCAGCCGGGCGAACTTGTCTTCCTGTTCGTCGTGCAGATTGTCCAGCGCGTGGCCCATGCGCATGGTCAGGGCCAGTGCGGCTTCGCTTTCCAGGGCGAGGTCGGCCAGCACGTTCTGCATCAGCGGCTGTTCGGCCAGCACGCGGCCGCCGACCTGGCGGTAGGCGCAGTGGTGCGCGGCCTGGGTCAGCGCCTGTCGCATCAGCGAGCTGGAGCCGACCATGCAGTCGAAGCGGGTCATGGCGACCATCTCGATGATGGTGGGTACGCCACGGCCTTCCTCGCCGACCATCCAGGCCAGCGCGCCGCGGTATTCCACTTCGCTGGAGGCGTTGGACCAGTTGCCCAGCTTGTTCTTCAGGCGCTGGATGTAGAACTCGTTGCGGCTGCCATCCGGGCGGTGGCGCGGCAGCAGGAAGCAGGTCAGACCCTTGTCGGTATAGGCCAGGGTGAGGAAGGCGTCGCACATGGGCGCCGAGCAGAACCACTTGTGGCCGACCAGCTCGTAAGCCTGGCCCGGCCCGGGGATGCCCACCGGGTAGGCGCGGGTGGTGTTGGCGCGTACGTCGGTACCGCCCTGCTTCTCGGTCATGGCCATGCCGATGGTGGCGCCGGTTTTCTGCTCGATGGGCAGGTTGCGTGGGTCGTATTCGGTGGAGAGGATCTTCGGCAACCACTTCTCGGCGAGGTCCGGCTGCAAACGCAGGGCAGGCACGCTGGCGAAGGTCATGGTCAGCGGGCAGCCAGTGCCGGCCTCGGCCTGGCTGTGCAGATAGCTCAGGCCCGCACGGGCGACGTGGGCGCCAGCGCGAGGGTCGGTCCAGGGCATGGAGGGCAGGCCGGCCTCGATGGCCGCGCGCATCAGCTCGTGGTAGGCCGGGTGGAACTCCACCAGGTCGACGCGGTGGCCGAAGCGGTCGTGGGACTTGAACACCGGTTTGTTCTCGTTGGCGAGGAAGCCCGCCGCCATCAGCGGCCCGCCGGCCAGCGCGCCATAGGCATCGAGTTTCTGCTCGGCCCAGCCGCCGCCGTAGCGGCGCACCCATTCCTGCAGCGGCACGTCGACGCGATAGAGGTTGGCGCCGTCCAGCGGCGGCACCTGGTTGGTCACTTCGTGGGTTTCGGCGTACGGGTGCGGGATCATGGCTGGTCCTCCATAACGGGCTTGGGCTTGGCTGGCTTGGGCAAGGCAGATGTGGACGCGCCGACGGCGCGCAGGCAGAAGCTGGCGAGGGCGTCGCTGACGTCCTCCAGGGAAACGTTGGACTGGCCGGCATCCCGCGCGGCGCGGGCGGGCGGCGAAAGCGGGCCGATCAGGGCTTCGGCGATGGCGCCGACCAGGCAGGCGGCGGTCAGCTGCACCGGCTGGGGCTGGAACTCACCGGCGGCGATGCCCTGCTCCAGCAGGGTGACGAACAGTGCGGCGTAGGCTTCGCGGTAGATCAGGCGCTGCTCGTCCACTTCCGGGTCGACCGGCTCGGCGATCAGCGCGAAGGCCAGCTGGCGGCTGCCCCAGGCGCGCGCGGCGAACTGCTGCAGGCCAAGGTTCAGGCGTTCGCAAGCGCTGCCGGGAGCTTTCAGCAGCGCACCGAGGGTATCGACTTCGCGCTGGCTGGCACGGGCGAAGACCTCGGCGGCCAGCTCGCCCTTGCCGCTGAAGTGCCGGTAGAGACTGCCGGTGGCGATGCCGGCGGCGTCCGCCAGGCTCTGCATGGTCAGGGCGGCGAAACCACCGTCGGCCACCCGCGCCAGCGCCAGCTCGAGAATGCGCTCGCGCAGTTCGCCGTCCTTTTGCAGCCGTGCTGGGGAGTGTCGGTAGGCCATGATCTGAATCCGGATTCACTGCATGAAATTCAGTGAATCACGGTTCAGACCTTTGCTGAAAGGGACATTCCCGCCACGGGCGGAGCGATTCTGGCCAAACCGCCCCCGCCCGTTAGGACGGTTACCAGAGCGGCATCTGATAGCTGACGATCACCCGCGTTTCGTCGATATCGTTGCCGAAGTCGCTGCGGAAGGCGCCGTTGCGCACCTTGAAGCCGAGGTTCTTCAGCGGGCCGTTCTGCACCACGTAGCCGATATCGGTGTCGCGCTCCCACTCCTTGCCGCGCCCCTGGCCGTTCAGCAGGTCGATGTGGTCGCCCTGCAGGTAGCGGGTCATGAAGGTCAGGCCGGGCAGGCCGAGGCCGGCGAAGTCGTAGTCGTAGCGCGCCTGCCAGGAGCGTTCGTCCTTGTTGGCGAAGTCGCCGATCTGCACGAAGTTGGTCAGGTACGGGTCGGTGCCGCTGAGGTAGGCGAACCCGGTGTCGCCGGACATGCGCTGGTAGCCGACGCCGAAGCCGCTGCCGCCGATGCGGTAGGTGAACAGCGCGTTGAGCGCGCGGTTGTCGACGTTGCTGCCGCCATCGTCGGTGGAACGGGCCCAGCGGATATCCGACTTGAGCGACTGGCCCTCGGTGATCGGCAGGGTGTGCACCACGCTCAGGTAGTGCTGGCGGTAGAAGTTTTCCAGACCGCCGTAGTGGTAGCTGGTGCTGAGGTTGTCGGTCCAGCGGTAGGTGCCACCGGCGAGGTTGAAGCGGTCGCTGCTGGTGTGGCTGCCAAGCACGATGTTGCGCTTGTTGCCACGGGTCATCGACAGGTCTTCGTCGTTGGTCGAGTCGCGCTGCTTCACCTGGCGCAGTTGGCCGAGCTGGGCGCTGAGGCCGTCGATCTCGTTGACCTCGGCGAGCCCACCCTGGAAGGTCTGCGGGGCCAGGCGGGTGTCGTTGTACTGCACCACCGGCAGCTTGGGCAGCAGGGTGCCGACCTTCAAAGTGCTCTTCGATGCGCGCAGCTTGGCCGTCACGCCGAGGGAGCTGTAGTCGTCGGTGGCGCGCTTGTCGCTGGCCGAGTACGGCAGCAGGCCGGAGCCGGTGCGATCAGGGCTGGAGTCCAGCTTGATCCCCAGCAAGCCAAGGGCATCGACGCCCACGCCCACCGTGCCCTCGGTGTAACCCGACTCGAAGCGCAGCAGGAAACCCTGCGCCCACTCCTCGGATTTCGACTGCTCCGCATTGCTCTGGCGATAGTCGCGATTGAAGTAGAAATTGCGCAGTTCCAGATTCGCCTTGCTGTCCGCGATGAAGTCCGCGTGGGCGAACAGGGGCAGGCAGGCGAAGCTCGAAACGAGCGCCCGTACGGGAAGATTTTTCATTGTTGTTGTCTCTTCGTCAGGTGAGGTGAAGGCGGCGCCGCTCTGCCTGAGAGTCTGTGCCCGGGCCTGCCCTCTCCCCCGCCCTCTCCCTGAAGGGAGAGGGAGCTGACCGTGCCGGCTGATGCAGTGGCGTCACCCTGCACCGGACGGTCCCCTCTCCCTTCAGGGAGAGGGTTAGGGAGAGGGAGAACCCCGCTACAGTCCCCCAGACGTTCGCGGTTGCTCCCACGCCGCCGCATTAAGAATCACTGGGTGAGCAACCCCTCCAGTCGCTGGCGGATCAACTGGCGCGCCTGCTCGACGATGTCGCGCAGCAGTTCCTCGCAGCTGGGTTCGTCATCGATCAGGCCCTGGACCATGCCCGCCGACCAGATTCCCAGGTCGGTGTCGCCCTGCTCGTAGACGGTGCGCCCGCGCAGGCCGCTGACCAGCGTGGCGATGTCGGCGTAGGTGGCGTTGCCGCGCGCCTCGATGGCCAGTACTTCCTGGCTGATGGCGTTGCGGGCGACCCGCGCACTGTTGCGCAACGAACGCATGATCACGTCCGTGGAGCGCTCGTCCGCCGCGCGGATGGCCGCCTTGACCTGCGGGTGGATCGGACACTCGCGGGTGCTGAGGAAGCGCGTGCCCATGTTGATCGCATCGGCCCCCAGCGCCAGCGCCGCCACCAGCCCGCGACCGTCGGCGAAGCCACCGGAAGCGATGATCGGCACGCGCAGCCGGTTGGCCGCCGCAGGCAGCAGGACCAGGCCGGGAATGTCGTCCTCGCCTGGGTGGCCAGCGCACTCGAAGCCGTCGATGGACACCGCGTCCACGCCCAGTTGCTCGGCCTTGAGCGCATGGCGCACGGCGGTGCATTTGTGGATCACCTTGATCCCGTGCTGGCGGAACTCGGCAATGTGCTCGCCGGGATTGTTGCCGGCGGTTTCGACCACGCCGATGCCGCCCTCGATGATCGCCGCGCGGTACTCCGCGTAGGGGATCGGCTTCTGCGTCGGCAGCAGCGTGAGGTTGACGCCGAAGGGCTTGTCGGTGAGTTCGCGGCAACGCGCGATCTCGTCGGCCAGCGCCTGCGGGGTCGGCTGGGTCAGCGCCGAGAGCGTTGCCAGCCCGCCGGCATTGGCCACCGCCGCCGCCATCTCGGCGCGCCCCACCCACTGCATGCCGCCCTGCATGATCGGGTGTTCGACGCCGAAGGTTTCGGTGAATCGGGTCTTGAACATGCGCCTGTCCTCCGGCGGTTCAGATCGGGTCCCAGGAGAACACGTCCGGGCTGCGCGCCAGGTCCATGAAGCTGCCGCGCAGTGCGGGCATGCCGTGCTCGGCGATGCTCTGCGGGGTCCAGCCGTTGTCGCTGTGCACACTGCGCAGCGGGCGGCTCTGGCTCATCAGGAAGATCTCGTGGTTGCGCGCGGCGAACACCTGGCCGTTGACCGCACTGGCGGCGTCGGAAGCGAGGTAGACGGCCAGCGGCGCGTTCTTGTCCGGGGTCATGCGCTGCAGGTTTTCCACCCGCGCCTTCTGCTCCGGCGTCTCGGCCGGAATGGAGTCGGTCATGCGGCTCCAGGCGAAGGGTGCGATGCAGTTGGAACGCACGTTGTAGCGCTGCATGTCGAGGGCGATGGACTTGCTCAGGGCGACGATGCCCAGCTTGGCCGCCGAGTAGTTGGCCTGGCCGAAGTTGCCGATCAGCCCCGAGGTGCTGGTCATGTGCACGAAGGCGCCGCTGTTCTGCGCGCGGAAGTGCTCGGCGGCGGCACGGCTGACGAAGAAGCTGCCGTTGAGGTGCACGTTGATGACCGACAGCCAGTCCTCGGCGCTCATCTTGTGGAAGATGGTGTCGCGCAGGATGCCGGCGTTGTTCACCACGATGTCCACGCGGCCGAAGGCGTCGATGGCGCTGGAGACGATGCGCCGGGCGCTGTCCCAGTCCGACACGCTGTCGGTGTTGATGGCGCCGTCGCCGCCGCGCTGGCGGATCAACCCGAGGGTTTCCTCAGCCGGGGAAGCCGAGCCGCCCTCGCCCTGCAGGGACACGCCGATGTCGTTGATCAGCACCCGCGCACCGCTGTCGGCCAGGGCCAGGGCGATCTCGCGGCCGATGCCGCCACCGGCGCCGGTGACGATCGCTACCTTGCCTTCGTTGAGTCGTTGGGTCATCGCTAATTCCTTACTGTTCGGTTCGTTCAATCGGAGAATTCGTTGCGCGCGGGATCAGCTCGGCAGGCCGAGCACGGCCTTGGCCAGGATGTTGCGCTGGATCTCGTTGGTGCCGCCGTAGATGGTGGTCGGCCGCGACTGGATGAAGATGCCCGCCGGGTGCAGCTCGGCATCGTCGGTGAAGGGGTTGAGCAGCGCCGAATCCGCGCCGGCGATCTCCAGTCCCAGCTCGCTGATGCGCTGGTACAGCTCGGACTGGTGGATCTTCAGCAGGGAAACGTCCGGGCCCAGCTCCTCGCCGCGCCGCAGGCGTTCGGCGAAGCGCTCGTAGAGCGCCTTGTGGCAGTCCAGGTCCATGCTCAGCGCGGCGAAACGCTGGGCGAACACCGGGTCGTCCCACAGGCCCTGATGGCGAGCCAGGCGCACCAGGCGTTCGAGGGCGAAGGTGGCCTGCTTGGGCGAGCCCAGGAAGATGCGCTCGAAGCCGAGCAGTGCCTTGGCCATGCCCCAGCCGTGGTTGACCGCGCCGACGAGGTTTTCTTCCGGCACGCGCACGTCGTTGAAGAACACCTCGCAGAACTCGCCCTGCAGTTCCAGGTTGAGGATCGGCCGCACCTCGACGCCGGGGCTGTCCATCGGCACCAGCAGGAAGCTGATGCCCTGCTGCGCCTTGACGCTACGCTCGGTGCGCGCCAGCACGAAGATCCAGTTGGCCTCGGTGCCCATGGTGGTCCAGGTTTTCTGGCCATTGATAACCCACTCGCCGTCACGCAGCACCGCCTCGGTGCGCAGGCTGGCGAGATCGGAGCCGGCGTTGGGCTCGCTGTAGCCCTGGCACCAGATGTCTTCACCGCTCAGGATGCGCGGCAGGAAACGCTCGCGCTGGGCGTCGGTGCCGTAGCGGATCAGCAGCGGGCCGAGCATGGTGATGCCGCTGTCGGGCAGGCGTGCGCAGCCGTAGTTTTCCATCTCCTCGATCATGATCAGCTGCTTGCCGGCGGCGAGGCCCATGCCACCGAACTGCACCGGCCAGCCGGGGCACAGCCAACCCTGTTTCGACAGTGCCTGGTACCACTCCCAGGTGTCATCGCGGCCCAGGCGGTGGGCCGGGTTGCGGATGCGCTGCGGGTAGTTGGCGGCGACCCAGTCGCGCACCAGCCGGCGGAACTCGCCATCTTCGAGGGCGTTGTAATCGGTCATGTCACGGCTCTCTTGATTACTGGCCCCGGAAATTCGGGGAACGTTTATCGAGGAAGGCCGCCTTGCCTTCGGCATGGTCGGCGCTGAGGAACAGCTGGCTCTGGAAATCGCCTTCGCGCTCGAGCAGCAGCTCCAGGCCGTCGGCCAGCAGGGCCTTGGTCAGGGCCAGTGGCAAAGGCGCCTGCTGCTCGACCTTGGCGGCCAGCGCAAGGGCGGCGTCCAGCGCGGCACCCGGTGCGCAGAGCTGGTCCACCAGTCCGATGCGCTGCGCTTCCTCGGCTTCGATGACCTGGCCGAACATCAGCACCTGCCGCGCGCGGCCGACACCAATGCGCGCCGGCAAGGTGTGCAGCTGGCCGAGATCGGCGATCAGCCCGACCTTGCCGAAGCCGGCGGCGAAGCGCGCCGTACCGCCGCACACCAGGCTGTCGCAGGCCAGCGCCACCGACAGCCCGGCGCCCACCGCCCAGCCTTCGATGGCGGCGATGATCGGCTTGCCCATGCGCAGCATCTGGCGGATCAGGTCAGCGTTCTTCTGCATGCGCACCCGGCCGGCGTTGAGGTCGGTGACATGCATGTCGCTGAGGTCGCCGCCAGCGCTGAAGACTTCCGCCGAACCGGTGAGGACCACGCTGCGCACGGCGGGATCGGCGTCCGCTTCGCGCAGCGCTTCGAGCAACTCGGCGCGCAGTGCGGGGGACAGCGCATTGCGCCGCGTTGGGTTGTTGAAGCGCAGAAGGCGCACCGTACCGAGTGTTTCCTGCAGCAGCATCTCGCTCATCACGCCACCTCCGCCTGCAGCAGGGCGATGTAGCGCGCCCGGTGGAAGGCCAGCGAACCCTGGCTGTTGAGCAACACCATGGCGCGGCGCAGGAACAGGCCGATGTCGGCCTCGTCGGTGTAGCCGATGCCGCCGTGCAGCTGGATCGCCTGGCGGGTCACCAGCATGGCCGCCTCGGCGGCGCGCACCTTGGCGGTGGACACCAGGCGCTGCACCTGCGCGACCGGCGCGCCGTCGTCCAGCGCGGTGGCCGCTTCGCCGACGATGGCGCGGGCCAGTTCGATCTGCAGTTTCAGGTCGACCATGCGGTGCTGCAGCGACTGGAAGCTGCCGATCTCGCGGCCGAACTGGCGGCGCACGCCGAGGTAGTCGCGGGTCTGTTCGAAGGCCGCATCCATCAGGCCGACCAGGTAGGCGGCGCAGGCCAGTGCCGACTCGTCGAGGGCAGCAGGCGCGGCGTCGACGAGTTGCGCGGGCGTGCCATCGAAGCGCAGGCGCGCCAGGTGGCCGCCGTCCTGGGTCGGTTCCTGGTGAACGCTCAGCCCTTCGGCATTGCGCTGCACCAGCACGAGACCGGTGTTGCAGGCCACCAGCCACGCATCAGCGGCAGCGCCCAGAGCCACATGGGCGATCTCACCGCGCAGTTGCCCATCGCGCAGCACCGGCAATGCAGCGCCGGCTTCATAGCGGATGCCCGCGGGCAGGATCAGCCGCTCGCCGGCCAGCAGCGCGTCGCGCTCGGCGGCGGGCAGCAAGGGAGCGACCAGGCTCGCCTCGATCAGCGGTTCGGGCAGCAGGCCGCGTCCGAGTTCTTCCAGCAACGCGGTGTACTCGCCCATGCCCAGTCCACTGCCGCCCAGCTCTTCGGCTAGGCGCAGGCCCGGCCAGCCCATGGCGCAGACTTCCGCCCAGGCGTCGCGGTCGAGGCCCTGCGCCTGAAAGCGCAAACGGCGCACCCGGCCCAGGTCGCCGCCGCGCGGCACCAGGGAAGCGGCGCTGTCACGGATCATCCGCAGGCGCTCTTCGCGCTCCTCGGCCATTGCGGTGTTGTCGGTCATTTCGTCATTCCCGTGTCGGTTGAACAGTGCCAGCCGCAGCGGGCCGGTACTTGAAACTGCCGGTGGCGCTGGCGACCAGCTCGCCGGCCCCGTCGAAGATTTCCGCCGCGCAGAAGCACAGCGTGCGGGTCCGCCGCAGCACCCGGCCGACGGCGTTGATCTCGCCGCTGGTGCTGCCCATGAAGTGGGTGGCCATGTCGATGGTGACCATCGAGCAACCCGGCATCTGCGCGCGAATGGCCCCGGCCATGGCGGCATCGAGCACGCTCATCAGCACGCCGCCGTGAAAGCTGCCGATGTAGTTCATCAGCTCCGGGCGGTGGCGCAGGCGCACCCGCACCACGTCGCCATCAATCCAGCGCTCCAGGCCAAGGAACTCCTGGAAGGTGAAGCGGCCGCTGGGGAACATCTCCAGTCCACTCTCAGCAGGTGCAGCGGCGCAGGTCGAGGTGAGATCGGTCATCGAACGCTTTCCTCCGTGGCAGGCTGACCCACCGGGCGGGCCACGCCCTGTGCCGCCGGGCGTGCGGGCGCTGCAGGTGCGGCACCGGGCTGCGGGCTGCGCGCTTCGCGGTTCGGGTCATACAGGCGGTTGGGGATCATCAGCGCGGGGATCAGCCCGGTGATGACGTAGGTGATGCCCATGACCAGGAAGCCCGCGCCGATGGACACGTGGGAGGCCAGCAGGCCGATGGCCGCCGGGGCCACCGCCGCGCCGATGCGGCCGAGGTTGTAGGAAGTGCCCACGGCGGCGCCGCGTACCTGGGTGGAGAAGCTCTCGGTCATGTAGGTGGCCAGCACGCCCACCGGTACGCCGTAGATGAAGCCGAACAGCGCGAGGATCCAGACGATGTTGTCCGGCGTGTGCCAGAACACGATCACCGGCATGAAGATGGCGGTGCCGATGGCGCCGGCGGCAAAGGTGGCGCGGCGGCCGAAGCGGTCCGAGGCGATCCCGGCGAGCACCTTGCCGAGGATCATCGCGGTGTAGGTGCCGACCATGTAGCCGGTCATGGACTTGAAGTTCATGCCCAGCTCGCTTTCCAGGTACGAGGGCATCCAGTTGTTGGTGCCGTAGTAGCCGAACAGCAGGAAGCACGAGGTGATGCTCCAGAGCACGAACATGCGGCGGGTGGACGGATCGACCAGCAATTGGCGCATGCCGCCGCTGGGCGCGCTCTGCTGGCGACTACTGGCCTGCTGCGCGCGTTGCGCACGAGCCGCCAGCCAGGACGGCGACTCCGGCACCCAGGGTCGCAACGCCAGGCAGATCAGCGCCGCGCCGATGGCAGTGAAGAACAGCGCGCGCCAGCCGTAGTCCGGGATGATCTGCCCGGCGAGGATGGTCGCCACCAGGTAGCCCACGGTCCAGCCGGCCTGCATGGTCGCCAGGATGGTGGTGCGGTACTTGGCGGTGACGAACTCGGACATCAGGATGTTGCAGGCCACGAACAGCGAGCCCAGGCCCAGCGAGGAAACGAAGCGGATCAGTGCGAAGGCCCAGTAGTTGTGCGCCAGGCCCAGCAGCGCGGTACCGACGGAGAACACCAGGATGGTCCAGGTCACCACGCGCACCCGGCCGAAGCGGTCGCACGCCCAGCCGCCGTAGATGCCGCCGATGGCCATGCCGGCCAGGGTGATGCTGCCCAGCGAGCCGGCCTCGAAGTTGGACAGGCCGAACTCGGCCTTGAGGCTGTTCAGGCTGTAGGCGAGGAACATCAGGTCAGCGCCATCGGCGAGCAGACCCAGGAAGCAGAAGAAGAAGGCGATCACCAGGGTCCGCCGCGGTATCGCGGCGCTCTGGGCCAAGCTGTCGGGTGCGTTCATTGTTGTTGTTCTCGCAGGTTGGTTGAGGTCGTCGTCGCGCTAGGCCCGCCCGGCTGGTTCTCCACGCTCCGGGGTCAGGCTCACGCGGCCGTTGTCCAGCACCACCACGTCGCGCTCGACGACGCGGGTGCGGAAGGAGCCGTCATTCCAGATTTCCGTACGCAGGGTTTCGCCCGGGAATACCGGTGCCGAGAAGCGCACCTGCAGGTGGGCGAAGCGCTCCGCGCGGTAATCGGCGAAGCCGCGCAGCAGCGCATGGAAGGCCACGCCGAGGGTGCACAGGCCGTGCAGAATCGGTCGCGGGAAACCACCGCGAGCGGCCGCTGCCGGGCTGGCGTGGATCGGGTTGTCGTCGCCGTTGAGGCGATAGTGCAGCGCCTGTTCCGGGCGGGTCGGCAAGTCGATGACCAGGTCTGGCGCCTGCTCGGGCAGACGGTGCGGCTGACTGAGCGACTGACTGTCGCCGCCGAAGCCGCCGTCACCGCGCAGGAAGGTGGTGCCACGGGCAATCGCCAGCACCTCGCCGCTCTGCGCGTCACTGACGACTTTCTCGCTATAGAGCAGCGCGCCCTTGCCAGCACCTTTGTCCACCAGGCCGGTGACGCGGGTGCGGCCGATCACTTCGCCTTCCACCGGCAGCGGTTTCAGCCACTCGATACTCTGCTCGCCATGGACCAGGCGCAGGGCATCGACGCCGGTATCCGGATTGCCCAGCCAGAAGCCGGGGTGACCGAGAACCACGGCCATGCAGGGCAGCGCCTGGAGGTCGCGGTTGGCGTCGACGAAGGTCAGTTGGTGCTCGTCCATCGGGTCGGCGCCGAGGCCCACCGACAGCGCGTAAAAGGCGCTGTCGTGGCGGCTGAAACGCTGCCGCACTTCGGGGATCGGGTAGTTCAGCAGGTGCTCAGGATTCAGCGCCATGGGCCACCTCCTCCACTTCCAGCACCGCATCGGCAGCCCACGCGCCCTGCCCCTCGGGCATGGCGAAGACCGGGTTGAGGTCGACCGAACGCAGGCGCGGACCGGCCTCGGCAGCGAACTGCGAGAGCTGCGCGAGCACCCGCGACAGCGCCCTGATGTCGGTCACCGGACGACCACGCGCCCCCAGCAGCAGCGGTGCGCCCTTGATACTGCGGATCATCTGCTCAGCCTCGTCGACGCCGAACGGGCAGCGGCGGAACACCACGTCCTTGAGCACTTCGACGAAGATGCCGCCGAGGCCGAACACGGCCACCGGCCCGAACTGCGGGTCGCGCTGGATACCCATGAAGCACTCCACGCCGCCCTGCAGCTGGCGGGCCACCAGCACGCCGTCGAGGCGGGCGCTCGGCGCGTGTTCGGCTGCTCGCTGGAGCAACAGGTCGTAGCCTTCGCGCACGGCCTGGGAGCTGCTGACGTTGAGTAGCACGCCGCCGATTTCCGACTTGTGCAGGATGTCTGCCGAGGCGATTTTCAGCACCACCGGGAAGCCGATCTGTTCGGCGAAGGCGGCGGCTTCGGCTGCGTTTTTCAGCACGCGCTCGGGCGCCGATTCGATGCCGGCGCGCGCGAGCAATTGTTTGGCTTCGGCCTCACCGGGCGTGCTGGCGGGTAGCTCGACACCACCGGGCGCGGGAATCCTGCGCAGCGGGCGGGCGAAGGCCTCCCCCAGCTGGCCCATGGCCTGGATGGCGCGCACCGCGCGGGTCGGATCCTCGAACAGGGCAAAGCCGGCCTTCTGGTACGGCGCCAGCTCCTCGCCCTCGCCCATCACCGAGACCACGAACAGGCGGTCCGGATGATCGACCTTGATCCGCGCGAACTGCTCGGCCAGGCGCGGGCCGATGGAGGCAGCCGTGCCGGCCTGGGTGAAGAAGGCGATCAGCGAGCGGTAACCGCCGTCCACCACCATGGATTCAGTGAAATCGTGCACCAGGCTCAGGTCGTTCAACGCCTGGGCGGTGCAGTCCACCGGGTTGAGCGGCGAGGCGTAGTGCAGGCGCTGCTTCAAGCGTGCCTGGGCCGTTTCGGGCATCGGCGGCATAGGCAGGCCGAAGTCCTCGGCGGCGTCGCTGACGATGATGCCGGCGCCACCGCTGACGGTGATCATTCCCAGGCTGTTGTTCACCGGGTAGATGCGCTGGGTGGCGAGGTAGGCGATGTCCACCAGCTCCTCGGTGGTGCGCGCGCGGACCACCGCGTAATCAGCCAGCACCGCGTCGAGCACCTTGTCGTCGCCGGCCAGGGAAGCGGTGTGCGACATGGCCGCGCGGCCGCCCAGCTCGCTGCGCCCGACCTTGTGCAGGATCACCGGCTTGCCGGCGCGATGGGCCGCTTCGAGGGCGGCAAGGAAGCTGTCGACGTTGCGGATCGATTCGGCGTAGGCCATGACCACGTCGATCTCCGGCGACTCCACCAGCCAGCCGATGGCGTCGCCCAGGGTGACGTCGGCTTCGTTGCCGGTGGCGACGCAGATTGGCGTGCCCAGCCCGCGCTGCCGCGACAGGCCGAGCAGGTGCGCGCCGTAGGCGCCGGACTGAGTGGCGATGCCGACCCGCCCGGCCAGCGGAATGCCGCGTTCCAGGCTGGTGGAGAAGAAGGCGTAGTAGCCCAGGTTGGCGTTGAACACGCCCAGCGCGTTCGGCCCCAGCAGACGCATGTTCGCCGCGCGGGCGGCTTCGACGATGGCGTCCTGCATGGCCACGCCTTCCTCGCCGACCTCGCTGAAGCCGGAGGAGAACACGATGGCGCTGCGCGCGCCCTTGCGGCCCAGCGCCTGGACGGTCTCCAGCACCTGCGGCGCCGGCACCGCGATGATCGCCACGTCCGGCGCCTCGGGCAGCGCATCGACGCTGGCGTAGGCCGGAAGGCCCTGGATCTCCGTGCGGTTGGGGTTCACCGGCAGGATGCGCCCGGAAAAGCCGTTGCGCAGCATGTAGGCAATGGGGCGGCCGCCGATGCGGTGCGGGTCGCTGGAAGCGCCGACCACGGCGACCGAGCGCGGCTGCACCAGAGGGGTGAGACTGGAGAAACCGGTGTGTTGCAAGTGACTCACTGACATGACGTTCCACCTGAACAAGTAGCGGGTGCCGGGCGTTTGCGTGCCGGCGCGAGGGCGAGCGCATCCACGGCAGGCTGCGGGCAGCAGCCACCGGGAGAGTCGGCCCTGGGTTTCAGAGCCCTGAATTTCAGAGCACGGGCTTTCAGAGCACCGCTTGGGTGCCGAGCAGTGCCGTCACCTGGCTGGACAAGGTGCCGCCGTTGCCGTGCAGCAGCGCCACGTCGGCCTTCTTCAGCTGGCGTTCACCGGCCTGGCGGCGCAGCTGGGTGACCGCCTCGATGATCAGGAACATGCCGTACATGCCCGGATGCACACAGGACAGCCCGCCACCGTTGGTGTTCACCGCCAGTTCGCCGCCAGGAGCGATGCGTCCGCCCTGGACGAAGCGACCACCCTCGCCCTTCGGGCAGAAGCCGAGGTCTTCGAGGAACAGGATCGTATTGATGGTGAAGGCGTCGTAGACCATCACCAGGTCGATGTCCGAGTGCTTCACCCCGGCCATCTGCATGGCCCGCGGGCCGCTCTCGGAAGCGGCGGTGACAGTGAGGTCAGGCATGGCGACGATGGAGCGGTGCCACTGCGCGCCAGCGGCGCCGAGGAAATAGATCGGCGCTTTGGGCAGGTCGCGCGCGCGGTCGGCACGCACCATCACGCAGGCGCCGCCGCCATCGGTGACCAGGCAGCAGTCGGCCTTGCTCAGCGGGTCGCTGACCATCCGTGCGGCGAGCACCTCATCGATGCTCAGCGGGCCACGGGCAAAGGCCTCGGGGTTGAGGTTGGCCCAACCGCGCGCCGCCACGGCCACTTCGGCCAGGTGCTCGCGGGTGGTGCCGTATTGATGCATGTGGCGGCTGGCGGCCAGCGCGTAAGCGGTGATCGGGTGGCGCGGCTGGTAGGGCGTCTCGTGCCACTGCGGCTCGCTCATCGACACCAGCTTGCCGCCGGCAGTGCGCTGGTTGGAGCCGTAGCAGATCAGCGCCGCATCACACAGGCCGGCTTCCAGGGCCAGGGTCGCCTGCAGCAGATGCAGCTCGAAGCTGGAGCCGCCGACGTTGGTGCCGTCGACGAATTTCGGCTTGATGCCGAGGTACTCGCAGACCGAGAGCGTCGGGAAGGCGTGGGAGCTGGTGGCCGAGAACACCGCGTCGATGTCCGAGAGCGCAAGACCCGCATCGGCGATGGCCTTCATCGAGGCCTGGCCGAGCAGTTCCATGGCGCTGTAGCCGTGGGCTTCGCCGATACCGGCGCTGCCGATGCCGACGATGGCGGTCTTGCCGCGCAGGACCTGGCTCATGACTGTGCCTCCGTCAGGGGCTCGAAGACGACGGCGGGGCCGCTGTCCTGCTGAGCGATGCGCGCCTTGAGGCGGGTGCCGATGGGCAGACTGAGGTGACCTTCGATACGGGACATCATGCGCACGCCTTCGTCGAGGTCGACCAGGGCGACGTTGTAGTCACCGCTGCGGGCGCGGTTGACGGTCAGGGCATAAAGGGTGCCCAGGCCACTGGCGGGAACCCATTCCAGGTCCGTTTCGCCGCTGCCGGGCACCTGGGTGCGCGGATAGAACACGTGCCGGCCGGTGGAGGCGCTGCGCTGCAACATGAAGCGACCCTGGGCGAGGAAGGCGAGGTACTGCGCCTCTGGCCCTGGCATGTTGCGGTCGGGGAAATCCACCATTGAGGTTTCTCCTTTGTTCTTGTTCTGCCTTTGTTGCAAAGTGCGTTACCGCCCATGCCAAGCCAGCTTCACGGAAGCCGTTGCAGGCGTCGCAGGGCCAGAATACATTCACAATACTGAATGTCAATCAGAATACAGAATATGACCACTGAAAAGACCGTCGAAGAAGCCAGCAAACGCACCGGCAGCGCCAAGGATGTCGGCGCCGTGGTGAATGCCATCCAGATCCTGCGCCACCTGGCCAATGCCGAAGGCCCCGAGGGCGCAACCGCCATCGCCCGTGCCACCGGCATCAGCCCAAGCACTACCTTCAATATCCTGCGCACGCTGAGCAACGAGCAGCTGACCTCGTTCGACAACGAGACCAAGACCTATCGCCTGGGCCTGGGCCTGTCTGAGCTGGCAGTGAGCTTCATTGGCCGCAGCTACGCCGACCTGATCCAGCCGGAACTGGAACGCCTGAGCACCAGCCACCACATCCTGATCACCTTGTGGCAGGTCACCGACGATGCGCACATCCGCGTGATCGCCGTGTCCGCGCCGACCGTGGCGCACGTCAACGTCGCCGTGGGCTCGCGCTTGCCGGAACTGGTAGGCGCCGCCGGGCGCTGCATCGCCGGGCTGCGCAACCTCCCCGAGGATGAACTGCGACGCCGCCTGACCCGCGTGCGCTGGGAGAATCCACCGAACTTCGAGGAGTACCGCCGCGACGCCGCTGCCACGCTGGAGCGCGGCTGGGCCATCGACCAGGACCACCTGTATCGCGGCGTCAGCATGGTCGCCAGCGCGATCATCGACCACGACCGCCAGCCACGCTTTATCATTTCCGGCATCGGCATCAGCGCCCAGCACGACCGCGAGAAGCTCGAGCAGATCGGCGCCAGCCTGCACGAGACAGCCTGTTTCATCAGCCGCTCACTGTTCCCGCAAAGCGCCATCAGCCCAGCGGAATAGCTCGAACGCAATTCACCATATGAAATGACATTCATGTGAATGGATGACTTCGACAAGAACAACGGCCCCGGCGCGAAACCGCACAGCAAAACCCCGCGCGCCGGCGCCCGCGTCGCAGCATTCCCGATGCGACTGATGGCAGCGATATTCGCCGCCAGGGGCCCACAGCCGCGACTATCGCCGGTATCATGGCAAGTCTTGATGGAGTCCTGGCGGTGACCATCCCACGGAGAACACCGTTCCCGCCGCACGCCTGAATCCCTTGCGATTCAGGCGACCCGCCGCCAGAGCCCGCCAAACCTTCTGCCCGGATGTTCGCCGGCCTTGCATGGCTCGCGGCAGCCGCAGGTAATCCCATTGAATGAGGCAACCATGGAACAGAAAGACATCGATTGGGGCACGCTCGGATTCGATTACATCAAGACCGACTTCCGCTACATCTCCCACTGGCGCGATGGTCTGTGGGACGACGGCAAGCTGACCGAAGACAACACCCTGCACATCAGCGAAGGCTCCTCCGCCCTGCACTACGGCCAGCAGTGCTTCGAAGGCCTGAAGGCCTACCGCTGCAAGGACGGCTCGATCAACCTGTTCCGCCCGGACCAGAACGCCGCGCGCATGGCCCGCAGCTGCGCCCGCGTACTGATGCCGCAAGTGTCCGAAGAGCAGTTCATCGAGGCCTGCAAGCAGGTCGTGCGTGCCAATGAGCGCTTCATCCCCCCATACGGATCGGGCGGCGCGCTGTACCTGCGCCCGTTCGTGATCGGCGTGGGCGACAACATCGGCGTGCGCCCGGCTCCGGAATTCATCTTCTCGGTGTTCTGCATCCCGGTCGGCGCCTACTTCAAGGGCGGCATGAAGCCCCATGACTTCGTGATCTCCACCTACGACCGCGCCGCCCCCAACGGCACCGGCGCCGCCAAGGTCGGTGGCAACTACGCCGCCAGCCTGATGCCGGGCGCCCAGGCCAAGAAAGAAGGCTTCGCCGACTGCATCTACCTCGACCCGGCCACCCACAGCCGCATCGAGGAAGTGGGCTCGGCCAACTTCTTCGCCATCACCCATGACAACGAGTTCGTCACCCCGCGCTCCAGCTCGGTGCTGCCGGGCATCACCCGCCTGTCGCTGATGCAGCTGGCCGAACAGCGCCTGGGCCTGAAAGTGGTCGAAGGCGACGTGCAGATCGACGACCTGGCCCGCTTCAAGGAAGCCGGCGCCTGCGGTACCGCAGCGGTGATCACCCCGATCGGCGGCATCCAGTACAAGGACAACCTGCACGTATTCTTCAGCCGCGAAGACGTCGGCCCGGTGACCCGTCGCCTCTACGAAGAGCTGACCGGTATCCAGAAGGGTGACATGGAAGGTCCGGAAGGCTGGGTCGTCAAGGTCTGAACCTGACCCGCAGCCCCAACGAAAACGCCCGGCAGATGCCGGGCGTTTTCATTTCAGGCGCACCACTCAGGCCGGACTGGGCAGCGCCGGCTGACACAGCAGCCAGTCATGGAGCAGCGCCTGCAGCTCCTCGAACTTCACCGGCTTGGCCATGTAGTCGCTCATCCCCGCAGCCAGGCAGCGCTCGCGGTCGCCGCTGTGGCTGTGGGCGGTGATCGCCAGCACCGGCAGGTCGGCGCAACGCGGCAGCGTGCGAATCGCCCGGCAGGTGGCGAAGCCGTCCATCACCGGCATCTGGCAATCCAGCAGCACGGTGTCGATGGCTTCCCGGCGCAGCAGCTCGATGGCTTCGGCGCCGTTGTCGGCCGTGCGCACGCGGTAGCCGAGCTTGAGCAGCATGCCGCGAATCACCAGCTGGTTGATGGCGTTGTCCTCCACCACCAGCACGGTGCACTGGTCGGGACTGCGCAGTACTTGACCGCCCGCGCGACGCGGCGGCGGAGCGATGCCCTGCACCGGCTGGCCGACATGCAGCTCCAGGGCAAAGCGACTGCCCTGCCCCGGCTTGGATTCGTGGCTCAGCGTACCGCCCAGCAACGCAACCAGCTTGCGGGTCAGTGCCAGGCCAATACCAAGGCCGCCGTACTCGCGGGTCAGCGATCCGTCGAGCTGGAAGAAGCGCTGGTACAGCGCGCCATCCGGCGGAGTGGAAAAGCCGATGCCGCTGTCCTGCACTTCGATGCGCAGCGCCAGCCCTTCGTTGTTCGGCACACCGGCCACCCGCAGGTGGACACCACCCTGGTGGGTGAACTTGATGGCGTTGTCGATCAGGTAGCCCAGCGCCTGGGTCAGCTTGCCGGCATCGCCCTCAAGGGTGTCGGGCAGGCTCTCGTCCAGCTGCAGGACGAAGCGCAGTCCGCGCTCTTCGGCACGCGGCGCGTACTGCGCGCGCAGGCCGTCGCACAGGCCGCGCAGACTGAACGGCTCGCGGCGCGGATAGAGCTTGCCGGCCTGCAGCTCGATCAGCGCGAGGATGTCGTTGACCATGCGCATCATGTCGCGCGCCGAGCCGGTGGCAGTCTTGTGATACTGCGCCAACTCGATGTCCATGGGCACCGTCTGCATCAGCTCCAGCGAACCGATCACCCCGCTCATGGGCGTGCGCAGTTCATGGGTGACGGTAGCGAGGAATTCGTCCTTCAGGCGGTTGCTGCTGGCCAGTTCCAGGTTCAGCTGCTCCAGCTTGCGGCTGGTTTCCTGGAGGATGCGCGTGCGCTCCTCCTTCATGGCGTTGATGCGGTCCGCCAGCGCCAGAGACAGCAGGCCGACCTCCAGCGCCGAACCGATCTGGCTGGCGTACATGGTCAGGAAGATATTGGGCAGCAAGCCCAGCACCATCAGCGTGTTGATGACCCCGCCGAGCAGGAAGGCACTCCAGGCAAAAATGAAGTAGCGCGCCACGCGCATACCACGCAGCCAGGCGACGATGCCGGCGGTAAAGATCACCACGGTGAAGGCCAGCGCCAGGTAGGTGGCCAGCCGCAGGGCGATGGCGTAGCTGACGGTCAGCGCCAGCACCATCACCAGCGCGCCGACCCCCATCAGCACGCGCAGGATGCGGTCGATCCACAGACTGTGCTCGCGGGTATGCAGGAAGCTGCGGGCGAACTGGCAGCCGAACAGGCCGGCCGAACCGATCAGGAAAGGCGTGGCGGCGTTGGCCCACCAGGGGTTGTTCGGCCAGAAGTACTCGATGCCGGCGCCGTTGACCGAGATCTGGTAGAAGCCGAACGAGGCTATATAAAGGATGTAATAGAGATAGCTGGTGTCGCGGACGCTGAGGAAGATGAACAGGTTGTAGATCAGCATCACCAGCAACACGCCATAGATGATGCCCAGCACATAGATGCGCCCCGGCTGCTCTTCCAGGTAGGCCTTGGATGACCAGAGCGTCAGCGGCGCCTGGATCGAGCCCTGGCTTTCCAGGCGCAGGTAGACGCGCAACGGCTTGCCCGGTTCCAGCTTGAGGTCGAACAGGTAGTTGTTCTGGCGGATCGGCCGGCTGTCGAACGGCAGGGTGTCGCCGGTGCGCTGGGCCAGCTTGAAGCCGCCCTGGCCGTCGGGCAGGTAAAGGTCGAGCTTGTCCAGCGGCGGGTAGGCCAGCTCCAGCAGCCAGTTGGCCGGGTCGCGCGAGGCCTCGGGCTGGTAGTCCAGGTCCAGACGCAACCAGAACACCGAGCGCGAGTAGCCGGCATTGAGCACGTCGCGCTCATGGTGGCGAAAACTGGCGGCCAGCGCCGGCGAACTGATCTCGGCGATATCAGCCGTGCCGCGCACGTCCTCGAAGACATCCATCGCCCGCCCCAGGGGCAGTTGCCCGACGTGCTCGTCGAAGCTGATGGCGCCCGCCACTGGCGAGAGGATGAGAAGGATCAGGAAGATCAGCCAGTGCCGCATGGTGCCCCGCAGTGCCGCCGACAGCTGCGCCGGAGATCCCCATCCCCTGCATTGGCGCGCCGTGGAGGCGTTGTGTTGGAATCGGCGAACTCTAGCACAGGCCTTGTGGCCCGTGGCATTCGACCATTCGGGCAGGGCGCGGCCGGGCGATGCGCATTGGACCGTTCGGTCAGCTCAGCGTGGCGATTTGGTGATAAGCTCCCGCGCCATGAAAACACCTGCCTCCCGTCCCGTAGTGCTCTGCCTGTCCGGCCACGACCCCAGTGGCGGTGCCGGCCTGCAGGCTGATATCGAAGCCCTGATCGCCCAAGGCTGCCACGCGGCGCCGACCGTCACCGCGCTGACCGTTCAGGATACCGTCAACGTTTCCGACTTCCGCGTGCTCGACCGCGAGTGGGTGCTGGCCCAGGCCAACGCCGTGATCGCCGATCTGCCGGTGGCTGCGGTCAAGCTGGGCATGCTCGGCTCGGTGCAGATGGTCGACACGGTCGTGGAGGTCATGCAGTCCCTGCCGGGCATCCCGCTGGTCTGCGACCCGGTGCTGCGCGCCGGTGGCGGCGGCTCGCTGGGCAAGGACGACGTGGGCTACGCCATGCGTGAACGCCTGCTGCCGATTGCCGCAGTGGCTACCCCGAACCTGCCCGAAGCGCGCATCCTCGCCGAACTGCCCGAGGGCACCGCGGACGAGTGCGCCGACAAGCTGCTGCCTTATATCCAGACCCTGCTGATCACCGGCGGCCATGGCGACGAGTCCGAGGTGCACAATCGCCTGTACACCCGCGACGGCCAGCGCCACACCTTCACCTGCCAGCGCCTGCCCGGCAGCTACCACGGCTCGGGCTGCACCCTGGCGAGCACCCTCGCCGGCCGCCTGGCCCTGGGCGAGGAACTGGTGAGCGCGGTGCGCAGCGCCCTGGACTACACCTGGCGCACTCTGCGCGACGCGGAAGCGCCTGGCCACGGCCAATACGTGCCGCGCCGCCTGCCACTGGACTTCTGCAACTGATCTGATCGAGGCCTTGATGAAACTGCGCGGACTCTACGCCATCACCGACAGCCAGCTGCTCGACGGCGGCCGCCTGCTGCCCTATGTCGAAGCCGCCCTGAAGGGCGGCGCCAGACTGCTGCAGTACCGCGACAAGTCCGACGACGCCTCGCGCCGCCTGCGCGAAGCCGAGGCCCTGCGCGACCTCTGCGCGCGCTACGGTGCCACGCTGCTGATCAACGATGACGCCGAACTGGCCGCGCGCCTGGGCGTCAGCGTGCACCTGGGGCAGACCGACGGCTCGCTGGCCGCCGCCCGCGCCCTGCTCGGCCGCGACGCGGTCATCGGCGGCACCTGCCACGCCAGCCTCGAGATGGCCGAGAAGGCCATTGCCGAGGGCGCCAGCTACGTCGCCTTCGGCCGCTTCTTCGCCTCCCAGACCAAACCCGGCGCGTCCGCCGCCAGCGTCGAACTGCTGGAGCAGGCCAAGGCCCGCTTCAACGTGCCGCTGGTGGCCATTGGCGGCGTAACCCTGGACAACGCGCCCGAGCTGATCGCCCGCGGCGCCGACATGATCGCCGTGATCCACGCCCTGTTCGCCGCCGACACCCTGGCCGAAGTCGAACAGCGCGCCCGCGCCTTCAGCCAACTCTTCGAAACCCGCTGAGCGCCACGCGCCCAGCCCTTCACAGCTTCGCGAGGTACACCATGTCCCGTTCCGAAACGCTTTTCGCCAATGCCCAGAAACACATCCCCGGTGGCGTGAACTCGCCGGTGCGCGCGTTCAAGAGCGTCGGCGGCACCCCGCTGTTCTTCAAGCACGCGGAAGGCGCCTACGTGGTGGACGAGGATGACAAGCGCTACGTCGACTACGTCGGCTCCTGGGGCCCGATGATCCTCGGCCACAGCCATCCGGACGTCCTCGACGCCGTGCGCAAGCAGCTCGACCACGGCCTGTCCTACGGCGCGCCGACCGCGCTGGAAGTGGAAATGGCCGACCTGGTCTGCTCCCTGGTGCCGTCCATGGACCTGGTGCGCATGGTCAGCTCCGGCACCGAAGCCACCATGAGCGCCATCCGCCTGGCCCGCGGCTACACCGGCCGCGACAGCATCATCAAGTTCGAGGGCTGCTACCACGGCCACTCCGACAGCCTGCTGGTGAAAGCCGGTTCCGGCGCCCTGACCTTCGGCGTGCCGAACTCCCCCGGCGTGCCGGCGGCCTTCGCCAAGCACACCCTGACCCTGCCCTACAACGACATCGCCGCCGTCGAGAAGACCCTGGCCGAAGTTGGCAAGGACGTGGCCTGCATCATCGTCGAGCCGGTCGCCGGCAACATGAACTGTGTGCCGCCGGCCCCAGGCTTCCTCGAAGGCCTGCGCAGCCTGTGCGACCAGCATGGCGTGGTACTGATCTTCGACGAAGTGATGACCGGCTTCCGCGTGGCCCTGGGTGGTGCCCAGGCGCACTACGGCATTACCCCGGACCTGTCGACCTTCGGCAAGATCATCGGCGGCGGCATGCCGGTGGGCGCCTTCGGCGGCAAGCGTCAGATCATGGAGCAGATTTCCCCGCTCGGCCCGGTCTACCAGGCCGGCACCCTGTCGGGTAACCCGCTGGCCATGGCCGCCGGCCTGACCACCCTGCGCCTGATCAGCCGCCCCGGCTTCCACGACGAGCTGACCACCTACACCACCCGCATGCTGCAAGGCCTGCAGGAGCGCGCCGACGCCGCCGGCATTCCCTTCGTGACCACCCAGGCGGGTGCCGCGATGTTCGGCCTGTACTTCACCGGCGCCGATGACATCGTCACCTTCGACGACGTGATGACCAGCGATGCGGAACGCTTCAAGCGCTTCTTCCACCTGATGCTGGATTCGGGCATCTACCTGGCTCCGAGCGCCTTCGAGGCCGGCTTCACCTCCATCACCCACGGCGAAACCGAGCTGAAACTGACCCTGGACGCCGCCGAGCGCGCTTTCGCCGCACTCAAGTAAGCCGCCCCACGCGAAGGCGCCCGTCCGGGCGCCTTCCGCTCTGTCCCGATGCTTTCAGCGCTTTATCCCGGCGTTACACTCACCCCGCCATCACAGTCGTTTCCAGCAAAAAAACAGAAAAGAAGGTAAAGACTTTGTAAGGAAGCGCCTGCTTATTTCATAATGTGAAGGCTGGCGCATTTCGCTGGCCGGGTTTTACCCGCCCCGATCCTGGAGGCCGTTTCTCCCCATGTACCGTTCCGGTCGCACCCTGCTGGGCTGCCTGTTGCTCGCACTGCCCCTGTTCACTCAGGCGGGCGGCAACTCGCTGCTGATTCCAGCAACCGGACGCTGCACCCTGAACACCGTGCCCGAACAGCTGCAACAGGCACTAGCCAGCTGCCAGCAAGCCGCCAACGCCGGCGACGCACAGGCGCAGTTCGAACTGGGGGAGTTTTTCTACACCGGCGAGCGCGCGCCGCGCGACTTCCAGGCCGCCCTGCACTGGTACGAGAAAGCCTCGCTGCAAGGCCACGCCGACGCACAGCTGCGCCTGGGCACCATGTTCTTCCGTGGCGAAGGCGTGAAGGCCAACAACGTGCAGGCCTACATCGTGCTGAAGATGGCCGCGGTCAACGGCGCCGAAGACGCCATGGACAGCGCCGACCTGGTCGCCGAGCAGATGAACAAGGACGAATTGGACATCGCCACCAAGGTGCTTGGACAGATCTTCCGCAACTACCTGATCGAACTGCAGACCGCCGGCAATTCGCCGTTCTCGCCACTGCCCTGATTCACACTGACTTGCTCTCGTAGGACGCACAACGCGCCAGCGTTATCCGCCGCAATGACCCGGCGGATAACCTGTTCCAGGTTATTCGCCCTACTGCCGGGTGACTCGCGAGCAAGCTCGCTCCTGCATGAAGAGCCGAGCGTCAGTTGTCCTTGCCGGGCATCGGCATGGGGAACGGCATCACATTGCCGCTGGGCTTGGCCTCACTGATCTTCGCGGTGCCCAGGCGCTCCACTTCGTCGATGCGGATGATCGAGTGCAACGGCACGAAGCTGCGGATGACGCCGTCGAACTGCGCCTTGAGCTTCTCCTCGCTGGGGTCCACCACCACCTGGGTGCGCTCGCCGAAGACGAACTCCTCAATCTCCAGGAAACCCCACAGATCGCTCTGGTAGATCTGCTTGGCGTACATCTCGTACACCTGGCCCTGGTTGAGGAAGACCACCTTGTAGATCGGGTTCTCGCGCTTGCTCATGAACGAAGGATGACAGCTTTGCAAAAAGGGCACGCAGCATAGCACAGACAGCCACCCCTCAAGCCCGCCGCTGGCAGATGCCCGCACCGGGGCTTATAATGCGCGGTCATTTTTTAACCAGAACAAGACAGGTTCCATGGCCAAGAAGCTTTTCATCCAGACCCACGGTTGCCAGATGAACGAGTACGACAGCTCGCGCATGGCCGACCTGCTGGGTGAACACCAGGCCCTGGAAATCACCGAAAAGGCCGAAGAAGCCGACGTCATCCTGCTCAATACCTGCTCGATCCGCGAGAAGGCCCAGGAGAAGGTGTTCTCCGAGCTGGGCGCCTGGCGCACCCTCAAGCAGCAGAACCCCGACCTGGTGATCGGCGTCGGCGGCTGTGTGGCCAGCCAGGAAGGCGCGGCCATCCGCGAGCGCGCGCCGTACGTCGACGTGGTGTTCGGTCCGCAGACTTTGCACCGCCTGCCTGAAATGATCGACGCCGCCCGCACCACCCGCAAACCGCAGGTGGACGTGTCCTTCCCGGAAATCGAGAAGTTCGACCGCCTGCCCGAGCCACGCGTCGACGGCCCTACCGCCTTCGTCTCGGTGATGGAAGGCTGCAGCAAGTACTGCACCTTCTGCGTGGTGCCCTACACCCGCGGCGAGGAAGTCAGCCGCCCGTTCGACGACGTGCTGGCCGAGGTGATCCACCTGGCCGAGAACGGCGTGAAGGAAGTCACCCTGCTGGGCCAGAACGTCAACGGCTACCGGGGCCCGACCCACGACGGGCGCATCGCCGACTTTGCCGAACTGATCCGCGTGGTCGCCGAGATCGATGGCATCGAGCGCATCCGCTACACCACCTCGCACCCGCTGGAATTCTCCGACTCGCTGATCGCCGCCCACGCCGAAGTGCCGCAACTGGTGAAGTTCGTCCACCTGCCGGTACAGGCCGGCTCCGACCGCATCCTCGCGGCGATGAAGCGCAACCACACCGCGCTGGAATTCAAGTCGCGCATCCGCAAGCTGAAGGCGGCGGTGCCGGACATCTGCATCAGCTCGGACTTCATCATCGGATTCCCCGGCGAGACCGAGAAAGACTTCGAGCAGACCCTGAAGCTGGTGGAGGACGTCGGTTTCGACTACTCCTTCTCCTTCATCTACAGCTCGCGCCCAGGCACCCCGGCCGCCGACCTGGCCGACGACACTCCGGACGAGGTGAAGAAGCAGCGCCTGCTGACGCTCAACAGCCGCCTCAACCAGCAGGGCTTCGAGATCAGCCGACGGATGGTCGGCACCATCCAGCGCATCCTCGTCACCGATTACGCCAAGCGCGACCCCGGCCAATTGCAGGGCCGCACCGAGAACAACCGCGTGGTCAACTTCCGCTGCGACAATCCGCGCCTGATCGGCCAGTTCGTCGACGTGGAAATCTACGAGGCGCTGCCAAACTCCTTGCGCGCGACCCTGGTGGAAGCACGCCACTGACAGTAGAAGCACGTCACTGGCAACCGACCGTTGACTACCCCCTTGGCGACTGAACTTTCGTACTCGGTCGCGCGGGGTTATTCTTCGACCATCTCCCTTTGAAGCACGGCGACTTAGACAACACCTTGAACGCCCCCCTGGATATCCATCGTTTCCTGCTCGAGCCCTTCGAGGCCCGCAGCTTCGCCAACCTGTGCGGTCAGTTCGACGAACACCTGCACCAGATCGAGAAGCGCCTCGGCATCGAGATCCGCAACCGCGGCAACCAGTTCGAACTGGTCGGTGACCCCGAGCGCACCCAAGCGGCCGAAAACCTCCTGCAGCGCCTCTACCGCGAAGTGCAGAACGGTACCGAGCTGACGCCTGACATGGTCCACCTGTTCCTGCAGGAGTCCGGCCTGGAAGAGCTCTCCGTCGAGCCCGTCGCCCCGCTGGTCACGCTCAAGACCCGTCAGGCGCACATCCGCCCGCGCGGTGCGAACCAGCAGCGCTACGTGAAGGCCATCCTCGACCACGACATCAACTTCGGCATCGGCCCGGCCGGCACCGGCAAGACTTACCTCGCCGTGGCCTGCGCCGTGGACGCCCTGGAGCGCGAGCAGATTCGCCGCATCCTGCTGGTGCGCCCGGCGGTCGAAGCCGGCGAGAAGCTCGGTTTCCTGCCCGGCGACCTGTCGCAGAAGATCGACCCGTACCTGCGCCCGCTGTATGACGCACTGTACGAGATGCTCGGCTTCGAGACCGTGGCCAAGCTGATCGAACGCCAGGTGATCGAAGTCGCGCCGCTGGCCTATATGCGCGGCCGCACGCTGAGCAACAGCTTCATCATCCTCGACGAAAGCCAGAACACCACGATGGAACAGATGAAGATGTTCCTCACCCGGATCGGCTTCGGCTCCACCGCGGTGATCACTGGCGACGTTACCCAGGTCGACCTGCCCAAAGGCACGCGCTCGGGCCTGAAGCACGTGATGGAAGTGCTGCGCGACGTCCCCGGCATCAGCTTCACCCACTTCAAGTCCAAGGACGTCGTGCGTCACCCGTTGGTGCAGCGCATCGTCGATGCCTACGACGCCTACGAGAATCGCCTGACCGGCGTAGAAGGCCAGGGCAACAAGCATGCTTGAACTGGACCTGCAGGTCGCCTCCGAAGCGACCGGCCTGCCGAGCGAAGCGCAGTTCCGCCACTGGTGCGAACTGGCCCTGCGCCAACGCCAGAATGATTCGGAACTCACCATCCGCCTGGTGGACGAAACCGAAGGGCGCGAACTGAACAAGACCTGGCGACACAAGGACTACGCCACAAACGTACTGTCCTTCCCCGCCGACGTTCCCGACGAGCTGCTGGACATCCCGCTGCTCGGCGACCTGGTGATCTGCGCCCCCGTGGTCACTCGCGAGGCCGCCGAACAGGGCAAGTCCGCCGAGGCCCACTGGGCCCACCTCGTCATCCATGGCTGCCTCCACCTGCTCGGCTACGATCACATCGAAGATGAAGAAGCCGAGGAAATGGAAGGCCTGGAACGCGAATTGCTGGCTGAACTGGGTCACCCGGACCCATACGCGGCCGATGAAGAATAAAAGCCACCGAGCAAGGAAAAGATGAGCGAAGACCGATCGAGCAATGGGCACAAGTCGTGGTTGGACAAGATCACCCAGGCTTTTGCCCATGAGCCGAGAAACCGCCAGGAGCTGCTTGAGCTGCTGCGCGAAGCCCACGACAACAAGCTGCTGGACAGCGAAGCGTTGTCGATCGTCGAAGGCGCGATCCAGGTGGCGGACCTCCAGGTCCGCGACATCATGATCCCGCGCTCGCAGATGATCTCCATCAAGTCGACGCAGAAACCTGCCGACTTCCTCCCGGCCATCATCGAAGCGGCGCACTCGCGCTACCCGGTGATCGGCGAGAGCCTGGACGACATCATGGGCGTCCTGCTGGCCAAGGACCTGCTGCCGCTGATCCTTCACGACCAGAACCACGCCTTCAACATCAAGGACCTGCTGCGCCCGGCCACCTTCGTGCCCGAGTCCAAGCGCCTGAACGTGCTGCTGCGCGAGTTCCGCGCCAACCGCAACCACATGGCCATCGTCATCGACGAATACGGCGGCGTGGCGGGGCTGGTGACCATCGAGGACGTGCTGGAGCAGATCGTCGGCGACATCGAGGACGAGCACGACGTCGAGGAAGACAGCTACATCAAGCCGCTGCCCAGTGGCGACTTCATCGTCAAGGCGCTGACCCCGGTGGAAGCCTTCAACGATTTCTTCGGCGCGGAATTCTCCGACGAGGAATTCGACACCGTCGGCGGCGTGGTGATGAGCGCCTTCGGGCACCTGCCCAAGCGCAACGAAACCACCGAACTGGGCGGCTTCCGCTTCCGCGTGCTGAACGCGGACAGCCGTCGGCTGCACCTGCTGCGCCTCACCCCGCTGCAGGACTGAGCCACCACGCACCCTGTAGGAGCGGGCCATGCCCGCGATCGCGGACAAAGTCCGCTCCTACAGGAGCGCGCGAAACACCCCTCGCTGAATTCCTACAGAAAAACCCTCCGCGTCCTGCAACATCCCGCCGCAGTCAGCTCATGGCTTTTGGCTTTCATCCCCATAGCCTACCGTTCGTCTCTCCATTACTCTTGCGCATCGCTTAACCGCAACAAGGATTTCCGATGCGCTGGATCACCCGCCCCGGCCTGCCAGGCCACCTGCTCGCCCTGGCCGCCGGCGCGCTCACGCCGCTGACCCTGGCCCCGTTCGGCTACTGGCCGCTGGCAGTGCTCTCGCTGGCCCTGTTCTATCTCGGCCTGCGCGGTACCACCGCGGGTTCGGCGCTCTGGCGCGGCTGGTGGTACGGCTTCGGCGCCTTCATCGCCGGCACCAGCTGGATCTACTTCAGCATCCACAACTTCGGTGGTGCGTCCGGGCCACTGGCCGGCTTCCTGGTCGGCGGCTTCAGTGCCGGCGTCGCATTCTTCTTTGCCCTGCCTGCGTGGGTCTGGGCGAAGTTCTTCCGTCGCAACAATGCGCCGGTCAGCGACGCACTGGCCTTCGCTGCGCTGTGGGTGGTGCTGGAGCTGTTCCGCAGCTGGTTCCTCACCGGCTTCCCCTGGCTCTACGCCGGCTACAGCCAGCTGGAAGGCCCGCTGGCCGGCCTCGCCCCGCTGGGCGGCGTCTGGCTGGTGTCCTTCGGCATAGCCCTGACCGGCGCACTGATCATCAACATTCCGGCCCTGACCCGACGCCCGGCGCGCCTGGTCACCGGCCTGGTCCTGCTGATCGCTCCCTGGGCCGTGGGCCTGGGCTACAAGGGTCACGCCTGGACCACCCCGGCCGGCGCACCGCTGAAGGTCGCCGCGTTGCAGGGCAACATCGCCCAGGAAATGAAGTGGGACCCGAAGGCCATCACCCACCAGTTGGAGCTGTACCGCGACCTGACCGCCGAGCAGAACGACGTCGACCTGATCGTCTGGCCGGAAACCGCCGTGCCGGTGCTCAAGGACCAGGCCACCGGCTATCTGGAGATGATCAACGGCGTCGCCGCCGCCAAGAAAACCGCGCTCATCACCGGCGTACCGGTACGCGAGAAGACCACCGAAGGCATTCGCTACTACAACGGCATCACCGTGGTCGGCGAAGGCAGCGGCAACTACCTCAAGCAGAAGCTGGTGCCCTTCGGTGAATACGTCCCGCTGCAGGACCTGCTGCGCGGCCTGATCAGCTTCTTCGACCTGCCCATGTCCGACTTCGCCCGCGGCCCGGCCGATCAGCCGCTGCTCAAGGCCAAGGGCTACTCCGTGGCGCCGTACATCTGCTACGAAGTGGTCTACCCGGAATTCGCCGCCGAACTCGCAGCGCAGAGCCAGTTGCTGTTGACCATCAGCAACGATGCCTGGTTCGGCACCTCCATCGGCCCGCTGCAGCACCTGCAGATGGCGCAGATGCGCGCCCTGGAAGCCGGGCGCTGGATGGTGCGCGGCACCAACAACGGCGTCACCGCGCTGATCGACCCGTTCGGCAAGCTGGCGGTGCAGATTCCGCAGTTCCAGCAAGGCGTGCTGCGTGGCGAAGTGGTCCCGATGCAGGGCCTGACGCCGTATCTGCAGTGGCGCGTCTGGCCGCTGGCGATCCTCAGCGCCGTGCTGCTGGTGTGGGCGCTGGTACGCCGCCGTACGCACCCGGAAGAACGCCGACTGTTCGGCTGATTCCAACGAAAAAGGGCCTCACTGCGAGGCCCTTTTTTTTGGCGGAGGCTAGCGGTAGAACAACCGATAGCCAACCAGCCCGATCGCCTCGTTGAGCAACTGCCCGCTCTGCCAGATCGCCCGCCCTTCCGGCAGCCAGCCGCCCATGGGCACCACGTCGTCCGTGCCGATATAGCCCGAGGGTGCCGGCAGCACTTCCAGCCCTGCTTTCTCGAAGCTCCAGATCGAGCGCGGCATGTGGATGGCACTGGTGACCAGCACCACCCGTTTGACGCCGGCCTCGCGCAACATGTCAGCGCTGAACCGGGCGTTCTCCCAGGTCGTACGGCTGCGTCCCTCTTCCCAGCGCACCGGCACGCCGTAATCGTCCAGCAGGCTCCGCGCCATGATTTGCGCTTCGGAAGGCGGCGTGCCGTAGTGCAGGCCGCCGGACGTCAGCACTGGCAGGCCGCTGGCCTTGGCCAGGCGTGCGGCATAGCGAATACGCTCGCGGGCCATCAGGCCAGGCTGGTCGTCATCCCATGCGCTATCCCCGCGCACCCGACCAGCCCCGAGCACCACGATGGCGTCGGCGCGCTGCGCCAGCCCCGCCCACTCGGTCTGTTTCAGCGCATCCTGCTGCTCCAGCTGGCGTGCGCCCCACTCCACCGTCACCGGCAGGCTCATCACCAGCAGACCGAGGAAACCGGAAAAGAAGCAGAACACCGACAAGCGCGGATAGCGCCGGCGCAGCACGAAGCCCAGGAAGAGCAACAGCAGCAGCAATCCCGGCGGCATGAAAATCTGTTTGAGGATGAAGCGGATAGGCATTGGCGACTCCTTGTCGAGGCGCCAAGCCTAACGGATCGGGGAAATGTCAGCGTGCCTTCGCGTTGCGGAACAACTGCGAGCCACAGGAAGTGCAGGGCAGCACGCCCTGATTGCGGCTCCAGGCCACCGGCGAACCGCACAGCGCGCATTGCAGCTGCTGCGGGCGCGTCACCAGGCGGGGACGGCTGGGCGGTGTGGGTTGGCGCACATGGCGCGACACCCGAGCCGGGGCACGCTCCAGCATGGCGAGCTCCTCCGCCGCGGCATGCCAGCCACGCAGCCAGTTCACATCCTGGTCCAGATAAGCCCTGATCAACTCCATCTCGGCACTGCTCAAACCGCGCAACTCCAGTTCCACGGGGCATTCGTCACGTAGTCGCTCAGCGGTGTCGGCCTCATCCAGGGCCAGCGCGAGCCGTTGCAACAACCGTTCATACAGACCGGAACCCGAAGCACTTGCGCGATGCAGCTCAGCCATCAGTCACCTCAAGACAGGCGGAAACCTCCCGCCCTCAGGCAAAGCTTAGCGGCACACCCCGTGCAACACCGAGCGTGCGACAAACGGCGCGGGCTACCGGCTCGAGTGGGGGTCATGTATGCTACGAGGCTTTCTGTAGCCGCCCGGCCCGGGTCTTCTCAGGGGTCGGTTCAGCGAAAGGGCCACTCGACCTTCCTGGCTGCACAATTCTTTTCCGTACAGGTTCAAATCGCGCCATGCACGAGCAATATCAGCCTCTCGAGATCGAATCCCAGGCCCAGAACTTCTGGAACGAACACAACTCTTTCCGCGTCGACGAAGTCGCCGGCAAGGAGAAGTTCTACTGCCTGTCGATGTTCCCGTATCCGAGCGGCAAGCTACACATGGGGCACGTGCGCAACTACACCATCGGTGACGTGATCAGCCGCTACCACCGCATGCAGGGCAAGAACGTCCTGCAGCCGATGGGCTGGGACGCATTCGGCATGCCGGCGGAAAACGCCGCGATGAAGAACAACGTCGCCCCGGCGGCCTGGACCTACGACAACATCGCCTATATGAAGTCCCAGCTCAACAGCCTGGGCCTGGCGATCGACTGGTCCCGCGAAGTCACCACCTGCAAGCCGGACTACTACCGCTGGGAACAGTGGCTGTTCACCCGCCTGTTCGAGAAGGGCGTGATCTACCGCAAGAACGGTACCGTGAACTGGGACCCGGCGGACCAGACCGTACTGGCCAACGAGCAGGTCATCGACGGCCGTGGCTGGCGTTCGGGCGCGCTGATCGAGAAGCGCGAAATCCCGATGTACTACTTCAAGATCACCGCGTACGCCGAAGAGCTGCTGTCCAGCCTCGACGACCTGCCGGGCTGGCCAGAACAGGTCAAGACCATGCAGCGCAACTGGATCGGCAAGTCCCGCGGCATGGAGATCGCCTTCCCCTATGACCAGGCTTCCATCGGCGAACCGGGCCAGCTGAAGGTCTTCACCACCCGTCCGGACACTCTGATGGGCGCCACCTACGTCGCCGTGGCCGCCGAGCACCCGCTGGCCACTCTGGCCGCCGAGCGCGATCCGTCGCTGCAGGCGTTCATCGACGAGTGCAAGCGCGGCGGCGTCGCCGAAGCCGACATCGCCACCCAGGAGAAGAAAGGCGTCGCCACTTCCCTGTTCGTCGAGCACCCGCTGACTGGCGACAAGCTGCCGGTGTGGATCGCCAACTACGTCCTGATGACCTACGGCGAAGGCGCCGTGATGGCCGTGCCGGGTCACGACGAGCGTGATTTCGAGTTCGCCAACAAATACACCCTGCCGATCCAGCAAGTGATCGCCCAGGTCGATGCCGACAACGACTTCGAATCGACCCTCTGGAAAGAGTGGTACGGCCTGAAGGATGAGAGCGTCATCACCGTCAACTCCGGTAAGTACGATGGCCTCGGCTACCAGGCCGCGTTCGACGCCATTGGCGCCGATCTCGCCGCCAAGAGCCTCGGCCAGCAGCGCACCCAGTTCCGCCTGCGTGACTGGGGCATCAGCCGCCAGCGCTACTGGGGTTGCCCGATCCCCATCATCCATTGCGACACCTGTGGCGACGTGCCGGTCCCGGCCGACCAGCTGCCGGTGGTCCTGCCCGAAGACGTGGTGCCGGACGGCGCCGGTTCGCCGCTGGCCAAACTGCCGTCGTTCTACGAGTGCAGCTGCCCGAAATGCGGCCAGCCGGCCAAGCGCGAAACCGACACCATGGACACCTTCGTCGAGTCCTCCTGGTACTTCGCCCGCTACGCCTGTCCGCAGTTCGAAGAAGGCATGCTGGACAAGAAGGCCGCCAACTACTGGCTGCCGGTCGACCAGTACATCGGCGGCATCGAGCACGCCATCCTCCACCTGCTCTACGCGCGCTTCTTCCACAAGCTGATGCGCGACGAAGGCCTGATCGACTCCGACGAACCGTTCAAGAACCTGCTGACCCAGGGCATGGTGGTCGCCGAGACCTACTACCGCGTCGCCGCCAACGGTGGCAAGGAATGGTTCAACCCGGCGGACGTGGAAGTCGAACGTGATGCCAAGGCCAAGGTCATCGGCGCTCGCCTGAAAACCGACGGACTGCCGGTGGAAATCGGCGGCACCGAGAAGATGTCCAAGTCCAAGAACAACGGCGTGGATCCGCAGGCCATGATCGATGCCTACGGCGCCGACACCTGCCGCCTGTTCATGATGTTCGCCTCGCCGCCGGACATGAGCTGCGAATGGTCCGACTCCGGCATCGAAGGCGCCAACCGCTTCCTGCGCCGCGTCTGGCGTCTGGCCCAGGCCCACGTCAACGCAGGCCCTGCCGGCGCCGTGGACAAATCCGCGCTGGACGACGCACAGAAGGCCATTCACCGCGCCATCCACCTGGCCATCCGCCAGGCCAGCCAGGACGTGGGCCAGCACCACAAATTCAACACCGCCATCGCCGCCGTGATGACCTTGATGAACGTGCTGGAGAAGGCCCCGACCGACTCCGCCGCCGACCGCGCCCTGCTGCAGGAAGGCCTGGAAACTGTCACCCTGTTGCTCGCCCCGATCACCCCGCACATCTGCCATGTGGTCTGGCAGGAGCTGGGCAAGGACGGCGCCGTGATTGACGCCAACTGGCCGCAGGTCGACGAAGCCGCTCTGGTGCAGGACAGCCTGCAACTGGTGGTACAGGTAAACGGCAAGCTGCGCGGCCACATCGAAATGCCCGCCAGCGCCAGCCGCGAGGACGTCGAAGCGGCCGCCCGCGCCAACGAGAACGTGCTGCGCTTCACCGACGGCCTGACCATCCGCAAGGTCATCGTGGTGCCCGGCAAGCTGGTCAATATCGTCGCCAACTAAAAGCAACGCTGGAAAAGACCCATTCGCCCATGGCACCTTCGCCACGGGCATACCGGATCAACAGGAGTGAGGGAAGCTTGATGAAACGTATCCTGACCAGCCTCGCGCTGATCGGCCTGGCCAGCGTGCTGAGCGCCTGCGGTTTCCAACTGCGTGGCCTGGGCGATACGAACTTTGCGCTCAAGGAAATCGACGTGAGCGCGCGCAACGCCTATGGCGACACCGTCACGCAGCTCAAGCAGGTGCTTGAAGGCAGCGGCGTGAAAGTCGTCTCGCGTGCGCCGTACCACCTGATCCTCGCCCGCGAAGACGTGACCCAGCGTAGCGTCAGCTACACCAGTTCGGCGCGCAGCGCAGAAAACGAACTGACCAACACCCTGAGCTACGAGATTCGTGGCACCGACAACCTGCTGCTGCTCGCCAACCAGGTTCAGGTCCGCAAGGTCTACGTGCAGGACGAGAACAACCTGATCGGTTCCGACCAGGAAGCCCAGCAGATTCGTGCCGAAATGCGCCGCGACCTGGTCCAGCAGATGGTTACCCGCCTGCAGATGATCACCCCGGCCCAGCTCGACGACCTGCAGGCCAAGGCAGAAGCCAAGGCCAAGGCCGAAGCGGACGCGATGAAGGCCGCGGACGAGGCTGCCAAGTCTCAGCCGCAGCAATCGCCGATCGAATTCCCGAAAGCGCAGTAAGCGACAAGGGGCCGGCCAACCGGCCCCTTTCTCATTATGAAGCTCAATCCCGGACAACTCGCCAAACACCTGCAAGGCAATCTCGCGCCCGTCTACGTCGTCAGCGGCGACGAACCGTTGCTCTGTCAGGAAGCCTGCGACGCCATCCGCACCGCCTGCCGCCAGCGCGATTTTGGCGAACGCCAGGTATTCAACGCCGAAGCCAACTTCGACTGGGGCCAGTTGCTCGAAGCCGGCGCCAGCCTCTCGCTGTTCGCCGAAAAGCGCCTGATCGAACTGCGCCTGCCCTCCGGCAAGCCCGGCGACAAGGGCGCGGCGATCCTCCAGGAGTACCTGCAGCGCCCGCCGGAAGACACCGTCCTGCTGGTCAGCCTGCCCAAGCTCGACGGCAGCACGCAGAAGACCAAATGGGCCAAGGCCCTGATCGACGGCAATGCCGCCCAGTTCATCCAGATCTGGCCTATCGACGTACACCAGCTGCCGCAGTGGATTCGCCAGCGCCTGTCCCAGGCCGGCCTCGCCGCCAGCCAGGAAGCCGTTGACCTGATTGCCGCGCGCGTCGAAGGCAACCTGCTGGCTGCCGCCCAGGAAATCGAAAAGCTCAAGCTGCTTGCCGACGGCCAGCAGATCGACGCCGATACCGTGCAGGCCGCCGTGGCCGACAGCGCGCGTTTTGACGTCTTCGGTCTGATCGATGCAGCCCTCAACGGCGAAGCCGCCCACTGCCTGCGAATGCTTGAGGGCCTGCGCGGCGAAGGCGTCGAGCCACCGGTGATCCTCTGGGCCCTGGCCCGGGAAGTCCGCGTGCTCGCCAGCCTCGCTCAGCAGTTCAGCCAGGGTATACCGCTGGACAAGGCCTTCAGCCAGTGTCGCCCGCCCATCTGGGACAAGCGCCGCCCGCTGATGAGCAAGGCTCTGCAGCGGCATACCGCGCAGCGCTGGAACCAGATGCTGCAGGACGCCCAGCTGATCGATGCGCAGATCAAGGGGCAGGCACCCGGCAACGTCTGGAACAGCCTCGCCCGCCTCGCCCTGCTGGTCGCAGGGCAGCGCATCGGCCTGCCTTCGGCCTGACCTCAGCCGTTACGTGCCGGCCACGCCCGCGCTAGCGCCCATCGGACGCTCCTACAACAATCCATACAGATCACCTGCAGGAGCGATGAGCGCTGTCTCACTCCCACTCCCGTACCTGGCGTACCTCCACACAGCCCAGCCGCCCCGGTGGAATCTTCGCGGCGATGCGCTCAGCCTCCGCCATGCTCTGCGCCTCGATCAGGTAGAAGCCGCCCAACTGCTCCCGCGTCTCGGCAAACGGCCCGTCGGTAACGACTAGCTTTTCCCCCTGCCCACGCAATGTGCGCCCCGTTGGCGTCGGCAGCAGCGCGTTGGCCGCAAGGTAATTCCCGCTGCGCCGCAGCTGTTCGCTGTAGGTCATGCAGTCGTCAACGATGCCACACAGCTCAGCCTCCGGCAGCTCGGCCGCCTTGCGCTCGTCGAAGTAGATCATGCAGAGAAACTTCATCGCCCTTGTCCTCGTTCTTGTCCGTTTTATCAGAAAGGTCCGTCGTCCCAGCGTAGCCCCGAACGCCGCGCGCTTGCCGTGGCCCGCCTGCCGGTGGACCAGCGGCATGGACAAGCGTGCCAGATAGGCGGAAGATGCGCGCGCCGGCAACGGCGCCGGCCTCAACGAGGAAAGTCAGATGGCGAAGAAATCCAAACGGCCAAACAAGGCCAAGTCTGTGGTCGCACAGCCCCTGTTCCGCAGCCGCCAGGAACAGCCGCTCAAAGGCAAAGGCAGCTACCGCCGCGAAGCCTCCCGAAATTGGGAGGCTTCTTCGCTTCTGGCGGCCTGAAATCTTCAGAAAACCTGAACCACCCCCGCCCTTTAGCTTTCAACCGGACAGCCAAGCCCTGGAGGTCCTCACAATGAAAGCCCCGCTGATCCTCGCCATCCTCGCCCTTCCCTTCAGCCTGTCCGCCCATGCGTTCTGCTCCGACCAGGAAGCCGAAGCCAAGGGCAAGCAAGTCGCCGCCAAGGTCACCGAAGTCACCCGCAGCGATCCCCAGCGCGCACAGAAGCTCAATGAAAAACTCGCGGAAATGAAGAAGTCTCGCTCCAGCGAACAGCGCCCGGACGACTGCGCCGCCTATGACGACATGCTGAAGGAACTGAACCAGAGCGCGCCGAAGGTTGATCAGGAAACCGGCAACACGCCCAAGCAGTAGCGCGCCAGTCCTGCAGGAGCGAGCTACGCCCGCGATCGCGCCCATGGGGCGCTCCTGCATGGATATTCTGTTTCACCGCCCAGCAGATGTTTCCGTCCCGGGGGAATTTTCCCGCAGCCGCGTCATCGAATTTGCACACCCGCCGCATCTGCACAACGCAGACGCGTCACAGCGGCCATGTTAAGGTGGCCCCTCCCCTGCCAGTTCCCGAGGAGAGCAATGCGCAAGCCTGTTTCACCTGTTGTCGGCCAACGCTGCCTGCTCGTCGCCGCCCTGTCCCTGGCCAGCTTCGGTCTGCTGACCTCCTGTACCGAGCCGCCGCCCAAGGGCGCCGCCGCTGCACACATACAACCCACGCAGAGCTTCGCCCAGTGGCGCGATGGCTTCCGCACGCAGGCGCTGGCCGCCGGCATCCGTGCGCAGACCTTCGACACCGCGTTCGAAGGTATTGAGCCGGACGACTCCGTCGTCACCGCCGACCGCAGCCAGCCCGAGTTCAGCCGCCCCGTCTGGCAGTATCTGGAAAGCGCTGTCTCCCCCGCGCGAGTGCGCAACGGCCAAGACCGTCTGCAGCAGAACAACGAGGTGCTGCAACGCATTGACAGCACCTACGACGTGGACCGCGAAACCGTCGTGGCCATCTGGGGCATGGAGAGTAATTTCGGCCAGCAGATGGGCAGCAAGAACGTCATCCGCTCCCTGGCCACCCTGGCCTATGAAGGCCGGCGCCCGGACTTCGGCCGCGACCAGTTGATCGCCGCGCTGCAGATCCTCCAGCACGGCGACGTGCCGCCCGGCAACATGATCGGCTCCTGGGCCGGCGCCATGGGCCAGACCCAGTTCATCCCGACCACCTACAACCAGTACGCCGTAGACTTCGACGGCGACGGGCGGCGCGACATCTGGGGCTCATCCTCCGACGCCCTGGCCTCCACCGCCAACTACCTGAAGACTTCCGGCTGGCAGCGAGGGCAGACCTGGGGCTTCGAAGTACGCCTGCCACAGGGCTTCGACTACGCCCTGGCGGAGATGAGCATTCAAAAGCCCATGGCCGAATGGCTACGTCTGGGCGTGCGGCCTGCCAGTGGCACCCTGCCTTCGGACCCGCAGGCCAGCGTCTCACTGGTGCTGCCGGCAGGCTATCGCGGCCCTGGGTTCCTGGTGACAGACAACTTCCGCGCCATCCTCAAGTACAACAACTCCACCTCCTACGCCCTCGCAGTAGGCCTGTTGGCCGACAGTTTCAAAGGTGGCGGCCAGTTGGCAGGGCGCTGGCCGGTGGAAGACGCCCCACTGAGCCGCAGTGAGCGCATCGAGCTGCAACAGACCCTGGCCGACCGCGGCCTGGCACCCGGTACAGCGGACGGCATCATCGGCGCTAATACGCGCAAGGCGATCCGTGCCTTCCAGCAGTCCATCGAGCAACCTGCCGACGGCTACCCTACCCCGGCACTGCTACGGCAATTGCGCAACACGAATTGACTAAGGCAGGAAAAGGCGCCCGAAGGCGCCTTGGTCCTTGCCGTGCCCGACGCCCAAGACTCAAGAGACTAACAACACTTAGAAGCGCTCCATCTTTTAGCAATTGAATACTTACTCCTTTCGCACTACCAGGACTTGCCAACACAGAACCAACAGTCGACGTACCGTTCATCCGCACGAAAACAACCGTCTGGATCACGCACTCCTGCAACTGAATATGAAACCCGGTTTCCTTGGCTGTTGAACCTACACTGGGGAAATCCACCAGGGCGGATCTATCCAGAAGGACAGTCTATTTCGCAGCTCCTAAGGAAACTGTGCAAGTCGGCGCTATAAACTGAAAATGAACGGGACTAGTTATCTGACTGCCAAATTTCCAGGTGCACTGCCCAAATGTGCCGCCCGGTATACACCCCCAAGTTTCCGTCCTGATATCCGAAGCGCACGAGACTCTCCTGGAAGACTCCAGGGGCCAGTGAGATGTTAGTGCGCACCAAATCAAGCTTGTAGGTATAGACTGCGGTCGAACTGGCTGCTGCCTTGGTGTGTTGAGCATTCTGACCGTAGTTATCCCCAGCACTCCTCCCATAGCTGGTGGGCCTGATTATCAGTCCGTCAGGCAAGTACATGCGGCACCCCAAACCTTGCAGACTTATCCCGTAGCTATTCGAAATCTTCTACCCATCCTGCAGAGGCGATTGAGGGGTGTAGTTCATTGCCCGGAAATCATTGACTACTCCAGCGCCGGCGCAATTAACTGTCAGCGTGGCGATCGCGAAACCTGGCCGACAGGAGTGGTTTTGCTGATGAACACGACTGCCGGGGCAATTGGGCTTGCCACTACATTTCCGGAACAATAAGCAAAAGACTCCCCACTAGTAACCAGCAGCGGCAGCGGCAGCGGCAGCGGCAGCATGCGACCTAAGATTTTACCGAGAGAGAGCCGGCAGGCTACAGCCAAGTCCAAGAGGACTCGAACATATTCTGGAGCGGCTTTCACAAAGAGAAAACCACTGATTTGAATACTGTCTTTTCGGGTGCCTGCTTCATTAAAGTTGGTTCTGAGCCAATGCAGATTTACCCAACACAGTCCGGCAGGTCGCATCCGTCTTCATAAAAGGGGCGTCCTTCTTAGCACCAGCCGGCAGTTGATAGTTGATCTGACAGCGCTGGCCGGAGCCCTCGCCCCACTTGACCATCAGTTCTCCCGTGGAGGCCAGGCCCCGCAAGAAAACACGGCCGCCCTGCCCCACCATGGACAGGCTGTTACCTTTGGCATCCAGTACTTCGGCACCAAGAGGGATGACTTCGCCGTCGTCGCGCTTCACTGTCATCAGCACAGGCGCACCGGTCACTGTCGGGTACTTGAGCATGACGATGGAGCCGAAGCGCGGCGCCACACTTTGGGAAGTGACCTGCAGTTCGACATCCTCGGAGGTGCCCTTGGGGTCGGTCTCGATGTCGTTCTGACGGTAGGGGGTCAGCCCCCCCACGACGGCATAGCCGTTGCCAGCCACCTTGGCGCCGACGTTGGAGTTGATGGCCGCACCTTCGGCGCCCTTGGCTTCGAGAACGGCCAGGGTCTCCCCCTGGTTCTGGCTGAAGTTGACACCGCCAGGGTGCACGACGATCGCGCCGCGCGCGCCCACACCTGCCTGCTTGTAGCCGTCGCCACCACTGGCGTTGGCGTTGTAGACGGCGTAGGGCGAGTTGTAGGTGACGCTGCCACCGCCGTTGTACTTGCGATCGCTATCGACCTTGTTGCCAGAGCCATACACGGAATAGCTGAGCTGGCGCTGTTCGCCCGTGGTACCACTGAGAGTGGTCTGCACATTGTTGTTCTTGCTGTCGGTGACGTTGAGGTTGGTCGTCAGCGACAGAGGGTTGTCACTGTCCGTGCCGATCGGGATGTTGACGCTGAGCATGTAGGTGTTCTGGTAGTCGCTGCGGCTCAGGTTGTCATTCCAGTCGCTTCTGCCGTTGTTGACCGAGCTGCCAATGCTGGTTCGCGACGCACTCAGGTTGACGGTTCCCCAGTTGAAACCGGTGCTGTAGCCAGCCTGGAAACTGGTGTCGGTGTCGCTGCGGTTCCAATAGTTCTGCTTGGATCCGCTGACGTACAAGGAGCTGCGCTCGCCGACCGGTTGGTTGAGCGTCAATTGGTAGCGGTTGCGCTGGCGGTCGAACTCGTACTTCTCGCTGAGGCGGCCCCACACCTGGGCGTAATCCTGCAGGCTCAGGTAGTTTTCACTGTTGAAGCGGTAGGCGGCAATGGTCATGTTGGTGGAGGTGGCCTCCAGCAACTTGCTGTAGGTCAGCCGGTAACTCTGGCCACTCATGTCGGACTTGATGCCATAGCGATCGGTCGGCAGGTCGGTGGCGCGCGACTGGGTGACGTCCGCCGCCAATGCCCCCAGCGCGGTACTGAAGGCGAGGCCTCCCTGGGCGGCCTGGTAGGAGTTGGCAACGATGCCGCCGGTGTAAGCCGTCATGAAATTGTTGAGGCCGTACTGGTAGGTGCCCTGGCCAAAGTTGGGTTCGCGATCGAGGGTCTTGTCGTGGTACTGGCCCGCTGTCGCGCTGTAGCGGGACACGCCCGGACGGACCAGTTGTCCGACGGAGGCATAGGGCACCAGGAATGACTTCACACGGCCGTCAGCTTCGGTGACCTCTACTGTCAGGTCTCCGGCGTAGCCGGTGTTGAACAGGTCGTTGATCTCAAATGGGCCTGGCGCCACGGTGGTTTCGTAGATGACGCTCTCACCTTGCTTGATCCGTACCCGCGCATTGGTTTCCGCTACACCGCGAATATCCGGCGCGAATCCGCGTTGGGAGTCCGGCAGCATCCGGTCGTCGCTGCCCAGTTGGACGCCGGTGAAAGGCACGGAGTCGAACAGGTCACTGGGAGTGTAGTACTGGCCCGCGGTGAACTGGGACTTCAGGCTGGTGACATCGCGCTGGGCATAGGTACTGATGGGCTGGTAGCTGCTCTGCGTCGGGCTGCCATCGGTCTTGCCATGGTTATAGGTACCGTTGTAACGCAGGCGCCAATCCGCCAGGTTCATGCCAGCGTTGATGCCGGCATAGGCTTGGGTGGAGTCGGAGCCCTGACTGTCGGTGCGATACAGGTTGGTGTCGTAGTTGAGGAAACCGGCGGCGACTCCGCCGTCCCATTGCGACGGGTCAACGTAGCCGCGGACCTGACGGCCAACGTAGAGCTGCGGAATGGACACACGGGCCGTCAGTTCGGAGAGGTCGACGTCGATCTTGCCGTCCGGAACGGCAGCGGCGAAGTCGACGCAGTCACCGGTGACGAGCTTCTGGTTCTCCACGGGCAACTTGCTGACAGCGACGCCCAGCTCAGGGAGTTGCGCCGCCTTGACGCAATATCGAGAGGTCGCATCCTTGCCGCTGCCATTGGCTACGGCAGTTATCGGCATACGACCGATCCAGGAATCATTGACGTAGACGTCCAGCCGGTAGGTGCCCGGCTCCACCGGCGTGCCATTCTCGAATCGCGAGACATCCACGCTGGGGGTGCTACCGCCATTGTCGAAGAAGTTGGGGTTGAACGCGGCGAAGGAAGGGGAATCATGGCGAGTGCCTGAGGATGCTCCCTTATTGGCAGGCTCTGCAGCCATAACAGCGCCACTCCCTAGCATCAGCAAGGCGCTCACTACCAGTCTGCAGCCAACGGCCACCGGTGAGGCTGCATGCTCTGCGACGGCGGCAGCCAGCGATGATCGCCTGAACTGCTGGAAGTATGTGCCTTGCTTCAGATCCATGGTTTTCTCCAGTGGTCCGCCATTCTCAGGACGAACGAATCCTCGCCGCGCGGAGTGCCAGGCGGCGGAACCTAGTGAGGTTGAATGCAACTGGCCGGACTCAATCCGGCCATGCTCAGGTAGCAGCTATCAGAGGGCGCTCTCGTACTGGCTCAATGCGCCGTAGTCCGTCACCCACTGGTAATCAACCTTGGCGCCTGCACCCGGGTGACCCGTGAGGCTCGGCAAAGGGAAGTCCATGCTGCTGCCCGGTGCGAGCATCTTCACGTCGTCCTTGCGCACGTCGTAACTCCTGCCGTCGGCGACAAGCTGAACGCTGGCAAGGGAGACGTGGAATGCCGTGCTATTGCGAGCGCGGATCACGTAACCACTACCGGCCTGGACGACCGACCAGGTCAGGCTTTCCGCAGCCTGGTTCGGGTTGCCCTCCAGACCGTCAGGGCGATAGAAGATCTTCATTCGCGAACGCACGGCAACCTGCAGGAAGTTGGACTCCTGATCCTTTGGCATGGGAGGAACGTCCAGCACGTTCAGCCAGAATACGGTCTCCTGCTTTTTGGAAGCAGCATCATCGCCGGTGTAGACCAGACGCAGAGTCTGCCCCTTCTTGGCCTCGACACGAGTGATGGGGGGCGTGATCAGGAACGGGCCATCGGCCTTATCGGCGGTAAGTTTCTCGTTGCCCCTGTCGACCCAGGCCTGCACCAGGGAGGGCTGTTCGCCAATATTGGTCATCTTGATGGAGACCTCCCGATCTTTGGCGGGATAGACGACACGGGAGCCCTGGATCACGATGCCTGCCTGAGCCAGGCCGCACCAGAAGGTCGCCACGCTCAGGCAACCGGCGAACCAGAAGGATTTTGAAGTCAGACTTGCCATTGCACGATCACCTTAGAAGACCGGAGGAGGCCCGAGATGGAACGCCTCCCCCGGGTATTGCCAACCGCGAGCGTCGAGATCGACGCAGACCGATTAGTAGGTCAGGGTCCAGTAACCGACGGTCTGCAGCTTGCCAGCGGTGGCGGAGCCAGCCTGGGAGTAGTACTGCGCCATGTACTTCAGGGTGGCGCTGCCATCGGCGGCCGGAGTGAACTTGTAACCGGCGTCGGTGTTGATGTTGATGGCGGTGCCAGTCGGGTCGAGCAGACGAACGGTGGCGTTGGTACCGGTGACGGTATTCAACAGAGTGCCAGCGCTGTCGACCCGACCGGTGATTTCCCACTTGGCAGTGGTGGCGCTGACCGGGCAGTTGGTCAGGCTGAAGGTGAACGGGGTATTGCCTGCCCAGCTATTGGCGCCGGCGAGGGCGCTCTTGTTGACGGTCGGCAGGGTCACGTCGACGACGGCGGAGCCTTGCTTGCCGTTTACTTCACAAGTCTGGTCCAGCACCTCGCCGTTGAAGTTGACCTGTGCGTCATAGGCGAAGGCGCCAACGGAAGCGGAGGAGAGAATTGCAACTACGAGCAGCTTTTTCATGTTGTTCACTCAGCAGTGTGGTCGGGATGCCGGGGGCCTCGTTCCCAATCGATTCGGGCCACATTGGTGCTCCCCATGGCATTGCGCGCCGCCAGGAACAATGGCGAGCGACCCTGTGAATTCTGCTGATGACACAACGTTTCGGCTGTCAGTCGAGACGCTAATACCGCCGGGAATAGTCCGAATGAAAAAGGGGAATTCCTACACATCAGGAACCAGGATGACGGGGTGAGCGAAGTGGTCGGCAACGAAAAAGGCCGCCTCTCTTGCGAGAGGCGGCCTTTTCTTCAAGCAGCGACGGCCGGAGATATCCGGCGAGCGATCAACCGATCTTGGTGCCGTGGGCCTGCTGGTCGGCGTGATACGAGGAGCGCACCAGCGGGCCGGAGGCGACGTTCTTGAAGCCCATTTTCTCGCCTTCTTCGGCAAACCAGGCAAAGGTGTCCGGGTGGACGAAGCGCTGCACCGGCAGGTGGTTGCGCGAGGGCTGCAGGTACTGGCCGAGGGTCAGCATGTCGATGTCGTGCTCGCGCATGCGGTGCATGACTTCGATGACTTCCTCGTCGGTCTCGCCCAGGCCGAGCATCAGGCCAGACTTGGTCGGTACATGCGGGACCAGCTGCTTGAACTTCTGCAGCAGGTCGAGCGACCACTCGAAGTCGGAGCCCGGACGAGACGACTTGTACAGGCGCGGCACGGTTTCCAGGTTGTGGTTGAACACGTCCGGTGGCTCGTTGGCGGTGATTTCCAGGGCAATGTCCATGCGGCCGCGGTAGTCCGGGACCAGGGTCTCCAGTTGTACGCCGGGGGACAGCTTGCGGATTTCGCGCAGGCAGTCGGCGAAGTGCTGGGCGCCGCCGTCACGCAGGTCGTCGCGGTCCACTGAGGTGATCACCACGTACTTCAGACGCAGGTCGGCGATGGCGATGGCGAGGTTGGTCGGCTCATCGACATCCAGCGGCTTCGGACGGCCGTGGCCGACGTCGCAGAACGGGCAGCGACGGGTGCAGATGTCGCCCATGATCATGAAGGTCGCGGTGCCGCCGGAGAAGCACTCGCCCAGGTTCGGGCAGGAGGCCTCTTCGCAGACGCTGTGCAGCTTGTGCTTGCGCAGCAGTTGCTTGATGCGGTCGACCTCGGGGGAAACGGGGATGCGCACGCGAATCCAGTCGGGCTTCTTCGGCAGTTCGTCGGTGGGGATGATCTTCACCGGAATGCGCGCGACCTTCTCTGCGCCGCGCAGCTTGACGCCGACTTCCACCTTGCCCGGCTTGGCGGCCGGGGCGGCCTGGCCGGAATTCTCCACAACAGTGCTCATCTAGGTTCGATCCCGCCCGTTAGGGTCTTCTGTGCCGCGTAGCCAAGGCGTTCGACGAGTTCGCCACGCAGGCGCTCGCGCACCTCGGCCAATGCGATGGGGCCGGCCAGCTGACTCAGCTGGGTCATGGCCATGCCTGCGTAACCGCAGGGATTGATGCGTCGAAAGGGTTCCAGGTCCATGTCCACGTTGAGGGCCAGGCCATGGAAGGAGCGGCCGTTGCGGATGCGCAGGCCGAGAGATGCGATCTTCGCGCCGTCCACATAGACGCCCGGAGCGTCGGGTTTGGACACAGCGGTGACGCCGTAACTGTCGAGAAGGCCGATGAGGCTCTGCTCGATGCGCGAAACCAGGTCGCGCACGCCAATGCCGGAGCGGCGCACGTCGAGCATCAGGTAGGCGACCAGCTGGCCGGGGCCGTGGTAGGTCACCTGGCCGCCGCGGTCGACCTGGACGACCGGGATGTCGCCGGGGAACAGCACGTGCTCGGCCTTGCCGGCCTGGCCCTGGGTGAACACGCGTTCGTGTTCGAGCAGCCAGACTTCGTCGGGCGTGACGGGTTCGCGCTCGGCGGTGAAGCGCTGCATGGCGTGCCAGGTCGGCTCGTAAGGAAGGATCCCCAGCTCACGAAAGCCCAGCGTTTCGCCCATCAGAGCACCATGTGGACGCGGCCGGTGGCGCGCAGGTCTTTATGGATGTTCTGCAGTTGGTCGACGCCGGTGGCGGTGATCAGCACCTGCACGGACAGGAAACGGCCGTTGCGGCTGTCGCGGGTGACCAGGGTGGTGATGTCGAGGTCCGGAGCGTGACGCTGGATGACTTCGACGACCAGGTCGGGGAAGCCTTCGCCGGCGTCGCCGATGACCTTGATCGGGTAGCGTTCGCAGGGGAACTCGATCTTCGGTGCGGGCTGTTCGCTGGTGTCGACGGAATCAGGAGTATCAGTCATGGCTCTCGCGGGCGTGTGGCCCGCCTCCGCATGAGCGTCCGGGATGGGGGCGCTCCGGGTGGATCGGACGACGGCCGCCGGGCCACGGGGGGACCAGGCAGTCGCAGGCGGGCATTTTACCCGAGTTTGCGACTGCGCGGGCGGGTCAATCCCGGTCTTGTATACAAAAGTACAAGACCGGGACGGGCGGTCAGTTGAACAGACCGAAGAAGAACAGGCGGATGCTGTCCCAGATACGGCGGAAGAAGCCGCCTTCTTCCACGGCGTTGAGGGCGACGAGGTCGGCGGTGCGGACGACCTTGTCGTTCAGCTTGACTTCGACCTTGCCGATGACCTGGCCCTGCTGGATCGGCGCCATCAGGTTCGGCTCGACGACCATGTTGGCCTGCAGCTGCTTGAGCTGGCCGCGCGGCACGGTCATGGTCAGGTCTTCGGACAGGCCGGCTTTGACTTCGTGCTCGGAGCCTTTCCAGACCATGGCCTTGGTCAGCTCGGCGCCCTTCTTGTAGAAGGTCTGGGTTTCGAAGAAGCGGAAGCCGTAGGTCAGCAGCTTCTGGGTTTCGGCGGCGCGAGCCTGTTCGCTGTTGGTGCCGAACACCACGGCGATCATGCGCTGGCCGTCACGCACGGCGGAAGCCACCAGGCAGTAGCCGGCTTCGTCGGTGTGGCCGGTCTTCAGGCCGTCGACGGTCTTGTCGCGCCACAGCAGCAGGTTGCGGTTGGGCTGCTTGATGTTGTTCCAGAAGAACTCTTTCTGCGCGTAGATGGCGTAGTGAGTCGGCTCGCCGTAGATGATGGCGCGGGCCAGGGTGGCCATGTCCTTGGCGGACGAGTAGTGGTCCGGGTTGGGCAGGCCGGTGGCGTCCATGAAGTGGGAATTGGTCATGCCCAGCTTCTGCGCGGTGGTGTTCATCATATCGGCGAAGGCGTCTTCGCTGCCGGCGATGTGCTCGGCCAGGGCGACGGAGGCGTCGTTGCCCGACTGGATGATGATGCCGTGCAGCAGGTCGCTCACCGAAACCTGGGAGCCGACCTTGATGAACATGCGCGAGCCGCCGGTGCGCCAGGCGTGTTCGCTGACGGTGACCAGGTCGGATTCGGCGATGCGGCCGCCTTCGATTTCCTTGGTGGCGATGTAGGCGGTCATCAGCTTGGTCAGGCTGGCGGGCGGCAGGCGCTCGTCACCGGCGTTCTCGACCAGGATGTTGCCGCTGGCGCCGTCCATCAGCACCCAGGCCTTGGCCGCGAGCTGCGGGGCGGCGGGAACGACTTCAGCTGCCCAGCTGGCCACGGGGGCGCTGAACAACACGAGCAAGGACAGGCGTTTGGCGAAGTTGAAGATGTTCATCCGTCTCTCTGGGGTTCACTAATGGTCAAACAATCCCCTTGGGGGGAACTCGGGTGCTGCGACCTCTGACGGGCCGCTGCGGCACGTGCGGTGGAATCTCAGTCCAGGCGCACGAGCTTGGGTTGGCCTAGATTGGCCACGCGGATGCTGTCCTGCATCCGACTTGCTTCATCCTGCGTTCCGATCGGTCCCAGGCGCACTCGGTACAAGGTCTGCTGGTTGACCACGACCGAGCTGATAAAGGATTTCGCCCCCGTCAGGCCGCCGACCTTCTCCTTGAGAAGCTCCGCAGCGTCCGGGTTGGCGAAGGCACCCACCTGGAGATACAGGCCATCGGCTGGTAATGAAGCGTTTTTTTTTGAGTCGATCTGGACCGGCGCCACAGGCGCGGCGTGTTGCGCCGGCGGCGGGGTGTAGGTTTCGATGGGCTGGGCCATGGCGACCGCCTGGGGCTGCGCGGCAGGCTGCGAGGCCATCTTCGGCAGGGCCATGATCATCGGCGGCTGCTTGCCCTGGGAGGCCCACCAGCGGTCGGGGTCGATGCCCTCTACCTTCACGTGGGCGGTGCCGGTCTCGGCATAGCCGAGTTTCTTGGCGGCGGCGAAGGACAGGTCGATCACCCGGTCGGAATAGAACGGGCCGCGGTCGTTGACGCGGACGATGACGCTCTTGCCGTTGTCCAGGTTGGTCACGCGGACGTAGCTCGGCAGCGGCAGGGTCTTGTGCGCAGCGGTCATGCCGTAAAGATCGTACTGCTCGCCGTTGGCGGTGGCCTGGCCATGGAACTTGGTGCCGTACCAGGACGCGGTGCCGACCACGTTGTAGGTGTTCGCGTTGTTCAGCGGGTAGTAGGTCTTGCCCAGCACGGTGTAGGGGTTGTTCTTGAACGGCCCGTTGTGCGGCATCGGCACGGCATCGGGGATGCGCGAGACGTCGACGTCCCACCAGGGCGCGCCGTCGCGGTGCGGGCGGTTGTAGTCATAAGGCCCGGAAATGCCGCTGCTGGCCACCGGCTGCTGCTGGGGCGCACGGTTGCCGGTGCAACTGACGAGGAACACGGTGCTCAGGCCAACGCAGGCGGCCAGCGACCAGAGGCCGGGACTTGCGATTCGCTTGCTCAATGGACACCTCGCGCCTTGGCGATCTCGCCGGCCAACTGATGGACCGCCATGGCGTACATGGCGCTGCGGTTGTAACGGGTTATCACGTAGAAGTTCGGCAGCCCGACCCAGTATTCGGTGCCCTGTGCGCCTTCCAGGCGCATGGCGGTCACCATCAGGTCGTCGCGGATCACGTCATGGGTTCGCCAGCCCTGAGAGCGTAGCTGACCAAGGTTCATCTGCGGTTCCAGGCCCTGGGTGAGCGCGTCTTCGGCGGTGGAGGTGCCGATTTCCGCCTGCGACACCACCGGCTCGCCGGTATGCCAGCCGTGCTGCTTGAAGTAGTTGGCGACGCTGCCGATGGCATCGGTGGGGTCGCTCCAGATATTGATGTGGCCGTCGCCGTCGAAGTCCACGGCGTAGGCGCGGAAGCTGCTCGGCATGAACTGTGGCAGGCCCATGGCGCCGGCGTAGGAGCCGGTCAGGCTGAGCGGGTCGACCTGCTGTTCGCGGGCCAGCAGCAGGAACTGCTTGAGCTCCTTGCGGAAGAAGTCGGCGCGCGGCGGGTAGTCGAAGCCCAGGGTGGACAGCGCGTCCATCACCTTGAAGTTGCCGGTATTGCGGCCGAAGAAGGTCTCCACGCCGATGATGGAGACGATGTACTGGGCCGGCACGCCGTATTCCTGCTCGGCGCGGGCCAGGGCCTCGGCATTCTGGTTCCAGAAGTCCACGCCGCGGTTGATGCGCGCGTCGGTGACGAAGATCGGGCGGTATTCCTTCCAGGTCTTCACCCGCTCGGCGGGGCGGGAGATGGCGTCGAGGATGGACTGCTTGCGCTCCACGTCGTGGAAGAGGCCCATGAGCTGCTCGCCGGCGAAGCCGTAGTCACGGGTCATTTCGCTGACGAACTCGGCGACCTGAGGCGAACCATCGTAGTCGCCCGCGCCAGCGGCGCCGGACATGCCGATCGCCCCCGCGATTCCGACCCAATGCACCCCCCTGGCAGCCCAGGCGCGCAGTACTTGCATTCCTTTCTTCACTCTTGTCATCAAACCTGGGCGATCCACTTCCGGTGGGTGTGAATCGACATCAAAACGCCGAACCCTGACATCAGGGTCACCAGCGAAGTTCCGCCATAACTGATAAAGGGCAGCGGTACCCCCACCACTGGCAACAGTCCGCTGACCATACCAATGTTGACGAACACATACACGAAGAAGGTCATGGTGATACTGCCGGCAAGCAGCTTGCCGAACAGCGTCTGCGCCTGTGCCGTGATCACCAGCCCCCGGTAGATCACCAGCAGGTACAGCACCAGCAGGAGGCACACCCCGACCAGACCGAACTCTTCGCCGAGCACGGCAATGATAAAGTCCGTGTGGCTTTCGGGCAAAAAATCCAGATGGGACTGAGTGCCCAGCAGCCAGCCCTTGCCGAAGACGCCGCCGGAACCGATGGCCGCTTTGGACTGGATGATGTTCCAGCCGGTGCCCAGCGGATCGCTTTCCGGGTCGAGGAAGGTCAGTACGCGCTGCTTCTGGTAGTCGTGCATGACGAAGTACCACATGCCCACGGCGACCGGCACCGCAGCCGATACAGCCATGATGATCCAGCGCCAGCGCAGCCCGCCGACGAACAGCACGAAGGAGCCGGACGCCAGCACCAGCATGGCGGTGCCCAGGTCCGGCTGCTTGAGGATCAGCACGAAGGGCACGACGATCAGCGCCAGGCCCACCACGCTGTGCTTGAAACCCGGCGGCAACGAGCGCTTGGACAGGTACCAGGCGATCGTCATGGGCATCAGCAGCTTCATGAATTCCGCCGGCTGGAAGCGGATCACCCCGGGAATGTTGATCCAGCGGGTCGCGCCCATGGCGTTGTGACCCATCACGTCCACCACCACCAGCAGCGCCACGCCGATCAGGTAGCCCAGCGGCACCCAGCGGGCGAGGAAGCGCGGCTCGATCTGCGCCAGCACGAACATCGCGCCCAGGCCCAGGCCGAACGACGAGGCCTGCTTGATCAGCAGGTCCCAGCTCTTGCCGCTGGCGGAATACAGGACGAACAGGCCGACCGAGCCCAGGGTCACCAGCAGCAGGAGCAGCAGGCCGTCAATGTGCAGGCGCTGCAGCAGGCTGGAGCGCCGCTTCATCACGTCTTCGCTGGACAGTGTGCGGTCGAAATTTCCGTTCATGGTCATGGTTTGGGCGCCTCCGCCGTGGTCTGCGGTGCGTATTCGGCCTTGAGCTTGCCGGTCTCGTCGAGCAACCAGGCGTCGGTCACGGCCTTCAGTACGGGGGCGGCAACGCCGGAGCCGGACTCACCGTTCTCCACCATCACGGCCACGGCTATCTGCGGGTTGTCCGCCGGAGCGAAACCGACGAACAAGGCATGGTCGCGGTGGCGCTCGAGCAGCTTGGAGCGGTTGTACTTCTCGCCCTGCTTGATCGCGACGACCTGCGCGGTACCGGACTTGCCGGCGATGCGGTAGACGGACGTGGCGCCGACCTTGTGCGCGGTGCCGCGAGCCCCATGGACTACCTGCTGCATGCCGTAGTCCACAAGGTTCCAGTTGTTCGGGTCCTTGAGTTTGATATCCGGCATCGGGTCCTCGTCGACCGGCGGCTTGCCGTCGATGGTCTTGGCCAGGTGCGGACGAATCCATTTGCCCTTGTTGGCCAGCAGCGCGGTCATCTGCGCCAGCTGCAGCGGCGTGGCCTGCATGTAGCCCTGGCCGATGCCGAGAATCAGGGTTTCGCCGGGGAACCAGGCCTGTCGGCGCAGCGCGCGCTTCCACTGGCGCGACGGCATCAGGCCTTCCGCTTCGCCGTACATGTCCAGGGCGACCCGCTGGCCGAAGCCGAACTCGCTCATGTAGTCGTGCAGGCGATCGATCCCCAGCTTATGCGCGAGGTCGTAGAAGTAGGTGTCGTTGGAGCGCATGATCGCGGTCTCCAGGGTCACCCAGCCGTCGCCCATGCGGTTCCAGTTGCGGTACTTGTGGTCGTAGTTCGGCAGTTGGTAATAGCCGGGGTCGAACACTCGGCTGGAGGGCGTCACGACGCCTGCATCGAGGCCGGCGATGGCCACCGCCGGTTTTACCGTCGAGCCCGGCGGGTACAGGCCGCGCAGCACGCGGTTGTACAACGGGCGGTCCTCGGAATCGCGCAGGGCCGCATAGTCCTTGAAGCTGATGCCGGTGACGAACAGGTTGGGGTCGTAGGCGGGCTGGCTGACCATGGCCAGCACTTCGCCGGTGGACGGCTGGATCGCCACGATGGCGCCGCGCCGGCCGGCCAGTGCGGTTTCCGCGGCAGCCTGCAGCTTGCTGTCGATGCTCAGCACGATGTCACGGCCGGAGACCGGCTCGGTGCGCTTGAGCACGCGCAGGACGCGACCACGGGCGTTGGTCTCGACTTCCTCGTAGCCAACTGTGCCGTGCAGCGCGTCCTCATAGAATTTTTCCACGCCGGTCTTGCCGATGTGGTGGGTGCCCGAATAGGCCACCGGGTCGAGCTTCTTCAGTTCCGCCTCGTTGATCCGCCCGACATAGCCGACCGAGTGGGCGAAGTGCTCGCCCAGCGGGTAATGGCGAACGAACTGCGCAGCCACGTCGACGCCGTTGAGGCGGTACTGGTTAACCGCGATGCGGGCGATCTGCTCCTCGGACAGCTCGAACATGATCGGCACCGGCTCGAACGGCCGGCGCCCCTGTTTCATGCGCTTCTCGAAGATAGCCTTGTCTTCCTCGGTGAGGCCGAGGATCTCCACCAGGGTCTTGAGCGTCTCCTGCAGGTTCTCGGTGCGCTCGCGGGTGATGGTCAGGCTGAAGCTGGGGCGGTTGTCGGCGATGATCACCCCGTTGCGGTCGAAGATCAGCCCGCGATTGGGCGGAATCGGCTGCACGTGGACGCGGTTGTTCTCCGACAGCGTCGAGTGGTAGTCGTACTGCGTCACCTGCAGGTGATACATGCGCGCCACCAACACCAGGGCGAGCAGGAAGATCGCCACCCCGCCGACGATGACGCGGGCGCGGACCAGACGGGCGTCCTTCTCGTGGTCCTTGAGCTGTATCGGCTGCGGCATCGAAAACGGCTACGACTACTTGTGGTAGGGGTGCCCGGACAAAACCGTCCAGGCGCGGTAGATCTGCTCGCCGACCAGAATCCGCACCAGTGGGTGCGGCAGGGTCAGCGGCGACAGCGACCAGCGCTGCTCGCTGCGCGCGCAGACCTCCGGCGCCAGGCCTTCCGGCCCACCGACCATGAGGTTGACAGTGCGCGCGTCCAGGCGCCAGCGGTCAAGCTCCTGCGCCAGCTGGGGGGTGCTCCAGGGCTTGCCTTCGACTTCCAGGGTGACGATGCGTTCCCCCGGCTGGACCTTGCTCAGCATGGCCTCGCCTTCCTGGCGGATCAGCCGCGCCACGTCGGCATTCTTGCCACGCGTGTTGAGCGGGATTTCCACCAGTTCCAGGGACAGCTCCGAGGGCAGGCGCTTGACGTACTCCGCCCAGCCCTCTTCCACCCAGCGCGGCATGCGCGAGCCGACCGCGATCAGACGCAGACGCACGGCAGGCTTACTCGGCGCTGTGGTGAGCGCGGCTCTGCTCGGCGCCCTGCCACAGGCGTTCCAGGTCGTAGAACTGGCGGGTGGCCGGCTGCATGACATGGACCACGACGTTGGCGAGGTCGATCAGGACCCACTCGCCGCCTTCCTGGCCTTCGCTGCCGATCGGGCGCACGCCCTGTTCCTTGACCTTTTCCAGGACGTTGTCGGCCAGCGACTTGACCTGACGGCTGGAGGCGCCGGTGGCGATGACCATGACGTCGGTGATGCTGGTCTTCTCGCGCACGTCGATGACGGTGATGTCCTGCGCCTTGAGATCTTCCAGGGCGGCGATGGTCAGTTCGACCAGTTGTTCGGTTTGCATGTATGACTCTCTAGCTTGATCAGTGAGACGCCTGGTACAGGCCGTGCGCCTCGATATAGTTCAATACCGCATCCGGCACCAGGTAGCGCACCGAGCGCCCCTGCGACAGGAGTTGGCGGATCTGGGTGGCGGATACTGCCAGCGGCGTCTGCCAGACGAAGGTGATCTGCCCGGCCGGGCCGGTCATCGCCTTCGGGTCGGCAACACTGCGCGCCGCCAGCAGGTCGCGCAGGTCTTCCGGCGGCTCGCTGTCGGCATCCGGGCGCTGCAGCACGACGATATGACAGTGCTCCAGCAACTCTTCCCAGCGATGCCAGGTCGGCAGGCCGCAAAATGCGTCCCAGCCGACCAGCAGGAACAACTGGTCCCGCTCATCCAGCTCCCCACGCAGCGACTCCAGGGTGTCGATGGTGTAGGAGGGTTTGTCACGCTTCAGCTCGCGGTCATCGACCACCAGCGGGGTCACGCCGGCTACCGCCAGCTCGACCATCGCCAGCCGCTGCTCCGGTTTCACCTGGGGGGTGTCGCGGTGCGGCGGGCGGAAGTTGGGGATCAGGCGCAACTCGTCGAAGTCGAACTGCTCGGCCATCTCCAGCGCACTGCGCAGGTGACCGATGTGCACCGGGTCGAAGGTGCCACCGAACAGACCGACCCGACGGGAACGCGCCTTGTTCATCAGGTCCGCACGTGTCCGTCGCCGAACACCACGTATTTCTCGCTGGTCAGGCCTTCCAGGCCGACCGGGCCGCGGGCGTGCAGCTTGTCGGTGGAAATGCCGATCTCCGCGCCCAGGCCGTATTCGAAGCCATCGGCGAAGCGGGTCGAGGCGTTGACCATGACCGAGGCCGAGTCCACTTCGGTGAGGAAGCGGCGGGCATCGGTGAAGTTCTCGGTGATGATCGCGTCGGTGTGCTGCGAGCCGTAGGTGTTGATGTGCTCGATGGCCGCATCGAGGCCGTCGACGATGCGGATCGACAGGATCGGCGCGTTGTACTCGGTGCGCCAGTCTTCCTCGGTGGCTTCCAGTACGTCGGCGCCCAGCAGCGCGCGGGTGGCGGCATCGCCGCGCAGTTCCACGCCCTTGTCACGGTAGATGGCGGCCAGCGGCGGCAGCACGCGGTCGGCGATGCCGGCGTGAACCAGCAGCGTCTCCATGGTGTTGCACGGCGCGTAGCGCTGGGTCTTCGAGTTGTCGGCGACACGGATTGCCTTGTCCAGGTCGGCGGCGATGTCGATGTAGACGTGGCAGATACCGTCCAGGTGCTTGATCACCGGGACCTTGGCGTCACGGCTGATGCGCTCGATCAGGCCCTTGCCGCCACGCGGAACGATGACGTCGACGTACTCGGGCATGGTGATCAGCGCGCCGACAGCGGCGCGGTCGGTGGTTTCCACCACCTGCACGGCGCTGGCCGGCAGGCCGGCGGCGGCCAGGCCGGTCTGGATGCACGCAGCGATCGCCTGGTTGGAGTGGATCGCTTCGGAACCACCACGCAGGATGGTCGCGTTGCCGGACTTCAGGCACAGGCTGGCGGCGTCGATGGTCACGTTCGGACGGGATTCGTAGATGATCCCCACCACGCCCAGGGGCACGCGCATCTTGCCCAGCTGGATGCCGGACGGCACGTAGCGCATGTCGCGGATCTCGCCGATAGGGTCCGGCAGCGTGGCGACCTGGCGCAGGCCTTCGATCATGTCGTCGATGCGCGCCGGCGTCAGGGCCAGGCGGTCGAGCATGGCGGGCTCCAGACCGTTGGCACGGCCATTGGCCAGATCCTGTTCGTTGGCTTCGGTCAGCTGGGCGCGGGCGGCGTCCAGGGCATCGGCTGCGGCCAGCAGGGCTTGGTTCTTCTGCGCGGTCGTGGCGCGCGCGACAACGCGCGACGCTTCACGGGCGGCGCGGCCCAGGCGGCTCATATAGTCGAGAACGGACTCGGTCATGATCTAACGCGTCTGCGTGAGGGAAATGCGCAAGTATAGCGGGAGCGCCCCCTCAGCGGCCAGCCACAGCAGCCGGCCGGTCAGCGACGCGCTTCGCGTAACGCCAGCGCCCGTCATCCCCCGCCCGCCGGTTACATCCGACACTCCCCACCCCTCCCTGCCGCCCGAAGGTTGGGTAAACAAATTCGTATCGGCTGGTTACTTTGCAAGCATGGCTCATTGCCCCCGCAGCGTTCGCATTGCCAGGGAGGCACGCCAGGGAAGAACAACAAGAGGCGGTCCACCGCCGGAGAACTGCCATGCGCTATCGCACCGATTACAGCGCCCAGTCCCTGACCACCGCCCCGGCGGTGCTGGAACTGGACGGTTGGCAACTGCACTACCAGGCCTTCTCTTCACGGGAGGATGACACCCGCCCGCCGGTCCTTCTGCTGGGCGGCGCGTTCCAGAGCTTCCGCTCCTTCGCCAGCGAGGTCTCGGAGCTGCTCGCCGGGCACCCGGTGATCCTGCTCGACCTGCCCAGCCAGGGCGGCAACCTGCAACTGGCGCCAGAGCTGAGCCTGGAGGACCTGGCCGACCTGATCGCCGCCTTTGCACAAACCCTGCAGTTGCCGCCGCTGATGCCCATCGGGCTGTCCTACGGCTCGGCGCTAGCCGCGCTGTTCGCCGCCCGCCACCCGGCGCGCTGCGGCCGCCTGCTGCTGGCCGGCATCACCGCCTTCGGCCGCCCCGGCGCCCGCGCGCTGCTGGTGGAGGCCCTGGCGCGCCTGGAACTGGGCGAGCAGACGCCTTTCGCCCACGGCGTGCTGACCGGCCTGATCAACCCGCTGCGCCTGGCCGATACGGGCGTTTCCCCGGTATTCCGCAAGGCCCTGCTGCGCCAACTGCAGCGTCTGACCCCGGCGGAGATCGAGCGCTACCGGCAGAACAGCCAGCGCCTGCTGGCCTTCGGCGGCTTCGACCGCCACCCGCAGTGCCCGACCCTGGTGTTGGCCGGCGAGTACGACCACTTCACCCAGCCCTGGGAGCATGCCGAATTTGCCCACGCCTGCGCGGACGCCGAGTTCGCGCTGATCCACAACGCCGACCACCTGGCCCAGTTCGAGCGCCGCGACGCCTGCGCGCGGCTGTACAACCCGTTCTTGCGCGGTGAAGCACTGCCGCGCAGCGCCGCCGGCAGCACACGCTTCCAGCGCCAGCAGCTGCTGCACCTGGAACGCCGCTTCGAACCGCGCCTGGCGCCGACCGACACGCGCGCCGTGCTGCGCAACGGGGAAGGTGGCGAATGGCGCTGCGAGCTGGCGGAGCTGGGGTATTTCGGCGGACTGATCCGCGTCGCGCTGCCGGCCGATCGTCCTTCGCGCGGCTGGAAACTGGCCGCCGCCGGCCTGCCGGAGCTGGATATCCTGCCGCTGCGTTACCGCGGCGACGGCCTGGCCTTCATCTTCGCCCACGGCGACCCGCAGGCCAGCGCGGCGCTGGCGGCAATGGTGGTGCCGATGCAGCAGGGAGCGTGTGCGGCTTGAAGGACCGCTGGCTGGTTGAAACCCTGGGCGCCCCGGCGCTCAGGCATTCCCCTCACCCTAACCCTCTCCCAAGGGGAGAGGGGACTGTTCGGCGTGAGGCGAAACGGCAGTATCAGCCGGCATGATCGGCTCCCTCTCCCTTTGGGAGAGGGCTGGGGTGAGGGAAACGCGCTGACACCGTCGACCTGCATTGGCACTGTTCGCGAGCCTAGGAACTAAACCCGCGCCTCGATCACCCGCACCAGACTCGGCATCCGCCCCTTGGGCAACCCCAGCCCCGCGCCATCCACCTGCGGATCGAGGACAGCCACCCGGCCGAACCCGCAGCCGTTGAACGCCTGCTCGATCTCGCCGGCACTGCGGTAATGCAGCGGATAGCCGCCACGGGTCAGCCGGCCGATCAGCCCGACGCCCCAGCGGATCTGCCGGTAGCGCGGATGTTCGCGCAGGTCGGGATACAGTTCGGTCAGGTAGGTCGCGTCCGGGAACACCCGCAGGGCGGCCGCCAGACGGCGCCAGAAGCCCTCGATCACCGGGCGCTGAAAGTAGTTCACCAGACCCTCGGTAATCACCGTCACCGGGCGGTCGCGGTCCAGCTCGGAGAACAGAGCCGCCAGGCTTTGCTCGCCCTGTTCGGCGAGGATATCCACGGCCCGCACGCGGTGCTTGCCGTCCAGCCAGCCCTGTTCCTGCAGCAGCGCAGACTTGCGTGCCGCCATCGGCGGCAGGTCGGCTTCAATGTAAGTCAGCTGGGGATAGCGTTCGCGGAAGCGCCGGCCACGGGGCGAAAGCCCGCAGGCGATCTCCACCACCTGGGTAACGCCGCGCAATTCGATGGCCTGGGTCAGCCGGGCATCGATCAGCAGGTGACGTTGTAACAGGAAGTCTTCGATATTCAGCCCGAAGCCGATCCGCGCCCCCCAGTTGATCGGCGCCACACAGCCGTGCACCCAGCGGCCGAACGCCGTGGCGAAGGCCGGATCGGCCAGTTGGTGGCGATACCAGACGTAACCGGTGTAGTGCGCGCTGGGGGTGATGTGGGCGCTGTCGGCCCGGATCCGTTCAGCCATGCTTAAGAATCTTGTTGTTATGATCCCCCAGCCTAAGACCGGCCCGAGAACCGCGACAATCCGATGCCCGCCGAACCCAACCTAAGTTTGCCCTGGCCCGATGCGAATCCGCTGCCGGACGCCTTCTTCAACCGCGACGCCCTCACCGTCGCCCGCGAGCTGCTGGGCAAGGTGATCCGCCACCGGGTCGGCGAGCTGTGGCTATCCGCGCGGATCATCGAGACCGAAGCCTATTACCTGGCCGAGAAAGGCAGCCACGCCTCGCTGGGCTACACCGAGAAGCGCAAGGCGCTGTTCCTCGATGGCGGGCACATCTACATGTATTACGCCCGCGGCGGCGACTCGCTGAACTTCAGCGCCGGCGGTGCGGGCAATGCGGTGCTGATCAAGTCCGGCCACCCCTGGCTCGATCGCATTTCCGGCGACGCCGCCCTGGCCTGCATGCGCCGGCTCAACCCCGCCGCTGACGGCAGCGAGCGCGCGCTGGGCAAGCTGTGCTCCGGCCAGACCCTGCTCTGCCGCTCCATGGACCTGAAGGTGCCGGACTGGGACGCCCAGCGTTTCGACCCGCAGCGCCTGTTCGTCGACGACCTCGGCGAGCAGCCCTCGCTGGTCATCCAGACCGCGCGCCTGGGCATTCCCCACGGCCGCGACGAACACCTGCAATACCGCTTCGTCGATGCCGCCTTCGCCAGCTTCTGCACGCGCAACCCTTTGCGCCGCGGGCAGGTCGAAGGCCATGACTACCACTTGCTCGGAACCCAGGACGCCACCTTCCGATGATCGATCTCGCCGCCTTCAACACCTGGATGGCCACCCATCCGCAATGGCTCGCCCTGGTCCTGTTCCTGGTCGCCTTCCTCGAATGCGCCGCCGTCATCGGCATCATCCTGCCCGGCGTGGTGATGCTCTTCGCCATCGCCGTGCTGGCCGGCAGCGGCGCCCTCGGGCTGTGGGAAACCCTGGCGCTGGCGTTCTTCGGCGGCTTGCTGGGTGATATGTCGTCCTACTGGATCGGCCGCCACTTCCATCAGGACATCCGCCGCCTACCGGTGCTGCGCCACCATCCGGAATGGATGGCGGCCGCCGAAGGCTTCTTCCACCGCTACGGTGTCGCCAGCCTGCTGGTGGGCCGTTTCATCGGGGCGCTGCGGCCGTTCCTGCCGATGATCGCCGGCATGCTCGACATGCCGTTCGGGCGCTTCCTGGCAGTCTCCATCGTGGCCGCCGCCGGCTGGTCGATCGCCTACCTGGTGCCCGGCTGGGCCACCGGCGCGGCCATGCGCCTGCCGCTGCCCGAGGGCTTCTGGCCGCAGGCCGGGGTGGTCGCCGCCTGCGTCGCCGCGGTGCTGACCCTAATCATCCACGCCGAGCTGCGCAAGGAGCGCAAGGCTGCGCTGATCGGCGCAGCCGGCTGTTTCGCGCTGCTGATCGCCATGCTGATCGGCTGGCCGCACCTCGATGCTTTGGACAAGGGCCTGATGGCGCTGGTACAGGAACACCGCCACGCCTGGCTGGACGATGTGATGGTGGCCGTCACCCGCGTCGGCGACTTCCGCACCCAGTTCATCGCCGGCGCTTTGCTGGCGGTGCTGCTGGCCGCGCTGCGACTATGGCGCCACGCGTTCTTCGCCGCCGGCACCATGGTCGGCACCGCCCTGCTCAACACCACCCTCAAGCACCTGTTCAGCCGCGCGCGCCCCGAAGTGATCGCCGACCCGCTGTCCGCCTTCAGCATGCCCAGCGGGCACAGCTCGGCCTCCTTCGCCTTCTTCCTGGTGCTTGGCGTGCTGGCCAGCCGCGAGAAGTCCCCACGCGTACGCCTGACCTGGATGCTGCTGGCAGTGATCCCTGCCGCCAGCATCGCGCTGTCGCGCGTGTACCTGGGCGCCCACTGGCCCAGCGACATCATTGCCGGCGCCCTGCTCGGCGCCTCGGTATGCGCCGCCAGCCTGTGGATAAGCCAGCTCCGCAGCGAGCTGCCGGCCCTGGCGCCACGCATCTGGTGGAGCCTGCTGCCGACCGCCATGGTGCTGCTGGCGGTGGCCAGCGCCTGGGGCCTGTCCGCGGCGATCCACCGCTACACGCCGCTCTGATCCCGCGTCAGGCCCAGGGGCGCTCGCGCATCAACTCGGTGCAACGCCACTGGACGAACTCGCGCAGCTGGGTCACCGCCCGGCTGAGCTGGGCGCGGTGGGTACAGAACAGGTTCATCGGCGTGGCCTCGCCCAGGTAATCTGCCAGCGCCACCTCCAGCCTGCCGGCCTGCACGTCAGCCGCGACGTCCAGCCAGGACTTGTAGACCACCCCCTGCCCCGCCACAGCCCAGCGCCGTACCACATCGGCATCGTCGCAAAGGCGGTCGCCGCGCACCGCCACCACATGCTGCTTGCGGCTGTCGCTGAAGCTCCAGCGCTCATGGGCGCGTCCTCCCAGCATGTAGAGCAGGCAATTGTGCCGGTGCAGCTCGTCCGGGTGCGTCGGCTTGCCGTGGCGTGCGAAATACTCGGGAGCGGCACAGAGCACGCGGCGATTGTCCGGGGCCAGCGGCAGCGCCACCAGGTTGGAATCACCCGGCTGGCCGAGACGGAAGGCCACGTCCACCGGTTGCCGGTAGAGATCGGCCTGGCGGTCGCTGATCAGCAGACGCAGGTTCATTCGCGGGTGCAGCGCCTGGAATTCGTCGAGCCAGGGGAGCAACACGTTGCGGCCGAAGTCCGACGGCGCCGAGACCTGGAAGTTGCCGGCAATCTCGCTCTTGCCGCCGGCCAGCAGCTGGCGGCCGTCGTCCAGGCTTTGCAGCGCGGCACGAGCGTGGGCCAGGTACAGCTCGCCCTCGGCAGTCAGACGCAGGCTGCGGGTAGAACGGGCGAACAGGCGCACATCCAGCTCGCTTTCCAGGCGTTTGAGCGCCGCGCTGGCCACCGCCGGTGACAGCTCCAGCTCACGGGCGGCGGCCGAGAGGCTGCCCCGCTCGGCGGTGCGGACGAAGATCTGCAGGTCGTCGAAACGCAGCATTTTCAAAAATCCTTTGAAAGAGACTCTCTACTTACGCGGTTTTTCTTCCCAACGAAAGAGAGCAGCATGCCCTCACCTTCCCCGCCCCACTGGAGATACCCGGATGAGCCTGACCCTGATCGCCATCATTCGCGCCAAACCCGGCCGCGCCGACAGCCTGCAGGAACGCCTGCACGGCATGCTCGCGCCTTCCCGCGCCGAGGCCGGTTGCCTGCAATACGACCTGCACCGCGACATCAAGGACGCCGAGCTGATCTACATGATCGAGCAGTGGCGCGATGAGGAGGCCCTGGCCGAGCACGAGGCCAGCCCGCACTTCCAGGCCTTCGTGAAGGCCGCCGAACCCGACCTGGCGGAACTCGATATCCGCCTGATGAACCGCATCGACTGATCGCCTCGAACGCATAGGAATTCCCATGAAAGCCATCGGCTACACCCAGAGCCTGCCCAGCACCGACGCCAATTCCCTGCTCGACATCCAGCTGCCCGAGCCCACGCCCGGCCCGCGCGACCTGCTGGTGGAAGTGCGCGCCATCTCCGTCAACCCGGTGGACACCAAGGTGCGCCAGCGCGCCCAGCCCGCCGAAGGCCAGTACAAGGTGCTGGGCTGGGACGCCGCTGGCGTGGTTCGCGCGGTGGGCAGTGAGGTCAGCCTGTTCAAGCCGGGCGACAAGGTCTGGTACGCCGGCGACCTGACCCGCCCCGGCAGCAACGCCGAGCTGCAGCTGGTGGACGAGCGCATCGTCGGCCCGATGCCGCAGAGCCTGGACTTCGCCCACGCCGCCGCACTGCCGCTGACCACCATCACCGCCTGGGAACTGCTCTTCGACCGCCTGCAGGTGGCCGAAGGCAAGGCCAGCGCCGGACAGAGCCTGTTGATCGTCGGCGCCGCCGGCGGTGTCGGCTCGATCCTCACCCAGCTGGCGCGCCAGCTCACCGGCATGACCGTGATCGGCACCGCTTCGCGTCCGGAAACCCAGGAATGGGTGCGCAACCTCGGCGCGCACCACGTGATCGATCACCGCAAGCCGCTGAGCGAAGAACTCAAGCGCATCGGCGTCGGCGAAGTCACCCACGTGGCCAGCCTCAACCAGACCGAGGAGCACCTCGCCGAGATCGTCGCCAGCCTGCGCCCGCAGGGCCGCCTGGCGCTGATCGACGACCCGCTGAACCTCGACGTGCGCCTGCTCAAGCAGAAGAGCCTGTCGCTGCACTGGGAGTTCATGTACACCCGCTCGATGTTCCAGACCGACGACATGATCGAGCAGCACAAGCTGCTGCAGCGAGTGGCCGGGCTGATCGACAGCGGCGTGCTGAAGACCACCCTGGGCGAGCACTTCGGCAGGATCGACGCCGCCAACCTGCGCCGCGCCCACGCGCTGCTGGAAAGCAACACGGCCAAGGGCAAGATCGTGCTGGAAGGGTTCTGACCTGCGGCTCCCTGTAGGAGCGCCCCATGGGCGATCGCGGGCATGGCCCGCTCCTACAGGGTTACTCTTTCGCCTTGGACAGCAACCGACAGAGCTTCTCGGTGGCGTCGAGCATCGCAAAGCTCGGCTTCTCCAGGTTGCGATCCGGCACCACCCAGAGCTGCCTGAGCCGCGTGGCGCTGAGTTGCTGCATGCCAGTCCAGCTACGCAGCTGGTCCTCGCTGGCCGCCACGATCACCTGCGGATCGCGCGCCAGCACGGCTTCCCGGCCAACCTGCGGCGCGGGCAGGTCTAGATCGGCGAACAGGTTACGGCCCCCGCAGACTTCCAGCGCCTCGCTGATGATCTGCCGACCACCGACGGTATAAAGCGGACGGTCCCACACCTGATAGAACACCTTGAGCGGCGGCGCGCGGTGGTACTGCGTCCGCAGCTGCGCCATGCGCGCCTCGAAGGCTTGCGCCAGTTCTCGCCCCTTCTCCGCTCGCCCCAGTCGCTCGCCCAGCTCGCGGAACTGCCGGGCGATATCCTCCAGACGGTGCGGATCGGCCACATAGACCGGGATGCCCACGGACGTCAGGCGTTGCAGCTGCGCTTCGGGCACGGCGCCAGGCCAGACCAGCAGCAGGTCAGGCTGCAGGGCAAGAATCTGTTCGAGGTTGACCTGACCATAGCGGCCGACGGAAGGCAGGTCTTTCAGGGATTCCGGGCGCGGCCCGCCATCGAGCAGGCCGGCCAGCCGGTCGCCGGCGCCCAGTTCGAGGACCATGTCGGTGAGGGAAGGCGCGAGGCTCACCACCCGCTCCGCCGCCGCAACCGGCAGGCCGGCAAGCAGCAGGAGCAGGCAGAGTAAACGGCGCATCAGGCCAGTTGGCGCGGCAGACGGTACAGCCAGAGGATGACCAGGCTGGCGAAGCCCAGCAGCAGGACGGGCACGCCATGCAGGTCGACCAGCACCGCCAGGGCGCCGATCCAGCCCGGCAGGCTGCCGACCAGCGCGCCACGGCGCTGCGCGGCGCCCAGCGCCTGCCAGGCGGCGGGTTCATCCGCGCCATCGCGGGCCTTGCCAGTGGCAATCAGCGCATGCTTGTAGCGGCGGAACAGCGGCAGGGTAAGGAACATCGACAGCAGGCCGACGACGAACACCGGCGTGGCCAGCGATTCCGGCCCGGGCGCATCACCCACCAGCGCCAGCATCAGGTGCTGCGGCGCCAGCGCGAGCGCCAGCAGCAACCACCAGAGCAGATTCAGCCGGCGCCGGGCAGCGGCGCGATTCACGAAGCGGATGCCTCGGCCTCGGCTTCGCCCTGATGCATGTTGCCCAGCATGTGGCCCAGCTTGCCTGCCTTGGTCTGCAGGTAACGCTTGTTGTGCGGGTTCAGGCCCTTCTGCAGCGGCACGCGCTCGGCAACGGTCAGGCCGTAACCTTCCAGCGCCTTCACCTTGCGCGGGTTGTTGGTCATCAGCCGCAGCGAGCAGACGCCCAGGTGCTTGAGCATCGGCAGGCACATGGCGTAGTCACGCTGGTCGGCGCCGAAGCCCAGGGCCAGGTTGGCTTCAACGGTATCGGCACCTTCGTCCTGCAAGGCGTAGGCGCGGATCTTGTTGAGCAGGCCAATGCCACGGCCTTCCTGACGCAGGTACAGCAGGACGCCGCGGCCTTCCTTGGCGATGGCCGACAACGCGCCCTCGAGCTGGAAACCGCAGTCGCAGCGCAGACTGAACAGCGCATCGCCGGTGAGGCATTCGGAATGCAGACGCCCCAGCGCCGGCTGGCCGTCGTCGAGCTTGCCCATGGTCAGGGCGACGTGTTCCTTGCCGGTTTCCTCGTCGAGGAAGCCATGCATGGTGAATTCGCCGAAGGGAGTGGGCAGCTTGGAGGCGGCGACGAAAACGACAGACACCGGAAACTCCTGAAAGATTTATCTAAGGAAGGAGGACCGGGATTGTAACAGCTGCGCCGGCTGCACCGTCATTGCGAATTCTGCAAGATAAGCATCGATGCTTTTGATAGAAGTCACGGGGACTGCAGACTAGCGGCTCAGTGCTTGGCCTGGATGTACATCATGCCCTGGTCTTCCCGCCAGCCGACGCGGTTGAGATAGCTCATGCCCAGCAGGATGTCGGTGGGAAAATCGCCCTCGAGCACCACCGCCTCGACCCCCAGCACCTCGACGCCGCCGAGCTTCACGCTGTTGAGGGTCACCCGCCAGCCCTTGGCCGTGCCGCTGGCGGTGGAGGCCATCATCGGCGTACCGCCGGCACGGTAATCCAGTCCCAGGCGCCGGGCCTGACCTTCGTTCATGGCGATCGAAGTCGCGCCGGTATCCACCAGGAACTGCGCATTCTGGTTGTTGATCGTGCCGGCGACCCAGTAATGACCGCCGGTACCGCGGGCGATGCTGGTCTCGGCGTGCGCGGCCGGCGCGGCATAGCCGGCCGTGTTGTACTCGCGGCTCAACTCATAAGTCTGCTCGACGCCGCCCACGCGCAGAACCGCCTTGTGGCTGTCGGCACTGACCACCTGCACGCCTTCCGGGCCGGTCTGGCCGACCTTCACCAGCTTGCGCTGGCCGTCGATGCTGAGCACCGCCGCGCCGGGGAACAGCCCCACCACCTGCACTTGTGGCGCTGCCAGAGCAGCGAAGGAACAGAGGGACAGGCAGATCAGGACGGACAGGCGCATGGCAGTCACTCCTTGGGCGGCAGCAGCGGTTTCAGCGGGGCGTAGGGCCAGTGCCAGCGGGCGAAGATGCGTTCCAGCTCGCCGCTGCGGTAGAGCACCTGCATGCGTGAATCATAGAGTTTCGCCAATGCCCGCCCACGGTCATTGTTGGCGAAGCCAAGATACAGCGGAATCGAACCGACATCGGTGATGTGGTAGACGCTGGCATCAACGCCCCTGGCCTCGATCATCTCTTCCAGCTCGGGCCGCGCGTCGATGAAGTAGTCGATGCGGTGGCCATCGAGCATCGGCAGGGCAGAGCTGCGCCGTTGCAGCTCGTTGCGCTGTTTGAGGTGGTCCAGGTAGCGGTCGAACGCATAGCCGCGCATCCACGCCAGGCGGTAGCGGTCGAGCGTGGCCAGGGTCGGCTGGGGAGAAGTCTTCAGGCCCAGCGCGCCGATGGGATCGACGTCATAGGGCCAGTGTGGATAGATGATGTGATCGATTTCGTTTCGGTAGGAGCCGACCCAGGCGTCTGCCTCGCCGCGCTGCACCAGCCCGACCGAGCGCACGTAGGGCTCGCTGCGCAGGCTCAGGCGCACGCCTTCGGGCTCGTAGATGGCCCGCAGCAGATCCCAGGCCAGGCCACGGCCGTCGGCCTGGCTGTAGTTGACCCAGACTTCACTGACCACCCGGACTTCCGCGGGCAGCCCGGCAGGCGCTTTGGTTGTATTGTCAGCGGCCAGGGCCGACGCCAGGGAAATCGCCGGCAGCCAGCACAGGCAGAGGAGCAGGCACAGCAGTCGGCGCATCGATCTTCCTCAGATCAGCCAGTGGGCCCAACCCCATGTCAGGCCTTGCATCACCAGCCAGGCGAAAACGCCGGCCAGCACGTCATCGAGCATGATGCCGACGCCGCCATGGACGTTACGGTCGATCCAGCTGATCGGCCAGGGCTTGGAAATGTCGACGATGCGGAACACCACGAAACCGACCAGCAGCCACCACCAGCCTTCCGGCACCAGCCAGAGGGTGATCCACATGCCGACCATCTCGTCCCAGACGATGCCTTCGTGATCGTGCACGCGCAGGTCGTCGGCAACCTTGCCGCACAGCCAGAAGCCGAACAGCATGGTGACGCCCAGCATCAGCCAGTAACCCCAGTCCGGCAGCATCTGCCAGAGTGGTATGAAGGGTAGCGCAACCAGCGAACCCCAGGTGCCCGGCGCCTTGGGCAGGGTGCCCGAGCCGAAGCCGAAGGCCAGGAAGTGCCAGGGATTGCTCCATACCGAATGGGGTACGGGTTGGGCCGGGGCCTGGTTGGGGTGTTCTGTCACGGTCACTCCATGAAATGCAGGTAGCCGCCCTGATGCGGCGTGATATCGGCACCAGCGCCATCGAGCACGCGCACGCCCGAACCGGCTTCCACCCTACCGACCACGCGCAGGGCCGGCCAGTTCGCCGAAAGTGCAGGCAGATGCTCGGCAGGCAGGGTGAAGGCGAGCACGTAGTCGTCACCGGCGCCCAGCTTGAGCTGCTGCGCACGCTCGGCGCCCAGCAGGGCTTCAAGCGCGGGGCTCTGGGGCAGTCTGTCGGCTTCAACGATAAGCGCCACGCCGGAAGCGCGGGCGATGTGGCCGCAGTCGGCGAGCAGCCCGTCGGAAATATCCAGCGCCGCCGTGGCCTTGCCACGCAGCGCCTGGCCGAAATCCAGCTGCGGCTGTGGCGACCAGTAACGCGCCAGCAGCGGTTCAGCGACGGACGGCTCGGCGGTCATCTCGCCCAATACCAGCGGCAACGCCCCACCCGCCTCGCCCAACGGCCCACCGACACACAGCAGGTCGCCCGGCCGCGCACCGGCGCGGGTCAGCGCCTGCCCGGCGGGCACGCCGCCGAATACGGTGACGGTCATCGCCAGCGGGCCACGGGTGGTGTCGCCGCCGATCAGCACCAGCGCGCATTCCTGCGCCTTCTGGTTCAGGCCACGGGCGAAACCTTCCAGCCAGGCCGGGTCGGCCTCGGGCAGGGTCAGGGCAAGGGTGAAGCCGATGGGCGCGGCGCCCATGGCCGCCAGGTCGCTGGCGGACACCGCCAGGGCACGCTGGCCGAGCAGGAAGGGATCGCAGACGGCGGGAAAATGCACGCCGACGACCAGGGTGTCGGTGGAGATCGCCAGCTGTTCGCCGGCCCTGGGCGCGAGGAGCGCGCAGTCGTCGCCGATCCCCAATGCCACTGCCTCGCCGCCGGCCGCACACGCGGCCGAGGCGAAGTAGCGACGGATCAGCTCGAACTCACCCATGCCTCAGCGCTTGGCGCCACGCAGTTCGGCGGCGCGCAGACGCGGAGCGAGCTTGTCCAGCACGCCGTTGACGAACTTGTGTCCGTCGGTAGCGCCGAAGGTCTTGGCCAGCTCGATACCTTCGTTGATGACGACCTTGTACGGCACGTCCAGGCGATTGCGCAGCTCGTAGGTGGCCAGGCGCAGGATGGCCAGCTCCACCGGGTCGATCTCTTCCAGCGCACGGTCCAGGCAGGGAGTGAACGCCTCGTCCAGATCGGTCTTCAGGCGCGGTACGCCGTGCAGGACCTCGTGGAAGTAGGCGCCGTCGACATCACTGAAATCGTTGTCGGTACGGAAGGTCGCCTCGATCTCGTTGAGCGGCTGGCCAGCCATCTGCCAGGAGTACAGGGCCTGCACCGCGAGGCTGCGGGCCTTGCGGCGCATGGCGATCTTGTTCGGCTTGGCGGGCTTTGCCGGGGCGTTGTTGCCGTCCTGGGTGCTCACTTGGCCTCCAGCTGCGACAGCAGGCTCACCATTTCCAGGGCGGACAGGGCAGCTTCGGCGCCTTTGTTGCCGGCCTTGGTGCCGGAGCGCTCAATGGCTTGTTCGATGGAGTCGACCGTCAGCACGCCGAAGGCAACCGGCACGCCGAACTGCAGGGAAACCTGCGCCAGACCCTTGGTGCACTCACCAGCAACGTACTCGAAGTGCGGGGTGCCGCCACGGATCACCGCGCCGAGGGCGATGATGGCGTCGAACTCGCCGCGCTGGGCGACTTTCTGCGCCACCAGCGGGATTTCGAAGGCGCCCGGAGCACGGATCACGGTGATTTCGCTCTGGGCGACGCCGTGGCGCACCAGCGCGTCGATAGCGCCTTCCACCAGGCTTTCCACCACGAAGCTGTTGAAGCGGCCAACCACCAGGGCGAAGCGGCCTTTGGGGGCGATGAAGGTACCTTCGATGGTCTTCAGGGTCATGGGCAAGTCTCACTGTTAAAGAGCCGGAGCGTCACTGTGGCGCTCCGCAAATAGGGTAGAAGAACGGCACCGCCGTGCCAGGGCACGGCGGCGAGGTTCATTCAGCGGGCAGGTATTCTACAACTTCCAGGTCGAAACCGGATATCGCGTTGAAGCGCATCGGTGCCGACATCAGGCGCATCTTGCGAACGCCCAGGTCGCGCAGGATCTGCGAACCGGCACCCACGGTGCTGTAGGTGGTGGTCGGTTTCTGCACGGGCGCCGGGGTATTGGTGATCTCGCGGACATGCGCCAGCAGATCGTCGCCGCCGACCTGGTGGCCCAGCAGCAGGACCACGCCGGTGCCGGCCTCGGCCACCTTGGCCATGGCCGCGCGCAGGCTCCAGCGGCCTGCCTGGTTGACCATCAGCAGGTCGCGCAGTGGATCGGGGTTGTGCACGCGCACCAGGGTCGGCTCTTCCGGACAGACGTTGCCCAGAGTCAGCGCCAGGTGCACGTCGCCTTCCACGGAATCGCGGTAGGTGATCAGCTTGAACTGGCCCAGTTCGGTATCCAGCGGCTGCTCAGCGAGGCGCTCGACGGTGCGCTCGTGGATCAGGCGGTAGTGGATCAGGTCGGCAATGGTGCCGATCTTGATACCGTGCTGCTGGGCGAACTCTTCCAGCTCCGGGCGACGGGCCATGGTGCCGTCGTCGTTCATGATCTCGCAGATCACGCCGGACGGCTCGAAACCGGCCATGCGCGCCAGGTCGCAGGCCGCTTCGGTGTGACCGGCGCGAGCCAGCACACCGCCAGGCTGGGACATCAGCGGGAAGATGTGGCCGGGGCTGACGATGTCGGCGGCAACCGCATTCTTCGCGGCGGCGGCCTGCACGGTGCGGGCGCGGTCAGCGGCGGAGATGCCGGTGGTGACGCCTTCAGCGGCCTCGATGGAGACGGTGAACTTGGTGCCGAAGCCGGAACCGTTGCGCTGCACCATCAGCGGGATGCCGAGGCGCTCGCAGCGCTCGCGGGTCATCGGCATGCAGATCAGGCCACGGGCGAAGCGGGCCATGAAGTTGATGTCTTCGGTGCGGACACACTCGGAGGCGATGATCAGGTCGCCTTCGTTCTCGCGGTCCTCGTCATCCATGAGGATGACCATCTTGCCCTGACGCATGTCGTCGAGCAGTTCTTCAATGCTGTTGAGTGCCATACGGGGAAGAGCCTTATCAGTGTTTCATGAAGCCGTTTTCGGCCAGGAATGCTTCGGTGATGCCGCCAGCGCCGGCGGCGGGGTCCGCCGCCTTGTCGCCGAGCAGCAGGCGCTCCAGGTAGCGCGCCAGCAGGTCGACTTCGAGGTTGACCAGGCGACCACCGCGGTAGTCGGCCATGATCGTCTCCTGCACGGTGTGCGGGACGATAGTCAGCTCGAACTCGGCGCCGTTGACCGCGTTCACCGTCAGGCTGGTGCCGTCCACGGTGATCGAGCCCTTGAGCGCGATGTACTTGGCCAGTTCACGCGGTGCGCGCACGGTGAACTGGATGGCGCGGGCGTTTTCCTCGCGCTTGACGATCTCGCCGACACCGTCGACGTGGCCGCTGACCAGGTGACCGCCCAGGCGGGTGGTCGGTGTCAGGGCCTTTTCCAGGTTCACCCGGCTGCCGATCTTGAGCTGCGCGAAGGCGGTGCGCGCGAGGGTCTCGCGGCTGACGTCGGCCCAGAAGCCGTCGCCCGGCAGCTCCACGGCCGTCAGGCAGATGCCGTTGACCGCGATGCTGTCGCCGAGCTTGACGTCGGCGAGGTCGAGCTTGCCGGTCTTCACGTACAGGCGTACGTCACCGCCTTTCGGGGTGATGGCAGCAATGGTGCCGATGGATTCGATTATGCCGGTGAACATGGGGCCTCCCGCACGGCGAAGGCCGCTGGCCGGGTGGGCCGCGTAGCCAACTGGGAAAGATGATGCATGTGGCGAACTCCTGTTTTGGTTAAAAAACAGGGCGTATCGATCGAAGGGATTTCACGGACGCGCGCAGGCACGCCCCGATGGCTCATCCCGTTCTCTCTTCATCCGGACTATGACCGTCGGCCCCGGAATCACACCGGGTCTGCTGACCCTGGCCATCCGGCGAACCGGTCTGGACAGGCGCTCGCGGGCTAGACGCATTGCGCGCCATTACCGCCGGTGGGGACTTGCACCCCGCCCTGAGAACGTCAATCGCGGTCGTTACAGCGTCGACCGCGTGTGGCGTTTTACCACAGGCCGGCGCAAGTCGGAAGCTTCCTATTGATCGCTCCGCGCCCGCCGGCAAGCCGAAGTCAGTGGCGCCAGCGCGCCATCACAGCGGTCTGGCCGTGACCAGCCAGTCGTCTCCCACTGCGCGGATGTCGACGATCTTCAGTTCGCGGGATTCGCTCATGCGCTCCAGCGGCAGTTCCAGCAGCGGGCGCGCGGCGGAGCCGAGCAGCTTGGGCGCCATGAAGATGCTGTATTCGTCCACCAGCCCGAGGCGGGCGAAGGCCCCAGCAAGGCGCGGACCGGCCTCCACCAGCACCTCGTTGACACCTCGGCGGCCGAGTTCGGCCAGCAGCGCCATCAGGTCGACCTGACCGTCGAGGCCGGCGAGGTTCAGCAGTTCGTGGCCGACCACGGCGTAGTTCGGATCGTCCCGGGTGCTCACCACCAGCGCCGGGCCGGCCTGGAAGAAGGTGGCGGTCAGCGGCACGCGCAGGCGGCCGTCGATCAGCACGCGCAGCGGCTGGCGCCGGGAGGCCAGCTCGGTCTGTTCGGCGTCCAGGCCCAGGTCGTCCGGGCGCACGGTGAGGCGGGCGTCATCGGTCAGCACCGTATCGGCGCCGGACAGCACCACGCTGGCTTGCGCGCGCAGGCGCTGCACGGCGCGGCGCGCGGCCGGCCCGGTGATCCACTGGCTCTCGCCGCTGGCCATGGCGGTGCGGCCGTCCAGGCTCATCGCCAGCTTCACGCGCACGAACGGCAAGCCGGTTTCCATACGTTTGAGGAAACCCTGGTTCAGCGCGCGGGCTTCGTTTTCCAGCACGCCGGAGCGCACTTCGATGCCGGCTTCGGCGATGCGCCGCATGCCGCTGCCGGCGACCTGCGGGTTCGGGTCCTGCATGGCCGCGACGACGCGGGCGAGGCCGGCGCCGATCAGCGCATCGGCGCACGGCGGCGTGCGGCCGAAGTGGCTGCAGGGTTCCAGGGTGACATAGGCGGTGGCGCCACGGGCCTTGTCGCCGGCCTGGCGCAGGGCGTGAACTTCCGCATGGGGCTCGCCAGCGCGCACGTGCCAGCCTTCACCGACCACCTCGCCATCGCGAACGATGACGCAGCCGACGCGCGGATTGGGATGGGTCGTGTACCAGCCCTTGCGCGCCAGCTCGATGGCGCGGGCCATCCAACGCTCGTCCATGCCACTCATTCCTTCGACGGCTCGCGAGCCAGGCGCTCGATTTCCTCGCGGAACTCGTTGAGGTCCTGGAAGCGGCGGTACACCGAGGCGAAGCGGATATAGGCGACCTCATCGAGTTTCTGCAGCTCGGCCATCACCAGCTCGCCCAGCACCCGCGACTTGATCTCGCGCTCGCCGGTGGCGCGCAGCTTGTGCTTGATGTGCGCCATCGCCTCCTCCAGCCGCTCGATGCTCACCGGACGCTTCTCCAGCGCACGCTGCATGCCGGCGCGCAGCTTGTCCTCGTCGAAGGGCTGGCGGCTGCCGTCCTGCTTGATCAGGCGCGGCATGACCAGTTCGGCGGTCTCGAAGGTGGTGAAACGCTCGCCGCAGTTCAGGCACTCACGGCGCCGGCGGACCTGGTCGCCCTCGGCGACCAGGCGCGAATCGATGACTTTGGTGTCGTGGGCGCCGCAGAAAGGACAGTGCATGGCGAGTCTTGGGCAGTCAGAAAGGTAAGAGGCTCATGGTAGCGCATCGACTGGCCGAAGAAACCCCGCTCCCACGAGACACGCCGCAGGCATTAGGCTATACAGGCGCCCGCCTGGAATCTGTTGCGATGGAGCCCGCCATGTTCGCCCGCCTGCTCTGCCTGTCTCTTACCGTCCTGCTGGCCGCCTGCGCCAGCGAGAAGCCCGTGCCGGTTACCCAGCCGGTCGCCGTCACGAAGCCATCGACTTCCCCGCTGGACGAGCCCGTGCCAGCCAACATGCGCGCCCTCAGCGGTCAGCTCAGCAGCTCCCAGGGCTTCCTGCCAGCCGGCAGCGAAGTGGAACTGGCGCTGCTGGTGATCGACCAGCGCGACCGCCCGCAGCAGTTGCTCTCCAGCGAGAAGATGATTGCCACCGGCCAGGCCCTGCCGTTCCGCGTGGTGTTCAACCCGCAGTCCTTCCCGGCCGGCGCCCGCGTCGAACTGCACGGCCGCGTCTCGCAGTCCGGCCAACTGGCCTGGCGCCTGCCGCCGGTGCGCATCACCCAGCCGGAAACCCGCGCCCTCGGCGAGCTGCGCCTGGAGCGCGCGCCGTGACGCCACCGCTTTCCCTGCAGACGGCCCTCGGTGAACTGCTCGGCGACGCGCGCCTGTCGGCCGAGACCTTGCCCGGCACCGACATCCGTCTCTGGCTGATCGACGCACAGAACATGGACCGCGAGTTCAGCCCCGACGAAACCCGGCGCATCCTCGAAGAACCGCCCTACTGGTGCTTCTGCTGGGCCAGCGGCCTGGTGCTGGCCCACTGGCTGGCCGAGAAACCCGAATGGGTGCGCGGCAAGCGCGTGCTGGATTTCGGCGCGGGCTCGGGCATCGCCGCTATCGCCGCGGCCAAGGCCGGCGCCGCCGAAGTGGTGGCCTGCGACCTCGACCCGCTGGCGCTGGATGCCTGCCGCGCCAACGCCGAGCTGAACGGCGTGGAGCTGACGCACTCGGCGGACTTCTTCCAGGAGGAGGACCGCTACGACCTGATCATCGTCGCCGACGTGCTCTACGACCGCGCCAACCTGCCGCTGCTGGACGAATTCCTCAGCCGTGGCCGCGAGGCCCTGGTCGCCGACTCGCGGGTCCGCGACTTCAGCCATCCGCTGTACCAGCGCCTGGGCACTCTCGACGGCTGCACCTGGCCGGACCTGGCCGAGCCGGCCGAATTCCGCCATGTGAGCCTCTATCACGCGCGCCGCGGATAGCGCGGGCGCGGCGGGGCAAACCATCTCGGATACAGTCCTACGCTCAATGCACGCCTGGTGCGCCATTGTAGGAGCGGGCCATGCCCGCGATCGCGCCCATGGGGCGCTCCTACAGGGAATGCCGGCGCCAGCGTGTGGGTTGTTTCCGTCAGGCAGCGCCCCCACTTATAGTGGCAACCACCTTCATCGCCCCACTCGATTCGAGATTCCCCATGAGCGATACGCCCTACATCTTCGACGCCAGCATCGCCAACTTCGATCAGGTCGTCATCGAGAACTCCTTCCACAAACCGGTCCTGGTGGACTTCTGGGCCGACTGGTGCGCCCCGTGCAAGGCCCTGATGCCGCTGCTGGCGCAGATCACCGAGTCCTACCAGGGCGAGCTGCTGCTGGCCAAGGTCAACTGCGACGTCGAACAGGACATCGTGATGCGCTTCGGCATCCGCAGCCTGCCCACCGTGGTGCTGTTCAAGGACGGCCAGCCGGTGGATGGCTTCGCCGGCGCGCAGCCCGAATCGGCGATCCGCCAGATGCTCGAGCAGCACGTACAGCCACCCGCTCCGGCCGCCGACAATCCACTGGAACTGGCGCAGATTGCCTTCAACGAAGGCCGCTTTGCCGAATCCGAGGCACAGCTCAAGGTGCTGTTGGGCGAAGACAACACCAACGCCGCCGCCCTGATCCTCTACGCCCGTTGCCTCGCCGAACGCGGCGAGCTGGGTGAAGCCGAGACCGTGCTCGACGCAGTGAAGAGCGACGAGCACAAGCAGGCGCTGGCTGCCGCCAAGGCCCAGCTGACCTTCCTCCGCCAGGCTGCCGACCTGCCCGACGCCGCCACACTGAAGACCCGCCTGGCCGCCGACGCCAACGACGACGAAGCCACGTACCAACTGGCCGTCCAGCAACTGGCCCGCCAGCAGTACGAGGCGGCGCTGGACGCCCTGCTCAAGCTGTTCGTGCGCAATCGCAGCTACGGCGAGGACCTGCCGCGCAAGACGCTGGTCCAGGTGTTCGACCTGCTGGGCAACGACCATCCGCTGGTGATCGCCTACCGGCGCAAGCTGGCGAACGTTCTCTACTGATCGCTTCGCGGTACTTTTTCACCTGTAGGAGCGCCCCATGGGCGCGATCGCGGGCATGGGCCGCTCCTACAGGCAGATTCGTTATTCCCCGTCGATCCAGTTGAAGACCTGCACACCCTCGTGCACCTCGATCTTCACCTTCGGACTGTGCCGCAGGCGCACCAGCAGCCCCTTCGCTGCCCCTGAACTCCCCGCCAGCGCCGCCAGCTCATCCAGCAGTTGCGGCCCCTCGCTGCTGCCACTGCGGCGCAGCAGGTCCTGCGCAGCCAGCCACAGCTGATCCACTGGCGCGCCCGCTGCGGGCGCAGGCACGGCAGCGGCCACCGACGCCACGGCGGCAGCCGGCAGGTTCTGCGCCAGCCGCGCCCAGTCGCCGTCATCCATCTCCACGGTGAGGTCCACCGGCCAGTCGCCGATGGTGCCCTTGATTCTCAGCATCGCCCTTCTCCTCGCGGCCTTTCGCGCATGCTCCCACGGCGCAGCCGTCGCGCCAAACGCACGCTAAGCTGGCGTTAATAATTCACCTGTTATAACGTAACAAAATCATTCATCGCACCGGAGTTTCCCATGCGCCCCCTGCTCCTCGCTGTCGCCCTGCTGCCCCTCGCCGCCCAGGCCCACGACGAACATGAACACGGCAGCCTCGGCAAGCACGAGCATGGCGTCGCCCAGCTCAACGTCGCCCTCGACGGCAAGACCCTGGAACTGGAGATGGACAGCCCGGCGATGAACTTCGTCGGCTTCGAGCACGCCGCCACCAGCGACGCCGACAAGGCCACGGTTGCCGCCGTGCAGACCCAGCTCAAGCAGCCGCTGCAACTGCTCGCCCTGCCCGCCTCGGCAAAATGCAGCGTGCAGTCGGTGGAGCTTTCCAGCCCGCTGTTCGGCGATGCGCCCAAGGCCGACGACGATCATGACCACGATCACGAGCATGCCGACGGCGACCACGACGAACACGAAGGTCACCATCACGCCGACATCGACGCCCACTACCAGCTGACCTGCACTCAGCCGCAGGACCTGGCCAGCCTCGATTTCGCGCCGCTGTTCAAACGCTTCCCGGCGACCCAGAAGATTCAGGTACAACTGATCGGTCCGAGCGGCCAGCAAGGTGCAGAATTGACCGCCGCCAATCCAATCCTGAACTTCTGAAAGCCTTGAAATGACAGCACTGCTCGAACTCGACAATCTTGGCTTCGCCTGGCCCGGCCAGGCGGAGCTGCTGGACATCCCCGCCTTCGCGCTGGGCCGTGGCGAGACCCTGTTCCTCAAGGGCCCGTCCGGCAGCGGCAAGACCACCCTGCTCGGTTTGCTCGGCGGCGTGCAGCGCCCCCAGCGCGGCAGTGTGAAGCTGCTCGGCGAGGACATTGCGCAGATGAAGCCGGCGCGCCGCGATCGTTTTCGCGTCGACCACACCGGCTACATCTTCCAGCAGTTCAACCTGCTGCCGTTCCTCTCGGTGCGGGAGAACGTCGAGCTGCCCTGTCATTTCTCCCACAGCCGTGCCGAACGCGCGACCCTGCGCCACGGCAGCGTGGCCAAGGCCGCCGAAGCGCTGCTCAAACATCTGGGCCTGGGCGATGCGGCGCTGATCGAACGCCGCGCCGACAGCCTGTCGATCGGCCAGCAGCAGCGCGTCGCCGCCGCCCGCGCGCTGATCGGCCAGCCGGAACTGGTGATCGCCGACGAGCCGACCTCGGCGCTGGACGCCGACGCCCGCGAAGCCTTCCTCCAATTGCTGTTCGCCGAATGCCGCGAGGCCGGCGCCAGCCTGCTGTTCGTCAGCCACGACCAGAGCCTGGCGCCCCTGTTCGATCGCAGCCTGTCGCTGAGCGACCTCAACCGCGCCGCCCGCGCTCCGGGAATCTGAGCATGTACCTGTTGCGCCTGGCGCTCGCCAGCCTGTCCAACCGCCGCTTCACCGCCCTGCTGACCATCTTCGCCATCGCCCTCTCCGCCTGCCTGCTGCTGGCGGTGGAGCGCGTGCGCACCGAGGCCAAGGCCAGCTTCGCCAGCACCATCTCCGGCACCGACCTGATCGTCGGCGCCCGTTCCGGCTCGGTGAACCTGCTGCTCTACTCGGTGTTCCGCATCGGCAACGCCACCAACAACATCCGCTGGGAAAGCTACGAGACGGTGACCCATAGCCCGCTGGTGAAGTGGGCCATCCCGATCTCCCTGGGCGATTCGCACCGCGGCTATCGCGTCATGGGCACCGACACCGGTTACTTCGAGCACTACCGCTTCGGCCGCGGGCAGACGCTGGAGTTGGCAGAGGGCAAACCGTTCGGCCAGGACCTGTTCGACGTAGTGCTCGGCGCGGAAGTCGCGCAGGCCCTGCATTACAAGCTCGGCGACAAGGTCGTCCTGGCCCACGGCGTCAGCACCATCAGCCTGGTGCAGCACGACGACAAGCCGTTCACCGTGGTCGGCATCCTCAAGCGCACTGGTACGCCGGTGGACCGCACCCTGCACATCTCCCTGCAAGGCATGGAGGCGCTGCACGTCGACTGGAAGAACGGCGTCCCGGCACGCGGCGCCGACCGCGTCAGCGAAGACCAGGCGCGCGGCATGGACCTGCAGCCCAAGGCGATCACCGCCTTCCTGCTGGGCCTCAAGAGCAAGGTGGCAACGTTCACTCTGCAGCGGCAGATCAACGAATACGACGGCGAACCGCTGATGGCGATCCTCCCCGGCGTGGCGCTGCAGGAGCTGTGGGGGCTGATGGGCACGGCGGAGAAGGCGCTGTTCGTGGTCTCGCTGTTCGTGGTGCTGACCGGCCTGATCGGCATGCTCACCGCCATCCTCACCAGCCTCAACGAACGCCGCCGCGAGATGGCCATCCTGCGCTCGGTGGGCGCGCGGCCCTGGCACATCTTCAGCCTGCTGGTGGCGGAAGCCTTCGCTCTGGCGCTGGCGGGCGTGGCACTGGGCATCGGGCTGCTCTACGCCGGCATCGCCGGCAGCCAGGCGTACGTCCAGGCGAACTACGGCATCTTCCTGCCATTGGCACTGCCCAGCGCCTATGAATGGTCACTGCTGGGCGGCATACTCCTGGCGGCGCTGCTGATCGGTTGTGTACCGGCGTGGCGTGCCTACCGGCAATCGCTGGCCGATGGCCTGTCGATCCGTCTCTGATTCAGCCACCAGCGAGCCAGCCCCTGCGAGCCAGCCCCGTGAAAGCAAGTCCCATGCGCCGCCTGCTGTTCCTCCTCCTGCTGCTGCTCGCCACCAGCGCCACCGTCTGGGCGGCGCCGCGTGAGCTGAGCTGGCCGGAACTGATCCCCGAGGGCGCACCGCCGCCCCCGCCGCCCGTGCCGCTGCACGATATGTCCAAGCTCTCCGATGTACTCAATTCGGAGAGTGGACCGGCGGTGAAGCAGCAGATACCCAACGCTCCCGTGGTACAGCAGCTGGACGGCCAGGAAGTGAAGATGCCCGGCTACATCGTGCCGCTTGAAGTGGAGGAAGACGGCCAGACCGTTCGCGACTTCCTGCTGGTGCCCTACTACGGCGCCTGCATCCACGTACCGGCGCCGCCGTCCAACCAGATCGTCTATGTTCGAGGCGGCAAGGGCGTAAAAGTCGACGAGCTTTATCAGCCTTTCTGGATCATCGGCAGGATGAGCGTGAAGGCGATGGAAAGCGACCTCGCCGAGGCCGGCTACCAGATGCAGGCCAGCAGCATCGAACCCTACGAATACACCGGCCAGTGACAGGGCGCGGCGCTTTGCCGCACCCTCGATTCCTACAAAGCTTGTGGGCTTTATTGAGCCAGGTCAAAAGTGTGCTTTTAGCGCTGTCTACTATTCTGGGCACCAACACTTATACCAAAGAGATATTGGAGCTCATCATGCGTAAGTCCTGGCTCACCACTTCGCTTCTCTCACTTGCCGTCGCAGCGCCGGTCGCAGCCCAGGCCGCCGACATTCGCGGCCACCAGGCCGGCGACTTCCTGGTACGTGGTGGTTTCGCCACCGTGGCGCCCGATGACAGCAGCTCCAACGTCAAGCTCGACGGCACCAAAGTCAGCGGCACCAAGGCCACCGTCGACAGCGACACCCAGCTGGGCCTGACCTTCGCCTACCTGCTCACCGACAAGATCGGCATCGAGCTGGTCGCCGCCACCCCGTTCAACCACCAGGTCGACGTCAAGGGCCTGAACAAGGCCACCGGCCTGACCGGCCTGGACGGCAAGCTGGCCGACATCAAGCAGCTGCCGCCGACCGTGCTGCTGCAGTACTACCCCATGGGGGGTACCAACTCTGCCTTCCAGCCGTACGGCGGCCTGGGCATCAACTACACCACCTTCTTCGACGAAGACCTGGCCAGCAACCGCAAGGACCAGGGCTTCAGCAACCTTAAGCTGCAGGATTCCTGGGGCCTAGCCGCCGAACTGGGCATGGATTACATGCTCAACGAGCACGCCTTCGTCAACGCCGCGGTCTGGTACATGGACATCGACACCAAGGCGAGCGTAGACGGCCCGTCCGCGCTGGGCGTACAGAAAACCAAGGTCGATGTTGACGTCGACCCCTGGGTTTACATGGTCGGTTTCGGCTACCGTTTCTGACGGAGCAAACATGAAAAAGGCGCCCAAGGGCGCCTTTTTCACCTTCAGGGAACCGGTATGTACCTAGAACTCAAAGCACTGCACGTCAGCCTTGCGATCATCAGCACCCTGCTTTTCCTCCTGCGCCTGGGCCTGAGCTGGTGGGGCAAGCGTCCAACCGGCTGGCAGCGCGGATTGCCCCATCTGATCGACACCCTGCTGCTGCTCAGCGCCCTGGGCCTGGTGCACCTGGCGATGCCCTGGCCGCTGCCGGTCTGGCTGCAGGTGAAGCTCGGCCTGCTGGTGCTCTACATCGTGCTGGCGGCCTTCGCCCTGCGCAGCGCGTCGAAGCCGCTCAAGGCGCTGCTCAGCGTTCTGGCGCTGGGCTCGCTGGCCGGCATCTTCTACCTGGCCGTCAACAAACCCTGGTGGTGATCAACTGGGCCAGGCCATCGGCCAGCGGCGTGGGCGCGTCCAGGCTGTAGCGCTGCAGCAGGCGGCGGTTGTCCGCGCGGGAATGGCGGATATCGCCGTGGCGCGCCGGCAGGTAGGTAATCTCCGGCAGGCCGCCGGTGAGCTTGCCGATCTCGGCCAGCAACTGGTTGAGGCTGGTGGACTGGTCGAGGCCGACGTTGATCGCCGACTCGGCCACGTCATCGGCCAGCAGCGCGGCCACCAGCAGCTTCACCAGGTCACCGACGTAGATGAAGTCACGGGTCTGCTCGCCGTCGCCGAACACGGTGATCGGCAGGCCCTGCTCGGCGCGCCGGGCGAAGATGCTGATCACCCCGGAATAGGGCGAGGACGGATCCTGGCGCGGGCCATAGACGTTGAAGAAGCGGAAGATCGCCGGCTCCAGTCCGTGTTCGCGACGGTAGAAGTCCAGGTAATACTCGCTGGCCAGCTTGTCTGCGGCATAGGGCGTCAGCGGTGCCTTCACCACGTCTTCGTCGATGGCGGAGCCTTCACCGTTCTGCCCATAGACCGCCGCGCTGGACGCGAACAACACCCGGTGGATGCCTTCCTGGCGCATCGCCTCGCAGAGGTTCAGGGTGCCGATGAAGTTGGCGCGGTGGGTGCCCACCGGGTCTTCCACCGAAGCCTGCACCGAGGCGATGGCCGCCAGGTGCACGACGCCCTGGCAGCCGCTCAGCGCACCACGCAGGGCGGCTTCATCGGCGACGTTGCCGACTATCAGGTCGACGCGGCTGTCGAGGTTCTCGCGCCGGCCGGTGGACAGGTCGTCCAGCACGCGCACGGCAAAGCCCTGCGCGAGCAGCGCGTCGGCCAGATGGGAACCGATGAACCCCGCGCCGCCGGTGATGAGGATGGGCTGCGCGGAGGGAGAAAGACGATCAGACATGGCGGTAATAGCGATCCAGCAAGGCGGGCAGGCCGGCGCGCCAGGCGCGTGGCTTGATACCGAAGGTATGGAGGATTTTCTTGCAGGCGAGCACCGCGTGCTGCGGTTCGTCGCCGGCATCCGGGCGCGCGGCGTGGGCCTGCGGGCTCGGCTCCTGGACAGCCAGGGTATGGAAGGCGCGGGCCTCGCCGAGTACCACCTGGCCCAGGGACAGGGTGGTCGTGGCCTCCAGGCCGCCGTAGTGGTAGGTGCCCCACAGCGGTGCCTGGCAGTCGAGTTGCTTGAGCACCGAGAGGATCACCCGCGCGGCGTCATCCACCGGGGTCGGGTTGCCGCGCCGGTCGTCGGCGAGGAACAGCACCTGCTCCTTCTCGGCACGCCCGAGGAAGCGGCCGAGCACGCCGTCGGCGCTGTCGTCCAGCAGCCAGCCGAAACGCAGCAGCACATGCCGCGGGCAGGTCGCCCGCACCCACTGTTCCATGCGCCACAGCGCCTGGCCACGCGGGCCCAGGGGCAGCGGCTCGTCCTTCTCGCTGTAGGCCGTGGCGCGGGCGCCATCGAACACGCGGTAGCTGGACGGCTGGATCAGCAGGATCTCGTGGTGCTGGCAGAGTTCGGACAGACGCTCCACCGCGCGCTCCTGGCTGGCCAGGCGAGCGGCGTCGACGGCCTCGGCCTGGAACCAGTCGTAGTAGTAGGCGAGGTTGATCACCGCGTCGGGGCGGGTCTCGTCCAGCAGGACGGTGAGGCTGGAAGCATCCCAGCCCTGCTCGGGCGGCCGGGGGGCGAGGAAGCCGATGTCCTCCTCGGCGCCAAGGCGGATCAGCGCCTGTCCAAGGGCATTACCGCCACCCAACAGCATCAGGCGCATGCGCATATTCTGGGGGTCACTCGAATCCGTGGGTTACCGCCAGCGCGCAAGGCGCCGGGGATGATGCCCGCATTTTTCCTGTGCCCCGGCACAGCGTCAAGCTTGGCCGACCCGCTGCAGCCTTCGCCGCACGCGGCGACTCCTGTCTAGGAGCGGCGACGGAACAGCGGACGCGGCTCGATCACCGAGCGGCCATAGAGCACGCTCAGGCCCGCCAGGCCCTTCAGGGCGTCCTCCACGGACTTGTCCTCGCGCACGGCGAAGGCATCGAAACCGCACTGGCGCAGGTGCGCCAGCTGGTCGCGCAGCACATCACCCACCGCGCGCAACTCCCCGCGCCAGCCCAGACGGCTGCGCAACAGGTAGGCCAGGCTGTAACCGCGACCATCGCGGAAACTGGGGAAGTCGATGGCAATGAGTGCGGGTTCCTTCAGGCGCCAGATGAGGCCCTCGGGATCGTCCTCCGGCGCCAGCCAGACGCCGAAGCCCGTCCCGGACTCCAGCGCCAGCCAGTGCTTCAACGGCAGGATCAGTCGCCCACCGGGCAATACCTCCGGCACTTCGCGCAGCAATTCCCAGGGGTCGCCCGGCGCCACTTCCGCCACCCCGTCACGCAGATGAATCAGGTTCTTCATGCCGGCACCTCCGCCTGGCGGTAGACCCGTGCCTTGAAAGGTTCCAGGCCGATACGCTCGACCGTTTCGACGAAGCGCTCCCCGGCACCTCGCTGCTCGACATAGGTGTGCACCAGCGCCTCGATCACGTCCGGCACCTCGACCGCGCTGAACGACGGGCCGATCACCTTGCCCAGCGCGCTCTTCACACCCTGCGCGCCGCCGAGGGTGATCTGGTACCACTCGCTGCCGTTCTTATCGACGCCGAGGATGCCGATATTGCCGATATGGTGGTGACCGCAGGCGTTCATGCAGCCGGAGATGTTCAGGCTGAGATCGCCCAGATCGTGCAGGTAGTCGAGGTCCTCAAAGCGCTGCTGGATACCCTGGGCGATGGGAATCGACTTGGCGTTGGCCAGCGCACAGAAATCGCCGCCGGGGCAGGCGATGATGTCGGTCAGCAGGCCCTGGTTTGGCGTGCCCAGGCCAGCCACGCAGGCTTCCCGCCAGAGCGCGTGGAGGTCGGACTTGCGCACGTCCGGCAGCACCAGGTTCTGTTCGTGGGCGACACGGATCTCGCCGAAGCCGAAGCGTTCGGCCCAGTCGGCCACCTGCTCCATCTGCTCGGCGGTCGCGTCCCCCGGCGGCGCCTCGGCGCCCGGCTTGGTGGACAGCACCACGCTGGCATAGCCGGGCACGCGGTGCGGGCGCACGTTGCGCGAGACCCAGCGGGCGAACGCAGCATCGGCGGCCAGTGCGCTGCCATAGGCCAGCTCGTCGGCCGCTTCGTGATTCTCCTTGTAGCTCGGCGGATCGAATGCCGCGGCCACGCGCTGGTACTCGTCGAGCGTCAGTTGCGCCTCGCCATCGCGCAAATGCTGCCACTCCTCCTCCACCTCGCGGGAGAACGCCTCGATGCCCAGCGCCTTCACCAGGATCTTGATCCGTGCCTTGTACTTGTTGTCGCGCCGACCGTGACGGTTGTACACGCGCAGGATGGCCTCGACATAGGACAACAGGTGCCACCAGGGCAGGTCGTCGCGGATCACCTGGCCGAGCATCGGCGTGCGCCCCAGCCCGCCGCCCACCAGGACTTTCAGGCGTAGCTCGCCGTCTTCGGCGCGGCGCAGGTAGAGGCCGATGTCGTGCATCATCACCGCCGCGCGGTCTTCCTCGGCGGCACAGAGGGCGATCTTGAACTTGCGCGGCAGGAACAGGAATTCGGGGTTCACCGTCGACCACTGGCGGAGGATTTCCGCCAGCGGGCGCGGGTCGAGGAATTCGTCGGCGGCGACACCGGCGAAGGCCTCGGTGGTGATATTGCGCACGCAGTTGCCGGAGGTCTGGATGGCGTGCATCTCGACATCCGCCAGGCGCTCGAGGATGTCCGGCACCCGCGCCAGCTCGACCCAGTTGAACTGGATGTTCTGCCGCGTGGTGAAGTGGCCGTAGCCGCGGTCGTGCTCGCGGGCGATCCAGGCCAGGGTGCGCATCTGCTCGCTGGACAGGGTGCCGTAGGGAATCGCCACCCTCAGCATGTAGGCGTGCTTCTGCAGGTACAGGCCGTTCTGCAGGCGCAGCGGCAGGAATTCCTCCTCGCTCAGCTCATCGCTCAGGCGCCGCTGCACCTGGTCGCGGAACTGCGCCACCCGTTCGCGCACCAGGGCGCGGTCGTAATCATCGTATCGGTACATCGCCAGGCCACCTTCAGGACGTTGCGTAGCGGCCTGCTTCTGTCGTCGAGCGCGCTACTTTGCGGTTGACCGAATAGTGGCCGGCGCCTGCTGTGCAAAACAGCGGCAGATCGTGCGGGAAAAACCGGATCAGATGCGCCCGGCGCCCGCCCCCGCGGGCCTGCGACCGGTTGCCGCAACAGGCCCGATCAGCCGTCCCATCGCGCAGCACGCCAGGCCCGTAGCGCTGCGGGGTGGAGCGATTTCCGCCATCTGATATGGTTTTTTCCGACGAACCTGAATCTGTTTCGGGTGCAGACCGATTCGTACAGTCGCGGCGCCTCTTCTGCCTGATGGGCCACGACAATGAGCGAAAGAATCCAAGCGAAGGTCATCGAGATTGACGCCCCGCAACGTTTCACCCCGCCACCCAAACCGCTGTCGGCGGTGACCCCGACGGTCTACACCAAGCGCTTTGCCGGACGTTTCCGCGACCTGCGGCGTCTCGGCGGCGGCCTGCTGTTCCTGCTGTTCTTCGGCACCCTGTGGCTGCAGTGGAACGGCCGCCAGGCGGTGCTCTGGGACCTGCCCGAGCGCAAGTTCTACATCTTCGGCGCGACCTTCTGGCCGCAGGACTTCATCCTGCTCTCGGCGATCCTGATCATCGCCGCCTTCGGCCTGTTCTTCATCACGGTGTTCGCCGGCCGCGTCTGGTGCGGGTACACCTGCCCGCAGAGCGTATGGACCTGGGTCTTCATGTGGGCCGAACAGGTCACCGAAGGCGACCGCAACCAGCGCATGAAACTCGACAAGGGCCCGGCCAGCGCCGAGAAAGTCCTGCGCAAGGGCGCCAAGCACGGCCTCTGGCTGCTGATCAGCCTGGTCACGGCGATCACCTTCATCGGCTACTTCACGCCGGTGCGCCCCCTGGTGGCGGACCTGTTCACCTTCAGACTCGACCTGGAAAGCACCTTCTGGGTCGCCTTCTTCGCCGCCGCCACCTACGCCAACGCTGGCTGGCTGCGCGAGCAGGTGTGCATCCACATGTGCCCGTACTCGCGCTTCCAGAGCGTGATGTTCGACAAGGACACCCTGATCATTTCCTACGACGCGGCGCGGGGTGAGTCCCGTGGTGCGCGCAAGAAGGACGCCGATCCCAAGGCTCTCGGCCTGGGCGACTGCATCGACTGCCACCAGTGCGTGCAGGTCTGCCCCACTGGCATCGACATCCGCGACGGTCTGCAGATCGCCTGCATCGGCTGCGCCGCCTGCATCGACGCCTGCGACTCGGTGATGGACAAGATGGGCTACGAACGCGGCCTGGTGCGCTACACCTCGGAAAGCGCGCTGGAGGGCGGCAAGACCCACCTGCTGCGCCCACGCCTGATCGGCTACGCGGCGGTGCTGCTGGTGATGATCGGCGCGTTCGTCTGGGCGCTGGAGGCACGGCCACTGATCAACCTCGACGTGGCCCGCGACCGTGGCCTGTTCCGCGAGAACGCCGTCGGCGAGATCGAGAACATCTACAACCTCAAGCTGATCAACAAGACCCAGCAGCCGCAGCATTACCAGCTGAGCCTCGCCGATGGCGCCGGCTACCGCCTGCAGGGCGTGCCGGAACTGATGCTGCAGCCGGGCGAGATCCGCGACTTCGCCGTCTCGGTGGCAAGCCTGGCGCAGAGCAGCGCCGGTGGCTCGGTGCCGCTGCACTTCAAGGTCAGCGATGGCAACGAGTCCATCGACGCCGCCAGCACCTTCGTCTCGCCGAGGCGCTGAGCATGGCTCGGGAGCTTGGCGTGACCTCGGCGCAGCGCCTAGAGTGGGCAGATTCTTCCGCCCCTCAGGCCGCCGTGCAGGACAAGATGAAGCGCTACGAGAAATTCGCCGACGAGATCGCCGGCCTGATCCGCAGCGGCGTACTCGCCCCCGGCCAGAAAGTCCCCTCGGTGCGGCATGCCAGCCGCACCTACGGGGTCAGCGCCTCCACGGTATTCCAGGCCTATTACCTGCTGGAGGATCGCGGACTGATCGTCGCCCGCGCGCGCTCGGGCTACTTCGTCCGCGAACACGTGCAACGCGCCCTGGCCGAACCGGAAATCTCCCGCCACGACGCGCAGACCACCGAGGTGGACGTCAGCGAACTGGTGTTCTCAGTACTCAGCTCGATCAAGGACCCGGATACCGTGCCCTTCGGCTCGGCCTTCCCGGCGCCGGAACTGTTCCCCCTGCCGCGCCTGGCGCGCTCCATGGCCCACGCCGTGCGCGACATGGACCCTCGCTCGGTGGTCGCCGACCTCGCCCCCGGCAGCCACGCGCTGCGCCGACAGATAGCCCTGCGCTACATGGTCGGCGGCATGCCGCTGCCGGTGGAGGAGCTGGTGGTCACCAACGGCGCGCTGGAAGCGCTGAACCTGTGCCTGCAGGTGGTCACCCAGCCGGGCGACCTGGTCGCCATCGAGGCGCCGGCCTTCTATGCCAGCCTGCAGGTGCTCGAGCGCCTGAAACTCAAGGCCGTGGAAATCCCCGTGCACCCGCGCGAAGGCATCGATCTGGACGTGCTCGCCGACAGCCTGGCGCGCCTGCCGATCAAGGCCTGCTGGTTCATGAGCAACTTCCAGAACCCGCTGGGCGCGAGCATGGCCGAGGACAAGAAGCGCGCCCTTGCCGCGCTGCTGGCCCAGCACCAGGTGCCGCTGATCGAGGACGACGTCTACGCCGAGCTGTACTTCGCCGCCCAGGCGCCCAAGCCAGTAAAGGCCTTCGACAGCGAAGGGCTGGTGATGCACTGCAGCTCCTTCTCCAAGAGCCTCGCGCCGGGCTACCGGGTCGGCTGGGTCGCCGGCGGGCGCTACGCCGAGCCGATCGAGCGGCTCAAGCTGATGACCAGCCTGTCGGCCTCGGTGCCGGCCCAGGCGGCCATCGCCGACTACCTGCAGCACGGCGGCTACGACCGCCACCTGCGCAAGCTGCGCCACGCGCTGGAAAGCCAGCAGCACGCGATGCTCGCCGCCGTGGCCCGGCACTTCCCCGCCGCCACCCGCGTCACCCGGCCCAGTGGCGGCTACTTCCTGTGGCTGGAGCTGCCCGAGCACATCGACGCGCTCAAGCTGTTCCAGCTCGCCCATGCCCAGGGCATCAGCCTCGCGCCGGGGCCGATCTTCTCGGCGACGCGGCGCTTCGGCCACTGCCTGCGCCTGAACTATGGCCACCCGTGGACCACGGCCAGCGAACAGGCCATGGAAACCCTCGGGCGGATCATTCACTCGCTGTAGAGCGGCAGCCGGACTGATCCGCACATTCGGAAACGATCTGTATCTGTGCGGCGCTTTGTCGCAGGCCTACCCTGTCAGGCAGGAAACCCGGACGAGGGAAGCTGCCATGGAAGCAGAAGGCCTGATGATCCTGCTCACAGTGAGCGCCGCGCTCGGCGTGCACCTGTGGGTGCGCTGGTACCTGCGGCGCGGGATGCTGCCGCGCGGGGATCAGTGGCTGGCCTGAACCTCGTGCCTATCTGCTCTTCCGCAGGAGCGAGGGGGACGCCATCGTTATTGCTCGCGAACCGACCAGCCCTGGCGCCTCCGGGAATCCCTGCTCGCGCGCAAAGCTCGCGCCTACAAGGAGCCCCCGCGATACAGATGCGCATGCCCCGCACTGTACAGCGAGGAATCGGCAAACCCCTCCGCCCCCAGCACCTTGCCCACCAGGATCAGCGCCGTGCGCCGGAAACCCTTGGCCGCCGCCTTGGGCAGGATGTCGCCGAGGGTGCCGGTGACCAGGTCCTGATCCGGCCAGCTGGCGCGATGGATCACTGCAATGGGGCAGTCCGCACCGTAGTGCGGTAGCAGCTCGGCGACGATATTCGCCAGTTGACCAACGCCCAGGTGAATGGCCAGGGTCGCGCGGTGCTGCGCCAGTTCCGCCAGCGACTCGCCCTCGGGCATGCGCGTCCTGCTCGCGTAGCGGGTGAGGATCAGCGTCTGGGAAATGTCCGGCAGGGTCAGCTCGCAGCCGAGAATCGCCGCGCAGGCGGAAGTCGCGGTGACGCCGGGAACGATCTCGTAGGCGATGCCCCGTTCGCGCAGGTGGCGGATCTGCTCGCCGATGGCGCCGAACAGCGAGGGATCGCCGGAGTGCACCCGCGCGACGTCCTTGCCCTCCGCGTGGGCCTGCGCCAGCAGCTCGACGATCTCCTCCAGGTTCAGTTCGGCGGTATTCACCACGCGCTCTGCGCTGTGCCCTTCCAGCACGGCCGGCGGCACCAGAGAACCGGCGTAAAGGATCACCGGGCAGGTGCGGATCAGCCGCTGGCCCTTGACCGTGATGAGTTCGGGATCGCCGGGGCCGGCGCCGATGAAGTGGACCGTCATGAAGGCTCCTGTGCGGATTCGACGGGGATGAAAGCGAGTGCGCAGGTGGCCTGCTCGCTGCGGCGCTTACCCACCAGCAGGCGTGCCGGCGCACCACCTTGCGCCTCGGCCCGCAGCAATGCCGCCGCTTCGGCCACGCTCGCGCTGCCGGTGGCCGCGCGCACAGTTTCGGAAGGGTCGCTCAGGCGTTTCTCGCAGGCCGCGAGCTGTTGAGGCGTGAACAGCGCCAGCGGCAGGTCGAGCTCGGCAGCCAGGGCGGTCAGCCCTTCCTCGTCGGCCTTCAGCGTGGCGCTGGCCAGCGCGGTGAGGTTCGACTCGTCGAGCCCTGCTTCGGCCAACGTTTCTCGCAGCAGCGCACGCAGCTCGTCGAGCGGGCAGCCCCGGCGGCAACCGAGGCCGGCAACCAGCGTCATGGTCGCTCTCCTGGAAGGTGACAATAAAAACCCCGCAGACGGCCTGGCCGGCTGCGGGGTCGAGCATAGCGCGCGGATCAGGCCGACGGCGCGAAGCGGCGGAACAGCCAGGCGGCGACCAGGCCGAGCGCCAGCCAGAACACTGCGTTGGTGACCAGCGAGGCGAGGATGAACTCATGGGCCAGGCTTTCCGGCGCGAGGCTGGAATGCACTTCCGGTTGCGGCGCGCCGATCACGTGTGGCACCACCAGCAAGGCCAGGCCGACGATACGCAGCGCCCAGTGGCGGCCGAACACCAGCAGCGCGAGGCCAGCGGCGGTGGCGGCGGCCGTGCCGATCCACCAGGTCTGCCGCAGGCTCAGGTCGGCGGCGGCGGTGCCGGGGACTTCCGGCGGCAGGCCGAGGGACGGTGCGAGGGTGAACACGGCAAAGCCGGCCAGGCCCCAGAACAGGCCTTCGGAGGTTTTGCCCGGCGCGCGCAGGGCGAACAGGCCGGCCAGCATCAGGGCGAAGCCCACCGCGACCACCAGGTTGCCACCAGTGGTGGAGAGGATGCGCTGCCAGCCGTCTTCCGGCTCCCAGGCTTCCGCGTCGTGGTGGTGGCCCGCAGCAGCACCGTCGGCATGCTCGTGGGCGTGCTCCTCGACCAGCGCGGCGGCCGGCTCGGATTTCTCATAGGTTTCCGCCTTGAGGATCAGCGGGGATACCCACAGCAGCTGGACTAAGGTCAGCACCAGCGCGGCGATCAGACCGGCGAAACCGGCGGTCTGGGCGATACGTTTGATCATTTTTTCCTTTCCTTTTCGGACTCTCGAATCGAGCGAGCTAGAGCCAGGCAAGGCGGAGGATCGCCGGGGACGCGGAGTTGACTGCAGTCAATGAGCAGTCCACGGCGATACTCCAACGCAGCCTGGCCGACGCGCAGCCGATTGAAATCAGAACCGCATCAATGGCAGGGGAATCCCGCACTATGGCGGGTATCGTGCGCGGCGTTGTGTACCGCTTCCAGATGCGAGAAACCGGCGAAATACACCAGCAGCGCACCGAGCAGGCTGGCGCCGACGGCCAGGCTGATGCGTTTGGAAAGGGGGATGGAAGTGCTCGACACCTGTTGCGTCAGGATGCTGCTGGACATGAACGTTCCCTCTGAAACCTAGAGTGAGAACGCAGAGGTTGAACGCATTCGAACGCGCCGGATCGGTCGCGCCACGGCCTGCGCCCGCCCACCGCGGGTTGCCAAAATGTGAGGATTCCAGGCCGGTCTCCGGGCTTGCGACGCCAGCGAGAGACTCTCGCCGGATGGGTCAGCCTTCCCATGCCTTGGCACAGTGGCTACTGACGACCCTCGATGCGCTTACCGTTGCGGGGGCAGCGCCGGACTGGTCCTTGCGGACGCACCGGCTTCCCGTTTCACCTCGCGCGCGTCGGCGCGAGACACCTGAAACCGCGCTAGCTGACCACGGCAGTCCCGCAGCGTCAACTGCGCAGCAACCGATCCCCGGCGATTGACCGGCCCGGCCACGCTGCGTAGCCTTCCTCCCTTCGAGGTTCTCCGGCACTGGCCGGAGCTAAGAGGGAACGTGGAAATCTTCGGATGCGCCACGGCTGCCCCCGCAACTGTGAACAGCCTGTCTCTTCACGCGCCACTGCCGATTCGGGCGGGAAGGCGAAGGGATAACAAAGGGCTGTGAGCCAGGAGACCTGCCTCGTGACGGGTTTTCGATCTGCTGCGCGTCGGCCATGCTGCGTTGGAGGATCGCCGTGGACTGCTCATTGACTACAGTCAACTCCGCGTCCCCAGCGACCCTCCGCCTTGCCTGGCTCCAGCTCGCGAGATCCAGAACTGGTTCGTTATCAACAGACAACCGGGCGGGGTGATCCGGTGGCGACCTTCGTTGCGCGGCGAACCCGCGCGCGCGCCCTTCATCCGCCCTCCCAATTTCGCTTGCGAGGCGCGCATGAAAACCCTGGCCAAACTCCCCGTCACCATCGTCACCGGCTTCCTCGGTGCCGGCAAGACCACCCTGCTCCGCCACATGCTCGATACTGCCTCCGGCCGCCGCATCGCGGTGATCGTCAACGAATTCGGCGAGCTGGGCATCGACGGCGAAATCCTCAAGCAGTGCTCCATCGGCTGCAGCGAAGAAGAAGCGGTCGGCCGCGTCTTCGAGCTGGCCAACGGCTGCCTGTGCTGCACCGTGCAGGAAGAGTTCTTCCCGGTGATGCGCGAGCTGGTGGCGCGCCGTGGCGACCTCGACCAGATCCTCATCGAAACCTCCGGCCTCGCCCTGCCCAAGCCGCTGGTGCAGGCCTTCCAGTGGCCGGAAATCCGCAACGCCTGCACCGTCGACGCGGTGATCACCGTGGTGGACAGCCCGGCCGTGGCCGCGGGCACCTTCGCCGCCCACCCCGAGCAGGTGGACGAGCAGCGCAAGCAGGACCCGAACCTGGACCACGAATCGCCGCTGCACGAACTCTTCGAAGACCAGCTGGCCAGTGCCGACCTGGTGGTGCTGAACAAGGCCGACCTGCTCGACGCCGATGCGCTGGCCCGCGTGCGTGCCGAAGTTGCCGAGGAGCTGCCGCCGGCGGTGAAGATCGTCGAGGCCAACTCCGGCCAACTGCCGCTCTCGGTGCTGCTGGGGCTGAACGCCGAGGCCGAACTGCACATCGACAGCCGCCCGACTCATCACGACCACGAAGGCCATGAAGATCATGACCACGACGAGTTCGACTCCTTCCACGTCGACCTGCCGGAAGTGGAGGAGCGCGCCCTGCTCGATGCGCTGAGTGCGCTGGTCGAACGTCACGCCGTGCTGCGCATCAAGGGCTTCGTCGCCATCCCCGGCAAGCCCATGCGCCTGCTGGTGCAGGGCGTCGGCAAGCGCTTCGACAAGCACTTCGACCGCGCCTGGCGCAGTGACGAACCCCGTGGCACCCGACTCGTGGTGATCGGCCAGGAACTGGACCAGGCCACCATCGCCAACGAGCTGCGTACCGCCCTGGCGTAACACAACGCTACCCGCAAACGCCGAACTGCCCCCTCTCCCTTCAGGGAGAGGGCTGGGGAGAGGGTGTTACCACCGAGCGACAAGGCCCGATCCATGCACCTGCTGCGCACCCAACCCGGCGGCTTCGTCCCCGATGATGGCATCGCACACCTGGCCCAGACGCCCGCCGAACTGGTGATCCTCTGCAGCGGCGACTCGCACCTGGCGCTGCTCGCCGAGGCCGCGCGCGAACTGCCGGAAGACTACCCGAGCCTGCGCCTGGCCAACCCCATGCAGCTGCAGAACCACGCCTCGGTGGACCTCTACGTCGACGAGGTGCTGCAGCACGCCAGGGTCATCCTGATCTCGGTGCATGGCGGCGTCGGCTACTGGCGCTACGGCATGGAGCAGTTGGCGACGCTGGCCGAGCGCGGCGCCACGTTGATCGCCGTCCCCGGCGACGACAAGCCCGACCCCGAACTCGGCGCCCTGTGCAACGTTCCACCTGAGGATGCCGAACGCCTCTGGCAGTACCTGCGCCAGGGCGGCATGGACAACGCCCGGCAGTTCTTCGCCTGCCTGGCCAGCCGTCACCTGCAACGCGACTACGCCTGGAGCGAACCACAGACCTTGCCGCGCGTGGCGGTCTATCACCCGCGGATTGGCAGCTGCGACCTCGCCCGCTGGCAGGTCGACTGGAGCCCCGCGTGCCCGGTCACCGCGCTGCTGTTCTATCGCACCCACCTGCAGGCGGCGAACACCGGCTTCATCGACACTTTCTGCGAACGCCTGCAGGCCCAGGGCATCAACCCGTTGCCCATCGCCGTCGCCAGCCTCAAGGAGGCCGCCTGCCTGGACGCGGTGGAAAGCCTGCTGGACAGCGCCGACGCCGAGCTGATCATCAACACCACCGGCTTCGCTCAGTCAAACCCGGAAGCGCCGCAGGACCGGCCGTTCCGACGCGACGTGCCGGTGCTGCAAGCCATCTGCTCGCTGGACAACCTCGACCTCTGGCGCGCCAGCCCGCTAGGCCTCGGCCCGCGCGACCTGGCCATGCACATCGCCCTGCCGGAACTGGACGGGCGCATCATCACCCGGCCGATCAGCTTCAAGGGCCTGGCCTGGCGCAGCGAGCGCAGCCAGAGTGACGTGGTCTGCTACCTGCCGCATCTTCCCGGCATGGACTTCATCGCCGAGCTGGCGCGGCGCTGGATGCTGCTGGCGCGCAAGGCCAACGCCGACAAGCGCGTGGCGCTGATCCTGGCCAATTATCCGACCCGCGACGGGCGCATCGGCAACGGTGTCGGCCTCGACACGCCGGCCACCGCGCTGAATATCCTGCGCGCGCTGGAGGCTCAGGGTTATCCGGTCGCCGGCCTGCCCGATTCCGGCACCGCGCTGATCCAGCAACTGCTCAGCGGCGTCAGCAACGACCTCGACAGCCTCGACCTGCGCCCCTGCGCGCAGAGCCTGGCGCTGGACGACTACCTGGCCTGCTTCGCGCGCCTGCCCCAAGCCAACCAGCAAGCCGTGCGCGAACGCTGGGGCGAGCCGCAGCAGGACCCGATGTTCCGCAGCGGCCGCCTGATGGTCGCCGGCCTGCGCCTGGGCCTCGGCTTCGTCGGCATCCAGCCGGCACGCGGCTACCAGCTCGACGCCGCGGCGATCTACCACGATCCGTCGCTGGTGCCGCCCCACGGCTACCTCGCCTTCTACTTCTGGCTGCGCGAGGTGTTCGGCGCCGACGCGGTGGTCCACGTCGGCAAGCACGGCAACCTCGAATGGCTGCCGGGCAAGGGTGTCGGGCTCTCCGAGGAATGCTGGCCGGACGCGATCCTCGGCGCGCTGCCGAACCTCTACCCGTTCATCGTCAACGACCCCGGCGAAGGCGCCCAGGCCAAACGCCGCGCCCAGGCAGTGATCATCGACCACCTGATGCCGCCGCTGACCCGCGCGGAAAACTACGGCCCGCTGCGTGACCTCGAACGCCTGGCCGACGAGTACTACGACGCCTCCCTGCTCGACCCGCGCCGCGCCACCGAATTGCGTGGCGACATCCTCACGCTGGTGCGCGAGACCTCGCTGGACCGCGAGCTGGGCTTGCAACTGAGCGACGATGCGGAAAGCTGGCTGCCGCAGCTGGATGCTTACCTGTGCGACCTCAAGGAGTCGCAGATTCGCGATGGCCTGCATGTGTTCGGCGAATCGCCTTCAGGCGCGTTGCGCCGCGACACACTGCTGTCGCTGGTGCGCATCCCACGCGGTGATGGACGCGGCGGCAACGCCAGTCTGCTGCGTGCGCTGAGTGAAGACCTGCAGCTGGGTCGCGATCCGCTGGACGAGACCTTCGCCGGGATGTGGGAAGGCCCGCGCCCGGAAGCGCTGCTCGCGGTGAGCGACGAGCCCTGGCGCAGCAACGGCGACACCCGCGAGCGCCTGGAGCTGTTCGCCCTGCGCCTGATCGACGGCTCAGCCAGCGCGCCGGGCAGCGCCAGCGCGGCGGTCCTCGCGCAACTTCAGCAGCAGATCGCACCGACCCTGGACGCCTGTGGCGCCAGCGAAATCGGCCACCTGCTCGCCGGCCTCGACGGCCGCTTCGTCCCGCCCGGCCCCAGCGGCGCGCCCAGTCGCGGGCGGGTCGACGTGCTGCCCACCGGGCGCAACTTCTTTACCGTGGACGTGCGCAACCTGCCCACGCCCACCGCCTTCCGCCTCGGCTTCCAGTCGGCCAGCCGCCTGCTCGAACGCCACCTGCAGGACCATGGCGACCACCTGCGCCAGCTCGGCCTGTCGGTGTGGGGCACGGCGACCATGCGCACCGGCGGCGACGACATCGCCCAGGCCCTCGCGCTGCTCGGCGTGCGCCCGGTGTGGCAGGCCGGCAGCCAGCGCGTGGAAGACTTCGAGATCCTGCCGATCACCCTGCTCGACCGTCCGCGGGTCGACGTGACGCTGCGAGTCTCGGGCTTCTTCCGCGATGCCTTCGCCAACCTGATCCGTCTGTTCGACGCCGCCGTACAGGCCGTCGCCGCGCTGGACGAACCGGACGATCTGAACCCGCTCGCCGCCCGCGTACGGGCCGACCAATCACGTTTGCAGTCCGAGGGATTGGCGCGGGATGAAGCCCGCCGCCAGGCCGGCTGGCGCATCTTCGGCGCCCAGCCCGGCGCCTACGGGGCCGGCGTGCAGGGTGTGATCGAATCGCGCCAGTGGGACAGCCGCGCCGACCTCGCCGAGGCGTACCTGAACTGGGGCGGCTACGCCTACGGCGCCAGCGACGACGGCACGCCGGCGCGCGAACGCTTCGCCCAGCGCCTCTCCGGCCTGCAGGCAGTGCTGCACAACCAGGACAACCGCGAGCACGACATCCTCGATTCCAACGACTACTACCAGTTCCAGGGCGGCATGCTGGCCGCCGCCGAGGTCATCCAGGGGCAGTCGCTCTCCAGCTACCACGGCGACCACAGCCAGCCGGACAACCCGCGCATCCGCACCCTGAAGGAAGAACTCGGCCGCGTGGTACGCGCCCGCGCGGTGAACCCGAAATGGATCGCCGGCATGAAGCGCCACGGCTACAAGGGCGCCTTCGAACTGGCCGCGACGGTGGACTACCTGTTCGCCTTCGACGCCACCAGCGAACTGGTGGACGACCACCAGTACCGCCTGCTGGCGGACGCCTACCTGCTGGACGACGACACCCGCGAGTTCATCCGCCAGCACAACCCCGAGGCCCTGCGCGACATCGCCGAACGCCTGGTGGAAGCACAGCAGCGCGGGTTGTGGGAAGAGCCAGGGGAGTACCGGGAGGCGCTGGAGAATCTGCTGGTGGACAGCGAAGAGCAGTGAGGGATTCCGCCCTGTCGCAGGATGGCGCGGAGCACAGCGATACCCATCAATCCCAGGCTCCGAGCACAGCACAAACTGTAGGAACGAGCTTGCTCGCGAACCCGCCTCCGCCATGGAGCAGTGTTCGCGAGCAAGCTCGCTCCTACCTAAAGCCGCAGACGCTCGACATCAGCCCCGGCGCAGCCGCTCCGCCGCATTCAGCAGCAGCGCCTCGGTGCCGCTCCAGCCCAGACAGCCATCGGTGATCGAGACACCGTAGCGCAGCTCGCCGGACAGCGGCTGGCAGCCGTCGAACAGATGACTCTCCAGCATCACGCCGCGCAGCGAAGCGTCGCCGGCCACGCGCTGGTCGAGGACGCTGTCCAGTACTGCCGGCTGGCGCAACGGGTCCTTGCCGCTGTTGGCGTGGCTGCAGTCCACCATGATGCTCGGGTCGAGGCCGAGCTTTTCCAGCCCCTGGCGAATCTGCTGCACGCTGGCCGCGTCGAAGTTCGGCCCGGCGTGGCCGCCGCGCAGCACCAGATGGGTGTCCGGGTTTCCCTGGGTCTGCACCAGCGACGGGCGACCCAGCGCATCGATGCCGAAGTGCTGGTGCGGGTGCGCCGCCGAACGCATGGCGTCGGTGGCGATGCCGATGCTGCCGTCGGTGCCGTTCTTGAAGCCCACCGGCAGGTCGAGGCCGCTGACCATCTCGCGGTGCACCTGGGATTCGCTGGTGCGCGCGCCGATCGCGGCCCAACCGAGCAGGTCGTCGAAGTAGCCGGCCACCAGCGGTTGCAGCAGTTCGGTGGCGATCGGCAGGCCGCGTTCGAGCATGCCCAGCATCAGCCGTCGCGACAGCTCCAGGCCGCCAGCCATGTCGCCAGTACCGTCCAGCTGCGGGTCGTAGACCAGGCCTTTCCAGCCAATGGTGGTACGCGGTTTCTCGACGTAGGCGCGCATCACCAGCAGCAACTGGTCGCTGACCTGCGGCGCCAGTTCGGCGAGGCGGTCGGCGTATTCGAGGGCGGAGATGGGGTCATGCAGCGAGCAGGGGCCGATGACGACCAGCAGGCGCGGGTCGCGGCCATCGAGGACGGCACGGATCGCCTCGCGACCTTCGCGGACACGGTGGGCCATGGCGGCGGACAGCGGCAGGCGCTGGCGCAGTTCGGCGGGGCTCGGCAGCGGGTGTTCGCGGCGGCGGGCGGAGGGCAGCGGCAGGTCGAGGACTTCGGCGCATGCTGCGTGTTCGGGGCGGATCAGGGTGGAGGTGGAAGCATTCATCTGACTGGCATCCTTGGCCGGCGCGGAGGTCTTTCCGCGCTCGGCGCTCTATCTAAGTGTTCGTGGCAAGGCTCGTTGGGTGGCACGCAGCGCGCTGCTAAATCGCCAGTCGGAGTTGCGGTAATAGCGGTAATCGGTGGTGTAGGCGGTCATGTCTCGATCCTCTGTCTGAGCGTTTGCGCTCGTTTCAATGCGTTGGGCCTTGTGGGCTTAGAAAAACAAAAACCCCGGTCGGGTTGCCGACCGGGGTTTCGTGAATCTGTCTGGTTGGCGACCCTGCTTGCTAGGCCGCCTGTGGGGTATCAGGCGCGCCTTTGGCTAAACCAATACCCATAGAAGAAATAGCCAGCAGCAGCAGCCAGGACCTGCGCGCGAGCAGCCACGGAGCCGATGGCACCGAGGCGGGCGAGGGACTGGATGGACAGGCTGGACTGCATGATGTTCTCCGTGGAAGTGAAACCAAGGTACTGCATCGCGCAGCGCCGATCAATGACTTGAATCTATCGTTCCGATGGACATTGGTCGCACCTCCTACACCCGGTTCGCTACCATGCACGGACGAAATCCGCAGGAAATCCCCATGAGCGCCCTTCCCCATTTCCCACTGGCAGCCGTCGTAGGCGCTGATGAGCTGAAGCTGGCCCTGTGCCTGGCAGCCATCGACCCGGCCATCGGCGGCGTGCTGATAGAAGGGCCGCGCGGCATGGCCAAGTCCACCCTGGCGCGCGGCGTCGCCGACCTGCTGGACGGCGGGCGCTTCGTCACCCTGCCGCTGGGCGCCAGCGAGGAACGCATCGTCGGCACCCTCGACCTGGACGCGGCGCTGGGCCAAGGCCGCGCGCAGTTCTCCCCCGGTGTGCTGGCCCAGGCTCACGGCGGCGTGCTTTATGTGGATGAAGTGAACCTGCTGCCCGACCATCTCGTCGATTTGCTGCTCGACGTGGCTGCCAGCGGGGTCAACCTGATCGAGCGCGACGGCCTGTCCCACAGCCACCCGGCGCGCTTCGTGCTGATCGGCACGATGAACCCCGAAGAAGGCGAGCTGCGCCCACAACTGCTGGACCGCTTCGGCCTCAAGGTGCAGCTGGAAGGTACGCCCGCACCGAGCGAGCGTGCCGAGATCGTCCGCCGCCGGCTGGCCTTCGACGCCGACCCGCAGGTGTTCCTGGCGCAATGGCAAGCCGCGCAGCAGGCTCTGCAACAACGCTGCGGCCAAGCGCGCCAGCAGTTGGCCGCGATCCCCCTGGACGATGCCGCGCTGGAGACCATCGCCGAGCGCTGCCACGCCGCTGGCGTCGACGGCTTGCGTGCTGACCTCGTGTGGCTGCGCGCGGCTCGCGCTCATGCCGCCTGGCGTGGCGCCAACGCCATCGAGGCGCAGGACATCGATGCGGTCGATCACTTCGCCCTCGCCCATCGCCGCCGCCATCCGCCAGCGCAGTCAAGCACGCCACCACAGGCCTCATCCAGCCAACCACAGACTCCATCCAACGCCTCCCACGGCGAAGGCCAATGGGGCGAACTGCCCGCGCAGAGCGTCGCCATGGGCGAACGCCGGCAACTGGCGGGCTGGCCAAAAAAGCCCTGAGCATCCGCCCGCGCCCGGCCCCAGGCGCGGATGCCAACCCCCGACCCGGCCAGCTCGCCGGCGGCCGCAGCGGCGCCCGCCACACCGGCGCGCACGCCCGCATCGACTGGCCCGCCAGCCTGCGCAACGGCCGCCCGCAACGCCGCGCCGACCTGGTGCTGCGCGCCCGCAGCCGCCAGCCCGGCGAACTCTGGCTGGTGATAGTCGATGCCTCCGCCAGCACCCGCCGCCACGGCGCCCTCGCCCAGGCCAAGGGCCTGCTCGCCGACACCTTCGAACAGGCCTACCGGCAACGCGCTCGCCTCGCCGTGCTGCATGCCACGGGCGCACAACCGCGCTGGTTGTGGCAGGGCCAGAAGGCTTCGAGTCAATTGCAGGAATGGCTGGAGCAACTCGGCGCCGGCGGCGGCACCCCGCTGATCGAGGCGCTGCAGCAAGCGCGCGAATGGCTGGACCAGCGCCAGCGACAGAAGCCGGGCGAGAGTCAGCGCCTGCTGGTGCTGACCGACGGCCGCCTCCGCGACTGGCCGGCGCTGCAGCCGCTAAGCTGCCCGACGGTGCTGGTTGATATCGAGGGTGGAGCGATCAGGCTGGGACGAGCCAGGAAGCTGGCGGAAGAACTCGACGCCGACTACCGGCCGATCGGCGACCTGGCAAGCACAGTTCGCTGATTTCAACACTGCACGGCATGGCCCGGATCAAGGCTCGCCATTGCGCCCATGCAACAGGAACCCCGGCCGCTCGCTCAATCGCTCGTAGTAGGCCGCCACTGCCGGTAGATCGGGGCGCTGCATGGGCGTCAGGTACCAGCGGTTCACCGACAGACCGAGCACGACATCAGCGAGGCTGAAGCAGGCGCCGGTGACGAACGCGCCGGTGTGCGCCAGCTGGCGGTCCAGCAGGGCCATGCCGTGGTTCCACTGCGCCTCGCTCAGGGCGATGGCCGATTCGTCGGTATGGCCCGGGCTGCTGCGCACTCTGGCCATGAACGCATAGCGCCAGGCGTTGTTCAGCTCGGTGGCCTGCCAGCCCATCCACTGTTCCACCAGGGCTCGCTCGCGCGGCCGGGTCGGCAGCAACTCGTCGAGCGGGTACTGGGTAGCGAGGTAGCTGCAGATGGCGTTGGATTCCCAGAGCACGAAGTCACCGTCGACCAGGACCGGCACCAAGGCGTTGGGGTTGAGCGCGATGAACTCCGCCGAGGCGGTGGAGCGCAAGCCCGTGCCCCAGTCTTCGCGTTCATAGGGCAGGTTCAGTTCGGCGCAGGTCCAGAGCACCTTGCGCACGTTGATCGATGAGGCGCGGCCGAGGATTCGCAGCATGGTGTCACTCCCTGTGAAAACCGGGGCCCAGCATAGAGGCTGGCGGGGCGGCGGAGAAGCGCGGTCTTGACGCAACCGCGAGCTTGCCCGCGAATCGCTACGAAGCTGTGAACGCCCGCGGCGCAGGACGTTCCGTCAATCGGCTGCGAGAGGCTCCAGCGCCAGCCAGAGCGTCTCGACACTGCCGAACTGCCGGTCCACTTCCGGCAGCTCCGGCCGCGCCAGGATCAGCACCGGCACACCGCGCTCGCGGGCGACCTGCAGCTTCGGTTCGGTGGCCTGGCTGCCGCTGTTCTTGCTGACCAGCACATCGGTGCCCAGACGGGTGAACAACTCACGCTCGCCCTCGAGGGTGAATGGCCCCCGGGCGCCGAGCACTTCGGCCCGCGTGTTGCCGGGCAGGCTTTGCAGGCAGCGCACGGTCCAGTGTTGATGGGCGGGGATCTCGCCCAGATGCTCCAGCGGCTCGCGGCCCATCGTGAAAAGCGGGCGGCGAAAGTCCTCCAGCGCCGAGATCAGCGCCGGCCAGCCGGCCACCTCGCGCCAGTCGTCAGCGGCGCCTGCCTGCCAACCGGGGCGACGCAGCGCCCAGCAGGGCACGCCAGCCAGTTGTGCGGCGCGGGCGGCATTGGCACTGATCTGCGCGGCGTAGGGGTGGGTAGCATCGAGCAGCAGGTCGAAACCGCGTTCGCGGATGAAGTCCGCAAGGCCTTCGGCGCCGCCGTAACCACCCACCCTCACTTCACAGGCGAGGTCGTCCGGCACCTTGCCGAGGCCGGCGAGGCTGTACAGGTGCCGAGGCCCAAGACAGCGCGCAATGGCCAGCGCCTCGCCAATACCGCCCAGTAGGAGGACCCGTTTCATCGCACCTCCAGCGCCTCGCCCACCAGGTTGCCCTGACGGTCGATGGCGAAGACTTCCAGCGTCACTTCAAGGGGCACGATGCGCCGGGCAAAGGCGAGCGCGCGGGCGCAGACGGCATCCCCGAGGGCGATGCCCTCGGCGCGGCACAGCGCCAGCGCCTGCTGACTGGTATTGGCTTCGCGCATGCGTTGTTGCAGGCCTGCCGACGCGCCAATCTCCGCCGCCCACCCGGCCAGCTGCGGCAGGTCGATGCTGGAGTGGCGGCTGTGCAGGTCCATGTGGCCGGCGGCGAGCTTGCTGATCTTGCCGAAGCCGCCGCAGACGCTGAAGCGCTCCACCGGCACCTTGCGCAGGTGCTTGAGCGCGGCGCCGGCGAAGTCGCCCATCTCGATCAGCGCGGTGTCGTCGAAGCCGTAGCGACGGCGCATGGCGTCCTCGCTGGCGTTGCCGGTGCAGGCGGCGAGATGGCGGAAGCCGTTGGCGCGGGCGACGTCAATGCCCTGCTGGATCGAGGCGATATACGCCGAGCAGGAGAACGGCCGGACGATGCCGGTGGTGCCGAGGATCGACAGGCCACCGAGGATGCCCAGGCGCGGGTTCATGGTCTTGAGTGCCAGCTCGGCGCCGCCCTCGATGTTGATCGTGACGTCGAAGCCGCCGGCGTAGGCGCACTCGGCCGCCAACGCAGCGAGGTTGCCCTGCATCATCTGCCGCGGCACCGGGTTGATCGCCGGCTCGCCCACCGCCAGCACCAGCCCCGGCTTGGTGACGGTGCCGACGCCTTCTCCTGCGTGGAAGCGCACGCCCGGTTCGGCAGTCAGAACGACACGGGCGAAAACCAGCGCACCGTGGGTCACGTCCGGGTCGTCGCCGGCATCCTTCAGCGTGCCGGCTTCGGCGCCCTCGGCGGTGAGCCGGCAGAACTCCAGGCGCAGGGTCGCGCTGCGCTCTTTGGGCAGGGCGATCTGCGCCGCGTCCAGCGCCTCACCGGTCAGCAGCAGGCGCGCCGCCGCCAGGCTGGTGGCGGTGGCGCAGCTGCCGGTGGTGTAGCCACTGCGCAGCGGACGGGGTTCTTCGCAAGTCTCTTCGCGCATCGTCAGTCGGCCAGGGGCTTGCGCACTTCCAGCAGGGTGATCGGCAACGCCGCGCGCCAGGTATCGAAACCGCCGAGCGGCTGGGCCTGGGACACCGACAGGCGGGTCAGCTCGCCGCCGATGCGGGCGCGCCAGCTCAGCAGCATGGACTCGCTCTGCAGGGTGACGGCGTTGGCGACCAGCCGGCCGCCGGGCCTGAGTTGTTCCCAGCACTGCTCGAACACGCCGGGCAGGGTCACGCCGCCGCCGATGAAGATCGCGTCGGGGCGCTCCAGCCCCAGCAAGGCTTCCGGCGCGGCACCGCAGACCAGCTGCAACGCCGGCACGCCGAGGGCGTCGCGGTTGAAACGGATATGCTCCTGGCGCCCGTCGTTGGCTTCGATGGCCAGCGTGCGGCAGCTCGGATGCGCGCGCATCCACTCGATACCGATGGAGCCACAGCCGGCACCGACATCCCAGAGCAGCTCGCCAGGCTTCGGCGCCAGCCGTGCCAGGGTCACGGCACGCACGTCACGTTTGGTCAGTTGGCCGTCATGGCGGTAGGCATCGTCCGGCAGGCCTATGGTCAGCGGCAGACGCACCGCGTCGAAACCGGCTACGCACTGCACAGCCACCAGATTGAGCGCAGCGGTCTCGCTCGGCGACCAGTCGCTGGCGAGCCCGTCGATGCGTCGCTCCACCTCGCCGCCCAGGTGCTCCAGCACGCTGAGGCGACTCGCGCCGAAACCCCGTTCGCGCAGCAGCGCAGCAATAGCCGCCGGGCTGTCACCATCGTTGCTGAGGATCAACAGCTTCGAGCCGTGGTGGATCTGCGCGTTGAGTGCGGTCAATGGGCGCGCCACCAGCGACAGCAGCGTGCAGTCCTGCAAGGCCCAGCCCATCCGTGCGGCGGCGAGCGAGGCGGAAGACGGCGCGGAAAGCACGAGCATTTCCTCGGACGGAATCTGACGGGCAAGGCTCGCGCCGACGCCGAACAGCATGGGGTCACCGCTGGCCAGTACGCAGGTCGGCTCGCCGCGACGGCACAGCACCGGTTCCAGGCTGAACGGGCTGGGCCAGGCCTGACGACGGGCGCCCAGGCAATGCGGCAGCAACTCCAGCTGGCGTGGCGCGCCAATCACTTCGCTGGCAGCGAGCAGCGCGCGGCGCGCGGCCTTGCCGAGGCCGGCATAGCCGTCCTCGCCGATGCCGACGATGGTCAGCCAGGGCGTCATGAAATGTCCTCGAAGGTGCGACGATCGATCCGACGGGCAGGCTTTTCCTGACCTCGGGCAAAGCAGGCATAATACCCGCTTCGTCGGTGCTCGTAGGACGCTTCGCCTTTTACGGTGAGGTTTCTCAGAGCCGAAGAGGGAACACGGTTAAGCCGTGGCTGCCCCCGCAACTGTAAGCAGCGAGTCCGCGCAATGCGGCGACACGAGAACGAGGTTCCGTGCCGCCGGCCAGGCCACTGGGCAACCGGGAAGGCCGCGCTGGATGAGGACCTGCCAGCCAGGAGACCTGCCGACGAAACCAGTCGCGCGTGCAGACATCGAGCGGGGTGTATCGATGTCGTGAAGTCCCCTTTGGGGGATTCGCAGGTCACCGCGACCCAGCCCTGGTGACCTCAGTGCAAAACTCCTCAGCTCTGCCCGTCCGTCCGCATGCCTGCCCCGGCCTGCTGCGTATCGTGGCCTCCCGCGATGGCGGCATCTGCCGCATCAAGCTGCCCTGCGGGCAACTCGACGCTAGCGCCGCGCGCGCCATCGCCCTGGCTGCCGAACGCCATGCCAACGGCGTGCTGGAAGCGACCAACCGCGCCAACCTGCAGATTCGCGGCGTGCATGCGGGTGCCGAAAACGCGCTGAGTCGTGAGTTGCTGGCCGCCGGCCTCGGCCCGCGCGAACTGGCGTCGGACGACGTGCGCAACCTGCTGGTCAGCCCGGCAATGGGCCTGGGCACTGGCAGCGCATTCGATGCGAGCCCACTGGCCCGCCAACTGCTCGACCTGCTGGAACGCACGCCGCGTTTCCACGACCTGTCACCCAAGTTCGGTATCCAACTGGACGCCGGCGAAGCGCTGGCGATGCTGGAGCACCCCAACGATCTCTGGCTGTCGGCCCTGTCCGACGATGCGGCGCCGCTGTTCGCCTTCGGCCTGGCCGGTTGCCCGCCGCAGCGCGAGAGCGATCGCTCCGCCCTCGCCGCCGTGTCCGCCGGGCAGGTACCGCAGTTGGTGGAAGCCCTGCTGCACCTGTTCCTCGACCTCGCCGGCGACGGCCAGACGCGCATGCGCCACCTGCGCGAGATGCTCTGCGATGAGGTGCTGCTGGAGCGCCTGCAGCAACGCCTGCCGTTCGCGCTGCAACTCGGGCCGGCTGTGGATAACTGGCGACGTCCTGCACCGCAGACCTTCGGGCACCTCGGGATTCAGCCCCAGCGCCAGCCGGAACGCACCATGGTCGGCGCGGGATTCGTCCTCGGACGACTCGACAGCACCACCCTGTTCGGCCTCGCGGACCTTGCCGAGCGCTTCAGCGTCGGACAGCTGCGTCTGACTCCCTGGCAAAGCCTGATCCTCCCAGACGTGGCACAAACCGATGCCGCCGTTGTACTCGGCGCGCTGGCCAATCTCGGCCTGGTGATCGACGCCGCGCAGCCGCTGTCGCGCCTGGTCGCGTGCAGCGGCTCCAGCGGTTGCGCCCGCGGGCTGGCCGACACCAAGGCCGATGCCCTGCGCCTGGCCGAACGCCTACGCCACGCACCGCCGGCCGGCGTGCACCTGTGTGGCTGCCCGCGCTCCTGCGCCGCCGCCCACGTCGCCCCCTACACCCTGCTGGCCGTCGCCGACGGCCGCTATGACCTGTTCCGTCGCGCCGACGACGTGGCCGGCTTCGGCCAGCCATTGGCGCGCAACCTTTCCCTCGATGCCGCCGGCGACCTGCTGGCCGCACCCGGAGCCCTCACCGATGCTTGATTACATTCGCGACGGCCAGGCGATCTACCGCCAGTCCTTCGCCACTATTCGCGCCGAAGCCGATCTGTCCGGCATCCCCGCGGACCTCGAGAAACTCGCCGTGCGGGTGATCCACGCCTGCGGCATGGTCGACGTCGTGCAGGACCTGCACTTCTCCGCCGGCGCCGGGGCCATCGGCCGTGCGGCGCTGGCCGCTGGCGCGCCGATCCTCTGCGATGCGCGGATGGTCGCCGAGGGCATCACCCGCGCGCGCCTGCCGGCACACAACGAGGTGATCTGCACCCTCAACAATGCGGACGTGCCCGACCTCGCCCGCGAGCGGGGCAATACCCGCTCCGCGGTGGCGCTGGAGCACTGGCGCGAGCACCTGGAAGGCAGCGTGGTGGTGATCGGCAACGCGCCGACCGCGCTCTTCTACCTGCTGGAAATGCTCGATGCCGGCGCGCCGAAGCCGGCGCTGATCCTTGGCTTCCCGGTGGGTTTCGTCGGCGCCATGGAATCCAAGGACGCCCTCGCCGCCGACAACCGTGGCGTGCCCTACGTGATTGTCCGAGGCCGCCGTGGCGGCAGCGCGATGGCCGCCGCCGCAGTGAACGCCCTGGCCACGGAGGTGGAGTGATGACCGGCCGCCTCATCGGCCTGGGCGTCGGCCCGGGCGACCCGGAACTGCTGACCCTCAAGGCCCTGCGCCTGCTGCGCGCGTCCCCGGTGATCGGCTACTTCGTGGCCAAGGCCAAGCACCACGCCGGCCAGGGCGGCAACGCCTTCGCCATCATCGAGCAGCACCTGCTCGATGAGCAGCAACGCCTACCGCTGGTCTACCCGGTGACCACCGAGAAGCTGGAGCCACCGCTGACCTACGAAGGCGTGATCAGCGACTTCTATGACACCGCCGCCGAGCAGGTGGCGATGCACCTGGATGCCGGCCGCGACGTGGCGGTGATCTGCGAGGGCGACCCGTTCTTCTACGGTTCCTACATGTACCTGCATGACCGTCTTTCGGAACGGTATGACACCGAAGTCGTACCCGGCGTCTGCTCGATGCTCGGCAGCGCGGCGGTGCTCGGCGTGCCGCTGGTTTATCGCAACCAGAGCCTGTCGGTGCTGTCCGGCGTGCTGCCGGAGGACGAACTCAAGCGTCGCCTGGCCGACGCCGATGCGGCGGTGGTGATGAAGCTCGGCCGCAACTTCGACAAGGTCCGTCGCGTGCTGCGCGAGCTGGGCCGTGACGGCGGCGCCCACTACGTCGAGCGCGCGACCATGCGCGAACAGCGCATCGTGGCGCTGGACGACGTCGACCCGATGGCCTCGCCGTACTTCTCGATGATCGTCATCCCCGGCCAGCGGTGGAACGGCTGATGCGCGCTGCCATTGTCATTCTCGGCCAGGGTGCGCTGGCCACGGCGCGACGCCTGCAGGGTATTTATCCACAGGCGCGTGTGCTGGGCCTGAAGGACCGCGTCGAAGGCGCCGATGAGTCCTACACAAACTTCGGCGAGACCCTGCGCCAGCTTTACCGCGACGACACCCCGATCATCGCCCTGTGCGCGGCCGGTATCGTCATCCGCACCCTCGCTGCGCTGCTGGTCGAGAAAGGCGCTGAGCCGCCAGTGCTGGCCGTCGCCGAAGACGGCAGCGCCGTGGTACCGCTGCTCGGCGGGCTCGGCGGGGTGAACCGCATGGCCCGCGAGATGGCCGCCGCACTGGAGGTGGCGGCCGCCATCACCACCAGCGGCGAGCTGCGTTTCGGTGCCTGCCTGCTCGACCCGCCACCGGGCTATGCACTGGCGGATATCGAACAGGGCAAGCGCTTCGTCTCCGACCTGCTGGGCGGCGACACCCTGCGCATCGAGGGCGACGCGCCCTGGCTGGAGGAACTGGGCCTGCCGCTGGCCGACGACGCCGCGCACACCCTGCGTATCGATGCGCGCGCCGAGGGCATCGCGCAGAACGAACTGCGCATCCATCCTCGTATCGTCCTCGCCCACGTCACGCTGGTGGACTCGCAACTGCACGAGCGCATTCGCCAGGGCCTGGCGCAGGCCGGGCTGGCCGAGGCGTCGCTGGCCGCGCTGGTGGCGCCGCGCTGCCGCATGGCCGATCCGGCGCTGGCGGAGGCTGCCCGTGAGCTGGGCGTGCCACTGCGGTTCATCCACAGCGACGACGAACTGCCGCCAGCGGTGCTGCAGGGCGACTCCTTCCACCTGCACCGCGCCGCCACGCCAGCTGAAGCCCAAGGTATTGGTCAGCCGCGCGGGCGACTCAGCGTGATCGGTCTGGGCCCAGGCGCCAGCGACTTCATGATTCCTGCCGTACGTCGCGCGCTGGACGAAGCCCAGGACCTGCTCGGCTACGAGACCTACGTGAAGATGGCCGAGCCGTTGCGCGACGACCAGGTGCGCCACTGCACCGACAACCGCGAGGAAATGCAGCGCGCCCGTCATGCCTTCGAACTGGCCGCCAGCGGCCGGCGCGTGGTGGTGATATCCTCCGGCGACCCCGGCGTGTTCGCCATGGCCGCCGCCGTGATGGAAGCCCTGCACGAGAGCGGCGACCCGCATTGGCATGGTGTGGAGCTGGAGGTGCTGCCGGGCGTGTCCGCCGCGCTGGCGGCTGCCGCCAAGGCCGGTGCGCCGCTGGGGCATGATTTCTGTCTGATTTCCCTGTCGGACAACCTCAAGCCCTGGGACGCCATCGAGAAACGTCTCGATCATGCCGGCGCTGCCGACCTGGCCATGGCCTTCTACAACCCGATATCCAGGGCCAGGCCCTGGCAATTGGGGCGCGCGCTGGAAATCGTCCGCCGCCACCGCACGCCGGAAACCGTGGTGGTGCTCGGCCGCGACGTCGGCCGCCCGGCGGAAGCCCTGCGCGTCGTCACCCTCGGCGAGCTGGTGCCGGAGATGGTGGATATGCGCACGCTGGTAATCATCGGCTCCTCCCTGACTCGGCGCTTCCCCCGTGCCGGCGGTGGCGACTGGGTGTATACGCCGCGCTGGTATCGCTGAAGCAAAACTGTAGGAACGCCCCACGGGCGTGGTCGCGGGCATGGCCCGCTCCTACAGGAAACACCGGAGCTTCAGACACATCTTGCAAATGGCTATCGCCTTGTTGAAAATGCGATAAATTATCATTTGCAACCTTTGCGCGCCCATGTCCTCGACCTTCGACGTCCAGTCGCTCTACAGCGACCATCACGGCTGGCTGCACAACTGGCTTCGCGGCCGGCTGGGCAACGCCGCCGATGCCGCCGACCTGGCCCAGGACACTTTCCTGCGCGTATTGCTCAGGCCCGAGCGCGTCGAACTGCATACCCCGCGCGCCTTCCTGCGCACCGTCGCCCGCGGTCTGGTGATCGACCACTGGCGTCGCCAGGAGCTGGAGCGCGCCTACCTCGACTCCATCGCCCATCTGCCGGAAGCGCAGGTGCCGTCGGCGGAAGACCGGCACACCATCCTCCAACTGCTGGAGAACATCGCCCGCCTGCTCGACGGCCTCAAGCCGAAGGTGCGCAGCGCTTTCCTGCTGGCCCAGTGCGAAGGCATGCCCCATGCGCGGATCGCCGAGGAGCTGGGCGTCTCGGTCCGCTCGGTGGAGCGCTACATCGCCGAAGCGCTGTTCCACTGCTATCAGTTGCGGTACGCCGAGTGAGCGGCGCCAGCGCCACGCCCGATCCGCGGGTGGTGAAGCAGGCCATCCAGTGGACCCTGCGCCTGAGCGGCAATGCCGATGCTGAGTTGCTCAGCGCCTGCGAGCACTGGCGCCAGGCCAACCCCGAACACGAAACCGCCTGGCTGCGGGTGCAGGCGCTGAACAGCGAACTGGCCGCCGGCTACCAGGCCGTGCCCGGCGCCCGCGTGGCTCTGGAGACGCTGGAAAACACCAGCCAGCGCCTGCAGCGGCGCCAGGCGCTCAAGCTGCTATCGACCTTCGCCATCGGCGCCTCCGCGCTGTGGCTGGCGCGCGAAGTCGCTCCCTGGCAAAGCTGGATGGCCGACTACAGCACCACCACCGGCGAGCGCCGGCGCTTCACCCTGGCCGATGGCAGCCTGCTGCAACTGAACACCGACAGCGCGGTGAACGTACGCTTCGATCCGAGCCAGCGCCTGCTGGTGCTGGAGCGCGGCGAGATTCTCGTCAGCACCGCGAAGGACGCCGCGCGCCCATTGCGGGTGCGCAATCGCGACGGCCTGTTCGAGGCCCTGGGCACCCGCTTCGTGCTGCGCCAGGACGAGCGCTCCACGCGCCTGAGTGTCGAGGAAGGTTCGGTGGCCATCGCCCCGCGCGTACGCGGCCAGACCACCACCATCGCCGAAGCCGGGCAGTCCTACGAGATCAATGGCGACAGCGCGCTGCTGGCCGAACGCAGCAACATGGACAGCGCCGCCTGGGCCGACGGCCTGATCGTCACCCGCGACATGCGCCTGGCGGACTTCCTCGCCGAGATCGGCCGCTACCGTCACGGGCATCTGCATTGCGATGCCAGCGTGGCCGACCTGCGACTGTCCGGCGTATTCCGCCTGGACGACACCGACAAGCTGCTGGCCCTGTTGCCTCAGACACTGCCGGTGCGGGTGGAAAAGCGTACGGACTGGTGGGTGACGGTAAGCGCACGCGGCTGACGGTCAATTCCATCGGCAGGAGCGCCCCATGGCGCAATCGCGGACGTGGCGCGCTCCTACATGTCAGCGCCAAACAGTTTTATTTCTCAAACGAGAATTATTTTTGTCGGGTTTCGCCGACCGGATCGGCAAGGAGGAATAACCCGATCATTCCCCTTGTCCACGGAAGCCCCAGCATGCCAGCCGTCCACCTCCCGATGCCCTCCTACGCCCTGCCCCGCGCCAGCCGGCTGGCCCATGCCGTGCGCGGCGCGCTGCTGTGCGCCAGCCTGGGAGCCAGCCTGCCGCTGAGCGCCTTCGCCGCAGACGCTTCCGCCATCACCAGCAGTCGCGCCTACGCGATTCCGGCCGGACCGCTGGACGAGGTGCTGAACAGCTTCGCCCGCGAAGCCGGCATCACTCTGTCGGCCACGCCGGAGCAGACCCGCGGCCTGAACTCGGCCGGGCTGAACGGGACCTACTCGGTGGATCAGGGCTTGTCGCGCCTGCTGGCCGACACTCCGTTGGAAGCCGCCGACCAGGGCGACGGCAACTACGTGCTGCGCGCCGCCGCGCCGAGGGACGTGCTGGCCATGCCGTCCAGCGAAGTGTTCGCCCTCGGCAACGCGCTGGGCGAGGAAGACGGCTACCTGGCGACCCACAGCCAGATCGCCACCAAGACCTCCAAGTCCCTGCTGGAGACCAGCCAGAGCGTCTCGGTGATCACCCGCGAGCAGATCGACGATACCGCCTCCAAGACCGTACAGCAGGCGATCCGCTACACCCCCGGCATCTTCACCGGCCAGGTCGGCGCCTCGAACCGCTATGACTACATCGTCATGCGCGGCTTTGCCGACAACAGCGTGGACAACATCTATCTCGACGGCCTGAAGGCCATGGGCGACAGCGGCACCTTCAGCTCGATGCAGATCGACCCGTACTTCCTCGAACGCATCGACGTGCTCAAGGGCCCCTCCTCGGTGCTTTACGGCCGCAGCCTGCCCGGCGGCCTGGTGGCGCTGACCAGCAAAAAGCCGCTGTACGAGGACTACCACCAGATCACCGGCACCGTGGGCAACATGGGTCAGAAGGAAATGGGCTTCGACTTCAGCGGCCCGCTGGATGAGGAGAAGCGCATCGCCTACCGCCTGGTCGGCCTGGGCAAGGGTTCGGACACCCAGTTCGACCACGTCAAGGAGGAGCGCTACGCCATCGCCCCGACCCTGGCCATCGACTTTACCGACGACACCACCCTGACCCTGCAGGGTTACCTGCAGCACGACCCGAACGGCGGCTACCACGGCGGCGTGCCGGCGGACGGCGCACTGTTCCACCACAACGGCCAGAAGATATCCCGCGAGTTCTTCGACGGCGAGCCGAGCAAGGATGACTTCGACCGTACGCAGCGCATGTTCGGCTACCAGCTGGAACACCGTTTCGACGACGTGTGGACCGCACGGCAGAACTTCCGCTACCTGGATTCCGACGTCGATCTCTCGCAGGTCTACGCCTACGGCTGGACAGCGCCTGACCAGAACACCCTGAACCGCTACTTCTCCGGCGCCCGCGAGCACCTGCAGGCGTACATCGTGGATAACATGGCGCAGGCCGAGTTCAGCACTGGCGCGGCCAAGCACACCCTGCTGATGGGCCTGGACTACCAGCGCCGCCGCACCACCGTGGACTGGCGCTCCGGCTCGGCGCAGCCGCTGGACGCGTTCGACCCGCACTATGGCAACGACGCCATCAGCTACTACCCGGACGACAACCACACCCGCCGCCTGGAGCAGACCGGCGTCTACCTGCAGGACCTGATCGACGTCGACAACTGGCGCTTTTCCCTCGGCATGCGCGAGGACTGGGTGACGGTCGAGGACAAGAACCGCAGCAGCGGCAGCAAGGCCGACGACGACTGGAAGAAATTCACCGGACGCCTCGGCGCGCTGTACCTGTTCGACAACGGCATCGCGCCGTACATCAGCTACTCCGAGTCGTTCAACCCCAACGCTTACTCCGACCAGTCCGGCACGCCGCTGGAACCGACCGAAGGCAAGCAGTGGGAAGCCGGCCTGAAATTCCAGCCCGAGGGCAGCCGCAGCCTGTACACCGCGTCGATCTTCCACATCACCCAGGAAAACGTCGCGTCGAAGGAGCCGCAGGACAACTTCTACACCTCCGTGGGTGAAGTGCGCTCCCAGGGCCTGGAGCTGGAGGCCCACACCCAGGTCACCGACAACCTCAAGGTACTCGGCAGCTACACCTACACCGACATCACCTACACGAAATCGCTGGACGGCAACCAGGGCCATACCCCGAACCAGGCGCCCAAGCACATGGCCTCGCTGTGGGCCGACTACGGCTTCAACGCCGGCCCGCTGGACGGCCTGACCCTCGGCGGCGGCGCCCGCTACGTCGGCGAGACCTGGGCGGACAAGGAAAACACCCTGCGTGTACCGGACTACACCCTGGTGGATGCACGCATCGGCTACGACCTGTCCCGCGTCGGCCTGAAGGGCCTGGACGTCAGCCTCAACGCCAACAACCTGCTGGACAAGGACTACGTGGCGTCCTGCTACAGCCTGGACTTCTGCTACTTCGGCGAGAAGCGCAACGTCACCGCAACGGTGAACTACCAGTTCTGATTGCAAGCCACCCAGTTGCAGAGGGCGCATGCCCTCTGCAACTTCCTCTTACATATGCAGCCAGCCATATCCCCCCTTCGGGTGGGCACTGCTGGAACAGCACCGCTCTATGCTCGCCCTCCTGTCCGCGCTCTCGCACAACAAGAACAACCTGGCCAAGCCAGCAGGAGCACTCATGAGTCAAAGTCTCGAGACAATTTCGTCCCCTCTGGCCGAGCAGATGTCATCCAGCCGCGCGCTCTATCGCAAGGTCATCTGGCGTCTGCTGCCATTCCTGGTGCTTGCTTACGCGATCAACGCCATCGACCGCCTCAACATTTCCTTCGCCAAGCTGCGCATGGCCGAAGACATCGCCCTGAGCGAGGCAGCGTACGGGATCGGCGCCGGTATCTTCTACCTGGGCTACATCCTCTTCGAGGTACCCAGCAATCTGTACATGCAGCGCGCCGGCGCCCGCGCCACGCTGACACGGATCATGGTGTTGTGGGGCATCGTCACGGTGGCCACCGCCTTCGTCACCACCGCCAATCAACTGATCGTCGCGCGGTTCTTCCTGGGCGTCGCTGAAGCCGGGTTCTTCCCTGGCGTCATTCTCTACCTCACGTACTGGTTCCCCAGCGAACTGCGGGGCCGGATCACAGCCGTATTCATCATGTCGGCAATGGTCGCCGGCATCACCAGCGGCCCGCTGGCCGGCTGGATCATGACCTACTTCCACGGCTGGATGGGCCTGCGTGACTGGCAGGTGCTGTTCGTCCTCGAAGGCATCCCCGCGATACTGCTGGGGGTGTTCGGCTGGTACTGGCTGGCCGACCGCCCACGCGAGGCGAACTGGCTGAGCAACGAGGAGAAGGATCGCCTGGAGGCGGCACTGGCCAGCGAGCCGGCGAAATCCGGCGAACACGGCCGCTTCCTCGATGTGCTGCGCGACCCGCGGGTGTATATCGCCGGCCTGGTGTTCTTCTGCGTCTACAGCGGTTCGAACACCGTATCGTACTGGATGCCGACACTGATCCGCGGCTTCGGCATTGAGGACCTCAAGTCCATCGGACTGCTCGCCAGCCTGCCGTACGCGGTGGGTATCGTCGGCATGTACCTGCTCGGTCGCAGCTCGGACAAGCGCCAGGAACGCCGCTGGCACGTCGGCGCGACCATGCTGGTCAGCGCCATCAGTTTCTTTCTGCTCGGTTTCGCCCAGGGTCACCTGCTGCTCTCGGTGGCCCTGATGACCCTCGGCGCAGCAACGGCGATGTCCGCCCTCTCGCTGTTCTGGACCATTCCACCGGCCCTGCTCAGCCCTGCCCGGGCAGCCGGCGGCATTGCAGTGATCAGCGCCATCGGCGGCCTGGCAGGAGTGATCAGCCAGATCATGGTCGGCGCGATCAAGACCGCCACTGGCAATCTGTACCTGGCCTTCGATGTGATTGCAGCGACCCTGGCCATCGGCGCGCTGATCCTGCTGATCGGCATTCCGGCGCATCACTTGCGCAAACGGCCGCACTGAGCGGCAGACAGCAAAAGGCCCCGCTTCGACGGGGCCTTTTGCTTCAACCGGGGTTAGAACTCCGCCGCGTGGCGGTAGCGCGCCTCCAGCTCCAGGGAGACGCGGTAGGCCTGCGCCTCGCCTTCGGTGTGGAAGATCCCGACCAGCTGGCCTTCCTGGTGCACATCCCAGCAACGCCCGCCGTGGGCGCGGAACTCACGGGATTTATGGTCGTCGTCACGCTCGGTCACTGTAATGCTCATGTCTTTTCTTCTCCGGTTTGCCGTACATCAAGGCAATGCCAGAATCATTTAATTAGCTAGCTAATTAAATACTCGCTTTCGAGAAAGACCCTTGCAAGGATTCGCCAAAACGAGCGTCCCAGAAACGCAAAAGCGCAGCTCGAAGGCTGCGCTCTTGGTGACGATCCGTTCGGCTTAGAACGGAATGTCGTCATCGAAGCTGTCGTAGTCCGGAGCCGGTTGCGGCGCGGGCTGGGACTGCTGTTGCGGCGCAGGGCGCTGGGCCTGCTGCGGACGCTGCTGCGGCTCGCGGGGAGCGCGCGGAGCATCGTCACCACCGGCGCCCGGACGGCCGCCCAGCAGCTGCATGTTGCCGTTGATGTCGACCACGATTTCGGTGGTGTACTTGTCCTGGCCGTCCTGACCCTGCCACTTGCGGGTACGCAGGCTGCCTTCGACGTAGATCTGCGAACCCTTGCGCACGTACTCGGCGACGATTTCCGCCAGGCGACCGAAGAACACCACGCGGTGCCACTCGGTACGCTCCTGCTGCTGACCGGTCTGCTTGTCCTTCCAGCTCTCGCTGGTGGCCAGGGTGACGTTGGTCACTGCGTTGCCGTTGGGCATGTAGCGGGTTTCCGGATCGCCACCAACGTTACCGACCAGAATGACTTTGTTAACCCCACGGGCCATGACGCTCTCCTAAAGGCTTCAGCACGTCGCCTGCTCGGCACCGGCAAGGCGCTCGAGGGACGTGCGATCAACTTGTTGGGAATCCACTTTGACATAAGCGGCCGCTTCTTCAGCGACCACCATCACATCGCTCACACCGGGCAATGCCTTGAAACGCTCAGCCAACGAAGCATCGCGCAGCGCCTCATCGGAAAGAGGCAGGCGAATACTCGTTACATAAGGCGGTTCGCGCATGGTAACAGCAATCGCCAGCCAGATGGCAGCCAGCACCGCGCAGCCGATGAACACCCCGTCGAGCCCGCCGTGCTGGAACATCCAGCCGCCCAGGATGCCGCCCACGGCGGCGCCGAGGAACTGGCTGGTGGAGTACACGCCCATTGCCGTGCCCTTGCCGCCGGCCGGAGAAACCTTGCTCACCAGCGAAGGCAGCGAAGCCTCCAGCAGGTTGAACGCGGTGAAGTAGACGATGATGCCGAACACCAGTTCCTTGAGGCTGTTGCCGAACTCCCAGAAGAACAGTTCGCAGAGCATCAGGGTCGCCACGGCACCGGTCAGCACGCGTTTCATCTGACGCTTCTTCTCGGCGTAGATGATGAACGGGACCATGCCGAAGAAGCCCACCAGCAGCGCGGTCAGGTAGACCCACCAGTGTTCTTCCTTGGGCAGCCCGGCGCGCTCCACCAGCGCCAGTGGCAGCGCGACGAAGCTGGCCATGAGGATAGCGTGCAGGACCAGAATGCCGGCGTCCAGGCGCAGCAGTTCGCCGTTCTTCAGGGTCGGCAGCAGCGACTGCTTGGCCACGCTGGACTCGCGGTGCTGCATGCGGTGGTCGGGGGTCGGCACGAAGAACAGGATGATCAGCATGCCCACCAGCGCCATGCCGGCGGTGAACCAGAACAGGCCGTGCAGGCCGAACCAGTGGGTCAGTACCGGGCCTGCGACCATCGCCACGGCGAAGGATACGCCGATGCTCATGCCGATCATGGCCATGGCCTTGGTGCGGTGCTGCTCGCGGGTGAGGTCGGAGAGCATCGCCATCACCGCCGCGGAGATCGCCCCGGCGCCCTGCAGGACGCGGCCGGCGATAATGCCCCAGATGGAGTCGGCGTTGGCCGCCAGCGCGGCACCAGCGGCGAACACCAGCAGGCCAACGACGATGATCGGCCGACGGCCGATGCGGTCGGACAGGGTGCCCAGCGGAATCTGCAGGATCGCCTGGGTCAGGCCGTAGGCGCCGATGGCCAGGCCGATCAGTGCCGGGGTGGCGCCGGCCAGGTCCTGGCCGTAGGTGGCGAGCACCGGCAGGACCATGAACATGCCGAGCATGCGGAACGCGAAGACCAGGGACAGGCCGGCGGCCGCGCGGGTTTCGGTGCCACTCATGCGCTCAGTGTGGGAATCGTGCATAAGCCCCTCATGAAAAGACAAAAAACGGGAATGCGCTGGATTGCCCCCGTGGCGGCGCGCCATCCGGGCCTTGCAGGGCCGGTTGTCGCCAACGCCGAAAAATAGCCGCGCATTCTACCAGCCCAACGGTCCAAGGGCACACACGCGCTACTTTGCCGCGTGCCGGAAACGCCCCGTATAATCGATAGTTTTCGCCCGCCATGCGAGGCCGCAGTGGACAAGATCCTCATCCGTGGGGCACGTACCCACAACCTGAAGAACATCGACCTGACCCTGCCGCGCGACAAGCTGATCGTGATCACCGGCCTGTCCGGTTCCGGCAAGTCTTCCCTGGCCTTCGACACGCTCTACGCCGAAGGCCAGCGCCGCTATGTGGAATCCCTGTCGGCCTACGCCCGGCAATTCCTCTCGATGATGGAAAAGCCTGATGTCGACACCATCGAAGGCCTGTCGCCGGCAATTTCCATCGAGCAGAAATCCACCTCCCACAACCCGCGTTCCACCGTGGGCACCATCACCGAGATCTACGACTACCTTCGCCTGCTCTATGCACGCGTGGGTATTCCGCGCTGCCCGGACCACGATATCCCGCTGGAAGCCCAGACAGTCAGCCAGATGGTCGACCAGGTGCTCGCGCTGCCCGAAGGCCGCAAGCTGATGCTGCTGGCTCCGGTGATCCGCGAGCGCAAGGGCGAGCACCTGGCGGTGTTCGAGGAGATGCGCGCCCAGGGCTTCGTCCGTGCCCGCGTCGACGGCAAGCTCTACGAACTGGATGAAGTGCCCAAGCTGGACAAGAAGCTCAAGCACTCCATCGACATCGTGGTCGACCGCTTCAAGGTGCGTGGCGACCTGCAGCAGCGCCTCGCGGAATCCTTCGAGACGGCGATCAACCTGGCAGACGGCATCGCGCTGGTGGCACCGATGGATGACGAAGAAGGCGAAGAGATGATCTTCTCCGCCCGCTTCGCCTGCCCGATCTGCGGCCATTCCATCAGCGAGCTGGAACCCAAGCTGTTCTCCTTCAACAACCCGGCCGGCGCCTGCCCGACCTGCGACGGCCTGGGCGTGAAGCAGTTCTTCGACGCGCGCCGGGTGGTCAACGGCGAGCTGACCCTCGCCGAGGGCGCGATCCGCGGCTGGGACCGGCGCAATGTCTACTACTTCCAGATGCTCGGCTCGCTGGCCGGGCACTTCGGCTTCAGCCTGGAAGAACCGTTCCAGGACCTCGACCCGGACCACCAGAAATTCATCCTCAACGGCTCCGGCCGCGAGAATGTCGAGTTCCGCTACCTCAACGACCGTGGCGACATCGTCAAGCGCGCGCACCCGTTCGAGGGCATCCTGCCGAACCTGGAGCGCCGCTACCGCGAGACCGAGTCGGCCACCGTGCGCGAGGAGCTGGCCAAGTTCCTCAGCACCCAGCCCTGCCCGGACTGCCACGGCACCCGCCTGCGCCGCGAGGCGCGTCACGTCTGGGTGGGCGACAAGACCCTGCCGGCGATCACCTCGATGCCGGTGGGCACCGCCTGTGAGTACGCCGAAAGCCTGACCCTGACCGGCCGCCGCGGCGAGATCGCCTCGAAGATCCTCAAGGAGATTCGCGAGCGCCTGCAGTTCCTGGTCAACGTCGGCCTCGACTACCTGACCCTGGACCGCAGCGCCGACACCCTGTCCGGCGGCGAGGCCCAGCGCATCCGACTGGCCAGCCAGATCGGCGCCGGCCTGGTGGGCGTCATGTACATCCTCGACGAGCCCTCCATCGGCCTGCACCAGCGAGACAACGAGCGCCTGCTGGGCACCCTCACCCATCTGCGCAACCTGGGCAACACGGTGATCGTGGTCGAGCACGACGAGGACGCCATCCGCCTCGCCGACTATGTCGTCGACATCGGCCCCGGCGCCGGCGTGCACGGCGGGCAGATCGTCGCCGAGGGCACACCGCAACAGGTCATGGACCATCCGGACTCGGTCACCGGCGCCTACCTGTCCGGCCGCACCAAGATCGTCGTGCCCGCCGAGCGCACCCCGCGCAACAAGAAGCAGCTGCTCAAGCTCAAGGGCGCGCGCGGCAACAACCTGCAGAACGTCAACCTGGAAATCCCGGTCGGCCTGTTCACCTGCATCACCGGCGTCTCCGGCTCGGGCAAGTCGACGCTGATCAACAACACCCTGTTCCCGATCACCGCCACCGCGCTCAACGGCGCCACCACGCTGGAGGTCGCGCCCTACGACTCGTTCGACGGCCTGCAGCACCTGGACAAGGTGGTGGACATCGACCAGAGCCCGATCGGCCGCACCCCGCGCTCCAACCCGGCGACCTACACCGGGCTGTTCACGCCGATCCGCGAGCTGTTCGCCGGCGTGCCGGAAGCCCGCTCGCGCGGCTACGGTCCGGGGCGTTTCTCGTTCAACGTCAAGGGCGGCCGCTGCGAGGCCTGCCAGGGCGACGGCGTGATCAAGGTAGAGATGCACTTCCTGCCGGACATCTACGTCCCCTGCGACGTCTGCAAGGGCAAGCGCTACAACCGCGAGACCCTGGAAGTCCGCTACAAGGGCAAGAGCATCACCGAGGTGCTGGACATGACCATCGAGGACGCCCGGGCGTTCTTCGACGCCGTGCCGGCCATCGCCCGCAAGCTGCAGACACTGATGGACGTCGGCCTGTCGTACATCAAGCTGGGCCAGAGCGCGACCACGCTGTCCGGTGGTGAGGCGCAACGGGTGAAGCTGTCCCGCGAGCTGTCCAAGCGCGATACCGGCAAGACCCTGTACATCCTCGACGAGCCGACCACCGGCCTGCACTTCGCGGATATCCAGCAACTGCTCGACGTGCTGCACCGCCTGCGCGACCACGGCAACACGGTGGTGGTGATCGAGCATAACCTGGATGTGATCAAGACCGCCGACTGGCTGGTCGACCTCGGCCCCGAGGGCGGCTCCAAGGGCGGCCAGATCATCGCCACCGGCACACCGGAGCAGGTCGCGGAACTGGCGGTGTCGCACACCGGGCACTTCCTCAAGCCGCTGCTGGAGCGCGATCGGGCCTGATCCGCACCGGCATGAAAAAAGCCCCTGCCGCCGAATGGCGCAGGGGCTTTTCTTTTGGATCTTGTAGGAGCGGACTATGCCCGCGATCAGCGCGCCTCGCGCGCTCCTGCAAGATACAGATCAGATCTGCGACTGCAGGTAGTTCTCCAGGCCCATCTTCTGGATCAGGCCCAGCTGCTGCTCAAGCCAATACGCGTGGTCTTCCTCGGTATCGGTCAGCTGCACGCGCAGGATGTCGCGGGTGACGAAGTCCTTGTGCTTCTCGCACAGGGCGATGCCCTTGGCCAGGGCGGCGCGTACGTGACGCTCCAGCTTAAGGTCGGCTTCCAGCATCTCCGGCACGGTCTTGCCCGGGTGGATGTCGTCCGGGCGCATGCGCGGAGTGCCTTCGAGCAGCAGGATGCGACGCAGCAGGGCGTCGGCGTGCTGGGTTTCCTCTTCCATTTCGTGGTTGAGGCGCTCGTAGAGCTTGGTAAAGCCCCAGTCCTCGTACATGCGCGAATGGATGAAGTACTGGTCGCGAGCGGCCAGCTCACCGGTCAGCAGCGTGTTGAGATAATCGATAACCTCGGCGTGGCCTTGCATCAGCCTTCTCCCTGGGACGTGACAGCGAATTAAACGGCGCTATGGTCGCGACTGGCCATGACCGGGGTCAAGTCCGCAATGCCCCACAAACGCAACCGCCCTCCGAAGAGGGCGGCAGGTGGAACGGCTTCAGCTTAGTCCAGCTTCAGGCCCAGCGCCTTGGCAACGCCTTCACCGTAGGCCGGGTCGATGTTGAAGAACAGTGCCAGCTGACGACGCTGGATGGCCTCTGGCACACCCGCCATGTCACCGGCGATATTCTCGTAGAGACGCTGCCGCTGGGCTTCGTCGAACAGGCGGAACAGCGCAGCCGGCTGGCTGTAGTAGTCATCGTCAACGCGGTGGTTCCAGTGATCCGCAGTGCCTTCCAGCGTCAACGGCGGCTCGGAGTAGTCCGGCTGCTCCTGCCACTGGTTGAAGCTGTTCGGCTCGTAGGTGACGGTCATGTCGCCGTTGTTGCCGTCCACCCGCATGGCGCCGTCGCGGTGGTAGATTCGCGGGTTATTGCGCGCAGCGTTCACCGGGATCTGGTGGTGGTTCACGCCCAGGCGGTAGCGGTGCGCATCGCCGTAGGAGAACAGGCGGCCCTGGAGCATCCTGTCCGGCGAGAAGCCGATACCGGGGACGATGTTCGCCGGGCTGAAGGCGGACTGTTCGACCTCGGCGAAGTAGTTCGCCGGGTTACGGTTGAGCTCGAAGTAGCCCACCTCGATCAGCGGATAGTCGCCGTGCGGCCAGACCTTGGTCAGGTCGAACGGGTTGTATCGGTAGCTCGCAGCCTCCTTCTCAGGCATTACCTGCACATACATCTTCCAGCGCGGGAAATCGCCGCGTTCGATGGCGTCGTACAGGTCACGCTGCGAGCTTTCGCGGTCGGCGCCAACCAGCTTGGCGGCTTCCTCGTTGCTCAGGTTCTCGATGCCCTGTTGGGTCTTGAAGTGGAACTTGACCCAGAAGCGCTCGTGGCTGGCGTTGATGAAGCTGAAGGTGTGGCTGCCGAAGCCGTGGACGTGACGGTAGCTGCGCGGCAGCCCGCGATCGCTGAAGTCGATGGTCAGCTGGTGCAGGGCTTCGGGCAGGTGCGAGAAGAAGTCCCACTTCAGGGTCGCGTTGCGCAGGTTGGTGCGCGGATCGCGTTTCACCACGTGGTTCAGGTCGGGGAATTTCAGCGGGTCGCGGAAGTAGAAGACCGGGGTGTTGTTGCCCACCAGGTCCCAGTTGCCTTCCTCGGTGTAAAACTTCATGGCGAAGCCGCGGATGTCGCGCTCGGCATCCGCCGCGCCACGCTCGCCTGCCACCGTGGAAAAGCGCAGGAACAGCGGAGTCTGCTTGCCGACCTCGGAGAACAGCTTGGCGCGGCTGTACTGGGTAATGTCGTGGGTGACGGTGAAGGTGCCGTAGGCCGCGGAGCCCTTGGCATGCATGCGGCGCTCAGGGATCACTTCGCGGTCGAAGTGCGCCAGTTTCTCCAGGAACCAGACGTCCTGCAGCAGCATCGGGCCCCGCGGGCCGGCGGTCTGGACGTTCTGGTTATCGGCGACCGGCGCTCCGGCAGCAGTCGTCAGGCGGGTGTTGTCACTCATCGTTACTCTCCTCAACGGCGGGGTGTTCGAAGACCGGCGGATCACGAAGGCTGTGAGCGCGGCCCGACATCCCAGTCGGACAATTAAGCGCCTCCACCGGCGTTGCGGCTGTTGATCCAGCTCAGCAAGCAGTAGAAGTCGGCGTCGTTAAGGATCGGTGACAAGGGCATGGATCAGCCAATTTATTGATTCGAGCCGATCGATAGATAAAAACTTTTCTATGGGCGATAAAAAACCGGGCACAGGGCCCGGTTTCTTATAAGGCGTAAACCTTACTCTGCAGCTTCTACTGCTTGGCCGCCAACAGCGCGGTCAATCAGTTCGACGTATGCCATGGGGGCATTGTCGCCAGCGCGGAAGCCGCACTTCAGGATGCGCAGGTAGCCGCCCGGACGGTTGGCATAGCGCTTGCCCAGTTCGTTGAACAGCTTGCCTACGGCTTCTTTCGAACGGGTACGGTCGAAAGCGAGACGACGGTTGGCAACGCTATCCACTTTAGCCAGGGTGATCAGCGGCTCGGCAACGCGACGCAGTTCCTTGGCCTTAGGCAGGGTGGTTTTGATCAGTTCGTGTTCGAAGAGCGACACAGCCATGTTCTGGAACATAGCCTTGCGGTGCGCGCTGGTGCGGCTCAGGTGACGACCACTTTTACGATGGCGCATGGTTCAATTCCTTTCCAAACTTTACGTTCGGTAGCTACGACGATCAGGCAGTAGCCTTGTCGTCTTTCTTGAGACTTGCCGGCGGCCAGTTGTCGAGGCGCATACCGAGGGACAGACCGCGAGAGGCCAGAACGTCCTTGATTTCGGTCAGGGACTTCTTGCCCAGGTTCGGCGTTTTGAGCAGCTCTACTTCGGTGCGCTGAATCAGGTCACCGATGTAGTAGATGTTCTCTGCCTTCAGGCAGTTGGCCGAACGGACGGTCAGCTCAAGGTCATCGACCGGACGCAGCAGGATCGGATCGATCTCGTCTTCCTGCTCTTCAACAACAGGCTCGCTGTCGCCTTTGAGGTCCACGAACGCTGCCAGCTGCTGTTGCAGGATGGTAGCGGCGCGACGGATAGCCTCTTCAGGGTCCAGGGTGCCGTTGGTTTCCAGATCGAGGACCAGCTTGTCCAGGTTGGTACGCTGTTCGACACGGGCGTTTTCGACCACGTAGGCAACACGACGTACGGGGCTGAACGAGGCGTCGAGCTGAAGACGGCCAATGCTACGGCTTTCATCTTCATCGCTCGAACGGGCATCAGCCGGCTCGTAGCCACGGCCACGAGCGACTTTCAGCTTCATGTTCAGCGCGCCGTTATCGGCCAAGTGGGCGATAACATGGTCACCGTTGACGATCTCGACATCATGATCCAGCTGAATATCGGCAGCGGTCACCACACCCGAGCCCTTTTTCGCCAGGGTCAGCGTCACTTCGTCACGGCCGTGCAGCTTGATGGCCAGGCCTTTCAGGTTGAGCAGGATCTCGATGACATCTTCCTGCACACCTTCGATGGCGGAGTACTCGTGGAGTACGCCGTCGATCTCGGCCTCGACTACTGCACAGCCAGGCATGGAGGACAACAGGATGCGACGCAGCGCGTTGCCCAGGGTATGGCCGAAACCACGCTCGAGAGGCTCGAGAGTGATCTTGGCGCGGGTTTGGCTGACCACCTGCACATCGATGTGGCGGGGGGTCAGGAACTCATTTACCGAACTCTGCATGGATGCACCTATTTTCTAGCCCTTACTTGGAGTAGAGCTCGACAATCAGGTTTTCGTTGATGTCGGCGGACAGATCGGCACGAGCCGGGACACTTTTGAAGGTGCCAGCTTTCTTGTCGGTGTCCACGTCGACCCACTCAACGCGACCGCGCTGGGCGCACAGGTCCAGAGCTTGGGCGATACGCAGCTGGTTCTTCGATTTCTCGCGAACAGCAACCACGTCACCAGCTTTGACCTGGTAGGACGGTACGTTTACGGTCTGACCGTTGACGCTGATGGTCTTGTGGGACACCAGCTGACGGGATTCGGAACGAGTGGAACCGAAGCCCATACGGTAGACGACGTTGTCCAGACGGCACTCAAGCAGCTGCAGCAGGTTTTCACCCGTGGAGCCCTTGCGGCGGGACGCTTCCTGATAGTAGCCACGGAATTGACGTTCCAGAACGCCGTAGATGCGGCGAACTTTTTGCTTCTCGCGCAGCTGCAGACCGTAGTCGGACAGGCGACCACGACGCTGGCCATGCTGACCGGGAACTTGTTCTGCCTTGCACTTCGAGTCGAGGGCACGAACGCCGCTCTTCAGGAAGAGGTCAGTGCCTTCGCGGCGGGACAGTTTGCACTTGGGACCAATGTAACGAGCCATTTCTCACTGTCTCCTATTACACGCGACGCTTTTTCGGCGGACGGCAGCCGTTATGCGGGATCGGGGTTACGTCGGTGATGCTGGCGATCTTGTAACCGCAGGCATTCAGCGCACGAACAGCCGACTCGCGACCCGGGCCCGGGCCTTTGACGTTTACGTCAAGGTTCTTCAGACCGTATTCCAGAGCAGCCTGGCCGGCACGCTCGGCCGCTACCTGGGCAGCGAACGGGGTGCTCTTACGCGAGCCGCGGAAGCCCGAACCACCGGAGGTAGCCCAGGACAGAGCGTTGCCCTGACGATCAGTGATGGTAACGATGGTGTTGTTGAAGGACGCGTGGATATGCGCGATCCCGTCGACCACCGTCTTTTTGACTTTCTTGCGAGGACGAGCAGCAGGTTTTGCCATGACTAGATTCCTAAGCGATTACTTGCGGATCGGCTTACGCGGGCCCTTACGGGTGCGCGCGTTGGTCTTGGTGCGCTGACCGCGAACCGGCAGACCACGACGATGACGCAGACCGCGGTAGCAACCGAGGTCCATCAGACGCTTGATGTTCATGTTGATTTCGCGACGCAGGTCACCTTCGGTGGTCAGCTTGGCCACCTCGGTACGCAGCGAATCAATCTGCTCTTCGCTCAGCTCTTTGATCTTTACAGCCGGGCTGATGCCGGTGGCTGCACAGATGCTCTGTGCGGTAGTGCGACCAACACCATAGATGTAGGTCAGCGAGATAACAGTGTGCTTGTTATCCGGAATGTTTACGCCTGCAATACGGGCCATTCAGAAAAACTCCAATTGACAGCTACCCGGCGCCCAGGGAGCCAAGAAAGGGCGCGGATATTAGCGCTGTAAAAACAAATAATCAACCCGGCAGCACACTAGCTGCCGGGTTATAACGCGTGGTTCACACTCAGCCTTGGCGCTGCTTGTGACGCGGCTCCGAGCTGCAGATCACACGAACGACGCCTTCGCGACGGACGATCTTGCAGTTACGGCACAGCTTCTTAACCGATGCACGAACTTTCATCAGTGACTCCTCGAACCTTACGGGTCAGCGCAGCAGTCCGCTGCCATAGCCCTTCAGGTTGGCTTTCTTCATGAGGGATTCGTACTGGTGCGAAACGAGGTGCGATTGTACTTGAGCCATAAAGTCCATCACAACCACGACCACGATCAGCAACGAGGTCCCGCCAAGGTAGAACGGTACGTGGGCAGCTACGACCAGGAACTGGGGCAGCAGGCACACAGCCGTCATGTACAGGGCACCGAACATGGTCAAACGGGTCAACACGCCATCGATGTAGCGAGCCGACTGTTCACCCGGACGAATACCCGGAATAAATGCACCGGACTTCTTGAGGTTTTCCGCCACGTCCTTCGGGTTGAACATCAGCGCTGTGTAGAAGAAGCAGAAGAAAACGATCCCTGCACTAAACAGCAGAATGTTCAGCGGCTGACCAGGAGCAATCGCTTGCGCGACGTCCTGCAGCCAACCCAGGCCTTCCGACTGACCGAACCAGGCACCCAGGGATGCCGGGAACAGCAGGATGCTGCTGGCGAAAATCGCGGGGATTACACCCGCCATGTTCACTTTCAGCGGCAGATGGCTCGTCTGGGCGGCAAACACCTTGCGACCTTGCTGGCGCTTGGCGTAATGCACGGCGATACGGCGCTGACCCCGCTCGATGAACACCACGAACGCGATGATTGCCACAGCCAGGAGGCCGATGGCGATCAGGGCGAAGATGTTGATGTCACCTTGACGCGCGGACTCGAAGGACTGACCGATTGCTCGGGGCAGGCCTGCGACGATACCGGAGAAGATCAGCATGGAGATGCCGTTGCCGACACCCCGTTCGGTGATCTGCTCACCCAGCCACATCATGAACAGTGCACCCGCCACGAAGGTGGTGACCGACACGAAGTAGAAGCCGAAGTCGTTGGAGAAGGCCACGCCCTGGCTACCCAGACCAATGGACATGCCAATGGCCTGGACGAGTGCCAGGACGAGAGTTGCGTAGCGGGTGTACTGGCTGATCTTGCGACGCCCAGACTCACCCTCTTTCTTCAACTGCTCCAGCTGCGGGCTGATAGCGGTCATGAGCTGCATGATGATCGATGCCGAGATGTACGGCATGATCCCCAGTGCAAAGATACTCATGCGCTCCAGCGCGCCGCCGGAAAACATGTTGAAGAGGCTAAGAATGGTCCCCTCGTTCTGCCGGAACAGTGCCGCCAAGCGATCGGGGTTGATGCCCGGGACTGGGATATGCGCGCCGATCCGATAGACGATGATCGCCAGGAACAGGAAACGCAGACGTGCCCAGAGCTCGGACAAACCACCACCGTTGCTCAGCGCAGAGAGAGCACCTTGCTTAGCCATTTAGTCCTCGATTTTGCCGCCAGCTGCTTCGATAGCCGCACGAGCGCCCTTGGTGGCGCCGATGCCTTTCAGGGTGACTGCGCGAGTAACGTCGCCCGACAGCATGACTTTCACACGCTGTACGTTCTGGTTAATCACGTTGGCATCCTTCAGGGACTGCACGGTTACGACATCACCCTCGACCTTGGCCAGTTCGGAAGTGCGCACTTCTGCGCGATCCATGGCTTTCAGCGAGTTGAAGCCGAACTTCGGCAGACGACGGTGCAGCGGTTGCTGACCACCCTCGAAGCCCGGAGCGATGGAGCCACCGGAGCGGGAGGTTTGACCTTTGTGACCACGGCCACCGGTCTTGCCCAGACCGCTACCGATGCCACGGCCCGGACGGTGCTTTTCGCGACGGGCACCCGGCGCGGAACGCAGATCGTTCAGTTGCATGGATTAACCCTCCACACGCAGCAGGTAGTAAGCCTTGTTAATCATGCCGCGGTTTTCAGGAGTGTCCTGAACTTCGACGGTGTGATTAATGCGACGCAGGCCGAGGCCTTTGACGCAAGCCTTGTGATTGGCCAGACGGCCGTTCAGGCTCTTGATCAGGGTAACTTTGACAGTTGCCATGGTTAGAGAATCTCCTCGACGCTCTTGCCACGCTTGGCCGCTACCGACTCAGGGGACTGCATGTTCTTCAGGCCCTTGAAGGTTGCGTAGACCACGTTCACCGGATTGGTGGAGCCGTAGCACTTCGCCAGAACGTTCTGCACACCAGCAACTTCCAGGACAGCGCGCATGGCGCCGCCGGCGATGATGCCGGTACCTTCGGAAGCCGGCTGCATGTACACCTTGGAGGCGCCATGAGCGGACTTGGTCGGGTACTGCAGGGTGGTGCCGTTCAGATCAACCTGGATCATGTTGCGGCGAGCAGCTTCCATTGCCTTCTGGATGGCAGCAGGCACTTCACGCGCCTTGCCACGACCGAAGCCAACACGGCCCTTGCCATCGCCAACCACGGTCAGCGCGGTGAAGGCGAAGATACGGCCACCTTTTACGGTTTTGGCGACGCGGTTCACTTGAACCAGCTTCTCGATGTAGCCTTCGTCGCGCTTTTGATCGTTGTTTGCCATAACTTAGAACTCCAGACCGCCTTCACGAGCGGCATCAGCCAGGGCCTTGATACGACCGTGGTACTTGAAGCCAGAACGGTCGAACGCCACCTGAGTGACGCCGGCAGCCTTGGCGCGTTCCGCGACCAGTTGACCAACTTTCTTGGCTGCGTCGACGTTGCCGGTGGCAGCTTCGCGCAGTTCTTTGTCCAGGGTCGAGGCGCTGGCCAGGACCTTGCCGCCGTCGGCTGCAATGACCTGGGCGTAGATGTGCTGGGAGGAGCGGTACACGCAGAGGCGTACGGCTTCCAGTTCGCGCATCTTCAGGCGAGCCTTGCGAGCGCGGCGCAGACGGGTTTCTTTCTTGACGCTCATTTGCTATGCCCTACTTCTTCTTGGCTTCTTTACGAAGGACGACTTCGTCGGCGTAACGCACGCCCTTGCCTTTGTACGGCTCCGGCGGACGGAAGTCGCGGATTTCCGCGGCAACCTGGCCAACCAGCTGCTTGTCGATACCCTTGATCAGGATGTCGGTCTGGCTGGGGGTTTCCGCGACGATGCCGGCAGGCAGTTCGTAATCAACCGGGTGGGAGAAGCCGAGAGCCAGGGACAGCACTTGGCCTTTGGCCTGCGCTTTGTAACCAACACCAACCAGCTGGAGCTTGCGCTCGAAGCCCTGGCTGACGCCGATTACCATGTTGTTGACCAGAGCGCGGGTGGTACCGGCCATGGCACGGGTCTGCTGGTCGCCGTTACGCGCAGCGAAACGCAGCTCACCGTTGTCCTGAATGACTTCGACGGACGGATGTACTTTCAGCTCGAGAGCGCCTTTGGCACCCTTGATCGAAAGTTCCTGACCAGCCAGCTTGATTTCGACGCCGGCGGGCAGAATGACGGGGTTCTTAGCAACGCGAGACATGCTGATTCCCCTTAGAACACAGTGCAGAGCACTTCGCCACCGACGCCAGCGGCACGGGCAGCACGATCAGTCATCACACCTTTGTTGGTGGAGACGATCGAAACGCCCAGGCCGCCACGAACTTTCGGCAGCTGGTCTACGGATTTGTACTGGCGCAGGCCAGGACGGCTGATTCGCTTCACTTCCTCGATGACAGGCTTGCCTTCGAAGTACTTCAGCTCGATCGACAGCAGAGGCTTGGCCTCGGCGGTGACTTGGAAATCCGCAATATAGCCTTCGTCCTTGAGGACTTTGGCGACTGCCGCTTTCAGCTTGGAAGACGGCATGCTCACGACGGTCTTCTCAGCCATCTGGGCATTACGGATGCGAGTTAGCATGTCTGCTAACGGGTCCTGCATACTCATGGGCTTAATGCTCCTGATACAAAAGATAAGCCTTCAACTTCATAACTCGCCCTCAAAACGCCGGGCGATCTAAACCCAGGCTCGGGGGAGCCGGGTATTCTAGAGATCGCTCAAAAACGAATCAAGCCCCACGAGGGGGCTTGCTTCGCAAAGCGATCAACGGAGCCGTTGCCGACCCCGTCTAGCACTTACCAGCTGGCTTTCACCAGGCCCGGTACGTCACCGCGCATTGCCGCTTCACGCAGCTTGTTACGGCTCAGGCCGAACTTGCGGTAGTAACCGTGCGGACGACCGGTCAGGCGGCAACGGTTACGCAGGCGGCTGGCGCTCGCGTCACGCGGTTGCTTCTGCAGGGCGACCTGGGCATTCCAACGATCTTCAGCCGAAGTGCTCGGATTAGCGATGATCGCTTTCAGCTCGGCACGCTTTTTGGCGTACTTAGCTACCGTTTGCTGACGCTTCAGCTCACGGTTCTTCATGCTCTCTTTAGCCATGGTCCTACTCCAATCAGTTGCGGAACGGGAATTTGAAGGCGCGCAGCAGTGCACGACCCTCATCATCCGAACGCGCGGTGGTGGTCAGAGTGATATCCATACCGCGGAGGGCATCGATCTTGTCGTAATCGATTTCCGGGAAGATGATCTGCTCTTTGACGCCCATGCTGTAGTTGCCACGGCCGTCGAAGGACTTGGCGTTCAGACCGCGGAAGTCACGAACGCGCGGCAGAGAGATCGACAGCAGACGGTCCAGGAACTCGTACATGCGATCGCCACGCAGGGTGACTTTCACGCCGATCGGCCAGCCTTCACGAATCTTGAAACCAGCGATGGACTTACGAGCGTAAGTCACAACCGGCTTCTGACCCGCGATCTTTTCCAGATCAGCTACGGCGCTCTCGATGACTTTCTTGTCGCCGACAGCTTCGCCAAGACCCATGTTCAGGGTGATTTTGGTAACGCGCGGAACTTCCATCACGTTCGCCAGCTGAAGCTCTTGCTTCAGCTTGGGAGCGATTTCCTTCCGATAAATTTCTTTCAATCGTGCCATGGTGATCTACCTAGCTCCCTCAAGCCTGAACCGGTTTCTGGGTCGACTTGAAGACACGAATCTTCTTACCGTCTTCGACTTTGAAACCAACGCGGTCAGCCTTGTTGGTTTCAGCGTTGAAGATGGCGACGTTGGAGACGTGCAGAGGCGCCTCCTTCTCGACGATCCCGCCTTGCTGGTTGAGCATGGGGTTGGGCTTGGTGTGGCGCTTGACCAGGTTCACACCGCCAACGACCAGACGGTCGTCAGCCAGAACCTTGATCACTTTGCCACGCTTGCCCTTGTCCTTGCCGGCAATGACGATGACTTCGTCGTCACGACGAATTTTTTGCATGACGGCTACTCCTTACAGCACTTCTGGGGCAAGGGAGACGATCTTCATGAACTTCTCGGTACGAAGTTCACGAGTCACGGGCCCGAAGATACGGGTGCCGATCGGCTCCTGCTTGTTGTTCAGCAGGACGGCGGCGTTGCCGTCGAAGCGAATGATGGAACCGTCGGTACGACGTACGCCGTGCTTGGTGCGAACGACCACGGCAGTCATTACCTGGCCCTTCTTCACCTTGCCACGCGGAATTGCTTCCTTGACGGTGACCTTGATGATGTCGCCAATGCCGGCGTAGCGGCGGTGGGAACCGCCGAGCACCTTGATGCACATTACGCGACGCGCGCCGCTGTTGTCAGCGACTTCGAGCATGGATTGAGTCTGAATCATCTTCTATCTCCGACCCTTAGACTTCAACCGCGCGCTCGACGATGTCAACCAGAGTCCAGGCCTTGGTTTTGGCCAGAGGACGGGTCTCGCGAATGGTGACCAGGTCACCAATGCGGCACTGGTTGGTTTCGTCGTGGGCGTGCAGTTTGGTCGAACGCTTCACGTATTTGCCGTAGATCGGGTGCTTAACGCGGCGCTCGATCAGAACGGTGACGGTCTTGTCCATCTTGTCGCTGACGACGCGGCCAGTCAGCGTACGGACGGTTTTCTGAGCTTCAGCCATGATTACTTACCTGCTTGCTGGTTGAGCACAGTTTTCACGCGAGCGATGTCGCGCTTAACCTGCGAGAGCAGGTGAGACTGCCCCAACTGGCCAGTTGCTTTCTGCATGCGCAGATTGAACTGGTCGCGCAGCAGGCCGAGCAGTTGCTCGTTCAGCTGCTCAACGGATTTTTCACGAAGTTCATTCGCTTTCATCACATCACCGTCCGCTTAACAAAGGAGGTGGCGAGCGGCAGCTTTGCAGCAGCCAGGGCGAATGCCTCACGCGCCAGCTCTTCGGATACACCCTCGATCTCGTACAGGACCTTGCCCGGTTGAATCTGGGCTACCCAGTACTCGACGCCGCCCTTACCTTTACCCATACGTACTTCCAGGGGCTTCTTGGTAACAGGCTTGTCGGGGAATACGCGAATCCAGATCTTGCCGCCACGTTTAACGTGACGGGTCAGCGCACGACGTGCGGACTCGATCTGACGCGCGGTGAGACGGCCGCGGCTGGTTGCCTTGAGGGCGAACTCGCCGAAGCTGACTTTGGAACCGCGATGAGCCAGGCCACGGTTGTGACCGGTCATTTGCTTGCGGAACTTCGTACGCTTAGGTTGCAGCATTTGCGTACTCCTTACTTAGCAGCTTTTTTACGAGGAGCGGGCGCTACAGGCTTCAGCTCTTCCTGGCGGCCACCAATGACCTCGCCTTTGAAGATCCAAACCTTCACACCGATCACACCGTAGGTGGTGTGCGCTTCGTAGGTTGCATAGTCGATGTCGGCACGCAGGGTGTGCAGGGGCACACGACCTTCGCGATACCACTCGGTACGAGCGATTTCAGCACCGCCCAGACGACCGCTTACCTGGATCTTGATGCCTTTGGCACCAATGCGCATGGCGTTCTGTACAGCGCGCTTCATGGCGCGACGGAACATAACGCGACGCTCCAGCTGCTGAGCTACGCTCTGCGCAACCAGCATACCGTCGAGTTCCGGCTTGCGGATCTCTTCGATGTTGATGTGCACCGGCACACCCATTTGCTTGGTCAGGTCCTGACGCAGCTTCTCAACATCTTCACCTTTCTTGCCGATCACAATGCCGGGACGAGCGGTGTGGATGGTGATGCGTGCAGTCTGAGCCGGACGATGGATGTCGATACGGCTGACGGACGCGCTTTTTAGTTTGTCTTGGAGATACTCACGTACCTTCAGGTCGGCAAACAGATAATCGGCGTAAGTGCGCTTATCTGCGTACCAAACGGAGGTGTGCTCCTTGACGATACCCAGGCGGATGCCATTGGGATGTACTTTCTGACCCATCTGATCGACTCCGTTACTTGTCCGCAACCTTGACAGTGATATGGCAAGACCGCTTGACGATGCGATCAGCACGGCCTTTGGCACGCGGCATGATGCGCTTGAGCGAACGACCTTCGTTGACGAAGACGGTGGAGACTTTGAGATCGTCTACATCGGCGCCTTCGTTGTGCTCGGCGTTGGCAACGGCCGACTCCAGCACTTTCTTCATGATCTCGGCGGCTTTCTTGTTGCTGAAAGCCAGGAGGTTGAGCGCGTCGCCCACCTTCTTCCCGCGGATCTGGTCGGCGACCAAGCGGGCTTTCTGGGCGGAGATACGAGCGCCCGAGAGCTTAGCGGCTACTTCCATCTTCCTTACCCCTTAACGCTTGGCTTTCTTGTCCGCAGCGTGCCCACGATAAGTGCGGGTAGCAGCGAACTCGCCGAGTTTGTGACCGACCATGTCTTCGTTGACCAGAACCGGCACGTGTTGACGGCCGTTGTGGACAGCGATGGTCAGACCAACCATGTGCGGCATGATCATAGAACGGCGCGACCAGGTCTTGATCGGCTTGCGGTCGTTCTTTTCTACCGCCACTTCGATCTTCTTCAGCAGGTGAAGATCGATAAAAGGACCTTTTTTCAGAGAACGTGGCACTGTCGTATCCCTCTATTTACTTGCGGCGACGGACGATCATGTTGTCGGTACGCTTGTTCGCGCGAGTCTTCTTACCCTTGGTCTGAAGACCCCACGGCGATACCGGATGACGACCAGCAGAGGTACGACCTTCACCACCACCATGCGGGTGGTCGACCGGGTTCATGGCAACACCACGAACGGTCGGGCGAACGCCACGCCAGCGTTTGGCACCGGCTTTACCCAGCGAACGCAGGCTGTGCTCGGAGTTCGAGACTTCACCCAGGGTCGCACGGCAGTCAGCCAGGACTTTACGCATCTCACCGGAACGCAGACGTACGGTTACGTATGCACCTTCACGGGCTACCAGCTGAGCCGAAGCGCCAGCGGAGCGAGCGATCTGAGCGCCTTTGCCAGGCTTCAGTTCGATACCGTGGATGGTGCTACCCACCGGGATGTTGCGCAGCGGCATGTTGTTGCCGGCCTTGATCGGAGCGCCGATACCGGAGATCAGTTGATCGCCAGCCACCACGCCTTTGGGGGCGATGATGTAACGACGCTCGCCGTCCGCGTATTTCAGCAGAGCGATGTGAGCAGTACGGTTCGGATCGTATTCGACGCGTTCAACGATGGCAGGAATGCCATCCTTGTTGCGACGGAAGTCGACCAGACGATAGTGCTGCTTGTGACCACCACCGATATGACGGGTGGTGATGCGACCGTTGTTGTTACGGCCGCCCGACTTGGACTTCTTCTCGAGCAGGGGAGCGAACGGAGCACCTTTGTGCAGGTCCTGGTTCACTACCTTGACGACGAAACGACGACCAGCGGAAGTCGGTTTGCATTTAACGATTGCCATGATGCACCCCTTTACTCAGCGCCAGCTGCGAAATCGAGATCCTGGCCCGGCTGGAGAGCGATGTACGCTTTTTTCCAGTCGTTACGCTTGCCCAGGCCGCGAACGGTACGCTTGGTCTTGCCCTGAACGTTCAGGGTGGTGACGCGACGTACTTTCACGCCGAACAGGCTTTCTACGGCCTTCTTGATTTCCAGCTTGGTTGCATCAGTGGCAACCTTGAAAACGAATTGGCTGTTGCCGTCCGCCAGGCCAGTGGCCTTCTCGGAGATATGCGGGCCCAGCAGCACTTTGAATACGCGTTCCTGGTTCATGCCAGCAGCTCCTCGAACTTCTTCACGGCGGACACGGTGACCAGCACCTTGTCGTAGGCGATGAGGCTGACCGGATCGGAAGCCTGGACGTCACGCACATCGACGTGGGCCAGGTTGCGAGCTGCCAGGTACAGGTTCTCATCGACGCCTTCGGTGACGATCAGTACATCTTTCAGGCCCAGGCCTTCCAGCTTGCTGACCAGACCTTTGGTCTTCGGTGCGTCGACAGCGAAGTCGGCAACGACAACCAGACGGTCCAGACGAACCAGCTCAGAGAGGATGGAGCGCAGTGCAGCGCGGTACATCTTCTTGTTGAGCTTCTGGGAGTGATCCTGGGGCTTGGCCGCGAAGGTCGCGCCGCCGCCACGCCAGATGGGGCTACGGATGGTGCCAGCACGAGCACGACCAGTGCCCTTCTGACGCCACGGCTTCTTGCCACCACCGGAGACTTCGGAACGAGTTTTCTGAGCCTTGGTGCCCTGACGACCGCCAGCCATGTAGGCGACGACTGCCTGGTGAACCAGGGTCTCGTTGAATTCGCTACCAAAGGTACGCTCGGAAACCTCGATCGCCTGAGCGCCATTTACATTCAGTTGCATCTCAGCTTCCTCTCTTAACCGCGAGCCTTGGCTGCCGGACGCACCAGCACATCACCACCGGTAGCGCCGGGAACGGCACCTTTGACCAGCAGCAGATTGCGCTCTGCATCGACACGCACGACCTCAAGGGATTGAACGGTTACACGCTCAGCACCCATGTGGCCCGACATTTTTTTGCCCTTGAACACTCGACCAGGAGTCTGGCACTGGCCGATGGAACCCGGGACGCGGTGGGAAACGGAGTTACCGTGGGTGTTATCTTGACCACGGAAGTTCCAGCGCTTGATGGTACCGGCAAAGCCTTTACCTTTGGACTCGCCAGTAACGTCTACCAGCTGACCGGCCTGGAACAGGTCGACAGAGATGGAATCGCCTGCCTTGAACTCCTCTTCGCCCAGACGGAATTCCCACACGCCGCGACCGGCGGCGACATTCGCCTTGGCAAAGTGACCGGCTTGCGCCTTGGTCACGCGAGAAGCACGGCGCTCGCCAGCAGTTACCTGCACAGCGCGATAGCCATCGCTTTCTTCGTTTTTGAACTGGGTGACGCGATTCGGCTCGACCTCAATGACCGTGACCGGAATGGAGACACCATCTTCGGTGAAGATGCGGGTCATGCCGCACTTACGACCGACAACACCAATTGTCATCTTTAGAACCTCTTTAGTGTACGGGGCTTTCACCCGCTATGGCCGCCCATTTCAGAGCGTTACACGACCAATGCCGAAGGCATTAGCCGAGGCTGATCTGTACTTCGACGCCAGCAGCAAGGTCGAGCTTCATCAGCGCGTCGACAGTTTTGTCGGTCGGCTGAACGATGTCGAGAACACGCTTGTGGGTACGAATTTCGTACTGGTCACGAGCGTCCTTGTTGACGTGCGGGGAAATCAGCACGGTGTAACGTTCCTTGCGGGTCGGCAGAGGAATCGGACCACGCACCTGAGCCCCAGTACGTTTCGCGGTTTCCACGATTTCCTGGGTAGATTGGTCGATCAGGCGGTGATCAAAAGCCTTCAACCGAATACGGATTTGTTGATTTTGCATTTGACCTCAGACTCCAAGTTGCCATTCCCAACGGACGGACTCCGCCCGTTAAAAGGAGGCGCAATTGTACGGATGCGTCTGGGGGGTGTCAATATTTAACCAACTCAACGAAAAAGGGACCCCGAAGGGTCCCTTTTCCTGGAGCGGATCAGCGATTACTCGATGATCTTGGCAACCACGCCGGCGCCAACGGTACGGCCGCCTTCGCGAATCGCGAAGCGCAGACCATCTTCCATGGCGATCGGAGCGATCAGGGTAACAACCATTTTCACGTTGTCGCCCGGCATTACCATCTCAACGCCTTCCGGCAGTTCGCAGTTGCCGGTTACGTCGGTGGTACGGAAGTAGAACTGCGGACGGTAGCCTTTGAAGAACGGGGTGTGACGACCACCTTCTTCTTTGGACAGCACGTACACTTCGCACTCGAACTTGGTGTGCGGCTTGATGGTGCCCGGCTTGGCCAGAACCTGGCCACGCTCTACGTCTTCACGCTTGGTGCCACGCAGCAGAACGCCAACGTTCTCACCAGCACGACCTTCGTCGAGCAGCTTGCGGAACATTTCAACGCCGGTGCAGGTAGTTTTGGTAGTCGCCTTGATGCCGACGATTTCCACTTCTTCCTGGATCTTGACGATGCCACGCTCAACACGGCCAGTTACCACGGTGCCACGACCGGAGATCGAGAATACGTCTTCGATCGGCATCAGGAACGGCTTGTCGATGGCGCGCTCGGGCTCAGGGATGTACGAGTCCAGGGTTTCTACCAGCTTGCGCACGGCGGAAACGCCCATCTCGTTGTCGTCCTGGCCGTTCAGGGCCATCAGAGCGGAACCGATCACGATCGGGGTGTCGTCGCCCGGGAAGTCGTAGGTGTTCAGCAGATCGCGAACTTCCATTTCGACCAGTTCCAGCAGCTCGGCGTCGTCAACCATGTCGGCCTTGTTCAGGAACACGACGATGTAAGGAACGCCTACCTGACGGGACAGCAGGATGTGCTCGCGGGTCTGCGGCATGGGGCCGTCAGCAGCGGAGCAAACCAGGATCGCGCCGTCCATCTGGGCAGCACCGGTGATCATGTTCTTCACGTAGTCGGCGTGACCCGGGCAGTCTACGTGAGCGTAGTGGCGTACCGGCGAGTCGTATTCAACGTGAGAGGTGTTGATGGTGATACCACGAGCCTTCTCTTCCGGCGCGTTGTCGATCTGGTCGAAAGCGCGAGCGGAGCCGCCCCAGGTCTCGGAGCAGACCTTGGTCAGAGCAGCGGTCAGAGTGGTTTTGCCGTGGTCAACGTGACCGATGGTGCCGACGTTGACGTGCGGTTTGTTACGTTCAAATTTTTCTTTAGCCACGAGAGTAACCTCTACTAAAAGAGCTGAATCAAGCTTGTTTTTTGGCCAGAGCTTCGACGACGTTCGCCGGAGCTTCAGCGTACTTGGAGAATTCCATGGAGTAGCTAGCGCGACCCTGGGACATGGAACGCACGTCGGTTGCGTAACCGAACATCTCGCCCAGCGGAACCTCGGCACGGATAACCTTACCGGAAACCGAGTCTTCCATCCCCTGAATCAGACCACGACGACGGTTCAGGTCACCCATCACGTCACCCATGTAGTCCTCAGGAGTCACCACTTCCACCTTCATGATCGGCTCCAGAACCTTGCCGCCGCCCTTCTGGGCCAGCTGCTTGGTCGCCATGGAAGCAGCGATCTTGAACGCCATCTCGTTGGAGTCGACGTCGTGGTAGGAACCATCGAAGACGGTCGCCTTCAGGCCGATCAGCGGATAGCCGGCAACAACGCCGTTCTTCATCTGCTCTTCGATGCCCTTCTGGATGGCCGGGATGTATTCCTTCGGAACCACACCGCCCACGACTTCGTTGGTGAAGACCAGGCCTTCAGTGATGTTGCCCTTGTCGTCCACGTCCGGAGTCGAGAAGCGAATCCAGCAGTGACCGAACTGACCACGACCACCGGACTGACGAACGAACTTGCCTTCGATCTCGATGTTGTCCTTCGAGATGGTTTCGCGGTACGAAACCTGCGGCTTGCCAATGTTCGCCTCAACGCCGAATTCACGCTTCATGCGGTCGACGAGGATGTCCAGGTGCAGCTCACCCATACCGGAGATGATGGTCTGGCCGGTTTCTTCGTCGGTCTTGACGCGGAACGACGGGTCTTCCTGAGCCAGCTTGCCGAGGGCAATGCCCATCTTCTCCTGGTCAGCCTTGGTCTTCGGCTCAACAGCTACCGAGATTACCGGCTCCGGGAAGTCCATACGCTCGAGGATGATCGGCTTCTCGATATCGCACAGGGTGTCACCGGTGGTGACGTCCTTCATGCCAATCAGAGCAGCGATGTCGCCAGCGCGTACTTCTTTGATCTCGTCACGCTGGTTCGCGTGCATCTGCACCATACGACCAACGCGCTCTTTCTTGCCTTTCACGGAGTTGATAACGGAGTTACCAGACTCCAGAACGCCCGAGTAGACGCGAACGAAGGTCAGAGTACCTACGAACGGGTCGGTGGCGATCTTGAATGCCAGAGCCGAGAACGGAGCATTGTCGTCGGCAGGACGATCGTCCTTCGGAGCTTCGTCGCCGTCGTCGATGTGATCCGGGTGGATACCCTGGATAGCAGGGATCTCGGTCGGAGCAGGCAGGAAGTCGATCACGGCGTCGAGAACCAGGGGCACGCCCTTGTTCTTGAACGAGGAGCCGCAGACAGCCGGTACGATTTCGCAGGCGATGGTACGCAGACGCAGGCCAGCCTTGATCTCTTCGATCGACAGCTCACCCTCTTCCAGGTACTTGTTCATCAGCTCTTCGTTGGCTTCGGCAGCAGCTTCGACCATGTTGTTGCGCCACTCGGTGGCCAGCTCGACCATATCGGCAGGAATTTCTTCCTCGCGATAGGAAGTGCCCTTGTCGTCTTCGTTCCAGTAGATGGCCTTCATCTTCAGCAGGTCAACCTGACCCTGGAAGTCATCTTCTGCACCGATGGCCAGCTGAACCGGAACCGGGGTGTGCCCCAGGCGGTTCTTGATCTGACCGACGACGCGCAGGAAGTTGGCGCCGGCGCGGTCCATCTTGTTCACGTAAACGATACGCGGAACGCCGTACTTGTTGGCTTGACGCCATACGGTTTCGGACTGCGGCTCAACGCCGGAGGTGCCGCAGAACACAACGACGGCGCCGTCCAGCACGCGCAGGGAGCGCTCAACTTCAATGGTGAAGTCTACGTGGCCGGGGGTGTCGATGACGTTTACGCGGTACTTGTCGTACTGGCCGCGCGAACCTTCCCAGAAGGTGGTGATCGCAGCGGAGGTGATGGTAATACCACGCTCCTGCTCCTGCACCATCCAGTCGGTAGTGGCAGCGCCGTCATGCACCTCACCCATCTTGTGGCTGAGACCTGTGTAGAACAGGATCCGCTCGGTGGTGGTGGTCTTGCCCGCGTCAACGTGGGCACAGATACCAATGTTCCGGTAGCGGTTGATTGCTGTGTTACGAGCCATAAAGCCCTCGCAGAAGTAGTGTTGCCGTAATTAGAAGCGGTAGTGCGAGAACGCTTTGTTGGCCTCGGCCATACGGTGTACGTCTTCACGCTTCTTGACAGCGGCGCCTTTACCTTCAGCGGCGTCCATCAGTTCGCCAGCGAGACGCAGAGCCATGGACTTCTCGCCACGCTTGCGGGCGAAGTCCACCAGCCAGCGCATGGCCAGTGCATTACGACGGGACGGACGTACTTCGACCGGAACCTGGTAGGTAGCACCGCCTACACGGCGGGACTTCACTTCGACCAGCGGAGCGATGGCGTCGAGTGCTTTTTCGAAGAGTTCCAGGGGGTCGCCTTTACCGCGCTCTTTGACCTTGTCCAGAGCACCGTAAACGATACGCTCGGCAACGGCTTTCTTGCCGCTTTCCATCACGTGGTTCATGAACTTCGCCAGAATCTGGCTTCCGTATTTAGGATCGGCCAGGATCTCACGTTTGGCCGCTACACGACGTCTTGGCATTGATAAGCCCTCAAACGGTCTTCAGGTAATCCGGGACTTGATGCCCGACCTTACTCTTATCGACTCAGCAAATAGGAAAACAAAATTACTTCGGACGCTTCGCGCCGTACTTCGAACGACCCTGCTTACGGTCTTTAACGCCGGAGGTATCCAGCGAACCGCGCACGGTGTGGTAGCGAACACCCGGAAGGTCCTTTACACGACCGCCACGGATCAGCACTACGCTGTGCTCCTGCAGGTTGTGACCTTCACCACCGATGTACGAGGAAACCTCGAAACCGTTGGTCAGACGAACACGGCACACTTTACGCAGTGCGGAGTTCGGCTTCTTCGGGGTGGTGGTGTATACGCGGGTGCATACGCCGCGACGCTGAGGGCAGTTCTGCAGGGCAGGAACGCCGCTCTTGTCTACCAGGCGCTTGCGCGGTTTGCGCACCAGCTGGTTGATAGTTGCCATCTATAGCTCCACTGATTGTCTTACGACACTTAAAAACGAAAATGGGCAGAGCACGCGCCCTGCCAATTTTCGGGGTACAAGATACTAAAGAGCTTACGGAAGCCAGTCAAGACAAAGCCCCGGTTGTCAAGACAACCGGGGCTTCGTTTGAGGCTTAATTACCGCTCAGATTGAGCGCTTCGGCCAGTGCTGCTTCGGCCTCGCTCGCGCTCACGCGCTGCGGCTTGCCGAGTTCGCGCTGACGCTTGCGCTCGCTGTGGTAGGCCAGACCGGTACCCGCCGGGATCAGACGACCCACGACCACGTTCTCCTTCAGGCCGCGCAGGAAGTCGCGCTTGCCGGTGACCGCCGCCTCGGTGAGGACGCGGGTGGTCTCCTGGAAGGATGCCGCCGAGATGAACGACTCGGTGGACAGCGAGGCCTTGGTGATACCCAGCAGAACGCGCTCGTACTTGGCCGGGAACTTGTCCTGGGTGCCCAGTACTTCGTTCTCTTCCAGCACGTGAACCAGTTCGACCTGGTCGCCCTTGATGAAGGACGAATCGCCCGACTCGGCCACTTCGACCTTGCGCAGCATCTGGCGCAGGATGGTCTCGATATGCTTGTCGTTGATCTTCACGCCCTGCAGACGGTAAACGTCCTGGATCTCGTTGACGATGTACTTGGCCAGCGAGCTGACACCCAGCAGACGGAGGATGTCGTGCGGGTTGCTCGGGCCGTCGGAGATCACTTCACCACGGCTTACCTGTTCACCTTCGAACACGTTCAGGTGACGCCACTTCGGAATCAGCTCCTCGTACGGATCGCTACCGTCGGTGGGAGTGATGACCAGGCGACGCTTGCCCTTGGTTTCCTTGCCGAAGGAAATGGTGCCGCTGATTTCCGCCAGGATCGAAGGCTCTTTCGGACGACGAGCTTCGAACAGGTCGGCAACGCGCGGCAGACCACCGGTGATGTCGCGGGTCTTCGAGGTTTCCTGCGGGATACGCGCGATAACGTCACCGATACGCACTTTCGCGCCATCGTTGAGGTTGACCAGGGCGTTCGCCGGCAGGAAGTACTGGGCCGGTACGTCGGTACCCGGCAGCAGCAGATCCTTGCCTGCGGCGTCGATCAGCTTCACAGCCGGACGAATGTCCTTGCCGGCAGCCGGACGATCCTTCGGATCCATCACTTCAATGTTGGTCAGACCGGTCAGTTCGTCGGTCTGGCGCTTGATGGTGATGCCCTCTTCCATGCCCACGAAGGCCACGGTGCCGTCCATCTCGGTGACGATCGGGTGGGTGTGCGGGTCCCACTTGGCGACGATGGCGCCCGGGTCGACCTTGTCACCTTCCTTCACGGAAATCACCGCACCGTACGGCAGCTTGTAGCGCTCGCGCTCACGACCGAAGTCGTCGGCTACCGCCAGCTCACCGGAACGGGAAACCGCTACCAGGGCGCCGTCGGCACGCTCTACGTGCTTCAGGTTGTGCAGGCGAATGGTGCCGCCGTTCTTGACCTGTACGTTGTCCACCGCGGAAGTACGGCTGGCCGCACCACCGATGTGGAAGGTACGCATGGTCAGCTGGGTACCCGGCTCACCGATCGACTGGGCAGCGATAACGCCAACAGCCTCACCGATGTTCACGCGGTGACCACGGGCCAGATCGCGGCCGTAGCACATGGCGCAGATGCCGTGACGGGTTTCGCAGGTGATTGGCGAACGCACAACGACTTCGTCGACGCTCATCTGCTCGAGGAAGTCGACCCACTTCTCGTCGATCAGGGTACCGGCTTCGACGATCACGTCGTCGCTGCCCGGCTTGAACACGTCGCGAGCCATTACGCGGCCGAGTACACGCTCACCCAGCGGCTCTACCACGTCGCCGCCTTCGATGTGCGGGGACATGACCAGGCCATGCTCGGTGCCGCAGTCGATCTCGGTCACGACCAGGTCCTGGGCCACGTCGACGAGACGACGGGTCAGGTAACCGGAGTTCGCGGTCTTCAGTGCGGTATCCGCCAGACCTTTACGAGCACCGTGAGTGGAGATGAAGTACTGGAGTACGTTCAGGCCTTCACGGAAGTTCGCGGTGATCGGGGTCTCGATGATGGAGCCGTCCGGCTTGGCCATCAGGCCACGCATACCGGCCAGCTGACGGATCTGGGCCGCGGAACCCCGCGCACCGGAGTCCGCCATCATGTACATGGAGTTGAAGGACTCCTGGTCGACCTGCTTGCCTTCGCGATCGGTCACCTTCTCTTTCGAGAGGTTGGCCATCATCGCCTTGGACACTTCGTCGTTGGCCTTGGACCAGAGGTCGATCACCTTGTTGTACTTCTCGCCCTGGGTTACCAGGCCGGAGGCGTACTGGCTTTCGATCTCCTTCACTTCCTCGGTGGCGGCATCGATGATGCGGGCCTTTTCGTCCGGGATGACGAAGTCGTTCACGCCGATCGACACACCGGAGATGGTCGAGTAGGCGAAGCCGGTGTACATCAGCTGGTCAGCGAAGATGACGGTGTCCTTCAGACCCACCACGCGGTAGCAGTGGTTGATCAGCTTGGAGATCGCCTTCTTCTTCATCGACTGATTGACCACGTCGAAGGGCAGGCCGGCCGGGACAACCTGGAACAGCAGCGCACGGCCGACAGTGGAGTCGACGATACGGGTGTTGGCGGTCAGGGTGCCGTCTTCGTTCTTGATCTTCTCGTTGATGCGCACTTTTACGCGGGCGTGCAGGGACACCTGGCCGCTGCGGTACGCGCGGTCAACTTCCTGCAGATCTGCGAAAGCCATGCCCTCGCCCTTCGCGTTGATCGCTTCACGGGTCATGTAGTACAGACCCATTACCACGTCCTGCGACGGAACGATGATCGGCTCGCCGTTGGCGGGCGACAGAATGTTGTTGGTCGACATCATCAGCGCGCGCGCTTCCAGCTGAGCCTCGAGGGTCAGCGGAACGTGCACGGCCATCTGGTCACCGTCGAAGTCGGCGTTGTACGCGGCGCAGACCAGCGGGTGCAGCTGGATGGCTTTACCTTCGATCAGTACCGGCTCGAACGCCTGGATGCCCAGACGGTGCAGGGTCGGCGCACGGTTCAGCAGTACGGGGTGTTCGCGGATGACTTCAGCGAGAACGTCCCACACTTCCGGCAGCTCGCGCTCGACCATCTTCTTGGCAGCCTTGATGGTGGTGGCCATGCCACGACCTTCCAGCTTGCCGAAGATGAACGGCTTGAACAGCTCCAGGGCCATCTTCTTCGGCAGACCGCACTGGTGCAGACGCAGGGTCGGGCCTACGGTAATGACCGAACGACCGGAGTAGTCCACGCGCTTGCCGAGCAGGTTCTGACGGAAGCGACCCTGCTTGCCCTTGATCATGTCGGCCAGGGACTTCAGCGGGCGCTTGTTCGAGCCGGTGATGGCACGGCCGCGGCGGCCGTTGTCCAGCAGGGCGTCGACGGCTTCCTGCAGCATGCGCTTTTCGTTGCGCACGATGATGTCGGGAGCTGCCAGATCGAGCAGGCGCTTCAGACGGTTGTTACGGTTGATCACGCGGCGATACAGATCGTTCAGATCCGAAGTCGCGAAGCGGCCGCCATCCAGCGGAACCAGCGGACGCAGGTCCGGCGGCAGCACCGGCAGGACGGTCAGCACCATCCACTCGGGATGGTTGCCGGAGCCCTGGAAGGCTTCCATCAGCTTCAGGCGCTTGGACAGCTTCTTGATCTTGGTTTCCGAGTTGGTCTGCGGAATCTCTTCGCGCAGGCGGCCAATCTCGTGCTCCAGATCGATAGCGTTGAGCAGCTCGCGAACGGCTTCCGCACCCATGCGGGCGTCGAAGTCGTCACCGAACTCTTCGAGGGCTTCGAAGTACTGCTCGTCGTTCAGCAGCTGACCCTTCTCGAGGGTGGTCATGCCCGGATCGATCACCACGTAGCTCTCGAAATAGAGCACGCGCTCGATGTCACGCAGGGTCATGTCCAGCAGCAGGCCGATACGGGACGGCAGGGACTTCAGGAACCAGATGTGGGCGACCGGCGAGGCCAGCTCGATGTGGCCCATGCGCTCGCGGCGCACCTTGGCCAGAGCGACTTCCACGCCGCACTTCTCGCAGATCACACCGCGGTGTTTCAGGCGCTTGTACTTACCGCACAGGCACTCGTAGTCCTTCACCGGGCCAAAGATCTTGGCGCAGAACAGGCCATCGCGCTCCGGCTTGAAGGTACGGTAGTTGATGGTCTCCGGCTTCTTGACTTCGCCGAAGGACCAGGAACGAATCATCTCGGGCGAGGCCAGGCCAATACGGATGGCATCGAACTCTTCGATCTGACCCTGGTTTTTCAACAGATTAAGCAAGTCTTTCAAGGCCTTTCCTCCTCACGGACCCGGTGCGACCGGCCTTGACCAGCCGCACCGTTCTGACGTCACGTGTTATTCGGTTTCCAGTTCGATATCGATGCCGAGCGAGCGGATCTCTTTGATCAACACGTTGAAGGACTCGGGCATGCCGGCCTCCATGCGGTGATCCCCGTCCACGATGTTCTTGTACATCTTGGTACGGCCGTTCACGTCGTCCGACTTCACGGTCAGCATTTCCTGCAGGGTGTAGGCGGCACCGTAGGCTTCCAGCGCCCAGACCTCCATCTCCCCGAAACGCTGGCCACCGAACTGCGCCTTACCACCCAGCGGCTGCTGGGTAACCAGGCTGTAGGAGCCGGTGGAACGTGCGTGCATCTTGTCATCGACCAGGTGGTTCAGCTTGAGCATGTACATGTAACCAACGGTGGTCGTACGCTCGAACTGGTTGCCGGTGCGGCCGTCATACAGACGCATCTGACCGCTCTCCGGCAGATCGGCCAGCTTCAGCATGGCCTTGATCTCGCGCTCCTTGGCACCGTCGAACACCGGGGTAGCCATGGGCACGCCGCCCTTGAGGTTGTTGGCCAGAGCGAGGATCTCGTTATCGTTCAGCTCGTCCAGGCTTTCCTGGCGGCCGCCGATCTCGTTGTAGATCTCGTTCAGGAACACACGCAGCTCGGCGATCTTGCGCTGCTCTTCGAGCATGCGGTTGATCTTCTCGCCCAGACCCTTGGCCGCGAGGCCCAGGTGGGTTTCGAGAATCTGTCCGACGTTCATACGCGACGGTACGCCCAGCGGGTTCAGAACGATATCGACCGGAGTGCCATGCACGTCGTGCGGCATGTCTTCGACCGGCATGATCACCGAGACCACACCCTTGTTACCGTGACGGCCTGCCATCTTGTCGCCCGGCTGGATGCGGCGCTTGATAGCGAGGTAGACCTTGACGATCTTCAGTACGCCCGGAGCCAGGTCATCGCCCTGCTGCAGCTTGCGCTTCTTGTCTTCGAACTTGTCGTCCAGCATCTGACGGCGGTCGCTGATGTAGGCCTGGGCCTTCTCCAGCTGCTCGTTCAGAGGATCTTCCGCCATGCGCAGCTTGAACCACTGGCCGCGCTCGAGGCCGTCCAGGTACTCGTCAGTGATCTCTGCGCCTTTCTTCAGGGCAGGACCGCCGTCGGCCTTGGCACCGACCAGAGCGGAACGCAGACGCTCGAAGGTTGCGCCTTCGACGATGCGGAACTCTTCGTTCAGGTCCTTGCGGATCTCGTCCAGCTGCATCTTCTCGATGGACAGGGCACGGCTATCGCGCTCCACGCCATCACGGGTGAAGACCTGTACGTCGATCACAGTGCCCTTGGTGCCGGTCGGCACACGCAGGGAGGTGTCCTTAACGTCGGACGCCTTCTCACCGAAGATCGCACGCAGCAGCTTCTCTTCCGGAGTCAGCTGGGTCTCGCCTTTCGGGGTGACCTTGCCGACCAGGATGTCGCCAGCCTGCACTTCGGCGCCGACGTAGACGATGCCAGCTTCGTCCAGCTTGTTCAGCGCAGCCTCACCCACGTTCGGGATGTCCGCGGTGATTTCTTCTGGGCCGAGCTTGGTGTCACGGGCAACGCAAGTCAGTTCCTGGATGTGGATCGTGGTGAAACGATCTTCCTGGACCACGCGCTCGGACAGGCAGATGGAGTCTTCGAAGTTGAAGCCGTTCCAGGGCATGAACGCTACGCGCATGTTCTGACCCAGAGCCAGTTCACCCATGTCGGTGGACGGGCCGTCGGCCAGAATGTCGCTGCGCGAAACCTGGTCACCCTTCTGCACCAGCGGACGCTGGTTGATGCAGGTGTTCTGGTTGGAACGGGTGTATTTGGTCAGGTTGTAGATGTCGACACCGGCTTCGCCAGTCTCGACTTCGTCGTCGTTCACGCGGACCACGATACGGCTGGCGTCGACCGAGTCGATCACGCCGCCACGACGGGCAACCACGCAGACACCGGAGTCACGGGCGACGTTGCGCTCCATGCCAGTACCTACCAGCGGCTTGTCGGCGCGCAGGGTCGGTACAGCCTGACGCTGCATGTTCGAACCCATGAGTGCACGGTTGGCGTCGTCGTGCTCGAGGAACGGAATCAGCGAGGCAGCGACGGAAACGACCTGCTTCGGCGACACGTCCATGAGGGTGACGTCTTCCGGCGCCTTCACGGTGAATTCGTTCAGGTGACGTACGGCTACCAGCTCGTCGATCAGCTCACCCTTTTCGTTCAGGGTGGCGGAGGCCTGGGCGATCACATGATCGGCCTCTTCGATCGCGGACAGGAAGACGATGTCGTCGCTGACCAGACCTTCCTTCACCACGCGGTACGGGCTTTCGAGGAAGCCGTACTTGTTGGTGCGGGCGTAGGTGGCCAGGGAGTTGATCAGACCGATGTTCGGACCTTCAGGGGTTTCGATTGGGCACACGCGGCCGTAGTGGGTCGGGTGTACGTCACGAACCTCGAAGCCCGCACGCTCACGGGTCAGACCACCTGGGCCGAGTGCGGAGACGCGGCGCTTGTGGGTGATCTCGGAGAGCGGGTTGTTCTGGTCCATGAACTGCGACAGCTGGCTGGAACCGAAGAACTCCTTGATCGCGGCAGCCACCGGCTTGGCGTTGATCAGGTCCTGCGGCATCAGGCCTTCGCTTTCGGCCATCGACAGACGTTCCTTGACCGCGCGCTCTACACGCACCAGGCCAACACGGAACTGGTTCTCGGCCATCTCGCCGACGCAACGGACGCGACGGTTACCCAGATGGTCGATGTCGTCGACGATGCCTTTGCCGTTACGGATGGCAACGAGGGTCTTGAGGACCTCTACGATGTCTTCCTTGCTCAGGACGCCGGCGCCTTCGATCTCGGTACGACCGATACGACGGTTGAACTTCATGCGGCCAACGGCGGACAGGTCGTAACGCTCGGCACTGAAGAACAGGTTGCCGAACAGGGTCTCGGCAGCTTCCTTGGTCGGCGGCTCGCCGGGACGCATCATGCGATAGATCTCGACCAGCGCTTCCAGTTGGTTGCTGGTGGAGTCGATCTTCAGCGTGTCGGAGATAAACGGACCGCAGTCGATGTCGTTGGTGTACAGGGTTTCCAGGCGGGCAACCTGGGCCTTGGCGATCTTCGCCAGGGCATCGACGGTCAGCTCGGTGTTGCACTCGGCGATGATCTCGCCGGTAGCCGGGTGCACGACAGCCTTGGCCACGGTACGGCCAATCAGGTAGTCGAAAGGCACTTCCAGCTGGCTGATGCCAGCCTTCTCGAGCTGGTTGATATGGCGCGCAGTGATACGGCGGCCCGCCTCAACGATGACCTTGCCGGCAGCATCCTTGATGTCGAAGCTGGCGATCTCGCCACGCAGACGCGACGGCACCAGCTCCAGATTCAGGGTCTCGCCCTTGATCTCGTAGACGTTGGTGTCATAGAACGCGTTGAGGATTTCCTCGGTGCTGTAGTTCAGCGCGCGCAGCAGGACGGAAGCCGGCAGCTTGCGGCGACGGTCGATACGAACGAACACGCAGTCCTTCGGATCGAACTCGAAGTCGAGCCAGGAACCACGGTAAGGAATGATGCGAGCGGAGTACAGCAGCTTGCCGGAGCTGTGGGTCTTGCCACGGTCGTGGTCGAAGAACACACCCGGGGAGCGGTGCAGCTGAGAAACGATGACGCGCTCGGTACCGTTGATGATGAAGGTACCGTTCTCGGTCATCAGGGGGATTTCCCCCATGTAGACTTCTTGTTCCTTGATGTCCTTGATCGCTTTGTTCGACGATTCCTTGTCGAAAATGATCAGGCGCACTTTCACACGCAGCGGGACCGCAAAGGTCACACCGCGCAGCACGCATTCCTTGACATCGAAGGCCGGCTCGCCCAGACGGTAGCCGACGTATTCCAGGGCAGCATTGCCGGAATAGCTGATAATCGGGAAGACGGACTTGAAGGCCGCATGCAGGCCGATGTCTCGGACCTGGTCCTTGCTTGCACCCGCCTGCAGGAATTCGCGATAGGAATCCAGCTGGATGGCCAGCAAATACGGCACATCCATGACGTCCGGCAACTTGCTAAAGTCCTTGCGGATACGTTTTTTCTCAGTGTATGAGTAAGCCATCAGCGTTCCCCAGCTTGGTCACCTGCTTGTTTGGCCTCTCCCGCACAGGGGAGCAGCCCAAAAATCGTGCAAACCCTAGGTTTGCGCCGCCACTCGTGGCGGGATTTTCACGTTATGGGAGGCACCTACGGCACCCCACCCATAACGGAAAAAGGCCGGTGGCAATTGCCACCAGCCATCAGCCTGTCGCTTAACGCTCGGGCTGTCGACGCAAGGTACGAACTTACTTGAGCTCGACCTTGGCGCCTGCTTCTTCCAGGGCTTTCTTGGCAGCTTCGGCTTCTTCTTTCGAAGCGCCTTCCTTGACCACGCCCGGGGCGCCGTCAACGACAGCCTTGGCTTCTTTCAGGCCCAGGCCGGTCAGTTCACGAACGACCTTGATCACGTTCACTTTCTTGTCGCCAGCTTCGGCCAGGACGATGGTGAACTCGGTCTGCTCTTCAGCAGCGGCAGCAGCCGGGCCGGCAGAAGCAACGGTAGCGGCAGCAGCGGTAACGCCGAACTTCTCTTCCATCGCCTTGATCAGTTCAACGATCTGCATGACGGACATTTCGGATACGGCGGAGATGATGTCTTCGTTGGTCAGAGCCATGACTCTAATTCCTGTATTGGGTGACGGCCTAAGGCCATCGAATTAAACAAAAAAGGTTGAAAGGAGTTGCCGAGCCTTAGGCTGCGGTAGCTTCTTTCTGATCGCGAATTGCCGCCAGAGTACGAGCCAGCTTGCTGGTAGCGCCTTGGATCACGCTCATCAGCTGTGCAACAGCTTCGTTGTAGGTCGGCAGGGTCGCCAGCACGTCGATCTGATTGGCTGCGAGGAACTGACCCTCGAACGCGGCCGCCTTGATCTCGAACTTGTCCTGACCCTTGGCAAACTCCTTGAAGATACGAGCGGCAGCGCCCGGATGTTCGTTGGAGAAAGCAATCAGGGTCGGGCCCTTGAACACGTCGTTGAGCACTTCAAACTGAGTGCCTTCAACGGCGCGCTTGAGCAGGGTGTTACGTACGACTTTCACGTACACACCAGCTGCGCGGGCCTCTTTACGGAGTCCGGTCATAGCGCCGACAGTCACGCCGCGTGCATCAACCACGACAGCGGACAGACCGGCTTTGGCAGCCTCGTTGACTTCAGCGACGATGGCCTTCTTGTCTTCGAGTTTAATTGCCACGGGTTTACTCCTGGATGTTACCGATTCGTCCAGCCGGAGCCGGACGGCGTTTTGGTGTCTGATTCGGTAAACGAATCGGGAGCACCATCTGCGTAGGCTTGAGGTTTAAGGCTTGCGCCGCCTACGGTCTTGGATAGCCCCCGCCAGGCAGGGACCCCAATACCTGCGAGCAGTGGGCGAACCCACTACTCGACTTAGTTCATCAGCCTTCCAGCGAAGCCTGATCGATCTGCAGACCCGGGCCCATGGTGGTGCTCAGGGTCACGCGCTGAACGTACACGCCCTTCGAGGAGGACGGCTTCAGGCGCTTCAGATCGCTCAGCAGCGCTTCCACGTTCTGCTTCAGCTTGACCGGCTCGAAGTCGATCTTGCCAACGGAAGCGTGGATGATGCCGTTCTTGTCGGTACGGAAACGTACCTGACCGGCTTTGGCGTTCTTGACGGCGGTAGCGACGTCCGGAGTCACGGTGCCGACCTTCGGGTTCGGCATCAGACCGCGCGGGCCCAGTACCTGGCCCAGCTGGCCAACAACACGCATCGCGTCCGGGGAGGCGATAACGACGTCGTAGTTCAGGTCGCCGGCTTTCATTTCGGCAGCCAGTTCGTCCATGCCAACCTTGTCTGCACCAGCAGCCAGGGCAGCTTCAACACCAGGACCCTGGGTGAAGACGGCAACGCGTACGGATTTGCCGGTACCGTTCGGCAGAACGGTGGCGCCACGTACGACCTGATCGGATTTACGCGGATCAACGCCCAGATTGATGGCGATGTCCACGGACTCCTTGAACTTGATAGTCGACAGCTCGGCCAGCAGCTTGGCGGCATCTTCGAAGCCGTATTGCTTGCCTGCTTCGATCTTCTCGGCGATAGCCTTTTGACGCTTGGTCAGCTTAGCCATTACACACCCTCCACGTTCAGGCCCATGCTGCGCGCGGAGCCAGCAATGGTGCGTACGGCAGCGTCCAGGTCAGCAGCGGTCAGGTCAGCCTGCTTGGCCTTGGCGATCTCTTCCAGCTGAGCACGGGTAACGGTGCCGACTTTCTGAGAGTTCGGACGAGCGGAACCGCTGGTGATGCCAGCTGCTTTTTTCAGCAGGACGGCAGCGGGGGTGCTCTTGGTTTCGAAGGTGAAGCTACGGTCGCTGTAAACGGTGATGATCACAGGAGTCGGCAGACCCGGCTCTTGGCCTTGGGTCTTGGCGTTGAACGCCTTGCAGAATTCCATGATGTTCACGCCGTGCTGACCCAGAGCCGGGCCGACGGGCGGCGACGGGTTGGCCTGGCCGGCCTTAACTTGCAGCTTGATGTAAGCCGTGATTTTCTTAGCCATTTGCTACTCCAAATGCGGGTCAAGCGCCCTGTCGGGCTCCCCGGTTGCTTTCGCGTTTTATCCCAAGGACGACAAAACCCCGCAGCCTAGGGCTGCGGGGTGTGGGATTCAGTATGCCAGTTAAACTTTCTCTACCTGGCTGAACTCCAGCTCTACCGGGGTAGAGCGACCGAAAATGAGCACAGCGACCTGGATGCGGCTCTTTTCGTAGTTAACCTCTTCGACGACGCCATTGAAGTCAGCGAACGGACCATCGATGACACGAACGGTCTCGCCCGGCTCGAACAGTGTCTTCGGCTTCGGCTTGTCGCCGCTATCAGCGACACGACGCAGAATGGCATCAGCCTCTTTATCGGTGATCGGCGCCGGCTTGTCGGCAGTACCACCAATGAAGCCCATGACACGAGGGGTATCCTTGACCAGGTGCCAAGTACCCTCGTTCATTTCCATCTGCACCAGGACATAGCCCGGGAAGAATTTGCGCTCACTTTTGCGCTTCTGGCCGTTCCGCATCTCCACCACTTCTTCGGTAGGGACGAGAATCTCACCAAACCCATCTTCCATGCCGGCCAGTTTGACCCGCTCGATCAGCGAGCGCATGACATGCTTCTCGTAACCCGAGTAGGCATGCACAACGTACCAACGCTTAGCCACGGAACACCCTTAACCTACGATCATGGAAACCAGCCAACCCAGCAGGGAGTCAAGCCCCCAAAGCACCAGCGCCATTACAAGCACTACTGCCACTACGATCAGCGTGGTCTGAGTTGTCTCTTGACGAGACGGCCATACAACCTTGCGAATCTCGGCGCGAGCTTCTTTAGCCAAGGTAAAGAATGCACGCCCCTTGACGGTCTGCAGCGAGACAAAGCCTGCAACAGCCGCCATCACGAGGATACCGAGAACGCGATAGAAGATCGGTTGCGCGGAGTAATACTGGTTGGCAACCACAGCCACCACCACCAGCACTGCAACCACAAGCCACTTCAAGAGATCAAGACGCGACTCTTTGGCTTCTACCTTCGCATTCATCTGCTAGGAATCCCGTTTAAAGAAGTGCCAGATCTTGAGAAATCTGGCAGGCCAGGAGGGAATCGAACCCCCAACCTGCGGTTTTGGAGACCGCCGCTCTGCCAATTGAGCTACTGGCCTAGAACAAAGTCAGGCCGACCATTATGCCGGCCTGAGAGGGAAAGATCAATCGATTACTCGATGATCTTGGCGACCACGCCGGCGCCAACGGTACGGCCGCCTTCGCGAATCGCGAAGCGCAGACCATCTTCCATGGCGATCGGAGCGATCAGGGTAACAACCATTTTCACGTTGTCGCCCGGCATTACCATCTCAACGCCTTCCGGCAGTTCGCAGTTGCCGGTTACGTCGGTGGTACGGAAGTAGAACTGCGGACGGTAGCCTTTGAAGAACGGGGTGTGACGACCACCTTCTTCTTTGGACAGCACGTACACTTCGCACTCGAACTTGGTGTGCGGCTTGATGGTGCCCGGCTTGGCCAGAACCTGGCCACGCTCTACGTCTTCACGCTTGGTGCCACGCAGCAGAACGCCAACGTTCTCACCAGCACGACCTTCGTCGAGCAGCTTGCGGAACATTTCAACGCCGGTGCAGGTAGTTTTGGTAGTCGCCTTGATACCGACGATTTCCACTTCTTCCTGGATCTTGACGATGCCACGCTCAACACGGCCAGTTACCACGGTGCCACGGCCGGAGATCGAGAATACGTCTTCGATCGGCATCAGGAACGGCTTGTCGATGGCGCGCTCGGGCTCAGGAATGTACGAGTCCAGGGTTTCTACCAGCTTGCGCACGGCGGAAACGCCCATCTCGTTGTCGTCCTGGCCGTTCAGAGCCATCAGAGCGGAACCGATCACGATCGGAGTGTCGTCGCCCGGGAAGTCGTAGGTGTTCAGCAGATCGCGAACTTCCATTTCGACCAGTTCCAGCAGCTCGGCGTCGTCAACCATGTCGGCCTTGTTCAGGAACACGACGATGTAAGGAACGCCTACCTGGCGGGACAGCAGGATGTGCTCGCGGGTCTGCGGCATGGGGCCGTCAGCAGCGGAGCAAACCAGGATCGCGCCGTCCATCTGGGCAGCACCGGTGATCATGTTCTTCACGTAGTCGGCGTGGCCCGGGCAGTCTACGTGAGCGTAGTGGCGTACCGGCGAGTCGTATTCAACGTGAGAGGTGTTGATGGTGATACCACGAGCCTTCTCTTCCGGCGCGTTGTCGATCTGGTCGAAAGCGCGAGCGGAGCCGCCCCAGGTCTCGGAGCAGACCTTGGTCAGAGCAGCGGTCAGAGTGGTTTTGCCGTGGTCAACGTGACCGATGGTGCCGACGTTTACGTGCGGCTTGTTACGCTCAAACTTTTCTTTAGCCATCTTGACCGCCTCCCGTAAGGAATTGAGAAAGTCACGTCACCATTAAAACAAAGGCAGATATTTTCATATCTGCCTTTGCGAGATGGAGCTCATGAGCGGATTTGAACCGCTGACCTCACCCTTACCAAGGGTGTGCTCTACCAGCTGAGCTACATGAGCAAGACATAAGCAACAAACTTGGAGCGGGTAGCGGGAATCGAACCCGCATCATCAGCTTGGAAGGCTGAGGTTCTACCACTGAACTATACCCGCGGAGCTTGCAGCTCACGCTTGAAAACTGGTGGAGGGGGAAGGATTCGAACCTTCGAAGTCTGAGACGTCAGATTTACAGTCTGATCCCTTTGGCCGCTCGGGAACCCCTCCGAGTGAGGCGGCATTCTACAGCCTGCCACCGCGTTGTCAACTGTTTTTCTTTAAAAAACTTGAGCTTAGCTCTTCGACAACGGCTTCCAGTGTTTGACCTTTTCAGGCCACCCCTGTGAAGCGGGCGCCATTCTATTCAAACTATTGAGGGCTTGCAACGTTTTTACACGGCATTGTTTGTTTTTGCAGTTCCGGGAAATCCGGGGCCAGCTGACGCACCAGGGAATCGTCCACCAGGCGCCCGCTTTCCGCGGCTATCTGCGCCCAGTAATCATGTTGCGAACGAGCAAGTTCGCGCACCAGAGCATCGTAGCCAGCGGTCTTCAGACGTTCGACAACGCTGTCCGCCGAGTCCTTGCGCTGGAAAATTCCAAGGGAGATTCCGTCAGTCAGGTCACCCTCTGTAATGATGTAACTATCGATCTTGCGCGCCTGCAGCTCGCGCAGCTGCCACAACGAAGCCTGTCGCGAAGCCAGGGGCGGGAGATAAACCCAGTAATCGACACCAGCAGCGGCATCCACTGTCTGCAGCGAGGCCTGGACATCCAGGCTCAGCAAGCGCTGAACCAGCTGCCGAGCGCGATCTTCCGCAGAGAAGCTGCCCAGGTAGATACACGCAGACGGGGGAGTAACCGCCGGCTTCTCTTCTGCCGGACGGCGCTGGGGCGTCTCAGCAGACTCACTGAGCAGACGAATATTCTTCTGCTCAGCGTGGAACAGACTGAGCGGCGCGATCTCCTTTGGACGGAGAGGCGCCTGCTGTTGGTGCCAGACGTAGTAGAAGACGTTAAGTGCGAGCAGAAAAAGAAAGAACCAACGCATCGATCAGACTCACTCGATCGGACAGGCAAGCGCCAGGCCGAGAAATACCAGATCCGGAAGCACGACAGCACGCGCAGATTCATCCTTGACCAGCTCAGCGTCGCCCCCGGTCAGATAGACAGCACAGTCATCCCCCAGCAGCTTGTTGGCCAGATCGATCTGCTCCCGCACAAATCCGCGCAGCATCAGCACGCAGCCCCGCTCCACCGCCTCTGAAGTTTCCTGGCCTGGCAACAGGTTCTGCAGCGCCTCATGAGCCGCCTCATCGTCATAGCGAATACGGCGGGTGTGGGTTCGCAGCTGGCTACGCATCAGAGGCATGCCGGGAGCTATATAGCCCCCCAGGTGCCTTCCGCCGGCGTCGACGAGATCGGAAGTAACCGCGGTACCAAGATCAAGCACCAAGCAGCCACGCCCGGCGAGGCAATGGCCCGCCACGAGGGCTAGCCAACGATCCATCCCAAGACGCTGATACTCACGGTAGCCATTCAGCACACCGCTCAGCTCGGTCGCCGGCGCAGCAATCTGCACCACAATGGAGAATGCGTTTTCCAGCCCCACACGAAGCGCGTCGGTTTCCTGCTCGCTGCGTACGCTGACCATACGGCAATAGCGAATATCCACCACTTCGCTGGCCTGCAATTGCGCAAGCAGCGCCTGATCGGAATCAGCCACGCCTCCAGCGACAGTCACCAGGTCGTGCTTTCTGACCACCCGCCACTTGATCAGGCTGTTTCCGCAATCCAACTCAAGAATCATCCGACAACCTCAGACTCAGCTCGCCTCCGCTGTAGCTCTGCTCCTTGCCATCCACCAGGAGACGCAGCGCGCCTCTCTCATCGATACCAAGGGCACGCCCAACGATATTATTGGCGACAGTGGACAGCGTGACTTGCCGCCCCTGCCATAGATGAAGGGACTCCCACTCTTCGCGGCTGGCAGCGAATCCTTGCTCGCGATGACGGGAAAGCGCACAGGCAAGCTGCGACTCCAGCGCCTGCAAAAGCTCGTTGCGATCGACCAGCTTGCCGAGAGCCTCTCGCGCCGAGGTCCACGGCTGGTCGATGGCGTCCGCCTTGCGCATATTCACATTGATGCCGATGCCGATGGCAACGCTGCAGATATCTGCAGGATCGCCCGTGAGCTCCAGCAGGATTCCAGCGATCTTCTTGCCCCCCACCAGCACATCATTCGGCCACTTGAGACCTACGTCCTTCACGCCCAGCGCCTGGATCGCCTTAGCTACCGCAAGGCCAACCACCAGACTCAACCCTTCCAACTCCTGAGCCCCACCACGCACGGTGATACCCAGGGTGTAATAAAGGTTGGCGCCGAAGGGGCTTTCCCACTGCCGACCTCTTCTCCCTCGCCCAGCGGTCTGCCGCTCACCCAGGATGGCAAACGGCGCTGCGGCGCCCGCAGACAGTCGTCGCAGAACCTCGGCATTGGTAGAGTCGATCGAAAGAAGGACATCGAGAGACCACAGGCCGGAGTCGGACCTGGGCGAGATGATGCTCAAAGGCTCTTCCAGGCGATAACCACGGCCGCGCACGCGCTGCACGACCATCCCGTAGTCACGCTCAAAGCCCTCAAGGCGCTTCCAGACGGCGCTGCGACTTACTCCGAGAAGAGCACCCAGCTCTTCCCCGGAATGAAAGCGGCCATCGCTCAGCAATTTCAGCAAGGTCTGCATATCACCCCCGCAACAGTCAGGCACGCATCATATAGAGGCATGCCCGAATTGCCTACGCAGCGATGCGTCCGAGTTTTCCGCGCGCAAAAGCAAAACCCCCGGCCAGCGATGCTGACCAGGGGTCTTGGGATAGGAGCTTGACGATGACCTACTCTCACATGGAGAAACTCCACACTACCATCGGCGATGCGTCGTTTCACTACTGAGTTCGGGATGGGATCAGGTGGTTCCAACGCTCTATGGTCGTCAAGCAATTCTTTATGGACGCTCGTGGCAAGTGCACACGTTCATCCAGATTCGGGTATGTGACAGGTATTTGCGGTTCACACGAACTTTCGGTTCGTTACGTCTTCACCGTACAACACGCAAATTGTTTGGGTGTTATATGGTCAAGCCTCACGGGCAATTAGTATCGGTTAGCTCAACGCCTCACAGCGCTTACACACCCGACCTATCAACGTCGTAGTCTTCGACGGCCCTTCAGGGGAATCAAGTTCCCAGTGAGATCTCATCTTGAGGCTAGTTTCCCGCTTAGATGCTTTCAGCGGTTATCTATTCCGAACATAGCTACCCGGCAATGCCACTGGCGTGACAACCGGAACACCAGAGGTTCGTCCACTCCGGTCCTCTCGTACTAGGAGCAGCCCCTCTCAAATCTCAAACGTCCACGGCAGATAGGGACCGAACTGTCTCACGACGTTCTAAACCCAGCTCGCGTACCACTTTAAATGGCGAACAGCCATACCCTTGGGACCGGCTTCAGCCCCAGGATGTGATGAGCCGACATCGAGGTGCCAAACACCGCCGTCGATATGAACTCTTGGGCGGTATCAGCCTGTTATCCCCGGAGTACCTTTTATCCGTTGAGCGATGGCCCTTCCATACAGAACCACCGGATCACTAAGACCTACTTTCGTACCTGCTCGACGTGTCTGTCTCGCAGTCAAGCGCGCTTTTGCCTTTATACTCTACGACCGATTTCCGACCGGTCTGAGCGCACCTTCGTACTCCTCCGTTACTCTTTAGGAGGAGACCGCCCCAGTCAAACTGCCCACCATACACTGTCCTCGATCCGGATAACGGACCAGAGTTAGAACCTCAAGCATGCCAGGGTGGTATTTCAAGGATGGCTCCACGCAGACTGGCGTCCACGCTTCAAAGCCTCCCACCTATCCTACACAAGCAGGCTCAAAGTCCAGTGCAAAGCTACAGTAAAGGTTCACGGGGTCTTTCCGTCTAGCCGCGGATACACTGCATCTTCACAGCGATTTCAATTTCACTGAGTCTCGGGTGGAGACAGCGCCGCCATCGTTACGCCATTCGTGCAGGTCGGAACTTACCCGACAAGGAATTTCGCTACCTTAGGACCGTTATAGTTACGGCCGCCGTTTACCGGGGCTTCGATCAAGAGCTTCGCTTTCGCTAACCCCATCAATTAACCTTCCGGCACCGGGCAGGCGTCACACCCTATACGTCCACTTTCGTGTTTGCAGAGTGCTGTGTTTTTAATAAACAGTCGCAGCGGCCTGGTATCTTCGACCGGCATGGGCTTACGGAGTAAATCCTTAACCCTCGCCGGCGCACCTTCTCCCGAAGTTACGGTGCCATTTTGCCTAGTTCCTTCACCCGAGTTCTCTCAAGCGCCTTGGTATTCTCTACCCAACCACCTGTGTCGGTTTGGGGTACGGTTCCTAGTTACCTGAAGCTTAGAAGCTTTTCCTGGAAGCATGGCATCAACCACTTCATCATCTAAAAGATGACTCGTCATCAGCTCTCGGCATTAAGACCCCGGATTTACCTAAGATCTCTGCCTACCACCTTAAACTTGGACAACCAACGCCAAGCTGGCCTAGCCTTCTCCGTCCCTCCATCGCAGTAACTAGAAGTACAGGAATATTAACCTGTTTCCCATCGACTACGCTCTTCAGCCTCGCCTTAGGGACCGACTAACCCTGCGTCGATTAACGTTGCGCAGGAACCCTTGGTCTTTCGGCGTGGGAGTTTTTCACTCCCATTGTCGTTACTCATGTCAGCATTCGCACTTCTGATACCTCCAGCAAGCTTCTCAACTCACCTTCACAGGCTTACAGAACGCTCCTCTACCGCGCATCTTGCGATGCACCCGTAGCTTCGGTGTATGGTTTGAGCCCCGTTACATCTTCCGCGCAGGCCGACTCGACTAGTGAGCTATTACGCTTTCTTTAAAGGGTGGCTGCTTCTAAGCCAACCTCCTAGCTGTCTAAGCCTTCCCACATCGTTTACCACTTAACCATAACTTTGGGACCTTAGCTGACGGTCTGGGTTGTTTCCCTTTTCACGACGGACGTTAGCACCCGCCGTGTGTCTCCCACGCTGACACTTCCAGGTATTCGGAGTTTGCATCGGTTTGGTAAGTCGGGATGACCCCCTAGCCGAAACAGTGCTCTACCCCCTGGAGTGATACGTGAGGCGCTACCTAAATAGCTTTCGAGGAGAACCAGCTATCTCCGAGCTTGATTAGCCTTTCACTCCGATCCACAAGTCATCCCCTACCTTTTCAACGGGAGTGGGTTCGGTCCTCCAGTCAGTGTTACCTAACCTTCAACCTGCTCATGGATAGATCGCCCGGTTTCGGGTCTATACCCAGCGACTAAAACGCCCTATTAAGACTCGCTTTCGCTACGCCTTCCCTATACGGTTAAGCTCGCCACTGAATATAAGTCGCTGACCCATTATACAAAAGGTACGCAGTCACCTAACAAAGTAGGCTCCCACTGCTTGTACGCATACGGTTTCAGGTTCTATTTCACTCCCCTCTCCGGGGTTCTTTTCGCCTTTCCCTCACGGTACTGGTTCACTATCGGTCAGTCAGTAGTATTTAGCCTTGGAGGATGGTCCCCCCATATTCAGACAAAGTTTCTCGTGCTCCGTCCTACTCGATTTCACTTCAAAGAACCTTTCACATACGGGGCTATCACCCACTATGGCCGCACTTTCCAGAGCGTTCTGTTAGATTCAAAGAAGCTTAAGGGCTAATCCCCGTTCGCTCGCCACTACTAAGGGAATCTCGGTTGATTTCTTTTCCTCAGGGTACTTAGATGTTTCAGTTCCCCTGGTTCGCCTCTTACACCTATGTATTCAGTGCAAGATACCTAACTTATGCTAGGTGGGTTTCCCCATTCAGAGATCTCCGGATCAAAGTCTGTTTGCCGACTCCCCGAAGCTTATCGCAGGCTACCACGTCTTTCATCGCCTCTGACTGCCAAGGCATCCACCGTATGCGCTTCTTCACTTGACCATATAACCCCAAGCAATCTGGTTATTGTCTCGAACGTGAAGACGACATTCGCCGAAAATTCGCGCTTGAACTCGCAAATTTTACCTTGACTTGAATAATCACCAGTGAAAGAGATTATTCAGTCTACTTCTATCACATACCCAAATTTTTAAAGAACAGTTCTGGCACAAAGACCAGACATCAATGTTCGTTCATCTTGAACATTCATGTCTGAGCTTTCGACGATTAATGGTGGAGCCAAGGAGGATCGAACTCCTGACCTCCTGCGTGCAAAGCAGGCGCTCTCCCAGCTGAGCTATGGCCCCATCGGATCAGCAGCACACCACAACAATTGGTGGGTCTGGGCAGATTCGAACTGCCGACCTCACCCTTATCAGGGGTGCGCTCTAACCAACTGAGCTACAGACCCAATCGTCTAACCAGTGAATCAAGCAATTCGTGTGGGAGCTTATGAAGAAGCTGAGATCTTCGATTAAGGAGGTGATCCAGCCGCAGGTTCCCCTACGGCTACCTTGTTACGACTTCACCCCAGTCATGAATCACTCCGTGGTAACCGTCCCCCTTGCGGTTAGACTAGCTACTTCTGGAGCAACCCACTCCCATGGTGTGACGGGCGGTGTGTACAAGGCCCGGGAACGTATTCACCGTGACATTCTGATTCACGATTACTAGCGATTCCGACTTCACGCAGTCGAGTTGCAGACTGCGATCCGGACTACGATCGGTTTTATGGGATTAGCTCCACCTCGCGGCTTGGCAACCCTCTGTACCGACCATTGTAGCACGTGTGTAGCCCTGGCCGTAAGGGCCATGATGACTTGACGTCATCCCCACCTTCCTCCGGTTTGTCACCGGCAGTCTCCTTAGAGTGCCCACCATAACGTGCTGGTAACTAAGGACAAGGGTTGCGCTCGTTACGGGACTTAACCCAACATCTCACGACACGAGCTGACGACAGCCATGCAGCACCTGTGTTCCGATTCCCGAAGGCACTCTCGCATCTCTGCAAGATTCCGGACATGTCAAGGCCAGGTAAGGTTCTTCGCGTTGCTTCGAATTAAACCACATGCTCCACCGCTTGTGCGGGCCCCCGTCAATTCATTTGAGTTTTAACCTTGCGGCCGTACTCCCCAGGCGGTCGACTTATCGCGTTAGCTGCGCCACTAAGATCTCAAGGATCCCAACGGCTAGTCGACATCGTTTACGGCGTGGACTACCAGGGTATCTAATCCTGTTTGCTCCCCACGCTTTCGCACCTCAGTGTCAGTATCAGTCCAGGTGGTCGCCTTCGCCACTGGTGTTCCTTCCTATATCTACGCATTTCACCGCTACACAGGAAATTCCACCACCCTCTACCGTACTCTAGTCAGGCAGTTATGGATGCAGTTCCCAGGTTGAGCCCGGGGATTTCACATCCATCTTACCAAACCACCTACGCGCGCTTTACGCCCAGTAATTCCGATTAACGCTTGCACCCTTCGTATTACCGCGGCTGCTGGCACGAAGTTAGCCGGTGCTTATTCTGTTGGTAACGTCAAAACAGCAAGGTATTAACTTACTGCCCTTCCTCCCAACTTAAAGTGCTTTACAATCCGAAGACCTTCTTCACACACGCGGCATGGCTGGATCAGGCTTTCGCCCATTGTCCAATATTCCCCACTGCTGCCTCCCGTAGGAGTCTGGACCGTGTCTCAGTTCCAGTGTGACTGATCATCCTCTCAGACCAGTTACGGATCGTCGCCTTGGTAGGCCTTTACCCCACCAACTAGCTAATCCGACCTAGGCTCATCTGATAGCGCAAGGCCCGAAGGTCCCCTGCTTTCTCCCGTAGGACGTATGCGGTATTAGCGTTCCTTTCGAAACGTTGTCCCCCACTACCAGGCAGATTCCTAGGCATTACTCACCCGTCCGCCGCTGAATCCGGGAGCAAGCTCCCATCATCCGCTCGACTTGCATGTGTTAGGCCTGCCGCCAGCGTTCAATCTGAGCCATGATCAAACTCTTCAGTTCAATACTGCTTGGGTTTTGAGAAAACCCTAAACTTGGCTCAGCAATCGCATGCTCTATTTAAAGAGCTAAAACTCTCGAATTCACGAGTGTTACTTGCGTTGCTGATAATCAGTCGATCATCAGTCTTACATCACAAGCACCCACACGAATTGCTTGATTCAACTTGTTAAAGAGCGTTTGGCTGAGGCTTTCGTCTCAACCGAGGCGCGCATTCTACGCTAACCTCATCTTTCGTCAAGCTTTATTTTTCGAAAATTTCTTTTCTACTCAATCGCTTGTGCTTCAGCGAAGGAAACCTTCTCATCAGCGGGAGGCGCATTCTACAGCGATCAAACTCACTGTCAACCACCTCGGCGATCTTCTTTTCAGCTCGCTGCCGGAGCAGCTAATGAAGAGCGGCAAGTGAATCACCTGCCTGACCACCACCCTCAACTTCGAATCTTTGTAAGTACTTGATTTTCAAGTTCTTTCAGCGCTTCGTCGCTGGGAGTGGTGCGCATTATAGGGAGTTTAAATCGGCCGTCAACGACTAATTTAAACTTTCTTCACTCAGCGACCAGGGAGACGCGAGCGAAAGCCTTCTTGCCCGCCTGCAGGACGTGGGTAGCGCCCACCTTGAAGACAAAGCTGCGATCCACAGCCTCACCATCCACCCGCACACCGCCGGACGACAGCAAGTCGCGAGCGACAGCCGAGTTCTTCACCAGGCCTGCCTTATTAAGGACAGCACCAATGGGCAGGTCTTCCGCAGCGGCGACCTCCACTTCCGGCAGGTCTTCCGGTAGCTCGCCCTCTTTCAGGCGGTTGCCAGCGGACTTGTGCGCGGAAGCGGCCGCTTCGTCACCATGGAAGCGGGCTACGATTTCTTCCGCCAGCTTGATCTTGATGTCGCGCGGGTTGGCGCCAGCCTCGACGTCTTTCTTGAAGCCCTCGATCTCTTCCATGGAGCGGAAGCTGAGCAGCTCGAAGTAACGCCACATCAAAGTATCCGGGATGGAGACGAGCTTGCTGTACATGACGCCCGGCGCTTCCTGGATGCCGATGTAGTTGCCCAGCGACTTGGACATCTTCTTCACGCCGTCCAGGCCTTCGAGCAGCGGCATGGTCAGAATGCACTGAGGCTCCTGCTCATAGGCACGCTGGAGCTCACGCCCCATCAGCAGGTTGAACTTCTGGTCGGTGCCGCCGAGCTCGACATCCGCACGCAATGCCACCGAGTCGTAACCCTGAACCAGCGGATAGAGGAACTCGTGAATGGCGATGGACTGATTGCTGGCATAGCGTTTGCTGAAATCATCGCGTTCCAGCATACGAGCAACGGTGTACTGGGAAGCCAGACGAATGAAATCAGCGGGGGAAAGCTGGTCCATCCAGGTGGAATTGAAGGCTACTTCGGTCTTCGCGGGGTCGAGGATCTTGAAGACCTGGGCCTTGTACGTCTCGGCGTTGTCGAGAACCTGCTCGCGAGTGAGGGGTGGGCGGGTAACACTTTTCCCGCTGGGGTCACCGATCATCCCAGTGAAGTCGCCGATCAGGAAGATCACCTGATGGCCCAGCTCCTGGAACTGACGCAGCTTATTAATAAGGACGGTGTGCCCCAGGTGCAGGTCGGGAGCGGTCGGGTCGAAGCCGGCCTTGATACGCAGGGGTTGGCCGCGCTTGAGCTTCTCGATCAGCTCGGCCTCCACGAGAATTTCGTCTGCACCGCGCTGGATCAGCGCCAGCTGCTCTTCGACCGACTTCATTGCAGGTTCCTGTACGTTGCGAATTGCGAAAGGGAACCAACGATACAAGAACAGGCACTAAAAACAAGTTTTGCCCAGCGCCAGAGGACAGGACGTCAGAAGCCCGACATCAGGGTTGCTTCAGAGGGAATTTGGTTATATTTTAGGCAGTTATTTCACATTCCAAAAACACCACTCACGCCATGACGCAATCCGATCAGAAAGCGCCGTACTACCCGAAGAGCCATCTGCTGGCCGCAAGCGGTGTAGCAGCGCTCCTCAGCCTGGCTCTGCTGGTGTTCCCCTCGGCCGAGGTCGAGGCGAAGAAGACCACGCTCAATCTCGAGCTGGAAAACAGCACCGAGCAGATCCTTCAGGAAAAAGACGATCTTCGACCCAACGCGGTCACGGAAGACGACGGCTCTTCGCCTTTTGCACAGATAGAAGGTCAGCCGGACAACCAGAACAGCGCCGGAAAAGACGCGGACAAGAAGAACGATCTCGCCGATTCGAACCAGCAACCCTCCCCCTCCGCTTCCGCAGATCCTGCGTGGAAAAGCGTGACCGTGGGCAAGGGCGACACCCTTTCTACCGTGTTCGCGAAGGCCGGCCTGCCGGCGAACGTCGTGCACGACATGCTTGCCGCCAGCAAGGACGCCAAGCAGTTCACCCGTCTTGATATCGGCCAGGACGTGGACTTCCTCATCGACACCAAGGGCGAGCTGCAGGGTCTGAAGGTCAAGCGCAGCGACCTGGAGACCATCAGCCTGAACAAGTCCGCCAAGGGCTATGACTTCAAGCGCGACCTGGTCAAACCCTCGGTCCATGCGAACTATGCCCACGGCCGCGTAGACAGCTCGCTGTTCGTCGCAGGCAAGAACGCCGGACTGTCCCACGACCTGATCATGTCGATGGCCAACATTCTCGGCTACGACATCGACTTCGCCCAGGATATTCGCGAAGGCGATTCGTTCGACGTGATCTACGAATCCCAGCAGGTGCAGGGCAAGCAGGTCGGTACCGGCAGCATCCTTGCGGTGCGCTTCGTCAACCGCGGCAAGGAATACACCGCGGTGCGCTACACCAGCAAACAGGGCAGCACCAGCTACCTGCGCGCCGATGGCAGCAGCATGCGCAAGGCGTTCATCCGCACTCCGGTGGACTTCGCCCGTATCAGCTCGCGCTTCTCTATTGGGCGTTTCCACCCGATCCTGAACAAGATTCGTGCACACAAGGGCGTGGACTACGCGGCGCCTATCGGTACACCGATCAAGGCGACCGGCGACGGCAAGATCCTCGAGGCCGGCCGCAAGGGCGGCTACGGTAACGCCGTGGTGATCCAGCACGGCCAGCGCTACCGCACCGTGTACGGCCACATGAGCCGCTTCGCCAAGGGCATCCGCTCCGGCGTGGCGGTGAAGCAGGGCCAGATCATCGGCTACGTCGGCATGACCGGCCTTGCCACCGGCCCGCACCTGCACTACGAGTTCCAGGTCAACGGCCAGCATGTCGATCCGCTGAGCGCCAAGCTGCCGACGGCTGATCCGCTGTCCGGTCCGGAGCGCAAGCGCTTCATGGCACAGGCGCAACCGCTGATCGCGCGCATGGACCAGGAGAAGGCGACCTTCCTGGCCCTGAACAAGCGCTGAGTCATGCCGCTCTACCTGGGTGTGATGTCCGGTACCAGTCTCGACGGGCTGGACATCGCCCTGATCGAGCAAGGCGAGCAGACTACTCTGCTCGCCTCCCACTACCTCCCCATGCCTGCGGCGCTGCGTGCCGACCTTCTGGCACTCTGCTCTCCCGGCCCTGACGAAATTGCCCGCTCCGCCCTCGCGGAAAACAGCTGGGTACGCCTGGCCGCCCAAGGCATCAACGAACTCCTCGCCCGCGAGAAGCTGAGCACCAGCGCCATTCGCGCCATCGGTAGCCACGGCCAGACCATTCGCCATGAACCGCATCTAGGCTTCACTGTGCAGATCGGCAACCCGGCACTGCTCGCCGAGCTGACGGGCATCGACGTAATCGCCGACTTCCGCCGCCGCGACGTAGCCGCCGGCGGCCAGGGCGCACCGCTGGTACCCGCCTTCCACCGCGCGTTGTTCGGTAGCGATGGTCGCGAATGCGCCATCCTCAACGTCGGCGGCTTCAGCAACGTCTCGCTGCTCAGTCCTGGCAAGCCGGTTCGCGGATTCGACTGCGGCCCCGGCAACGTCCTGCTGGATGCCTGGATCCAGGAGCAGCGCGGCGAAGCCTATGACCGCGACGGCGCCTGGGCTGCCAGCGGCAGCATCGATCAGGCGCTATTGCAGAAAATGCTGGCCGATGACTTCTTCGCCGCCAAAGGCCCGAAAAGCACCGGACGCGAGCGCTTCAACCTGAACTGGCTGAACGCAGTCCTCGCCGGGCACGACCCGGTGAAGGTCGAAGACGTGCAGGCAACCCTGCTCGAACTGACCGCACAAAGCATCGCTGCAGCACTATTGGACGCGCAGCCCGGCTGCGAGGAAGTGGTGGTTTGCGGTGGCGGCGCCTTCAACGCGACACTGATGCAACGACTGGCCGCGCACATGCCGGGCGCCAGCGTGATCAGCAGCCTCGAGCGCGGCGTACCGCCGGAATGGATGGAGGCGATGGCCTTCGCCTGGCTGGCCCATCGCTTCTTTGAACGCGAGCCCGGCAACTGCCCGGAAGTCACGGCCGCGCCGGGGCCCCGTATCCTCGGCGCGCTCTACCCCGCCTGAATCCGACGCACAAACAAAAACGCCGCGCATCTGCGCGGCGTTTTCGATGCTACGGCATCAGATCGAGAAGGACTGACCGCAGCCGCAGGTGGTCGCTGCGTTCGGGTTCTTGATGACGAACCGCGAACCTTCGAGGCCTTCCTGGTAGTCCACTTCCGCACCGGCGAGGTACTGGAAGCTCATCGGATCGACCACGAGGTTGACGCCGTCGCGCTCGACGATGGTGTCGTCGTCCGCGGTGTCTTCATCGAAGGTGAACCCATACTGGAAGCCCGAACAGCCACCGCCCGTGACGAACACCCGCAGCTTGAGGCGCGGGTTGCCTTCTTCGTCGATCAGGTTCTTCACCTTGTTCGCAGCGCCTTGCGAGAACATCAGCGGAGTGGGGGTGAAGGTTTCGATGGTCATGGTGAAAACTCTCCCGGCCGAGGCCGTACGTTACAACATTGCGGACCATTATCCGCTTACCCCAGAAAAACGGTCAACTAATCCGACTCATCCATTGGTCCAGATCAATCGACCGCCTTCCGGGGCAGTCTTTCCTTACGGCAGCAGCGCGACGTTGGACAGGCCCAGGTGCTCGTCCAGGCCGAACAGGATGTTCATGTTCTGGATCGCCTGGCCGGATGCACCCTTCACCAGGTTGTCGATGACCGAGAGGATCACCACCAGGTCGCCGCCCTGCGGACGGTGTACCGCGATGCGGCAGACGTTGGCGCCGCGCACGCTACGGGTTTCCGGATGGCTGCCAGCCGGCATCACGTCGACGAACGGCTCGTTGGCGTAGCGCTCTTCATACAGCTTCTGCAGGTCGACGCCACGGTCAGCGACACGTGCGTACAGGGTCGCGTGAATGCCACGGATCATCGGGGTCAGGTGCGGCACGAAGGTCAGGCCGACATCGCCCTTGGCTGCACGACGCAGGCCCTGACTGATTTCCGGCAGGTGACGGTGACCTTTCACCGAGTAGGCCATCATGCTTTCACCGGCTTCGCAGAACAGCGAACCGACCTTGGCACCACGGCCAGCACCGCTGACGCCGGATTTGCAGTCAGCGATCAGCTGGCTGGCATCGGCCAGGCCGTTCTCCAGCAGCGGGATGAAACCGAGCTGGGTAGCGGTCGGGTAGCAGCCGGGAACGGCGATCAGGCGAGCGGACTTGATCGCCTCGCGATTCACTTCCGGCAAGCCGTAGACGGCTTCGGGGAGCAGTTCCGGCGCGCCGTGCGGTTGGCCGTACCACTTGGCCCACTCCTCCGCGTCCTGCAGCCGGAAGTCCGCGGACAGGTCGATCACCCGGGTACCGGTCGCCAGCAGTTCGCCGGCCAGTGCGTGGGCCACGCCGTGCGGGGTGGCGAAGAACACCACATCGCATTCGCCCAGACGCTTCACGTCCGGCACGCTGAAAGCCAGGCCGTCGTAGTGGCCTCGCAGGTTCGGGTACATGTCGGCGACTTTCACGCCCTCCTCGGAACGCGAGGTAATCACCTCGACGCGAGCCTGGGGATGCTGTGCCAGCAGGCGCAGCAGTTCCACGCCCGTATAACCCGTACCGCCTACGATACCGACCTTGATCATCTGCCTGTCACTCCACCTATGGGACCAAATTCAGGGGCAGCCATGATATGAGCCGCTGCCCCTGCTGAACAGAGCGAATGCACGCAGGTTTAAGGGCCTTTGGTCGGAGCCAGGGTTTCCTGCATCTGACGAGCGAGCGCGTGATAGATCGGCAGCGGGTTCAGGCGCGCCGATACACCACTGGCCAGCAGCGTCGCGGCGAGGATAGGGATCAGCATGTCCGGGCTATGGGACATCTCCACGGTGATCACCGTGGCGGTGAGCGGCGTGCGCGTGACCCCGGCGAGGTAGGCGGACATCCCCAGCAGCGCCACTGCCGGCAGGCTTGCGCCGGGGATCAGCGGCGTCAGCCAGGGTGCCAGACTGGCGCCGACGGTGAGCGAGGGCGAGAACAACCCACCCGGGATGCCGGCGATGAAGGAGATCACGTTGGCGATGAACTTCCACAGGAGGAAGTCATGCCCCACCACCGGCTGCCCCTCGAGGATGGACCGGGTCTCGGCGTACCCGGTGCCGAACACATGTTGCCCGGACAGCAGGCCGAGCAACGCCAGCACCAGCCCGCAGGCAGCGGCGAAGCGGATCGGCCAGCGCCCGCGCAAGCGGCTGATGAAGCTGAGCGGACCGCGATGGGTCGGCAACACGAGCCGGCAGTAGAGGCCGCCAAGCAAGCCCCCGAGCACTCCGCAGGCCACCACGGCGATCCACGCCGGGCCCAGGGGCATGCTTTCCGAGAGACGACCGAAATAGCTGTAACTGCCCATCAGGCCGAGCGTAACCATGCCGCCGAGCAGGACGGCGGTGAGCACCAGCCCGCTGAAGCGTTGCTCGAAGGTGCGGCTCAGTTCCTCGATGGCGAAGACCACCCCGCCCAATGGCGTATTGAAGGCGGCGGCGATACCTGCCGCACCGCCGGCGATGATCAGGCCGGACACCGTGCGCTTGTCATAGAGCCCCAGGCGACGGCCAAGCGAGTACATCAGGGCCGCGCCGATATGCACGGTCGGGCCCTCGCGGCCGGCCGAGGCGCCCACCAACAACGCCATCAGAGTCATCGCCAACTTGCCCACGGCAATCCGTACTGACAGCAAGGCATTGCGTGTGCGGCTGCTGCGTTGCTCCAGCGCCACGATGACCTGTGGAATGCCGCTGCCACGGGTGTTCTTCAGCGCTCCCTGGGTCAGCCAGACCAGGCCGGCGAAGCCCAGCGGGCAAAGCAGCCACGGCCACCACGGACTATGCGCGACCACGCCGCGGAAGGTCGCGCTGGCGAGGTCAGCCAAGTGGGCGAAGGCCAGTGCCACCAGGCCCACCAGCAACGCACCGAGCCAGAACGCCAGGTTGCGCCGCCACTGGCGCAGCAATGGGTGTCGCGCCAGTGGGCGCTTGGGGACGGTACGAGCGGACAGATCACCAGTCGGCTCGCTGGAACTCTCCGGCGGTACAGGTTCTGACATGGATACGAAGCCGGGCATCTTCCGGATGCCATGCGGCGCGCGCGGCAAACAGCCACGGACGGAAGAGCTCAGTGTAATAGACGCAGGGATGACGCCATTGCACGGCGCCACTACTATCGGCTCACCGTGATCCGAGGAAGTCCCGATGCTTTACCTGTGGTTGAAAGCCTTTCACATCATTGCCGTGGTCTGCTGGTTCGCCGGCCTCTTCTATCTGCCGCGACTGTTCGTCTATCACGCCATGAGCGAGGACGCCGCCAGCCGCGAGCGCTTCTGCATCATGGAGCGCAAGCTGTACCGCGGCATCATGGGCCCGTCGATGATCCTCACCATCATCCTCGGCGCCTGGATGCTCTACCTCAACCCGACCTGGCTGACCCAGGGCTGGATGCACGCCAAGCTGACCCTGGTGGTCCTGCTGATCGGCTACCACCACGCCTGCGGCGCCATGCTCAAGCGCTTCGCCCGTGGCGAGAACGGCCGCAGCCATGTGTTCTACCGCTGGTTCAACGAAGTGCCGGTGCTGTTCCTGATCGCCATCGTGATCCTGGTGGTCGTCAAACCCTTCTGACCCCGACAAGGAGACTGTCATGTCCCTGCCCGCCCTGCTCGACCGCCGCCTGCGCATTCCCCTGGTGGCGGCACCGATGTTCCTGGTCTCCAACCCGCAACTGGTGCTGGCCTGCTGCAAGAGCGGCATCGTCGGCAGCTTCCCGGCGCTGAACCAGCGCGAGAGCAGCGGCTTCAAGGCCTGGCTGGAAGAGATCGAGGCCGGGCTGGCCGCCGACCCGCAGGCCGCGCCCTATGCGGTGAACCTGATCGTCCACAACACCAACCCGCGCCTGCAGGAAGACCTCAAGCTCTGCGTCGAGCACAAGGTGCCCATCGTCATCACCAGCCTGGGCGCGGTGCGCGAAGTGGTGGATGCGGTGCACAGCTATGGCGGCCTGGTGTTTCATGACGTCACCACCCGCCGTCATGCCGAGAAGGCGGCGGAAGCCGGTGTCGATGGCCTGATCGCCGTGGCGGCCGGCGCCGGTGGTCACGCCGGCACCTGGAGCCCCTTCGCGCTGGTCGCCGAAATCCGTCAGTTCTTCGACAAGACTCTGCTGCTGGCCGGCTGCATCAACCACGGCCACGAAATTCTTGCGGCCCAGGTGCTGGGCGCCGACCTCGCCTACCTCGGCACTCGCTTCATCGCCACCCGCGAGAGCGCCGCTTCCGAGGACTACAAGCACATGCTGCTCAACGCCCGCGCCGCCGACATCATCCACACCCCCGCCGTTTCCGGCGTGCCAGCCAGCTTCATGCGCCAGAGCCTCGAGGCCGCCGGCTTCGACATGCAGAGGCTGAACGACAAGGGCGCGCTCGACTACGGCGAGAAGCTCAAGCCGGTCAGCGACGAGGCCAAGGCCTGGAAGACCGTATGGTCCGCCGGCCAGGGTGTCGGCGATATCCGCGACCTGCCCGCAGTGGGCGAGCTGATCGCGCGGCTCGACCACGAGTACCGCCAGGCGCTGACCCGCAGCGCCGGCCTGTCCAACCAACTGCTGGTCTGAGCTGCGGCACCGCTCACGATATATCCGCCGGGGCCGCTTGTTGGCCCCCGGCGGCCCGATTACGCTGTAGCGATTCCAACATAGCCAGAAGACAAGGATGCCCCGATGGATCAATCCCGCTTCAAGATCGTGTTCGACGGCGCGCTGATGCCGCAGACCCCCCTGGAAACCGCCAAGGAAAATCTCGCCCGACTGTTCAAGAGCGACGCCTCGAAGATCGAAGCACTGTTCAGCGGCCAGCCGGTCGTTCTCAAGCGCGACCTCTCCGGCGATGAAGCCGACAAGTACCTGCGCGCCCTCCATGGCGCCGGCGCCAACGCCCGCAAGGAAGCCGAAGGCGGTGCCGGTTTCAGCCTGGTAGAGACCGATGACCACCCCAGCGAAGCGACGCTGGCCGCCCGCGCTGCTGGCGAAAGCATGAGCAACGAGCGGATGACCTGCCCCAAGTGCGGGCATGAGCAGACAACCGCCAACGAGTGCAGCGCCTGCGGCATCGTCATCGAGAAGTACCTGGCACGCCAGGCCGAACTCGCGGCCAACCCGGCGCCCACCGTGGCGGCCACGACTCCGAGCGCGACGCCCCCCCCTTATGCGCCGCCCCAGGCCAAGGTCGGCGAAGACCTGCCGGAGTTCGGCGAACTGAAAGTCCGCAGCCTCTCCGGCCGGATCGGTCGCGTGCGCTACCTCGGCTGGTCCGCTGCGCTGTCCTTCATCGTCTTCGGTGCCTACCTGGTCGCCAGCCTGCTGATGGCCGTCTCGATGCCCCTGGGCGTGGTTGCCATCGCCGCAGTAGTCATCGCGGCCATGGTCTTCAGCGTACCCATCGGCGTACAACGCCTGCATGACCTGGGCTGGTCCGGCTGGCTCTGGCTCGCCCTGCTGGTGCCCTTCGTCAACGCCGTCCTCAGCCTGCTGATGCTGTTCATGCCCGGCGAGCAGACTACCAACCGCTTCGGCCCGCCGCCGCCGCCCAACAGCACCGGCGTCAAGGTCCTGGCCTTCTCCTGGCTGCTGTTCCCGGTGTTTGGCGGTATCCTCGCCGCCATCGCGATCCCGGCCTACCAGAGCTACGTTGAGCGCGCCCAGGCAGCGCAGACCTCGCAGTACCAGCAGGGCGACGAAGCTGCCGATCCGGCGGCCACCGCGGAGCCCTCCGACGGCGACTTCAGCAGCGGCGACACCGAAGGCGGCGACTCGGATCAGTAATGCAACAACCCGTGGCGGGCGTGGTCGAACGCCACCCCGTCACAGAGACTCGTGAATGCCTCGTTTTGCCCTCATCACCGGCGCTTCCAGCGGTATCGGCCTGGCCCTGGCCGAAGCCCTCGCCCGCCGCGGCCAGGCACTGATCCTGGTGGCGCGCCAGCGCGATGCACTGGACAGCGCCGCCTGCGAGTTGTCTCAGCGTTTCGGGGTGGAAGTGCTGTTCCGCGTCTGCGACCTGTCCGAACCGCTGCAGATCTCCGGCCTGCTGCACGAACTGGAACAGAGCGGGCGGCAGATCGAGCTGCTGGTGAACAATGCCGGCGTCGGCACTTCCGGCGCCTTCATTGACCAGGACTGGTCCCGCGAGCAGGAACTGCTGGAGCTCAACGTCCTGGCCCTGGCGCGCCTTTGCCACGGCATCGGCGCGATGATGGAGCGCACTGGCGGCGGACGGATTCTCAACGTTGCCTCCATGGCCAGCCTGCTGCCCGGCCCATGGATGAGCAGCTACTACGCCAGCAAGGCGTTCGTGCTGCATTTCTCCGAAGGTCTGCGCGAGGAACTCAAAAGCCGCGGCATCAAGGTCTCGGTGCTGTGTCCGGGGCCGACCCGGACGGCCTTCTACCGCAATGCCGACCTGCACCTGGGCAAGCTCGACGACGGCAAGCGCGTCATGACACCCGAGGAGGTCGCCTTTCTGGCCGTGAAAGCGCTGCGCCGCGCACCCGCGCTGATCATCCCTGGCTGGCGCAACCGCCTGTTCGCCTGCGGCGTGCGCCTGCTGCCACGCTGGGTCATGCGCAAGCTGGCCGGGCGCATCAACCGCCTTGCGCTGGCAGACTGAGCGCGCACTGGGCGCACCTCCATCCATAGCGCTAAACTCCTCCGCCTACCCACCTGCTGGCCGGAGGAACGTTTCGTGGACTGTCTGTTCTGCAAGATCGTCGCCGGGGATATCCCCGCGAAAAAACTCTATGAAGATGACCAGGTGATCGCCTTCCATGACATCGGCCCGCAGGCACCGGTGCACTTCCTGGTGATCCCGAAGAAGCACGTGTCCACCCTCAACGACCTGACCGAGGCGGACACGCCGCTGGCCGGGCACATCCTCTTCACCGCCCAGCGGCTGGCGAAGGAGCAGGGCTGCGACGAGGGCTTCCGCGTGGTGATGAACTGCAACGACCTGGGCGGCCAGACCGTTCACCACATCCACATGCACGTGCTGGGTCAGCGCCAGATGCACTGGCCACCGGGCTGATCGGGTAAAAGAAGCTGCGCGCACCTCGGCAAGACCTGTCATCCGCCATCCGGTAAACTGCCGGGCGAATGTTCCTACTCGGAGGTGCGCCATGTCCGCCGACCGTCACTACTCCCCCGCCGACCGTTTCCTGCTGCAGGCCGATGCCGCGCTGCGCACACTGCTGCCCTTCAGCGGTCACCCGGGACGCCCGTCCCCCGCCATCGTCCAGCCCGACAGCCACCTCAGCGACACCGATGCCCGCCATGTTGCCGGACTGATGCGCATCAACCATACCGGCGAGGTCTGCGCCCAGGCGCTGTACCAGGGCCAGGCGCTGACCGCCAAGCTGCCGAAGGTGCGCAAGGCCATGGAGGAGGCGGCTGACGAAGAAGTCGACCACCTCGCCTGGTGCGAACAGCGCATCCGCGAACTGGGCAGCCGCCCGAGCGTGCTCAATCCGATCTTCTACGGCCTGTCCTTCGGCGTTGGCGCCGCCGCCGGACTGATCAGCGACCGCGTCAGCCTGGGCTTCGTCGCCGCCACCGAGGATCAGGTGTGCAAGCACCTGGACGAGCACCTGGCGGAAATCCCCGCCGAGGACCAGAAGTCCCGCGCCATTCTCGAACAGATGCGCGAGGACGAGGAACACCACGCCACCAGTGCCATCGAGGCTGGCGGCCTGCGCTTCCCGGCGCCGGTGAAGTTCGGCATGACGCTGCTGTCCAAGGTGATGACCAAGTCCACCTACCGGATCTGATCCGGCCGGCAACGAAAAAGGGCGCCCACCGGGCGCCCTTTTTCATCGTACGGAAGATCAGCGCGGCATGTTGCGCGCGTAGAAGATCTCCAGCATTTCGTGCCGTACGCGTTCTTCCACCTGCTTGCGCTGCTCAGGCGACAGGTTGCTGGTCGCATCGCCGAACAGGTAGTTGTCCAGGTCGAACTGCTTGAGCAGCATCTTGGTGTGGAACAGGTTCTCCTGGTACACGTTCACGTCGGTCATCTGATAGGCCTCGTACGTGTCGTCGGAGAGATAGTTCTGGATCGAGTTGATCTCGTGGTCGATGAAGTGCTTCTTGCCTTCCACATCGCGGGTGAAGCCGCGCACGCGGTAATCCACGGTGACGATGTCCGAATCGAACTGGTGGATGAGGTAGTTGAGCGCTTTCAGCGGCGAGATGACGCCGCAGGTCGACACATCGATGTCCACCCGGAAGGTCGCGATGCCTTCCACCGGATGAATCTCCGGATAGGTGTGCACGGTGATATGGCTCTTGTCGAGGTGCGCCAGGATGGTTTCCGGTAGCGGCCCCGGGGATTCCTCGATCTGGCTGTCGGTCGGGGTGACCGGCTGCTCGGAGATCAGGATGGTTACGCTGGCGCCTTGCGGATCGTAATCCTGACGGGCGATGTTCAGGATGTTTGCGCCAATGATGTCGACAACATCGGTGAGGATCTGCGTGAGACGTTCAGCATCGTATTCTTCGTCGATGTACTGCACGTAGGCCTGCTGGTCTTCAGGCGTCTCGGCATAGCAGATGTCATAGATATTGAAGCTCAAGGTCTTCGTCAGGTTGTTGAACCCGTGGAGCTTGAGTTTGCTTTTCACCGTGGGAAAACTCTCATCAAATGCGGCTCTGCCGCGTGGTTGAGCATGCCCGTCAGATGCGTACGGCGGCACCTGCGTAGGACGGTTTACACCTCTTCGCGATGGCGATTGTGGTTGCTTGGTTTCGGGCCGGATGGCCCTGAAAAAAGGTGGCGCATTATGCAGAGGTCAGGCGACCTCTGCCAGAGTTTGCGCACCCTTGATGATGAAAGGATGAAGGGGGCTGTCAGCCCAGTTCCACGATCTCGTAGTCGTGGGTGATCTCGACGCCAGCGCGACCGAGCATGATCGAGGCAGAGCAGTATTTCTCGGCCGACAGCTCGACCGCGCGCTTGACCTGCGCTTCCTTCAGGCCACGGCCCTTGACCACGAAATGCACGTGGATCTTGGTAAACACCTTCGGGTCTTCGTCGGCGCGCTCGGCTTCGAGGAAGGCTTCACAGCTTTCCACCGGCTGGCGGCCCTTCTTCAGGATGCTGACCACGTCGAAGTTGGTGCAACCGCCCAGGCCGAGCAGGAGCATTTCCATGGGGCGCACGCCCAGGTTGCGGCCACCGGCGTCTGGCGGCCCGTCCATCACCACGACGTGGCCGCTGCCGGATTCACCGAGGAACATCGCCTCGCCCGCCCACTGGATTCGCGCTTTCATTGCAAGGAACTCCGCCGAAAAAAAGGGGCGACAGCTTATCACAGGCCCCTAGCACGCCCAGTGGGAGCGATGGCTGTTACCCAAGTCTCATTTCCACACGGCAAGTATGCATTTATCACTTAAGCTGGCGCCGGTTTACTGGCACACTCTCAGAAATTGCCTACACGAACGTTCCAGACTTCCGATTGCTGGTAACACGTCGTCTGTTAAGCTCTTGCTGATTTACGTACATGCAAGACTGCTCAGCAAGGCAATCATGCCGCCCTGGGGATCGAGGGGGATCGCGCCAGGGACGCACGGCACTAAAGCTGAACATAAAAAATCATTAGCGCCTGTTGTGCAAAGGCCACTCTTTCTACTTTCCGGGACTCGGGCATGGTAGCTATTACCCTCACACCCAAAATCAAGAACCTCGACAAGTTGCTCGCGCACTGTCATCGCCGCCGCTTCACCGCCAAGAGCACCATCATCTACGCCGGTGACCGCTGCGAGAGCCTGTTCTTCATCATCAAGGGGTCGGTGACCGTCCTGATCGAGGATGACGATGGCCGCGAGATGATCATCGGTTACCTCAACACTGGCGACTTCTTCGGGGAGATGGGGCTCTTCGAGAAGGAAGGCAGCACCGGCCAGGAGCGTAGCGCCTGGATCCGCGCCAAGACCGAATGCGAAGTCGCCGAGATCAGCTACGCGAAGTTCCGCGAACTGAGCCAGCAGGACCCGGAGATTCTCTTCACCCTGGGCAGCCAGATGGCGGACCGCCTGCGCAAGACCACGCGCAAGGTCGGCGACCTGGCCTTCCTCGACGTCACCGGTCGCGTCGCGCGCACCCTGCTGGACCTGTGCCAGCAGCCGGACGCCATGACCCACCCGGACGGTATGCAGATCAAGATCACCCGCCAGGAAATCGGCCGCATCGTCGGCTGCTCCCGCGAGATGGTCGGACGCGTGCTCAAGAGCCTGGAAGAACAGGGCCTGGTGCACGTGAAAGGCAAGACCATGGTGGTCTTCGGCACCCGCTGAAGAGTCGCCAGACAACAAAAAAGCCGGCAATCGCCGGCTTTTTTGTTGTCCGCAGGAAGCATCAGTCCGGATCGGCGCCCAGCTTGACCTTGCTGCGTTCGGGGAAGAACAGGCGCTTGAGCTCGGTACCCGGCTCGTCGGCGCGCATGAAGGCTTCACCGACAAGGAAGCCGAACACGTCGCTGACTTCCATCAGCTCGACATCGGCCCGGTTGAGGATGCCGCTCTCGGTGATCACCATGCGCTCACGCGGGATTTCCGGCAGCAGGTCCAGGGTGGTCTCCAGGCTCACTTCGAAGGTGTGCAGGTTGCGGTTATTGATGCCGACCAGCGGGGTGTCCAGGGTCTTCAGTGCGTGCTCCAGCTCCGGGGCGTCATGCACTTCCACCAGCACGTCGAGGCCGACGTCCTTGGCCACCGAGGCCAGCTCGGCCATGCGCACGTCATCCAGCGCCGAGACGATCAGCAGGATGCAGTCGGCACCAATGGCACGAGCTTCCACCACCTGGTACGGATCGATCAGGAAGTCCTTGCGGATCACCGGCAGCTTGCAGGCCGCGCGGGCTTCCTTCAGGTAGGCGTCGCTGCCGAGGAAGAAGTCGATATCGGTCAGCACCGAGAGACAGGCTGCGCCGCCCTCTTCGTAGCTGCGGGCGATATCGGCAGGGTCGAAGTTCTCGCGCAGGATGCCCTTGCTCGGGGAAGCTTTTTTCACCTCGGCGATCACTGCCGGTTCACGACGCTTGGCGCGCTCCAGCAGAGCATTGGCAAAACCGCGCGGGGCGTCAGCGGCACGCGCCAGCTGCTCGAGCTCGGCGATGCTCACGCGGGTGCGGCGTTCGGCGACTTCTTCGGCCTTGCGGGCCAGGATCTTCTGCAGAACCGTCGGCACACTCACTGTGCATTCTCCTCTCGGTAAACGGCGGTGAAGGCCGCCAGCTCTTCCATCTTCTCCCGCGCCAGCCCGGTGTGCAGGGCGTCGTGGGCCAATTGCATGCCTTCGTGCAAGCTGGTGGCCAGGTCCGCGGCGTAGAGCGCGGCGCCGGCGTTGAGCACGATCAGCTCGGCAGCCTTCTGGCCGGCCTCGGTCTTGCGCCGGCCGAGGGCATCACGGATCAGCTCCAGCGACTGCTGCGGGCTATCCACGGTCAGGCCGATCAGGCTCTGGCTCTTGATGCCGAAATCTTCAGGCTGCACTTCGTATTCGGTGACCACGCCGTCCTTCAGTTCGGCAACGTGAGTCGGCGCGGCGAGGCTGAACTCGTCCAGGCCATCGCGCGAATGCACCACCAGGATGTGCTCGCTGCCCAGGCGCTTGAGCACCTCGGCCAGGGGGCGGCACAGCGCCTGGCTGAACACGCCGACCACTTGGTGCTTCACCCCAGCCGGGTTGGTCAGCGGGCCGAGCATGTTGAACAGGGTACGCAGGCCCAGCTCGCGGCGCGGCGCGGCAGCGTGCTTCATGGCCTTGTGGTGGACCTGGGCGAACATGAAGCCGACGCCGACGGTCTCGATGCAACGTTTCACCTGGACGGGCTTGAGGTCCAGGTAGATGCCGGCAGCTTCCAGCAGGTCGGCGCTGCCGCTCTTGCCGGAGACCGCACGGTTTCCGTGCTTGGCGACCTTGCCGCCAGCCGCGGCGACCACGAAGGCCGCCGCCGAGGACACGTTGAAGATGTTCGCGCCGTCGCCACCGGTGCCGACCACGTCGACCACGTGCTTCAGGCTGTCCAGCTCGACCTGGTCGGCCAGCTCGCGCATCACCGCCACGGCGCCGACGATCTCGTCGATGGTCTCGCTCTTCATGCGCATGCCCATGAGGAAGGCGCCGATCTGAGCGTCGGTGCACTGCCCGGTCATGATCTCGCGCATGACGTCCTGCATTTCCTCGGTGGTCAGGTCCAGCTGGTTGACCACGCGGCCGAGGGCTTCCTTGATGTTCATGCGCGCACTCCGCCGGTCTGCTTGAGGAAGTTGGCCAGCATCTCGTGGCCCTGTTCGGAAAGGATCGACTCGGGGTGGAACTGCACGCCCTCGACGTTCAGCGTCTTGTGGCGCAGGCCCATGATCTCGTCGACCGAGCCGTCTTCCAGCGCCGTCCAGGCGGTGATTTCCAGGCAGTCGGGCAGCGTCTCGCGCTTCACCACCAAGGAGTGGTAACGGGTCTGGGTCAGCGGATTGTTCAGGCCGGCGAATACGCCCTGGCCCTTGTGGAACACCGGGCTGACCTTGCCGTGCATGACCTGGCGGGCCCGCACCACGTCACCACCGAAGGCCTGGCCGATGGACTGATGGCCCAGGCATACGCCCAGCAGCGGGAGCTTGCCGGCGAAGCGCTCGATGACTTCCAGGGACACGCCCGCCTCATTCGGCGTACACGGGCCGGGAGACAGGACAATGCGTTCAGGGTTGAGCGCGGCGATCTCGTCGACGCTCAGTTCGTCATTGCGAATGACGTGGATGTCGGCCTTCAACTCGGCGAAGTACTGCACCAGGTTGTAGGTGAAGGAATCGTAGTTATCGATCATCAGCAGCATGTCTGCTCGAACCTCATGATTGCACTGCTTTCGGATCGCGCCATCGTCGACACCCGTTGCGGCCTCGCGGGCTGCGCGAATCTGGCAATTATGCCAGCGGATGGGAGAAATGGACGCGTAAGAAGAGACCGGCGCTATGCCGGGAAAGAAGGAATCAGGCGCGCCAGCGCCAACGGGCGAATGCCTTGAGGAGGGAGGTGATGATGCGGGTGCTGTGGATCACGGTTGCGGTCTCGCCTAGCGATGGCCGAACAGTAGCCCAAGGCCGGGCGCCAGCGCAATACGCGTGGCGGCCCTGCCGACGAAGGTAGGAAGGTTCAGCGGCACGCATCGAGCGCAGCATGCAGGCGGGTTTCGTAGGCCAGGTGCTGCTGCCGCTCGGCCAGCAGCGCGCGCACTTTGGTTTGCAGGTCGTCCGCCGGGCGCAGGTCGGCGGTGGCGAATCGAGGGGTTTCGACAGCCGGCGGCTGGCACGGCACCGGGACGGCAACGCGAACTTCCACCGGCGCCGGCGCGGTGGATGCGCACCCCGCCAGAAGCAGCGCGGGGATTACCCGCAGCAGCTTCATGGCAACAGCTCCCGGTCGATCAGTTGACGTACCACGGCGCACTCCTCGCCTTCGCTGCGCTCCAGCAACAGCCGGCTGGCAGCGGCCTCATGGCTCTGCGCCTGTTCGCGGGCCAGTGTCAGAGCGCGCTCGGCGGCGTCCGCACGCTGGCGGGCAGCCTGCTCCAGCGCTTCGACCTGGGTGTTCTGCAGCGCCAGCTTCGATTCCAGAACTTTGCCGGCATCGCTGCAACGAGCCTGCTCCAGGTGCAGGCTATCCAGCTGCCCACCATAAAAGCGCGCGGTCAGCCAGCCACCGATACAGCCCCCCACCAGAAAGCCGGTCAGGCCCAGCGCCAGCCAGAAGCGGCTCATTGCAGAACCTCCAGCGCACGGCGCCAGAGCTGTGCCCGGACCTCCTGGCCATTCAATCCCCCATTGATGCGCCGGGTGATGTCCTCGAAGCGCACCGCATCAGCCAGCTCGTTGAGCCCGTTGCATTGCCACCACCAGGCGGCGGTGCGACACGCCCAGCGCGGCTCCGCCAGCAGCTGCGGGCGAGCGACAAAAGGTTGCGCGAGCCCTTCGCCGACAGAACGGTAATTGCTCCGCCCGGTCACCTGCAGCAGACCCCGTCCCCGAAAGCGCCAGCCATCGCCGGAGGCCTCGTCGCCGTTGCCATTGCGCCCGGCGTAGACGAGGTTGGCAATGCGCTCCGGCTGGTACGCCACCTCCCGCGCCAGCGCCGTGGGCGAGCCGTCGGCACTGCGGAAGCGCCGAGGCCAGACAACGGCCAGGCGCTGCGCGCTGTAGGTCAGGCTCTCCACGCAACGGGTCAGCTGCGCGCTCTCGTACCCGACCTGGGCGAGGAAGGCGGCAACGCGCGGCGGCGTGTCGATACCAAAGTCGCGCATCGCTGCCTCCAGCACCGGCAGAAAAACGCCCGCGACGGGGCGGGCGTTGGGCAGGATCAGCAGAAGCTGGCGTTCGTCGATGAGCATGTCAGCCGCCCTCCCCTGCCATTGCCTTGCCGTCGCTCCCGCCATTGCACAGCACGCTGGTCGTCCAACCGCTCGCCTGGTAGTGCTGGGTCACGGTATCGACCAGGTAAACGCCGTCGACTCCGGTCTTGAATCCGCTCAGCTCGACCAGGCACTCCGCGAAGAGATCTGCGCGGCCCGGCAGTTGCAAACGGACGCCGGCGGTCTGCCGGTTGAAGTCCGCCAGTCTCGACTTGGCCAGCTGCTGGGCTGCCGTCTCATTGGCCTGGACATGGCGCTCGACGTACTCGGCCAGTACCTTCTTCGGCGCATTCGGGTTAGCCGCCGTCACCGTGCGCAGAGTGCCGTCAGGCCCCTGGAAAGGCACGACCACCTTCGCGACCACCTTGCGATCGTCCAGGGTAAAGGTGAAAGAGCTGACATCCCCGCGCATGAGGCGCACGTTGTCCAGCGCCTGTCCCGAAGCACTTCGGCCCGCCTGACGGGGCATGACCAGCAACTTCAGGTCAGCGATCTTCGCTGTACAGTCGTACTGACGCGCCAGGCGGGTGATGAAGTGATAGTCGGACTCATTGATCTGGTCCGCGCGCGCAATTCGCGTCCTCACTTCGCACTCAGCCTTCCAGCCGTTGCGCTCGGCAATGCGGGCCACCACTTCGGCCAGTGTCACGTTCTCCCAGCTGTCACTGCGAACGGACTTGCCGGCATTGCGCGAGTCGCCGGACTTGGCCTTGATCACCAGCGTATCGGGCGCGCCGCTGAAGGTTACGGTGTCCACCGTATAGCGCCCCATCGGCGCGACACCCGTTTCGTCATAGCCCAGGTACAGTTCCAGCTGCGCGCCGCGCCGCGGCAACACCACAGTGCCGGCGCGATCATCGAGAGTGAGCGAAAGGGTGTCCGACTCCAGGCCATGCTTGTCGGTTACCACCAGTTCGAGCACGCGGTCGTTGACCTGTGCCGAGATGTCGCGGCCATCGGCGACGATGCGAAAGACAGGTTTCATGGGTCACCAGAATGAAAAAGCCCCGCTTGCGCGGGGCCGTGAGGGAGCAGGGATTCAATCCCACAGACGGACCTGCGGATTGTCCGGTGCCGCCAGTTCGGGCATGCGGATCAGCACGCCAGCGCGCAAGGGTTGAGGCTCGTCGGCCAGGCCCGGATTGGCATCGAGCACTGCCTCCACACAACCTTTGAGATGGCCGTAGCGCTGATAGCAGAGCTGATCCAGCACATCGCCGTCACTGCTGCGATAGTTCGTTGTCGTCGCCATAGCGGTTGAACTCCAGTTCGAAGGCTTGATTACGCGGGGCGCCATTGCTGAGCAGAGCACTTTGCGTCTCGCTGACCCTGGTCAGGCACCAGGTCCCCAGCGGATCCCCATAACCGCTGATCAGGCTCACCGGTTTGCCGCTCAAGGCGATTTCGCGCAGCTGGTTCGGTATTTTCCAACCCACGCGCTTGCCCGATGCCCGCGACAGGGCCGGCATCAGCGTCGCCTTCAGCAACAGCGACTCCGTACCAACGCCGACGTACTGCAGGGCGCCCCGACGGCCCAGCCGCGCCTGCTCCTTCCAGGTGAGCTGGCTGGTGCGAATCGTTGAATCGAAAGGCACCGTGTCGATGTTGAAGAAGAACTGCGTCTGCGAACCCACTACGTTCATGACCAGCAGGTGCGGCAGGGGAATCGCACACATGAAATCGCCGGGCGACAGTTGGGGCGACAGCGCCGAGCTGGGCAGCACCGAACCCAGCGAATCGCCGACCTTGCCGATGACCTTGTCCACCGCCTTCCTGGCCCGGTCCACCTGTTCCCCCAACCCCTGCATGCGCTCATCGATGCCCTTCAGGGCGCGCGTGGCGCTGTTGTAGGTGTTGACCACCTTGTTGACCTTGCCCTGTGCGCGCTCGATGCCCTGCATCGCGCGCTGAACCTTGCCCGCCATCTCCGGAGAAACACCCGGCAAGCCCTCGAGCTCGGCGGCCGCGCCACGGATTTCGCTGACGGCGCCGTTGACCGGCGCGATCACCGTGTCCAGGTCGCGGCGGCCATCCTCGGCTGCCCGGGCCAGCTGCGACAGGCCGTTCTGCATTTGTTCCCAATACGCCATATCGCCTCCTTAAACCACGACCGGATCGAACAGTGCATCGCGCTGCCGTTCCAGAGAGAAGTCTGCCAGCAGCTGCCGCAACCTTGGCAGCAGGTCATTGGCCAGCTGGTTGGGATCGTTGAGGTTGCCGGATACGTTGATGCTGATCTGCGGGGCGAAGGTCCAGTTCTCCGTGGTCGGCTCCTTGTTCGGAATTGCAGAGGAAAGGTCCGGTCTCAAGGCGCCGTGTCGTGGCGCCTGCTCGGCATCCTCGTTCCGATTAGCCTTGCTCGTATCAGGCATGCCGCTCCAATCTGGCAGCCCACCAACCATGGCACCGATGAATGGTCCAACCACCGGCACCATCCAGCCTCCCAGCATGCTGCCGGCAACGACTGCACCCAGAGCCTGGCTGCCCTCGTCATCGCTACGCACTTCGGGACTAGCCCCTGCGCGCGCGCGTCGGCGTGATTGCGAAGAAGCATCCAGCGCCGTGCCCCACGGTTGCGCCGCCGGGCCATAACCGACGTTATCCCAGTAGCTGCGTACGCCACGCCAGATGGTCGAGGGGCTCAGACTCAGGTTCGGCAGCTCCCGGGTTCTGGGGGATGCTCCAGGTTTCTCGGCAAGATGCCCGCCGAGCTTCATGAGTAGTTCCGAGCGATCGGCGAGCACGCCCAGGTCGACCGACTGGAGGCTGCGCGACAGCCCCTCCAGTCCCACCGTGGATGCAAAGGTCGCGAGCATGTCCTTCGACAGCCCAAACTGTCCTGTCGCAGCCGCCAGACCTGCTCCAAGGAAGGGGGTGGACTCTTTCAGCCGATCAGCGAAGAAAACCAGCGCCGGCAAGTTTTTATCAGCCAGCTCCAGAGTGACACTACCACCGGCCTGCAATGCTCCTGCCACGGCGTTTTCAGTCGTGCGGCGCAGCCCCTGGACTGTCCCCCTCCGCGCATCGACATCCGCTTGCAACACCATTGCCGGCTCGGCGCGCATCCCCTCGGGTTGCCGCAGGACCTGCGTCCACGGCCGACCGTCCTGCCCGCCATTGAGCCGACGCACCAGAATGTCGGCAGGTACATTGTCCTGGCGCGCGCGCCAGGAAATGACACCCAGGCTCCGCTCTACTTCCGCCGCACTGCCATCGCCATGGTCGACGACGTTCTTCACCAGTGCCGCCACGGCATCCGGTGCAATCGCCTTGCCGTACTGCAGCTTCGTCGCGGCCGGCAGGTAATCCAGACTCTGCCGGAGGGTGAGGCCGGCGTTCATCAACTGCCGGGTCATGTCCAGCGCCGCCTGGACATCAAGCCCGCTGTCCTGCGCCGCCGCCTCGACTCGGGCTTTGACGAAGCTTTCGGACGCGTCTCCCGGCGCCAGGCCTCCGCGCACTACCAGCTCCTGAACCCGCTGCTCGTAACGGTGAGCGCTGGTGAACGCCATCGAGAGGGCGTCCAGAGGGTTGGACAGTATCTGGAAGATGGTCGAGTCCTTGTCCTGCCAATCGACACTGACCGGCTGCATAGCGGTTGCTTGAGCCGCCGAGCCAATCTGTGCCGCGCTGCCAACGACACCTGCCGGCCCCGAACGTCGAAGCAAAGTAGCGATTTCCCTCAGTGTTTCGAGCGTCTGGCGAGCGACCTCGTCTCCCTCCCGCACATCCTGTTTCAGTGATTGATGCAGGGCACTACCCGGTGGCTCAGGGGCACCGTCTGCCATCGCCCGCCTTCCCTCGCCCTGCAAGCGCACAACTGCATCGGCAATGGCCAGTCCCAGAGAATCCTTCAGGGCCAGGCCGAGCGCCTGGCCCACCTCGGGGCCGAGGACCACTGTTACCTCATTGGTTTCACTAACATTCATTTCATTCACCTCCCTGACGACAAAGGGCACCGGTTACCCGGCACCCCCTGCGAAGCGAACTAATCCGCCTCCCCCCCGAGCCACCAACGCAGGTCGCTAAGGGTCATGCGTTCCAGTTCGCCGGCCGTGAAGCCCGACTCAGCCGCCAGTCGCCGCGCCAGCTGGCGCATCAGCGCGAAGCTCATCGCCGTCCTCTCGCACCAGGCGAAAGTAGGCGTGCTGCAGGCGCTGGTAATCGCTGAGCTTCAGTCCCTCCAGGTCCTGACGGCTGACCTGTACCAGCGAGGCAAACAGCTGCAGTTCGCGCTCCTCGTCATCGCTGGCGACCTTGCTGGCGAGGCGGATGTCGCGCACGGTCGGCGCACGCAGAGTGAGTGCGTCGACGTCGACGCCGTTGCAGGAGGTCGGGCGGGACAGCTTCACCACCGCCGCGTCCTCTGACAGGCTCAACCACGCGGGTTGCTTGACGGAGTCATGCATCACGGATCACCTCAGACGCCCAGGTCGTTGCGCAGCGCGGCGAGCTGGTCGACGCCGTTGATCTTGCGCACCGAGTTGACCGGATCGATCTCGAACATCTCGCGGCCTTCGACCTCGAGCTTGTAGTAGGTGACCGCCACGCTGTAGGAGCAGGCAGCCAGCTCATTGGCCTTCCACTCACCCGGATCGACTTCCTTGAGCAGGCCACGGACGGTGGCAACCACCGGTACGGTGCCGCCCTTCTGGGTCTTGAAGGAGCCGCGGAAGGTGCCGTTGAAAGAGCCCTGATCGCTCAGGCCGAAGAACTTCATGGCCTCGCGGCGCGCGCCATTGGTGGTGAATTTCGCCTCCATGGCCTCAAGGCCCATGTCGAGCAGGACCGGCGCGTCCATGCCGCCGGCACGGTACTCCTGGGTCTTCACCTTGAGGGCAGGCAGGGTCAGGGACGGTACGTCACCGGCAAAGCTCACGCCGTCGACGAAGAGGTTGGTGTTGGTGAGGATCTGCGGAATCATCTGGGGTTCTCCTTAAGCTGCGTCCAGGACTTCGGTGAGCCACTGATCGGTCACCTCGACGCGGAAGTTGGGGTTCTCGGCAGGCGGTACGTCGGTGAAGCGGATGTTCCAGTACACCTTGCCCTGGGCCAGCTGGCTGGCGGTGTTGAGTTCCGGGTCGGCGTAGACCTCGAAGTCGATCACCGCGCCCTGGTTCTTCAGGTCGCGCATGAAGGCCTGCAGGCCCTCGGTGACGTCCTTCACGTAGGTCTTGGTGATGCCGCGGTCGACCGCCCACTTGTGCCCGGCGAGGATCGCGTCCATCACCATGTCCATGGTCCGCACGCGGGTCACGAAGGCCCACTTGGCGTCGCTGGAGAGGGTGCGGTTGCCCCACAGGCGATAGCCGTCGTCACGGATGACGGTGGTGATGTTGGCGTTGTTGAGCAGGTTGGCGCGGCAGGTCTCGTCGCCGTCGAGGAACTCGATCGGCCGGCCGGTGCCGGTGATGCCGAGCAGTTCCTTGTTCGACGGCGAGGACCAGAAGCCGTACTGGCTGTCAGTCCAGGCGAACAGCGCGGCGGCGTTGGCCGACGCCGGTGCATCAACGGTGGCGCTGCTGGCGGTATCCCAGTACTGCACACCCGGATCGACCAGGTAGATGCGCTTGCTGCCGAACTCGCCGGCGTAGGCGATGGCCGCCTCGTCGGTGGTGTTCGGGCCGTCGACGATGGCGATGGCGCGCAGCTTCTCGGCCAGCGCGCCCATGGCGGTGGCCACCGCCTGGGTGGCGGAATGCTTCGGCGCGATCAGCAGGCGCGGCTGCGCATTGAAGCGCGACTTGCCGTCGAGCAGCGCCTGCAGGCCGGTACGCTGGCCGGCTTCGGTGACGGTACCGATGATCGCGGAAGTCAGCTGCGCAGCATCCTCGACCTTCGCCACACCCACCGCCACGACCACCGCAGCGGACTGGGTGAAGATGGCAGTGCAGGACTTGTAGATCGCCGACGCGGTACCGAACGCGGCAGCCGCTTCACGCAGGCTGGTGAGCAGCACCGGCACATCGGCCTGCGCGGTCAGCTTGGTATCGGGGGTGAAGGTATCCACCAGGCCGATGATCGAGGACGACGGCAGCGCAATGGTGCGCGCACCGACGTCGACATTGGTCACGGTGACGCCGTGAAAGAAGCTCATAGATTTTCTCCAGACATAAAAAAACCGCCGGGAGGCGGTTATGGATGCGCCGCCAAAAAAAAGGCGACGCCAATAGGGATTTCATTCGATCAACGACTTATTTCGAGTGCTTACCGTCTATGCATCAAGCCAACTGAGTACAAAGATTCAGGTTGTACCCGCAATTGGTCCCTCCAGCGGGCGCCAGGATCGAAAACATAAGGATGAAAGTACCGTCCTGCTTCAGGCTCCATGCATACATACCCAGCTGCAGTGGTGTCTCTACCGAGTAACCACCAACTCCATCGATGACGTATTTCGGTCGAGCCCCCACAGGAAGCGTGAAGGCAAGCATCTGAATGCTTTCCGGTACTGTGTTTCGCCCCATGTTCAAACTGAGATAGAGATTGCCGTTGGCCGTCCAACAGGTACTCACCCCGCGATTGAAGAAGCCGTTGGCGAACGTGATGGGGAAGGTCTGAGTAGTCGAGAACTTCGCAAAGGACGACTGCACGAATTCAGTCGTGGCAACCTTTTTAGTGTTATCGCCCAATGCTGCAGTTGGTGCCGTAGGGGTACCTACGAGCGCAGGGCTGGTCAAGGGTGCTTTGGCCTGGAGACTGGCATCGACGCTTGCTGCATAGCTCGCGTTGTTGCCCAGCGACGATGCCAGTTTTCCCAATGTATCGAGCGACGACGGCGCGGCTCCAATAATTGCGGAACCGGCAGCCTGAACAAAGGCGGTCGTCGCCAACTGCTGGGTGTTGCTACCGGCAGAAGCGGTCGGGGCGGTTGGCGTTCCGGTGAATGCAGGCGAAGCCACCGCCGCAAGAGGAGCAATCGCTGCTTGTGTGAAGGCCGTGGTCGCCAGTTGCTGGGTGTTGCTGCCCACTGCAGCCGTTGGCGCCGTCGGAACGCCACTGAACGCCGGCGAAGCCAGCTTCGCCAACCCGTTGGTGATGTTCTGGAACGCCAGCGCCGTGGTGCCCAGTACGATCACGCCATCGGTCACCAACTGCCAGACACTGTCCGCCTGCGCAGTACCGCTCTCCACCGTAACGGTCAGGCCCGGAGTGACCTCGCTGTTCTCGTCAGCATCGGTCGCGCGCTTCCAGACACCCGCTGCAACGACATACAGCCCGTTGTCCACGGCACTGGTCTGGTTCTTCACCAGCACACGGTCACCCGCCGCGAGCGCGACACCATCGACTGTCTGCAGTCCGCTCAGCGTGACGCTTGCGGTAGTCGCAGCGCGTACCGACTGTTTGTAGTCCAGCCGATTCAGCGCGGTGACGATGGAGTTATCCACATACTCCCGCGTCGCCAGCACCACGCTCGGGTCGATCTTCAGTTCCACCGAAGCCGCATTGCTGACGATCAGCACGATGCGCACGGTCTGGGTGCGGCCGCTGCCTTCGGCCAGTTGCGGCTTATAGGACGGCGCGCAGTTGGCGTAGGCGATCAGCGCGCCGGCTTCGTCGTACAGGCCCATCTCGCGGATCCACCAACCACCCACGTCCTCGGGGATGACCTGTTCGGCGATGATCTGCGCGCTGTTCGCCGGGTCGACGCTCAGGCGGTTCAGCGGTGCGCGGCGGACTTCGTTGACCAGCTGGGTGCGGCTTGCGTCCGGGGCCGGCACATCGCCGCCGCCGTCGCCCACGGCGAGCTGGGTGATTTTCAGGGTGGTGCCCAGCGCGGTGGCATTCGCCAGCTTGCCGGCACCGATCGTGGTGAGAAGTGCGTAGTAGGTTACTGCCATGGGTAGACACTCAAGCTATCGATGGTGTGTTCCCGGCCGGGCAAGCCGTGGCTGCCGATCGCTTCGATCACGTCCGGGAGGTAGGGGTAGACGGTGACGATGTCGCCGTCGTATTGCCCGGAGCCGACGTTTATCCGCCCCAGGGATTCCAGGCTGATATCCAGCCCGATGAGGTGCCGCGTGAGCGGCTTGGCGTCTTCGATCAGACGCTCCACCTCCTGGTACATCTCTTCGCTAATGCCGCTGTCGAGCACGCCGATGCGCAGGCGAAAGGTGCCCGGTTCGCCCATGGGCGAGCCCTGCCACCACTCGGTGATTTCGATCAGGTAACCCAGCGGCTCGATCACCCGCCGCAGCGCGGCGATGGTTCCCTTGTGCTGGTGGATGCGGAAGGCCGCAGCCACTGCCTTGCGCTTCACGGCCTCATTCCACGCCGGGTCCCAGCGGTCCACCGACCAGGCCCAGGCCAGATACGGCAGCAGCGCCACCGGGCAGCGTTGCGGGTCCATCAGCTCGCGCAGTGGCACCGGCAGGTCGGCAGCCTGTACATCGGCCAGCACGCGCTCCAGCGACGTCGAGTTGATCGGCAGCAGGCGGCTACTCATCGGAGCCACCCACGCGGATCTGGTAGCCGCTGCAGTACGCCGCCTGGGTCGAGTCGAGCACCACGTCGGCAGCCGGCTTGGCCAGCTCGACGCGCTGCACGCCTTCCACATGCAACGCGGCGAACAGCGCGCTGCGGCGAATATCACGGCCGATGCGGCGCTGGGTGGCGATGTAGCTCTGCAGCGAAGCCTCGGCAGCCTGCTGGATCAGCTCGGCCTCGGGGCCCGGATAGATGTAGAGCACCGCGTCGACCTGATAGGGCACGATGGCGGCGGACTGCACGGTGAGGCGGTCGCCGACCGGGCGCACGTCTTCGTCGTTCAGCGCCTTGCGCACGGCATCCAGCAGGTCGGCCGACGCCGCACCATTGCCCTCGGAAGACAGCACGCTGACCAGCGCCTCGCACGGCTGCGGGCTGATCGCCGAAACATCGGCGATACGCCCGTCGGCGCCGAGGGCGAAGGCCACGTAGGCGTTGCGCGGGCCGGCCACCGAGAGCTGGTCGAAGGCCAGCTGGGTGCGGTTGCGCAGCGAGTCGTCGCCCTCCAGAACCGCTGGGGTTGGCGGCGAGGTCGTGGCATCCGCCTCCTGGATCACCAGGCGCTTGACGTTGTAGCCGGCGGCCAACTGATCCAGGTCGCCCTGGGTCGCGTAGCCGAGCATCACGGCGCGGGCGGCATCGTTGATCCGTGCGCGCAGCAGCAGCTCGCGGTAGGCCGCCAGCTCCAGCAGCTTGACCACCGGATCGGACTCCACCGCAGCGGTCCAGCCTTCGCCCATAGTGCTGCGAAAGTCCGCCAGCAGCTCTTCGTAGAGCGTCTCGTAGTCGAGACTCTCGACCACTTGCGGCGCTGGCAGTTGAGACAGGTCGATCAGGCTCATGCCGCCACCTCCAGTCCGATCTCATCGCCCAGGTACACGCCGCGCAGGCGCAGCGAAACGTTGCCGGCGACCACTGCCACCACCTGCACCGAACTCAGGCGCAGGCGTGGTTCCCAGCGGCCGATGGCGCGGGCCACTTCCGCCTGCACCGCGCCCTTCCAGCCTTCGGTCACCGGCAGATCGACCATGCGCCGCAGGCGGCTGCCGTACTCGGGACGCATGCGCCGGCTGCCCAGCGGGGTGGTGAGGATGTCCTCGATGGATTGTTTCAGGTGCGCCAGCGCGCTCAGCGGCTGGCCGTTGCGTCGATCCATGCCGATCATGGCCGCGCCCTCCGTCGCTCAGGGTGCGCACGGGAAAAGTTGCCCATGGCAGGTCTCCAGAAATGCAGAGGCCCGCACGCGGCGGGCCCGGGTTGGAAGTCGAAGCGACTTCAATGGGTGTGGTGGTTGCTGTTGCCGGCGGTGTCCATGATCGAGCCAGTGCTGCTGATGTTGCCGTTCACCGTCAGCGCGCCCTGGATGCTCACCGGGCCGGTCAACTGGATGCTGGCGGCAGTAACGTTCACCGTGCCGGGGTCGATCACCACCTGCGTGCCGCCGACTTTCACCGTGGCGCTTCCGGCAGGCAGCTGCAGGTCATAGCGATGCGCTTGCCAGTCGTAACTGAGCACCGCGCCATCGGGGAAATGCCAGCTCTCGACCTCGCCGCGATTGTTCGGCGGCGCCGAGGCCCCGCCGAACAGTCCCGGCACGAAGGTGCCCATGGCGGCCACGCCGGACGGACTGAGCAGCACGCCCTGCTCGCCCAGGCTCGGCGCGCGCCAGTGCCGCGCGGCGCCGGCGGCCTGGGCATGCCAGCGCACCCAGGCGCTGGTCCACTCGCCGGAACGCACGCGCACCCGCGCCGCCGCCAGGTCGACGGCCACCACTTCGCAGGGCATGACCAGGGCCGCCAGCATGCGGTCGTGCTCGGCGCTCACGTAGTCCTGGTTCATTGCGCAGACCCTGGGTCGAAGTAATCCTCCTCGTGGCCGGGGCCGGTCTGCGGGTCGAAGCCGAGCCTGAGGCTGCCCGGCGGCTGGTCTTCCCAGGGCCACTCGGCCTCGCCCAGCAACATCGGCTGCTGCCATTCGACCAACCACACGCGGCAGGCTGCGAGCGCAGGGTTGTCGAGCTCCGGCTGGGCCTGGATGAAGCTCACCGTCTCCAGTTCCACCCCCCAGTTCTGCGCACGCAGCAGCGTCGCCAGTGCGGCGACATTGCGCAGCGCCAGCGCTTCCGCAGCGGCGTCATCGCGTGTCACCAGCAGGCGTACCTGCAGCCTGCAGATCAGTGCCGTCTGGCCATTGCCAGGGTCCTGGCCCGGAAGCATCCCGGCATACTCCAGCGCCAGCGCCGGGAGCGCCGCCGGGACCTGCTTCAGCGGGCCACGGAGAAAGGTGCCGATCTCGGTCAAGCGAGCGCTCAGCGTCTGCTCGACCGCATCAAGCAGCAGCGCCAGGGTCAAAGGTTGTTCGGACATGTCGTCTCCTTGCTGCTTCACTCTTGTCCGCGCTCGCTCGGCGGCAACTCGCAGACACCCAGGCGTTTCGCCGCCCAGCGTTCATAAAGGCCGACGGCGATCTCCGCACCGGCCGCCGCGGTCAGGCTGCCGATGGCGGCGGCCAAGGTCAGGGAAGCGCCGCAGGACATGGCCAGGAACATCACCGCCATGCCGCAGACGATGGAGGCGCCGGAGCGCAACGCCAGCCGCCGCAGCAATCGCCAGCCGCCCAGGCCCGCCTTGTCGGCGCGCCACATTTCACCGCTGATGCCGCCCGCCACCGCGAGCAGGATCAGCCCCCACAAAGGCACGTCGGCCAGGGTCTGAGGTTCGTTGCCCATGGGCTCACCTTGGATAAAGACGCCCGCGAACGGGCGAAACCGGCGGCTATCAGCCAACCGGGGATGACTGCCGGCGTGCTCGCCGGCCACCCGCCGCGAAGGCGGATCGAAAAAACGCGGGCATGAAAAAGCCCGGCTCAGTGGCCGGGCTTTTCGGGGTTTCGCGTTGTGCTCCCTGGGGACGCACCTTTACAAGAATGACTACTTTTTACCCCCCGATTCCCGCCGGAACAAGGCTTCTCGGGGAATGCGCTGCAATACGCAGATGACACACCGCAATGTGCTGTCGAAACGCCGAAATCCAACGTAGGAAATTTCAGAGCCCCTTGCTCATCAGCACAGTGGTGAAACCGCTGTGCCACTCCTCGTCCGGGTACATATCGACTTCCGCGTAGCCATGCTTGCCATAGAAGGCGCGCGCCTGCTGGTTGAAGGTGTCGGTCTCCAGGCGGATACGCGCATGGCCTGCGTTGGCGATGACAGTTTCGGCGTGCCGCAGCAGCGCCGCACCGATTCCCAGACGCTGATGACGGGGAGAGACATGCAGGGCATCGATGAAATCGTCGCGCCAGTCGAGCAGGCCGACCACCTCGCCGGCGATACAGGCAACCTCGAAATACGCCAGGCGCTCTCGCACATAGAGGGCGGTATGTGCGGATGACTCGAAGCGCGCGATGGCTTCCGCGCTCAGCTCGGGCTTCCAGGTGGCTTCGTAGGTTTCGCCGAGGATGCGCAGGATGGCCTCGGCGTCGGCGGGTTCGGCGCGGCGAATCAGGAGTGGCGTGGTCATGGGCCGCGAGCATAGCTCAACCGCACCCGTGAAAAGCCCGAAGCCCGGCGCAGGGCCGGGCTTCGTATGCAGAAGGGAAAGGATCAGGCGACGCGGCGCATCAACCGTGACTGGATGCTCTGGTGCGCTACGTGCAGGCGCAGGTAGAAGGTATTGCGGCTGCAGCGGCAGTGCCGGTATTTCTGCGAAGCCTCGCTGTCGCGATTGAGGTAGTGCTCGGTCACCACGTCCTTCTGCTCCTCGGGCAGGTGGTTGATGATCAGGTCCAGTTCCGCAACGCGGTCGAGAATCACCTTGCTGCCCCGCGTGCCGCGAATCATCTCGCCCTTGTTGGCCATCATCATCGCCAGCAGGTTGCCGCCGGCATAACCGCCGCCGGCACTGCCCGGGTTGTGCATCTCTTCAGCCCAGAGCTTGAGCATTTCATCGATGGGTTTGATCACGGCGTTCCTCCGGCGCGGCTCAGTGCCGACGCTCCAGTTCATCCAGGGCTTGGCAGTCGATGCAGCGGGTGCAGCCCGGCGCGGCCAGGCGACGTGCCGGCGGGATGTCGTCGCCGCAATCCTCGCAATACTCGGCGGAGCTGATGGCTGCAGGGGCGCGACGGCTGTGCAGCATGTCCTCGATGCGCTCCAGCATCAGGTCGTTGGCGTAGTCGGCGATATCAGCCACGGCGCACCTCCGCATCGGCGGGGGATACGGGCTGCATCTCGCAGTTCGGGTGTAGGTTCATGAAGGTCCTCCTGGCGACATGCCCGCCGTGGTCGCCGAGCTTCGGCCGCCTGGGGTGGTCAGTCGCGATCTATTCTTCGCGGACGCCGACTCGTCGGGCGGCATCCCTTGCCGGTACGCGGGCGGCACTTCCCTCGCCCACCCGCGTCCTCCAGCCTGCCCCCGCTCGTGACGGTCTGCAGGCAACCCACGGCTTGCTTGCCGCAGTGAAGGGGAAGCCGTTCGCCTCCCTTCAGCCGAACCGTTTTTCGTCTCTCCGGTGGGCTGCTGGCTTTTATGATTACAACCATAGCTATAATTAGTCAACACCAAAGCTATTTACACGCTACAACCCAGGAGGTAGAGTGCCGCCATGGACAAGACTCCCTCATCGACGCTGGCCGACCGCCTGAAACAGGCGATGGCCTCGCGCAACCTCAAGCAGGAAACCCTGGCCGAAGCCGCCGGGGTCTCGCAGAACACCATCCACAAGCTGACCTCGGGCAAGGCGCAGAGCACGCGCAAGCTGATCGAGATCGCCAGCGCGCTGGGGGTCTCGCCGACCTGGCTGGCCACCGGCGAAGGCACGCCGACGCCGGGCGCCAGCGCACCTGCGCCGCGCCCGGTCGATGGCAGCCCGCTGCGACTGGAACCGCTGCACCCATGGGATAGCGACACACCGCTGGACGAGGACGAAGTGGAACTACGCCTGTACAAGGAAGTGGAACTGGCGGCCGGTGCCGGCCGTACTGCGGTGCGCGAGATAGAGGGGCGCAAGCTGCGTTTCTCGTACGCCACGCTGCGCGCCGCGGGGGTCGACCCGGCAGCGGCGATCTGCGCACAACTCACCGGCAACAGCATGGAGCCGCTGATCATGGATGGCTCCACCATCGGCATCGACACGGCCACCACGCACATCACCGACGGCGAGATCTACGCCCTGGAACACGAGGGCATGCTGCGGGTGAAGTTCGTCTACCGCCTGCCCGGCGGCGGCATCCGCCTGCGCAGCTTCAACCGCGACGAATACCCCGACGAGGAGTACCCGGCGGAGCAGTTCGACAGCGGGCAGATCCGCCTGATCGGCTGGGTCTTCTGGTGGTCCACCGTGCGCCATCGCCGCGCACCGACCCTGGTTCGCTGAGCCCGTTTCGCCATGAAAAAGCCCCGCTTCGGCGGGGTTTTTCCTGGGTGTCGATTGAAGAGAAATACAACCTTTGCTATATTTGCTTCTGTCGCCACCACCATCGGAACAGGAGAGTCCCATGCAGTCGACCGCAGATGTCCGCCCCGCCCCACGCCCGGAGACGGTGAGCCTGGTCTATCAGATCTTCGGGGATGTCCTGGTGCCGCTGGAGCAGGTGCGTGAGCGCTGGTTCCGCAACCTGAACCGGGAGAATTTCAGCAAGGCGCTGTCCTGCGGGCGCATTGCCCTGCCGGTGACCACGCTGGATGACAGCCACAAGGCGATGCAGTACGTCGCGGTGGATCACCTGGCGGCGTATGTGGAGGAGCGCTCGCAGCAGGCGGATGCCGCGCTGGCACGGCGCAAGGCGAACCTGCAGGTGGTGGAGACGCGGCAGGCCGGCTGACCATACCTGTAGGAGCGAGCTTGCTCGCGCGCCCGCCCAGCGATGGCGCAGCCGGCTGACTCTGATCGCGAGCAAGAACTAGGCGCCCCCTCGATCCTACGATTAACTTCTCCACATGATGCTTTTGCGTGGGGGATCACCCTCTCCAGGAGGGAGAGGCGGCAATTCGGAGCAGCGGAATGCACAGCGCCAGCCGGGAGCACACGGTGAAAACCAAGTCATTCAGGCTCCAATAAAAAAGCCCCGCCGAAGCGGGGCTTTTCATCGAACCGACAACTCAGTCGCGGCCATGCACCTTGGCGGTGTGCTCGGCCAGCGCCACGGCGCGGAACATCGCGCGGCGCTTGTTGATGGTTTCTTCCCACTCCGCCGCCGGCACCGAGTCGGCGACGATGCCGCCGCCGGCCTGGACGTGAAGTTCGCCGTTCTTGATCACCGCGGTGCGGATGGCGATGGCGGTGTCCATGTTGCCGTTCCACGCGAGGTAACCCACGGCACCGCCGTAGACGCCGCGCTTGACCGGTTCCAGCTCGTCGATGATTTCCATCGCGCGAATCTTCGGCGCGCCAGACAGGGTGCCGGCCGGCAGGATCGCGCGCAGGGCGTCCATCGCACTGAGCTTCTCGTTCAGCTGGCCGTTCACGTTGGAGACGATGTGCATGACATTGGAATAGCGCTCGATCACCATCTGCTCGGTGACCTTCACGCTGCCGGTCTGCGACACGCGACCAACGTCGTTGCGGCCCAGGTCGATGAGCATCAGGTGCTCGGCGATTTCCTTGGCGTCGGAGAGCAGGTCATCTTCCAGCGCACGGTCGGCCTCTTCGGTCGCGCCACGCGGGCGGGTGCCGGCAATGGGGCGCACGGTGACTTCGCCATCCTCGACGCGCACCAGCACTTCCGGCGAGCTGCCGACGACGTGGAAATCGCCGAAGTTGAAGAAGTACATGTAGGGCGTCGGGTTGAAGCAGCGCAGTGCGCGGTACAGGTCGATCGGCGCTGCGCTGAAATCGATGGACATGCGCTGCGACGGCACGACCTGCATGCAGTCGCCGGCCAGGATGTATTCCTTGATGGTGCCGACGGCGCGCTCGTAGTCCTCGCGGGTGAAACTGGCGCGGAACTGCGGTTCCGGGGCGTTCACGGCGCTGAAGTCCAGGCCGCGGCGCGGGGTGATCGGCTGGCGCAGGCGCTCCAGCAGTTCTTCCAGCCGGGCCAGGCCGTTGTCGTAGGCGTCGGCCTGCGCCGGGTCGGCGAGGACAATCGCGTGCATCTTGCCGGCGAGGTTATCGAACACGACGACCGCGTCGGAAACCATCAGCAGGATGTCGGGATTGTTCAGCGGATCCGGATTCGGGCACTGCGCCAGGCGCTGCTCGACATAGCGCACGCAGTCATAGCCGAAGTAACCGACCAGGCCGCCGTTGAAGCGCGGCAGACCGGCGATGGTCGGCACGCGGTAACGGTCCTTGAACTCCTCAACGAAGGCCAGCGGGTCGGAGCATTCGAAGCTCTCGGTCTCGACGCCGTCGACCTTGATGCTTGCCTGGTGGCCGTAGACACGCAGCACGGTGCGGCTGGGCAGGCCGATGATGGAGTAGCGGCCCCACTTCTCGCCGCCCTGCACGGATTCGAGCAGGTAGGTGTTGGGGCCGTCGGCCAGCTTCAGGTAGATCGACAGCGGGGTGTCGAAGTCGGCAAGGGTTTCGCAGGTCAGCGGAATGCGGTTGTAGCCTTCGGCGGCCAGGCGCTGGAATTCTTCGCGGGTCATGATCAGCCTCGTGGAATGAGGAGGTAACGGACTTGGTTGCACACACGCGCCGGGCGTACCGGCCAAAGGATGTCAGGCGCGCCAGCGCCAGCGGGCCAGGGCCTTGATGACTTTCATCCAGAGTGTGTGGGGAGCCGTTTCCACGGTGCTGTCTCGCTGAGCGGTAGTTGAAGCGGAGTCGGGCAACACTATCGCTTTGCCCGAGTCGAAGCAAGGCAGCAGATGGCGCAGGTCGTCGAGCACCAGTGTCGGGGTTTCCTCGGCGATGGGACGCCCGTGGTTGTAGCCGTAGCTCAGGCCTACGCTGCGCACGCCGGCGGCCTTGGCGGCGAGGATGTCGTTGCGCGAATCGCCGACGAACAGGGCCTGTTCCGCCGACACGCCGGCCATCTTCATCACGAACAGCAGCGCAGCCGGATCGGGCTTCTGCTGCGGCAGGGTGTCGCCGCCGATGATCCAGCGGAAGAACTTGCCCAGCTTCATCTCATCCAGCAGCGGGCCGACGAAGCGCTCGGGCTTGTTGGTGATCAGCGCCAGCTCGACGTCGCGCTTCTTCAGCCACTTCAGGGTCTCGATCACGCCGGGGTAGACCACGGTCAGCGCATGGCTGTCGGCGTAGGCATCCATGAACAGTTCGAGGGCGCGCTCGGTGTCTTCCTCGCTGACGCCATCGTGTTCGATGTCATTGGCCAGGGCGCGGCGCACCAGCACCCGCGCGCCGTTGCCGACCCAGTGACGCACCGCCTCCAGGCCAGCCGGCTGGCGCCCGAGCACCAGCAGCATCCTGTCCACCGCCGCGGCGAGGTCGGGGACGGAATCCACCAGGGTGCCGTCCAGGTCGAACATCACCAGACGCGGCAGCCCGGCGAACGGCAGTTGTGCAGCACTCATCACTTGCGCGCCTGCGCCAGCTCAGCGTGCATGGCGCGGATGACCTCGGCGTAATCCGGTGCGTTGAAGATGGCAGAGCCGGCGACGAAGGTGTCGGCGCCCGCTTCGGCGATCTCGCGGATGTTCTTCACGTTCACCCCGCCGTCGATCTCCAGGCGGATGTCACGGCCGGAAGCGTCGATCAGCGCGCGGGCTTCGCGCAGCTTGTCGAGGGTGCCGGGAATGAACTTCTGCCCGCCGAAGCCGGGGTTCACGCTCATCAGCAGGACCATGTCGATCTTGTCCATCACGTACTTGAGCGCGTCCAGCGAGGTGGCCGGGTTGAACACCAGGCCGGCCTTGCAGCCGCCGTCCTTGATCAGTTGCAGGGAACGGTCGATGTGCTGCGAGGCTTCCGGGTGGAAGGTGATGTAGGTGGCGCCGGCGTCGATGAAGTCACCGATGATGCGGTCCACCGGGGAAACCATCAGGTGCACGTCGATGGGCGCGGTGACGCCGTACTTGCGCAGCGCCGTGCAGACCATCGGGCCGATGGTGAGGTTCGGCACGTAGTGGTTGTCCATCACATCGAAGTGAACGATGTCGGCGCCGGCGGCGAGCACCTTGTCCACATCCTCGCCCAGGCGGGCGAAGTCGGCGGAAAGGATCGACGGAGCGATGGCGTAGGGTTGCATGGCGCACCTCTGTGGGCGGAAATCACGGATGGCGCGCATTGTAGCCGCTCGGACGGCTCGAAGGGGATCGGGCCGATAGTCGAAGCGAAAAGGACAGTATCAGGCAGGAAAGCAGGCAAAAAAATCGCGGATCGATCCCGCCCCTGTGGGTGAGCACAGGGACGCAACCGTCCGCGAAACACTGTGAATCAGGAAGTCGGTGCGGTCCGCAGTTTCTCGCTGCGACCACGCAGCCACTCGAGGGTCAGCAGGAGCACGACGGAGAAACCGATCAGCAAGGTCGCCGCAGCGGCGATGGTCGGGCTGAGGTTCTCGCGGATGCCGCTGAACATCTGGCGCGGCAGGGTGGCCTGCTCGGGGCCGGCGAGGAACAGGGTCACCACCACTTCATCGAAGGAGGTGGCGAAGGCGAACAGCGCGCCGGAAATCACCCCCGGAGCGATCAGCGGCAGGGTGACCTTGAAGAAGGTCAGCACCGGCGGCGCGCCCAGGCTGGCGGCGGCGCGCACCAGGTTGTAGTTGAAGCCCTGCAGGGTCGCCGACACGGTGATGATGACGAACGGCACACCCAGTACCGCGTGGACGATGATCAGCGAGATGTAACTGTTGCCCAGGCCCAGCGGCGCGAAGAACAGGTAGCTCGCCACGCCGATGATCACCACCGGCACCACCATCGGCGAAATCACCAGGCTCATGACCAGTGCCTTGCCGCGGAACTCGCCGCGGGTCAGGCCGATCGACGCCAGGGTGCCGAAGACCATCGCCAGCACCGTGGCCGCCGGGGCGACGATGATGCTGTTGGTCAGCGCACGCATCCACTCGGCGGAGTTGAAGAAGTCGGCGTACCAGCGCAGGGAGAAGCCCTGCAGCGGGTAGACCAGGAAAGTGCCGGAGTTGAACGACAGCGGCACGATGACCAGTACCGGCAGCACCAGGAACAGCAGGATCAGGCCGCAGAGGATGCGCAGGGTGTAGAACCACACGCGCTCGACCGGGGACATGTAGGGGCTCAGCATCTTCTTGTTCTCCTCATCAGCCCAGGCGCAGGCGGCTCGCGCCCACCAGCCAGCCATAGATCACGTAGAGCACCAGGGTGGCGAACAACAGCAGGCCGCCCAGGGCCGTGGCCATACCCCAGTTGATGGTGGTGTTGGTGTAGAAGGCGACGAAGTAGCTGACCATCTGGTCGTTCGGGCTGCCCAGCAGTGCCGGCGTGATGTAGTAGCCGATCGACAGGATGAACACCAACAGGCAACCGGCGCCGACACCGGCCACGGTCTGCGGGAAGTAGACCTTCCAGAAGCTGGAGAACGGGTGGCAGCCCAGCGAGATCGCGGCGCGCATGTAGCTGGGGGAAATGCCCTTCATCACGCTGTAGATCGGCAGGATCATGAACGGCAGCATGATGTGGACCATGGAGATGTACACGCCGGTGCGGTTGAACACCAACTGCAATGGCTCGTCGATCAGGCCCATCTTCAGCAGCGCGCCGTTGATCAGGCCGCCCGACTGCAACAGCACGATCCACGCGGCGACGCGCACCAGGATCGAGGTCCAGAACGGCAGCAGCACCATGATCATCAGCAGATTGGACTTGCGGGTCGGCAGGATCGCCAGCAGGTAGGCCAGCGGGTAGGCCAGCGCCAGGCAGATCAGGGTGATCACCGCGCCCATCCAGAAGGTGCGGGCGAAGATGTCCAGGTAGATCGACTGGTCCGGCGTTGCGCGGGCGATTTCGCCCAGGTCATCGATGCGGTGATCGAGCGCCGCCAGCAGGTAATAGGGCGTGACGGAGCTGGCGTTGCGACGGATCGCCTGCCAGTAGGCCGGGTCGCCCCAGCGCTCGTCGAGTGCTTCCATTGCGTCCTTGTACGACGCCGGCTGCTCCTTGAACGGCAGCGCGCGAGCGGTCTTGGACAGCAGGCTGCGGTAGCCGGCCAGTTCCATGTTCAGGCGCTTGGACAGGTCACCGATGGTCTGGTTCTTGCGCGCGGCGACCAGGTCGTCGCTCAGCGCCTTGTACACCGCATCCGAAGGCAGCGATTTGCCGTCCCATTCGGAAATGGCGTTGACGGTCAGCGGCAGCGCACCGACGACCTCGGGGTTGTTCACGCTCTTGTAGAGCAGTGCCGCGATGGGCACGAGGAAGGTCAGCAGGAGGAAGACCAGCAGGGGCAGGACCAGCGCCTGCGACTTCAGGCGGTTCATCCGCTCCGCGCGCGCCAGGCGCTGCTTGAGGGTGGGGCCGGCGACCTCGTTCATCGACACAGCGGTGGCCATAGCGAACTCCGGTAAAACGGGCCGCCCGGGAGCGGCCAAGGTGTGGTGTCAGGAGGAGCCGCCGCGAGGGGGCGGCGGTTCCGGTCCGTCACGGTCCGGGCGACCGCGACGGTAAGGGCTTGCTTACTTGGCGGCCCAGGCGTTGAAGCGCTGTTCCAGCTGCTCGCCGTAATCAGCCCAGAAGGTCACGTCCATGCCCACCTGGCCCTGCATGTTTTCCGGGGTGGTCGGCATGTCTTTCAGCAGCTCCTTGCTCAGCAGCGGTACGGCGTTCTTGTTGACCGGGCCGTAGGCGATGTTCTCGGAGTAGGTCTTCTGCTGCTCGGGCTGAACCGAGAAGGCGATGAACTTCAGGCTCTCGTCGACCTTCTTGGCGCCTTTCGGGATGGCCCAGGCGTCGAAGTCGTAGATGCCGCCGTTCCAGACGATCTTCAGGTTGCTCTCCTTCTGCACGGCGGCGATACGGCCGTTATAGGCAGAGCTCATGACCACGTCACCCGAAGCGAGGTACTGCGGCGGCTGGGCGCCGGCTTCCCACCACTGGATGTTCGGCTTGATCTGGTCGAGTTTCTTGAAGGCGCGGTCCTGGCCTTCCTTGGTGGCCAGCACCTTGTAGACGTCCTTGGGCGCGACACCATCGGCCATCAGGGCGAATTCCAGGGTGTACTTGGCGCCCTTGCGCAGGCCGCGCTTGCCCGGGAATTTGCTGGTGTCCCAGAAGTCGGCCCAGCTGGTCGGTGCGGTCTTCAGCTTGTCGGCGTTGTAGGCGAGCACGGTGGACCAGACGAAGAAGCCCACGCCGCAGTTGCTGACGGCGCCCGGTACATAGTCTTCGGCCTTGCCGAGGATCGCCGGGTCGATGGTTTCGAACAGGCCTTCGTCACAGCCACGGGCCAGTTCCGGCGACTCGACTTCCACCAGGTCCCAGGAGACGCTGTTGGTGTCGACCATGGCCTTCACCTTGGCCATCTCACCGTTGTACTCGCCGGCGACGATCTTGTTGCCGGTGCTCTTCTCGTAGGGACCGTAGAACGCCTTCACCTGGGCGTTCTTGTTGGCGCCGCCGAAGGACACCACGGTCAGGTCGGTAGCGGCCATGGACTGGGCCGCGAAGGCCACGCCCAGTGTCAGCGCTGCGAGTTTGAGCCCCGATGCTTTCAAGGACTTCGACATTATTGTTGTCTCCACAGTGTGCAGGTTTGTTTTTCTTGGATGCGTCCGGGAGTGGCCGGGCCGCGCTGTTACGCCGCGGACAGTGGGTCGAGCGCGCGGACGTGCTCGACTTCCCAGCCCAGCGGAACCACGTCGCCAACACTGAGCGCAGGATCGAGCTCGGCGATCGGCTGTTTGACGAAGAAATCGGTACGACCGCAGACCTCCAGGCGAATGCGCACGTGGTCACCCAGGTAGATGAACTCGGCGACGCGGCCGGAGAAGCGGTTCGCGCAGTTTTCGCTGTGGCCGTTCAGGCGCACGCGCTCGGGGCGGATCGACAGGCTGACGGTGTCGCCGACGTTGCCGACGTTCACCGCCAGCGCCTCGACCTTCTCGCCACGGGCCAGGCCCACGGTGCAGCGCTCGCCATTGCGGGCCTGGAGCTGGCCGGCAATGCGGTTGTTCTCGCCGATGAAGTTGGCGACGAAGGAGTTGCGCGGGTGTTCGTAGAGTTCCGCCGGCGGGGCGATCTGCTGGATCTCGCCCTGGTGGAACACGGCCACGCGGTCGGACATGGTCAGCGCTTCGCCCTGGTCGTGGGTCACATAGACCACGGTCACGCCCAGGCGCTGGTGGATGTGCTTGATCTCCATCTGCATGTGCTCGCGCAGCTGCTTGTCGAGCGCACCCAGGGGTTCGTCCATCAGCACCAGCTGCGGCTCGAAGACCAGCGCACGGGCCAGGGCCACGCGCTGCTGCTGGCCACCGGAGAGCTGGCCGGGATAGCGGCCGGCGAAGGTGTCGAGCTGGACCATGGACAGCGCGCGCTTCACGCGCTCGCTCACATCGGTCTTGCTCATGCCGCGCACGGAGAGCGGGAAGGCCAGGTTCTCGGCCACCGTCATGTGCGGGAACAGGGCATAGTTCTGGAACACCATGCCGATGTCGCGCTTGTGCGGGGGGACGTTGTTGATGGCGCGGCCGGCGAGCTGGATTTCACCGGCGGTAGGAGTTTCGAAACCGGCCAGCATCATCAGGCTGGTGGTCTTGCCGGAACCGGAAGGCCCCAGCAGTGTCAGGAATTCGCCTTTGCGAATGTCCAGATTGAGGTCCTTCACGATGAGGGATTCGCCGTCGTAGCTCTTCTGCACGCCACGGAAACTCACCAGCACATCGTTTGCCTGATTCTCGGCCATCACCGCACCTTTGTTTTTTTGTAAATGCCGTTGATCTCAAGACTAGAGAAGCAGAACCGGCGCGCAAATCGGGCGGTATGAGAGATTGCTATAAGGCTTAGAGAGGATGCTTTGTAGGGCTCGCCCTACAAAAAACAGCGAAACAGGCTGCCGACCAGCTTGTGCTCGGCAGCCCGTCGATCAGCGCTTGGCCCAGGTTTGGAAACGCTGCTCCAGCGCGTCGCCGTGCTCGGCCCAGAACGCCACGTTCATGCCCACGGCATTGGCGATGTTCTGCGGCGCGGTGGGCAGGTTGGCGGCCACGTCCGGCGCCAGCAGTTCCACGGCCTTGCGGTTGGTCGGGCCGTAGGAGATGTTCTCGGCGAAAGCCTTCTGCTGCTGCGGCTGGCCGGCGAAGTTGACGAACTGTTCGGCCAGCTCCTTCTTGAACACGCCCGAGGGCAGCGCCCAGAAGTCGAAGTCGTAGATGCCGCCGGCCCAGACCATGCGGAAGCCTTTCTGCTCGGCCTGCGCGGCGGCGATCCGACCGTTGTAGGCGGAGCTCATCACCACGGTGCCGTCGGCGAGGTCGCGCACCGGGTCCTGGCCAGACTTCCACCAGTTGATGCTCGGCTTGAGTTCGTCGAGCTTGCGGAAGGCGCGGTCGACGCCGTCATTGGTCGCAAGCACCTTGTAGACGTCCTTGGGCGCGACGCCGTCGGCCATCAGGGCGAATTCCAGGCTGTACTTGGCGCCCCAGCGCAGGCCGCGCTTGCCGGGGAATTTCTTCGTGTCCCAGAAATCCGCCCAGCTGCTGGGCGTGCCCTGCAGCTTGCTCTGGTTGTAGGCCAGCAGCGTGGTCCAGACGAAGATGCCGACACCACACGGCTGTACCGCGCCGGGAACGAAATCGGCAGTGTTGCCCAGGGTCTTGGGATCGAGCTTCATGAACAGCCCTTCCTCGCAACCGCGCGCGAGTTCGGGGGCCTCGACTTCCACCACGTCCCAGGACACATGGCTGATTTCCACCATGCGCTTGAGCTTGGCCAGGTCGCCGTTGTAGGAGCCGTGTACGACGGCGTTGCCGGTCACTTCCTTGAACGGCTTGTAGAAGGCCGCTTCCTGCGCCTGCTTGTTGGCGCCACCGAAGGAAATCACCGTGACGTAGTCCGCCAGCGCCGGCATCGCAGCGCTCCCCAGCAGGCCGAACAGCAGCCCTCCCCTTACCGCTCGCAACATCTTCTTCTCCTTGTTATCACGACGTACTGCATGAAGCCGGCAATCATTCCCTGCCTCACGTCCGCTAGATAGACGGTGTGTTACAGAAATCGGACACGTCGCACAGAGTGGAGGGAAAAATCAGCGAGCGATCTGCCGCAGGTCAAGCCGGCGTCGCGGGGCGGTCAGACGAGCTTGTGCTCCATGGCGTAACGCACCAGGTCCGCCACCGAGTTGGCATTGAGTTTCTGCATCAGCCGAGCCTTGTGGGTGCTGATGGTCTTGCTGCTGACCGCCAGTTGCTGGGCGATCTCGTTGACGCCCTCACCCTGCACCAGGCGCTCGAACACCGAGAACTCGCGCTCCGACAGCAGCGCATGGGGCGGGCGCGAATCGGTCAGGCCGACCTCGAAGACCATGCGGTCGGCGAGATCGGGGTCGATGTAGCGGCCGCCGCTGGCGACCTTGCGGATCGCCGTGAGCAGCAGCGCCGGGTCGCTGTCCTTGGTGGCGTAGCCGGCGGCGCCGACCTTCAGCGCACGGGCGACCATCTGCACCTCGTCGTGCATCGACAGCATCAGGATCGCCGGCGGGTTGTTCAGCGCGCGGATGCGCGGGATGGCCTCCAGGCCGTTGACGCCCGGCATGGAGATGTCCAGCAGGACCACTTCGCAGGGCGTCTGGCGCAGGGTGTCGAGCAACTGCTCGCCGTTGGTGGCCTCGCCGACCACTTGCAGGTCCTTGGCCATGCCGATCAGTTGCTTGATGCCCTCGCGCACGATCGTATGGTCTTCCGCCACCAGCACTCGAATCACCGCCTTTCCTCCCGTTCCACGCTTGTCATTGTCGTTATGGTTTTCGCCCGATCACGCACTTCTGGAGCGCAACGGCACGCGGATCCACAGCGTGGTGCCCTCCCCGGGCTGGCTGTCGATCTGCAGGGTGCCGCCGAACATCAGCACCCGCTCGCGCATGCCCACCAGGCCAAAGGAGACGCCCTGGCGCGTGGCGTTCGGATCGAAGCCCACGCCGTCGTCGGCGATGCGCAGGCACAACTCGCGCCCTTCGACGCTCAGCTGCAATTCCACAGTATGCGCCTGGGCATGCCGCATGACATTGGTCAGTGCCTCCTGGAGGATGCGGAACAACCCGATGGCCTTGGCGTCGGATAGTTCCGGCGGGTTCTCCGGCACCTGCACCAGGCAGGGAATCTGCGTGCGCGATTCGAAGCGGCGCGCCTGCCATTCCACCGCCGAGCCGATGCCGGCATCGAGGATCGGCGGCCGCAGCGCAGTAGCCACGTCGCGCACCAGCTGGAACAGCTGGGCGATCAGGCGCTTCATGTTGTCCAGCCGCTCGCGCAGGCCGCTGTCCAGCTCGGCGTAGGCCAGCTCGCACATGGAAGTTTCCAGCTTGAGCACAGTGAGCACCTGGCCCAGTTCATCGTGCACTTCGCGGGCGATGCGCGCCTTCTCCTCCTCCCGCACGCTCTCCAGGTGCGCCGACAGCTCGCGCAGTTGCGCACGGGAATCCTGCAGTTCCAGCTCGATCTGCTTGTGCTCGGTGATGTCCCAGACCACGCCGTCCCAGGCAGGCCGGCCGTCGTCCAGGGTCCGCACCGTGGCCTTGATGTCGACCCAGCGCGGCTCGTGGCTGCGGGTGAGGATGCGGCCCTGCCACAGCCAGTTTCGATGGCCTTCCACCGCGTCCAACTGGCTAGCCAGGTAGCTCTCGCGCTCGGACGGATGCACCAGGCCCATGATGCCCAGGCCGCTCTCGCGCAGGTAACCGGGCGAGTAACCCAGCGAGGTTTCGCTGCCGCCGGTGATGAAGCTGATGTAGGCGAAATCGGAATCGTCATCCGGCGCGTTGGGCTCCAGGCGGAACACCAGCCCCGGCACGTTGGCGGCGATGCCCTGCAGGCGTGCCTCGCTCTCTTCCAGCGCGGCGCGGGCGCGGCGGCGCTCGGTGACGTCGGTGAGGAACACCAGCAGGTATTCCGAATCGCCGAAACGCAGAAAGCTCAGCGAAACGTCCGCCGGCAGCCACTGGCCATCGGCGCGCAGGCAGCGGGTCTCGAAGCTCAACGGTGCCTCGTCGGCATTGCGCGCGCGGCGCCAGAGGTTGAGCCAGCGGTCCATGTTCAGCGTCGGCTCGAAGTCCGACAGTGGCCGGTCCACCACCGCTCCCGGCAAATAGCCGAGCATCTCCTCGGCCGCGCGATTGGCGTAGCGCACATGGCTGTCCCAGTTGACCCACAGGATGCCCACGGTGCTGCTGTCGATGGCGAACTGGGTCAGGCGCAGGGCCTGCTCCGCCGCCTGGCGCAGTTCGATATCGCGGCGCGCGGCGAGCAGGCGAGACTCCAGCGCACGGTGCTGGCGACGCAACCAGAGCAGCGCGGCAACCGCAAACAGAAGCAGCAGGCCGAGCAGGATGCAGAGGTTCTGCCAGAAGCCGGGGGAGGAGCCCAGGCGCGGGTAGGTCGGTTGCAGCCAGCGTTCGTGGAGCTGATCGAGGTCCTTGGCCGGCACCGCACGCAGGGCCGCGTCGATGATCCCGGACAACTCCGGCAGGCCGCGCCGGGTCGCCACGCGGAGCAGCTGCGGATAGCCGATATCGGCCACCACCAGCAGGCCGGTGAACTCGGTTTCGCGGGTCAGGCGCGCCAGCTGCGCCTCGTCGATCACCGCGTAATTGGCCTCGCGACCGAGCACTTTGCGTAACACCTCCCGGTCGCTGTCGACCACTTGCAGGGTCAGCCCCGAGTAGGTGCCACGCAGGTAGTCCACCACCGGGCCGGGGCCGCGCACGGAGACGGACTCGCCTTCGCCGAGGGTATCCAGCTCTACCGAAGTGCCGCTGCGGCGATCGCCCACAACGAGACGCGGAACGCGCAGGTAGGGGTCGGAGAACAGCCAGTCGCGCAAGGTCGAAGGTGTCTGGCTGACGCCGGGCGCAAGATCGATTTCGCCAGCGCGCACCGCTTTCTCCAGCGCAGCCTGATCGGGAAAGGTGCGCCACTCCAGGCTGACATGCAGAGACTTGGCCAGCCACTCCAGCAGTTCGACGTTGGCCCCGGAGAGCTGCTGCAGGCGGCGATCCTGCTGCACATAAGGTGCCTCGAGCACCGCGCCAACGCGTAGCTGCGGGTGCTCGGCAAGCCACGCGAGCTGCGCCTGATCCAGGGTCAACGGCGGCGCGGCGGTTTCCGCCACCGCCAGCAACGGCAGGCAGCAGAGCCAGGCCAGGCAGGCTTTCCAGAACAGACGTCTCATGCCGACAGCACCATGGATTTCACTCAGGTCAAAGCAAATGGCCGGCATACCTTACAGCAACCCCGGTTGAACCCGGCACGCCTGCGCCTGACAAAGCTAATACAAGCCGCTAGGCTGGCCGCTCTCGCGCCCGCCGCTTGCTGCCCGCCAGACAGGGATATCTTCGATGCCGCATTTGCCTCGCCCGACGCTTCTCGCCCTCAGCCTGTGCCTCGGCCTTGCGCCGCTGGGCGCCAGTCAGGCCGAAGACGCCAAGCCCGCCGCCGAAAAGCCGGCCGCTGCGCCGGTGGTGCGCCCGGCGGTGAGCGAACGCAGCCAGGACGAAGCCAGTGGCCTGGTGCGCCAGTTGCCTGAAAGCGAACGCCAGGAGCTCAAGGCCGGCGACGAAACCTTCCTTGCCCTCTGGCTGCCGGCCAATGCCGCCGACGCCTCGGGCGCAGTGATCCTGATTCCCGGCGATGGCGAAAGCGCCGACTGGCCGGTAGCGATCGGCCCGCTGCGGCGCAAATTGCCCGATGCCGGCTGGCAGACCCTCGCCGTCACCCTGCCCGACCCGCAAAGCACCGCGCCGATTCCGCGCCCGAAGGAGTCGCCTGACAAGGCCAGCGCCGATACCGACGCCACGGCCGCCGACAGCGCCAGCAAACCCGAAGTGAAGGGCAGCGAAGGCAGCGCAACGCCGACCCCGGAAAGCACCGGCGAAGCCGGCAGCGCCGAGCCGGCCCAGGCCAGCGCCGAAGCCCCGCCGCCTCCCACCGACCCGGTGGAACTGCGCAAGGCCCATGCCGAGCGCGTGCTGGCGCGCATCCAGGCGGCCGTCGAACTGGCCCAGCAGCACAACCCGAAAACCATCGTCCTACTCGGCCATGGCACCGGCGCCTACTGGGCGACCCGCTACCTGGGCGAACGCACGCCAGCCGAAATCAAGAACCTGCTGCTGGTGGCGCCGGAGATGCCGCGCGACTTCAAGCCGTCGCTGGACGAAACCGTGCCGCTGCTGAACCTTGCCACCGGCGACTTCTATTACAAGGACAAGGCGCCTGACGTGGCCGCCGCGAAACTGCGCCTGCAGGCGAGCAAGCGGCAGAAGGCGCCGAACTACGTGCAGATCGGCATGAATGCCCTGCCGGCAGACCTGGGAACCGAGCAGGACCAGCTTTATCGGCGCATCCGCGGCTGGCTGTCGATGCACCTGGAGCCAATCGAGCAGCCCTGAGGGCCGCACGGTTCAGCGAAAGCCGCGACGCTGCCGCACCAGCAGGTAGGCGTCCTGTATCTCGCGGGTCCGGCTCGTCGCCGCGGCGATCCGCTCGGGACTCGCCCCCAGGCCTTCAAGCTTGTCCGGGTGGTTCTGGCTGATCAACTTGCGGTAGGCGCGCTTGATCTCCTCTGGTTCGCTCTCCGCCGTCACGCCCAACAGTCGCAGCGCTGCGGTGTAGGACTCACGCGGCGTGGCGGGCGGTTTGGGCGGTTCGGCGCCCGCCGACAGCGCGAGCACCCTGGAGCGGGAAAGCCCCAGCGAATCTCCCCACTGCAGCAGCAGGTTCTTCTGCGCAGCGTTCGGCGCGCCGCCTGCCCAGGCCATGCGCCAACAAGCCTGTACCAAGCCTTCGGCCGTAGCCTCCTGGCCGTGGCGCTGGCGCAGGCCGGCGTCCAGCAACTCACCGCCGGGCTTGCCGCGACCGAAGGCATCGATGGCCTGGAGACGGGCTTTGTCATCCAGTTGCAGACGCAGCATTTCGGCCCGCGCCTGCTGGATATGCGCATCGATAACACGACCGCGACTTTTGGCCAGCCGGCCAAGCAGCAGGAACAGCAACTCCTGGTCGCCGACTCGCGGCCCGCCGCGCAACTGATCGAGCAGGCCCCGCCAGGTGCGCTGCTTCAGGCGCCGGTCAAGCACCTGGCCCAGCAACGCACCGAGCATGGCACCCGGAATGCTCGCCAATGCCCAGCCGGCGATGACGCCCACCAGAGTCCCCGGCCAGAACACCTCAGCCCTCCGCCAGTTGACGTTCGACTTCCGCCAGGCGCTCGTGAGTGCCGACGTCGATCCAGCGCCCGCGATGATGGGCGCCGCTCACCCGGCCGGCTGCCATGGCCTGGCGCAGCAGCGGCGCCAGCTTGAAGGCGCCGGGCTCGCAGCCCTCGAACAGCTCGGGGCGGAGGATGGCGATGCCGCTGTAGGTCAGGCTCGGCTGGCCTTCGCGGTAATCGCTGACACGGCCTTCACTCAGGCAGAAATCGCCACGAGTGTGGTGCCCGGGGTTGTCCACCAGCACCAGGTGCCCCAGGTCGTCCTCGGCCAGCGCGCCGTTCAGGCTCGCGTAATCGAAGTCGGTCCAGATGTCGCCGTTGGCGATGACGAAGGCCTCGGCACCCAGCAGCGGCAGCGCCTTGAAGATGCCGCCGCCGGTTTCCAGCGGTTCGCCCTCGGGCGAGTAGCGGATGTTCACACCGAACGCCGAACCGTCGCCCAGGTGATCCTCGATCTGCTGGCCGAGCCAGGCGTGATTGATCACCAATTGATCGAACCCGGCCCGACGCAGCGCCTGCAACTGGTACTCGAGCAGCGGCACGCCACCAGCGCGCACCAGTGGCTTTGGCGTGTGCAGGGTCAGCGGGCGCAGGCGTTCGCCCTTGCCCGCGGCGAGGATCATGGCTTTCATGCGGGATGCGTCTCGTCTTTGGGCAGATCGGCCAGCAGCGCCGCGAGGTCAGCCAGTTCAGGCCGGCGCGCGATGACGCTCTCCAGGTAGCGGAAGAAGCGCGGCACATCGCTCAGGTAACGCGGCTTGCCGTCGCGGTGGCAAATGCGGGCGAAGATGCCGATCACCTTGAGGTGGCGCTGGGCACCCATCAGGTCGCTGGCGCGGAAGAAGGTCTCGAAGCTGTCCGGCAGCGGGATCCCGGCGGCCTGGGCCTTGCGCCAGTAGCGCGACAGGCCGTCATGCACACGCGGTTCGGGCCAACTGAGGAATGCGTCCTTATAAAGGCAGGTCACGTCGTAGGTCACCGGGCCGTAGACCGCATCCTGGAAATCCAGGATGCCGGGGTTCGGCTCGCTGAGCATCAGGTTGCGCGGCATGTAGTCGCGGTGCACGAAGACGCGCGGCTGCTCCAGGGCGCTTTGCACCAGCAGGTCGCAGGTGCGCTCCCAGCGGGCGAGCTGCTCGCCTTCCAGCGTCACGCCGAGATGCCGTTGCAGGTACCAGTCGGGGAACAGCTGCAACTCGCGGCGCAGCAAGGCCTCGTCATAGGCCGGCAAGCGCTCGGCGACATCGACCTGCTGGAAGGCCACCAGGGCGTCGAGGGCATCCTCGAACAGCTCCTCGGCGTTCTGTGCGGTGAGCACATCCAGGTAGGTCTGGCGGCCCAGATCGTCGAGCAGCAGGAAACCCTGCTCGACGTCCTCGGCCAGAATCTTCGGAACGTGCACACCGGCCTCGGCCAGCAGGCCGGCGACCTTGATGAAGGGTCGGACGTTCTCCTGGGGGGGAGGCGCGTCCATCACGATCAGACTGCGGCCCTCGCCCTGCCAGCGGAAATACCGGCGGAAACTGGCGTCGCTGCTGGCTGCGGTGAAGCTGGCCTCGGGCACCGGGCCCCAGCCCTGCGCGTTGAACACTGCGGGCAAACTCAAGTCCAACCAGCCGATCATCTGCTGGTAACGGGCATCCTGTGACATCTTTATGGGTTCTCCACGGCCCTAGCCGTTGCGCGGGTCATGCTTTATTATCCAGCATCTTTTTGAGCCCATCGAGAGGCGTGCGGTCCGCTTTGGGCCGATGGCTCGCAGGAAGCCCGGATTAACAAGATGGCAGTGAATTTCCCCGTGTTCCGTAGAAAATTCCCCTTACTGGTGACCGGTGGCCTGCTGGCTATCCAGCCGCTCGCCTCTGTGACCGCGGCACCCGGTGAGCAGTTCGCCTGCCAGCCCTCCGCGTCCGGCGCCTGGGACTGTTCCTCGCAGAACAGCGCCAGCAGCGTACCGCGCCCACAGCACGGCGCCAGCTCGGTCAGCGCCGGCGGCACCGCCGCCGCCAGCAGCTCGAAGTCCTCGGGCAGCTCGAGCAGCAGCGCCGGCGAAGAGCCGAAGCAGCTGGTCACCGAGTCCGGCGGCCGCGGTCTGAAGTCGCGCAGCAGCGACTACAGCCACCTCGACTGGATCCCGCGCGACAAGCTCACCGCCGCCCAGCAGGCGGAAATGGGCCCGTATTGCAGCGGTGCCTATGTCGAGCCGATCCGTCCGGGCATGAACGACAAGACGCCCAACGACGAGGCTCCGACCTACGTTTCGGCAAAAGTGTCCCGCTACGAGCAGGAAAAACAGATTGCCACCCTCGCGGGTAACGTGGTCCTGCGCCAGGGCAGCATGCAGGTGGAGGCCGACGAGGCCAACCTGCACCAGGCCGAGAACCGCGGCGAGCTGGTCGGCAACGTCAAGCTGCGTGACAACGGCGCTCTGATCGTCGGCGACCACGCCGAGCTGCAACTGGACAATGGCGCGGCGAAGATCGACAACGCCGAGTACGTCATGCACCAGGCGCAGATCCGCGGCAGCGCGCTGTACGCCAAGCGCCAGGAAGACGCGATCATCCAGCTCAAGGACGGCACCTACACCCGTTGCGAGCCGGGCAGCAACGCCTGGGTCGTCAAGGGCAACAACATCAAGCTGAATCCGGCCACCGGCTTCGGCACCGCGACCAACGCGACCCTGCGGGTGAAGGACATTCCGGTCTTCTACACCCCGTACATCTATTTCCCGATCGACAACCGTCGTCAGTCCGGCTTCCTGGCGCCTTCCTTCGCCAGCTCGACCGACACCGGCTTCACGCTGACCACGCCGTACTACTTCAACCTGGCGCCCAACTACGACGCCACGTTGTACCCGCACTACATGGTCAAGCGCGGCCTGCTGATGGAAGGCGAGTTCCGCTACCTGACCCACAGCAGCGAAGGCGAGGTCACCGCGGCCTACCTGAACGACAAGAACGACGACCGCAAGGACTTCCCGCAGTACACCGACACCCGTTGGCTGTATGGCTGGAAAAACACCAGCGGCCTGGATTCGCGCCTGTTGGCGCAGGTCGACTACACCCGCATCAGCGACCCGTACTACTTCCAGGACCTGGATACTTCGCTGGGCATCGGCTCGCCGACCTTCGTCAACCAGCAGGGCATCCTGACCTACCGTGGCGACAGCTACACCGCCAAGCTGAACGCGCAGTCCTACCAACTGGCGACCGTGACCGACGTCACCCCGTATGATCGCCTGCCGCAGCTCACCCTGGACGGCAAACTGCCGTTCAACCCAGGCGGTCTGAACTTCACCTACAGCACCGAGGCCGTGCGCTTCGACCGGGATCTGGATGAAGGCTACTACCGGATCGACGTCGACAATCCGACGCTCTATCCACGCCCGGACACCAACATCCGGGGCCTGGCGCGGGCTACCGGCGATCGCTTCCATGCCGAGCCGGGCATCAGCCTGCCGATGAACCGCAGCTGGGGCTTCATGACCCCGACGGTCAAGGCGCTGTACACCAAGTACGACCTGGACCTGGATGGCAAAGGCAAAGCCACGCTGCCGTCCTACATCGACTACGACAGCAGCCCGGATCGTTCGCTCGGCCTGGCCAAGCTGGACTCCGGTCTGTACTTCGACCGTGACACCACCTTTGCCGGCACCAAGTTCCGCCAGACCCTGGAACCGCGCGCGATGTACCTGTACGTCCCGTACAAGGACCAGGACAACCTGCCGACCTTCGACACCGGCGAGTTCACCTTCAGCTACGACTCGCTGTGGCGTGAAAACCGCTTTACCGGCCGTGACCGCATCGGCGACGCCAACCAGCTGTCCCTGGGCCTGGGGTCGCGCTTCATCGAAGACGATGGCTTCGAGCGCGCCTACATTGCCGCCGGCCAGATCTACTACTTCAGCGACCGACGCGTGCAACTGCCCGGCCTGACCGAGAACGATCTGGCCGCCAGTGGCGCGAAGAACCCAGACGCCGACACCTGGCGCTCGCCCTACGCGCTCACCGGCGTCTACCGCTTCAACCACGACTGGTACGCTAGCTCGGACTTCAACTGGAACCCGAACACCAACCATACCGACAACGGTAACCTGATGTTCCACTACCAGCCCGAAGCCGATCCCCGCAAGGTGCTGAACGCCGGCTACCGCTACCGTGCGGACAGCAAGCGCTTCAACCCGAACACCGGCCAGTTCGAGTACGGCAGCGACGAGTACAAGATCGAACAGCATGACTTCTCGTTCATCTGGCCAGTCCTGCCGCAGTGGGCCGCCATCGGCCGCTGGCAGTTCGACTACAACCAGAGCCGCACGCTGGAAGCCTTCGGTGGCTTCGAGTACGACAGCTGCTGCTGGAAGCTGCGCCTGATCAATCGCTACTGGGTCGACTACGACGACGAGGAATTCGTGACCTCCACGTCCAAGGCCGACCGCGGTATCTTCCTTCAAATCATCTTGAAAGGCCTTGGCGGCGTGGTTGGCAACCAGGTGGAAGGCTTCCTAGACCAAGGTATCCAGGGTTATCGTCAACGTGAAGACAATGCTATGTAAGGCCCTGCGCCCGCTGATGCTGGGCGCGCTGTTGGCAAGTTCCGTCGTGCACGCCGAAGTGGTTCCGCTGGATCGCGTGGTCGCCATCGTCGATAACGACGTGGTGATGCAGAGCCAGCTGGACCAACGCCTGCGCGAAGTCCGTGCAACCATCCAGAAGCGCGGTGCGCCGCTGCCGCCCGAGCACGTGCTGACCCAGCAGGTGCTCGAACGGCTGATCATCGAGAACATCCAGCTGCAGATCGGTGACCGCTCCGGCGTTCGTATCACCGATGAAGAGCTGAACCAGGCCATGGGCACCATTGCCCAGCGCAACAACATGAGCCTGGACCAGTTCCGTGCCGCCCTGTCCCACGACGGCCTGTCCTACGACGAGGCCCGCGAGCAGGTGCGCCGCGAGATGATCATCAGCCGGGTGCGCCAGCGCCGTGTGGCCGAGCGCATCCAGGTCAGCGAGCAGGAAGTGCAGAACTTCCTCGCCTCCGACCTCGGCAAGATCCAGCTCTCCGAAGAGTACCGCCTGGCCAACATCCTGATCCCGGTCCCCGACAGCGCCTCGCCGGAAACCGTGCAGGCGGCAGCCCGTCAGGCTCAGGAAATGTACGAGCAGCTCAAGCAGGGCGCGGACTTCGGCCAGCTGGCAGTGTCCCGCTCGGCTGGCGACAACGCCCTGGAAGGCGGCGAGATCGGCTGGCGCAAGGCTGCCCAGCTGCCGTCCCCGTTCGACAGCATGGTCGGTAGCCTGGCCGTGGGCGACGTGACCGAGCCAGTCCGCACCCCGGGCGGCTTCATCATCATCAAACTGGAAGAGAAGCGCGGTGGCAGCAAGATGCTGCGTGACGAAGTCCACGTCCGCCACATCCTGCTCAAGCCCAGCGAGATCCGCAGCGAAGAAGAGACCCAGCGCCTGGCCGAGAAGCTCTACGAGCGTATCCAGGCCGGCGAAAGCTTCAGTGATCTGGCGAAGAAGTTCTCCGAAGACCCGGGCTCCAAGCTCAACGGTGGCGACCTCAACTGGGTCGACCCGGAGTCCCTGGTACCGGAATTCCGCGAGGTGATGAACAACGCTCCGCAAGGCCAGGTCACCAAGCCGTTCCGCTCGCCGTTCGGCTGGCACGTGCTGGAAGTCCTCGGCCGCCGCGCCACCGACAGCAGCGACAAGTTCCGCGAGCAACAAGCCGCCCAGACCCTCCGCGCACGCAAGTACGACGAGGAACTGCAGGCCTGGCTGCGCCAGATCCGCGACGAAGCCTACGTCGAGATCAAGCAGTAAGCAGCGCGAGTCGCTCAGTAAAGAAACCCGGCCATGGCCGGGTTTCTTTTTGCTTGTCGAAAGCTTCGAAGAACCGGGGCTTCGTCGTAGAGTAGGCCCATCCGCTGCAACTCCCGATTCGAGAGCCCCTGATGAGCACTTCCCACCTTTTCGCCCTCACCCCCGGCGAGCCCGCCGGCATCGGCCCCGATCTCTGCCTGCTGCTGGCCCGCGAAGCGCAACCGCACCCGCTGGTCGCCGTCGCCAGCCGTAAACTGCTGGCCCAGCGCGCCGCCCTGCTAGGGCTGAACATCGACCTGCAGAATGTTGGTCCCGGCCAGTGGCCCAGCGTCGCCGCTCCGGCCGGCACCCTGTATGTCTGGGATACACCGCTGGCCGCCCCGGTCGAACCGGGCAAGCTGAACCAGGCCAACGCCGCCTACGTACTGGAGACCCTGACTCGCGCCGGCCAGGGCTGCCTGGACGGGCATTTCGCGGGGATGATCACCGCGCCGGTACACAAGGGCGTGATCAACGAGGCCGGAATCGCCTTCTCCGGCCACACCGAATTCCTCGCCGACCTCACCCACACCGCCCAGGTGGTGATGATGCTCGCCACACGCGGCCTGCGCGTTGCGCTGGTGACCACCCACCTGCCACTGCGGCAGATTGCCGATGCCATCACCCCGGATCGTCTGGAGCGTGTCACCCGCATCCTGCACGCCGACCTGCGCGACAAGTTCGGCCTGCCCAATCCGCGCATCCTGGTCTGCGGCCTGAACCCCCACGCCGGCGAGGGCGGCCACCTCGGCCACGAAGAGATCGACGTGATCGAACCGACCCTGGAACGCCTGCGCAGCGAGGGCATGCAACTGATCGGCCCGCTACCGGCCGACACGCTGTTCACTCCCAAGCACCTGGAGCATTGCGATGCCGTGCTGGCGATGTACCACGACCAGGGTCTGCCGGTGCTCAAGTACAAGGGCTTCGGCGCGGCGGTGAACGTGACGCTGGGCCTGCCGATCATCCGCACCTCGGTGGACCACGGCACCGCACTGGACCTCGCCGGCACCGGCCGGATCGACAGCGGCAGCCTGCAGGTCGCCCTGGAAACCGCCTACCAGATGGCCGAAGCCGGCGCTGGCGCGCGCTGATCCCGGGCATTCCGTTCGGCCAGCGTTTCGTGCTGGCCGCGCCTGGCTGGTAAACTGATGGTTTTTCCGCCTCCAGCCGGCCGCCACAGGCGCCCGGCTGCTCTCCGGAGCCCTCGATGTCCGAACTCTTCCAGCACCGCGCCCGTAAACGCTTTGGGCAGAACTTCCTGCATGACGCCGGGGTGATTCACAAGATCCTGCGCGCCATCGCCGCCAAGGAAGGCCAGCACCTGCTGGAAATCGGCCCGGGCCAAGGCGCCCTGACCGAAGGCCTGGTGGACAGCGGCGCTAAGCTCGACGTGATCGAGCTCGATCTGGACCTGATCCCGCAACTGAAATGGCGCTTCGGCCTGAAGCCCAACTTCAGCCTGCACCAGGGCGACGCCATGAAGTTCGACTTCGCAACCCTCATGGCCTCTGCCGAGGACAAGCTGCGCGTGGTCGGCAACCTGCCCTACAACATCTCCACCCCACTGATCTTCCACCTCCTGGACCATGCCTCGCTGATCCAGGACATGCACTTCATGCTGCAGAAGGAAGTGGTGGAGCGCCTGGCCGCCGAGCCGGGCAACGGCGACTGGGGCCGCCTGTCGATCATGGTGCAGTACTTCTGCCGTGTGGATTACCTGTTCACCGTCGGCCCCGGCGCGTTCAACCCGCCGCCCAAGGTCGAATCGGCCATCGTCCGCCTGGTGCCCTACGCCGAACCGCCGCACCCGGCCAAGGATCACCGCATACTGGAGCGCATCGTCCGCGAAGCCTTCAACCAGCGCCGCAAGACCCTGCGCAACACCCTGCGCACGCTGATGAGCGTCGAGGACATCGAAGCCGCCGGCGTCGATCCGACCCTGCGCCCGGAGCAGTTGAGCGTTGCCGACTTCGTCAGCCTGGCCAACCGCTACAGCGAAACCAACCCGGAAGCCGAGCAAGGACCGAGCGCATGAGCGACCCCCGCTACCAGGTCAGCGTCAGCGTCACCACCCGCCACCTGCCCGAGCAATCCCAGCCGGAGCAGCAGCGCTACGTGTTCGCCTACACCGTGACCATCCACAACCACGGCGAGCTGGCCGCCAAGCTGCTGACTCGCCACTGGATCATCACCGACGGCGACGGCCATGTGCAGGAAGTGCGCGGCGCCGGCGTGGTCGGTGAGAAACCGCTGATCGAACCGGGCGCCAGCCACACCTACACCAGCGGCACCGTGATGGCGACCAAGGTCGGTAGCATGCACGGCAGCTACCAGATGGTCGCCACCGACGGTCACCACTTCGACGCAGATATCCCGGCATTCCGCCTCGCCGTACCGGGGGCGCTGCACTGATGGCCACCTACGCCGTCGGCGACTTGCAGGGTTGCCTGGAACCGCTCAAGTGCCTCCTGGAGCAGGTAAAGTTCGACCCGGCCCGGGACAAGCTGTGGCTGGTGGGCGACCTGGTCAACCGCGGCCCGGCGTCGCTGGAAACCCTGCGCTTCCTTTTTGGCATGCGCGATTCGCTGGTCTGCGTGCTGGGCAACCATGACCTGCACTTGATCGCCGTCGCCTACAACGCCGAGCGCCTGAAGAAGAACGACACCCTGCGCGAGATCGTCGAGGCGCCGGACTGCGCGCAACTGATCGAATGGCTGCGGCAAATGCCGCTGGTGCACCACGACGCCCAGCGCGACATGACCCTGGTGCACGCGGGCATCCCGCCGCAATGGGACATCGACAAGGCCCTGCAACGCGCCGCCGAAGTCGAAGCTGCCCTGCGCGACGACGCCCAGCTACCGATGTTCCTCGATGGCATGTACGGCAACGAGCCTGCCAAGTGGGACAAAAAGCTCACCGGCATCGCGCGCCTGCGAGTGATCACCAACTACTTCACGCGCATGCGTTTCTGCACCCCCGACGGCAAGCTCGACCTGAAATCCAAGGAAGGCCTGGACACCGCGCCTCCTGGCTACGCCCCCTGGTTCAGCTTTGCCGAACGAAAGGCCGCCGGACGCAAGATCATCTTCGGCCACTGGGCCGCGCTGGAAGGCCAGTGCGATGTCCCCGGCCTGTTCGCCCTCGACACCGGCTGCGTGTGGGGCGGCAGCATGACGCTGATGAACGTCGATACCCTCGAGCGCATCCACTGCAGCTGCGCCGATAAACCAGAATGAATGATTGCAGCGCAGCCACAGGCTGCGCGCCTTGCGAGGTAACCCCATGAGCGACTTCAAGCGCATCGCCCCCGACCAGGCCCAGCAACTGCGCGAAAGCGGCGCCCAGGTCGTCGACATCCGCGACCCGCAAAGCTACGCGACGGGCCACATCAGCGGCTCGCGGCACATCGACAACTACTCGGTGGCCGACTTCATCCGCGAGGCCGACATGGACGCACCGCTGGTCGTGGTCTGCTACCACGGCAACTCCAGCCAGAGTGCGGCAGCCTATTTCGTCCAACAGGGCTTCTCCGAGGTCTACAGCCTCGATGGCGGCTTCGAACTGTGGCGCAGCGTCTACCCCGCGGATACCAACGCTGGCGGCTCCGACTGAAAGCCCCTACGAAAGGGGCGGATTAGCCCCTTCAAAAAATCTGTAACTTCTCGCTCTTTCGTCCTTTACACACTGAAGAACGAACTATCCTTTCCCTCAGGCCATCCAAAAAAGGGAGAGCCGGCACACCGGCTTCCGGTTAATCGGCAGTGACCATTGGGGCGGATCAGGGCAGTGGCCAGGTTCCGTTGGAGTTCTGGGGGATTCTCGCCGGTAAGCACTGGCAGCCCGACCGCACCCGCACAGACCGATCCGGCGCCGGCTCCATGCATCGAGCGAGGAGACGTCATGAGCATTTTCAGTCACTTCCAGGAACGCTTCGAAGCGACCCGTCAAGAAGAGTACTCCCTCCAGGAGTACCTGGATCTCTGCAAGCAGGACAAGATCGCCTATGCCACCGCCGCCGAGCGGATACTGATGGCCATCGGCGAGCCTGAGCTACTCGACACATCCGTCGATTCCCGCCTGTCGCGAATATTCTCCAACAAGGTGATCCGCCGATACCCGGCCTTTGCCGACTTCCATGGCATGGAAGAGTGCATCGACCAGATCGTCTCTTTCTTCCGCCACGCCGCCCAAGGCCTGGAAGAGAAGAAACAGATCCTTTACCTCCTGGGCCCGGTCGGCGGTGGTAAATCCTCCCTCGCCGAGAAGCTCAAGCAGTTGATGGAGCACGTGCCCTTCTATGCGATCAAGGGCTCGCCGGTGTTCGAATCGCCCCTGGGGCTGTTCAACCCGGACGAAGACGGCGCCATCCTCGAGGAAGACTACGGCATCCCGCGCCGCTACCTGCGCTCGGTGATGTCGCCCTGGGCCACCAAGCGCCTCAACGAGTTCGGTGGCGACATCAGCCAGTTCCGCGTGGTCAAGCTGCACCCCTCAATCCTCAACCAGATCGCCATCGCCAAGACCGAACCGGGCGATGAGAACAACCAGGACATCTCCGCGCTGGTCGGCAAGGTGGATATCCGCAAGCTGGAAGAATTCCCGCAGAACGACGCCGACGCCTACAGCTACTCGGGCGCGCTGTGCCGGGCCAACCAGGGCCTGATGGAATTCGTCGAGATGTTCAAGGCACCGATCAAGGTCCTGCACCCCTTGCTCACCGCGACCCAGGAGGGCAACTACAACAGCACCGAGGGCCTCGGCTCGCTGCCCTACAGCGGTATCATCCTCGCCCACTCCAACGAATCGGAATGGCACAGCTTCCGCAACAACAAGAACAACGAGGCCTTCATCGACCGGATCTACATCGTCAAGGTGCCGTACTGCCTGCGCGTCTCCGACGAGATCAAGATCTACGACAAGCTGCTGATCAACAGCTCGCTGGCGCACGCCCACTGCGCGCCGGACACCCTGAAGATGCTCTCGCAGTTCTCCGTGCTGTCGCGTCTGAAGGAGCCGGAGAACTCCAACATCTACTCGAAAATGCGCGTCTACGACGGCGAAAACCTCAAGGACACCGATCCCAAGGCCAAGTCCATCCAGGAATACCGCGACACCGCCGGTGTGGACGAGGGCATGTCCGGGCTTTCCACCCGCTTCGCCTTCAAGATCCTTTCCAAGGTATTCAACTTCGACCCGCATGAAGTCGCTGCCAACCCGGTGCACCTGCTCTACGTGCTGGAACAGCAGATCGAGCAGGAGCAGTTCCCGCCGGAAACCCGCGAGCGCTACCTGCGCTTCCTGAAGGAATACCTGGCCCCGCGCTACGTCGAGTTCATCGGCAAGGAAATTCAGACCGCGTACCTGGAGTCCTACAGCGAGTATGGCCAGAACATCTTCGACCGCTATGTGCTGTACGCCGACTTCTGGATCCAGGACCAGGAATACCGCGACCCGGAAACCGGCGAGATCCTCAACCGCGCCGCCCTCAACGAGGAGCTGGAGAAGATCGAGAAACCGGCTGGCATCAGCAACCCGAAGGATTTCCGCAACGAAATCGTCAACTTCGTGCTGCGCGCTCGCGCCGGCAACAACGGCAAGAACCCCAGCTGGCTGTCGTACGAGAAGCTGCGTGTGGTGATCGAGAAGAAAATGTTCTCCAACACCGAGGACCTGCTGCCGGTCATCAGCTTCAACGCCAAGGCGAGCAAGGAGGATCAGCAGAAGCACAACGACTTCGTCAAACGCATGGTCGAGCGCGGCTACACCGAGAAGCAGGTGCGCCTGCTGTCGGAATGGTATCTGCGGGTTCGCAAGTCGCAGTAGTCTGCCATCGGCGCGGCGGCATTCCCGCCGCGCCGGTCGCCGTCGCATTCGGACCTGTCCGTGGCGGCTCCACGCCGCTACGCAGCAGGCCCTGAGGAGCATTCATGAGCTACGTCATCGACCGGCGTCTGAACGGCAAGAACAAGAGCACGGTGAATCGCCAGCGCTTCCTGCGGCGTTACCGTGAGCACATCAAGAAGGCCGTCGAAGAGGCCGTCAGCCGCCGCTCCATCACCGACATGGAACACGGCGAGCAAATCAGTATTCCTGGCCGCGATATCGACGAGCCGGTCCTGCATCATGGTCGTGGCGGTCGCCAGACGGTGATCCACCCCGGCAACAAGGAATTCACCACCGGCGAACACATCCCGCGCCCCCAGGGCGGCGGCGGTGGCCGTGGCGCCGGCAAGGCGAGTAACCAGGGCGACGGGATGGACGACTTCGTCTTCCAGATCACCCAGGAGGAGTTCCTCGACTTCATGTTCGAGGATCTGGAGCTGCCCAACCTGGTCAAGCGCCACCTCACCGGCAGCGACACCTTCAAGACCGTGCGCGCCGGCATCAGCAACGAAGGCAACCCCTCACGCATCAACATCGTGCGCACCCTGCGCTCGGCCCACGCGCGGCGCATTGCCCTGTCCGGCTCCACCCGCGGCAAGCTACGTGCAGCGATAGCGGAGCTCGACCGCCTGAAACGCGAGGAACCGGACAACCTCGGCGATATCCAGGAACTTGAGCAGAAGATCGCCGGCATGCGCGCGCGCATCGACAAGGTGCCGTTCCTCGATACCTTCGACCTCAAGTACAACCTGCTGGTGAAGCAGCCCAACCCGACCTCCAAGGCCGTGATGTTCTGCCTGATGGACGTCTCCGGCTCCATGACCCAGGCCACCAAGGACATCGCCAAGCGCTTCTTCATCCTTCTCTACCTGTTCCTCAAGCGGAACTACGAGAAAATCGAGGTGGTGTTCATCCGCCACCACACCAGCGCCCGCGAGGTGGACGAGGAGGAGTTCTTCTATTCCCGCGAGACCGGCGGGACCATCGTTTCCAGCGCCCTGAAACTCATGCAGGAAGTGATGGCCGAGCGGTATCCCACCAACGAGTGGAACATCTACGCCGCCCAGGCCTCGGACGGCGACAACTGGAACGACGACTCGCCGGTCTGCCGCGACATCCTGATGAAGCAGATCATGCCCTTCGTCCAGTACTACACCTACGTCGAGATCACCCCGCGCGAGCACCAGGCGCTGTGGTTCGAGTACGAGAAGATCCGCGATACCTTCGAAGACAGCTTCGCCCAGCAGCAGATCGTCTCCGCCTCGGACATCTACCCGGTGTTCCGCGAGCTGTTCCAGAGGAGGCTAGTCGCATGAGCAAGCGCCAGCCGATCGCCACCGGCTCGGAGTGGACCTTCGAGCTGATCCAGCAATACGACCGCGAGATCAGTCGCCTCGCCGAGCGTTATGCACTGGACACCTACCCCAACCAGATCGAAGTGATCACCGCCGAGCAGATGATGGATGCCTACGCCTCCGTCGGCATGCCCATCGGTTACAACCACTGGTCCTATGGCAAGCACTTCCTCAGCACGGAAAAGAACTACAAGCGCGGTCAGATGGGCCTGGCCTACGAGATCGTGATCAACTCCGACCCTTGCATCGCCTACCTGATGGAAGAGAACACCCAGTGCATGCAGGCACTGGTGATCGCTCACGCCTGCTACGGGCACAACAGCTTCTTCAAGGGCAACTACCTGTTCCGCACCTGGACCGACGCCACCTCGATCATCGACTACCTGGTGTTCGCCAAGTCCTACATCAACAAGTGCGAAGAACGTCACGGCATCGACGCCGTGGAAGACCTGCTGGACTCCTGCCACGCCCTGATGAACTACGGCGTGGACCGCTACAAGCGGCCCTACCCGATCTCCGCCGAGGAAGAGAAGCAGCGCCAGAAGGAACGCGAGGAGCAGATCCAGCGGCAGGTCAACGACCTCTGGCGGACCATTCCCAAGGCCGGCGGCAAGGACAAGGAGCAGGGCCTGGCCCGCTACCCCAGCGAGCCGCAGGAAAACATCCTCTACTTCATCGAGAAGAACGCCCCGCTGCTTGAGCCCTGGCAGCGAGAAGTGGTGCGCATCGTGCGCAAGGTGGCGCAGTACTTCTACCCGCAGCGCCAGACCCAGGTCATGAACGAAGGCTGGGCGACCTTCTGGCACTACACCCTGATCAACGACCTCTACGACGAAGGCCTGGTCAGCGATGGCTTCATGATGGAGTTCCTCCAGTACCACACCAGCGTGGTCTACCAGCCCGGCTTCGACAGCCCCTACTACAGCGGCATCAACCCCTACGCGCTGGGCTTCGCCATGTACCGCGACATCCGCCGCATCTGCGAGAACCCCACCGAGGAAGACAAACGCTGGTTCCCGGACATCGCCGGCAGCGACTGGTTGGCCACCATCAAGTTCGCCATGAAGAGCTTCAAGGACGAGAGCTTCGTCCTGCAGTTCCTCTCGCCCAAGGTGATCCGCGAATTCAAGCTGTTCAGCATCCTCGACGACGACCAGAAGGACGACATGCTGGTCGACGCCATCCACGACGACGACGGCTACCGCAAGATCCGCGAAACCCTGGCCGCCCAGTACAACCTCGGCAACCGCGAGCCGAACATCCAGATCTGGGACGTCGACCGCCGCGGCGACCGCTCGCTGACCCTGCGCCACCAGCAGCACGACCGCAAACCGCTGGGCGAATCCACCGACGACGTGCTCAAGCACCTGCACCGCCTGTGGGGCTTCGACATCCACCTGGAGACTCTGCAGGGCGAGAACATCGTCAACACCTTCCACATGCCCCCAAAGGGTGAACGCGACAGCGAGGAGGGCTACCCGCGTCTCGACCTGATCATCCCACCCATTTGATCGGTTGACCGTAGCAGCAGGCGTGACAAGCATGGCGGCAACCCCGCTGGAGACCGCCATGCGTCTATTCGCCATTCTCCTGCTTTGCCTTGCTGTCGCGACCTGCAGCAACCCCGTCCCGCACGCCCAGGTTGCGCATCCCGCCGATGCGCGCCTGTCCGGGCTGCGCGACTTCCAGCTGATGCCGCCGGAAAACGCCGTCGACGCCCTGCCCTACCGCAGCCGTTACCCCCTGATCAACGCCCAGGTGCGCCAGGGCCTGATCGAGCGCGGCTACCGCGAAAGCGCGGCGCCGCAGTTGCGCGTCTACTACTGGCTGGCGCTGCAGGACGCGCCGCTGGAATTCAAGGTCGACGTGCCGCCACCCGACCCACTCGGCCCCTACCTCGCCATCCACCGCCTGCGCGACGAAACCGGCACCCTGCGCCTGCGCCTGACTGATGCGCAGGAACAGACGCTGTGGGAAGGCACCGTCAGCACCGGCCTTAGCCCCGCGCACTCCAGCGCCGCCTTGCTGCAGGACGCCATCGGCGCGCTGCTCCAGCAGGTCCCCGTCGCCGCGCCTTGAACCAGAGCCCGCTGCAGGAGTGGGCCATGCCCGCGACCGACGCCGCAGACACCTCTCCCGCTGCCGAGCTTGCCCCACCCGCCGCAAACCCCGAAGCTATCCCCCAGAACAGGAGACAGCTTCATGCAGATCTACAAGGTGGGCGGCGCCGTGCGCGACCGCCTGCTCGGCATCCCCTTCAGCGACACCGACTGGGTGGTGGTCGGCGCCAGCGCCGACGAGATGCTTGCCCAGGGCTACCGCCCGGTGGGCGCCGACTTCCCGGTCTTCCTCCACCCCAAGACCGGCGAGGAATACGCCCTCGCCCGCACCGAGCGCAAAAGCGGGCGCGGGTATGGCGGCTTCACCTTCTACGCCAGTCCCGACGTCACCCTGGAAGAAGACCTGATCCGCCGCGACCTGACCATCAACGCCATGGCCGAGGGCGATGACGGCCAGGTCGTCGATCCCTACCACGGCCAGAAAGACCTCGAAGCCCGCCTGCTGCGCCACGTCTCCCCGGCCTTCGCCGAAGACCCGTTGCGCGTGCTGCGCGTTGCGCGCTTCGCCGCCCGCTATGCGCCGATGGGCTTCGCCGTGGCGCCGGAAACCCTGGCGCTGATGCGCAAGCTGTCGGAATCCGGCGAACTGGAAGCGCTGACGGCCGAACGCAGCTGGAAGGAAATCTCCCGCGCCCTGATGGAATCGCGCCCGGACGTGTTCATCCAGGTCTTGCGCGACTGTGGCGCCCTGGCCGTGCTGATGCCGGAAGTCGATGCGCTGTTCGGCGTGCCGCAACCGCCGCAGCACCACCCGGAAGTGGATAGCGGCGAGCACGTGCTGGCCGTACTGCGCGAGTGCGCCAGGCACGATCAACCGCTGAGCGTGCGCTGGGCCTGCCTGCTCCATGACGTGGGCAAGGGAGAGACGCGCAAGGAAGAGTGGCCCAAACACCACGCCCACGAACACCTGGGCCTGCCGCTGATCGACGCGATCAATGCACGCTTCAAGGTCCCGCGAGATTGCCAGGAGCTGGCGCGACTGGTCGGCGAGTACCACACCCACTGCCACCGCGCGCTGGAGCTGCGGCCAAACACCATCCTTGAGCTGCTGCAATCCTTCGACGTCTACCGCCGGCCGCAGCGCTTCGAAGAGTTTCTCGCCGCCAGCGAGATGGACGCCCGCGGCCGCCACGGGCTGGAGGATCGCGAATACCCGCAGGCCGAGTACCTGTGCGGCGCAGCACAGGCCGCCCGCTCGGTCGCGGTGCAGCCATTGCTGGACAAGGGATACAAGGGTGCCGAGCTAGGCGAAGCGCTCAAGCGTGAGCGGCTGACAGCACTGAAGGCCTACAAGGAAAGCCACGCCGCCTGACAGCACCGCGGAGGGATCGCCCCTCCAACGACGAACTCTCACTGTAGGAACGGTCCATGCCCGCGATCGCGCCCATGGGGCGCTCCTACAAATGAGGCGTCAAGCTGTCGGATGCGCCTCGATCAGCGCCGCCGGTGTCAGCTCCACACCGCGCCACTGGAAGGGCACCGGCCAGAGTTTCTGCCCGATCTGCGCGTCCGCCCAGAGTCCGGCAAACGAACGCTGCGCTCCCGGATGCTTCACTTCAGGCGCCAGCAACGCCAGCGGCCAGAGCACGAAGGCATTCTTCAGCACCTCCGCGCGCGGCAGCGTCAGGCCGTCGAACTCCCCGTGCAGGTCGCCATACAGCAGCACGTCGATATCCAGCGGCAGACCCTTGCGCTCCGGCGCATAGCGACCGTTGTCCGCCTCGATATGCTTGAGCCGCAGGCTCAGCTCCGCCAATGGCAGGTCGGTGCGTGCGACGATCACGAAGTTGTAGAAGGGGCCGCTGCGGATGCCCACCGGCTCGCTCTCGAAGACCGGCGAGCAGTGGATGTCCTCGAGGAAACCGTCCAGCGCCTCCAACCCGGCGAGCAGATGGCGCTCACGGTCGAAATTGCTGCCCAACCCGAGGTAGACCGTCGTCAGCGGCATCCGCGTTCGATCTCCACACCCACGCCGATGGCAGCCGCGACGGCGCCGGGCTTGGTGACTTTCAGGCGCAGCCACTGAATGCCGAACTCCGCCATCAGCAACTCGGCCAGGCGCTCTGCGAAGGTTTCCACCAGCTGGAAATGCGCGTCACGGGCGAAAGCCATGACCCGCTCGGAGAGCACGGCGTAGTCCAGGGCCTTGGCAATATCGTCGTCGGCCGCCGCCGGGCGGTTGTCCCAACCCAGCGTCAGGTCCAGGCGCAGGCACTGCCGGATACCCCTTTCCCAGTCGTAGACGCCGATCACGGTGTCCACTTCCAGCCCCTCGATGAAAACTCTGTCCACTGACTGCATGCTCCAAGGCGACACGACAAGCGGCCGGCGCCCCGTTAGAATCGGAAACGACCTCGTCTCCGGTGGAAACCATGTTCTGGTTCTTGGCGATCCTCGCCTACCTGCTCGGATCACTGTCCTTCGCGGTACTCCTCAGCCGCCTGTTCGGCACAGCAGACCCGCGCGCCAGCGGCTCGGGCAATCCCGGCGCCACCAACATGCTGCGCCTGGCCGGGAGGAAGATCGCCATCCTCACCCTGCTCGGCGATCTCGCCAAGGGGCTGGTTCCGGTTCTTTTCGCCCGGATGATCGGCCTGTCCGACGTGGAGCAGGCCTGGATCGGGCTGGCAGCGGTGATCGGCCACCTCTACCCGCTGTACTTCAACTTCCGTGGCGGCAAGGGCGTCGCCACCGCCGCCGGCATGCTGCTGGCGCTGTACCCGCCGGCCGCCCTGCTCGCGGCAGTGGCCTGGCTGGTGACCTTCAAGCTGTCACGCACCAGTTCGCTGGCTTCCCTGGTGGCCACGCCACTGACCCTACCGCTGCTGGCCTGGCAGGAGCCTTCGGCGCTGCTGCCAATGACCGTACTCACCGGCCTGATCGTCTGGCGTCACCGCAGCAACCTGCGCGACCTGATCGCTGGACGCGAACGTCACTTCTAAAGCCGCGAGCTTCCCGGCCCGCGTACCACGCTGCAAGCGAAAAAACGGCCCATGCCGCTCAGAGCATGGGCCGCGTCGTTTGCAGCTTCATTATTCAGATCGCCGGCAGCGACTCCATTGGCCAACGCGCCTGGACGCCGATCGACGGGCCGTCCTGCTGCCCGGCCACCAGCCGCTGGCAGCCAGCATAGGCGATCATCGCGCCGTTATCGGTACAGAAGCGCGGGCGGGCATAGAACACCTGGCCCTTCATCTCGCCGAGCATCTTTTCCAGATGCTGGCGCAAGGCCTGGTTGGCGCTGACGCCACCGGCGATCACCAGGCTCTTCAGGTGAGTCTGCTTGAGCGCGCGCTTGCACTTGATGGTCAGGGTCTCGACCACCGCCGTCTGGAACGCCAGGGCGATGTCGCAGCGGGTCTGCTCGCTGTCGTCACCTTCGGCCACGCAGCGCTGCCAGGTGTTCAGGGCGAAAGTCTTGAGGCCGCTGAAGCTGAAATCCAGGCCCGGACGGTCGGTCATCGGGCGCGGGAAGACGAAGCGACCAGCGGTGCCGCTCTGGGCCAGACGTGCGATTTCCGGACCACCGGGATAGGCCAGACCAAGCAGCTTGGCGGTCTTGTCGAAGGCTTCGCCGGCCGCGTCGTCCACCGACTCGCCGAGCACCTGGTACTGGCCGATGCCATCCACCCGCACCAGTTGGGTATGGCCGCCGGACACCAGCAAGGCGACGAACGGGAACTGTGGCGGCTGCTCTTCGAGCATCGGCGCCAGCAAGTGGCCTTCCATATGGTGCACGCCGACGGCCGGTATACCCCAGGCAAACGCCATGGCCTGGGCGCAGGACGCGCCGACCAGCAGCGCGCCCACCAGGCCGGGGCCGGCGGTGTAGGCGATGGCATCGATGTCTTCGGCAGTCCGGCCGGACTCATCCAGCACCTGGCGAATCAGCGGCAGCATGCGCTTGACGTGATCACGGGAGGCCAGCTCGGGAACCACGCCGCCATAGATGCGGTGCAGGTCGATCTGGCTGAACAGCGCGTCGGCCAGCAGGCCTTTTTCGCTGTCGTACAAGGCGACGCCGGTCTCGTCGCAGGAGGTTTCCAACCCCAGCACTAGCATGGGTTTGAGCCTTTACTCTGGGCAAAATTGAAGCCGCGCATCATAATCGCCGGCTGGGCTTCGGACCAGTGCTTTTCGATCGGAGGCTTTGCATTCCTCCTTCCGAACGTTTAATATCCGCAACCCTTGAAAACCGCCGACTCCGAACAACCGTCAGGAGCGCGATAAATCCTCCGGTAATCATTGAAGGTACGACCTGGATGCCCGCCGTCAAAGTTAAAGAGAACGAACCCTTCGACGTAGCTCTGCGTCGTTTCAAGCGCTCCTGCGAAAAAGCAGGCGTACTGGCCGAAGTCCGTAGCCGTGAGTTCTACGAAAAGCCGACCGCCGAGCGTAAGCGCAAGGCCGCTGCCGCTGTTAAGCGTCACGCCAAGAAAGTGCAGCGCGAACAGCGCCGCCGCGAGCGCCTGTACTGAGTTACAGCGCTTCGTCGCACGCTTTCCGCATCGCCCGGCCCACTCGCCGGGCGAGTGCCTGAAACAAGGCACCCCACTCCGATTCGCATTCGCGGACTTCGGAGTTTTTGCTTTTCCAGCCCCATGCTTAGTCTCAAGCCTCGCTAGCGGCCTCAACGCCCCGCGCTATGCTTGGGTCCACCCTGCGTCCCGATGAGTCTATGGCCGGCCTGATTCCACAATCCTTCATCGATGACCTGCTCAACCGCACCGACATTCTCGATGTGGTGAGTTCGCGCATCCAGCTGAAGAAGACCGGCAAGAACTACAGCGCGTGCTGCCCGTTCCACAAGGAGAAGACACCCTCCTTCACCGTCAGCCCGGACAAGCAGTTCTATTACTGCTTCGGCTGCGGCGCCGGCGGCAACGCTCTCGGCTTCATCATGGACCACGACCAGCTGGACTTCGTCCAGGCAGTCGAGGACCTGGCCAAGCGCGCCGGCATGGACATCCCCCGCGAGGAAGGCCGGCGCGGCAACAAGCCCCGACAGCCGGTCGACTCGCCGCTCTACCCGCTGCTGGCTGCCTCTGCCGAGTTCTACCGCCAGGCGCTGAAAGGCCACCCGGCGCGCAAGGCAGCGGTGGAATACCTCAAGGGACGCGGCCTCACCGGCGAGATCGCCCGCGACTTCGGCCTGGGCTTCGCGCCGCCGGGCTGGGACAACCTGCTGAAAAACCTGGGCGGCGACAACCTGCAGCTCAAGGCCATGCTCGATGCAGGCCTCCTGGTGGAAAACCCCGACAGCGGCAAGCGCTACGACCGCTTCCGCGACCGGGTGATCTTCCCCATTCGCGACAGCCGCGGCCGGGTGATCGCTTTCGGCGGCCGGGTGCTGGGCGACGACAAACCGAAATACCTGAACTCGCCGGAAACCCCGGTCTTCCATAAAGGACAGGAGCTCTACGGCCTGTACGAGGCCCGGAAGAACAACCGGGATCTCGACGAGATCATGGTGGTCGAAGGCTACATGGACGTCATCGCGCTGGCCCAGCAAGGCATCCGCAATGCGGTCGCCACCCTGGGCACGGCCACCAGCGAAGAACACATCAAGCGGCTGTTCCGCATCGTGCCGAACATCCTCTTCTGCTTCGACGGCGACCAGGCCGGCCGCAACGCCGCCTGGCGCGCACTGGAGTCGGCACTGAGCAACCTGCAGGACGGGCGCAAGGTGCGCTTCCTGTTCCTGCCCGAGGGCGAGGACCCGGACAGCCTGGTACGCGCCGAAGGCCCGGACGCGTTCCGCGCCCGCCTCGCCCACCAGGCCCAGCCGCTGGCGGACTACTTCTTCCAGCAACTGACCCAGGAAGCCGACCCCAGCACGCTGGAAGGCAAGGCGCACCTGGCGACCCTGGCCGGGCCGTTGCTGGAAAAAATCCCCGGCAACACCCTGCGCCTGCTGATGCGCCAGCGCCTGGGCGAGATCACCGGGCTGTCCGCCGAGGCGCTCAGCCAGATCAGCGCGCCGCGCTCGGGCCTCACCGGGCAGGGCAAGCCCAGCCAGGCGCCCGCTCCGACCAAGACGCAGGGCTCAGAGCAGCACGCCCACGAATACGCCGACTACGACATGGGCCAGTTCGCCGGCCAGTTCGCAGAGCATGGCGACAGTCACTACCAGGATGCTTCGAACTACTTCGAGGCGCCGCAGGAATTTTCCGCCGGCAACGGCGGCGCCAAGCAGGGCAAGAAGCCCTGGAAGGGCGATCGCAAATGGGACGGCAAGGGCAAGAAAGGCGACTTTACGCCGCGCCAGCCACGTACCGAGATCAGCGTCGAATCGCCGACCCTGACCGCGCTGCGCACCCTGTTGCACCATCCTCAACTGGCGCAGAGCGTCGAGGATGCGAGCCACTTCTCCAACGAGGGACAGACCTACTCGCAACTGCTCGCGGCCCTGGTCGAAGCGTTGCAGAAAAATCCGAAACAGAGCTCGATGCACCTCATCGCGCGCTGGCACGGAACACCCCAAGGGCGCCTGCTACAGGTGCTGGCGGGGAAAGAATGGCTGATCGATGACGGCAATCTTGAAAAGCAGTTCGTCGACACCATTACTACACTTGCACACAACCAACTGCTCAGCAGCCGCGAAGCCCGCCTGCACAGTGTGCTGCGAAAGAATCCCAGTGAACTGACCGACGAAGAGAAAGCGTTACTGCGGGAGCACTACAGCACCCCCTCTTCAACAGGCAGCCAGAGCTGAACTGGCGCCTGAAGCCTCGAATCTGGTATAATCCTCGGCTTATTTCAGCCCGCCAAGACCTTCAGTGGATAGGGTGTTATGTCCGGAAAAGCGCAACAGCAATCTCGTCTCAAAGAGTTGATCACCCGCGGTCGTGAGCAGGGTTACCTGACTTACGCGGAGGTCAACGACCACCTGCCGGAGGATATCTCTGATCCGGAACAGGTAGAAGACATCATCCGCATGATCAACGACATGGGGATCAACGTATTCGAGACAGCCCCGGATGCGGATGCCCTGCTGCTGGCGGAAACCGATACCGATGAAGCTGCCGCCGAAGAAGCTGCTGCCGCCCTTGCCGCGGTAGAGAGCGACGTTGGCCGCACGACCGACCCGGTGCGCATGTACATGCGTGAAATGGGTACCGTGGAACTGCTGACCCGCGAAGGCGAGATCGAAATCGCCAAACGCATCGAGGAAGGCATCCGCGAGGTCATGAGTGCCATCGCCCAGTTCCCGGGCGCGGTGGACGGCATTCTCGAAGAGTACAACCGCATCGTCGCCGAAGGCGGCCGCCTGTCTGACGTCCTCAGTGGCTACATCGACCCGGATGACGGCACCCTGCCGGCCGAAGAAGTCGAGCCGGTCGGTCTGAAAGACGACGCCGAAGCCAAGGACAAGGATAAGGACGAAGAGGACGAAGAGTCCGACGGCGACAGCGAGGAAGAAGAAGGCGACGGTGGTCCGGATCCGGAAGAAGCCGCTCGTCGCTTCGGCGCCGTTTCCGAGCAGCTGGAAAAAGCCAAGAAAGCCCTGAAGAAGCACGGTCGCGGCAGCAAGCAGGCGACCGAAGAACTGGTCGCCCTGGCCGAACTGTTCATGCCGATCAAGCTCGTGCCCAAGCAATTCGACGTGCTGGTCGCCAAGGTCCGCGATTCGCTGGACAGCGTCCGCCGCCAGGAACGCGCCATCATGCAACTGTGCGTGCGTGATGCCCGCATGCCGCGTGCCGACTTCCTGCGCCAGTTCCCCGGCCACGAAACCGACACCGCCTGGGTCGACTCCGTACTCAAGGGCAAGCCCAAGTACGCCGAGGCCATCGAGCGCCTGCGTGACGACATCCTGCGCAACCAGCAGAAGCTGGTCGACCTGGAAGCCAGCTCGCAGCTGACCGTTGCCGAGATCAAGGACGTCAACCGCTCCATGTCCATCGGCGAGGCGAAAGCCCGTCGTGCGAAGAAGGAGATGGTGGAGGCGAACCTGCGTCTGGTGATCTCCATCGCCAAGAAGTACACCAACCGCGGCCTGCAGTTCCTCGACCTGATCCAGGAAGGCAACATCGGCCTGATGAAGGCGGTGGACAAGTTCGAATACCGTCGCGGCTACAAGTTCTCGACCTATGCCACCTGGTGGATTCGCCAGGCGATCACCCGCTCGATCGCCGACCAGGCCCGCACCATCCGTATTCCGGTGCACATGATCGAGACGATCAACAAGCTCAACCGTATCTCCCGCCAGATGCTGCAGGAGATGGGCCGTGAACCGACCCCGGAAGAGCTGGGCGAACGCATGGACATGCCGGAAGACAAGATCCGCAAGGTCCTGAAGATCGCCAAGGAACCGATCTCCATGGAAACGCCGATCGGTGACGACGAAGACTCGCATCTGGGCGACTTCATCGAGGACTCCACCATGCAGTCGCCGATCGAAGTGGCGACCAGCGAGAGCCTCAAGGAAGCCACCCGCGAAGTCCTCGCCGGCCTCACCGCTCGTGAAGCCAAGGTCCTGCGCATGCGCTTCGGCATCGACATGAATACCGACCATACCCTCGAGGAAGTCGGCAAGCAGTTCGATGTAACCCGCGAGCGTATCCGCCAGATCGAAGCCAAGGCGCTGCGCAAGCTGCGCCACCCGTCTCGAAGCGAGCATCTGCGCTCCTTCCTCGACGAGTGACGAAGAACCCCCGGCCAAAACCGGGGGTTTTTCTTTGGGCCTTCCATCGGGCAAAGTGCCACGTCTACACTTCGGCATAGTCCCCCCTGGAATGAGGCCCTTCATGCCGCGTCTGCAGGCAGTTCTACTGTGGTGCCTCGCATTCTGGGCGGGACAGGCATTCGCCCTGAGCCTCACGCCCGAGGAGCAGCAGTGGCTGCAGGCGCATCCCACGCTGCGTCTGGGCGTGGACGCCTCCTGGCCTCCCTTTGAGTTCCGTGACGCGCAAGGCCTCTACCAGGGTCTCGCCCCGGCGTACGTGGAATACCTCAGCGAACAGCTCAAGGTGAAGCTGGAGTCGGTCGAACCGAAGGACTGGAACGACCTGCTGCAACAGGCCCGCGCCGACCAGGTCGACCTGCTTCCCGGCGTCATGGCCACGCCCACCCGCCTCGACTACCTCAGCTTCACCCGCCCCTACCTCGACTTTCCGATCATCATCCTCGCCCGCCGCAACGGGCCGGAGCCGGCGAACGTGAAGGAGTTGTACGGCCTGAGAGTCGGCGTGGTGGCCCACTACGCGCCTCACGAGCTGCTGGTCGCCAACCACCCCGACCTGAACCTGCAGCCGCTACCAAGCATCGCCGCCGGCCTGCAGGCGCTGGCCACCGGTCAGGTAGACGCCTTCGTCGGCGACCTCGCGTCCAGCGTCTGGAATCTGCGCCAGCTCAAGCTAGAAGGCCTTCAGATCAGCGGCGAGACGCCGTACCGCTACCAGTTGGCAATGGCCGTCCCCAAAGAGCAGACCATCCTGCTGGGAATCCTCGACAAGGTGCTCGCCGATATGAAGCCCGAACAGATCGAGGCGCTCCAGGCGCCTTGGGTCGGCGGATTGGTAGATCGCCGCAGCGTCTGGCCCGAGCTGTTCCGCGTCGTGCTCCCCATCGCCCTGCTCACCGCCCTCACCCTGCTGGTGCTGTTCACCATGAACCGCCGTCTGCGCGGCGAGATGCAGCGCCGCGAGAAGCTCGAGCAGGCCCTGCGCGACAGCGAGCAGCACTACCGCGGCTTGGTGGAAAGCCTCACCGCCATCGCCTGGGAAATGCGCCTGGCGGAAAACCGCTTCACCTACGTCTCGCCCCACGCCCAGCGGCTGCTCGGCTACCCGATCAAGGACTGGCTGGAACCCGGCTTCTGGCAGCGCACCCTGCACCCGGAAGACGCCGAGCGTGCCATCCACTTCTGCCTCAGCGAAAGCCAGGCCGGGCGCAACCACAGCTTCGACTACCGCATGCTGGCCGCCGACGGGCGGATCGTCTGGATTCGCGACATCGTCACGCTGATCCACCACGACGACGAGATGATCCTGCGCGGCCTGATGATCGACATCACCGACGCCATGCACACCGAGCAGGCCCTGCGCCTGTCCGAACAGAAATTCGCCTCGGTGTTCCACCACTGCCCGGACATCATCGTCCTCGCCCGTCGCGTCGACGGGCAGTTGTTGGCGGTGAACAGCACCTTCGAACAGCAGATCGGCATCCCCGCCAGCGAGGCGCTGGGCAAGACCTCCACCGAGCTGGGCATCTGGGGCGAACCGGGCATGGGCCCGGCGATGCTCGCACGCCTGCAGGGCGAGCCGCTGAACAACGTCGAGATTCCGCTCAACCGCCGCGACGGCACGCGCTTCACCGCCCTGCTCTCGGCCCAGCACATCGTCCTCGACGACACCCCGGCGCTGGTGGTGGTGGTGCGCAACATCTCCCAGGTCAAGGAAACCCAGGAACAACTGCGCGTCTCCGAGGAAAAGTTCGCCAAGGCCTTCCACGCCTCCCCCGACGGCATGCTCATCTCGCGCATCAGCGACGGCCGTCTGGTGGAAGTGAACCAGGGCTTCACCCGCATCACCGGGTACAGCCGCGAAGAAGCCGCCGAGCGCTCCACGCTCGACCTGCGCCTGTGGGCCAACCCGGCCGACCGCAGCAAGCTGCTGGGCATCCTCGACAACGCCTCCAGCGCCCCGGACTTCACCGCACAGATTCGCACCCGCGACGGCAGCCTGCGCCTGTGCGAGCTATCCGCCCACCGCATCACCATAGGCAGCGACGACTGCATGCTGACCATCGCCCGGGACATCACCGAGCAGCAGCAGATGCAGGAAAAGCTCCGCCTCGCCGCCACCGTGTTCGAAAGCACCGCCGAAGGCGTGATGATCACCGACGCGCACCAGCAGATCGTCGCGGTCAACCGCGCCTTCAGCGAAATCACCGGCTACAGCGAACAGGAAGCCCTCGGCAACTCGCCGCGCCTGCTTGCCTCCGGCCAGCATGACACCAGTTTCTACGTCGCCCTCTGGCACCAGCTCAACGCCGAAGGCCACTGGCAGGGCGAGATCTGGAACCGGCGGAAGAACCAGGAACTGTACCCGGAGTGGCTGACGGTCAGCGCCGTGCGCAACGCCGACGGCGAGCTGACCCACTACGTCGGCGTGTTCGCCGACATCTCCACCCTCAAATACGCCCAGGCGCGGCTCGACTACCAGGCCCACCATGACCCGCTCACCGGCCTGCCCAACCGCCTGCTGTTCGAAAGTCGCCTGAACGCCTCGCTCAAGGAAGCCCAGGAAGACGATCACCAGGGCGCCGTGCTGTTCCTCGACCTCGACCGTTTCAAGCACATCAACGACAGCCTCGGCCACCCCGTGGGCGACCTGCTGCTGAAATCCATCGCCACCCGCCTGCGCGAGCAACTGCGCGACGTCGACACCGTGGCCCGCCAGGGCGGCGACGAATTCATCATCCTGCTGCCCGGCCTCCACCACGCACTGGACGCCGAGCACGTGGCGAACAAACTGCTGGTCTGCTTCGACAAGCCGTTCATCGCCGGCGAACAGGAGTTCTTCGTCAGCGCCAGCATCGGTATCTGCCTCTATCCCAGCGACGGCGGCGACGTCGCCACCCTGGTGAAGAACGCCGACGCTGCCATGTACCGGGCCAAGGCCCAGGGCCGCAACCGCGTCGAGTTCTACACCCGTGAGCTGACCTTCCAGGCCACCGAACGCATGGCCCTGGAGCACGAACTGCGCCGTGCCCTGGAAAGCGACCAGCTCCAGCTCTACTACCAACCCAAGCTGTCCCTCGCGAGCGGGCAGCTTGTAGGAGCAGAAGCGCTGATCCGCTGGAAACATCCGCAATTCGGCGCGATTTCTCCGGATCGCTTCATCCCCCTGGCCGAGGAAAACGGCCTGATCCTGCCGCTGGGCGACTGGGTCCTGCGCGAAGCCTGCCGGCAGATGAGCCGCTGGCAGGACAGCCACGCCGCGTTCGGCCCGCTCTCGGTCAACCTCGCCGGCGCCCAGCTGCGCCAGACCAACCTTGTCGAACGCATCCGCGAACTGCTCGCCCACTACAACCTGCAGTCCTCGCGCCTGCAGCTGGAGATCACCGAGAGCTTCCTCATGCACCAGACCGAGGAAGCCCTGTCGATCCTGCACAGCCTCAAGCACCTGGGCGTGCAACTGGCCATCGACGACTTCGGCACCGGCTACTCCTCGCTCAGCTACCTGAAGCAGCTACCGCTGGACACCCTGAAGATCGACCAGTCCTTCGTCCACGGCCTGCCTGACGACCCCCACGACGCCGCCATCGCCCGCGCCATCATCGCCCTGGGCCGCAGCATGAACCTCACGGTGATCGCCGAGGGCGTCGAACACGAAGCCCAGGAACGCTTCCTCGAAGCCGAAGGCTGCGACCAGATCCAGGGTTACGCGCTGAGCGCCCCGCTCCCGGCCGACGCCTTTGCCAACCGCTTCCTGGTCCCGCTGCATCCGGTTGGCGCAAGCCAGAACGCACCGGTATAATCCGCCCGCCTTCTGGGGGCCTATAGCTCAGTTGGTTAGAGCAGAGGACTCATAATCCTTTGGTCCACGGTTCAAGTCCGTGTGGGCCCACCACCCTTTCAGCAAAAAGCCGCGCAGATGCGCGGCTTTTTCGTATCCGAGCTTTGGCGAACCGCACCGGTTACCTCAAGAGCAGCGCAGCCCGCATCGTGCCCATGCCAGGACGTACAGTTCCGACGGTTTTTGCCCCTGCAATGAGCACCCTTTCACACCAGCCGTCGACTCTCTGACGGAAGACGCCTCAGCCTATGACAGGGGTCAATATCAGATAGCCATTAGCCATTAAATTGGCATCTCCCTGATATGAGTGATCCCCTCATGACTCTCCACCGGCATCCCGTCCAATTGCTTGTCGCGTCCGAGGACCCGGCGCTGGCCCGTCAGGTTCGTGCCCTGCTGGCGGCCTATGAGCTGCGCTGCGGGGTGATGGAAGGCCCTTGTGACTGCCAGCAGGCGCCGCTGTGCCGCTGGTTTCAGGACGCACCGCTGGGCGAGACCGGGAAGATCACCGCGCTGCTGGCCGATGCCATCGGCGTGCTGGAGCGCACCCGCCATGCCTTCCGCTCCCGCGAGCTGGGCGAGTTGCGCCAGCGCCTGAGCGGCGCGCTGCAAGAGTTGTCGGGGCCCCGCCCCCTGGTGTAAAAGACAAACCACCCGCGTTCCGCCATTGCGGAAGCTGGCTTTGCCGGGCAGGACTTGTGGGCCTGCAAGACAAAGCGCCGAGTTGGTCGCCGTCGATTTCGACGGGACGACGAGCCGGCGCTTTTTTCATGCCCGACAAAAACAGCAGACCCGCAAGGAGCCGAACATGGGCCTGGGACCGAAGCTCGAGAGCGTGCTCGAGCGCATCGGCCTGTCGACGATGGAAGTCGATCAGCGCCTGAGTTACCTGGAGTGGCGCGAGGAGGATGGCTGCCATCTCCACGGCCGCGCCGCCGAACTGGAAGGCTGCCACCAGCGCTTCATCGAGCAGCTCTACGACCACCTGCGCAACTACCCGCCGCTGGGAGCGATCCTCGCCGAGCCGGCCACGCTGGCGCGGCTGAAATGCAGCCAGCTCGACTACTACCGCCAGCTCTGGGACGCCCCGCAGGACGCCGACTACGTGCGCGACCGCCTGCGCATCGGCCTGGTGCACCAGCAGGTCGGCGTCGAGCTGAAGTGGTACCTGGGCGCGTATCGCCTGTACCTGGACCAGATGCTCGCCGACCTGATGGGCGATGCCCACGAAGCCAAGACCTACGCCAGTCTGCTCAAGCGGGTGTTCTTCGACATGTCGCTGGCCATCGACACCTACGGCGCGGCCCAGCGCCAGGCGCTGGAGGACAGCGAGGCGCGCTATGCCCGCGCCCTGCGTGGTGCCAACGACGGCATCTGGGACTGGGACCTGGGCAATGATCGCCTCTACGTCTCCGAGCGCTGGGCGCGCATGCTCGGCCTGACCCGCGACAACCTCGGCGAAGGCAGCACCAGTTGGTTCGCCCGCGTCCACCCGGACGACCTGCCCGGCCTGCGCAAGGCCATCGACGCCCACCTGCGCGGCAGCAGCGCGCTGCTCAGCCACGAATACCGCATCCGCCAGCGCGACGGCAATTACCTCTGGGTGCTGGCGCGGGGCGTGGTCACCGACGGGCGCATGGCCGGCTCGCAGACCGACATCAGCCAGCACAAGGCCAGCGAGCACCAGCTCAGCCACGCGGCGCGGCACGACCCGCTCACCGGCCTGGGCAACCGCCTGCGCCTGGACGAACTGCTGCAACAGGCGCTGATGCGCCAGCGCCGCCCCGGCGCGCGGGAGTCCGGCCTGCTGTTCATCGACCTGGACCGCTTCAAGCTGATCAACGACAGCCTCGGCCACGCAGTGGGTGACCGCGTACTGGTGGAAGTCTCCCAGCGCCTGCTGCGCTGTCTGCGGCCGGGCGATCACCTGGCGCGCTTCGGCGGCGACGAGTTCGTCGTGCTGCTGGACGACCTGGCCAGCCTGGTCGACGCCGAGCAGGTCGCGCAGCGCATGCTCGATTGCCTGCGCCAGCCGCTGCACGTGGATGGCCGCACGCTGGTGGTCAGCGCCAGCATCGGCATCACCGGGCTGATGACCGACGGCCAGGCCATCGACACCCTGCAGGCTGCGGACCTTGCGCTGTACCGCGCCAAGGAAGCCGGCAAGGCGCAGTACGCGCGCTTCAGCCTGGAGCTGCAGGCCGAGGCGCAACGCCGGCTGGACCTGGAAAGCGCGCTGGCCCAGGCGCTGCGCCGCGAGGAGTTCAGTCTGCACTACCAGCCCATCGTCCGCCTCGACCGCGATTCGCCGCACTGGGAAGCGGTGGAGGTGCTGCTGCGCTGGAAGCACAACGGCCAGTCGATCTCGCCGCTGGACTTCATCCCGGCGCTGGAGGAATCCGGCGAGATCGTCCCGGTCGGCGACTGGGTACTGCGCCAGGCGTGCCGGCAGACGGCGTTGTGGCAGCGGCAGGGGCATCGCAGCCTGTACTGCTCGGTCAACCTGTCGAGCCGGCAACTGCAGCAGCCGGGGTTCGCCGCGCGGGTGCAGCAGATTCTCGCGGAGAGCGGCCTGTCGCCGCGCAGCCTGGTGCTGGAGATCACCGAAAGCCTGCTGATGCAGGATGGCGCAGAAACCCTCGCCTGCCTGCGCGAACTGGCCGCCGAGGGCGTGCGCCTGGCGCTGGACGACTTCGGCACCGGCTATTCCTCGCTGGGCTATCTCAAGCGCTACCCGCTGCACATCCTCAAGGTCGACCGCAGCTTCATCACCCGCGTGCCGGACGACCCGGAGCTCAGCGCCATCTGCCGCGCGATCATCGGCCTGGGCCACAGCCTCGGCCTGGAAGTGGTGGCCGAAGGCGTGGAGCGCCAGGAGCACCTGGACTTCCTGCGCGCCGAAGGCTGCCGCCACGCCCAGGGCTTCCTGTTCAGCAAGCCGCTGGCACCGGAGCAACTCTTCCAGACCCGCCTGGAGCACCAGCGATGAAGCTCAACATGCCCGTCAGCGGGCGCCAGGTAGATGTGCCGGTCAATGCCAACATCCTCTCCACCACCGACCTCAAGGGTGCGGTCACCCATGTGAACCCGGACTTCATCCAGGTGAGCGGCTTCGACGCCGAGGAGCTGGTGGGCTTCAACCACAACCGCGTGCGCCATCCGGACATGCCACCCGCCGCCTTCGCCCACCTCTGGCAGACCTTGCAGGCCGGGCGCAGCTGGATGGGCCTGGTGAAGAACCGCTGCAAGAACGGCGACCACTACTGGGTCAGCGCCTTCGTCACGCCGATCCGCCATGGCGGCAAGGTCGTGGAGTACCAGTCAGTGCGCACCCGTCCCGGTGCCGAGCAGATCGACGCGGCGGAGCGCCTTTATGCGCGCATGCGCCAGGGCAGGACATTGCGTCGCCCGCGCGTGCCGCTGGTGCTCCAGTTGCTGCTCGGCCTGTTGCTGGCGCAGGCCAGCGGCGCTCTTCTCGCGCTGCTGCTGCCCAAGCTGACCGCACTGGCCTTCCTGTTGGCGCTGGGCGCATCAGGCACTTGGCTGGTACTGCGCCTGCAACCGCTGGGCGCGCTGCTCGGGCGAGCACGGAAGATTGCCGACAACCCGCTGAGCCAGCAGCTCTATTCGGGCCGCGCGGACGAATTCGGCGAGCTGGATTTCGCCTTGCGCATGCTGGAGGCGGAGACCGCCGCGGTGGTCGGGCGCATGGCCGATGCGTCCCAGCAACTGGCCGAGCACTCCGCCGCGCTCGCCGACGCCATGGCCGGCGGCAGCGCGGCTTCGCAGTTGCAGCAGCGCGAGACCGAACAGGTCGCCAGCGCCATGCAGCAGTTGGCGCAGAGCGTCCAGGAAGTCGCCCGTCACGCGCAGCACAGCGCGGTGGCGGCGCAGTGCAGCGAGCGCATCACTCAGTCAGGGCATCAGGACGTGCACGGCACCCGCGGGCAACTCGCTGCGCTGGAAGCCGGCGTGCGCGCGGCCAGTGCCGCGGTGGAGCAACAGAAGGAACACAGCGAGGCGATCTCGCGGATGCTCGAGGTGATCCGCGACGTCGCCGGGCAGACCAACCTGCTGGCGCTGAACGCCGCCATCGAGGCGGCGCGCGCCGGGGAAAGCGGACGCGGTTTCGCGGTGGTCGCCGACGAGGTTCGCGCGCTGGCTTCGCGCACGGAGCATTCCGCGCGGGACATCCAGTCGCTGGTCGGCAACCTTCAGCAGGGAGCCGAGGATTCGGTGCGTGCGCTATGGCACTGCTGCGACCAGGCGGTGGCGAGCCTGGCCCAGGCTGGCCAGGCGGCGGGCACGCTGGAGCGCATCAGCGAGCAGGTCTCGGCGATCCAGCGGATGAGCCTGGAGATCGCCGAAGCCATCGAGGAACAGGGCGCCGCCAGCGAGGACGTGCAGCGCAGCCTGCACGCCATCCGCGGTTCGGCCGACAGCAACGCGGCGAAGGTCGGTACCTGCCAGCGCAGCGCAGCGCGCATGGCGGAACTGTCGGCGGAGCTGCGGATGCTGGCGGAGCATTTCTGGGAGGGCAGCCGGGCGGGTTAGCGCTTGGCGATGATGTACACGGCGTGGACGATGCCGGGGATGTAGCCGAGCAGCGTCAGCAGGATGTTGAGCCAGAACGCTCCGCCGAAACCGACCTGGAGGAACACGCCCAGCGGCGGCAGAAGGATGGCGATGAGGATACGGATGAGGTCCATGCGGTGGCTCCTTGTGAGATTGCCTCGTGCATGGAATGGACCGCCGGGCAGCGGAGCGGGTTCAGAGAATCTGGTGTTCCCTGCAGGAGCGGGCCATGCCCGCGATCGCGTCCATGGGACGCTCCTACAGGGTGCATTGGCCGTTACAGGAACCAGCGGTACTCCCGCGCGCTGACTTCGTTCATGAAGTCCAGGTGGTCGTGGCGCTTGTTCTCGCAGTAGACGAAGACGAACTCGCTGCCCAGGCCTTCCTTGACCACCGGGTGGTCTTCCATCTCGGCGACGGCGCCGAGCATGTCGCGGGGGAAGTCGATGCCGCTGGTGCGGTCTTCGTTCAGCGGCGGGATCGGTTCCTGGCGGGTTTCCAGGCCGTGCTCCATACCGGTGAGGATCGCCGCGAGCACCAGGTACGGGTTGGCGTCGGCGCCGGCCAGGCGGTGCTCGATGCGCAGGTTCTTGCCGTCAGACTCCGGAATGCGGATGCACGCATCGCGGTCCTCGAAGCCCCAGCTGGCCTTGCTCGCGGCGTTCACGCGGGAGCCGTAGCGGCGGTAGGCGTTGTGGTTGGCGGCGAAGATCGGCATGCAGTGCGGCAGCAGCTCCAGGCAGCCGGCCACGGCGTGGCGCAGGGCCTGCTGGTTGTCGCGGTCGAGCAGGTTGTTGCCGTCACGGTCGTACAGGCTGACGTGTACGTGCATGCCGCTGCCCGGCGCATGCAGGTAAGGCTTGCTCATGAAGCTGGCGCGGTAGCCGTGCTTGAGCGCCACGCCACGGGTGGCGCGGGTGAACAGCGCAGCCTGGTCGGCGGCGTGCAGGCCATCGTCGCAGTGGGCGAAGTTGATCTCGAACTGGCCCGGGCCGATCTCGGCGGTAATGACGTTGGCGTCCACGCCCTGCTCGCGGGAGGCTTCGACGATTTCATGGAGCACATCGGAGAAGCGCGACAGGCGCTCGATGTGCATGTTCGGCTGGTCGTCCTCGTCGTCGCTCAGCGGGTCGCGCGGGTACTGCGGCAGGCCGGCATCCAGTTTTTTGTCGAACAGGTAGAACTCCAGCTCGAAGGCCACCACCGGGCGGATGCCCTTGGACTCCAGGCGCTGCATGACGCGGGCGAGTACTTCGCGCGGTTCGAATTCGATGGGCGCCTCGGTGCCGTCGGAGCTGATCAGCATCTGCCCCAGCGGCTGGTTCTCCCAGCGCACCGGCTTGAGCGAGCCGGGGATCAGGCGGCGCGGCGCATCCGGGTCGCCGTCGTTGAAGCAGTAGTCGCCGATGGGGTGCAGGCCACCTTGTACGCCCAGCAGCACGCAGTTCTGCGGCAGTTTCAGCGGGCTGCCGGCGGCGACTTTTTCCAGCATGTCCACGGGGTAGCGCTTGCCGTAGAAGTGGCCGGGAATGTCCAGGCAGATCAGGTCGACGTAGCGGATGTCCGGGTATTGCTGGCGGAAGGCGCGGACTTCGCTGAGCAGGTCGGGATGCATCGGGCGGTTCATGATGTTCTCTGGGGCCTTTGTGCGGGAGCGGCCGGATCGTTTTCCCAAGCCAACCCTCGCGGGCTGGCTTGGGAAATCAGGTGAAGATCCACAGCACCCTGGTTGGTTTGTCGGTGAGGTTGCCGTAGCGGAACTGGCTGTGCGGCGGCAGCTGGAAACTGTCGTTGGGGTAGAGGGTGACGGTGTCGTCCTCGTACCAGATGGTCAGTTCGCCTTCGAGGACGAAGCCGCCCTGCTCCGAGCTGTCGTCCAGGTGGCCTTCGCCGCTGGTGGCGCCGGGGGCGAGAATGCTGTCGAGCAGGGAGAAGCCGCCGGACATGTTCGGCGAGGCGAGGATGTCGGTGACGCCGCCGGCGTAGTACAGGGTGCGGCGGTCGTTCGGCCGGGTCACCCAGTCGCGCTCGCGGCGGGTGTCGCCGGCGTAGAAGTAGGTGGTCGGTACGCCCAGGGCTTCGCTGATGGCGGTGAGGTCGGCGACGGTGGGTTGCGACAGGCCACGCTCGACCTGGGAAAGAAAGCCCACCGAGCGGCCGATCTGCTCGGCCAGCTCGCCCAGGGTGAGGTTCTTGTGCTTGCGCAGGTCGCGGATCAGCGTGGCAAGGTGTTCGTTGGCAACCGTCTGGGTCATGTCAGGGTCCGGATCAGATGAAATCCCGTAATCGATACCAGGCCTTGCCGACGGCTTCCAGTGGCGCGGCGAAGCGCTGGCCGCCGGGGAACCCGGGATTGCGGATGCGTTGATAGAGGTCAAGCTCGTCGCTGCGGCCGCCCATGGCTTCGCTCACGGCGTGGGCGGCGGCCAGGCTCGGCAGTACGCCGTGGCCGGAATAGCCCTGCAGCCAGTAGAGGTCGCCGCGCCGGCCGATATCCGGGGTGCGCCGCATGCTGCAGTCGATGTGCCCGCCCCAGGCGTATTCCAGCTCCACGCCCTTGAGTTGCGGGAATACCCGTTCGACGTAGAGGCGCGTAGCCGCGCGGATGTCCGAGGGCATGCCGCCCAGGTAGGTGCAGCCGCCGCCGAACAGCAGGCGATGATCGGGGGTCAGGCGGAAGTAGTCGAGGACGAACTGGTTGTCGGTGACGCAGCAGTTCTTCGGCAGCAGCGAGCGGGCCAGTTCCTCGCCCAGCGGCGCGGTGGCGACCTGGTAGGTGCCCACCGGCAGGATGCGTTCGGAGACGTCGCGGTCCAGCCCGTCGATGTAGGCGTTGCAGGCCAGCACCAGGGAGGCGCAGCGCACGCTGCCATGCTCCGTAGTCACTTCATAGCCGTTGCCGCTTTCGCGGAAACTCAGGGCGCGAGTCTGTTCGAAGATGCGGCCGCCGGCGCGCTCGATGGCGCCGGCCAGGCCGTAAGCCAGTTTCAGCGGGTTGAGGTGCGCGGAATTCGGGTCATACAGGCCGGCCTGGTAGCGGTCGCTGGCGATCCACTGCGGGAGGTCTTCACGGGGAATGAACTGTAGGCCTTCGTAGCCCCAGCGGCGATTGGCTTCGGCCTGCCAGTCGTAGAGCGAACCAACCCGGCGCGGCAGCACGGCGGTCCACAGGTGGCCGATGCGGTAGTCACAGTCGAAGCCGTGGCGTTGCGGCAGGTCACGCAGTTCGTGGGCAGCCCAGAGCATGCCCTGCCAGAGGCGCAGCGCGCCTTCGTGGCCGAGGTCGTCCTCGATGGGGCCCAGGTCGCTGGACCAGCCCGGCAGTGCCTGCCCGCCGTTGCGTCCGGAGGCGGCCCAGGCGATGCGGCTGGCCTCGATCATGCAGACCTGGCGGCCGCCTTCGACCAGTTGCAGCGCCGTGTGCAGGCCGCTGAAACCGGCACCGATCACCAGGACTTCGCACTCCAGCGGCTCGCGAAGGGCTTCGCGGTGCTGGATCAGCTCGGGGTTGGCGCCGGCGTAGTAGGTGCCGACCGGTTCGGGCGAACGCAGGAACATCGCTACCTCGTGAAATTGTTCTGATTATTTTTCATGAAAAATAACAGAACAAATTTCACAAGGCTAGCCCGTCGCACTTTTGCGGACGGGGTGCGTTTCAGATCATCAGGAAGACAGCACCGCAGCGCTGCCCTGCTCCTCGCGCTTCTGCCGCACGCTGACCACCACCACCAGCGCCACCAGGATAGCGGCGAGGATGGCCGAGGAGCCGATGGTGCCGAAGTCCAGACCGCCCTTCTCGTGGGACTTGGTCAGCACGTCGCCCAGGGTCGCGCCGAACGGACGGGTCAGCACGAAGGCCACCCAGAACAGCAACACCGAGGACAGCTTGGTGAAGTAGTGCAGCGCCACCACCACGGCGATCAGGCTACCGATCAGCAACGCGCCGCCGGCGAAGCCCAGGCCGGAGTCGTCGGCGAGGAAGTCGCCCAGCGCGGTGCCCAGGGTGTTGGAGAAGAGAATGGCGATCCAGTAGAACATCTCGCCCTTGAAGCTGCGGATGTTGTCCACCGACAGCGAGGTGCCGCTGAAGCGCCAGGCCGCGAAGATCGCCCCCAGGATGCTGATGAGGATCGCCGAACCGGTGGCGTAGCCCAGGCCCAGCGTGCGGTCCATGAAGTCCGACATGGTGGTGCCAGCGGTGCTGGTGGAGAGGATCACCAGCCAGTACAGCCAGGGTACGTAGCGCTTGCTGGCGAGCTGGCCGACGAGGGTGACGAGGAACAGGCTGATGAGGATCAGCGAGCTGATCGCATAGCCGACATTGAGGGTCATCGACAGCAGGTCGCCGGCGGTTTCCCCCAGGGTGGTGGCGCAGATCTTCATCACCCAGAAGGCCAGGGTGATCTGTGGCAGTTTGTTGTTCACGGGTTTGTCTCCGGAAATGAGCGGGATAGACGCGCGTCGGTCACGTCGCTGCACCCGGAGTTGGCGGTCTCCCCCGATACCCCCTGGCGCATGGTCGTGGAGACTGAGGGCGGCGCGGTGAAGAAAGGGTCAAGCCGGTATGAAAAATCCATTGGCCAATTTCGCTTCTGCGGCGACCGACGGATGACAGATCACGCTCAGTTGCTATGGTTTTACGTGGGGGCGATGCGCCCGAAGACCGCTTGACTGCGCGCAATTGGCCGGCGCATGGGGATATGGATGAATCAGATGATCAAACCGCAACCGTACTGCAAGAACTGCCGGCTGGCGCCGCCGACCCTGAGCGACGACAAGGTCATGGAGCTCGAGGCGATCATCAAGCCAGGGCACCTGCTGCACAAAGGGGACTTCGTATTCCGCCAGGGCGACCCGTTCCACAGCGTGTACCTGGTGCGCTCCGGTTCGATCAAGACCTTCACCACTAACGAACAGGGTCTGGAGAAGATCACCGGCTTCTACTTCGCCACCGAGATTTTCGGCTTCTCCGGGATGGGCGAAGGCAGCTACCCGGTTTCCGCGCAGGCGCTGGAAAGCACGCTGTGCAGCGAGATTCCGTTCAGCCAGCTGGAAGAGCTGTCGCTGCAGATTCCAGGGTTGTCGCACCAGATCATGCTGATGATGAGCCGCAAGATCCGCGAGGATCAGCAGATGAAGCTGCTGCTCTCGCGGCTGAACTCCGACTCGCGCATCGCCGCCTTCCTTCTCAACATTTCCGCGCACTTCCGCGAGCGCGGCTTCTCCGCCACGCGTTTCCGCCTGAGCATGTCGCGCAACGAGATCGGCGATTACCTGGGGCTGGCAGTGGAGACGGTTTCGCGCAGCTTCACCCGCCTGCAGAAGCACGGGTTGATCCGGGTGGATGGGCGGGAGACGGAGATCGTCGATTTCACCGAGCTGTGCGCGCTGGCCGGAGGTGAGGTCGAGCTTTGAGATGCAGCCCTCTCAGGGCTTCGCTGGCATGACCCGCTCCTGCAAAACGCAGGGCGTCTGACGTTCGATGTCAGACGCCGCTTGCCCTCCCTCGCCTTCCTCTGCCTGAACGGCGTACAACCATGACCGGTTGTACGCCCTACGGACCGTCGAGTCCTTGCGTACCCGTAATCAAGTCCCGATCACACCGCCATCATCCTTGGTGATCACCAGCGTCGTGGAACGCGGGATGCTCTTGCCGTCGCTGGCCGGGAAGCTCAGCGTCGGGTGCTGGATGTTCACCCACAGCGTCTTGCCGTCCGGCGTCTGGGTGATGCCGGTCAGCTCGCAGCCGCGCGGGCCGACCAGGAAGCGCCGTACTTCACGGCTGTGCGGGTCGGCGCAGAGCAACTGGTTGCAGCCCATGGCTTGCATCGCCGGGACGTCATCGTCGTAGTCGGTCTCGATCCACAGGCGCCCGGCGGCGTCGAAGTACAGGCCATCCGGCGAGGAGAAGATGTCGCCGTTGATGGTACCGATCAGGTTCTCCGGCGCGCTGGCGCCCTGGTGCTCGCCGGCCAGCAGGAAGATTTCCCACTGGAAGGTGGTGGCGGTCGGATCACCGCCGGCCTCGTTCCAGCGCAGGATCTGCCCGTGCAGGTTTTCCTTGCGCGGGTTGGCGGCGTCCACCGGCTGCTTCTTGCCGCGGGCATCGTTGTTGGTGAGGCTGACGTAGACCTCGCGGGTGGTCTGCTGCACCGCGACCCACTCGGGGCGGTCCATGGGCGTGGCGCCCAGCCTGTCGGCGGCGGCGCGGGCGTTGACCAGCACCTCGGCCTGGCTGGCGAAGCCATTCTCGGCGCTCAGGCCATTCTGCCCATGCACCAGCGGCAGCCACTGTCCGCTGCCATCGGCATTGAAGCGGGCGACATAGAGGGTGCCTTCGTCGAGCAGGTCGACGTTCGCCGCGCGGTTGTTTGCGTCGTATTGGCCGGCCGGGACGAATTTGTAGATGTACTCGCCCTTGGTGTCGTCGCCGTAATAGAACGCCATGCGGTTGTCGGCGCCCAGCGAGAGGGTCGAACACTCGCGGCAGAAACGGCCGACGGCGGTGCGTTTCTTCGGCGTGGAGGTCGGGTCGAACGGGTCGATCTCCACCACCCAGCCGAAGCGGTTCGGTTCGTTGACGTGGCCGCCATGGGGCTGGTCGGCTTTCGGCGTGGCGTCGAAGCGCGCATCCACCGCTTCCCAGGCGTAGTAGTTGCTGAACTGGCCGTTGGACAGGCCGTAGCGCTTGTGCGAAACGCGCTTGGCGTAGTCGTCCTTGTCGCGGTTGACGAAGTACTGGTGCCAGTTCTCTTCGCAGGCCAGGTAGGTGCCCCAGGGCGTGACGCCCATGGAGCAGTTGTTCAGGGTGCCGAGCACCTGTTTGGCCTCGGGGTCACTGGCGGTGCGCAGCAGGTCGTGGCCGGCCAGCGGGCCGGACAGGTCCAGCGGCGAGCTGCCGGTGATGCGGCGGTTGTAGCTCGAGCCTTCGACGCGCAACCACTGGCCGCCGGCGTCCTTCTTCACCTCGATCACGCTCAGGCCGTGGGCGGCGATTTCCTTGCGCACTTCGCCTTCCGGGCGGCCGCGCGAACCATCGGGGCGGTCCTCGAAGGTCTGGCCCTTGGGGTGCAGCGTCGGGTTGATGTACTCGTGGTTGATCACCAGCAGGCCGTGGCTGTCCGGCGCATTGGGGAAGGGGAAGTAGTGCATGCCGTCATGGTTGTCGCCGGCCTGCAGTTCCTGGGCTTTCCAGTCCTCGCTGGCGTCGCCTTTCCAGGCCGGCGAGCCGCTCACCACAGCGTCGCCCCAGGAGAAGAACGGCCGCGCGCTGTAGCCCTCGGCGACGATCACCCGGTCGAATTTCGGGTCCTGCTGCACCGGCACGCCCTTGAAGCCCAGCAGCGCGGTGGGCACCGGGGCGTCGGCAGCAAACAGTGAGCGGCCGGGGAAGAGGCCGCCGCCGAGGAAGCCGACCGCGCCCAGCACCAGGCTGTTCTTCAGCAGGCGGCGGCGCGAGGCGTCGATGATCTCGCTCATCGGCAGGTTGCCGGAGGGGTTGATCGCCTGGTCGTCGAAGGCGGCCAGTCGGTCGTGGAAATCCTGGAAACGCTCGCTCATCAGATGGTTCCTTCCGCGCGGCCGTCTTTCTGACGGCTCGGGTTGTCAGTAATAGCTATCGGCGGAAGGTTAGGAACGCGGTGTTACGTCGGCATGACAACGCCGCCGAGCCCTGTGACAGGCTCGGCGGCGGTAATAAAAGCCGCCCCGCAGGACCAAGACGACGTCCGGGGGCGGGCGCGAGGGCATTTGCGAAACAGTGCGGCTCAGCTCTGCAGGCCGCCCTGCTCCGAACATTCGGGGCCCGCCAGGCGGGCCGTCCAGTCTTCCAGCACGCCACTGGTGAGGCGTTGCGCGGCGGTCTTGCGCCAGCGCAGGGAAAGCGCGTCGCAGGCCATCATCAGGCGCAGGCCGGTACGTTCCAGCGGGTGGCCGAAGTACCAGTCCAGCAAGCTCGCCACGCTGAGCTGCGGGTAGTGCCGCTGCACCAGTTCCAGCGGTGCATCGGGGGCGACCATGCCGGAACGGCGCACCCGGTAGAACCAGCCGCAGCGCCCCTGCTCCTGCACTTGCTGCGGCAGCTCGGGGAGATTCCAGCGCCGCGCCAGGCGGTAGCTGGGCGAGCGCGGCTGGCTCACTTCGATCAGCGCTTCGCCCCAGCGGAACAGGTCGCCGATGCAGACCTCCTGTTCACTGAGGCCGAAGGTCGACAGGTTCTCGCCGAAGGCCGGCTGTCGCCAGCGCGTCTGCGGGTGCTGCTTGCGCCAGTGGCGGTAGTGCTCGGCCGGGTAGTGGTGCAATGCGCGGTCCAGGCCGCCGTCGCGGCGCAGCTCAGGCCTTGCGTCCCCCGGCAGCCCTTCGGCACCGAGCCAGACTTCCTGATGCGCTTCCAGCTTGTCGATATCGCTGAGCAGACCTCCCCAGCTTTCTTCGACTTTGCCTATGAAAACGCCCTGGATGACGATGCTTTCCACCTTTGTCTACCCATCTGAGACAGCGGACAAGCGCTAGAGTAGTGGCCTGGATAGCTGACTATCCATTTCGATTTTCCAGTTTCGTTGATAAGCAGACCTTATGGATTTCCGCCAGCTCCGCTATTTCGTCGCGCTCTACGAGGAAGGCCATGTCGGGCGCGCGGCCGAACGCCTGGCGATTTCCCAGCCGGCACTGTCGCAGCAGATCCGTCAGTTGGAGCAGAACCTCGACGTGGCACTGTTCCAGCGCAGCGGCAAGCGCCTGCTGCCCACCGCTGCCGCGCACACGCTGTACAACCATGCAGTGCCGCTGCTGGAAGGCCTGGAACGTGCCCGCGAGGCGCTGCGGGGTTTCCGTGGACAGAGTGCGCGCAGCCTGGCCATTGGAGTACTGCAGACGGTCAACGCGAGCTTGGTGCCGCACTTGGTGGAACGCCTGCACGCTGCCCAGCCGCACGTGCAGGTGCGCATCTACGAACTCTCCGGGGTGGAGATCGAGCGCCGCCTGCTGATCGGCCAGCTGGATATCGGCATCGGCTTCCTGCCTCCGCGCCAGCCGGCGCTGCATGGCGTGGAGCTGTACCCGGACGAGTTGCAGTTGGTGATCCCGGCGGAGCATCCGCTGAAGGACTTCAAGAAGGTCTCGCTGGCCCAGGCGGCGGAACTGCCGATGCTGCTGCTCGGCGAGGAATTCCGTGCCCGGCAGATCTGGCAGGAACAACTGGCGGCCATCGGCCGGCGGCCACGGGTGCAGGCGGAGCTGAACCACATGGGCGGCATCCTCGACAGCCTGCCGCAGAGCCGTTTTGCCACCGTACTGCCGGGGCGGGCGCGGCAGATGCACGCGCACAAGGACCTGCTCTGGAAGCCATTGAGCGAACCGCGCATTCCGCTGAGCGTGGGGCTGGTCTATCGCGATGCGCAGCGGCAGCAGCCGACGGTGGAGCTGTTGCGGTCGTTGCTGGATGGGGCGGTGTGACGCCCAAATTCCCGATGGGTATCGCAGGCCCGCACGGAGCTTCTACGTAGGGCGCATAACCTGGAACAGGTAATCCGCCGTCCCGACCACCAGCGGCGGATAACGCTGGCGCGTTATTCGCCCTACGGGTAGACAGACCGAATCGCAGGCAAGAAAAAACCCCGCTTCTTGCGAAGCGGGGTTTTGCAGACCGATATCCTGACGTCCATGCAGGCCACCATCCGTGGTGGAATCCCTATATTTCCGTGTTGTCTTTGGCGCTTCCTGCGCAATGTCCTGACTGAGGAAAAGGTTACCGCCGTAAGCCTTTGTCAGAAAGACGCCGATCACCACCGCTGTTTGTAAGCTTTGGCTTACACGGATTCGTACTAGCGCCCTTCGGAAAGGAAATATCCCCATAAAAAAGCCCCGCCGGAGCGGGGCTTTTCAGAACGAACGCTTAGAACTGCGCAGCGTCCAGCAGGTAGAGCGACTCGCTGCCGGCCTTCACCGAGGCACTCAGCGAGTGAATGCGCGGCAGCAGGCGAGCGAAGTAGAAGCGCGCGGTGCCGAGCTTGCTGGCATAGAACTCGTCCTGGCCTTCCTTGCCCAGCGAAGCGCGAGCCATCAGGGCCCACATGTACGCGTAGGCGGTGTAGCCGAAGGCATGCAGGTACTCGACCGAGGCGGCGCCGATTTCGTTCGGGTTGCCCTTGGCGCGGTCCAGGACCCAGGCGGTCAGCTCGTCCAGGTTCTGCACGGCGGCGTTCAGCGGGCCGGTGAATTCGGCCAGCTCGGCGGACGCCGAGGCGGTGAAGGCGCGGATCTCGTCGGTGAACAGCTTGCAGTAGGCGCCGCCGCTGCCGACGATCTTGCGACCCATCAGATCCAGCGCCTGGATGCCGTTGGTGCCTTCGTAGATCTGGGTGATGCGGCAGTCGCGTACCAGCTGCTCCTGGCCCCACTCGCGGATGAAGCCGTGGCCGCCGAAGATCTGCTGGCCGTGGATGGTGGTTTCCAGGCCCATGTCGGTGAGGAAGGCCTTGGCCACCGGGGTCAGCAGGGCAACCAGTTCCTCGGCGCGCTTGCGGGTGGTCGGCTCTTCGCTGTACTTGGCGGTGTCCAGCTGCATGGCAACGTAGCTGGAGAAGGCGCGGCCACCCTCGTTCAGCGCCTTCATGGTCAGCAGCATGCGACGCACGTCCGGGTGGACGATGATCGGGTCGGCAGCCTTGTCCTTGGCGACCGGGCCGGTCGGCGCGCGGCTCTGGATACGCTCGCGGGCGTATTCCACGGCGCTCTGGTAGGAGCGCTCGCCGGTGGCCAGGCCCTGGATGCCAACGCCCAGGCGCTCGTAGTTCATCATGGTGAACATGGCGGCCAGGCCCTTGTTCGGCGCATCGACGATCCAGCCGGTGGCGCCGTCGAAGTTCATCACGCAGGTGGCGGATCCCTTGATGCCCATCTTGTGCTCGATGGAGCCACAGGACACGGCGTTGCGCTCGGCCAGGGAGCCGTCTGCGTTGACCATCACCTTCGGCACCAGGAACAGCGAGATGCCCTTGGAGCCGGCCGGCGCGTCGGGGAGCTTGGCCAGGACCAGGTGGATGATGTTCTCGGTGAGGTCGTGCTCGCCGCCGGTGATGAAAATCTTGGTGCCGGAAATCTTGAAGCTGCCGTCGGCCTGGGGTTCGGCCTTGGTGCGGATGATGCCCAGGTCTGTGCCGGCGTGCGGCTCGGTCAGGCACATGGAACCGGCCCAGGTGCCGGCGTACATGTTCGGCAGGTACTTGGCCTTGAGTTCTTCGCTGGCGTGGTTGAGCAGCGACAGGCAGGCGCCGGCGGTCAGCATCGGGTACAGACCGAAGGACAGGTTGGCCGAGTTGACCATTTCCTCGACCTGGGCGCCGATCACCTTGGGCATGCCCATGCCGCCGAACTCCGGCGCGCCGCCCACGCCCACCCAGCCGCCTTCGGCGTAGGTGCGGTAGGCCTCGGGGAAGCCAGCCGGGGTCTTCACGCCCTCGGCGCTCCAGCTGCAACCTTCCTCGTCGCCGCTGCGGTTCAGCGGGGCGATCACACCGCCGGTGACCTTGCCGGCCTCTTCGAGGATCGCGGATGCGGTCTCGGCATCGACGGTCTCGGCCAGAGCGGGCAGTTCGGCCCACAGGTTGGCGACCTCGAAGACTTCATTGAGGACGAATTGCATGTCGCGCAGGGGAGCTTTGTAGTCAGCCATGATGGATCCTCGAACGAAAACGACGGCTGATCTGGCAGCCAGCGGTATCAGAATAGGAGGTACACGAAGGTACGCCGCCGGAGTTTACTCCAACAACTTTTCAGACTTTAAGCGTCATGTTGTGACCGCACAACTATAGATTGGTCACAATATGTAGCGAAAAACGAGGAGGCCCGCGCGGGGCGGGCCTCCTCGTCTGGCACGCGGATTACAGGGCGAACTGCTCTGCCGACAGGCGCATCAGCACCTCGGAACCGGCTTCCGCCGCTGCAACGTGAGCCTGCGCGCGCGGCAGCAGGCGGCTGAAGTAGAACTCGGCGGTGGCCAGCTTGGTCTGGTAGTAGGCCGCCTCGCTGGCGCCCTGCTCCAGCTTCTGCTGGGCGACGAGCGCCATGCGCAGCCAGAAGTAGCCGAGGGTGACGTAGCCGGAGAACATCAGGTAGTCGACCGAGGCCGCGCCGACTTCGTCCGGGTTCTTCATGGCGGCCATGCCGACTTTCTGGGTCAGCTCGCCCCACTGCTTGTTCAGCGTCGACAGCTGGGCAACCTGTGCCTTCAGTTGCGGGTGCTCCGCGTGCTGCTGGCAGAGCTGATGGACGAGCTTGGTGAAGCCCATCAGCAACTTGCCCTGGCTGCCGAGGACCTTGCGGCCCAGCAGGTCCAGCGCCTGGATGCCGTTGGTGCCCTCGTAGATCGGCGCGATGCGGCAGTCACGCACCAGCTGCTCCATGCCCCACTCGCGGATGAAGCCGTGGCCACCGAATACCTGCATGCCGATGTTGGTGACTTCCAGGCCGGTCTCGGTCATGAAGGCCTTGCAGATCGGAGTGAGGAAGGCCAGCAGGCTGGCGGCGCGTTCGCGCTCCTCGGCGTCCTGGGACAGGTGCTCGATGTCCAGCAGTTGCGCGGAGAAGTAGGCCAGCGCGCGGTTGCCTTCGTTGAACGCCTTCATGGTCAGCAGCATGCGGCGCACGTCCGGGTGGACGATGATCGGGTCGGCGGGCTTCTCCGGCGCCTTCGGGCCGGTCAGCGAACGCATCTGCAGGCGGTCCTGGGCGTAGCGTACGGCGCCCTGGTAGCTTGTCTCGCCGAGGCAGAGGCCCTGCATGCCGGTGCCCAGGCGCGCGTGGTTCATCATGGTGAACATGCAGGCCAGGCCCTTGTTGGCCTCGCCGATGAGGAAGCCGCGGGCGCCGTCGAAGTTCATCACGCAGGTGGCGGACGCCTTGATGCCCATCTTGTGCTCGATGGAGCCGCAGGCCACGGCGTTGCGCTCGCCAGCCTCGCCGTTCGCATCGAGGTTGAACTTCGGCACGATGAACAGCGAGATGCCCTTGGTGCCGGCCGGCGCATCGGGCAGCTTGGCCAGGACCAGGTGGATGATGTTCTCGCTCATGTCGTGTTCACCGGCGGAGATGAAGATCTTGGTGCCGGTGATCGCGTAGCTGCCGTCCGCATTGGGCACGGCGCGGGTCTTGATGATGCCCAGGTCCGTGCCGCAGTGCGGCTCGGTGAGGCACATGGTGCCGGTCCAGACCGCGCTGGTCATGCGCGGCAGGTAAGTGTCCTTCTGCTCCTGCGTGCCGTGGGCGTGGATGGCGGCCATGGCGCCCTTGGTCAAGCCGGGGTACATGCCCCAGGAACAGTTGGACGCGCCGATCATCTCGCTGACCAGCAGGCCGAGAGACGGCGGCAGACCCTGGCCACCGAATTCCGGGTCGCTGGAAACGCCGTTCCAGCCAGCCTCGACGTACTGCGCGAAGGCTTCCTTGAAGCCCTTGGGCGTGGTCACCACACCGTTGTCGAAGTGGCAGCCTTCCTCGTCGCCGGAGCGGTTCAGCGGGGCGATGACCTGCTCGCAGAACTTCGCGCCTTCCTCGAGAATGGCGGCGAACATGTCCGGGGTGGCATCGGTGGCGCCGAGGGCTTCATAGCGGCCGGTGAAGTCGAAGACTTCGTCGGTGAGGAAGCGCACGTCGCGCAGGGGGGCCTTGTACTCGGGCATCGCGAATCTCCGTTCGGTTCGGGGCGCCAGCGTGGCGCGGAAAACTCGAACCTAACGGCCCGCTACGATGCGGACAATCACGCTGCACGCGCTGAATGCGCGGTCATAACGCAGGCCGCTCAGGCGGTGCGCACCGCTCCGCGACGCGACTGCCCGTGCACGGCCACGCGGTTGCGCCCGCCGCTCTTGGCCGAGTACAGCGCCTCATCGGCGCCCTTGATGACTTCCTCGGGGCTGCGCCGCTCGCCGTCGCGCTCGGCGACGCCGACGCTGATGGTCACCGAGACCGTCTGCGCCTCCTTGCCGGCGCGCTTGCCGCGGCCCTGGCGGTCGTCCTTGGGGCGGTTGCCACGGTCGCGCAGGTGCATGGCGTAACCCTCGATGGCCTGACGCACGCCATCGAGGTAAGGCAGGCACTGCTCCACGGTCTTGCCGGCGAACACCACGGTGAATTCCTCGCCGCCATAGCGGTACGCCTTGCCGCCGCCACCGGTACGACGCAACTGGCTGGCGACCATGCGCAGCACCTGGTCGCCGACGTCGTGGCCGTGGCTGTCGTTGAATTTCTTGAAGTGGTCCACGTCGATCATCGCCAGCACGTACTGCTGGCCCAGGCGCTGGAAGCGCTCGTTCAGCGCGCGGCGTCCGGGCAGGCCGGTGAGCTCGTCGCGGAAGGCCATCTGGTACGCCTCGTGGGCCACCGCGCCGGCCAGGGTGAGCATCACCAGGCTGGTCATCACGGTCAGCGCGTGGGGCAGGATGAATACCTTGGGCAGCATCCACAGCAGCCCGAGCAGGCCCAGCAACTGCGCGGCGTGCAACGGCCGCGGCTGGCGCACGTAGGCGGCGACCAGGGCGACGAAGGCCATCAGGAAACCGAAGTAGGACAGCTGCGCCAGGCTCATCCAGTGGCCGTGCAAAGCCGGCCAGTAGGTGTCGCTGAGCAGCTCCGCCAGCCCCTGTGGGAAGCGCTTGGCCAGTGCTGTCGCCACCCCGGCCACGGCGACCAGCGCGGCACTGCGGGCGAGCAGGTCCTGCAGCATGTGCATGCGCTCCTGCCAGATGCCGTACAGGCCGTAGAGCAGCGGCAGCAGCACGCAACACAGGTGGAACACCAGCGCCGCTTCCGGCATCACCACGCGGTGCGCCTGGAAGTAGTCGACCTGGGTATCGAGCAGGAAATAGGCGATGTACACCACCGTCAGCATGAACAGCTGGCGCTGGCGGCCATAAACCATGCACAGCGCGCCGCCGAGCAGCAGCAGCAGGGTCGGCAGGACGTTGAACAGGGAGATGAAGAAGTCAGACAGTTCGCCCAGGGAGCCGGCGGCGATGCCGGCCGGAATCAGCAACAGGGGCGTGAGGAAATGGCTGATCCGGTAAGGGGCCGTGGGTCGCACAAAGGGTTCCGCAGAGTGGGTGCCGGTCTTGCCGTCAGTCGATCGGCAAGTGGCGTAATGATGGCATTTTCTGCGGCGTTTTGTGTGGATTCGGATACGAAAAAGCCCGCCTTGCGGCGGGCTTCCTGCTGTTCAGCAGACGGACGGCGAACCGTCCGTCCAAGGCGCTGATCAGTAACCGAGGGCGAAATCTTCCTCGGCCAGGTCCATCAGGTTGTTGGCGCCGGACAGCATGGAGCCAACGTGCGCGCGGGTGCGCGGCAGGATACGCTGGAAGTAGAAGCGCGCGGTCTTCAGCTTGGCCTGGTAGAAGGCCTCTTCGCTGGTACCGGCAGCCAGCTTCTCGGCAGCCAGGCGAGCCATGTCGGCCCAGAAGTAGGCCAGGCAGGCGTAGCCGGAGAACATCAGGTAGTCGACCGATGCGGCGCCGACTTCCTCGCGGTCCTTCATGGCAGCCATGCCGACCTTCATGGTCAGGTCGCCCCACTCCTTGTTCAGCGCAGCCAGCGGTGCAACGAACTCCTTGACGGCTTCGTTGGCTTCGTTGGCCTGGCAGAACTTGTGCACGATCTTGGTGAAGCCCTTGAGCGCTTCGCCCTGGGTCATGAGGATCTTGCGGCCCAGCAGGTCCAGCGCCTGAACGCCGGTGGTGCCTTCGTACAGCATGGAGATACGGCTGTCGCGGACGTTCTGTTCCATGCCGTGCTCGGCGATGAAGCCGTGGCCGCCATAGATCTGCACGCCGTGGTTGGCGGCTTCGAAGCCCACTTCGGTCATGAACGCCTTGGCGATCGGGGTGAGGAAGGCCAGCATCGCGTCAGCGGCTTTCTTCTCTTCTTCGTCCTGGCTGCGCTGGACGATGTCGACCTGCTTGGCAGCGAAGTACAGCATGGCGCGGTTGCCTTCGGCGAAAGCCTTGGCAGTCAGCAGCATGCGACGTACGTCCGGGTGCACGATGATCGGGTCAGCGGCTTTTTCCGGAGCTTTCGGGCCGGTCAGCGAACGCATCTGCAGACGCTCGCGAGCGTAGGCGATACCACCCTGGAAACCGATTTCGGCGTGGGCCAGGCCTTGCAGCGCGGTACCCAGGCGAGCAGTGTTCATGAAGGTGAACATGCAGTTCAGGCCCTTGTTCGGCGGGCCGATCAGGAAGCCGGTGGCGGCGTCGAAGTTCATCACGCAGGTGGCGTTGCCGTGGATGCCCATCTTGTGCTCGATGGAGCCACAGGAAACGGCGTTGCGCTCACCCACGTTGCCTTCGGCGTTGGGCAGGAACTTCGGCACGATGAACAGCGAGATGCCCTTGGTGCCCTGCGGGGCGTCGGGCAGGCGGGCCAGCACGATGTGGACGATGTTGTCGGCCATGTCGTGTTCGCCAGCGGAAATGAAGATCTTGGTGCCGGTGATCTTGTAGGTGCCGTCAGCCTGCGGCTCGGCCTTGGTGCGCAGCATGCCCAGGTCGGTGCCGCAATGCGGCTCGGTCAGGCACATGGTGCCGGTCCACTCACCGGAAACCAGCTTGGTCAGGTAAGCGTGCTGCTGCTCCGGAGTACCATGGGCGTGCAGGGTGTTCATGGCACCGTGGGACAGGCCCGGGTACATGCCCCAGGACCAGTTGGCCTGGCCGACCATTTCGCTGATGGCCAGACCCAGGGATTCGGGCAGACCCTGACCGCCGTGCTCGACGTCATGGGCCAGGCTCGGCCAGCCGCCTTCGACGAACTGCTGGTAGGCCTCTTTGAAGCCGGTCGGAGTCTTGACGCCTTCCGGGCTCCATTTGCAGCCTTCCAGGTCGCCAGTGCGGTTCAGCGGAGCGATTACCTGTTCGCAGAACTTCGCACCCTCTTCGAGGATGGCATTGACCATGTCCGGGGTAGCGTCTTCGGCGCCCGGCAGGTTCTGGTAGTGCGCTTCGTAGCCCAGCAGCTCGTCGCGAACGAAACGGATATCACGCAAGGGGGCCTTGTAATCAGGCATAGCGGTAAACCTCTACGAAGGGTTCTGGTTAATGGGCGACCGGTTGCTGCGGTCGCAGTGCGGGAGCATTCCCGGCCGCCCAGTCGGTGCGCGTGCGCATCCGGACAGTCAAACAGGCGTTTGAAACATACGTTTACGCCATACCCTTGTCAAGCGTGCAAACCGACCGCCTGGTCACGCTCGCAGGGCTGTCGGCGGGGCGTATTGGCAGCGAGGCCCTGAGGCTAATTAAAGCCCATGGCAGAGCGGCCGGCGTGTCACAAGGACAGCCGGCCGCGCGGGGGGATTCAGGGCGGGGAAAGGGTCGCGGTCAGGCGCGGATATCGATGAGGGTGCCGAGCGTTTCGTCGGCAGCCTGGATGACCTTGGCGTTGGCCTTTACCTCGTGCTCGCCGCGGCGCAGGTCCACCAGACGGTCGTTGAGCACTTCGCTGGGCGCGCTGCCGGCAGTGGCGATGTCGGTGCTGGCGCGGTCGACGCGGCGCTGGCCGTTCTGCACGCCATACAGGCCCGCAGAGAAAGCATTACCGGAAATTTCCATCGACACGCCTCCAGCAAAAAGCAGCAAGTGGCCACTATTCAAGCAGACGGAGTCCGCCAGGCCAAGGCCCGGTTACAAATCCAGGATGCCCAGGTCCAGGTGCGCGGCCACTGCCGCCGGAGTCGCGTGGGCCAGGCGCGGCACGCGTCCGATGCAGGGTGCGGGCAGACGTTCGGCGAGGGTCGCGAGGTTTTCTTCCAGACGGGAGGTCTGCGGATCGACGATGTTCGCTACCCAACCGGCCAGCAGCAGGCCGTCGCGCTGGATCGCCTCGGCGCTGAGCACCGCATGGTTGATGCAACCCAGGCGCACGCCGACGACGAGGATCACCGGCAACTCCAGGGCGATGGCCAGGTCGGAGAGGTTCTCCTCCCCTGCCAGCGGCACGCGCCAGCCCCCGGCGCCTTCCACCAGGGTGAAATCGGCGCCCAGTTCCAGCACCGAACGCACCGGCCCCTTGAGTGCTCCGACTGTCAGCTTCACGCCCTTCTCGCGAGCAGCGAGGTGCGGCGCAATGGCCGGCTCGAAGGCGAAGGGGTTCACCTGTTCATAGGCCAGCGGCAGGCTGCACTCACCCAGCAGCGCCAACGCGTCGGAATTGCGCAGGCCCTCGGGGCTGCGCTCGCAGCCGGAAGCTACCGGCTTGGCAGCTGCCGTGGACAACCCGGCCAGCCGTGCCGCATGCAGCAGGCCGGAGGCGATGGTGGTCTTGCCGATTTCGGTGTCGGTGCCGGTGACGAAGTAGGCGTGGGACATGGCGTTCCTCTGGTGCTCTTGCCGGATTCAGTGCTTGCGCAGGACGGCGTAGACCACCCGGTAGGTTGCCGGCAGCCCCTGGGGCTGGCGGAAGTGCTCGTAGGCAGCGATCAGCGCGCGCACCCGCTCGCGCCCGGTGAGACCGTCGGGCCGGCCGGGATTTAGGTTGTGCGCGCCGAGCGCCTTGAGTTCATGGGTCAGGCTGCGCAGATCGGGGAAGTGCAGGACGCGGTCCTCGGTGCGCAGCTCCAGCACTTGCAGGCCGCTACCTGCGCAGTGCTGCTGATACTGCTCGAAGGCGCGGAAGCGGTTCACGTGGACGAAGCCGTCCACCGCTTCCCAGCTCTGCCGCAGCTCGCCCAGCGTGCCGATGCACAGGCTGCTGAACGCCGCGACGCCGCCAGGACGCAGCACGCGGCGCGCCTCATCCAGCACCGCCGGCAAGTCCCCGCACCACTGGATCGCCAGGCTGGAGAACAGCAGGTCAGCGGCGCCATCGCGCAACGGCAGCCGTTCGGCATCGCCGCCGATGAAGTGCTGCGCACCGCCCTGCTCGCGGGCGTGACGCAGCATGCCCTCGGCAATATCGACGGACAGGCCCTGTGCCTGTGGATAGCGCGCCGCCAGAGCGCGGGTGAAATAACCGGTGCCGCTGCCCAGGTCGATCCAGCGCTGCGGCACGACGTGGGCCGGCAGCAGCTCCAGCAGACGACCGCCGACGGCGCGCTGCAGTTCGGCCACCGCGTCGTAGGTCGACGCGGCGCGGGAGAAGGAGGCGGCTACCTGGCGTTTGTCGGGCAGCGCGCTGGTACTGCAATCAGGCATCGTCGCCCTCGTGGATGAACTTCAGAATGGCGCCGGCCACTTCGTCCGGCTGCTCCAGCGGCAGGCCGTGGCTGGCGCCGGGCAGCAGGCTGACTTCGACGTCCGGCAGCCACTCCAGCAGGGCGTCGGCAGCGCTGGCCGGGACCAGCGCATCGTTGGCGGCGAACAGGTGCAACTGCGGGCCGGGATAGCGACCGAGGGCGGCGCGGGTATCGAGCTGCCCCAGCAGTTGCAGGCCGGCGGTCAGACCTTCGGCATTCAATTGCGGCAGCGCCACCTGCAGCTGGCGTGCGAGCGTGCGCGGGTCGCGGGCGCCCTGGCTGACCAGCAGCGTGAAGCGCTTGCGCACCAGGTGTGGCTCCAGCAGAAAGGCCTCGAAGAAATCCTCGAAAACTTCATTGGCCATCGCGTCCGGCCAGTCCTCGCGGCGGCGGAAGCAGAGGTTGCTGGCGATGGTCACCAGCCCCCGACAGGACTCGCCACGGCGCGCCGCCAGTTCTGCGCCCAGCATGCCGCCCAGCGACCAGCCGGCGATCCAGGCGTCGTGAGCGACGTTGTCGTCCAGCTCGTCGAGCCAGGCATTCGGATCGGTATCCGCCGGTAGCGGTTCGATCTGCACATTCAGGTGCGGAGCCTGCTCCAGCAGCGCATCGCGCAACGGTTCCAGCGGCGCGCTGCCCAGGCCCCAGCCCGGCAACAGGATCAGTTGGTCACGCATCATCGCCCTCCTCGGCATCAATCTCTGCCAGAAGGCTAGACGACACGCGCTGCCAGCTTTCGGCGAGCGCCACCAGCAGGCGGTCGACCTGCGCTTCGGTGTGCGAAGCGGACAGGGTCACACGCAGGCGCGCGGTGCCGGCCGGCACGGTTGGCGGGCGGATCGCGCCGACGAGGATGCCGCGCTGGCGCAGCTCCGCCGACAGTGCCATGGCCTGGGCGCTGCCGCCGATGAGGATCGGCTGGATCGGCGTCGGGCTGTCCATCAGGCTCAGGCCGATGGCCTCAGCGCCGGCGCGGAAGCGCGCGATCAGCGCATTCAGGTGATCGCGGCGCCAGCTCTCGGCGCACAGCAGCTCCAGGCTCTTCAGCGTGGCGCAGGCCACGGCGGGCGGCTGGCTGGTGGTGTAAATGTAGGGGCGGGCGAACTGGATGAGCGTCTCGATCAGCTCCTCGCTGCCGGCAACGAAGGCGCCAGCGGTGCCAAAGGCCTTGCCGAGGGTGCCGACCAGTACCGGCACATCATCCATCCCCAGGCCGAAGTGTTCGACGATGCCACCACCAGTCGCGCCCAGCGGGCCGAAACCATGGGCGTCGTCGACCATCACCCAGGCGCCCTTCTCCCGGGCCCTGGCGCAGAGCGCCGGCAGGTCGGCCAGGTCGCCGTCCATGCTGAACACGCCGTCGGTGACCACCAGCGTGTTGCCTTCAGCCTTATCAAGGCGGGAGGCGAGGCTGGCGGCGTCGTTGTGCAGGTAGCGCGAGAAGCGCGCACCGGAAAGCAAGCCGGCGTCCAGCAGCGAGGCGTGGTTGAGGCGGTCCTCCAGCACGCTGTCGCCTTTGCCGACGAGGGCGGTGACGGTGCCGAGGTTGGCCATGTAGCCGGTGGAGAACAGCAGCGCGCGCGGGCGGCCGGTGAACTCGGCGAGCGCCAGCTCCAGCTCGTGGTGCGGGCCGCAGTGGCCGTTGACCAGATGCGAGGCGCCACCACCGACGCCCCAGCGTTCGGCGCCGGCGCGCAAGGCGGCAATCACCTCGGGGTGATTGGCCAGGCCCAGGTAATCGTTGGAACAGAAGGCCAGCATCGGCTGGCCGTCGATGACCACTTCCGGCCCCTGCGGCGATTCCAGCAGCGGACGGCGGCGGTAGAGGTCCTCCGCCTGGCGCTGGGCCAAGCGGGCGGCGAGATCGAAAGGCATACGCAACCCCGTGTCGGCGGTGGTCCTGCGAGGCGAGGACCTGTAGGAGCGAGCTTGCCCGCGAACAGTCTTCCCGAACACTTCGGTGCCGGGCGGTTCGCGAGCAGGCGCGCCCCTACATGAAGAAAAGCGGCTCTATCAGGCCGAAGCCGCGTTATAGAACAGCTGGGAGTCGCGTTGTTCCACCAGCGCCTGCTCGATGGCGGCCTGGTGTACCTCGTCAGCGTGCTCCTCGCGCTCTTCGGGCTTGATGCCCAGACGCGCGAACAGCTGCATGTCCTTCTCGGCCTGCGGGTTGGTGGTGGTCAGCAGCTTCTCGCCATAGAAGATCGAGTTGGCGCCGGCCATAAAGGCCAAGGCCTGCATCTGCTCGTTCATCTGCTCGCGGCCGGCGGACAGGCGCACATGGGATTTCGGCATCATGAGGCGAGCGACCGCCAGGGTGCGGATGAAGTCGAACGGATCGACGTCCTTCTCCTCGGCCAGCGGGGTGCCCTTCACTTTCACCAGCATGTTGATCGGCACCGATTCCGGGTGCTCGGGCAGGTTGGCCAGCTGGATCAGCAGGCCGGCGCGGTCGTCCACCGACTCGCCCATGCCGAGGATGCCGCCGGAGCAGATCTTCATCCCCGCTTCGCGCACGTACGCCAGGGTCTGCAGGCGCTCGCTGTAGGTGCGGGTGGTGATGATGTTGCCGTAGAACTCCGGCGAGGTATCGAGGTTGTGGTTGTAATAGTCCAGGCCTGCTTCGGCCAGCGACTGGGTCTGCTCCTGGGTCAGCTTGCCCAGGGTCATGCAGGTTTCCAGGCCAAGCCTCTTCACGCCCTTCACCATTTCCAGCACGTAGGGCATGTCCTTCGCCGACGGATGCTTCCAGGCGGCGCCCATGCAGAAGCGCGTGGAGCCGATGGCCTTGGCTTCGGCAGCGGCCTGCAGCACCTTCTGCACTTCCATCAGCTTTTCCTTGTCCAGGCCGGTGTTGTAGTGGCCGGACTGCGGACAATATTTGCAGTCTTCCGGGCAGGCGCCGGTCTTGATCGACAGCAGGGTGGACACCTGTACGCGGTTCGGGTCGAAATGCGCGCGGTGCATGGTCTGCGCCTGGAACAGCAGGTCGTTGAAGGGCTGTTCGAACAGGGCGCGGACTTCGGCAAGGGTCCAGTCGTGGCGGGTTACTTGGGCTGCGGTGGCACTCATCGGCAAAGTCCTTCGACGCTTGGGGGCGCCTCTTGTCTAGGGTGCCCCGGCGGCGCGCCACCGGGGAAATCAGGCTCAAGGCATCATATGTGGAGCTGTGACGCTGTCAACCACTCTCGCGACACAGGTCGACAAGTGACCATTTATTGATCAATCACGATGATCTCGTTACCGCTGCGGCTGAACCGAACCGGTCCATTGCCGCTCCAATCAGGCAGAACACTCAGGAGTCAGACCCCAGATGGGAACAGAAGGATTCTTCGACGGCCTTGGCCAGATGGTCGGCAAGGCCATCCGCTTCATCGTCGATCTGCTATCGGGCGTGCTCGGCGGCCTGTGGCGCGCCATGGACGACTTCTTCCACGGCTTGGCGCGGGCTGTGGGAATCGACGTCTCGATCTTCAGCTTCGTCCTGCTCTTCATCGGCCTGCTGCTGCTCTACAGTGGCATCCGCGCCTTCCTGCGGCGCTCGATCTTCGGCGGGCTGATCTGGACGGTGCTGGGCCTGGTGGTATTGAGCTGGCTGATTCACTGACCCGCTCACCCCTGAACGCCCCGCCCATGGAGGGGCTGAATGTGGATATCTCAATGGCGCCCCATCTGGTGGCGCCCTCGCGTGCAATGTCTTCTTTGCGGCGGGGCGGCGGAACAGGCCGCCCTGCCCCTCTGCACCGGCTGCGACGATGACCTGCCGTGGCTCGCCGGGTACTGCGCGGTCTGCGCCCTTCCCCTCCCAGCTTCCGGACTGACCTGCGGCCAGTGTTTGCGCCGCGCTCCGGCTTTTCACCGGGTCGAGACACCCCTGCGCTACGGCTTCCCCGTCGATGCGCTGGTCACCCGCTTCAAGCACCAGGCCAATGCGCCGCTCGGGCGTCTGCTCGGCGAGTTGCTCGAACGCCATCTGCTGCATGCCTTTGATGAAGGATTGCCGCGCCCGGACCGGCTGATCCCCGTGCCACTGTCGCGCCGGCGCGAGCGGCAACGGGGCTTCAACCAGGCGCAACTGCTGGCCGACTGGCTGGCCGCGCCGCTGCATCTGCCTGTGGATAACCGCCTGGTCCGCCGCACGCAGGACACCCCGGCCCAGCAAGGACTGGACGCCGCCGCCCGCAAGCGCAACCTGCGCAGCGCCTTCACCCTGGCCGCTGGCGCGAGCGTCGAAGGCCTGCACCTGGCGCTGGTGGACGACGTGCTGACCACCGGCGCCACCGCCGAGCGCATCGCCCGCCTGTTGCGTTGTGCTGGTGCGCGGCGGGTCGACGTCTATTGCCTGGCGCGCACGCCGGCCCCGGAATAGACGACCGTTCGGCCACATTCCCGACATCTGCCCCTTGCGTTTTGCACGCCAGCAACGGAGCCTCGTCGCATACCAATAAGTACCCGCGAAACCATGACCACCCTCAGCCTGTTGACCCAACACGTTACCCGCCGCCCGCAGCGCATCGCCCTGCTGGCGCAGATCGCCCAGCTCGGCTCGATCACCCACGCCGCCAAGGCCGCCGGGATGAGCTACAAGACCGCCTGGGACGCCATCGATGAACTGAACAACCTCTCCGACCGGCCGCTGGTGGAACGCAGCGTCGGCGGCAAGGGCGGTGGAGGCGCGCGCCTGACCGCCGAAGGCGAACGCCTGCTGGCGCTCTACCAGCGCCTGGAAGCCCTGCGCGAGCACATTGTCGAGCACGTCGAGCACCAGGCCGACCTGGAACTGATCGGCCGCCTGATGATGCGCACCAGCGCACGCAACCAGCTTCACGGGCGCGTCTGCTCGGTGGAGCCGTCCGGCCTCAACGACCTGGTGTGCATCGAACTGCCTGGCGGCTCGCGCATCCAGGCGCGGGTCACCCGCGAAAGCACCGAGAAGCTGGAACTGGCCGACGGCGTGCCGGTGGTGGCGCTGATGAAGGCCGGCTGGCTCTACGTCGACCTGCCGCACATCCCCTGCCCGGAGGGCCTGAACGCGCTGGAAGGCCACGTCGATGACATCCGCGAAGCCGAAGACGGCCCCAGCGAAGTGCGCATCCAGCTGCCCAGCGGCCAGATGCTCTGCGCCCTGACCGACCCGGAGCGCATCGAAATCCTCGGCCTGCAAGCCGGTTCGGCGGTGCGCGCGCAGTTCTCCCCGGCGCAGGTGATCCTCGGTACGCCGCTGTAGTCGCCCCGGCAAATGGGTTTCCCTGCCTCATATCAAGCCCGACGAGTGCGCGGCGCGCTCCAATAACCGCCTGAGTCCCGCCCGGGGTCGGGCGGGGCCGTGGTCAATCGGAGCTCCCACCATGCGCCGCTCGCTCGCCCTGCTTGCCCTGCCGTTCCTGCTTTCCCTGCCCCTGGCTAGCCAGGCCGGCCCCGATGTCCTGCGGGTCGGCGCCAGCACCGAACTGATGCCGACGCTGGAACCACTGGTTGACCAGTACCAGCTCGCCACCCACAACAAGGTCCTGCTGATCGGCGGCGGCGAAGGCGAACTCGCCGAACAGGTCCGCCAGGGCACGCCCTACGACCTGCTGCTGACGCCGCTGCACAACACCGACAAGCCCTCGCAAAGGCTCGAGTGCAAAGCCCGCACGATGCAGAAGCTGACCCTGGTGAAGGGCGAGCGCCGGGCGCTCGCCACGGACTTCGTCGAGTACCTGAAAAAACACTGCGCTGACCACTGAGGCGACTGCGCACCCAAACAGAGCGGACTGGGTAAACTAGGCAGCTTTACCATTGCCGGAACGTCGCCATGTCCCATCCCTTCTCCGACCTCACCCCCGACCTGGTGCTGGATGCGGTGGAAAGCATCGGTTTTCTCAGCGACGCCCGCGTACTCGCGCTCAACAGCTACGAGAACCGCGTCTACCAGGTGGGCATCGAGGACAGCGAGCCACTGATCGCCAAGTTCTACCGACCCGGCCGCTGGACCACCGAGGCGATCCTCGAGGAGCACGCCTTCTCCGCCGAGCTGGCCGAATGCGAAGTGCCGGTGGTGGCGCCGCTGGTGCATGAAGGCAAGACCCTCTTCGAGCACGCAGGCTTTCGGTTCACCCTGTTCCCCCGCCGTGGCGGCCGCGCGCCGGAGCCGGGCAACCTCGACCAGCTCTATCGACTCGGCCAGTTGCTCGGCCGCCTGCACGCCGTGGGCGCCAACCGCCCGTTCGAGCACCGCGAGGCGCTTACGCCACAGAACTTCGGCCACCAGTCCCTGGCCACCCTGCTGGAAGGCAACTTCATTCCCAAGAGCCTGCTGCCGGCTTACGAATCCGTGGCTCGCGACCTGCTGAAGAAGGTCGACGCCCTCTACGCCCGAACGAAGTACACGCCCATCCGCATGCACGGCGATTGCCACCCCGGCAACCTGCTGTGCCGCGACGAGACCTTCCACGTCGTCGACCTCGACGACTGCCGCATGGGCCCGGCCGTGCAGGACCTGTGGATGATGCTCGCCGGCGAGCGCCAGGAGCGCCTCGGGCAGCTCTCGGAACTGGTGGACGGTTATCAGGAGTTCCACGACTTCGACCCACGCGAGCTGCCGCTGATCGAGGGCCTGCGCGCCCTGCGCCTGATGCACTACAGCGCGTGGCTGGCGCGGCGCTGGGACGACCCGGCGTTCCCGCCGAGTTTCCCCTGGTTCGGCACCGAGCGTTACTGGGGCGAACAGGTGCTGGTGCTGCGCGAGCAGCTGGCAGCGCTGGATGAGGAGCCGCTGCGGCTGTTCTGATTTCCGCGTTCATTCAGCAATCTCGCGGACATCCCACTGACAATCTGCAGGAGTGCCCCATGGGCGCGATCGCGGGCATGGCCCGCTCCTACAGGTCGACTCCGCTGGCGTGACGTTATCCACAACCCCGTAACGGCATCGTTACGCACATTCGCCAGCGCCACTGGGACATCCAGCGAAGCGGCACAGACAAGCCAGCACGAGCGCCCTAGAATTGTGCAGCCACTCATTAGCTGCCTAACCAAGGATGTTCCATGGCCACCGCCAACCCCCGCCGGGGCTACGCCCTGGGCTTGACTGCCTACGTCATCTGGGGACTCTTCCCGATCTACTTCAAGCTGCTCGAACGCATCCCCGCCCTGGAAATCATCACCCACCGGGCCATCTGGTCGGCGGTGTTCGGCGCCCTGCTCCTGCTGGTGTGGAAACACCCCGGCTGGTGGCGCGAGCTGCGCGAGAACCCCAAGCGCATCGCGGTGCTCACCGCCAGCGGCCTGCTGATCGCCAGCAATTGGCTGGTCTACGTCTGGGCGGTCAACAACGGCCACATGATCGAGGCCAGCCTGGGCTACTACATCAATCCGCTGATCAACGTATTGCTGGGCCTGGTGATCCTGCGCGAACGCCTACGCCCGCTGCAGTGGGTCGCGGTCGGCCTCGCCGCGCTGGGCGTGGCACAGCAGCTGTGGCAACTGGGCAGCCTGCCCTGGGTATCCCTGGCGCTGGCGCTGACCTTCGGCTTCTACGGGCTGATCCGCAAGCAGGCGCCGGTGGCTGCCCTGCCCGGCCTGGTGGTAGAGACCTGGATCCTGCTGCCACTGGCGATCGGCTACCTCGTGTTGTCCGCCGATGGCCCGAGCGTGCACGCGGACTTCTGGACCACCAGGGACGCCATCTGGCTCGCTGCCGCCGGCCCGATCACCCTGGTGCCGCTGGTGTGCTTCAACGCTGCCGCGCGCCACCTGCCTTACGCGACACTGGGCTTCCTGCAGTACCTGGCGCCAACCCTGGTGCTGCTGCAGGCGATCCTGCTGTTTGGCGAGCACCTGGACACCACGCGCCTGATTTCCCTCTGCTGCATCTGGGCCGGCCTGGTCGTCTACAGCGTGGACATCTGGTACCGCCTCGCCCGCGGGGATTGATCATTAATTGATCCACTGCCTGCAAGCCACACCAACTGTGGCTTGCAGGCAGTCACCCGCAGATTGTCCACAGCTCTATCCCGCGATTGCGGGGATAACGGCTGTTTCTTCCACAAGCCGCCTCACCTCCCACTTCCAGTGCAATCCTCTCTGGCTGCACACAGCAGCATGATCAATATTTGCTCAATTCCATGTAATCCACGTTATTCCTGGCCTCCAGAGATGTTCCCCCGGCTTTTCCACAGGCTGATCCACGCCTTGTGTGGATGGAAAAACGCCGCCCGCCCAGAAAGTGGACAACCCTGTTAAAGCCATAGGCTGCGCGGCCTGCAGCGTTCCATGAACGGCTTCTCCACAGACTCTTCCAGTGGTTTTGTGCACAGCGTCTGGAAAGTCCGGGTCGCTCAGTTCGCCGCACCAGCCTTGTGCAGAAAACGATCAATACACTGGAGAGCCCATAAACAGGAGGCTACAGCCACTTATCAACAGAATGCCCACGGTACGATCCCCGCAATTTGTGCACAGCGGCGAGGCAGGAAGTGGATAAACAGATCGACGTGAAACCTAAATAGAATGGGCCCTCTGTCAATCCATCAACAGAGAGCCCACAGGTTTTTCCACAAGCCTTGCGGTCAGAGCGGGACGGTCATTCCCCGCTGTGGAAATTCAGCTCCACCATCAAGTCATCGGCCAGCTCTTCCAGCTTCTGCTGCAGGGTTTCCAACGGCAGGGTCAGCGGCACGGCCAGCAGCGCCTCGGCATGGAACAGCGGCTCGCTACTCATGGGCGCGGGGAGCACCTCGGTGGTCAGGCTCTCCAGGTTCACGCCATGCTCGGCCAGCAGCTGGGTGATATCGCGGACGATGCCGGGGCGGTCGTTGCCCACCAGGTCGAGATGGATCGGCTTCCAGTTGCAGGCCGGCTCGATGCCGCTTTCCGCCAGCAGCACGCGGATGCCGTGCTCGCTCAGCTCCTGCAGACCTTCCACCAGCTCGTCATAGCCTTCGGCGGGAACCGCCACGCGAAGGATCCCGGCGAACTGCCCGGCCATGCGCGACATGCGACTTTCCAGCCAGTTGCCGCCATGGGCGGCGATGCATTTGGCCACGCGCTCCACCAGACCGGGCTGGTCCTGGGCGATGACGGTCAATACGAGGTGGTCCATGAGCAGTCTCCGCGAAGGGCTAGGCCGTGAGGTCCAGCCAATAGGTGTAGAACTTGTCGTCCCGCTGGTATCCCAGGCGCTCGTACAGCGACTGGCCAGCATGGTTGGTCTTCGCCGTCTCCAGCATCAGGCCGCAGGCGCCGGTCGCTTCACCGTGGGCGCGGGCGGCGTTCATCAGCGCCTCGCCATAGCCATCGCGGCGCGCAGCGGGCAGCACATAGAGGTCACTGATCAACCACGACGCCTGCAGCGCCAGGGAAGCGAAGAACGGGTACAGCTGCACGAAGCCTACCGCCAACCCATCGATGCTGCGCGCGATGAATACCGTGGACTGCCCGCTGCCGATGCGCGCCCCGAGAAACTCGCGAATCTTCGCGTGGGGCGCGGGCACTTCGTAGAAATCGAGGTAGCCGGAAAACAGCGGAACCAGGTCATCCAGATCGGTGGGGGTGGCAAGCGTCACGGACATGCGGGATTCTCCAGGAGGGAAGAAGCAGTATAGGCACGGCGAGGTTAGCCGGCTGCGACGGGCTGCCACAGGTACCCGTTCGGGTAATGCGTGTACAGTTTTAAGATTTATCTGGAACAATCCAGATGATATTTGCGAACATAAGACCTGCTACGTGACTGATATGCGTACTTTGGTCTAACCGCGACGCTAGCCCACTGATTTTTCCCACGGCATCATGTAGTATTCCGCGGCTCGGACTACAAGGCGTTTTGCCTGTGTCCAGAGCTGGTCCTGAGCAGAGTGAGGCAAGCAATGACTGAACGCGTTCAAGTCGGTGGCCTGCAGGTCGCCAAAGTCCTTTTCGACTTCGTGAACAACGAAGCCATTCCCGGCACCGGCATCGAGTCCGGCAAGTTCTGGGCGGGCGTAGAAACCGTAATCAACGACCTGGCCCCCAAGAACAAGGCCCTGCTCGCCAAGCGCGATGACATCCAGGCGAAAGTCGATGGCTGGCACCAGGCCCGCGCCGGCAAGCCGCATGATGCGGTCGCCTACAAGGCCTTCCTGCAGGAAATCGGTTACCTGCTGCCCGAGCCGGCCGACTTCCAGGCCAGCCCGCAGAACGTCGACGACGAAATCGCCCGCATGGCCGGCCCGCAGCTGGTAGTGCCGGTGATGAACGCGCGCTTCGCCCTGAACGCCGCCAACGCCCGCTGGGGCTCGCTGTACGACGCACTGTACGGCACCGACGCGATCAGCGAAGAGAACGGCGCCGAGAAGGGCAAGGGCTACAACAAGGTCCGCGGTGACAAGGTGATCGCCTTCGCCCGCGCCTTCCTCGACGAAGCCGCCGCACTGGAATCCGGCTCCCACGTCGATGCCACCGCCTACGTGGTGAAGAACGGCGCACTGGCCGTGACCCTGAAGAACGGCAGCGAGACCGGCCTGAAGAACGCCGCTCAGTTCCTCGCCTTCCAGGGCGAAGCCGCCAAGCCGAAGGCCGTGCTGCTCAAGCACAACGGCCTGCACTTCGAAATCCAGATCGACCCCACCAGCCCGATCGGCCAGACCGATGCCGCTGGCGTGAAAGACGTCCTGATGGAGTCCGCGCTGACCACCATCATGGACTGCGAAGACTCCGTGGCCGCCGTCGACGCCGACGACAAGGTCGTGGTCTACCGCAACTGGCTGGGCCTGATGAAAGGCGACCTCGCCGAGCAGGTTTCCAAGGGCGGCAGCACCTTCACCCGTACCATGAACCCCGACCGCGTCTACACCAAGGCCGACGGTTCCGAGCTGAGCCTGCATGGCCGCTCCCTGCTGTTCGTGCGTAACGTTGGCCACCTGATGACCAACCCGGCGATCCTCGACGCCCAGGGCAACGAAGTGCCCGAAGGTATCCAGGACGGCCTGTTCACCAGTCTGATCGCCATTCACAACCTGAACGGCAGCGCGACCCGCAAGAACAGCCGCACTGGCAGCGTGTACATCGTGAAGCCGAAGATGCACGGCCCGGAAGAAGTCGCCTTCGCCGCCGAAATCTTCAGCCGCGTCGAGGACCTGCTGGGCCTGCCGCGCAACACGCTGAAAGTCGGCATCATGGACGAAGAGCGCCGCACCACCGTCAACCTGAAGGCCTGCATCAAGGCCGCTGCCGAGCGCGTGGTGTTCATCAACACCGGCTTCCTCGACCGCACCGGTGACGAAATCCACACCTCCATGGAAGCCGGCGCCATGGTGCGCAAGGGCGCCATGAAGACCGAGAAGTGGATCGGTTCCTACGAGAACAACAACGTCGACGTCGGCCTGGCCACCGGCCTGCAGGGCAAAGCCCAGATTGGCAAGGGCATGTGGGCCATGCCTGACCTGATGGCCGCCATGCTCGAGCAGAAGATCGCTCACCCGCTGGCCGGCGCCAACACCGCCTGGGTTCCGTCGCCGACCGCCGCCACCCTGCATGCGCTGCACTACCACAAGGTCGACGTGTTCGCCCGTCAGGCCGAACTGGCCAAGCGCGCGCCGGCTTCGGTGGACGACATCCTGACCATTCCGCTTAGCGCCAACACCAACTGGAGCGCGGAAGAGATCAAGAACGAGCTGGACAACAACGCCCAGGGCATCCTCGGCTACGTAGTCCGCTGGATCGACCAGGGCGTCGGCTGCTCCAAGGTGCCGGACATCAACGACGTCGGCCTGATGGAAGACCGCGCCACCCTGCGTATCTCCAGCCAGCTGCTGGCCAACTGGCTGCGCCACGGCGTGGTCACCCAGGAGCAGGTGCTGGAAAGCCTCAAGCGCATGGCTTCGGTGGTGGATCGCCAGAACGCCGGTGACGCCCAGTACCGCGCAATGGCGCCGAACTTCGACGACAACGTGGCCTTCCAGGCCGCGCTGGAACTGGTCCTCGAAGGTACCCAGCAGCCCAACGGTTACACCGAGCCGGTCCTGCACCGCCGCCGCCGCGAGTTCAAGGCCAAGAACGGTCTGTAAGAACATCGCCAAGCGTTGAAGAAACCGCCCTCCGGGGCGGTTTTTTTATGGCTGCCGATCCGGGAACCGGCGCTACGCCCAGTCAATGGTGGACTCCTCCTGCGATGCACTCTGACCACAGGGAATCGGACACGTAACGCATGTGCACAATTATTGTGTACAAAATCCCCACCCTGAATATCCGAGAATCGCAACCAACCTGACTCCCAAGTCAATGATTGCTATGGAAATTTAATTTCCTGACCACTTGGACATCCATCAAGGCCGCACCAATAAAGGGCTCAAGCGGGATTCGAACCTACCTCCAGCGAGATCTGGAAGGCGGCAGACGGTTGCACTGGCATGGAATTGGCTTTGCACACAAATCACAAAAAGCCGTGCATACAAATCGAGTAGCCCATGAACTCCAGCCCTACCCACCTGTCCGGCGTTTCCCCTGTCCAACCTGTCGATGGCGCGGCCTGCGCGAAAACTGCCGCGCCGACCCTGAGCCCGCGCCTGTACAGCGCCGACCTAGCCCCGACCAAGGCCGCCGGCCGCAACTGGGGGCGCTACAGCCTGTTCGCGCTGTGGACCAACGATGTACACAACATCGCCAACTATTCCTTCGCCATCGGCCTCTTCGCGCTAGGCATGAGCGGCGCGCAGATCCTCGCCGCGTTCGCCCTCGGCGCGCTGGTGATCTATGCCCTGATGAACCTGTCCGGCTACATGGGCCAGAAGACCGGCCTGCCCTACCCGGTGATGTGCCGCATCAGCTTCGGCATCCACGGCGCGCAGTTGCCGGCGCTGATCCGAGCGGTGATCGCCATCGCCTGGTTCGGCATCCAGACCTACCTCGCCTCGGTGGTCCTGCGCGTGCTGCTCAGCGCCATCGCGCCGAGCCTTGCGGCCTACGACCATGACTCGATCCTCGGCCTGTCGACCCTCGGCTGGATCACCTTCCTCGGCATCTGGTGCGTGCAACTGGTGATCTTCGCCTACGGCATGGAGATGGTGCGCCGCTACGAATCCTTCGCCGGCCCGATCATCCTGGTGGCCTTCGCCAGCCTCGCCGGCTGGATGTACTGGCGCGCCGGTCTGTCGATCTCCTGGTCCAGCGGCAACGCGCCGACCGGCTCGGCGATGTGGCTGAAAGTCCTGGGCGCCGCAGCGCTGTGGGTCTCGCTGTACGGCACCATGATCCTGAATTTCTGCGACTTCACCCGCAACTGCCCGGACCGCCGCACTATCAGCGTCGGCAACTTCTGGGGCCTGCCGGTGAACATGCTGGGCTTCGCGCTGATCGCCGTGGTGCTGGCTGGCGCGCAGTTCAGCATCGACGGCAAGCTGGTGCAGAACCCCACGGAGATCGTCGCCGCGATCCCCAACACCTTCGGCCTGGTGCTGGCCTGCCTGGCCTTCCTGATCGTCACCGTGGCGGTAAACATCATGGCCAACTTCGTCGCCCCGGCCTACGTGCTCACCAACCTCGCGCCGAACCTGCTGAACTTCCGTCGCGCCGGCCTGCTCAGCGCCACCATCGCGGTGCTGATCCTGCCCTGGCACCTGTACAACAGTCCGGCGGTGATCGTGTATTTCCTCGGCGGCCTGGGTGCGCTGCTCGGCCCGCTGTACGGGATCATTGTCACCGACTACTACCTGGTACGCCGCAGCCGGGTGAACCTGCCGGAGCTGTACAGCGAAAGCCGCGAAGCGGCCTACCACTACAGCGGCGGCGTGAACCTGCGCGCCGTGTCGGCGTTCGTTCCGGCCGCGCTGATCGCCATCGTGCTGGCGCTGGTGCCGGCGTTCGATGCGCTGTCGCAGTTCTCCTGGTTCTTCGGCGCCGGCCTCGGCGCGCTGATCCACTACACCCTGGCCGACCGCAAGCGCCGCTACGCGGATGTCTCCGGCGAGCCCATCGCGGTGGATGCAGCGCACCATTGAGCCTGGATTATCGAGCTTGTGGATAAACGACAAGGCCGCCTTCGGGCGGCCTTGTCCGTTCAGGGCGCCAGCAGGAAATCCAGCACCGCACCTTCGAACTCACGGGGAAACTCGATGTTCGACAAGTGCACCGCCGGCAGCATGAACAGGCGCGCGCCGGGGATCGCCTGGGCAATCAGCTCGCTGTGGTCCGCGGCGGTCACCGTGTCGAACTGCCCGGCGATCACCAGCGTGGACAGACGCACATTGCGCAAGGCGCTGCGCAGATCGGTTTCCTGCACCGCAGCGAAGGACCCGGCCAGCCCATGCCGGTTGGTCGCCAACAGCGTGGCGCGGAACGGCTCCATCTCCGGCCGCCGCGAATCCAGCCAGGCTGGCGGGAACCAGTTGGCAAGGAAGGTCGCCGCAGTGCCCTGCAGATCTTCCGCCGCCAGTACGTCGGCGATGCGCGCGTCCCATTGCTCCTGCGGCCCGAGCCAAGCGGAGGTGTTCGCCAGCACCAGTCGCTCGATGCGCTGCGGAGCCTTCAGCGCCAGCCACTGGCCAACGAAGCCGCCCAGGGAGAGTCCGAGGAAATGCGCACGCTGTACGCCGAGCGAATCGAGCAGCTCGATCACGTCTTCTCCCAACCGCGCCAGTGAATAGGGACCAGCGGGAACGCTGGAGGCGCCGTGCCCGCGAGCGTCGTAGCGCAGCACGCGGAAGTGCTCGCTCAGCGCGGCAACCTGCCCGTCCCACAGGTGCAGGTCGGTGCCGATGGAGTTGGACAGCACCAGTAGGGGCCGCTCGGCGGGGCCGTCCAGGCGATAGGCAATGCGCGCATTGTCGCGGGTAGTCAGATAGTGCAGCTGGCTCATGGCAGCCTCTCCTCAAGGGGTGTGAGACGAGGCTAGTTGCGGCGGACTCTGGAAGAAATTACAAAGAGCGAACGCTCTCTGTCAGGAAAGCTGACATGCACGACTTCACCCTGCACGACCTGCAGTGCTTCGACGCGGTGGTCGAAGCCGGCGGCTTCCAGGCCGCCGCCCAGCAATTGCATCGTTCCCACCCCGCGGTTTTCGCCGCCGTGGCCCGCCTGGAGCGCCAGCTCGGCTTCGAGCTGCTGGACCGCAGCGGCTACCGCGTCGCCCTGACGGCCGCCGGCGAATCCTTCCACCGCCGCGCCCGGGGCCTGCTGCGCGAACTGGGCAGCCTGCGCGACCACGCCGCGCACCTGGCAGCCGGTGAGGAAAGCGAACTACGGGTGGTGCTCGGCGACTTCTGCCCGCGCCCCACCCTGCTGGAAAAGCTCGCACGCTTCTTCGCCACGCAACCCCGCACGCAGCTGCAGTTGTATTTCGAAAGCGTCAGCGGGCCGCTGGAGCGGCTGCTCGATGGCGAGGCCGGGCTGATCCTGCACCGCGTGGACAAGGCCGACCCGCGCCTGGAGTGGCTGGACCTGGGTCAAGTGGACTTCATCCCGGTAATTGCGCCGGGGCTGCTGACGGACATCACGGATATCCGCCCGGAGCACCTGCGCTCGCTCACCCAGTGCGTGATGCGAGACAGCGCCCGGCACTCGCCTCCCGTGGACTTCTTTGCCCTCGAGGGAGCGCCGCAATGCACGGTGCCGGACCAGGCGATGAAGAAGGAGCTGGTGCTGCACGGCCTCGCCTGGGGCCACCTGCCGCGCCACCTGATTGCCGAAGAACTGGCCGACGGTCGCCTGCGCGATCTCAGCGGAACCCACCTGCCCGGCCGCCGCGAGGAACTGGTCGCCGCGCGCCTGCGCGACCGCGCCCACGGCCCGGTCGCGCAGCGACTCTGGAGCTTCCTGCAGCAGGCCTGATCAACTGCGGCTCATCGGCCCGCGCACCGGCTGTTCACGCATGTAGCTGACCTCGCTGACCGGCGCGCCTGCGGCGATCAGCGCTTCGCGCTGCTGGGCGATGGGCGTGCGGGCGATGGCGCGTTCGAACTGGTTGAGCTTCTGGAACGCCGGCAGCGCAAAGGCCGCGGCGAGCATGGCCGCCAGTTTCGGCCAGCGCTGGGCATCCAGCTCGTAGCGGGCGAACTGCGCGTTGCGCATGAAGCAGGCGACGCTGATGTCGGCGATGGACAGCTCACCGAACAACCAGCCGCTCTCCGGCAACTGCGCCTCGAGGTAATCGAATACTGCCGGCAGGTCGTGCTGGTAGGTCTGCTCCAACAAAGCGGCGTCCGGCTCACGGCCCCACACGCCGCGGCCGATCACCAACTGGTCGAACAGCTGCCAGATCACCACCTGGCCCATGCGGCTGTCGGCAAACTCCTCGATCCAGCGGGCGCGGGCGCGCTTGGCGATATCCGCCGGGTACAGCGCCGGCTGTGGATAACGCTCTTCCAGGTACTGGCAGATCACCGAGGAGTCGTTCAGCACCAGTTCGCCGTCCACCAGCACCGGCACCTGGCGCAGCGGGCTCAGGCGCTCGAACGCCTCGTTGCCGAAGAAGGGCACGACGGAGTCGATGCGGTAGTCCACGCCCTTCATTTCCAGCAGGACCAGCGCCTTGCGCACATAGGGCGAGAGGAAGGAACCGATGATCAACACAGGGTCTGACATGGCGAGGCTTTCCGCGAGAAGGGTCGCCCGATTGTAGAACGACGCCGAAAAGCGGGCGACCGGCAGCAAAAGCCGACGGGTGCCAATTGCGCGCGTGACCGCACTTTGCGATCATTTGCGAATGGTTATCGTTTTTTAACTTGATTCCATTCGAGATCATTGGGGGAGTAGCTTGTCGGCCATCCAGATGGGTAGCGGCGAACTCGTTGGCGCCTTGTATCGCGATCACCGCGACTGGCTGACTGCCTGGCTGAATCGCAGCCTGGGCTGTCCGCAGCGCGCCGAAGACCTGAGCCAGGACACCTTCGTCCGCGTACTCGGTCGTCGCGAGCTGCCCTCCCTGCGCGAACCGCGCGCCTTCCTGGTGACCGTCGCCAAGGGCCTGCTGGTGGACCACTGGCGCCGCGTGGCGCTGGAACAGGCCTACCTCGACGAACTGAAATGCCTGCCCGAAGCGGTGCAGCCCTCCGCCGAAAACCACTGTCTGATTCTCGCCGACCTGCGCGAGATCGACCGCCTGCTGGGCAAGCTGTCCACCCGCGCGCGCAGCGCCTTCCTGCTCAACCGCCTGGACGGCCTGGGCCACGCCGAAATCGCCGGGCAACTGGGCGTTTCCGTGCCGCGCGTACGCCAGTACATCGCCCAGGGCCTGCGCCAGTGCTACGTCGCGCTCTACGGCGAGCCGACGTGAAGGGACCGGTTTCCCTGCAGGTACTGGACGAGGCGATCAGCTGGCAGCTGCGCCTGGGCTCCGGCGAATCGCGCCCCGACGATGAAGCAGCTTTCGCCCACTGGCATTCGGCCCACAGCGAACACGCCCGTGCCTGGAGCCAGCTGGGCATGCTCGACCGCAGCCTGGCCGGCGCCGCACCCAAGGCAGCGCGCAACGCCTTGCTGCGCTCGCCGGGCGAATCCCGACGCAAAGTCCGGCGCCTGGCTGGCACCGGCTTGTCGTTGCTGCTGGTCGGCGCACTGGCGCTGGGCGTCGGCAACCGTTACACGCCGGTGCGCTATGCCTTCTCCGATCTCGTCACCGCCACCGGCGAGCAGCGCGAACTGCGCCTGCCGGACAACACCCGGCTGGTGCTCAACAGCCGCACCGCCGTCGATGTGCGCTTCGACGCCGAGCAGCGGCGCATTGTCCTGCTCAGCGGCGAAATCCTGGTGGAGACCGCCCACGGCGACAGCCGTCCGTTCATCGTCGAAACCGACGAAGGCCGCCTGCGTGCCCTTGGCACGCGCTTCCTGGTGGAGCGCGACGACGGCGACAGCACCTTGCTGAGCGTCCTGCAGTCCGCCGTGGCCGCACGCCCCGAACAGCTGCCGGACGAACGCGTGGTCAACCAGGGCCAGCAGGTGCGTGTGCGCGCCGATGGATTTGGCGCGCTAGAGGCCAACAGCGTCACCGCCGATGCCTGGACCCACGGCATGCTGGTGGTGGACAACGTGCGCCTGGGCGAGCTGATCCACCAGCTGGCGCGCTACAGCCCCGGCTACCTGGCGCTGGACCCGGCGCTGGCGGACCTGCGCATCACCGGCAGTTTCCCGCTGAAGAACATCGACCTGGCGCTCAGCTCGCTGGAACCGACGCTACCGGTGCGCATAGAGAAGCACGGCCAGTGGTGGTCCCGCGTGGTGCCGCGCGGCTGAATCCCCTGTAGGAGCGGGCCATGCCCGCGATGGCATCCCGCGCGATACGGACCTGTCGCGGACGGAGTCCGCTCCTGGGAAAAGCTGCCTCGGCGAATACCCGAAAAAAATTTTCACCCGGCCCTATCACTTTTCAATTCTCGTCCGGCAAGGAGGCATCGAGAACCGTTTTCATTCAGGAGTCGTTTTCAATGCGCCGCCCGTTCGAACTGTCGCTCCGCCCCTGCCTGCTGGTCACCGCTATCCTGCTGGCCACCTCGTCGGCCATCGCCGCCGAAACCGTGCGTGACTACCAGGTACCCGCCGGCCCGCTCGCCAGCACCCTCAACCGCATCGCCGCCGAAGCCGGCCTGTCGCTGAGCCTCGACCCGGCGCTGGCCCAGGGTCGCAACGCGCACGCCGTGCAGGGTCGCTACGATGCCGCCGGCGCACTGCGCCAGGCGCTGCAGGGAAGCGGGCTGGAACTGGTGGAAAGCGAATCGGGCAGCTACAGCCTGCGCCCGGTGCCCAGCGACACCCTGTCGATGTCCGCCACCACCATCAGCGGCACCCAGGAAGACCCGGACGGCCCGACCGTCGGCTACCTCGCCACCCGCACCCGCGCCGGCACCAAGACCGACACCCCGCTGCTGGAAGCCCCGCGCTCCATCTCCGTCGCCACCCGCGAGCAGATGCAGGACCGCAACGTGCAGAGCCTGGACGACGCAGTGCGCTACATGCCCGGCGTGATCGCCAGCAGCTACGGCAACGACACCCGCGCCGAATGGCTGAAGGTGCGCGGCTTCGAGCCGACCCAGTTCCTCGACGGCCTGCCGCTGCCCAAGGGCTCCTACGTGATGCCCAAGCTGGAAACCTGGGACCTGGAGCGCGTTGCCCTGCTGCGCGGCCCGGCCTCCTCGCTGTACGGCCAGACCCCGCCCGGCGGCCTGCTGGACATGACCAGCCGCCGTCCGGAAGCCGAGAGCAGCCATGAAGTGCAGCTGCAGGTCGGCAGCTACGAGCACAAGCAGATGTCCTTCGACAGCACCGGCAAGGTCGACGATGCCGGCAACCTGCTCTACCGCGTCAGCGGTGTGGTGCGCGACAGCAACACCCAGGTCGATCACGTCGACAACAAGCGCTACAACATTGCCCCGAGCCTGACCTGGAACTTCGACGAAGACACCAAGCTGACCTTCCTCTCCCAGTTCAACCGCGACGATACCGGCATCACCAGCCAGTTCCTGCCGCTGCAGGGCACCAAGCTGTCCACGCCGGCAGGCGAGGTGAAGTACCACGAGAACCTCGGTGATCCGGACTGGGAGTTCTACGACAAGACCTACTACGCCCTGGGTTACGCGTTCGAGCACCGCATCAACGACGTCTGGCAGTTCCGCCAGAACCTGCGCTACACCAAGAGCGACCTGTCCTTCCAGGGCATCACCGCCGGCGGCAGCGCCTACTCGGTAGCCGACGACGGCACCCTCTCCCGTGGCGCCAACGTGGTCGACGAAGACATCAGCCAGTTCGCCATCGACAACAACCTGCAGGCCGACTTCTCCACCGGCCCGTTCAAGCACACCCTGCTGCTGGGCCTGGACCACCAGCGCGCCAACACCAACTACAAGTGGCTGTACGGTACCGCGCCGACCAGCAACATCAGCAAGCCGATCTACGGCCAGGACTTCAGCAACGTCGTCTACACCGCGTACAACGACTACAACCAGAAGATGCGCGATACCGGCCTGTACGCCCAGGACCAGATCGCCCTCGACAACTGGCGCCTGACCCTCGGCGGTCGCCAGGACTGGGCCCACACCGGTTCGAAGTTCTACAACGCCGATGGCGCTACCGATACCCGCCGCGACAGCAATTTCAGCGGTAACGCGGCGCTCAGCTACGTATTCGACAACGGCGTGGCGCCCTACGTGTCCTATGCCGAGTCGTTCCAGACCGAAGCCGGTGGCACCAACGGCGCGGCCTTCGAGCCGAGCACCGGCAAGCAGTACGAGCTGGGCGTGAAGTACCAGCCGGTGGGCACCGACCTGATGCTCAGCGCCGCCGTCTACGACCTGACCCGCAAGAACATCGTCCTCACCGGCAGCGACTTCATCAGCCGCCCGGTGGGTGAAGCTCAGGTCCGTGGCTTCGAGCTGGAGGCCGTCGGCAACGTCACCGAGAACCTCAAGGTGACCGCCGCCTACACCTATGCCAACAGCAAGATGACCAAGGTCGCCAACCCGCTGGACAAGAACCGTCCGCTGCCGCTCACCCCGGAGAATCAGGCCTCGCTGTGGGCCGACTACACCTGGCATGACGGCCTGCTCGACGGCTTCGGCCTGGGCTTCGGCACCCGCTACGTCGGCGAGACCCACAACATCGCCATCGGCAGCATGGGCTATGTACGCGACAAGTCGGACGGCGACACCGGTTCCTACACCGTCTACGACGCCGCGGTGCACTACGACCTGGGCCGCCTCGACAACAGCCTCAACGGCCTGAACGTCGCGCTGAATGCCAACAACGTATTCGACAAGGAATACATCTCCACCTGCGACGGCTTCTACTGCTACTACGGCGACCGTCGCAACGTGGTCGCCAGCGTCAACTACAAGTTCTGACGCCCGCGCAGCGCTACAGGCACTCGTAGGGCGCATAACGCGCCAGCGTTATCCGCCGGCACAACGGCGGATAACCGGTTCCAGGTTATTCGCCCCAGGCTTCCGGTGGCCCGCGCAATGCGGGCCGCCCCTACGCAATGCCCACCGTCACCTCTCCCCAGACCACGCTCGCATCGTCATGGATCTTCAGACGCGGATAATCCAGCGCCTGACCATCGGCGCTTTCCAGCGCACGCAGTTCATCGATCAGCGGCTCCACACCACGCTCGGGCAAGGCCGCGAACAACGCGCCCAGATCGTAGCGGCGGAAGTCCAGCAGCCGGTCGAAACCATCGGTGACCAGCATGAACGCCCTCAGCCCCACAGGGTCGAGCACCCGGCGTTGCACGTGGGGAATCCAGCGCTCGCTCGGGTCAAGGCACCAGTAGCCTTCCGGCGTGTTGGCCCGCGCGCGGTTGCACCGCACCCATTCACGACTGGCCTGCCAGAGCTGCGCATGGCTCCAGTGCGGATTCGCCTCACGGAGCGCCAGCAGGCGCTGCACCGACTGGCGATCGATCTCTTCCAGCGGCGTGTCGCCGAAGCTCTCGACACGGCCATCGTTCCAGGCCAGGTGGATGCAGGTATCGCAGAGATTGAGCAACTCCAGCGAGCCGTCGCCCAGCACCCGCAGCAGGCTCAGGCAAGCGCTGGGCAGGTTGAGATCCAGGCTCACGGCCACGCCGGAGTCACGCCGGAAGTCCGCAGCGATGCCCGCCTGCAATTGCGCCAGCAGCTCGTCGGTCGGTACATACGGCTGCTCCTCCAGCAAGCGCTGCAGGTGCGCATTGGCGCTCTGCGCCAGCCAGCGCGCGTCACTCTCGCCACCCACCAGGCCCTGTCCGAGACTGGTCGCACCATCCAGCACCCAGGCCGCCTGCGCGGTGTAGCCGATGGCATCGTCGTTCACCGGCGAACCCTGGCGGCAGGCCGCCCCGCGTACGGAAATCGTCGTCACAAGCCGTTCTCCTTCGTTTCGTCGGCCACACTGACCGGCGTACAGTCTCACCTGAATCCGGACCCTGCCAAGGAGAGCCCCATGCTTTGCGTCCTGTCCCGCCCCCTGAGCGGCCTGCTCCTGACCGGCCTGCTGCTGGCCACCGGCGCCCATGCCGCCGAGGTGAAGTACTTCGACCTGCCCAAGGGCTCCGGCCCACACGATGTAGCGCCCACCGAGGACGGCAAGGTCTGGTACACCGCGCAGAAGCTCGGCGTTCTCGGCCGGCTCGATCCGCAGACCGGGCAGACCGAACAGATCAGCCTGGGCAAGGGCTCCAGTCCCCACGGCGTGATCGCCGATGGCAACGGCGATGCCTGGGTCACCGACAGCGGCCAGAACGCCATCGTCCACGTGGATGCGCAACGCCTGGGGGTGGAAGTCATCCCGCTGCCCAAGGAGGCGGCCAACGCCAACCTCAACACTGCGGTATTCGATGACGACGGCGTGCTGTGGTTCACCGGGCAGAACGGTTTCTACGGTCGTCTCGACCCGGACAGCCGCGACCTGAAGGTCTGGCCGGCGCCGCGCGGCAAGGGTCCGTACGGCATCGCCGTGGCTCCGGATGGCGGTCTCTGGTACGCCTCCCTGGCGGGCAACTACATCGGCCAGATCGACGGCATCGAAGGCAGCGCCACCCCCTTCGATGCGCCAAGCAAGGACGGCGGCCCGCGCCGCCTCTGGTCAGATTCCGTGGGGCGACTCTGGGTCAGCCAGTGGAACGCCGGGAGCCTCGCGCGCTTCGATCCCAGCGACAACCAGTGGAAAACCTGGAAGCTGCCGGGCGATCATCCGCAGCCTTATGCGGTCTACGTCGATGCCATGGACCAGGTATGGCTGAGCGATTTTTCCGCCAATGCGCTGCTGCGCTTCGACCCGCAGAGCGAGAAATTCACGGCCTTCCCCAGCGATCACGAACACGCCAACGTCCGCCAGCTGCTTGGCCGCCCCGGCGAAGTGTGGGGTGCCGAATCCGGCACCGATCGCCTGGTGCTGATCCGCGATTGAACCGATGACCGAACCCCAGGAGTTGCTGTCGATGAGTACCCGTCCCGTCCTGTTCCACGCCGCCGCATCGCCCTTCGTGCGCAAGGTCATGGTCCTGCTGCACGAGACCGGCCAGGTCGACGCCGTGGAGCTGTACGCCGCCGTCCACACGCCCATCGCGCCGGACGCCGGCGTGCTGCACGACAACCCCGCCGGCAAGATCCCAGCCCTGCGTCTGGCCGACGGTCAGACCCTGCACGACAGCCGGGTGATCCTCGAATACCTCGACCAGCAGCACGCCGGCGAGCCGCTGATCCCCCGCGAAGGCGCCGCGCGCTGGCGGCGTCTCACCCTCGCCTCGCTGGCGGACGCAGTGCTCGATGCGGCCGTGCTGATCCGCTACGAAACCGCCATGCGTCCGCAGGAAAAACACTGGGACCAGTGGCTGGACAACCAGCAGCTGAAGATCGTCCGCGCCCTCGCCTACTTCGACGGTCCGGCCCACTCCGAGCTGGCCGAGCGCTTCGATATCGCCGCCATCGGTGTGGGCTGCGCCCTGGGTTACCTGGACTTCCGCCAGCCGCACTGGGACTGGCGCGCGGATTACCCGCAACTGGCGAAGTGGTTCGCCGAGGTCAGTCAGCGGCCGTCGATGCAGGCCACGGTTCCTGCCTGACCCCTGGATGGGTATCGCTGCGCTCCACCCATCCTACGGTGCGCAGCTCATTGAGCGATCCGGTTTGCTCCATACTCGCCAGCCGGCACCGCCCAGCCCCCTCTCCCTTTGAGAGAGGGTTGGGGTGAGGGCGAAGCCTGCGCGCCAGAACTTCACCTCGCACAAACCGCGCCGCACCGCCCGGCGCTGAAACCGCTCATCCCGCACCACCCGCCGCTCCAGCCCCAGTTCGAACAACCCGGCGATCCGCCGCGCCAGCCGCCGGCCCACTTCGCGCTCCTCGCGCAGTCCGCTCCACCCACTCATCACTTCTTCCCCAATCGGTAGATCGGCAGCGCAAGCAGCAGGCCGAGTTGCGCCACGCCCATGCACATTTCCAGGAAGGAACGCACATGGGGGTTGTTCGCCGCGTCCTCGACACCCGTGAGTTGAGTCCACAGCTCACCCGGCAGCAACAGCGCCAGGTGCGCCATCGGCTTGCCGGTGGCCACCAGCAGGGCGATCCAGTCGAAGCGGCCGAGCAGCATCAGCACCGGCAGGCACAAACCACTGAGCAGAAGGCCGGCGAACAGACACAGGGAAAAACGCATCAGGTTGGGCATCTCCATTCTCCTCAGCGCTGCACGCGCACGTCTTCCAGTGAAAATTCCAGGTCATCGCCACGGGGCTTGCCGATGCCGTACCAGTCCAAGTGACGGGTCAGCACCATCACGCCACCGAGCACGCCGAACAACAGCAGCGAACCCATCAGCAACGCGTAGTCCTCGGCGCTGAGCAGCGCGTAGAGCATCCCGTAGAGCCCAGCCAGCCCGAGGCTGAACCCGGCTCCGCGCCACAGGCTGCGCAGCACGTGGCAGAGGTAGAAGCCGATCAGCCCGACGCACGCGCCAGCGGACAGCAGGTAGGCCAGCTCGAAGCCGACATGCTCGGAGAGCGACAGCAGCAGCAGGTAGAACAGCGCCAGTGCCATGCCCACCAGGGCGTACTGGATCGGGTGCACCGACAGGCGCTTGAGCACTTCAAAGAGGAAGAAGCCGGCGAAGGTGAGGACGATGAACAGCAGCGCGTACTTCACCGCGCGGTCGGTCTTCAGGTACTGGTCCACCGGGTCCACCAGCGCGACACCGAAGCGGTGCTGGCCGAACTCGTTGCACTCCGCCGAACTGGCACGGGAGGCGTCCGGATCGACCGCTTCGACCGCACGGGCGACATCCGCCTGGGCCGGCGCGGTGCAGGCACGCAGTTGGTCCTCCAGGTTGGTGGCGAAGAAGCTGGTACGCCAGCGTGCGCTGAAGCCCTGGTCGCTGACGCTGCGTTCGGTGGGCAGGAACTCGCCGCCGAAACTGGGGTGCGGCCAGTCCGAGACCAGGTTGACCTGGCTGTCGCGGCCGACCGGGGTGATGTCCAGGCGGCTGCTGCCCAGCAGCGACAGTTCGAAGGCGTAGTCGAATCGCTGCTCGTGATCGCTGGCCTTGAGTGGCAGCACCGCATGCACGCCGTTGCCGAGGAACTGGCTCTGGGTGCCCGGCTGGAAGTCGCGCAGTTCGTCACCGACCTTCAGCTTCGGTGCGTTCTCGATGCCGCGCACGTCGCTGATGCCCACCGCCAGCAGCGGGTCGTCGAAACGGTAGCTGCCCAGGTCGCTGGTGATGCCGTAGTTGGCCGGCAGGACGAAGCTGCCGCTGACCTGGCTCTCGGCATGGAACAGGCGCGCCTCGTAGATACCGCGATGGCGCAGCTCGGTGCGCATCTGTCCGTCGAGGCTGAAAACTTCCGGCAGGAAGTACAGCCGCCCACGCACTTCGCGCTCCTGCAGCACGCGCTGCTGGCTCGCCTTGTCCAGGCGCCAGCCACGAATGGTGCGGGTGTAGGGCACGACCACCAGCGGGCCGGTGAGCTGCTGGCTGTAGCTGGCGCTGCGGGCGATGTCCTGCAGGACTTCGTCGCGGTAGTTCTGACGCTCGTCGACGAGGCCGTCGATCATCAGCAGGGGTATCAGCAAGAGGACGATCAACAGCGCGATGGCGCCGAGCTTGATGCCGAGGTGGCGGTTCATCGAAGGCTTCTCCGTTGGTGGACGACGGGGCAAGCCTGGGGCCCGCGCGTGGCGACGCTCAGGGCGGAGTGTGGAGACTGTGTGGGTTTTATGTGGCGGCGGAGCAGCCAGTAGGAGCGGGCCATGCCCGCGAGCGGCGCCGACAGGCGCCTTATGTCTACGGCAGGGACAGACTCGCGCGCACGCCACCTTCGACGTTCTCGACGCTCAGCTCACCGCCATGCAGCGCCGCCACCTCGGCGACGAAGTTGAGGCCCAGGCCAGTGCTCTTGCGTCCGCTGATCGGGCGCGGCAGCGAGTAGAAACGCTCGGTCAGACGCGGCAGGGCGAACTCCGGAATCGCTTCGCCCTGGTTGAACAAGTCCACCCGCCAGCCTTCGCCGTCGGGCTGCGCAGCGAAGCGAATCACGCCACCGGCCGGGGTGAAATCCAGCGCATTGTCCAGCAGGTTTCCCAGCGCCTGGCGCAGCAGGAAACGCTCGCCCACCACGCATGCCTGCTGGGGAATCGCGTTCTCCAGCTGCACGCCCTGCACCCGCGCCATGCGCTCATCGATCAGCTCATCCGCCAGCTCGTGCAACGCCACCGGCACATGCTCCTCCAGCCCCTGGCGCTGCTCCACCTGGGCAAGGTTCAGCAGGCGCTCGATCAGCTGCTGCAGGCGCTCGCTCTCCCCGGCGATGTTGCCGACGAAGCGCGCACGCTGCTCGTCGGGCATCTCGCCCTCGAGCAACTCCGCCGCTCCGCGAATCGCCGCCAGCGGGCTCTTCAGTTCGTGGGTCAGGGTATGCACGTAGCGTTCTACGTAGTCCTTGCCTTCCAGCTGCACACGCATGTGCTCCACCGCGCCAGCCAACTGCGCCATCTCGCCGCCGCGGTAGCGGGGCAGCTCGGCGCGCCGGCCCTCGCTGACCGCCTGGGCGTAGCGGGTCAGGCGATCCAGCGAGCGGCTCAGCCACCAGGACAGCCCCGCGCCCACCAGCAGGCCGAGCACGATCAGCCCGGCGCCGAGCCACGCCAGACGGCGCTGCGAGCGATCAATGTAGGGCTGCAGTGTGCGGTTGGGCTTGGAGACCGAGACCACGCCGATGATCTTCTCGCCGTCGCGGATCGGCGCAGCGACGTACATCACCGAGGACTCCGGATCGTCCGCCGACTCACGGCTGGAGCGCGCCCCGTACTCACCATTGAGGGTCCGATAGACGTCGTTCCAGCGCGAATAATCCTGGCCCACGGCCCTGCCGAGGGAGTCCAGCAGGACGATGCCGCGCGCATCGGTGACGTAGATGCGGTGGTTCACAGCCGTCTTGTTCACGCCCCAGATATCGGCCTGCGGGCTGCGCGCGCCGTAGGCGCGGAGCATGTCGGGCAGCCGGCTCTGGTCGAGGGTGCCACTCTTCACGTCGGCCTGGAGAATCTCGGCCAGCAGGTTGGCGGTATCCACCAGCGTCTCTTCGCTGGACTGGCGCACGCCGGGGCGGATTTCGTCCATCACTGTGCGCAGGACGAACCAGCCGGTCAGCCCGACGAAGAAGAAGTAGACCAGGAAGATCCGCAGCGACAGGCGCATCAGCTCTTGTCCGGCGCGTAGCTGTAGCCCAGCCCGCGGTGGGTCTGGATCGGTTCGGCGGCGGGGACGACCTGGCGCAGCTTGGCGCGCAGGCTCTTGATGTGGCTGTCGACATTGCGCTCGTAGCCGGCATCGGCGGCGACGCCCAGCGCATCGAGCAGCTGCTCACGGCTGAACACGCGCTCGGGGCGCGCCAGCAGCGTTTGCAGCAGGCGGAATTCGTGGCGGGTCAGCGCCAGCGAGTGGCCATGGTAGCGAATCTGGAAGCGCTCTTCGTCCACCTCGAACGGGCCGTTGCCGGCGGTCGCCGTGGCCGGCGCTTCACGCGGCGCGGTGCGCTTGAGGATGGCTTTCACCCGCGCGGCGACTTCACGCGGGCTGAAGGGTTTGACCACATAGTCGTCGGCGCCGATCTCCAGGCCCACCACGCGATCGATCTCGGCGTTGCGCGCGGTGAGGAAGATCACCGGCACCTCGGAGAAGCGCCGAAGCTGCTTGCAGGCTTCGAAGCCGCTGATGTCGGGCAGGCCGACGTCGAGGATGACCAGATCGAATGCGTCACGCTGCAGGCGTTCGAGGGCGGGGCCGGCGAGGTTCAGCCAGGTGGTCTCGAAACCCTCGGCCTGCAGGGCATAGAGCAGCGTGTCGGCGATGGCGGCTTCATCTTCGACGATGAGGATGTGGGGCATGGGATTCCGATTCCCGGGAAAGTTCCGGAAGGGTCCATCATGCCCCGCGCCGCGTCAATCGAGGATCAGGAGCAGCTCGGCTTGCCGGCCACGAAGCGCTCGCCCGGGTCCACCGCAACGTGGAATTTGCGCAGGCCCTTGGTGCCCATCAGGAACGGGTAGTTGAAGTGGCTGCGATCGGTGAGGTTGACCTCGATGGTGCGCTGGTCGCCGCCCAGGCACACCGGCAGTTCGATCACCGGGCGCTGGCTGAGGCCGGGGCTGGCCTCTTCCTCTTCGTCCTCGCCGGCGGATTCGGTGCGGTTCTTGATCTTCGAGATGCGCGAGAGCTTGTGCTCGTACACCGAATCGCCGCCGTCCTTGGTGGCCAGCTTGAAGCGCACCCAGTCCTCGCCGTCGCGCTGGAATATCTGGATATCCTTGGCCGACAGCGACGAGGTGTAGGCGCCAGTGTCCATCTTGGCCTGCAGGGTCTGGTCGAGCTCGGGCAGGCTGACCCATTCGTAGCGGCCGTAGAGCTTGGTCTCGGCGGCCAGGGCGAGGCCGGGCAGTGCGATGCCGGCCACAGAGAGAAGCGAAAGCAGAGCGAGGGCGCGTTTCACGCGAAATCTCCGGGGTGGAATACGTCGCATAGGACTAGCACGGCGGCCATTGGTTCGCCATACCCGCGCCGCTTGGGCCGGGACAATTGTCTGCGTATCATGGCCGCGCCACCGTCGCACAAGGAATGGACCCCATGCCGGCAGTCAAAGGCGTCATCGCCAGCCTCCTGCTGTTGCTCAACACGCTGATCCTGATCGGGCCGATGCTGCTGATCGCGCTGCTCAAGCTGGTCATCCCCGGCCAGGCCGCGAAGGACGCCTGCTCGCGCGGGGTGATGTGGATCGCCGAGACCTGGGCGGAGATCGACAAGGCTATCTTCGCCCTGATGACCCCGACCGTGTGGGACATCCGCGGCGCCGCCCAACTGCGCGGCGACACCTCCTACCTGGTGATCAGCAACCACCAGTCCTGGGTCGACATTCCGGCGCTGGTGCAGGCGTTCAACCGCAAGACGCCCTACTTCAAGTTCTTCCTGAAGAAGGAGCTGATCTGGGTGCCCTTCCTCGGCCTGGCCTTCTGGGCGCTCGACTATCCCTTCATGAAGCGTTACAGCAAGGCCTTCCTGGAGAAGCACCCGGAGCTCAAGGGCAAGGACCTGGAGATCACCAGGGCGGCCTGCGAGAAGTTCAAGCGCATGCCGGTGACCGTGGTGAACTACCTCGAAGGCACGCGCTTCACCCCGGCCAAGCAGGCCCAGCAGCAGTCGCCTTACCAGAACCTGCTCAAGCCCAAGGCCGGTGGCGTGGCCTTTGTCCTGGCGGCACTGGGCGAGCAGCTCGATACCCTGCTGGACGTCACCCTGGTCTATCCGAAGGGCCCGCGACCGGGCTTCTGGGACCTGCTGTGCGGACGCGTGCCGCGCGTCATCGTCGATATCCAGGCGCGCGAGATCGACCCCGCGCTCTGGCAGGGCGATTACGAGAACGACCCGGAATTCCGCCAGTACGTGCAGCACTGGGTGTCGCAGTTGTGGGAGCAGAAGGATGCGCGCATCGAGCAACTGCGCCAGGAGTTCTGACGCTCCCTACGCGCCTCGTCCGGCGACCGGCGCAGCCGGCGTCAGCGGGGCCGCCGGCGTCCCCCAGAGTCCGCCGAGCGTCCCCAGCAACTGGCTGCTCAGGCCCTGCTCGGTGAAGTAGTCGAGGATCACCCCGGCGAAGCGGCCGATCATCGACTGGTCCATGCCCAGTACGCCGAAGATCTGGTCGACGTCCTGCAGGTTGTTGATCCCGCCAAGCAGCGCCGCGGCGTTGCCCAGTCCACCGAAACCGCCCAGCGCCCCGCCCAGATCACCCAGCGAGCTGTTGCCGGCGAGCTGGTCGAGGTTCGGCAGGGATTTCTGCAATTGCGCCGTGTCGGTTTCCTTCAGGCTGTTCATCGCCATCGCCAACATGGCGCCGGTACCGCCGATGGCCTGCTGCTCGCTGACACCCAGCTGCCTGGTGAGGTTGCCCAGCAACGCGCTGGCGGCCGGCGGCACGCCCTGCCCCTGAGTGGCGGGCTCGCTGGTGTCGGTGAAGGTGGCGGCGAACACGGGGGAAACGGCCAGGCAGGCGGCCAGGAAGACGACGGAACGGATGGGCATCGACGGCTCCGGAAAGCGGATGTCCCGCCCCAGGGCGGGGCCGGATCGTCGATAGGACCGGGGCGCGGCGCGGCGGTTCCGCGCCGGCCGGCGGATATCAGGCGCCGGTGCCCCAGAGGCTGCCCAGGGTGCCGAGCAGGTTGCTGTTCAGGCCCTGCTTGCCGAGGTAATCCAGCAGCACGCTGGAAAACTTGCCGGTCATCTCCTGGTCCATGCCCAGCGCACCGAAGGCCTTGCTCACGTCGCCCATGCTGCTGACGTTGCCCAGCAGGCCGCTGGAGGCGCCGCCACCCAGGTCGCCAAGCTGGCCACCGAGGCCGCCCAGGGCATTGCTGCCGGTGAGCTTGTCGAGGCCGGGAACGGTCTTCGCCAACTGCGAGTAATCGGCGGTGCTCAGTTTGTTCTTCGCCAGGCCCAGCAGCGCGCCGGTACCGCCGAGCGCCTGTTCGTCGCTGACGCCGAGCTGCCCGGTCAGGGCGCCGAGCAGGCCGCTGGTCTGCGGCGTGGAAGCCACGCGCGAGGTGTCGGCGCCGGTCGCGCCGGACACCGCCTTGGCGGCATCGCCCAGGTTGAAGGCGAACGCGGAGGAAGTCGCCAGCAGGGCGGCCAGTGCGAGGGTGACACGGGGTTTGACGGACATCGCTGTCTCCTGGGGGTTCCGGACGCCATATCGACCGGGAGGCAGGGCCATTGTTCCGCCCTGGAAGGCGCAGCGGAGGAAAAACGCGCTCCGTTCACAGGGACAGAAATGTCCGGCGTCATCGGGCTGCGCCAGGGAACTCCTGGCCTGCCGGCAATGAAAGGTCATTCGTCCAATCACTCCGGCTGGCGACGAGGGAGAATCGTCTCGCCACTGCCGCGGCGATTTTCCCCGCGATCGGCAAAGATTCCCTAAGCTAGAGCCATCCCCGCCCGACGGACCGACCATGAGCGAACCCTTCATCCTCACGCCCCGAGTGGCCCGCCTGCTGCCCTGGCTGGTGGCCATCGCCTTCTTCATGCAGGCCCTGGACGGCACCATCCTCAACACCGCGCTGCCGAGCATGGCCCGCTCGCTGGAAGAAGACCCGCTGCGCATGCAGGGCGTGGTGATCGCCTACCTGCTCACGGTAGCGCTGCTGATCCCCTCCTCCGGCTGGATTTCCGACCGCTTCGGCACCCGCCGGGTATTCCTCTTCGCGATCTTCCTGTTCAGCCTCGGCTCGCTGCTCTGCGCGCTCTCGCCCAGCCTCGGCGCCCTGGTCGGCGCCCGCGTGGTGCAAGGCATCGGCGGCGCGCTGATGATGCCGGTGGGGCGCCTGGTGATCCTGCGCGTGTACCCGCGCACGGAGCTGGTGCGCATCCTCAGCTTCGTCACCATCCCCGGCCTGCTCGGTCCACTGGCCGGACCGACCCTGGGTGGCTGGCTGGTGGAGTACGCCAGCTGGCACTGGATCTTCCTGATCAACCTGCCGGTGGGGCTGGTCGGCTTCATCGTCGCCCTGCGCCTGATGCCGGACCTGCGCGGCGTGCGCGCAACGCGTTTCGACTCGATCGGTTTCCTGCTCTTCGGTGGCGCCATGGTACTGATCACCATCGCCCTGGAGGGCCTGGGCGAACTGCACATGCCCCACGTGCGCGTGGTTCTGCTGCTGGTGGGCGGGCTGGTGCTGCTGGCGGCCTACTGGTTGCGCGCGCTGCGCATCGAAGCGCCACTGTTCCCGCCCTCGCTGTTCGCCACGCGGACCTTCGCCGTGGGCGTCCTGGGCAACCTGTTCGCCCGACTGGGCAGCGGCTCCCTGCCCTTCCTCACGCCGCTGCTGCTGCAGATCGGCCTGGGCTTCTCGCCGTCGCGGGCGGGCATGACCATGATCCCGATGGCCCTGGCGGCCATGGTCATCAAGTCGCTGGCGCGACCGCTGCTGGACCTGTTCGGCTACCGCAAGCTGCTGGTCGGCAACACGCTGTTGCTGGGCGCGATGATCGCCAGCCTCGGCCTGGTGGACCAGAACACGCCCTACGCGCTGCTGCTGGTGCAACTGGCGGTCCTGGGCGGGATCAACTCGCTGCAGTTCACCGCGATGAACACCCTCTCGCTGATCGACCTGCGCGACGACAACGCCAGCGCCGGCAACAGCCTGCTCTCGGTGGTCATGCAGCTGTCCATCGGCATGGGCATCGCCTGCGCGGCGGCGCTGCTGGGCGGCTTCAACGGCGATCAGGAAAGCGCCCAGGGCGACGTGCTGTCAGCCTTCCACGCGACCTACTTCAGCGTCGGCATCCTTTCGATGCTGGCGGCGGCGATCTTCTTCCAGCTCAATGCCGACGACGGTCGCACCACGCCACGCCGGGTCGAGCCGGAGCATGGCGTCGACGAACACTGATCAGGGCTTGCAGGTGGGCGCGACGGTCTGGGTCTTCGAGGCGTCCACCGCGCCCAGGTGTTCCAGGGTCCGGCGGCCGAGCAGCACCGGGTAGTCCAGGGTCTGGCGGTCACGCAGGGTGAACTGCTCGCGGTAGACCTTGCCACCCAGGCACACGTCCATCAGCACCACCGGGCTGCGCTCGACGCCGCTCTCGTTCTTGAACTTGAGCACGCGCTCGACGCGCCGCTCGAAGGGCAGGCGCTGCTCCTTGCCGGTGGCCGGATCGGTGAGCATCACGTCGTACTGCACCCAGCGCTCGCCGTTCTTCTTGATCCGGACGATGTTGCGCGCATCCATCACCGAGGTCTGCGCGCCGGTGTCCAGCTTGGCCTTGAGCGGCGCCTGCTCGGGCATCAGCATGAGCGTTTCCACCCAGCCCCAGGTAGCGGGCTGCGCGGGGGCGTCGGCGGCAAGGACACTGCCCGGAATGAGCAGGCCGGCGAGCAGCAGGCGGAAGGTGAATGGCATGGATGGCGGCTCCGGAAAGGCTATGGCGGCACTATAGGCAATAAAAAACCCCGGATGTTTCCACCCGGGGTTTCTTGGCTGACGCCAGGAAGCGTTTAGGCTACCTGTACGCGCTCGGCCTGCATGCCTTTCTGGCCCTGCACGACTTCGAAGGTGACTTTCTGGCCTTCGGCCAGGGTCTTGAAGCCGTTACCTTCGATAGCGCGGAAGTGTACGAACACGTCCGGGCCGCTTTCCGGGGTAATGAAGCCGTAGCCTTTGGTCTCGTTGAACCACTTGACGGTGCCGTTCTGACGATTCGACATGGTGTTCTCCTTGGAACGTATTTTTAAAATTAGCCACGAATGGCCAGGAACTGAGTTGCAAGGAGTTACAAGGAGTCGAGCAGGACGGGGTGGAATAACCGACCGCATCAGGTCACGATCGACGGCGACCCATGCAAACACAGTGCAGAAACTCTACGACAAAAATCTGCGGAAAGCGAATCTCTTGAAAAAACCGCGGATCAGCACCTGGAGAAAATCGGACGAGTGGCCTCAAACCCTTGCCATATCAGCTTCTCAGCCCTCCTGAGGGTGCTCTCCTGCTACACTGCGCGGCCATATGGATTCACCCGGGCTCCCTTCGTGACCACCTCTGCATTTTCCAGCCTCGCGCTGTCGGCCGACCTGCTGGCCAACCTCGACTCTCTCGGCTATCGCGAGATGACGCCGATCCAGGCCGCCGCCCTGCCGGCGATCCTCAAGGGCCGTGACCTGATCGCCCAGGCCAAGACCGGCAGCGGCAAGACCGCCGCCTTCGGCATCGCTCTGCTCAGCCCGCTGAATCCGCGCTACTTCGGTTGCCAGGCACTGGTGCTGTGCCCGACCCGCGAGCTGGCCGACCAGGTGGCCAAGGAAATCCGCCGTCTGGCCCGCGCCGCCGACAACATCAAGGTACTGACCCTGTGCGGCGGCACGCCTTTCGGCCCGCAGATCGGCTCGCTGGAGCACGGCGCCCACGTGGTGGTCGGCACGCCCGGCCGCATCCAGGAACACCTGCGCCGCGGCACCCTGAAGCTCGATGGCCTGAACACCCTGGTACTCGACGAAGCCGACCGCATGCTCGATATGGGCTTCTACGACAGCATCGCCGACATCATCGGCCAGGCGCCGGCGCGCCGGCAGACGCTGCTGTTCTCCGCCACCTATCCCGACGGCATCGGCCAACTGGCGGCGAAATTCCTGAAGAACCCCGAGCGCGTGGAAGTGGAAGCGCTGCACGATGACAGCCAGATCGAGCAGCACTTCTACGAGATCGATCCCAAGCAGCGCCTCGATGCCGTCGTCCGCCTGCTTCAGCATTTCCGCCCGCAGTCCTGCGTCGCGTTCTGCCATACCCGCCAGCAGTGCATGGAAGTCGTCGAGCAGCTCAACGCCCGGAAGATTTCCGCACTGGCCCTGCACGGCGACCTGGAGCAGCGCGAGCGCGACCAGGTGCTGACCATGTTTGCCAACCGCAGCTGCAGCGTGCTGGTGGCCACCGACGTGGCCGCGCGCGGGCTGGACATCGCCGCACTGGAAGCAGTGATCAACGTCGAACTGTCGCGCGATGCGCAGATCCACATTCATCGGATCGGTCGCAGTGGTCGTGCCGGCGAAAAGGGCCTGGCGCTATCGCTGGTTACCCCCGCCGAAGCCAATCGCGCACAGGCCATCGAAGACCTGCAGGGCGCGCCGCTGAACTGGGAGCGCATCGACTTCCTCAAGGCCAGCGACACGCCGCTGCTGCCGCCGATGACCACCCTGGCCATCGCCGGCGGGCGAAAGGACAAGCTGCGTCCCGGCGACATCCTCGGCGCGCTGACCGGCGACGCCGGGCTCAAGGGCACCCAGGTCGGCAAGATCGCCATCTTCGACTTCCAGGCCTTCGTTGCCGTGGAACGCGAGATCGCCAAGCAAGCGCTGAAGCACTTCAACGAAGGCAAGATCAAGGGCCGCTCGTTCAAGGCACGCATCCTCTGACGTCATTCCCCCTGTAGGCGCGCGCCATGCCCGCGATCAAGCGCATGGCTTGCTCCTACAGGTACGACATCCAACCTGTCGCGCTCGCGATAGCCGCGCCCGGAGCGATCCGCTAGTCTGAGCGGCAGACATCCGGAAGTCCCGCACGCGCATGCTCTCCTCCCCACTGCTCCAGTCTCTGCGGCGCCTCTGGGCGCTGGACAAGTTCGCCTACAGCCTGCGGGTGTTCGTCGCCCTCAGCGGGGTCATGCTCGCGTGCTGGCTGCAGGGTCGGCCGGAGCTGGTGATCCCGCTGTTCCTCGGGGTCATCGCCAGCGCCCTGGCGGAAACCGACGACCACTGGCTGGGCCGCCTGCAGGCGTTGCTGGTGACCCTCGCGTGCTTCACCATCGCCTCGCTGGCGGTGGAACTGCTGTTCCCCTACCCGCAGCTGTTCGTCGCCGGGCTCGCACTCTCGACCTTCGCCATGACCCTGCTCGGCGCCCTCGGCGAGCGCTATGCGGCAATCGCCTCGGCGACCCTGATCCTGTCGATCTACACCATGATCGGCGTCGACCAGCGCGGTGGTACGCCCACCGACTTCTGGCACGAACCCCTGCTGCTGGTGGCCGGCGCGCTCTGGTACGGCTTGCTCTCGGTGCTGTGGAACGCACTGTTCGCCAACCAGCCGGTGCAGCAGAGCCTGGCCAAACTGTTCCTCGAACTGGGCGAGTACCTGAAGATCAAGTCGACCCTGCTGGAGCCGCTGCGCCAGCTCGACGTCGAAGCCCAGCGCCTGGCGCTGGCACGGCAGAACGGGCGGGTCGTGGTGGCGCTCAACCAGGCCAAGGAAACCATCCTCGCGCGCCTGTCCCACGGCAGGCCGAGCCCGAAGATCAGCCGTTACCTGAAGCTCTACTTCATCGCCCAGGACGTCCACGAGCGCGCCAGTTCCTCGCACTACCCGTACAACCAGCTGGCCGAAGCCTTCTTCCACAGCGACGTGCTGTTCCGCTGCCAGCGCCTGCTCAACCAGCAGGGCAAGGCGTGCAAGGCACTGGCGAAGGCGATCCAGCTGCGCCATCCGTTCGACTACAACGACAGCGAACTGGCCCTGGCCGACCTCAACGCCTCGCTGGAGTACCTGCGCCAGCAGGGCAACCCGGCCTGGCGCGGACTGCTGCGCTCGCTCGGCGCACTGGCGGCCAACCTCACCACCCTGGACCGCAAGCTCAGCGGCGCGAGCAACCCCGACATGCTCGACGACGAGCAGGACAGCACACTGCTGGACCGCTCCCCCCGCTCATTCAAGGACGCGCTGGAGCGCATCCGCCTGCAGGTCTCGCCGACCTCACTGCTGTTCCGCCACGCCCTGCGCCTGTCGCTGGCCCTGGCCGCCGGCTACGGCATGCTGCACCTGATCCACCCGACCCAGGGCTACTGGATCATGCTCACCACGGTGTTCGTCTGCCAGCCGAACTACGGCGCCACGCGCATCCGCATGGTGCAGCGGATCCTCGGCACGCTGGTCGGCCTGGTGGCCGGCTGGGCACTGATCGACCTGTTCCCCAACCCGCTGATCCAGTCCCTGCTGGCAGTGGTCGCCGGGGTCGCCTTCTTCGCCACGCGGAGCACGCGCTACACGCTGGCGACGGCGGCGATCACCCTGCTGGTGCTGTTCTGCTTCAACCAGGTGGGCGACGGCTACGGGCTGATCCTGCCGCGTCTGTTCGATACCCTGCTCGGCGCGCTGATCGCCGGCATTGCGGTGTTCCTGGTGCTGCCCGACTGGCACGGGCGCAGCCTGCACCGCCTGGTCGGCGGCACCCTGGCGTGCAACAGCCGCTACCTGCGGGAAATCATGCAGCAGTACGCCAACGGCAAGCGCGACGACCTCGCCTACCGCACCGCACGGCGCAACGCGCACAACGCCGACGCGACGCTCTCCACCACGCTGTCGAACATGCTGCTGGAACCCGGCCACTTCCGTAAGGACGCGGAGATCGGCTTCCGCTTCCTGGTGCTGTCGCACACCTTGCTCAGCTACCTCTCCGCCCTCGGCGCGCACCGCAACCAGCTGCCGCCGGATGTTAACGACGACCTCATCGCCGAGGCCGCCGAACGCCTGACCAGCAGCCTCGACGACATCGCTGCGCGGCTCAACGAGCGACGCGCGGTGGCTATCTACAGCGACGAGGAAGACGCGCTGGCCAAGCGCCTGGAAGAGCTGCCCGAGGAACAGGACGACGCCCACCGGCTGGTGCAGACCCAGCTGGCACTCATTTGCCGACAGCTCACGCCGCTGCGCACCCTGGCGGCGCACCTGCTGAAGAAGGACCTCGGCGCGGAACAGATCGAGGCCGCCTGACGTCGAAACTTCCAGCTGCGTAGGAGCGGACTCCGTCCACGAAACCCTTGTAGGGCGCATAACCCGGAACGGGTTATCCGCCAATGGCACCGCGGCGGATAACGCTGGCGCGTTATGCACCCTACGGTCTGCAAGGGAACACAGCGACGGCTAAAGCCCGTGTTCGTGCATCAGCTCGTCGTAGCTGCCGTCCTCGTGCATCTCGCGGATCGCCTTGTTGAACGCCGCTATGATCGCCGCGTGGTCGGGCACATGCCGGCCAACCAGAATGTGCAGGCCATTCTCGGTCAGCGGCACCGGCAGGAATTCCAGCTGCCCCTTGAGTTCGGCAAGGTCGCCATTGAAGTGCACCCGCGCGGTGATCTCGTCTTCCAGCGTCAGGTCCACCCGCCCTGCCTGCAGCATCAGCGCCGCGTTGACGAAGCTGAACACCGGTACCCGCTGCAGTTTCGGATCGTTGTTGAACGCCTCGGAATAGGCATACCCGCGCACCATGGCGATGCGGTACGGGTAGAGATCGGCGAGCCTGGCGAAGGTGATGGGCGAGCCCTGGCGTTTGATCAGGCGTACGCGGTTGACCAGGTAGGGCTCGGAGTACACGGCGAAGGCTTCCCGCTCCGGCGAATACCAGGCATCCGCCACCAGGTCGTACTCGCCATTCGCCACGCCATGCAGCACGCGCGGCCAGGGCACTTCGATGTACTCGCTGGCGTACCCGGCGCGCTTGAGGGCAGCCTGCACCAGGTGCACCGCCACGCCGTTGCCGGGCAGTTGGCGATCGGCATAGGGCGGCCAGCGGTCCGCAGCGATGCGCAGCACCTCCCCGGCCCGCGCCGCGCTGGTAACGCACAGGAACAAGAGGATCAGCAGCAGGCGCAACGGCATCGGGTTTGTCGTCCAGAGAGAAGCTTTCAAGACTAGACGCTGCCCACGGCGTCGCGCCAACCTCAGAACAGCATCGCCGCGCGCAGGCTCATCCCGCCGCCGGTTTCCGGCACCACGGTCAGGTTGTAGCGCTCGCTTTCCGGGCCTTCGAGGAACAGGTTGTAGGTGAAGTTGGCGAAGAAGTTGCCCACCGCCATCCCCACCAGCACATCGGTGGGATAGTGCTTGTCGCCTTCCACGCGCGACAGCGCGGTCAGCCCGTCGAGGGTGTAGAGGCCGGCCTTGGCGGTGTAGCGCCAGGTCGGGTCCATGTCGATGTAGTCCAGATTGCGGCGGGTGAAACTGGTGTGCACGGCGGTAACGGCAGTGTGCTTGGACGGGAAGGAGTCGTCGGGAATCCCGTCCGGCCGCTCACGCCCGGACCATTCCTTGGCTTCCTCGACGAAGCCGGTCACGGCGTAGCGGTCCGCCGCCAGCAGCGTCAGGTTGCGCCCGCGCCAACTCCACTTCTCCTCGCTGCTCACGTCCTTGGGTGAAGCCACCAGGGCAGTGACGACGCTCAGGCCGGTGGCGAGGTTGAGCATGCGGTCGGCCGCCTGGTTGGCGTCGCCGCCGAAGAACCAGTCGTGGTTGCTCGCCGACTTCTGCCACTGGTGGTCCCAGCCACCGGCAGCGATCACTGCCGCGCCAGCCACCGGGGCCCAGACGTCGGCACTGGTGACCGCGCGCTGCGCCGAATCCCCTACCCTCTCCCAGCTCATTTGCGGTGCCCCTGCGCAACCGATGAGCGCGGCGCTGGCCGCCAGAGTGGCGACTGCCAGCAAAGTCCGATTCATGATGCTCCCCCATGCGCCCGGCCCGCTCCAGGGCAGCGGACGCGTCAATGCATGAGCGGGGAAGGATAGTCCGGTGCGCTCTGAAGGCCTCTGCCTTCAGTCACTAATCGGTAACTCTTCGTTTCCTTCAGCGGAAAAAGAAAAACCCCGCCGAGGCGGGGTTCTTCAAATCAGACGGAATCAGCCTTTGAAGACGTCTTCCACCGACTGCAGCGGGTAGTGCTTCGGATACGGCAGGGTCGCCACGCCGGTCTCGATGGCAGCCTTGGCCACCGCGTCGGAAACGACGGTGATCAGGCGCTTGTCCATCGGCTTCGGAATGATGTACTCGCGGCCGAACTCGATGGCGCTCACGCCGTAGGCGTCGCACACGTCCTTGGGTACCGGCAGCTTGGCCAGGTCACGCAGGGCCAGGGCGGCGGCGATCTTCATTTCTTCGTTGATGCGGGTGGCGCGTACGTCCAGGGCACCGCGGAAGATGAAGGGGAAGCCCAGTACGTTGTTGACCTGGTTCGGGTAGTCCGAACGGCCGGTGGCCATGATCACGTCGTCGCGGGTGGCGTGCGCCAGTTCCGGCTTGATTTCCGGGTCCGGGTTGGAGCAGGCGAAGACGATCGGGTTCGGCGCCATGCGCTTGAGGTCGTCCGGGCTCAGCAGGTTGGCGCCGGACAGGCCGACGAATACGTCGGCGCCTTCCAGGGCGTCAGCCAGGGTGCGCTTGTCGGTCTCGGTGGCGAACACGGCCTTGTACTGGTTCAGGTCGTTGCGGCCGGCGTGGATCACGCCCTGGCGGTCGATCATGTAGATGTTCTCGACCTTGCCGCCCATGCTCACCAGCAGCTTCATGCAGGAGATGGCGGCGGCGCCGGCGCCCAGGCAGACGATCTTCGCGGTCTCCAGCTTCTTGCCGGCGATTTCCAGCGCGTTGAGCATGCCGGCGGCGGTCACGATGGCGGTGCCGTGCTGGTCATCGTGGAATACCGGGATGTCGCACTGCTCGATCAGCGCGCGCTCGATCTCGAAGCACTCGGGTGCCTTGATGTCTTCCAGGTTGATGCCGCCGAAGGTGATGGAGATGCGCTTGACGGTATCGATGAAGGCCTGCGGGCTCTCGGCGTCGACTTCGATGTCGAACACGTCGACACCGGCGAAGCGCTTGAACAGCACGCCCTTGCCTTCCATGACCGGTTTGGAGGCCAGCGGGCCGAGGTTGCCCAGGCCGAGAATGGCGGTGCCGTCGGAAATGACCGCGACCAGGTTGCCCTTGCCGGTGTACTTGAAGGCCAGTTCCGGATCACGCGCGATTTCGCGCACCGGCTCGGCGACGCCCGGGCTGTAGGCCAGCGACAGGTCGCGGGCGGTGGCGGTCGGCTTGGTCAGCTCGACGCTCAGTTTACCGGGGCGGGGTTGGGCGTGATATTCGAGGGCAGCGGTCTTGAGATCAGACATTTGGGCACTTCCGCTTTTGTTGCTTGTTGGACAGACGGGGGTCCGAGCATACGCACAAACCCCGCACCTGCCAAGGTAGCCCAAGCCCCTGCTGTCAAGACCTCTAGCGTACGACTTTCAGCCAGTCGCCAGCTTTTGGCTGACCAGTTGGATACAAGTCATTCAATAAACGTATACGATTTATCGAGTCAGATTCCGGACCGGATTCAGCCTTCGCGAACTGCTCTACAGTCTGCCCGGATTTGACCTGAATGACGGCGATCCGGCGCGGTTGTGCGAGTTTCTGCTCGTCGGCGCGCATCGGCCGGAAGCTGCGGATGACCTGCATGAAGTGGTCGTCTTCGCTTTCCAGTGAAGCGCGACCTTTGACCACACCAATGAACAGGTAGGCGCGGTCCTTCTGGTAGATCACCGCGGCGCGGCGGGCGGGCGAGCCGGGCACCACGCCGGTGGCGACGTCGAGACCGGCCTGCAGGAAACTTTCTTCGTTCGATAACCGCCCGCCAGCGCCCTTGCGCAGGTATTCCGCCGGGGTCAGCTGGCCTTCGCGGGGCACCAGCTTCATGCCGATGTAGGCCTGCTGGTCGGCGGTGTAGCCCACCAGCGCGGTCGGCTGGTTGAGGATGCCCCAGCCCGACGGGTAGGTCAGGGTGAAGTCCAGCTCCGAGTGGTAGAAGCTCTGCCCACGGCGCACGCCACTGGAAGCGGAGTCGCCGAAGGGCATGCCGTCGATGGCCTTCAGGTAGCGTTCGGCGCCGATCTCGTGCTGGCTGTTGGCGGCCAGGGTCTGGGCGGGGCCGATGACCTGCTTGAGGCGCTGGTCGTTGTCCGGGTGGGTGTCGAACAACCCGTGGTAGCCGACCGGCTGGGCGGCCTGGCCCTTGCGCGCGGCCTCGTCGCGGGCAAAGTCTTCCTGGTTCTTCAGCACCCGCACCACCTGGATCATGGCGGTCGGGTCATAGCCCGCACGGGCCAGGTACTTGGCACCCAGGCCGTCGGCCTCCAACTCCATGTCGCGGCCATAACCGCGCACGAAGGCGGTGCCGAGCACGTTGGTGAGGTCGGCGGCGGCGCCGACACCGGTGCCGATGGCCACTGCCTGGCCGAGGATGTTCCAGGCGCTGGACTGGCTCTGCTGGCGCACGCTGTGGCGGGCCGTGACGTGGCCGACCTCGTGGCCGAGTACGGCAGCCAGCTCCGCTTCCGAGCCCAGGTACGCCATCAGCCCGCGGTGTATATAGATGTAGCCGCCGGGCAGGGCGAAGGCGTTGATGTCGGGCGTGTCGATGACCGTGAAGTGATATTGCAGATTGGGCCGGTCGCTGGCGCGGGCAACCCGCTCGCCGACCTGCTGGACGTAGGCCTGCAGCTTGCCGTCTTCATAGCGCGGATACTGCTGGGCGATCTGCTGGCTGTACTTCTGCCCCATCTCCAGCTCGCTCTGCTCGCTCATCATCACGAAGTCAGACTTGCCGGTGGCCGGGTTGGTGGCGCAGCCGCCGAGAACGCTCAGCAGCGCCAGCAGGGTCAGAATTCCGAACGAGCGCAAGCTCATGGCAATACCTCCATCATCGCCGGGTCGGTCACAGGCAGCATCCATCGCGCCTGTCCGGGTTTCACGCCACCACGTTCGGCGCGGTCGATGACCCAGCCGCGCGCCTCTACCTGTCGACCCTTGAGATCGCGCAGGGTTGCATCGTCGAAACGCTTCACGAGTCTCGCCTCGATCCGCAGCACCAGCGGGCCGTCGAGATCGATCCACAGCCCGCCGCGATTGCGTTGTACCTGCTCGACCCGTCCGCGAACCACTGCGAATCCGCTTTCGTGAAGTTGTTCCGCCGTCTGTACCGGAGAGCGCTTCCACAGACCGAGCCCGGCGCTGCGGGCTTGCCGCTCGGCAGCCTGCTGGCAGGCGGTGAGGTCGGTGTTGGGGGCGATAGCTACAAGGTAGCCCAGGCCTTCGGCGAGCAGACGGGATTCGAGGTTGTTGCCATGGGCGTCATAGGCGTGGGCCAGGGTGCGACCGTACTTGTCCTTGCCCTGCTGGCCGGCAACCAGGCCAACCTCGCCGTCATTGGCCGCCACCAGTTCCTGCAGACGACGCTGGGCGGCGACCGCGAAGGCTTCCTCGGAGCGGCCGTGATGGGCCAGTTCCGGGGCGTTGACGCCGATCAGGCGGACGCTGCGGCCGTCGGCGAGCTTGAGCGTGTCGCCGTCCACCACTCGCGCCACGCGCACCGTTTCGGCCGACGAAGGTTGCGGGCAGGCAGCGGCGCTGGCGTCCAGGGAAAAAAGGACAGTCATAAAAAAGGCGCCCACAAGGGACGCCTTTTTCGAATTACCGTGAAAAACCATCGTCGGCCTTTCCCGGAAATCGATCTTACTTCTTGCCGCCGAACATGGCGAAGCGCTGGTTGAAGCGGTCGATACGGCCGCCGGTGTCCAGAACTTTCTGCTTACCGGTGTAGAAGGGGTGGCACTCGGAGCAGACGTCCAGGTGAATGCCCTTGCACAGGGTGGAACGGGTCTTGATCACGTTGCCACAGCTGCAGGTAGCTTCGATGTCTTCGTACGCGGGATGGATTTCCGGTTTCATGGTCTCTTCCTCTCGGTGGTGTGCCGCCACCCAGTCTCTGGCAGAAGCCGAGCCACGGTCATCGAGGACCGCGGGCGGGATCTTTTACCGGGCACCGCACGGAAATTAAGGGCGTGGATCATACCAGAGAACGCCTTCAACGCAAGATCAGGCATGACCGACCGTCGCATCGCCCATGCTACCATCCGACGCTCCCCGCCGCCCCGGAATCCGTCGCGTGCCGTCACCGTCCATCCTGCGTCTCGCCCTGCCCTCGCCGCTGCGCCGCCTGTTCGATTACCTGCCTCCGCGCGGGGTCGACGTGGCACGCCTGCAGCCCGGCGTGCGCCTGCGCGTCCCCTTCGGCCGCCGCGAGATGGTCGGCGTGCTGGTGGACAAGGTGGAAAACTCCGAGGTCCCGGCAGACAAGCTGCGCCCGGCCCTGGCCGTACTCGACCGCGAGCCGCCGATGCCAGCGCACCTGCTGGAGCTGTGCCGCTGGACGGCGCAGTACTACCAGCACAGCCTGGGCGACACCTTCTCCTGGGCACTGCCCAACCTGCTGCGCCAGGGCGACCCGGCCGAGGCGCGCCAGCAGCGCTTCTGGCATGCCGAACCCGGCGCCCGCGAGGAAGACCCGCGTCTGGCCCGCGCGCCGCGCCAACGCGAGACGCTGAAGATCCTCAAGCAGCATCCCCATGGCGTCGCCCACGACCTGCTCAGCCAGTTGCAGATCAACAAGGACAGCCTCGACCTGCTGCAGGAAAAGGGGCTGGTCACGCTGGAGGTGCGCGTCCACAGCGTGGCGCCACACCACGGCCCGTGGCTGGCGCAGGCGGAACTGCCGCTGAATGCCGAGCAACGCGCCGCCTTCGAGGCCGTGCGCGCCGGGTTTGGCAGTTTCCACAGCTTCCTGCTCGCCGGCGTCACCGGCAGCGGCAAGACCGAGGTCTATCTGCAACTGATCCGCGAGACCCTGGAAGCCGGCAAGCAGGCGCTGGTGCTGATCCCCGAGATCAACCTCGGCCCGCAGACCCTGAGCCGCTTCGAGCGCCGCTTCAACGCGCGCATCGCCCTGCTGCACTCCGCGCTGACCGACCGCGAGCGCCTCGACGCCTGGCTGGCCGCCCGCGACGGCGAGGCGGACATCATCATCGGCACCCGCTCGGCGCTGTTCACCCCCATGAAGAATCCGGGGCTGATCATCATCGACGAGGAACACGACGCTTCCTATAAACAGCAGGAAGGCTTGCGCTACCACGCCCGCGACCTGGCCATGGTGCGCGCGCGACTGGAGAACGTGCCGATCCTGCTCGGCTCCGCCACCCCCGCGCTGGAGAGCCTGCACAACGCCCAGAGCGGCCGCTACGGCTTGCTGCGCCTGACCCAGCGCGCCGGCGGCGCGCACCAGCCGAAGTTCCACCGCCTGGACGTGAAAAGCCTGCCGCTGGATTCGGGCATCTCCATGCCGCTGCAGCGTTCGATCAAGGAGACCCTGGCCGCCGGCCAGCAGGTGCTCGTCTACCTGAACCGCCGCGGTTTCGCCCCGACCCTGCTGTGCCACGACTGCGGCTGGATCAGCCAGTGCCCGCGCTGCGACGCGCGAATGACCGTGCACCAGGGCAGCGGCGAGCTGCGCTGCCACCACTGCGACCACCGCGAGCGGCCGCCGCGCAACTGCCCGAAATGCGGCACGGTTGACCTGCGCCCGGTCGGCGCCGGCACCGAGCGCGCCGAGGAGCGCCTGCGCATCCTTTTCCCGGATTACCCGGTGCTGCGTATCGACCGCGACAGCACCTCGCGCAAGAACGCTATGCGCGACCTGTTCGCCACTATCAATAAGGGCGAGCCGTGCATCCTGGTGGGCACGCAGATGCTCGCCAAGGGGCACCATTTCCCGCGCGTCACCCTGGTGGCGATCCTCGATGCCGACGGCGGGCTGTTCTCCGCCGACTTCCGCGCCAGCGAACGCATGGCCCAGCAGATCGTCCAGGTTGCCGGCCGCGCCGGGCGCGCAGAGGAACCAGGCCGTGTGCTGATCCAGACCCACCTGGCCGACCACCCATTGCTGGTGCAGCTCACCGAGCAAGGCTACTTCGCCTTCGCCGACCAGGCCCTCACCGAGCGCCGCTCCGCCGGCCTGCCGCCCTTCTCGCACCTCGCCCTGCTGCGTGCCGAGGCGCACAAGCCGGGGCAGGCCGAAGGCTTCCTCGACGAAGCCTGTGCCGAGGCCGAACGCCTTCAGGCGACCCTTGGCCACGACGTCGACCTCCTCGGCCCGGTACCGGCGCCCATGGAGCGCCGCGCCGGCCGCTACCGCGCGCAACTGCTGCTGATGAGTACCGCCCGCGCACCACTGCATCGCCTGCTCACGCCCTGGCTGCAGACACTCGAAGGCATGCCCAGCGGACGCCAGGTGCGCTGGTCGCTGGACGTGGACCCGATTGACCTGTTCTGACAGATGCGCCGCACGGATAAAACCCGCCAGGCTTGCGCATCCGTCCTACATTGACTTCCATCAGCCGCGACGGATGGCACAGCGGCGAGACTGAACAAGGAGCGCTCCGCGGTTGGCAAGCCATGCCCGGCCACGGATAATGCGCGGTTCTGAGCCCGATAACCGGTCGCGCGCGCCGGATGCACGCGAGCACGGAGAAAACCATGAAAGACACGATTCGCCACCTGATCCAGCAAGCCCTTGTCAGCCTCACCGAAGACGGCACCCTGCCGGCCGGCCTGACGCCCGACATCCAGGTGGAGAACACCAAGGACCGAACCCACGGTGACTTCGCCAGCAACATCGCCATGATGCTGGCCAAGCCGGCCGGCATGAAGCCGCGCGACCTCGCGACCCAGCTGGTCGCCGCGCTGCCGCAGAGCCCGGAAGTGGCCAAGGTCGAGATCGCCGGCCCCGGCTTCCTGAACTTCTTCCAGGACCAGGCCTGGCTTGCCGCCAGCCTCGACAAGGCCCTGGCCGACGGCCACATCGGCGTACGCAAGGCCGGTGCGGCCCAGCGCGTGGTGGTGGACCTGTCCTCGCCGAACCTGGCGAAGGAGATGCACGTCGGCCACCTGCGCTCGACCATCATCGGCGACGCCGTCAGCCGCGTGCTGGAGTTCCTCGGCGACACCGTGATCCGCCAGAACCACGTGGGCGACTGGGGCACCCAATTCGGCATGCTGCTGGCCTACCTGGAAGAACAACCGGTGGATGCCCAGGCCGAACTGCACGACCTGGAAGTCTTCTACCGCGCCGCCAAGAAGCGCTTCGACGAGTCCGCCGAGTTCGCCGACCGCGCCCGCGAGCTGGTGGTGAAGCTGCAGGCCAACGATCCCAAGTGCATCGCCCTGTGGACCCGTTTCAACGACATTTCCCTGTCGCACTGCCAGAAGGTCTACGACCTGCTGGGCGTGAAGCTGACCATGGCCGACGTGAAGGGCGAGAGCGCCTACAACGACGACCTCGCGCAGGTGGTGGCCGACCTGACCGCCAAGGGCCTGCTGGTCGAGAGCGACGGCGCCCTGTGCGTGTTCCTCGACGAATTCAAGAACGCCGAAGGCGAGCCGCTGCCGGTGATCGTGCAGAAGGCCGGCGGTGGCTACCTCTACGCCACTACCGACCTCGCCGCCATGCGCTACCGCCACAAGGTGCTGCACGCCGACCGCGTGCTGTACTTCGTCGACCAGCGTCAGGCCCTGCACTTCCAGCAGGTGTTCGAAGTCGCCCGCCGCGCCGGTTTCGTCCCGGCCAGCATGGACCTGGAGCACATGGGCTTCGGTACCATGAACGGCGCCGACGGCAAGCCGTTCAAGACCCGCGACGGCGGCACCGTGAAGCTGATCGACCTGCTGATCGAAGCCGAAGAGCGCGCCTACACCCTGGTGAAGGGCAAGAACCCCGACTTCAGCGAGCAGGACCTGCGCCAGATCGCCCACGCCGTCGGTATCGGCGCGGTGAAGTACGCCGACCTGTCCAAGCACCGTACCAGCGACTACAGCTTCAACTTCGACCTGATGCTGAGCTTCGAGGGCAACACCGCGCCGTACCTGTTGTATGCGTACACCCGCGTGGCGAGCATCTTCCGCAAGCTGGGCAAGACCTATGACGAAGTGGGCGGCAGCATCCACCTGCAGCAGCCCCAGGAAATCGCCCTGGCCGCGCAGCTGGCGCAGTTCACCGACCTGCTCAACAACGTCGCCGTAAAGGGTGTCCCGCACATCCTCTGCGCCTACCTGTACGAGCTGGCCGGCCTGTTCTCCAGCTTCTACGAGCACTGCCCGATCCTCACCGCCGAAGACCCGGCACAACAGGAAAGCCGCCTGCGCCTTGCCGCGCTGACCGGCCGTACCCTCAAGCAGGGCCTGGAGCTGCTGGGTCTGGAAACCCTGGAGCGCATGTAAGCACCCATGGCGAAGAAGAAACCCGCTCCCAAGCGCGGCGCCAGCCGCTACCAGGCCCCAGCCAAGAAGACGTCGGTCCCCGGCTGGGTCTGGCTGGTCGCAGGCCTCGCCATCGGCGGCTTCATCATGTTCCTGATGAAGCTGGAGCCGGGTCGCAACGACGTCAAACGCGAGAAAGCGGAGGCGCCCAAGGCCGTGGTCGGCTCCAACAAGCCTTCCGGCACCGTGCAGCCACAGCAACCGGCCGCACCGACCGGGGTGAAGCCCAAGTACGACTTCTACACCCTGCTGCCGGGCTCGGAAGTCGCCGTGCCGCCGGAAGCCGTGCCGCCGCCGGCCAAGCCGCAGCAGCCGGCGACCGTGGTCGCGACCAAGGAAGAAGCCGAGAAGATCGACACCCAGCGCGCCCTGGCGGCACTGAGTGGACAGAATCCGCCGCCGCCCGCGGTGGTCAAGCCGGCAACGCCCACCACGCCGCCCGCGACCCAGGTCGCCAGCGCGCAGAAGCAGGCGCTGCCGCAGGCCCCGGCCAGCGACACCGCTCCAGCCAAGCCGACGCCGCCACCGGCGGTGGCCGCGACCCAGTACTACCTGCAGGCCGGCTCCTTCCGCAAACAGACCGACGCCGATCACCTGCGCGCGCAGATCATCATGATGGGCCAGAACGCCCGCGTGGAGTCCGGCACCGTCCGCGACGAAACCTGGTACCGCGTCATGGTCGGCCCCTACGGCGACCGCGCCAAGGCCTCCGCAGCGCAGAAACAACTCGCCGGCAACGGTTTCAGCAACCTGCTGTTACAGCAGCGCCAGACCCGCTGAACCCCGGCCACGCCAAGGCTTGCGCCGACGGGCGGCGCGCGAAATGCGCGCTACTCGTCCGGCGCAGGACTTGAACCCCGCCTTCCTAGTCCCCATCTGACTCTGCATTCGGGCACATCGCCCCGCTAGTGTGGAGTAAGACCCTTGACCACCATCGTATCTGTCCGCCGCAATGGCAAAGTCGTCATGGGCGGCGACGGCCAGGTTTCCCTGGGCAACACCGTGATGAAAGGCAACGCGAAGAAAGTCCGTCGCCTGTACCACGGTGAAGTACTGGCCGGCTTCGCTGGCGCCACCGCCGATGCGTTCACCCTCTTCGAACGCTTCGAGCAGCAGCTGGAAAAACACCAGGGCCACCTGGTGCGCGCCGCTGTCGAGCTGGCCAAGGACTGGCGTACCGACCGCTCCCTGAGTCGTCTGGAAGCCATGCTGGCGGTAGCCAACAAGGACGCCTCGCTGATCATCACCGGCAACGGTGACGTGGTCGAACCCGAGCACGGCCTGATTGCAATGGGCTCGGGCGGCGGCTTCGCCCAGGCGGCGGCCCTGGCCTTGCTGCAGAAAGGCAGCGACGACATGAGCGCCCGCGAGATCGCCGAGACCGCACTGAACATCGCCGGCTCCATCTGCGTGTTCACCAACCAGAACCTGACCCTTGAGGAGCTCGACAGCGCCGTCTAAGCGCTGTCGTTCCGGAGTAGCACGTCAAATGTCCATGACTCCCCGCGAGATCGTCCACGAACTCAACCGTCACATCATCGGCCAGGACGACGCCAAGCGCGCCGTCGCCATCGCCCTGCGTAACCGCTGGCGGCGCATGCAGCTGCCGGCCGAGCTGCGCGCCGAAGTGACGCCGAAGAACATCCTGATGATCGGCCCGACCGGCGTCGGCAAGACCGAGATCGCCCGTCGCCTGGCCAAGCTGGCCAACGCCCCGTTCATCAAGGTGGAGGCGACCAAGTTCACCGAAGTCGGCTACGTCGGCCGTGACGTCGAGTCGATCATCCGCGATCTCGCCGATGCCGCGATCAAGATGCTCCGCGAGCAGGAAGTGCAGAAGGTGAAGTACCGCGCCGAAGACGCCGCCGAAGAGCGCATCCTCGACGCCCTGCTGCCGCCAGCGCGTACCACCGGTTTCGGTGACGAACCGGCCCGCGAGGATTCCAACACCCGCCAGCTGTTCCGCAAGCGCCTGCGTGAAGGCCAGCTGGACGACAAGGAAATCGACATCGAGGTCGCCGACATTCCTTCGGGCGTGGAAATCATGGCCCCGCCCGGCATGGAAGAGATGACCAACCAGCTGCAGAGCCTGTTCTCCAACATGGGCAAGGGCAAGCGCAAGAGCCGCAAGCTGAAGGTCGCCGAGGCCATGAAGCTGATCCGCGACGAGGAAGCCCAGCGCCTGGTCAACGAGGAAGACCTCAAGGCCCGCGCCCTGGAAGCCGTGGAGCAGAACGGCATCGTCTTCATCGACGAGATCGACAAGATCGCCAAGCGCGGCAACGTGGGCGGCGCCGACGTCTCCCGCGAGGGCGTGCAGCGTGACCTGCTGCCGCTGATCGAGGGCTGCACCGTGAACACCAAGCTGGGCATGGTGAAGACCGACCACATCCTGTTCATCGCCTCGGGCGCATTCCACCTGTCCAAGCCCAGCGACCTGGTGCCGGAACTGCAGGGCCGCCTGCCGATCCGCGTCGAGCTGAAAGCCCTGAGCCCGAGCGACTTCGAGCGCATCCTCAGCGAGCCGCACGCTTCGCTGACCGAGCAGTACACCGCGCTGCTTAAGACCGAAGGCCTGGACATCGAGTTCGCCGCCGACGGCATCAAGCGCCTCGCGGAGATCGCCTTCCAGGTCAACGAGAAGACCGAGAACATCGGTGCCCGTCGCCTGCACACCCTGCTCGAGCGCCTGCTCGAAGAGGTGTCCTTCGACGCCGCCGACCTCGCCAGCGAGCACAGCGACAAGGCCATCGTGATCGACGCGACCTACGTCAACGGTCACCTGGGCGAGCTGGCCCAGGACGAAGACCTTTCCCGCTACATCCTCTAAGCGATCCCTATCGCTGCGACGGGGCGCCTCAGGGCGCCCCGCTGTTTTTCTGCCGGCGCTACAATGCCGGAATCGCCGTTCAGGAGCCGTCCATGCGCATTCCTTCCGCCATCAAGCTGCACAAGGCCTCGAAAAAGCTTTCGCTGACCTATGGGGAACAGTCCTTTGAGCTGCCCGCCGAGTTCCTGCGCGTGCATTCGCCATCGGCGGAAGTCCAGGGCCATGGCAACCCGGTGCTGCAGGTGGGCAAGCTGAATGTCGGTCTGAACAACATCGAGCCGGCCGGGCAGTACGCGCTCAAGCTGACCTTCGATGACGGCCACGACAGCGGCCTGTTCACCTGGGACTACCTCTACGAGCTGTGCATGCGCCAGGACGAGCTGTGGGCCGACTACCTGGCACAGCTGGAGAAGGCCGGCAAGTCACGCGATCCGTCGGAGTCCGTGGTCAAGCTGATGCTGTAAGCAGCTAACGCCGAAATGCCGCCTGCGCAGGAGCGGGCTCCGCACCTCGCAATACCGTGTAGGGCGCATAACGCCTAAGGCGTTATCCGCCATTGATGCCATCGGCGGATAACCCGTTCCGAGTTATCCGCCCTACGCGCGGGCTCTGCAGCGGGGCCGGTTGGCGAGCAAGCTCGCTCCTACAAGATCAGGAGCGCTTCCGCACATCTCTTCACCGCCCCCTCCAACTCCTTCGATCTTTCCTCCCCGCCTCCCCCTGCGCACCAACCTTCGTCGGGCAATCGCTCCAGGGCACGCCATTTGCAACATTCCCGTTGCAGACTGCTGCGTGCAGGTCGGTCACCCCGGGTTTGGCGAGATGCCCCCGCTCTAGGGCGCGTTTTCTAACTTTTCCCGACATACTCCTAGGAGTTGGCCCACGCTGCACCAGCTTGCGCGGCGAAGGAAACTCGGGTAACCAAGGCAGTGCAATGTACGGAACTACAGTGCACAGAGCGTGGTTTCCTGAACTTCCAGTGATGCCGCCAAGTAGATGAATCGCGTGGAGCCCTCTCCACGTTCCGCAACCCCGAGAAGTACTTGGCCTTACGTCACGAAAGGTGAGCCCCGCCAGTATGTGTCTCAGGACAATGGAGCGTCGCCGATGACCCAGAAGAACAACAGCGATCTACCCCAGCAAGCCGCGGAAAACACCCTGAATCTCAGCCCGGTGATCGGCATTCAGGGCAAGGACCTGCTCACCTCTGCCCGCATGGTGCTGCTGCAAGCGGTCAAGCAGCCGTTCCACAGCGCCAAGCACGTAGCCCACTTCGGCCTCGAGCTGAAGAACGTGCTGCTTGGCAAGTCCGACCTCAAGCCCTCGGACGACGACCGCCGCTTCAACGACCCGGCCTGGAGCCAGAACCCGCTCTACCGCCGCTACCTGCAGACCTACCTGGCCTGGCGCAAGGAGCTGCACACCTGGATCGGCGACAGCGACCTGTCCAGCCAGGACATCAGCCGCGGCCAGTTCGTCATCAACCTGATGACCGAGGCCATGGCGCCGACCAACACCCTGTCCAACCCGGCAGCGGTCAAACGTTTCTTCGAGACCGGCGGCAAGAGCCTGCTCGACGGTCTTACCCATCTGGCCAAGGACCTGGTGAACAACGGCGGCATGCCCAGCCAGGTCAACATGGAAGCCTTCGAGGTCGGCAAGAACCTGGCCGTGACCGAAGGCGCGGTGGTATTCCGCAACGACGTGCTGGAAGTCATCCAGTACAAGCCGATCACCGAGAGCGTGCACGAGCGCCCGCTGCTGGTGGTACCGCCACAGATCAACAAGTTCTACGTCTTCGACCTGTCGCCGGAGAAAAGCCTGGCGCGCTTCTGCCTGCGCAACCAGGTGCAGACCTTCATTGTCAGCTGGCGCAACCCGACCAAGGCGCAGCGCGAGTGGGGCCTGACCACCTACATCGAGGCGCTGAAGGAAGCCATCGACGCGGTCCTGGCCATCACCGGCGCCAAGGACCTGAACATGCTCGGCGCCTGCTCCGGCGGCATCACCACCGTCACCCTGCTCGGCCATTACGCCGCCCTGGGCGAGAAGAAGGTCCATGCCTTCACCCAGATGGTCAGCGTGCTGGACTTCGAGATGAACACCCAGATCGCCCTGTTCGCCGACGAGAAGACCCTGGAGGCCGCCAAGCGCCGCTCCTACCAGTCCGGCGTGCTCGAAGGCAAGGACATGGCCAAGGTGTTCGCCTGGATGCGCCCCAACGACCTGATCTGGAACTACTGGGTCAACAACTACCTGCTGGGCAACGAGCCGCCGGCTTTCGACATCCTGTTCTGGAACAACGACACCACGCGCCTGCCAGCCGCGCTGCACGGCGAGCTGGTGGAGATGTTCAAGACCAACCCGCTGACCCGCGCCGGCGCCCTGGAGGTCTCCGGCACGGCCATCGACCTCAAGCAGATCACCTGCGACTTCTACTGCGTGGCCGGCCTGTCCGACCACATCACACCCTGGGAAGCCTGCTACCGCTCCGCTCGTCTGCTGGGCGGCAAGTGTGAATTCATCCTATCCAACAGCGGACACATCCAGAGCATCCTCAACCCGCCAGGCAACCCCAAGGCCCGCTTCATGACCGGCCCTGAACTCTCGGCCGATCCGAAGGCCTGGCAGGAAAACGCCAGCAAGCACGCCGACTCCTGGTGGCTGCACTGGCAGAACTGGCTCGCCGAGCGCTCGGGCAAGACGCGCAAGGCACCGACCGCCCTGGGCAACAAGGCCCACCCGGCCGGCGAAGCCGCCCCTGGAACCTACGTACACGAACGATGAAAACAGAACTCCTCCCGCAAGCCGGCGCCGTGGACGACGCCAACACCCCAGAATCGTCGCAGGCCGTGGAAGTGGCCCCGCCGACGAGCCGGCGCGCGCGCAGCAAGCGCAGCGCGGAGGAGATACTGCCGAGCAAGGCGCCGGCGGCGCAGCCCTTCGAGTTCCGCACCATCGAGCTCGACGGGCAGACCATCCGCACCGCCGTGCGTCCGGGCAAGAGGCACATGACGCCGCTGCTGATCTTCAACGGCATCGGCGCCAACCTGGAACTGGTCTTCCCCTTCGTCGCCGCGCTGGACCCGGACCTGGAGGTGATCGCCTTCGACGTCCCCGGCGTCGGCGGTTCGTCCACGCCCAGCACGCCGTACCGTTTCCCCGGCCTGGCGAAGCTGGCCGCGCGGATGCTCGACTACCTGGACTACGGCCAGGTGACGGCCATCGGTGTCTCCTGGGGCGGCGCCCTGGCGCAACAGTTCGCCCATGACTATCCCGAGCGCTGCAAGAAGCTGATCCTCGCCGCCACCGCCGCCGGTGCGGTGATGGTGCCGGGCAAGCCGCGGGTGCTCTGGCGCATGGCCAGTCCACGGCGCTACATCCAGCCGTCCTATGGCGTGCACATCGCCCCGGACATCTACGGCGGCGCCTTCCGCCGCGATCCGAAGCTGGCCATGGCCTTCGCCAGCAAGGTGCGCTCGTCCGGCAAGATGGGCTACTACTGGCAGCTGTTCGCCGGCCTCGGCTGGACCAGCATCCACTGGCTGCACAAGATCCGTCAGCCGACGCTGATCCTGGCCGGCGACGACGACCCGATCATCCCGCTGATCAACATGCGCATGATCGCCTGGCGCATCCCCAACTCCGAGCTGCACGTGATCGACGACGGCCACCTGTTCCTGGTGACCCGCGCGGAAACCGTGGCGCCGATCATCATGAAATTCCTCCAGGAGGAACGGCAGCGGGCGATCATCCACCCCCGTCCCTTCGCCCCGAAAGCCAGCTAAGGCCAACTGAAGCATCACAGCTTCGTCACAGTCGGTGGGCATCCTGCCTTGACCGATCGCTGCGCAGGCACTTTTTTTAAAGAGCCGAACAACAAACAGGCGTGTTCACGGGTATCGACACGTAGCGCCTGATTCGGGACCCGCGCTGCGGCCACCTTCGAAGGTGACCGCAGGACAGCCCGGCTGCTGATCCGCTGCCCTGTTTTCGGGCAGTTGCCCTCTCGCGTCGATACCCGTGCACACCCCCCGAACCGGCGGCAGGCGTCTGGAACGGGAATTTCCCGATTCTGGTACAGCCCTTGCGTCGTAGGGTCTGTTGACGTTTTGGCACGGCCGCGACGGCGCCGCATTTTGCGCAGGGCTGGGCGCGAGGAGTGTGGTTTGGTCATTTCAAATGAACGACGAGTCACGACGCACTGCGCAAAATGCGGCCCGTCCCTACGGGTTGCGCGGCAAAACGTCAACAGACCCTAATTAGGTCGGACCTTTCATGGAGTGCTGTTCATGCGCGAGAAAGCTGAGCCGGGTAGCGTCCCCGTCCCCACCGAGTACATGAATGCGCAGAGTGCGATGGTCGGCCTGCGCGGCAAGGACATGCTGTCCACCCTGCGCATGCTGGCGCTGCAGGGCGTGCGCCAGCCGGTCCATTCGGCGAAGCACCTGGCGGCCTTTGGCAAGCAGGTGGGTAAGGTGCTCATCGGCGACTCGCCGCTGCAGCCCAACCCGCAGGACGCACGCTTCCAGGACCCGTCCTGGCGCCTGAACCCCTTCTACCGGCGCACCGTGCAGGCCTACCTGGCGTGGCAGAAGCAACTGCTGGCCTGGGTCGACGAGAGCGACCTGAACAGCGACGACCGTGCCCGCGCGCGCTTTCTGCTGTCGATCCTCTCCGACGCCGCCTCGCCATCGAACACCCTGCTCAACCCGCTGGCGGTGAAGGAACTGTTCAACACCGGCGGCCAGAGCCTGCTCAAGGGCGCGCAGCACCTGCTCGACGACCTGATGCACAACGGCGGCATGCCCAGCCAGGTCAACCGCAGCGCCTTCGAGATCGGCCAGAACCTGGCCATCACGCCCGGCGCGGTGGTGCTGCGCAACGAGGTGCTGGAGCTGATCCAGTACAAGCCGATGGGCGAGCACCTGCATGCCAAGCCGCTGCTGATCGTGCCGCCGCAGATCAACAAGTTCTACATCTTCGACCTGACGACCGAGAAGAGCTTTGTCCAGTACGCCCTGAAGAACAATCTGCAGCTGTTCATGGTGAGCTGGCGCAACCCCGACGCGCGCCACCGCGAGTGGGGCCTGTCGACCTACGTCACCGCTCTGGACGAGGCCATCGACGTGTGCCGCTCCATCAGCGGCAGCCGCAGCGTCAACCTGATGGGCGCCTGCTCGGGCGGGCTGACCATCGCCGCGCTGCAGGGCCACCTGCAGGCGCGCCGGCAACTGCGCAAGGTCGCCAGCGCCACCTACCTGGTGAGCCTGCTGGACAGCCAGGTGGAGACCCCGGCCGCGCTGTTCGCCGACGAGCAGACCCTGGAGACCAGCAAGCGCCGCTCCTATCAGCACGGCGTGCTGGACGGCCGCGACATGGCGAAGATCTTCGCCTGGATGCGCCCCAACGACCTGATCTGGAACTACTGGGTCAACAACTACCTGCTGGGCAAGCAGCCGCCGGCCTTCGACATCCTCTACTGGAACAACGACAACACCCGCCTGCCCGCCGCGCTGCACGGCGACTTCCTCGACTTCTTCAAGCACAACCCGCTGGCCCGCCCCGGTGCCATGGAAGTCAACGGCAGCGCGATCGACCTGAAGAAGGTCGCGGTGGACAACTTCCACGTCGCCGGCATCACCGACCACATCACCCCGTGGGACGCGGTGTACCGCTCGGCCCAGCTGCTGGGCGGCGAGACGCGCTTCGTGCTGTCCAACAGCGGGCACATCCAGAGCATCCTCAACCCGCCGGGCAACCCCAAGGCCTGCTACTTCGAGAACAGCAAGATCAGCTCCGACCCGCGCGCCTGGTACTACGACACCAAGCGCCAGGAAGGCAGCTGGTGGCCGCTGTGGCTGGAGTGGATCCAGGAGCGCTCGGGCGAACGCCGGCCGGTGAACTTCGAGCTGGGCAACGCCGAATACCCGGCCAAGGAAGCCGCACCGGGCACCTACGTGCACGTACGCTGAGGCAAGCATGGATCGGGCAACCCGTTGCGGGTTGTTCGCTCCGCGCCTTCCACTGGCACCGTAGAACGCTCTCGAAGGATGGGTGGAGCGCAACGATACCCATGCTGACGGCGCGCTGAGTCGATGGGTATCGCTACGCTCCACACCATCCTGCGTAGATGCCCTGGCAACCCACGTCGCGGGGGCACCATGCAGAAGTTTGCCGCACAGCAATTGGCAGCCACCCTATCCCGAAGCTATCGTCGGCCCCACTGCGGCTGGAACCTGAACACGGATGAAAACGCGCGACCGGATTCTCGAATGCGCCCTGCAGCTGTTCAACGAGCAGGGCGAGCCCAACGTTTCAACCCTGGAGATCGCCACCGAACTAGGCATCAGCCCGGGTAATCTCTACTACCACTTCCACGGCAAGGAACCGCTGGTGCTGGCGCTGTTCGAACGCTTCCAGGACGAACTGGCGCCGCTGCTCGACCCGCCGGAAGACGTGCGACTGGGCGCCGAGGACTACTGGCTGTTCCTGCACCTGATCGTCGAGCGCCTGGCGCACTACCGCTTCCTCTTCCAGGACCTCTCCAACCTCGCCGGGCGCCTGCCCAAGCTCGCCCGTGGCGTGCGGGCCTGGCTCAACCAGCTCAAGCGCACCCTGGCCACCCTGCTGGCGCAACTCAAGGCGCAGGACGAACTGGCCAGCGACACCGAAGCCCTCGGCCAGTTGGTAGAGCAGATCACCCTGACGCTGCTGTTCTCCCTCGACTACCAGCGCATCCTCGGCCACGAGGGCGACGTCCGCCAGGTGGTGTTCCAGGTCATGATGCTGGTAGCGCCGCATCTGCGGCCGGACTCGCAGCTGATCGCCGAGCGACTCGCCAAGCGCTACCTCACCCCCTGACTTATCCCTGCAGGTTTTTGTCTTGCGAGAATGAAAACGCCCGGCGCGAGGCCGGGCGTGGGTGTTGCAGCAGACCGGTCAGGCCTGGGACGGCGGCGGCGTTGCCGGAGCAGCGGCGGACGGCGTCACGGCCGGCGCGGCGGCGGGAGCCGACGGTGCCGGAGTGGCGACCGGAGCGGTTGCCGGTTTCGCAGCAGCCGGCTTGGCGGCGGTCTTGGGTGCAGCGGGCTTCTTCACGGCAGGCTTCTTCGCCGCGGCCGGCTTGGCTGCAGGTTTCGCAGCGGCAGGCTTGGCGGTGGCAGCCGGTTTTGCAGCGGGTTTGGCGGCAGGCTTCGCGGCGGCTTTCGCAGCAGCGGGCTTGGCAGCCGGTTTCGCGGCAGGCTTGGCCGCAGCCTTGGCAGCCGGCTTCGCAGCAGGCTTGGCAGCGGGTTTCGCGGCAGCCTTGGCAGCCGGTTTGGCGGCGGCTTTGGCAGTGGGCTTGGCGGCCGCCTTCGCTGCAGGTTTGGCAGCAGCCTTGGCAACCGGTTTGGAAGCCGCGGTCTTCACAGCGGGTTTCGCGGCCGGTTTGGCGGCGGCTTTCGCTGCGGGTTTGGCGGCGGCCTTGGCGGCCGGTTTGGCGACGCTGACGCCGGTGAGCTTCTCGATCTGCTTGGTGAGGCTGTCGACCTTGCTGTGCAGGTCTTTCACTTCACGGCTGCTCGGCACGCCCAGGCGCGAGATCGCGCTGTTCAGGCGCTTGTCGAAGGCCTCTTCCAGTTCGCCCCACTTGCCGATCGCGGCGCCCTTGACGGCATCGACGCGCGCCTTCGCGGAACGGGTGGAGGTCTTCACCGCACCCTCGACTTCGGTCTTGGCCAGTTTCTCAGCCTTCTCGCCGTCCTTGACCAGGGTCTCGAACACCTTGCTGCCGTCTTTGCTGACCTTCGAGTAGGCCCCCAAGCCAGCCAGCCAGATCTGCCGCGAGTATTTCTCGATCTCGCCGATCCAACTGGACTCTTTTTTATCGGTAGTTTTTTTGCCAGCCATCCTGCTCTCCTTATTGGGTTCTCGCGACACGCTCGAGCACTGCGCTCAGCTCATCCAGCTTAGCAGAGAGCGCCTCCACATCACGCCTGGAGGGAATTCCGATTCGGTTGAGGGCGGAGGACACGCGCGCATCGAACGCCTCTTCGATCCTGTCGAAGTTCAGCTTGGCCTTGACGCTGTGCAGACGGCCCTTGACGGTGTCGTTGGCGGCGTCGATCTGGGTGCTCACCAGGTCACGGCCTTTCTTCTCCACGGACTCGCCGGACTTGACCAGTTCCTTGAAGTACTCGCTGCCTTCCTGGCCCACGCGAGCGTAGGAGCCCAGGCCTGCGAGCCAGATCTGCCGGGCGTAGTGCTTGGCATCGGAGTAGAGGGAGGATTGGAGTTCTGCGACTTTCTTCTTGCTGACAGCCTTGGCCATGGTGGCACCTCACAGGTTCAGATTCGATGATGTCGAAAGCTGCCCGCATCAGGCGGGACTGTGAGCCAAGGTATCGGGGAAAATTAGAAAACACATACCAGGCTTTGTAGGAAAGCCGGCGCCGCACGAAAACGGCATGGCCCCGCGGGGAACGGGGCCGGCAGGGGGTCAGGCCAGGGCCTTGTCCAGCGCGCGCTCGATCTCGCCCTTGAGCAGGCCGCCCATGGCCGAGAGCATCAGGCCCAGCTTCACGTCCACCGCGACCTTGTCCGCGCCCACTTCGATGCGCCCGTCCACGCCGCTGCGCTTGAACAGCAGGGTGTCGCCCTGCCACTCGCTGCTCACGCCGTGCTCGCGGGTGAGCTTGTCGGCGAGCTTTTCCGCCTTGGCGCGGGCGGCTTCGAGGCCGAGGGAGTGGGAACGTTCGACGTGGATACGGGACATGCTGGAACTCCGCAGTTGACTGACCCCGCCGATCATACGCGCCGCGCCGTATCGCCGCACCCCGCTGGCGGCGTGACCGGGGCGGCGTTTTCTCTGCATCCTGTTAGAATGCCCGCCACTGACTTCCAGGGTACAAACGCCATGAGCGAACCGCGCAAGCCCCAAGCCGGCCAGGACAGCGCCGATCCCACCACGCACTTCGGCTACAAGACCGTGCGCGAGAGCGAGAAGGCCGAGAAGGTCGCCGAGGTATTCCACTCGGTCGCCGCCAAGTACGACCTGATGAACGACCTGATGTCCGGCGGCGTCCACCGTCTGTGGAAGCGTTTCACCATCGAGCTGTCCGGCGTACGCGCCGGCAACCGGGTGCTGGACATCGCCGGCGGCACCGGTGACCTGACCCGCCAGTTCTCCCGCCTGGTCGGCCCGACCGGCGAAGTGGTGCTGGCCGACATCAACGCCTCGATGCTCAAGGTCGGCCGCGACAAGCTGCTCGACAGCGGCGTCGCCGGCAACGTCAACTTCGTCCAGGCCGACGCCGAGAAGCTGCCGTTCCCCGATAACTACTTCGATGCGGTGACCATCGCCTTCGGCCTGCGCAACGTCACCCACAAGGATGAAGCCATCCGCTCCATGCTGCGGGTACTCAAGCCCGGCGGCCGCCTGCTTGTGCTGGAATTCTCCAAGCCCACCAGCAGCCTGCTGTCCAAGGCCTACGACGCCTACTCCTTCACCCTGCTGCCGCTGATGGGCAAGCTGGTGACCAACGATTCCGAGAGCTACCGCTACCTCGCCGAATCGATCCGCATGCACCCCGACCAGGAAACGCTGAAGTCGATGATGGTGGAGGCCGGCTTCGACCGCGTCACCTACCACAACATGACCGGCGGCGTGGTCGCCCTGCACCGCGGCATCAAGCCCTGATGACCCTGCTCCTGCAGGCCGCGCTGGCCAGCGCCGAAGCCACCGTCAACCGCGTGCTGCGGCTCGACGGCGTGGCCCTGCGGCGTCTCGGCCGGCTCGCCGGCAAGGTGCTGGAAGTGGACTGCCAGGCACCCGCGCTGCGGCTGTTCATCCTGCCCGACGCTGACGGCCTGCATTTGGCCGCGCACCACGAGGCGCCAGCCGACTGCACCCTCGTCGCGCCCGCCGGCAGCCTGCTGCAACTGGCCCTGGCCAAGGACAAGACCCGCGTCCTGCACAGCCCTGAAGTGACCATGGGCGGCGACAGCGCGATGCTGCTGGAGCTGGCCGATATCCTCCAGAGCCTGGAGCTGGACTGGGAATACGAAGTCTCCCGCTGGCTCGGCCCGGTGCCCGCGCACCTGCTCGGCGCGCGTTTGCGCGGCGGCATGGCCTGGGCCGGCGACAGCCTGGAAAGCCTGCGCCTGAGCCTCGCCGACTACCTCGCCGAGGAAAGCCGCAGCCTGGTCGGCCAGCACGAAGCCGAAGCGCGCTTCGCTGAGCTGGACCAGTTGAAGATGTCCCTCGACCGCCTCGACGCGCGGATCAACCGCCTGACCCAGAAGATCAAGCCTGACGCATGAAGCTGCTCGCCTTCCGCCGCCTGCTGCGCATCCAGCGCGTAGCCATCCGCTACCGTCTGGACGACATGGTCCTCGAACTGCCCTTCCTGCCCTGGTGGCTGCGCCTGCTCGGCGGGCTGCTGCCCTGGCGCTGGCTGCCGCGCAAGCCGCTGGAGCTCAGCCGTGGCGCGCGCATCCGGCTGGCGCTGGAAGACCTCGGGCCAATCTTCATCAAGTTCGGCCAGATACTCTCCACCCGCCGCGACCTGCTCCCCGACGACATCGCCCTGGAGCTGGCCTTCCTGCAGGACAAGGTGCCGCCCTTCCCGCCGGAACAGGCCGTGGCGCTCATCGAGCAGCAGCTGGGCGCGAAGATCGAGCAGGTGTTCTCCCGCTTCGAGCGCGAACCGCTGGCCTCCGCCTCGGTGGCGCAGGTGCACACTGCGCAGCTCAAGAGCGGCGAGGAAGTGGTGGTGAAGGTCATCCGCCCGAACCTGGAGCCGGTGATCCGCTCCGACATCGCCTGGCTGCACATCCTCGCCCGCACCGCCGAGCGCATCTCCGCCGACGCCCGCCGCCTGCACCCGGCCGAAGTGGTCAGCGACTACGAGAAGACCATCTACGACGAGCTGGACCTGCTGCGTGAAGCGGCCAACTCCTCTCAGCTGCGGCGCAACTTCGAAGGTTCGCCGCTGCTCTACGTGCCCCAGGTCTACTGGGACTGGTGCCGCCCCAAGGTGCTGGTGATGGAGCGCATCTACGGCATCCCGGTGACCGACCTGGACACCCTGCGCGACCAGCGCACCGACTTCAAGGCACTGGCCGAGCGTGGCGTGGAGATCTTCTTCACCCAGGTGTTCCGCGACAGCTTCTTCCACGCCGACATGCATCCCGGCAACATTTTCGTCAGCACCCGCACGCCGTGGAGCCCGCAGTACATCGCAGTGGACTGCGGGATCGTCGGCAGCCTCACCGACGAGGACCAGGACTACCTGGCGCGCAACCTGATCGCCTTCTTCAAGCGCGATTACCGCAAGGTCGCCCAACTGCACATCGACTCGGGCTGGGTACCGGCGGAAACCAAGGTCAATGATTTCGAAGCGGCGATCCGCACCGTGTGCGAGCCGATCTTCGAGAAACCGCTCAAGGACATTTCCTTCGGCCAGGTGCTGCTGCGCCTGTTCCAGACCGCGCGGCGCTTCAACATGGAAGTGCAGCCGCAACTGGTGCTGCTGCAGAAGACCCTGCTGAACATCGAAGGCCTGGGCCGCCAGCTCTACCCGGAGCTGGACCTGTGGACCACCGCGCAACCGTTCCTGGAACGCTGGATGCGCGAGCGCGTCAGCCCTGGCACTCTGCTGCGCAACGCCCAGCAACACATCGAACAACTGCCGCACCTGGCGCAGATGACCCGTGACACGCTCGAGCGCCTGTCCCGCGAGCCGCAGCCCGAAACGCGCCTGACCGGCGTCCCGGTCGGCATGGCCGGCGCCTGGCCGGCGCGGCTGATTGGCGCGGTGCTGGTCGCCGGGGCCGCCGAAACCGGCCTCGCCACCCACAGCCTCGCGGCCTGGCCGGCGTGGGCGATGCTGGCCGGTGGTCTGTATCTGATTCTGCGCCGATAGCCAGTCGCCGCACTGGCTGGCACACTTAACCGCTAGATGAAGTGGCTTACGAAGTGGCTCTGGGCACCGCGCGTGCCCGCTGTACGGAACCCGAGATGAAAGACTGGCTGGACGAAATCAAGTGGAATGCCGATGGACTGGTGCCGGCGATCGCCCAGGACCATCGCACCGGCCGCGTACTGATGATGGCCTGGATGAACCGCGAGGCCCTGGCCCTCACCGCCGCCGAGAACCGCGCCATCTACTGGTCGCGCTCGCGCGGCAAGCTCTGGCGCAAGGGCGAGGACTCCGGCCACGTGCAGAAGCTGCATGAGCTGCGCCTGGACTGCGACGCCGACGTGGTGATCCTGATGGTCGAACAGCTGGGCGGCATCGCCTGCCACACCGGCCGCGAGAGCTGCTTCTACCGGGTGTTCGAGAACGGCGCCTGGCAGACCGTCGACCCGGTCCTGAAGGACCCGGATGCCATCTACTCCCACGTAGGTACAGGAAAACCCCATGAGCACTGATACCCTCGCCCGTCTGGCGGAAGTCCTCGAAGCGCGCAAGAATGCCGCACCGGACAGCTCCTACGTGGCCAGCCTGTATCACAAGGGCCTGAACAAGATCCTGGAGAAGGTTGGCGAAGAGTCGGTGGAAACCATTCTCGCCGCCAAGGACGCCGCCGCCAGCGGTGACTGCACGGACCTGATCTACGAAACGGCCGACCTCTGGTTCCACTCCCTGGTGATGCTCGCCGCCCTCGGCCAGCACCCGCAGGCGGTACTGGACGAGCTGGACCGCCGCTTCGGCCTTTCCGGGCACGACGAGAAAGCCGCGCGCCAACCGTCAGCCTGAACCCGACAACTTTGCGAGGAAAACAAGATGGGCATCTTTGACTGGAAACACTGGGTCGTCATCCTGATCGTCGTCGTCCTGGTCTTCGGCACCAAGCGCCTGAAGAACCTCGGTTCGGACGTCGGCGAAGCCATCAAGGGCTTCAAGAAGGCGATGAACACCGAGGAAGACGAGAAGAAGGACCCGAACGCCGCTGCCGGCAACCCGCCGCTGAACCAGCCGCACACCATCGACGCCCAGGCGCAGAAGGTCGAAGAGCCGGCGCGCAAGGACTGATTCATGTTCGGTATCAGCTTCAGCGAACTGCTGCTGGTGGGCCTCGTCGCCCTGCTGGTGCTCGGCCCCGACCGCCTGCCGGGCGCCGCGCGCACGGCCGGCCTGTGGATCGGCCGGCTCAAGCGCAGCTTCAACGCCATCAAGACGGAAGTGGAGCGCGAGCTGGGCGCGGATGAAATCCGCCGCCAGCTGCACAACGAGCACATCCTGCAGATGGAACAGGAAGCCAAGAAGCTGATGGCGCCGCTGACTGACCTGCAGGAGCAGGCGCGGGAAACTTTCAACCCGCAACAGCCGGTCCAGTCCAGCGGCCAGAACGCACCTGCCGAGCCGCCCGCGGCGCCGAGCATCGCGCCCAACAGCCGCCTGAACAGCCTGCCGGGCGCGGGCCTCGCGCCTGCCACTGAGGAGGTTCCCGCCGCTGCACCGCAGGCGCCGGAAGCCGGCCAGCCGAGCCAACCGACTGAACCGACTGGCGCGAGCCAGCCACCCGCTTCGTCCGAGACGCCGCGTACCCCATGAGCGCCGAAAAACCCGACCAGCCCGAACACGACCAGGAAATGCCCCTGGTCTCGCACCTGACCGAGCTGCGTACGCGCCTACTGCGCTGCGTGGTTGCGATCTTCGTGATCTTCATCGGCCTGCTGTACTTCTCGCAGAAGATCTACGCGCTGGCTTCCGAGCCGCTGCGCCGCTTCCTGCCCGAAGGCGCGACCATGATCGCCATCGACCCGGCGTCGGCCTTCCTCGCGCCGCTGAAGCTGACCATGATCGTCGCCGTGCTGTTCGCCATGCCGGTGATCCTCGCCCAGGTCTGGGGCTTCATCGCGCCGGGCCTGTACAAGCACGAGAAGCGCGTCGCCCTGCCGCTGCTGGCCTCCAGCATCGTGCTGTTCTACGCCGGCATGGCCTTCGCCTATTTCCTGGTGTTCCCGTTGATGTTCCACTTCTTCCTCGGCTCGGCCCCGGAAGGCGTGACACCGATGACCGACATCAACAGCTACCTGGACTTCCTCACCCTGCTGTTCGCCTTCGGCGTGGCTTTCGAGATTCCCGTGGCCACCGTGCTGCTGGTGTGGATCGGGGTGGTCAACGTGGCTTACCTGAAGAAGATCCGCCCCTACGTGATCATCGGCTGCTTCGTCGTCGGCATGATCCTCACCCCGCCGGACCCGCTGTCGCAGACCCTGCTGGCCGTGCCGATGTGGTTGCTGTTCGAGGCCGGCGTGCTGTTCAGCCACCTGATCCGCAAGCGCGGCCCGGAAGAGGAAGAAGAAGAGTCCAAGGGCGACCAGCCTCCGGCCACCCGCTCGTGAACCTGCTGCTCCTCGACGACGCCGACTTCGTGGCGGCGGACCGCGTGATCCTGCGCGACCGCCGCCTGACCCACCTGCAGGAAGTCCACCGCGCCGAAAGCGGCGACCGGATGCGCGTCGGCCGCCTTGGCGGCCTGATGGGCGAAGGCCGTCTGCTGCGCCTGGAAGCCAACGAGGCCGAGTTGCAGGTCAGCTTCGACCAGGCCCCGCCAGCCAAGCTGCCGCTCACCCTGCTGCTCGCCCTGCCCCGCCCGAAGATGCTCCGCCGCGTGCTGCAGACTGTCGCCGCCATGGGCGTGCCGCGGCTGGTGCTGCTCAACAGCTACCGGGTGGAAAAGAGCTTCTGGCAGACCCCCTTCCTCGAGCCAGAGGCCGTGCGCGAGCAACTGATCCTGGGCCTCGAACAGGCCCGCGACACCGTGCTGCCCGAAGTGATCATCGAGAAGCGCTTCAAGCCCTTCGTCGAAGACCGGCTGCCCACGCTGGCCGCCGGCAGCCTCGGGCTGATCGGCCATCCCGGCCCGTGGCCCGAGTGCCCACGGGCGTTGAGCGAGCCGGTGACCCTGGCCATCGGCCCGGAAGGCGGCTGGATTCCCTACGAGGTCGACAAGCTGCGCGAAGCCGGCCTGAACCCCGTGCAACTGGGCGAACGCATCCTGCGCGTCGAGACTGCCGTGACCGCGCTTTTGGCACGACTGTACTAACGAAAAATGGCTAGAGGCCAGTAACCACGCGGCCTCCAGCGTGAACCACCAGTCAGAAAATTACCGTAAAACCCTTCAGTTCCCCGCAGCGAAGCCGATATCAGCGGTACCGGTCGTCCCCACTCTGCGCATTTCCTGCTCAGCCATGCGTACCGGCCCTGTTCATCGCTGGAGCGCCGCCTTCATGTTTCGCTGGTTCAACAACCTGACTGTCAAACTCAAACTCGCCTCGGGCTTCGGCCTGGTGCTGCTGCTCACCCTGCTGATCGCCCTCACCGGCTGGATCAACCTGGGCAACGTGATCGAACGGGGCGACAAGCTCGGCGAGATTTCCGAGCTGATCGCGATCGCCAAGGACCTGCGTATCGCCCGTCTGAAATTCCAGTCCACCCGCGCCCCGGAAGACGCCAAGGCGGTGCTCGATACGCTGGACAAGCTGGACCAGCGCCACCGCGCGCTGAACGAGCGGTTCACCGAGGCCGAGGACCGTCGGGTCATCGACCAGCAGCATGATCTGAGCGTGGAGTACCGCAAACTGTACGCCCAACTGCTGAAGTCCTTCGAAGAGCGCGACGCCGCCAAGCAGGTGCTGATCCAGGCCGCCGGCGCGGTCAGCGAAGGCATGCAGAAGGCCGAGCAGAAGCTGGTCAGCAACGGCAGTCCCGAAGGTCTGCAACATCTGCAGGACCTCTCCGGCCTCGGTCGCAGTGTCATGCAGGCGCGCCTGCAGGTCATGGCCTACACCAGCACCGACGCGCAGAACCTCGAGCAACCCGCCTTCGCTGCCCTGCAGAAGCTCATCGACGGCGTGAAGAGTGACATGAGCACCTCGCCGGCCGAGCTGAACAGCGAGTTCCGCGCCACCCTCGACGCGCTGGAGACCTACCGCAACGCGCTGACCAATTACCGCAACGAGGTCAACGACAGCCAGGCTGCCCGCGACCGCATGCGCGATGCCGGCCAGCAGATCGAGAAGCTCAGCAACGAACTGACCTCCACCCAGACCGCCAAGCGCGACGCCGGCGTCGCCCAGGCCAAGACCCTGCTGGGCCTGGCCGCGCTGATCGCCCTGGTGCTGGGCAGCATCGCTGCCTGGATCATCACCGGGCAGATCGTCAATCCGCTGCGCGACGTGCTGGGCCACGCCGAGCGCATCGCCGACGGCGACCTCAGCCGTGACATCCCCACCAATCGTCACGACGAACTGGGCCAGCTGCAAAAGAGCATGCAGCGCATGAACCTGTCCCTGCGCGAGCTGATCGGCCGCATCCACGATGGCGTGACGCAGATCGCCAGCGCCGCCGAGGAGCTGTCCGCGGTGACCGAGCAGACCAGCGCCGGGGTGAACAATCAGAAGGTCGAGACCGACCAGGTCGCTACCGCCATGAACGAGATGGCCGCCACCGTGCAGGAAGTCGCACGCAACGCCGAGGAGGCCTCCGAGGCTGCCTCCGCCGCCGACCGCCAGGCCCGTGACGGCGAAGGCGCGGTGACCGAGGCGGTAACCCAGATGGATCGCCTGGCCGGCGAAGTCGGCCGCACCAACGAATCGGTGCTCAAGCTCAAGCGCGAAAGCGAGAAGATCGGCAGCGTGCTGGACGTGATCAAGGCAGTCGCCGAGCAGACCAACCTGCTGGCGCTCAACGCCGCCATCGAAGCCGCCCGCGCGGGCGATGCCGGCCGTGGCTTCGCCGTGGTAGCTGATGAGGTACGCGGCCTGGCGCAGCGCACCCAGTCCTCCACCGAGGAGATCGAGGAGCTGATCGCCGGCCTGCAGAGCGGTACCCAGCAGGCCGTGCAGATGATGGAAACCAGCCGCGACCTGACCGTCAGCACCGTCGACCTGACCCGCCGCGCCGGCGAGCGCCTGGGCGCCATCACCCGCACCGTGTCGACCATCCAGTCGATGAACCAGCAGATCGCCGCCGCTTCCGAGCAGCAGAGCGCGGTGGCCGAAGAGATCAACCGCAGCGTGATGAACGTGCGCGACATCTCCGAGCAGACCGCCGCCGCCAGCGAGGAGACCGCCGCTTCCAGCGTCGAGCTGGCTCGCCTGGGCAACGAGCTGCAGGTGCTGGTCAGCCGCTTCCGCGTCTGATCCGGCCTCGCCACGAAAAGGCCCGCGCACTGCGGGCCTTTTTTATTCTGCGCAGGGTTTCCGCTGCAGGAGCGACAGCCAGGGTGGCTTTTTTAGGATGGGTGGAGCGCAGCGATACCCATGCTGTCGGCGCGCGATGTTTGATGGGTATCGCTTCGCTCCACACCATCCTACGAGGCGCTGCAACGACGTTCATGGCAACAGGAAGCCGTACCGAGCCGGAAACATCGCGACAAATTCCCGCCTTCAGTTTCCCCTTTCGCCGCCGATAGCCTCTGACGCACGAAGATGCGTCCCGACAATTGCGCCTCGCCTCTGCACACTCGTTCTTGCCAGCCACGGGCCGTCGATCCCGTGGCGACGCCTGCCTGGAGTTTTCGACATGTACGATTGGCTAGTAGTACAGCTGGGACGCCTGAACGTCAGCCTGAAGCTGGTGGTGGGCTTCGGCATCCTCCTCTTCCTCACCCTGCTGGTGCTGCTCAGCGGCCTGCACAGCCTGGACAACCAGGCCGAGCGCGGCGAGCAGATGGCGACCATCACCGAACTCAACGACCTCAGCCAGCAGGCCAACCTCGCGCGTCTGCAGTTCGAGCTGGGCGGCGATCGCAGCCAGGCCGAGCGCGTCGAACAGCACAGCACGAAGATGCTGGAGCTGATCGAGCAGCGCCTGAAAGGCAGCGACGTCGATGCCAAACAGCTGGCAGCAGCGCGCCAGGCAGTCAGCGAGTACCGCGAGGCCTTCACCGCCCTGACCCGCGCCGTCGACCAGCGCACCCAGGCCCGCGGCACTCTGGTGGGCAGCGCGCAGAGCGCCCTGCAGGCCTTCGAGGCGCTGGACAAGCAACTCTTCGAACTGCTCGCCGAACAACCCGGCGATGCCCAGTTGCTGCACGGCGCCCAGGCCGTCGGCCAGTTGCACCAGCAACTGCTGGTGGTGCGCTATCAGGTACGGGGCTATGTCTTCGAACAATCTGCCAGCGCCGAACAGGCTGCGTTCGCCGCCTTCGACAAGCTGCGCGACACCGGCACGACCCTGCAGAGCCAGTTGCCGGCCATCGCCGCCGACGGCCTGGGCGACGCGCTCAAGGACCTGCAGAACTACCGCAGCGGCATCGAGCACTTCCGCGACGGGGTGAACGCCACCCAGCAGGCCCGCAAGGCGCTGAGCGGCGCCAGCGATGCACTGCTCGCCGCCGCCGACCGCCTCTACGACGACACCCTGGCACGCAACGACGCCGAGACCGCTGCCGCCAAGACCCGGCAGATCCTCATCGCCGTGCTCGCCCTGGCCTTTGGCTTCCTCTCCGGCTGGGCCATCAACCGCCAGATCGTCCGCCCGCTGCACGAGGCCCTGGAACTGGCCGAGCGCATTGCCCAGGGCGACCTCTCCCAGGGCTTGTCGCGCGACCTCAACCTGCAGCGCAGCGACGAGCTGGGCCAGTTGCAGCGGGTGATGCTGCGCATGCGCGAGAGCCTGGCGCAGCTGCTCGGCCACATCGGCGGCAGCGTCAGCCAGCTGGCGACCGCCGCCGACGAACTCTCCGCGGTCACCGAGCAGACCCGCGCCGGGGTGAACAGCCAGCGCGTGGAAACCGAGCAGGTCGCCAGCGCCATCCATGAAATGGCCGCTACCGTGCAGGAAGTCGCGCGCAACGCCGAACAGGCTTCCGCCGCCGCCCAGCAAGCCGACCAGCAGGCCCGCGAGGGCGACCAGGTGGTGCAGGACGCGGTCAACCAGATCGACCGCCTGGCCACCGAGGTAGATCGCTCCGCCGAGGCCATGGAACTGCTGCGCAAGGAAAGCGAGAAGATCGGCAGCGTGCTGGACGTGATCAAGTCGGTGGCTGAGCAGACCAACCTGCTGGCGCTCAACGCCGCCATCGAAGCCGCCCGTGCCGGCGAGGCCGGGCGCGGTTTCGCCGTGGTCGCCGATGAGGTGCGCGGCCTGGCCCAGCGCACGCAGTCTTCCACCGCCGAGATCGAGGGCCTGATCGCCGGCCTGCAGCGCGGCGCCCAGGAAGCGGTGACGCGCATGGACGACAGCCGCCGCCTGACCGGCAGCTCGGTGGAACTGACCCGCCGTGCCGGCGAGGCGCTGGGCGTGATCGCCCGCACCGTGGCCGACATCCAGGGCATGAACCTGCAGATCGCCTCGGCCGCCGAGGAGCAGAGCAGCGTTGCCGAGGAGATCAACCGCAGCGTGGTGCAGGTGCGCGAGATCGCCGACCAGTCCGCTGCCGCCAGCGAACAGACGGCCAGCTCCAGCACCGAGCTGGCGCGCCTGGGCAACGAGCTGCAACTGCAGGTGGGCCGCTTCCGTCTGTAAAGCGCCAGTCGCTCGGTGCGCCCGCGCCGACCGACAACGGCAGGACAGTTGTCATGCGCATGGCGTAGGATCGGTCACTCGCCAACCAGGGAGAGTGACCATGCGCCCGCTGACCATCGACCTCGACGAACTGGCCTTCGCGCTTGATACCCAGGGTATCGATCACTACCTCGATCTGTTCAGCGGCCAGGTGCTGCTGATCCCCGAAGAGGACCCCGACCCGGAGCTGGCCGAGTTGCTGCACCGCGAGCCGGAACGCCTGCTGCCTATCGAACCGCTGAGCAGCGGCCAGTCGCTGGAGCTGATGCGCGACTTCCTCCGCGAAGTACCCGAACCCCACGCCTATTCCGCCCTGGCCAACGCCATCGAGGGGCGCAAGCCGTTCAAGGCCTTCCGCCACGTGCTGATGGGTTACCCGGAATTGCTGCAGGCCTGGTACGTCTACCAGGGCGAGCGCCTGCGCGAATGCGCGCTGGACTGGCTCGCCGACAACCAGATCCAGCCGGCGGGGCGCAGCTCCGGTGCCTACCTGTAGAGCAGCCTCAACCACCGGCGCAACCTGTAGGGCGCATAACGCCCAAGGCGTTATCCACCGTCAACACGGCGGATAACCCGTGCCGGGTTATCCGCCCTACGCGAGCCACCAACAAAAACGCCGCCCCGAAGGGCGGCGTTCTCGTTTCCAGCCGGTAAGGATCAGCCTTTCGGCGCCTCGCTGGAGATCGGCCTGGCTTGCGCCGCCGTGGCCTGCCAGCCGCCGCCGAGGGCCTTGTACAGGTTGACCTCGCTGGTCAGCTGGTTGAGGCGGTCGGTGATCAGCTGCTGCTGGGCACTGAACAGCGAGCGCTGCGCGTCGAGCACGGTGAGGTAGTTGTCCACACCGGTGCGGTAGCGCTTATCGGCCAGGCGGTAGTACTCGCTGGTGGCGTCCACCAGCGAGCGCTGCGCCTGCAGTTGCTCGTTGAAGGTGCCGCGCGCGGCGAGGCCGTCGGCGACCTCGGAGAAGGCCGTCTGAATGGCTTTCTCGTACTGCGCCACGTTGATGTCCTTCTGCACCTTGGCCAGGTCCAGGCTCGCCTGCAGGCTGCCGGCGTTGAAGATCGGCAAGGTGATCGAGGGCTTGAACAGCCAGCTGCCGGAGCCGCCGTCGAACAGGCCGGACAGGTCCGGGCTGAGGCTGCCGGCGTTGGCGGTGAGGCTGATGTTCGGGAAGAACGCCGCCCGCGCCGCGCCGATGTTGGCGTTGGCCGCCTTGAGCTGGTGCTCCGCCTGGAGGATGTCCGGGCGGCGCTGCAGCAGGTCGGAAGGCAGGCCCGCCGGCACGGTGGCCAGCAGCTCGTCGGACAGCTGGCGGCCCTGGGGCAGGTCGCCCGGCAGACCGGAACCCAGCAGCAGGACCAGCGCGTTCTGGTCCTGCGCGACCAGACGGGTGTACTGCGCCAGGGTCGCCCGCGCGCTTTCCACCGAGGTCTGCGACTGGCGCAGGTCCAGGGCCGAGGCGACGCCCACTTCGTAGCTGCGCTTGGTCAGGTCGTAGCTCTTCTGGTAGGTGGCCAGGGTGTTGCGGGTCAGCTCCAGCTGGGCCTGGTCGGCGCGCAGCGTCAGGTAGGCGTTGGCAACGTTGGCCACCAGACTGGTCTGGGTGCTGCGACGGGCCTCTTCGCTGGCGAAGTAGGTTTCCAGCGCCTGGTCACGCAGGGCGCGCAGGCGGCCGAACAGGTCGAGCTCCCAGGAAGTCACGCCCAGGGTCGCGCCGTACTGGCTGCTGATCATCGAGCTGCCGGTGGTCGACAGGTCGGCCGGCAGGCGCTGGCGCGAGCCGGTGATGCCGGCGTCCACCGCCGGGAACAGGTCGGCCCGCTGGATGCGGTACTGCGCCCGGTAGGCTTCGATGTTCAGCGCGGCGACGCGCAGGTCACGGTTGTTTTCCAGCGACACTTCGACCAGTCGCTGCAGTTGCGGGTCCTTGAAGAACTCGCGCCAGCCGATGTCGGCACCGGCGGTAGCCGGCTGCCCCGCATCGTAGGCATCGCCCTGCGGATAAGCCGCGGCCACGGGCGCCTCGGGGCGCTCGTAATCGGGGATCAGCGAGCAGCCGGACAACACGCCGGCTGCTATGGCGAGGGACAGTAAGGACTTTCTCATATCAATGCCCCTTCTCGGTGGATTCCTGTTCCTTGGACGCGGCGTCCTTGAACAGGGTACTGACCACCACGTAGAACAACGGCACCCAGAAGATCGCGAGGACGGTCGCGGTGACCATGCCGCCGATCACGCCGGTACCGATCGCATGCTGGCTGCCGGAGCCGGCGCCAGTGGAAATCGCCAGCGGCACCACGCCGAGGATGAACGCCAGGGAGGTCATGACGATCGGGCGCAGACGCATCCGGCACGCCTCGATGGCCGCCTCGACGATGCCCTTGCCCTGCTCGTGCAGTTCCTTGGCAAACTCGACGATCAGGATCGCGTTCTTCGCCGACAGGCCGATGGTCGTCAACAGACCCACCTGGAAGAACACGTCGTTGGACAAGCCGCGCATGGACGTCGCCAGCAGTGCACCGATGACGCCCAGCGGCACCACCAGCATCACCGAGAACGGAATCGACCAGCTCTCGTACAGCGCCGCCAGGCAGAGGAACACCACGATCAGCGACAGGGCATAGAGCGCGGGGGCCTGCGAGCCGGACAGGCGTTCCTCGTAGGACAGACCGGTCCAGGCATAGCCGACGCCCTTGGGCAGTTGCTTGACGATCTCCTCGACCGCCGCCATGGCCTCACCGGTGGAGCGGCCCGGGGCCGGTTCACCGAGGACTTCCATGGCCGGCACGCCGTTGTAGCGCGCCAGCTTCGGCGAGCCATAACTCCACTCGCCGGTGGCGAAGGCACTGAACGGCACCATCTCGCCGGTACTGTTGCGCACGTACCACTTGTCCAGGTCTTCCGGGCTCATCCGGGCATTCGGGCGGCCTTGCAGGTAGACCTTCTTCACACGACCACGGTCGATGAAGTCGTTGACGTAGTTCGAACCCCAGGCGATGGAGATGGTGCTGTTGATGTCCGCCAGCGAGACGCCCAGCGCACTGGCCTTCTCGTCGTCGATCAGCAACTTGTACTGCGGCTCGTCGTTCAGGCCGTTGGGACGTACGCGCTGCAGCACCGGGTTCTGTGCGGCAAGACCAAGGAACTGGTTGCGCGCCTGCATCAGCACTTCGTGGCCGACGCCGGCCTGGTCCTGGAGGAAGATGTCGAAGCCCACGGCGTTACCCAGTTCGAGTACTGCCGGCGGGGCGAAGGCGAACACCATCGCGTCCTTGAAGCTGAAGAAGTGCTGCTGCGCGCGCTGGGCCAGCGCGAACACGCTGTTCTCCGCGCCCGGACGCTCTTCCCAGGGCTTGAGCATGATGAACGCCATGCCCGAGCTCTGACCACGGCCGGCGAAGTTGAAGCCGGTTACGGTGAACACCGAGTTCACCGAGCTGCTTTCCTTGTCCAGCAGGTACTCGCGCATGGAGTCCACCACTACCTGGGTGCGCTCGGCGGACGAACCGGCCGGGGTCTGCACCTGGGCGAACAGCACGCCCTGGTCCTCGTCGGGGAGGAACGCAGTGGGGATGCGGGTGAACAGGAAGACCATGCCGCCGAGGATCAGCACGTACATCAGCAGGTACGGCACGCGGTGCTTGAGGATCGAGGTGACGCCGCGCTCGTAGCCGTGGGTGGTGGAGAGGAACGCACGGTTGAACCAGCCGAAGAAGCCGCGCTTGTGCTCGCCGTGGTCGCCCTTCTCGATGGGCTTGAGCATGGTGGCGCAGAGTGCCGGAGTCAGCACCAGGGCCACCAGCACCGACAGGGCCATGGCCGAGACGATGGTGATGGAGAACTGGCGGTAGATCACCCCGGTGGAGCCGCCGAAGAAGGCCATCGGCAGGAATACCGCCGAGAGCACCAGGGCAATACCTACCAGCGCGCCCTGGATCTGGCCCATGGATTTGCGCGCCGCCTCGCGGGGCGACAGGCCTTCCTCGGCCATCACCCGCTCGACGTTTTCCACCACCACGATGGCGTCGTCCACCAACAGGCCGATCGCCAGCACCATGCCGAACATGGTCAGGGTGTTGATCGAGAAGCCGAAGGCGGCGAGTACGCCGAAGGTGCCCAGCAGGACCACCGGCACGGCGATCGTCGGGATCAGCGTGGCGCGGAAGTTCTGCAGGAACAGGTACATCACCAGGAACACCAGCAGGATCGCTTCGCCCAGGGTCTTCACCACCTCATGGATCGAGGCGGAAACCACCGGGGTGGTGTCGTACGGGTAGACGATCTTCATGCCCTGCGGGAAGAACGGCTCCAGCGTGGCCAGGGTGGCGCGGATCGACTTGGCGGTGTCCAGCGCGTTGGCGCCGGTGGCCAGCTTGATCGCGATACCCGAGGCCGGCTTGCCGTTGAACTGAGCATTGATGCTGTAGTCCTGGCCGCCCAGGGCGACATCGGCGACGTCCTTCAGGCGAACCTGGGAGCCGTCGGCGTTGACCTTGAGCAGGATGTCCTTGAACTGCTCGGCGCTCTGCAGGCGGGTCTTGCCGATGATCGTGGCGTTGAGCTGCTGCCCCTTCACCGCAGGCAGGCCGCCGAGCTGGCCGGAGGAGATCTGCACGTTCTGCGCCTGGATCGCCGTTTTCACGTCGCCTGGGGTCATCTGGAAGCTGTTGAGCTTCGCCGGGTCCAGCCAGATGCGCATGGCGTACTGCGAACCGAACACCTGGAAGTCGCCCACGCCAGCGGTCCGCGACAGCGGGTCCTGGATGTTGGAGACGATGTAGTTCGACAGGTCTTCCTTGGTCATGCTGCCGTCTTCGGAGACAACGCCGACCACCATCAGGAAGTTCTTCACCGCCTTGGTCACGCGGATGCCCTGCTGCTGCACTTCCTGCGGCAGGAGCGGCGTGGCCAGCTGCAGCTTGTTCTGCACCTGAACCTGGGCGATGTCAGGGCTGGTGCCCTGGTCGAAGGTCACGGTGATGGTCATGCTGCCATCGGAGTTGGACTCCGAGGAGATGTAGCGCAGATGGTCGAGACCGTTCATCTGCTGCTCGATGACCTGCACCACGGTGTCCTGCACCGTTTCGGCGGAGGCGCCCGGGTAGCTCACCTGGATGGCGATGGCCGGTGGCGCAATGGCCGGGTACTGGTTCACCGGCAACTTGAGGATCGACAGACCGCCCGCCAGCATGATCACCAGGGCGATCACCCAGGCGAAGATGGGCCGGTCAATGAAAAACTTCGACATTACGAATCCCCTTGATTAACCCTGCTTGGCCGGTTGAGCGGCGGCGGGCTTGTCGGCGGCACCTGCGGTGGGCGCCACGTTCTTCGCGGGTACGGCCTTGGCCTGGGCGCCCGGCTGGACATACTGCAGGCCTTCGGTGATCAGGCGGTCGCCGGCCTTCAGGCCATCGCTGACCAGCCAGTAGGCACCGACGGTGCGGTCGGCCTTGATGGTGCGCAGCTCGACCTTGTCCTGGGCATTGAGCACCAGCGCGGTCGCCATGCCACGGAAGTCACGGGTCACGCCTTGCTGCGGCGCCAGGATGGCCTGCTTCTTGATGCCCTCTTCCAGCTGCGCATGGACGAACATGCCCGGCAGCAGCTCCTTGTTCGGGTTGGGGAAGATGGCGCGCACGGTCACCGAGCCGGTGCCCTGGTCAACCGAGACCTCGGAGAACTCCAGCTTGCCCTCGACGGGGTATTCGGAACCATCTTCCAGGTACAGCTTGACCTTGGCGGCGTTGTCACCGGCCTTCTCCAGCTGCCCGGCGGCCAGCTCGCGGCGCAGGCGGATCAGCGAAGTGGAGGACTGGGTGACGTCGACATAGATCGGGTCCAGCTGCTGCACGGTGGCCAGTGCGGTGCTCTGGCCGTTCTGCACCAGGGCGCCTTCGGTCACGCTGGAGCGGCCGATACGGCCGGAGATCGGCGAGTAGACCTTGGTGTAGCGCACGTTGATCTGGGCGCTGTCGACGGTGGCCTTGGCCTGCAGGTAGGCGGCCTGGGCGTCAGCGTACTGCTGCTTGCTCACCGCCTCGTCCTTGACCAGTTCCTTGTAGCGTTCGGCCTGCTGCTGGGTGGATACCAGGTTGGCCTGGGCGCTCTGCAGCGTCGCCTGATAGGTGGCCGGGTCGATCTGGTACAGCTGCTGGCCTTCCTTGACGTCGCTACCTTCCTTGAACAGACGCTTGAGGATGATGCCGTTCACCTGCGGGCGAACTTCGGCAATGCGATACGCGGTAGTACGGCCCGGCAGTTCGGTGCTCAGGGTGACTTCCTGCGGCTGCAGGGTCACTACACCGACCTCGGGGATCTGCTTCTCCTGCGGGGCCTGGGCTTTGTCGCAGCCGGCAAGAGTGGCCATGGCGACGAGCAGGGCCGGGACCAGGGCGCGCATGGCTGGCTTTCGTTGCATATCGTTGTCCTCGTGAGCAAAGCATCCGGTTTGGCTGTGGGCTTGCCGGTCCGGAAAAGCTGGCAAAAATACTTACATTCAGCTGTGTTTGTAAACGTCCGAAAGCCCTGAGGGAAACCTACTGAAACGTTTTAGCCTTTGGCTGATAACGCAGTAGGTTTCCCGCAAGGCAGTCGCGGCGATGAACAAAGTTGATAACATCAACTAAAATACGAAAAAATGGTTGAGCCGATCAACCTGATTTACACAAGACTTACCGTGACCGAGCCGATGACCCACAACGTGAATCCCGACCTGCCACAGACCCTGATGAAAGTCCTCGACCACCTGCGCGAGAGCCTCCAGGACCAACTGTGCGCGGAGGGCATCGACCTCACGCCGCCGGACATCCGCCTGCTCGAGCTGATCGGCGCCGATGCTGGCCAGAGCCTGCAGAGCCTCGGCCGCAAGATGTGCCGCGACAAGGCACTGGTGACCCGCAAGATCCGTGAGATGGAGACGCTGGGTCTGGTGCGTCGCGAGCGCAACCCGGGTGACCAGCGCAGCTTCCAGCTGTTCCTGACCGAGGCCGGGAGCCGTGTCGACGAGCGCACCCAGGCCATCCTCGCACGGACCCATGACAGTCTGTTCGCGCCGCTGGACGACGAGGAGCAACGCACCCTCACCCAGCTCCTGCGGCAATGCCTGCAGGGTCACGCGGACTGACAGCACAAACGAAAACGCCGGCAATCGCCGGCGTTTTCGCAATCCTGCGTCTTACTGACGCACCCCTTCTACCGACAGGGTCAGCTCGACTTCCTGGGAAGCCGGGCCAAGATCGCGCTGGATGTTGAAGTCTTTCAGCTTGAGGGTGGTGGTGCCGAGGAAGCCGGCACGGTAGCCGCCCCACGGGTCATCGCCCTGGCCGATCAGTTCAGCCTTGATGGTGACCGGCTTGGTCACGCCGTTCAGGGTCAGGTTGCCAGTGATCTCGGCATTCTTGCCATCGGCCTTCACGCCGGTGGATTCGAAGGTCGCGGTCGGGTTCTTCGAGACGTTCAGGAAGTCCGCGCTGCGCAGGTGCTTGTCACGCTCGGCGTGGTTGGAGTTCACGCTGTTGGTGTTGATGGTCACCTTGACCTTGTCGGCGGACGGGTTCTTCTCGTCGAAGGTGAAGGCACCGTCGAAGTCGTCGAAGCGGCCATACAGCCAGCTGTAACCCAGGTGCTTGATGCGGAACTCGATGAAGGCGTGCTGGCCTTCCTTGTCGATCTTGTAGTCCGCGGCCATGGCCTGGCCAGCGGAGAACAGGGCGGTACCCAGCGCCAGAGCGGCGAACGTCTTCTTCAGCATTGAAGCAATCTCCCTTTGAGGTGAGGTGTTATTTCGCGGCACGACCGAGCATGCGGACCAGGGTCTCATCACGGTCGAAGAAATGGTGTTTGAACGCCGCCAGGGCGTGCAGCACGGCCAGTACAACCAGGGTCCAGGCCAGGTACAGGTGAATGGCGCCGGCGATGTCGGCCTGGTCGGTGATGCCGCTCAGGGTGGCGGGCACGTCGAACCAGCCGAACACGCTGATGGGTTTGCCTTCGGCGGTGGAGATCAGGTAGCCGGCGATGATCACCGCGAACAGCAGCGCGTAGAGCGCCAGGTGGCCGAGCCTGGTGGCCAGGCGGGTCATCTGGCCGTGGTTGGCCGGGGTCGGTGGCGCCGGGCTGATGAAGCGCCAGAGCACGCGCACGATCAGGGCGATGGCCAGGAGGATGCCGATGCTTTTGTGGATTTCCGGAGCGCGGTGGTACCAGGTGTCGTAGTAGTCCAGCTCGCGCATCCACAGGCCCAGGCCGAACAGGCCGAAGACCACCAGCGCACTGCCCCAGTGCAGGAACAGGCTGACCAGTCCGTAGCGAGCGGGGGAATTACGCCATTGCATCGATCGACATCCTTGAAAACGGGAATTCAAGACTAGCGGTTAATCCATCGAAGAAAAGCAGAAAAATCTGCTTTGAAACATCGACTGACAAGATAGGTCCGGTCTGAAACGCCCGTCCCAGAGCCAGAAACGACAATGCCGGCTTTCGCCGGCATTGTGGATAGAACGGGTTCGATCAGAACGGCAGCCAGGACATGATGCCCTTCTTCTCGCCCTTGGCATCGGCCGGCTTGTCGCTGGCGGCCGGCTTGTTGTCGGCCACCAGGGAGGCGCCTTCGAGCACCGGCGTCTTGCCGGCGTAGAGGTCGCGGACCTGGCTGGCGGCACGCTTGCCGCTGCGCAGGGCGCCTTCGATGGTGCCCGGGTAGAGTGCATCGGTGTGCTCGCCGGCGAAGGCCACGCGGGACACCGGGGTCTCCCACACACGCCAGAAGCGGCTGATCTGGCCCGGACCGAAGGCCAGGTAGGAACCGCCAGTGCCGGCGTCGGTGCTGTAGCGACGCATTTCATAGCCGTCGTAGGCACCGCGCATCTTCGGGTAGTACTTGTTCATGCGGATCAGCACCTGCTCGGAGAGCTGGCGGTCGCCGAAGGCCTGCATCACGCGGGCGTTGTCGCCGGACAGGTTGATCAGCACGTTGGCGCCGCCCTTGGTCGCGGGCTCGACCCAGATCATGCCCAGGCCCTGGTCGCTGTAGATCTCGCCGGACAGGCGCGACTTGTCGTCCCACACCGGGCGCTTGAACTTCATCAGGATCTGGTCGCGCCAGCCGTAGTTGGTGCCTTTGAGGGCCGCCAGTTGCTTCTCGTTCAGACCCGGAGTCAGGGTGATGCTGCCCAGGGCGCGCAGCGGCACGGCCAGCACCAGGTAGTCGGCGGTGTAGCCGGTGGGGCCGACCTTGACGGTCACGCCGTCCTTATCCTGGCTGATCGAGGTGACCTTGGCGTTGGTCTTGATGGTCTTGATCTGCTTGACGAAGGCCTGGGCCAGCACCTGGCTGCCGCCGGGCAGACGCGACGCGCGCAGGTCACGGTCGTCGACGCCGCGGTACACACGGCCCTGCTGGGCGAGGTAGAGCAGCGACAGGCGCGACGGTTCGTCGTAGTGCGAACGGATGCGCTGGTTGACCAGCAGGCGCGCGGTCGGCGACAGATTCAGCTTGTCCAGCCAGCGCGCGGCGGTGAGCTGGTCGAGGGCGAACAGAGTCTTGTTCGCCAGCGGGTTGAGCGGGTCGTCGATGGAGGCGGACAGCTCGTTCAGGGACTTCTCGAAGCGCTCGAGGTCCGCTGCGACGGCCGGCATCTTGGTCTTCAGGTCGGCGCTGGTGTAGTAGACGCCGTCGATCAGGTAGCTCGGGGTACGGACGAATTCCGGCGCCGGCACCGAATTCACCTTCAGGGTTTCCAGGTAGCCGTTGAGGGTCGGCTGGACCTTCTTGTTGCCGATCCACTCGCTGGTGGCCAGGCCCGAACGACCGCCCACCTGCGGCTTGGCTTCCAGCAGGGTGACCTGCCAGCCCGCCTGCTGCAGCTCGTAGGCTGCGGAAAGACCGGCGAGACCGCCGCCGACCACGATGGCGGTCGGTTGTTTGTCCTTGCCCAGCGCCACTGCGCTGAACACCCCCAGAGCAAGCAACGCGGCAGCGCGCAGCCATCCCATTTTCATCGCCAGACTTCCCCGAATTGGTGCAAAGGCGCGAAGCATACGTGAGCGCCCGAATGCCGAATAGCTGTGTTGGTCGGCTGCCCACGGCATGTGTCGTAGGACGTGTCCTTGTTCATCTCAGGTGCATTGAATAGGCTTGCCCGATCCGGGCGAGTCGACCGTCTGACGAGCCATTATTTCAAGGAGCAGACCATGGGCCTGAACGCCGAGTGGATGCAGCGCGATCTCGAGGTGCTGTGGCACCCCTGCACCCAGATGAAAGACCACGAGCGCCTGCCGGTGATCCCGATCCGCCGCGGCGAGGGTATCTGGCTGGAGGACTTCGAAGGCAAGCGCTACATGGACGCGGTCAGCTCTTGGTGGGTCAACGTCTTTGGCCACGCCAACCCGCGCATCAACCAGCGCATCAAGGACCAGGTGGACCAGCTGGAGCACGTGATCCTCGCCGGTTTCAGCCACCAGCCGGTGATCGAGCTGTCCGAGCGCCTGCTGCGCCTGGCACCGGCCGGCTTCTCCCGGGTGTTCTACGCCGACAGCGGCTCGGCCGGCATCGAAGTGGCGCTGAAGATGAGCTACCACTACTGGCACAACCTCGGCCAGCCGGAGAAGAAGCGCTTCATCACCCTGACCAACAGCTACCACGGCGAAACCGTGGCGGCGATGTCGGTGGGCGACGTCGCGCTGTTCACCGAGACCTACAAGTCGCTGCTGATGGACACCATCAAGGTGCCGACCCCCGACTGCTACCTGCGCCCCGAAGGCGTGAGCTGGGAAGAACACTCACGGACGATGTTCGCCGCCATGGAGCAGGCGCTGGAGCAGCACCATAAAGAAGTCGCGGCGGTGATCGTCGAGCCGCTGGTGCAGGGCGCCGGCGGCATGCGCATGTACCACCCGGTCTACCTCAAGCTGCTGCGCGAGGCCTGCGACCGCTACGGCGTACACCTGATCCACGACGAGATCGCCGTCGGCTTCGGCCGCACCGGTACGATGTTCGCCTGCGAGCAGGCCGGCATCACCCCGGACTTCCTCGTGCTGTCCAAGGCGCTGACCGGCGGCTACCTGGCAATGAGCGCGGTGCTTACCACCGACAAGGTCTACCAGGCCTTCTACGACGACTACGCCACCCTGCGCGCCTTCCTCCACTCGCACACCTACACCGGCAACCCGCTGGCCTGCGCCGCCGCCCTGGCGACCCTGGACATCTTCGAGCAGGACAACGTCATCGAGGCCAACAAGGCCCTGGCGGCACGCATGGCCAGCGCCACCGCGCACCTGGCCGACCACCCGCACGTCTCGGAAATCCGCCAGACCGGCATGATCCTCGCCATCGAGATGGTCCAGGACAAGGCCAGCAGGACGCCCTACCCGTGGCAGGAGCGTCGCGGCCTGAAGGTCTTCCAGCACGGCCTGGAGCGCGGAGCGCTGCTGCGCCCGCTGGGCAGCGTGGTGTACTTCCTGCCGCCGTACATCATCACCCCCGAGCAGATCGACTTCCTCGCCGAGGTCGCCAGCGAAGGCATCGATATCGCCACCCGCGACAGCGTGAGCGTGGCGGTCAGCGAACGCTTCCCCGAGCATCGCGATCCGGGCTGATCGGCTACAAGCGGCAGGCCGAAAGCTTTAAGCTTGCCGCTTTCCCCCATCAGTTCGACATCGCCATGCGCCTCTCCCGCTTCTTCATCGACGCCCCACTCTCCCTCGGCCAGCATGAGCTGCCCGAAGCCCAGGCCCACTACATCGGCCGCGTGCTCCGGCACTCGGCCGGCGACGCCGTGCAGCTGTTCGACGGCTCCGGCCACGAATACCTGGGCGAACTGATCGAGGTCGGCAAGAAGAACGTCCGCGTGGAACTGCGCGAATCCTTTGCCGGCCAGGCCGAATCGCCGCTGCACATCCATCTGGGCCAGGGCCTGTCCCGCGGCGAGCGCATGGACTGGGCGATCCAGAAGGCCACCGAACTGGGCGCCAGCGAGATCACCCCGATCGTCAGCGAGCGCTGCGAAGTGCGCCTGAAGGACGAACGCGCCGACAAGCGCATGGCCCACTGGCGCCAAGTGGCGATCAGCGCCTGCGAGCAATGCGGCCGCTCGGTGCTGCCGGTGCTCAATGCGCCGGTCACCCTCGCCGACTGGCTGGAGAGCTGCCAAGCACAGCTCAAGCTGGTGCTGCACCCGGTGGCCGAACCGCTGACCAGTCATGACAAGCCCTCCAGCCTGGCCTTCCTGATCGGCCCGGAAGGCGGCTTGAGCGATGCGGAGGTGGAGCAGGCCAAGAGCGCCGGATTCCACGCTGCCCGCCTCGGCCCGCGCGTATTGCGCACCGAGACTGCTCCGGTGGTTGCGCTGAGCGTAGCGCAGCAGCTTTGGGGGGATTTCTAACGGCTTCGGCGACTCAGACACCCCGCAACGCCAACCCCGCCAGCACCAGCAGTACCACCCCGCACAGCGCATGGCTGACCCGATGCCAGCGCGGTGAAGCGTTGCGCCGCAGCCAGTCCACCAGTGCCGCGCAGAGGAAGCAGCAGAGCACCGAGGCGGTCATGAAGCCGGCGAAGAACACCAGCGAATCGGCCAGCGACGGCACGCCGTCCACCAGCCCGGCCATGGCACCTCCCAGCGCGCCCCAGTAGACGATGTTCTTCGGGTTCGACAACGACAGCATGGCCCCGGATGCGAAAGCCCCGGCATTGTGTTCGCCGCTGTCGCCCTCCTCCGCCAGGCCGACCTGGCGAGCATCCAGCAGGCTCTGCACACCCAGCCAGGCCAGATAGGCCGCGCTGGCCAGGGTCAGCGGCAGGCGCAAGGTCTCGTGGCCCAGCAGCAGCGCCAGTCCGGTGAGGCCGATCAGCGCCCACACCGCGTCACCGATCAGGGAGCCGAACTGCACCAGCAGCGCCGGGCGGAAGCCGCCCTTCAGGCCACGGCGCAAGGTTTCGGCGAGGACCGCGCCGGGGGACAGGCAGAAGACGATGCCGAACAGCAGTGCGGCGAAGAACAGGGTCATGGATCAGCTCTCGAACCAGTAGGCGATGACGCGATTCTGCCTGGGCAGCGGCGGCGGGACTTGAACCGGATTGCTCAGCGCAGGGCGCGCTGGAAGTTGCCCGGCGACACACCATAAGCCGCGCGGAAGTGCCGGTTCAGGTGACTCTGGTCGGCGAAGCCCAGTTCGTGCGCCACTTCAGTGGCCGGCAGCCCCGTGCGCAGCAAGGCCTGGGCGCGCCGGGTGCGCAGTTGCATGGCCCACTGCCGGGGGCTCAGGCCGACCTGTTTCTGGAAGCTGCGCAGCAGGTGGAAGCGTGACAGGCCGAGGTGGGCGGCCATTTCGTCGAGGCTGGGTTGTCGCGCAAGGTCGGCGGCCAGCCAGTCCTGCAGGTCGGCAATCCGGCCGCCATTCTCCAGACTTTCCTGCGGCAGGCGCACGCCCATGGCACGGGCGATCTCGGCCAGCAGCAGCGTCAGGCGTTCCTCGCCACGCTGGCGAACGAAGGCATCATCGCCCAGCACGTGCTCGACGGCGTCGGCCAGGGCAGCGGCCAGGGTGGGCAGGCGGTCAGTGGGCCGCTCGAACTCCAGGCGCTGCAGGCCGAGCATCGTGGCCAGCTGCTCAGGCGCGATGTAGAGGCTGACGAACTGCCAGGGCTGGCCTTCGTCAACACCGCCGCCCTGAATCTGGCCGGGGTTGTAGGTGGTGATGGCGCCGGGGCCGGCGTCGAAGCTACGGCCATCCAGCCATACGCTTTCCTCGCCGCGCAGGTTGGCGCTGATGACGAATTCGTCGTGGCTGTGGCGTTCGAAACGGTGGCCGCCGAGGGTGGCGCCGGCGACCTCGAAGCCGGGTTGGTCCCCCAGCTGGGCAAGGCGCAGGCCACCGGTCATGGCGGGCTCAGATCAGGCCGGAGTCGGCCAGCTTCTGCTCCAGCGCGGCCAGGTCGGGGATGCGCGCCTGGGCGTCCCCCAGGTCAACCGCGTCCAGCTCCAGCGGCGCCAGCGGCACGTCGGCGCGCTTGAGATCACTGCCAACTTTCACCGAACGTGGGATGCCCTGCACCAGCAGGGCGAAGAATTTCACGTTGGGTCGCCCGCCCAGGGCGTTGACCACGATCACCCGCGCGCCGGGGCTGACTTCGGCCTGGCCGTCGGAGGCCGCCTCGAAGGACAGCAGCGGCAGGCGCAGGTCGCGCCAGGCCACCTGGCCCAGGTACCAGGACGGCAGGCCGTCCACCGGGTGCGGGGCACGGTAGGTGATCAGCTCGGCCACCGCCACGTTGGGCAACAGCAGGTTGCGGTCGGCCAGCGGCACCAGCAGCGCGGTCAGGCTGCTGGGGGCGGCGTTGGCCGCGGTAGCATTGGCAACCGCGCTATTGGCAACGCCGGCATTGGCGACGGGGAGATCACTCATCGGGCCTTATCTCACTGGGTGACTGCGCCGACGCATTGTTCGGCAAGGTGATTGACCAGCGCCGCCGCGAGCTCGCGCGGGTCGCCGGTGAAGAGGCTGTAGCCGCCTTCGCGCAGGCTGTCGGGCATGCTGGAGCAGGCGCAGCTATCGGCGCGCTGGGTCCAGATCGGCGCGCCCTGGCGGCGCACGTAGGCCGCGGCGGCGCTGCCGTCGCTGCACATGCCGCTGAACACGATCACGCCGCAACGCTCACCGTACTGCTGGGCGAGGTTGAGCATCATCTGGTCAATGGACGGGCTGTAGGGCTCGGGCCAGCTGCGATCTTCCACGCGCATGCGTGCCGAGTCATCGAAGCCCAGTTCGCGGGAGATCGGCACCACCACGACTTCGCCGCAACGCACCGGGTCGCCGTCGCGCACGGAGTTGACGTGCCACTGGCTGTGGCGGCCGACCGCTTGCGGCAGGTTGGCCTCGAAGGCAGCGTCGATGTGCTGGGCATACAGGAAGCCCACCGGCAGGCCGCCGGGCAGGGCATCGAGGAAGGTCTTCACCGCCGCCGGGCCACCCAGCGAAGCGGCCAGCAGCCAGACCTGCGCAGCTGGTTCACCGGCCTTGAGCGGGGAAGCCGCGAGGTCATCGGGCAGCGTCACGCGGGTCGGGCGCTGCGCTTCGTCGAGCAGCGCAGCCAGGCTGCGGCCGACGCCGGCGCTGGGGTCGCCCACCAGCTTGCGCAGCTTGGACACCAGCCGGCGTTCCCAGCGTGGGTAATGTTCGGAATGCCGCTCCGGCGCGTGGCCTTCGCCGAACAGCACGGGCACCCGCGACTGTTCCAGCAGGTTGTCCACCAGCGGTGAATCTTCCTGCTGCGCCAGGTCCACCAGCCACAGGTCGGTCTCACAGGCGTCCAGCTGCTCGCTTTCAAGGCGCGCCGGGTCGGCGTTGAGCACTACCTGGTAGCCGTGTCCGGCCAGGGCCTGCGCCAGCACGTGGCGCTGCAGCGAGGTATCGGCGATCACCGCAATCCGCGGCGTGCTCTGCTCAGACATGGGCCTTCACCAGCTTGTGGATATTCTCCAGCAGCTCGGATTCCTGGTACGGCTTGCCCAGGTACTGGTTGACACCGATGGCCAGGGCACGGTCGCGGTGCTTCTCGCCGGTACGGGAGGTAATCATGATGATCGGCAGGTCCTTCAGCTGTTCATCGTGGCGCACCAGGGTGGCCACCTCGAAGCCGTCCATGCGCGGCATCTCGATGTCCAGCAGCATGATGTCCGGCTTGTGTTCCTGCAGCTGGGCGATGGCGTCCACCCCGTCCTTGGCGGTGAGCACGTTCATGCCGTTGCGCTCGAGCAGGCGGCTGGTGACCTTGCGCACGGTGACCGAGTCGTCCACCACCATGACCAGGGTCGGGCGCTGGTGCTCGATCTCCGCGGCGGCCGGGCCGGCCAGCTGGCGGCGCGGGGCGTGCTGGACATGCTGCGCATGGAGCACACGGATGGTCGCCAGCAGGTCGAGAATCACCACCACGCGACCGTCACCCAGGATGGTCGCACCGGAGATGCCGCTGACGCCGGCGAACTGCGCACCGAGGCTCTTCACCACGATCTCGCGCGAGCCCGCCAGGGCATCCACCTGCACTGCCACGGCGTGGTCCGCCGAGCGCACGAGGATCACCGGCAGCGGCAGCGACTGCCCGACCAGCTTGGGATGCTGGCCATTGTTGAGCAGGTCGCCCAGGTACTTCAGTTCATAGCTCTGGCCCGCGTATTCGAAGCTCGGCGCGGCGCCGGTCTCGTCGGCGGCAGCCTGCTCGTAGAGGGCTTCCAGCTCGTACGGGGAGACCCGCACGATACCTTCGATGGTGTTCAGCGGCAGAGCGTAGAGGTCTTCGCCGGAGAGCACCATCAGCGCGCGGTTCACCGACACGGTGAACGGCAGGCGAATGTCGAAGCGGGTGCCTTCGCCGATGCTGGAGTGGATGCTCATGGAGCCGCCGAGCTGCTTCACCTCGGAGTTCACCACATCCATGCCCACGCCACGGCCGGAAATCTGCGTGACCTTCTCGGCGGTACTGAAGCCAGCTTCGAGGATGAACTGCAGCACCTCGTGGTCGTTCAGCTCGCTGTCGTCGGTCATCAGGCCACGCTCGATGGCCTTGCGGCGAACTGCTTCGAGGCGGATGCCGGCACCGTCGTCGGCGAGGGTCAGGAGGATGTCGCCACCCTCGCGGCCCAGGGTCAGGCGGATGGTGCCCTGCTCGGCCTTGCCGGCAATGCGGCGCGCCTCGCCAGACTCGATGCCGTGGTCAACCGCGTTGCGCAGCATGTGCTCCAGCGGCGCGACGATGCGTTCGAGCACGGTACGGTCCATTTCGCCTTCGGCGTTGCTGACCACGAACTCGACCTGCTTGCCCAGCTCGCTCGCCACCTGACGGACGATCCGGCGCAGGCGTGGCACCAGGCGGTCGAAGGGCACCATGCGGGTGCGCATCAGGCCTTCCTGCAGCTCGGTGTTAACCCGCGCCTGTTGCAGCAGCAGCGTCTCGGCGTCGCGGTTCTTGGCGGCCAGGGTTTCCTTGAGGTCGAACAAGTCGGAAGCGGACTCGAACAGTGCGCGCGAAAGCTGCTGCAGCTGCGAGTAGCGGTCCATTTCCAGCGGGTCGAATTCTTCGTAGCCGGCGCGCTCGGCGTCGGCCTGGTGGCGCGAGAGGATCTGCGCCTGGGTTTCGGTATCGAGACGGCGCAGCTGGTCGCGGACCCGCTCGATGGTGGCGTCCATCTCGCCCAGTGTCGAACCGACGTCGCTCACCTGCTGCTCGACGCGACCACGGAAGATCGAGGTCTCACCGGCGAGGTTGACCAGGCCTTCGAGCAGTTGTGCGGGCACCTTCACCAGTTCCTGCGGCGCACGACGCGCGGCGGCTTCCTGGGCAGCTTCCTGGGCACGGCGGACGAAGGGCAACACCACCGGCGCATCGATGCGCTGCGGCACGGCTGCGGCCATGATGGCTTCCGGCAAGGCTGGCAGGTTCACCGGAGCCGGTTGTTCGGCAACCGGTTCCTCGGCGATGTCTTCAGGCTGGCTTTCGGCGCTCTCGACCTCACCCAGGTGCAGGCGCAGCTGATCGACTTCGGCCTGCAGGCCTTCGAAGCCGGACTGCGCGTCCATCAGCAGGCTTTCCGGCCACGGCGCGCCCTGCTGCTGGGCTTCACCCAGGTGCTGTTCGAGGTCGTGGGCCAGGTCGCCCAGGCTGGTCTGGCCAGCCAGGCGCGCACCGCCCTTGAGGGTGTGGAGAATGCGCAGCAGCTCGTCGAGCGCACCGTTCTCGCGCTCGGCGTCCCAGCGGCCCAGGGCCTGTTCCATGGCTTCGAGCAGGTCGTCGGCCTCTTCCAGGAAGATATCCAGGATGTCGGCTTCCGGGCCTTCCGGCACGGCATGGGTGGAGCTGATCGCGTGCAGGCTGACGCTGCTGGGGATGCTCAGTTGTTCTTCGGGGTTGGCACGAAATCGGTGGATCGCGTCGATCAGCGATTCACCTCCCGGAATCCGGCGATGCTGCTGGACCGCTTCGAGCATCTCGGCGAGACGGTCGTGGCAGCGCTGCAGCAGCTCGAAGAGTGTCGGGCTCGCGCGCAGACGTCCGCCGCAGAGGCCTTCGTAGAGGAATTCCAGTTCGTGGGAGAGATCGCCGATGGGGCGGATCTCGGCCATCCGCGCGCCGCCCTTGAGGGTGTGCAGGTCGCGTTGCAGCGCTTCCAGCTCGACGCTGTTGTCGGGGTTTTCCATCCAGCGGTGCAGGGCACCGGAGGAGCTTTCGAGGATGTCGAAACCTTCCTCGAGGAAGATTTCCACCAGTTCCTGGTCGCGGTCTTCGTTCAGCTCGTACTCGCTGTCCTGTACGCCCGAGGCTTCAGGAACAGCAGCTTCCGGCTCGGCCGGCTGCACTCCGGCGACCTCGGTTTCGGCAGCTTCGAGGAAGGCCTGCAGGTCGAGGTCCTGCGCCGTGACTTCCAGCTCCGGCTCGCTGCTCTCGAGATCGATGCTTTCGAGATCGCTGGCCTCAGCCTCAGTTGCTTCGAGCTCGTCGGCCACTTCGGCTTCCGGCGCCACCTCGGCGGGCAGCTCCAGCTCGATGGCGTCTTCGATAACTGGCGGCAGCTCGAGGGTTTCGTCCTGCTCGGCCACGGCGTCCTGCTGCGCGGCCACGGCCTGCGGCAGGTTCAGGCCGGCGGCCGGGTTCTGGCGGAAGGTGCGGATGGTCTGCACCAGATCGGCTGGATCGGTCAGCGCCTGGCCGGCCTGCAACTGGTCGAGCTGGGTCGCCAGACGGTCGTGGCAGGTACGCAGCAGGTCACCTAGCGGCTGGCTGTGCTGGAAACGATGATCCAGCAGGCCTTCGTAAAGCGATTCGAGTTCGTGGGACAGGTCGCCGATCTCGCGGATTTCCGCCATGCGCGCGCCACCCTTGAGGGTGTGCAGGTCGCGCTGCAAGGTCGAGAGCGCGGCGAGGCCTTCGGGCGAGGCCAGCCACTGGTCCAGCGCCTGGCCGGCGTTATCCAGAATATCGACGGCCTCTTCAAGGAAGATCGCCACCATTTCCTCGTCCAGCGCCCGCGGCGGTTGCTGCGGGGCGGGATGGGCATGCGGGGTCTCGGCGGTGATGACGTCATCGTCGTCATCATCGGCGGCGCCGCGCGGGGCGCCATCATTGGCGTTGCGCGGCGACCAGCTCAGGCCGTCGGGCAGGTTGTCGTCGTCCACCGGGCGGCTGTCGAGCAGGAACTCCTCGTCCTCGGCCGGGAAGTCCTCGGCGGTGAGGCTTTCCAGGTCGACGAACTCGATGTCGGTGGCGTCCTGCAGGTCGTTCGCAGGCTCTTGCGGTGCGGCGACCGGGGCGTCCAGCAAACGATGCAGCGCTTCGACCTGTTCCGGGCGGGCGCTGACCTGCAGGGCCGCAGCCACCTGGTCCATCATGCCGATCAGCGCCTCGTGGGCGGTTTCGGCGGCGGAGAAGAAGGCATCGCCGGTTTCCAGGCGACCCTGGCGCACGGCGCCGTAGACCGCCAGCAGCGCATCGGCGAGTTCCGCCATCTGCGGCAGCTCGGCCATCTGCGCGCCACGGCTGAGGGTTTCCAGCTCGTCGTAGAGGGCGCCCAGCTCCTGGCGCTCCTGCGGGTGTTCACGCCAGCGGCGCAGCAGGTCCTCGGCGTCGAGCAGAATGTCCATGCCCTCGGCGAGGAACATGCCGATCATCTGCGGGTCGTTGCCGCTGCCCTCGCCGCTTTCACCGCGACGCTTGGCCTCGGCGGCCTCCAGGCGTTCCTGGTGGATCTGCGCGATGCGCGCCAGCAGCTCCGGGCTGCCCTCGATGGGCGCCAGCGGGCGGCCTTCGACGAGCTGGTCGAGACCGACACGGAACAGGCCTTCGGCGGCGTGCAGCAGCTCGGCCTCGCGCAGGTCGACCTGCAACAGGTTGGTCTTGAATTCCTTCACCAGCCGCTCCAGCGGCGTGGCGATTTCGGCGATCGGCAGGATGCCGGCCATGTGCGCGCTGCCCTTGAGCGTGTGCAGGGCGCGCTGCAGGTCGTCGGTCACCGGCTGCGGCAGCTGTTGCGCGCAATCGGCGAGGAAGCCGACCAGAGTTTCCAGATGGGCTTCCGCTTCATTGCGGAAGATCTCCAGCAACTGCGGGTCGAGGCTCTCGTCGAGCCCCTCATTGGCTGCCTGCGCGGCAATCTCTTCGACTTCAGCCAGCTCGGGGGTGATGTCCTCGTCCTGCGGGGCCGATTCCGGCAACCCGCCACCCGGCGGCGGTACCGGCTGTCCCTTGGCCAATGCGTGGGCGGTGGCGGCCAGACGGTCGACATCGTCACGCTGGCGCTGGGCGCTGGCGGCGTATTCGTCGACCAGCTCGGGCATCAGCGCGACCACGTCCTGCACCACCTGCAGCACGGCAGGCGAGGCGGCGATGCTGCGGTCGAGCACGCGGTTGAGCAGGTTCTCGATGGACCAGGCCAGCTCGCCGATCACCAGCGCGCGGACCATCCGGCCACTGCCCTTGAGGGTGTGGAAGGCGCGGCGGATTTCGGTCAGCGAGTCGCGATCATCGGTGCTGGCCAGCCAGGTCGGCAGGTGCTCACCGATGGTTTCCAGAACTTCACCGGCTTCTTCGATGAAGACCTCGCGCAGCTCTTCGTCGATCGGTTCTTCGTCGGCGGGCGGCGGCAGCAGGCTGGGCGGCACGTCCTGGGCAGGCGGGTTGATCGCCTGGACCGGCGCAGCCATGACTTCGGCCAGGGACAGCGGCTTGGCCGGTGCCTCGGCGACCGGCTCGGGCTCGGCCGGCGGGCTGGGCAGTTCGACTTCCGGCAGGTCCAGGTCGGCGATGTTCTCGTCGCTCCAGGCTTCGGCCTGGAGGGCAGGAGTTTCAGCTTCGGCCAGCGACTCCAGCGTTTCCAGCTGCAGCGGCGCGTCGAGGCTGAGGTCGACGCCGGCGTCCAGCGCGGTCGGCTCGCTCAGTTCGCCCAAGGTCCAGTTGTCATCGCTGACCAGCGCGACTGGCGCGGTGGACGGCTCATCAGTGGCCGGTTGGGCGTCGAAGCTCAGGTCGTCCAGGGATTCCAGGGTCGCCAGCGGCGCGGGTTCGAGTGCTTCCAGGCTGGCGAAGTTTTCGTCCAGTTCCAGGGAAGGCGCAGGCGACTCGGCAGCCGGCTGGGTCAGGTCGACGCTGAACCAGTCTTCCTCTGCAGGCTTCTCGCCAGCCGGGGTGAGCGCTTCCATGTCCCAGCTCAGCTCGTCCACCGGGGCCGGAGCGGCCTCCAGCGACGGCAGGCTGGCGAAGTCTTCGACCAGCTCCGGGGTTGCCGGGGTTTCGCTCGGCGCGGTGGACAGGTCCAGGGCTTCCCAGGACTGCTCGGCAACGACGGCCTCCGCCGGAGCCGGCTCGTCGAAGCGCGGCGCCTCGGCCAGCGGGGCGGCTTCGTCCAGGTTCCAGCTCAGCTCATCGGCCAGCGGTTGGCTGGGAGCTTCATCCAGCGTTTCGAGGCTGAACTCGATGCTGTCGGCCTTGTGGCTGTCGTCCAGCGACCAGCCTTCGTCGGCCAGGGTGGTGTCGGTGAGCGGTGCAGCCGGCTCCAGCTCGATGTCCCAGCTGAGGCTTTCCGGCTCCAAAGTGGCGGTCGGCGCGCTCGGTTCGGTAGCGGCGGCCAGCGGCTCGACCTCGTCCAGGGTCCAGGCGCCCAGTTCCGCGGACGGTTCAGCGGCCTGCAGGCCGGAGTCCAGTTCCAGGGATTCGAAGGTGAAGCTGGATTCGGCTTCGCTGGCAGTCCGGGCTTCGGGCTCCGCCGGGAGGTCGACGTCGGCCAGCAGCGCAGGCTCTTCTGCGGCAGCAGGCTCAGCGAGCGGCTCCAGGGGTTCGAACGTGAAGCTCTCTGCGTTTTCAGCGACGGGTTGCGGCGCGTCAAAGTCGGCCAGGCCGAGGATCGGTTCTTCGACCGGGGCTGGCTGTTCAACGGGGGCCCGTTCTTCCGGAGGAGCGAGCTCTTCCAGAGAAGCCATGGAGGAAGGCTGCTCGAACGACGGCTCCTCGAGCGCGGCGGTCTCGAAGCCGGACGACTCGAAGCTGTCGGCGATTTCCACCGGCGCGGCCAGTTCCGGGACTTCCTCCACCGGCACCGCTTCGGTCGGCTCGGCCAGCGGCTGGGCGGCCAGCACGTCGATCTCGTCGAGTGGGTTGTCCAGCGGAGCAGGCGCGAAGGCGCTCGGCTCGGCGTCGAGGATCGACGGGCGCGGCTTGAGCGAGTAGCCCAGGCTGTCCAGGCTCTCCTCGGCCACATCGAGGATCATGTCGCCCTGGGTGTTGTGGTCTTCCGACAGGCGCTCGAGGTAGTACTCGACGCTGGTGATGGCGTCGGCCAGGGTGTCCAGGCTGTGCCAGTCCGGCACGGCCTGGCGCACAAGCAGTTGTTCCTGGATGTAGCGATTGCAGTTTTCCAGCAGTTTCGCCGCACGTTCCTGGGAGATCATCGCCAGACCGCCGCGAACCTGCGTCAGCAGCTCCGGCACGCGGGCCAGGTGCTCGTGGTTCCACTGCGAGGCGATGAACTCGATGATCGCGTCCTTGGCCAGTTCCAGGCCGTTGCGCGCTTCCTTGATCACCACCTGGTGGATCTGCTCGACGTCAGTGGTCGGCAGGACGTTCTCTTCGCGGCCCGGCTCTTCGCTCGGGCCGACCATGCCGGCCAGGGTGGCCTCGACATACAGCAGCGCACCGGCGACATCCATCAGGGTGGCGTCGTTGGGCTGGCGCTGGCCGTGGGCGAGCGCGCTGACCACATCGATCTGGTCGAGGATGACCTTGCGCGGCTGGCCGAAGCCCAGCACGGCGAGGGTGTCGGCGATCTGCTTGAGCGGCGCCAGCAGGCTGCCCAGCTCGTTCACGCCGCTGCGGTCGCTGCGCACGAAGAGGTCAAGGCTGTCCTTGACCCGCACCAGCTCCTCGCACAGCGCACCAACGACGGAACGCATGGCGTCGCGGTCGGGGCCGGCGAGACGGGCGCGCTCCTCGTCCACCAGGGCAGCGCCCGGCAGGGCATCGTCCAGGCGGTACTCGTCTTTCACCGCACGCACGCGCGGCGACTGGTCCGACGCCTTGGCCACGTAGAACAGCAGGTTCTTGATCAGCTCGTCCGGCGCCGGCTGGTTCATGGCGTCGGCGCCCTGGTCGACCAGGCGCTTGAATTCACGATCAACCTGGCGCAGCAGGTTACGCACCGAGGTGCCGTTGGCGATGCTGCCGTTGGCCAGGCCTTCGATCATCGCCGAGGCGATCACCCACAGGCGGCCCAGCGGGGCGTCCTTGCACAGGGATTCGAGGCGGGCGAAGACGCGCGCCAGGTAGCCCAGGTTGGTCGGCAGGTCCTGGTTGCGGATGACGCCGACCAGGGCGACCTGCAGCATCTGCCGCAGCTTGCGCAGCAGCGCCGGCAGTTCGGCGGTGCGCAGGCGCGCCAAGGCGTCCACCGGCAATACCGGGGATTCGCGGGACAGATCGGGGGAGAACAGGCTGGTTTCCGACAGCAGCTTCTCGCCACGGGCGGTGCGCAGGTCGTTGAGCAGCGGCAGGACCACCAGCGGCAGGTCGCGGCGGGCGCTCTGAATGCGCTCAAGGTACGCCGGCAGTTGCAGGATGGCCTGCATCAGCACTTCCAGCGCTTCGCTCTGGCTGGAGGTCGTGCCGTCGATCAGCGCCTGGGTCAGGTACTCCATTTCTTCGGCGAGCAGGGCTGCGCCGTAGAACTCCACCATCTGCAGAGTGCCGCGCACCTGGTGGATATAGGCCAGGCAAAAGCCCATCCGCGTCGGGTCCTGGGGATTCTCGACGTAGGATTCGAGGGCTTGCCGCGCCTGCTTGAGCGTTTCGGCAATCTCGCCTTTTACCCATTCCAGGGCGACATAATCGTGCCGATCACCCATAGCCACTCCACTCATGTGTCTGTGTCATCCCTTCCGGGTAAAGGCCAGAACGCGCTCATCGGCGACCGGTTCGAGCAGCGGGTGGTGCCAATCGGCAACCTCGCCCACTCCGATCACCAGCAGTCCCCCAGGCGCCAGCCGCTCGGCCAGGCGATTGAGGATTTCCCGCCGCCGCCAGCGGCGGAAATAGATCAGCAGGTTCTGGCAAAAAATCACGTCCATGCCGGACATTGGCGCCTTGGCCAGTTCCAGCACATTCAGCCGCGCGCAACAGACGCGCCCGGCGAGATCGGGTATCACACGGTATCGACCGTCATCCTGCGCGCTGAAGTAGCGCATGGCCAGTTCCGGGTCGATATCCGCAAGCTTGCGTGCCGCATACGTGGCCTCGCGTGCCCGGTTGAGGGCGTTGAGGCTGATGTCGGTGCCGGTCACGCCATACAGCGGCGCAAGACCTGCATCTTCCAGTACCTTGGCGGCCACCATGGCGAGGGAGTAGGGCTCCTCGCCGCTGGAACAGCCGACGCTCCACAAGGCCAGCGGCCGGCTCGGGCCGACCTGTTCGAGGCGCTGGAGCAGGTAGCTTTCCAGCACGTCGAAAGATGCCTTGTGGCGAAAGAAACGGGTTTCCTGAACGGTGAGGCGGTCCAGCAGGTTCGACCACTCGACGGCGCCGCGCGGGCCATCGGTGACCTGGCGGTAATAGGTGCCGTAGTCGGCGATACCCAGTTCGCGCATCCGCGCGCCCAGGCTGGTCTGCAGGAAGGCACGGCGTTGCTCGTTGACAACAACGCCGGTGCGGTCTTCCAACAGTGCCTGCCAGTCGCGGAAGTCCGCGGCCGACATGTCGGCCAACGGCTGCAACGACCAGACGCCACTTGCCTGCATGTCGCGCCCCTCGCTCAAGATTGTCGTGCGCTACCCGGCTACGAGCCGCGCACCTCCTCTGCTCAGGCCTGTTCGGCGGTGTCCGGCAGTTTGAAGCCGGATACGGAGTGGCGCATCTCGCCGGCCATCTTGGCCAGGTTACCAATGCTGCGCGCGGTGGCGGTGGTACCGGCAGAGGTCTGCGAGGTGATCTCCTGGATCACGTTCATGGTGTTGGAAATGTGGCCGGCGGAGGAGGCCTGCTGACGGGCGGCGTTGGAGATGTTCTGGATCAACGCTGCCAGGGTCTTGGATACCTTCTCGATCTCTTCCAGGGACACACCGGCGTCCTGCGCCAGGCGGGCACCACGGACCACCTCGGAGGTGGTCTGTTCCATCGAGATCACCGCTTCGTTGGTGTCGGTCTGAATGGTCTTCACCAGCGCCTCGATCTGCTTGGTCGCAGCGGAGGAGCGTTCCGCCAGGCGCTGTACTTCGTCCGCTACCACGGCGAAGCCGCGGCCCGCGTCGCCCGCCATGGACGCCTGGATCGCTGCGTTCAGGGCGAGGATGTTGGTCTGGTCGGCAATGTCGTTGATGAGGCTTACGATGTCACCGATCTCCTGGGACGATTCACCGAGGCGTTTGATCCGCTTCGAGGTGTCCTGGATCTGCTCACGGATGTTGTCCATGCCGGTGATGGTGTTGTGCACCACTTCGTTGCCCTTGTTGGCGATGGCTACGGAACGTTCCGCTACCGCCGAGGACTCGGAGGCGTTCGCCGATACCTGGTCAATGGAAACGGCCATTTCGTTGATCGCGGCGGAGGCGCCGGCGATTTCCTGGGCCTGGTGCTCGGAAGCCTCGGCCAGGTGCATGGCGGTGGCCTGGGTTTCCTGGGCGGCGGCGGCCACCTGCACGGCTGTCAGGTTGATGGTTTCCACCAGCTCGCGGAGCTGGTCGATGGAGTAGTTGATGGAGTCCGCGATCGCACCGGTGAAGTCCTCGGTTACCGTCGCGGCCACCGTCAGGTCACCGTCGGCGAGGTCGGCGATTTCGTCGAGCAGTCGCAGAATCGCCGCCTGGTTACGTTCGTTCTTCTCGGCGGTCTCGGCCAGTCGGCGGTTGGTTTCACGCACCATCACCAGGCCGATGAGGATGATCGCGCCCAGGGCGATGATGCCCAGCATGGCGCTGGCGACCTGGTTGAAGACACGGCCTTCGGTCAGGTTCTCGAAGCCGCTGGCCAGGCTGGAGGCCTTGTCCAGCAGGGTCTGCGAGCCACCGAAGATGGTGTTGGCGGCTTCACGGACCTGGAACAGTTCCGGGGAGGTCTCGAGGATCTCGTCCACCGAGCCGGAAACGAATTCGAAGAGCTCGGCGATCTCGTTGAGGCGGTCCACCGCTTCTGCGTTGGTCACCTTGGAGATGCTCATCGCCGCGTTGCCTTCCTTCATGCCCTTGAGTACGCGGCCGAAGAGGCTGGCGTCACGGCCGAAGCTGTCGGCGGCCTGCACGGAGTTCTCGTCACCGGCGAGCACCTTGTTCACCGAGCCGAGGATACGTTCGGCCAGCAGCGACTGGCGCTGGGCTACCGCAACCTGGTCGGCCGGGGCGCCGTTTTCCAGCAGGATGTCGACGACCTCTTCGTACTCCACCTGCAGCTGCGGGATGGTTTCGGCGAGGGTCGCGGCTACCTGGTGCAGGGACAGTACGGTCTGTTCGCTGGCGAGGATGGAGTCGGCGTTCTTGCGCAGGGTGTCCCAGTCCTTCTGTACATCCGCCATCTGCGGTTGTACCGAATCCGGGCTCGGCGGCAGGCCGGTGCTCTCGTCACCCTTGGAGAGGATGTTCCAGCGCTTCTCGAAGTCGTTGCGTGCTTCTTTCAGCAGCTTGAACGCCTCCGCCTTGCCCGCCGCGGCTTCCGTGGCGTTCTTGGCGATACGCTGGGACAGCACGCGCAGTTCGCCGGCATGGCCGATGTACTGTTTGTCGTGGTTCGCCTGGGTGTTGAGGTAAGCGAAGTTGGCGAACAGCAAGACGATCGCCACGATCAGGACCACGAAGAGTCCGAGGATCAGCGAGCTGCTACGCGCACCCGAAAAAAGACTGCCTGCCTTTATATTTTTCATATTCGGCCCCCGCCTGGACCCACCACGATTACGGTTTCCATGTCACAACAAGGGCCGGCAATGCCGGCCCAACCGGTCAAACTCTAGCTGGCGACGTCCAGGAACCCCGGGTGCTGAGCCAGCGCATGCGGACTGAACACGAGCCAGGGTTGCTCCCGATGGAAGACGCCATGGATAAAGGGCTGCAGGACCGCTTCCAGCGGCGGCAACTGCTCGGAGAAGGTGTCCACCGGGAAGTGCTGCATGCCGAACACCTCATCGACGATGAGGCCGGCGAAGACTTCCTGGTATTCCACGACGAGCACGCGCCGTTGCTTGCGCAGAGGCGAAAGCTCCGCGCCGAGGAAACCGCACAGGTCCATGATCGGCAACAGGCGGCCGCGCACGTTGGCGACCCCCTTCACCCAGTCACGGACACCGGGCAGCAGTGTGTAGCGCGGTTCATGAAGAACCTCGCCGACCTCCCCCATGGGCGCCACGAACAGGCGCCCAGCCATGCGAAAGCCGATGCCGTTCCAGCTCTGCACCACCTCGCGCTGCGCGGGCAGACCCGCGGCCAGCTGACGACAGCGCTGATCGATCTGGACGAGAACCTCGAAAGGACTCTGGACTTCCGCCATGCCGGCCCTGGCCTTCTCTAATAATTATGTTTTGTACGTACTGGACAGCTGTATCAGCCGGCCAGTACCGAATTGATGGTCTTGAGCAGTGTTTCTTCGTCCACCGGCTTGGTCAGGTAGTCGCGAGCGCCCTGGCGCTTGCCCCAGACCTTGTCGGTCTCCTGGTCCTTGGTGGTGACGATGATCACCGGAATCGCGCTGGTTTCCGGGTCCTTGGACAGCTGACGGGTCGCCTGGAAGCCGTTCAGGCCGGGCATGACGATGTCCATCAGGACGACGTCGGGCTTTTCCTGGCGAGCCAGGGCCACGCCATCGGCGCCATTTTCGGCCTTGAGTACCTGATGCGAGTGCTTTTCCAGCATCGCGGTCAGCTTGTACATCTCGGTCGGCGAGTCATCAACAATCAGAATTCGAGCCATTGTGGTCCCCATACGGAATAGGCGTCACCGGCGCTTGCGCCGGACTTCAGGAAGCGTGCTCCACCGGGGTGAAGTCGGGCACATGGGTCTTGATCGCGCCGAGCAGTTCTTCCTTGCTGAAGGGCTTGGTGAGGTACTGATCGGAACCGACGATGCGACCCTTGGCCTTGTCGAACAGGCCGTCCTTGGAGGACAGCATGATCACCGGCGTGGATTTGAATGCACTGTTGTTCTTGATCAGGGCGCAGGTCTGATAGCCATCCAGGCGCGGCATCATGATGTCGACGAAGATGATGCTGGGATGGGTATCGGCGATCTTGGCCAGCGCGTCGAAGCCGTCGATGGCTGTAATGACATCGCAGCCGACTTTCTTCAGCAGGGTTTCAGCCGTGCGACGAATCGTCTTGGAATCGTCGATCACCATTACTTTCAAACCGTCGGAATGCTGTTCCATGTTCGCCCTTACCATCTCGGTGAGTCGTTTTTCCGCTTTTTATTTCAGTGCGCAAGCGCCCTGCCACCGTCGGGCTGCGACCCAATCGTGGGAACCTTTTACCACAATCGTCAGAATCTTTACCACGCCCAGCAAATTCAGGCCATAAGACCCCGAACGCGCAGGCTTTTTCCTTGACCGAGCGCACATCCAGCGCCACCCTGAGCGTCCATTTTCAGCCTTTGCGGCGCGGCCTCGAGTCGCAGCCCCAAGCCGACGAATTCCCCCAGGAGGACATCCCATGAGCGTACGCCTCGGGATCGTGATGGACCCCATCGCGCAGATCAGTTTCAAGAAGGACAGCTCGCTGGCCATGTTGCTGGCCGCCCAGGCCCGTGGCTGGCAGCTCTTCTATATGGAACAGCAGGATCTTTACCAGAAAGAGAACGTCGCCCGCGGTCGCATGCGTCCGCTCAAGGTGTTCTACGATCCGGCCCACTGGTTCGAACTGGAAGACGAAGTCGACCAGCCGCTGTCGGACCTGGACGTGATCCTGATGCGCAAGGACCCGCCCTTCGACAACGAGTTCGTCTACTCCACCTATCTGCTGGAACAGGCTGAAACCGCCGGTACGCTCGTCGTCAACAAGCCGCAGAGCCTGCGTGACTGCAACGAGAAGTACTTCGCCACGCTGTTCCCGCAGTGCGCGCCGCCGACGGTGGTGAGCCGCCGGTCCGACATTCTCCGCGAATTCGCCGCGGAGCATCGTGACATCATTCTCAAACCCCTGGATGGCATGGGCGGATCGATGATCTTCCGCCACCGCGAGGGCGACCCGAACCTCTCGGTGATCCTCGAGACCCTGACCCGCCACGGCCAGGAGCAGGTCATGGCGCAGCGCTACCTGCCGGCCATCAAGGATGGCGACAAGCGCATCCTGATGATCGACGGCGAGCCGGTGGAATACTGCCTGGCGCGCATTCCCGCCCAGGGCGAGACCCGTGGCAACCTCGCCGCCGGCGGCCGTGGCGTGGCCCAGCCGCTGACCGAACGCGACCGCTGGATCGCCGCCCAGGTCGGCCCGGAACTGCGCAAGCGCGGCTTGCTGTTCGTCGGCCTGGACGTGATCGGCGAGAACCTCACCGAGATCAACGTCACCAGCCCGACCTGCATCCGCGAGATCGATGCGGCCTACGACACGCGCATCGGCGAGAGACTGATGGCAGTCATCGACGAAAAGCTCAAGGCGCGCAGTGCGTCATAGACTTTTATAAGCCTCGTCGGCAGACTTCCGCCCCACCCTGGCCCGTGCGATCCGCAATGAACGCTGCAACCCATCAAGACTTCCCTGTGTCCTCCGGCGTGCGTCCGGCGGACCGTCTGGGTTTCACCCTGTTCATTGCGGCCATCCTGCACGTCGCCGTGCTGCTGGGCGTGGGCTTCACCATGCCCTCGCCCAGCCAGCTGAGCAAGACGCTGGAAATCACCCTGGCCAGCTTCAAGAGCGACAAGGCGCCGGAAAAGGCCGATTACCTCGCCCAGATGAACCAGCAGGGCAGCGGCACCCTGGAGCACAAGGCGGTCCCCAAGACCACCGAGCAGGCGCCGTTCCAGGACACCGAAGTCAAGAAAGTGTCTCCGCCGACCACTCCTCGCCAGGCCAAGAGCCCGGAAGCGCCCAAGGCCGCCGTTGCCACCCGCACGCCGCGCCCGGACAAGGTGCAGACCAAGCAGCAGACACCCAAGGCCGAGACCGTCGCCAAGCCGGCGCCACAGTTCGACTCCGCCCAGCTCTCGGCGGAAATCTCCAGCCTCGAAGCCGACCTCGCCCGCGACCAGCAGGCCTACGCCAAGCGCCCGCGCATCCACCGTCTGAGCGCCGCCTCGACCATGCGCGACAAGGGCGCCTGGTACAAGGAAGAGTGGCGCAAGAAGATCGAACGCATCGGCAACCTCAACTACCCCGACGAAGCCCGTCGCCAGCGCATCTACGGCAGTCTGCGGCTGCTGGTGTCGATCAACCGTGACGGCTCGCTCTATGAGGTGCAGGTCCTGGAATCCTCCGGGCAGCCGACGCTCGACCAGGCCGCCCAGCGCATCGTGCGCCTGGCCGCACCCTTCGCGCCCTTCTCCGGCGACCTGAACGACATCGACCGCCTGGAAATCATCCGCACCTGGCGCTTCGAGCGCGGCGACCGCCTGTCCAGCAACTGAGCCAGCGCGCCCGAAGCGTCTACTGACGCTTTCAAGTCTTGTCCCTTTGGCCCCCAGGCCTGAAACTAGCCGGCATGAAAAGCACAGCCGCCAGCTACCTCAAGCACCATTTTCTGATCGCCATGCCGCACATGGCGGACTCCAATTTCGCCCAGACGGTGACCTACCTCGTGGAACACAACGAGCAGGGCGCCATGGGCCTGATCATCAATCGGCCCAGCGGCCTGAGCCTCGCCGACGTGCTCGAACAACTGCGTCCGGACGAACTGCCGCCGGTGCGTTGCCAGGGCGTGACCATCTATAACGGTGGCCCGGTGCAGACTGACCGCGGCTTCGTCCTGCACCCCGCCGGGCGTAGCTACCAGGCCACCCTGGAGCTGGGCGAGCTGTCGCTGTCCACCTCCCAGGACGTGCTGTTCGCCATCGCCGACGGCAGCGGCCCCGCGCAACACCTGATCACCCTCGGTTATGCAGGCTGGGAAGCCGGCCAGCTGGAAGCCGAACTCGCCGACAACGCCTGGCTGACCTGCCCCGCCGACTCGGCGGTGCTCTTCGAGGTGCCGGCCGAGCAGCGTCTCTCGGCGGCCGCCGAGCGCCTGGGGGTCAACCTCAGCCTGCTCACCGCCCAGGCCGGGCACGCCTGATGACCAGCAAACCCCTGCGCTTACTCCTGGGTTTCGACTACGGCACCAAGCAGATCGGCGTCGCCGTTGGCCAGGCTATCACCGGCCAGGCCCGCGAACTGTGCGTGCTCAAAGCACAGAACGGCGTGCCGGACTGGAACCGCGTCGAAGCCCTGATCAAGGAATGGCAGCCCGACGCCATCGTCGTCGGCCTGCCGCTGAACATGGACGGCACCCCCAGCGACATGAGCGAGCGCGCCGAGAAATTCGCCCGCCGCCTGCACGGCCGCTACAACCTGCCGGTACACACCCACGACGAACGCCTGACCACCTACGCCGCCAAGGGCGAGCGCCTGGCCCAGGGCCAGCGCGACGGTTACCGCGAACGCCCGGTGGACGCCCTGGCCGCCGCCCTGCTGCTGGAGGGCTGGCTGGCCGACAACGCCCCCGCCTGACCCGAGGCCGGCTCCCTTGACCTGAAGCAGCGCCAGGGGAGCGAAAGCCACTAAGCTTGCCGGACCACTCCTTCCCGGAACGGTCCGCCCCGATGGCCGCCCGCGCCGGGTGGCCTCGCCAACCGAACCGGAGACGTCATGACCCTGCCCAGCCCCGCCGAACTCATCCCCCGCATGGCTACCGACCTGCGTAACTACCTCGCGCAGCGCGGGATCGACTCACCGCGCTTCGTCGGCATCCACACCGGCGGCATCTGGGTTGCCCAGGAACTGCTCAAGGCACTGGGCAGCGACGAGATCCTCGGCATCCTCGACGTGTCCTTCTACCGCGACGATTTCAGCCGCAGCGGCCTGCACCCGCAGGTCCGTCCGTCGGAACTGCCCTTCGAGATCGACGGCCAGCACCTGGTGCTGGTGGACGACGTGCTGATGAGCGGCCGGACCATCCGCGCCGCGCTCAACGAGCTGTTCGACTACGGTCGCCCGGCCAGCGTGACCCTGGTCAGCCTGGTCGATTTGAACAAGCGCGAGCTACCCATTCGCCCGGATATCGTCGGCGAAACCCTGTCCCTGGCACCCAACGAGCGGGTAAAATTGCGCGGTCCCGCACCACTCGTCCTCGAGCGCACGCTTCTCAGCACCGCGCTGTAACTCCGCGCGCCCGGACCTCCACCCCCAACTTTCAGGGCCTGCCACATGCCGACCGACGCCAAGCGCCCGCTGCAGCTCAACGACCTGGGCCAGCTGCGCCACTTCCTCTCGCTCGACGGGTTGTCCCGCGAACTGCTGACTGAAATCCTCGATACCGCCGATTCCTTCCTCGAAGTCGGCGCCCGCGCGGTGAAGAAAGTCCCGCTGCTGCGCGGCAAGACCGTGTGCAACGTGTTCTTCGAGAACTCCACGCGCACCCGCACCACCTTCGAACTGGCCGCCCAGCGCCTGTCCGCCGACGTCATCTCGCTGAACGTGTCGACCTCCTCGACCAGCAAGGGCGAGACGCTCACCGACACCCTGCGCAACCTTGAGGCCATGGCCGCCGACATGTTCGTCGTGCGCCACAGCGACTCGGGCGCCGCGCACTTCATCGCCGAGCACGTCAGCCCCAACGTCGCCGTGATCAACGGCGGCGACGGCCGTCACGGCCACCCGACCCAGGGCATGCTCGACATGCTCACCATCCGCCGCCACAAGGGCAGCTTCGAAAACCTCTCGGTGGCCATCGTCGGCGACATCCTGCACTCGCGGGTGGCGCGCTCCGACATGCTGGCGCTGAAGACCCTCGGCTGCCCGGACATCCGCGTCATTGCCCCGCGCACCCTGCTGCCGGTGGGCCTGGAAGACCAGTACGGAGTGAAGGTGTTCACCGACGCCAACGAAGGCCTGAAGGGTGTCGACGTGGTGATCATGCTGCGCCTGCAGCGCGAGCGCATGGCCGGCGGCCTGCTGCCCAGCGAAGGCGAGTTCTTCAAGCTCTATGGCCTGACCCAGAAGCGCCTGCAGCTGGCCAAGCCCGACGCCATCGTCATGCACCCCGGCCCGATCAACCGTGGCGTGGAGATCGATTCCGCCGTGGCCGACGGTGAACAGTCGGTGATCCTCAACCAGGTCACCTACGGCATTGCCATCCGCATGGCCGTGCTGTCCATGGCCATGAGCGGCCAGAACGCCCAACGCCAGCTGGAACAGGAGGACGCGCAATGACCGTCAGTATTCGTGGCGCCCACCTGATCGACCCGGCCAGCGGCCTGGACAAGGTCTGCGACCTGCACATCGAGGCCGGCCGCATCGTCGCCATCGGCGAAGCACCCGAAGGCTTCCGCGCCGCCCAGGAAATCGACGCCGCCGGCCTGACCGCCGCGCCCGGCCTGGTGGACCTGAGCGTCGCCCTGCGCGAGCCGGGCTACAGCCGCAAGGGCAGCATCGAAAGCGAAACCCGCGCCGCCGCTGCCGGCGGCGTCACCAGCCTGTGTTTCCCGCCGCAGACCAAGCCGGTACTGGACACCTCCGCCGTCGCCGAGCTGATCCTCGACCGCGCCCGCGAAGCCGGCAACGCCAAGGTCTTCCCCATCGGCGCACTGACCAAAGGGCTCGCCGGTGAGCAACTGTCCGAGCTGGTCGCCCTGCGCGACGCCGGCTGCGTGGCCTTCACCAACGGCCTGGCGCCGATGGCGAGCAACCGTGTGCTGCTGCGTTCGCTGGAATACGCGGCGACCTTCGACCTGACCGTGGTGTTCACCTCCCAGGACGCCGAACTGGCGGCCGACGGCATCGCCCACGAAGGCCCGACCGCCAGCTTCCGCGGCCTGGCCGGCATCCCGGAAACCGCCGAGACCGTGGCCCTGGCCCGCAACCTGCTGCTGGTGGAGCAGTCCGGCGTGCGTGCGCACTTCAGCCAGCTGACCAGCGCTCGTGGCGTCGAGATGATCGCCCAGGCCCAGGCCCGTGGCCTGCCGGTCACCGCCGATGTGGCGCTGTACCAGCTGATCCTCACCGACGAGGCACTGGCGGACTTCTCCAGCCTGTACCACGTGCAACCGCCGCTGCGCTCGCGCAAGGACCGCGACGCCCTGCGCGAAGCGGTGAAGAGCGGCGTGATCCAGGCCATCGCCAGCCACCACCAGCCCCACGAGGCGGACGCCAAGAACGCGCCGTTCGCCGCGACCGACCCGGGCATCAGCAGTGTCGAACTGCTGCTGCCGCTGGCCATGACCCTGGTGCAGGACGGCCTGCTCGACCTGCCGACCCTGCTCGCGCGCCTCTCCAGCGGCCCGGCCGCCGCCCTGCGCCTGCCGGCCGGCAAGCTGGCCATCGGCGCGGCAGCGGACGTGGTGCTGTTCGAAGCCGAGGGCCAGACCCTGGCCGGCGAGACCTGGCACTCCCGTGGCCAGAACTGCCCGTTCCTCGGCCACTGCCTGCCGGGCGTGGTGCGCTGCACCCTGGTGGACGGGCACATCGTCCACGCGGTCTAGCGCTCCGCCGTCCCATGAAAAAGCCCGCCAATCGGCGGGCTTTTTCTTTTCCTGTGGCTCCACAGCGAACATCAGCACCAACCGGCGAGCGTAGGAGCTTCAACGTAGGATGGGTGGAGCGGAGCGATACCCATGCTGTCGGTGCCGCGGTTGATGGGTATCGCTTCGCTCCACGCCATCCTACAAGTGCGCCACGTTTCAGATCATCGCCAGGGCCTTGGCGAGGTCAGCGCGCAGGTCTTCCACGTCCTCCACCCCCACCGACAGGCGAATCAGCGAATCGCCGATCCCCAGCGCCGCACGGTTCTCCGGTGGGATGCTGGCGTGGGTCATGATCGCCGGATGCTCGATCAGGCTTTCCACGCCGCCCAGGCTTTCCGCCAGGGCGAACAGTTGGACGTTCTCCAGGAAGCGCCGCGAGCCGGCGAGGTCGGTGTCCAGATCCAGCGAGATCATCCCGCCGAAGCCCTTCATCTGCATGCGCGCCAGTTCGTGCTGCGGGTGTGACGGCAGGCCGGGGTAGTAGACGCGCTTCACCTGCGGCTGCTGTTCCAACCATTTCGCCAGCTCCAGTGCATTGGCGCAGTGGCGCTCCATGCGCAGGGCCAGGGTCTTCACCCCGCGCAGGGTGAGGAAGGCGTCGAACGGGCCGGCGATGGCGCCCACCGAGTTCTGCAGGAAGCCCAGGCGTTCGGCGAGGTCGGGGTTGTCGCCGACGATGGCGATGCCGCCGATGACGTCGGAGTGGCCATTGAGGTACTTGGTGGTGGAGTGCACGACGATGTCGAAGCCCAGGTCCAGCGGGCGCTGCACATAGGGGCTGGCGAAGGTGTTGTCGGCCACGCAGAGGATGCCGCGCTCGCGGCAGGTGCGGGCGATGGCGGCCAGGTCGGTCAGGCGCAGCAGCGGGTTGCTTGGGGTTTCCACCCAGACCATGCGCGTCTTGTCGGTCAGCGCCGCTTCCAGGGCGCCGGGCTGGGCCAGGTCGGCGAAGTGGAAATCGTGCCCGGCGCTGCGCCGGCGCACCCGCTCGAACAGGCGGAAAGTGCCGCCGTAGAGGTCGTTGCCGGAGACGATGTGCGAGCCGGCGTCGAGCAGTTCCAGCACCGCCGAGATCGCCGCCAGTCCCGAGGCGAAGGCGAACGCCTTGCTGCCGCCCTCCAGGTCTGCCACGCAGCGCTCCAGCGCCCAGCGCGTGGGGTTGTGCGAGCGGCCGTAGTCGAGCCCCTTGTGCACGCCGGGGCTTTCCTGGCGGTAGGTGGAGTTGGCGTAGATCGGCGGCATGATCGCCCCGGTGGACGGGTCCGGCTCCTGCCCGGCGTGGATCACGCGGGTGGCGAAACCGAGGCGGTCGTCGTGCTGACTCATGGGAGGGTCCTCCGCAAGTGGTTGAGCAGGTCGAATCGTGTGATCAGGCCGTGGAAGCCCGAGGCGTCGGCAATGATGGCCACCAGACCGCGGCCGAGCACCGCTTCCAGTTCGCCGAGGCTGGCACCGGGGGCCAGGGTCTCCGGGGCGTCGCTCATGGCGCTGGAGACTTCGCAACGGTAGTGCGCCGGATCGTCATGCACGCCCATGAGGATGTCGGACTCATCGATCACGCCGACCAGGCGTTTGCCGTCGAGCACGGGAAGCTGGGAGATGTCCGCAAGGCGCATGCGCTGGAAGGCGGTGAGCAGGGTGTCGCCGGGGCCGACACTGACCACGCGGCCCTCCTCGAAGCGCCGCGCAATGATGTCGCGCAGGTCGCCGTAGCGCTTGCGGTGCAGCAGGCCCTGGTCGGTCATCCACTGGTCGTTGTAGATCTTCGACAGGTAGCGCGTGCCGGTGTCGCAGACCAGGCTGACCACGCGCTTGGGTTCCCTCTGCTCGCGGCAGAAGCGCAGCGCGGCGGCCAGCAGCGTGCCGGTGGAGGAACCGGCGGCGATGCCTTCATTGCGCAGCAGTTCGCGGGCGGTGGCGAAGCTTTCCTCGTCACTGATCGAGTAGGCGTGGCGCACGCTGGAGAGGTCGGCAATCGACGGTACGAAGTCTTCGCCGATGCCCTCGACCGCCCAGGAGCCGGGCGTGCCGATGGCGCCGGAGCGCGAGTACTCGGCCATGATCGAGCCCACCGGGTCGGCGAGGACCATTTCCAGCTCGGGCTGGACCTTCTGGAAGAAGCGCGTGAGGCCGGTCAGCGTGCCGGCTGAGCCTACGCCGACTACCACGGCGTCGAGGTCGTGGCCGGTCTGCGCCCAGATTTCCGGGCCGGTGCCGGTCTCATGGGCCAGTGGGTTGGCGGGGTTGTTGAACTGGTCGGCGAAGAAGGCGTCGGGCAGGTCTTTCGCCAGCCGCGCCGCGACGTCCTGGTAATACTCGGGGTGGCCCTTGCCGACGTCGGAACGGGTGATGTGCACCTCGGCGCCCATGGCGCGCAGGTGCAGGACCTTCTCGGTGGACATCTTGTCCGGCACCACCAGCACCACCCGGTACCCCTTGGCGCGGCCCACCAGCGCCAGGCCCAGGCCGGTGTTGCCGGCGGTAGCTTCGACGATCACGCCGCCGGGCTTGAGCCGGCCGTCGCGCTCGGCGGCCTCGATCATGGCGACGCCGATGCGGTCCTTGATGGAGCCGCCGGGGTTCTGCGATTCGAGCTTGAGGAACAGGGTGCAGGGTCCGGTATCGAAGCGCGTCACGCGGACCATGGGGGTATTGCCGATCAGGTCGAGTACGGCAGGACGGGGTTCGTTGCTCATGGCAGCCACTCCTTCTGGGCGAGCCGGGGATCGCCCGGCGGCGCCTGCTACTGTCCTCCTGACCTTAGGCGGGAGGCACAGGTCGCGCCAGGCGGCGCGACGAAAGACGGCGGTCAGGAATGGCATTCACCTGCAGGAGCGAGCCGTTTTCCATAAAGGCACTAAGGGCGCGATCGCGTCCATGGGGCGCTCCTACAGGGAAAAGCGCGGCGTCAGATACGCTGCGGCCCATTGCGTTCGGAAATCTGGCTGTTCAGCGTCCAGAAGTCATACAGCACGCCGATGAAGAACAGCCCGCCGGTGAACAGGTAAAGGATGCCGGTGAGCCATTTGCCCATGTACATGCGGTGCACGCCGAACACGCCGAGAAAAGTCAGCAGGATCCAGGCGACGTTGTAGTCCACGCCGCCGGAACGGTAGCGCTGGTCCGCTGCGTCATCCATGGAGGGAATGAGGAACAGGTCGATGATCCAGCCGATGAAGAACAGGCCGAGGGTGAAGAACCAGATCGTGCCGGTGATCGGCCGGCCGTAGTAGAAGCGGTGCGAGCCGGTGAAGCCGAAGATCCACAGCAGGTAGCCGATGACCTTGCTGTGGGTGTCAGGGTTGGCGGACATGCCTTTCTCCCGTTGCGTTACAAGGCATCCAGCATAAACGAAAAGCCCGCACGGGGCGGGCTTCTCAAGGAGCAGGATCAGCGGAAACGGCGGTTGGGATCGTCTTCGCTCATCTCCAGGGTCAGGCCCTGGGTCATGGTGGTCAGATGGTCGGCGTCGGTCTCCGAACCCAGCTTGATCATCAGGCGCAGGTCGTTCGCCGAGTCGGCGTAGGCCAGCGCATCTTCGTAGGTGATCTCGCCCTGGGTGTAGAGCTGGTACAGCGCCTGGTCGAAGGTCTGCATGCCCTGCTCGGTGGAGCGCTTCATCAGCGGCTTGAGCTCGTGGACCTCGCCCTTGCGGATCAGGTCGGCGGCCAGCGGGGTGTTCAGCAGCACCTCGATCACCGCACGGCGGCCCTTGCCGTCCGGGGTGGGCACCAGTTGCTGGGCAACGATGGCCTTGAGGTTCAGCGAGAGGTCCATCCACACCTGGCCATGCCGGTCGGCCGGGAAGAAGTGAATGATCCGCTCCAGCGCCTGGTTGGCGTTGTTGGCGTGCAGGGTCGCCAGGCACAGGTGGCCGGTTTCGGCGAAGGCCACTGCGTGGTCCATGGTCTCGCGCGAGCGCACCTCGCCGATCATGATCACGTCCGGCGCCTGGCGCAGGGTGTTCTTCAGGGCCACCTCGAAGGTATCGGTATCCAGGCCCACTTCACGCTGGGTGACGATGCAGCCCTGGTGCTGGTGGATGTACTCGATGGGGTCTTCGATGGAGATGATGTGGCCGGTGGAGTTCTTGTTGCGGTAGCCGATCATCGCCGCCAGCGAGGTGGACTTACCGGTACCGGTGGCACCAACGAAGATCACCAGACCGCGCTTGGTCATCGCCAGCTTCTTGAGGATTTCCGGCAGCTTCAGGTCATCGATGGTCGGGATGTTGGTCTCGATGCGGCGCAGCACCATGCCCACCAGGTTGCGCTGGTAGAACGCGCTGACACGGAAGCGACCGACGCCACGGGCGCTGATGGCGAAGTTGCACTCGTGGTTCTCGGCGAAGTCGCGGCGCTGCTGCTCGTTCATCACCGACAGCACGGTCTCGCGGGTCTGCTCCGGCGACAGCGCAGTCTTGGTGACCGGCAGCACCTTGCCGTTGACTTTCATCGAAGGCGGCACGCCCGCCGTGATGAACAGGTCGGAGGCTCCCTTTTCCACCATCAGGCGCAACAGCTTCTCGAATTCCATGATCTTTCTCGCCGAGTTCACGCTGACTACGACAGGGCTGTCGGATCACGAAGCGGGTGCGTGTGGCGCGCTCCGTGCGCCGGGCCGCAAAGGCCCGGTGGGATTAGAAGTTTTCCGGGATCTTGGCTTTTTCTTTCGCCGCGTCGCGGGTCACCAGGCCCTTGGCGACCAGGCCCTTGAGGCACATGTCGAGGGTCTGCATGCCGATCGCGCCGCCGGTCTGGATGGCGGAGTACATCTGCGCGACCTTGTCCTCGCGGATCAGGTTACGGATCGCCGGGGTACCGATCATGATCTCGTGGGCCGCGACCCGACCGCCGCCGATCTTCTTCAGCAGGGTCTGGGAAATCACCGCCTGCAGGGATTCGGAGAGCATGGAGCGGACCATGGATTTCTCCTCGGCGGGGAACACGTCGACGATACGGTCGATGGTCTTGGCCGCGGAGGTGGTGTGCAGGGTGCCGAAGACCAGGTGGCCGGTTTCCGCGGCGGTCAGCGCCAGGCGGATGGTCTCCAGGTCGCGCATCTCGCCCACCAGGATGATGTCCGGGTCCTCACGCAGGGCCGAACGCAGGGCCTCGTTGAAGCCGAGGGTGTCGCGGTGCACTTCGCGCTGGTTGACCAGGCACTTCTTCGATTCGTGGACGAACTCGATCGGGTCTTCGACGGTGAGGATGTGGCTGTACTTGGTGTTGTTCAGGTAGTCGAGCATCGCTGCCAGCGAGGTGGACTTGCCCGAACCGGTCGGGCCGGTCACCAGGACCAGGCCGCGCGGCACGTCGGAGACGCGCTTGAAGACTTCGCCCATCCCCAGGTCTTCCATGGTCAGTACCTTGGAGGGAATGGTCCGGAACACGGCGCCGGCGCCGCGGTTCTGGTTGAAGGCGTTGACCCGGAAGCGGGCGACGCCCGGCACTTCGAAGGAGAAGTCGGTTTCCAGGAACTCTTCGTAATCCTTGCGCTGCTTGTCGTTCATGATGTCGTAGATCAGCGCGTGAACCTGCTTGTGCTCGAGCGGCGGCAGGTTGATGCGGCGAACATCGCCGTCGACGCGGATCATCGGCGGCAGGCCGGCCGAGAGGTGCAGGTCCGAAGCGCCCTGCTTGGCGCTGAAGGCGAGCAGCTCGGTAATATCCATGGGACTCCCCAATCAAGAGCAAGCAGGTAGAATGCCGCAGAACACGCAGCAGCCGGGCGGAAAAGCGACGGTAATGTCCACGATAGCAGAGAATATTGCAAAGGTTCGCGTACGAATCCGTGAGGCGGAACAAGCGAAAAATCGCACGCCTGACTCGGTGCAGTTGCTTGCCGTGAGCAAGACCAAACCCGCCGCCGCGATCCGCGAAGCGTTTGCCTGCGGCTTGGCCGATTTTGGCGAGAACTACCTGCAGGAAGCGCTGCTCAAGCAGACCGAGCTGGCCGACCTGCCGCTGACCTGGCATTTCATCGGACCCATCCAGTCGAACAAGACCCGCCCCATCGCCGAGCACTTCGACTGGGTGCACTCGGTGGACCGCCTGAAGGTCGCCCAGCGCCTCTCCGAGCAGCGACCGGCGAACCTGCCGCCGCTGAACGTGCTGCTGCAGGTAAATGTCAGCGGCGAGGACAGCAAGTCCGGCTGCTCCCCTGCCGAGCTGCCCGCCCTCGCCCAGGCGGTTGCGCAACTGCCTCATCTGAAACTGCGCGGCCTGATGGCCATCCCCGAACCCACCGAGGACGTTGCCGCGCAGCACGCCGCGTTCGCTCGCCTGCGCGAGCTGATGCAAGCCCTGAATCTCGGCCTGGACACCCTGTCCATGGGCATGAGCCACGACCTCGAAGCCGCCATCGGCGAAGGCGCCACCTGGGTGCGGATCGGTACCGCCCTGTTCGGCGCCCGCGACTACGGCGCCTCCCACTGAATAAAGGAAGCGACTCCATGAGCAGCACTCGCATTGCCTTCATCGGCGCCGGCAACATGGCCGCCAGTCTCATCGGTGGCCTGCGCGCCAAGGGCGTCGCCGCGAGCGACATCCGCGCCAGCGATCCGGGCGCCGAGCAGCGCGCGAAGATTGCCGCCGAGCACGGCATCGAAGTGGTCGGCGACAACGCCAGCGCCGTGGCCGGTGCCGATGTGGTGGTCCTGGCGGTCAAGCCGCAGGTCATGAAGGACGTCTGCCTGGCGCTGGCGCCGGCGCTGACCGAGAGCGCGCTGATCGTCTCCATCGCCGCCGGTATCCCCTGCGCCAGCCTCGAACGCTGGCTGGGCGAGGCGAACGGCCAGCCGCGCGCCATCGTCCGCTGCATGCCCAACACCCCGGCGCTGGTCGGCCTGGGCGCCAGCGGCCTGTACCCCAACGCCAGCGTCAACGCCGCCCAGCGCGAGCAGGCGGAGCAACTGCTGAGCGCCGTGGGCATCGCCCTGTGGCTCGACGAGGAGCGCCAGATCGACGCGGTCACCGCCGTCTCCGGCAGCGGCCCGGCCTACTTCTTCCTGCTGATGGAAGCCATGACCGCCGCCGGCGAGAAGCTCGGCCTGTCCCGCGAAGTCGCCGGCCAGCTGGCCCGTCAGACCGCCCTGGGCGCCGCGCAGATGGCCACCACCAGCGATGTCGACCCGGCCGAACTGCGCCGCCGCGTGACCTCGCCCAAGGGCACCACCGAAGCCGCCATCACCACCTTCCAGGCCAACGGCTTCGAGGCACTGGTGGAGAAGGCAGTCGGCGCCGCCGACCATCGCTCCGCCGAGCTGGCCGAACAACTGGGCCGCTGATTGCGATGACGCACTCCGTCCGGCGACCAGGGAAGGTCGCACTGCCCCTTGCTGTCTGTGTCCTGCTGGCCAGCGCCGCCACCCAGGCGGCGCAATGCCCGGTTGCCCCGCCCATCGACGAGGCCGCGCGAACTGCCTATCAGGCCATGCAGCAAGCCATGACCAGCGGTTTCACCGACGATGCGGACAACACCGTCACGCCAGCGCTCAGCCAGGCCATCGAACACTATAAACAGACGCTGGCCGAAGCCTTCGACGCCCACCTCGCCTGCGCCCAGGCCGCGCCAGACCTCGATGCCCTGCAGGCCGACCTGCGCCAGCGCCTGTTGCCCGCGCCGAAGCCGGTCAGCGAAGACGAAGTGGCGCTGCCCGACCAGAATGAGATCGTCGTCAGCCTGAGCGGCAGCCCTACCCCGCTGCTGCTGGTCAGCGGCGGCTTCGCCATTCCCTGCGGCAGCGACAACGTCCTGCGTGGTTATCGCCGCGAAGGCGATGCCTGGGTGCGTGCGCTGGCCTGGCAGAGCGGTCCTTACCAAGACATCTCCGGCGCCTACGGCGACCTGTACCTGTACGAACGCCTGTCCAGCGGCGACATTGCACTGATGCACGGCACGCCCTGGTGCACTTCGCGCTGGAGCCACCTGGCAGTGGAAGTGATACGCCCGGCCACGGCCGACCAGGCCCAGCGCACCCTGCTGCACAACGAGCACGACTACGTCCGCGATGACCACGAAGTGAAACTCAAGGCCCGCCCCGACGGCTTCGAGTGGCGCGCCGATGTCGGCAGCCTGGACGGCGACCTGCTGACCCGACCGGGCATCTTCCGCTTCCGCCAGGACGGTGAAGCCTTCCAGCGCACCCAGCCCGCCGCGTCCAATGGCCGCGGCTTTGTGGATGAATGGTTGCGAGTGGACACCACGCTTGCCCGCGCCTGGGCCGACCCGGCCGGAGCCGACACGGCACTGACGGCGCGGGAAGAACTCATCGAGCTGAACAAGCGCACCGGCGTCACACTGACCTACACCGCCGTGCGCGCCTGCAAAAAAGACCCGGCGCGCTTCCAGGTGGACATCGAGCTGGACAGCCCGCAGCCCCTGGCCGAAGGCAACCAGCGCTATGTCAGCATCCGCCAGGAAGCCAACGGCTTTACCCTGCTGGGCCTGAGCCGAACCGCCGACCCAGCCTGCAACGGCCGCGACCTGATGGCCAGGCGGGGTTGAAATTGCACGTGACGAAACACACTTACACGCGACCGGCGACGATGAATTCCCTACAGTATGGCGTTACAGCGCCGTCGTTGACCGACCGCCCGATTCGCCCGGCCCTGCGCGCCGGCGCCCAACGTTCACCAAGGACCGCCCAATGACCGGACTTTCCACAGCCGCCATCTATGTGATCCAGACACTTGGCAGCCTGTACCTGCTGATCGTGCTGCTGCGCTTCATCCTGCAGCTGGTCCGCGCCGACTTCTACAACCCGCTCAGCCAGTTCATCGTGCGCGCCACCAAGCCGCTGCTGAACCCGTTGCGCCGCATCATTCCCGGCTTCGGCGGCATCGACTTCGCCTCGCTGGTGCTGGCGATCCTGGTCCAGCTGGTGCTGATGGTCATCACCCTGACCCTGATGGGCTACGGCGTCGGCGGCTACATCCTGCAACTACTGGTGTGGTCGATCATCGCGGTCACCTCGCTGTTCCTGAAGGTATTCTTCTTCGCCCTGATCATCAGTGTGATCCTCTCCTGGGTCGCCCCGGGCAGCCACAACCCCGGCGCCCAACTGGTGAACCAGATCTGCGAGCCCTTCCTGGCGCCCTTCCGCAAGCTGCTGCCGAACCTCGGCGGCCTGGATATCTCGCCGATCTTCGCGTTCATCGCGCTGAAGCTGATCGACATGCTGGTGATCGGCAACCTGGCCGCGATGACCGGGATGCCGCAGATCCTTTCGCCCTTCATGTAAGCAGGCATGCCGTTCTATCACTGGGACGGCGAGGACCTGATCCTCGACTGCCACCTGCAGCCCAAGGCGAGCCGCGACGAGTTCGCCGGGCTGCATGGTGAGCGCCTGAAGATCCGCCTCACCGCGCCACCGGTCGAAGGCAAGGCCAACGCCCACCTGCTGGCGTTCCTCGGCAAGGCCTTCGGCGTACCGAAAAGCGCGGTGAAGCTGGAAAGCGGCGAGCTGAACCGCCAGAAGCGCGTGCGCATTCCCCGTCCGACGAAACTTCCGGCAGAACTCGGGATAGCCGCTCGGTAACCTTGGCCGACCTTACGCGTAGGAATGTGCTGTAGGCCAATTGCTATTCCTACGCCCCGACGCATAATCCACGCCATCCATTCCCCGCGCAGGACGCGCCAGCCCAAGGAACGCCCGGATGAGCATGGAACGTCTCAGTCAGCAGATCGATGCCTACGTCACCTGGAAGCGCGAGCTGGTCCGCGAGATCACCCGCTATCGCAGCTGGCTGGAGCGCGCCCGGCTGAATACCCCGGAAATCGAGAACCGCCTCGAACGTACCCTGCGCCTGCTGCGCGTCGACCACATCACCCTGGCCTTCGTCGGCGAGTACTCGCGCGGCAAGACCGAGCTGATCAACAGCCTGTTCTTCGCCGGGTTCGGCCGCCGCATGCTGCCGTCCCAGGCCGGGCGCACCACCATGTGCCCCACCGAGCTGTTCTTCGACCCGCGTTCGGAGCGCCCGTACATCCGTCTGCTGCCCATCGAGACCCGCGTCGCCGATGCCAGCGTGGCGCAGTTCAAGCGCATTCCGCGGCACTGGGTGAACATCCCGCTGGATACCTCGGACCCGGCGAACATGGCCGAGGCCTTCGCCCAGGTCGCCAAGACCAAGCCGCTGCCGGTGGAACAGGCGATCCAGCTGGGCTTCCACCCGGACATGCTCGAAGCCACCGACAAGCCCGGCATCGTGCTGGTGCCGGCGTGGCGTCACGCGCTGGTGAACTTCGACCACCCGCTGCTGCGCCAGGGTCTGCGCATCCTCGACACCCCCGGCCTCAACGCCCTGGGCAGCGAACCGGAGCTGACCCTGTCGATGCTGCCCAGCGCGCAGTCGATCCTCTTCCTGCTGGCCGCCGATACCGGCGTCAGCGCCTCCGACATGGCGATCTGGCAGGACCACGTGCGCCAACTCGGCGAGGACGGCCATACCACCCTTTACGCGGTGCTGAACAAGATCGACGTGCTCTGGGACGACCTGGCCGGCGAAGCCTTCGTGCAGAACGCCATCCGCCACATCCAGGACACCACCGCGCGCCAGCTGGGCATCGCCCGCGAGGACGTACTGCCACTGTCGGCCAAGCAGGCGCTGCTGGCCAAGGTCCGCGGCGACCGCGAATTGCTCGCGCGCAGCCAGATGGAGTCCCTGGAGGACCTGCTCTGCGAGCGCATCGTCGCGCAGAAGGAACGTCTGCTGGAAACCGCCGTGGTCGGCCAGGTGCTGGCACTGGTCAACAACAGCCAGCACAGCCTGCGCGTGCGCCTGGACAAGGTGAAGGAGCAACAGGCACTGCTCAACGACCAGCAGCAGGACAGCGGCCAGCTGCTATTCGAGCTGACCGCGCGGACCAAGGACGACCACAACCTGCACCACAAGCGCCTGCTCAGCCTGAAGACCAACCAGCGCCTGCTGCGCCACCAGGGCGAGCAGTTGCGCGAGGCAGTGCGCGCCGAGCGCCTGGAACAGCACCTGAAGAAGGTCCACGACAAGCTGCGCGGTAGCTGGACCACGGTCGGCATCCACCAGGCCATCCTGCAGTTCTTCCGTACCGTGGAAGGCGACCTGGTCGCCCTCGGCCACGAAGCGGAAACCGCCAACCGCATGGTCGCGGCCATCTACCAGCGGCACAACGAGGAAAACCCGCTCAACGCGCTGGACGCTCCGCAGTTCCGCGTCCAGCGCTACCTGCGCGACCTCGCCAAGCTGCAGGAGAAGGCCGATCGCTTCCGCCTGCACCTCAAGACCCTGCTCACCGAGCAGCGCCTGCTGACCCGACGCTTCTTCGCCACCGTCGCCCAGGAAGTCATCGGCCTGCACCAGCGCCTGCGCGAGGAAGCCGAGCAATGGGCCGCCGACGCCCTGATGCCGCTGATGCAATACAGCCTGGAACACAAGCAGATGCTGGAAACCCACATGCTGCGCCTCAAGGCCCTGGCCCAGGAAACCCAGCAGGCGCGGCAGCGCTCGCTGCTGCTGGGTCGCTATACCGAGGAGCTGGAACAGCAGCTCGCCGAGGCCACCGACATCCTCCGCCAGCTGCGCCGCCCGGCGCCGCTGCAGCGCCAGGCCAAGGTCGTTACCCTGCCCACCTCCCAGCGCGCCTGAACCCCGCGCGGCGCCCGCCCCCGACGCCTCCGAGCGCGCTTGCCGCAGGGGGCGGCGCTCTTTAGACTGGCCGTCCTTTTTTATTCATGAGCTGGGTCGATGCCAACAGTCTTCCCCGAAGATTCCGTCGGTCTGGTCACCCCCCAGACGCTGCAGTTCAACGAACCGCTGCCCCTGGCCTGCGGCAAGACCCTGCCCGAATACCAGCTGGTGATCGAGACCTACGGCGAGCTGAACGCCACGGCGAGCAACGCCGTGCTGATCTGTCACGCCCTCTCCGGCCATCACCACGCCGCCGGCTACCACAGCGAGGATGAGCGCAAGCCGGGCTGGTGGGACAGCTGCATCGGTCCGGGCAAGCCCATCGACACCCGCAAGTTCTTCGTCGTCGCGCTGAACAACCTGGGCGGCTGCAACGGCTCCACCGGGCCGACCAGCCTCAACCCCGCCACCGGCAAGACCTACGGCGCAGACTTCCCGGTGGTCACCGTGGAGGATTGGGTCAACAGCCAGGCACGCCTGGCCGACCGCCTCGGCATCCACAGCTGGGCCGCCATCGTCGGCGGCAGCCTGGGCGGCATGCAGGCGCTGCAGTGGACCATCAGCTACCCCGAGCGCGTGCGTCATTGCCTGTGCATCGCCAGCGCACCCAAACTGTCGGCGCAGAACATCGCCTTCAACGAAGTCGCGCGCCAGGCGATCCTCTCGGATCCGGAGTTCTTCGGCGGCCACTTCCAGGAGCACGACGTGATTCCCAAGCGCGGCCTGCGCCTGGCGCGGATGGTCGGGCACATCACCTACCTCTCCGATGACGCCATGGGCGCCAAGTTCGGCCGCGACATGAAGTCGGAGAAGCTCAACTACGACCTGCACAGCGTCGAGTTCCAGGTGGAAAGCTACCTGCGCTACCAGGGCGAGGAATTCTCCACCCGCTTCGACGCCAACACCTACCTGCTGATGACTAAGGCGCTGGACTACTTCGACCCGGCCGCCGCCAACGGCGACGACCTGGCACGGACCCTCGCGGGGGTGAAGGCGGACTTCTGCCTGATGTCCTTCACCACCGACTGGCGCTTCTCCCCGGCACGTTCACGGGAGATCGTCGACGCGCTGCTGGCGGCAAAGAAGAACGTCAGCTACCTGGAAATCGACGCACCGCAAGGCCATGACGCCTTCCTGATGCCGATTCCGCGCTACCTGCAAGCCTTCAGCGGTTACATGCACCGCATCAGCGTATAAGGACCACCATGCGCGCCGACCTGGAAATCATCCAAGACTGGATCCCCGCCGGCAGCCGCGTGCTCGACCTGGGCTGCGGCGATGGCGAGCTGCTCGCCTGGCTGCGCGACCACAAGCAGGTCGGCGGCTACGGCCTGGAGATCGACCCCGAAAAGATCGCCAAATGCATCGAACGCGGCGTCAACGTCATCGAACAGGACCTGGACAAGGGCCTGGGCAACTTTGCCAGCGACAGTTTCGACGTGGTGGTGATGACCCAGTCACTGCAGGCGCTGCGCTACCCGGACAAGGTGCTGGCGGAGATGCTGCGCGTGGGCAGGACCTGCATCATCACCTTCCCCAACTTCGGTCACTGGCGCTGCCGCTGGTACCTCGCGCGCAATGGCCGCATGCCGGTGTCGGAGTTCCTTCCGTACACTTGGTACAACACGCCGAACATCCACTTCTGTACCTTCCGCGACTTCGAGGCGCTCTGCCACGAGCAGCACGCGAAGGTACTGGACCGCCTGGCGGTAGACCACGAGCACCAGCATGGCTGGGCCTCGCGAATCTGGCCTAATCTGTTGGGTGAGATCGGCATCTACCGAATCAGCGGCGCTGGCGTGCAAGACCACCGCATCGCCGTCTGATCGCGGCTATCTGATAGAGCCCGGGAGAAACATCATGCGCCGCCTGCTTACCCTCCTCGCCTGCCTGGTCCTCGCCGTGCCCGCCTTCGCCGAACAGGTGAAGCGCCTGGGTGATCTGCAGGTGCATTACAGCGTGTTCAATTCCAGCTTCCTCCAGCCCAATGTCGCGCAAGCGGTGGGTGTGGTGCGCAGCAAGGCCCAGGGCGTGGTCAACATCGTGCCGCTGGACGCCAGCGGCAAGCCAGCCAACGTCACCGTCGCCGGCTCCGCGAAGAACCTGATGGGGCAGACCGTCCCCCTGACCTTCAAGCGCGTGGTCGAGGAAGGCGCCGTCTACAACCTGGCGCAGTTCCCCATCGAAGGCCGCGAAACCCTGACCTTCTCCATCCAGGTCCAGTCCGGAAACGAAGCCCCGCAAAGCTTCGATTTCATGCAGGAAATCTTCCCAGACGAATGATCAAGCTCGAACAACTGGTGCTGGCCAGTCACAACGCCGGCAAGCTCAAGGAACTCCAGGCCATGCTCGGAGCCCACGTAAAGGTGCGCTCCATCGGCGAGTTCAGCGACGTGGAGCCGGAAGAGACCGGCCTGTCGTTCGTCGAGAATGCCATCCTCAAGGCCCGCAACGCCGCGCGCATCTCCGGCCTGCCGGCGCTGGCCGACGACTCGGGCCTGGCGGTGGACTTCCTTGGCGGTGCGCCGGGCATCTATTCCGCGCGCTACGCCGACGGCCAGGGTGACGCGGCGAACAACGCCAAGCTGCTGGACGCCCTGAAGGACGTGCCGGACGGGCAACGCGGCGCCCAGTTCGTCAGCGTGCTGGCCCTGGTCCGCCACGCCGACGACCCGCTGCCGATCCTCTGCGAAGGCCTCTGGCACGGCAGCATCCTGCGCGAAGCCCGCGGCGAGCACGGCTTCGGCTACGACCCGCTGTTCTGGGTACCGGAGGCGGAGTGCTCCAGCGCCGAGCTGGCGCCCGAACGCAAGAACCAGATCAGCCACCGCGCCCGCGCGATGGCCCTGCTGAAGCAGCGGCTGGGTCTATGAGCCAGGCAGGAAGCCACGGGCTCGACGCAGGGCCGGTGGCTTCCGGCTTCCACCTGCCAACGCTGTCGGCGTACGTGCACATCCCCTGGTGCGTGCGCAAATGCCCCTATTGCGACTTCAACTCCCACGCCGCCGGCCCGGAGCTGCCCGAGGACGCCTACGTCGAGGCGCTGCTGGCAGACCTGACGGCCGATCGCGGCTACGTCCATGACCGCAAGCTGACCTCGATCTTCTTCGGCGGCGGCACTCCTAGCCTGTTCTCCGCCAAGGCACTGGGCCGCATCCTCGAAGGCCTGGAGCGGCAAGTCGGCTTCGAGAGCGATATCGAGATTACCCTGGAGGCCAACCCCGGCACCTTTGAACAGGCCAAGTTCGCCGACTACCGGGCGCTGGGCATCAACCGCCTGTCCATCGGCATCCAGAGTTTCCAGGCCGAGAAACTCAAGGCACTGGGCCGCATCCACGATGGCGACGAAGCAGTACGCGCCGCCGAAATGGCCCGCCGCGCCGGCTTCGACAACTTCAACCTGGACCTGATGCACGGCCTGCCGGAGCAGAGCGTCGCCGACGCCCTGGCCGACCTGCAGCAGGCCATCGACCTGGCGCCGACGCACCTGTCCTGGTACCAGCTGACCATGGAGCCGAACACGGTGTTCTGGAGCCAGCCACCGGAGCTGCCCGAGGACGACCAGCTGTGGGAAATCCAGGAAGCCGGCCAGGCGCTCCTCGCCCAGGCGGGTTACGTGCAGTACGAAACCTCGGCCTATGCCCGTGACGGCCAGCGCGCGCGGCACAACCTGAACTACTGGACCTTCGGCGACTTCCTCGGCATCGGCGCCGGCGCCCACGCCAAGCTGAGCACGCCGCAAGGCCGCATCCTGCGCACCTGGAAGACCCGCCTGCCGAAGGACTACCTGAACCCGGACAAGCCCTTCCAGGCCGGCGAGCGCGACCTGGAAGCGGACGATCTGCCCTTCGAATTCATGATGAATGCCCTGCGCCTCACCGAGGGCGTGCCGGCGGCGACCTTCGCCGAGCGCACCGGCCTACCGCTGGCCGCCATCGAGGAAGCCTGCCGCCAGGCACGCCAGGACGGCCTGCTGGTGAACGACCCGCAGCGCCTGGCCCCGACCGAACGCGGCCAGCTGTTCCTCAACGACCTGCTGCAGCGCTTCCTGCCTTGAGAATGCGTCGGGCGACGCTGCCGTCGCCCGCCGTGTACACTCCCCGGCGACTCTGAATCCCAAGGAGCCCCAATGGACTTCGCGCTCGACCTGATTGCCAACGTCTCCCGCTGGTGCCGCGGCCACCTGTCCGACATCGCCCTGGCGATCATGGCGACCGTACTGGTGCTGTTCGGCCCGGCGATCAACGCCTGGGTACAGCAGCGCATCGGCAGCCTGAACTTCGTCTTCCGCACCCTGCTGTTCGTGCTGATCTGCGCCGTGGGCTACGGCCTGGCGATGGTCTTCGTCACCCCGTGGCTGGCCAAGGGCCTGGGCTACTTCAACAACTACACCCTGGCGCCCGTCCTGCTGCTAGTGTTCTTCGTGATTGGCATGATCGCCGACCGCAGTTGAGCTGCGTTCCTCCGGCGGTTGGCCACCCACCCGCCGGAGGACACATGAAGCCGATCAAGCATCTCTACCTGCACTTCTCCGATGGCCAGCGCCTGGCGCTGCGCTTCCCGCAACAGAGCGACGACCCCGCCGAAGTGGCCCGCGGCATCCGCAAGCAGATGGAGTCGCCGGTGATCAGCATCGAGGTGGACGGCGACCTGCTGATCATCCCGCGCACCAGCATCAAGTACCTGCAGATCAGCCCGGCGCCGATGCGCATGCCGGAGACCACAGTGCTGGGAGCCGAGCTGATCGAGTAGGTCCGGCGCCGGAATCGATGCTCTTCGCAGGAGCGCGCTTGCTCGCGAACCGCCCCAGCATCGGCGCCGCCAGGGAGAACGTTCGCGAGCCATAACGATGGCGTTCCCCCTAGACCCTACAACAGCCCACACCCACCAATATCTCGCGGATAGACAAAGGCCGCCTCGCGGCGGCCTCTGCTGGACTCAGTTACCCTCGCGGCGCAACGCCTGCGGGGTGAAGTCGCGCGGCCCCAGCGGCACCTTGAAATCGTACATCGGCTCGTTGTTGTCCAGGCCGTCGACGAAGTAGCGCGCCCCTTCGAAGTCGTAGAGCGCTTCCAGGGTGCTGAGCACCATGGGCACGTCGTAGTAGTTGATCGGGTGCACTTCCTGGGCGCGGATCAGCTTGCCGTCGGCGTTGTAGATATCCGAGGCGAGGATCTGCCAGCTGTCTTCATCCAGGTAGAAGCGACGCTTGGCGAACGGATGGCCCATGCCCTTGCGCAGGGTCGCCTCGACCACCCAGACGCGGTGCGGCTCGTAGCGCAGCAGCTCGGGGTTGAGGGTCTTGGTCCTGAGGATGTCGGCGTAGGGGATGCCCTTCTGGTGCACCGCGTAGCTGTTGTACGGCACCAGCATCTCGCGCTTGCCCAGCAGCTGCCACTCGTAGTGGTCCGGCGCGCCGTTGTAGACGTCCACGGTATCGGCGGTGGCCAGGCCATTGGTGTCCGGCTGCAGGGTGTCGTAGGCCAGGCTCGGCAGGCGGCGCACGCGGCGCTCGCCGCTGTTGAAGCGCCAGGCCTTGCGGATCGACAGCACCTGATCGATGGTCTCCTGCACCACCAGCGCGGAACCGGCGAGCTTGGCCGGGGCGACGATGTTGTACTTGTAGTAGAACAGCGTGTTGTTCAGGTCCTGCGGGGTCATGCCCTCGCGACCGTAGTTGAAGTACACGTAGCGGTCGAGCTTGAGCAGGTTGTAGCTGCCGCTGGCGAGCACGGCGGCCTGGTTGGTCACCATGTGAATCTGCTCGCCACGGTAGCGCATGATGTGGTTCCAGATGGCTTCCAGGCCGGTCTTCGGCATCGGGAACGGCACACCGGCGGCGGCACCCTGCACGCCGTTACCGTCGGCGATCAGCTCGGCGTTCTCGGCATTGAAGCGCGTGGCGTCATAGATGCGCTGGGGCAGCGACGCACTGCGGCGGCTGGGGAAGACGCGCAGGTAGTAGTCCGGGTTCTCCTGCAGCAGGGCCTGGGTGCCCGGAGTGAGCAGCGCCTGGTACTGCGCCAGATTCTTGCTGTCGATCTTGTACTGCACGGCATCGGCAGCGTACGGATCGAGGTGGTGGGTGCCAGGCTGGTAGCCCGCCGGGGCGCTGGTGATGCCACCGGTCCACGCGGGGATGGTGCCATTGGCGTTGCCGGCCAGTTCCGCCCCCATCGGCGTCAGGTCGCGGCCCAGTCGAGCGGCCTCGGTGGCATCGACTTTCGCCTGCGCCGGCAGGACCCACGCCCCCGCCATCAGCAGTACAGCAAGTTTCTTCAACACAGCAGACTCCTTTGCGACGGACTCCTGTCCATCACTCTTATTTTCGTCCGCGGCGGATGCCGCTTTTTATTCAGGAGGTGAGGGTGGCCTTTGCGGCCTGCCGGGTGGTCCCGGTCTATAGGCTGTTCATCCGTGAAAAAGGCCTGCTGCGCAGGCCTTTTTCCGCTGAATCAGTCGACACGCTCGAACTTCAGGTCCCAGACGCCATGCCCGAGTCGCTCCCCGCGACGTTCGAACTTGGTGACCGGGCGCTCTTCCGGGCGCGGCACATAGGTATTGTCCGCCGAAAGGTTGCGATAGCCGGGTGCGGCATTCATCACTTCCAGCATGTGCTCGGCATATTGCTCCCAGTCGGTGGCCATGTGCAGCACACCGCCGACCTTCAGCTTCTGCCGTACCAGCTCCGCCCAGGCCGGCTGCACGATGCGACGCTTGTGGTGACGCGACTTGTGCCACGGGTCCGGGAAGAACAACAGCAGGCGGTCGAGGCTGGCATCGGCCACGCAGTCGCGCAGGACTTCGATGGCGTCGCAGCTGTAAACGCGGATGTTGCTCAGGTCCTGGGTCAGCATGCCGTTGAGCAGTGCGCCGACGCCCGGACGGTGCACTTCTACGCCGATGAAGTCCTGCTCCGGCGCGGCAGCGGCCATCTCCAGGGTCGCGTGGCCCATGCCGAAACCGATCTCGAAGGTACGCGGCGCGTGGCGCCCGAATACCTGGTCGAAGTCCCGTGCACCGTCAGCCAGCTCCAGGCCGTACTTCGGCCAGCCCTGGTCGAGGCCGCGCTGCTGGCCTTCGGTCATGCGCCCGGCGCGCATCACGAAGCTCTTGATGGCGCGCATCGGGCGGTTGTCGGCGTCGGGCTGGTTCTCGGGCTGATTCTCGGGAATGTCACTCATGACTCGGACCTTGCGGGTAAATGCACGCGCGGGCCGGCTGCCCTCGGCATACCGGCCCGCGCGTCGGGATGGAAATGCTTAGTTGATCAGACCCGTCATCGGCGACGACGCGCTCGCATACAGCTTGCGCGGCATGCGGCCGGCCAGGTAGGCCAGGCGGCCGGCGACGATGGCGTGCTTCATGGCCTCAGCCATCATCACCGGGTTCTGCGCGTGGGCGATGGCGGTGTTCATCAGCACGGCCTCGCAACCCAGCTCCATGGCGATGGTGGCGTCGGAGGCGGTGCCCACGCCGGCATCCACCAGCACCGGAACGCTGGCTTCTTCGAGGATGATGCGCAGGTTGTAGGGGTTGCAGATGCCCAGGCCCGAACCGATCAGGCCGGCCAGCGGCATCACTGCGATGCAGCCGATCTCGGCCAGCTGACGAGCGATGATCGGGTCGTCGCTGGTGTACACCATGACGTCGAAGCCGTCCTTGACCAGCACTTCGGCGGCCTTGAGGGTCTCCACGACATTGGGGAAGAGGGTCTTCTGGTCGGCCAGGACTTCCAGCTTGACCAGGTTGTGGCCATCGAGCAGCTCGCGGGCCAGGCGGCAGGTACGCACGGCCTCGACGGCGTCGTAGCAGCCGGCGGTGTTCGGCAGGATGGTGTAGCGATCCGGCGGGATCACGTCCAGCAGGTTCGGTTCGCCCGGGTTCTGGCCGATGTTGGTGCGGCGCACGGCAACAGTGACGATCTCGGCGCCCGAGGCCTCGATGGCGACACGGGTCTCCTCGAGGTCCTTGTACTTGCCGGTGCCGACCAGCAGGCGGGAATTGTAGGTACGGCCAGCCAGGGTGAAGGGCTTGTCGACCGGCGGGTTGGAGTTGGTTTGGCTCATCGGATCACTCCTGAAGGAAAGGCGGGCGGGGCCTGAAAGTCTGGGAGGCGGCTGCTAGCCGCCGCCGATGGCATGCACCACTTCCACCTGGTCGCCTTCGCTCAGGGCGGTGGCGGCGTGCTGGCTGCGCGGCACGATGTCCTGGTTGAGCTCGACCGCGACACGCTTGCCGGTGAGGTCGAGACGCTCGAGCAGATTGGCGACGCTGTGGCCGTCGGGCAGCTCGAAAGGTTCGCCATTCAACTGAATACGCATGGGCGGGACGGTCGTTGCTGGAGGGGTCGGCATTCTAGCCCGATCGCGCCGGATGACCAAGGTTCCGGAGTGCCGCACTCGGGCTTTTCTGACGCTCGGGTCAACCCAGCTGGAAGGCCGCTACCAGCAACAGCGCCCAGCCGATGAGGAAGAACAGCCCGCCGATCGGAGTGATGATACCCACGCCCAGGCCGGCCAAGGTCAGCAGGTAGAGGCTGCCGGAGAACAGCAGGATGCCGACGGTGAAGGCCCAGCCGGCGAGACTGACCAGGGTGCCGCCGATATGCGCGGTGAGCAGTGCCACGCCAAACAGCGCCAGGGCATGCAGCATCTGGTAATGCACGCCGGTCTGGAACACCGCCAGGTACTCCGGGGTGAGCTTGCTCTTCAGGCCGTGGGCAGCGAAGGCACCGAGGGCGACCCCGGTAAAACCGAAAAAGGCGGCGAGCATCAGGAAAGTACGCAGCATCGGAAAGCTCCAGACAGGTGAGTGCCGCTATAATGGCCCGCTCATCCGCCCAGTCAAAGCCTCGCATGCGCAACGTCCTCCGCCGCCTGTTCAAGATTGCGCTCTGGTTCGTCGCCATCAGCGTGGCGCTGGTCATCATTCTGCGCTGGGTACCGCCGCCGGGCACCATGGTGATGATCGAGCGCAAGGTCGAGTCCTGGTTCAACGGCCAGCCCATCGATCTGCAGCGCAGCTGGCGCTCCTGGGACGAGCTGCCGGACAGCCTCAAGCTCGCCGTGATCGCCAGCGAAGACCAGAAGTTCGCCGAGCACCACGGCTTCGACGTTCCGGCGATCCAGAAGGCCCTGGCGCACAACGAGCAGGGCGGCAGGGTCCGCGGCGGCAGCACCATCAGCCAGCAGGTGGCGAAGAACGTCTTCCTCTGGACCGGCCGCAGCTGGGTACGCAAGGGCTTCGAGGCCTGGTTCACCCTGCTGATCGAGACCTTCTGGTCCAAGCAGCGGATTCTCGAGGTCTACCTCAACAGCGTGGAATGGGATGCCGGCGTCTTCGGCGCCCAGGCCGCTGCCCAGCACCACTTTGGCGTCGACGCCAAGCGCCTTTCGCAACAGCAGGCCAGCCTGCTGGCGGCCGTGCTGCCCAACCCACGCAAGTGGAGCGCCGGCAAGCCCGGCCCCTACGTGCGCCAGCGCGCCTCATGGATCCGCCAGCAGATGTGGCAGCTGGGCGGCAGTGACTACCTCGAACGCCTTTAAGGCGCCTCGCGGGTCTTGAGGGTATCGCGCGGCACCACTCGCACCCACTGCAGGGTGCCGTCGCGATGCAGCAGGGTCATGCCCTTCTCCGGATAGACCCAGGCCTCACCGCCATCCACCTGCAGGCGCAGGCGCGGATCGCCCAGGCTCACCGCCAGGCGACCCACCGCGAGGTCTTCCTGCGGCGCCAGCGCCAGCTCGGAGACCGGCTTGTTGCCTAACTGGCCCATCAGCTCCGCGCTCAGCGGCTGGTCCTTGCTGTTCGGCTGCATGCCGGTGGCCTTGGCCAGGCTGGCGTGCTCGGCGGCGCTAAGCGCCAGCTCCGCCTCGACGTGCCAAGGGCCCTCTTCCGTCACCAGCCGGCCGCGGTAATGCAGTTGCGGGCCGTCCTGGCTGGCGGTCAGCCACAGCTCGCCCGGCTCCTGATCCTGCAGCTCGTTCAGGGTCAGTTTGTCATCGGCCAGCGGCTCGAAGACCTTTTCCTTCCAGTCGTTGAACCACTGCGGCGGCTTGGGCGGCACCGAGGTGCGGGCGACCCAGGAACCGAGGCCGAAGGCCAGCAGGGCGATGACCAGGAAGAACATCCCGTGGACGGGACGCAGGCGCGGCATGGGACTCTCCAGACGCTGATTGCGGGCAGAAAAAAACCGCACCAGGGTGCGGTTCGCGACTCGCAGGGCGCGTCGAAGCCGGTCAGGCTTCGATGCGACCCTTGAGTTTGTTCATTGCGTTCTTTTCCAGCTGACGGATCCGCTCGGCGGACACGTTGTACTTGGCCGCGAGATCGTGCAGGGTCGCCTTCTCCTCGGCCAGCCAACGCTGGTAGAGGATGTCGCGGCTGCGGTCGTCCAGGCCTTCCAGCGCCTCGTGCAGGCTGGCGGTGGAGCTGTCGCTCCAGTCCGCTTCCTCCAGCTGGCGCGCCGGGTCGTAGCGATGATCTTCCAGATAATGCGCCGGGGACTGGTAGGCGCTCTCGTCGTCGGCATCCGCCGCCGGGTCGAAGGCCATGTCCTGCCCGGTGAGACGGCTTTCCATCTCGCGGACTTCGCGGGCCTCGACACCGAGGGTTTCCGCGACGCGGTGCACTTCGTCATTGCTCAGCCAGGCCAGCTTCTTCTTCTGGCTGCGCAGGTTGAAGAACAGCTTGCGCTGCGCCTTGGTGGTCGCGACTTTCACGATCCGCCAGTTGCGCAGGATGAACTCATGGATTTCCGCCTTGATCCAGTGAACGGCGAACGACACCAGGCGCACACCCATTTCCGGGTTGAAGCGCTTCACGGCCTTCATCAGGCCGACGTTGCCTTCCTGGATCAGATCGGCCTGGGCCAGGCCGTACCCGGAATAACTCCGGGCGATATGCACGACGAAGCGCAGGTGCGCCAGAACCATTTGCCGTGCCGCTTCCAGATCTTGCTGGTAGAAGAGGCGTTCGGCCAGTTCGCGCTCCTGCTCCGGCGTCAGCAGCGGAATGCTGTTCACCGAGTGCACATAGGCTTCCAGGTTCGCACCAGGAGCCAGGGCATAGACAGGTTGCAGAGAAGTGGTCATGCGAATCCTCCGATTCACGAAACTCGCGCAGTGTAGCACTGCGAAATCTGACTGCAAGCGGGTGTAAAAGTTCCTTTACACCCACTTAACCCCTGCAAAATCAGGGGGTTTCAGCGCGGCGCCAGCTCGCGCAGGTGGCGCGCCACGGCCAGCCAGGCGCCGATCCAGCCCAGCAGCACAGCGCCGATGGTGAGCGACAGGCCGTCGTCGACCGGTACGCCCGCCAGGCCGAAATCACTGCCGTACAGCCCGGCCAGGTTGACCACGGAGCTGTTCAGCCAGTCCAGGCCGAAGGCCAGCAGGGCCCAGGACAGGATGCCCGCGCCCAGGCCGTACAACGCCCCCATATAGAGGAAGGGGCGACGCACGTAGCCGTCCGTCCCGCCGACCAGCTTGATGACTTCGATTTCGTTACGGCGGTTTTCGATGTGCAGGCGGATGGTGTTGCCGATCACCAGCAACAGGGTCAGCACCAGCAGGAGGGTCAGGCCGAAGACGAAGCGGTCGCCCAGCTTGAGGATCGCCGACAGCCGCTCGACCCAGACCAGGTCCAGCTGCGCCTGTTGTACACCCGGCAGCTCCGACAACCTTTGACGCAAGGCATCCAGCTGGGCCTTGTCGATCTGCTTGGGCGTCACCGAGATGACCGCCGGCAGCGGGTTGTCAGGCAATTCCTTCAGCGCCTCGCCGAGACCGGACTGCTCCTGCAGCTCTTTCAGCGCATCGTCGCGGCTGATCAGCTGCGCTTCGATCACGTCGGGCATCTTCTCGATCTGTTCGCGCAGGTCCTGGCCCTGGGCCTCGCTGGCCTTCAGGTCGAGGAACAGGGAAATCTGTGCGGCGCGCTGCCAGGAGCCGCCAAGGCGCTCGACGTTGTTCAGCAGCAGCGACAGGCCCATGGGCAGGCTCAGGGTGATGCCCATCACCAGGCAGGTGAAGAAGCTGCCAAAGGGGTGGCTGACCAGGCGGTGCAGGCTGTCCATCAGGCTGGCGCGGTGGTTTTCCGCGTAGGCCGAAAGGGACGCGCTGTGGTCCTGGTGTTCGTTGTCCTCCGGGCGCTCGCGGGTGTTGCGCGTCGGGGTGCCTTCTTCGTCGCCGCGGGGCAGGTCATTGGCGCTCATCAGGCGTTCTCCTCACGGTCGGCGATGATCCGGCCGCGCTGCAGGGTGATCATCCGGTGGCGCATGCGCGCGATCAGTGCCAGGTCGTGGCTGGCGATCAGCACGGTGGTGCCCAGGCGATTGATGTCTTCGAACACGGACATGATTTCCGAGGCCAGGCGCGGATCGAGGTTGCCGGTGGGTTCGTCGGCGAGCAGCAGGGCCGGACGGTGCACCACCGCGCGGGCGATGCCGACGCGCTGCTGCTGGCCGGTGGAGAGATCGGACGGACGGTCCTCGGCCTTCTCCTTGAGGTTCACCCGGTCCAGCGCCGCTTCGACGCGGTAGGCGATGTCCGCCTTGGGCAGGCCGAGGATCTGCATCGGCAGGGCGACGTTCTCGAACACGCTGCGGTCATCGAGCAACTGGTGGTTCTGGAACACCACGCCGATCTGCCGGCGCAGGAAGGGAATCTGCGCGGTGGAGATGCGCGAGACGTCCTGCCCGCCGAGCAGCAGCTTGCCGGAGGTGGGTCGCTCCATCGCCAGGATCAGGCGCAGCAGGGTGCTCTTGCCCGCACCGGAGTGTCCGGTGACGAACATGATCTCGCCGCGCGGCACGCGGAACGAAATCTCGTGCAGGCCGACGTGGCCGTTGGGATAGCGTTTGCCAACCTGCTCGAAACGGATCATGCGATTTCCCGGGTCTCGAAGAGTGCACGGACGAAAGCATCGGCTTCGAAGGTTCGCAGATCGTCGATCCCTTCGCCGACACCGATGTAGCGGATCGGCAGGCCGAACTGCTTGGCCAGGGCGAAGATCACCCCACCCTTGGCGGTGCCGTCCAGTTTGGTCAGGGCCAGGCCGGTGAGTTCCACGGCATTGTTGAACTGCTTGGCCTGGTTGATGGCGTTCTGCCCGGTACCGGCGTCGAGCACCAGCAGGACTTCGTGGGGAGCCGTCTCGTCCAGCTTGCCGATCACGCGGCGCACCTTCTTCAGCTCTTCCATCAGGTTGTCCTTGGTGTGCAGGCGACCGGCGGTATCGGCGATCAGCACGTCCACGCCACGGGCCTTGGCGGCCTGCACGGCATCGAAGATCACCGAGGCGGAGTCCGCGCCGGTGTGCTGGGCGATCACGGCGATGTTGTTGCGCTCGCCCCAGACCTGCAGCTGCTCGACGGCGGCGGCACGGAAGGTGTCACCGGCGGCCAGCATGACTTTCTTGCCATCGAGCTGCAGCTTCTTCGCCAGCTTGCCGATGGTGGTGGTCTTGCCGACACCGTTCACACCGACCACGAGGATCACGTAGGGCTGCTTGTCGCGAGTGATGGTCAGCGGCTGCTCGACGGGGCGCAGCAGGCCGGCCAGCTCTTCCTGCAGGGCCTTGTACAGCGCTTCGCTGTCGGCCAGTTCCTTGCGCGCCACGCGCTTGGTCAGGTTCTGCACGATGGTGGTGGTGGCCTCGACGCCGACGTCGGCGGTCAGCAGGCGGGTCTCGATCTCGTCGAGCAGGTCGTCGTCGATGGCCTTCTTGCCCAGGAACAGGCTGGCCATGCCTTCGCCGAGGCTGGCGCTGGTCTTCGACAGGCCCTGCTTGAGGCGGGCGAAGAAGCCAATCCTGGCCGGCTCGCTGGCAGCAGGCTTGGCCTGCGGCTCGGGCTCGGGCTGCGGAGCGGGCTCCGGCTCCGGCTCCGGCTGGACGACCACAACGGGGGCTTCGGCAACGGGTTCGGGCTGAACCGGCGCGGCGACAGGTGCCGGTTCGACCGCGGCGACCGGCTGGACAGCCGGCTGCGGCGCCTCGGCAACCACTGGCGGCGCAACGGGTTGCGGCTCAGGCTGCGGCGCGGGCTGAGCTTCAGGTTGCAGAGCGGGCTGCGCCAGCGGCTCGACCGGCACGCTGGCCGGTACCATGTCGACTATCGGTTCGGGCGTCGGCTCGGGCGTCGGTTCCGGAGTCAGCTCGGCGCGCGGGGCAACCGGCTCGGCCTGGACGGCGGGAGCCTGCTCGGAGGCGGGGGCCGGTTCGGCGGCAACAGGCTGTTCAGCCTGTGGCTCGGCTTGCGCGGCGGGTTGTTCCTCGGCCTGGGGCTTCTTGCGCCACCAGCCGAACAGACCCTTCTTCTCCCCGGCTGGCGGGGCCTTCTTGTCGTCGTTGGAACCAAACATGTAGGGATCGAATCTCTAGGGGACGCCACGGAAACAGGCAGAAAAAAAGCCTCGAAACAGCTTTGAGAAGCCCTGAACGTGGCCGCCCGGAAAACGGATGGGTATCCTAGCATCTCCTCGCCCGCCGGGGTTAAGAGGCTGGCCGCCAGCCTGCATAGACCCCGCGGACAGCCCGAAAGGTTCAGTCCACGATGAAAACCCTTGCACGCCGCCACGCCGGCCTGCTGCTCGGCTCCCTGTTGCTGCCGCTGATGGCGAGCGCCGCGGAACCACAGCCCACCCACGAATACACCCTGGACAACGGCCTGAAGGTCGTTGTCCGCGAGGACCACCGCGCCCCCGTGGTGGTTTCCCAGCTCTGGTACAAGGTCGGCTCCAGCTACGAGACGCCCGGCCTCACCGGACTCTCCCACGCCTTGGAGCACATGATGTTCAAGGGCAGCCGCAAGCTCGGCCCCGGCCAGGCTTCGCTGGTGCTGCGCGACCTCGGCGCGGAAGAGAACGCCTTCACCACCGACGACTACACCGCCTATTACCAGGTGCTGGCCCGCGACCGCCTGCCGGTGGCGCTGGAGCTGGAAGCCGACCGCATGGCGCACCTCGCCCTGCCGGCCGACCAGTTCAAGAGCGAGATCGAGGTGATCAAGGAAGAGCGCCGCCTGCGCACCGAGGACAAGCCCAGCGCGCTGGCCTTCGAGCGCTTCAAGGCCGCCGCCTACCCCGCCAGCGGCTACCGCACGCCGACCATCGGCTGGATGGCCGACCTGCAGCGCATGACCATCGACGACCTGCGCCACTGGTACGAGGCCTGGTACGCGCCGAACAACGCCACGCTGGTGGTGGTCGGCGACGTCAGCGGCGATGAGGTGAAGGCCCTGGCCGAGAAGTATTTCGGCGAGATCCCCAAGCGCGACCTGCCCGCCGCGCGCAAGCCGCTGGAACTGGCCGAGCCGGGCGAGCGCCGCCTGAAGCTGCACGTGCGCACCCAGTTGCCCAGCCTGATCATGGGCTTCAACGTGCCGACCCTGGGCAGCAGCGATGACTCGAAACAGATCAACGCCCTGCGCCTGATCTCGGCGATCCTCGACGGCGGCTACAGCGCGCGCCTGTCCGCGCGCCTTGAGCGCGGCGAGGAAATCGTCGCCGGCGCCTCGGCCTCCTACGACGCCTTCTCCCGTGGCGATGGCCTGTTCTTCCTCTCGGCCACCCCCAACGTGCAGACCGGCAAGACCCTCGACCAGGTCGAGGCCGCGCTGTGGAAGCAGCTGGAAGACCTCAAGCAGAACCCGCCGAGCAAGGAAGAACTGGAGCGCGTGCGCGCCCAGGTCATCGCCGGGCTGGTCTACGAGCGCGATTCCATCGCCGGACAGGCCAGCACCATTGGCGAGCTGGAAAGCGTCGGCCTCGGCTGGCGTCTGGCGGACAAGGACCTGGAAGCCATCCAGGCCGTCACCGCCGAAGACATCCAGCAAGCCGCCCGCACCTACTTCACCCGCTCCCGCCTGACCCTCGCCCAGGTCCTGCCGGAAGTCGCCACCGACAAGGAGCCGAGCCATGAGTGAACGCAATGGCCTGCGCTACGGCCTGGTCGGGCTGATCGTCATCGCGCTGATCGCCGGACTGGTGCTGTTCGTTTCCCGCCCCGCCGCCGAGACGGCGGCTGCCGCGCCCGCCCCCACGCCAGCACCTGCAAAGCCGGCTGCCGCCGAAGCCGCCGCGCCCACCGGCCTGCAATCCCTCGCCGAGGCTGCCGGCAGGGCGCCCAGCCACCGCAAGCTGAACATCCAGCAATGGCAGACCGTCGAAGGCGCCCGCGTGCTGTTCGTCGAGGCCCATGAGCTGCCGATGTTCGACCTGCGCCTGACCTTCGCCGCCGGCAGCAGCCAGGACGGCGACAGCTACGGCCTGGCCATGCTGACCAACGCCATGCTCAACGAAGGCGTGCCCGGCAAGGACACCAGCGCCATCGCTGCCGGCTTCGACGACCTCGGCGCCAACTTCGGCAACGGTTCCTACCGCGACATGGCGGTGGCCAGCCTGCGCAGCCTCAGCGAGCCAACCAAGCGCGACGCCGCGCTGGCGCTGTTCGACCAGGTGATCGGCCAGCCGACCTTCCCCGAGGACGCCCTGGCACGCATCAAGAACCAGGTCATGGCCGGCTTCGAGTACCAGAAGCAGAACCCCGGCAAGCTGGCGGGCCTGGAGCTGTTCAAGCGGCTCAACGGCGACCACCCCTACGCCCACTCCAGCGACGGCAACGAACAGTCGGTGCCGAAGATCAGCGTTGCCCAGCTGCGCGCCTTCCACCAGAAGGCCTACGCCGCCGGCAACGTGGTCATCGCACTGGTCGGTGACCTGACCCGCGAGCAAGCCGAAGCCATCGCCGGCAGCGTCTCCAGATCCCTGCCCAAGGGCCCTGCCCTGCCCGCACCGGGCGAGCCGCAGATGCCCAAGGCCGGCGTCACCCACATCGAGTTCCCGTCCAAGCAGACCCAACTGATGCTGGCGCAGCTGGGCATCACCCGTAACGACCCGGACTACGCCGCGCTCTACCTGGGCAACCAGATCCTCGGCGGCGGCGGCTTCGGCACCCGCCTGATGGACCAGGTACGCGAGAAGCGCGGCCTGACCTACGGCGTGTACTCCGGCTTCACCGGCATGCAGTCGCGCGGGCCGTTCACCATCGGCCTGCAGACCCGCGCCGAGATGAGCGAAGGCACCCTCAAGCTGGTCCAGGACATCGTCCGCGACTACCTCGACAAGGGCCCGACGCAGAAGGAACTCGACGACGCCAAGCGCGAGCTGGCCGGCAGCTTCCCGCTGTCCACCGCGAGCAACGCCGACATCGTCGGCCAGCTGGGCGCCATCGGCTTCTACAACCTGCCGCTGGATTACCTGGAAACCTTCCTCAGCCAGGTCCAGGGCCTGAGCGTGGAACAGGTGAAGCAAGCCATGCGCCGCCACCTCGACCCGGACGCTTTCGTGATCGTCACCGCTGGCCCCACCGTGCCGCAGCAGCCGCTGCCGCCGCCCACCGACAAACCCGCCGCGCAACCTGCCGGCGTACCGGAGCACTGATGAGCAAACGACCCGGCGGCGCCCCGCGCGCCGCACAGAAGCCCCACGGCGGCCAGGGCCAGCTGCGCATCATCGGCGGCGAATGGCGCAGCCGGCGCTTCGCCTTCCCCGACGGCCCGGGCCTGCGCCCGACGCCCGACCGCGTGCGCGAGACCCTGTTCAACTGGCTGGCGCCCTACGTCCCCGGCGCCCGCGTGCTCGACCCCTTCGCCGGCAGCGGCGCGCTGTTCCTCGAAGCGCTGTCCCGTGGCGCCAGCGCGGGCCTTGCGCTGGACACCAACGGCGAAGCGGTGGCCGCCCTGCGCGGCACCCTCGACACCTTGAAGTGCGCCACCGGCCAGTTGGTGATGACCGACGCCCTGCGCTACCTGGACAACCAGGCCGCGCAGCCTTTCGACCTGGTCTTCCTCGACCCGCCCTTCCACCAGGACCTGCTGCAGAACGCCTGCCGTCTGCTGGAAGAACGCGGCTGGCTGGCCAATGACGCGTGGGTCTACACCGAAAGCGAAGCCGTGCCCTCCAGCCTCGGCCTGCCGGGCAACTGGCGGCTGCACCGGGAGAAGAAGGCTGGCTCGGTGCATTACGCGCTGTGGCAGCGGGAAGGTTGACGGATGCCGGATGCCCTTCGCGAACAGCTGCTGGCGCTGGACGAACGCTGCTTCGCGCAGCCCGTCAGCGACTGGGCCGGCGACATCACCCTGCCTGCCGAGCTGGAACGCTTCTACCGTGAAGTCGGTCCCTGCGACTGCACCCTGGACACCGCCGGCAACCCGTTCTTCATTCCCTCGCTGGCGAAGCTGTGGAAGCAGCAGGCCGGCTACCGCTGGCACGGCCTGACCGGCGAGCGGCTGGCAGGGTGGAGCGAGGACTGGATCGTGGTGGCGGACCAGGGCGCCGATCCCTTCATCTTCGAGAGCTCCACCGGCCGCATCCTCTTCGACCAGCACGGAGGTCCCTGGGACCCCGCGCCGATGTTCGATGACCTCTGGCAGATGACCGCCTGCCTTGCCACTTTCGCCCGAGTGTGGCGCGGCGCCGGCGAGGCCATCTACGCCGAGGATTACAGCGTCAACCCGCTGTACCGCCGCGGGCTGATCGACGAGCTGACGCCGCTGCTCGGCGACGCCCGCCGCGCGCAGGACCTGGCCGACGAGTTCGGCTGGTAGCGAGCCTTATTGGCTCGCCGGCCCCGTCGCGTCTACTGCCTCTGCTGCGTCGGCCGCGCTGGCCTCCACGGCCTCCGGCTCAGGCGAGGCGTTGTCCACACCGCGACCGGCATGCCGGCGATCCGGCGCGCCGGAGCAATCGGCAGTGCCGGACAGCTCGCCATCCAGCGCGGCGTGGCCCCAGTTCTCCAGGCGGGTGTACCAGGCCGCGTCCTCGGCAGTCTTCAACCAGGCGATGGCTTCCGCGTCCTGCTGCTGTGCGGCCTTTTCCAGCCAGAGCCGCGCCTGCAACTTGTTCATCCCCGAACCAGCGCCGTTCCAATAGGCCTCGCCGACCTTGAACTGGGCGCGGGCGCTGCCCCGGGTCGCCGCCTTGCAGAACCACTGGAAGGCCTTTTCGCGGCTGGCGGCGTAGCGGTCCAGCAGGGCAGCTTCTTCGTCGTTGGCGGCGCCATAGACTCCCTGCGAATCGTCCAGGTAGAACCAGCCCAGGTTGGTCTCCGCGTCTTCACTACCGGCCTTGGCCGCGCGCTCGAACCAGGTGCCGGCCTTGACCCGGTCCTTGTCGACGCCTTCGCCGCTCCAGTAGAGGACGCCCATCTCGTTCTGTGCGCCGGCGTTGCCCTGCTCGGCCGCTCTGGCGAACCAGCGCGCCGCTTCGGCCTTGTCCTGCGGACCACCGTCGCCGTCGCGATAGAGCATGGCCAGCTGGATCTGCGCACGGGCCAAGCCGGCCTCGGCAGCCTTGCCCCACCATTTGCGCGCACCGGCGTAGTTCTGCTGGTGGTAGAAATAGGCGCCGAGATCGAACAGGGCCTGCGGCTCGCCCGCTGCGGCGGCCTGCTGCAGGCGGGTGAACTCGGCGAACAGCTCTTCACCGCGCGGATCACTCTGCTCGGTGCTGGGCGACGCCTCACTGAAATCGGATGAGGCGTCCTCGGCCCAGGCAAATGCGGGCAAGGCGAATGAGAGAGCGGACAGGAACACCCAACGGCTGAACATACGTGACAATCCTCATGTCGGTTGAAGCGGTCGGCCATCCCGGCGCGACCTCGTGGCGGTGGTTTGGGGACCTCAGATCGACTTGCCGACATCGACGGTGCTGGTGCGCACCAGCTCCACGCCGTCGACCACCATCTTCCATTGGCTACCGTCGTGATAGGGTGGTTTCGAGACCTTGAAGTGCGTATCGAAGGGACCGAAGCCCACGGTGAAGCCGTCGGCTTCGTAGCTCTTGATGGGCGCCTCGATGGACCTCGACGTACTGCCCGCCACCCGCTTGTAGGCGACGCGACCATCCGCCGTCACCAGCAGACTCATCTGCGGCGCGGTCCACAGGCCGACGTAGGAGCGATGCTCCTGCGGCACCGGCTCGCCGCACGCGGCCAGCCACACCAGCAGGCTCAACGCCGCGATTTTCTTCCACATTCCTTCCCCTCCTTTGCGTGGGTTTTCCTGACGACGGAGGCAGGAGGCCTCCATCGCACGGCCGAGTTGGCGTTACTATCACGACTCGTCGGCCCCATTCGATCCGTGATGACTATACCCTCCCCGTTCAAACCCGCCTGGTGGTTACCCGGCCCGCACCTGCAAACCCTCTATGGCTCGCTCGCACGCAAGGCGCCCAGCCTCGAGCGCACGCGCGAGCGCCTGTGGCTGGAGGATGGCGACTTCATCGACCTCGACTGGCACGGCCCGCACGAGGCGGATGCGCCGCTGGTGCTGGCGCTGCACGGGCTGACTGGCTCGTCGTCCTCGCACTACATCCTCGGCGTGCAGCAGCAGCTGGCGGCGCAAGGATGGGCCAGCGTCGCGCTGAACTGGCGCGGCTGCTCGGGCGAGTCGAACCTGCTGCCGCGCGGCTATCACTCGGGCGTCAGCGAAGACCTCGCCTCGGTGGTCGCCCACGTCCGCGCCAAGCGGCCGATGGCGCCGCTCTACGCAGTGGGCTATTCGCTGGGCGGCAACGTATTGCTCAAGTACCTGGGCGAAGCCTCGGACAGCTGCCCGCTGAAAGGCGCGGTCGCGGTGTCGGTCCCCTTCCGCCTGGACCAGTGCGCCGACCGCATCGGCATCGGTTTCTCCAGGGTCTACCAGGCGCACTTCATGCGCGAGCTGGTGACCTATGTGCAGACCAAGCGCCAGGCCTTCGCTGCCGGCGGCCACGCGGAAAACCTCGCCGCGCTGGAGCGCCTCGGGCCGCTGGACGGCATGCGCACCTTCTGGGACTTCGACGACCGGGTGACTGCGCCCCTGCACGGTTTCGCCGACGTGCACGACTACTACCGGCGCGCCTCCAGCCGCTATTACCTGGGCGGTATCCGCGTGCCGACGCTGATCATCCAGTCCAGCGACGATCCGTTCATCCACGCCCACAGCGTGCCGCAGCTGGACGAGCTGTCGGCTTCGACGCAGATGGAGTTGCTGCCCCATGGCGGCCATGTCGGTTTCATCGGCGGCTCGCCCGGGCGCCCGGACTATTACCTGGAGCGGCGCATCCCGCAGTGGCTGCGCGAACGGCGGGAAGCCTGACTGCGCTGGGTCAGCCCCTGGACGCGGGAATGAGGCAGACTGAAGGTGCACCCGGAAGGAAACGCCAGAAAGGAGCGCCGCCATGCACGACACGCCGCTGACGATTCTGCACAACGAACCGCTGAGTGATGCCCAGTGCGCGGGCATCGCCGCGCTGTACCGCGCGGTGGGCTGGGGTTCGCCCGGCACCACGGCGGAACTGCGCGATCTCTACGAGTTTTCCAGCTACTTCCTGCTGGCCGTGGACGGTGAGCAGGTACTCGGCCTGTTGCGCGCGGAAAGCGAGACAGCGCAGACAACCTGGCTGGCGGAAATCGCCGTGCTGCCGGGTTTCCAGTCACGCGGGATCGGCCTTGCGCTGATGGCGCGCTTCCTCGCCGATCACCCCAACCGCACGCTCTACACCGATGCCACCGAGGGTGTGGAGGCGTTCTTCCTGCGCCACGGCATCGCCCTGCGCCGGCCAAGGGTGCCGGGGCCGCGCCAGGTGGATGCTTAACGTGTTGGGCAGTGCGGTCGGCGGATAACGCTGGCGCGTTATCCGCCCTACGAAACGGTTGAGTGTTAGGCGGATAACCGTTCACGGTTATCCGCCGTCTGAAGATCAGTCTTCCAGCGGCACGTACAAGCGGTCGAACACCGCCGCCACGGCCTCGCGGAACGCCGGGGCGATGTGTCCGCTTTCCAGCGCCAGCACCTGATAGATGCCCCGGCGCATCAGAACCTCGCTGAGGTCATTGGCTACTTCACGGGTGGTGCACAGGTAACGCACCCAGGAGGTGAGGATGATCCAGGCGTTGAGGGTCAGGGCCTCGAGCTGGGGTTCGTCCATCTGCAGGATGCCGGCGTCGACGAAGCCCCGGTAGATCCCCTTGGCGTTGTCCATCGCGCGGCGGGCGAAGGCGCGGTAGCCGGCGGCCAGTTCCGGGTCGGAATCCAGCAGGTGTTCCAGGTCGCGGTGCAGGAAGCGGTAGTGCCACATCGCGGCGAGCAGCGCTTCCAGGTAGAAGGTCTTGTCCTCCACCGTCAGCGCGCGCCCCTCGGGCAGGTGCAGGAACTGGTCGACGTGGCTTTCGTACTCGGCGAACAGCTGGGCGATGATCACCTGCTTGTTGCGGTAGTGGTAGTACAGGTTGCCCGGCGAGATACCCAGGTGCGCGGCGATGTGGTTGGTGGTGACGCTGCGCTCACCCTGGGCATTGAACAGCTCAAGGCTGGCCTGGGCGATGCGGTCACGGGTGTTGATGCGTGGTGCCATTGCCAAAACTCGTCGAAGCGGATTGCGCGGACGCAAAGGTACACCGATTGCTACCACCTGACACAACTGTCGGGCTCGCCCAACTTTTCGTTGGCTGGGCCCGGCGGCGCGGAACCGGCATGCTGATTGACACTCTAGAGCAATTGCTCTAAAAAACCAGCGACAGCATAAAAACGCGAGGCATCCGGGATTCCTGTGCGAATCATCCGAGAGCCTCCCCACCACGCTTGCGCCAGGAGCCCGTCATGGTTGCCGATATCGCCTACCTGCAGCAGACCCAGCAGCAGATCAGTCAGCTGGAAACCCTTCTCGAACGCCAGCGCCAGGCGTACCGCGCCAACCCGATGCCTGACGCCGGCCAGCGCATCCAGTGGCTGAAGAGCCTCGCCAACCTGCTGGTCACCGAGCAGAAGGCGATCATCGATGCGATCAGCAGCGACTTCAGCAACCGCTCCGCCGACGAGACCCTGCTCGCCGAAGTGATGCCCAGCCTGCACGGCGTGCACTACGCGACCAAGCGCGTGAAGAAGTGGATGAAACCGTCGCGCCGCAGCGTGGGCATGCAGTTCATGCCGGCCTCGGCCAAGGTCATCTACCAGCCGCTGGGTGTGGTCGGCGTGATCGTGCCGTGGAACTACCCACTGTTCCTCGCCATCGGCCCGCTGACCGGGGCGCTCGCCGCCGGCAACAGGGTGATGATCAAGATGAGCGAATCCACCCCGGAATCTGCCCGCGTGCTGAAAGAGCTGCTGGGCAAGGTATTCCCCGAAGACCTGGTCGCCGTGGTGCAAGGTGAAGTGGATGTGGGCGTGGCCTTCTCCAAGCTGCCTTTCGACCACCTGCTGTTCACCGGCGCCACCAGCGTTGGCAAGCACGTGATGCGCGCCGCCGCCGAGAACCTCACCCCGGTCACCCTGGAGCTGGGCGGCAAGTCGCCGGCCATCGTTTCCACCAGCGTGCCGATGAAGGACGCCGCCGAGCGCATCGCCTTCGGCAAGTCGCTCAACGCCGGCCAGACCTGCGTGGCGCCGGACTATGTGCTGGTGCCGCAGAACCGCGTCGACGAGTTCGTCGAGAGCTACCGCCAGGTGGTCCAGGGCTTCTTCCCGAAACTGGAGAACAACCCCGACTACACCGCGATCATCAACGAGCGCCAGCTGTCGCGCCTGAACAGCTACCTCGCCGACGCCCAGGCCCGCGGCGCCACCGTCGTGCCGCTGTTCCCGCAGGCCCAGGGCCGCCGCCTGCCCCAGGCACTGGTGCTGAACGTGACCGACGAGATGAAGATCATGCAGGAAGAGATCTTCGGCCCGCTGCTGCCGGTGATCCCCTACCAGAACCTCGACCAGGCGCTCAGCTACATCAACGAACGCGACCGCCCGCTGGCGCTGTACTACTTCGGCTACGACAAGCGCGAGCAGGACCATGTGCTGGCCCAGACCCACTCGGGCGGCGTGTGCCTGAACGACACCCTGCTGCACGTTGCCCAGGACGACATGCCCTTCGGCGGCGTCGGCCCGTCCGGCATGGGCCACTACCATGGCCACGAAGGCTTCCTGACCTTCTCCAAGGCCAAGGGCGTGTTCAGCAAGCCGCGCTTCAACGCCGCGCGGGTGATCTATCCGCCCTACGGCAAGGCGCTGCAGAAGCTGGTCTACAAGCTGTTCATCCGCTGACCGCCGCCATCCACCACAGGTGCCCTCTACACAGGTGACAGAACAAGAATGACAGACACCTCCCTGAGCGCGCCGGGACTCTCCCGGCGCGGCGTGCTCAAGATCGGCCTGCTGGGCGGGGCCTTCCTCGCCACGGCGGGCGTCACGGCCACCCTGAGCGGCTGCTCGGCCAGTACCCCGGCCAACGGTTTCGCCGTGCTGCGCGATTCCGACATGCCCTTCCTGCGTGCGCTGATTCCGGTGATGCTGGCCGGTGCCGTGCCCGCCGAGCGCATGGCCGAGGCGGTCAAGGGCACCATCGAAAGCCTCGACAACAGCCTCAACCACCTCTCCCCGGAGATGCTCAAGCTCACCGTGCAGCTGTTCGACGTGCTCGCCCTGCCGGTCACCCGCGGACCGCTCACCGGCATCTGGGGCAGCTGGGACAACGCCAGCGCGGACGACGTGAAGAACTTCCTGCAGCGCTGGCAGAACAGCTTCATCTCCCTGCTGAAGATGGGCCACAGCTCGCTGCTGCAACTGGTGATGATGGCCTGGTACGGCCGCACGGAGTCCTGGGGCCACTGCGGCTATCCCGGACCGCCGAAGATCTGATGTCATCAGAACAACAAGAATTTGCCTGAGAGATTTCCGATGCCCGTACCCGATCTGTTCGCCGAGGGCCTGGCCCGCGGCTGGAAAGTCCACAACGGCTCGCGCCTGGACAAGGACCTGATCCTGGAAGCCGATGTCGTCATCGTCGGCAGCGGCGCCGGCGGCGGCACCACTGCCGAAGCCCTGAGCGCCGCCGGCTACAAGGTACTGCTGGTGGAAGAAGGCCCGCTCAAGACCAGCACCGACTTCAAGATGCAGGAGTCCGATGCCTACCCCAGCCTCTACCAGGAAGGCATCGGCCGGATGAGCAAGGATGGCGCCATCACCATCCTGCAGGGCCGCGCCGTGGGCGGCACCACCCTGGTCAACTGGACCTCCAGCTTCCGCACCCCCGAACCGACCCTGGAACACTGGGCCAAGGAACACGGTGTGAAGGGCCACAGCGTCGCCGAGATGGCGCCCTGGTTCGAGAAAATGGAGCAGCGCCTGGGCGTCGCGCCCTGGATCATGCCGCCCAACGCCAACAACGACGTGATCCGCAATGGCTGCGAGAAACTCGGCCTGCACTGGAAGGTCATCCCGCGCAACGTTCGTGGCTGCTGGAACATCGGTTACTGCGGGATGGGCTGCCCGACCAACGCCAAGCAGTCGATGCTGGTAACCACTATCCCGGCGACCCTGGAAAAGGGCGGCGAGTTGCTGTTCCTCGCCCGCGCCGACCGCCTGCTGCACGACGGCAACAAGGTCAGTGGCCTGGAATGCTCGGCCATGGACGAGCGCTGCGTCGCCCCCACCGGCCGCAAGATCACCATCAAGGCGCGTCACTACGTGCTCTCCGGCGGCGGCATCAATACCCCGGCGATCCTCCTGCGCTCCAAGGCGCCGGACCCGAACGGCCGCGTCGGCCAGCGCACCTTCCTGCACACGGTGAACTTCAGCGCCGCGCTGTTCGACGAGGTCATCAACCCCTTCTACGGCGCGCCGCAGTCGATCTATTCCGACCACTTCCAGTGGGACGACGGCGCCACCGGGCGCATGTCCTACAAGCTTGAAGTTCCGCCGCTGCAGCCGGCGCTCAGCGCCACCCTGCTCGGCCGCTTCGGCGAGGACAACGCGCTGCGCATGGAGCAGCTGCCGCACACCAACGTGATCCTGGCGCTGATGCGCGACGGCTTCCATCCGGACAGCGCGGTCGGCTCGGTCAGCTTGCGCGGCGACGACACCCCGGTGCTCGACTACCAGATGACCGACTACACCTGGGACGGCATCCGCCGCGCCTTCCACACCATGGCCGACATCCAGTTCGCCGCCGGCGCCAAGGCTGTGCTGCCGCTGCATGCCGATGCCGACTACGTGAAGAGCGCCAAGGAAGCCCACGCGCTGATCGACGGCCTGAGCCTGGAGCTGTACCGCACCCGCCTGGGCAGCGCCCACGTGATGGGCGGCTGCGCCATGGGCGAGGATGCCAAGCAGTCAGTGTGCGACAGCCTCGGCCGCCACCATCAGCTGGAGAACCTGTCGATCCACGACGGCTCGCTGTTCCCCACCAGCATCGGCGCCAACCCGCAGCTCTCGGTCTACGGCCTCACCGCACAACTGGCCGACGCCCTGGCCAAGCGTCTGGGCAAGGCCTGACACGCCACCCGAGCGCCCATGCCGACTCCTGCGATCCCGCAGGGCGTATAACGCGCCAGCGTTATCCGTCGCAGGTTGGCCGGCGGATAACCCGTTCCGGGTTATCCGCCCTACGAAACAGAGCAGCATCAGGCAAGACAGCACGCGCAGGCTCTGGCACGGGGCCTGCGCGTGACGCATCGGTCTCTCGCCGGTTATCTCAGGTAGTCCGTTCACAGAAGCACTACCAAGGTCGCTTGGCCCCACGGACATGCTGCGTTACCATCCGCCCGCTATTGCACCAGCCTGCCAACAAGAGCCGACCAGGACGCCGCGATGAATCGAGTGTTGTACCCGGGTACCTTCGACCCCATCACCAAAGGCCATGCCGATCTGGTCGAACGCGCCTCGCGACTGTTCGACCAGGTGATCATTGCCGTCGCCGCCAGCCCCAAGAAGAATCCCCTGTTCCCGCTGGAACAGCGCGTCGAGCTGGCCCGCCAGGTCACCTCGCACCTGCCCAACGTGGAAGTCGTCGGTTTCTCGACGCTGCTCGCCCATTTCGCCAAGGAACAGAACGCCAACATCCTGCTGCGCGGCCTGCGCGCAGTGTCGGACTTCGAGTACGAGTTCCAGCTGGCCAACATGAACCGCCAGCTCGCCCCCGACCTGGAAAGCATGTTCCTCACGCCGTCGGAGAAGTACTCCTTCATCTCCTCCACCCTGGTGCGCGAGATCGCGGCACTGGGCGGCGACATCACCAAGTTCGTGCATCCCGCGGTGGCCAGCGCCCTGGCCGAGCGCTTCAAGCGCTGAGCCGCACACCGCCAAGGATGGCGGTTTCCGTCAGCTGACTCCCTGATTGCGTGCACTACGCGCGCCGATACGGCACAATTTCACCATTGTTGCTACCGATCGCCATGGCTGCCGTCATGGTTGGAGTTGTTCGATGTCCCTGAAAATCACTGACGATTGCATCAACTGCGACGTCTGCGAACCCGAGTGCCCCAACGCCGCGATCTCCCAGGGCGAGGAGATCTACGTCATCGACCCGAACCTGTGCACCGAGTGCGTCGGCCACTATGACGAGCCGCAGTGCCAACAGGTCTGTCCGGTGGACTGCATCCCCCTCGACGAAAGCAACGTCGAGAGCAAGGATCAGCTGATGGAAAAGTACAAGAAGCTCACCGGCAAAGCCTGACTTCGCGCGTTTCGACACTTTTTCATTGAGTTCTCACAAACCCGGTGCGTTGTGGATTGTCTATCCTCCACCTTCGCCCCGTTTGGTTTTCCAGCCGGCCCTGCCGGCGGTTCGTGAGATGCCATGTCCCTGTTGAACTCCCGCTCCCGCGCCTCCCTGCTCGGCTTGTGCAGCCTCCTGCTGCTGAGCTTTGCCCTGCACGCCGCGGAACATCCCGCCCAGGCCAGCGTCGCCAGCGCACACCCATCGGCCACCGTGGCCGGCCTGGAGACCCTCGCCGACGGCGGTAACGCCTTCGACGCCGCCGTGGCCATCGCCGCCGCGCTGGCGGTGGCCGAACCCTACGGCTCGGGTCTGGGCGGCGGCGGTTTCTTCCTGCTGCGCAAGGCCGGGAGTCCGCCGACCTACCACTTCATCGATGCCCGCGAACGCGCCCCGCTGGCCGCCCACGCGCGGATGTACGAGCGCAACGGCAAGGTCGACCCGCAGCTGTCGCTCAACGGCCCGCTGGCCGCCGGCATCCCCGGCCTGCCCGCCGCCCTGGCGGACATCAGCAGCCGCTATGGCCGCAAGACCCTGGCGAACAACCTCGTGCCGGCGATCCGCCTGGCCACCGATGGCGTGTCCATCGACCGCGTCTACATCGACCGCGCCTCCTGGCGCCTCGACGCGATGCGCAAGGACCGCGAGACCGCGCGCATCTTCCTCGACCAAGGCAACCTGCCCGAGGAATACAGCCTGATGCGCCAGCCGCAGCTGGCAAACACCCTAGAGAAGCTGGCGCGCTACGGCCGCATCGGTTTCTACGAAGGCGAAACCGCCGAGAAACTGGTGGAAGGCGTGCGCGCCGCCGGCGGCGTGTGGAGTCTGGAAGACCTCGCCAGCTACCGCACCGTCGAACGCCAGGCACTGCGCTACCCGCTGGCCGACGGCCGCGAACTGATCAGCGCCCCGCCACCCTCCGCCGGCGGCGTGGCTCTCGCGCAGAGCCTGGGCATGCTGCAGCAATTGCCGTGGCAGAAGGCCGAACCGGTGCAGCGCGTGCATTACGTGGTGGAAGCCCTGCGCCGCGCCTACCGTGACCGCGGCCTGCTGGGCGACCCGGACCGCGTCGCCAACCCGGTCAACCAGCTGCTCGCGCCGGATTACCTGAAGCGCCTGGCCGCCAGTATCGATCCGCAGCGCGCCACACCCAGTTCCTCTCTGCCGCCGGCACCTGCCTGGCGCGAAGGCGATCACACCACCCACTTCGTGGTGATGGACGCGGACGGCAATGCCGTGGCCGCCACCCTGTCGGTCAACCTGCCGTTCGGCGCGGCCTTCACCGTGCCGGGCACCGGCGTGCTGCTCAACGACGAGATGGACGACTTCGCCACCGACGACAGCGGCGCCAACGCCTACCAGTTGGCCGGCAGCCAGGCCAATTCGGTGGCCGCCGGCAAGCGCCCGCTGTCGAGCATGAGCCCGAGCTTCATCGAAAGCCCCACCGAACTGGCCGCCTTCGGCACGCCGGGCGGCAGCCGGATTCCCAGCATGGTGCTGCTGGCGATGCTGGACTACCTGGACGGCAAACCGGTGCAGCGCTGGGTATCCACGCCGCGCTACCACCATCAGTTCCTGCCCGACGTGATCGAGCATGAACCGCGCGCCTTCACGGCCACTGAAATGGCCGACCTGCAGCGCCGTGGCTACACCCTCAAGGATGTCGGCCGCGCCTACGGCAACCAGCAGGTGCTGCTGTGGAACAAGAAGTCCGGCGAAGTGCAGTCCGCCAGCGACCCGCGCGGCATCGGCCTGGCGACCGAACTGGCGGCGCCGCTGCGCTGATCAGGGCAGGATGAGGGCCGGAGTGTCGTCTTCGCGGGTATCGAACAGACCATGCTCGGTGCCCAGTTGCAGCACGTTGCGCAGGCTCTGGATGATCCGGCTGACGTAGCCCAGGTCGTTCATCAGCGAGCTCATCTGCAGGCCGTCCAGCTCCTGTCGGCGTACCGCCGCGAACAGACGCTGGCGGAACGCCGCGTCGAACTCCGCAGCGCTCTCGTCGAGCAACTGCAGACGCGCCAGCAAGGCCTCCTCCGGCAGCTCGCCACCAAGCAGCGAGCCCAGCGCGCGCACTTCGCGCAGCATGCCGATCAGGTGCCGGCGCAGCTCGACGTAGGCTTCCCGTAGCGCCGAGGGCTCGCCGTGCAGTGCCTGGCCAAGGTTCTTCTGAAGGTGCTTGGCGTCCTTCACCGCGTCCACCAGTTGCAGCGCCACCACCTGGCAGGACAGCCAGAAGCGCTGGTGCTCCTCGTCCAGCGGCACTTCCAGGCGACTCATGAAGCTCAGCAGGTCGCCGTACACACCCTTGATATGGCGCTGGTAAAGCACTTCCGCGGCCAGCGCATGGCGATCCGGCGCAGCCTGCAGCTGGCTTTCGTCCACCCGCGGCTGGTTGAGCATCTCCACCGGCAGGTACAACGCGTGGCAGATCACCTCGATGCTCAGGCGCCCCAGGTGGCGCAGCTCCTGCAGCACCGCGCTGGCGGCGGCGTCAGCGGAATCCAGCGCGCGCTCATTGAGGTAGCGCGCATGGGTACGTTCGATGGTGGGCAGCGCCGGGGCCATGTCGGTGATCAGCACTGCCGGTTCCTCGACCTCCGGCAGCCAGCGCACCAGCGCATTGGCCAGTGCGCCCTGGATCGGCCAGAACAGCACCACGCCCATGCCGTTGAACAGGGTATGGAACAGCGCCAGCTGGATCATCGGGTTGCCCGCCAGCCCCACCGGCGTCACCAGCCAGTGCACCAGCCAGGTCAGCGGCGCGAGCAGGAGGAACGCCAACACCCCGGTCACCACGTTGAACAGCACGTGCGCCAGCGCCAATCGCTGCCCGCTGCGGTTGCCGCCCAGGGAGCCGACAAACGCCGTGGTGACGCTGCTGCCAACGTTGGAGCCGATGGCGATCGCCAGGCTCTGGCCCAGCTCCAGCTGGCCTCCGGCGAGGGCGGCAAGCGTCAGCATCAGGGTCGCGTGACTGGACTGCAGCACCACGGTGATGAGGATGCCGAAAGTGACGAACAGCAGCGCGCCGAGCATGCCCTCCGAGCGCAGATCGCTCATGTCCATGGCGTCGCCGAAGCTGCCGAAGCCGTCCTTGATCTGGTCAATGCCCAGGAAGATGAAGGCGATACCCAGCAGGATGCGCCCGGCGGCCTTGCTCTTGGCGCCGTTGAAGCCCATCAGCACGCCGAATACCAGCAGCGGCAGCGCCAGGGGACTCAGGCTGAGGTTCTGCCCGGCCAGCGCCAGCAACCAGATGCCGCTGGTGGCGCCGAGGTTGGCGCCAAAAAGAATGGCGATGCCACCGGCCAGCTGGATCAGCCCGGTGCTGATGAAGGCGATGGTGAGCAGGGAAACCAGGGTGGAGGATTGCAGCAGGAAGGTGCCGAACAGCCCGAACAGCAGGCTCTTGCCGCGAGTCGCGGTGCTCTTCTCCAACCAGCGCTCAAGCTGGCTGCCGGCGAGGTCACGCAGGCCTTCTTCAAGGCACTGCATGCCGAACAGGAACAGCGCCAGGCCCGCCCCCAACTGCAGCAGACCGGCACTGGACCAGAAGGTGTAGCCCAGGATGACAGCGACCAGCAGCAGAAGCAGCGGACGCAGGTGCTTCTTCAGGCCACTCAGCTTCATGGGCAACCTACGGGACTTACCCGGCAAGCCGGGCTGGCGAGGCGGACACGCCGCCCCGGAGCAGGACGACGGATCAGTCCTTCTTGTAGCCGCTGGTGGTACAGCCCAGGCAGCGCACGAAGGCGGCCTTGCCCGGATCGACGACCAGCGCCTTGCCCGCTTCGCCGATGTTGCCGCCGGCTGCGCTGAACGGCAGGGTCACCACGAAGGCAGCGGTGCCGACTACGGTGGCGGCGATCAGCAGCGGACGTGCGATCAGCAGGTCGCCAATCATGGAGTAGAACGGCGGGGCCGAGACGACATAGGTCGGGTCACCGCTGACGTTGCTCACTTCTTCCTGAGCAACGGCCGGCAACACCGAGAATGCACAGACCAGGGCCATTGCAGTGGCGGCGGTGCGGAACACGTTCATGGAGGGAAGTCCTTTTTTGTGTAGTTGGGCAGGCAGACTGCCATAACTATAACAGCGCTCCGTGACTTGTCGCGTGACAGCCTTCAATCGCCGAAGAATGCGTATTCAGGCTTTTTCGGCACGAAAGGCCGGTAGAAGGCCAGCATGCGGCGCAGGTCAGCGGACTCGTCGCCGGTGGGCCGGAATGGCTCGCCGATAACGATGCGCCGACCGGGATAATCCAGCGCCGCCAGCACGATGGGTACGCCCGCGCCACGGGCGATATGGTAGAAGCCCATTTTCCAGCGCTCGACCTTCTTGCGCGTGCCCTCCGGGGAGAGGATCAGCATCATTTCGCGGTTGTCTGCGAAGGCCTGGATCGCCTGGTCCACGGTGTTCAGCTTGAGGTGGCGCTGGATCGGGATGCCGCCCCAGCGGCGCATCAGACCGCCAAGGGGCCCGCGGAAGAGGGTGTGCTTGCCGAACCAGCGGGCGTTCAGGCGCAGGACGAACTTGACCGCCAGGAACAGGATGAAGTCCCAGTTGGACGTGTGGTGTGCGCCGATCACCACGAACTTGTCGAGTTGGGGCAGCGCACCTTCGATGCGCCAGCCGGCCACGCGCAGCATGCTATGGCCGAGCGCCTCGGCGAACGGGTTGCGGGGCAGATAGTTGCCAGACATGAATCACCTGCAGGCCCCTCGTCGGGGGCCCTTGTTGTTATGGCGAGGGAGGATCGGGCAGATCGGGGCGGCAGCTTAACGGACGCCCCAGCGCCTCAGCGTTGGCAGCGCGAACAGTAGACGCTGGCGCGCTGGCCGAGACGCACTTCGCGCAGGGTCGAACCGCAGACTTTGCACGGCTCGCCGCCGCGCCCGTAGACGAAGAGTTCCTGCTGGAAATAGCCGGGCTGGCCATCGCCGCCGACGAAGTCGCGCAGCGTAGTGCCGCCGCGCTCGATGGCAATGGCGAGGATGCGCTTGATCTCCTGGGCGAGCTTCACGTAGCGCGCTCGTGAGAGGGTCCCGGCCTCGCGGCGTGGGTCGATGCCGGCGGCGAACAGCGCCTCGGTGGCGTAGATGTTGCCCACGCCGACTACCACGGCGTTGTCCATGATGAAGGGCTTCACCGCCATGCTGCGGTTGCGCGACAACTGGAACAGGCGCTCACCTTCGAAGGCGTCGGTCAGCGGTTCCGGGCCGAGGTGGCGCAGCAGTTCGTGCTCCAGCGGCGTCAGGCTCCAGAGCAGCGCACCAAAGCGACGCGGGTCGGTGTAACGCAGCGCCATGCCCGATTCCAGCTCGATATCCACATGCTCGTGGCGCGCGGCCGGTGTTCCGCACTCCACCAGGCGCAGGCTGCCGGACATGCCCAGGTGGCTGATCAGCGTCCCCACCTCGGCATTGAGCAACAGGTACTTGGCGCGCCGCTCCACCTGCACGATACGCTGCCCGGACAGGCGAACGTCCAGGTCCTCGGGGATCGGCCAGCGCAAGCGGCGCTCGCGGACGATAACGCGGCTGACGCGCTGGCCTTCGAGGTGAGGTGCGATACCCCGGCGGGTGGTTTCAACTTCAGGTAATTCGGGCATGGATGACGATATCTGAGGGACTTTTACGTAGGAGCGAGCTTGCTCGCGAACTGCCCGGCAAGTAAATGCCGGGCGTATGCCTACCGGATGAAACGCAGCTCAGTCCAGCGCGCGAGCCAGCTGGATCAGGTCTGCGCGCCAAGGTGCCGCCTTGGGCAGCGCCAGGAAGGACTCGTTGAGCAGACTCTCCCGAGCTTCATAGGTGAAGGGCTCGCCGCGCACGTCCAGCACTTCGCCGCCAGCACCTTCCAGTACGCCCTGGGCCGCCGCGGTGTCCCACTGGCTGGTCGGTGCCAGTCGCGGGTAACAGTCCGCCGAGCCTTCGGCGAGCAGGCAGAACTTCAGCGAGCTGCCGATGCTGGCCAGGTTCAGGTCGCCGAAGCGCTGCGCCAGGCCGGCCAACAGGCTTTCCTGCTGCGGGCTGGAGTGGCGCTTGCTGGCTACCACGGTAAAGACATCCTCCGGCTCGGTGCGCACTTCGATGGCTTCGGGCTCGTCGCCGCGGTCCTCGCACCAGGCGCCCAGGCCAGCACCGCCGTAGTAGCAGCGGCCGCTGGCCGGTATGCCGACCACGCCGAAGACCACCCGGCCGTGCTCGATCAGCGCGACGTTGACAGTGAACTCGTCACTGCCGGAGATGAACTCCTTGGTACCGTCCAGCGGGTCCACCAGCCACCAGCGAGTCCACTGGGCGCGCTGCTCGAAGGGGATGTTGCAATCTTCCTCGGACAGCACCGGCACATCCGGCGCCAGCGCACGCAGGCCGTCGGCCAGTACGCGGTGGGCAGCCAGGTCGGCGGCGGTCACCGGCGACTCGTCGGCCTTGCTCTGGATATCCAGGTCGCCTTGCCAGAACGGCAGGATCACATCACCCGCCTTGTGTACCAGGTCGATCACGGCGGGCAGAAAAGCATTCATCACGGCTGGAATTCCCCTCGTTGGGTCAGCAGGTCACGTACCAGGTAGAGCGCGGCCAGGGCCCGCCCTTCACTGAACTGGGCATTCTGCGCAAGACTGGAAAGCTCGCGCAGGCTGATCTTGTCCACGCCCATCGGCTCGGGCTCGTCGCCGGGCAGCGATTCCTCATAGAGGTCGCGGGCGAGCACCACCTGGATGCGCTGGCTCATGTAGCCAGGCGACAGCGACAATTCGGTGATGTACTCGAGCTGACGGGCGCCATAGCCGGCCTCTTCCTTCAGCTCGCGGTTGGCGGCGTCGAGGATGTCCTCGCCCGGCTCCACCAGGCCCTTGGGCAGCGACAGCTGGTACTCATCGACCCCGGCGCAGTATTCCTCGACCAGCACGGCGTGTTCGGCATCGAGCATGGCGATCACCATCACCGCGCCGTAGCCCTGCCCCTTGCCCACCAGGCGCTCGTAGGTACGCTCTACGCCATTGGAGAAGCGCAGCTGCAGCTCCTCGACGGCGAAGAGCCGGCTTCTGGCAACGATCTCTCGGGCGAGGACCGTGGGTTTCTGACGCATGGGGCGACTCCTGGGGGTGGCCGGGTCGGCTATGATAACCCGCCTTTTCCGATTCTCCGTGTCAGATATCGCGCCGATTCCGTCCACCGGCGGCGCAATTGCGACACCCTTTTGCGAAAGCCCAGCATGCCACGCCTGCCCTGGAACCAGATCGACACCGTCCTGCTCGACATGGACGGCACCCTGCTCGATCTGCATTTCGACAACCACTTCTGGCTCGAACACCTGCCGCAACGCTACGCCGAACACCATGGCATCAGCCGTGCGGAGGCAGACGCCGAGCTGCTGCCGCTGTTCCGCGACAACGCAGGCCAACTCAACTGGTACTGTCTGGATTTCTGGAGCCGCGAGCTCAAGCTGTCGATCCTCGACCTCAAACACGAGGTTGCCGATCTCATTGCCCTGCGCCCGGACGCCGACCTGTTCCTCGCCGAACTGCGCCGCCACAGCAAGCGCGCAGTGCTGATCACCAATGCCCACCGTGATTCGCTGTCGCTGAAGCTGCAGCGGGTGGAACTCTCGCCCTGGTTCGACCGGCTGATCAGCTCCCACGACTACGGCTTCCCCAAGGAAGACCAGCAGTTCTGGCAGGCGCTGCGGGCGGACGTCGGTTTCGATCCGGCGCGCAGCCTGTTCATCGACGACAGCCTGCCGATCCTGCGCTCGGCGCGGGCCTTTGGCGTCGCCCAATTGCTGGCCGTGCGCCAGCCGGACAGCCGCCAGGGACCGAAGGACACCGAGGAGTTCGCCGCCCAGGAAGACTACCGGGCGCTGCTCGAAGGGTTGTGAACGAGGGCTGCAGAAACAGCGAGCCCGGCGCTGGGCCGGGCTCTCTGGCTTTACTCCGGAATCCGCAGCACCTGGCCGGGATAGATCTTGTCCGGATGGCTGAGCATCGGCTTGTTCGCCTCGAATATCTTCATGTAGGCGTTGGCGTTGCCGTACTCGGCCTTGGCGATGGCGCTCAGGGTGTCGCCCCTCTTCACGGTGACGAAGCGCGCTTCCGGCGCCGGGGTGGCGACGGTGATGTGGTCTTCCACACCGGAAACCCCCGCGACGTTGCCCAGGGTGAGCAGGATCTTTTCCTTCTCTTCCTGACTGGCCACTTCTCCAGTGGCAATCACCTTGTCGCCCTCGACGCTGACCTGGATATTCGGGTTGCCCAGGCCAACCTTGGCAATGTGGTCCTTGAGCGATTCGGCGGCCTGCGCCTCCTGGCCCACAATGCTTTCCCACAGCTTCTCGCCGGCTTCCTTCACGAACGCAAAAATGCCCATTTCCAACCTCCCTACGGTTACAGTGACAGGCGGCCGGCATTGGGCAGACCGCGCGCCCCTGGAGTCTAGACGGCGACTTCCGCAGCGCCTGACGGAAAAGTCCTAATCCTTCCCCGACCCGACAGAACGCCCCGGAGCCTTTCCGCCGATGGACATCAAGCAGCTGAAATTCCTCTGCGCCCTGGACGAGACGCGACACTTCGGCCAGGCGGCAGCGCGCTGCCATGTCACCCAGCCGACCCTGTCCATGCGCGTGCGCAGCCTGGAGGAAGAACTGGGCCTGGAACTGGTGCGCCGTGGGCAGCGCTTCGAGGGTTTCACCGAAGCCGGTGAGCGTGTGCTGGCCTGGGCCCGCAGCCTGCTCGCGGCCCACGACGGGCTCTACGCCGAAGCGGCCGCGTGTCGGGGCCAACTAGTCGGCACCCTGCGCCTGGGCCTGGTGCCACTGGCGGGGTTCGACCCCATGCGGCTGATTGAGCTGTTCGCCCAGCGCCACCCGGAACTGCGCTTCCAGCTGTTCGCCCTGAGCTCGGAGAACATCCTCGAAGGCCTCGGCCGCAACCAGCTGGACCTCGGTCTGTCGTACCTGGACCGCCTCGACCGCGAGCACTTCGAAAGCCTCGAACTGGCCGCCACGCGCATGGGCCTGCTGCACGACCGCCGGCACTTCCAGATCGACAGCCCGACCCTGAGCTGGGATGCCCTGGCGGAGCTGCCCCTGGGCCTGCTTTCGGCCGGCATGCACTTCCGCCAGTCCATTGACCACGGCTTCCGCAGCCGCGGCCTGACCCCCCAGGCACGCCTGGAGACCGACGCCGTGCACCAGCTGGTGCAGGCCGTGGAGCGCGGGCTGTGTTGCGCGATCATGCCGTTGGGCAGCGGGTTGGATACCCAGGGCGAACACTTCGTCCTCACCCCGATAGAGGACGCGCGCACGCTGTCGCCGCTGGGCCTGATCCTGCGCCGCAGCGAGCCGCGCTCGGCACTGGCCGAAGCCTGCTTCCGCGAAGCCGCGGCTCTGCTGGGCGGCTCCGAAAGCGACCGATAAACGCCATCTATCACAACATCGACAGCAGCCATTAGACGCTGCCCCGGCATAGGCATAGGCTGGTCGCATTACTAGAACCACAGGGCTCAGCCCATGCCTTGCCTGATCACCCGCCCGGCCAGCGCCGCGGTCCGGGATGCCGTCGTGCCTGCCGACGGCTACAGCTTTGCCGAACTCACCCCGGAGGGCGACACCGGTCGCGCCGTGCTGGCTGGGGAAATCGCCCTGGCGATTGCCTACAACGGGCTCAGCCAGGCGGTCATGATGGTCTCGCCGAACGACCTGGAAGACTTCGCCTACGGTTTCAGCCTCGGCGCCGGCCTCATCGACTCCATCGACGACATCTATGACGTGCGCCTGACGCCCCACGGCGACGCCATCGCAGCCGAGCTGCAAGTCAGCAATCGCGCCTTCTGGGCCCTTAAGGACCAGCGCCGGCAACTGGCCGGCAATACCGGCTGCGGCCTGTGCGGCGTCGAGGCGCTGGACCAGGCACTGCCCGGCCTGCCGGTGTTACCGTCGGCGCCGCTGCCGCCCGCCGCGCACTTCGAACACCTGCGTGAACGGGTCAACGCCGTGCAGGAGATCGGCCGCCGCAGCGGCGCCCTGCACGCCGCGCTGTTCGTCGATGCCGCCGGCGAGATTCGCCTGTGCCGCGAGGACATCGGCCGCCACAACGCCCTCGACAAGCTGATCGGCGCGCTCAAGCGCCAGCGCCTGGACCTGGCCGGCGGTTTCGCCGTGGTCACCAGCCGCTGCAGCCTGGAACTTATCCACAAGGCCGTGCGGGGCGGGCTGTCGACCCTGGTCAGCCTCTCCGCGCCGACCGCACTCACCGTGCAGTGGGCCCGCGAGCACAACCTGAACCTGATCCACCTGCCGCACCGCAGCGCGCCACGCATCTACAGCCCGGCTCCGCCAGCCGCCTGATCGCCCGCTTTCGAAGACAAAGAGACCCCATGAGCCTGCAGCAAGAGAATCCCCGCTACCAACCTTACAAGGGCGCAGCCGCCGGCTGGGGTGCGCTCATCAGCGTCACGCGCTTCTGGCTGGACAGCAAGCAGCCGTTCAAGAACCTGCGTGCGCTGCTCAAGACCAACCAGAACGGCGGCTTCGACTGCCCCGGTTGCGCCTGGGGCGACTCGCCGGAAGACGGCCGGGTGAAATTCTGCGAGAACGGCGCCAAGGCGGTGAACTGGGAAGCCACCAAGCGCCGCGTCGACCCGGCCTTCTTCGCCCGCCACAGCGTCAGCTCGCTGCGCGAGCAGAGCGACTACTGGCTCGAGTACCAGGGCCGCCTGACCGACCCGATGCGCTACGACCCGGCCACCGACCGCTACCAGCCGATCGCATGGGACGATGCCTTCGCCCTGATCGCCCAGCACCTGAATGCCCTGGAAAGCCCTGACCAGGCCGAGTTCTACACCTCTGGCCGGGCGAGCAACGAGGCCGCGTACCTTTATCAGCTGTTCGTCCGCGCTTTCGGCACCAACAACTTTCCCGACTGCTCGAACATGTGCCATGAGGCCAGCGGCGTCGCCCTGGGCCAGAGCGTCGGTGTCGGCAAGGGCAGCGTGACCTTCGACGACTTCGAGCATGCCGACGCGATCTTCGTCTTCGGCCAGAACCCCGGCACCAACCACCCGCGCATGCTCGAACCGCTGCGCGAGGCGGTAAAACGCGGGGCCCAGGTGGTCGCCTTCAACCCGCTGAAGGAGCGCGGCCTGGAGCGCTTCCAGCACCCGCAGCACGCGCTGGAAATGCTCACCAACGGCTCCGAGCCGCTGAACACCGCGTTCTTCCGCCCCGCCCTGGGCGGCGACATGGCCGCCGTTCGCGGCATGGCCAAGTTCCTCCTGCAATGGGAACGCGAAGCCCAGGCCAAGGGCGAGCCGGCGGTGTTCGACCATGAATTCATCGCCGACCACACCCAGGGCGTCGACGCCTACCTCGCCGCCGTGGACGACACCAGCTGGGACCACATCGTCCAGCAGTCGGGCCTGAGCCTCGAGGAGATCGAGCAGGCCGCGATCATGTACCGCTGCGCCGAGCGCGTGATCGTCTGCTGGGCCATGGGCATCACCCAGCACCACCACTCGGTGCCGACCATCCAGGAACTGGTCAGCCTGCAACTGCTGCGCGGCAACGTCGGCCACCCCGGCGCCGGCCTGTGCCCGGTGCGCGGCCACAGCAACGTGCAGGGCGACCGCACCATGGGCATCAACGACCGCCCGCCGGCCGCGTTGCTCGACGCCATCGAGCGCCGCTTCCAGTTCAAAGTGCCGCGCGAGAACGGTCACAACACCGTCGAGGCGATCAACGCCATGCTCGATGGACAGTCGAAGGTGTTCATCGGCCTGGGCGGCAACTTCGCCCAGGCGACCCCGGACAGCCCGCGCACCCACAGTGCCCTGCAGAGCTGCGCGCTGACCGTGCAGATCAGCACCAAGCTCAACCGCAGCCACCTCACCGTGGGCGGCGACGCGCTGATCCTGCCTTGCCTGGGCCGCACCGATATCGACCGTCAGGCCGATGGCCCGCAGGCGGTGACCGTGGAAGATTCCTTCAGCATGATCCACGCGTCCTTTGGCCAGCTGGAGCCGTCGTCGAAGCAGATGCGTTCCGAGCCCGCCATCATCGCCGGCATCGCCAAGGCCACCCTGGGCAACCACCCGGTGGACTGGGACGCGATGATCGCCAACTACGACCGCATCCGCGACCTGATCGCCGACACCATTCCCGGCTTCAGCGACTTCAATCGCCGCGTGGCCAATCCCGGCGGCTTCCACCTGGGCAACTCGGCCGGTTCGCGGCGCTGGAACACCGCCAGCGGCAAGGCCAACTTCCACCACCATCCGCTGCCGGCGGACCTGGTCCACGCGAAGATCCGCGAGACCGGCCAGGAGCCGCACCTGATCCTGCAGACGCTGCGTTCCCACGACCAGTACAACACCACCATCTATGGCCTGGACGACCGCTACCGCGGCGTGCGCGGTCATCGCGAGGTAGTGTTCGCCAATGAGGCCGACATCCGCCGCCTGGGCTTCGAGCCCGGCGAGAAGGTAGACATGGTGTCGCTCTGGTCCGACGGCGTGGATCGCCGCGTCAGCGGTTTCACCCTGCTGGCCTACGACATCCCCGCCGGCCAGGCCGCCGCCTACTACCCGGAAACCAACCCGCTGGTGCCGCTGGACAGCCACGGTGTGGGCAGCCACACACCAACCTCGAAGTTTGTCGCCATCCGATTCGAGAAGGCGCGGGCGAGTCTGCGGATCGTTTGACGGCACCTTCCTCACGGCGCCCTCATCAGGGCGCCGCTCTCCTACGTCTCGAAACGCCCGCTCTTACAGGGGATTTCGTGCGTGCAGCAAAAGACCACCCTGCGAAAAATCCGCTGGATTTGCGTCACATCAGAAAGGGATGAAAGGTAAACTCGGAAGGACCAGGCCAATTCCCGTGAAAAGCCATCATTTCAATGGCAATTTGTGAGAAAAACACCTCACAAATGGAACCCTGGAATAACACTCAGACCGCCCGAAATCGAAAAAGTTCTGACCATAAATCAAATACTTGCAATATTTGATGAAAGTCGTGTTACTCGTCGGAACCCCCTTGTCAGAGCCTTCGCACGACCCGAGGATCGCTTCCAACATCCCCACAGAGAGATCCTCTCTATGAAGTACTCCTCGATGCTCCTGTTGTCTCTCGCGCTGGTCGGTGGCACCGCCTACGCGGACGGCGACACCCGTGCCGGCGTCGGTGGCGCCCTGGGCGGGGTATTGGGTTCGGTCATCGGCCAGTCGGTCGGTGGCAGCACCGGCGCCGCCATTGGTAGTGGTCTGGGCGGTGCGGCCGGTGGCGCGGTCGGTGCCCGCCACGGCAACAAGACAGAAGCCGCCATCGGCGGCGGCCTGGGCGCAGCCGGCGGCCAGGTGATCGGCAACAAGATGGGTGGTACCACCGGCGGCCTGATCGGCGCGGCCCTGGGTGGCGGTGCCGGCGGCGCACTGGGCAACCATTACGCCGACAACAACCGCGACGACGATGATGACGATTACCGTCACGGCTACCGTCGTGCCCGTTACGACGACCATCGCCACTATGATCGCCGCTGGCACGACAACGGTCGCCACCGTGGCTGGTACAAGCACAAGCACCACCGTCGCGACTGGGATTGATCCGCGGTCCCTCTAACCGCGATCAGTCCACGGAAACGACGACTGACAGCCGGGCCTGATTGCCCGGCTGTTTTGTGTGCGGGACAATTCTCCCGATAATTCCTACTTTCAGGTTCGCAACATGCGTAAGACTCTTTCTGTTCTGGCACTGGCCCTGCTGGCCAGCCACGCCGTGGCCGATGACACCAAGACTGCCATTGGCGGCGGCATCGGTGGCGCCCTCGGCAACGTGGTCGGCGGCGCCCTGGGCGGCTCCACCGGTGCGGCCATCGGTGCTGGCGTAGGCGGTGCGGCTGGCGGCGCGATGGGCGCGAAGAACGGCAACAAGACCGAGGCGGCCATCGGTGGCGGCCTGGGCGCAGCCGGCGGCTCGGTCATCGGCAACAAGGTCGGCGGTTCCACCGGCGGCGCCATCGGCGCGGGCCTGGGTGGTGCAGCCGGCGGCGCACTGGGCAACCACCTGGCCGACGATAACGACGATGATCACCACAGTGGTAGCAAGAGCCATCACAAGGGCAAAGGCCACTACAAGCACAAACACAAGCATCACGACGACTGACGGATGCCCCTGTGAAAAGGCCCGCCTATTGGCGGGCTTTTTCGTTCAGGCCTTCAGCTTCAGGCGCAGACTGGCAAACAGGACAACAGCGCGCCCAGCTCGGCCGGCGGACGTCGCTCGACGCGCCGGTACTCACCACCATCCGGGGTACGCGTGAGCCAACCGCCGTCCACCAGCGCCCTGCGCAGCAGCAGGTGGTCGCCCAGACATTCCTGGGCGCGCAGCCGTTCGTTGAGCTCCTTCTCGCTCCAGCGCTGCCGTGCCGGCAATCGCGACCACAGCACCCAGAGGCAGGCCTCGCGGTGGCTGTGCTTCTTCGGCCAGCGTTGCAGGCAGCCGGCGTCATCGAAGTAGCGCCGCCATTGCTCGACGCGGCGAAAATCCACCACGGCTCCAGGCTCGGCTTCACGGGCCAGTCGCGTCTCGGCCTGATGGCTGGCGCGCAGCGCCTGGTAGTTGCGGAAGCCCGCCGCGCGGGCGAGCAGGTTGAGCAGTTCGAGATGACCGGGGCGCTCGGGCGATTCGTCGAGCTGGCGCGCCAGCGATTTCGCCAGCGCGGAGATGTCGGGGGCGTGATAGGGCAAGCGTTGCCTGGACACAGTGCAATCCTCGTTGCGTGCCAAGACCTCGCGCAGGAGGTTATCGGGGGTCGCCATTCCGATGCGGCACTGGGGAAAGTGTGTCGGATCGTCAAACATGCGGGGAACCGCGCGGCAGGTTTAGCGCTCTCCATACGGAGGCGGCGACGCCTGGGTGAACTGCCGACCGGCCGCCAGCATAGGCCGGACGCGCCGCCCGGGACAAGCCCCGTGTCATCCCGCGAGTCTGGTATAGGCTTGCCGGGGAGGGATCACTGCCGACAAGGAGTTACTCGTGAAAGCTCTTGCTGCCGCCGGGCTGCTGCTGACGCTCTGCGCCGCGCAGCCCGCGTACGCCGGGGACTGGCAGGTCTGCCAGCTGGAAGTGGAAATCACCGGAGCACTGAAGCTGCCCGTGCGCGGGCTGGAAGGCCGGGTCGCTTCGGCCAAGCCGCGCTCGGCGGGGACCAAGTGCCCGAGCCCGGGCGAGGTCATCGCCTTCGAACCGGAAAGCGCCGACTGGCAGAGCCGCATCCCGCGCCAGCACTGGCCTGGGGCCGGGCAACGGGTGTGGATGCGCTACCAGTACCTGGACGGCATCTGCAAGGGCGACGGCAACAGCCGGCCCTGCCGGATCGAGCATTATCCGATGGGCTGGTGAGACGTCCTGCCCTGCAGCTCAGCCTCGAACCAGCACTTCCATCGCCTCGCGCAGCGGCGCCGGAATCGCCACCGGCCGGTTGCTCGCCCGATCCACGAACACATGCACGAACTTGCCCGCCGCGCAGGCCAGTTCATCGCCCTCGCGGAAGATCGCCAGTTCGTACTGCACCGAGCTGTTGCCCAGCTTGCCGACCCGCAGCCCAACTTCGATGCGTTCGGGGAAGGCCACCGGCGCGAAGTAGTCGCAGCTCGAACTGACCACGAAACCCACTACGTCGCCGTCGTGGATATCCAGGCCGCCGCGCTCGATCAGGTAGGTATTCACCGCCGTGTCGAAGAAGCCGTAGTAGGTCACGTTGTTCACGTGGCCATAGATGTCGTTGTCGTGCCAGCGCGTGGTGATCGGCTGGAAGTGCGCGTAGTCGGCGCGGCTGGGGTGCTGTTCGCTCATCGGGTTCTCAGAAGGCGGCTCGGTAGATGGCCAGCGCGTCGCTCTCGCTGACTTCGCGGGGATTATTCACCAGCAGGCGCTGCTGCAACATCGCATCGGCGGCCAGGCGCGGCAGGCTGTCCTCCGGCACGCCGGCGTCGCGCAGGCGCGACGGCAGGCCGCTGCGCGGGCTGAGGTCGGCCAGCTCGGCAATGAACTGCTCGGTGCGGTCGGCATCGCTGCGCAGGCGCTCGCCCAGCAGCAGCGGCGCCAGCTCGGCATAGAGCGGGCCAGCGTTGGGAGCATTGAAGCGGATCACCTCGGGCAGGACCAGCGCATTGCTCAGGCCGTGGGGAATGTGGAAGTGCCCGCCCAGCGGGTAGGCCAGCGCGTGCACGGCAGCTACCGGGGCGTTGGCGAAGGCCTGCCCGGCCAGGCACGCACCCAGCAACATGGCCTGGCGCGCCTCGCGGTTGCGGCCGTTGTGCACCGCCTCGTCGAGGTTCAGCGCCAGCAGGCGCAGGGCTTCGCGGGCCAGCAGGTCGGACAGCGGGTTCTTCTTCAGCTTGCTGGTGTACGCCTCGATGGCGTGAACCATCGCATCGATGCCGGTGGCGGCGGTGACCGCTGGCGGCAGACCGAGGGTGAGGTCGGCGTCGAGCACGGCCAGGTCCGGCAGCAGGTAGGGGCTGACCACGCCCATCTTGGTGGTCTCGCCGGTGGTGACGATGGCGATCGGCGTCACTTCCGAGCCGGTACCGGCGGTGGTCGGCACCTGGATCAGCGGCAGGCGCGGGCCACGGGCGTTGCCGACGCCGAAGACATCCTTCAGGCCTTGTGTCGCCAGCGGCTGCGCCAGCAAAGCCACCAGCTTGGCAACGTCCATCGAGCTGCCGCCGCCGAAGCCGACCACCAGCTGCGCGGCCATCCGGCGCGCCTGGTCGGCAGCTTCCAGCACGATGCTTTCCGGTGGGTCGGCCAGCACCTGGTCGAAGACTTCCACAGCCACGCCGGCCGCGGCGAAGCCCGGCAGTACGCCGTCGAGCATGTTCAGGCGGGTGATGCCGGGGTCGGTGACGATGAGCACGCGCTGGGCGCCGCGCTCGCGGCAGAGTTCACCCAGGCGGGCGGCGGAGCCACTTTCGCAGAGAATCTGCGCGGTGGTGGCGAAGCTGAAAGGCTGCATGACGGTCCCCGGTCTTGTCGTTGTAGTGCGGAAAATCCGTAGGCCACCGTTCGGCGGCCAGCCGGGGCAGCATAGCAACGCGATGTAGCCTCATGGAACCTCGTACCGCCTGGCGAAACAGTTATTCACAGGATGAATGCTGCGGCACGGCAGGCAGGTTCGTGGAGCGCAGGAACAGGTGCCGGGAGACGCCCGACACCGGATTCACCTGCAGGAGCGCCCCTGGGTGCGATCGCGGGCATGGCCCGCGTCTACATTGAAACGCTTGTGCCGAGCCTGAAATGAAAAAGGCCGGCATTGCGCCGGCCTTTTCTTCAACGAGGACAGGTCAGACAGCGACCGGCGCCTTGATGTGCGGGTGGGCTTCATAGCCGACCAGTTCGAAGTCCTCGAAGCGGAAGTCGAACAGGTCCTTCACCTCGGGGTTGATCTTCATGGTGGGCAGCGGCAGCGGCTGGCGGCTCAGTTGCAGGTCAGTCTGCTCCAGGTGGTTGGCGTACAGGTGGCAGTCGCCGCCGGTCCAGATGAATTCGCCGGGCTGCAGCCCGGCGACCTGCGCGACCATCAGGGTCAGCAGCGCGTAGCTGGCGATGTTGAAGGGCACGCCGAGGAAGATGTCGGCCGAACGCTGGTACAGCTGGCAGCTGAGCTTGCCGTCGGCCACATAGAACTGGAACAGCGCGTGGCACGGCGGCAGGGCCATTTCGTCGATCAGCGCGGGGTTCCACGCGGAGACGATCAGGCGGCGCGAATCCGGGTTGTTCTTCAGCATCTGCATCAGGTTGGCGATCTGGTCGATGTGGCGACCGTCCGGCGCCGGCCAGGAGCGCCACTGGTAGCCGTAGACCGGGCCCAGGTCGCCGTTCTCGTCGGCCCACTCGTCCCAGATCGAAACGCCGTTTTCCTTCAGGTAGGCGATGTTGGTCGAACCTTTGAGGAACCACAGCAGCTCATGGACGATCGATTTGAGGTGGCACTTCTTGGTGGTCACCAGCGGGAAGCCTTCGGCGAGGTCGAAACGCATCTGGTGGCCGAACACGCTGTAGGTGCCGGTGCCGGTGCGGTCGCTCTTGAAGGTGCCGTGTTCGCGCACGTGGCGCATGAGGTCGAGATACTGTTTCATCGCTGCGGTTTCACCCAAAAGCCGGTCGGTGAGGCTCTGCGGCGCGGCTCCGGGGTGGGCCGCCGGCAGGAGCAATCGCCCGGCAGAATCTGAACAAGCGGCAATACTAAGGGCCTGGGCACGCTATCGCCAGTCCGACCGACGGACCGGCTACGTGGCCGATGGAAGCACCCAGCGTCAGGATTCAAGCGGCGACAGACCGCGTTCCCCAACCGTTCGCCTGTTGCAAGAGAGGTCGTCATGTCCGAGGCACAGCTGCCCGCCTTCCCCCTTTCTCGGCGCCGCCTGCTGGCGGTGGCCTGCGCCAGTGCCGCCCTCGGCGGTGTGCTGCTCAGCCCCGCCGGGCGCACCTGGGCCGCGCTGACGCCCCAGGCGGAGAAGGCGCTGGAAGGCTTCATGACCCTGTCCCAGCGCCTCACCGGGCGCAGCAACCTCGACCCGCGTATCGGCCAGCGTCTGTTCCAGGCCCTGGCGCAGCGCGACACCGCGCTCAAGCAGAGCCTGGCCGAGCTGCTCGAGCGCCTGGGCGACGCCCCGGACAGCTGGAACGAGCGCCAGCAATGGCTGGCCCGGCAGATCCTCGGCGGCTGGTACCTGGGACAGGTCGGGGATGACACCAGCGCCACGGTCGTCACCTACGAGCAGGCACTGATGTTCCGCGCGGTGGACGATGTGCTGGTGATCCGCAGCTACTGTCCGAACAAGCCAGGCTTCTGGGCCGCGCAGCCTACCGAGCGGGGGGCATGAGCATGGCCGAGACGCAACGCGCGGATTTCGTGGTGGTCGGCTCCGGTGTGGCCGGCGCCCTGGTCGCCCATCAGCTGGCACTGGCCGGCAAGGACGTGCTGATCCTCGAAGCCGGCCCGCGCATGGGCCGCTGGGAGATCGTCGAGCGCTTCCGCAATCAGGCGGACAAATCCGACAACCAGGCGCCCTACCCGTCCAGCGCGCACGCGCCACATCCGCAGTTCAAGCCGGACAACCACTACCTGATCCAGAAGGGCGAACACCCCTACGACGTGCAGTACATCCGCGCCGTGGGCGGCACCACCTGGCACTGGGCGGCGTCCGCCTGGCGCTTCCTGCCCAACGACTTCAAGCTGCTCAGCCTCTATGGCGTGGGCCGCGACTGGCCCATCGAGTACGCCGAGCTGGAGCCGTGGTACCAACGCGCCGAGGAGGAACTGGGCGTCTGGGGCCCCGGCGACGAAGAGCTCGACTCGCCCCGCAGCCAGCCCTACCCGATGCCGCCGCTGCCATTGTCGTGGAACGAGCAGCGCATCAAGACCCTGCTCAACGCCAACGGCTACCGCGTGGTCACCGAGCCGGTGGCGCGCAACAGCCGTCCTTACGATGGCCGGCCGACCTGCTGCGGCAACAACAACTGCATGCCGATCTGCCCCATCGGCGCCATGTACAACGGCATCGTCCATGTCGAGAAGGCCGAGGCCGCCGGTGCGCGGCTGATCGACAACGCCGTGGTGTTCAAGCTGGAGAAAGGCGACGGCGGCCAGATAGTCGCAGCGCTGTACAAGGACCCGCAGGGCAACGAGGTGCGTGTCGAGGGCGACACCTTCATCCTCGCCGCCAACGGCATCGAGACGCCCAAGCTGATGCTGATGTCCGGGGTTGGCAACAGCTCGGACATGGTCGGCCGCAACCTCATGGACCACCCCGGCACCGCGGTGCGGTTCTACGCCGACGAGAAGCTCTGGCCTGGGCGCGGACCGCAGGAAATGACCTCCATGGTGGGCTTTCGCGACGGCGCCTTCCGCAGCGAGTACGCGTCGAAGAAGATCCACCTGTCCAACCTCTCGCGTACCGACCAGGTCGCTGCCGAGCTGATCCGCCACGGGCCGCTGCTGCTGGGCCATGACCTGGAGGCGAAGATCCGCGACCGCGCCGCACGTTTCGTGCGCTTCGACAGCTTCCACGAAATCCTCCCGCACCCGCAGAACCGCATCGTGCCCAGCGCCACCGAGCGCGACGCGGCGGGCATCCCCAAGCCCGAGTTCACCTATGCGATGGACGACTACGTGCGCAAGAGCGCGGTGCACACCCGCGAGGTCTACGCCCACGCGGCCAAGCTGCTGGGCGGCGAGGAGGTCAAGTACGACGACAGCTTCGCCAACAACAACCACATCACCGGCACCGTGCTGATGGGCACAGACCCGAAGGACTCGGTGGTGGATGCCCAGTGCCGCAGCCACGACCACCCCAACCTGTTCATCGCCAGCAGCGGCGTGATGCCCACCGTCGGCTCGGTGAACTGCACCCTGACCATCGCCGCCCTGGCCCTGCGCCTGGCCGAGCACCTGAAGCGGGAGGCCAAGGCATGAAACCTCTCCTGCTGCTCGCCCTGCTGGCCGCACCGCTGGCCACCCATGCCGCCAAGGCCCTCGACCCGGCGCCGGCGGAGTTGCTGCAACGTGGCGAATACCTCGCCCGCGCCGGCGACTGCGCAGCCTGCCACACCGCGCCGGGCGGCAAGCCCTTCGCCGGCGGCCTGCCGCTGGCCACGCCACTGGGTGCGGTGTACTCCACCAACATCACCCCCGACCCGAAGACCGGCATCGGCAGCTACAGCTACGACGACTTCGCCCGTGCCGTGCGCGAAGGCGTGGCCAAGGGCGGCACGCGGCTCTATCCGGCGATGCCCTACACCGCCTATTCGAAGATCACCGACGAGGACATGAAGGCGCTCTACGCCTGGTTCCTCGAAGGCGGCGTACAGGCGGTCGCGCAGCCCAACCAGGATTCCGACATCACCTGGCCGCTGGACATGCGCTGGCCGCTGGCGATCTGGAACCTGCTGTTCCACGACGATGCGGTCTACCAGAACAACCCGAAGCAGAGCCCGGCCTGGAACCGTGGCGCCTATCTGGTCCAGGGCCTGGCCCACTGCGGCACCTGCCACACGCCGCGCGGCATGGCGTTCCAGGAGAAGGCCACGGACGAGCGCGGCACCGGTTTCCTCGCCGGCGCCGCACTGGGTGGCTGGTATGCCTTCAACATCACCCCCGACACCCACAGCGGCATCGGCGGCTGGAGCGACGCGGAGATCGTCCAGTACCTCAAGACCGGTCGCGTACCGGGCAAGGCGCAGGCCGCCGGGCCCATGGCGGAGGCGGTGGAGCACAGCTTCCAGTACATGACCGAGGCTGACCTGCAGGCCATCGCCAGCTACCTGCGCAGCGTCCCGGAGGTCAGCGATGGCGAACGCAAGGCGCGCTTTGCCTGGGGCCAACCGGCGGACGACCTGGTGACCCTGCGCGGGGAGGACTTCGCCGCACAGAAGCACGAAGACGGCGCCCGCCTCTACCTGGGCAACTGCGCCAGCTGCCACTCCTGGACCGGCGAGGGGGTGAAGGACGGCTACTACCCGATGCTGTTGAAGAACAGCGCCGTCGGCGCCCTGCAGCCGGACAACCTGGTGCAGGTCGTGCTCGGCGGCGTGCATCGCAAGGTGGGCAATGACAACGTGTTCATGCCCGGCTTTGCCGGCACGCTGAACGACGAGCAGATCGCCACCCTGGTGAACTACCTGACCGCGCAGTTCGGCAATCCCGAAGTGAAGGTCGATAGCGCGAGGGTCGCCGAGATTCGCCAGCCCTGACCCCGACGTAGTGGCGGGCCGCCAGCCACCAGAAATGAGGCCCGCCCGCGTTGACAGCTCCCACCGGCTCGCGGAAGCTCCTGTACCCACGGAGTTGCCGCGGAACAACGGATGTCCATGCGCCACAAGACCAAGAAGCCTCGCACCGTCTCTGCCCCCGCTCCCGCCGCCGCGCAGCCCGAAGGGTTCCGTCGCGCCTGGCTCGCCGTCGTCGTCGGGGCACTGCTCCTGGCGACCATCGGTGCATGGATCTGGGTCGAACAGGACAGCGGCGTCCAACTGCCCAGCGGCCATCCCCCCATTCCGACCACCACGGCGAAGCCTCCTGCACCGACACCCGCGGCGCAAACCGCGACGCTGGTGGATGAAGCCGCCTGCAGCGGCTGCCACCAGTCGCAGATCAAAGACTGGCAGGGCTCCCATCACCAGCAGGCGATGAAACCGGCCACCGAAGGCAACGTCCTGGGCGACTTCGCCAATGTCACCTTCAAGGGCGAGACCGAGACCAGCCGCTTCTTCCGCAAGGACGGCGAGTACTGGGTCAACACCCCCGGCGCCGACGGCAAGCCGGCGGATTTCAAGGTCGCCTACACCTTCGGCTTCGAACCGCTGCAGCAGTATCTGCTGGCGTATCCGGGTGGCCGCCTGCAGGCCCTCGGCGTCGCCTGGGATAGCCGCAAGCACCAGTGGTTCCAGCTGATGCCCGGCCAGCGCATCGACTTCAAGGACGAGCTGCACTGGACCCGCCCCGCGCAGAACGCCAACTTCATGTGCGTCGAGTGCCACACCACCGGTTTCAAGCGCGACTACGATGCGAAGACCGACAGCTTCGCCAGCCACTGGAACAGCCTTGGCGTCGGCTGCCAGGCCTGCCACGGCCCGGCGTCCAAGCACCTGGAATGGGCACAGAAGCCCGACGGTAACGCCGCCAGGGGCTTCGATGTGCCGCTGCAGAACGCCAGCCAGAGCACCATCGTCGAGACCTGCGCACGCTGCCACGCACGCCGCGCGCCACTGGGCGACGGCTACCAGAACAACCACCGTTTCATGGACGATTACCTGCCCAGCACCCTGACCCGCGAGCTCTACGAGATCGACGGCAAGATCAAGGACGAGGTCTTCGAGTGGGGCTCCTTTACCCAGAGCAAGATGTTCGCCAAGGGCGTGCAGTGCACCGACTGCCACAATCCCCACAGCGGCGAGCTGAAGGCGCCGGGCAACGGCGTCTGCCTGCAGTGCCACAACACCGCCGGCAAGGCGGTGCGTCCGCAGATCGACGGCAAGGGCCTGCAGGCGAAGAACTACGACTCCCCCGAACACACCCACCACCAGCCCGGCACCCCTGGCGCGCAGTGCACGTCCTGCCACATGCCTGGGCGCTACTACATGGTCAACGACTACCGCCACGACCATGGCTTCACCCTGCCCGATCCCGCGCACGCAAGGCACATCGGCGCACCGGACGCCTGCCTGGCCTGCCACAAGGACACCCCGGCGAAGAAGATCAGCGACCAGTTCCGCCAGTGGTACGCCAGCGAGCTGCCGGCCAAGGCCAACGCCTCCAGCAATCCCGTCCCGCGCTATGACGACACCCTGTGGAAAGCCCGCAATGGCAAGCCCGGTGCCTCCCGCGCGCTGCATCTGCTGCTGGCCGACGCCAGCCTGCCGGCGATCCGCCGCGCTACGCTGATGGCCGAGCTGCCCAGCTATCCCAGCCAGCGTTCGCTGGAACTGGCCGCACTGGCCCTGAAGGATGCCGACCCGCAGGTACGTACCGCCGCCATCAACGTGCTCCTGCCGCTCGCCAACGGCCCGCAGCAGGGCCTGGTGCTGCCGACGCTGCTGGCGCCTCTGCTGGACGATCCGGTCCGTGCCGTGCGCATCGCTGCCGCCTGGCAACTGGCGCAGTTGCCGCCGCAGACCCGCGCCGGCCTCAACTCCGCGCTGGAGAAGGGCCTGGGCGAGTATGAAGAGGTGCAGAACGACCTGAGCGAACGCGCCGAGGCGAACCTCAACCTCGCCATGCTCTACCAGCGCACCAACCGCCCGGAAAAGGTGGAGCCCGCCCTGCGCGCCGCCATCGCGCGCAACCCGGCATTCCTGCCAGCCACGGTCACCCTGATCCAGTGGCTGGAGGCCAACGGGCGCCAGGACGACGCTCGGCAGTTGCTCGATGAAGCCCTGCGCCAGAACCCGGCGTCCGGGCTGCTGCATCACGTCAATGCCCTGTCCCTGGTCCGCCAGGGGCAGCGTCCGCAGGCCCTGAAAGAGCTGCGTGAAGCGGTACGCCTGGCTCCGGAGGACGACCAGTTCCGCTATGTGCTGGCCATCGCCCTGCATGACAGCGGAGATGCCGACGGCGCCTGCCATGAGCTGGAGACCCTGCTGCAGAAACACCCGGCCAATCGCGCGGCGCGCCTGGTACTGATCGATTATCTTCGCGAATCCGGGCAGTTCCAGAAGGTGCAGCAGTTCACGGCGGAGCTGGAGCAGCAAAACCCGGATGATCCCTCGCTCAAGCGCGAGTGATCGCTCCGGCGACAGATAGCTGCGAAGACAGGCAGCTTCGGTGACAGACATTTCCGACGACAGGAGGGAACCGCGGAAATTTCCGAAGCTCTGAGTGGCGCGCAATCACTCAAGGAACCATCATGCGTCGCCGTTTTGTCCCTGCTGTCGTAGCCCTCACCCTGCTCCCCCTCACCTGTGCCATGGCCGAAGATCGCGACTTCTGGCGTTCGGTCCTGACCTCCGGCGCCACCACCGCCTCGAGCTACCTGACCAGCCGTGACGATCACAAGCTGATCGGCCCGGCCCAGGACGATGCCGCCAGCTTCATCGCCACCGACGGCGCCATCCGCGGCCCCTACCTGGAAGCCACGCTGCAGCAGATGCGCAGCGCCGACCCGGCCCTGGCGCAAGCCAGCGACGCCGAACTGGCCTCGGCGATCCTCGCCGCCCAGCGCTGATCGACGCGGTCCGCGCGGGCGACCGCTCGCGCAGACCGTCGCAGGAAAGTTGGAACTCCCGCCAACCCACGCGCCTCTCACCTGTACACGGACCTTGCGGAGGTGTACCCGATGCGTACCGCGAAACTGGCCACGGCCTTTGCCCTGATTGCCCTGCCCGCCGCCTCGGCCATGGCCGACGGCGACTTCTGGCGCGACGTCATCTCGTCCGGCGCCACCACGGCGTCGACCTACCTGACCTTCAAGCACGACAAGCTGATCGTCGCCGCCCAGGACGATGCGAGCGCCTTCGTCGCCAGTGACGGCGCCATCCGCGGCCCCTACCTGGAAGCCGCCCTCACCCGCCTGCGCAGCGACGACGCCGCGCTGCAGGACCGCAGCGACATGGAGCTGGCCAACGCCATCCTCGTCCGCCGCGATGACGCACCCACCCAGTGACACCCACCGGCGCGGCCCGTGGCGTTCGCCACGAGCCACGCCAGGCGGTGCAGGCTGTGTTCTACTGACACTCCACCTACGACACGGAGTGTCCCATGAACGATCCCATCCAGCCGCTGAAGATCACCCTGATCCTGCTGATCGTCAGTGAAGGTTTCTGGCTGCTCAGCCGCCTGCTCAGCGTGGTCGGCCTCGAGATCTACTCGCTGCTACCCTCGGCCGTCTACAACCTGATCGGCATGCTCAGCAACGTACTGATGATCCTGCTGTTCGTCTTCCTGATCCGCCTGATCGGCCGCTTGCAGCTCAAGCCCTGAGTCCCGCCGCAGGCACCAGCGCCCCTCTCGAAAACGCGCCTGCCGCGAGCGCCACGTTGCGCCGTCGAACGGTACGCAGGATTGGCGGAGCCTAAGCGATACCCATGCTGTCGGCGCGCGGCGGTTGATGGGTATCGCTGCGCTCCACACCATCCTACGCCGTGCCTCGGTCCGCAGCGGAATCAACCTGTAGGTGCGGACCATGCCCGCAATCGCGCGCATGGCGCGCTCCCACAGGGGAACGCCCGCGCTAAGGGTTTGCCTGTAGGAGCGAGCTTGCTCGCGAACCCGCCCAGCGCCTGCGCCGCCGGGAACTCCATTCGCGAGCAAGCTCGCTCCTACGAAAAGCCCAATGAAAAAGCCGCCCGAAGGCGGCTATTTCGTTCAGCGCACAGTCACTTCAGCGCACGGCTCACTCGCGGTAATCGTCCACCGGCACGCAGGCGCAGAACAGGTTGCGGTCGCCGTAGACGTTGTCCACGCGGTTCACCGCCGGCCAGTACTTGAAGGCGCGGGTGTGCTCGGTCGGGGTCACTGCTTCGGCGATCTGGTAGGGGCGGTCCCACAGCCCGGTGACGTCCGCCAGGGTGTGCGGAGCGCGCTTGAGCGGGTTGTCCTCGGCCGGCCATTCGCCGGTCTCGACCTTGGCGATCTCCGCGCGGATCGACAGCATCGCCTCGATGAAGCGGTCCAGCTCATGCTTGGACTCGCTCTCGGTGGGCTCCACCATCAGTGTGCCCGGCACCGGGAAGGACATGGTCGGCGCGTGGAAGCCGTAGTCCATCAGGCGCTTGGCCACGTCTTCCTCGCTGATCCCGGTCTGCGCCTTGAGCGGGCGCAGGTCGAGGATGCACTCGTGGGCGACCCGCTCGTTGCGGCCGCGGTAGAGCACCGGGAAGGCGCCATCGAGCTGCTGGGCCAGGTAGTTGGCATTGAGGATCGCCACTTCGGTGGCGTCAGCCAGCTGCGGGCCCATCATGGCGATGTACATCCAGCTGATCGGCAGGATGCTCGCGCTACCCCAGGGCGCGGCGCTCACCGCGCCGTTCAGCGGGTTCGGGCCTTCGATACGGATCACCGGGTGGTTGGCGACGAAGGGCGCGAGGTGCTTCTTCACGCCGATCGGGCCCATGCCCGGGCCGCCACCGCCGTGGGGAATGCAGAAGGTCTTGTGCAGGTTCATGTGCGACACGTCGGCGCCGATGTCCGCCGGGCGCGCCAGGCCCACCTGGGCGTTGAGGTTGGCGCCGTCCATGTAGACCTGGCCGCCGTGGCCGTGGATGACCTCGCAGATTTCGCGGATGCCTTCCTCGTACACGCCGTGGGTCGACGGGTAGGTGATCATCAGGCAGGACAGCTGCTCGCCGGCTTCGGCGGCCTTGCGTTTTAGGTCCTCCATGTCGACGTTGCCGCCCTTGTCGCACTCGACGATGACCACGCGCATGCTCGCCATGATCGCCGAGGCCGGGTTGGTGCCGTGGGCCGAGGACGGGATCAGGCAGATGTTGCGGTGCGCGTCGCCACGGCTCTCGTGGTACTTGCGGATCGCCAGCAGGCCAGCGTACTCGCCTTGCGCGCCGGAGTTGGGCTGCATGCAGATGGCGTCGAAGCCGGTGATCGCGCAGAGCCAGCTTTCCAGCTCCTCGATCATCAGGCGGTAGCCCTCGGCCTGCTCACGCGGCACGAAGGGGTGCAGGCTGGCGAACTCCGGCCAGGTGATCGGGATCATCTCGCTGGTGGCGTTGAGCTTCATGGTGCAAGAGCCCAGCGGGATCATCGACTGGTTCAGCGCCAGATCCTTGCCCTCGAGCTGGCGCAAGTAGCGCAGCATCTCGGTTTCGCTGTGATGGCGGTTGAACACCGGGTGGTTCAGGTAGTCGCTGCTGCGCTGCAGGGCGGCGGGGATGCCGTCGGCAACCTTGCCGGCGTCGAGCTGGGCGACGTCCAGGCCGTGGCCGGCACCGAGGACAATGTCGAACAGGCTGGCGAGGGTGTCGGCGCTGCTGGTTTCGTCCAGGCTCACGCCCAGGCGGTCTTCGCCGACGATGCGCAGGTTCACGCGGGCGGCGCGGGCGCGCTCGACGATGGCCTGCTGCTGGGCGCCGACGTCCAGGGTCAGGGTGTCGAAGAAGTGCTGGTTGACGACCTTCACGCCCTTGGCGGTCAGGCCGGCAGCCAGCACGGAGGTCAGCCGGTGCACGCGCTGGGCGATGCGCTTGAGGCCCTGCGGGCCGTGGTAGACGGCGTACAGGCTGGCGATGTTGGCCAGCAGCACCTGCGAGGTGCAGACGTTGGAGTTGGCCTTCTCGCGACGGATGTGCTGCTCGCGGGTCTGCAGTGCCATACGCAGCGCGGTGTTACCACGGGCGTCCTTGGACACACCGATGATGCGGCCCGGCATGGCGCGCTTGTAATCGTCGCGGCAGGCGAAGAACGCCGCGTGCGGGCCGCCGTAGCCCATGGGCACGCCAAAGCGCTGGGCGCTGCCCAGGACCACGTCGGCGCCCAGCTCGCCCGGCGGGGTGAGCAGCAGCAGCGCGAGCAGGTCGCTGGCGACGCAGGCGATGGCCTGCTGGGCGTGCAGCGCGTCGATCACCGCGCGCAGGTCACGGATTTCGCCACGGGTGTCCGGGTACTGCAGCAGTGCGCCGAACACCGTGTGCTGGCCGAGGTTGTCTACCTCGTCGACCACCACGTCGAAGCCGAAGGCTTCGGCACGGGTCTGCACCACGGAGATGGTCTGCGGGTGGCAGTTGACGTCGACGAAGAACAGGTTGCTCTTGGCCTTGGCCACGCGCTTGGCCAGGGCCATCGCTTCGGCGGCGGCGGTGGCCTCGTCGAGCAGCGAGGCGCTGGCGAGGTCCAGGCCGGTGAGGTCGATGGTCATCTGCTGGAAGTTCAGCAGGGATTCGAGACGACCCTGGGCGATCTCCGGCTGGTACGGGGTGTAGGCGGTGTACCAGCCCGGGTTCTCCAGCACGTTGCGCAGGATCACTGTCGGGGTCAGGGTGCCGTAGTAGCCGGTGCCGATCAGGCTGGTCCACAGCTCGTTCTTGCCCGCATAGCCCTTCAGCTTGGCCAGCGCGCCCTGTTCGTCGAGGGCGGTCGGCAGGTCCAGCGGCCGGTTCAGGCGGATCGCCGGCGGCACCGTCTGCACGATCAGGTCGTCGCGGTTGCCGAGCCCGAGGGTGTCGAGCATGGCTTGCTGCTCGGCGGCGTCGGGGCCCAGGTGGCGGGCGAGGAAGGCATCAGGCTGGTGCAGCTGGGAAAGCGAAGGGGTGTTCGACATGGCCACGGTCTCGAAAGGTCGGTCCGTAAAAAAGAACAGGCCCCGACGAGTCGAGGCCTGTGTTTACAGCAGTGTCTTACGCGTCGGCGTCGCTGGCAGCGCGGTAGCCGGCGGCGTCGAGGAGCTTGTCCAGCTCGGCCGGGTTGCTCGGCTTGAGCTTGAAGAACCAGGAACCGTACGGGTCGTTGTTCACTTCTTCGGGGGTGTCGGCCAGCACGTCGTTGACGGCGATGACTTCGCCGCCCACCGGGGCGTAGATGTCCGAAGCGGCTTTCACCGACTCGACGACACCGGCTTCCTGGCCGGCGGCGAGGGTCTTGCCCACCTCCGGCAGTTCGACGAAGACCACGTCGCCCAGGGCTTCCTGGGCATGGTCGGAGATGCCCACGGTCACAGTACCGTCGGCTTCCAGGCGCGCCCACTCGTGGCTGGCGGCGTAACGCAGGTCGGCGGGGATATTGCTCATCTTGTTGTTCCTCGAGGACTGGGCGACGGGCGGCGATGCCGCCCTCTTCTAAGTTAGATCATGCAATTTAGATCAGGGCTTTGCCATGACGCACGAAATTCGGCTGAACGACGCGAACCGGGTACCACTTGCCACGGATTTCCACTTCGGCGCGGTCGCCAGTGGCTGCCGGCACGCGGGCCAGGGCGATGGACTTGCCGAGTGTCGGGGAGAAGCTGCCGCTGGTGATCTCGCCCTCGCCAACGCCGGCGACGCGGACCACCTGGTGGGCGCGCAGCACGCCGCGCTCCTCCAGCACCAGGCCGACCAGCTTGGGCGCATCGCCGGCAGCCTTCTGCGCTTCCAGGGCCTTGCGGCCGATGAAGTCGCGGCCTTCGGGTTCCCAGGCAATGGTCCAGCCCATGTTGGCGGCCAGCGGGGTGACGTCTTCGTCCATGTCCTGGCCGTAGAGGTTCATCCCGGCTTCCAGGCGCAGGGTATCGCGTGCGCCCAGGCCCGCCGGGGAGATACCGGCGCCGACCAGGTCGTTGAGGAAGCCTTGCGCCTCAACGGCCGGCAGCATGATTTCCAGGCCGTCTTCGCCGGTATAGCCGGTGCGGGCGATGAACCAGTCACCGTCGGCCTTGCCCTGGAAGGGCTTGAGTTCGCGGATCAGCGCGGCGCGCGAGGGGGTGACCAGTTCGGCGGTCTTGTCGCGGGCGTTGGGGCCCTGCACGGCGAGCATCGCGAGGTCCGCGCGCTCGGTCAGGGTGACGTCGAAGCCTTCGGTGTGGGCCTGCATCCAGGCCATGTCCTTGTCGCGGGTGGAGGCGTTGACCACCACGCGATAGCCGTACACGCCGAGGTAGACGATCAGGTCGTCGACCACCCCGCCGCGCTCGTTGAGCATGCCGCTGTAAAGCGCCTTGCCCGGAACCTGAAGTCGTTCGACGTCGTTGGCCAGGAGTCGCTGCAGGTATTCCTTGGCCTGCGGACCGGTGACGTCCACCACGGTCATGTGGGAAACGTCGAACACGCCGCAATCGCGACGTACCTGGTGGTGCTCTTCGACTTGCGAACCGTAGTGCAACGGCATGTCCCAACCGCCGAAATCGACGATCTTGGCGCCGAGGGCGACGTGCAAATCATAGAGCGGCGTGCGCTGTCCCATGGGTGTTCTCCTTCCGGGCGAGGCGGGTGCGGAGCGCGAGTACGGCCCGCACGAAACGCGCGCATTGTAGTCGCATGGCAGGACTCTGGACAGCTTGTCCGACGGCCGATTCTCAGGGCCGCGAAGAACCGCTCTGGCGCGCGGATCGACGGATCAGGCCGATCACCGGGAACAACCCCACCAGCACCAGCGTCAGAGCAGGCAGCGCGGCACGCGCCCACTCGCCCTCGCTGGTCATCTCGAAGACGCGCACGGCCAGGGTGTCCCAGCCGAACGGGCGCATGAGCAAGGTCGCCGGCATCTCCTTGAGCACGTCGACGAACACCAGCAGCGCGGCGCTCAGCGCCCCCGGCAGCAGCAGCGGCAGGTAGACGCGAAAGAACAGGCCGGCACCACCGACACCCAGGCTGCGGGAAGCTTCCGGAAGCGACGGGCGAATTCTCGCCAACGCACCCTCCAGCGGGTTGTAGGCCACCGCCATGAAGCGGATCAGGTAGGCCACCAGCAGCGCCCCGAGGCTGCCCAGCAGCAGCGGCTTGCCGGCGCCGCCCATGGCGCTGGAGAGCGGGATCACCGCGTGATTATCGAGCCAGCTGAAAGCCAGCATGATCGCCACCGCCAGCACCGAGCCGGGCAGCGCATAGCCAAGGTTGGAGATACCCACCGCCGAGCGCACTGCCGGCGTCGGCGACAGCCGCCGGGCGAAGGCCAGCAGCAGCGCCACGGCCACCGTCAGCACCGCCGCGAAGCCCCCCAGGTAGAGGCTGTGCAGGATCAGGCCCCAGTAGCGCTCATCGAGGTCGAACCGGCCCTTCTGCCAGACCCAGACCACCAGCTGCAGCACCGGAATGACGAAGGCGCAGGCGAACACCAGCAGGCACCAGGCGCTGGCGGCGAAGGCCTTCCAGCCGTGCAGCCTGTAAAGCGCCGCGCCGCGCGGACGCTCGTTGGGCACGCCGCTGCGGCCACGGCTATAGCGCTCGCCCAGCAGCACCAGCATGACGAACAGCAGCAGCAGGCTGGCCAGCTGGGTAGCGCTGGAGAGACTGTAGAAGCCGTACCAGGTCTTGTAGACAGCAGTGGTGAAGGTATCGAAGTTGAACACCGACACGGTGCCGAAATCCGCCAGGGTCTCCATGATCGCCAGCGCCAGCCCGGCGCCGATGGCCGGCCGGGCCATCGGCAGGGCGACGCGCCAGAAGGCCGCCAGCGGCGACAACCCGAGCACCCGCGCCGCTTCCATGAGCCCGCGTCCCTGGGCGAGGAAGGCGGTTCGCGCGAGCAGGTAGACATACGGATAGAAGACCAGCACCAGCACCGTGATAACGCCGCCGGTGGAGCGTACGCGCGGCAGCCGCAGGCCGCTGCCGAACCACTCGCGCAGCAGCGTCTGCACGGGGCCGGAGAAGTCCAGCAGACCGACGAAGACAAACGCCAGCACATAGGCCGGCACCGCGAAGGGCAACATCAGCGCCCAGTCCAGCCAGCGCCGGCCGGGGAATTCGCAGAGGCTGGTGAGCCAGGCCAGGCTGACGCCCAGCACGGTCACGCCAACGCCCACGCCGGCCACCAGCACCAGGGTATTGCCCAGCAGGCGCGTCATCTGGGTTTCCCACAGGTGCGACCAGATTTCGCGGTCGATCTGGGCCCAGCTCAGCAGCAGGACGCTGATGGGCAGCAGGACCAGGGCGGCGACGGCGAAAGTGATGGGGTACCAGCGGTTGGCGCGCATGCGTTGGGTGTTTCCAGAACATCAGGGGGTCGTGGGAAGTGCCGCCGGGCTGCCGTCGGAAATTTCCCTCATTGAAATCGAATTCGCCCGATCCTCACCTGGCAGGGATAAAGCGCAAGGTACAGCGGTCGAATCGGCCACTCTGCCACCGCCGTCCCCAAGGAAAAAGTCCCATGTCGTCACTCTGCCGCCTGTCCGGCCTGCTGCTGTTGCCGCTCTGCAGCCTGGCCCTGGCCGACGAACCCACCCCTGTCGAATCCTGCCTGGCCATGGCCATCGGCAAGGTCGCCGCGGACCCGCAGCTGCAGGAGCGCTGGCAGCAGACCTGGATCGAGCCGGGCTCGATCCGCGAGGAAGCCTATGAAGGCTCGGTCGACGGTCAGACGGCGAGCAAGCGGCTGGTCGCGCAACTGCGTCGGGGCGAGCAGTCCGACGGCGAATTCATCTGCCTGCTGAGCGGTGAGGGCAAGGCACTCTCCGTCAGCCATTCGGACGATGCCGGCGCCCGTTGAGGCGCCGGATTCCGGTCAGTTCCAGCCGGCGCGATCCATCAGCTTGATCGCTTCGGCCTGACGCTTGCCGGCGATTTCCACCGGGATGCTGTCGGCCTTGAACTCACCCCAGGCCGCCACTTCCTGCGACGGCGCCACTTTCGGGTTGGCCGGGAATTCCTGGTTGATGCCGGCGAACAGCGACTGGGCGTCCGGCCCGGTCATCCACTCCACCAGCTTCTTCGCGGCTTCCGGGTGCGGCGCATGCTTGGTCAGGCCGATGCCCGACAGGTTGACGTGCACGCCACGGTCGCCCTGGTTCGGCCAGAACAGCTTCACCGGCAGCTGCGGATTGTCCTTGTGCATACGGCCGTAGTAGTAGGTGTTGACGATGCCGACGTCGCACTGGCCGGCGGCGATGGCCTGCAGCAGCGCGTTGTCGTCGGAGAACACGTCGGTCGCCAGGTTGTTCACCCAGCCCTTGAGGATTTCCTCGGTCTTTTCGGCGCCATGGGTCTCGATCAGGGTCGCGGTCAACGACTGGTTGTAGACCTTCTTCGCGGTGCGCAGGCACAGGCGGCCTTCCCACTTCGCATCGGCCAGCTCTTCGTAGGTCGACAGTTCCTCGGGCTTCACCCGCTGGGTCGAATAGGCGATGGTCCGTGCGCGCAGCGACAGGCCGGTCCAGCTGTCGGTGCCGGAGCGATACTGCGGCGGGATGTTGGCATCCAGGGTCGGCGAATCGAAAGGCTGCAGGATGCCCATCTTCTCGGCCTGCCAGAGGTTGCCGGCATCGACGGTGAGCAGCAGGTCGGCCGGGGTGTTGGCGCCTTCGGCCTTGATCCGCGCCATCAGCGGCGCTTCCTTGTCGGTGATGAACTTGATCTTCACCCCGGTCTTCTCGGTGTAGGCGTCGAACACCGGCTTGATCAGCTCGTCGATGCGCGAGGAGTAGACCACCACTTCGTCGGCGGCCTGGGCGGTGCTACCGAGGGCGGCCAGCAGGAGGGTGGCGAGAAGACCTTTGCGCGCGAGCATGGGCGTGTCCTTTACGGGAAAGATATCCCTCAAATGATAAGGAACCTCATTTGCTAACGAGCCGCGCGTTTGTGTCGGGGTGTTTCGATGGGGTGCGGTCTGGGGTCGCGGGCGCCCTGATCACACCCGCGCCAGATTCGGCAAGTCCCCCGACAGCCCCAGCGCCTGGCGCACGAACACGCCCTTGGCCTCATGGTGCTTGTCCACCAGGCGCAGCCCGGCGTTGCGCAACCAGCGCACCGCCAGCGGGTCGGCCTGGAACAGGCGCTGGAAGCCTTCCATCGCCGCCATCATCGCCAGGTTGTGCGGCATACGGCGACGCTCGTAGCGGCTCAGCACACGTTCCTCGGCAATGTTCTCGCCACGGGCGTGGGCATGCTCGAGCACCTCGGCGAGCACCGCGGCATCCAGGAAGCCCAGGTTCACGCCCTGCCCGGCCAGCGGGTGGATGGTGTGCGCGGCGTCGCCGATCAGCACCAGCCCCGGCTCCACGTAGCGCTTGGCGTGGCGCTGGCGCAGCGGGATGCACAGGCGGCGGTCGGCATGCTCGATGGCGCCCAGGCGCTGCTCGAAAGCGAGGCCCAGAGCCTTGCAGAAGCCTTCGTCGTCCAGCGCCATGAGCTTTTCCGCCTGCTCCGGGGTGGTCGACCAGACGATCGAGCACCAGTGTGCGTCGCCCTCTTTCGCCAGCGGCAGAAAGGCCAGCGGGCCGTCGTCGGTGAAACGCTGCCAGGCGGTGGCCTGGTGCGGCTTCTCGCAGCGCACGCTGGTGACGATGGCGTGGTGCAGGTAATCCCACTCGCGGGTGGCGCAGCCGGCCAGGCGGCGTACCGCGGAGTTGGCGCCGTCGGCGGCAACCACCAGGGGTGTGCGGATTTCGCGGCCGTCGGAAAGGCTCAGCAGCCAGTCGTCGCCGGAGTGGCGCAGCTGCTCCAGGCGCGCATTGGGCAGCAGGCCGAGGGCGGAGTCATGCAGACGCTCCAGCAGGGCGTCCTGTACCACGCGGTTTTCGACGATGTGGCCGAGCATCTCGGCATGCACGCTGGCGGCGCTGAAGTGGATCTGCCCGGTCCCCGAGCCGTCCCACACCTGCATCTCGCAGTAGGGCTCGGCGCGCCGTGCGGCGATGCCGTCCCAGGCATGCAGGCGCTGGAGGATGCGCCGGCTGGCCTCGGACAGCGCACTGACGCGCGGTTCGAAGGGCGCTTCGCGGTCGAACGGCTTGACGCTCAGCGGCGAGCCGTCCAGCAGCAGGATATCCAGCCCGCTGCCTTCCAGGGCCAGGGCCAGCGCGCTGCCGACCATTCCCGCCCCGACGATAACCAGATCCGCGTGCATGTGCGTTCCTTCTTCAGCGGCCCGCGCAGCAACTGCGCGGGCATCGAAATTCAAGCGGCCTGCCGCGGGCGCGGCTTGAGCCGGACGTACAGGGTCTTCTGCACCCGCGCCACCAGGGTGCCTTCGCCGTCACGCACTTCAGCGTGCAGGCGCGGCAGGTATTTCTCGCCCGTGGCGGTCTGCTCGCGGATGTCGTCGAGCAGGTGCTGGTCGATACGGAAATCGGCATACACCGGCCCCTTGCCGGGGCTGACGAATTCGATGTTGGCAGCCTTGTCCCAGACGATGTAGTCGCGCCCCAGGTTCTCCATCAGCATCAGCATGAAGAACGGGTCGGTCATGCTGTACAGGCTGCCGCCGAACTGCGTGCCGACGTAATTGCGGTTGAACAGGTTCAGGCCCATCTTCACGCGGATCTCGCGAAAATCCGCGCTGATGTGACGCACTCGCACTCCGGCGCCGAGGTACGGCGGGTAGAGGTTCAGGCCGATGCGCAGCAGGCGGGCGCGGTGCGGGCTCTTGCGTGCTTGCATCGACTCAGACCGGTCGGGCGCCCAGGCCCATGGCCTGGCGGGCGAACCAGCGCTTGGCCGGTGGCAGCAGGTCGAGGCCGAGCAGGCCGATGTTGCGGCCGGTGGCCAGCAACGGCTGGGCATTGGAGAACAGGCGGGTGACGCGGTCGGAGAAACCGACAGTCATCTGCTGGTCCAGGCGCTGGCCATCCAGGTAGCGCTGCAGCACGGCGAAATCGCCCGGCGCGGCCTCTTCCTGCAACAGGCAATCGCCCAGGGCCTTGGCATCGCGCAGCGACAGGTTGAAGCCCTGCCCGGCAATCGGGTGCAGGCTGTGGGCGGCGTTGCCCAACACGACGAGGTGCGGGCGAATCTGCTCGTCGGCCTCGGTCAGGCTCAGCGGGTAGCCATAGCGCACGCCAACCTGGCGCAAGGTGCCCAGGCGATAGCCAAAGGCGTCCTGCAGTTCGGCCAGGAAGGCCGCGTCGGACAGCTCGCGCAGGCGCTCGGCGTCACTGCCGTTGCGGGTCCAGACCAGCGCGCAGCGGTTTTCCGGTAGCGGCAGCAGGGCCAGCGGGCCGTTTTCGGTGAAGCGTTCGAAGGCCTGCCCGCGATGGGCCTCGGACGGGCTGATGTTGGCGATCAGCGCGGTCTGCCCGTAGGACGAGGAGCGCACGTTGATGCCCAGTTGCTCGCGCAGGCCGGAGCGGCCGCCGTCGGCCAGCACGGCGAGGTCGCAGTCCAGCTGCGAGTCGTCGTCCAGGGTCAGGCGGTAGCCGTCGCCCACGGCATCCATCCGGCGCACTTCGGCCGGGCAGCGCCAGCTCACCACTTCCGGGTCGAGCGCATGCCACAGGCACTGGCCGAGCCAGGCGTTCTCCACCACGTAGCCGAGGGCGGGAACGCCCTCTTCCACCGCCGTCAGGCGCGCGGCGCCGAAGCGGCCGCGGTCGGAGACGTGGATCTGGGTGATGGGTTCGGCGCGCTGCGATATCTGTTGCCAGAGCCCCAGGCGCTCGTAGATCTGCCGGCTGCCGAAGGACAGCGCCGAGGAACGCGCGTCATAGCTGGGCTGGTAGGCATCGCCAGGGGCGAAGGGCTCGATCAGCACGATCTGCCAGCCGCGCGCGCGGGCACCGGCCTGGAGGATCAGCGCAAGGCTTGCGCCGACGAGCCCGCCACCGATGATGGCCAGTTGCGTACGTTGCATGTCAGGCGGCCTGGGCCTTGGCCTCGGCCATCAGCGCTTCGATCTCGGCGACGGTTTTCGGCACGCCGTTGGTCAGCACTTCGCAACCAGTTTTCGTCACGACCACATCGTCCTCGATGCGTACGCCAATGCCGCGCCACTTCTTCGGCACGTCGGTGTTGTCCGGGGAGATGTAGATGCCCGGCTCGACGGTCATCGCCATGCCCGGTTCGAGCACGCGCCACTCGCCGCCGACGCGGTACTCGCCGACATCGTGCACGTCCATGCCCAGCCAGTGGCCGGCACGGTGCATGTAGAAGGCCTTGTAGGCTTCGCGCTCGATCAGCTCGTCGACGTCGCCCTTGAGCAGGCCCAGCTCCACCAGGCCGGCGGTGATGACCCGCACGGTGGCCTCGTGGGCTTCATTCCAGTGGCGGCCCGGAGCGATGTAGTCGAAGGCCGCCATGTTGGCATCCAGCACCAGCTGGTAGATGGCCTTCTGCTCGGGGCTGAAGGTGCCGCTGGCGGGGAAGGTGCGGGTGATGTCGCTGGCGTAGCAGTCGATCTCGCAGCCGGCGTCGATCAGGATCAGGTCGCCGTCCTTGATCTGCGCGTCGTTCTCCCGGTAGTGCAGGATGCAGGCGTTGCGGCCGGTGGCGACGATGGAGCCGTAGGCCGGCATCTTCGCGCCGCCCAGGCGGAAGGCGTATTCCAGCTCGGCCTCCAGGTGGAACTCGTAGAGGCCCGGACGGCAGGCCTGCATGGCGCGGATGTGCGCACCGGCGGAGACTTCCGCGGCATAGCGCATCACCTTCACCTCGCCGGCGCTCTTGTACAGGCGCTGGTCGTGCAGCAGGTGGTCGAGGGCGACGAATTCGTTTGGCGGCTGCGCGCCCTGGCGCGCCTTGGAGCGGATCACGTTGATCCAGTCCATCAGCCGGCGGTCAAATTCCTGGTTGGCGCCCAGCGCGTAGTACACGCGGTCGCGGCCCTCGATCAGGCCGGGAAGGATGTCGTCGATATCGCCGATGGGGAAGGCATCGTCGGCGCCGAAAGTGCCGATGGCACCGTCCTGGCCGGCGCGCAGGCCGTCCCAGAGCTCACGCTCCGGATCGCGTTCGCGGCAGAACAGCACGTACTCGCCATGCTCGCGGCCGGGGATCAGCGCCATCACCGCTTCCGGCTCGGGGAAGCCGGTGAGGTACTGGAAATCGCTGTCCTGGCGGTAGACGTGCTCGACGTCGCGGTTGCGGATGTACATCGGCGCCGCCGGGAGAATGGCGATGCTGTTGGGTTCCATCTGCGCCATCAGCGCCTTGCGACGACGGGCGTATTCCGACTTGGCGATACGGATCATGCGCGACCTCAATGCAGGGAGGGTTTCTCGGCCGGTGCCGGCACCTTGCCGAATTCGGAGAACAGCAGCAGCGGGGCGACGCGCAGGTATTCCTGCACTTCCATGTAGTCGGCCTCGCCGTCTTCGGATTCTTCCAGCTGGCCGCCGACCTGGGCGATAGCGGCGATGTCCTGCAGCACTTCATCGGCTTCGTCCGACAGGCTGGGGGAGCGCAGCGCCAGGCCGAAGCCGGCGAGGAAGCCCTGGCACCACTGGCCCAGGGCCACGGCGCGATCGGCCAGCGGCGCGTCGTCGTTGGGCAGCATCAGCACCACGGCCATCTCGCCCTGGCTGAAGTCCTGCTGGACCATGCCCAGCAGGCCACCCAGCGCCGCGCCCAGACGTTCGCCCGGTTCGCCGCCGAGCAGCTCACCGGCGGCCTGCAGCCATTCGCCCTGGTCAAAGCCAGACCCGGCGCAGACACGGCCGAGCAGGTGGCCGTGCAGTTCGGCGGGGGAAATGGGCAGGGCAGCCTCGGCGAGCAGGGCGGCGAAGGCGGTATAGGCGGAGCTGGAAGTGGACATGATCGAACCCGGGTGACGGCTAGGCGCCATCAGGCGCCGCGCATAGAATATGGTCCGTTATCCTAGCACCGGCGCACACCGCAAGACCATGTGACGACGCGCCGGGCAGCCGTGCGTTGACCCACCCCCACGGCAGTCCTATATAGTTCTCGATTACTTAAGCAACTCCCAAGCGAGAGCCCATGGAAGACGCCGACCTGCACGCGCTGATCGCCAAGTTCGACCTGCTGCTCCAGCGCCTGGAACAGCTAAAGGCCGAGAACCGGCTGCTGCGGGCGAACGAGAAAAGCTGGCGGGAAGAACGTGCCCATCTGATCGAGAAGAACGATTTGGCTCGGCAGAAGGTCGAAGCGATGATTTTGCGTCTTAAAGCCCTGGAGCAGGACTCATGAGCCAGTCGAATACCCTGAACGTCCAAATCCTCGACAAGGAGTACTGCATCGCGTGCCCTGCGGACGAGCGCGTCAACCTGGAAAGCGCCGCGCGCTATCTGGACAGCAAGATGCGCGAGATCCGTTCCAGCGGCAAAGTGATCGGTGCCGACCGCGTCGCGGTCATGGCGGCCCTGAACATCACCCACGACCTGCTGCACAAGCAGGAGCGCGTGGAGCACGACAGCGGCTCCACCCGTGAACGCGTGCGCGAATTGCTCGAGCGCGTGGATCGCGCCCTGACCACAGACACCCCTACCACCGATAAAGACCAGGGTGAAGTCTGACCAGGGAAATTTCCTTGGGGTATAATCGCCTCGCTCCCTGGTGTGTTTGCCAGTCGGTGATGTCCCTGAGCCGATAATTGCAACAACGGGGGTTGCCAGTTGGGCTGGTGTGCATGTCCGCACGACGGAAAGCCTTAAAGCCTACTGCAACCACCACCTTGAACTCTCGGGTTCAAGGGCTAACCCGACAGCGGCATGTCCGGGGAGCTTTACCCTTCCATGATTCACTCCGATGGTCTTCCCCGCCCTGCCCTGCGCCGCCAGCTGCGCCAGGCCAGACGCGCGCTCACTCCCCTTCAGCAACGTCTCGCCGCCCAGGCCCTGTATCGCCAGCTCGCGCAGCATCCGCTTTTCCGCCGGGCGAAGCACATCGCCCTGTACCTGCCGGCTGACGGCGAAATCGACCCGCGCCCGCTGATGAAGGCTGCGCAGAAGCGCGGCAAGGCGACCTACTTGCCGGTGCTCTCCGACTGGCCGCGCACGCACATGACCTTCCAGCAGGTAGGCATCGGCGAGCGCTGGGTACCCAACCGCTTCAACATCGCCGAACCGCAGGCCGACCGCGGGCGCCAGCGTCCGGCCTGGGCGCTGGACCTGCTGCTGCTACCGCTGGTCGGTTTTGATCCACAAGGCGGCCGTCTCGGAATGGGCAAGGGGTTCTACGACCGGACCCTGGCCTACCTGGGCATGCGCAAAAATTGGCAGAAACCGACATTATTGGGCCTGGCGCACGAGTGCCAGAAGGTCGACAAGCTGGAGCTGGCGAGCTGGGATGTGCCGCTGATGGGCATAGTGACGGACGGCGGCTGGTATGGCCGTCTCGCGACGGAATCGCGTTCCTTGCGATAACCGTGGCGGCAGCAGTCCCCTGGATCAGGGCTGCTGGGTGACCTGCACCGGGGCGTTGCCCTGGCGTTGTTCCCACAGGCTCTGGGTGTAACCGGTAGTGACGACACCCAGACCGAAAAGTATTACCAACACCCACAAAAGATCAGGCTTGCGTTTCATCGATTGCCTCCCCCTTCCAGGCAAACTGTCAACGATGGCCGGCGGTGGTTTTTTTATCCGTCCGGCAGGCCAAGCTAAAAACGGCGGCATTCTCCGACAATGAAAAGCTTCTCGCAATTCTGACGCCAACCGATCGTCGGAGGAGCAGTCGCCCCCAAAACTTCCGGCACTTTCAGGCAATGTTCATGCCGGGATTCCTACATCTTCTTCCTACAATTTGTTTCCGGCGATCCGGCAGCTTGTCGCAGGGAAACGCCTGCCCGCCTACCCTTAGCCAAATCAGAAAAAGATCATTACCCGCCACGCACAAGGAGACCCTCGCGGATGGCACGCGCTTACTGGCTGATGAAATCCGAGCCCGACGAACTCTCGATCCACGACCTGCAGCGCCTGAAAACGGCGCGCTGGGACGGCGTGCGCAATTACCAGGCACGCAACTTCATGCGCAGCATGCAGCCGGGCGACCTGTTCTTCTTCTACCACTCCAGCTGCCCCGAGCCGGGCATCGCCGGCATCGCGCAGATCGACGGCGAGCCGTACCCCGACCCGACCGCGCTCGACCCGAAAAGCCACTACCACGACCCCAAGGCCAGCGATGAGAAGAACCCCTGGACGGCCCGCGACGTGACCTTCGTCGAGGCCTTCCGCTCGGTGTTGCCGCTGGGCACGCTCAAGGCTCAGGCCGGACTGGAAGAGATGCCCCTGGTGCAAAAGGGCAGCCGCCTGTCGGTGATGCCGGTCACTGCCGAACAGTGGGCGATCGTCGTCGGCCTGGCGCACAAGTAGAGGCACTGTGCTATTAGGTTACTGAAGCCCCCGGAATTCGCCGCATGCACCGCCTTCAGTCCTCACTAGCTTCCTACCTCGGGCTTGGCGGTCTGCTCTGCGTGCTCCTGCTTGCCAGTGCCTGGCTGGGTGAGGAACTGGCGAGCAGCGAGCGGCAGCGCGTACAGGAGCGCCTGACCTACCAGGGACGCAGCCTCGCGCACCAGCTGGAAGCCAACCTGCACGAGCAGGTCCAGGGCCTGGACCTGCTTGCCCAGCTGTGGACCCACCACGGCCGCATGCCCCGTCCCGAATGGGAACTGGACGCACGCTTCTACGTGCGCAGCTTCCCCGGCTACCAGTCGATCCAGTGGGCCGACCCGGAGCTGCGCATCCGCTGGCTGGAACCGCTGCAGGGCAACGAGGCGGCGCTTAACTTCCGGCTCTCCCCGCAGCACCCCAACTACGCGACGGCGATGTCCGCCCGCGACAGCGGCAAGCCGCGCCTGAGCGACAGCGTGGAGTTGGTCCAGGGCGGACGCGGCTTCGTGCTCTACACCCCGGTTTACCTGCGCGATGCCAACAACCAGCTGCAGTTCGACGGCTTCATGCAGGGCGTCTTCCGCGTCGGCCCGCTGATGGACAACCTGCTCAGGCAAGCGGACAACCACCTGTTCAGCGTGCGCCTGCTGGAGCACGGCCGGCCACTCTACGTGCGCGACCAGCCCGCCGGCGATGCCGAGCAGACCCTGCGGGTACCGCTGCGTCTACTCAACAACCGCAGCTTCGAGCTGGAGCTCAGCCCCACTCCGGCCCTTGTGCAGTCTCTGTCCACGCCGTTGCCGATGGTGGTGTTCGGCGGTGGCGTCGCCATCAGCCTGCTGCTGGTGGCAGCGCTGTTTCTCGCTCGCGAGAACGCCCGCCGCGCCACCGCGCTGAGCGCCAGCAACCAGTTGCTCAGCCAGGAAGCAGAGCAACGCCAATCGGTAGAGGCCAACCTGCGCGACAGCCGCGAACGGCTACAACTGGCGCTGGACCTCACCGACTCCAGCCGTGACGCGCTGTTCATCTTCGACCTGCAACAGCGCGAGCTGCTGCACATGAACCGCGCCACCTACAACGGCCTGGGCTACAGCGCCGAGGAGTTCCGCCACCTGCTGCGCGATGACCCGGAGCGGCTGATCCCCGGCTTCCACGCCTGGCTCCAGCTGGTGCAGCAGGCGCATCGGTTGAACCTGTCGATGATCTTCCAGCGCGAGATGCAGCGCCGCGACGGCAGCCTGCAGCCGGCGGAGATCAACACCCAGCTGATCCACCAGGGCGACCGCGACTACCTGATCGCCGTGGCCCGCGACAACAGCGAGCGCCTGCAGCTGGAAGCGCAGCTGCACAAGCTCTCGCAACAGGACGGCCTCACCAGCCTGTTCAACCGCCGCTATTTCGACCGCCAGTTGCAGAGCGAGTGGCGCCGTCTGCGCCGCGCGGACGCGCCGCTGGCGGTGCTGATGCTCGATGTCGACCACTTCAAGCGCTTCAACGACTGCCTCGGCCACCTGGCCGGCGACGATGCGCTGCGGCGCCTCGCCAGTTGCCTGCAGGAGTGCCTGCAACGCGAAGGCGATGTGGCATGCCGTTATGGCGGCGAAGAGTTCGTCATCATCCTCACCGACACCGGACTGGATGGCGCCAGCCACGTCGCCGCACGCATCCACCAGCGCGTGGCGGAGATGGGCATCGCGCATCCGGCCGGCGAGCTGGGACGGCTGACGGTGAGTATCGGCCTGGCCATCGCCACGCCGGGGCAGGACGCCGAGCCGGACCAGTTGATCGCTCAGGCCGACCAGGCGCTGTATGCCGCCAAGCACAGGGGACGCAACCAGACCTGCGTGTGGCCGGTGGATATGGCCGAGCGCACGCTCTCCTGAAAATCACTCGGGCCTGGCATGGGCACTCCACTGCAGGAACAGCAGCTCAGGCCATCTGCCCGATGGTCCGACGGAAGCGCCAGAGCGCGCCGAAGAAGAAAGCCGCACCGATCCCGACGATGGCCAGCAATTGCGGCCAGACGATCGACAGGTCGGCGCCGCGATAGAGGATCGCCTGGGCCAGGCTGACGAAGTGCGTGGTCGGCGCTGCCAGCATGATGTTCTGCACCAGCTCGGGCATGCTCTCGCGCGGCGTGGTGCCGCCGGAAAGAATCTGCAGCGGCATCAGGGTGAGGATTACCAGCAGCCCCAGTTGCGGCATCGAGCGGGCCACGGTGCCGATGAAGATGCCCATGGAAGTGGTGGCGAACAGGTGCAGCGCCGCGCCCAGCAGGAACAGCCCCACCGAACCGCTGATCGGCACGTCCAGCCAGCCGCGCACCACCAGTTGCAGCGAGATCGCCGCCGCCACCAGCACCACGGTGCCCATGGACCAGACCTTGGCCATCATGATCTCGAACGCGGTCAGCGGCATCACCAGCAGGTGTTCCACCGTACCGTGCTCGCGCTCGCGGATCAGCGCGGCGCCGGTGAGGATGATCGACAGCATGGTGATCTGGTTGATCACCTCCATCACCGCGCCGAACCAGGCCTGGGTCAGGTTCGGGTTGAACTCCATGCGCACTGCCAGCTCCGCCGGCATCGCTGGCTCGGCGCGGTAGCGGCTGACGAACTCGCTGACCTCGGTGCCGACGATGTTCTGGATGTAGCCGGCGCCGGAGAAGGCCTGGCCGGTCTGCGTTGCATCGACGTTGACCTGGATCGCCGGCTGCCGCCCGGCCAGCACGTCGCGCTGGAAGTCCGGCGGGATATCCAGGGTGAAGGTGTACAGGCCAACGTCCATGCCGCGGTCCATCTGCGCGTGGCCGATCATTTCCGGCACCCGGAAGTACGGCGGCTGGAAGGCGTTGACGATGCGCGAGGAGAGCTGCGACTGGTCCTCGTCGACGATGGCGATGGGCGCGTGGTGCAGGGTTTCCGGCACGCCGGTGGCCGAACTGTAGACGCCCAGGGTAAAGGCCCAGGCGATCAGGATCAGCATCGCGTAGTCGCGGCCCAGGCTGCGGAATTCCTTGATGCCGAGGTTAAAGATGTTCGCCAGCTTGTTCATCTCAGACCTCCTGTTTCTTCAGGCAGGCCACGCTGAGCAGCGTCAGCACCACCACCATCGCCAGCAACGGCAGGTAGTAGACCCACAGGTCGGCAAAACCCAGCGCCTTGGAGAAGGCGCCACGGCTGACGATGAGAAAATGCGAGGTCGGGTAGAGCTGGCCGATCACCGCCGCCGCGCCTTCCAGCGAGGACACCGGGTGGATCAGCCCGGAGAACTGGATCGCCGGGATCATGGTGGCGATGGCGGTGCCGAACACCGCGGCGATCTGGCTCTTCATGAAGGTCGAGAGCAGCAGGCCGAGGCCGGTGCTGGTCACCACGTAGAGGAACGCGCCGACCAGCAGCGCCAGGAAGCTGCCCTTGAGCGGCACCTGGAACAGCAGCACGGCCATGGCCAGCATCAGCACGAAGTTGATCATGCCCATGCCGATGTACGGCAGCTGCTTGCCGAGCAGGAACTCCAGGCGCGTGACCGGGGTGACGTAGAGGTTGGTGATCGAGCCCAGCTCCTTCTCGCGCACCACGCCCAGGGCGGTGAGCATCGCCGGGATCATGATCAGCAGCAGCGGGATCACCGCCGGCACCATGGCCTTGAGGCTCTCCACGTCCGGGTTGTAGCGGAAGCGCACCTCGGTGCTCGCCGCCGCGCTGGCGGCGCTGCTGCCACTCTGCCGCGCGAGGTCGGCCAGGTAGCTGGCGTGCAGCCCCTGCACATAGCCGAGCACGGTGTTGGCGCGGGTCGGCATGGCGCCGTCGATCCACACGCCTATGGCCGGGTCGGCGCCGCGCTTCAAGTCACGGCCGAAATTCGGTGGGATCTCCACGGCCAGGCTGATGTCACCGCTGCGCAGGCGCCGCTCCAGCTCCTCGGGGTTCTGGATCGGCGCCTTCTCGATGAAGTAGCGCGAGCCGGAAATGTTCAGCGCATAGGCCTGGCTGGTGGTGGTCTGGTCGCGGTCGAGCACCGCGTAGGTGAGGTCCTCGACGTCCATGTTGATGCCGTAGCCGATGATGAACATCAGCAGCGCGGTGCCCACCAGCGCCAGGGTCAGGCGGATCGGGTCGCGGCGCAGTTCCATGGCCTCGCGGCGTGCATAGCTGAACAGGCGCAACCAGCTGAAGCGGTCGCTGCCCTTGTAGCGGGCGGACTCGGCGGGCTGCTCGGGAGCCGGCGTGGCGTCGGCCACCGGGGCGCTGCCGGCGGCCTCTTCCAGGTAGGCGATGAAGGTGGCTTCCAGGGTCGGCAGGCCACGCTTGTCGATCAAGCCCTGCGGTGTATCGCTGTCGAGCACCTTGCCGGCATGCATCAGCGAGATGCGGTCGCAGCGCTCGGCCTCGTTCATGAAGTGAGTGGAGATGAAGATGGTCACGCCGTCGTTGCGCGACAGCTCCACCATCAGCTCCCAGAATCCGTCGCGTGCCACCGGGTCGACGCCCGAGGTGGGCTCGTCGAGGATCAGGATTTCCGGTTTGTGGATCACCGCCACGGCCAGCGACAAGCGCTGGCGGATGCCCAGCGGCAGGCTGTCGGGCAGCTCGCCCTTGACCTTGCCCAGGTCGAAGCGCTGGAGCATCTCCTCGACGCGCGGGCCGATCTGCTCATGCGGGATGTGAAACAGCTTGGCGTGCAGTTCGAGGTTCTGCAGCACCGTCAGCTCGGCGTACAGCGAGAAGGCCTGGGACATGTAGCCGACGCGCCGACGGGTCTCCATGTCATTGGCGTTCACCGGCTGGCCGAACAGCGCGCAGGTACCCTCGCTGGCGGGCAGCAAGCCGGTGAGCATCTTCATGGTGGTGGACTTGCCGCAGCCGTTGGAGCCGAGGAAGCCGAAAATTTCCCCGCGCTCGATGCGGAAGCTGACGCGGTCCACCGCGACGAAATCGCCGAAGCGGCAGGTCAGCCCTTCGGCCTCGATGGCGATCTGCGGCGCGCCGTCAGGCTGCGGCCGCGGTGGAATCACCAGCTTGTGGTGGCCGGCGCGCTTGCTCTCGGGCAACAACGCGATGAAGGCTTCTTCGAGATTCTGCGTACTGGTGTGCGCGCGCAATTCGGCGGGCGTGCCAGTGGCGAGCACCTTGCCGTCGTCCATCGCCACCAGGTGGTCGAAGCGCTCGGCCTCCTCCATGTAGGCGGTAGCCACCAGTACGCTCATGCCTTCGCGGCCAGTGCGGATGCGCGCGATCAGCTCCCAGAACTGGTTGCGCGACAGCGGGTCGACGCCGGTTGTGGGCTCGTCGAGGATCAGCAGGTCAGGGTCGTGGATCAACGCGCAGCACAGCCCGAGCTTCTGCTTCATGCCGCCGGAGAGCTTGCCCGCCGGGCGCTCGGCGAAGGGCGCAAGGCCGGTGCTGTGCAGCAGGTCGGCGATGCGCCGCTCGCGCTCGGACTTGTCGTGGCCGAACAGGCGGCCGAAGAAATCGACGTTCTCGAACACCGAGAGCGTCGGATAGAGGTTCTTGCCCAGGCCCTGCGGCATGTAGGCGATGCGCGGGCACACGGCGCGGCGGTGGCGCGCATCGCGCATGTCGCCGCCGAGCACCTGGATTTCGCCGTCCTGCATCTTCCGCGCACCAGCCAGCAGCGCCAGCAGGCTGGACTTGCCGACGCCGTCCGGGCCGATCAGGCCGACCATGCGGTTGGCCGGGATTTCCAGGGTGACGTCGTCCACTGCGCGGGTCTCGCCGTAGCGCAGCGAGACGCCAGCCAGACGGGCCACGCAGTCGGCGGCGTTCATTGCGGGACCTTGATCTGCAGCTCAGCCGGCCACTGCACCTGCGGGTCGAGACGCAGGTAGGCCATGCCCGGCACGCCGGTCTTCACGTAGGTGATGTACTTCTCCAGCAGGCCCGGATCGAGGCGCGCCTTGACCCGGAACATCAGCTTTTCGCGCTCGTTGGCGGTCTCCACGGTCTTGGGCGTGAACTGCGCGACGCTGGCGACGTAGGACACCTTGGCCGGGATCACGTACTCGGGCACGGCGTCGATCACCAGGTGCACTTCCTGGCCCAGAGCGACCTTGCCGGCCTGGCCCGAGGGCAGGAAGAAGGTCATGTAGACGTCGGCCAGGTCGACCATGTTGAGCAGCTTACCGCCGGCCGCCAGCACTTCGCCCGGCTGCGCCACGCGGTACTGCACGCGGCCGTTGCGCGGGGCCTTGAGCAGGCTGTCGTCGATATCTGCCTGCAGGCGCTCGACGCTCGCGGTGGCAGCCTCTATGGCCGACTGCGCCTCGATCACCTGGGAGCGCGCGGCGGAGATGCCGGCCTGCGCCGAGACCACCTGAGAGCGAGCCGCGGCCAGCGCCGCCTGGGCGCTTTGCAGGGTGGCGCGGTCGTCATCCAGTTGCTGTTGCGGCAGCGCATTTCGTTTGACCAGCTGTTCGGTGCGGGTGAAACGCTTCTGCGCGGCGGTGAGCTCCGCCTGGCGTTGCGCGACTATGGCTTCGGCGGTGGATTTCTCGCTGGTGCGCTGGGCCACCAGGGACTCGGCGGTGAGCTGGGCGTTCTGCGCCCGCCGCACTTCCGCCTGGGCCTGGGCGAGCTGGGCCTGGAGCACCTGGGTGTCCATCTTCGCCACCACGTCGCCGGCCTTCACGAAGTCGCCTTCGTCCACCAGGATTTCCGCCACGCGGCCGGGCAGCTTGGTGGCCACGTCGACTTCGGTGGCCTCGATGCGCCCATTGCCACTGGCGAAACCTTCGGGCAGCCCCGTCGGCTTGAACGTCTGCCAGGCCAGCGCGGCGAGCACGGCCACCACGAGCACCGCGAGACCGCGGGTGCGCCAGCTTTTTGCCTTTCCTGTCATCCGATTTCCCCTTTGTCCAGACGCTCGAATTCGAGCGGATCATGAGGGGATGTTCGGCGACCAGCGGCAAACGGGGTTTGATTCAGGTCAGGCGTGCGCCGGAAATTTCCTACGCGCCTTGTGAGGCGGGGCTTTCAGCCCGGCATTGCGGCGAGCAGCCGCAGCCGGGTGTCGCTTGGCCTGCATGAGGCGCACTCATGCAGCGCAGCCCGGAGGGGATCAGGGCTGGACGATCAGGTTGTTGAACAGCAGGTCGTCCACCAGCGGCTTGCCTTCCTCCTGCTGGAGGGCGGTCTGCACCTGCTTGAGGGCTTCCTGGCGCAGTTTCTCCTTGCCGTCGACGCTGCCGAGGGAGTCGTCGGTCTGCTGGGCGAACAGCATCACCAGTTGGTTGCGGATCAGCGGCTCGTGATGCTCGACCTTCTCGGAGGCCTCCTTGCCGGTGACCTTCAGCGCGATGTCGGCCTTGAAGTACTTCAGGCGCGGACCGCTGCCGTAGTTGCCCACCAGCGCGGGGGTGAGGTCGACGAATACAGGCTTGTTGGCGTCTTCCGGCTTGGCTTCCTCGGATTCGGAAGCCATGACGAAGGTACTGAAGGAAAAGGCCAGCAACAGGGCGAGGAAAGCTCTCAAGGCGATGTCTCCGGATTCGATGGGCAAAGGATAGCCACACTCGCGCCGCCGCCCAAGCTATATCGGGGCATAAGCCCAGGCCATGGTGATTTGCCCTCTGTGCCCGCGCTCCTACACTGGCCCTCTACTCACAAAGAAGAACCTCCAACGGAGTACGTCCTCATGAAAGCCGTGCTGTGCAAAGCCTTCGGCCCCGCCGAAACCCTGGTGCTGGAAGACATCGCCAGCCCCGAGCCGAAGAAGAACGAGGTCCTGCTGCAGGTCCATGCCGCTGGGGTGAACTTCCCCGACACCCTGATCATCGAGGGCAAGTACCAGTTCAAGCCGCCCTTCCCGTTCTCCCCGGGTGGCGAGGCTGCCGGGGTGGTCGGCGCGGTCGGTGAGAAAGTCAGCCACGTGAAGCCCGGCGACCGCGTGATGGCGCTGACCGGCTGGGGCAGCTTCGCCGAGGAAGTGGCGGTGCCCGGCTACAGCGTGATGCCGATCCCCGACGGCATGGACTTCGCCAGCGCCGCCGCCTTCGGCATGACCTACGGCACCTCCATGCACGCGCTCAAACAGCGCGCCAACCTGCAGCCGGGCGAAACCCTGCTGGTGCTCGGCGCCTCCGGCGGCGTGGGCCTGGCCGCCGTCGAGATCGGCAAGGCCATGGGCGCCAAGGTCATCGCCGCCGCCAGCAGCGAAGCCAAGCTCGAAGTGGCCAAGGCCGCCGGCGCCGACGTGCTGATCAACTACAGCGAAGGCAGTCTGAAGGACAAGCTCAAGGAACTCACCGGCGGCCAGGGCGTGGACGTGATCTACGACCCGGTGGGCGGCGACCTGTTCGAGGAAGCCTTCCGCTCCATCGCCTGGAACGGCCGCATGCTGGTAGTCGGCTTCGCCAGCGGCACCATCCCGTCGCTGCCAGCCAACCTCACCCTGCTCAAGGGCGCCTCGCTGGTTGGCGTGTTCTGGGGCTCCTTCGGCCAACGCCAGCCGCAGGACAACGCAGCGAACTTCCAGCAGCTGTTCGCCTGGTTCGCCGAGGGCAAGATCAAGCCGCTGGTGTCCCAGACTTACCCGCTGGAACAGGCGGCCGACGCGATCAATCACCTGGGCCAGCGCAAGGCGGTGGGCAAGGTGGTAGTGACCGTTCGCTGAGCGCTTCCCATGACATGAAAAAGCCCCGCATCAGCGGGGCTTCTCGTTCTGGCGCTCCTACAAGGGGATACCGGCGTTGAGCTGTTCGCGAGCACCATAGGGCGGATAACCCGGAGCGGGTTATCCGCCCTACCAGAGTCTGCCGGGAGGCACGCCATCCTACGGAAGAACGCCCTGCGCGCGATCGCAGGCATGGCCCGATCCTGCAGAGCGACTTCTGCGATCAGGAATACAACGCCTTGAACTGCTCGCGCAGCACATTCTTCTGCACCTTGCCCATCACGTTGCGCGGCAGCGCGTCGACCACCATCACCCGCTTGGGCTGCTTGAAGCGCGCCAGCTTGCCGTCCAGCGCGGCAAGTACCTGCGCCTCGGTCGGCACCTCGCCTTTGCTGGCCACCAGCACGGCGGTCACGCCTTCGCCGAAGTCCGGGTGCGGTACGCCAATCACCGCCGATTCGGCCACGCCGGGCAAGGTGTCGAGGATTTCCTCCAGTTCCTTGGGATACACGTTGAAGCCGCCGCTGATGATCATGTCCTTGTTGCGGCCGACGATCTGCACGTAGCCGCGGTCGTCGACGAAGCCGATATCGCCAGTCATGAAATAGCCGTCCGCACGCAGCTCCTCGGCGGTCTTTTCCGGCATGCGCCAGTAGCCCTGGAATACGTTCGGCCCGCGCACTTCGATCATCCCCGGCTCGCCCTGGGGCAGCAGGGTCGGCTCGGCCTGGCCCGGATCGGTGATGCGCAGCTCGACGCCCGGTAGCGGGAAGCCGACGGTGCCGGCGATGCGCTGGCCGTCCAGCGGGTTGGAGGTGTTCATGCCGGTCTCGGTCATGCCGTAGCGCTCGAGGATGGCCATGCCGGTGCGCTCGGAGAACGCCTTGTGGGTCTCGGCAGTGAGCGGCGCGGAGCCGGAGATGAACAGGCGCATGTGCGCCACCGCCTCGCGGGTCAGTCCGGGCTGGTCGAGCAGGCGCGTGTAGAAGGTCGGCACGCCCATCAGCAGGTTTACCTGGGGCAGCAGCTTGAGCATCTGCGCCGCGTCGAACTTGCTCAGGAAGAGCATCGATCCGCCGGCCATCAGCAGGCTGTTGCAGGCCACGAACAGGCCGTGGATATGGAAGATCGGCAGCGCGTGAAGCAGCCAGTCCTCGCTGGTGATGCTCCAGTAGTCCACCAGCGCGCGGGCATTGGAGACCAGGTTGCCGTGGCTGATCATCGCGCCCTTGGAACGCCCGGTGGTGCCGGAGGTGTAGAGGATCGCGGCGAGATCGGAAGCAGCACGCTCGACATCGGCAAAGCGCCCCGGCTTGCCATGTACCCTGGCCATCAGCGAGCCGTCGCCGGCATCACCCAGGGTCTCCACGTGGGCCACGCCGCTGACTTTCGCCAGCTCCCGGGCCTGGGCCTCGAAGGCCGGCGCACAGACGAACAGCGAAGGCTCGGCATCATCGAGGAAGTAGCGCAGCTCCTCGCCGGTGTAGCCGCTGTTCAGCGGCAGGTAAACCGCGCCGACGCGCAGCACGGCGAGGTACAGCATCACCGTCTCGGGGCTCTTGTCGACCTGCACGGCGACGCGGTCGCCCGGCTGCACGCCGAGCTCCACCAGCGCATGGGCGAACTGCGAGGTGCTGCGCAGCATGTCGGCGTAGCTGTAGCCGCCGCCTTCCGGGGTACGGATGAACGGCTTGGAAAGGTCGCTGGGCAGGTGTTTGCCGACTTCGGCGAAAAGGCTCTGGTTCATGGTGAGGTCCTAGCGTTTTGTTTTCGCCGACAGGGTGGCCAGTTTGCGCACCTCGGGTGAGGCGGTGACCGCGCCCTGGTTGGCGTAGGCTTCGTGGTTCTTTTCGATCTGGCGCAGTTCGTAGCGGTAATTGACCATCAGCCCGGCGGCCTGGCGCAGGCCGCTGGTGGAGAGGTCGCCGCGCCAGTTCAGACGTTCCAGGCGCGCGCCGTTGCCCAGGTGGAAGCGCGCCACCGGGTCCAGCGGGAAACCCGCGCCGTTGCGGGCATGCAGGAAGTATTCGGCGGCCAGCGCCAGCATCGGTTGCTCCGTGCGTGGCGGCGGCGCGGCGTCGGGCTTGAGTGCCTTGAGCAGCTCGGCGGCTGTCGCGCCCAGCTGCGGGTCCTCCCCCAGGCTGTCGAGCCAGCGGCGGAAGCCGGGCACCGGCGACAGGGTGACGAACTGGCGCAGGCCGGGAATCTCCCGCGCCAGCTCCTCCACCACCTGCTTGATCAGGAAGTTGCCGAAGGAGATGCCGCGCAGTCCGTCCTGGCAGTTGCTGATGGAATAGAACACCGCGGTATCGGGCTCGTCTGCCGACGCATCAGCCGGCTTGCCCTCCGGACTCTTTGTTTCCAGGATCTCTGCAATCGCACCCGGCATGGCGCGGGTCAGCGCCACCTCGACGAAGATCAGCGGCTCGTCGGCCAGAGCCGGGTGGAAGAAGGCGAAGCAGCGGCGGTCGGCCGGCTGCAGGCGGCTGCGCAGGTCGTCCCAGTCCTTGATGGCGTGGACGGCCTCGTACCTGATGATCTTTTCCAGGATCGATGCCGGGGTCGACCAGTCGATGCGCCGCAGCACCAGGAAGCCGCGGTTGAACCAGGACGCCAGCAGGTGCTGCAGGTCGTGGTCCACGGCTGCCAGCTCCGGATTGGCTTTGAGCTCCTGCAACAGCAGGCGGCGCATGGCGATCAGCTCGGCGGTGCCGCCGGGTGCCTGGTTGAGGCGACGGAAGAGCTCCTGGCGCGGCGGTTCGCTGGCTTCGAACAATGCCGTGGTGTTGGCCGACGACGGCTCGTCGAGGTAGCGCTGGCAGGCTTGCGCCAGCGCATCGTGGGGTGGTGCGAAATCCTTCAGCAGGGTGTCGAAGAAGGCCTTCTGCTGGTCTTGCGGACAATCCCGGTAGGCGCACAGGACCTGCTGCGCCAGGGCCACGCCCGAGGCTTCGCCGTGGCTGGAGATCAGCTTGTGGCAAGCCTGCGCCAGCGCCTGGGCATTGCCCGGCGCCGGCTCGCGCGACTCCAGCAATTGCCGGCCGCGCTCGGTGATGCTTTGCAGCAGTTCCTGGAAGAAGCTGATATTCATGCGTCCCCCTCAGCTTGTGGATAACGGAGTTACACCCCCGCCAGCATGGGCGGCGGGCAGCGCTGATACCAGCGCGCGGCCTGCTCGTAGGCGTGGGCCAGTTGCAGCACGGCCATGTCGGCCTGGTGCCTGCCGATGATCTGGATACCCATGGGCAGGCCCTGCTCATTGAAGCCCACCGGTACGTTGGCCGCTGGGCAACCGGACAGGGTGGCCGGGATCACCACTTCCATCCAGCGGTGGTAGGTGTCCATGGACTTGCCGGCGATTTCCTTCGGCCAGTCCCAGGTCTTGTCGAACGGGAACACCTGGGCGCTGGGCAACAGCAGGTAGTCATAGCGCTCGAACAGCTTGTTGATCGCACGGTACCAGTCGCTGCGCGCGGCGGAGGCGCGGAACACGTCCATGGCGGAGAGCTTCAGGCCGTTCTCCACTTCCCAGATCGCCTCGGGCTTGAGCAGCTCGCGCTTGGCCGGGTCGGTGTAGGCCGCGCCGAGGGAGCCGGCAACCATCCAGTGGCGCAGGGTACGCCAGGTGTCCCAGAGGCGCTCGGGCGCGAAGCCCATGGCGGTCTCCTCGACGTGGCAGCCGATGGCTTCGAAGTCGGCGAAGGACTGGCGGCACAGCTCCAGCACGCCCTTCTCCATGGGCAGGTGGCCGCTCAGATCGCCCAGCCAACCCAGGCGGGCGCCCTTGAAATCACGCTCCAGCGAGCCTGCGAACTGCTCGCCGCTCTCGGCGATGGACAGCGGTGCACGGGCATCGCCACCGGCCTGTACCGACAGCAGCAGCGCCACGTCGCGGACGCTGCGGCCCATGGGGCCTTCGTAGCCCATCTGGTCGATGAACAGGTCGGCGCTGTCGTCGAAGGGCACGCGGCCCTGGGACGGGCGGAAGCCGACAATGTTGTTGAAGGCCGCCGGGTTGCGCAGCGAGCCCATCATGTCGCTGCCGTCGGCCACCGGGACCATCTGCAGGGCCAGGGCCGCCGCCGCGCCACCGCTGCTGCCGCCGGCGGTGCGGTCGGGCGCGTAGGCGCAGCCGGTGGCACCGAAGATCGGGTTGTAGCTGTGGGAGCCGAGGCCGAATTCGGGGGTATTGGTCTTGCCGATGATGATCGCGCCGGCCGCCTTGATGCGCTCGACCATGATGCCGTCGCGCTCGGGCAGGTAGTCGCGGAACAGCGGCGAGCCTAGGGTAGTGCGGATGCCCTGGGTCAGCGACAGATCCTTCACCGCGTGGGGCAGGCCGTGCATCCAGCCACGGTACTCGCCACGGGCCAGTTCGGCGTCGCGCTGGTCGGCTTCGGCCAGCAGGAGGTCGTCCGGCTGCTGGCTGACGATGGCGTTGACCGCCGGGTTGTAGCGCTCGATCTGCTCGAGGTGCGCCTGCATCACTTCACGGCAGGAAACTTCGCGCAGGCGGATGCGCTGGGCCAGTTCGTGGGCCTGGAGCTGGACGAGTTCGTTTTGCTTGTTCTTCTGGCTCATGGAACGAGGCCTTTTTTCATCAGGATTTCCCGCAACGGGAAGGTTCGGTCGGGTTCAACGACCCCATCAGCGGATGGGGCTTGTAGCGAATATCGTGTTCGCCGGGCCGCACGCTGCCGGCACGCCCACCAAAATGGACGCGAGCAGCGGCGGTCTGTGGCTTTCCCGGTCGGGGATCAGCGCATCAGGTTGGTCCAGATACGGTCGGCCAGGCGGATCGCGCCTTCGCCGCAGGTCTTGCTGAACACCACCTTGGTGCCCTCGGGGATGTGCAGTTCCGGCGCATCCTTCAGGCTGGCGTCGAGGAAGGGTTCAACGCCCTTGATCGGGCTCTGGTGCTTGAGGAAGTTCTGGGTCATCGCCGAGTTTTCCGGCTGGCTGAGGAAGGCGATGAACTTCTTCGCGTTCTCCGGGTGCTTGGCGCCGGCCGGGATCACCAGGTTGTCCACCCAGGCCATCACCCCCTCTTTCGGGTAGAGGTACTTCAGGCTGGATTTCATCTCACGCGCACGCATCGACGAGCCGCCCCAGAACATCGACATGTCGACCTCGCCCGAGGCCAGGTTCTCGCGGATCGAGCCTGCCTTGGAGCTATAGGTCTTCACGAAGGGCTTCTGGTTCTTCAGCAGGGTCAGCACCTGTTGCATCTGCTTGGGATCCTCGCTGCACAGCGGAATGCCCAGGTAGAGGCTGGCGGTGTCGATCACTTCGCTCGCCGAGTCGAACATGTTGATCCTGCCCTGCAGCTCCGCCGGCGGGGTGAACAGCACCGAGTAGCTGTCGGCCGGGCCGCTGTACTTGGCGCTGTCCAGCACCACGCTGGTGGTGCCCCAGATGAAGGGCACGGCGTAGGCGCCTTCCGGGTCCCAGGTGGGCTTCTTCAGGTTGTCCTCGACGTTGGCGTAGTACGGCTGGCTGGCCGGGTCGAAGCGCTCCAGCAACTTCTCCTGGATCAGGATCGGCACGAACTGGTGCGAGGGAATGGCCACGTCGTAGCCGGTGCCGCCCTGCTTGAGCTTGGCCAGCAGCGTTTCGTTGGAGTCGTAGGAGTCCACGGTCACCTTGATGCCGGTTTCCTTCTCGAACTTCTCGAGGATCTGCGGGGTGAAATAGCCACTCCAGCTCACCACGTTCAGTTGCTCGGCGGCGTTCACGTTGGCCACCAGGCCCATGGCCAGCGAGGCCCCTACAGCAGCGATCAGTTTGCTCATCTTCTACTCCGGTATGTGGGCTCAGGCCTTCTTCTTGCCGAGCAGGTAGGACAGGGTTACGAACAGCACGGACACGCCGAGGATCAGGGTCGACACCGCATTCACATCAGGCGTCACGCCCATGCGCAGCAGGCCGAAGATGAAGATCGGCAAGGTAGTGGTGCCGGCCTGGGAGACCATCATCGAGATCACGAAGTTATCCAGCGAGACGATGAAGGCCAGCATCAGCCCGGAGAAGATCCCCGGCATCAGCAGCGGCAGGGTCACCTTGCGGAAGGTCCGCCAGGGGCCGGCGTAGAGGTCGGCGGCGGCCTGCTCCAGGGACAGGTCCATGTCGTTGAGACGGGCACGGATCGGCAGGTAGGCGAACGGGATGCAGAACACCGTGTGGGCGATGATCAGGTTGCCGTAGCCCAGCGACAGGCCGAGGGTGGAGAACAGCGCCAGGGTGGCGACGCCGACGACGATCTCGGGCAGCACCAGCGGCAGCATGATCGCCCCCATGGACAGCCGCAGGCCCTTGAACTTGGCCCCGCGCGAGGTGCCCAGCGCGGCCAGGGTGGCGATCACCGTGGCAATCACGCTGGCGCACACGGCGATCAGCAGGCTGTTGCCGGCGGCCTGGCGCAGCGCCTGGTTGGCGAAGGCGCTGCGGTACCAGTCGAGGCTGAAGCCGGTCCACACGGTGGCGGACTGGTTGGCGTTGAACGAGAGCACCACCAGCACCACGATGGGCGCGTAGAGGTACAGGTAGAACAGGAAGCTCAGCGCGCCGAAGCCACGAAAATCCTGCACACCCAGACGGCGTTTGGTCAGCAGCGAGAGCATCATTCACCTCCCCGGGCGATGCGCAGGCGCTCGGCGCGCATCGCGTAGAACATCAGCACCAGCATCACGGCTCCCATCAGCACCAGCGACAGCGCCGCGCCGAAGGGCCAGTTCCGCGAGTCGCTGAACTGCCGGAAGATCAGGTTGCCGAGCATCATCTTGGTGCCGCCGCCGAGCAGTTCGGGGGCGATCATCGCGCCCAGGCACGGCACGAAGGTGAGGATGGCGCCGGCCAGGATGCCCGGACGGGCAATGGGCAGGACCACCTTGCGCAGGGTACGGATGCGTCCGGCATAGAGGTCCTGGGCCGCTTCGAGCAGGCGCATGTCCATCTTCTCGAGGGTGGCGTAGATCGGCAGCACGACGAAGGGCGCGTAGGTGTAGACCAGGCCCAGCAGCACGGCGCCGTCGGTGTAGAGCAGGTTCAGCGGCTGGTGGATCAGCCCTAAGCTCATCAGTGTGCCGTTGACCACGCCGGTGCCACGCAGCAGCAGGATCCAGGCGTAGGTGCGGATCAGCAGATTGGCCCAGAACGGCACGGTGATCAGGAAGATCAGCAGGCCGCGACGGTGCGCCGGCTGCATGGCCAGCCACACCGCCACCGGGAAGCCCACCAGCAGGGTGATGACGGTGGTCGCCGCGGCGATGCCGATGGAGCGCAGGGCGATCATCACATAGGAGTCGGCGAAGGCCAGGCTGTCGTCGAGCTGGCGCTCGAACAGCAGCGAGACATAGGCGTCGATGCTGAAGTGCGGGTTCACTCCGCCATAGGGGTTGGCCTGCATCAGCGAGTAACCGACCACGATGAAGATCGGCACGATCAGGAACAGCCCGATGGAGACCAGTGCGGGCGACACGCCGAGGAAGCTGCGCAGCGCCTGGCGCCGCTCCAGCGAATTGCCGGCGGTTGTGGATAACCGGTTCATGTTCACCTCCGCTCAGTCGACCAGGACGCTGGCGCTGCCTTTTTCAAAGAGCAGCCTGGCGCGTTGCCCGGCGGCCAGGCGCCCGCGTTGCCCGGCGCTGTTGGGCGCACGGACTGTCAGGCGGGTGCCGTCGGCAAGGCTGACCTGGTACTGCAGGTCAGTGCCCAGGTAGATCTGCTGGACGACGGTGCAGGGTGTGGCGGACGGGGTGTCCTCGGCCACCAGCTGCAGGCGCTCGGGGCGGATCGACAGGGTGACCTCGGCGCCGACCTTGAGGCCTTCGCGAGCCTGGGCCTCGATCAGTTGGTCGCCGGGGATCCGGTACTGCGCGCAGTCGCCGGTGAAGTTCTCGACCCGCGCCGGGAGGAAGTTGGTCTCGCCGATGAAGTCGGCGACGAAGCGGTTGCGCGGGTTTTCGTAGATGTCGTCCGGGCGGCCGACCTGCTGCACCTCGCCCTCGGAGAGCACGGCGATGCGGTCGGACATGGTCAGGGCTTCTTCCTGGTCGTGGGTGACGAAGATGAAGGTGATACCGGTCTTGGCCTGGATCGCCTTGAGCTCTTCGCGCATGGCCTGGCGCAGCTTGAGGTCGAGTGCGGACAGCGGCTCGTCGAGCAGCAGCACTTTCGGATGCGGCGCCAGAGCGCGGGCCAGGGCGACGCGCTGTTGCTGACCGCCGGAGAGCTGGGTCGGTTTGCGCTGGGCGAAGCGTTCCATCTGCACCAGGGCAAGCATCTCGCGGACGCGCTCGGCGACCTGCGCCTTGCTCATGCGCTGGCCCATCGGGTGGGATTCCAGGCCGAAGGCCAGGTTCTCGGCGATGGTCATGTGCGGGAACAGCGCGTAGTGCTGGAACACGGTGTTCACCGGGCGCTCGAAGGGCGGCCGGTCGGCGATGTTCTCGCCGTAGAGCTGGATTTCCCCGGAGGTGGGGAATTCGAAGCCGGCGATCATCCGCAGCAGGGTGGTCTTGCCGCAGCCCGAGGGGCCGAGCAGGGTGAAGAACTCATTGTCGCGGATGTCCAGGTCGACGCATTTGAGCGCGACGGGACCGCTGGCCGGGTCGCCGTAGACCTTGCGCACGGAGCGGATGGAAACCGCCGCCGTCTGCAGGCTGTGCAGGGCATTCATGGTGAAACCTCCGCATCCTTCCCGTTTGCCGCACGCTGGCAGCCGGGGGATCTTGTAGTTGTTCTGGCAGGGCTGGAGTAGTCGCTGGATGCAGCGCTGGCCGTGGGTTCGGCTCGATATTGTGGTGATGCTGCTGGAGCGGATATTCGAAGAAAGGTGGTTGAGCGAAAAGCTCAATTTTCTTACATTCGATATTAAATAATTTAACAACAGAAAAACTGACACCCCTGAGGCCAAGCCCATGTCCATCCAGCGTCTTCCGCCGCTCAATGCCGTCCGCGCCTTCGAGGCCGCCGCCCGGCTGGGCAGCTATGTCGCCGCCTCGAAAGACCTGCATGTGACGCAGCCGGCCATCGGCCGTCACGTGAAGCTGCTGGAGGACTGGCTGGGCGTGCAGCTGTTCGAGCGCACCCCGCGCGGGGTGAGCCTGACGCCGGCCGGGCAGCGCTACTACGCGAAGATATCCACAGCCCTGCAGCAGATCGCCGACGCCGGCCATGAACTGGCCCCCGGCGGCACCGCACGGTGGCTGAAGATCCTGGTGGTGCCGGCCTTCGCCAAGCGCTGGCTGATGCCGCGCCTGGAAACCCTGCGCCAGCAGCGCCCAGGCCTGAAAGTGGCGGTGGAGCCCAACCCGACTTTCACCGAAGTGGACGGAAAAAGCGCCGATCTGGGGATTGTCTACGGGCTTCCCGGCGTCTATCCGCAGTGCCACAGTACCCTGGTGCGACCGGCGGTTTTCCCGGTGTGCTCGCCCTCCTACCTCGAAGAGCACGGCCCGCTGAGCAGCGTGCACGAACTGGCGCAGCACAAGCTGATCCACGTTGACGACGGCGAATGGTGGAACCTCTGGCTGTCCACCATCGGGCTGGACTTGCGGGTGAACTCCGACGTGCTCTACGTCAGCAACGACCACGCGCTGTCCATGGCCGAGGCCGGCCACGGCATCGCCCTGGCCAACCTGGTGCTGGTGAAGCACCAGTTGGCCACCGGCACGCTGGTGCGACCGCTACCCGAGGAGGTGCCGCTGGAGAGCTACCAACTGCTGCTGCCCACCGGCGCGGTGAGCGCCGACGTGGCCTGGTTCGAGGACTGGATTCGCGCGGCTTTGCAGGAGGAGTTCTCACCACATGCCACCCACGAGACTGAGTCGACTGAATAGCTAGGCGGAGTGCCGAAGACAGTGCGACTGGCACGGCGAGGCGCTCCAACGACGCTAGACAGTTGAATCAGCCTCGTGGGGCGTAGGCGAAGACGTCGGCGCGCATTTGATGCGGGTCCATGCCCGCCGCCACCAGCGCGTCCAGCGTGCCGTAGACCATCGCCGGCGAGCCGCTGGCGTAGACGCGCAGGCCGGACAGCTCGGCGAAATCCTCGCACACCGCTTCATGCAGCAGACCGCAGCGCCCCTGCCAGCCGCACAGGTCGCTGACGATCTTGTGCAGATGCAGGTTGGGCACGCTTGCCCACTGCTCCCAGTGCGGCAGCTCGTAGAAATCCTCCGGGCGCCGCACGCCCCAGTACAGGTGTACCGGGTGGGCGAAGCCGGTGGCGCGGCAGAATTCGATCAGGCTGTGCATCTGCGCCATGCCGGTGCCGGCGGCGATCAGCACCAGCGGGCCGTCCGGCAGATCGGCCAGGTGCGCGTCGCCGAAGGGCATCTGCACGCGGGCAAAGCGGTCGCGCTGCAACTGGGTCAGCAGGTCGATGGCGCTGTTCTCGCGGGCCAGGATGTGCAGCTCCAGGTCACGCCCTTCCTGCGGCGCGGAGGCCAGGGAGAAGGCCGCCGGGTCGCTGCCTTCGCGCTCGAGCAGCACGTACTGCCCGGCGTGGTAGCGCGGCGGCTTGCCGGCCGGGGCACGCAGGCGCACGCGCCAGACGTCGCCGCCCACCGGCTCGCAGAGGCTCAGCTGGCAGGACAGCCTGCGCACCGGCAGCTCGCCGGGGGCCAGCACACCGTCCCAGTGCAGCACGCAGTCTTCCAGCGGCTCGGCCAGGCAGGTGAAGAGCTCGCCGTGGTCGCGCACCTCGCCGTCCTGGCGCACGCGGCCTTCCACCAGCAGCGCCGCGCAGATATGGCAGTTGCCGTTGCGGCAGCTCTGCGGGCACTCGTAGCCCAGGCGCCGCGCACCGTCGAGGATACGTTCCCCGGGCCGCAGCTCAAGCTGGGCGCCGGAGGGTTGCAAGGTCACTTTCAAGCGCTGTTCTCGTTCTTCTGATTCTGTAGGAGCGGGCCATGCCCGCGAACCTTGGCCAATCTCGGCGTCAGGTCGCGGGCATGGCCCGCTCCTACAAGGTTACCCGCGCATCAGTCGATGCCCAGGCTCGCCCAGATTTCGTCGACGCGACGGGTCACCGCCGGGTCCTTCTCGATCACCCGGCCCCATTCACGGCTGGTCTCGCCCGGCCACTTGTGGGTGGCGTCCAGGCCCATTTTCGAGCCCAGGCCGGAGATCGGCGAGGCGAAGTCCAGGTAGTCGATCGGGGTGTTGTCGATCATCACCGTGTCGCGCTTGGGGTCCATGCGCGTGGTGATGGCCCAGATCACGTCGTTCCAGTCGCGGGCATTGATGTCGTCGTCGGTGACGATAACGAACTTGGTGTACATGAACTGTCGCAGGAACGACCAGACACCGAGCATCACGCGCTTGGCGTGGCCGGGGTACTGCTTCTTCATGGTCACCACCGCCATGCGGTACGAGCAGCCCTCGGGCGGCAGGTAGAAGTCGGTGATCTCGGGGAACTGCTTCTGCAGGATCGGCACGAAGACTTCGTTCAGCGCCACGCCGAGGATCGCCGGCTCATCCGGCGGGCGGCCGGTGTAGGTGCTGTGGTAGATCGGTTTCTGCCGGCGGGTGATGCGCTCGACGGTGAACACCGGGAAGCGGTCCACCTCGTTGTAGTAGCCGGTGTGGTCGCCGTACGGGCCTTCATCGGCCATCTCGCCGGGATGGATCACCCCTTCGAGGACGATCTCGGCGCTAGCCGGCACCTGCAGGTCGTTGCCGATGCACTTGACCAGCTCGGTCTTGTGGCCGCGCAGCAGGCCGGCGAAGGCATATTCGGAGAGGTTGTCCGGCACCGGGGTCACGGCGCCGAGGATGGTCGCCGGGTCCGCGCCGAGGGCCACAGCCACCGGATAAGGTTGGCCGGGGTGCTTCTGGCACCACTCGCGGAAGTCCAGCGCACCGCCGCGGTGGCTGAGCCAGCGCATGATGACCTTGTTGCGGCCGATCACCTGCTGACGGTAGATGCCCAGGTTCTGCCGCTCCTTGTTCGGCCCACGGGTGACCGTCAGGCCCCAGGTGATCAGCGGCGCGACGTCACCAGGCCAGCAGGTCTGCACCGGCAACTTCGACAGGTCGACGTCGTCGCCCTCCTCGATCACTTCCTGGCACGGCGCGTCCCGCAGGACCTTGGGCGCCATGTTGATGACCTTCTTGAAGATCGGCAGCTTGGACCAGGCGTCCTTCAGCCCCTTGGGCGGCTCGGGCTCCTTGAGGAAGGCCAGCAGCTTGCCGATCTCGCGCAGTTCGGAGACGTCCTCGGCGCCCATGCCCAGCGCCACGCGCTCGGGCGTGCCGAACAGGTTACCGAGTACGGGGATGTCATAGCCGGTGGGCTTTTCGAACAGCAGGGCCGGGCCCTTGGCGCGCAGGGTGCGGTCGCACACCTCGGTCATTTCCAGCACCGGGGATACCGGCGCCTGGATGCGCTTGAGCTGTCCGCGCTGCTCCAGGGCAGCGATGAACTCGCGCAGGTCGCGATACTGCATGAGGGTCTCGATGGCGGCAGGATGATGCGACAGTCTACCGCCTATCAGCGCCTTGCAGAAACACGAAGGCCGGGTTTCCCCGGCCTTGTGCGGTTCGAGAGGCGCTTACTTGCTGCGCTTCATCGAATCGAAGAACTCATCGTTGGTCTTCGTCTGGCGCAGCTTGTCCAGGAGGAATTCCACAGCGGCGATCTCGTCCATCGGGTGGAGGATCTTGCGCAGGATCCACATGCGCTGCAGCTCTTCCTCACCGGTGAGCAGTTCTTCGCGACGGGTGCCGGAGCGATTGATGTTGATCGCCGGGAACACGCGTTTTTCCGAGATGCGACGGTCGAGGATGAGTTCCGAGTTACCGGTACCCTTGAATTCCTCGTAGATCACTTCGTCCATCTTCGAGCCGGTTTCGATCAGCGCGGTAGCGAGGATGGTCAGCGAACCGCCTTCCTCGATGTTGCGCGCGGCGCCGAAGAAGCGCTTGGGCTTTTCCAGGGCGTGGGCGTCGACACCACCGGTGAGCACCTTGCCGGAGCTGGGGATCACGGTGTTGTAGGCACGGGCCAGACGGGTGATGGAGTCCAGCAGGATGATCACGTCCTTCTTGTGCTCGACCAGGCGCTTGGCCTTCTCGATCACCATCTCGGCAACCTGCACGTGGCGGGTCGGCGGTTCGTCGAAGGTGGAAGCGACGACTTCGCCGCGCACGGTGCGCTGCATCTCGGTCACTTCTTCCGGGCGCTCGTCGATCAGCAGGACGATCAGGTGGCACTCGGGGTTGTTGCGGGTGATGTTCGAGGCGATGTTCTGCAGCATGATGGTCTTGCCCGCTTTCGGCGGGGCGACGATCAGGCCGCGCTGGCCCTTGCCGATCGGCGAGCAGAGGTCGATCACACGGCCGGTGAGGTCCTCGGTGGAGCCGTTGCCGGCCTCCATGGTCAGGCGCTTGGTCGGGAACAGCGGCGTCAGGTTCTCGAAGAGAATCTTGTTCTTCGCGTTCTCCGGACGATCGAAGTTGATCGAGTCGACTTTCAGCAGGGCGAAATAACGCTCGCCTTCCTTCGGCGGCCGAATCTTGCCGATGATGGTATCGCCCGTACGCAGGTTGAAGCGACGGATCTGGCTGGGCGAAACGTAGATGTCGTCGGGGCCGGCCAGGTACGAGGAATCGGCGGAGCGCAGGAAGCCGAAGCCATCCTGGAGAATCTCCAGCACGCCGTCACCGGAGATTTCCTCACCGCTTTTCGCATGCTTCTTCAGCAGCGCGAAGATGATGTCCTGTTTGCGCGAACGGGCCATGTTTTCCAGGCCCATGGCATCGGACATTTCCAGCAATTCGGCAATCGGCTTTTGCTTGAGTTCGGTCAGATTCATAGAAGGGACGTAAATACGCTGAAAGGGGAAAAGGGAACAAGCGTAATGCTTGAAGAGCCGCGCCGTAGATGACGGACAGGATCGCTTGGAATTCGAATGGGAAGTGCGTCGGCGACGGCTTGCAGGGGACAACGAAATAATCGTTGTGCGCCCGAATTTAACACCCGAGTTTCGGAGCGTCTAGGGGCAATAACGAAAAAACCCCGCGCATTGGCGGGGTTTTTCGGGCTTCTTCGACTTAGATGTTGCTGTCGAGGAAGGCAGCCAGCTGCGACTTGGACAGCGCGCCGACCTTGGTCGCTTCGACGTTGCCGCCCTTGAACAGCATCAGGGTCGGAATGCCACGCACGCCGTACTTCGGCGGGGTGTCCTGGTTCTCGTCGATGTTCAGCTTGCAGACTTTCAGCTTGCCCTGATAGTCCTTGGCGATCTCGTCGAGTACCGGGGCGATCATCTTGCACGGGCCGCACCATTCGGCCCAGTAGTCGACCAGCACGGGACTATCGGACTTCAGTACGTCCTGCTCGAAGCTGGCATCGGTAACATTGACGATATGTCCGCTCATGTATTCTCTCCGTCAATCGGATGCGAAAAAGTGTCCGCCATCATATCCCGCCTCGGCCCACACCGAAAGGCGCAGCCGATTGAGTGTATCTATCGCTGCCGCGGTGACTTCTGATCGGTGACAACCCCTTCATTGGCACTACCTGCCTAAAATGGCAGGATGTCTCCCGTATTTATCCGGACCCGCCCCTATGCCCCATACCCCTGCCAAGACCTTTCCGATGATCGCGGCCATTGACCTTGGCTCGAACAGTTTCCACATGGTCCTGGCGAAGGCCGATCACGGCGAGATCCGCATCCTCGAGCGGCTGGGCGAGAAGGTCCAGCTGGCCGCCGGCATCGGCGAGGACCGCATGCTCACCGCGGAAGCCATGCAGCGCGGCTACGACTGCCTGAAGCAGTTCGCCCAGTTCATCAATGGCATGCCGCCGGGTTCGGTTCGAGTGGTAGGCACCAACGCCCTGCGCGAAGCGCGCAACCGTGCCGAATTCATCCGCGAAGCCGACCAGATCCTCGGCCACCCGGTGGAAGTCATCTCCGGCCGTGAAGAAGCGCGCCTGATCTATCTGGGCGTGTCCCACACCCTGCCGGACAACCCCGGCAAGCGCCTGGTGGTCGACATCGGCGGCGGCAGCACCGAGTTCATCATCGGCCAGCAGTTCGAATCGCAACTGCGCGAGAGCCTGCAGATGGGCTGCGTGAGCTTCACCCAGCGCTACTTCAAGGACGGCAAGATCACCCCGGCGCGCTACGCCCAGGCCTACACCTCGGCCCGCCTGGAGCTGATGAGCATCGAGAACAGCCTGCGCCGCCTGGGTTGGGACGAGGCCGTCGGCGCCTCCGGCACCATCCGTGCGATCTGCCTGGCGATCCAGGCCGGCGGCCACGGCAACGGCGAGATCAACCCCGAAGGCCTGGCGTGGCTCAAGCGCAAGATGTTCAAGCTGGGCGAGGTCGAGAAGCTCGACATCGACGGCATCAAGCCGGACCGCCGGCCGATCTTCCCGGCCGGCATGGCGATCCTCGAGGCGCTGTTCGATGCCCTCGAACTGACCCGCATGACCCACTCCGAAGGCGCCCTGCGCGAAGGCGTGCTCTACGACCTGCTGGGCCGCCACCACCACGAGGACGTCCGCGAGCGCACCATCGGCGCCCTCATGGAGCGCTACCACGTCGATCCGGAACAGGCTGCGCGCGTCGAGGCCAAGGCGCTGGAATCCCTGGACCAGGTCGCCAAGGCCTGGGACCTGAACGACGAGGGCCACCGCGAGCTGCTGATGTGGGCCGCGCGCGTCCACGAGCTGGGCCTGGACATCGCCCACTACCACTACCACAAGCACGGCGCCTACCTGCTGGAGCACTCGGACCTGGCCGGCTTCTCGCGCCTGGACCAGCTGACCCTGGCGCTGCTGGTGCGCGGCCACCGCCGCAACATCCCGGTGGACAAGTTCAACGAGCTCGGCGACGAGGGCGACAAGTTGATCCGCCTGTGCATCGTGCTGCGCTTCGCCATCCTCTTCCACCACATCCGTGGCACGCAGGAAATGCCGGCCGTGGCCCTGAAGGCCTCCGGCAAGTCGCTGGACGTGCGCTTCCCGGACGGCTGGCTGGCCGCCAACCCGCTGACCCAGGCGGACTTCGAGCAGGAAGCCGAATGGCTCAAGCGCGTGGGCTATTCGCTCAGCGTGAGCTGATCTCCCCCGCGACAGACGAAGGCCCCGGCGCTTGCGCGCCGGGGCCTTTGCATTTCCAGGCATGACCTGCAGGAGCGGGACATGCCCGCTCCAACAAAAACACGCCCATGAAAAAGCCCTGCCAAGGCAGGGCTTCTTTATGCAGCGACGGCAGATCAGCGAACGCTGATCACCGGCGTGCACAGGCGCTCCAGCAGGGTCGCCTGGGCATTGCGGGCGTTCTGGTTGCCGCTGGGGCTCTGGCGCACGTAGCTGCCGTCGGACTGCAGCACCCAGGCCTGGGTGTTGTCGCTCAGGTAGGACTCCAGCTCCTTCTTCACGCGCAGCACGAGCTTCTTGCCTTCCACCGGGAAGCAGGTCTCCACGCGCATGTCGAGGTTGCGCTCCATCCAGTCGGCGCTGGAGAGATAGAGCTTCTCCTCGCCGCCGTTGAGGAAGTAGTAGATCCGGCTGTGCTCCAGGAAGCGGCCGATGATCGAACGCACCTGGATGTTGTGCGACACGCCCGGCACGCCCGGACGCAGGCAGCACATGCCACGTACCACCAGGTCGATCTTCACGCCGGCCTGGCTGGCCTTGTACAACGCGCGGATGACCTTGGCGTCGGTCAGCGAGTTGACCTTGGCCATGATGTGCGCCGGCTTGCCTTCGGCAGCCTGGGCGGCCTCGCGGTTGATCATCTCCAGCAGGTTCTTCTTCAAGGTGAAGGGCGCGTGCAGGAGCTTCTTCATGCGCAGGGTCTTGCCCATGCCGATCAGCTGGTTGAACAGCTTGTGCAGATCCTCGCAGAGCGCCACGTCGGCGGTCAGCAGGCTGTAGTCGGTGTACAGGCGGGCATTGCCGGCGTGGTAGTTGCCGGTGCCCAGGTGCGCGTAGCGGCGCAGCTCGCCGTCCTCGCGACGCAGGATGAGCATCATCTTGGCGTGGGTCTTGAAGCCGACCACGCCGTAGATCACCACCGCACCGGCCTGCTGCAGACGGCTGGCCAGCTGCAGGTTGGATTCTTCGTCGAAGCGCGCCCGCAGCTCGATCACCACGGTGACTTCCTTGCCGTTACGCGCGGCTTCCACCAGTGCGTCGACGATCTCGGAGTTGGCCCCGGAGCGGTACAGCGTCTGCTTGATCGCCAGCACACTGGGGTCCTTGGCGGCCTGGCGCAGCAGGTCGACCACCGGGGTGAAGGACTCGAACGGGTGCATCAGCAGCACGTCGAGCTTGCCCAGCACGTTGAACAGGTTTTCCTTCTTCTGCAGCAGCTTGGGGATCGCCGGGGTGAACGGCGGGGACTGCAGCTCCGGATGACTGGCCAGACCGGTGACACTGAACAGGCGGGTCAGGTTGACCGGCCCGCTGACGCGGTACAGCTCGGTCTCGGACAGGCCGAACTGCTTGAGCAGGTAGTTGGACAGCGGCACCGGGCAGGTATCCACCACCTCCAGACGCACCGCATCGCCGTAGCGGCGCGAGAACAGCTCGCCACGCAGTGCGCGGGCCAGGTCCTCGACGTCCTCGGCATCCACCGAGAGGTCGGCGTTACGGGTCAGGCGGAACTGGTAGCAGCCCTTCACCTTCATGCCGTGGAACAGGTCGTCGGCGTGGGCGTGGATCATCGACGAGAGGAATACGTAGTTGTCGCCAGGGCCGGCGACTTCTTCGGGCAGGCGGATGATCCGCGGCAGCGAGCGCGGCGCCGGGATGATCGCAAGGCCGGAGTCGCGGCCGAAGGCGTCCAGGCCTTCGAGCTCGACCATGAAGTTCAGGCTCTTGTTCACCAGCAGCGGGAACGGATGGGTCGGGTCGAGACCGATCGGGGTGACGATGGGCGCGATCTCGTCGCGGAAGAAGCGACGGACCCAGGCCTTGATCTTCGGCGTCCAGTAGCGGCGGCGGATGAAGCGGATGTCGTGCTTGGCCAGCTCCGGCAACAGGATGTCGTTGAGGATGCTGTACTGGCGACCGACCTGCTCGTGCACCTGCTCGCTGATGCGCGCCAGCGCCTGGTGCGGCAGCAGGCCGTCGGCGCCGGCCTGTTCGCGGGCGAAGGTGATCTGCTTCTTCAGGCCGGCGACGCGGATCTCGAAGAACTCGTCGAGGTTGCTGGAGAAGATCAGCAGGAACTTCAGGCGTTCCAGCAGCGGGTAGGACTCGTCCAGCGCCTGCTCCAGCACGCGGATGTTGAACTGCAGCTGCGAGAGCTCGCGATGAATGTAGAGGGCACTGTCATCCACGTTGATCGCTGGAACTGCCGGCTCGACGGGCGGCGGCGTCGCCTCGACGACCTCCTCCACGACGACTTCGGTGATTTCAGCGGTGGTGTCAGCTTCGATAACTTCGGTTTCGCTAATGCCTTCGGTATTCATCGCTCGTCTCATCGACGGGGTCAGCCCCCGCTTTTCAATTGTTGTGCTGCGCGCTTGGCGAAGTAGGTCAGGATGCCATCTGCGCCCGCGCGTTTGAAGGCCAGCAGCGATTCGAGGATCACCGCCTCGCTGAGCCAGCCGTTGTTGATCGCAGCCATGTGCATCGCGTACTCGCCGCTGACCTGGTAGACAAAGGTCGGCGCACGGAATTCGTCCTTGGCCCGGCGAACGATGTCGAGATACGGCATGCCCGGCTTGACCATGATCATGTCGGCACCTTCGGCGAGGTCAGCGTAGATCTCGTGCAGCGCTTCGTCGCTGTTGGCCGGGTCCATCTGGTAGGTGGCCTTGTTGCCCTTGCCCAGGTTGGCGGCGGAGCCGACAGCGTCGCGGAACGGGCCGTAGTAGGCGCTGGCGTACTTGGCCGAGTAGGCCATGATGCGGGTATTGATGTGGCCGGTGGATTCCAGGGCCTCGCGGATCGCGCCGATACGGCCGTCCATCATGTCCGAGGGAGCCACGACCTGGGCGCCGGCTTCGGCGTGGGAAAGCGCTTGCTTGACCAGCACATCAACGGAAATGTCGTTCAGGACGTAGCCGTCCTCGTCGAGGATGCCGTCCTGGCCGTGGCTGGTAAACGGGTCCAGCGCCACGTCGGTGATGATGCCCAGCTCCGGGAAGCGCTCGCGCAAGGCGCGGGTGGCGCGCTGCGCGATGCCGTCGGGATTGAAGGCTTCGGCGCCATCGAGGGATTTCTTCTCCAGCGGAGTCACCGGGAACAGCGCCAGCGCGGGGATGCCCAGCTCTACCAGCTCTTCGGCTTCCTTTAGCAGCAGGTCGATGGACATGCGCTCCACACCCGGCATCGAGGGTACCGCTTCACGCTGGTTCTTGCCGTCGAGGACGAACACCGGAAGGATCAGGTCGTTGGTGGTCAGGACGTTTTCGCGCACCAGACGGCGGGAAAATTCGTCACGACGGTTGCGACGCAGACGAGTGAAGGGGAAGGCACGATCGGCGGGAATGAAGCTCACGGCGTACTCCAGGGCCTGATACAGCAGGCACAGTCTGACAGTTATAGCCCTGAATTATGACCGATTGGTAACAACCGGTAACAGTGACCCTTGGTCGCGGCATCCTGCCGCAGCGGCAAGCCGCCGCTCTGCACCGGTACAGGCTTGTTCCAGGTCAGTTGTGCGGACTGGGGTGCCTTCCCTGCGGACGACAACCGAGTTAGGCTTCGCGTTCATTTCGCTGCGTTGCCTCGATAATGCTCCAACAATTCCTGCAGGATTTCGGCTACTTCGCGCTGTTTCTCGGCACGTTCTTCGAGGGTGAGACCATTCTGGTCCTGGCCGGCTTCCTGGCATTCCGCGGCTACATGCAGCTGGAGTACGTCATCGCGGTGGCTTTCTTCGGCAGTTACGCCGGGGACCAGCTCTGGTATTTCCTCGGCCGTCGCCACGGTCGCAAGCTGCTTGCGCGCAAACCGCGCTGGCAGAAGATGGGCGACAGGGCCCTGGAGCACGTGCGCAAGCATCCCGACCTGTGGGTGCTGAGCTTCCGCTTCGTCTACGGCCTGCGCACCGTGATGCCGGTGGCCATCGGCCTGTCCGGCTACCCGCCGGCGCGCTACCTGCTGCTCAACGGCATCGGCGCCATCGTCTGGGCCACCGTGCTGGGCAGCGCTGCCTTCTACTTCGGCAGCGTGCTGGAAGGGGTCCTGGGCAATATCAAGAAGTACGAGCTCATGGTGCTCGGTGGACTCGTGGTGATCGGCCTGCTGTTCTGGCTGCGTCGCCGCTTCAAGGCCAGCAAGACCGACTGAGCACCTCGGCCGATCAGGCCGCCTGCGGCAGGCGCTCGGCGCGCCGCAGGCCCCGCAGACCGATCAGGCTGAGCAGCGAATAGACCGCCAGCGCCCAGGGCGCCCACTGTGGCAGCTCGATCCCTCCCCATAGCGCCATGGCCGCCACTGCCGGTACGTTCAGCGCCAAGCGCAGCAGTTCCAGGCGCAGCGCCCAATGGCGGTTCTCCAGCCAGCAGCCGATGGCGTAGAGCCCGAAAGCCATCCAGCTCCAGCCGATCGCCAGCGGCAGCACCCGCCAGTGCTCCCCGACGCCCAGCAACCAGGTACCGACCACCACATAGGTGGCGAACTGCAGCCCGGCGTACCACTGCCGGCCGCGCGTCAGCGGCACCTCGAACTTGCGGAAGGACGCCAGGTCCGGCTTGGCCATGGGGTAGCGCTGAGCAACGTCCTCGGGACGCCAACCGGTGCGCATGAACCAGATGCGCAGCTTGTCCCACAGGCTGCCAGCACGGCGGGCATCGCTCCACAGGTGCGCGTAGACCTGCAGGTTGGCCCACAGCGGGTTCCAGCTGGCCAGCGGCACGGTCACGCCGAATACCACCGGCTCCTCGTCCAGTTCCTCCTGGAAGGTGCCGAACAGGCGGTCCCAGACGATGAACACGCCGCCGTAGTTGCGATCCATGTAGACCGGGTTCTGCGCGTGGTGCACGCGGTGGTTGGACGGGGTGATGAAGATCCACTCGAACCAGCCCAGCTTGGGGATGTGCCGGGTGTGCACCCAGAACTGGTAGAGCAGGTTCAGCGCACCGACCGTGAGGAACACCAGCGGCGGCACCCCGGCGATGGCCATGGGCAGGTAGAAGATCCAGCCGAAGATGAAGCCGGTACTGGTCTGCCGCAGTGCGGTGGAGAGGTTGTAGTCCTCGCTCTGGTGGTGCACCGAGTGGGCGGCCCAGAGCACGTTGCGCTCGTGGCCCAGGCGGTGGTTCCAGTAGTAGCAGAAGTCGTAGAAGACGAAGGCGAACACCCAGACCCAGAGGTTCTGCGTGGACATCTCGAAAAGCGCCAGGTGCTGCCAGGCGATGGCGTAGGTGAGCACAGCCAGGCCCTTGGTCAGCAGGCCGCTGGTGGTCGACAGCACACCGGCGCTGAGGCTGTTCAGCGCATCACTCAGACGGTAGGTGCGCATGCCACGCCAGCGGTCGGCGAGCAACTCGATGGCAATCAGGAGGAAAAAGAAGGGTACGGCGAAGAGGATGTAGTTCATGGCGTGGCCGAGTCGTTATGCTTATGGGAAGGCCCAGATTCGTTGATCCTAGCCTCTACCTCCGCGCCGGCCCCGACCGCCGGCGCCAAGCCGGGCGGCATATCGCGACATGCCCGGCATCCTCGAACAGGAGCAGTCCATGCAGAAGAAAGTTGCCGTCATCCTCTCCGGCTGCGGCGTCTATGACGGCGCCGAGATCCATGAAAGCGTGATCACCCTGCTGCGTCTTTCCCAGCGCGGCGCCAAGGTGCAGTGCTTCGCCCCGAACATCGCCCAGCACCATGTGCTGAACCACCTCACCGGCGAAGAAATGGCCGAGAGCCGCAACGTGCTGGTGGAATCCGCGCGCATCGCCCGTGGCGAGGTGAAGGACATCCGCGAAGCCAAGGCCGAGGACTTCGATGCCCTGATCGTTCCCGGCGGTTTCGGCGCGGCAAAGAACCTCAGCGACTTCGCCTTCAAGGGTGACCAGTGCGAAGTGCAGCCGGACGTACTGGCCCTGGCGAAGGCCTTCGCTGCGGCGAAAAAGCCGGTTGGCCTGCTCTGCATCGCCCCGGCCATGGCCGCGCGCATCTATGGCGCCGGCGTGGAATGCACCATCGGTACCGACGAGGGTACCGCCCAGGCACTGACCAGCATGGGCGCCAAGCACATCGACTGCGCCGTGGAAGACATCGTCGAGGACAAGGACCACAAGCTGGTCACCACGCCGGCCTACATGCTCGCGCAGTCCATCGCCGAAGCCGCCAGCGGTATCAACAAGGCGGTCGACCGGGTGCTGGAACTGGCCTGAGCAACACGCTGAACGCAAAACGCCCGGCATTGCCGGGCGTTTTCGTTTCAGGCCGGGTCAGCCCTTGCGGCTCTCCGCCTCGCGCAGCAGGCGCGTCAGCAGCCGGTCCAGGCCGTTGGCGAAGGCCTGGCGGTCCTTGTCGCCGTAGGGCGCCTGCCCTCCCCCCACCTGGCCCTGTTCGCGCAGGTCGGTGAACAGGTTGCGCACGGCCAGGCGCTCGCCCATGTTCTTCTCGTCGAACTCGCGGCCACGCGGGTCCAGCGCATCGACGCCCTTCTTCACCAGCCGGTCGGCCAGCGGCACGTCGCTGCAGATCACCAGGTCGCCGGGCTCGGCCTGCTCCACCAGGTAATCGTCGGCGGCGTCCATCCCGCTGGGCACCACTATCAGGCTGACGCAGGCGAACGGCGGCTTGGCCACGGGCTGGCCGGCGACCATCACCACCTCGAGCTTGCGCTTGAGGGCGAACTTGGCCACCAGTTCCTTGGCCGCGCGCGGGCAGGCGTCGGCATCGATCCAGATACGCATAATCGGAAACCAATCTCCAGAAAGCACGACGGCCAGTATCGCACTGGCCGTCGTGTATCGCTCAGCTATCGCCTCAGGACGAGGCGATCTCGGCGGCCTTGCGGCGCTCGGAGAAGTAGCTGCGTCCGTAGAGCACGGCCACCGCCACCAGCGCCACGGCCTGGGCCGACAGCGAGTAGGCGTCGGCCTTGATGCCGAGCCAGTCGAAGTCGAAGAACGGCACCGGGCGGGTACCGATCACGCCGGCTTCCTGCAGGGCGACCACGCCGTGACCGGCGAAGACCACCGACAGGGCGCAGAGCAGCGCGGCGTTGACGGTGAAGAACAGCTTCAGCGGCAGCTTCGCCGAGCCACGCAGGATCACGAAGGCGATGGCGATCAGGATCACCACGGCAGTGCCCGCACCAGCGATCACCGCATTGTGACCGGCCGGGCCGGCCTGCAGCCAGAGGGTCTCGTAGAACAGGATGACTTCGAACAGCTCGCGGTAGACCGAGAAGAACGCCAGCACCGCGAAGCCAAAGCGGCCACCGCCACCCACCAGGCTGCTGCGGATGTAGTCCTGCCAGGCGGCGGCGTGGCGGCGGTCGTGCATCCACACGCCGAGCCAGAGCACCATCACGCAGGCGAACAGCGAGGTGAAGCCTTCCATCAGCTCGCGCTGGGCACCGCCGATGTCGATGACGTAGGCGGCGACTGCCCAGGTAGCGAAGCCGGCGACGAAGGCCAGGCCCCAGCCGATGTGGACGCCGCGCACCGCCTTCTCCTGCCCGGTGTTGCGCAGGAAGGCGAGGATCGCGGCCAGCACCAGGATCGCTTCCACGCCTTCGCGCAGGAGGATCAGCAGGGCCGAGACGAAGCTAATGGAGGTGCTCAGCGAGTCGCCGCTCAGGGCCTTGGCGGCGTCCGCCAGCTTGGCCTTGGCCAGTGCCAGCTGCTGAGCCACTTCGGCTTCCGGCAGGCCGTCACGCAGCGCCTGACGGTAGGCCATCAGCTGCTTCTCGGTGGCCTTGCGCAGGTCGGCGTCGACGTTGTCCAGCGAGCTTTCCACCAGCTCGAAGCCTTCCAGGTAGGCCGCCACGGACAGGTCGTAGGCCTGATCGTGGTCGCCGGAGCGGTACACGGCGAAGCTCTTGTCCAGGGTCGCGGAGGTGTAGTCGATCTGCTGCGCCGGGCCACGGTGCTCCAGCGGCGGGTGGGCACGCAGAGCACGGAAGCTCTCGGCCGCTGCCTCGCCATCGCGCTCGGCGACATCGGCCGGGGTCTGGGTCGAAAGGGTCGCCAGCGGGTAGGCGTGAGCCGGGTCGGCCTTGGCCTGGCCGGCGCTGAGGCCGGCGATATAGGACGCCAGGTCCCAGCGCTGACGCTCGTCGAGCTGGTCGGCGAAGGCCGGCATGTCGGTGCCGGAAACGCCCAGACCGATGACGTTGCGCAGGTCGTACAGGCTCAGCTGGTCGAGGCGCGCGCGGTCGGTCAGGTTGGCCGGGGGCGGCTCCAGGCCGATGCCTGCCGGGCCGTCGCCCTTGCCGGCATCACCGTGGCAGATCGAGCACTGCTGGGTGTAGATCTCGGCGGCGCGAGTAGGGTCCGGGGTGATCGAAGGGGTCTGCACCACCTGGTAGATGTCGGCGACGCGCGCCTCCAGATGACGGGCCTGCTGGGCGACCTGCTTGCCGGGGAGGCGCTGCTCGATGGCCTGCTTGAGGCTGGCGGCATCCTTTTCCAGGTCGGCGCGTTCGGGGGCGGCCGGCAGGGTGACGATCAGCGCCTGCAGATTGCCGACGAACTCCAGCTGCTCCTTGTATTCGCTCTCGTCCACGACCTTGCCGTCAGTGACGGTGGCCGGGTAGTCGGCAGCGAGGTAGCTGAGCAGGTGAAGGGCTTGGGAGGGGTCGACAGCCGTGTCGGCGTGAGCTCCAAGGCTGAAGAGACCGACCAGCGGCAACAGCCAGACGAAAAGTTTGGAGGGGCGCATACGGAAAGGTAAATGAGAATGAAAGAGGTTAAATTGTCACCTCAGGTTTCCGTCTATGCAAGGACAAATGTCCCGCAGAGTTGCGTCCGAAGCGCTCACAAGGGCGCTCCGGAGCCAGGAAATCCCCCTCAGGCCGGTGCACGGCGGACGGTGGCGAGCAGTGCGGCGGCGCCTACGAAGAGGGTCGCGAAAGTCCGATTCATCACCCGCTGCTGGCGTTGCGAGCGCAGGGCGCGCAGTACGCGCGCGGCCAGACCGGTGTAGCCGGCCATGACGATCAGGTCTACGGTGATCATGGTGGCGCCCATGATCACGTACTGGATCGCCATCGGACGGTGCGGGTCGACGAACTGGGGCAGCACCGCGAGCATGAAGATCACCGCCTTGGGGTTGCTGGCGTTGACCAGGAAGCCGCGCAGCACCAGGGTCAGCGGCCGGCCGATGGGGCGCTCGCCGCTCGCCGCCATCACCTGCGGAGCAGCGGTCCACTGGCGGTACGCGAGGTAGACCAGGTACACCACGCCGAACCACTTGATCGCACTGAACGCCACCGCCGAAGCCGAGAGCAGCGCACCGACGCCTGCAGCGACGATCGCGATCTGCAGCGCCAGGCCGATCTGCAGGCCCAGGGCATTCCAGTAGCCGCGCCAGAAACCGTATTGCAGCCCGCAGGACATCGAGGCGATGGCCCCGGCGCCGGGCGACAGGCTGATCACCCAGCAGGCGATGAAGAAGGCGAACCAGGTACTGGCGAGCATTGCGAACCTCACGGCGCCCAGGCAGGCGCAATAATTTGTTACGGGAAGCCAGTGTGCCTCAGTCGCGCCGACTCGCCCAGCGTTGCCGACGAAGGTCGGATGATCCTTGTAGGAGCGCGCCACGCGCGCGATCGCGGGCATGGCCCGCTCCTACATTTTGGGTGCCCAACAAAAAGCCCGGCGCTAGGCCGGGCTTTTTTCGCTTCAGGACAGACCGATCAGCTCGGGATGTCCTTGCGCAGCTTCACCGGCTCCTCGCCGCGCTTGCGCGCCAGGGCGCCGCGCAGGCGGATATTGATCGCCTCCACCGCCAGCGAGAAGGCCATGGCGAAGTACACGTAGCCCTTGGGCACGTGGATCTCGAAAGCCTCGGCGATCAGCACGGTGCCGACCACGATGAGGAACGACAGCGCGAGCATCTTCAGCGACGGGTGCTTCTCGATGAAGGCACTGATGGTGCCGGCCGACAGCATCATCACGCCGACCGAGATGACGATCGCCGCGACCATCACCGGTACGTGCTGCACCAGGCCCACGGCGGTGATCACCGAGTCCAGCGAGAAGACGATGTCGATGATCGCGATCTGGATAATGATGCCCATGAAGCCGCGGGACTTGCCGCCTTGCTGCCCGCCCTCCTCCGCACCTTCCAGGCTGTGGAAGATTTCCATGGTGCTCTTGAACAGCAGGAACAGGCCGCCGAAGAACAGGATCAGGTCGCGCCCGGAGATGCCGTGGTCGAACACGGTGAACAGGTCGGCCGTCAGGCGCATCACCCAGGTGATCGACAGCAGCAGCAGGATGCGCGTGCCCATCGCCAGCGCCAGGCCGAAGAAACGCGCCTTGGGTTGCTGGGCGGGCGGCAGGCGGCCAACCAGGATCGAGATGAAGATGATGTTGTCGATGCCCAGTACGATTTCCAGGGCAGTCAGGGTCAGAAAGGCAACCCAGATCTCAGGGCTAGTGAGCCATTCCATAGTGGGGATGTCCGTTGGGGGTCAAGGGGTCAGGGGGTGGTGGGGAAATTCGGGCCGCGCCAGCGGCGGATGGCCTTCTGGAAGAACAGGTTGTTCGGCACCTGCAGCAGCGCGCCGGGGGTGCCGTCCTCGGCGACTTCCTCCAGGGTGGTATAGAGCAGGTTGATTGCGATCACCCGGCCCTTCACGCCGGGCTTGTCGGCAGACTCGATGACTTCCACGCGATCCCCCAGGCGGAACGGGCCCATGGTGAAGATCATCAGCGCGCAGAACAGATTGGAGAGCACGCTCCAGATGGCGAAGAAGGCCACCGCCGCAACGGCGGCGAAGCCGGTCAGCGCGGCCCAGAGCACATCGGCGGAAACGCCCAGGCGCTCCAGTACGAGCATTACCGCCGAGCCCATGATCAGCCAGCGCAGGCCGCCGCGCAGCGGCAGCAGCAGCTCCGGCGGCATCGGATAGCGTTCGCCCAGGCGACTGACGGCGCGCGTCACCACGCGCTGCACCAGCCACGCCAGCAGCAGGACGAGGATGATCTGCCCGCCGCGCAGCAGCGGTTCGCTCCACGCCACCAGCAGGTTCACGTCGTCCATCACTCGCTGGCCTCGAGCTGGCGCTGCAACTCTTCGAGGGTTTCCAGCGCCATCAGCCAGGACTCTTCCAGCTCGCTTTCGCGGCCCTTGAGGGTCGCCTGGCGGGCCAGCAGATCACGCAGTTCATCCTTGCGCGAGGACTCGTAGAGCGCGCTGTCGCCGAGGCGCTGTTCCAACTCGGCCAACTGCTCGTGGACCTTGCCCAGCTCCTTCTCCAGCTTGTCCGCCTCGCGCTTGTGCGGGGCGAGCTGCTGGCGCAGGGCCGCGGCGGCCTGGCGCTGGGCGCGCTTGTCAGTCTTGTCGCCAGCGGGAGCGGCGGGCGACGACGGCGCCTGCCGCGCGCGGAAATCCACCAGCCAGCGGGCGTAGTCCTCGAGATCGCCGTCGAACTCCTGGATGCGCCCGTCGGCCACCAGCAGGAACTCGTCGGTGGTGCTCTTGAGCAGGTGACGATCGTGCGACACCACCACCACGGCGCCGGAGAACTCCTGCAGCGCGAGGGTCAGCGCGAGGCGCATTTCCAGGTCGAGGTGGTTGGTCGGTTCGTCGAGCAGCAGCAGGTTGGGCTTCTGCCAGGCGATCAGTGCCAGGGCCAGGCGCGCCTTCTCGCCACCGGAGAAGTTCAGCACCGGCTCGTCGCAGCGCTCACCACGGAAGTCGAAGCCGCCAAGGAAGTCACGCAGGGGCTGCTCGCGCTCGGCCGGCGCGATGCGCGCCAGGTGCAGCAGCGGGCTGGCCTTGGGGTCGAGCGAATCGAGCTGGTGCTGGGCGAAGTAGCCGATGGCGAGGTTTTCGCCACGGGCAAGCTCACCGGACAGCAGCGACAGGTCGCCGGAGAGGGTCTTGATCAGCGTCGACTTGCCCGCTCCGTTGGGGCCGAGCAGGCCGATGCGCGCGCCCGGTACCAGCTGCAGCTTGACCTTTTCCAGCACGGTCTTGTCGCCGTAGCCCAGGCGGGCTTCGGAGAGATTCAACAGCGGGCTGGAAATCTTGTCGGACTCGCGGAAGGCAAAGTCGAACGGCGAATCGACGTGGGCCGGCGCCAGCTCTTCCAGGCGTTCCAGCGCCTTGATCCGGCTCTGTGCCTGGCGGGCCTTGGTGGCCTGGGCGCGGAAGCGGGCGATGTACTTTTCCATGTGGGCGCGTTGCGCCTGCTGCTTCTCGTACGCCTGTTGCTGCTGGGCGAGGCGTTCGGCACGGGTACGCTCGAAGGCCGAGTAGCCGCCACGGTACAGGGTCAGCCTGCGCTGTTCGAGGTGGGCGATGTTATCCACCACGGCGTCGAGGAAGTCGCGGTCGTGGGAGATCAGCAGCAGCGTGCCCGGGTAACCCTTGAGCCACTCTTCCAGCCAGAGGATGGCGTCGAGGTCGAGGTGGTTGGTGGGCTCGTCGAGCAACAGCAGTTCGGACGGGCACATCAGCGCCTGAGCCAGGTTCAGGCGCATCCGCCAGCCACCGGAGAAGTCGCCGACGCGGCGGTCCATCTGCTCGGAGGTGAAGCCCAGGCCGGCCAGCAGCTTGCGCGCGCGGGCATCAGCGGTGTATCCGTCGGCGCTGTCCAACTCGCTGTGCAGGCGCGCCAGGGCGGTGCCGTCGTGGGCGTCTTCCGCCGCGGCGAGGTCCGCCTGGATCTTGCGCAGGTGCACGTCGCCGTCGAGCACGTAGTCGACGGCGAGGCGGTCGAGGGTATCGACCTCCTGGCGCATGTGCGCGATACGCCAGTCAGCGGGCAGGTAGCAGTCGCCGGCGTCCTGGCCGAGCTGGCCGCGCAGCAGGGCGAACAGGCTCGACTTGCCGGCGCCGTTGGCGCCGATCAGGCCGACTTTCTGTCCGGCGTGCAGGGTGAGTTCGGCACCTTCCAGCAAGCGCTGGGGGCCACGCTGTAGCGTAAGATTTTGTAGTCGAATCATGGCGGCGGAGTTTATCAGCTTCGCCTGGCAATCGCTGTGGGTGCTCTATGTCTGATGATGTCTGGTCGTATGCACTGAAACTCTACGCCCGCCCTGGGGTTGAGGCGGCTTGCCTGACCCTGCAGGAAGGCGGCGCGGATGTCTGCCTGGTGCTCGCTGCAGCGTGGCTGGGCGGCACTGGCGTGGCCTTCGCGGCGGCGCGAATGAGCGAGCTGGAAAGCACGGCGCAGGGATGGCGCGAAGAGGTGGTTGTGCCTTTGCGTTCGCTGCGTCAGCGCTGGCGGGAATCCGCGGAGCAGGATGCGCAGCTGGCGCCATTGCGCGAGCGGGTCAAACAGCTCGAACTGGAAGCGGAAAAGGTGCTGCTGGGGAGACTGGGGACGGTGGCGCAGGATTGGCCACGGGATGAAGCGGAGGACCTGGCGCGCTGGCTGGAAGCCGCGGCAGGCGGAACGGGCGGCTTGCGCCGCGATGCGCGGGAAACCCTGCGCACCGCGGCGAGCCTCTCCTGAGCCTTAGGAAGCGCTGGAGGAGTTGCTGCTGGCCGGAGCAGCCGATGCCGGAGTGGCGCTGGCAACCGGGGTAGCGGCCGGAGTGCTCGGCTGGGCAGCCGGTGCGCTCGGGGCAGCCGGAGCGGCCGGTTTGGCAGCCACGGCGGGCTTGGCCGCAGCCGGTTTGGCAGCAGGCTTGGCGGCCGGCTTGGCGGCCGGCTTTGCGGCAGGCTTGGCAGCGGCTTTCACGGCCGGTTTGGCAGCCGGTTTAGCGGCGGGTTTGGCAGCCGGTTTGGCAGCGGCAGCAGGCTTCGCGGCAGGCTTGGCAGCCGGTTTTGCGGCAGCGGCGGGCTTGGCGGCAGCAGGCTTGGCGGCGGGTTTGGCAGCGGCTTTCGCAGCAGGCTTCGCAGCCGGTTTAGCGGCCGGTTTGGCGGCAGCGGCAGCAGGCTTGGCAGCGGGTTTGGCTGCCGGCTTGGTGGCGGCTTTCGCAGCAGGCTTCGCAGCCGGTTTAGCGGCAGCCTTGGCGGCCGGTTTGGCAGCAGCGGCAGCAGACTTGGCAGCGGGTTTGGCTGCCGGCTTGGCGGCGGCTTTCGCAGCGGGCTTCGCAGCCGGTTTAGCGGCAGCCTTGGCAGCCGGTTTGGCGGCGGGCTTGGCAGCCGGTTTGGCAGCAGCAGGCTTGGCAGCGGCAACCTTGGCGGCCGGCTTCGCAGCGGGCTTGACGGCAGCTTTCACGGCGGGCTTGGCAGCCGGTTTGGCAGCGGGTTTAGCGGCCGGTTTGGCGGCAGCCTTGGCAACCGGTTTGGCAGCGGCGGCAGCCGGCTTGCGGGTAGCGAGGGATTTGCCAGCGGCTTCCTTCACCTTGGTCACGCCCTGGGCGAGCTTGAGGCTCTCCTGCACATCGCGCTTGAGGTTGGCGATGTAGGCACGGGTTTCAGTCTGGCGGGTCTTCAGAACATCCAGCACGCCATCGAGCTCAGCGATGCTCGACTTGGCCTTGGCCTGCGCCTTCGCCTTGCCGGCCTTGGTCGCGTCCTGCAGCTTGGTGCGTGCGTTGTGCAGCTTCTCCTGAGCCTTGCCGCGTTGTTTCTCGAGCTTGGCGAGCAGCTTTTCGGAATCGACGAGCGCCTGCTTGCAGGCACCTTCGAGGTGTTCGATCAGACTGTTGGACAACTGGTGCAGCAGGTGCAGAGGGGTAGTGACGGGTTTCTTGTTGGCCGACATGACGTGCCTCCTGGCGGACGTGGTTGCGCCCATACTAGCCCCGCTGATGGCCTCTCGCCAATGTCCCTATTGTGCTGCAGGCCGCAGCAGGCATTGGCTTCAGAGGTTTTCAGCAGTGCGCGAAGGCGCGTTTTTTCACTCACTCAATGACGCTACCCCGCGCACTTGGTTCCATTGGCGCAATCGGCCAGGCAGCGCAAACGCCCGTGGTGCGTGCGTTTGACGATGAAAAATAAATTTTCGAAGCAGGCCGGAAAAGCCCGTCGCAGAGCCTTTTGCACAACACGCAGCAGTATCGACGAAAGCAGACTGCCAGTCGTTCGAGACGCGTCAGCACGACGCGAGAATCACGCTCGTGGCACGGTGGAAATACTCTTGCGAGCCCCCGCTCGCAGTCACCGTTGCAGCCCATTTTCAGCGGCGATTCATCGCGCGAAAAAGACGCTGAGAGTACCGCTGCAAGCTGCCGAACGGCGCGAGTTTTTCAGCGCTGCGGGCTCAGAGTGCGAGGCTCGGAACAGCGCGGACAAAGTCCACTCCCACGTGACTTGAAGCCCCGCCCACGATTGGCAAGAGCGTCACCACCCCGACACAAACGAAAACGGCGCGAGTGCTTCGAGCGCTCGCGCCGTTGTCGGAAGTCCCTTCGTTCAGGCCGTAACGGCTTTCTGCTCGTGGGAGTTGTGCAGCACTTCGATCAGGCAGTCTTCCAGTTCGAAGCGTTCGTGCAGTTGCTGGCGCAAGCTTTTCAGTTCGCTGGTCAGGCAGGTGCCTTCGCGGCAATCGCCGTTGTCGCAGCGGTCGTTGAAGTTCAGCGCGTTGGCGGTGATGGTCTCCAGGCGTGGGTAGATCTGCTTGGCCAGTTCAAGGCCGCGCGTATCACCGAAGGCTTGCGCCTCGTTCATCAGCTGTTCGTACACTTCGAAGTGTCCCGCCGACACGTAGTCGAGCAGGAGCTGGCAGAAGCTCTGGAGGTTTTCGGCGTTGGTCTTCGGCGCCTGGACACCGTCCAGGGAATCGAATGCCCGGACCAACTCATGTCGATCCCGCAACCAGCGGTCGATCAGCTGGTGTACGCCTCCCCAACGTTCCTGGGCATTACGGCAGCTCTCGAGCATGTTGTCCTCACTTCCCTTTCGCCGTCCCGGCTAGGTCCGCCCCGGGACAATATTCTGTCGATTCTCGACGTCCGCGATGTATGAAGCTTGTTCGGCGGCGGCTTTCCGACGGAGTGGAAAACCAGAGTATGCCCGCCCGTTATCGCCTTCAAGACACCGGCAACGGGAAAATTCATACGAGCGTTTAATCGACAGACCGCGACGCCTCTGGCCTGCGCCGAAGAGGCGCAGACCATGGCGAATTGAGATGCGACGCTCAGCCGCGGCGGCGGAAGAACTGCACGATGGCGAACAGGGCGAAGCCGATGAAGGCCAGCAGACTCCACTCCGCAATGCTCATGCCGAGCAGCGTCCAGGTGACCTCGGCGCAGTCGGCCGAACCGTGGAACATGGTGTAGAGGATCTGCGTGTAGGGCATGCTCTCGAGCATGAAATCCAGCGGCGGCAGGCAGGACGGCAGCTGGTCCGGCGGCAGGGTCTGCAGCCAGAGTTGACGGCCCGCGGTGCCGGCACCGCCCAGGGCGCTGAGCAGGATCAGCACCGAGTACACACGCGGCGCACGGCCGTGCAGCGCGGCGATCAGCGAGAACAGCCCGCAACCGGCGAAGAAGATGCGCTGCAGGATGCACAGCGGGCAGGGCTCCAGCCCGACCACGTACTGCAGGTAGAAGCCTGTACCGAGCAAGGCGACGCAGGCGAGGAAAGCAAGGAAGAACAGGGAACGAGGGCTGGCCAGGTTCATGGCGGCTCCGCTGAAAAGCGCTGTTGCACGAAAGGCCGCTACGGTAGTGGAAACACGCCGATCAGTTCAAGGCGAGTGTCTAGACTGGCCGTGGCACTCATCCGGGAATTCCTGCCATGCGTCGTCATTTCCTACTTTGCTCGCTGCTTTCCCTGACAGCAGCGCCGGCCATAGCTGCCACCGACCTCAGCCAGATCCGACTCCCTGAAGGCTTCCACATCAGCCTGCTCACCGACCAGGTGCCCGGCGCCCGCGCCATGGCCTGGGGCGAAAAAGGCACGCTGTTCGTGGGCAGTCGCTCTGCCGACAAGGTCTACGCGGTGAAGCCCGACGGCCAGGTGAAAGCGCTCGCCGATGGCCTGCAGATGCCTGTGGGCGTGACCTTCCACAAGGGCGACCTGTATGTGTCGTCGATCAACCGCGTCGTCGTGCTGCGCGACATCGAAGCGCACCTCGACGCACCTCCCAAGGCCGAAGAACTACCGGTACAGTTTCCGAAGGAGACCGCGCACGGCTGGAAATTCATCGCTTTCGGCCCGGACGACAAGCTCTACGTACCAGTCGGCGCTCCGTGCAATATCTGCCGCCCGGACCGCGAGCAATACGCCAACCTGCAGCGCATGAACGCCGATGGCAGCGCGCGGGAAGTGGTCGCTTACGGCATCCGCAACACCGTCGGCTTCACCTGGCACCCACAGACCAGGCAGCTGTGGTTCACCGACAATGGACGCGACCTGCTCGGCGACGACAAGCCCGATGACGAGCTGAACAAGGTCAGCAAGGTGGGCGAGGACTTCGGCTATCCCGACTGCCACCAGGGCGACATCGCCGATCCCGAGGAGAGCAGGAAACCCTGCTCCGCGTTCACGCCTCCCGTGGCCAAGCTCGGCCCGCACGTCGCCGCACTGGGGCTGCGTTTCTACACCGGCGAGCAGTTCCCCGCCGAGTACCGCAACAACCTGTTCATCGCCGAGCACGGCTCGTGGAACCGCACGCAGAAGATCGGCTACCGCGTGGCACGGATCGAGCTCAATGACGATGGCACGCTGAAGCGCCAGAGCGTGTTCGCCGATGGCTGGCTCGACAAGGATGGCGGGGTTAGTGGAAGGCCGGCGGACGTGCTGGTGTCGCCGGACGGCTCGCTGCTGGTCAGCGATGACCAGAATGGGGCGATCTACCGCATCCGCTACGGCAAGCCCTGAAATTGAAAACGGCGCCCCGGGGCGCCGTTTTCATTGGCATCGCCAGGCTCAGGCGCGCACGGCCACCGGCAGTGAAACCGGCGGAGCCAGCAGGCCGAGACCTTCCTGGAACAGCTGGTTGCTGCGTTCCACCTCACCCAGTTGCGCCAGCAGCCGCGCCAGTTCGGCGCAGGTTTCTGCGCTGCGCTGGCGAGTCAGGCTGGCTTCCAGGTACTCGCGCGCCTTGCCCCACAGCTTGTTCTGCAGGCTCAGGCGGCCGAGGGTCAGCAGCAGCTCCGGGTCGTCGCCATGCTGCTTCAGCCAGCCTTCGGCAGTCTTCAACTGGTGCGCACCATCGCGGCCACGGGCACGGCCATAGAGGTGTACCAGGCGACTGTCGTAGCCTTCCTTGAGCGCCTTGCGCAGCACGTCCTCGGCCTCTTCCGGTGCGCCCAGGCGCAGCAGCTGTTCGGCGTAGGCGGCCACCAGCGGCGGCTGCGCGCGAAGGTTGGAGGGCACGGTCTGCCAGCGCTGGGTCAGCGGCTGCAGGCTGCTTTCACCCTGGCCGAGGCCCTGCTCGCCCGCTTCGCCCAGCGCAGCCATCCAGGTGCGGCGCTCCAGGTCCGCCAGCTCGGCGTTCTGCAGCACACGCTCCTTGCGCAGTTCGGGCAGCAGCACGCACAGCGCCTGCCAGTCGTGGAGGCTGACGTAGAGCTGCTGGAGCAGGCGCAGCACGGTCGGATGACGCGGGTGATCCTGATGCAGCTTGTCCAGCACCACGCGAGCGCGGGTGAAGTCGCCGCGGTTGATCAGCAGTTGGGCACGGGTCAGCCCCACCGCCAGCTCGGTGCCGGGCTCGCGCTCCTGGGCGCGGTCCAGCAGTTCGTCGCACTCTTCGGTCTTGCCCAGCTCATTGGCCGCGCGGGCGGCGCCCAGGTAATGCGGCAGCGGGCGATCGCTCAGCTCGGCGGCGCGACGCAGGTGACGCAGCGCCTGCGCCCAGTGGCCTTCGGCGAGATCACGCTGGCCGTGTTCCTCGGCCAGTTGCGAGCGACGGCGCCGGTTGAAGCGCGACCAGGGATTCACCACGCGCCCGGACACGCCCAGCAGGCGCAATACCAGGCGCACGACGAGGTAGATCACCCAAAGCACCACCAGCAGCGCGAGGAAGGTCCACAGGCTGGATTCGTAACGGAAGCTCTTGTAGGCGATCAGCACGTAGCCGGACTGCTCGGCGATGGCCAGCCCGACCAGGGTGGCCGCCAGGACCACGGCGAGGATCAGGACATAGACGCGGCTCATGGCTGGGTCCCCGCGTCCGGCGCCACCGCCTCCTGCTGCTGCACCGCATTCTCGCGGCGCGACAGGTAGGCCTGCAGCGAACTCAGGGCCGGGCCGAGGTCCGGCGTCTGCACGGTGACGGCCTGACCGCTGAGCTCATCCAGTCGCGCAACCAGCGCGCGGCTGTCGGCGAGGTCGGCGTTGAAGAAGTCGCCGACTATCTGTTTGGCCTGCTTCAGCGCCTGCTCGTAGACGTCCTGCTTGCCGTTCAGCGCGGCCCACTGCGCCTGCTCCAGGGCAAGGCTCAGGGCGAGGCGTACACGGTCCAGTTGCTGTCCGGATAGGAGCGGACGGATGTCCTGCCCGGCGTTGAAATCAATGCGCACGTAGCGTGAGATGCGCTCCCACCACTGGTCCCAGGTGCTGCTGCCGTCGCCCCAGGCGGTGCTCGGGCCGGTACCACCCTCCGAAGGCTTGAACGCCGGGTTCAACGGCTGCAGTTGCGCAGCCTGGTCGCGCAGCGCGCCCAGTTGCAGGAACAGCCCGGTACGGTCCGGACGCGGCAGCGCGCGCAGCGCTTCGAGGCTCTTGGCCAGTTGCGCACGGGCGGCGAAGGCGCCCGGGTCGTTGTTTACACGAAGGATGTCGTCGGCGCCCTGCACCAGCTCGGTGGCGCTGTCGATGTCCTGCAGCGCAGAGAGACGCAGTGCTGCCAGACGCAACAGATGCTCGGACTCGGCCAGGCGCCACTGCTGGCGACTCTGCCCCAGTACCTGCTTGACCTGCTTGGCCAGCTGCTGCTGGTCGCCCTGCAGCTCCACCACGAGGCGGCGGCGGGCTTCTAGCTCGTCGGCGTTGGGCAGGGTATCCAGGCGCTTGTTCAGCTCGGCGTTGGCGTTCTGCACGCCCTGCGCCTGGGCGCGGGCATCTTCCAGTTGCGCGGCGCGTTGCTGCTCGGCGCCCTTGAGCTGCTGGACCTGCCAGACGCCCCAGCCACCTGCGGCGAGGCCGGCGGCGCCGACCAGCAGGGCCAGCAGGGCGATGCCCGTGCCACCCTTGCGCGGGGCCGGCGCGGCGGCCGGACTGGACGATGTTGGTGAAGTCTCTTGGGGAGTGACGGCTTCGCTCACAGATCCATCCTTCGCTCGGAAATTGTTCTAGTCGGCGCTTCTCAACGCTTCCATTAATGCCGCCGGGCTTGCGCCCCGGCAATCGATTACTTGCAGCGCCCCCATCTCCCGCGCCTGCTCAGCCACCCGCGGGCTGGGCACGAACAACGGCATGGCACTGACTTGCGGCCAATCCGCCGCCGCCAGCTGGCGCAGGTGCTCGAGACCCTGCCCACTACTGACCGCGATGGCGTTCAAACGCTCCCCCTGGATTCGCCGCAGCAGTTCGCCCGGAGGGTAAGCCGGCATTTCGCGCCGGTAGAGTTCCAGATAGTCGACCACCACGCCTTGGCCGCGCAGGCGCTCGGCGAGGAATTCTCGGCCACTCTCGCCGCGCATGATCAGCACCTTCGGGTCGTGCACCTGCAGGGCCTGCTCGAACTCGGGCAAGGCAAGCAGGGCTTCGCTGTCGTCGCCATCTTGCGGGCAGACCACATCCAGACCGTAGTCTTCGAGGATAGCCGCCGTGGCGGCGCCGACGGTGAACCAGCGCTGGGTCAGCGGCGGCTGCGGCCAGTAGCGGTCGAGCCGCTCGAGGCCCAGGCGCGCCGCGGGCTTGCTGACCACGATAATCGCGCAGTAGCGGTCCAGGTCAAGGATCAGGCTGCGCTCGATGGGTGTCTCTTCGCGTGGCGTGATCGCCAGCAAGGGCAGGCAGTCGCCGTGGATGCCGTGTTCGGCGAGGGTGGCGGCGAGCGCCGCGCAATCCTCTTCGGGACGGGTCAGCAGCAGCCGCCAGCGGCTCACGGGTGACCAGCCTCGCCGTAGACCGCGTCGAGGATTTCCTGGGCGCCCTGGCCCAGCAGGTCTTCCGCGACCTTCACGCCGAGGGTTTCGGCTTCGGCGGAGGGCGCGCGGGCTTCGGCACGCAACAGTTCGGTACCGTCGGGCTGACCGACCAGGCCGCGCAACCACAGCTGGTCACCTTCGAGGATGGCGTAGCAGGCGATGGGCACCTGGCAACCGCCATTGAGGCGCTTGTTCAGCGCACGCTCGGCGGTGACACGCAGGGCGGTCTCACGGTGATGCAGCGGCTGCAGCAGGGCGTGGATTTCCGCGTCGGCGGTACGGCACTCGATGCCCACCGCACCCTGGCCTCCGGCCGGCAGGCTGGCTTGAACGCTGATGGAGGAGCGGATGCGGTCTTCGAAGCCGAGGCGGATCAGGCCAGCGGCGGCGAGGATGATCGCGTCGTATTCGCCGGCATCGAGCTTGGCCAGGCGAGTGTTGACGTTGCCGCGCAGGAAGCGGATCTGCAGGTCCGGGCGGCTGGCCAGCAGTTGGGCCTGACGGCGCAGGCTGGAGGTGCCGACCACGCTACCGGCGGGCAGGTCATCGAGGCTTGCGTAGGTATTGGAGACGAAGGCATCGCGCGGGTCTTCACGTTCGCAGATGCAGTACAGGCCCAGGCCTTCGGGGAAGTCCATCGGCACGTCCTTCATGGAGTGCACGGCGATGTCCGCTTCGTTCTCCAGCAGGGCGGTTTCCAGTTCCTTGACGAACAGGCCCTTGCCGCCGATTTTCGCCAGCGGCGCGTCCAGCAGCTTGTCGCCGCGGCTGGTCATCGGCAGGAGGGTCACGGTCAGGCCGGGGTGGGCCTGTTCCAGGCGGGCCTTGACGTATTCGGCCTGCCAGAGTGCCAGGGCGCTCTGGCGCGTGGCGATACGGATTTCGCGAGACATGGGCATTTCCAGGCAAAGGAAGCGTGCAAGAAAGTGCCCGCATGATAACAGCTCACGCAAACGAAAAGCCCGGGGGCCGCCCCCCGGGCTTCAGGCGCTGCGGCACTGTGTCGCTACAGGTTATGCATGAGTCGGCGGACGCCAGCGACATGGCGGCGGCTGACGGTCAGCGCGTCGCCGTTGAGTCCTTTCAGGTACAGCTGGAAGTGCCCCAGCGGGGTGCGCTGCAGGCGCTCGATACGCTCGCGGGAGACCAGCGCGTTGCGGTGGATGCGCACGAAGCGGTCACCGAACTCGTCTTCCAGCGCCTTCAGCGGTTCGTCCAGCAGCACTTCGCCGCCCGCGTGGCGCAGGGTCACGTATTTGTGGTCGGCGATGAAGAAGATCACGTCTTCCAGCGGAATCAGCTCGATCCCCTTGCGGGTCCGCGCGCTGATGTGGCTGCGCGGGCCGGGACCGCCGGCGGCCGGGGGTTTGGTCAGCGCCGCCAGTTGCACGCGGTTGGGCCGCGAGGCTTTCTTCAGGGCGTCGGCCAGGTCCTCGCTGCGGACCGGCTTGACCAGGTAGCCGACCGCACTGACCTGGAACGCCTCCAGGGCGAATTCATCATGGGCAGTGCAGAAGATCACCGCCGGCGGGGCTTCGCGCTCGCACAGCTTGGCGGCCACCTGAAGCCCGTCCAGGCCGGGCATGCGGATATCCAGCAGGACGATATCCGGCTTCAGGCTGTCGATCAGCGTCAGCGCTTCTTCGCCGTTGCTGGCGGATGGCTCGAGGACGCGATAGCCGTCCAGTTGCCCCACCAGCCGGGCCAGGCGCTCTCGCGCCAGGGGTTCGTCATCGACGATCAGGACATTCATAAGCTCAGGCTTCCTGCATGAGACGCGCACATGGATAGCGTAGACAGGTGAAGTGCCGTCCGTCACGGCGCTCGACGGTGAGACTAGCTTTTGGCCCGAAAAGTGCCGCAAGTCGCGCTGCAATATTCTGCAGGGCCTGCTTGGTCCCCTTCGTGGGCAGCGTCTCGGTCGATTCGTCGTACGGGTTGCTCACGCAGAGCTGGAACACACCGTCACGGTAGTCCGCCTCAACTTTCACCAGACCGCCTTCGATGCGCGGCTGGATGCCATAAATCAATGAGTTCTCGAGCAACGGCTGCAGTGTCAGCTGGGGAATCGGCACGCCATCGGGCACGCCGCTCACCTGCCAGTCCATCTGCAACCGGTCGCCAAGACGGAACTGCTCAATGGAAAGATAGCGTCTGGCCAGCTCAAGTTCCTCTCCCCAGGAAATTAATGTTCCAGGTTTGGCCAGGCTGGCGCGAAAAAGGTCCGAAAGATTCAGCACCGCCAGCTCGGCCTTGCCCGGATCGATCTCGATCAGGCTGGCGATGCTATTGAGGCTGTTGAACAGGAAGTGCGGACGGATTCTCGCCTGCAGCGATTCGATCCGCGCCCGCAGTTCAGCCTGCTCCTGCCGTCGCCATTGGCTCACCAGATAAAAATAGCGTAGCAACAGCGTGGACATGATGAGCGCAATCAACGCATGCCGCAGGTAGAGGTTGACCTCACCGGTGCGGCTCATGGGCCCGCCAAGGGAGAAATAATCCGCCACCCAGGTGCAGGCCAGTGTCAGCAGGACCACCAGCACACAGCTGAGCAGGCCGGAGAACCAGGCCGGCCAGCGCGCCATGAACGGTCGCAACTGGCACAGCAGGCCGGCCGAGAGCAGCACGATCCACTGCACGAACAGCGAGGACAGGGCCAGGCGCACCCAGTTGAAGCTGGGGGTCATCGGCTCGGCGAGCACCAGCACGAGCACCAGCAGCTCGGCGAGCAGCACCAGGCTGAACAGCGCTTCGGGCTGGCAGAGTTCGGGGATGAAGTAGTCTTCGTTGGGCGCCGGCTTGTCGCCGGTCTTCGTCAGTCTGGGCATCGACGCAGTTTCCGTAAGCGCCTGCACGGCGGCAAGCGCCGCGTGCGACCAAAAGCCAGGAATTGTCGGGCAGCGCAAAGATCGGCACGGGACCTGCGACGATTCACCGCCACTCCCCCGCCGCAACCCGCCAAAGCGCCGCCGGTTTTGTCCTTCAGCCTGCTATTATCGTCGCACTTTGCCCTTCATGCAGGCTGCGCGCCGCGCCTGCCCGTTTCAGCGAGAGAGATCCATGAGCGTAGAGAAGACCAACCAGTCCTGGGGCGGCCGTTTCAGCGAGCCCGTCGATGCCTTTGTCGCCCGCTTCACCGCTTCCGTCGACTTCGACAAGCGCCTCTACCGCCACGACATCATGGGTTCCATGGCCCACGCCACCATGCTGGCCAAGGTCGGCGTGCTGAGCGACGCCGAGCGCGACACCATCATCGACGGCCTCAAGCAGATCCAGAGCGAGATCGAGGCCGGCACCTTCGACTGGCGCCTCGACCTGGAAGATGTCCACATGAACATCGAGGCGCGCCTGACCGACCGCATCGGCGTCACTGGCAAGAAACTGCACACCGGCCGTTCGCGCAACGACCAGGTCGCCACCGACATCCGCCTGTGGCTGCGTGACGAGATCGACCTGATCCTCGCCGAGATCACCCGCCTGCAGCAGGGCCTGCTGGGCCTGGCGGAAGCCGAAGCCGACACCATCATGCCCGGCTTCACCCACCTGCAGACCGCGCAGCCGGTGACCTTCGGCCACCACCTGCTGGCCTGGTTCGAAATGCTCAGCCGCGACTACGAGCGCCTGGTTGACTGCCGCAAGCGCGCCAACCGCATGCCCCTGGGCAGCGCCGCGCTGGCGGGCACCACTTACCCGATCGACCGGACCATCACCTGCGAACTGCTGGGATTCGAAGCGATCTCCGGTAATTCGTTGGACGGCGTGTCCGACCGCGACTTCGCCATCGAATTCTGCGCCGCCGCCTCGATCGCGATGATGCACCTGTCGCGCTACTCCGAAGAGCTGGTGCTCTGGACCAGCGCCCAGTTCCAGTTCATCGACCTGCCCGACCGCTTCTGCACCGGCTCCTCGATCATGCCGCAGAAGAAGAACCCGGACGTCCCGGAGCTGGTGCGTGGCAAGTCCGGCCGCGTATTCGGCCACCTCGCCGGCCTGCTGACCCTGATGAAGGGCCAGCCGCTGGCGTACAACAAGGACAACCAGGAAGACAAGGAACCGCTGTTCGACGCCGCCGACACCCTGCGCGACAGCCTGCGCGCCTTCGCCGACATGGTTCCGGCGATCAAGCCCAAGCGCGAGATCATGCGCGAAGCGGCCCGCCGCGGCTTCTCCACCGCCACTGACCTCGCCGACTACCTGGTGCGCCGTGGCCTGCCGTTCCGTGATTGCCACGAGATCGTCGGCCACGCCGTGAAGTACGGCGTAGACAGCGGCAAGGACCTGGCCGAGATGAGCCTGGACGAACTGCGCCAGTTCAGCGACCAGATCGACGACGACGTGTTCGCCGTGCTGACCCTGGAGGGCTCGGTGAACGCCCGCGACCACATCGGCGGTACCGCGCCGAACCAGGTCCGCGCCGCCGTCGCTCGCGGCAAGGAACTGCTGGCCACGCGCTGAGCACAGCGGTTCATGCACTACTGGAATCAGGAAAACTTCGAAGGACTGGAGCGGCTCGCCGATGAACTGGCGAGCCGGCCCGGCCTGCAGGCGCTGGCGGATTACGCCCGCGCCCGCAGTCGAGGCGTGCGCCGCGAGGCGTTTGCCGCCCTCGAAGGGTTCCTGCGCAATACCCCTGCCCCCGACACCCTGCCAGCCCGCGAGCTGAGCCTGCAGATACTCACGCTGCACAGCCAGACGCGCGAAGCCCACCAGTTCCTCGCCCAGCCTCTGCTCGCGCGCTTCCTGGTCCCGACACTGCAAGCCTGGATTGACAGCGCACCGACGGCGCACGCACCGCTGCGCTGGCTGGGGCTGCTGCAGAATGATGGCGATCTCCTGCGCCGCGCGCTGGCGGTCGGCCCGGACGATGTCACTGTTCGCTACCGATTGATCGATTTCGCCCTGGGCGCCGCGGACTACGCGATGCACCATCTGGACGAGGGCTTCTTCATCGGTGAGCCGGCCGACGCGCGCCAGGCGCTGGAGCGGGCGACTCAGCTCATCGCCGAGGCACCGGACGCCAGTCCGTTCTCCCGCCCCGCCAAGGAAGCCGTGCAACTGTCGGCGATGCTGGATGACTGGCAGGCCTACTCGGCACAGCCCGAAGGCGACTTCGCCACCTGGTGCGCCGAGCGGCAGCGCCCCTACGCCTGGGCGAAGAAGTACTACTACACGCAGTCCTGAGCGCTCAGGTCCGCCCCAGATAGCCCAACTGCGCAGGCGTCAGTTGCAGCATGCGCGCGGCCTTGTGGTCCTTGAGCCTGGGCAGCTCCTCTTCCGGCAGACGCGCGGCACTGGCGGCAAGATTGACGATCAAAGCCTCACGACTGAACACGCCATTGTCGATGGCGTAGGCGGCGGCGATCAGGTTGCGCAGCTCCAGCGGCAGGCGCCAGCGGGTGCGCAAGGCAGAGCCGAAGCTCGCGCCGTGCTCCTTCAGGGCCTTGTCAACGTCCGCCTCGCCCAGCTCACCACCCGCGCTGTGCCAGTCCTGCAGACTGCGCAGCAGTGCCAGATCGCCCAGGCAGTGCAGTAACCCGGCGGTAAAGCAGCGATCGGCATAGGCGCCGAGGGACTCAGCCAGCGCGAAAGCAGCGTCGGCGGTATGCCGGGAAAGCTCCCAGAAGCGCTCGGCACGCTCCTTGAGCAGCGGGTCATCGAGCGTCGCGGCGCGCTGCAGCGCCACGGCCAGCATCAGGTTCAGCGCCTGCGCCACGCCCAGGCGCGACAGCGCCTGCATCAGCGTCTGGCAGGGCATGCCGACGTGCCGCGCGGCACTGTTGGCGGCGGAGATCAGGCAGGCGGTGATCTGTGGATCGTGGCCGAACTCCTGTTCGAGCATCTCCAGGTTGATGTCACTGGCCTCCATGCAGCGATTCACCGCTGCACCGACCTCGCCCATCAGCGGCGCACCTTCAGTGGCGTCGCGCTCGGTCTGCAGGAAGCGCTCCAGCGACAGGCTCTGCTCCAGGGTCGGCAGCTCGCAGACGACGTTTTCCCCCGGCGCCAGCAACAGCGAGCGCAGGCGTTCGCGCAGATTCTCGGCGTTGAACGGTTTGACCAGGTAGGCTGTGGGCGCCAGCGGCAAGGCGGCGCGCACGCTGGCGGCATCGGCCTTGCAGCTGATCAGGATGAAGGGCTGGGCGACCGGCCCGCGACGGCGCATGCGCACGTGGCGCAGCAGTTCCAGGCCGTCACTGCCGGGCAGCTCGCGCTCGGCCAGGATCAGGGCGAAGGGATGCCGGCGACAGGCCTCGATGGCCGTATCACCGTCCTCGCAGAACTCGACGGTGGCGTCGCAGCGCACGCTCAGCACCAGCTGGCCGAGCAGCTCGCGGCTCCAGGGGTCGCTGGCAGCGACCAGCACGCCGGGCGAAACGCTCATGGATCGCACCTCGTTCGGGACAGATGCCGTCGCGGGCGGAAACAACCGATCCTGAGCCTTCCCTGCCGCGTGCCCGGTCCTTCGGATGCCGCCGGCCAACGGCCTTCGGATACTGCGCAGCGTAGTCCAAAGCCCACGAGCTTTCCCATGCGCGCCATCAACTTCGGCGCACAATTCACACAAACAAACACAGAAAGCGCGCCCATAAAAAAGGCCCGCTTGCGCGGGCCTTCTTCTGAACCGTTAGAGCGGTAAGGCTCAGGCCAGTTCGTCGAAGCACTCGGCGAGGATGGCCAGGCCTTTTTCCAGCTGCGCGTCAGGGATGGTGACGGGCATCAGGAAGCGGATCACGTTGTAGTAGGTACCGCAGGAGAGCAGGATCAGACCTTTCTCACGGGCACGAACCACGATCTTGCTGACCAGTTCAGCGGCCGGCTTGTTGTGATCGCCGCCTTCGAACAGCTCGATGGCGATCATCGAACCCAGGCCACGAACGTCGCCGATTACCTTGTGCTTGGCCTGGATGTCGCGCAGACCGGCCTTCAGGCTCTCGCCAACGGCTTGCGAACGCTCCAGCAGCTTCTCTTCGTCGAACACTTTCAGCACGGCCAGGGCCGCGGCGCAAGCGATCGGGCTACCGGCGTAGGTGCCGCCCAGGCCGCCGGGAGCGATGGCGTCCATGATTTCGGCTTTACCGGAAACACCGGAGATCGGGAAACCACCGCCAACGGACTTGGCGAAGGTGGTCAGGTCCGGAACGATGCCCAGTTGCTCGGTGGCGAAGAAGGTGCCGGTACGGCCAGCGCCAGTCTGTACTTCGTCAGCGATCAGCAGGATGCCGTGCTCGTCGCACAGGGCGCGCAGGCGCTGCATGAAGGCCTTGGAGTTTACGTAGAAGCCACCTTCGCCCTGAACCGGCTCGATGATGATGGCAGCAATGTCACGCGGCTGGGCGTCGTTCTTGAAGATGCGCTCGATGCTGGCGATCGACTCGTCTTCGCTCACGCCGTGCAGTTCGCACGGAGCCAGGGCGCGGAAGATGCCGCCCGGCATCAGGCCCATGCCAGCGGAGTACGGAACGACCTTGCCGGTCAGGCCCAGGGTCATCATGGTACGGCCGTGGTAGGCGCCGGTGAAGGCGATCACGCCAGCGCGGCCGGTGGCGGCACGGGCGATCTTGACGGCGTTTTCAACGGCCTCGGAGCCGGAGGTGACCAGCAGGGTCTTCTTCGGGAAGTTGCCCGGAACGCGCTTGGCGATCTCTTCGGCCAGCTCGATGTAGGGCTCGTACGCCAGCACCTGGAAGCAGGTGTGGGTCAGCTTGGTCAGCTGTTCCTGAACGGCGGCAACCACTTTCGGGTGCAGGTGACCGGTGTTCAGAACGGCAATGCCGCCGGCGAAGTCGATGTACTCACGACCTTCGACGTCCCACACGGTGGAATTCTCGGCGCGCTCGGCGACGACCGGGTGGATCTGGCCTACACCGCGCGGTACGGCGGCCTGACGACGTTGCAGCAGGGATTCGTTGGTTTTGCTCATAGCTTCCTCAGTGGCCGCTCATCGGGCGACCGGATCAAAGGATGAAAGCGGGGAGAAGCCACACACGACAGCATACGATGATCGACTGTCGTGGCACTTGCGGCCCGCCGGACGGGTTGTCCGGTGCTACCACCGGAAAACGCCGGCGCGAAGGTGGCTGTCAGCTCTTGCCTGCCACCCCGCGCCCACGGAAAAAACGGATCAGATACCGCCGAGGCAGAGGTATTTGACTTCGAGGTAGTCCTCGATGCCGTACTTCGAACCTTCGCGGCCCAGGCCGGAGGCCTTGATGCCACCGAACGGCGCCACTTCGTTGGAGATCAGGCCGGTGTTGATACCCACCATGCCGTATTCCAGCTGCTCGGCGACGCGGAACACGCGGGCCAGGTCGCGGGCGTAGAAGTAGGAAGCCAGGCCGAACTCGGTGTCGTTGGACATGGCGATGACTTCAGCCTCGTCCTTGAAGCGGAAGACCGGCGCCAGCGGGCCGAAGGTCTCGTCCTTGGACACCAGGGCGGACTTGGGTACGTCGACCAGGATGGTCGGCTCGAAGAAGGTGCCACCCAGGGCGTGCGGCTTGCCGCCGGTGAGGACCTTGGCGCCCTTGGAAACGGCGTCGGCGATGTGCTCTTCGACCTTGGCGACAGCCTTGGAATCGATCAGCGGGCCGGTGGTGATGCCCTGCTCCAGGCCGTTGCCGATGTTCAGCTTGGCCACCGCGACCTTCAGCTTCTCGACGAAGGCATCGTACACGCCGTCCTGTACGTACAGGCGGTTAGCGCAGACGCAGGTCTGGCCGTTGTTGCGGTACTTGGAGATCAGTGCGCCTTCGACGGCGGCGTCCAGGTCGGCATCGTCGAACACGATGAACGGAGCGTTGCCGCCCAGTTCCAGGGACACTTTCTTGATGTCCTTGGCGCATTCGGCCATCAGCTGGCGACCGATCTCGGTGGAGCCGGTGAAGGTCAGCTTGCGCACGATCGGGTTGCTGGTCAGCTCACCGCCGACTTCGCCGGCGCTGCCGGTAACGACGCTGAACACGCCCTTCGGAATGCCGGCGCGCTCGGCCAGCTCGGCCAGGGCCAGGGCGGAGTACGGGGTCTGCGAGGCAGGCTTGAGCACCATGGTGCAGCCAGCGGCCAGAGCCGGGCCGGCTTTACGGGTGATCATCGCCGACGGGAAGTTCCACGGGGTGATGGCCGCGGTGACGCCGATCGGCTGCTTGATCACGATGATGCGCTTGTCGGGCTGGTGGCCCGGAATGGTGTCGCCGTAGATGCGCTTGGCTTCTTCGCCGAACCACTCGAGGAAGGAGGCGGCGTAGGCGATCTCGCCCTTGGCTTCGGCCAGCGGCTTGCCCTGCTCGATGGTCATCAGGCGGGCCAGGTCGTCCTGGTTGGCGATCATCAGGTCGAACCACTTGCGCAGCTTGTTGGCGCGCTCTTTCGCGGTCAGCGCACGCCAGGCCGGCAGGGCCTTGTCGGCGGCTTCGATGGCACGACGGGTTTCGTCGGCGCCCATCTTCGGCACGGTGCCGATGATCTCGTTGGTGGCCGGGTTGTTCACGTTGATGGTCTTGCCGTTGTCGGCGTCGACCCAGGAACCGTCAATGTAAGCCTGTTGGCGGAACAGCTTGGCATCATTGAGTTGCATGACCTGTCTCCTTTCGAGGAAAGCCTGTGGACGGCGGGTCTGCCTCGAGTCCCCGCCTGCCTTGTTGTCTGGATGGGAGAGACCGCAGTCTCTGCCGTTCATTCGCCCCGGCCGATCAGTATCGACGCTGGAGGCGAACGTCGCCTCAGCTTGGAGGCGATGCCAGGCGAACGGCTCTTAGTTCGCTCGGCATGCGGACACGAAAAAACGCAGGCCGGGGTCATTGCCCGGTCTGGTTGAACTCGTTCACGCACAGATTCCCGGGCTCGGCCCAGGAGTACGACTGCCCTACAACCTTCCGGTACGCTGATCGACGGAAGCCGCACGGAGACCTGTCACAAGGGACATGCGGTGGGTGCAACGGAAGACTGTCATCCCGCAGGCTGATGGCCGGCTGGTGTGATGCCAATGCTCCGGTCTCCTGTTGTTGTGATGGGGAGGCGTTTGAAATCTCAAACGAATCCTAGGGCCCCCGACTGCAAAGGGCAATAGCTCGTTCGACAAAACCAACGAAGGTATCCGCTTGCAGTGGGTTTTCGGAGGATTTCTACCGACAAGCGGCTGTTTTCGTTCGATATCATGAACGAGCGTACCCGCATTGGACGCCTGCACGGGAGATGCGTATGATTGCCGCCTGCCGCGCCAGCCGCGGCATACGCACCAGTAGCTCAGCTGGATAGAGTACTGCCCTCCGAAGGCAGGGGTCGTGGGTTCGAATCCCGCCTGGTGCGCCATATCCCTTTGTTTCGAACTGCTTCAGGCAGTCTGCGAAACCACCTGGAAAGCCCGCCCTGAGCGGGCTTTCCTGTTTCTGGTGAACAGCGCCGCGCAGGCCAGGCTTTCAGGCCGGAAAGGCCCTCGACGCCCGACGATTCCTCTTCGCCACCAGAGGCTGTATAAGCCTTGCGCCATCGCGCGCGAAAAGGACAAACCGCCCATGCTCCGGCTTCTGCTGCCCGCCCTGCTCCTGGCCCTTGCCGGGTGCGCCACCAAACCGCCGGCGAACCCCGAGAACCTCTGCGAGATCTTTCGCGAAAAGCCGAAATGGCACGAGGCGGCGCTGCAGGTGCAGAAACGCTGGGGCGGAACCGTGCAGGTGCCGATGGCGATGATGTACCAGGAATCCTCCTTCCGGCACGACGCCCTGCCACCGCGTTACTACTTCCTCGGCTTCATCCCCTGGGGCCGGGTCAGTTCCGCCTATGGCTACGCCCAGGCCAAGGACGAGACGTGGGCGGACTACAAGAAGGAAGCCGGCGGCTGGGGCGCCGACCGTGACGATTTCGCCGACGCGCTGGATTTCATGGGCTGGTACATGAACAAGACCTACAGCGTGAATCGCGTCTCCAAGTGGGACGCCTACGGCCAGTACCTGAACTATCACGAAGGCTGGGGCGGTTATCGCCAGCGCAGCTACGACGCCAAGCCGTGGCTGAAGACGGTGTCGCAGAAGGTCCAGGCGCGCGCCTACCTGTACGGCGCCCAGTACAAGAGCTGCGAGCAGGAACTGTCGGGCGGCAGCTGGTTCTAGCCGCTCGCCCCTCGATTACCCCAACGCGACGCAGACGAGAAAGGCCCGCTCAGGCGGGCTATTTCATGTCTGCCGCAAAAGTTGCGCGACGTCACACAAAGCGCGGCGCTTGTCTGTTCCGGCAGACCTCCGCAGCTTCCATAGCCTCTCTCGGATCAATGAGTTAGCCGGAAAGCCCGGCACCTTGAGATCATTCTCATGGCTATTTAGAACGCATTGCTTTCAATTTTCCTCGGGCGTAGGTTTTTGAGCCGTTGTACTGGAGAACTCACGAAGAGGTAGTCATGAACATTCTTCTGAAGAACGCCCAGATATTCGACGGCAAGCACCCCAGCCTGCACAAAGGCGATGTTCTCGTCAGCGGGCCGAAAATCCTTTCCCTCCATGAAACCCACCAACCCGCCCCTCAGGACACTCTCAGCATCGACCTGAACGGCAAGTACCTGATGCCTGGGCTGATCGACGCCCATGTCCATATCACCGCCAGCCAGGTGGACCTGAACCAGGAGACCGAGTTGCCCGGCTACGTCTACGCGCGCAGCTTCAGCTTCCTCGACAGCATGCTCGCTCGCGGCTTCACCTCCGTGCGCGATGCCGGAGGCGCCGACGCGGGTATCAAGCGTGCTATCGAAGACCAGGTGATTCGCGGGCCGCGGCTGTTCATGAGTGGCCGGGCCCTGAGCCAGACCGGCGGGCACGGCGACTTCCGTCACCCGTCCAGCCCGATGCTTACCTGCGCCTGCAGCCTGCATACCGGTTCCACCATCTCGGTCATCGCCGACGGCCTCAGTGCCGTGCGCAAGGCCGTGCGCAAGGCCGTGCGCGAGCAGTTCCGCATGGGCGCCTCACAGATCAAGGTCATGGCCGGCGGCGGCATCGCCTCGCCAAATGATCGGATCGAGAACCTGCAGTATTCCGAAGCCGAACTGTCGGTGATCGTCGACGAGGCCGAACGCTACAACAGCTACGTCATGGCCCACGCTTACTCGCCGGCCGCCATCATCCGCTGCGTGCGCTGTGGGGTCCGCTCCATCGAACACGGCAACCTGCTCAATGCCGAGGCTGCCCAGGTCATGCACGAGCACGACGCATTTCTGGTGCCTACGCTATCGATCTACAACGCGTTCATCCTGAACGCTGGCAACCCGGCTGCGGGCATCCCCGACTCGGTGCTCATCAAGCTGAAAGACGTGCAAAGCCAGGCGCTGGAGGCGGTGCGGATCGCCCGTCGCCATGGAGTGAAGATCGGCCTGGGCACCGACCTGCTGGGCGAATTCCATAGCTGCCAGACCGATGAATTCAAACTTCGCGCGCAGGTCGATACGCCCTTCGACGTCCTGCAATCGGCGACGCGGGTGAATGCCGAACTGCTCAACATGCAGGACCAGCTCGGCGTGGTCGCACCGGGCGCACTGGCGGGCCTGATCGTGCTGGACCAGGACCCGCTGCAGGATCTCTCCCTCTTCGATGCCGCAGGCACGCACGTGCAGATGGTCATCAAGAACGGCGAAATCCTGAAGAACCAGTTGCACTGACCGGCAGCGCAATCCGCCTCGATAGCGAGCCCCACCATGTTTCGAAACTACCTGGTGAGCCTGAGTGGCATTGCCATCATCATCAATCCGTTGACGATGTTTTCCATCTTCACGTCCTACACGCAGGGCATGCCCGCTGACGATATAGGCCGTACCGGAAAGAAAACCACGCTGGCAGTCGCCATTACCCTGCTGATCTGCATCTGGTTCGGTATGGAGCTGTTTCGTCTGCTCGGGATCACCCTCGCCTCACTGCAGGTTGCCGGCGGGCTATCGCTTTTGATCTCCTGCCTGCAGGGGCTCAACGATCCGTCGGACAGCGCGCGGCGCCCAAGCAGCAACATCGCCGTCGTGCCGCTGTGCATTCCCGTCATCGCCGGGCCGGCCGCCATCTCGGTGGTCATCCGGTTGACCAGCGAGACCGCCAGCCCGGTCTCGGTCAGCCTGGCTGCCTTGACCGTCACAGCGGTGCTGGGTAGCTTGCTCCACTTCAGCGTCCCGGTATCGAAGTGGCTGGGCGAGCAGGCCATGAGCGCGATCAAGCAGATTTCCTACCTGGTCCTGGCCTGCATCGGCGCAACGCTCTTCATCACCGGCGTGCAAACCATGATCGGCAAATAGCGGCGCCAAGAGAGTCTGTATCAAGAGAGCCTGCATGAAGGAAAGAGAGCTCACTCAACTCACCGAGTTACTGAGAACCAACCATGCACTCTGGCAGAAGTATCTTGAGCCGATCATCAACAGCGTCGGCATCACCTTCGTTGATCGCCTCATTCTCGATAATCTTCGCGAAGATGGGTTCGCCACCAAGAACGACCTGGCGAACCAGCTGGGCATGCCCCACCAGAACCTGACGCGATCACTGGCGCGCCTGGAGCAGAGCGGCCTCATCGTCATCCAGAAGAGGACCGGCCCGGACCTGCGGCAGATCTACCTGTCACTGACGCGGCAGGGCAAGCTGATCAACGACAAGATCAACGCAGACATCAACCTCGCCTGGCAGCAGGTGTGCCGCAACATTCCCGAGCAGGAGCTGCTGAGTTTCATGTCGATCCTCTACCGGATGAACAGCAACCTGCTCGATCTCTGAAGCCTGGAGACTCCGACCCGGAAAGCCCGCCGCTGTGCGGGCTTCTGCGTTCCAGACGACCCTCAGCGCCCCATGATCCGCCGGTACTCGTCGCGGTATTCCTCGTACGGCAGGTTGCGACGCTGCAGCTCCATCAGTTGCTGCTCCTGGCTCAGTGGGCGGGAGACGTGGGCGACGGTTTCCGCCGCCGTGGGCGAGACCGGCTGCGGGACCGCTTCAGGCGGCTGCACCGGCGTGGTGGCGGGCAGTGGCAGCGGCAGGCTGCGGGACGGTCGCGCAACCAGCAGGGCGCTGGTGATCTCGTCGACTATCTGTTCGGACACCGCGCTGACTTCGGAGGAGCCCATCGAGGTGAACAGGTCGCCGTCGGCTTCGCTTTCATAGCGGCGCGAGGCGAGCAGCTGGCCGGTCAGGCCGTCGTGGTAGCGCACGGTGGAGGTGATCCACTCCTCGTCGCCACTGCCGGGACGGTTGTTGGCGTTGTGGCCGGCGCCGACCTCGATCACCACCAGGGTGGACAGGGTATCGGTGGCCCTCGGTTCGCCGTCCTGCTCGGTGAGCTGGTAATCGGCCGAACCCGCCTCGTCGCGCAGCGCTTCGCGCCAGCTGGCCTTCAGCGCGCCCCAGCGCGGGTTGGCCGCCACCGTGGCGTCGGGCTGGAAGTTCACCACCATCACGTGGCGGGTGTCGCGGTAGAGGGAAATGGGCGCGGTGCGGTCATCCCGGCGGACGTCCGAGGAACATCCACAGAGCAGGGAAACGGCCAGGGCGAGCGTGACGTTGCGCATGGTGCTTTCTCTTTATTGTCTGGCCAGCATTCTGCCAGCCAATCATGACGCCCGGATATCGTCCGAAGGTCAGGCCGCTACCAATCCTCTTCCTCATCGAGGCCCGGCTGGTATTCCTCCACTTCCTCGTCATCCTCCTCATGATCGCCGGGCGGGTCCTCGAAGAATGCCGCGTCCTCCTCCAGCAGGCCGTCGAGGTCGTCATCGAGGTCCAGCAGGTGGTCGTGTTCGGGCTCGTGGAGGTCGAGGTCTTCGTCAGTCATGGCCGGTCTTTCGTGGGGGGAAACAAGGAAGGGAATCACAGTATAAGTCGCGCCGCGGGAGGATGACGCTCCCGTGACGGCGGACGGCGCTTTCCGGCCTTGCCGGATCGCGATTCGTCCACGATTCTCTATAAACCACGGGCATAGCGCCGTGAACGACGAACAGGGGGTAGGAATGAAGACTGTGGCTCAGCTGTTGAACGCCAAGGCGGACCAGCAGGTTTACACCATCGCCCCGGATGCGCTGGTGATCGATGCACTGCGCCTGATGGCGGAGAAGAACCTCGGCGGCCTGCCGGTGGTGGAGGCCAACCAGCTGGTCGGCTTCTTCAGTGAGCGCGACTACGCCCGGCGCCTGGCGCTCAAGGGGCGCAACTCGGAAGACACACCGATCAGCGCGGTGATGACCGCACCGGTCATCACCGTGGACACCCACCTGAACGTCGACAAGTGCATGGGCATCATGACCGAGCGCCACCTGCGCCACCTGCCGGTGGTGGAGAACGGCGAGCTGCTGGGACTGCTGTCCATCGGCGACCTGGTGAAGGCCGCCATCGCCGAACAGGCCGAACTGATCCAGCAACTGGAACAGTACATCCGCGGCGAGTGATCGCCCCGGCGGTCGCTCAGCGAGCGGCCGCCGTTTCCACCTTGCCGCTGTGCATGTCGACGAGGCTCAGGCAACCGTCGGCGTAGCCGCTGCCCGTGTCGATATAGTGGGTATTGCCCAGCGGGCGCACGGCGCTCTGCGCGGTATGACCGACGTACAGGCGCTCCAGCCCGGCAATGACCGTGGCGTCTTCCTTCTCGATCCGCGTGCGTGCCCACATCACGATGGCGGCTGCGCGCTGACGCGACTCCTCGCCAAGCTCGCCTGCCAGCGCAGCCACGCCACTGTCCCAGTCAGGGAAAGCCGGGGTAATCGGCACCTCGGCATGCACGATACCGATGCGACGCCCTTCGCCCAGCTCCACCTCGATGGCCAGCGGCAACTGCTGCAGACGCCGGGCAATACGCTCGCGCGTGACTGGCGTGAGCTTGTACAGCCAGGCGCCACCGTTGCGCATATGCAGGTCGCGATCATCTCCCGCCAACACGATATCGATCACCAGTTGCTCGTGGTTGCCGCGCACCGAGGCGAACCAGGGCTTGGCCAGCCAGTCGAGCACCTGCGGGGAATACGGACCACGATCCACCAGGTCGCCGGCGGCGAACAGGCGGTCGGCGGCCGGATCGAACTCGACCTGATCGAGCAGACGCTGCAGCAGTTCGAAATGGCCGTGCACATCCCCCACTACGAAATCGCGGCCGCACAGGTTGCGCGGGAAGCGTTGCAGGGGTTGCTCCGGCAAGAGCGTATTCATTGCCAACTCCAGGGTTTTCAAGCGACCAGCTTACCAGCTGCACATTGCGTTCCCACGGCACTGCGACGAAAGCCGCGCCGCTCTGCCGGCCTGCTGCTGACCCACTGCTGCCCAGGCAGCGACGGCCCAGCATGAACTGTTGCCCCAGCAGCACAGCCTCCGCAGCGACCAGTAAAAATCCTTTTGTATCAGCCACTTAACAATCAACAAGAAAGCGGTACGGATGTTGCGATGTCTCCGGCAAGCCTTCCGGCCTTCATCACGCGTGAGCCAGCACAAGAGCAACGCAACAACCGCTTCATGCCTTGCGGCGACGACCGAGCACCACAGAGCCAGCCGTCTTTTCGCCGCCCCCTGGGGACACCATGTTCAAACGCAGCACCCTTTCCCTTGCCATCCTGGCGAGCCTGGCCAGCGTCGTCGTCCAAGCGGCCGACAGCGAGTCGCCGAAAACCGAAGAAGCCAGCGCCGCACCGACCCTCGGCAAAGTGGTGGTCACCGCGCAGAAGCGCGAGGAATCGGTACAGGAAGTACCGGCACCGATCACCGTGCTGAGCGGCGAGAAGATCCGCGACGCCTCCCTGCAATCGGCCAGCGAGGTAACCCGCTACACCCCCAACGCCTCCGCCGGTACCACCGACGGGCACGGTCGCCCGCGCTGGTGGATTCGCGGCCTGGGCACCGGCGACCAGGGTGCCAACACGGTCAGCCCGATCGGCATCTACGTCGACGACGTGTACATCGCCAACATCAGCGCCACCGGCTTCCCGCTGTTCGACCAGGAGCGCGTGGAAGTGCTGCGCGGCCCGCAGGGCACTCTGTGGGGCAAGAACACCACGGGTGGCGCGATCAACTTTATCTCGCGCAAGCCGACCTTCAGCCCCGAGGGCTACTTCAAGGTCGACCTGGGCAACTACGCCAACCGCATCGTCGAAGGCGCGGTGAGCGACGCGCTGGTGGACGACAAGCTGGCCGGGCGCCTGTCCTTCCACCACCAGGGCCGCGACGGCTACACCGAGAACGAGAACGACGGCAACGACCAGGGCGCGCTGGAAGACGACGCCGTGCGCCTGCAACTGGCCGCGCGGGTGAACGACAACCTCGACGCCAACCTCAACGTCCACGCCCGTCACTACCACGACACTGCCAGCTACAACACCGTGAGCTACGGCACCCGTCCGGACGGCACCAACCAGTTCGGCTATTCCGTCGACCCGAAACTGGGCAAGGCCAACTTCAACGCCAAGTACCAGGCCGAGATCGACCAGGCCGGCAGCAACCTCAACCTGGTCTGGCAACTGGGCGACCTCGAGCTGACCTCCATCACCGCCTTCGAGCACTTCACCCGCGACGGCTGGACCGACAGCGACAACACCCCGCTGGAGCTGCAGCGCAGCTACAGCTACGCCGACAGCCAGCAATGGTCGCAGGAACTGCGCCTGGCCTCGCCGCGCAGCGACCGGCTGAACTGGGTACTGGGCTTCCACTACTTCAACGAGGACCTGGAATCGAAGAACGCCAACGCGGCGCTGCCCAACGTCTATATCCCCAGCTACTACAACAACGTCAGCTACGACCAGAAGACCGAGAGCTACGCCATCTTCGGCAGCACTACCTACAACTTCACCGACGACTTCAGCGTCACCGCCGGTCTGCGCTGGACCCGCGAGACCAAGGACATCGACCTCGAGCGCCTGGTCAACCGAGGCGCCGCCAGCTTCGGCGACGGCCACTGGTGGCAGCCGGGCAACGTCGATTCACCGCTGATCGTCAACGCCACCCAGGACGAGAGCAACACCTGGAGCGACTACAGCTGGGACCTGACGCCCGAGTACCGGATTTCCGATAACGCCCGCGCCTACTTCCGCTACGCCCGTGGCTTCCGCTCCGGCGGCTACAACGCCGGCGTCACCAGCCAGGCCACGGTGGCCAAGGTCGATCCGGAATACCTCACCTCCTACGAGCTGGGCCTGAAGTCGGAATGGTTCGACGGCCGCCTGAACGCCAACGCCAGCGTCTTCTACTACGACTACGAGGACATCCAGCTCAACATCGTCACCGCGGTGAACAACCAGACCGTCTCGCGCCTGGCCAACGGCGCCCAGGGCGAGGCCTACGGTGCCGAGTTCGAACTCGAAGCCATCCCCGTGCAGAACCTGCACCTGAACCTCGGCCTGGGCCTGCTGCACACCGAGTTCACCGACTACACCTCGGGCAACGACGACTACTCCGGCAACCACTTCGTCCGCGCGCCCAGCGTCTCGGCGGTGATCGGCGCCGACTACCGCATCCCGCTCAACGTCGGCGGCGCAGTGGTGCTGGGCACCGACTGGAACACCCGTAGCCGCCAGTACTTCTTCACCAACGACCAGAGCGCCAACATGCGCACCGGCGGCTACACCCTGGGCAACGCGCGGGTGACCTACGAGCTGCCGGGCGAGACCACGCGCATCACCGCCTACGTGAACAACCTCACCGACAAGGAATACCGCAACCACACCCTGCCCACCGGCTACCAGACCGCCGCCGTCATGTACGGCGACCCGCGCACCTTCGGCGTCTCGGTCACCACCGACTTCTGAGCGAGGTAATCCCCATGAACTTTCTGCATCGCGCGCTGCGCCGGCTGCTGCCGGCGGCCGCCGTACTGCTCGCAGGCCACGCCCTGGCCGCCGAGCAGCCGACCACCCTGCGCATCGCCACGGTGGCCTACGCCAACGCCGGGCAAATCACCTTCAACGGACCGTCCTACGTGATCGACCGCGACAAATGGCTGGAACAGCAACTGGCCCAGCGCGGCATCAAGCTGGAGTGGGTGCCCGCCGCCACCGGCTCGGTGGGCACCTTCGTCAACGAGGAGTTCGCCAACAGGCGCATCGACTTCGCCTTCTACGGCGACCTGCCATCGATCATTGCCAACGCCTCGGGCGTGCAGACCCAGCTGATCGTCCCCGGCGGCATCGGCAACAACGTCTACCTGGTGGTGCCGCCAGGCTCCACGGCGAAATCCATCGCCGACCTCAAGGGCAAACGCATCGCCCTGCACCGCGGTCGGCCGTGGGAACTGTCGTTCGCCAAACTGCTGGAAGCCAACCACCTGGGCTTCGAGGACTTCCGCATCTTCAACCTCAACCCCCAGGCCGGCGCCGCTGCATTGAGCGCCGGGCGGGTGGATGCCTTCTTCACCCTGAGCGACGCCTTCCTGCTGGAAGACAAGCAGGTCGGGCGCATCATCTGGTCGAGCAAGGAGGCCCCGGCGGACTGGAAGATGCGCGCCGAAGTCTGGGGTGCGAAGGACTTCGTGAAAGACCATCCCGACCTCACACAGCTGGTGGTGGACGCCTACCTGAAAGCCGCGTGGTGGGTCTCCCAGGACGCCAACCAGGCCGAGTACCAGCAAGCTCAGACCCGCTCCGGCGTGCCGCTGAGCGTGCTGCAGCGCGAGGTCTCCGGCGAGCCCTGGTCGGCGCACTTCTCCCCGCTCTACGACGTCGCCCTGCGCCAGCACTACAGCGACGGCATCGCCTACAGCCTGAAGGCGAAACTGATCCGCAACGAAGTGAAGGTGGATGACCTGCTGGAGCCCAGGTTTGTCGAGCAAGGACTGAAGAACCTGCAACTGGAAAGCTTCTGGCAGCGCAGCGCCGGGCCTTCTGTCGCCGCCAAGCCCTGATCTGAGCGTAGGAGCGGTCTCTGTCCGCGATAGATTGCCGGCTACTCGGAGCCGGCCTGTTGCACATCGCGGACGGAGTCCGCTCCCACCTGAAATATCCCACCGGAGCATACCCTCTCCCCCGCCCTCTCCCTGAAGGGAGAGGGAGCCGCCCGTGCCGGCTGACGCTTTGGTTTCAACCTGTGCCGAACGGTCCCCTCTCCCTTCAGGGAGAGGGCTAGGGAGAGGGGGAGCCAAGGCACGGATCTCCAGAGGAAGACAGTTGCTCCCACAACTGTGTCTAGGTCCGACATTGCGATCAGAAAACTCACAATGCCCCCCGACTTACAAGACACCGCCTACAGTCCATCCTGTCCACCGCACCGAGCACACCGGAGTCAGAACATGGAAGGCATGACCTATAAGGGCTTCACTGCGCGCATCGCATTCGATGAGCGAGATGATCTCTTCGTTGGACGCATTCTCGGGCTACAGCAGATTGTCAGTTTCGAGGCAAAACGCCTTGGGGAACTGATGCCCGCTTTCCAGTCCGCAATCGATGATTATCTGGGCGACTTCGAAGCCTGCAGTAGGTAACCAATCCCGTAGACGGGGGTCATGCCCGCGATCTGCGAACGAAGTCCGTAGCCAGAAAAAAGCCCTCGCAAGAGGGCTTTTTCATGCCGGGCAGAAACTCAGGCCGCCGCGCCCAGCAGCTTCTGGCCCTGCTCCCAGAGGCCGGTCATCTTCCACTGCTGCTCCAGCACGCCGGGGCCGAATTCCTGGGAGCCGCCGAGGCTTTCGGCGAGGCCCTGGAAGTAGGCGCCTTCCTCCAGCAGCAGGATCAGCTTGGACGCCTTGATCAGGTCGTCGCCCCAGAAGGTCGCGCCGCCGTTGGCTTCGAGGATGGCCGGGGTGTGCGGGTTCTCGGCGAGTTTGTCGAGGATGAACAGCGGCTCGGGCTGGCGGCGGTCGATGTAGATCGGCAGCTCGCGGGCCAGGGTGACGCGCTGGGAGGCGGCGTAGCGGATCGGCAGCACGCGATGGGCGCTGGCCCAACCGCCGAGGTAGGCAGTGTGCACGTGGATCACCACGTTCACTTCCGGGCGCGCCTGGAAGATCGACGCGTAACGCTTGCCGTTGCCGCCTGCGCCACGGCCGCTGAGCGGAGTCGCGCCAGGGATGCTTTCGTCGAGGATCACTTCGCCGTCGTAGGTTGCAACGACCGCACGGATTTCCTGGTCGTCGGCCCAGGGGTTCGGCGCGTGGACGGCGATCACCTTGTCGCTGTCCGGTACGCGCACGTAGGCCTGGTAGGTGTTGCTGGCGGTGAGGGTGCGGCTTTCCTTGAGCACGCGGAAGGCCTTGGCAAAGTCGCGGCGGACCTGTTCGAGCTGGCTGGCGAGTTGCGGGTCGAGGGTGGACATGGAGTGCCTCCTGGCAGTCGGGGATGGATGAACCGCGTGGCGGTGTTCCACTGACTGAGCAGGACTTGTGCCACTAAAAAATATCAATACAAATCAATTAGTTGGATGAACAAAAGGCCAACAAACGGGCACCAACCCCGGCGAAACGGGCGAAATTGCTGCCCGCCCAGCATCCCCTGCTGACCCACTGCTGCTGTACAGACAAACGCCCTGCTGCCACAGCAGCACGCCAGCCTGAAAGCCCCGCCCCGCCTGGCCTTCAGGCTTTGGGCACAGCCCTTGCTCAAGACCCTGCACGAGCAGCACGACGCTGCCCCGCCAAGCAAAGGAGCATGGTCATGAGCACCGAATTCTTCTGGCGACTGCCGCTGGGCAGCGACGGTCCCTATCTTGCCTCGGACAAGAACAACCGCGGCAGCCACATCGAGCGCCCCGGCAACATCGCCCCGGGTCGCCTGCCCAACGGCGAGCCGGACGGTTTCACCTACATCGACTACATCGCCCAGGTGGCCAAGGCCGCCGAGATCGCCGGCTTCGAGGGCGCGCTGCTGCCCACCGGGCCGGAGCCGTGGATCGCCGCCGCCGCGCTGGCCCGCGAGACCCGCCGGATCAAGTTCCTGATCGCCTTCCAGGCCGCCTGGACCCTGCCGGCCTACGCGGCGCAGCAGGCGGCAATCCTCCAGCACCTGTCCCGCGACCGCCTGGAGTGGAACATCATCACCGGCGGCAACCCCGCCAGCCAGCGCGCCAACGGCGACTTCCTCGACCACGACAAGCGCTACCAGCGCACCGGCGAGTTCCTCGAAATCATCGACGGCCTGTGGAAGAACGAGCAGTTCTCCTACCAGGGCGACATCTACCAGCTGGAGAACGGCTCGCTGCCGATCGCGCTGCGCAACGTGCGCAAGCCCGGCGTGTATTTCTCCGGCTTCTCGGACCCGGCGCTGGACGTTGCGGCGAAGCACGCCGACGTCTACCTCAACTGGGCCGAACCCATCGACAAGCTCAAACCGCACCTGGAACGCGTGCGCGAGCTGGCCGACAAGCAGGGCCGCGAGATCCGCTTCGGCATCCGCATCGACCTGTTCGCCCGCGAGACCGAAGAGGCCGCCTGGAGCGAACTGCGCCGCCAGTACGAGCGCATCGACGCGCGCACCAGCGCCTTCATCAAGAACTTCGCCACCGGCTCGGATTCCGTCGGCGCCGCGCGGCAGACCGCCTACCACCAGAACGTCGAGCGCTTCGACGACCTGATCCTCGGCCCCAACCTCTGGGCCGGCTTCGGCAAGGCCAAGCCGGGGCCGACCATCGGCCTGGTGGGCAGCCACGAGAACGTCGCCGAACGCCTCGCCGAATACCGCGACGCCGGCTTCTCCACCTTCATCCTCGCCGGCAATCCGCACCTGGAAGAAGCCCTGCGCATCGGCCAGGAAGTCCTGCCGCTGGTACAGGGCAAACGCGCTGACATCCACGAACTCAAGGCCCGTGCCTGAGCCACAAGGAGCTGAACATGTCCCCTCCCCTCGATACCCTCTGGTACACCCGCTGCCCGGTGCCCACCGGCCTCGGCATCGCCGTGCAGAAAGGCTGGCTTGAAGAATCCCTTGCCGAGCAGGGCACGCAGATCAAGTCGCTGCGCGAGTCCGCCGACCAGGCGGTGCGCGAGTCGCACTTCGACCACACCCTGCAGAACTCGGTGCGCCACGGCGGCAACATCCCGGCCATCTGGGCCCGCGCCAGCGGCCGCGAAACCCGCGTGATCGGCCTGTCCTGGGCCGACGAGGCGCAACTGATCCTGACCACCGCCGAGAGCGGCATCCGCAACGTGCGCGACCTCAAGGGCCGGCGCTTCGGCCTGCCGGACTGGAGCGGCGCGCAGATCGACTTCACCCGCGCCCAGGCCATTCGCGGTCTGGAAAATGCCCTGCGCCTGGAAGGCCTGGAAGTGCGCGATCTGGAGCTGGTGGACTTCGGCCTGAAGGGCACCTTCAGCGACGAGGCGCCGGGCAACATCGTCGGCATCACCGGCCACGGCGGCAGCCGTCGGCGCAGCCAGAATCCGGAACTGGTCGGGCTGCTGCGGGGCGAGGTCGATGCGATCTTCCTCAAGGGCGCCCACGCCGTACAGCTGGCGCAGCAGTTCGGCCTGCACACGGTGATCGACACCGGTGCCCACCCGGAACCGCTGATCCGCGCCAACAACGGCACGCCGCGCACCCTGAGCGTCGACCTCAACCTGCTGGAGCAACATCCCGACGCCGCCACCGCGATCCTCGCCTCGGTACTGCGGGCCGAGGACTGGGCGCACCAGCACCCGGACGACACCCGCCGCTACCTGGCGCGGGAAACCAACAGCAGCGAGTTCTGGGTCGCCACCGCCTACGGCGAGGACGCCCACCTGCGCCTGCGCACCAACCTCGACGAAGGCTCGATCCTCGCCCTGCAGGACTTCACCGACTTCCTGCAGCGCTGGAACTTCATCCCGGCGCGCTTCGACGTGCGCGAATGGATCGACCCGCGCCCGCTGGAAGCCCTGCGCAGCTTGACCCAGAAAGCGAGCTGAACAACGTCGCGAGGGCGAGCCCTCTCCCCCAGCCCCTCTCCCTGAAGGGAGAGGGGAGCTATCGAATTCCGAGTCCCCATGAGCACACCGCTGGAAACCCTCTGGTACACCCACAGCCCCGTTCCCACGGGCCTCGGCATCGCCGTCGAATCCGGGCGCCTGGCCCAGGCCTTCCGCCCGTTCGGCACGCGCATCCAGTCGCTGCGCGAGTCGTCCGAACGCGAGGTGCGAGAAGCGCACTTCGACCATCACCTGCCCTACTCCGTGCGCCACGGCGGCAACATTCCGGCCATCTGGGCCCGCGCCAGCGGCGCACGCACGCGGGTGGTCGGGCTGTCGTGGAGCGACGAGGTGCAGCTCATCGTCAGCGCCCCGGACAGCGGCGTGCGCAGCATCCGCGACCTGCGCCACCGACGCTTCGGCCTGCCGAAGTGGGCCAACGTGCAGATCGACTTCACTCGCGCCCAGTCCCTGCGCGGTCTGGAAAACGCCCTGCGGCTGGAAGGCCTGGAAGTGCGCGACGTCGAGCTGGTGGACTACCCCTACGGCGGCACCTTCAGCGACGATCCGGTGCGCCATGTGTTCGGCGCCCAGGTCGCGCTCAAGGGCAACCGCGTGGTGCAGCGCAACAACGAGCTGATCGGCCTGTTGCGCGGCGACATCGACGCCATCTTCCTCAAGGGCGCCCACGGCCTGCAGCTGGCCCACGAGTTCGGCCTGCACGTGGTCATGGACGTCGGCTCGCACCCCGAGCCACTGGTGCGCTCGAACATCGGCACGCCGCGCACCCTGACCGTCGACCAGCAACTGCTGGACGAACACTTCGATGCCGCCGTGCTGGTGCTCGACACCGTGCTGCGCGCCGAGCAGTGGGCCTGGGCGCACCCCGAAGAAACTCGCCGTTTCCTCGCCCGCGAGCTGAACACCAGCGAGTTCTGGGTCGCCAGCGCCTATGGCGAGGACGCCCACCTGCGCTTGCAGACCAACCTGGCGGAGCGCTCGCTCAACGCCCTGCGCGACCTCACCGCGTTCCTGCAGCGCTGGGCATTCATCGGTAAAGACTTCAGCGTCGACGACTGGATCGACCCACGTCCGCTGGAAGCCCTGCTGGGGAAGATCGATGTCGCTATCTAGCCCGGCGCGGCCCGCCGCCTTCCTGCTCAACTTCATGCTGCTGGCGGCGTTCAGCGGCGCCACTATTGGCATGGCGAAGATCGTCACCACGCTGTACGCCATCAGCATCGGCGCCAACGCCATGCAGATCGGCATCATCTCGGCCATGGAAGCGCTCGGCATGGTGATCCTCACCCTGCCCGCCGGCTTCGTCATCGCCCGCTTCGGCGCGCGCCGCGTGTACTTCCTCGCCAGCCTCGGGCCGATGCTGCTGAACCTGGCCATCCCACTGTTCGGTGGGTGGCTGTGGCTGGCCTGTGCGCGGCTGCTGATCGGCCTGTGCATCCCGTTCCGCATCGTCGCCATGAACAGCGCCTTCCTGCGCCAGCTCAAGCGCATCGGCAACGACAAGGCCGGCTGGTACCGCGGCTCGCTGACTTTGGGGATGGGCCTGCTCGGCCCGCTGCTGGGCAACTGGCTGAGCGGCGCGGCGAGCTTCACCTGGGGCTTTGCCGCCATCGGCCTGTGCTTCGGCCTGATGGCTTTCTACAGCCTGGGTTTCTGGGAAGGCGAGGCACCCGCCGAGGACGTGCCCGTGGCCGCCGCCACCGGTGGGCTGCTGCAACAGGTCAGCGCCATGCTGGCCAATGTCGAGATCGCCGAGAGCTGCCTGATTGAGCTGCTCAGCGCCGCCACCAGCGCGCTGTTCGGCACCTTCATCCTGCTGCTGGCGATGGACGTCGCCGGCCTGTCGCAAGGCCAGGCGGTGAGCCTGGTGATGATCCAGGGCCTGGCCTCGGTGCTTGGGCTGTTCGGCTTCGGCTACCTGATCGAACGCAGCGGCCGGCGCCTGGCCTACGTCGGCAGCCTCGCCGCGGCACTGGCCGCACTGTTGCTGCTCGGCGTCGCCCGCGATTACTGGCTGCTCGCACTGGGCGGAGTGCTGCTCAGCGCGGCGGCGGCGCTCATCCACCTGGTGAACATGGCCCAGCTGGGCGAGCACGCCATGGACAAGAGCAAGATTTCCGGGCTGTTCAACCTCGCTTCCATGTCCGGCAGTTTTTCCGGCGCGCTGCTGGGCGGGGCGATCAGCCACTTCGTCGGGCTGGGCAACCTGTTCCTCTGCTGGATTCCCCTGGTGCTGCTGGCCGCGCTGTTCTGCTGGCAACGCAAGCAGCGCCGCCAGAGCGCCGGGCCATTGCTCGGACAGGAGGGCTGAGACATGAGCCGAACATTCGATCGCCTGAGCTGGTTCGCCTCGCCGCTGCTCCTGCTGCTGGCCTGGTTCGCCGTCGCCCGCGCCGGCTGGTTCCCGCCGCAGCTGCTGGTACCCCCGGCGGAGGTCTGGGCCAGCTTCCAGGACCTGCTGGCCAGCGGCGAGCTGCGCGAGCACGTGGTCAACAGCCTGTCGCGTCTGGCCATCGGTTTCTCCATCGGCGCCGTCGGCGGGCTGCTGCTGGGCACCGCCATGGCCCTGTCGAAGAACGTGGAGGCCTACTGCGCGCCGCTGTTCCATACCCTGCGCCAGGTACCGTCGATTGCGCTGATCCCGATGTTCATCCTGTTCTTCGGCGTGGAAGAGACCTTCAAGGTGCTGATCGTCACCAAAGCCGCTTTCTTCCCCGTGGCACTGGCCGCCAGCGAAGGCGTGAAGGGCATTCCGCGCAGCTACTTCGAGGTCGCCAGCGTGTACCGCCTGCCGCTGTGGAGCCTGCTGCGCGACGTTGCCTTCCCCGCCGCCGCACCGCCCATCGTCACCGGCCTGCGCATCAGTCTGAGCCGCGCCTGGATGGTGCTGGTGGCCGCCGAACTGCTCGCCGCCGACAGCGGTCTGGGGCAGATGATCGAGCTGAGCCGGCAGATGCTGCGCATCGACATCGTGATGGTCGGCGTGGTGGTCACCGGGGCCATCGGCTTCGTCCTCGACTTCGCCTTCCGCCTGCTGGAGAAGCGCCTGCTGCGCTGGAGACCGACGCCATGATCCGACTTCTCAGGAGTCTTCGCGGGCTGGTATTGCCGGCGCTGCTGATCGCCGCCTGGCACTGGCAGTCGCAACAGGGCGCCAGCGCCGCTTATGCCTTCGTGCCGCTGGGGCGCATCGGCGCCGGCTTCGCCGAGCTGATCAAGACCGGCGAGCTGTGGCTGAGCGTTTCCGCCAGCCTGCAACGCACCTGCCTCGGGCTGCTGCTGGGCGTGCTCGCCGGCTTTGCGCTGGGCGCCGGCATGGCGTTGTCACGGCCACTGGAGCGGCTGTTCGCGCCGCTTTATCACACGATCCGCCAAGTGCCGATCCTCGGCCTGATCCCGCTGATCGCCCTGTGGTTCGGCAGCGGCGAGCCGTCCAAGGTGCTGATCGTCAGCCTTGCCGCCTTCTACCCGATGACGCTGAACGCCTTCGAGGGCTTCCGCGACGTGGAGAAACGCTACCGCGAAGTCGGCCGCCTGTATGCCTTCGGCCCCTGGCAGCAGTTCCGCGAGGTCCTGCTGCCCGGCGCACTGCCCAGCCTGAGCAACGGTGTGCTGCACGCGCTGGCCTTCGCCTGGGTCAGCTCGGTGGGCTGCGAGCTGTTCCTGTCCACCGGCATGGGCCTGGGCAACCTGATGATGAACGCCGAGACCGGCTCGCGCATGGAGATCGTGGTGATCGGCGTGCTCAGCATCGGCCTGCTCGGCTACGCCATGAACCAGCTGTTCGCCCGCGCCGCGCGCCACCTGCTGCGCTGGCGCAACCTGCGCTGAACCCTCTATGAGTGCTTCGATCATGAACGCGATCCTCGACCCCGCCCTCCTTCCGGCCCAGCAGGCGCAACACGGCGCGCTGGCCATCCAGGGCCTGAGCAAGGCCTACGCCATCGACGGCCGCAACCTGCCGGTACTGGAAGACATCAACCTGAACGTGCGCCCCGGCGAGTTCGTCAGCATCGTCGGCGCCAGCGGCTGCGGCAAATCCTCGCTGCTGCGGCTGATCGTCGGCCTGGAGAACGACTACAGCGGGCGCATCCTCCTCGACGGCCAGGCCGTGACCGGCACCGGCCTGGAGCGCGGCATCGTGTTCCAGGACCACCGGCTGTTCCCCTGGAAGACTGTGGAGCAGAACGTCGCCCTGGCGCTGAAACAGCAGAAACTCAGCCGCGCCGAGAAGCGCGAGCGGGTGGCCGAGCACCTGGAGCTGGTAGGCCTGACCGGCTTCGAGCAGGCCTATCCGCACCAGCTCTCCGGCGGCATGGCGCAGCGCGCCGCCATCGCCCGCGCGCTGATCACCCGGCCCAAGGTGCTGCTACTGGACGAGCCCTTCGGCGCCCTCGACGCTCTCACCCGCGTGCGCCTGCAGCATGAGTTGCAGCGCATCTGGGTGCAGCAGCGCAGCACCATGATCATGGTCACCCACGACGTGGAAGAGGCGCTGTACCTGGGCGATCGGGTGATCGTCATGGACGCGCGGCCGGGGCGGATTCGCCATGAGGTGCGGGTCGATCTGCCGCATCCGCGTGAGCGCGGGCATGCTCGGCTGGCCAGGCTCAAGGACGAACTGCTGGCGGAGCTGATGCAGGGATGATTCTCCTGTAGGGCGCGTAACCCGGAACGGGTTATCTGCCCTACGGAACCACCGGGCGCCAAGGGAGCGTCAACGTAGGATGGCGTGGAGCGCAGCGATACCCATCCTACGTCCGCGTTTCGCCGGCAACCTCCGAGCTGGCAGCAGACAGCGCCGCCGGGAAATCCGGGTGATACCCCGCGCCGATCTCCTCCAGCACGCCCGCCTTGCGCAGCTTGCCGAGCACCCGCGCATTGGCCTCGCACAGGCGCACCTCGATGCCACGTCGCTGCAACTGCTCGATCACTTCCTGCAGGGTCTGCAGGCCGGTGATGTCCATGAACGGCACATGGCGCAGGCGGATGATCAGCACCTTCGGGTCGGTGTGGGTCTTGGCCAGCGCGCGCTCGAAGGTTTCCGCCGCGCCGAAGAACAGCGGCCCCTCGATGCTGTACACCAGCACACCGGGCGGCAGCTCGCCAAGGCCGCGGCCGCGCAGTTCCACCTCCAGCTCCGGGCCGTCGTCGGCGTGTACTTCCACCGAGGACGCCATGCGCCGCAGGAAGTGCAGCATGGCGAGGATCACGCCGATGTTCACCGCGATCACCAGGTCGCTGAACACGGTGAGCAGGAAGGTCACCAGCAGAATGGCTACATCCGCGCGCGGCGCGCGCTTGAGCATGAACAGGAAGTGCCGCGCCTCGCTCATGTTCCAGGCCACCACGAAGAGGATCGCCGCCAGCGCGCAGAGAGGGATGTTCGAGGCCAGCGGCGCGAGGAACAGCAGGATCAGCACCAGCGTCGCCGCGTGGGTGACGCCGGCCAGCGGGCTGTTGCCGCCGTTGCGGATATTGGTCGCAGTGCGCGCGATGGCCCCGGTGGCGGCAATGCCGCCGAACAGCGGGGTGACCAGGTTGGCGATGCCCTGGCCGATCAGTTCCTGGTTGGAGTCGTGGCGGGTGCCGGCCATGCCGTCGGCCACCACCGCCGAGAGCAGCGACTCGATGGCGCCGAGCATGGCAATGGCGAAGGCCGGGCCGATCAGTTCGAGCACCCGCGGCAAGGTCACTTCCGGCAGGCTGAAGCTGGGCAGGCCCTGGGGGATACCACCGAAGGCGCTACCGATGGTGGCGACACCGTCGAAGTGGAACAGCGACTGGATAGCCGTCACCACGACCATCGCCACCAGCGGGCCGGGCACTCGGCGCAGCGCAGCGATGCGCGGGGTGAACAGCACCAGCGCCAGGCTCAGCAGCGCCAGCACAGTTGTCGCCAGGTGCAGTTGCGGCAATGCCTGGACCAGGTGCCAGAGCTTCTGGTGGAAGTGCTCGCCGGTCACCGCCGGCAGGCCGAAGAAATCCTTCCACTGGCCGACCCAGATGATCACCCCGATGCCGGCAGTGAAGCCGACGATCACCGGCGCGGGGATGAAGCGGATGATGCTGCCCAGGCGGCTGACGCCCAGCAGCACGAGGATCGCGCCGGCCATCAGCGTGGCGATCTGCAGGCCATCCACGCCGTACTTGGCGGTGACGCCGGCGAGGATGACGATGAAGGCGCCGGTCGGGCCGGCGATCTGCACACGGCTGCCGCCCAGCAGCGAAACCAGCACGCCGGCGAAGATCGCCGTGTAGATGCCCTGCTCCGGCTTCACCCCGCTGGCGATGGCGAAGGCCATGGCCAGCGGCAGCGCGACCACCCCGACTATGACCCCGGCCACCAGGTTGCGCGTCCAGTGCTCACGGCCGAAGAGTCCGGCCTTCCAGGCTTCTCGCAGGGCGATCATCGCAGTCTCCGACAGGATTTCGAGCAAGGATGCTAGCAGGAGCAGCCCTTCGGCAACCCGGCGCAGGTCATGCCTGTGGCGCGCTGTCGCAGGCCAAATGCAGTGAACAGAATATTGCACAAGCCTGATGATGCGCAGGATCCAGGCGGGTTCGCAGGCGCCATTTCACGGGCGCTTATGACGCAAATCAGCTGGGTCGATTTGCCAGCGAAGCGAAAAATGGGCACAATATGTTCATTATGTTGAACATCAAGGCTCTACCTCTCCCCACTTCCCGCCTGGTTTCGCGCGAGCGTCACTGGACCGGCGACCTCTAGCTCCTCCCTTCGGCAATCACCTTCTGGTGGCGCCAAGCGCGGTGAACACTCACAGGTGATTCCCGCCCGAGTCGGCACCACCGAACCCGAACCGAAACCGCCGCAAGGATGCTCTTAGCGAGACTGCGCGCGGCTGCCCGTGGGAGGGCTTTACCATGCGTTCCTGGATCTATCTGTTAGCCGCCATCGGCTTCGAAGTCGTTGGCACCACCTCGATGAAATTCACCCACACGCTGTTCCCGGTCGCCGGGCTGCTGCTGATGTACGTGATGATCGGCCTGTCGTACTACTTCCTGTCGCTGGCCATCAAGCGCGTGCCGGTCGGCGTGGCCTACGCCCTGTGGGAAGGCATTGGCATCGTGCTGATCACCCTGGTCAGCGCCTTCTTCCTCGGCGAGCACCTGAGCCTGGACAAGGCCCTGGGCCTGGCCGTGATGATCGCCGGCATCCTGCTGGTGAAGTCCGGCACCCGTACCGGCCGTCATGAAGAGCGCCGTGAACTGAATGGGGAGGCCGTGACATGCTGAACCATGACCTGATTCCGATGGCCTGGCTAGGCCTAGCCATCGTCCTGGAAGTGATCGCCAACCTGCTGCTGAAGTACTCCGACGGCTTCCGCAAGCGCCTGATCGGCGCGGCCTCGATCCTCTGCGTGCTGGGCGCGTTCACCGCGCTGGCGCAGGCAGTACGCGGCATCGAACTGTCGGTGGCCTACGCCATCTGGGGCGGCTTCGGCATCCTCGCCACCGTCGCCATGGGCTGGGCCCTGTTCGGCCAGCGCCTGGTCTGGCGCGGCTGGGTCGGCCTGGCGATGCTGGTGCTGGGCATGGGCCTGCTGAAGCTGGCCTGATTGGCTCGATGTGAGCACGACAAAGGCGGAGCTGGGCTCCGCCTTTTTTATGCCTGGGAATTGGGTGCCCGCGACCGGCGTCCGCAGGACGCCCCGTAGGGCGCATAACCTGGAACAGGTTATCCGCCGCAGCCCGAACGGCGGATAACGCTGGCGCGTTATGCGCCCTACGAGAGGCTGCGGACGGGTCAGGCCAGCAGGCTGACCACCGCAAAGCGACTCAGGTTGGCCTGGGCCACTACCGTCTGCGCCGCTGCGCTGTAGTGCGTGGCGCTGCGCCCCATGCGGTCAAGCATGGACGCGGCGAAGGTGTGCGCCCACTCGCGCTCGTCCTCACTGGCGTGGCGATCGAGGAAGTCGCGGATGTCGTCCTGGCGATGGCGCAGCTGGTCGCGCAGACCGCCAATGCGATCCAGCGCCGACACCACCGAATCGAGCAACTGGCGCTGTTCGCGGAAAGCGTCGGTCTTGATCTCGGTGGGGAACGCCAGCAGCCCTTCTTCCTGGCTTTTCAGCCGAGTGTTCTTGCCCTTGGCGAACAGCTTGCCCTCGCCCTGCACCGCCAGCTGGCCCTTGAGCTGCTGCCAGTCGGCCTCGGGGGCGGAGAACTTCAGCGCGCCATCGCTATCGAGTTCGGCGCGGATGCCGGCCTGGCCGAGCGTGGCGTTGAAGCGGCGCAGCACCTGCTCGGTGCTCATGCCATCGTCCAGCACCACCGCCGCCGGCTCCCCGAGCTGACGCCCGGCGCTGAACAGCAGGGTTTCCTTACCCGAGCGCTGGATATCCTGTACCGACTCCAGTCCTTCGAGGCTGAAGCGGCTACGCACCGGTTCGTTCAGGCGCAGGCGGAAGTTGGCGTCGAGGCTGCCGTCCGAACGCTGGACGCGCTGCTCCAGCAGCTCGTTGACCTGCCGGGTGGCCTGGCGCACGCCTTCACGGTCCTGGGACTGCGGCGCGCTGAGTTCGCGGCTGAGGTTGAGCTTTAGGCCGCCCAGACGGTCCTGCAGGTCGCCCAGGTAGCTGTCGGCCGACTGTATGGAGGATAACTGCTGGTTGAGCTGCAGGTTGAAGCTGCCGCTCTTCTGCGCGCCCCGCGCCATCTGCGCGGCGTTCTCACTTTTCTCATCGTTCTTGCGCAGGGCGTTCTGCCGCTCGCCGGTGGAAGGCAGGATGACGTCGCGGCGGGCGCTCGGGTCGAAGACCGCAGCGGCCGGCAGTTGCTTGATGACCTTCATGGTGACCTCTGCACCGGATGTGCTTCCGCCCGACACTGTGGCCGGGCGGAGGCGGGATAAAAAGTAGGGGAACCGGGCGCTGCGCCGCCGATTGGCGTCCAGACCTCCTTGCGGCGCGGCCCGGCTCCCCTACGAAGAAACTTACAGGCGACTGAACAGCGACAGGTCGTTGAGCTTCAGGTAGGTCTTCTGCGTGGCCTGCAGCGCCAGCTGGTAGGTGTTCAGGTCGATGCTCGCGCCGGCGTAGTCCAGCTGCGACAGCTCGCCATTGATCTTCTGGTTCACCAGCGACACCTCCTCGTTGCTCGAGTTGAGCATGGTCAGGGTGTTCTGCCGTCCGCCCAGTTCGGTGATGGCGCCAAGTACGCCGTCGTGGGCGCTGTCGAGGCTGTCGATGGTCGCTGCGATCTGCGCGTGCACCGCGGGGTCGGCGACGTCCAGCGCCGGGTCCTTGAGCATCTTCACCGTGGCATGCAGCTGGTTGAGGAAGTCCATGTTGCTGCCGAAAACGCCCAGCGCGGTGACGTTCTCTTCCACCTGCACGCCGTTGGCCACGGCGGCCTGGCGCGACTTGTCGTTGCCGGTGGCGACGTAGGTATCGGTCAGCGGTTCGTAGGTCGCCGCGGCGGTGTCGCTCAGGGTCCCGGAGAACAGGTAGCGGCCTTCCTCGTCGCGCACGTTGACGAAGCTGACGATGGTCTTCTCGATGTTCTCCAGCTCCCCGGCCATGGCGTTGAGGTCGCCGCCGGTGTTGGAGCCGTTGGCCGCCCAGAGCAGCAGGTCGCGCACATTGAGCATCGCGTCGGAGGTCGCCTGCAGGTTGGTTTCCTGGGTCGACAGGTTGCCCGAGACGTTGCCGATGTTGGTGCGGTACTGCGCCAGGCTCGCTTCCTCGCGCTGAATGCGCAGCATGCGCACGCTGGCGATGGGGTCGTCGGAGGGCTGGAGGATGCGCTGCCCGCTGGACATCTGCTGCATCAGCTTGCCCAGGGCCGCCGAGTTGCTGTTCATCGAACCGCCCATCAGCGCGGTGATCTGTGCATTGGTAATGCGCATGGTGCTTTCCTTAGCCAGGGCCCTAGAAGGCCGCGAGCATCGAGTCGAACAGCTCCTTGGCGGTGCTGATGACTTTCATGTTGGCCTGGTAGGCCTGCTGGTAGGTGATCAGGTTGACCGCCTCTTCATCCAGGCTCACCGCGCTGACGCTGTCACGCTGGGCCTGCGCCTGGGTGGCCACGGTGGTGGCGGTCTTCTGGTCGGCCTGGTTCTGCCGGCTGGCGCTGGCGACCTTGCCGAGCAGGCCGGCGAAGGCGTCGTTGAGGGTCACCTGGCTGCCGTCGATGGTGATCGACTGGCCCTTGAGATCGAGCAGCGCCAGCAGGTTCACGTTGTTGCCGGACTCGCCCGCGGTATCCGACAGCGCCAGCTCCTCGGGCTTGAGGTCATTCACGCTGAGCATCGCCGTGGTGCTGCCGGCGTTGTAGGTGAGCAACGCCTGGCCGGCGTTGCCGTTGAGGTCGAAGCCATTGGCCAGGGTGTCGTTGACCATCTGCGCGAATTGCCCGGCCATCTCGTGCAGGGCGATCTGGTTCGGCCGCAGGGTGTCGTACTCGGTGTCGTACAGCGCACCGAGGGAGCCGCCCATGCCGTCCTGGGCCAGGGGGAAGCTGGTGCCGGCGAAGGTCAGGGCGATTTCCTGCTCGCCGCTGGCGGTGCGGCTGATCGCCAGTTGCCCGGCGGAGTTGCCGGCCACCAGCGGCTGACCGTTGGCGAGGGAGACGGTGAGCGAGCCGTCGGCCACTTCGTTGACGCGGATCGAGGCGTATTTGGAGAGGTCCTGCACCAGGCTCTCGCGGTGGTCGCGCAGCGCGGTGGTATCGCCTCCGGAAGAGCCGACTTCGACGATCTGCTTGTTCAGCGCGGCGAGGTTGCTGGTCAGGCCGTTGATCTCCCCGACCATGGAACCGCGCTGCTCCTGCAGGGCGCGCAGCTGGCTGTCGATGTTGCCGGACAGGCCGTTGAAGCGCTGGGCGAGGTTCTTGGTCTCGTTGACGATCTGCTGGCGAAGGGCGACCGAGCCGGGCGTGGCGGTGGCCTCGCTGAGCGCCGCGAAGAAGTTGTCCAGGCCGACGCTGATGCTCGAGCCTTCGCCACCCATCAGGCCTTCCAGCGCGGACAGATACTGCTGGCCGCTGTCGTAGTAGCTCTGCTCGGTGGTGGCGCGCCACAGCTGCTGGTTCTGGAAGTCGTTGGCCATGCGGCGGATGCTGGTCACCGTCACACCGCCGCCAACGTTCAGACCACCCTCGCCGGACAGCGAGGCGAGCACCGGGCTCAGCCGGCTGAAACCGGGGGTGTTGGCGTTGGCGACGTTCTGGCCGGAGGTGGCCAGGGCGATCTGCGCCGCGCGCAGGCCGCTGTAGCCGATCTGGCTCAACATACTCAAGAGGCATTCTCCTTCGACTCGAGGCGGATCGGCTGGGCAAACGCCGCCGAGGCCGGTCGGGAAACAAATTCGGGCTGTTGTCCCTGATAGGCGACGTAATCACTGTGGCGCTTAAATCCTTCCTGCGGCGCGTGCTTCAGGCCGCTCTCCGGCGACAGGCCGCTGCCGGGGATGCGCGCCGGCGCCTGGGCCTCGCGCACGCGACGGAGCACGCCGAGGGTGTAGTCGCGGGTTTCCTCAAAGGGAATGCTGCGCACCCAGTCGGCCATGCCGATCTGTCCGCTGCGCGGATCGCCGTTGTTCTTCAGCCACTCATCGACCTTGCCGGGGCCGGCGTTGTACGCGGCCAGGGCGAGCACGTGCTGGCCGTCGTAGCGATCAAGCATCTTGCCCAGGTAGGCGCTGCCCAGGGCCTTGTTGTACGCCGGGTCGCTGGTCAGGCGCTGCTCGTCGTAGGGCAGGCCGAGTTCGCCGGCGACTTCGCGGGCGGTGTCAGGCATCAGCTGCATCAAGCCACGCGCGCCCTTGGGCGAGACGGCGGCGGCGTTGCCGCCGGACTCCTGGCCGATCACGCTGTCCACCAGGGTGCGGAAGCCCGCCGTGCCCTGCTGCCAAGCGTGGGCGAGACGGTCCACGCCACGCTGCCAGGTATCCACCAGCGGGTTGCGGCTGGAGACCGAGTGCCGGCGCAGCGCCTCGCCGCTGTCGGCGAGCGCCACCGGCTCGGTGGTGTCGGCAGGCTCGGCAGAGAGCTGTCGCACCAGCAGGTCGGCGATACCGGTCTGCTTGCGCGAGGCGAGGTGCTCGGCCAGCGCTTCGTCGTAGAAATCGCGCATCGTATCGAGGTCGCGGCTGCGCAGCGGGCTGCCGGCGGAGAGCACGTCGCCGGCCTTGCGCATCTGCTTGAGTATCTGCTGCAGGAACATCGCCTCGAACTGTTCGGAGGCCGCCTGCAGCTGCTCGCGGCGAATCTGCTCGGGCGACTCGCCAGGCTGGCCGCTCGGCACGATGGGACGGTTCAGGGACGTGATGCTCATCAGATCACCACCAGCTCGGCATTCAGCGCGCCGGCCTGCTCCAGCGCCTGGAGGATGCTCATTACGTCATCCGGCGTCGCGCCCAGGCTGTTCACCGTGTTGATGATGCTTTCCAGGCTGGTGCCCTCGGGCCACTTGAACATCGGTTTCTTGTCCTGGCTGACCGAGACGTCCGACTGCGGGGTGACCGCCGTGGTGCCGTTGGAGAAGGGCCCCGGCTGGCTGACCTGGGGGTTCTCGCTGATGGTCACGGTGAGCGAGCCGTGGGCGACCGCGGCGGCTTTCACGCGCACGCCCTGGCCGACCACCACAGTGCCGGTGCGGCTGTTGAACACCACCTTGGGCCGGGTGCGGCCTTCCTGCACTTCCATGCCTTCGAGCATGGCCATGAAGCTGGTGCGCTGGGCCAGGCTGACCGGGGCGCGGACGGACACCTTGGTGCCGTCCAGCGCAGTGGCGGTGCCGGAGCCGAAGCGTTCGTTGACCGCGTTCATCACCTGGTTGGCGGTCTGGAAGCTCGGCTTGCGCACGTTGAGCATCACGTCCGGGCGCTGGGCGAAGTCGCTGGGAATCATCCGCTCGATGGTCGCGCCGTTGGGAATCAGGCCGCTGTTGGCGCTGTTGATCGACACGCTGGAGCCGCTCTGGCCCTGTGCATGCAGGCCGCCGACCACCAGGTTGCCCTGGGCCAGCGCATAGACTTCGCCGTCTACGCCCTGCAGCGGCGTCATCAGCAGCAGGCCGCCGCGCAGGCTCTTGGCGTCGCCCAGCGAGGACACGGTGACGTCGATGGTCTGTCCGGCGCTGTAGGACGGCGGCACGCTGGCAGTGACGCTTACCGCGGCGACGTTCTTCAGTTTCGGGTCGACGTTCGGCGGCAGGTTCACGCCGAACTGCTTGAGCATGTTGGCCACCGACTGGTTAGTGAACTTCACCTGGTTCTTGTCGCCGGTGCCGTCGAGGCCGACGACGAGGCCGTAGCCGATCAGCTGGTTCTCGCGCACGCCTTCGATGTCCACCAGGTCGAGCAGCGGGATGGCCAGCGCCTCGACCTGCCAGGACAGGCACAGCAGCGCCAGCAGGCGGGAAAGATGTCTACGCATGGAGTGCTCGCCTGCTTACATCGGGAACAGCGGGTGGGTGAAGAAGCGCGTCAGCCAGCCGGCCGAGTTGCTGTCGTTGAGCACGCCGCGCCCGGCGTAGGAAATCTTGGCGTTGGCGACGTTCTGCGAGGACACCTGGTTGGAGCGGTTGATGTCGTCGATGCGCACCAGCCCCGTGAGGCGGATGAACTCGTCGCCCTGGTTCAGGCGCAGGGATTTTTCGCCCTTCACCAGCAGCACGCCGCCGGGCAGCACCTTGTGCACGGTCACCGCAATGGAGCCGGAGAGGGTGTTCTGCTGCGAGCTTTTCGCCGAACCGGTGAAGTCGCGGTTGGCCGTGGCGGACGTTTCCAGGCCGCCGTAGTCCTTGGTCAGGATGGTCGGCACCGGCACATCCAGGCTGGACTGCTTGCCGAAGCTGGTGCCCGCGCTCTTGCTCGACTGGGTGGACTCGCTGAGGACCACGGTGACGATATCGCCGACGCCGATGGCGCGCTTGTCGCGCAGCAGCGAGCCGCCATAACCGGAACGGAACAGACCGCCGCTGGTGGTCGGCGGCTGGCTGTAGTCCAGCTCCGGGGGCTGGTAGGTCGAGGAATCCTCGTCCGGCAGCATCTCGTCGAAGCTCTGGCATCCGGCGAGCAGCGCCAGGGCGAGCAGCAGGGCAAGGCGCGTCATGGTCAGACCGTCTGGTTGAGGAACTGCTGCATGCCCGACGCGGCGTCGAGCACCTTGGCGTTGGCCTCGTAGGCGCGCTGGATGGCGATCATGTTCACCATCGCTTCCACCACCTGCACATTGGAGCCTTCCAGCACGCCCTGCTTGAGATTACCCAGGCCCTCTTCGCCCGGCGTGCCTTCCTGCGGCTCGCCGCTGGCGGCGGTTTCCTTGTAGAGGTTGCCGCCGAGGGCTTCCAGGCCCGCCGGATTGGTGAAGCTGACCAGGGTGATCTGGCCCAGCTCCGTGGGCAGAGTCTCGCCCGGCAGCACGGCGGTGACGATGCCGTCGCTGCCGACGGTGAAGCGACTGGCGCCGGCCGGCACTTCGATGTTCGGCGTCAGCGGCAGGCCCTGGGCGTTGACCACGATGCCTTCGTTGTTCAGCTGCAGCTGGCCGTTCTCGGTGTAGTAGGTATCGCCGTTGGGCGCCTCGACCTGGAAGAAGCCGCTGCCGACGATGGCCAGGTCCATGGGCTGGCCGGTGGTCTGCATGCTGCCTTCGGTGAACACCTTCTGCGTGCCGACGACGCGCACGCCGCTGCCCAGCTGGATGCCCGAGGGCACGGTGTTGACCTGGTCAGCCTGGGCGCCAGGTTGCAGCTGCACCTGGTAGAACAGGTCCTCGAAGACGGCGCGGTCGCTCTTGAAGCCGACGGTGTTGACGTTGGCCAGGTTGTTGGCCACGGTGGACATCGCGGTGTCCTGGGCTGCCAGGCCGGTCTTGCTGACCCAAAGTGCCGAACTCATGTTGTGCTCCTGTCTGCGCGCCGCGGGTTAGCCGCCACGGATCATGCGGTCGCCGGCCTCGGCAAGATCCGAGGCGGCCTTCATCATCTTCACCTGGGTCTCGAACCGGCGGTTCAGGCTCATGGTCCCCACCAGCTGGTCGATGGCCGAGACGTTGCTCTGCTCCAGGTGCCCGGAGACCAGGCGCACGTCCTCGCTGGCGGCGACGTTCTGGCCGTCCTTGCTCACCAGCAGGCCCTGGGCGTTCTTCACCAGAGAGGCAGCCGGCGCGTCCACCAGCTTCAGGCGGTCGACGTCGGTCATCATGAAATCACCGCGAGGCATCACCGAAATGGTGCCGTCGCTGCCGATGGCGATGGCGTCGTACTCGGGCAGGGTGATCGGCCCGCCCTCGCCGAGCACGGCGCGGCCGTTGATCATGAGCTGGCGGTCAGCGTCGATCTCGAGGTTGCCCTGGCGCGTGTACGCCTCGCCGTTGCCGCTCTGCACGGCGAACAGGCCCTGGCCCTGGATGGCGACGTCGAGGTCGCGCCCGGTGGCCATCAGGGTGCCGGCGCTCATGTCCACGCCGCTGCTCTCGATGCGCGCGAGGTGGCGGCTGTCATAGCCGGCGCCGCTCACATCGACGGCGGTGGCGTGCTCCAGGTCAGCGCGAAAACCGGGGGTGTTGACGTTGGCGAGGTTGTTCGCGCGCACGTCCAGCGCCGCCATGCTACGGCTGGCGGCGGTCATTGCGGTGTAGCCGAGGCGATCCATGACGAGTCCTTAGATGGCCGAGAACAGGACCTGGGTGAGTTCCTTGTCGGTGGTCATCACCTTGGTGTTCGCCTGGTAGTTGCGCTGGCCTTCCATGAGGCCCACCAGTTGCTGGGTGATGTCGACGTTGGAGCCTTCCAGGTTTCCGGCCGACAGCGAGCCGAACTGGCCGATGCCGGGCACGCCGATCAGCGGGGCGCCGGAGGCGGAGGTCTCGGTCCAGGCGGTGCCGCTCTGGTTCTGCAGGCCGCCGCTGTTGATGAAGTTGGCCAGGGCAACCTGGCCCTGCAGCATGCGCTGGCCGTTGCTGTAGTTGACGTAGACCTTGCCGTCGTTCTCCACCGCGATGCCGGTCTGCTCGCCGGCGGCGTAGCCGGTGGTGCGGTTGGTGGTGACGACAAAGTCCGAGCCGTACTGGCTGGTGCCGGTGTAGTCCAGCGAGATGTTCATCGGGTCGACACCGGGCAGGGTGAAGCCCACCGGCACCGAAGCGATCGGCGAGGACAGCGAGCCGTCGGGGGCGAAGGTCAGTGACTGGGTGGCGCCGACGGCATTGCCGTCCACCGCGTAGTGCGCGTCCCAGGTGTTGGTGCCGGTCAGCACGAAGTACTGGGTCAGGGTGTGCTCCTTGCCCTGGGAGTCATAGATCTTGCTGGTGTAGGTGGAGTTGTAGGTCTCCACCTTCTGCGGGTCGAACGGCGAGATGGTCGGCACCGTCTCGTTGGAGTCGAGGTTGGCGACGAACTCCAGCTTGTCGGTGGCCTTGGCCGGCAGGTTGGCGGTCTTCACCTGCAGGTCGGAGACGGTGCCCACCAGCAGGTTGCCGGCGGCGTCGGTCGGGTAGCCCTGCAGGCGCTGGCCGGTGGCGTTGATCAGGTAGTTGGCGTTGTCCTGGCTGAACACGCCGGCGCGGGTGTACTGGGTGTCGCCATTGCCGCTCTTGACCACGAAGAAGCCGCCGCCGGAGATGGCGAGGTCCAGTGCGCGGTTGGTCGACACCAGCGAACCGCCCTGGCTGATGCTCTGGGTGGTGCCGGCGACTTCCACGCCCATGCCCTTGCCGTCGGCGTAGACGCTGCCGAACTCGGTGCGCGAGGACTTGAAGCCCACGGTGCCGGAGTTGGCGATGTTGTTGCTGATGGTGTCCAGCTGCTGGGTGACGGCGTTCAGGCCGGTCAGGGCGATGTTGAAGCTCATGGCGTTATCTCATCCTAAGAGGGGGGAAGCAGGCGCTCAGGCGGCCTGGCCCTGACTGAATTCGACGATCTTGTAGAAGGGCACCGAGCCTGCGCCCTCGACTTCCAGCACCGGGCCATCGGCGCTGACGCGGACGTTGTGCACCAGGCCGGACACCTCGATACCCGGCGTCTCGCCGCTCTCGGTCTTGACCGCCAGGCTGTACTTGCCGGGCTTCAGGCCAAGCGCTTGCGGGTCCACGCTGAAGGGCACGGCACCGGCTTCCTGCGGGCCGAGGGTGATGTCGGTACGCACGCCGTTGGCGTCGGTGAGCTGCAGCACGGTGGTGGCCGAGGCGTGCTCCAGGGTGATCTGCCCGCTGACCTTGTCGCCGTCCAGTTGCAGGCTGTCGGCGCTGACCTTCACTTCCTGGCCGACCAGGCCGGCGGCGGTGAGGGTCTGCAGGTTGTCCATCAGCACCAGGTTGTTCTGCTGCAGGGTGGTCATGTTCTGCATGCTCTTGACCTGCGCCATGGCCGAGTACTGGTTGATGAACTCGGTGCTGTCCACCGGCTTGGTCGGGTCCTGGTATTGCACCTGGGCGACCAGCAGGGTGATGAAGCTGTTCTCCATGTCGGTCAGCTCGCCGAGGTTGACCGCCTGCTTGGGCGTGTCGGACGAGGTACCGCTGGTGGTGGTGCTGGTGTCGTTGTTGACCGTACTCATCAGGCGTCTCCCAGTTTCAGCAGGCTGGACTGCATGCTCTTCACGCGGTTGAGCACTTCCACGCCGGTCTCGAAGCTGCGGGTGGCGGACATCATGTCGGTCATCTCTTCGATCTCGTTGACGTCCGGGTAGTAGACGTAGCCGGTGGCGTCGGCCAGCGGGCTGCCCGGCTCGTAGCGGCGCTGCGGCGAGCGACCGGAGGTCACCACGTCGAGCACCTGCACGTGGGCGCCGCCCATGCCGGCGCCACGGGTCAGCTGGTCGTTCTCGTAGACGGCGGCGAACATCGGCTTGCGCGCCTGGTACACAGCGTCCGGGCTGTTGGCGGCGGAGTCGGCGTTGGCCAGGTTGCTCGCCACGGTGTTCAGGCGCACGGTCTGCGCGTTCATCGACGAGCCGGCGATGCGGTAGATGGAATCGAATGCCATGGCGTCAGCGTCCTTCGATGGCCTGCTTGAGGCCGCGGAATTTCAGGGTCAGGAAGGTCAGGCTGGTCTGGAAATCCATCGCGTTGCGCGAGAACTCCGCCTGCTCGGTGGACAGCTCCACGCTGTTGCCGTCCTGGGAAGGCTGGTTGGGGATGCGGTACTTCAGGTCCGGGCGCGCGGCATTGATGTTGGTGCCAGCGCTGGCCAGCAGGACGCCGGAGCTGTCCTGGCGCTGCATCTCGGCGGCGAAATCGATGTCCCGCGCCTTGAAGCCGGGGGTGTCTTCGTTGGCCAGGTTGGAGGCCAGGATTTCGCTGCGCTGCATGTGCAGCGAGAGGGCTCTCTCGTGGATACCCAGGGTCTCGTCAAACCGTATACTCATTCGCGCAACCCGCTCTCGTCGTTCGGCCATCTTTCGGTGTGCGCAGCGACAGAGCACAAAGCATGCCCACCCCGGAATATCGCTTCATGTCGTTGATTTACAAGGCTTTACGCGCAATACATAACAGCGCGTGCAACGCGGCTTTTCCGCTTTCGACGCACCGCGCGACGGGATGCGGAAAGGCTCTTTCCGCCTGCTTCCTCCTGCTGCTTCCCGCCCTGGCACAAGCCCAGGATGCGCGCGCGCAACTCGACACCGCCGCGCAGCAGCAGGTCGCCGCCGAGCTGAAGGAATCCGCGCGCAAGGCTGGCTGGAAAGGCATGACTTTTACGGTGAACAACAACCTGCCCAACAGCCTGGGCAAGCTCGCCGCCTGCCCCGGAGGCCCGCAACTGCGTGCGCTCGAAGCGCCCGTCGCGGTCACCGCGCGGCGGCGTTTCGAAGCCTCCTGCGCGGGACAATCCGGCTGGCCGGTGACCTTCATCAGCCAGCCCACGGTGTATCTGCCGACCGTGATCGCCAGCGGCGAGATCGCGCGCGGCCAGACACTGGACGCGGCGCAGCTCAAGCTCGCGCCGATGGAACTCGGCAAGAGCTCGCGGGGCTACTTCACCGATATCGCCGAGGTGGCCGGCAAGACGGCCCGCCGCCGCATTCGCGCCGACCAGCCGCTGACGCCGGCACTGCTCGATGGAGCAATGCGGGTGCGGCGCGGCCAGCAGGTGAAGATCGTCGCCAGCCAGGACGGCATCCAGGCCAGCGCCGTCGGCGAGGCGCTGGCCAACGGCAAGCAGGACGAAGTGATCCGCGTGAAGAACCTGCGCAGCCAGAAGATCATCGAGGCGAAGGTGACGGCGTCAGGCGAGGTGAGCAGCATCTTCTGATGCTGCCCCCGCTCACTGCCGAACTCCCCTGCAGGAGCGCGCCAGGCGCGCGATCACGGGCATGGCCCGCTCCTACAGTGATGCGCTGCGGTCACCGCTGCCCAGCGAGCCCGGCAGCACGACGATGGATTCGGGCGTAGCGGCCGGCGCGGCAAACGTGGTCACCTCCTCCAGCCGCCGCGCGTGGATGCTCGGCGCCGGCAGCACCGGCGCATCCAGCGGCGCCTCACGGAAGCAGCGCAGGTGGTTGGCGACCATGTCGTAGCCGGACAGGTGGCTGAAGGCGATCCCGCCGGAGAAGCGCGGGTTGACGTCCATCAGCAGTGCCTCGCCGTCCTGCACGAGGAACTCCATATTGATGCAGCCGTTCACGTCCAGCACGCGGGCGACCTGTCCGGCCATCTCGACCAGCTGCGGATCGGCCAGCATGCGCACAGTCAGGCCCGCGCCAGTAGGCGTGCGCACCAGTTCCTGGCGCGCCATGGCCGCCCAGTCGCCGCTGCTCCGCTGGCGCACCACGTCCACCACGCAGACCTCACCCGGCAGCAGTGGCTGCACGATGTAATCGCGGTCGGAGAAACGCTTGCGCACGTAGTGCATGAAATCCGCGTCGCGCACCTGCATCAGCCCTTCGCAGTTACGCCCGTCGCGCGGCTTGGCGATCAGCGGCAGGTCCAGCCCCGGTACGGGCAGGTCTTCCAGGCGCCAGGTGGGAATGGTGCAGATCAGCGGATCGTTGCGAAAGGCCTGGTGCACCAGCCACTTGTCGCGGGCGACGCGAATGGTCTCCAGCGGCTGCATGCACAGCGTGATGCCGCGTTTGGCGAACGCCTCGTGGTGCAGCGCAAAGGCATCGACCTCGGGGTCGATCAGCGGCACCACATGGGTCACCTGCTCGGCTTCGCAGATCCTGAGGATGCGCTCCACATACTCGGTTACATTTCTCGCCGCCGGAACCCGATGGAAGGTATCCAGCAAGGCCGAGGTGGTGCACCAGTCACGGGGCTGGGTATTGGTCCCCACCACCCGCGCGCCCCAGTGCTCGCGCAACGATGAGATCACCGATTCGGCCGAGTACGAGCCGATGGCGGTGACCAGGCAGGTAAACGGGAAGCCACCCGCCGAGCTGCTCAAGACGCAGCTCCGCCGGTGATTCGCGGAAAGAGCATGTTCATTGCTTCATGGCCCCGTGAAGATTCGACTGCCTACGCCCAAACACTCCGTTGCCGTACGACATTTCCGAGGGAATAGAGCAAGCGTAGCCGCGAACCGGCGCTCCGGCGGGGCTGCCCCGGAGCGCCTGGAAGATTTCCGACGGGGGTCAGGTCCACCAGTAACGGACGAAATGGAAGAACACCGGTGCGGCGAAACACACCGAATCCAGGCGGTCGAGCATGCCGCCGTGGCCTTCGATCATGTGGCCCCAGTCCTTCACTCCGCGGTCACGCTTGATCGCCGACATCACCAGCCCGCCGAAGAAACCGAGGATGTTGATCATCAGGGCGATCAGCAGCGCCTGCCAGAAGCTGAAGGGCGTGATCCACCACAGCGCGCCGCCGATCAGCGTGGCCAGCGTCACGCCGCCGACGAAGCCTTCCAGGGTCTTGGACGGCGACAGGTTCGGAGCAATCTTGCGCTTGCCCATGAGCTTGCCGCAGACGTACTGCAACACGTCGGACAGCTGCACGACGATCACCAGGAAGGCGATCAGCAACAGGTTGCGCCCTTCGTAGCCGGCGATCTCCAGGGTCAGCAGCGCCGGCACGTAGGAGATGCAGAACACCGCCAGCATCAGCGCCCACTGCACCTTCGAGGCGCGCTCGAGGAAATGCTTGGAGTCGCCGCCCAGCGAGGCGAGGATCGGCAGCAGCAGGAACACGTAGACCGGGATGAAGATAGAGAACAGCCCGTACCAGCCGATGCCGATCAGCAGGTACTGCATCGGCAACACGAAGTAGAACGCCGCCACCAGCGCCGGATAGTCGCTGCGCCGGGTCGGCATCAGGGTGAGGAATTCGCGCAGCGCGTAGAACGACACCCCGTAGAACAGCAGGATCACCGCCCAGTGACCGAGGGCGAAGGCGCAGCCAATCACCGCGACCATCACCCACCAGGCGTTGATCCGCGCGTTGAGGTTGTCGATCACCGCGTGCGGCCCGGGCGGCGCTTTCCAGCGCAGCACCGCGCCGACCAGCGAGGCGAGGACGAGGATGGCGCCGATGCCACCGAAGAGCAGCCAGGTCTGGTTCATCTCAGCGACCCTCCGGCGCGGCGAGCTTGAGCAGCGCCTCGCGGGCGCGTTCGAGGAAGGCCTCCTTGGCCTCTCCCTCCTCCACCGCCAGCGGTGCGCCGAAGCTCAGGGTGCACAGCAGCGGCAAGGGCAGCGCGCGGCCCTTGGGCATCACGCGGTTGAGGTTGTCCAGCCACACCGGCACCAGTTCCACCTGCGGATGGGCCCTGGACAGGTGGTAGATGCCACTCTTGAAGGGCAGCAGGCGTACTTCCTCGTCGAGGTTGCGGGTACCTTCGGGGAAGAGGATCAGCGAGTCGCCGTCAGCCAGGGCGCGCTCCACCGGCTCCAGCGGGTTGCCGCCCTCGGCGCCGCGCGTGCGGTCGATCAGCACGCCATGGAACACACGGTTGATGATGAAGCCACGCAGGCCGCCCTTGCCCCAGTAGTCCATGCCTGCCACCGGCCGCGTGCGCGAGCGCAGCTCCGGCGGCAGCGAGGCCCAGAGCAGGACGAAATCGCCATGGCTGCTGTGGTTGGCGTAGTAGATGCGCTGCGCCGGGATCGGCGTGGTGCCGATCCACAGGCTGCGCAGGCCGGTCACCGCACGGGCGCCGGCAATGATGGCGTAGGCGCAGAGTCGTTCCAGCATTGCGGGTACGTTCCTCAGGATTGGAAAGTCAGGGTGATCAGGCACAGCAGCGCAATGAGCCACTGGGCGGCGCAGAGCTGCACCTGCCGGCGCAACAGGGCGAGCGCGCCACGGCTGCGCTCGCTCCAGGGACGGCCGGTCTTGTCCGCCGACACACCGGCGTAGGTCGCCAGGGCGTCGTCCAGCTGCCGGGTTTTCTCCGGCAGCGCCTCTCCGGCGTTGGCCATGGCTTCGAACAGGTCGGCGTCCAGTGCCACGCGCATGGCATAGAACTTCTGCACCAGCCCGAGCAGCACCAGCAACGCCATGCTCAGGCTGAACGCCAGGGTGGCGCTGGCCATCAGCACGCCGTAGAAACCCAGGGCCAGCGCCAGCACCGTGAGTGCCGAGGACAAGCCATTGAGACTGCTGCCGCGGCGCAGCAGGCTGGCCACCAGGATCAGGGCCGGATCAACCGACATGACTCACCTCCTGTGACAGGTTCGGCTGGCCGGCGATCTGCGCCAGCACTGCCAGTTGTTCGGTTTTGAGTACCACCTGCGGACGCGCGTGGCGAAGCTGCGCCAGCGCATCTTCGAGCGTGGCCGCACGGCCGGATATCAGCAGCCATGCCACCACCAGCGTGGCGCTGCGCGAGTAGCCCAGTGCGCAACAGACCAGCACCGGGCCTTCGGCGTGCATTCGCTGGATCAGCTCCGCACCTTGCCGGCACTGCTCGACACTGGGCGCTACCAGGTCAAGCAGCGGCAGGCACTCGTAGCGCCGGGTCAGCGCAGTGCGGGGCAATTCGGCGCACAGGTCGAGGATCGCCAGGCTCGGCAGATGCCGGGGCTGGTACCAGTCCGGCAGGCGCCCAAGCCAGAGCCCCGGCAGCACTTCATCCGGCTGCGGATGGCGGCGCGTCCACCAGCGCGCATTGAGCCACGCGCCCAACCAGTAGGGCGCCAGCAGCCAGGAGACCGCCACCGAATGGCGACCGTCCCGGCGCTTCTGGAAGCCCACCGTACCGATCCCCAGGTAGCACAGCGCGACCAGCGCCAGGGATACCGCCGGCCAGCAGAGCCAGAGCCACAGGCCGCCGCCAACCAGCGCCAGCACCAGGCAGAGCAGCGCCCCGACGCCGTAGGTGGCTGCCAGCCGACGCCGCTGCGGATCGCCGCTGAGGCTCCACGCCTGCAACGGCGAGCGGACCTCCCGCGGCCATAGCCAGACGCAGAGGAAGCCGAGCAGCGCACCGGTCGGCACGTCGATGAAATGGTGTTGCCAGGTGGTCAACACCGACAGGCCGATCAATGCGAACCAGCCGTGCAGCAGCCACCGCCATGCGCCGCTGGCGTAGCGACCGTAGGCGGCCCAGAGAATCACCAGCAGGGCGATATGCAGCGAAGGCGCCTGATTGAAGGGCTTGTCGAAGCCCATCAGCAGGTCGAACAGCACGCCGAAGACGCCCTCCAGCATCGGTCGTTCGAAGCTGAAGCGCAGCGGGAACAGCAGGAAACAGGTCACCGCGACAACCTGCGCGGTGAGCAGGCGCAGGGCGTGGCAGTCCAGCCCGCGCCGGGTACGCGGCAGCAGGAAGGACAGCCCGTACAACAGGTCGATGGACCAGTACGGGATGATCGTCCAGGGCCACAGCGGCGTGCCGCGCTCCCAGTCGAACACCAGCACACCGACCGATTCGCGCTGCCCCGCCACCCAGTTGGCAAAGCCATAGCTGAGGAAGAAGAACGGCCCGAGGAACAGCAGCCAGATCACCGCGCGCCGCAGGACTCCGGGATCGCGCGCCGGCATCGACGCCATCAGCTGTGCTCCCGGCGGGCCAGGGAGACGGTGAAGATGCCGTCCTCGTCGATGCGCTGGGCCAGCTTGCGGAAGCCGGCGGCGGCCACCAACTGGTCCATCTCCCCTTGCGTGCGGCGGCGCATTACCCAGGCCTGCCCGGCGCGATGGCTGGTGAGCGCACGGGCAATCAGCTCCAGCTGCGGGTGCCAGGGTTGGCCGGTGTAGATCAGGTAGCCGCCCTCTTCCACTGCCTCGCCCAGACCCGCCAGCGAACCGCTGACCATGGCATTGTCAGCGAACAGCTCGTAGAGACCGGAGACCACCGCCAGTGTCGGCTTCGGCTCGACGGCGGCGAGGTCGGCGCCATCGAAGGCATCGCCCTGCACGAAGCGGGCGCGCTCCTTCAGGCCCAGGCGCTCGATCAGCGCCGAGCCCTCGCGCACGTTCAGCTCGCTGTAGTCGCGCAGCAGCACACTTTCGGGCAGTGCCTCGAGGCCCTGCAGCGCTTCAAGGATGTAGCGTCCGTGGCCGGCGGCGATGTCGAGGATGCGCACCTCGCGGCCCTGCTCGCGCAGGCTGGCCATGGCCAGGCGCAGCAGTTCCTCGATGTTCACCTTGCGCTGGCGGATACCGCGCCAGCCAGCGGATTCCAGGTAGGTGCGGTCGATCATCCGGCCCACCGGCCCCGCGCCGGCGGGCTGGTTGCGGTAGACGTAGTCCAGCGTGCTGCCGGAGTCGAAGCCGGTCTGGAAGCCGAGGTTGATACCGTCGGACAGCAGTCGGCCGAGGCGCATGTTGGCGCGGGTCGCACGCCAGTAGAGATCGCGGATCGACCACGCGGGCAGCGGCGTCGCCAGTGCTTCCGCTTCGGCGCAGGTGTAGCCGAAGCGGTCGGCGTCGCGCAGGTCGGCGAGCTCGGGTTGGCGGGCGAAGCATTCGAGGATGAAGCGCCGTGCGCGCGTGGTCGCCTGCTCGCGGTTCAGCTCGCCGAGGGTGTCGTGAAAGAAGCCGGGCAGGATGTGCAGTTCCTTGCGCGCCGTGCCGAGGTTGTCGAAGAAGCGCTGCTGGGGTTTGCGGTGCACCACGAAGTCGGACCCGGAGATCAGCAACTGCGTCGGCACCTGGATCGCCTGGGCGTCGGCCACCACTCGGTCGGCCGCTTCGTACAGGCCCAGCAGCACGTTCACCGAAATAGCCTTGGCGATCAACGGGTCGCTGTCGTAGGAGGCGATTCGCTCGGGGTCGTGGGTGAGGAATTTCGCCTTCACATAGCTGTTGACGAAGAAGTTGCCGCGCCACCAGCGCGCCAGCCTCAGGCCCGGCCGGGCGAAGGGCACGTAGAGCTTGACCTTGAACGCCGGCGAGGCGAGCACCAGGCTGCGGATCGGCGGTGCGTAGTCGTGTACCCAGGTGGAGGCGACCACCGCGCCGACACTCTGCGCCACCACCGCCATGTCGCTGATGGCGATGCCGTGAGTCGAGGCGATGTGCTCGACGAAGGTCTGCACATCGCGCACGCTGGTGCCGAAACTCGGGCTATCGCCACGCGCGCCAGGCGACTCGCCATGGCCACGGGCATCCCAGGCAAAAACGTCAAAGCCGGGCAGGTCGAGTTCATCGGCCAGGTGGCCGATGCGCCCGGAATGCTCATGGCCGCGATGGAACAGCAATACCGCACGGCGCGGCTCGCCACTGCCGGCAACAGCCGGCCAGTGACGGTAGAACAGCTCGACGCCGTCATGGGTAACGAAATGGTGATTCGAAGACTCGCGCATAACTTCCTCTGTTCGATGGCTTGCGGGACTGTCCGGTCCCTGTCCTGAGATGGCGACCGTGGCTCAGGCCTGTGACTCCTTCTGCTCGACCAGCCCCTGGCGCACCCGGTTGACGATAGTCAGCACCAGCAGCAGTGCCAGCAGCGCCAGCAGCGGGTTCAGCCAGACCAGCGGCAGCTGCCCGGCCGCCACGGCCGCGCCGAAAACGCCGAAGCACAGCGCGCGGTCGCTCTTGCCCATGGGCCCGTCGTAGCGCCGCGAAGCACCCACCATCACCCCGAGCACGCCGGCGTATTCGCTGATCACCGCCAGCAGGACCACCAGCACCACCAGCGCCGGACTCACACCCGGCAGCAGGGCGAATGGCAGGTACAGCGCGCTGTCGGCGATCACGTCGGTGAGTTCGTTGAGATAGGCGCCCAGCTTCGACTGTTGGCCGAACTCGCGGGCGAGCATGCCGTCCATGGCGTTCAGCGCCATGCGCAGGAACATCCACAGGGGGATCAGCAGGAATATCCAGGCGTGGCCGGCCAGCAGCGCGACCGTGAGCGCCACCAGCAGGGAGAGGCCACAGGCAGCCAGCGTCACCTGGTTGGCGGTGACGCCGCGCTCGTGCAGGTGGGTGACCAGGGGGCGGAGCAGGTTCTGGAAACGGGACTTGAGCTGGTAGACGGAGATCATGAGGTTCCTTTCTCACAGTTCGGGACGAGGGATTCGGTCGAACGATCCACAGCCTTGTGGACCCGAGGAGCTTAGCCGCACCCCGGCGTCAGGGCTGTCAGATATGTCTCAACAAGATAGATGACCGATCCTGAGTAAAAGGACACATGCCGCAGGCCGGCGATGCCCACGCGGCGCCGGCCGGTATCGCCGGAATCCCCGCGCCAAATTTTTTCATCCCCCCTTAATCCTTCCCCGCGAGCTGTCGCCTTACCCCTTCAGCAGGCACAACGCCGGCTTCATTCAGCTCATACAGGAAGTCCACCATGGCCTTGTCGATTCAAACCAACTACTCCTCCCTGATCACCCAGACCAACCTGGGCAAGACCAACAACCTGCTGGCCACCAACCAGCAGCGCCTGGGCACCGGCCTGCGTATCAACTCCGCTTCCGACGACGCCGCCGGCCTGCAGATCGCCACCCGCCTGAACGCCCAGTCCCGCGGCATGGACGTGGCCATGCGCAACACCAGCGACGCCATCTCCCTGATGCAGACCGCCGACGGCTCCTTCAGCGAGCTGACCGACATCACCCAGCGCATGAAGGACCTGGCTACCCAGGCCGCCAACGGCACCAACACCACCGACGACGGCAAGGCGCTGTCCGCCGAGTTCAACGAACTGGGCAAGGAACTGAAGAACATCATCGCCAACACCAAGTTCGGCGGCGATGCGCTGTTCGGCGTCGACGGCGCCAGCGGCAAGTTCGGCGCCACCGGCGGTGTAACCTTCCAGATCGGTTCGGACAAGGCCGAGACCCTGAACGTCGACGTCACCACTGAACTGAAAGCCGTGACCGACGCCTTCGGCGCCCTGACCACCCAGTTCCAGGCCACCAGCGCCGACGGCACCGAGCTGGAAACCATCACCAACGCCAACGGCTCCATCGACAAGGCCAACGATGCCCTGGACGCCATCGGCGCCCTGCGTGCCCAGTTCGGTGCGAACATCAACCGCCTGCAGCACACCTCCAACAACCTGGCCAACATGAAGGACAACACCGACCTGTCCAAAGGCCGCATCATGGACGCCGACTTCGCCGTCGAAAGCGCCAACATGAGCAAGAACTCCATGCTGATGCAGTCCGGCATCTCCATGCTCAAGCAAGCTGGCCAGATGCCCAGCATGATCATGGGCCTGCTGGGCTAAGCCCCGGCCAGCGCGAGGCGCCCCCCGCCTCGCGCGTCCTGATCCGCCATCGCCCCGCCCCGGCGGGGCGTTGTGCTGTCTGCGGGTACGCTGACAGACGGCATTGCGGCCACCGGTCGCGGTGCAGCCCCTCTGCGCCAGTGGTTTCGAGGCTTGTGTGAAAATTGCAAGCACGAGTGTGCAAAATTCAGAACTTGCACCCACATTTTTCTGACGTCAAAATAATGCCTCTGCCTCCATGGACAAATGGAGTTTCCCCGCGACCGTCAAGGGAGCGGCTCGCAAGGGCAAGATGAACACACTCACTTCCACGCCAGCGGACAGTCGGCCGATCGCCTGCCTGACCCTCCGTACCGGGCGTTCCGATTGCGTCGCGCAGTTCTATCCCGCGCTCTATCAACTCGACCTCGACCGTGACGGCCAGGTGGAGCGCATCGACCTGGGTTTTTCCGGCAGCCGCGTGCTCGAACGCCTGCTGCAGAGCCCGGGCGACGTGGTGGCGCGCGATGAACTGCTGACCCATGCGTGGTCCGACCGGGTGGTCGGCCAGGGCAGCCTGAACCAGCAGATCTACACCCTGCGCCAGGTGCTGGCGGACGAGAAGCAGCGGCAGATCATCCAGACGCTGCCGCGCCGCGGCTACATGTTCAACCCGCAGTACCTGATCGGCCAGGCCAGCGAGCCGGACGCGGAAATCACCGACGCCACCCCGGAAGTCATTCCGCTGGAGGAGCTCGTTCCCGCCCCCGGGCTGCGACCGACGAACCTGCGGCGCCTGAAACTCGCCGCCGCCAGCCTCTGCATCCTCGGCCTGCTGGTCCTCTCCGGCGCCTTCTACTACACCCAGGTTCGCAGCCCGGTCCTTACCGCCGAACAGAACCTCGGCTCCCTGCAGATCACCTACGTCGAAGACAACGAACAGGACCTGCAACGGCTGATCAGCAACACCCGCCCCCTGGCCCACCAACTGGCCGACCTGGCCAGCCGCCCCATCGGCCTCATGCTGCACATGACCTCGGGCTTCTACGAACTGGTCTGCGTGCAACCCGAAGGCAATTCCAACTGGCTGCTGATCCATGAAAGCCAGGTCGCCCGGATTCCCCAGGAGCAGCTGCGCAAGTGCCTGAACTGAACCTACGCCGCCAGGTCGGCGCGGCCCGCCGCTGCCTGGTGATTTCGCTGTTCGGCGTGATCTGCCTGACCCTGGCGCTGGGCATGCTGTGGAAGCACGCCCACAACACCTCGGCCATCGACGGCCGCTACGCCTCTTCCGGGCAAGTGGTGCTGGGCAACGGCAAGGTGCTGGAGATTGCCCAGACCACCATGTTCCACGAGGGGCGCTTCTACTCGATGATCCAGCAGGACGCCAACATCCTCGAAGTCTCCGGCCTGGTCGGCAACGACCTGGGCGGGCGCTTCCAGCTGCAGGTGGAGGAAAACAGCATCAGCAACCTGCAGGCCGACAGCGGCCTGGACAGCGAGCTGATCTTCAACCTGCTCTACGGCCGCCAGCGCGGCGCCCGCATCACCCTCGAACCCCTGGGCGGCTGCCTCTACGGCGTGGAGACGCGCCAGGTGTTCTGTCCGCGCCATCTGCGCAATCGCTGAGGCTTCTCAGAGCTTCAACGTCGGCTCTGCCGCACTGGCAGGAGCCGTTGCTTCGAGCGCCGCTGAAGCCGGCGCCTCCCCCTGCGGCTGCGGCTGCGGCTGCGGCTGCGGCTGCGGCTGCGGCTCGATGAGCTTCGCGCCCGACTCCGAGTAGTGCACCTGCGCATAGCTCTCGCCGAAGATTTCGCGGTACAGGCTCTCCGCGCGCTGGGTCAGCAGGAGGATCTCGATGCGCCGGTTGGCGCCGTTCTCCGGGTCCTCCGGGCGCAGCGGCATGACGTCCGCCTGAGCCGCCACCTGCAACACGTGCGCGGCCGGCAGGCCGCTGTCGACCATCACGTTGCGCGCGCGCAGGGCGCGGTCGCCGGAGAGGTTCCAGTTGTTGTAGCCATCCGGCCGGCGGTACTGCACGGCATCGGTGTGGCCACTGAGGATCAGCTTGTTCTGCACCTTGGCCAGCACGCCCGACAGCGCGCCGAGCAGGGTCTGGAAATGCGGGTCGAGGGTGGCCTGGCCACGGACGAACATGAAACGCTGCTGGTCGTCCTTGATCAGGATGCGCAGCCCCTGCGGCACCACGGTCACTTCGATGTTGGCCAGCGCATCGACCTTGCCGGACACCTCGCGGATCAGCTCGGCCAGTTCGCGCAAGTCCTCGTTGCTGTCGTACTGACGGCCATCTCCGCCCTGCTGCACGCTGGAATCCTTCGCCTGCTCGCCGGCCCTGCCCTGCTTGCCGGCCTCTAACGCGAGCTGCGGCGCGGGCTTCTCCGGCGTCTTGATCGGCTGCGGCATGCCGTCCAGCTCAATGGGTGTACGACTGGCGCCATCGAACACGCCGGCGCCGCCATCGACCACCGGGTTGGCATCCTGGTCGCCCACCGCCACCGGCTGCGATTCGGTCTGCGGGTGGACGATCCACAGCACCATGAACAGCGCCATCATCGCCAGGGTGAAATCGGCGAAGGCTACTTTCCAGGCACCGCCGTGTTCATCATCGTGGCCCTTTTTGCTGCGGCGCTTGATGATGACTTCGCTGTGCTTGTCGGCACGTTTCTTCATGCTGCGTCCCGCTCTTCCTCATAGCGGGTGACCCAGGTCTCCAGCTGCTTGAAGGCCGGCTTCACGTCCTGCTCGATCAGCTTGCGACCAGCGTCGACCGCCAGCAGCGTGGGCTTGCCGGCAACGTGGGCGACCAGCGTGGTCCGCACGCATTCCAGCGCCGACAGCTCGGTCTTCACGCGCTGCGACATGGCGTTGGACAACGGGTCCATCAGGCAGTAGCAGACGAAGATGCCGAAGAAGGTACCCACCAGCGCGGCGGCCACGTGGGCGCCGATCTCGGCCACCGAGCCACCGATGTTGCCCATGGTGATGATGATGCCGAGGATCGCCGCGAGGATGCCGAAACCGGGCATCGCCTCGCCGACCTTGTGCAGCGACTTGGACGGCTGCAGCAGGGCGTGCTCCATGGCGTCGAGCTCCTGTTCGAGGAAACCTTCGAGCTCGTGGGCGCTGATCTTGCCCATGGCCATCAGACGGAAGTTGTCGGCGATGAACGCCATCAGGTTCCTTTCCTGGAGGATCAGCGGGTAGCGGGCGAACAGGTCGCTCTGCTCCGGCTCCTCGATGTGCGCGTCGAGCACCTTCAGGCCGCCGACGTCGACCATCTCCAGCAGCTCGTAGAGAAGCATCAGCAACTGCCGCTGGAACTCTTCGCCACGGCGCTTGAAGACGAACACGCCCTTGATCTGCGAGCACATCTCCAGCAGCACTTCGCGCGGGTTGGCGACGACCAGGGTGCCCAGGCCGGCGCCGAGGATGATGAGCATCTCCGCCGGTTGCCAGAGTGCGCGCATGTCGCCATGGGCCATGGCGTAGCCGCCGAGCACGGCGGCGATGATGATCAGGGCGCCGATGATTTTCTGCATGGTTATGGGTTCTTCAGAGAGGGTCGGGGTCGTTGAGGAAGCGGCTGCACTTGCCGATCGCCTGCTTCATCAGCTGGCAGATGCGCGCATCGGTCAGCTCCAGCACCAGGGCGATTTCCTTGAGGTTCAGCTCGTGCTGGTAATACAGGTTGAGGATCAACCGCTCGCGCTCGTTGAGGCGCTCCAGCGCCTGGGCCAGCAGGCGCTCCTTGAGCACGCGCTCCTCAAGCGCATCGCCGCTGCCCTGCACGCCGTCGTGGCCGTTCTGCAGCAGCGCATCGAAGCTCTCGATGGCCTCGGAGGATTCGGCGCGCAGGTAATCCTGGTAGCCCGCCTCGTCGAGGCCAGTGGCGGCGAGCACTTCCTCGTCGCTGGGCACGCGGCCAAGCTGGCGTGCCAGGGAACGGATCGCATCGCGCACCTTGTGCGCCTGCTGCCGCACCTGGCGCGGACGCCAGTCCTGGCGGCGCAGTTCGTCGAGGATGGCACCGCGAATGCGCAGCGCGGCGAAGCGGCCGAACTGCTCATCCGGCTCGCCGTAGCGGCGCAGCCCTTCGAGCAGGCCCATCAGGCCGATCTGTTCCATGTCCTCGCGATCCAGCACCTGGTTGGCCTGCAGCGACAGCTGGCTGACGATGCGCCGCACCAGCGGCAGGTACTGCATCATCCAGCGCTGCTCGGCCGCCGGCGACAGGCGCGCATGGCCGCCTTCGGGGCTGGCGTAGCCACCGGCACCGCTGGCATAGCTGGGGGCAGGATCGCGAAGGGCGTGCATGACGGCTTACTGGACGATCATCTTGCTGAGCAGCACGTGCTCGAAGGGCACCACCACCTTGCGCGCGGCGAAGTCGTCGATCACCGCCTTTTCCAGGCGCGTCTGCACGTCGCCGATGGGCATCGCGCGCAGCACTTCGAACTTCTCCGGGGTCAGGTTGGCGACCACCGAGCTGCGCACCATCGGCGCGACGCTCTCGAGCTTCTTGCGCTCCTGCTCGGCCTTGGCCTGCAGCACCAGGTCGATCACGAAGTAGTGCTCGCGATCCTCACCACGGGAGCTGACGATGATCTTCTCCACCGGCACGAAGAGGTATTCGGCGCTCTCCTGCTCTTCTTCCGCCTTGGCGCCTTCCTTGCCACCCTCCTTGTCGGAGGCGGCAACGGCCGGGGCAAGGCTGGCGGACTTGATCATCTTGTAGTTGACGAACACGCCACCCAGCACGACGGCGATATTCACGATGAGCATCAGTAGAACGAGACGCGGCGTGGACATGGTGTTTCTCGAATAATCCTGTGGGAGTGCGGGCCGCAGGCGGCCTACACAGTAATCAGTACGTCGCTGTCGCCACGCGGCGAGGAGCGTTCGCCTACCTGCGCGTCGCGCGGGTTGGCGGCAACCGCGAGCTGTTCCTCGGCAAAGCGCTGGCGGTTCTGCTGGCCCTGCTGGCCGGACTGCGAATCGGACGAGACCTGCACGTTGACCTGCAGGAAGTTCTGCCCGACCAGTTCCTGGCGCAGGCGCTCGCTGGTGCCCTGCAGCAGGCGCACCACGTCGCCGTTGGACGCGGATATCTGCACGTTGAGCTGGCCGGCTTCGTGGCGCACGAGGATCTCCATGGCGCCCAGCTCCGGCGGATCGAGGCGGATCGTGGCGTTCTGCACGCGCTGGCCGAGTTGCAGCTCGACGTTGTCGCGCAGCGCACCGAGCATCTGCTCGCCCCAGTGGGCCTCGTTGTTGCCCTTGAGGTGCAGCGGCTTGTCGAACAGCGGTGCGGCTGGCGTCGCGGCGGCATTTTGTGCGTTGCCGTCGGTGGCCGGCAGGCGCGCATCGAGCGCAACGGTCGGCAGCGCCGGCACGCTGGAATCCGGCGCCTGCGCAGCGGCGGCCAAGTGCTGCTGGAGCAGGGTCTGCGCCTGGCTCTGGATGGCCTCGCGGGGCGCTGGCGCTGTCGCTTTGGCGGGCTCTTCGGAACGCTCGGCGGGCGGCAGCAGCATGTCCTCCGGCTTCACGGCGGCGGGCGCAGGCTGCGCGGAGGTTTCCACTGTCTGGGTAGCGAAACCGGATACCTGGGCGCGGGTCTGCGCGGACGGATTGTCTCGCGCCTGCACCACCAGGCCGGCCTGACTGAGCATGCCGGCGAGCCAGCTTTCGGCACCGGAAGGTGAAGCCTCTTCGGCCTGCGGGCCCGGCGCATCGCTATCGCCGGTTTCAGCGGGCAGCGCTTCAGGCGTGGCCGGCACTGCAGCGCTGGGCTGTTGCAGCGACTCCTCGACCTGCGTCGTGTCGAACTGCGCGAGGAAGGACTGCACGGTGATGGTCCGTTCGCCGGCATTCAGCTGCGCCGGTTGTTGCGCGCGGAAACCGGCGACGCCGGCGTCATCACCGCGCGAATCCAGCGGGCGCGCTTCGGCCACCGGCGCGCTATCGCGGTCGGTGCTTGGCAAGGACTGGGTCGGTAGCTGGATCACGGTCTATCGACCCTCCTGGTACGTATCCACCTGCATGTACGCCGAGCGTCCCTCGGCGTATTCCAGGTGCGAGAGCAGGAGACGGCGCAGGCGCTCGCACTCCTCGGCGCAGGCCTGCGACGCTTGCTCATGCAGGCGCTTCAGGTGCTTCCTGGCCAGCAGCACATCGGCTGCCAGACCGGTCTGCGACGACATCGCCACCAATTGCGCGCGGATCGCCAGGTCAACCTGCCCCATGGCTTTCCAGTCCTTGCGCTGCAGCGCCCGACCCAGCCGTTCGTACAGCTGCAGCAGGCGCTGGCGATCATCCACGTGCGGCACTCACGCCCTCCCAGCCCTCGCGCAGGATGCCCAGCAGGCGCACCACTTCGTCGATGCCGGCGACCTCCAGCGACACGCTGACGTCGGAGAGCCGATAGATGCAGTAGTCGTAGAGGCGCGCCAGGCCCTGTACGGTCTCGCCGCCGTTCTCGTAGTCGAGCGCACCATTGAGGCCGTTGAGGATGTTCAGGCACTTCTCCAGGGAGCGGCCCTTCTGCTGGTAGCGCTTGTGCTCGATGTGCCCGCGGGCGCGGGCCAGTTCGTCGAGCAGGCCGTCGAACAGCACCAGCACCAGTTCATAGGGCGAGGACGAGGCGGCCTTGGATTCCAGGTCGATCATCCGGTAACTGTCGTAGCTTTCGTTCATGCCGTAGGCGGTCATCCGAACATCCCGCTGGTCTGGTCCATCGACTGCATGGTCTGCATCATCGAGGTGTATTGCTTGAGGTAGCGCGCGTAGTAGGTGTCGTACTGCTTCTGCAGGTTGTCGTAGTCATCGTCGACGCGGCGCAGGCTGTTGTTCAGGGCGTCCTTGCGGTTCTTCATGACGCCGTTGACGCTGTTGGTGTAGACGGCGACGCCCTTGTCCAGGCTGTCGAGCAGGTTGCCCTTGCCCATGAACAGCTTGTCCAGGGCCTCGGGGTCGCTGGCAATGGCTTTCTCGAAGCGGGTGGCGTCGAGGGTCAGCTTGCCGTTACGGTCGGCGCTGATGCCCAGGGTGATCAGGTTGGCGCCGCCGAAGCTGGTGCGAACCATCTGGTTCAGCGCGTTCTCGATGGAGCGCACGCTGGAGTCGCCAGCCAGGGCGCCACGGGCGTTGCCGTTCTGGTCGCCGGCCGCCGTCAGGCTGTCGATGGTGCCGGCCAGCGCGTTGAAGGCGTCGATGAACGTCTGCACCTTCTTCTTGGTTTCGCTCTGGTCCTGCGCGACGGTCAGGCGAATGGCCTGTTCGCCGGACTTCTGCGCCTGGGTGAAGGTGGCGCTGACGCCGTCGATGATGTTGTCGAAGGTGTTGCTGGAGTTGGTCAGCAGCATGCCGCTCTCGCCACCCAGGCGAACGCGGGCGTCCTGCGCCTTGGACAGTTCCTGCGGGTTGCCGATGGCGTTCTCGAAAGCGCTGTTCGCGCTGTCGGTGCCGCTCAGCGACAGGCTGATGGCGTTGTCCGCGCCGGACTTCTCGGCCCCCAGCACCAGCGATACCTGGCCGTTGCTGCGCACCAGGGTGGCCTTCACGCCAGTGTTGTCGGTGGCCTTGTTGATCGCGGCGGCCAGCTCGTCCAGCGAGTTGCTGCCGTCGCCGTCGGTGTCGATCTTGCTCAGGTCGATGTCGAAGGACTTGCCGTTCTGGGTCAGGGTCAGGGTGCCCTGGGTGTCGACATCACCGGCCTGCAGGCCGGAGAAGGACAGCTGGTGGCTGGTGGCGAGTTGTTCGACGAAGAAGTCGTAGCTGCCGGGCACGGCGTTCTTGTCGACCTTGGCGGTCAGGTAGCCGTCCTTGCTGGTGGTGGCGCTGTTCACCAGCATGCTGGTGTTGCTGCCGGTCACGCCCTGCAGGCTCTTTACCGCCGAGGAGAAGGTCTTGAGCGCCGACTCCAGGGAGGTCACGGCAGTCAGTTGCGACTGGTACGAGGACTGGTTGCGGTCAGCCTTGTTCAGGCCGTTCTGCACCTCGTACGTGGCCAACTGCTGGGCCATGCTTTTGACGTAATCGGAATCTATGGTCGCCATGTGAATCCACCTCTTTGGGTCGGAAGAGCAATTACGGTGCCAATGCCGGAAGGCCCGCCATACGGGTCTTTTCGGGATAACGGGGAGAAGTTTCACTTCCGCCCGGAGTGCTTTGGCGCGCAGCGGGAAGCGGCATTTCCGCCTGCCGACCACGCACCCTGATGCAGGGAAAAGGCGACCGTGGGGAGGGATTCGTTAAGGGGTTTCGGCGGGGTGTTTGGCAGCCGCGCTTTTTGTAGGAGCGCGCCATGCGCGCGATCGCGGGCATGGCCCGCTCCTACAGGGGGAGTCCAGTGCTGAACCTGATCGCAGCTCGCCCTGCGGCAGATCAGTACAACTGGCGCGAATACACCGGCTGTTCGCGCGGGTCGCTCATGAGCTGGCTGAGGATGTCGTGGTGCATCGCCAGCAGCTTGCCGTTGCGCTCGTTGAGGCGCTTGCACTGGGCGGTGAGCTGGCCCAGCTGCAGCCACTCCTGCTGCAGTTCCTCGCGACGCGGCGGCTGGTAGTTGGACAGCAGCGTACGCATGCCCTCGGCGTCCATCGGCAGGTGGAAAGCACGCAGCACGCGACTGCGGCGCTGGGCGCGGCCGGCGACGCCTTCGAGCAGTGCCTGGATGTCCGGGTTCAGCGCTTCGATCTGCACGCTGTCCCGCGCCAGCAGGTGGCGATATAACTCCTGCAGGCGCTCGCGCAGCGCCAGGCAATCGCGGCCATCCTGCTGGATGTCCTGCTCGATGACCTGCAGCAGCCGCGCGCGCTGGGTCATGCGTCGCTGCCGCGATGGTAGGAGAGGATGCTGGTGGCGAGCACGCTGGTGTCGTTCTGCAGCTCGCCATTCATCAGTGCGCGGCGGATTTCCGCGACGCGGCTCTGGTCCACGTCAGGCATGGCGCGCAGGGTTTCCTGCATTTCGTCCAGGCGCAGCGAATCGCTGACCGGCGCGCTCGCACTGGTCTCCGCCACCGGGGCGACGCGCTCGCTGCGCGCGCTCTTGGCGGACTCGCTGGTGGCCAGCGCGACGCTGGTCAGTTGCCGGGTGATTTCCATGGTCGGTATCCGAATGTCTTTGGGCCTTTCCCTCAGAGGGCGACCGCCTCGGAGGAAAACTTAAATGCCGTGTTTCACAGAGACTTAAGAGCCGGCGGATAACCGCAAGCGGTTATTCGCCCTACGGAACGAGTTATGCGCCATGGGCTTCACGCCCGCGCCCGCCACCAGGACTGCGCGGCGAGGCCATCCTGGATTTTCTGTTCCTGCTGCGCAAGCTGCAGCTGCCACTGGCCGACCTTGGCCTCGATCACCTGGGTCAGCACCTTCTCGCTGCGCATGGCCGCCATCAGCTCGCCCTGGATGCGCGCCAGGGTCTGTTCGGCGACTTCCAGCTCGCGGCGCTGCAACTGCAGCATCTTGTGCAGGGTGGCCTTGTACTGCTGCTGGTTGTGTCGCTGCAGCGGCGTACTGGTGGCCACGCTGAAGCCGCACAGGCGGTCGAGCCCGGTGATGTTGTTGCGGTAGCGCTGGCAGAGGTTCTGCTGGTAATTCACCCGTCCCAGCAGCTCGCGGACCTTGCCGCCGCGCACGTCGGCCAGGCGCCCGAGCATGTCGATCTGCGCCTTCATCAGCGGACCCCGACGATGCTTTGCAGGGTGGCGACGCTATTGCCCAGTTCGGCGCCGTCGGCGGTCTCCTGGCGCAGGTAACGCTCCAGCATGGGCGCCAGCTGCACGGCGCGGTCGGTCTTCACGTCCATGCCCGGCGTATAGCCGCCCAGCGGGATCAGCTCCTTGATGCGCTCATAGGTGCCGCTGAATTCCTTGAACTGCCGCGCCGCGGAGAGGTGCAGCGGGTCCGCCACCTGGCTCATGCAACGGCTGACCGAGGCACCGATGTCGATGGCTGGATAGTGCCCGACGTCCGCCAGCCGGCGCGACAGCACGATGTGCCCGTCGAGGATGGCGCGGGCGCAGTCGACGATCGGGTCCTGGTGATCGTCGCCCTCGGCCAGCACCGTGTAGATGGCGCTCAGGCTGCCCGTTTCGCCCTCGCCGTTGCCGGCGCTTTCCACCAGTTCCGGGAGCATGCCGAACACCGACGGCGGGTAGCCCTTGGTGGCCGGTGGTTCGCCCAGGGCCAGGGCGATCTCGCGCTGGGCCATGGCGTAACGGGTCAGGGAGTCGACCAGCAGCAGCACGTCCTTGCCCTGGTCGCGGAAGTAGGCGGCGATGCTGTGGCACAGCTCGGTGGCCTTCAGCCGCATCAGCGGCGACTCGTTGGCCGGCGCCACCACGACCACGGCCTTCTGCAGCCCTTCCGGGCCGAGGGAGTGCAGGATGAACTCCTGCACCTCGCGGCCGCGTTCGCCGATCAGCCCGACCACCACCACATCGGCCCTGGTCTGCCGGGTGATCATCCCCAGCAGCACGCTCTTGCCCACGCCGCTGCCGGCGAACAGGCCGACGCGCTGACCCTTGCCCAGGGTCAGCAGGCCGTTGATGGCGCGTACGCCAACATCCAGCGGCTCGGACACCGGGCGTCGGCGCAGCGGGTTTACGTTCGGCAATTCAGTAGGCAGCGGGTGGCGGCCGGCGAGCTTGCCGAGGCCGTCCAGCGGTTCGCCGAGGCCGTTGACCACGCGCCCCAGCCAGGAATGATCGATGTGCAGCACGGCTTCGTCCGGCGCCGGGAAGACCCGCGAGCCGGAGGTCAGGCCGACGGGCTTCTTGAAGGGCATGAGGTAGGTGATGTCACGGTTGAAGCCAACGACCTGCGCCTCCAGGCGCTCGCCGTCGGCGACTTCCACGTAGCAGCGCTGGCCGGTCATGCGCCGGCAGCCGAGGCTTTCCAGCAGCAGGCCGGAGACGCGCACCAGGCGACCGCTGACCCGCGCCAGCTGGACCGAGTCCAGCGAACGCAGCGCTTCTTCGAGCTTGAAGCCGTCGCCCAGGGCCATCTCAGTCTTCGTCCTGCAGGTGCGCGCTCAGGGCTTCCATGCAACTGTCCAGGCGCTGCTGGCAGCCGATGTCGGCTTCCGCCTGGGCGGTGACCACGCGGCATTCGCCCAGCGCCAGTCGCTCGTCCGGTACCAGCCTCCACTTGGCAGCGCGCTCGGGGTTCAGCTCGCGGATGCGCGCGCATTCTTCCGGGTTGAGCAGGATCTGCACGTCGCCCTGCTCACCCGGCATGGCCGCGAGAGCTTCCTCGGCCAGGGTCAGCAACTGGGTGGGGTTGAGCGTGAGCTCGACGCGGATGACCTGTTTCGCGACTTTCTGCACCAGCTCCAGCAGCTCCTTCTGACGGCTGCGCTGGAAGGCCTGGTGGTACTCGCCGAAGGCCTCGACGGCGGCCTGCAGCGGCGCGCTGGCCTCGTCGAACACCTGGCGGCCGGTAGCGCGGCCTTCCTCGCGGCCCTTGCGCAGGCCGTCCTGGCGACCGGCCTCGAAACCTTCGCGCAGGCCGGCTTCACGGCCTTCGCCGACGCCGTCCTGGTAGCCGCGCTCGAGGCCTTCCTGGAAGCCCTCGGAGATGGCGCGCTGGCGCGCCGCCGGGTCGCTGTCCCAGCCATGGTTGTCGGCGCTGGCGGTGGCGCAGCGCGGCGGGAAGCGGTACGGGCGCCAGGCGCGGCTGTCGGCCTTGATGACTTTGATCGCCATGCGCGGTTACTCCACCGTCTGCTCGCGGAACAGCTGTACCTGCAGGTCGCCCTCGGCGGCCAGCTCGCGCACCACGCCCATGATGTCCTTGCGCACCTGCTCCACGCGGCTCAGCGGCACCGGGCCCTGGCGGCGGTTGATGGACTCCATCTGCTGCGCCTGGCGCTTGGGCATGGCGCCCTGGATGGCGCGCACCAGCTCGGGCTCGGCGCCCTTGAGGGCAACCACCCACTCGTCCAGCGGGATGACTTCCAGCAGGGTCTGCAGCACTTCCTGGTTCTGCCGGGAGAGGATGAAGAAGTCGTACATCTCGTCTTCGATCTTGCCAACCAGGTCGTCGTTGTGGGCGCGCAGCAGCTCGAACATCTGGTTACGGTCGCCCTTGAAGCGGTTCATGATGTCCGCCGCCTGCTTAACCCCGCGCACCTGCGAACCCTGGGTGGAGAGCACGCGCAGGCTGCGGTCGATCAGTTGCTCCAGCTCGGCGATGACATCGCTGTTCACTTCGCTGAGGTTGGCGATGCGGAACAGTAGCTCGTCCTGGCGCTCCGGCGGCATGGCTTCGAGCACGTCGGTGGCCATGCCCGGCGGCAGGAAGGCGAGGAACACCGCCTGCATCTGCGCGTGTTCCTTGGCGATCAGCGCGGCGAACTGCTTGGGATCGATCCACTCCATGCGCGCCATCTTGGCGCGGATTTCCTCGCCGTAGATGCTGTCCAGCAGGTTGCGCGTAATGTCACTGCCCAGCGCCTTGCCAAGCATGCCGGCGAGGTAGGAGCGCGACGCGCCCTTGATGCTGGACTGCAGCTTGTAGTCGTCGAAGAACCGGCCGATCACGTCGGAGACGGTGTTCTGCTTGACGTTGGACAGCCGCGCCATCGCCTGGCTGATGCTGACGATCTCCTCGCGGCTGAAATTGCGCAGGATGCCGGAAGAGGCTTCGTCACCCATGCTCAGCATGAGGATCGCCGCCTGTTCCAGGGAGCTCACGGCGCGCATCTGCGGGCCGCGCTTTTTCGTTTCTTCAGGCAGGCTCGTGTCGGTCATTGCGGCCAATCCAGTGCTTGATCACTTCCGAGACCCGTTCCGGGTCGTTCTTCGCCAGCATCTGCAGATGCTCGATCTGGTGCTCCAGGCCCGAGCCCGGCGCCGGCAGGCGGATTTCCGAGAGCGGGTTCAGCTCGCCGAGCACGTTGAGCCCGCCGACGCTTTCACTGCCCAGCGACAGACGCCGCTCGGCGTCCAGCGCCAACGGATACTCGGCACTGCCTTCGGGCAGCTCGGCGGTGGCCATGGGCTGCGCGCGCTGGGTCAGGCTGCGCACTGCCGGGCGCACGCCGAACAGCAGGAACAGCAGCGCAATCAGGCCGAGCACGGTGTAGCGCACCAGTGATTGCAGGGCGCTGCTCTCCCACCAGCTGGCGGAGGACTCTTCCACCGCGGTGGCGGCGAAGGGGAACACGCTGACGGTGATCAGGTCGCCGCGCTGGGCATTGAAGCCCACGGCGCTTTTCACCATGGTTTCGAGGTCGGCGCGGGCCTTGTCGGTCCAGCCGCCCTCGGGCGCGGTGGAGGCGTTGATCACCACCGCGACGCTCTGCTGGCGCAGGGCGAAGGCCGGGTACTTGATGTGGGTGACGCTCTGGTCGAAGTCGTTCTGCCGGGTGGCTTCCTCACGGGTCGAGGTCGCGGCCTTGTTGTCGGTATTGGCGACCTTGCCGTTACCCGGAGCAGCCTGGTTATTGCCCTGGGCGTTGTTCTGACCCTGCTGCTGTTGCGGCGGCGGCTCCGGCGGACGGTTGCTCAGCGAGCCGGGCACGCCGAGGGCGAGCTGATCCAGCGTGCTCTCGTTGCGCAGCACTTCGCTGCGCAGGCGCGGCGCTTCGCCGTAGGCCTGCAGGGTTTCTTCCTTCTGGCTGAAGTCGATGTCGGCAGACACGCTGATGCGGTAGTTGCCCAGGCCGAGAACCGGCGCCAGCACTTCCTCGACATTGCCCACGGCCTTGCGCTGGTACTCGTCGACCGCCTGCCAGTTCTGCGAGGGAGCGCCGACGCCACTGATGCCGCGCGACAGCAGCACGCCGTTCTGGTCCACCACGCTGACGTCTTCGGGCTTCAACTGCGGCACGCTACCGGCCACCAGGTTGACGATGGCGCCGACCTGCTCCGGGCTCAGCCGCTGGCCGGGCGCCAGTTGCAGCAGCACCGAGGCCTTGGCCGGGTCACGCCGGCCGACCACGAAGGAATTGCTGTCCTCGCGGGCGACGTGCACGCGCGCCTGCTCGATGCCCTTCAGGCCCATGATGGTCCGGGCCAGCTCGCCTTCCAGGCTGCGCTTAAGGCGCACGTCCTGTAGGAAGTGACTGGTGCCCAGCGGCTCGTCCTTGTCGAACAGCTCGTAGCCGGCCGGCATGGACACCTTCACGCCCTTGGCTGCGAGCAGCATGCGGGCGCGCGCCAGGTCTTCCTCGCGCACCAGCACCTGGCCGCTCTGCGGGTGCAGGCGATAGTCGAAGGCCTCGGCGTCCAGCACCTGCATCACGTCGGCGGCCGGGTAGGCTTCGCCCGCGCCATACAGCGGGCGGTAGGCACCCTGGTCGCGCCACAGGTAGAAGACCACGGCAGCGGCCAGCAGGGCGGCACCCAGGGCGATGCCGAGCAGCCCCAGGCGCGGGTCGAGCTTGAGTTTGTCGAGCGGCAGGCGCCCTTTGAGATTCTGCAGCACTGTCAGTCCTTACAGCGGCATGCGGATGATTTCGTCGAAGGCGCCGGTGAGCTTGTTGCGCACCTGCAGCAGCGCGGAGAACGACACGCTGGCCTTCTGGCTCTGGATCATGGCGCCGACCAGGTCTTCGCTCTGGCCGCTGTCCACCGCAGCCATGGCGGCGCTGGACTTGTGCTGTTCGGCGTCCACCGAGCGCAGCGCCTGCTCGAAGCTGGCGCCGATGCCTGGGGCCTGCGCACGCTCGTTGAACTGCGTGGCGAGCTGCGCGGCAGGCCGCACGGCCGGGCCGCTGGCGAGGTCGGCGTAACGGTTCATCCGGTCCAGCATGTCCTGCTGCACCTGCATGATCGAACTCATGGAAGTTTCCCCCGGAAACGAAATCAGAACTGCACCTGCACGCCCTGCTCACGCATCGCGTTGAGCCGGTAGCGCAGCGCGCGGGTAGTCATGCCCAGGCTCTCGGCGGCCTTGGTCTTGTGCCCGCCGAAGCGGCGGATGGTGTCGATGACGTGCTGGTACTCGGCAAGCTTGCCGCTGGCGCGCAGCGCGGCGCGGCCGCCTTCGGCCGCCAGCGGGATCACCGCGGCGACGGTACCGACAGGTGCATCCGGCGCGGCCAGGCCGAGGTCACGGGGCTGGATGAACAGGCCGTTGCGCAGCACCAGGGCGCGTTGCAGGGTGTTCTCCAGCTCGCGCACGTTGCCCGGCCAGTCGTGTTGCAACAGCGCGCGGCCAGCGGCTTCGGTAAGCAGGTCGTGCTCGGCATCCTGCGGGGCGTACTGGCGGATGAAGCGGCGTGCCAGCGGCAGCACGTCTTCCTTGCGCTCGCGCAGGGGCGAGATGTGCAGGGGCAGCACGTCGAGGCGGAACATCAGGTCGGCGCGGAAGCGCCCCTCGCTGACTTCGGCCTGCAGATCGCGGTTGGTGGCGGCGATGATGCGCACGTCCAGCTCGATCTCGCGGCGACCGCCCAGGCGCTCCACGCGCTGCTCCTGCAGCACGCGCAGCAACTTGGCCTGCAAGGCCATCGGCAGTTCGCCGATCTCGTCCAGCAGCAGGGTGCCGCCGTTGGCCAGTTCGAACTTGCCCGGCTGGGCAGTCACCGCGCCGGTGAAGGCGCCGCGTTCGTGGCCGAAGAGGATGGATTCGAGCATCGCCTCGGGGATCGCCGCGCAGTTCACCGCGATGAAGGGAGCGTCCGGGCTGGCGATACCATGGATGTAGCGGGCCAGCAGTTCCTTGCCGGTGCCGGTTTCACCGGTGACCAGGATCGGTGCGCGGGTCTGCGCGACCCGTTGCGCCATGGCCAGCAGGCGGCGGCCGGCCTGGGAGCGCGAGACGAACAGTTCCTGGGCGGCGCTGGAGGCTTCCTGGCGACGCAGCAGCGCGGCCAGCTGGCCGGCGCCGAAGGGCGAGAGCAGGTAATCGACGCAACCCAGGTCGAGCAGGGTGGCGGCCTTGTCCTGCTCTTCATAGCCGACGATGGGCACCACGTCGCGCTCGCGGCCATCGCTGAGCAGCGCGCCGACCTGTGCATAAAGATCAGGAGCAGGGAAGGCGCCGGCGAGGATGAACAGCAGGGAGGCATCGCAGCGCGCACGGGCCAGTTCGGCAAAGCCGGAGAAGCGCTCGACGCGGCAGCCTTCGGCCAGCAGCGTCTGCAAAAGAAGGGCGTGAGCGGCGTCCGAGGACGGCCCGATGATCGCAACTTTTTTCTGCGCCGGCCGCTCTTCGAGCAGCGTTTCACATAATTGGTCGATCGACTGGCTTAAACTGTTCACCGCAACTTTCCATTCGCTAGTGCGTTCGACAACCCTCCTTCGTTCAACGCCAGCATCGGCCGAAAACTGTTATCGGCGACTGCGGAACTTCTTTGCGGATCGGCTATCTCACGGGTGGCATTGCAACAACTTCGTCATAACTGAAGTCGCTGCAACCTGTAACTAACTCACCCACACTAACAAGTGCCAGCACTACGCCATAGCTTCCCGCCGATTAATTTAAATCAATAGACAAAAAGTTCCGTCAAAAACAGCATTTGATATCTATTGATTTAATCGTACGACCTCAGATCGCTATCATTGCGCCACGTCAGCAGCCTGTGATGCAGCAGTCACGGGCTTCCTGAAAGACAGAGCATGCCGCGAGCAACGATCAGCCGATCCCGGCGGTCATGACACCTCCCGTGTCCTTGGGCAGATGGCAGATCGAACCTGGAAGTACGACGCTGAGCATGACTGGTAAATCAAAAGTCCACCATGGCGTGCCCGCCGATAGTCTGATTCGACTGAAACCGCAGAAACTCGGCCGGCATTATCACAAGATCCCGCAGTACATCAAAGAGATCTCCGGAAAATATCCGCGGATTATCAGCGACTACTTCCTGCGGCATTATCGAATCAATCTCGAACTGGATAACCTGACCCTTCACGAGGAACTTCCCCGTGAACTGGAGTGTTTATTCGATTCGCCCTTGGGCAAGTTCGGTTTCGCCATGGACCGTGCCCTGCTCACCGAAGTCATCGAGTGCTATTACGGTGGCACCGTGGTCGCCAGCCGCGACACGCCGCCGATCAGCAGCTCTGAGCAGCGCATGCTCGACCGCCTCGGCCTGGACGTGGTGGATCTGTTCGGCCGCGCCCTGCTGATGGGCGAATCGGTCGGCCGCCTGCAGCAGATCGACCCTACCTATGAAGAAGTGCAGTGGGAGTACGTCGCCGAGTTCAGCTACGTCAGCCACCTGACCGGCGAGCGCTCCTCGCTCTACCTCTACTTGGACAACCCGCTGGCGGACGAACTGACCCGCCGCCTCGCCGGCCCGCCACCGCCACGCATGACCGGCAACCCGGTGGAGCACATCAAGCACCTGCCTCTGCGCCTGGACTGCGTGGTCGCCGCCGCGCGCCTGCCGCTGTCTCAGGTGCTGGCCCTGGAGCCGGGCGATGTACTGACGATCCGCCCGCTGGAGCGCGTCGACGTGCGGGTCAACCAGCAGAAGCTGTTCCGCGGCGCCATCTTCGAAGACGACGGCACCCTCTTCCTCTCCTCCCTGGAAAGCGTGAAAAACCCATGACCGGTTCTCTCTCCGACTCCGAGTTCGAGTCGCTGATCAACGACGGCGACCTGGGCCTCACCCAGGACGTCACCGACATCCCCGCCGACCCCGTGCGCGCGCCGCTGCCGCAGCAGGACCTGGCCTTCTTCGGCAAGATCCCGGTGAACGTCACCCTGGAAGTCGCCTCGGTGGAAATCTCGCTGAAGGAGCTGATGGACGTGGACGCCAACAGCGTGATCATCCTCGACAAGCTCGCCGGCGAGCCGCTGGACGTGAAGGTCAACGGCGCGCTGTTCGCCAAGGCCGAGGTGGTCGTGATGAACGGCAACTACGGCCTGCGCGTGCTCGAACTGTGCGGCGCCAGCCTCGACGCCCTGACGGCGTGATGCTGTCCCGCTGCCTGGCCACGCTTGGCCTGCTCATCGCCGCGCTCTGCCCGCTCTACGCGCAGGCGGCCGGCGGCGAGGTCACGCTGTTCAACCTGCACGATACGGCGGACGGCCAGGCCTTCAGCGTCAAGCTGCAGATCCTCATCGTCATGACCCTGCTGGGCTTCCTTCCGGCGATGCTCATGCTGATGACCTGCTTCACCCGCTTCGTCATCGTGCTGGCAATCCTGCGCCAGGCCATCGGCCTGCAGCAGAGCCCGCCGAACAACGTGCTGGTAGGCATCGCCCTGGTGATGACCCTGCTGGTCATGCGCCCGGTCTGGCAGGACGTCTACAGCAACGCCTACCAGCCCTTCGAGGCCGACCAGATCAGCCTGGAAGACGGCCTGGGCCGCGCCAAGCAGACCCTCAGCCGCTTCATGCTCGCGCAGACCAACCGCACCTCGCTGGAAACCATGGTCAGCCTGGCCGGCGAGACGGTGCCGGAGAACCTCAACGACCTGGACTTCTCCCTGCTACTGCCGTCGTTCGTGCTCAGCGAGCTGAAGACCGCGTTCCAGCTGGGCTTCATGATCTTCATCCCCTTCCTGGTGATCGACCTGGTGGTGGCCAGCGTGCTGATGGCGATGGGCATGATGATGCTCTCGCCGATGATGATCTCGCTGCCGTTCAAGCTGATGATCTTCGTGCTGGTGGACGGCTGGGCCCTGATGATGGGCACGCTGACCAGCAGCGTGCAGCCGTTTTAGCGGCCCTGACGGAAAACCAAAGATGCTCACTCCGGAAAGCGCCGTCGATATCGTCTCCAACGCCGTACACATCACCGCGCTGATCGTCTGCGTGCTGATCGTGCCGAGCCTGATCGGCGGCCTGCTGGTGAGCATTTTCCAGGCAGCCACGCAGATCAACGAGCAGATGCTCAGCTTCCTCCCGCGCCTGCTGATCACCCTGGGGATGCTGGTGTTCGCCGGCCACTGGATCCTGCGCACGCTCTCGGAGCTGTTCATCGAGTCGTTCCACCAGGCGGGCCGCCTGGTCGGCTGATGCCATGCAGCAAGGCGCATCCATCCTGCAGGCCTTCGACTACCTGCAAACGCTGCAGGCCTGGTGGTGGCCCTTCTGCCGGATCATGGCGGTGTTCGCCCTGGCGCCGATCTTCAGCCACAAGGCGATCCCCATGCGCCTGCGCATCCTCCTTGGCCTGGCCCTGACCGTCGCCCTCGGCGCCGCGCTGCCGCGCCCGCCGGCCATCGATCCGCTGTCCGCGCAGGGCCTGCTGGTGGCGCTGGAGCAGATTGCCTTCGGCCTGATGCTGGGCCTTGCGCTGATGTTGGTGTTCACCGTGTTCACCCTGGTGGGCGACGTGATTTCCACCCAACTGGGCCTGAGCATGGCGGTGTACAACGACCCCATGAACGGCGTGTCGTCGTCCTCGATCTTCTACCAGCTGTACTTCATCCTGCTGGTGTTCCTGTTCCTCTCCATCGACGGCCACCTGCTGGTAGTGAGCATCCTCTACCAGAGCTTCGTCTACTGGCCGGTAGGCAGCGGCCTGCATTACCTGGGGCTGGAGTCGGTGGCCGGCAGCCTCGCCTGGGTGTTCTCCGCCGCCGTGCTGATCACCCTGCCGGTGGTGTTCTGCATGACCCTGGTGCAGTTCTGCTTCGGCCTGCTCAACCGCATCTCGCCGGCACTCAACCTGTTCTCCCTGGGGTTTCCCATGGCGATCATCGCGGGCCTGGCGTGCATCTGGCTGACCCTGCCGGACATCCCCGAGAACTACCTCAAGCTCACCCGCCAGCTGCTCGACGCCATCGGCGTGATCTTCCGCGAGGGGCGCCATGGCTGACCAGCACAGCGCCCAGGAGAAAACCGAAGAGGCCTCCCAGCAGAAGCTGAAAAAGAGCCGCGAGGATGGCCAGGTCAGCCGCTCCAAGGACCTCTCCACCACCCTCTCACTACTGGCCACGCTGGTCGCGCTGAAGTTCTGCGTGGAGCACTTCTACGATGGCATCAGGCAGGGCTTTGCGCTGTCCTTCATCGATCTGCGGCACAGCGAGATCGGCCTGGACGACCTGCCGCTGGTGCTCGGCCACCACCTGGTGCTGTTCATCACCACGCTGCTGCCGCTGCTGGTCACGCCGCTGCTGGTGGTGCTGTTCTCGATGATCCCCGGCGGCTGGATCTTCTCCAGCAAGAACTTCATGCCCAGGCTGTCCAAGCTCAACCCGATCACCGGGCTTGGGCGCATCTTCTCGATGCAGAACTGGACGGAGCTGGCCAAGTCGCTGCTCAAGATCGTCGTGCTGATCCTCGTCGCCCTCTATCAGTTGCACGGCGCCCTGCCCGGCCTGCTGGCGCTGCAGCGCAGCAACGTGCACAGCGCCATTGCCGCCGCCTTCGGCACCTTCTACGACATCACCCTGTCGCTGCTGGTGGTGTTCATCCTGTTCTCGGTCATCGACATCCCGATCCAGTACTTCTTCTTCAAGAAGAAACTGCGCATGACCAAGCAGGAGCGCAAGGAAGAGCACAAGAACCAGGAAGGCCGCCCGGAAGTGAAGGCGCGCATCCGCCAGATGCAGCGCCAGCTGGTGCACCGGCAGATCAGCAAGACGATCAGGACCGCCGACGTGGTGATCGTGAACCCGGTGCATTTTGCCGTGGCGCTGCGCTACGACCCCAAGAAGGCCCAGGCGCCCTACGTGGTCGCCAAGGGCCTGGACGAGACCGCGCTGTACATCCGCAAGCTGGCCAGGGCCCATGACCTGGAAGTGCTCGAGTTACCGCCACTGGCCCGCGCCATCTACGCCACCACCCAGGTGAACCAGCAGATCCCCGCGCAGCTGTACAAGGCCGTGGCCCACGTCCTCACCTACATCCTCCAGCTCAAGGCCTGGCGCTCCGGGCGCCGTGAGCGGCCGGAACTGATCAAGAACGTCCCCATTCCCGAAGAACTGCTGAACAGAGTCTGACCATGCGCCTACTGCAGTCACTATTGCCGACCTTCCAGAGCGGCCGCATCGGCATCCCGCTGATCATCCTGTCGATCCTCTCGATGATCATCCTGCCGCTGCCGCCGCTGGTGCTGGACGCCCTGTTCACCTTCAACATCGTGGTGGCGATCCTGGTGCTGCTGGTCAGCGTGTCGTCGAAAAGTCCGCTGGACTTTTCCCTGCTGCCCACGGTGATCCTGGTCACCACGCTGCTGCGCCTGACCCTGAACGTCGCCTCCACCCGCGTGGTGCTGCTCGACGGCCACACCGGCACGGGCGCGGCCGGCAAGGTGATCGAAGCCTTCGGCCACGTGGTGATCGGCGGCAACTTCATCGTCGGCCTGATCGTCTTCGTGATCCTGATGATCATCAACTTCATGGTCATCACCAAGGGCGGCGAGCGTATCTCCGAGGTGACCGCGCGCTTCACCCTGGACGCCCTGCCCGGCAAGCAGATGGCCATCGACGCCGACCTCAACGCCGGCCTGATCGACCAGAACGAAGCCAAGCGCCGCCGCTCGGAAGTGGCCAAGGAAGCCGACTTCTACGGCGCGATGGACGGCGCCTCGAAGTTCGTCCGCGGCGACGCCATCGCCGGCATCCTGATCCTGCTGATCAACCTGTTCGGCGGCCTGGCCATCGGTGTGTTCGTCTACGACCTGCCGGCCGGTGCGGCCTTCCAGCGCTACGCCCTGCTGACCATCGGCGACGGCCTGGTGGCGCAGATCCCGGCGCTGCTGCTGTCCACCGCGGCGGCAATCATCGTCACGCGGGTCAACGAGTCGGCGGAAATCACCAGCCTGGTGCGCAAGCAGATGCTGGCCTCGCCGTCGCTGCTCTACACCGTCGCCGGCATCCTCGTGGTGCTCGGCCTGGTCCCGGGCATGCCGCACATCGCCTTCTTCGCCTTCGCCGCACTGGTGGCCTTCATCGCCTGGCGGCTGTCGCTGGCCGGCCCGCCCATCGAGGCGCAGACGCTGGAGCAGACCCAGGCGCTGACGCAGGCCATGGACCAGGAGCGCGCGCAGCAACTGGGCTGGGAAGACATCCCGCTGGTGGAGCGCCTGTCGATCTCGCTGGGTTACAAGCTGGTCAGCCTGGTCAACGAGGCCAGCGGCGCGCCGCTGCCGCAACGGATTCGAGGGGTGCGCCAGACGCTCTCGGAAAGCCTGGGCTTCCTCCTGCCGGAAGTGCAGATCCGCGACAGCCTGCGCCTGAAGGCCTCGCAGTACGCCATCCACATCAACGGCGAGCGCATCGACGGCGCGGAAATCCACGCCGACCGGCTGATGGCGATTCCCTCGCCGGAACTCTACGGCGAGATCGACGGCATCCTCGGCGTCGACCCGGCCTACCGCATGCAGGTGGTGTGGATTCTCCCGGCGGACAAATCCCGCGCACTGAACCTGGGCTACCAGGTGATCGACTGCGCCAGCGTGGTCGCCACGCACCTGAACAAGGTGGTGCGCGAGCACCTGCCGGACATCTTCAAGCACGACGACGTCGAGCACCTGATGCAGCGCCTGACCTTGCAGGCGCCCAAACTGGCCGAATCGCTGAAGGCGCAGCTGACCTACTCGCAGCAGCACCGGGTGTTTCGCCAGCTGCTGCAGGAAGAAGTGGCGCTCAAGGACATCGTCACCATCGCCAGCGCCCTGCTCGAAGGCAGCGAGACTACCAAGGACCCGGTGCTGCTGGCCTCCGACGTGCGCTATGCGCTGCGCCGCAGCATCGTTTCCTCGATTGCCGGTGACCGCCCGGAGCTGAGCGTGTTCGTGCTGGAGAACGCCCTGGAGAACACCCTGCTCGGCGCCCTGAGCATCGCCCAGCAGGCCGGCCCGGTGAGCCTGGACAATATCCCGGTGGAGCCCAGCCTGCTCAACCAGCTGCAGCACAGCATGCCGGTGGTGAAGGAAAAGCTGCGCAAGGAAGGCCACCCGCCGATCCTCACCGTGATGCCGCAGCTGCGACCGCTGCTGGCGCGTTACGCGCGGGTGTTCAGTCCGGGGCTGCACGTGCTGTCGCAGAACGAAATTCCGGAGCGGGTGGGGGTGCAGATTATGGGGACGTTGGGGTAGGGAGTTCCAGGGAGCCCGGAGCTGGGTGTTGCCCTCTCCCTAACCCTCTCCCTGAAGGGAGAGGGGACTATCCCGAGTGGGCTGGAGGTTCAGCGCTCGCCGGCTAACACTGTGGTTGCAGCGCACACCGAACGACTCCCTCTCCCTTCAGGGAGAGGGCTGGGGAGAGGGTGCAACAGGCCCGCACCCAAGCCAACCCCATCACGACAACCGTGCCCGCCCCAACAGACTGCGGTTGAAACTCACCGACATCGACGTCACCAGCTCGGTGAACGCCGCGCTCGGCCGGTCCAGCTTGAAGCCCTGCTCGAAGCGCGCGGTCTTGGCGTCCTTCTTCGACCACTGGCAGATCGCAGTGATATCCACCGAGCGGGTGTGATCCTCGCGCACCGGAATCTCCAGGCGCATGTCGTAGCAGCTGCCCGGCGCCAGCGGCTCCTCCGTCACCAGCCGCAGGCCACCCATCGAGACGTCCAGGACCACCCCCATGGGGTCGCCACTCAGGCGGTTGGTCACGTTGATCTGGCCGATATGGCGGAAGGTCAAACGGCGGTGCTTGCGCATGGCGGCCTCTTGTAGGGAACGGGCTCTGGGACGGGCGCTTCAGGGAGCGAAACGCGCGCGCATCCTAGCAGCGCCAGCACCTCAAACGAACTCAAAAGCTATCAACTGGCCAGTATTTGCCACGAAATCGCCGCGCCTTCCATCGCCCGGCGCGGCGCTGCAACCCTGCAGCGGATACTCTGCAAACTGCGCTGCAGGGTTGCCCTCAGTGCTGCGTTTTTGCACACACCCGTGCATGCAACCCCGTGGCACACGGGCGTTTCAGGCTGGCATGCAACATGCCTTGGTCTCCTTGAGTGCCGCTCGTTTGCGGCCGTGCGGCCGCATCGCCGTGTTGGGAATTTGCCTTGGAGATCTGCCTTGGAGGGAAAAATGGACCCACTGAAACTGCTGCTGGACAGGGGCCTGCTGCTGTCCGACAGCCTGACGTCCCAGGGACGCTTCATCGAAGTCTCCGCCGAGCAGACCGATCAGCTCGGCTACGCACCGGGTTCGCTGGACGGCCAGGGCGCCGAGCTGATCTACACCGCGGACTCGCTGAACGCGTTGATGCAGTTGTTCGCCAGCCCGCCGGCCGATGAACGCGTGCAGGACCTGGAGCTGACGCTGATCCGCCACAATGGCGGCTTGCTGCCGGTGCTCGCCAGCGGCGTGCTGCAATGGCGCGACGGCGAGCCGGCTCGCCTGCACCTGGTGAAGATGCCACTGGGGCCGATCAGCCGCCGCCTGGGTGAGCTGCAGAGCGCCAACGAGGTGATGAGCCAGATGCTCTTCAGCGCGCGGGTCGCTTACTGGTGCATCGAGTTCGCCGAGTCGGTGGACGTGCGCGAGACGCCCGACGAGATCGTCCGCCAGGTGTTCGAAAATCGCTCCTACTGGCGCATGTGCAACCGCGCCATGGCCAACATCTACGAGATGCCCGCCGACGTCGATTTCAGCGAGCAGCCGGTGCGCCTGTACTGGCCACGCAGCCCGGCCAACGAAGAGTTCGTCCGGCGCCTGATCGAGGCGGAATTCCACGTCGACGGCGCGCTGTCGGTGGATCGCCGCCATGACGGCTCGCCGGCCTACGTGGAGAACGACGTGCGCGCCAGCATCCACAACGGCCGCATGCTGCGCATGTGGGGCAGCCTGCGCGACGTCAGCCAGGAGCTGCGCATGCAGCACGACGCCGAGCAACGCATCGAAGCGCTGCGCCGGGTGTTCGACGCAGTGCCCGACGCCGTCCTGGTGATCGACGAGCAGGCCCAGCCGCAATGGCGCAACGCGGCCTTCGAGCAGACCTTCGGCATCACCCGCGCCGCCGGGCTGGCCTCGACGCTGAACCGCATGCCACTGCCCGAACGCACCTGGCAGGTACTCGACCTGCCCGACCAGTTCGGCAACTACCAGTCCTTCAACAGCCACTGCTCGCGCATCCTCATCCGCGAGGGTGTGGCCTGGCGCGTCTTCGTGCTGCGCCAGGCGAACAACGCGACGGAGCTGCATCCATGAGCGAAGAAGGCTTCTTCGCACCGCTGCGCATGGGCATGCGCTCATCGGTCAGCGCGTCGGGCGAGATGCTCTCCGCCCTGCTGGAAACACCGGCGCTGCATGCGCTGCTCGACAGCTTCAGCGAGGCGCTGATCGTCTGCGACGGCGACTCGCGGGTGCGCTTCATCAACCTTGCGGCCGAGCGGGTCAACCGCGTGACCCGCGTGGACGTGCTGGGCCTGCCGGATGTGGACTTCTTCCAGCGTTCGGCGCTGCAGTTCGACGATTTCCAACAGGCCCTGCGCCGCGGCGGCAAGAGCGCGCTGACCCGCTCGCGCGATGGCCGGGTGTTCCTCACCCGCGCCCAGGCCGTGCCGACCACGGCCTACGAGAAGCCCTACTGCCTGCTGATCCAGCGCGAGTACGAGCCGGGCACGGCGGGCAGCCTGCGCAGCCCTTCCGGGCGCGCCTCGACCACCGACCTGCAGGGGCTGGGCGACCCGCAGGACAATGCGTTGCACATGTCGCCGCTGCTCTCCTCCATCGCCGACATGGGCGTGCGCGCCTTCCGCCGCCGCGCGCGCCTGCTGCTGCTCGGCGAGCCCGGCGTGGGCAAGACCGCCATCGCCCGGCATATCCACCGCGCCGCCGGCTGGGGCGACCGCCCCTTCATCGACGTGAACTGCGCGAGCATTCCGGAAACCCTGTTCGAGTCGGAGATGTTCGGTTACGAGCGCGGCGCCTTCACCGGCGCGTTGCAGTCGGGCAAGCGCGGCTATATCGAGGGCGCCTCGGGCGGCACGCTGTTCCTCGACGAGATTGGTGAAATTCCGCTGCAGGTGCAGGCCAAGCTGCTCAAGTTCCTCGAGGACGGCACCATCCAGCCGGTGGGTTCGCCGTTGTCGAAACAGGTCCAGGTGCAGGTGATCGCCGCGACCAACAAGGACTTGCGCGCCCAGGTGGCGGCCGGCGAGTTTCGCGCCGACCTCTACTACCGCCTGGCCGTGCTGCCGGTGGAAATCCCGCCGCTGCGCGCCCACCGCGACGATCTGCCGGTGCTGATGGACATCCTCCTGGCGCGCATCAACCGCGACCGCCAGCCGCCGCTGCGACTCGCTTCGGGATGCCGTGAACGCCTGCTGGACTACGACTACCCCGGCAACATCCGCGAGCTGGTGAACATCTTCGAGCGCCTCGCCGTGCTGGCCGACGACGTGGCGGAAGAGCTGCACCTGCCGCCGGAACTGCTCGGCGCGCCACCGGCCGGCAGCCCCGTCGCCCACGACGAACCGGCGGCGGCCATCGACGACCAGCCACTCAAGGCCCAGGTGCAGCGTTATGAGCGCCAGGTGATCCTGCGCGCGGTGCGCCTGTGCGGCAGCAAGCGCAAGGCGGCGATCCACCTGGGCATCGATGTCGGCACGCTGATCCGCAAGTTGCAGCGGGACGATTGAGCCCCCTCCGCTCCCCTTAGGATGGGTGGAGCGGAGAATCCGCCCCACTGAAATCCAACTCCTGCACGGGACCACCCGGTCACGCCGCCTTCCCGCATCCGGCAGAAATCCCCCTGCGACATTCCACCGCTGCAAGCCTGCCTACAGGCGTTGTCATTTCTGCTTACACCTGCGTTTTCATATTTTTACTTTTCCTTTTAATTTCAATCACTTAACTATTTGGCACAGCCTGTGCTCTGTGTATCTCCGACCCGTGGCCGTGCACGGGTCCTCGAATCGCGCCGGCGCTCCTGACCGAGAGAGCCGGCAGTTCTGGAGGCACAAGAATAATGCTCATCACAGGTATCAAGAGCCGGCCGGTCTACGACCAGTTGCGCCCGCTCGCTGGTGGTCACCACCACATCATCGCCGGCCAGGGCAGCGGCGGCGCCGCCATGCTCCGCCTGCTCGCCGAGATGCCGCGCAGCGCGCCCATCCGCGTGCTGTACGCCACCGAATCCTTCTCCGGCCAGGATCACCTCGCCGCGCTGCGCGACATCACCGACGTCGAGCTGTCGATCTACCCGAGCAACCGTGCGCTGGTCGATGACCTGCACGCGCTGCTGGGCCAGTCGCGCATGGGGACCCGCCTCTACCTGGCCGGCTCCGAGAGCTTCATCGGCACCGCAATGCAGGCCGCCGACGCGATCAACCTGAACAAGGACGAAGTGCTGCGCGAACACGCCGGCTCCTTCGTCCGCCGCGTCTGGTGCGTGCATTGCGACGGCTACACCGAGAACGTCACCCAGCGCGTCTTCGAGTGCCCGCACTGCGCCCGCACCCTGGTGGTCCGCGACCACTACTCCCGCCGCCTCGCCGCGTTCCAGGCGGTGAAGGCCGACGCCGAAGTCCCCGGCGAACTGCCCGATGCCGAGGAGCTCGACACATGAGCCAGTCCAACGGAACCCTGAACGTCCGCGTCACCCGCATCGAGCAGGTGACCCCGGAGATCAAGCGCTTCACCCTGGCCTCCACCGATGGCGCGCACCTGACGCCGTTCTCCGGCGGCAGCAACGTCGTGGTGCTGATGCCCCATGCCAGCGGTACCTACCGCAACGCCTACTCGCTGATGAGTTCGCCCTACGACGCCAGCGCCTACCAGATCGCCGTGCGCCGCGTGGAAGAAGGCCGTGGCGGTTCGAAGCACATGCATGACGTGGTGAAGGAAGGCGACGAGCTGGAAATCCTCCGCCCGGTGAACCTGTTCCCGCTGAGCAAGCACGCACGCCTGCACCTGTTCATCGCCGGCGGCGTGGGCATCACCCCGGTGTGCTCGCAGCTGGCGGAACTGCGCCTGCGCGGCACGCCCTTCGAAGTCCACCTGGCGGTGCGCGGCAACGCCCATGCGCGCCTGGGTGAAGAACTGCTGCAGGAATACGGCGACGCTGTGCGCCTGTACCGCGACGACCGCGGCGAGCGCCTGAACATTTCCGCCGTGCTGGCCGACCGGCCGCTGGGCAGCGACGTCTACGTCTGCGGCCCCGAGGGCATGATCCAGGCGACCATCGACGCCGCCCACGCCCACGGCTGGACCGACAGCCACATCCACTACGAGCGCTTCCTCGAACAGGGCAGCGTCGGCGAGGCGTTCCAGGTCACCCTGGCGCGCAGCGGCGCAACCATCGACGTGTCGCCCGACCAGAGCCTGCTGGAAGCCGCCGAGGCCGCCGGCCACGAAATTCCGTACCTGTGCCGCGGCGGCGCCTGCGGCATGTGTGAGACCAACGTCCTGGAGCTGGACGGAGAAATCCTCCACACCGACGACTGGCTGTCCGACGAGGACAAGGCCGCCAACCAGAAAATCATGCCCTGCGTGTCGCGCGCCAAGTGCTCGCGGCTGGTCATCGACTGCTGAGCCGGAGAACGACCATGACCATCCAATTCCGCCCCGACGAAACCTACCGCGACGACTACACCTACGCCAACAGCCAGGCCTGCATCGACCGCGCGCCCTGGCCCTTCCCGGACGACGAGTACATGTACTCGATGAACCTGGAGCCGCACGTCTCGGTGGGCACCGACGCCTTCCGCGCAGTGTTCGACATCGACGAGCACTACATCAGCGAGTGCCGCGACCGTGCGATCACCCTGGAGAAGGATCCGGGCATGCACTACGTCTCCGCGCCGCACATGATGGAGGCGCAGTGGGACCTGCTCGAACTGATCATGGAGTCCTACGCCAAGGATTACCCGGAGTACTTCTCCCTGGAGAAGGACGGCACCCGCTGGCACTGGACCAACAAGCTGCTGAACATCGACGACACCTTCACCTTCGGTGATCCGTCGACCCTGCCCTATGAGCCGATGGAATACGTCACCCGCCAGGCCCAGGGCGACTGGGTCCTGCAGGAAGAGCGCGACGGCACCCTGTACTGGGGCGCGGGCATCGCCACCCAGCGCGCCGACTACTCGTTGCGCTTCAACCTGGGCATGGCCTGGCACGAGTTCCACGGCCCGGTGCCGCTGGTCAAGGAAACCGGCATGCTCGACCGCGCGCTGAAGTTCCTCCTGCGCCTGCGCAACGGCCACCCGGTGCGTCGCCTGAACTGGTCGCTGACCGTCAACCCGCGCCTGGACGTGTCCGCCGAATCCCTGCCCGAGTGGGCGCCGGACCGCACCACAGTCACCGCCGAGAATGCCGGTCAGAAGGTCTACTTGCGCATCGAGCTGCAGCCGCTGCACCGTCTGCCGCGCAGCAACGCCATCGTGTTCCCGATCCGCACCTACCTGCTGAGCCTGGAAGACATCGCCACCAACCCGGCGTGGGCCAAGCGCATGCACCGCGTGCTCAAGAGCCTCGACCAGCAGCTCGTCGACTACAAGGGCTTCACCCGCTACCACCCGCAGACGGTGCAGTGGCTCTCGCAGTTCGACGACGGCCAGTAAGTCCACAGCAGTACACACAACTAAAAACCCGAAAAGGGATCCGGCGGGCGTCGTGAGGCCTGCCGGTCGATTGCCTTCTGCCCATCAACCCCCCGAGAGGAAACAACGATGAGTGGGTCCCCTGCCAAGCGTGCCGCTGGCGTAACCGATTCCGATGCCGAGCAGCTCGCTGCCCTCGGCTACAGCTCCAACTTCGAACGCAGCATGAGCCTGTGGGAGAACTTCTCCCTGGGCTTCACCTATCTGTCGCCGGTGGTCGGCGTCTACACCCTGTTCGGCCTGTGCCTGGCCGCCGGTGGTCCGCCGATGTTCTGGACCTACCTGCTGATCGGCCTGGGCCAGATGCTGGTGTGCCTGGTGTTCTGCGAAGTGGTCTCGCAATTCCCGATCTCCGGCGGCGTCTACCCCTGGGCGCGGCGCCTGGTGGGCAAGCGCTGGGCGTGGATGGTCGGCTGGGTGTATGCCTGGGCGCTGTGCACCTCCATCGCCGGCATCGCCGTGGGCGCCAGCCCGTACATGGCCGCCATGCTCGGCTTCGAGATGCACGGCAACGCCGCCATCGGCATCGCCCTGGCGCTGATCGCGCTGTCCACCGTGCTCAACCTGTCCGGCACCAAACTGCTGGCCCGCGTCGCCATGTTCGGCTTCATCTGCGAGCTGGGCGGTGCGCTGCTGGTGGGCGGCTACCTGCTGATCTTCGAGCGTCACAACGACTTCAGCGTGCTGTTCAACACCTTCGACATCAGGATCGACGGCAGCTACTGGCCGGCCTTCCTCGCCGCGTCCTTGGCGGGGCTGTTCCAGTACTACGGTTTCGAGGCTTGCGGTGACGTCGCCGAGGAAACCCCGAACCCCGGCAAGATGATCCCCAAGACCATGCGCATGACCATCTACATCGGCGGCGCCGCCGCGATGTTCGCGTGCCTGGCGCTGATCCTCTCGGTGCCGGACATCCAGCGCGTGATCAACGGCGAAGACACCGACCCGGTGACCACCATCCTCGCCAACGCCTTCGGCCCGGTGGGTTCCAAGCTGGTGATGGCGGTGGTGATGGTGTCGTTCGTGTCCTGCGTGCTGAGCCTGCAGGCCGCCGCCAGCCGCCTGCTGTTCGCCTATGCCCGCGACGAGATGATCGTCGGCAGCAAGGCCCTGTCCAAGCTCAACACCAATCACGTGCCGGCCGTTGCGCTGGTGGTGGCGGGCGTGATGCCGGCGGCCATCGTCTGCCTGGGCCTGTTCATGGGCGACGCCGTGGCCACCATTGTCGGCTTCGCCGCGATCGGCATCTACGTGTCCTTCCAGCTGATCGTCATCGCCTCGCTGATCGCCCGTGCCAAGGGCTGGGTGCCCGGCGGCCACTTCAGCCTGGGCAAGTGGGGCGTGCCGGTGAACGTCGCAGCGCTGGTCTACGGCGTGGCGGCGATCACCAACATGGTCTGGCCGCGCACCCCGGACGCGCCCTGGTACATGAACTATTCGATGATCCTCACCACCGTCGTGGTGATCGGCGCGGGCCTGGTCTACATGCTGCTGGCCAAACCCTACGATAAGGGCACGGCACCGGCGGGTGACGCCCACCGGATCTCCGGCCGCCAACTACCCGCGCGCGCTGCGGGCGCGCTGACCGAACCGGCTTGATCGCAACGTTGACGCAATTCGGGCCATACGCCTGAGGGGCTGCGTCTGGAGCGTCACCTTTCCCCGGTGACGCTCCCCCTGCGTTTGCGCAACGGACCCGCCATCCCCGCGATGGCCGGTCCGTTTTTTTATGCCTGCATGGCGGCTTTCGCAGGATGGGTGGAGCGCAGCGACACCCATGCTGTGCGTGGGTGGAATCGATGGGTATCGCAAGCCCCACCCATCCTACGTTCAGGCTTTCCTGAACGATCGCACCCTTGCCTATCGGGCAATCCACAGCAGACAAAGCGAGAGCGTGACCAGCGACCCCAGCGTCGACACCAGGATGCTTCGCGACACCACCGCCGCCTCGCGCTGGTAGTACTCGGCGAGCATGAACGGCCCGGTGCCGGTGGGCAGCGCGCTGAGCAACAGCGCCGAATCCGCCCACAGCGGTGGCAGGTCGAAGACCTTGTAGGCGAGGAAGCCGGTAAGCAGCGGCTGGCCGACCAGCTTGATCGCCACCAGCGGCCAGGCGCCGACCTGCTCGCCTTCCTGTTTCTGCGCCAGGAACAGGCCCAGCGAGACCAGCGCGCAGGGCGTGGTGGCGGCGGCGAGCATGTCGAGGAAGTGCAGCAGCGGCGCCGGCAGGCCGATGCCGGTTACGGCCCAGAGGCCACCGATGATCGGCGAGACCACCAGCGGGTTCTTGCCCAGCGCCTTGCTCACCACCCAGACGGCGCGGCCGATGTGCTTCTCCTCCTGCAGGCCGACCTCGATGCACACCACGGCGATGGCGAACAGCACGCAGACCACCAGCAGCGAGGCGATCAGCGCCGGCTCCAGGCCGTCCTGGCCGAATACCAGCAGGCACAGCGGAATGCCCATGTACCCGGTATTGGCGTAGGACGCACTGAGGCCGTCGATGCTCGCCGCCGGCAGCGCGCGGCCCTGCATCAGGCGCCAGACGAGGGTGGCGAAGAACACCAGCAGGCAGCCGCCGGTGAAGGCGGCGAGGAAGCCCGGCTGCCAGATTTCCGCCCAGGTCGCGGTGGCGGTGACCTTGAACAGCAGCGCCGGCAGGCACAGCCAGACCACCAGCTTGTTGATCTCCGAAGCCGCCTGCGGGCCGAGACGGTTGGTGCGCCGGCACAGCCAGCCGACCAGGATCAGCGCGAAGATCGGCAGGACGACGGCGAACACGGTGTGCATGGCAGGGAACCTGGAGAGCGGGAGCGGCAGGCGAGCATAGGGTTGCCAATCGATACCGTCCAATGCTTACTAAAGCGCCAATCCATACCCAAACCGTATCGATGATCGACTTCCGCCAGCTGCGCTATTTCCTCGCCCTCGCCGAGCAACTGCACTTCGGCCGAGCCGCCGAGGCACTGCACATCACCCAGCCGCCGCTGAGCCGGCAGATCGCCGCGCTGGAAGAGGAACTGGGCACGCCGCTGTTCGCCCGGCATTCACGCTCGGTGGAGCTGACCGCCGCAGGCCGCGACTTCCAGCAGCAGGCCCGGACGCTGCTCGCCGGCCTCGACCTCGCCGTGCGCTCGGCACGCGCTACGGCACGCGGCGAGCGCGGCGAGCTGCGCATCGGCTTCACCATGCTGGCTGCCTGGACGCTGCTGCCGCGCCTGCTGAAAACCTTCGCCGACGGCCACCCGGAGGTGAAGCTGGTGCTCAACGAGATGCTCCCGCGCGATCTGGGACCGGCGCTGGACAGCGGCGAGGTGGACGTCGCCCTGACCTTCCCCGAACACGAACCGGGCCAGCGACTCTATCGCACGCTGCAGCGCGAGCCGCTGTGCGCGGTGCTGCCGGCCGAGCACGGTTTGGCGCAGGAACCTGAGTTGGACGTGGCCAAGCTGGCCGGCGAGCCCTTCATCACCTTCCCGCCGGCCACCGCGCCGGCGCTGCACGAATCGGTGATGGACTGCTGCCGCCAGCACGGCTTCGTCCCGGCGGTACGCATGGAAACGCACCTGCAGCAGACCATCGTCAACCTGGTGGCCGAGGGGCTGGGCGTGTCACTGGTGCCGGACTCGATGCGGCGCATGCAACTGCCCGGCGTGGCCTTCCGCGCCATCGGCCGGTCGCCGCAGGTGGAGTACGGCGCGGCCTGGAGCCCGCACAACGATAACCCGTGCCTGGCGGCTTTCCTGCGCAGCGTGGGGGCAGCCTAGACACCCTGTAGGAGCGGCGGATAACCCGTGCCGGGTTATGCGCCCTACGGAAGCCTCGCAATCAGACGCGGCCGGTCACCGGGATGCACGCACCGGTAATGGCCGCCGCCGAATCCGAGGCGAGGAACAGCAGCGTCGCTGCCAGTTGCTCCGGTTTCACCCAGCGGTCGAATTCCGCAGTGGGCATGTCGGCGCGGTTCTGCGGGGTGTCGATGATGCTCGGCATCAGCGCGTTGACGGTGATCCGCGCGTCCTTCAGTTCCTCCGCCAGCGCTTCGGTCAGGCGCATGACGCCGGCCTTGGACGCCGCATAGGCCCCCATGCCCAGCGCCGCGCGGGTCGCAGCTGCGGCAGCGATATTGAGGATGCGCCCGTGCCCGCGCGCCTTCAGGTGCTCCAGCGCAGCCTGGCTGGAGACCACGGCGGTGCGCAGGTTGATGCGGTACATCAGGTCCCAGGTGTCGATGTCACCATCGCCCAGGGTTTCCCAGTGGAAGCCGCCGGCCACGTTGATCAGCGCGTCGAGGCCGCCGAAATGCTCGTTGACCTTTTCCAGCGCGGTGCGGGCAGCGTCAGGGTCGGTGAGGTCGATGCCGCCGATGGACAACGCACCGGCCTGTGGATATCGCGGGCCGACGGCGCGGTCGAGCAACGCGACCTGCCAGCCGGCGTCGGCGAACGCCTGGCCGACCACACTACCCAGATGGCCGAAGCCGCCGGTGATGGCGACGATCCTGTTCATGCTGCTACCTCGTGACGGTGGGAGAGGCGTTCTTATAGGGGTAGCAGGGGTTGTGCGAAAGGTCGCGGGCGCCAGATGAGGGGACGGATCAGGACGGGGTGTTCTGGGGGAGATTCGATGCTGGGTGAGGGGGCAGGCCCGCAGCGGAGCCGCCCCCTGAACCCCTACTTCACCAACCGCGCATCCAGGCTGTTCTGCGCCAGCCGCTGCGCCTGCTCCCGGGTCATCCCCAGGTGCTCGTGCAGGGCCTGGAAGTTCTCGGTGACGTAACCGCCAAAGTAGGCCGGGTCATCCGAGTTCACCGTCACCTTCACGCCACGCTCGAGCATGTCGAGGATGTTGTGCTCGCGCATGTGGTCGAACACGCAGAGCTTGGTGTTGGACAGCGGGCAGACGGTCAGCGGGATCTGCTCGTCGATGATGCGCTGCATCAGCCGCTCGTCCTCGATGGCGCGCACGCCGTGGTCGATGCGTTCGATCTTGAGCAGGTCCAGGGCTTCCCAGATGTACTCCGGCGGGCCTTCCTCGCCAGCGTGGGCGACGGTGAGGAAGCCTTCGCTGCGGGCGCGGTCGAACACGCGCTGGAACTTGCTCGGCGGGTGGCCGACTTCGGAGCTGTCCAGGCCGACGGCGATGAAGGCGTCGCGGAACGGCATGGCCTGGTCGAGGGTCTTGAACGCCTCGTCCTCGGACAGGTGGCGCAGGAAACTGAGGATCAGGCCATGGCTGATGCCAAGCTGCTTCTCGCCATCCTTGAGCGCGCCCTGGATGCCACGCAGCACCACCTCGAAGGGCACGCCACGGTCGGTGTGGGTTTGCGGGTCGAAGAACGGCTCGACGTGGATGACGTTCTGCGCCTTGCACTTCTCGAGGTACGCCCAGGTCAGGTCGTAGAAGTCCTGCTCGGTACGCAGCACGTCGGCGCCGGCGTAGTAGAGGTCGAGGAATTCCTGCAGGTTGTTGAACGCATAGGCCTTGCGCAGGCTCTCGACGTCGCCCCAGGGCAGGGCGACCTTGTTGCGCTCGGCCAGGGCGAAAAGCAGCTCGGGCTCCAGCGAACCCTCCAGGTGCAGGTGCAGTTCGGCCTTGGGCAGGGCATTGAGCCAGTCGTACATGGGTGAGATCTCGTTATTCAGGCAATCGGGCCAATTATCGCACGGCCCGGCAAGGGTGCAGGCGAAGTTGCCGATGACGGGCAGGTCGTCGAAAGCTGCGAGGCGCGTCCCGCTGTCGCCCGGCGTCGGCTGGTGCGGCCCTCGGGCATTGCCTAAGATGGCGCACTCGCCTCTTACGTCAATGGACATCCCCTCGATGCTGCGCGCGCTCAAAGACGAAAAATTCCTCCTCCTCGCCCTGCTGGTGGCGATTGCGGTGTACCCGCTGGAGCACAGCCTGCTGGGCGGCGGCAAGATGCTCGCGGGGATCGCCGCCACCGCGCTGCTGGCGGTGATCATCGGCGTCTCGCTGCGCGTGGCGCACCACGCCGAGATCCTCGCGGAGAAGGTCGGCGAGCCCTATGGCACCATGATCCTGACCCTGGCGGCGGTGCTGGTGGAGGTGGTGATCCTGGCGATCATGATGAACCACAACCACTCGCCAACCCTGGCCCGCGACACCATCTACGCGGCGGTGATGCTCGACATGAACGGCATCCTCGGCCTGGCCGCGCTGCTGGGCGGCCTCAAGCACGGCGAGCAGTCGTACAACGACGACTCGGGCAAGACCTACGTGACCATGATCCTCACCGCCGTGGGCATCTCCATGGTGGTGCCGGAGCTGATCCCGGCCGAGCAGTGGAAGCTCTACTCGTTCTTCACCATCGGCTGCATGGTCATGCTCTATGCGCTGTTCCTGCGCATGCAGACCGGCCAGCACAGCTACTTCTTCAGCTACAACTACGCGACCCACGGCGAGCACGCCGAAGGCCACGAGGCACCGGGCAACAGCAAGCAGTCCATGGCCCTGCTGGTGTTCGGCGTGGTACTGATCGGCGCGCTGGCGGAGGTGATGTCCAAGGCCCTGGACGTCGGCCTGGAAGGCAGCGGCGTACCGCCCATCGTGCCGGCGCTGCTGGTGGCGGCGATCTCCGCCAGCCCGGAAATCCTCACCGCCCTGCGCGCGGCCATGGCCAACCGCATGCAGCCGGTGGTCAACATCGCCCTGGGCGCCTCGCTGTCCACCGTGATCCTCACCGTGCCGGTGATCGAGGCGCTGGCGCTGTTCAAGGGCCAGCCGATCCAGATGGCGATGACCCCGCTGCAGACCGGCATGATGTTCATCACCCTGATGGTCGCCGGCTACAACCTGCATGACGGCAAGACCAACGCCATCGAAGGCATGACCCACTTCGTGCTGTTCGCCACCTTCCTGATGCTGTCGTTCATGGGACTCTGACCATGCTCAAGCTGTACCTCGCCGGCCCCGACGTGTTCCTCCCCGATGCCTTCGAGCAGGGCGAGCGGCTCAAGGCCCTGTGCACCGAGTTCGGCGTGCAGGGGCTGTACCCGCTGGATCACTCGGTGCCGGAGGGCATCGTCGAGCCGGTGGCCCAGGCACGCTGGATCTACCAGGCGAACCTCGAGCTGATCCGCCAGGCGGACGCGGTGCTGGCCAACCTCAACCCCTTCCGCGGCGCCGAGCCGGACAGCGGCACGGCCTTCGAACTGGGCTACGCCGCCGCGCTGGGCAAGCCCCTGTTCGGCTACATCGACGAAGGCGGCAGCTGCGCGGAACGCCTGCCCTGCGAGTGGCACGGCGAAGAGCCGGGCCGCGATCGTGACGGCAACCAGATCGAGGGCTTCGGCCTGCCGCTCAACCTGATGCTCGGCGTGCCGGCGAAGATTGCCGTAGGCGGCGCACGGGAGGCGCTGGAGCTGCTGCGCAAGGCGCTGATGCCCCTGTAGGAGCGGGCCATGCCCGCGATCTACACCTGCCGCCGATCACCCGGCAACAAAAAACGCGCCCTCGGGCGCGTTTTTCGTTTGGCTCGGTAGCCGCCGTCAGCGACGCCCCTCGAGCTTGAAGAAGAACACCTTGGTCGCCTGGCGGGCGACGATCCGGCCACCGCTGACGCGTGGTTCGAAGCGCCACTTGTCCATGGCATCACGCACGGCGTTGTCGAACATGCGCGGCGGCGAGGACTCCAGCACCTGGATGTCGGCGATGCGGCCATCGCTGGTGATGGTGAACAGCACCTTCACCCGGCCTTCGATGCCGCGGTTCAGCGCCATGCGCGGGTAGACCGGCGGGTCCATGCGCAGCGGCTTGATGTCGCTGTCGTTGAGACTGCCGGTGGGCAGGCCGGCGGGGCCCTGGGAACCGGTCGGCGCGGCCTGGGCGCCCTGGGTGAACTGGCCGACGGTGGGCGCGGCGGGCGGCGGCGGTGCAGCCGGGGTCGGCGGCGCGACGGCTTCCTCGGCGGGCTCCGGGTCCGGCTCGGGCTTGGGTTTCGGCTTGGGCTTGGGCGACACCTTGGGCACGGCCTTCTCGGGCGGCTTGGGTTTCGGCTTGGGCTTCTCCACCGGCTTGGGCGGCTCGATCGGTTTCGGCGGCTCGGGCTCCGGCGGCGGCGGAGTCGGCGCGGCGGCGGGCGGTTGCTGCACTTCGGGCTTGGGCGGCAGGGTGACGACGCTCACCTGCATGGCCTTGGGCATCTCGCCGGCACCCAGATTCAGTTCGGCCGGGGTGGGCATCACCCAGAGCAGCGCGGCGACGATGGCCAGGTGCATGGCAATCGCCAGGCCCGAGGACTTCCACCAACCACCGTGGGGCGGCGGCTGTTCGCCGTCTTCCACGCCTTCGACCGGCGCGGCGTAGGGAATCAGGACCTCTTCGGGAACCACTTCCTCGTCGCGGCGGGGACCAGCACAACTGACGAGTCGCAGGGTGGCCTCATTGACGCGCTGGGCGTTCACGCTGGGCAAATGGGCGCCGTCATCCGCCGTGGCGGAAGTGAACAGCTGTTCCTCAGCGTCCACGGCAAGACTGGCGTCCGCCGCTTTGCGCGGTTGGGGTAACGACATGAGAAAGCCTGCGGGAAGAGTTCACGAAGCAGTATCTGCTGATAATTATTATCATTCACTCGTTACGCGAGGGCAACCTTCTCTGTCAGATCGGTGCGATGGCGCAGCGCAAAAGTTCGTCCTGCAAGGCCTGTGGATCAAGTTCGGCGGCGAATATCAGCTCTATCCGGCTGTCCTTGCGCCAGGCGCTGGGCGTCCACGGCGCCGGACCAACGGTACGGTTGCAGGCCAGCCAGGCAGCCTCGCCGCGCACCACCGCCTTGGCCCGCATCAGGCTGGGAAGCCCGGCCAGCCAGGCGTCCAGCTCGGCCGTGCGGAAGCGCCAGTCACGGTGGAAGCGCCAGCCGACCGCCTGTCGGCCCTCTTCGACGCGCACCTGGCGCAGCGGCGCTTCACGACGCAACAGCACCGCCGGTCCGGCGGACAAAGCGCCCTGCGGCATATCAGCGCCCGCCGCTTCTACTGGCGCGCTCGGCAGCCCGTCCAGCGGCAGGCGGCCGTGGTTTGTCCAGCGCAACGCCACCTCCGGCAAGCGTTCAGCAAGGGCCGCACGCGCCGCGTCATCCAGCGCTTCGGACTTGTTCATCAGCAGCAGCGCCGCGTCGCCCAGCGCCAGCTGCTGCGCCTCCGGCAGGGGCTGCCCGGCGGCCAGTGCGGTAGCATCGAGCACCATCACCAGCGGCTGCACCGCCAGCACGCCCTGCCAGGGCGCGGCGCGCAGTTGCGCCAGCAGTTGTGCGGGATGGCCAAGGCCGGAAGGCTCGATGAACAGTCGCTGCGGCCTGGCCTTGCGCAGCAGCCGGCCGAGGCCGACCTGGAACGGCGCGCCGTTCACGCAGCACAGGCAGCCGCCGGCAACTTCGCCCAGGGCGATGCCGTCCTCGTCGCGGGACAACAGCGCGGCGTCCAGGCCGACCTGGCCGAATTCGTTGACCAGCACGGCCCAGCGCTCACCCGCCGGGCGTTGCGCCAGCAAGTCCTGCAGCAGGCTGGTTTTGCCCGCCCCGAGGGGGCCGGCGATGAGATGAGTCGGGATCTGCTTCAACATTCGCCCATGGTGCCGCCTGACGCTCGCCGGGAAAAGCGCTAGAGTCGCGGCTTTCTCTCGCCAACCCGGATCGATCATGCGCCTGCTGCTGCCTCTCGCCCTCGCCTGCCTGCCCCTGCTCGCCCACGGCGAGGCCTGCGTGGTGCACACCCAGGGCAAGGACGTCGACGTGAAGGTCTGCCAGCAGAACCGCACCATCCCGGAAAAACTCTTCCGCGAGGGCTTCTGCCAGCCGCAACTCAAGGACCAGAAGGTCGAGGTGACCTACGCCGAAAACTGCCCCAGCGGCGCCTTCGGTGTCTGCGAGAACGCCCAGACCCAGGGCGTGCCCTACCGTCAGGACATCCACTACTACGGCGTGGCCAGCGACGCGCGCATCCTCCAGCCCTTCTGCGAGCAGCAGAGCAACGGCCACTGGCGCAAACCGCAATAGCGGTCATCGCCCTGTCACACGGTTCGGGCTTACTGGCGTCGGGTACCTCACACCCTCCCGGCACCCCACGCCGGACATGATCTTGGTGAATTGGGCCGCTCTCCCCGGGCGGCCCATTTTTTTTGTCCGCGCGAAACCTCAGCCGAGCCAGTCGAGCGTGAGCAGCAGGCGTCGTTCACCCTGTGCCGGCAGCGGCGAACGGTGGACGATGCCGCCGCCGAGATTGCCGGCCCATTTCTCGCCCTTGAACAGCCCCACATCGCCGGCGGCCATCTCGCGAATCTCCGCCCGGCTGACCGGCTCGGCCGCCGCATCGCCCAACCGCGCCCGGGCCATGGCCCACTCCTCCAGCCACTGGCTGGCGGGCCCCGAGTAGGTGGTGACCAGGCGCAACGGCACGTGATCGACGTGGAAGCGCGGACACATGGCCTTGTCCAGGCTGCGCAGGCGCAGGCCGATGCGCTGCGCGCCGGTCAGACAGGCGAAGGCTTCGGCCAGCCATTGCAGGTCGCTGCGAAACAGCGTGCAACCGTCGAGCATGGCGTACTGACGCAGCAGGTCGCCCAGCTCGACGCGCTCATCGACCACCTCGAGGCTCTGCGTCAGGTCCAGCGCCTGGGTCCCCAGCCAGCCGGCGAAGCTGCTGATTTCCGGGTACAGCGTGCGTTGCCAGACGGCCAGGTTGACGTCTTCCTCGAGCACTTCGGCGAGCACCTGCGGATCATCGCTGAGCACCTGGCGCGGCCAGGTGGGGGTTTCGAGGGCGAGCATCAGGCGCCGGCCTCCCAGGGTTCGAACGGATCGGGCAGGCGCTTCCACGCAGTGGTGCCGGCGGCCATTTCTTCATCGTCCAGCAGGCAATGGTCCAGCTCGGCGAACAGCTGCGGGAAGTCCAGGTTCTGGCCGATGAACACCAGTTCCTGACGGCAATCGCCGCTGTCCTCGCGCCAGTGACGCAGCACGCCCTGCAGCTCGGTAGTGTCCTGCGGCCAGTGCTCGCGCGGGACGAAGCGCCACCAGCGCCCGGCCAGGCCGTGACGCATCAGGCCGCCAGCCTGGGACCAGCTACCGGCCTCGCGGTAGCGGCTGGCGAGCCAGAAGAAGCCCTTGGAGCGCAGCAGCCGACCGTTGCTCCAGGGCTGGGCAAGGAAGTCGTGGAAGCGCTGCGGGTGGAAGGGCCGCCGCGCCCGGTAGACATCCGAGGAAATACCGTAGGCCTCGGTCTCCGGCAGGTGCTCGCCGCGCAGCTCCTTGAGCCAGCCCGGCGCCCGCTCGGCGCGCTGGAAGTCGAAGCGGCCGGTGTCGAGGATGCTCGCCAGCGGCACCTGGCCCATGACCATGGGCTGGATGTCGGCGTCCGGGTTGAGCCGGCGCAGGATCGCCAGCAACTCATCACGCTCGGCGCTGCCGATCAGGTCGATCTTGCTCACCAGGATCACATCGGCGAACTCCACCTGTTCCACCAGCAGGTCGCTGAGCGAGCGCTCGTCGTCCTCACCGAGGGTTTCGCCGCGCTCGGCGAGGCTGTCGGCGCCCTGGTAGTCGGCAAGGAAGTTCAACCCGTCGACCACCGTAACCAGCGTGTCCAGCCGCGCCAGGTCAGACAGGCTGCGGCCCTGCTCGTCGCGGAAGGTGAAAGTCTCGGCCACCGGCAGCGGTTCGGAGATGCCGGTGGACTCGATCAGCAGGTAGTCGAAGCGGCCTTCGCTGGCGAGGCGGCTGACCTCTTCCAGCAGGTCCTCGCGCAGGGTGCAGCAGATGCACCCGTTGCTCATCTCCACCAGGCGCTCCTGGCCACGGTTGAGGCTGACATCGCGCTGCACCTCGCGGCCGTCGATGTTGATTTCGCTCATGTCGTTGACGATGACCGCGACCTTGAGGTCCTCACGGTTCTTCAGCACGTGGTTGAGCAGCGTACTCTTGCCGGCGCCAAGGAAGCCGGACAGGACGGTGACAGGGAGTGGGGCGTTCACGGGGATCATCTCCAGGGAATTCAGGCTTCGCGGACGTGCAATTCGCGCCGCTCCTGGCGCTCCTTGGCCTCGATGCACAGCGAGGCGGTGGGGCGCAGCAGCAGGCGGCGCAGACCGATCGGTTCGCCGGTTTCCTCGCACCAGCCGTAATCGCCCCGGGCCAGGCGCTCCAGCGCCTGGTCGATCTTGTCGAGCAGCTTCTTCTCGCGCTCCAACAGGCGCAGTTGCCACTGGCGCGACTCCTCGCGGCTGGCGACATCGGCTTCGTCGCTGGCCCGCTCGGTGTCCTGCAGCGCCTGGAACTCCTCCTCGATGCGCCCCTGCAGTTCGTCGCGCTGATCCAGCAGCAGTGCGCGGAAATAGCCCTGTTGCGCCTCGCTCATGTAGGCCTCGCCGGGCTGGGCGAGCAGTTCCTGTTCGGTCATGACCGTCTCCGGAAGGGAGTGATCTTTTATGTTATATTATAACAATGCGCGCTCGACAATAGCCTGCCGACGTGCGATATCGACGCTTCGCTCCACCCATCTGCCGAGACCCTCGATGCTGCGCCGCGCCCTGCTGCTCTGCCTGTTCGCTCCCTTCGCCCACGCCAGCGGGTCCGCGCCACTGCCTTTCCCCGGCGAGGAACCGGCGCGCTGCGCCTGGTCGGCTTCGGTGCTGGCCTGCATGGACGATTCGGGGAATCTCTACAGCGTCGCCACCCAGGGCCACGACACCTACCTGCGCGGTTTCGAGGCAAGCAGCGGACGACGTTGGGCGCAGACCGGCACGCGCTATGGCAGCCTGACCTTCTTCAGCGGGGTGACCAGCGATGGCCAGGTGTGGGTCGGCACCAGCCGCGGTATCGGCTGGACCAACATCAGCCGCTTCAGCAGCTCCACGGGTGACAGTGCGCGACTGACCTGCGGCCGGGTCAGCGGTTGCAAGCAGCATGTTCGCTGACGAGGCCATTGCGGGATCGGCGGGAAGCAAATACGTTATATTATAACAATTGCCGACCGTGACCCGCCCATGACCGCCCTGCTCCCCGATATCGCCTGCCAATCCACCCGCCTGCCCATCCCGCTCGACTGGGTCGGCATGCAAGGCATCGCCGTGCCGCTGCGTATCACTGGCGAGCGCGTTGCCGCCTATGCCGACGCCGGCGTCAGCCTCGACGAAGCCGATGCGCGCGGCATCCACATGTCGCGGCTGTACCTGGCGCTGCAGGGGCTGGCGGATGCGGAGCTTTCACCGGCGCTGCTGCATGACCTGCTCAGGCAGTTCCTCAGGAGCCACGCACAGCTTTCCCGGCGCGCCAGCCTGACGCTGCGTTTCGAACTGCTGCTGCGGCGCCCGGCACTGGTCAGCCCGCTGAGCGGCTGGAAGCGCTACGCCTGCGAGATCCACGCGCAGCTGGAGGACGATGCGCTGCACCTGGAGTTGCACCTGAATCTGCCCTACTCCTCGACCTGCCCGTGCTCGGCGGCACTGGCGCGCCAGCTGATCCAGGAGCGCTTCGACGCCGACTTCGCCGACCGCCCGCTGAAGGCCAGCGAGGTCCGCGCCTGGCTCGGCAGCCCGCAGGGCATAGTCGCCACGCCGCACAGCCAGCGCAGCGAGGCACAGCTGAACCTGCGACTCGACCCGACCGCACCGGCATTCGCTTTCAGCGAGCTGATCGACCACGCCGAAGACGCCCTCGGCACCGCCGTGCAGACGGCAGTGAAGCGCGCCGACGAACAGGCCTTCGCCCTGGCCAATGGGCAGAACCTGATGTTCTGCGAAGACGCCGCACGCCGGCTGCACCGGGCGCTGTTGCAGCGCGAAGAGGTGTCAGGCTTCGAGGTGCGCGTGGTGCATGCGGAAAGCCTGCACGCCCACGATGCGGTGGCGGTGAGTCGCTGGGCGCGCGGTTAGACGCCGAGGTCGAGCGCCAGACGAATCTGGTCGCGGCACTGGATGCCGTTCTCGTAGATCGGCTCGGGGTAATGCCGCACGAAGTGGTCCGGCTCGATGCCGACGATGCGGAAGCCCAGGCGCTGGTACAGGCCGAGCTGGGCCAGGCTGGAGTTGCCGGTGGCGATGGTCAGGCGCTGCAGGCCGGCCTCGCGCGCCTGCTCGATGGCCGCCAGCAGCAGGCGCCGGCCCAGGCCGCGCTCCTGCCATTCGTCCTCGACCGCAAGGCTGGTGATCTCGGCGACGCCGGGCTCGCGGGGAGTCAGCGTCAGCACGCCGCGCACGCAATCTGCCTCGTTCAGCGCCAGCAGGCGGGAATCGGGCAGGTAGCTCTCGAGCTGTTCGCGGCTGGGGTCGGCCTTGAGCAATAGTGGCCAGGGCGCCTGCGCGGGCGAGAGTTCGACGAGGGACAGGTCCGGGAAGAAATTCACCATGATTCATCTACCAAAGAGTCAGTGGGGAAAGGCGGTTTAGCCTCCCGTGCCGCTCGATGCAAGCCTTTTGCTCGCGCCGGAAAGGCATCGGGCCCGGCAAGCCAGGCCCGATGGCAATCCCTGAGCAGGCTCAGGCGTAGAGGTCGCGGCGGCTCCAGGGCACTTCGTGGCCGCCGTCGGTGTGCGGCTTGCTGGCAAGAATCTGGTGCAGGTTGATCCAGCCCTTCTTGAAGCCATAGGCGCAACCGGCAAGGTACAGGCGCCAGATGCGCAGGGCCTGGTCGGGCACCAGTTTCGCTGCATCGGCCAGCCTGGCCTCGAGGTTGGCACTCCAGAAGTCCAGCGTGCGCGCATAGTGCAGGCGCAGCCCTTCGACGTCGACCACTTCGAGCCCCGCCTCGCTCATGCGGGCGACGGCCAGCGACAGGTGCGGCAGCTCGCCGTGGGGGAATACGTAGCGGTCGATGAAGTCACCCGCGCCGCGCCCGACCGGGCGGCCGTCGGTGTTGCTGGAGGTGATCCCATGGTTCATCACCAGCCCGCCCGGCCGCACCGCGTCGTACAGGTGCTGGAAGTAGAGGCCCAGGTTGGCATGGCCGACGTGTTCGAACATGCCGACGCTGACCACCTTGTCGTAGCGGCCGTCACGCGGCAGGTCGCGGTAGTCGCGCAACTCCAGGGTCACCTTGCCTTCCAGCCCGTCCGCCTTGACCCGCTCGCGGCCGAGCTTGAGCTGCTCCTCGCTGAGGGTGATGCCGTGCACCTGTACGCCGAACTCCCGCGCCGCCAGACGCGCCAGACCGCCCCAGCCGCAGCCGACGTCGAGCAGCTTCTCGCCCGGCTTCAGGCGCAGCTTGCGGCACAGGTGGCGCAGCTTGGCCAATTGGGCGCTGGCCAGGTTTTCGTTGCCGGTCTCGTAGTAGGCGCAGGAGTACACCATCTCCGGGTCGAGCCAGAGCTGGTAGAACGCGTTGGACAGGTCGTAGTGGTAATGGATGGCTTCGGCGTCGGTGGCCTTGTCGTGGCTTTTGCGCACGTAGTCGGAATCGTCGTCGTCATCGCCCAGCGCGGCGCTCAGGGCGTCGGCAGTGGCGATCACTTCCTGCATCGGTCCCTCGATGTCCATGCGGCCCTCCACGTAGGCGCGGCCGAGGATATCGAGGCTGGGATGGGTGATCTCGGTCAGCAGCGTGGGATCGCGGACAACCAGAGTTACCTGCGGGTCGGGGCCGAGGTCGAAGGCCTGGGCCTCGCCGATGCGGATACGCAGCGGCAACTGCAGGGACAGCAACTCAGAGGGCAGATTGGCTTTCATGCAAACCTCCTGGTCACAGGGCTGAAGAACTATAGACCAGCCTTTCCATAGTCTTCGCCTATGGCCTGGCCCGCGAAAAACTATCGGGCGCCGATCCCTGCAATGAACCTGACGATTCCTCTGCAGTGGAGTACGCCCCGGCGGGTTGCGTTCCAAAAAAGGACAGCACGGCAAGATAGCTCGCCTGTAAAGCCTAGCAGCCGCTTCGTTCATCATCTTTGTCAGCCCTGAGATAGAGCCTTTCCTGCCCGGTAACTATCGCGCAGGCGTGACAGTTCGCCGCTGCCTTGCACTACACTGGGCGCGCCCGCGCCCATCCCGGCCGGAGCACCTCTGCTGTGAAGGGGGCCTTCCTTGAATACCTTGTCCGAGCCGCGTCCGGCGGTCCGCACCGTGCTGGTGGGGCTGATGCTGGCGATCTTCCTCGGTGCGCTCGACCAAACCATCGTCGCCGTTTCCCTGCCGGCGATCTCCGCCGGCTTTGGCGATTTCGACCTGCTGGCGTGGGTCATCTCCGGCTACATGGTGGCGATGACCATCTCCATGCCGATCTACGGCAAGCTCGGCGACCTCTACGGCCGCCGCGTACTGATGCTCTTCGCCATCGGCCTGTTCACCGTCGCCTCGCTGCTCTGCGGCGCTGCCCAGAGCATGGAGCAGCTGGTGCTCGCCCGCGTCCTGCAGGGCATCGGCGCCGGCGGCATGATGTCGGTGAGCCAGGCGATCATCGGCGACATCGTCCCGCCTCGCGAACGTGGCCGCTACCAGGGCTACTTCAGCAGCATGTACGCGGTGGCAAGCATCGCCGGCCCGGTGCTGGGCGGGCTGCTCACCGAGTACCTGTCGTGGCGCTGGGTATTCCTGATCAACCTGCCGGTGGGCCTGGTCGCCCTCGCGGTGTCGCGCCAGACCCTGCGCGGCCTGCCGGTGCCGGGGCGCAAGCCGGTGATCGACTACCTCGGCACGATGCTGATGATCGCCGGCCTGGGCAGCCTGTTGCTGGCGATCACCGAGGTCGGCCAGGGCGCGCGCTGGAACGACCCGCAGATGCTCGCGCTGTTCGTCGCCGCCGTGGTGCTGATCGCCCTGTTCGTGCTGCAGGAGCGCCGCGCGCCGGAGCCGCTGGTGCCGATGCACCTGTTCGGTATTCGCGCAGCCACCCTGAGCTGGCTGATCAGCTTCTTCGCCAGCTTCCAGGTGATCTCGCTGTCGGTGCTGGTGCCGCTGCGCTTCCAGTCGGTCACCGGCGCGGGCGCGGACAGCGCCGCGCTGCACTTGCTGCCGCTGGCCATGGGCGTGCCGATCGGCGCGTACTGCTGCGGCCGTCTCACCGCGATCATCGGCCGCTACAAGCCGCAGATCGTCGGTGGCGCACTGTTGATGCCGCTGGCGATTGCCGGCCTGGCGCTGACGCCGCCGAGCGCGTATTTCCTCTCGGGCGTCTGCATGCTGCTCACCGGCATTGCCGCCGGTACGCAGTTCCCCACCAGCCTGGTGGCGGCGCAGAGCGCGGTGGAGACGAAACACCTGGGGGTGGCGACCAGCAATATCACCCTGTTCCGTTCACTGGGCGGGGCGGTGGGGATCGCGCTGATGTCCGCGCTGCTGCTGGCGATGCTGCAGCCGCTGGCGGGCGAGGCGGGTCACGGGCTGTCAGCCAGCGCGCTGCTGGCCAGCCTCAGCGGAGCCGGCCACGAGGCGCAACGGCTCACGCTGGATGGGGTATTCGGGCACCTGTTCCTGATCAACGCAGGCTTCGGCGCCCTGGCCCTGCTGATCGCCGTGTCGCTGCCCGACCACGCCCTGCGTGGCCGGGGCAACGACTAGCGCTGCCGGCGCAGGTCAGTCCTCGTCGTTGAGGTAGCTGACCTTGCGCAGGTCCGGCAGCAGCAGGCAGACCACCAGCGCCACGCCGCACATGACCGAAACGTAGATATAGAACACCTCTTCCATGCCCATGGTCTTCAGGCCCAGCGCGGCGTATTCGGCGGAGCCGCCGAAGATCGCGTTGCCCACCGCGTAGGACAGGCCAACACCCAGGGCGCGAATCTGCGGCGGGAACATCTCCGCCTTGATCAGGCCGCTGATCGAGGTGTACAGGCTGACGATGGCCATGGCCGCGATGATCAGCACGAACGCCAGGTATGGGCTGCTCACCGCCTTCAGCGCGGAAAGGATCGGCCAGGTGAAGATCAGCCCCAGGGCGCCGAACCAGAGCATCGAGGTCTTGCGGCCGATGCGGTCGGACAGCGCGCCGAACAGCGGCTGCATGCACATGTAGCAGAACAGCGCGAAGGTCATCACGCCGCTGGCCACCTTCGGGTCCATGCCGGCGGTGTTCACCAGGTATTTCTGCATGTAGGTGGTGAAGGTGTAGAAGATCAGCGAGCCACCGGCGGTGAAGCCGAGCACGGTGAAGAAGGCGCGCTTGTGGTGGGCGAACAGTTCGGAGAGGGTGCCCGACTCCTTGCGGTTGAGGTTCGACTCCTTGGCCGTCTCGTGCAGCGAACGACGCAGGTAGAAGGCGATCACCGCGGTGATGGCACCGACCACGAAGGGAATACGCCAGCCCCACTCCTTCAGTTCGTCGGTGGTCAGTAGTTGCTGCAGGACCACCACCACCAGCACGGCCAGCAGTTGGCCGCCGATCAGGGTCACGTACTGGAAGGAAGCGAAGAAGCCGCGCTGGCCCTTGAGCGCCACTTCGCTCATGTAGGTCGCGCTGGTGCCGTACTCGCCGCCCACGGAGAGACCCTGGAACAGCCGCGCCAGCAGCAGCAGCGCCGGCGCCGCGACACCGATGGTGGCGTAGGTCGGCATCACCGCGATCGCCAGCGAGCCGCCGCACATCATCAGCACCGAGATCATCATCGCAGTCTTGCGGCCCTTCTTGTCGGCGATGCGGCCGAACAGCCAGCCGCCGATCGGGCGCATCAGGAAGCCCGCGGCGAATACCCCGGCGGTGTTGAGCAGCTGCACCGTCGGATCGTCCGAGGGGAAGAAGGCATGGGCGAAGTACAGCGCGGTGAAGGCGTAGACGTAGAAGTCGAACCACTCCACCAGGTTGCCTGACGAGGCGCCGACGATGGCGAGGATGCGCGAGCGGCGCTCATGAGCGGAGTATTGCGGTACGGCAGGTGTGTTCATGGGGATTCTCTTGTCAGGTGGAACAGCGTCCCGTCTTGATGGACGGAAATCCTTCTGCCGTCCGTGCCCGAGCGTCGCTCCAGGAGCGGAGTTTTCCCGGACACAATCAGAAACAGTATAGACACCTCCGATAGCCGGCTAACGAAATCCGCGGTCCCGACCGGCCCTTTTGGTTCGAATATCGGACACTTGCGAACGCGCGTTTGTCGTTTCCGATTGACCGGCCACTAGCCAGCTTCTATCGTTGGCCCGCTCCCCGCCCTGCGGGAGACTTGTCAGGTACCCCTCGCAGGGCCGGAGCCCGACCTTGTCCACAAGACAAGGTCGATTTCCATTCCCCTCGTGTAGCGGCCTCTGCCGCCTGGCCTCGGTGCCCCGTCCACACCCCCGGACGTGCAGGCACCGGGGGAATGTTGATTCCCCCCGCACTGCGCCACCAAAGCGAAATATCCCCTCCGTAGACTGCCGAAAAGCACTGCAGGCCGTGTCGTGCGCGGCTTTCGTCCATCCGGCAAGGGGCCAGGCTTGAACGCCGTCAATCCACTGTGGTTCGCCATCGGGCTGCTCGCGCAGGCCGCCTTCTCCGCTCGCTTCCTGGTCCAGTGGGTGCTCTCCGAGCGCGCCCGCCGCAGCCTGATGCCGGTGCACTTCTGGTATTTCAGCTGCGCCGGAGCCGTGCTGCTGCTGGCCTACGCGACGCACCAGCGCGACCTGGTGATCTGCCTGGGGCAGCTCGCCGGCCTGGCCATCTACCTGCGCAACCTGGAACTGGAGCGTCGCCATGGCGGCGGCCGGCCGCTGTTCTTCGCCTGGCCCTGGCTGACCTGGGCGGCGGTGGCGGTGATTCCCGGCTGGTTGTCCAAGCCTGAACCGATCATCCAGGCGCTCGGAGCCGCCGATCCCTGCTGGACCGTCGTCGGGCTGGTGGGACAGGTGCTCTTCACCGGGCGCTTCGTGCTGCAGCTGTGGTTCTCCGAGCGCGCCGGGCGACCGGTCAATCCGATCCACTTCTGGTACCTGTCGATGGCCGGCAGCGTGCTGCTGTTCAGCTACGCGGTGGCGCAGCGGGACCCGATCATCATCCTCGGCCAGTCCTTCGGCATCCTGGTCTACCTGCGCAACCTCGCGCTGCTGCGGCGCCAGGGCACAGGTGCCGGCGCGCAGAGCCACTGAGCAGCGCTCAGCGCTTCTCGAAGCGGTAGAACAGGTTCGGCTCGCTGACCACGAAGAGGTTGCCGCTGGCGTCCATCGTCAGCCCTTCGGCCTGCGGCGCGCGGTGCTTGAGGTCGCCGAAGCCGCCGAGGGAGCGGAAGCTCACCAGGCCACCCTGATCGTCCAGCTCCATGATCAGCCGCGACTCTTCGCTGAGCACCAGCAGGTGGCCGCTGCGGCGGTCGTAATGCAGGTCGGAGATGTCGGTGCCGAACACGCTGCGCTTCACCCAGGCGGTGCGGTCGATGATCTTCAGCTGCATCTTCCCCGCCAGGCTCGCGCGCACTCCGGTGACCTCATAGATCTGCCGCGGACCGCGTTCCTTGCCGATGAACAGGCGGTCATGGTCGGGATCGTAGGTGAGCCCTTCGAAGCCCTTGTTGTGGATGCTCGGGTTGATCGCCAGGGCGAAGGACTGTGCGTCGCTCGCCTGGATGGTCTGGCCGGGGTGCTCGGGCAGGCTGAAGAAGTCGATCTGCTGGAGGTTCTCGTCGGCCACCGCCACCAGCCCGCCGCCCAGGTAGGCCACCGCTTCGACGTCCTCGAAGCCGCTCATGGGGTACTGCGCGAGCATCTCGCCGGCCTTGTTCAGCACCGCCAACTTCATGTTGCCGGCGTTGGTCACGGCGAGCAGGCGATCCTGGTCGAAGTCGTAGCTGATGGCCGACAGGTCCGACTCGATACCCTTCACCGGCAGCGCGTCGAGGGTCACCTTGTAGTCGGGCAGCCAGACGCTGCGCCCCGCCCAGTCTGCGGCATGCAGCTGGCTGCGCAGGTAGAACCAGGCGCGCTGCTGCCAGTGCTCGGTCAGCACCAGCGTCACCGCCGGCACCAGCAGCGCCAGCCCCAGGGCCAGGCGCAGCCAGGTGCGGCGGTCGAACCGGCGCCACGACGGGCTCCGCGGTAGGGCTTCGATGCTCTCGACGATCTGGCTCACGTGCGGACTCCTCGCGGGGGTTCAGGACAGCGGGCGCTGCCAGGCAAAGCGATAGGCCGGAGCGCTGGCATCTTCGGCGCACAGGCCGTTGTCGGCCTCGGCGCCAACCAGGAACCAGCGCTCCTCGTAATCGCCCTTCACCTCGCGGGCGACTTCAGGTCGGAAGCAGCGCTCCAGGTCCTCGGCGCGGACCATCGCCAGCGCCTGCGGGTGAGCACGCAGCCAGGTCAGGGCCTTCCCGGTCTGGTTCGGGGTGTCGATGCCGAAGTGCACCAGCGACTGGCGGGCATAGAGCCAGTGGCCCTCGCGCCAGTGGGTCAGCACCAGCTCGCGGCCTTCGCTCAGACGCTGTACCTCGGCCATCAGCGGCCGGCGGTCATCGCCGGGGTTCTTCAGCGGTTCGATGAAGCCACGGGCGAACCAGGCGGCGAACCAGGCCAGCGCCAGGCCGACGAAGACTTTGCGCGCCCACGGCCGTTCGGCGAACCAGCGGCGCAGCAGCCAGGGCAGCAGTGGCGCCATGACCAGCACCAGGCCGGGCAGCGCGGGGAAGATGTAGAGCTTGCGCTTGCCGCTGCTGAGGCTGAAGAACAGCAGCACCAGCACGACCCAGCCCAGCAGCACCAGCACGCGGCCATCCCGGTGCACCAGCTGGCGGCGCCAGGCCGGCACCATCCAGGGCAGCGCCAGCACCAGCGGCAGCCAGTACTGCGGGATGACCTTGGCGAAGAAGTACCAGAACGGTTCCTGGTGCTGCCAGGCGCTGGCATAGCGCCTGGCGGTCTGGTGCAGGAGGATGTCGTCGAGGTAGGCGCGGCCGTCGGCGCTGCCGCTGCTCAGCACGTGCAGCACCACCGGCAGCAGCCACAGCAGGATCGCAGCCAGGGCCACCAGCAGGCCCAGCCACCAGCGCCTCGCCTGGCCGGGCATCGCAACCACGCCGGACCACTGCCGGCGCACCGCGTAGGCATAGGGAATGAGCATCAGCGCCGGCAGGAAACCCACGCCCTTGCTGATGACGCCCAGCCCCATCGCCGCGCAGGCGACATAGAACCAGCGCCACGCCGGCCCCAGCAGCAGGTGCCGGCACAAGCCGTAGACGCCCAGGCTCGTCCACAGGCAGAGGAAGCCGTCGATGCTGCCGTCGCGCAGCACCGACCAGGTCTGGTAGGTCGCCAGGAACAGCAGCCCGGCGACGAGGCCGATGCGAGGGTTCCACAGGCGCCGGCCGAGGTCGTAGAGGCAGGCAGTGGCGACCATGCCGGAGAGGAATGCCGGCAGGAACAGCGCCAGGTTCGGCGCGATGCCCAGGCGCACCAGGGTCGCCAGCAGCCACATGAACAGTGGCGGTTTGTCCGGGTAGATTTCCGCGGCGCGGTGGGGAATCAGCCAGTCGCCGCTCTGCAGCATTTCCAGCGCAACACCGAGGAAGCGCTCTTCATCCACGTTGCTCGGCTGGCGCAGACCCAGCCCGGCGCCCAGCAGCAACGCCGCCAGCACCAGCAGCAGCCAGGGCCGCCCGGCGCTGCGGCGCCACCAGGTGAACTGTGCGCGGTTAAGCAGGCTCAGGGAGGAGCTTGGCACGCTCATGGTTCAGCGGCCCAGCTCATGCGGCAGGGCGTCCAGGCGCGTGCGGCGGATCAGCCACCAGACGCCGATCAGGTCGAGGATACCCACCAGCGCACGATCGAGGTTGCCGTACTTGGATACTCCGGCGTTGCGCGCCCGGTGGTTGACCGGGTACACGCGCATGCTGCCCTGGTGACGCTGGATCAGCGCGGGGATGAAGCGGTGCATGTGGTCGAAGTACGGCAGGCGCAGGAAGGCTTCACGCTCGATCAGCTTGAGGCCGCAACCAGTGTCCGGGGTCTGGTCGCGCAGCAGGCGCCCGCGCAGGCGGTTGGCAAAGCGCGAGGCCCAACGTTTGCTCGCACTGTCCTGGCGCTTCACGCGGTGGCCGGCGATCAGCTTAAGGTCAGCCGGGCAGTCTGCCGCGCGCACCAGCGCGAGCATGCCGGGGATGTCCGCCGGGTCGTTCTGCCCATCGCCGTCCAGGGTCGCCAGCCAGTGGCCGCGCGCGGCCTCGGCGGCGTGATAGATCGAGGTGCTCTGGCCCAGCGAGCGCTCGTGGGCAAGCACCCGCAGCTGGCTGTAGCCGCCCTGTTGCAAGCCCTGCAGCACACTGCGCGTGGCATCGTTGCTGCCGTCGTCCACCACTATGACTTCGAAGCTTTCCCCGGCCAGAGCGGCGCGGACTTCCTCGAGCAGGGCGGGAAGGTTTTCGGCCTCGTTCTTCGCCGGGATCAGCACCGACACGAAAGGACTGCTGGACATGCTCAGACGCTTGCTCCGTACCCGTCACGCCGCCGGGGCGCAGGGCTGTGCGACCGCGTAGAACTCGCGGTACCAGTGGACGAATCGTTCGACGCCGCTCTGCAGCGAGGTGCCCGGACGGAAGCCGGTGCGTTGCGCCAGGGCCTCGACATCGGCCCAGGTGCGCAGCACATCGCCCGGCTGCAGCGGCAGGTAGTTGCGGATAGCACGGCGACCCAGCGCGCGCTCGACGCAGGCGACCATGTCGAGCAGGCGCACCGGCGAGCCGCAGCCGATGTTGTAGAGCGCCGCCGGCGCCGCGCCGAGCTCGCCGGCGGCGGGTGGGCAGTCCTGGATGCGCAGCAGGCCTTCCACCACATCGTCGATGTAGGTGAAGTCGCGGGACATCTCGCCGTGGTTGTAGATGTCGATGGGCTGCCCTTCGAGGATCGAGCGGGTGAACTTGAACAGCGCCATGTCCGGACGGCCCCAGGGGCCATACACGGTGAAGAAGCGCAGTCCGGTGAGCGGCAGGCGGTAGAGATGCGCGTAGGTGTGCGCCATCAGCTCGTTGGCGCGCTTGGTGGCGGCATAGAGCGACACTGGTTGGTCCACCGCTGCGTCGATGCTGAAGGGCATCGCACTGTTCATGCCGTAGACCGAGCTGCTGGAGGCGTACACCAGATGGCCGACGCCGGTGTGCCGGCAGCCTTCGAGCAGGTTGACGAAACCGCTGAGGTTGGCGTCGGCGTAGGCCTGCGGGTTCTCCAGCGAATAGCGCACGCCGGCCTGGGCGGCCAGGTGGATCACCCGCTCGAAACCTTCGCGGCGCATCAGTGCCGCCAGGGCCGGCGCGTCGGCAATATCCAGGCGCTCGAAGCGGAATTGTCGCTGCCCCCGCAGGAGCTCCAGGCGAGCCAGCTTGAGCTCGACGCTGTAGTAGTCGTTAAGGTTGTCGATGCCGACCACCTCGTGCCCTTCACGGCACAGGCGCTGAGCGGTGTGGAAGCCGATGAACCCGGCGGCGCCGGTGACCAGCAGCTTCACCGCGCAAGCTCCGGAGCGAGGCCCGAGACGCGGCCAATCAGTACGAATCCTTCGATCGTCATCAGTCGCCAGCACCCGTTGCGTTGTTGTAGTGACCGGCGCCACGCCGGTTCCCGCTGACGCGGGACTCGGGAGCGCGCGGCAGCTACGGCCACGCGCGCACCCGTTCAGGTTGCAGCGCTGAGGGTGGCGTACCGAGTTGGCAGGCTGGGGACGGTTTCGTGAAGCTTTGGCGGGAGTCGTGCGACGGATTTGTTGCGAGGGCGGCGAAGGGCAGAAACGAACAGGGGGCCGGCGCGATGCGCGGGCCCCCTGGGGTGGAGCTGAGCAGACCGACTTACTCGACGGTTACCGACTTGGCCAGGTTGCGCGGTTGGTCGACGTCGGTGCCCTTGAGCACGGCGACGTAGTAGGACAGCAGTTGCAGCGGCACGGTGTAGAGGATCGGCGCCAGGCAATCGTGGATTGCCGGCATGCCCACCACATGGGTGCCTTCGCCATCGCTGATGCCGCTGCCGCCTTCGGCGAACACCACCAGCTCGCCGCCACGGGCGCGGACTTCCTGCAGGTTGGACTTGAGCTTCTCCAGCAGTTCGTTGTTCGGCGCCACGGTGACCACCGGCATGTCGGCGTCGACCAGCGCCAGCGGGCCGTGCTTGAGCTCGCCGGCCGGGTAGGCCTCGGCGTGGATATAGGAGATTTCCTTGAGCTTCAGCGCGCCTTCCATCGCCACCGGGTACTGGGCGCCACGGCCGAGGAACAGGGTGTGGTGCTTCTCGGCGAACAGCTCGCTGATCTTCTCCACCACCTTGTCCATGGACAGGGCTTCTTCCAGGTGGGTCGGCAGGCGACGCAGCTCGTTCACCAGCTCGGCCTCGACGCCATCGCCCAGGCGCTTCTGCACCTGGCCGATGCCCAGGGTCAGCAGCAGCAGGGCGACCAGCTGGGTGGTGAAGGCCTTGGTGGAGGCCACGCCGATTTCAGGGCCGGCGTTGGTCAGCAGGGTCATGTCCGACTCGCGCACCAGCGAACTGGTGGCGACGTTGCAGATCGCCAGGCTGGACAGGAAGCCCAGCTCCTTGGCGTAGCGCAGCGCGGCCAGGGTGTCGGCGGTTTCGCCGGACTGGGAGATGGTGACGAACAGGGAGTCCGGGTGTACCGCGACCTTGCGGTAGCGGAACTCGCTGGCAACTTCGACCTGGCAGGGAATGCCGGTCAGGCTCTCCAGCCAGTAACGGGCGACCATGCCGGCGTGGTAGCTGGTGCCGCAGGCGACGATCTGCACGGTGCGTACCTTGGCCAGCAGCTCACGGGCCTGCGGGCCGAAGTTGTCCACCAGCACCTGCTGGGCGCCCAGGCGGCCTTCCAGGGTGCGCTGCACCACGGCGGGCTGCTCGTGAATCTCCTTGAGCATGAAGTGGCGGTAACCGCCCTTGTCGGCCGCCTCGGCTCCCTCGTGGTAGCGCACTTCCTCGCGCTGCACCGGGTTGCCCTTCACGTCCCACAGCTGCAGGCCGTCACGACGGATTTCGGCAATGTCGCCTTCTTCCAGGTAGATGAACCGGTCGGTGACCTGGCGCAGCGCCAGCTGGTCGGAGGCGAGGAAGTTCTCGCCATGCCCCAGGCCCACCACCAGCGGGCTGCCGCTGCGGGCGGCAAGGATGCGGTCGGGCTGCTTGCTGCTGATCACCGCCAGGCCATAGGCGCCGTGCAGTTCCTTGACCACGGCCTTGAGTGCGACGGTCAGGTCACCCAACTCACTCAGGCGCAGGTGCAGCAGGTGGGCGATGACCTCGGTATCGGTCTGCGAGGTGAACTCGTAGCCGCGCGCCTTGAGCATTTCACGCAGGGGCTCGAAGTTCTCGATGATGCCGTTGTGTACCACCGCCACTTCGCCATGGGAAAAGTGCGGGTGGGCGTTGGCCTCGGTGGGCGCGCCGTGGGTGGCCCAGCGGGTGTGGGCGATGCCCAGGCGACCGAGCAGCGGCTGCTCGGTAATGGCCTGTTCGAGGCTGGAAACCTTGCCGGCGCGGCGGCGGCGATCCAGCGCACCGCTATTGTCGATCACCGCCACACCGGCGCTGTCGTAACCACGGTATTCCAGGCGCTTGAGGCCTTCGACGAGGATCGGGGTGATAGTGCGCTCGGCGATGGCGCCTACGATTCCACACATGGCTTGGCTCTCCTGTCAGTCTTCGCAGCGCGCGCGGATCACTTTCACGCCGCGCGCCTGGATCAGTTCGAACGCTTCATCGCTCAGGCGTTCGTCGGTAATCAGGGTCTGGACGCTGCTCCACGGCAGCTCCAGGTTGGGAATGCGCCGGCCCAGCTTGTCGGCCTCGGCCATGACGATCACCTCGCGGGCGACCTCGGCCATGACCCGGCTCAGGCCCAGCAGTTCGTTGAAGGTCGTCGTGCCCCGCTCCAGGTCGAGCCCGGTGGCGCCGATGAACAGCTGATCGAAATCGTAGGAGCGCAGCACCTGTTCGGCCACCTGGCCCTGGAACGACTCCGAGTGTGGGTCCCAGGTGCCGCCGGTCATCAGCAGCACCGGTTCGCGCTCCAGCTCGCGCAGGGCATTGGCCACGCTCAGGGAGTTGGTCATCACCACCAGGCCGGGCTTGCGGCCCAGCTCCGGGATCAACGCGGCGGTGGTGCTGCCGCTGTCGATGATGATCCGCGCGTGCTCGCGAATGCAGGCAGCCGCGGCACGGCCGATGGCCTGCTTGTAGCGCGACAGCGGCTGGCTCGGCTCGGCGATCAGCTCATGGGGCATCGGCACTGCGCCGCCGTAGCGGCGCAGCAGCAGGCCGTTGCCTTCCAGGGCCGCCAGGTCCTTGCGGATGGTCACCTCGGAGGTGGCGAAGCGGCGCGCGAGATCGTCCACGCTGACCTCGCCCAGTTCGGCGAGCAGCGCCAGGATGTCGTGGCGGCGTTGAGGTGTGTTGCGTTTCGACATGAACTATTAAGTTTCGATTCGAAAGATAATGGTTCGAATCAAAACCTATAAGCTTTCATTCGTCAAGAATTTTCGGCAGAAATGAAATGTTTTCCTGTAGGAGCGAACCCCGCTCGCTCCTACAGTCAGGACCGGTCGTCAGTCGACTTCGAGGCGATTGCGCCCGCCGCGCTTGGCGCGGTACAGCGCCTGGTCGGCGCGCTCGAACACGGCCTCGGCGCGCTCGCCCTCGCGGAACGCCGTCAGGCCCGCCGAGCAGGTGATGCTCAGGCGTTCGCCCTTGAAGTGGAAGGGGCAGGCTTCGATGGCGCCGCGCAGCACGTCGAGCAGTTGCTGTCCGCCGTCCAGCGGCGTGGCGGGCAGCAGCACGACGAACTCCTCGCCGCCGTAGCGGGCGATGAAATCGGTCTTGCGCACGCGCTTGGCCAGTTCGTTGGCGATGATCTTCAGCACCTTGTCACCGGCAAGGTGGCCGAAGTCGTCGTTGATGCGCTTGAAGTGGTCGACATCGAGCACCGCCAGCAGCAGGTCGCCGCCGTAGCGCTCCCAGCGCGAGACCTCCAGCTCCAGCCGCTCGCTCAGCGCGGCGCGGTTGGGCAGGCCGGTCAGGGCGTCGGTCATGGCTTTCTGACGCTGGTCCTCGATGTTCGCCTGGAAGGTGCGGGCCTCCTCTTCCATGCTGGTGACGCGGGTCACCAGCGACTGGATGCGCTCACCCACCTCGCGCTCACGGACTTCGCGCTCCTCGCGGAAGCGGTCCATGGTGCCCACCAGGCCCTGCAGGCGCGACTCGACATTGCGCTTGAGGCCCTCGAGGTCGGTGGCCTCCAGCACGCTTTCCTTCAGACCGCTGACCTGCTCACGCAGGGTGTCGTCCAGGTCGCGGGCGCTGGAACTGGAGCCGCTGTGATTCTCCTGGACCGCCTGCAGGCCGTCGAGGAAGGTGCCCAGGCGTTCGTTGAGCTGGTGCAGGTAGCCTTCGAACTCGCGCTGGCCGCTGTCGTTGAGCGACAGCACCAGGACGCCCAGGTCGTCCAGCACCGGCACCAGTTCGTACCAGTTGAGGCTGCCATGGATGCGCGAGCGCAGTTCTTCGGCCTGGATCTGCTGGGCGGCCGGCAGGTGCATCTCGTCCAGCAGGCGCAGCAGGCTCGCCTCGATGTGTGGTGCCACAGCGCTGTAACCGGGCTCCGGGCGCGGTGGCAGGGCGTAGGGATCGCTGGCCTGACGTGCGTCTTCCGGCGTGCCGAACAGGCCGGGCGGCACCGGCAGGCTGTCTAGCAGCTTGGAATCGTCGTGGGCAAAAGGCTCCAACACGGCCGCAGGGACCAGCACTTCGGCCACGGCGACAGGCTCGGGTAGCGCGGCCGGGGACGGTGCGGCGACGGGTTCTGGCGCCGGGGCAACGGCGTCGGCCCTCTCCATGACGGACTCGGCAACCGCTTCAGTGACCACCGGCTCGGCGGGTGCAGGTGCAGGTGCAGGTGCAGGTGCAGGTGCAGCAGGTTGTGCTGCAGCGGGAAGCGGCTCATCTATCGCTGCTTCGTCGATGGGCGTTGCCTGTGCCGTTGCGGTGAGCGCAGTGGGCGTCGATTCCGGCGAATCTGTCTCGTCGTTGTCCCGGCTGCCGAACAGCCGCTGCAGGAAGCCGGGGCGCTGCTCGCCGCCGCCATTGCCGAAATGGTCCAGCACCTGGCGTTGCAGGCGGCTCAGTTCGGCCAGCAGGCCCGGCAGTTCACGGGAGGAGCTGCCACGGCTGGGAATATCCTTGGCCAGGCGCTTGAGCGGCTTGCGCAGGTCGCCCGGCATGTCCAGGGACAACAATTGCTGCGACAACTGGCCCAGTGCGGCGATGTTCTGCTCGACGCGCTGCTGGCGGCGCTGCTCGGAGTCGAGCACGGCTTTTTCGAGCTGCGGAATCAGGCGCGACAGGCCGGCGTCCATCTCGTCGCGGCGCAATACCTCACGCAGCTCCTTCATGCACGCGTCTACCGCCTTGTCGCTGCCTTCGGCGGCGAGGCTGCTGCGCACCAGTCCGCGACGCAGCAGGTCGAGACGGGCATCCCAGCGGCGCTCGAGCTTTTCCTGCTGCTCGAGGTTGTCCAGGTATTTCTGTTTCCAGCGTTGGTCGTCGTCGCGACTCATTCAGGGGCCTCGCCGCGCAAGGCGAGCGACGAGGACGAACGCAGGGCATCCGGCAGGCGGATTTCCACGGCCACGGGCAGGTGGTCGGAAATCGGGTGCGGGAGGACACTGACGCGTTCCAGCGCCAGCTCGGAACTGAGCAGGATGTGGTCCAGGCAGCGCTGTGGGCGCCAGCTGGGGAAAGTGGCCTCGACCTGCGGGGCGATGAGCTGGAGATCGCGCAGCGGCGAGCTTTCCAGCAGGTCGGTGGCATGGGTGTTCATGTCGCCCATCAGCACGTGGTGGCGGTAGTCCTGCAGCAGCTCGCGGATGTAGGCGAGCTGGCGGGTGCGGGTCCGCGCGCCGAGGGCCAGGTGCATCATCACCACGGCCAGCGCGTCACGGCCTTCGCCGAAGCGCATGAGGATCGCGCCGCGTCCGGGCGGGCCGGGCAGCGGGTGGTCTTCCAGGGCGGTGGGCTGCAGGCGGCTGAGCAGGCCGTTGCTGTGCTGGGCGATACGCCCGAGATTGCGGTTGAGCTGCTGGTACCAGTAGGGGAAGGCGCCGAGCTGGGCCAGGTGTTCGACCTGGTTGATGTTGCCGGAGCGGATGCTGCCGCCGTCGGCTTCCTGCAGGGCGACCACGTCGTAGTCGTGGAGCAGTTCGCCGATGCGCTGCAGGTTGCTGGCGCGCCCGGCGGCCGGCAGCAGGTGCTGCCAGCCGCGGGTCAGGTAGTGGCGGTACCTTTCGGTACTGATGCCCACTTGGATGTTGAAGCTGAGCAGGCGGAGCCGGCCGTCGTCGGGCAGGCCGGCGGGTGTCCCATGGGCGGCATTCACCCGCGGGACGCAGGCCCCCGCGACACGATCACGAGTCCGCCGGCGCAGCATCGTCGTCGGACCTTACTGAGCGGCCTTGGCGTCGGCGCGTTCCTTGGCGATCAGCTGGTCAGCCAGCTGCAGCGCCTCGTCCGGGCCACCGGCCGAGCCGATGTCGAAGCGGTACTTGCCATTGACCACCAGGGTCGGCACGCCGCTGATCTGGTAGGCCATCGCCAGTTTCTTGGCCTTCTCGATCTGGCCCTTGATGGCAAAGGAGTTGTAGGTGCTCAGGAACTTGTCCTTGTCCACGCCCTGTTCGGCGACGAAGTCAGCCATTTCTTCCGGGGTGGTCAGGGCTTTCGGGTTGTTGTGCAGCTTCTCGAAGATCGAGTGGTGCACCTTCTTCTCCACGCCCATGGACTCCAGGGTCAGGAACAGCTGGCCGTGGATGTTCCACAGGCCGCCGAACATGGCCGGAATGCGCACGAAATGAACGTCGGCCGGCAGCTTCTCGACCCACGGGTTGATGGTCGGTTCGAACGCGTAGCAGTGCGGGCAGCCGTACCAGAACAGCTCCACCACCTCGATCTTGCCGGGCTGGGAGACCGGGACGGCCTGGTTCAGCTCGGTGTAGTTCTTGCCTGCTTCGAAGTCGGCGGCGTTCGCGTTGACGGCGAACAGGCCGGCGAAGGCAAGAGCGGCGGTGAAAATCAGGTTACGCATGGTTCACTCCTTGGCTGAGCGGAACCGCCACGCTGCACGCGGCGGGATGAAGCGGTTTGACCGGAGGGGCCAGACACGGTTCCAGCATTGTAGTGGGGGCGGACGCAAAAAAGGGCGGCCTGAGCCACCCTTTTTTTCGAAGCAGTTTTTCGATCTGGCGTTTCCGCCACAAGGGCTGCTTAGTGCAGGCCTTCGATGTAGCTGGAGATCGCGGCGATGTCCTTGTTGGACAGCTTGGCGGCGATGCTGCGCATGATCATGGCGTCGCCGTCGTTGGTGCGCTCGCCTTCGCGGAAGGCGGTCAGCTGCTTGGCGGTGTAGGCCGCGTGCTGGCCACCCAGGTGCGGGAAGCCGGCTTCGGCGTTGCCCTGGCCAGCCGGGTTGTGGCAACCGGTGCAGGCCGGCATGCCTTCAGCGAGTTTGCCGCCGCGGAACAGGGCTTCACCCTGGGCGACCAGCTTGGGATCGGCGGCGCCGACGCTGCCGTTCTGGCTGGAGAAGTAGGCGGCGATGTCTGCCAGGTCCTCATCGCTGAGGTTGGTCAGCAGGCCGGTCATTTCCAGGACGGTCCGCTTGCCGTCCTTGATGTCGTGCATCTGCTTGAGCAGGTAACGCTCACCCTGCCCGGCCAGTTTCGGGAAGTTGGGCGCCATGCTGTTGCCATCGGCGCCGTGGCAGGCACCACAGACAGCAGCTTTCGCCTGACCGGCCTTGGCATCGCCAGCGGCGTTCGCCACACCGACAAGACCCAGGGTCAACAGCAGACTCACGATCAATTTGTTCATCAGCTAATCCAATAACGGCTAAGGGTGAAAGAGTAAGGCCTGGGAGTTACTTCGACATCCACTGGATAATTGTCTGGTAATCCTCGGCGCTGCAGTCGGTGCACAGGCCGCGAGGCGGCATCGCGTTGAAACCGTTGGTCACATGTTGCACCAGCGTGTCCATGCCCTTGTCCAGGCGTGGCTTCCAAGCGGCGGCGTCGCCCTTTTTCGGCGCCATTGGCAACTGACCATTGTGGCAGGCGCCACAGGCTCTGTTGAAAACGGCTTCCGGATCCTGGGCCGCCAGGGCGCTGGATGCCAGCGCGGCAACGATGGCTGCGAACAGCAGTTTCTTCATGATTATCCTCATCGCAGGGAACATCCGCGTTCTTGATTGCGCGGACTCCAACGTTCCCGTGTGGCTCGACCCTGGGGGATAAAGCGCACACAAAATCCGCGGCATTATATACTTCAGATGCCCAAACGGAAACGAAACCGCCCCCCGCGACACCGCGTCGCACCCGCCGCGAAGTTACCCATGTCCTCGAATAACGCTACGAAAAACCCGATTCTCGGCCTCTGCCAACAGGCCACTTTCCTCATTTCCGCCGCCAAGGTGAACCAGTGCCCGGAAGACTCCGGCCTGGAAGTCGCCTTCGCCGGCCGCTCCAACGCGGGCAAGTCCAGCGCGCTGAACGCGCTGACCCACGCGAACCTGGCGCGGACCTCCAAGACCCCCGGCCGCACCCAGTTGCTGAACTTCTTCCGCCTGGATGACGAACGCCGCCTGGTCGACCTGCCCGGCTACGGCTACGCCAAGGTGCCGATCCCGCTGAAGCTGCACTGGCAGCAGCACCTGGAAGCTTATCTCTCCAGCCGCAATGCGCTAGCCGGCGTGGTGCTGATGATGGATATCCGCCACCCGCTGACCGATTTCGACCGCCTGATGCTCGACTGGGCGCAGGCCAGCCAGCTGCCGATCCACGTGCTGCTGACCAAGGCCGACAAGCTGGCCTACGGCGCGGCGAAGAACGCGCTGCTCAAGACCCGCAAGGAAATCCTCGACGGCTGGGGCGATGTCGCCACCCTGCAGCTGTTCTCGGCGCCCAAGCGCCAGGGCGTGGAAGAGGCGCAGCTGGTCCTGGCCGGTTGGCTGGGGCTGCTGGACGAGGAAGAAGAGGAGGCCGGCGAGGAGGCCTGAGGCCAAATCGCAGGCAAAAAAAACCCCGAGCTTCGTATGGGGAGGGGGAAGTTCGGGGTTTAAGTCCGGACCGCTAGGGCGGGGTCCAGTAATCTGCCAACACTAAACACTGCAAAGGAGCATCGAAGGGCTTCACCAGCCATTCACGAGTTCTGACTCGGCTCCGCGCGGGAAAGTTCAGCGGGTCACAAAAGATTTTTTCGGGCCAGCCCGAAAGGGCCTGAACAATCGTGCCAGAAGGCCCGACTGGCGGGCCTTGCGACCGTTCGTCCAGTCGTCAGTGCGCCTCGTCCCAGTTCACCCCGACACCCGCTTCGACGACCAGCGGTACATCCAGTTCCGCCGCGCCGCTCATCAGCGGCCGAATGCCATCACGGACCTGATCCACCAGGTCCTCGCGCACTTCCAGGACCAGTTCGTCGTGTACCTGGAGAATGACGCGGGCATCGATGCCGCTCTCCTGCAGCCAGTTATCCACAGCCACCATGGCGCGCTTCATGATGTCCGCGGCAGTGCCCTGCATCGGTGCGTTGATCGCGGTACGCTCGGCGGCCTTGCGCATGGCGCCGTTCTTCGAGGCGATTTCCGGCAGGTACAGGCGACGGCCGAAGAGGGTTTCGACGAAGCCCTGCTCGGCGGCCTGGGCGCGGGTGCGCTCCATGTAGGCCAGCACGCCCGGGTAGCGGGCGAAATAGCGATCAATGTAGGCCTGGGCCTCCTTGCGCTCGACGCCGATCTGCTTGGCCAGGCCGAAGGCGCTCATGCCGTAGATCAGGCCGAAGTTGATTGCCTTGGCGCTGCGGCGCTGGTCGGACGTCACGTCGTCCAGCGGCACGCCGAAGACTTCGGCGGCAGTGGCGCGGTGTACGTCGCGATCATGACGGAAGGCGTCCAGCAGACCTTCGTCCTTGGCCAGGTGCGCCATGATGCGCAGTTCGATCTGCGAGTAGTCCGCCGCCAGCAGCTGGTAGCCCTTGGGCGCGACGAAGGCCTGGCGGATGCGCCGGCCTTCGGCGGTGCGGATCGGGATGTTCTGCAGGTTCGGGTCGCTGGAGGACAGCCGGCCGGTCGCCGCCACCGCCTGGTGGTAGCTGGTGTGGATACGCCCGGTGCGCGGGTTGATCTGTTCCGGCAGCTTGTCGGTATAGGTGCTCTTGAGCTTGCTCAGGGAGCGGTACTGCATGATCACCTTGGGCAGCTCGTAATCCTGCTCGGCCAGCTCGGCGAGGACGGCCTCGGCGGTGGACGGCTGGCCGGTGGCGGTCTTGGACAGCACCGGCAGGCCGAGCTTTTCATAAAGGATGGCGCCCAGCTGCTTGGGCGAGCCGAGGTTGAACTCCTCGCCCGCGAGCTCAAAGGCCTGGCGCTGCAGCTCGACCATCTTCTCGCCCAGCTCCACGCTCTGTTTGCCCAGCAGGTTGGCGTCGACCAGCGCGCCGTTGCGCTCGATGCGCGCCAGTACCGGCACCAGCGGCATCTCGATTTCGGTGAGGACCTTGGCCAGGGACGGGATGGCTTCCAGCTTCTGCCACAGGGTCTGGTGCAGGCGCAGGGTCACGTCGGCGTCTTCGGCTGCATAGGGGCCGGCCTGTTCCAGGGCGATCTGGTCGAAGGTCAGCTGCTTGGCGCCCTTGCCGGCGATGTCCTCGAAGCGGATGGTGCTGTGGCCCAGGTACTTGAGCGCCAGGCTGTCCATGTCGTGGCGGGTCGCGGTGGAGTCCAGCACGTAGGATTCGAGCATGGTGTCGTAGGCGATGCCCTGCACGGCGATGGGCGTCGAGGCGTTGGCCAGGACGTTCATGTCGTACTTGGCGTGCTGGCCGACCTTGCGCTTCTTCGGGTCTTCCAGCAGCGGCTTGAGAGCCTTGAGTACCGAGTCGCGGTCCAGCTGCGCCGGCACCCCCATGTAGCTGTGGGCCAGTGGCACGTAGGCGGCTTCGCCTTCCTTCACCGCGAAGGACACACCCACCACCTGCGCCTGCTGCGGGTCGAGGCTGGTGGTCTCAGTGTCGAAGGCGATCAGCTCGGAGGCTTCCAGCTTCTTCAGCCAGGTGTCGAACTGGGGTTGCTCCAGAACGATCTCGTAGAGCTTCTCGGCCGCGGCAGCCGGGGCCTCTTCCAGCGCCAGCTGCGGGCTACCGGCCTTGGCCGCCTGGCGTTGCAGATCGTCCAGCCCGGTCTTGAATTCCAGAGTGCGATACAGCTCGGTCAGGGCTTCGCGGTCCGGTTCGCCGGGGTGCAGGGCTTCGATCTCGACGTTCAGTTCAACATCGCACTTGATGGTGGCGAGCTGGTAGGACAGGTAGGCCATGTCCTTGTGCTCTTCGAGCTTGGCCGGCAGGCCCTTGGCGCCGCGGATCGGCAGTTCGGGCACCTTGTTCAGGCTGGCGTAGAGCACATCCAGGCCGCCACCGACGCCGGTGAGCAGGCCGAGGGCGGTCTTTTCGCCGACACCGGGCACGCCGGGGATGTTATCGACCTTGTCGCCCATCAGCGCCAGGTAATCGATGATCAGCTCAGGACCGACACCGAATTTCTCCTTAACGCCATCCACATCGAGCACGCTACCGGTCATCGTGTTGACCAGCGTAATGTGCCCGTCGACCAGCTGCGCCATGTCCTTGTCGCCGGTGGAGATCACCACCGCCCGGCCACCGGCCGCGCTCTGCCGGGCCAGGGTGCCGATCACATCGTCCGCTTCCACGCCTTCCACGCAGAGCAGGGGCAGGCCGAGGGCGCGCACGGTGGCGTGCAGCGGCTCCACCTGCACGCGCAGGTCGTCCGGCATCGAGGGGCGATTGGCCTTGTACTCGGCAAACATCTCGTCGCGGAAGGTCCCGCCCTTGGCATCGAAGACCACCGCGAAGGGGCTGTCCGGGTACTGCTTGCGCAAGCTCTTGAGCATGTTCAGCACGCCCTTCACCGCTCCCGTGGGCATGCCGGTGGAGGTCATCAGCGGCGGCAGGGCATGGAAAGCGCGATACAGGTAGGACGAGCCGTCCACGAGGACGAGGGGTGCTTGGCTCATGAGGGGAATCAACCTTTTCAGAAGGGCTCGGGCTAAAATGTCCGTAGCCAATTCGACAAAGGGACAAGGTTATCATGCGTACGTTGAACCGCCTGTTGCTCGCCGCTCTGCTGGGTCTTGGCGCGACCACCGTGTTGGCGGCGGACGATGCCCCGACGCCGGAACCGGATGTGACCATCCGCCAGGAGGGCGACAAGACCATCCAGGAATACCGCGTGAACGGATTCCTCTACGCCATCAAGGTCGTGCCCAAGCACGGCAAGCCGTACTTCCTGGTGCGCCAGGACGGCAGCGACGGCAACTTCATCCGCTCGGACCAGCCCGACAAGCTGATTCCGCAGTGGCAGATCTTCAGCTGGTAAACCCTCCCCTCCACGACGCTCCAGAGGATTGAGCATGTCGGTATTCACGCCTCTGGAACGTCCGGTCCTGGAAGACTTTCTCGCCCCCTACGGTCTCGGCCGGCTGCGGGACTTCCGCGGCATCGCGGAAGGCTCGGAGAACAGCAACTTCTTCGTCAGCCTGGAACAGGGCGAATTCGTCCTGACCCTGGTGGAGCGCGGCCCGGTGCAGGAGATGCCGTTCTTCATCGAGCTGCTCGACGTCCTGCACGAAGCCGACCTGCCGGTGCCCTACGCCCTGCGCACGAAGAGCGGCGAGGCGCTGCGCCAGCTCGAAGGCAAGCCGGCGCTGCTGCAGCCGCGTCTGGCCGGCCGTCACGAACGCTCGCCGAACAACCATCACTGCCAGGAAGTCGGCGACCTGCTGGCACGCCTGCACCTGGCGACCCGCGAGCGGATCATCGAGCGTCCCAGTGACCGTGGCTTGAGCTGGATGCTGCATGAAGGCGAGACGATGCAGTCGCACTTGTCCGGCCACGCCGCGACCCTGCTGGGTGATGCCCTGGAGGAGATCGCCCGCCTGCTCGCCGAACAACCGGCGCTGCCGCGCGCCAACCTGCACGCCGACCTGTTCCGCGACAACGTACTGTTCGACGGCCCGCACCTGGCGGGGGTGATCGACTTCTACAACGCCAGCTCCGGCTGGATGCTCTACGACCTGGCGATCACCGTGAACGACTGGTGCTCGACGGACGACGGCACCCTCGACGGCCCGCGCGCCCGCGCCCTGCTGGCGGCCTATGCGGCCAGGCGGCCGTTCACCGCGCTCGAAGCCGAGCTATGGCCGGAGATGCTGCGAGTGGCTTGCGTGCGCTTCTGGCTGTCGCGGCTGATCGCCGCCGAGGCATTCGCCGGGCAGGACGTGCTGATCCACGACCCAAGCGAGTTCGAACGTCGGCTGGCGCAGCGGCAGACGGTGGGGATTCGTTTGCCGTTTGCCCTGTAGTTCAGCGACGGTTCGCGGACCCGGCCCACTCCTTTGAGCACTGCGCCTACCGGAAACTGATGAGCCCCTTGTAGGAGCGCGCCATGCGCGCGATCGCGGGCATGGCCCGCTCCTACAGGGAGCCCCGGTCGTCCATGGCCGGTCTTTCGAGATTGCTTAGCTCTGGCTCACCCGCACTTGGAATACCCACAGTTCAGGCAGGTCGCGCAGCCATCCATCTGCACCACCGCCATGGTGTTGCACTTGCCGCACAGCTGGGCACCGGCGGGGAAGCCTTCGCCGGGTTCGGCCTTGTTGGTGCCCTGGGCGGCTTCGTAGGCGGCGCGCTTCTCGGCGAGGTACAGGCGCTGCTCTTCGTCCAGCTGCGGGCCTTCCATCAGGCCGATGGCGACCAGGTGGCGCTCTACCACCGCGCCGATCTCGGCGACGATCGACGGCATATAGATGCCGCCGCGCTTCAGGTAGCCGCCGCGCGGGTCGAACACCGCCTTCATTTCTTCCACCAGGAAGGTGCAGTCACCGCCTTTGCGGAATACCGCGGACATGATCCGGGTGAGCGCGACGATCCACTGGAAGTGGTCCATGTTCTTCGAGTTGATGAAGATCTCGAAGGGCCGACGCTGCTCGTACGGGGTGTCCGGGTTGAGCACCACGTCATTGATGGTCACGTACAGCGCATGCTCGAACAGCGGCGACTTGATCTTGTAGGTCGCACCGACCAGCAGCTCCGGCCGCTGCAGGGTTTCATCCATCTTCACCACGGCGGCCGCCGCGGCGGCTTCCACACGGGCCTTTTCCTCGGCCACGTCCACCACCTGGAAGCCTTTGATCTTCTGGTTGATCTTGACGCTCATAGCATTCTCCAGGGGTATCAGTACTTGCCGTAATAGCCTTCTTTCAGGGCATCGAAGAGGTTGGCGGCGGTGTGTATCTCGCCGTCGTATTCCACTTCCTCGTTACCCTTGAGCTCCACCACGCTGCCATCTTCCAGCTCGAAGCGGTACAGGGTCTTCTCCAGGTCCGACTCCTTCACCAGCACGCCCTGGAAGGCCGCCGGGTTGAAGCGGAAGGTGGTGCAGCCCTTCAGGCCCTGGCGCCACGCGTAGAGGTAGATGTCCTTGAAGTCCTCGAACGGGTAGTCGGTGGGGACATTGGCGGTCTTGGAGATCGACGAGTCGATCCACTTCTGCGCGGCGGCCTGGATATCCACGTGCTGCTGCGGCGTGATGTCGTCGGCGGTGATGAAGTAGTCCGGCAGGCGGTGCTTCTCTTCCTCGGCCCCCGGCACGGCGTGGTTGTCGATCTGGTCGCGGTAGGCCAGCAGTTCGTAGCTGAAGACCGATATCTTCTCCTTGGTCTTGCGCCCGGCGCGGATCAGGTTGCGCGAATAGTGGTGGGCGAAGCTCGGCTCGATGCCGTTGGAGGCGTTGTTGGCCAGGCTCAGGCTGATGGTGCCGGTGGGCGCGATGGAGCTGTGGTGGGTGAAGCGCGCACCGTGCTCGGCCAGCTCCTCGATCAGCTGCGGCGCATGCTCGGCAACGCGCTGCATGTAGCGCGAGTACTTGGCGTGCAGCACGCGGCCGGCCACCTTGTCGCCGACCTTGAGGCCATCGGCTTTCATCTCCGGGCGCTTGCGCAGCATCTCGGCGGTGACGTCGTATTCCTTCACCAGGGCCGGCGCCGGACCTTTCTCGCGGGACAGTTCCAGGGCCACTTCCCAGCCGACCAGGGCCATCTCGCGCGCCACTTCCTCGGTGAACACGCAGGCTTCCGGACTGCCATAGCGCAGCTTGAGCAGGGTCAGCGCCGAGCCCAGGCCGAGGAAACCCATGCCGTGGCGACGCTTGCCGAGGATTTCCGCGCGCTGCTGTTCCAGCGGCAGGCCGTTGATCTCCACGACGTTGTCGAGCATGCGGGTGAACACCCGGACCACTTCGCGGTAGCGCTCCCAGTCGAAGCGTGCATTATCGCTGAAGGCGTCGACCACGAAGGTAGTCAGGTTCACCGAGCCCAGCAGGCACGATCCGTAGGGCGGCAGCGGCTGCTCGCCGCAGGGGTTGGTCGCGCGGATCGCCTCGCACCACCAGTTGTTGTTCATCTCGTTGACCCGGTCGATGAGGATGAAGCCGGGCTCGGCGTAGTCGTAGGTGGACACCATGATCATGTCCCACAGGTGCCGCGCCTTGACCCGCCCGTAGACCTTGCAGGCCACGCGGCCATCGTCCCCCACCAGGTACTCGTCGTGCAGCGGCCAGTCGCGCCAGACCACTTCCTCGGCGTTCTTCAGATCAACTTCGTCGCGTTCCTTCTGGTGGATCGGAAACACCAGCGGCCAGTCCTCGTCGTCCTCCACGGCGTTCATGAAGCCGTCGGTGATCAGCAGGCTGAGGTTGAACTGGCGCAGGCGGCCGTCTTCACGCTTGGCGCGGATGAACTCGCGCACGTCCGGATGGCTGACGTCGAAGGTGCCCATCTGCGCGCCGCGCCGCCCCCCGGCGGAGCTGACGGTGAAGCACATCTTGTCGTAGATATCCATGAACGACAGCGGCCCGCTGGTGTGCGCGCCGGCGCCGGAGACGTAGGCGCCACGCGGGCGCAGGGTGCTGAATTCGTAGCCGATACCGCAGCCGGCCTTGAGCGTCAGCCCGGCCTCGTGGACCTTCTCCAGGATGTCGTCCATGGAGTCGCGGATGATCCCCGACACGGTGCAGTTGATGGTCGAGGTGGCCGGCTTGTGCCCCTGGGCACCGGCGTTGGAAATGATCCGCCCGGCCGGGATGGCGCCGTTGCGCAGGGCCCAGAGGAAACGCTCGTACCAGTGCTCGCGCAGCGCCTTGTTGGTCTCGACGTCGGCGAGGGCGCGGGCGACGCGCTGCCAGGTCTCGTCAACGCTGCCGTCGATGGGGTCACCGCTCTTGTGCTTGAGGCGGTACTTGCTGTCCCAGATGTCCTGCGAGGCAGGCTGCAGGGCGAGAACTCCTGGTTTGGCGCCGCGTTGGCGCGCATCGGTCTTGGCCATCCGGGAAATAACCTCCTGTCGGTTGGGTGGCAGGCGCAAATGGAGCGCGAGTAGACCCCATATGTAGGCATAGATTCCTGATCACCATCAACATCTTGTGTCAGGCAACCCCAACTAGACACCATAGACAATTGAACGACGAACGCCGTCAAAGCTGCGGAAAGCCGACGATTGGCGGGGAATCAGGGGAGGAAAGTGCGGGAAATTTCAGGCAGGGAGGGTGCGGCGATCAGGCGCGGGGATGGCGTTGTGCCGCACCTGAATTGTTGGAGCGCGCCCACCTGCGTGTCTGAAAAGCGGCCCACTCCCACAGGGGGAAATCCGGAACCGCGGATTACTCAGCAACGTAGGGCGCATAAAACGGAACGCTTTATCCGCCCTCCGAGGCCCAACGGCGGATAACGCCCGAGGCGTTATTCGCCCTACGAGCGAGGAAGCTTGGGCAGAGCGCCGACTCAGAGCTTCTCCAGACACCCCGCAAACTCGTCCGCCAGGTTGCCCAGCAGGTTTTCGTAGCCCTGGGCATCCACCTTGACGCCCACGCCCAGGTCATCCAGCTCGGCCAGGCGCACCGGCAGGCCCTGGCTCAGGGTGTCGGCCAGGCGCGGGCGGATCGGCGGCTCGCTGAAGATGCAGGAAGGGCCGGCCTTCTGCAGTTGCGCACGCATCATGGCGACATGGCGGGCGCCCGGCTGCACGTCTGCGGACACCGCGAAGACGCCGGCATGGCGCAGACCATAGGCCTCTTCGAAGTAGTCGAAGGCCTCGTGGAAGACGAAGAACGGCTTGCCCTTGAGCGGGTCGATGCGCTGTTTCAGGCGGGCGTCGAGGGTTTCCATGCGCTCGTCGAAGGCCTTCAGGTTGGCCTGGTAGCGGCTGGCGTTGGCCGGGTCGGCGATGGCCAGGTCCTCGGCCATGCGCGCGGCGATCACCTGGGCGTTGGCCGGTAGCAGCCAGAGGTGCGCGTCGATCATGCCGGGGCGGTGATCATGATCGTGGCCCAGATCATCGTGAGCATCGTCATGGTCCGGGTGGTTGGACCCGCTGAAGTCGGCGAACTTGCGCAGGTGCATGCCGGCCTGGTCCTGCACGGCCACGTTCGGGCCCTTGCGGCTTTCCAGCACCTTGGGCAGGAAGTTCTCCAGGTCCGGGCCAACCCAGTAGAACAGCTGTGCGTCGCGCACGCGGCGGATGTCCGACGGGCGCAGCGAGTAGCTGTGCGGCGAGGCGCCCGGCGGCAGTAGTACGTCCGGCGTGCCCTCGCCGTCCTGGATGGCGGCGGCGATCAGTTGCAGCGGCTTGATGCTGGTCAGCACGCTGACCTCGGCACGTACGGGGAGGCTGAGCAGCAGCGCACAGGCGGCGGTCAGCAGGGCGACGGGACGGAAGGACACGGCGGTACTCACACAGGGGAGACATGAAAGAGTAATATAATAACGTCTCTGAACCCGAGCGTCGCCGCGCATGTACAAGATTGCCCCCAAGACTCCCCTCGCCTGCCGTCCGCACGACCACGCCAATTGCGTGGCCAGCGCCCTGGCCGACGCCGATGCGCTGTGCGCGCGTCAGGGCGTACGCCTGACCGAGCTGCGCCGGCGCGTGCTGGAGCTGGTCTGGGCGAGCCACAAGCCGCTGGGCGCCTACGACATCCTCGCCGTGCTGAGCGAAGAGGACGGCCGTAAGGCGGCGCCGCCGACGGTCTACCGCGCCCTGGATTTCCTCCTGGAAAACGGCCTGGTACACCGCATCGCCTCGCTCAACGCCTTCATCGGCTGCGCCCACCCCGAACATGCCCATGAAGGCCAGTTCCTGATCTGCCGCGCCTGCCACACCGCCATCGAGCTGGAACAGCCGGCCATCAGCGAGGCCATCGTCGCCGGCGCCAAGGGCGTCGGCTTCGCCGTGGAAAGCCAGACCGTCGAGATCGTCGGCCTCTGCGGCGCCTGCGCCCCCGGCCAGCGGGAGGCGTGATGAGCGACGCCCTGATCCGCCTGCAAGGCGTCGGCGTCAGTTACGCCGGCCAGGCGGTGCTGCAGAACGTCGACCTGACCATCGCCCCCGGCGAGATCGTCACCCTGATCGGCCCCAACGGCGCCGGCAAGACGACCTTGGTACGCAGCGTGCTCGGCCTGCTCAAGCCCGATACCGGCAGCGTCTGGCGCCAGCCGAAGCTGTCCATCGGCTACATGCCGCAGAAGCTCCACGTCGATCCGACCCTGCCGCTGACGGTTTTCCGCTTCCTGCGCCTGGTCCCCGGCGTGCAGCGCTCCCACGCCCTCGACGCGCTGAAGGAAGTCGGCGCCGCCCACGTCATCGACAAGCCGCTGCAGAGCGTCTCCGGCGGCGAGCTGCAGCGCGTGCTGCTGGCCCGCGCCCTGCTGCGCAAGCCGGAACTGCTGGTGCTCGACGAGCCCGTGCAGGGCGTCGACGTCGCAGGGCAAGCCGAGCTATACCGCCTGATCGGCCGCCTGCGCGACCGCCTCGGCTGCGGCGTGCTGATGGTCTCCCACGACCTGCACCTGGTGATGAGCGCCACCGACAAGGTGGTCTGCCTGAACCGCCACGTCTGCTGCTCCGGGCACCCGGAACAGGTCAGCGGCGACCCGGCCTTCGTCGAGCTGTTCGGCCAGGACGCCCGCAGCCTGGCGGTCTACCACCACCACCACGACCACTCCCACGACCTGCACGGCGAGGTGGTGAAACCCGCCTTCCCGGCCGGCACCCGCTTCACTCCGGTCCACCAGCACGGCCCCGACTGCAACCATGGCTGATTTCCTGCTCAACGCCCTCCTCGCCGGGCTCGCCCTGGCGGTGGTCGCCGGGCCCCTGGGTTCATTCGTCGTCTGGCGACGCATGGCCTATTTCGGCGACACCCTGTCCCACGCCGCCCTGCTCGGTGTGGCCTTGGGCTTCCTGCTGGACGTCAGCCCGACGCTGGCGGTGACCGTCGGCTGCGTATTGCTCGCCGTCCTGCTGGTCACCCTGCAGCAGCGCCAGCCGCTGGCCGCCGACACCCTGCTCGGCATCCTCGCCCACAGCACGCTGTCACTGGGCCTGGTGACCCTGAGCTTCATGAAGGAAGTGCGCGTCGACCTGATGGCCTACCTGTTCGGCGACCTGCTCGCCGTCAGCCAGACCGACCTCCTGTGGATAGTTGCCGGCAGCGCCCTGGTGCTGGGGCTGATCTGCTGGCTGTGGCGCCCGCTGCTGGCGATCACCGTGCACGAGGAACTGGCGCGGGTCGAAGGCCTGCCAGTCACCGCCATCCGCCTGGCGCTGATGCTGCTGATCGCCATCGTCATCGCCGTGGCCATGAAGATCGTCGGCGTGCTGCTGATCACCTCGCTGCTGATCATCCCAGCCGCCGCCGCCCAGCGGCATGCGCGCAGCCCGGAACAGATGGCCTTCGGCGCGAGTCTGATCGGCCTGGTGGCGGTGTGTGCCGGGCTTTCGCTGTCCTGGTTCAAGGACACCCCCGCCGGCCCCTCCATCGTGGTCAGCGCGGCGGCCCTGTTCCTGCTGAGTTTTGTCCTGCCGCGCCGGACGGTGTAGAATTTGGCGATTTTTTGATCAAAAGAGACCCTGACGCATGAAGTCGTTCGTCATCCGCCTGTTCGCGCTGATGGCCATGGCGCTGGCCCTCGCGGCCTGCCAGAGCACCGCGAGCAATCCGCCCAGCAGCAGTGGCTTCGAGACCGAACTGGCCGCCGGCCGTCTGGAATCCGCGCAGCTCGCGCTGGGTTCCGAACAGGAAGACGCCACCCAGCTCGCCGAGCGCCGCAAGCGCCTGGCCGACGCGTACCTTGAGCGCAGCCGCGAAGCGCTGGCCAAGGGCGACGTCAATGGCGCCACCACCGCCCTGACCCGCGCCCGCTCACTGATGCCCCGCGCCCCCGGCGTCGCCGCCGACGTCAGCGGCCTGCAGAAGCCCGCCGCTCCGGTCGCCCCGGCCGCCCAGCCGAACTGCACACCCTGAACCCCACGGGCGCCCGTTCGCGGCGCCCGTTATTCCCTTTTGTTCCGTGCTTAGCTGAACAAAGATTAATCAGCCATAAAAAAGCAGGTTAAAATGCGCGGTTTTGGCTGACCGCCTACGCTCGTTGCCTACGCCTGTTCATCCGACGGCCCCGGTAGCGAGCGGCGCCTCCCCGTACCCACAAGGTTCGCTAAGTGATCGAATTCCACGACGTCCACAAGACCTATCGCGTCGCCGGACGCGATATCCCGGCCCTGCAGCCGACCCGCCTGTCCATCGAGGGCGGCCAGGTGTTCGGCCTGATCGGCCATTCCGGCGCCGGTAAAAGCACCCTGCTGCGCCTGATCAACCGCCTGGAAGAGCCCAGCGGCGGACGCATCGTCATCGACGGCGAAGACATCACCGCCCTGGACGCCGACGGCCTGCGCCGCTTCCGCCAGCGCGTCGGGATGATCTTCCAGCACTTCAACCTGCTGGCCTCCAAGACCGTCGCCGACAACATCGCCATGCCGATGAAGCTCGCCGGCACCTTCAGCGCCGCCGAGATCACCGCGCGGGTAGACGAACTGCTCGATCGCGTCGGCCTCAAGGACCACGCCCGAAAGTACCCGGCGCAGCTGTCCGGCGGCCAGAAGCAGCGCGTCGGCATCGCCCGCGCGCTGGCCTGCCGGCCGACCATCCTGCTCTGCGACGAGGCCACCAGCGCCCTCGACCCGCAGACTACCGGCCAGGTCTTGCAACTGCTGGCGGAAATCAACCGCGAGCTGAAGCTGACCATCGTCCTGATCACCCACGAGATGGACGTGATCCGCCGCGTCTGCGACCAGGTCGCGGTGATGGATGCCGGGCGCATCGTCGAACAGGGCGAGGTCGCCGACGTGTTCCTCCATCCGCAGCACGAAACCACCCGCCGCTTCGTCTTCGAGGCCGAGCGCGTCGATGAGGACGAGCAGCACGACGACTTCGCCCACGTACCGGGGCGCATCCTGCGCCTGACCTTCCGCGGCGAGGCGACCTACGCGCCGCTGCTGGGCACCGTCGCGCGCCAGACCGGCGTCGACTACAGCATCCTTGCCGGGCGCATCGACCGCATCAAGGACCAGCCCTACGGCCAGCTCACCCTGTCCCTGGTGGGCGGTGACATCGAAGCCGCTCTGGCGCAGCTCAACGCCGCCGAAGTCCATGTGGAGGTGCTGCGCGCATGAGCGATTTCTTCGTAAATATTGATTGGTCCGAGATCCTCCAGGCCAGCCTCGACACCTTCTGGATGCTCGGCGGCTCGCTGCTGTTCACCGTCATCCTCGGCCTGCCGCTGGGCGTGCTGCTGTTCCTCACCGGGCCCAAGCAGATGTTCGCCAACCGCGGCATCTACGGCGTACTGGCGTTCATCGTCAACGTGCTGCGCTCGCTGCCGTTCATCATCCTGCTGATCGTGCTGATTCCGCTCACGGTGATCCTGGTCGGCACCTCGCTGGGCGTCGCCGGGGCCATCCCGCCGCTGGTGGTGGGTGCCACGCCGTTCTTCGCGCGCCTGGTGGAAACCGCGCTGCGCGAGGTGGACAAGGGCATCATCGAAGCCACCCAGGCCATGGGCGCCAGCACCCGCCAGATCATCTGGAACGCCCTGCTGCCCGAGGCCCGCCCGGGCATCATTGCCGCCATAACCGTCACTGCCATCACCCTGGTGTCCTACACCGCGATGGCCGGCGTGGTCGGCGCCGGCGGCCTCGGCGACCTGGCGATCCGCTACGGCTACCAACGCTTCCAGGACGACGTGATGCTGCTCACCGTGGTGATGCTGGTGGTCCTCGTCCAGATCCTGCAGACCGTCGGCGACAAGCTGGTGGTCCATTACTCGCGCAAATAACCACAAGGCCCGCCGGATGCGGGCCGACCAAGGAGCCAACCATGAAGAAACTGTTCGCCGCGTTCGCTGCCGCCGCCGTCATCGGCGCCCCGCTGGCCCAGGCCGCCGACAGCCTGACCGTCGCCGCCACCCCGGTGCCGCACGCTGAGATCCTCAACTTCGTCAAACCCATCCTGGCCAAGGAAGGGGTTGAGCTGAAGGTGAAGGAATTCACCGACTACGTGCAGCCCAACACCCAGGTCGCCGAGAAGCGCCTGGACGCCAACTTCTTCCAGCACCAGCCGTACCTGGATGAGTTCAACAAGACCAAGGGCACCAGCCTGATCGCCGTCACCGGCGTGCATATCGAGCCGCTGGGCGCCTACTCCACCAAGTTCAAGAAGCTCGAAGAGCTGCCCTCCGGCGCCACCGTGGTGATCCCCAACGACGCCACCAACGGCGGCCGCGCGCTGCTGCTGCTGGACAAGGCCGGCGTGATCAAGCTCAAGGACAACAAGTCCATCACCGCCACCCCGAAAGACATCGTCGAGAACCCGAAGAACATCAAGGTGCGTGAGCTGGAAGCGGCCACCCTGCCGCGCGTGCTGACCCAGGTCGACCTCGCCCTGATCAACACCAACTACGCCCTGGAAGCCAAGCTGAACCCCACCAAGGACGCGCTGGCCATCGAAGGCGCCGACTCGCCCTACGTGAACATCCTGGTTGCCCGCCCGGACAACAAGGACAGCGCCGCCATGCAGAAGCTGGCCGCCGCCCTGCACAGCCCCGAGGTGAAGCAGTTCATCCTCGAGAAGTACAAGGGTGCCGTGGTGCCGGCGTTCTGATCGCCGCGTAGCTGACACGTATGAAAAGCCCGGTCGAATGACCGGGCTTTTTCGTTTCAGCGCCTCGCAAAGCCGCGCGCCAGGGCCTTTGCTCAAAAAAACACCAACCTTTCCTGCATATTTTCCATGCCGCAAAGGCATCGGATTTTTGCCGATCCGCTGAAACCCACGAATGGTGCGGCCTGCAGCGATCCGCCGAAAACCTATAGCACCGAAAGTTATTTAAACAAGAGAAACAATCACTTCAAGAGCTAAGACGCTCCGCCAATCATGCAGGTCCGTTCCAGGCGCGACTTAGAGCCGCGCAGACCAGCAAGGAGATCGTTCATGGCTCAACCCCAGCATGCCCTCGCGCCGGATGCGTTCCTGCGCCACGTGCCCGGCGGCGACCTGGTCGATCTCGGCCGCCCGCTGCGCCACGCGCTGGAGCTGGGCCGCCACGTGCCGGCGAAAGCCCGTGCGCTGAGCCGCCGCGAAGCCGTGCTGCTCGGTCTGTTTGCCCTGACACTGCATGGCGCGGTGGTCTACTGGCTGAGCCAGCAGCCCACCCCGCAGCTGCCGGAGGTGCCGCCGCAGGTGCCGCCGATGACCATCGAATTCACTGCACCGACGCCGCCGGTGGTCGAGCCGCCGCCGCCCGAGCCGATTCCCGAGCCGGTGGTGCAGGAGCCGCCGCCCCCGGTGGTGGACGAGAACGCGGTGAAACCACCGCCGCCCAAGCCGATTCCCAAACCCAAGCCGAAGCCCGTGGCCAAGCCCAAGCCTGTGCCCAAGCCGGTCGAGCAACCCACGCCGCCAAAGGCCGAAACCCCGCCGCCGCAACCGGCTCCGCCCGCTCCGCCGGCTCCAGCCCCGCTGACGCCGCCCTCAGCCAGCGCCGGCTACCTGAAGAACCCGGCGCCGGAATACCCACCCCTGGCCCAGCGCCGTGGCTGGGAAGGCACCGTGCTGCTGCGCGTCCACGTCCTCGCCAGCGGTAGCCCGAGCGAGATCCAGGTGCAGAAGAGTAGCGGCCGCGACGCCCTGGACGATGCCGCGGTGCGCGCCGTGAAACGCTGGAGCTTCGTCCCCGCCAAGCGCGGCGACGTGGCCCAGGAAGGCTGGGTCAGCGTACCCATCGATTTCAAATTGCATTGATTCAACTTGCCCAGATCAGCCGCACGAGAATCGCGGAAGGAGAACACCCATGAGTCTGCCCCTGAACCCCCTGGAATCCGTCGAAGGCGCAGTCATCTGGCTGCTGGTCGGCTTCTCCGTCGTCACCTGGGCACTGGCCCTGGTGAAAGGCGTCCAGTTCACCCGTCAGAAGTCCCAGGACAAACGCTTCCAGAAGCAGTTCTGGAGCGCCACCAGCCTCGAATCGGCCGGTGACCAGGCCGCCGGCAAGCCCGGTGCCGGTGCTCGCGTGGCCCAGGCCGGGTTCGCCGCCATCCAGGTCCAGGACAACGGCCAGCCTGACCTCGCCCAGTCGATCAACCACCAGGACCGCCTCGAACGCGCCCTGCGCCAGCAGATCCAGCGTGAGCGCCGCTCCCTGGAATCGGGCCTGGCGGTGCTCGCCTCGATCGGTTCCACCTCGCCCTTCATCGGCCTGTTCGGCACCGTGTGGGGCATCATGGAAGCGCTCAAGGGCATCAGCGCGGCCGGCTCGGCGAGCCTGGAAACCGTCGCCGGCCCCATCGGCAGCGCGCTGATCGCCACCGGCGTGGGGATCGCCGTCGCCGTGCCGGCGGTGCTGGTCTACAACTACTTCCTGCGGCGCCTGAAGCTCACTGCGGCCGACCTCGACGACTTCGCCCACGACTTCTACAGCCTCGCGCAGAAGAGCGCCTTCCGTGTCGTCACCCTGCCCACCGCCGCGCGCAAACCGGCTGCCGGTGCCAGCGTGAAGGAGGCGAGCTGACATGGCCTTCTCGACCCAGGACAGCGACGAAGTTCTCTCCGAGATCAACGTGACCCCGCTGGTGGACGTGATGCTGGTGCTGCTGGTGGTGTTCATCGTCACCGCGCCGCTGCTGACCAACGCCATCCCGATCAACCTGCCCAAGACCGAGGCGGTCGCCCCGCCGGAGCAGAAGGACCCGCTGGTGGTGAGCATCGACGGCGCCGGCAAGTGGTTCATCAACAAGGACGAGATCCAGCCGGAGTTGCTGCAGAGCAACCTGGCCGCGGCCAAGGCCAAGGACGCCGAAGTCCGGGTGCAGCTGCAGGCCGACGAGACGGTGAACTACGGCCAGGTAGCCAAGGCCATGGCCTCCATCGAGAAGGCGGGGATTACCAAACTGGCGGTGATCACCGCGCGCTGAGGCACCTGTAAGACACCTGAAACAGAGCGGGTGTAGAAAGGGACCTCCACAACGTACCGAGCTTCAAGGCCGCTCTCCCAATACTCAGGCAGGGGTGAGCGGCCTTTTTTTATTCTCCGCGTCCAGCGGATGGCAGGTTCGCGGGCAAGCTTGCTGCCATGAAAAGCAGGTCCGACCTGAACCGGCGAAACCCTAGGGCGGATAACGCTGGCGCGTTATGCGCCCTACCAGAGCGCCAGTGGCTTGCTGCGCCTGCCAAACCACCCGCCGTTCGTCGTCATCCCCGCCCTGGCAATAAACCTATGCCTTTCAGGCCCTTCCGTGGCCGCCGCTGTTCCACTAAGTTGATGACAGTCTGGAGACCTGAGGGGTACCGCATGACATCGTCTCCCGCTTCGGAAGGCCCGTTCTATCCGCCGACACTGGGGGTGCCGGAACGCTTCACACCCGCACAGCTGCGCGCCTCGCTCGACATCACCATGAGCGAACACGGCGCCGGCCCGGTGTGGCTGTTCGCCTACGGCTCGCTGATCTGGCGCCCGGAATTCCCGGTGGCCGAGGCACGCCGCGCGCGGGTGCATGGCTACCATCGCGGGCTCTACCTATGGTCCCTCACCCACCGCGGCACCCCGGAAGCGCCGGGCCTGGTGCTCGGCCTGGACCGTGGCGGCTCCTGCGCCGGCTTCGCCTTCCGCCTGCCCGACGACAACCTCGACGCCAACCTCTACGCGCTCTGGGAACGGGAGATGCCCTACGCTTCCTACCGCCCGGAATGGCTGAACTGCCGCCTCGACGACGGCAGCCGCGTACGCGCCCTGGGCTTCGTCCTCGAACGCCACCTGCCCAGCTACGCCGGCTCTTTGCCCGACAACATCGTCCAGCACGTGCTCGACAGCGCCCAGGGCCACTTCGGCACCACCCGCGACTACGTCGAGCAGACCGCCAGGGCGCTGCGCGACTACGCCATGCCCGACCTCAACCTGGAAGGCATCCTGGCGCGCTGCTGCCCGCTGCACCGGGAGCAGGACTGAGGCCTTATCGCCATTCGTCAGATAGAAATACTGCATAAGCAAAGAATTTCTTATTCCTTAACGAATATTAAAACCCTCCCTAGAATGCCTTCTCATGACGATTCGAGAGGGCCGCCCCATGCGCAATGAACGCATCCGCTACCTGATCGTGCCGGGCTGGCACGGTTCCGATGACGCCCACTGGCAGAGCCACTGGCAGCGCGCCCTGCCGAACGCCGCGCGGGTGCAGCAGCAGGACTGGATCACCCCGCAGCACAACGACTGGGTCGCCGAACTGGACCGCGAAATCCGCCGCGAACCGGGCCGCGTGGTGCTCATTGCCCACAGCCTGGGCTGCGTCACCGTCGCCTCCTGGGCGGCCCGCGCTGACCGCCGCGCCCTCGCCCAGGTCGCTGGTGCCCTGCTGGTCGCCCCAGCTGACGTGGAACGGGAAACCTGCCACGAGGCTCTGCGCAATTTCGCCCCCATCGCCGCGCAGAACCTGCCCTTCCCCGCCGTGCTGGTGGGTTCGGACAACGATGCCGCCTGCAGCCCGCAGCGCGCGCTGATCCTTGGCCGCGCCTGGGGCGCCGAGACGGTGATCCTGCCCTCCGCCGGGCACATCAACGTGAAATCCGGCCACGGCGCCTGGGAATCGGGCTACCGTCATCTGTATCGCCTGCAGTACCTGATCGACCAGCAATCGCGCCAGCGCGCCTGATCCGACGAAAGACGGCGCGCGGTGTGACGACCGCGCCTATCCCATCGCGGCGCGGATTCGGCTAGGGTGAGGCATAGCCCCACGCCGGAGACTGCCATGCCACCGTTGCACGACCTGTCCGCCGTCGAATTGCTGGCCCTGTACCGCTCGCACCAGCTATCCCCCGTCGAGTACCTGGAGCATCTGATCGCTCACATCGACCGCTGGGAGCCGCAACTCTGCGCGCTCTTCGCCTTCGATCCGCAGCGGGCGATGGAGCAGGCGCGGCGCTCCGAGGCGCGCTGGATCCGCTGCGCGCCCTGCGGCGAACTGGATGGCGTGCCGGTGACCATCAAGGAGCTGATCGCCACCCGTGGCGACCCGATTCCCCAGGGCAGCGCCGCCACCCTGCTGCAACCTTCAACCGGCGACGCACCGCCTGCCGCGCGGATGTTCGAGGCCGGTGCGATCCTGCTGGGCAAAACCACGGTGCCGGACTTCGGCATGCTCTCCTCCGGGCTTTCCAGCTTCCACGAACTGGCGCGCAACCCCTGGGATCTGCGCATGAACCCCGGCGGCTCCAGCGCCGGCGCCGCCTCGGCGGCCGCCGCCGGCTACGGGCCGCTGCACATCGGCACCGACATCGGCGGTTCGGTGCGCCTGCCGGCGGGCTGGTGTGGCCTGGTCGGCTTCAAGCCGAGCTTCGGGCGCATTCCCATCGACCCGTACTACACCGGGCGCTGCGCCGGGCCGATGACCCGCACGCTGGACGATGCGGCGCTGATGATGAAGCACCTCACCCGCCCGGACTGGCGTGACGCCACGTCGCTGCCGCCGGCGGACCTGGACTGGCACATCGAGCCGCTGGACGTGCAGGGCCTGCGTATCGGCCTGCAGCTCGCCCCCGGCTGCGGCCTGCAGCCGGACGCGGAAGTCCGCGCCGCCGTCGAGGCGGTCGCGCAGCGCTTCGCCAACGCTGGCGCGGAGATCGTCGAAGTGCAGCCGATCCTCGACCGCGAACTGCTCGATGGGCTCGACAAGTTCTGGCGCGCACGCCTGTGGGCCGAGCTGGAAAACCTGCCGCGCGAACGCCAGGCCAAGGTGCTGCCCTACATCTACCAGTGGGCCGAGGGCGGCGCCTCGGTCAGCGGAGCCGACGCGGTGCGCGGCTACAACCGCACTTTCGACATGCGTCGACGGGCCGCCGAGCAATTCCACGAAGTAGACTTCCTGCTCTCGCCGACCAACCAGGTCTCAGCCTTCCCGGCCGAGTGGGCGTCACCCACCAACGACCCGGCGCTGCCCTTCGAGCACATCGGCTTCACCGTGCCGTGGAACATGTCCGAGCAACCGGCACTCTCAATCAACTGCGGCTTCACCAGCGCCGGCATGCCCATCGGCCTGCAGATCGTCGGCCCGCGCTTCGCCGATATAGCTGTGCTGCGCCTGGGCAAGACCTACGAACACTGGCGCGGCCCCGTCAGCCGCTGGCCGCAGCCGCCGGGAGTCAACTAGGCTCAGACACACCGCCGACCACAAGGAACCGATCGCGCGCCCATGCAGTACACCACCTACATCGCCCACTTCCTGGTCGTCATCCAGCTGCTGGGGATCATCGCCGCGGTCCACGCCGTGCTCAGCGTGCGCACTGCGCAGGGCGCCATCGCCTGGGCGACGTCGCTGGTGTTCATGCCGCTGCTGACCCTGGTGCCCTACCTCGTCTTCGGCCGCAGCCGCTTCGACGCCTACATCGGCGCACGCCGGCAGGCCAACGAGGAAATGCACGTGGCCGCCGCCGAACTGGACTGGCGCCCCTGGGTGGAAGAGGCCCTCGCCGCCCGCCAGTACCACGCCTACAAGTCGCTCAAGGCGATGGTCGGGCTGGCGCGCATGCCGACGCTGGCCAACAACAAGGTGCGCCTGCTGGTGAACGGCAAGGCCTCCTTCGATGCAATGTTCGAGGCCATTTCCAGCGCGCAGAAAGTCATCCTGGTGCAGTTCTTCATCATCCGCGACGACGCCCTCGGCCAGCGCCTCGCGCAACTGCTGCTGGAGCGCGCGGCCAACGGTGTGGACGTGTTCCTGCTGTATGACGGCATAGGCAGCCATGCCCTGTCGCGTCGCTACATCGAGCGCCTGCGCCAGGGCGGCGTGCAGGTGCACGCGTTCAGCACCGGCAGCGGGATGATCAACCGCTTCCAGGTGAACTTTCGCAACCACCGCAAGATCGTGGTGGTCGACGGCGTGCGCGGCTTCGTCGGCGGGCACAACGTCGGCGTCGAATACCTGGGTGAGAAACCCCCACTGGCGCCCTGGCGCGACACCCACATCGAACTGCACGGGCCGGCGGTGGCGTGTCTGCAGGAGTGCTTCGCCGAGGACTGGTTCTGGGCCACCCATACTCTGCCGACGCTGATCCTGCCCGACGGCTACGACGACGCCGGGATGCTCTGCCAGGTGGTGCCCAGCGGCCCGGCGGACACCCAGGAAACCTGCTCGCTGTTCTTCGTCGAATCGATCAATGCGGCGGTGGAGCGGGCGTGGATCACCACGCCGTACTTCGTCCCGGACGAAGCCGTCGCCGCCGCCCTGCGTCTGGCGGTGCTGCGTGGCGTGGACGTGCGCATCCTGTTGCCCTCCCGGCCGGACCACAAGACGGTCTACGCCGCCTCCAGCCTGTACGCGCTGGACGCCGTGCGCGCCGGCGTGCGGGTGTTTCGCTACCAGCCGGGGTTCCTGCACCAGAAAGTGGTGCTGATCGATCACGACAGTGCCGCCGTAGGCAGCGCCAACCTGGACAACCGCTCCTTCCGCCTGAACTTCGAGATCATGGTGATCACCGTCGACGAAGGCTTCGCCCGCGACGTGGAGAGCATGCTGGAAGAGGACTTTGCGCAGTCGGTGGAGATGACCCTGGACGACCGCAAGCGCGTGCATCGCCTGCAGCAGCTGGGGATGCGCGTGGCGCGGCTGGTATCGCCGATTCTCTGAAGATTCGGAGCGAGGCTGGCCCTCTCCCCCGCCCTCTCCCTGAAGGGAGAGGGAGCCGTCCTCTGCATCGATACTTTTCGAAGTCAGCCGGAGGGCGCAGAGATCTCCGCGTCTGCCGGACAGTCCCCTTTCCCTTCAGGGCGAGGGTTAGGGAGAGGGTGCTAACCCCGCGCGTCAGGACCAGCAGGTAAATATCATCCAAAAGAAAACGCCCGGTTCACTCACGTGAATCGGGCGTTTCTTTCTCTAGCGCGAGGTCATCAGGCTGGCGCGGAGGAGCGGATCAGGTGGTCGAAGGCGGAGAGCGACGCCTTGGCGCCTTCGCCGACCGCGATCACGATCTGCTTGTACGGTACGGTGGTCACGTCACCGGCGGCGAAGATGCCCGGCAGCGAGGTTTCACCGCGAGCGTCGACGATGATCTCGCCACGCGGGGTCAGCTCGATGGTGCCCTTGAGCCATTCGCTGTTGGGCAGCAGGCCGATCTGCACGAAGATGCCTTCCAGTTCGACGGACTTGAACTCTTCCGAATTGCGGTCCTTGTAGACCAGGCCGGTGACCTTCTGGCCATCGCCTTTCACTTCGCTGGTCAGCGCGCTGGTGATCACGTCAACGTTCGGCAGGCTGAACAGCTTGCGTTGCAGCACGGCATCGGCGCGCAGCTTGCTGTCGAACTCCAGCAGGGTCACGTGGGACACGATGCCGGCCAGGTCGATGGCCGCTTCAACGCCGGAGTTGCCGCCGCCGATCACCGCCACGCGCTTGCCCTTGAACAGCGGACCGTCGCAGTGCGGGCAGAAGCACACGCCCTTGGCCTTGTACTCCTTCTCGCCCGGCACGCCCATTTCGCGCCAGCGGGCGCCGGTGGCCAGGATCAGCGACTTGGCCTTCAGGCTGCCGCCGCCCTCGAACTGCACTTCGTGCAGGCCGCCGGCGGTCTTCGCCGGAATCAGCGCGCTGGCGCGCTGCAGGTTCATGATGTCGACGTCGTAGTGCTTGACGTGTTCTTCCAGCTGACGAGCCAGTTTCGGGCCTTCGGTCTCGGTCACCGAGATGAAGTTCTCGATCGCCATGGTGTCCAGCACCTGGCCGCCGAAGCGCTCAGCCGCGACGCCGGTACGGATGCCTTTACGAGCGGCGTAGATGGCCGCCGCAGCGCCAGCCGGGCCACCGCCGACGACCAGTACGTCGAACGCTTCCTTCGCCGACAGCTTCTCGGCTTCGCGGGCAGCGGCGCCGGTGTCGATCTTGGCGAGGATTTCTTCCACGCCCATGCGGCCCTGGCCGAACACTTCACCGTTGAGGTAGATGCTCGGGACAGCCATCACCTGGCGGCGCTCGACTTCTTCCTGGAACAACGCGCCGTCGATGGCGACGTGGCGGATGTTCGGGTTGAGCACGGCCATCAGGTTCAGCGCCTGGACCACGTCCGGGCAGTTCTGGCAGGACAGCGAGAAGTAGGTTTCGAACACGAACGAACCCTGGATGCCCTTGATCTGCTCGATCACTTCGGCTTCGAGCTTGGACGGGTGGCCGCCGACCTGCAGCAGCGCCAGCACCAGGGAGGTGAATTCGTGACCCATGGGGATGCCGGCGAAAGCCAGGCCGATGTTCGCCCCCGGGCGGTTCAGCGAGAAGGACGGCACGCGTTCGTCGCGACCATCTTCACGCAGGGTGATCTTGTCGGTCAGGCCGACGATTTCGTGCAGCAGCTCGCTCATTTCGCGGGACTTGTCGCTGTCATCGAGGGACGCGACGATCTCGAACGGCTGCTGGACCTTTTCCAGGTAGGCCTTCAACTGGGTTTTAAGCGTGGCGTCCAACATGATTCAAATCCTCGGAATCTGAGCAAAGGGGTTCCCCGGCGGGCTTTTCAGCCCACCCTACGCACGCTTTTGGCTTGGGTAGGGAGGATGCCGGTAGGCATCCTCGGGGTGTTGCCAAACGGCTCGGGAAGCTTTCGTGGGCGGACGCCCGGTGGTTGCGTGGCGGGAGCCGCCGCGCAACCGCTTCCCGATCGTTCTTAGATCTTGCCGACCAGGTCCAGGGACGGAGCCAGGGTTTTCTCGCCTTCTTTCCACTTGGCCGGGCAGACTTCACCCGGGTGAGCGGCGGTGTACTGGGCAGCTTTCAGCTTGCGCAGGGTTTCGCCGACGTCACGAGCGATCTCGTTGGAGTGGATTTCGACGGTCTTGATGATGCCTTCCGGGTTGATCACGAAGGTGCCGCGCAGCGCCAGGCCTTCTTCCGGGATGTGTACGCCGAAGGCGTTGGTCAGCTGGTGGGTCGGGTCGCCGATCAGCGGGAACTGGGCTTTGCCAACGGCCGGGGAAGTCTCGTGCCACACCTTGTGGGAGAAGTGGGTATCGGTGGTCACGATGTAGACCTCAGTACCTGCTTCACGGAAGGCGGCGTAGTTGTTGGCAGCGTCTTCGATCTCGGTCGGGCAGTTGAAGGTGAAAGCTGCCGGCATGAAGATCAGAACGGACCACTTGCCCTTCAGGGACTGCTCGGTGACTTCGATGAACTTGCCATTGTGGAAAGCGTTGACCTTGAACGGTTGAACGGCGGTGTTGATCAGATTCATTAGGCAATTCCTCGTAGAGAGTTGTCGTTTAATCGAGTGGTCGATCGGTTGAAATTCGACAGGGGCAAGATTATCGCCTGATGACAATGAATGCCCATTGATTTAGGGCATCACGAAAATTGAGTCTCTCTATGGAGAGAACTATAAAAGGAAGAAGTTTCCTATCAGGCGAATAGTAGCGTCCTACGCCCGGAGTCGTGACGCAAAGCGTCTGGCCCGGCCGTTATCAGCGTTTTCCCTCTGCAATGGTCAACTCACCTTCGCCCGAAAGCGCCGCGAGGACAACGCCAGTCGCGACGTACGGTGCTTCGAAGCTTTTCGAGCGAAGCGGTTTTCCTGCCCCACTGGTCAAGCCTGCCCGCGAGCCTATGCTTGTGCCTGAGAGCCCTTCGCACGCGGCTCTCGAGCTTACGGACAGCCTTCGCGGCGCGGCGCGGCCGCACGCATGACGACGAGGACTCCCGATGATCCAGTTCCTGCTCGGCGACGAAACGGTCCAGGCCGACGGCTTCGCGCCCGAGACCAGCCTGCTCGACTACCTGCGCATCCACCGCGCGCGCACCGGCACCAAGGAGGGCTGCGCCTCGGGTGACTGCGGCGCCTGCACCGTGGTGCTCGCCGAGCCTGAAGGCGAAGCGCTGCGCTATCGCGCGGTGAACGCCTGCATCACGCTGCTGGGTGCGGTTCACGGGCGCCAGGTGCTGACCGTGGAGCACCTTGGCGAACCCGGCGCGCTGCACCCGGTGCAACAGGCGATGGTGGACTGCCACGGCTCACAGTGCGGCTTCTGCACGCCGGGCATCGTCATGTCGCTGTTCGCCTGGCGCCACGCACCGCCACCGCACGACCGCGAGACGGCACTGACCGCGCTCTCCGGCAACCTCTGCCGCTGCACCGGCTACCGGCCGATTCTCGACGCCGCTGCGCAGATCGCCGGGCAGCCCTGCCACGACCGCTTCGCCCAGAACACCGCCTTCACCGTCGCCCGTCTTCGGGAGATATCCACAGGCGCAAGCCTGCGCGAAGGTGAAGCGCAGGCCTGGCTGCCAACCTCGCTGGATGAACTCGACGAACTGCTGCAACGCCATCCGCAGGCACGACTGATCGCCGGCGGCACCGACCTGGCGCTGGAAGCCACGCAGAACCTGAAGACCTTCCCGGCGCTGATCCACCTCGACCGGGTGAGCGAACTGCAGCGCCTTGAAGTCCACCCTGAGCACCTGCTGATTGGTGCGGCGCGGACCTACGCCGACTGCCTCGAAGCCCTGGAGGAATTCCCCGGCGTCGCCGCCCTGCTGGAACGCCTGGGCTCGCTGCAGATTCGCCAGCGCGGCACGCTGGGCGGCAATGTCGCCAACGCCTCGCCCATCGGCGACATGCCACCGGTGCTGCTGGCACTGGATGCCCGGCTGCGCCTGCGCAAGGAGGGAGCTGTGCGCGAGGTCGCCATCGACGGCTTCTTCACCGGCTACCGGCAGACACTCCTGCAACCCGGCGAGTACATCGAAGCGCTGCTGATTCCGCACCTGCGCGGCAACCAGCGGTTCCGCGTCGACAAGATTTCCAAACGCCGCGACGACGATATTTCCGCCGTCTGCCTGGCCCTGCGCCTGGACTTCGACGATGCCGGCATCGTCACTGACGTGCGCCTTGCCTGCGGCGGCATGGCGGCTACCCCCTTGCGCGGCGCAAAGACCGAAGCAGCCCTGCGCGGCAGGCCCTTCGACCCCGCCGCCATGGCCGTCGCACAAGCGGCGATCCCGCAGGATTTCCAGCCCATCGACGACCTGCGCGCCAGCGCCGCCTATCGGCTGAAGGTGGCACAGAACCTGTTACAGCGCGCACTACTGGAATGGACCCAAAGCCCTGCGGAGGTGCGCCATGCGTAGCCTGCCACCGCTGGCCAGCAACGGCGTCACGGTCGCCATCCACAGCGCGGGCGAACCCCGCGAGCACGACAGCGCCACGCTGCACGTGAGCGGCGCCGCGCGCTATGTGGACGACCTGAAGGAGCCGCGCGACCTGCTGCACGCCGCCGTCGGCCTGACTGAAATCGCCTGCGGTGCCGTGCTCTCGCTTGACCTCGACGCCGTGCGCAACGCGCCCGGCGTGGCGGCCGTACTGACCCTGGACGACGTACCCGGCCACACCGACATCGGCCCGGTGTTCCCCGGCGACCCGCTGTTGGCGGGCGAGCGGGTGAAGTACCACGGCCAGGCGCTGTTCGCGGTTGCCGCGCAAAGCCTGATCCAGGCGCGTCGGGCAGTGCGTCTGGCGAAAGTCGAATACGCGAAGGAGGATCCGCTGATCGACCCGCTGCGGGCCAAGGCCGAGGAACGCTTCGTGCGCCCGCCGCACCACATGCGCCGGGGCGATGCGCAGGCAGCGCTGGAAAACGCTCCGCAGGTGCTGGAAGCCCGCCAGTTCATCGGCGGCCAGGAGCATTTCTACCTCGAGGGCCAGGCCTCGCTCGCCCTGCCCGGCGACGACGGCGGCATGCTGGTGCACACCTCCAGCCAGCACCCGAGCGAAGTGCAGAAGCTGGTAGCCGAAGTGCTGGCCATCCCACTGGCCAAGGTCACAGTGGAAGTGCGGCGCATGGGCGGTGGTTTCGGCGGCAAGGAAACCCAGGCCGCGCCCTTCGCCTGCCTCGCCGCGCTGCTGGCGAACAAGACCGGCCGCGCGGTCAAGCTGCGCCTGCCGCGCGCCGAGGACATGCGCCTGACCGGCAAGCGCCACCCGTTCCACAACCGCTACCGCATCGGCTTCGACGACGGCGGCCGGCTGCTCGCCGCGCAACTCGACCTGGTGGGCGACTGCGGGCATTCGCCGGACCTCTCCGACGCCATCGTCGACCGCGCGATGTTCCATGCCGACAACGCCTACTTCATCCCCGACGTCGCCATCTCCGGCTACCGCAGTTTCACCAACATCGTCTCGCACACCGCCTTCCGCGGCTTCGGCGGGCCGCAGGGGATGATGATCATCGAGCGCGCCATGGACGACATCGCCCGCGCGGTGGGCAAGGACCCGCTGGAGGTGCGCAAGCTCAACCTTTACGGCGGAATGGGCAGGGAGCTGACGCCCTACCACCAGAAGGTCGAGCACAACCTGCTGGGCGAACTGATCGCGCGGCTGGAGCACAGCAGCGACTATGCCGCGCGCCGCTCGGCGATCCACGCGTTCAATGCGCAGAGCCCGGCACTGAAGAAGGGCCTGGCGCTGACGCCAGTGAAGTTCGGCATCTCCTTCACCGCGCAGCACCTCAACCAGGCGGGCGCGCTGGTCCACCTCTACACCGACGGCAGCATCCAGCTGAACCATGGCGGCACCGAGATGGGCCAGGGCCTGAACACCAAGGTCGCGCAGATCGTCGCCGAGGAGTTCCAGGTGCCGCTGGAGCGCGTGGTGATCACCGCCACGCGCACCGACAAGGTGCCCAACACCTCACCCACCGCCGCCTCCAGCGGCACCGACCTGAATGGCATGGCCGCCCGCGATGCCGCGCGCACGCTGAAGAAGCGCCTGATCGACTTCCTTGCTGAGCGCGATGGGGTGAAGCCGCAGGAGATACGTTTCGAGCACGGCGGCGTGACCGTCGGGGCGCAGCACCTGGGCTTCACCGAAGTCATCCAGGCGGCCTACTTCGCGCGCATCCAGCTCTCCGCCACCGGCTTCTACCGCACGCCGAAGATCTTCTACGACCGCGAGAAGGGCCAGGGCCATCCGTTTTTCTACTTCGCCTATGGCGCGGCAGTGTCCGAGGTGGAAGTGGACACGCTGACCGGCGAGTACCGCGTGCCTCGGGTGGACATCCTCCACGACGTCGGCCGCAGCGTGAACCCGGCCATCGACATCGGCCAGATCGAGGGTGGATTCGTCCAGGGCATGGGCTGGCTGACCACCGAGGAGCTGCGCTGGGACGACACAGGCAAGCTGCTCACCGTGGGGCCGGCGACCTACAAGATCCCGGCGGTGAGCGACGCACCGGAAGACTTCCGCGTGGCACTGTTCGAGCGTCCCAACGAGGAAGACAGCGTGTACCTGTCCAAGGCCGTGGGCGAACCGCCGTTCATGCTGGCGATCTCAGTGTGGTCAGCGCTGCGCGACGCCATCGCCAGCCTCGCCGATTACCGCCTGAGCCCCGACCTGGATACGCCGGCGACGCCAGAGCGGGTGCTCTGGGCTTGTGAGGCGATGCGCCAGTCTCAGCAAGAGCCCCCTCTCCCTAACCCTCTCCCGCAAGCGGGAGAGGGGACGGATAGGTGCGAGGCGCAATCGCGCCGCCAACCGGTGGCCATTGTCCCCGACGACCTGCCGCGCTCAGTACAGGCAGAGGACGGCTCCCTCTCCCTTCAGGGAGAGGGCTGGGGAGAGGGCTGGGGAGAGGGCAAGTCGTCGGCACAGGAGCTGAAACCATGACCACTACCTGGATGGACGCCATCGCCCGCCTGCGCGACAGCGCCGAGCCCTACGTGCTGATCACGGTGATCGGCGTGCAGGGCTCCACGCCCCGCGAATCGGGCAGCAAGATGCTGGTCACTGCAGGGGAAGCCTTCGACACCATCGGTGGCGGCCATCTGGAGTTCGCCGCCATCGAGCACGCGCGCCAGCTGCTGCTGGCCGGCAAGGACAGCCAGGCACTGGAGCACTTCCCCCTCGGCGCGCGGCTGGGCCAATGCTGCGGCGGGCGCGCCAGCCTGCTGTTCGAATGCTTTGCCGCGCGCGGACCGCAGGTGGTGCTGTTCGGCGCCGGCCACGTAGGCCGTGCGCTGGCGCCGCTGCTGGCGGGGCTGCCGCTGCGCCTGGAGTGGGTGAACAGCCGGGCGGCTGAGTTTCCCCAGACCGTTCCCGAGGGCGTGCGCATGCGCCTGCTGGAGGAGCCGGAAGATGCCGTGCATGAAGCGCCGCCGGGCAGCTACTTCCTGGTCATGACCCACAACCATCCGCTGGACTACGCCATCGCCGAGGCGGTGCTAAAGCGCGGCGACGCCGGCTTCCTCGGCATGATCGGCTCGCGCACCAAGGCCCGGCGCTTCCAGATGAGGCTGGAACAGCATGGTTATCCACAGGAGCTGATTGCGCAGATGCATTGCCCAATCGGTCTCTCCGAAGTCCCCGGCAAGCGCCCGCTGGAAGTGGCCATCTCGGTGGCCGCCCAGGTCATCGCCCGCTATCACCAGGACGCCCCCGCCCGGCAGACCCGCGAAGGCGTGGAGTGGGCCGCGCTCTGCAGCGAAGGTTCGTGCAGCGATCTGCCGGAAAACGCAAAAACCTGACCAACGGGACAACAGTTTTTCCCGGCTCCGCCGATACATTCAACGACCCCGTCTCTTCGCCCGCCACTGGCGGGTGTTTCGTTGTGCGTTCGGAGGAAAACAAGAACATGCGCCTGCGAAGTATCCAGACCCAGCTCATCCTCAGCATGGGCGCCGCCCTGCTCATCAGCCTGCTCATCGTCCTCGGCCTGTATGCCGTGCTGGTCAATCGCCTGAGCGAGCGTTACCTGCTCGAACAGGCGCTGCCGGCGAGCATCCAGGCCATCGCCAACGACTTCGAGAAACGTCTCACCGGCCCCATCACCGCAGCGGCCGGCATCGCCGACAACACCCTGGTGCAGGACTGGCTGGCCGCCGGCGAAAGCCCGGAGAAGCTGGCCGAATTCACCCGCTACCTGGGCGGCATCCGCGCCTCCCAGAAGGCCTTCTCGGCGCTGATCACCTCCAACGCCAGCGGCGCCTACTACAGCGACAAGGGCAAGGAGCGCACGCTGAGCCGCAGCGAGCCGAAGGACAGCTGGTACTTCCAGTTCATCGACAGCGGCAAGCCGCGCATGTGGAACATCGACACCGATGGCAGCACCGGCGAACTGGCGCTGTTCATCGACCAGCGCGTGGAACGCGACGGCAAGCTGCTGGGCATCGCCGGGCTGGGCCTGGAGATGCGCGAGCTGTCGACGCTGATCCGCGATTTCCGCTTCGGCCGGTCAGGGCGCGTGTACCTGGTGAAGAACGACGGCCAGGTGCAGATCCATCCCGACGCCTCGCTGCCCAAGGGGCGCAGCCTCGGCGACCTGATCGGCGCCAGCGCCGCAAGCGCGCTGCTCGGCCAGCAGGGCTTCCACAGCGCCCGCTTCGAGCGCGACGGCGAGGACTACCTGGCCGCCAGCCTACCGCTACATGACCTGGGCTGGACCCTGGTGAGCGAAGTGCCGGAAGCGGAGATCTACGCCGACGCCCGCGAGGCGCTGGCCTTCTCCGGCCTCGCCGGCGCCGTGGTGGCCCTGCTCTGCCTGGCGCTGGTGGTGCTGATGGCGCGCAGCCTGGCCCGACCGATCCGCCAGGTCACCCGTGCGTTGCTGGAGATCGGCGGTGGCGGTGGTGATCTCACCCGCCGCCTGGACGACAGCCGTGCGGATGAACTGGGCGACCTGGCCCGTGGCTTCAATCGTTTCCTCGAGGGCCAACGCGCGCTGATCGGCGCCGTGCTCGGCACCAGCCAGCAACTGCGGCACACCGTTGGTGAAGTGGCGCAAGTGGTGGACAACACCGCCGACCGCGCCGGTCGCCAACAGGAAATGACCGACATGGTCGCCACGGCGGTGAACGAAATGGGCAGCACCGTGCAGGAAATCGCCCGTAACGCCGAGCAGGCCGCCAGCGCCTCGCAGCAGGCGCGTGAGGAAGCCGGCGAAGCACGGCGCGTAGTCGGCGGCTCACTGCAGGTCGGCCAGCGCATGTCCGGGGAGATCGGCGAAGCGGCCGGTGCCGTGGGCGAACTGGCCGGCCAGGTGGCGAGCATCGACCAGGTGCTGGCGGTGATCCGTGGCGTTTCCGAGCAGACTAACCTGCTCGCCCTCAACGCCGCCATCGAGGCGGCGCGCGCCGGCGAACTGGGCCGTGGCTTCGCCGTGGTGGCCGATGAGGTACGCACGCTGGCCAGCCGCACCCAGGGCTCGACCGATGAAATCCTCACGATCATCCAGCGCCTGAAGGGCGGCGCGGAGGCCGCGGTCCGCTCGATGCAGTCCAGCCAGCAGACCACCGGGCAGAGCCTGGCCGCCAGCGAACAGGCCGGCGCCTCGCTGGGCGCCATCGCCGACCAGGTGGAGCGCATCAGCGACATCAACCACCAGGTCGCCACGGCCACCGAGGAACAGTCGGCGGTGACCGAGGAGATCAACCGCAACGTGCAGGGCATCGCCGACCTCGCCCACGCCACCACCCGCGAAGTTCAGCACGGCCGCGAGCAATGCCGCGAGCTGCGCAACCTGGCCGATGACCTGGCGCGGCAGATGGCGCAATTCCGCCTTTGAGAAGCCTTGGCGCCGGCCTTGCGCCGGCGCCTTTTCCCCAGCGTTATCCACAGATTTTCCAGGCGAAGCGGCAGGCTTTTCGCTACGGCCGGCGGGTGATGACGACCGCTGAGCGCACGAAGTGTCTCGCCGGCGAGACACCTTGCCCACAAGTTGCCCACAGATTGTCCAGAGACTTGCCCCCAACCCTCCGGACGCCGCCCGCGAATCCGTCAAAAAGCCCGAGCCCAGGCCCTGCAAGCCCTGCATCAATCCAATGAATAATTCACCGAGTGGTCAGAAGTGGCGTCTGACGACATTCAGGGGGTATTTCACCCACACCTTTTCCACAGCTTGTTCATATTTTGCTCAACAGGCCCGAGAGCAATTGATCAAAAAACAAGCGAAGCGCTGAAGGCTGCGGAGTACGTGGGCAGCAGAGGTCCTGCCACAGGTTATCCACAGGTGGTTCCACGGTGTTTGGGGAGAAGAATCAGGCGTCCAGCAACTGCGCCTGCACGCGACCACGGCTGAGGTCACCCAGCAACTTCTGCAGCAGCTCGACCTGGGTGGTCGGCAGGTTCAGCGTCATGCGCACGCCTTCCGTGCCAAAGGCTTCGTCTTCGACGCTGGCCCCGAGCGCCAGCACCCGCGCCTTGAACAGCGCGTGCTCGGCGAAGCTGCAGTCGAATGCCAGCCGGCTGCTGGGCACCAGTTCGATCCGCTCGGCGTCCTGCAGGCATTTCGCCGCGCAGCCACCGTAGGCGCGGGCCAGGCCGCCGGTGCCGAGCTTGATGCCACCGAACCAGCGGCTGACCAAGACCACCACGCGGTCCATGTGCTGACCTTCGATGGCGACCAGCATGGGCCGGCCGGCGGTGCCACCGGGCTCGCCGTCGTCGCTGAAGCGGTACTGGTTGCCCAGCTTCCAGGCCCAGCAGTTGTGCCCGGCGCTGGGGTCGCGATGGGCGGCAAGGAACGCCTGGGCCTCGGCCTCACTGGCAATGGGGGCGGCGACGCAGTGGAAGCGGCTCTTGCGGATGTCTTCCTCGTAAACCGCGGGGCCGGCGAGGGTGAAACTCATGCCGAGGCCGGCGGCGTCAGCCCGCAACCCTTGAGGATGATACGGATGAGGTTGTCGCTGGCATCACTGAAGTCCTGCCTGGACAGGCGCTTGCGGCCGGTGACGAAGCCGATCTGGGTGGCGAAGTCCGCGTAGTGCTGGGTGCTGCTCCAGATCAGGAAGATCAGGTTCACCGGGTCCACGGCGTCCATCTTGCCGGCATCGATCCAGGCCTGGAACACCGCGGCACGGCCGGCAAACCAGGTACGGTAGTCCTGGCTGAAGTGCTCGGAGAGGCATTCGCCGCCGCTGATGATCTCCATGGCGAATACCCGCGAGGCCTGCGGGTAACGGCGGGAGAATTCCATCTTGGCGCGGATGTAGGTGGCCAACGCGACGGCCGGGTCATCGTCCACGGTGAGGTGGTTGAAGGTGCTGTCCCACAGTTCGAGGATGTTGCTCAGCACCGCCACGTACAGCCCCAGCTTGTTGCTGAAGTAGTAATGCAGGTTGGCCTTGGGCAGGCCGACGCGCTGGGCGATGGTGTTCATGCTGGTGCCCTTGAAGCCGTGGCGGGCGAACTCCTCCTCGGCGGCGGCGAGGATGGCTTCCTCGTTCTTCTGGCGAATGCGGCCGGCGGGCTTTTCGCCGTTGGGCGCGGTATGGGCGGGTACCTGGAGGGTCATGCGGGATGTCCGTGCATTGAGCGGGGGCGCTGCATGGATAACCCAGGCGGGTGGCGGGATTCAAGCGCAAGGCGTGAAAAAGGGCAGGAACCGGGATCGCCAGGCGATCCGGCTCCCGCCCGGGTCACTGCAGCCCCCGGGAAAGAGCCGGGGGCCTGGCATCACTTGGTGGTGCCGGTGGTGCCGGAGCTGTGGTGGCCGCCGCCACCACCGTGGTTGCCGATGGCAGCGCCAATGGCCACAACGGCGGCGCCGATGCCGACGGCTTCACCGACGGTCAACTGGCCGTACAGCGGCGTGGCCAGGCCCATGCCAGAGCAGGTCGGCGGCAGCGGAATGATCGCGCCGGCGCGGTCCTTGTCACCCTGCTCGGCTCCGTTCGCGGCTTGCGCCTGATCCTTCTGCTCCTTCGTAGCGCCGCCCCACAGCGGCGCGCAATCGTTGGCGGCGACCACGGCCTTCTGTTCCTCTTTCGGCTCCTCTTTCACGGGCGCCGGCCGGGAACGGGTGATGACGTCCTGGTAGAAGCCACCCGCATGGGTTTCATCATGGACTTCGGTCGGCGGAATACTGGGGTGCCCGAGGGGCGCCGCCAGCACAGGGGCGCCCAGGCTCGCGGCGATGGCCGCGATCAACAGTTTCTTCATGGCTCACATCTCCTAAGGTGAAGCAAAAGAGATGCAAAGCTAGAGGTTGGCGCGAACTCGACCAATGGGCCGTGAGCCGGATGGCCTGTCGGCAATTTCCGAAAGATTCGAGGATGTTGCTGCAGGCTCACGAAACTTCCGTAAGAAGCCTGAAAAGACCGACCCCGCCAAGCGGCGGGGTCGGAGGGGAACATCAGAAGTGGTACTTGACCAGCGCGCTGACGGTGTTCTGGTCGGTGGTGAAGTACTGCGAATCCTTGATGCCGTACTTGTCGGACCAGTAGTCGTACTCGATACCCACGTAAAGGTGCTTGGCTTCGTAGCCCAGGGACTTGCCCAGGTCGTACTTCAGCTGCGGGTTGAAGTGGAGGTTGGCGTGGTAGTCCGACTGGTTGCGGTGGCTGGAGCTGGCGTCCTTGTTGTTCACGACCCAGTCCATGAAGCCGTCGAACAGGATGTCGGAGTTGCCCACCGGGAAGGTCATGGCCCAAGCCGGGGTGATCTGCCAGGCGCCGGACGGCACGCGGTTGCCATCAGGCTTGCGGTAGTAGAAGTTCAGCTGGAAGTAGTCGAAGCCCGGCAGCGCCAGGTCGAAGCCCGGACCGACCAGGTAGGACTCGACGTCGCCTTCGCCGAACTCGTAGGTGGTCGCCAGCAGCACGTCCTTGACCGGGCCGAAGGACAGGTCGGTGCCGGTGATCTTGCCAAACGACAGGCGCGGGCTGAACTCACCGTAGTAGGTGTTCTTGCCGTTGGTGGCGCTTTCCTTGCCGTTGTAGTTGATCTGGTCGACGAAGAACCAGATGTCGCCCCAGGTCCAGGCGCTCGCGCTCTCGAAGGTGAAGGTCTGCTGGATCGGCGGGTCTACCTTGAAGTTCTTGCCCCACAGGTAGGTCAGGCTTTCGTTGTGCCAGATCAGCGGGCCGTCATTGGAAGCCGGCGCCGGGGTCAGGTCTTCACCGCCAGCCATGGCCTGCCCGGCCGCGAGCAGCCCGCCGGCGAGCAGCAGGGATGCGAGAGTGCGAGTCATGCGTTGCTCCTAATCAGTGCAGTCGTGTTGCGTTTTTAATTGTCGGTGGAACCTGTCCGGTCGGTCAGGCCTGGCGAGGAAAGCAAGATTGGCGCCAATCCTGACCAGATGTTCCACTTTTATGACGAACCCCTTCAGGTCCGCTCCTTTGGCAGGGAAGACGCAGGTGCACGGGACGGGCCATTTCCTGACCCACAGGACAACTTCGCCTGTTTGGAGGGCATCAGCCCCACCAGGAGGCACTGCAATAGCGATCTCCGGCCAGAGGATTGGATACATGACAAAGCTGTGTTGAAACGAATCAACACAAATTGTGTATACAACCACCTTGTGGGAAATCTACACAACAGCCGTCGGAACACACCACGCGTTTTTCCGGGCGCGGATAATGCCAGACACGGGCCTTCACCACACCTGTCAGAGTGTCTCGGACCGCCCGGCGGTCGAGCTGTCGGATGCTTCCTTCAGGGCTCGAACGCCGCCGTTCACGTCGGCAACGGCTCTGATCCGGCTTGAGATGGACGGGGCGGCCTGCCAGACTTCGATTTTCCAGCGATATTTTCCAACGCTATGCCGATGAAAGGACAAGCTCCTGAACTGCAACGCCTGATCCCGGTGCTCGACCGCCTGCCGCGGCCGGTCTATGCGCGCGCCGAGCGTTTGCGCGCGGGTTCCTGGACCAGCAGGCACCATCACGCCTGGGTGCAGTTGTCCTACGCCATCACCGGGGTGCTGGGTGTGCATACGGCCGAAGGCAGTTTCTTCGCGCCGCCACAGCGGGCGATCTGGATTCCGGCCTTTCTCGACCATGAAGTGGTGACCTCGACCCAGGCGGAAATGCGCAGCCTGTACATCCGCGACGACGCCTGCCGGTGGGCGCCGGACCGCTGCCGGGTACTGGAGGTGACGCCGCTGGCGCGCGAGCTGATCAAGAGCTTCTGCGAGCTGCCGGTGGATTATCCACAGGGCGACAGCGCCGAATCGCGGCTGGTGGAAGTGCTGCTGGACCAGTTGCGCGACCTGCCGGAAGTCGCCTTCTCCCTGCCGATGCCACAGGAGGGCCGGCTGCTGCAGTTGTGCCAGACACTGATCGACCACCCCACCGACAGCCACACCCTGGGCGACTGGGCGCAGCGCATCGGCACCTCGGAGAAGACCCTGTCGCGGCTGTTCCAGCGTGAGACCGGGATGACCTTCCGCCTGTGGCGCCAGCGCCAGCGACTGCTTGCCTCCCTCGGCTCGCTTGAGGCGGGCGACAGCGTGACAGCGGCGGCGCTGGATTGCGGGTATGACTCGACCTCGGCGTATATCGCGTCGTTCAAGGGGCTGTTCGGCTTCACGCCGGGGGATCTGTTCCGCCAGCGGTAGACCGTGTCGGCGGATACCGACTCCGTCCGCGATTGGCTGAATTGCGCATCGAGCCCACGCCACGGCACCTCTTGTGCGTCGGCGGATTTCCGCTCAGCGCCCGCCGCGATAGGCGCCGCTTCGCCTGCCGACATCCCTTGAAAACCGCTGAAACCCTTGTACCACGCGACTTTCGCGCCTTGGCACGCTGCCTGCTATCGCCCTCGACACTGCGCCGCCCTCGCGGCGCGCCGGTGTGCCGTTCCGCAGTCCGCGCACCTGACGACAACAACGACAAGAGGAATACCCATGGATAGCGCAAGCGCCGTCTCCGCTTCTGCCGCACCCCGCACGACTTCCCAGCGCATCAAGTCGATCTTCAGTGGTTCGGTGGGCAACCTGGTCGAGTGGTACGACTGGTACGTCTACGCCGCCTTCTCGCTGTACTTCGCCAAAGCGTTCTTCCCCCAGGGCGACATGACCGCCCAGCTGCTGAACACTGCCGCGATCTTCGCCGTGGGCTTCCTGATGCGCCCGATCGGCGGCTGGCTGATGGGTATCTACGCCGACCGCAAGGGCCGCAAGGCGGCGCTGCTGGCCTCGGTCCTGCTGATGTGCTTCGGCTCGCTGATCATCGCCCTGACCCCCAGCTACGAAACCATCGGCGTCGGCGCCCCCATCCTGCTGGTGCTCGCGCGCCTGCTGCAGGGCCTGTCGGTCGGCGGCGAATATGGCACCTCCGCTACCTACCTGAGCGAGATGGCCAACAAGGAGCAGCGCGGCTTCTTCTCCAGCTTCCAGTACGTGACCCTGATCTCCGGCCAGCTCATCGCCCTGGCAGTTCTGATCGTGCTGCAGCAGACCCTGACCACCGAGCAACTGGAAAGCTGGGGCTGGCGTGTGCCGTTCTTCATCGGCGCGCTGTGCGCGGTCGTCGCCATGTTCCTGCGTCGCGGCATGGAAGAGACCGAGTCCTTCACCACCAAGAAGGAAGAGCCCAAGGAAAGCCTGATGCGCTCGCTGATGCGCCATCCCAAGGAAGTCCTGACCGTGGTCGGCCTGACCATGGGCGGGACCCTGGCCTTCTACACCTACACCACCTACATGCAGAAGTACCTGGTGAACACGGTGGGGATGAGCAAGAACGACTCCACCATGATCTCGGCGGCCACCCTGTTCCTGTTCATGCTGCTGCAGCCCATCGTCGGCGCGCTGTCGGACAAGATCGGCCGTCGCCCGATCCTGATCGCCTTCGGCGTACTGGGCACCATCTTCACCTACCCGATCCTCAGCACCCTGCACACCATCGATACCTGGTGGGGCGCGTTCTTCCTGATCATGGCCGCGCTGGTCATCGTCAGCGGCTACACCTCGATCAACGCCGTGGTGAAGGCCGAGCTGTTCCCCACCGAAATCCGCGCCCTGGGCGTGGGCCTGCCGTACGCGCTGACCGTATCCATTTTCGGCGGCACCGCCGAGTACGTGGCGCTGTGGTTCAAGAGCATCGGCATGGAGAGCGGCTTCTACTGGTACGTCACCGCGTGCATCGCCTGCTCGCTGCTGGTCTACGTGACCATGAAGGACACCCAGAAGCACTCGAAGATCACCACCGACTGATTGGGCTCTTTGCCCAGGCCCCGGCGCACACTCTCCGGGGCTTTTTATCCACAAGGCCCGGCTCATGCCGGGCCTTGTCGTTTCGGGCACTGGCAGCAGTGGATGGGCGTGTGACCGCATACGGCTGCACGCCCTCGGTTATGCTCGCCGGCATCCTTTTCACCGAAGCCCGTCCATAAACCTCCCGCAGATTCCCCTTGGCCCGCTGCAGGCGCGCGAACTGCGCCGCGCGCTGTACACCGGGATGATCCCGACGCTGAACCAGATGGCTGCCGCCGGAATCATCACCCTGCCGGGGATCATGACCGGGCAGATACTCGCCGGCATGGACCCGCTGGACGCCACGCGCTACCAGATCCTGCTGATGTTCCTGCTGGCCGCCGCTGGATTCGCCACGGCTCTCGGCGCGGTCTGGCTGTCGGCCTAGCGGCTCACCGACGAGCGCGACCGCTTGCGTCTGGACCGCCTGCGCGCGGAGAACTGAGCGGGTATGCTGAGGACATTTCAACGGCACCGGAGAACGCCATGAGCACTGCCAAATCCGCCCTGATCATCGGCGCCTCGCGCGGCCTCGGCCTGGGCCTGGTGCGCGAGCTGCTGGAGCGTGGCTGGGACGTCACCGCCACCGTGCGCGATGTTGTCCATCCTGGCGAACTGGCGAACCTGCCCGTGCGGGTGGAAGCCCTGCTGCTGGACGACATCCACTCCCAGGACCGCCTTGCCGAAGCCCTGGCCGGCTCGCGCTTCGACCTCATCTACATCAACGCCGGCATCTACGGCCCGCCGCACCAGTCGAGCATCGACGCCAGCCTCGCCGATGTCGGCCAGTTGTTCCTGGTCAACGCCATCGCCCCGCTGCGCCTGGCCGAACGCCTGCTGCCGCGACTGAATGCCGACAACGGCGTACTGGCCTTCATGACGTCCGAGCTGGGCAGCGTCGCCGGCAACGAATCGGGCGGCATGGCGCTGTACCGCGCGAGCAAGGCGGCGCTCAACTCGCTGACCCGCAGTTTCGTCGCCGAACTGGGCGAAACCGGTATCACCGTGCTCAACCTGCATCCGGGCTGGGTGCGCACCGATATGGGCGGCGAGTCCGCGCCGCTGGACGTGCAGACCAGCGTGAAGGGCCTCGCCGATCAGGTCGAAGGCCACGCCGGCCAGGGCGGGCAGTTCTACCTGGACTACCAGGGAACGACGATCGACTGGTGACGGCCAGCCCCGTGGGCGTTACCATGCGCCCACGTCTGACTCTCGGGTCAACGGACCTGGATCAGCAGACAGGGTGAACACTGAGCTGGCTTCCCATGACCCCATGGAGCCGGCTCGATACGAACGGCTCCGTCCGTTTGGAGAACTCACCCATGTCTTCCCCGCGTCTCTGGCTGCGCAACCCGCTGGCCATCTTCACCGCCAATGACCTCGACGCCCGTGGCGGCATCGTCGTCCAGGACGGCCGCATCGTCGAACTGGTCGCCGCCGGCCAGCAGCCCTCGGCTCCCTGCCAACAAACCTTCGACGCCAGCCAGCACGTGCTGACGCCCGGCCTGATCAACACCCACCACCACTTCTACCAGACCCTCACCCGCGCCTGGGCGCCGGTAGTGAACCAGCCGCTGTTCCCCTGGTTGAAGACCCTCTACCCGGTGTGGGCGCGCCTGACCCCCGAGCAGCTCGGCGTGGCCACCAAGGTGGCGCTGGCCGAACTGCTGCTGTCGGGCTGCACCACCGCCGCCGACCACCACTACCTGTTCCCCGACGGCCTCGAGCAGGCCATCGACGTGCAGGCTGGCGTGGTCCAGGAACTGGGCATGCGCGCCATGCTCACCCGTGGCTCGATGAGCCTGGGCGAGGCCGACGGCGGCCTGCCGCCACAACAGACCGTGCAGAGCGCCGAGGACATCCTCGAGGACAGCCAGCGCCTGATCCGCGAATACCACCAGCGCGGCGAAGGCGCGCAGGTGCAGATCGCCCTGGCGCCCTGCTCGCCGTTCTCGGTCACCCCGGAAATCATGCGCGCCAGCGCCGAGCTGGCCGAGCGCGAGGACGTGCGCCTGCACACCCACCTCGCCGAAACCCTCGACGAGGAAGACTTCTGCCTGCAGCGCTTCGGCCAACGCACCGTGGACTACCTGGACAGCGTCGGCTGGCTCGGCCCGCGCACCTGGCTGGCCCATGGCATCCACTTCAATGACGAGGAAATCCGCCGCCTCGGCGCAGCCGGCACCGGGGTCTGCCATTGCCCCAGCTCGAACATGCGCCTGGCCTCGGGCATCTGCCCGACCGTGGCGCTGGAAGCGGCCGGCGCGCCGGTGGGCATCGGCGTGGACGGCTCGGCCTCCAACGACGCCTCCAACATGATCCTCGAAGCCCGCCAGGCCCTGTACATCCAGCGCCTGCGCTACGGCGCCGAGCAGATCACCCCGGAACGCGCGCTGGGCTGGGCCACCCGCGGTTCGGCCAAGCTGATCGGCCGCAGCGACATCGGCGAGCTGGCCGTGGGCAAGCAGGCGGACCTGGCGCTGTTCAAGCTCGACGAACTGCGCTTCTCCGGCAGCCATGACCCGCTTTCCGCCCTGCTGCTGTGCGGCGCCGACAAGGCCGACCGGATCATGATCGGCGGCACCTGGCGGGTCATCGACGGCGAAGTCGAAGGCCTCGACCTCAAGCGCCTGATCGCCGACCACACCCAGGCCGCGCGCAAGCTGCTCGGCACGCTGTAAGCCTTGATGCGCTGGAGCGGACGGAGTCCGTTCCAGCGCACCCTTCGACATCCTCACCCGCTCCTGCCTTTCCACCTTCCGCTCTCCCTCAGCCGACTGGCTCCGGATGCCATTGCGGCGGGCACGTTTTGCCATCAAAAAATCGCTACAACCCGCGTCACACAAGGCCTGCGCCCTACCGCCCGTCGCCCGCCGGACAGTCATGACGAACAGTCATTCCAGCAAAAACCCGTCTAAATCAAGGCTCACTGTTGGTTGGCAGGAAAATGCCGTCAATTTGACATCACCGAGCCGCCCTCTAGTTTTAAATCGCTGGGCCGAATTCCTGCTCAAGACGTTGTCAGCAGCCGTTTGGCCCGGTTACCGGCGCCCGGCAATGGAGTGCACTTCAATGCGCGATTCACAGTTGAACCCCCAGGCGGTTCAAGAGAACGGCCAGGGTTGGCCGCGGCGCCTCATTATCCAGACCCTGCCGTGGGCGATCGTGGCCGTGCTTTGCGCGGTCGGTGTACCGTTCTGGTGGATGCTGCCGGTGGGCTGGCTCTCCAGCCTGGTGCTGTGCAGCCTGCTGGGCGGCGCCGGCAAGGCCGCCATCGAGGCCCAGGCCGCCACCCTGCAGACCGATGAGCTGCCGCACTGGCGCCCGCTGCAGGACGCCGTGGAAGGCCACCTGGCCTCGCTCAATGGCCACACCCACCAGATCGACAACCTCCTGCACCAGGCCATCCGCCAGCTGACCGACAGCTTCCACGCCCTTGCCGAGCGCATCGACACTCAGCGCGGCCTGTCCCACTCGCTGATCGAGCGCTACGACGGGCGCGGCCACCTGGACGGCGACATCGACTTCCAGCGCTTCATCCACGCCACCCAGGAAACCCTCGGGCTGTTCGTCGAAGCCACTCTGGAGACCAGTCGTACCTCGCAGCAACTGGTGGAGCGCATGGACCGCGTGACGCACAAGATCGCCGAGATCCTGCAGTCCACCCAAGACATGGACGCCATCGCCAAGCAGACCAACCTGCTGGCCCTCAATGCCGCCATCGAGGCCGCCCGCGCCGGCGAGAGCGGCCGTGGATTCGCCGTGGTAGCCGACGAGGTGCGCGCGCTGTCGACTCGCTCCACGCACTTCTCCCAGGCCATCCGTGAGCACGTCGACGTGGTCTACCGCGAGATCAAGGACGCCGAAGGCGCGATCAGCCAGCTGGCCGACAAGGACATGACTTTCGCCCTGGATTCGCGGCAAAAGATCCAGCACATGCTCGACGACCTCGACGCAATGAACCAGCACACCGTGAAGGTGGTGCAGGAGCTGGACCGCATCTCCCTGGAAGTGGGCGACGGCGTCAACGCCGCGGTCACTGCCCTGCAATTCCAGGACATGAGCAGCCAGCTGCTCGGCCAGGTCGGCAAGCACAGCGCCCGCATTGGCGCGCTCGCCGTCGGCCTGGGAGCGCTGGATGGTCGTGAACCCGGCGAGTGGAGCGAACGCCTGCGCGGCGAAGTCGCCGAGCTCAGCCGCCCCCTGAGCAACCCGGTCGCCCAGACCAGCCTCAGCGCTGGCGAGGTGGAACTGTTCTGACCTGAAGGCAACGCAGGAGCCCCGACATGCTGCAGTCCGTCTTCGAATACCTGGCCAACCTCGCCCTGATCGGCTGAGCCCCCCACACCATTTTCCGCGCGCCGGGATGGCGCGAGCACTTGTGCGCCTGGCGACAGGCAAACGCATTGCAATCCGAGGAGAACCAACGCAATGGGAAAGCAGATTCTGATCGTCGATGACTCGGCCTCCATCCGGCAGATGCTGAGCTTTACGCTCAAGTCCGCCGGCTACGAGGTGGACGAGGCCGTGGACGGCAAGGACGGCCTGGGCAAGGCCCAGCGCAAGACCTACAACCTGGTCTTCACCGACCAGAACATGCCGAACATGGACGGCCTGACGCTGATCCGCAGCCTGCGCGACATGGCTGGCTACCGCGGCACGCCGATCCTCATGCTCACCACCGAATCCAGCGACGCCATGAAGCAACAGGGCAAAAGCGCGGGCGCCACCGGCTGGCTGGTGAAGCCGTTCGACCCGCCGAAACTGCTGGAAGTCACCCGCAAGGTCCTGCCCTAGGGGTATCGCCGATGGCCACTGGAATGGAGCAGTTCCTCCAGGTGTTCTTCGAGGAAACCGACGAGCACCTGGCGACCCTTGAACTCCTGCTGATCGGGCTCGACCTCGACCAGCCGGACGCCGAGACGCTCAATGGCATTTTCCGCGCGGCCCACTCGATCAAGGGCTCCAGCGGCATGTTCGGTTTCGACGACCTGACCGCGGTGACCCACGAGCTGGAAACCCTGCTCGACCGCATCCGCTGCGGGCAGACCGCCCTGCACGTGGACATGATCGGCGTGTTCCTCGAAGCCCGCGACGTCCTGCAGCGCCTGCTCGATGCGCACCGCAGCCAGGTACCTGATCCGGACGTTCCGGTGGCTGCCACCGTGGAACGCCTGCGCGCCTGGCTGGTGGAGCCTGTCGCCGCCACCCTCGATGACGGCTGCGGCCTGTTCGCCGAAGTCCCGGCAGCTGAAAGCAGTATCAGCGAGGACGACGCGTTCGGTTTCTTCGACGATGCACCCGGCGCACCTGAAACCGTTGCCAGCAGCGACGACTTCGGTTTCTTCGACGACGCCCCCGGCGCGCCGGACGTCAAACCCGTCGAGCCCTACGGTATCTTCGACAAGGCACCCGGCGCCCCCACAGCCGCCGCAGTGGTTACGGCGCCAAGCGAGCAACCCAAGGCCGCACCCGCCGCCGTCGCCAAGCCGACCGCCCGCGCCGACAGCGAATCCAGTTCCATCCGCGTCAGCGTCGAAAAGATCGACAGCCTGATCAACCTGGTGGGCGAGCTGGTGATCACCCAGGCCATGCTCAGCCAGCTCAGCGAAGACCTCGATCCCACCCACTTCGAACGTCTGCAGCAGGCTCTGGCGCAGCTGGAACACAACACCCGCGACCTGCAGGAATCGGTGATGTCGATCCGCATGCTGCCGATCAGCTTCATCTTCAGCCGCTTCCCGCGCCTGGTGCACGACACCTCCGCGCGCCTGGGCAAGCAGGTCGAACTGATCCTCCAGGGCGAACACACCGAGCTGGACAAGAGCGTCATCGAGAAGCTCAGCGACCCGCTCACCCACATCGTCCGCAACAGCATCGACCACGGCATCGAGACGCCCGCCGAACGCCTGGCCGCCGGCAAGCCGGCCCAGGGCTCGGTGAAGCTCGCCGCCAGCCATCAGGGCGGCAGCGTGGTGGTGGAGATCTCCGATGACGGCCGTGGTCTATCCCGCGAACGCATCCTCGCCAAGGCCCGCGAAAAGGGCCTGCCGGTGCACGACGCAATGACCGACTCAGAAGTCTGGCAGCTGATCTTCATGCCCGGCTTCTCCACCGCCGAGGCGGTCACCGAGCTCTCCGGCCGCGGCGTGGGCATGGACGTGGTGCGGCGCAACATCCAGGCCATGGGCGGACGGATCGACATCGATTCCGCACCCGGCATGGGCACGCGCATGAGCATCCGTCTGCCGCTGACCCTGGCCATCCTCGACGGCCTGATCGTCGCCGTGGAGAAGGTCAACTACGTGGTGCCGCTGACCTACATCGTCGAATCGCTGCAGGCCCGCGCCGACGACGTGCGCGGGCTGGCCGGCGAGGAATCGACGGTGATCCGCGTGCGCGGCGAATACCTGCCGCTGTTCTCCCTCAACCAGCTGCTGCGCATCGGCGCCGCGCCGGTGCCGCCGGAGCAGGGGATCGTGGTGATCCTCGAATCCGAAGGCAAGAGCTTCGCCCTGCAGGTGGACGAGCTGGTCGGCCAGCAGCAGGTGGTGATCAAGAGCCTGGAACAGAATTTCCGCCGGATCAATGGGATCGCCGGCGCCACCATCATGGGAGACGGCAGCGTCGCCCTGATCCTCGATGTCGATGCCCTGCCGCGTCTGGCAGCACAAGGAGAATCCACCCATGAGCGCAGCTGAAGCCCACGCGGCGAGCAGCCCGGTGCAGGAGTACCTGACCTTCACCCTGGGCCGCGAGGAATACGCCATCGACATCCTGCGCGTGCAGGAGATCCGTGGCTACGACCAGGTCACGGCGATCGCCAACGCCCCCACCTTCATAAAGGGCGTGATCAACCTGCGCGGGGCGATCGTTCCCATCGTCGACCTGCGTATCAAGTTCAATCTGGCCGACATCAGCTACGACCAGTTCACCGTGGTGATCATCCTCAACGTCGGCCGGCGCATCGTCGGCGCGGTGGTGGACTCGGTCTCCGACGTGATTGCCCTGGCCGGCGAGGAGATCAAGCCGCGCCCCGAATTCGCCGCCAGCTTCGACACCGAGTACCTGCTGGGCCTGGCCACCGCCGGTGAGCGGATGCTCATCCTGGTGGACATCGAAAAACTCATGACCAGCCGTGAAATGGCGCTGGTCGACGAAACCGCCGCCTGATTGCGACCGAGGATAATCAACATGGGTCTGTTCAACGCACACGCCGTGGCGCAGCAACGCGCCGACCGCATCACCGCCCTCCTCCACAGCCTGGTGGACGGCAACCTCGACGTCGCCATCGGCGAAGCCCCGGCCGCCGGTTACGAGCGCCTCTACGACGGGCTGCGCAGCATCCAGCGCAACCTGCGCGAGCAGCGCGCCGAGCAGGCCCAGGTGGAAGCCCTGGAAGCCGGCCTGGTGGAAATGACCCGCCAGCACGAACTGGGCTGGATCGACGAAGTGATCCCCGTGGACAAGTTCGCCGGCCGCCCGGCACGCATCGCCAAGGGCATCAATGACCTGGTCGCTGCGCACATCGCGGTGAAAATGCGCGTCGTCGCCACCGTCACCGCCTACGGCAAGGGCGACTACTCGGTGGACATGGACCGCCTGCCGGGCAAGAAGGCCATCATCACCGAGGCCATCGACGGTGTGCGCGACAGCCTCAAGGCCAACGCCGATGCCGCCGAGTACAACGCGCGGATCAAGAGCGCGCTGGATAACGTCTCGGCCAACGTGATGATCGCCAACAACGACCTCGAGATCATCTACATGAACCGCACGGTGACCGAGATGCTCGGCAACGCCGAGGCCGACATCCGCAAGCAGTTGCCGAACTTCAACGCCGGTCGCCTGATGGGCGCCAACATCGACATGTTCCACAAGAACCCGGCGCACCAGCGCGGCATGCTCGCGCACCTCACCGCGCGGCATAAGGCCGAACTGAACCTCGGCGGCCGGCGCTTCGCCCTGGACGTGGTGCCGGTATTCAACGATGCCGGCGAGCGCCTGGGTTCGGCTGTGCAGTGGACCGACCGCACCGAAGAATTCCGCGCCGAGCAGGAAGTCTCGCAACTGGTGGACGCCGCCGTCGCCGGTGACTTCACCAAGCGCATCGAGGCCTCGAACAAGGAAGGCTTCTTCCTGAAGATCGCCACCGGCCTGAACAACCTGGTGGACACCGCCGACAAGGGCCTGCGCGACGTCACCCGCGTACTCGGCGCACTGGCCCAGGGCGACCTGACCCAGCGCATCGACGCCGACTACCAGGGAACCTTCGGCGAGCTCAAGGACTACGCCAACGAAACCGCACAGAGCCTGTCGCGCATGCTCGGGCAGATTCGCGAAGCGGCCGACACCATCCACACCGCCGCCAGCGAGATCGCCAGCGGCAACGCCGAACTCTCCACCCGCACCGAGCAGCAGGCCTCCAGCCTGGAAGAAACCGCATCGAGCATGGAAGAGCTGACCAGCACCGTGAAGCTCAACGCCGAGAACGCCCGCCAAGCCAACTCGCTGGCGGTGAACGCATCCGAAGTCGCCACCGAAGGCGGCAGCGTGGTGCAGAAGGTGGTGGGCACCATGTCGGCCATCAACGACTCGGCACGCAAGATCGCCGACATCATCGGGGTGATCGACGGCATTGCCTTCCAGACCAACATCCTCGCGCTCAACGCCGCGGTGGAAGCGGCGCGCGCCGGCGAGCAGGGCCGCGGCTTCGCGGTGGTGGCCGGTGAAGTGCGCACCCTGGCGCAGCGCTCCGCCGCCGCCGCCAAGGAGATCAAGACGCTGATCAACGACTCGGTGGACAAGGTCGAGAGCGGCAACAGCCTGGTCGCCCAGGCCGGCCAGACCATGAGCGACATCGTGGTGGCGATCAAGCGCGTCACCGACATCATGGCCGAGATCGCCGCCGCTTCCGCCGAGCAGAGCAGCGGCATCGAGGAAGTGAACGGCGCCGTGTCGCAGATGGACGAGATGACCCAGCAGAACGCCGCGCTGGTGGAAGAAGCCGCCGCCTCGGCCGAGGCCCTGCAGGAGCAGGCCGGCATGCTCAACCAGCAGGTCGGGGTGTTCAAGCTCGAATCCATCGCCGCCACCGTAGTGCCGCTGGCTTCCGCCCGCCCGGCCCGCACCGAGCCGGCCGCGCACACCTCGCGCGCCGCCCGCGGCGTGGCCAAGGCGGTGCGCGCCAAGGGTAAAGAGGACGACTGGGAAGAGTTCTGATCGGGCGGGGCTGAGGGATGGCGGCGGCCGGAGCAATGGGAGGGTCGGCCGCCGCGCGCGGACCAGGGATGGTCTGGGATGGGCTCTGAGCCATGCAAAGCCCCTCTCCCTAACCCTCTCCCTGAAGGGAGAGGGGACTGTATGGCATCAAGCGGAGCACCGCAGATCCCGGCAACGCCGAACGGCTCCCTCTCCCTTCAGGGAGAGGGCGGGGGAGAGGGTAAAACCCCGCGCAGAAGGTTCCCGAACCACCCAATGATGTAGGGCGCATAACGCCACAGGCGTTATCCGCCAACGCGGCGGATAACCCGTGCCGGGTTATGCGCCCTACGCAACCTGCTCACCACCGAGACAACCCGATGTCGATCAACCTGCCCGCCCCCGAGCACGAATTCCACTACACCCGCCGGGACTTCCAGCAGGTGCGCGAGCGCCTCTACCGGCACGCCGGCATCAGCCTCTCGGAAAACAAGCAGCAGCTGGTCTACAGCCGCCTCTCGCGGCGCCTGCGCAGCCTTCGCCTGGGCAGCTTCGCCGAGTACTTTGCCTACCTGGAGAGCCACGAGGAAGAGTGGCAGCAGTTCGTCAACGCGCTGACCACCAACCTCACCGCCTTCTTCCGCGAGAAACACCACTTCGACCACCTCGGCCGCTTCGCCGCCGAGCAGTTGCAGGACCATCAGCCGCTGCGCTTCTGGTCCACCGCCTCGAGCACCGGCGAGGAGCCCTACTCCATGGCCATGACCCTGGTGGACGCGCTGGGCAGCTTCGCCCCGCCCATCGAGCTGATCGCCTCGGACATCGACACCGGGGTGCTCGGCCAGGCGCGCCAGGGCATCTACCCGCTGGAGCGCCTCGAGGCGCTGAGCCCGGCGCAGAAGAAGCGCTTCTTCCTCCGCGGCACCGGCGGCAACGCCGGCAAGGCAAGGGTGGTGCGCGAGCTGCGGCAGATGATCGACTACCGGCAGATCAACCTGCTCGACCGCGACTGGGGCATTGCCGGCGGCCTGGACGCGATCTTCTGCCGCAACGTGATGATCTATTTCGACAAGCCGACCCAGACCCGCCTGCTCGAACGCATGGTGCGCCTGCTGCGGCCCGGCGGGCTGTTCTTCGCCGGGCACTCGGAAAACTTCGTCCACGCCAGCCACCTGGTGCGCTCGGTGGGACGCACCACCTACCAGGCGGTGGGGAGCCAGTGATGGGCGCTGCCCTGGACCAACCCAACCGCTACTACGACCCGCGCTTCGGCATGGAGGCGGTGAAGCTGCTGCCCGGCGAGTGCTACGTCACCGCCGAACCGCTGATGCTGGTCACGGTGCTCGGCTCCTGCGTCTCGGTCTGCCTGCGCGACCGCAGCAGCGGGCTGGGCGGCATGAACCACTTCATGCTGCCCGGCGACACCGGCGTGCAGGGCCTGCTGTCCAATTCCGGGCGCTACGGAGTGCACGCCATGGACCTGCTGATCAACGGCCTGATGCGTCGCGGCGCCCAGCGCCGGCACTTCGAGGCCAAGGTATTCGGCGGCGGCTCGGTGCTGAAGAACCTTAGCGCCGACGTCGGCCAGCGCAACGTCGAGTTCGTCCTGCAGTATCTGGAGGACGAGGGCATCCCGCTGGCCGCCCAGGATCTGCTCGACGTGCACCCGCGCAAGGTCTATTTCTTCCCCGGCACAGGCCGGGTGCTGGTGCGCAAGCTGCGCACCCTGGCCAACGACACGGTATTGCAGCGCGAGCGGCAGTACTGCCAGCAACTGTCCCGCCGGGAGCGCGGCGGGAGCATCGACCTGTTCTGAACGGAGGGACGAGCGATGGCCGTCAAGGTCCTGATCGTCGACGACTCGGCGCTGATTCGCAGCCTGCTCAAGGACATCATCCACAACGACCCGGAGCTGCAGCTGGTGGGCGCGGCGCCCGACGCCTTCGTCGCCCGCGACCTGATCAAGCAGCACTCGCCGGACGTCATCACCCTCGACGTGGAAATGCCGCGCATGGACGGGCTGACCTTCCTCGACAAGCTGATGAAGGGCCGGCCGACCCCGGTGCTGATGATCTCCTCGCTCACCGAGAAGGGCTCCGAAGCCACCCTTCGCGCGCTGGAGCTGGGCGCCATCGACTTCATCGCCAAGCCGCGACTGGGCATCGCCGAAGGCATGCAGGCCTACGCCGAGGAAATCTGCGCCAAGCTCAAGGCCGCCGCCCGCGCGCGCCTGCCCCGCGCTCGTCCCGTCGCATCGTCCGACGCACCGGCAATGAGCAGCGCGCCGCTGCTGAGCACCGAGAAGATCTTCGCCATCGGCGCCTCCACCGGCGGTACCGAGGCGATCAAGGAAGTCCTGCTGGGCCTGCCGCCGGACTGCCCCGGCACCGTGGTCACGCTGCACATGCCGCCGGGCTTCACCAAGTCCTACGCTGACAGACTGGACCGTCAGACGCGCCTTTCAGTTCGCGAAGCCCGCGACGGCGACCGCATCCTCCCCGGCCACGTGCTGCTCGCCCCCGGCGACTTCCACATGGAAGTGCAGCGCAGCGGCGCCAACTATGTCGTGCGCCTGCACCGCGAGGCTGCGGTCAATGGCCACAGGCCGGCGGTGGACGTGATGTTCAACTCCCTCGCCCGCTGCGCCGGGCGCAACCTCATCGCCGCCCTGCTCACCGGCATGGGCAAGGATGGGGCCCGTGGCTTGCAGGCAATCCGCCAGGCCGGCGGCCACACCGTCGCCCAGGACGAGGCCACCTGCGTGGTCTACGGCATGCCCCGGGAGGCAGTGGAGCTGGGCGCGGCGAAGGAAATCCTGCCGCTGGAGCGCATAGCAGGCTCGCTCCTACAGCAGGCGCGCCAGAGCGGAAGTGGGAACCGCGTCTAGTTCTGCGGGAATCATCCCGCACCGCCGAGCGGCTTTTCACACAGGGTCTAGACTCAGGCCAATTGACCGGCGCCAATAATATGGCGATTCGATATCAATTTGGTTTGATTGTGCCCGTATACAAAATGCACAATTGAGCTTTCGCCAAAAGACCGGCACACGGCGGGCGACACGGGGAAACAAGATAGCCATGGCGGCAAGATGGGGGTTGCGCGGCAAATCGGTGGTGGCATTGCTCATCGCCTGTCTCCTGGCACTGGTACCGGCAGTCATGCTGGGCTGGAAAGCCATGGAGGACATCCGCACGCATTTCGGCCTCGCCTTCGCGAGAAACTTCACGCTGCTCAACCAGCAGAAGATCATCGCGCCGGTGATCCGCGAGCTGGCGCTCTCGCGGCGCCTGGCCGAGTCCGTGGTGACGCAGGACTGGCTGCTGTCCGAGAACGACCCCGCGCGCCGGGCACTGTTCTTCCGCGAAGCCGAAGGCTTCCGCGCGGACCAGCACAACTACTCCTACTTCGTCGTGGTGGACTCCTCGCGCCACTACTACTTCAACGACTCCAGCTCGCCGCTCTCCAATTCCCCGCGCTACACCCTCAGCGACACCGATCCGCAGGACCGCTGGTACTTCGATACCCTGGCCCGCGATGAGACCTACAACATCAACGTCAACTACGACGCCAAGCTGAAGGTCACCAAGGTCTGGTTCAACATGGTGGTGCGCGCCGGCAACGAGAAAGTCGGCCTGGCCGGCGGCGGCCTCGACCTCACCGAGTTCCTCGACCAGTTCATCTCGCGCCGCGAGGCCGGGGTGACACCGATGATCGTCGACCCCGAGGGCGCCATCCAGGCGCACCCGGACACCCGCCTGATCGCCTTTTCCTCCGGCTCCAGCGGCCAGGCCAAGCACCACGTCTACGACCTGCTGGCCAACGCCCAGGAGCGCACCGCGCTGCGCCAGACCCTGCGCCAGGCCGAGACCAACCCCGGCGAAGTGGAAACCATGTGGGGCACCATTGACGGCAAGGAACAGCTGATCGCCACTGCCTACATCCCGCAGCTGCGCTGGCACGTGCTCAGTGCCATCGACCTGCACGCCGCGCAAGTGCTCGACAGCCGCTGGATCTGGCCGCTGGTGGGCACCCTCGCCGGGTTGCTGGCGATCCTGCTGATCGGCTTCGCCTACACCGTCGACCTGCTGGTGCTGCGCCCGCTGCGCGGCCTCAAGCAGTCGGCCAAGGCGATCGCCGCCGGGCAGTACGACAGCCCGCTGCCGCGCACCCGCCCGGACGAGATCGGTGAGCTGTCCAGCGCCTTCGCCAGCATGGCCGACCAGGTCCGCCGGCACACCGAGGAGCTGGAAGACAAGGTCCAGCAGCGCACCCAGGCACTCGAAGCCGCCAACCGCGAGATGGCCGCCGCGCAGAAGAAGATCGGCGACTCCATCGACTACGCCAGCCTGATCCAGCGCGCCATCCTCCCCGATCGCCAGCTGCAGGCTTCCCTGGGCGAGCACCATTTCGTCCTGTGGAAACCCCGCGACGTGGTCGGCGGCGACTTCTACATCTACCGCGAAGGCCCGCAGGACAGCCTGATCGGCGTGGTCGACTGCGCCGGCCACGGCGTGCCCGGCGCGCTGATGACCATGCTCGCCCTGGCGGCCATCGACCACGCCATCGACAGCGTGAAGAGCCACGACCCGGCGGCCATCCTGCGCGAGACCGACCACGTGATGCGCGGCATGCTCGGCCAGGAAGAGTTCACCCACTCGCTGGCCACCAACATGGATGCCGGCCTGGTGCGCGTCGATCACCAGCGCAAGCAGCTGCACTTCTCCGGGGCGAAGATTTCCCTGTTCGCCAGCGACGGCAGCGAAGTGCGCGAATACAAGGGCGCGCGCCGCGCCATCGGCGACAAGCGCCAGGGCGACTATCAGGACGTGGAAATCCCGATGGAAACCGGCTGGACCTACTACCTGTGCACCGACGGCTTCCTCGACCAGGCCGGCGGCGAGCACGGCTTCGGCTTCGGCAACAGCCGCTTCGCCGACCTGCTGCGCAACCACGCGCGCCGACCGTTGGCCGAGCAGGCCGATGTGTTCGCCGCTACCCTCGCCCAGTACCAGGGTGAGCAGCCGCAGCGCGACGACATCACCATTCTCTCTTTCCGCTTCGACTAGGGGTTAATCCATGGAATCGCTAGATCTGTTGGCCATGCGCGAGAGCTTTACCCGGCAACGCATATTGCTCTGCTTCAACGGCCCCATCTCGCGCAGCCTGATCGAGGAAATCGGCCACGCGCTGCGCAACTACCTGCAGGCCGAACAGGCGCACCCCAGCGAAGCGATGGACGTGTTCGCCGTCTACATCGAGATGACCCAGAACATCCGCCACTACGCCACCCAGCGCGGCTACAACGAGCAGGAGGCCTCGGCCACCGTGGCGATTGCCCGCGATGACGAAGGCCACTACGTGGTCTCCGCCGGCAACCTGGTGGAACTGGCCGACGGCCAGGGCCTGGTGCGCAGCATCGAAGCCATCGCCGGGCTCGACAAGGTCCAGCTCAAGGCAGCCTACAAGGAGCAGCTGCGCCGCCCGCGCGACGCCGAAGCCTCCACCGGCGCAGGTCTCGGCCTGCTGGACATCGCCCGCAAGTCCAGCGCGCCGCTCAAGACCTCCCTCACCGAACAACCCGACGGCCGCGCCTTCTTCAGCCTGCGCGCCGTGATCTGAACCGCGAAATTCAGGAAGACCCGACATGAGCGATCTCAACGTCACCGGAACCCAATCCACCCCACAGATCCATGGCGACTGGCAGGCCGGCATCCTCGCGATGCAAGGCGACTCCTACCCGGAGAACTCCTTCGAGCTGTTCGGCCAGGTCATCGAGTGGGTCGAACGCTTCCTCACCCAGGAGCAGCGCCCGCTGGAACTCGACCTGCGCCTGCTGTACCTCAACACCAGCTCGATCAAGGCCATGATGGACATCTTCGACCTGCTCGAAGAAGCCCACGGCCAGGGCCGCAGTACTCGCGTGGCGTGGCACTACGACCGACGCAACGAGCGCGTCGCCGAACTGGCCGAGGAATTCCGCGAGGACTGTACCTTCCCGTTCGTCATCCAAGCCTACGACGAGTAAGAGCCATGACTAGCGAGCGCGAGCTGGACCTGCTGATCGAAGAGCTGCTGGCCGACCCCCAGTACGAAGGGCACCCCCTGCGTGAGGCCCTGTACCAGAAGCACCAGCAATCCCTCGACCAGCTCGCGCGCCTGGAACGCATCGCGCGGATTTCCGACGGCTTCCAGTCCATGGCCAGGCAGCAGAACAGCACGCTATCCGAGCGCTACCACAAGCAGCTGCGCCAGCTGGAAAAGGTCGCGCGCATCTCCGACCGCTATCAGGACATGATGCGCGACCTGAACATCGCGCTGAAGGAAGCCTCGACCCACGACACCCTCACCGGCATCGCCAACCGCCGCCTGCTGATGGAGCGCCTGCGCGAAGAAAGCGAACGCGCCCAGCGCCACGGCGAGTCCTACGTGCTGGCCATGCTCGACGTCGACCGCTTCAAGCAGGTCAACGACACCTGGGGCCATGAAGTGGGCGACCGCGTGCTGGTGGAAATCGGCCGCGCCATGGAGTCAGCCCTGCGCCAGTACGACCTGTGCGGCCGCTGGGGCGGCGAGGAATTCCTGCTGATCCTCCCCGACACCCGCCTGGCCGACGCCGCCGCCATCATCGAGCGCGTGCGCAACGACATCCGCTGTCTGGCCGTGCGCGTGGGCACCAACGCCCTGTCCGTCACCGCCAGCTTCGGCGTCGCCGAGCACCATCCGGGCGAAAGCTACTCCCAGACCCTCAGCCGCGCCGACGCCGCATTGCTGGATGCCAAGCGCAGCGGGCGGGACAAGTGCGAGTTCGCCACCGCGTAACGGCGGCACCATGAAAAAAGCCCGGCCATGGCCGGGCTTTTTTTGTAGAGCGAGATCAGTTCTGCAGCGATACCTGACCGGCACCCAGCTTCAGGCCACCCAGGCGCTGCAGCAGGGTGTTGATGTTGGCGCGGGCCGAGCCTTCGTTGGCCAGGCGCAGGCGGGTCACGCCATAGAACGCATCACCTACTCCCGCGGTGAAGGGCTCCTTCACGGTCTCCTGCCAGACCACGCGGCCACCGGCGTTTTCCACCAGGCTGTACTCGACGGTCGAGGTCACGGTGAAACTGAAGCCGAATACCGGCTGGTCGAGACTGACCAGCTTGGTGCGCAGCGAATAGGCCGCCTTGTTGCCCTGGCCGAGCAGGCCGGCCTTGCCCAGGGACTGCTCCAGCGCCGCGCGGAAATCAGCGCCGTCGATCTGCGAGGTCCACAGCGGGTTGGTCTTCTTGCCACCCTCGACATCGGTGACCTGGAGGTTGTCGCGCAGCGCGGCGTCATAGCCCTGGGTGTGCGCCTGCTGGTCATTGACCTGCATGTTCTCGACCTTCGCCGAAGAGGCGCAGCCGGTCAGCAGGATCGCGAAAAGGGAAACGCAGAGAAAGCGAAACATGGTCATTCCTTCGATGGCAGATTGGGCGCCCAGGCAGTTCGCGATCGAATGATGACGCCACGTTCCTCCCTGAACGGTGGCGGAGGATATGCCTGCGCCAGTGATGGCGCAATGACTCTATTGGCTTGCCGGGTTGTCGCGACCGGCCACGGGCACTAAGGTCGTCGTAACCACCGCAAAGGATGCAGCATGGCCAACAAGTCTCCCTCCCCTCGCCAGCAGACCCATCTCGCCGTCCTGATCGACGCCGACAATGCCCCCGCCGCCATCGTCGAAGGGCTGTTCGAGGAGATCGCCAAGTACGGCGTCGCCAGCGTGAAGCGCATCTATGGCGACTGGACCAAGCCCAACCTGGGCAAGTGGAAACAGGTTCTGCTCGACCACTCCATCCAGCCCATGCAGCAGTTCGCCTACACCAGCGGCAAGAATGCCACCGACAGCGCGCTGATCATCGACGCCATGGACCTGCTCTACACTCGGCGCTTCGACGGCTTCTGCCTGGTTTCCAGCGACAGTGACTTCACCCGCCTGGCCGCGCGCCTGCGCGAAGAGGGCCTGACGGTCTACGGCTTCGGCGAAGAAAAGACGCCCAGGCCCTTCGTCTCCGCCTGCGACAAGTTCATCTACACCGAGATCCTGCGCGCCGTCGCCGAGCCCACACCGGCCACCGACAAGGCTGCCGCCCCGAGCGCCACCGAAGCGGCAAAACCCGCCAGCAAACCCAAGTCGCAGAAAGTCCCGCTGGACTTCATCGCCAAGGTGCTCGACGACATCGACGGCGACGACGATGACTGGGTGCAACTGGGCGCCCTGGGGCAGAACATCAGCAAGCTGCAGCCGGCGTTCGACCCACGCCTGTATGGCTTCAAGAAGCTCAGCGACCTGATCAAGGGCCACCCCAAGCGCTTCGAACTGCAGGCGCGGGGAATCGGCAATACCGGCGGCAAGGACTTGTACGTGCGCAATGCCGGCCCGGTGCGTTAAGCCTGCGTCAGCTCAATGCAGCGTCACTTTCCGGTCGTTAGGGTTGAACTTGAACCTGCAACGGAGCCGCCCCATGCGCCCCTGGCTGATAGCCCTGCTCCTGACCCTCGCTGCCGGCGCTGCCCACGCCGGCACGCTGCGCTGCGGCACCAGCCTGATCAACGAAGGCGACCCGATGGACGAAGTGCTCGCCAAGTGCGGGCAGCCGGACAAGCGCGACATCGTCCCGCCAACCCCGCCCCGGCGCGGGCAGGACGGCAAGATCATCCCCGGCGGCCCGCAACTGGAAACCTGGATGTACGGCCCCAGCAACGGCGCCTACCGCTACCTGCGCTTCCGCGATACCACGCTGGAGCTGATCCGGACTTCGCGCAAAGAGGAAATCTGATCGCAGGGCGCATAACCCGCTAAGGGATATGCGCCGCATCAACGGGGATTCGGGCGCATTCATGCACCGCCGTACCCGCCGCTACCAAAGGCGCCTACCCATCGCGGCAGCATCTCCCTAGACTGATCGCCTTCGCCAATCCGGAGGGCACCATGCAAAGCCAATTCGACTTCACCCTCGGCATCGACCCGCAAGCGCGCGACGTCGTGGTCAAGGGCCTGCTCGCCTACAACCTGGGCCAGATGGGCCGCAGCAACACCTACGACGACTTCGAACTCTATGCCCGCAGCGACGACGGCGAAGTGGTCGGCGGCATGTTCGGCCAATCCGGCATGGGCTGGCTCTACATCGACTACCTCTGGCTGCAGGACGACCAGCGCGGCAGCGGCCTGGGCAGCCAGCTCATCGCCCTCGCCGAAGACGAAGCCCGCCGTCGCGGCTGCGTCGGCCTGTTCCTCTACACCTACAGCTTCCAGGCCCCCGGCTTCTACGAGAAACAGGGCTTCGAGCGCATGGGCGTGCTCGAAGATTGCCCGCCGGGGCATCAGCGGATCTACCTGAAGAAGCAGCTGGGCTGATCGCCGCGCCTTTCCCCTGTAGGAGCGAGCTTGCTCGCGAACCCGCCCAACGCCGGCCCTGCCGGCGTGTCACCGACAACCTGCGCCGTGCCAACTCCGGTGCTCGGCCTCCCCTCACCCTAACCCTCTCCCGGAGGGAGAGGGGACCGTTCGGTGCGTAGCGAAACCACCGTGCCAGCCGGCACGATCTGCATCCGTAGGGCGGATAACGCCCCCGGCGTTATCCGCCGTTCTGGCGCATAACCCGTTCCGGGTTATGCGCCCTACGTCTGCGGCAATGGAGTTCTCCGTTGTGCATTTCGCGGACAAGGTCCGCTCCTACAGATGGGCAACGGTGCCGTGCGGTTCGCGAGCAAGCTCGCTCCTACGAAGAGCGCCGTCGCTCCGACGAACCGGCTCTGGCTCTAAAGGACTTCCAGAGAAATACCAGCGCACTCCGACTGCCCCGTTCAGGAGGCCTCGTTGAAGCGGAGTTTCTGGGGTTGAGCGGCATGGATGCCGCGAGAGCCGCGATGGGCCAGGGATGGCCCTTCGCGGCGTGCCCCTGAAACTGCGCTTCAACGAGGGTATTTTTCGCCTAAGCGAAAAACCGGATGTCCGGGGCAAGACCTTTGCCTCCTTTGGGGCGTTTGCCAAAGGAGGTCGCCCGAGGGGGCGAAACAAAAAGCCCACGCGCACGCCGAAGCGGCGCAGAACACCCAACCTGGAAGCATCGCGGACAGAGTCCGCTCCTACGCAAACGGGAACGCCAGCGTTGTGCGGTTCGCGAGTCCGAATCCATTCCCTACGGATTTCGGCATTTCCCACATCCCTGTGGGTCACAAGCTCGCTCCTACACGCACGCCGGAAACCGCTGCTTGTTGGGCACACCTGCCATTCCTATCCTCGCCCAGTCACATCAGTGACCTGGGTTTGGCGACCCGGAATTAGTGGCGCGAAAGCGCTTGAAGGCGCTTGCGAGAACAGCGAATGTTCTTGCAGGTCCCCGCACGTGCAGAATTTTCTGCAACGCTCAATGGCGGATCGCGCGGGGAGACCTCTGGGTCTGCCGGGCACCACTAACCGGTTCGCCAACCCCGCGCGGTCTGCCTCCCTTCGTTTGGCGACGTCGATGGCAGCTCTAAACTTTTAGTGGAGCTTCATCAATGCAAAACACCTACACCCCAACCTTCTTCACCCGCAAAAACGCTTCCTGCGCGGCCTCATGCTCGACAACCAGGCCTGGTTCGTTTCCCGCGACATCGCCCGCCTGCTCTCCGTCCAGTATCCCGACAGCTTCCACCACCGCTTCTTCCCCCACGAAGTCCAGACCCTCCCTCTGACCTACCGCACCGGCACCACGGAAGACACCGTCCTGCTCAGCGAGGCCGCCCTCTACAAGGCCTTCGTCCGCTTCGGCCACCCGGAACTCGAAGCACTGGACCGCTGGCTCTCCCACGACGTCATCCCCACGTTGCGTGACCAGCACTCCCCGGAATCCGCCGCCCCCCGCCGCATACTCCTCACCTGGGACGCCCGCCGCCTGATGCTGCTGAACTGGCAAGGCGGCCTGTGGATGCGCTGGGAAGAAGTTCCCCGGATGTTCGATTACTCCTGAGCCGCAGCAGCATGGGTATCGCTCCGCTCCACCCATCCTACAAAGGTTTCAGCCGGCTCCCGCAGAGCCGCAGGTGACCCCGAACGTAGGATGGCGTGGAGCGCAGCGATACCCATCAACAAAGCCCAGCCGGCCCCCGCAGCGCCACAAGCGACCTCGAACGTAGGATGGCGTGGAGCGCAGCGATACCCATCAATGCCCACAGGACGCGCCATGACCTCATACCGCCGCGACAGAACCGATGGCGCCACCTGGTTCTTCACCCTTGCCCTGGCCGACCGCCGCTCACGCCTGCTGGTAGAGAACATCGACCTGCTCCGCGCCGCCTTTGGCTACACGCAACAACGCCACCCCTGGCACATCGACGCCATCGTCATCCTGCCCGACCACCTGCACGCCATCTGCACCCTGCCAGTGGGCGACGCGAATTACGCGCTGCGCTGGCGGCTGATCAAGACAGAATTCTCACGGGCGCTCCCCAGTCTCTGGCAGCCGCCAGACAAAGGGCGAGCGCGGCATCTGGCAACGGCGTTACTGGGAGCACCGAATTCGCGACGACCTCGACTTCGTACGGCACGTGGACTACATCCACTTCAATCCGTGCAAGCACGGCCATGCTCCCCACGTGGTCGATTGGAGGTGGTCGTCATTTCATCGCTACGTGCGTAACGGGCTGCTGGTGAGGAATTGGGGCGGGGAGGCAGTGGAGGGAATCGAGGCGGGGGAATGATGGGTATCGCTTCGCTCCACGCCATCCTACGAATAGGTTCCCGGAAAGAACGGTGCACTTGGCAATAAAAAAGGCCGGTCATCTGACCGGCCTTTTTCTTACCGCTTATTCACCATCAGCCATTGCTGGGGAAGGCGAACTGCGCCGCTTCGTGCGACTTGCGCTGCGGCCAGCGCTGGGTGATGGCCTTGCGCTTGGTGTAGAAGCGCACGCCATCCGGGCCGTAGGCGTGCAGGTCGCCGAACAGCGAACGCTTCCAGCCGCCGAAGCTGTGGTAGGCCACCGGTACCGGCAGCGGTACGTTGACACCGACCATGCCGACTTCGATCTCGTCGCAGAACAGGCGGGCCGCTTCACCGTCGCGGGTGAAGATGCAGGTGCCGTTGCCGTATTCGTGGTCGTTGATCAGCTGCATGGCTTCTTCCAGGCTGTTCACGCGCACGATGCAGAGCACCGGGCCGAAGATTTCTTCCTGGTAGATGGTCATGTCCGGGGTCACCTTGTCGAACAGGGTGCCGCCGATGAAGAAGCCGTTCTCGTGACCGGCCACCTTGAAGTTGCGGCCGTCGACCAGCAGCTGGGCACCCTGCTCGACACCGGTGTCGATGTAGCCGGTGACCTTGGCCTGGGCAGCGCCGGTGACCAGCGGGCCCATGTCCAGGCCGCAGTTGGTGCCGGCGCCGATCTTCAGGGCCTTGATCTGCGGAACGATCTTCTCGACCAGCGCGTCGCCGATCTGGTCGCCCACGCAAACGGCCACGGAGATGGCCATGCAGCGCTCGCCGCAGGAGCCGTAGGCCGCACCCATCAGGGCGCTGACGGCGTTGTCCAGGTCGCAGTCGGGCATCAGAACCGCGTGGTTCTTGGCGCCGCCCAGGGCCTGTACGCGCTTGCCGCGCTTGGTGCCTTCGGAGTAGATGTACTCGGCGATCGGGGTCGAGCCCACGAAGCTCAGGGCTTTGACTTCCGGCGCTTCGATCAGCGCGTCCACGGCGGTCTTGTCGCCGTGCACCACGTTCAGCACGCCCTTGGGCAGGCCGGCTTCTTCGAAGAGTTCGGCGATCAGCAGGGTGGAGCTCGGGTCACGCTCGGACGGCTTGAGGATGAAGGTGTTGCCGCAGGCGATGGCCAGCGGGTACATCCACAGGGGCACCATGGCCGGGAAGTTGAACGGGGTGATACCGGCGACCACGCCGATCGGCTGGAAGTCGCTCCAGGCATCGATGTTCGGGCCGACGTTGCGGCTGTATTCGCCTTTGAGGATTTCCGGGGCGGCGCTGGCGTACTCGACGTTCTCGATGCCGCGCTTGAGTTCACCGGCGGCGTCTTCGATGGTCTTGCCGTGTTCTTCGCTGATCAGCTGGACGATGCGCTGCTCGTTGGCTTCGAGCAGTTGCTTGAAGCGGAACAGCACCTGGGCGCGCTTGGCCGGCGGGGTGTTGCGCCAGGCCGGGAAGGCGGCCTTGGCGGCGTCGATAGCCTGCTGGACGGTTTCACGGCTGGCCAGCGGGACCTTGCGGATGGCTGCGCCGGTGGACGGGTTGAAGACGTCGGCGGTGCGGCCGGTGTCGGCGATCATCTCGCCGCCGATCAGGTGCTTGACGGTGGTCATGGGCTGTCTCTTCTCACTTGAATGGTTCGGGTGAAGGACTTCAAGAGCCCCTCTCCCCAACCCTCTCCCTGAAGGGAGAGGGGGCTTGTTCGGAGTGTGGGCAAAGCCGCGTGGCTCGCCGGGAACTGCACTTTAAAAGGAGTTTCCCGGCTACGCCTTCTCGCGTGCCCGCGCACTCAGTGGCTGTGCGGGTGCTCGTCGCTCTTGAGCTCGATCTCGATGAACGCCACTTCGTGATCGCAAGGATTGATCACGTTGTGCTCGGTTCCGATCTGACGGGTGTAGCTCGCACCCAGGACCAGCGGCGCGCGGCGCTCGCCCTCGGGGGTTTCGAGCAGCAGTTCGCCGTTGGTCACCGGGACCACGACGTATTCCATGCCGTGGCGGTGCCAGCCGGTCTCGGCACCGGGGGCGAAGCGCCACTCGGTGACCAGGACCTTGTCGTTGTCGATCTGTACCGTCGGGACGGCCTTCGGACGCTCGCTCACTTACGCTACCCCGTTGAGGGCATCGCCCACGGCGCTGAACAGGCGGTCCAGGTCCTCGGGCTTGGCGTTGAAGGTCGGGCCGAACTGCAGGGTGTCGCCGCCGAAGCGCACGTAGAAGCCTTCTTTCCACAGCTTCATGCTGGCTTCGAACGGACGCACGATGGCGTCGCCGTCGCGGGCGCCGATCTGGATGGCGCCGGCCAGGCCGCAGTTGCGGATGTCGATGACGTTCTTCGCGCCCTTCAGGCCGTGCAGGGCCTTCTCGAAGTAGGGAGCCAGTTCCAGCGACTGCTGGATCAGGTTCTCTTTCTCCAGCAGGTCCAGCGCGGCGATACCGGCGGCGCAGGCGACCGGGTGCGCGGAATAGGTGTAGCCATGGCCGAACTCGACGGCGTATTCCGGCAGGTTCTGGCCCATGAAGGTGTCGTAGATTTCGCTGCTGGCGATCACCGCGCCCATCGGGATGGCGCCGTTGGTGACCTGCTTGGCGACGTTCATGATGTCCGGCTTCACGCCGAAGAACTCGGCGCCGGTGGCCTTGCCCATGCGGCCGAAGGCGGTGATCACTTCGTCGAAGATCAGCAGGATGTTGTGCTGGTCGCAGATTTCGCGCAGGCGTTGCAGGTAGCCCTTCGGCGGTACCAGCACGCCGGCGGAACCGGACATCGGCTCGACGATGACGGCGGCGATGTTCGAGGCGTCATGCAGCTCGATCAGCTTCAGCAGTTCGTTGGCCAGCTCGACGCCGCCGGTCTCGGCCATGCCCTTGGTGAAGGCCATGCCCGGCTGCAGGGTGTGCGGCAGGTGGTCGACGTCCATCAGCTGGCCGAACATCTTGCGGTTGCCACCGATGCCGCCCAGGGCGGTGCCGGCGACGTTCACGCCGTGGTAGCCACGGGCGCGACCGATCAGCTTGGTCTTCTGCGCCTGGCCTTTCAGGCGCCAGTAGGCGCGGGCCATCTTGATCGAGGTGTCGGCGCACTCGGAGCCCGAGCCGGTGAAGAATACGTGGTCGAGGCCGGCCGGGGTCAGCTGGGTGATTTTTTCCGCCAGCTTGAAGGACAGCGGGTGGCCGTACTGGAAGGCCGGGGAGTAGTCGAGGGTGGTCAGCTGCTTGGCGACCGCGTCGGCGATTTCCTTGCGCGAGTGACCGGCGCCGCAGGTCCACAGGCCCGACAGGCTGTCATAGATCTTGCGGCCCTGGTCGTCCACCAGCCAGCTGCCTTCGGCGGCGACGATGATGCGCGGGTCTTTATGGAAGTTGCGGTTGGCGCTGAAGGGCATCCAGTGGGCCTTCAGGTTCAGTTCGCTGGCCACCGACGGGGTGACGTTCACTTGCTGGTTCATGGAGCATGTCCTCGACGACAGTCTTGTTGGGCGCGCAGGCCGCGTCGGGCCTGGTGCGATGGGAGTAGATTGGGCCTGACTAAACGTGAGTTAAAGCTTATTCTTCTTACGTTCAGTTTCGAATTGGTAAAACTAAGATGGCGAAACAACGGGCGCCTTCCCTGGGCCAGGTCAGCGATTTCGAGATCCGCCTGCTGCGCATCTTCAAAACCATAGTCGAGTGCGGCAGCTTCTCGGCCGCGGAAAGCACGCTGGGCATCAGCCGCTCGGCCATCAGCCTGCACATGGGCGACCTGGAAAAGCGCCTGGGCATGCGCCTGTGCCAGCGCGGCCGGGCGGGCTTCGCGCTCACCGACGAGGGCCGCGAGGTGTACCGCGCGACCCAGTCGCTGCTGGCGGCGCTGGAGGGTTTCCGCGCCGAGGTCAACGAGTTGCACCAGCACCTGCGCGGCGAGCTGAACATCGGCATCATCAACAACCTGGTGACCCTGCCGCAGATGCGCATCACCCACGCCCTGCGCGCGCTGAAAGCCAGCGGGCCGGGCGTGCGGATCAACATCGGCATGACCACGCCCAACGAGATCGAGCTGGGTGTTCTCGACGGACGGTTGCACGTCGGGGTGGTGCCACTCATCAGCCCGCTGTCGGGGCTGGAGTATTCCGCTCTTTATGAGGAGCGCTCGCTGCTGTTCTGCAGCCAGGAGCACCCGCTGTTCGAGCGCGACGACGCGAGTATCACGGTGGAGGAAATTCACGCCTGCGACGCGGTGGAGCCCAGCTACCGCATCCCCGCCGAAGCCCAGGAGCGCCACCAGGAACTGCGCGGCAGCGCCAACGCCTCGGACCGCGAGGGCATGGCCTTCCTTATTCTCACCGGCAGCTACATCGGCTACCTGCCCGACCACTACGCCGCCGATTGGGTCGCCCAGGGCCGCCTGCGCCCGCTGCGGCCGGAGCGCTTCCACTACGACATCCCGCTGACCGTGGTGACCCGCAAGGGCCGCCGGCCGAACCTGGTGCTGGAGCGGTTCATCGAGGCGGTGGCAGAAAGCCGCTGATCCGCCAGACGCTCAGGATGAATGCCTCCGTAGGATGGCGTGGAGCGCAGCGATACCCATCCTACCTGGCGTCACGCCGGTGACGCTGGCGCGGAATCAAGCCCGAACAAGCCACATTCTGCCTATCCAATTTGTCGCCCCAGCCACCAAAAATCCTATACCCCCTCCCCTGCAGCCCGCGGGCCGCGGGGTTTGCGTGGGTGCAGCTTTTCCCTAGCCTGCGACTACAAAAAACATAATTTCGCTATTCACAGCCTCTGAACAGAATGCGGCCAACAGCTCACCGCAGCCGCAACAAGAACAAACGTGATCAGAGTCTGAGGAAGCAAGCCATGACCGACCTGAATCCAGGCGCCTTCGGCAAGAAGTCGCTTGATAACCTGGAAATCGACACGCTGGTCGTTGGCGCCGGACAAGCCGGCGTGGCCATGAGCGAGCACCTGACCCAGCAGGGCGTGCCGCACATCGTGCTGGAAAAGAGCCGCATCGCCGAAGCCTGGCGCACCGGCCGCTGGGACTCGCTGGTCGCCAACGGCCCGGCCTGGCATGACCGCTTCCCGAACATGGAATTCCCGGTCGGCCCGGATGACTTCCCGGCCAAGGAGCAGGTCGCCGAGTACTTCGTCGCCTACGCCAAGCAGTTCAATGCGCCGATCCGCACCGGTGTGGAAGTGAAGAAGGTCACCCGCAACGAAGGCCGCCCCGGCTTCACCGTGGAAACCTCCGAGGGCACTCTCCAAGCCCTGCGCATCGTCTCCGCCACCGGCCCGTTCCAGCGCCCGGTGATCCCGGCCATCGCGCCGAAGGACGAGAGCATCCAGCAGATCCACTCGGCCAAGTACTTCAACCCGCAGCAGTTGCCCGAAGGCGCCGTGCTGGTGATCGGTGCCGGCTCCTCCGGTGTGCAGATCGCCGACGAGCTGAACCGCGCCGGCAAGAAGGTCTTCCTCTCCGTGGGCGCCCATGACCGTCCGCCGCGCTCCTACCGCAACCGCGATTTCGTCTGGTGGCTGGGTGTGCTCGGCCTGTGGGACGCCGAGGAAGTGCAGCCGGGCCGCGAGCACGTGACCATCGCCGTGAGCGGTGCCCGTGGCGGCGAGACCATCGATTTCCGCCGTCTGGCCAACGAGGGCATCACCCTGACCGGCCTGACCAGGTCCTTCGCTGACGGCAAGGTGACCTTCCAGGACGACCTGGTGGCCAACCTGAAGGCCGGCGACGACAACTACCTCGGCCTGCTGGACGCCGCAGACGCCTATATCGAGCAAAACGGCCTCGACCTGCCGCTCGAGCCGGAAGCCCGCAAGGTCTACCCGGACGCCGAGTGCATCCGCAACCCGATCCAGCAGCTGGACCTGGCCGAAGCCGGCATCACCTCGATCATCTGGGCCACCGGCTACGCCGTGGACTTCAACTGGCTGCAGGTGAACGCCTTCGACGACAAGGGCAAGCCCAAGCACCAGCGCGGCGTTTCCCGCGAGCCGGGCGTGTACTTCGTCGGCCTGCCGTGGCTGTCGCGCCGTGGCTCCTCGTTCATCTGGGGCGTATGGCACGACGCCAAGCACGTGGCCGGCCACATCGCCACCCAACGCCGTTATGTCGAATATCAGGATGCCTCGCAGCGCGAAGGCTCCGTTCCGAAAGCCGCATCCTGGGAGTAAGAGATGCCTACCCACACTCGCATCCGCATGTTCAACACCAAGGACACCTACCCGAACCAGACCCTGGACAACGACCTCTGCCAGGCCGTGCGCGCCGGCAACACCGTGTACGTACGCGGCCAGGTCGGTACCGACTTCGAGGGCAACCTGGTGGGCCTCGGCGACCCGCGTGCCCAGGCCGAACAGGCGATGAAGAACGTCAAGCAACTGCTGGAAGAAGCCGGCAGCGACCTGTCGCACATCGTCAAGACCACCACCTACCTGATCGACCCGCGCTACCGCGAGCCGGTGTACCAGGAAGTCGGCAAGTGGCTGAAGGGCGTGTTCCCGATCTCCACCGGCCTGGTGGTGTCGGCCCTCGGCCAGCCGCAGTGGCTGATGGAGATCGACGTCATCGCGGTCATTCCGGACTGATCGATGAACTGAAATGCGATGCGGCGACGCGGGATTTCCTGCCTCGCCGCTTCGTCGTTTGTGCAGGTTTGCGCTGATAGAACAAGCAAAGGAGCCACCATGACCTTCTCCATCGTCGGCCGCTGCGCCGAAACCGGACAACTGGGTATCGCCATCAGCTCCTCGAGCATCGCCGTGGGCGCCCGCTGCCCCTGGGTACGCGCCGGCGTCGGCGCGGTGGCCACGCAGAACATCACCCTGCCGGCCCTCGGCCCGCAGATCCTCGACCAGCTCGAAGCCGGCCTGGAGCCGGGCGCGGCGCTGGACAAGGCGCTCTCCAGCAACGGCTACAGCCAGTACCGCCAGGTGACGGTGATCGACCAGCACGGCAAGGTCGCGCTGTTCACCGGCAGCGAAGCGCTGGGCGTGTACAACGCCGTGGCCGGGGAAAACTGCGTGGCGGCAGGCAACCTGCTGTCGTCCCCCGCAGTGATCCAAGCCATGACCCAGGCCTTCGAAGGCGCCAACGGCTGCCTGGCCGAGCGCCTGCTGGCTGCGATGCAGGCGGCGATGGCCGCCGGTGGCGAGGCCGGCCCGGTGCATTCGGCCGCCCTGAAAGTCGTCGGCGACCTGGTCTGGCCGATCGTCGACCTGCGCGTAGACTGGGCGGACGAAGCGCCCATCGATGAACTGGAAAAACTCTGGGTGGCCTACAAGCCGCAGCTGGAGGACTACCTGGTGCGCGCCCTCGACCCGACCAAGGCGCCGAGCTACGGCGTGCCGGGCGACGAGTAAGCGACCCTCCCGCAGGGGCGGGCCATGCCCGCTCCTGCAAAAGTTCTGAAGCAGGACCCGACCATGCCTTCCAGCCGCGAAATCCTCGCCGACCTGATCGCCTTCGACACCGTCAGCCGCAACTCCAACCTGGCGCTGATCCACTACATCCGCGACTACCTCGCAGGCTATGGCATCGCCTGCGAGCTGTTCCACGATGCTGAAGGCGGCAAGGCCAATCTCTACGCTACGCTCGGCCCGCAAGACCGCGGCGGCGTGTGCCTGTCCGGCCACACTGACGTAGTGCCGACCGATGGCCAGCCGTGGACGGTCCCGCCGTTCGAGCTGACCGAGCGCGACGGCCGCCTCTACGGGCGCGGCACCGCGGACATGAAGGGCTACATCGCCTGCGTGCTGGCGGCGGTGCCGGCGTTCCTCGCCCAGCCGTTGCGCCTGCCGGTGCACCTGGCCTTCTCCTACGACGAGGAAGTCGGCTGCCTCGGCGTGCGCTCGCTGCTCGCCGCGCTGGAGCACCGCGAACACAAGCCGACGCTGTGCATCATCGGCGAACCCACCGAACTCAAGCCGGTGCTCGGCCACAAGGGCAAGCTCGCCCTGCGCTGCCAGGTACACGGCGCACCGTGCCACTCGGCCTACGCGCCGCAGGGCGTGAACGCCATCGAGTACGCGGCGAAACTGATCGGTCGCCTCGGCGAGATCGGCACCCGCCTGGCTGCACCGGAGCGCCATGACCCGCGCTTCGACCCGCCCTATTCCACCGTGCAGACCGGCGTGATCAGCGGCGGTCGCGCGCTGAACATCGTGCCCGCCGAATGCCAGTTCGATTTCGAAGTACGCGCGCTGCCCAGTGACGATCCGCAACAGGTCGCCGATGACCTGCGCGCCTTCGCCGAAGCCGAGCTGCTGCCGAAGATGCGTGCGGTGAAGGCCGAGACGGACATCCGCTTCAGCGAAATTTCCGCCTACCCGGCGCTGGTCACCGACCAGCAGGCCCAGGCTGCGGAGCTGATAGCGCTGCTCAGCGGCTCGCGCGACTTCACGACCGTTGCGTATGGCACCGAAGGCGGGCTGTTCCACCAGGCCGGCATCCCCACCGTGGTCTGCGGCCCGGGCAGCATGGACCAGGGCCACAAGCCGGACGAGTTCGTCAGCCTGGAGCAGTTGGCGAAGTGCGATGAAATGATGGGGCGCCTGGCGGAGTGGTTGCGCGGTTGATTCGCCGCGCGATTTACCCGGTTTTGTAGGAGTGGACTCCGTCCGCGATGGGCATCCGGTTTGCCCGGAGCGGCCGGAAATCGATCGCGAAAGAATTAGCTGTAGGGCGCATAACCCGGGACGGGTTATCCGCCGAATCCCTCGCGGCGGATAACGCTGGCGCGTTATGCGCCCTACGATCCAGTCGGCCGGTCGCGGGCATGGCCCGCTCCTGCAGGTTCAGCGCTGCGCGGTCAGGCAAACGCCGCGCGCAGCTCGTCCATGCTCGCGAAATAGTGCGCCGGGCTTTCCGCCATCAGCTCTTCGCGGCTGCCGAAGCCATAGCCGACACCCGCGGCGGACAGGCCATTGCGGTGCGCCCCGATCAGGTCGTGCTTGCGGTCGCCGATCATCAGCGTCTGTTTCAGGTCCAGCTGCTCGATACCCAGCAGGTGCTCGATCAGCTCGACCTTGTTGGTGCGCGTGCCGTCCAGCTCGCTGCCGTAGATCACCTTGAAGTGCCGGGCGAAGTCGAAGTGGCGGGCGATTTCGGCGGCGAACACCGTTGGTTTGCTGGTGCAGATGTACAGCGTACGGCCCTGGCCACCGAGCAGTTGCAGCAGCTCGGCAACGCCGTCGAACACCTTGTTCTCGTACAGCCCGGTGTCCTTGAAGCGCACGCGGTAGTGGTTCACCGCTTCCCAGGCGCGCGCCTCGTCGAAGTCGTAGGTGCTCATGAAGCACTGCAGCAGCGGCGGGCCGATGAAGTGTTCGAGCTGACGCAGGTCGGGCTCGTCGATGCCCAGCTGGGCGAGGGCGTACTGGATCGAACGGGTGATGCCCTCGCGCGGGTCGGTAAGGGTGCCGTCGAGGTCGAAAAGGATGTTCTGGTAATGCATGGGATCAGCGTCCGGCCGCGAAAGTCGGGCCCGAAGGATACTGCGCATGGCCGCCTGCGCGAAGCGCGGATCGTCGAACGACACCTCAGGGCGCCGCGCCCTGCCCCTGCTTGAGCACGCGGAAGCCGCCACTGACGCTCACCGGCTCGGCCTCGCCGGCGCCGTAGGTCCGGGCGGCGGATGGCTCTTGCGCTTCATCCTCCGGCTGCGCCAGCCGGCCCGTCAGGCTCTGTTGCACGCGGGCGCCGAGGTGATCGACGCCGGACATCACTCCGCCGTCCGGATCGCGCATCAGCGCCAGCCACTGTTCGTCGAAGGCGGCGTTGATCTCCTTGCGCAGCTGGGTCTCCACCTCTGGCCGGTCGTGGTCGTTGCCGGCCATGCTGAACAGGGTGAAGGCCACCGAGATGACCGAGCCGGCGACCTTGCCCGCCGCGCTCGCCACCACCCCGGCGATGCTGCGGTTGCGCAACTCGTGCACCAGCTTGGCGCTGGTGCGCTGGGCCACCGGTGAGACGCCGCTGACCTTGGTGCCGGCACCGGCTTTGCCCGCCGCCGTGCGGATCTCCTGCATCAGCGCGGCGAAGGCCGGCACCTTGCCGATGTCCTTGGCGTACACCACGTCGTACAGCGAAGCATCGCGGCTGGAGGGCGGGCCAAGGGAGATCGCCGGGATGCCCATCAGGTGCTCGTCGAAGGCCTTCTGCGGGATGCCGCGGCGCTGGGGAATGTCCTTCACCGCCACCGTCAGCAGCTCGATGTAATGCCGGGTGGCCTTTTCCATCACCGCGTCCGGGTCGACCTGTTTGGCCACCGGTATCAGCACCTGCTTACGGTACTGCTCCTGCAGATAAGCGGCCAGTTTGTCGACGGTGGGATCGAGGTCGCCGTGGGAGCCCATCTTGTACCAGGCGACTTTCATGCTCAGCCATTCCTGGGTCCAGTAGCTGGAGAACCAGGGGATGAATTTCTCGTCGGTGCGCTGGTAGACCAGGTCCATCCACTGCTGCATGGCCTCTTCGGCGTAGGCGCGGGCCTGGGAGGTGGCGGCCAGCGAAGCGGCGCCAATGTCGGCGTCGACCTGGTGCCAGGTGGCTTCGGTAATCGGGGCGGCAGGCTGGGCAGGGTGATGGGCGCAACCGGGCAAAACCAGCAGAAGCAGCGCCAGCAGGAGCAGGAGCAGGACGATGACACCGCCGCGCCGCCAGGGCGAAACGGTGGCGCTGGGGGAGCACAGACTGTTCATGGCCGCTCGCCGGCTCGGCGGCGCCGTGATGGCTGGCCGCCCGCTGCTGAACCCGGCCGGGCACGCGCTGGCGTCCGGTCACCTCGGGTCAGTATAGGGCGCGAGGTTCGGCACGGCAGGCCGTCCGGCGGGACGGCCTTGATGTAGGGCGCATAACGCCTCGGGCGTTATCCGCCATCGGAGCATCGGCGGATAAAGCGTTCCGCTTTATGCGCCCAACGGAGGCTCCGCCGTCAGCCCGCGTAACCCTCGGCAATATGCTGATCCTTCAACTTCACATAGTTCCCGGCCGTATAGCTGAAGAACGCCCGCTCCTTGTCCGTCAGCGGCCGGGCCTTCTTCACCGGGCTGCCGACATAGAGGAAGCCGCTCTCCAGTGTCTTGCCCGGCGGCACCAGGCTGCCGGCGCCGAGGATCACCTCGTCCTCGATCACCGCGCCGTCCATGACGATGGAGCCCATGCCCACCAGGATGCGGCTGCCAATAGTGCAGCCATGCAGCAGCACCTTGTGGCCGATGGTCACTTCGTCGCCGATGGTCAGCGGGAAGCCGTCCGGGTTGAAGGGGCCGGCGTGGGTGATGTGCAGCACGCTGCCGTCCTGCACGCTGGTGCGCGCGCCGATGCGGATGCGGTGCATGTCGCCGCGAATGGTGACCAGCGGCCAGACCGAGCTGTCCGCGCCGATCTCCACGTCGCCGATGACCACGGCGCTGGCATCGACGAAGACGCGCTCGCCGAGGGATGGCGTTTTGCCTTGATAGGTTCGAATCGTCACGATAGCTTTCCTGTGGCTGCGGTTACGGTCGATTGTATTTAAGATGGCCGGGTGTTTCTTCAGCCAAGGTGCCACCGTGAGCGCGAATCCCCTTCTGCAGAGCTACGACCTGCCGCCCTTCTCCTCCATTCGCCCCGAGCACGTGAAGCCGGCCATCGAGCAGATCCTCGCCGACAACCGCGCCGCCATCGCGCGCATCCTCGCCCAGCAGAACGGCACCCCGACCTGGGCCGGCCTGGTGCTGAGCATGGACGAACTGCATGACCGCCTGGGCAAGGCCTGGAGCCCGGTCAGCCACCTCAACGCGGTGTGCAACAGCGCCGAACTGCGCGAGGCCTACGAAGGCTGCCTGCCGCTGCTGTCCGCCTACTGGACCGAACTGGGCCAGAACCGCGAACTGTTCAAGGCCTACGAGTCGCTGGCTGCCGGTGCCGAGTCGAAGACCTTCGACGTCGCCCAGAAGACCATCCTCGAACACGCCCTGCGCGACTTCCGCCTGTCGGGTATCGACCTGCCGGCCGAACAACAGCAGCGCTACGCCGAAATCCAGACGCGCCTGTCCGAGCTGGGCAGCCGCTTCTCCAATCAGCTGCTGGACGCCACCCAGGCCTGGACCAAGCACGTCACCGACGAAGCCGCGCTGGACGGCCTGACCGACTCGGCCAAGGCGCAGATGCAGCAGGCCGCCCAGGCCAAGGAGCTGGACGGCTGGCTGATCAGCCTGGAATTCCCCAGCTACTACGCGGTGATGACCTACGCCGAAGACCGCGCCCTGCGCGAAGAGGTCTATGCCGCGTACTGCACCCGCGCCTCCGACCAGGGCCCGAACGCCGGGCAGAACGATAACGGCCCGGTGATGCAGGAAATCCTCGACCTGCGCCAGGAACTGTCACGCCTGCTGGGCTTCAAGAACTTCGCCGAGCTGTCCCTGGCCACGAAAATGGCCGAGACCCCCGAGCAGGTCCTGCACTTCCTCCGTGACCTGGCCGTGCGCAGCAAGCCCTTCGCCGCCCAGGATCTGACGCAGCTCAAGGCGTACGCCGCCGAGCAGGGTTGCCCGAACCTCTCCAGCTGGGATGCCAGCTACTTCGGCGAAAAGCTGCGCGAGGCGCGCTACAGCGTGTCCCAGGAAGCCCTGCGCGCCTACTTCCCGGTGGACAAGGTGCTCTCCGGCCTGTTCGCCATCGTGCAGAAGCTCTACGGCATCCAGATCCGCGAGTTGAGCGATTTCGAGCGCTGGCACCCGGACGTGCGCCTGTTCGAGATCGAGGAAAACGGCCAGCACGTCGGCCGCTTCTACTTCGATCTCTACGCCCGCGCCAACAAGCGTGGCGGCGCCTGGATGGACGGCGCCCGCGACCGTCGCCGCACCGCCGAAGGCGAGCTGCAATCGCCGGTGGCCTACCTGGTGTGCAACTTCACCCCCGCGGTCGGCGGCAAGCCAGCGCTGCTGACCCACGATGAAGTCACCACCCTGTTCCACGAATTCGGCCACGGCCTGCACCACCTGCTGACCCGCGTCGAACACGCCGGGGCCTCGGGCATCAACGGCGTGGCCTGGGACGCAGTCGAGCTGCCGAGCCAGTTCATGGAGAACTGGTGCTGGGAGCCCGAAGGCCTGGCGTTGATCTCCGGTCATTACGAAACCGGCGCACCGCTACCCCAGGACCTGCTGGAGAAGATGCTCGCCGCGAAGAACTTCCAGTCCGGCCTGATGATGGTCCGCCAGCTGGAGTTCTCCCTGTTCGACTTCGAGCTGCACGCCACCCACGGCGACGGCCGCAGCGTCCTCGACGTGATCGAGGCGATCCGCGATGAAGTCGCGGTGATGCGCCCGCCGGCATACAACCGCTTCGCCAACAGCTTCGCGCACATCTTCGCCGGCGGTTACGCGGCCGGTTACTACAGCTACAAGTGGGCCGAAGTACTGTCCGCCGACGCGTTCTCCCGCTTCGAGGAAGAAGGCGTGCTCAACCCGGCGACCGGCGCAGCCTTCCGCGAGGCGATCCTGGCCAAGGGCGGCTCCCAGGAGCCGATGGCGCTGTTCGTGGCCTTCCGTGGCCGCGAGCCGTCCATCGACGCCCTGCTGCGCCACTCGGGCCTGTCCGAGGAGGCGGCGTGATGAGCGAGGTGAAGAAACGCTTCATCGCCGGGGCCGTCTGTCCGGCCTGCAGCGAGCAGGACAAGATCGTCATGTGGGACGTTGACGGCGTGCCGCATCGCGAATGCGTGGCCTGCGGCTACGCCGACACGCTCAACGCCCAGGGCCAGTCGGTGCCCAAGGAGCTGTCCACCCGCGTCAACACCAGCGCGCTGGAAAAGCCCAAGGACCCGAAGGTGCAGGGGGTGCAGTTCTTCCCCAATCCGAAGCTGAAAAAGCCGCAGGAATAGCGCCCGCGTGACGCTCAGCGAATGCCCCGGCTTGCCGGGGCATTTCTTTTTGGGGCACCGAAATGTCGCACATCACCACCAACATCAAGGAATGTCGAAGCAGCCTTGCCCTAGCATGGCCCTCCGCCCCGCTCGCCCGGCCCGCCCATGATCGCCATGGCCGGCTAGTCTGTAGGGCATCGTCGCAAGGAATCCGCCAGATGCCGCCACCGACCCGAAGGAAGCGCCCCCGTGCTTGACCGCTTTGGCATGCTCGAGGTGATGCGCGCCTCGCGCCTGACGCAGTTCCCCATCAGCCCGGTGCTGCGCGAGACCCACGGATTCAAGGGGCGACTGACCTTCTTCCTGCTGCTGGCCGCCGCGCTGGTATTCACCTTCGCCGCACTCGGGCACGACATCCACGCCAGCGGCACGCAGCTGGAGCCGGGCTGGTCGGTGCTGGTGCTGGTGGTCGCCTTGCTGATCGCCCTGGGTTTCGAGTTCATCAACGGCTTCCATGACACCGCCAATGCGGTGGCCACGGTCATCTACACCAACGCCCTGCCGCCGCGCTTCGCGGTGGCTTGGTCAGGGCTGTGGAATTTCCTCGGCGTGCTCTTCTCCAGCGGTGCGGTGGCCTTCGCCATCGTCTCGCTGCTGCCGCTGGACCTGCTCCTCAAGGTGGACAGCAGCGCCGGGCTGGCGATGATCTTCGCCCTGCTGATCGCCTCGATCCTGTGGAACCTCGGCACCTGGTGGCTGGGCTTGCCGGTGTCCTCGTCGCACACGCTGATCGGCTCCATCGTCGGCATCGGCCTGGCCCACGGCGCCATGGCCGGGCACCTCGGCCTGTCCGGCAACGCCTGGTCGCAATTGCTGACGGTCGGCTATGCGCTGTTCCTCTCGCCGGTGGTGGGCTTCTTTGCCGCCTTCGTGCTGCTGCGGGTGGCCAGTTCGACCATCCGCAACCGCGCGCTGTTTCACGCGCCGGAAGGCCGCACGCCGCCTCCCAGATGGATTCGGGCGATCCTCATCCTGACCTGCACCGGCGTGTCCTTCGCCCACGGCTCCAACGACGGGCAGAAAGGCATCGGTCTGATCATGCTCATCCTGATCGCCACCGTGCCCCTGGCGTTCGCCGTGGATCGCGCGCACTCGCCGGAACAGACCCGCCAATTGCTCGCCCTGACCCAGGCCAGCCAGGAACAGCTGCACCGCTCCGGCGGCAGCCCGGCGGCGGACCCGCGCCAGGCGCTGTTGAGCTATCAGGAAGATGAGGTGGTCAGACCTGAACTGCTGCCCTCGCTGGGTAGCGTGATCGGCGATGTCAGTGCGCGCCTGGAGCGCTATGGACAGCTGGACAAGGTGCCGGCCGAGGAGGTGCAGGACCTGCGCAACGACCTCTACCTGAGCCTGGAGACCATCCGCCTGCTGGACCGCAGCGACCAGCACTTCGAACTGGAAACCTGGAGCAGCCTGCAGGCGCTGCGCCAGGGCGGCGAGCAGGCGATCCGCTTCATTCCGGTGTGGGTGAAGGTCGCGGTCGCCCTGGCGCTGGGCCTGGGCACGCTGGTGGGCTGGCGGCGCATCGTCACCACGGTCGGCGAGGGCATCGGCAAGACGCCGCTGACTTATGCACAGGGTGCTTCGGCGCAACTGGTGGCCATGCTAACCATTGGCGCGGCGGACGGCTTCGGCCTGCCGGTGTCGACGACCCAGGTGCTCTCCTCCGGCGTGGCCGGCACCATGGCGGCCAACGGCAGCGGGCTGCAGTGGCCGACCATCCGCAACATGCTGCTGGCCTGGGTGCTGACGCTGCCGGCGGCCATCGGGCTCGCGGCGGGGCTGTACTGGCTGTTCACCCGGCTGCTCTGACGGGTAGTAGGGCGAATGACCTGGAACAGGTTATCCGCCGATGTGCCGTCGGCGGATAACGCTGGCGCGTTATGCGCCCTACGCACCCTGTAGCTGGGGATTGTAGGAACAACCCGACAGTTGGAATTCAGACCGCCGAGCAGTTAGTGCTGGCTGTGGAAAACTCAGTGGATTACTGTATTTATATACAGCATTCCTTCAGAGCTTTCCCACATGAGCACTTCCCTTCCACCCCGCGGCCGGGGTACCGCCAGCAATCCGCACAACCGCTTCGCGCCAACCACGTCGGTGCCTGTGGATAACGACTGGTACGACGAAGTGCCCAAGCCCCAGGTGACGGAAATCCGCAGCGAACGGGCGAAGTCGGTGATCTCGCGCAACCAGTCGCCGGACCTGCCCTTCGACCGCTCGATCAACCCCTATCGCGGCTGCGAACACGGCTGCATCTACTGCTACGCGCGGCCGAGCCACGCTTACTGGGACCTGTCGCCGGGGCTGGATTTCGAGACGAAACTGATCGCCAAGACCAACGCCGCCGAAGTGCTGGAAGAAGAGCTGAGTCGCAAGGGCTATGTCTGCGCGCCGATCAACCTGGGCGCCAATACCGACCCGTACCAGCCCATCGAGCGCCAGCAGCGCCTGACCCGGCAGATCCTCGAGGTGCTGCTGCGTTACCGCCATCCGCTGACCATCGTCACCAAGGGGTCGCTGATCCTGCGCGACCTCGACCTGCTGGCCGAACTCGCGCAGCACAAACTGGTGGGCGTGATGATCAGCCTGACCACCCTGGACGACGAGCTCAAGCGCATCCTCGAGCCCCGCGCCGCCGCGCCCTCCGCGCGCCTGCGGGCGATCCGCGTGCTGCGCGAACACGGCATTCCGGTGGGCGTGCTGTGTTCGCCGATGATCCCGATGATCAATGACCGCGAACTGGAAGCGCTGCTCGAAGCTGCCCACGACGCCGGCGCCAAGAGCGCCAGCTACATGATGCTGCGCCTACCGCGCGAAGTCGGTCCGCTGTTCGAGGAGTGGCTGGAGGTGCACTACCCGCAGCGCGCCAATCATGTGATGAGCCTGATTCGTCAGCTGCGTGGCGGGGAAATCTACGACAGCCGCTTCGGCCATCGCTTCCGTGGTGACGGTCCGTTCGCCGACCTGCTGGCCAAGCGCTTCGAGGTCGCCATGCGCCGCCTGGGCCTGAACCGGCGCGGCAGCTTCGGCCTGGACTGCACGGCGTTCGCTCCACCGCGCAGCCAGATGAGCCTGTTCTGAATCAGCGGTCGGGAGCCACCAGGTCCGCCATCATCTGGGCGAGCTGCAGCGGCGAGTTGAGCAGCTTCTCGATGACCACCAGCACGTTCTTCTCCTCCTTGCTGACCTTGCTGCCGAAGCCGAGGAAGCCGCCGCCGGAGGATTCCGCCACCGCCTTGCCCAGCGCCAGCAGGTCGGCCTTGAAGGCTGCCGCGTCAGTGTCGCTAGCCTGCTGTCCGAGCAGTCGGTTGACGTCGACCAGGTACTGCAGGCGGTTGAACGCGGGGTCGGAGAAGCGCTGCAGAAAGTCCATCAGCACCGCGCGGCCGCTGGGCGTATCCGGGCTGAGTTCGGTCATCACGCGCTGCATCAGCACGCTGGGGTACTTGCCGGACTCCTTGAACAGCTTGCCGAAGGCCGCAGCCTCCTTGGCATCGATCTCACCGTCGGCGCTGGCGACCATGCAGAAGATCGCCACGGGTGCCTCGCGCAGATGCTTCCAGTCCTCGCCGGAGAATCCGGCGAAGCCGGTCATGCCGGTGATCTGGTCTTGCTGGTGCTCCTTCCAGATCACACGACCCTCGGCGTTTTCATCGCGACCCTGGTAGAAAGCGTCGATCAGCGGTTGCAGCTCGTCCTGGGCAATGCCGGTGACGCCCAGCAGCTTGGGCTTGAACACGGCGAAGCCTTCATGGCTGTGGGCATGGCGGTAAGGGACGGCCAGCTGCATCTCACGACGCGGCTCGGCGTAGGAAACGACGTTCAGAATCAGCGCATCGACCTTGCCGACCTCCTTGTGGGTCACGAAGCCGTCGACAATCCATACCGCGCCGATCGCCTGCTGGGTGTTCTCCTGGTACATCCGCTGGCCCGCCTGCATGGCCTCCTCGCCGGTGTCCGCCATCAGCACCACCATCTTGAGCCGGCCATCGGGCTCCAGGCAGTGGAACATCGGCATCAGCAACTCGCCGCCGCTCACCGTTTGCACCGCGCTCGCGGCCGCGTTGCCGGCCATCCTGTAGATGTCTTGCATGGTCACATCCTTGTTTTCGGGGGGGAACTGGGGAAGGATCCGGCGCCGTGCGCCACGCTCGTCATCCTGACCAAGCGGTAGGCCCGGTGGTCCGGGTCTTACAGTAATCGCCACGAATAATGTCACATTGCCTGCAGCGAAAATATTGGCGTCGTCACAGTAGCACTGTGACATTTCATCGCCATGATAGCTTGTCGATATCATCTTGAAATGTCGGCGAAACATCATGCAAAAGCTCATTCCAGAGCGGTTTTTTAATTTTGGTTTAATCTTCTTCGCCTAGGGTTTGAGCACAAGGTGACTAACCGGTCACGACAGATTTTTTCCCACGGCTGTGCCTTTTCTCCCCAGGGAGAGCGTCGGCTGACGTGGGAAAATTCTTCGTCATTCTTCGAGGCTGATACATGAACGATAAAACGCACGGTGAGGATCACGCCCACGAAACGGCTGACGAGGCGCTTCGCCATATCGTCGAGGGCTTTCGCCAGTTCCGTCATGAGGTCTTCCCGCAGCAGGAAGAACTGTTCAAGAAGCTGGCCCACGCGCAGAACCCGCGCGCCATGTTCATCACCTGTGCCGACTCGCGCATCGTCCCCGAGCTGATCACCCAGAGCTCGCCGGGCGACCTGTTCGTCACCCGCAACGTCGGCAACGTGGTGCCGCCGTACGGCCAGATGAACGGCGGCGTGTCCACCGCGATCGAGTTCGCGGTGATGGCCCTGGGCGTGCAGCACATCATCGTCTGCGGCCACTCCGACTGCGGCGCGATGAAAGCGGTGCTGAATCCGCAGAGCCTGGAAAGCATGCCGACGGTGAAGGTGTGGCTACGCCATGCCGAAGTCGCTCGTACCGTGGTCGCACAGACCTGCGGCTGCGCCACCCAGGAGCACCTGGGCGTGCTCACCGAAGAGAACGTGGTAGCCCAGCTGGACCACCTGAAGACCCACCCGTCCGTGGCCGCCCGCCTGGCTTCCGGCCAGCTGTTCATCCATGGCTGGGTGTATGACATCGAGACCAGCGCCATCAAGGCCTACGACGCCCAGGAAGGTCGTTTCCGCCCCCTCGACGGCGAAGGCCCGACGCCGAGTGCGACCCCGCGCCCGCGCTACTCCCCCCAGTAAACGGCTGATACCGGTACGCTCCCGGGGCGCGGCGGCCCAGCAGAACAAACGCCGCGCCCCTCTTCTGACTTGATCCCTGCCTGAGGCGCGCGCTGCCACCGCGCTCGCCACCCCCCTGAATTGCGCGTGTCGATGCGGTCGAGACCGGCGTCGTGGGCTTTCGCGCGCCCGAAAAATGCTTGAAGGAGAACAGCGCCATGTCGGCCTCCCACTCTGTTCCATCCGGAATTTCCCAGCTACGCCAGGTACTGCCGCGCGATCTGCTCGCGTCGGTGGTGGTGTTCCTCGTCGCCCTGCCGCTGTGCATGGGCATCGCCATCGCTTCGGGCATGCCGCCAGCCAAGGGCCTGGTAACCGGCGTCATCGGTGGCCTGGTGGTCGGTTTTCTAGCCGGTTCGCCCTTGCAGGTCAGCGGTCCGGCGGCGGGCCTTGCGGTGCTGGTCTTTGAGCTGGTCCGTACCCACGGCATGGCCATGCTCGGGCCGATCCTGCTGCTGGCCGGCGCGCTGCAACTGCTGGCGGGCAGGCTGCGCCTGGGCTGCTGGTTCCGCGTGACCTCGCCGGCCGTGGTCTACGGCATGCTCACGGGCATCGGGATTCTTATCGTGCTGTCGCAGGTCCACGTGATGCTCGACCTCAAGCCGCAGGCGTCCGGGCTGGATAACCTGCTGGCTTTCCCGGCGGCGCTGCTGTCCGGGACCAGCGGCTTCGATGCGGCGCTGCTCGGGCTCGGCACCATGGCCTGCATGGCACTGTGGGACCGCTTCAAGCCCGGCCGGCTGCGCATGCTGCCCGGTGCGCTGATCGGCGTGAGCCTGGCGACGCTGGTGAGCATCGCGCTGCCACTGGATGTGCTGCGGGTGAGCGTGCCGGAGAACCTCGGCGACGCCATCGACTGGGTCCGTCCGAATGACCTCGCGGCGCTGCTCGACCCGACACTCTTGCTGGCCGCCGTGGTGGTGGCCTTCATCGCCAGCGCCGAAACTTTGCTCTCGGCCGCCGCCGTGGACCGCATGCACACTGGCCCTCGCTCGGACATGGACCGCGAGCTGAGCGCCCAGGGCGTGGGCAACATGCTCTGCGGGCTGGTCGGCGCGCTGCCGATGACCGGGGTGATAGTGCGCAGCTCGGCCAACGTGCAGGCCGGCGCGCGCAGCCGAGCCTCGGCGATCTTCCATGGGCTGTGGCTGCTGGGCTTCGTCGTGCTGCTGGGCGGGCTGCTGCGGCAGATCCCCATCGCCAGCCTGGCCGGTGTGCTGGTCTACACCGGGATCAAGCTGGTGGACCTGAAGGCGCTGCGTTCGCTGGGCCGCTATGGACGCATGCCGGTGCTGGTGCATGCGGCGACCGCCCTGGCTATCGTCGCCACCGACCTACTGACCGGTGTGCTGCTGGGCTTCGCGCTGACGGTGCTGAAGCTGGTGTTCAAGGCCGCTCGACTGAAGATCAACCTGCGCTACGACGACGAGGGCAGCGGTGCCGAGCTGCGTCTGGTCGGCGCGGCGACCTTCCTCAAGGTGCCGGCGCTGTCCCAGGCCCTGCAGTCGGTGAAGCCCGGCACGCACCTGCGTGTGCCGCTGCAGCACCTGAGCTACATCGACCACGCGTGCATGGAATTGCTGGAGGACTGGGGCCGCAGCGCCGCGGCCAGCGGCTGCCGGTTGTCCATTGAAGGCAACGGCCTGCGTCGCCGTGTGGAGGGCCGGCTGCGTGCGCTGCAGAGTGCAGGCTGAGCCTCAGTCGCGACCCAGCTCCAGTTCGACGCCGAACTGCCGCGACAGGCACGGCCACTGCTGCCAGGCCATGACCACCTGCGGGTCATTGAGACTGGCACGGTAGCTGACGGCGGATTCGGCGCTGAAGGTGCTGTCGTCGAGCATGCCGTTGACCGCGTGGTGCACCGCTTCATCCAGCTGGTTGGCGAAGGGTTCGCCGATCAGCTGGTGCGCCACCAGGTTGGCCACGGTAGTGTCCAGCGGGATCAGCGGCTGGTTGAAGTGGGCGATGTAGCGGTCGTTCACCTCTTCCACCAGGCGGTGGGCGAGGTAGGCCTCGTCCAGCAGTGCATCGAGGCCGTCGTGGCCGTCGAGCAGCGCAGGCGGGGTGAGGAAGAACTGTTCGGCGAGCTTGAGCACCGGCTTGATGCGGTCCTCAATGCCGGCCGCGCGGGCCACCGAGTTGGCGGCGTCGAGGAAGTCCGGCACCTGTTCGATGTAGGCGTGGACGAAGCGCGTCAGCGTACCGCTGGGGTCCTCTCCCGTCAGGGCGATGCTCTTGTGCAGGCTTTGCAGTTGGCTCTGGATCAGGCGGGCGAGATGGCCATGGCGGGATTCGAGCAGGTGGGCATTCCGGATCAGCTCACGCAGTGCAGCGGTGTTCATGACAGCTCCAAGACAGCGGGTTTGGAAAGTGAAGAAACACCTTAGCCGCACCCCGGGCGTAGCTAAGACGCGATTTTCATATTCATGAACTGTTTATGCCGACGCGGCATATCAGACGGCCAGCATGGTACTCCAAAGCCGCGCCGTCCGTGGCTTTGAGATCGCACTTCGGTCTTTCAAACACAGTTTTTACTCTGCGTTGTTATGTCGCAACCCGTGGCTATACTCCGCTTCGACACACCGAAAACCTGATGGACCCGGCCTGCCCTGCGTGCTGCCGAGGTACGACGTCAAAGTAAGTTGTCTTGGCGGTCACTCCCTTGGCCGTTGGCTTGTTCAGGCTCGATCCCTCTGGAATGGGGATCGCAGCCAGGGCGCTATGCCGGCGGGATAAAAACAACGATAAGGGGAACCCGAATGCTGCGACATCCACGAGTCTGGATGGGCTTCCTTTTGCTCTTGGCTTTCAGTCAGGCAAACGCCGCCTGGACGGTCAACATGACCCCCGGTGCGACAGAAGTCAGCCGTAACGTTTTCGATCTGCACATGACGATCTTCTGGATCTGCGTGGTCATTGGCATTGTCGTCTTTGGCGCGATGTTCTGGTCGATGATCGTCCACCGCCGGTCCACCGGGCAGCAGCCCGCGCATTTCCACGAGAGCACCACGGTGGAAATCCTCTGGACCGTCATTCCCTTCCTGATCCTGGTGGTGATGGCCGTTCCGGCCACCAAGACGCTGATCCACATGTACGACACCTCGGAGCCCGAGCTGGACGTGCAGGTCACCGGCTACCAGTGGAAGTGGCAGTACAAGTACCTGGGCCAGGACGTGGAGTTCTTCTCCAACCTCGCCACGCCCCAGGACCAGATCCACAACAAGGCCGACAAGGACGAGCACTACCTCCTCGAGGTGGATAACCCGCTGGTGCTGCCGGCCGGGGTCAAGGTGCGCTTCCTGGTCACTTCCAGCGACGTGATCCACTCCTGGTGGGTGCCGGCCTTCGCGGTCAAGCGCGACGCCATTCCCGGCTTCGTCAACGAAGCCTGGACCAAGGTCGACCAGCCCGGCGTCTACCGCGGCCAGTGCGCCGAGCTGTGCGGCAAGGACCACGGCTTCATGCCCATCGTGGTGGACGTGAAGTCCAAGCCTGACTTCGACAAGTGGCTGGCCGAGCGCAAGGAAGAGGCGGTCAAGCTCAAGGAGCTGACCAGCAAGGAATGGACGAAGGAAGAGCTGGTCGCCCGCGGCGACAAGGTCTACCACACCATCTGCGCCGCCTGTCACCAGCCTGAAGGCCAGGGCATGCCGCCGATGTTCCCGGCGCTCAAGGGTTCGAAGATCGTCACCGGGCCCAAGGAGCACCACCTGGAGACCGTGTTCAACGGCGTCCCGGGCACGGCCATGGCGGCCTTCGGCAAGCAGCTCTCGGAAGTCGACATCGCCGCGGTGATCACCTTCGAGCGCAACGCCTGGGGCAACAACGACGGCGACATGGTGACCCCGCAGGACGTGGTCGCCTACAAGCAGAAACAACAATAAGGAGGCCGCGATGAGTACAGTGATCGATCACCCCGACCATTCTCACGCCGGCGACCACCACCACGGCCCTGCCAAGGGCCTGATGCGCTGGGTACTGACCACCAACCACAAGGACATCGGCACGCTGTACCTGTGGTTCAGCTTCTGCGCCTTCCTGCTCGGCGGCTCCTTCGCCATGGTGATCCGCGCCGAACTGTTCCAGCCGGGCCTGCAGATCGTCGAGCCGGCGTTCTTCAACCAGATGACCACCATGCACGGCCTGGTGATGGTCTTCGGTGCGGTGATGCCGGCCTTCGTCGGCCTGGCCAACTGGATGGTTCCGCTGATGATCGGCGCGCCGGACATGGCCCTGCCGCGCATGAACAACTTCAGCTTCTGGCTGCTGCCGGCGGCCTTCGGCCTGCTGGTGAGCACCCTGTTCATGCCCGGTGGCGGCCCGAACTTCGGCTGGACCTTCTACGCGCCGTTGTCGACGACCTTCGCGCCGCACAGCGTGACCTTCTTCATCTTCGCCATCCACCTGATGGGCATGAGTTCGATCATGGGCGCGATCAACGTGATCGCCACCATCCTCAACCTGCGCGCCCCGGGCATGACGCTGATGAAGATGCCGCTGTTCGTCTGGACCTGGCTGATCACCGCCTTCCTGCTGATCGCGGTGATGCCGGTATTGGCGGGTTGCGTGACGATGATGCTGATGGACATCCACTTCGGCACCAGCTTCTTCAGCGCGGCCGGCGGCGGCGACCCGGTGCTGTTCCAGCACGTGTTCTGGTTCTTCGGCCACCCCGAGGTGTACATCATGATCCTGCCGGCGTTCGGCGCCGTCAGCTCGATCATCCCGGCCTTCAGCCGCAAGCCGCTGTTCGGCTACACCTCGATGGTCTACGCCACCGCCTCGATCGCCTTCCTGTCCTTCGTCGTGTGGGCGCACCACATGTTCGTGGTGGGCATCCCGCTGGTGGGCGAGCTGTTCTTCATGTACGCGACCATGCTGATCGCCGTGCCCACCGGGGTGAAGGTGTTCAACTGGGCGTCGACCATGTGGCAGGGCTCGCTGACCTTCGAGACGCCGATGCTGTTCGCCGTGGCCTTCGTCATCCTGTTCACCATCGGTGGCTTCTCCGGGCTGATGCTGGCCATCGCCCCGGCGGACTTCCAGTACCAGGACACCTACTTCGTGGTGGCGCACTTCCACTACGTGCTGGTGCCCGGCGCGATCTTCGGCATCTTCGCCTCGGCCTACTACTGGCTGCCGAAGTGGACCGGCCACATGTACGACGAGACCCTGGGCAAGCTGCACTTCTGGATGAGCTTCATCGGCATGAACCTGGCGTTCTTCCCGATGCACTTCGTCGGGCTTGCCGGCATGCCGCGGCGGATTCCGGACTACAACCTGCAGTTCGCCGACTTCAACATGGTCTCCTCCATCGGCGCCTTCATGTTCGGCACCACGCAGTTGCTGTTCCTGTTCATCGTCATCAAGTGCATCAAGGGCGGCAAGCCGGCACCGGCGAAGCCGTGGGATGGCGCGGAAGGCCTGGAGTGGACCATTCCCTCGCCGGCGCCGTACCACACCTTCAGCACGCCTCCGGAAGTGAAGTGAACCCACAGCGGCGGGAGCGGCATCGGCCGTTCCCGCGGTGGAGGAGCAAGCCATGAGCGACGGCAACATCGAAACACGCAAGCTGGTGACCCGGCTGGTCATAGCCGTGGTCGCCATGTTCGCCTTCGGCTTCGCCCTGGTGCCGCTGTACGACGTGATGTGCAAGGCACTGGGCATCAACGGCAAGACCTCCGGCAGCGCCTACCAGGGCGACGGCCAGGTGGTCGATCAGTCGCGCGAGGTGAAGATCCAGTTCGTCGCCAACAACAACATCGACATGGTCTGGGAGTTCCACCCCGAGGCCGAGCAGCTGGTGGTGCATCCCGGCGCGGTGAACCAGATGCTGTTCGTCGCCTACAACCCCACTGACAAGCCGATGACTGCCCAGGCGATCCCGAGCATCGCGCCGTCGGTAGCAGCCACCTACTTCCACAAGACCGAATGCTTCTGCTTCACCCAGCAGGTCCTGCAGCCGGGCGAGCGCATCGAAATGCCGGTGCGCTTCATCGTCGACCGCGACCTGCCCAAGGATGTGCGTCACCTGACGCTTGCTTACACGCTGTTCGACATCACTGCCCGCAAGCCACCCGTGGCCAGTAACGAGCGCTGAAGGGCAAAGGAGAACAAGAGAGATGGCAACCCACGATCCCTATTACGTCCCCGCGCAGAGCAAGTGGCCGATCATCGCCACCATCGGCATGCTGGTGACGATGTTTGGCGTCGGCACCTGGATGAACGACATGAGCGCCGGCAAGGAGCACTCCCACGGCCCGTGGATCTTCTTCGCCGGCGGGCTGATCCTGGCGTACATGCTGTTCGGCTGGTTCGGCAACGTCATCAAGGAAAGCCGCGGCGGGCTCTATAGCCCGCAGATGGACCGCTCGTTCCGCTGGGGCATGAGCTGGTTCATCTTTTCGGAGGTGATGTTCTTCGCCGCCTTCTTCGGCGCGCTGTTCTACGTGCGCCACTTCGTCAACCCATGGCTGGGCGGCGAAGGTCACCATGGCATCTCGCACATGCTCTGGCCGCAGTTCGAAACCGGCTGGCCGCAGCTCAACAACCCGGACAACAAGCTGTTCCCGCCGCCCAAGGAAGTGATCGATCCGTGGAAGCTGCCGCTGATCAACACCCTGCTGCTGGTCACCTCCAGCTTCACCGTGACCTTCGCCCACCATGCACTGAAGAAGAACCATCGCGGCCCGCTGAAGATGTGGCTGGCGGCGACCGTGGCGCTAGGGGCCTGCTTCATCGTGCTGCAGGCCTACGAGTACCACGAGGCCTATAGCGAGCTGGGCCTGACCCTGGGCTCGGGCATCTACGGCGCGACCTTCTTCATGCTCACCGGCTTCCACGGTGCCCACGTGACCATCGGCGCGATCATGCTGAGCATCATGCTGATCCGCATCATTCGGGGGCACTTCGACGCCGACAAACACTTTGGCTTCGAGGCGGCCAGCTGGTACTGGCACTTCGTCGACGTGGTGTGGATCGGGCTGTTCATCTTCGTTTACGTGCTGTGAAGCGCGGTGGCGCGGGCCTTGGCCCGCGCCTTTTTGAGATCAGAAGTGCCAGGGGGCGGAGCTGCCGAGTTGGCCGCTGAAGAAACCCCAGGCGATGAGAGCGACGGTCAGGGCAGTCAGGGTGACACGCACGGTCAGCGCGTTCACCACCCGAGAACCATGGCCCTCGTCCTTGACCAGAAAGAACAGGCCACTGAACAGACTGACGACGGTCGCCAGCAACAACAGAACGATCGCAGCTTTGAGCACTACCGGCCTCCTGTCCGCAGGGGACTGGGGTTGAGGGGGATGTCTTGCAGTATAGCCAGCACGCATCTGAGCACCGGCCCGATCCGGCACAGGAAGGCCGCGCCACACGCGCCTTCCGGCCCGGTATCGCGCCGACCCTGGTGGTCCTCGCACTGCTGCCGGTGCTGATCGGCCTGGGCTTCTGGCAACTGTCGCGCGCCGCCGAAAAACGCACCCTCCTCGCCGCCTCCGAAGTGCAGCGCCAGCAGGACCCGATCAGCATCGCCGAGCTCGAGCGCCAACCGCCGCGCAGCTATGTTCGAGTACGCCTGCAAGGCCAGCTCGACGCCGAGCACACCGCCCTGCTCGACAACCGCACCCGCAACGGCCAGGCGGGCGTCGAGGTGCTGCAGCCCTTCTTCGACCGCGTCGGCCACCAGTGGCTGCTGGTCAATCGCGGCTGGGTGCCCTGGCCCGACCGCCGCGTGCCGCCGAAGATCGATACGCCCAGCCACGACCTGCTGCTGGACGCTTGGACCTACACCCCATTGGCCGCCGGCCAGAGCGCCCCGCTCGCCGGCTGGCCACGCCTGATCACCCAGGTGGACGCCCCGTTCCTGTGGGACCAGCTCGGCCGCGAAGGCAGCCCGCTGGAAATCCGCCTGGAGCCGGGCGACGCCGCCTTCGACACCGACTGGCCGATCGTCGCCATGCCGCCGGAGCGCCACGTCGGCTATGCCGTGCAGTGGTTCGCCCTGGCCATCGCGCTTTCCGCCCTTTACCTCTACCTCGGCATCCGTCGCGCACGGGAGACCTTCGACCATGACCGCCATGACTCTGCCTGACTCCACTGCCCGCCGCCGCGGGCGTGTGCAACTGCTGCTGATCCTCGGCATGGTGCTGGGGCCGATGCTGCTCGCCACCGCCATGTACAAGCTGCAGTTCTGGGTGCCGGACGGCCGCAGCTACCACGGCGACCTGATCGCCACCGGTCAGACCCCGGCCGATCTCGGCGTGCAGGACGACAAGGCCAGCGACCAGTGGCAACTGCTGGTGACCGCACCGGAAACCTGCGCCAGCGACTGTCAGCAACTGGTCTACCTGGCGCGCCAGATCAACATCGGCCTGGGCCGCGAAGCCAGTCGCGCCGAACACGCGCTGGCCTTCGCCAAGCCGCTGCCGGTCGAGTTCACCGGCCTGCTCGACAAGGACTACCCGCGCCTGCAGCGACTGGGCCTGACACCCAACCAGCACACCGGCGCCCAGCCGCAACTGTGGATCATCGACCCCCACGGCAACCTGGTGCTGCGCTACGACGCCAAGGCCAACGGCAAGTCGATCCTCAAGGACCTGCAGCTGCTGCTGAAGCTTTCGAACATCGGTTAAGCCGGTCGAGACATCGCCAGCCCCACGACAAAAACAAGATCGGGAGCGACGCATGATCCAGGTAAGACGCAAACCCGCCTTCTACCTCGCCGTGCTGGCCACGGCGCTGGCTTTCGTAGTCATCCTGCTGGGCGCCTATACCCGCCTGACCCATGCCGGTCTTGGCTGCCCGGACTGGCCCGGCTGCTATGGCTTCGTCCACGTACCACTGAACGAGGCGCAACTGGCTCACGCCGAAATGCATTTCCCCGACTCGCCGGTGGAGGCACAGAAGGGCTGGAACGAGATGATCCACCGCTATTTCGCCGGGAGCCTCGGCCTGCTGATTCTCGGGCTGGCGGTGCACGCACTGCTGCGTCGGGGCCGTGACGGCCAACCGATGCGCCTGCCGCTGCTGCTGCTCGCGGTAGTGATCGCCCAGGCGGCATTCGGCATGTGGACCGTCACCCTCAAGCTCTGGCCACAGGTGGTCACCGCACACCTGCTGGGCGGCTTCACCACGCTGTCGCTGCTGTTCCTGCTCAGTCTGCGCCTGTCCGGCGCCTTCGCCCCGCTGCAGTTGCCGTCGAAGCTACGCGCGCTGGCAGCCCTGGCCCTGCTGATGGTGATCGGGCAGATCGCCCTCGGCGGCTGGGTCAGCAGCAACTACGCAGCAGTGGCCTGCATCGACCTGCCGATGTGCCACGGCGAGTGGTGGCCGAACATGGACTTCGCCAACGGCTTCCACCTCACCCAGCACATCGGCCCGAACTACCTCGGCGGCCAGCTCGACAGCGACGCCCGCACGGCCATCCACATGACCCACCGCATGGGCGCGCTGTGCGTGACCGCGGTGATCCTGCTGCTGGCCTGGAACCTCCAGCGCCACGGCCTGATAGGCATTACCGCGCTGATGCTGCTGGGTCTGTCCCTGCAGATCGGCCTCGGCATCAGCAACGTACTGCTGCACCTGCCGCTGCCGGTAGCGGTGGCGCACAACGGCGGCGGCGCGTTCCTGCTGCTGATGCTGGTACTGGTGAATTACCGGGTGCGCGCACCCGCAGCGAAACACGTCGAGCTGCCTGCCAGCAGCCCGATCACCCTGGACGCCCTGGAGCGCCCGGTGGCCTATCCCTCGCAGGGGTGACATTGCACGGTTGAGCACGATGGCCGGCGCCACGGCGTGCCGGCCCCCCTATGAAGAAGTCAGGAGAAATGCCCATGGCCAGCGTCATCAGCACTCCCAGCCAAGCCAGCTGGCGCGACCTGCTCGAACTGACCAAACCCAAGGTGGTCCTGCTCATGCTGATCACCTCGCTCATCGGCATGCTGCTCGCCACCAAGGCCGGGGTGCCCTGGCAGGTGCTGGTCTTCGGCAACCTCGGCATCGGCCTGTGCGCCGGCGGCGCGGCAGCAGTGAACCACGTGGTGGACCGGCGTATCGACTCGATCATGGCGCGCACCCACAAGCGCCCACTGGCCGAAGGACGCGTCTCGCCGCCCATCGCGCTGGGCTTCGCCATGCTGCTGTCGGTGGCCGGGATGGCGGTGCTGCTGGTGTTCACCAATGAGTTGACGGCCTGGCTGACGCTGGCTTCACTGCTGGGCTATGCAGCCCTCTACACCGGCTTCCTCAAACGCGCCACGCCGCAGAACATCGTCATCGGCGGCCTCGCCGGGGCCGCCCCGCCGCTGCTGGGCTGGGTCGCGGTGACCGGGCAGATCTCCGCCGAACCGCTGCTGCTGGTGCTGATCATCTTCGCCTGGACCCCGCCGCACTTCTGGGCCCTGTGCCTGCACCGCAAGGACGAGTACGCCAAGGCCGACATCCCGATGCTGCCGGTGACCCACGGCGAGCACTACACCAAGCTGCACATCCTGCTCTACACCCTCGTGCTGTTCGCCGTGACGCTGATGCCCTTCGCCATCCACATGGCCGGGCTGGTCTACCTGCTCGCCGCGCTGGCCCTGGGCGCGCGCTTCCTCGACTGGGCCTGGGCGCTCTACTGCGGCAGCCGACCCCATGCGGCGATCAAGACCTTCAAGTACTCTATCGCCTACCTGTTCCTGCTGTTCATCGCGCTGCTGGTGGACCACTACCTGCCGCTGCACCTGAACTACTGAGGCCGGTTCGCGGGCTCGCTCCAAAGGGGCGGCCCCGCGAACCCGGCACTCACCCAGACGTCCCGACCCACGAGAACCCCATGTCCCGAGTCAACAAGACCGTCTTCATCCTCGTCGCCATCGTCGCCCTGATCCTCGGCCTCACCGTCCAGAAGGTGCTCAACCAGCGCCACCAGCTCGACCCGACCGTGCTTCTCGACGCCGGCATCGTGATCCTGCCGCAGACCCGCAGCGTCCCCGACCTCGCCTTCACCGACCAGGACGGCCAGCCGTTCCAGACCGCCAGCCTGAAGGGCAAGTGGTCCCTGCTGTTTTTCGGCTACACCTTCTGCCCGGACGTCTGCCCCACCACCCTGGCACAACTGCGCGAGCTGCAGAGCAAGCTGCCGCCGGAAGTGGCGAAGAACCTGCAGGTGGTGTTCGTCAGCGTCGACCCGCACCGCGATACCGCGCCGCGCATCAAGGAATACCTCGGCTTCTTCAATGCCGGCTTCAAGGGCATCACCGGCTCGGAAGAGAACGTGCAGAAGCTGGCCAACGCCATGAGCATCCCCTACATCCCGGCCGACACCAGCAAGCCCAACTACACCGTCGACCACAGCGGCAACCTGGTCATCATCGGCCCGGACAACACCCAGCACGGCTTCATCCGCGCCCCGCTGCACAACGACAAGCTGGTCGCCCAGCTGCCCGGCGTAGTCGGCGCCAGCAACTGACCCGCGACACCGTGTCTCACCCCCAACGGCCACCCGATATAGGTGGCCGTTGTTTTTTCCGTGTCACTCCGGCTTTCCGCGGACAAATCCGGACTTTCTGCTAAACCTCTTCTCAGGGCTCTGGCGCGGTGTAACACGCGGCCTTGAAGCTTCCTGGCGAAATTCCTGACCCCGTAGTCAATGTAAAAAATCTGCTACAGGAAATCAGGCATCAGGAATGACTCATACTCCATATTAGAAACATTAATTAACACCTATGCCTGAGCCTGTTGCAGGATTACCGGGCCTTTCGGTGGGCATGGGAAGCCTCTGATGGGGGGTCATTCACGGCGAGGATGACATTTCCGTCCGGTCACAATAGGCAATTAGGCTAAACACCAGGGCCCACGCGGCCTCGGTGGCGACCGGAAAACTATGGGTCCAAACGTGACTTGTAGTTATCGCTTCGTACCACTCCAGAACTTCTTGATGCCCTCCAGGTTCGATTGCACAATGCCGCGGCCACCGGGTCACAGCCCGGTCACAGAACAAGAATTAGACCGTTGCCAGTTAGATAACCCGGGTCGCCAACGTAGTAGCCCGGACAATCCCAGGATCACGCAGGAGATTTGCAAGTGCAGATCGGTGTACCCCTCGAGACCCAAGCCGGTGAGACGCGGGTCGCAGCAACGCCGGAGACGGTCAAGAAACTGATCGGGCAGGGCCATCAGGTCGTCATTCAGAGCGGTGCGGGCGTCAGCGCCAGCCAGCCGGATGCCGCCTATGAAGCCGTTGGCGCGAAGATCGGCACTGCCGCCGATGCCTACGGCTCGGAGCTTGTGCTGAAGGTTGTCGCGCCCAGCGAAAGCGAGCTGGCGCAGATGAAGCCGGGTACCGTGCTGATCGGCATGCTCAACCCGTTCAACAACGAGAACATCGCCCGCATGGCCGAACGCGGTGTCACCGCCTTCGCCCTCGAGGCCGCGCCGCGTACTTCCCGCGCGCAGAGCCTGGACGTGCTCTCTTCCCAGGCCAACATCGCCGGCTATAAGGCCGTGTTGCTCGCTGCCCACCACTACCCGCGCTTCATGCCCATGCTGATGACCGCCGCCGGCACCGTTAAGGCCGCCCGCGTGCTGATCCTCGGCGCCGGCGTTGCCGGCCTTCAGGCCATCGCCACGGCCAAACGCCTGGGTGCGGTGATCGAAGCGTCGGACGTGCGCCCGGCGGTGAAGGAGCAGATCGAGTCCCTGGGCGCCAAGTTCGTCGACGTGCCTTACGAGACCGATGAAGAGCGCGAGTGCGCCGAAGGCGTCGGCGGTTACGCCCGCCCGATGCCAGCCTCGTGGATGGAGCGCCAGGCCAAGGCCGTGCACGAGCGCGCCAAGCAGTCGGACATCGTCATCACCACCGCACTGATTCCGGGCCGCAAGGCACCGACCCTGCTGCATGAAGCGACCGTCGCCGAAATGAAGCCGGGCTCGGTGGTCATCGACCTCGCGGCATCCCAGGGCGGCAACTGCCCGCTGACCGAGGCCGACCAGGTCCTGGTCAAGCACGGCGTGACCATCGTTGGCCTGAGCAACCTGGCCGCGCTGGTGCCGGCAGACGCCTCCGCACTCTATGCACGCAACCTGCTCGACTTCCTCAAGCTCACCCTGACTGCCGAAGGCTTCACGGTGAACATGGAAGACGACATCGTCGCCGCGTGCCTGATGTGCCGTGATGGCCAGATCGTGCGCAAGAACGGCTGAAGCCCTTCTTATATAAGAACGCGCCGGACCCCGCGTCCGGCCCTGAAGACCGGTGAGAAACTATGGAAGACATGCTGATCTCCCACGGCATCTACAACCTGATCATCTTCGTGCTGGCGATCTACGTCGGCTACCACGTGGTCTGGAACGTCACCCCTGCCCTGCACACCCCGCTGATGGCAGTGACCAACGCCATCTCGGCCATCGTGATCGTCGGCGCCATGCTGGCCGCGGCCCTGACCGTCACCCCGCTGGGCAAAGCCATGGGCACCCTGGCCGTGGCCCTGGCTGCAGTGAATGTGTTCGGTGGCTTCCTGGTCACCCGCCGCATGCTGGAAATGTTCAAGAAGAAAGCGCCGAAGGCGGAGAAGCACTGACATGAGCATGAACCTCGTCACCCTGCTCTACCTCATCGCCTCGGTCTGCTTCATCCAGGCCCTGAAAGGCCTGTCGCACCCGACCACGTCGCGCCGCGGCAACCTGTTCGGCATGATCGGCATGGCCATCGCCGCGCTGACCACCGTAGCCCTGGTGTTCAAGATCAGCAGCGAGATCGCCACTACCGGCATCGTCTACGTGATCATCGGCCTGCTGGTCGGCGGCACCGCCGGTTCGATCATGGCCAAGCGCGTCGAGATGACCAAGATGCCGGAACTGGTCGCCTTCATGCACAGCATGATCGGCCTGGCCGCCGTGTTCATCGCCATCGCCGCCGTGGTCGAGCCGCAGTCGCTGGGCATCGTGCAGAACCTGGGCGACACCATCCCGACCGGTAACCGCCTGGAGCTGTTCCTCGGCGCGGCCATCGGCGCCATCACCTTCTCCGGTTCGGTGATCGCCTTCGGCAAGCTGTCGGGCAAGTACAAGTTCCGCCTGTTCCAGGGCGCCCCGGTGCAGTTTACCGGCCAGCACATGCTCAACCTGGTGCTGGGCCTGACCACCCTGGGTCTCGGCCTGCTGTTCATGTTCACCGGTAACCTCACCGCCTTCGTCGTGATGCTGGCCCTGGCCTTCATCCTCGGCGTGCTGATCATCATCCCGATCGGCGGCGCCGACATGCCGGTCGTCGTGTCGATGCTGAACTCCTACTCCGGCTGGGCCGCGGCAGGTATCGGCTTCTCGCTGAACAACTCGATGCTGATCATCGCCGGTTCCCTGGTGGGCTCCTCGGGCGCGATCCTCTCCTACATCATGTGCAAGGCGATGAACCGCTCGTTCTTCAACGTCATCCTCGGTGGATTCGGCGCCGAAGCGGACGCTGGCGGTCCGGCAGGTGCGAAAGAAGCCCGCCCGGTGAAATCCGGCTCGGCCGACGACGCCTCCTTCCTGCTGACCAACGCCGACAGCGTGATCATCGTCCCCGGCTATGGCCTGGCGGTGGCCCGTGCCCAGCACGCGCTGATGGAACTGGCCGAGAAGCTGACCCATCGCGGCGTCAACGTGAAGTTCGCCATCCACCCGGTTGCCGGCCGTATGCCGGGCCACATGAACGTCCTGCTGGCCGAGGCCGAAGTGCCTTACGAGCAGGTGTTCGAGATGGAAGACATCAACTCCGAGTTCGGCCAGACCGACGTGGTGCTGGTACTGGGCGCCAACGACGTGGTGAACCCGGCCGCGAAGAACGATCCGAAGTCGCCGATCGCCGGCATGCCGATCCTCGAGGCCTACAAGGCCAAGACCGTGATCGTCAACAAGCGCTCGATGGCCAGCGGCTACGCCGGCCTGGACAACGAACTGTTCTACCTGGACAAGACCATGATGGTCTTCGGCGACGCCAAGAAAGTCATCGAAGACATGGTCAAGGCCGTCGAGTAAGACGACCATCGATCCACAAGACACCGGCCTCGCGCCGGTGTCTTGCTTTCCGGCAAAGGGAAATGTCCTGAACTTTGGTAGTAAGAAGGCAACCGGCCGGGCGATTTTTCGACCTTGGTATAAGAGCCAAAAATCGCCGAGTCCCTAGACTGGCGGCCTCGCACTTCCTACTGCCCGAGGTTTTCCCATGTTCCGTGATCGCGTGCGTATGTCCTCCCTGTTGGACAAGGTGATGACTGCCGACCAGGCCGCGGCCCTTATCAAGGACGGCATGACCGTCGGCATGAGCGGTTTCACCCGCGCCGGCGAAGCCAAAGCCGTACCCAAGGCCCTCGCCGAGCGCGCCAAGCAGGAGCCGCTGCGCATCAGCCTGATGACCGGCGCCAGCCTGGGCAACGACCTCGACAAGCAGCTCACCGAAGCCGGCGTGCTGGCCCGTCGCATGCCCTTCCAGGTGGACAGCACCCTGCGCAAGGCGATCAACGCTGGCGACGTGATGTTCATCGACCAGCACCTCTCCGAAACCGTTGAGCAGCTGCGCAACCACCAGCTCAAGCTGCCGGACATCGCTGTCATCGAAGCCGTCGCCATCACCGAGGAAGGCCACATCGTGCCGACTACCTCGGTGGGCAACTCGGCCAGCTTCGCGATCTTCGCCAAGCAAGTGATCGTCGAGATCAACGTCGCGCACAACACCAACCTGGAAGGCCTGCACGACATCTATATCCCAACCTACCGCCCGACCCGCACACCGATCCCGCTGACCAAGGTCGACGACCGCATCGGCAGCACCGCCATCCCGATCCCGGCGGAAAAGATTGTCGCCATCGTCGTCAACGACCAGGCGGACTCGCCGTCCACCGTGCTGCCGCCGGACGACGAAACCCAGGGTATCGCCAACCACCTGATCGACTTCTTCAAGCGTGAAGTGGACGCTGGCCGCATGAGCAACAGCCTCGGCCCGCTGCAGGCCGGCATCGGCAGCATCGCCAACGCGGTGATGTGCGGCCTGATCGAGTCGCCCTTCGAGAACCTGACCATGTACTCCGAAGTACTGCAGGACTCGACCTTCGACCTGATCGACGCCGGCAAGCTGCGCTTCGCCTCGGGCAGCTCCATCACCCTGTCGACCCGCCGCAACGCCGACGTGTTCGGCAACCTGGAGCGCTACAAGGACAAGCTGGTGCTGCGCCCGCAGGAAATCTCCAACCACCCCGAAGTGGTTCGTCGCTTAGGCATCATCGGCATCAACACCGCGCTGGAATTCGACATCTACGGCAACGTGAACTCCACCCACGTGGGCGGCACGAAGATGATGAACGGCATCGGCGGCTCGGGTGACTTCGCCCGCAACGCGCACCTGGCCATCTTCGTCACCAAGTCCATCGCCAAGGGCGGCAACATCTCCAGCGTGGTGCCGATGGTCAGCCACGTCGACCACACCGAGCACGACGTGGACATCCTCGTCACCGAAGTCGGCCTGGCCGACCTGCGTGGCCTGGCACCGCGCGAGCGTGCGCGGGTGATCATCGACAACTGTGTGCACCCGTCCTACCGAGACGCCCTGAACAGTTACTTCGATGCCGCCTGCGAGCGCGGCGGCCATACCCCGCACATCCTGCGCGAGGCCCTGGAGTGGCATATCAATCTGGAAGAACGCGGCCACATGCTGGCGGCGAGCTGATTCCAGACGCTTTGCGGGTCATTCAGCAATGAATGGCCCGCAAGGGTTTACAGCCGGAAAAAAACCACGTAAAAACACTCCTGAACAGATTTTTATCCCGCTCCAACTGTTCAGCTCCCCCCGCCGCCACCCTGGCCGGCAGCCTCGAAAAACCTCAGACACCCGTCAATTGCGCACCAGAATGGAGCGCAACGGTACAGTTCGCCCCGAAAAAGACCATTACAGTTCAAAATTACAATCGCCTGACCAGCCGCAATACAGTACAACTGTACCTGTCATCCCTGACCAAAAAGTCAGATCATATGCTCAATCCATTCAGCAACTGACTACTCGCCACAAGCGAGAAGGATGACCACCATGGAACGTACCCTCGGTTCCGCAGCTCTGAGCACTACCCGTAGCACCTCCAGCGCCCACCGTGGCCTCGTCGGCACCGTTCGCCTGTGGCAGCGCCGCATGGAAAGCCGCCGTCAACTGGCTCGCCTGGACTCCCGCCTGCTGGCCGACGCCGGTATCAGCGAAGCCCAGCGTTACGCCGAACTGAACAAGCCGTTCTGGCGCTGATTCAACAGTACAACTGAGCCACACTCTCCAGGCTCGCCGCAACTGTACTGGTAGTTTGCCTGAGGCCGCTCATCTGGAGCGGCCCGTGGCATTCTGGAAGCCGCTTTTTCCGCACCACCTCCCCTCGCTGATCACAGAACAGCCAGCTTCAGCCACGGCGGTACAGTTCTGAATTTCCCCTCGCTGTACTCCTGCAATAACCCCTCGCTGCCTCTGATGCGCCATCTCGACCAGTGCGAGCCTGTATTGACCAACCATCACGGTTACGAGGAGGTCTGCCATGGAACGCGCACTGTCATCCGAACTGCCCACTCCGCCGCCCGCGCTGCTGCTGCGTCGTCTACCAGCCTTGCTTGGTGAATGGCTGCGCAATGCGCGAACCCGCCGCCAGCTCGCCGAACTCACCAGCCTTCAGTTGGCGGATATCGGCATCAGCCCCAGCGAACGTGTGCGAGAAATCTCGAAACCATTCTGGCGCTGAATGCTGGTGACGCCGGTCAGTCTTGGCTAGTCTGAGCACAGTTAGAGTGGCCGCCCCGGCCACCTTTGCTTGGTCTTATCCGGAGCCACTCCATGAAGAACAGCCTTCGCCTGATCGCCGCTGCCGCCCTGATCGGCTGCGCCACCGGCGCCTACGCCACCAGCTTCGTCTACACCACCGACCTGTCGGTGCGTGCCACCGGCGCCACCTCTGATGGCACCTCGGACCTGAGCAACTCCTTCAAGGACGACAAGATCGTCCTCGAAGCCCGTGACGACGCGGCCACCTTTGTCGCCAGCCAGGGGCAGATCCGCGGCGCGCACCTGGAAGCCGCCCTCGCCCACATCCGCAGCAAGCTGCCGACCCTGGCCGCCAATGACCAGCAACTGGCCCAGGCCATCCTGACCATCTGATCGGCTTAACCCTCCGCGCCGGGCGCTCCGCCCGGCGCTCTGCGCTGGCTCTCCCACGCGCATTCCGTTAGCCTTGGCGGCCGTGCTTTCCCGATCGCCCAAGCCCATGCGTACCCTGCTGTTCCTGCTGCCACTACTGACCTGTCCCCTGCCCGCCCAGGCGTTCGACCAGACGACTCAGTTCCCGGTGGGGACCAGCTACATCACCAGCCAGGTCACCAGCGCGCCGTTCGACAACAAGCTGCTGCGCGGTGCCCGTGATGACGCGGCCCAGTTCGTTGCCACGGATGGCGCTGTCAGAGGCGCACGCCTGGAAGCTGCGCTGCACTGGCTGCGGCAGAAATACCCGGCGCTGGCGGCAAACGATCGGGAACTGGCCGAAGCCATTCTTGCCAAATAAGTCGTGAGCAGCTCCCGCTGCCCTTTCGGAGACATCCATGCGCCTCAGCTCGCTTTCCAAGAGCCCCCTGATCCTCGGCCTCCTGCTTGCCGCCTGCGCCTCCACCGCCCAGGCCCAATCGGTGATCCGCGTGTTCAACATCACCACCAACGCCTTCGCCCGCAGCATCGACTTCACCTCGGACACCACCACCTCCGTGCGTGACATGAAAGTCGTCCGCGAAGCCCGTGACGATGCCGCCAGCTACGTTGGCAGCGACGGCGCGATCCGTGGTGCGCAACTGGAAGCCGCGTTCAAGGTACTGCGCGAGCAGGTGCCGCAGGCTCGCGAAGCCTCCGACCAGGACCTGGCCGAAGCCATCCTCGCTCTGTGAGACTCCGGGCTGGCCGCTGGCTGGCGGCCCTGGCACTGATAGTCGCCGCCAGCAGCCACGCCTCGCTCCGCCTGGAGCTGGACGCCGACGGCCTGAATGCCGCCCAGCGCCAGGCCAGCCAGCAACTGCTGGACGAAGCTCTGCACACCCTGCCGGACAGCTTCGTGCAGCGCCTGGACCGCAGCGTCCAGGTGCAGTGGCGCGACGACCTGCCCAGCAATGGCATGGGCCGCACCCTGCGCCCTGGCGCCATCGCCCTCAATACCCGCTATCTCGGCCCGCTCACCGACGGCAGCGCCGCCACCGAGCAGACCGGCCGCACCCACGGCACCCTGCGCCGCGAACTACTGGCCACCCTGCTCCATGAGCTGACCCACCTCTACGACCGCGCGCGCCTCTGGGATGCCGACGAAGGCCGGGTGATCCGCCGCTGCACGATGCGCGACAAGAGCCTCGGCCGCGTCGGCGCACCGGACGATTGCCGTGGCCAGACCGGCCGCCGCTTCAGCCTCTCGGACGACCCGCGCCTGCTCGACCTCGCCGGCTGGCCGCAATACGCCGGCAAGCATGGCGAGCGCGAACAGCACAACCGCTTCCTGCTGCGCAGCCCGGACCGCTACGAGCTGACCAACCCGCGCGAGTACGTCGCGGTGAACATGGAGTACTTCCTCCTCGACCGCAGCTTCGCCTGCCGCCGCCCGGCGCTGTACCGCTACTATGCGGAACGCTTCGGCGAGCGCCCGCATGACGAATGTTCGACCCAGTACGCCTACCTCAACGCCGGCCGCGACTTCGGCCGCCAGCCACTGGGGTATCTCGACCCGGAGCGCGTCTACGAGGTCGACTACCTGATCGCCGAGGCCAACAACGAGATCGCCAGCCGCTGGGGCCACACCATGCTGCGCCTGGTGGTCTGCGCACCGGGGCGCCCACGCGGCCCGGCCTGCCGCCTGGACCTCGACCAGCACCTGGTGCTGTCCTACCGCGCCTTCGTCGGCGACCTGCAGCTCTCCAGCTGGGACGGCCTGACCGGCGCCTACCCCTCGCGCCTGTTCGTGCTGCCGCTGTCCCAGGTGATCGAGGAGTACACCAAGGTCGAACTGCGCAGCCTCGCCTCGATTCCACTACGGCTCAACCGCGACGAGGTCGCCAGCCTGGTGGAGCGCTCGGCGCAGAGCCACTGGAGCTACGACGGCAACTACTACTTCCTGTCCAACAACTGCGCGGTGGAGACGCTCAAGCTGCTGCGCAGCGGCATCCAGCGCCAGAGCCTGCAGAGCATGGACAGCATCACGCCCTACGGCGTGCTCGGCCTGCTGGAGAACAAGGGCATCGCCGACGCCAGCGTGCTGGAGGATCCCAAGGAAGCGCTGCGCCTGGGCTATCGCTTCGACTCCTTCCGCGACCGCTACCAGGCCATGTTCGATGTGCTGAAGCAGCGCATGAACGTCCCGCAGGACAAGGTCGAGGACTGGCTCGCCCTGCCCGCCGTCGAGCGCCGCCCGTGGTTCGACAAGGCCGACCTGCGCTCGAGCGCCGCCCTGCTGCTGCTCGAACAGGCCTCGCTGCGCCGCCAGCTGCTGTTGGCCCAGGACGAACTCAAGCGCCTGTACCTGAGCAACCCGGACGCCATGAAGAGCAAGCCGGACCTCGCCGCGGCCGGCAAGACCTTGCAGCAGATCCTCGACGACAGCGGCTTCCTCAGTCGCCCGGCCGAGCTGCTCGACGGCGGCTACGGCCTGCCCCAGGCGCCGGAGACGGCAACCCTGGAGAAACAGACGCAGCAGCGCCAGCAGCGCCTGCGCCAGCTCAGCGACAACCTCGACCGTGAAGTGCGCGCCCTGCTGACACCCGAGCGCCGTGACGAGTTGGCTGCGCTGGAAGCCAACACCAAGCAGATCGGCGCGCACCTGCGCGAGCTGCACAAGGCATCGGGCGGACTGGAGCTGCCCTGAGACTCCGTGACTGCCCTTGTAGGATGGTGTGGAGCGCAGCGATACCCATCAATCCGCCGCGCCGACCGCATGGGTATCGCTGCGCTCCACCCATCCTACGAAGCGTCACCCTGACGTCGGCGCGGCAGCGCTAAAGCTTCTCTTCCCACTCCTCTTCCAACTGCTCGTCCAGGTGTATCCAGGGCAAGCGGCTCTTCACCCAGATATGCCGGTCCGGCAGCACTGTCGCCACCTCGTCCAGCGTCGCCGTCGTGAGGTCGAGGGTCTCCGGTGCCTGGTCGGTGAACAGCGCCAGCTGCGCGCCGCAGCGACTGCAGAAGTAGCGGATGCAGGACGCCGAGGAGCGATACTCGGCCGGCGTCCCGAGGGTCCAGCGGAAGCTGTCCAGAGGCACCGTGGCCCAGGTGGTGACGATACCGCCGGTGGTGCGCCGGCAGATCGAGCAATGGCAATGGGCGACGTCCGTCAGCGCGGCATCGCACTCGTAGCGCAGCTGACCGCAATGGCAGCCGCCGGCATGTACAGCCTTCATCAGTGAGTCTCCCATTCAGTCGTACTCGGCCTCTTCGTGATCGCCCAGCAGCCGGAGTTGTCGAGGCGTGCAGGCGGCGAGCACCTCGGGGTTGAAGGTCCAGCTCAGATAGGGCGAGAACTTCTGCGCGACCATCCGGCGCCCATAGTGCACCTGCAGCAGGTAGCGCGTGCGCTCGCTCAAGTTGCGGCTGCCGGCGTGCCACAGGTCGCTGCGAAACAGCAGGCAATCGCCCGCGCTGCACAGCACCGGCTCGGCCGCCCTGCCCGCCCATTCGCGCTCGTTCGATGCCGGCGCGCGGCCGGCGCGATGGCTGCCGGGGATCACCCAGGTCGGACACAGCGCCTCGTCGATATCGTCGAGGTAGACCTGCGCGGTGCAGATGAACATCGGCAGTTCGATGCCCGTTCCCGGCAACGCGACAGGCAGGTAGTCCTGGTGCATGTCCGCGCCGATGAAGCCGGGATGGCAGCGCCAGGCGGTCTGGCCGATCACGTGGCAGTCCGCGCCCAGCGCGGCTTCCGCCAGCTCGATCAACCCCGGTGGATCGAGGTACGGCAGCCAGCGCGGCGAGCGGTTGAACACGCACTTGTAGTGATCCACCAGCCCTTCGTAGTCCCAGTGCAGCGGGCGCAGGCCGTCGATCAGCGAGCGCACCCGGGCAACCTGTTCGGCATCCAGCAGGCCGCGCAGCAGGACGAAACCGTCCTCGCGCAATGCCGGCAGGCCATCGCTCACGCAGGCTCTCCGCTACCCAGTTCGGCCTGGGCGCGCTCCAGGGCATCGAGGAAGGCCCCCAGCACCTCGCCGGGCTCGGCCCCCTGGCGGGTCACGCAATGGAACTCCGAGACATAGGCCAGCTGCGCCGGGCGGATCGCCCGCAGGCGATCCTGTGCGACCCACTCCGCGGCGTAGTGCGTGGGCAGGTAGCCGATGAAGGTGCCGCTGAACACCAGGTTGGCGATGGCCTCCATGCTGTAGGCGTTGGTGGCGCGGCTGAAGACCAGCCCGTGGGGCCGCCGGCTCTCTGTCATGTAGCCGCGGCCGACGTATTCGGCCGCGCAGATCTGCTCCAGCGAAGGCTCGTCCTGCGCACGCGCAAAGAACGGGTGCCCCTGGGCGCAATAGAGGTTCTGCTCTTCGCGGAACAGCAGCTGGTAGCACAGACCCGACAGGCGATGGTGGAAGGCGCCAATGGCCAGTTGCAGGCGCTCCTCCAGCACGGCGTTTTCCAGCTCGTCCGGGCGCTGGGTGTGCAGGTTCAGGCGCACCCGTGGATGCCTCTCGCGGAACAGCCGGAGCGCCAGCGGCAGCGGCCAGCAGTGCTGGCCGAGCACACCGTCGACGCAGCCCAGGTGCAGCACTTCGCGGTCGCGGCCGCCGAGGCCGGTGACCTGCTCGCGGAAACGCTCGATATCGACGAACAACCCGAGCGCCGCCTCGTACAGCTGCTGCCCTTCCTCGGTGAGCTGGAAGCCGCTGCTGCCGCGCCGGCACAGCGAATAGCCCAGGCGCAGTTCGAGATCGCGCACCAGCACGCTCAGCCGCGACAGGCTGGTGTTCAGGCGCACCTGGGCGGCGGTGAAGCCGCCCGCCTCGACGATGGTGCAGAAGGTGCGCAGCAGGCGCAGGTCGATATCGGAAAGATTGCCCAGCATGGGAGTTCTCGTGGCGGCGGGCGCAGGCCTTTCGTTATAGCGCCGAGCGCGCCGCCCCGTGAACCCCCAGGGTGGTCAACGGCGCGCCGCGACCGAATCGGCCAGCACGCAGAGCAACTCGAACATCATGGTGGCGCCCACCAGCGCGGTCGCCCCGCCCTGGTCGAACGGCGGCGATACCTCCACCACATCGGCACCGATCAGGTTCAACCCTTGCAGCCCGCGGATCATGTGCTGCGCCTCCAGCGTGGTCATGCCGCCGATCTCCGGCGTGCCGGTGCCGGGCGCGTAGGCCGGGTCGAGCACGTCGACGTCGAAGGTCACGTAGGTCGGCCCCTGCCCCACCACCCGGCGCACTTCGGCCAGGGTGGCGGCGACGCCCAGGTCAGCGAACTCTTCCATGTGGATCACCCGGATACCTTGCTCAAGGGCGAAGGCTTCGTCGTCGGCGTCATAGATCGAGCCGCGAATGCCGATCTGCACCGTGCGTTTCGGGTCCAGCAGCCCTTCCTCGATGGCGCGACGGAACGGCGTGCCGTGGGTGTAGGGATTGTCGCCGAAGTAGCGGTCATTGGTGTCGGAGTGGGCGTCGAAGTGCACCATGCCGATAGGCCGCTCCGCGGCCAGTGCGCGGAAGATCGGCAGGGTCACCAGGTGGTCGCCGCCGACCGACAGCGGGACGGTGCCGGCGGCATGGATGCGCCGGTAGAAGCCCTCGATCTGCTTGAGCGAATCCAGCAGGTCGATGGGGTTCACCGGGGCGTCGCCGATGTCGCCGATGCGCAGCAGGTCATAGGGCGCGATGTGGCTGACGTGGTGCACCTTGCGCATCAGGCTCGACTGGTTGCGCACTTCTCGCGGGCCGTGACGGGCGCCGGCGCGGTTGGTGGTGCCGCCGTCCCAGGGCACGCCGAGCAAGGCGATATCCACCTGCGCCGGGTCCTCGAAGATCGGCAGGCGCATGAAGCTGGGGATGCCGGCGAAACGCGGTATCTGGGCGGCGTCCAGGGGTTGCGGGAAGTCATGGGGCATGGGGCGTCTCCTGTCTGATTGAGGTTCAGTCGGCCTGCGCCTGCAGGCTGGCGGCGGGTGCTCCGGCGAGGCTGACCACCACGAAGGTGACCAGGCTGGCGAGCAGGCCGTAGGCGATGGGGGTATTGGCGAGCACGCCGTCGATGGCCATGAAGGCGACCACCACCAGGCTGCCGACGACGATGCTCGCCATCGCGCCGCGGGCGGAGGCGCGGCGCCACAGCAAGGCACCGAGAATGGGCACCAGCAGGCCGCCGACCAGCAGGTTGTAGGCAATGCTCAGGGCGCCGATGACGTCGTTCACCAGGCACGCCAGGGCCAGCATCACCACGCCCATCATCAAGGTGAACAGGCGGCTCTCACGCAGGCCGTTGGGCGCGCCGGGGCGCAGGAAGCGCGCGTAGATGTCCTCCTGGAACACCGTGGCAGCGGCCAGCAGGCACCCCGAGGCGGTGGACATGATGGCCGACAGCGCCGCCGCGACCACCAGCCCGCGCAGGCCGGGCTGGAGCACCTGGCGGGTGACTTCGGCGTAGGCGTTTTCCGGCACCGCCAGGTTGGGCAGCAGCACATGGGCGGCGGCTCCGATCAGTGCGCAGGCCAGGCCGTAGAGCATGCAGTAGACGCCCGCGCCGAGGCCGGCGTAGCGCACCACTTTCTCGCTACGCGCGGTGAACACGCGCTGCCAGATGTCCTGGCCGATGAGCGCGCCGAAGAAGTACAGCAGGAAGTAGGTGAGGATGGTGTCCAGGCCGATGTGGCCGAGATCGAAGAAGCCCGCCGGCAGCACTTCCTGCATGCGCGACAGGCCGCCCGCCTCGTGGATCGACAGCGGCAGCAGCACGGCGAAGATGCCGAGGGTCTTGATCACGAACTGGATGATGTCGGTGAGGGTGAGCGACCACATGCCGCCAATCACCGAATAGACGATGACGATGCCGCCGCCGCAGAGGATCGCCGGGATGCGCGGGATTTCGAAGACCACCTCGGTCACCGAGCCGATGGCAATGGTCGCGGTGACCGCCACCATCAGGTCGTAGGCAACCATCACGATGCCGCCGATCAGCCGCGACGACGCCTGGTAGCGCTGCTCGAGGATCTGCGTGACGGTGTAGACCTTCAGCCTCGCGATCTGCCGCGAGAACACCAGGCTGAGGACGATGATCCCCAAGCCCAGCATGAACACCAGCCAGAGGCCGGACAGTCCGTAGAGGTAGCCCAGCTTCACCGTGCCGATGGTGGACGCGCCACCGAGCACCACCGCAGCCATGGTGCCCAGGTAGAGCCCTGGGCCTAGACGGCGCCCGGCGACGAGGAAGTCGTTCTGGTTGCGCGCCTTGCGCATTCCGTACCAGCCCAGGGCAAGCATGCCCAGGGCGTAGACCAGCATGATCAGGTAATCGAGCAGCATGGCGGGGGGCTCCTGTTGTTGTTGTGTGGGAATCAGGCCTTCGCCCCGCCAGCCTGATGCCCCTCGCCCCGCCGGCAAATCCCCGAAGCCGGAAGCCAACTTTCGCCGCCGCGAAAGTGCTGCTCCAGCCCGCATCCACAGGCCTTCGGGCGCCTTTCCGGGCGCCCGAAGCGAAAAACTTCCCCGTCCTCAAGTGCTTGATTCGTATACGTATGTTATCGTTGTAAACACTGTATACAGCGTAAACGGAGCTGTTCAAAAAGTGACCACCGTTGTCTCGTTCCGTGCCGATGATGCCCTCGTGGCGGCGCTGGACCAGCTGGCCCGCGCCACCCACCGGGACCGGCCCTACCACCTGCGCCAAGCGCTGGCGCAGTACCTGGAGCGCCAGAGCTGGCACGTGGCAGCCATCGATGAAGGGGTGGCGGACGCCGACGCCGGCCACCTGCTGGAGCACGCGGCCATCGAAGCCAAGTGGGGCCTGGCATGAGCCTGCAGTGGACGCACAAGGCCGCCGCTGACCTGGACGCCATCTACGACCACTACGTCGTGCTGATCGGCCCGGAGAAGGCACTGCGGGCCATCCAGGACATCGTCGAGCAGGTCAGCCCGCTGGCGAACCTGGAACAGAGCAGCAGCGGAGTGCCCAGCGAAGTGCCCGGCGTGCGCGAATTGCTGGTCGAGCGCTGGCCGTACCAGGCCGCTTTCCGGGCAAAGGGGCGTTCTGTGCAGATTTTGCGCATCGACCGTGTGGATAACTCGGGGTAAATGTGGCCACACGGTTACAAGATGTTTCAAGGTATTGACTTTGTAATTTGGTTAAAAAGCAATCAAATGCACGCTGCTCAATAGACTGGTCGCTTTATAGACCATGCTGTAATTCATGGTTTTTCAGTGACCAACTTTCGCAATAGCGGTCACGAAATCTCAGCGACGCCTGGCTTTTTCCAGGCAACAAAAAACCCGGCCTTGGCCGGGTTTTTCCGTTTTTGCGCTTTTTTCGCCAGCGTTGTCAGGCGGCTTGCCAGTTCACCGGCAGCTGGCCTTCTTTCCAGGCGAAACGGTCGAGGTGGCTGACCACCACGTTCTGCAGGCGCTCGAGGCCTTCCGCATCAGTGGACTCGGCGTCCATCAGCAGCGCTTCCGGGGTCGCGTGCAGACGGCAGGTGCCGAAATCGAAGGGCAGCACGCCACGGTCGTCGGTCAGTTCGACCGGCAGCTTATGGGCGAAGTGGTTGCACAGGCGCTTGAGGTAGCGCGCGGCATCGGGGGTAGGGACGGTGGCACGGCTCGAAGGCATCTTTTCTCTTCTCCATTTTGGGAGATGACATCCTAGGCGCCGGCAATCCAGGGAAAAACCCGCTATTTTGCCTTTCACTCTTTAGCGGAGCTTCACAATGGACAATCTTCGCGGCATGGCGGTGTTCGCCACAGTGGTCGCGCGCGGCTCCATGGCCGCCGCAGCCGAGGCGCTGGGCATGACGCCTTCGGCAGTCAGCCAGCAGATCCGCAAGCTCGAAGCCCACGCCCAGGTCACGTTGCTGCACCGCACCACCCGCAAGCTGACGCTGACCGAGGCCGGCGAAGCCTTCTACCGAAGTTGCGCGCAGATGCTCGCCATCGCCGAGGAGGCCGAGCAGCGCCTGGGCGAATGGCGCGAGGCGCCGGTGGGCGAACTGCGCCTGGCCGCGCCAGTGGGATTCTCCGGCAAACTGATCACCGAGGCGCTGCGCCCGCTGCTGGAGAACCACCGCCAACTGCGCCTGCAGCTGTTTTTCCACGACGAGCAGATCGACCTGATCGAACAGCGCATCGACCTCGCCATCCGCGTCGGCACGCTGTCCGACTCCAGCCTGGTGGCAAGGCACCTGGCGGAGTGGAACAACGTCATCTGCGCCGCTCCCGCGTACCTGCGCCGCATGCCGGCCCTCGATCATCCACAGCAACTGCAGAGCGTGGACTGGCTCTCGCTGAATACCGTGGCGCACCAGGCCTACCTGAACTTCAGCGGGCCGGGCGGGGAAAACTGCAAGCTGCGACTCGAGGCGCGCGTGGCGGCCAACAGCATGATCGCCCTGCGCCAGTTCACCCTAGACGGCCTCGGTGTGTCAGCCCAGCCCGAGCCGGAAGTCCGCGAGGCACTGGAGGAGGGCAGGCTGGTGCGACTGCTGCCGGAGTGGACGCTGCCGCCGTTCGGCATCTATGCCGTCACTCCGCGCCGCGATGCCCAGCCGGCCAAGGTGAAGGTCGCCATCGAAGCGCTGCGCCGGCACCTGGGCGGCTCGACCACGCTGCGCTTCCACGCACCGGTCTGAGGCGCGCTACCATGCCGCTCTGAAGACGCCACCTTGATGATCGGAGTGAACACCACATGGCCCTGAACTGGACCTGCAAGCACCACCGCGACCTGACCAAGGAAGAGCTCTACGCCATCCTGCAGCTGCGCACCGAAGTCTTCGTGGTGGAACAGAAATGCCCCTACCAGGAAGTGGATGGCCTGGACCTGCTTGGTGATACCTGCCACCTGATGGTGGAAGAGGAGGGCAAGCTGATCGGCTACCTGCGCCTGCTCGACCCGCAACGCCACGACGGCGACGTGGTGATCGGTCGCGTGGTGATCGCCCCGCAGGGTCGCGGCACCGGCCTGGGCCACCAGCTCATGGAGCAGGCGCTGCAGGCCATCGCTCGGCGCTGGCCGGGGCTGCCGGTGTACCTCTCTGCCCAGGCGCACCTGCAGGGCTACTACGGTCGCTATGGCTTCACGCCGGTGACCGAGGTCTACCTGGAAGACGACATCCCGCACATCGGCATGCACCGCGACGCCTGATTCAGGCCGGATAGTGCCGGCCGAGGAAGTCCCCCAGCAGCGCGTTCACCCGCTCCGGCTGCTGGCTCTGGATCCAGTGGCCGCAGTTCTCCAGCACATGCTGTTCGAGGTTGGGCACGTGCTCGGGCATGCGCTGCACGGTGTAAGCCTCGAAACGGCCGACCGGGTCACGGTCACCGATCAGGAACAGCGTCGGCTGCTCGACCTTGCGCCCGGCCAGCGGCTCGGTGCGTTGCCAGCTGCGCTCGAAGTTGCGGTACCAGTTCAGCGCGCCGTGGAAACCCCGGCCCTCGAAGGTCCGCACGTACCACTGGAAGTCCTCTTCGCTGCACCAGGCCGGGTGCGCCGGCGGTGGCAGGCCGTCGAACAGGCGGCCGTCGGGGGACTGATCCGGCGCCAGACGCACGTTGTCGCCCAGGAAGTGGCGCAGACTCTGCGCGATGTCCGCATCCAGCTCGGCCTCGGCACGGCCGGGCTGCTGGAAGTAGAGGATGTAGAAGAACTTGCCAGCGAACACCTCGCGCATGATCTCCACGGGCGGGCGCTTCGCGCGGCCGGCAAAGGGCACCGAGAGCGTCGCCAGCACCGCCACGCGCTGCGGTTCCAGCAGCGCCAGGTGCCACGCCACCGGCGCGCCCCAGTCATGCCCGACCATCGCCACGCGCTCGTGCCCCAGCGCATCCATGGCGCCCTGGATGTCCGCGCAGAGCGTCAGCACGTCGTAGGCGTCCACCTCAGGCGGCGCGCTGGTTTGGCCGTAACCCCGCATTTCCGGGACGAACACGCGGTAGCCGGAAGCGGCGAGGGCGCGCATCTGGTGCTGCCAGGAATGCCAGCACTCGGGAAAGCCGTGCAGCATCCACACTGGCTTGCCGTCCGCCGGCCCGTAGCTGTAGAGGCTGAGCTGGATCCCGTTGACCGCCAGCAACTGGTGTTCGAACTCGTTCATGGCGCGCACTCCCGCAGATGGTGAGCTTCACTATGCCAAGCCCGACGTGCCAGCCGAACCCTATTCACCAGGCGAATGAAGGGGTCTTTCCAGCCGACAAAACGGCCACCCGGCGAAGCGCCGCTGGAAACTGCAGATAATGCCGGCGCTGCCACCGATCTCGCTCCAGGAAGGACTCCCATGAGAAGCCAGCCCACCGCCCAGCTCTGCCCGGAGCTCGACGCCATCCTGCGGGCCGAACTGCGCGCCGGCAACCAGCTCGGCGAAGGTCCCGTACGCACCGACTGGCCGCAGCCCGGCTCGATCTACGCGGCCCTGCGCGACAGCCTGAGAACCCGCGCGCCGGGCCAATCCGGCCCCGTCCGCCACTCGATCTGCCGCGACCCGCACTACGGCTGGAACGATGAATGCTACTGCGAGGTGCACGGAGATCTGCTGGTCGCGGGAAGCTCGCAGCGGCCCTGATTTTTCCTGCCGGGAAGCAATCGGGTGCTCAGCGGCCCCTCCGAAAAGGACTTGCAATCCGACAATAAAAAACAGCATCGTATTCTGCACAGCGAAACATCATTCCGTTAAAACAACGCTAAAACGGAGTTCAGCATGTCAGATGCGGTACTGCTCGAACGCCGGGGCGAGATAGCCCTGGTGACAGTCGACAACCCACCGGTGAACGCCCTCGGACACGCCGTCCGCGCCGGGCTGCTCGCCGCCTTCCAGCAGGCCGAGGCCGATCCGCAGGTACGCGCGGTGGTGCTGGTCTGCGTCGGGCGCACCTTCATGGCCGGCGCCGATATCCGTGAGTTCGGCAAGCCGCCGCAGGCGCCGTCCCTGCCCGAGGTCGTCGATATCCTTGAAGGCGCCAGCAAGCCCAGCGTCGCCGTGATCCACGGCACCGCCCTGGGCGGCGGGCTGGAAGTCGCCCTGGCCTGCCATTACCGCATCGCCCGCCGCGATGCCCAGGTCGGCCTGCCGGAAGTGAAGCTTGGCCTGCTGCCCGGCGCCGGCGGCACCCAGCGCCTGCCGCGTCTCGCGGGTGTGGAAAAAGCCCTGGACATGATCGTCTCCGGCGCGCCGATCCGCGCGCCGCAGGCCCTCGAATTCAACGTCGTCGACGAGCTGTTCGACGGCGACCTGATCGACGCCGGACTCGCCTTCGCCCAGCGACTGCTGGCGGACGGCAAAGGGCCGCGCCGCACCGGCGAACGCAACGAGCGCGTGCAGGAAAGCGGCCTCGCCGAGCTGATCGCCCACAAGCGCGGCGAAGTGCAGAAACGCCTGCCCGGCCAGTTCTCCCCGCAACGCTGCATCGATGCGGTGGAAGCCGCGACGCAATTGCCGCTGCACAAAGGCCTGTTGCGCGAACGCGAGCTGTTCATGCAATGCATGGAATCCCCGCAGCGCGCCGCGCTGATCCACGCCTTCTTCGCAGAGCGCGAGGCTGCCAAGGTCGACGGGCTGGCCGCCGACGTGCAGCCACGGGACATCCGCCGCGCCGCAGTCATCGGTGGCGGCACCATGGGTGTCGGCATCCTGCTGTGCTTTGCCAACGCCGGCATCCCGGTGCAACTGCTGGAAGTGAATGACGAAGCCCTGCAACGCGGCCTCGACCGCGCCCGCAGCCTGTACGCCGCCAGCGTGGCCCGCGGCAGCCTGGGCACCGAGGAGATGGAGCGGCGTCTGCGCCTGATCAGCGGCGTGCTCGACTACGCCGCGCTGGGTGATGCCGACGTGGTGGTCGAAGCCGTCTTCGAAAGCCTGGAGGTGAAGCGCCAGGTCTTCGAACAACTGGACGCCCACTGCAAGCCCGGCGCGATCCTCGCCAGCAACACTTCGTCGCTGGACCTAGACGAGATCGCCGCCTTCACGAAGCGTCCGCAGGACGTGGTCGGCCTGCACTTCTTCAGCCCGGCCAACGTCATGCGCCTGCTCGAAGTGGTACGCGGCAAGGCCACCTCGGACACCGTGCTGGCCACCGCCATGCAGCTCGGCAAGCACCTGAAGAAGGTCTCGGTGGTGGTCGGCGTGTGCGACGGTTTCGTCGGCAACCGCATGATCTTCCAGTACGGTCGCCAGGCCGAATTCCTCCTGGAGGAGGGCGCCACGCCTGCGCAGGTGGACCGCGCACTGCGCAGCTTCGGCATGGCCATGGGGCCGCTGGCGGTACGCGACCTGTCCGGCCTCGATATCAGCCACGCGATCCGCTCGCGCCAGCGGCCGAACCTCAAGCCCGGCCAGACACTGCCCACGGTGCTCGATCACCTGATCGCCGCTGGCATGCTTGGGCAGAAGACCGGCACCGGCTTCTACCAGTACGGCGAGGGAGGTCGCGCCGCGCAGGACAACCCGGCGCTACCGGCCATGCTGGAACAGGCCGCCGCCGACCGCGGCATCACCCGCGCGCCGGTCGCCGATGAAGAAATAGTCGAGCGCTGCCTCTACGCGCTGATCAACGAGGCCGCCAACATCCTCGACGAAGGCATCGCCCAGCGCGCCAGCGACGTCGATGTGATCTTCCTCAACGGCTATGGCTTCCCCGCCTGGCGCGGCGGCCCGCTGTTCTATGCCGACAGCGTCGGCCTTGCGCAAGTGCTCGAACGAATCCGCGAGTTCCACCAGCGCCTCGGCGCCTGGTGGCAGCCCGCTCCGCTGCTCGAACGCCTGGTGGCCGAAGGCCGCCGCTTCGCCGATCTGTAGAGGACCACCATGGACATCCACTTCACCCCTGACGAACTGGCGTTCCGCGATGAAGTCCGCCGCTTCCTCGACAGCCAGCTGCCCAAGGACATCGCCAGCAAGGTGCGCCTGGGTAAACACCTGAACAAGGGCGACCACCAGCGCTGGCAGCGCGTGCTTGCCGAGCAGGGCTGGTACGCCACGCACTGGCCGGAGGCGTTCGGTGGCACCGGCTGGAACGCCGTGCAGAAGCACATCTTCGAAGAGGAATGCGCCGCCTTCGGCGCGCCGCGCACCATCCCCTTCGGCGTCAACATGGTCGCCCCGGTGATCATCAGGTTCGGCACGCCCGAGCAGCAGGCGCACTACCTGCCGCGCATCCTCGACGGCACCGACTGGTGGTGCCAGGGCTACTCCGAGCCGGGCGCCGGCTCCGACCTCGCTTCGCTGAAGACCCGCGCCGTGCGCGACGGCGACCATTACGTGGTGAACGGCCAGAAGACCTGGACCACCCTCGGCCAGCACGCCGACTGGATCTTCTGCCTGGTGCGCACCGACCCCGAGGCGCAGCAACAGCGCGGCATCAGCTTCCTGCTGATCGACATGCAGACCCCCGGCATCACCGTGCGCCCGATCATCACCCTGGACGGCGAGCACGAGGTCAACGAGGTGTTCTTCGACAACGTGCGCGTGCCGGTGGAGAACCTGGTGGGCCGCGAGAACGAAGGCTGGACCTGCGCCAAGTACCTGCTGACCTACGAGCGCACCGGGCTCGCCGGCATCGGCGCGTCCAAGGCGGTGCTCGCCCACCTGAAGCAGGTCGCCAGCCGCGAGCTGTGCGACGGCAGGCCGATGCTCGAAGACCCGCTGTTCCGCGCCCAGGTGGCGGAGGTGGAGATGCAGCTGATGGCCATCGAAATGAGCACCCTGCGCATCCTCGCCGCCGCCCGCGAAGGCGGCGTGCCGGGCGCGGAAAGCTCGATCCTGAAAGTGAAGGGCACCGAGATCCGCCAGGCGATCAGCCACCTGCTGCGCAAGGTGCTCGGCCCCTACGCGCTGCCCTTCATCGAGGACGAATTCGAGCTGGGCAGCGAGGCGCTGCATGCGGATTACTCGGCCGCGCCAGCCAGCCAGTATTTCAACCTGCGCAAGCTGTCGATCTTCGGCGGCTCCAACGAAATCCAGAAGAACATCGTCTCCAAGATGATTCTCGAGCTGTGAGGCCAGGACCATGGACTTCAAACTGAGCGAAGAGCAGCAGATGCTGCAGGACACCGCGGCCCGCCTGGTCCGCGACGCTTACCCGTTCGACAAGCGCGAGAGCTTCAGCAAAACCACGCTGGGTTACAGCACCGACTTCTGGCGCCAGCTCGGCGAGCTGGGGCTTACCTCGGTATCGCTGCCGGAAAGCCACGGCGGCTTCGGCGGCGGCGTGGAGAGCATGCTGGTGCTCACCGAACTGGGCCGTGGCCTGTGCCTGGAGCCTTACCTGCAATCGGTAGTGCACGGCGGTGGGCTGATCGCCCAGCTGGGCAGCGTCGCGCAGCAGGACCACTGGCTGCCGCGCGTCGCCAGCGGTGAAGCGCAGCTGGCAGTCGCGCTGGAAGAACCCCAGAGCCACTATCAGTTGCACGACGTGCAGACCCGTGCGGAGCAAACCGGTAACGGCTGGAAGCTGAGCGGACGCAAGGCGGTGGTGATCGGCGGGCAGAGCGCCACAGCGATCCTGGTCTCGGCGCGGGTGTCCGGTAATGCGCGGGACGAGGCGGGCATCGGCCTGTTCCTCGTCGACCCGCAGCAGGCCGGCGTGAGCCGCCGCGATTACCCGACGGTCGACGGCCAGCGCGCCTGCGAGCTGTTTCTCGACGGCGCCATCGGCGAGGCTGTTGGCCTGCCGGGCGAAGCGCTACCGGCGCTGCGTTATCAACAGGGCCGTGCCATCGCCGCGCAGTGCGCTGAAGCCCTCGGCAGCCTGCAGGAAGCCTGCGCGCTGACCCTGGACTACCTGAAGACGCGCAAGCAGTTCGGCACTCCTATCGGCAAGTTCCAGGTGCTGCAGCACCGCATGGTGGACATGCGCAGCGAGCTGGAACAGGCCACCAGCATGGCGATCCTCGCCGCCTGCGTCGCCGACCAGCCCGACAGCGTCGAGCGCAGCCGCACTCTGGCGGCGGCCAAGTTCATCGTCACCCGCGCGGCGCGCTTTGTGGCCGAGCAGGCGATCCAGCTGCACGGCGGCATCGGCATGACCTGGGAATACGTGCTGGCGCACCACGCCAAGCGCCTGGTGATGCTCAGCCACCAGCTGGGGGACGACGATCATCACCTGAAGGTTTATGCGAGGCTCATGGAAGTCGCGTGAGAGAAACCTCGAAGTTAACCGCCATTGCTCTTGAAGTCTTCCAGAGCGACATCCGAGCACTCCGGACCGCCCCTTTCAGGAGGCCTCGTTGAATTGGAGTTTCAGGGGTTGAGCGACATGGATGTCGCGAGAGCCACGATGGGCCAGGGATGGCCCTTCGTGGCGTGCCCCTGAAACTTCGATTCAACGAGGGTATTTTTCGCCTAGGCGAAAAACCGGATGGAGGGGCAAGACCTTTGCCTACTTTGGGTCTTTCCAAAGTGGGTCGCCCGAGGGGGCGAAACAAAATGCTCGCGCGCACGCCGAAGCGACGCGGGAAACAAGGCGTGAGGCTGACACATCGCGGACGGAGTCCGCTCCTACGTGAGCGCATGACGCCGTCGTTCAGATAGAGCCCCGAGTCAGCCGCGATGGATATCGCGGAGAAGCTCCGCTCCTACAAAAGCTTGCGGACGATCAGGCCCCGAGGCTCTCGATATCCCGCGCCAGAATCTCCAACTCATGCGCCAACGACCCGCACAGCGTTTCCTCGCTGAGCTGGAACGACGGCGCCCCGCAGGTCAGCGCCATCAGCCCGCCGTCGGCCAGGCGCAGCGGTACGCCGGCGGCGCGCACGTTGCGGTCCCAGTCGCCGAGGGACAGGCAGAAACCATGCTGGCGGAATTCCTCGAAGGACGCCTCCAGCGAGGCACGCATGACCGACCAATCGCCTTCGTGGCGTTCCTGCAGGGCCGACAGCAGGTGCTCACGCTCCTGCTCCGGGGTAGCGGCGAGGTACGCGCGGCCGGCAGCGGTGGTCGCCAGCGGCAGGCGCACGCCGGCGTCCATGCGCAGGGAGGTAGCTTCCGGAGGACGGCAGTTTTCCACGTAGATCATCGACAGCCAGTCGCGGCAGGTCAGGCCGACCGTGGTGTTGGTGCGACGGGCGAAGGCATCCATGTACGGCTTGGCCAGCTGGCGTACGCGCAGGTTGGAGACATAGGCGTAACCCAGCGCCAGCACGCCGGAATCCAGCTGGTACTTCTCGTGCTGCTGCGAGTAGCAGAGGTAGCCCAGTTGGGTGAGGGTGTAGGTCATGCGCGACACCGTCGCCTTGGGCAGGCCGGTGATCCGCGAGATTTCCTGGTTGCCGAGCACCACCGAGCCATGGGTGAAGGCGCGCAGCACGTCCAGTCCGCGGGCGAGCGCCTCGACGTACTTGCGGTCCTTGGGGGTGCTGCTGTCTTCGACGTCGTCGCTCATGGGGCCTCGGCGGGGGATTGCAGTTGCGGCGCCACGCGCGGCGCGGGCGAACGATAGCAGATCGCCCAGTCGCCACGCAGCGGTCCGCGTGTGCTCGTTGCGCCGGGCTAGCCTATCGCATACCATCGATTTCGACACGATGTTTCGCTGTGCAGAACAACAATTCGAATCCAGAGCCACTACAGGCTCGAAAAAGAAACGGAGAAGTCGATGTCTGCTCAACCCTCCGGTCACGTGGCCCGCGAGCTCGCCCGTCACGCCTACCAGAATCTCCACGACCTGCTGCGCGATGCCTGCCGCGAATTCCCCCAGCGCCTGGCGTTTTCCTGCGGCGACAGCCACCTGAGCTTCGCCGAGCTGGAGCGCCAGGCCGATGCCTTCGCCCGCTACCTGCGCCACCACGCCGGCCTGCAACCCGGCGACCGCCTGGCGCTGATGCTGCCCAACTCGCTGCAGTACCCCATTGCCACCTTCGGCGCGCTGAAGGCAGGCGTGGTGCTCGTGAACACCAACCCGCAATACACCGCCAGCGAGCTGCGCCATCAACTGGCCGACTCCGGCGCCAGCGCCGTGCTGCTGCTCGACCGCCTGCTGCCGCTACTGCGCGGGGTGCAAGCGCACAGCGATGTTCGACAGCTTTTGCTGACCTCGATCGACGACATCGAGCGTCCGCAGTTCGACAGCGACGAGGCCGACTGCACGCGCTTCCAGCAGGCCCTGCGCCTGGGCGCCGAAGCGCCGCCAGTGGACACCGAGCCGGGCCTGGATCGCCTCGCGCTGCTGCAGTACACCGGCGGCACCACGGGCGTCTCCAAGGGCGCGATGCTCAGCCACCGCTGCCTGATCGCCAACGTCATCCAGACCCTGGAACTGTTCCTGCGCCCCGGCCTGCTGGAGCCGGCCACCGACGTGCGCATCGCGCCGCTGCCGCTCTACCACATCATGGCCTTCGCCACGAACTGCCTGTCCTCGGTGGGCATGGGCCTGCACACGGTGTTCATCCGCGACGGCCGCAACCTCGACGAAATCATCGGCGCCATGCGCCGCTATCCCTTCACCCTGATGAGCGGGATCAACACCCTGTTCGTCGGCCTGATGAACCACGCGGATTTCCCCAGCATCGACTTCAGCCACCTGAAGTGGGTGACCTCCGGCGGCGCGCCGCTGAACCGAGAGGTCGGCCGACGCTGGGAAGCGCTGACCGGCGCACCGGCGCGCGAAGGTTTCGGGCTCACCGAGGCATCGCCGGTGGTCTCCACCGGCACGCTGCTGAGCCCGTACCGCGAGGGCTACGTCGGCCAGGCGCTGGTAGACACCGAGCTGCGCACCGTCGACGAGGAGGGCAACGACACCGGCCCCGACCAGCCCGGCGAACTCTGGCTACGCGGCCCGCAGGTGATGCAGGGCTACTGGCAGCGCCCGGAGGAAAGCGCCCAGGTGCTCACCACCGACGGCTGGCTGAAGACCGGCGACATCGCCGAACTGGACGCCGACGGCATGCTGAAGATCGTCGACCGCAAGAAGGACATGATCCTGGTCTCGGGCTTCAATGTGTTCCCCAACGAGGTGGAAGACGCGGTGATGCGCCACCCCGGCGTACGCGAGTGCGTGGCCATCGGCGTACCGGACGAGCGCAAGGGCGAATCGGTGAAGCTGTTCGTCAGCCTCAAGGACGAGACGCTGGCGCCGGCGCAGATCATCGCCCACTGCCGCGAGCACCTCACCGGCTACAAGGTGCCGAGCTTCGTCGAGGTGCTCGACGAGCTGCCCAAGACCAGTGTCGGCAAGCTGCTGCGCCGACAACTGCGTGACCTGGAACTGGCCAAAAGGACCACCGCGTGAGCACAGCGTCTATGGTTGAAGCAGGTGCGCACGACGAGACCCGCAGCATGACCGAGTCCTTCCACCGTATTGGCGTGATCGGCGCCGGGGCCATGGGCCGCGGCATCGCCCAGCTGTTCGCCAGCGCAGGCAGGACAGTGCGCCTGTACGACAGCAACCCGCAGACCGTGGAGCAGGCCCTGGCCTTCAATCGCGAGCTGCTGGAGCGCGCGGTGGCCAAGGGCAAGCTCGCCGCGGACGGCCTCGACGCCACGATGCAGCGTTTGCTGCCGACCCACAGCCTGGACGAGCTGGCCGACTGCGACCTGCTGATCGAGGCCATTATCGAGGACCTCGGCGCCAAGCAGGCGCTGCTCGCCGAGCTGGAAAAACGTGTGGCGCCGGATGCCGTGCTGGCGAGCAACACCTCGTCGCTCTCGGTCACCCGCATCGCCGCGCGCTGCCAGCACCCGGAGCGGGTCGCCGGCTTCCACTTCTTCAACCCGGTGACGCTGATGCGCATCGTTGAGGTGGTGCGCGGCCAGCGCACCAGCGAGTCGGTGGTGCGCCGCCTGAGCCGGCTGGCGGAGCAGGCCGGGCACTACCCGGCGGTGTCGCCGGACAGCCCCGGCTTCATCGTCAATCACGCCGGCCGCGCCTTCAGCACCGAAGCCCTGCGCATCCTCGGCGAAGGCATCGCCAGCCCGGCGCAGATCGACCGCATCCTGCGCGACGGAGTGGGCTTTCGCATGGGGCCCTTCGAGCTGCTCGACCTGACCGGCCTGGACGTGTCCCACGCGGTGATGGAGTCGCTCTACCAGCAGTTCTACCAGGATCCACGCTATACCCCGTCGCCGCTGGCCGCGCAGCGCGTCGCCGGCGGCTTGCTGGGGCGCAAGAGCGGCGAGGGCTTCTACCGCTATCGTGACAGCCAGGCCGTGCGCGAGCCCGAGGAACAGCACGAAACCGTGTTGCTCAATCGCCCGTACTGGCTCGACAGCCAGGACCCGGAGCTGCGCCACCGCGTGGCGGCGATCCTCACCTTGGGCGGCGTGGTGCTGGAGACCGGTGAAGCACCGTCGTCCCGCGCCATCTGCCTGGTCACCCCGCTGGGCGTGGACGCCAGCACGCGCATCGACGCCCTCGGCCTGCCGCCGGAACGCAGCCTGGCGCTGGAGACCTTCACCGAACTGGACCGCCGCCGCGTGCTGATGCGCCAGCCGGCGCTCGACCCCAAGCTCGAAGCCCAGGCGCGCCAGGCGCTGGGCAGCGACGGCGTGCCGGTGGAAGTGATCAACGATTCGCCCGGCTTCATCAGCCAGCGGGTGGTCGCCGGCATCGTCAACCTCGGCGGCGAGATCGCCCAGCGCGGCATAGCCACCCCGGTGACGCTGGACCGCGCGGTACAACTGGCGCTGGGTTACCCCCTGGGCCCGCTGGCCTTCGGCGAGCACTACGGCGCGGCGCGAATCCTCACCATTCTCCAGGGCCTGCAGGTCTGCTACGGCGAGGCGCGCTACCGGCCCAGCCCGTGGCTGCGCCGCCGCGTGCAGCTGGATTTGCCGCTGCATAGCCCGGACAGGCCGGAGTGACGCTCTTCAACCTGCAGGAGCGAGGGGGAGCCTGGTTATTGCTCGCGAACGAGCCCCGGAGAAGTGCTCACCGGAAGCTGACGAACTCCCCCGCCTTCAGCTTTTCCAGCGCCGCCTTGCGCTCTGCCGGCGGCAACGCCCCGAGCTTTTCCACCCGCGCATAGAACGCCGGCCAGTTGCCGCCGACCTGGGCGAACAGCGCCGCGAAGGCCGGCACCCACTGGTCGTAGAGGCCGAAGGGCAACAGCTTGGCGTTGTTCAGCGGAGCGTTGACCCAGGCGTCGAAGGGCGCCTTGCCGCCCCAATCCTCATCGCGCATCCGCGCGTAGTCGCGGCGCAGACGCTCGAACTCGGCCTGCTTGCCGACGCGCTTCTCGGCGTCGCTGCGTGGGCTGGCGTAAAGCGCCTGCAGGCGCTCGCGGGTATCGAGCACCAGCTCGGTAAAGCGCTTGCGTTGCTCGGCCAGTAACGGCGCTTCGTCCGGCAGATGGCGCGCCTCTCGCCAGCGGCGACCGCCCTCGGCCTCGACGAAGGAGGCGTAGGACTCGTTGAACGCCGTATCGCCGGGCAGGTAGAACTTCTGGTGCGCCAGCTCGTGGAAGATCGTTTCGGCCAGGCGCTGGTCGCCCCAGCGCAGCATGCTGCTGAGGATCGGGTCGTCGAACCAGCCGAGGGTCGAATAGGCCTCCACGCCGCCGACATAGACGTCCAGCCCCTGTTCCTTGAGGCGTTTGGCCTCGGCCTGCGCCCCCTGGTCGCCGTAGTAGCCGCGGTAGGCGACGCAGCCGGCGATGGGGAAGCAGTGGGTCAGCGGCTGCAGCGACAGCTCCGGCGTGGCGAACACGTTCCAAACCACGTTGGGCCGGTGGATGTCGGCATACAGGCGGTAGCTCTGGTTGTCCGGCAGGCCCAGCTCGGCGCTGGCAAAGGCGCGGGCTTCCTGGGACAGCTCGAGACGCTGGCGCAAGGCGGGGTCGCGGGTCGGGTCGGCGACCACTTCGGCCACGGGCTCGCGGGCGGCGAGCAGGCGCAACTGACCGTCCGCCAGCTGCCCGTAATACCCCACGGTGGAACAACCGCTCAGCGCCCAGATGGCCAGGCAGGGAACCCAGCGGCACAGGCGGCTGTCGAGTGTCGGGATAAGAAGGCGGAAGGGCATGCGCGGAACATAGCACAGGGCCTGGTCCGCTCGCTGCCGCCCCCTCGACCCAGGAGCCACCCCCGATGCGCGCCCTCCTCATACCTGCCGGCCTGCTCGCCCTGAGCGGCTGTTCGATGCTGATGCCCCAGCCGGACCCGAACCGCGCCTGGGTCGACCTGGACACCAATAGCCAGAGCGACCTGGCGGCCATGGAAGTGGACAACAAGGAATGGTCCAGCACCCGTTACTTCGAGGTCGACCCGGGCTCCCACGAGTTGCGTGTGCGCTTCCAGTTCCAGGTCGAACCGGTGGACATCGGCCCGGTGGACGAGGCGCTCTGGCGCGACTGCGAAATGACGGTGCAATACAAGGAATTCAGCGCTGGCCAGCGCTATCGCCTGGAGACCGGCAGCATCGGCTTCCGCCCCTGGGCCAAGCTCTACGACGCCCAGGGCGGCGAAATCGCCCGCGGCCGCGAACGGGGCTGCGCCAAGGCCTGAGCGGGGTATGCTGTGGGGTGAATCCATCCCACGGTGAGCCTCCATGCGCCCGCGTCATCTCCCCGGCCTCCTACCCCTGGGCATCGCCCTGCTCGCCGGCTGCGCCAGCCCGCTGCCGGCCCACGACCCGCAGATGGCCTGGATCGACCTCTACACCACGCCAGGCAAGACGCTGATGGCCGAGCGCCTGGATGGCCAGTCGGTGAACGACGGCCGCTTCTACCAGGTGACGCCGGGACGCCACGAGCTGGTGGTGCGCTTCCAGTACGAAGTCTCCAGCGGCGGCGGCATGGGCCAGATGACCGACCCTTCGGAGCTGACCTGCCGGGTCAAGGTGACCTACGACGACTTCGCCGCCGGCCAGCGCTACCGGCTGGAGCTGCGCCCGCAACTGCGCAGCGCCCTGGCGCTGCTGACGGACGCCGATGGCAAGCTGGTGGCGAAGACGGATTTCCAGGGAGCGGTGCGCTGCGGGCCGTTCTAGATCAAAGGCGTTCGCAGCCGCTCTGATCGGCCTCTCCCGGTACGAGCGGGCCATGTCCGCGATCGCGCGCATGGCGCGCTCCTACAACCGGGCACCCGCGCGCAGGACTCAGCTGTCGTTCTTCTGGTAGATGATCCGCCGCTGCCCGTTGTCGCAGGTGCCGACCACCATGTTCGGGTCCTTCACCTCGGACTTGTCCACGATCTCCAGGGTGTAGGAGGTCACCCCGGCGGCCTGGATCTTGGTCTCGATCTCGGCCTTGAGCTCCTCGCAGGGCTTCACCGCCGCCCAGCTCGCGCCGCTCGCCAGCAGTACCGCCACGCCCGTCGCCACGGCCCACTTCATCGTCGTCATCACAGTCCCTCGTCATAGCCCCACGGCGGGGCACCCTATCCTAACGGTGGACCGCAACCGCCGGACAGAGTGCCCCGCAGGCTCATTCGAGGCTGGCGTCGAGGGTGATGCGCGCGTTGAGCACCCGCGAGACCGGGCAGCCTGCCTTGGCCTTGTCGGCAATGGCCTGGAAGGTCTGCGCGTCGGTGCCCGGCACCTTCGCCTTCAGCGTCAGGTGCACAGCGGTGATGGTGAAACCGTCGGTGAGCTTTTCCAGGCTGACCTCGGCCTTCGTATCGATACTCTCGGCCGTCAGGCCGGCCTCGCCGAGCATCATCGACAGCGCCATGGAAAAGCAGCCGGCGTGAGCTGCACCGATCAGTTCTTCCGGGTTGGTCCCCGGCGCGTCCTCGAAGCGGGTGTTGAAGCCATAAGGCTGGGACTTGAGCGCACCGCTCTCGGTGGAGATCGTGCCCTTGCCGTCCTTCAGACCGCCCTGCCAGTGGGCCGATGCCGATTTCTTCATGTCGCGTCCTCCGCGTGGGTTGCAGTCAGGACTTTCGAGGCCGGTCCGCACCCGTGGGTTCAGCTTTTTGCAGACCATGAAAAAGGCCGGGCCCCTCGCGGAACCCGGCCTCGTTGCACATCCAGGCGCTTACTTGGAGTAGACGATTTCCTTGGTGCCGCCTTCGCAGGTGCCGACGACTTGCTTGCCGCCCGCGCTGCCCTTGTCGACGACCTCCAGGCTGTACGAAGCAACGCCCTTGGCCTTGAGCTTCGCATCGATTTCCGACTTCAGCTCTTCGCACGGCTTGCCGGCGGCAAAGACGTTGCCAGCCAGGGCGAAGACCCCCACAGCGATCAGGAACTTCTTCATCGGTAACGCTCCCTCGTCGTTCACAGAAAAGGCCCGAACGGGCCGGAAAACCGGGCTACCCCGGTACGCACGACCACGCGCCTCGCCAACATGGCAGCGGCACGTGACAAAAGAGCCGCGTGAAAAATGGCCCTCGACAAACAGGCTCGAGCCGCAGGCGATCTAGCTGTTGGCGATGCGGAAGCCGACCTTGATGGTCACCTGGTAGTGCCCCACCGCGCCGTTCTCGATGTGCCCGCGAGTGTCCACCACCTCGAACCACTCCAGGAAGTCGATGCTCTTGGCCGCTTCGGCCAGCGCGTTGTTGATCGCATCCTCGATGCTGGTGCGCGAGGAGCCGACCAGCTCGATCTTCTTGTAGGTGTGGTGATTGGACATTGCCTCTCTCCTGGGTCTGGCGGCGCACAGGCAGAATGCCAGCGCGCCCAATGGACAGTAGTAGAGGGGTGGACCGACGGCAAACGGGGGTGGTTCAGACTTTACGCGCGGCCGTTCAGCTCCAGCTGCAGCCAGCGCGCCAGGCGTTCGGCACGCGGGTCGGCGCGACGCTCGGGGACCCACAGAGCCAGCCGCGCCGTGGTTTCGACGAAGCCCCAGGGTGCGGCGAGGCGGCCAGCGGCGAGGTCGTCGGCCACCAGTTGCTGCGGTGCGATGGCCACCCCGAGACCCGCCACGGCGGCTTCCAGCAGATAGTAGAGGTGCTCGAAGCCCTGGCCGAGCTTCAGCCGCATCGGGTCCAGGCCATGGCGTGCGGCCCACTCCGGCCACGCCTGCGGGCGAGAGACGGTATGCAGCAGCGACTCACCCAGCAGCGCCCCGGCGGGTGCCGCGCGCAGTTGCTCAAAGCGCGGGGAGCGCGGGCTGAGTACCGGGCCGATGCTTTCCACCGCCAGCTCCAGCACGCGCATGTCCGTCGGCCAGGGCGGCGTGGCGAAGCACAGGGTGGCGTCGAGGCCACCACGGCGCGGATCGAGGTCACCGTCACTGGCGGAAAGTTGCAGGCGCAGGTCCGGCAAGTCACGGTTCAGGCGGTCCAGGCGCGGGATGAACCAACGCGCCAGCAGGCTACCGGGGCAACCGAGAACGAAGGGCGCATCACCGCCGGCCTGGCGGCGCAGTTCGGCGCAGACGCTGCGCAGGCGCTCGAAGGAATCGCTGGCGACCTCGCTCAGGCGAACACCGGCATCGGTGAGTTTTACGCCGCGCCCCTCCTTGACGAACAGAGTCACGCCCAGCTCGTCTTCGAGCAGGCGAATCTGCCGGCTGATCGCCCCGTGGGTGACGCTCAGCTCATCAGCCGCTGCGCTCACGCCGCGCAGTCGGGCAGCGGCTTCGAAGGCGCGCAGGGCATTGAGCGGCGGAAGGTCTCGGCTCATGGCGTTCTATCTGTGAGTTTTCCTGACAGGTTGTGGCGATCTTATCGCTTTTCCCCGTCATCACACAGCCGTATCCTGAGCAGCACTTGTAGGAGCATCAGCCAACTCGCTGCGCGGTCGACCCGGTAGGGCGGATAACGCTGGCGCGTTATGCGCCCTACGAAAATTCACGCGGCAGCGCCCAGTGCCTTGCCGCCAAGAGACCCAAGGAGCCTTCCCATGTCCACACTGCGCACCGGTCCAGACGCCAAGGGCCTGTTCGGCCACTTTGGCGGCCAGTACGTCGCCGAGACCCTGATGCCGCTGATCCACGACCTGGCCCGCGAGTACGAGAAGGCCAAGGAAGATCCGGAGTTCCAGAAGGAGCTCGCCTACTTCCAGAGCGACTACGTCGGCCGTCCGAGCCCGCTGTACTTCGCCGAGCGCCTGACCGAGCACTGCGGCGGCGCGAAGATCTACTTGAAGCGCGAAGAGCTGAACCACACCGGCGCGCACAAGATCAACAACTGCATCGGCCAGATCCTGCTGGCCAAGCGCATGGGCAAGAAACGCATCATCGCCGAGACCGGCGCCGGCATGCACGGCGTGGCGACCGCCACCGTGGCCGCGCGCTTCGGCATGGAATGCGTGATTTTCATGGGCACCACCGACATCGATCGCCAGCAGGCCAACGTGTTCCGCATGAAGCTGCTGGGCGCCGAGGTGATCCCGGTCACCGCCGGCACCGGCACCCTGAAGGACGCGATGAACGAAGCGCTGCGCGACTGGGTGACCAACGTGCACAACACCTTCTACCTGATCGGCACCGTGGCCGGCCCGCACCCGTACCCGGCGATGGTCCGCGACTTCCAGGCCGTGATCGGCAAGGAAACCCGCGAGCAGCTGGCCACGAAGGAAGGGCGCCTGCCCGATTCCCTGGTCGCCTGCATCGGCGGCGGCTCCAACGCCATGGGCCTGTTCCACCCGTTCCTCGATGACGCCAGCGTGCAGATTATCGGCGTCGAAGCCGCCGGCCACGGCATCGAGACCGGCAAGCACGCAGCCAGTCTGAACGGCGGTGTGCCGGGCGTGCTGCACGGCAACCGCACCTTCCTGCTGCAGGACGAGGACGGCCAGATCATCGACGCGCACTCCATCTCCGCCGGCCTGGACTACCCCGGCATCGGCCCGGAACACGCCTGGTTGCATGACATCGGCCGCGTCGAGTACACCTCGATCACCGACCACGAAGCGCTGGAAGCCTTCCACCAGTGCTGCCGCCTGGAAGGCATCATCCCCGCACTGGAGTCCTCCCACGCGCTGGCCGAAGTCTTCAAGCGCGCGCCGGACCTGCCCAAGGACCACATCATGGTGGTGAACCTGTCCGGTCGTGGCGACAAGGACATGCAGACCGTCATGCACCACATGCAACAGGAGCCGCAAGCATGAGCCGCCTGCAGACCCGCTTCGCCGAACTCAAAGAGCAGAACCGCGCCGCCCTGGTGACCTTCATCACCGCAGGCGATCCGGGCTACTCGACCTCTCTGGACATCCTCAAGGGCCTGCCCGAGGCCGGCGCCGACGTGATCGAACTGGGCATGCCGTTCACCGACCCGATGGCTGACGGCCCTGCGATCCAGCTGGCCAACATCCGCGCCCTGGGCAACGGCCAGAACCTGGTCAAGACGCTGAAGATGGTCCGCGAATTCCGCCAGGACAACAGCACCACGCCGCTGGTGCTGATGGGCTACTTCAACCCGATCCACTACTACGGCGTGGACAAGTTCATCGCCGATGCGAAAGAGGCCGGCGTCGACGGCCTGATCGTGGTGGACCTGCCGCCGGAGCACAACGAAGACCTCTGCGACCCGGCCCAGGCCGCCGGCCTGGACTTCATCCGCCTGACCACGCCGACCACCGACGACCAGCGCCTGCCGACCGTGCTCAACGGCAGCTCGGGCTTCGTCTACTACGTTTCGGTGGCCGGGGTGACCGGCGCTGGCGCGGCGACCCTGGACCACGTCGAGGAAGCCGTGGCGCGCCTGCGTCGCCACACCGACCTGCCGGTCTCCATCGGTTTCGGCATCCGCACCCCGGAGCACGCGGCGAGCATCGCGCGCCTGGCCGATGGCGTGGTGGTCGGCTCGGCGCTGATCGACAAGATCGCCGAAGCCACCAGCTCCGCCGACGCGGTGCAGAGCGTGCTCGGCCTGTGCCGTCAGCTGGCTGAAGGCGTGCGTAGCGCCCGCTGAGTGCTCCCCACTCCTGCAGGGAGCTGAGCAGTTCCGTTGCGTGATCCGCCCCCAGAAAAAAGCCCGGCGAATGCCGGGCTTTTTTCGTTTCGGGCGAAGCTTATTCGACGCTTTCTTCCTGCGGCTCTTCTTCCACACCAGCAGCGGCGCCGCCGCCCAGGCCCAGGCCTTGAGCGGAACCCATGGCGAAGGCCATGAATTCCGGCACGCTCATGTCCTTGCCGTTGAACTTCACCTGGTCGTTGGCGTAGGCAAGCGAGCTGGACAGCGCGTTGCCGTCGAGCACCGCCCACTGCGAGTTCAGGGCCATGCCGCTGAACAGGTCGGTCATGGCATCGGACTGCTGCTTGAGCGCTACCGGGTCGACGCTGCCGGCCGCCTCGCCCCCCAGCGAACCCTGCAGGGCGACGATGTCGCCGATCACCGCCTTGTCCACTTTCAGGTCGGCCTTGAGCGCGGCCAGGATGCTGCGCGCCATCTCGTCAGGCGTCGCAGCGGCGGCATTCGGCTTGCGCAGGTCGACCGACAGGGAGGCCTTGGCCACGCCATGGCTGGTCTGCAGCGACAGCTCGTCCAGCGACAGCACCGGCGAGCCTTCCAGCAGGGCCAGGCCGAGGCGCTTGAGTTCCTCTTCCTGGGCCGGGGTCAGCTCGGTGCTTTCCAGGCTGTCCAGCGCCATCTTGTTGTAGGATTCCTTGAAGGTCTTGAGCACGCCTTCATCGAGATTGCGCAGGCTCAGGTCGAGCTTCACGCCGCCGATTTCCTGACCCTGCACCACGACCTTGCCGATGCGGTAGGAGACGCTCTGGTCCAGACCTTTGCCGCCCTGCTTGAGGACTTCCTCGACCACGGCTTCGCGCAGTTCGACTTCCGGTGCACCCGGCGACTTGATGTTGAGGCTCTTGATGGTGGCGGAGCTGGGACCGAGGGCGAAGCCGTTGGCGTTTTCCTTCTTGTCCCCCTGCATACCCAGGTCGCGCATCTGCACGCGCGCCGGCTGGCCGGTGTTCTCGTCGGTGAAGTCCAGGTCGACCTCGGCGAGGTTGCCCACGGCGCTCACGTCCTTCTTGTCGGCGGAAACGCTGAAAGTCACCTTGGCCGGGGACAGGCGCAGCTTGTCGCTGTCCTTGGCGAATTGCAGGGCGGCGGTTTCAACGCTGCCTTCCTGCTTCTGGTCGTAGTGAATGGTCAGCTCGCCGGACAGCGGCGCCTTGCCGCCGGCAGCGGTGAACAGCGGGGCGGTCAGCTCGTTCTGCTCGAGGGCGAAATGGCTCTGCGCCATGACTGGCGCCAGCTTGCCGGCCGCCAGGCGCGAGGCGGGGAAGGGGCCATGCTCAAGGTGATCGGTGAAGACCAGGGTCTGCGGCGGCTCGCCTTCCTTGCCGGTGAAGGTCAGGTTATAGCGCGCAGTGCTGGAGAGCAGGCCGCGCTGGATGTCCACCAGAGTCAGATAGGCACCCAGACCGGGGGCTTCCTGCTGGAACAATTCGTTGGCTTCGGTGATGCCACGGTTCACTTCCTGCTCGACGCGGCTGCCGGTGTACCAGGCGCCGGCAACGGCGGCGCCGACGATGGCAACGGGAATGGCGATGGCCAGGGCGGTCTTTTTCATGCTGAGTCCTTTCAGGTGCGGCCGTACGGGGGACATCCTGTCGACCGTTTATGGGAGTGGGCGGCGGGATGCTAGCAGGCGCACTGCCATCACTCCAGCGTCGTTGGCGACCGACTTCACAGCGCCAGCATTGACCGTCGGGGCACGGCTGTCAGGATAGAGCGCTCCGACCCACCGGGAAGAACCGCCCATGGCCCTGCTGCACAGCCTCCATCATGTCGCCCTGATCTGCTCGGACTACCCGCGCTCCAAGCACTTCTACACCCAGGTGCTGGGCCTGAAGGTGGTCGCCGAGACTTACCGCACCGCCCGCGATTCCTGGAAGCTCGACCTGGAGCTGGGCGATGCGCGGCTGGAGCTGTTCTCCTTCCCCGGCGCACCGACGCGGCCGTCCTACCCGGAGGCGCAGGGGTTGCGCCACCTCGCGTTCGCCGTGGACGACCTGGAGAGCGCCGTGGACCACCTGCAGAGCCAAGGCGTGGCCTGCGAGCCGATCCGCGACGACGAGCTGACCGGCAAGCGCTTCACCTTCTTCGCCGACCCGGACGACCTGCCGCTGGAGCTTTACGAGCGCTGATGCCTGGCTTCAGGTGCCTGGGCATGCCCTCACCCTAACCCTCTCCCAGAGGGAGAGGGGACTGTCCCGAGCGCTCTGAAAACTCGGTGCTCGCCGACTGACTCCGCCGTCTCGCTGCACGCCAAACGGCCCCCTCTCCCTGAGGGAGAGGGCTGGGGTGAGGGGGAAAACCAGCGCACCGATGCAGAACGGGACACGCACTCAGGCCGGCACCGCCTCGCTGCCCAACGCTCCGCGCAGGCTCGCCAGATCGCGCAGCGGCGGCGCGCCGAACAGGCGGCTGTACTCGCGGCTGAACTGCGACGGGCTCTCGTAACCGACGCGATGCCCGGCCACCGCCACTTCCAGTCCTTCCGACAGCATCAGCCGCCGCGCTTCCTGCAGGCGGAGCTGCTTCTGGTACTGCAGCGGGCTGAGCGCGGTCACTTCCTTGAAGCGGTGGTGCAGGGTGGACACGCTGAGGTTCACCTCGCGGGCCAGGTCCTCGATGCGCAGCGACTTGTCGTAGTTGCGGTTGAGCCACTCGATGGCGCGGGTGACGCGGTGGGTCTGGCTGTCGGTCATCGCCAGGTCGTGCAGCAGGTGGCCCTGCGGGCCGCGCAGCAGGCGGTAGAGGATTTCGCGGACGAACAGCGGTGCCAGCATCTCGATGTCGCGCGGGGTGTCCAGCAGGCGCATCAGGCGCAGCAGGGCGTCAAGCACGGTGCAATCCAGGCGCTGCAGGTAGATGCCGCGGCTGGCCGGGCGCGGCGCGGTGCCGGCCAGGCCAGCCTCGGCGATCAGCCGGGTCAGCTCGCCGGGGTCGATGTCCAGGCGGATGGACAGGTAGGGCCTGTCCGGCGAGGCCTCGATGACCTGGCCGGAGACCGGCAGCGTCACCGACACCACCAGCAGGTTGAGTTCGTCGTAGCGATAGACCTCGCTGCCCAGGCGCACTTCCTTGCAGCCCTGGGCGATCACGCACAGGGCAGGGCGGTAGAGCGTCGGCATGCGGCCTTCGTTGGGGCAGTCGCCGCGCGCGACCAGCAGCGAATCGATGGCGGTTTCGAAGAGACCCTCACCCTGGCAGTGGCGCTGGATGATGTCGGCCAGCTCCTGGCGGCCGGCGGCGATGGGATCAAAGGCGGGAACGGACTGGGACATGCACAGGACCTCCAGTGGCGGCGCACGAAGCTTACGCCCACGACGCATGCGCGCGTGTGACAGTAAGGCAGCCGCTGGAGGATCAGGCAAGCAATCGGCAGGAATGGACAAGCGATCCCGGCATCGGGTCGCGCACCGTGGCGGTGCAAGGGCCGGAAATGGCGCGGAAACACCCGGTTTCAGACTGCGACGAATGTCCCGCAGGATCAGGCAAGAAGGTGACAGCATCCGGATAACGCCCGGTGCTGGCCGCGCCGTAAGCTTCCTGTCAGTCGTCCGAGGAGCCACCTCGGGCTTCTTCCTGGAACGCGGAGGACAGGACATGCACTGGCAAACTTCCATCGAACACGAATTGCAGATCCATCCCCGGCAGGGCCACGAGGCGGAGCTGGGCGCCCTGATCGACAACCTGGTCGACGGCGCACGCCGCGCGCCGGGATGCCTGCGCTGCCAGCTGGTGGCCCGTGAGAACGGCCAGCCGTGGCTGCTGCAGGGCAGCTGGAAGGACGAGGAGGCGCTGCTGGACTACTTCGCCACGCCTTCGTTGCAGCTGCTCGGCGAAGTGCTTTTATGCCACTGCCGAAGCCTCAGCGGCGGCATTGTGGAAACCCTCGATCAGGCCACCGGAAAGGTGGCCTGAGTCTTTTCAGGTAGAGAGATTTGGGTAGAGAGCTTTCTGGCTCTGAATTTCCAGGCACTCAGTATTCCAGGCTCCAGCCCAGGGTGAAGGTACGACCGCGACCCTGGTAGTCGTAGAGGTAGGCCGGCCCGTAGGTCGGCGAATAGAACAGCGCGGCGCGCTGGCCCCAGACGGTACTGTACTGCTTGTCCAGCAGGTTCTGGATACCGGCGCTGAAGGTGCCGAAACCGGTCTTCTGCTCGCCCATCAGGTCGAAGGTGGTGTAGCCGTCGATCTCGTGGTCCGCATCGTCCTTCAGGTTGAAGGCGTGCTGGCCCTGCAGGCGGGCACTGCGGGTGCCGTCGCTCCAGCCGACGAACGCGGTGGACTTGGACAGCGACGCATAGCGCGCATCGCGCTTGATCCAGTCACCATCGGCATCCTCTTCTTCCGAGCGCACCAGGTGCAGCGTGGTGCCGCCCTGCCAGCCATTCTCGAAGTAGCGGGTGACCGCACCCTCGAAGCCAAAGTCGCGGCTCTTCTGGTCCTGCACGTCGATGGTCAGGGTTGCCATGTCGGTGGTGATGATCTTGTCCGACCAGATGTAATACACCGCCGCCTGGGTCTGCCACTGCATGTCGCTGTAGCGCCAGCCGGTCTCGACCTGGCGGCTCTTGATGCCGGCCAGCGGGTTGTCGTCCACCGACAGGCCGGCCTTGCCGTAGTACTTGGCCGGATCGGGCAGGTCGAAGCCTTCGCTGTAGTTGGTCCAGACCTGATGGCCGTTCTTGAAGTCGTAGATCGCGCCGAGGTTGAACAGGTTGACCTGGTAGTCGTTGCTGCCGCCGGGCACGCCTTTGAAGTCGTCCACCTCCACGTCCATCTTCTGGTGGCGGGCGCCGCCGGAAATGGTCAGGTTCTCGGTGGCCTTCCAGTCCAGCTGGCCGTAGACCGACAGGCCGTCGACGATGTAGCTGGGGTAGCGCGGCGCACTGCTGGCGGTTTCCAGGTCCAGGCCGCCACTCTCGGAAGACAGGCGCTGGTCGAAGACCTTCTGCTCGGCGTTGAAGCGTTCGTGGTCGAAGTCCACGCCGTAGGTGAACTTCAGCGAATCCCACTGCTTGCTGAACAGGCCCTTGAGGCCGCTGACCTCGAAATTCTGCTGCGAGCCGGCGAAGTACACGCCCTTGGAACCGGTGGGCTTGCCGGTGTTGTAGTAGGGGAAGGGATAGAAGTTGTCGTCTTCCTTGCGGTAGTACGCCTGCAGGTAGAAGTCCTGCTCCAGCAGGTTGCTGTGGTGGTAGTTGGCGTTGAGCAGTACACGGCGCGAGCGCGGCTCCAGATCGGTGTCCAGACCACTGCGAATCTCCGCGTCTTCCAGGTTCGACGGGCCCTGGTACTTCAGGTTGGGAAAGTAGATGCCGGTACTGCCGTCGTTGCCCGAGTCGTAATACTGCGCCAGCAGGTCGAGGCTCTGCTCGTCGGTGAACTGCGCGGTGAGGTTGCCCATCACGTCGACGGTGCGGTTGTACTGCAGGTCGGTCTGGGTGTTGTCGATGAAGATCTGGTTGCCGGCGCCGTCGTAGAAGGCTTCGTTCTTTTCCGCCGAGACGCCCAGACGACCGACCACGCTGTCATTGCCGCCGCTGATGGACTGGGCGGCGCGGGTCGACAGGTCGTCGCTGTTGTTGAAGCCGCTGGTGGCGCCCAGTTGTGTTTCGAAGCGGGTATCACCGGCCGCACCCTTCTTGGTGATGATGTTGATGATGCCGCCGGTGGCGCCGCCGCCGTAGATGGCGCTGGCGCCGGAGAGCACTTCGATGCGCTCGACGTTGAACGGCGAGATGCTGTCGAACTGGCGCGACAGGCCGCGCGAGCTGTTCTGGCTGACGCCGTCGATCATCACCAGCACGTTGCGCCCGCGCATGTTCTGGCCGTAGTTGGTGCGGCCTTCCGGCGCCAGATCGAGGCCGGGGACCAGCTTGCCGACGGCTTCCTTGAGGCTCACGCCGGTGTCCAGCTGCTCGCGCAGCTGGGTCTGGTCCACCACCCAGACGGTGCCGGGGATCGAGCTGATCTCGGTGGGCGTGCGCGCCGCCACGCTGATCTGCATCGGCGCCAGGCTCAGGGCCGCGGAGTCGTCCTTCTCGCGCTTGAGCAGCACGGTGCGCTCGTCGGTGAAGCGCCAGCTCACGCCGCTGCCGGACAGCAACTGGTTCAGCGCCTCCTCGGTGCTGTAGGTGCCGTCCAGCCCTTCACTCTGCAGGCCCTGGATGTCCTCGGAGTTGAACAGCAGGTGCAGCCCGGCCTGGTCGGCGAACTGGGTCAGCGCGCTGTCCAGGCTGCGCGGGGCGATGTGCAGTTCGACGGCGGCGGAACCGGCCGCATGGGCCAGGGGAGCGGCGGTGCCGAGCAGGGAAGCCAGCAACAGCGCGCGGTGCAGCGGGGAAGGACGGTAGTGCATGCGGGTGAAATCCGTTCTTGTGTGGGCAGGGTCGCGTAGTGAGAATTTTTCGCGTTCCTGCCTACGACGAAACGGCCGGGCAAACCTTGCAGTGCTAAATGCAAAAAATTTTCATTTTCTTGTGTGAGAGGACGGTCATCGCTCTCGCAGGGCGAATGAAGCGGCACGCTTCATTCGCCGATACCGCGTGCGCGGCGGATAACGCCGGGGCGTTATTCGCCCTACGGCTCCGCCCGGCTCTGTAGTCGTAGGATGGGTGGAGCTTGCGATACCCATGCTGAGCCCGAGCCGGAAATGATGGGTATCGCTGCGCTCCACGCCATCCTCCGAAGAGGCTCCGATCAGGCTTTCGGGGCGGGGCGGATCAGTACCAGCCAGGGCAGGTGGGTAACGCTCACCGGCTGCAACCGCTCCAGGGTCTTGAGCAGGGCGCCGGGGTCCTGCAGGTCGAACACGCCGCTGACCTTGTGCTGGCGCAGGGCGCTGTCGGTCAGCACGATGCGGCCGGGCACGTAGCGTTCCAGTTCATCGAGCACCTCGCCCAGCGGGCGCTGGTTGAAGATCAGCTTGCCGCGCTGCCAGGCACTGGCGCTGGACAGGTCCAGCAGCTGCACCGGTTCGGGCGCGGCGCTGTCGCGGTAGCTCAGGCGCTCGCCGGCGGACAGCCGCACCGGCGCGCTGCCGGCACTGTTCACCTGGACCACACCTTCGGTCACGTCCACGCGAACCTGCGGCCCACGGCTGTCGACATCGAAGCGAGTACCCACGGCACGGACTTCGCCGCCTCTGGCTTCGACGATGAAGGGCCGTGCCGGGTCCTTGGCCACCTCGAACAACGCCTCGCCGCCATGCAGCCGCAGGCGCCGCTGCTGCGGGCTGAAGTCCACGGACAGCGCGCTGTCGCTGTTGAGCCAGACGCGGCTGCCGTCGGCCAGCTCCAGCATCCGCCGCTCGCCGGTGCGGGTGGCATAGTCGGAATACAGCCCGGCCAGCGGCTCGGGCAGGGCGATGGTCACCGCGATAGCGGCGACACACGCAGCGGCGGCCAGCGCCAGCAGGCGACGAGGGCGCCGCGCACGCTGGCGATAGCGCTGGGCGCTGCGGGTTTCCGGCAACGCGCCCCACAAGGCTTCGGCCTCGCGGGCGGCGAGCTCGTGCTCCGCGCTCTGTCCGCGCCAGCGCAGGAAGTCCATGCGCTCGGCGGCCCCGGCACTGCCCGACTGCAGCTGTACCAGGCGCTCGATGGCCTCATCCGAGAGGGATAGCTCCACGCGGCTCATGGCGTGCCCTCCTGGCGCTGCGCCCAGTCGCGGCAGTGGCGCATGGCCTGAACGATGTACTTGCCCACCATGCTCTCGGACACGCCCAGGCGCAGGGCGATCTGCGCGTGGGTGAGGCCGTCGAGGCGGTTCATCAGCAGCGCCTCGCGGGCATTCGTCGGCAACTGGTCGAGGGCAGCGTCCAGATGTTCCAGCGCCTCATGGGCGAGCAGGCGGTGCTCCAGCCCGGACACGGGATCGCTCAGGTCGCTGGCAGCAGATTCGTCGACATGCAGCTCGGCCAGCCGGCCCTCGCGGCGCAGGTTGTCGATGGCAATGTTGCCGGCCACGCGGAACAGGTAGGCGCGCGGGTCCTGCACCTCGGCTTCGGCGGGGTGGTCGGCCAGACGCAGCCAGGTGTCCTGGGCAACGTCGGCGGCGCGTTGGTTGTCCCCCAGCCTGCGGGCAAGGAAGCGCATCAGGTCCGCATAGTGCGCCTGGAAGCTCTGCAGCAGGGAGGAGGAGGCGAAGCGCCGCATGATGGCCGAAATACCCTGGAAAATCGGCCAACGTCTGTCAGGCCGATACGAAGGGTGGGCAGCATACACCGAATCGAGAATTATTATCGAATGCAAAAAAGTGTCAGCTCGTGAACTGCGAGAGGTCCAGCGGCCGCAAGGCGCCCAGCCACATGGCGTAGTCGCGGTGATCACGCAGGTCGTTGCCGGTATTGGGGTGGATCAGGATCACCAGGCCGTCGCGGTTCAGCGCCAGCCACGGCACCAAGGTGGCGAAGATAGCGTTGTCGAAGGCCAACTGGCAGCTCCAGTCCGGATGCGGGCCGACCGGCCGCTCGTGGACGCGGCCCATCTTCGCGCCGAAGCGGCGCGCCGCCTCCTCGCACAGCGCGCGGGCGCGCTCGATGCTGCCGGCGTCGAAATAGACGTGGGCGTGGAAGTCCTGAATCTCGCTCATCGGTCCTGCTCCAGTTCCGCCTGCAGCCAGTCGACGAAACGCTGCACCAGGCGCATCCGCCGTTTGCGCTCGGGCAGCACGGCGTAATAGCCGAAGCGCGACTGCTGCGATCCGGCGATGGGTCGGCACAGTAACCCCTGTTCCAGCAGTTCGTCGACCAGATGCCGCCAGCCGATGGCCACGCCCTGCCCGGCGATGGCCGCCTGCACCAGCAGGGTGTAGTTGTCGAAACGCAGCCCGGCCGGGGCTGGCGCGCCGTCGATGCCCAGCGCGCGATAGACGCCGCCCCAGTCGAACCAGCGGCTGGAAGCCTCGGGCTTGAGGTGCAGCAGCGGCAATTCGGTGAGTGCCTGGGGCGACAGCGGCAGCTCGCGGCCCTCAAGCAGGCGCGGGCTGCACACCGGGAAGACCTCCTCGCTGAACAGACGCAGCGCCTCGCCGTGCTTGAAGCGCCCGTCGCCAAAGGCGATGGCCACGTCGATGTCGCTGCGCAGCGCAATCGGGCTGCGGTCGCTGCTGATCAGGCCGACGTCCAGCTCCGGATGCGCCTGGCGGAAGCGCGGCAGGCGCGGCATCAGCCAGTACGCGGCGAAGGCGAAGTCGGTAGCGACCTGCAGCACTTCGTGGGGATGTCGCGCGGTGACCGCGGCGATACCGGCGTCGATGGCCTCCAACCCGGCCTGAACGTGCTGCTGCAGCACCTGTCCACTTTCGGTGAGGGCAATGCCCCGGTGAATGCGGTCGAACAGGCGCACGGCGAGGAGTTTCTCCAGGCGCTTGATCTGCTGGCTGACCGCCGGCTGGGTGGTGCCCAGCTCGCCGGCGGCGGCGGTGAAGCTGAGCAGCCGCGCAGCGGACTCGAACACACGCAGCAGTTCCAGCGGCACGCTCATGGCTTGCTCTCGCATAAGCAGGTGTTATCCGAAGCATGCTGCGCCATGCGCTTTACCCCTAATCCAGCAGCCAACAGACTCGTACCGCACAGCATCCCATAACAGCGCCAACAGGATAAGCCCAACGCCATGAAGCGCCAGCGCCCAAACATCCTCTTCATCATGGCCGACCAGATGGCCGCGCCGCTCCTGCCCTTCTACGACACCCAGTCGCCCATCAAGCTACCCAACCTCTCGCGCCTCGCCGGTGAAGGCGTGGTCTTCGACTCGGCCTACTGCAACAGCCCGCTCTGCGCGCCCTCGCGCTTCACCCTGGTGAGCGGCCAGCTGCCGACAAAAATCGGCGCCTGGGACAATGCCGCGGATTTTGCCGCCGACACTCCCACCTACGCGCACTACCTGCGCCGCCTGGGCTACCGCACCGCGCTGTCGGGCAAGATGCACTTCTGCGGGCCGGACCAGCTGCACGGCTACGAGGAGCGCCTGACCAGCGACATCTACCCCGCCGACTACGGCTGGGCGGTGAACTGGGATGAGCCGGACGTGCGCCCGAGCTGGTATCACAACATGTCCTCGGTGCTCCAGGCCGGCCCCTGCGTGCGCACCAACCAGCTCGACTTCGACGAGGAAGTGGTGTTCAAGGCACGCCAGTACCTCTACGACCACGTGCGCGAACACGCCGAGCAGCCGTTCTGCCTTACCGTGTCCATGACCCACCCGCACGACCCCTACACCATCCCGCGCGAGTACTGGGACCTGTACCGCGACGAGGACATCCCGTTGCCCTCGGTGCAGATCGCCCAGAACGAGCAGGACCCGCACTCCCAGCGCCTGCTCAAGGTGATCGACCTATGGGGCCAGGAAATGCCCGCGGACAAGGTGCGCGCCGCCCGCCGCGCCTACTTCGGTGCGTGCAGTTATGTCGACGCACAGATCGGCGCGCTGCTGCGCACCCTTGAGGATTGCGGCCTGTCCGATGACACCCTGATCGTGTTCTCCGGCGACCACGGCGACATGCTTGGCGAGCGCGGCCTCTGGTACAAGATGCACTGGTTCGAGATGGCCGCCCGTGTGCCGCTGCTGGTGCACGCGCCCAAGCGTTTCGCCGCGCATCGGGTCAGCCAGTCAGTGTCCACCGTCGACCTGTTGCCGACCCTCGTCGAACTGGCCGGCGGGCAGGTCGAGCCCGGCGTCGGTCTCGACGGCCGCTCACTGCTACCGCACTTGCAAGGCACTGGCGGCCACGACGAAGTGATCGGCGAATACACCGCCGAAGGCACCGTCAGCCCGCTGATGATGATCCGTCGCGGCGACTTCAAGTTCATCTACTCCGAGCAGGACCCTTGCCTGCTGTTCGACGTCGCCAACGATCCGCGAGAGCTGCGGAACCTCATCGATTCGCCGGCCCACGCCAACCTGATACGCGACCTGCTGGGTGAAGCCCGCGCGCGCTGGGATGTGCCCGCCATCACCCGGCAGGTCCTGGCCAGCCAGCGCCGCCGCCGGCTGGTGGCCGACGCGCTGACCCACGGCACGCTGAAAAGCTGGGATCACCAGCCCCTGGTCGACGCCAGCCAGCAGTACATGCGCAACCACATCGACCTCGACGATCTGGAGCGCCGCGCCCGCTATCCGCAACCGAAATAACAACCACAACACGCCGAAGGGGAAGGGAGCATGACCAAGCGCACCGTACGACAAGCAACCGCACTATTGCTGGCCAGCGCACTGGCGCTGGGCGGCCCGCTGGCCCGGGCCGAAGATGAAGCCTGCAGTACGGTGAAGCTGGCCGATCCGGGCTGGACCGACATCGCCGTCACCAATGGCATCGCCGCTTTCCTCCTCGAGGGCCTGGGCTACAAGGTGAAGATCGACACCCTGTCGGTGCCCATCACCTACGGCGGCCTGCGCGACGGCCAGGTCGACGCCTTCCTTGGCAACTGGATGCCGGCGCAGCAGGGCTTCCACGACCAGTTCATCGCCAGCCAGCAGGTCACCCAGCTGGCGAAGAACCTGCAGGGCACCGAATTCACCCTGGCCGTGCCGACCTACGTGTGGAATGCCGGGGTGAAGACCTTCGACGACCTCGACAAGCACGCCGACCAGTTCAACAGAAAGGTCTACGGCATCGGTTCCGGCGCGCCGGCCAACCAGTCGATCCAGAAGATGATCTCAGGCGACGAGTTTGGCCTGGGCGACTGGAAGCTGGTGGAGTCCAGCGAACAGGCGATGCTTGCGGAGGTAGGCCGCGCGGTGAAGCGCGAGCGCTGGGTGGTGTTCCTCGGCTGGACGCCGCACCCGATGAACGTGAAGTACGACATGAAATACCTCACCGGCGGCGAGAAGTATTTCGGCAGCACCGGCAGCGTGTTCACCGTGACCCGCAACGGCTACACCGAGCAGTGCCCGAACAGCGGCAAGCTGCTGGCCAACCTGTCCTTCGACCTGAAGATGGAGAACGCCATCATGGCCGAGGTGCTGGAGAAGAACGTGAAGAACCCCGACGCCGTGAAAGCCTGGATCAAGGCCAACCCGCAGAGCCTCGACACCTGGCTGCAAGGCGTGAAGACCCGCGACGGCGGCGATGCGCTGGCTGCCGTGAAGGCCAAGCTGTAGGCCGTCGATGGAGCGCCTGATCCGCCTGCTGCCGTTCCTCGTCTGGTTGCCCCAGGTCAGCGGTCGCGACCTGCGCCGTGACCTGGGCGTGGGCCTTTCCGGCGCGGTGCTCGCCCTGCCGCAGTCCATGGCCTACGCACTGATCGCCGGACTGCCGGCGGAGTACGGACTCTACGCGGCGATGCTGCCGGTGCTGATCGCCTGCCTGTGGGGTTCGTCGAAACACATGGTCGGCGGGCCGACGGCGGCGATCTCGGTGGTGCTGTTTACCGCCATCGCCCCGCTGGCGCCGCCGGGCAGCGCGCCGTTCATCCAGTACGCGCTGCTGCTGACCTTCCTCGCCGGGTTGTTCCAGTGGTTACTGGGCATGCTGCGTTTCGGCGTGCTGGTGAACTTCGTTTCGCACTCGGTGCTGCTCGGCTTCACCTGCGGCGCCGCGCTGGTGATCGTAATCGGCCAGTTGCCGTACCTGCTCGGCATCAGTGCAGCGGGGCAGGGCACGGCGCTGACCAGCGCCGCCGCGCTCTGCTGGAAGCTGCCGCAGTTCCACGGGCCATCGCTGCTGGTGGGCCTGTTCAGCCTGGTACTGAGCCTGATCGTCAAACGCCTGTGGCGGCGCGGGCCGGCGCTGCTGGTCGGCCTGTTCGGCGCCAGCGCGCTGGTCTGGACGATGCCGGCGACTTTCTCCGACGTTGCCAAGGTGGCCGCCTTCCGCAGCGCGCTGCCGCCGTTCAGCGCGTTGTCGTTCGACCTGTCCGCCCTCGCCCAGTTGCTCCCCGCCGCCGTGGCCTGCGGCATGCTCGGGCTGGTCACCAGCCTGTCGATTGCCCGTGCCCTGGCCGCGCGCTCGCACCAGCCGCTGGACGCCAACCAGGAAGTGCGCGCGCAGGGGCTGTCCAACCTGATCGGGCCCTGGCTGTCGGGCACGCTGTCCGCCGGCTCCTTCACCCGCTCCGGGCTGAACCAGGATGCGGGCGCACGCACGCCGCTGGCCGGGGTTTTCTCGGCAATGTGGGTCGCACTGCTGGCGGTGGCTGGCGCCGGATTGATCACCCACATTCCGCTGCCGGCCATGGCTGCGGGCATCCTGCTGATCTGCTGGAACCTGGTGGACCGCCCGGCCCTGCGCGCACTGTGGAAATGCAGCCGCGCGGAATCCCTGGTGATGCTGCTGACACTCGCCGCGACCCTGCTGCTGCCATTGCAGAACGCCATCTACGCCGGCGTGCTGGCCTCGCTGTTCTTCTACCTCAAGCGCACCTCGCAGCCGCGCGTGCAGCAGTGGGAGAAGGAGGACGAGGAAGTGCTGCGCATCGAAGGCTCGATCTTCTTCGGCGCCTGCGACTACCTGCAGAAGCTGATGCAGCACAGCCGCGGCGAACGCCTGGTGCTGGACGCCCACCACGTGAACTTCATCGACTTCGCCGGCGCGCAGATGCTCCAGCAGGAAGCCCGCCGCCTCGCCGGCGAAGGCCGCAGCCTGGTGCTGCGCAACGCCCGGCCACGGGTGCGCGCGGAGCTGGAAAAGCAGATGGGGAAGGGCGGGGTGTTGCTGGTCGAGGAATAGGAGCGAGCCATCGCCTCGTTCAATCGGGATCTGCGTGCGCCGTTGCAGGAGCAGCTGCCTTTCCCCGATCAATCCGTATTTGCGCGTTCCCCCTCACCCCAGCCCTCTCCCTCAGGGAGAGGGAGCTGATCGTGCCAGCTGACGCCATGACTTGATCCTGCACCGAACGGTCCCCTCTCCCCTTGGGAGAGGGTTAGGGTGAGGGGCGATCCGAGCGCAGGAGTATCCGGTAGGAGCGCTGATCAGCCCTTGAGCTGACGGCGCAATTCATCCAGCACCGGCGCCGAATCCGGGCGTACGCCGCGCCACAGCAGGAAGGCTTCCGCCGCCTGCTCGACCAGCATGCCCAACCCGTCGATGCAGCGCGCCGCGCCGTGTTCGGCGGCCCAGCGGTTGAAGGCCGTCACGTCCTTGCCGTACATCATGTCGTAGCAGACGGTATGCCCCGGCTCGATCAGCGAAGGTTCGATGGGCGGCAGCTCGCCAGCCAGGGAGGCCGAGGTGCCGTTGACGATCAGGTCGAAGGGCTCGGCGCGCAGGTTGAAACCACCACCGCTCACCGGGCCCAGGTCCTTGAAGGCTTCCGCCAGTTGCTCGGCCTTGGCCGCCGTGCGGTTGGCGATGACGATGCAGGCCGGCTGCTGGCCGAGGAAGGGTTCGAGGATGCCGCGCACCGCGCCACCGGCGCCCAGCACCAGGATGCGCGCACCACGCAGGACGACGCCGTGGTTCACCGTGAGGTCGCGGGTCAGCCCGGCGCCATCGGTGTTGTCGCCCAGCAGCCCGCCGCTGTCGAGTTTCTTCAGGGTGTTCACCGCACCAGCCCGGCGCGCTCGCTCGCTCAGCTCGGTGGCCAGGCGGTAGGCGTCTTCCTTGAATGGCACGGTGACGTTGCCACCCAGGCCCTCGGCGAAGAACTCGCGGGCGTTCCCGGCGAAGTCGTCCAGCGGTGTCAGTCGCGTGTCGTAGCTCAGCGCCTGGCCGGTCTGTTCGGCGAACAGACGGTGGATCTGCGGTGACTTGCTGTGGCCGATAGGGTTGCCGAAGACGCAGTAGCGGTCCATTCAGAATCCTGGAACGTAAGTATTGAAGGAAAGGGCTTGAGATTGCCGGGTTACCACCTGCGCTCCTGCAGGTTCGTGAAAGCTCGACTCAGGCCTGCGCCAGCCAGTCCCGATCGGTGAGGAAGTACTCGGTCAGGCGCGCCTCTTCGCTGCCCGGCTCTGGCTTCCAGTCGTAGCCCCAGCGCACCTGCGGCGGCAGCGACATGAGGATCGACTCGGTGCGCCCGCCTGACTGCAGGCCGAACAGGGTGCCACGGTCGTAGACGAGGTTGAACTCGACGTAGCGGCCGCGGCGGAAGGCCTGGAACTCGCGCTGCTGCTCGGTGTACGGGGTGTCCTTGCGCTTGCGCACGATGGGCAGGTAGGCGTCGATATAGGCATCGCCGATGGCCCGCAGGAAGGCGAAGCTGGTGTCGAAATCCCACTGGTTCAGGTCGTCGAAGAACAGGCCGCCAACACCGCGCGGTTCGTTGCGATGCTTGATGTGGAAGTAGCGGTCGCACCATTCCTTGTAGCGCGGGTAGACGTCCTCGCCGAAGGGCGCGCAGGCATCGCGGGCGACCTGGTGCCACAGCACGCAGTCTTCCTCATGGGCGTAGTAGGGCGTCAGGTCGAAGCCACCGCCGAACCACCAGACCGCGTCCTCGCCTTCCTTCTCGGCGATGAAGAAGCGCACGTTGGCGTGGGAGGTCGGCACGTGGGGGTTGGTCGGGTGGATCACCAGCGACACGCCCAGCGCCTGGAAGCCGCGCCCGGCGAGTTCCGGACGGTGCGCGCTGGCGCTCGGCGGCAGGCCGGCGCCGAAGACATGGGAGAAATTCACGCCGCCCTTCTCGATCAGCGCACCGTCGCCGATCACCCGCGTCCGACCACCGCCGCCCGCCGGTCGCTGCCAGGCGTCCTCGACGAAACGAGCGTTGCCGTCCTCGGCTTCGAGTGCGGCGCAAATGCGGTCTTGCAGGTCGAGCAGGTAGGCCTTCACGGCCTCGATGCGGTCGGTCACGGGAATCACCTTGGAGCGGGAAAGCCACGCGTGGCGCGGGCCGGAGCGGGGTTCAGGTACGAAAACGGGGGCAAGCATACCATCGGACCCGGCAAAGCTGGTCTTGACGCCCGTCTTGCGGGCGGCTTGGATGAAAGTCTTTTCCCCGGCGAGGCAGAGCCTCGCGCCCTCAGGAGAGCGACATGGCCAAGCGTGTTCAATTCGCCAAGACCGGCGGCCCGGAGGTCCTCGAGATCGTCGACTACACCCCGGCCGAGCCGGGCCCGAACGAAGTGCGGGTGCGCAACCGCGCCATCGGCCTGAACTTCATCGACACCTACTACCGCAGCGGCCTGTACCCCGCGCCGAGCATGCCCTCCGGCGTCGGTACCGAAGGCGCCGGCGAGGTGGAAGCGGTGGGCAGTGCGGTGACCAGCGTGAAGGTCGGCGACCGCGTCGGCTACGCCACCGGCCCGCTGGGCGCCTACAGCGAGCAGCACACGCTGCCGGCGGCCAGCGTGGTGAAGCTGCCGGATGCGATCACCTTCGAGCAGGCCGCCGCGGTCATGCTCAAGGGCCTGACCGTGCAGTACCTGCTGCGCCAGACCTACAACGTGCAGCCGGGCCAGACCATCCTCTGGCATGCGGCGGCCGGCGGCGTCGGGCTGATCGCCTGCCAGTGGGCGAAGGCCATCGGCGCACACCTGATCGGCACCGTGAGCTCCGCCGCCAAGGCGGAGCTGGCGAAATCCCACGGTGCCTGGGAAACCATCGACTACAGCCACGAGAACGTGGTCGAGCGCGTGCTGGCGCTGACCGATGGCAAGAAGTGCCCGGTGGTCTACGACTCGGTGGGCAAGGACACCTGGCTGACCTCGCTGGACTGCACCGCCCAGCGTGGCCTGGTGGTGAGTTTCGGCAACGCCTCCGGCCCGGTGGACGGGGTGAACCTGGGCATCCTTTCGCAGAAGGGCTCGCTTTACGTCACCCGGCCGACGCTGTTCGGCTATGCCAGTACGCCGGAGCGTCTGCAGGCCATGGCCGACGACCTGTTCGGCATGCTCACCAGCGGCAAGGTAAAAGTGGAAATCAACCAGCGCTTCGCCCTGGCCGAGGCGGCCAAGGCGCAAACCGAACTGGCGGCGCGGCGCACCACCGGGTCGACCATCCTGCTGCCGTAAAGAGTGTATCCGTAGGCAGGACGGGGCCCTTACAGAGTCAGGAGGGCCTGACGGTCTCGCCGGTACGCAGATCGCGGATCAGGCTCGGATTACGGCGCCCGCCCAGGGCGCCACCGAGCACGCCATCCAGCTCGCCACGGAAATACTGCTCGACGCGCAGGCGGCTGCGCGCGGCAGGGCGGCCGGCGGGGTTGGCAGAGGTGGAGATCAGCGGGCCGGTGAAGCGGCACAGTTCGCGTACCAGCGGGTGGTCGGTGACGCGCAGGGCGACGGTCTCGTGCTCGCCGGTTACCCACTCGGGCAGGCGCCCCTGGTGCGGCACCAGCCAGGTATTCGGGCCGGGCCAGCTGTTGGCGAGCTTGTCCTGCCAGGCTTCGGGCAGGTCTTCGAGGAGGAAGTCGAACTGGCGGATGTCGCCAGCCACCACGATCATGCCCTTTTCCACCGGGCGCGCCTTGATCGCCAGCAGGCGGTACACGGCGTCGGCGCTCCACGGGTCGCAGCCCAGGCCCCAGACGGCTTCGGTCGGGTAAGCGATCACACCGCCGTCGCGCACGACCTGGGCCATGCGCTGGGTACGCCAGTTGCTGTACATCGTGAATTCCTCGGATCTGCGATGCGCGGCAGTTTACGTGCTCAGGGGGCTCGATGCACCCAGACGCCGGCCTCGCAGGCCACCCGCCCGTCCAGCTCCAGCTCGGTGAGTTCCGCCAGCAGCTGCGGCAGCTGCAGACCGCTGCGCAACGCCAGCTGCTCGCTGCTTTGCGGTGCCGCGCGCAGCAGGTCGACCAGTGGGTGAGGCGACAAGGCTGGCGCGACCTCTACTGTCCGCGCAGCGTGCGTCCACCCCTGCAAGCCTTCGAGGATGTGCTCGACCGTTTCCACCAGCATCGCTCCCTGGCGGATCAGCTCGTGGCAGCCACGCGCGCCGGGATGATGGATGGAGCCGGGAATCGCATAGACCTCGCGGCCCTGCTCGGCAGCCAGCCGCGCCGTGATCAGCGACCCGCTCGAGGGGCTGGCTTCCACCACCAGGGTGCCCAGTGACAGGCCACTGATGATCCGGTTGCGCCGCGGGAAGTTCGACGCCTGGGGCGCGCAGCTCAGCGGTAGCTCCGAGATCACCGCACCGCCCTGCTCGACGATGCGTTTCGCCAGCCCCAGATGACGACGCGGGTAGAGGTGCTCCAGCCCCGTGCCCAGTACCGCCACCGTCTTTCCTGCGACCTCCAGCGCCCCCTCATGGGCCGCGCCGTCGATGCCCAGCGCCAGCCCGCTGGTGATCACGAAGCCACCGCCGGCCAAGCTGCGGGCGAAGGCCCGTGCGGTATCCAGCCCCGGCTTGCTGGCCCGGCGGCTACCGACCATCGCCAGTTGCGGGCGCTCCAGCAGACCCGGATCGCCCGCCAGGAACAGCAGTGGCGGCGCATCATCCAGCTCGGCGAGCAGAGCGGGGTAACCGGGGGTGTCCCACATGACCAGATGATGCTCCGGCGCCTCCAGCCAGCGCAGCGCCTGAGCCGCCGGCTCACGGATGGACGCATCGCGGCGCGGCTCTGCGCAGACGGCGGGCAACCCCAGGGAGCGCCAGGCAGCCGCGGGCGCGCTCATGGCGGCGGAAGCCGAGCCGAAGGCCTCCAGCAGGCGGCGAAAGCGTCGGGGGCCCAGCTCCGGCAGGCCGTGCAGGCGCAGCCGTGCTTCGAGTTCGGACGGGGAGAGAGTCGGGTCTTGGGGCATGGCGCAGTCCTGGGAGAGGGGCAGACGCCCGGACTATGCCGCGCCAGCCGTAGCCCCCGCTGTCGGACCCTTCCGGATCGCGCCCACAAAAAACCCCGCCGGAGCGGGGTTTTCTTCAACTCACACGTCGATCAGGGATTGAGGACGCGGTCGTTGACTTCGAGCGAACGGGTGGCGGTCAGCACCAGGCCGTAGCTCAGGCGGTTGTAGGTGCGGAAGATCATCACCAGGCCCGAGCGCTCGTCCGGGATCTTCACCATGTCTTCGGTGACGCGATCGCGCACGGTTTCGCCCAGCTTGTAGATCGCCAGTACGTTGCCTTCGACGAGACCATCACGGGTACCCTTGTCGATGGTCACCACGTCGTACTTGCCGATCTGGGTCACGCCGCGCGGCACGTCGATGATGATGCCCTTGATCGGGGTGCTCGGCTCGCTGGGCATGAAGGTCGAGGTGATCGCGCGTTCCTCGGTGGGGAACAGGCGGTCGCCCGAGCGGACTTCCTGGGTCGAGCGGGTCAGGTTCAGGGTGGCGATATCGCGTTCCTTCGCCGTGACATTGGCACTGCCGACATCCATGGCGTCGACGCCCAGGACTTCGTTGGTTTCCGGATCGGTGTAGACCTTGGCCTGACGGAAGATGCCATAGCTGCCCTCTTCGGACAGCGAGTTGCCGCGAGCGTAGGCGCGGTCGCCGGCACCGCTGATCACGCTTTCGGCGTCACCCGCAACCACATAGGGGGCATTGGCGAACTCATCGGTGCTATCGACGATGCGGTTGGACAGCAGGAAGGCGTTGATCTTGTCCAGCGGGATGGTCGGGATCGCCTCGGCGATCGGAGTGCTGCGTACCCGCGGCGACAGCTTGATGGTCCCGCGCGATTCGCCGCGGTTGAGCATCAGGCGTGGCTGGCCGTCGACATACGTAAGGCTCAGCACGTCACCCGGATAGATCAGGTGCGGGTTCTGAATCTGCGGATTCACCTGCCAGATTTCCGGCCACTTCCACGGCTTGCTGAGGAACTTGCCGGAGATGTCCCAGAGGGTGTCGCCCTTCACTACGGTATAGCGATCCGGATGGCCTTCCTTGAGCTGCACGGCAGCCTGCGCCACCCCGCCTGCGGCGAGCAGCAGCAGGGCGAGTAGTGTTTTCCTCATGCGGTGAATCCCTTTATTATGTGTACACATGAAACGCCTGGAAGCCGCCCCTACCGCGCTTTCCAGCGTTTTTCGATGCTGCTCAGCATATTAGCAGCCGATTTTGACTTTATTCCACAAGTGCATCACAAACGTATATGGCCATTCTGAACATTCTCGAATTCCCCGATCCGCGCCTGCGGACCATCGCCAAGCCCGTCACGGTCTTCGATGACGCCCTGCGCACGCTGATCGACGACATGTTCGAGACCATGTACGAGGCGCCGGGCATTGGCCTGGCCGCCACGCAGATCAACGTGCACAAGCGCGTCGTGGTGATGGACCTGTCCGAGGACAAGTCCGAACCCCGGGTCTACATCAACCCCGAGTTCGAATTCCTCACCGAGGAAATGGACCAGTACCAGGAAGGCTGCCTGTCGGTGCCGGGCTTCTACGAAAATGTAGACCGTCCGCAGAAAGTGCGGATCAAGGCCCAGGACCGCGACGGCACTCCGTTCGAGGAAGAGGCCGAGGGCCTGCTCGCGGTGTGCATCCAGCACGAGTGTGATCACCTCAACGGCAAGCTGTTCGTCGACTACCTGTCCAACCTCAAGCGCGACCGCATCCGCAAGAAGCTGGAAAAGCAACACCGGCAACAGGCGTGACCCCATCCCCCAAAGGCTTGCCCCGGCAAGCCCCGCCAGCTCTTTCATAGAGAGCTTTTTTGTGAGCCCGATATGAGTCAGAGACTGCGCATCGTCTTCGCCGGCACCCCGGAATTCGCCGCCGAACACCTCAAGGCACTGCTCGATACTCCCCATGAGATCGTCGCCGTCTACACCCAGCCGGACCGCCCGGCCGGCCGCGGCCAGAAGCTGATGCCCAGCCCGGTCAAGCAGCTCGCACTGGAGAACGGCCTGCCGGTTCTGCAGCCGCCGACCCTGCGCGACCCAGCCGCCCAGGCCGAATTGGCCGCGCTCAAGCCGGACCTGATGGTGGTGGTGGCCTACGGGCTGATCCTGCCTCAGCTGGTGCTGGATATCCCGCGCCTGGGCTGCATCAACAGTCACGCCTCCCTGCTGCCGCGATGGCGCGGCGCCGCGCCGATCCAGCGCGCGGTGGAAGCCGGCGACGCCGAGAGCGGCGTAACCGTGATGCAGATGGAAGCGGGCCTGGACACTGGGCCGATGCTGCTCAAGGTCAGCACGCCGATATCCGCCGCCGACACTGGCGGCAGCCTGCATGACCGGCTCGCCGAACTCGGCCCGAAAGCTGTGGTCGAGGCCATCGCGGGCCTCGCCGCCGGCGCGCTCAAGGGCGAGGTGCAGGACGACGCCCTGGCCACTTACGCGCACAAGCTGAACAAGGAAGAGGCGCGCATCGACTGGTCGCGCCCAGCCGACGAACTGGAGCGCCGCATCCGCGCCTTCACGCCCTGGCCGGTCTGCCACACCGCCCTCGGCGAAGCCACGCTGAAAGTGCTCGGCGCCAAGCCGGCAGAAGGCAAGGGCGAGCCCGGCAGGATTCTCGATGCCAGCCGCGACGGTCTGCTGGTCGCCTGCGGTGAAGGCGCGCTGCTGCTGACCCGCCTGCAACTGCCCGGCGGCAAGCCGCTGGCCTTCGCCGACCTGTTCAACAGCCGTCGCGAGCAGTTCGCGCCAGGGCAGGTGCTGGGCGCATGAGTACCAATCCCCGTCTGGCGGCCGCCCGCGCGCTGGCCGCCGTGCTCGCCGGCCGCGCCTCGCTGGGCAGCTCGCTGCCGACCCAGTTGGAGAATGTCGAGCCGCGCGACCGTGGTCTGGTGCAGGAGCTGGCCTTCGGCAGCGCCCGCTGGCAGCCACGCCTGTCCACCCTCGCTGCACGCCTGCTGCAGAAGCCGTTCAAGGCCGGCGACCGTGACGTCGAGGCCCTGCTGCTGGTCGGTCTGTACCAGCTGCTCTACACCCGTATTCCCCCGCACGCGGCGATCGGCGAGACCGTCGGCTGCGCGGACAAGCTGAAGAAGCCCTGGGCCAAGGGCCTGCTCAACGCCGTACTGCGCCGCGCCCAGCGCGAGAGCGAAACCCTGCTGGCCGAGGTCGACAAGGACCCGGCCGCGCGCCTGGCGCATCCGCGCTGGCTGCAGAAGGCACTGAAGAAATCCTGGCCTGAGCAGTTCGAAGCAATCTGCGCCGCCAACAACGCGCACCCACCGATGACCCTGCGGGTGAACCGCCGTCACGGCAGCCGCGATACCTATCTGGAAGAGCTGAACCGCGTCGGCTTCGAAGCGACCGCCTGCGAGTTCAGCCGCGACGGCATCCATCTCGTGCAGCCGTGCGACGTGCGCGAGCTGCCGGGCTTCGCCGAAGGTCGCGTCAGTGTGCAGGACGAAGCCGCGCAACTGGCCGCCGACCTGCTGGAACTGGCGCCGAACCAGCGCGTGCTGGATGCCTGTTGCGCCCCCGGCGGCAAGACCTGCCACCTGATGGAAGCCGAGCCGGCGCTGGCTGGCGTGGTTGCCGTGGACCTGGAAGAGAGCCGCCTGGTGCGCGTACGCGAGAACCTCGCCCGCCTGCAGCTTTCGGCCGAACTGTTCGCCGCCGACGCCCGTGATACCGCCAAGTGGTGGGACGGCAAGGCGTTCCAGCGCATCCTGCTGGACGCACCGTGCTCCGCCACCGGTGTGATCCGCCGGCATCCGGACATCAAGCTGACCCGCACCGCCGAGGACATTGAGGCGCTGGCGCAGTTGCAGGGCGAGCTGCTCGATGCGCTGTGGGCGACCCTCGAAGTCGGCGGCGTGCTGGTCTATGCGACCTGCTCGGTAATGCCGCAGGAGAACAGCGAACAGATCGCCGCGTTCCTCGCGCGCACCCCCGGCGCCCGCGAGCTGGACCTGCCCGGTCCGTGGGGCATCAAGCAGCCCCATGGCCGCCAGCTGCTGCCGCAGGACGGCGGGCATGACGGCTTCTATTATGCCAAGCTCATCAAGATCTCGGCGCGCTAAGCAACACGGGCTGCTGCGCGTCGACGATACGTCGTCAGAGCACGGTTTCGAATGCTCATTTACATTCGTAAACTCCGCTTCCAAACCGCACTCTTCCTAGTCTCGTTCTAGCTCGCAATCCCTCCGTTAAGGAGTCAACAAAGAGCTCTCATGAAAATCATCATCCTCGGTGCCGGCCAGGTCGGCGGCACTCTGGCCGAGCACCTTGCCAGCGAAGCCAACGACATCACGGTCGTCGATACCGACGGCGAACGCCTGCGCGACCTCAATGACCGCCTGGACATCCGCACCGTCCACGGCAAGGCCTCATTCCCCACCGTACTGCGCCAGGCCGGCGCCGACGATGCCGACATGCTGGTGGCGGTGACCAACAGCGACGAGGTGAACATGGTGGCCTGCCAGGTCGCCTACACCCTGTTCAACACCCCCACCCGCATCGCCCGCGTGCGCGAGGCGGCGTACCTGACCCGCGCCGGGCTGTTCGACAACGAGGCGATCCCGGTCGATGTGCTGATCAGCCCCGAGCAGGTGGTGACCAACTACATCAAGCGCCTGGTGGAGTACCCCGGCGCCCTGCAGGTGATCGACTTCGCCGAGGGCAAGGCCCAGCTGGTGGGCATCCGCGCCTACTACGGCGGCCCGCTGGTGGGCCAGGAGCTGCGCCAGCTGCGCGAGCACATGCCCAACGCCGATACCCGCGTGGCGGCGATCTACCGGCGCAACCGGCCGATCATTCCCCAGGGCGACACGGTGATCGAAGCCGACGACGAGGTCTTCTTCATCGCCGCCAAGGCCCACATCCGCGCCGTGATGGGCGAGATGCGCCGGCTCGAGGACAGCTACAAGCGGATCATCATCGCCGGCGGCGGCAACATCGGCGAGCGTCTGGCCGAGGCCATCGAAAGCCGCTACCAGGTGAAGATCATCGAGATGAACCCGGCCCGCTGCCGGCACCTCTCCGACAGCCTGGACAGCTCCATCGTGCTGCAGGGCAGCGCCTCGGACCGTGACCTGCTGCTGGAGGAGAACATCGGCGACACCGACCTGTTCCTCGCCCTGACCAACGACGACGAGGCCAACATCATGTCCTCGCTGCTGGCCAAGCGCCTGGGCGCGCGCAAGGTGATGACGCTGATCAACAACCCCGCCTACGTCGACCTGGTGCAGGGCGGCGAGATCGACATCGCCATCAGCCCGCAGCTGGCCACCATCGGCACCCTGCTGACCCACGTGCGCCGTGGCGACATCGAGAGCGTGCACTCCCTGCGCCGCGGTGCTGCCGAGGCCATCGAAGTGGTCGCCCACGGCGACGCCAAGTCGAGCAAGGTGATCGGCCGCAAGATCAACGAGGTCCAGTTGCCGCCGGGGACCACCATCGGCGCGGTGATCCGCGACGACGACGTGCTGATCGCCCACGGCGAGACGAAGATCGAATCCGGCGACCACGTGATCCTCTTCGTGGTGGACAAGAAGCGCATCCGCGATGTCGAGCGGCTGTTCCAGGCCGGCCTGACCTTCTTCTGATCCTGAGGCGGGCCACCGTTTGGTGGCCCGCCAGATCAATCCGAGGCGGTTTCAGACAGGTCCTACTGCGCCAACCCGCTTCCCTTGTCACCCTGCGCGGCCTGTTCCAGCTTGCCTGTCTCCGGTCATGCGCTACTCCTCCATCGGTCGAATCCTCGGCGTGCTGCTGATGCTGTTCAGTGCCACGCACCTGCCGCCACTGCTCGTGGACCTTCATTACGCCGAGCGTTCGTGGCAACCCTTCGCGCTGTCGTTCCTGGTCACGCTGCTGACCGGCTTCGCCATCTGGTGGCCGTGCCGCCGGCACAAGCAGGACTTGCGCATCCGCGACGGCTACCTGGTGACGGCGCTGTTCTGGACCGTGCTGGGTTCCTTCGGCGCCTTGCCTTTCGCCCTGTCGGACGCGCCGCATATGGGTGTCATCGATTCGCTGTTCGAGTCCTTCTCCGGCCTGAGCACCACCGGTGCGACCGTCCTCACCGGGCTCGATACGCTGCCGCACGCGATCCTCTACTATCGCCAGCAACTGCAATGGCTGGGCGGCATGGGCATCGTGGTTCTGGCCGTGGCAGTGATGCCGATGCTGGGCATCGGTGGCATGCAGCTGTACCGCGCGGAGATGCCCGGCCCGCTGAAGGACCACAAGCTCTCCCCGCGCATCGCCGATACCGCCAAGACCCTGTGGTTCCTCTACTGCGGTCTGACCCTGGCTTGCGCGCTGGCCTACTGGGCGGCCGGCATGAACCTGTTCGACGCGGTCGGCCACAGCTTCTCGACCATTGCGATTGGCGGCTTTTCTACCCATGACGCGAGCATCGGCTACTTCGACAGCCCGTTGATCGAGCTGATCTGCATGACCTTCCTGGTGATTTCCGGGATCAACTTCAGCCTGCACTTCCTCGCCTGGCGCCAGCGCAGCCTGCGGCACTACCTGAAGGACACCGAGTGCCGGGCCTACCTCGGCATCCTGCTGGTGCTGTTCCTGATCACCGCGGCGACGCTGATCCTCAAGCACCACTACGACTCGCCGCTGCAGTCGATCCGCTACGCCGCGTTCATGGTGGTCTCGGTGGCGACCACCACCGGCTTCGGCCTGGCCGACTTCAGCAGCTGGCCGACCCTGCTGCCCTACCTGCTGCTCTACAGCACCTTCATCGGCGCCTGCGCCGGCTCCACCGGCGGCGGCATGAAGGTGATGCGCATGCTGCTGGTGTACCGCCAGGGCATGCGCGAATTCCTGCGTCTGCTGCATCCCAACGGGGTATTCCTGGTGAAGCTGGGGCGGCGCACCGTACCCGATCGTGTGGTGGAGTCGGTGTGGGCGTTCTTCTCGATCTACCTGCTCACCTTCGTCAGCCTGATGCTGGTGCTGCTGGCGCTGGGTGTGGATCAGCTCACCGCGTTCTCCACGCTCGCGTCCTGCCTGAACAACCTGGGCCCGGCGCTGGGCGAAGCCGCGGTGCACTATGGCAGCCTGCCGGCCAGTGCCAAGCTGGTGCTGAGCCTGGCGATGGTGCTGGGGCGACTGGAGGTGTTCTCCCTGCTGATCCTGCTGACGCCCGCCTTCTGGCGCACTTGAATGAGGCACAATGGCGGCCTGCTGACGGAGGTTCGCCATGATCGACTCGCTGGAAAAGATGCTCGCCAAGGGCGTGGACAACTCGCTGCTGCGCTTCGGCCTGGGCAAGGGCTACCTGGACGCCGGCGACGCCGCCAGGGCCGCCGAGCACCTTCGCCGCTGCGTGGAACAGGACCCGAAGTACTCCGCCGCCTGGAAGCTGCTGGGCAAGGCGCTGCAGGCCCAGGGAGACCTGGATGGCGCGCGCACGGCCTGGACCGATGGACTGGCCGCTGCACAAGCCCATGGCGACAAGCAGGCGGAGAAAGAAATGACGGTGTTCCTGCGCAAGCTGGATAAAGCCAGGGGCGCGTAAGAAAGAAAGGCGCCCATTGGGCGCCTTTTCGCGGGCGTGGCCCACTCCTGCAGGGCAACTACAGAACCTCGGCCGCCACCGCATCCACCGCCGCCTTGGCGATGCCGACGACCTCGTCCGCTTCGGCGCGGGTCAGCACCAGCGGAGGGGCGAAGCCAAGGATGTCGCCGTGGGGCATAGCGCGGGCGATCATGCCGCGTTCCAGACAGGCCGCCGAGACCTTCGGGCCGACCTTCAGCGCGGGGTCGAAAGGCTTGCGCGCCTCGCGGTCAGCCATGAACTCCAGCGCCGCCAGCATGCCGTCGCCGCGCACCTCGCCCACCAGCGGATGGCCCTCGAAGGTCTGGCGCAGCTGCTGGTTGAGGTAGCCACCGACTTCCGCCGCATTGGCGGTGATGTTCTCGCGCTCGAGGATGTCCAGGTTGGCCAGCGCGGCCGCCGCACAGATGGGGTGGCCGGAGTAGGTCCAGCCGTGGCCCATGGCGCCTTCGCGGCTCGATGCTCGGTCGATCACGTCCCACACCTTCTCGCCGACTATCACCGCCGACAGCGGCGCGTAGGCACTGGTCAGGCCCTTGGCGGTGGTGATCAGGTCCGGGCGCATGCCGAAGCGCTGGCTGCCCATCTTGTCGCCGACGCGGCCAAAGGCGCAGACCACCTCGTCGGCGATCAGCAGCACGTCGTACTTTGCCAGCACCGTCTGGATCGCCTCCCAGTAGCCCTTGGGCGGGACGATGATGCCGCCGGTGCCCATCACCGGTTCGCCGATGAAGGCCGCCACCGTGTCCGGCCCTTCGGCGAGGATCAGGTTCTCCAGCTCCTGGGCGCAGTGACGCACGAAACTGGCTTCATCCATGCCGGCCGGGGCCTTGTAGAAGTGCGGGCAGAGGGTGTGCTTGACGCCTTCCACCGGCAGGTCGAAGTGCTGGTGGAAGCTCGCCAGCCCGGTAAGGCTGCCGGTGACGATGCCCGAGCCGTGGTAGCCGCGCTGGCGCGAGATGATCTTCTTCTTCTGCGGCCGGCCCAGCACGTTGTTGTAGTAGCGCACCAGCTTGACCTGGGTCTCGTTCGCGTCGGAGCCGGAGAGGCCGTAGTAGACCTTCTTCATGCCCGCCGGCGCCCAGTCGCGGATGATCCGCGCGGACAGCTCGATGATCGCCTCGGAGGAGTGGCCCACGTAGGTGTGGTAGTAGGCCAGCTGGGTGGCCTGTGCATGGATCGCGTCGGCGACTTCGGTGCGGCCGTAGCCGATGTTCACGCAGTACAGACCGGCGAAGGCGTCGAGCAGCTCGCGGCCCTGGTGGTCGCGGATGCGCACGCCGGAAGCGCCGGTAATGATGCGCCCCGGCAGCGCGCCGCTGGCGTGGTCGTGGGCGTGGGTCGAGGGGTGCATGAAGTGCGCGCGGTCGTCTTCGAACAGTTGGGCGTAGTCGGTCATGGCGATGGTCTCCCGGTCAGATGGCGCCGTGGTGCAGGGCGAAGTACTTGGTTTCGACGAAGGGCTCGAAGCCCTCGCTGCCGCCTTCGCGGCCCAGGCCAGAAGCCTTCATGCCGCCGAAGGGAATGGGGTGGCCGGTGAACCTGGCGCCGTTGACCGCCACCATGGCGAACTCCAGGCGCCGCATCAGCGGCCAGATATGATCCAGGCGTTGTCCACAAAGGTAGGCGGCCAGGCCGTATTCGGTGTCATTGGCCTGCCGGACGGCTTCGTCCAGGTCGTCGTACGCGCTGATGCCGGCGATGGGGGCGAAGTTTTCCTCGCGCCAGATGCGCATCTGCGGCGTGACATCGGCCAGCACGGTCGGCTGATGGAACCAGCCGCCCAGCGCATGGGGCTCACCGCCGGCAAGCAGGCGCGCGCCCTGGGCGATGGCGTCCTGCACGCGCTCGCAGGTGACGTCGAAGGCGCCCTGGTGCATCAGCGGGCCGATCTGGCTGCGCGAGTCGCTGGCCGGGCCGACGCGCAGGTCACGCACCGCGCGGGCGAAGCGCTGCAGGAAGGGTTCGTAGAGTTCGCGGGCGACCAGGATGCGGTTGGCCGCGCAGCAGTCCTGCCCGGAGGTCTGGAACTTGGCGTCGAGGGCGAACTGCACCGCCTGCTCCAGATCGGCGTCGGGCAGCACGATGAAGGGCGCGTTGCCGCCCAGTTCCAGGGCGACTTTCTTCACGTCCCGGGCGGCGGCCTGCAGCACGAGTTTCCCCACCCGGGTCGAGCCGGTGAAGCTCACGGCGCGCACGCGGCTGTCGCCGACCAGGGTTTCCATGGCCATCTGCGGCTCGCCGAGCACGACGTTGAACACGCCCGCCGGGAAGCCGGCTTCTTCGGCCAACTGCGCCAGAGCGAAGGCGGAGTAGGGCGTCTCGTGAGCCGGCTTGACCACCACGGTGCAGCCCGCGGCCAGGGCAGCAGCGGCCTTGCGGGTGATCATCGCGCAGGGGAAGTTCCACGGCGTGAGCAGGGCGGCGACGCCGACCGGCTCGACCACCGTGCCCAGGTGCGCGTTGGGGATGTGGCTGGGAATGTTGCGGCCGTTCAGCCGTCGCGCTTCCTCGGCGAACCAGGGAATGAAGCTGGCGGCATAGTCGATCTCGCCGAGGGCTTCGGCCAGCGGCTTGCCCTGTTCCAGGCTGAGGATCTGCGCGAGGTCCTCGCGATGCTGGCGAATCAGCGCGGCCCAGCGGCGCAACAGTGCGCCGCGTTCGTCCAGCGTGCGGGCTCGCCAGGCGGGGAAGGCGGCAGCGGCGGCGGCGACTGCGGCGACTATCTGCTCGTGGTCGAGCAGCGGCACATGGCCAATGACTTCGCGGGTGGCGGGGTTGTCGACGGCGATGCTGGTGCCGCTGGCGCTGTGCAGCCAGTGGCCATTCACATAGCAGAGCGACTTGAACAGCAGGGGATGGGCGAAGGACATGGCGGCGGCTCCCGGACGGTTGGCATGGAGACCATGCTAGGGGCCGGAGGCGCGCGGTTTTTTCCTAAGCGGGGGATGGCGGCGGCAAATCTTTTCGCAGTTCTGCCGCCGCTGTTGGGCTTTTTCGGGTGGCGTCAGGCCGTGGCGGCGCGACGCAGGTTACGGGTAATGGCGCTGAGCAACATGCCGTAGAGCGGCACGAAGAGCATCAGCATGACCGCCAGCTTCACGCCGTAGTCGACCCAGGCGATCTCCACCCAGTGCTCGGCCATGAAGGCGTTGTCGCTGTACCAGAAGGCGATGGAGAAGAAGGTGAAGGTGTCCAGCAGGTTGCCGAACAGGGTCGAGACCACCGGGGCGATCCACCACTGGCGCATGCGGCGCAGGCGGTCGAAGACCTGGATGTCGAGGATCTGGCCGAACACGTAGGCCAGGAAGCTGGCCAGGGAAATCCGCGCGACGAAGGTGTTGAATTCGCCCAGGGAGGCGAGCCCTCTGAAGGCGCCTTCCTGGAAGATCACCGAGATCACGTAGGACGCCAGCAGCGCCGGGATCATCACCCGCGCGATGACCAGCCGCGCCGGGCGCTTGCCGAGCAGGCGGACGGTGAGGTCGGTGGCCAGGAAGATGAACGGGAAGCTGAACGCGCCCCAGGTGGTGTGCCAGCCAAAGAGGGTCATTGGCAGCTGCACCAGGTAGTTGCTGGCGATGATGATCAGGATGTGGAACGCGACCAGGCCGGCGAGTGCGCCGCGCCTTGCCGCCGGAAGGGATGCCGACATGCTTTGGGCCTTTTTCGTCGATGGGGTGAGGGAACCCATGCCCGGCACCATGCCGAGCGGCGCGCATTGTATACGATCCGGACCTGGAAGTCAGGATTTGTTGGGCAAAATTTGTTCAACCGCCGACGCGCGTTTATCTAGGAGCGCGCTGCCCGTAGGGCGGATAACGCGTCAGCGTTATCCGCCGAATCTGCCATCCGCACACAGAGGAACGGCGGATAACCTGTTCCAGGTCATTCGCCCTACGAAAGGCTCTGCTCCTGCGCCTCGACGGGAATCGCCGCATCCAGCGTCTTGATCACCTTGGTGACGATGTAGGTGAAGTAGCGCTCGATGCCCACGTCCTCCAGCAGCAGCTGGTCGATGAAGCGCTGGTAATGGTCGATGTCACGGGCCTGGATCATCGCGATGTAGTCCACCCCGCCGCCGGTGGCGTAGCAGAAGCCCACCTCCGGCGCCTGATGCAGGCGCTGCTCGAAGCGCTTCATGTCCTGCGCGGTGTGCCGTGCGAGGGTGATTTCCACCAGCACCTGCTGCTGTTTGAACAATGCCGGCCAGTCGATCTGCGCGCGGTAGCCCTTGATCAGCCCGGCCTCTTCCAGCTTGCGCACGCGCTCCCACGCCGGGCTGACCGAGAGGTTGATCGCCTCGGCCAGGCTCGACTTGGTGATGCGCCCATCGCCGGCGAGGATGCGCAGGATCTTCAGGTCATAACGGTCGAGCTTGATCATGCTTGCCTCCCGGACGGCTCAGTCGAGCACCTCGGCAACCACCGCGAGGGTGTCGCCGCTCTGCACCAGGCCGGGGAAGTGCCGCGCGACGAGGATGCCGCTGCGCCTGGCGCGGTACTCCACGGGTGCCGCGCCGGTGCGCAGCACGTCGTGCACCCGCGCCAGCACTTCGCCGTGTTCGACCCGCTCACCCAGGTCACGGCACATCTCCAGCAGCCCGCCGTGTTCACTGGCGACGAAGCAGTCGCCGTCGGGCATATCGAGCATCACCGACTGCGCCGGCTCCACGTCGCCGCGCAGGATGCCGGCCTGCACCAGCACGTTGCGCACGCCGCGCCGGGCGATGGCTACGGTGTGCGCGCTGCTGCTACCGCCGCCCCCGAGTTCGGTGGTCACGAACAGCTTGCCCTGCTCCTCGGCCGCCGTGTCGTACATGCCCACCGCGTCCAGCTCCAGCATGCGCATGGAGAAGGGCGCGGCGAAGGCACGCATCAGCGCCTCGCTGGCTTCCTGCTGGGCCTTGTCCGGCAGCACGTGGCAGGCGGCGAAGGGCAGGAAGTCGAGGGTGCGGCCGCCGGAATGGATATCCAGCACCACGTCCGCCAGCGGCAGCAGGGTGCGCTGGAAATAGTCGGCGATCTTCTGCGTTACCGTGCCGTCCGGGCGACCGGGGAAGCTGCGGTTGAGGTTGCCGGCGTCGATCGGCGAGGTGCGCTTGGCGGCGAGGAACGCCGGGGTGTTCATGAACGGCACGATGATCACCCGGCCGCTCACGTCCTCGGCGCGCAGCTCCTGGGCCAGGCGGCTGAGCGCCACCGGGCCCTCGTACTCGTCGCCATGGTTGCCGCCCGTGAGCAGCGCGGTGGGGCCTTCGCCGTTCTTCACCACGCAGATGGGGATCATCACCGCGCCCCAGGCCGAATCATCCCGCGAGTACGGCAGCTTGAGGTGGCCGTGCTGCACGCCCTCGCACTGGAAATCGACGCTGGCGGAGATGGGGTTCTCGCGCAGCGGCTTGTCGAGTACATGGGTCATTGCCTCACTCCTTCACGAACAGCTGGCGCGGGTAGTCGCAGAAGGTCTCCACGCCGCGCTCGGTGATGAGGATGCTTTCGGTGATCTCCAGGCCCCAGTCGTCCATCCACAGGCCAGGCATGAAGTGGAAGGTCATGCCCGGTTCGAGCACGCTGTTGTCGTTCGGACGCAGACTCATGGTGCGTTCGCCCCAGTCCGGCGGGTAGCTGATACCGATGGGGTAGCCGCAGCGGCTGTCCTTGTGGATGCCGAACTTCTCCAGCACGCCGAAGAAGGCGCGGGCGATGTCGCCGGTGGTGTTGCCGGGTTTGGCGGCGTCCAGGCCGGCGGCAATGCCTTCGACCACGGCCGTTTCCGCGTCGAGGAAGTGCTTGGGCGGCTTGCCGAGGAACACCGTGCGCGATAGCGGGCAGTGGTAGCGCTTGTAGCAGCCGGCGATCTCGAAGAAGGTCCCGGCGCCGCGTTCGAAGGGCGTGTCGTCCCAGGTCAGGTGTGGTGCGCTGGCGTCGGCGCCGGTGGGCAGCAGCGGGACGATGGCCGGGTAGTCGCCACCATGGCCGTCGGCGCCGAGGATGCCGGTGCTGTAGATCTCGGCCACCAGCTCGTTCTTGCGCATGCCCGGTTCGATGCTCTCGAAGATGTGCGCGTGCATCTTCTCGACGATGCGCGCGGAGACGCGCATGTACTCGATTTCGCGCGGCGATTTCACCGCGCGCTGCCAGTTCACCAGCGCGGTGGCGTCGACGAACTTCGCGCTCGGCAGGTTGGCCTGCAGCGAGCGGAAGGCGGCGGCGCTGAAGTAATAGTTGTCCATCTCGACGCCGACGGCCTTGCCTGTCCAGCCGCGCGCGGCGATGACCTCGCGGGACAGGTAGTCCATCGGGTGGCGCTCAGTGGACTGCACATAGTGATCGGGGTAGCCGACGATATTGTCCGCCTGCATGAACACCGTGCGCCGCGCACCGTTGGCGTCCTGGCCGCGACCGAACCAGACCGGCTCACCCTCCAGCGCCAGCAGCACGCACTGGTGCACATAGAAGGACCAGCCGTCGTAGCCGGTGAGCCAGGCCATGTTCGACGGATCGGTGACCAGCAGCAGTTCGATGCCGCGTTGTTGCATGCTGGCGCGGACCTTGGCGATCCGCTGGGCGTATTCCTCCCGGCTGAAGGGGAGGTTGACGACGATTTCGGACATGCGGAAATCCTCTTGGGAGAACCTGTTGCGGGCTTCTTCCGGACAGCCCGTGCCTGTGCAATTCCCTCATCCCAGCCCTGGCTGCGCGCCCCGCTCAAAGGGAGAGGGCTGGGGTGAGGGCGCTCATCCCGCGAAGCGGGACGAAATTTTTTCAGCTGCTGAAGCGGAATCCCTTGCCCATCCGCTGCGCCCGCTGGAAGGCCAGGCCGGCGATGGCGGTGTCCTGCGCGCCGGTGCCGGTGAGGTCGCAGAGAGTGATGTCTTCGGCGCGGCGGCGGCCTTCGCGCTGCCCGGCGATGACCTGGCCCAGCTCGGCGAAATCCGCATCCAGGCTGACGTTGCCGGCCTGCACCGCGTGGTGCAGCTCGCCCAGCACCCGGGTCTGGCTGAGGCGGTCGGCGACGTAGCAGTCCACCGCCGCCAGGGCGTCGGCGGCGATCTCGTTTTTGTGCTCGGCGTCCGACCCCATGGCGGTGATGTGCAGGCCGGGGCGCAGGTGCTTTTTCTGGATCAGCGGCTCGCGGCTGGGCGTGCTGGTGATGGCGATGTCGGCGCCTTCCAGCGCTTCGTCGATGCTGGCGCAGGCGCTGACCGCCATGCCCAGGCTGGTGCTCAGCTCCTGCGCGCAGTGCCGCGCCTTGTCGAGGTCACGCGCCCAGACGCTGGCGGCTTCGATGGGCCGCACCAGGCACAGCGCCTTGAGCTGCAACCGCGCCTGTTCACCGGCGCCGATCAGCGCGACCTGCCGCGAGTCCTCGCGGGCCAGCCAATTGGCCGCCACTGCGCCGGCGCAAGCGGTACGCACGGCGGTGAGATAGCCGTTGTCCAGCAGCAGCGCCTCGAGCAGGCCGGTGCGCGAGGAGAGCAGCATCATCATGCCGTTGAGGCTGGGCAGGCCGAGCTTCGGGTTGTCGAAAAAGCCGGGGCTGACCTTGATGGCGAAGCGCGGCAGGCCGGGCAGGTAGGCGGTCTTCACGTCGACTTCACCGTTGTGTTCGGGCACGTCCAGGCGAAGGATCGGCGGCATCGCCACCGGCGCCGTGGCGAGCAGGCGGAAGGCCTGCTCGACGGCGTCGAGGCTCTCCCGGTCTATGGCCACGCAGGCGCGCAGGTCGGCTTCGCTGAGCAGGGTGACGTCAGCCATGGGCGGATTCCTCGAGGATTTGCTGGTGTTGTTCGATGGCGATGTTGCGGCCGCTGACGATCACCACCACCGGGCCGACCGGGGCGATCAGGCCATCCAGCAGCGCGGCGATGCCGACGGCGGCGGCACCTTCCACCACCTGCCGTTCCTCGCGGTAGGCGTGGCGGATGCCGGCGGCGATGGAGGGCTCGTCGAGCAGGTGCAGCTGGTCGCAGTAGTCGCGGGCCAGGGCGAAGGTGTAGCGGTTGTCCAGGCCGATGCCGCCGCCGAGGGAGTCGGCCAGGGTCGGCAGCTCTTCCACTTCGACGGGATGGCCGGCAGCGAGGCTGGCAGCCATGGCGGCGCCACGGCGCATGCTGATGCCGTGCACGCGGATGCTCGGGTCGACGTGCTTGAGCGCCAGCGCCACGCCGCCGAACAGGCCGCCGCCGGAGAGCGGCACCAGCACCTGGCGTACATCTGGCAGCTGTTCGAGGATTTCCAGGCCGAGGGTGCCCTGGCCGGCGATGATCTGCGGATGGTCGAAGGGCGGCAGCAGCGCCGCGCCCTGCTCGCGGGCAATCCGCTCGGCTTCGGCCTGGGCATCGTCCTGGCTGTGGCCGACTATGCGCACCTCGGCGCCCAGCTCGCGGATCGCCTGGACCTTGTTCGCCGGCACCAATTGAGACAGGCAGACGGTGGCGCGCACCCCGAGCATCCGCGCGGCATGGGCCAACGCCCGGCCGTGGTTGCCGGTGGAGGCGGCGACCACGCCCCTGGCCTTCTGCTCGTCGTCGAGCTGGGCAATCGCATTGCTTGCGCCGCGCAGCTTGAAGCTGCCGGTGATCTGCTGCGATTCGAGCTTGAGGTACACCGGCGCTCCGAGCAGGCGCGACAGGCTGGGCGAATGCTCCAGCGGCGTCTGCCGCACCAGGCCCTGGATGCGCTGGCGTGCTCGGTACAGCTCGACGAGGGAAATCGGCTCCATCTCGGCCTCCGGGGAATGCAGTGGGGCCGAGTGTAGGGGCGGGAAATTGTCGCGATGAATGTACTAGGACGATGTAGTTCGCGGAGGTGTTTTACGTAGCAGCGGATTCCGTCCGCGATAGCCTCCCGCGCGATGCAGCCCCATCGCGGACAGAGTCCGCTCCTGAGGGAAAGCTGGGTGCAGGCCGTAGGGCGCATAACCTGGAACAGGTTATCCGCCGTCCACCCTGCGGCGGATAACGCTGGCGCGTTATGCGCCCTACGAATAGGCCTAGCGCAAGCATCGACGTCCCCTGTAGGAGCCGGGCCATGCCCGCGATCGCGCCCGTGGGGCGCTCCTACAGGGAGGGGCCGGTGTCAGAAGTCGTGGATCTTCGGGTACTGCCCGAACAGTTCGCGCATGTCTTCCAGGGCGCTCGCCATGCGCTCGTCGCTGCATTCAGCACCCATGCACAGGCGCACCGCTCGCGGCCTGGGGGTCCCGCGCACCATGAACGGATCGGGCGGCGTCACGGCAATGTGTCGATGACGCAGCTCGCGCACCAGGCTGTCCAGTTCCCAGTGTTCGGGGATGCCGATCCATGCGCTCAGCGAATGCGGATCACACCCGCGCAGATGCTCGCCGAGGTACTCGCGCACCAGCCCCTGGCGCTTCTCCAGCACTCGGCGCTGCAGGCCGATCAGCGCGGCGGCGTTGCCGTTGTGGATCCAGCGCGCCGCCACTTCCGCCAGCAGCGGCGTGCCCATCCAGCTGTTCACCCGCAGGATGCTCTCGGTGCGCAGCGCCAGCCGTCGTGGCATGGCCAGGTAGCCGATGCGCAGACCGGTGAGCACGCTCTTGGTGAAGCTGGTGCAGTAGAACGACAGGTCCGGCAGGTAATGGCTGAGTGGCGGCGGGCGGCGCTCGCCGAGCAGCGGACCGTAGACGTCGTCTTCGATCACATACACGCCATAGCGCTGGGCGATAGCGGCGATCTCGCGGCGGCGCGTATCGGGCATCAGGCAGGAGGTCGGGTTGTTCAGGTTGGGCGTGCACACCAGCGCGGTGATGCGTTCGTTGGCGCAGAGGTCTTCGAAGTGCTCCGGGTCGATGCCTTGCTTGTCGATCTCGACGCCCTTGAGGGTGAAGCCGAGCACCTGGGAATTACCGATCACACCGTGGTCGGTGAGCTGCTCGCAGAGCACCACGTCGTCCGGCCCGGCGAGGGAGGCGAGGGCAAGGAAGATGCCGTGGGCCGCACCATTGGTGATCAGCACGTCGTCGCGCTCGCGCTTGAGGCCCAATTGCGCCAGCCATTTCACCCCGGCGTCGCGGTGCATATCGAAGCCAGCCACCGGGCGACAGGCGCGCATCCAGGGCTGATCGGTTTCCTGTGCCAGCTCACGGCAGCTGTCCTGCCACAGGCGGTCGTGCTCGCGGGTGTGGACGATGCTGGCGATGGAGAAGTCCACCAGCGCGCGCTCGGGATGGTCGACCATGTAGTGGGCCATGCCCTCGGTCATCCGCCGTGTGACGAAGCTGCCGCGGCCAACCTCGCAGCGCACCAGGCCCTGGCGCTCCAGTTCCTTGTAGGCGTTGGTCACGGTCTGCACGCTGATGCCCAAGCCATCGGCGACGTGGCGCTGCGGCGGCAGGCGCTGGCCGTCGCTCAGACGGCCCTGCTCGATGTCGCCGGCAATGGCCTGCACCAGGGTCTTGTACTTGGATTCGCCGACCCGCAGGTCGGCCAGGGCGCGACGCCAGGCTTCCATCTTCAGCGCTCCGTCTGGTCAGGGGTCCAGAGTGACGGACCGGCACACCGGCGGCAATTGTCCTAGTGCAATGTCGACCGTTCCGACCCTTTTGTATGCTCGGGCACAGGACATATAGCCGCGCACCTGTCAGTACATCGGGCAGCACATCGGGCCGCATTGTCAGGCCCGCGCAGAAAAAACCTGCGGATGCGTTCGTCGCGACGGTGGCTTTTTCCCGCCGCGGGGTTGTCGATCAGGAACAGCCGCAAGGCGCCGCGGCTTAGTCTGGCGTCGAGCTTGTCGCCGTCGCCATCGACAGCGGCGCAAGAACTTCGGAAGGCCCCACCCGGGGCCCGACCTACAAGAACAACAGTCGTACGACATTGCTACCTGCCATCCATCGCCGCGCGCCCACCGCGTTCGGCAAGCGAAGATCAGGAGATCCGAAGATGAGTACCGCCCCTGTTTTCCTGCGCCGCCTGAGTCTTGCCTGCACCCTGCTGGCCTGCGCCGTCGCCAGCGCCGGCAGTTACGCCGATACCACCCTGGAACGCATCAAGAGCACTGGCACCGTGCGCATCGGCTACGCCAACGAAGCGCCGTTCGCCTACACCGAGACCTCCGGCAAGGTCACCGGCGAGTCCCCGGAAATTGCCACGCAGATCTTCACGAAAATGGGTGTGAAGAAGATCGAGCCGGTGCTGACCGAATGGGGCGCGCTGATCCCCGGCCTGCGTGCCGGGCGTTTCGACGTCATCGCCGCTGGCATGTACATCACCCCGCCACGCTGCCAGCAGGTGATCTTCACCGACCCGCATTACCAGATTCCCGACTCGCTGCTGGTGAAGAAGGGCAACCCGAAGAACCTGCACAGCTACGCCGACGTGAAGAACAACCCGGACGTGAAGCTGGCGATCATGTCCGGCACCGCCGAGTTGGGTTACGCCCGCGCGGAAGGTGTGGCGGAAGAGCAGATCGTCCAGGTGCCCGACACCACCGCGCAGCTGCAGGCCGTGCGTGCCGGCCGAGCGGATGCCAGCGTCGGCACCGCGCTGACCATGAAAGGCCTCGCGGCGAAAGGCGGCGACTCGGTGGAAGCCATCACCGACTTCAAGGACGACCCGTCGCACATCGGTTACGGCGCCCTGGCCTTCCGCCCGGACGACAAGGACCTGCGCGATGCCGTCAACGCCCAGCTCAAGCAGTGGCTGGGCGGCGCCGAGCACCTGGCGACGGTCAAGCCGTTCGGCTTCGACAAGTCAAACGTCACCGACAAGACCGCCGCCGAGCTCTGCAAACAGTGACCGCGCAAGGTGCGTCGCTGGCATAGGGCGCGCCTGCCCGGTCGTTTGGTCGAACCTGTCGCAACGGGATACGTACCATGGGTGAATTGCTTCCTCTGCTGCTGGAGGGCGCCTGGATCACCGTCCAGGTGACCGTCTTCGGCTCCCTGCTGGCGGTCGCCGCCGCCATCATCGCCGCACTCGGCCGGCTCTCGCCGTGGCCGGCGGTACGCTGGGTGTCCATCGCCTACATCGAGCTGTTCCGCGGCACCTCCTTGCTGGTCCAGCTGTTCTGGCTGTACTTCGTGCTGCCGTTGCCGCCGTTCAACCTGGAGATGAGCGCCTACAGCGTGGCGATCATCGGCCTGGGCCTGCACATCGGCGCCTACGGCGCGGAAGTGATGCGCGGCGCCATCGGCTCGGTGCCCAAGGGGCAATACGAAGCCTCGCTGGCGCTAAACATGTCGCCCTTCACGCGCTTCCGCCGGATCATCCTGCCGCAGGCGCTGCTCTGCGCGATCCCGCCGGGTACCAACCTGCTGATCGAGCTGCTGAAGAACACCTCGCTGGTGTCGCTGATCACCCTATCGGACCTGACCTTCCGCGCCCGCCAGCTGGACCAGGCGACCTTCGAGACCATGAAGATCTTCCTGCTTACGCTGGTGCTGTACTTCGTCATGGCCCAGGTCATCGTCTTCCTCATGCGCCGCCTCGAACGCTGGCTGGGGCACGGCCGAATCCGCGGAGGCCTGTGATGAAATTCTTCGACTGGGACTTCGCCTGGCAGATTCTCCCGCAGTTGCTGCACGCCTCGCTGCGGACCATCGCCATCACCCTGGTGGGCTTCGCCCTGGCGGTGGTGTTCGGTCTGCTCTTCGCCATCGCCCGGCGCAGCCGGCACATCTGGCTGTCGTGGCCGGCGGCCTGGCTGATCGAGTTCATCCGCAGCACACCCTTGCTGATCCAGGTGTACTTCCTGTTCTACGTCCTGCCGACCTACGGGCTGAGCATGACCGCCCTGGTGGCCGGCACCCTCGGCATCGCCCTGCACTACGCCTGCTATACCGCCGAGGTGTACCGCGCCGGCCTGGAAGCGGTGCCGCGCGGGCAGTGGGAAGCAGTCACCGCGTTGAACTTCTCGCCGTTCAAGGCCTACCGCGAGGTGATCCTGCCCCAGGCGATCCGCCCGGTGCTGCCGGCGCTGGGCAACTACCTGATCGCCATGTTCAAGGACACCCCGGTGCTTTCCGCGATCACCGTGGTGGAAATCATGCAGCAGGCGAAGAACATCGGCTCCGACAGCTTCCGCTACCTGGAGCCGATCACCCTGGTCGGGGTGTTCTTCCTGCTCATCTCCATCGGCCTGGCGGGTGTCGTGCGCCAGCTGGAAAAACGTACGGCGCTGCCATGACTGACTCTTCTGGAGGTACTCCGATGTCCGTTCACTCCCTACAGACTGCGCCACGCGTGGCCAGCCAGGATGCCCCGGCCGCGCGCGCCGAGACGGCCCAGCCGATGGTCAGCTTCCGCAACGTGTGCAAGAGCTACGGCAGCTTCAGCGTGCTCAAGGACCTCAACCTGGAGGTCAAGGCCAACGAGAAGGTCGCCATCATCGGCCCCAGCGGTTCGGGCAAATCGACCCTGCTGCGCGCACTGATGACGCTGGAGACCATCGACAGCGGGCTGATCGAAGTCGACGGCGAGCCGCTGACCCACCTCAAGCGCAACGAGACCCTGGTGCGCGCGCCGGAGAGCCACGTGCGCAAGGTGCGCAGCAAGATCGGCATGGTGTTCCAGTGCTTCAACCTGTTCCCGCACATGAGCGCGCGGCGCAACGTGATGGAGGCGCCGGTGCAGGTACTCGGCATGCGCCGCGAAGAAGCCCGCGAGCGCGCGGTGGAGCTGCTGGAAATGGTCGGCCTGGGCAACAAGCTCGACCACTATCCGTCACAGCTTTCCGGCGGCCAGCAGCAACGCGTGGCGATTGCCCGCGCGCTGGCGATGCGGCCCAAGGTGATGCTGTTCGACGAGGTGACTTCGGCGCTGGACCCGGAGCTGTGCGGCGAGGTCCTCAACGTGGTGCGCAAGCTGGGCGCCGAGCACAACCTGACCATGCTCATGGTCACCCACCAGATGGGCTTCGCCCGCGAGTTCGCCGACCGCGTGTGCTTCTTCCACCAGGGCAGCATCCTGGAACAGGGCAGCCCGCAGCAGTTCTTCGGCCATCCACAGCATGAGCGGACACGGGCATTCCTGAGTGCGGTGAACGAGGCGAATTGATAACGCGGGAGCCGTGCCCTGATGGTAGGAGCGAGCTTGCTCCTACAGAAAGGCAGTTCGCAGTGCAGCGGGGATCAGGCGTTGCCGACGAAGCGGAAGCCCGCGCCCTCGGCGTCGGTGCGCATCACTTCCATCTCCAGGATCGGCGCATCGAAGGGCATGTCCTGCACCTGGCCAGTCACGCGGGTGCCGGCGGGCAGCGCGGCGAGCACTTCATGACGGACGTAGACGCCGCCATCGGACAGATCACGGGTATGGCCGAACACATCACCGAAGCTGGCATGGCTGATCTTGATCCGGCACTTCATCGGGGTACGCGGGTACTGCCTTTGGTTCGACATGAATGGCATCCGTCCTGAATGTCAGCGCACTAATGGGCCTGAAACCCGGGGGTCAGGTCAAGCCAGCAATTGCGCGAGCAGCCAGAGATTGGCGGCGCTGATGACGCAGAACAAGCCCCAGGCCAGCACACGGGTCAGCAGGGAGTTGGCGAACTCGCCCATCAGTGCGCGATCGCTGGTGAAGCGGATCAGCGGCCAGAGCGCGAACGGCAGTTGCAGGCTGAGCACCACCTGGCTGAACACCAGCAGCTTGCCCACCGCCTTGTCGCCCAACATCACCACGCCGATCAGCGCCGGGATCAGTGCCAGGGCGCGGGTGATCAGGCGGCGTTGCCAGCAGGGAATCTTCATCTGCAGGAAGCCATCCATGATCACCTGCCCGGCGATGGTGCCGGTGAAGGTGGAGCTCTGCCCGGAGGCGAGCAGGGCGACGCCGAAGAGGATCGCCGCAAGGCCGGTGCCCACCAGCGGTTCGAGCAGGCGGTAGGCGTCCTGGATTTCGGTGACGCCGGTGTGGCCGGTCTCGTGGAAGGCCGCGGCGGCGAGGATCAGGATTGCCGCGTTGACCAGCAGTGCGAGGCTCAGCGAGACCACGGTGTCGATGCGCGTCAGGCGGATCGCCGCGGCCTTGCCGTTGCTGCCGCTGACCTGCCGCGTCTGCACGATGGAGGAGTGCAGGTAGAGGTTGTGCGGCATCACCGTGGCACCGAGGATGCCGATCGCCAGGTACAACGGCTCGCGCTGGGTCACCGCGTCCCAGCTGGGCAGGAAGCCGGCGGCGACGTCGGGCCAGTAGGGCTTGATGAGGATCAGCTCGACCAGGTAGCAGCCGCTGATGGTGACGATCAGGCCGAGCATGATCGCTTCCAGGTGGCGGAAGCGCTGGCCCTTGAGGCCGAGCACGATGAGCGTGTCGAAGGCGGTGAGGATCACCCCGGTGACCAGGTCGACGCCTAGCAGCAGGTGGAAGGCCAGGGCGCAGCCGAGCACTTCGGCAAGGTCCGTGGCGACGATCGACAACTCCGCCAGCAGCCATTGCAGACGCGCCGTGCCGAGGCTGTAGCGGCTGCGCGAGAGTTGCGCCAGGTCCTGGCCGGTGACGATCCCCAGGCGCATCGCCAGGCACTGCAGGACCATCCCGGCGAGGCTGGAAAGCAGCACCACGAACAGCAGTTGGTAACCAAAGCCCGAGCCGGCTTCGATGGCGGTGGCCCAGTTACCCGGGTCCATGTAGCCGATGGAGACCAGCAGGCCGGGGCCGGCGAACTGCAGGATGCGCTTCCACAACGGCGCGCCGGCCGCGACCTGGATGCTGCCTTTGACTTCCGAGGGACAGAACGGCGCAGTGGCGGTGGTCGGCAGGCCGAGCATGGGGAGAGATTCCGGGAGCGTGGGACGTTCAGCCTGACGCCCCGGGCATCAACAATCCAGGGGCGACGTGCCTATCGGGTCGATTGAGCGGGGCGTGCTCAGTACCAGCGGGCCTCGCCCTCGGGGCGCTTCTTGAAGCGCTTCATGGTCCACATGTACTGGCTGGGATAGGCACGGACGTACTTGGCCAGCTCGCGGCTGAGCGCAGCGACCGACACTTCCATGTCCTTGTCGTACATATCCGCCGGGGCCGCCTCGAGGATGACCTTGTAGCCGCTGCCATCGGGCAGGCGCACGGCGTGGAAGAACACCCCGCGGGCCTTGCCGCGCGAGAGCAGGGAGGGCACGAACTTGCTGGTCAGCGCAGTGGTGCCCAGGTAGGGCACGAACAGGCCCGAGCCGAGGTCCGGCTCCGGGTCACAGGGGATGCCGACGCAGCCGCCGTTCTTCACTTCCCTGATCACGCTCTTGATGCCTTCAGGCGTCGAGGGCGCGACGCGGTTGCCCAGCTGTACGCGCTGCTTCTTCAGCAGATCGTCCACCGCCTTGAGCTTGGGCGGGCGGTAGAAAATGATCGGCTTGGCGTAGGAGCAGTAGAAGTGGTTGAGCACTTCCCAGTTGCCCAGGTGGCTGGTGATACCGACCAGGCCATCACCGGAGGCCAGCGCTTCTTCCAGCACTTCCATGCCTTCGACTTCACGGATGTACTGCAGCGACTTCTGCGGCGACCACATCCAGGCGCAGGCGCTCTCGGTCAGCGTGCGGCCGATGTCCATCAGGCTCTGGCCGACGAGCTTCTCCAGCTCGGCCTCGGACAGTTCGGGGAAGCAGTGCGACAGGTTGATCCGCACGATCTCGCGGGACCGGTTGGGCAGCTTCCACATCAGCCAGCCGATGCCGGCGCCCAATGCGCCCACCGCGCGCCACGGCAGCATGGCGAACAACCGCAGGAAGCCCACCACCAGTGCGCCCTTGAATTTCTCCACGGAAAACTCCTTCAAGCAGATGGCGGCCATTGTAGCCGCTCGCGCCGGTAAATCGGGCGCCATCGCGGCTCCACACAATCTCCACCCGGCGAGCACATTGCGCCCACAGCGCGCGCGCAACCTGCGGCCATTCGATCCACTGGCCCGGAGGACCGCGATGCTTACCCCCACCATCCTTGCACGGCTGTGCTGCCTGCTGCTGGCGATGAGCGCCAGCCTGGCGGCACTGGCTGCAGAGGACAGCAGCTCCAGTCCATACTTCTTCGTCGAGAATGCCGACCCGGCGATCGACGCGCTGCCCCTCAAGGCCACCCGCGTGGAGGCCCGCGTGCTGGGCAACATCGCCGAAGTGACGGTGACCCAGGAGTACCGCAACCAGGGCAAGACACCGCTGGAGGCGCGCTACGTGTTCCCCGCCTCGACCCGCGCTGCCGTCCACGGCATGACCGTGCACCTGGGCGACCGGGTGATCCAGGCGCAGATCCGCGAGAAGCAGAAGGCCAAGGCCGAGTACCGGCAGGCCAAACAGGACGGCAAGACCGCCGCGCTGCTGGAGCAGGAGCGCGAGAACGTGTTCCAGATGAACGTCGCCAACATACTTCCCGGCGACGCGGTGCAGGTGGAACTGCGCTACAGCGAGCTGCTGGTGCCCACCGACGGGCGCTTCCAGTTCGTCTTCCCCACGGTGGTCGGGCCGCGCTACAACGGTCGCGGTGAATCCGGCAGCGGCAAGCAGCAGTGGATCGAGTCACCGTACCTGCCGGCCGGACAGCCTTCGGCCACGACCTTCGCCCTGCAGGTCGAACTGCTGGCGCCGGTGCAGATCGGCGAGATCGCCTCGCCTTCCCATCGCCTGACCATTCAGCGTGACGGCCGGCGCGCCACCGCGCAGATAGCGGCTGACGATGCCACCGCCAGCAACCGCGACTTCATCCTCGATTACCAGCTCGGCGGTGAATCCGTGCAGAGCGGCCTGTTGTTGTCGCGCGGCGAGCAGGAGAACTTCTTCCTCGCCATGGTAGCCCCGCCGCGAGCGCCGGACGCCCGGCTTATCGTGCCGCGCGACTATGTCTTCGTGGTGGATGTCTCCGGCTCCATGAACGGCTTCCCACTGGACACCACCAAAATCCTGCTGCGCGACCTGATCGGCCGCCTGCGCCCCAGCGACACCTTCAACCTGCTGTTGTTCGCCGGCGACAACCGCAAGCTGGCGGAGCGTTCGCTCCCCGCCACGCCGGAAAACATCCGTCTGGCCATCGAGCTGCTGGACAGCCAGGTCGGCGCCGGCGGTACCGAGCTGATGCCGGCCCTGCGCGAGGCGCTGTCGATGCCCACGGATCCGGAGCGCTCGCGAAGTTTCGTGGTGGTCACCGACGGCTACGTCACCATCGAGAGCAGCGCCTACAAGCTGGTGCGCGAGAACCTGAGCAAGGCCAATCTGTTCGCCTTCGGCATCGGTAGCGCGGTGAACCGCAGCCTGATCGAAGGCCTGGCGCGGGCGGGGCAGGGCGAGCCTTTCGTGGTGACCGATGATGAGCAGGCGAACAAGGCGGCGCAGCGCTTACGCAAGATGATCGACAGCCCGCTGCTCAAGGGTATCCATGCCCGCTTCGAGGGCCTCGATGTCTACGACGTGGAGCCGCTGCAATTGCCCGACCTGTTCGCCAATCGCCCGCTGGTGCTGTTCGGCAAGTGGAAGGGCGAGCCGCGTGGTGAGCTGCGTCTCGACGCCCACGCCGCCGACGGCCCGTTCCAGGTACGGTTGCCGATCAGCACCGGCAACCTCACTGACAGCGGCAGTGCGCTCGCCCACCTGTGGGCACGCCAACGCCTCGCCAGCCTGATGGACCAGGAGGCGCTCGATGGCGGCTTCGAGTTCAGCTCGCAGATTCTCGACCTCGGTCTGAAGTACCAGTTGCTCACGCCCTATACCTCGTTCATCGCCGTCGACCAGCAGGTGCGAAATCCCGCCCCGCAGGCGAGCAGGACGGTCGACCAACCGCTGCCGATGCCCCAGGGCGTGAGCAACAACGCCATCGGCAGCACCGTGCCCGGCACGCCGGAACCGGGCGTATGGGCCATGTCGCTGCTGGCCGCGCTGGGCGCCTGGTTCTGGCGGAGGAAGGCCGCATGATCCGCCGCCTGCCCGGCTGGAGCTGGCTGCTGTTCGCCGCACTGGCGGCCTGGCCGAGCTGGCTGTGGGCGGCGCGACGGTTCAGTGATGGTTCGGATGATCCGTTGGGGATCATCGCGCTGGCGGCACTCGCACTACTGCTCCGGCGCGGCTGCACCAGCCTGCGCAGGCAACCGCGCCTGCGCTGGCTGGGCAGCGCAGCGCTGTTGCTGGTTGTCGGGGCGCTTTCCCAATCGATCCTGCCGCCGCTGCTGCGCGGGCTGGTCTCGGTGCTGGCGCTGTTACTGGTGATCCTCAGCCTGCGTGCCTCCGGACAGCCCTGGCTGGCCTGGCTGGGGCTGGGCGTACTGTCGTTGCCGCTGCTGTCTTCGCTGCAGTTCTTCGTCGGTTATCCATTGCGCGTCGTCACCGCCGAGGTCAGCGCGTGGCTGCTGCGCCTGGGCAGTTGGACGGTGGAGCGGCAGGGCAGTGCGCTGCTGGTGGACGGCCAGTGGGTGATGGTCGATGCGCCCTGCTCGGGTATCCAGATGGCCTGGGTCGGCTACTTCACCGCCTGCGCGCTGGCGGCCTGGCTGCGGCTGCCGGACCGCCTGCTGTTGCGCCGCCTGCCGCTGGTGGGACTGCTGGTGCTGGGCGGAAACATCCTGCGCAACACACTGCTGGTGTGGGGCGAGAGCGAGGCGAGCGGGTTTCCCGGCTGGGCCCACGAGGCGGTCGGGCTACTGGTGTTCGTCGGAGTCTGCGGGATGATTTTCCGGGTGATCGGGCGGCGTGCATTTGTACCGTCGGCGTCGGTGGAAGCTACCCGGCCTGCCCCTTCTGCGCGTTTCGCCAGCAGCCTGCTCGGTGCCCTGCTGCTGGCGATGCTCTGGCCTTTCCTGTCACCGGCTACCACCGCGTCAGAGGCAGCTCGAGTCGCCCATGAATGGCCGGTGCAATTCGAAGGTCGTGTCTTGCGCCCGCTGGCGCTTTCGCCGGTGGAGCAGCGCTTCGCCGCGGACTTCCCCGGCCAGCTCGGCCGCTTCAGCGATGGCCAGCGCAGCATTGTGCTGCGCCAGGTGCTGCGGCCAACCCGCAAGTTGCATCCGGCGGAGGATTGCTTCCGTGCGCTGGGCTATCGCATCGAGCAGACGCAGCTTCGGCAACGGGTTGACGCGCAAGGTCTGCAACGCTGCTTCGTGGTCGAACGCGAGGGAGTGCGACTGCAGGTCTGCGACTACATCGAGGACGCCACCGGCCAATCCTTCTCCGATACCTCGTCCTGGTACTGGTCAGCGCTGACTGGCCGCTCCGCCGGGCCCTGGCAGGCGGTCACGGTGGCCAGCCCGCTGCCTTAGGCGCGGGTCAGCTCGGCGTAGCGGTCGCAGTCGACAGTGTGGTCCATCACCATGCCGGTGGCCTGCATGAAGGCGTAGCAGATGGTCGGGCCGACGAAATTGAAACCGGCCTTGCGCAGCGCCTTGCTCATGGCCTCGGCCTCGGGCGTCACCGCCGGCACGTCGCCGCGGCCGCTGAAGTGGTTGACCTTGGGCTGGCCGCCGACGAAGGACCAGAGGAAGGTCACCGGGTCCTCCAGCTTCAGCCAGGCCTGGGCGTTCTGCCGCGCCGCCTTGAGCTTGGCGAAGTTGCGGATGATGCCTGGGTCCTGCATGCGCTCCTCGATTTCCTCGTCGGTCATGCGCGCCAGGCGCGCGGGATCGAAGCCGAACAGCACCTCGCGGTAGCGCTCGCGCTTCTTCAGCACGGTGATCCACGACAGACCGGCCTGGGCGCCTTCGAGGATGATCATCTCGAACAGCGCGCGGGCATCGCGCTGGGGCACGCCCCACTCGGCATCGTGGTAGGCGATGTACAAGGGATCGTCGTTACACCAGAAGCAGCGGGGCATGGCAGTCGGCCTTGGAAACGGGAAGGTTCTGACTATAGACAAATGGCTGTACAAAAACACAGTCATCTGGCCAGTTTTTCGCTCATCGCGGGCGTACGAACGGTCGCGCAAAAAGCGCTGTGAAGCCCAAGCTGCAAGCGCCTTGCGGTATACTGCCGGGTTTTAGTCGCATATCCAGCACAGGTGAAATTCGTGAGCCAGACTACGCCCGCCGTGCCCACCTTCCAGGACCTGATCCTCGCCCTGCAAAAATACTGGGCCGATCAGGGCTGTGTGGTGCTGCAGCCCTACGACATGGAAGTAGGCGCAGGCACCTTCCACACCGCCACCTTCCTCCGCGCCGTGGGCCCGGAAACCTGGAACGCGGCGTACGTGCAACCGAGCCGCCGTCCCACCGACGGCCGCTACGGCGAGAACCCCAACCGCCTGCAGCACTATTACCAGTTCCAGGTGGTCCTGAAGCCCAACCCGGAAAACTTCCAGGAGCTGTACCTGGGCTCGCTGCAGGCTATCGGCATCGACCCGCTGGTGCACGATATCCGTTTCGTCGAGGACAACTGGGAATCGCCGACACTCGGCGCCTGGGGCCTGGGCTGGGAAATCTGGCTGAACGGCATGGAAGTCACCCAGTTCACCTACTTCCAGCAGGTCGGCGGCATCGAGTGCTACCCGGTCACCGGTGAGATCACCTACGGCCTGGAACGCCTGGCCATGTACATCCAGGGCGTCGACTCGGTGTACGACCTGGTCTGGGCCGACGGCCCGTTCGGCAAGGTCACCTACGGCGACGTGTTCCACCAGAATGAAGTGGAGCAGTCGACCTACAACTTCGAACACGCCAACGTCGAGAAGCTGTTCGAGCTGTTCGACTTCTATGAAAGCGAAGCCAACCGCCTGATCGAGCTGCAGCTGCCGCTGCCGACCTACGAGATGGTCCTCAAGGCCTCGCACACCTTCAACCTGCTGGACGCCCGCCGCGCCATCTCGGTGACCGAGCGTCAGCGCTACATCCTGCGCGTGCGCACCCTGGCCCGCGCCGTGGCGCAGAGCTACCTGCAGGCCCGCGCCCGCCTCGGCTTCCCGATGGCCACACCCGAATTGCGTGACGAAGTACTGGCCAAGCTGAAGGAGGCCGAATAATGAGCGCGAAGGATTTCCTCGTCGAACTGGGCACCGAAGAGCTGCCACCCAAGGCGCTGAAAAGCCTCGGTGAAGCCTTCCTGGCCGGCATCGAGAAGGGCCTCAAGGCCGCCGGCCTGACCTACGCCGCCGCGCGCTGCTATGCCGCGCCGCGCCGCCTGGCCGTGCAGATCGACCAGCTCGCCGTGCAGCAGCCGGACCGCACCGTGAACCTCGACGGCCCGCCGCTGCAGGCTGCCTTCGACGCCAGCGGCAACCCGACCCAGGCCGCCCTCGGCTTCGCCAAGAAGTGCGGTGTGGACCTGGAGCTGATCGACAAGAGCGGCCCGAAACTCAAGTTCAGCCAGACCATCGCCGGCCAACCAGCCGTGGGTCTGCTGCCCGGCATCGTCGAAGCCTCGCTGAACGAGCTGCCGATTCCCAAGCGCATGCGCTGGGCGGCACGCCGTGAAGAGTTCGTGCGCCCGACTCAATGGCTGGTGATGCTGTTCGGCGACGACGTCGTCGACTGCGAGATCCTGACCAAGAAGGCCGGTCGCGAATCCCGCGGCCACCGCTTCCACAACCCTGCCAACGTGCGCATCTCGGCACCGGCCAACTACCTGGAGGACCTGCGCAGCGCCCACGTGCTGGCCGACTTCGCCGAGCGCCGCGAGATCATCTCCAGCCGCGTTGCCGAACTGGCCGCCGAGCAGAAGGGCAGCGCCATCGTCCCGGCCGACCTGCTGGACGAAGTGACCGCGCTGGTCGAGTGGCCGGTGCCGCTGGTGTGCTCCTTCGAGGAGCGCTTCCTCGCGGTGCCGCAGGAAGCCCTGATCACCACCATGCAGGACAACCAGAAGTACTTCTGCCTGCTGGACGCCAACGGCAAGCTGCTGCCGCGCTTCATCACCGTGGCCAACGTCGAGAGCAAGGCGCCGGAGCACATCGTCTCCGGCAACGAGAAGGTTGTTCGCCCGCGCCTGACCGACGCCGAGTTCTTCTTCAAGCAGGACCAGAAGCAACCGCTGGAAGCCTTTAATGCCCGTCTGAAGAACGTGGTGTTCCAGGCCCAGCTGGGCACTGTCTACGAGAAAGCCGAGCGGGTTTCCAAGCTGGCCGCCTACATCGCCGAGCGCATCGGTGGGGATGCAGCCAACGCTGCCCGCGCCGGCATCCTCTCCAAGTGCGACCTGGCCACCGAGATGGTTGGCGAGTTCCCGGAGATGCAGGGCATCGCCGGTTACTACTACGCCACTGCCGGTGGAGAAGCCAAGGACGTCGCCCTGGCGCTGAACGAGCAGTACATGCCGCGCGGCGCCGGTGCCGAACTGCCGGGCACCCTGACCGGTGCAGCGGTGGCCGTGGCCGACAAGCTCGACACCCTGGTCGGCATCTTCGGCATCGGCATGCTGCCTACCGGCAGCAAGGACCCGTACGCGCTGCGTCGCGCAGCCCTGGGCGTGCTGCGCATCCTCATCGAGAAGCAGCTTGACCTGGACCTGGTCGACGCCATCGGCGTGGCTGTGTCTCAGTACGGCGATAAGGTGAAGGCCGAAGGCCTGTCCGAACAGGTGCAGGACTTCGTCTTCGACCGCCTGCGTGCCCGTTACGAGGATGAAGGCGTCAACGTAGCCGTGTACCAGGCCGTACGTGCACTCAAGCCGACCGCTCCGCTGGACTTCGACCAGCGCGTGCAAGCCGTGCAGGCCTTCCGTCAGCTCGCCGAAGCCGAGGCCCTGGCCGCCGCCAACAAGCGCGTGTCGAACATCCTGGCCAAGGCTGAAGGCGACGTACCCGCTTCCGTCAACGCCAGCCTGTTCACCGAGAACGCCGAGAAGGCCCTTGGCAGCGCCGTGGCAGCTGCCGAGAGCGAAGTAGCTCCGCTGGCTGCGGCCCGCGACTATCGCGCCGCCCTGGCCCGTCTGGCGGCCTTGCGCGCGCCGGTGGATGCCTTCTTCGAGGAAGTACTGGTCAACGCGGACGACAACGCCGTGAAGGCCAACCGCTACGCGCTGCTGGCGAAGCTGCGCGGGTTGTTCCTCGGCGTCGCCGACATCTCGCTGCTGGGTTGATGCCCGCCTGAAAGCCGGGAGTTCGCAACGGTTCGCCGTGACGGACTCCCGGCTTTTTCATTTCCAACTTATCGAAAGCGTCTGACTTGTCGAATCACTCATGAAGCTACTGATCCTCGACCGCGACGGTGTCATCAACCAGGACTCCGACGCCTACATCAAATCCCTCGACGAGTGGATTCCAATCCCCAGCGCCATCACCGCCATCGCCCGCCTGAGCAAGGCCGGCTGGACTGTGGCCGTGGCCACCAACCAGTCGGGCATTGCCCGCGGCTATTACGACCTGGCCACCCTGGAGAGCATGCACCAGCGCCTGCGCGAACTGGTGGCGGAGCAGGGCGGTGAACTCGGCGTGGTCGTCTACTGCCCCCATGGCCCCGACGAGGGCTGCGACTGCCGCAAGCCGAAACCCGGTATGCTGCTGCAGATTGCCCAGCATTACGGCGCGGAATTGCGCGGCACCTGGTTCGTGGGTGACAGCCGGGGTGACCTGGACGCCGCGCTGGCCGTCGATTGTCAGCCAGTGTTGGTAAAGACCGGCAAAGGCGAGCGAACCCTGACCAAGCCGTTGCCCGAAGGCACGCTGGTATTCGACGATCTGGCGGCAGTAGCCGACCAACTTCTTTCCTGAGGACCCATCTCCCATGTCGATAGTGCAGGCCATCAGAACCGTTCTCTTCTACCTGCTGCTGTCGTTCAGCGCTTTCGTCTGGGGCACCCTGAGCCTGCTCATTGCGCCCTTCCTGCCGTACCGCGCGCGCTACCGCTTCATTGCCCAGGCCTGGTGCAAATTCGCCGTCTGGCTCGCCAGCTGGGTGGTCGGCGTGCGCTACGAACTCAAGGGCGCGGAGAACATCCCCGACCAGCCCTGCGTGATCCTGGCCAAACACCAGAGCACCTGGGAGACCTTCTTCCTCACCGGCTACTTCGAGCCGCTGGCGCTGGTGCTCAAACGCGAGCTGCTGTTCGTGCCCTTCTTCGGCTGGGCCATGGCGCTGCTCAAGCCCATCGCCATCAACCGCGAGCAACCCAAAGTGGCCCTCAAGCAGATCGCCAAGCAGGGCGATGAGTGCCTCAAGAAGGGCGCCTGGGTATTGATCTTCCCTGAAGGCACCCGTGTTCCCACCGGCCAGATCGGCAAGTTCTCCCGCGGCGGGGCCTCTCTGGCGGTCAACGCCAACCTGCCGGTACTGCCGATCGCCCACAACGCCGGGCACTGCTGGCCGAAGAACGGCTGGGCGAAATACCCCGGCACCATCCAGGTGGTGATCGGCCCGGCCATGTATGCCGAAGGGGAGGGCGCACGTGCCATCACCGAGCTGAACCAGCGCGCCGAGAACTGGGTCATCCAGACCCTGCGCGATATGGGTGAGCTGCCGGACGACGCCACTCCACAATCGGTGGCCGAGGCGTCCTGATTCACGGTTTCCGGCAGACAAAAGAAAAGGGCCCCAAAGGGCCCTTTCTTTTTGCCTGCAGCTTTCCTGGATCAGACGTCCAGGTTCGAAACCGCCAGAGCGTTGCTTTCGATGAAGTCGCGGCGCGGCTCCACGGCATCGCCCATCAGGGTGTTGAACAGCTGGTCGGCCGCGATAGCGTCCTCGATGGTTACTTTCAGCATGCGGCGCACGTTCGGATCCATGGTGGTTTCCCACAGCTGATCCGGGTTCATCTCGCCCAGACCTTTGTATCGCTGGATGCTGTGGCGCTTGGTGCCTTCGGTCATCAGCCAGTCGAGGGCTTCCTTGAAGGTGCTGACCGACTTCTTGCGCTCGCCCTTCTGCACGTAGGCGCCGTCTTCCAGCAGACTGTTCAGCTTGCTGCCCAGCTCGGTTACCGCGCGGTAATCGTTACTGGCGAAGAAGTCGCGGTTGAAGGTGACGTAGTTCGACAGACCGTGGGCAACCATCTCGACTTCCGGCAGCCACAGGTGACGCTCGCGGTCTTCGCGCAGGCTGACCTTGTAGGTCAGGCCGGATTTCTCGACGGCCTTCAGGCGCGCCTGGAACTGCTCGATCCAGGACTGCATGGTGGCCTCGTCGCCCAGCTTTTCAGCTTCGATGCGCGGCAGATAGATGAAGTGCTCGGTCAGGTCCTGCGGGTACAGACGGGACAGGCGGGACAGGGTGCGCATGACACCGCGGTACTCGTTGACCAGCTTCTCCAGCGCTTCGCCGGACAGGCCCGGAGCGCTTTCGTTGACGTGCACGCTGGCTTCCTCGAGGGCCGACTGGGTCATGTATTCCTCCATGGCCACGTCGTCCTTGATGTACTGCTCCTGCTTGCCGCGCTTCACCTTGTACAGCGGCGGCTGGGCAATGTAGATGTAGCCGCGCTCGACCAGCTCCGGCAACTGACGGAAGAAGAAGGTCAGCAGCAGGGTACGGATGTGCGAACCGTCGACGTCAGCATCGGTCATGATGATGATGTTGTGGTAACGCAGCTTGTCGATGTTGTACTCCTCGCGACCGATACCGCAGCCCAGCGCGGTGATCAGCGTGCCGACCTCCTGGGAAGACAGCATCTTGTCGAAGCGAGCCTTCTCGACGTTGAGGATCTTGCCCTTGAGCGGCAGGATCGCCTGGGTCTTGCGGTTACGGCCCTGCTTCGCAGAACCGCCCGCGGAGTCACCTTCCACGATGTACAGTTCGGAGAGGGCGGGGTCCTTCTCCTGGCAGTCGGCGAGCTTGCCCGGCAGGCCGGCGATGTCCAGCGCGCCCTTGCGGCGGGTCATCTCACGAGCTTTGCGCGCGGCCTCACGGGCACGGGCGGCGTCGATCATCTTGCCGACCACGGCCTTGGCTTCGTTCGGGTTCTCCAGCAGGAAGTCGGCGAAGTACTTGCCCATTTCCTGTTCCACGGCGGTCTTCACCTCCGAGGAAACCAGCTTGTCCTTGGTCTGCGAGCTGAACTTCGGATCCGGCACCTTCACCGAAATGATCGCGGTCAGACCTTCACGGGCGTCGTCGCCAGTGGTGGCGATCTTGAACTTCTTCGCCAGGCCTTCCTGCTCGATGTAGTTGTTCAGGTGACGGGTGAGGGCCGAGCGGAAGCCCGCCAGGTGGGTACCACCGTCACGCTGGGGAATGTTGTTGGTGAAGCAGAGGATGTTCTCGTTGAAGCTGTCGTTCCACTGCAGGGCGACTTCCACGCCGACGCCGTCTTCTTCGCGCTGGCAGTTGAAGTGGAAGACCTGGTTCACCGCAGTCTTGTTGGTGTTCAGGTACTCGACGAAAGCGCGCAGGCCACCCTCGTACTTGAACAGCTCTTCCTTGCCGGCACGCTCGTCGCGCAGGACGATGCCGACGCCGGAGTTCAGGAAGGACAGCTCACGGATCCGCTTGGCCAGGATGTCCCAGCTGAAGTGGATGTTGTGGAAGGTTTCCGGGGACGGCTTGAAGTGCACCTCGGTGCCCGAGCCATCGGTGTCACCTACCGGGCGCAGCGGGAACTGCGGAACGCCGTGATGGTAGACCTGCTCCCAGACCTTGCCTTCACGGCGGATGGTCAGGCGCAGCTCGTGGGAGAGGGCGTTCACCACCGATACACCCACACCGTGCAGACCGCCGGAGACCTTATAGCTGTTGTCGTCGAACTTTCCGCCGGCGTGAAGGACGGTCATGATGACCTCTGCCGCGGAGACCCCTTCTTCCTTGTGGATATCCACCGGAATGCCGCGACCGTTGTCGCGCACGGTGATGGATTCATCGGTGTGAATGGTGATGCTGATCTCGCTGCAGTAGCCCGCCAGCGCTTCGTCGATCGAGTTGTCCACGACCTCGAAGACCATGTGGTGCAGGCCAGTGCCGTCGTCGGTATCACCGATGTACATGCCCGGACGCTTACGTACGGCATCCAGTCCCTTCAGTACCTTGATACTGGAAGAGTCGTAGGTGTTCTCGCTCATTCTTCACTCCCGATGGTAGTGTCCTGAGAGACGCGCCCATGTTCCACGTGGAACATCGACACCGGCGTTTCCATTTGCCAGCCGTCTTTCAATAAGTGCGGATCGACGCAGGTGATGAATACCTGGCAACCCAGATCTTCGAGAAGCCGGCACAAAGACAACCGATGCTTCTCATCCAATTCGGAGGGGAGGTCATCCACCAGGTAGACGCATTGCCCGCGCTTGGCCTGGTTGATCAAGTGCCCCTGGGCGATCCGCAAAGCGCAGACCACCAGTTTCTGTTGGCCACGTGAAAGTATCTCCGCGGCATTGTGTCCCCCTAGGCGAATTCGTAGGTCCGCCCGTTGCGGTCCTGCCTGGGTGTGCCCCATCTGCTGGTCGCGCAGCAAGCTGGAGGACAGCACTTCGCTCAGGTCGCGTTCCTTATCCCATCCCCGGTAGTAGCTGAGCGTCAGGTCATCGATCTGGATCAGCTCGGCCAGGGTCCGCTCGAACTGGGGCTTGAGAGCCTGGATATAGGACCGGCGATACGCGTCTATTTCGTCGCTTGCCGAGCACAATTCCCGATCCCACGCAGCCTGCGAAGCACCGTCCAGTTTACCATGCCGGAGCCACGAGTTCCGCTGCCGCAGCGCCTTCTGCAGTCTCTGCCAGGCGGCCATGAAGCGTTGTTCCACGTGGAACACTCCCCAATCGAGGAACTGCCGGCGAATTTTTGGTGCCCCTTCCAGCAGGCGGAAACTGTCCGGGTTGATCAACTGCAGCGGTAAAGTCTCGGCAAGCTGAGCAGCGCTGCGTGCATTCTGGCCGTCGATGCGAATCTGGAACTCGCCCTGACGATCTCGCGAAACCCCCAGGCTGCTATCGAAGCCATTGCCCAGACGTACCTGTCCGAACACCGTGCAAGCCGGTTCTTCGTACTGGATGACAGGTTGCAGGCGCATGCTGCGAAAGGAGCGGGCGAGACCGAGCAGGTAGATGGCTTCCAGCAAACTGGTCTTGCCGCTGCCGTTTTCGCCGTAGAGGATGTTGATGCGGGGGGAGGGGGAGAAGGTCACCGGGTGCAGGTTGCGCACCGCGGTGACCGAAAGGCGGGTAAGGGACATCGATACGCGTCAGAGGCGCATCGGCATGACGACGTAGGCAGAATCGTCGTTGTCCGCTTCCTGCAGCAGCGCACTGCTGTTGGAGTCGGAGAGGATCATGCGCACCTGCTCGGTACCCATGACACCCAGGACGTCCAGCAGATAGCTGACGTTGAAGCCGATTTCCAGGCTGCCGCCGTTGTAGTCGACTTGCACTTCTTCTTCCGCCTCTTCCTGCTCCGGGTTGTTCGCCTGGATTTTCAGGAGTCCGTTAGAGAGCTGCAGGCGAATGCCGCGGTACTTCTCGTTGGACAGGATCGCGGTACGGCTGAAGGCTTCGCGCAGCACCTGGCGGTCACCGATGACCAGCTTGTCACCGCCCTTGGGCAGTACGCGCTCGTAATCCGGGAACTTGCCGTCTACCAGCTTGGAGGTGAAGGTGAACTCGCCAGTGGTCGCCCGGATGTGGTGCTGTCCAAGGACGATCGACACTTCGCCATCCTGCTCGGTGAGCAGTCGAGCCAGTTCGAGGATGCCTTTACGCGGTACGATCACCTGGTGGCGATCCTGCGCTTCTGGCACGCCGTTGCTCAGCGAGCACATGGCCAGGCGGTGACCGTCGGTCGCCACTGCACGCAGGGTGCCGCCACCCACTTCCAGCAACATACCGTTGAGGTAGTAGCGAACGTCCTGCTGCGCCATGGCGAAGCTGGTGCGATCGATCAGGCGACGCAGCTTGCTCTGCACCAGGCTGAAGGTCAGCGATCCCGGGCCTTCTTCCACGGTGGGGAAGTCATTGGCCGGCAGGGTGGAGAGGGTGAAGCGGCTACGGCCGGCCTTCACCAGGAGCTTCTGCTCGTCAACGCGGATGTCGATCACGGCGTCGCTGGGCAGGCTCTTGCAGATGTCCATCAGCTTGCGCGCCGGCACGGTGATCTCGCCCGGCTCGGCAGCATCTTCCAGGGTGACGCGACCTACCAGCTCGACTTCCAGGTCAGTGCCGGTCAGCGACAGTTGCTGGCCTTCGACGACCAGCAGGACGTTGGAAAGAACCGGCAGCGTCTGGCGGCGCTCGACAACGCCAGCGACCAGTTGCAGGGGTTTCAACAGAGCTTCGCGTTGAATAGTGAAATGCATGGTCTAGTCCCTTGCCTCGTGAGGCTGCGTCAGGTGGTCAGAGTACGCAGCAGGTTCTTGTAGTCCTCGCGGATATCCGCGTCGGATTCCTTGAGTTGAGCGATCTTACGACAGGCGTGCAGCACCGTGGTGTGATCCCGACCGCCGAAGGCCACGCCGATCTCCGGCAGGCTGTGGTTGGTCAGTTCCTTGGAGAGTGCCATGGCAACCTGACGCGGACGTGCCACCGAGCGCGAACGGCGCTTGGACAGCAGGTCGGCGATCTTGATCTTGTAGTACTCGGCGACGGTGCGCTGGATGTTGTCGATGCTGACCAGCTTGTCCTGCAGGGCCAACAGGTCCTTCAGCGACTCGCGGATCAGCTCGATGGTGATCGGCCTGCCCATGAAGTGGGAGTGGGCGATCACGCGCTTCAGCGCGCCTTCCAGCTCACGCACGTTGGAGCGGATGCGCTGGGCGATGAAGAATGCAGCGTCGTGCGGTAGCTCGACCTTCGCCTGCTCAGCCTTCTTCATCAGAATCGCCACGCGGGTTTCCAGCTCCGGCGGCTCCACGGCCACCGTCAGGCCCCAGCCAAAACGGGACTTCAGGCGTTCTTCCAGGCCTTCGATTTCCTTCGGGTAGCGGTCGCTGGTCAGGATGACCTGCTGGCCGCCTTCCAGAAGGGCGTTGAAGGTGTGGAAGAACTCTTCCTGGGAACGCTCCTTGCGGGCGAAGAACTGGATGTCGTCGATCAGCAGTGCGTCCACCGAACGGTAGAAGCGCTTGAACTCGTTGATGGCATTCAGCTGCAGCGCTTTCACCATGTCCGCGACGAATCGCTCCGAATGCAGGTACACGACCTTCGCATTAGGGTTCTTCTTCAGCAGGTGGTTACCCACAGCGTGCATCAGGTGGGTCTTGCCCAGGCCGACGCCACCATAAAGGAAGAGCGGGTTGTAGCCGTGCTTGAGGTTGTCCGCAACCTGCCAGGCGGCCGCACGGGCCAGCTGGTTGGATTTACCTTCCACGAAGTTCTCGAAGGTGAAGGTGCGGTTTAGGTAGCTGGTGTGCTTGAGCGCACCTTCTACCTGGACGTTGCGCTCAGTACGCACAGTCGCGGCCGGCATGGCGGCAGCCATCGGATCGATACCCGGGCTGGATTCGTCGAGATCGACGATGGTCTGCACCGGCGCGGCCTGGATCGGCTGCGGCTCGGGCATGGACAGAGCCACCGGCGCAGGTGCGCTCACTGGTGCAGGCGCTGCGGCAACGGAAGCCGGCTGGACATTGACCTGCGGCGTCGGAACCAGGGCAGGGCGCGGAGTGCGGCTGCGTCGGCTGCCAATCAGCAGTGAAATCGCCGGAATCTGGCCGTTGCCACGCTCACTCAGCAATTCGAGCAGGCGCCCCATGTACTTCTCATTGACCCAGTCAAGTACGAAGCGGTTGGGTGCGTAGACGCGCAGCTCCTCACCCTCGGCCTCGACCTGCAAAGGTCGGATCCAGGTGTTGAATTGCTGGGACGGCAGCTCGTCACGCAGAAGCTCCACGCACTGCTGCCAAAGTTCCACGGACAC